>NZ_JAHUWK010000009.1 GCF_019219065.1 Duganella sp. sic0402 | reverse complement strand
GCCGTAATCGGCGCCGTGATGCATAAGCTCGTGCATCTCATCTATGGTGTCATTCGTACCGGCAAGCCCTTTGACGCCAATTACCTTTCAAAAGGGCTTGCTATTCAAGACGGTATCTGACCCCGGACGGTTAGGCGCGCAGGCGGGCCAGGACACCGTCGAGGATGTCGAGGTCGGCGAAGTCGATGATCATCTGGCCACGGCCTTTGGTGCCCATCTTGAACACAACCGGTGTGGCCAGCTTGTCCGACAGCTCTTCTTCCAGGCGGGTGATATCGCCGGACTTTTCCTTGACGCGCGCTTCTTTCGGCGACGCCTTCAATTCTTCCAGCGTTTTGGTCACCAGCTTCTCGGTTTCGCGCACCGATAATCTTTTGGCAATGACCATATTGGCCAGGTTGATCTGGGTCGCGGCATCGACCGCCAGCAGCGCGCGGGCGTGGCCCATGTCGATATCGCCGGCCATCAGCATGGTTTGCACCGCGCTTGCCAGATTCATGAGGCGCAGCAGGTTGGACACGGCGCTGCGCGAACGACCAACCGCATTGGCCGCCTGTTCGTGCGTAAACGCGAAGTCGGTGATCAGACGATGAATGCCCTGCGCTTCTTCCAGCGGATTCAGGTCCTCGCGCTGCATGTTCTCGATCAGCGCCATCGCGGCGGCGGCCTGGTCGTCAACATCCCGCACCAGTACCGGCAGCACCTCTAATCCAGCCAGTTGCGCGGCGCGGAAGCGGCGCTCGCCGGCGATGATCTCGTATTTGTCCTTGCCGACCGGACGCACCAGGATAGGCTGCATGATGCCCTGGGTTTTGATCGAGGCGGCCAGCTCCTGCAAGCCGCCCTCATCCATGCGGGTACGCGGCTGGTATTTACCCGCCTGCATCTGCGTGACCTTCAGTTCGGATGGCGTGTTCGCATCCGCCGTGTTCAAGTCGCCGTCGCCGCCCAGCAGCGCGTCCAGGCCGCGACCCAGGCCTTTGAGTTTTTTGGTTGCCATGTGATTGCCTTACATTTTCTTGATGCGCTTGACCATCTCGGCGCCGAAGGCGATATACGCCTGCGCACCCTTGGAGGTCGGATCGAAGGTGACGCCCGGTACGCCATACGACGGCGCTTCCGCCAGACGCACATTGCGCGGGATGATGGTCTTGAAGACTTTGTCGCCGAAGTGCTGTTCCAGTTGTGCTGATACCTGCTGCGACAGCGTCATGCGCGGATCGAACATCACGCGCAGCAGGCCGATGATCTTCAGGTCCGGGTTCAGGTTGGCGTGCACCTTTTTGATGGTGTTGACCAGATCGGACAGCCCTTCCAGCGCGTAGTACTCGCACTGCATCGGAATGATCACGCCATGCGCGGCGCACAGGCCGTTCAGTGTCAGCATCGACAGAGCCGGAGGACAATCGATCAGGATGAAATCGTACTCTTTATCCACAAGCGCCAGCGCTTCCTTCAGGCGGCGTTCGCGGTTGTCCAGTTCCACCATCTCTACTTCGGCACCGGCCAGCTCGCGGTTGGATGGCAATACGTCGAAGTGGCCCGGCTCGGAACGCTGGCGCGCAGTCGCGACATCCGCCGTGCCCAGCATCACCTCGTAGGTCGATGCTTTCAGTCCTGCCTTGTTGATGCCTGCACCCATGGTGGCGTTGCCCTGCGGGTCCAGGTCAACCAGCAGCACGCGCTGGTCCAGTTTTGCCAGACCGGCGGCGAGGTTAACGGTGGTGGTGGTTTTGCCTACGCCGCCCTTTTGATTTGCTACGCAAAAAATTTTTGCCATGTATTTCTTATGTGTATTGTTGCTTTTGATTTATACGGTATAAACGATATAAACGATTTATACTATCTAAATGATATAAACCATTTATACCGTATAAACCGTTTATTCTGTTTCGGCTTTGATGAAAACCAGATGACGCTCTGCGTCCAGCCCTGGCACTGCCAAAGGTTCTAATTTCTGCACTTTCCATGGTGCTGGCAGTCGCTCTCGCTCCTCTGCTGGCGCCGTGCCTTTCAAGGCGATGTATTGCCCGCCCTCTGCCAGCAGGTGCCCGGACCAGTTGACGAAGTCCGATAGGTCTGCGAACGCTCTTGAGGTAATGACGTCGAATTTCGTCTTCACTTCCAGCTCCTGCACCTTCTTCGTGTACACCGTCACGTTGCTCAAGCCCAGCTCCGCCTTTACCTGATTCAGGAAGGCGGTTTTCTTGTGCACCGTGTCGATCATCGACACTTTCATGTCTGGCCGGCTGATCGCCAGCACCATACCCGGCAATCCGCCCCCTGCGCCCACGTCCAGCACGTTGCTGGCGCCAGCAAAAGCCGCTACCGCCGCCAATGAATCCAACAGGTGCAGCTTGACCATCTCCAATGGGTCGCGCACCGAGGTCAGGTTGTAAACCGAATTCCATTTGTTCAGCAGGGCCAGGTAGTCCAGCAGTTTTTCTACCTGTTCCTCGCTCAGCTGCAGTGGCAGCTGCTTGATGCCTTGTTTCAAAACATCCGCGATTACGCCACGGTCAAACACCTTCATGCTGCCTCATCTTTCTGAACGAAACCACCGAAACCGGCTTTTTTCAGGTGTACCAGCAACAGCGAAATCGCTGCTGGCGTCACACCGGAAATACGCGATGCCTGGCCCAAAGTCTCAGGTCGCTGCGCGTGCAACTTCTGGCGTACCTCCACCGACAGCGCGGTGATGTCCAGATAGTTGTAGTTCTCCGGCAGTTTCAGGTTTTCGTAGTGCTCGTGACGCTCCACTTCGCGCGTCTGACGGTCGATATAGCCCGAATACTTGAGCTGGATTTCGATCTGTTCTTTGACCGCTGCGTCGGTTTCGCCAGGGCCAGCCAGGTCGCGGCCATCGTTGCTTTTCAGCGTCATTAACTTGTCGTACTCGACGCCTGGGCGGCGCAGTAAGTCGGCTAGCGAATACTCGCGTTCGATGGCCTGGCCAATCACACGCTCGGATTCTGCCGCCTCGACGATGCGTGGATGCACCCAGATCGAGCGCAAACGTTCCAGTTCACGCGCCACTGATTCGCGCTTGCGATCGAACGCTTCCCACTGCGCATCGCCGATCACACCCAGCTTGCGGCCGATCTCAGTCAGGCGCATGTCGGCATTGTCTTCGCGCAGGCTCAGGCGATATTCGGCGCGGCTGGTGAACATGCGGTATGGCTCCATCACGCCTTGCGTGACCAGGTCATCCACCATCACGCCCAGATAGGCTTCCGAGCGTGCAGGCGTCCAGGCTTCCTTGCCCTGGGTTTGCAGTGCCGCGTTGACGCCAGCCAGCAGGCCCTGCGCCGCCGCTTCTTCGTAGCCGGTGGTGCCGTTGATCTGGCCAGCGAAGAACAGGCCGTTGATGGCCTTGGTTTCCAGCGACGCTTTCAAGCCGCGCGGGTCGAAATAATCGTATTCAATGGCATAGCCAGGACGCAGAATGTGCGCGTTTTCCAGGCCTTTCATCGAGCGTACCAGCTCGATCTGCACATCGAATGGCAGACTGGTGGAGATGCCGTTTGGATAGAATTCGTGGGTCGTCAGGCCTTCCGGTTCCAGGAAAATCTGGTGCGATTCCTTGGACGAGAAACGATGAATTTTGTCTTCAATCGACGGGCAATAACGCGGGCCGACACCTTCGATCACGCCGGTGTACATCGGGCTGCGGTCCAGGCCACCACGAATAATGTCGTGGGTTTTCTGGTTGGTGTGCGTGATCCAGCATGGCATTTGCTCAGGGTGCATGGCGGTATTGCCCATCACCGAAAACACTGGCACCGGGTCCAGATCGCCAGGCTGCTCGGTCATCTGCGTGAAGTCGATGCTGCGGCCGTCGATGCGCGGCGGCGTACCGGTCTTCAGGCGGCCTTGCGGCAGCTTCAGTTCTTTCAGTCGCGCGGACAGCGACACCGCTGGCGGATCGCCGGCGCGACCGCCCGAGTAGTTGTTCAGGCCAACGTGGATTTTACCGTCGAGGAAAGTACCGGCAGTCAGCACAACGGCAGGCGCCAGGAACTTCAGGCCGATCTGGGTGACGGCGCCGACCACGCGCTCGCCCTCCACCATCAGGTCGTCTACAGCCTGCTGGAACAGCCACAGGTTAGGCTGGTTTTCCAGGCGCGAACGGATCGCGGCTTTGTACAGAATACGGTCGGCCTGGGCGCGGGTAGCGCGTACGGCAGGGCCTTTGGAGGAATTCAGAATGCGGAACTGGATGCCCGACTCATCGGTGGCGAGCGCCATGGCACCGCCCAGCGCATCGACTTCTTTGACCAGATGGCCTTTGCCGATACCGCCGATGGAAGGGTTGCACGACATCTGACCCAGCGTCTCAATGTTGTGGGTAAGTAGCAGCGTCTTCTGGCCCATGCGGGCAGAAGCAAGCGCTGCTTCGGTGCCGGCATGACCGCCGCCGACAACGATAACGTCGAATTTGGTAGGGAATAACATGGTGGAAAAATTTAAGGCGAAGGGATCAAGGTCAAATTATAGAGTTTTTTTGGTACTGCGACTTTTTTAGGCAAAAATATTGTTGGTTTCTGTTCCACGTGAAACAATAAAAAAAGGGCACTAAGTGCCCTTTCAACTTTGTTCCACGTGAAACAGTATCACCAACGCAACCATGCATCGTGACCTGTTTTGACGATCAACACCGATACCACGACCAGGAACAGCTTCCTGACAAAGCCACTGCCATGCTTCATCGCCAGCCGAGAACCGATCACAGAACCGGCAATCTGGCACACGGCCATGGTCAAACCCAGCTGCCAGATCAGGTGTCCTGCATAGCCGAACCAGACCAGACCGGCAAAGTTACACGCAACGTTGACGATCTTGGCGACCGCCGATGCGCCGAGGAAGTCAAAGCCAAACACCCGCACAAACAGGAACACCAGGAAGCTGCCCGTGCCGGGGCCAAAGAAACCGTCATAGAAACCGATCACCGCACCGACCACCAGCGCCAGCGACTGCTCCTTGGCACCAGTATGGATGGGCGCATGGACGCTGCCGAAGTCTTTCTTGGCAAAGGTGTAGATGGCCACCAATACCAGCACTATCGGCAGCGCGGTACGCATGAAATCGGCGGATACGTGAGTGACGGTGTACGCGCCCAGGAAGGCAAAGACCAGCGCGGCCATCGCCGCAGGAGTCGCTACCGACCAGGCAATTGCCACGCGCCGTGCGTAGCTGACTGCCGCCACGCTGGTGCCGAAGATACTGGCCAGCTTGTTGGTGCCGATCAGCGTGGCCGGCGCCATATTGGGGAAAACGGTGAACATGGTCGGCAGCTGTATCAGCCCTCCTCCGCCCACCACTGCATCGACCAAGCCTGCGCCAAACGCAGCAACACCTAACACCCAAAAGTCCACCATGATCCCGCCATCTCCAACGTGCAAAGCTCTATTGTACGGAAGAAATGTGAGCTAGCTTATGCGCATCCGGCATGGCTTGCGGTAAGCTTGACGGGAATTCACCACTGAACGGACGCCTTCATGACTGACTTCCCCGCCTTTAGTTTCAGCACCGTGGCCCACATCGTTTCCGAACTCGGCGCCGCCGGACGCTTGGGCGCGCACATTGCCCAGCACTTTCCGGACGTCAAACGGGCGCTGCTGGTCACCGATCCGGGCTTCCTGAAAACTGGTCTGGTCGATGCGCCGGCAGCCAGCTTGCGCGATGCCGGACTAGCGGTGGCGGTATATTCCAAGGTGGTCGCCGATCCGCCAGAGGCAGTGGTGCTGGAGGCGGTTGATGCAGCGCGCGCGTTCGGGGCGGACATCGTCATCGGCCTGGGCGGCGGCAGCTCGATGGATGTGGCCAAGCTGATTGCTGTGCTGGCCAGCAGTGCGCAGCCGATCAGCGCTATCTACGGCATTGGCAATGTGAAGGGTGCGCGGTTGCCGCTGGTGCAGATTCCCACTACCGCAGGGACCGGATCGGAAGTCACCAATATCGCCATCGTCACCACCGGCGCTACCACAAAGATGGGCGTCGTCGCTCCACAACTCTATGCCGATTTGGCATTGCTTGATGCGGAGCTGACGCTGGGGCTACCGTCACATGTGACCGCCGCTACTGGTATCGACGCCATGGTACATGCGATTGAGGCTTATACCAGCAAGCACAAGAAGAACCCTTTGTCCGATATTCTGGCACGCAAGGCTTTGCAATTGTTGTCGGCCAACCTGATTACGGTCTGCGAGAACGGTAGGGATCTGCACGCGCGCCAAGCCATGCTGCTGGGTGCGATGCTGGCCGGGCAGGCTTTCTCAAACGCGCCGGTGGCGGCGGTGCATGCGCTAGCCTATCCGATCGGCGGGATATTTCACGTGCCACATGGCTTGTCGAACTCGCTGGTGCTGCCGCACGTGCTGCGTTTTAATGCGCCTGAAGCGGCGGATTTGTATGCGGAGCTGGCGGAGATTGTTGTGCCGGCAGCCAGCGGTTCCATTGAGGCACGGGCGGAGGCGCTGGCTGTTACGATGCAACAAATCGCTACCGTCACCGGCATTGAGCGTACGCTGCAACAGGTCGGTATCAGGGAAGCGGATCTGGACCGGTTGGCGGATGATGCCATGCTGCAGACCCGCCTACTCGGCAATAACCCTCGCCTAGTGACCCGCGAGGATGCGCGCGCTATCTACGCTGCTGCGCTGTAATTCCCCCCGCACGGCGCTCCGCTCAATCAGGGATTGTTACCACTGCGCCACTGACCGTGATCGAGTTCGCCGCCGTTGGGGTTGCGGCGAACGGCGGCAAGTTGGCGGCGGTGATCGCCGTCGTATTGTCCGTACGCGTTACCGTCCGCACCACTTGCGATGGCGGCAATGGCGTAGCGCCGCGCAGATGGGCCAGCATCGCGTCCAGCGCCCTGAACAGGTACAGATGCAGCGGCACCACGCTTTCCGGTAGCAGACTCGCAAACGCATCGAAGTGATTGGCGTTGGTCACTTCAATATAACGCAGCTTGCTGGCCCCGCCCTCCACCGACGCATTCAAGCCCACATACGCACGCGAGGCAAAGTTCACCGGGATCAATGTATCCCTGCGCCCATGCACGATGATAGCTGGCTTGCCTTTCAGGTTGCCGCTGGCCTGAACCTCGGCCACACCGGCGCGGATGCGCGCGCTTTGTGCGGCCAGCGTCCCAGTCAATGGCGCGCCGGTCAGCGTATCGATTCCGGTCGCCAATGAACGCAGGCACACGAAGCCATCCAGCGATTGGTCCGCAATGCCGCTACTTGGCGATACACCCAGGTTGTATGCCTGCGCGCCGCCGATTGCATCCTCGTACACCACATTGCCGATGATGCCATTCTGCGTGGCGAAGCTGGCAGCCCTCTGCTCAGCCGTGAACGCCAGCGGCATGCCGTTCGCGCCAGTCTGCGCAAATGTAAAACCACAGACCTTATCTGTCACAGAAAACTTGCCATAGGCGTGGGCATACGTGACCGCCACCAGCACGTTGGTGGCCGCATGCGCGTTATGCAACACATCAGAATCCGCCAGCCAGCCGTAAGCTCTCAGACGCGCCTTGGCGTCGTTCTGCTGCGCGGCCAGATCGGCACCACTCAGCAGCCCCTTGCCAACCAGCGCCGTGCAGCGGCCGGGCGATAAACAAGGCTGATACAGCGCCGCGTAAGTCGCGTAATCCACGAGCGACTTGCCCTGCCCCGTCACTGCCGCCGCGCCCTGCCGCACTGTGTAGCCGCTGGCGGCTTTAGGCTGGATCTGCGGCTCGCTGACGGCCACGCCGGAGATCAGGCCCTCGCTGTCCTGTTCCGCCGCCAGCAAGGCCGCGCCGGCGCCATTGGAGATGCTGGAGGCAATCGTGATGGTGTTCTTGGGCGTCAACGCAACGATGTGGCGTTTGTTATCGCGTGCCAATGCGCCGTACTTTTCGTTGAGCACATAGAAAGCAAACGCCACCGCCTGCAAGGTGAACTTGCCCCAGTCCTTTTCCGGGTTCAGCTGCGAGTGCGCATGCTTGAAGGCGACCCGGCCCGGAGAAGCGGTAGCAAACGCCGCCCGCTCCGCATCGCTGAGCACCGGCGCGAAGATAGCGTTTTTGTCCGCCGCCGCACGCGTGGCCCGCAAGCCATCCTGCAGGTTCACGCTGTCATCGTCGAAGATGTAGAGGCCGGTGCCGCCGCCTTTGTCGCTGTAGGCGACCGCGCAATTATTCTTCAATCCCCATTCGCCCGAGCTACCGATGGCGCCATAGATGCCGCGCGAGCCGCTCGATGTGCCGGTCACGATGCAGGGTTTTTTCACGTCAAAGCCAGCCGGCACCTGCACCATCAGGGTCACGTTGTTGTCCGTGTAGACGATGTGCTCGCTGCCGGCGATCTTGCCCTCGCCAGCTCCGGCCACGCCTTGGGCATCGACATTCGGCCCGTACAGCGTGCCGTAGCCGCTGTTGGCGGCAATATCGAGCACTGCGCGGTAATTGCTGTGGATGGCGTTGCGGCGCAGTTCTGCGGCCGTAGGATGGGCCGGATCGGCAAAGGCCGGCGCGCTGGCCGCCAATCCCGTCTTGCCCAGGCCGGCGGTCAGCAGATCGTCGCTGGCGCCGTCGTAGGTTTTGCTGCTGATGTCGCCGAGATGCGCCGGCTTGATGTTCAGCTCTTCCGGCTCGTCATGCCGGTGCGCGCCGCAGGCGGCGACTGCTGTGCCGGCCAGCGCCAGCACCATGGTTTTGAGTTGCATAGCGTCCTCACACTGGTTTCTTCTTTCCGGCCAGTGCGATGAACTCGCCAATAATCCCGCGCCGGAACGACAGCACACAAACAATGAAGATCAGGCCAACCACCATGTTGACCGCTTCCCCGATGGTGTTAAACCACTCGATGCCGGTAACGCCCGCCAGCAGCGTGCCCCAGTCGCCCAGTTTGTTTTCCAGCGCGATGATGATGATCGCCCCAAGCATCGGCCCGGCCAGCGTCCCCATGCCGCCGACCAGCGTCATCAGGATAACCAAACCAGACATCGTCCAATGGACATCGGTCAAGGTTTCGAATCCCAGCACCACGGTTTTGGTGGCGCCGGCCAGTGCCGCCAACGCAGCCGACAGCACGAAGGCCAGCAGCTTGTACTTGTCCACGTCGTACCCAAGCGAGACGGCGCGCGCCTCGTTTTCCTTGATTGCCTTCAGCACCTGGCCAAACGGTGAATGCACCGTGCGCACGATCAGCGCAAACGCCAGCACGCAGATGCCGAGCACCACAAAGTACAAGACGGTGTCATTGCTCAGGTCGACCACGCCGAACAGCCTTCCACGTGGAACACCTTGCAAGCCGTCTTCGCCACCGGTGAACTCCCCTGCCCGCAGGGCGCCGAAATACACCATCTGCGCCAGCGCCAGCGTGATCATCGAAAAGTAGATGCCCTGCCGGCGGATCGCCAGCGCGCCCATCACCAGCCCGATCAGCGCGCCCGCTACAACGCCAGTCAGTAGACCCAGCTCAAATGGCAGGCCCCAGTTCTTCAGCGCGTTGCCGGCGAAATAGCCCGCCATACCGAAGAAGGCCGCATGGCCGAAGGACAGCAAACCGGTAAAGCCAATCAGCAGGTTGAAGGCGCAGGCAAACAGCGCAAAACACAGCAGCTTGGACAGGAACACCGGATAGCCGACAAACGGCGCGGCAATCGCGATCGCCAAGGCAATGAGGTAGCCGATTTTCTTGTTCATCATTTTTCCTTGCCAAACAAGCCTGCCGGACGCAGCAGCAGCACCACCACCATCACCAGGAACACCACCGTCGATGAAAACTCCGGATAGAACACCTTGGTCAATCCTTCGATGACGCCCAGCGCCAGCCCGGTCAGGATCGAGCCCATGATCGACCCCATGCCGCCGATCACCACAACGGCGAATACGACGATAATCAGGTTCTGCCCCATCAGGGGCTGCACCTGGATGATTGGGGCCGCCAAAACGCCTGCAAAGCCCGCCAAAGCGACGCCGAAGCCATAGGTGAGCGTCACCATCAGCGGTACGTTGACGCCGAAGGCTTCGACCAGCTTGGGATTCTCGGTGCCGGCGCGCAGGTAGGCACCCAGTTTGGTCTTCTCGATCACGAACCAGGTGGACAGGCACACCGTCAGCGACGCCAGCACCACCCAGGCGCGGTAATTCGGCAGCACCATGAAACCGAGGTCGGTGGCGCCGGCCAGCGCCTCGGGTGTCTGGAATGGCTGGCCGGAGACGCCATAGAACGAGCGGAACACGCCCTCCACCAGCAGCGTGATACCGAAGGTCAGCAGCAGCCCATACAGATGGTCCAGCTTGTACAGATGGCGCAGCATGGTCTTTTCGATGATGACGCCGAACACCCCGACCAGCAGCGGCGCCAGGACCAGCATCACCCAATAGTTGAGACCGGCGTATTCGATGCCCATCCACGCCAGGAACGCGCCCATCATGTACAGCGCGCCGTGCGAAAAGTTAATCACATTGAGCAGGCCGAAAATCACGGCAAGGCCGAGCGACAGCATCGCATAGAACGAGCCGTTCACCAGACCCAGCAGCAGCTGGCTCATTATCATGGGCAAGGGATAGCCGAAGATTTCCATCTCAGCTTATTTCCACAGGCTGCACTTGGTTTCCGCTTTGGTGGCGTAGGCCTGGTCGCCCGGAATCGTGGCCAACACCTTGTAGTAATCCCATGGATATTTCGACTCGGATGGTTTCTTCACTTCCATCAGATACATATCGTGCACCATGCGGCCGTCCGGGCGGATCACGCCGTTCTTGGTGAACATATCGTTGATCTTGTTCGCTTTCAGGTAGGCCATCACTTTGTCGGAATCATCGGCGCCAACTGCCTTCACCGCTTTCAGGTAATTGCCAGCCGCCGAATAGTCCGCCGCCTGCAACATCGACGGTTCCTTTTTCATCTTGGCGAAATAGCGTTTCGCCCAGGCACGCGTGTCGTCGTTCTGATCCCAGTACCAGCCGTCGGTCAGGTACATGCCCTGCGTCAGGTTCAGGCCCAGCGAGTGCACGTCGTTGATGAAGATCAGCAGCCCGGCCAGCTTCATCTTCTTGGTGATGCCGAACTCGTTGGCCGCCTTGATCGAGTTGATCGCATCGCCGCCCGCGTTGGCCAGGCCGAGAATCTGCGCGCCCGACGATTGCGCCTGCAACAGGAAGGACGAAAAATCCGACGCCGACAGCGGATGCTTGACCGAACCCATCACCTTGCCGCCGGCCGACTTCACCAGCTCCGACGTATCCTTCTCCAGCGACTGGCCAAACGCATAATCGGCGGTCATGAAATACCAGTTCTTGCCGCCCTGCTTGACGATGGCGCCGCCAGTGCCGCGCGCCAGTGCGATGGTGTCATAGGCGTAATGCACGGTGTACGGCGTGCATTCTTCGTTGGTCAGGCGGGCCGAGCCGGCGCCGATCGAAATGAAGATTTTTTTCTTCTCCGCCGCCACTTTGGCCATGGCCAGATTGGCGCCGGAGTTGGTGCCGCCGATCAGCATATCGACGCCCTGCTGATCAAACCATTCGCGCGCCTTGGAGGCAGCGATGTCGGCCTTGTTCTGGTGGTCAGCAGAAATGAATTCGATCTTCTTGCCGTTGATATTGCCGCCCGCATCGGCAATCGCCATCTTGATGGCTTCGGCGCCGCCCGCGCCATCGATGTCGGTGTACAGGCCGGACATGTCGGTGATGAAACCGATCTTGACGGTGTCGCCGGAAATCTGCGCCTGGGCCGACCAGGATGCACAGGCGGCGACCGCAAGGGTGATGACTTTGATGTTCATTTTTGTCTCCCTACCAAGGTTTAAACCCCCAATAGCTCGGTCAACACCGGCATCTTGGCGCTCAACTCGGATGCAACAAAGGTCTCCACAATTTGCCCGTGTTCCATCACATAAAACCGGTCGGCCAATGGCGCGGCAAACCGGAAATTCTGTTCCACCATGACGATGGTGTAGCCCTTCGCTTTCAGCGTCGTGATCATGCGCGCCAGTCCCTGCACGATCACCGGCGCCAGGCCTTCGGAAATTTCGTCCAGCAGCAGCAGGCGCGCACCGGTGCGCAGGATGCGCGCCACCGCCAGCATCTGCTGCTCGCCGCCGGACAGCCGCGTGCCCTGGCTGTGCCTGCGCTCTTCAAGATTCGGGAACATCGCATAGATTTCCGGCACTGGCATGCCCTTGTCGGCGCCGTTCAATTGCGGCGGCAGCATCAGGTTTTCTTCCGCCGACAGCGAGGAAAAAATCCCCCGCTCCTCCGGGCAATAGCCGATGCCGAGGTGGGCGATTTTGTGCGTCGGCAAGCCGATCGCTTCCTCGCCATTCACCTTGATCGAGCCCTGGCGCGCGCCGGTCAGGCCCATGATGGCGCGCAGCGTGGTGGTGCGGCCGGCACCGTTGCGGCCAAGCAGCGTCACCACTTCGCCCGGCTGCACCGTCATATTGACGTTGTGCAGAATGTGCGACTCGCCATACCAGGCTTGCAGCTTGGCGATCTCCAGCGCGGCGGTCATCAGTGCGCTCCTTCGAGCACCGCCGCTTCCGTGCCCATATACGCTTCCATCACCTGCGGATTGGTCGACACCTCGGCGTAAGCGCCTTCAGCCAGCATCGCACCGCGCTGCAAGACGGAGATCTTGTCGCAAATGCCGGACACCACTTTCATATTGTGTTCGACCATCAGAATGGTGCGGCCCACCGATACTTTTTTGATGAGCTCGGTGACCCGGTGCACATCCTCATGGCCCATGCCTTGCGTCGGTTCATCCAGCAGCATCAGTTCCGGCTCCATCGCCAGCGTGGTGGCGATTTCCAAAGCGCGCTTGCGGCCATAAGGCATATCGACGGTGATGGTGTCGGCGAATTCAGTCAGATCGACTTCCCCCAGCAGCTGCATGGCACGGTCGTTGAGCTGGTCCAGCGCGCGTTCGCTTTGCCAGAAAAAGAAGCTGCTGCCGAGCTGGCGCTGCAAGCCTATGCGCACATTCTGCAACACCGTCAGGTGTGGAAACACGGCCGAAATCTGAAACGAGCGGATCACGCCCATGCGCGCGATCTGTGCCGGCCGCGCGGCCGTGATGTCATGGCCGTTGAAATGGATCTGGCCGGAGCTGGGTGCCAGAAACTTGGTGAGGAGATTGAAGCATGTGGTTTTACCCGCCCCGTTGGGGCCGATCAGCGCGTGGATGTGGCCGCGCTGTACTTTGAGATTCACATCATTGACCGCGGTAAAACCCTTGAATTCCTTGGTCAAGTGCTTTGTTTCCAAGATAACGTCGGACATCCTGTCTCCCTGTTATTCTTTTCAAAGTACCAATTTTTTCTAGATCATACACAGTAATAAATTCGTCAACAATACAGTATAAATACGATGATTTCTTGATCTGAATTTAAGTGGCGCGGATTAATTGCGCCGCTTTTTCCGCGATCATGATCGTAGGGGAATTTGTATTTCCGGAGGTGATGAAAGGCATGACGGACGCATCCACAACGCGCAATCTGGCCACGCCTTTGACGCGCAGTTCGCTGTCAACCACCGCATCCGGATCATCAGCGCGCCCCATCTTGCAGGTGCCGACCGGATGGAAAATCGTGGTGCCGATGGCGCCGGCGGCTTCGGCCAATTCTTCATCGCTGCGGTAGTGCGCGCCTGGCTTGTATTCTTCCGGCGCGTACTTTTTCAGTGCCGGTGCGGCGACGATATTGCGCGTCAGGTTCAGCGCTTCGGCGGCGACTTTGCGGTCTTCCGGCGTGCTCAGATACATCGGTGAAATTTTCGGCGGCGCATACGGATCGGCGCTGGCTATTCGTACATGGCCGCGCGAAGTCGGACGCAGATTGCACACGCTCGCAGTGAACGCAGGGAAGATATGCAAAGGATCGCCAAATTTTTCCAGCGACAGCGGCTGCACATGGTATTGCAGGTTCGGCGTTTTCTCGCTGGCGTTGGAACGCGCAAACGCGCCCAGCTGCGACGGCGCCATCGACATCGGGCCACTCTGGAACATCGCATATTCCAGGCCGATACGCAGCTTGCCGAACCAGTTCGACGTCATCGTATTCAGTGTGCGCGCCCCCTTGCCCAGCTTGTAAATCATGCGCAGTTGCAGATGGTCTTGCAGATTTTCGCCGACGCCAGGCAGATCGACCACGGGCTGTATGCCCAGCTCATGCAAACGCGCGGCGGGACCGATGCCGGAGCATTGCAAAATCTGCGGACTACCAACGGCGCCAGCCGCCAGCAGGGTTTCTTTGTGCGCGGTGGCGATGAACTGCGTGCCGCCGCCGGTAAACATCACGCCGGTACAAACGCGATTTTCGATCTGCAAACGTTCCACGTGGCAGCCGGTCATGACCGTCAGATTCGCTCTGCGCGCAGCGGGTTTTAAAAATGCCTTGGCCGTGTTCCAGCGTATGCCGCGTTTTTGATTCACTTCAAAATAGCCGCAGCCGGCATTATCGCCGCGATTGAAGTCGTCGATTTTCTGGATGCCGGTTTCGGCAGCGGCTTCGCGGAAGGCGTCCAGTATCTGCCAGGACAAACGCTGTTTTTCGACGCGCCATAAACCACCGGCGCCATGGAATTCCGATGCGCCGCCGTGGTAGTCCTCGCTCTTTTTAAACAGTGGCAGCACCGACTCCCAGCGCCAGCTGTCGTCGCCGGTCAACTCGGCCCAGCGATCATAATCACCGGCTTGGCCACGCATGTAAATCATGCCGTTGATCGAAGAACTTCCCCCAAGTACTTTGCCGCGCGGATAAAGCAGGCTGCGGTCCCCCAGGCCCGACTCGGCTTCGGTGCGAAATTTCCAGTCTGTTCTGGGATTGTCTATGCAGTGCAAATAGCCGACCGGGATGTGTATCCACACATAATCGTCGCGGCCGCCTGCTTCAATCAGCAGGACTTCGGTGTCCTTGTTTGCGCTAAGCCGGTTGGCCAATACACAGCCAGCCGAGCCAGCGCCGATGATGATGTAGTCGTAGCTGCCTGCTGATTCCAAAAACAGTCTCCTCGTCGTTTATTTTTTGCCGATCTCCGCCAGCAAAGTCTCCACCAGTTTCGCCGCAGGCATGGGACGCGCCCGCGCCACGCCGGTTCCGCACCACAGTGACATCAATTCGGTTTCCCCGCGCTTGCCCGCCTCCGCTCGGATAGGCGAAGTTAAGGCATTTTGAATCGGATACGGTGGCAGAACGCTTTCCTGATCCGCCATCATCCGCATGAAGTGATTTTCCAGTCCGCGCGCATAGCGGCCAGAAAAAGTGCGCGTCAACCTGGTTGGATGCTCGCCGGCCGTCAGCAAGCGCTGTTTATAGGCTGGCCCGATAGCGGATTCGTCACTCACCAGAAACGCCGTTCCCATCTGCACTGCCTGCGCGCCGCCATCCAATGCCCGTCTGATATCCGCGCCATGCATGATGCCGCCGGCGGAAATCACCGGAATACGCACTGCCGCAACAACTAACGGCAGCAATTCAAATGTGCCCAGTATGGCGTCTTCCTGCGCGCCGATGAAAGTACCGCGATGTCCGCCAGACTCTAGGCCGGAAGCAATCACGGCGTCGGCGCCGCAACGTTCCCAGGCCAGCGCTTCATCAACATGCGTAATGGTGCCGATCACAAAAATACCGGCCTCATGCAAACGCCGCACTTGCTCCGCATCGAGGATGCCAAAAGTAAAGCTTGCCACGGCGGGCCGCAATGCGATCAATGCCTCAAATTGGGCGGCAAAGTCCTCGCACCATTTTGCCGGTGTGGGCAATTCTGTCCATCCCAGCGAAGACCAGACCGGTTTCAGCCACTGTTTCGCCTGCTCTACTGCATCTATAGAAGGATTTGGCGTCTGCTGAACGAAAAAATTCAGGCAAAACGGCCGGTCCGTAAACGCGCGGATCTGCGCAGTTTGCGCACGTATCAGTTCGGGAGACAGCAGGGAACAGGCTAAAGACCCCAGCGCACCGGCATTGGACACCGCTGCGACCTGCGCTGGCGTATTAAAGCCGCCAGCGGTCGGTCCCTGGATGATGGGATGCGGAAAAACAGACGCGAGGGTCATCGATTCTCCTGTTGGGAGCTGTGGATAAGCGTATGGATATCCACAGGTGCGGAATGTGAGTAAACAAATAAATTTTTGGGAGGACTTTTTTTATCCCAAAACAGTTCTTCGCTCATACACGGTTTACGCGCCGTCTTATAAATCGCGTAAACGCCTGATTCTAATCCAGATTGATGACTTATCCACAGAAAACCGTGGTTGTTAACAACTATCACTATTTTTATATCTACATCTTTAGAGTAAACCATAAAACCTTCGATATACTGGAGTTGCCAAACAAACACCTCAAACCGGAGATGTTTTGCCTTCTACGCACAAAAAATCCCGGTCGCCTGCTTACATTCGTTTTCGGCGACGATTGATCACCGCCCTGTTGTCCATGGCTACACTGGCTATTGCTGTTGTGGTTAGCCAACTCCACTCTTCCTACGTAGAACGCGAACTCTCGCTGCAAAAACAAACCGAACATCACGTCAAAGCGATGGAGGCCTATGTCACTTCATCGATTCAATCGGTGGATGTCTCGCTGCTTGGTTTTGCCAACGCTATCAAAGTGCTCCCCTCTCAGCAAAGCCGTTCACCGGAAACCATGACTGACCTGCTTTCCTCGCGTGAGTCCAGTTTCAACAGCGACTACTGGATCACCTTCATCGATCCCAAAGGCAAGGCGGTTGCCACGTCCATCGGCAACAGCGTCATCGGCGCCAACTATGCAGACCGCGATTACTTCAAAGTCCACGTCGACAAGGCTTCCCAGGGAAAACTGTTCATTGGCGAACCATCGGAGGGTAGAGTCAGCAAGAAAAAGCTGTTTTTCCTGAGCCGCAGGGTGGAAACTGCCAAAGGCGAGTTCCTGGGCGTCGTCGCAGCGCCGATGAATGTCGACCGCTATCTCAAAGTCTTTGCCAATTCGCGCTTCAATTCGGATATTTCCGTCGCGCTGATCCACGCTAATGGCAAGGTGATCGCCCGCGTGCCGAACTCGGAGCAAGCCTTTGGCCGAGATTTGCGCGGCACCGTCCTGTTCGACAACGTGCGTATTGCCCCTGCCGGCAGCTATAAATCGATCAGCGTGTTCGACAAGGTGAGCCGGGTTTTCAGCTATCGCGTGATTCAAGGACTGCCGCTGATCATCACCGTCGGCAGCAATGACACTGAAAGCACCCGCTTGCTGCAACAAAATTACCTGATAGGCGGTGGCGGGCTGGCCATCCTGTTGCTGCTGATGCTGGGCGCCGGCCATTTTTCATTACGCACTTACAGCCGCCAGGAAGAACGCGAACTGCGCTACCGCATGCTGTACAACGCCAGCCGGGAAATGGAAAAAAAGCTGCTGGCCAACGAAGAATCGATGAAACTGGCGTCGCTGATTTTCCAGAACAGCGGCGAAGGCATGATGGTGACCAACGCCCAAGGCCAGATTCTGACCGTGAACCCGGCATTTTCCCTGCTTAGCGGCTATACCGAAAAAGAACTGGCCAACCATCACGCCTATGAGCTTGCCTCCAACTGCCACGACCAGGTATTTTTCGACCGCCTGTTCGAATGCATGGCGCAAAACGGCTACTGGAAAGGTGAAGTCTGGCACCGCAACAAGGACGGCGACGAACTGCTGGTGGCGATGACCGTCAACACCGTCCACGACGAACAGGCAAATCCTTTCCGCTACGTCGCCTTGATGAGCGATATCACACAGAAAAAAGCGTCGGAAGAACTGATCTGGCGCCAGGCCAACTTCGATACCCTGACCGGATTGCCGAACCGCCGCATGTTCCACGAGCATCTGCGCAAGGAAATGAAGAAAACCGACCGCTCCAAGCTACCGATGGCGCTGGTATTTGTCGATCTGGACCACTTCAAGGAAGTCAACGACACCCAGGGCCACGATAAAGGCGATTTACTGCTTAAAGAAGTGGCAAACCGGCTGCTTAGCTGCGTACGCAGCACCGATACCGTGGCCAGGCTGGGGGGAGATGAGTTCACTGTCATCCTCAGCGAACTGCGCAATGCCGGCGATGTCGGCCGCACCGTGCAGGAAATCCTGCAGAAAATGAACTCGCCATTCCAGCTTGAGGACCAGACTGCTCATATTTCGAGCAGCATCGGCATCGCTTTGTACCCCAAAGATGGTGCGGATGCCGAAACTTTGCTGAAAAACGCCGATCAGGCGATGTATCTGGCCAAGCAGCAGGGCCGAAATCGCTCAAATTACTATGCTCCTGTGAATAAGTGATTGGATATCCACAGGACGAGATGTGGCTAAGCACTATTTTGACCACAGGCACACATTTTATCCAAAAAATGTCCTGCCGCTAGTACAACCCTTATGCAGCTGGTTGTTTACGCTGTAAACAAATGATTTGTAAACGTATACATGACTTATCCACAGAAAATTACGCGTTTACTATTACCACTATTTTTATATAAACCTTTTGTAAACTACTAAAACCGTGATTCTGCGAAGTCACAGAGGCAACCACACGGCTGCTCGTCATCTGAAAGCCATCTACACAGCGAAAAACGCCTTAAAATGCATTTTTTTTCGCTACGCGTTGTGGAAAAAGCGCTGGAACTCCACAGGCAAAACTCAAGATTTGAAGGAAAAGTATGCGTTTAGGCATCATCAGCGCTTTGGCTGAAGAACAGCATGGGCTCATAGAAGCCCTTCAGAGCCCCTCCAGGCGCATTCACGGCATGCGTGAGTACACGAGCGGAAAACTCTGGGAAATCGACGCTGTGTGCGTTTTATCGCGTATAGGCAAGGTTGCTGCGGCAATGACAGCTGCAATCCTTGTGGAGAAGTTTGGAGTTACCCACATTATTTTTACCGGTGTCGCCGGTAGCGGGGATAAAAACGTCAAAGTCGGCGATATTGTGGTCGCCGAATCGCTGATCCAGCACGATTTTGATGCCAGCCCGCTGTTTCCCCAGTTTGAAATCCCGCTGACCGGGCTATCCAGCTTTGCCACCGACGTCGCGTTGACGGAAAAACTGGCTGGCGCTGCTGCGCCCATCACGCGCGTGCATCGCGGATTGATCGCCAGTGGTGACCAATTTATCGGCAAACTGACGCAAATTCAGGCACTGAAAGCGGCTTTGCCAGGTGTATTGGCAGTGGAAATGGAAGGCGCTGCGGTCGCGCAAGTGTGTTTTGAGCTGGGAATTCCGTTTGCCGTGATCCGAACGATCTCGGACAACGCCAACGACGATGCCGCTGTCGATTTCATGCATTTCATCAAAACCGTGGCCTCGCGCTACGCGTTTGATGTCATCCACAACTTCTGCAAGGCGTAAAAAAAGCCGGGCGAACCCGGCTTTTGCTTGATTTGCGCAAAAATTACGCAGCTTCCAGCGTCATCAGGCTGGCATTGCCGCCCGCTGCCGTCGTATTCACGCACAGAGCGCGCTCAGCAAGCAAACGCCACAGCGGGATGCTGCTCTCCTCATTGGTGCTGATCAGGCCCACCAGCGCCCCGCTACGGGCCGCCAGCGGGTTATGCTGGCTCTTGGCCATCATCGACTCCACCAGCGCGATCTGGAACTCGCAGTCATCCAGGCTTGGGACGGTCTGGATACGGTCCTTGACGGCTGCAGGCAGGTCGGCTGGCAACAAGTGCGCGGTCGCACCGCTGACCAGCGCGATATTGCCAGTCGCCAGCACCGCCGCGAGCTGATTCAGCAAGCCTTCCAGCGTGCCGGCCACGCAAGCGACCGCACCACGGGCCACCAGCGCCAGCGTGTTGCGCTCGCCGGTTGGGCCCGGCAAGGTGGTCAGCATGCCCAGCATGGTCGAACGGCTGTATTGCTCAGCCAGGCTGGTGACGCGCTCATGGCCGTGTTTTTTCGACCAGCCGATCAGCGCATCCAGCGATGGCGAAGTCTGGCGTTCGTGCACCGGCGCCGTGGTGGCGCTGTGTTGCAGGCGTTTCAGGTACAGCGGGCCGCCGGCCTTCGGGCCGGTGCCGGATTTGCCTTCGCCGCCAAACGGCTGCACACCGACTACCGCGCCGACGATATTGCGGTTGATGTAAATGTTGCCGACGTGCGCGCGGTTGGCGATGTAGTCGATGGTTTCATCGATGCGCGAATGCACGCCCAAGGTCAGGCCGAAGCCGCTGGCGTTGATCTGCTCCACCACTTTCGGCAACTCCGAACGCTTGTAGCGGATCACGTGCATCACCGGGCCGAACACTTCCTGGGTCAGCTCGGCCAGCGAGCGGATTTCCAGCACCGTTGGCGGCACAAAGGTGCCGGCGCTGGTGACTTCCGACGGCAGATCGAGCGAGTAGTAATCCACCGCCGTTGCCTTCAGCTTGTTGATGTGGGACAGCAGGTTTTGCTGCGCCTCGGCGTCGATCACCGGGCCGATATCGGTGACCAGGCGGTCCGGCGAGCCGACTTTCAGCTCGCGCATCGCGCCTTTGAGCATTTTGATGGTCTTGTCGGCAATATCTTCCTGCAGGAACAGCACCCGCAGCGCTGAGCAGCGCTGGCCGGCGCTGTCGAAGGCCGATGAAATCGCATCCTGCACCACCTGTTCCGGCAGTGCCGACGAGTCGACGATCATGGCGTTCTGGCCACCGGTCTCGGCGATCAGCGGAATGTCGACATTTTCGGCGGTGGCGCGCTTGGCCAGTGTGCGGTTGATCAGCTGCGCCACTTCGGTCGAGCCGGTGAAAATCACGCCTTTGACGCGGCTGTCGCCAGTCAGCGCTGCACCTACTACTTCACCACGGCCCGGCAGGAATTGCAGCGCCGCGCGCGGCACGCCTGCTTCGTGCAGCAGCTCCACCGCGCGGTGCGCGATCAGCGGCGTTTGCTCGGCCGGCTTGGCCAGCACCACGTTGCCGGCGGCCAGCGAGGCCGCTACCTGGCCGGTGAAAATCGCCAGCGGGAAATTCCAAGGGCTGATGCAAGTGACGGGACCCAGCGCGATGGTGTTGGTCGAACCGCTGACTTCCGCCGCGTAGTAGCGCAGGAAATCGACCGCTTCGCGGAGCTCGGCGATCGCATTTGGCAGCGATTTGCCGGCTTCACGGATGGCCAGCGTCATCAGTTCCATGGCGTTGGCTTCAAACAGGTCGGCGGCTGTTTGCAGGGCCGCGGCGCGCACCGACGGTTCGGTGGTCTGCCAGTCCATGGCGAAAGCGCTGGCGCTGGTCAGCGCGACTTCCACGTCGGTGGCGCTGGCTTCGACCAGTTGGCCGACGATGTCGCCGCGCTGCGCCGGATTGGTGACATCCTGCACCGGCTGGCCGGCACTGACGCCGCCTGCCAGCAATGGCGCGGCATGCCAGCTGCGCGGCGCGGCCAGCGCTTCGGAAATTTCGCGCAGCACGTTTTCATTGGCCAGGTCGAAGCCGGCCGAGTTCTTGCGCGCCGCGCCGAACATCTCCAGCGGCAGGGCGATGCCGGCGTGCGGCTGGCCGCCTTGTTCGCGGGCGGCAGCAACCGGATCGCGCAGCAGCGATTCGATCGGGATCGCTTCGTCGACGATCTGGTTGACGAAGGACGAGTTGGCGCCGTTTTCCAGCAGGCGGCGCACCAGATAGGCCAGCAGCGTTTCATGGGTGCCGACCGGCGCATAAATGCGGCACGGCTTGTCCAGGTTGTCCTTGCCGACCACCTGGTCGTACAGCGATTCGCCCATGCCGTGCAGGCATTGGAATTCGTAATCGGTGATGCCGTCGCGCTTGGCCCAGGTATAGATGGTCGACAGCGTTTGCGCGTTGTGGGTGGCAAACTGTGGATAGATCAGGCCACCGGCGCCCAGCAGTTTTTGTGCGCACACCAGGTAGGACACGTCGGTGTAGACCTTGCGGGTGTAGACCGGATAGCCGCTCATGCCGTCCACCTGGGCGCGCTTGATTTCCGCATCCCAGTACGCGCCTTTGACCAGCCGCACCATGAACTTGCGGCCGCTGCGCCTGGCCAGGTCGATCAGGTAGTCGATCACGAACGGGCAGCGCTTCTGGTAGGCCTGCACCACAAAGCCGATGCCCTCGAAACCGGCCAGTGCCGGATCGTGCGCCAGCGCTTCCATCAGGTCCAGCGACAATTCCAGGCGATCGGCCTCTTCCGCATCGATATTCAGGCCGATGTTATAGTGCTTGGCCAGCAGCACCAGTTCGCGCACGCGCGGCAGCAGCTCGTCCATCACGCGGCCGCGCTGGGCGCGGCTGTAGCGCGGGTGCAGCGCCGACAGTTTCACCGAAATGCCAGGGCCGTTGCGGATGCCGCGGCCGTTCGAGGCCTTGCCGATCGCGTGAATCGCGGTTTCGTAGGAGGCGTAGTAGTTGCGCGCGTCCGCTTCGGTCAGCGCCGCTTCGCCCAGCATGTCGTAGGAATAGCGATAGCCGCGCGCCTCGTTGGCCTGACCGTTCTTGATCGCCTCATCGATGGTCTGGCCGGTGACGAACTGGTTGCCCAGCATGCGCATCGCCAGATCCACGCCTTTGCGGATCAGCGGCTCGCCGCCCTTGGAAATCAGCTTGGTCAGCGCCGAGCCCAGGCCGGCTTCGCTATTGGTCGACACCAGCTTGCCGGTGATCAGCAGGCCCCAGGTGGCCGCGTTGACGAACAGCGAAGGCGATTCGCCGAGGTGTTTGCGCCAGTCGCCTTTGCTGATTTTGTCGGCAATCAGGCGGTCGGCGGTGGCATTGTCGGGAATACGCAACAGTGCTTCGGCCAGGCACATCAGCGCCACACCCTCATCTGAGGACAGCGAAAACTCGTGCATCAGCGCATCCACGCCGGATGCGCGGGTGCGTTCCGTACGCACCGAACTGACCAGTTTATAGGCCAGTTGCTGGGCTTGCTGAATGCTGACATCGTCGTGTTTGTCGAGCTGGCCGAGCAGCCATTGAACAGCGCTGATTTCGTCTTTGCGATAGGCCGCCGTCACTGCTGCGCGCAGGGGAATCGGGTCGCGCAGGATCTCCGCCTGCAGGGCGGCAAACGGGGTGAAACCGGAAGAGGTTACTGCTTGCATGGAGAACTTTCAGAAAGAAATTTTTGAGCCGGTCCACGTACAAAAACACGCCCGTCGGCAGCGCCGGCGAGCGTGAAATTTTTGGTCAAATCAGTGAACTGCTAATGATTCGATTGTAGAGGGTATTCTTTCGGATTAATTCTGGTAATGCGGGGGGCTAGCAATAGATAGTTTTTAGTGAGACAATTTAACCAAATAATATTTATTTGGGAGTTCCCGGAAATGTTAGACAAGATCAGCAAAAAAATCTTGATGGAGTTGCAGAGCGATGGCCGTATCTCCAATGTGGAGCTGGCCGCGCGGGTGAATCTGTCGCCCGCTGCCTGCCTGGAACGTGTGCGCAAGCTGCACGAGTCCGGGTATATCATGGGCTATACCGCGCAACTGAATCCGCAGTTGCTCGACGTGTCCCTGCTGGTCTTTATCGAGGTGGTGCTGGACCGCACCACACCCGAAGTATTCGACGCCTTCAAGCACAGCGTGCAGGTGATCCCGGAAGTGCTGGAATGCCACATGGTTGCCGGCGGCTTCGACTACCTGGTCAAAGCCCGCGTCAAGGACATGGCGGCCTACCGCGAATTCCTGGGTAAAACCCTGTTGCAGAAAGGTGTACGTGAAACCCACACCTACGCTGTCATGGAAGAAGTTAAGAATACCACCAAGTTGCCCATAAAATAGCATCGCAGAAATAATATTTGGAGACGCCCAAGGCGCCTGTTGTTAAAAACGGGGGACAGATGAAGCTTTTGCAGCATAAGTTGGTGCAACGTGGATTGTGGATTTTGGGTGCGACGGCGGGCGGAACCTGCCTCGCGTATTTGTTTAACCTGGCGGGCGCGGGGCCGCTCACGGCTGCCGTTCCGGCCGCGCTGGGCGGCGCCGTCATCGCCTGGTGGGCGTCGCGGCAGAACAGCGACGAGGGCGGCGTGCGGCATTTTGCCCACACTGTCGGCGATGAAATCGACGCGATCATGATCGGCGCGGCGGAAACCTCGTACTTCGTCGATTCGGTGAAGAAGAAAATCGAGCTGGATGTCCGTACCGCCGGCGGCATCGTCCACAGCTCGGCGCAGAACGCCGACACCACCGAGCGCATCGCTGCCAATGCCGAGCGCGCCGCCAAAATTGCCGCCCAGGTGCGCGGCGAAACCGTGGCCGGGCGCGCCGAGGCTGACAACGGCCTGCAACGCATCCGTACCGCGCGCGAAGACGCGCAAGCCGCCGCGTCGGTGATGACTGCGCTGCAAACCAATTCCCGCAAAATCTATGGTTTTACCGAGGCCATCAGCGAAATCTCGGCGCGCACCAACTTGCTGGCGCTGAATGCCGCCATCGAGGCAGCGCGCGCCGGCGAGCAGGGGCGCGGCTTTGCCGTGGTCGCCAGCGAAGTGCGCCAGCTGGCGTTGCGCACCAAGGAAGCCACCGATGAAATCAGCGCCATGGTGCGCGAGATTAACCAGCAGGCGGAAAAGGCCGCCACCGGCATGCATTCGCTGGCGGTCAAGGTCAGCGAGGCGGCCGGCAATGTGGAAACCGTGCACGGGCTGCTGGGTAATATCGAGCAATCGTCGGGCGTGTCGGAAGATGAGATTGGCCAGATTGCACGCGCCTCGCGCGAGCACGTCGCCACCACCGAGGAAATCGCCCAGGCCATCGCCAGCATCCGCGACAGTCTGTTGTCCACCGAGAAGGAATTGCCGCGTGCGGCCAGTTCGGCGATGGCGCTGGCGGAACGCGCGGAAATCATCACCGGCGCGCTGGGCGAGTCGTCGATTGAAACCTCGCACGATGAAATCCGCATGGCGGCGCAGCGCGCGGCGGAAGAAGTGGGCAAGTTGTTTGAGCAGGCCATCGCCAGCGGCAAGATCGCGGCGGAGGCCTTGTGGGACCGCAAGTACACGCCGATTCCGAATACCGATCCGCCCAAGCACAAGACCCGCTTCGACGATTTCACCGACCGAGTGCTGCCGCCCTTGCAGGAGGAATTGCTGGCGGCCATGCCGCAGCTGGCTTATGCCGGCGCTGTGGATAACAACGGCTATTTTCCCACCCACAACAAGAAGTTCTCGCAGCCGCTGACCGGCAACTACGATGTCGACATCGTCAACAATCGCACCAAGCGGATTTTCAGCGACCGCACCGGCAAGCGCTGCGGCGCGAATACCAAGCTGTTTTTGCTACAGACGTATAAACGGGATACCGGCGAGGTGATGCACGACCTGTCCGCGCCGATTTATGTGCATGGCAAGCACTGGGGCGGTTTCCGCATTGGCTACAGGTCGAGCCACTAAGCAGCCTCTAAGTAGCCACTAATCTCAGCGGGTGGAAGCCGGCGCCTGGGTAGGTGCTGGCGCGGTGTTCACCGCGCGCTGGGTCTGGGTGTTCATTTTTTCCAGATGGGTGCGCAGCCATTTGTGCGCCGGGCTGCGCGCATCGCGTTCGTGCCACAGCATGTCCAGGTGGACCGCCGGCAGCTGGAACGGCAATTCCTTGTGCACCAGTGCGTCGGTCATGCCGGTCGCCGCGATCAGGTGGCGCGGCAGCACCGTCACCAGGTCCGAATTGGCCACCACCCGGCCGGCGGTGAAGAACTGGTTCACCGTCAGCAGGATGCGGCGTTCGCGCTGCAACTGGGCCAGCGCCTCGTCCACCAGGCCGTGCGCACGGCCGGAGAAGCTCACCAGCAGGTGATTGGCGCCGCAATAGTTATCCAGATTCAGCTCAACCTTGGCCAGCGGATGGTCGCGCCGCATCACGCACACATATTTTCCCGAATACAGGCGTTCGTGGCGGATAGGCGAACCGGTTTCGTACGACAGCTGCGCCGCCACGCCGGGAAAGAAGCCCACGGCCAGGTCGATATCGCCGCGCAGCAGCATCGGCCGGGGTTCGCGCGTGGTCAGCGGCACCATGCGCACATTGATGCCCGGCGCTTCGCTTTCGATCGAACGCATCAGCGACGGCAGCCACATGGCGGCGGTGGCGTCGGCCATCGCCATACGGAAGGTGGCGTGCGCGGCCGAGACGTCAAAGGTTTCCGGCGCGACCGCCGCTTCCAGGCTGGCCAATGCGCTGCGCACCGACGGCCACAGCGATTCCGCACGCGGGGTCGGTTTGACGCCGTAGGCGGTGCGGATCAGCAATTCGTCGCCCAGGCTTTCGCGCAGGCGCTTGATGGCGTTGGAAACGGCAGGCTGGGTCATGGCCAGATGGCCGGCGGCGCGTGTCAGATTTTGCTCTGTCATCACGGCGTCGAATACGCGCAGCAAGTTCAGGTCCAGCGTCAGGAAGCTCATGTGGGCTCAGGGTGAGATGTTGGAGAAATAACGATAGCACAGTCCATTCACGAAACGCATAATTGTTATCGAGAATTGCAATTGGATACTTATGTTGCGCCGCACTATAGTTACATCAGATTCTAAAGCTACAGCCAAACTGTGTCCATCATGATTTCCGCATTACAAGATTTTTCTCTGTTCGCCGCTATCAAGCTGGCGCTGCTGATCGCTGTGAGTGGTGGTTTGATCGTGCTGTTCAAGCCGCTTCTACTGGGCCTGATCCGCGCCGCCGTGCTGGTGGTCAAACCAAAAATGACGCGCGAGCAGCGTCTGCAGCGCCGCCAGCTGGCGACGCGAGCCTGATACTGCGACGCAGCATTACTTTTCGCCGAGCAACGCCGGCTTGAGTGAGCTATCGGCCGGCTTATCACCCAGCCAGATACGCAAGACGGCGTTATAGAACGCTACATCCGGCATCAATTCCCCGATTTTCTTTCCATTCAGATAGCACTGGGTGCCCTCGTTCGGGGTCCAGTCCAGCGACAATTGATCGCCCTTCTTCAGCACCGGCGTTTGCGCGAACACTTCGCCGAACTTCATGATCTGCGGCAGGATCTTGTTGCGGTCTTCCTTGCTGGTATTGGTGTTAATGCCGTCGGTGAAGGCCTTGCCGAAATCTTCCGAGCTGACTTCGCGCAGCATGGTGATGGCGACGCGGCGCGGGCCGGCCACCGCCAGCACATCCGCTACCGTGGTTTTCTTTTCCGTCAGATACAAGCCAGCTGCATACACCTTGAAGATGACTTTGGTGCGCACACCGGCGCCGTTCAGCCTGAGCTGCTGGCCGGCCACCGTGACCGTATCATCGAATTTGACGCCCGCCACTTCGGTGTTGGCAAAGGCAAAGGAAGGCATGGCCGCAAACAGGGCGGCCGCAGCCAGGGCGTGCAGAGTGGTTCTACGGTTCATGAAGGTCTCCGGTATAGATGTGATTCGACTATACCACTGTGGAGACGCTGCGGGCGGTCAGACCTTGGTGGCTTGCAGCAGCTCGAACTTGGCGAACAGCTGGTCCTTGGTTTCGCGGAATTCCGGATTGAACGGGATGCAGCTGACCGGGCACACCTGCTGGCACTGCGGCTCATCGAAGTGCCCTACGCACTCGGTGCATTTATCCGGATTGATTTCGTAAATTTCCGCGCCCATGTAGATCGCGTCGTTCGGGCACTCGGGCTCGCACACGTCGCAATTAATACAATCGTCGGTAATCATTAAGGCCATGACAGAACTCGCTTACTTTGCCTGGTCAGTGTGGTTGGCGGCGATTTTCTTCTGCAGCCAACGGTCCACCGATGGGAATACAAACTTGGACACATCCCCGCCCAGCATGGCGATTTCGCGCACGATGGTGCCGGAGATAAATTGATACTGGTCGGACGGCGTCAAAAACATGGTTTCGACATCCGGCAACAGGTAGCGGTTCATGCCCGCCATCTGGAACTCGTACTCAAAGTCGGACACCGCGCGCAGACCGCGCACGATCACCCGCGCATCGTGCGCGCGCACGAAGTCCTTCAGCAGGCCGGAGAAACTCTCCACTTTCACATTCGGATAGTGACCCAGGACTTCGTTGGCAATTTCCAGGCGCTCCGCCAGCGAGAAGAAAGGCTTCTTGTTCTGACTGTCGGCGACACCGACCACCAGCGTGTCGAACAGACCGGATGCGCGACGCACCAGATCTTCGTGACCACGGGTCAGCGGATCGAAAGTTCCTGGATAAACAGCTACTACCATTGCGGCTCCCTGCAGATGCACCAATATAGAACGCGCATTATGCCTGAAAATCGAGTTTTGCTTAAAAATGCCTTAATTTGAGGCAGTTTTAGCAGCAAATACTGCCGATTAGGGTTTGTATTTTAATAAATGATAGAACACCATCCCGGCTTTGTCAGCCCGGATTACTTCCCAGTTGGCCAGCCACTCTGGCGTCTCGCCTTCGGCGAATTCCAGCGACAGGCCGGACTCGGCGTACACCAGGCCGCCTTCGTTGAGCAGCTTGAGGCACAGCGGCAGGGTCTTTTCCAGGAAGCTTTGCTGGTAAGGCGGATCAAGGAAGATCAGATCGTAGCGCTGGCCGCGCGTGGCGGCCGACTGCGCCACCGACAGCGCGTCGCCGCGCATGATCTGTACATTGTCGGCTTTCAGCTTGGCCTTGATCTCTTCCAGCTGGCGGGTGACTTGCGCATTGCTGTCGATCATGGTGACCGACTGCGCGCCGCGGCTGGCCGCCTCAAAGCCCAATGCGCCGCTGCCGGCAAACAGGTCCAGCACTTGCGCGTTGGCCCAGTAGGCGTCGCGCTGGTGATTGATCCAGTTGAACGCGGTCTCGCGCACGCGGTCCGGCGTCGGGCGCAGGCCCAGTGCGCTCAGCACCGGCAACGGCGTGCGTTTCCACTGGCCGCCGATAATCCGCACCTGGTTGCTGTGCTGGGGACCGTGGACCGGGACTTTGGCGGGTTTGGCTGGCTTGCTGGGAGGCTTCTTCGGCATGTGGCGCTGTTCTAAGTCATTGATTCAACAGGCCATCATACCATAGAGCCACCTAGCGCTGGTCGGCCGACAGGCTGCGGAAGTCGTCGATCCAGCCCTGCATGCGGCGCTGCGCATGGGCTTTCTGCGCCGGCGTGGCCAGGTTGATCACGGTCAGCACCAGCTGGATGTTGGCTTCCTCGGCGGCATCGAAGAAGGCTTTGCGCTCGGAATTGTCGAGCCGGCGGAAGCCGTCCTTGATCAGCGTCTGGATTTGCGCCTGGGTCGCCTCCTTGCCCAGCTTTTCGCTCTGCACCTTGCGCGCCAGCGCCAGGATGCTGTTTTGCCGGCGGGTGCGCTCGTCGAGCCAGATTTCATTGTTCAGCGGACGCGCGTCGGATGCCTTGCGGATCTGCGCCTCCTGCTCGTCGGTGAAATTGCCAAACCACAGCTCGAATTGCTCCATCGATTTCTTGAAGCGGAAGCGCTGCTGCGCTTCCTTGTCGCCGCGCATATTCTTTTTGCGGAAATCCGCGTTGTTGTTGGCGAACTTGCGTTCCAGCGTGGCGATCTGCTCGGGCTGCAGCGAGCGCGCCAGCTCCGCCAGCTCCGGTGTGGCTTTCAGCAGCAGCGCCTCGGTGCGCTTCTTGATTTCGTCGTAATCGTTTTGCAGGTCGGCCTGGGTCGGGCTGGCACTCAGCTGGCGCTGCGCGGTTTGCAGGATCTGTATATAGTCTTGCAGCTGCGTCTTGCGGTGCCAGTGGAACAGCTTGTCGATATCTTCCTTCACCCAGCCCTTTTGCTCGGCGTTCAGGTCGACATAGCCGTCCAGCCACCAGTACAGCAGCGTGTCGCCATTGTTATACGCCAGTTTCAGCGAGCTGCAGGCGGCCAGCATGGCCATGAGCAGGATCAGGAACAGGCCGTACAGCGTCCGGCGGCTCGACAGGGGCATGTTAGACTTTTGCATTTACACACTCACTTGATTTGGCACCTCTATGAACGTTGTTATCCTTGCAGCCGGCATGGGCAAGCGCATGCAATCCGCGCTGCCGAAAGTTTTACATCCCCTGGCGGGCAAGCCGCTGTTGCAGCATGTGTTGGACACGGCGCGCAGCCTGTCCGCCAGCCGATTATGCGTGATCTACGGGCATGGCGGCGCAGCAGTGCAGGAACTGCTTGCCAAACAGCCTGAGAAGATCGCTGCCGCGTTGCAGGAACAACAGCTTGGTACTGGCCACGCCGTCCTGCAGGCGCTGCCGGAACTGGACGACAAAGTCCCTACCCTGATCCTGTACGGCGACGTGCCGCTGACCACCGCCGCGTCGCTGCAAGCGCTGATCCACGCGGCTGGCAACGACAAGCTGGGCATTCTGACTGTCGAACAGGACGATCCTACCGGTTTGGGAAGAATCGTTCGTGAGAATGGCCACATTGTGCGCATCGTCGAGCAAAAAGACGCCACCGAGGCCGAACGCGCGATCAAGGAAATCAACAGCGGCATCATGGTCGTGCCGACCGTGCGGCTGAAGCAGTGGCTGGGTGCGGTGAAAAATGAAAACGCCCAAGGCGAGTACTACCTGACCGATATCGTCGCGCTGGCGGTGGCGGATGGCGTGCCGGTGGTGTCGGCGCAACCGTCGGCGCAGTGGGAAGTGGCCGGCGTCAACAGCAAGGTTCAGCTGGCCGAGCTGGAACGCATCCATCAGCGCAATATCGCCAATCGCTTGCTGGAACAGGGCGTCACGCTGCTGGACCCGGCGCGTATCGATGTGCGCGGCGAGCTGGTCTGCGGCCGCGATGTCACCATCGACGTCGGTTGCGTGTTTGAAGGCAAGGTCGAGATCGGCGACGGCGTGCATATCGCCGCCCACAATGTGATTGTCAACGCCCGCATCCTGGCTGGCGCGCAGATCAAGCCCTTCTGCCATATCGAAGAGGCGGTGGTCGGCGAAGCGTCGCTGATCGGTCCGTATGCGCGCCTGCGTCCTGGTACGGTGCTGGCCGAGGATGTGCATGTGGGTAATTTCGTCGAAATCAAAAACGGCCAGGTGGCCGCGCACAGCAAGGCCAACCACCTGGCTTATATCGGCGACGCCACCATCGGTTCGCGCGTCAACATCGGCGCTGGCGTCATCACCTGCAATTACGACGGTGCCAACAAGTTCCGCACCGTGATCGAAGACGACGCCTTCATCGGCAGCGACAGCCAGCTGGTGGCGCCTGTCACCGTCGGCAAGGGCGCGACGCTGGGCGCCGGCACCACGCTGACCAAGGATGCACCGGCCGGCAAGCTGACCGTCTCGCGGCCACGCCAGGTCACCATTGAAAACTGGACCCGTCCGGTCAAGATCAAAAAATAAGCGGGAACCATTCTTTGTTGCCAAACGGCGCCTGCGGGCGCCGTTTCTTATTGTGGATAAATATGTGAGTAAGGTCTGGGTAATAGCGGGAAAACAGGTGTACAAGTACGCCATTTACTCGCAAGCGAGGTATACCACGCATGTGCTTCGCCATCTGCACACGCATACAGCCCGGTTTTTCAGCAAATGTGCATAACTCTGTGTGTAAGCGCCTGAGTAAACGCTGAATAAGATGCGGATAAGCCCCGGATAACATTTCTGGGACATATCCAGGCTGTGTATAAACCTGTGGGAAAGCCTCGTATATCTGGCTGATAACCATGGGATAAAACAACAGAAAAGCATATCAGCGTATGAAACTGTTACAATGAGAATAATTCTCATTCAATAAGTAGCTAGTTGTGCACCATATTGCGCCCCGATCCGAAGTTGGCCAGTTGTACGCAGCCCACCATAGCTGGCTGCTCGGCTGGCTACGCCGCAAGGTCAACGGCGCCGATCACGCGGCCGATCTGGCGCAGGAAACCTTTATCCGCATCCTGTGCCAGGCGGATCACTGCTGTAACGAGCTGCGCGAGCCGCGCGCCTACCTGGCCACGGTAGCGCAGCGGCTGCTGATCAACTACGCCGAACGTCAATCGCTGGAGCGCGCCTACCTGGAAGTGCTGGCCCAGCTGCCGCCCTGCTACACGCAATCGCCCGAGGAACGGCTGCTGATACTTGAAGCGCTGCATGACATCGACCGCATGCTCGATGGCCTGCCGCCGAAAGCGCGCGAAGCCTTCCTGCTGTCGCAGCTGGAAGGCCTGGGCTATAGCGATATCGGCGAGCGGCTGGGCGTCACCGTGCGCACCGTCAAACGCTATATGGCGGCCGCTTTCATGCAATGTTTGATGGCCACCGCATAAAATCTGTCCCCTTTTGTGATCTCGCCGGTCTTACTGGTTACCAATCACAACAAAAGGGAATGAACGATGCATCACAAGCTGCACATTACGGCACTGGCGCTGGCGCTGAGCGCCGCCTATCCGGCCATGGCTGCCGACGAAGAACAGATCACCAAAGTGGAAGTCAAAGGCCAGAACAATGGCGACGACTCTTACTCGGCCGGCTCGGCCCACACCTCGACCCGCATGGAAATGTCGATCCGCGATACGCCGCAATCGGTCAGCGTGGTGACCCGCGCACTGATGGACGACTTCAGCCTGACCCGGCTGGACGAAGCGCTGGGCCTGACCACCGGCGTGATGATCGGTCAGATGGATAGCGAACGCACCAGCTTCTATTCGCGCGGCTTCAGCATCACCAACATCCAGGTGGACGGCATGCCTATGGGCTCCAATTCGCCGCTGTCGGACACCATCCTGTATGACCGCATCGAAATCGTCCGCGGCGCCAACGGCCTGATGGGCGGCACCGGTGATCCCTCGGCTGCCGTCAATATGGTGCGCAAGCGTCCGGGCAAAACGCTACAGGGCAGCGCCAGCGCCACCTTCAAGCGCTGGAATGACCGCCGCGTTGAAGCCGACCTGAGTACGCCACTGACCGGCGACGGCAAGGTGCGCGGCCGCGTGGCGGTCGCGCATCAGGACCGCGATTCCTATATGGACATGTACCATGAGCGCAAAACCGTCGGCATGGCCATCGTTGAAGCCGATCTGACGCCAGGCACGCTGCTGGCCGCCGGCATCGACTTCCAGCGCAACACGCCGACCGGCGCCACCTGGGGCGCGGTGCCCTACTGGAATTTCGATGGCACGCTGGCCAATCTGCCGCGCAACTTTACGCTGACCACGCCATGGAGCACCTGGGCCAATAAACAGCACACCGCCTTTGTCTCGATCGACCAGCGTTTCGGCGAAGGCTGGAAGCTGCACCTGGGCTACGCCCGTACCGACAGCCGCAACAACACCACCGTCGCCAACGGCGGCGCCGGTTACCCGAATCCGGCCACCGGCGTCGGCATGCGCCTGTGGACCGGCGTGTGGGGCGAAGGCAAATCGGTGGACGACAATTACGACCTCTACGTCACTGGCCCGTTCAGCCTGTTAGGCCGTCAGCACACGCTGATCGCCGGCTGGAACGGTGGCAAGCAAGTCAGCAGCAGCCAGAACGGCAAGTCGACGGTTTTGTATCCGGCCGCCATCCCCGATTACCGCAACTGGACCGGCAATATTCCCAAGCCGACCTTCACGCCGGACGGCTCGCACTCGGAAACCGAGGTCAAGCTGGGCGGCGCCTATGTGGCTGGGCGCTTCAGCATCACTGAACCGCTGACGGTGATCGTCGGCGCGCGGCTGAGCAACTATCGGACCGAGAATTCGGAATTCGATACCAGTGGCAAATACACCGGCAGCAGCGATCTGCAGGAAACCAAGAACGAAACCACGCCTTACGCTGGCATCGTCTACGACCTGAATCAGCAGATGTCGCTGTACGCCAGCTACACCACCTTGTTCTCGCCGCAAACGTCGCGCGACAAGAACAACGCCCTGCTGAAACCGCAGACCGGCACCAATAGCGAGCTCGGCATCAAAGGCGAATTCCTCGACAAGAAACTGAACGCGTCGGCGGCCGTCTTCCGTACGCTGAAGAAAAACCTGGCGCAGCTGGACCGCAGCGTGCCGGCCGGTTTCACCCTGCCGGACGGCGGCCTGGCCTATGTGGCCAACGGCGACGGCATCACCGCGCGCGGCATCGAGTTTGATGTCTCGGGCCAGGTGTCGCCGGACTGGAATATCGCCGGCGGCTACACCTATCTGAATGTGAAGGAAGCCAATGGCGAGCGTGGCGAACCAACCCAGCCGCGCCATCTGCTGCGCCTGTCCAGCTCGTACAAGCTGGATCGTGTGCTGCCGGGCCTGCGCGTGGGCGGCAGCGTGCAAGCGCAAAGCTCGATCTACAGCGTGTCCTGGTACGGCCGCCCGATGGCGCCGGCCAGCGAAACATCACGCCTGACGCAAGGAGGTTATGCGTTGCTGAGCATGTTTGCTGGCTATGACATCAACAGCAATCTGCGTGCCCAATTAAACATCAGCAACCTAACCGACAAAAACTACTACCGCAATGTCGGCTTCTACGATGGCGTATTCTGGGGCGAGCCGCGTAACGTTAGCCTGACCCTGGCGGCCAAGTTCTAAAAACGATCTGTGGATAAACTTGTGTGTATCCTTGTGAAAACTGCAGGGATAAGCGGGTGCATAAGCTGAGGAAAAGCCCTGTATAAAGCATGTAAAAACCCTCGGATAAGCTGTTTTTATCCATGGGATAAGCCTGTATAACTTTATTCACACAGCAATGCGAGTCTCGAATTTGCTGCGGAATGTGGAGAAATATGCCTTCACATTCCGCACATTGGCGTGGCTCGCAAACAGACGGTGCGCCAGCGCGTGATACGCCGGCATATCCGCCACCTGCACCACCAGCACGAAATCCGGCCCCGGCGCCACGCGGTAGCATTGCAGCACCGCCGCCTCGGCGGCCACCAGCGCTTCAAACTCGGTCATGCGTTCCGCCGCCTGGATATCCAGCGAGATTTCCACCAGCGCTGTCAGGCTGGGTCCGACTTTTTCCGGCGCCACGATGGCGACTTGGCGCTGGATCACGCCACTTTCCCGCAAATGCTTCACCCGCCGCAAGCAAGTTGGCGGGGAAACATGCACGGCGGCGGCCAATTCCGCGTTGGTTTGCGATGCATCAACTTGTAGCGCATTCAAAATGCGACGATCTATTTCATCCATAAGGTATTTAAGAAATATTATTTCATGAGCTAAGTATGGTGAAATTTTATGACAAATATCTAGATAAATAGAAAGCTTATTTCACCATCCCTGCTCTACGATGCGTTTAACTTAATTCACGAGGTACTCCTATGTGCGGCATCGTCGGCGCGGTAGCGCAACGCAATATCACCCCCATCCTGCTGGAAGGCCTGAAACGCCTGGAATATCGCGGCTACGATTCCTGCGGCGTCGCCCTGCACGTGGATGGCGAGCTGCAACGCTCGCGCAGCACGTCGCGCGTGGCGGACCTGGAGCTGCAAATCAATGAAGCGCAGCTGCAAGGCTTTACCGGCATCGCCCACACCCGCTGGGCCACCCATGGCGCGCCGGCCTCGCACAACGCCCACCCGCACTTCTCGCCCAGTGCCGACGCCGCGCGCATCGCGCTGGTCCACAACGGCATCATCGAAAACCACGACGAGCTGCGCGCCGAGCTGACCGCGCTCGGCTATGTGTTCCAGAGCCAGACCGACACCGAAGTCATCGCCCACCTGGTCGACCACATGTACAACGGCGACCTGTTCGACACCGTGCAACAAGCCGTCAAACGCTTGACCGGCGCCTACGCGATCGCCGTGTTCTGCCGCGAAGAACCACACCGCGTGGTCGCTGCGCGCCAAGGTTCGCCGCTGATCGTCGGCATCGGCCAGGGCGAGAACTTCGTCGCGTCTGACGCGATGGCGCTGGCCGGTACCACCGACCAGATCATCTACCTGGAAGAAGGCGACGTGGTCGACCTGCAGCTGGGCCGCGCATGGATTGTCGACAGCAACGGCAAGCAAGTGCAGCGCGAAGTCAAAACCGTGCAGGCGCACACCGGCGCGGCCGAGCTGGGTCCGTATCGCCACTACATGCAGAAAGAAATCTTCGAGCAGCCGCGCGTCATCGGCGACACGCTGGAAGGCGTCACCGGCATCATGCCGGAGCTGTTCGGCGACGGCGCCTACAACGTCTTCAAGCAGATCGACCGCGTGCTGATCCTGGCCTGCGGCACCAGCTACTACTCCGGCCTGACCGCCAAGTACTGGATCGAATCGGTGGCCAAGATTCCGGTGAATGTGGAAATCGCTTCCGAATACCGCTACCGCGATAGCGTGCCGCACCCGAACACCCTGGTGGTCACCATCTCGCAAAGCGGCGAAACGGCCGACACGCTGGCCGCGCTGAAGCACGCGCGCAGCCTGGGCATGGAACACACGCTGACCATCTGCAACGTCGCCACCAGCGCCATGGTGCGCGAATGCAAACTGGCCTACATCACCCGCGCCGGCGTCGAAGTGGGCGTGGCTTCGACCAAGGCCTTCACCACCCAGCTGGCCGGCCTGTTCCTGCTGACGCTGGCGCTGGCGCAAGTCAACGGCCGCCTCAGCGACACCGAAGAAGCCGGGCACCTGAAAGCCATGCGCCACCTGCCGGTCGCGATCGCCTCGGTGCTGGCGCTGGAGCCACAAATCATCGCCTGGGCCGAAGATTTCGCGCGCAAGGAAAATGCGCTGTTCCTCGGCCGCGGCATGCACTACCCGATCGCGCTGGAAGGCGCGCTGAAGCTGAAAGAGATTTCCTACATCCACGCCGAAGCGTATCCGGCCGGCGAACTGAAGCACGGCCCGCTGGCGCTGGTGACCGAGGAAATGCCGGTGGTGACGATCGCGCCGAACGACGCGCTGATCGAAAAGCTGAAATCGAATATGCAGGAAGTGCGCGCGCGCGGCGGCCAGCTGTACGTCTTTGCCGACGTCGACTCGCGCATCACCTCCGGCGAAGGCGTGCACGTCATCCGTCTGCCGGAACACTACGGCCTGCTGTCGCCTATCCTGCACGTGGTGTCGTTGCAACTGCTGGCTTACCACTCGGCCGTGGCGCGCGGCACCGATGTGGATAAGCCACGCAATCTGGCCAAGTCGGTGACGGTGGAATAAGGCCCGTTAGCTGGCTAAGCAGATTGGGCAATAGTTAGTGAGCTGCCTTTTCATCCAGAGTTTCGTCAACAAAATTCGGATATACGAAAGGGTAATTTGAGTCATTGCGGAATTACTTCGCTACTTATTGATTTTGGATAAATCTAGTTTGTTTCGTTGTTGCTGTTTTGATACTTTTGTTGAATTTTTTTTAGTTTTGAGGAAAACTCCTGTCTTAGTGTATTGATGAATTTATTTTAATATTTCCTTACCTATTTTTTCGTCCTCTCGTTCCTGCATCTCAAATTTAGGAGATAACGATGGCTGCCGTTCCGCTTGTGGTTGTTCTTGAAGCTGCCGCTGAGGCTTATGCGAAAGAGTTGGCTGCCTCGATTGGCACTGGTATTGTAGAGACGCTATTCAATCAGGGAAAAATCGCTTCTGATCTAGCGGAAATAAAACAGATGCTTATGGCGCTGAGTGAGTTCATCCGCTTGGAACTCCCGCTCCTCGTTGAGAGATCAGTTGACATCGCTCTAGCGAAGAAATTGGAATACGAAGTGATAGAGAAGGCCTTGACAGTCAGGGGTTCTATCGCTTCACTCCAAGCTGCACGAGAGGTTAATGTTCCAGAGTGGCGACTTCAGTTTCTTGTTTCAGAACTGGCATTCAACGCCGATGGACTTTTCGAGATGGCGGGTGCACTTACTTCGTATGGACAGCCTTACTACGCTAGCGTGGGCGTTGCCTTTGGGCTATCACTCAAAGCGTATGCAAGTATTGCTGTGAGCGCTCCGGAAAGGTTCGCATCGCTGTATTTGCGCTGTGCTGATTGGCAGCCAAGATTAACTCAATGGATGGATATTAGCCGCTCCACTAGCCTTGCTGGTTCGCTTAAGTGGTATAGAGAAAGATATGAACTCGGTCAGCGAACTGTTCCGTCGTTTGAGACTTGGAATACGCATACGACTCGGGAAGTGCTCATCTCTTGGCAAAGACAAGGTGATGTGATTTGGCTCTTCGGTGCTTGGTACGGATACTGGCAAGGAACAGGCCTGAACGGAAATATGCTATCTCGATGCTTAGCTGAGGGACAAAGTGTCGAGCAAGCAATGGCTGCCGGCGCCTTGAGGTACACGATACCCGAGTGGTATGAAGTGAAAGCCGACGTTATAGCATCGCGTGCTGACTACGATCAGTGTGCTGAAGAACTTAAGAAACTAATTGCTGATTACTATCGTTACCCTGTTGTTGAACCAAATTTAGTAAAAGCAAATCATCTCATAGCTTCTTTGCTTGCTACAATCGACAAAATTCTTCTGAGGTCCGAAGTCATCATTCCAACTACCGCCCAAGAGCTAGGGATGGTCGTTACCGAAACAATTCCGACGCCAGAACAACATGCAGAGCGTTTTGCGCAAGCGGCCAAGGCAGAACGTATTGGGTATTGGTAGGCTAAGACAAGTTTGCATAGGCGTTGTACTAGCATCTAACAAGCACGCGCGGACCAAATGCAGGCTCGGGAACTCATTGGTATTTCCCAGCCTGCGTAATCGTATCCATGCGTAGTGTAAAGTCCGAGGACAAGGATCTCGCTGATTAAGCGATGGTATCAACCACCCCACCATCCACCCGCAGCGCCGCACCCGTGGTGGCCGAGGCCTGCGGCGAGCAGACGTAGACCACCATGTTGGCCACCTCTTCCGGCGTCGCTACGCGCTGGATGATGGAGGTGCTGCGGTGCTGTTTGACGAAGGCGTTGGCCTCGCGTTCGGCGGCGGCGTAGTCGGCGTCCGGCGCGACCAGGTTTTGCACGCCTTCCGACAAGGTCGGGCCGGGCAGCACGGCGTTGACGGTGATGCCGGTGCCGGCCAGGCTTTTGGCCAGGCCGCGCGAGATCGCCAGGTTGCCGGTCTTGGTGAAGCCGTAATGAATCATGTCGGCCGGAATATTCAGCCCGGACTCCGAGGAAATGAACACGATGCGGCCCCAGTTTTTCTGCTGCATGCCGGGCAGATAGGCGCGGCTGGCGCGCACGCCGGACATGATGTTGATTTCAAAGAAGCGGGTCCACTCTTCGTCCGGAATCTCGGCAAACGGCTGAAGGTTGAAAATGCCGAGATTGTTGACCAGGATGTCCGCCACCGGCTCCGCCTGTTGCAGCTGGGTGAAGCCTTCCGCATTGGCGAGATCCACCGCCACGCCGCGTGCTTGCGCGCCCGGCACGCTGTCGCGCAGTTTGCTCAGTGCCTGGTCGACGTCGGCCTGTTTGCGGCCGGTGATGACAACGGTGGCGCCGGCGCCAGCCAGGCCCGCCGCAATGGCGTAGCCGATGCCGCGTGTGGAGCCGGTGATGATGGCGGTTTTACCTTGCAGATCGATCTTCATGACGTTTCCTTTCGGGGGGATGGTTGATGGTTACATCCTAGCCCAAAAGCGCCATCGGATAATCCTCCTTACGGGCTATACACCTTTCGACGCAGCGCAAAGCCGGGCCGGGTTTTCCTCGGGGCGCAGCGTCAGCACTTGCACGCCGTCGCGGGTCACCGCCACCGTGTGTTCGAACTGCGCCGACAGCTGGCCGTCGCTGGTGACCACGGTCCAGCCGTCGTCCTCGGTATGCACCATGTGGCGGCCCTGGTTGAGCATAGGTTCGATGGTGAACACCATGCCTTCGCGCAGGATCAGCCCGGTTTTCGGCCGGCCCCAGTGCAGCACCTGCGGCGGTTCGTGCATCTCGCGGCCGATACCGTGGCCGCAGTATTCGCGCACCACCGAATAACCATGCCGCTGAGCATGACGCTGGATGGCATAGCCGACATCGCCCAGCTGGGCGCCCGGACGCACCGCGCTGATGCCTTTCCACATCGCTTCATAAGTCACTTGCACCAGCCGCGCCGCTTCCGGTGACACGGCGCCGACCAGATAGGTTTTGCTGGAATCGGCCAGGTAGCCGTTTTTTTCCAGCGTGATGTCGAAGTTGACGATGTCGCCGTCGCGCAGCAGTTCGTCCTCGGCCGGTACGCCGTGGCAGACCACGTTGTTGCGCGAGGAATTTAATGCGTAGCCGTAGCCGTATTGGCCCTTGCTGGCCGGCCGCGCGCGCAGTTCGTCGACGATGAAACTGTCGACCAGGTCATTGACCTGCATGGTCGACATGCCGACCAGATTCAACTGGTCCAGGCGGCCGAATACGCTGGCCAGCAAGCGGCCGGATTCCGCCATCAGCGCGATTTCCGCCGGCTTCTTGGTCATGCCGCAACCGCCTTCAAATTCCGCGCATCGACGCCGGCCTCCTTCAGCTGCTGCGCAACGATCTCATTGAAGCTCAGCGTCGGGTTGGTTTCGGCCAGCATGCCGATCTTCACCCAGAACGCCGCCTGCGCGTTGATTGACCGGCACGATACCGCGCTGGCTTTGCGGATCTGGTCATGCAGATCCTCGTCGATGTTCACAATACCCATGCTGACCTCTATATACGAAACGTATACGAAGTATATATTCAGCGCGAGTATGCAAGCAAGTTATTCCGGTATCGGCTTGGTCACCAGGAATAGGTAGGACATTGCACCCAGGAAGGCGATGCCGGCGCCGGCCAGCAACGCCGGCACGAACGACCAGCTCTGGGCGATATAGCCGGTCAGGATGGGCGCCAGCGCGCCGCCCAGGAAGCCGCCAAAGTTTTGCAGCGCGCCCAGCGAGGCCACGCGGCTGGGGGGCGCCGCCACTGTCGCCAGCGACCAGGCGCAGGCCGACGAGGCGTTGGCCAGGAAGATGACGATCGAGATACAGGCCACTGCCACCAGGTTGCTGTCCACCAGCGCTGCCGGAATGGTGAACGCCACCATGCCCAGCGTCGCCACCACCACCGCATTGCGGCGGCCGGTCACTGGCGAGGCGGCTGCGCGCGCAACCCGGTCGGAGGCCCAGCCGGCGATCAGTGCACCGGCAAAGCCGCACATGAACGGCACCGAGGCGGCGATGCCAGCGTAGGCCAGGTCCATATGCCGCTCGGTGCGCAGATAGCCTGGCAGCCAGGTCAGGTAGACCCAGTTCAGATACACCGAGCCAAAGAAGCCGAGCATCATGCCCCAGGTGACGCGGTAGCGGAACAGCGCCAGCCACGAGGCAAAGCTGGTCTTCGGCGGGTTGGCGGTGGTGGCGTCCAGTTCCAGATAGGCGCGCTCCTCTGCGGTCAGTTCGGCACGCACCGGATCGCGGTACAGGCTGACCCACACCAGCGCCGCCACGATACCCATCGCACCGGTGACGAAGAAGGCCCAGTGCCAGCTGGTCGCAGCGATCAATGGCGCCAGCAGCAGCGGCGCCAGTGCGACGCCCAGCGGCGATGCCGAGTTGTAGACGCCGGTTGGCGTGCCGCGCGCGCGTGCAGGGAACCAGTTGCTGACCACGCGCGCCGCCGCCGGGAACTGCGGCGCCTCGCCGATGCCCAGCGCGATGCGGGCGATCACGAAATAGCCAAAGGTGGCGGCAAAGCCGCCGGCCGCCTGCGCCAGCGACCACAGTACCAGGCCGATGCCGAGCAGCCAGCGCGGACCGATCTTGTCGACCAGCGCACCCACCGGCAGCTGGCACAGGGCGTAGCTCCAGGAAAAGGCCGACAGCAGCAGCCCCATCTGCCCCAGCGTCAGGCCGAGGTCGGCGCGGATGTATTCATTGGCCACCGCCAGCGTGGCGCGGTCCAGGTAGTTGATGACGCCGCAGACCACCAGCAGTACCAGCGCCAGGGTCTGGTTGCGGCGGATGCGGGAAGGAATCGTGTTGTGCTTATTTTTCATGGTGAGCGAGTATAGCCGCACTGCTCAGCCATACCGCAATTGCCGGCTATTTCATGGGCTGATGGCGCGCGCCACGCCCGACAGCCGCACTGCCCGGCGCGGCTTGCCATCAAACTCCACCTGGCCCATAAACGCCACCCGGCGCTGCACGCCATCAGCGCCATTGACACGGACTTCGTCGCGGAAGGCGCCGTTGCCAGCGGGATCGAGCGCCTGCCGCAACAAGGTGTCGTAGCGTTCGCGGTCGTCGCAATGGAGCATGGCATTCATCGCGCTGGCGTCGGCCAGTTGCGCGCCGGCGGGCAGACCGAACAGCGCCAGCAGCCGCGTGTCGGCATCGATGCGGCCGCTAGCCGCATACCATGCATAGGACCCCATGCCGGCCGCGTCCAGCGTCAGCCGCAGCCGGCTTTCGCTGGCGCGCAGCGCGTCGAGGGTATGCCGGCGTTCGGTGATGGCGTTGAACAGCACGCCAGCCTGGCATAGCTGCGGTGCACCCACCGGGAACGCGTAGACATCGTAGACGCGGCCCAGTGCGCGTGCCTCATGCTCAAAGCGCACCGGCTCGCGGGTCTGCACCACGCGGCCATAGATGTTGAACCAGGTATCTTCGTGCTGCGGGGCGATTTCGCGCATCCAGCGTCCCACCGCCTCCTTGATGCCGGTCAGCTGCTCGAACGGCTGATTGACTTGCAGGAAGCGATAATCCAGCGCCGCGCCAAGCTCGCCGAACCGCACTTCGATCACGCAGAAGCCTTCGTCGATGGAGTTGAACAGGGTGCGGTAGTGTGCTTCCGACTCGTGCAGGCTGACCTCGTAGCGCTTTCTTTCGGTGATATCGCTGGCAGCGCCAAACCATTTGCTGATGGCGCCCTTCTCGTCCAGCAGCGGAATCGCGCGCGAGAACACCCAGCCGGTACTGCTGTCCATCCGCACCACCCGGTGTTCCAGCTCAAAGTGGCTGCGGGTGCGGATGGCCTGCTGTATCGTCTCCCACACGCGTGGCTTGTCCACTTCCGGAATGTATTCCTCGCTCCAGTCGACGCGCGGAATCTCGGTGTTGCTGAGGAAGTTCTTGCCGGCCAGCGAGCGCATCTCCAGCCAGTCGGCGCTCATCTCGTAGACGATTTCTGAAGTGGCGCTGATGAAGGTGCGCAGCTTTTCTTCCGAGGCCTTCAGCGCCGCTTCCGACTGGCGCCGCTCGGTAATGTCGAAGAAGGTCAGCACCACGCCGCCGATCTGGTTTTGCAGCGCGTAATACGGCAGCACGCGGGCGAAAAACCATTTGCCGGACTGCTCGCGCACCTCGCGCTCGATGGTGTCCGCGCCACCCAGCACGCGCAGCGCGTCATCCATCAGTTCCGGATAGGCGAGGTTGTTGCGCAGGTCGCTGAGCTGGCGGCCCAGGTCGGACGGAATCAGCCGGAACAGGTCCAGCGCGCGCGGCGTGTAGCGCATGATGCGCAGCTCGCGGTTGAGGAAGACCATCGGGATCGCGGCCGCGTTCATCAGGTTGTTGAGGTCGCTATTGGTCTGCTCCAGCTCATCGAGCTTGCCGCTCAGTTGCAAGTTGACCGCCGACAGCTCGGCGTTCATCGAACGCAGTTCCTGGCGGTTGATTTCCAGCTCTTCCAGCGTTGCATGCAATTCCTGGGTGATCATGGGCAGCAGCTGCTGGTGCCCGGCGCCTGTGCCGTCCTTGCTGGCGCTGCCCTGCAGCCGCTGTTGCAGCAGCGCCAGCTGATGCTGTAACTGGTTCACGCTGGGGCCGGCGCGCAGCCGCGAGGCTTCGCCGTAAGTGGTCTGCTCCATCGCCAGCGAGCGCAGGATGGTGTCGACGCCGGGCTGCTGCTGGATGGCGTCGCTGTCGCGGCGGTACAGGTGATATTTGCGCTCCACCGATACGAAGCAGGTGTGGAGTCCCAGCAAGCCTTCCGCCATGCCGAGCAAGAGCAGGCCATGCGGCGCCAGCGCAAAATCGAAGGCCTTGATCATGCGCCGCTGGCCATCGCGGTTGAGGTAGATGAACAGGTTGCGGCAGCTGACCAGGTCGATGCGGGTAAACGCGGGATCGTGCACCACATCGTGTTCGGCAAACAGCACGATCTGGCGCAGCTCGCGGCATACGCGGTAGCCGTCCTGTTCCTGGTGGAAGAAGCGCGCCAGCCGCATCGGCCCCACGGCTTCCGCCGTTGCGGCGCGGTACAGGCCGGCGCGCGCGCGTTCGATGGCGGTCTTGTCGAGATCGCTGCCAAACACCTGGATGCCGGGTGGATTGGGCAGCGTGTGCGCATGTTCCAGCAGCAGCATGGCGATCGAATACGCCTCCTCGCCGCTGGCGCAGGCCGGCACCCAGACGCGCACAAAATCCGACGCATCCTTGTCCTTGAACAGCTGCGGCAGCTGGCGCGCCAGCGCGCCGAAGGCGTCCGGGTCGCGGAAGAAGCTGGTGACCGACACCAGCAATTCGCGGATCAGCGCTTCCGGCTCGGCGGGATCGGACGCCAGCCGCGCCAGGTAGTCGGTCAGCTGGTCCATGCCGGCCAGGTCCATGCGGCGGCGCAGATGGCGCAGCACCACGTTCTGGCGAAAACAGGAAAAGTCGTGGCCGGTACGGCGCCGCAGCGATAGCACGGCGCTACTTACCAGCTCGGCCTCGTGATGGGTCAGCTTGTGCGCCAGCTTGGGTTCCGGCGACTGCGGCGGCGGCTGGCGCAGGACGGCGTCGATACCGAAGCAGCCCAGCAGCCAGGCCGGCATCTGCGCCACGCACAGCACGTCATCGGCGCAACCGCTGGCCATGGCCGCGCGCGGCATGGTTTCATGTGGCGCTTCGGCCGGGTCCTGTACCAGCACCAGTCCGCCGGCCTGGCTGATCCGCAGCAGGCCGGCCGTGCCATCGCTATCGGCGCCTGACAGCAGAATGCCGGCGCAGCCACCGCCAAGGTCGTCCGCTACCGAGCTGAACAGTACATCGATCACCGCCACCCGGCCTAGCAATGGGTCCGGCATGGTGATACTCAGCCGCCGCTGCTGCTGGCGCAGCACGCGGCCAGGCGGTATCACATACACATGGTTGGGCTGGATGGCTTGCGCATCATGCGCATGCAGTACGGTCAGCGCGCAGCGCCGCTGCAGCAATTCCGGCAGCAGGCTTTCCTCGTTGGCTGCCAGGTGCACCACCACGATAAAGGCCATGCCGCAATCGTCCGGCCAGACCTCAAAGAATTGAATCAGCGCCTCCAGGCTGCCGGCGGAGCCACCGATTGCTACCAGCGGGCACTGTTGCGTAGGGCCAGGCATCCGGACTCATCCTTTGTTGACAAGGCAATGAATCCGGCCATCATAGCACGCGTCAGACCTCGCTCCATTGACGTAGCAGATTGTGATAGTGGCCGGTGATGCCGACCATTTCCGGGCAGTCACCCAGGCGCGCGCGCAGGCTCTGGATATTCTGGTCCAGCTCCAGCAGCATGCCGCGCCGCATATCGTCGCGCACCATGCTTTGCGACCAGAAGAACGAGCAGACACGGGCGCCGCGCGTCACCGGTTCCACCCGGTGAATGCTGGTCGACGGGTAGATGATGGCATCGCCGGCCGGCAGCTTGACCTCGTGTTCGCCATAGGCGTCGGTGACGATCAGCTCGCCGCCGTCGTATTCTTCCGGATCGCACAAAAACACGGTGGTGGAGACATCGGTGCGCACCCACTGGCCATTGCCGGGAATGCGGCGCATCGAGCCATCGACGTGGGCGCCGTAGTGCTCGCCGCCGGCGTAGCTGTTGAACAGCGGCGGAATGGTGCGCAGCGGCAGCACCGCCGAGAAGTACAGCGGATGGTTGTTCAGCGCGGTGAGAATGGTCTGGCCCAGCTCCAGCGCCAGCGGCGAGGTTTCCGGTAGCTGGCGGTTCTGCTTGACCTTGGCGCCCTGGTCGCCGACGGTGGCGCGGCCGTCAATCCATTGCGACTCGTCCAGGCGGCGGCGCATCTCGGCGACCTGGTCACGCGTCAGCACGCCGGGAATATGCAGCATCATGATGAAAACTCCTTGGTATAAATAAAAAACCCCGCCGTTACACGTAACGGCGGGGCCAGCAACACGGAATCGGGTACCGGTGCTTAGAACTTGAAGTTCGCGGTCAGGCTGGCCGAACGTGGCGTGCCTGGGGTGTAACGGTAGCCCGACTTGTTGATCGCCTGCACGTACTCTTTGTCGCCCAGATTGTACACATTCAGGCGCAGGTCGATGTGCTTGTTGATCGAGTAAGCGGCCATGGCGTCGAACACCCAGTACGAATCAGCGTACTGCGGGGTGCCGACGGCGCCGTCGGTGCCGCGCGCCAGCTTGTCGCTGAAGCGTGCGCCGCCGCCGATTTGCAGGCCGAACGGCAGCGTGTACGAGGTCCACGCGCTGAAGGCTTGCTTAGGCGTGTAGGTCAGCTGGTTCTCGCCGCTGGCGGTCACGGTGCGGCCGGTTTCCACGCTGGTCGATTGACGGGTGTAGCCTGCGCTCACCAGCCAGCCACGCGCCACTTCGCCGGTCACGCCCAGTTCTATACCCTGCACGCGCTTTTCGCCGTTCTGGTAGACCAGCGCAGCGTTGGTCGGATCGGTTTCCACTTCGTTCTTGACCACGGTGCGGAAGGCGGCGGCGGTCAGCGACAGTTTGCTGTCCAGCAGATCCCACTTGGTGCCCAGCTCGTAGTTGGTGGTTTCCTGTGGATCAAACTTCGGATTGGCGGCGCTGGTGGCGCTGGTGCTCAGGGTGAAGTTGTTGCCGCCAGGAGGGGCTTTCGAGTTGCCCACCAGGCCGTACACGCTGCTGTACGAGGTTGGCTTGTACAGGGCCGACAGCTTGCCGGTCCACAGATTGTCGCTGGCGGTCAGCGCGGTCGCCACATTGGTGGTGGCGGCGATGGCGTTGAAGTCCAGGTTGTAGTGGTCCAGACGCACGCCACCGTTGATGATCCACTGGTCGCCGATCTTGATGGTGTCGAACACGTACGCGCTCTGCGTGCTGACTTCACCCTGGTTGCGCGCGCCGGTGCGGGCATAGGCGATGTTGGTCACGTCGTTGACGTTCGGGTTGTAGAAGTTAGCCGCTGGCAGCACCGGGCTGGTGGCGGTACGGGCGATGGTGTAGTTGGTCTGCTTCTCGTTGGTCAGCTCCAGGCCGCCCACCACGGTGTGCTTGACGGCGCCGGTGTCGAAGCTGGCGGTCAGCGTGGTCTGGTTGGTCAGGATTTCGTTCAGCTGATCCTTGAAGGTTGGCGAGCTGCGGGCCAGGGTCCAGGTGTTGCGGTCCGGATTGGTGATGTTGGCCAGGTTGGCGGCGGTCATCATGAACGAGGTCAGCAGGTAATCCTGCTTGGTGCGGCCGTAGCGGCTGATGTTCGACAGCTTGGCGCCGCCGGCGAAATCGTGCTCGACCTTGACGGTGGCCATGTCGGCTTTCACATCATCGTGGTCCAGCTTGGTGCCGTAGAAGTTTTTCGGATCAACCATCGGTGCGCTGCCGATGGCAGCCACGTTGTTGGCGGCGGTGCTCGGTGGCGCGGTGTAGCCAGGCAGGCCGGTGGTCGGCACGCCGCCGTCTGGCACATTGTTCTGGTCAACGTGCAGGTAGTTCAGGTAGACGCGGGTCGGGCCGTTCAGACCGAAGCCCAGCGATGGCGCGACGCCCCAGCGCTTGTTCTTGACTTCGTCACGGGCGGCGCTGCCGCTGTCCTGCTCCAGCAGGTTCAGGCGGAAGGCGGTGCCGGATTCGGCGTTGATGACGGTGTTGATGTCGGCGGTGGCGCGGCGCTGTTTGCCGCTGCCCACGGTGGCCGACGCCTGGTAGGCGTTTTCCAGCGATGGCTGTTTGCTGACCAGGTTGATCGAACCGGTAGGCGACGAGCGGCCGTTGTCGGTGCCGGCCGGGCCTTTCAGCACGTCGATCTGCTCGATGTTGAACACGTCGCGCGAGATCGAGCCGACGTCGCGTGCGCCGTCGACGTAGATGCTGGACGAGGCGTCGAAGCCGCGCATGTAGATGGTGTCGCCGGTGTTGGTGGTACCGTTTTCACCCAGGAAGAAGGCGCCAACGCCAGGGGTGTTGCGCAGCGCTTCGGTCAGCGTGGTTGCGCCTTGCTGTTCGATCAGCTCTTTCTTGATAACAGTCAGGGTCTGGGCGGTATCGACCAGTTTTTCGGTGTATTTAGCCGAAGAAGCACGCTCGGCCTTGAAGTCGTTTTCGCGGTTGGCGTTGACTTGCACTTCTTTCAGTGTCTGCGGCTTGGCCTGGTCGGCTTCCGGCGCGGCCGCTTCGGCGGCGTGGGCGGCCACTGGCAGCAGCATCGCAGCCAGCGCTGCGCTCATATGTTGGTTAAAGCGCGTTTGCGCGTGTTTGCGACTCTTGATCATTGCCTTGTCTTCTTTCTGGATTGGAATGGAGATGTGAAGTACATAAGATTGTAGCAATTTCGCGCCTTAGCGTAAATGCGAATTATTATCAATACTATTCAAGAGCATGTTTTAGGCGTGAAAGTGTTGCAAAAACACAGCAAATCTCAGTGGGAAGCAAGGGAAAGCGGAATCAGGAGGGATGGCTGTCCAGCCAGGCGCGAGCCTGCGCCAGCGCCTGTTCCAGCTCGCTGCGCACGTTCTGGTAATGCTGGCCGAGTTCCGCAGTGCGATCGTCGTGGATGGCTTCCTCGGCCGCCAGCGTGGCCTGGATCAGCCGCTTGGCGCCAAGAATGCCGACTGCGCCGCGCAGGGCGTGGAACTGCTTGGCCGCGTCGCGCAGCCGGCCTTCCTGTAGCGCCACGCCGGCCAGGTCGGCAGGTCCCATGCCGGTGTCGAGCACGCCGCGCACCATCTTGACCATGGCAGCCCGGCCCTTGGCATCCTTGCCCATGACCCGCATCAGGCCCTCCATATTGAATACCGTGGCAGCGCCTGCTGGCGCTACCGGGCTGACCAGCTTCGGCGCTGGCACAGGCGCCGGCGGATTGTCGATGGGCGCCGCCAGTGGCACGGCAAATACCGGTGCCGGGGCCGCCGCCATCATGGCGGCCAGCAGATCGTCTTGCGACAGCGAGGCTGCCGCGCCAGCTGGCGCCGGGGCCGCTACCGCTGGCGGCGGCGATGCCGGGGCTGGCGGCGGTGGCAGTGGAGGCGGCGGCGCAGGTGGCGCAGGCTGTGGCAGGTGGCGCCGCAGCACATCCAGCATCTCCTCGACCTCGATCGGCTTGGGAATGAAATCGCTGATGCCGGCTGCGCGGCTGCGCTCGCGTTCGGACTCCAGCACGCCGGCCGTCATCGCGATGATCGGCAGGCTCAGCTTGAGTTCCTGGCGCAGGATGTGAGTGGCGGTAAAGCCGTCCATCACCGGCATCTGCATGTCCATCAGCACGATGTCGTATTCGGCCGCGCGGGTGCGCATGACATCGACCGCCTGGCGGCCGTCGCCGACGATGTCCAGCGTCGCGCCGGCGTGCTCCAGAATGCCGCGCGCCACCGCCTGGTTCAGCAGATTGTCTTCCACCAGCAGGAAATGGCAGTCGGCCAGACTGCCGACGATGTGGGTGTCGGCTGCGGCTTGCTGGTCGGCCTCGCCCTGCCGGGCCAGCGCCTGGTGCAGTGCGTCGAACAGATTGGAACTGGTGATCGGCTTGACCAGCACCACATCCGCTTCCGGCGCATGCGAGATTTCCTCGATGCGGTCGCGCGCAAACGCGTTCAGCATCACCACGATCGGTTGCGGCTTGCCGTTGGCCGCTGCACGGATGCCCTTGGCCGTGGCCAGCCCGTCCATGCCCGGCATATGCCAGTCGGCCAGTACCACGTCGTAGGGCTGCTGGTGATCGATGCTCTGGCGGTAGCGGCGCAGCGCGGCTTCGCCGGAATCGACCTCGTCTGCTTGCCAGCCCCAGGCGCGTATCAGCCGCGCCACCAGTTCGCGGCTGGTGCGGTTGTCGTCCGCCACCAGCAGCCGCAGCTGGCCCAGCGCCGGCTTGCGCCGTTCATCGCTCTGGTCGGCCTGGATCTCGAACGGCAGGCTGAACCAGAAGGTCGAGCCCTGCCCCGGCCGGCTGTTGACGGCGATCTGCCCGCCCATCAGCTCGATCAGGCGGCGGGTGATGGCCAGCCCCAGACCGGTGCCGCCGAAGCGCCGGGTGATGCTTTGGTCGCCCTGCGAGAAGGCGTTGAACAGCTGGCTCATCTGCGGCTCGGTCATGCCCATGCCGGTGTCGCGCACCTCGAAGCGCAGCAAGGCGCTGCCGCTGTCGCGTGCGGTCAGGTGGATGCTGACCACCACCTCGCCCTGTTCGGTGAACTTGATCGCATTGCTGGCCAGGTTGACCAGGATTTGCTGCAAGCGCATCGAATCGCCGCGCAAGCGGTTGGGGATGTTGCCATCCACGCTGATGGCCAGCTCCAGCTCCTTGTCGCTGGCGTTCATGGTCATCATGGTGGCCAGCGAATCCATCACTTCGTTGAGCGCGAAATCGACCGGCGACAGTTCCAGCTTGCGCGCCTCAATCTTGGAGAAGTCCAGTACGTCGTTGAGGATGCCCAGCAGCGACTGGCCGGAGACGCGCACCATGTTCAGGTATTTGCGCTGCTGCGAGGTCAGCTGAGTATTGCCGAGCAAATACACCATGCCCAGCACCGCGTTCATCGGCGTGCGGATTTCGTGGCTCATATTCGCCACGAAATCGCTCTTGGCGCGGTTGGCGGCCTGGGCACGGTCGCGTTCGCGTTCCAGCTCCAGCGCGCGCGTTTCGACCTCCTGTTGCAGGCGCTGGCGCTCGGTGATGTCGGAAATCACCGCCAGCACCTTGGTGCCCTGGTCGGTGCGCACCGCGCTCAGGTTGACTTCGACCGGGAACTCGCTGCCGTCGCGGCGGCGGCCATAGGTGGCCATGCCATTGCCCATGCGTACCGGCTCGGCGCTCAGGCCATCCGCAAAAAAGCGGTTGCGGTGGCCCACGTGCTGCTGGCGCAGCCGTTCCGGCACCAGGATTTCCAGCGGCTGGCCCAGCACCTCGTCGCGCTCGTAGCCGAAGCAGCGCTCGCCTTCGCGGTTAAAGGTTTCGATGCGCCCTTCAACGCCGACCACAACGATGGTGTTGGGGGCGAACTCGACCAGGCTTTGCAGGCGCGCGTCGGCAGCCAGCCGCTCATGCATCAGATCGTTGAAGGCCGAAGTCAGCTGGCCGACCTCGTCGCCGACGTGCACCGGCAGCGGCGTGAAACGGCTGGGATCGGCGCGCAGGGCCACGATGGCGTTGCGCAGCCGGATCAGCGGCGCCATCAGCCTTAAGGTCATCACACTGATCAGCAGCGCGGTCAGCAGCGCCGCCACGCCACTCCAGATCAGCACGCGCCGCAGCACGCCGTCGAACGGCTCGAAGGCTTCGTCGGTCGGCAGCGAGGTAGCCAGCAGCCAGTCGACTGATTTCAGCATCTTGTAGCTGTTCAGCGTTTGCTGGCCGTCGCTATTGGTGCCCAGCACCGTGCCTTCAAAACCTTCTTCCAGCGCGCGGGTGGTGTTGGCGTTGGCGTTGGCGGCGCGCGGCTTGAGCAGGCGGCCGATATCCGGATGCAGCACATACACCGGGTTGTCGCTGCGGGTGAGCGCGAAGTAGTAGCCGGTGCGGCCGACCTTGGCGGTGCGCAAGTGGCCCAGCAGATTGTCCTTGTACAGCCGCAGCACGCCGATCAGCACGCACACCACCTCGCCTTTTTCATTCAGCACCGGCGCTACCATCTGCGCCACCGGCTGCTTGTTGGTGCGGCCGATGACCGGTTCGGTGATCATCGGCTTGCGGGTGCGCATCACGGTCTTGAAATAGGCGCGGTCGGAGACGTCGATACCGGCCCGGCCCGGCACCAGCGGCAGGTCGGAAATCACCTTGCCGGCGGCATCCAGCACCAGCAGGTCGTCGAACAAGGCCAGCACGGCGCGGTTCTGATAGTAGTCGCGCAGCTTGTCGGCGGAGTTGGCCAGCGCTGGCGGCTGATTGCGCGCCGACAGGGCGATGATGTCCAGCAGCATGGTCAGCTTGTCGTCCAGCTCCTGCGCGGTGCGGTTGACCAGCGTGGTCTGCTGCGTGAACAGCACCCGCGTGTAGTCTTCCTGCATGCGCTGGGTTTGCACCAGTGTCACCAGGCCGATCATCAGGACCGAGGTGATGCTGGTGGCAAGCGCGACTTTGGCTTTTATGCCGAGTGGCTTCATCTCATCCTTGATATCAAGAGGGCTGGGACGATTTTCCTATCAAAACTGTAAGTTGGCAAGAAACAAAAAGCCGGTGCGTACACCGGCTTCATGTGGTTTAACAACAGCTGTAACGGCAACTTAGCGCTGTGCGGCGGCGATGATCACTTCCGCCACTTTGGCTGGCTGCGACACCATTGGTACGTGGCCGGTTGGCAAGGTGGTGGTGACGGCGTTGATTTTCTTCGCGAACGCCTGTTCCAGTTCCGGCGCAATCATGCGGTCCTTGCTGGCCACGATGTAGTAGTTGGCCTTGTTTTTCCAGGCTGCTACGGTGGTGGTGTCGCTGAAGGCCTTGGCGGCGATCGGGCCCTGGGTGGCGGCGATCAGGCGCGCGGTGGCGGCCGGCACGTCCTGGGCGAAGTTTTTGGCGACCGAGTCAGCTGGCAGCCACAGGTAGCCGCCGGCGTCAGCCTGCAGCGTGGCGATGCCTGGCGGCACGGCGTAGTCCTTGCCCAGATTGCCGGTGGCTTCGCCTTCCGACGGCGCGAAGGCGGCCACATAGACCAGCGCCTTGATCTTGTCGCTGGTGCCGGCTTCGGTAATCACGGTGCCGCCCCACGAGTGGCCAACCAGCACCACTTTGCCGGTTTGCGCATCGACCACGCGCTGGGTCGCGGCGACGTCGTCGGCCAGCGAGCTCAACGGGTTCTGCACGGCCACCACCTTGTAGCCCTTGGCTTGCAGGATAGGAATCACTTTGTCCCAGCTGGAGCCGTCGGCAAAGGCGCCGTGGACCAGCACGATGGTGGTGTCATTGGCCGGTGCTGCCTGGGCGAAAGCGGTGGCGGCGAACAGGGCGGAGGCGATCAGCGTGCGTTTCATGATGTGTATCCTTTGTGTTGGTTTGTGAGCTATTAAGTCGTGCTCGATGTATGAATAATAGTGCACAAACAAATAGCGCGCAAGATTAATTTGAAAAATTATTGCGTACTTGAATACCTGATTGGATGACTGCGGAATAGGCGCCTAAATTGATGCCGATGGGCTACACTAGCCGCATGATACGAGAACTTCCCTCGCTGGTTATCCCCGGCGCAACGATTGAGGTCCTGAAGGCGAGCTGCGCATCGTGCAGCATGCACCAACTGTGCCTGCCGATGGGGCTGGATAATAACGATATGGACCGTCTGGACCAGATCATCGGCCGTCGCCGCAAGGTGGCGCGCGGCGCGACGCTGTTCCGCATTGGCGATCCATTCCAGAATTTGTACGCGATCCGCCTGGGTCACTTCAAGACCTACCAGGTCAACCGTGAAGGCGCGGAACAGATCACCGGTTTTCAGATGGCTGGCGAGCTGTTGGGCATGGACGCGATCAGCGCCGACCAGCACCATTGCACCGCCATCGCGCTGGAAGATAGCGAGGTTTGCGAAATTCCGTTTGGCACGCTGCAATCGCTGCTGGCGGAAATGCCGACGCTGCTGCGCCATTTCCATCGCATGATGAGCCAGGAAATCACGCGCGAGCAGAGCGTGATGCTATTGCTGGGCAATATGCAGGCGACCCAGCGCTTTGCCGCATTCCTGGTGAATTTGTCTTCGCGCTATGAGGCGCGCGGTTATTCGCCGAATACCTTCCAGCTGCGCATGTCGCGCGAGGAGATTGGCAATTACCTGGGACTGACGATCGAGAGCATCTCGCGCTTGCTGTCCAAGTTCAAGAAAGAAGGCCTGCTGCGTGTTAGCAACCGGGAAATCGAGTTGCTCGATCCGCGCATGCTGAAAGCCATTACCGCAGGTACGGAAACCTGCGGCTGATCCGTCGTTCCCGCGTGGGCGGGAACCCATGGATCAGTCTGGCAGCAGCGCGATTTCGCGCTGCTTCGGCCAGATCCAGGCGCCGGCCAGGCGCCATTCGCGTTTTTCCCCTTCCACCAGCACCACCCAGCGGCTGCGCTCCAGCATCGGCAGGCGCGCGTGGAAACTGCCATCCGCTTCCGGCACCACGATCAGCTTGATGTCTTTATCCGGCTGGGTCGCATGCGACAGGCTCAGCATCAGCGGGCCGCTGTCGTGGCGGTTGATTTTCCCGGTCAACATGCCGTCAGCCGCGTCATAGCCCAGGTTCACCGTCAGGCCCATTTGCGCCGCCACATGGTCGCGCCGCAAGTCCTGGTTGATCGCCTTGCCCTGCTTGTAGTAGTCGCCGACCACCACCGCGTCCGGCGTCTGCACCGCCAGATAGGTGGCGTAGCCGGTGGCCGCCATGATGATGGCCGGGCCGGCCATCAGGAACCAGGGCCAGCGGTGTTTCCACCAGGGGGCGACAGGGGCGGCAAGTGTGCTCATGATTTCTCCTTAGCGCGGCACGATGAAGACCGCGGTTTCCTTCACATGCAGCGACGGATCGTCGACTGCGGTCAGTGTCACTTCTATCTTGTTCGAGCCCGGCTGGCCGGCGCCGTGTTCAGCGCGCAGACGGATCGGATGGGCGCGGGTCTCGGTGGCCTCCACCCGCACCAGGTCGGCGGCAGCCACGGCCAGCGTTGGAATGCCGCTGACGGTAATTTTGTACACGTGCTCCTGCTCGGAGGTATTCATGATTTGCAGGCGGTAGACGTTCTCGATTTTGCCGTCCTCGACTTCGCGGCCCATCGAGCCACGGTCGCGGATCACGTCCAGCTTCAGCGGCGTGCGCAGGTATAGCGAGGTACAGGCGGCGATGATGATCAGGCCCAGCACGGCGGTATAGATGCGCACGCGCGGCCGCATGGCGCGGCGGCGGATCTCGGTCGGCGTCAGATGCTCGTCCATGGCGCGTTCGGTGCTGTAGCGGATCAGGCCACGTGGCTGGGCGGTCTTGTCCATCACGATGTTGCAGGCGTCGATACATGCGGCACAGCCGATGCACTCGTATTGCAGGCCGTTGCGGATGTCGATGCCGGTCGGGCAGACTTGCACGCACAGCGAGCAGTCGATGCACGAGCCGCCGTTGCCGTTCTTGTTTTTCGACAGCGGACCGCGCGGTTCGCCGCGTTCGGTGTCGTAGGTGATGATCAGGGTGTCGCGGTCAAACATCGAGCTCTGGAAGCGGGCATACGGGCACATGTATTTGCATACTTGCTCGCGCAGCCAGCCGGCGTTGCCGTAGGTGGCGAAACTGTAGAACAGCACCCAGAACCATTCCCATGGACCGAAGTTGAAGGTCCACACTTCGCTCATCAGGTGTTTGATCGGCGTGAAGTAGCCGACGAAGGTGAAGCCGGTCCACAAGGCCACGGCCAGCCAGGCGAGGTGCTTGGCGGTTTTCTTGCCGGCCTTTTTGGCCGTCAAGGGCTGGCGGTCGAGCGCGATACGCGCGCTGCGCGAGCCTTCAATCTTGCGTTCGATCCACAGGAAAATTTCAGTGTAGACCGTTTGCGGGCAGGTGAAGCCACACCACACCCGCCCTGCTATCGCTGTCGCCAGGAATAGCAGGTAGGCGCTGATGATCAGCAGAACTGCCAGGTAAATGAAATCTTGCGGCCACAGGACCAGGCCAAAGATGTAGAACTTGCGCGTGCCCAGGTCAAACAGCAGGGCCTGGCGGTCGTTCCATTGCAACCACGGCGTACAGTAGAAGGCGATCTGCGTCAGCCAGACAAACAACCAGCGCAGACGGGCGTATTTACCGTCAACCTCGCGAGGATAAATCTCCTCGCGCTTTGCATACATCTTGATGACTTGTTCCTGTGGGGTGTTCATTTTGTTTCTGCTATCGGTGGATCAGTAGGAGTAGCAGCGGTGGCTGCAGGCGTAACTTCTGGAACCGCCTTTGTATCATTCGACAAACTCCATACATATGCAGCCAGCACATGCACCTTGGCGTCACCGAGGAAATCAGCAAACGCCGGCATGGTGGCGGTACGGCCTTTGTTGATGGTTTCCTTGATGGTGTCGATACTGCCGCCGAACAGCCAGATCTTGTCGGTCAGGTTGGGTGCGCCCAGCATCTGGTTGCCCTTGGCATCCGCGCCGTGGCAGGCCATGCAGGCGGCAAACTTCTCTTTGCCGAACACCGCCTTGATCGGGTCGTGGGTCGATTTCGACAGGCTCAGCACATAGTGCGCCACCGCTTCCACTTCCTTGTCGCCACCGACTGCGGCGCCCATCGGCGGCATCATGCCGGCACGGCCGTGCAAGATGGTTTCCTTGATGGTTTCCGGTGCGCCGCCAAACAGCCAGTCCTTGTCGGTCAGGTTGGGGAAGCCCTTGTTGCCGCGTGCGTCAGAGCCGTGGCACTGTGCGCAGTAGGTCAGGAACAGGCGTTCGCCGATGGCGTGCGCCTGTGGATCGGCCGCCACCGCTTTCAGGTCCTGCTTCTGGAACTGGGCGAACAGCGGGCCGTATTCGGCGTCGGCTTTTTTCAGCTCTTCCTCGTACTGGCCGCTGGATTTCCAGCCGAACTTGCCGGCGTAGGAACCCAGGCCCGGATACAGGACCAGATAGGCCAGCGAGAACACGATGGTGATGTAGAACAGCCACATCCACCAGCGCGGCATCGGCGTATTCAGCTCGGTCAGGTCTTCGTCCCAGACGTGGCCGGTGGTGTCGGTGTTGCCTTCGGCGGTCTTGGCGACTTTGACCTTGGACTGCGAATACAGCAGGATGCCGCAGCCGATGATGCCCAGCAGGGTCAGCGCGGCGATGTAGATGTCCCAGAAGCCATTGGTGAAATCAGCCATGGTGGATCTCCTCGTCGTCGGCGAACGGCAGCTCGGCTGCCGTGGCGAAGTCGGCTTCCTTGTGGTGGCCGTAGGCCCACCACAGGATGCCGGCGAAAGTGATGAACGAAACCACCGTCATCACACTGCTGGCGTTGTCAAACAGGGTATCGATAACCATGCTAGTTCCTCGTTTTGATCAGGGTGCCCATGCCTTGCAGGTAGGCGATCAGGGCGTCTTCTTCAGTCTTGTCCTTGAGCTCTTCCGGTGCGGCGGCGATCTCGGCGTCGGTGTACGGCACGCCGATGCGGCGCAGCGCGCGCATCTTCGGCTGTACCTCTGCCGGGACCAGCGCGGTCTTGGCCAGCCACGGGTAGTTCGGCATATTCGATTCCGGCACCACGTCACGCGGATTGTTCAGGTGGGTGCGGTGCCATTCGTCGGAGTAGCGGCCGCCCACGCGCGCCAGGTCGGGACCGGTACGCTTGGAACCCCACTGGAACGGGTGGTCGTAGACGAACTCGCCGGCCACCGAGTAGTGGCCATAGCGCTCGGTCTCGGCGCGCAGCGGACGCACCATCTGCGAGTGGCAGTTGTAGCAGCCCTCACGGATGTAGATGTCGCGGCCGGTCAGGCGCAGCGGCGAGTAAGGCTTCAGGCCCGCCACCGGTTCCGTGGTCGACTTCTGGAAGAACAGCGGCACGATCTCGACGGCGCCGCCGACGCTGACCACCAGCGTCACCAGCGCGATCAGCAGCCAGGGATTTTTCTCGATCCATTCATGTGAAAATTTCATACTGTGCTCCGATTTCAGGCGTGGGCCGGGTTGACAGCCGGGATAGGCGCTACCGCGGTCTTGGTGTTACGCAAGGTCATCCAGGTGTTGTAAGCCATTACGCACATGCCGGTCAGGTACAGCGCGCCGCCGGCGACCCGTACCACGTAGTACGGATAGGTGGCTTTGACGCTTTCCGCGAAGGTGAAGGTCAGCGTGCCGTCCGGATTCACTGCGCGCCACATCAGGCCCTGCATCACGCCGGCTATCCACATCGCGGCTATGTACAGCACCACGCCGATGGTGGCGACCCAGAAGTGCAGGTCGATCAGCTTGGTCGAATGCATTTTTTGCTGGCCAGCCAGGCGCGGGATGATGTAGTAGATCGAACCCATGGTGATGAAGCCCACCCAGCCCAGTGCGCCGCCGTGAACGTGTGCCACGGTCCAGTCGGTGTAGTGCGACAGCGAGTTGATGGTTTTGATCGACATCATCGGACCTTCGAAGGTGGCGATGCCGTAGAACGACAGCGAAACGATCATGAATTTCAGGATCGGGTCGGTGCGCAGCTTGTGCCATGCGCCCGACAGGGTCATCATGCCGTTGATCATGCCGCCCCAGCTTGGCGCCAGCAGCACCAGCGAGAACACCATGCCGACCGATTGCGTCCAGTCTGGCAGTGCGGTGTAGTGCAGATGGTGCGGACCGGCCCACATATAGGTGAAGATCAGCGCCCAGAAGTGCACGATCGACAGGCGATACGAGTACACCGGACGTTCGGCCTGCTTAGGAATGAAGTAGTAGACCATGCCCAGGTAGCCGGCGGTCAGGATGAAGCCCACCGCATTGTGGCCATACCACCACTGGATCATCGCATCCTGTACGCCCGAGTAGAACGAGTAGGATTTGAACAGCGAAGCCGGCATCGACATGCCCTGCACCACGTGCAGGATGGTGACGGCGATGATGTAGGCGCCGAAGAACCAGTTAGCCACGTAGATGTGCTTGACCTTGCGCTTGATCAGCGTGCCGAAGAACACCACCGCGTAGGACACCCACACCAGCGCGATCAGGATGGCGATTGGCCATTCCAGCTCGGCATACTCCTTGCCGCGGGTGAAGCCCATCGGCAGCGTGATGACAGCACTCAGTATCACTGCTTGCCAGCCCCAGAAGGTGAAGGCGGCCAGCTTGTCGGAAAACAGCCGCACCTGGCAGGTGCGTTGCACAACGTAGTAAGAAGTTGCAAACAAACCGCAGATACCGAACGCAAAAATCACCGCGTTGGTATGTAGAGGACGCAAACGGCCATAAGTCAGCCATGGAATGTCCAGATTAAGCGCCGGCCAGGCTAGCTGAGCAGCAATGATGACGCCGACCAGCATGCCGATGACGCCCCAGACTACGGTCGCAATCGTGAACTGCTTAACGACCTTGTAGTTGTAGTGTTGATCCAATTTTGTTCTCCCCAGAACACTTTGATGATGTACGTCAAAGGTTACTTAGGAGAAGCTTAAAAATCCTTGATATAAGTCAAAATCTGCCGAATGACGGCGCTTAGTTTGCCGGTGGCGGCGGACGGTCGTCGTCTTGCAGAATGCGCAGCGCCGGGCCGACCAGGTCGTCGAACTGGCCGGCGTCGGAGGCGCGGAAGAACAGCCACAGCGCGGCAAACACCAGCCCGACGCTGAGCGGAATGAGCAGATACAGGGCTTCCATCAAGGTTTCCTGCGCAGCCGCAGTGCGTTCAGCACCACCACCGCAGAACTGGCTGCCATGCCGATGCCGGACAACCATGGATTAAGCAGGCCGATCGCGGCTGCCGGAATCGCTGTCACGTTGTACAGCATCGCCCAGCCCAGATTCTGGCGGATGATGCGCATGCCGCGTTCGGCGGTGCGCGCGCTGTCCGCCACCGCGCCCAGGCGGCCGTTGAGCAGCACCGCGTCGGCATGGGCCTGCGCCAGCGCGGCGCCGCCGCCCATGGCGAACGAGACATCGGCCGCACCCAGCACGGCGGCGTCGTTGATGCCGTCGCCGATCATCGCCACCACGCAGCCACGGCGCTGCAATTGCTGGACGAAATTCAGCTTGTCGGCCGGCAGATAGCCGCCGACGGTGGTTTCGATGCCAAGCTGGTCGCCCACGCGGCGTGCCAGCACATCGTCGTCGCCGCTGACCAGCACCACGGTCTTGCCGGCCTTGCGGAAATAATCGACCGTGTCCTGTGCATCCGGGCGCAGGCCGTCGTGCAGCTGGAAGCAGGCCAGCCACTGGCCTTCCACGCCGAGGTAGACCGGGGTTACGCCATCGCTCACTTCGCGTGCCGGCGCCAGTCCGGCGATACCGGCGACAAACTGCGCACTGCCCAGGCGGTAGCGGCGGTTATGCACCGCCCCTTCCAGACCGCAGCCGGCGGTTTCACTCAGCGCGGTGGCGTTCCATTGTTCGCGCCCCGCGTCATTGGCGGCGTTGACGATGGCGCGCGCCAGCGGGTGGGCACTCCCGGCTTCCAGCGCGGCCGCCACCTGCAGGCAGAAATCGGTGCGCATCGCACCGAGCTGCTGTATGCCTTGCAGCACTGGCCGGCCCCAGGTCAGCGTGCCGGTTTTATCCAGCACGATGTGGGTGGTGCGGTGCAGGGTTTCCAATGTTTGCGGGCCGGTCACCAGCACGCCCTGGCGCAGCAGCTGGTCGGTGGCGGCGGCCAGCGCGGTGGGCGTCGCCAGCGACAGCGCGCATGGGCAAGACACCACCAGCACAGCAATCGCGATCGGCCAGGCGCGCGCCGCGTTCCCATCCAGCCAGAACCAGAAGCAGAAGGCCGACAATGCAAACACCAGCAGTCCGGCGACAAAGCAAGCGGCCACGCGGTCGGCCCACAGCGAGATGCGCGGCTTTTCGCCGCCGGCGCGGTTGATCAGTTTGATCAGGTCGGACAAGGTGCTGTCTTGTGCCTTGCGGGTGACGCGCGCCAGGATCACGCTGCCGGCGTTGATGGCGCCGCCCTGGACGGCGTCGCCGACATTCCTCGGCACCGGCGCGCTTTCGCCGCTCAGCAGCGACAGGTCGAGCGAGGTGCGGCCTTCGATGATGACGCTGTCGGCGGCCACCGCTTCGCCGGGCTTGATAACGATGATGTTATCCACAGCCAGCGCCGCTGCGCGCACCACGGTGGCGGCGCGGCTGGCTGGATAGTTTTCCAGCAGCGAAGCCGATGCCGGCAGCGCGTGCTGCAAGCGTTCCAGCGCGGCCCCGGCTTTGCGGCGCGCGCGCAGCTCCAGGTAGCGGCTGCACAGCAGCAGGAAGATGAACATGGTCACCGAGTCGAACCACACTTCGCCCTTGCCGGTGAAGGTGGCGATCACGCTGGCGCCGAAGGCGGCGGCGATGCCCAGCGCCACCGGCACGTCCATGCCCAGCGTGCGCGCGCGCAGGCCGGCCCAGGCGCCGCGCCAGAATGGCAGTGCCGAATACAGAATCGCCGGCAGTGTCAGCAGCAGGCTGGCCCAGCGCAGCAGCGAGGCCATGTCGCCGTCCAGCGTGCCGTCGCCGGCGGACATATAAGATGGGGCGACATACATCATCACCTGCATCATCGACAGCCCGGCGACAAACAGCTGGCGGCCCAGGGTTTTCGCGGCGCGGTGCTGCTGCTCGGCGTGGCGGTCGGTATCGTAGGGATAGGCGGTGTAGCCAATGGTGTGCAGCGCGCCGAGAATGTCGCCGGGCTGGCAGCGGTCTTTTTGCCAGCGCACGTACAGCCGTTCGGTGGCGACGTTCAACTGGGCGCTGTCGACACCGGGCAGGCGCGCCAGCCGCTGTTCGATCAGCCATACGCAGGCGGCGCAGCGGATGCCTTCCACCGTGAAGGTGGATTCGCGGCTGTCTTCGTCGAGCGCGAAACGTGGATCGGCGTTGTCGTACAGTTGCAGTTCCGGCGGCAGCTGCTGCGCGCCTTCGGCACTGGCGGCGTAGGCGGTGCGGTCGCGGTAATAGCTTTCCTGGCCCAGATCGACGATGGTTTGCGCGACGGCCGCACAGCCGGGGCAGCACATGGTGTGCGCGGCGCCCGCGATGTTGACGGTCCACGCGGCGTGGTCGACCACGGCCGGCAGCGGCTGGCCGCAGTGGTAGCACGGCGCGGCTTGCGCGACGTTGTCGGCGTGGTTCAGTGGTTTGGTGTGAGGCATAGCATGTCCATCCATTCGGGCGTGACGCCACCCGCTGCGCGGGCAAGCCCGATCACGCCGAACGCCAGCACCAGCAGGCCGCAGACGATGCGCACGGAGCGGCGCTGCATGGCCTGCTGCATGCGCGCGCCCAGCAGGCCAAGGCTGGTCAGCATCGGCAGTGTGCCCAGGCCGAAGGCCAGCATCACGGCGGCGCCGCTGGCGGCCGAGCTGCTCAGCATGGCGGTGGTCAGCGCGCTGTAGACCATGCCGCAAGGGAGCCAGCCCCACAGCGCGCCGAGGGCGAAGGATTTGGGGGCGGTGTCGGCTGGCATCAGGTTTTTCATGGCGGGGCCGATGACGGGCTGGGCGCGTTGCCATAGCACGCGGCCGCCCTGCTCCAGCACGGCCAGGCCGCGCCAGGCGTTCATCAGGTACAGGCCGAGGGCGACCAGCATCAGGTTGGCCAGCCAGTAGAAGCCGATTTGCACGCCAGCCACGGTGGCCATATTGCGGGCGCCGCCAGCCAGGCCGCCAGCCAAAGCGCCGGCCATCATGTAGCTAGAGATGCGGCCGGCGTTATACGCCAGCACGTGTGGCAGCGCGCTGGCTTGCGTGCGCGCCGCAGCGATGGGAATGACCGCACGCGGCGGCTCGGGACGCGGGCGCGCAGCGGTCGACATCGCCGTCACAATCCCGCCGCACATGCCGGCGCAGTGGATGCTGCCGGCCAGGCCGACCACAAACACTGGCAGTAGTTGTGCGGCGTTCATCGCATCCTCAGATCGTCTTCGAGTAGCGCAGCGGCTGCGGCGCGATATCGTGGGTCATGCCGAGATAGCGGTCGAACACCATGCAGATATTGCGGATCAGCAGGCGGCCTTTCGGCGTCACCGAAATCCATTCATCATCAATGGTCAGCAGGCCGTCGTCCTCAAAGATTTTCAGCTTGCCCAGCTCCGCCTCAAAATACTGGCGGAACTTGATCGGAAAGCCTTGCTCGATCGACGACATCGACAATTCGAAATTGCACATCAGCTTGGAAATCACGATACGCCGCAGCAGGTCATCGTTATCCAGCTTGATGCCGCGCGTGATCGGCAGCACGCCGCCGTCGAGCTTTTCGTAATACGCGTCCAGTGTCTTTTCGTTCTGGCTGTAGGTCGCGCCCACCGCGCTGATGGCCGACACGCCGCAGGAGATCAGCTCCGATTCCGCGCGCGTCGAATAGCCCTGGAAGTTGCGCTGCAAGCGGCCCTGGCGCTGCGCCACCGCCAGCTCGTCGTCCGGCTTGGCGAAATGGTCCATGCCGATGTAGATGTAGCCGGCGTCGCACAAACGCTTGATGCTCATCGCCAGCAGCTCCAGCTTGACCGCCGGCGACGGCATGTCGGCGTCGGCGATGCGGCGCTGCGGCTTGAAGATGTGAGGGAGGTGCGCATAGTTGTACAGCGCGATGCGGTCCGGCGAAGCGTCGATCACCTTGTCCAGCGTGCGCGTCATGCTCTCGATGGTCTGCTTGGGCAGGCCGTAAATCAGGTCGATGCTGATCGAGCGGTAGCCGGCGCTGCGCGCGGCGTCCATCACGGCGCGGGTTTCGGCTTCCGGCTGGATGCGGTTGACCGCCTTCTGCACGTCCGGATCGAAGTCCTGCACGCCCAGGCTGATGCGGTTGAAGCCCTGCTTGCGCAAGCTGTGTACGCGCTCCACGCTGACCGTGCGCGGATCGATCTCGATCGAATACTCGCCATGCGCGTCGTCGGCGAAATCGAAGTTGGCGTGCAGGTGGGCCATCAGATCGCCCATCTGCTTGTCGCTCAGGTAGGTCGGCGTGCCGCCGCCAAAGTGCAGCTGCTCGATCTGTCCCATGCCGTCGAACAAACGCCCCTGCATATCGATTTCCTGCTTCAGGTAGCCGAGGTAGACGGCCGCCTTGCTGTGATCCTTGGTGACGATCTTGTTGCAGCCGCAGTAGTAGCAGACCGTGTCGCAGAACGGTATATGGATGTACAGCGACAAGGGCCGGCGGCTGCGGCGCATGCGCAGGCCGGCCACCGCTTCCAGGAACTGGCCGTAGCCAAAGTCGTTCTGGAAGCGGTCCGCAGTCGGATACGAGGTGTAGCGTGGTCCCGATTGACTGAGCTTGCCGATGATCTCGGCGTCGAATTCAACGGGTGGGAAAGGCGTAATCATAGTTATGCTGCGAGGCGTTTCACTGAGGTTGAAGACTGCTGGGACGCGGCCGCGCGGGATGCGCGCGAGCTGCGGGCCGGGCCAAATTTAAACAGGCTGACTGCTTGCGTCAGGCCGCCTGCTTCCAGCGCCAGGCTGGCGGTTGCTGCTGCTGCTTCTTCGACCAGCTGCGCGTTCTGCTGCGTCACCTGGTCCATATGGGCGATGGCCGAGTTGACCTGGTCAACGCCGATGCTTTGCTCATGCGAGGCCACCGAGATTTCGCGCATGATGGCGGTCACCTGCTGCACCGAGGCCACCACTTCCTTCATGGTGGCGCCGGCGCGATCGACCTGCACCATGCCGGCGCTGACCTTGCCGACCGAAACGTCGATCAGGTTCTTGATGTCCTTGGCGGCGGTGGCGCTGCGTTGCGCCAGGTTGCGCACCTCGCCGGCCACCACCGCGAAGCCGCGGCCCTGTTCACCGGCGCGCGCCGCTTCCACGGCGGCGTTCAGCGCCAGGATGTTGGTCTGGAAGGCGATGCCTTCGATCAGGCCGATGATGTCGACGATCTTGCGCGAGGAGTTGTTGATCTCGTCCATGGTGGCGATCACGTCGGCGACGATCTCGCCGCCCTGCACCGCCACGTCGGAGGCGTTCTGCGCCAGCTTGTTGGCTTGCTCGGAGTTGTCGGCGTTCTGCTTGACGGTGGACGAGAACTGTTCGACGCTGGACGCGGTTTCTTCCAGGCTGGCCGCCTGTGCTTCGGTGCGGCCGGACAGGTCGGCGTTGCCGGCGGCGATCTGGCGGGTGGCCACGGCCATGGTTTCCACGTTGACGCGCACGTCGCGGATGGTGGCGATCAGGTTGCTGTTCATTTGTTCCAGCGCGCGCAGCAGCTGGCCGACTTCGTCGGTGGCTTCGGTTTCAAATTTGCCGGACAGGTCGCCGGCGGCGATCGCGCGGGCCCCATGCAGCGCGCGGTCCAGCGGTTGCAGCACCGAGACGCGCAGCGTGTACCACAGGAACACGTTGATGATCAGGCCCAGGAAGGTGGCGGCGAAGATGCCGTAGTTGTTGGCGCTGGTGCCGTTCAGCAGCGCGGCGGCGCAGACGATCACCTGCAGCACGTTGACCAGGCTGGTGGCGGCCCAGATGCGGAAGCCCAGCGAGGTATGGCTCAGGCGCGACAGCAGCGTGCCGACGCCCGGCTCGATTACCTGGCCGTTCTTGATGCGGATGCCGTGGTTGCTTTCGGTGCGGATGGTGCGGTATACCTGTTCGGCTTTGGCGATCTGGTGGCGGTCAGCCTTGACCCGCACCGACATATAGCCGATGGTCTGGCCGTGTTCGCGGATCGGCGTGATGTTGGCGCGCACCCAGTAGAAATCGCCGTTCTTGCAGCGGTTCTTGACGATGCCGGTCCATGGCGTGCCGCCCTTGATCGAGGTCCACAGGTCGGCAAAGGCTTCGGCTGGCATGTCCGGATGGCGGACGATGTTTTGCGGGGCGCCCAGCAGTTCTTCTTCGCTGAAGCCGCTGACCTGGGTGAAGTACGGGTTCACATAGGTGATGTTGCCGTTCAGGTCAGTCTTCGACACGATCGCCTGGTCGTCCTGGACTTCCACTTCGCGATTGGTGACTGGTTGATTGTTGCGCATTATCGTCTCTCTCCCGGAGGTTTATTGCTTTACCGCAATAGATATGGTCAGTTTACGTAGTCCACCTGCCGAATTTATTGATTTAGATCAAATTTCACCGGAATGGAGGGTGTAGGCCCCCATTCCGGCCAGGACGACAGGTCAGACGTTTTGGTCGGAACGCCGGGCGGGTTTGGTGGCAGTCAGGTCGCGCACATTTTTCTGCACGGTGACGGCCGCGAACAAGCTGAGCAGGAAGGCCATGCCATAAAAACCTTTCTCGCTCAGCGCTAGCTGGGCGTTCCATAGCCCGATTAATAACAGCAAAATTGCTACGAGTACAGACATCCAGCATAGACCGTAGTAGAGAGATGAAACTGGTATATCTTCGCTGCGGTCGCGCACGGATTTCTGTAGCGAAATAGCGGCAAACAGCCCGTACATCAGAATGGTGAAGTAGTAGCCTTTTTCATTGAGCGCCATGCTGGCGTTCCACAGGCCGATGATGAAGGTGAGGGAGCCGGCCAGCAGGGCCAGCCAGGAAGCGCCGACGAAGGCGTTGGAGGGAGTGCTCATTCAGTGCTCCTTGTCTAAATGGAAAGCGAGCGCCGGGATGGCGCTCGTTTTCGTATCAGAACAGAAGACTCAGGCTTGCTTTTTGACCAGGCTCAGCAGTTTGCTGCCAGCGGTGACCACAGCCAGCGCCAGGGCGCCGGCGATCACGCCAGCGACCGCGTCCAGCAGGCTCGGGACGATCACGCCCAGCGCCGGGCCGACCGCTGGCGTGGCGGCCACCGCCTCGGTGGCGTGGTGGATCAGGTCGTGGGCGAACGGCAGGCCGTGGGTCAGGATGCCGCCGCCGACCATGAACATGGCCAGCGTGCCGACCACGCCCAGCAACTTCATCAGCACCGGCGCCGCCGACAGCAGCACCCGGCCCAGCGCCTTGACCGCCGCGCCGCCGCGCTGGCTCAGGTACAGGCCGGCGTCGTCCATCTTGACGATGGCGGCCACCAGGCCGTACACGCCGACCGTCATCACCAGCGCAATCCCGGCCACCACCGTCACCTGCTGCGCAAACGGTGCCGCCGCCACCGTGCCCAGCGCGATTACGATGATCTCGGCCGACAGGATGAAGTCGGTGCGTACCGCGCCCTTGATCTTGTCCTTTTCCAGCGCCACCAGGTCCACCTCGGGATTGGCCAGCGCCGCGTGCAGCTGCTGCTTGTGGCCGTCGTCTTCCTTGGAATGGAACAGGCTGTGGGCAATCTTCTCGAAGCCCTCGAAGCACAGGTACAGGCCGCCGATCATTAGCAGCGGCGTGATCGCCCACGGCGCGAAGGCGCTGATCGCCAGTGCCGCCGGCACCAGGATGGCCTTGTTCTTCAGCGAACCGACCGCCACCGCCCACACCACTGGCAGCTCGCGCTCGGCGCGCACGCCGGACACCTGTTCCGCATTCAGCGCCAGGTCGTCGCCCAGCACGCCGGCGGTCTTCTTGGCGGCGACCTTGCTCATCGCGGCGACGTCGTCGAGGATGGTGGCGATATCGTCGATCAGCATTAACAGGCTGGAACCGGCCATCTTGGTGCACTCCTTGTGTGGTTTGATCAGCAATATTAACCCAAGCGGCGCAGGGCACGATACCGCTACAATGGTGATTGCCTCAAATCAAATGGAATCGTCATGACCTTCGCCACCTGGATCACTTTTTTTGTTGCTGCCTGCATTATTGCCGTCTCGCCGGGGTCGGGCGCGGTGTTGTCGATGTCACATGGGTTGTCGTACGGTGTGCGCCGCGCCAGCGCCACGATTTTCGGCCTGCAAACCGGCTTGCTGCTGGTGTTTTTCATCGCCGGCGCGGGCGTGGGCTCGCTGCTGATGGCGTCCGAGGTGGCGTTCAATATTGTTAAGACGGTGGGCGCGCTGTACCTGATTTATCTGGGCCTGAGCCAGTGGCGCGCCAAGGTCACCATCGGTGCGCAGCAGCAGGCTGCGGTGCAGGTGCCAACCGCGAAGAAACGCTTCCTGACCGGTTTCCTGACCAACGCCACCAATCCCAAGGGCATTATCTTCATGGTGGCGGTGCTGCCGCAGTTTATTACCCACGGCTCGCCGCTGCTGCCGCAGCTGCTGATCCTGGCGGTGACCATGTGCTGCATCGACCTGGTGGTGATGCACAGCTACGCCTTCCTGGCCTCGTCGATGCAGCGCTTCTTCCGCGACGCCGGCGCGGTCAAGAAGCAGAACCGGGTGTTTGGCGGCCTGTTGATGGCGGTCGGCGCGGCGCTGTTCTTCGTCAAGCGCGGTAGTGCCGCTGCGTAAGCGCAACACTTTTTGTAACCCGGTGTAACCGCTGTAGTCGAACGCCAGTGCGCAGCGTTAAATCAGTGATCACCACAGGAGACGCAGCCATGAGCCGCCACATTATTCCCACCGTCGTGCTGGCCGCTCTGGCCAGCTATAGTGCTTGGGCCTATGCCGAAGATCCGCCCGCCATGGTGGGCCGGATTTCCAGTGTCCAGGGCCAGGTGAAATTGGCAGGGGATGGCGAGCCGCTGGGCGCGTCGCTGAACTGGCCGGTGACCGCCAACAACCACATCAGCACCGCTTCCGGCGCGCGCACCGAGTTCCGCGTTGGCTCGACCGCCGTGCGGCTGGATGGCGATTCCGACCTGGAAATCATCGGCATGGACGACGACCTGCTGCGTCTGCGTCTGAACTACGGCAGCGTCAGCATCCGCGTGCGCAGTCCCGAACTGCTGCGCGACTTTGAGCTGAGCACGCCGCAAGCCCGTATCACGCTGCTGGAGCCGGGCATTTTGCGGGTCGATGTGGACCGCCAGCCGGACACCAGCCAGGTCAGCGTGCTGGCCGGTTCGGCGCGGGTGGAAGGCGCTGGTTCGTCGGTGGTGGTCAGCAATGGCCGCCATGTCGATATCAGCGCCGAGGATGTGCGCACCAGCGCGGCGCGGCGCGATGGCTTCGATGTCTGGGCCGAGGAGCGCGACCGCTACGACAGCAGCAGCGCCACCCGCTTCGTCTCCACTGGCATCACGGGCTACGAGGAACTGGACCGCAACGGCAGCTGGACCGAGAGCGTCGATTACGGCCCGCTGTGGACGCCGCGTAATGTGGCGCTCGATTGGGCGCCGTATCGTGATGGCCGCTGGGTGTGGCTGGCGCCTTGGGGCTGGACCTGGGTCGATAATGCGCCGTGGGGTTACGCGCCATCGCACTACGGCCGCTGGGTATTGGTTGAACGCCGCTGGCGCTGGGCGCCTGGCCGTCCCGCAGGACGGCCGGTGTGGGCGCCGGCGCTGGTCGGCTGGGTCGGTGGCAATGGCGGCCCGCATCATCCAGGGCCGGGCTTGGGCTGGTATCCGCTGTCGCCGCGCGACCGGTTTGTGCCGGGCTACCGCGTGTCTGCCGAGTACGAGCGCCGCGTGACCTGGACGCATAATGGCAAGCCGTTTACGCCGCGTCCGGACTTCAACGGCCGCCGTGATGGCTTGACCGTGCTGCCGCGCGATCAGTTTGAAGGCCGTCGCAATGTCAACGTGGGACGTGGCTCGCAGGTGCTGCCGCCAGCCAATTTCGTCAAGAATGTTACACCGGTCGCCCCGCCGCAGCCGCAGGTGCCGTATCGTCCGCTGAGCACCGACCGTGGTGGCCGGGGCGACCGTGACCATGACGGCATTCCGGACCGGTTTGACCGCGATGGCGGGCGCAATCGCAATGAGCGTCCGACGCCGGGACGCACGATTACCGCGCCATCGCAGCCGCAGCAGGTGCCGGCGCAGCAGCCGCCAGGACGCATCAGCACGCTGGCGCCGAATCAGTTCGGGCAGCCGGATGCGCCGGCGCAGACCATCAATCCGAACGATATGCGGATAGAGTTGCGGCCGCGTTTCAATCCGGGGCAGCAGGGGCAGCCGCGTCCGCAGACGCCAGCGCCGGTGATGCCGCAGCCGGTACTGCAGGTGTCACCGCAGCAGCCACAAGCGCAGCCGCAGCGCGAACGCTTTGACCGTGGCGGCGACGACAGCCGCCGCTTGCGTCAGCGCGACGAGCAGCGCGAACAGCATCAACAACAGCGCGAGCAACGTGAACAACCGCGTGAACAGCGCCCTCAGCCGCAGCCTCAGCAGCAACCGCAGCAGGCGCCACGCCAGTTCACGCCGCCGCCTCAGCAGCAGCAGCCGGCCCAGCGCGAGCAACGCGAGCAGCGGGAAAATCGCGACAACAACCGCAACGAGCACCGCCGCAACGAAAATCAGCGCCCGAACGAGCGCTAAACCCTAAACCGGGGTCAGTTCCGCCAAACGTACACGAGCTCGTGTACGTTTGGCGGACTGACCCCGGTTTAGAACGCCGCTTACTGCTGCGCCTTGAGCCGCAACCGCGCGCGCCACTCCCCCAGCGCCGACAGCGCACCCTGGAATTCCTTCTCGATCAAATCTGCTTCCGCAGTGGTGACCTTGCCGTCCATCAGCGCGCTGGAAACGGCTTCCGCTACCGCACCCACCTGACTCATCACCTTGCAGACGGTCTGTGACAGATCGTCTTCGCTGACGCCGTCCGGCGTCGGCACCACGAAGGCGGCCATGCCGTGCCGCACCAGCAGCGCGTGCAGCGGCAGATGCGCTTCCGCCACGCCCGCCTTGTGGCACAGGTCCACCACCGTGGACACCTCTTCAAACGATGGATAGTGCGAGGCGATGGTCGGCGCCAGCTTGTTGCGCAGAACGTTGACGGAAATCCCCATCGCCTGCGCCAGCGCGTCGATGCCGCCAGGGTAGCCGCGCGCCACCGTGTACAGCGCGTCGTGCTGGTTCATGTCCAGGTATTTACGAGTCATGGTGAAGCGAGCCTTTTATTACCGATGCAAGCGCGAACCCTCGGCGCTATGCTGTTTTTCATTCAACTTCTTTGTGAAAAGACATCATGAAGTCATTCAGTTCCGCGTTGCTGTTGATGGTTTGCCTGGCCGTGGCAGGCAATGTGCCGGCGCAAGCGCGTCCGGCTTCACATTCTGGCACATCGTCGTCGTTTAAAAGTGGATTTTCTTCACAAAAGAGCAACGCGGCCCGGCACAGCAAACCGGCCGCGCCGCCCGCCAACCGCCAGAGCGGCCCCGGCGCGTTTGGCAAGCAGGCCGGCTCGCCGGCCCAGCCGCAACGGAATACCTCGGCGATGTCGCGCGATGTCGATCGCAGCGCCGCCCAGGCCAATGCGCTGAAGACGCTGGACCAGCGCCGCAACGCCGCCAACAACCAGCCGCTGCCGCCGCTGAACGATACCCTGCGCCAGCCGCAAGCGCCGGCGCAGCAACCATCCCCCGTGTACCGTGCGCCGGCTTATCCGGCGCCGGGGCCGGGTTATCAACAGCAGGCGTCCGGCAATGGCAATGGGCTGATGGCCGGCGTGCTGGGCTTCATGCTGGGCCGCGCGATGAGCCAGAGTAACCAGCCTGTGTCCTATCCGACCAGCAATGGCAGCCAGCCGGCCGCGCCGTCCACTGATAGCAGCGCTGTGGTCGGCGGCATGCCGGGCCTGAGCGAACCGGCCCTCGCCAAGGCGCCAGCCGCCATGCCCGCACCGCAGGAGTCGTTCATGACCAGCGTGCTGCGCCTGTTCGCCTGGCTGTCGGTGGTGAGTTTGCTGATGTGGGCGGTGGTGTATTCGGTACGCAAGTTCCGCCGCCTGCGCGCCGCGCCGAATTATTCGTTTGAAAGGAATTGAAGATGGGCTGGAGCGATGCATACAACTACCTGCGCAATGGCGCGGCCAAGCTGATGAATGATGACGCGCCGCGCACCGATACCGGCCTGCCGCTGGGCGCGCGCATCGGCAGCGTGGTCGTCATCCAGCAGTCGCCGCTGTTGCGGGCGGTCGGCGAAGGCGCGCTGATTACGCTGCCGGATGCTGACGACACGCGCATCGTCGCCGTCTCGCAGATCCAGCTGAAGCAATCGGGCGGCCTGTACCGCTATTACCTGGAAACCGGCGACCGCGACGACAAGGAGAAATTCTTGCAGGTTTACCAGAACGCCAGCGGCGACGTCAGCGAAATCATGTACTGCACCCAGCTGGCGCGCGTGATTCCGGAATCAGCAGAGGACCAGGACGCCTACACCGGCCGCGCCGGCGCCGGCCTGGGCGACCGCAGCTACACGCTATGGCGCGAGCAGCTGGGCGATATGGGCCTGGACCTGGAGTTGATCTTTGGCGCCAACGATGGCATCGACTACTGGCGCGACGCCGGCGACCCGGAGGTGGCCTACATGCCGCCGTTCACCGGCAGCGAAGTACGGCTGGACGACGCCAGCGGCGGCACCGGCCTGCGCCAGGAAATGTACTTCATGCCGTATGTGCGCGAACTGCGCAGCGGCACACACGAATATCTGCTGATCACCACGGAAATCATCCACAGCGTGAACGGCGATACCAGCAAACGCGGAATCCATGTCGACTTCGTCATCGGCATTCCGGTGGAGCAGCAACGCATCGTTATCCAATGATGCGCAACCTTTGTAAACCTTGAGGAAACTGAAATGAGCAACTTGAATGGCTGGGGTTTGACCGCGCGACTGATTTCCAAGCACTTTGGCACGCTCGGCAATCGCGTTTCCGAAGCGATCGCCAACTTTGATCCGGAAACCGCCACCGAGGCCGACCGCGACCGCCTGGCCGACAATCTGCGCAGCGCCGCGCAAAAGCTGGCCGCCGCCCGCGCCGCCTTTGACAAGGAAGCGAACGACGTGGTCAAGCTGCGCCAGCTGATCGCCACCGACGAGCAAGCCGCCGGCACGTTGGCTGAGCGCCTGGCCTCCGGCAAAATTTTGGAGTCCACCATCACGCTGTTCTGCGACGAGCTGGAAGGCAACAAGGCGCGCCTGCCGCAGGAATTGCAGGAGGAAGCCGACGCCAGACAGTACATGGACGAGCTGCAAACCATCGTCGATGCGCTGTCCAAGCAGCTGTCCGAGTTCGACGCGCAGGCGAAGAAGGCGATGCAGGCCTTGTCCTCGGCGCGCGCCCAGCAGGACTTGCAGCAATTGCGAGCCGAGCGCCAGGCGCAGCTGGCCGGGCTGCAAGGCATGCGCGGCCAGTCGAGCGCGCTGAGCGCCCTGACCCGCCGCGCCGAAACCATCCGCAACGATGCCGAAGGCTTGCGCATTGTCACGGATATCGGCCAGAAACCGCTGGACCAGGCGGCTGAGCTGGAGGAGATCCGCAAGTCGGTCAGCCAGCCTGCGCTGGGTGGCAACGAGTCGGCGCTGGCGCGTTTGCAGCGCCTGTCCGGCAAGCCGGCGGAGGAGCCGCTGGCGCTTGCAAAGTCCTGATCGGGCTACAATATAGGGTAGTGCTTCCATGTTGGAGGCACTACCTTATTAGATTGGAAAGAATATGCAAGCGATCCCGCCATCAGAGTCCCTCATCGAATACCCGAGCGACTTCCCGATCAAGGTCATGGGGCCGACTCATATCGATTTCGCCCCGACCATCATCGTGGTGGTGCAAAAGCACGACCAGGAATTCCATGAAGGCAGAATGGAAGTCCGCCCATCGGCCAAGGGCAATTACACCGGCCTGACCTGCACCGTGCGCGCCACCAGCCGCGAGCAGCTGGATGCGCTGTACACCGAGCTGTCGGCCCATCCGATGGTCAAGATCGTCATGTAATCAGGCTTGCTGGCGCTGGAAGGCGTTGATTTCTTCCAGCAGCCAGTCACGGAACGCCAGCACTTGCGGCTTGCTTGCCGCATTGGGCGGCGTGACGAAGTAGTACTCATCCGGGCTGGGCGTGGCGATATCGAACAGCCGCAGCAGCTGCCCGGAAGCGATCTCCTGCATCGCCACCACATGCCGCACCAGTGCCACGCCGTTGCCGTCGGCAGCGGAGCGGATCAGCATCGACAAATCCTCGAACATCAAGCCGCCTGACGGTTCCGCCAGGTCGAGTCCGGCCGCGTGCAGCCAGGGCGACCAGCGCTCGGTCGAGCGCAGCAGCGTGTGCCTGGCCAGATCGGCTGGTACGCCAGGCAGCTGCCCGTCGCGATAGTGTGGACTCACTACCGGGTAGTACACATCGCCCATCAAGCGCAACACCACCATGCCCGGATAGTTGCCGCGACCGAAGCGGATGCCAACATCCACCCCTTCCCGCGCCAGATCCTGCATGTGGCCGCTGGATTGCAACACCACCTCGATATCCGGATGCAGCTCGATGAAACGCCCCAGGCGTGGCGCCAGCCAGCGCGCCGCGAACGATGGGATGGAGGTAATCGTCAGCCGCTGGTTGATGCTGGTGGCGCGCATGCCGTCGGTGGCGGCGGCGATATCGGCAAAGGCTTTGCCGAGGAACTGGGCGAACTTCAGCCCGTCGTTAGTTATTTTCACCTGGCGGCCATGGCGCACGAACAGCGGCCGGCCCAACTCCTGTTCCAGTCCCCGCACCTGATGGCTGATCGCGCCGTGGGTCAGGTGCAACTCTTCCGCCGCGCGCGAGAAATTCTCGTGGCGGGCCGCCGCCTCAAAGGCGCGCAAAGCGGAAAAATTGGGCAGGCGACGCGCCATCCTGTGGATAACTATGTGAGTAAAACTAACAAGAATTGCGAAAATATACCGTTATACAGGCACTTACACAAGGTTTACCATGTGAATAAATCTACCTAAGCCGGAGCCGCCATGCCGTTACAACTGTACGTCGATGCCTTGCACACCAGCCCTTATGCGCTTTCCGCCTTCGTGGCGCTGACCGAAAAGCGCCTGCCTTTCGTGGTGAAGACGGTGGACTTGTACAGCGGCGAGCAGAAGCTGGCGGCCTATGCCGGACGTGCCTTGACGGCCCGCGTGCCGGCGCTGGTGGATGGCGATTTCGTGCTGACCGAGTCTTCCGCCATTACCGAATACCTGGACGAGACGTTCCCGCCGCCGGAATACATCGCGCTGTATCCGCAAGAGCGCCGCCAGCGCGCCCAGGCACGCCAGCTTCAGGCCTGGCTGCGCAGCGACCTGGTGCCGGTACGGATCGAGCGCGATACCGAAACCGTGTTCTTCGGCAAGGCCTGCGCGCCGCTGAGCGAGAGCGCGCAAGCCGCCGCCGCCAAGCTGGTGCAGGTGGCCAGCCACTTCGTGCAGGGTCCGCAACACCTGTTTGGCGATTGGTCGATTGCCGATACCGACCTGGCCATGATGCTGAGCCGGCTGGCCTGCAATGGCGATCCGATCCCGGCCAAGGTCAAGGAATACGTGGAATTCCAGTGGCAGCGCCCGTCGGTGCAGCAGTGGCTGGAGCGCCAGCAGCCGGGCTGAAAGCGTCGCCCGGGGGTATAATGCAGGGATGACGTTCCCAACCTTCCCTGAGATCAAGCATCTCGGCAAAGCCGATTACGACAGCACGTTCGCCGCCATGCGGGCCTTTACTGACGCCCGCACGCCGGACACGCGCGACGAACTGTGGATCGTCGAGCATCCGCCGGTCTACACGCTGGGCCTCGGTGCGGATCGCGGCCACCTGCTGGCCGGGGCGTCGGAGATTCCCGTGGTGCAGACCGACCGCGGCGGCGAAGTCACTTACCACGGCCCAGGCCAGGTAGTGATTTACCTGCTGATGGACCTGCGCCGCAACAAGCCGGGCGGCAAGCTGTATGCGCGCCAGTTCGTGCATAAAATCGAGCAGGCGATCATCAATGTCTTGCAGGCGTATAATCTCGTCGGTGAGCGCGTTGAAGGCGCGCCGGGCATCTATATGGCCGGCGGTGACCACAAAGGCGCCAAAATCGCCGCGCTGGGCTTGAAGGTACGCGGCAATGGCTGCACCTACCACGGGCTGTCGCTGAATGTGGCGATGGACCTGGCCCCGTTTTCCTGGATTAACCCATGCGGCTATGCCGGGCTGGAAACAGTCGATATGCGTACTGTCGGTGCGCAGGCAATGCTGTCGGATGTGCAACAGCAGCTGGCCGAGGAATTAGTCCGCGTCCTGGCGGCAAACGAATGAACTGATTATGACCACTGAAACTCCTGTAGCTTACAACCCGAGCGAAAAGCAAAAAGGCGCCAGCAAGACTTCGCGCATCCCGATCAAGATCGTGCCGATCGAACAGGTCGAGCGCCTGAAGAAGCCGGACTGGATACGCGTCAAGGCCGGTTCGCCGAACACCCGTTTCTACGAAATCAAGGAAACGCTGCGCGAGAACAAGCTGGTCACGGTATGCGAAGAAGCCAGCTGCCCGAACATCGGCGAATGCTTCGGCAAGGGCACGGCCACCTTCATGATCATGGGCGACAAGTGCACCCGCCGCTGCCCGTTCTGCGACGTCGGCCACGGCCGTCCTGACCCGCTGGACAAGGATGAGCCGACCAATCTGTCGCACACCATCGCCAAGCTGCGCCTGAGCTATGTGGTGATTACCTCGGTCGACCGCGATGACCTGCGCGACGGTGGCGCTGCCCACTTCGTTGAGTGCATCTCCAACACCCGCGCGCTGTCGCCGAAAACGCAGATCGAAGTGCTGGTGCCGGACTTCCGCGGCCGCCTGGAAAAAGCGCTGGCGATCTTCGCCGACGGCCTGCCGGACGTGATGAACCACAATCTGGAAACCGCGCCGCGCCTGTACAAGGAAGCGCGTCCTGGTTCGGACTATATGCACTCGCTGAAGCTGCTGAAGGACTTCAAGGCGCTGTATCCGCAGGTGAAAACCAAGTCGGGCATCATGGTTGGCCTGGGCGAGACCGACGAGGAAATTCTGCAAGTGATGCGCGACATGCGCGAGCACGACATCGACATGCTGACCATCGGCCAATACCTGGCGCCGTCCAACAGCCACCTGCCGGTGCGCCGCTACGTGCATCCGGACGTGTTCAAGATGTTCGAGGAAGAAGCCTACAAGATGGGCTTCAAGCACGCCGCCGTGGGCGCCATGGTGCGCAGCTCGTACCACGCGGACGAGCAAGCGCACAACGTGCTGGCAGCAGGTTAATTAAAGGGCTCCTTCGGGAGCCCTTTGACTTTTAGCCGTAAAACTATTGACCGACGGTTGCGTTTCATCGGACTATTTCGGTTTATGGAAATAAGCCGGGAACGCAGATGAGTGTACGCATAGAGGAGTCGTGGAAGCAGCGTTTGCAGGGGGAGTTTGAACAGCCCTATTGGGAATCGCTGACCGCCTTTGTGCGTGCCGAATACGCTGCCACGCAATGCTGCCCGGCCGGTAAAAATATCTTCCGCGCTTTTGATCTGACGCCGTTTGATCAGGTGAAGGTCGTCATCCTCGGCCAGGACCCGTATCACACGCCCGGCGCCGCCATGGGTTTCTGCTTCTCGGTCCCGGAAGGAAATCGTCCGCAACCAAGCTTGCAGAACATCTTCCAGGAATTGCATAACGATCTGGGTGTCGACCGCCGCCACACCGACTTGAGCGACTGGGCGCAGCAGGGCGTGTTCCTGCTGAACAGCGTGCTGACCGTACGCGCGCGGGAAGCCGGTTCGCACGCCAACAAGGGCTGGGAGACGTTCACCGACAGCGCCATCAAACTGCTGTCGCAGCAGCGTGAAAACATCGTGTTTATTTTGTGGGGAAGCTATGCGATTGCCAAGCGCGCACTGATCGACAGCCGCAAGCATCTGGTGATTACCTCGCCCCACCCTTCGCCGTTCTCCGCGCACAAAGGCTTCTTCGGCAGCAAACCGTTCTCGCGCGCGAACGATTACTTAACCTCCAACGGCCAAGCGCCGATACAGTGGGCTTAAATGGACGCCAGCAAATTCACTCCGGAATACTTCAACACCTTCGGCAAGGGCACGCTGCCGGATCATCTGGGTATCGTCATCGCCTCGGTCAAGGAAGGTGAGATCGTCGCGGAATTCGATGTCAGCAAAAACCATCTGGCGCCGAATGGCTTTCTGCACGCCGGCAGCGTGGTGACGCTGGCCGATACCGCCTGTGGCTACGCGTGCTTCTCGCACCTGCCGGAAGGCGCGCAGAATTTCACCACCATCGAGCTGAAATCCAACCATCTCGGCACCGCGCGCGAAGGCACGGTGGTGGCGACTGCCAAGGCGGTGCATCTGGGCCGCACCACGCAGGTGTGGGACGCTACGGTGATCGATAAGGCCACTGGCAAAACAATAGCGTTGTTCCGATGCACACAAATGGTTTTGTATCCCAAATAGCTGATAAATTTGCGGGTAGGCATGACCACTCATGAGGATACCCGATGATCAAATTCTCCCGCATGGCCGCCATTGGCCTGCTGCTGGCCTCCTCGCTGGCGATGGCGCAAACGCCGTACACCGACGATGCCACTTATCAGGGACTGGGCGGCAAGGAAGGTATCAAGAAGATCGTCGATACCTTCATTACGCTGGTGCTGGCCGACCCGCGCATCAAGGATAACTTCAACGATTTCGATATTCCGCAGCTGAACGTGCGTCTTCAGGAGCAGTTCTGCGAGTTCGCCGGCGGCCCGTGCAAGTACACCGGCAAATACCGCGACAAGACCATGGACGGCGTCGGTACCGTGCGCGATATGCAGACCGTGCACCAGGATCTGAAAATCACCAACGCCATGTTCAATGCGCTGACCGAGGATTTGCAGATCGCGATGGAACAGCACAATGTGCCAAGCAGCGTTGCGCTCAAGCTGGTCGCCAAGCTGGCGCCGATGCAGCGCGACATTGTGACCAAATAACCGCCAGGAGCCGAGCATGAAAAAACTCATCCCAGCTTTGTTGGTGTGTGCTTGCACCAGCGTGAGCGCGCAGGACATGGGCAAATTGCTTGCCACCGGCGGCGTCTCGCAAGTGGAAGGCGCGGGCGGCGGCGGTATCACGCCGTGGGCGCTGATCACCGGCTATGGCACGCGTGATTCGTGGGGTGCCAACGCGCACTACACCTACATCAAAACGCAGGACTACAAGTTGAACAGCTACGGCGTGGCGATTGGCGTATCCGACCGTCTGGAAGTATCGTTCGCCAATCAGGAATTTCAGGGCAGCCTGGCGCCGCTGGATAAGCTGAACATCAAGCAGGATATCTTCGGCCTTAAGCTGAAGGTAGTGGGCGATGCGGTGTACGAGCAGGATAGCTGGGTGCCGCAAGTCGCCATCGGCATCATGTACAAGAAGAACAAGGGCATCGATGGACTGGGCGCGCTGGGCGTCACCAACGTCAAGCAGCTTGGGGCGAAGGACGATAGCGGCTACGACTACTATGTCTCCGCCACCAAGATCTATCTGGAACAAAGCCTGCTGCTGAACGCCACGCTGCGCGCTACGCGCGCCAACCAGATGGGCATCCTCGGTTTCGGCGGCGACAAGAACGACGATACGCGCCTGATGCCGGAGTTCTCGGCTGCCTACCTGATCAACCGCAAGCTGGCGCTGGGCGCCGAATACCGCCGCAAGCCGCACAATCTCGGCGTGGATAACGAGAAGGCGTATTACGACGCCTTCATCGCCTGGTTCCCGACGCGGAATTTTTCGGTGACGGCGGCGTATGCCAATCTCGGCGACATCACCATCTTCAATCCGAAAAAGCAGAAGGGCCTTTACCTGTCGGTGCAGGCGGGCTTTTAGTAGGATTTATAAGGCAGGAATTTGCCGCTCAGGACTACCTGAACGCGGTCGCCTTTCGGATCGGCTTCGCGCTGGATATCCATCGAGAAGTCGATCGCGCTCATGATGCCGTCGCCGAATTCCTCGTGGATCAATTCCTTGATGGTGGTGCCGTACACGCTGACGATTTCGTACCAGCGGTAGATCAGCGGATCGGTCGGCACGGCGCTTTGCAGCGAACCTTTGTAGGGCACGATCTGCAGCCATGCGGCTTCTTCGTCGGTGAGGCCGAACAATTCCTGTGCCTTGTCGGCTTGCTCGCGGTTGAAGGTCATCTGGCCCAGCAGCGCGGCGGTGGTCCATTCCTTACTTTGGCCGAATTGCTTGGCCAGGTCGCCCCAGCGCAGGCCTTGGGCTACTTTGGCAGAGATGATTTTTTGCGTGACTTGATTGCGGTCCATGAGGTTTCTCCTTTAGTTGGAACGGTGGACCAGGAAGTCCACCAGGTGATTGCGCAAGGGGTAGAACTGAGGATGGTGGTGCATGCCGGCGCGCGTGCGGTCCTTGGGCAGCGGATTGCTGACCACTTCGGCAATGCGCGCGCGCGGGCCGTTCGACATCAGCATGATCTTGTCCGATAGAAGAATCGCTTCGTCCACATCGTGGGTAATCATGAATACGGTTTGATGGGTGGCAGCGCAGATTTTCAGCAGCTCGTCCTGAATCACGCCGCGCGTCAGCGCGTCCAGCGCGCCAAACGGTTCGTCCAGCAGCAGCATCTTCGGCTCGATGGCAAACGCACGGGCGATGCCGACGCGCTGCTTCATGCCGCCCGACAGCTCGGACGGCTTCTTATTCTCTGCATGGGACAGGCCGACCATGGCGATGAAGCGCCTGGCGTGTCCGCTCATCTCCGCCTTGCTCCACGCCGGATAGCGCGACTGCACGGCAAACAGCACGTTTTCCAGTACCGTCAGCCACGGCATCAGCGCGTGGCCCTGGAATACCACGCCGCGTTCCAGACCGGGTCCGCTGATCTCGCGGTTGTTCATAAAGGCGTGGCCCTCGCTGGCCGTCTCCAGTCCCGCCAGCACATTCAGGATGGTTGACTTGCCGCAGCCGGAGTGGCCGATCACGCAGACGAATTCGCCCTGCTCGATATCGAAGGCGACGTTTTCAAATACCGGCGGCGCCGATGCCGCGTAGCGCTTGGCCAGGCCCTGTACGCGCAGGAAAGGGATGTTATTCGACATAGGTCACCATTTTTTGCAGTCGTCCCAACGCCAGGTCCAGCAGCATGCCCACCACGCCGATCAGGACGATGGCGAACAGCACGCTGGTCAGCGACAGGTTGTTCCATTCATTCCACACGAAGTAGCCGATGCCGGTGCCGCCCACCAGCATTTCGGCCGCGACGATCACCAGCCAGGCGATGCCCATCGAGATGCGCATGCCGGTCAGGATGGTGGGCGCGGCGGCCGGCAGGATCACGCGGCGCGCGGTGCGCAGCGGCCCTACTTCCAGCGTGCGCGCGACGTTGAGCCAGTCGCGCCGCACCGAGGCGACGCCGAAGGCGGTGTTCATCAGCATCGGCCACAGTGCGCAGATGAAGATGACGAACATGCCGGACAGCGAAGAATCCTTGATGGTGTACAGCGCCAGCGGCATCCATGCCAGCGGCGAGATGGGCTTGAGGATCTGTACATAGGGATTCAGCGCACGCTGCATCAGCGGCGACATGCCGAGCACAAAGCCGACCGGGATCGCCACCAGCGCGGCCAGCAGGAAGCCGACGCCGACCCGCGCCAGCGAGTAGCCGAGCTGGATGCCAATGCCCTTGTCGTTCGGGCCGTTATCGTAGAACGGGTGGGCGAGATGGCCGGCGGCTGCGCGGGCGAATTCCAGCGGCGTGGGGAAGCCGCCACTGCTTTTCGGCGCCTCGACACTCTTGCCCATCAGCGCAGCGTATTCCGCATCGGCTGCGGAGACAGCACTGGCGGGCGCCGTGGTCGGCAAGGTGGCGAGGTGCCACGCGCCGACCACCAGCAGCAACAGCAGCAGCGACACCAGCGCCGCGCGCAGATTCAGCGAAGCGCGCATCAGCGGCTGCTCCGCTTGATGGCGAAGCTGTCGGCATACGCCGCCGGCTTGGCCGGATCGAATACCTTGCCCATCACGGTAATCGGCTTGTTGACGCCTTGCGGCACTGGCTGGCCCAGCTCCTTCATATGCTTCTTGGCGTCGGTCAGCAGCAGCACTTTTTCGGTGATGGCCTTGTAATCGATATCCTCCTTGATATAGCCCCAGCGCTTCATCTGCGTCAGTATCCACACGCCCATCGAGTGCCATGGCACCGGATCGAAGCCGGCGCGGGTCGGTACGTTGCGCACATTGCCCAGGCCATCAGCGAACTTGCCGGTCAGGACTTGCGTAACCACCGTCTCCGGCTGGTTCAGGTAAGCAGCCGGTGAAATCACCTTGGCCACCAGTGCGCGGTGCTGCGGATCGTTGGCCATGGCGGCGGCGGTCAGCACGGCGCGGAACAGCGCGGCGAAGGTGTTTGGATTCTGGCGCACGAAGTCGTCCGGTGCGCCGAAAGCGCAGCACGGATGGCCGTCCCAGATTTCCTTCGACAGGAGATGGATGAAGCCCACCTCGTCGTACACGGCGCGCTGGTTGAACGGATCGGGGCCGAGGAAGCCGTCGATATTCCCAGCGCGCAGATTGGCCACCATCTCCGGCGGCGGCGTGACGCGTAGCTGCACGTCGCGGTCCGGATCAAGGCCGTGTTCCGCCAGGTAGTAGCGCAGCAGGTAGTTGTGCATCGAGTACTCAAACGGAATGGCCAGCTTGAAGCCCTTCCACTGCTTCGGATCGCGCTTGTCCTTGTGCTTGAGGTGCAGCGTGATGGCCTGGCCGTTGACGTTCTGGATGGTGGCAATGCGCGTTGGCTGCGGCGCAGCGCCGCCCAGTCCCAGCGACATCGCCAGCGGCATCGGCGACAGGAAGTGCGACGCGTCGTGTTCCTTGTTGATGATCTTGTCGCGTATCAGCGCCCAGCCGGCGGTTTTGTTGAGCGTGACGTTGAGGCCCTGCTTGCGGTAGAAACCCAGCGGATCGGCCATGATCAGCGGCGCCGCGCAGGTGATGGCGATGAAGCCGACCTTCAGATCCTTTTTCTCCAGCGCGCCATTGGCGCCGCTGGTTTCCTGGGCCATCGCCTGCATCGCGCTCATCGGCAGCAGGCTGGCGATGGCGGCGCGCGCGGTGTTGGCGCCGACCGCGCGCAGGAAATCACGGCGTTGCTGCGCTTTGGGGAACATGGCGCGCAGCAGCGATTCTTCAACCACGTCGTTACTCAGTTGTTCGACGGAGGCGGTTGCGTCTGCCGCGTGTTCGGCGGCGCTGGCGTGGCGTCCGCAGCCGCAAGCCAGGGCCGGACGGTCGGCGTCATAGGGACGGAAGATCGACATGGACTACTCCTTGAGTGGTGATGTCGATCATGCTCGCAAGCGCCGGGCCACCCGCCTGCGCGCTGTAGTGCTGGCCCTACATCACAACTGAATCAGCTGGTGCTGCACGGCGTACAGGGCGATGCCGACGTCGTTGCTGGCGCCGGTCTTTTCCAGGATGCGCGCACGATAAGTGCTCACTGTGTTGGAGCTGACGCCCAATTCCAGTGCAATCTGCCCCACGCTGCGGCCGGCGGCGATGGCCTCAAAGACTTGATATTCGCGCTGCGACAGCGTTTCGTGCGGCAGCTTGGGCGCGTTGCCCGGCGCGAGCGAACCGCCGTTGGCGATCAGGCGGATGGCCGCCAGCAGCTCGTCGGCATCGACGCTTTTATTCAGGTAGCCGGCCGCACCCAGCTTGTAGCAGCGCAGCGCGTACTGTTTTTCCGGATAGGTGGACAGCATCAGCACCGGCAGGCGCGGTGCGCGGCGCTTCAGTTCCGCCAATACCTCCAGCCCGTCCTGCAAGGGCAGCGCAATATCCAGCAGCACCATGTCGATGGCCTGGATGCCGGCCTGGCGCAGCGCCTCCGGGCCGTCGGCGCACTCGCCGGCCACCTCGATATCGCCGGCATCGGCCAGGATCTGCTTCAGGCCTTCGCGTACCACGCGGTGGTCGTCGCACAGCAGCACGCGGATCATGCGGTGCTCCTCAGCGGCATGGTCAGGCGCACGCGCGTACCCACCCCGTCGTCGCCCCGCGCGATGTCCAGCGCACCGCCGAAATGCAGCGCGCGTTCGCGCATGCCCATCACGCCGTAAGAGTCCTGGTCGCTGAGGCGTGCGGCAGGCGCGCTCGCGTCTACACCAACCCCATTGTCGGCCACCTCCATCTGCAATTCATGCGGCAGCAGGTGGATGCGGATGCGCACCGCCGTCGCCCCGGCATGGCGCGCCACATTGCTCAGCATCTCCTGGAAGATGCGGAACACGGCGGTGGCCTGCTGCGCTTCCGGGGCCGGCGCATCGGGCGCGGCGGCGATGTCGGTGTCGCAGTCGATTTCGGTGGCGTCGGCAAACTCCTGCAACTGCCATTCCAGCGCCGCCAACAGTCCCTGGTGATCGAGGATGCTGGGCCGCAGGTCGGTGATGATGCGGCCGACATCCTCCACCGCGCGTTCGATCAGGCGGTTCATGGTCTGGCACTTGTCAGCCACCGGTTCGCGGTCGGTGACGCGGCGGGCGATCCAGTTGACGTCGAATTTCAGCGCCACCAGCAGGCTGCCCAGTTCATCGTGGATTTCGCGCGCGATGCGCTTGCGTTCCTGCTCGCGCACCGCTTCGGTGTGTGCCGACAGCTGCCGTAGTTGCAGCAGCGCCTGCGACAGCTCGGCGGTGCGCTCGGCCACGCGCTGTTCCAGCTCCAGCCGCGCGCGCGCCAGCGCTTCCTCGGTCTGCTTGCGCTGCGTAATGTCGGTGAAGGTGATGACGGCGCCGCGCACCTCGCCCTGGTCGATCACCGGGTGCGACGAGTATTCGGCGTTGAAGCGGCTGCCGTTGGCACGCCAGAACACTTCCTGGTCGTTGCGGCACGGACGGCCAGTGCGGAAGGCCAGGAAGATCGGACATTGCTGCTCTTCGTAATGGCTGCCGTCGGGATGGGAATGGTGGATCAGGTCATGCATGTTCTGGCCCAGCACCTGCGCGGTGCTGTAGCCGAGAATCTCGGCGCCGGCGCGGTTGATGAAGGTGCAGCGGCCGTCGAGATCGACGCCGAACATGCCGTCGCCGGTGGATTCCAGCAGCAGCGTCAGCTTGTCATGCCATGCCGCCTGCATGGACGCTCAGCCTTTCAGCGATGCGTCCAGCAGTTTGTGCAGCGCCGGGAAGTCCGGCTCGCCCAGGTAGCGCTTGAGGATTTTGCCGTCCTTGCCGATGACGAAGGTGGTCGGCGTCATCGACACATTGCCGTAGGCCTTGGCGGCCGAGCCGTCGACGTCCAGCGCCACTTTAAATGGCAGCTGGCGCGTTTCGGTATAGTTGATCACGTAGTCAGGGCGGTCGTGGCGCATCGCCACGGCAACGAATTCCAGGCCCTGTGGCTTGAACTTGTTGTAGGTGGCGACCATGTCCGGCATCTCCTTGATGCAGGTGGCGCAATCGGTAGCCCAGAAGTTCACCATCACCACCTTGCCCTGCAGGCTCTCCGGCGTGATCTTGTCGCCCTTGATGCTGAGGAAGGTGAGCTGCGGCGCCACCTCGCGCTTGGATACCGTGGCGTAAGCGCCGACGCCGATGGCGGCAACCGCCACAGCGGCGATCACCGGTTTGATCCAGCCGCGCGAGGAGGTACTCATGGATTGCTCGTGCTATTGCCGGTGTTGCCAGCGCCAGCGCCGGCAGGCTGCGGCTGGTACGACTTCCACTCGTCTTCCGAGATGTACTCGAATACCTTGACCACTTTCATCACGCCGCTGACGCCGCGTGCGATGTCGGCGCCGATCTGGCCTTCGCGCTGCGTCACGCGGCCCTGCAGGTAGACCACGCCGCGTTCCGTTACCACCTGGTAGGAGTTGGCCGAAATGTCCTTGGCGTCGACCAGGCTGGCCTTCACTTTGGTGGTGATGATGGTGTCGCTGGAGCGCGAGGTGTAGCTTGCCGGACCGGCGATTTCCAGCTCGTTGATGACGTCGATCACGCCTTCGATGCCGCGGACTTCGCGTTCGATCTGCGCTTTCATGGCTTCATCGCGGACTTCGCCGGTCAGCAGCGCGCGGCGGTTGAAGCTGTTGATGTTGACGTGCGCGGCGTTGCCGCCGACGTTGTTGATCTTGATGCCACCCTTGACTTCAATCGCACGGTCTTCCGTCTGCGCACCAAAGGTGCGGCGGTCGGAGGCCGCCAGCGTACCGGAAATCGCACCGCCCGCGACCAGCGCGACACAGCCCGACAGGGACGCCAGCATGGCGCCGCACAGCACGCTCAGGGCCAGCGGACGTTGTACTTTTTTCCAGATAGCGCTGGATTTACTCATTCACATCTCCTCCGAACAGGGCGACGTCGATGCCGTCGCAAATAGCATGGATGGTGACCAGGTGGACTTCCTGGATACGGGCAGTACGGTCGGCCGGTACGCAGATGTGTACATCGGCGTCGGTCAGCATCTTGCCGATGGCGCCGCCGCCTTTGCCGGTCAGGGCTACCACGCGCATTTCGCGTTCCAGCGCCGCTTCAATTGCCGCCATCACGTTGGCCGAATTGCCCGAGGTCGAAAACGCCATCAGGATGTCGCCGGCCTGGCCGAAAGCCTGCACCTGCTTCGAGAAAATCTCGCGGTAGCTATAGTCGTTGGCCACTGCCGTCAGGATCGACGTGTCAGTGGTCAGCGCCATGGCCGGCAGCGGGAAACGCTCGCGTTCAAAGCGCCCCACCAGCTCGGCAGCAAAGTGCTGCGAGTCGGCGGCCGAACCACCGTTGCCGCAGACCAGAATCTTGTTGCCGTTGGACAAAGCCGCAAACATCATCTCAATCGCTTGCGCAATATGCGGTGCGAGGACGGTGGCGGACTGGATTTTAGTTTCGGCACTTTCGTGGAAGTGCGCCAGGATGCGTTGATTAGTCATAGTGTGATGATTATAGTGCAGTCGTCCGCCAGACCGGACAAGCGCTGTTAAAAATGCTTACATCTCCAGTGCGTTTTGTATCCATGATAACTTTTCCTCGTCGATGGCCACCAGATCGAAGCGGCACGGCGGGGGAATTTTGTGGCGTAAAAGATAATATTGCGCCGCGCGGAACAGGCGCTGCTGCTTGGCCGGGGTGACGCTATACACCGCGCCGCCGAATTTCATGCTGGCGCGGCGGCGCACTTCGACAAACACCAGCACCGGCCCATCTTGCATGATGAGGTCGATTTCTCCCGATTTACACAGGAAATTGCGCTCCAGCAGCGTCAGGCCGTGGGCGAGGAGATGGGCCAGCGCGCGCTCCTCGCCCTGACGGCCCAGCCGCTGCTGTGGGGTGCGCGGCATGGCGTCCTCATTGGGCCAGCGCTTCCGGTGCGCCGTTTTTGTAGACCGCCGACGGCTCCACCCGCTCGAAGCGGGCCGGACCCTGGCCGAAATCGATGCTCAGCTTGCCGGTCACGCCATCCAGCTGGAAGCGGCCGACCGGGTGGCGGCCGATTTCACGCGCCACGCGGAAGGCGTCGATGCCCAGCGCGTACAGGCGCGACATGTCGGCGCCACCGACCCCGGCTTGCAGCGGACGCGGGTAGACCATCACCGCCGGATGGTCGCGCTGCACCTGCCATGGCAGGTCGAGCAGGCGCACGCCTTCCAGGTCCTGGGTCGGAAAACCGGCGCCGGCGCCCGGATTCAGCGCCGAGGTGCCGTACAGCGGCAGGCTGCTGAATTGCTCGCTGGGCGCGGCTGGCGGTGGCGGCGGCATGGCGTCGGCGGTGCTGAAGATCGGATTGGTCGGCTCGGCGCTGACGGCGCTGCCGAGCGCAATGCGCAGCTGGCGCGTCTGGTCGGCGCCCATGGCCGAGAACAGCAGGCCGGGCAGGTTCTGGCGCAGATTGGCGCGCAGCTGTACCAGGTCCGGATCGCTGAGATAGCTGTCCGGCGCGTTCAGTTCGACCACGCGCACCGGCCGGCCCAGCCGTTGCCATTCGGCGGCGAAGGCGCTGGCCACCCGGCGCTGCCAGGACGAATTGGTGGTGAGTACCACCGCGCCGCCGTCCGGCTGCTCGCCCGCTGCCCATTGCGCCACCTGGCGCGCCTCTTCCTCGATCGACAGGCCGATTGCCAGCATGGATGGCGGCAGTGGCGCTGCGCCCGGCTGGCCGTGGCCTTCCGGATAATTCAGCGCGATGGTCGGCTTGCTGAGCAGCGGACTGGCGGCGATGGTGGCCACGGCCGAGCGCGACAGCGGGCCGACCACGATGTCTTGCTCCTGCAAGGCGCGGGCGTAGGCGGACAGAATATCCTGCGGCACGTCGCCGGTTTCCAGCACGGTGACGCTGATGTTGGCGCGGTCGCGTTCCCATGCGGCCATGAAGCCGGCGCGCACCGAATCGGCAGCGGCGCCCAGGGTTTCCGAACGCAGCGGCAGCAGCAGGCCGATGCGCACCGGCGCCGTGGACGGCTGGCTGTCCTGGCCGGCCTGGTCAGCTGAACGGATGATGGCCGGCGGCTCGGCGCGTGGCGGCAGCTGGCTACGGTCTTCCTCGGCTGCGCTCGGCAAGCTGATGGCGAAGGTTTCCGCCGCCGGCTGCGGCGGCTCAGGTGGTGGCTTGGGCAATGGCGGTGGCGGCGGCAGCAGCTTGACCTGCGGCGGCGGACTTGTGTTTGCCGCCTGGGGCGAGCACAATCCCCCCGGCGCGTTGCAAAACGGCGTGCTGCACGCACTCAAAACTGCGGCGCCCATGCACAGCAGCGTCAACCTCACACTTTTCATCCTACCCCCAATGAGCGACCTCGATTCCAGTTCCATAGCCAATTTGCCCGTCATGGGCGAAATGGCGCATCAGACCTATCCTAGCGCAACCTTGTACGTCGTGGCGACCCCCATCGGCAATGTCACTGATATTAGCCTGCGCGCGCTGCATGTTTTGAGCCTGGTCAATGCTGTGGCATGTGAAGACACGCGCAATACGGCGACGCTGATGGGCCGCTTCGGCCTGCACAAGCCCTTGATCGCGGCGCATCAGCACAATGAACGGGAAGCGGCGCAGATGTTGATTTCCCGTCTACAGGCCGGTGAGCGGATCGCGCTGGTGTCGGATGCGGGCACGCCGGCGGTGTCCGATCCGGGCGCGCGCATTGTCGACGCGGTGCGGGCGGCTGGCTTGCGTGTGCTGCCGCTGCCGGGGGCGTCGGCGGCGGTGACGGCGCTGTCGGCCAGCGGGCTGGTGAATGATCAGTTTTATTTTGTCGGCTTCCTGCCGGCCAAGGCCAAGCAGCGCGAGAATTTCCTTGGCACGCTGCGCTCGGTGACGGCGACCATGGTGTTTTACGAAGCGCCGCACCGGATTCTGGACTGCGCCAGCGCCTTGGCGGCGGCGTTCGGGCCGACCCGGCAGGTGGTGTTTGCGCGCGAACTGACCAAGATGTTCGAGGAAATCCACCGCTGCCCGCTGTCCGAGGCAGAAGCGTGGATCAAGGCTGACGGCCATCGCGAGAAAGGCGAATTTGTCGTGCTGCTGGAGGGCGCCGTCCCTGCGGATGATGAAAACGACGCCGAGGCGGACCGTATCCTGCAGATTTTGCTGGCGGAGCTGCCGCTTAAACAGGCAGCCGGCCTGGCCGCGCAAATCACCGGCCGCAAGAAGAATGCGCTGTACGACCGCGCGCTGGTCCTCAAAGGCTGATATTCAGAACTTGCAGCCGCTGTCTTTTTTGTCGATCAGCCAGATCAGCGGTGCGAACAGGCCGCCGCGGCCCTTCAGGCAACTGGGGCGCCGGGCGCCTTCCAGCTTCTGCGCCAGTTCATTGGTGGACTGTTCCGGATACAGCGGATGTTCCTCCAGCTGGGCGGTCAGCGTGCCGGCCTTGGCGGGATCTTTTTCCCTGGTGACTTTGCGGGCGGCTTTTTTGGCGGCCTCGATATCGAAAGTTTTCGGCTGCTGGCCGGCGTACAGCGGATCTTGCTCGCGCGGCGCGGTGATGGGCTGCATTTCGGCTGGCGGCTCCCGCACCGGCTCGACGCCAGGCTGAGGCGCTGCTGCCATCGCTGCCGGCTTGGGCGCTTGCGGGCACGGCCTCGGGCGGGCTGGACAGCCGATAGCCAAACAGCAGCAGCGCGTGCAGCGCCAGCGAGATGGCAATCCCGGCAAGCACACCTGGCCGCTGGCGCTGGACGGGCGCATCGAATGAAATCGTGGCGTTCATGAATGAAGATATTAGCATCGAAGTGTAGGAGGCACTTGACGGTTTCCTGGCCAGCCTGTATTATCTTGCTTCTTCGGAGTGTAGCGCAGCCCGGTAGCGCACCTGGTTTGGGACCAGGGGGTCCAAGGTTCGAATCCTTGTACTCCGACCAAAATCTAAAAACCCTGTTTGATGGCAACGTCAAACAGGGTTTTTTCCTTTTCGCTCCCGATTTCGCCCCTTTCGTCGCACACGCCGTTGCCGCGCTGCGCTGCCGTTAGAATGGCTGTTATGAATACGACACCTTTCTACCGCAAGTCCGCGCCGGTCGAGCACGACCGGCGGCTGATGTGGCGCTACGCCGGGCAATCGCTGCTGCGCCTGTGGTCGGGCATGGCGATCCTGATCCTCTGCTTTATCGTGGTGCTGCTGTCGATGCAGTCCTCGATTGGATTATTTATCGGCATGCACCCCAACCTGGGCGCGACGGTGGCGTTCAACATCCTCTGGTTTGCGCTGATACCCACGGCGGTGGTGGTCAGCAGCGTGCGCCGCCGCCTGATGGAGTTGACCGACGCCGGCACGCCGCTCAGTGCCGAGATGCTGAGCTCACGCCCGCGCCGGGTGCTGCTGTCGCCGCTCGATCCACTGACCACCTACAACGTCTGTGCCGAAACGCTGTCCGGGCTGGCGGTCGGGCAGGCGCTCGGTTATGGCGGGCCGGCGGTGTTCCGGCATTCGCCATTCACCGGCAAGATCGTGCTGGGGCCGTGGCGGCCGCTGTGGCTGGGCCGCAGTACCGAAGTGGTGGTGGAAGGCGAATCTGGCGGGCCGGTGGAGGTGCGCATCCGCCGCCGCTTCGGCATCAACTTCTTTTGCGTGCAGCGCGGTGAGGCGCTGACTGCGGTGCAAACCATCGCCAGCCATTTGCAGGCGCAGTTTGAACAGCGCGACCGCGCGCTGCGGGCCATCAAGCGGGAACAGGAGCTGGAACGCGCGGCCTTGCAGTCGCGGTTGACGGCCTTGCAGGCGCAGGTCGAGCCGCATTTTTTGTTCAACACGCTGGCCAACCTCAAATACCTGATCCGCACCGATGCCGACACCGCGCAGCAAATGCTCGACCACCTGGTCGGCTACCTGCAAAACGCCCTGCCCGACATGCGCTCAGTATCGTCCACGCTGCAACGCGAGCTGGCGCTGGTGCGCGATTATTTGTCCATCATGCAGATCCGCATGGGGCAGCGGCTGCACTTCCGTATCGAGGCTGAAGAGGCGGCGCTTGCCCACGCCTTTCCGCCGGCCATGCTGATCTCGCTGGTGGAAAACGCCATCAAGCATGGCCTGGAGCGCGCCAGCCGGCCGGGCGAGATCGTCATCACCGCCACACTGCGCAATGGCGAATTGCGCGTGCAGGTGTGCGATGATGGCGCCGGCCTCACCGAACACATGGGCCAGGGCTTCGGCCTGGCCAACATCCACCAGCGCTTGCAGCTGCTGTACGGCGAACGTGCAGCGCTGTCGGTGTCGGCGGCGCAAACGGGCGGCGTGCAGGCCATGCTCACCATCAAGGAGTAACGATGCCGATCGCATTGATCGTCGAAGACGAGCCGCTGCTGGCGGCGGAACTGCGCGACCAGCTGGCCGCGCTGTGGCCGGAACTGGAGATTGCTGGCCATGCCGAAAACGGCGTCGAAGCTGTCTCGCTACTGGAATCGCTGAAGCCGGAGGTGGTCTTCCTTGACATTCAGATCCCCGGTCTGACCGGCATGGAAGTCGCGCGGCATGTCGGCGAGCAGACGCAGATCGTTTTTGTCACCGCGTATGCCGAGCATGCGGTGCAGGCTTTCGAGGCCGGTGCGCTGGACTATATCGTCAAGCCGGTGACGGCGGCGCGGCTGCTGCAAACCGTGAAGCGGCTGAAGACGCGTGGCGTGGCGCCGGTGCCGGAGAATGTGTGGCGGCAGCTGGCGCCACCGCCGGTGCAGCATCTGAAGTGGATCAAGGCGTCAGCCGGCAATACGGTGCGGCTGGTGATGGTGCGCGATGTGCAGTTCTTCCAGTCGGACGGCAAGTACACGCGCGTGGTGACGCTGGATGGCGAGGCGCTGATACGCCTGCCGCTGAAAAGTCTGGTCGAGCAGCTGGACCCTGCGCAGTTCACGCAAATCCATCGCGGCGCCATTGTCAACCTGGAAGCGATAGACCGCATCGAGCGCGATGGCACGGCGATGGACATCCGCATCAAAGGACGCGCCGACAAACTCGCCGTCAGCGACGCCTACACACGCCAGTTCCGCCAGATGTGATCAGCCCGCGCGCTTGGCGGCGATGGCGTTGCCGGCACGGCTGGCGCCTTTGCGGTTGAGGAACTGCGAAATAAACTGGCCCGCATCCACCACGATATCGAGATCAATGCCGGTGTCGATGCCCAGCCCCTGCATCATGTACAGCACGTCCTCGGTGGCGACATTGCCGGTCGCACCTTTCGCATACGGGCAGCCGCCCAGCCCCGATACCGACGAATGATAAATCGCGATACCCAGTTCCAGACTGGCATAAATATTGGCCAGCGCCTGGCCGTAAGTATCGTGGAAGTGTCCCGACAGGCCGTCAACGCGGAATGCGCTGATGGCGCGCTCCATCACCGCCTGCGTCTTGCGCGGCGTGGCCACGCCGATGGTGTCGGCGATGTCGATTTCATCGCAACCCAGGTCGCGCATGCGGCCCACCACGTCGGCCACCGCGTCCAGCGGCACCTCGCCCTGATAGGGACAGCCAAAGGCGCAGCTGATGCTGCCGCGCAGACGGATGCCATGCTGCTTGGCTGCCTTGGCCACACCCTCGAAGCGGGCGATCGATTCGGCGATGGAGCAGTTGATATTCTTTTGCGAGAACGCCTCCGAGGCCGAGCCGAAAATCACCACCTCATCCGCGCGCGCAGCCAGCGCCGCCTCAAAGCCCTGCATATTCGGCGTCAGCGCCGAGTAGACCACGCCCGGCTTGCGCGCGATGGCGGCCATCACCTCGGCGCTGGTGGCCATCTGCGGCACCCACTTGGGCGAGACGAATGCCGCCGCCTCGATATTCTGGAAGCCTGCAGCAGTCAGGCGGTTGACCAGTTCGATCTTGATCCCGGCCGGGACGTTTTCCTTCTCGTTCTGCAGGCCGTCACGCGGGCCGACTTCGACGATTTTGACTTGTTTCGGTAAGCTGCTCATTTCAATATCCCAGTGTACGGTCGACCACGCCGGCGATGGCGACGCCTGCTTCGGCCTTGCGGATGTTGGCGGCAATCTGCTGCACGCTCTCGCGGCGCAAGGTCAGCGCGGAGATGTGCGGCGTAATGGTGATGCGCGGCTCCTGCCAGAACGGATGCTGCGCCGGTAAAGGTTCGTTGCGGAACACGTCCAGCGTGGCGGCGGCGATGTGGCCGGACTTGATCAGCGCCACCAGGTCCGGCTCGGCGATGTGCGCGCCGCGCGCCACGTTGATGATGAAAGCGCCCTGCGGCAGCTTGCACATATTGCTGCGGTCCATGATGTTGCCAGTGTCCGGCGTCAGCGGCAGCATGCACACCAGCACGCGGCTGCCGCGCAGGAAGGTGTCCAGGCCGTCGGCGCCAAGGAAGGTCTGCACGCCGGACACGCTTTTCTCGGTACGGCTCCAGGCGCGCAGCGGGAAGCCGAACGGCGCCAGCGCTTCCAGCACACGGCTGCCCAGCACGCCCATGCCCAATACACCGACCGCGAAATCTTCGCGGTGGTATTGCGGCAGCGGCGCCCATTTTCCGGCGCGCGCCTGCGCCTCGTATTCGTCAAAGCGGCGGAAATAGCGCAGCACCGAGTGAGTCACGTACTCCGCCATCTGCAAGCCCATGCCGGCGTCTTCCAGGCGCACGATGGGGATGTCGCGCGGTAGCGCGTCGCCGAACTTGAGCAGCGCGTCCACGCCGGCGCCGGTGACGAAGATGGCTTTGACGGTCGCCAGCTCGGCCAGCATCGCTTCTGGCGGCGACCAGACCACGGCGTAGTCGCAAGCCTGGCACTTCTCGCCGGCATGCCAGATTTCGATCTCGGCTTCCGGCAGGAATTTGGCGAAGTCCTTGATCCACGGCTCGGTCTTGCCGTCGGCGCGGTGTAACAGGATGCGCATGGTGATTCTCCTTACGCCGTCTTGAAGGCCAGTAGTGGCGCGCCATCCGCGACCTGGTCTCCCACGCCGTACAGGATGTCGTCGACCACGCCGTCATGCGGCGCAGCGATGGTGTGCTCCATCTTCATCGCTTCCATGATCACCAGCGCCTCGCCTTTGCGGACTTCCTGGCCTTTGCTGGCGAGGACGGCGACGACCTTGCCCGGCATGGGTGCAGTCAGGCGGCCGCCTTCGGCTTCGGTTTCGCCGGCGTGGGCCATCGGATCGCTCCAGGTGAGCTGGTAGTGCGCGCCGTTGCTGAAGACGTGGAATACGTCGCCATCGCGCAGCACCGTACCGCGCGCGGACTGGCCGCCGAGCTGGATGCTGTAAGCGCTGCCGTCGCGCGCCGTCACGCTGAGCGCTTGCGGTGCTTCGTTGCTGGCACTGAATAGCCAGCCTTCGCGGCGATAGCTGACATAGCTGTCGTAGCTGGCGTGTTCATCGCTGAACGCCAGATGGCGCGCGTAGGACTGGTTCATGCGCCAGCCGCTGGTCTGGCCCCACGGATCAGCCGCGCCACTGTTCTCGCTGCCGAGCAGTGCGGCGGCGGCCAGTGCGAGCGCCGTTGCCGGCGCTGGCTGTGCAGCAGGGAACAGGGTGTCGTGATTGCGTTCGATCAGGCCGGTGTCCAGGTCGGCGCCAGCAAAAGCCTGGCCTTCAATCAGCCGCTTGAGGAAGGCGATGTTGGTGTTCAGGCCGACCACATGGTACTGCTCCAGCGCCTGCGCCATGCGGACCAGCGCCTGCTTGCGGTCCGCGCCGTGGACGATCAGCTTGGCGATCATCGGATCATAAAACGGTGAGATGGCATCGCCTTCGCGCACACCGGAGTCGATGCGCACATCGCCCAGCTCGAACGAGACGGCGGCAGGCGTGCCCAGATGGCGCAGCGTGCCGATCGACGGCAGGAAGCCCTTCTCCGGATTCTCCGCGTAGATGCGTGCTTCGATGGCGTGGCCGTGAATAGCCAGTTGGTGCTGCTGCTTCGGCAGCGGCTCGCCTGCGGCAACGCGCAACTGCCATTCGACCAGGTCGGTCCCGGTAATCATTTCTGTCACTGGATGTTCGACTTGCAGGCGGGTGTTCATCTCCATGAAGTAGAAGCTGCCGTCCTGGTTGGCGATGAATTCCACCGTGCCGGCGCCGACGTAGCCGACAGCGCGCGCGGCGGCCACTGCGGCCTCGCCCATGGCTGCGCGGCGCTCGGCCGGCATGCCTGGCGCTGGCGCTTCTTCCAGCACTTTCTGGTGACGCCGCTGCACCGAGCAGTCGCGCTCAAACAGATAGATGCAATTGCCCAGCGTATCGGCAAACACCTGGATTTCAATGTGACGCGGACGCTGGAGGTATTTCTCCGCCAGTACCTTGTCATCGCCAAAAGAACTGATCGCCTCGCGCTTGCAGGACGCCAGCGCATCCTTGAACTGCGTCGAGCTCTCCACCACGCGCATGCCCTTGCCGCCGCCGCCGGCGGATGCCTTCAGCAGCACCGGGTAGCCGATGCGGTCTGCCTCGCCGTTGAGGAAGTCCGCATCCTGCTGCTCACCGTGATAGCCAGGCACCAGCGGCACATTGGCCTTTTCCATCAACTGCTTGGCTGCCGACTTGGAGCCCATGGCGCGCATTGCGGATGCAGGCGGGCCAATGAATACCAGGCCCGCTTCGGCGCAGGCGTCGGCAAACTCGGCATTCTCCGAGAGGAAGCCGTAGCCGGGATGGATGGCTTGTGCGCCTGTGGCCTTGGCCGCAGCAATGATCTTGTCGCCGCGCAGATAGCTTTCCTTGGCGGCGGCAGGACCGATCAGCACTGCTTCGTCGCACACGGCGACGTGTTTGGCGTTGGCGTCGGCTTCGGAATAGACAGCCACAGTTTTAATGCCCAGGCGGCGCGCGGTAGCGGCCACACGGCAGGCAATTTCACCACGATTGGCGATCAGAATTTTGGTAAACATCGTCTCTCTCTTTGCAGCTTAATTTTGTAAATTCGCTGGAAGTTTTTTTATGGTGATGCTTGAAGTGCAGCTGTCAGGTTAGCAGCCGCACTTCTCTTTTGGTGCCGATTCCAGAACGGCGCCACGGGTTTTCAGGCCCAGTTTCGCCAGCAGCGCACGGTCGTCGTTGGCTTCCGGGTTATCGGTGGTCAGCAGCTTGTCGCCGTAGAAGATCGAATTGGCGCCGGCCAGGAAGCACATTGCCTGCACCGCTTCGCCCAGCTGGCGGCGGCCTGCCGACAGACGCACGCGTGCTTTCGGCATGGTGATGCGCGCGATGGCGATGGTGCGCACGAACTCCAGCGGGTCCAGCGGGTCGATGCCATACAGCGGCGTGCCTTCCACCTGCACCAGGTGGTTGATCGGCACCGATTCCGGGTAAGGATTCAGGTTGGCCAGCTGCGCGATCAGGCCGGCACGCTGCTCGCGCGATTCGCCCATGCCGACGATGCCGCCGCAGCACACCTTCAGGCCCGCTTCGCGTACATGGCCCAGGGTGTCCAGGCGGTCCTGGTATTCGCGGGTGGAGATCACGTTGTCGTAGAACTCCGGCGCGGTGTCCAGATTGTGGTTGTAGTAATCCAGGCCGGCGTCCTTCAGGCGCTGCGCCTGGTGCTCTTCCAGCATGCCCAGCGTGGCGCAGGTTTCCAGGCCCAGCGCTTTCACCGAGCGCACCATCTCTTCGACCTTGTCCATATCGCGCTCTTTCGGGCTGCGCCATGCAGCGCCCATGCAGAAGCGGGTGGCGCCGTTGTCCTTGGCTTGCCTGGCCGCGTCCAGCACGGTGTCGATGTCGAGGATTTTCTTGGCTTCGACGCCGGTGTCGTAGCGCGCGGCCTGCGGGCAGTAGCCGCAGTCCTCTTCGCAGCCGCCGGTTTTAATCGACAGCAGCGTCGCCAGTTCGACGTCGCCGTCCGGGAAGTTAGCGCGATGGACTTGCTGCGCCTTGAACAGCAGGTCATTGAACGGCAGGTCAAACAATGCCAGCACTTCTTCGCGCGGCCAGGTAGCCGCTGGCGGCAGCGTGATCGCAGCCGTCGGGCGGTGCAGGGAAACGACCTTTGGTTCTTGCAGGGTGTTCTGGGACATCGTGATTCCTTCTTCGTTCAAATTGCGTTTTGCAGCGGCCAGTTGGGCAGCTGCGTAAAATCGATATATTCTGCCGCCGCAGCGGCGCTCGGCTGTTCCAGGCGCGGCACGCGGCCAAGGAAAGGCGCGGGTATGCGTTGTTCCAGCGCCGCCACGTTTTCATCGGCGAAGGCCATGTCGGCCTGGGTTTCATTGGCGACCCAGCCGGCCAGCTTCAGGCCGCGCGACAGGATCGCTTCCACCGTCAGTAGCGCATGGCTGATGCAGCCCAGCCGCAGGCCTACCACCAGCACCACCGGCAGCGACAGCTGCTCGGCCAGATCGGCGGTGTCGAATTCGTCGTTCAGCGGCACGATAAAGCCACCCACGCCCTCCACCACCACCGCATCCGATGCAGCGTTGATTTCCACGTAGGCAGCCAGGATCGGCACCGGCGAAATGATGATGCCTTCCAGCGCGGCGGCAATATGCGGCGCGGCCGGTTCCTTCAGCAGGAACGGCGTGGTGATCGACTGCAGCAGGTTGACATTGCCGGCGGCGGCCAGCTGGTCGCAGTCGTCGTTATGCCATTTGCCGTCGTCGCCCAGTTCGGCGCCGGCGGCCACCGGCTTCATGCCGCAGGCGCGCACGCCGTTTTCCACCAGCGCATGCAGCATGGCGGAGGACACCAGCGTCTTGCCGATTTCGGTGTCGGTGCCGGTGACGAAGCAGTTGAAGCGCGGCGGCATGCCGCCGCCCGCCGTCGTCGGCTGGGTTTGTGGTGCGATTGCTAACACGGGATCGTCCAAGCTCATTTCAGCTCCCTTTCCAAGGCATTGATCGCAGTGATCAGTTGTGCGACTTCCTGGCCGTTGTGTCCTGCGGACAGCGTCACGCGCAGGCGCGCGGTGCCGGCGGCCACGGTCGGCGGTCGGATGGCGCCTACCCACAGCCCTTGTTCGTACAGGGCGGCGCCGGCGCGCATGGTGACGCCATTATCGCCGATCAGGATGGGCTGGATAGCGGTTTGCGACGGCAGGCGCTGCCAGCGCTCCAGGCGCAGGCCATCGTCCAATTGTGCCACCAAAGCCTGTAACTGTGCGCGCCGTGTGGCGCCTTCGTCGCCTTCCAGCAGGTCGAGGCTGGTCAGCAGGGCGTGCGCCAGCGCCGGTGGTGTGGCGGTGGTGAAAATGTAGGGGCGGGCTTTCTGGATCAGCGTTTCGATCACCGTCTCGTGGGCGGCGACAAAAGCGCCACCGACGCCGGCCGCCTTGCCCAGCGTTCCCATGTACACCAGGTAGGGCGAGCGCAGCTTGAAGTGTTCCAGCGCGCCATGGCCTCGTTCACCCAGCGTGCCGAAGCCGTGGGCATCGTCTACCACCAGCCAGGCCTTGTACTGTTCGCACAGTGCCAGCAGTTGCGGCAGCGGCGCCAGGTTGCCGTCCATGCTGAACACGCTGTCCGTGACTACGACCTTGGTAGCGGCCTTGCTGGCCTTGAGCAGCGTTTCCAGCGCTTGCAGGTCAGCGTGTGGATAGACGTGGGCTTTGGCCCGCGACAGGCGCACGCCGTCGATCAGCGAAGCGTGGTTGAGTTCTTCCGAGAAGATTTCAGCGTCGCGGTCATGTGCGGTCAAGCCGGTGATGACGGCCAGGTTGGCCATGTAGCCGGTGCAGAAGCTGATCGCACGCGGTGCTTCCAGATGCTCGCCGACGAATTGCGCCAGCCGTTCTTCCAGCATCGCGTGCGCGCGGCCATGGCCGCTGATCAGGTGCGAGGCGCCGCTGCCGACGCCGTAGATCGCCGCGCCCTCTTGCAGCGCCAGCTTGATCTTGCGGTGATTAGCCAGGCCGAGATAATCGTTGCTGCAGAAGGCCAGCAGCTCGCGGCCATCCACGCTGACGCGCGGGCCGCATGGCGTATCGACGGTGCGGCGCTTGCGGATCAGCTGCTGGTCGTCCAGCGCATGCAGCTGCTGGCTGAGTTGGTTCAGCAGTTCCATCGTCAGCCCGCCATGACCTTGTCGAACACGGCCAGCGTGTTGGCGGCCAGACCGTCGATTTCCTCGTTGCTGAGGATGTACGGCGGCATCATGTAGACGGTGGAGCCGATCGGACGCATCAGCAGTTCATGTTCGGTCGCGGTGGCGAAGAAACGGCGCGAGAAGTCTTTCGGCGCATCGATGGCGTCGAAGGCCCAGATCATGCCGCGCTGGCGGAAGTTGTGTACCTGCGCATGCTGCGCCAGTGGTTGCAGGGCCTTGGTCAGGCGCTCCGCCTTGACGCGGTTGCTGTTGAGGACATCGTCTTCTTCGAAGATTTGCAGTGTCGCCAGCGCGGCGCGGCAGGCCAGCGGGTTGCCGGTGTAGGAGTGCGAGTGCAGGAAGCCGCGCGTGACGTCGTTGCTATAGAAGGCTTGATAGATCTCATCGCGCGTCATCACCAGCGACAGCGGCAGATAGCCGCCACTGATGCCTTTCGACAGGCACAGGAAGTCCGGCCAGATCCCTGCCTGTTCACACGCGAAGAAGGTGCCGGTGCGGCCGCAGCCGACGGCGATTTCATCGAGGATCAGGTGAACGTTATGCTGGTCGCACAGTGCGCGCACCAGTTGCAGGTAGAGCGGGTCGTGCATCGCCATGCCGGTGGCGCATTGCACCAGCGGCTCGATGATGATGGCGGCGATCTTGTCGCCGCGTTCGTTGAACAGGCGCTCGACATCGGCGGCGGCGCGGCGGGCGACGTCCTGCGCAGTTTCGCCTTCTGCGGCGGTGCGTGCGTCTGGCGACATCACGGTTTGCGAGGCGCGCAGCAGCGGGCCGTAGGCGTCCTTGAACAGCGCGACGTCGGTCACGGCCAGCGCGCCGATGGTTTCGCCGTGGTAGCTGCCTTTGAGGCAGACGAATTCCTGCTTGTCGGCGTGGCCGTTGTTGCGCCACGAGTGGAAGCTCATCTTGAGCGCGATTTCAACGGCGGAGGCGCCATCGCTGGCGTAGAAGCTGTGGCCCAGTACGTGGCCGGTCAGTGCGGATAATTTCTCAGACAGTTCGATCACCGGTTCGTGGGTGAAGCCGGCGAGCATGGCGTGTTCCAGTGTGTCCAGCTGGTCTTTCAACGCGGCGTTGATGCGCGGGTTGGCGTGGCCGAACAGGTTTACCCACCAGGAGCTGATCGCGTCCAGGTAGCGGCGGCCTTCATGGTCGTACAGCCATGCGCCCTTGCCCCGGCTGACCGGGATCAGCGGGATGGTTTCGTGGTGCTGCATCTGGGTGCACGGATGCCATACACTGCGCAAGCTGCGTGCGACCCAGTCGCTTTGTTTATTTGAATTCAAACTAACTCCAATTTCTTTGTTGCCCCCGCTCCGCTGGGGCAACGCTTATGTAAGCCAGGCGGGCTTGCGCTTCTCAAGGAAGGAAGCCACGCCTTCGCGCCCCTGGTCGGAGGCGCGGATTTGCGCGATGCGTTCGGCGGTATCGGCCAGCAGCGCATCGCTCACTGCTTGCCCGCTCACGTCGCGTACCAGCACTTTGGCTTGCCGCACGGCGTTTGGGCTGTTGTTGACCAGCGCCTTGACGATCTCCGCCACTTTGGCGTCCAGCGCATCGGCACTCACCACTTCATGCGCGAAGCCGATCCGCAGCGCCTCCTGCGCGCCAAAACGCTCGGCGGTCAGGAAATAGCGGCGCGAGGCCTGCTCGCCCATGGCCTTGATGACATACGGCGAAATCGTCGCCGGGATCAGGCCGAGCTTGACTTCGCTGAGGCAGAAGTTGACCTCTTCCGCCGCGACGATGATGTCGCACGCTGCCACCAGTCCCATGCCGCCGGCGTAGCAATCACCCTGCACCTTGGCTATCACTGGCTTCGGGCACAGGTAAATGGTACGCAGCATTTCTGCCAGTTGCAGCGCGTCTGCATGGTTCTCGGCGTGCGTGTAGCCCGCCATTTTTTTCATCCAGTTCAGATCCGCGCCAGCGCAGAAGGCCGGGCCGTTCGCCGCCAGCACAATCGCACGCAGGCCGGCATCATCGCCGAGTTCACTGAAGGCCTGCTTAATCTCGGCGATGGTGGTTTCATTGAAGGCGTTGCGCACGTCGGGACGGTTCAGCGTGACGGTGGCGGTGTGGCTTTCGCGCGTGATGGTCAAAGTCGTATAGCTCATCATCGCCCCTTACATGCGGAACACGCCAAACTTGGTGTCTTCGATCTCCGCGTTCAGCGCGGCGGACAGGCCAAGGCCCAGCACCATGCGCGTATCGGCCGGATCGATGACGCCGTCATCCCACAGGCGCGCGGTGGCGTAGTAGGGGTGGCCCTGCTGCTCGTACTGCTCCTTGATCGGCTGCTTGAACGCAGCTTCCTCTTCCGCCGACCATGCGCCGCCCCTGCCCTCGATACCGTCACGCTTGACGGTGGCCAGCACCGACGCCGCCTGGTCGCCGCCCATCACCGAGATGCGCGCATTGGGCCACATCCACATGAAACGCGGCGAGAAGGCGCGGCCGCACATGCCGTAGTTACCGGCGCCGAAGCTGCCGCCGATGATGACTGTGAACTTGGGCACGGCGGCCGTTGCCACGGCGGTGACCATCTTGGCGCCATTACGGGCGATGCCTTCGTTTTCGTACTTGCGGCCGACCATGAAGCCGGTGATATTTTGCAGGAACACCAGCGGGATCTTGCGCTGCGCGCACAGTTCGATGAAGTGCGCGCCTTTCAGTGCAGACTCGGAGAACAGGATGCCGTTGTTGGCGATGATGCCGACTTTCATGCCGAAGATGTGGGCGAAGCCGCACACCAGCGTGGTGCCGTATCGGGCCTTGAACTCGTCGAACTCGCTGCCATCGACGATGCGGGCGATCACTTCGCGCACATCGAAAGGCTTGCGGGTGTCGGTAGGAATCACGCCATACAGCTCGGAGGCTGCGTAAGCTGGCTCCACGGCCGCGCGCAACGCGCCCCGCTGCGGCTTGGTGCGGTTCAGGTTTGAGACGATGGTGCGGGCCAGCGACAATGCGTGCAAATCGTTCTGCGCCAGATGGTCGGCCACGCCGGACAGGCGCGTATGCACATCGCCGCCGCCCAGGTCTTCGGCCGTCACCACCTCGCCGGTGGCCGCCTTCACCAGCGGCGGGCCGCCGAGGAAAATCGTGCCTTGCTCTTTGACGATGATGGATTCATCGCTCATCGCCGGCACGTACGCGCCGCCGGCGGTGCAAGAACCCATCACCACCGCGATCTGCGGGATGCCCTTGGCCGACAGATTGGCCTGGTTGTAGAAGATGCGGCCGAAGTGGTCGCGGTCCGGGAATACGTCGTCCTGGTTGGGCAGGTTGGCGCCGCCGGAGTCCACCAGATAGATGCACGGCAGATTATTCTGGTCGGCGATTTCCTGCGCGCGCAGGTGCTTCTTCACCGTCATCGGATAGTAGGTGCCGCCCTTGACGGTGGCGTCATTACAGACGATCACGCACTCCTGCCCGGCCACGCGGCCGATGCCGGTGATGATGCCGGCGGCCGGAGCCGCATCGTCATACATGGCGTAGGCGGCCATTTGCGACAGTTCCAGGAACGGCGTGCCGGGATCGAGCAGCATCTGCACGCGGTCGCGCGGCAGCAGTTTGCCGCGCGCCACATGCTTGGCCGAGGCCGCTTCGCCGCCGCCCTCGGCAATTTTCGCGATCTTCTCGCGCAAATCGTCGACGACGGCCTGCATGGCGGCGGCGTTGGCCTTGAAATCCTCGCTACGAGGGTTGAGCTTGCTTTCGATTTGCGGCATTGCTTTTCCTTTTTGTCTGTCTATTCTGGAAAACTACCGTCAACGTAAAACCAGCGCAGGTCTCCTGCTTCCGCTGGTTCGCGTACAAAATTGCTCATCTCGTGCAGACGTTGTGCCCGGCCATTGATCTTGAACCGGGCGACAAACTCGACCGTATCCTTGGTAAGATCGGCATCATCTGCTTTACGTTGACGTAAACGTAAAGCAGATTTTACCTCAAGTCCCAGCCATTGCACCTTTTCCTCGTCGCTCATGATGGGTTCGTCCGGGCGGGTGCTGGCGTGCCAGGTGGCCAGCAGATAGGGCTCGTTGCGCTGGCCATAGGCGGTATAGCGCGAGCGCATCAATGCCTCGGCGGTGGGCGCGATGGCGTCGCCGGCGATATACGGGCCGCAGCAGCTGGCAAGCGAGGGGCCGCCGCAAGGGCAAGCGGCGGGCGCGGTGGACTTCTTGGACATGGTCGGGAACAGTCTGGGCTGGTGGTGCAAACCCCGCATTATCCGCCAAATAGGCGCATTCCGCCGCGTTCGGACTTATGCTACTTGTAGAAATATTGTGGCTTCACACCCCAACAGGCGCACACCGTTTACCGCATCGCTATTACACTAGAGGCGTGAGGAGAAATGAATGAGCCAGACCAGTTTTGAATTCAAGGCGGATGCCAACGACAGTTCGCCGTTGTACATGCAAATTGCCCGCAAATTGAGCGATGATGTGCTCAATGGCCGCTATCAAGTGGATCAGGCGCTGCCGTCCGAACGGACCTTGTCGGAGCTGTTAAACGTTTCACGGGTGACTGCGCGCAAGGCCATCGACCAGCTGGTGGACCAGGGACTGGTGGTTCGCCGCCGTGGTTCCGGCAATTATATTGCGCCGCGCATCGAGCAGCCGCTGTCCAACCTCACCAGTTTTTCGGAGCAATTGCAGCAGCGCGGCCATATTCCGGGTTCGCGCTGGCTGAAGCGGGCCATCGTCACGCCGACGCCGGAAGAGCAGCTGAGCCTGGGCCTGTCGCCGTATTCCAAGGTGGCGCGGCTGGAGCGCTTGCGCCTGGCGGATGATGTGGTGATGGCGTACGAGGTGTCGGTGCTGCCGCAGACGGTGCTGAACGACCCTAACGCGGTAGGCAACTCGCTGTATCAATACCTGGAAAGCATCAACAAGGCGCCGGCGCGCGCCTTGCAGCACATCCGCGCGATGAATGCCTCGGCAGAGCTGGCCAAGCAGCTGGGCGTGCCGGAAGGACAGGCGCTGCTGTACATCACGCGGATAGCCTATCTGGATACCGGCGAGGCGATGGAGCTGACCCATTCGTATTGCCATAGTGACCATTACGACTTCGTCGCGGAGATGCGCCGCGCCACCTGACCCATGCTCAATACCGAGACGCCGAGTACGCAGCATCCCCAGCTGGACCTCTACCCGGTAGCGGACCTGGTCGCCGCCCTGGTGGATGATCAGGCGCAGGCATTGCAGGCTGTGAAGGCGGCCTCGGCTAGCATCAGCGCGGCAGTGGAAGCGATGACGCCGCGCATCGCGGCTGGCGGGCGGCTGGTCTATGTCGGCGCCGGCACCTCGGGACGGCTGGGCATACTGGACAGCGTCGAACTCTACCCCACCTTTTCCTGGCCGCACGAACGTGCCGTGGCCTTGCTGGCGGGCGGCCTGGGCGCGATGTTCGAGGCGGTCGAAGGCGCGGAAGATGACCGCAACAAGGGCGCCACCGACCTGCGGCTGCTCTATCCCAGCTACAACGACGTGGTCTTGCTGGTGGCGGCGTCCGGCACCACGCCGTACGTGCTGGGCGCGTTACAGGCAGCGCGCGCGGTGGGAGCGCTGACGATCGGTATCGCCAACAACGCCGGCACACCGCTGCTGGCTGGCGCCGATATCGCCATCTGCCTCGACACCGGCGCGGAAGTGATCTCCGGCAGCACCCGCCTGAAAGCGGGCACGGCGCAAAAAGTCGTGCTGAACACACTCTCCAGCGCACTGATGGTGCGCCTGCACAAAGTCTACGGCAACCTGATGGTCGACCTGCATCCGACCAACGCCAAGCTGACCGAACGCGCAATCAGCCTGGCCATGCGCGTCACTGGCGCCGATGCCGACGCTGCGCGCAACGCCCTGGACGCCTGCCAATATCAGATCAAAACCGCCATCGTCATGCTGCTCAAAAAACAGTCAGCCCCGGACGCCCAGGCGCTACTTGACCACCACACCGGCAACCTCCGCGCCGCCTTGCAATAACCTGGAGTTTCATATGCAACAACGTAGTGCCTGGGCGTGGGTGCCCAGTGTTTCCTTCAGCCAGGGTGTGCCTTATGTGGCGGTGATGATGCTGTCCACCGTGATGTATAAGAACCTTGGCATTTCGAATGCCGATCTGGCGTTTTATACGGCGTGGCTGTATCTGCCGTGGGTGGTGAAGCCTTTGTGGGCGCCGATTGTCGAGATGTTCGGCACCAAGCGGCGCTGGACGGTGCTGATGCAGCTGGTCAGCGGTGCGGGCCTGGCGGCGGTGGCGCTGACCTTGCATGCGCCGGACTTCTTCCGCTGGACCCTGGTGATTTTCTGGCTGATGGCGTTCAGCTCGGCCACCCATGATATCGCCTCCGACGGGTTCTACATGCTGGGCCTGCCGACGCAGCGCCAGCAGGCCGCCTTCGTCGGCGTGCGCAGCGCGTTTTACAAGCTGGCGATGATCGGCGGACAGGGCGGGCTGGTGTATATCGCCGGTGAGTTGATGAAAGCGACCGGCAATCCCGTGCACGCCTGGTCGGTGGTGTTTGTGCTGATGGCGGTATTGTTCCTGCTGCTGTGCGGCTGGCACCAGTTGATGCTGCCGCGCCCGCAGGAGGATCATGCACATGCCGCCGGCGGCGCGCTGTGGCAGGACTTTGTGCAGACCTTTGCCAGTTTTTTCCGCAAGCCGGAGATTCTGACGACGCTGGCCTTCCTGCTGTTGTACCGTCTCGGCGAGGCGCAGTTGCTGAAGATGGCCGCCCCCTTTCTGCTGGACCCGCGTGACAAGGGCGGCCTCGGCCTCAGCACCTCGGAGTTCGGCCTGGTCTACGGCACCATCGGCGTGTGCGCGCTGGTGATTGGCGGCATTGCCGGCGGGGTAGTGGTGTCGCGCTTCGGCCTGAAGCGGGCGCTGCTGCCGATGGTGTCCATCATGCACGTGCCGGACCTGGTGTTTGTCTACCTGGCCACGGCGCTGCCAGACAATCTGACGCTGGTCGCCATCTGCCTGGCGGTGGAGCAGTTCGGCTACGGTTTCGGCTTTGCCGCCTTCCTGCTGTACATGGTGCTGGTGGCCGATGGCGAGCATAAAACCGCCCATTACGCGATCTGCACCGGCTTCATGGCGCTGGGCATGATGTTGCCGGGAATGGTGAGCGGCTGGATACAGCAGCAGCTCGGTTATCAGCAATTTTTCATCTGGGCATGCATTTCCACGCTGCCAGCGTTCGTCATGGCGCTGAAGGTGCGGATTCCTGCTGAATTCGGCCAGAAATAGCCATTACAATACGGTCTCTACTGATTCGGAGATGGTTTTGGTTCTTAATGCGAAGAAGCGGCTGACCCTGTCGGCCGGCATGGCGGCTGGTCTGGCGGCGCTGCTTGAAGGATGTTCCAGTACGCCGACCGCACCTGTGCCGGAATCTGGCACGGTGCCGCCATCGCCGCAACCATCGGCCCGCCCACAGCCGGGCGGCCAGGCCATGGCGCCGGCAATGGCCGACCCGCGCATGCCACCCCCTGCACCGCGCGAATTCCGCGCCGCCTGGGTATCGACCGTGGCCAATATCGACTGGCCCAGCCGCAGCAACCTGAGCACGGCCAAGCAGCAGACCGAAGCCCTCGCCATCCTCGACCGCGCCAAGGCACTGAACCTGAACGCCATCGTGCTGCAAGTGCGCCCGAGCGCGGATGCGATTTATCCATCCGAGCTGGAGCCGTGGTCAGAATTCCTCACCGGCCAGCAGGGCCGTCCGCCGGCGCAGCCGTGGGACCCGTTGCAGTTCTGGATCGAACAGGCGCACGCGCGCGGGCTGGAGCTGCATGCGTGGTTCAATCCCTACCGCGCGCGCCACGCCACCGCCAAGACGCCGCTGGCCACCAGCCATATCGGCCGCAAGCAACCGGAAGTCGTCAAATCCTATGGCCGCTATCTGTGGATGGACCCGGGCGAAGCCGCCGCCTCGCAGCACACGCTGGACGTGGTGCTGGATGTGGTGCGCCGCTATGACATCGACGGCGTGCACATCGACGATTATTTCTATCCCTATCCGATCGATACGCCGAATGCGGCCGGGCCGGAAGGCGTGGCGCTGGATGGCGGCGTCGGTGGCGCGCGGCAGGAGCTGGAATTCCCGGACCAGCCGTCGTGGCAGCGCTATCTGCTGGAAGGCGGTACGCTGGACCGCCCGCACTGGCGCCGGCAGAACGTCAATTCGCTGATCGAAGCGATGTATATGGGTATCCGCAAGCAGAAGTCGTGGGTGCGCTTCGGCATCAGCCCCTTCGGCATCGGCCGTCCGGACCGCCGCCCGGCCGGCATCATCGGTTTCAGCCAGTACGACAAGCTGTATGCGGACGCCGAACTGTGGCTGCAAAACGGCTGGCTCGATTACCTGGCGCCGCAGCTGTACTGGCCGGTGGCGCAGGCCCCGCAAGCCTTCGACGTGCTGCTGGATTACTGGCTGGCGCAGAACACCCGCGCGCGCCATGTGTGGCCAGGCTTGTACACCAGCCGTATCGACAACAGCATCAAGTCCTTTGCGCCGGAAGAAATCGTCAAGCAGATCGGCGTGACGCGCAGCCGCAGCGGCGCGCGCGGCCACCTGCACTTCTCGATCGCGCCGCTGATGGAAAACCGCAAGGGCATTACCGACCAGCTGAAAACGCAGGCCTATCAAACCGCCGCGCTGACGCCGGCCACGCCGTGGCTGGGTTCCGATGCACCAGCCGCGCCGCAGGCATCGACACGGCGCGACAGCAATGGCGTGGCGCTGAAGCTGTCCGCCGGCACCGGCAAACCGGTGACGCATTATGCGATCTGGTCGCGCTATGGCAGCGAGTGGCGCTTCGCGGTGGCGCCGGCTTCGCGTCCGGTGCTGCTGCTGGCGGATGACGCCGCAGGTGGCGCAGCACAGGCGGTGGTGGTCAGTGCGGTTGACCGGCTCGGCAATGAAAGTGAACGCATCCAGGTGTATACACGGAGCTGACGATGAGCGATCTCGGTCTGGGCATAGATGCAGGCGGCACGCAAACCCGCTGGGCGCTGGCGGATGCATCAGGCGCCATTGTGGCCGAGGGCAGTGTGGGCGGCATGTCGGCCACGCAGATGAACAGTGCCGCCGGCCGCGACGCGGTGCGCGGCATCTTCGCCATGCTGGCGTCGCAGGTACTGGCGGCGGGCCAGCCGGCGCGCGCCTGCGCCGGCCTGACCGGCTTTGACGGTGCCAGTACGCAGGCCACGCAATTGCTGGCCGACGTGCTGAAGATCGCGCCAACCGCGATCAGCATGCGCAACGATGTGGAAATCGCGTATCTGGACAGCTTTGCGCCGGGCCAAGGTTATCTGGTGTATGCCGGCACAGGCTCCATCGCCGCGTGGATAGACGCCGACGGCCAGTTCCATCGCGCCGGTGGACGCGGCGTGACGCTGGATGACGGCGGCGGCGGATTCTGGATCGCGCGCCAAGCCATGCGGCATATCTGGCGGCTGGAGGATGAGCAGCCGGGCGTGTGGCAGCAGTCGGCCATGGCGCGCGCGGTGTTTGCGCAGATCGGCGGCAGCGATTGGTCGCTGTCGCGCCAATTCATTTATGGCCAGGAGCGCGGCGCGATCGGCAGCCTGGCGCTGGCGGTGGCTTCCAGCGCGGATGCCGATCCGGTGGCACGCAATATTCTGGAACGGGCCGGCGCCGAGCTGGCGCGGATTGCGCTGGCGCTGGTGGGCCGCTACGGCGAACGTCCGATCATACTGGGCGGACGTGCAGCGCAGCTGCATCCGCTGATCGCGCAAAGCATGCGCGCGGCGCTGCCCGCCGAGTTATCGCTGACGCAGCGGGACACGCTGGCGCATCACGCGGCGGCGCGCCTTGCCCTACACTCTCATTATTGAACCGAGGCTGACACGCTTATGAAAATTGTTCCGCTACTCGCTTTGACCGCCCTGCTGGCCGGCTGCGCCACCGCACCGCCGGAGGGGCCACGTTTCGATCACTCGCTGACTGCGCGCGCGCAGAGTGACCGCATCAAGTATGTGATCCTGCATTACACGGTGAGCGACCTGCCGCGCTCCATCAACGCGCTGGCGCATGGTACGCAGGTCAGCGCGCATTACCTGCTGACGGATACCAATCCGCCGTTCTTCTACACGCTGGTGGACGAGTCGCGCCAGTCGAATCACGCGGGCCTGAGCAGCTGGAAGATTTACAACCAGCTCAACGCCGCGTCGATCGGTATCGAGATTGTGAATCCGGGCTTCAAGGAGACGGCGCAGGGACGGGTGTACGCACCGTTCCAGCAGGCGCAGGTCGATCAGCTGATTTTGCTGTTGAAGGATATCGTCAAGCGCTACAACATCGCGCCGGGGAATATTCTTGGCCACAACGACATCGCGCCGCAGCGCAAGCAGGATCCCGGCCCGGCCTTCCCGTGGAAGCAGCTGGCGGACGCCGGCCTGATTCCATGGCCGGAGCCCAGCCGCGTGGTGGCGCGCATGCCCGGCTATCAGGAACAGCTGCCGGAAGTGATCTGGTTCCAGCGCAAGCTGGCGGAGATTGGCTATGCGGTGCCGCAAACGGGCGAACTGGATCAGGCAACGCGCAATGTGATCTCGGTGTTCCAGACCAAGTACCGCCCGTCGCTGTTTGATGGTACGCCGGATGCGGAAACGGCAGCGATGATCGATGTGCTGACCACCCCGCTGCCGGTTATTGCGCCTGCAACCCAGCCAGAATCGAATACGCAGCCTTGATACGTTCAGCGATAGGATAGTTGCGGTTGGCCAGAATCACGATGCCGATTTTCTTCTCCGGCACAAACGCCACATAGGAGCTGAAGCCACCGGTGGCGCCGGTCTTGTTGTACCAGGTGCTGTCCGACGCGGGCTGCGGCGGCGACAGGCGCGTGGTCGGGTTGACCTCGCGGCTCATCTTGCTGGAATTACCTTCCTGTAGATGCGCCAGCGACACCGGGTAAGGATATTGTTCCCAGCCCAGGCCCTGCGTATTTACGCCGGTCTTGAAATAGCCGATGTGCGTGCCTTCAATCGCGCGGCGCACGGTCGGTTCCAGCTGGCTCGGATCGATATTGGCCTGCACGTAGCGGATCAGGTCCGCGCTGCTGGAGCGCACGCCGTAAGCCTCCACCGAGAACAGATCGTCGCGCATGCGCACGGCTTTGTTCTCCGCGTTATAGCCCCAGGCGTAATTGGGCAGCGCACTTTTCGGCATGAGCAGGTAGGTATTGCGCATGCCCAGTTTCGGCAGGATCTGCTTTTCCAGTATATCCACCTGGCTGGTTTTCATCGCCAGGCTGGCGACATGGCCAAACAAGCCCAGGCTGGGATTCGAATACACGCGTACCTTGTCCGGCGCCGCGATCGGCTTGAAGTTGCGCAGATAAGCCAGCATGCTTTGCTCGGTGTTCTGCACGCCATCAGGCACTTGCAGCGGCAGGCCGCCGGCGGTGTAGGTGCCGAAGTTGAGCACTGTGGCCTGGTCGATGGCGCTGCCCTTCAGCTGCGGCATGTAGCGGCTTGGATGATCGTCCAGCGACAGCTTGCCTTGCGCCACACCGTAGCTGACCATGGTGGCGGTGAAGGTCTTGCTGACCGAGCCCAGTTCAAACAGCGTGTTCTCGGTGACCGGTGCACCGCTCTCCTTCGACGCGACGCCGTAGCTGAAATAGGACAGCTTGCCGTTGGCAGTGACAGCGACGGCGATGCCCGGTACGTCGTACTCCTTCATGATCGGCTTGATGGCCTGATCGACCCTGGTTTGCAGGTCGGCGGCGCCGGCGATAGACGTGCAGCAGCACGCTGCGATGGCAAATGCCATGCGGCTCAGTGTGGACAAGGTAGCTCCTTTGGTTGGGGGTTAAAGCGTATCGAGTTGCGTGGCGACTTCGCTCAGGAATGCCTGTCTGGCGCGCGCGCCGCCGTAGGTTTCCTGTCGCTGGTCGAGCATCATGCGGGCGAACACAATGGTGCGATCGCCCTTGGTGGCCCAGCCGACATACCAGCCATATTGGTGCTGCTTGTCGTCGCGGCCATCCGGCAGCACTGCTGCGGAGGTCCCGGTCTTGCCGCGCATGGTCCAGCCGTTGGCCAGCGTGCGCGGTTGCATGATGCGGGCGGTCATATCGTAAGCCTTGGCGGACACCGGCAGCTCGCGGTTGACCAGCTTGCGCAGGAAGTCCAGCTGCTCGTCCGGTGAAATCTTCAGCGACGAGGCGATCCACGACATGGTCAGGCCGTTCTGCTTGCCCTGGTCGCCGGAGACATCGCGGTTGCCGTAGCCGAAGCCGTCAATGTAGCGCTGGAAGCGCGCCTCGCCCAGTTGCCGGGTGACGTTCTGCGCGAACCAGACGTTGGAATTGATGATCCAGCTGGTGGGATCGGTATCGGTGCGCCAGCTGTCGTTCCAGTCGGCGTAGCCCGGTTTGTACTGCATGACCGGCGTGTGCTCGTCGACCAGGATGCCGCTGTCGTAGCCCATCAGGCTGACCACGATGTTGAAGGTGGACGCCGGCGTGGCGCGCGCGTCGCACTGGCCGTCATGGCGCAGGCGCTGGCCGGTGGCGGCATCCATCAGCGTGGTGCAGGACAGCGGCTGAAGGTTTTGCGACGCCAGCGATGGTTGCAGCGCCAGGCTGATGGCCAGCACGCCGGTCAGTCCGGCGACGGCGGCGATGCGCGCCCAGCGGCTGTGCAGCGCGCCGCGCGGATCGCGGATCAGTGCGATGCGGCTGGCCAGCGTGTCCGGCGTGGCGTTACCGAAGGCGAGTGCGGTGGTAATCGGCGCCTGCTGTAACTTGAGCTGCGCCAGCAGCGCGGCGGCGTAGGCTTTGCGCTGCGCTTGCGGACGGCCTTGCAGCACATCGCGGTCGCATCCCAGTTCCTGCGCCCACGCCAACTGCTTGCGCAGCAGGTGCATAAAGGGATTAAACCAGAGCAGGGTTTGCAGCAGGATACCGGCGCTGGCCCATTGCAGATCGCGGCGGCGCCAGTGTGTCAGTTCGTGTTCGAGGATCAGCTGGCGCTGGCCGGCGTCGAAGCCGCGCAGATGCAGGGGCAACAGCAGCCGTGGACGGAACAGGCCAAACAACATCGGCGAGATGGGCGCGTCGACTTCGATGGTATCCATCGGCTGCGCACGGGTTATGCTGCCTGCGGTGGCCAGCGCATTCAGCATGCGGCGCGTATGCAGCAGGTGCAGCAGCGTATAACCCAGTCCCAGCATGTAAATGGCAAGCCAGCCCAGGGCGGCGTAGTTCAGTAAATCGCGCGGACTAGCGGCGGCTTCGGACTCCGGGACAACAATGTTTGCTGCGGCGGGGACGCTAGCCGCAGCCTGCGCGCGCTGTGGCGCCAAATCCTCGATATCAATCGGTGGCAGCAGACGCAGGCGCTCACTTTGCGGCGCCAGCACCAGCAGGAAAGTGGCGATCACAGTGCACTGGCCCAGCAGCCATACCGAACGCTGCGCGGCGACACCCGGCAGCCAGCGGCGGCACAAACGCATCACCCCCCACACGCCCAAGCCAGCGACTACGCAGCCGCCGCTGGCCAGCAGAAACTGGAAAGCCAGCAGATCGATGCCGGTAAAGATGTTGGATAGGGCCATGGAAAACTCCGCGTGCGACTGTTGCCACCATTATGCGACACTTGTCGCAATAAGGTCAACCCCGGATTTTAGCGGTCGACGGTGGCCATGCGTTCGGCGTTGTAGCGGGGGCCGGCGATTTGTTTGAGCGCGTTTTCCAGCGTCGCGATTTCCTGTGGGCTGAGGGTGATGCCGGCGGCGGCGGCATTCTGTTCGAGGTTGGCGCGGCGGCGGGTGCCGGGGATGGGGACGATGTCGTCGCCCTGCTGCATTACCCACGCCAGTGCGACCTGCCCGGCTGCGAGGCCGCGCGCGGCGGCCAGGTCGCGCACGGTTTGTGCCGCCGCCATATTGGCGTCGAAGTTGGCGCCCTGCATGCGCGGGTCCTGGTGGCGGAAGTCGGTCGGCGGGTATTCTTCGGCGCGCTTGGCGGTGCCGGCCAGGAAGCCGCGTCCCAATGGGCTGAATGGCACCAGGCCGATGCCCAGTTCGCGCAGCAGCGGGATGATCTCTTCTTCCAGATTGCGCTCCCACAGCGAGTATTCGCTTTGCAGCGCGCTGATCGGATGGACGGCGTGCGCGCGGCGGATATTGGCCACGCCCGCTTCGGACAAGCCCAGGTAGCGCACCTTGCCCTCCTTGACCAGCTCCCCCATGACGCCGACCACATCCTCAATCGGCACTTTCGGATCGATGCGGTGCTGGTACAGCAGGTCGATGTAGTCGGTGCCGAGCCGGCGCAGCGAACCTTCGACCGCTACGCGGATGTGCGCCGGATCGCTGGTGACGGCGTTGCGCACGCCGTCGCGGATGTCGAAGCCAAATTTGGTCGCCAGGATCACTTCGCTGCGGCGGCCATTAAAGGCGCGGCCCAGCAGTTCCTCGTTGTGATACGGGCCGTAGACTTCGGCGGTGTCGAAGAAGTTGACGCCAAGTTCGATCGCGCGGTGCAGGGTGGCAATCGATTCGCTTTCGTCGGCACTGCCGTAGACATTGCTCATGCCCATGCAGCCCAGGCCCTGGGCTGAAACGGTTAATCCTTGTTTGCCTAATGCGCGTTGTTTCATGTGGACTCCTGTTAGTTCCGCGCCACCCAGTCGACCAGCTCGTCCAGCACCGCGCGGCCGGCGCCGTTGGCGACGTGTTCGTCGTTGAGGATGGCCACCACGATACACGGCTGGCGGTTGGTGTCCATCACATAGCCGGCGATGGCGATGACGCCTGTCAGGCTACCAGTTTTCAGCCGCGCGCGCTGGGCGGCCGGACTTTCCTTCAGCCGGCGGCGCATGGTGCCGTCGGTGGCGGCGATCGGCAGGCTGGCCAGGAACTCAGGCATCCACAGGCTTTTCAGGCCCGCCTGCAGCACGCCCGCCAGTTGCGCCGGCGTGGCGCGCTCGCTGCGCGACAGGCCGGAACCGTTGTCCAGCACCAGGCCGTTGCCGTCGATGTTGTGCTGTTGCAGCCAGGCGCGGATGGCGGTTTCGGCGCGCATCGGGGTGCTGGCGCCGCCGGGATCGGCCGGCAGTGGTTTGCTGCCCAGCATGGGATCGGCTTCCAGGCTGCCGAGGCTGAGGAAGATGGTGCGTGCCAGGGTGTTGTCGGATTGCTTGTTGGTGTCGCGCAGCACTTCCGGCAGCGAGCGGGAGACGTGCTCGGCCAGCAGACGTGGAACCGGTGCGGCCGCAGCGCCTGGCTCGGCAGCGACGGCTTCGCGCACTGCGCCGCTCAGGCTGCCGCCCAGTTCCCGCCATTTGGCCAGCAGCAGGCGCGACAGATAGTCCTGGCTGTCCAGCACATTGATGCTGATGGACTTGCTGCAGTTTTTCGGGAAGGCGCCATGCAGTACTACGTCGATCTGCTCGCCCTTGCGGGTGAAGTCGGGTGTGCGCCAGCCGTTTTCCCACGTCGCGCAGGCGGCGTCGGTCAGCTTCATCTCTGAGCGGATGGTGACTTTTTCCATCTCCGGCATCATCACCAGCGCGACCTTGTCGCCGCTGGAGCGCATTTCCACCTTGAGCAGATTGGTGTTGATCAGCGCAGCATTGGGGATGACGTTGTAGTAGGCCCATGGATATTCGTCAAACGGTGGCTGACCCACTTCCGGCCGCGATGGCGCGAACAGCAGCCGGTCCACCACGATATCGCCCTTGATCTTGCGGATGCCCTGGTTGCGTAGCGCTTGCAGCATATGTGTCAGCGCGTCTTCGTTGAGGTCGGTGTCGGCGCCGCCCAGCAGGATCAGGTCGCCTTGCAGCACGCCGTTGATGACTTCCGCGTTGCTGCGGAATTCGGTACGGCCACGGAACGCCGGTCCCAGCTGCTCCAGCGCCGCCAGGGTGGTAAACAGCTTCATCGTCGACGCCGGCTGCATGCTCAGCTGCGGATTATGCGACACCAGCACCGTGTCGCCGCGCAGCACGATCACCCCGGCCGCTTCCTGCGGAATGCGCGAGGACTGCATCAGTTGCGCCACCGGTTCCGGCAGCGTGGCGTTGGCGACGCCGCCCGCTGCGATCAGCGTGGCGGCAACAAGGCGGCGTAACAGCTTAGTAGAAGAAGACATAAGAAATCGCAATCGCGGCAATCACGCCGGCCAGGTCGGCGATCAGCCCGCAGGAGATCGCATAGCGCGTCTTGCGGATGCCGACCGAGCCGAAGTACAGCGCGACAATGTAGAAGGTGGTATCGGCCGAGCCCTGGAACACACAGGCCAGGCGGCCGACGAAGGAATCGACGCCATAGGTTTGCATGGTGTCGATCATCATGGCTTTGGCGGCGCTGCCGCTCAGCGGCTTCATCAGCGCGGTCGGCAGGGCCGCCACGAAATCGGTATTAAAGCCGAGCATGCTGAACAGCCAGCTGAAGCCCTGCACGATGAAGCCGAGCAGGCCTGCATTGCGGATCACGCTGATCGCCACCAGCATGCCGACCAAATAGGGGATGACGGTGATCGAAGTCTGGATGCCGCCCTTGGCGCCTTCGATGAAGGCCTCGTAGACGTTCACCTTCTTGCGCAGCGCACCGATGATGAAGCCGCCAATCACCGCAATCAGCACGAAGTTGCTGAACACCTTGGAAACGACTTCGATTTCCGGCTTGGTCAGGAAGTTGGTGAAGTACCAGACGATGCCGACGATGAAGGCGGTGATGCCGCCCAGCCAGCCCACCACCACCCGGTTGAACAGGTTGATGCGCTGGCGGATGGACACCGCAATGATGCCGGTCATGGTCGCCACATAGGTCGCCACCATGCAGGGGATGAAGATGTCGGATGGATCGGCCGCGCCAAGTATCGAGCGCTGCGCCATGATGGCCAGCGGGATCAGCGTCAGGCCCGAGGTGTGCAGCACCAGGAACATGATTTGCGCGTCGGTCGGCTCGTCCTTGTTGGGATTGAGCGTTTGCAGGCTTTCCATGGCCTTCAGGCCGAACGGCGTGGCGGCGTTGTCCAGGCCCAGCAGGTTGGCCGAGAAGTTCATCACCATGTGGCCGGTGGCCGGATGGTTGGACGGTACGCCGGGGAAGATGCGCGAGAAGAACGGCGCGATCAGCTTGGCCAGCAGGTCGATGGCGCCGGCCTTCTCGCCGATGTTCATGATGCCCAGCCACAGCGTCATTACACCGGCCAGCGGCAGGGCAATGTCCATCACGCCGGTGCGCGCCGAGTCGAAGGTGCCGTCGATGATGCGCTTGAAGATTTCGGTGTCGCCCAGGAAGAGGAATTGTGCCAATGCGGCCAAAAAGCCCACCAGGAAGAATCCAGACCAGATGTAATTGAGCGACATTTTTTGTAAGTGCAGTAGGTGATCCGCAAAGTATAGCGGGTAAGCAAGGCAAAAAAGTTATAAGCTGCCGCTTTACTGTGCGAGGACTGATGGGACGACTGCTGAAAAAATGTGCAGCGATAGTGCTGCTTGTGGCCGCCACCTGCTCTGCTGCCGCCGAGCCCAAAGTCCTGCACGCCTTCCTCAGCACCGGCGAAACCGCGCTCGACCCGGCCGTTGCCTCGGACGTGGCCAGCCTCAGCCTGCTGGAAAACCTGTTCGACCCGTTGCTGCGCTACGATTACCTGGCCCGCCCGGTCAAACTGATCCCCAATACGACCACCGCCATGCCGGACATCAGCGATGGCGGCCTGAGCTACACCTTCCACCTGCGGCAGGACATCTACTTCACGCCGGACGCCGCCTTCAAGGGCCAGCGCCGCCAGGTTACCGCTGATGATTATGTCTACAGCTTCAAGCGCCTGTACGAGCCGGGGCTGAAATCGCCGTGGCTCTACCTGTTTGACGGTGTGGCCGACATACAGGCGCTGGACAGGTTCACCCTGCGCATCCGCCTGAAAGCCGCAGATCCCAACTTCCTGTACTACCTGGCGATGCCGGCCACTGCCGTGGTCGCGCGCGAAGTGGTAGACGCCTATGGTGCACAGGTCGGCAACCACCCGGTTGGCACCGGCCCGTTCAAGATCGGCACATGGAAGCGCAGCGACCAGATCATCCTGCTGGCCAACCGCGATTTCCGCCCTACCGCATTCCAGGGCCGGCGCTTGCCGCTGCTGGACCGCATCGACATCAAAATCGTCGAGGAATACCAGTCGCGCGTGCTGGGCTTCCTGAATGGCGAGTTCGATTTCCTGGAGCAGCTGCCGGAATCGATGAAGGAGTTGGTACTGACGCCAGACGCCAGGCTCAGGCCGGAACTGGCCGCCCAAGGCATCGTGCTGGCGCCCTTCCCGGTGCTGCAAACCTACTATATGTGGATGAACATGGACGATCCGCTGATCGGCGGCTACAGCAAGGAAAAACTGGCGCTGCGCCGCGCGATCGCCCTCGGCTACAACAGCGCCGAGGACGTGGCCATGATGAAGAAAGGCCTGGCGATTCCGGCCGTGACGCCGCTGCCGCCGAATGTGCTGGGCAACGATCCCCGCTATCGCAGCCCGGTCGCCTACGATCCGGCGCTGGCCAACGCGCTGCTGGAGCGCTACGGCTTCCGCAAAGGCCGGGACGGCTTCCGCACCCAGCCGGACGGCAAGCCGCTGCAACTGGTGATGCACAGCGAAGCCTCCACCGTTGGCCGCCTGCGTGACGAGCTATGGCGCAAGAACCTGAACGCCATCGGCTTGAATGTCACCTTCAAAAGCGATAAGAAGACTGAAATCATCAAGGCTTCCCGCTTGGGCAAGGTGATGATGTTTGAAACCAACTGGGTGGCCGACTTCCCCGATGGCGATAATTTTTATCAATTGCTGTATGGCCCCAATGCAGGCCGCGCCAATTATGCCCGCTTCAACCTGCCTGCCTACAATCAGCGCTACGAGCAGGCCCGCGCACTGGGCGAATCGCCGCAACGCACGGCCTTGTACGATGAATTGGCGAACATCATCCACGCCTACACGCCCTGGGTGCTGCTGACGCATCCGATCTCGGCCGACCTGCAACAGCCGTGGCTCAAGCATTACCGCCGCCATCCGGTGGAATTCACCAACTGGCGCTATCTGGACGTCGACGCACATACCAGCCGCTGAACGGTGCCTAGAATGGCACGATGAACCTACTTAACCGCCGGGCGCTGGCCTATGTGGCCGGTCATCCCATGGATTTTGCTGTGCAATGCCTGAAGGGCTTTCGCGCCAATCAAGGCCTGCTGCTGGCGGGCGCGGTGGCGTATTACTCGCTGCTTTCCATCCTGCCGCTGCTGATGCTGGTGGTGGTGGCCCTGTCGCATGTGATCGATCAGGCGGAGCTGCTGTCGGCCGTGGGACGCTATCTGAACTGGCTGGTGCCAGGGCAGTCCAAGCCGATTGTGGCGGAAGTGGCGCATTTTCTTGAGCATCGCGACCTGGTGGGGGGCGTGCTGGTCATCACCATGCTGTTTTTCAGTTCGCTGGCGTTTACCGTGCTGGAAAACGCCATGTGCGTGATTTTTAAGCATCGCGTGGCGATACGGCGCCGGCATTTCATGATTTCGGCGGTGATGCCCTACTGCTACATCCTGTCGCTGGGTGTGGGCATGCTGCTGGTGACACTGGTTGCCGGCGGCCTGCAGGTGATGGGTGAGGAAAGCGTCCGGCTGTTCGGCTATAGCTGGTCGCTGAATGGCGTGTCGGGCGTGCTGCTGTACCTGCTGGGACTGGCGGGCGAGGTACTGGTGCTGACCTCGATTTACCTGGTGATGCCGGTCGGGCGGCTGTCGCTGTCGCATGCGCTGATCGGCGGCGTGACGGCGGCGCTGCTGTGGGAGGTCGCGCGCCGCATACTGGTGTGGTACCTCACCACCCTGTCGCAGGTGAATGTGGTGTACGGCTCGATGACGACCGCCATCATCGTCATGTTCAGCCTGGAAATTGGCGCCACGCTGCTGCTGTTCGGGGCGCAGGTGATTTCCGAATTCGAGCGTGCCGGGCGCGAAGGGCAGCCGAGTGCACCGCAGCCGCTGACCACGCGCACATCGGCGGCCGTAAAATAATTTGTGCGCCGCACAAAAAACTGTGGTACACTACGTTCGTGGTTGAGGTTTGCATGCAAACAGTCCCACGTTCGGCGGATGCGCCGCACCCGGAGTTGTGTAAGTTCGCGGGTGCAGGTGACGCAAATGCCGGAGTTGTAATTCCGAATACGTTGGTCGATTTACACGTCGGGGGCACCACGCAGATAGCATGGGCGCCTGAGACGCCGCCTCACTTGGCAGATAGCCCTGGAGACCGGTACGATTGAAGAATAGGTGATACATTGGAACAAAGCTCGCAGCGATGCGGGCTTTTTTTTCGTCCGCAGCTTGCGTTCCGCCAAACGGCGCCTGCCGTGTCGGCCTATTCTGGGCTGACGGAGGTGCATGATGGAATTCGCTTTTACGCTCAGATACCGGCTGGGGATGCCGTGCCGCGACTACAACGCGCTGGCCGAGCAACTGGCCGCCAGCGGTTGCGACGACGTGTGGGTCAGCGTCAATCGCGCCGGCTATCTGGTACTGGCCTTCCTGCGTCCCGCCGAGACGCCTTCGGTTGCGCTATCGCATGCGATCGCCGATGTGCAGCGCGCCCTCCCTTCGGCAGAGCTGATCGATATTCGTTCCGACTTCATGGCCAACTGATTTCATCATTATTTCAATAATATTTGAATTATCGAAATGTATGCGGTAGCATGCCTGCATGAATACCAAGCAAACCCTGGCTGCACTGGCGGCCCTGGCGCAAGAGAGCCGACTGGCTGTGTTTCGCTTGCTGGTGCAAACCGGACCGGAAGGCCTGGCAGCCAGCAAGATCGGCGAGCGGCTCGATATCGCGCCATCTTCGTTATCCTTCCACCTGAAGGAGTTGACGCGCGGCGGCCTGGTCGTATCGCGCCAGGAGGGGCGTTTCGTCATCTATTCGGCGGATACCAGGGCGATGAAGGGCTTGATCGGCTTTTTAACTGAAAACTGCTGCGGTGGCGTCTCATGCTAACGATGAACATTCTTTTTCTGTGTACCGGCAACTCATGCCGTTCCATCCTGAGCGAGGCAACCTTCAATCATCTGGCGCCGCCAGCGTGGCGCGCCATCAGTGCCGGCAGCAAGCCAGCCGGCCAGCTGCATCCGCGCGCGCTGGCCCTGTTGCAGAGCAAAGGCATTTCCACTGAAGGCTACTACAGCAAGTCATGGGACAGTTTGCCGGTAACGCCGGATATCGTGATTACCGTCTGCGGCAGCGCGGCCGGCGAGACTTGCCCGGCTTATCTGGGCCCGGTGCTGCGCGCGCATTGGGGCGTGGACGATCCGAGTCATGTGGTGGGCAGCGAAGCGGAAATCGAGGCAGCGTTTGAAGAGGCTTACCGCATTATTCGCCTTCGCATCGAGGCGTTCCTGGCGCGGCCTACGTTGTCCGCGCCGGAGCTGAGCCGCATCGGCACGCTGGGTGGCGCATGCTGAGTGCGGTGCTGATCTTTGTCGCCACGCTGGCGCTGGTGATCTGGCAGCCGCGCGGCCTGGGCATCGGCTGGAGCGCGTCGCTGGGCGCGGCGGTGGCGCTGCTGGCGGGCGTGATTCATCTTGGCGATATTCCGGTGGTGTGGCACATCATCTGGAATGCGACGGCGACGTTTGTGGCCATCATCATCACCAGCCTGCTGCTGGACAAAGCGGGCTTCTTCGAATGGGCTGCGCTGCATGTGGCGCGCTGGGGCGGCGGCAGCGGCAAGCGGTTGTTTGTGCTGCTGGTGCTGCTGGGCGCTGCGGTGTCCGGGCTGTTTGCCAATGATGGCGCGGCGCTGATCCTGACGCCGATCGTCATCGCCATCCTGCACGAATTGCGCTTCTCTGCGCGCGCCACGCTGGCGTTTGTGATGGCGGCCGGCTTTATCGCGGATACGGCCAGTTTGCCGCTGGTGGTGTCGAATCTGGTGAACATCGTCTCGGCGGACTATTTCGGCATCAGCTTCGCGCGCTACGCGGCGGTGATGGCGCCGGTGAATGTGGTCGCGGTGGCCGCCACGCTGGCGGTGCTGATGTGGTTCTTCCGCCGCGATATCCCGGCGGACTATGATGTCAGCCAGATCAAAGATCCGGCGCTGGCTATTCATGACCGTGCCACCTTCATCGCCGGCTGGTGGGTGCTGGCGCTGCTGCTGGTGGGCTTCTTCGTGATCGAGCCGATGGGCGTGCCGATTTGCGTGGTGGCGGCGGTGGGGTCGCTGGTGCTGCTGGCGGTGGCGTCGCGCGGACACCGTATCTCCACACGTGAGGTGCTGCTGAACGCGCCGTGGCAGATCGTGATTTTCTCGCTGGGCATGTACCTTGTCGTTTACGGCTTGCGCAATGCCGGGCTGACGGCCTATCTTACCTCGGCGCTGGACTGGTGCGCGCAGCATGGCGTGTGGGGCGCGGCCATGGGCACCGGCTTCCTGACGGCGATTCTGTCGTCGATCATGAACAATCTGCCGACGGTGCTGATTGGTGCGCTGTCGGTGGACGCCAGCACGGCGCAAGGCGCGGTGCGCGAAGCGATGATTTATGCGAACGTGATCGGCAGCGACCTTGGTCCGAAGATCACACCGATCGGCAGCCTGGCCACGCTGCTATGGCTGCATGTGCTGGCGAACAAGGGCACGCGCATTTCGTGGGGCTATTACTTCCGGGTCGGCCTGTGCCTGACCTTGCCGGTGTTGTTTGTCACCTTGGCCGCATTGGCCGTTCGTCTGGAGATGTTTTGAAACCGAAGAAATGGATAGCGATTGTCCTGGCGATTTTTTCCGCGCCGCTGGCGTTCTTGTATGTAGGTTCGCTGCGCTGGGCCGCGCTCAGTTTTGTGGTGACTGCGGCGATAGCCATCGCCGGCTTCCTCGCGCCGGGACACGACAGCGGCATCGCTGCCGGCCTGGCGTCGCTGGCGCTGATGCTGCTGTGGATCTGGCGTGCCTATCGATTTGCTGCTGACGCGACAGAGCGTACTGTGCGTCCATGGTATGTACGCTGGCATGGCTTGCTGGCGCTGGTAGGCGTTTTCACGCTGACGATTCTGGTGTTGCGGGTGTTTCTGTATGAGCCGTTCCGCATACCGTCGTCGGCTATGCTGCCGACACTGCCGCTTGGCTCTAATGTGGTCGTGCAGAAGTGGGGCTATGGCCATTACAGCACCATGGGCTTCCAGCTGGGCGGCAGCACGATCACGGTGCCGGTGCTGCGCGGCGATATTATCGTCTTTGATTATCCGGTTGATCCGAAACAGAGCTACATCAAGCGTGTGATCGGCGTGCCGGGCGACCGTATCGTGTATCGCGACAAGCGTGTTCTAGTCAACGGCGTTGATATACGAGGCAAAGAGCTGCCGGCGTATCTTGATGCGGAGCGGCTGGTATACCGCAAGCGGTTTAGCGAAACGCTGGATGCGGGCACGCACGACATCCTGTTCCTGGATGCCGCGCCAGCGCGCGTGCCAGGCGGCGGCTTCCCTTTGCCGAAGGAATGCACGGACGATGGCGAGACCTTGGCCTGCACGGTGCCGCCAGCAAGCTATTTCGTCATGGGCGATAATCGGGACAACACGCTGGACAGCCGCTTCTGGGGCTTTGTGCCTGCCAGGGCGGTGATCGGCAAGGTGGTGTACATCGCCATGGCGCGTAATTAAGGAGCAGGAATTGGATCAGCATATCAAGCCGGTGGAGCTGGCAAAGGCGTATCGTTTACTGAATCATGGACCGACAGTGCTGGTATCGGCCAGCCATGCGGGCGTGGAGAATGTGATGTCGGCCGCATGGTCGTGCGCGCTGGACTTCGCGCCGCCGAAGGTGACGCTGGTACTGGACAAGGCCACTGCCACGCGCCCGCTGGTGGAGAAGAGCGGATATTTTGTGCTGCAGGTGCCGAATATGGCGCAGCTGCAGCTGACCTACGAGGTAGGCCACATCAGCGCGAACGATGCGCCGGACAAGCTGGCCAAGGCCGGCGTGCAGCTGTTCCGTGTGGATGGCTACGACGCGCCGCTGGTGGCCGGCTCATCGGCCTGGCTGATCTGCAAGGTGCTGCCGGAGCCGCGCAACGAACAGGTTTACGATCTGTTCATCGGCGAAGTGGTGGCGGCGTACGCGGACGAACGCGTATTCCAGAACGGCCACTGGGCATTCGAAAAAGCCGACCCGCAATGGCGCAGCCTACACTACATCGCCGGCGGCAATTTCTACGCCATCGGCGAGGCGGTCGTCGCTAAAACTTAGAGGGCGCGGGCGATCAGGATTTTCTGGATGTCGCTGGTGCCTTCGTAGATTTGGCATACGCGGGCGTCGCGGTAGATGCGTTCTACCGGGAAGTCGCTGACGTAGCCGTAGCCGCCGTGGATCTGGATCGCGTCGGAGCAGACTTTTTCGGCCATCTCGGAGGCGAACAGCTTGGCCATCGCGGCTTCTTTCAGGCAGGGCTGGCCGGCGTCTTTCATGGCGGCGGCGTGCAGGATCAGCTGGCGCGCGGCTTCGATTTGCATCGCCATTTCCGCCAGCTTGAATTGTACGGATTGGTGTTCGAAAATCGGCTTGCCGAAGCTTTCGCGTTCCTTCGCATAGCTCAGCGCCGCCTCATATGCGGAGCGCGCCATGCCGACCGATTGCGAAGCGATGCCGATGCGGCCGCCCTCCAGTCCGGACAAGGCAATCTTGTAGCCCTGGCCTTCCTCACCGATCAGGTTTTCCGCCGGGACGCGGCAGTTCTCAAACACGATCTGTGCGGTGTCGGAAGAGTGCTGGCCCATTTTCTGCTCGATGCCGGCGACGATGTAGCCAGGCGTGGAGGTGGGCACCCAGAAGGCGCTGATGCCCTTTTTGCCAGCGGCCTTGTCGGTGACGGCCATGACGATGGCCACATCCGCATGCTTGCCGCTGGTGATGAACTGTTTGACGCCGTTCAGCACATAGTGAGCGCCGTCGCGGGTGGCGGTGGTGCGCAGCGCGGCGGCGTCGCTACCGGTGTGCGGTTCGGTCAGGCAAAAGGCGCCCAGCATGTCGCCTTGCGCCAGTGGCCGCAGCCATTGTTCTTTTTGCTGCGGATTGGCGTACATCATGGCGATGCTGCACACCGGGCAGTTGTTGACGGAGATGATGGTGGATGTGCCGCCGTCGCCTGCTGCGATTTCTTCCAATACCAAAGCCAGCGAAACGTAATCCATGCCGGCGCCGCCCAGTTCCTCGGGCACGGCGACGCCGAAGGCGCCGAGTGCCGCCAGTTCCTTCAGCTCCGCCTGCGGGAAGTGGTGTTCCTTGTCCCAGCGGGCGGCGTTGGGGGCGAGACGCTCTTGCGCGAAAGTGCGCAAGGCGTCGCGGATCATTTCATGTTCCTGGCTCAGTAGCATTGTTTGTCTCGTTGTATCGTTTTACCAGCCGATTTCCGTGCCGTCGTAGTTGCGGTAGACAGCGGTTTCGGATGCCGACAAGCCGGCCAGCGTGGCGCGGATGCCGCTGGCGCTTTGTTCTACCGTGATGTCGGCGCCCTCGCCGCCCATGTCGGTCTTGACCCAGCCTGGATGGAAAGCCACGCAGGTGACGCCCTGCTTGCCGTGCGCCAGCGCAGTATCCAGCAGCACCGAATTCAGCGCCGCCTTGCTGGCGCGGTACAGCGAACCATGTGGCGCGCTGCGTTCGCTCAACGATCCCATGCGCGATGACAGCACCGCCAGCTTGCCCTTCGCCTCGCCGACCAGCGGCGCGATGACCGGCAGCAGCCGCATCGCCGCCAGCACATTGGTGTGCATGACCGCGTTGAATTCGATCTCGGTCGGGAAGCCGTCGTGACGCGGTCCGTACACGCCGGCGTTGAGGATGGCCACATCCAGCTCTTCGCCATCCAGCTTCCAGCCGATGCCGGCCACCGCTTCCACGTTGTTCACGTCCAGCTTGTGCGGTTCGGCGCCCAGCGCCGCCAGCGCGTCGCAGTCTTCCTGCTTGCGTGCCGTGGCGATCACGCGCCAGCCATCCTGGCGATACTGCTTGACCAGTTCCAGGCCGATGCCGCGCGATGCGCCGATGATCAATGCTGTCGCCATTACACCAGCTCCACTGCCATCGCGGTCGCTTCGCCGCCGCCGATGCACAGCGCCGCCACGCCCTTCTTGCCGCCGGTGCGTTTCAGAGCACCCAGCAGCGTGACGATGATGCGCGCGCCGGATGCGCCGATAGGATGGCCCAGCGCGCAAGCGCCGCCGTGGATGTTGACCTTGCTGTGCGGGATGTCGAGGTCGCGCATGGCTGCCATCGGCACGGCCGCAAAGGCTTCGTTGATCTCGAACAGGTCAACGTCCTTGCTGCCCCAGCCGGTTTTCTTGTACAGCTTTTCGATGGCGCCGATTGGTGCGGTGGTGAACAGGTTGGGTTCCTGCGCAAAGGTGGCATGGCCGTGGATGCGCGCAATCGGCGTCAGGCCCAGCGCTTTCGCTTTCGATTCGCGCATCATCACCAGCGCGGCTGCACCGTCATTGATCGACGACGACGAGGCGGCGGTGATGGTGCCGTCTTTCTTGAACGCCGCGCGCAGCGTCGGGATTTTTTCCACTTTGGCTTTCAGCGGGCCTTCATCCTTGTCGATGACGCTGTCGCCGGCGCGCGAGGTCACGGTGACCGGCGCGATCTCCCACTTGAAGTAGCCTTCGTTGGTGGCAAGCTGCGCGCGCTTCACCGATTCGATGGCGAAGTTGTCCTGCGCTTCGCGGGTGAACTCGTACTTGGCCGAGCACTCTTCGGCAAAGGTGCCCATCGAGCGGCCTTCGCCGGTTTTCTCGTTACGCGAGTAGGCGTCTTCCAGTCCGTCGTACATCATGTGGTCGAACATCATGCCGTGGCCGATGCGGTAGCCGCCGCGCGCTTTCGGAATCAGGTAAGGCGCGTTGGTCATCGACTCCATGCCGCCCGCAATCACCACGTCGGCGCTGCCGGCCACCAGTTGGTCGTGCGCGAAGATCGCCGCCTGCATCGCCGAGCCGCACATCTTGGACAGCGTGACCGCGCCGGTGGACGCCGGCAAGCCGGCTTTCAGCAGTGCCTGGCGGGCCGGCGCCTGGCCCTGGCCCGCCATCAGGCAGTTGCCGAAGTAGACGTGTTCGACCAGCTTGCCGTCGATGCCGGAGCGCTCGACGGCGGCCTGGATCGCCACTGCGCCCAGGTCGTGTGCGGCCTTGCCGGAAAAGTCGCCCTGGAAGGCGCCCATGGGGGTGCGGGCCGCGCCCACGATGACGATAGGATCGTTCATACTCAAATCTCCAAATTAAAGCGTTTCCGCGAACAGTTCACGGCCGATCAGCATGCGACGGATTTCGCTGGTACCGGCGCCAATCTCATACAGCTTGGCGTCGCGCCACAAACGGCCGACCGGGTATTCATTGATGTAGCCGTTGCCGCCCAGCGTCTGGATCGCTTCGCCGGCCATCCAGGTGGCTTTCTCGGCACTGTAGAGGATGGCGCCGGCAGCGTCCTTGCGCAGGTTGCGCACCTGCTCGGGCGTGGCGGCGCGGTCGCAGGCCTGGCCGACGGCATACACATAGGCCTTGGAGGCCATCATGGTCGAGTACATATCGGCGATTTTGCCCTGCATCAGCTGGAACTCGCCGATGGCCTGGCCGAACTGCTTGCGGTCGTGGATGTAAGGCACCACCACGTCCATGCACGCCTGCATGATGCCCAGTGGTCCGCCGGACAGCACGGTGCGTTCGAAGTCCAGGCCGGACATCAGCACATTGACGCCCTTGCCGACGCCGCCCAGCACGTTTTCCAGCGGTACCTCGCAATCTTCAAACACCAGCTCGCCGGTGTGCGAGCCGCGCATGCCCAGCTTGTCCAGTTTTTGCGCGATCGAAAAGCCCTTGTAGCCTTTCTCGATCAGGAAGGCGGTCATGCCGCGCGGCCCGGCTTCCAGGTCGGTCTTGGCGTAGACCACCAGCGTGTCGGCGTCCGGACCGTTGGTGATCCACATCTTGGTGCCGTTGAGGACGTAGCGGTCGCCCTTCAGGTCGGCGCGCAGCTTCATGCTGACCACGTCGGAGCCGGCGTTCGGCTCGGACATCGCCAGTGCGCCGATATGTTCGCCGGAAATCAGCTTGGGCAGGTATTTTTTCTTTTGTTCTTCGCTGCCGTTGCGCTTGATCTGGTTGACGCACAGATTGGAGTGGGCACCATAGGACAAGCCGACCGAGGCCGAGGCGCGCGAGATTTCCTCCATCGCCACGATGTGGGCCAGGTAGCCCATATTGGCGCCGCCGTATTCTTCCGGCGCGGTGATGCCGAGCACGCCCAGCTCGCCCATCTTCCGCCACAGGTCCATCGGGAACTGGTCGCTGCGGTCGATTTCGGCTGCGCGCGGGGCGATCTCGGCGGCGGCGAACTGCTGCACGGCTTCGCGCAGCGCGGCGATATCCTCGCCATGGTCAAAGGTCAGGCCTGGGAGATGGAGCATGTCTTCCTCTATTTTGTATTGGAGCTGGAGCGGCCATGATACGCCGATGTGACGTTAACGTAAACGTCAAGTGACGCGTCAGGCAGCCGGCTGTGCTTCCAGCAGGCGTTTGCAGTCATCTTCATGTGCCTGGATTTCGGCCAGCGACATTTCGATGTCTTCGCGCTGTTGTTCCAGCGTCTCGCGGTGCTGCGACAGCACGTTCAGGAAGCGGTGCATCTGCGCCACCGAATCCTTGGGTGTTTCGTACATATCGACCAGGCTTTTGATTTCGGCCAGCGACAGGCCCAGGCGCTTGCCGCGCAGGGTCAGTTTGAGGCGGGTGCGGTCGCGCGGCGTGTAGACGCGGTTGCGGCCGCCAGCGCCTTCGCGCGACGGGCTGAGCAAGCCTTGGTCTTCATAAAAACGGATGGCGCGGGCGGTGATGTCGAATTCACGCGCCAGTTCGGTAATAGTGTAGGTGGACATGGTTTTTAAATGGTTTCCGTTTACGTCAACGTCAATGCATTGTAGCGCGAAAAACACCGAACTAACGCAGAGTTATTGGCAATTGGTGACCGGATCGATGCGGAATGGTATCGTGCGACTAGGTGAGCCACCGAGCAGGATCATTGCCACGAACGGGGTGGTTGACCAAATAAAATTTGCCCGAATATTTCTCTGACCTTGTTGCCTGTAACAGATAGAATGTCAATTAATGCATATCTTGATGTTACGGTTGCGGCAAACTCTGCAGAGACTGACTTTCATGACGCAACGTGAAATAGTGCAATTATGAATTCTTCTAATGAACGCGAAAGCTTTAGCCAGCGACTCCAACAGGCTCTAAAAAATGCCCACTATTCGCCCGACAGCCCGACCCGGCTGGCGCGTGAATTCAACATCCGTTTCGACGGACGGCCGATTACCGTGCATGCGGCCCGTAAATGGCTGGTGGGAGAGGCAATTCCGACCCAGGAGAAGCTGCGCATGATCGCGCAATGGCTGGGCGTGCCTGCGGAGTGGCTGCGCTTTGGCGGCCCGGAGGAAGGCGCGCCGGCGGGGGACAACAGTGGCGCGCTGTCGCGCTTCGAATCGGCCGACGTCAAGCTGATCGCGGATTTGCAGCGCCTGGACGAGCATCACCGCCAGATTGCGCGGGAATTTATCCGCATGCTGGTGCGGGTAAATTACCAAAAGTAGTCATTTTTAAGTAGTACTACCGAAAGATGTTAACCGGTCTGAATGGGGATCGTCCTTTAGTGATATGAAACAGGTTTCATCTTCCGCCGGTTTTTCTTCGGCATTGGGCGCGCGCTGGCGGCGCCCTTTTTATTTTCGCCACCTTTGCGAATTGTCATAGTTTCGACACGGATTTCAGGCACAATAGGTAGAGCCTACTTTTCGGGGAGTCACGCTTTGAGCCGTTTAATGAAAAGCAATTACAGCAATGCCGCCCAGCTGAAAGATTTGATGACCGCCCCTCCCATGAGCGCCGCCCAGCATGCCGAAGTGATGCGCAAACGTATCGCCCAACGTCGTATGGTGGAAGAAGCAAGGGAATTGAAGCGCGCCAGCAGTTCTTACTACGACAAGCGCTAAGCTCAGGCTTTAGCCTTCATTGCTGTTGAGGCCCGCCCAGCGCGGCGCCAGTGCGTGTTCGATGCCGAACAAGTCGATCACGCGCGCAACGGTGTGATCCACCATCTCATCAATACTCGCTGGCTTGTGATAAAAGCTCGGCAGCGGCGGGAACACGATCCCGCCCATTTCCGTTACCGCCGTCATATTGCGCAGATGCGCCAGGTTGAACGGCGTTTCCCTCACCATCAGCACCAGCCGGCGGCGCTCCTTGAGCACCACGTCGGCGGCGCGCGCGATCAGGTTATCGGACAAGCCGTGGGCGATTGAAGCCAGGGTTTTCATCGAGCAGGGAGCGATCACCATGCCGTCGCTCTGGAATGAGCCACTGGCGATCGAGGCGCCGACGTCGCGCACCTTGTGCACCACATGGGCCAGTGCTTCCACTGCGCGCCGCTGCAAGCCAGTTTCCTGGTGCAAGGTCAGCACGGCCGCGTCGGAAACCAGCAAATGGGTTTCGACGCCGGGGATGTTGCGTAAATGATGCAGCAGACGCACGCCATACACCGCGCCGGTGGCGCCGGTGATGGCGATAATAATCCGCCGCGGGCGATCAGCCATTGTTGTCCAGCAGGGCTTTCAGTTCGCCCGACTCATACATCTCGGTCATGATGTCCGAGCCGCCGACGAATTCACCGCGCACGTACAGCTGCGGAATGGTTGGCCATTGCGAGTAGTCCTTGATGCCCTGGCGAACTTCCGGATCTTCCAGCACGTTGACGGTAGCGATGTTCTCGACGCCGCACGCTTTCAGGATCTGGATGGCACGGCCGGAGAAGCCGCATTGTGGGAACTGGGCGGTGCCCTTCATGAACAGCACCACAGGGGTATTGGTCACGGTGTCTTTGATCCAGGTTTGTACGTCGCTCATAGCTGCCTCGTTGTATGGAAATATCAGATGGCGACATTTTATAAGAAATGTGCCCCCGGCGTATTTGACAGCGGAAAAAATCCCTGTATTATGTATATCGAGACTCGATATAGCGAAAGGCGATATATGAATCAGTTTGCGAAATATCTGCCGCTGTCCGAAGCCACTTTCTACGTGATGCTGGCGTTGACCCAGCCCATGCATGGCTACGCCATCATGCAGAAGGTGGAAGCGATGAGCGGCGGCAGCGTCACCCTGGGGCCAGGCACCTTGTACGGCGTGTTCGGCACGCTGGAAAAACAGGCGCTGATCGTCAAGGTGGCGGAGGAGGAGCGGCGCAAGGTGTACGCGCTGACGGAGCTGGGCAAGGAAGTGTTGGCGGAGCAGGTGCGCCGCTTAGAAATCATGCTGGGCAATGCGCGGGCGTTGCAGCACGCAGCTTAACAAGGAGCGGTCATGAGCAAGCTGGTACGAAAATTCAAGGTGTGGCATGTGTGGCAGGATGAGGAGCATCAGCAGTGGCTACAGGAAATGGCGGCGCAAGGCTTGCATCTGCGTAGCACCAATGTCTTCTGTATCCACACCTTCGAGCGTGGTGCGCCGGCGGATGTGGCCTATCGCTGGGATGTGCGCTATTTCGGTCCGGCGGCGGAATACCAGCAATTGTTCCGCGACGCAGGCTGGGAACTGGTGACCTCGACCGTAGGCTGGCATTGCTGGCGCAAGCCGCGCACGGCCGGCGCCAGCGCCGAGATCTTCACCCAGCGCAGCGACAACGCCGCCAAGTATCTGCGCGTGATCCGGCTGCTGGCGCTGGTCGTATCAGCCGAGGCGCTGGCCTATTGGCTGATTCCAGCCAAACACGCTTACGCTGAAGGCCTGGCTTGGGGCATGTTCATCGGCACCGCCGTGGTTGGCCTGTATGCGCTGGCCAAGCTCTCGCAGCGCATGAAGGACGTGCATGGCGCCTGACGCAAGCTAGCCGCGCAGCTTGGCGAAGGCGGCGGCCATGCTGCCGCCGATCGCCGGCTCGCGCGCGGTCTGCCGCTGTTGCTCTTTCTGCTGCTGGCCCATGGCGCGGCGGTCGTTGCGGTCGCCGCGCTGCTGTGGCTGCGAACCGGCTTGCGGCGCGCTGTCGGACAGGCGCATGGTCAGGGCGATGCGCTTGCGCTTCTCGTCCACTTCCAGCACCTTGACCTTGACCACCTGGCCGGCTTTGACCACCGTGTGCGGGTCTTTGACGAAGGTGTTGGACAGTGCCGAGATATGCACCAGGCCGTCCTGGTGCACGCCGATGTCGACAAACGCGCCAAAGGCAGCCACGTTGGTGACCACGCCTTCCAGTATCATGTCCGGACGCAGGTCCCTGATTTCCTCCACGCCTTCTTTGAAGGTGGCGGTGGTGAATTCCGGACGCGGGTCGCGGCCCGGCTTTTCCAGCTCTTTCAGGATGTCGGTGATGGTCGGCACGCCGAATTTCTCGTCGGCGTACTTGGCCGGCTGCAAGTGCTTGATCAGTGCGCTGTCGCCAATCACACCCTTGATGTCCTTCTGGATGTCGCCGAGGATTTTTTCCACCAGCGGATAGGATTCCGGATGCACCGCCGACGCGTCCAGCGGATTCTCGCCGCCGATCACGCGCAGGAAGCCGGCTGCCTGTTCAAAGGTCTTGTCGCCCAGGCGCGGCACCGACTTCAGCGCGGCGCGCGAGGTGAACGCGCCTTTGACGTCGCGGTAGGACACAATCGCTGTCGCCACCGACGACGACAGGCCGGACACGCGCGCCAGCAGCGGTGCCGACGCGGTATTCACGTCGACGCCGACCGCGTTGACGCAATCCTCAACCACCGCATCCAGCGTGCGCGCCAGCTGGGTCTGCGAGACATCGTGCTGGTACTGGCCGACGCCGATCGATTTCGGATCAATCTTGACCAGTTCGGCCAGCGGGTCTTGCAGGCGGCGCGCGATCGACACCGCGCCGCGCAGCGACACGTCCATGTCCGGCAGCTCTTTCGACGCGTATTCGGAAGCCGAATACACCGACGCGCCTGCCTCGGACACAACGATCTTGTTCATTTTCTGCTCAGGGAAGCGCTTCAGCAGATCCTGCGCCAGCTTGTCGGTTTCGCGCGAAGCGGTGCCGTTGCCGATCGAGATCAGCGATACATTGTGCTTGGCGGCCAGCTTGCCCAGCGTGTGCAGCGAGCCTTCCCAGTCGTTTTTCGGCTGGTGCGGATAGATCACGGCGGTATCCATCACCTTGCCGGTGGCGTCCACTACCGCCACCTTGACGCCGGTGCGCAGGCCAGGGTCCAGGCCCATGGTGGCGCGCTGGCCAGCCGGGGCGGCCAGCAGCAAGGCTTTCAGATTGGTAGCGAAGACGGTGATGGCGTCCGACTCGGATTTCTCGCGCAGCGCGCCCATCAGTTCGGTTTCCAGGTGCATAAAGCTCTTCACGCGCCAGGTCCAGCGGGCGGTGTCGGACAGCCATTTGTCGGCCGGGCGGCCAGCGCTTTTGATGCCGAAACGGGCGGCGATGCGGCTCTCGCACGGATTGTGCGGCGCATCCCACTTTGGTTTTTCCGGCTCACTATCAAGACGCAAAGCAACATCCAGCACGCCTTCGCGGCGGCCGCGCATCAGCGCCAGGGCGCGGTGCGAGGGCACGCTGGCCAGGGTTTCCGAATAGTCGAAATAGTCGGCGAACTTTTCGCCCTCTTCTTGCTTACCTTCAATAACTTTCGACTCAACAATGCCATGCTCTTGCACATATTCACGCAAGGATTGCAGCAAGGTAGCATCTTCGGCAAAGCGCTCCATCAGGATCTGGCGGGCGCCGTCCAGCGCTGCCTTGGTGTCGGCCACGCCCGGATTATTGCCGTCGGCGGTGGTGAACGCTACGCGCAGATAGGCGCTGGCTTCGGTTTCCGGATTCAGCTCCGGATTGGCCAGCAAGCCGTCGGCAAGTGGCGCCAGGCCGGCTTCGATGGCGATCTGGGCCTTGGTGCGGCGTTTTTGTTTGTATGGAAGATACAAGTCTTCCAGCCGGGTCTTGTCTTCCGCGTGCATGACAGCATCTAACAGCTCTGGTGTCATTTTGTTTTGCTCGGTGATCGAGGCGATGATGCTGGCGCGGCGGTCTTCCAGCTCGCGCAGATAGCGCAGGCGCTCTTCGAGCAGGCGCAGCTGGGTATCATCCAGGCCTCCGGTCGCCTCTTTACGGTAACGGGCGATGAAGGGAACGGTGGCGCCTTCGTCCAGCAGGGCGATGGCGGCGGCAACCTGGACCGGCTTGGCGGACAATTCCAGGGCGAGGCGTTGTTCGATGGAAGGCAACATGGTGATGATTCCTAGACAGACAAGCCCGGAATAATACGGCATCGTAGCCAAGTTGCCAGTCTTGACAGCCCAAAAGGACTGTGAACGTGGGCAAGCCCACTTTTATGGTCATGTTTTTAAAGAATACGTAAACACGAACGCTTCAATGGCGGATAATATTGCCTGTTGCCGTTTTTGAACCATCTTTGCCTAACAATGCGACCTATGGATTTTACCCGCGACGACGCCACTGATGCTCCAGCTGCTCCAGCACCGGCTGCTCCAACACGCCCCGCGCCGCCCGCGAATCAATTGTCCTATGCTGTGGCCACCTGGCTGCAGCGGGTGGATGCCGCAGCGCATCCCAAGGCCAAGCTGACCCCGCCGCCGGTCGACAACGATCCCAAACAAACCCAGTACAAGCTGATCTACGTGCTGGCGCCCACCAGCGGTGGCCGCCATGTGGCGCTGTGCCTGTACAAAGCCCGCTTGCGCCCGAATGGCGATGTGGCGGCGGCCAGTCCGGTCAGCGAAGTGTTTTCGCTGCTGTCGACGCCGCCGAGCTTCATGACGCCCAACGACGAGGACCTGATCCGCTTCTTCGTCGCCATGCGCAGCGGCCAGAATTCCCAGACCGGTTCGGCCACCGAGCCGCGCGGCAAGATCGGCGCGGCGCTGCTCGATATGCTGGCCCAGCAGGACAAGCTGCTGTGGGCAAACTCCTGGGCCGACGTCGGCAACGGCCTGGTCTATCCGCTCAAGGGCGGCGTGCTGCGCGAGGCCAACCTGGCCTGGCGCGAGGAGGGCAAGGGCCTGCGTCTCGGCTGGCAGGTGGCGCCGCCGCCGGGCGCCAAGCATGTCGGCGCCGATCAGGTCGACTACATGCTGCCGACCGATCCGCCGTGGTATATCGACAACCTGTCCTGCGGCGTGCTGCAACTGAACCAGGGCGGCACAGAAATTCCGCTGGCTGACCTGCAGGCGCTGGTCGCGCAGGCGCCGCTGCTGACCAATAACGACAAGATGCGGGTTTCCCAGCTGCTGCTGGCGCACGGCCTGCAAGGCCTGATGCCGCTGCCGCAGGCGCTGCCGCAGCGCATGCGCGATGACGTCAAGCCGCGTCCGGTACTGACGCTGGACTCGGCCATGCTGGCCGATGGCTCGGTCCAGCGCTGGAGCGATTTTGCCGTGCTGTCGTTTGATTATGACGGCGAGCGCGTGTCCTTCGACCCATCGCAGCGGGTGGTACGCCAGAAAGGCGACGTGACCGAGATCATCCAGCGCGACGCCGACGCTGAAGCGGATGCGCTGGCGCTGCTGAGCGGACGCCATTTCGTGGCGCCGACCACGCTGCCGCTAAGCAGCGTCAAGGGTGGCCTGCTGCTGCCGAGCCAGGCGGAATGGATACGCTTCGCCCGCGACGGCATCGCCGCGCTGAAGGAGGCAGGCTGGAAAATCGAAAAAACCGTCAAATACCGCTACGACACGGTGGCAGTCGGCGACTGGTACGCCGAGGTGGTGGAAGACGAGGCCGATGGCGGCCGTGCCTGGTTCGATCTGGAACTGGGCATCATGGTCAACCAGGAGCGTGTGCCGCTGCTGCCTTTGCTGGTGCAGCTGATCCGCAACGCACCCAACGATTTCAATCCGAAAGCCATCGCCAACCACAGCGAGGAAGACCAGATGCTGGCCACGCTGGCCGACGGCACCCGCGTCGCGCTGCCGTGGGGCCGGGTGCGGCCTATCCTGGCCACGCTGGGCGAGTTGTATTTCAGCGACAAGATCAAGCATTCGCTGCACATGGCCACGCTGGACGCCGCCCGCCTTGACGAGCTGGCGCGCAATGTGGAAATGAGCTGGACCGGCGGTGAGGAATTGCGCGATATGGGCGCCCGCCTGAATCAGTTTGGCGCGGTGAAACGGGTGGCCACGCCGGCCGGCCTGCAAGCCACGCTGCGCGACTATCAGACCGACGGCTTGTCGTGGATGCAGTTCCTGCGCGAATACGGCTTTGCCGGCATCCTGGCCGACGATATGGGCCTGGGTAAAACCGTGCAGACGCTGGCCCACATCCTGGTCGAGAAGGAAGCCGGCCGCCTGACCGCGCCGGCGCTGGTGATCGCGCCAACCAGCCTGATGGGCAACTGGCAGGAAGAAGCCGCGCGCTTTGCGCCGGGCCTGAAAGTGCTGCTGTTGCAGGGCAAGGACCGCATGGGCCAGTTCGACCAGATCGACGAGGCCGACCTGGTGCTGACTACCTACGCGCTGCTGCCGCGCGACGAGGAAAAACTGCGCGAGCACGATTTCCATCTGGTCATCCTCGATGAATCGCATTACATCAAGAACACCCGCTCGAAGGCTGCCCAGAGCGCCGGCCTGCTGCGTGCCCGCCATCGCCTGTGCCTGTCCGGTACGCCGCTGGAGAACCACCTGGGCGAGCTGTGGTCGCAATTCCACTTCCTGCTGCCCGGCCTGCTGGGCGACGAGAAGGGCTTCAACACCGTGTTCCGCCATCCGATCGAACGCCAGGATGATCCGCTGCGCCGGGCGCTGCTGAACCGCCGCATCAAACCCTTCCTGCTGCGCCGGACCAAGGACAGTGTAGCGAAAGAGCTGCCGCCGAAAACCGAGATGGTGCGCAAGGTCGAGCTGACCGGCGCCCAGCGCGACCTGTACGAAACCGTGCGCCTGGCGATGGACCAGAAAGTGCGTGAGGAAATCGACCGCAAGGGCGTGGCGCGCAGCCAGATCGTCATCCTGGAAGCGCTGCTCAAGCTGCGCCAGGTGTGCTGCGATCCGCGCCTGGTCAAGTCGACCACCAAGAAACAGCAGCAGGCCGGCTCGGCCAAGCTGGCCGACCTGATGCAGATGGTCGAGGACTTGCTGGAAGAGAAGCGCAAGATTCTGGTGTTCTCGCAGTTCACCAGCATGCTGGAGCTGATCGAGGAGGAACTGGAAGCGCGCGACATCCCGTACGCGCTGCTGACCGGCGACACCAAGGACCGCAGCGCCCAAGTGGCCGCCTTCCAGCAGGGCGCAGTGCCTATCTTCCTGATATCGTTGAAAGCCGGTGGCGTGGGCCTCAACCTGACCGCCGCCGATACCGTTATCCACTATGATCCGTGGTGGAATCCGGCCGCTGAAAATCAGGCCACCGACCGCGCCTGGCGGATTGGACAGGACAAGCCGGTGTTTGTGTATAAACTGATCGCCAAGGGCACGCTGGAAGAAAAGATCCAGGTCTTGCAGCAGAAAAAGTCCGATCTGGCGCAGTCCATCCTGGCCGAAGGCGAATCGCAGAAAATGGCGCTCACCCAGGAAGACTTGCAGCAAATCTTCGCACCTTTGGTGGAGTAATCAATGAGCGAGACGATAGCGGAACTCAAGGCGGCCTTACAGCAATCACTAGCCAACGAAGCCCGCTATCGGCTGCTGTTGGATCACAGCAGCGAAATCAGCTGGATGGCCGACTGCGCCACGCTGCGGCTAAGCTGGCTCAGCCCGGCGGCCGAACGGCAGTTCGGCTACACGCTGGACAGCGCGCAAGCACTGGCGTCCGGCCTGTTGCAAGACTTGCAGGCGCGGCTGGCGCGCTATGCCGACGGCGATCTGAGCCGTCGCCGGCTGTTGCGCGAAACCGAACTGGTGCACGCCGACGGCCGGACGGTGCCGGTGGAAATCGAATCCACGCTGATCCTGGACGAGCAGGGTGTGCCGGCCAGCGTGGTCGGTGTGGTGCGCGACCTGAGCGCGCGGCGCGAACTGGCCGCGCAGCAGAAAAAATTTGCCTCGATGCTGTCGCATGAATTCCGCACGCCACTGTCGACCATCGACGGCGCGGTGCAGCGGCTGGAAATGACCGGCGCCCATCACGACGAAGGCACGCGCAAGCGCTACCGCAAAATCCAGACCGCCGTCGACCGCATGCTGGCCATGCTGGACGAATACCTGTCGCCGGAGCGTATGGCCAGCATCGGCCGCGAGCGCCAACCCAATGAAATCAATCCGGCCAAGCTGCTGGAGGATGCCGCCGGGCAGGCGCGGGCGCGGCGCCAGTCCATCACGGTGCAAGTCGATGGCCTGCCGCCATGGATGCGCTGCGACCCTGCTGGCATGCGCTTGTGCCTGGAAATGTTGCTGGATAATGCAATAAAATACACAAGCGATAATATTCCGATAGAATTACTGGGCCGAATTGCAACAGAAGGTGGCGTCGAACTCCTGGTGCGCGATCATGGCGCCGGGATCGCGGCGGCGGAATTGCCGCATGTGTTCGATAAAGCCTTCCGTGGCAGCAATGCCGCAGGGGTGGCTGGATCGGGCTTGGGCCTGTATATGGCGCGTTCCATTGTCGATGTGCACGGCGGTACTGTTACGGCGAGAAATGTTTCTGAAAGCGGCATGGAATTTCGGATTTGGCTGCCGGTCGCAGCCAATGCCGGGAAAAAACTTGCGCGTGCAGAGGCCAGCAGTGATAATTCCCTAGACGCAAGTTAAGTGTTCCAGGTCTGGGCACAGCTGCTCAACAATTGAACGAATGGCGCATCAATGACGCAAATACTGATCGTGGAAGACAATCTGGACTATGCCGAGGAAATGGCAGAGTTTCTGACTGAACTTGAACACGAGGTGCATATCACCAATAACGCCAGCGACATGTGGTCGGCTCTGAGCCAGGGCAATGTCGGCGTGGTGGTGCTGGATCTGGGCCTCCCGGATGAAGATGGCTTCAACGTCATCCCGCGCATGCGTCAGCTGTATCCGCAAATCGGCCTGCTGGTGCTGACCGGCCGGGTCGCTTTCGACAACCGCATTCTGGGTCTGCGCCTGGGCGCGGACCACTATCTGACCAAGCCGATCAAATTCCCCGAGCTGGCAGCGCACATTGAGGCGCTGGACCGCCGTGTCGGCCCGCAGGAAACCGTGCCGCTGCCGAGCAAGTGGACACTGAAAGTGAGCGCTCGCCAACTGGAGCTGCAAGGGATGGCGATCACGCTGACCGAGAAGGAATGCAATTTCCTGCACCTGTTGACGATCAACACCCGTCCGGTGCCGCGCCAGGTGATTGTGGCCGGCATCGGTGGCGATGATCCGGACGCCGGCCGCCGCGTCGACATGCTGGTGTACCGCCTGCGCAAGAAGGCGCGTACCGGCCTGGGCCAGGATTTGCCGCTGCGCAGCGCTTACGGCGAGGGCTATAGCCTGTCCGCCAGCTTCAATCTGTCTTAACGGGGACAGAGTCGAGCCACAAATCTGTTGCGGGGATTTAATCGGGGACAGAGTAAGTCAACAAGGGTAGAATCGGGCTTCCGATCTGCCCTTTTTTATTTACGCATGGCCCGCCTACCCCGTTTAATCGTCCCGCACCAGCCGCACCACGTCATCCAGACCGGCGCCAACAACCAGGACGTATTCCTCGACACCGACGACTACCAAACCTTCCTCGGCTGGCTGCGCAGCGCCGCCAAAACCTATAAAGTCGCCATCCACGCCTATTGTCTGATGCCCAATCACCTGCATTTGCTGGTGACACCCTCCGACGACACCGGCCTGGGCCAGATGATGCAGTGGATAGGCCGCTACTACGTGCCCTATTTCAATCAAAAGTATGTCCGTAGTGGAACTTTGTGGAACGGACGCTACAAAACCTCGCTGATCGATGCCGATCAGTACTTCATGTTGTGCAGCCGTTACATCGAATTCAACCCGGTACGCAACGGCCTGGTCAGCCGCGCTGAGGATTATCCGTGGTCCAGCTACTGCCATCACGCCGGCATCCGCCCGGATGGCCTGGTCACTGACCACGCCAAGGTCTGGGAGTTGGGCAACACGCCATTCCAGCGGGAGGCCGCCTACAGCGCGCTGTCCGAGCCGGCGCTGACCGCCGAGGAAATCACATTAATCGGTAAATCCCTGCTGAAAGGCTGGCCGCTGGGCTCGCAGCAGTTCCAGACTGCGCTGCAGAACCGCGTCAAACGCCAGGTATTGCCGGCCAAACGCGGCCGGCCGTTCAAAATAAAGCCTGTCAGAGAATAGGGCATCACTCTGTCCCCAATTAAAAAAATAAGCTTCTGAGGAAAATTTAATTCGACTCCGACCCTAATTGTTATGCTTGAGGTTTACGCTGCGTTGCACTAACCTTGTTTTTCAAGCCAATCAGTTTTGGAGTTTAGCCATGGAAGCACAAGGTCTGTACGATCCGTCCAATGAACACGACGCCTGCGGCGTTGGTTTCGTCGCCCACATCAAGGGCAATAAGAGTCACTCGATTGTGGAACAGGGTCTGCTGATCTTGAAGAACCTCGATCACCGGGGCGCAGTCGGTGCGGACCCGCTGATGGGCGACGGCGCCGGCATCCTGATCCAGATCCCGGACCAGTACTACCGCGACGAAATGGCCAAGCAAGGCGTGGAACTGCCGCCGCCAGGCGAATACGGCGTCGGCATGGTGTTCCTGCCGAAAGAAAACGCTTCCCGCATCGCTTGCGAACAGGAAATCGAACGCGCCGTGCGCGCCGAAGGCCAGGTGGTGCTCGGCTGGCGTAATGTACCGGTCGACTGTGACATGCCGATGTCGCCGACCGTGCGCGCCAAGGAACCGGTGATACGCCAGATCTTCATCGGCCGTGGCGCCGACATCATGGTGACCGACGCGCTGGAGCGCAAGCTGTATGTGATCCGCAAATCGTCGGGCCACGCCATCCAGGCACTGAACCTGATACACGGCAAAGAATTCTTCGTGGCCTCGCTGTCGGCCCGCACCATCGTCTACAAAGGCCTGCTGCTGGCCGACCAGGTGGGCGTCTACTACCGCGACCTGCAAGATGCGCGCTGCGTGTCGGCGCTGGCGCTGGTGCACCAGCGTTTCTCGACCAACACCTTCCCTGAATGGCCGCTGGCCCACCCATACCGCCTGATCGCCCACAACGGCGAGATCAACACCGTCAAAGGCAACTTCAACTGGATGCGCGCCCGCGAAGGCGTGATGAAGTCGGCTGTGCTGGGCGACGACCTGAAAAAACTCTTCCCGCTGATCTACGAAGGCCAGTCGGACACCGCCTGCTTCGACAACGCGCTGGAACTGCTGCTGATGGCAGGCTACCCGCTGGCCCAGGCAATGATGATGATGATTCCTGAAGCCTGGGAAAATCACGGCACGATGGACGACAATCGCCGCGCGTTCTACGAATATCACGCCGCCATGATGGAACCATGGGACGGCCCGGCCGCCATGGCCTTCACCGACGGCCGCTACATCGGCGGCACGCTGGACCGCAACGGCTTGCGCCCAGCGCGCTACATCGTCACTGACGACGACCTGGTGGTGATGGCCTCGGAATCCGGCGTGCTGCCGATTCCAGAGTCGAAAATCATCCAGAAATGGCGTCTGCAGCCAGGCAAGATGTTCCTGATCGACCTGGAAGCTGGCCGCATCATCGACGACAAAGAGCTGAAAGACACCTACGCCAACGCCAAGCCATACAAGGCATGGATTAACGCGGTGCGTATCAAGCTCAACGAAATCAAGCTGAGCGAAAGCCAGCTGGCGCACAACCGCGCCAAGGACAAGCCGGCCGCCGGCGAAAAAGCCGTGCCGTCGCTGCTGGACCGCCAGCAAGCCTTTGGCTACACCCAGGAAGACATCAAGTTCCTGATGGCGCCGATGGCCGCCGCCGGCGAGGAGGCCACCGGCTCGATGGGCAATGACTCGCCGCTGGCCGTCATGTCCAACAAGCTGAAGCCGCTGTATTCCTACTTCAAGCAGCTGTTCGCCCAGGTGACCAACCCGCCGATCGACCCGATCCGCGAAGCGATGGTGATGTCGCTGGTGTCGTTCATCGGCCCGAAACCGAACCTGCTGGACACCAACAACGTCAACCCGCCGATGCGCCTGGAAGTGTCGCAGCCTATCCTGGGCTTCGACGATATGGAGCGCCTGCGCAACATCAGCCTGCACACCGGCGGCAAGTTCAAGTCGTATGAGCTGAGCATCTGCTATCCGCTGGCCTGGGGCAAGGAAGGCGTCGAAGCCTGCCTGGCCTCGCTGTGCGCGGAAGCCGTGGATGCGGTGAAATCCGGCCATAACATCCTGATCGTGTCGGACCGCAGCGTCGGCCCGGACCGTGTGGCGATCCCGGCACTGCTGGCCACCTCGACCGTTCACCAGCACCTGGTCAGCAAAGGCCTGCGCGCCTCGACCGGCCTGGTGGTGGAAACCGGCTCGGCCCGCGAGACCCATCACTTCGCCCTGCTGGCCGGCTATGGCGCGGAAGCGATCCACCCCTACCTGGCAATGGAAACCCTGGCTGACATGGCTGCTGGCCTGCCAGGCGATATGTCGGCCGAAAAAGCCATCTACAACTTCACCAAGGCGGTCGGCAAAGGCCTGATGAAGGTAATGTCGAAGATGGGCATCTCGACCTATATGTCGTACTGCGGCGCGCAGATCTTTGAAGCGGTCGGCCTGAACAAGTCGCTGGTCAATAAATACTTCCGTGGCACCGCCTCCAACGTGGAAGGCATCGGTGTGTTTGAAGTGGCGGAAGAAGCGTTGCGCCTGCACAACCTGGCCTTCGGCGACGATCCGGTGCTGGCCAAGCACCTGGACGCAGGCGGCGAGTACGCCTTCCGCGTGCGCGGCGAAGACCACCTGTGGACCCCGGACGCGATCGCCAAGCTGCAACACTCGACCCGCGCCAACAATTTCTCCAGCTATAAAGAGTATGCGCAGATCATCAACGACCAGAGCAAGCGCCATCTGACGCTGCGCGGCCTGTTCGAGTTCAAGATCGATCCGACCAAGGCAATTCCGCTGGATGAAGTCGAGCCAGCCAAAGAAATCGTCAAGCGTTTCGCCACCGGCGCAATGTCGATGGGTTCGATTTCGACCGAAGCCCACGCCACGCTGGCCGTCGCCATGAACCGCATCGGCGGCAAGTCCAACACCGGTGAAGGTGGCGAAGATCCATCGCGCTACACCATGGAGCTGAAAGGCATCAAGATCAAGCAGGGCGAGACCATGGGTTCCATCATGGGCAAAGACCAGATGGTGGTGGATATTCCGCTGCTGGAAGGCGACTCGCTGCGCTCGCGCATCAAGCAGGTGGCGTCCGGCCGTTTCGGCGTGACCGCTGCTTACCTGAGCTCGGCCGACCAGATCCAGATCAAGATGGCGCAGGGCGCCAAGCCAGGCGAAGGCGGCCAGCTGCCAGGCCACAAGGTGTCGGAATACATCGCTACGCTGCGCTTCTCGGTGCCGGGCGTGGGCCTGATTTCGCCGCCGCCGCACCACGATATTTATTCGATTGAAGATCTGGCGCAGCTGATCCACGATCTGAAGAACGCCAATCCGCGCGCTTCGATCTCGGTCAAGCTGGTGTCGGAAGTGGGTATCGGCACGGTTGCCGCAGGTGTCACCAAGGCCAAGGCCGACCACGTGGTGGTCGCAGGCCATGACGGCGGCACCGGCGCTTCGCCGCTGTCTTCGGTCAAGCACGCCGGCACCCCATGGGAGCTGGGCCTGGCTGAAACCCAGCAGACGCTGGTGCTGAACGGCCTGCGCAGCCGGATTCGGGTACAAGCAGATGGCCAGATGCGTACCGGCCGCGACGTAGTCATCGCCGCCATGCTGGGCGCCGACGAAATCGGCTTCGCCACCGCACCGCTGGTGGTGGAAGGCTGCATCATGATGCGCAAATGCCACCTGAACACCTGCCCGGTCGGCGTTGCGACGCAAGATCCGGTACTGCGCGCCAAGTTCTCCGGCAAGCCTGAGTATGTGGTCAACTACTTCTTCTTCGTTGCCGAAGAAGCGCGCCAGCTGATGGCCCAGCTGGGCATCCGCAGCTATGACGAGCTGATCGGCCGTGTCGACTTGCTGGACAAGTCGAAAGCCATCTCGCACTGGAAAGCCAAGGGCCTGGACTTCAGCAATATCTTCTACCAGCCGGAAGTGCAGGAAGGCCATTCGATCTACCACACCATGGAGCAGGATCACGGCCTCGACAAGGCACTCGACCACAAGCTGATCGCCCAGGCCAAAGCGGCGCTGGAAAAAGGCGAGCGCGTATCCTTCATCTCGCCGGTGAAAAACCTGAACCGCACCGTGGGCACCATGCTGTCGGGCGAAGTGGCCAAGCGCTACGGCCACGCCGGCTTGCCGGACGACACCATCCACATCCAGCTGCAAGGCACGGCTGGCCAGTCGGCCTGCGCCTTCCTGGCACACGGCATCACCATCGATCTGGTGGGCGAGGGTAACGACTATGTGGGCAAGGGCTTGTCGGGCGGCCGCATCATCGTGCGTCCGAATACCGAGTTCCGTGGCTGGGCGGTCAACAACATCATCATCGGTAATACCGTGCTGTATGGCGCGATTGCCGGTGAAGCTTTCTTCAACGGCGTGGCCGGCGAGCGCTTCGCGGTGCGTAACTCGGGCGCCACCGCCATTGTCGAAGGCACTGGCGATCACGGTTGCGAATACATGACCGGCGGCACCGTCGTCGTGCTGGGCAATACTGGCCGTAACTTCGCTGCAGGCATGTCGGGCGGTATCGCTTATGTCTACGATCCGGACGGCGATTTCGAAACGCGCTGCAACACCGCGATGGTGACGCTGGAGCGCGTGCTGAGCGCCAAGGAGCAGTCGGTGGACAGCGCCACCTTCCACGTACAGCACAAAGACCATGGCCGCGAGGCCGATGAAGTGATCCTGAAGCGTTTGATCGAGCGTCACTTCAAGCACACCGGCAGCACGCGCGCGCGCCTGTTGCTGGATAACTGGGCCGAAGGCCGCAGCAAGTTCGTCAAGGTATTCCCAAGCGAATACAAACGCGCTCTGGCTGAAATGGCCGAAGACGTGGCGAACGAAGCCGCATCCGCTCAACCAGTTGCTGCTTAAGCCAGCGTTACAAGATTACGAAGGAAAAATATCGTGGGTAAAATCACCGGCTTCATGGAATTCCAGCGTCAGGAAGAAAGCTATCTGCCGCCAGCGACGCGCCTGAAAAACTACGCGGAATTCGTCATTCCGCTGACTAACGAGCAAGCCAAAGTCCAGGGCGCGCGCTGCATGGATTGCGGCATCCCGTTCTGCAACAACGGCTGCCCGGTCAACAACATCATCCCGGACTGGAACGATCTGGTCTATCGCGGCAATTACCGCGAAGCGCTGGACACGCTGCACTCGACCAACAACTTCCCGGAATTCACCGGCCGCATCTGCCCGGCGCCGTGTGAGGCAGCCTGTACCCTGGGCATCAGTGAAGATCCGGTCGGCATCAAGTCGATCGAACACAAGATCATCGACGAAGGCTGGGAACACGGCTGGGTCGTGCCACAGCCGCCAAGCAAGCAGACCGGCAAGAAAGTCGCCGTGGTCGGCTCGGGTCCTGCCGGCCTGGCCGCCGCCCAGCAGCTGGCGCGCGCTGGCCACGCGGTCACCGTGTTTGAAAAATCCGACCGCGTCGGTGGCCTGCTGCGCTACGGCATTCCCGACTTCAAGATGGAAAAGTCGCACATCGACCGCCGCGTCAAGCAGATGGAAGCCGAAGGCGTGACCTTCCGCACCAGCGTGCTGATCGGCAAAGACTTCCCGGCCAACGTCAACAACTGGGCCAAGGAAACCATTTTCCCTGAAGACCTGCAAAAAGATTTCGACGCAGTCGTGCTGGCCGGCGGTGCGGAAGCTCCGCGCGATCTGCCGGTACCGGGCCGCGAGCTGAAAGGCGTGCACTTCGCCATGGACTTCCTGCCGCAGCAAAACAAGGTCAACGCCGGCGACAAGCTGAAAGACCAGATCAAGGCTACTGGCAAGCATGTGATCGTCATCGGCGGCGGCGATACCGGTTCCGACTGCGTCGGCACCTCGAATCGCCACGGCGCCGCTTCGGTCACCCAGTTCGAACTGATGCCGATGCCGCCGGAGCAAGAGAACAAGCCGCTGGTCTGGCCTTACTGGCCAACCAAGCTGCGCACCTCCTCGTCGCACGAGGAAGGCTGCGAGCGCGACTGGGCGGTTGCCACCAAGCGCCTGGAAGGCAAGGGCGGCAAGCTGGAAAAACTGGTGGCCTGCCGCGTCGAATGGAAAGACGGCAAAATGACCGAAGTGCCGAACTCGGAATTCGAAATGAAGGCCGATCTGGTATTCCTGGCCATGGGCTTCGTGTCGCCGGTCGCCAATATCCTGGACGCTTTCTCGGTCGATAAAGATGCACGCGGCAACGCCAAAGCCAGCACCGATGGCGAAGGCTGCTACCAGACTTCCGTGAAAAAAGTATTTGCCGCCGGCGACATGCGCCGTGGCCAATCGCTGGTGGTATGGGCGATCCGCGAAGGCCGCCAGTGCGCGCGCGCGGTCGATGAGTTCCTGATGGGCAGTTCCGAGTTGCCACGCTAAGCTCAAGCGTGGCGTCAGGCTCGGCCTGATTCCTGCCGGATACGGATGGGTGATCCCCGACTGTATCCGGTTTTTTTATTTGCAGCGCGGTGAATGTAACAATTAGTGCTTGATGTAAATTGCTGACTTTGGGTTCAGTAGTGTTGTATTATCTGCTACCCACTGTCGGCTCTTCATGGGCCCTTCAGCAGAGATTGACCTTTCTGCACTACAATACGGCATTCCAAAAAATGAGTTCAGTCGTGCCTAATCTAGTCGAAATTCGTGACCTACACTTCTCCTATGGCAAGCGGGCGATCCTGTCCGGCTTGAATATGGACTTCCCGCGCGGGAAAGTGATCGCGGTCATGGGCGGCTCGGGCAGCGGCAAGACCACGGTGCTGCGTCTGATCGGCGGCCAGCTGCGTCCGCAGAAGGGCCATGTCAAGGTGCAGGGCCAGGTGGTGCACAAGCTGAATACCTCCGGCCTGTATCTGCTGCGCCGCAAGATGGGCATGCTGTTCCAGCACGGCGCCTTGTTTACCGATCTGAGCGTATTCGAGAACGTCGCCTTTCCGTTGCGCGAGCATACCGATCTGCCGGAAGAACTGATCCGCAACCTGGTGCTGATGAAGCTGCAAGCCGTGGGCCTGCGCAATGCCGCCAAGCTGAAGCCGGGTGAAATCTCTGGCGGCATGGCGCGCCGCGTGGCGCTGGCGCGTTCGATCGCGCTGGACCCGGAACTGATTATGTATGACGAGCCGTTCGCCGGCCTCGATCCGATCTCGATGGGCGTGACCGCCAACCTGATCCGCAACCTGAATACGGCGCTGGGCTCGACCACGATTCTGGTGTCGCACGACGTCAAGGAGAGCTTTGCCATCGCCGACTATGTTTATTTCCTGTCGCAAGGCAAGATCGTTGCGCACGGCACGCCGGCCGACATGCTGGTCTCGACCGACCCGTATGTAAAGCAGTTTGTCCACGCGGAAGCGGACGGTCCGGTGCCGTTCCATTATCCAGGCAAGTCCCTGGCCGACGATCTGGGCCTGGGAGTGCAAGTATGAGTGTTAAAACCTGGTTATCCAATCTGGGCGCGCCGCTGCGCGACTATATTGAGAGCATAGGCTATGGCGCGCGCGCCTTCGCCAATCTGCTGAGCGTTTCGCCCGGACTGCTGAAGCGGCCGCGCCTGGTGGTCGAGCAGCTGCATTTCATCGGTAATTACTCGATGCTCATCATCACCCTGTCCGGCCTGTTCGTCGGCATGGTGCTGGGTCTGCAGGGTTACACCACGCTCAATAAATATGGCGCCGAGCAGTCGCTGGGCGTGCTGGTGGCGCTGGGCCTGACCCGCGAACTGGGCCCGGTGATCACCGCGCTGCTGTTTGCCGGCCGCGCCGGTACCTCGCTGACGGCGGAAATCGGCCTGATGAAGGCTGGCGAGCAGCTGTCGGCGATGGAAATGATGGCGGTCAACCCGATCCAGCGCGTGCTGGCGCCGCGCTTCTGGGCCGGCGCGCTGGCGGTGCCGCTGCTGGCGTCCGTGTTTAGCGCGGTCGGCGTGCTGGGCGGCTGGCTGGTCGGCGTGCAGCTGATCGGCGTCGATGACGGCGCGTTCTGGTCGCAAATGCAGGCCAGTGTCGACATCTGGAACGATATTTACAACGGCTTCATCAAGAGCGTGGTGTTTGGCATCGCGATTACCTTCATCGCCCTGTACCAGGGCTATGAAGCGCAGCCGACGCCGGAAGACGTGGCGCGCGCCACCACCCGCACCGTCGTGATCTCATCGCTGACGATCTGGTGGCTGGACTTCATGATGACGGCGCTGATGTTCAGCAAGTAATCAGCAAGCAATACAAGATAAGAAACTGAGGAAGAATAATATGCAACGCAAATCTCTGGATATCTGGGTCGGCCTGTTCATTGTCATCGGCGTATGCGCGCTGATGTTCCTGGCGCTCAAGGTCGGCAGCATGAACTCGCTGTCGTTCGGCAAGTCCTACGCGATCACCGCCAAGTTCGACAATATCGGCAGCCTGCGCCCGCAAGCGGCGGTCAAGGCTTCCGGCGTGGTGGTCGGCCGTGTGGGAGAGATCAAGTTTGATGACAAGAGCTACCAGGCGCTGGTAACCTTGAATATGGAAGAAAATTACAAATTCCCTAAGGACAGCTCGGCCAAGATTCTGACCGCCGGCCTGCTGGGCGAACAGTACGTCGGCATTGAAGCCGGCGGCGACACCAACAATCTGGCGTCCGGCGACAAGATCGCCCGCACCCAGTCGGCTGCCGTGCTGGAAGACCTGATCAATCAGTTCATCTATAGCAAGGCCGCAGAAGGAAAGGACGATAAATGATCCGCACTACCAAGGCATTCCGCCAGGCCGCGCTGGCGCTGGGCGTCACCGTGATGCTGGCCGGCTGCGCCGGTCCGAACCCGCGCGACCCGTACGAAAGCTACAACCGCGCCATGTTCAACTTCAACGATACGGTCGATACCTATGCGCTGAAACCAGTGGCCACCGGCTACAAGAACGTCACGCCGCAGTTTGTGCAGACTGGCGTCAGTAACTTCTTCGGTAATCTGGGCGACGCCTGGACCGCGATCAATCAATTGCTGCAAGGCAATGGCGAAGCCGGCATGTCGGATGTCAGCCGTTTCGCGCTGAACTCGACGCTGGGCGTGCTGGGCCTGTTCGATATCGCTTCGGAAGCCGGTTTGCCGAAACACAAGGAAGACTTCGGCCAGACGCTGGGCGTGTGGGGCGTGCAGTCCGGCCCGTACCTGGTGCTGCCGCTGCTGGGGCCGTCCACCGTGCGTGACACGGTGGCGCTGCCGGCCGACATCGCCGGCGACATCTGGCGCTACAAGGATCCGGTCAATGTGCGCAACATCGGCACCGTGGTGCGCGTGGTCGATACCCGCGCCAGCCTGCTGGACGCTTCCTCGCTGCTGGAAGACGCGGCGCTGGACCGCTACGAGTTCCTGCGCGACGGTTATATGCAGCGCCGCGAGAGCCAGGTGCACCCGGATGGCGACGATGCGCCACGTAAATCGAAAAAAGATGATACTGGTGAAACTTCTGCACCGGTGTCATCCGAACCGGCCGCAAAAGAGTTAAACTCCGGCACACCGGCTGCGAACTGAACGCCAGCCTGTGACCCGAAGAACCACTCATAAGGCATAAAAAAATGAAATTTATTAAACAATTGATTGCTTTGGCAACTGTTTCGCTGGCCTTCAACGCCCACGCTGCGGCGCCCGCCAATGAAGCTCCTGATGCGCTGGTCAAGCGCATCAGCCAGGACGTGATCGAAACCGCCAAGGCGGACAAGGCGATCCAGGCTGGCGACACCAAGAAGGTCATTGACCTGGTCGAAACCAAGATCCTGCCGTACGTCGATTTCCAGCGCATGACCGCGCTGGCGGCCGGCCGTTTCTGGCGCGACGCTACCCCTGACCAGCAAAAAGCGCTGACCGAACAGTTCCGCGCGCTGCTGGTGTTTACCTACTCGGGCGCGCTGTCGCAAGTGAAAGACCAGACCATCGACTTCAAGCCGCTGCGCGCTGATCCTACCGACACCGAAGTGGAAGTCCGCTCGCAGGTCAATATGCCGCGCGGCGAACCAATCCCGCTGAACTACCGCGTCGCCAAGGGCCCGACCGGCTGGAAGATCTACGACATCAACGTGCTGGGCGCGTGGCTGGTCGAGACCTACAAAGGCACGTTCGCTTCCGAAATCAGCAAAGGCGGCATGGACGGCCTGATCAAGGCGCTGACCGAGAAAAACAAAAAGCTCGCCAGCAAGCCACTGAACACCAACGCACCTAAGAAGTAATTCGACATCATGTCCAACGTTGTTACCGAAGCTACCGACAACCTGCAGTCGCTCACATCCCTGACCGTGCTCAACGCCACAGCGGCGCTGGAGCGTGGCTATGCCGCCCTCAAGGCCGGCCAGACCGTGTTCGACCTGCGCCATGTGTTGACGGTGGATTCGGTGGCAGTGTCGGTGATGCTGTCGTGGCAGCGCGCCGCGCAGGACGCCGGCATTCAGCTGCAGCTGAAAAACCTGCCGCCGGCGCTGCAAAGCCTGACCAAGCTGTATGGCGTGTGCTCGCTGCTGTTCCCGACCGAGGTCAAGCTTGACTCGGACTGCGGCGCCGCCAGCAACCCGGCGCACGACGAGTTTGCCCCGGTGCGCGCGCCGGAATCGGTCTTCACCGAGAAGACCGCCGTGGCCGGCGACTCCGCCGCCCACCATCACCATTGACCCCCGCCCCACCCCGCCGCCCGCAGTAATAACTGCGTAAATCCCCGGTCCGGCTCGGACCGATTGAAATTCCAATATAATTGAACGTTGCCGCAACCGCAGTGTTGTGGCGTCCGCGATACCTTCCCGCGCGCCGGCCCGGCCGCCGCAACCTTATAGATAAGTCAAGCATGACAGCAATCCAAATTAGCAATGTCGAAAAGCGCTACAAGTCGTTGCAGGCGCTGGGCGGCGTGTCCCTGAATATTGAAGAGGGCGAGTTTTTCGGCCTGCTCGGCCCGAACGGCGCCGGCAAGACCACGCTGATCTCCATCATCGCCGGCCTGATCCGGCCGGACGACGGCACGGTCAAGATTCATGGTCATGACGTGGTCAGCGATTTCCGCCAGGCGCGCCGCAACCTGGGCGTGGTGCCGCAGGAACTGGTATTCGACCCGTTCTTCACCGTGCGCGAAACGCTGCGCCTGCAATCCGGCTACTTCGGCCTGAAAAACAACGACGCCTGGATCGACGAGGTGATGCACAACCTCGACCTGACCAACAAGGCCGACACCAATATGCGCGCGCTGTCGGGCGGCATGAAGCGGCGGGTGCTGGTGGCACAGGCGCTGGTGCACAAGCCGCCGGTGATCGTGCTGGATGAACCGACCGCCGGCGTCGACGTCGAGCTGCGCCAGACGCTGTGGAAATTCATCTCGCGCCTCAACCGCGAAGGCCACACCGTGGTGCTGACCACCCACTACCTGGAAGAAGCGCAGGCGATGTGCAAGCGCGTCGCCATGCTCAAGCTGGGCAAGGTGGTGGCACTGGACTCGATGGCCTCGCTGATCCGCCGCATCTCCGGCTCGCAGCTGATCGTCAACATGACCCACGGCGAGCTGCCGGAAGAACTGCGTCATCTGATCACGCATCCGGAAATCTCCGAGCACGGCAAGAAGTACAGCCTGCGCATCAACGAATACGCTGAAGTCGAGCAAATCCTGAAACGCCTGCGCGAATCGGGCGCCATCATCGACGAAATGCAACTGCAACAAGCGGATCTGGAAGACATCTTCTTGCAGATCATGGACAAGGGTACTGTATGAACTTCATCTCCGCCGGCTTCCGCACGCTGGTTTACAAGGAATCGCTGCGCTTCTGGAAAGTCGCCACGCAGACCATCGCCGCGCCCATCCTGACCGCGATGCTGTATCTGCTGATCTTCGGCCATGTGCTGGAAGGCCGTGTCACCGTCTACGATGGCGTCAGCTATACCGCCTTCCTGATACCGGGCCTGGTGATGATGAGCGTGTTGCAGAACGCCTTCGCCAACTCCTCGTCTTCGCTGATCCAGTCCAAAATCACCGGCAACCTGGTGTTTGTGCTGCTGACGCCTTTGTCGCACTGGGAAATCTTCTCGGCCTATGTGATCGCCGCCATGGTGCGCGGCCTGGCCGTGGGCCTGGGCGTGTTCATCGTGACGTCGTGGTTTGCGCACCTGTCGTTCAGCGCGCCGCTGTGGATACTGGTGTTCGCGCTGCTGGGCGCCGCCATCCTCGGCACCATGGGCCTGATCGCCGGCATCTGGGCCGAGAAATTCGACCAGCTGGCCGCCTTCCAGAACTTCCTGATCATGCCGCTGACGTTCCTGTCCGGCGTGTTCTACTCGATCCATTCGCTGCCATCGTTCTGGCTGACGGTGTCGCACCTGAATCCGTTCTTCTACATGATCGACGGTTTCCGTTACGGCTTCTTCGGCCAGTCCGATGTCAATCCGCTGGTGAGTGTGGCCATTGTTTCCGGCTTCCTCGTCGCGTTGTCGCTGCTGGCGATCCGCTTGCTGCGCAGCGGCTATCGTCTGCGTCACTAATTTAGGTAAGGAACTCCATCATGGTTACGACCCCAGAACTGATCCACGGCTACATCAAGGCCGGTCTCGAATGCACCCACCTCGAAGTCGATGGCGATGGCCAGCACTTCGAGGCGGTGATTGTTTCGCCGGCGTTTGCAGGCAAGCGTTTGATTCAGCGCCACCAGCTGGTGTACGCTGCATTGGGCGACCGCATGCGTGAGGAAATCCACGCGCTGTCGATGAAAACCCTCACCCCTGAAGAATACCAAGGATAAGCATGGACAAGCTTCTGATTCAAGGCGGCACCCGCCTGCAAGGCGACATCACCATTTCCGGCGCGAAGAACGCCGCCCTGCCTATCCTGTGCGCGGGCCTGCTGACCGCCGGCGATCTGGAGCTGTCCAATGTGCCGCACCTGCACGACGTGTCGACCATCCTCAAGCTGCTCGGCGAAACCGGCCTGAAAGTCACGCAGGACAACGACAAGGTCACGCTGAATGGCAGCGCCATCACCAAGCTGGAAGCGCCGTACGACCTGGTGAAAACCATGCGCGCCTCGATCCTGGTGCTGGGCCCATTGCTGGCGCGCTTCGGCGAAGCCAAGGTGTCGCTGCCGGGCGGCTGCGCCATCGGTTCGCGTCCGGTCGACCAGCACATCAAGGGCCTGCAAGCGCTGGGCGCCGACATCACCGTGGAAGGCGGCTACATCTACGCCAAGTGCGCCAAGCTGAAAGGCGCGCGCATCGTCACCGACATGATCACCGTGACCGGCACCGAAAACCTGCTGATGGCCGCCACGCTGGCCGAAGGCGAGACCGTGCTGGAAAACGCCGCCTGCGAACCGGAAGTGACCGACCTGGCCAACCTGCTGGTGGCGATGGGCGCCAAGATCGACGGTATCGGTACCAACCGCTTGGTCATTCAAGGCGTCAGCGAGCTGCATGGCGCCAAACACGCCGTGATCTCGGACCGTATCGAAGCGGCGACCTTCCTGTGCGCGGTGGCTGCCACCGGTGGCGACATCACCATCCGCAACACCCGCGTCGACATCATGGACGCCGCGCTGGACAAGCTGCGCGAGATCGGCCTGCAACTGACCATCGGCGACAACTGGATACGCGCACAGATGGACAAGCGTCCGCACGCCGTGACCTTCCGCACCACCGAATACCCTGGCTTCCCGACCGACATGCAAGCGCAGTTCATGGCGGTGAACACCATCGCCGACGGCGCCAGCCGCGTAACGGAAACCATTTTTGAAAACCGCTTCATGCACGTCCAGGAGATGAACCGCCTGGGCGCGCAAATTGAAACCGATGGCAACACCGCCTTTATCAAAGGCGTGGAACAGCTGGTTGGCGCGCCTGTGATGGCGACCGACCTGCGTGCATCCGCTTCGCTGGTGATCGCCGGCCTGGCAGCGCGCGGTGAAACGCTGATCGACCGCATCTATCACCTGGACCGCGGCTACGATCAGATGGAAGTCAAACTCTCCGCCGTAGGCGCCAACATCAAGCGAATCAAGTAAAACCATGAGTGCATTCCAAGCCGACTCCCCGCAGCTGATTCTTGCGCTGTCGAAGGGCCGTATTTTCGAGGACACCTTGCCGTTGCTGGAAGCAGCCGGCATTACCGTCACCGAGAATCCGGAAACTTCGCGCAAGCTGATCCTGCCGACCAACGACCCGAACGTGCGCGTACTGATCGTGCGCGCCACCGACGTGCCGACCTATGTGCAGCATGGCGCGGCGGACTTTGGCGTGGCCGGCAAGGATGTGCTGCTGGAGCATGGCGGCGAAGGACTGTACCAGCCGATCGACCTGCATATCGCCGAGTGCCGCATGTCGGTCGCGGTGCGCAACGGCTTCGATTACGAGACCGCGGTGCGCCAGGGCGCGCGCCTGCGCGTGGCCACCAAGTTTGTCGAGACGGCGCGTGCGCACTTCGCCAAGAAGGGTGTGCACGTCGACCTGATCAAGCTGTATGGCTCCATGGAACTGGCACCGCTGGTTGGCCTGTCGGACGCGATTGTCGACGTGGTCAGTACCGGCAACACGCTGCGCGCCAACGACCTGAAAGAAGTCGAGGCCATCATGGATATTTCCTCGCGCCTGATCGTCAATCAGGCCGCGCTGAAGATGAAACGCGAGCGCCTGCAACCGATTATCGAAGCATTTGAACGCGCATCCAAAAAATGATTACCAAGCTCGATTCCAGCCAGGCCGATTTCAAGCAGCGCCTGGACACCCTGCTGGCCTTTGAAGCCAGCACCGACGACGCCATCGAATCCGCAGTCGGCAAGATCCTCGCTGACGTCAAGGCGCGCGGTGATGCCGCCGTCCTCGAATATACCAACCGCTTCGACCGCCTGCCGAATGGCGGCGCAACCGGCATGGCGGCGCTGGACGTTTCGCAGGAAGAACTGCAAGCCGCGCTGGCGGCGATTCCAGAAGCCCAGCGCAAGGCGCTGGAAGTGGCGGCAGAGCGCGTGCGCGTGTTCCACGAACGCCAGAAACAGGAACTGAACGGCTTCACCTATACCGAGCCAGACGGCACCGTGCTGGGCCAGCGCGTTACACCGCTGGACCGCGTCGGCATCTACGTCCCTGGCGGTAAGGCAGCCTATCCATCGTCGGTGCTGATGAACGCGATTCCCGCACACGTCGCCGGCGTCCAGGAAATCATCATGGTGGTGCCAACGCCGGACGGCGTGAAGAACCAGATGGTGTTCGCCGCCGCCGCCATTGCCGGCGTTACCCGCGTGATCACCATCGGTGGCGCGCAAGCTGTGGCCGCACTGGCCTATGGCACCGCGACCATTCAGGCGGTCGACAAGATCGTCGGCCCCGGCAACGCCTATGTCGCTTCGGCCAAGCGCCGCGTATTCGGCACGGTGGGCATCGACATGATCGCCGGTCCATCGGAAATTCTGATTGTGGCCGACGGCACCACTGATCCGGACTGGATCGCCATGGACCTGTTCTCGCAAGCGGAGCACGACGAGCTGGCGCAAGCCATCCTGCTGTGCCCTGACGCCGATTACATCGCCAAGGTGGAAGCCAGCATAGCCAAGCTGCTGCCGACCATGCCGCGCGCAGAAGTGATCCGCACCTCGCTGGGCGACCGCGGCGCGCTGGTCAAAGTGCGCGATATGGACGAAGCCTGCGCCATTGCCAACAGCATCGCCGCCGAGCACCTGGAAATCTCCGCCGTCGAACCGCAGCAATGGGCCGACAAGATCCGCCACGCCGGCGCCATGTTCCTCGGCCGCTTCTCGTCCGAGTCGCTGGGCGATTACTGCTGCGGCCCGAACCACGTGCTGCCGACCTCGCGCACCGCGCGCTTCTCGTCGCCGCTGGGTGTGTACGATTTCCAGAAACGCTCGTCGATCATTCACGTCAGCGAAGCCGGCGCGCAAACGCTGGGCAAGGTAGCGGCTGAACTGGCCTACGGTGAAGGCTTGCAGGCGCACGCCCGCAGCGCGGAACTGCGTCTCAAATAATGACGGCAACCTGGCTCAATCAGGTCTTCTGCGAAGATGCGCTGGCCGGTCTGGCGCGCATCCCGGATGGCGCCATCGATCTGATATTGACCGATCCGCCGTATAACCTCGGCAAGGACTACGGCAATGGCTCGGACCAGCAAACGGTAGACGACTACCTGCAATGGACCGAGCAGTGGATAGATGCCGCCCTGCCCAAGCTGAAGCCTAACGGCAGCCTGTACATCTTCCTCACCTGGCGCTTTTCGCCGGAGATTTTCGTTATGCTGAAGAAGCGCATGATGATGATGAACGAGATTATCTGGGACCGTCGCGTGCCGTCGATGGGCGGCAGCGTGCGCAGTTACTCGTCGGTGCATGACACCATCGGCTTCTTCGTGCGCCGCAAGGATTACTACTTCGACCTGGATGCGGTGCGCATCCCCTACGACGCCGAAACCAAGAAGGCCCGCACCCGCTCCATCTTCGTCGGCGCCAAGTGGCTGGAAGTCGGCTACAACCCGAAAGATTTGTGGAGCGTGTCGCGCCTGCACCGCGAGCATCCGGAACGCGCCGATCATCCGACGCAAAAGCCGCTGGAGATTATCGAGCGCATGGTCAAGGCCTCGTGTCCGCCGGATGGCGTGGTGCTGGACCTGTTCATGGGCAGCGGCACCACGGCAATTGCGGCCAAGCGCACCGGCCGCCATTACGTCGGCTTCGAGTTGAATCCCGAATACTGCGCCATCATCAATGAAAGACTGGCGCTGCCTGAAATTCCGGCGCCGCCCAAGAAGCCCAAGAAACCCCGCAATTCAATCACCTCATAGGAGCCCAAGTAAGATGTCCGCCATCGACACCCTGATTAACAGCACCATACGCTCAGACGTGCGCGCCGTAGCCGGCTACCACGTTGCCGATGCGAGTGGCTTTATCAAGCTGGATGCGATGGAGAACCCTTACCACCTGCCGCATCATCTGCGCGAGGATCTCGCCCAGCGGCTGGCCGACGTGGCGCTGAACCGCTACCCGGTGGCTTCCTACAGCAGCATCAAGCAGCGCATCAACGACAAGCTGGGCGTGCCGGCCGGCTATGACGTCATCCTCGGCAATGGCTCGGATGAGCTGATCTCCATCCTGTGCATGGCTTGCGCCATGCAGGACCGCCGCGCCACCGTGGTGGCGCCGGCGCCATCCTTCGTGATGTACCAGCGCTCGGCGCAATTCGCCGGCATGGATTATGTCGGCGTGCCGCTCAAGGCCGACATGACGCTGGACTTGCCGGCGATGCTGGCCGCCATTGCCGAGCACAAGCCGGCGCTGGTGTTCCTGTCCTATCCGAACAACCCGACCGGCAACCTGTTTGCCGAAGCCGACATCGTGGCCATCATCAATGCGCTCGACGGTTTCGGCCTGGCCATTGTTGACGAGGCTTACGAGCCGTTTGCGCAGCAGACCTTTATGCAGCGCCTGCCAGAATTTAACAATCTCGTGGTGATGCGTACTGTGTCCAAGCTCGGCCTGGCCGGCATCCGCCTCGGCTATATGTCGGCGGCGCCGCAATTGCTGGCGGAATTCGACAAAGTGCGGCCTCCTTACAACATCAACGTGCTGACCCAGGTTGCGGCCGAATTCGCGCTCGACCACGTGGAGGTGTTGAACCAGCAGGCAGCCGCTTTGCGCGCCGCACGCGCCGATCTGACGGCTGCATTGGCCCGTATGCCTGGCGTGGAGGTTTTCCCATCGGCGGCGAATTTTATCTTGATTCGCGTACCCAATTCCGACGATGCCCACGCAAAACTGCTGTCTCACAAGGTTTTAGTTAAAAATGTGAGTAAAATGCACGGTGTGCTGACCAATTGTTTACGCATCACCGTCAGTACCCCGGAAGAAAATTCCACCTTCCTCGATGCCTTCGCCGCATCGCTGGCAGCCTGAGACCATCGCGAGCTTTTCATGAACCGCACCGCAGAAATCATCCGCAACACCAACGAGACGCAAGTCCGCGTATCCATCAACCTGGACGGCACCGGCAAGCAGAAGCTGAACACCGGCGTGCCCTTCCTCGATCACATGCTGGACCAGATCGCCCGCCACGGCCTGTTCGACCTGGAAGTCGAAGCCACCGGCGATATCCATATCGACAACCACCACACGGTGGAAGATGTCGGCATCACACTGGGCATGGCGGTGACCAAGGCCATCGGCGACCGCAAGGGCATCGTCCGCTACGGCCATTCCTATGTGCCGCTGGACGAGGCGCTGTCGCGCGTGGTGCTGGACTTCTCCGGCCGTCCAGGCATCGAATACCACATCCCGTTCACGCGTGCGCTGATCGGCACCTTTGACGTTGACCTGACGCTGGAATTCTTCCGCGGCTTCGTCAATCACGCGCTGGTCACGCTGCACATCGATAACCTGCGCGGCACCAACGCCCACCACCAGTGCGAGACGGTGTTCAAGGCCTTTGGCCGCGCGCTGCGCATGGCGTCGGAACTCGATCCACGCGCTGCCGGCACCATCCCGTCGACCAAGGGTACGCTCTAAACCACATCATGAAAAAAATCGTAGTAGTTGATTACGGCATGGGTAATCTGCGCTCGGTCGCGCAGGCGCTGCGCGCCGTGGCGCCGGAAGCCAATGTGCTGATCTCCGGCGCAGTGGCCGATATTGAAAGCGCCGACCGCATCGTGTTGCCCGGCCAGGGCGCCATGCCGGACTGCATGCGCAGCCTGCGCGAGTCCGGCGTACAGGACGCCCTGCTGACGGCATCGAAGAATAAACCTCTTATGGGGGTATGCATCGGCGAGCAAATGCTGTTTGATGTCAGTGAGGAAGGCAATGCCGCCGGCCTGGGCCTGTTGCCCGGCAAGGTGGTGCGCTTCCAGCTGGACGGCCAGACGCAGGAAGACGGTTCGCGCTTCAAGGTGCCGCAAATGGGATGGAACCAAGTGCAGCAAACGGCGTCTCATCCGATGTGGCAGGAGATTGCGGACAACGCCTACTTCTACTTCGTGCACAGCTATTTCGCGCAACCGGAGCAGTCGGCGCACACCGTCGGGCAAACTGTCTACGGTGCGCCATTCAGTTGCGCCGTCGCTCGTGATAATATTTTTGCGACCCAGTTCCACCCGGAGAAAAGCGCCGCGGCCGGACTGCAGTTGTACAAAAACTTTGTCCACTGGAACCCTTGATTTCACTTTCACATTTAATTTAAACCATCATGCTGCTCATTCCTGCCATCGACCTCAAAGACGGTCACTGCGTTCGCTTGAAACAAGGCGATATGGAACTCGCCACCGTATTTTCCGAAGATCCGGCCGAGATGGCCCTGCATTGGCTGAAGCAAGGCGCGCGCCGCCTGCACCTGGTTGACCTCAACGGCGCCTTCGCCGGCAAGCCGAAGAACGAAGGCGCGGTCAAGGCCATCCTGAAAGTGGTGCAGGAGTACGCTGAAGAAAATGACCTGGAAGAAATTCCAGTGCAACTGGGCGGCGGCATCCGCGACCTCGACACCATCGAGCGCTACCTGGACGCCGGCATCACCTACGTCATCATCGGCACTGCTGCTGTCAAGGAGCCGGGCTTCCTGCACGACGCCTGCGGCGCCTTCCCTGGCCACATCATCGTCGGCCTGGACGCCAAGGACGGCAAGGTTGCCACCGACGGCTGGAGCAAGATGTCCGGCCACGAAGTCATCGATCTGGCCAAGAAATTCGAAGCCTATGGCGTGGAATCGATCATCTACACCGACATCGGCCGCGACGGCATGATGGGCGGCGTCAACATTGACGCTACCGTCAAGCTGGCGCAAGCCGTCAAGATTCCGGTGATCGCTTCGGGCGGCCTGCACAATATCGGCGACGTGGAAGCGCTGTGCGCAGTGCAGGACGAAGGTATCGAAGGCGTGATCTGCGGCCGTTCGATCTACGAAGGCACGATCGACCTGGCCTCTGCGCAGGAACGTGCTGATGCGCTGAGCGGCGACCTGATCGAAGAAGAAGACGAATAACATGCTGGCTAAACGCATCATCCCCTGCCTGGACGTGACCGATGGCCGCGTCGTCAAAGGCGTCAACTTCACCGAGCTGCGCGATGCCGGCGACCCGGTGGAAATCGCGCGCCGCTACGACGAGCAGGGCGCCGATGAGCTGACCTTCCTCGACATCACCGCCACCAGCGACAACCGTGGCCTGATCCTCGACATCATCGAGGCGGTGGCCTCGCAGGTCTTCATTCCGCTGACCGTCGGTGGCGGCGTGCGCGAGGTGGCCGATGTGCGCCGCCTGCTCAACGCCGGCGCCGACAAGGTCAGCATGAACTCGTCGGCGGTGTCGAATCCGCAGCTGGTGTACGAGGCGTCGCAGAAGCATGGCTCGCAGTGCATCGTGGTGGCGATCGACGCCAAGCAGACTTCGCCCGGCAAGTGGGAAGTGTTTACCCACGGCGGCCGCAAGGCCACCGGCATCGACGCCATCGAATGGGCGAAGAAAATGGAACAGCTGGGTGCCGGTGAAATCCTGCTGACCAGCATGGACAAGGACGGCACCAAATCCGGCTTCGACCTGGGCCTGACGCGCGGCGTGTCCGACGCCATCAGCATCCCGGTGATCGCCTCCGGCGGCGTGGGCGGCCTGCAAGACCTGGCCGACGGGGTCAAGCTGGGCAAGGCAGATGCGGTGCTGGCCGCCAGTATCTTCCACTACGGTCAACATACCGTGCAGGAAGCCAAGAAATTTATGGCGCAGCAGGGCATCCCGATGCGCCTGGATTAAGAGACAGCATGATGAATACCTCTACCCAGCCGAAAGCCGCCTGGTTGAAAAAAGTGAAATGGGACGAGCATGGCCTGGTGCCGGTGATCGCCCAGGAAGCGGGCAGCAACGATGTGCTGATGTTCGCCTGGATGAACCGCGAGGCGCTGGCCAAGACGGTCGAGCTGGGCGAAGCCGTGTACTGGAGCCGCTCGCGCAAGAAACTGTGGCACAAGGGCGAAGAGTCCGGCCATGTGCAGAAAGTGCTGGAAGTGCGCCTGGATTGCGATGAGGACGTGGTGCTGCTGAAGATCGAGCAGGCCGGCGGCATCGCCTGCCATACCGGCCGTCACTCCTGCTTCTTCCAGAAGTTTGAGGGCGATGCGCAGGAAGGCGACTGGCAGAACACCGAGCCGGTCCTGAAAGACCCATCCGACATCTACAAAGGCAAGTAAGCATGAGCACCATCCTGGACCGTCTGGCGGACGTGATCGAATCGCGCAAGCCGGCCAATGGCGGCGATCCCGCCGTTTCCTACACCTCCAAGCTGTTCAGCAAGGGCGACGACGCCATCCTGAAGAAAATCGGCGAGGAAGCCACCGAGACCGTGATGGCCGCCAAGGATGCGCGCGCCGGCGGCGACAGCGGCAAGGTGCTGTACGAAGTGGCTGACTTGTGGTTCCATACGCTGGTGTTGCTGGCGCAGTTCGACCTGAAGCCGCAGCAAGTGCTCGATGAGCTGGCGCGCCGCGAGGGCGTATCCGGCATCGAGGAAAAAGCGTCCCGCAAAGAATAACGGAGCCTTCGTGGAAAACTGCATCTTTTGCAAAATAGCTGAAAAGAAAATTCCATCGACCACCGTCTACGAAGACGATGATCTGCTGGCCTTCAAGGACATCAACCCGCATGCCCCGGTGCATTTGCTGGTGATTCCAAAAAAACACTACGCGACCTTACAGGATGCCGCCGTCGAGCCGGCCTTGCTGGGCAAAATGCTGGCGCTGGCCCCTCGCCTGGCAGAGGAATTCGGCTGCCTGGTCAGCTATGATGCGGACGGCGTGCCGTCCGGCGGCTACAAGGCCCTGATCAACAGTGGGCCGGATGGCGGTCAGGAGGTGTACCATTTACACCTGCATGTGATCGGCGGACCTCAGCCATGGGGCGGCAAGCGTTGAACTGGGGCTGAATGGCCTTATTTACCTTAGAGACTGCGCTTCGCGTATACTATCGACGCAGTTCCGGGAATCAACGAATTTAATCTAGGCGCAAGCGCGCCTTGCAAGGGGAATAAGATGGGTTCTACTAGCTGGGTACACTGGGCAATTTTGCTGGTTGTCGTGATTCTGATCTTCGGCACCAAAAAGCTGGGCAATATGGGTTCGGACATCGGCAAGGCTGTCAAAGGCTTCAAGGACGGCGTCAAGGGCGGTGAAGAAGACAAGCCAGCCGCACCTGCCGCACCAGGCACGATCGACGTCGATACCAAAGAGAAGAAGTAAGCCCCGGCGCTTATGATCGATCTCGGTCTTACCAAAATTGCTGTCATCGGCGTGGTCGCGCTGATCGTCATCGGTCCTGAAAAGCTGCCCAAGGTGGCGCGCATGGCCGGGACGCTGTATGGCCGCGCCCAGCGTTACCTCAACGACGTGAAGTCCGAGGTGACGCGCGAAATCGAAATGGAAGAGCTGCGCAACCTGCAGAAGGAAGTGCAGGAGGCTGCGCAGAGCGTCAAGTCTGAAGTGGAAAACTCGATTTCGCAGAATATGGCGGATGTGGAAAACAGCTGGAGCGACAGTTCGTCGTCGTCCGAGAGCGCCGCTTCGTCCGGGTATTCTTCGTACAGCCATGTCAGCACCGATGATCTGGCGCGCAAGGCGCGCGAGTTCCGCCGCAAGAAACTGGTGCGCAACTCCGCCATTCCCAATTGGTACAAGCAGCGCAATGGCGGCAAGATGCATGTGACGTCCGGCGCGGCCCGCGTGGCGCGCTTCCGCCCACGCGGCCCGACCAACAGTTCTTTCTACTAAATGAGTACACCTAACCAGGGCGAAGAGACCTTTATCTCTCACCTGATCGAACTGCGTGACCGCCTGGTCAAGGCGACGATCGGGATTGCGGTGATGTGCATCGGCCTGATGATCTGGCCGGGACCTTCGCGCATATACGACATCATTGCCGAGCCGATGATTGCTGCGCTGCCGGTTGGCTCGAAGATGATCGCCACTGGCGTAGTGTCGCCGTTCCTGGTGCCGATGAAGGTGACGCTGGTGATTGCCATCATCCTGGCCTTGCCGTGGGTGCTGTACCAGCTGTGGGCGTTTGTGGCGCCGGGCTTGTATGCGCACGAGAAGCGCCTGATCGCGCCGCTGGTGATTTCCTCGTCGGCCTTGTTCATGGGCGGCGTGGCGTTCTGCTACTTCCTGGTATTTGGCCGGGTGTTCCATTTCATCGCCGAATTCTCGCCGCAGTCGATTGCGGTGACGCCGGATATCGAGAACTACCTGGACTTCGTGATGTCGATGTGCCTGGCGTTTGGCGCGGCGTTCGAGGTGCCGGTGGTGGTGGTGATCCTGGTGCGCATGGGCCTGGTGACTGTGGCCAAGCTGAAGGAGATTCGTCCTTACGCCGTCGTCGGCGCGTTTGTGATCGCCGCGATTGTCACGCCGCCAGACGCGGTGTCGATGTTCTCGCTGGCGATTCCGATGTGTCTGCTGTTCGAACTGGGCCTGCTGGTCGCCCCATTGTTCGTCCGCATCTCCACTGCCCCCGAAGAAAAAGTCTGAATCTTACGGTAGCCTGCCGATGATGTAGAGAAGGATGCTGATCGTAACGGCATGCAGCCCAAGCGACAGACCTAGCAACGACGATAGCGTGCCCACCTTGCGCTTCAGAATATCCATGTCGTGCTTAAGCAATTCTATGCGGGCAACGACATCTGTTTTCAGCAGCAGTAAATCGGCAGGTGTCACCGTTCCCTCAGAGAGCGCTTCATGTAAGGCTTGAGCTTGTGCCTCAGCCTGTGTCTGGGGCACGCCCGCCACAGTTAGTTTCTTGGTGTACTCAAGCGTATCGAATTTGATGGGCATGGTCATGATACCTCCCGGATTTGATCGTAGCAGAAAACGGCTGCGCAGCAGCCGTTCCCCATCGTATCGAATCACCTGCCCATCGGTTTGAGCGCGCGCAGGATTACTGCGTCATCAGGCCCTTGATCACGCGTACCGGCGCGCTGCCGTAGCTGAGGAATTGTTCGTGGAATTCCTTGAGGTTGAAGCGTGGACCCAGTTGCTGCTTGCGCTGCTCGCGCAACTCCATGATCTCGCTGTAGCCGCTGAAATAGCTGGTCAGCTGCACCGACGACACTTGCACGCGATGCCATTTTTCCACCGCCTCGCTGCGCGTCTGGAATGCCTGGCGCGTCAGCAGATCAACTGCCTGCTCTTCGGTCATGCCCAGTACATGCACGCTGTAATCGAGGATGGTGTTGGTGACGCTGCGCAGATTCCACTTGGAATACATCAGCCACATCTCCGGCGCGTTGTCGCCATAGCCGGATTCCAGCATCATGCGCTCGCCATACACCGCCCAGCCTTCCACCATCGCGCCATTGCCGAAGATCGACTTGACGATCGACGGCGAGCGGTTGGCATACACCAGCTGCGCGTAGTGGCCCGGAATCGCCTCATGGATATTCAGGATCTGCAAGATCCAGTGGTTGTACTCGCGCAGGCTGCTCTCGGCCGCTTCCGGCGTCGCGCCATCCAGCGGCGTCACGTTGTAGTAAGTGCGGTCCTGCGGGCGATACGGCCCCGGCGCATCAATGCTGGCGCCCGCCACACCGGCCGCATAGGCTGGCGTTGCGCGCACTTCCAGCGGCTTGTTCGGATCCAGGGTCAGCAGGTTCTTGCTGATCACCCAATCCTGCAATACCGGAATCTGGCGCTTGATCTCATTGACGAAATCCTCGCGCGCCACATGGCGCTCGGACAGCTTGTCGATCATCATGCCGATCTTGGCAAAGCGGTCAGCCGGCTTGGCGACACCGCCCAGATACTTGTCCCACAGCTCATCGGACAGTTTGTCCATATTCGCCAGCAGTTCCTCGCGCGCCGCCAGCGCTTTCTGGTAGGTCTGCTCGGCGGTGCTGGCCGACTGGATATCGTAGGCAAACTTCTGCTCGTACAGTTCTTTGCCGAGACGGAAAGTGCGGCGGCCCTTGGTGTCCATCTGCTTGTCCATCTCGGTCAGGAAGGCGACGTAGCTGTCCACCGCCGTCAGCGCCGCATTGACGCGCTGCGTGTATTGCTGTTTCTCCACCGGCGTCAGGATCGACGCCTGCGCGACTTTGTCGACTTCGGTCAGCAGATGCTGCACGCCAGGCGCCTGCTTGATCGCCAGCCGCGTATGTTCGCGGGTTGGATTGACGATGTTGGCGCGCGCCGCCTCGTAATAGGCCGGAATGCTGGCGATGCGCTTGAGCAGCGTGCGCAGGCGCTGCGGCTGGGCCGCGTATTCGGTATTCAGGATCAGGTCGATAGGACCGGCCACGTTGTAGCTGGCCGGATTCCACTCCCACTCACGCAGCGTGGTCAGACGGAAGCGATCGCCTTCCAGCTTGTTGACCAGCAGCGCCAGATCGGTACGCTGCTTGGCTGCCAGGCCATTGCTCTTGACCGCGCCGAAGCGTTGCAGCCATTCTTCGATAAAGGCCAGTTCCTTGGCCTGTTCTTCCTTGTTCGGCACCGTCAGCACGGCGGCGGTGTCGTACTTGCCGGCGTAGATTGCGCTTTCCGAATCGATGCGCCACAGCGCATTCAGGAACTGGTTGCTCAGGTTGTCGAACTGGCGGTCCTGCCAGCGTTCCGATGCGACCTTGAGTGCCGGTACTGCGGCGACGGCGGCAGCGGTGCGGGCTTTGCCGGATGCCTTGGCTGGCGCCTTGCCCTTGCTCTTGGTGGATTTACTGGACTTGCCCGATTTGGCGCTCTTGGCCTTGCTGCTGCTCTTCTTGGTGGCAACTGCTTTTTTCTGTGGTGTGGCGGCGTCGGCCGGCGCGGCGGCCAATGCCGCCATCAGCGCCGCCAGCGCGAATTTTGTCTTGATCATCATATACAGCCTTGTCTTCGAAGCGGAAGAGATTATCACTAATCTGTCCGCTTGAGAGCGTCCGATACAAGCCGAAATTATTTCTTCAAACCCTCTTGCAGCATCGCTAACATTTCAGACGCCGACATCCGGCCGCTGACATCGCTGCCTTCCAGCAGGCTGTCGGCCAGGTCGCGCTTGTGCTGGTGCAGGTCGACGATGCCCTCTTCGATGGTGTGCCGCGCCACCAGGCGGTAGATGGTCACTGGCCGCAACTGCCCCATGCGGTGCGCACGGTCGGAGGCCTGGTCTTCCACCGCCGGGTTCCACCACGGGTCCATGTGGATCACGTAGTCGGCCGCCGTCAGGTTGATGCCGACGCCGCCCGCCTTCAGCGAAATCAGGAACACATCGCCCTCGCCGGCCTGGAAAGCATCGACGCGCTTCTTGCGGTCGGCCATCGAAGTCGAACCGTCGAGGTACTGGTAGCTGACACCCTGTGCGTCCAGATGTTCGCGGATCAGCGCCAGGTGATCGACGAACTGGCTGAACACCAGCACCTTGTGCTTGTTCTCCAGCAGGCCTTCCAGCAGGTGCGCGAAGGCCGCCAGCTTGCTGCTGGCCAGTTGCAGGTCCGGTGCGATCAGATTCGGATTGCAGCAGGCGCGGCGCAGTTTCATGATCTCGGCCAGGATCTGGATCGATTTCTTCTCGGCCGGGCCTTCGACTTTTTCCAGGTTTTCCAGCGCGGCGCGGCGCAGCGATTCGTACAGCGCCGTTTCGTCGGCCGACAAATCCACTTCCAGCGTGATCTCGGTGCGCGACGGCAGCTCGGTCAGCACCTGCGACTTGGTGCGGCGCAGGATGAACGGCTGGATCAAACGGCGCAGCCGCTTGCGCGCACCCAGTTCGGCGCGATGGTCCTGCGGTTTCTCGATCGGCGCGGCAAAGCGCAGGTTGAACTGCTCGATGCTGCCCAGCAGGCCCGGATTGATGAAGCGGAACAGGTTCCACAATTCGCCCAGGTGGTTTTCCAATGGCGTGCCGGTGACGGCGACGCGGAACTCGCCCTTCAGCGCCATCACCGCCGCCGAGCGCTTGGTGGCGGCGTTCTTGATCGCCTGCGCCTCATCCAGCACGATGGTGTTCCACTGCACTTTGGCGAACAGTTCGGACTCCAGTTGCAGCAGGCCGTAGCTGGTCACCACCACATCGTAGCCGTGCAGATTGTTCAGCTGCGCGGCGCGGTCGCCGGGACCGAATAGCTGCATGTTCAGCGTCGGCGCGAAACGCGCGGCCTCGCTCATCCAGTTCATGCACACCGATGTCGGCGCAATCACCAGCGTCGGACCTTGCGGTGCGCGTGACAGCATCAGCGCCAGCGCTTGCAGCGTCTTGCCCAGGCCCATATCGTCGGCCAGGCAGGCGCCCACGCCCCAATGCGCAAGGCGCGACAGCCAGTGATAGCCTTCCAGCTGGTAGTCACGCAGCTCTGCTTGCAGCGTGCTTGGCAGCTGCGGCTCGAAGGCCGTCTGCTCCTGCATGCGCGACAGATGCTCTTTCCACAGCTTGTCGGATTTCAGGCCGCCGACATCGTCGGCCAGTTCTTCCAGCGCGAACGACGCCAGCGGGTGCAGGCGCACGCCGTCGGCGGTGAGTTCGCCGTAGGCCGTCACTTCCTGCAAGCGGCGGTACAGCTCATCGGTCAGCGCCAGGTAGCGGTTTTCGCCCAGTTCGACGAAGCGGCCATGGCTTTTCTCCATCATCTCCAGCAGCGTGCGCAGGTCGATGACCTTGCCTTCGTCGACTTGCAGCTCGCCGCTGGCGGCAAACCAGTCTTTGTTGCTCTTGATCGCCAGGCGCAGGTGCTTGGTTTCCACCTTGTTGGTGACGCGGAAGCTCTCGCCTTCCGGCCAGGCGATGACGATGCTGGCCGGGTCCAGTGCTTGCAGCTCTACCAGCAATTGCAGGCACAGCGCCGGCTGGCCCAGCAGCCATTCGCCGTGTTCCTGCTCGGCGGATTCCAGTATCGGGCACCGGGCGATCAGGTCGCGTTCCGCATCGCGCTCGTCGATCAGCTTGCGGCGCGCCTGCACCGGCTTGCCGCCGATGTCGGCGATCACGCTGTCGGCACCGTCGCCCGGCTTGTAATAGGCGCCGTTGACCAGCGGCCGCACCAGGATCTGCATCTTCAAGCCGTGCTGGTAAGGCAGCAGGTGCAGATGCAGGCGCATGTCGGCTTCCATCTGCTCCATGTCCGGTGCAGCGCCGCCGATGTCGGACTGCACCGTCACCAGCGACGAGATGGCGCTGATCGCCGACAGCACCTGCTGTTCCGCATGCGCTGGCACGTTGAGCGCATCGCCAACGATGGCGGCGATCTTGCGGTGTTCTTCGAGGATGCTGACCACCCGCAGTCGGGTCGGGGTTTCCTTGGTGATCACCACCGAGGAGTTATCGTCGGGGATCGACGGCTGCAAGCGCAGCTCCAGGTTGCCGGGGCTGCGCTTGACCAGCAGCTCCGGTTCGCCAGACAGCATTTCCACGCGCATGTCCGGCAGGTCGGACCAGTACAGCAGTGGATGGCCGACCAGCGATGGCGCGGCGCGCTGCGGGTCGATTTCGTAGGTCAGGCCGGTGGACTGGTAGCCACGGTGCGCTACGGTAATCGCTTCGGCCGCGCGGATATCCTGCGGCGTCAGAAAATCGAACTGCTCGGATTCGAAGCGCAGCCGCTTCAGGCCCACGGCGCGGCCCTTGCTCCACAGGCCGCGCGCATCGCGCTTCTGTTCTACCGGTGCGATGTCGGTCAGGCCGTTGCGGTGATCGTAGGTCAGCAGCCACACCAGGCGCGAACTGCCCGCTGCATCCGGCGCGGAAGGCTGGTGTAGATTGATCAGCGCGGTCAGCTGGCGCTGCCAGCCTTCCTGGCGCTCGAACCAGGTGCTCAGGTCGGGGAAGCCGTAGCGCGAGCGCAGCGCTTGTGCGTGCGTCTGCATGGCCGCATCGCCCATCTGGCCGAGCAGCGCGGCGGACTGGCTGGCGATAAACATATAGCCGGCGCGTTCGGCGTTTTTCACCAGTTCCTGCAACTGCTCCTTGCGTTCTTGCAGCTCGGGCAGCGACAGCCAGAAATACAGCAGGTACTGGAACATCTGCGTTTGCAGCGACGGTTCCCACGGCAGTGCGGACACCGCGTCTACCTGCATCACACCGGCGCGGATCTGGCGCAGCAGGTCGATCTGCTGGTGCACCGAGCTGTCGTGGTTCTTCGGCAGCTTGAGCGCGATTTCCAGATAGGCTTCGGCGTTCTTCAAATGTTTGGCGTCGCCGCTGCGCAGCGCCGACAGCAGGTACAGATTGCCGCCCATGCCGCTGAACAGCTGCTTGCGCTTGCCGGTGTCGCGGCGCAGGGTTTTCAGCGCAACGTCGAAACCGGTGATGGCCGCACTGGCGGCGCCGCGCAGCAGTACGATGATGCTGGCCAGGTACTGGCTTTGCGCGCCGGCGGTGCGTTCCAGATAGCGCTTGGCATCGTCCAGACGGCCGCACAGCAGCGCGTCTTCCGCCATCGCCATGCGCAGTTCGGCGTTGATGTCGCCGTGGCGGCGCTGCATGTGCATCTCGCAGAATTCGCGTATCACCGGCGCGGTGGCGGGCTCGCGCTGGGCGTTGTGCATCAATACCGCCAGCACATCGTCCTGCAACAGCGGGCTGACCAGCATGATCATGCCCGGTTCGAAAGGACGGCCGAAAATGTCGACGATAGGATGCAGCTGTGCCGCCTCGTAGCTGCCCAGGCAGAAGGCCAGCACTTGCTGGATCTGCTGCGGGCCGTGGCCGCGCAGTAGCCCCATGCGCAGGCGCGCCATGCCGGCGCGGTAGCTGCGCGGCTCGGTGCTGTTCCAGGTCTGGCGCATCGGCGCCAGCTCGGCGTAGGCGGTGCACAGGTCTTCCATCGCATGGGTGCCGATGGCTGAGCGGATCGCCGGCCAGCGCAGTTTCGGATTGCAGACAAAACCGCGTCCCGTCACCACGCTGAGGAAGGCCAGCCGTTCCAGTTTGGATAGCGCATCGTCCAGCGTGGCCACGGTATAGGGTGCGCCATCGTCGTTTTGTTCGATACGCGCGTGGATCAGGTGATCGAGGATGTGCGTGCGTCCGGTAGGCTCGCCGATCAGGGCGAGCAGCGCGAGTATCACTTTTTCATTGAAGGGCAGCGCGTCGAATTCGGCGAGCAGCTTGGGATCGGTCATGCGTTATTCAAACCAAAGATGCGTTGATAGAAGTCCAGCTCCGCTTCCAGCGTGCGGATGATGTTTTCGGCCTTGCGGAAGCCGTGGCCTTCGCCTTCCAGCTCCATGTAATCGACCGTGATGCCACGCTTTTTCAGCGCATCCACCATCATTTGCGATTGCTGCGGCGGCACCACCTTGTCGTCCAGGCCCTGGAAGAAGATCATCGGGCGCGACAGCTTGTCGGTGTGGTTGATCGGCGAGCGCTGGGCGTAGACGGCGTCCGCCTGCGCTTTCGGCGCGATCAGGTATTCATTGTAGTGCGATTCGAATTTGTGCGAATCCTGGTCCAGGCCTTTCAGGTCGGAGACGCCGTAGTAGCTGGCGCCAGCCTTGAATACATCGTGGAAGGTCAGCGCGGACAGCGTGGTCAGGCCGCCGGCGCTGCTGCCCCGGATGATCAGGCGTTCGCCGTCCACCAGGCCGCGCTCCACCAGCGCCTTAGCGCCGTTGACGCAGTCTTCCACATCGACAATGCCCCACTGGCCCTTGAGCAGGTCGCGGTAGGCGCGTCCAAAGCCGGTGCTGCCGCCGTAGTTCACATCCAGCACGCCGAAGCCACGGCTGGTCCAGAACTGGGTTTTCAGGTTCAGCGTATTGACCGTCATGCCGGTCGGGCCGCCGTGGCCGATGACGATCAGCGGCGGTTTGCTGCCCTGCGGCGCCTGCGCGTCCTGGTTGCGCGGCGGGTAGTAGAAGGCGTGCGAGGTGCGGCCATTGGCGCTTGGGTAGCTGATGCTGGCCGGGATCGACAGGTTGGCTTCATCCGGCAGGTCGTCAATCGATTGCGCCAGGATTTCGACGCCTTCCTCGGTGAAGTCGATGCGCGCCAGTTCCATCGGGATGGCCGGGCCGCCGGCCAGCATGGCGATGTAGCCGTTGCCGACGCGCAGCTCGCGGATTTCTTCGTAGGGGTTGGCGATGGCTTCCAGCTTGCCGCTGCCGGGCAGCAGGCGCGCCAGGCGGCTGACCCCTTTGTCGATGTAGGTGCAGATGATTTCGCTGGCCGAGCGGAAGCCGTACATGCTGTTGCCAAAGGTCCAGTGCGGGGAGGCGAATTCGGCTTCCATCGGGCACAGGCCTTCGCTGCGCTGGCGGTCGCGGCACAGGCGGTACAGGTTCCACCAGCCGCTGCGGTCGGAGACGAAGTGCAGCAGGTTGTCGGGCGACCATTCTGGCTGGCAGATCGATTCCTCGTCGCCGCCGGCGATGCGGACCGGCGCTGCCAGCGTGCCGTCGTCGTTAAACTCGGCCAGCCAGAGCGTGGTGCCCTGCCACGGCATGCGCGGGTGGTCCCAGCTCAGCCAGGCCAGCGAGCGGCCGTCCGGCGACACGCGCGGCGAGGAATAAAAGTCCGCACCCTGCGCCAGCACCGTTTCGGCACCCGCCACGTCATTGCCGCTCCCGGCCGCCCCTGTACCATCGCGCATGGCGGTGCCGAGGCTGATGGCGCAGATGGTGTTGGTGGGCTGCGCGTGTTCGTCATCGCCATGCAGCTCGCGCACGGCGATCAGGCGGTTACGGGCGCGGTCGATTGCAAAATCGGCAAAACGCTGCTTGCCCGGCTGCGTCACCGCGAACGGCGCCTCGCCAGCGACCATCCTGTAGACGACGTTGTCCTTGAAATGCGTGAAATACACCGTTTCGCCATCGACCGCATAGGCGCCGCCGCCATATTCATGCACCCGCGAGCGGATATTGAACGGCGCCGGCGTTAATTCCTGCGTGGCTACGCCGTGGTAGCGCAGCAGCGTATTGCGCCCGGCCTCGGCCGCCCGTCCCGCCAGCCAGAAAATATCGCTGCCGTCGGTCCCGCCCAGCAGCAGCGAGGACAGCGGCACGGCGCCAGCGGCCACGCGCGCGGCGCTGATGGTCGATGGCCAGGCGCCGTAGGCGGCAATGGTCGGGGCAACGGTGGATGTCATGGGCGGCTCCAAAAGGTCTATGCGCGGTGCTACGCATGATAGAGAAAAAACGCCGCCTTCGGGCGCTAAACGCTAAAAAATCGACGGGATGCGATAATACTTGCTTTCACCGCTTTCGATTGCCTTCCATGCCACAATTTGCTCCGCTCAAGAACGACACCTTCCTGCGCGCGTTGCTGCGCCAGCCCACCGACTACACCCCTGTGTGGCTGATGCGCCAGGCCGGAAGGTATCTGCCTGAATACCGCGCCACCCGCGCCAAGGCTGGCTCCTTCATGGGCCTGGCCACCAATCCGGACTACGCCACCGAAGTCACCATCCAGCCGCTGGACCGCTTCCCGCTGGACGCCGCCATCCTGTTCTCCGACATCCTGACGGTGCCGGACGCGATGGGCCTGGGCCTGTATTTCGTCGAAGGCGAAGGCCCGAAATTCGAGCGTCCGCTGAAAACCGAAGCCGACGTGCTGGCGCTGCGCCAGCCGGCAGCCGGTTCGCTGGACTATGTATTCAAGGCCGTGACCCAGATCCGCACCGAGCTGAATGGCCGCGTGCCGCTGATCGGCTTTTCCGGCAGCCCATGGACGCTGGCCTGCTATATGGTGGAAGGCCAGGGCTCGCGCGAGTTCCACACCATCAAAAAGATGCTGTACAACCGCCCCGACCTGATGCACCGCATCCTGGACATCAACGCCAAGTCGGTGGCCGAATACCTGAACGCGCAGATCGACGCCGGCGCGCAAGCGGTGATGATTTTCGATTCGTGGGGCGGTGCGCTGGCCGACGGTGCCTACCAGGCGTTCTCGCTGAAATACATGCAACAGGTGGTGTCGCTGCTGAAACGTGAAAAAGACGGCGTGAAAATCCCCGCCATCGTGTTCACCAAGGGCGGCGGCCACTGGATCGAGCAAATTGCCGACATCGGCGCTGACGCGCTGGGCCTGGACTGGACCGCCAACCTGAGCAAGGCGCGCCAGCTGGTCGGCCACAAGGTCGCGCTGCAAGGCAATCTGGACCCTGCCATCCTGTTCGCCAGCCCGGAACAGATCACCGCCGAAGTCCACAAGGTGCTGGACGCCTTCGGCAAGCCGGACGCCAACGGCAGCGGCCACGTCTTCAACCTCGGCCACGGCATTTCGCAGTTCACCGCCCCGGAAAACGTGGCGGCCATGGTGGAAGCTGTGCACAGCTACAGCAAGGCGCAGCGCGCTTCCTGACCGATTCTGTGAGCAAAGGGCACGTTTCGGTGGAAACGTGCCCTTTTTCATTGCTGCGCGCAGTCTTGGCAAGCTGACTTATGCACATTTTTTTCTACTGCGGAAATAATAGGCAGCCACTTTTCGCTAGCCCGTGACCATATTGTAAGTGCATGATTTTGAAGAGAATTTTTTATGGCTTACTGGGCAATATTTAGCAAGCCGTAAACCTTCCAGCGAAGCTTCATGTAGTTTATTTCTTCATTCTCCACAAAGTTATCCACAAAAACTGTGGACAAGAAATAAAATGACTTAGTAAACCGTGACTTAGCCATAATGTTGCTGTTTCACGTTAGGATTATGTTGCGTTGCAGGATACGATGGCAAAAATGTCAGGCTTGCCAAGCTCGTTATCAGAGCGCAAAGCTTGAGATGAGCATAAGTATAAAATTTGGTGGGCTGGTGTTCCGCGACGACGCTAAAACGCTCAAAAAACTGCTTGATTTCGGTGAAAAAAACATCCTAAATACTTCACTTATGCACAGCTGGCGGGGAGCGATGGGGAATTTCCCTCTCCTATGAAGCATTTTTCAAGTTACTGATTTTAAAGAGAAAAAATTTTGATTTTTTGCCCGGTTTTGGATGATGCCAACGTGGATGTCAGTGCTTTCCGGGGAATAAGATTCCATTGTCCACAAAGTTATCCACAGAAACTGTGGATACATACAGCATCGATAAATCCGCAGGGTGCAGCATGAATAATCCATGCCCTTGCTACCTTCAAATCGCCATTGATACACCGCTCAATGCGGTTTTTGATTACCGCTGGCAGTGCGAGGACGATCAGCGGCCGCAAGTCGGCCAACTGGCGCTGGTGCCGTTCGCGCGGCGCGAGGTGATGGGCCTGATCGTCGGCGTGGCAGAGGCGACCGATGTGCCGGTGGATAAGTTGAAAGATGCGCTGGCCGTGCGCAGCCAGCTGCCGCCGCTGTCGGCCAAATGGCTGGCGCTGGCCGGTTTTGCCGCCGACTACTACCAGCGGCCGCTGGGCGAGGTGGCGCTGCCCGGCCTGCCCAAGAATCTGCGCGTGCTGACCACCGTGGCGCTGGACCGGGCGCTGAAAAAGCTGGCCAAGCTGGAAACCCGGCATGATCCCGCGCCGGCCAATATGCCGGTGCTGAATCCCCAGCAGCAAGCGGCTGCGGACGCCATCGGCGGCGCGGCGGGCTTTACGCCGTCGCTGCTGTACGGCGTGACCGGCAGCGGCAAGACCGAAGTCTATCTGCAAGCCTGCGCGCAGGTGCTGGCGCGCGAACCGGACGGCCAGATCCTGATCCTGGTGCCGGAAATCAATCTGACGCCCCAGCTGGAAGGCAATATTCGCGCGCGCTTCCCCGGCGTGATGCTGGCGACCCTGCACAGCAGCCTGTCCGAAGGCGAACGCATGCTGCACTGGCTGGCCGCGCATCAGGGCAAGGCACGCATTGTGCTGGGCACGCGGCTGGCGATCCTGGCGTCGCTGCCGCACCTGAAGCTGATCGTCATCGACGAGGAACACGATCCCTCGTACAAACAGCAGGAAGGCTTGCGCTATTCGGCGCGCGACCTGGCCGTGTGGCGCGCCTGGCAGTTGCAGATTCCGATCGTGCTGGGTTCGGCCACGCCGTCGCTGGAAACCTGGCACCACGCGCAGTCCGGCCGCTACCGCAAGCTGGAGCTGCGCGAGCGCGCCGTGCAGAACGCCGTGCTGCCGCAAGTGAAGCTGATCGACATGGAGCGCGACAAGCCGAAGGACGGCCTGACCTCGCAGCTGGTGGCGGCGATCCGCCAGCGCATGGAGCGTGGCGAACAGTCGCTGCTATTCCTCAATCGGCGCGGCTATGCGCCGGTGATCTGCTGCGAATCCTGCGGCTGGATCAGCGAATGCACGCGCTGTACTTCGTTCATGGTGTTGCATCGTCCAGAGCATCGCTTGCGCTGCCACCATTGCAGCCTGGAGATGCGCATCCCGCGCCATTGCCCGACCTGCGGCAACGTCGATCTGCAGCCGCTGGGACGCGGCACGCAGCGAGTGGAGGAAGGCTTGCAGGCGTTGTTCCCGGAAGCGCGGGTGCTGCGCATCGACGCCGACTCGACACGCAAGAAGGGCAGCGCGCAGGAGGCTTTCGCCAGCGTGCACCGGGGCGAGGTGGATATCCTGGTCGGCACGCAGATGGTGGCCAAGGGCCATGACTTCAAAAAGCTGACGCTGGTCGGCATCATGAATCCGGACACGGCGCTGTTTTCGCAGGACTACCGCGCCAGCGAGCGGCTGTTTGCGCAGCTGATGCAGGTGGCCGGCCGCGCCGGAAGGGCTGGCATGCCGAGCGAGGTGCTGGTGCAGACGCGCTATCCGCAGCATCCGCTGTACGGCGCGGTGGTGCATCACGATTACGATCACTTTGCTTCGGCCTTGCTGGAGGAACGCGAGCAGGCGGCTTTGCCGCCCTATCTGTTCCAGGCGCTGCTGCGGGCCGAGGCCCGCGAGCTGGCGACGGCGATCGAATTCCTGACCATTGCCCGTGATTGCTTGCAGCATCCGGGCATCACCATCAACGATCCGATCCCGATGACGATGACGCGCGTGTACAACGTCGACCGCGCGCAGCTGCTGGTGGAGTCGCCCTCGCGGCCGGCGCTGCAAGCCTTCCTCAAGGAATGGCTGCACATGCTGCGCGAGATGAAGAGCCGCGTGAAGTGGTCGCTGGAAGTGGACCCGCTGGATATCTAGACCGGCAGCAGGTGGCGCCTGGCGGTCGCGATGATCTGTTCGGACAGCGCGCGGGTGAATGGCGTATCCAGGTTCCACGCATGCCAGTACAGCGGCACATCAACGAAATGGCCGGGTGCCAGGTCGACCAGCCGCTCATCGTTCAGCGCCGCCGACACTTGCTGCCACGGCAGCAAGCCATACGCCAGGCTGCCGGATACGCATTCGCTGGCGGCCGGCGACAGCGGCAGCGTGTGATGCGGATATGCCCCGCGCAGATCCAGCACCTCGTGCAGGAAGCCGGACATCATGTCGCGGTCGCTGACCACGGCCGGCGCCAGCCGCGCTGCCTCCATCGAAAAACCGTCGCCGAACCAATGGCCCGCAAACGCCTTGGTGGCCACGCACACATAGCGCATGCGGCCCAGCGGCGTCAACTGCGGACCGTTGGCCTGTGTTTCGGACGCATCCGCTCCGGCCGCCACGCAGCCAAACACGCTGCCTTCACGCACCAGATGCAAGGCCATGCCGGTTGCCGCCTGCTGCACATTCAGCTGGCAGCGCGGCGGCGACAGCAGCGGTGGCAGAGCGAGCGGGAACCAGGTCGCCAGGCTGGCCGCATCCACCGCCAGCGCGATTTCCGGCATGCTGACCTGGTTGCCCAGGTCGATATCCAGCGATGCTTCCATCAGCTTGACGTTGCGGTGATGCGAAACCAGCCGCTGGCCCAGCCCGGTCGGCACCGCCGGCTGGCCGCGCACGATCAGCAGGCGGCCCGCAGCATCTTCCAGCGCCTTGATGCGCTGGGAAACGGCCGATTGGCTGATGCCGAGCGCCAGCGCCGCTTTTTCAAAGCTGCCCTGGCTGACCACTGCATCCAGCACGGCCAAGGCCCGGTAATCCAGATTGTCCATAAGTCAAACTTATAAAATTTAAAAACAATAAGTAATACTAATACTGATTTGCCTTGAAGTAAAACACGATACGTAATCAGGAGTAGACTTATCCCATGAAAACCTTACGCACTGAAGTCGCCGTCATTGGCGCAGGCACCGCCGGCATGACCGGCTATCGCGCCGCCAAGGCCGGCGGCAAGCAAACCTTGCTCATCGAGGGCAATGTCTACGGCACCACCTGCGCGCGGGTCGGCTGCATGCCCAGCAAGCTCCTCATTTCCGCTGCCGACGCCGCGCACATGCTGCATGCGGCGGCCGGCTTCGGTGTACACGCAGGCGAGGTACGCATCGATGGCCAGGCAGTGATGGCGCGCGTGCGCAGCGAACGCGACCGCTTTGTCGGCTTCGTGGTCGAGAGCGTGGACGGCTACCCGGACGAAGACAAGCTGCACGGCCACGCCCGCTTCATCAGCCCGACCCAGTTGCAAATCGACGATCACACCGTGGTGGAGGCGGAACGCTTTGTGATCGCCACCGGCTCAACCCCGATCGTGCCGGACGAGTGGCGCGCTGCCGGTCCGCGCGTGATCACCAGCGACGAGGTGTTTTACTGGGACGACCTGCCGGAATCAGTGGCAGTGGCCGGCACCGGCGTGATCGGACTGGAGCTGGGTCAGGCATTGCACCGGCTTGGCGTGCGCGTCACCATCTTCGGCCGTGGCGGCAGCGTCGCCCAGCTGAGCGACCCGGAAGTGCTGGATGTGGCCCGCAGCGCCATGCTGGATGAGCTGGACGTGCGCTTCAAAACCAAGGTGGTGAAGGTGGTACAGCAGGGCGATGGCCTGGCTGTCACCAGCGAGGACACCAATGGCGACCAGCACACCGAGCATTTCAGCTATCTGCTGTCGGCCATCGGCCGGCGGCCGAATGTGCATCAGCTGGGGCTGGAGCACACCGGGCTACAGCGCGACCACCATGGCGTTCCTGTCTATGACAAGCAGACCATGCAGTGCGGTGCGTCCGCCATCTTTATCGCCGGCGACGCCAACGACGAACGCCCGCAGCTGCCGGAAGCCGCCGACCACGGCCGCATCGCCGGCGCCAACGCGGCGCGCTATCCGGATGTGCAGCCGGGCTTGCGCCGCACGCCGCTGGCGATCAGCTTCACCGAGCCGCAGATTGCCACTATGGGCAGCAGCTACAGCGAATTGTGCGTCACGCACGCTGGCCGCTTCGCCGTCGGCAAGGTGTCGTTTCACAACCAGGGCCGCAGCCGCGTGATGCTGCAAAACAAAGGCATGCTGCGCGTCTACGCCGAGTACAAGACCGGCCGTTTCCTCGGCGCCGAGATGATCGGTCCGCGCGCGGAAAACATCGGCCACCTGCTGTCCTGGGCAGTGCAGGCGGGGCTGACGGTGGACGCCATGCTGGACATGCCGTTCTACCATCCGGTGGTGGAGGAAGGCGTGCGCACCGCGCTGCGTGATCTGGCGCATCACCTGGAGCATGAACCGGCGCACGATTGTCCTTGCGTCGACTGTACGCCGGCGCCGTGAATTTTCCTTGATTGTTATTTATACGTCAAAGATACAAAAAAACTCACACACTCTCACCTGAAAGCCGTATGCTTCGGCGATGAACATACGCAAAGTGACAGCGGCTGATCTACGGCTTGGCATGCTGCTACCGTGGGATGTCTATGGTGAGAACGGCGCTTTACTGATCCGCAAGGGACATATGATCGCCAGCGCCAATCAGATTGCGTATCTGGTCGAACGCGGCGTGTTTGAAGACCAACAGCCGCCGGAAGCGGCGCCGGAACCGCCGTCGGTGCTGCGCAAGCTGAACGCTGCCTACCTGGAATTGCACACGCTGTTGCAAGGGCTGTCGATGGGCATCGCCGTGCCCGATTTTCGCCGCCGCCTCGACGACATCGCGCTGATGGTGCACGCCGCCATCGAGCTGGACCCCGACATCGCCGCCGCCAGCGTGCTGCACAACCAGCACGCGGCGCCGTACGCGGCGCGCCACAGCGTCAACACGGCGGTGATCGCGGTGCTGCTGGCGCGCGCCCGCCAGCGCTCGCGCAACGATGTCATGACAGTCACGCTGGCGGCGCTGACCATGAATGTCGGCATGCTGGCGCATCACCAGCGCTGGCACGACAGCCGCACCGCGCTGAGCGCGGATGACCGGGCGCGCATGCTGGCCCATCCGCAACGCAGCGCACAGCTGCTGCGCCAGGCCGGCGTCAACGACGAAGCCTGGCTGCACTGCGTGCTGCATCACCATGAAAACGAAGATGGCAGCGGCTATCCCGGCGGCCAGGTGGGGGCGCAGATACCGCTGCTGTCCAAGCTGGTGGCGCTGGCCGACCGTTATTGCGCGCGCGTGTCGGAGCGTGGCTACAAGCCGGCGATGGCGGCCAACGCGGCGCTGCGCGACATGCTGCTGGAGGCGCGCCTGACGCTGGACATCCACCTGGTGACACTGGTGATACGCGAGCTGGGGATTTACCCGATCGGGACCTGGGTGCGGCTGATTAACGGCGAGGTGGGCGTGGTGTCGCGGCGCGGCCTGCAATCGACCACGCCGCATGTGGAGTCGGTGATCGGGCCGCGCGGCGCGCCGCTGGACGTGTTCCTGAAGCGCGACACCCGCAACCCGCTGCACACTATCCGCGAAGTGCTGACCAATGCGCAGGTGGCCGCGCTGCACGTTGCGCCGCTGCGCATGGCGCAGGTATGGGGACGCGCGGCCGCTGCCGATTAATTCAGCAGCGCATCCAGGCGGCCCTGGCGGGCCAGTTCGCGCAGCATGCCGATGGTGTCGATGTCCGACTCGACGTAGGCCGAGCGGCGGAATTCATCGTACATGGCGTTGGCCTGGTCGGTGGCTTCGTCGTGGCTGTCCTCGTACTGGAAGCGCACGAACAGCGTGTCCTCGGTCGGCTGCTCGATGGTCATGGTCAGGCTGGATTCGGCGATATCCTGCTGCGCAGCGACGCGGTAGCGTACCTGGCGCATCGGCTCCAGCTCCACCTGGTCTTCCACCACCAGTTCGCCGTAGCGCAGGCGGCGGCGGAAGCCGTGTTCGGTGCGCTGGTCGATGATGCTGTCGTCCAGGTGCGGCACAAACAGTTTCGGCGAATCGGCGCGCAGCACCAGGCCGGCCCAGACCTGCTTGACGGTCAGTGCATCCAGCAGCGGATTGAGCGGGTCGTTGACTTCGATTAAGTGTTCAAATTTCATGATTGCAACCAATATAAGGTTAGGCGGGGCCTATGATGAGCGCATGGTAACGCAAATGTCCTGTGCGCTTCATGCGCCACATCAGTGGAGGCCCTGGCGACTGCTACAATGTGGGGCTGTTTGTCCGTTTTACTAGCCCCTCGTCCGATGTCCACCAAAGTCCCCGTTTTCGGCCTTAATTTGCCCCAGAGCCAGGCTGTTACCTACCTGGATGGTCCTTGCCTGGTGCTGGCAGGCGCCGGCTCGGGCAAAACCCGCGTGATCACGCAGAAGATCGCCCACCTGATCGAGGACCGTGGCTATGATCCGCGCACCATCGCTGCGCTGACCTTCACCAACAAGGCGGCGCTGGAGATGCAGGAGCGTATCGCCAAGCTGCTCAAGCAGCCCAAGCAGGCCAAGCAGCTGACGGTGTCGACTTTCCACTCGCTGGGCGTCAAGATCCTGCGTCAGGAAGCCAACGGCGTCGGCCTCAAGGACCGCTTCTCGATCATGGACGCCGACGATTGCGGCTCGCTGATCCAGGATATGGCGATCACCACCGACAAGCAGGTGGTGCGGCGCATCCAGACCGATATCTCGCTGTGGAAGAACGGCCTGGTCGATCCGTTGGCTGCGCTGAGCCAGGCCAAGGACGAGGACGAGGCGCAGTCGGCGCGCGTCTACGCCAGCTATGTGGCCACGCTGTCGGCCTATCAGGCGGTGGATTTCGATGACCTGATCCGCCTGCCGGTGGAGCTGTTCCGCAACAACGATCCGGTGCGCGACAAATGGCAGCGCCGCCTGCGCTATCTGCTGATGGACGAGTACCAGGACACCAATACCTGCCAGTACGAGCTGGTCAAGCTGCTGGTAACCGGCATCGGCAAGAAGCCGATGTTCACCGCCGTGGGCGACGATGACCAGGCGATTTACGCCTGGCGCGGCGCCTCGGTGGAAAACCTGAAAACGCTGCAAACCGATTTCCCTGACCTGCAAGTGATCAAGCTGGAGCAGAACTACCGCTCCACCACCCGCATCCTGCAGGCGGCCAACGCGGTGATCGGCAACAATCCCAAGCTGTTCGAGAAATCGCTGTGGTCGGAGCACGGCCTGGGCGAGCCGATTCAGGTGACCTCGATGCCGACCGACGATGCGGAAGCGGACCAGGTGGCGATGCTGATTTCGGTCGACCATTTCAACCGCAAGAACAAGTGGTCGGATTACGCGATTCTGTATCGCGGCAACCACCAGGCGCGGATTATCGAACAGGCCTTGCGCAAGGAGCGCATTCCGTACACGATTTCCGGCGGCCAGTCGTTCTTCGACAAGGCGGAGATCAAGGACATTATCAGTTATCTGCGCTTGCTGGCAAATACCGACGACGATCCGGCCTTCATCCGCGCCGTGACCACGCCACGGCGCGGCGTCGGCCAGTCGACCATGGAAACGCTGGGCACCTTCTCCGGCCAGTGGCAATGCTCGCTGTTCGAGGCGGTGTTCAAGGGCGGCATCGAAGGATTGCTGCAAGACCGGCAACTGAATCCGCTGCGCGACTTCTGCAACTTCATCAACAACCTGGAAGCCCGTGCCAGCCGTCCCGGCCCGTCGGGCAGCGGCGACAACGCTGCGCAGGTGCTGGATGATCTGCTGGAAGCGATTAATTATGAAAACTATTTATACGATATGTTTGACGAGCGCGCGGCCCAGAGCAAGTGGCAGAACGTGCTGGAGTTCGTCAACTGGCTGAAGGATCGCGGCCGCGGCGGCAAGGACCGCGACGGCGAGGAAAAAAACGTACTGGAGCTGACCCAGATGGTGGCGCTGATGTCGATGCTGGAAGGCCAGGACGAAGACCCGGACGCGGTGCGCATGTCGACCTTGCATGCGTCGAAGGGGCTGGAGTATCCGCACGTGTTCCTGGTCGGCTGCGAGGAAGGCATCCTGCCGCACAAGGGCGATGCCGACGCGCCGGCCGAATCGATTGCGGCGCGGGTGCAGGAGGAGCGCCGGCTGATGTACGTCGGCATCACGCGCGCCCAGCGCACGCTGCACATCACCTGGTGCAAGAAACGCAAGCGCGCGGGCGAGCAGGTGCACTGCGACCCGTCGCGCTTTATCAAGGAAATGAAGTTGGACGAAGGCACGGCCGTGCCGATGGAATCCGAAGTGCTGACGCCGAAGGAACGCCTGGCGCGCATGAAGGAACTGCTGGCCACACCCAAACCCGACAAGGAACAACCATGAACACCGAAGACCGCTTCATCGACATCGAAATCAAACTGGCCTACGCCGAAGACATGGTGGACTCGCTGAGCCAGCGCGTCCACGAACAGCAGCAGCAGATCGACAAGCTGGAGCAGCTATGCGCCGTGCTGGTCCAGCGCCTGCGCGACAACACCCAAGGCAGCAGCGGCAGCCAGCTCCCCCACGAGCGTCCACCGCACTATTGATCAGGCCAGGACGGCGCGCAGGGCTTCGATGACTAGCGCGTGGTCTTCGGCCTGGCGCAGACCGGACACGGTGACCGTGCCGATGATGCCGGTATTGCGTATGGTGATCGGGAAGGCGCCGCCGTTGGCCGCGTGATCCAGCGGGTCCAGATACTTGATGTCTTCAAACACCACGCCGCGGTGCTTGTGGTCGATGCCGACGTAGAAGGAGCAGCGGCCGAAGCGCGCCACCACATTGTTCTTGCGGCGTATCCAATCCGCCTGGTCGGCAGACGCACCCTGCATGGCATGATGGAACAACACCTTGCCGTTAATGGTGATGTTGACCGTAATAATCTTTTGTTTCGCTTTGGCCAGCTCGATGATGTTCATCCCGAGCGTCAGCGCGGTGTCGCTGTTGAATGCGGCGAACTGCAAATCTTGCTCCTGCTGCGTCAGGGTCTCCAGCAGTTCCGCGTAATTTTCCATGCATGCTTCCTGTTGTTAAGGGATGTAAGTCCAGAGTGTAGCGTAGTAGAGCTTGCTATACTGCACGCTTCCTTTTTTGTCATTCCCTTCAAATGCATCTTGATGTTGCTTCTTTGCTCATAGCCATGACGCTCAACCTGGTGGCGATCGCCGCCGCATTGTTGGCGGTGATGGGCAAGGTCAGTGTGGCCGCGCGCCGCGCGCAGATCGGCATCCTGCTGCAAACGCTGGGTTGGCTGTTGCTGATGGCCACCACCCTGGTGGAGGCGGAATCGCTGGCAGACCGCATCATGTCGACCCTGGCCATGGCCGGCATCGCCGGCGGCCTGACCTACAGCGCCATCGCCTTCGACATGTGGTGCGACCGCGAGGCGGTGGCGCGTGCGCCAGCCATCATCGCCATTGTGATGACGGTCGGCTATTGCATAGGCTATGGCAATTACGCGTTCCGCGTCGGCTGGGCCAACGGCTTGCTTACTTTGCAAGTAGCGATCGTGGTGATCGCGCTGTGCCGCCCCACCGATGTGCCGGTCGGCCGCTGGCGCTGGTTGCTGGTGGCGTCGCTGCTGATGCAAATGGCGGTGACCGCGTCGCGCGGCGTGCTGGGCGCTTTCTTTACCGACCTGTTCCCGAATTTCTTCACGCCGCACCCGGCCAATGTGCTGTTCGCGCTGGCGACCAATGTGACGGTGGTGATGTCGCTGGTCGGCATTCTGCTGGCCCACCGCGACCAGGCCGAGCGCGAGCTGGAGCGGCTGGCGTGCACCGATGGCATCACCGGCGCACTGAACCGCCGCGCCTGGCTGGAACGGGCCGCGCTGGTGGTCACCGATAGCCAGCGCCTGCATCAGCCACTGTGCGCGATGCTGCTGGATCTCGATCATTTCAAGGAAATCAACGATACCTACGGCCATGAAGCCGGCGACCGTGCGCTCAAGCTGTTCGTCGAAGGCATGCAGACCGTTGGCGGCAAACGCAACCTGGTGTGCCGCTACGGCGGCGAGGAATTCAGCGTGCTCAAGCGCGGCGCCGACCTGGACGACATCCGCGCCTACGACCAGCGTCTGCGCGCCTGGCTGGCCGAAGCCGGCCCGCGCGAGCTGGGCATGCCGCTCAGCTACAGCGCCGGCATCGCCGTCATGCTGGGCCAGCGCGACAGCGTGGAAGCCATGCTGCGCCGCGCCGATTCGCTGCTGTACAGCGCCAAAATGCTGGGCCGCGACCGCACGCTGGACGAGCAGGCGCTGGAAGCCAGCCTGACTTAAAACGCGAAGTGAACCGGTTCATCTGGTCTGCCTGGATGACCCAGACGCGCGGCCCTGTCCAACCATACCTTTCCCTCATCGGTATCGACTGCTGCACGCAAACCTTGTGACAGCATCAGTCCCAGTTGACGCATTGCCGGCCCGTTGCCGGCCATCGCGGCGCGGCGCAGAAAGCGCATACCTTCCACGTCGTTTTGCGGCATGCCAGCGCCGCTGAAGTACAAATTGGCCAACGCTGCCTCCGCATTTTCGATGCGGTCGTTTGCCGCCATGGTCAGCCAGGGAACAGCTTGCTCGACGTCTTTCGCTTGCAGATACAGATTTCCGAGAAGATAGGCCGCTTCGGTGTTGCCGGCATCGGCAGCTCTGCGATACCAGATGGTGGCCTGTCCGGTGTTTTTCTGCCCTTGCTGTCCGGTTTCATACATCCGGCCTAATGCGACTTCTGCGTCGTGATCACCTTGTTCGGCCGCGCGGCGATACCAAGCTGCCGCCTGCGCCGGATCTGAGAGAACGGTGGTGCCAGATGCATAAAATTCCGCTAGCCGATACTGTGCAGCGGCGTTGCCGTGGTCGGCGGCCCTTTGATACCAGATCAATGCTTGGTCGAGGTCTTTGGGTAAGAGCACCCCCGATGTGTAGTTGGCGCCGAGTTCATATTCGGCCTCGGCATAGGAGTGCTCTGCCGAGAGACGCAGGAGTTTGATGTATTTATCGTTATCAAATGGGAAGCCTATACCTTTCCTGAACAACTGCGCCAGTTGGTAAATGCTACCCGCGTCACCGGCCAATGCGGCAGTGCGGTACTTGGCCACGTTCTCTTTTGTTTTACGGAGAAATTCATCGGTCTCCAATGACCATACGTACTGCATTTTTTGCCAGCCTCGGACGGCTACGTCGTTGAGCGTGGCGGGTGTAAATCCACAACGTTGAATGCCGTTTACTGCGGCTTCATCGAGTAAAGCAGAACCGCTGGACTTTTGGATAGATGTGTCGAGCACTTTGCCTTCTTCATCGATCAGGAACTTGATGTAAACCGTGCCGGATTCTTCTTTGCGTAGCGACTCTTTTGGCCACTCGGGCTTGACGCAACTACTGAAGTTAACCGTGGCGGGCCGTTTAATATCGGCAGCCTCGGCCGCGCTGAAGATAAGTAGTGGAAGAAGGAGGGATAAAATGCGCATAGAATGACAGTTAGGTAATACAAGCTGGCGATCTTATTGAGAAAAAAGCAATTTGTCCATCTTGTCAGCCGATGTCGATTTCCGCTACCCTCGTTCGTCGTGAAGGTAGATCAACTTTGTGAAGGGAATCGATCATGACCGCCAATACCGTGCAACTGCATCGCGTGCTCAAGTCCAGCGCTGAGCGCGTCTACCGCGCCTTTCTCGACCCGGATGCGCTGGCCAAATGGCTGCCGCCGCATGGCTTCATCGGCAAGGTGCATCAGCTGGATGCCAGGGTGGGCGGCGCCTACCGCATGTCGTTCACCAATTTCACCACGGGCGACAGCCATTCTTTCGGTGGCGAATACCTGGAGCTGACGCCAGGCGCCAAGCTGCGCTACAGCGCCGTGTTTGACGATCCCAACCTGCCGGGCCAGATGCAGACCACGGTCACGCTGCGTGACGTGTTCTGTGGCGTCGAGATGACGGTGGTGCAGGAGGGCATACCGGCCGTCATCCCGGCTGAAGCCTGCTATCTCGGCTGGCAGGAATCGCTGCTGCTGCTGGCGCAGCTGGTGGAAGCCGAGATTCGCGAATAAGCCGCGTCAGAGCTGGAACGGATTGGTTTGCCGGGCGCTGGCCTCGATGGCTTTCTGCCGCCATTCCGCCGCTTTGACCGGGTCCGCATCCAGGCCCAGTTCGCCGTTCTGGTAAGCAGAGGCCAGGCGGCGCATCGCGGCGGCGTTATGCAGTTCGGCCGCACGGTTGTACAGCAGACGGGCCTGGGCGAGGTTGCGTTCCACGCCCTGCCCGGTTTCGTGCAATTTCGCCAGGCGCTGCATGCCGTCGGCATTGTTGTGGCTGACGGCGGCCTGATACAGCTCGATCGCCCTGGATAACTCGGTGGCGCCGCCGCGTCCCTGCTCGTACAGACCGCCCAGCGCGGCCTCGGCGTTGCCGTTTTGCTTGGCCACGGCCTGCAGGTACAGGCCGCGCGCGGTGGCGTAGTTCTGTTCGACGCCACGGCCGATTTCATAGGCATAGCCGAGATTATTGAGGCCGGTGGCATTGCCGCTATCGGCGACCTTGCGCAGCCAGCCCACGCCCTCGGTGGTGTTGGCCGGCATGCGCACGCCGTAGTTCAGCGCGCCCGCCAGCCGCAGCTGCGCCATCGTATCGCCACCGATGGCGGCGTGGCGCAGCAGCCGGATGGCGGTGGCGTCGTCGGCGTCCACACCCAGGCCGTTGAAATACATCAGCGCCAGGTCGCCTTCGGCGGCGTGGTTATTCTTGTCGGCGGCCAGGTGCAGCAGGCGCAGCGCTTCGGCCGGATTCTTTTCCACGCCCTGGCCGCGCAGGTACAGCCGGCCCAGGTTGGCCTGACCCCAGGTATTGCCGCCGCCCACCGCCTTGGCGTACCACTCGGCGGCCTTGGCATAGTCGCGCGGTAGGTCGCGGGCGTTGTGGTACATCACGCCCAGCGCGTTTTCCGCCTCGTGATTGCCTTGGGCGGCGGCTTTCAGATACCAGCTCATCGCGGTTTTGCTGTCGCGTTGCAGACCCATGGTGCCGTAGTCGAGGAAGGCGCCGATGCGTTCCTGTGCCGGGGCATAGCCGGCGTCTGCCGACAAGCGATACCAGCTCAGCGCTTCGGCGCGGTTGAGCCGCGCGCCGCGTCCCTGGTACAGGCGGGTGGCCAGTTCAAATTGCGCGGCGGCGGTACTCACCGATAGCGCTTGCAGCATGCGGTTGACGTCGGCGACTTCATCGGTCATGCCGGCGCTGTATTCCTGCGCCAGGGCGAACAAGGCGTCGCGGTCGCCTGCCTGGGCGGCGGCGAAGTACTGGCTGGGCGGGCGCGGCTTTTGTTCCAGCAGCCAGACGTATTGCATCATCTGCCAGCCTTCCTGCGGCACGCCATTCACGCTGGCGGGCGTGAAGCGGCATTTGCGGATGCCTTCGCGCGCCGCCTCATCCAGCAGCGGATAGCCGCTGGAACTCAGCACTTTTGCGTCATTGACCGTGCCATCGGCACCGATCAGAAAGCTCAGCGTGACCTTGCCGCCCTGTTCCTTGCGCAGCGCCTCTTTCGGCCATTCCGGCTTGGCGCAAGTGTCGAAATTGACGACGGCCGCGATGCGGGAGGTGGACTCGGCGGCGATGGCCGGCGACAGCGCGGCAAGCATCAAAGGAACAATAATCAAACGCGACATGGTGGATGAGGGTAGGTTGAAAAATTCAGAATATGGCGGATTTGGCAATTTGTCCAATGCAATATCGCAAGCTCTCGAACTTGTAATGTCGCACTCCCCTCAGACAAATGTCATAGCCATGTGCTGCGCCTGACCGTCTATACTCTGCATCGCCGAGACGGCATATTTGCGATGAAGAGGGCGATTGTGGGTAAGAACCGGTTGGAAGCGTTTAGCGATGGCGTGATCGCGATCATCATCACGATCATGGTGCTGGAGTTGAAGGCGCCGCATGGGGCGGACCTGGCGGCGCTGGAATCGGTGCTGCCGGTGTTCTGCAGCTATGTGCTGAGCTTTGTCTACGTGGGCATCTTCTGGAATAACCATCACCACATGTTAACTGCCTCCTCGGTGGTTGACGGCCGCGTGCTGTGGGCCAATCTGCATTTGCTGTTCTGGCTGTCGCTGGTGCCGTTCACCACCGGCTGGATGGGCGAAAACGATTTTGCGCCGCTGACGGTGGCGATGTATGGCGCGATGTTGTTCATGTCGGCCATCGCCTACACCTTGCTGGAGAAAGCCCTGATCGTGTGCAATCCCAGCGACGCCGTCATCACTATCGCGCTGGCCAAGGAGCGCAAGGGCTATGCCTCAGTGGCGCTGTATCTGCTGGCGATTTTCACCGCCTTCCTGCATGTGTGGATTTCGTTCAGCCTCTACATTCTGGTCGCCATCCTGTGGTTCTTCCCGGAACGCCGCATCGAGGCGCTGTTCAAGCGCTGAGCTGGATATTGCACTGGTGCATTGCAGGTTTTACCGTCGCATCCGGCGGTAATTTCCGCTGAGGCAAAGTATTCTTCGGAAAATACCCAGTGATTCCAAGAAAGTGCAGTGCAGCATTTTTTGCCAGTGACTCCCCTGGCGTGGCGCTGCTATGATCTGACGCTTCCATGCTGAGCTTTGAGCGCCTCAGCATTTTTCCCTGCCTTCATAAGAGAAAGAGATCTTCATGACCCGTCCTCATATGCTTGTCGTTGCCGCCGCCCTGGGCGTGGCGTTTTCGCACACCGTACTGGCCGCGCCGGCCGCCCCTTTGGCCGGTAATCCGCTGGCCGCCGCCAGCACCCTGCCATTCCACTATCCGGCCTTCGACAAGATCAAGGACGAGCATTTCATCCCGGCGTTCAACGAAGGCATGCGCCAGCAGCTGAAGGAAGTCGATGCCATCGCCAACAGCAAGGCTGCGCCGGGTTTCGACAACACCATCGTGGCGATGGAAAAATCCGGCGCACTGCTGATCCGCGTGCAGACCGTGTTCTACAACCTGCAAGGCGCCAACACCAACGACAAGCTGGATGCGATCGACAGTGAAATGTCGCCCAAGCTGGCCGCGCACAGCGACGCCATCTACCTGAATCCGAAGCTGTGGGCGCGCGTGAAGTCGCTGTACGAAAAGCGCGATGCGCTGAAGCTCGATGCTGAATCCAAGCACCTGCTGGAACGCTACCACACCGACTTCGTGCGCGCAGGCGCCAAGCTGTCGGCCGCCGACAAGACCAAGCTGAAAGCGGTCAACGGCGATATCGCCAAGCTGCAAACCGCGTTCACCCAGAACGTACTGAAAGAAACCAATGCGTCCGGCCTGGTGGTCGACAACCGCGCCGACCTGGCTGGCATGAGCGACGCCGCCATCGATGCCGCCGCCGCTGCGGCCAAGGCCAAGGGACTGGATGGCAAATTCTTCGTCGCCGTGGTCAACACCTCGGGCCAGCCACCGCTGGCGGAACTGACCAACCGCGCAGTGCGCGAGAAGCTGATGGCCTTGTCGCTGGCGCGCGGCAGCCATGGCGGCGAGTACGACAACCGTGAGCTGGTGCTGAAGATCGCCAAGGCGCGCGCCGAGAAAGCCACGTTGCTGGGCTACGCCAACTTCGCCGCCTACTCGCTGGAAGACCAGACCGCGCACGACACCGCCTCGGTCAACAAGCTGCTGGGCGAACTGGCCAAGCCGGCCGTCAACAATGCGAAGAAGGAAGCGGCCGACCTGCAAGCCGTGGTCGATGCTGAAAAAGGCGGTTTCCAGATCGCCGCCGCCGACTGGGCCTATTACACCGACAAGGTGCGCGCGCAGCGCTTCGCCTTCGACGAGAACCAGCTCAAGCCTTACTTCGAGCTGGATAATGTGCTGATCAACGGCGTGTTCTACGCCGCCAACAAGCTGTACGGCCTGTCGTTCAAAGAGCGCAAGGACCTGCCGGTGTACAACCCGGACGTGCGCGTGTTCGATGTATTCGACGCCGATGGCAAGCAGCTGGCGATCTTCCTGGCGGATATGTACGCCCGCTCCAACAAGCAGGGCGGCGCGTGGATGAACGAGTATGTGTCGCAATCGTCGCTGCTGGGCACCCACTCGGTGGTGGCGAATCACCTGAATATTCCAAAGCCGCCAGCCGGCGAGCCGACCCTGCTGACCTACGATGAAGTGAAGACCGCCTTCCACGAATTCGGCCACGCGCTGCACGGCATGTTCTCCAGCGTGAAGTATCCGCGCTTCTCCGGCACCAGCGTGCCGCGCGATTTCGTTGAATATCCATCGCAAGTGAACGAGATGTGGGCCGTGTGGCCGGAAGTGCTGACCAACTACGCCAAGCATTACAAAACCGGTGCGCCGATGCCGAAGGAACTGCTGGACAAGGTAATCGCGTCGAAGAAATTCAACCAGGGCTTCATGACCACCGAGTACCTGGCTGCGTCGCTGCTGGACCAGCGCTGGCACCAGCTGACCCCGGCGCAAATCCCGGCCGATGTGCTGGGCTTTGAAGCCAAGTCGCTGAAGGACATGGGCGTGGACTTCGCACCGGTGCCGCCGCGCTACCGCACTACCTACTTCTCGCACAGCTTCTCCGGCGGTTATTCGGCCGGCTACTACGCCTACCTGTGGTCGGAAAAGCTGGATGCCGATACGGTCGAATGGTTCAAGGAAAACGGCGGCCTGCAACGCAAGAACGGCGACTGGTTCCGCGCCAAGCTGCTGTCGCGCGGCGGCACCGACGATGCAATGAATTTGTTCCGCAACTTCCGTGGCCGCGATCCGGTGATCGAGCCGCTGCTGGAGCGCCGTGGCCTGACCGGTAATTGATATAAATAGTTTATAAGGATAACTGCATGAACCACACCAACATCATTCTGGCCGCCAGCGTAGTGGCCGTATTCGGCGCCGCCCACGCGGAAGCTGCATCGATGCTGCCGGCATCGAATCCGTTCGCCAAGGTCAGCACGCTGCCGTTCAACTATCCTGTTTTCGACAAGATCAAGAACGAAGATTACGCGCCGGCGTTCGCCGAAGGCATGCGCCAGCAAGCCGCCGAGATCCAGGCCATTGCCAACAACAAGAAGGCTGCGACCTTCGACAACACCATCGTGGCGATGGAAAAGTCCGGCCAGCTGCTGTCGCGCGTCTCCAGCGTGTTCGGCAACCTGTCCGGCGCCAACACCAACGACACCTTCAAGGCGCTGGAGCGCGATCTGTCGCCGAAACTGGCCGCGCACAGCGATGCCATCCGCCTCAACGGCAAGCTGTATGCACGCATCAAGTCGCTGTACGACCAGCGCGACAAGCTGCACCTGGATGCCGAGTCCAAGTATCTGCTGGAACGCTACCACACCGATTTCGTGCGCGCCGGCGCGCAGCTGTCGGATGCCGACAAGGCCAAGCTGAAATCGATGAATGCCGAACTGGCGAAACTGCAAACCACCTTCGCGCAGAACGTGCTGGAAGAAGCCAACGCCTCGGCGCTGGTGGTCGACACCCGCGAGGAACTGGCCGGCATGTCGGACAAGGCGATTGACGCCGCCGCCAAGGCTGCCGCCGCCAAAGGCCAGCCAGGCAAGTTCCTGATCCCGGTGGTGAACACCACTGGCCAGGCCAACCTGGCGGTGCTGACCAACCGCGCGGTGCGCGAGAAGCTGATGGCGCTGTCGCTGGCGCGCGGCAGCCATGGCGGCACGTTCGACAACACCAAGGTGGTGCTGGACACGGTCAAGCTGCGCGCTGAAAAAGCCGCGCTGATGGGCTATCCTAACTTCGCCGCGTATTCGCTGGAAGACCAGACCGCGCACGACACCACCGCGGTCAACAATCTGCTGGGCGAGCTGGCCAAGCCGGCTGTCAGCAACGCCAAAAAAGAAGGCGCCGAGATCCAGCAGGCGATCGACAAGGCCAACGGCGGCTTCCAGCTGGCCGCGCATGACTGGTCGTTCTACAGCGACAAGGTGAAGGCCGAACGCTTCAACTTCGACCAGAACGAGCTGCGTCCGTATTTCGAACTGAACAGCGTGCTGACCAACGGCGTGTTCTTCGCCGCCAACAAGGTGTATGGCCTGTCGTTCAAGGAGCGCAAGGACCTGCCGGTGTACGATCCGGACGTGCGCGTGTTCGACGTGTTCGACGCCGACGGCAAGCAGCTGGCCATCTTCATCGCCGACTTCTACGCCCGCTCCAACAAGCGCGGCGGCGCCTGGATGAATGCCTATGTATCGCAATCGTCGCTGATGGGCACCCGTCCGGTGGTGGCGAATCACCTGAATATTCCGAAGCCGGCCGATGGCGAGCCAACGCTGCTGACCTTCGACGAACTGCGCACCCTGTTCCATGAATTCGGCCACGCGCTGCACGGCATGTTCTCCAACGTGAAATACCCGCGCTTCGCCGGCACCCGCGTGCCGCGCGATTACGTCGAGTTCCCGTCGCAGGTCAATGAAATGTGGTCGGTCAATCCTGTGGTGCTGGCCAACTACGCCAAGCACTATCAGACCGGTGAGGCCATCCCGCAACAGCTGCTGGACAAGGTGATCGCATCGAAGAAATTCAACGAAGGCTTCCGTACCACCGAGTACCTGGCGGCCTCGATCCTGGACCAGAAATGGCACCAGCTGGGCGTGTCGCAAATCCCGGCCGACGTGCTGGGTTTTGAAGCGGCTGCGCTGAAGGAAGCCGGTGTCGATTACGCGCCGGTACCGCCACGCTACCGCACCACCTACTTCTCGCACACCTTCGCCGGCGGCTATTCGGCTGGCTACTACGGTTATCTGTGGGCAGAGAAGCTGGACGCCGACGCGGTCGAATGGTTCAACGAAAACGGTGGCATGACCCGCGAAAACGGCGACTACTTCCGCAAGATGCTGCTGTCGAAAGGCGGCACCATGGACGCGATGGAGATGTACCGCAACTTCCGCGGCCGCGACGCCAGGATCGAGCCGCTGCTGGAGCGCCGTGGCTTGACCGAAAAGTAATGTTTCGTTAAGTCCCACACCGGGGCCGGCTTTGATTTGTGTAGAATCAAAGTCGGCCCTTTTGATTTTTGAGTAAGATATGAACAACCAATTACATGGCGTCACGCTGGAAGCGATCGTGACCCGTTTGCAGGAATACTATGGCTGGGAGCAACTGGCGCGGCGGATCGACATCAATTGCTTCCGCAGCGATCCGAGCATCAAGTCCAGCCTGAAATTCCTGCGCAAGACGCCGTGGGCCCGTGAACAGGTCGAAGCGCTGTACCTGGCCACCACATTCTAAACTGGGAAATATTATGGACAGCAATCTGAAAACCTCGCTCAAAAGCCTGCATGCCAATCTGGCCAATGCCGGTCCTATCGATGAGGAACTGCAGGACCTGCTGCGACAGCTGGACGGCGACATCAAAACGCTGCTGGAACGCGGTGCCGAACCTGCGCCGGGCGAGTCCAGCACCTATGGGCTGGCCGAGCGCAGCCAGGAACTGTCGGCCAAGTTCGCCGTCAAACATCCCAAGCTGGAGTCGGGGCTGCGCGAGCTGGGTACCATTTTGTCAAACATGGGAATTTGACATTGTTTCTAAGTGTTTGAAAAGTAAAAGATTTTTTTCAAACACCCATGAGCGTGGTGGGGGTAATTCCGGTACAATACCGCCCCATGAATCCCCCAACCAATTTATTTGCGGCCGTCCCGAAGCGGTCTGCCCGCGCTCCCGCTGCGCCTTTCCTTCCGATGACCCGTCAAGAGATGGATGTGCTCGGCTGGGAAGAGTGCGATGTCATCCTGGTGACCGGCGACGCCTATATCGACCATCCGAGTTTCGGCATGGCCCTGGTCGGCCGTCTGCTGGAAGCGCAAGGCTACCGCGTCGGCATCATCGCCCAGCCGGACTGGCAGTCGGCTGACGCTTTCCGCGCACTTGGCAAGCCGCGCCTGTACTACGGCGTCACCGCCGGCAATATGGACTCGATGGTCAACCGCTACACGGCCGACCGCAAGCCACGCTCCGACGACGCCTACACGCCGAACGCCGAGCCGAACAAGCGCCCTGACCGCGCCGTCACCGTCTACGCCCAGCGTTGCCGCGAAGCCTATCCTGGCATTCCGGTGGTGATCGGCTCGATTGAAGCGTCGCTGCGCCGCATCGCCCACTATGACTATTGGTCAGACAAGGTGCGCCGTTCGGTGCTGTTCGAGTCCAAGGCTGACATGCTGATCTTCGGCAACGCCGAGCGCGCGCTGGTCGACCTGACCCGCCGCATGGCTGAAGGTGAATCGATCAAGCAGATCCGCGACCTGCGCGGCACCTCCTTCCTGGTGCCGGCCGGCTGGATGCCGGGCGAGGAATGGGGCGTGCACAACAGCACCCGCGTGGATACGCCGGGCAAGATCGACAAGCATATCGATCCCTACCTGATGGTCGAGCCGAATTCGCCGACCTGCGCCACCGACAACAAACCGGCTGAGGAGGTGAATCCCGCCATGGTCGAACCGGCCAAGGTGGTCGCCCCGCCGCCGCCGCCGGTCGAAGTCGTCAAGACTATCCGCATCATGAGCCGCGAAGAGCGCCGCGCCATGGAACTGGAAAAGCACCACAAGACCGTGGTGCGCCTGCCATCGTTCGAGACCGTGGCCAACGATCCGATCATGTACGCGCACGCGTCGCGCGTGTTCCACCTGGAGTCGAATCCGGGCAATGCACGCGCACTGGTGCAAGGCCATGGCGACCGCGATGTATGGATGAATCCGCCGCCGCTGCCGCTGCAGATGGACGAGATGGACAACGTCTATGACATGAACTACGCCCGTGGCCCGCACCCGAGCTATGGCGACGCCAATATTCCGGCGTGGGAAATGATACGTTTCTCGGTCAACATCATGCGCGGCTGCTTTGGCGGCTGCACCTTCTGCTCGATTACCGAGCATGAAGGCCGCATCATCCAGAGCCGTTCGGAACCGTCGATCCTGCGCGAGATCGAACACATCCGCGACAAGACCAAGGGTTTCACCGGCATCATCTCCGACCTCGGTGGCCCGACTGCGAATATGTACCGCCTGTCCTGCAAGGACAAGGAAATCGAGACCACCTGCCGCCGCCTGTCGTGCGTGTATCCGTCGATCTGCGTCAACCTGGGTACCAACCACAACCCGCTGATCAAGCTGTACCGCCGTGCCCGCGAAATCCCTGGCATCAAGAAGATCCTGATCCAGTCCGGCCTGCGCTACGACCTGGCGGTGCGTTCGCCCGAGTACGTCAAGGAACTGGTGACCCACCACGTCGGCGGCCTGCTGAAGATCGCGCCGGAGCATACCGAATCCGCCGTGCTGAGCAAGATGATGAAGCCGGGCATCGGCGCTTATGACGAATTCAAGGCGCTGTTCGAGAAGTATTCGCTGGAAGCAGGCAAGAAGCAGTACCTGATTCCTTACTTCATCGCCGCCCACCCTGGCGCGACTGACGAGGACATGCTGAACCTGGCGCTGTGGCTGAAGAAAAACAACTTCCGCCTGGACCAGGTGCAGACCTTCATGCCGACGCCGATGGCGATGGCCAGCGCCATGTACCACTCGCGCCGCAATCCGCTGCACAAGGTGACCGAGGATTCGGAGGAAGTGTTCACGCCGCGCAGCCTGAAGCAGCGCCAGGCACAGAAGGCTTTCCTGCGCTACTACGATCCGAAGAACTGGCCTATCCTGCGCGACGCGCTGCGCCGCATGGGCCGGGCCGACCTGATCGGTACCGGCGAGCGCCACCTGATTCCGCCATACGTGGTCGGCGAAGAGAACTTCAAGGCCTCGCAAGGCAAGCGCGCGATGCCGATGATGGCGCCAGGCGAAGGCAAGCGTGGCGCCCGCAGTTTGCCGGTGGCTGGCGGTCGCGGCAAGCCGAACGCGCTGACCGGTTCGCTGACCGCGCGCGCCACGGTCGAGACCAAGGCCAAGCCGTCGATCCTGGACACCATCAAGGTCAAGAAAGCGCCGCCGGCGCCGGCCAAGGGCGGCAATCCGGGCCGTGGCGCTGCGGCCGCGCCGCGTGGCCGCAAGTAATTGCGCCAAAAAGCACCTTCGGGTGCTTTTTTTTTCGTCCGTTCTCAAAAGAAATGTTGTTAAATAACCGTATAGGCTTAATAAGGTGGATAATTCAGGCCTGCTCTTGCGATGCAGGGCCGCCATGCCGGGCTACACTGCTTGCTCCGCAGACCTCATTCTGTGAACTGGAAGATCATGAAAAACTTTAAATTCTCATCCCTCTTGCTGGCGCCGCTGTTCGCCGTGCTGGCCGCATGCGGCGGCGGTGGCGGCGACGATAACAAGAGCAGCACGCCGACCCCTGTGACGCTGAAAAGCATCGCCGTCACTGGCGCCCAGTCGCCCACCATGACGGTCAACGCCACCCAGCAGCTGACTGCCACCGGTACTTATTCGGACGGCAGCACCAAGACCATGACCGGCCTGACCTGGGCGACCAAGTCTGGCGCCGCGACGGTTGCCACCATCGCCACCAGCGGCCTGGTGACGGCCAAGGGCGTGGGCAAGGAAACCATTACCGCAACCTCGACCACGGACAGCATTTCCGGTTCCTATGACCTGACCGTGATTGCGCCGTGGACGCAGATCAGCTCCGGCGGCAACCAGACTGTCGCGCTCAAGGCGGATGGCAAGCTGTATAGCTGGGGTTCCAACATCCAGGGCCAGCTGGGCGATGGCAGCAGCACCTCGCGCAATGCGCCAGTGACCGTTTCGGGCAATAGCACCCTGTGGAAACAGGTGGCGGTTGGTCACCAATTCGTGGTGGCGATCCGTACCGATGGCACCCTGTGGACCTGGGGCTACAACAAGAACGGCCAGCTGGGCGATGGCACGCAAAACAGCAGCCTGGTGCCGAAACAAATTGGCACGCTGAAAATCTGGACCGCAGTGGCGGCCGGCAAGTCGCACGTGCTGGCGCTGCAAACCACCACCACCACCGGCACCAACCCGACCAGCGTCAGCACGCTGTGGGCCTGGGGCGGCAACTATGCCGGCCAGCTGGGCGATGGCACCCTGGTCGACAAGCTAATGCCGACCAAGATTGGCACGGCCAGCTGGAATTCCGTGGCCGCCGCCGGCGACCACAGCCTGGGCATCCAGGCGACCGGCCAGACCCTGTGGGGCTGGGGTGCGAATGAATCGGGCCAGGTCGGCAATGGCGTGGCTTCGGGGTCCGCCGTGACTGCGCCGGTGCAAATCGGCAGCGCAACCTGGCTGTCGGTTGCCGCCGGCACTGCCCACTCGCTGGGCATCCGCACCGATGGCTCGCTGTATGCCTGGGGCGTCAACGCGTCCGGCCAGTTGGGCAACAGCGGCACGGCGCTGCAATCGGCGCCGGTGCCGGTCGACACCTCGACCCGCTGGTCGCAGGTCGCGGGCGGCGACACCCACAGTATCGGTGTGCGCAACGACGGCACGCTGTGGGCCTGGGGTTCGAACGCCAACGGGCAGCTGGGTAACGGCAGCACCGACAGCCTGTTCCCGGTACAGATCGGTACTTTGCAGACCTGGAAGTCGGTCAGCGCAGGCCTTGAGCATACCTCCGCGCTGCGCGCCGACGGCACGCTGTGGACCTGGGGCAGCAATACCGACGGCCAACTGGGCAACGGCAACAATACGCTGTCCCCGGTACCGGTGAACGTGCCTTACTAATCGACGGCAAGCTGCAAAGGACGGCGGGCGGCCAGCCCGGCCGTCCTTTTTTTTTTGTGCCTGCGGGAATGGCCTGCGCTACACTAGCGCCAGTGCTTATCGCTTCGGGATAACCGTGCCATTTCGCTTCTGCGTTCTCGCCCGCCTTCGCCTCCGCCTGTGCGTCGCCGCCTGCCTGCTGGCTGCGGCGCCGGCTATGGCGCTGGAAAAAATCACGTTGCAGCTCAAGCATGTCCACCAGTTCCAGTTCGCCGGCTACTACGCCGCGCAGGAACTCGGCTATTACCGCGAGGCCGGGCTGGAAGTGCGCATCCTCGAAGGGGCGGACGGCAATGCGCCGGAGCGCGATGTCATCGCCGGCAAGGCCGAGTACGGCACCGGCAGCAGCAGCCTGCTATTGGCGCGCATGGCCGGCAAGCCGGTGGTGGTGCTGGGGGTGATCTTCCAGCATTCGCCATATGCGCTGGCGATGCGCCAGACCGGCGCCGATCCCGATATCCGTCGCCTGGCCGGCAAGCGCGCGATGATCGGCTCGCTGACCGACGACCTGGGCAACGCCGACGAGCTGCTGGCCTACCTGGCCAAGGAAGGCGTGCCGACCAACGGTTTCCAGCGCGTTGAGCACAGCTTCAATCCGCAAGACCTGATCAGCGGCAAAGTGGATGCGATGGCGATCTACAGCACCAACGAGCCGGACACCTTCGACCGGCTCGGCTTTCCCTATGATATCTACAGTCCGCGCGCGGTTGGCATCGATTTCTACGGCGACAACCTGTTCACCAGCGAGCGCGAACTGGCCAGCCATCCGGCGCGGGTGCGCGCCTTCCGCGCCGCCAGCATGCGCGGCTGGCAGTGGGCGATGAGCCACCAGGAGCAGATGGCCGACATCATCCTCAGCAAATATTCGCGCCGCAGCGACCGCCAGCACCTGCTGTACGAGGCGCGCCAGATGGTGCCGCTGGTGCAGCCGGTGCTGGTGGAAATCGGCTATATGAATCCGGACCGCTGGCAGCATATCGCCGATGTTTATGCCGGCCTGGGCATGCTGCCCAAGGGCGCCAGCTTCGACGGCTTTATGTACCGGCTCGACAGCGGCCACACCAGCCTGGCCTGGCTGTACCGCGCGCTGGGCGGCGTGGCCTTGCTGCTGGTGCTGGGCGCGGCCATCCACTTCAGCCGACTGGCGCACGAACGCAAGCGGGCGCTGGAAACTATCCGCACCGGCGAGCAGCGCTTCCGCACCATGTTCGAGGCGGCGCCGCTGGGCATCGCGCTGATCGATTCGGTCAGCCATGAATACCGCGACATCAATCCGCGCTACCAGGAAATCCTCGGCCGCTCGCAGCACGAGTTGCGCGCGCTGCGCTGGCTGGAAGTCGGCCATCCGGACGATATCGTGCAGATCAAGGCGCAGATGGCCTTGCTGAATGCGCGGCAGATCAGCAGCTTCAAGGCGCTCAGCCGGCTGTTCAGGCCGGATGGCGGCGTGGTGTGGATCGATGTCTCGGTCAACGCTATCGAGGCCGAGGCCGGCAGCCATCCGCACCACTTGTGCATGATCGAGGATGTCACCGCCAAGAAGCAAAGTGAGCAGCTGATCTGGCAGCAGGCCAATTTCGATGCGCTGACCCAGCTGCCCAACCGCCGCATGTTCCTCGACCGGCTGGCGCACGACCTGCTGAAAAGCCAGCGCGACAAGTCGCACCTGGCGATCCTGTTCATCGACCTCGACCACTTCAAGGAAGTCAACGACACGCTGGGCCACCACCAGGGCGACGTGCTGCTAGTGGACGCCGCGCGCCGCATCAGCGCCTGCGTGCGCAAGTCGGACACGGTGGCGCGGCTGGGCGGCGACGAGTTCACCGTCATCCTGTGCGAACTGGAAACGCCGGACCATGTCGAGCGCATCGCCCAGGACATTCTCAGCAGCCTGCTGCAGCCGTTCGCGCTGGGGCAGGAGCAGGCTTTCGTCTCGGCCAGCATCGGCATCACGCTGTACCCGGACGACGCACTCGACATCGACGACCTGCTGAAACACGCCGACCAGGCCATGTACGCCGCCAAGGGCGCCGGACGCAACCGCTACAGCTATTTCACGCCGGCCTTGCAGGTGGCGGCGCTGAGCCGCATGCGGCTGACCAATGATTTGCGCGGCGCGCTGAAGGGCCAGCAGTTCGAGCTGTACTTCCAGCCCATTGTGCACCTGGCCAGCGGCGCTATCCACAAGGCCGAGGCGCTGATACGCTGGAACCATCCGCAGCGCGGCCTGGTCAGCCCGCTGGAATTCATCCCGCTGGCTGAGGCGAGCGGCCTGATCATCGATATCGGCGAGTGGGTATTTCACGAATCAGCGCGCTGGGTGCAGCGCTGGCGCCAGTCGCACGATGCGGATTTCCAGATCAGCCTGAACCAGTCGCCGCTGGAATTCCAGCGCGAGGGTAATGGCTATCAGGGCTGGCTGCAGCACCTGCAATCGCTGGCGCTGCCCGGCCAGTCGCTGGTGGTGGAAATCACCGAAGGACTGCTGCTGGACGCCAGCAGCGCGGTCAGCAACCGCCTGCTGCAATTGCGCGACGCCGGCATCCAGGTGGCGCTGGACGACTTCGGCACCGGCTACTCCTCGCTGTCCTACCTGAAGAAATTCGATATCGATTACCTGAAAATCGACCGCTCCTTCACCCGCAACCTGGCACCGGACTCCAGCGATATGGCGCTGTCCGAGGCGATCATCGTCATGGCACACAAGCTGGAATTGAAGGTGATCGCCGAAGGCGTGGAAACGCCGGAGCAGCGCGCACTACTGGCCGCCGCCGGCTGCGACTACGGCCAGGGTTATCTTTTTGCCAGGCCCATGCCGGCGGCGCAATTCGATGCCTTCCTGCGCGATAATGCTATGCCGTTTGCTGCGCCGATAGTTAAACCTAATTGAAACTATTGGAACAATCAATTTTGCAAATGGATTAAAAAGCCTTAAACTGGCGTCTCAATGATTCACAACCCAACGAGGAAACCACAATGTCCCTGATCAACACCCAAATCAAACCATTCAAGGCCACCGCATACCACGCAGGTAAATTCATCGACGTGAGCGACGAGACCCTGAAAGGCAAGTGGTCCGTTCTGATGTTCTACCCAGCCGACTTCACCTTCGTTTGCCCAACCGAACTGGAAGACCTGGCCGAGCAGCAACCTGAATTCGCCAAACTGGGCGTGGAAGTCTACGGCGTGTCGACCGACACCCACTTCGCGCACAAAGCATGGCACGACACCTCGGACGCGATCAAGAAAGTGAACTACCCGCTGATCGGCGACCCAACCGGCACCCTGTCGCGTAACTTCGAAGTGATGATCGAAGAAGAAGGCCTGGCACTGCGCGGCACCTTCGTGATCAATCCAGAAGGCCAGATCAAAGTGCTGGAAGTGCACGACAACGGCATCGGCCGCGACGCAAGCGAACTGCTGCGCAAAGTCAAAGCAGCTAAATACGTTGCCGAGCACCCAGGCCAAGTGTGCCCAGCTAAATGGACCGAGGGTGCAGCTACCCTGACCCCATCGCTGGACCTGGTTGGCAAGATCTAAGCCCGGCTTAGCTTGAACAACAAAGCAGCAAACAAGTAGTTACCGCGATGCCGGACCGGGCGTCCGGCCCGGCATACGCCTAAATATTTGTGTAAAGGAAGAAAATCATGTTGGACGCTACCCTCAAAACCCAGTTGAAAGCCTACCTGGAAAAAGTGGTTCACCCACTGGAGCTGGTCGCTTCTCTCGATGACAGCGCCAAGGCCCGTGAGATGAAAGAACTGCTCCTCGAAATCAGCGAGTTGAGCGACAAGATCACGCTGGTCGAGCGCAGCGAAGCTGGCGTACGTGCACCGTCGTTCAGCATCAACCGTGCAGGCACCGATATCGCCGTGCGTTTCGCCGCGATTCCGATGGGCCACGAATTCACCTCGCTGGTGCTGGCGCTGCTGCAAGTCGGCGGCCACACCATCAAATTTGACGAAGCCGTGATCGAGCAAATCCGCAACCTGGATGGCGATTACGAATTCGAAACCTTCATGTCGCTGACCTGCCATAACTGCCCGGACGTGGTGCAGGCGCTGAACGCCATGTCGGTGATTAACCCACGCATCAAAGTGACCACCATCGACGGCGGCCTGTTCGCCAAGGAAGTCGAAGAGCGCCAGATTCTGGCCGTGCCGATGATGTTCCTGAACGGCCAGCATTTCGGCCAGGGCCGCACCTCGGTCGAGGAAATCCTCGCCAAGCTGGACACCAATGCCGGCGTGCGCCAGGCTGCGGAACTGAGCAAGAAAGAAGTGTTCGATGTGCTGGTGGTTGGCGGTGGCCCTGCCGGCGCGGCTGCGGCGATCTACGCTGCCCGCAAAGGCATCCGCACCGGTGTGCTGGCCGAGCGTTTCGGCGGCCAGGTGCTGGACACCCTGGCGATCGAGAACTTCATTTCGGTGAAAGAGACCGAAGGGCCGAAGTTTGCCGTCGCACTGGAACAGCACGTCAAGGAATACGACGTTGATATCATGAACACCCAGCGTGCCAGCAAGCTGGTGCAGGCTGGCAAAGTGGTGGAAATCCAGACCGCCTCCGGCGCGGTGCTGAAAGCCAAGTCGGTGATCCTGGCGACCGGCGCCCGCTGGCGCGAGATCAACGTGCCGGGCGAAAAGGAATACCGTAACCACGGCGTGGCTTACTGCCCGCACTGCGATGGTCCGCTGTTCAAGGGCAAGCGCGTGTCGGTGATCGGCGGCGGCAACTCTGGCGTGGAAGCGGCGATCGACCTGGCTGGCCTGGTCAAGCATGTGACCTTGATCGAGTTCGGCGCGGAACTGCGTGCTGACGCGGTGCTGCAACGCAAGCTGCGCAGCCTGCCGAATGTCACCGTGATCACCTCGGCGCAAACCACCGAGATCCACGGCGACGGCAAGATCGTCAACGGCTTGAGCTACACCGACCGCAACACCAATGTGTCGCACAAGGTCGAGCTGGAAGGCGTGTTCGTGCAGATCGGCCTGGTACCGAACACCGAGTGGCTGAAAGGCACGGTTGCCCTGTCGCGCCACGGCGAGATCGAAGTGGACGCGCGTGGCCAGACTTCGCTGCCGGGTGTGTTTGCTGCCGGCGACGTCACCACGGTGCCGTACAAGCAGATCATCATCGCCACCGGCGAAGGCGCAAAGGCCGCCCTGTCAGCCTTCGATCACCTGATCCGCTCGGATGACGAGGAAGTGGTGGAAGAGTCGGCCGAAAAGCAGGCATTAACCGCGTAATAAAACAAAAACGGGAGCCTCGGCTCCCGTTTTACTTTTGCAGCACGCCGGCATCCCGGCCGAACTGGCCGAGCACGGTATCCAGCCCTTGAAAACCGAACAGCAGCGCGGCGATCACCAGTATCGTCACAAAGTTCACCATCAGATTCCCGCCCACCTCCGCCGCCGCTCGCCACCGCGCACGTTTGATGCAGGTCTAGGACGTCAGGTCGTAGCTGGCTTGCTTGGTGCGCAGTTGCATGGCGTTGCGGTGGCGGGCGCGCAGGCGTGGGTCGGTGATGAGACGGCCTAGTGTTTCGCCGATCACCATCACCACGCCCAGCAATGGTAGTACCAGCATCAGTCCCGCCACGCCCGCCACCGATCCTCCGATGAAGATCATCAGCACGGTGATCAAAGGATGGATGTGCAGACTGCGCCCCAGCGTCAACGGCATGAAGACGAAATCATCCAGCAGCCGCACGCAAATGAATACGCCGATCGCCAGATACGCCACCGAGGGATTCGACGGCGCATCGGTCGACGCCACCATCACCACCAGCATGCAGCCGACGATGGAGCCGACATACGGTACCCACGCCAGCACCGCCGCGATCAGCCCCAGCGTCAGCGGCGACGATACGCCTATCGCCCACAGGCCCAGCGCCAGCACGGCGGTATCCAGTATGGTCAAACGAATGAGGCCGCGGAAGTAGCGGTGCGCCGTCTGGTCAACCTCATGCAGCAGGCACAGCGTGCGCTCGAAGAAAGCATTCGGCACCGCGCGCGCCAAAAATTTTTTGAAGCGCAGGCCGTCGCGTAAAAAGAAGAAGGTCAGGAACGGCGCCAGCAGCAGCGACGGCAGCCAGGCCGCCGCCGACACCAGGATGTCGGTCAGGTGAGATTGAAGATAGGCACCGGTGAAGTCGCTCATGCGCTGGTTGACGGTGTCCGCCAATTGCACTTGGCGCAGCAGCGGAAATTGTTCTTCGAGCGTCAGCAGCGTATGCCGCACAAACTCCAGCCCGCCGGCCAGATAGATGCCCAGCATGTCTTGCCAGGATGTGTCTGGCGTGGTTTTCCAGAAGATCACCATCAGCACCGCCAGCGCGACCAGTATCAGGAACAACGCACCGACCAGCATGGTGGCGGCGTTCTGGCTGAAACCCATGCGTGTCAGCCTTTGCATGGGCGGTTGCAGGATGTAGTACAGCACAATGCCGAGAAGGAAGGGGATCGCCAGGAACAGCGTCTGTTGTAGCAGGAACAGCAGCACGCAGGTGGCGGCGATGATGCCGCTCCATACCACCGGCCCGCCACGCTGTTGGGTCGGCAGCAGATTCATAGCGCCTCGACTTGCGGCTTGCCGGCCATCCAGTCGCGCAGGCGGCCGCCGATGTGGCGCGCCAGTGCCAGCGCGATCTTGTAGCCGATGACGGGATCGGTTTCCATCAGACCCATGAAGTCGGCGCGGAAGAAGACCGCCAGTTCGCAATTGTCCAGTGCGCGCGTTTGCGCGTTGCGCGGCGCATTGTCCAGCAAAGCCAGGTCGCCAAAGAAGGCGCCGGCCGACAGTTCTGCCACCACCTCGCGGCCAGCACTATGCTGGCGGCTGATGATCACGCGGCCAGACATCACCAGGTACAGCGCCTGGCCTTCCTCACCTTCGTCAAAGATGATTTCCTCGGCCAGATAGCGGCGCTCGTGCATCAGGCCATCGACGATTTTCAGTTCAAGCGGCGTCAGCGATGCGAACAGCGCCGATTCTTTCAGGCGTAACAGGCGCGGCGATAGTGCTGGTGACTTGAACAGGCCGAACATGGAACCGCGCTCCTGAAAAAATAAATAAGACGACAACGGCGATTGTCGCATATCAGCGGCATCTTAGTAACTTGCAAAGTCATACCCATGAAATACTGCGCCAGTAAGCTACCGCTCGCCACTTCCACCACAACCACACGAGTAGCGAATATGAAACGTAGCCAAATCGCCAGCGCAGCCGCGCTGCTGTGCGCCTGCCAGGCGCTGAGCATCGCCCACGCCCAAAATACCAGCGCCGCCGCAGCGGTCAGCGCCGACGCGCAGCAATCGGTGATCGTCACCGGCACCCGCGCCAGCAACCGCACCCAGTTCGACACGCTGGCGCCGGTGGACGTGTTCACCCGCGAAGAAATCGGCGCGGTCGAATCGTCCGACCTGAATGATGTGCTGGCGCAGCTGGTGCCATCGTATGTGGTGCAGCGTTTGCCGATGGCCGACGGCCAGGTATTTGTGCGCCCAGCCACGCTGCGTGGCCTGTCGCCGGACCAGACGCTGGTGCTGGTCAACGGCCGCCGCTTCCACCGCAGTGCGCTGCTCGGCGCGCGCGGTGCCCAGGCGCCCGACCTGGCGCAGATTCCGACCAGCGCCATCAAGCGCATCGAAGTGCTGCGCGACGGCGCTTCGGCGCAGTATGGTTCGGACGCCATTGCCGGCGTCATCAACATCATTCTGGATGACAGCCTGGGCGGAGAGATCAGCGCCCAGCACGGCCAGTACAGCGAAGGCGACGGCAAGGCCAACGAGCTGCGCGCCAAATACGGCTTCATGCTGGGCGAGAATGCCCGCGTCACGCTGTTTGCCGAAGCGGCACAGTCCGATCCGACCTCGCGCACCCGCCAGCGTCCTGACGCGATCGCCTTCCAGGCAGCACACCCTGAATTGAAAGTGCCGAACCCGGTACAGCGCTGGGGCCAGCCGGACCTGGAAAGCCAGCGCGCCGGCTTCAACGCCAACTGGGATCTGGGTGGCGACACGGTGGCCTACAGCTACGGCCTGTTCGCGCATAGCGACGGCACCTCGGACTTCAACTGGCGTAATCCAGACACCAGTACCTCGGTCTACAAGCTGACCACCGTGTTCCCCGGCTGGGATGTGCGTAGCGTATTCCCGCTCGGCTTCAGCCCGCAGTACACCAACAAGCAGAATGACATGCAGCTGATGGCTGGCTTACGCGGCCAGTTCAATGATGCGCTGAGCTGGGATGTCAGCGCCTCCTATGGCCGCAACGCCATCGACTATGGCCTGCACAATTCGATCAACGCCTCGCTGGGCCCGAACAGCCCGACTTTCTTCAACCTGGGCCGTCTGACCCAGGAAGAGAAACTGGTCAACGCCAACTTCAGCTACGCGTGGAATGTGGCCGGACTGTCGCAGCCGATTAACGTCGCTTTTGGCGCGGAATACCGTAACGAGAGCTACGCAGTGAAGGCCGGCGATCCGGCTTCCTACGCGGTCGGTCCGGGCGCTTCGGCCGGCCTGGACGCCAATTCCAACGGCGCGCCGGGCTTCAGCGATATCCAGGCTGGCAAGTGGGATCAGGATAGCTATGCCGCTTATGCCGACATCGAAGTCCCGCTGAGCAAGCAGGCATCGATCGGCGCGGCAGTACGCTATGAAGATTTCTCCGAGTTCGGCAACACCGTCAACGGCAAGCTGTCGGCACGTTTTGAAGTAACGCCGGACTTCGCGCTGCGCGGTTCCTATTCGACCGGCTTCCGCGCACCAACGCCGGGCCAGCTGAACACCAATAGCACCAGCCAGGGCCTGGATACCAAGACGCTGCTGGTGTTCACCACCGGCCGCCTGGCCAACAAGGACCCGCTGGCGGTGGCGCTGGGCGCCAAGCCGCTGCAACCGGAAAAATCCAAGAACCTGTCGCTGGGCCTGACCTGGAAGAGCAGCGCAGGCTTCTCTGGTTCGGTCGATATGTACCAGATCAAGCTAAGCGACCGTTTCAGCACCTCGGCCTCGTTCGCGGTGCCGGCTGGTATGCCTAACCCGCTGCGCTATACCTCGGTGACTTACTTCACCAATGACTTCGACACCACCACCAAGGGCGTTGATGTGGTCGGCAGCTACCTGAGCCGTCTCGGCGCCGGCAAGCTGAATCTGACGGCTGCCTACAACCACAACGAAACCAAGATCGATGGCGGCAAGTCCAGCATCGTCACCAACGAGAGCCAGCGGGTGGTGTTTGAAGAGCGCCTGCCGCGTCAGAAGGCCACCTTCAGCGCCGCTTACGACCAGGGTGCGTGGAATGCACTGGCGCGCGTGCGTTACTACGGCGGCTGGACCGACAGCACCGGCAACGCCACCGGCGATATTTTCCAGCGCTTTGGCGCGATGCGTTTCCTCGATCTGGCCGCCAGCGTCAAGCTGGGCGAGAAGCAGTCGCTGCGCTTTGGCGTCGACAATGTACTCAACAAGTATCCGGATGAAGCGGTGTTCCAGGCCAGCCGCGGCCTGATCTACTCGCGCAACGCGCCTTACGACACCGACGGCCGCAACCTGTATCTCGAATATACGGTGAAGTTTTGAGCGCAGCGGATCCGCAACGCCGCACCTGGCTGAAGGCCGGCGCGCTGCTGCCGCTGGCGCCTTCGGTGGCGCTGGCAGCGTCCGCGTCCACGCTGCCGGCCATGCCGGCACGTCCGGCTGGCACGCCGCAGGAAGTCGCGGCGGACGAATCATACTGGCGGCAAATCGCCGCGCAATACGACATCACCAATGAAGTCACCATGCTGGACAACGCCTTCTGGGGCTCGATGTCGCGCCCGGTGCTGGCGGCGTATGAGCGGCATGTGGCCGAGGTCAATCGCGGCAACTCTTACTACGGCCGCACGACGTTTCCGCCCGCCTACCATGCGGCCCGCCGCCGCGCCGCGCAGTCGCTGGGCGTGGCGGAAGACGAGATCGTGTTCACGCGCGGCGCCACCGAAGCATTGCAAATCCTGATCAGCGGCTATAACCAGCTGAAGCCGGGCGATGTGGTGCTGTGCGCCGACATCGACTACGACAATATGATCACCACGCTGCACTGGCTGAAGCAGCGGCGCGGTGTTGAAGTGGTATCGATTGCGATGCCGGAGCCGGCCACTTATCAAGCCGTGATCGATTGCTATGCGCAGGCGATGGCGCGCTATCCGAAGCTGAAGATGATGCTGCTAACGCACGTCAACCACCGCAATGGCATGGTGCTGCCGGTGGCCGAGATCAGCCGCATGGCGCGCGAGCGCGGCATAGACGCCATTGTCGATACCGCGCACGGTTTTGGCCAGCTGGATATGCGCATCCCCGATTTGCAGGCTGACTTTGCCGGCATCAATCTGCACAAGTGGATCGGTGCACCGATAGGCGTGGGCGCGATCTACATCCGCCGTGGCCGGGTGCAGGACATCGATCCCTACATGGGCGAGAAAGATCGCGGCGATATCCGCACGCGGGTGCACACCGGCACCATCAACTTTGCCGCTTACCTGGCCTTGCCGCTGGCGCTGGACCTGCACGAACAGATAGGCGTGGCGTACAAGCAGGCGCGGCTGGCACGGCTGCGCAAGCGCTGGCTGGACGCGGTGCGCGATCTGCCCAGGCTGGAACTGCTGGCGTCGGACGATCCGCGCCTGAGCAGCGCGATTGCCTCGTTCCGCCTGCGTGGCCGTGGCGCGATGGCGGATAACGTCGTGCTGGCGCGCCGGCTGTTAAAGGAGCATGGTGTGTTCACCGTCGAACGCGATGGATTGGCGGCTGGCGCCTGTGTGCGTGCGACGCCATCGATCTTCACCATGGAAGCCGAGGTCGACCGGCTGAGCGCCGCGCTGCGCAGCGTGGCGGCCTAAAGTTGCACGCTGCCTGTCAGCGGTAGTTGCGGATCGAGATGGCTGGTCAGCAGGATCACCTGGCGCGCCAGCCGCGCCGGTGCGGACAGCTGCTGGCGCAGGTAGGCGACCGCATCCACATCGAGTCCGTTGAAAGGCTCGTCAATCAGCAGCAGGCGCACCGGCAGCGACAGGGCCAGCGCCAGCTGCATCTTCTTGTGCTGGCCCAGCGATAGCGTGGTCACCGGCTGGTCCAGCGCTGGTGTCAGGTGAAAGGCGGCCAGCTCGCGGTTGAGCGCATCCACCTCGGCGCCGGTGTACAGCGACATATGCATGTCCAGCACTTCGCGCACGGTCAGCCACGGCAGTTGCGGCGTATCGCCGCCGCAGTAGTAGCAGTGCAGACGGTAGGCCAGCGGCTGGGCGTGGACTTCGATGTCGTCCAGCCAGATGTGGCCGGCATGCGGCGTCAGCGCGCCGCCAGCCAGTTTCAGCAGTGTGGTTTTGCCGGCGCCGTTGTCGCCACGCAGCCAGGTGACGCCGGCGCCCAGCGTCAGGCTGTATTGCCGGAACAGCGGGCGGCTGGCGTATTCAAAGTCGAGCTGGTCGATTCTTAATTCCATAATTCGCTTCCGATGGCAGTCAGGATAATGATGGCGCCGATAATCAAACCGACGCGGCCGCGCGTGCTGAGCTGGCGCAGCGTAATCAGCGCTATCTGGGCCAGCGCCACAAAGCACAGCCAGACCAGGGCCACGGTGTGGCTGTAGCCTGGCGCGTCGCGACCCAGCGTCAGCAGCGCGAACCAGCCCACCACACAGGCGGCGGGCAACAGCGTGAACAGCATGGCCAGGCGGTACAGCGTGGCGGCGTTCAGCGGCCAACTGGCGGCGATGGGCCGCAGCAGGCTGATTTGCTCGGCCACTGCCTTGTCGCCGCGATCCGTCAGCAGCATGGTCAGCAGCGCGGCGCAGGCGGCCCATAGCGCTGGCGGGATCATCGGCGGACGCCACAGCCAGACGGCAATGCTGAATAGCGCGCCGGCCAGCAGCAAGCTTTGCTGGACGCCAACCGGGTTTTCAGCGCGCCAGAAGGGCAGCCAGAACAGCTGTCGCCAGAAATATGCCAGCCGGCGGATTTGCGGCGCATCGGCGGCCGGCGCGCGCGGTGACGGCAGATAGACGGTGGGCGCGGGACGGCTGCGGCCGGGCTTGCGCGCTGCGGGAATGCGCGAGCGCCGCGCCAGCGTCAGGGTAGACAGCAGCCAGGCCAGCAACGCGAGCGTCAGCAGCAGCGCCTGTGGCGCAACCGGTCTCAGCCAGTCCGGCCATTGATATAGCCAGATGGCGGTGGAGACGGAATAGGCCAGGCTGAGCGGGCCGACGATCATGCCGGCGACAGCCGCGTCGGCCAGCCAGCGGTCGCGCGCTGGCACAGGCAAGGGCCTGGTCCATAACAGCACCGCTGCCGGGTGCAAGCGCTTGCGCAGCAGCCATACCGGCGCGCTGGCCAGTATGGTCTGGCCGGCAAACAATCCCAGCGCTTCCGGCCATGGCTGGGTGGCGGCGAGCAGTCCCGGCAAGGCGATACAGGCGAGCAATCCCAGTATCACCGGCGCAAAGGCCAGCAGTATGTATTCAAACGAACTTTGCAGGCTGGTGGCAAATTGCAGCAGCGCGTGCTGCGCCAGCCGGAGCCGAAAGCGTTGATAGGAGGTTTTCATTGCCAGGCAGCATATATGAAAATACTGAGGCGGAAATGAAAAAGGCCCGATGCGAACATCGGGCCTTCTTCGGAATATTGGCGGAGCGGACGGGGCTCGAACCCGCGACCCCCGGCGTGACAGGCCGGTATTCTAACCAACTGAACTACCGCTCCAATTCGTTCTGCATAAGTTTTACTGGTGGGTGCTGAGAGGCTCGAACTCCCGACCTACGCCTTGTAAGGGCGCCGCTCTACCAACTGAGCTAAGCACCCAGAAAACTTATCAGCGTTTGTCACAACTGCTGAACGAGGCCGTATTCTATAGGAGGCGGATTCAGTTCCGCAAGAGGTTTTGTAAATTATTTAGAAAATTGTTTTCCAACCATGACTGATAACCTTGATAACTTGTACAAACGCGTCAGCTGGCGGCTGATGCCTTTCCTGTTCCTGTGCTTTGTGGCGGCCTACCTGGACCGGGTCAATGTCGGCTTCGCCAAATTGCAGATGCAGGCCGACTTGCAGTTCAGCGACGCCGTGTATGGCGCCGGCGCCGGGATCTTTTTCATCGGCTACTTTATTTTCGAGGTGCCATCGAATCTGTTGATGACGCGTGTCGGCGCGCGCCGCTGGATCGCCCGCATCATGATCAGCTGGGGGCTGATCTCGGCGGCGCTGATGTTCACCAACGGCGCCCTTGGTTTCTATGTGCTGCGCTTCCTGCTGGGGGTGGCCGAGGCTGGCTTCTTCCCCGGCATCATCCTGTACCTGACCTACTGGTATCCGGCGCGGCGGCGTGCGCGCATGGTGGCGCTGTTCATGAGCGGCGTGGCGGTGGCTGGCGTGATCGGCGGTCCGCTATCGGGCTGGATCATGAAGAGCTTCGCTGGCGTGTATGGGTGGAATGGCTGGCAATGGCTGTTCCTGCTGGAGGGCTTGCCGTCGGTGGCGATAGGCGTATGGACCTTGTTCTACCTGGATGACGGCATCCGCAGCGCGCGCTGGCTCAGCGAGGCGGACAAACAGCTGCTGGAACGTGACATCGCCGCCGATGTACGCCAGCATCAGCACCTACCGCTGGCGCAGGTTTTCCGCAGCGGTAAAGTGTGGCTGCTGGCGCTGGTGTACTTCCTGTGCGTGATGGGTTTGTATGGCGTCAGCTTCTGGCTGCCGCAGCTGATCAAAAACAGCGGCGTCAGCGATGTGTTCGATATCGGCCTGCTGTCGGCGGTGCCGTATTGCGTGGCGGCAGTGACCATGGTGCTGGCGGCGCGCCATTCCGACCGCAGCGGCGAGCGTCGCTGGCATATCGCGGTGGCGGCGCTGGCCGGCGCGCTGGGCCTGCTGCTGGCCACGCTATACAGCGATAACACCGTGATCGCGCTGGCGGCGCTGAGTGTCGCCACGGCGGGCATCCTCAGCACTTTTCCGATTTTCTGGAGCCTGCCGACCGCCATGCTGGGCGGCGCGGCGGCGGCGGCCGGGATTGCGATGATCAACTCAATCGGCAACCTGGCCGGTTTTGTCGCGCCCTACCTGGTGGGGGCGATCCGCGACGCCACCTATAGTACCGCCGCCGGCATGGCGCTGATTGCTGCCAGCCTGCTGGCCGGCGCGGTGCTGGTGGTGAGTGCGGTCAGGCTGCGCTAGCGCGGTGGCGGCAGCGCGTCGAGGATGTCGCGCGTGCCGTCGTGGAACAGCCGCTGGGCGATGTCGGCGCCGAGGTAGCGTTCGTAGAATCTCTGCATGGTCCCGTCGAGCACGATCGAGCGCAGCGCGTCCGCATAGCGCTGCACTGTTTCCGGCGGTACTTGCCTGGACACATACAGTCCCACCATCGCGCGCGGCGATTCGGTCACCGTGACCGCGCGCATGCGGGCGCTCATGCCGAAGCGGCGCTGGTTCAGCAGGTGAATGGTGGGTGGCGCGAACGTGCCGTCGGCGCGTCCCGCCTGGATCTTGCGGAACACCACGCCGTAATCGTTGACGTATTCCAGCCGCCCCTGCTGTTGCAGCCGGTCCAGCTGCGCCTGCGCTTCCGGCGTGTAGGAGACACCACGGGTGATGTTCAGGCGTGCATTGCTGCGCTCGACGAACTCGGCCAGGCTACGGAAATTGCCGGCATGCTGGTTCAGCAGCACCAGCTCAAAATGGGTATAGGTGTAGGGCAACCAGGTGCCGTAGCGGTCGCGTTCGGCGGTGCGCAGCGAGGCGCCGGTCATCGCCAGTTCCTTGCTGAAGAATTGCGCGTACAGGCGGCTGCGCGGATACCAGCGGATATGCAGCGGACAGCCGCTGCGCTTTTCGATCTCTTCCAGCACATCGACATTGCTGCCACGGATGGTGGTGCCGTCCAGATAGGATGAGTAGCCCAGGTCGCTGACGCCGACCGTGACCGGCGCGCACGCGGGCTGGCGTTCTGTCGCTTGCGCAACCGCAAGCGACAGCCACGATGCCAGCAAGATGGTGGTCAGACGCAGGCTCATGCAGCCAGTGTACACCCGGACCTTGCGCGATGGCGGCTTTCCATGGATACTGTGTTTATTTACAGTATCCCGCCGTGCCCATGGCTGACACCGCTCGTCGCATTGCCCATATCGACATGGATGCCTTTTTCGCATCGGTCGAGCTGCTGAGCTACCCGCAGCTGCGCGGGCAGCCGGTGGTGATTGGCGGGCGCGGCTATGCGCCCGAGCAGCGCGCCGATGGTTCCTATGTATTCAAGCGCTTGCGTGATTATGTCGGGCGTGGCGTGATTACCACAGCCACCTATGAAGCGCGCGCCTTCGGCGTCGGTTCGGCGATGGGCATGATGAAGGCGGCCAAACTGGCGCCAGACGCCATCCTGCTGCCAGCCAATTTCGACGCCTACCGGCATTACTCGCGGCTGTTCAAGGAGGCGGTGGCCAGCATCGTGCCGGACATCGAAGACCGGGGCATCGATGAAATCTTTGCCGACCTGAGCCATATCGACGGCGACACGCGCGAACTCGGCGCGCGCATCAAGCGGGCGGTGCGCGACGCCACCGGGCTGACCTGCTCGGTCGGCATCACGCCCAACAAGCTGCTGTCAAAAATCTGCTCCGACCTGGAAAAGCCCGACGGCCTGACCGTGCTGGGCTTTGACGATATCCCGGCGCGCATCTGGCCGCTGAATGTGCGCAAGGTGAACGGCATCGGTCCCAAGGCCACCGCCAAGCTGGCGGCGCTGGGCATCGAAACCATCGGCCAACTGGCGCAGGCGGACCAGGGACTGTTGCAGGATTATTTTGGCGCGCATTACGCGGCGTGGCTGGCGCGGGCATCGCACGGTGTCGACGAGCGGGAAATTTCCACCAGCCGCGAGAGCAAGTCGATCAGCCGCGAAACCACCTTTGAGCGCGACTTGCACGCGCGCCAGGACCGGGGCACGCTGTCCGGCATCCTGACCACGCTGTGCGAGCGGCTGGCCGAGGATTTGCGGCGCAAGGGCTACGTCAGCCGCACCATCAGTATCAAACTGCGCTATGACGATTTTCAGATCGTCAGCCGCAACGTGACATTGCCGCAGCCGGTGGCCGAGCCGGCCGCAATCCTGCAAGCGGCGCGCGAATGTCTGAAACGGGTGCCGCTGCAACGCAAGCTGCGCCTGCTGGGCGTGCGCGCCAGCACGCTCGAACCGCCCGGCGCCATGGCGCGCGCGCGACAACCGGTGCAAGGTGATCTGTTTGCCTGAGACCGCGCGTTGCGCAGCGTGTAAAATGGCGCTCCTTTTGAATATTTTCCGAAACAAGGCCTGTCAACTTTATGTGGTTCAAGAATCTACAGATTTACCGTCTGCCGGCCCCTTGGGCCTACACTCCCGAACAACTGGAAACCGCGCTGGCGGGTAACGAATTCTCGCCGGCCAGCAGCAATGAGCTGCTGCGCCAGGGCTGGGACAAGCCGCGTCCGAACGGCGGTCTGGTGCACGTGGTCAACAAGCAAATGCTGATCCTGCTGGGCACCGAGAAAAAACTGCTGCCGAATTCGGTCATCAACCAGGTCGCCAAGGCGCGCGCTGCTGAAATGGAAGAAGCCCAGGGTTTCGCACCGGGCAAGAAAGCCATGAAGGAACTGAAGGAACGCGTGGCCGACGAACTGCTGCCGCGCGCCTTCTCGATCCGTGGCAATGTCTGGACCTGGATCGATCCGGTCAACGGTTGGCTGGTGGTGGACGCCGCTTCGCCTGCCAAGGCCGATGAAGTGATCAAGCTGCTGTTGAAGGCGGTCGACCGCATGCCGCTGGAAAGCCTGCGCGTGCAGCGCTCGCCGGTTGGCGTGATGACCGAGTGGCTGCAAACCGACGAAGCGCCGGCCGGCTTCACGGTCGACATGGACACCGAGCTGCGCGCCACTGGCGAGAGCAAGGCTGCGGTGCGCTATGTCAAGCACTCGCTGGACCCGGAAGAAGTGCGCCGCCACATCGCTGCCGGCAAGCAGTGCACCCGTCTGGCTATGACCTGGGACAGCAAGATCTCCTTCGTGCTGACCGAATCGCTGGCGATCAAGGGCATCAAACCGCTGGACGTGCTGGACGAAAAAGACGCCGGCGTGCGCAACGACGACGAACGCTTCGACGGCGACTTCATGCTGATGACCGGCGAGCTGGCCAAGCTGATGGCCGACGTAGTAGAAGCCCTCGGCGGCGAAGCCAAGGCCTAAAACCGGATTGGGTTACAGCGGCTGGAAGACGCCGGCCGCTTTGTTTTTCTGGACGTTGTCCCAGGCGAAGATTTTGCCGTTCATGGCGACGTAGACGCCCGGCGGCAGGGTCTGCGCCACGCCAGCGGCGAAGCCGAGGTTGAACATGGCGTCGGAGTTGGCGATCGAATACGGAATCATGGCGCCGGTCAGCACGATGGTTTTGCCCAGGTTGGCCGGGCCCAGCACTTGGGCCGTCTGCGGCATGGTGTCGGTGCCGTGGATGATGACGATGGCTTTTTCGGTAGCCGCCTGGCATGAGGCCAGGATGCGCGCGCGGTCGGCGTCCACCATGTCCAGCGAATCCATCAGCGGCAGCTGCTCCAGCGCCACATCGATGGTCAGACGGCAACGTTTCAGCAGGTCCGGCACATGGCTGTCGGCGAAGCCCAGGGTGCCGTTGAGTTCGTTGTAGTGTTTGTCGAAAGTGCCGCCGGTGGCCAGGATGCGCAGGGTCATGGTAAAAATCCAAGCTATCTAAAAGATCCGCATCATAACCTATACGCCGGACTGGAAACTTGGCCGGACTATGTCTACACTGGTTTCTTTGTTCGTTTGCAGACTATGAAGGCGCTCGCTCCCGGCACTGTTATTTTCCACCGCCACCGTGGCTACGGCGTGATCACGACGGTCAATCTGTTGACCGGCTGGATCTCCGCCCGCTTCGGCAGCGAGTCGCGCACGCTCGATCTGAATCTGTCCTCCGATGAGGTGCAGTTCGCCGACGGCGAGGCGATTCTGTTCCGCCGCGCCCCGCCCGACCGCATGCCGCACGCGCGGCTGATGGCGCTGGTGCGCGCGCTGCACCAGGCCGGCTATCAAAAGCTTTACCTGTATTCCTGGCCTAAGCCGTCCGGCCTGCACTGGCGCTGGCATTTGTTCGCCGGCCAGCGCGACTGGATGCAGCGCCCGTGGCGCGAAGGCTGGTATGGCTCCGGCGCCGATTACAACAGCAATCCGGTGATGGGCTGGGGCGATACGCCCGGCGCCACCACCGAGGAGCTGATCCACGCGCTGGCCAGGTTCGATCCGCAGGGACTGGCGCAGGCGCTGGGCCGCGATGAGGATCACACCGCCTGGTTCGCCAGCGTCTGCGACGCCTTGCTGCCAGGCTATATGTACAGCCTGGACATGCAGCGTCCCAATGGCGGCCCGCTGACCGAGATGCCGCCGGTGCCGGTGATACCGGTGCGCGCCACGCTGCCGCCCTACGCCGGCCCGGACATCACCTGGCCGCCCGGCTGGGCCGGCCTGTGGAGCAAGGTGCATGTGATGCCGGCACCGCGCATCAATCTCACTGGCGTGCCTGACGAGCGTAGTCTGGATTATTGATATTACTCGGCTGGCCGTTGGCAAAGTTCACCACGTTCTGGAACGCATGCTGGAAGTACAGCTCGTAGCTGTCCCGCTCGACGTAGCCCAGGTGCGGCGTCGCCAGCACGGTCGGGATGCGCAGCAGCGCTGAATCGGCCGCCAGCGGTTCCGAGGGGAATACATCCAGCGCCGCATAGCCCGGCCGTCCCTTTTGCAGCGCCTGTTCCAAGGCATCCGGCTGCACCAGCTCGGCGCGGCTGGTGTTGACGAACAACGCGTCCGGCCGCATGCGCGCCAGGTCATCGGCGGCGACGATGCCACGGGTGGCGTCGTTCAGGCGCAAGTGCAGACTCAGCACGTCGGCTTGCGTGAAGAAAGCTTCGCGCGAAGGCGCCGCCTGATAGCCGTCGGCCAGTGCCTTGTCGCGGCTGGCCTGGCTGCCCCACACCATCACGTTCATGCCGAAGGCGCGGCCGTAGCCGGCCACGGTCTGGCCGATCTTGCCATAGCCCCAGATGCACAGCGTACGGCCCTTGAGCACGAAACCCAGTCCGTTCAGTTCCGGGTTGATGGAGGCGGTCTGCCACAGGCCATCCTTGAGGTTGTTTGCGTACGGCACGATTTTGCGCGCCGCCGCCATGATCAGCGCCCAGGTCAGCTCGGACGGTGCGGTCGGCGAGCCGACACCCTCGGCAATCGCAATGCCCAGTTCGGTCGCCGCAGCCACATCGACGTGGCCGGCCAGCTTGCCGGTTTGCGAAATCAGCTTCAGATTCGGCAGCTTGGACAGCAAGGCACGGTTGAATGCGGTGCGCTCGCGGATCAGCACCAGCGCGTCATAAGGCGCCAGCCGGATGGCCAATTGGCCGAGGCCTCGCGTTGTGCTATTGAAAACTTTTACTTCGTGGCCAGCCAATAACTCAACGCATTTCAGGCTTTGAGTTGCATTTTGGTAATCATCGAGAACAGCAATTTTCATGGAAGTTAAACGATCTTTCAAGAAATTTCGTAGGGAAATAACAGTCTGGGCGACAAGCTTAATAGCTTACTACTTTGCTCAAGTATTCTCCTACATTTTTGTATGGAACACCTGTTGAGGGGTGTACAATCGGCCGACTAAAACAGGGCCCGGCGACCACATCCGGGCCGCGCCACGACCGCCGTAACGCACGCCGACCCATTTCGAATGGACCTCTGAGCGTCTAGCCATAAGCTGACGACGATCTGCCGCCGCCGAATTCTTTATTAGCATTGGAGGTATCATGAATCAGCCCGTGATGGGTGGCGTTGCACCATTGAACGCCCCAGCTTACATCAAACAGCAAAAGCTCATCAATTGGGTGGCGGAAATCGCCGCCCTGACCAAGCCGGACCGCATCTACTGGTGCGACGGTTCGCAGGAAGAATACGACCGCCTGTGCGCGGAAATGGTTGCCGCCGGCACCATGAAGAAGCTGAACCAGGAAAAGCGTCCTAACTCCTACCTGGCCTGTTCGGATCCGACCGACGTTGCGCGCGTCGAAGACCGCACCTTCATCTGCTCGAAAACCAAGGAAGAAGCCGGCCCGACCAATAACTGGATGGACCCGGCCGACATGCGCGCCACGCTGCATCCGCTGTTCGACGGCTGCATGGTCGGCCGCACCATGTATGTGGTGCCGTTCTCGATGGGCCCGCTGGGTTCGCCGATCGCCCACATCGGCGTGGAACTGTCGGACTCGCCATACGTGGCAGTGAATATGCGCATCATGACCCGTATGGGCAAGGCCGTTTACGACGTGCTGGGCACCGATGGCGAGTTCGTGCCATGCGTGCACACCGTCGGCGCGCCGCTGAAAGCCGGCCAGAAAGACGTGGCATGGCCATGCAACAGCACCAAGTACATCGTTCACTACCCTGAGACGCGCGAAATCTGGTCCTTCGGTTCGGGCTACGGCGGTAATGCGCTGCTGGGCAAGAAGTGCTTTGCGCTGCGCATCGCTTCCAATATGGGCTTCCAGGAAGCGCAAGGCGGCAAGGGTAACGAAACCGGCTGGCTGGCTGAACACATGCTGATCCTGGGCGTAGAATCGCCGGAAGGCAAGAAGCACTATGTGGCAGCGGCCTTCCCATCGGCTTGCGGCAAGACCAACTTCGCCATGCTGATTCCGCCGGAAAGCTTCAACGGCTGGAAAATCACCACCATCGGCGACGATATCGCCTGGATCAAGCCGGGCGCCGACGGCCGCCTGTACGCGATCAATCCGGAAGCCGGCTACTTCGGCGTGGCTCCTGGCACCAACGAAAAAACCAATTACAACTGCATGGCCTCGCTGCGCGAGAACACCATCTTCACCAACGTCGCGCTGACCGATGACGGCGATGTGTGGTGGGAAGGTCTGAGCAAGCCGGCGCCGCAGCACCTGATCGACTGGCAGGGCAAGGACTGGACGCCGGAGTCGACCGGCAAGGCGGCGCACCCGAATGCCCGCTTCACCGTGGCCGCCACGCAGAATCCGGTAATCGATCCGGCCTGGGATGATCCAGCCGGTGTGCCGATCTCGGCCTTCATCTTCGGCGGTCGCCGTTCGACCACTGTGCCGCTGGTGACCGAAGCGCGCAACTGGGTGGAAGGCGTCTATATGGCTGCCACCATGGGTTCGGAAACCACCGCAGCAGCAGCGGGCCAGATGGGTGTGGTGCGCCGCGATCCATTCGCCATGCTGCCGTTCATTGGCTACAACATGAGCGACTACTTCCAGCACTGGCTGAACCTGGGCGAGAAAGTTGGCAAGATCGACGGCGCCACGCTGCCGAAAATCTTCTGCGTCAACTGGTTCCGCACCGACGAGCAGGGCCACTTCGTCTGGCCTGGCTTCGGCGACAATATGCGCGTGCTGAAGTGGATGCTGGAACGTATCGAAGGCGATGCCGGCGGTATCGAGAACATCTTCGGCACCACCCCGCGCTTTGGCGACCTGAAATGGGACGGCATTCCGTTCTCGCCGGAAGAGTTCGAAACCATCACCTCGATCGACAAGGATGCATGGCGCGAAGAGCTGAAGCTGCACGAGGAACTGTTCACCAAGCTGGCTTACCACCTGCCAGAAGAACTCAAGGCGGTGAAAGCCGACCTGGAGAAACGTTTGGCACGATAAAAAATACAGGCCAGACTTGAGGAGCGAAAACGGCGCATAGCACTATGCGCCGTTTTTTTTGCTTGTGGTTTCGCACAGGTGTGCTAAAGTTCCATCCATGGACACCTTGACCGCCAAAAGCGAAGCCACTTACGCCGCCATTCTGGAAGCCGCCCTCGACATGGCGGCCACCGATGGCATCGGCAAGCTGTCGCTGGGCGAGCTGGCCAAGCGCACCGGCGTCAGCAAGAGCGGTGTGTTTTCGCGCGTCGGCTCGCTGGAGGCCTTGCAGGACGCGGTGCTGGACGAGTACGACCGCCGCTTTGCCGCAGAAATCTTCCTACCCTCGCTGCAACAGCCCAAGGGCCTGCCGCGCCTGATCGCCCAGGTCAACGCCTGGTCGCGCCGCGCCGCCGATGAGGGCATGCGCAATTCCTGTCTTTACAGCGCTGGCGCGTTTGAATTTGATGACCAGCAAGGCCCGCTGCGCGACCGCTTGCAGCAAGGCGCTGAAGCCTGGCGCGCCTCGCTGCGCAAGACCATCCTGCAGGCGATGGCGCTGGGCCAGCTGCGGCCGGATACCGACGCAGGACAGCTGGTCTACGAAATCTACAGCCTGATCGTGGGGCTGATCCACGACACCCGTTTCCTGCGCGATGAACAGGCCCAGCGGCATATGCAGCGCGCCTTCAGCCGCCTTATCTCGACCTACAAGAGCTTTAACGATCTGGAGTAAGCGGGCGCCGCGGCACGCGGCGCTTTTTATTTACCATATTTCGCACACATGTGCGAAAAAGGAGTTAGCCATGAAGACTTTTTTGCTGTTCGTGCTTGTTCTGCTGCTTTGCCTGCTGTGGCCGAAGTTGGGCCGCACCCTGCGCTCGCTGCCCAACCATAACGACGACTTCATGCTGTATTAACGGTACTGCGCGCGCTCGCCCAAAATAGCTTTCGGCTCCAGATAGGCATCAAGTCCGTAAGGCCCGAATTCACGGCCGATGCCGGATTGTTTGAAGCCGCCAAACGGCGCGATCAGGTCATCATGGATGCCGTTGATGTGGACCCGGCCCGCCACCAGCCGGTCCGCCACGCGGTTGGCGCGTGCCAGGTCGCTGGAGCTGACGTAGGCTTGCAGGCCGTAGGGCGTGTCGTTGGCGATGGTGATTGCTTCTTCTTCCGTTGCATAGGTCAGGATAGATAGCACCGGGCCGAAGATTTCTTCTTTGGCGATGGTCATTGCGGGCGTCACCCCGGCAAACACGGTCGGCTTGACGAAGTAGCCTGCATCCAGGCCGTGCGGCTTGCCCAGGCCACCGGTCAGCAGTTGCGCGCCCTCCTCAATGCCGATGGCGATATAGCGCTGCACGCGCTCGTACTGTTTTTGCGTGACGATGGGGCCGAGCGATACCGCCGCATCGTGGGGATCGCCAACCACCACTGCTTCCGCCGCTGCCTTGGCCAGCGCCTTGACTTCCTCCAGCCGATGCGCCGGCACCAGCAAACGCGTGCCGGCGATGCAGGCCTGGCCATTGTTCATGAAGCAGGCTTGTATCGCCATCGGAATCGCCTTGGCGAAATCAGCGTCATCAAGAATGACATTGGCGCTTTTCCCGCCCAGCTCCAGCGTCACCCGCTTCATGGTATCAACGCCAAGGCGGGCGATCTGCTTGCCGACCGGCGTCGAGCCGGTGAAGGAAATCTTGGTGATGTCCGGATGCGTGCTGAACTCCTCACCCACCACATCACCCCGGCCATTGACGATGTTGACCACGCCAGGCGGCAGCGCGGCCGCATGGAAGGCTTCGGCCAGTATCTGGTTCTGGCGCGCGCTTAATTCGCTGGGCTTGACCACCACCGTGCAGCCGGCGGCGATGGCGGTGGCGACCTTGTTGGCGATGAACCAGGCGCTGGAATTCCACGGCGTGATAATGCCGACCACGCCCACCGGCTCCAGCTTGACCTTGGATTTGTTGACGGTCTTGACGAAGGCGTGTTCCTCCATGACGCGCTTTACGTCCAGGAACATATTCGCCGTGTAGCGCGAGCGGCTGATGCTGGTGTTGAGCGGGCCGCCGTATTCTTCCACCAGCGCGCTGGCGGCATCGTCGGCCCGCGCCAGCACTGCATCGTGCAAGCGTTGCAGCATGCCGCCACGTTCAGCTTTGCTGGTGCGCGAGAAAGCCGGGAAGGCGGCTTTGGCGGCGGCGATGGCGCGGCGTGCGTCTTCGGCGTCGCCCAGGCGCACCTGGCCGGCCAGTTGTCCGGTGCTTGGATTGACCAGGGCGAATATCTCGTTGCCGTGCGGTGTGACGAACTGGCCGTTGATGTAGATGTGATCGATGCTGTACATGGCTGCTCCCGAAGTGAAAGTGGATGCGGCCATTCTAGGAATTTGCGCGCCGCCGCATCAGTGGGATTCCTGCCGCATGGTTGCCTGATTCTGCATTCCATGCCGGTGTTTGCTCATTTCGTCACAATTGCCGTGCCCGCGCCTGGGGTTGACGCTACAGTGCACGCTCACCCTCTTTACCTTAGGCCGACATGACAACGATGAAAAATATCGGCGCCGCGAGCGCCCTGTTGTTTTCCCTGATCCTGGGCGTGGCCCATGCCGACAACGCCGCTCCCGACCTGGAAGCGCGCCGCGCCGCACTTAATAGCCTGCTGAAAGAACAGTGGGACTACACCATGCGTACCAGCCCGGAATGGGCTTCGCTGATTGGCGATAAGCGCTTCAACGACAAGTGGTCCGACTTTTCGCAGGCCGGCATCGAAGCCGACATCAAGGCCAGCGGCGAATTCCTGAAGCGCTTTGAAGCCGTAGACACCACCGGCTTCCCTCTGCAGGAACAGCTGAACCGCGAGCTGATGCTGCGCCAGCTGCGCCAGAATGTCGATGGCGCGCGCTTCAAGGATTGGGAGATGCCGCTGGCGCAGAATTCCGGCGTGCATATCGATACGCCGATGATCATCTCGGCGCTGTCGTTTGAAACCGTCAAGGATTACGAGGACTACATCAAGCGTCTGCGCGCCTTGCCCAAGCTGTTTGAGCAAACCCGCGTGCAGATGGCAAACGGCGTGCGCGACAAGCTGATGCCGCCGCAATTCCTGATCCCGAAAATCGTCAAGCAGTGCGAGGACGTGGCGGCCATGAAGCCGGCCGATTCGCCTTACGCAGAGCCGCTGAAGAAATTCCCGAAAGCGTTTTCCGCCGCCGACAAGGCGCGCCTGAGCAAGGAAATTCTGGCAGCGGTGAAGAACGACGTGGCGCCCGCCTACAAGAAGCTGGCGGTCTACACCAAGACCCACTACCTGCCGTACGGCCGCAAGGATGTGGGCATGTGGTCGCTGCCGGATGGCGCGGCGCGCTATACCTTCAAGGCCAGGTCGTCGACCACCACCGAGATGACGCCGGAAGCGATCCACCAGCTGGGCTTGTCCGAAGTGGCGCGCATCGAGGCGCAGATGCTGGAGACGGCGAAGAAGCTGGGCTATAACGATCTGAAGACCTTCAACAAGGCGCTGGCCGATAAGCCGGAACTGCATCCCAAGTCGCGCCAGGAGATCATCGATCTGTACCAGAAATACACCGATCAGATGTACCTCCAGCTGCCGGCGCAATTCGGCGTGCTGCCGAAGGGGAAAGTGGAAATCACTCAGGTGGAGCAGTTCCGCGAGAAGGGCGCATCCGCAGCCGCTTACATGCCGGGTTCACCGGACGGCAAGCGTCCTGGCCGGGTGATGGTCAACACCGGTGATTTCGCCAACCGGTCCACCATCAGCATCGAAACCACGGCGCTGCACGAAGGCGTGCCTGGCCACCATATGCAGCTGACCATCGCGCAGGAGATTCAAGGGCTGCCGGACTTCCGCCAGCAGGGCAATTACACGGCCTATGCCGAGGGCTGGGCGCTGTACTCGGAACGCCTGGGCGAGGAGCTGGGCTTCTTCAAGGATCCTTATAGCTACTATGGCCATTTGCAGGATGAGATGCTGCGCGCGATCCGGCTGGTGGTGGACACGGGACTGCATTACAAGCAGTGGAGCCGCCAGCAGGTGGTGGACTTCTTCCACGACCACTCGGGCATCGAGGAGGTGGACGTGCAGAGTGAGACTGACCGCTACATCGTCTGGCCCGGCCAGGCGCTGGGCTACAAGATCGGCCAGCTGAAGATCCTCGAACTGCGCGACTACGCCCGCACGGAACTGGGCGAACGCTTCGACATCCGCGCCTTCCACGACCAGGTGCTGGGCGCAGGCGCGCTGCCGATGGATGTGCTGGAAACCCATATCAAGGAGTGGGTGGCCGGCCAGAAGAAAGCCTGATGCGGATTAGCGCCGCAGGTCTATCCTGGTCACCCACCATGCGCGATTGCGGAAGGTGAAGTCCAGCGCGCCGATGGCGACTACCTTGCCGTCGGCGGCCTGGATGTCGCCGGACTTCGGCAGCGTGGCCAGGTCCGCGTTGCGGTCGGCCAGCACGTCCAGTGCGTGCAGCAGGCGCGGATCGTCGCGCTTGATGGCAACGCAAACGCTGTATTGGTCGCACACCTGCACCGGGAAGTCGATGAAGCGCACGGCGCGGTCCAGCATGTCCTCGTTGCCCAGATAGTTGAACACCCAGCCGGCGGTGTCCGCCAGGTCACGGGCGCGCGCCAGCACGGCCTCGTTTTCCTGCTGTAGCTCCTCGCGCATCGAACGTCCTTGCGCGAACTGCATGTCGTCGACGCGCCAGCCTTTGTCCTCTTCAAACACCAGCGAATAGCGGATCTGGCGCTCGTAGGCTGCGCCCATGTCGGGATACACGTTGAAGGTCGCCTCTACCGTGTTCTCGCCGACGCGTTCCACCTTGAAGCCGGCGCGCTCGAAGTCCAGGCTGGGCGACACCTCCTGCGCGTCGAGGAAAACGTCGCCGTCGGCGCCGTAGCCGCAGATGTCGTCGCCACGCGACAGCGCGTAGCACAGCTGGTTGTTGGCGTCGACCAGCGCCTCCAGCTCCTTCGAATAGAAGGCACCCGGCGCTACCTGGCTGGCCTGCCGCTGGTCCGGCCGCGACAGGTGGTCCTTATAGAATTCCGTAATCAGGTCGATCTGCTGCTGCTGCTCCGACCACTGCTTGTCCGCCATCAGCGCCACCATGGCGAAGGCAAACAGGCATACGCCGAACGGCAGCAGGCGTTTCTTATTGAATTTCATGGCGTGGCCCGAAGTTTTTTGATGTCTTGCATAGGTGGCGCACCAAACAGGCGGCGGTATTCGCGGCTGAACTGCGAGGCGCTTTCGTAGCCGACCTTGTAGGCGGCGGTGGCGGCGTCGAGGTCGCCGTTCAGCAGCAAGGTGCGCGCCTGCTGCAAGCGCAGCTGCTTCTGATACTGCATCGGCCCCATCGTGGTCACCGCCTTGAAGCGATGGTGCAGGCTGGAGACGCTCATATTGGTGGCTTGCGCCAGGTCTTCAACGCGCACCACCTGGTCATAATGATCCTTGAGCCAGGCGATGGCCTTGCTGATGCCGCGATCCTGCTGGTCCAGCACCACGTTCTGATATAGCTGGCGGCCGTAAGGTCCGTTCAGCATGCGGTAGATGATCTCGCGCTTCAGGCCCACCGCCAGGAAAGATGCTTCTGCGGCTGGCGCTTGCAGCAGGCGCACCAGCTGGTACAAGCTCTCCTGCAAGGTGTCATCCGTCTTGCCGACAAAGGCGCCGCGCACCGGCTGCTCCGAGTCGATGGCGATTTGCGCTTCCAGCACAATCGCCGCAATCTCCGCCGGATCGAGTTCGATGTTCAGTAGCAGATAAGGTTTGTCCGGCGTGGCATTGACGATGTGACCGGAGGCCGGCATGTCCACCGACACCACCAGATATTCGCCGGGGCCGTAATCGAGGATCTCGCCGGCCAGATGCACGCGCTTCTGGCCTTGCAGGATCACGCAGCAGGAGGGCTTGAGCACGCCCTTGCTGACCGGTGTCGGATGCGAGGAGCGCAGCAGCGACAGGAAAGGGATCGCCGTTGCCACCCGTTGCCCGTCCAGCACGTGCTGCTGGACGATGTCGATCATGTGATCGAGCCGGTTGGGGGCGCGCAGTATGCCGATATCCCGCTTCATGCCTATGCTTACTTCAACAGCGGCACCAGATATTTGCCGGTGACGCTGGCGGCGTTGGCAGCCACCTCTTCCGGCGAACCGCTGGCGATGATCTTGCCGCCGCCAGCACCGCCTTCCGGACCCAGATCGACGATCCAGTCGGCGGTCTTGATCACATCGAGATTGTGCTCGATGATGACCAAGGTGTTGCCCTGATCGCGCAGGCGGTGGATCACCTTCAGCAGCAGGTCGATATCGTGGAAGTGCAGACCGGTGGTCGGCTCATCCAGGATGTACAGCGTGCGGCCGGTGTCGCGCTTGGACAGCTCCAGCGACAGCTTGACGCGCTGCGCCTCGCCGCCCGACAGCGTGGTCGCGCTCTGTCCCAGCTTGATGTAGCCCAGGCCCACGTCCAGCAGCGTATGCAGCTTGCGCGCGATCAGCGGAACCGGTTTGAAGAACTCGTGCGCGTCCTCGACCGTCATGTCGAGGATCTCGGTGATGTTCTTGCCCTTGTACTGCACTTCCAGCGTTTCGCGGTTATAGCGCTTGCCGTGGCAAACGTCGCATGGTACGTACACGTCCGGCAGGAAGTGCATCTCGACCTTGATCACGCCATCGCCCTGGCAGGCTTCGCAGCGGCCGCCCTTGACGTTGAACGAGAAACGGCCGGCGCTGTAGCCGCGCTCTTTCGCGGTCGGCACGGTGGAGAACAAATCGCGGATCGGCGTGAACAAACCGGTGTAGGTCGCAGGATTCGAACGCGGCGTGCGGCCGATTGGCGCCTGGTCGACCGAGATCACCTTGTCGAAATGTTCCAGACCGCTGATGCTGTCGTGCGGCGCTGGCTCGGTCTGCGAACCGTACAGGTGGCGCGATAGCGCCGGGAACAGCGTGTCGTTCACCAGCGTCGACTTGCCTGAGCCGGAAACCCCAGTCACGCAGGTCATCAGGCCGACCGGCAGCGTCAGATTGACCTTCTTCAGGTTATTGCCGGTGGCGCCGGTGATCGTCAACTGCTTGTCCGGATCGGCGACGTGGCGCTGCTTCGGTACCTCAATCTTGCGCGCGCCGCTCAGGTACTGCGCGGTCAGCGATTTCTTGTTTTTCAGGATGTCCTTCAGCGAACCTGCGGCGATGACTTCGCCGCCATGCACGCCGGCGCCCGGACCCATGTCGACCACATAGTCGGCGGTGCGGATCGCGTCTTCGTCGTGTTCCACCACCAGCACGCTGTTGCCGATGTCGCGCAGGTGCTTCAGCGTGTCGATCAGGCGGTCGTTATCGCGCTGGTGCAGGCCGATCGACGGCTCGTCCAGCACATACATCACGCCGGTCAGGCCGGAGCCGATCTGCGACGCCAGGCGGATACGCTGCGCTTCGCCGCCCGACAGCGTATCGGCGCTGCGGTCCAGCGACAGGTAGTCGAGGCCGACGTTGTTGAGGAATTGCAGGCGCGAGATGATCTCTTTCACCACGCGGTCGGCGATTTCCTTCTTCGCGCCTTTCAGCTTCAGCTGCTCAAAGAAAGACAGCGTTTCGCGCAGCGGCTTCTCGGCGATCTCATAGATCGCGCGTTCCTGCTTGCCGCTGCCGACTTTGACGTAGCGCGCTTCCACGCGCAGGCGCGCGCCTTCGCACGATGGACATTTTTTCTCGTTGATGAACTTGGCCAGTTCCTCTTTCACCGCCATCGAATCGGTTTCGCGGTAGCGGCGCGCCAGATTGTTGACCACACCTTCAAAAGTGTGTTCCTTGACCACGGTGCGGCCGCGCTCATTGATGTAGGTGAACGGGATCGTGGTCTTGCCGGAGCCGTTCAGCACCGCTTCCTGCGCTGCCTTCGGCAGTTTTTCGAACGGCAGGTCCAGGTCGAACTCGTAGAACGCCGCCAGGTTGGACAGCATCGAGAAGTAGAACTGGTTGCGGCGGTCCCACCCTTTCACCGCGCCGGAAGCCAGCGACAGATTCGGGAAGGCGACAATCCGTTTCGGATCGAAGAATTCGATGTGACCCAGGCCGTCGCACTCAGGGCACGCGCCCATCGGGTTATTGAACGAGAACAGGCGCGGCTCCAGCTCCTGCAGCGAATAGCCGCAGGTATTGCAGGCGAACTTGTTGGAGTAGACGTGTGCCACGCCGCTATCCATTTCCAGCGCCACGGCGCGGCCATCGGCCAGGCGCAGCGCAGTTTCGAAGCTTTCGGCCAGGCGCTGCTTGATTTCGGGGCTGACTTTGACACGGTCGATCACCACGTCGATGGTGTGCTTCTCGGTTTTCTTCAGCTTCGGCAGGTCTTCCACTTCATAGATCTTGGCGTCGTGCGTGCCGCTCTGCACGCGGAAGCGGATGAAGCCCTGCGCCTGCATGGCTTCGAACAAATCGACGTGCTCGCCCTTACGGTTGGCCACCACCGGCGCCAGTATCATCAGCTTGGTGTCGGCCGGCAGGGCCAGCACCGCGTCGACCATCTGCGAGACGGTTTGCGCGGCCAGCGCCTGGTCCGGGTGGTTGATGCAGTAAGGCGTGCCGACGCGCGCGTACAGCAGCCGCAGATAATCGTGGATCTCGGTCACGGTGCCGACCGTCGAACGCGGGTTGTGCGAGGTGGCTTTCTGCTCAATCGAAATCGCCGGCGACAGGCCTTCGATCAGGTCGACGTCCGGCTTTTCCATCAGTTGCAGGAACTGGCGGGCGTAAGCCGACAGCGACTCCACATAGCGGCGCTGGCCTTCGGCGTACAGCGTATCGAACGCCAGCGACGATTTGCCGGAACCGGACAAGCCGGTAATCACGATCAGCTTGTTGCGTGGCAGGTCAAGATTGATGTTTTTCAGGTTATGCGTGCGTGCGCCGCGAATGCGGATCTGTTCCATGGGATTTTTGGCCTTTAGAGTCAACCCGACACTATAGCCGGGTTTGAATTCCCGCGCCGGGCGGTGGGATGGATCGTGCTGGCGGCGCGCTACACTGTATATAATACCAGTATTTTCTTGCGTCGTTTCAACTTGGCTGATGGTCGCGTTGTTGCAGCGCTTCACCGATCATTACCAGCACTGGGCCGTGGGCGTCGTCCAGCCCTTTGGCCAGGCCGGTCAGCGTCAGGCGCGCGATGCGCTGGTCGGCGCGGCTGCAATTTTCCACCACCACCACCGGCAGATCCGGGCGGCGGCCTTCGGCCAGCAGGCGCGCGGCGGTGGCGGCGGCTTCGCGTCCGCCCATGTACTGCACCAGGGTGTCGGTTTCCGGTAGCGCCGGGTGATCCGGTTCGCCGGGCGCGGTGCTGGAGGTGAAGAAGGCCACGCTGCGGGCCACGCCGCGGCGCGTCAGCGGCTGCTTGGTGGCTGCGGCTGCCGCCAGCGCGGTGGTGATGCCGGGGATGACTTCCACCTCGATGCCTTCGGCTTCCAGCGCGCGCAACTCCTCGTCGGCGCGGCCGAACAGCATCGGGTCGCCGCCCTTGAGGCGGACAATGGTGTGGTAGCGCTGCGCACACTCGACCAGCTGCTGATTGATGGCGGTTTGCGCGGTCGAGCGCTGGCCGGAGCGTTTGCCGACCGAGATCAGCTCGGCTTGCGCGCACAGCGCCAGCATCTCCTGCGTGACCAGCGCGTCGTACAGCACCACGTCGGCCTGCGCCAGCAGGCGCGCGCCGCGCACGGTGATCAAATCCGCCGCGCCCGGCCCCGCGCCGATCAAATAGACTTTCCCCTCTGCTGCCATATGCATCCTCGGTTGCGTTCCAGGCCTATCATACCGGCTGCGCACGGCTTGCTGTAAGATGCGGCGCTTCATTTAGGAAAATATGAGCGAACCCGTTGTTAAGCCGAAAATCGGCTACTACCATCGTCACCTGCTGGTGTGCACCGGCCCGCGTTGCAACGCCGAGGGCGTGCCGCAGGCGCTGTTCGACAGCCTGGGCGGCAAGCTCAAGGCGGCCGGGCTGGATGCGGGCGACCTGCGCGTCAAGCGCAGCCGGGTCGGTTGTTTTGCCGCCTGCAAAGGCGGCCCCATTGTCTGCGTGCAGCCGGACGGTACCTGGTACTACAACGTCACGCCGGAGAACATGGATCGCATCATCGAGCAGCATTTGCGGCAGGGCCAGCGTGTTGATGAGCTGGTGTTCCACCAGGCCGGCGCGCCGGACATTGAGACATAGCAAATAGGGCACAGAGAAATAGGGGCCTATCGCAAAAGTGAGCTAAACTTCTACTTTCGCCGATCACATTGGAGTTTTAATAAAATGGCATCAGTCAACAAAGTCATCATCGTCGGCAATCTGGGTCGCGATCCGGAAATTCGCTACATGCCTAGCGGTGATGCGATCGCCAACATCGCCGTGGCGACCTCGTACAAATCGAAAGACCGCAACACCGGTGAGCAGAAAGAGCTGACCGAATGGCACCGCATCTCGTTCTTCGGCCGCCTGGCGGAAATCGTCGGCCAGTACCTGAAAAAAGGTTCGTCGGTCTACGTTGAAGGCCGTCTGCAGACCCGTAAGTACACCGACAAAGACGGCGTCGAAAAATACGCCACCGACATCATCGCTGAAAATATGCAGATGCTGGGCGGCCGTTCCGGCATGGGCGGCGACGCTGGTGGTGACGACAGCTACGGCGGCGGCGGTTACGAAGCCCCGGCTCCGCGCCAGGCTCCGGCCCCTCGCCCACAAATGGCGCCACCGGCCCCGGCACCACGTCCAGCACCACGTCCAGCGCCGAACTTCTCGGACATGGATGACGACATTCCGTTCTAAGGCATTGCCGCTGAACTGAAATAAAAGCCCGTACACTTTGACGTGACGGGCTTTTTTGTTGGCTGTACCTTTGTGTAAATTCAATTCGATAAATCGCCAGTGATCTCAAGCCTACTACTATTTCTTTTCAGCGCACTGGGAGCGGTGAATGGCATTTTGCTGGCGCTGTATCTCTTCAGCCGCCGCTCGCACCGTTTGGCGAACACGCTACTGGGTGCTTTATTGCTGGCGATCGGCTTTCGCACCGCTAAATCGACCTTCTATTATTTTAATCCGGACCTGGCGCCGGTATTTCTTCAGTTAGGTTTATCGGCCTGTCTGCTTATCGGACCGCTGACTTATCTGTATGTGCATTGTTATCTTGCCGATCTGGCGCAACGTCCGCCTGATAAATATTGGCACGGACATCTTCTTGTGGGATGTTTACTGATCACGATGGGTGTAGTTTTTCCATATATCGATCATGCCAGCACCCGATATTATGTGATCTGTGGCATACATGCGTATTGGTTTTTATACCTATTGTTGGCGGGAAAACAGCTTTGGATGTCGCGTGCTCTATTGGCTGCTGAGGACAGGCGGCGAAGCTTGCTGTTATTAAGCGTCTACTTCGGTAGTTTCCTTATACTCCTTGCCTATGTCAGTACCCCGTTTACATCGTATATCGTGGGCGCGCTCTCATTTACTTTCTCTATACATATTACGATCCTGTCTTATCTTTTGCAAAACGAAGTCGTAGCTGATCCAGAGAAAAAAGAGAAATACCAGAATCGCAAACTGGCGCAGAAAGATGCCATTGCATTGCTGGAGTCGCTCAACAAGATGATGCATGAACAGCAGCTCTATCTGAATCCGATGTTAAGTCTGGCAATGCTGGCCAAGAAAATGGGCAGCCTGCAAACCACAATTTCTCAGGTGATCAATGAGAACTCTGGGAAAAGCTTTAATGCATATATTAACGAGTTCCGCATTGAGTACGCCAAAGACTTGCTGGTTCAAGAGTCACATTTGAATATGGAGCTTGTTGCCGAGCGTAGCGGTTTCAATTCCGATTCTACTTTTTTTGCCGCTTTCAAGAAGATCACTGGGCAAACCCCTGCCAGCTACCGGGCCGCATTTGCGGCCAAGCCAACTTCCCCTCCGGCGGCGCAAGACTGCCAAGTCTCAATCTAAGTCGCGCTCACGCCTGCGTGGGTGCCATCCCATCCTTTGAAATCATGTATCCGGAGTCCGAAATTATGGTCCATGACCACGGACGCCACTATCCAGCCTAAGTTCGCATTTGGCTAGCCGATTCCTTCACGGTGGCTGAACCACCGTATTTACCTTCGGTAAACAGGTACTTGTGTCACTCCAGGCGAATGTATGCGTCCATCTATTTTTTTACGCACCCTTATCGGTGTCAGTCTTCTATTTTGCATGCTGAGGGGAGCCGTGGGCTCACCCGTTCCCAATGCGATGGGTACGAGCAAAACCGACAGGGAACAAATCACCGAAACGCTGCTTGATTACATCGTCGGGACAGCCAATGGTGAGCCAGCCAGGCTACAAAAAGCTTTTCATCCCGACTTTAAGCTCTACGCGGTGAATGACGCAAAAGAATTACTGGTTCGTTCGGGCGCACAATACATCGCCGATATAAAGCCGGGTGAAAAGAACAGCCGCATTGGACGCATCTTGTCCATCGACGTTGAAAATGATGTGGCTACAGCCAAAGCAGAAATACTGATACCAAACTTCAGGATCTACACAGATTACTTCATGCTGGTGAAGTATCAAAACAATTGGAAGATTGTCCAAAAAAGCTACACCTGGAAAGAAATTCCAAAACATAAAAATAAGGTGTTGTTTGTCACATCCAATCAGCATACCTATGGAAATACCACGATTAACACCGCCAACCACTTTCAGGAAATCGTCATTGCCTATGATGTTTTCATAAAAAATGGCTATACCGTGGATTTTGTCAGTCCCACTGGCGGTGCGATTCCTTTAGGCTACATCGAAACCTCGGATAAAACCCAGAAAGAGTATTTATACAACGCTGAATTCATGCATAGGCTGAAGAGCACGCTTTCGCCTTCGATGATTAATCCGGGCGACTATCAAGCCATCTACTACAGCGGAGGCGGCTCAGCCATGTTCGGCATTGCCGAGCACAGCAATATCCAGGCTATCGCTGGCAAGATATATGAGCAGGGTGGCGTTATTTCAGCGATCTGCCACGGCACGGCCGGCATTGCCAATCTGAAGAATAAAGAGGGCGCCTTCATCGTCGCCAATAAGAAAATCACTGGCTTCCCTGATATGTTTGAAGATACCCAGGCCGAGTACTACAAGACCTTCCCCTTTTCCATAGACAAGCAAATCACTAAAAATGGTGGCAGCTTTGTCTACGAAAAATCGTGGGCAAGTCAATTTTATGTTGCGGACGGCAACATCATCACGGGACAGGACCCGTCGGCGACGGCGTCGGTAGCCCAGAAAGTGATCGACACGCTGAAGGGGAAATCTCAATGAATACGCTCAAGAAGATCATTGCCGGGCACCTGATGTTGTGGGCCGCTATGGCGCATGCGGATGTCGAGGTGACGCCGGCTACCGTGCAAGCTTTTGACCAGGTCTTCCGCGAACTGGACTCGCCGGACAAGCCGGCAGTAGCGGTGGCTTTATTTAAAAAAGATAAGCTGATTTATCAGAAAGTCTTCGGCAGCACCAACCTGGAATACAAGGTTGGCGCGACGGTCGAGACGAAATTTCAGATCGATACGCTGGCGTGGGAATTCATCGCTTACGCCACACTCATGCTGGAGAGCCAGGGCAAACTGGCGCTCAATGACGACATCAAAAAATATCTCCCCGAGCTGCCTGAATTTGCCGACAAGGTCACGATCAATCACTTGCTGAGTTCGACGGATGGCGTCTATGGCTACAAGGTGCTGAAAGCGTTGGCTGGATGGGAGCCGTCCGGCGCAGACCAGCAGCAGAACGTCATTGCGCTGATAAAACGCCAGAAAGACTTGAGTTTCAGACCCGGTACGATGTTCTCACCGGGCAGCGATACCAGGCTCATATTGCTGGCGAAAATCGTGGAGTCTATCTCCGGCCAAACATTTGATGCGTTTTGCAGGGAGCATATTTTCGCTCCGCTGGGTATGTCGAACACGGTATTCCTTTCCGACAGCGGCACGCTGCTGGAAAACACGGCGACACCCTATCGAGATATGGGCAAGGGCTGGTACAAGACGGACTATGGCAGCCGCAGTGTTCCCGGTCCGGTGAATCTCTATACCTCAATACGCGATTTCTCGACCTGGCGCTCAGCCATTTTATCTCCCAAGGGGAGTATGACCTCACCGGCCAGAAAGCTTGGCTTGCCGATCAAGCTGGATAACGGCGACATCATCAAAGACATATCCAGCATCTCAATCTACGGACAGCAGCATGCCGGCAAAGAGCGCGGCATCCCCAAAATCTACCAGCTGGGAAGTCATGGTGGCTATGCGAGTTCGATCTTCCGTTTTCCTCAGCAGGATATTACGGTGATGGTACTCAGCTCAGGCCTGGCCTATAACGGGAGTTATGCGATGCGGACAGCATCCATTCTCTTGAAAGACGACTTTACTGAAGCGGAAACCATCGACTACAGCAACATCAAAAGTGTGCCGCTCAGTACAGAGCAGCTACAGAAATTTGCGGGAAATTATTGGAGCCCAACGCGGGCGCTTGCCGCCAAAGTGTATGTCAGGGACGGCGCTTTATATTACAGCCGGCTGGAGGGAACCGAGCGCGCCCTGATACCTTTGAGTGCATCGCTGTTTCAAATGAAAATAGATGGCGACGATGAATATCATATTCAATTCAAGGGCCAAGCCATGCACTTCTCGATGGCCGGCAGCGATCCTGTGATCTTCGAGCCATACACCGCTGCATCCTATACACCAGCCGAGCTGGCACAGTTTTCAGGCGTCTTTTATAGCGAAGAAATCAATGCTTCGTTTGTGGTCGATGCGAGCAGCGGTACGCTCACAGCACAGAGCCTACAGGCAGGCAACGTGATGCTGAAGCCGGTGAAAGCGGATGTATTTTATGGGAACAAAAGCTTCATGGCAGGCATCACATTTGAGCGGGGCAAGAATAACGAGATTGTTGGATTCCATGTGACCGTCGATGAGGTCAGGCATCTGAAATTCAAGAAACTGCGTTAGCGGGTAATCCCGCAACGTTACTACGTTGCGGGGATTTTTTATTGCCGTGCTTATTTCAGGTTGACCGCGACCAGCGCATCGGGACTCTGGATGTAGAGGATGCCGTTCTGGCTGATGGCCAGGTATCCCGGCGCCGGATAGCTCCACACGGGCTGGTGGGTTTTCAGGTCGATCGCGTAGGTGTTCAGATTGGTGCTGACGAACAGCAGGTTTTTCGTCACCACCGGCGACGCCTGGAAGGTGACTTCACCGCTCAATGGTGGCGTCCACGACCACAGCAGCTTGCCGTCAGTCTCGGCGCGCGCTTCCACGCGGTAGGGATTGAAGTTGGGCGCGTACAGCACCCCGTCCGAGTACGCCGGGGTGACGCGGTAGACGCCCGGTACGCGCCAGTCGAGGAAGCCTTTCAGCGTGTCGAAGCGCGTCAGAGCATTGCCGATGCCGCCGCCATTGAGATAGCCGTTGGTATAGGCCGCCGCGTAGACGCCCCCATTGGCGCCGATCACAGCGGCACCGCCCACCTGATAGACGTAATTGCTGAACGTCGTGTCTTTGATACTGGCCAGCACTGATCCGGTTTTTGGCTCGAACATGGTCAGCGCATCACCGGTGTAGGCGTAGATGGCGCGCGCGTCACCGGCCGGTGACCACATCGCGGTTTGCGACAGCGCACCAGTGAACAGGCGCTCCCCGCTCAGGGCGAAAGCATAGAGGCCGCCATACGAGCCGGCATTGGTGTACACCGCGCCATTCTGTACGATCGGCGGCAGATAGTGTTCCCACTGCGAACTCATGGCGGATTTCATGCGCACGCTGCCGGTGGCGGCGTCGAAGGCCATCATATAGGTCGAACTCTGCTGACCGGCCGCCATGTAGACCACGCCATTGTCGACGGCGGGCGGATTGACGGACGGGTAGGTCAGGCCGCTGGTGTCGTAGCTCCACGCGGCGCTGCCGTCGCTTTCCTGGTAGGCGGTGAGCTTGTTGTTGCCGCTGGCGAAGAAGCGTCCATTTGACGTCACCAGCGTCGAGATGACGGCGTTGTAGCCAACGTTGCTGTTGTTGAGCGCGCCGCGCTTCCAGCGCAGCGAAATCTGATCCGGCTTGACCTCCATCGGCACGTAGCCGGTGTGGGCGTTATTGCCCTGGAAGGTGGCCCAGTCCGCCACGCCGCTGACGGCGGACAAGGCGGTGAGCTTGTCGCCAGGCCAGGCACTGTCGCTGGTCTGTACGGTCACGTCGAACGGCACGGTGATTGATGGAATGGCCTGTGCAGTGGTGCACGCCTGGTCGCTGCACAGCTTGATGGTCAGGTTGCCGGTGTAGCGGCCGCCCGGCTTGGTGGGCAGCGTGTCGAGTGCGAAGGTGTAGCTGCCGCCGCCGTTCGAGGTCACCGTGACGGGGCCTTGCACCAGACTGGCGCCGTCGCCGGCGCTGGCATACAGCGTGCCGGTGGGTGTGAAGTTGGCGGCCTGTGCCGTCACCTCGATGTGGATGCTGGTGTCCTTGGCGATCATCCGTGCGATGCCGCCTTGCACGACGATGGATGGCGCCGGCGGCGTGGTGGGCTGCGTGCTGCTGCCGCCGCCGCCGCATCCCGCCAGCGCCGCTCCCGCTACCACCAGGCCCGCCCAGTTAGTCCAGATCATCAGCATTCTCCAAGTTAGTAAAAAAGCACAATGGCCGGCGTGCAATTTATAACAACAAGAAATAAATGGCAAATAGCGATGCAAATATTGGATGTTCGAATATTTCGATGATAAGGCGGAAATTTTTCCGCTTTTTGTTTTATGTCTGACCGGGCATACTTCATTCCATCGACGCAGCAACAATGAAAGCAGCGTCAAACACTAAATCGAAATTATTGAATATTCCAAGGAGAATGAACATGCCAACCGCCATCGCCAAACCAGGTCAAACCCTGCTGAGCCCAAGCAACCACACCCTGATCATGATCGATCACCAGTCGCAGATGTCGTTTGCCACCAAGTCGATCGATCCTGTCCAATTGCGCAACAACGTGGCGCTGGTGTCGAAAGCCGCCAAGGAATTCAAAGTGCCGACCATCCTGACGACGGTGGCGGAAAAATCGTTCTCGGGTCCGATCTTCAACGAGATCAAGGACGTGTTCCCGGACGAAGTCGCGATCGACCGCACCACCATGAACACCTGGGAAGATCCGCGTATCGCCGAGCGAGTGAATGCCATCGGCAAAGAGAAAATCGTGCTGGCCGGCCTGTGGACTTCGGTATGCATCGTAGGCCCGGCACTGTCGGCACTCGATCAAGGCTTTGAAGTCTATGTCATCACCGATGCCAGCGGCGACGTCTCCGATGAAGCCCACGAACGCGCCGTGCAGCGCATGGTGCAGGCAGGCGCCCGTCCCATGACCTCGCTGCAATATCTGCTCGAACTGCAGCGCGACTGGGCACGCGGCGAGACCTACGACGAAACTGTGGCCACTTCGATCGCACACGGCGGCGGCTACGGTCTGGGCCTGATCTACGCTAAAACCATGTTCAACGCTTCCGAAGCGCACTAAGCCGAGTCGTTTTGTGCACGAGAGATCTTAGCGCTTCGGCGGCAAGATCTCCTTGCGGAACCACTTGTCGAGCATTTGCTTTTCGTAGCCGTAAAGGTCTTGCTGGTAGGTGTTGACGCCCATCTGGTAGTTGGGATCGGACAGCTTGGCCTCGCCACTGCGGATGGCCTTGCCGTCTTGCTCGATGCTGTAGCGCAGGTGCATGCGTGGCCAGTCTGCCTGGCCTTTGGTGACGCGGATGTCGCGCACCGGGACGCGCGGGAACACGTCGCCCGCCAGGTCGATATCCAGAAACGCCACTTTCAGCACCTGCCCCGCCGGTAGCTGTTCGGACAATTGCTTGAGGTGCTGCGTGAAGTTGAACTCCATCGTCTCCAGGTCTTTATGGTGGCGTGGAACGTCGGTCATCTCAGTCGCGTTGATGTAGCTGACGTCCGCTTCGGCGGCGGCGCTAGCGGAAGCGGCTGCGAAGATGATCGCGGCAGCGGTTTTCAATGAGGGCGTTTTCATAGGCAGTCTCTCGTGTAAAAGTATTTTTGAAGAGACTATACGCCTTTTGTGTCAACGCCCCGCCCCGCCGCGCGGCGTGCACGGGCGTGGGCAGGGTGCGGCATGGCGACTCAGGCGCGGGCTTGCAGCAGCTCGACCTGGCGGTCCGCCAGCAAGGGCAGGGCGTGGCCGATCACCAGCGACTGGTAGTGTTCGGACTGCCGGTGCGCTTCCAGTGCGGCTTCGTCACGATAGTGTTCAAGTAGCAGCAGATTGTGCGGGCTGTCGATGCCACGGTAGATTTCGTAGCCCAGGCAGCCCGGTTCCGCCAGCGTCTTGGGGCGCATTTCCGCCAGTACGGCCAGCACTTCGCCGAGCTTGCCGTCTACCGGTTGCCAGCGTGCGACCACGGTGATCACGCCGGCGCTCATGCTGCTTCTCCTTGCAAGGCTTTGACGATTTCTTTTGCCAGCGGGCCGCCGGAAGCAGGGTTCTGGCCGGTCATCAGGCGGCCATCAACCACCACCTTCTCTTGCCAGACATCTGCCGACGAGTAAATCGCGCCTTCTTCGCGTAACGCGGTTTCCAAGTTGAACGGCACGTCGGCCTGTGCGTAGCCCGCTTCTTCGTCATTGGAGAACGAAGTCAGCTTGCGGCCGTGGACCAGCGGCGTGCCGTCTTCGAGTTTGACGCCGAGGAAGGCGGCGGGGCCATGGCAGACGGCGGCGACGATCTTGCCGGCTTCCCAGGCGCTGACCACGGCGCGTTTCACGTCCAGGTCATGGGCGATGTCGACCATCGGGCCCAGGCCGCCAGGGAAGAAGATGGCGTCATAGTCGCGTACATCGACTTCGGACAGCTTGCGGCTGTGGTTCAGGCGGCGGATCGCGGCGCTGTTGCGGAAGGCCAGTTGCGCGGGATCGCTTTCGTCGTAGCCGTCTTCGGGAATGGCGCCGCCCAATGGCGAAGCGTATTCGACGGCGATGCCGGCGTGATCGAACACCTCAAACGGGTGTGCGACTTCGGGGAAGAAATAACCGGTGGGACGGTTGTTCGGACCGATCTCAGCAGCGTTTGTCAAAATAAACAGCACGTGTTTGATACTCATCATAAGCTCCTGTGATTTGAGAAAATCCCGTAATGTCGGGGGGTGAGGTAACTATAGGAGGATCGGCCGGTCGTCGGTAGATACTGCTATGCTGACGCAATGTCAAATTAATTGAGCCAATCATGAGCGATCCTTCACTGATATTGGATGAGCTGCGGGCCATGGCCATCTTCGCCACTGTGGTGCGCAGCGGCAGTTTTGCCGCCGGCGCGCGCGCGCTGGGGCTGACGCGCGCCGTGGTCAGCCATCACATCCGCGCGCTGGAAGCCAAGCTGGGTGTGCCGCTGGCGCAGCGCAGCACCCGCAGCTTCAGCCTGACACCGGCTGGCGAGGCGTTTCGCGTGCATTGCGAACGCCTGCTGGACGAAGCCAACGACGGCATACGTGGCATGGAATTGCTGCGGGCCGAGCCGCGTGGCGAGGTGCGCATCACCTGCTCACATCACTTTGGCAGCAAGCGCATCATGCCGGCGCTGCTGGAATTCCGACGGCGCTACCCGGCCATTCGCGTGCACGTGGCGATGAACGATGCCAATGTCGATCTGGTACAGCAGGGCATCGAGCTGGCGGTGCGCGCCGGCCCGCTGGCCGATTCTTCTCTGGTAGCGCGGCGGCTGGTGCGCGAGCCGACCATGCTATGCGCGGCGCCTGCCTATCTGCGCCGCTACCGCGTGCCAGCAACGGTGCAGGAATTGGCGCAGCACCGCTGGGTGATCTATCCGCCGACGCAACGCGCCGCCACCGTGCGCGAGGATGGCAAGGAGGTGCAGATTCCGGTCAAGGGCGATGTAGTCACCGACAGCGCCGCCGCGCGGCTGGCCTTTGTGCTGGCAGGCGAAGGCATCGCGCGCCTGCCAGCCTACGATGCCGCATCGCTGCTGGCAACGGGCGATCTGATCCACATACTGCCGGAAGCGCAGACCGCGCCATTGGAAATCTACCTGGTGCATTCACAACGCATCGGCCCCAGCGCCCGCCTGCTGCGCGATTTCCTGCTGGATGCTGCGGAAGCATAAGCTTTCTGAGCTGGCACAACACAGCCTTTCTCCGGCCATTCCGCTATCCCGCTTAAGTACGAGGCCTTGCCTGACCCTCTGCGGGTAGGCGAGGCGCTGTCATTCTCGCTACATTCTTGCTATAGTCTCGCCGAAATTGGTCTGACCAATTGTTACGTGGTCAGACCATATATTTATCAATGAATAGTTTGACGATGTAATAAATGTGCTTTAAACTGTTTTCAGTTTTTGCGCTATATCAAGTTTTACTGCCCGCTGCAGCCTCATGCCAACGGGTGATTTCCTCCCCAAAACTCACAATTCGCTACCTATGTCCTCAGGCAAATTCAGTCCCTCGCGACGGACTATTCTCATGGCCACTGCAGCGGCCGTCCCTATCGCATCGATCCCGCTGGTCCGTCAGGCGCACGCCGACGGCCTGGAAGGTGTCTCCCTCAACCAGTACCAGCCGGTGTTCTTCTCGGCGCCGGAATGGCAGTTCATCCTGGCCGCCTGTGACCGCCTGATCCCGGCCGAAGGCCGCGGCCCTGGCGCGCTGGAAACCAATGTGCCGGTGTTCATCGACCAGCAACTGCACAACGGCCTCGGCGATGATGTCTACATGGATGGCCCGCACCCGGAAAATCCGGCGCCCACGCTGGGCTTCCAGGGCACGCTGACGCCGCAGCAGAGCTACCGCGCCGGCATCAAGTTGTCGCAGCAGTACGCCAAGCAGAAGCACGGCAAGCAGTTCGAGCAACTGCCGGACGCCGACAAGGACGCCATGCTGACCGCGCTGCAAAAGAACGAGATCAGCTTCGCCGAATTGGGCGAACCGGCGCTGAAGGCGTCGTCGTTCTTCAACCAGCTGCTGGGCGATGCCAAGAACGGCTACCTGGCCGATCCTATGTACGGCGGCAACAAGGACATGAAGGCATGGGTGGCGATCGGCTTCCCAGGCGCCCGCGCCGCTTTCACCGAATGGGTGGACATGCACAACGTGAAGTATCCGTTGGGTCCGGTCAGCGTCAGCGGTAAACGTGCTTAACCGCCGCGCTCAAGAAAAGAAAGAACATCATGGCAAACATTACTAACGACGAAGTCGACGTTGTCATCGTCGGCCTCGGCTGGGCCGGCTCGATCATGGCCATCGAACTGGCCAAGGAAGGTCTGAAAGTGCGCGCGCTGGAACGCGGCCCGGACCGTCCACCGGAAGATTTCGCCTACCCGAAACCAGCCGACCAATACGCTTACGCGATCCGCAACAAAGTCTTCGCCACCCCGCGCGACGCCGCGCTGACCGTGCGCTACAACGATAGCGAAACCGCACTGCCAACCCGCAAGTGGGGCGCGTTCGCGCCTGGCACCGGCGTCGGTGGCTCCGGCCTGCACTGGACCGGTGTGCTGATCCGTCCGACCACCACCGACATCAAGCTCAAGACCTACGCCGACCACGCCTACAAGCGCGGCACGCTCGATCCGGAAATGCGCATCAAGGACTTCCCGTTCAGCTGGGACGAGATCGAACCGTACTTCGACAAGTTCGACAAAATCTGCGGCCTGTCCGGCAACACCGGCAACCTGAACGGCGTGATCCAGCCGGGCGGCGATCCGTTTGAGGGCCCACGCTCCAGCCCATACCCGCTGCCGGCACTGCACGACACCTACAACAGCTCGCTGTTCGCCGAGACCGCGAAGAAGATGGGCTACCACCCGTTCCCGAACCCATCGGCCAATGTGTCGCAGGCGTGGACTAACCCGTACGGTGCGCAGCTGGCGCCGTGCAACTACTGCGGCTATTGCTCCAAGTATCCATGCCTGAACTACTCCAAGGCCTCGCCGCAGACGACCATCCTGGACGTGGTGAAACGCATGCCGAACTTCAGCATGCGCACCAACGCCAACGTCATCCGCGTGGACCTGCACGCCGACAAGAAGACCGCCAAAGGCGTTACTTATGTCGACGAAAACAAGAACGAAGTGTTCCAGCCGGCCAGGATCGTCATCCTGTCCAGCTTCCAGTTCGCCAACGTACGCCTGATGATGTTGTCGGGCATCGGCCAGATCTACAACCCGCTGACCGAAACCGGCACCATCGGCCGCAACTACGCCTTCCTGAGTAATGGCGACGCCACCCTGTTCTTCAAGGACAAGCACTTCAACCCCTTCGCTACCGCTGGCGCTACCGGCGAAATGTTCAACGACATCTCGCCAGGTAACTTTGAAGACGGGATCAAGATGGGCTTCATCGGCGGCGCCAAGATTCACAGCTCGCAAGCGACCGGTGCGCCGATCGGCACCGCGCTGCCGAAGGGCACGCCAGGCTGGGGCAAGGGCTGGAAAGAAGGCATGGTCGACTGGTATGGCCGCTCGATGAAGATCGGCATCACCACCACCTGCATGTCGTATCGCGGCCACCATCTGGACCTTGATCCGAACTATAAAGACCCATGGGGCCAGCCGCTGCTGCGCATGACTTTCGACTGGCGCCAGAACGAGCTGAAGCTGCAACGCTATCTGCGCGACATGGTGCTCGGCATTGCCAAGGAACTGGGACCGGATCACATCAACGAAAACTTCCTGTCGCTGGATTCGCACTGGGACATCACCAAGTACGTATCGACCCACAATGTGGGCGGCGCGATCATGGGCGATTCGCCGCGCGACTCGGCGCTGAACCGCTACCTGCAATCGTGGGACGTGCACAACGTGTTCGTACCGGGCGGTAACGCCTTCCCGCAGAACTTCCAGGCCAATCCGACCGCGACCATCGGCGCCATCACACTGTTTGCCGCCGAAGCGATCAAAAAACAATACCTGAAAAACCCTGGCCCGCTGGTGCAAGTATGATGAACAAAATGACGCAATTCCTCACCACGGCGGTGCTGGCGCTGGCCGGCGCCGCCGCACATGCCGCCCCTGACCAGGCGCTGATCCAGCGCGGCGAATACCTGGCGCGCGCCGGCGACTGCATCGCCTGCCACAGCGCGCCTGGCAAGCCGGCGTTTGCCGGTGGTTTGGCTATCGATAGTGGTCACGGCATCATCTACTCGACCAACATCACGCCGGACAAGCAAAAGGGTATCGGCACGTATACCGAGCAGCAATTCTCGGACGCCGTGCGCAAAGGCGTAAAGCCGGATGGCACGCACCTGTATCCGGCCATGCCGTACACCAGCTACGCCAAGGTCAGCGATGCGGACATGAAGGCGCTGTATGCCTTCTTCCAGTCGGGCGTGAAAACGTCGAACTACGAACCGCCGGCGACCAAGATGAGCTTCCCGTTCAATATGCGCTGGGGCATGGGCGTATGGAACTACTTCTTCGCCGACAGCAGACCATTTGTGGCGCAAGCTGGCTGGAGCGACAAGGTCAAGCAGGGCGCGTATCTGGTGGAAGGCCTGGGGCACTGCTCCAGCTGCCATACGCCGCGCGGCTTCGCGATGAACGAGAAGGCCAGCAACAGCGGCCAGGCCAGCTTCCTCGCCGGTGGCGAGCTGAACGACTGGCCAGTGCCATCGCTGCGCGGCATGCCGCGCTGGAACGAAGCGCAAATCGTCGACTACCTGCAGACCGGCCGCAACCACGGTTCGGCAGTGGCCGGTGAAATGACCGCCGTGGTCGAGCACAGCACCTCGCATCTGCGTGAAGACGACCTGAGCGCGATTGCTGCCTACCTGAAGGCCTTGCCGCCAGTGCCGCCACGCGGTCCTGCGGTCAAGCCGCAAGGCAAGGACGAAACCGCGCGCAAGCTGACCGCTGCTGTCAACTTGAATCTGGGTGAGCGCCTGTACCTCGACAACTGCTCGGCCTGTCACTTCGTCAACGGCAAAGGCGCATCGCGCGTCTTCCCTGAGCTGGATGGCGCCACGGTGATCAACGCCGACAATCCGACCGCGCTGATCAACGTCATCCTGCACGGTGCGCGTACGCCATCGACCGAGAAAGCGCCGTCTATCCTGGTCATGCCAGGCTTCTCGCGCCGTCTCAGCGACGCCGAAGTCGCGACGTTGGCGACCTTCCTGCGCCAGGGCTGGACCAACACCGCCGCCAGCGTCTCCGAACGCGAAGTCGCCAAAGTCCGCGCCAAAGCACACTAAAATCCGGGGTCAGTTCGGGTCCGGGGTCAGAACTGACCCCGGATTTGGCTTATAAGTTTTTCGCCTTTGTGAAGTTGTTTTTATTCGTTTTGTTTGCGTTTGACGAAACGTATGCTGGCGTCTATCGCCATCAACGCACAAAGGTTACCCATGTCGGACGCAGTACTCGATCTGCCGCAGCAACTGGCGGATATCAAATCCCAGGCTGAAGCCTCGGGCCTGTCGTATGCCGGCGGCGTGCCGCCTGCCGTTGCATGGGAGTTGTTCTCCAGCGGCCAGGCGCTGCTGGTTGATGTGCGCACCGCCGAGGAGCGCAAGTTTGTCGGCCACGTCCCCGATAGTCTGCATGTGGCCTGGGCCACCGGCACCGCGCTGACCCGCAATCCCCGTTTCCCCCGTGAGCTGGAAGCCAAGATCGGCGGCAAGGACACCGTCGCGCTGCTGCTATGCCGCAGCGGCAAGCGCTCGGTGCTGGCTGCCGAAGCAGCGGCCAAGGCCGGCCTGAGCAATGTCTTCAATGTGCTGGAGGGTTTTGAAGGCGAGATCGACGATCAACAGCAGCGTGGCAAAGCCGACGGCTGGCGTTTCCACAGTCTGCCCTGGGTACAGGACTGATTGCCATGGCGACCTTCGACATCACCGGCGTCGTGCAGTCGCTGCACCAGGCGCGCCACAGCTGGCGGCAGACGCAACGTCGTAATAGCGAAGCGGGCAACCGCGCGTTCCCTTCGCGCGATGCGCTATCTTCCATCATCGACTGCCTCAAGGGCGTGCTGTTTCCGATGCGCCTCGGCCCGCCCGATCTGCGCCAGGAGAGCGAAGATTTCCACGTCGCCCACGCGCTCGATGCGTCGCTGCACGCGCTGCTGCATCAGGTAAAACGCGAGCTGGCCTACAACGCCAATCTGCGCGGCGAAGGCCACCCGGTGGATGAGGAAGCGCTGGCCGCCGTGCGCAGTTTTGCCGCCGCCTTGCCGGCCATCCGCACGCTGCTCGATAGCGATGTGCTGGCCGCCTACCAGGGCGATCCGGCCGCGCGCAGTGTCGATGAGGTGCTGCTGTGCTATCCGGGCGTGCTGGCAATGATTCATTACCGTCTGGCGCACCATCTATACACACTGGGCCTGCCGCTGCTGGCGCGCATCGTGTCCGAACTGGCGCATAGCGCCACCGGCATCGACATCCATCCGGGCGCGCAAATCGGCGCCGGCTTCTTTATCGACCATGGCACCGGCGTGGTGATCGGCGAGACCGCCGTCATCGGCCAGCGCGTGCGCGTCTATCAGGCTGTAACCTTGGGCGCCAAGCGCTTTCCGACCGATGCCGAAGGCAATCTGCAAAAAGGCCTGCCGCGCCATCCTGTCGTGGAAGATGACGTGGTGATCTACGCCGGCGCCACCATCCTTGGCCGCATCACGCTGGGCAAGGGCGCTGTCATCGGCGGCAATGTGTGGCTGACGCACGACGTGCCGGCCGGCGGCCGCGTGGCGCAGGCTGAATCGCGCGAAGGCGCGCAAGCCAACGGCATCGGTGCGTCATGAGCTCGGCAGGCGTGTCGAGCGCGCTGGTGCAAAGCTTCGGCATCGGCGTGCGGCAATTGCGCGAGGCGCAGGGCTGGTCGCAGGAGCGGCTGGCGGAGAACTCCAACCTGAACCGCTCCTATATCGGCGAGATAGAACGTGGCGTGGTGATTGCTTCGCTGCTCACCGTCGAGAAGCTGGCGGGAGCGCTGCAATTGACGCCGGCCGAGCTGCTCACGCACGGCGCGGCGCAACGCCCGCCAACTTGATGGCTATAGCCTGTTGAGTAAACGTTATGCAAACAGCAAACTAGCTTATTCGTTTTTCTTATTAACCATTCTGGATTGGAGTCACGATGTCGGCAACAGTAGGTGGGACCACGGCGCTGGGCGATAACGCCGCACGGCAATTAGCAAACGCAACCAAAACCGCACCGCAGCTATCGACCATCAGCCCGCGCTGGCTGACGCATTTGCTGCAATGGGTGCCGGTGGAGGCGGGTATCTATCGCTTGAACAAGGTGAAGAATCCGGAAGCGATCAAGGTTACCTGCACCGCGCGCGAAGAAGAGAACCAGCTGCCGCGCACCTATGTCGACTATGAAGAAAATCCGCGCGAATTTTTCCTGAACGCGGTATCGACGATACTGGATGTGCATACCCGCGTGTCCGACCTGTATAGCAGCCCGCATGACCAGATCAAGGAACAGCTGCGCCTGACCATCGAAACCATCAAGGAAAACCAGGAATCCGAGCTGATCAACAACCCGGATTACGGCCTGCTGGCGCAAGTGACCGATGAGCAGCGCATCTTCCCGCTGACCGGCGCGCCGACGCCGGACGATCTGGACGAGCTGCTGACCAAGGTGTGGAAAGAGCCAGCCTTCTTCCTGACGCACCCGCTGGCGATTGCCGCCTTTGGCCGCGAAGCGACCCGCCGTGGCACGCCGCCGCCGACCATCAGCCTGTTTGGTTCGCAGTTCATCACCTGGCGCGGTATTCCGCTGATCCCGTCGGACAAGGTGCCGGTGGCGGATGGCAAGTCGAAGATCATCCTGCTGCGCGTGGGCGACAAGCGCCAGGGCGTGGTCGGCCTGTTCCAGCCTGGCCTGCCGGGCGAGCAGAGTCCAGGCCTGTCGGTGCGCTTCATGGGCATTAACAACCACGCGATTTCGTCCTATCTGATTTCGCTGTATTGCTCGCTGGCGGTGCTGACGCCGGATGCGCTGGCCGTGCTCGATGATGTGGAAATCGGCAAATACCACGACTATCCAGATACCTATAAATAAGGCGCGCCGTGAGCCATCCATCTCCTTCTCTGCCGGCGGCGTCAGAGCCGGCTGGTGCGCCGTTCGATCCGGCGGCGCTGGCGCGGCTGGCCAATGCGCTGTTCCAGGCTGGTCCTGGCGCCGGTTCGTCGGGCGCTCTCGGCCCGGCTGGTGCGCATGCACCCGCTGCGGCCAATACGCCGGCGCCTGCTGTTGCGCCATTCGGCACGCCGCTGGGCGTACACGGCGTGCAGGCGCCGGCGAATATCGCGCCGCCCGGTTCCCCGCTGGCCAGTCCGGCCGGCCTGGGGCCCAACGTGCCAGGCACGCCGATACCGCAAGGCCAGGCGCCCGGCACCAATCTGATACCCGCCTCGCCGACGCAAGTACTCTCGCTGGGCAACCGCGCGCCCGCGCTGGCGCCGGTCGCTCCGGCTGGCAATGGCGTGCCGGACAAGGTCTATAGCACCTTGCCTGGCTACGAGCCGCGCAGCGGCAGCACCGTGCTAGGCGTGCCTGAAGCTGCTGCGGCCGATGCGCCATCGCATGGCGGCTCGTCGCCGTTCTACTTCCTCAATGAGCGTTACGGTCATCCAGGCACCGCTGGCGGAGCCGGCCATCCCGGCACCGTGTTGGCGGACAGCGAAGCTGCGTCCGCGTATCCGCCGGTGGCCAGCCTGTACCCAGCGCCGCCGCTCGTATTACGCGACCTGAGCGCACCGCCGGCGACCGGGCTGCCGGGTGCCTCGTCGCCGGTCGCCGGCCCGTCGGCCTCCGACCGTCCACAATATTATTTTGTCGACGCCGTTGTCCTGCCAAGCGGCTACGTCACGCCCGCCAAACCACATCCACACGGCAGCGTGCCGCTGGCTGGCGGCGACCGCCATCCGCCGTTCGACGTGCAGGCAATCCGCCGCGACTTCCCGATCCTGCAAGAACGCGTGAATGGCCGCCAACTGGTCTGGTTCGACAACGCCGCCACCACGCACAAGCCGCAATCGGTGATCGACCGCATCAGCTACTTCTACGAGCACGAAAACTCCAACATCCACCGCGCCGCGCACGAGCTGGCGGCGCGCGCGACCGATGCGTACGAAGGCGCCCGCGAACGCGTCAAGCGCTTCATCAACGCGCCGGAGGTGAATGAAGTCATCTTCGTGCGCGGCACCACCGAGGCGATCAATCTGGTGGCGAAAAGCTGGGGCGCGCAGCACATCGGCGAGGGCGATGAAATCATCGTCTCCAATCTGGAGCACCACGCCAACATCGTCCCATGGCAGCAGCTGGCCGCGGCCAAGGGCGCCAAGCTGCGCGTGATCCCGGTCGATGACAGCGGCCAGATCCTGCTCGACGAATACCGCAAGCTGCTCAACGACCGTACCAAGCTGGTGGCCGTGACGCAGGTATCGAACGCGCTGGGCACGGTTACGCCGATCAAGGAAATCGTCGAACTGGCGCACCGTGCCGGCGCCAAGGCGCTGGTGGATGGCGCGCAATCGATCTCGCACATGCGGGTGGATGTGCAGGACCTGGGCGCCGACTTCTTCGTCTTCTCCGGCCATAAAGTATTCGGCCCGACCGGCATCGGCGTCGTATGGGGCAAGCGCGAAGTGCTGGAAGACATGCCGCCATGGCAGGGCGGCGGCAATATGATTGCCGACGTGACGTTCGAGAAAACCGTGTTCCAGCCTATCCCCAACAAGTTCGAAGCGGGCACCGGCAACATCGCTGACGCCGTGGGCCTGGGTGCGGCAATCGACTATGTCAACCGGGTGGGCATCGAAAACATCGCCCGCTACGAACACGACTTGCTGGTGTACGGCACCGAACAGCTACGCAGCATCAAAGGCGTGCGCCTGATCGGCACGGCGGCCGACAAAGCCAGCGTGATGTCCTTCGTACTGGCCGGCTACAGCACCGAAGAAGTGGGCAAGGCACTCAATGACGAAGGCATCGCCGTGCGTACCGGCCACCACTGCGCACAGCCCATCCTGCGCCGCTTCGGCGTCGAAACCACGGTGCGCCCGTCGCTGGCCTTCTACAACACCTACGACGAAATCGACCGGCTGGCGACAGTGATACGCCGCCTCGCCGGCCAACGCTAAACCATAACTCCCCGGAGTTTTAGTGGCCCATCGGGATGGGGTTTTCTTTGATCGATTGGTTGAAGGCGTTCACCAAGGCGTGTTCGCCGGAGCCGGGGTTGTCGCGCAGGGCGGCGATGGCTTCGACGATCACTTCGTCTTTGCCGGCTGCCAGGCCGCGCATCGTTTCTTCGATGAAGGCCGGCAGCGGCATGGCGCGCTCGTCACCGCTCTTGTAGATCAGGTCGGTGTCGACCCATGGCGGGGCGATTTCGACCACGCGCACGCCGCTGTCGGCCAGCATGAAGCGCTGCGACAGCGCGTACGAATGGATCGCCGCCTTGGTGGCCGAGTACACCGCCGTATTCGCCAGCGGGATGAAGGCCAGCACCGAGGAATTGTGGATCACCACCGCGTCTTTTTGCTGCTTCAGGTGCGGCAGCAGCGCCGCGGTCATGCGCACCGGGCCAAGGAAGTTGGTGGCCACCGTTGCGAGCGCCACCGCATCGTCGATGGCGCCGGCGGCGTCGTCAAACGGCATGATGCCGGCGTTGTTGAACAATACGTTCAGCGATGGGAAGTCGCGCGTCAGCTTGGCCGCCGCCGCTTCGATCTGCACCGGCGACTGGATGTCCAGTTCGATGCTGGCCATGCCGGGATTGGCCGCCGTCACTTCGTCCAGCAAGGCCTTGCGGCGGCCGCTGATGATGACCTGATTGCCCTGCTTGTGGAAGGCTTCCGCGATGCCACGGCCAATGCCCGATGCGCCGCCGGTGATGAAGATGGTATTGCCGCTGGTTTTCATGATGTCTTCCTTTCAGTTGAGTGGATGAATGACATTCTGCCGTCCGCTGATCTGTCCGTTATGACCAATAACACGCATTTCCGGACATGGCGTAAAATACGCGTTATCTACCTCAACGGACATGCTCATGAAACGTATCGGCCTGGTGATTTACCCCGGTTTTCAGGCGCTGGACATGGCGGCGCTGACCGTCTTCGAGTTCGCCAACACGCTGCTGCCCGAACCGCTGTACGAGCTGGCGACGGTGTCGGTGGACGGCGGACCGGTCCGCAGTTCGGCCGGCGTGGCGCTGGAGAGCACGGCGCTGGCAGGCGCCCGCTACGACACTTTGCTGGTCGGCGGCGCCATCCACGAGCCGCAACGCCAGCCGGCGCTGGAGGCGGCCCTGGGTGCGGTGGCGGACAGCACGCGCCGCATGGCCAGCATCTGCACCGGCGCGTTTATCCTGGCGGCCGCCGGGCTGATGGACGGCAAGCGCGTGACCACGCACTGGATTTTTGGCCGTCGCCTGCAGGAGCGCCATCCACGGCTGCTGGTCGATGAGGACAAGATCTTCGTCAAGGATGGCGCGATATGGTCATCGGCCGGCGTGACTGCCTGTATCGATATGGCGCTGGCGATGGTCGAGGGCGACCTCGGTGTCGATATCGCCCGCCAGGTGGCGCGCGCGATGGTGGTGTATCACCGCCGCACCGGTGGCCAGTCGCAGTTCTCCGCCATGGCCGAGATCGAACCGAGCTCGGACCGCGTCAAGCACGCTCTGCTGTATGCGCGCGATAATCTGCACAAGGCCTTGAGCGTGGAGGAACTGGCGGCGCAGGTGCACTGGAGTCCACGCCATTTCAGCCGCATGTTCCAGGCGCAGACTGGCATGGCGCCGGCCAAGGCGATCGAGAAGTTGCGGGTGGAGGCGGCGCAGGCGATGATCGACCAGGGACACTCATCGGTCGGCCGCATCGCCGCGATGACCGGCTTCGGCGACGAGGAACGCCTGCGCCGCGCCTTCCTGCGCGCCTTCGGCCAGCCGCCCAAGGTGTTTGTGCACCAGGCGCGGCGCCGCAACGATCACGTTTATTTGTCCTGATCCTTTTTCGGGGGACGGTTGCGGATGGCGGTGATTTGCTTGAGTTCTTTGTCGCTGGCGTTGGCCAGCAGTGCTTCGTGGGCTTTGCCGAGTTCGACGTAGTGGGCTTGTTCTGGCGTGAGTGCTTTGCCGCTTAGCGCCCAGCTGGTGAGCACGCCGGTCGCCAGGCAGCATAGCAATACCAGCACGGTGTAGACGGCGATCCAGCCGCCGGTTTTGAATTGCAGGATGTTCAGCGAAAGGCTGGTCTTGCGCGCCGCTTCGGTGGCTTGCTGTAGCTGGCTGAGCATGCCGGTCACAGCTGCCTGCGTGGCGGCAGTGGCGGCGGCGCTGGCTTGCGCGCCGGCCTCGTTGGCCACGTGCTGCGCCGCGCTGCTGATGCGCACCGCTTCGGCGATCTTGCCGTCGATCTGGCTCAGGCCGGCGTTGGCCAGCCTGACCAGCTTGTCGCAGTTGGCGATCTGCCGCGTGACGTTTGCCACCTCGCCATGAAAGCGTTCCACTTCCTTGGCGTGGGCGTCGAGCTTGTCGTTGAAAAGATCGAGTTCAGCTTGATTCATGGCGCGGCCGGCGATTAGACGATGTTGCCATCATACATCGCTGCCGCGCCTTTGTATCGCTTAGCCCAGGGTCAGGGTCAGGCCGGTGGCGCTGTAGTTCGCCGTCACCGTGCTGAAGCCATCCACGGTGATGGTGTTGAACTTGCCTTTCAGGCTGCCAGCGGTGATGAGGTTCAGCACGTCGCCTGCTTTCGGCTTGTAGCCGTTGGCGAACTTGATGCGCAGCGTGCCGCCGGCGATGGTGGCGGCGCCGCCCACCGTCAGCGTGCCCTGGCTGCCAGCTGCGGCTGCGCCGATGTCCAGTTCCAGCGTGGTGCTGCCGGCCAGCTGCGTGTACTTGCCGGCCAGTTTCAGCGCCGACGGTGCATTCGCCACCAGCGTGCCGCCGCTGTTGTAGACGTCGCCGGCGCCGAAGGCCGCCACCGAGTCGCCTTGCAGCGTACCGGCGCTCAGTTCGGTGCCGCCGGTCCAGCTGTTGGCGCCCGCCAGTTTCAGCGTGCCCGAGCCTTGCTTGACCAGTTTGCCCGCGCCGCTGATGTCGTTGCGCCAGCGGTCCACCGCGTTGAAGCCGCCCTTGGCCGCATCCATGACGATGGTGACGTTGCCGCTGAACGAGGCATAGCCGTCCGCCGCTGCGAACAGGTTCAGGCGGCCCCAGCCTTCAGCATCGTCCATCACCGGATAGCCGGACGCCATGGCGGTGGTTTTCAGCACCACGCGGCGTTGCGCGTCGCTCAGGTAAGGCTGGCGGGTTTCCAGCAGTACCTCGGCGCCTTTCGGTACGACGGCGGCGGCGTTGGTGGCGGCGATCTGCGCGAAGCCGTAGGTGCTGCGGCGCAGGTAGTTGGCCTTGTTGGTGGCGTAGTCGGAGAAGCGGTCATTGGCCTTGGTGCCGGATTGCGCATAGGCGGCAAAGGTGTCGGCGGTGGTGCCGGTGGCGGCCATCAGCGCGGTGCGCGCCTGCGTGACGGCGGCGGTTTTCTTGGCGGCATTGGCTGGATCAGCCAGGTTGGCGGCGGCGCTGGCCTGGCCGAGAATGCGGCCGCTGACCACGTCCAGCGGCGAGTGCATGCCAGCCAGGATGCGCATTTCGCCCAGCTCCATGCCACGGCTTAGCATTTCCTGGTAGCGCTCCGGCACGGCGTAGGCCATGGCCACTGCATCGCGCACTGCTTCGGCGGTGTGGCCGCTGGTGAAGCCGCCGTCGGTGGCCGGGGTGGTGCTCTTGGCCGGGACCAGCGCTGGCAGCAGCACCACATTGCTGCTCCAGCGGTAAGGACGGGCGTATTTGTAGAAGCGCTTGGCTGGCTCGGTGGAGGCGTTGTTGCCGACCAGGTTGACCAGGTCCACCACGCTGCCGAAGCTGGCATTGGCGCTGCCGCCGACGCCGGTGTTGTTGCCGCTGTCGTTGTACAGCTTGGTGGTAGCGTCGGCCGCCACTTCGGTGATGGAGGTGGTCTGCTGCGCGGCGGCGCGGTAGGCGGCGGTCAGCGGGCCCATGCCGTCGGTGATGCTGTAGCCCTTGCCGCGACGGTCGTCCAGGTAGGCCTGGGTAGCCTGCTCGGCGGTGCGGTTGGTGGTGGCCTTGATCACGTAGTCGATATTGGCCTGGTGCACGGCGGCGTTGAGCACGGTGCCGCCTGGGGTGCCGTCATTCGGCACGCCGGTCCAGGCCGAGGCGACGATGGCCGGGAAGCCGTTGGCCGCGTCCGCCGTCACGCCGGCGTCAACGATTTCGGTCAGCGGTTTCCAGATATTCAGCATGCCGCCCAGCACGCGCACGCCGGCATTGGTGGCCAGCGTCGCATAGCGCGCGTCGCCGCGCTGGTTGGTGGCGATGGTGTCGACAAAAGCGGTGGCGGACGGTACGGCCACCACTTCCGCCGCGCCCTGGTCGGCTGGCGCGGCCGGGATGACCAGCGGTTCGTCGTGGTTGGAACCGCCGCAGGCGCTCAGCGCGGCGGCAATGCTCAGGGCCAGGATCAGGGGGCGTGCGGGGAGAAGTTGCATGTCAGTATCCGTTGGGTGAGTTGGAAAAAGGCCACAGGGTAATGAGCGGATATGACAGGGTTGTTACGTGGCGGCGATGGGATCGCTTCCATATAAAAATATTATGTATCGATAACATTTACAACTTGCAGTTGTTTCAGTATCCCCAAAGGCTAGTGTCATTCGGCGTACATACCTCGCTATAGTGAAGTTTTGACACGGGGGAGACGTTGATGATCAAGCTGACGATCAATGGCAAGCCACGCACGTTCGACGTGCCGGGTGACATGCCGCTGCTGTGGGTGCTGCGCGACGAAGCGCATATGACCGGCACCAAATTCGGTTGCGGCATGGCGCTGTGCGGCGCCTGCACCGTGCATGTGGATGGCGAGGCCACCCGCTCCTGTGTGCTGCCGGTATCGGCGGTGGCCGGCAAGAAAATCACCACCATCGAAGGCATAGCCGCGACGCCGGCCGGCAAGGCGACGCAGGCGGCGTGGCTGAAAGTGGAGGTGGTGCAGTGCGGTTACTGCCAGTCCGGGCAGATCATGTCGGCCTGCGCGCTGATCGCCAAGAACCGCCAGCCCACCGACGCCGAGATCGACGACGCCATGGCCGGCAATATCTGCCGATGTGGCACCTACAGCCGCATCCGCGAGGCGATCAAGGACGCCGCCGCGTCGCCGTTGCTGAAAGGAGCGTGAGCATGAATACGCCATACGCACCGGGTGCGGTATCGCGCCGCAGCTTCCTGAAAGTGGCCGCCGCTGCCGGCGGCAGCCTGCTGGTTGGCTACTGGCCAGGCGAGAGCACTGCAGCCAGCACAGGCGCCGCCGCGTCGGCCGAGCTGAATGCCTTCATCGCCATCGGCGCTGACGACAGCATCGTGCTGACCATGCCGAAAGTGGAAATGGGCCAGGGCACTTACACCTCTATTCCAATGCTGATCGCCGAGGAGCTGGAAGTGGACATGGAGCAGATCCAGCTGCGCCACGCGCCGCCCGACGCCAAGCTGTATGGCGCACCGTTCGGCGACCAGTTCACCGGCGGCTCGCTGACCATCCGCCTGCTGTATGAGCCGATGCGCCAGACCGGCGCCGCCGCGCGCATGCTGCTGGTGCAGGCCGCAGCCAATGAATGGAAAGTGACGGCCGACAGCTGCCGTGCCGAACACGGCGAGGTGGTGCACGCCGCCAGTGGCCGCCGCATCAAGTACGGCAAGCTGGTAGCCGCCGCCAGCCAGTTGCCGGCGCCAGAAAAGATCGCGCTGAAAGATCCCAAGGATTTCAAACTGGTCGGCAAGCCAGCCAAGCGCCTAGACGCAAAGGGCAAGACTGACGGCAGCGCGCTGTTCGGCATCGATGCGCAGGTCAAGGGGCTGAAGGTGGCGGTGGTGGCGGCCAGCCCGGTCATTGGCGGCAAGCTCAAATCCGTCAAGGACGCCAAGGCGCGCAAGCTGCGCGGCGTGCGCCAGGTGGTACGTCTGGAGAACGCGGTAGCGGTGGTGGCCGATAACTACTGGTACGCCAAGCAGGGCCTGGCTGCGCTGGACATCGTCTGGGACGAAGGCCAGTACGCCAAGCTGTCCACCGGCGATGTGCGCCAGCTGATGGTGGCCGCGCTGCAGCAGCCCGGCCATATCGCCCGCAACGACGGCGATGCCTTGAAGGCGCTGGCGGCCGACGGCAAGCGGGTGGAGGCGCTGTACATCAATCCGATGCTGGCGCATGCGACCATGGAGCCGATGAATTGCACCGTGCATGTGAAAGGCGACGGCACAGCGGAAATCTGGACCGGCTCGCAAGTGCCGGCCCGTGCGCGCGACGATGCGGCCAAGGTGCTGGGACTGGCGCCGGAAAAAGTCACGCTGCATAACCATTACATCGGCGGTGGTTTCGGGCGGCGCCTGTACACCGACTATGTGGTGCAGGCGGCAGCGGTGGCCAAACAGGTCAAGGGGCCGGTCAAGCTGGTGTGGAGCCGCGAGGAAGATATCCAGCACTGCCTGTTCCGTGGGCTGTATGCGCATGCGGTATCGGCCTCGCTGGATGCGAACGGCAAGCCGGTGGCGTTCTCGCACAAGATCGCCGGGCCGTCCAACCTGGCGGCGTTCGCGCCGGGCTGGCTGAAAGACGGGCTGGATATCGACAATGTCGAAGGCTCGGACATCTTCTCGTATGACATCCCGAACATGCGCAGCGAGTACCGCCAGGAAGACGGTCCGGTGCCGAGCGCGTTCTGGCGCGGCGTCGGCCCGACCCGCAATATGACGGTGCTGGAAAGCTTTATGGACGAGCTGGCGCTGAAGGCCGGACAGGACCCGCTGGCGTATCGCCTGTCGCTGCTGGGCAAGCAGCCGCGCGCGGCCGCGGTATTGAAGCTGGCGGCGCAAAAGGCCGGCTGGGGCGAGCAGCTGCCGCCGCGCACCGGACGTGGCATCGCACTGATGCGCGCCTGGGGCACCTATCTGGCGCAGGTGGTGGATGTGGTGGTCAGCGATGAGGGTGAGGTGACGGTCAAGCGGGTGGTGTGCGCGGTCGACTGCGGCCAGGTGGTCAATCCGGACACGGTGGTGGCGCAGATCCAGAGCGGCATCAACTACGGCTTGACGGCCGGCCTGTTCGGCGCGATCACGCTGAAAGATGGCCGCGTGGAGCAGAGCAACTTCCACGACTATCCGATTCTGCGCATCAGCCAGGCGCCGAAGATCGATGTGGTGATCGTCAGCAGCAGCGAGGCACCGGGCGGCATCGGCGAGCCGGGCACCGCCGGTGTGGGCGCGGCGCTGACCAATGCGGTGTTTGCCGCCACCGGCGTGCGCGTGCGCGAGCTGCCGCTGCGCGCCGAGTTGTTGAAAAAAGCGTAAAAAGCACGGTCGGCGGCAGGCTGCTACAATAGGCTGGTGAAAAAACTATTGCTCATTCTGCTGCTGACCATCCTGCCGATCCAGTATTCCTGGTCGATGGCGGCCGTGTATTGCCAGCATGAGTCGAGCAAGGTCACGCACTTCGGCCACCATGGACATCAGCACCAGGCGCAAGCCGGTGACGATGCGGACAGCGGCAAGCTGTCCAAGCATGGCGATTGCGAAGTATGCCATCACGCGGTACAGGCGTCCGTGCCGGTTGCCGATACTGTGCTGGCAGCGGCGCCGGCCGTTGCGTATGCGCAGCCGGGTGCGCTGCACTACCATTCCTATATCGCCGACGGGCCGCCACGGCCCAACTGGCTCTCCCTCGCCTGACGCGGCGAGGCCTGATCTCTCTTCCCTTTCACGTCTCGTCGAATTCCTTTGCTGTTAATCGGAGAATTCGATGTACAAATTATTATTGCCGCTATGGCTAGCGGCTTGGCCTGCGTGCGCGCTGGCCGTTGTTGAGCCGTCTGCGCCGCTGACGCTGTCCGCAGCGCTGGTGCTGGCGGATGACGCCCATCCCGAGCTGGCGGCGGCCCGCCACGATCTGCTGGCCGAAGACGGCATGGTGCAGCAAGCCGGCCTGCTGCCCAATCCTTCGCTGATGATGGAGCGGGTTGATACGCGCCGTGATACGCGCGAAACCACCATCCAATTAAGTCAGCCTCTGGAACTGGGCGGCAAGCGTTCGGCCCGTGTGCAGGCTGCGCAGCGCGGCCGCGAAGGCGTGGCGGCAGCGTTGGCGCAGCGCCGCGCCGAAGTGCGCGCCGAGACGGCTGCCGCGTGGTTTGCAGTGCTGGCGGCGCAGGAGCAGCTGCGATTGGCGCAGCAGGCGTCGGAACTGGCGCTGCGCGCAGCCAGCGCGACCGGCCGCCGGGTGGTGGCTGGCAAGGTGTCGCCGGTGGAGGAAACGCGGGCGAAAGTGGCCGCGTCCACGGTGAAGCTGGACTTGATCAAGGCGCATAGTACGCTGGTGACGGCGCGCGCGCGGCTGGCGTCCCTGTGGGGCAATCCGTCGCCGCGTTTTGAACTGGTGGCGGGCGAGATCGCCGCGCTGCCGGAGCTGCCGTCGCTGCTGGCGCAACGCGCCTTGCTGGCGCAAGCGCCGGCGATGCAGGTAGCGCGCGCCGAGCTGGAACATCGCCAGGCCTTGGCCAGGGTGGAGCTGTCGCGCCGCACGCCGGACGTGGCGCTGAATATCGGCAGCAAGCGTTCGGAGGAGTTGGGGCGCACGCAGGCGGTGTTTGGACTGTCGGTGCCGTTGCCGCTGTTTGACCGCAATCAGGGTGCTGTGCTGGCGGCAGCGCGTCAGGTGGACAAGGCGCGCGATGGCATGGCTGCTGCTGCGTCTCGGCTGGAGGCGGAGCTGGTGGCTGCGCGCGAGGAGTATGCATCGGCGCGGGCGCAGGCGATGGCCTTGCAGAGCGAGATTCTGCCGGGTGCGCAGAGCGCCTACGAGGCGGCCAGCACCGGTTTTGAGTATGGCAAGTTCGGCTTCCTCGACGTGCTCGATGCGCAGCGCACCTTGCTGCAGGCGCAGTCCCACTATCTCACCACGCTGGCCGATGCGCACCGCGCGCAGGCTGCGATCTCCCGCATTCTCGGAGCAGAACATGAATAAGCAACAGAAAATCACCATCGCCGTCATGGCGCTTATTGCGCTGCTGCTGGCGGCGCTCATCCTCAAGCCGCGCGGCGACACGCATGACGAGGAGGGACACGCGCACGGCGAAAGCACCGGCCGTGCATCGGACGCTGGTGGCGCCACGCATGCGGCGGCGCTGGAAGCGGTCACGCTGGACGAAGCACAGATCAAGTCGGCCGGCATTGTGCTGGCGAAGGCCGGTCCGGCCGACATCAGCACCATCCTGACGCTGCCCGGCGAGATCCGCTTCAACGAAGACCGCACCGCCCACGTCGTGCCCAAGCTGGCCGGTGTGGTGGTGGCGGTGCACGCCGAACTGGGCGAAACCGTGAAGCGCGGGCAACTGCTGGCGGTGCTGGCCAGCAGCGCGCTGTCGGAACAGCGCAGCGAACTGCTGTCGGCGCAGCGCAGGCTGGCGCTGGCCAGCACCACGCTGGAGCGCGAACGCAAGCTGTGGCAGGATAAAATCTCCGCCGAACAGGACTACCTGCAAGCCAAACAGGCAATGAACGAAGCCGACATCGCGGTGCAAAACGCCAGGCAGAAACTCAGTGTGCTCGGCGCCGGCGCGGCAGCGGGCGCGCAGCTGAACCAACTGGAACTGCGCGCACCCTTCGATGGCGTGGTGATGGAGAAGCACCTCGCGCTGGGCGAAGCGATCAAGGAAGACGCCAATGTCTTCACCATCTCCGACCTGTCCACCGTGCTGGCCGACTTCGCCGTGCCGCCACAGGACCTGAACCGTGTGCGCGTCGGCGAAAGCGTCATCGTACGTGCGTCCGCGTTTGAATCGCAGGCCAGCGGCAAGATCATCTACGTCGGCTCGCTGCTGGGTGAACAGACGCGCACCGCCAACGCCCGCGTGGCCTTGCCCAATCCGCAGCGCGCCTGGCGTCCCGGCCTGTTCGTCAATGTCGACGTGCAGTCCGGCCTGAGTTCAGCCGCTGTCACTGTGGCCGCCGACGCGGTGCAGACCGTCGATGGCCAGCCGGCCGTCTTCGTGCGCAACGCGCAGGGCTTTGTGGCGCAGCCGGTGTCGCTGGGCCGCAGCGACGGCAAGCTGACCGAAATCCTGCAAGGCTTGCAGGCCGGCGCCACCTACGCCGCCGCCAACAGCTTCGTGCTGAAGGCGGAGCTGGGCAAGGGCAGCGCAGAGCATGCGCACTGAGACGGGAGACAGCCATGTTTGAACGTATCATCCGCTATGCCATCGACCAGCGCTGGCTGGTCATGCTGCTGGTGGCGGCCATGGCGGCGCTGGGCGTGGTCAGCTACAACAAGCTGCCCATCGACGCGGTGCCGGACATCACCAACGTGCAGGTGCAGATCAATACCTCGGCACCAGGCTACTCGCCGCTGGAAACCGAGCAGCGCGTGACCTTCCCGCTGGAGACGGTACTGGCCGGCCTGCCGCGCCTGGAGCAGACACGTTCGCTGTCGCGCTACGGGCTGTCGCAGATCACCGTGGTGTTCAAGGACGGCACCGACATCTACTTCGCGCGCCAGATGGTCAGCGAACGGTTGCAGGAAGCGCGCGCACAGCTACCTGCTGGCGTGACGCCGTCGATGGGGCCAATCTCCACCGGCCTGGGCGAAATCTATCTGTGGACGGTGGAGGCCAGGCCGGATGCGAAGAAGGCCGACGGCACGCCATATACGCCGACCGACCTGCGCGAAATCCAGGACTGGATCGTCAAGCCGCAGCTGCGCAATGTACCGGGCGTTACCGAGATCAATTCCATCGGCGGCTACGCCAAGGAATACCAGGTGGCGCCGCAGCCGCAGCGTCTCGCCTCATATGGGCTGACATTGCAGGACGTGGTAACGGCGCTGGACCGCAACAACGGCAACGCCGGCGCGGGATATATCGAAAAGCGCGGCGAACAGTTGCTGGTACGCGCGCCGGGCCAGGTGCGCACGCTGGAAGATATCCGCAACATCGTGCTGCGCACCGTAGACGGTGTGCCGGTGCGCGTGCGTGACGTGGCCGATGTCGATATCGGCCGCGAACTGCGCACCGGTGCGGCTACCGAGAACGGCCGCGAGGTGGTGCTGGGCACTGTCTTCATGCTGATCGGCCAGAACAGCCGCGCTGTGTCGCAGGCGGTGGACAAGCAGATGGCCGTCATCAACCGCAGCCTGCCGCCGGGAGTGGAGGCGATTACCGTGTACGACCGCACCACGCTGGTGGACAAGGCAATCCGCACTGTCAAGAAAAATCTGCTGGAAGGTGCGGTGCTGGTGATTGCGGTGCTGTTCCTGTTCCTCGGCAACCTGCGTGCGGCGTTGATCACCGCAATGGTGATCCCGCTGGCCATGCTGTTCACCTTCAGCGGCATGGTGGCGTACAAGGTCAGCGCCAACCTGTTGAGTCTTGGCGCGCTGGACTTCGGCATCATCGTCGATGGCGCGGTGGTCATCGTGGAAAGCTGCGTGCGCCGGCTGGCGCATGCGCAGGCGGTGCTGGGAAGGCCGCTGACCCGTGCCGAAAAATTCGACGAGGTGTTCGCCGCCGCCCAAGAGTCGCGCCGTCCGCTGCTGTTCGGCCAGCTGATCATCATGGTGGTCTACCTGCCGATCTTCGCGCTGAGCGGCGTTGAAGGCCGCATGTTCCACCCGATGGCGCTGACGGTGGTAATGGCGCTGGCTGGTGCGATGATCCTGTCGGTGACCTTCATTCCCGCCGCCGTGGCGCTGTTTATCGGCGATCATGTAGTGGAGAAGGAAACGCCGCGCATCCATGGCTGGTATGGCGCGCTGCTGGAGCGCGCGCTGGCGAATACGCCGGTGGTGCTGAGCTTTGCCGGCATCACGGTGGTGTTGTCGCTGCTGCTGGCCACCCGCATGGGCAGCGAATTCGTGCCGTCGCTGAACGAGGGCGACCTGGCGATGCAAGCCTTGCGCATTCCCGGCACCAGCCTGACGCAATCGGTGGAAATGCAGAAGCAGATCGAGCTGACGCTGATGCGCAAGTTCCCCGAGATCGAGCGCGTATTCGCACGCACCGGTACGGCGGAAATCGCCTCCGACCCGATGCCGCCGAATATCTCGGACGGCTACATCATGTTGAAACCGGAAGCGCAGTGGCCCAAGCCGAAGAAGACCCGCGCCGCATTGATCGCGGCGATCCAGCAGACGGTCAATCAGTTGCCGGGCAATGCGTATGAGTTCTCGCAGCCGATCCAGCTGCGCTTCAATGAACTGATCTCCGGCGTGCGCAGCGACGTCGCCGTCAAACTGTTTGGCGACGACGACGCGGTGCTGAACGCCACGGCGGCGCGCATCGCGGCGATGCTCTCCGCCGTCGATGGCGCGCAGGAGGTCAAGGTCGAGCAGACCAGCGGCCTGCCGGTGCTGACGGTCGATATCGACCGCGCCAAAACGGCGCGCTATGGCCTCAACGTCATCGACGTGCAGGACGTGGTGGCGACCGCCGTGGGCGGCAAGGAGGCCGGGACCATGTTCGAGGGCGACCGCCGTTTCGACATCGTCGTGCGCCTGCCTGAGACGCTGCGCGGCGACCTGGAAGCGCTGCGCCGGCTGCCGTTGCCGCTACCGGGCGGCAAGCACTTCATCCCGCTGGGCGAGGTGGCCAGCTTCAATGTCGCGCCGGGGCCGAACCAGATCAGCCGCGAGAATGGCAAGCGGCGCGTGGTCATCAGCGCCAATGTGCGCGGGCGTGATATCGGTTCGTTTGTCGCCGAGGCGGAGCAGCGGCTGCAAGGCGTCAAGATCCCGGCCGGCTACTGGACCGCGTGGGGCGGCCAGTTCGAGCAGCTGCAATCGGCCTCGCAGCGCTTGCAGCTTGTGGTGCCGGCGGCATTGGCGCTGGTGATGCTGCTGCTGTTCGCCATGTTCGGCAACCTGAAGGACGGCCTGCTGGTGTTCAGCGGGATTCCGTTCGCGCTGACCGGCGGACTGGCGGCGCTGGCCTTGCGCGGGATTCCGTTGTCGATTTCGGCGGCGGTCGGCTTCATCGCCTTGTCCGGGGTGGCGGTGCTGAACGGGCTGGTGCTGATTTCGGCGATTCGCAAGCTGCGCGAGGACGGCCGCAGCGTCGAGCAGGCGATCCGCGAGGGCGCGCTGGCGCGGCTGCGGCCGGTGCTGATGACGGCGCTGGTGGCATCGCTGGGCTTTGTGCCGATGGCCATCGCTACCGGCACCGGCGCCGAAGTCCAGCGGCCGCTGGCGACGGTGGTCATCGGCGGCATCCTGTCATCGACTGCGTTGACGCTGCTGGTGCTGCCGCTGCTGTACCGTTTCATCCGGCGTTAGCAAATCTGTCATAGAATGCGGATTCCATTGCTTTAAAGAATTACGAATGAAATCCAAGTTGATGATTGCGGCCGTGGTGGCCGCATTGGCCGCATTGGCCGGCGGCGGCGTGTATGTCGCGCTGCGCGGCAAGCCGGATGCCGCGCCGGCGCCGGCCAGCACCGCTGCCGTGCCCGCCGTGCAGCCCGAATTGCAGGCGCTGCTGGCCAATTACCGCAAGATTATCGTGCTGCTGGCCGATGAAAAAACGCTGGGCGACAGCGAGCGTAAGGCCGCCAACCAGGTTGGCCAGTCGCTATTCCATGAAAATCTTGAACGCCTGGCGCGTCTGCAGCCGCTGCTGGCGCAAACCCAGGCGCTGCCGCCGGCCCAACGCGACGCCGCTGTCGATGCGCTGCTGTCGTATATCGAATCTGCGCCCGACCTGTATGACGCCGACCGACTGGCTTTCCGCGAAGTGCTGCTGGCGCTGCAAAAGCTGGCCGCCGCCGACCAGACGCTGCCAGCCATCAAGCTGCACAAGCGCGTCAGCGAAGACCTGGCCGCGCTGGAAGATATCGAGAAGCAGTACGACAAGGAAATCAGCGGCATCTTTTCGCGCTTCGAGGCGCGCGCCATCACGCCCAAGCGCGAGCGCTGGGACGACTACATCGCCCACTTGCGCAAGCTGTACAGCCGCGAGCAGATCCTGAAGGACTACGGCGTCATCGTGCCGTATCCGGAGCCACCGGCCGCCGCGCCGGCCAAGGAAATCTTCGGCAACGCGCTGCCGCCGAAAACCGTGGTGCTGACCTTTGACGATGGCCCGCATGGCAGCTATACCGAGGAAATCGCCGCCATCCTCAAACAATACAATGTGCCGGGCGTGTTCTTTGAAGTGGGCCAGAACGTCAGCCGCTACAAGGGCGAGAGCAAGCGCCTGATCGACGCCGGCCACACCGTCGGCAACCACAGCTACAGCCACGCGCTGCTGTCCAAGCAAACCGGCGACAAGCTGTACGGCGAAATCGCCAATGCCGACAACGCGCTCAAGGCGGCCGATGAACGCCGCTCGCCACTGTTCCGCTTCCCGTATGGCGCGCGCAACGCCGAAGGCATGGCGGTGCTGTCCAAGCTGGGCCTGCGCTCGGTGATGTGGAATGTGGATTCGATGGACTGGGCCGATCCTGTGCCGAGCTCGATCGCCAACCGCGTGCTGACCACGCTGAACAAGGAACAGCGCGGCATCATTCTGTTCCACGACATCCACGACCGCAGCGTCAAGGCGTTGCCGATGGTGCTGGACAAGCTGATTGCCGACGGCTACAGCTTTGCCGGCTGGGATGGCCAGGATTTCAAGGTGGCCAAGGGTGCAAAGCAGCCGGAGCCTGAGAAGATCGCGGTCAGCACCGGCTACGCCAACAGCTATGCGGTGGTGATCGGCATCAACGATTACCAGAAATGGCCGAAGCTGCAATACGCGGTGCAGGACGCCAAGGCGATCCGCGAAACGCTGGTCGGCAAATTCGGCTTCGACAGCGAGCGCGTGTTCACGCTGACCAATGGCGAGGCGACCCGCAACAACATCCTGGCGCTATTCCACGACAAGCTGGCCGAAGCCAGGCTGAAGAAGGACGACCGCATCTTTGTGTTCTTCGCCGGACATGGCGCCACGCGTCAGCTGTCGTCCGGGCGCAATCTTGGCTACATTATCCCGGCTGACTCCGATCCGCAGCAGGTCAGCGTCGACGCGATTCCGATGACCGATTTGCAAAACATCGCCGAAAGCCTCAATGCCAAGCATGTGTTCTTCGTGATGGACGCCTGTTACAGCGGCCTGGGCCTGACGCGCGGCGGCGGCAGCAACGCCTTCCTGCGCGACAATGCGCGCCGCATCGGCCGGCAAATGCTGACTGCCGGCGGCGCCGACCAGATGGTGGCTGATGGCGGGCCGGGCGGCCACTCGGTGTTCACCTGGACGCTGCTGCAGGCGCTGAACGGCAAGGCCGACCTCAACGGTGATGGGCTGATCACCGCCACCGAACTGGCGGCGTATGTGGCGCCGGCGGTGTCCAGCGTGTCGCAGCAGACGCCGGCGTTCGGCAGCTTGCCGGGTTCGGAGGGCGGCGAGTTTGTGTTCCAGCTGCCGGCCGAGGCGGAATTCCTCAGCGCGCAGTCGGCGCAGTTGCCGGCCGATGCGATTGCCCTCAACAGCAAGCTCGACACCGGTCGCAGCCAGCAGGCCGAGGGCAACACGGTGGTGATCAAAAACTTGCAGGGCGGCGAGCAGAAGATTGCCGCGCCGAAGCCGGTGGATGTCTCGGCGCGCCAGCTGGCGCAGCGCGCTAATGATCGCGGCTTGCAGCTGTATAAAGAGAAGCAGTATGCGCAGGCGGAAGCGGCGTTCACCGAAGCGTTGAAGTACCGTCCCGATTTCGGGCTGGCGGCCAACAACCTCGGCTTCGTTTATTACAGACAGGAGAAATATGCGGAAGCGGCGCGCTGGTTTGAGAACACGGTGCAGATCGACGCCTCGCGCGCGATTGCCTACTTAAATCTGGGCGATGCGCGTATGAAGCTCGGCGATGGCGACAAGGCGCGTAAAGCCTACGCCAGCTTCCTGGAACTGGCGCCCAACCACCCCAGCGCCACCTACGCCCGCGACCAGCTGAAAAAGCTGTAACCCCATCCGGGGTTAGTCGCGCCAGTGGTATTCCATCTGCCGGGCGGTGCGTTCGGCCAGCGCGCGGCCGACCAGGCGTTCGACCAGGTGCAGCGACATGTCGATGCCGGCCGAGATTCCGCCCGAGGTGATGACGCGGCCGTTATCGATCCAGCGGCGGCCGGCTTGCACCTCCACCTGCGGCCAGCCGGCGCGTAATTCTTCCAGGTCTTCCGAGTGGGTCGTTGCCGGCAAGCCGTCCAGCAGTCCGGCTTCGGCCAGCAGCAGGGCACCGGTGCAGACTGAGGCGACCAGCTCGCATGTACGCGCCTGCGCGGCGATCCAGCGGATGACTTCCGGCCGCGCCAGCTCGGCGCCGACCACGCCGCCCGGCACAATCAGCAGGTCGAACGAGCCGGCGTCGGCAAAGGTGGTTTCCGGATGCAGTACCAGCCCGGCGCGGGCGCGTACCGGGGCATTGCTGGCGCCGACGGTGCGCACAGAGAACGGCGCGTCGCCGGCCACCCGCGCAGCGCAGGTGAAGACTTCGTATGGCCCGGCAAAATCCAAAACTTCAACATTGTCGAAAATGTAAATACCTACGTTGCATGTCATGCTGTCCTCCTGTGATGGTGACGACATGCTCCCACACCAGCGATTGACACAAATGACATCAGTGGTGGAATATCTGCCACATGAAGCCCATCGATATCTGGCTGCTGGTCTATCCTGGCTTTTTGCTGCTGGACGCCACCGGCCCCGCCCAAGTGTTTTCCTCCGCCAATGACGAGGCGCGCGGCGCCGGCCTGGTGCCGTCTTATCAAATCCACATGATTTCCGTCGCAGGCGGCCTGATCACTTCCAGCGCTGGCGTGGCGCTGCACACCGAGCCCTTCCCGCCGCTGTCCGCGCTGGAGGGCGGAACCTTGATGGTGGCCGGCGGCAGCGGGCTGGAAACCGGGGCCAGTCCGGCCCTGGCGCCGCAACTGGTGGCGTGGGTTGGACAGGCCGCCGCGCGGCTGGCGCGCTGCTGCGCGGTGTGCACCGGGGCTTTCGTGCTGGCGCGCGCCGGCCTGCTGGACGGCCGCCGCGCTGTCACCCACTGGCTGGACGCCGCCGCGCTGCAAGCCCAGCATCCGCAGATCACGGTGCAGGAAGACGCTATCTATATTAGAGACGGCAGCCTGTACACCTCGGCCGGCATCGCCGCCGGCATGGATCTGGCGCTGGCGCTGGTGGAAGAAGACCTGGGCCGCGCCGCCAGCCTGGCAGTGGCCAAACGGCTGGTGGTGTTCTACAAGCGTCCGGGCGGCCAGCGCCAGTTCAGTTCGGAGCTGCTGGCGCAGGCTGATCCGCAAGGCTTGCACGGCCAGTTGACCGACTGGCTGCGTGCGCGCCTGCAACAGCAGCTGGATGTGGAGCAGATGGCGGCGGCGTTCGCGATGTCGGTACGCACCCTGCATCGCCGGCTGCAACAGCAGGCCGGCATGTCGCCGGCCCAGTTGCTGCTGCGGCTGCGCATGGAAGCCGCTTGCGCGCTGCTGGAACAGCCCGGCATGTCGGTCAAGCGCGCCGCCCGCCAGAGCGGCTTCGGCAGCGAGTACAATCTGCGGCGCGCATTTGCCGCGCAGCTGGGCGTGGCGCCCAGCGATTATCAATCACGTTTTGGATGACGCCGATGCTGGGATTGGAGAAATGGCTGGCCAGGGTGCTGCTTTTAAATAGCGCGCTGACGCTGGCCGTCTGTCTGGGGCTGCTGGGCGAGGTGCAGGACGGCAGCCGGCGCATGCTGATGTTCGGCATGGCCTTGCTGGGTTTCCTGGCGGCGGTGCTGGCGCTGAAACGCCACGTCGCTGGCCTGTGGGGTGGGATGTTGTATTATTTGCCACAGGTTCTGAGCTATTATCGTTTCGACCAGAGCTGGCAGTTCAGCGTGAAAGCTGGTGTCAGCATCGGCTTGTCACTGCGCTTCGCCGATGGCGTCCTGATTCTCAATCTGCTGGCGCTCACCCTGCTGGGGGCGACAGCCAGTATTCTCTACTGGCGCCGGCAATCTGCCTGAACTTTCATTGTCATGCTGCTGTCATCTGCGGGCGGCATTATGGCATTGGGAAAAAAATTCCTCTTGGAAATTGTCAAAAAAGAATGTAATTGCAAATAGGAATCTCTTTTTGCTTAATGGTAAATCTACTGGCACCCACCCCTGCCTGAAAAAATGCGGCTTCCAGCCCTGAAATATTGCTTGGAAATCAGGTTGCGGTAGTGATACAGCTAGAATAAAAAGTTCCTTTGGGCAATTTGTTTAAGATATACTTGTCTTCCGCCTGTCGTTTTTTTAATGCCAACGGGCGGCCAGCGGGGCCTTGAACTTAATTTCCTCTGGTAAACAAGTTTACTTAATGAAAGCCCGCTGGCGGTCGCTTATTACACAAGCGCTCCCGGTTGGCTTTTGATGCGTGTGACCGCAGTGCGTGTTGGACTAGAACAAGCTTTGTAACTTTAGATGCCTAAAGTAAACGCGTCTGTTGTCGTTAAGAATTGAACATAGTCAGTTTTCAGCAGCAGCTTCAAGAACAAAAATAGCAGAACGGCATGCCGCCTGCGAGCGCAAACCTGGGGTGGTCCCGTTGGTTGCGTTGCCCAAAACAGAATTCAGGTAATACCCCTCAGGAGAGTAAAAATGAGTCTCGTAACCAGTTTAACCACCGAACAGATAGCAGCCCTGTCCACCAATACCATCGCTGCCCTGGTGACAGCTGATATCGCGGGACTTAGCTCGGACCAGTTCCGTGCACTGACCACGGAGCAGATCGCCGCGTTCACTTCGCGCCAGATCCCTGCGTTCACCACTGCGCAACTGGCGCTGGGGCTGAGCACCAATCAGGCAGTCGCTTTGACCATCAACCAGGCGGCTCAGCTGAACTCGGCACAGGTCGGCGCGCTGTCGACCAATGCCCTGAAGGCTTTGGATACTGAAGACTTTGCTGCCCTGAAAACCTCGGCCATCGCTGGCCTGAGCAGCGATCAGATCAAAGTGCTGACCACCGAGCAAGGCCAGGCTTTCACCACCGCACAAGCTGCGGCGCTGAACAGCGTCCAGGTAGGCGCCCTCAGCACCAATGTGCTGGCGAACCTGGAAACCGCTGACCTGGTCGCACTGAAAACCGCCAATATCGCTGTCCTGAGCTCCGATCAAGTGGCGAAACTGACTTCGGAACACATCGGCGTACTGACCACCGCGCAAGTCACCGCACTGAGCACCACCGCTATCGCCAAGGGCCTGACCACTGAACAAGTGTCGGCCCTGAAGTCGTCGCAGTTCGGCGCCCTGAGCACCGCGCAATTCAGCGCGCTGTCGACCGAGAACGTGGCCGCCATCAGCGCCGCCAACGTGGTCGGCCTGAAAACCGCCATCATCGCTTCCATGAGCAGCGAACAGCTGAAAGCGCTGGGCACCGAGCAGGTGCAGTCGCTGACCAGTGCCCAGGTGAGCGCTATTTCGAGCGCCTCGATTTCGGCACTGACCACCAATCAAATCGTTGCACTGGGCACCAACCAGGCTATCGTGCTGACCTCGGCCCAGGTGGGTGCGCTGAGCACCAACCAGCTGAAAGCGCTGGAGTCGGCTGACTTCGCCGTACTGAAGACCTCCGCGATTGCGGGTTTGAGCAGCGATCAGGTCAAGGTACTGACCACCGAGCAACTGGTCGCCCTGACCACCGCCCAGGCAGCCGCCCTGAGCAGCACCCAAGTGCTGGGCCTGAGCACCGAGCAGATCGCCCATCTGGAAACCGCCGACGTCGCTGTCCTGAAAACCTCGGTGATCGCCGCGCTGACCAGCAACCAGATCGGCGCGCTGACCACCGAAGACGTGGTCGCCATGAAGAGCGCGCAGTTTGCCGCGATGAATTCGAACCAGCTGACCGGCCTGACCACCGAGCAGATCGTCGCGATGAACTCGACCCACTTCGGCGCGCTCAACTCGACCCAGTTCAACGCGCTGTCGAC
>NZ_JAHUWK010000008.1 GCF_019219065.1 Duganella sp. sic0402 | reverse complement strand
CAAAGCTTGATGACCATAGTAAGTCGGTCCCACCCCTTCCCATCCCGAACAGGACCGTGAAACGACTCTACGCCGATGATAGTGCTGCAACCAGTGTGAAAGTAGGTTATCGTCAAGCTAGTTATTAGAAAAACCCCAGTTACGCCTGAACGCGCTCAAGATCGCGCTCAGTGCTTAAACTGGGGTTTTTTGCTTTTGTGCATTAAAATGGGCTGATATCGGAGATGCAACTCTATGCACATATTCCTGTTTGCCCTGCTGATGCTGTTTTCAGTCGCTCACGCCGCGCCGTTGACACTGCGTTTCGAGCATCTGGGCGTGGAGCAGGGACTGACCCAGGAATCCGTCACCAGTGTCCAGCAGGATAAGCTCGGCTTTATCTGGCTCGGCACTCAAGCCGGCCTGAACCGCTACGACGGTTATCGCGTCATCAATTTCAAGAACGATCCAGCCAATCCACGCAGCCTGCAGGACAACTATATCCAGGCATTGCACGAGGATGGTGCCGGCCAGCTGTGGATCGGCAGCAAAGGCGGGCTGGACCGCTACGATCCCGCCACCCAGGACTTTGCGCACGTGCTGTCAAAACTGGCGGTGCTGGCCATCGTCAGCGATGGCGGCCAGGGCTTGTGGCTGGCGACCAGCGAAGGCTTGCAGCATCTGGATACGCACACTGGCAAGGTGCGCATGCTGCGTCATGCCGATGCCGACCAGAGCAGCATCAATGACGACCGCGTCGCCGCGTTGGCGCGCGACCAAGATGGCAATTTGTGGTTGGGCACGGCGCGCGGACTGGAGATGCTGCCGGCCGGCGGCACCGAGTTCCGTCATTTCGGGGTGCAGGATAACCGGCTGGAAAACAGCATCCTGTCGCTGTCGATTAGCGCCGATGGGGTGTTGTGGGCTGGCGCCATGAAGGGCGTGCAGGCGTGGCGCTTGAAGGGACAGTCCGCCGAACGTCTGGCGCTACCGGTGCCGGCCGATCTGGCCAGGCTGCGCGTGCCACGTCTATTGCATGATCGCGACGGCACGCTATGGCTGGGCACGTTTACCGATGGCCTGAAACGCCGCGACGCCAGCAGCGGCCGCTTCTACAATTATCCGCGCGATAACCAGAACCGCCACAGCATCAGCGACAACCAGATCAGCGCGCTATACCAGGACCGCACCGGTACGCTGTGGGTGGGCAACTGGTTTGGCGGCGTTGACCGGGTTGATCTTGGCAGCGGCGGCTTCGAGCGCTACACCGAGCAGGCGGGCGTGCTGCCGGGTATCGGTAACAAGAAAGTGCGTGCGATCGCTGCGGCGCCAGGCGGCAAGATCTGGCTGGGAACGGCGGATGGCCTGGGCCTGCTCGATCCGGCGCAAGGCACGCTGCAGTTTATGTCGAACCAGACGCCACGGCCTGATCGCGTGCCCACCGAGACGCTGGCAACGCTGGCCACCGATCTCAGTGGCCGGCTGTGGCTTGGTACGCAGAATGGCCTGTTCTGGCGCGATCCACTCAGCGGCGTCTACACGGCGATGCCGCTGGACGAGGAGCCGCAAGTGCGCTCGATCCAGCGTCTGCTGGTGACGCGCGACGGCGCCATCTGGGCCGGTTCACGCCAGTCGCTGCATCGCATCGATCCGCAGACGCTGGCGATGCGCAGCTGGTATGTGGACACCGCTGATCCTGCCAGGCTGGCCGGCCGCGTGTATGCGCTGCTGGAGGACAAGCGCGGCAATCTGTGGGTGGGCACCGAAAATGGCCTCGACCGTTTCGATCGCGCCACTGGCGTGTTCGAGCATTATCGCCACGATCCGTCGCGGCGCGACAGCCTGAGCCACAGCCGCGTGCACTATTTGTACCAGGACCAGCAGGAGCGCCTCTGGATCGGCACCGCGGCCGGCCTGACCATGGCGCGCTTCGGCGACGATGGCAAGCTGCGCTTCAAGGTGTATCCACCGGGCGAGGGCCGCGCACCTGATCCGGTCGGGGCGATACTCGGCGACGAGCAGGGGCGTTTGTGGATCAGTTCGACGGCAGGGATCTCGCGGTTCGATCCGCAGACCGGTGTCTTTAAAAACTATACCTCCAAGGATGGCTTGATCGACGGCTCCTACTTCATCGGCTCCGCCTACCGTGCGCCGGATGGCACGCTGTACTTTGGCGGGCTGGAAGGCATGACGGCGTTCCAGCCATCGCGCATCCATGACAACCCGTATCCGCCGCCGGTGGCGATTACCGATTTCTCCATCTTCAATCAGTCGATACTCAACAGTGCAACGCATGGGCCGCTGTACCAGACGCGTTCGCTGGCGCTGTCGTATCGCGATGCGGTGTTTTCGTTTGAGTTCGCGGCCATGCATTACGCCGATCCGCAGCGCAACCGCTATGCCTACCAGCTGGAGGGCTTTGATCCCGACTGGGTGACGACCGACGCTGGCAAGCGCTTCGCCAGCTATACCAATCTTGATCCCGGCCGCTATGTGTTCCGCGTCAAGGCGGCCAACAAGGATGGCGTGTGGAGCGAGCAGCCGGTATCGCTGGAGGTGACGATTGCGCCGCCACTGTGGAAGACATGGTGGTTCCGTGCGCTGGCCGCATGCTGTGTGCTGGGCGGTGCGTATCTGCTGTTCCGTATCCGCCTGCGCTTGTTGCTGGTGCAGAAGCAGGCGCTGGAGCAGCAGGTCGGCAGCCGCACGCGCGAGCTGGTGCTGCAAAAGGAATCCATCGAGCGCGAGAAGGAAAATGTCGAGCTGGCGCACCGGAATATTTCGCTGCTGTCTGATATCGGCCGCCGCATCACCGCCAATCTGGACAGCGAGGCCATTATGTCGCTGCTGTACCAGCAGGTGCACGCGCTGATGGACGCCAGCGTGTTCGGTATCGGCATTTACCGGCCGGAGCAGGAGCTGATCGAGTATCCGTTTGCGATGGAACGCGGCAAGCGCTATACCTCCTACACGCGCAGCATGCGTGAGCCGGAGCAGCTGGCGGTATGGTGCATCAACCATGCGCAGGAAGTATTCATCAACGACCTGGAGCAGGAGTACCACCGTTATATCACCACGCTGGATTTCGTTTCCGGCGCCGAGAATATGGGCACACTGGAAGATGGTTCGCTGCCGACCGAGCCGCGTTCGCTGATCTATGTGCCGATTTCGGTCAGCGGGCAGGTGCGCGGCGTGATCACCGTGCACAGCTATCGCACGCACGCCTATCAGCGCATCGACCTGGATATGCTGACCACGCTGGCATCGTATGTGGCGGTGGCGTTTGCCAATGCCGATGCGTATCGCCAGCTACAGGACGCGCAGCAGCAGCTGGTGGAGCGCGAGAAGCTGGCGGCGCTTGGTTCGCTGGTGGCCGGCGTGGCGCATGAGCTGAATACGCCGATCGGCAACAGCCTGGTGATTGCCTCCACGCTGGAAGAGAAGACCACGGAAATTGACCTGCTGAATAATGGCAGCACGCTGCGCCGCTCCGATCTGCGCAGTTTTATCGATGCTGCGCGCGAAGCGTCGACCTTGTTGATGCGTAGCCTGCGCAACGCGGCCGAGCTGGTGAATAGCTTCAAGCAGGTGGCGGTCGATCAGGCCAGCGCCAAGCGGCGCCATTTCAATCTGCATCAGGCCAGCCATGAGATCGTGATGACGATGATGAACCAGATCCGCAAGGCAGGCCACCAGATCGTGCTGGAGATGCCCGAGGATATCGCGATGGACAGCTTCCCCGGACCTTACGGGCAGGTGATCATCAACCTGATCAACAACGCCTTGCTGCATGCGTTCGATAACCGCGAAGGTGGCGAGATGCGCCTGTGGGCGACGCTGCTGGGCGCAGGACGGGTGCGGATTGTGTTTGAGGATAACGGCAAGGGGATTCCAATGGAACACCAGGCGCGCATCTTCGACCCCTTCTTCACCACCAAGCTGGGACAGGGCGGTAACGGTCTGGGCCTGAGCATCACTTATAACATCGTGACCTCGCTGCTGGACGGAACGATACGGGTGGACAGCGGCGTGGGAATCGGGACGCGCTTCACGATTGATTTACCGTTGAAGGCGTCCCTGGCGGGGGATTAAATACCCCAGATGATGTGTTCGTTTTCCGCCTTGGCGGTGCGCAGCATTTCCAGCAGCGGATAGGCGCGGGCGGAGAAGCCGACCCGTTGCGACAGCGCGTGCTCCCTGGTTTCGCCTTCTTCCTGTTCGTGGGTGTGGATGTCGTGCTCGATATCAGTCTCTGGATGCAGCTTGGTTTCGGCGACTTCGTGTTCCAGGATCGACAGGGCTTGTGCGGCTTCGGCGGCGGTGATCACGCCACGGGTCGGATTTTTGTGCAGCAGGTCCAGGATGCGCTGTGCGTGCTCCTGGTACATCAGGACTTCCGGGCTGGATTTGGATTTGAATGCAATTAACATGGCTGTGCTTTCGTGGTCTTGTTAGCTCAACTTTAGTACATAGCTGAAACTTTACAAGCCCCTGAACCATCAGTTTGAGCGCTGACGCACGCAGATTAAGCATTCTCTAAGCGTATGCTTCAATTTTCACAGGATTTTGAAGGAACTGAAGAATGTTTCCACTGTTTCGGCCTCGATTTTCTGCGGCGGGCCGATCACCACCACCTGGTACACGCGGCGCTCGCTGGCGATGAAACGGCCGACCAGGCGCATGCTCTTGCCGCTGGCGTCCACCTCGCGCGCGCCGCCATCAAGTGTCTTGCTGCTGGTGACGGCGCCGCCGATGTTGTTGAGCATGGCGGTCTGCATTGCCGCAATGGCGGCCGGCGCTTGTGCCGCGGCAGGCAGTTGCGCGCTGCCAATGGCGAAGATCACGCCGTCGATGTCGCAGGCGGTCATGGTCATGCTGGCGTCCAGCTTGTCCAGTTTGACGCTGCGGGTCTGCGTGGCTGGCTTGCCAGGGAAGAGCACGGCGTAAGGCGCGTCTTTGCTGCGGTAATCGCGCCAGTCGTACTTGGGACTACAGGCGGTGAGCGTGACAGCCAATAGCAGGGCCAGCGGCAGAGTGTGCATCATTTGGCTTTCTTTTTCTTCTCTTCGGCGGCTTTCCATTCATCGATGTGATCCTCCTGGCGCAGCACGCGCGACATCGGATCGATGGTGACCATGGCGCGCGGCGGCAGCGCCAGTTCACCGGCGCCGTTGCTCATCGGCAGTTTCTCGATGCGCTCATTGATGCGTACTTCGATCGGCAGCGGGAAGGCGCCGCCGTCTTTCAGCTTCCAGTGCAGCTTGAGCTTATTGTCGCTGCGTTCCTCGACCAGCTCGGGCAGGGCGGCGTGGTACAGGTAGGCGTCGAAGAACCAGTTCAGATCGCGGCCGCTGGCTTCGTTGGCGAATTGGATGAACTCTTTGGTGCTGCTCCAGCGTGGCTGGAAGTTACCCGGCGCTGGTGTGGTGGTGCCGTACACCATGCGGCGGGTGGCGTTGAAGAAGGCTTCATCGCCGATCAGGTTGCGCAGCGTGTGCAGGATCAGCGCACCCTTGGAGTAGATATCGTTGCCTGGGCCGCCGCGTTCATCCTGATAGATGTCTTCGATGCGTTGGCTCTTGCCGCTGACCACCGGCGCCTTGTTGGCCAGGCGCTTGCGGAAGGTGAACAGCTCGGTCTGGAACTCGCGCTCGCCGCGCAGCGACTCCAGGTACAGCGGCTGCATATAGGAGCCGAAGCCTTCGTGCAGCCACATATCGTCCCAGTCGGCGTTGGTCATCTGGTTGCCGAACCATTCGTGCGACAGTTCGTGGTGCAGCAGCCAATCGTAGCCGTAGGGCGACTTGGCATAGCCGTTGCCGTAGGCATTGACGGTCTGGTGTTCCATGCCCAGGTGCGGGGTTTCGACCACGCCCATTTTCTCGTCGCCGAACGGGTAAGGGCCGACGCGGTATTCGAAGAAGTCCAGCATCGGCTTGAATTCCTTGAACAGGCCGCGCGCCTGCTGTTCATGGCCTTTCAGATACCACATGCGCAGCGGGACGGTGTTGCCGTAGCGGCTGGCGTAATCATCGGACAGCATCTCATACGGACCGATGTTGAGCGCGACGCCGTAGGTGCTGGGGTTCTTGGCGCGCCAGTTGTAGGTGCGCCAGCCATCCTTCTCTTGCATGCCGGTGGCGACGCCGTTGCCGGCCACGACCAGCGGCGACGGCACAGTGATGTGCAGGTCGATCAGCTGCGGCTTGCCGGTCGGGTGATCGATGCAGGGCCAGAACAGGTCGCAGCCTTCGCCTTCGACGGTGGTGGCGATCCACGGCTGGCCGTCCTTGGTCTGGCTCCAGGTGAAGCCGCCATCCCATGGCGCTTTCCTGGCGGTGTGCGGTACGCCGTGGTATTGGATGCGCACGGTGGTGCGGGCGCCGGCTTGCAGCGGCGTCGGCAAGGTCAGGTAGAGGCGGCCATCGGGATTGCTGATGGCGGATGAGGCGAGCGTCACGCCGTCGACGCTGGCGCTATCGACCGGCAGGTTGCGGTCCAGTTCGACGGCGATGCGGGTCAGCGGTTCTTTCAACAGGAAGGTGAGGGCGGCATCGCCGCTGATGCGCTTGGTGGCCGGATCGACGCGCAGCGCCAGATCAACTTTTTCAAACGTCACCGCCAGCTGTTCAGGCGCGCGCGGGCTGCCGGAGTTGGCGGTGAAATCGGTGATCGGCGGTTGCGATGTGGCGCAGCCGGCCAGCACGGCGCTGGCGGCGAGATAGAGAGGCAAGCGGGTCATCATGGTCCTGTCGTTAGTCACTGCCAGCAAATATAGCAGCAAGCCCGCAAGACTTGGTTTGCAGATCACCGGCTTTGGCCGCTTTTTATATTGGGGCTACTGCGACTAATAGTTTCAGGCTAGTCCTTTAACAGGGCACGACGATATTGGAGTGCTTCGCTGAGATGTGGTTCCATGATGCGCTCGCTTCTTGACAGGTCGGCGATCGTGCGTGCCACGCGCAGTACGCGGTGGTAGGCGCGGCCAGACCAGTGGAACATCTCCATGGTATTTTTGAGCCGCGTTTTGCTGGTGCGGTCGAGCTTGCAGTGGTGGTCTATTTCGCGCGGGGTGAGGTATTGATTGCTCTTTCCCTGGCGGTTGAGTTGCAAGGTTGCTGCCGCCTGCACGCGCGCTGCGATCAGCGCGGAGGTTTCGCCGTAGGTAGCGGCTGCGAGCACGTCGGGATGCACGGAGGAGACGCCCATTTGAATGTCGATGCGGTCGAGCAGGGGACCGGAAATGCGGTTCTGGTAGCGCAGGATGACGTCCGGCGAACATTTGCAGGCGACCTGTGCGTGGCCGAAGTAGCCGCATGGACAAGGGTTCATCGCTGCGATTAACTGGAAGTGTGCGGGGAAATCTGCTTGCCGTGCCGCGCGCGAGATGGTGATGCGGCCGGATTCCATCGGTTCGCGCAATACATCCAATACCCGGCGATCGAACTCGGGCAGCTCGTCGAGGAACAGCACGCCGCGATGTGCCAGCGAGATCTCGCCCGGACGCGGCACGCTGCCGCCACCGACCAGTGCCGCGCCGGACGAGGTGTGGTGCGGCGAGCGAAACGGCCTTTGTTTCCACTGTTCGATGCGGAAAGCCCCCGTCAGCGATTGCACGGCGGCCGTTTCCAGCGCCTCTTCATCGCTCATTGCGGGCAACAGTCCGGCGAAGCGAGAAGCCAGCATGGTTTTGCCCGAGCCAGGCGGACCGACCAGCAACACTGAATGATTACCCGCCGCAGCCACTTCCAGCGCACGCTTGACGAAGGCTTGACCTTTGACGTCAGCAAAGTCCGGGTATTCGACCGGCACCACAACCGGTGCGGCCTCGTGGCGCGAAAGCATGGTCTCCACCGATTTGCCGGCGAAGTGGCGGCACACTTGCAGCAGCGAGTCTGCCGGGTAGATGGCGGCGTTGCAGACCAGCGCGGCTTCGTCGGCATTCGCCAGCGGCAGGATAAAGGCCAGGCAGCCGCCGTCGCGGCGGGTGGCCAGCGACATCGCCAGCGCGCCGCGAATCGGCCGCAGCTCGCCTGACAGCGACAGTTCGCCGGCAAATTCATACTGATGCAGGCGGCGGGAGGGGATTTGCCTGGAAGCGGCCAGGATGCCGAGCGCGATCGGCAAATCGAAGCGGCCCGATTCTTTCGGCAAATCGGCCGGCGCCAGATTGACGGTGATGCGTTGCGCGGGGAATTCAAAACCGCCGTTCTGGATGGCGGCGCGGACCCGGTCCTTGGCTTCCTTGACCTCGGTATCCGCCAGGCCGACGATGGTGAACGATGGCAGCCCGTTGGCCAGATGCACTTCGACGCTGACTTCCTGCGCCTGCATGCCGGCCAGGGCGCGGCTTTTCAGTACGGCAAGTGACATGGCTGGCGAACTGGCAAAAGGGACCAGCTGCCAGCGTAGCGCATGCCCGTGGCGTGACCTTGCGCTAGCCCAAATCGCGGTGATTTGGGCTGCGGGGGATGTCTACAGTACTTCGCCCTTGGCGATTTCCACCTTGGCGGCTTCCGGTTTGGCGTCGCCGGCCTTGGCTTCCAGCGCCGCCAGGCGGGTTTCCAGCGCTTCCAGCTTGGCGCGGGTTTTGGCCAGCACTTGGGTCTGGATATCGAATTCCTCGCGCGTCACCAGGTCCAGTTTGGCGAAACCCTGCGTCATCATGGACTTGACGTTCTTCTCAATGTCCTTTGCTGGTGAATTTTCGATGGCTTGGCTGATCTTGCTTTGCAAGTCATTAAAGAAAGTGTTCATATCCATAATATTCCTTGATCTGGTTAGTCCCTCGTTGCACCATTGCGGTGCGACTCGGCGTTAATGTGGTGCGAAACCGCCGAAATCCCGCCTTGCGATCCTGATGATTCTCACTTTGGACTGAGCGGGGCCGTTGTCAACCATGATACGGCACCTGATTGCTGAACAACATTAGCTGGCACACATTCTGCTAAAGAAGCCAATGAATGCTTTTCATTGCTTCGCTTAACAAGGATTTTAAACCGCATCTGCTAATCAAGTTCAACTCACTAGGAAAACAATTATGAAAATGTCCAAGAACTTTACCCTGATCGCTGCGTTGACCTTAGCATTCGCGTCCATGGCGCAGGCCCAGGAGGCGGCACCCGCACCTGAAGCCAAACCCGACAATGAAGTCAGCTTTAACGCTGCCTTTGTCAGCGACTACCGTTACCGCGGTATTTCGCAAACCCGCCTGAAACCCGCCGTACAAGCTGGCGCGGATTACGTGAACAACCCGACCGGCTTCTACGTCGGCACCTGGGCGACCAATATCAAGTGGGTCAAGGATGGTGGCGGCGACGGCAGCGTCGAATGGGATGTGTACGCCGGCAAGCGCGGCGCCATCTCCGACAGCGTCAGCTACGACGTCGGCGGCCTGTATTACTACTACCCATCGAACAAGCTGAGCACGAGCGCCAATACCTTTGAGCTGTACGGCCAGATTTCGGTCGGCCCGGCCTCGCTGAAGTATTCGCACTCGACCACCAATCTGTTCGGCACGGCCGACTCCAAGAATTCCGGCTATATCGACGCGCAGCTGAACCAGGAAATCACCGACGGCTACGTCCTGAACCTGCACGTCGGCCGCCAGAACGTGAAGAACAACGGCGCTGTCAGCTACACCGACTACAAGGTGGGCGTCACCAAAGATTTCGGCGTAGTGAGTGTGGCACTGGCGGCGGTCTATGCCGACACGGACGCCTACGTCGGAAACGGGAAGAACCTGGGTAAAGCCGGCGCCGTCCTGACCATTTCCAAAACCTTCTAAGCGAGGCCAGTATGAAAATGATTACCGCCATTATCAAGCCGTTCAAGCTTGACGAGGTGCGTGAAGCCCTCTCGGCGATTAACGTGCAAGGTATTACCGTGACCGAAGTCAAAGGCTTCGGTCGCCAGAAAGGCCACACCGAGCTGTACCGCGGTGCGGAGTACGTGGTGGACTTCCTGCCGAAGACCAAGATCGAAGCGGCGGTGGATGACGCCATCGTCGAACAGGCCATCGAAGCGATCGAAGGCGCTGCCCGCACCGGCAAGATCGGTGACGGCAAAATCTTCGTGTACAACCTGGAACAAGTGATCCGTATTCGTACCGGCGAGACCGGCAACGAAGCACTCTAAGAGGAAGATGAGAATGAAGAAAACTATAACAAGCTTGCTAGCTGGGGTATCCATCCTGTTTGCGCTGGCCGCACCCGTGCATGCGCAAGACGCCAAGCCGGCCGACGCACCGGTAGCCGCCGCTTCGGCGCCCGCAGCCGCGCCTGAAGCAGCTGCTCCGGCAGCCGCCGTGCCTGCTGCTGCCGCTCCTGCTGCCCCAGCGGAAGCTGCACCTGCCGCGCCAACCCCGCAGAAGGGCGACAACGCCTGGATGATGGTGGCCACGCTGCTGGTGATCCTGATGACGATTCCTGGCCTGGCGCTGTTCTACGGCGGCCTGGTCCGTTCCAAGAACATGCTGTCGATCCTGATGCAAGTGTTCATGATCTTCGCGCTGATCGTGGTGCTGTGGTGCATCTACGGTTACTCGCTGGCGTTCACCGAGGGCAATGCGTTCTTCGGCAACCTGCATGACCGCACCTTCCTGAACAATATCTACGACCCGATCAAAGGCACTTTCGCTTACGCTGCAACCTTCAGCAAGGGCGTGGTGATTCCTGAGTTTATGTTCGTTGCCTTCCAGGCGACCTTCGCGGCCATCACCTGCTCGCTGATCGTTGGCGCCTTCGCCGAACGTGCCAAGTTCACCGCCATTCTGGCCTTCATCGTGATCTGGTTCACCTTCGCTTACCTGCCGATCGCCCACATGGTCTGGTTCTGGACCGGTCCTGACGCGATCAAGGACGCCGCCACCCTGGCCACCGAAACCGCCAAAGCCGGCTTCCTGTTCCAGAAGGGCGCACTCGACACCGCCGGCGGTACCGTGGTGCACATCAACGCCGCAGTGGCTGGCCTGATCGGTTCCTACATGATCGGCAAACGCGTCGGCTACGGCCGCGAATCGATGGCGCCACATTCGGTGACCATGACCATGATCGGCGCATCGCTGCTGTGGGTGGGCTGGTTCGGCTTCAACGCCGGCTCGCCGCTGGAAGCTGGCGACATCGCCGCACTGGCCTACATCAACACCCTGCTGGCAACTGCCGCTGCGACCGTGTCGTGGGTGTTCGCTGAATGGATCTTCAAAGGCAAACCATCGATGCTGGGTGGCGCTTCGGGTGCGGTGTCGGGCCTGGTGGCCATCACCCCGGCCTGCGGCTTCGTCGGTCCAATGGGCGCGCTGATCATCGGCCTGCTGGCTGGCGTGATCTGCCTGTGGGGCGTGAACGGCCTGAAAAAACTGCTGGGCGCGGACGACTCGCTGGACGTATTCGGCGTGCACGGCGTCGGCGGCATCCTGGGCGCAATCCTGACCGGTGTGTTCGCTGCACCGTCGCTGGGCGGCCAGGGCATCTTCGACTACGTGGTCAACAAACCATCGCCAGACTACTCGATCGCTTCGCAAGTGATCGTGCAGGCGACTGCGGTGGGCACCACCATCATCTGGTCGGGCATCGTCGCCGTCATCGCTTACAAGCTGGTGGACATCGTTATCGGTCTGCGCGTGCCTGAAGAGGAAGAGCGCGAAGGCCTGGACATCACCACCCACGGTGAGTCGGCTTATCATCATTAATTGATAAGTTTTCAATGAAAAGCGCCCTGCGGGGCGCTTTTTTTATTTCCTGCCTTTAAAATAGCGTTTTTGCCCTCATTTGAGGCATCCGCACGGTAATAAGGAAGTAATAACATGGTTCCCCACCTCGTCACGGCCCTGAGCGGACCTCTGCTCGACCTCGAAGAAAAAATCCTGGCCGCCACCCCTGCAATTGAGCGCTGGTTCCGCCTCGAATGGCAGGAGCACACGCCGCCGTTTTATTGCTCGGTTGACATGCGTAACGCCGGCTACAAGCTGGCGCCGGTGGATACCAACCTGTTCCCTGGCGGCTACAATATGCTGGCCACCGAGATGCTGCCGCTGTCGGTGCAGGCCGCCATGGCCGCGATCGACAAGTATTGTCCAGATGCGCGCAATCTGCTGCTGATCCCGGAAGTGACCCAGCGTCACCCGACTTACTGGCAAAACGTCGCGCGCCTGATGCAGATCTTCCGCCAGACCGGCCTGCATGTGCGGCTGGGTTCGCTGTCGCCGGAAGTCACCGAGCCAACGCCGATTGCTTTGCCAGATGGCAATATGCTGGTGGTCGAGCCGCTGGTGCGTTCGCCGAACGGGCGCCGGGTTGGTTTGAAGGATTTCGATCCGTGCACCATTTTGCTGAATAATGACTTGTCGGCCGGGATACCGGACATTCTGCAGAACATCCACGAGCAAAGTCTGTTGCCGCCGCTGCACGCCGGCTGGGCGCTGCGCCGCAAGAGCAATCACCTGAACGCCTATGACGAGGTGTGCAAGAAGTTTGGCAAGCTGATCGGCGTCGATCCGTGGATGCTGAACCCGCTGCACGCCAAATGCGATGCGGTCAATTTCCGCACCGGCGAGGGCTATGATTGCCTGGCTGCCAATATTGACACGCTGCTGGCCAAGATCAAGAAGAAGTACAAGGAATACGGCATCAAGGACCAGAAGCCGTTCGTGATCGTCAAGCCGGACGCCGGCACCTATGGCACCAGCATTTTGACCATCAAGGATTCCAGCGAGATCAAGGACTTGAGCCAGGCCCAGCGCGACAAGATGATTGTCATCAAGGATGGCAAGGAAGTGACCGACTTCATCATTCAGGAAGGCGTGCCGACCTTCGAGAGCATCGAAAGCGCGGTGGCCGAGCCGGTGGTGTATATGATCGACCGCTATGTGGTGGGTGGTTTCTACCGCGTCCACGCCGAGAAGGGTGTGGATCAGAACCTGAACGCGCCCGGTTCGCAATACGTGCCGCTGGCGTTTGCCCAGCAGCATGCGGTGCCGGACCTGAAGGCCAAGCCGGGTACGGCGGCGCCGAACCGCTTCTACGTGTATGGTGTGGTGGCGCGGCTGGCGCTGCTGGCCGCCTCGCTGGAAATGGAGCGCACTGATCCAAATCCGGAGGTCTACTGAGCGGTTTGTGGATCTCGGCTAAAATCAGGCATTCACTCTACTGGACGTATTCATGAAAATCGCTTTCCTCGCCGACCCGCTGTCGACCTTCAAGACTTACAAGGACTCCACCTACGCCATGATGGTGGAGGCCAACAAGCGCGGCCACGAGGTCTACGCTTTTCAGCAGAAGGATATGGCGGTCGAGCAAGGCGTGGTGACGGCCAATGTGGCGCGCATCCACTTCACCGGCGACAGCACCGACTGGTATCGCGCCGACGCGCCGGTGGAAACCAATCTGGGCGAGTTCGACGCCATCCTGCAGCGCAAGGATCCGCCGTTCGACATGGAGTATGTCTACAGCACCTATCTGCTGGAACTGGCCGAAAAACAAGGCGCCAAGGTCTTCAACAAGCCGTCGGCGATCCGCGACCACAACGAAAAAGTCGCCATCACCCAGTTCAGCGAGTTCACCTCGCCGACGCTGGTGACCTCCGATGAGGCGCGCATCCGCGCCTTCCAGAAGCAGCACGGCGACATCATCCTGAAACCGCTGGACGGCATGGGCGGCACCGGCATCTTCCGCGTCAAGGCGGACGGCATGAATCTGGGCGCCATCATCGAGACGCTGACTGGCAACGGAAAATACACCATCATGGTGCAGCGCTTCATTCCGGATATCGCCAAGGGCGACAAGCGCATTCTGGTCATCGGCGGCAAGCCGGTGCCATTCTCGCTGGCGCGCATCCCGCAGAACGGCGAAGTGCGCGGTAACCTGGCCGCAGGCGGCATCGGCGTGGCCCAGCCGTTGACCGAGCGCGACTTTGAGATCGCCAACACCCTGGGCCCGATTCTGGCCGCCCGTGGCCTGTTGCTGGTAGGATTAGACGTTATCGGCGATTGTCTGACGGAAGTCAACGTGACCAGCCCGACTTGCTTCCAGGAGATTACCCAGCAAGCTGGCTTCCCGGTCGCCGAGATGTTCATCGACGCGGTGGAAGCGGCGGCGAAATAATCCCGATGACAAGAAAACTTCAATCCTCACTGGCGGTTTAACAATATGGTAGGCATACTACTTATGACACACGCGCCCCTGGGCCAGGCCTTTCTTGCGGCCTGCGCACATGTGTTCCGTGGTCCGACCGAGCATCTGGAAGCGATCGACGTGATCGCCGACCAGGATCTTGGCGAAGTGCAGACGCTGGCGGCGGCGGCGATCAAACGTCTCGACGATGGCGACGGCGTACTGGTCATCACCGATGTCAAAGGCGGCACGCCTGCCAACTGCTGCAACCGGCTGGCCGATGCGGGCCGGGTCGAGGTGATCGCTGGCATCAGCTTGCCGATGCTGCTGCGCGCCATCACCTACCGCCGCGACACGCTGGACGTGGTGGTCGAAATGGCGCTGGCCGGCGCGCAAAGTGGAGCCGTGCGCGTCGACAACCGGATACGCGTCGGGGAAACCTGACGCTTTTTAGCAATGCGCAATCTGATTGAGACAAAAGAAAAATGATTCAGCAAGAACTCGAAATTATTAACAAGCTTGGTTTGCATGCGCGCGCTTCCGCCAAATTTACCCAACTGGCAGCAAAATACAAAAGCGATGTCTGGCTGACGCGCAACGCGCGCCGCATCAACGCCAAATCCATCATGGGCGTGATGATGCTGGCCGCCGGCAAGGGCGCCAAAGTCCTGCTGGAAGCAGACGGTCCGGATGAAGGCGACTGCGTCGCCGCCCTGGCCGCGCTGGTCAACGACAAGTTCGGCGAAGGCGAGTAATGGGGGCGGAGCGCAGCCGTCCCCGTTTCCCCGCAGGCCAGCCGATGGCCTCGTTCACGCTGCACGGCATTCCTGTCTCACGCGGCATCGCGATCGGCCGCGCCCACTTGCTGGCGCCGGCGGCGCTGGACGTCAAGCACTACCTGGTGGCCGAGGAGCAGGTCGAGGCGGAAGTCAGCCGCCTGCAACACGCGCTGGCCGCCGTCCACAAAGAACTGCAAACGCTGTGGAACGAGCTGCCCAAGGATGCGCCGACCGAGCTGGGCGCGTTCATCGACGTGCATGCGCTGATCCTGTCCGACCCGATGATTTCCGAAGCGCCGCTGGACATCATCCGCACCCGCCACTACAACGCCGAATGGGCGCTGCTGACCCAGATCGATGAGCTGTCGGCGCAGTTCGACGAAATCGAAGACCCTTATCTGCGCGAACGCAAGGCCGACATCCAGCAGGTGGCCGAGCGCGTGCTGAAGGTGATGCTGGGCACCGAGCAGATCCTGCCGGCTGCCGCGCCAACCGGCGGCGACGAGTTCCAGCCGCAGATGATCATCGTCGCCCACGATATTTCGCCGGCCGACATGCTGCAGTTCCGCGACCGTTCCTTCATTGGCTTTGTCACCGATGTCGGCGGCCAGAACTCGCATACCGCGATTGTCGCCCGCTCGCTGGATATTCCGGCGACGGTGGGCGTGTCCGGCGCCTCGACGCTGGTTGAGCAGGACGACTGGCTGATCATCGACGGCGACGCCGGCGTGGTGATCGCCAATCCGAGCGCGCTGATCCTGAACCAGTACCGCGAGCGGCAGAGCGCCGCCGCACGCGCCAGGAAGAAGCTGCAAAAGCTGAAGAAGACGCCGGCCATCACCAAGGACGGCACCGAGATCACGCTGCTGGCGAATATCGAACTGCCGGACGATTGCCAGGCCGCGATGGAGGCGGGCGCCAATGGCGTTGGCTTGTTCCGCTCCGAATTCCTGTTCATGGGCCGCAACAGCAAGATCCCGTCGGAGGACGAACAGTTCGAGCAGTACAAGAAAGCCGTGGTGGCGATGAAGGGCCGCCCGGTCACCATCCGCACGCTGGACATCGGCGCCGACAAGCCGCTGGACCAGGGCGAGCAAACGGCGCTGAATCCGGCGCTGGGCCTGCGCGCGATCCGCTACTGCCTGGCCGAGCCGCAGATCTTCCTGGCGCAGCTGCGCGCCATCCTGCGCGCCTCGGCGTTCGGCAAGGTGCGCATCCTGGTGCCGATGCTGGCGCACGCGTTTGAAATCGATCAGACGCTGGCCATGGTGGCGCAGGCCAAGGCCGAGCTGCGCGAGCAGCATATCAAGTTCGATGATGATGTCGATGTCGGCGCCATGATCGAAATTCCGGCGGCGGCGCTGGCGCTGCCGATGTTCGTCAAGCGCATGGACTTCCTGTCGATCGGCACCAATGACCTGATCCAGTACACGCTGGCGATCGACCGGGTTGATTATGAAGTCGCACACCTTTACAATCCGCTGCATCCGGCTGTGCTGCAATTGATCTCGATGACGATTGCGGCCGGGCATAAAGCCGGGATCGACGTCGCGGTATGCGGCGAAATGGCCGGCGATGTTAAATTGACACGTCTGCTGCTGGGTATGGGACTGCGGGAATTCTCTATGCACCCGGCCCAACTGCTGTCGGTCAAGCAGGAAATCCTGAACAGCGACCTTGCGCGCATCATGCCGCAAACCCGCAAGATCATGCGCTCGATGGAACCCAATGTAATTGCAGACGCGGTCGAACAATTACAATTGATGTAAGTCGGCGGGACCCACCATTCGCGGTCCCGCCCTGATAGATGGCCCGCGGGGCCGCCCCTCAAAAAAAACTAAATCAACAATGTCATCCCTGGGATACGTTAAGCCGCAAACCATGCATTTTGCCGAGCCTTTGCTCCTGCAAAGCGGCGCGTCGCTGCGCGACTATATGCTGATGTACGAAACCTACGGCACGCTGAACGCCGACAAGTCCAACGCGGTGCTGGTCTGCCACGCACTGAACGCCTCGCACCATGTCGCCGGCGAATACGAAGGCCAGCCCAAAAGCACCGGCTGGTGGGACAATATGGTCGGTCCGGGCAAACCGCTGGACACTGACAAGTTCTTTGTGATCGGGGTTAACAACCTTGGTTCCTGCTTTGGCTCGACTGGTCCTATGCATGCCAACCCGGCCACCGGCAAGCCTTATGGCGCCGCCTTCCCGGTGGTCACGGTGGAAGACTGGGTGGCCGCGCAGGCGCGTCTCGCCGACCAGCTGGGCATCACGCAGTTCGCCGCTGTCATGGGCGGTTCGCTGGGCGGCATGCAGGCGCTGGCCTGGTCGATCATGTACCCTGAACGTTTGCGTCACTGCGTGGTGATCGCCTCGACCGCCAAGCTGTCGGCGCAGAATATCGCCTTCAACGATGTGGCACGCCAGGCCATCCTGTCCGATCCGGATTACCATGGCGGCGATTTCTACGCACATGGTGTGGTGCCGAAGAACGGCCTGCGCGTGGCGCGCATGGTTGGCCACATCACTTATCTGTCCGACGACGATATGGCGGAGAAGTTCGGCCGCAAGCTGCGCGATGTGGCGACCTCCGGCGACTACAAGTTCGACTTCGGCATCGACTTCGAGATCGAGTCCTATCTGCGCTACCAGGGCGACAAGTTCTCCGAATATTTCGACGCCAATACCTATCTGCTGATTACCAAGGCGCTGGATTACTTTGACCCGGCGCGCCTGCACGGCGGCGACCTGGCAAAGACCCTGGCGGGCACCAAGGCCAAGTTCTTCCTGGCTTCCTTCACCACCGACTGGCGCTTCTCGCCGGAGCGCAGCCGCGAAATCGTGCAGGCGCTGATCAGCAACCGCCGCAACGTCACCTATGCGGAAATCGACGCGCCGCACGGCCACGACGCCTTCCTGCTGGAAGATGCGCGGTATATGAATATGGTGCGGGCCTACTATGGGCAGGTGTGGAAAGAGATCGGAGCTGCGGCATGAATTTCAATGAACTGAGCGCGGCGCGTCCGGACCTGGCCTTCATCGCCCACTGGATCGACAACAAGGCGCATGTGCTGGACGTCGGCTGCGGCGACGGCGTGATGATGGATTATCTGCAAAGCGACAAGCAATGCAGCGGCTACGGTATCGAAATCGCCGACGACAAGGTATTGGCATCGACCCAGCGCGGCGTGCAGGTGGTGCAGCAGGATATGGAAAACGGCCTGGGACTGTTCGGCGATAACTCGTTCGATACGGTGCTGTGCCTGTCGTCCTTGCAGATGATGAAGCACGTCGAGGATCTGCTGCGCGACATCGTCCGCGTCGGCAAGGAGGCGATTGTGTCCTTCCCCAACTTCGCCTACTGGCCACACCGCGTGGCGTTGCTGAAGGGGCGCATGCCGGTGTCGGAATCGCTGCCATACGAGTGGTACGACACGCCCAACGTGCGTTGCGCCACCATCTACGACTTCCGCGACCTGGCGGAAGAATGCGGGCTGGAAGTGATTGAATGTGTGGCGCTGGCAGAGGGGAAACGGGTATCATTCCTGCCTAATCTGCGCGGCGATCTTGCCGTCTTCCGACTACGTAAAAAATAATGACACGCATATGAGTACCCGCCGGCCCTGGTACAGCTACATCAACGGACGCACCGCTTCCATCCTGTTCCTGGGCTTTAGCTCCGGCCTGCCGCTGTACACGCTGATTTACCTGATGCAGGCGTGGCTGGCCACGGCCGGGCTGGATGTCAAGGCGCTGGGCTTGTTCGGCCTGGCCATGTTCCCTTACACCTTCAAATTCCTGTGGGCGCCGTTCATGGACCGCTACACCGTGCTGCCGATCGGCCGCCGGCGCGGCTGGATGGCGGTGACGCAGCTGGCGCTGTTCGCCTTTATCGGCGGGCTGGGTATGCTCGATCCGAAACTGGAACTGTCGCTGATCGCGGTGGTGGTATTCCTGATCGCCTTCCTGTCGGCCAGCCAGGACGTGGTGATCGACGCTTATCGCCGCGAGATCCTGGCCGAGGAAGAGCAGGGGCTGGGCGCTGCCATCATCGTCAACGCCTACAAGGCGGCCAGCCTGATTCCGAGCGCGCTGGGGTTGGTGATGGCGGACAGCCAGCCGTGGCAGATCGTGTTCTGGACCGTGGCGGCCTTTATGCTGCCTGGCCTGGTGTGCACACTGCTGGCGAAGGAGCCGGTGGTGTACGGCGAGCCGCCAAAGAATCTGCAAGAGGCGGTGGTGCTGCCATTCCGCGAATTTGTCCAGCGTGACGGCTTGAAACAGGCGCTGTTCATCATCGCCTTCGTCCTGCTGTACAAGATCGGCGACACCATGACTACCGCACTGTCGACCAAATTCTTCCTGGATATCGGCTTCTCGACCAAGGACATCGGCCTGGCCGCCAACGCCACTGGCTGGTGGGCCAGCCTGGCCGGTGGCGCGGTGGGCGGCATCTGGATGATCAAGCTGGGCATCAACCGCGCGCTGTGGGTGTTCGGCGTGTTGCAGGCGATTGCCATCCTGGGCTTCGCCTGGCTGGCGCAGGTAGGGCCGGACAAGCTGCTGCTGAGCGCCGTCTTTGGTTTTGAAGCCTTTGCCAGTTTGGGACTGGGCTCGGCGGCGCTGGTGGCGTTCATGTCGCGCGCCACCGATCCGCGCTATACCGCCACCCAGTACGCGCTGTTTTCCAGCCTGGCTGCGGTCCCGCGCACATTCATCAATTCCTCGGTAGGGTATATTGTGGCGGAAACCGGATGGTTCTGGTTCTTTATCGTATGCTTCATCCTGGCCTTCCCGGCGATGATGATGCTGCCTAAAATCGCTCCATGGAATAGCGGACATGAAAAAGCTTAAATTGAAAGCCGCCGTGGCGGCGCTGCTGCTCTGTGCCAGCGCCATGGCGCAGAATGATGGTATCCCGGTCGAGAAGCTGTCGCGCGCGCGCGCGCTGGCCGGCGCTGACGCCGCGCAGTTCGATCAGCAGTCGAAACTGCAATACAACCAGATGCTAACCGAAGCGCACAAGAAGGATGCCGTCGCCACCGACAGCAATCCACAGCTGATTCGTCTGCGCGCGATCGCCAGGCGCATCATCCCGTTTACCACGCGCTGGAATCCCGATTCGGCCAAATGGGACTGGCAGGTCAATCTGCTGCGCTCCGACACCGTCAACGCCTTCTGCATGCCGGGCGGGCGCATCGCCTTCTACAACGGCATCCTGACCAAGCTGAATCTGACCGATGATGAAGTGGCGATGGTGATGGGGCACGAGATTGCGCACGCGCTGCGCGAACATGCACGAGCACAGGCCGGCAAGAATAATGCGGCGTCGCTGTTCGGCCGCGTTGCCGGCGCCGCCGGTGCTGCTTACTTCGGCATCGACCCGCGCCTTGGCGATGCGCTTGGCAGCGGCGCCGCCAAGATGGCGTCGTTGAAGTTCTCGCGCGGCGACGAAACCGAGGCTGATCTGGTCGGCATGGACTTGGCTGCGCGTGCCGGCTTCGACCCGCGTGCTGGCATCGCGCTGTGGGAGAAAATGAGCGCGATTAACAAGAACCAGCCGATCAGCTTCCTGTCGACTCACCCGACTGGCAAAGACCGCATCAAGGAAATGAACGAGCATATGCACCTGGTGCTGCCGGTGTATGCGCGCGCCAAAGGTCTTGATCCCAACAAACTGCCGGTTTACCGCTCGCTCGCGCTGCCACGCTCCTGATATGTCGTCTCATCCGCTGCCCATGCGCGACGGTGTCGCGCCCAGCTATCTGTATCTGCCGGAAGGCGAGTGGCCGGACCTGATCAGTTTCCTGGTGGCGCGCTTTCCAGATGTACCGGAGGCGACTTGGCGCGAACGCATGGCACGCGGCGATGTGGTGGATGGCGAAGGCCAGCAACTGCTGCCAGCCAGCCGCTTCAGGCGTGGCCTGCGGATTTTCTACTACCGCGAACTGGATATGCCGGAGACGCCGATTCCATTCAAGGAAGAGATCCTGCACATGGACGAGCATCTGGTTGTGGTCGACAAGCCGCACTTCCTGCCGGTGATTCCAACCGGCCGCTTCCTGCATGAGACGCTGCTGGTGCGGCTACGGAAAACACTGGGCGAACAGGACCTGACGCCGATTCATCGGCTGGACCGCGAGACGGCCGGTGTGGTGATTTTCTCGCGCAATGCCGCCAGCCGTGGCATCTATCAATCGATGTTCCAGAAGCGCGTGATCGACAAGGAATACGAGGCGCTGGCGCCGCGCCTGCACGATGTACAGTTTCCCTTTACCTATCGCAGCCGCATGGTGGAAGGCGACAAGTTCTTTACCATGAAAGAGGAGGAGGGCGAGCCGAATTCGGAAACGCTGATCGACATCATCGAGCACCGTGGCGAGCTGACTTTGTATCGTCTGCACCCTCACACCGGCCGTCAGCATCAGCTGCGCGTGCATCTGTCGTCGCTCGGCATCCCGATCGTCAACGACGCCTTCTATCCGGTGGCGCTGCCGTGCAAGCAGGACGATGTGTCGCAACCTTTGCAGTTGCTGGCGCGCGCCATCAGCTTCATCGACCCTGCCAGCGGCGAATGGCGCGAGTTCCGCTCGCGCCGCACGCTGTAAATCCTGAACCTAGCCCTGCGCCACATCCACCGCGATGTTCTGGCCAATCAGCAGTATCTCACCGCTGCTGGTGTGATAGGCGTGATAGTCGCCCTGCGCGCCATCGGATACCCATAGTGCACTCAGGTGGATGTGCGATCCGCTGGCAGCGGCGGTGATGGTCAGCTTGCCTGCATCGCTGAAGGTGCGCACAGCGATGCCGCTATTGATGGTCAGCTCGTTGGCGCCGCTGTCGCCAAAGTGCAGTGCTTCGACGCCTTGCACGTCCATACCGTTGAGGCCCAGTGTCAGGCCGGTGACCAGGCTCCGGACCGTCAGCGTGTCGTTGCCCAGGCCCGCGCGTATCTTGACGTAATCGATCGAACTGCAGGAGATGGTGTCGTTGCCGTTGCCTGTGGTGATGTCTGCGCCGAATCCGGTACTGACAAAATTGCTGCCATTCGCAGTGACGACCTTGCTGTCATTGCCCACCACGACATGCGCGTCATCGCCAGTCGTAATCTGGTCGCCGTATCCGCCACCGCCGTCCACTGTCGCACGTGCGCCGACGGTAATGGGGTTGATGCCGCCACCGGCGTACAAAACAATGTCGTCGTACTCCGGATGGTAGTAACCGATGTCGCGCGAGGTCATGTAGTAGGCTGCCCCGGTGATATTGCCCGCTTTATCGGCAATGCGCACGCCGTACTCCACGGCCTGCTCCAGGTCGAGTCCGGCCAGACTCCAGGTGGCGTGCGTCGTGTCAGTCTTGACGAGCGTGGCTTGCTGCCAGCTGGCGCCATGATCGAAGGTCACTTCTACGATCTGGTCGGTAATCGCGGCGTCGGCCGTCAGCGTGCCGCTGATGCTGGTATGGGTTTCGATGAAGTGATTGCCGGTCAGTGTATCGCTGCTGAACGCCTGGGTATCGACGGTGATGTTGGCGCTGACGCTGGACGCCGCCACATTGCCGGCCCGGTCGACCACGCGCGCCTGCAGGCTGTGCGCACCTTCGTTCAGGGAACCGTTCAGACTGATGTTGATGGTGTCGCGCGGGGTTGGGTCGTCATAGCCGTTGCTGAAATAATCGTTGCCGAGATAAAGATCGCCTGATTCGACAACATAGCGGCCCACCACCACCGAGCCATTGCTGGTATCGACGATCTCGATGGTGTCGCCGGCAGCGAAGCCATGCAGGCCGGCGACGTTCAGTGTGAGCGCCTCGATATATTTGGTGATGCCATCGGTGGACGATATGCCGGTATCGCTGCCATTGACCAGCGCCAGTTCATGCCCGGCCAGCGATACGGTGCTGGTCTTCAGCTGGTAATAGCTGGAGGCGACGCCGCTGGTATTGCCGGCGACGTCGATCACCCGCGCCTGGATATAGTTAGCGCCATTGAGCAGCGTCACATCCAGCTGCCAGCTGCCATTCGCTGCGCTGGCATTGGCCCAGGTGATGCCGTTGTCCATCGATACTTGCAGCTTCTGGCCGCTGAGCAGCGTGCCGCTGTAGCTGCCGCTGACCGTCTGGTCCGCCGTGTTGGTAATGCGGTCGTTGCTATTGACGCCGGTGTCAAGGGAAAAGCTGAAGCCTTCGCCGAGGTAGACCTTGATCGATTGGTTGCTGTACACGTAGTCGTGGCTGGCGGTGGCGCTGCTGCCGCCCGTCGTGTTGCTGACGCGCGCCAGTAGCGTGCCGTTGAATATGCCGGCCTCGCCCTGCCGCAGATTGGTGGTGTCGATGACGCCGTTATAGCTCCAGCTGTTGTCTGCGCCGGCCGTGGCCTTGTGCCACGACGCACCGTTGTCCAGCGATACCTGGATGAAGTCATTGGCGCCCAGCGTGCCGGTGTAGCTGCCGCTCAGCTGCTGGTCCCGTGCGGCGGTGATGTAGTCGCTGCTGTCGCCAGTGTCGGTGAAGTGGATGGCCGGCGCCACCACTGCCGCCGGTGTGGCGGGCGGCGTGCTGGCCGTGCCGCTGGCGGTGAACGGGAACAGCTTGGGCGAAGTGATGGCGTAATTGGCGCCATTGCTGCCATCGACCACGGCGCCGCTCTCCATCGTCACGCTATAGTTGACACCCGCTTTCAGCGGTGAGGTTAGCGTGATGACCACGTCCTGGCCGTTGTAGCTGATCTGCGGATCGCTGTCGTCCAGCTTGTGGACGTCGGTGGCGCCCACTATGCGCGTCGACAGGCCGTTGATGCCCATATACGACTGTGCATAGCCATCGCTGATCACAAAGTTGCCGTTGCCGGCGCTGACTGCACGGTCGAAGTGCAGGGTGATGGTGGAACCGGCGTAGCTGATGGATTGCAGCTTGAACGAGCCAACAGGAACAGTAATGGGAGTGGCCATGGTAGTGTCGTTATCTGAATTTAAGCGCTGTACTCAATGGTCAGCGGCGCGTGGTCGGAGAACTTCTCTTCTTTGTAGATGGCGACGGTCGTGGCCTTGGCGGCGATGCCTGGGGTGGCGACGTGGTAGTCGATGCGCCAGCCAACATTCTTCGCGTAGGCCTGGCCGCGGTTGCTCCACCAGGTGTATTGCTCTTCGCGCGGGTCGAGACCGCGGTGCACGTCGACGAAGCCGACTTCGTCAAAGAGGCGGGTCATCCATGCGCGTTCTTCAGGCAGGAAGCCGGAGTTTTTCTTGTTACCCTTCCAGTTCTTCAGGTCGATTTCCTTGTGGGCAATATTCCAGTCGCCGCAGATTACCACTTCGCGCCCTTCGGCGTGCAGTTGCTGCAGGTGGACCATAAACAGGTCCATGAAGCGGAACTTGGCTTCCTGGCGCTCCGGGCCGGACGAGCCGGACGGGCAGTAGACGGAAATCACCGTCAGAGTGCCGAAGTCGCAGCGTACATAGCGGCCTTCCGCGTCGAACTCCGGCGAACCAAAGCCGATCACCACCCGATCTGGTTCGATCTTGCTGTAGACGCCGGTGCCGGAATAGCCTTTTTTCTCGGCGTAGTGGAAGTGGCCGTGGTAGCCGCCAGGGTTGAGGAATTCAGGCGTCATGTCCGGCGCTTGCGCCTTGAGTTCCTGCACGCAGACAAAATCGGCGTCCTGCTTGGCCAGCCAGGTGAAAAAGCCCTTGGACGAGGCGGAGCGGATACCGTTCAGGTTGGCGGAGATGATTTTTGGCATAGATGAATCGTGGTGAAGATGACTGAATGCGCTAGTGTAGCGGTAAAATACGGGCACTTTACAGAAATGAGGCCTCATGAACACTTTACGTCAGGAATTTATTGCGTTTTCGGTCCAGAGCGGCGTGCTGCGCTTTGGCGAATTCACCACCAAGGCCGGACGCCAGTCGCCATACTTTTTCAACGCCGGCCTGTTCCATGACGGCGCCACGCTGGCCCAGGTTGCGCAATTCTATGCGCAAACGCTGCTGGATTCCGGCGTGCAGTTCGACATGCTGTTTGGCCCGGCCTATAAAGGCATCACGCTGGCCTCGGCCACGGCAGTAGCGCTGGCCGGCAAGGGCCGCAACACCTCGTTTGCCTTCAACCGCAAGGAAGCCAAGGACCACGGCGAAGGCGGCACCATCGTCGGCGCCAAGCTGCAAGGCAAGGTCGTCATTATCGACGACGTGATCTCGGCCGGCACCTCGGTGCGCGAGTCGGTGGAAATGATACGCGCCGCCGGCGCCGAGCCATGCGCCGTGCTGATCGCGCTGGACCGCATGGAGCGCGGCGGCAAGGATGGCCAGATCTCGGCGTTGTCGGCGGTACAGGAAGTGACGCAAAAGTACGGCATTCCGGTGATTTCCATCGGCAACCTGGACGATTTGTTCGGCTTCCTCAACGGCGCGGGCGCATCGCCAGAGCTGGCCCAGCACAAGGACGCGGTGGCCGCCTACCGCAGCCGCTACGGGATTGTTTAATTTGCTACGTTGCTAGACATTGATATTTCTATGGTGTAACCTTCCTGAAGCTAGGAGACTCACTAAGGTAGACCATGAATATCGCAACATTGAAGGTGCACGGTGATCCAGATGGCTTGGCGGACGTCCGCGACGGCCTGCCGAGCGAGCCGCACGGCGACTGGCAAAAGGGCGATGTCAAGCCGGATGGCCGGGTGCGTATCGACTCCGGCTTCTACGTGGCCATCGGCACCGAGCAGAATCCCGGCGACCTGCTGAAGCAGGTCCGCTTCTACCTGGGCGAGTGCCGCGCGCGCGGCATCCACTTCGAACGTTCGGACGTGGACGCCGAGCTGCGTATTTCCTTCCCCACCGAACCGGGCGTGGTCGCGCCGACGCTCGACCTGTCGCTGGCCGATATGACCATGCTGGTCGAGATGGGCATCAATCTCAGCATCACCGCCTGACGCGCATGGCGCGGTTTGGCGAAGACCGTCTCACCCAATTCACTGCGGGGCAGGGCGCGCAGCGCCGGGTCCATATCTGGTCGCCGGCTGCGCCGCGCGCGGTCATCCTCGCCATCCACGGCGGCATGGCGCATGGCGGCGATTACGTCACCCCGGCGCTGTACTTCCGCGAACACGGCATCGCCACTGTTGCTTATGACCTGAGCGGCCATCAGGATGCGCGCCGCGTCGACATTCCCGGTTTTCACGTGTTCCTGGATGACAGCCAGCTGTTCCTGCAATGGGTGAAGCAGCAGTATCCCGGCCTGCCCGTGTATGTGATGGGCCATTCGATGGGCGCGCTGATCGCCACCCACCTGGGGCTGGGCAGCTTTGCCGGCGATGCGGCGGTTCAGGGCTTTATCCTGTCCTCGCCTTATTACGTGAACGCCATCAAAGTCTCGCCCTTGCTGCTGGCGCTGTCCGGCGTGCTGGGCGCGCTGGCGCCGCGCATGAAAGTGCCGCTCGCGCCGTTGACGCATCAGCTGACCCACGATCCCGACATCACCGCGCGCCATGTGCGGGATGAGCGCGACGGCATCCGCGCCAGCGAAATCACGGTCCGCTTCGGCAATGCATTGACAGCGGCCCAGCAGGGACTGACGGCACGTATGCCTTTGTGGACCCAGCCGCTGTTTGCCGTGCTGGCCGGCGACGACAAGCTGGCCGACGCCGATGCGGCCGAAGCCATGCTGAAGTCGGTGCCGGCACACTTGCTGACCTATCAGCGCCATCCGCAGAACTTCCACGAAAACTTCAACGAGCTCAATCGCGAGCAGATCTTTGCCGATATCCTGGCGTGGATCGATCGTTAATCCGCTTGCCGGGCCGCTTATCGCGGCCGGGCTGCGCTTGTCGCAAGGCCGCCCGAATGGCGGCTGTTCCGGGCAAAGTAGCGCCATGACAAACCGTCATGACCTTGGAGATACCATGAAAAGCAAAATCGTTGTTGCCGCCCTGGTGGCTGTAATGAGTATGGTGGCGCATGCCGCGCCGCTGGAAGGCTGGGGCCTGAGCGGCGCGGCCTTCAAATCGTATGAAATTGGCGAAGACAGCCAGCAAACCATCAGCGGCAAGCCGGCGCGCTTCATCCGCTACGTGGACGGCGATGACAGCAAGTTCGGCACGCTGATGCAGCAGATTTCGGCCAACAACTACCGTGGCAAACGTGTGCGTTTCCAGGCGATGATCAAAACCCGTGACGTCAGCCAATGGGCAGGCTTATGGATGAGCGCCTATCGGGCGGGCGAGAAACAGCCAGCCGTCTTCTATAACAGCCAGGACAAGCCGATTGTCGGCAGCAGCGAGTGGCAGCTGCGCAGCGTGACGCTGGACCTGCCTGAGGATGCGGTGACGCTGAACTTTGGCGTCATCGATGGCGGCAAGGGGCAGGTGTGGATCGACCAGCTGTCGCTGGAGGTGGTGGGCAATGAGGTGCCGGTGGATGTGATGCCTGGGCAGCGCAAGTTGTCGCAGACGCCATCGCTATGAAGCCACTGCACGTCATTGTTGCAGCGCTGGCCGCCACCTGCCTGTGGGTGGCGGCGGCGGAATCCGTCGGCAAGCTGCCGCCGCCGTGGTTTATCGGCGGCGATCAAGCCACTTCTTACGAGGCTGGCATTGATAATGTCGAAACCAGCAGCGGCAAGGGCGCCAAGTTCCTGCGTTATGCGCAGGGCGGCGACAAAGGCTATGCGTCGCTGACGCAGTCGATCTCGGCGCAGCGCTACCTGGGCCAGCGGATACGCTTCCGCGCGATGATCAAGACGCATGAGGTCAGCAACTGGGCCGGCTTGTGGATGCAGGTGCAGGCGCCAAAGCGCCCCAACGCCGCGTTCTATAACAGTAGCGATCAGCCGCTGCGGGGCACCACCGCGTGGCAGGTGCGCAGCGTGACGCTGGATGTGCCCGAGGACGCCAGCATGATTTCATTTGGCGTGATCACCGTCGGCCGCGGCCAGGTGTGGATAGACGAACTGTCTTTTGAAATCGTCGGCAAGGACAAGCCGGTGGATGTGATGCCCTACTCAAAACTGCCGGAAAAGCCGATCTTATGACCGGCATGCCTGTTATCGATCCGGACAGCGCGCCGCAGGCCTTGCGCAGCGTGGTCGCCGGTTCGTACCGCCGGTATGGGCTCAGTGCGGTGCTGGTCGCGGTGGCGACGCTGCTTGCCATCGAGCTGCGCGCCTACACCTGGCTGGCGCTGTTCGCCGCCTTGCTGCTGCCTTTGGGCGGCATGGCGGCGCTGCTGATGCTGATGCAGCGTCATCCGCGCGGCCGTAGCTGGCGCGCGCTGGTGCTGGCACTTCTGATATTGCTGCCGGCCGGCGTGGCGGCTGCCGGAAGCGTGTATGCGCTGGCGCTGTCGCGAATCGGCGTGGTGCCGCTGAACCAGTTGCAGGTCATGGCGGTGGAGGCATCGCTGTTCTTGTTGCTGATGGTGCTGCCGCTATGGATGGCGCAGCATCGCGCGCGCACGCTGCATATCGCCCGGCTGTCGCAGGCCGCGCTGGCGTCGGATCTGAAAGCCTTGCAGGCGCAGATCGAACCGCACTTCCTGTATAACACGCTGGCCAATACCCGCTACCTGGTGCGGCAGCAGCCGGAGCGCGCGACCGAAATGCTCGACCATCTGATCGCCTATCTGCGCAGCGCCTTGCCCGACCTGCGCAGCCCGATGTCCACGCTGGGGCGCGAGTGCGAGCTGGCCGGCCATTACCTGGCGCTGATGGCGATCCGCTACGGCGACCGCTTGAGTGTGCATATTGACTGCGCCGATGAGGTGCGCGATCTGGCGCTGCCACCATTGATGCTGATGCCGCTGGTGGAAAACGCCGTGCAGCATGGCGTTGAACCGCATGCTGGCGCAGTGACGGTGTCCGTCAGCGCGCGCCGCGCAGATGGCCATGTGCAGGTCGCGGTGCGTGATAATGGCGCTGGTGTCGGCGATGCGGTGCTGGGCAGCGGCGTTGGGCTGCGCAATATCCGCCAGCGCCTGCACGCCTTGTATGGCGGCGCCGCCAGCCTGCGTCTGAGCATGGGCGAAGACGGCTGGACCCATGCTGAACTTATCTTGCCTCTGTCATGACACCACCCCGTATCCTGATCGCCGATGATGAACCGCTGCTGCGGGAAGAGCTGCAAGCGGCGCTGGCCGCGCTATGGCCGGAGGCGCAAGTGGTGGGGGCCGCCAGCGATGGCGTGCAGGCCTTGCACATGGCGCGCGAGCTGGCGCCGGACATCGCCTTCCTCGACATCCGTATGCCCGGCCTGAGCGGGCTGGAAGTGGCGCGTACCTTCGGCTCGCGCATCCACGTGGTGTTTGTGACCGCCTACCATGAGCATGCGCTGGCCGCCTTTGACGAAGGCGCTGCCGACTATCTGCTGAAACCCGTCGATCCGGCGCGGCTGGCGCGCGCCATTGAGCGCCTGCGCGCGCGGCTAGGCACACCGCCGCCGGACCTGGCGCGGCTGGTGCAGCAACTCGCGCCGAAGAAAGCGCCGCCAGCATGGCTGCAAGCCAGCGTTGGCAGCACCATCCACTTCATCGATTTGAACGACGTGATTTATTTCAGCGCAGAGCTGAAATACACCCGTGTGGTGACCGAGCATCTGGAAGCGCATATCCGCACGCCCTTGAAGGAACTGGCCGAGCAGCTGGAAGACGCCGGCTTCTGGCAGATCCATCGCGGCTATGTGGTGGCGGTACGGCGCATCGCCGCCGTCAACCGTGACGCCGACGGCGCGGCGTGGCTCAAGCTGCGCGGCCACGGCACGCGCCTGCCGGTGAGCCAGCGCTTCCAGCACCGCTTCAAGGGCATGTGAGCGCTTGATTAGCGCTGGATGAGGAAGCGAAATTGTCCCTCTGGCAGCATCAGTTTCGGTACTGGTGCACCTGGCGTCAACTGCACGACATCCGCCGGCACTGCGTCGTCAGGCTGGCCTTGCGGGTAAGCGTAGACAAAATAGGGCGTGATGGCATCGGGCTCGGATATCGGCGGCTCTGTTGCAGTGAAGCCGGCCAATGTACGCAACCAGGCTGGCCGACCGCTGTGCGCATCAACGCCGTATCTCGGGTGTACCACCTGCATATCGATCGCCGAGCGGTACGAGCCGAATACTTCGTAGCCATCATCTGGTGCGCGCAGCACGAATGGTATGCCGGGTCGCTGCCGTAGCGCCGCCGCGTATAGCGGATGCTCTGCTGCCGAATTGGTGTGCTCCATCATCGTGGTCTGGTCGATCGTGAGCGGATCGAGGCCGGTCAGATGACTGAGCTGGGCTGCCATCAAGGCTACGCCGCTGCCGTCACCCACACGCGGCTTCTCCCGCAGGTGGCCATAGCCCACATAGATGAAGACCTTGGCATCCGGATGAAGGGAGAAGATGCGTGCCACCAGATTGCGCGCCTCGCCGCTTTCGCGCCGTTCGATTTGCTCGGACATGGAGCCGCCGCTGTCCTGATCGAACGGCTCGTATTGCACCAGCTGCCATCCATCCGCCTTGGCGTCGCGCAGGAAGTTGCCGAATGCCGGCTCGCGGGAATAGTAGCCATCCGACAGCGCGAGATAGCCTTTGTTGAAGGGCGTCTTCTCGAACGTTTCGCACGCCAGCCAGTCGTAGCCTATGCGGCGTAGTTCCCGCGCCAGCCGCATGGCAAAGGCGCGATGTAGCGGTACATGATGCGCTTCGTTCAGGATCACCACGCGGTGCTTGTCTGCTTCACGGATGATGGCGCTGATAGCGTCTTCCTCCTGGGCCTTGGCGAGCCTCGCGAAGTCGTCTGCACTGGCGCTGCTCGCCGGGCGGGACAGGGTGAGTTCATCAAAGGCGGCCATGGCGCCCCTGTGATCGCCGACAAACGAACGCTGGGTACCCAGCCGCTGCAGCTTTTCAAGCAGCTCCCGCCTGGCCTTGGTGGCATCGGACTGCGCCAACGCCGGCTGACGCAATGTGGTGCGGACGTTCTCCACCGCAAGCTCTGCCTTGCGCAGATCGACTTCCGGGTCTACGCCGGCGCTGGCGCTCTGTATTGTGCCCGCCAGCAGGGCCATAATAATGGTGTGTCTCACTCCAGCACCCAGACGTATTGCATCTTCTGCCAGGTCTCCAGCGGTTTGCCGGCTTTCAGGGCAGGCTTGAATTGGCATTTGGTGATTCCCACGCGCGCCGCTTCGTCCAGGTCGGGGTGACCGCTGGAACGGTCGACTTTTGAGTCCTTGACCTTGCCATCGCTGCCAACCAGGAAATTCAGTTGCACGTTGCCGGTGTGCTGGGCCGCCAAGGCGCCTTCCGGCCACGCGGGCTTGCTGCATTTGCTGAAATCGATCAGTGCGCGGCGGTTGCCGGACGCGTTCTTGTCGGCGGCGGTGGCTTCCGTGTAGATCGATACGCAGGCCAGTGCGACGCCCAGCATGGCGACGGCGGCTTTCCAGTTCAGCGATTGCGGTGCGGGACGTAACAGGTATTGGATGCGCTTCATTAAATCTCCTCCATTGGCCGCCTGGGCCAGTTGATGATGGGAGAAGCGGAGCCGCTCCAGTTCCGACAACGCAAGGGCCAGGCGCCGCGGTTCGCCCAGCTGGCTTGCGGCGACGGCATCTGCAATCAGTTCGCGTTCGACACGGATGCGGTTCGATATCCACCACACTGCGGGGTGGTAGAACAGCAGCGTTTCGATCACGTTCTGCAGCAGGTTAATCAGGTAATCGTGGCGCTGGATGTGCGCCAGTTCGTGCGCCAGCAGCGCTTGCAGCAGCTCGGGCGGCATGCCGGTAGCCAGCGAGGTTGGCACCATCACGACCGGCCGCCACCAGCCGGCGGTAATCGGGCTGGCCAGTGTATCCAGCAGGCGCAGACGCACGGTGCGCGTCATGCCGAAGCGTTGCGCCAGTTGTACTAGCTCGCGTTGCAGGCGCTGTTGCGCGCTGTGGTTGCTGTCGCCGGGTTGGCGCGCCATGCGGTCTATCCATAGTAGTCCGGCCACCATGCGCAGTGCCAGCACGGCCGCGCACACTGACCACAGGCCGACTACGCCGCGCAATGCGTCGCGCAGATTGAACCAGTCGGCATCTGCGGTGAGGGCGCGTCCGGTCCATGGCAAGGCCAGCATGCTGGCGCTGGTGGCCGCAGCGTCGTTGCCAAGCCGCTGCCACAGCTCCAGCGCCGGCCAGGCGAGGCAGGCCAGCAGGCCGCAGCAGGCGACGATGTAGCGGTATTCGGCGCGGCTGTTGCGCAGCAGTGTGAGGATGACGGCGGTGGCGCAACCGAGCAGCAGGCCTTGCCACAGGAAGTGCATCAGCGTCAGGCCGAGGGCGAAGATGAAGGAGCTCATTGCTGGTCGTCCTTCAGCAGCTTTTCGATTTCAGCGCGCTCTTTTTTCGAGATGCCGTTGCGTAGTGCGGCCAGCACCAGCGCCTTGGCTGAACCTGCGAAGGCTTTCTGCATCAGGTCTTTCAGCAGGCTGCTTTGCAGCGTGTGCTTGGCCTGCGCGGGGGCGTAGATATGGGAGCGCTGACTTTCATCGCGCGTCAGGATGCCTTTGGTGTGCATGATCTGCATCAGGCGTAGCACGGTGCCGTAGGCGAGGTCGGGCTTGTCGGCCAACATGGCCTCGTGCACCTGCTTGGCGGTAGCTGCGCCGAGCGGCCACAAAGCCTGTAACAGCTCCAGCTCTCCGGCAGTAGGTTTAGGAATACTCATGCCACCTCCATATCGGTTGATGGGGGTAGAGTAACCTTTCTAGACAAGAATGTATACTTCCGGGTGTCGCCAGTGTGTATTGCGACGTGGCGGATCTGCATCAATAAAAAAATCCCCACGAGGCAGCCCTGGTGGGGATTTTTTGCGGCAAACAGGATTAGCCGGCCAGCTTGGCTTTCAGCAGCTCGGTCAGCTGCGCCGGGTTGGCTTTGCCGCGCGAGGCTTTCATCGCCTGGCCGATCAGCGCGTTGATCGCCGCTTCCTTGCCGGCGCGGTACTGCTCTACCGATTTCTCGTTGTTGGCAATTACCTCGTTGACGATGGCTTCCAGCGCGCCGGTGTCGGAGATCTGTTTCAGGCCTTTCGATTCGATCAGCGCGTCGACCAGATTGTCGTCGTCGGACTTGGCCGCCCACATATCACCGAACAGTTCCTTGGCGGTCTTGTTGTTGATGGTGCCGTCGGCGATACGCTTCAGCATCAGCGCTAGCTGCGCAGGCTTGACCGGCGCGTCGGCGATGTCCACGCCTTCGCGGTTCAGCGTCGACGAGACGTCACCCATCAGCCAGTTGGCGGCGGTCTTGGCGTTTTCCTTGCCGGCCGCGTCTACCACGGCGACGAAGTAGTTGGCCATGGCCTTGGAGGCGGTCAGCACCAGCGAGTCGTACTCCGGCAGCGCGTATTCGCTGACGAAGCGCGCGCGCATGGTGGCTGGCAGTTCCGGCATCGCGCCTTTGACTTGTTCGATCCAGGCGTTGGAGATGACCAGTGGCGGCAGGTCCGGGTCAGGGAAGTAGCGGTAGTCCTGCGCGTCTTCCTTGCTGCGCATTTCGCGGGTTTCCTTGCGGTCCGGATCGTACAGGCGGGTCGCTTGCACGACTTTGCCGCCGTCTTCAATCAGCTCGATCTGGCGGCGCACTTCGACGTGCACGGCTTCTTCGATGAAGCGGAATGAGTTCAGGTTTTTGATCTCGCAGCGGGTGCCGAATTCTGTCTGGCCTTTCGGACGCACCGAGACGTTGATATCGCAGCGGAACGAGCCTTCCTGCATATTGCCATCGCAAACGCCCAGCCACATCACCAGCGAGTGCAGGGCTTTGCAGTAAGCGACTGCTTCGGCGGCGCTGCGGATTTCCGGCTCGGAGACGATTTCCAGCAGCGGCGTGCCGGCGCGATTCAGGTCGATGCCCGACATGCCTGCATAGTCTTCGTGCAGCGATTTGCCGGCGTCTTCTTCAAGGTGGGCGCGGGTCAGGTTGACGGTTTTGGTGACGAACTCGCCGTCCTTCTCGTAGCCGAAGGTGACTGCGCCGCCTTGTACTACAGGATCTTCGAACTGGCTGATCTGATAGCCTTTCGGCAGGTCAGGGTAGAAGTAGTTTTTACGCGCGAAGATCGAGGCCGGGGCGATTTTTGCGCCAACGGCCAGGCCGAAGCGGATCGCGCGATCCACGGCTTGCTTGTTCATGACCGGCAGCACGCCAGGCAGTGCCAGGTCAACCGGGCTGGCCTGGGTGTTGGCTTCGGCGCCGAAGGTGGTCGGCGAGCCGCTGAAGATTTTTGATGCGGTAGTGAGCTGTACGTGGTTCTCAATACCGATGACGACTTCCCATTCCATATGATTCTCGCTGAGTGTTTGTTCTTAGATGCCGGCCGGAGCGCGGGTGTGCCAGTCGGTCGCTTGCTGGTAGGCGTGGGCGACGTTCAGCAGCTTGGCTTCGCCAAAATGTTTGCCGATGATCTGCAGGCCGACCGGGCGGTCTTTCGCGCCGAAGCCGACCGGAATCGACATGCCAGGCAAACCGGCCAGGCTGGTCGACAGCGTGTAGATGTCGGCCAGGTAGGCGGCCACCGGATCGTCCGACTTGTCGCCCAGGTCCCACGCCACCGTCGGCGCCACCGGGCCCATGATCACATCGCATACCGCGTCCGGACCATTCAGCACTTTCTCGAAGTCCTGCGCGATCAGGCGGCGGATCTTCTGCGCCTTCAGGTAGTAGGCGTCGTAGTAGCCGTGGCACAGCACATAGGTGCCGACCATGATGCGGCGCTTGACCTCGGCGCCAAAACCTTCGGCGCGGGTCTTGCGGTACATGTCTTGCAGGTCCTTGTAGCCATCGGCGCGATGGCCGAAGCGTACGCCGTCAAAGCGCGACAGGTTGGACGAGGCTTCCGCCGGCGCGATCATGTAGTAGGCCGGGATCGACAGCGCGGTATTCGGCAGCGAAATATCAACCAGCGTCGCGCCCAGTTCCACGTATTTGGCCAGTGCGGCGCGGACGGCGTCTTCCACGTCTTTCGACAGGCCTTCGCCGAAGTATTCCTTCGGCACGCCGATGCGCAGGCCGCTCAGTGGCTGGCCCAGTTCGCGGGTGAAGTCTTCGTCCACGCCGCCCAGTTCCGGCGTCAGCGAGGTCGAATCGCGTTCGTCAAAGCCGGCCATGGCGTTCAGCAGCAGCGCGCAGTCTTCGGCGGTTTGCGCCATCGGGCCGCCCTGGTCGAGCGACGAGGCAAACGCGATCATGCCGAAGCGCGACACGCGGCCGTAGGTTGGTTTGATGCCGGTGATGCCGCAGAAGGCGGCTGGCTGGCGGATCGAGCCGCCGGTGTCGGTGCCGGTAACGCCCGGCGCCAGGCGCGCGGCGACCGCAGCGGCGGAACCGCCCGATGAGCCGCCAGGCACGGCGCTTTTGTCCCATGGATTTTTGACCGCGCCGAAGGCCGAGTTTTCATTGGCCGAGCCCATTGCGAATTCGTCGCAGTTCAGCTTGCCCAGCGTGACCATGCCAGCTTGCTGGAACTTCTCGACCACGGTGGCGTCGAATGGGCTGACGTAGTTGGCCAGCATTTTCGAGCCGGCGGTCGAGCGCCAGCCCTTGGTGACGAAGATGTCCTTGTGGGCGATCGGCACGCCGGTCAGCGGCGTGGCGGTGCCGGCGGCGATGCGCGCGTCGGCGGCGGCGGCTTGCGCCAGGGTCAGTTCGCGGTCGACGTGCAGGAAGGCGTTCAGGTCGCTCTGTTCGATGCGGTCGAGGAAGTGCTTGGCCAGTTCGGTGGCGCTAATCGCTTTGCTTTGCAGGAGGGCGGACAGCTCTTTAATGGTTTTGGTGTGCATGGCGTTTCAATTCATTGTTACAGCGTCGTCTCCGCGCAGGCGAGGACCCATAGAACGCTGGCTCAGCATGGATTCCCGCCTTCGCGGGAATGACGGCGTGTTACTCAATCACTTTCGGCACCAGGTACAGGCCGTCCTGGGTCTTCGGTGCGACGGCTTGATAGTCGTCGCGGCGATTCGGTTCCGAGGCCACGTCTTCGCGCAGGCGCAGGGCGATATTGTTCATGTGCGCCGCCAGCGGGTGACTCAGCGGGGCGACACCTTCAGTGTCAACCGCCTGCATCTGTTCGGCCAGCGCGAAAATGCCGTTCAGCTGCTCCAGCGCGGTGGCGCTTTGCTGTTCGTTCATCTCAAGTTGGGCCAGTTTGGCAATGCGGGTTACGTCGGATAGGGTCAGGGACATGGCACAGTTAGTTGTGATATTGATAAAAAACTTGAAATTCTGCCTATCCGTCGACATTTGCCGACGAATGCCGCCTAAATCGCGGTCTGAGGCACCACACTTTTGCGTGGATTTTGGGTAAATCCCAGTCAAATTATAAGGTAGAATGGCGGGTTGATGCGTTGTCGGCGCTGAATCATTGCTGCCGCCGCATTTCGGACAGAATTTTTTACTCAACGGATTACGCGCACGCAGGTAGCGCCACAGGACACTTTAATGTTTGGTTTTTTACGTCGTTACATTTCCTCCGACCTGGCCATTGACTTGGGCACGGCCAACACCCTGATCTACGTTCGCGGCCAAGGTATCGTCCTTGATGAACCGTCGGTCGTCGCCATCCGCCAGGAAGGCGGACCAAATGGCAAGAAGACCATCCAGGCAGTTGGTAAAGAAGCAAAGCAGATGCTGGGCAAGGTGCCTGGCAATATCGAGGCGATCCGCCCGATGAAAGACGGCGTGATTGCCGACTTCACCGTCACCGAACAGATGCTGAAGCAGTTCATCCGCATGGTGCACGACTCCAAATTCTTCCGTCCTTCGCCACGCATCATCATTTGCGTGCCATGCGGCTCGACCCAGGTGGAACGCCGTGCGATCCGTGAATCGGCGCTCGGCGCCGGCGCCTCGCAGGTGTACCTGATCGAAGAACCGATGGCGGCAGCGATCGGCGCCGGCCTGCCAGTGTCGGATGCGACCGGCTCGATGGTGGTCGACATCGGCGGCGGCACCACCGAAGTGGGCATCATCTCGCTGGGCGGCATGGTCTACAAAGGTTCGGTGCGCGTGGGCGGCGACAAGTTCGATGAAGCTATCGTCAACTACATCCGCCGTAACTACGGCATGCTGATCGGCGAACAGACTGCGGAAGCGATCAAGAAAGCCATCGGCTCGGCCTTCCCTGGCTCGGAAGTCAAGGAAATGGAAGTCAAGGGCCGCAACCTGTCGGAAGGCATCCCGCGCTCGTTCACCATATCGTCGAACGAGATCCTGGAAGCGCTGACCGACCCGCTGAACAACATCGTCTCGGCGGTGAAGAACGCGCTGGAACAGACCCCGCCGGAGCTGGGCGCCGACATCGCCGAAAAAGGCATGATGCTGACCGGCGGCGGCGCGCTGCTGCGCGACCTGGACCGTCTGCTGATGGAAGAAACCGGCCTGCCGGTGCTGGTGGCCGAAGATCCGCTGACCTGCGTGGTGCGCGGCTCGGGCATGGCGCTGGAGCGCATGGATCAACTGGGCTCGATCTTCTCCTACGAGTGATCTGACAAAACCGGGGCCGCCAAACAGCGGCCCCGGTTGTTTTGGGTGAGTTGACAGTCTCGTTGGCGCGCGAGCGCCGGATTATTTGGAAGTCATGGAATACAGTCCTCCGCCACTTTTCAAGCAGGGCGCTTCGGCCCGGGTCAAGATGATGGTGTTCGCGTGCATCTCGATTGCACTGCTTTTGGTCGACTCACATATGCGCACGCTGGTGACGGTGCGCAAGGTAGCCGGCACCGTACTGTATCCGCTGCAAATGGCGGCCTTGCTGCCGCGCGACGCCATCTACGGCGTCGGTGATTATTTCTCTACCTTGTCGTCGCTGGAAAAGCAGGTGCGCGACCTGAAAACCCAGCAGATCGCCAACTCGCAGGCTTTGCAGCAGGCGCAGCTCCAGGCGGCCGAGAACGCGCAGCTGCGCCGCCTGTTCGACGCGCGCCAGCATCTGCCGGTGAAGTCGATGCTGGCCGAGGTGCTGTACGACGCGCGCGACGTCAACAGCCGCAAGCTCATTCTCGATCGCGGTAGCCGCAACGATGTAGCGCTTGGCCTGCCGGTGATCGACAACCAGGGCGTGGTCGGCCAGGTGACCCGCGTGTTCCCGTTCACCTCCGAGGTGACACTGCTGTCCGACAAGGAGCAGGCGATACCCGTGCAGCTGCTGCGCAATGGCTTGCGCAGCGTGGCCTATGGCCGCGGCAAGTCCGGCAATCTGGAACTGCGCTTCACCGCGCCGAATGCCGATATCCAGGTGGGCGATATCGTGGTCACCTCCGGCCTGGATGGCGTCTACCCGGCCGGCCTGGCGGTGGCGCGGGTGACGCAGGTGGAAAACAGCGCCGGCGGTTCCTTCGGCGGTGTGATCTGCCAGCCGCTGGCCGGTATCGCCAACAATACCCAGCTGCTGATACTGATGTCGACGCCGGAGCTGCCTCCGCGTCCGCCCGAAGAAGAACCGCGCGCGCCGCGCAAGGGCAATAACAAGATGGCGCCGATCAAGGACGCGCCGAAAGAGGAGGCCGCGCCAGCCGGTGCTGCTACCGCTGTCACCGCCGCCGCCGCGCCGGCTGCCGCAACCTCGCAGAACGCCACGCCAGGACTGATACCGCACCAGCCTCCTGCGCCGAAGCCGGCCACGCCAGCCGCTGCGGCAACGCCGGCCCCGGCTGCTGCCACCCAACCCAAGGAGCCGGCACGATGAATCGTCCGCACTACATCCTGCTGCCGGTCAGCCCGCTGTTCATCGCCTTCAGCCTGTTCTGCGCTTTTTTGCTGAACCTCCTGCCCTGGGGGCAATTCATCGGCGTGCCGGATTTCGTCGCGCTGGTGCTGGTGTTCTGGGGCGTGCATCAGCCGCGCAAGGTTGGCATCGGCACCGCCTTCGTGCTGGGCCTGCTGATGGATGTGCATGACGCCACGCTGCTGGGCGAGAACGCGCTGTCGTACACGCTGCTGTCCTACTTTGCCATCATGCTGCACCGCCGGGTGCTGTGGTTCCCGATCATGACCCAGGCGCTGCATGTATTCCCGCTGCTACTGATGGCGCAATCGGTGCAGCTGATCGTGCGCTTCTTCGTGTCGGGCAAATTCCCCGGCTGGTTCTATTTCATCGAGAGCGCGGTGGCCGTGGCGCTGTGGCCAGTGGCAACCTGGCTGCTGCTGGCGCCGCAGCGGCGCGCGGTGGACCGCGACCATACGCGCCCCATCTGACGCAGCGGTTCCGGCATGACTGAAATAAAGGACAATCAGCGCGAACTACAGCAGTTCCGCCTGCGCCTGACGGTGATCGGCGGGCTGGTGTTTTTCTGCTTTGGCTTGCTGCTGATGCGCTTCATCTGGCTGCAGGTGATCAAGTACAACGACTTCGCCGTCAAGGCGGAAGAGAACCGCATCGCCATCGTGCCGATCGTGCCGAACCGCGGCCTGATCTACGACCGCAAAGGCGTGCTGTTGGCGCGTAACTACTCGGCCTATACGCTGGAAGTCACGCCGTCCAAGCTGCACACCACGCTGGACGAAGCGATCGACGAACTCTCCAAGCTGGTGGAGATCGATGTCAAGGATCGCCGCCGCTTCAAGAAGCTGCTGGACGAATCGAAGAGTTTTGAAGGCGTGCCGCTGCGCACCCGCCTCACCGACGAGGAAGTGGCGCGCTTCAGCGCGCAGCGTTTCCGCTTCCCCGGCGTGGAAGTGCAGGCGCGCTTATTCCGCCAGTATCCGCTGGGTGAAACCGCATCGCACGTGATCGGCTATATCGGCCGCATCAACCAGTCCGAAATCAAGGCGATCGAAGCCACCGACGATGCTGCCAACTACAAGGGCACCGACCATATCGGCAAGGAAGGCCTGGAGAAAAGCTACGAGAAGCAGCTGCATGGCCAGACCGGCTACCAGGAAGTGGAAGTGTCGGCTGGCGGTCGCGCCATCCGCACCTTGTCGCGCACGCCCGCCACGCCGGGTAATAACCTGATACTGTCGATCGACATCGAGCTGCAGAAAGTGGTGGAAGAAGCGTTCGGCGAATGGCGCGGCGCGTTTGTCGCGATTGAGCCGGAAACCGGCGACATCCTGGCTTACGTCTCGCGTCCCGGCTATGATCCCAACCTGTTCGTTGACGGCATCGACTCGCAAAGCTGGAATGAGCTGAATACCTCGCTCGACCGGCCGATGATCAACCGCCCGCTGTCCGGCACCTACGCGCCGGGTTCGACCTTCAAGCCGTTCATGGCGCTGGCCGCGCTGGAGCTGGGCAAGCGCAACGCCGCCACCGCCTATCCCGATCCGGGCTTCTTCTACCTGGGCGGCCACAAGTTCCGCGACGATAAGGTCGGCGGCCACGGCAACGTCGACCTGCGCCGCTCCATCATCGTCTCCTGCAATACCTATTACTACCAGCTCGGCAACGACATGGGGATCGACCCGATCACCAAGTTCATGGCGCCGTTCGGCTTTGGCCAGAAGACCGGCATCGACCTGGATAACGAGAAGACCGGTGTGCTGCCGTCCAAGGAGTGGAAGAGCAAGCGCTTCAAGGGCAACGCTGGCCGCTGGGTCGGCGGCGATACCATTTCTGTGTCGAACGGTTCCGGCTATAACTCGTACACGCCGCTGCAGATCGCGCACGCCATGGCCAACCTGGCCAATGACGGCGTGGTGATGAAGCCGCACCTGGTCAAGATCATCGAAGACGGCGGCACACGCGCGCGCCGCCTGACCGTGCCCAAGGAAAGCTACCGCATCCCGCTCAAGCAGGAAAACATCGACATCATCAAGAGCGCAATGGTGGGCGTGAACAGTGAGCCGGGCGGCACCGCCTACCGCGCCTTCGCCAACGCTGGCTATACCTCGGGCGGCAAGACTGGCACCGCGCAGGTGGTCGGCATCAAGGCCAACGAGAAGTACAACAAGGCGGCGCTGGCCGAGCGCCTGCGCGACAACGCGCTGTACGTCGCCTTCGCGCCGGCCGACAAGCCGAAGATCGTGGTCGCGATGGTGGTGGAAAACGCCGGCTGGGGTGCGGAGATCGCGGCGCCCATCGCGCGCAAGGCGCTCGACTTCTACCTGCTGGGCAAGCGCCCGGTCGATAAGGAAACCACCAAGGTACCGAAGGAAGACGCGGCTGAATTCGTGCCGATCGAGGATGCCGAGGCGGCGGAAGCTGCTGCGGCAGCGCGTGAAACCCGCCGCGAACCTGCGCCATCGCCTGCCCCTGCGCCAGTTGCGCCACCGCCGCCAGCCACCGCCGCGCCGCAGCCAGCCGCGCCGGAACGGAAGAAACAATAAGGACTATCAGACCATGCGCATCCATGAAAGACGCTCGCTGTGGCGTCGCATGCGGCCTTACTTCACCGTCTTCGACGGACCGCTGACGGCTATCCTCATCATGCTGCTGACGGTCAGCATGATCACGCTGTACTCGGCCAGCATCGGCATTCCCGGCAAGATGGAAGACCACATGCGCAACATCGTGCTGTTCTTCTTCGTGATGTGGGTGGTGTCGAATATCTCGCCGCAGATGATGATGCGGATTGCCGTGCCGGCCTATGCGGCCGGGGTGTTCCTGCTGGTGTGCGTGGCGCTGTTCGGCATCATCAAGCTGGGGGCGCGGCGCTGGCTGCACGTCGGGATTGATATCCAGCCGTCGGAATTCATGAAGATCGTCACGCCGCTGATGCTGGCGTGGTATTTTCAGAACCGCTCCGGCCACCTCAACTGGCAATCGTTCGGCGTCGCGGCGCTGCTGCTGGCGGTACCGGTCGGCCTGGTGGTACGCCAGCCGGACCTGGGCACGGCGCTGCTGGTGGTGGCGGCCGGCTTCAGCGTGATCTTCCTGGCCGGCCTGGCGTGGAAAGCGCTGGTGGCCTTGCTGCTGGCCGGCGCCGCCGCGCTGCCGGTGATCTGGTCGGTGCTGCACGACTACCAGCGCGAACGCGTGATGACGCTGATCGATCCGACCACCGACCCGCTGGGCAAGGGCTTCCACATCATCCAGTCCACCATCGCCGTTGGCTCGGGCGGCATCACCGGCAAGGGCTGGACGCATGGCACGCAGGCCCACCTTGAATTCATCCCCGAGCGCACCACCGACTTTATCTTCGCCGTCTATTCAGAAGAATTCGGCCTGGTGGGCAATCTGATCCTGATGGTGCTATACCTGCTGCTGATCGGCCGCGGCCTGATGATCGCCGGGAACGCACCGAATCTGTTCACCCGCCTGCTGGCTGGCGCGATGACCATGATTTACTTCGCCTATGCCTTCGTCAACATGGGCATGGTCAGCGGCATCCTGCCGGTAGTGGGCGTGCCCTTGCCGTTTATGAGCTATGGCGGCACCGCGCTGGTGACGCTGGGCCTGGCCGGCGGCATCCTGATGAGTATCCAGCGGCACCGCAAGCTGGTGCAGACCTGATGGGCCTTGCGGATGGCCGTACGTGGTGGCAGCACCTGCGCCCCTACGTGATGGTGTTCGATGCGCCGCTGGCGCTGATCATCGCGGCGCTGCTGTCGGTGGGGCTGGTCACGCTGTATTCGGCCGGCATCGCCATTCCCGGCAAGGTGTGGGACCAGCTGCGCAATATCGCGGCGGCAGTGCTGGTGCTATGGCTGGTGGCGAATATTCCACCGCAGATGATGATGCGGCTGGCGGTGCCGGCATATGCGATCGGCGTTGCGCTGCTGGTGGCGGTGGCGCTGTTCGGCATCATCAAGGGCGGCTCGCGCCGCTGGCTGTATGTGGGCACGCAGATCCAGCCGTCGGAGCTGATGAAGATCGCCATGCCGCTGATGCTGGCCTGGTTCTTCCAGCGCGAGCAAGGCCACGTCAACTGGCGCACGTATATCACCGCCGCTGTGCTGCTGGCGATACCGGCCGCCCTGATCGCGCGCCAGCCTGACCTGGGCACTGCCATGATGGTGACCATGGCCGGCGCCAGCGTGATCTTCCTCGGCGGCCTGTCGTGGAAGGCGCTGGGCGCCTTGTTTGCAGTCGCCGCCGGCGCATTGCCGGTGTTGTGGACCTTCATGCATGACTATCAGCGCGACCGCGTGCTGACGCTGATCGATCCTTATCACGACCCGCTGGGCAAAGGCTTCCACATCATCCAGTCGATGATCGCCATCGGTTCCGGCGGCGTGACCGGCAAGGGCTGGACGCACGGCACCCAGACCCACCTGGAATTCATCCCTGAACGCACCACCGACTTTATTTTTGCCGTGTTCTCGGAGGAGTTCGGGCTGGTCGGCAACCTGGTGCTGATGCTGCTCTACCTGCTGCTGATCTGGCGTGGCCTGAGCATCACGCTGAATGCCCCGACGCTGTTCACGCGCCTGCTGGCCGGCGCCATCACCATGATTTACTTCACCTACGCCTTCGTCAACATGGGCATGGTAAGCGGGATTATTCCGGTGGTCGGCGTACCGCTGCCGTTCATGAGCTACGGCGGCACCGCGCTGATGACGCTGGGCCTGGGCGGCGGTATCTTGATGAGTATCCAGCGGCATGCAAGGGAAGTGCGCGGATGACCGAGTTTAAAGATAATGAAGTGGAGATGCGCGAATTCCGCCTGCGCGTCACGGTGCTCGGCGCGCTGGTGTTCGTATGCTTCTTCCTGCTGCTGGCGCGTTTCGTGTGGCTGCAGGTGATCCAGCACGAAACCTTTGCCGTCAAGGCAGAGGAGAATCGTATCTCGCTGGTGCCCGTCGTGCCGAACCGCGGGCTGATTTTGGACCGCAACGGCGTGGTCCTGGCGAGTAACTATTCGGCCTACACGCTGGAGATTACGCCGTCCAAGCTGGAAGCCTCGCTGGACGACACCATCAATCAGCTTTCAAGGCTGGTGGAGATCGACGTGCGCGACCGCCGCCGTTTCAAGAAGCTGCTGGACGACGCCAAGGGCTTCGAGAGCGTACCGCTGCGCACCCGCCTCAGCGACGAGGAAGTGGCGCGCTTCACCGCCCAGCATTTCCGCTTTCCCGGCGTCGAAGTGCAGGCACGCTTGTTCCGCCAGTATCCACTGGGTGAAACCGCGTCGCATGTCATCGGCTATATCGGCCGCGTGAGCCGCGCCGAGGCGGATGCGCTGGATGATAGCGACGACGCAGCCAACTATCGCGGCACCGACCATATCGGCAAGGAAGGCCTGGAGAAAAGCTATGAGAAGCTGCTGCACGGGCAGACCGGTTACGAGGAAGTGGAAAAAACTTCCGGCGGCCGCGCGGTGCGCACACTGTCGCGCACCCCGCCCAAGCCGGGCAGCAACCTGATACTGTCGATCGACATCGAATTGCAGAAAATCGTCGAAGAAGCGTTCGGCAAGCGCCGTGGCGCTTTTGTCGCCATCGAGCCTGAGACTGGCGACATCCTGGCCTACGTCTCGCGGCCCGGCTACGATCCGAATCTGTTCGTTGACGGCATCGATACGCAAAGCTGGGATGAGCTGAACAACTCGCCGGACCGGCCGATGATCAACCGCCCGCTGTCCGGCACCTACGCGCCGGGATCGACCTTCAAGCCTTTCATGGCGCTGGCCGCGCTGGAGCTGGGCAAGCGCACGCCGTCGCAGGTGACCTATGATCCCGGCTACTTCGTGCTGGGTAATCACCGCTTCAACGACGACGTGGTCGGCGGCCATGGTTCGGTCGATATGCGCAAGTCCATCATCGTGTCCTGCAATACCTACTACTATGCGCTGGGTAATGACATGGGCATCCAGGCCATACACGACTTCATGCAGCCGTTTGGCTTTGGCGAAAAGACCGGCATCGATCTGGAAAATGAAAAGACCGGCGTGCTGCCTTCGCCCGAGTGGAAACGGCGTCGCTTCAAAGGTGCGGCGGGACGCTGGGTCGGTGGTGATACTATCTCGGTTTCAAACGGGTCCGGCCTGAATGCCTACACGCCTTTGCAGATTGCGCACGCTGTTGCCAATCTTGCTAATAACGGCGTGGTCATGAAGCCGCATCTGGTGAAGATGGTCGAGGATAGTACCTCGCGCGCGCGCAAGTTGACGGTGGCGCAGCAAAGCTACCGCATCCCGCTCAAGCAGGAGAATATCGATTTTGTAAAAAACGCCATGGTCGGCGTGACCAGTGAACCGGGCGGCACCGCCTATCGGGTGTTCGGCAACGCCGGCTATACGATAGGCGGCAAGACCGGCACGGCGCAGGTGGTGTCGATCAAAAAAGGCGAGAAGTACAACGCCGCCAAGCTGGCCGAGCGCCTGCGCGACAACGCGCTGTTCACCGCGTTTGCGCCGGTGGACAAGCCGCGCATCGTGCTGGCCATGGTGGTGGAAAATGCCGGCATGGGCGGTGCGGAAGCCGCGCCGATCACACGCAAGGCGCTGGATTATTACCTGCTGGGCAAACGCCCGTCAGAGAAGGATAAGGGCAACGTGGAACTACAGGACAAAGAGGATGCGAATGCGCCGGCAAGATAGGCGTCTGCTGAATCTGTCGGCGATGGCGGCGGCGCTGGTGCTGGTCGGCTGCGGCACCGCGCCGGTGGCGGAGCGCACGCCGCGCCCGGTGCAGATTCCATCGCCGGTGATCAAGCCGCCGACCGTGAAGAAGACCGATCCGTCGCTGCCAGTGCTGCCGCCGGCAAACTCCGGGCGCGGCGGCTATTACCAGGACGATGGTCCGGGCGATTCTCCGCCGTCCAACCTGGCCGATACGCCGGACGCCGATGTGCGCAACGATCCGCTGCTGCCGCGCTCCAACCGTCCCTATGTGGTGTTCGGTAAAACCTATACGCCGATCACCAATGAGGAGCCGTACACGCAGATCGGCATTGGCAGCTGGTATGGCAAGAAATTCCATGGACAGCGTACCTCGTCCGGTGAGCTGTACGATATGTACAAGATGACCGCCGCGCATCCGACGCTGCCGATTCCTTCCTACGCGCGCTTGAGCAATATGGTCAGCGGCGCCACCGTGGTGGTGCGCATCAATGATCGTGGACCGTTCCACGCCAACCGCGCCATCGACGTGTCGTACACGGCGGCGCTGAAACTCGGCTTGCTGGGCAAGGGCAGCCACGAGCTGAAGATCGAACGCATTTTGCCGGAAGAAATCGAGCGTATGCTGGCCACCCGCGAAGGCCTGTCCGGCAGCACCAAGCCGCGCCTGACGGCGCAGCCCAAGGAGCGCCTGCCGTCGTCGGAGCCTGGTAGCTCAGCGCCAACGCCGACGGTCACCGCGAAAATGATCGACACGCCGCTGGTGCTGACACCGGCCGCACCGGCCAGCGGCGCACCGAAGGATATCGAAGCGCTGATGCTGGCCGACCGCGCGCCAGCCGAATACGCGGCACCGAATACCGAAGCCGCTACCGGCGGCTTTTACCTGCAACTAGGCGCCTACTCGCGCGCGGAAAACGCCGAAGCGATGCGCAGCAAGCTGGGTAGCAAATTCAATCTGATGGAAGTGGTGCAGGGCGGTTCGGTGTTCCGGTTGTTCGGCGGACCATTCGCCAGCCGCCAGGAGGCGCAACAGGCGGCGCAGGCGCTGCCGTCGTCGCTGGGCCTGAAGCCCATCGTGGTGCAGCGCTGATTATTTGCAGTTGCGGAGATCGGCGTTGGCATAGCCGGCGCGGATTTTCTCCAGCTTGGCTTTGAGGTCGGTGTCGACGTCGCGGAACTGGAACGCCAGCAGCTTGCTGCCGCTCATGCGCGGCGCCACGCGCGCCGAGCGCACGCCTTGCTTCATCAGCATGGCCAGCTGGTTTTGCGCCGCGTTTTCGGTCTTGAACACGCCCAGCGAAATCCCCCAGCGCAGCGGAGAATTGTCGGACATGATGAAGTAGTTGGTGACGCCGAGACCGCGCAATTCACCGGCTTTCTTGTCTGCGGCTTCCTTGCTGCCTTGCGAGGGAATATAAACGATATAGCTCGATACCTCGGTGCCCGGCAGATTGTGGCGCGACTGGCGGTCGCCCAGTTTCAGCGTCTCCAGCTGTGCCTCGAAGCGGCGTGCGTCGGCCAGCACGAAGCTGCCGATTTCCACGCAGGCCTGCATTTGCGGCGCCGGCTTGGCTTCGGCCACGGCGCTGGCTTCCGCCGCGTGATGGGCTTTCTCGGCGCTGATGATGGCCAGCTTGTTGGCGTTCAGCTGGTTGAGCAGGCGCTCCGGCTCGCGCTCGTTGCCGCTGAAGTGTCCCAGATAGCCGCGTCCATACGCGAACAGCACGGCATTCACGGCAAGCAGGGACCAGAAAATAAACTTCAGCACGAGGCGTTCCTTAGTTGGCGGCGGCATGCAGCCCGATCAGCACAATGTTTTCAACGATACGGTACGGTACTTTCAGCATCGGCGCAATATATGGCGCGGCGCCGCCGGAGATGATGCAGGCAGCGCCGTGGTGCGCGGCGCAGGCATGTTCGATGGCGCCGCTCTGCGCGGCCAGGATGCCGCTCAAGATGGCGTCGTCGGTGTTGTCGGCGAATCCGTCCGGCAGCTTACCGTCTTGCGCGATCTGCGGCAACTGCGCGGTGTTGCGCGCCAGCGAACTGGCCATCAGGCCCAGTCCCGGCAGGATCATCCCGCCCAGGAACACGCCGTCCGCCGTCACCGCGTCGATGGTGGTGGCAGTACCGCAGTTGACCACGATGACCGGCGCGTCTGGCGCCAGCGCATGGCCGGCGATGGCGGCGGCAAAACGGTCGCAGCCCAGCTGCGCCGGATTGCTGTAGCCATTGGTGACGCCGGCCAGCGCCGGCACGGAGGCAAACCAGTCCGGTGTGACGTCGGGCAGGCAGCGTTGCAGCACGTATTCCAGCTGCACGCGCAGCGCATTGCCGGCGACGTTGGCGATCACGATGCGCCGAATTCCGTGCAGCGACGCGGCTTCGCACCAGGCCAGTTCCAGTTGCGGCATGTCGGCGTGGGTGGCGGCGCCGCTGGCGGTCCAAGCGCCCAGTTGCGCGCCCGGCGCGGCCAGCGCCCATTTGACGCGGGTGTTGCCGGCGTCGATCAGTAATATCATGGTTGTGCTCCAGATAAGCGCAGCGACACGTCGCCGGACAGGATTTCCACACGGCCGGCGTCGGTGTCGAGCAGCAGCCGGCCGATGGCGTCGACACCGGCGGCGCGGCCTTGCTGCGTTACCTCGCCCTGGTCCAGCAGCACCACCTCCATGCCTTGCCAGGCATGCAGCGCGTTCCAGCGCTCGGTGAACGGCGCGAAGCCGGTGTCGTCAAATTCCGCCAGCACGGCAGCCAGGCGGCTGAGCAGGGCGGCCATCAATTGATTGCGGTCCATTTGCGCCAGCCATGGTGCGCTGGCCACCTCGCGGCCGATCTGCGTTTCCAGTTCGTCCGGCATCAGCAGGTTGATGCCGCAGCCGATCACGGCCCAGATGGCGTCATTGGTTTTCTGCGTCTCGACCAGGATGCCGGCCAGCTTGGCACCGTCGCGCAGCAGGTCGTTGGGCCATTTGATTTGCACCGGTACGCCGAGCGAGCCGATGGTTTCCGCCAGCGCCACACCCACCGCCATCGGTAGGCCCGACATCTTGTGTAGCGGTCCCTTGAATGGCCAGGCCAGCGAAAACATCAGCGCGGCGCCGGGTTTGGACAGCCAGCTGCGGCCGGCTCGGCCACGGCCCGCAGTCTGGTTGCCGGCGATGCGCAGCAGCGGGCCTGGCAGACTGCCGATGCGCGCCAGCAGGTCGGCGTTGGTGGAACCGGTTTCGGCGACGGTTTCAATCGCCACATGGGTGGCGGAGGTCGCGCAATGCGCGGCGATGGCAGACGCGGACAGGCTAGGCGCCGTGGCTTGGTTTATATTCATCTTAATGCGGTGCGGCCGGGCCGACCGGTTTGCGGGGTTTGTGCGGCGCCTTGCTGAACGCCCAGTCGTAGACGGTGTTTGGCAGCAGCCGCAGCAGCTTGGCGACCACGCCCATCTGCCATGGGATGACGGCGTAGCTGGCGCCGGCGGCGATGACGTGCGCGGCGCGCGCGGCAAATTTGTCGGGCGCCATCAGGAACGGCATCGGGTAAGGATTCACCTGCGTCATCGGCGTATCGATGTAGCCGGGGCAGATGGTCACCACGCGGATGCCGTAGGGTTTCATCTCCAGCCGCAGCGATTCGCAATAGCTGATCACGGCGGCCTTGGAGGCGCTGTAGGCTTCCGCGCCGGGCAGCCCGCGTATGCCGGCCACGCTGCCAATGCCTACCAGCCGTCCCGGCGTGCGCTGCGCGCGCATGGCGGCGATAAACGGCGAGAAGGTGGCGGCGGTGGCCGTCACATTGGTGGCGATGATGTCGGCGAATACAGCGATGTCTTCTGCGTGTTCGGTCAGCGTGCCAACCGAGATGCCGGCATTGGCGATTACCACATCGACGCCGCCGGCATGCGCGAGAAAGGCTTGCGCGGCGTTGCTGATGGCGGCGTGGTCGCGCACGTCCACCGCGTAGGCGCGGTGCTGCTGTGGATTCGGCAGCGTTGCGATGAGGGCGGCCAGCGAGTCGCCACGGCGGGCCAGCAGACCGAGGACGGCGCCCTGCGCGGCATACTGGCGGGCGAGTGCTTCGCCCAAGCCGCTGGAGGCGCCGGTGATGAAGACGCGCAAAGGCGCCATGCTTATTTCTTCTCTGCCTTGGCTTTGGCGACCAGCACGTCCAGCACTTGCGTGACGTTGTCGTTCAGCTGCGCTTCGCTGGTGGCGCCGGCGCCGGCCATCGACGGCGCGGTCTGGTATTTACCATCGACGATCAGCAACGGCCAGAACTCGACGTTGTAGGCATCCATCATGGACAGTGACTTGCGCACTTGTGCGGCGACGCCGAAACCACGGTAGGTGTCGGTGAACTTCTGCTTGTCCACGCCTTGCTTGGCGACGAAATCGAAGACCTGCTCGTCGCGGTTCATGCGGTTGTGGTTGACGTGGATTTCGTTGAAGGATTTGGTGTGCAGTTCAGGTGTCAGCACGCCCATGGCTTGCAGCGTGTAGAACATTTTTGCCTGTGGCAGGTCCGTGCCCTGGCGGCCGATATGCACACGCTTGAAGACGATGTTGTCGCCCTGTTTTTTCACCCAGGCGTTCAGCGTGGCGTCGAAGCCGGCGCAGTGCGGGCAGGCGTAGTCGAAGAATTCGATGATCTCGACCTTCTTGCCAGTGTCTACCGGCTGCGGCTTGGCCAGCGTTTTGTATTCAGCGCCTTCTTTTGGATCGGTGGGCGAGGCGGCGGCGCCAAAGGCCACGGCGCTCAGGGTGACAGCGGTCAGGATGAACTTCAGGAAGCGCATTGTTACTCCTTATTTTTGGTTGCGTACAACGGCCACGTCGATGCCGTTTTCGGACAGCTTGCTGCGGACTTTGTTCATCGCTTCGACCTGGTGGTAAGGGCCGAGGCGCACGCGGTGCAGCACGCCGGTGTCGGTGGAGCGGTCCGAGATATTCGCTTCAAAACCCAGCAAGGCCAGCTTGGCGCGCGCGCTTTCGGCGTCGGCCGTTTCGCGGAAGGCGCCGGCTTGCAGGTAGTAGATGTATTTCTCGTCGGCGGCCGCCGCATCGGCGGCCGGCTTGGCCACAGGCTGCGGCGCGACGTTGGCGGCGTTAGGCGTTGCCGGCGCCGGTTTGGCTGGCGCCGCTGGCGTGTTCTGGATCTTGTCGACCATCGCCTGCAGCTGGTCCGCCGCATGCGCGGCTGGCGCAGGAGGTGGGGCGGCAGGCGCCGGCGCTGCCGGCTCCCTGGCCAGGTCCTTGGCTGCTTCGCGCGCCGCGTCCTTGTTGCCGTACATCGGCTTGTTCGGATCGGCGATCTGTCCCGCAGTCGGTTCCGCTGTTTTACCCGGATGGCCCTTGTCCGTGAACGGCGTCGCGCCCTTGGTAATCATCAGCGCCACGACGACAGCGATACTCAGGCCGATGACCAGGCCAATCACGATGCCGACAAAGGTGTTGCCCTGCTGTTGCGTACGAGGAGTAAAGAAGCTGGAGCGGCTTGAACGGAAATTCATTGTGCGGGATGTCCTTCGCAATTACATTTTGTTGGGAGCCGAAACGCCGATCAGCGCCAGGCCGTTGCGCAGCACCTGGCGGGTGGCGACCATCAGCGCGATGCGGGCGGCCTTCAGCGCTTCGTCGTCGACCAGCACGCGCTCGGCAAAGTAGAAGCTGTGCAGGTTGGCGGCCAGGTCGCGCAGGTAGAACGCGATCTGGTGCGGGCCCAGTTCCGCCTGCGCACGCGCCAGCGCTTCCGGATAGGCGGCCAGCGTGGCCAGCAGCGTTGCTTCGGTCGGCGCGGTCAGCGGCGACAGGTCGACATTCGTCAGCGAGGCTTCGTCGCCGGTCCATTGTTCCAGCATGCGGCAGATGCGCGCGTGCGCGTACTGCACGTAGTAGACCGGATTCTCGTCCGAGGTTTTCAGCGCCACGTCAACGTCGAACACGAATTCGGTGTCGGCTTTGCGCGAGATGAGGAAGAAGCGCACGGCGTCGCGGCCCTTGTCAATGTCGCCGCCGCCCGACCATTCGATCAGGTCGCGCACGGTGACGTAAGAGCCGGCGCGCTTGGAGATCTTGACCTCCTCGCCGCCCTTCATCACGGTGACCATTTTGTGCAGCACGTAGTCAGGGAAGCCTTGCGGGATGCCCAGGTTGACCGCCTGCAGGCCGGCGCGCACGCGGGCGATGGTGCCGTGGTGGTCGGAACCCTGGATGTTGATCGCCTGGTTGTAGCCGCGCTGGAATTTGACGATGTGATAGGCCACGTCCGGCACGAAGTAGGTGTAGGTGCCGTCCTTCTTGCGCATCACACGGTTCTTGTCGTCGCCGTAGTCTTCGGTGCGCAGCCACAACGCGCCTTCTTCCTCGTAGGTCTTGCCGGAGTTGTTCAGCAGCTCGACAGCGGCGTCCACCTTGCCGTCCGCGTACAGCGACGATTCCAGGTAGTAGTTGTCGAACTTGACGCCGAAGGCTTGCAGGTCGATGTCCTGCTCGTTGCGCAGGTAGGTCACGGCGAAGGCGCGGATCGATTCGATGTCCTCCACGTCGCCGGAGGCGGTGGCTGGCGAACCGTCCGAGGCGGACACGGTTTTCTTCTGCTTGAAATCTTCGGCGATGTCGGCGATGTAGTCGCCGTTATAGGCCGACTCCGGCCATTCGGCGTCGCCCGGCTTGTGGCCGCGCAGGCGCGCCTGCACCGAGTTGGCCAGCGTCTGGATCTGCACGCCGGCGTCGTTGTAGTAGAACTCGCGGGTAACGTCGTAGCCTTGCGCGATGAACAGCGACGACAGCGCGTCGCCCAGTGCCGCCTGGCGGCCGTGGCCCACGTGCAGCGGCCCGGTCGGGTTGGCGGATACGAATTCAATGATGACTTTTTTGCCGTTGCCGATATTGCCGATGCCGAAGGCGGCGCCTTGTTGCAGCACGCTCTTGACCACGGACTGTTTGGCGGCGGCGCTGACGCGCAGATTGATGAAGCCTGGGCCGGCGATGTCGGCGCTGTCGATCAGGCCGTTGCGGGCCGGGTCGGCCAGCAGCGCGTCAACCAGTTTGGTGGCCAGTTCGCGCGGGTTCATTTTCAGCTGCTTGGCCAGTTGCATGGCGATGTTGCAGGCGACGTCACCGTGCGAAGGATCGCGCGGGCGCTCCAGTACGACGTTGGCGGTGACTTCAGTGCCGGCCAGGATGGGGGCCAGGGCGGCCTGGAACAGGGCCGAGATATCTTGTTTTTGTTGGGCTAGCATGCGCTTAAAAATTCATCAGATAGTGGAAACGGCGGGCGCAAGGGCGCCGGCCAAACAGCGGTAATTATACTGTGTTGACCGGATGGAGGGGCGGACTGTGAGGCAGGAGAGTGTTGTTAATGAATAAATCTTGCTACGGCGAAGGCGATGGTGCCTACCACGGCTGACAGGGTGACAGCGGTGCCGATAAACCATTTGATCAGGCGCGTCTCCATCTGGAATATTTTGACTTCGAGTTGGGCGATATCCTCTTTCGTGGCGTAGTTGGACTTGATGACAGCCAAATCTGTTTCAACAGTGGTCAGCCGCATTTCAACGCCAGTTAGCCGTGTTTCAACGCCGGTCAGTCGTGTTTCGACGACGGTCAGCCGCATTTCAACGCCGGTCAGCCGCGTTGCGACCTGATCGTTGCCGGATTCATCGAATTTTGCTTGGGGAGCCATGCGGCTATCATACGCCCGGCGGTGGCGGCACGTTTGATCTAAATTAAGCCCGTACCGCTGTCGCCTTGCGCCATACGCTAATGTATACTGCGCGATCACGGCCGTCGCCCCACTCTGGAATTAGCATATGAACAAGCGTCCAACGCTCTCTTTGAAGTCTCCCGCCAAGCAGGCCGCGCCGAAATTGCGCGCCAGTCACGCGCGGGAGCTGAAACCGGCGTTGCAGACCCATTTCCAGACCAAGCTCAAGCCTGACTCGCTGGCTTACAGCCTGATCGGCGCCGCCAGCGCCATCGCCCAGGTGAAAACCGGCACCAACCTGCCGCAGGCGCTGGCCCAGGTGTGGGCCAAACAGCCTGATCTCACCCCGCAGGCGCGCGGCGCGATGCAAGACATCGCCTACCGCGCCATGCGCCAGCTGGGCCAGAGCGAAACCCTGGTCAGCCTGATGGCGCCCAAGGCACCGGAGCCGCTGGTGTCGGCGCTGCTGTCGTGCGCACTGGCGCTGATGGCCGCACCGGACCACACACCGCCCTACGAGGAATTCACGGTTGTCGACCAGACCGTAACGGCGGCCGACGCCCACCCGGACACCGCCCGCGCCAAGGGCATGGTCAACGCCGTGCTGCGCCGCTTCCTGCGTGAACGCCAGCAGTTGCTGGACGCGGCCCTGCTGCAACCGGTGGCCAAATGGAACTACCCGCAATGGTGGATAGACGCCGTAAAAACCGCATGGCCGCAACAATGGCAGGAAATTCTTGCTTCCGGCAACACGCCGCCACCGCTGACCCTGCGCGTCAACAGCCGCAAGACCACGCTGGAACAATACCTGGCCAAGCTGGCGGACGCCGGCATGGCCGCCACCCAGATCGGCCCATACGCGGTACGCCTGGAAAAACCGGTCGGCGTGCACCTGATCCCCGGCTTTGCCGAAGGCGAGGCCTCAGTGCAGGACGCCGGCGCCCAGCTGGCCGCGCCCTTGCTGGATGTGCAGGACGGCATGCGCGTGCTGGACGCCTGCGCCGCGCCGGGCGGCAAGACCTGCCACATCCTGGAACTGGCCGGCGCCCAGGTCACCGCGCTGGACGCCGATCCGAAGCGGCTGGCGCGCGTCGGCGAAAACCTCGACCGCCTGCAACTGAATGCCACGCTGAAGCCGGCCGATGCGCAAAACAAAGACTGGTGGGACGGCCAGTCATTCGACCGCATCCTGGCCGATGTGCCGTGCACCGCCTCCGGCATCGTGCGCCGCCATCCGGATATCCGCTGGCTGCGCCGCAAGGGTGACACGCTCCAACTTGCAACACTTTCCGGCAAAATCCTCGACAACCTCTGGCAGATGCTGGCACCGGGTGGTAAATTGCTATTCGTGACATGTTCCTTGTGGCCGCAGGAATCCGAGGCGCAGGCGGCTGCTTTTGCTGTTCGTAATCAGGCTGTCCGACTGGATGCGCCCGGTCAATTGCTCCCCGCCGGCGGCTCCGGGCAGGATCACGATGGTTTGTTTTACGCGCTGTTCCAGAAAAATGCGTAACCTCTTGAGACCTTGCCAACCCGTGACGCTACGATTTTTTCGACTTCTGATCGCTCCGCTACTGCTGATGCTGGCGCTGCTGCCGCAGCCCTCGCTCGCGGCCGAAGGCGTGGAAATCCGCCGCGCACTGGTCGAGGCGACTGAAGACGGCTACCGGCTGTCGGCCACCTACGGCTTTGAACTGAGCCACGAGATGGAAGACGCGCTGCAATACGGACGCACGCTGTATTTTTACACTGAAATAGAATTCACCCGTCCGCGCTGGTACTGGTTTGACGAAAAAGCCATCACCGCGCGCCAGACCATCAGCCTCTCCTACAATGTGCTGACGCGGCAATACAATGTCGCGGTCAGCGGCAGCGTGCACCAGAGTTTCTCGTCGATGGAAGATGCGCTGTTCCTGATACGCCGGCCCAACCGCTGGATCGTCGCCGCGCGCGACAAGCTCAAGACCGGCGAAACCTACACGGTCAAGCTGAGCATGGGGCTGGACCCCAACTACGTGCCGAAGCCGCTCAAGGTCAACGCCCTGAATAATAGTGAATGGCGCCTGGCGTCGGACAAGAAAACCTTCCAGTACAGGGCTGAGTAAGTGAAGACGGCCCTGCGGTACTTTGCCGTTGTCGGCGGCGCGATTGTCAGCATCCTGTTGTTCCTGCTGGCCTCGGCTTCCGACAATTCCGGATTCTTCGACCGCTACTATGCCTGGCTGCTGGGCCTGAACGCGGCAGTCGCCGCGGCGCTGCTGCTGCTGGTGGGCGTGTCGCTGTTCCGCCTGTATTCCCGGTACAAAGCCGGCAAGTTCGGCTCCAAGCTGATGACCCGGCTGGTGCTGCTGTTTGCCGCCATCGGCGTGCTGCCTGGACTGGTGATCTTCCTGGTGTCGGTGCTGTTCGTATCGCATTCGATCGACTCCTGGTTTAACGTGCCGGTGGAAGAGGCGCTGGAATCCGGCATCAACCTGAGCCGGGCAGGGCTGGACCGCGCTGTCGGCGAACTCAGCGCCACTGCCGGCCGCACCGCGCAGGAACTGGCCGACCAGCCGTTCGGCGCGGAGCGGTCGATTCTGGCGGCGCTGGTCAAGAACGAAACCGGCATGCAGAACGCCATCATCGTCGACGCCGAAGGCGGGCTGGTGGTCAGCGCCCGCGCCAGCCGCAGCGGCAATCTCAGCGCCGACCTGCCGACCCGCGACATGATGGCCAAGGTCAAGAAGGACGATCTGTACGGCGCGCCGGAAGGCGGCAACGAGCTGCATAGCGATCTGGTCAGCGCGCCGGTGACGCCGGCCGATCCGGTCAACCAGCTGCGCCTGCGGGTGGTGCTGCCCATCCCAGATCATGTACAGCCGAACGGCACCCACCTGGCGCCGCGCTATCTGCAACTGATCCAGCTGGCGCCGGCGCAGCTGGCGGCCGATGGCGAAACCATCCGCCGCGCCTACGCCGACTACAAGGAACGCTTCGACGCCCGCGTCGGCCTGCGCAAGATGTACATCGTGACGCTGACGCTAACGCTGCTGCTGGCGGTGTTCGGTGCCATCGCCGCCGCCTTCCTGATTGCCAGCGACCTGGCGCAGCCGCTGCTGCTGCTGGCCGAGGGCACGCGCGCGGTGGCCGAGGGCGATCTGTCGCCACGGCCTATCGTCGCCACCTCGGACGAACTGGGCACGCTGACCCAATCCTTCAACACTATGACGCGCCAGTTGTCGGACGCCCGCAGTGCGGTCGAACGCAACCGTTCCGCGCTGCAAAACGCCAAGGCCCACCTGGAGTCGGTGCTGGCGAATATGTCGGCCGGGGTGATGGTGCTGGACCACGAATTCCACCTGATTAGCTGCAACGACTCGGTCGAACGCATCCTGCAGCAGGCCGGCGTCACCATGATCGGGCAGAAGCTGGACGAAATCGACGGCTTGCAGGAATTCGGCGGCGCCATCGTGGCCGCGTTTGCCGCGCAAAGCGCGCAGTCGGCCGCTGGCCGCAATATCGCGCGGCTGCACTGGCAGCGCCAGATCGAGGTGCCGCGGCGGGCGGCCGCCAGCGTCGAGGACCATGACCTGACGCTGCTGACGCGCGGCTCGCGCCTGCCGATTGAAGGCGGCAGCGGCTATCTGGTGGTGTTTGACGATATCTCCGACGTGATCTCGGCGCAGCGTTCGATGGCGTGGGGCGAGGTGGCGCGCCGGCTGGCGCACGAAATCAAGAATCCGCTGACGCCGATCCAGCTGTCGGCCGAACGCATGCAGATGAAGCTGGAAGACAAGCTGATGCCGGCCGACCTGGAACTGCTGAACAAGGGCACGGCCACCATCGTCAACCAGGTGGCGGCGATGAAGCGCATGGTGGACGACTTCCGCGACTACGCCAAAACCCCGCCGGCGGTGCTGGAATCGCTGGACCTGAACGCGCTGGTCGACGAAATCCTGCACCTGTATATCAGCGGCGAAGGCAACGACATCATCCACCCGCAGCTGGCGCCCGGCCTGCCGCTGGTGATGGGCGATCCGACCCAGCTGCGCCAGGTGATCCACAACCTGCTGCAGAATGCCCAGGACGCCATGGCTGAGTTGCCGGACGGCGCTCCGCAGGCGCGCATTGACGTGATCACTGAAGCCATTCATTATCAGGGCGCGGATGGTAGTTCGCGCACAGCCGTGCGGCTGGCGATTAGCGATAATGGTCCTGGCTTCGCGCCAAAAATCCTGGCGCGCGCGTTTGAGCCGTATGTCACCTCGAAGGCGCGCGGCACCGGCCTGGGCCTGGCGATGGTGAAAAAAATTATCGAAGAACATGGTGGACGAATCGATATTCAGAACCATGCCGATAGAAGTGGCGCGTCAGTGTTGATTTTGCTGTTAAAGTTAGCACCGGCGTCGCAAAATAGCTAAAGTGCTATGAAACACAAACATCATTGTCGTCTGAAGACGGCGAAATGAGGACAAGGGAAGATGGCAAACATTCTGGTAGTTGACGATGAAATGGGTATCCGCGAGTTGCTCTCGGAAATCTTGAGCGACGAGGGACATGCAATACAACTGGCGGAAAACGCCCAGCAGGCACGCGAAGCGCGCGCTCAGGGCGCGCCGGACCTGGTGCTGCTCGATATCTGGATGCCGGATACCGATGGCGTCACGCTGCTCAAGGAATGGCAGCGCGACGGCCTGTTGACCATGCCGGTGATCATGATGTCGGGCCATGCGACTATCGATACGGCAGTCGAGGCGACCCGTATCGGTGCGCTGAATTTCCTGGAAAAACCGATCGCGCTGCAAAAGCTGCTGAAAGCGGTGCAGGCCGGCCTGACCCGTGCGCAGGAAAGCGTGCGCGCGCCAGCGCTGGCGCCGCGTCCGGCCGCCGCCACGCAGCCGGAAGAAGCGCCGGCCGTGCCGGGCTTCGCGGTGCAGAATCCGGTGGCCGGCATTACCGTGCGCGGTGGCGCCACTGTGGCCGGCGCCGACAACCACATGTTCAACCTGTCGTTCGACCTGCCGCTGCGCGAGGCCCGCGACGCCTTCGAGCGCATGTATTTCGAGCATCACCTGGGCCGTGAAGGCGGCAGCATGACGCGCGTGGCCGAGAAAACCGGCCTGGAGCGTACCCACTTGTACCGCAAGCTGAAACAGCTGGGCGTGGAGCCAGGCAAGCTGGCCAAGAAAAACGCCTGATCCCGTGACGGCATCCAGCGACGCCGGCGCCGCCCATCACCGGCCGCCGGTGCCGGTCTGGCTGGTCACCGGCCCCCGCGCCGGCGCGCGCGAGGCGGCCATCGCGGCCCATCTGTCTAAAGAGGGGGCCAGCGTCATCATTCTGGAGGGCTTGTCGGACGGCGGTTCGGCCCTGGCCTTTGACCCGGCTGACGGCCCATTCCCATTCGATACCGTGCCGCAAGTGTTGCGTATTGCCCCAGGCTGCCTGCATTGCAGCGGCAATCTGATTTTGCGAGTAACATTAAACCGTGTGCTGCGCCGTCCTCCCGCGCGGCTCTACATTAGCCTAGCCTCTGCCGAGCACCTGGAACAGCTGCGTTCCTGGCTGTCCGAGGCGCCCTACGGGGCCTTGCTGGAACTGCAAGACGGCATCGCGGCCTAGCCCCAGCCCGCTGATTGGCCTTGAAAAGCCCCGTTTTCGACCCTATTTACAGGTTGACGGCGCAAACGCAGGTGTTTCGCCCCTTGAGAAAGGAAGCAAAATGAACCTCATCTACAACAGCGAGCAATACAGTGTTGTCGAATTCGGCGCGGACCGCAACCTGGACGCCCTGCGCTTCGGCGGCTATGAAATTGTCGACAAAGGCGGCAAGCGCGAAATCTTCATCGCCGGCGTGCTGGCGCAGAACTTCCGCCGCGACGTCAACCAGTTGATCGCCGGCGAGCCAACCATGGCCGAAATCGATGAATTCCTCGGCAGTTACGACGCCATCATGAGTCAACCGGTGCTGCTGCATTAAATCCGGCCTGCGGGCACATGGCGTGGTTATAATCACGCCATGTGCCAACTTCTAGGAATGAACTGCAATGTCCCGACTGACATTGTGTTCAGCTTTACCGGCTTCGCCATGCGCGGCGGCCACACCGACACCCACCACGACGGCTGGGGCATCGCCTTTTTCGAGGGCGCCGGCGTGCGCCATTTCGTCGATCACCAGGCGGCTATCGCCTCGCCGATCGCCGAGCTGATCAAGCGCTATCCGATCAAATCCACCAATGTCATTGCCCACATCCGCAAAGCCACGCAGGGTCAGGTGATGCTGGAGAATTGCCACCCCTTCGTGCGTGAGCTGTGGGGGCAATACTGGGTGTTCGCCCACAATGGCGATCTGAAGGAATTTCATCCGCTGCTGAATGGCGCGTTCCGCCCGGTTGGCACCACCGATAGCGAACGGGCCTTCTGCTACATCCTGCAGCAGTTGCGCGCGCGTTTTGGCGAGCAGCGCCCGGCGCTGGAAGAATTGCGTTCGGTGCTGAGCGGGCTGGCGCATGAAATCGCTACCCACGGCACTTTCAATATGCTGCTGTCGTCGGGCGGCGAGCTATTTGCCCACTGTTCCACCCATCTGTTCTATCTGGTGCGCCAGCATCCGTTCGATACCGCCAAGCTGTCGGACGAAGATGTCAGTGTGGATTTCTCTCAAGTAACGACGCCGAATGACCGCGTCGCCATCATCGTCACCCAGCCGCTGACCACCAATGAGCAGTGGAGCGCTTTTCTGCCGGGCGAGCTGAAGCTGTTCATTGACGGCTGCCCCGTCGCCTAAATATTTTGCGACACGGCCGATCATTGATGTCAAAATAGTAGCATGATCGATCTGACCTTCAATGACCGTGCTCCTGAGAACTTGCGTGTGCGCGAGTTCTACCTGGGGCGCCAGCCCATCCTGGACCGCAACCAGGCACTCTTCGGCTATGAGTTGCTGTTCCGCAACGCGCCTGTCGGGCCGGCCCACGTCACCAACGACCTGAACGCGACGGCGGCGGTGATCGCCCATGCGTCGCAACTGGGCCTGGAAAAGACCATCGGCGACGCGCTTGGCTTTGTCAACGTCGACGCTAAGGTGTTGATGAGCGATATCTTCTCCTTCCTGCCGCGCGAAAAGGTGGTGCTGGAAATCATCAACACCATCAAGGCCACGCCCGAGGTGCTGGCGCGCGTGCGCGAGCTGGCCAGCCACGGCTTCCGCTTCGCGCTGGATGATGTGACCGGCGAGACTGAGGATGTGCTGGCGCTGCTGCCGCTGGTCGATTACGTCAAAATGGACATGCGCAATACCCCGTTGTCGACGCTGACCAAGCTGGCGCCGCGCTTCCGCCTGGACAAGAAAAAGCTGGTGGCGGAAAAAGTCGAAACGCGCGAGGAATTCAAGAACTGCCTGGATCTGGGCTTCGATTACTTCCAGGGCTATTACTTTGCCAAGCCGGTCATCATGAGCGGCAAGAAGCTGTCGCCGTCGCAACTGGCGGTGATGGAACTGATGACGCTGGTGACCTCGGATGCGGAAAACCAGGAAATCGAACGCGCCATCAAGCGCGACGTGTCGCTGGCGCTGAACCTGCTGCGGCTGGTGAACACGCCGGCCGTGGGCGCACGACAGCGCATCGATTCGCTGAGCCAGGCCTTGACCATCCTCGGCCGCCGCCAGTTGCAGCGCTGGCTGCAAATCATGCTGTACGCCGAACCGAGCAAGCGCGGCCACAGCATGACGCCGCTGCTGATGCTGGCCACCACCCGTGGCCGTCTGCTGGAGCTGCTGGCCGGCAAGATGCGCCACAACCAGCGCGAAGTGGCCGACATCGCCTTCACGGTCGGCATCATGTCGCTGATGGATACCTTGTTTGGCATACAGATGGTGGAAATCCTCAAGCAGATACCGGTCAGCGACGAGGTCTGCCAGGCGCTGCTGCATCGCGATGGTTTCTATGGCGACCTGCTCAAGCTGGTCGAGTGCATCGAGCGTATCGAAGACATGGACAGCCACATCGTGCCGGCATTGCGCGACCTGGCCATGAGCACCGAGGAGCTGCTGGAGCTGGAGATGGCGGCCTTCGAATGGAGCGACAACGTGGTGCGCTACGCGCTGTAAAAAATTCCCATTTCACCGGAGGCGCTGTTGTTACTGAATGTGGAGCAGGTGTGTAAATCCTACGGCGCGCGCAAGGCGGTTGACGGCGTGTCCTTCAGCGTACGGCGCGGCCAGACGGTCGGCCTGATCGGGCCGAATGGCGCCGGAAAATCCACCACTGTCAGCATGATCTGCGGCCTGCTGCGCGCCGATGGCGGCAGCATCACGCTCGACGGCGAGGTGATCGGGCAGGGCGCCAGCGCGGCCAAGCAGAAGATCGGCTTTGTGCCGCAGGACCTGGCGCTGTACGAGGATTTGTCGGCGCTGGAAAACCTGCGCTTGTTCGGCGCACTGTATGGTCTGAGCGGCGCGCGCTTGAAGGAGCGCTGTGCGCAGGCGCTGGCGCTGGTCAACCTGGCTGACCGCGCGGCGGATCTGCCATCGAGTTTTTCCGGCGGCATGAAGCGCCGCCTCAACATCGCTGCCGCCTTGCTGCATGAGCCGCAGTTGCTGATCCTCGACGAGCCCACCGTGGGTGTCGATCCGCAAAGCCGCAACGCCATCTTCGACACGCTGGAAGCCTTGCAGGCGCAGGGGCGTTCGCTGATCTACACCAGCCACTACATGGAGGAAGTGGAGCGGCTGGCCGACCACATCGTGATCATCGACCATGGCAAGGTGCTGGCCGACGAAACGCCAGCCGCGCTGTACCAGCGCCTGCCTGCGCAAGCCGCGTTGCAGGTGGAGCTGGCCGGCGAGCCATCGGCCGCGCTGCTGTCCGGCGTGCAGTCGCTGGAGGGCGTGAAGGGCGTGGAGCACAATGGCGCAAGCCTGAGTATCGCACTGCTGGACACTGCGCACGCCGCACCGGTGCTGGCCTGGCTCAGCGGGCAGGGCAACCCGCTGCTGCATTTCTCCACCGCCCGCACCTCGCTGGAAAACATCTTCCTCAACCTTACCGGCCGCAGCCTGCGCGACTGAGAGCACAGCATGACCGCATTGATCGCCCTGATCCGCAAAGACCTGATCCGCTACCTGCACGACAAGCGCGCGCTGATGCTGCACCTGCTGATGCCGGTGGTGCTGGCGGCGTTCTTTGGCTCGCTGTTTGGCGGCAGCGGCGCCTCGAATACCAGCAAGATCGATGTTGGCCTGGTGGTGCAGGACCAGTCGGCCATCGGCCAGAAAATCGCCGCCGGCCTGAAGGCGGACGAGACGCTGCGCATCATCGATTTGAGCGCCGACGAAGCGCAAGCCAAAGTCCGTGCCGGCAAGCTGCCGGTGGCGGTGGTGATCCCGGCTGACTTTGGCGAGCGCGCCGCAGACGCACTATTCGGCGGCCGCGACAAGCCCGCGCTGCCGGTGTATTACGACCCCTCGCAATCGACGGTGCTGGCGATGGTGAAAGGGCTGTTGACGCAGCATGTAATGCAGGTGACCAGCGCCACGGTGATGGGCCCGCAAGGTAACCAGACCACCGAGCGCTATCTGGCCGAGCTGCCAGCAGCCGCTCGCCGCACGACACAACAGGCCCAGTTGGGGGAGTTCCTCTCCAGCCTGAAAAAATACCAGGACCAGCTTGCCGCCGCTCCTGCTGCGGCTTCCGCTTCCGCCGCCAGCGCGCCGGGCGATGCGCCGGCTGGCATGAGCGTGCCGTTCACCACCGGCGACCAAGCGCTGAGCAGCGGCCCCAAATACAATGGCTACGCACACTCCTTCGCCGGCATGGGCGTGCAGTTCATTCTGTTCATGGGCATCGACATGGGCATCGGCATCCTGCTGGCGCGCCAACTGGGCATCTGGAACCGCCTGCTGGCGGCGCCGGTGTCGCTGACCACGGTGCTGATGGGACGCGCCATTTCCGGCGCCATCATCGCCACTTGCCTGATGTGCGCGATGTTCGCCTGTGCCATGCTGATCTTCAAGGTGCAGATCTCCAGCTTCGCGGGCTTCTTCGGACTGGTGGTGTGCTTCGGCTTCATGACGGCGGCGTTTGGACTATTCATTGCCGCCTTTGGCAAGACGCCCGAAGCGGCGCGCGGCATCGCCGTCTTCGCCACGCTGATCCTGGTGATGCTGGGCGGCGCCTGGGTACCATCCTTCATCTTCCCCGAGTGGATGCAGACGCTGACGCTGGCGGTGCCGACGCGCTGGGCCATCGACGGCCTGGACGCCGTCACCTGGCGCGGCCTGGGACTGGAAGGCGCGCTGCTGCCGATGGCGGTGCAGCTGGGATTCTCGCTGGTCTTCGGCGGCCTGGCGGTCGCCAAATTCCTCAAGGATCAGCGCAGCTGAGCGATAAACGCGGCCAGGTCCTGATTGAAGCGCTGCGCTTCTTCCAGAAACGGAGCATGGCCGGACTGTGCGTATCGCTTGACGTGTATGCCCGGATTCAGCGCCACTGCGCGCGCAATCGACGGCCCGGGACGCACCAGCGCATCCTGCTCGCCATAAAGTAGCAACAGCGGCACGCTGGCGGCGCGCAGGCCTTGGTCCGCCGGCACCGTCATCGATTGCACGCCGCGCTGCATATCCCACGACGCCATCGCCGCATTGGCCAGCAGGCGCTCCAACACCGGCACCGCCGGCGGCGTCTGGAAGCACAGGCGCAGGAAGGTATTGATGGCGTCCAGATGCGTGCGCAGGTCGTTTGAGATCAGGTCGCGGTAGATGTCCGGATGCGCGGTGATCTGCTCGGGCGCCAACTCAATCACGCCATCCACGTACACCGCAGCGGCGAGGTCCTGGTCGCCATACGCGGCCAGATAATTTGAAATGACTGCACCACCCAGCGACCATCCCACCAGCACCGGCTTGCGCGCATTGGCGGCCTGTATGACGGCGCGCAGATCGTCGGCCCAGCGGCGGCCGTCGCTATAGGCCTGCGTACCAGCCGGCTTGGCTGACAGGCCGTGGCCGCGCAAGTCGTAGGTGATCAGGCGATAGCCTTGCAATTGCGGGCTGGCCAGCTGTTCCGACCAGTTAAGCCGGCTGCCCAACAGGCCGTGGATAAAGATGACCGGCATACCGTCCGGATTGCCGCTTTCCTGCACGGCGAGGGTGACGCCGTCAGGCGCGGTGGCGGTATAGTCGCGCGCCTGCGCTTGCAGCACGGTAGCCAGCAGCAGTACGGCCAACAGGCGTCGTAGTTTGATGGTGAACATAAAAGCTCCATGGATAATATGAGCCTTCAGTGTGAACCCTGACACCAGTGTGAGGGTCAAGCGAAAAAATGCTATGATGTCCGGCATGGAAAACCAGGCACTCACCATCGGCAAGCTGGCCGCCGCCACCGGCGCCAGCGTGCGCTCGATCCGCCACTACGACGAACATGGCTTGCTGACGTCGCAACGGGGCGGCAATGGCTATCGCATGTTTCCGCCGTCAGCGGTGACGCAGGTGCGCCAGATCCAGCGCATGATTGCGACTGGCTTCAGCCTGGAGGAAATCCGCTCCTTCCCGGATTGCATGCGCATGATCGAGGGCGCCGCCGTTTGCAGCCAGACCACCGAGGCGCAGCGCAAGCGGCTGGCTTCGATCGAACAACAGATCGCCGATCTGGAGCGCCGCCGCGCGCGCCTGCTGAAGACGCTGGCGGAAGGCGCAGTCCCGCCGCTCGATTAGGACAATTAGGACAGGTTGGGCGCCAGCCAGCGTTCCAGTTCTTCTTTCGGCACGCCGCGTCGCGCCACCATGTCGTCCAGCTGATCGTTGCCGATTTTGCCGACCACAAAGTACTTCGACTCCGGGTGCGCGAAGTAGAAGCCCGACACCGCCGCACCAGGATACATGGCGAAGGAATCGGTCAGCTCCATGCCGATCTCTTCCGCCTGCATGGTGTTGAACATCTCGCGCTTGACGGTATGTTCCGGGCAGGCCGGATAGCCGGGCGCCGGGCGGATGCCGAGGTACTTCTCGGCGATCAGGTCCTCGTTGCTCAGCGACTCGTTCGACTGGTAGCCCCACAGGTCGGTGCGCACGCGCTCGTGCAGGTATTCGGCAAACGCCTCGGCCAGGCGGTCGGCTAATGACTTCAGCATGATCGACGAGTAGTCGTCGTGCGCGTCCTCAAAACGCTTCTCGTGCTTTTCGATGCCCAGGCCGGCGGTGACGGCGAACATGCCGATGTAATCCTTGATGCCGCTGTCCTTCGGCGCGATGAAGTCGGACAGGCATTGGTTGGGACGCTGCACGCCATCCACCACCGGCTTCACGCCTTGCTGGCGCAGGCCGTAGTAGGTGAAGTCCACGGTCGAACGCGTGTCGTCGGTGTAGACCTCGATATCGTCGTCGTTGACAGTGTTGGCCGGCAGCAGCGAGATGACCCCGTTGGCGGTCAGCCAGCGGCCGTCGATCAGCTTCTTCAGCATGGCCTGGCCTTCTTCGAATACCTTGGTGGCGGCTTCGCCCACCACTTCATCGGTGAGGATGGCGGGGAAGGGGCCGGCCAGGTCCCAGGTCTGGAAGAACGGACCCCAGTCAATGTATTTGGCGATGGTGCCCAGGTCGACGTTCTTGAATTCGCGGCGGCCGATGAACTTTGGCTTCACTGGTGCGAACGACAGCTTCATCTTGTTGGCGCGGGCGTCGGCCAGCGACAGCATCGGCAGCGCCTTCTTGTTGGCGTGCTGCTCGCGGATGCGCGCGTAATCCTGTTGCAGCTCGTCGATGTACTGCTCGCGCGATTCCGGCGTCAGCAGCGACTGCGCCACCGACACCGAACGCGAAGCGTCCGGCACATACACCACCGGGCCTTCGTAGTTGTGGGCGATCTTCACCGCAGTGTGGGCGCGGCTGGTGGTGGCGCCGCCGATCAGCAGCGGAATCTTCAGCATGCGGAAATGTTCGTCTCGCTGCATTTCCTTGGCCACGTGGGCCATCTCTTCCAGCGACGGCGTGATCAGGCCGGACAGGCCGATGATGTCGGCGTTCTCCACCTTGGCGCGCGCCAGGATTTCGGAGGCCGGCACCATCACGCCCATGTTGACCACTTCGAAGTTATTACATTGCAGGACCACCGAAACGATGTTCTTGCCGATATCGTGTACATCGCCCTTGACGGTGGCGATGACTATCTTGCCCTTCGGCTTGGCGACGATGCCGGTGCGTTTTTCTTCCGCCAGCTTTTCTTCTTCGATGTACGGAATCAGGTGGGCCACGGCCTGCTTCATTACGCGCGCCGATTTGACCACCTGCGGCAGGAACATCTTGCCCTGGCCGAACAGGTCGCCGACGATGTTCATGCCATCCATCAGCGGGCCTTCGATGACGTGGATAGGACGGCCGCCGCGCGCAAAGACGGCAGCGCGCATTTCTTCGGTGTCTTCGGTAATCCATTGCGTGATGCCGTGCACCAGCGCGTGCGCCAGGCGTTTTTCGACCGGCGCATTACGCCATTCCAGATTGGCGGCATCCTGCTTGCCGGCGCCGGCTTTCAGCGTGCCGGCGAATTCGATCATGCGTTCGGTGGCGTCTTCGCGGCGGTTCAGCACCACGTCTTCCACGCGCTCGCGCAGTTCGGCCGGCAGGTCGTCATAGACGCCGACCATGCCGGCGTTGACGATGCCCATGGTCATGCCAGCCTTGATGGCGTGGTACAGGAACACGGTGTGGATGGCTTCACGCGCCGGGTCGTTGCCGCGGAAGGAGAACGAGACGTTGGACACGCCGCCGGAGATTTTCGCGTGCGGCAGGTTTTCCTTGATCCAGCGGGTGGCGTTGATGAAATCCACCGCGTAGTTGTTGTGCTCCTCGATGCCGGTAGCGACCGCGAAGATGTTCGGGTCGAAGATGATGTCTTCCGGCGGGAAGCCGACTTGCTCGGTCAGCACCTTGTAGGCACGGCCGCAGATTTCGATCTTGCGTTCGTAGGTGTCGGCCTGGCCGGTTTCGTCGAAAGCCATGACGATGACGGCGGCGCCGTAGCTCAGGCACAGCCTGGCCTGGCGGATGAATTCTTCCTCGCCTTCCTTCATCGAGATGGAGTTGACGATGGATTTACCCTGCACGCATTTCAGGCCCGCCTCGATCACCGACCATTTGGACGAATCGATCATGATCGGCACGCGCGAAATATCCGGTTCGGAGGCGATCAGGTTGAGGAAGCGGGTCATCGCGGCCAGCGAATCCAGCATCGCTTCGTCCATATTGATGTCGATCACCTGCGCGCCGTTCTCCACCTGCTGACGGGCCACGCTCAATGCCTCGTCGTACTGCTCGTTGAGGATCATGCGCGCGAACGCTTTCGATCCGGTGACGTTGGTGCGCTCGCCGACGTTGACGAACAGCGAGCTGTCGTCGATGGTGAACGGCTCCAGGCCGGACAGGCGCTGCGCCACCGGTACGGTCGGCACGGTGCGCGGTTCCACCGTGGACAGGATGTTGCCGATGGCCTGGATGTGATCCGGCGTGGTGCCGCAGCAGCCGCCGGCGACGTTGATGAAGCCCGCTTCAGCAAATTCTTTCAGCAGCGCCGAAGTATCGGCCGGCAGTTCGTCGAAGCCGGTGTCGCTCATCGGGTTGGGCAGGCCGGCGTTCGGGTAGATGCAGACATAGGTATCGGCGATCTGCGACAGCTCTTCGGCGTAAGGGCGCATCAGCGCAGCGCCCAGCGCGCAATTCAGGCCGATGGTCAGCGGCTTGGCGTGGCGTACCGAGTTCCAGAAGGCCGGCACGGTCTGGCCGGACAGGATGCGGCCGGAAGCGTCGGTGACGGTGCCGGAGATCATCAGCGGCAGGCGCTCCTGGGCCGGATGGTCTGCGTAAAATTTTTCGATGGCGAACAGCGCGGCCTTGCAGTTCAATGTGTCGAAGATGGTTTCCACCAGCAGCACATCGACGCCGCCTTCAATCAGGCCCTTGGTCTGTTCGTAGTAGGCGTCCACCAGCTGGTCGAAGGTGATGTTGCGCGCGGCCGGGTCGTTGACGTCCGGCGAGATCGACGCGGTCTTCGGCGTCGGGCCGAGTGCGCCGGCGACGAAGCGCGGCTTGTCCGGTGTGCTGTACTTGGCGGTGGCGGCGCGCGCCAGCTTGGCGGCGGCCACGTTCATTGCGTAGGCCAGGTGGCCCATGTAATAGTCGTCCTGCGCAATCCAGGTGGCGCCGAAGGTATTGGTTTCGATCAGGTCGGCACCGCCGGCCAGATAGCGCTCGTGGATTTCCTGGATGATGTGCGGCTGGGTCAGCGTCAGCAGCTCGTTATTCCCCTTGACGAACAGCTCGCGCGCGCCGGAATCGGCGGGCGCGGCGAAGTCGATGAACGCACCTTCCGGGCCGCCGCGATATGCGGTTTCATCCAGCTTGTACTGCTGGATGATGGTGCCCATCGCGCCGTCCAGAATCATGATGCGGCGGGCGAGAATCTCGCGCAGCTGGGCATCGGTCTTGGACATGACGGGGCGGGAAACGGTGTTATTCATTTGATATCTCAGGGATAAAAGGAAGTGCGCCGGAGCAAAAGGGCGGTCTGAGATTATACGGCATCGCTGAACAAGCTTCAGTCAACTGCTGCATCGCCGCAACATTCTGCTGTTTTAGCGCTTGGCGAGCGCCAAGGCGTCGGACAGGCGGTCGTTGCCCCAGTACATTTCGGGGCCGACGAAGAAGGTGGGGGCGCCGAAGATGTGCAGGGCGCGGGCTTCTTCGTTGCGGGCACGCAGGCGGGCTTTGTTGTCGTCGGATTGGGCGGCGGTGAGTAGCGCTTCCGCGTCGAGGCCGATGCTGGTGAGGATGGCGGCGATCACCTGTTCGCTGCCGATGTCTTCGTCGTGCTCAAAGTTGGCCAGCATGACGCGGGCGCAGAATTCGGCCATCCACGGCTGATGCTCGCCCAGCAAGGCCACACGTGCAGCCAATAGCGAGCGGCGCGGGAATTCAGAAGGCCGCCTCCATGGTAGTTGGTACTTTGCGCATTCACGCGGCATGTCGCGCCAGACGTACTCGCCTTTGTCCTTTTGCAGCACGAATGGAGAGTTGTCCCAGCCCTGCTCCTTGAAGATGGGCCCGAGCAGAAAGGGCTTCCATTGCACGCTCACGTCTTTTTGCCGCGCCAGGCGCAGCACGCTGAGGTAGCTGTAGTTGCTGGCAAAGTCGAACCAGCAGCTGATTTCGGGTGCGGCCATCACGCTCTCCTTTATACTGTTTTATTTGCCCAGTTGAGGAAGTGTAGATGAATATCACTTTGACCATGCGATTGATGTGCGTTGCCGGTGCACTGGCCCTGTCGCTGAATAGCCACGCCGAGAGCATTGCGTCGTCCGCTTCCAGTGCCGGCTCGGCGTCCAGCGGCAGCGTGTCCGATTCGCTGTCGGGCTCCAGCAATAGCTCCAACAATAACAAGAAGGTGGCGGACGCGGAGTACCGCATCATCGACATCGCCGCCACGCCGGACCGCGATGGCCGCGCCCGCCTTACCATGCAGGCTGACGACCCCGCGCAGCGCGTGGTGCTGGATCTGCCGCAAACGACCTTCGAGCGTCAGCAGCTTGCGGTCGGTGATCGGATGTATGCGCACAACCGCGTCTACGGCATCGAGTTCGGCCGCGCCGACAATCGCCAGCCGTTCTACCTGGTGCTGGCCGATGAATGGTATGACGAACTGTCCTCGCGCGCGCTGAGCCTTTGAAGCAGCTATCTGCGCTGGTGCTATGCCTGCTATTCGCGGCAGGTGCAGCGCAGGCGTCTTCCTCGCGGTTTTGCGACCGCGAACATGATCTGACGGCCGCCGAGCAGGACCGCCTGCTGCGTTTCGCCGCCGTGCTGCGCGAAGAACTGGCGGCCACCGAAGAAAGCGTGGCGCTGGTCAGCCGCTCCGGCCTGGATCTGTCGCGCTTCAACATCCGCTATTCGCATGCCGCGCTGGCGTGGCGCTCGGATCAAGGCCTGTGGGCGGCGCGCCAGTTGTACTACGCCTGCGATGAAGGCCACCCACGCATTTACGATCAGGGGCTAGCCGGTTTTGCGATGGGCACTGACTCGCCGAAAATCGGCTACCTGAGCATCGTGCGCTTGCCGCCGCAAGCTGTGCTGGCGCTGCGTCCCGCGCTGCTCGACACATCGCGCGCGCTGCATTTGCTGGCGGCGCGATACAGCGCCAATGCCTATGCCTACAGCCTGCGTTACCAGAACTGCAATCAATGGCTGGCCGAAATGCTGGCCGCCGGCTGGGGCGATCTGGCGGATGGTGTGGATTTACGGGAGCGTGCGCAACGCTGGCTGCGCGAAGCGGATTACGCGCCGCAGCCGGTGAATGTCGGCTCGCGCTGGTGGATGCTGGCCTCGTACTTCGTGCCGCTGGTGCACCTGGACGATCATCCGGATGAAGACCGGGCCGCGCTCAAGCTGCATGTCAGCTTGCCGGCCACGCTGGAGGATTTTGTGCGCGCCCGCTTTTCGCAAAGCGAGCGCGTCGAACTATGCCACGATGAACAGCAGATTGTCATCCACCGCGGCTGGACGCCGATCGCCGCAGGCTGCAAGCCAGCTGACGGCGATCAAGTCATTTCGCTGCGGGATTAGTTCAGCTCGGTGATGAACTGCTCGCGCGGACGGCGCACTTTTTTCAGGTTGACCAGCCAGTCGGTATCCGGCTTGCGGTAGCCCAGCGGCAGGATCACCACGCTGCGCAGTTTGCGCTCTTTCAGCGACAGGATCTGGTCGACGGCGGCAGGATCGAAGCCTTCCATCGGCGTGCTGTCGACGCCTTCGGCGGCGGCAGCCACCAGCGCCACGCCCAGGCCGATATAGGCCTGACGCGCAGCCGCGTCAAAGTTGGCGACGTCGCCGCGTGCGGCCACGATGCCTTGCAGTTGTTTGCGATAGGCTTCCCAGCCTTCGTTTTTGAAACCGCGCACTTCGTTGGTGTAGTCAAACATCGAATCGATGCGCTCTGGCGTGATGTTGTCCCAGGCCGCGAACACCAGCAGGTGCGAGGCATCGGTCACTTGCGCCTGATTCCACGCCACTTCGCGGATTTTCGCGCGCAGGTCCGGATTTTTCACCACGAACACTTCAAACGGCTGCAGGCCGCTGGAGGTTGGCGCCAGGCGGATCGCTTCCAGGATGCGGTTCAGCTTTTCCTCATCCAGCTGTTTCGATGCGTCGTAGCTCTTGGTGGCGTAGCGCCAGTTCAGGTGTTGAATTACGTCGGTCATATTGATACTCCTATTTGTAATAAGGCCTCCGCAAGCAGGCTCGGGCGGACCATCTTATAATAAGTTTCAAGTCAACTTGAGGGTCAAGCAAAAAATGAAAATCGGTGAACTCTCCCGAAAGTCAGGCATTGCTGCCTCCGCGATACGGTTTTATGAGGAGCAGGGGCTGCTGGCGCCAATATCGCGCACGGCGTCCGGCTACCGCCAGTACGCCAGCAATGCGCCGGATCGCCTGAAGCTGATTCAGGGCGCGAAAAAACTCGGCTTTACGCTGGAAGTGATACGCGACATGCTGGATGAAAACGGCAAGTGCTCGGTCGAGAAGACCATGCGCCAGTCGGCCATCCTGTTGCGCGAGATTGAGGAACAGCAAGCGGCACTGGAACAGCGCCGCCAGTCGCTGCTGATTTTGCGCGCCAACCTGGGCGGCTACCAGACCGAAGATCTGTGCCGCGACAAGCTGACAGTGAACTAACTTAAACGAAGGACAGGCCTTCGAGAGGGAAGCCCTTGATGAACTCGGCCGCCGCCAGGCGCTTGCCGCCCGGTTTTTGCAGCGAGGTCAGACGCAGCGCGCCAGTACCGCAGGCGACCACAATGCCATGCTGCGCATCGGCCGACAGCACCTTGCCTGCTGGCCCGCTGCCATCCACCACTTCCGCGCCCCACAGCTTGACCACCACATCGTTGACCGTACCGTGTGCGCCGGGGAAGGGATTGAAAGCGCGGATCTTGCGGCCGATCTCCAGCGCGGACTGGGTGAAGTCCAGCGCCGCTTCTTCCTTGCTGATCTTGCTGGCGTAGTTGACGCCTTCTTCCGGCTGCACCACGGCTTCCAGCTGCTGGTGCTGATATTTATTGAGCGCCTCGACAATCATCTTGCCGCCCAATGCCGCCAGCTTGTCGTGCAGGCTGCCGGTGGTGTCGCTGTCGTCGATGGCGATTTTTTCGATCAGCAGCATCGGGCCTGTATCCAGGCCTTCTTCCATCTCCATGATGGTGATGCCGGTTTCTTTGTCGCCAGCTTCAATCGCGCGATGAATCGGCGCCGCGCCGCGCCAGCGCGGCAGCAGCGAACCGTGAATGTTGAGGCAGGGCTTGATGTCCAGCGTGCTGCGCGGCAGGATCAGGCCGTAGGCCGCCACCACCATCACATCGTAGGGCGTCGACAGCAGGCGCTGGTGCGCGGCCTTGGCTTCTTCTGCGCGCTGCGGGTCCTTGCTGTCCATGCGCAGCGACAGCGGCTGCAATACCTCGATGCCTTGCGACAGCGCGTACTGCTTGACGGCCGATGGCTGCAATTGCATGCCGCGGCCGGCAGGGCGGTCCGGCTGGGTCAGCACCAGCGGGATTTCGTAGCCGGCTTCGTGCAGCGATTGCAGTGCGACGGCGGCGAATTCCGGCGTTCCGGCGAAGATGACTTTCATGATTAGTAGCGGCGGCCCTGGGCGCGCAGCTGGGCTTCGCGCTGCATGCCGCGCTCTTCCTTCTGCAGCTTGGCCTTGATGCGGTTGCGCTTCAGTGGCGACAGGTATTCCACGAATACCTTGCCTTTCAGGTGATCCATCTCGTGCTGGATGCATACCGCCAGCAGGCCGTCGGCATCCACTTCAAAGGCCTGGCCCTTGACGTCGAAAGCACGCACCTTGACCTTGGTCGGACGCTCAACGCCGTCGTACACGCCCGGCACCGACAGGCAGCCTTCTTCGTAGACTTGCTTGTCGTCGCTGGCCCAGAGGATTTCCGGATTGATGAAGGCGGTCAGCGCGCTCTTGTCTTCGGTAATGTCGATCACCACCACTTGCTGGTGCACATCCACCTGGGAGGCGGCCAGGCCGACGCCGGGCGCGTCGTACATGGTTTCGGCCATGTCGGCGACCAGTTTTTCCAGTTTTTCATCAAAAACGGTCACTGGCACGGCAACTTTGTGCAGGCGTGGATCGGGGTAACGCAGAATATTTAAAATGGCCATGATAACTAAATGAAAACGGTGTATGCCCCGCCAATGCAATCGCCGCGCAGCGTACAGGAGCGCGGTTTCGCTTGCTAGTTCAGGGTTTTATGGGCAGAATTTGATTCAATTTGGCAAGCTTTACAGCTCAGCTGCCGTGTGCTTGCGGCGCACTTACTGGATCTATTATGAAAAATTTTAGCACAGTCGGTACACGCTTGGCATGGGCTGCCTTGTTTACAGTGGCCTCTGCGGCCTCAGCCTCGGCTGCACCGGTCTGCGAGTTCCGCCCGGACGCGCCGGACCAGCACGTCGTCGTCAAGGGCGACACGCTGTGGGATATCTCCGGCGCCTTCCTGCGCAAGCCCTGGTGCTGGCCCACGGTATGGGGCATGAACCGTGACGAAATCGCCAACCCGCACTGGATTTATCCGGGCCAGGTAATCTGGTTCGATCGCGCCGCCGGCCGCCTGCGGCTGGGGCAGCGGCTGGAAGGCGGTCTGAACGATCCTTCGGCACAGAAACTGACGCCGCGCGTGCGCACCGAGGGGCTGGGCAAGGACGCCGTGCCGTCGATACCGCCCGGCATCATCGAACCCTTCCTGACCCAGCCGCTGATTATTGAGGATGACGAATTGCAAGGCGCACCGCGCATCGTCGCCACGCAGGAGGGCAGGGTGTTTCTTGGCAAGGGCGACAAGGCCTATGTACGCGGCGAGCTGGGCGGCAACAGCGCGTTCCAGGTATTCCGTCCCGGCGCGCCGCTGAAAGATCCTGTCACCAAGCAAGTGATTGGCTACGAAGCCTTCTATCTGGGCACGCTCAAGCTGCAGGCCGAAGCTGGGGCCGGCAGCGACGTGCATACCTTTACGGTGGCCACGGCGGTGCAGGAAATGGGCAGGGGCGACCAGTTGCGCGCCGTACCGCCGACGCCGATGCAAAACTACGCGCCGCATCCGCCGGCACAGCCGGTCACAGCGCGCGTGGCGGCCATCTACGGTGGCGTCACGCACGCCGGGCAGAACCAGATCGTCAGCATTAATCGCGGAAAGCTTGACGGACTCGATGGCGGCTCGGTTTTGCAGCTGTACCATGCAGGAAGAACTGTGAGCGACTCCACCGCGAAGAAAACCTGGTATGGGCGCGAGCAGCAGGTCAGGCTGCCGGACGAGGAAATGGGCAGCCTGTTTATCTTCCGCACGTTCAAGCATATTTCCTACGGCTTGATCATGCAGGTGACGGCGCCGGTGGAAGTGGGCGACGTCGCCAAGTCGCCGGAGTAAACCGCGCCGTGCAAGCCACGGATACCCCTGCAGAAATGACCCGTCCAGCGCTGGCAGGCTGGCTGCGTCTGCAACAGACCGAACGCGTCGGCCTGCTGACGGCGCACAGGCTGCTGGAGCGCTTCGTTACGCCGCAAGCCATCTTTGAAGCCGGCCGCGAGCAACTGCTGGCTGTCGTCAAGCCGCATCAGGCCGACGCGCTGCTGGCCGCGCCATCGGCGCGGCTGGAAACCGACCTGGACGCGCTGCAAGCCTGGCAGCTGCAGCCCGGCAACAGCCTGCTGGCCTGGGGCGATGCCGGCTATCCCGACTATCTCAGCAATATCAACGCTGCGCCCTTGCTGCTCTACCTCAAAGGCAGGCCGGCGCTATTATCCGGGCGCGCGGTGGCGGTGGTGGGCGCGCGCAACGCCAGCCGCCAGGGCGTGCTGAACGCCGAGCAGCTGGCGCAGGCCTTGTCGGAGGCTGGGCTGACGATTGTGTCCGGGCTGGCGCTGGGCGTCGACGCGGCCGCCCACGCCGGAGGCCTGAATGGTCCGGGCGGCACCATCGCCGTGCTGGGCACGGGCATCGACCGCATCTATCCCGCCCGCAACAGCGCGCTGGCGCGCCGCATCGCCGAGGAAGGCTGCATTGTCAGCGAATACGCGCTGGGCACGCCGCCCACGCGGGACAACTTTCCACGGCGTAATCGCATCATCAGCGGACTAGCGCTTGGCGTGCTGGTGGTGGAAGCGGCGGCCAGGTCCGGCTCGCTGATCACCGCCGAGCTGGCGCTGGCGCAGGGGCGCGATGTGTACGCCGTGCCGGGTTCGATTCATGCGACACTGTCGAAAGGCTGCAACCAGCTGATCCGCGACGGCGCCAGGCTGGTGGAGAGCGCCGCCGATGTGTTGCAAGCCTTGCAGATGGCGGTCGATGGCAAGGCTGGCGCGCGCGCCGGACTGGATGACAGTTTTGTCGACCGGGTGCTGGCGGCGATCGGTGCCGATCCGGTCCAGGCCGAGGTGCTGGCCTTGCATCTTGGACAAGCCCCCGGCGAGCTGCAAGGGCAATTGCTGGCGCTGGAACTGGCGGGCTTGCTGGAGCGTTTGCCGGGCGGCATGTTCCAAAGGTTATGCGTGTGAACAGAAGTTGTACCGAATTCGTTTTAACTGATAGAGTAGAGCCATGTTCGATGTCCTTGTTTATCTCTACGAGACTTATTACCGTCCCGATGCCTGCCCGGAACCGGCGGCATTGGCCAAGAAGCTGTCGGCTGTCGGTTTTGACGACGTCGAGATCTCCGAGGCGCTGGTCTGGCTGACCGACCTGACCGCCATGGCGGGTGTGGAACAGACGCTGACCGCTTCCTCGACCGGCACCCGCTTTTACGTCGACGAAGAGCAGGACGCGCTGGGCGCAGGCGCCATCGGCTTCATCCAGTTCCTCGAATCGGCCAAGGTGTTGTCGCCGCTGCAACGCGAGATCGTCATCGAGCGCGCGCTGGCGCTGGAAGAAATGCCAGTGTCGCTGGGCAAGCTCAAGGTCATCGTGTTGATGCTGCTCTGGAGCCAGGGCAAAGAGCCGGATGCGCTGATGTTCGACGACCTGTTCGGTTCGGACGAAGACCAGGCACCGCGCCTGCTGCACTAAGCCTGCTGTACTTAGCTGCTTTAAATTCCCTTTTGGCAATAAAACGCGCCATAATCGGCGCTGCGCGCGTTGCGCGCTTGCCGTATGGCGGGCAATCCGCTTATTATTTGCGCTTTGACAAGACTGTGACAGAAACATGCAGATTACCGTGCTATGCATGTATGATGCGCATGCTGTCCTTCCAAAGTGTTACAAACGAGATACTAAAATATGAGCAAAACCCTCATCATCGCCGAGAAGCCATCTGTCGCGAACGACATCGCGAAGACGCTGGGCGGCTTTACCAAGCACGATGAGTACTTTGAATCCGACGAGTACGTGTTGTCCTCCGCCGTCGGTCACCTGCTGGAAATCGCCGTTCCGGAAGAACATGACGTCAAGCGCGGCAAATGGAGCTTTGCGCACCTGCCGATGATTCCGCCGTACTTCGCGCTGAATCCGATCGCCAAGACCGAGGCGCGGCTCAAGGTACTGAACAAGCTCATCAAGCGCAAGGACGTCACCACCCTGATTAACGCATGTGACGCGGGCCGCGAAGGAGAACTGATCTTCCGCCTGATCGCGCAGAACGCCAAGGCCAAGCAGCCGGTCAAGCGTTTGTGGCTGCAATCGATGACGCCGGCGGCGATCCGCGACGGCTTCTCGCACCTGCGCACCGATGAAGACATGATGCCGCTGGCCGACGCCGCGCGCTGCCGCTCGGAGGCGGACTGGCTGATCGGCATCAACGGCACCCGCGCCATGACCGCCTTCAATTCGAAAGAGGGCGGCTTCTACCTGACCACCGTTGGCCGCGTGCAGACGCCGACCTTGTCGATCGTGGTCGAGCGCGAAGAAAAAATCCGCAAGTTCAAGCCGCGCGACTACTGGGAAGTGCGCGCCGAATTCGTCTGCGCCGCCGGCGTCTACGAAGGCCGCTGGCTGGACACCAAGTTCAAGAAGGACGAGACCGATCCGGAGAAACGCGCCGAGCGCCTGTGGAGCAAGGCCGCAGCCGACTCCATCGCGGTGGCCGTGCGCGGCAAGCAAGGCAATGTCACCGAAGAATCCAAGCCGACCACCTCGATGGCGCCGGGCCTGTTCGACCTGACCAGCCTGCAACGCGAGGCCAATTCGCGCTTCGGCTTCTCGGCCAAGAACACGCTGGGCCTGGCGCAGGCGCTGTACGAAAAGCACAAGGTGCTGACTTATCCGCGTACCGATTCGCGCCACCTGCCGGAAGACTATCTGGACACCGTCAAGCAGACGCTGGACTCGGTGAAAGAGAACAACAACTACCACCAGTTCGCCAAGCAGATCCTGGACAAGGGCTGGGTCAAGCCGAACAAGCGCATCTTCGACAACACCAAGATCTCGGACCACTTTGCGATCATTCCAACGCCGATCGCGCCGAAGAATTTGTCCGAGCCGGAGCAGAAGCTGTACGACCTGGTGACGCGCCGCTTCATGGCGGTATTCTTCCCGGCTGCCGAGTTCCAGGTCACTACCCGCTATACCGAAGTGTCTGGCCATCAGTTCAAGACTGAAGGCAAGGTCATGACCAGTCCGGGCTGGCTGGCGATCTATGGCAAAGAAGCCGACGGCGACGACAAGGAAAAAGAAGGCAGCAACAAGAGCCTGGTGCCGGTTGCCAAGGGCGAGAAAGTGCTGACCGACAAGGTCGACGCCAATGGCCTGGTGACCAAGCCGCCTGCGCGCTACACCGAGGCGACGCTGCTGTCGGCCATGGAAGGCGCCGGCAAGCTGGTCGAGGACGACGAACTGCGCGATGCGATGGCCGGCAAGGGCCTGGGCACGCCAGCGACGCGCGCCGCCACCATCGAAGGCCTGCTGACTGAAAAGTATCTGCTGCGCGAAGGCCGCGAGCTGATGCCGACCGCCAAGGCGTTCCAGCTGATGACGCTGCTGCGTGGCCTGGGCGTCAACGAGCTGACCGCGCCCGAGCTGACCGGCGAGTGGGAATACAAGCTGTCGCAAATGGAGAAGGGCAAGATTTCGCGTGACGAGTTCATGCGCGAAATCGCGCAGATGACCCAGGTGATCGTCAAGCGTGCCAAGGAATACGATAACGACACCATCCCTGGCGACTACGCGACGCTGACCGCGCCGTGCCCGAATTGCGGCAGCGTGGTGAAGGAAAACTATCGCCGCTTCGCCTGCACCAAGTGCGAATTCTCGATGAGTAAAACGCCGGGCGGCCGCCAGTTTGAAATCGAGGAAGTGGAACAGCTGCTGCGCGACCGTACCATCGGCCCGCTGCAAGGCTTCCGCTCCAAGATGGGCCGTCCGTTTGCCGCCATCCTGCGCATCTCCAAGGATGAGGATATCAAGAACTACAAGCTGGAGTTCGATTTCGGCCAGAACGACGACTCGGAAGATTCCGAACCGGTCGACTTCACCGGCCAGACCGTACTGGGCCCGTGCCCCAAGTGCAATGGCGGCGTGTACGAAATGGGCCTGGCCTATGTTTGCGAACACAGCGTGGCGAAGCCGAAGACTTGCGACTTCCGCAGCGGCCGCATCATCCTGCAACAGGAAATCCTGCCGGAGCAAATGGCCAAGCTGCTCAACGACGGCAAGACCGACCTGCTGCCGGGCTTTGTCTCGCAGCGCACGCGCCGTCCGTTCAAGGCTTTCCTGGTGAAAGGCAAGGACGGCAAGATCAGTTTCGAGTTTGAAGAGCGCAAGGCCAAGGCGCCGGCCAAGGGCAAAGCTGCGGCCGCCGATGAGGGCGATGCAGCCGAGGAGAAAAAAGCCCCGGTGAAAAAAGCGGCGGCGGTCAAAAAGCCAGCGGTCAAGAAAGCGGCAGCCGTCAAGAAGCCGGCGGTCAAGAAAGCGGCAGCCAAAAAAGCGGCGTAAAAAAGCGCTGACGACAAAAAACGGGACACCGCGGTGTCCCGTTTTTTATTCCCGCGCCAGTGCCGAGTCGCATGCAAGTCACATCCAGGTAATCCCGCCACATTAATATAGTTGCTGTGCTAAACTATTGATTCCTTTGGGCAATTCAAATTCAAGCGCCCGAACAGCAGTTTCAATAGCAGCAACGCATCTTTATTTTCCAACATTGCCTGTTAGGCACGACACTCATGAAAAATCTGAAAATTGGCACGCGCCTGGCGGCGGGTTTTGGCTTGATATTGGCGTTGATGATCTTGATGACGCTGATCGGCATACGCCATATGCATTCGGTGGCGACCGCGACCAACGAGATGATGCAGCAGCCGCTGGCCAAAGAACGCATGATCAGCGACTGGTATCGCCTGATCCATACCAGTGTGCGCCGCACCTCGGCGATTTCCAAGAGCACCGACCCGTCGCTGGGGCCGTACTTTGCCGACGAAACCAAGCAATCGGTGGCCGAGATCAACAAATTGCAGAAAGGCGTCGAGGAACTGATCGACGGCGCCGAGGAAAAAGAGCTGTATAGCAAGCTCAAGGACTACCGCAAGCTATATGGCGAATCGCGCGACAAAATCGTCGCGCTGAAAAAAGAGGGCAAGCTGGACGAGGCGGCCGAAGAACTGGAACAGCGCTTCACGCCTGCCGGCAAAGCCTATCTGGGTAACCTGAGCGCGCTGCTGGAACACCAGCGCAAGAGCATCGATAGCCAGGCGCAAAGGATTGACGCGCTGTACCAAAGCAACCGTACTTTCATGATTGGCCTGGGCGTGCTGGTGCTGGCGCTGGGTGTCTTCTGTGCATGGCGTCTGACGCGCGGCATCACGGTGCCGCTGGGCCAGGCGGTCGAGATTGCCGAGGCGGTGGCGCAGCGCGATCTGACCTCGCATATTGCAGTCGACAGCACGGACGAAACCGGCCGCCTGCTGAGCTCCCTGCAGAAAATGAATGATGGCCTGATCAGCATCGTCACCGAAGTGCGCAACGGCACGGAAAGCATTTCGACGGCGTCGAGCCAGATCGCTGCCGGCAATCTGGACTTGTCGGGCCGAACCGAAGAGCAGGCGTCCAGCCTGGAAGAAACCGCCTCGTCGATGGAAGAGCTGACTGCGACCGTCAAGCAGAACGCCGACAATGCGCGCCAGGCCAACCAGCTGGCGGTGACTGCGTCGGAAGTGGCGCAGCGCGGCGGCGGTGTCGTATCGGAAGTGGTGAGCACGATGGAAGCCATCAACGGCTCCTCGCGCAAGATTGCCGACATCATCAGCGTGATCGATGGCATTGCATTCCAGACCAACATCCTGGCACTGAACGCCGCAGTGGAAGCGGCACGCGCCGGCGAGCAAGGACGCGGCTTCGCGGTGGTGGCATCGGAAGTACGCAACCTGGCGCAGCGCAGCGCGGCGGCGGCCAAGGAAATCAAAGGGCTGATCGACGACTCGCTGGCGAAAGTGGATGCCGGCAGCGCGCTGGTCTCGCAGGCGGGCGCGACCATGACCGATGTGGTCGACAGCATCCAGCGCGTGACCGACATCATGGGTGAAATCACCTCGGCCACGCACGAGCAGAGCTCGGGCATCGAGCAGGTCAACATGGCGATCGGCCAGATGGACCAGGTCACACAGCAGAACGCCGCGCTGGTAGAAGAAGCCGCCGCCGCTGCCGCCTCGCTGCACGACCAGGCAGATGCGCTGACCGCCATCGTCTCCGTCTTCAAACTGCACGACAGCCACACCCCTCGCGCCCCACAGCGCCTGCAACTCCGCGCCTAAACCAAATCCGGGGTCAGTTCTGGCCCCGGATTATTGGGTTTGCAGTTCGATGTTGATCATGTTGTCGTCGGGCTTGCGGTCGATCAGTTTGTTGTCGGGATCGATGCCGGCTTTCGCCGGGCGGCCGTTGACGATGACGGTGTAGCGGTTTTCTTTTTGGCTGATCAGCTTGCGCTCGCGTAGCAGGCTGTTGCCGTCCTTGTCGTCGACACCGATGTCGATCCAGTCGCGCAGCGCCACATCTTTTTCTTCGCCCTGCTCGCCGGCGCGCACTTTCGCCGCGCTGACCGTGAAGCTGACTTCGTACTTGCCGTCATTGAGCTTGCGCGCCGTGGCCGAGGTGGCGTGGTTTTCATACAGGACGATGTGGTTGAACAGGTCGTCGATCAAATAAGCCTGGTCGGCCGGCGTGACTTTACGCAGCGCCTCCACCAGCACGTTGACGCTCGGGTAGGGTGCGGATTTGCGCCCGTAATCCTGCAACATGCCTTTCAGCGCTTCGTTGACCTTGGCTTCGCCGAGGATGTCCTGTAGCTGGTACATCGCCAGGCTGCCCTTGCGGTACTGGATGTAGTTCTGGTTTTCGTTTTCCGCCAGCGGCAGTTCTTTCTTGCGCTCCAGTGCACGGCCGAACAGGTACTGGTCCAGGTCATAGTGCAGGAAGCGCCGCATTTTGTTGGCGCCGAAGTTTTTCTTCATCACCATCAGCGCCGAATATTCCGCCAGCGTTTCGCTCAGCACCGTGCTGCCGCGCGTGTTGCCGCCCACCAGCTGGTGTCCCCACCACTGGTGCGCCACTTCATGCGCGGTGATGTAGAACGGGTAGTCGATGTCTTTCGGATTCTTGTCGTTGACCTTGGCAATAAAGCCCACCGCTTCCGAATACGGAATGGTGTTCGGATACGATTGCGCAAACTGCTGGTAGCGAGGGAATTCGACAATCCGCACCAGCTTGTGCTGGTAGGGGCCAAAGTTTTTGGTGTAGTAGTCCAGCGATTCCTTGATGCCCTTGTCCATCCGCTCCAGGTTGTATTCGTGACCCGGATGGTAGTACAGCTCGATGCCGACATCCTGCCACCAGTCGCGCTTCACCAGGTAGCGCGCCGACTGGAAGGCGTACATATTCAGCATCGGCTGTTCCATTTTGTAATGGAAGTAGCGGCGCCCTTTGGCGCTCCAGTCCTTGACCAGCATGCCCGGCGCGATGGCGGTCTGGTCGGCGCTGGTGCCGACGGTGGCGTCGAAGCTGATCCAGTCGGCGTCGTTGCTGGCGAAGTTGTTGGCAAGGCCGGCCGGATCGTCGCGCGGCAGCATGCGTTCGCGCGCCGCCAGCTGGTGTTTCTTGCGGTCGCGCGCATCGCTCAGTTCCCAGTCCGGCTGGTAGCCGATGTGCGGCATCACGCCGTTGTTGAAGAAGCTGCCGTTGGCGATTGCCGGCGTATCGCGGCCGAGGCCCAGGATGCCCTGTGGTGCGTAGCGGATGTCAAACTCCATGCTTAGCTGTTCGCCCGGCGCCAGCGGCTTGCTCAGCTTGTAGCTGTAGAAGCCCAGCTCGCCATCCTTGAGGCCGTCCCGCACCGGCTGGCTGAAGCGCACGCTGTAATGCGCCACTGTATTGTCCTGCGAAATCATGATGTCACTGATCGGTTGCTGGCCCTTGTTTTGCAGCAGGTAGCGGCCTTTGACCATCAAGGTACGTTGTTCCGGCCAGATGTCGACATTCATTTTGACATCGGTGATGCGCGGCTGCGGTATCACCGCGTACTGCTTGTACTTGCGCTCGTAGTCGGCTTTTTCGGTTTCCTTGTGGTAGCTGGACTCGTAGCCGCCGGCCACCTGCTGGTTGTAGAACAGTACCGCCCCGGCCGTGACGAAGATCAGCAGGCCGGCCGCGATGGCGCTCAGTACCGGCAGCGTCAGCGCATGGCGCGCCAGTTGCAGCCGCTGGCGGAAACCGTCGTTGGTGCCGCGTGCCCAGAACAGCAGCGACAGCACGATCAGCAGCAGCGCCGCGCCGCCCCAGTAGGCTTCGTACCAGCGCTCGCGCGCCAGGAAGTGGCCGTAGCCGTTCATCGCCGAGTAGACGATGGCCGGCATATTGCCGTAGATGAGCATCGGGTTTTCCAGCCCCACCGAGCTGGCCGTGACGCTGATGATGTAGTAGACGATCATCGCGAAGTAGGCGAGGTAGCGCTGGTTGATGAGCACTTGCAGCGCAATCGCCAGCACCGCCGTCAGCGCATAGCCGGGCATTTGCAGCAGGAACAGGTGGTACAGGTACAGCCCCGGTTCGAGCAGGAAGTAGCCCTGGACGACCTGCACCGCCATGCCGGTCAGCATTACCACCAGCATCAGCAGCGCTTGCAGGCCGATCAGCGCGAACAGCTTGGCCAGCAGCGGCAGCCAGCTGGGGATCGGCAGCGCGTCCAGCATCTGCCCCATGCGTGCTTCGCGCTCTCGCCAGATCAGCTCGCCCGCGTAGAAGGTGGTGATCACCATCATGAATAGCGCGAAGGTTTCGCTGACCACTTGCAGCACCTGGTAGGTGACGGGATAGGTATTGGTGCCGTACATCGAGCCCAGGTCCAGCGACGAGGCAAACATCATCAGCACGCCGGCCAGCACGATCACCAGGAAGTAGATGTTCTTGGTGGTTTCGCGCAGGTTCAGCCAGCTCATCTTGATCAGCAGCCAGGCCAGGCTGCGCGACTGGAAGTCCGGCTTTTCCTGGGTGTTGGACGACGCCTGCGACAGGTGCTGCGGCACTTCGCCCTCGCCGGTGCTGCTGGTGCTACTGCGGCTGTGGCCGCTGTCGCTGGTGGCGATGAAGTGGAAGCGCCAGTAGCCGACCAGCAGGCCGACCAGCGCGGCCGAGGCCCAGATCACGCGGTTCAGCAGGTACACGCCTTCCGGGTAGAACATGCGGGTGTTGCGTTCGATGATGGGCCAGTATTCGGTCACGCGCATCACCGCCGTGGTGCCGAACGGGTCGATCAGCGCGGCAAAGGTTTTGTAGTCGAGGTCGCGCGCCAGGCCCGGCGCCACCATGTAGCCGACCAGCATCACCACGCTGCTGATATACACCGGCAGCATGCGCCGCGTCAGCGCGGCCAGGATGAAGAACACGGCGCCGAAGATAAAGATGTTCGGCAGGATGACGATGAAGTAGGGGATCAGGTAGGCCAGCGCATCCGCATGCGCCAGCCGCTCCGGATCGACGCCGGGAATATAGCTGCCCAGCCAGGCGCCCAGCACGATGCTGGTGAAGATGATCGCCAGTGTCAGGTAGGCGCCGAGGAAGCGGCCGAAGATGTACTGGTGTTTCCTGATCGGCGCACTGAAGAAGAAGTGCTGCATATCATATTCAAAATCCTGCTGCACCGAGCGGCCCATCATCGCGGCGATGACGATCACGCCCAGTGAGCCGAGGAAGCTGGTGGTGAACATCAGCGAGCGCGGCGAGTCGATCAGCTGGCTGCCGAAGGTGATCGACGCGCCTTTGAAGAAACCGCCGGCGGCGGCCATCCACAGCAGCGACAGGGCCAGGAAACCGAGGAAGTACACCCAGGTCGACAGCAGCTTGAGGCGCTGGCGCGCTTCAAAGAGGGCGATGGCAAACATGATGCGGCCTAATCGCAGGTGTTCGCGGCGCGGTGGCGGCCGGCGATGGTGGCGAAGTAGACATCCTCCAGATCGCCGATGGCTTCCTCAAAGCCGTCGCCCGGATCGGTGTCGCTGTAGACGTGGATCAGCGTGCGGCCGGACAGCAGGCGCGACGAGATCACCGGATGGCGCAGCTGGAACGATTGCAGGTCGCGCTTGTCGATGAAGCGTGCCCAGATCTTGTCGCTGACTTCGTGTATCAGTTCCTGCGTCGGTCCGCACAGCAGCAAATGGCCTTTGTTGATGATGGCCATATTGGCGCACAGGTCGGCCACGTCGGAGACGATGTGGGTGGACAGGATCACCGTCTTGTCCTCGCCGATATCGGACAGCAGGTTGTGGAAGCGCACCCGCTCCTGCGGGTCGAGGCCGGCGGTCGGCTCGTCGACGATGATCAGTTTCGGATCACCGAGCAGCGCCTGGGCAATGCCGAAGCGCTGGCGCATGCCGCCGGAAAAACCGCCGAGGCGCTGGTTGCGCACCTCGAACAGATTGGTCTGTTGCAGCAGGCCGTCCACCACCTCGCGGCGGCGGTGGCGGTTGCTCAGGCCTTTCAGTACCGCAAAGTGGTCCAGCATTTCGTAGGCGGTGACTTTCGGATACACGCCGAAGTCCTGCGGCAGATAGCCGAGCTGGCGGCGGATCTCGTCTTTTTCGTCCAGTACGTCCAGGTCGCCAAAGAACACCGAGCCGGAATCGCATTCCTGGAGCGTGGCCAGCGTGCGCATCAGCGTCGACTTGCCGGCGCCGTTAGGGCCAAGCAAGCCGAACATCCCGGTCGGGATGGTGAGCGAGATATTGTCCAGCGCCACCACACCGTTGGCGTAGGTCTTGGACAAATTGCTGATACTTAATTCCATGCTAACTCCTGATTCTGCACGACCACACACTTTTCACATGATGGCATTGTATTGAATTTGGTCCACAGCTGGGGCGCCATTGCGATGGGCAGCAAAATGACGCGCCAGAGTGCAGAATTAACGGAACAGCCGGTAAGCGCTTGTTGGTAGTTGAATAGACAACTTATTCAATTTCTAAACAAAACCTGCTCCCGGTTGAACCACCAGCGGCACAGGGCCAGCAGCAGCCCGGCGGTGATGGTTGTTGACAGTAATATCACGGAAAACATGCGGTAGTCCATCGTTCCTTTGACCAGTTCCTTCATCGCCAGCGAGACATTGGTCAGCGGCACCATGGCCCAGCGCCAGTTCAGTTCCACGCCTGGCAGTAGCGCCACCAGCGTCGGCAGGATGGTGACGATAATCAGCGGCGAGATCAGCCCGGCTGCCTCCTTGTAGCTCTTGGCGTAAACCGAGATCGACAGCAGAATGGCGGCGAAGATGGCGGCGGTCGGCACCAGCATCAGCGCCACCATGGCCAGGTCCAGCGGGCCGATGGCGCGCACCATCTGCGCCAGGTCGCTGGCGATCATGTGGCCGAAGAAGTACAGCAGCGTGCACACGCTGACGATCATCAGCAGTGCCGACGCCAGGCCGATGGTGAACAGCATCAGGAATTTGGCCAGCACGATGGCGGTGCGCGAGACGGGCGCCAGCAGCAGGGTTTCCAGCGTGCCGCGTTCCTTCTCACCCGCGCCGGTGTCGATCGCCGGATACATCGCCGCCATCAGGCAGACCATCAGCAGGATGTAGGGCAGCATGCCGCCGATGATGGCGCCCATCTGCTCGCGCTTGTTGGCGGTGGAGTGGTCTTGCAGCGTGACCGGGTCAAGCGCGAAGGCCAATTGGTGCTTGTTCAGATTGAAGGCGGACAGCGCATGCTCGCGCAGCTCGCGGTTGTGCGCGTCGATCACGGCGGCCACGCGCTTGCGGGTCAGATCGATGGCGGAGGCGCTGTTGTAGTGCAGCTGGATCACGCCTTGCTGCTGGGTGGCCAGTTGCGCTTCCAGGCCGGCCGGGATGACCAGCGCGAACTTGATGCGGTCATTGGCGATGGCGGTTTTGATTTCGTCTGGGCTGGCCAGTGCGATTTCATGGAAGCCTTTCTCGCGCGCCAGCCGCTCGGCCAGATGCGGCGCATGTTGTTTGCCGAAAATCGCATAGGCCATGTTGGCTTTGCTGGCCTGCTTGAACATGGTGGACGACAGGAAGCCAAAGCAGGCAATGATCAGTGGCATGGCAAACACCGGGATGAACACGGTGAAGAAGAAGGTGCGGCGGTCGCGCGCCAGTTCCAGCAGTTCCTTGAGGTAGATGGTCCACATGCTTAGGCTCCCTGGTTAATGACGCTGACAAACGCATCGTACAAATCGGCGCTGCCGCCCAGGTGGCGCAGCTCGTCCATGCTGCCGTGGAAGGCGGTCTTGCCATGGTTGATGACGCATACGCGGTCGCACAGCTTTTCCACTTCATGCAGGTGGTGGGTGGAGAAAATCAGCGGCACGCCCAGCGCCTTGTAGCTGGCGATGAAGTCCAGCAGGATCTTGGCCGACATGACATCCAGGCCGGTGGTCGGTTCGTCGAGGATGACGATTTTCGGCTCGTGCACAACGGTGCGGGCGATCGCGCATTTCTGGCGCATGCCGGTGGATAGCTGGTCGGCGCGCTTGTTGCCGAATTCATGCATCTGCAATAGCTCGAACAGTTCGTCGCAGCGCTGCTTCAGGCGCGCCGGGCTAAGGCCGTGCAGGCGGCCGAAGTATTCGATGTTCTCGCGCGCGGTCAGTCGGCCGTACAAGCCGGTGCTGCCGGACAGGAAGCCGATGTGCTGGCGCGCCGCCAGCGGATTGGCCAGCAGGTCGATGCCGTTCGCATGGATGCTGCCGGCGTCCGGCTTGAGCGCGGTGGAGAGCAGGCGCAGCGTGGTGGTCTTGCCGGCGCCATTCGGACCCAGCAGGCCCAGCACTTCGCCAGGCGCACAGCGGAAGCTGACGTCGCGGACGGCGTGGAACCAGCCGTCATGGTCGCGTGGATCACGCGCGGTGGGCTGCTTGCCGCCGCGCGATGGCAGGCGAAAGCGTTTGGCCAGATTGTTTACCTCGATCATCGACGCTTGCTCCAGGTGGAAAAGTTTCAAGAGTAGCATGTTAAAATTCTTGCACGCAAGCCACACGAGCAGCGGCAACTCTTGCTATAGTCGCAGACGGGAGCGTAGCCAAACATGAATCCTCAACTCAGGGAAAAAATACTGGCGGTGATGCACAGTGGCGTCGACCGCGAACAGTCCAGCGGTTTCTTCCGCGTGGCGCTGGGGCTGTATTACCTGTCCAGCCTGATGACCAAGGAAACCCTGGACTTCAAGCAGCTGGACCGCGACTTCAACCGCTTCATCTACCAGACCATCGGCAAGGGCCACAGCATCACCAGCATCCTCCAGTACATGAGTGGCGGCAAGGTGGTGGAGGTGGTCGAGTCCAAGCGCTTCCTGAAAGCCTTTGGCGATTGCTGCACCGAGGTGCCGCTGGAGAATATCCCCTTCCTGCTGGGCCTGAACCTGGGCGTAGCCAAGGACATTTCCAAAATCGATGTGCGCGGCCCTGTGGCCGACTACATCGAGCGTCAGCGGCAGTTGCGTGAGGACGCAGAAGCAAAATAAGAGGGTGGTCCTTTATAATGGGATTTTCCATCTGAAACACGAGTTTGCTTATGGCTGCTTATCACCACACTCCGCTGGACCGATTCATTGCCGGCGCCGACAAGGCGTTGCGCGTCATTTCCGGCATTTCCTCGGCTTCGCGGCCAAATCCGGGCGCGCGTGCGGACGACGCCGAGATGAGCGAAGCCGAACGCCGCCATGCGGCCGGCCTGATGCGCGTCAACCATGTCGGTGAAGTGTGCGCGCAGGCGCTGTACAACTCGCAGGCCCGCTTCGCCCGCACGCAGGCGATCCGCGAACAGTTCGAGCATTCCAGCCGCGAGGAAGAGGACCACCTGGCGTGGACCGCGCAGCGCCTGGAGGAGCTGGGTTCGCATATCAGCGTGCTGAATCCGCTGTTCTACGCCGGCTCGTACGCGCTGGGCACGGTGGCGGCGGTGCTGGGCGACGCGCGCAGCCTCGGATTCGTAGTGGAAACTGAGCGCCAGGTGGAAGCGCACCTGGAAAGCCATCTGGATAAATTGCCGCCGCAGGACGCCAAGTCGCGCGCCATCGTCGACCAGATGCGCATCGATGAAATCGAACACGGCGCCGCCGCCCAGCGCCTCGGCGCGGCCGCAATGCCGGCGCCGGTGCAGGCGGTAATGTCGGCCATGGGCAAAGTCATGACCAGCACCGCGTACTACATCTGAAGATAGGTCAGTGCAATGCTGGCCGGGTAGTCGGCGCGGTGCGGATAGGCGTGGCGGTAGTAGCAGGACCAATAGCTGATGATCCTGCTTTCCACTGTGTGAATATAGCGCGGATTGTCGGCCATGAATTGCCGATACGGCGCCAGGTCCACCTGCTGTAGCCCTGCGCGGATGACCTCGGCGATTTCCACGACGTACTCGCCCAGTAGCTGTATGACGAACGGCGCCAGCCATGCTTCCTTACGCTGCAAAAGTTGCGCGACGCATGCCTGCCGCAAATGGCCGTCGTGATGGCGGCTGCCCAGGCATAGCAGCATGGTCTGGGCGATATCGTCATCCAGCGGCGTCTGTAGCAGTTCGCCGGGAAAGTACAGGCGCACCGGGATGGCCAGCTGCTCGTCACCGAGCTTGATCTGGTAGGCCCATAAGCGATAGTGGTAATCCGGTATCAGTTGCGCCACGCGGCCAGCCTGAGCCGACAGCGCTCTCGGGAATGCGTTGGGGACGTAGCTGCTGGCGGTGGTTTCAATCGCAAAATTCATGTTAGTATCATTCCATGTTCAAGAAACCAAATCAACAAGGTGCATGTTCCCGCGGGCCATAGAAGCCTGCTGATTGCGTTTTCTTTTTATATCTACAGTTTTCTATAGGCCACAGTGAGTTCAGCTCCCTGTGGCCTTTGTCTTTTCTGGAGCCACCATGGAGCTGATGCTGTATGACACCTACGAACGGGCGTTGCGTCCCTTCGTTGCCTTGCAATCTGGTGCAGCGGGCCTGTATGCCTGCGGCCCGACAGTCTACGATTATGCCCACATCGGCAATCTGCGCACGTATCTGTTTGGCGATGTGCTGCGCCGTGTGCTGGCGCTGAACGGCTATGCGGTGCGGCATGTGATCTGCGTAACCGACGTCGGTCATCTGACCTCGGACGCCGATACCGGTGAGGACAAGATGGAGAAGGGCAGCCGCCGCACCAGCAAATCCGCCTGGGATATCGCCGCCTTCTATACCCGCGCCTTTCAGCAGGATATCGCCGACCTGAACATCCTGGCGCCGGCGGTGTGGGCGCACGCGACCGAGCATATCCAGGAGCAGATCGATTTCATCGCCGGCATCGAACGCAAGGGCTTTAGCTATCGCACCGAGGATGGTATTTACTTCGACACGCAAAAGCTGGAACGCTACGGCCATCTGGCGCGATTGAAGATTGAGGGCTTGCAATCCGGCCACCGCGTCGAGCTGCGCGACAAGCGTTCGCCCACTGACTTCGCGCTGTGGAAATTCAGCGGCGATGCGCAACGCCAGATGGAGTGGGACAGTCCATGGGGACGCGGCTTCCCCGGCTGGCATATCGAATGCTCGGCGATGTCGACCCGCTACCTGGGCGCGCTGTTCGATATCCATATCGGTGGCGAGGATCATATCCCGGTGCACCACACCAACGAAATCGCGCAGCACGAAGCCTGCCACGCGCATCCGCCAGCACGCTACTGGCTGCACGGTGCATTTTTGAAAGTGGATGGTGGCGACAAGATGTCGAAGTCGGCCGGAGAATTTCTGCGGCTGGCAACCCTGAGTGAGCGCGGCGTCGATCCGCTGGCCTACCGCTATCTGGTGCTATCAGCCCATTATCGCTCGCCGCTGACCTTCTCCTGGGCGGCGCTGGACGCCGCGCAGACCGCACTGAACCGCCTGCGCCTGGCTTACCACCGCCTGCCAGAAGGCGGCCAGCCAGACGCCCATTACCAGCAAGCCCTGCAAGCAGAGCTGAATCAGGACCTCAACACGCCCCGTGCACTGGCGTTGATGTGGGAGCTATTGAAATCCGACGTGTCGGAGGCAGCACAAAAAGCCACGCTGCGCTGGCTGGATGAGGTACTGGGATTAGGACTGGCCGCGTGGACGCCAGCGCTGCCAGCCGTGCCGGGCGAAGTGCAAGCAATGGTGACCGCACGCGACCTCGCGCGTCAGGAAAAACGCTGGGCCGACGCCGACACGCTGCGGCTATCCATCGAAGACGCCGGCTACACAGTGCGCGACACCCCGGCCGGCACCAGCATCCAGCCGCACTAGCAAGCAGGGCGCGCGCATCATGGTTTGCTTGCCGCCTGACGCGGCTTGCCGTCTACGTACAACGTCTTGTCTTTTTTCGTGACCACGTATTTGATGTCGGCCACCTTGGGCACCGGACCGTACGATACGCCGTTGACGTAGACTACGCGATTCAGCAACTCGACCTTGTCACCGTTCACTGTGATCACGCCGCTGCTGCCTTGAATCTTGCCGACGCTTTGCGTGTCGTCGATCTTGACGCTGGTGGTTTCGGTGCTGGCGTAGCATGCCGGAACGCACAGGGCGGCCAGCAGCGGCAGGTAAGTGAGCTTCATGGCTTAAGCCTCTTCGATGATCTCGAACGAATGGGTGATGTCGGCGGTTTTGCCCAGCATGATCGATGCGGAGCAGTATTTGTCGTGCGACAGGGTGATGGCGCGCTCGACCTGCTCCGGCTTCAGGCCCTTGCCGGTAACGACAAAGTGGAAGTTGATCTTGGTGAAAACTTTAGGTTCGGTGTCGGCGCGTTCGGCTTTCAGCACGCATTCGCAGCCACGGATGTCGGCGCGGCCTTTTTTCAGGATCAGCACCACGTCGTACGCGGTGCAGCCGCCGGTGCCCAGCAGCACCATTTCCATCGGACGCGGTGCCAGGTTGTGGCCGCCGCCTTCCGGTGCGCCATCCATGCTGACCAGGTGGCCGGAGCCGGTCTGGGCCAGGAAACTCATGCCCGATGGGCCATTCCAGCTAACTTTGCATTCCATTGCATTCTCCGGGTTAAAAACTTTGTCCATATTGTAATGGAGCGCGCAAACCCTGTGTTTGCGCGGCTTGCAAGCCATATCGGGCTTGACGTGAGTGCCTTGAAGCGGTTATGATTGTCGGCTTTCCATTCGCTCAGGAAAGTAAATAAAAAGGCCGAGTCCGCTGTAGCTTTAGCGGAACCACCATTTGAGCGGTAATTTCTTATTAAGAAAGTCATCACATGAAAACTTTTTCCGCTAAAGGACATGAAGTCCAGCGCGACTGGTTCGTGATTGACGCGACGGACAAAGTCCTCGGACGTGTTGCCAGCGAAGTGGCACTCCGACTGCGCGGCAAACACAAACCTGAGTTCACCCCTCACGTCGATACCGGCGATTTCATCGTCATCATCAACGCAGGCAAACTGCGCGTGACCGGCACCAAAGCAACCGAGAAGACCTACTACCGTCACTCGGGCTACCCAGGTGGCATCTACGAGACCAACTTCCTGAAAATGCAACAGCGTTTCCCAGGTCGCGCTCTGGAAAAAGCCGTCAAGGGCATGCTGCCAAAAGGCCCACTGGGCTACGCAATGATCAAGAAGCTGAAAGTGTACGCTGAAGGTTCGCACCCGCACGCTGCTCAGCAACCTAAAGCACTCGAAATCTAAGGAACTGACATGATCGGTAACTACAATTACGGCACCGGCCGTCGCAAGAGTGCAGTAGCTCGTGTGTTCATCAAAGTTGGCACTGGCCAAATCATCGTTAACGGCAAACCAGCGTCGGAATACTTCTCGCGCGAAACCGGCCTGATGGTGATCCGCCAGCCTCTGGAACTGACCGGCAACGTTGAACGTTTCGACATCAAAGTCAACGTACACGGCGGCGGCGAGTCCGGCCAGGCAGGTGCAGTTCGTCACGGCATCACCCGCGCTCTGATCGACTACGATTCGGGCCTGAAAGGTGACCTGGCACGCGCTGGCTTCGTAACCCGCGATGCACGTGAAGTTGAACGTAAAAAAGTTGGTCTGCGCAAAGCACGTCGCGCAAAACAATTCTCGAAGCGTTAATTTTTACGCTCTGGCGCGCTGCTTGCGGCGCGTCACCGAAAAAGCCGCCGGCCTTGTGTCGGGCGGCTTTTTTTCCATCTGACTACGGTCATGCGCCTGTAGTCGTTGCCTGATAAAATGGCTCCTCACTCTTATTTCAAGGAAGAACAATGATCAAAGTTGGCATCGTCGGCGGCACCGGTTATACCGGAGTAGAACTGCTGCGTTTGTTGGCAGTCCACCCGGATGTGGAACTGACGGCAATCACCTCGCGCAAAGAGGACGGCTTGCCAGTCGCTGATATGTTCCCTTCGCTGCGCGGCCGCGTGAACATCAAATTCTCGTCGCCGGAAAACGCCGACCTGAGCAAGTGCGACGTGGTGTTCTTCGCCACCCCGCACGGCGTCGCCATGGCGCAAGCGCCTGAGTTGCTGAAAGCCGGCGTCAAGGTCATCGACCTGGCGGCCGACTTCCGCATCAAGGAAAAAGCTGTCTTCGAAAAATGGTACAAGATCGAGCACACCTGCCCGGACCTGCTGGAACAGGCAGCCTACGGCCTGGCCGAGCTGAACCGTGAAGACATCAAGCAGGCCAATCTGGTCGCCAACCCAGGCTGCTACCCAACCACCATGCAGCTGGGCTACTACCCGCTGCTGAAGGCCGGCGTGATCGACGCTGGCTCGCTGATCGCCGACTGCAAGTCGGGCGTGTCGGGCGCTGGCCGCAAGGCGGAAATCGGCACCCTGTTCTCGGAGGCGTCGGACAACTTCAAGGCCTATGGCGTGGCTGGCCACCGCCACACGCCGGAAACTTCGGCCCAGCTGCAGCGTTTCACCTCGGACAAGGTCAACCTGATCTTCACCCCGCACCTGGTACCGATGATACGCGGCATGCACTCGACGCTGTACGCGCGCCTGACCAAGGACATCAGCAACGAAGAACTGCAAAAATTGTTCGAAGAGCAATACAAAGACAGCGCTTTTGTCGATGTGATGCCGTTCGGCTCGCATCCTGAAACCCGCTCGACCCGTGGTTCCAACATGCTGCGCCTGGCGCTGCACCGTCCGGACAACGGCAACACCGTGATCGTGCTGGTGGTGCAGGACAATCTGGTCAAGGGCGCATCCGGCCAGGCGGTACAGTGCATGAACCTGATGTTTGGCCTGGAAGAAACCACCGGTTTGACGCAAATTGCGCTGCTGCCTTGATCTAGCGCCTTGATTTTGTGTGGTTTATCATCAAATTTGAAGCTGGGCGGAGCAGGAAAACTGTCCAAGGTCTATAATGGCTTCCAATGTGTTTTTCTCGTAGGAGTAAAAAATGAATGCTGTTGCTGAAATGCCAGCGCCTATCATCTTCACCGATAGCGCTGCTGAAAAAGTGGCCCAACTGATCGAAGAAGAAGGCAATCCCGACCTGAAACTGCGCGTATTCGTGCAGGGTGGCGGCTGCTCCGGCTTCCAGTACGGCTTCACCTTCGATGAAATCGTCAATGACGACGACACCACCATGGTCAAGAACGGCGTCCAGCTGCTGATCGATTCGATGAGCTATCAGTACCTGGTCGGCGCTGAGATTGACTACAAGGATGACCTGGAAGGTGCGCAGTTCGTTATTAAGAACCCAAGCGCAACCTCGACCTGCGGCTGCGGTTCGTCGTTCTCGGTATAAGTTCGGATTTCCCCGGAAAACGGCGGCCTAGGGTCGCCGTTTTTTTTCGCCTGTGCTGATGATAGTATACCCCCCTATAGTATATTTATTGAGGAGGACGCCGTGCACACCACACGCGACAAAACCAAGTTGCTGGCGCGGGTGCGCCGCATACGCGGCCAGGTAGAGGCCATCGAACGCGCGCTGGAAGGGGAGAGCGGCTGCACCGAGATTCTGCAACTGGTCGCCGCCGCCCGTGGCGCCACCAACGGCCTGATGGCCGAGCTGATCGAAGATCACATCAAGGAACACGTTGCCCATCCGGACGTCAGCGCAGCCGAGCGTGAGGACGCGGTCGAGGAACTGCTGGCCGTGGTGCGCACCTATCTGAAATAAGGACTGCAATGAACCTCGCACACGATCACGTCTTTGACCAAGGCAAGCAGGCCGCCGAGCGCGGCACCCGGCTGGTGATGTGGATTACCGCCGTCATGATGCTGGTGGAGATCAGCGCCGGCTGGTGGTTCAACTCGATGGCGCTGCTGGCCGATGGCTGGCATATGAGTTCGCACGCGCTGGCGATTGGCCTGAGCGCGTTCGCCTACTCGGCAGCGCGCAAATACGCGCGCGATCCGCGCTTTACCTTCGGCACCTGGAAGATTGAAATCCTGGCGGGCTACACCAGCGCCGTATCGCTGCTCGGCATCGCCGCGCTGATGGCGTTCAGCTCCTTTGAGCGCTTGTTCTCGCCTCAGCCCATCCATTATCGGGACGCCATCATCATTGCGGTGATCGGCTTGGTGGTGAATATCGCCTGCGCCTTCATTCTTGGCGACGCGCATCATCATCATGGCCACAGTCATGGACATGAGCACCATCACGGGCATGGCGACCACCATCATCACCACGATCTGAACCTGAAAGCCGCCTACGTCCACGTCATTGCTGACGCCGCTACCTCGGTGCTGGCGATTGCCGCGCTGGCTGGCGGCTGGCTATGGGGCTGGTCGTGGCTGGACCCGGTGATGGGCATTGTCGGCGCGGTGTTGGTGGCCGTGTGGGCCAAGAACCTGATCGCTGAAACCGGCCGCGTGCTGCTGGACCGCGAAATGGACGCGCCCGTCGTCGCTGAAATCCGCGAAGTGGTCGAAGACGGCAATCCTGGCGCCAAAATCACCGACCTGCACGTATGGCGCGTTGGCCAGCAGGTCTACTCGTGCGCGGTCAGCGTGGTCAGCAGCGACCGCGCACTAACGCCGGCGCTGCTGCGCGATCAGCTGTCGATACACGAAGAGATCGTGCATTCGACCATCGAGGTTAATTACACGAGCTAGCGTGGGTACAGCGCGCCCAGCACGCGCTCGCCTTGTGCGCCAGTGACGGCCGGCAGATTGCCGGCCAGCCGCTCGCTGAAGCGGTGGCCCAGCCAGGCGAATGCCAGCGCTTCCACGCGGTTGGGCGCGACGCCCAGCGCCTGCGTGGAGGCGACCATTACCTGCTTGCCCAGCGCCTGGCCCAGCGCTTCCATCAGCACGCCGTTGTAGGCGCCGCCGCCGCAGATGTAGACCGCATCCGCGCCGCCGCCATGCGCCTTGACGGCGTCCGCCAGTGTAACGGCCGTGTATTCGGTCAGTGTGCGCTGCACGTCTTCCGGCGCGGCCGGCGCGTGCACTGCCAGGCGCGCATCCAGCCAGTCCAGGTGGAACAGGTCGCGGCCTGTGCTTTTCGGCGCAGGCAGGGCCAGATACGGCTCCTTCAGCAGTTCCGCCAACAGTTCGGGGATCACCTTGCCGGTGGCGGCCCAGGCGCCGTCGGCGTCGTATTCCTGGCGCTGGTGGCGCATGATCCAGCCGTCCATCAGCACATTGCCCGGACCGGTATCGAAACCGGTCACGCGGCCGTCGCCCTTCAGCACGCTGATGTTGGCGATGCCGCCGATATTCGCCACCACCCGTGCCTGCCCTTCCTTACCGAACATCGCCTGGTGGAAGGCCGGCACCAGCGGCGCCCCTTGGCCGCCGGCCGCCACGTCGCGGCTGCGGAAGTCCGCAATCACGTCGACGCCGCACAGTTCGGCCAGCAGGGCGGGATGATTGGTCTGGCGCGTGTAGCCCAGCTCCGGGCGATGGCGGATGGTCTGGCCATGCGCGGCAACGGCGCGCACATCGGCTGGCGTGTGGCCGGACTGGCGCAGCAGCTCGGCCACGCATTGCGCATAATGCTGCGCCAGCTGGCTGGCGGCCAGCGCTTCGCGTTCGATCTCGTTGTCGCCGCTGGCCTGCAAGGCCATCAGCTCAGCCCGCAGCGATGGCGGGAAGGCGACGTAAGCGGCTGCGACGGTGGTGATGGCCGCATCATCAAATTGCGCCAGCGCGCCATCCACGCCGTCCAGGCTGGTGCCCGACATTAAACCGATATACAAAGCCATAGCATTCCTCTGGTGATTTTCAAAAATTATAGTCGAGAGGTGGCTGGCCGGCAGCGCTGTTGATATGCCTGCAAGGATTGCTGCAAATAACGGGCGACCGTACCGTCGTGCTTGAGCCGCGCCAGCGCAGCCGACATTTTCGGCGCATGTGCAGCATGGGCGCGGTTGAGGTAGCAATGCCCGGTGGTGGACAGCACGGTCGCCAGCTGGCGTACGGCAGGCGTTTCAGGCAGGCTATTGCAAAGCCGGAAGGCGAGGTAGTCATCGACTGCCTCCTGCACGTCGAAATACAAATCCGTGCGGCCAATTTGCAGCTTGCGCAAGCCCTGGCCGATGTCGTCAATCATCGACCAGTTGTCCGCATCGACATGGGTGCCGAGCAGCGCTTCCAGTTCCTGGATGCCGCGGCGGCACTCGCTGCGCAGCTTGTGCAGCCTGAGTTTATCCAGTCCGGGGAAATGCGCGTGTGGCCCCGCGCCGTAGACGCAGAAGTTGACTGCGTTGTTGGGCTCACCGAGGCGTATCAGGCCGGGGAAGAAATCCTGGTAGTCAAATGTGCGTCCCAGTTCGCCGTCGGCCTGGCCTGCCAGCACCATCGCGGTGGCCCGCCTCGGCGGCACGTCGAGAAACGTGAAGCCCACGCCACTGATGGCGCACACGTCCTGGTACACCTTGATCAGCCATTGCGTGCGCGGATTGTCGTAGGGGCGGGAGAAGACGAATTTCAGTGTGACGGCCGGCTTGGCGGCCAAGGGGAGGGCTGATGCCTGCAGAAGCAACCGTCGCGTGACCATAGGCGTCTTTCAGTATGCGTGTGCTGCCACACGGAAGAGGCAGCCAGGAAAGCGCATTATGATAAAAAACAGGCCGACGAGGCGGCCTGTTGAATCGATGCTGAAATGCTTATTTTTGCGCAACCTGCGTCTTCGACGCGCCGCCGCCAGCCGGGCGTAGCAGCGCGAAGCGGTGGGTCATGTCGTTGGCGTAGATTTTGAAACGGCTCATTTCAGCGGCGGTCAATGGCGCCTGTGCCTGGACGTTCATCTTGGCAGGATCCTTGGCTTCGCCGCCGACGCGGAATTCGTAGTGCAGGTGGGCGCCGGTCGACCAGCCGGTGGTGCCGACATAGCCAATCACATCGCCCTGCGAAACCTTGGCGCCTTTTTTCATGCCGGAGCCAAAGCGGCTCATGTGCGCATAAGCCGTGGTGTAGTTGCTCCAGTGCTTGATGATGATGAAGTTGCCGTAGCCGTTCATGGTGCCGGCAAACTCAATCGTGCCATCGCCGGCGGCGCGGATCGGGGTGCCGGTCGCCGCCGGGAAGTCGATGCCCTTGTGGGCTTTCCACTGGCCGGAAATCGGATGCACGCGCATCGAGAAGCCGGACGAAATACGCGAGAACTCCACCGGCGATTTCAGGAAGGCTTTCTTCAGCGATTTGCCGTCGAAGCTGTAGTAGCCGCCGCCCTGTTTGCTCTGCGGATCTTCAAACCATACCGATTGATACGTGGTGCCCTTGTTGGTCAGTTCGCCTGCCAGCACGCGGCCAGCGCGTACGAACTCGCCATCCTGCCAGAAGGTTTCATACACCACGTTAAAGCTGTCGCCGCGTTTCAGGTCGCCGCGGAAGTCCACGTTGGTCGAGAACATTTCGATGATCTGCTTGACGATGGTGTCCGGCAGCTTGGCGCCGTCTTCGCTGGAGTCGGTTGCCGCATACAGCGTCGATTTAATCGTACGCGCATGCATTTCCACGCGGCGTTCCAGCTTGGCTGGTTCGGCGGTGGCCACAAAGCCGTTGCCCTGGCGGGTGATCTTGATGTTGGTGACTGGATCGTCCTTGCCGTCCACCACGGTGGCGCGCAGCCACTGCAGATTGCCTTCGTCGTCGGTCTGCGCCTGTACCCGCTTGCCGGATTTCAGCTGCATGACGCCCTTGGCGATCTTGTCTTTCTTGATGAAGGTCTCGGCCGCGTCGTCATCCACACCCAGGCGTTGCAGCAGGGTGGCCAGCGTATCGCCGTTGCGGATTTTCTCTTCGTGAACGAACTGAGCCTTGGAAGATTGCTGGTCGAGCGCAGTGATTTGCGCGCTCAGGTCCGGCGTGGCAACTGCTTCCTGTACCGTTTTCACTGGCAGGTCCGACGCGTCAGGCGCGAGTGGAGCTACACCGGCGGCACCAAAAGCACATACTGCGAGAAACAAAGCAGAGGCGCTGATGATGCGCGCCTTGCGCGTAGACCCTAGCAGACTGAACAAGCGTGAGCTTGTGAATTTATGTATTTGGTTCATGCAATCAGTTAAAATTTGCCGCTTGAACTATTCAGGAACGTTTTATTTCTTCTAATTATCTATTTTGTTCGTTTTCATGCGGCAAGATTGATCGATCGGGGATTATAACAAACTCCTGCGCCTGACTACCTTTTTCTGAAAAAAACGCTTAAAAAACATGACTACTACTTCTTCGATACCGTCGGCCACCTCTAAAGTAGCGTTGCCCTTATCCGACAACGTACAAGAGGCACTTGCCATCACCAAACGCGGTGTCGACGAGTTGCTGATTGAAAGCGAGTTCGCGCAAAAGCTGGCGCGATCGGAACAAAGCGGCGTGCCGCTGCGTATCAAGCTGGGCCTGGATCCGACCGCGCCCGACCTGCACCTGGGCCACACCGTGGTGCTGAACAAAATGCGTCAATTGCAAGACCTTGGTCATCAAGTCATCTTTTTGATCGGCGACTTCACTTCGATGATCGGCGATCCGTCGGGCCGCAACGCCACCCGTCCGCCGCTGACCAAGGAACAGGTCGAGCAAAATGCGATGACCTATTTCAAGCAGGCCTCGCTGGTACTGGACCCGGCCAAGACCGAAATCCGCTACAACTCCGAATGGTGCGACCCGCTGGGCGCGCGCGGCATGATCCAGCTGGCCTCGCGCTACACCGTGGCGCGCATGATGGAACGTGACGACTTCACCAAGCGTTTCAAAAACGGCACGCCGATCGCCGTGCACGAATTCCTCTACCCGCTGATGCAGGGCTACGACTCGGTGGCGCTGAAGTCAGACCTGGAATTGGGCGGCACCGACCAGAAGTTCAACCTGCTGGTCGGCCGCGAACTGCAAAAGGACTACGGTCAGGAGCCTCAGTGCATTTTGACCATGCCGCTGCTGGAAGGTTTGGACGGCGTCGAAAAAATGTCCAAGTCGAAGAACAACTACATCGGCATCACCGAACCGGGCAACACCATGTTCGCCAAGATCATGAGCATCTCGGATGACATGATGTGGAAATACTTCGATCTGCTGTCGTTCCGCTCGATCGCCGACGTGGCGGCGCTGAAGGCCGAAGTGGCCGGCGGCCGCAATCCGCGCGACGCCAAGGTGGCGATTGCCCAGGAAATCGTGGCGCGTTTCCACTCGCAGCAGGCGGCGGAAGATGCGCTGGCCGACTTCGTCAACCGCTCCAAGGGCGGCATTCCGGACGATATTCCGGAAGTGGCGCTGGGCGGTGCGCCGCTGGGCGTGGCGCAACTGCTGAAGCAGGCCAATCTGTGCGCGTCCACCTCGGAAGCAATGCGCATGGTGGAGCAGGGCGGCGTGCGCGTGGATGGCACGGTCATCAGCGACAAGGGCTTGCAGCTGCAAGCTGGCAGCTTCGTGCTGCAAGTCGGCAAGCGCAAGTTCGCGCGCGTGACCCTGTCCGCATGATCGCGCTGCTGCAACGCGTCAGCAGCGCCAGCGTGGTGGTGGACGGTGCGGCCATCGGCGCCATCGACGCCGGCCTGATGGTGCTGGTCTGCGCCGAACGCAACGACACCGAAAAGGACGCGGATACGCTGCTGGCCAAGCTGCTCGGCTACCGCGTGTTCGCCGACGATGCAGGCAAGATGAACCGCAGCGTCACCGACACCAGCGGCGGCCTGCTGCTGGTGCCGCAGTTCACCCTGGCGGCCGACACCAAGTCCGGCACCCGCCCCTCGTTCACGCCAGCCGCCGCGCCGGCCGATGGCCTGCGCCTGTTCAGCTACTTTGTCGAGCAGGCGCGGCTGAAGCACGCCAAGGTCGAAACCGGCCAATTCGGCGCCGATATGAAGGTGTCGCTGACTAATGATGGCCCGGTCACTTTCTGGCTGCAAACCAACGCCAAGTAAATCATGAGTACAACCACCATTTTGCTGATCCGTCACGGTGAGACGGCCTGGAACGCCGTGCGCCGCCTGCAAGGCCATATCGATATCCCGCTGAATCCGCAGGGCGAACGCCAGGCGCTGGCATTGGGCCGCGCGCTGGCTGAAGAATCGCTGGACGCAGTGATCTCCAGTGACCTGCAACGCGCCATGCAGACCGCACAGGCGGTGGCCGCGCACCACGCCGGCATCACGCTGCAGACCAGCGCGCAACTGCGCGAGCGTGCCTATGGCGTGTTCGAGGGCATGCTGTACCAGGATATCCAGGATGAATACCCGGCCGATTTCCAGCTGTGGCAGGCGCGCGATATCGACGCCATGATGCCGCACGGCGAACGCTTGGCCGAAAGCTTCCGCCAGTTCTACGACCGTGTGATCGCCGCACTGAAGGCGGTGGCCGCAAGCCATCCAGGCCAGGCGGTGGCGGTGGTGGCCCACGGCGGCGTGCTGGAATGCGCCTACCGCGAGGCGCGCGGCATGCAGCTCGACAGCCCACGTGATTTCCAGGTGAAAAACGCCAGCATCAACCGCTTTGTCGTGGAGAGTGGCAAGTTGGCGCTCACTAGCTGGGGCGAGGTTGAGCACCTTGCGTCGGCCGCCATGGATGATGTCATTTAATAACGTCAAGGCTGCACATTTGCCGAATTCATAAAAAATAGTGCTTATTATTTGAGCAGGGCTTCGGTTAAAATAGAAGGTTCCTTCTCACCCCTTTCAGGTATTGCACGTGCAAATCGGCCCTCATTTACTGCGCAACAACGTTTTCGTCGCCCCGATGGCCGGGGTCACGGACCGGCCTTTCCGCCAGTTGTGCAAGGAGCTGGGCGCGGGTTATGCGGTGTCTGAAATGGCGGCCTCCAATCCGCGCCTGTGGGCGACCGAGAAGAGTTCGCGCCGCACCGACCACACCGGTGAAATGGAGCCGAAGGCAGTGCAGATCGCTGGCGCCGATCCGAAGGATCTGGCCGATTGCGCGCGCTTCAATGTCGAGCGCGGCGCGCAGATCATCGATATCAATATGGGTTGCCCGGTGAAAAAGGTGTGCAACGCCTGGTGCGGCTCGGCGCTGCTGCAGGACGAGGTGCTGGTCAAGCAGATCGTCGATGCGGTGGTGGGCGCGGTGGACGTGCCGGTGACGCTGAAGTTCCGCACCGGCTGGGACCGCGAGAACAAGAACGCGCTGAACATCGCGCGCATCGCCGAGGACGCCGGTATCGCCATGCTGACCCTGCATGGCCGCACCCGCGCCGACGGCTACAAGGGTGACGCCGAGTACGACACTATCGCGGCCGTCAAGCAATCGGTTTCCATTCCAGTGGTGGCCAATGGCGATATCACCTCGCCGGAAAAAGCCCGCTTCGTGCTGGACTATACCGGCGCCGACGCCGTCATGGTGGGCCGCGCCGCGCAAGGCCGTCCGTGGATTTTCCGCGAGATCGACCATTACCTGCGCACCGGCAAGCATATGCCGGCGCCGTATGTGGACGAAGTGCGGGCGCTGATGGATGAGCACCTGCGCGCCCACTACGCCTTCTACGGCGACTATCTCGGCGTGCGTACAGCGCGCAAGCACATCGGTTGGTATGTGCGCGACCTCCAGGGCGGCGAGGAGTTCCGACAGAAAATGAATCTGCTGGAGTCCGTTGCCGAGCAGCTGCTGGCGGTCGATCAATTCTTCGAATCCCAGTGGCGCTACGGCGAACGGTTACAATACCGCCTCGCTGAAGATTTGCAGGCCGCTTAAGCGGGCCGAAAGCACCAAAAAAGTCACATCATCAGAAGGGTAAACGTTTCCAGCCACAAGCCGGACGATTTACCAGCGTTATAGATTAATTAGCCGAACGACAAGAAAATGAGCAAAGAAAGTATCCAGGAAGTAGTCCAGAAAAGTCTCGAAGAATACTTCGCCGACCTGGGCGAGCAACAGGCATCGAACATTTACGACATGGTTGTGCTGACCGTTGAAAAGCCGATACTGGAAGTGGTCATGACCCGTGCCGACGGCAACCAGTCTCACGCGGCGCAGATGCTGGGCATCAACCGCAATACCTTGCGCAAGAAATTGCAGGAACACGGCCTGCTGTAAAAGCGCCTGTTCTATCCGGCAATGAGTGGCTGGGGACGGCCGCTGTTGCTGTACCGAATATTCAACCACCTAGTCTTTTCATCGCCATGATTAAACAAGCTCTCATCTCCGTATCCGACAAAACCGGTGTGCTGGACTTCGCGCGCGCGCTGTCCGCCATGGGCGTCAACATCCTGTCGACCGGCGGCACCGCCAAGCTGCTGGCCGACAACGGCGTGCCGGTCACCGAAGTTGCCGACTACACCGGTTTCCCGGAGATGCTGGACGGCCGCGTCAAGACGCTGCACCCGAAAGTGCACGGCGGCATCCTGGCCCGCCGCGATTTCCCTGAGCACGTGGCCAAGCTGGAAGAGCACAGCATCCCGACCATCGATATGGTGGTGGTCAACCTGTACCCGTTCCAGGCGACGGTCGCCAAGGACACCTGCACGCTGGACGACGCCATCGAGAACATCGACATCGGCGGCCCGGCCATGCTGCGCTCCGCCGCCAAGAACCACAAGGACGTGGTGGTGATCTGCGATCCGTCCGATTACGGCGTGGTGCTGGCGGAAATGAAAACCACCGACAACGCCCCTGGCTATGTCAGCTACGACACCCGCTTCACGCTGGCCACCAAGGTCTACTCGCACACCGCGCAGTACGACGGCGCCATCGCCAACTACCTGACCAGCCTGGACGCAACCCGCGCGCACGGCAGCCGCAGCGCCTATCCGGCCAAGCTGAACGTGGCCTTTGAAAAAGTGCAGGACATGCGCTACGGCGAAAACCCGCACCAGTCGGCAGCCTTCTACCGCGACGTGGCCGCCACCGAAGGCGCGCTGGCCAATTACAAGCAGCTGCAAGGCAAGGAACTGTCGTTCAACAACATCGCTGATGCCGATGCGGCCTGGGAATGCGTGAAGAGCATGGGCGGCTTCGACCAGTCGGCCGCTTGCGTGATCGTCAAGCACGCCAATCCGTGCGGCGTGGCGCTGGGCGCGAATGCGGCCGATGCTTACAAACGCGCACTGCAAACCGACCCGACCTCGGCTTTCGGCGGCATCATTGCCTTCAACGTCGAAGTGGATGGCGTGGCGGCGACCGAGCTGGCCAAGCTGTTCGTGGAAGTGCTGATCGCGCCGTCGTTCACTGCGGAAGCCAAGCAGATCCTGTCGGCCAAGCAGAACGTGCGCTTGCTGGAAATCCCGCTCGGCAATGGCGTCAACGCGATGGACTTCAAGCGCGTCGGCGGCGGCCTGCTGGTGCAGTCGGCTGACTCGAAGAATGTGCTGCTGGCCGATGTCAAAGTGGTCAGCAAGAAGCAGCCTACCCAGCAGGAACTGCAAGACATGATGTTTGCCTGGCGCGTGGCCAAGTACGTGAAATCGAACGCCATCGTCTTCTGCGGCAATAACATGACGCTGGGCGTGGGCGCCGGCCAGATGAGCCGTATCGACTCGGCCCGCATCGCTTCGATCAAGGCGCAGAACGCCGGCTTGTCGCTGGCCAATTCGGTGGTGGCGTCGGATGCCTTCTTCCCGTTCCGCGACGGCCTGGATGTGGTGGTGGATGCTGGCGCGACCTGCGTGATCCACCCAGGTGGCTCGATGCGCGACCAGGAAGTGATCGATGCCGCTGACGAACGCGGCGTGGTCATGGTGTACACGGGTACTCGTCACTTCCGTCATTAATCGGAACACGGCCCGGTCCAAAAGCCCGCATTGCTTGCGGGCTTTTTCTTTACTGCATACAATCTGTAAATGATAATTCTCGGCATCGACCCCGGCTTGCGCACCACTGGCTTTGGCGTCATTCAAAAGCAGGGCAGCAAGTTGCGCTACATCGCCTCCGGCACCATCAAGAGCGGCGAGGGCGATCTGCCGACGCGGCTCAAGGTGATACTGGACGGTGTGGGCGAAGTCGCGCGCACCTATGGCCCGGATTGCGCCGCCATTGAGCAGGTCTTCGTCAACGTCAATCCGCAATCGACTTTGCTGCTGGGCCAGGCCCGTGGCGCGGCAATTTGCGCGCTGGTGTCGGCGGAACTGAGCGTGGCCGAGTATTCCCCAACACAAATCAAACAGGCGGTGGTCGGCACTGGCCGCGCGGTCAAGGCGCAGATGCAGGACATGGTCGCGCGCCTGTTGCAATTGCCAGGCTTGCCAGGCACCGATGCGGCCGATGCGCTGGGTATCGCCATCTGCCATGCCCACAGCAGCGAAACGCTGACGCTGATTGCCGGCGGCACCAATGCCACCGCCAACGGCCCGTTGGCTGGTCTGCGCATGCGCCGTGGCCGCCTGGTCGGCTAACTTCTTAAAGGTAAACAATGATCGGACGTCTCTCCGGGATTCTGCTTGAAAAAAATCCGCCGCAATTGCTGGTGGATGTAGGTGGCGTCGGCTATGAAGTCGATGTGTCGATGAGCACCTTCTACAACCTGCCTGGCGTGGGCGAGAAAGTGGTGCTGTTCACGCACCAGGCGATCCGCGAGGATGCGCATTTGCTGTTCGGCTTCGGCAATGCCGAGGAGCGTGCGGTGTTTCGCCAGCTGATCAAGATTACTGGCGTGGGTGCGCGCACCGCGCTGTCTATCCTGTCCGGCATGTCGATCGCCGACCTGGCGCAAGCGGTGACCTTGCAGGAGGCTGGCCGTCTGGTAAAAGTACCAGGCATCGGCAAGAAAACGGCCGAACGTCTGCTGCTGGAACTGAAAGGCAAGCTGGGCGCGGATATCGGCGCCGGCGGCGCGCACGCTGCGCCGGACGCACAATCCGACATCCTCAACGCGCTGGTCGCTTTGGGCTACTCCGACAAGGAAGCCTTGCTGGCACTGAAAACCGTCCCTGCCGGCGCCAGCGTCTCCGACGGCATCAAGCAAGCTCTCAAAGCCCTCTCCAAAGGCTGATCGACCGCAAACGGATCACCGGTGCCTCCGCCTCCGTACTCGACAGCCTGGCCGCGATGAAACTTGACTAAGCCAGGCGCCGAGGCAGGGTAAAATAGCTGTATGAGCATACAGACCGACAATTTTACCGAGCAGCGCATTATTGACGCGGCGCCGTCCTCTCCCCATGAAGAGGCGATCGAACGCGCGTTGCGGCCCAAGCATCTCGATGAATATGTCGGGCAGGCCAAGATCCGCGATCAGCTGGAGATTTTCATCTCGGCCGCCCGCAAGCGCCAGGAGGCGCTGGATCATACGCTGCTGTTCGGCCCGCCGGGCCTCGGTAAAACCACGCTGGCCAACATCATCGCCCGCGAGATGGGCGTCAACCTGCGCCAGACCTCCGGCCCGGTGCTGGAACGGCCGGGTGACCTGGCTGCCATCCTGACCAATCTGGAAGCCAACGACGTCCTGTTCATTGACGAAATCCACCGCCTGTCGCCAGTGGTCGAAGAAATTCTGTACCCGGCGCTGGAGGACTACCAGATCGACATCATGATCGGTGAAGGCCCGGCTGCCCGTTCGGTCAAGCTCGACCTGCAACCGTTCACGCTGGTCGGCGCCACCACCCGCGCCGGCATGCTGACCAATCCGCTGCGCGACCGCTTCGGCATCGTCGCCCGCCTGGAGTTCTACACCACCGAAGAACTGACCAAGATCGTCAGCCGCAGCGCCGCACTGTTGAAAGCCCATATCGACGAAGACGGCGCGCGTGAAATCGCCCGCCGCGCACGCGGCACACCGCGTATTGCCAACCGCCTGCTGCGCCGCGTGCGCGACTACGCCGAAGTCAAAAGCAACGGCGAAATCACCAAGGCGGTCGCCGACGCAGCACTGATCATGCTGGATGTCGACACTGTCGGCTTTGACGTCATGGACCGCAAGCTGCTGGAAGCGGTGCTGTACAAATTTGGCGGCGGCCCGGTCGGCATCGGCAACCTGGCAGCCGCCATCGGCGAAGCCGCCGATACCATCGAAGACGTGCTGGAACCCTACCTGATCCAGCAAGGCTTTTTGCAACGCACGCCGCGCGGGCGCGTTGCCACGCCGGCGTCTTACCGGCACTTCGGCGTCACTCCGCCGCGTACCAATCCGAATGGCGAACTGTGGGGCGATCTGTAATGCAGATCTGGGTGGATGCGGACGCCTGTCCCGCCGTCATCAAGGAGATACTCTACCGCGTGGCCGACCGCGTGCAGATGCAGGTCACTTTGGTGGCCAATCAACTGCTGCGCGTGCCGCCATCGCGCTTCATCCGCTCGGTGCAAGTGCCGTCGGGCGCGGATGTCGCCGACCAGGAAATCGTCCGGCTGCTGGAGCCGGGCGATCTGGTGATTACCAGTGACATTCCGCTGGCATCGGATGTGTTGAAGAAGGGCGGCCATGCGCTCAATCCGCGCGGTGAGTTCTACACCAACGACAACATCGCGCAAATGCTGACCATGCGCGCCTTCATGGACGAATTGCGCGGCAGCGGCGTTGACACAGGCGGTCCGGCAGCGTTCAGCCAATCCGACCGGCAGAACTTCGCCAATAGCCTCGACCGTCATCTGGCCAAGCGCAAACATGGATGAACTGCGCGCTATCTCGACCTTTATCCGCGCTGCCGAACTGGGCAGCTTCAACAAGGTCGCGGAAGCGCAAGGCACCACGCCGCAGGCAGTCAGCAAAACCATCCGTCAGTTTGAGCAGCATCTGGGCGTGCGGCTGTTCCACCGCACCACACGCAACAGCTCGCTGACCGAGGAAGGCCAGCGCCTGCTGGAGTCCATCAAGCCGAGCCTGGACGGCGTTGTCGGCGCTCTGGCCCGCGCCCGCAACGCTGCGCGCGAAGATGAAGGCCTGATCCGCGTAGCTGTATCCGGCTCTATCAGCCGCCGCGTGCTGATGCCGCTGCTGGCCGAATTCCAGCTGCGTTATCCCAGCATCCAGATTGACCTGATTCAGGAAGACGGCTTTGCCGACCTGGTGCATGACCGCATCGACGTCGGCTTCCGTGGCGGTAATCCGCCGGATGCGCAGATCGTCAGCCGCCGTTTGTTCCCGGTGCAGCAAATTGTCTGCGCCACGCCGGCCTACCTGAAGCGCCATGGCACACCGCAAACCTTGCAGGATCTGGCCACCCATCGCTGCACCGCTTATCGCCAGCCTGGCAGTGGCAAGGCGATGGCCTGGGAGTTCGAGGTGAATGGTGACACGGTCTTCCATCACGTACAACCCATCTTGCTTAGCAATGATCCGGACACCGAGATGCATGCGGTGCTGGCCGGCATGGGCATCGGCCAGATCGACAGCATCAATGCCACTGCCGCGATCCGCGCCGGCAAGCTGAAACCGCTGTTGACGCAATATCTCAGCGAACGCATGGGCTTCTACCTGTACTTCCCGCAACGGGCTGACATGCCGGGCCGCGTGCGCCGTTTCATCGACTTCGCGGTCGAACGGCTGCACAACAGCGAGCAGTTTTATATCAACTTTTAGTTGCTATTAAAACGGTTTATTGCGACTACTTCAGTTGTGGTGATGAGCCTATAGTTCACCTGTCTTTCAACCCAACAGGAGAACTCATCATGAAAAATCGTGTCGCTGTCATTACCGGTGCATCAAGCGGCATCGGCCTTTCCACTGCCAAGCTGCTGGCTGCCCGTGGGGCTAAAGTTGCGCTGCTGGCGCGTCGCAAGGAGGTGCTGGAGCAGGCGGTGAATGAGATCCGCGCTGCTGGCGGCGAGGCGCTGGCGCTGGCGGTGGATGTCACCGACCAGGCTTCCGTGGATGCTGCTGCGGCCGCCGTTGAGCAGGCTTACGGCCCGGCCAATCTGGTGTTCAACAATGCCGGCGTCATGCTGCCGGGCGCAGTGGAAGCCCGTGAGATGGACGCCTGGGAACAGCAGATCGACCTTAACGTTACTGGCGTGATGCGCGTGATCTCGGCCTTTGTGCCGCAGCTGGTCAAGAGCGCCGAGCAGGGCGCTGTAGCGGACCTGGTGAACACCTCATCGATCGCCGCGCAGAATATCTATCCCTACTTCGCCGTCTACAGTGGCACCAAGGCGTACGTCAGCCACCTGAGCCGCCACCTGCGCGCGGAGCTGGGGCCGAAGAATATCCGCGTGTCGCTGATCGAGCCAGGCATCACCGAAACCGAGCTGCAAAGCCACTGGACCTTCCAGGGTGCCAAGGACTGGTTCGCTGGCGCAGCGCAGAGCATGGACTTGCTACAGCCGCAGGATGTGGCGGAAGTGGTCGGCTTCCTCGCCACCCAGCCCAAGCACGTCAACTTGCAGCAGGTGGTGGTGATGCCGACCAAACAGGCCAGCTGATTACCAGCGCATTACCAACTATGATGCACGTACTGCGCGATGCGGTTGCGGTAGATCTCGCGCAGTGCTTCCATGGTGTCGGCCGGCAGTGCCGGCACTGCGCTGGCGCGCGCATTGGCCTGCGCCTGCGCCGCGTTGCGTGCGCCGGGAATCACAGTGCTGACTGCGTCTTCCATCAGTATCCAGCGCAGCGCGAATTCGGCCATGGTGGCGTTGGCAGGCACCAGCTTGCGGATTTCCTCCACCACCTCCAGTGCCACATCGTAGGGCACTCCGGCAAAGGTTTCCCCCTTGTCGAAGGCTTCGCCGTGACGGTTGAAGGCGCGGTGGTCGTCGGCCGCGAAGGCGGTGGACGCGTTCATCTTGCCGGTCAACAGGCCGGATGCCAACGGCACGCGGGCAATCACGCCCACCTGGCGCTTTTTCGCCTCTGCGAAAAACAGCGAGGCGGGGCGCTGGCGGAAGATGTTGTAGATGATCTGGACCGACTGCACATTCGGATACTCAATCGCCTTCAGCGCCTCCTCTACCTTTTCGACAGAGACGCCGTAGTGGCGGATCTTGCCAGCCGCCACCAGGTCATCCAGGTAGCCGAACACTTCCTGCTGGTAGTAGACCGCAGGCGGCGGGCAGTGCAGCTGCACCAGGTCGAGGCAATCGGTCTGCAGATTGACTAGCGAGCGCTCAACGAAGGCGGTCATGTTTTGCTTGTTGTAGCCTTCCGCCACGTGTGGTGACAGACGGCGGCCCAGCTTGGTAGCCACGTAGGGTTGGTCGCCGCCACGTTCCTTCAGTACTTCCGAGATCAGCTGTTCCGAGCGGCCATCGCCATAGACATCGGCGGTGTCGATAAAGGTGGTGCCGGCGTCCAGCGATGCGTGCAGCGCCGCCTTGGCGTCTTCCTTGCTCACGTCGCCCCAGGCGCCGCCGATGGCCCATGCGCCAAATCCGATTTCCGATACGGTCTTGCCGGTGCGGCCGAAAGTTCTCTGTTTCATGGTGTGGTCCGAAAAGGTCAAAGACGCTTTTATAGCACCGCATGATAGGATTTGAGGATGAGCTGTATTCATCGTTAGATTGAACATTATTCATGTCTATTTTTGACCGCGTCGATCTCACCGATCTGAGGGTATTCCTGACCATCATGCGCACCGGCAGTTTCAAGGGCGCGGCCATTCAGCTGGGCCTGACGCCGTCTGCGGTCAGCCACGCCATCCGCAGGCTGGAAGAACGGTTGTCGGCCAAGCTGCTGAACCGCAGCAGCCGCGCCGTGTCCGCCACCGGCGTCGGCCGCGAGCTGGCGCAGCGGATCGAGGAAGGCTTCGACAAAATCGGCGATGCACTGGCCGAGCTGGACGCGCCGGGCAGCGGACGCTACGGCGAGCTGCGCATCAATGTGTTTTCCGACGCTGCGCACCTGCTGATTGCGCCCGCGCTGCCGGAATTCGCACGGCTCTGTCCTGGGGTACGGCTGACGGTGGTGGTCGAGGACCGGCCTATCGATATCGTCGCGGAAGGTTATGATGCCGGCATCCGCTACGGCCATTACGTGCCGGAGGATATGATCGCCGTGCCGCTGAGTAAAGCGCAGCGATGGGTGGTGGCCGCCGCGCCGTCCTATCTCGATGCGCACCCGGCCATCCATCACCTGGATGACCTGGCTGGCCACACCTGTTTGCAACTGCTGCTGGGCGATCACTCCAGCTACAAATGGGAATTCAGCCGGGGCCGCAGGTTGCGCATGCCCGGCGCGATCACCATCGCGGACACTGCCACCACCATCATGGCCGCCAAGGCCGGCATGGGGCTGGCTTATCTGCTGGAACAGCGCATCGCCGCCGAACTGGCGGACGGCAGCTTGCGCATCGTGCTATCGGAGCACGCCGCCAAAGGCGAGCCCTTCCACATGTACTACAGCAGCCGCCGCCACAAGCATCCGGCGCTGCGCACGCTGATGAACATCATTCGTCAGCAGCAGGGGATTTCTGAATACGCATGGTCGGCACGAAGCGGGTGAGGTAGATGGTGACGCAGCAGCCGACTGTCACGATCAGCAGACGTACCCACAGATGGTCGGTGCGCCAGATCGAATAGCTCATCGAACCCCACATGAAGATCAGTATCCAGATTTTGCCGCGCAGCGGAATGCCGCGGCCGTTTTCGTAATCACGCAAATACTTGCCGAAGACTTTGTTGGTTTGCAGCCAGTTGTGCATGCGCGGCGAGGCGCGCGCAAAACACGCGGACGCCAGCAGCAGGAAAGGCGTGGTTGGCAATAGCGGCAGAAAGATGCCGAGCACGCCCAGTATCACCGCCAAAATGCCTATCGAGTTGAGAATTATTTTCATTTGGCCAAATCGTATCACCTTGGGTTAGACTATGACAAAAATGATAGCGCTAACTTTTTAGTGGAGGAGACGATGAAGAAAAGCATGCTGGCCGTCGCGGCCGGTTTATTGATGGCGTCCGGCGCCCATGCCGACACTCAGTACAAGATCCTGGTGCTGGCCATGCCGAGCAAGTACCACTACGAATACATTCCGGTGGCGCGTGACAGCCTGGAGCGGCTGGGCAAGCTGCACGCGTTCGAAATGACCTACACCAACAAGCCGGAAGTTTTCGACGGCGACCTGAAACAGTATGCCGCCGTGATGTTCCTGAACACGCCGCCGGAAGAACTGAACGAAGCGCGCCGCAAGAAATTCGAGGACTACATGAAGGCCGGCGGCAATGCCATGCTGGTGCACCGCTCGCTAATCATTCCGCCCAACACCTGGCCATGGTACGAGAAACTGATCGGCCGCCGCACCGGCAACCATCCGATGCTGCAAACCGGCGTGGTCGATGTGGCCGACAAGAAGTTCCCGGCCACCTTCGGCCTACCGGAGCACTGGATCTGGAGCGACGAGTTCTATGTGTTCGACAATCCCTACCAAGTCAAGATCAACCCGGTGCTGAACGTGGACGAGAGCAGCTATGACCCGACCAAAATCTGGCCGGGGCAGGTGTCGCACGGCATGGGCAAGGACCATCCGCTGAGCTGGTATCACTACGTCGAAAAAGGCCGCGTGTTCGTCACCGCGCTGGGACACGACGGCAATATGTACAAGGACCCGCAATACCTGTCGCACCTGATGGGCGGCATCTACTGGACCGCCACCGGCAAGGGCGCCAAGCCTTGAGCGTGGCTTGCGTGCGCCGAACTCGGCAGTTAATTTCTACAATGCGTGGAACTTAATCAAGATGAAGGAGACAGCATGCTCGCATTACGAATGATCGCGCTGGCAGGCGTCCTGGGCTTGTCGGCCCATGGCGCCATGGCCGACGATGCGGTGGGTGAAATCAACGTCGACAAGCAACAGATCGCCATCGCCGGCAACGGCTATGTGCGCACCTTTCCCTGCGAAGGCCGGCGCGTGACCATCGATGGCACGCAGCACAATATCACCTTGACCGGCACCTGCTCCAGCCTGGAAATCAACGGCGCGGAAAACAAGGTCGCGCTGACCTTGGCGCCGAAAGCGGTCTTGGTGGTGGCCGGCATCCAGAACACGGTCAACTGGCGCTCGACCGGCGAGCCCCAGCAACGCATTAGCGGCGTCGGCCACAAAATCCAGCGTAATTAGTCCTGGCGCACCCAGGTCTGTGAGCGGCCCAGCATCGGCATGCCGATGTAGCCGCGCACGTTCAGCTTTTTGCCACCGTCGGCCAGCTGCAGCTTGCTCTTGTAGACCTTGCCGTTGTTCGGATCGAGGATCTGGCCGCCGGAATATTCCTCGCCGTCCTTTTTCAGATTGGACAGAATGGTCATGCCGATGATCGGCTGGTCCTTGCGCGCGCCTTCGCATTTATCGCACTTGGGATTCTGGTCTTCGCCCGGTGCGCGGAACAGTTGTTCGATTTTGCCTTCCAGCACGCCGTTGGTTTCGGTGATGCGGATCAGCGCCTTCGGCTTGCCGGTTTCGTCGTCGATGTTCTTCCACAAGCCGGTTGGCGACGTGTTGTCGGCGAACGCCGGTGCGATGGACATGGCGGCTGCAGCGATGAAAGCGAGGTATTTCATTTGTGTCTCCTGGTTGTTTTTTGTGTAGGCCATTATACGAACTGACCGCTCGTGCTAATTAGAGGCTATCATCGAAATGCACAAAAAGTCTAAAATGAGATAATATGTTCAGATGAAGAAAACATCTGAACATCAGAATCTGCTGGCGCAGATGCAGCAAGTGGCCGAGGGTTTGGGCAAGACGCTGGCGCCGTTCTGCGAAGTGGTGCTGCACGACCTGACGCAGCCGGAACACGCCATCCTGGCCATCCACAACAACTTGTCGGGCCGCGAAGTGGGCGAGCCGGCGACCGAGCTTGGCCTGGCGCGCGCGGCCGATCCGGCGTTCGAGCAGGTCATCGCCAATTACCCCAACACCTTTCCTGATGGCCGGCTGGCCAAGAGCACCTCGATCGGCATCAAGGACAGCGAAGGCCAATACGTTGCCGCACTGTGCCTGAATGTTGACCTGACCGTGTTCCGCAGCCTGAATACCATGCTGACCCAATTCGGCAGCGTGGACACTGCCGTCGCCATCAACGAAACCATGGCGCCTGCCGGCGCGGACGCGATCCGCCAGCGCATCGACCAGTTTGCCGCCCGGCTTGGCAGCACGCCGCGCGCGCTGAAGGCCGACGAGCGCAAGGCCTTGATGCGCGAGCTGAAAGAAGCCGGCCTGAGCGATGTGCGCCGGGCGATGGACATTGTCGCCGCTTATCTCAACGTATCCCGCGCCACCGTCTACAACGACGCGCGTTAATCATCCACAGGAAAAATCATGAGCGAACTGAAACTGCCTACCTTTCAAGACGTGGTTGCCGCCTCCGAGCGCATCGCTGGCGTGGCGCACCGCACGCCGGTGCTGACCTCGTCCACCGCCAATGCCGAACTGGGGGCAGAAGTGTTCTTCAAGTGCGAAAACTTCCAGCGCATGGGCGCGTTCAAATTCCGTGGCGGATACAACGCGCTGGCCAAGTTCACGCCGGAACAGCGCAAGGCGGGCGTGGTGGCTTTCTCGTCGGGCAATCACGCGCAGGCGGTGGCCTTGTCGGCGCGGTTGCTGGGCATACCGGCTACCATCGTCATGCCGCATGATGCGCCGGCGGCCAAGGTCGCTGCCACACGCGGTTACGGCGCCACGGTGGTGATCTACGATCGCTACACGGAAGACCGCGAACAGATCGGCCGCGACCTGGCGGCCAAGCATGGCCTGACGCTGATTCCGCCATACGATCACGCCGACGTGATTGCGGGGCAGGGCACGGCGGCCAAGGAACTGTTTGAGGAAGTAGGGCGCCTGGATTATGTATTCGCACCGTTGGGCGGTGGCGGCCTGCTGGGCGGCACCGCCTTGTCGACGCGCGCGCTGTCGCCGTCGGCGAAACTGTTTGGCGTGGAGCCGGAGGCGGGCAACGATGGCCAGCAATCGTTCCGCAGCGGCAGCATCGTGCACATCGACACGCCGAAGACGATCGCCGATGGCGCGCAAACGCAGCATCTGGGCAACCTGACCTTCCCGATTATCAAACGCGATGTGGATGACATCCTGACCGCCAGCGACGACGAACTGCGCGCCGCGATGCGCTTCTTTGCCGAGCGCATGAAGATGGTGGTGGAGCCGACTGGCGGGCTAGGGTTTGCCGCCGCGCGCGCGATGAAAGAGCAACTGCAGGGCAAGCGCGTCGGCATCATCATCAGCGGCGGCAACGTCGACATCGCCCGCTACGCCGAACTGCTGGCATAAAAACCGGGGTCAGAACTGACCCCGGATCAGGTTTAAGCCGCTGGCAGCTTGGCGATCTGCTCGCGCATTTTGTCCAGCGTGGCGGAGAAGTTGGCGACGCGCTCTTTCTCTTGCGCGACCACTTCCGCCGGTGCGCGGGCGACGAAGCTTTCGTTCGACAGCTTGCCGTTGGCCTTGTTGATCTCGCCTTCCAGGCGGGTGATCTCCTTGCTCAGGCGCTCACGCTCGGCTTTGACGTCGATTTCCACTTTCAGCATCATCTTGGTGGTGCCGACGATGCACACCGCCGCAGGTGATTCCGGCAGCACATCCACAATCTGCACTTCCGACAGCTTGGACAGCGATTGCACGTACGCTGCAAAGCCTTCCATCGCAGCCTTGTCGGCGGCGTTGCCCGGCTCGACGATCAGCGGCACGCGCAGCGATGGCGCCAGTTGCATTTCGCCGCGCAGGTTGCGGGTCGCATCGGTCAGCGCTTTCAGCTGCTGCATCCAGGCTTCGGCCGATTCGTCGATATTGGCGGTGTTGGCGATCGGGTACGGTTGCATCATGATCGAATCACCGGTCTTGCCAGCCAGCGGCGCAATCGCCTGCCACAGCGCCTCGGTTACAAACGGGATCACCGGATGCGCCAGACGCAGCACCACTTCCAGCACGCGCAGCAGCGTGTGGCGGGTGGCGCGCTGCTGGCCTTCGGTGCCGCTTTGTACCTGCACCTTGGCCACTTCCAGATACCAGTCGCAGTACTCGTCCCAGACAAACTTGTAGATGGCCGAGGCGATGTTGTCGAAGCGGTAGTCTTCGAAGCCCTTGGCCACTTCCAGCTCGGCTTTTTGCAGCAGCGAGATGATCCACTTGTCGGCTTGCGACAGGTCGGCTTCCGATGCCGAGCAGTCCTTGCCTTCGGTGTTCATCATCACGAAGCGGGTAGCGTTCCACAGCTTGTTGCAGAAGTTGCGGTAGCCTTCGGCGCGGCCCAGGTCGAAGTTGATGTTGCGGCCCAGCGAGGCGTACGAGGCCATCGTGAAGCGCACCGCGTCAGTACCGTAGGCAGCGATACCGTTCGGGAATTCCTTGCGGGTGGCTTTGGTGATCTTCTCGGCGTCTTTCGGATTCATCAGGCCGGTGGTGCGCTTGGCAACCAGCGCTTCCACATCGATGCCATCGATCAGGTCGATCGGGTCCAGCGTGTTGCCCTTGGACTTGGACATTTTCTGGCCCTGCGAGTCACGCACCAGGCCATGCACGTAGACGGTCTGGAACGGTACTTTGCCGGTGAAGTGCGCGGTCATCATGACCATGCGCGCCACCCAGAAGAAGATGATGTCGAAGCCTGTCACCAGCACCGACGATGGCAGGAAGGCCTTGATGTCCGGGGTTTCTTCCGGCCAGCCCAGGGTCGAGAACGGCACCAGCGCGGACGAGAACCAGGTGTCCAGCACGTCGTTGTCGCGGCGCAGTGGCGCGGTGATGCCTTTGGCCGCCGCTTGCGCCTTGGCTTCCTCTTCGGTACGGGCGACGAAGATGTTGCCGGCGTCGTCGTACCAGGCCGGGATCTGATGGCCCCACCACAGCTGGCGCGAGATGCACCAGTCCTGGATGTTGTTCAGCCACTGGTTGTAGGTGGTGCTCCAGTTTTCCGGCACGAATTTGATCTCGCCGGTGGCGACTTTTTCCAGTGCCACTTCAGCGATCGATTTGCCCGGATTGAAAGTGCCTTCCGGCGCAGGCTTGCTCATGGCGACGAACCACTGGTCGGTCAGCATCGGCTCGATGACCACGCCGGTACGGTCGCCGCGCGGCACCATCAGCTTGTGTGGTTTGACTTCTTCCAGCAAGCCCTGTTCTTCCAGGTCGGCGACGATTTTCTTACGCGCGACAAAGCGGTCCAGGCCACGGTAGGCTTCCGGCGCGTCGTCGACGATCTTCGCTTCCAGCGTCAGGATTGACGGCATGTCCAGGTTGTGGCGCTGGCCGACGGCGTAGTCGTTGAAGTCGTGCGCCGGGGTGATTTTCACGCAGCCGGTGCCGAAGGCTTTGTCGACATAGGCGTCGGCGATGATCGGGATTTCGCGGCCGACCAGCGGCAGCTTGAGCATCTTGCCAACCAGCGGCAGGTAGCGTTCGTCGGTCGGATCAACCGCCACGGCCACGTCGCCCAGCATGGTTTCAGGACGGGTGGTGGCCACGGTCAGCGTGCCGCTGCCATCGGCCAGCGGGTACTTGATGTACCACATCGAACCGTTTTCTTCTTCCGACACCACTTCCAGGTCGGACACGGCGGTGCCCAGCACCGGGTCCCAGTTGACCAGGCGCTTGCCGCGGTAGATCAGGCCTTGCTCGTGCAGGCGCACGAACACTTCGGTCACCGACTTGGAGCGCTCGGCGTCCATGGTGAAGTATTCGCGTTTCCAGTCCGGCGAGGCGCCCAGGCGGCGCATCTGGCCGGTGATGGTGGAGCCGGATTTCTCTTTCCACTCCCAGACTTTCTTGATGAATTCTTCGCGGCCCAGGTCGTGGCGCGAGATTTTCTGCGCGTCCAGCTGGCGCTCCACCACGATCTGGGTGGCGATGCCGGCGTGGTCGGTGCCGGGGATCCAGGCGGTGTTATGGCCCAGCATGCGGTGATAGCGGGTCAGGCCATCCATGATGGTCTGGTTGAACGCATGGCCCATGTGCAGGGTGCCGGTGACGTTCGGCGGCGGCAGCTGGATGCTGAAAGAAGGTTTGCCGGCGTCGAGGGTGGCGGTGTAGTAACCGCGCGATTCCCACTCGCTGCGCCAGAACTGTTCAATGTCGGCAGGCTCGAAAGACTTGGCTAATTCCATGATATGGCTGATATTTTATAAATGCGTTTGCGAAAACAGCCATTATAGATGACGCAGCCCCCGCTGCGTATTATTGTGGCAGTGGCAAAATGATAAAAATCACAAGGAGGAGCGCGCTATGCCAAGTTTTGAAACCCTGACTTTGTCAGTAGAAGACCATATTGCCACCGTGCGGTTGAACCGGCCGGAGAAGCTGAATGCGATGAACGCGGCGATGTGGGATGAGATCCGCGCGGTGTTCCGTCACATCGATGAGACGCCGGAGATCCGCGTCGCCATCCTCGAAGGCGAGGGCAAGGCGTTCACCTCGGGCATCGACCTGCAGATGATGATGGGCGTCGGCGCGCAGGTGCGCGATGACTGCGACGGCCGCTCGCGCGAGAAGCTGCGCCGGGTGATCCTCGATTTGCAGGACGCGCTGACCAGCCTGGAACGCTGCCGCAAGCCGGTGCTGGCCGCCGTGCACGGCGCTTGCGTCGGCGGCGGCATCGATCTGATCTGCTGCGCCGACATGCGCTATTGCTCGGCCGAGGCCTGGTTCACCATCAAGGAAATCGATATCGGCATGGTGGCCGATGTGGGAACTTTGCAACGACTGCCGCGCCTGATCGGCGAGGGCATGGCGCGCGAGCTGGCCTATACCGCGCGCAAGTTCGACGCCGCCGAGGCGAAGCATATGCGCCTGGTCAACCGCGTGTTCGACTCGCCGGAAGCCTTGCGCGCCGGCGTGCGCGAGATCGCCGTACAGATCGCCGCCAAGTCGCCGCTGTCGGTACGCGGCGTCAAGGAGATGATCAGTTACACGCGCGACCACAGCGTCGCCGACGGCCTGAACTACATCGCCACCTGGAACGCCGCCATGCTGATGTCGAACGATCTGCAAGCGGCGATGCTGGCGGGCGCCAGCAAGTCCACGCCGGTATTCAAAGACTGAGCCGCCAGGTATTGCGGCCGGCAGCCTTGGCCTCGTACAGCGCGACGTCGGCGCGCTTGTAGAGTTGTTCGTGGTTTTCGCCGCTGCGGTAGACGGCGGCGCCGATGCTGGCGCTGATTTCGATTACCGCCTCGCCATGCGGCAGCGGCGCCGCCAGATTGGCGAGGATGCGCGCGCACACCGGTTCCAGTGTCTCGCGGTCGGTGGTCTGGCTCAGCAGCACGGCGAATTCGTCGCCGCCAAGACGGAACGGCCGGTCCGCCTCGCGCACGGCTGCGCGCAGCCGCTCGGCGGCGGCGGCCAGCAGCGCGTCGCCGGCGTCGTGGCCCAGCGTGTCGTTGACCGGCTTGAAGCGGTCCAGGTCGATCAGCAGCAGCGTGAAGGAGGCCCCGCCGCGCTCGGCCTGCGCCACCAGGTGGCGCAATTCATCGTTGAACAGGCGGCGGTTGGCCAGGCCGGTCAGCGGATCGCCATAGGCCAGCGTCTCCAGCTGGGTTTGCGTGGCGCGTAGTTCGGCCGTGCGTGCCTCCACCATCGCTTCCAGCTCGCGCTGGCGGCGCCGCAGATAGCTGGTACGGGCCTGCATCAGCCCCGCGCCCAGCAGCAGTCCGAGCGCCACCATTGCCACCCGCGCCAGCGGCCGCTGATGCCAGGCCGGCATGACGTGCACCGGCACCTCGATCGGCGCGGCCCAGTCGCCATTGCGGTTGGAGCCGCGCAGTTGCAGCACATAGTCGCCCGGTGGCAGATTGTTGTAGCTGGCGCGGCGCGACGAGGCTTCGCTGCTGACCCAGTTGGGATCGAAACCCTTGAGCCGGTAGGCGTAGCGGTTGCGCTCCGGTGCGGTGTAGTCGAGCGCCGCGAACTCCAGCGAGAATCCGCGTTCGCGCGCTTCGATCGGCACCACGATAGTCGGCGCCTTGCCGCCCAAGCCCTGGTTGTACGGCGCGAACGGCATGTCCTTGTCGTTGAGCAGGATGCGCGTGACCACCACCGGCGGCGTGTAGCGCCAGGCCTCCAGTGCCTGCGGCTTGACCACGGTGAGGCCGCTCAAGCCGCCAAACACCAGGTCGCCGCTAGCGCTCACCGCGCCGGAGTTGGTCCAGTAGGTCGGCACATGCACGCCTTCGCCGGGACCGAGCGCCTTGATTTCCAGTGTGTGCGGATCGATGCGCGCCAGGCCGGCGTCGGTGCTGGCCCAGATCATGCCCTGACGATCCTGTAGCAGCTTGTTGCCGCCGCTGTCGGGCAGGCCCTGCTGCATGCCCAGCCGGCGGAAGCGGCGCCGCCCGTCCGGATCGGTGCGTTCGAGGATGACCACGCCGGTGCCGAAATTCGACAGCCACAGCCGGCCCTGGCCATCCATCAGCAGCGAGGAAACATAGCCGGGCGGCAGCCGGTCCGGCGTTGACAGGTCGGCGGGAATCGCCTCCACGCCGTTTGCGCCCACGCGCGCCAGGCCGGTGCGCGTGCCCACCCAGACATCGTTGCCGACCGGGAGAATGGCGGTGACGCGCGGATCGCCCAGGCGTTTGTCTTCATGCCGCAGCAGTTGCGGTTCGCCGTCGGGCGACAGTTGCAGCGCCCACACGCCATCCAGGCCGCCCATCCACAAGGTGTTGCCGCTGATCGCCAGCGCCCACACTTCATCTTCTTCGCGCCGCTGCGGCAGCTTTACCCGCTGCGCGCGGCTGCCGTCGGCGTTGGCGCGGAACAGGCCGTTCTGCGTGCCGATATACACTTCGCCGCCGGGACCCGCCGCCGTGGCCAGCACGCGCCCTTGCTGCATGCCGTTGTGCGCCGCCACGCGTCCGCTCAGCCCGTGCTGCGGATCGACGATCGCGACCCCGCCGTTGATCAGGCCCAGCCACAGCCGTCCATCGGACGCGACCATGGTGCTGGCCGCGCTGATCACGCCGCTGCGGCCCGCATCCAGATAGCGGACGGTGGCCACCGCGCGCGGCTGCGGCGCATGCTGGCTGATGCCGGCCATATTGGACGCGTAGATGATGCCGCTGCGTTCGCGGAACATCGCCATCACATCGTTGTCGGCCAGGCTGTCGGGCGCGTCGGCGCGGTGGCGGATGCGCCGCGAACTGTTGTGCTGCACGTCGTACACCACAATGCCGCCGTTGGCACCATTGGTGCCAAACCAGATTTCGCCGGGCGCGGCTTCGACGATCCCCGATACCCGTTCCTGCTGCAGCGTCGCTTGCGGACCGCTCTCGCGCACCGCTACGCCCGCATCTCCCGGCACCGCAATGACGAAGGCGCCGTTGGTGCGGCTGCCGATCCACAGCTTGCCGGTACTGTCCTTGAGCAGTGCGCTGATCGGAAGTCCCAGTTTGCCGCCCAGCGCCACTTGCCGCGCCGGCTGGCCGCGCTTCAGCTGGAACAAGCCGCGGCGCGTGCCGGCCCACAAGGAGCCGTCGGCGTCGCGCAGCAGCGTATCGATGCCGCCCTCGGGCAGCGTGGCGTTACCATAATTGTCGCTCAGCCGGTCGAATGCGCCGCTGGCCGCCAGGTGATCGAGGCCGCTGCCGGTGGCGATCCACAAGCCGCCGGTGCCGTCATCGGTAATGGCGTTCACGCGCGGGTCGCGCAGGCCGGTGGGACTGGCGCGGTAGCGCACAAAGTTGTCGCGCTGCGGATCGTAGCGCACCAGGCCGCCGGAGTTCATGCCGGCCCACAGCCGGCCCTGGGTGTCGACGTGCACGCTCATGACGTAGCTGTCGGGCAGCGCGTCGTCGCGCGCGTCGGCCAGGTATTTGACCTGGCGGTTGCCGTCCCAGCGCACCAGGCCGGCCTGGGTGCCTATCCATACAAAGCCCTGGCGGTCCTGAGTGAAGCACAGGCCGCTGCTGATGTCGTTGTGCACGTAGCGCTTGAACGCGGTGTAGGACATGCTGTCCCAACGTTCGCCGGTGTCGGCGTGCGCCGCGACGCACATCGCCAGGCACAGGGCGGCGAGGAGGGACAGGCGGCGCGGCGGCGGGGCAGGGTGTTGAGCATTGCTTTGTGGCATAAGGACACTATACCCGAGCCCTCGCGCGCTGAATGTAGGATTTTTGCCACTTTGCCTGTCAGCCGGTTTATAATCGGCGCGCTGCCGCAAGGTGGCAAACGCTAGGGGTCCTGCGTCATGCGAATGGCGCGGGTGAGAAATACCCTCCGAACCTGATCTGGATAATGCCAGCGAAGGGAAGCTTAGGATGTCTGCCGTGCGCTGTTCGCGCGGGCTGTCGTCCAACCTCCTTTGCTGGCTCCTGTTAGCCCAACAAAGGAGCCAAATGAACGCCAACCCGAAATTCATGTCCGCCACCGCCACGGTGGACCAGGCAGCGATACAGCCACTTCCCAATTCCCGCAAGATCTACGTGCAAGGCAGCCGCGCCGATATCCGTGTGCCGATGCGCCTCATCTCGCAGGCCGATACGCCGGCCTCGTTCGGCTTCGAGGCCAATCCGCCGGTGACTGTCTACGATACCTCCGGCCCGTACACCGATCCCGCAGCGCGCATCGACATCCGCTCCGGCCTGGCCGAAACGCCGCGCCTGCCGTGGATACTGGAGCGCGACGATACTGAGGAGCTGGATGGTCCGACTTCGGCCTATGGCCAGGCGCGACTGGCCGATCCGGCGCTGGAGGAATTGCGCTTCAATCTGCACCGCAAGCCGCGCCGCGCGCGCGCAGGCCGCAATGTCACGCAGATGCACTATGCGCGCCAGGGCATCATCACGCCGGAAATGGAGTTTGTCGCCATCCGCGAAAACCTGCGGCGCAAGGAATATATCGCGAGTCTGAAAGTGTCCGGACCGAATGGCCAGCGGCTGGCGGAGCTGATGGGGCGCCAGCATCCTGGCCAGGCTTATGGCGCAAGCATTCCTGCCGAGATCAGCGCCGAATTCGTGCGCCAGGAAATTGCTCGCGGCCGTGCCATTATCCCGGCCAATATCAACCACCCGGAAGTCGAGCCGATGATCATCGGCCGCAACTTCCTGGTGAAGATCAATGCCAATATCGGCAATTCGGCAGTGACGTCGTCGATAGGCGAAGAGGTCGAGAAAATGACCTGGTCGATCCGCTGGGGCGGCGACACGGTGATGGACCTGTCGACCGGCAAGCATATCCACGAAACGCGCGAATGGATCATCCGCAACAGCCCGGTGCCGATTGGTACGGTGCCGATTTACCAGGCGCTGGAAAAGGTCAACGGCAAGGCCGAGGACCTGACCTGGGAAATCTTCCGCGACACGCTGATCGAACAGGCGGAGCAGGGCGTCGACTACTTCACCATCCATGCCGGCGTGCTGCTGCGCTATGTGCCGCTGACGGCCAAGCGCATGACTGGCATCGTTTCGCGCGGCGGTTCGATCATGGCCAAATGGTGCCTGGCGCATCACCAGGAGTCCTTCCTGTACACGCACTTTGAAGAGATCTGCCAGATCATGAAGGCGTATGACGTGTCCTTCTCCTTGGGCGACGGCTTGCGTCCGGGGTCGATTTACGACGCCAATGACGAGGCGCAACTGGGCGAGCTGAAAACGCTGGGCGAGCTGACCCAGATCGCCTGGAAGCACGATGTGCAGGTGATGATTGAAGGCCCCGGCCACGTGCCGATGCAGCTGATCAAGGAGAATATGGACCTGCAACTGGAGCAGTGCCATGAGGCGCCGTTCTACACGCTGGGACCGCTGACCACCGATATCGCACCGGGCTATGACCACATTACATCGGGCATCGGTGCGGCGCAGATCGGCTGGTACGGCACGGCCATGCTGTGCTACGTGACGCCGAAAGAGCATCTCGGCCTGCCGGATAAGAACGATGTCAAGGACGGCATCATCACCTACAAGATCGCCGCGCATGCAGCCGACCTGGCCAAGGGCCATCCGGGCGCGCAGATCCGCGACAACGCGCTGTCCAAGGCGCGCTTTGAATTCCGCTGGGAAGACCAGTTCAACCTCGGCCTCGATCCGGACAAGGCGCGCGAATTCCACGATGAGACCTTGCCCAAGGATTCCGCCAAGGTGGCGCATTTCTGTTCGATGTGCGGCCCGCATTTCTGCTCGATGAAGATCACCCAGGAGGTGCGCAAATATGCCGAAGATGGCATGCAGGTCAAGGCGGTGGAGTTCATCAAGAGCGGCGCCGAGCTGTATAGCAAAGCCTGAATCATGATTGACATTGAATTGAACGGCGCACCGCATCGGGTGCCGGCGCAGCACACGCTGGAGCAGTTGGTTGATGCGCTGGCGCTGAGCGGACAGGCGCTGGCGCTGGCGGTCAACCGCAACGTGGCGCCGCGCCAGCAATGGTCCGAGCGTGTGCTGCAGGCCGGCGACAAAGTGGATATCGTGCGCGCCATCGGTGGCGGCTAACTGGAGATAAAAATGAATGACGTGTTGACGATTGCAGGCAAACAGTACAAGTCGCGGCTGCTGGTGGGCAGCGGCAAGTACAAAGACCTGCAGCAAACCCGCGAGGCGACCGACGCCGCCGAAGCGGAGATTATTACGGTGGCGATCCGCCGCGTGAATATCGGCCAGGACCCGAAGGCGCCCAGCCTGCTGGATGTGCTGCCGCCGTCGCAGTACACCATCCTGCCGAATACGGCCGGTTGCTACACCGCCAAGGACGCCATCTACACGCTGCAAATGGCGCGCGAACTGCTGAACGGACATAAGCTGGTCAAGCTGGAAGTGCTGGGCGATGAGAAAACCCTGTTCCCGAATATGCCCGAAACACTGGTTGCCGCGCGCGAGCTGGTGAAGGATGGCTTCGACGTGATGGTGTATTGCAGCGACGATCCTATCCAGGCGCGCATGCTGGAGGATATCGGCTGCGTGGCGGTGATGCCGCTGGCGTCGCTGATCGGTTCCGGCATGGGCATCCTGAATCCGTGGAACCTGTCGCTGATTATCGAACAGGCCAAGGTGCCGGTGCTGGTGGACGCCGGCGTGGGTACTGCCTCCGACGCGGCCATCGCCATGGAGCTGGGGTGCGACGGTGTGCTGATGAACACCGCCATCGCCGGTGCGCAAGACCCGGTGCGCATGGCGCGCGCGATGAAGCTGGGTGTGCAGGCGGGCCGGGAGGCTTACCTGGCCGGACGGATCGCGCGCAAATTCGCGGCATCGCCGTCGTCACCAATGGCGGGCCGGCTGGCATGAGCGTCGACACGCGCGCCTGCGTGCTGGTGTTCGCCGGACTCGATCCGTCCGGCGGCGCAGGACTGGCGGCGGATCAGCAGGCGATAGCCGGGCAGGGCGCGCATGCGCTCAGCGTCTGCACCGCGTTGACGGTGCAGGACAATGACCGCGTGTTCGCGGTGCAGCCGGTGGATGCCGCGCTGGTGCTGCGCCAGGCGCAGGTGCTGGCCGACAAGATGACCATCAGCGCGGTCAAGATCGGCATCACCGGCAGCGCCGCCAACGCGCAGGCGATTGCGGAGTTCGTCAGTCGGCTGCGCCAGCGGCAGCCCGACCTGCCGCTGGTGCTGGACCCGGTGCTGGCCAGCGGCCATGGCGATCTGCTGTCGCGCGACGACGCGGCGCAAGCGCTTGCGCCCTTGCTGCCGCTGACCACCGTGCTGACGCCCAACGGCCCGGAAGCACAGGCGCTCAGCGATGCCACTCAGCCGGAGATGCAGGCGCGCAATCTGCGCGCGCGCGGCTGCCACCATGTTTTCATCACCGGTGGTCACGCTGACGGCGAGGAGATCGTCAACCGCTGGCACGGGCCAGGTGCGCCGCGCGAATGGCGCTGGCCACGCATCGATGGCGCTTTCCATGGCAGCGGCTGCACGCTGGCGTCGGCCATCGCAGGCCAGCTGGCGCTTGGCCTGCCGACCGCAGTGGCGCTGGAACACGCCCAGCATTATGTCTATCACGCGCTGCGCGACGCTTACGTCATCGCTGCGGGTCAGCGCATTCCCTTACGCTAAACGAAAGAGCATCATGCAAGGACTTTATCTGGTCACGCCCAACTGGGACGACACCGACCGCTTGCTGCAACTGAGCGAGCAGGCCATGCAGGCCGGACCTATCGCACTACTGCAATATCGCCACAAGGATGCCGGCCCGGCGCTGCGCGCCGAGCAGGCGGCGGCCTTGCAGGCGCTGTGCCGCCGCTATCAGGTGCCGTTCATCGTCAACGATTTTGTTGAGTTGTGCCAGCAACTGGATGCGGACGGCGTTCACCTCGGCGGTACGGACGCGGAAGTGGCCAATGTCCGCGCACAGCTCGGCAGTGAAAAAATCATCGGCGCTTCCTGCTATGGCGACATGGCGCGCGCCATCGATGCGCAACTGGCCGGTGCCAGCTATGTCGCTTTCGGCGGATTCTATCCATCGCGAGTCAAGCAGTATGCGGTCACCACGCAAGCGTCCATCCTCGATCAGGCACGCGAGGTGATTCGGGTGCCGACGGTGGTTATCGGTGGCATGACGCCGGAAAACGCTGCCCCGCTGGTCGCGCGTGGCGCCCACATGGTGGCCGCGATCAGCAGCATCTATCAAGCTGAAAGTGTGGCTGAAGCCGTTAGCCAATTTAACGTACTTTTCAAAACGAAATAAAACGCTTGAAGTGCGGACGGTTTTCGGCTTTATAATGGGGTCGTTAGTATTAGCCCAAGGTTGCCGACCCTATGCCTTTATCCTCTATCAACCAGAAGCGCCTGATCCTGATCGTCGACGATGATCCTCTGCTGCTCGACTTCCTCGGCGAAGTGCTAGGCCATGCCGGCTACGACGTCGCCAAGGCGCCTTCGGCGGAGCAAGCGCTGCAATTGATCGCCCAGCGTGAACCCGACCTGGCCCTGCTCGACATCCATATGCCCGGCATGAATGGCCTGGAACTGGCCAAGCAACTGCACGCCACCAGCTCGGTGCCGTTCATGTTCCTGTCCGGCCGTGGCGATGCCGACGCCGGCAAGCAGGCCGCCTCCTACGGTGCGGTGGGCTTCCTGGTCAAGCCGGTCGATGAGAAACAGCTGATGCCGGCGTTTGCCGCTGGCCTGGCGCGCGCCGACGAGATCCGTCAGCTGCGCCGCACCGAACTGAATCTGAATGCAGCGCTGGCCGCCGGCCGCGAAACCAGCCTGGCTGTGGGCCTGCTGATGTGCAAATTCCAGACCGACCGCAACACCGCTTTCGAGGTGCTGCGTGATCACGCCCGCTCCAACCGGCGCAAGGTCAACGAGGTGGCTGACCAGCTGCTGGCGGCCGAAGAGACCCTCAACAGCTTGCATGCCGCATTCAACAGCCGTCTGAAAAAGTAAACGCCCAAGGCAATTTTTCTTGTTCTGCGGCATTTTTGTTATACACTATTGTCTGAGCGGCGGATAAAACCTTATTCGCCCGCCTCAGCAGCGACAGGGCCCCAATCTGCATCTGTCGCCTCAATGAGCGCCTGTACCCTGCGCCGCCCCTGATTCCTTCGGCCCAACTCCGCCGAGCTTGCATATAGCTTTCCAAGCGGAGACAGCCATGACCAACGATCTGCCAAGCAGCACCTATCGCCCGTTCACCGAAGAGACTGGCGGCGCCATCGGATTTTCCATTTTTGCCGCCGCCCCGCGCGTACTGCATATCGACAGCGACCACGACACGGCGCTGGTGCTGGCCGCGCTGCTGGTGCCGGAAACGCAAGTGACCCATGTATCGAGCATCGCCGCCGCGCAGGAACTGCTGCGCACTGAAAAATTCGCGCTGGTGGTGCTGGACCCGGACCTGCCGGATGGCGACGGCACCGATCTGCTGCCGGAAGTGCGCGTATTGCAGGGCGATGCGCGGGTGCTGATGTATTCGGCACGCCATCCCGAGTACCACCACGCCGGCAGCGCTTTCCTGCCCAAGCCATGGACCTCGCCGCGCCAGCTGTGGCGCACCGTGTCCGACCTGCTTGGCATCGGCCCTGCGATGCCGGTTGAACCCCAATAATCGCATTATTGATAATAAATACAAGGTGACGGCTGTCTGATCTTGTTGCGTGACTGGCGGAGGTGATAGGCTGCCGGATCAACTCAATCAGGATACATACAGATGACGTCACCTATCAAACTCGCCATCGTCGGCGTGGGAAAAATCGTTTACGACCAGCACCTGCCAGCCATTACTGCAAATGCCGGCTACGCGCTGGTCGCGACGGCCAGCCGCAACAACACCATCGACCAGGTGCCGAGCTTCCCGACCATCGAAGCGATGCTGGCCGCCAATCCGGATATCGAAGCCGTTTCGCTGTGCATGCCGCCGCAATACCGCTATGCCGCCGCGCGCAAGGCGCTGGCCGCAGGCAAGCATGTTTTCCTGGAAAAACCACCGGGCGCGACGCTGTCGGAAGTGGCCGACCTGGAAGCCTTTGCCGCAGAGAAGGGCGTCAGCCTGTTCGCCAGCTGGCACTCGCGCTATGCGCCGGGCGTGCAGCCGGCCAAGGCCCATCTGGCCGTGGAAAAGCCAACGGCAATGCATGTGATCTGGAAAGAAGACGTGCGCCAGTGGCATCCGAACCAGGACTGGATCTGGCAGGCGGGTGGCCTGGGCGTGTTTGATCCGGGCATCAACGCGCTATCCATCGTCACCGAAATCCTGCCATCGGCAGTGTTCCTGACCAAGGCCGCGCTGGAATTTCCGGAAAACCGCGACGCGCCGATCGCTGCCGACCTGCATTTCCAGGACGCCGATGGCGTCAAGGTGCACGCCGAATTCGACTGGCGCCAGACCGGCAAGCAAAGCTGGGACATCGTGGTCACCACCGCCAAGGGCGAGGTCAAGCTGGCAGATGGCGGCTCGCGCCTGTGGATCAACGGCGCTGAACAGACTCTCGAAAAAGAAGCCGAATACTCATCGCTGTACCAGCGCTTCGCCGACATCATCCGCGCCGGCAAGTCGGACGTGGATGTGGCGCCGCTGCGCCACGTCGCCGACGCCTTCATGCTGGGCCAACGCAAAGTGGTGGACGCTTTCCACGACTGATTTGTTATCATGATGTTCCAACGCGAAAGGAACATCATGAAAACCAAAGCAGCCGTTGCATGGCAAGCGGGCAAGCCTCTGACGATCGAAGAAGTCGAACTGGGCGGCCCGCGCGAAGGCGAGGTGCTGGTCGAGATCAAGGCCACCGGCATCTGCCATACCGATTACTACACCCTGTCCGGCGCCGATCCGGAAGGGATTTTCCCGGCGATCCTGGGCCATGAAGGCGCCGGCATCGTGGTGGACGTGGGTCCTGGCGTGAAATCGCTGAAAAAAGATGACCACGTGATTCCGCTGTACACGCCGGAATGCCGCCAGTGCAAATTCTGCCTGTCGCAGAAAACCAATCTGTGCCAGTCGATCCGCTCGACCCAGGGCCGTGGCCTGATGCCCGATGCGACCAGCCGCTTCTCGATCGACGGCAAGCCGATTTATCACTACATGGGCACGTCGACCTTCTCGAATTACATCGTGGTGCCGGAAATCGCTCTGGCCAAGATCCGTGAGGATGCGCCTTTCGATAAAGTTTGCTACATCGGTTGCGGCGTGACCACCGGCGTGGGCGCGGTGCTGTTCACCGCCAAGGTGGAAGCAGGCGCGAATGTGGTGGTGTTCGGCCTGGGCGGCATCGGCCTGAACGTGATCCAGGCGGCCAAGATGGTGGGCGCCGACAAGATCATCGGCGTGGATATCAATCCGGCCCGCCAGGAAATGGCGCGCAAGTTCGGCATGACCCATTTCATCAATCCGAATGAAGTGGAAAACGTGGTTGACCACATCATCCAGCTGACCGACGGCGGCGCCGACTACAGTTTCGAGTGTGTCGGCAATACCACGCTGATGCGTCAGGCGCTGGAGTGCTGCCACAAGGGTTGGGGCAAGTCGATCATCATCGGCGTGGCGGCGGCGGGTCAGGAAATCTCGACCCGTCCGTTCCAGCTGGTGACCGGGCGCGAGTGGAAAGGTTCGGCCTTCGGCGGCGCGCGTGGCCGTACCGATGTGCCGAAGATTGTCGATTGGTATATGGAAGGCAAGCTCAACATCGACGACCTGATCACCCATCGCCTGAAGCTGGAAGACATCAACCAGGGCTTTGACCTGATGAAGAGCGGCGAGTCGATCCGCTCCGTTGTGATGTACTAAAAGCTGTGCCTGGATGGATGTAGAAAAAAAGTTCTAGACTTCGCAATCTAGATAATTTATTCTACATCCATCGACTTGGAGGGCGGCATGGATATTTCTATCAATTTCACGACGGACAGCGGCGATGAATAACATGCTGCCAGCGATGGTGTCCGCCGTTGGCTGGACACTGCTGCACTTTATCTGGCAGGGCTTGCTGATCGGCTGGGCGGTGACGCTCGCCATGCACCTGCTGCAAAAGGCGCGTCCACAGACGCGTTATGCGGTGGCTTGCGGCGGCATGCTGCTGTGCGCTGCGTTGCCACTGTCGAGCATCATCATGCAACTGGCGGATCTGCACGCCGGCAATGGCTTTGGCGCGGTACAGACGGTGGCCGCTGCCGGCGCTGGCGACAATGCGGTCACGCTGTTCAGCGACAATACCTTCGATGGCGTCAAAGACCTGCTACGCCGGCAATTGCCGTGGATCGTCGGCCTGTGGCTGGCTGGCGCCGCACTGATGGCGCTGCGCCTGGCGATCGGCCTCAAGTGGGTAGCGAACCGCACCCGGCCTGACGAATTTACCGGTAATCCCTATTGGCAGCGCCGCCTGTCCGAGCTGGCGCGCCGTTTCGACATCGACTTCCATGTGCGCCTGGGTGTGGTTGAACGGCTGGACAGCCCGATCACCGCCGGCTGCTTCAAACCCATCGTGCTGGTGCCGGCCGCGCTGATTACCGGCATGCCAGCTGATCTGCTGGAAGCGCTGCTGGCGCACGAGCTGGCGCACATCAAGCGCCGCGACTATCTGGTTAACCTCATACAAAGCGCGATTGAGATCGTGCTGTTCTATCACCCTAGTGTTTGGGCTATATCGCGCAGGATACGGATCGAGCGGGAACAAATCGCCGACGACCTGGCAGTGGATATGCTCGGCCAGCCGCAAAAGCTGGCGCAAGCCCTGTCGCAACTGGACCGCTTCCAGTTCGATACAACACAACTAGCCCATGCGGCTCACGGAGGAAATCTCATGTCTCGTATCAAACGCCTGCTGCGTCCCGATGTCGAACCGGTCAGCTGGAAAATCGCCATGCCGCTGGCAGGTCTGCTGGCGGCCGGCGCCATGTTCTATGCCCACGCCGCACCTCAGCCGCCAGCAACACCAGCGCCGCCGAAAAGCCCAGTCGCGGCTGAATTGCCGGCCGTGCCCGCAGTCCCGGAAGTGGCGGCGCTGCCTGCTGTGCCGGAAGCGCCCGCAGCACCAGATGCTCCGGACATGATCGCACCCGTAGCGCCAGTTGCCCCCGTTGCCCCTGTGGCTGCGATGCGCGAACTGGTCGCCGCCGTTGCTCCGGCAGCACCAGCCGCACCAGCCGCTCCTGCCGCACCAGCGGCCGCTCCTGCGCCTGCCGCCGCACCAGCTCCGGCCGCCGCGCCAGCGCCGCGCAACGCCTACGCCATCGTCCGTGCTGGCACGCCCAGCATCACCGTCTCCGCCAGCCTGCAGGACATTCGTAAAGTCTCGCAACTGCGCAGCAGTGTCAAAGGCAACTTCCTGTGGTTCCGCGACGGCGACAAAACTTATTTGATCAGCGATCCATCCACCATGTCGCGCCTGGAGGAGGTCTGGGCACCAGTCAATCGCATCAGCGCACAGATGGAAGAGCAGGACAAAAAAATGGATGCGCAGGGCAAGATCATCAACGCCATCGGCCATGAGATTGGCGTGGTCGCCGGCGAGATCGGCAAGAATGCCGCGCGGAGTGCGCAAGAAGAGCAGCGCGAAATTGCCAGAATCGCAAGCGCGCAAGAACGAGTCGCCCGCCGCATCGAGAGTGTTTCGCGTGATATCAGCGCTGAACGCAGCGGCGAAAGACTCCGCAGCCTGCAACAGCAGCAAGCGCAGCTGCAAGCAGAAATGGCGCCGCTGCAAAAGCAGATGGCTTTGCGCCAGAACGAGCTCGAAGCAAAAATGAGCAAGCTGCATGAACAGGATGCGCCGATGAAAGCGCTGCACGAGAAGATGGAGGCCGCCGGCCGTCCGATGGGCGAAATGGGCGCCCGCATGTCCGAGCTTAGCCTCAAGCATGCCGACGCCGTTCGTGACGCCGAACGTGTGCTGAAATCATTGATGCAGGAAAGCTTGCAAAACGGCAAAGCCGTTCCGGCACCATCCGCCTGAGGATGAGGCATCCCGGTATAATCACGGGATGCACAATCTTCTTCACAACCTTAACGACGAGCAGCTCGCAGCTGTCACCTTGCCCGCCCAGAGCGCCCTGATTCTGGCGGGCGCCGGCTCCGGCAAAACCCGCGTTCTGACGACCCGTATCGCCTGGCTGATTCAAACCGGCCAGGTGTCGCCTTCCGGCATCCTGGCAGTGACCTTTACCAACAAGGCCGCCAAGGAAATGCTGACCCGCCTGTCCGCCATGCTGCCGATCAATACGCGCGGCATGTGGATCGGCACCTTCCACGGCCTGTGCAACCGCCTGTTGCGCACCCATCACCGCGACGCCGCGCTGCCGCAGACCTTCCAGATCCTCGATTCGCAGGATCAACTGTCGGCCATCAAGCGCCTGCTGAAAGCACAGAATGTCGATGACGAGAAGTTCCCGCCAAAAGACATTATGTACTTCATCAACAACGCGAAAGATTCCGGCCTGCGCGCCGACAAGATCGATCCGTACAATGCCGATGAACGCAAGAAGGTTGAGCTGTACCAGCTGTATGACGACCAGTGCCAGCGCGAGGGCGTGGTGGACTTTGCCGAGCTGCTGCTGCGGACCTACGAGCTGCTGAGCCGTAACCAGCCGCTGCGCGAGCATTACCAGCAGCGCTTCCAGCACATCCTGGTCGACGAGTTCCAGGATACCAATGACCTGCAATACAAATGGCTGAAGCTGTTGTCCGGCCATGGCACGCAAAATCACAGCGCGCTGTTCGCGGTCGGCGATGATGACCAGTCGATTTATGCTTTCCGTGGCGCCAACGTTGGCAATATGAGCGCCTTCGAGCGCGAGTTCCACGTCAAGAATCTGATCAAGCTGGAGCAGAACTACCGCTCGCACGGTCACATCCTGGATGCCGCCAACGTGCTGATCGCCAACAACAGCAAGCGCTTGGGCAAGAATCTGCGTACCGACGCCGGCCACGGTGAACAGGTGCGCGTCTACGAAGCCAACTCGGACCTGTCCGAAGCCTCGTGGATTATCGAAGAAACCAAGAATCTGATCCACGACGGTGCCTCGCGCAGCGAAATCGCCGTGCTGTACCGCTCCAACGCGCAGTCGCGCGTGATCGAGCATGCGCTGTTCTCGGCCGGCATTCCCTACCATGTGTACGGCGGCCTGCGCTACTTCCAGCGCGCCGAGGTCAAGCACGCCATCGCCTACCTGCAATTGATGGATAACCCGCACAATGATTCGGCCTTCCTGCGCGTGGTGAATTTCCCGACGCGCGGCATTGGCGCGCGCACGCTGGAAACGCTGCAAGCGGCCGCCGAGCAGTATCGCGTGTCGCTGTATGCAGCAGTGCCGTATATGACCGGCAAGGGCGGCACCTCGCTGTCCGGCTTCGTCAAGCTGATCGAAGGCGTGCGTTTTGAGACGCAGCAAATGGCGCTGCCGGAACTGGTGCGCGTGGTGCTGGAGCAGTCAACGCTGCTGTCGCACTATGCCACCGAAAAAGAAGGCGCCGACCGCATTGAAAACTTGGAGCAGATGGTCAGCGCCGCCACGCAATTCGTGTCGGAAGAGGGCTATGGCCATGGCGCGCCCGCGCACCTCGGCCCGCAGGCCCAGGCGTCGGCTGGCGCTGCCGTGGTCAATGAAGATGGCTTCGAGATTCTGGACGCGGATGCGCCGCTGGCGACTGTGATGTCGCCGCTGTCGGCTTTCCTGTCGCACGCCTCGCTGGAGGCCGGCGACAACCAGGCCACCATCGGCCAGGAAGCGGTGCAGATGATGACGGTGCACTCGGCCAAGGGCCTGGAGTTCAACAACGTCTTCATCACCGGTCTGGAAGAGGGCTTGTTCCCGCACGAGAGCAGCTCGCGCGAGCATGACGGCGTGGAAGAGGAGCGTCGCCTGATGTACGTGGCGATTACCCGCGCGCGCCAGCGCCTGTACCTGAGCTTTGCGCAGACGCGGATGCTGCACGGTCAGACGCGCTACAACATGAAGTCGCGCTTCTTTGACGAATTGCCGGAAGATGCACTGAAGTGGCTGACGCCGAAAGTGCAGCCGAACTGGTTCGGCGCCAAGAAGTCCGCGTGGGATGAGGCGCCATTGGTCGGCTCGGATAACGCGCTGGCGCAGAAAATGATCGCCAGTAAGGCCATTGGCGCCGGTGCCGGCTGGCGCCTGGGCCAATCGGTCGCCCACGCCAAGTTTGGCGAAGGCGTGATCGTGAATATCGAAGGCAGCGGCAACAACGCCCGCGCGCAGATCAACTTCGGCAGCGCGGGCATGAAGGTGCTGGACTTGAGTATCGCTAAGTTGGAGCGCCTGTAACGGCGGCTTGGACAGCGCGGCGCGCCAGCAGGCGGCGAGCCGCGCGCAACACCGGCGCTTCGACATAGTGCCAGCTGAGCATGGCCAGCGGCACAATCAGCAGTAAGGACACGCCGAGCATGGGCAGCGCGGTCAACTGCGGGAATTTTGCCTTTAGCATGGTCATCACCGGCCAGTTGTACAGGTAAATCCCGTAGGAGTAGTCGTGACGTCGCAGGTGCGTCCAGCCGCGGATTGGCCGGCTGCCCGCCCACAAGGCGACAGTGGCGCACAGCAGCGCCAGGCCGAACCAGGTAAAGCCGCTGGCGTGCATGGAAGCGTTGCGAGTCCAGTTGAGCGCCACGAACACGCATGCACACGCAACCTGGATCACGCCCACGCGCAATTGCGGCGCCAGCGTGCAGCACAGCATGCCTACCAGGAACATACTCCATAGCCGGACTTCCCAGACATAGCCGCTGGCCACTTCGGGAAACAGGTGCGCGGCCAGTAGCAGGAAAGCCGCCGCACCCATCAGCCATTGCCGTAGCGGCAGCGCTGCGGCAATGCCCAGCAATGCCACCATCACATACATGCGGCCTTCCCAGAACAGCGTCCATAATGAACCGTTCAGGGCTTGTCCGCCTAGCACACCGTCGATATGCCACTCGCTGCCTGAAACATTGAAGCGCAGTCCATGCAGCGATATATTGCCGAGGATGTAGCGCCAGGTGGCGCCGCTAAATAGCCCGCCGGCGTCCGGCGAGGAAAAGAACTGCACTGCCACGGTGGCGCTTAGCAGTACGCAAACGGCCAGACCCGGCAACAGCCGCGAGGCGCGCCGCAATGCGTAGCGCGCAAGATGCGGATCGTGCATCCAGCTGCGCGTGACAAAAAAGCCGCTGATGACGAAGAATACGGCCAGCGCCATCTGGCCGATATCGCTTACTGGATGTACCAGCGCGCCGATGGGATCACCTCCCGGCGCAATGCCGGTGGTGATATAAGCATGGATATAAACGACGGCCATGGCCGCCGCCAGCCGCACCAGGTTAAACCCATTGTCCCGGTCGTCGGCTGCTTCGGCCAGCGTGCGTGCCGGCCGTATATTCAAGGTGTGGCTTTCGGTGGCGCCTCCGCCGTTGCCGGTGGTGCGCCGAAGATCTGGCGGTAGCTGGCGTAGAGGGTGCAGTGCATCAGCACGGTCATCATCAGCATGATGGTGAAGATGGCGGTGACTTCAATTTGCGCCGAGTCGAACAGGATCACCGGGATCGCGGTCAGCACCTGGAACATCAGGAACAGCATGACGGCCGTGGTCAGGAAGGCCTTGATCTCACGCATCACCGTTACCACGCTGAAGAACAGCGCCTTGCCGACGGCCATTTTCTGCCAGTAGATCAGCGGCGCGGCCAGGCAGCTGAGCATCCAGCCGCCGATGTACACCACCGACGAGATGAACAGCGCGCTGCGCGAGTTCTCGATCAGCTCCTGGTCCATCGGGATCTGGCGCGTGGCCATCTTGATCAGCATGCCGCCGTCCAGCATGGTCAGTATCATGATCGACAGCAGCATCACCATCAGGTATAGTCCGCCCAGCAGCAGCAGCGGCTTGCGCGCCGGCTTGCGGAAGCCGATGAACACCAGCTGCGGAAACGTCCGCTTGCCCTGATCGGCATCGGCGCAGCCTTGCAGCAGCGCCACGCTGAACAGCGGCGCCAGCACGATAGGCGCCATGCCGCCCAGCAGTGGAATGAATAGCGACAGCATCGTCAGGAACATGCAGCTGAAGAACAGTGCCATCAGTGCGCCTGGTTGCTTGCGGAATACCTCCAGGCCTTGTTTGACCCATTGCAAGCCGGCTCGTGCGGGAAGCTTTTCCATTAGAACAGCCCCGGCGCCGGTTTGGCGATGCGTTCGCGCAGGATGCGCTCGAAGTGGCCCGGATCGTGCGGCGTCAGCATCTCCGCTTCGCGTGGGCGGTAGAAGTCATACAGGCGCGACAGCCAGAAACGCAGCGCGCCGGCGCGCAGCATCGCCTGCCAGGCATGCTGCTCGGCTTCGGTGAACGGACGCACGGCGTGATAGGCGTCCAGCAGGGCGCGCACGCGGGCTTCGTCCAGCACACCGGTATCGAGGTCGATGCACCAGTCGTTGACGGTGACGGCGACATCGAACAGCCAGGTATCACAGCCGGCGAAATAGAAATCGAAGAAGCCGGTCAGGCGCTCGCCGTCGAACATCACATTGTTGCGGAACAGGTCGGCGTGCACCGGTCCCACTGGCAATTGCTTGTAGGTCTGGCAGGCGGCAAAGGTTTCCTGATAGTGCACTTCCGCCTTCAGCAGATGCGCCTTGTCTTCTGGAATATAGGGCAGTACCAGCGGCGTGGTTTCATGCCACCATTCCAGGCCGCGCAGGTTGGCTTGCTTGAGCGCGTAGTCGCGGCCGGCCAGATGCATGTTTGCCAGCATGGCGCCGACAGCGGCGCAATGCACCGGCTGCGGGGCCATTTGCGAGCTGCCTTCGAGCTTGCTGACGATGGCAGCCGGCTTGCCGTGTAGCGCGCTCACCAGTTCGCCCTGGTCGTTGGCGATCGGGGCGGGCACCAGTACGCCGCGCTCGGCCAGATGGCGCATCAGTTGAAGGTAAAACGGCAGCTGTTCAAACGACAGGTTCTCGAAGATGGTGAGTACATACTCGCCGCGTTCGGTTGTCAGAAAGAAATTGCTGTTCTCGATGCCGGAACTGATGCCTTTGAGCTCAAGCGCTTTGCCGAGCGGAAATTGAGTGATCCACTGGGAGACATCTTCCAGCGATACCGGGGTAAAGACTGCCATGTGCGAATTGTCTGGGTTCTATGTGTTTATTTAACGGGCAGGTGGCGGTGGCGGCGCGTTGTCCGCTGGCGTTTCATCTTCCGCAGTTTTCTTTTTTTTCTGGCCGAGGTCGAATTCCATCACTGTCCATTGCGCGCCGCGCAGCGGGCCGGCGGTACGGTCGCCGGGGAGGGCAGTACCGGTTGGCTGGCTAGGGCGCAGGGTGTAGGTGCTGGGACCGCTTTTGACGGTGGTTTCGACCACTTTACCGCTGTTGTCGCGGTGTTCCGAGATCTGGGTTTCGCTCTTTTGCTGCTGTTTCGAGGTGATCGTGACCGCATCGTCGGCTACGTCTTCGATTTTTTCCAGTTTTGGCGGGGCCTGGCTTGGCGTCGACTGGGCAAATGCCGCGTGGGCGCTGAGCGTCAGGAGGAGGGCGGGCCAGAGAGGTGAGATGCGCTTCATGATAAATCGCCTTAACAAGGAAAAAGCCAGAGAAAAAGCCGCAGAATTTTTTGTGTATGATCCATTGTAACACCTGCGATAATGTTGCATTCACGCCCAAGCATCCCCATACAGTACCTATGCAAAATACCCTGTTGTTAGTAGACGGCTCCAGCTATCTTTACCGCGCTTTCCATGCGCTGCCCGACCTGCGCAGCCCGGACGGCCATCCCACCGGCGCCATGCACGGCATGGTCAACATGCTGCGCCGCCTGCGCGCGGATTTCCCGGCCGCCTATATCGCCTGTGTGTTTGACGCTAAGGGGAAAACTTTCCGTGATGAAATGTATCCTGAGTACAAGGCGACACGCGCGTCGATGCCGGACGACCTGCGCCTGCAGATCGAGCCGATCCACGCAGCGGTCAAGGCCATGGGCTGGCCGATCCTGATGGTCGAGGGCGTGGAGGCGGACGACGTGATCGGCACGCTGTCGGCCGGGGCGTACAGGGCCGGCATGAATGTGGTGGTGTCCACCGGCGACAAGGATCTGGCGCAGCTGGTCAATGACAAAGTCATGCTGATCAACACCATGACCAATGAAAAGATGGATGAAGCCGGCGTGCTGGCCAAATTCGGCGTGCCGCCGAACCGCATCATCGATTACCTGACCCTGATCGGCGACACCGTCGACAACGTGCCTGGCGTCAGCAAGTGCGGCCCGAAAACGGCGCTGAAATGGCTGACCGCCTACGACTCGCTGGACGGTGTGATCGCCAACGCCGATAAAATCACCGGCGCCGTGGGCCAGAACCTGCGCGATGCGCTGGAATGGCTGCCGAAAGGCCGCGAACTGATCACCGTCAAGCTGGACTGCGACCTGAGCGGCCACATGGTGTCGATCAGCGAATCGCTGGTGGCGCGCGAGGAAGACAAGCCGGCCCTGCTGGATTTCTTCGGGAAATACGGCTTCAAGACTTTGCTGCGCGAGCTGAGCGCGGCGGCCTCGACCAGCGGTCCGGCATCCACCGTCAAGGTGTCGCTGGACGCGCCGGTGGGCGGCGCCGCGACGCTGAATGGCGACCTGTTCGCCGAGCCGGTCATCGCCACCTATGAAACGGTGAGCACCGAGGAACAACTGGACCAGTGGATCGAGCGCATCAACGCCGCCGCGCTGACCGCCGTCGATACCGAAACCACCTCGCTGGAGCCGATGCTGGCGCAGCTGGTCGGCATTTCGCTGTCGGTGAAGACGGGTGAGGCGTGCTACATCCCGGTGGCGCACGCCTACCAGGGCGTGCCGCAGCAACTGGAGCGCGAGCATGTGCTGGCCAAGCTGAAACCGTGGCTGGAAGATGCGAGCAAGCTGAAGGTCGGCCAGAACCTCAAGTACGACAGCCATATCTTCGCCAACCATGGCGTATCGCTGCAAGGCATCCACCACGACACGCTGCTGGAATCGTATGTGTTTGAATCGCACCGCACGCACGATATGGACAGCCTGGCGCTGCGCCATCTGAACCACACCACGATCCCGTTCTCGGACGTGTGCGGCAAAGGCGCCAGCATGATTACCTTCGATCAGGTGGAAATCGGCCGCGCCACCGAGTATGCGGCGGAAGACGCCGACATCACACTGCGCTTGCACGAAAACATGATTGGCGAGGTGGAGAAGGACGACAAGCTCAACTTCATCTACCGTAATATCGAACTGCCGACCGCCGTGGTGCTGCAAAAGATCGAGCGCAACGGCGTGCAGATCGACGCCGCGCTGCTGGCGCAGCAATCGTCCGAGCTGGGTGCGCGCATTGCGGAACTGGAAGCCAAGGCGCACGAGCTGGCCGAGCAGCCTTTCAACCTGGGTTCGCCTAAGCAGATCGGTGAAATCTTCTTCGAAAAGCTGAAGCTGCCGGTGGTGAAGAAAACCCCAAGCGGCGCGCCATCGACCGACGAGGAAGTGCTGCAAAAGCTGGCGGAGGATTATCCGCTGCCGAAAGTGCTGCTGGAGTACCGCAGCCTGTCCAAGCTGAAATCGACTTACACCGACAAGCTGCCGAAGGGTATCAACCCGCAGACCGGCCGCGTGCACACCAACTATGCGCAGGCGGTAGCGGTGACGGGACGCCTGGCGTCCAACGATCCCAATTTGCAGAATATTCCGATCCGTACCAAGGAAGGCCGCCGCATCCGCGAAGCCTTCGTGGCGCCGGCCGGCTCGCATATCGTGTCGGCCGACTATTCGCAGATCGAGCTGCGCATCATGGCGCATATTTCGGAAGACGCCAACATGCTGCGCGCGTTCGCCGAAGGCGTGGACATTCACCGCGCCACCGCCGCTGAAATTTTCGGCGTCGATCCGGAAACGGTGGAAAGCGAGCAGCGCCGCTACGCCAAGGTGATTAACTTCGGCCTGATCTACGGCATGAGCGCGTTCGGGCTGGCGGGCAACCTGGGTATCGAGCGCGGCGCGGCGCAGAACTATATCGACCGCTATTTCGCGCGCTTCTCGGGCGTCAAACAGTATATGGATGACACGCGCTTGCAGGCCAAGGCGCGCGGCTATGTGGAGACGGTGTTCGGCCGCCGCCTGTGGCTGCCGGAGATTAACTCGCCGAACGGCCCGCGCCGCCAGGGCGCCGAGCGCGCGGCGATCAACGCGCCGATGCAGGGCACGGCGGCGGATCTGATCAAGCTGGCCATGATCGCGGTGCAGGACTGGCTGGAAGCCGAGAAGCTGGGCTCGCGCATGATCATGCAGGTGCACGATGAGCTGGTGCTGGAAGTGCCCGATGCCGAGCTGGAACTGATCAGGCAGAAGCTGCCGGAGCTGATGGCCGGCGTGGCGACACTGAAAGTCCCGCTGATTGCCGAGGTTGGGGTTGGCAGTAACTGGGATCAAGCACACTAAACCCGGCAGTTCAGGGGTTCACTACGGAGGATACTGATGGACGATTTGACGCGTGATGCGGAGAGTTTGCTGGCTAAAACACCTTTGTCGGACGGCGTTGATCGCCGCGGTTTCCTCAAAACCGCGCTGGGCACCGGCTTTGCCGCCGCCACCCTGCCGGTGATGGCGCAGAACGTCATCAAGACCGACACCGCTGGCCTGAGCGCCGGCACCATCACCATCAAGGTCAACGGCCAGGACGTCCCCGTCTACCGCGCCCAGCCGGAAGGCAAGACCAAGCTGCCGGTGATCCTGGTCATCTCGGAAATCTTCGGCGTGCACGAGCACATCGCCGATGTCGCCCGCCGCTTCGCCAAGCAGGGCTATCTGGCGCTGGCGCCGGACCTGTTTATCCGCCAGGGCGACCCGACCAAGGTCGCCTCGATCGCCGACCTGCAGCGCGACATCATCGCCAAAACGCCGGACGCGCAAGTGTTCGCCGACCTCGACGCGGTGGTCGCCTGGGCCAAGGCCAATGGCGGTGATGGCGACAAGATCGCCATCACCGGTTTCTGCTGGGGCGGCCGCATCACCTGGCTGTACGCCGCGCACAATCCGGACATCAAGGCTGGCGTGGCCTGGTACGGCCGCCTGAAAGGCGACCTCAGCGCCAACTTTCCCAGGCACCCAATCGATGTTGCTGGCACTCTGAACGTGCCGGTCCTCGGCCTGTACGGCGCCAAGGACACCGGCATCCCCTTGGAAACGGTGGAGATCATGAAAGCGGCATTGGCCAAGGGGCCGAACAAGTCGACTTTCGTCATCTATCCGAACTCTGGCCACGCCTTCCACGCCGACTACCGGCCGAGCTACAACGAGGCCGACGCCAAGGACGGCTGGGGCCGCGCACTGGCCTGGTTCAAGCAAAACGGGGTGGTTTGAGCGGTTTTTAAGCAGAAAAGCATGCCGAGGAGTAAAATAACGGCCCGGCATGCGCCTGAACGCCCGCCGCTTCAGTACCAGAGGCTATAACATCGATCCCGTACTCATTTCAATCATACTGGCAACCACCCTGGCTGGCGTAGTGAGCATCACTGCGGCGGCGGTGTTCTCGTTTACCTTGCTGTCCAAGGTGGTCGAGCGCATGGTCAGCCTGTCGGTCGGGCTGATGCTGTCGACCTCGCTGCTGCACGCCTTGCCGGAAGCGTTCGAGTCACAGGCCAGCGCGCGCAGCCTGTTCGCCACGCTGCTGGGCGGCTTGCTGGCGTTCTTCCTGCTTGAAAAACTGGCCATCTTGCGCCATTCGCACCACCACGAGCACGACGGCCATCACCACCATCACGGGCATGACAAGCTGGAGGCCGGCAAGGCCGGCTGGATGATCCTGGTCGGCGATGGCATGCACAATTTCACCGACGGCATCCTGATTGCCGCCGCCTTCCTGGCCGATCCGCAACTGGGCCTGATCACCGGCCTGGCCATCATCGCCCACGAGATTCCGCAGGAAATCGGCGACTTTATCGTGCTGCTGAATGCCGGCTTCTCGCGCACGCGGGCCTATGTCTACAACCTGCTGTGCAGCATGCTGTCGATCGCCGGCGGCCTGCTGGGCTACTACACGCTGGACCGCGCCAGCAGCCTGATTCCTTACGTGCTGGTGTTTGCCTCGTCCGGCTTCATCTACATCGCCGTCAGCGACCTGATGCCGCAGATGCAGCGCCGCGCCACCTTGCGCGAATCCATCCCGCAAGTGCTGCTGATCGCCACCGGCGTGGCCATCGTGGTGTTCCTGGTCGGCGGACGCCACTAAAGCCACTAAAGCCAGTAAGACAGGCAACTGTTACGCTGAGGTAAGGCGCTTGACATGATTGCTGAGCGCCCGGCACATCACCATCATGCGCTGGGCGCGGCACACGCGTAAATCCTAGTTGGGGCCGGTGGCCACCGGGCGGCTTGGGTCGGCTACCCATTCGCTCCACGAGCCGGGGTAGAGCGCGGCGCCGGGGAGGCCGGCGATTTCCAGGGCCAGCAGGTTGTGGCAGGCGGTGACGCCTGAGCCGCATTGCATGATGGCTTGCGCTGGCTGCCCGAACAACGGTGCGAATTCGGCCTTCAGCTGTGCGGCGTCCTTGAAGCGGCCGTCGGCGCTCAGGTTGTCCTTGAAGAAGCGGTTTTTGGCGCCAGGGATGTGGCCGCCGACCGGATCGATGGTTTCGTTTTCGCCGCGATAGCGGTCGGCCGCGCGGGCGTCGACCACGGTGCGGGCTTGTGTCGCCAGGTTGGCCAGCACCTCGTCGGCACTCACCGTCGACACCAGCGCGGCGCGCTCGCTGATCTCGCCCGGCGTGCGGCGCTCGGCGTGCGTTACCATCGGCAGGCCAGCCGCCTGCCAGGCGGCCAGGCCGCCATCCAGCACCGCCACCGCCGGATGGCCGACCCAGCGCAGCAGCCACCACAGGCGCGCCGCGAACATGCCGCCGTGCGCATCGTACGCCACCACCTGGGTGGTGTCATTGATGCCCCAGCCGCGCAGCGTGTCGATCAGCGCCGCGCGTCCCGGCAGCGGATGGCGGCCCAGGAATTTGCCATCCACGCCTGTCTTCGCGCCCGACAAATCCGTATCCACATTGGCGAATTGCGCGCCAGCGATATGGTCGATGGCGAAGCTGTCGCGTCCCGCGTTCGGATGCATCAGGTCATGGCGGCAATCGAGGATGACCCAGTTCGGATCTTGCAAATGGCGGGACAGGGTGACGGCGTCGATCAGGGTAGTGTGCATGGAGCGTTTCCTTATACTTCGCTGGCGATGGGATCGGTTTTCGAAATGGCCTTGCCTTTATCGGTGCTGCGGGTATTGTAGAACGTCGCGGCCATGCCGGACAAAAGAATGATGCCGATGCCGGCCCAGCTGTGCCAGTCGAATACATCGCCGAACACCAGCACGCCCCAGACGCTGGAGAACACAATGCCGGTGTACTGCAGATTGGCCACCACCAGTGTATTGCCCAGGCGGTAGGCGCGCGTCATGGCGATCTGCGCGCTGGTGGCGCACACGCCTATCGCCAGCAGCAGCAAGCCGCTGCGCCACGAGGTGACCGGATGCCATTCCGGGCCGTTGGCGCCGCCGGTGAGGTAGACTCCGGCAATGCCGGCCACCAGGTTCATCACGGTGAAGTAGAACACCACGCGGTTTTCCGGCTCGCCGGCCAGGCCCAGCTTGCGCACCTGCATATACGCCATTGCGGTCAGCATCGAGGAGCCCAGTGCGATCAGCGCCGGCGTCAGCTGATTGGCGTGGAAGGCCGGCCGCAGCAACAGCGTCACGCCGACAAAGCTGGCGGCCACGGCCACCATCAGCGGCCATTTGACATCGCCCTTGGCATGCCACCAGCCCATGGCGAACAGCCACACGGCGATCCAGATCGGGGAAAGATAATTGAGGGTCATGGCCGTGGCCAGTGGCAGCTCGCCGATCGAGTAATACCACAGCCACAGCGAGATCACGCCGATGACGCTGCGCCACAGATGGGCGCCCGGCATGGTGGTGCGGAAGCTGCCGCCTTGCAGCTTGATCATGCTGGCCAGGACGATGATGCCGACCACGCCCCGGTACATGACCAATTCGGATGTTGAGAACTCTGTCGAGGCTAGCTTGACGCACACCCCCATCACAGCAAACATGAAACTCGCAAACAACATCCAAAGTGACTGCATCTTCCTTACACCTTATAAATTTTTGCTTCTGTACCACTCATGGAAGTGCTGCATGCCGTCTTCCATCGGTGATTGATAAGGCCCGCCGTCGTTTTCGCCCCGGTCGAGCAGCGCCTTGCGGCCGGCGTCCATGCGCTGGCCGATCTCGTCGTCCTCGATACAGGTTTCCATATAGGCGGCGCGTTCGGCCTCGATGAACTCGCGCTCGAACAGCACGATTTCTTCAGGATAGTAGAACTCCACCACATTCTTGGTGCGTTGCGGACCTTCCGGCCACAGTGTCGACACGATCAGCACATGCGGATACCACTCGACCATGATGTTCGGGTAGAGCGTCAGCCAGATGGCGCCGTATGGCGGCGGTTCGCCGCCACGGAACTTCAGCACCTGTTCCTGCCAGCGCTTGTAGAGTTCCGAACCGGACTTCTGCAGGCCCTTGTGCACGCCCACTGTCTGCACGCTGTACTCGCGGCCGAATTCCCAGCGCAGGTCGTCACAGGTGACGAAGCTGCCCAGGCCGGGGTGGAACGGCTCGACGTGATAGTCCTCCAGATAGACCTCGATGAAGGTCTTCCAGTTGTAGTCGCAGTTGTGGACTTCGACGTGGTCCAGCATATAGCCGCTGAAATCCAGGTCCTTGGTGACGGACAGGTCCTTCAGCGTTTCCATGACGTTGTAGCCGTTTTGCTCGAACAGCAGGCCGTTCCAGCTTTGCAGCTGGGTCTTTGGCAGGTTCAGGCATGGCGTTTCAGGGAAATGCGGCGCACCGATCAATTCGCCCTTGAGGTCATAAGTCCAGCGGTGCAACGGGCACACAATATTGTTGGCGTTGCCGCGGCCGTTGAACATCAGCGCCTGGCGGTGACGGCAGACGTTGGACAGCAGCTCCAGGCCATTGGCGTTACGCACCAGCATGCGGCCTTCGTTCTCGGAGGCGAGGGTCGCAAAATCGCCGACATTCGGCACCATCAGCTCATGTCCGATGTAACGCGGACCGGCCTTAAAAAGTTGCTGCATTTCACGCTGCAGTAGCGTTTCGTCAAAATAGACGTTAACCGGAAGTTGCGCGGTTGGGCGCGCTAGCTTGGCGTGGGTACCCAGATCGGACATCCAAACCCCCCTTAATTAAAAATTCAAACCAAGAAGAGACAGAATCCGTAAAGACAACCCGCATTCGAATGCGTTGAGGTGGTATTTAGGACAGAACCGGCGATTATACCGTGTTTTACTCTCAAGAGGCAGCCTGATGTGCTCGTTTATTGTGCGAAAACTTGCAATTCCTGCATGCTTGTACGGCAAATGGGGGCGATTGCGCTAAAATCCAGAGCTGGCTGCTAATGTTCCACGGGATAAGGTGGTTTGTTCTAAAATACCGGGCTACACTGCGCAGGCCATGCATTGTTGTGCCAAAGATAACTGAATAACTATGTCTAAGAAATTAACTGCCGACGCGACCGCCGCCGCCCTCGCTCCCGCTTCGTTTGAAGAAGCGATGGCGGAACTGGCACAACTGGTCGCGCAAATGGAAGCAGGCCAATTGCCGCTGGACGCTTCGGTGGCCGCCTATGCGCGCGGCTCGGAGCTGGTGAAGTTCTGCGCCGCCCAGCTGGAAAAAGTCGAATCCCAGGTCAAAGTGCTGGAAGGCGAGATGCTCAAGCCCTTCGTCGCCACCGGTGAGGGTGAACAATGAGCGCCGCTTTCGACGACTGGATGAAAACCGTGCAGGCAGGATCGGAAAACGATTTATCCGCTTTCCTGCCGGCCGCCGACGTGATCCCGGCCAAGCTGCACGAAGCCATGCGCTATGCGCTGCTGGGCGGTGGCAAGCGCGTGCGTCCGCTGCTGGTGTATGCGGCCGGCACGCTGTTTGGCGCCGACGCCAACACGCTGAGCCGCGCTGCGGCTGCAGTGGAAATGATCCACGCCTATTCGCTGGTGCACGACGATATGCCGTGCATGGACGACGACGAACTGCGTCGCGGCAAGCCTACCGTGCATGTGGCTTATGACGAAGCGACCGCGCTGCTGGTCGGCGACGCGCTGCAATCGCAAGCCTTTGTGGTGCTGTCCGAAGCGGACGGCGTGCCGCCGGCGCGCGTGCTGGCGATGCTGCGTTTGCTGGGCACTGCGTCCGGCTCGGCCGGCATGTGCGGCGGCCAGGCGATCGACCTGGATAGCGTCGGCATCAGCCTGACTTTGGCCCAGCTGGAGCAGATGCATCAGCTGAAGACCGGCGCACTGCTGCGCGCCTCGGTGGTGCTGGGCGCGCTGGCCGGCAAGGATTTGACGGAGCAAGAATTGAGCGCGCTGAATGTCTATGCGCGCGCCATCGGCCTGGCGTTCCAGGTGGTGGACGATGTGCTCGACGCGACGGCCGATTCGGCCACGCTGGGCAAAACCGCCGGCAAGGACGCCGCCGACAACAAGCCGACCTATGTATCCATCCTGGGTCTGGAACCGTCGCGCGCGCTGGCGGAACAATTGCGGCTCGAAGCGCACGCAGCGCTCGAACCGTTTGGAGATAAAGCTTTGCGATTACGCGAACTCGCGGATTTGATCGTGCAGCGGAAGGCATAAATGAACTTGCTCGAAAAAATACATTCCCCGGCCGATGTACGCAAACTGCCGTACAACCAACTGACGCCGCTGGCGCATGAGCTGCGCGCCTACCTGCTCGATTCCGTGTCGAAGACCGGCGGCCACCTGTCGTCCAACCTGGGCACGGTGGAGCTGACGGTGGCGCTGCACTATGTGTTCAACACGCCGCACGACCGCATCGTCTGGGACGTGGGCCACCAGACCTATTCGCACAAGATTCTGACCGGCCGCCGCGACCGCATGCATACGCTGCGCCAGATGGACGGCATCTCCGGCTTCCCGAAACGCGACGAATCCGAATACGACACTTTTGGCACCGCGCACTCGTCGACTTCGATCTCGGCGGCGCTGGGCATGGCGCAGGCGGCCAAGATCAAGGGCGAGCACCGCCACGCCATCGCCGTCATCGGCGACGGCTCGATGACCGCCGGCATGGCGTTCGAGGCGCTGAACAACGCCGGCGTGCAGGATGATGTCAACCTGCTGGTGATCCTCAACGATAACGATATGTCGATCTCGCCGCCGGTGGGTGCGCTGAACCGCTACCTGGCGCGGCTGATGTCCGGCCAGTTCTATGCGGCCGCCAAGAACGTCGGCAAGTCGGTGCTGCCTGGTCCGGTGCTGGAGCTGGCGAAGAAGCTGGAGGAACATGCCAAGGGCATGGTGGTGCCAGCCACGATGTTCGAGGAATTCGGCTTCAACTACATCGGCCCGATCGATGGCCACGACCTGGATTCGCTGATTCCAACGCTGCAGAACATCAAGCAGCTGAAAGGCCCGCAGTTCCTGCACGTCGTCACCAAGAAAGGCCAGGGCTACAAGCTGGCCGAGGCCGAGCCTATCCTGTACCACGGCACCGGCAAGTTCAATCCGGCCGAAGGCATCAAGCCGGCCGCCGCGCCATCGAAGAAAACCTATACCGAGGTATTCGGCGACTGGCTGTGCGATATGGCCGCCGCCGACAAGAAGCTGGTCGGCATTACGCCGGCCATGCGCGAAGGTTCGGGCATGGTGCGCTTCGATCAGGAATATCCGGACCGCTACTTCGACGTCGGCATCGCCGAGCAGCATTCGGTGACCTTCGCCGCCGGCCTGGCCTGCGAAAGCCTGAAGCCGGTGGTAGCGATTTACTCGACCTTCCTGCAGCGCGCATACGATCAGCTGATCCACGACGTGGCGCTGCAAAACCTGGACGTGACCTTTGCGCTGGACCGTGCCGGCCTGGTGGGCGCCGATGGCGCCACCCACGCCGGTAATTATGACCTGGCTTACCTGCGCTGCATCCCGAATATGGTGGTGATGGCTGCATCGGACGAAAACGAATGCCGTCAGATGCTGACCACCGGCTATCACTACAACGGCCCGGCCGCAATCCGCTATCCACGCGGCGCCGGCGTTGGCGCGGCGATCAAACCGGAACTCACCACGATCGCCATCGGCAAGGGCGAAATCAAGCGCTCGGGCCAGAAGATCGCCATCCTGGCGTTTGGCTCGATGGTGGCGCCTTCGCTGGCCGCCGGCGAAACGCTGAACGCCACGGTGGCCAATATGCGCTTCGTCAAGCCGCTCGATGTGGAACTGGTGAAGCAGCTGGCGGCCGATCACGATTATTTCGTGACCGTCGAAGAAGGTTGCATCATGGGCGGCGCCGGCGCGGCCGTGGCGGAAGCGCTGGCGGAAGCAGGCATCGTCAAACCGGTGCTGATGCTTGGCCTGCCTGACAAGTTTATCGATCATGGCGATCCGGCCAAGCTGCTGGCCGGCGTCGGCCTGGACGCCGCCGGCATTACCGCGTCGATCAAGCAGCGCTACCTGAGCGACGAACCGCGTCTGGTTGTGAATAACGGCTGATTGTTGTTTTGCCGCGGAAAAGCCGCCTTCGGGCGGCTTTTTTCTTGTGCGCGGAGGATTCGTGTCCTAACTTGATATAAACAGTTTATCCCGTTTATATCGCCATGCATGCTTTTTCCTCGATGACCGCCTGTCTGCTGCTGGCCTGCGCCGCCGCCCATGCCCAGGTGCCGGAGTCCGGCCGCGCGCAGGAGCTGCTGTTCAGCGCGGAAGAGGTGGACGCCAGCATGGAAGACCGCTATATCGACCGCACCGTCGACCTGGCTGCGGCTGGCAAGCTGGATGAGGATCGCCGCCTGCTGGCGCGGCTGCGCTACATCAGCACGGAATTGATACGGGTGGCGGTTCAGCTGAAACCGGAGGCGGCGCAATGGCAGTGGAAGTTACACACCACCAGTGATCCTGAGGTGGAGGCCATCTGCATGGCTGGCGGCAAAATGTTGGTCGGTAGTGCTTTTGTGCGCCGCCTGGAGCTGAGCGATGGCGAGCTGGCGATGCTGCTGGCGCATGAAGTGGCGCACGCGCTGGCTGAACATCATCGTGAGACGTTTTCGGAGGCGCTGCTGCTGAACCGCCACCCGGCCGTGCCGCTGGAGGTGGTGATGGCACGGCTGGACAGCGACCTGTCACTGCAAATCCGCCTGTCCAGATTATCCAGCTTGCAGGAGTCCGAGGCTGATCAGCTGGGTATGATACTGGCGTATCGCGCGGGCTGGGCGGCTACGGATATCGTCAGCTTCTACCGCAAGCTGTCCTCCGACGAGCAGGTGGCGCTGATTTCCAGCGCCTATCCGGCCAGCGCGTCGCGCCTCAGCATGGCGCAGGGGATGGCGCGGCTATTCGATGATTAATCGCGCTTGCGCTGGTGCTGCCACAGCACATCGGTGCCGCCGGCATGACGGTTCAACACGCGCGACAACACAAACAGCAGATCCGACAGGCGGTTGACGTACTGGCGCGGATGCGCATGAATGGTTTCCGCCTTGCCCAGTGTGACCATGGCGCGTTCCGCGCGCCGGCAGACGGTGCGGCAGACGTGCGCCTGCGCCGCCGCGCGCGAGCCGGCCGGCAGAATGAACTCCGTCAGCGGCGGCAGCGTGGCGTTGTACTTGGCCAGCAGCGCATCGAGGCGTTCGACGTGCGCTTCCTTGATCATCTGGTAGCCGGGAATGCACAGCTCGCCGCCCAGGTCGAACAGATCGTGCTGGATGGTGACCAGTTCATCGCGCAGATCGGCCGGCATGTCTTCGCACAGCAGCAGGCCGAGATGCGAGTTCAGTTCATCCACCTCGCCGATGGCGGTGATGCGCACGCTATCCTTGTCGGTGCGGCTGCCGTCACCAAGCCCGGTGGTGCCGCCATCACCGGTGCGGGTGGCGATTTTCGAGAGTCGGTTGCCCATGCTGTTCAGTCCTTGGTGGCGATGCTGGCGCGGCGCGGATTGTAGGGATCGAAGCCTGGCGTATTCCAGAAATCCATCAGGCCCTTGGTTTCGTACAGCGGCACTTCCTCATCATACATGGGGAACAGGCCGGCCAGGAAGATGGTGCGGTCTGGCAGCTCGAATTTGACCTGCTCGTCGTTCATGTATTGCGGACGGTAGACAAAGCAGGCGTTCATCGCGCTATCTTTGGACATAGGCTGGTCCAGCTTGAACGACGCCTGATAATGGAACGCACTATCGTTAAAGAACGACTGCGCGATGTAGGCGGCGGCGCTGCCCCAGCCGGCGTCCCTGGTGTGCAGCGTGAAGCTCAGTTCTGGCTTGCCATTGACCCAGCTTGGATGGGTGGCGTTGGACAGGCCGGCGGTGACCGCAGTCAGCATCCCCGTTGCCGGGAAGTCCTCGAAGTAATACACCAGCATGCGAGGCCGTCCATCCAGCGCGACCTGGGCGATCTTGCCCTGCACGCCAAAACGCTGTTCCAAGGCCAGGAGCCAGTCCTGTTCAAAATTCTGTTCCATAATCCGCTTTAAAGGTGTGATGTAGCTGCGCTCCGAAGAATACAACAAATCGGCGGCGGATTTGGCTTCGGACGGAGGTTTGTGCTTACAATGGCCCCATGAACAACGTTTCCGACCTCGGCTCCCGACGCGCGCAGGTGGCTGCGGCACTGCAGCATGCGCTGCCTGCGCGCGCCGTGTTGTCGGCGCCGGAGGATACCCGCCCCTACGAGTGCGACGGGCTGGCTGCGTATCGCCAGTTGCCGATGATTGTGGTGCTGCCGGACAGCGAGGCGCAGGTGCTGGCGGTGCTGAACATCTGCCGCGCGCTGGGCGTTCCGGTGGTGCCGCGCGGCGCTGGCACCGGCTTGTCCGGCGGCGCGATGCCAATTGCCGATGGCGTGGTGCTGTCCACTGCGCGCCTGAACCGCATCGTGCGCATGGATGCATATTCGCGCACGGCGGTGGTGCAGCCGGGCGTGCGCAATCTGGCGATTTCCGAGGCGGCCGCGCAATACGGTTTGTACTATGCGCCCGATCCGTCGTCGCAGATCGCCTGCACCATCGGCGGCAATGTGGCGGAGAACTCGGGCGGCGTGCATTGCCTGAAGTATGGCCTGACCGTGCACAACGTGCTGCGCGCGCGGGTGGTGACGATTGATGGCGAGGTGGTGGAGCTGGGCAGCGAAGCGCCGGACGCGCCGGGACTGGATCTGCTGTCGGTATTCATCGGTTCCGAGGGCATGCTGGGCATCGTTACCGAGGTGACGGTGAAGCTGGTGCCCAAGCCGGCCACCGCGCGCGTGATCATGGCCTCGTTCGACGAGGTCGTGAAGGGCTGCCACGCGGTGGCGGCGCTGATCGCCGCCGGCATCATCCCGGCCGGCCTGGAAATGATGGACCAGACTTCCTCACGCATGGTGGAGCCCTTCGTCAAGGCGGGCTACGATACCGAGGCCGCCGCCATCCTGCTGTGCGAAGCGGATGGCACGGTAGAGGAAGTGGAAGAGGAAATCGCACGCATGACGGCGGTACTGAACACGGCCGGCGCGATTGCGATTGCCGTGTCGCAGACCGAGGCGGAGCGGCTGAAGTTCTGGTCCGGCCGCAAAAACGCGTTCCCTGCCGCCGGCCGCATTTCGCCGGACTACTACTGCATGGATGGCACCATACCGCGCAAGCGCCTCGGCGAAGTGTTGGCGGGCATCGCCGCGATGGAAAGCAAATATGGCCTGCGCTGCGCCAATGTATTCCATGCCGGCGATGGCAATCTGCATCCGCTGATCCTGTTCAATGCGAATATTCCGGATGAGTTCGAGCGCGCCGAAGCGTTTGGTGCGGAGATCCTGGCGCTGTGCGTGGCGGTCGGCGGTACCATCACCGGTGAGCATGGCGTCGGCATCGAGAAGATTGATTCGATGTGCGTGCAGTTCACACCGGCCGAGCTGGAGGCGTTCTTCTCTGTCAAGCGCAGCTTCGATCCGCATGGCCTGCTGAATCCTGATAAGGCGATTCCCACGCTGCACCGCTGCGCCGAATTCGGCAAGATGCGCGTCAGCGGCGGCGCGTTGCCGTTCGCTCACCTTCCGCGTTTCTGACGATGACAGCCACGACCGATTTCGCCGACCGCATCCGCGCTGCCAGTGCAGCAGGCACGCCATTGCGCCTGCGTGGCGGCGGCAGCAAGGACTGGTATGGCCAGTCGATGCAAGGCGAGCTGCTGGATACGCGGGCGTATGCTGGCGTCATTGCCTATGAGCCGACGGAGCTGGTGATGACGGCGCGCTGCGGCACGCCGCTGGCGGAAATCGAAGCCTTGCTGGCGCAGCACAATCAGATGCTGGCGTTCGAGCCGCCGCGTTTCGACGGCGCGACGATAGGCGGCGTGGTTGCCAGTGCCTTGTCCGGCCCGCGCCGCGCAAGCGCCGGTGCGGTGCGCGACTTCGTGCTTGGCGCGGTGCTGATGGATGGCCGTGGCGAGGTGCTGCGCTTCGGCGGACAGGTGATGAAGAACGTGGCGGGCTACGATGTGTCGCGGCTGCTGGCCGGTTCGCTTGGCACGCTGGGCTTGATATTGGAGGTGTCGCTGAAGGTGCTGCCGGCACCGTTGCGCGAAACCAGCCTGCGGTTTGAGATGAGCGAGATCGATGCGCTGGCGCGGCTGAACGAATGGGCGGGCCAGCCTTTGCCGATATCGGCCAGCTGCTGGCATCGCGGTATGTTATCGCTGCGCCTGTCCGGCGCGGAAGCCGCCGTGGCTGCGGCGCAGCGTAAGCTGGGCGGCGAGGCGGCCGATGCAGCGCTGTGGGCGTCGTTGCGCGATCAGGTCCATCCGCATTTCAGCGGCGGCGGCTTGTGGCGGCTGTCATTGCCATCGCACGCCAGCGCGATCATTTTGCGCGGCGAACAGCTGATTGAATGGGGGGGAGCGCAGCGCTGGCTGAAAGTGGATGACGCGGCCCAGGCGGACAGCATACGCCGCAGCGTGGCGGCGGCAGGCGGCCACGCGACTTTATATCGTGGCGGCGACAAGGACGTTGGCGTGTTCCATCCACTGGCGCCGGCGGTGGCGAAGATACACCAGCGCTTGAAGCATGCCTTCGATCCTGCCGGGATCTTCAATCCGGGGCGCATGTATGCAAACTAATCTGGCCGATTTCATCAAGCACACGCGTGAAGGCGAGGAGGCCGAGGCCATATTGCGCGCCTGCGTGCACTGCGGCTTTTGCACGGCCACCTGTCCGACCTATCAGCTGCTGGGCGATGAGCTGGACGGCCCGCGTGGACGCATCTATCTGATCAAGCAGGTGCTGGAAGGCGCGCCGGTCACCGGCAGTACCCAGCTGCATCTGGACCGTTGCCTGACCTGCCGCAATTGCGAAACCACCTGTCCGTCCGGCGTGCAGTACGGCCGGCTGGTGGACATCGGGCGCAAGGTGGTGGAGCAGCGCGTCAAGCGGCCGCTGCGGGAACGCATCAAGCGCAGGCTGTTGATCGAAGGCCTGACGCGCAAGAACGTGTTTGGTGCCCTGCTGCGGGCAGGGCAGGTGTTTCGTCCGCTGCTGTCGCCGGCCTTGCAGGACAAGCTGCCGCGCCGCCAGAACGCAGGCGTCTGGCCCACGCGCGAGCATGCGCGCAAGATGCTGGTGCTGGAAGGCTGCGCGCAGCCGGCCATGGCGCCGAATATCAATGCCGCCACGGCGCGGGTGCTGGATGCGCTGGGCGTGCAGCTGATGGTCGCGCCCACGGCGGGCTGCTGCGGCGCGTTGCGCCACCATATGAATCAGCAGGAGGCGGCGCTGGACGATATGCGCCGCAATATCGATGCGTGGTGGCCTTGGGCGGAAGCCGGCAAGGTCGAGGCCATCGTCATGACCGCGTCCGGCTGTGGTGCGACAGTGAAGGAGTACGGCCATCTGCTGGCGCACGATCCGGCCTATGCCGCCAAGGCTGCGCGCATCTCTGCGCTGACGCGCGACCTGAGCGAAATCATGCCGGAGTTCGAGCCGCAACTGGCGCGTCGCGCGCAGCGCAGCGGGGCGGGGCGCGTCGTCTACCATCCACCGTGCACGCTGCAACATGGCCAGCAAATTCGCGGCAAGGTCGAAAGTGTGCTGCGCGCCGCCGGCGTCGATGTGGTGTTATGCGCCGAGAGTCATTTGTGCTGCGGCTCGGCAGGCAGCTACTCGCTGTTGCAGCCGGAGTTATCGCTACAGCTGCGCGACCGTAAACTGGAACACCTGCACGAGACAGGCGCGCACACCATCGTCTCCGCCAATGCCGGCTGCACCGCGCATCTGCAATCCGGCACCGAAACGCCGGTGCTGCACTGGATCGAACTGCTGGAACGCGTCTTAAATTAAAGCCAGCTGCGAGGTGCCGCCGGCCGGCTCCGCGTGCAGGCTGACGATAGGCGGCAGATCGGCGGCGGCCTGCCACACAGGCGCTGTATCAAAGCTGGCCACCCACGACAGCACCTCGTCCGCCGGCATCGGCCGCGCAATGCCATAGCCCTGCACCAGATCGCAGCCCAGGCGCATCAGCATGGCGCCGTGTTCGATCGTCTCGACGCCCTCGGCGATCACGCCCAGGCCGAACGAGCGCGCCAGTCCGATCACCGCGTTGACCAGGTACAGGTCGTCGCGGTCCACCAGCATATTGCGCACGAAGCTCTGGTCGATTTTCAGGATGTCCGCCGGCAGGCGCTTCAGGTAGGACATCGACGAGTAGCCGGTGCCAAAATCGTCCAGCGCAAAACTGATGCCCAGCGCCTGGCAATCCAGCATGATGCTGCGCACATGGCTGATGTCGCTCAGCGCCGACGATTCCAGGATCTCCAGCTCCAGCATGTGCGGCGGCACGTCCGGGAACTCGGCCAGGATGGCGGTCAGCCGCTCGACAAAATCGTGATGCTGGAAATGGCGGGCCGCGATGTTCACGCTGATCACCCAGCCGGCGTCGAAGGCGCGCCACGACTGCAACTGGCTCAGCGCCTCGCGCAGCACCCATTCGCCGATGTCCACGATCACATCGCTGTGCTCGACGATGGGCAGGAACTCGCCGGGCGGGATGACGCCGCGCAGTGGATGCTCCCAGCGTACCAGCGCCTCCATGCCGATGATGCGGCCCTGGCGCATATCCAGCTTGGGCTGGTAGTACAGCACCAGCTCATTGGCGCGCACCGCCGCGCGCACTTCGGTGCGGCGGTTGTGGTGGGTGCGCACCTGTTCATCCAGGTCTGCGTCGAAGAAGTGATGGCGGTTGCGGCCGGTGATCTTGGCCTGGTACAGCGCCTGGTCGGCGTGGCGCAGCAGGCTGTCGGCGCTGATGTCGTTGCCGGTGTAGACGGCGATGCCGACACTGGCCGACATGCTGACCGCTTTGCCGTCGCACACGTAGTCACGCGCCAACGCGGCCATCAGCTTGCCCATCGCGTATTCGATGGCGGCACGGTCGTTCAACTCCGGCAGCAGCAGCACGAATTCATCGCCGCCGAGGCGCGCTACATAGTGGCGCTGGCCGGCAAAATCATGCAGGCGGCTGGCGGCCTGCTTCAGAATCTCGTCGCCGACAGCCTGGCCCATGGACTGGTTCACATGCTGGAAATGGTCCATATCGAACAGGCACACCGCCAGCAGGTGATTGTGCTCGCGCGCGCGCTCCACTTCCTGTTCGAAGCGCAGCGCCAGCGCGGCGCGGTTGGGCAGGCCGGTCAGAATGTCGTGATTGCTCTGCCAGGAAATCTGCTGCATCAGCTGGCGGCGCTCGGTCACGTCGCGGAACACCAGCACCGAGCCTTGTACCTCGCCTTGCGGCGTGCGGATGGCGTTGGCGGTGTACTCCACGGTGCAGGTCTTGCCGAGCGGCGTGCGCAGGCTCTGGTTGCCGACCTTGACCACCTCGCCGCCGGCGTAAATCTGCCGCATGGTCTTCAGCAGCGAGTGCTGGCCGAAGTTATTCGCCAGCACAAACACCTGGTGCAGCTCCATGCCGCGCGCGCGCGATTCCGGCCAGCCGGTCAACTGCTGCGCCACTTCGTTGATGGTGTCGATTCTGCCGGTCAGGTCGGTGGTGATGACGGCGTCGCCGATGGAGGCCAGCGTCACTTCGATGCGGTCCTTCTCCACCTGTAGCTGCCGTTGCGCCAGCAGCGTGCGCGCCAGCTGTGCGCTCAGGTCATTCTGGCTTTGCTGTAGCTTGTGCACCAGCGCCTGCACGCGCTGCGCCATATTGTTGAAGGTGGAGGCCAGCGTGCGTGCTTCCAGCGTGCCGCTGACCGGCAGCCGCACATCGTGCTCGCCGGCCTGAAAGCGGTTGGTGGCATCGGCCAGGCGTTGCAGCATGCGCTTGTTGGCGAAGATGATCATGCCCAGCAGCGTGTAGATCACCAGCACGTTGAAGATCGAGATGGCGGCCTGCTGGTGTACCACGCGCCACACGCCGTTCAGCGGCCGCGCCGGTTCAAAGGTGAGCGCCAGCGACGCGCTTTCGATGGTGATATTGCGCTGCAGTTTGCCGATCGGGGCGACGCGCGGGAACCAGTCAGGATATTGCGGCTCGACGCCGGCGCGGCGCTGTGATTCCAGATGGCCGCCGGCATAGTCGAGGCGGATGTCGCTCAGGTCGGCGTTGAGCAGCAGCGCATCGGACAGGGCCGCGTCCAGGCTGGCGCGGTCGGCCCGTTGCAGTGCTGGCTGCAAGCTCTTTTGCAAATGCGCGGCCAGCTCGCTGGCTTCATGCTGATAGCGGGCGCTGGCATAGGAGGTCTCGGACTCCACCATCAGGTGATATCGCACACACACGACCACCGCAATAATCACAAAGATGGGCACAAACAACCTGGAGTACATTCCCATCCGCAGCCAACGCGATACAAGTTTTCCGATTAAGGACATAGCGACTGATTCGACAGGATACGACCAAAGTTCATTATTACCTAAAAGTCAATCCGCGCCACGATTTTCGGAAAACGTTTTCATTATTTAACTTTTGTAGTGGACATTCTGTTGCCGAAATCACTCAGCTAATAGCTTTTCGATATCAGAAATCAGCTCTTCGGGTTTGGTTGCAGGGGCGTAGCGGTTGTAGACCGTGCCGTCCTTGCGGATCAGAAACTTTGTAAAATTCCATTTGATACCTTCGGTGCCAAGGATGCCGGGCGCATCCTTTTTCAGCTTCTGGAACAGCGGATGGGCATGCGTGCCGTTGACATCGATCTTGGCGAACAGCGGGAAAGTGACGCCGTAGTTCTTCTCGCAGAATGCGCCGATCTCGTCGGCGGCGCCCGGTTCCTGCGCACCGAACTGGTTGCAGGGGAAGCCCAGCACTTCCACGCCTTTGTCCTTGAATTGCTGGTAGACCGCTTCCAGGCCCTGGTACTGCGGCGTGAAGCCGCACTTGCTGGCGGTGTTGACGATCAGCAGGACCTTGCCCTTGTACTGGCTCAGGCTGACAGGTTGGCCGGACAGGCTGTCGGCGGAGATGTCGAAGATTGTGCTCATTAAATGATTCCCAAATGTTCGGTGCCGGCGGACAGGTCGCGGTTCTTCGCGGCTTTGCCCTCCAGCTTGATGGCCAGGCGCAGGTCGTTGACCGAGTCGGCGTTGCGCAGCGCGTCCTCGTAAGTAATCAGATCGGCTTCGTGCAGGTCGAACAGCGACTGGTCGAAAGTCTGCATGCCCAGTTCGCGCGATTTTTTCATCAGCTCCTTGATCTCGTGTACCTGGCCCTTGAAGATCAGGTCCGAGATCAGCGGCGAATTGAGCAGGATTTCGATGGCCACGGCGCGGCCTTTTTCTTCCTTCTTCGGGATCAGGCGCTGCGAGATCATGCCTTTCAGATTCAGCGACAAGTCCATCAGCAACTGCTGGCGGCGCTCCTCGGGGAAGAAATTGATGATGCGGTCGAGCGCCTGATTGGCGCTGTTGGCGTGCAGCGTGGCCAGGCACAGGTGGCCGGTTTCGGCGAAGGCGATGGCGTGGTCCATGGTTGCGCGGTCGCGGATCTCGCCGATCTGGATCACGTCCGGCGCCTGGCGCAGCGTGTTCTTCAGCGCCACCTCCCAGTCGTCGGTATCGACGCCGACTTCGCGCTGGGTGACGATGCAATTCTTGTGCGGGTGGACGTATTCGACCGGGTCTTCGATGGTGATGATGTGGCCGTAGCTGTTTTCATTGCGGTAGCCGACCATGGCCGCCAGCGTGGTCGACTTGCCGGAACCGGTGGCGCCGACCATGATCACCAGGCCGCGCTTGGCCATCACCACCTCTTTCAGTACTTCGGGCAGGCCCAGGTCTTCCAGCTTGGGAATTTCGGAGGTGATGGTCCGCAGCACCATGCCGACCGAACTCATCTGCACAAACGCGGAGACGCGGAAGCGGCCGATATCGCCGGGGCTGATGGCGAAGTTGGCTTCCTTGCTCAGCTCGAAGCCGGCAGCCTGCTTGTCGCTCATGATGGAGCGCGCCAGGTCCAGCGTATGCGCGGCGGTCAGCACCTGGGCCGACACCGGCGTCATCTTGCCATCAATCTTGATCGCAGGCGGAAAGCCGGCGGTGATAAACAAGTCCGATCCCTTCTTGGCCAACATCAGGCGCAGCAGGTCGAACATGAATTTAGAAGCCTGGTCGCGTTCCATTCTGATTCCTTAATACCGATTCAAATCCGGGGTCAGTTCCGCCAAATGTACATGAGCTCGTGTACGTTTGGCAGAACTGACCCCGGCGTTGACCCCGGCGTTTAGCCGGGGAAGTTCTCCGGGGATTTGGCGGCGGCGCGGGCGGCGCTGCTGCTGATGAGGTTGCGGCGAACCAGGTCGGTGAGGTTCTGGTCCAGCGTCTGCATGCCGACGTTGCTGCCGGTCTGGATCGCCGAGTACATCTGCGCCACTTTGGCTTCGCGGATCAGGTTGCGGATCGCCGGCGTCGCCACCATGATTTCGTGGGCGGCCACGCGGCCTGCGCCGTCCTTGGTTTTCAGCAGCGTTTGCGAGATGACCGCTTGCAGCGATTCGGAGAGCATGGCGCGCACCATTTCTTTTTCGTCGGCCGGGAACACGTCGACGATGCGGTCGATGGTTTTTGCCGCCGACGAGGTGTGCAGCGTGCCGAACACCAGGTGGCCGGTCTCGGCAGCCGACAAGGCCAGGCGGATGGTTTCCAGGTCGCGCAGCTCGCCGACCAGGATGCAGTCCGGGTCTTCGCGCAGCGCCGAACGCAGCGCGTTGTTGAAGGACAGCGTGTGCGGCCCGACTTCGCGCTGGTTGATCAGGCATTTCTTGGATTCGTGCACGAATTCGATCGGGTCTTCAATCGTCAGGATGTGGCCGTACTCGTTTTCGTTGAGGTGGTTGACCATGGCCGCCAGCGTGGTCGATTTGCCGGAGCCGGTCGGGCCGGTCACCAGTACCAGGCCGCGCGGCTTCAGCGCGAAATCGGCAAAGATTTTCGGCGCGTTGAGCTCTTCCAGCGTCAGGATTTTCGACGGAATCGTGCGCAGCACCGCCGAGGCGCCGCGCTCCTGGTTGTAGGCGTTGACGCGGAAGCGCGCCAGGCCGGGGATCGAGAACGAGAAGTCGATCTCCAGCATTTCTTCGTAGACCTTGCGCTGGCCATCGTTCATGATGTCGTAGATCATGCCATGCACATCTTTGTGCTCCAGCGGCGGCAGGTTGATGCGCCGCACGTCGCCGTGCACCCGTATCATCGGCGGCAGGCCGGCTGACAGGTGCAGGTCCGAGGCCTTGTTCTTGACCGAGAATGCGAGTAGTTCCGAGATGTCCATTTATAATCCCTGTGCCCCGAAGTATATGTGGCCTGTTATAACGATCTTTACTCGATGATTATGTCCCTGATCCGCCAGAACTTGCAAGCCATCACCGCGACAATTGTTGCTGCTACCCAAGAATCTCAGCGTCCGGCCGGCGCCGTGCAATTGCTGGCCGTGTCCAAGACCTTTGGGCCGGAGGCGGTGCTGGAGGCGGTCGCGGCCGGCCAGCGGGCGTTCGGCGAGAACTATTTGCAGGAAGGACTGGACAAGATCCGCGCCGTGCAAGAGGCGGGGGCGCCGGCGCTGGAGTGGCATTTCATCGGCCCGATTCAAAGCAATAAGACGCGCCCGATCGCGGAGAACTTTGCTTGGGTGCATACGGTCGAGCGCGAGAAGATCGCGCAGCGGCTGTCGGAGCAGCGGCCGGACGGTATGCCGCCGCTACAGATTTGCCTGCAAGTGAATATCAGCGGCGAAGCCAGCAAGAGCGGCGCCGCCCCGGAAGAAGTGGCGGCGCTGGCCCACAAGGTCGCCGCGCTGCCGAATCTGACACTGCGCGGCCTGATGGCGATCCCTGAGCCGGCCGAGGCGTTTGCGCAGCAGCGCGCGGCGTTTGCCCAGCTGCGGACTATTTATGAACAATTGCGCGCCGATGGACTGGCGCTGGATACGCTGTCGATGGGCATGTCGGCCGATATGCGGGCGGCGATTTTCGAAGGCGCGACCATGGTGCGCGTCGGCAGCGCGATTTTCGGCGCGCGCAACTATCTGAAGGCGTAAGACATGAAAATAGCATTTATCGGCGGCGGCAATATGGCCGCGGCCCTGATCGCAGGGCTGGCCAACAAACTGACCGACGGCGCCAATATCCACGTCGTGGACCCGAACGCGGATGCGCTGGCGCGCTTGCAGAAGCAGTATGGCGTGAGCACCGCCGCCACAGCCGGTGCGGCGCTGGCCGGCGTTGACGCGATCGTGCTGGCGGTCAAGCCGCAAAGCATGCGCGAAGTCAGCGCACAGCTGCTGCCATTGCTTGATACGGCCCGCCGGCCGCTGATCGTCTCGATCGCGGCCGGCATCCGTGGCGCCGACCTGGCGCGCTGGCTGGGCGGCTATGGCGCCATCGTGCGCTGCATGCCAAACACGCCGGCGCTGATTGGCCAGGGGATTACCGGCATGGTGGCGATGGCCGGCGTCAGCGTAGCGCAGACCAGGCTGGCCGATGACATCCTGAAGGCGGTCGGCCCGACTGTATGGCTGGATGATGAAAGCAAGATCGACGCGGTGACAGCGGTGTCCGGCAGCGGTCCGGCCTATGTGTTCTACTTTATTGAAGCGATGCAGCAGGCGGCCGAGGAAATGGGATTGAGCGCGGAGCAGGGCAAGCAGCTGGCCCTGGCCACCTTTACCGGTGCGGCGCAACTGGCGCAGCAATCCAGCGAGCCGGTGTCGCTGCTGCGCGAGCGTGTCACCTCCAAGGGCGGCACGACCTATGCGGCGCTGACCAGCATGGAAGCCAGCGCCGTCAAGGAAAACATCATCAGCGCCATGAAAGCCGCCGCCGCGCGCGGTAAGCAGCTTGGCGACGAACTCGGCCAGGCCTAGTTTATTTGCGGGTGATCAGCACACCCAGCAGCAGGCCGACGGTGGCGCCGATGGTGATGGCTTTCCAAGGATTGTCGTGCACATAGGTGTCGACGCTTTCGACGGCTTCGCGGCTGTGCGCCAGGATGCTGTCTTCCAGCTTGCGCAGGTCGCTGATGGCGGTGCGCAGCGTATCGTCGAAACGGGCGCGCGCTTCGGAGGCGGCTTCGCTGACGTCGTCGGCGCTTTCTTCCAGCCATTTCTCAGCGTCGTTGATGGAACTGCGCAGACCGTCCACCAGCTTGTCGCGGGTGTTGGCGATGGCAGCCTGGGTGTCGGCAATATCGTTCTGGCTCATGGTGACCTCATCTGTATTTGTCGGTTGAAATAACAGTATCGGCGAAGTTGGCGTCTTATGGGCGCGCAATTGCGCGCACTTGATTTAGCGCAGCGCGTAGTCCAGCGCCACCCCGGCAAACACCGCGCCGCCCAGCCAGTTGTTGTGGCGGAAGGCGTACAGGCAAGGCCCGCGCTCGCGGTTGCGGATCAGCGTGTAGTGGTAGCACGCCAGCCCGGCCGCCACCGCCAGCCCGGCGACAAACCACAGCCGCAGGCCCAGCTGCCAGCCGCACACCAGCACCATCGCCAGATGCATCGCGTAGCAGAACATGATGATGGCCACATCGTAGCGGCCGAAGGTGATGGCCGAGGTGCGGATGCCCAGCTTCAGGTCGTCGTCGCGGTCGCACATCGCGTATTCGGTGTCATAGGCCAGCGTCCAGAACACATTGGCGACCAGCAGCAGCCAGGCCACCGGCGGCACATGGCCCTGGATGGCGGCAAACGCCATCGGGATGCCGAAGCCGAAGGCGATGCCCAGGTAGGCCTGCGGAATCGCGAAGAAGCGCTTGGTGTAGGGGTAGGTGCCGGCCAGGATCACCGCCGCCACCGACATCTGCCTGGTCAGCGTGTTCAGCGGCAGGATCAGGCAGAAGGCCAGCAGCGTCAGCACCACGGCGATTGCCACCGCTTCCTTGCCGCTGACGCGGCCGCTGGTGATCGGCCGTTCGGCGGTGCGCTTGACGAATTTGTCAATGTCCTGGTCGGCGTAGTCGTTGATGGCGCAGCCGGCCGAACGCATCAGGAAGGTACCCAGCGTGAAGATCACCAGCAGGCGCCATTCCGGCACGCCGCCGGAGGCGATCCACATTGCCATCAGCGTCGGCCACAGCAGCAGCACGGTGCCGATGGGTTTGTCCATGCGTATCAGTCGGAGGTAAAGCGCCAGCTTGTTCATATGCCACTTCTGCTAACAGGAAAGCGATGATTATCGCAAATCCTGCGCCGGCTGGCTAAATGCGCCTTATTCGTCGGCGCAGAGGGTGGTGATGCCCGGCAGATTGCACGACGACACCACGTCGCACACGGCGTCGATGGCCGCCTTGCGGGTGAAGCTCTTGCGCCAGACGATGACCACGCGGCGCGATGGCGCCGGTTCGTCGAACGGACGGAATTGCAGCATGCCATCCTTGGCATCCATGTCCGGCACCGAGGCGCGCGGCAGCACGGTCAGGCCGATACCGCTGGCCACCATGTGGCGGATGGTTTCCAAAGACGAGCCTTCAAACGTGCGCTGCATGCCATTGCCCGGCGCCGAGAAGCGCGCCATTTCGGGACATACTTCCAGTACCTGGTCGCGGAAGCAGTGTCCGTTACCCAGCAACAGCATATTCTCGGTCTTGAGATCGTCGGCCGGGATCGATTTGCGCTTGGTCCACGGGTGGGCCGACGGCATGGCGACCACGAAAGGCTCGTCATACAACACTTGCATGGCCATACCGTGTTCGGGCAGCGGCAGCGCCATGATGGCGGCGTCCAGCTCGCCCTGGCGCAGCATTTCCAGTAGCTTGACGGTGAAATTCTCTTGCAGTATCAGCGGCATCTGCGGGACTTTGGCGATCATGCCCTTGACCAGCGGCGGCAGCAGGTAAGGGCCGATGGTATAGATCACGCCCAGGCGCAGCGGGCCGGCCAGCGGATCTTTGTTCTGCTTTGCAAGTTCCTTGATGGCGGCGGTCTGTTCGAGCACGCGCTCGGCCTGGGCGACAATTTGCGCGCCCAGCGGCGTGACGGAGATTTCGGCGCCGCCCCGTTCAAACAGGACCACGCCCAGTTCATCTTCGAGTTTCTTGATGGCCACCGAGAGGGTCGGCTGGGCGACATAGCAGGCTTCGGCCGCATGTCCGAAGTGCTTCGCTCGTGCAACAGCGACTATGTATTTCAGTTCAGTCAGTGTCATGAATATATTTGAACACAGGCGATGCTAGTATGCAATAAAGGATGACTAAAGTTGAGCTATTGTAGCGGAATGCCGGCCATATAATGCAGCGTATTCTTGAAAGGCGATGTATGTCCTCCACATTTGCTCCTGAAGAAGCGCAAGCCTATCTGCACAAGCTGCTCAAGGTGATGCATCACGCCGGCGGCTCGGACCTGTTTATTTCCGCCGACTTCCCGCCCAGCATGAAAGCGCAAGGCGCGATGAAGCCGCTGAGCCAGCAAAAGCTGAACAGCGGCGTGACGCGCGCGTTGGCCTTGTCCATCATGAACGGCAAGCAGCAGCGCGAATTCGAGGTTGAGATAGAGTGTAATTTTGCCATCTCATTGCCGGGTGTGTGCCGCTTCCGCGTCAACGTATTTGTGCAGCAGCAGAGCGTGGCGATGGTGATCCGCACCATTGCTTCCGAGATTCCAACGCTGGAAAAGCTGGCGCTGCCGGAGGTACTGAAAGACATCATCATGACCAAGCGCGGGCTGGTGCTGGTGGTAGGCGGCACCGGTTCCGGCAAGTCGACCACGCTGGCGGCGATGATCGATCACCGCAACGCCAACTCGGCCGGCCAAATCATCACGGTGGAAGATCCGGTCGAATATGTGCACAAGAACCAGGGCTGCCTGATCACGCACCGCGAAGTCGGCGTGGACACGCTGTCCTGGCACAACGCGCTGAAGAACACGCTGCGCCAGGCGCCGGACGTGATCCTGATCGGCGAGATCCGCGATACCGAAACCATGGAGCATGCGATTGCCTTCGCCGAAACGGGCCACCTGTGCCTGGGTACGCTGCACGCCAACAACGCCAACCAGACCATGGACCGCATCATCAACTTCTTTCCCGAGGAGCGGCGCAACCAGCTGCTGATGGACTTGTCGTCCAATCTGCGTGCCATCGTCTCGCAGCGGCTGATCCGCACCGAGGATGGCAAGGGCCGCAAGGCAGCGATTGAAATCCTGCTGAATACACCCACCATCGCCGAGATGATCTTCAAAGGTAACTTCCAGTCGATCAAGGAAATCATGCACAAGTCGCGCGAGCTCGGCATGTGTACTTTCGACCAGGCCTTACATGAACTTTATAATAGCGGTTATATTGGCTATGACGAAGCGCTGCGCAACGCCGACTCGGCGAACGGCCTGCGCTTGCAGATCAAGCTGCACAGCAAGCGCGGCGAACCCAAGGAGGGCAGCGCATTCGGCGCGCTGAGCATCGAAGCAGAGCCGACCGACAACGAACCTGACACTTAACAAGCTATGCCTCAATTTGAAGACAAGATCTGCACTCGTGAACAACTGGCGGCGCGTGTCGCCGCGCTGCCGAAACCGGTGGTGCTGACCAACGGCGTGTTCGACCTGCTGCACCGCGGCCACGTCACCTACCTGGCGCAAGCGCGTGCGCTGGGCGCCTCGCTGGTGGTGGCGGCCAATACCGACGCCTCGGTCAAGCGCCTGGGCAAGGGCGACGACCGTCCGCTCAACAACTGCGCCGACCGCATGGCGGTGCTGGCCGCGCTGGAGTCGGTCAGCCTGGTGGTGGACTTCGACGAAGACACGGCGCTGGAAGTGGTGCAGCAGGCACGCCCGGAAATCTATGCCAAGGGCGGCGACTACCAGATGGATGCCATTCCGGAAGGCCAGGCGGTGATCGCCTACGGCGGCCAGGCGGTCGCCATCGACTTTGAACATGACCGCTCGACCACCAAACTGCTGACCAAGGTCCGCGCCTTCAAGGCATGAGACTGCTGCTGATCGCCGTTGCCGCGCTGGTATTTCTCGGCGCATTGTGGGGGCCGGCTTTCGCGCTGGCGCTGCATTATTACAAGCTTGGCGACGCCAGCCCGTTGCGCCAGTTGCGTTTCCTGTATCCGGCGCAGTTGCTGGTGACGGTGGTGCTGGCGTTTGCGGCGGATGTGTTTGGCTTCCGCCAGCCAGCCGCGCTGCTGGCCGGCATCACGCTATGCGTTGGCGCCTGTGGCGCCGGCCTGCTGTGGGTAGTGCGCTGGCTACAGCGTCGGCGCCATGGCTAAGGGCTATACTGCGGCGATGGCGCAGCGCATCGCCGCGCGCGAGCAGCGCTACGCCATGCCGGACGGCGGTGGCGCGCCTTGCCTGCTGCGCCAGCACTTCAGCGTGGCCGGCGAGCGGCGCGACTTGCAGGCGCCGGCCTGGAGCGATTATCTCAGCCGCATCCTTGAGATGCCGGTCAGCCGTGGCCAGCGCGACAGCGGTTTCTTCAGTGAGATGGACACCTATGTGCAGAAAGACATGGTGTTCCTCGACAGCCGCACCGATGCCTTCTGCCAGCGCCGCAACAATGCGCACCTCTCGCGCGATGCCGTGCGGGACTTTGTGTTTCATGTGGCGGTGGAAGGCGTGATTGAAACCGTGACCGGTCCGCAACAGCGCAAGGCCGAGCAGTTCGTACCCGGCATCCTGGCGCTGGACATGGGCCAGCCGATGCAGATGGTGCGCCCCAGCCGCGCGCGGGTACTGGCTTTTTTCGTGCCGCGCGCGCTGGTGGAGGCGCACATCGCCGACGCAGCGGCCATACATGGCCGCGTGCTCAGTTACACCACGCCGCTGACCCGCCTGATCCTCGACCAGCTGATTGTGTTGTGCCGCCAGCTACCGGTGCTGAGTGATGACCAGGCGGCGCAGACGATACGCGCTTGCGCACAATTGATCATCGCGGCTTTTGGCAAACAGGCGCGGCTGGAGGGGGGCGCGCGCGCAGCCGCCAATGCGCTGCGCTTCAATCAGGTGCAGCGCTATATCCAGGCCAATCTGAGCGAGGAAACGCTGTCGCCCGAAGGTGTGCTTGGCTACTTTTCGATCGCCCGGCCGACGCTGTACCGCATGTTCGAGCATGAAGGAGGATTGGGCGCCTATATCCGCCATTGCCGGCTGCGCGAGGCCGCCAGCGAGCTGGTGCGCACGCCCAAAGTGAGCGTGACAGAGATTGCCTACAGCCTGTGTTTCAGCAGCGCTTCCGATTTTATCCGCGCCTTCCGCCGCTGCTACGGCGTGACGCCGCAGGACTTCCGTGCGCAGGCGCTGCTGCGCGCTAGCTGAACTGCGGCGTCTGGCCGCGCAGCGCGATGTAGAAGTGCAAGGCGAGTAGCGGCTGGCGGTTTTCGTGGGGCTCGCCGCCGTTGGAGGCGGCGGCGTTCGGCGCCATCTTGACTGGGGTTGTGCCGGTAGCGGGGGCGAAAATCAGCGCGTTATCCGGCACGCCCAGATAATAGCCGCTGGCCGGCAGGTTGCTCTTGGCTGCGCGCGGCTTCGGCGCGAAAAAACTGATGCCGTGAGCGTGGTCCGGCAACTGGGTCTGATCCAGGGTGACGCTGTTGGCGCCAAAGCGCTCACCCAGCTTGCGGGGCGTCAGTTGCGGACCGGTGCCATGGCCGCACACCGCGCGGCCAGCCAGATTGGGCAGACGGAACTTGTCGACCCCATTGCCGCCATAGGTATTGCCGATCAGCGCGTACAAGCCGGGATGGTCCTTGATGCGGACTTCGGCGCCGTCGCACAAAGCCCAGTCGAGCGGCGCGTAGCCGAAACTGAAAATCTGGATTTCTCCGATATAGGCATCCAACATCATGAACTCCTTAAAGGGCGGCGCGCGGCGGCACGTCGCCGCGCGCGGCGATGCAATACGACGCCGTCAGCGTCGGCATCAGGTTGTCGTGCAGTGCGCCGATGCTGCGGGTCGACAGCGCCGCAACCGAAGCGGCCGACAGCGTGTAGCGGGCGTTCAGATCGACCGCGTCCGGCGCCAGATACATGCCGTCGTTGCCGCTGGGGGCGGCCAGCAGCCGGCCGGTCGGATCGTCGGAGGTGGCCAGCGCGGTGCTGACCAGGTAGGGATGGCTGTGCGGCGGCAGATGGCGTACTTCCAGCGCCACCTGCTCGCTGCCGCCAGCCTGCGCCACAGTGCGCTGGCTGGCGCCGCTGGCTGGCTGCGTGCCCTGGTGAATCGGCAAGCGGCCGCGCAGGTCGGGCACGCCAAAGGTCTCGCCGCCATCGCCGCCATAGGCGGTGCCAAGCAGCATGAATAGATCGGGGTAATGCCCGATCTGGTGCAAGCTGCCGTCGCAGGCCAGCCAGCCGTGCGGTACGCGGCTGAAGGCAAACATGCGGATTTGCCCGATCATCGGAGTATACATCGTGGATTTCCTGTCAGGTTAAGTCAACGTGGCGGCGGGAAGGCGCCCTTGGTGGCGATACAGAAGCTGACCACCAGGAAGGGTTGCATGTTCGGATGGCCGGGATTGCCGCTGGTCGACACCGTCTCGGCGGCCAGCTCGACGGTTGGTGCGCCAGGCTCGGCATATAGCTGGGCACCGGCCGTGCCGCCATTACTTTTCGCCAGCAATGCGCCATTCGGATTACGCAGCGTGCCCAGGCTGGTGCTGGCGACTGGCGTGGCGTGTTGATGCCCAAGCACCTGCGAGGGTTGCAACATCACCGCTTCAGCCCCGGCGCGCTGGTTCGCGGCATACGGCGCGGTGTTCCAGTCCGGATCAGCCGAGGCGCCGGCGCCGACCGGCGTTGCACCGCGCAGGTCGGGTACGCCAAACGTGGTTTTGCCATCGCCGCCATAGCGCGTGCCCAGCAGGCGATGCAGATCTTCGTACTGGCGGATCTGCAGCAGCTGACCATTGCATTGCACGTAGTCCCTCGGCGTGAAGCCGAAGGCGGTCATGATGACCTGGCCAAGATAAGGGGTATCCAATTCTGTTCTCCTTGATGTAGGCGCAGAATATTTGTTTGGTTTTACTGCGTCAAGCCAAATAATTATGGTGTGGATTTTTTGATTAAGGTGAATAAGTTTTTTTGCGAATTCTCCGCTTTTTTCTGAAAAGTGAGACGGAATGACTATTCCTGCCGATTTGCACTTCTAAAATCGCGGGAAATTTTGCTTAAAAAATAATCACCAGGGATCAGCCATGTTTCATCTGAGATACCTCTTGCAAGCCTACGCCTGCCTATGTTTGCTGATGTTGCCGACCTTGGCGCAGGCGCAGTCCGCCTGTCCGACGCAGACGCTGACGGTTGATTCCGGCAATTCGGGCTCGTTCAGCATTGCCTTCTGTAGCCGGTTCGGGACCACTGGGATTGTCCAGCTACCGTCACATGGCAGTGTGTCTGGCTTGGATCCGGCCGTCGGCAACGGCAATACGACGATTACCTATGTGAACAGCGGCGATGGCGCCACCAGCGACAGTTTCATCCTGAAGGACGAAAGCGCGCTGGCGTTTACGGTCAATGTCACCATTGTTCCGCCGAGCACGCCGGTGACGGTGTCGCCGGTGAGCGTGAACAATCCGCAACTGGGGGTGCCCTTTAGCCAGACGCTGAGTGCCAGTGGCGGCATGCCGTCATACAGCTATGCGCTCTCGTCAGGCACGCTGCCGGCGGGACTCAGTCTTTCCACGAGCGGCACGATCTCGGGCACGTCCAGCGCCACCGGCACCTTCAACTTTATCGTCAAGGTGACGGACTCGTCAGCACCCAACTACGTCACGTTCAAGGCGTATGCGATGCAGATCGCGATGCCGACCGTCAGCGTAAGCAACGCCGCCATGCCGAACGGCATGGTCAGCAAGTCCTACAGCCAGCAGCTGGCTGCCAGCGGCGGCACGGCGCCGTACACCTATGCCTATAACTCGGGCACTTTTCCGCCGGGACTGTCAATCTCGTCGGGCGGTTTGCTGTCCGGTACGCCAACCACCGCCGGCACTTGGACCTTGTCGCTGAAGGCCACCGACAGCACCGGCGGCGCCGGTCCGTACAGCGGCGCCAGGAGCTTCAGCATCACCATCGATCCGCTGCCGCCGCCCCCGGTGGTGGGACCGGCCAGCAGCACCGTGGCTTACAGCAGCAGCAACAATGCGATGCCACTGGTGCTGAATGCCGGCGGTGGCGGCACGCCGGACTCGGTGGCGCTGGCCGGCGGCCCGGCGCACGGCACTGCGGTGGTCAATGGCACGGCGATCAGCTATACGCCGACGCCAGGCTATGCCGGACCCGATGCGTTTACCTATACCGGCACCAATGCCGGCGGCACTTCCGCCGCTGCGACCATCAGCATCACTGTCTCGGCGCCGTCGCTGTCGATGACACCGGCCGGCAGTACGCTGAATGGCGCTGCCGCCGGCGCTTACACGCAGGCTTTTGTGGCCAGCGGCGGCAGCGCCAGCTTCAGCTATGCACTGACCGGTGCTTTGCCCACCGGCCTGGCCTTCAATAGCAGCTCCGGCATCCTATCGGGTACGCCAACCCAGGCTGGCAGCTTCCCGATCACGGTGACCGCTACTGACACCTCGACCGGCACCGGGCCGTTTAGTGTGTTGCGTAATTACACACTGAATATGGCGGCGCCAAGCCTGACCCTGAGTCCTTCGACGCTGACACCGCCGGAGCGCGGCGTCGGCTACAGTGCCCAGCTCACCGGCGGCGGCGGGATTGCCCCATACAGCTATGCCGTTAGCGTCGGCAGCTTGCCGCAGGGCTTGTCACTGGCGCCGACCACCGGTGTGCTGAGCGGCACTCCGGTGAATGCCGGCCCGTACAGCTTCTCCATCACCGCCACGGATAGTTCCAGCAGTCCCGGCTTCAGCGTGGTGCAGGCCTACAGCGGTACGGTGGGCGCGGGTGCGCCAGTGGCGGTAGCGTCCAGCGCAATTGTGCCTTATGGCAATACGGCGAATGTGCTCAGCCTGTCGGTAAGCGGCGGCACGCCAACTTCGGTGGCGGTGACGGGGGCGCCTGTGCACGGCACGGCCAGCGCCAGCGGCACCAGCATCAGCTATACGCCAACCGCTGGCTATGCCGGCGCCGACAGCTTCACCTATAACGCCAGCAATGCGGTCGGTACCTCGGCGTCGGTGACGGTGACGATCATGGTGTCGCCGCCGACACTAAGCCTGGCGCCAGGGGGCTTGCCGGCCATGCAGACGGCTCAGCCTTTCAGCCAGCAGTTGAACGCCAGTGGCGGCATGGGGCCCTACACTTATGCGGTCACCAGTGGCACCTTGCCAGCCGGCCTGACGCTGTCGACCGGCGGTCTGCTGGCGGGCACACCGACCACGGCCGGGATGTACAGCTTCAGCGTCACCGCCACCGATAATTCCAGTGCCAGCCACTTCACCGTGCAGCAGGCCTACAATGGCTCGGTGGCGGTCGGCGTGCCGGTCGCGGCGGCGTCCAGCGCAACGGTGGCCTATGGCAGCGCGGCCACTAACATCGGCCTGTCGCTGAGCGGCGGCGCGCCTACCGCAGTGGCGGTGGTAGGTCTGCCGTCGCACGGCACGGCCAGCGTCAGCGGCGCCAGCATCAGCTACACGCCGGCCACCGGCTATGCCGGCGCCGACAGCTTCAGCTACAACGCCAGTAATGCGGCGGGCACCTCGGCCACGGTGACGGTGACTATCACGGTGTCGGCGCCCACGCTGACGCTGACCCCGGTCACATTGCTGCAGCCACAAACGAATGTCAGCTTCAGCCAGCAACTGACGGTGGCCGGCGGCATGGCACCGTACACCTATGCGGTGGCCAGCGGCGCCGTGCCATCCGGCATGACGCTGTCGACCAGCGGCTTGCTGGCGGGCACGCCAACCGTCGGCGGACCATACAACTTTACCGTGACCGCCACCGATAGTTCGACTGCCACCCGCTTTACGGTATCGCAGATGTATTCCGGCACCGTTGGCGCCGGCGCACCGGTGGCGCTGGCGTCCAGCGCGACAGTGGCTTACGGCACCGCCAACAACACGATCAACCTGGCGCTGAGCGGCGGCATGCCGACCTCGCTGCTGGTGGTATCGGCTGCTACGCACGGCAGTGCGGTGGCCAGCGGGACCAGCATCAGCTACACACCAACGGCGGGCTATGCGGGACAGGATACTTTCTCCTACAACGCCACCAATGCGTTCGGCACGTCGGCCACGGCCATGGTCACCATTACTGTATCGGCGCCGGCCCTGGCGCTGACGCCGGCCACGCTGACGCAGCCGGAGATCAATATCGTCTATAGCCAGCAACTGCGCACCACGGGCGGCAGTGCGCCTTACACCTACGCGGTGACCAGCGGCGCCACGCCGGCCGGCCTGAGCTTAAGTAGCGCCGGCCTGTTATCCGGCACGCCAACCGCCAGCGGGCCGTACAGCTTTACTGTGACCGCCACCGATAGTTCGACTGCCACGCCTTTTACCGCGTCGCAGACCTACAGCGGCAGGGTGGGGGCGGGCGCACCGGTCGCGGCGGCGTTCAGCACCACGGTGGCATATGGCAGTTCGGCCAACAATATCAACCTGGTGCTGAGCGGCGGCACGCCTACTTCGCTGAGCTTGGTTAGCAACGCGGCACACGGCGTTGCCTCCGTCAGCGGCACTACTACCATCAGCTATACGCCGACAGCGGGCTATGCGGGCGCCGACAGCTTCACTTACAACGCCAGCAACGCGTTTGGAACCTCGGCCAGGGCGACGGTCAGCATCATGGTGTCGGCGCCGACGTTGACACTGGCGCCCACCACCCTGGCGCAGCCGCAGCTGAATCTCGCCTACAGCCAGCAATTGACGGCGGCCGGTGGCATGGCGCCGTATACCTATGCGGTGACCAGCGGCGCCACGCCGTCCGGCCTGACGCTGTCGGGCGCCGGCTTGCTGGCGGGTACGCCAACTGCTTCCGGCCCCTACAGCTTTACCGTGACGGCAAGCGATAGCTCGACCGCCACCCGGTTTACGGTGCAGCAGACATACACTGGCACCGTCGGCGCTGGCGCGCCGGTGGCGACGGCTTCCAGCGCCACCGTGGCGTACGGCAGCAACGCTGTCAGCATCAATCTGTTGCTGAGCGGCGGGATGGTCAGCGCGGTGACGGTGGTAGGCAACGCCGCGCATGGCGTGGCGACGGCCAGCGGCGCCAGCATCAGCTACACACCGACAGCAGGCTACGCGGGATCGGACACGTTCAGTTATAACGCCAGCAATCTGGCCGGCACCTCGGCGACAGTGACGGTGAACATCACCGTTTCGCAACCGACGCTGGCGCTGCTACCGGCAGCTACCAGCCTGCGCGCCATGACCGGTGACGCTTACTCGCAAGGGTTCCAGGCCAGTGGCGGCACCGGCCCTTACACTTATGTGCAGACTGGCACGCTGCCGGCCGGGCTGAGTTTCAACGCGGCGACAGCAACCTTGTCGGGCGCGCCAACGCAGGCTGGCACGTTCAGCATAGTCATTCGCGCCTCCGACAGCTCGACTGGCAGCGGTGCACCGTTTTCGATCTTGCGTACTTATACGCTGGTAGTGACAGCGCCGGCGTCCCCGGCGCTGACCCTGAACACAGCCACGCTGCCGCAGCCGCAGCAAGGCATGGCGTACAGCCAGCAACTGAACGCCAGCGGCGGCGGCGCGCCATACCGCTATGCGGTCACTGGCGGCGCGCTGCCGGCAGGCCTGAGCTTGTCCGCAACGGGGTTGATATCGGGCACCTCCGGCGCGGCCGGTGCCTACAGCTTTAGCGTCACCGTGACCGACAGCGCGACCACGCCAGCCCGTGCGACGCAAACCTACAGCGGCAGCGTGGCGCTCGGCTTGCCGGTGGCGGCAGCCTCGCACGCCAATGTCGCTTATGGCAGTCAGGCCAACGCCATCCCGCTCAGCCTGAGCGGCGGCGCGGCAGCTTCGGTCGCGGTGGTGGCTGCGGCCACGCATGGCAACGCGGTCGCCAGCGGGACCACCATCCGCTACACGCCGAACAGCGGGTACAACGGCAGTGATGGATTCAGCTATCAGGCCAGCAACGCCAGCGGTGTTTCCGCCACGGTGGTGGTCAACATCACGGTTGCCGCGCCGGCACTGGCCTTGGGATCGTCGGCACCATGGACGGCGATGCAGGGCCAGCCCTATAGCCAGGTGATCAGCTGGAGCGGCGGTGCGGAGCCTTACACGGTGGCGACCATCACCGGCTTGCCAGCTGGGTTGACGGTGAGCGCCACCAGCGCTAGCGGCGTGACGATTTCCGGCACGCCGACCCAGTCCGGGAACTTCACCATCATCGCCTCGGCCACCGACAGCAGCACCGGCACCGGCGCTCCGTTTACCAAGGCGCAGGAGTTCGTGCTGGTGGTCGGGGCACCGGTGCCGGCAGCGCCATCCCATGCCGCCAGCACCAATGCCGGCGTCAGTAGCGATGTCGACCTGACGGCCGGGGCGCTCAATGGCCCATTCACTGCCGCTGCGGTGGTCAGTGTCAGTCCCGCGAATGCCGGCACGGCGACCATTGACGATGCCGGCACGGCCGCCAGTCCCGTCTATCGCCTGCGCTTCGCGGCGGCACGTGGTTACTCGGGCGTGGCCAAGGTCGGCTACACACTGAGCAATGCGGCGGGAACATCGCCGGTGGCGCTGGTGAGCTTCACCGTGGCGGCGCGTGCCGATGCGGCCAGCGATCCTCAGATCCAGGCCCTGACCAGTGCGCAGACCGAGGCTGCCAACCGCTTTGTGGTGGCGCAGTTGGGCAACTTTGGCCGCCGCCTGGAGCGGCTGCATGGCGACGGCTGGGCGCGTTCCAGTTTCGGCCTGACGCTGGCGCCGCCACAGCCATCGCTGCGCCAGCAGGCGGCGCAGTGGCAGGACGGCGACATCCTGCGGTCGACGGAATCGCCGTTGCAGGCGCGTTTGCGCAAGGTGGGCTGGAGCCAGCAGCAGGCGCCGGCCGCCGCTGAGCGCAAGAAGACTGTGCTGGTGCAGGACAGCAATGCCTTGCCGGACCTGCCGGGACAGGCGGAAGCGCGCGAGGCCTGGTCGCTGTGGATCGATGGCGCGATCGACTTCGGCCAACGCAATGCGCGTGGCGAACAGCAGGGCTTCCGTTTCACCAGCAACGGCATCAGCACCGGTGGCGACTACCGCTTCAGCAACCGCCTGACGCTGGGCGCCGGCGTGGGCTTCAGCCGCGCCAACACCGACGTCGGTGAGCATGGCAGCAAGAGCAAGGCCAGCAGCGCGATCGTCTCGGTGTATGGCAGCGTGCGGCCGAGCAAGGCCACCTTCATTGACGGCGTGATCGGTTATGGCACGCTGGATCTGGACACGGTCCGCTACGTCACTGACGACCGCAGTTACGCCACCGCCACGCGCGGCGGCAAGCAGCAGTTCATCGCGCTGTCGGGCGGCTATGAATACCGTGGCGAAGGCTGGATGCTGTCGCCCTACGGCCGGATGGAACTGGCGCAGACCACACTGGATAAAACCAGTGAAACGGCCAGCGTCAATTATTCGCTGACTTACTTCAAGCAACGCTCGCGCGTCAGCAGTGGCGTACTGGGCATGCGTAGTGAAGCGCAGATCAGCAGCCGTAGCGGTGTCTGGATGCCGCGCGTGCGGGTTGAGTACCGGCGCCAGTTCTCTGGCGCGGACGAGGCCGGCATCGCCTACACCGACCTGGCGGGGGATGGCCCGGCGTATGTGCTGCGCTCCAGCGGTCAGGTGGCCGCCACCTGGACGGCCGGCTTTGGCGTGCGGCTATCGCTGAGCAATGGCATGTCGGTGCTGATTGATTACAACAGCAACCTGAATAGCGGTCAGGGCCGCTACCAGTCAGTGCTGTTCGGTGTGGCTGCACCGTTCTAAGTTACACTGGTGGCATGTCAGCCCATGCCACCACCGAAATCGATTTGCGTAGCTACGACGTGCCGTTCTCGGACGCGCACGACTTCGCGCAGATGGTGCTGCCGCTGCGCGGCAAGCTGACGCTCGATATCAACGGCCACGGCGCGCTGCTGCATCCGCTGCGCGCCGCCTTCATCGCGCCAGGATTGGTGCATACGCAGTTTTCCAGCGAGGCCAATGCCTCGCTGATCCTCGACTTCGACCTGGCCGCCGTGCCGCCCGAAACCGCCGGTCTGCTGGCGCGGCGGCCGTTTGCGCCGGTCAGCGCGGCCACGGCCAAGCTGATCGACTTCATGGGCATGCTGCAGGCGCAGGGCGCCGCCAGCGCGACGGTGCTGGCCAACTGGACGCCGCTGCTATTGGAGTCGCTGACCAGCCAGCCTGTGCGTCCCGTATCGCGCCTGCAAGCCGCCTTGACGCAGGTTGAAGCCGCGCCTGGCCAGCCATGGAACACCGATAGTATGGCGCAGCTGGCCTGCCTGAGCGTCAGCCGTCTGCATCGCGTCTTTCGCGAAGAGCTGGATACGACTCCGCAAGCCTGGCTGAACGCGATGCGGCTGCGTCATGTCTGCCGCCTGCTGGCCGAATCCTCGCTGCCGATCGCGCAGCTGGCGACCCAGGCCGGCTTTGCCGACCAGAGCGCGCTGACGCACGCGATGCGGCGCACGCTGGACACCACGCCGCTGGCCTACCGGCGCCAGTATCAGACAAAAATCCGCTAGCCCCACACAATCCGCGCCGCGCACCCACCGCCACAATAGGCCTCGAAAGGAGAGTCTATGTGGTATGGCGTTGTATGCGGCCTCGCGGCCGGAGCATTCTGGGGTACGATTTTTGTGATGCCGCGCTGGCTTGCGGCGTTTTCGCCGATGGAGCTGGCGCTGGGGCGTTATCTGGCCTACGGGCTGATCACCTTGCTGTTGCTGGCGCCGCGCCTGGGCGGCTTGCTGCGCCGGCTAACGCGCAGCGATTGCCAGGTGCTGCTGCGGCATGCGCTGGCGGGGAATATCGTGTACTACCTGCTGCTATCGACCGGCGTGCAGCTGGCGGGCGTGGCGGCGGCCTCGCTGATTATCGGCTTGCTGCCGCTCAGCGTCAGCCTGCTGGGGCGGCGCGATCACGGCGCCTTGCCTCTGCGTCAGCTGGCGGGACCGCTGGCGCTGGTGGTGGCGGGCATCGTCTGCATCAATGTGGATGTGTTCATGCATGCGCGTGGCGGCCAGCAGCCATGGAGCATGGTGGCGCTGGGCATGCTGTGCGCGTTTGGCGCGCTGCTGTGCTGGACCTGGTACGCGGTGGACAACGCGCGTTTCCTCAAGCGTAATCCGCATTTCAGCGGCGCCGAGTGGTCGGGCCTGTATGGCTTGAGCACCGGTCTGCTGGCCTTGCTGATGGGCGTGGTGGCGCTGGCGCTGGGGGGCGTTGGCGCAGGTGGGCCGGCGCGCGACTGGCTGTATTTCTGGAGCGTGGTGACGCTGGTGGCGCTGGGCGCGTCGGTGATCGGCAATCAGCTATGGAATATCGCCAGCCGCCGTGTGCCGGTGACGCTGTCCGGCCAGTTGCTGCTGTTTGAAACGCTGTTCGGTCTGCTGTACGGATTTATCTACCTGCGGCAGATGCCGCGTCCGCTAGAACTGATGGCGATGGTGCTGCTGATCGCCGGCGTGGCGGGTTCGGTGTGGATGCACGCGCGCCCGCCGGCCGCAGCGCTTCAGGCGCCGCCGGCGTAGCCGTTCTGGCGCCAGGCTTCGAACACCACCACGGCGACGGTGTTGGACAAATTCATGCTGCGGTTGTCGGGACGCATCGGCAGGCGGATGCGCTGCGCTGGCGGGAAGCTTTCGCGCAGCGCCACCGGCAGACCGGCGGTTTCGGAGCCGAATACAAACACGTCGCCCGGCTGGAATGCGGCCTGGGCGAATGGCGACGAGCCGTGCGTGGTCATCGCGTACATGCGCGCCGGGTCGGGCTGGGTGTCGGCCAGAAAGGCGTCCCAGTCCTTGTGCACTTTCATGCGCGCGTATTCGTGGTAGTCAAGGCCGGCGCGCTTCAGTTTTGAGTCTTCCAGCGGAAAGCCGAGCGGTTCGATCAGGTGCAGCTGCGCGCCGGTGTTGGCGCACAGGCGGATGACGTTGCCGGTGTTCGGCGGGATTTCTGGGTGGACCAGGACGACGTGGAACATGTTTCTTCCTTCTTAAAATTCAGTGGGGCGGCGTGCGGGCAAACACGAAATTGCTGACCCGCGCGGCGCCGTGGCGCTTTAGTGTTGCCGCCAGTTCGTTCAGTGTGCGGCCGCTGGTTATCACGTCGTCGACGACGCCGATGTGGCGGCCTGCCACCAGCGCGGCGTCCGGCACCGCGAAGGCGCCGGCGATGTTGGCCTGGCGTTCGGCGGGCGTGACGCTGCTCTGGGCGGCGGTATCGTGCACGCGGTGGACCAGCCTGGCTTCCAGCGCGACGCCCATGCTGCGCGCCAGCGGCCGGGCGATTTCCAGCGCCTGATTGTAGCCGCGCTCGGCCAGCCTGCGCGGCCCCAGTGGCACCGGGCAGAGCAGGGCGGGCAGCGGCGTCGCGCCGGCGGCCAGCACCGCGTCGCGCAGCAAACGGGCGCACAGCGGTGCCAGTGCCAGGCGGTGGCCGAATTTCAGTTGCAGCACCAGCTGGTCGACCGGCAGCACGTAGTCGGCGGCGACCAGCGTGCGGTCGAACGCCGGCGGACTGGCCAGGCAGACGCCGCACAGCATCCCCGCAGCGGCCGCAGCAGGCAAAGGATTGGCGCAGCACGCGCAGCGGGCGATGGCGGCGGCAGGACCGAAGAATTGCGCCTCGCAGCCTGCGCAAAGCGCCTCGCTGCTGGCGCCTCCGCACAGCGCGCAGGCGTTCGGCAGCAGCCGGTCAAGCAGCTGGTTAAATAGCAGCTGGCCGCGGCGCATCGCGAAAATCTTGTCATTCATGCCATGCCTCCATCCGGAAAAGCATGCCGGCGGCCGTCGCGGAGCGATGCAACCATGTACACTGCCGACATTATCGCATTACAACGACCTATCACCATGCAAGTCCCCGCTAATCCGCCCAAACTCAGCGCGCCGATCGACCTGGAGCGCGTCCGCAAACTGTTTTCCCGTCCTGAGCGTATCGCTGCCGCTGATTTTCTGCGCCGAGAAATATCATCGCGCATGTTTGATCGGCTGGAATTGATTAAAATAGCGCCTGCACGCGTGTTGGACGCCGGCTGTGGCAGCGGCGCCGACCTGCCATTGTTGCAAAAATCATATCCGACCGCCCAGATCCTCGGACTGGACGCCGCCGAGCCGATGCTGCGCAGCGCCCAGGGACCTGGCGCCAAATCATCCTCGCTGAATCAGTTGCTGAGCAAGTTGCTGCCGTCGAAGAGTGGCGTCGACCTGCTATGCGGCGATTTTGCCGATTTGCCGCTGGGGCCGAATTCGCTGGACCTGGTCTGGTCCAACCTGGCGCTGCACTGGCATCCGCAGCCGGACCGCGTGTTTGCCGAATGGCGCCGGGTGCTGCGGGTCAACAGCCTGCTGATGTTTTCCTGCTTCGGCCCGGATACGCTGCGCGAGCTGCGCAGCGCGTTTGCCGAAGCCGACCTGGCGCCGCATGTGCTGCCGTTTGTCGATATGCATGATTTCGGCGATCAACTGGTCGAAGCCGGCTTCTCGACCCCGGTGCTGGACATGGAAACCATCACGGTGACCTATGCAACACCGCAAGCGTTGTTGTCCGATGTACGCGCTTTGGGCGGCAATCCGCTGACCACGTTGCGTCGCAGCATGATGGGCAAGGCGGCCTGGCAACGCATGCTGGACACGCTGGAACGCGGCCGCCGCGCAGATGGCAAACTGAGCCTGAGCTTTGAGGTTATCTACGGTCACGCGTTCCGCCCGGCGCCCAAGGTCACTTCCAAGGGCGAAGCGATCATTCGCTTCGATCCGCCGCGCAAGCCGCGCTAATGCGGTTTTCATGTTGCCATGCGGCGTAAAACCGTATGGCAACAACAATAGTTTATTGCTTGATGTGCTACGTTTTTGTTCTATATAATCAATCACTAACTTTGCCACCATGGCAAACACAGCTTACATTGAGCACGAACGAGCAGTTGCACTAAGCAGAATCGCGCATAGGCCAGGTTATCCCAGCCCATGCGATGTTGTTTAAGGAGCGTCGCCGGTTCAGTTCACCGATAGCCGGTAAGACGTTAAAAAAAATATTTTTAATTTCTTGGGCAGTTGGGGAAAACATGACATATGCGAAGCGACTTCAAGCGTTGATGCTCGGGCTGGCCGTTACGGCAGCCGGTGTCCCAGCGTGGGCAGCTGACACCGCAACAGGTACCTACACTGCCGCCACCGGCGGCACCGGCGGACCCACCGCCGGCGAATTGAATCTGCAACCTCCCGCAACCCAAATCGCTGCTCAAGTCTACGACCTGCACAACTGGATGATGGCGGTTTGCCTGGTCATCTTCATCGCGGTGTTTGGCGTGATGTTCTATTCCATCTTCAAGCACCGCAAATCGCTCGGCCACAAGCCAGCCACCTTCCACGAATCCACCGCTGTCGAGGTGGCCTGGACCATCGTACCGTTCCTGATCGTGATCGGCATGGCACTGCCCGCCACCCGCACCGTAGTCGGCATGAAGGATACTTCCAACGCCGACATCACCATCAAGGTCACCGGCATGCAGTGGAAGTGGGGCTACGACTACCTGAAAGGCGAGGGCGAAGGCATCAGCTTCCTGTCGAATATGTCGACTCCGCGTGCGCAGATCGGCTCCCCAGGCTTCCAGCCCACCGAGGCGCGCGGCGACAACTATCTGATGGAAGTCGATAACGAAGTGGTGGTGCCGGTGCACCGCAAGATCCGCCTGATCACCACCGCCAACGACGTGATCCACTCGTGGTCGATTCCGGCCTTCGCGGTCAAGCAGGATGCGATTCCCGGCTTTGTGCGCGACGCCTGGTTCAAGTCGGAGCACACCGGCATCTTCCGCGGCTATTGCTCGGAACTGTGCGGCAAGGAGCACGCTTTTATGCCGATCGTGGTGCGCGTGGTCACCGATGACGAGTACAAAGTCTGGGTCGACACCAAGAAAAAAGAAATGGCGGCGCTGGCCGATGATCCAAGCAAAACCTGGACCATCGACGAACTGAAAGCCAAGGGCGAAAAAGTCTATAACACCAACTGCGTGGCCTGCCACCAGGCCAACGGCCGCGGCACGCCGGGCATGTTTGCTGCGCTGGACGGCTCGGAAGTGGTGAATGGTCCGAAAGCGGAACAAATCAACGTGCTGCTGCACGGTAAGAAGAGTGGGAAATATCCTACCGAGATGCCTGGCTGGAAACAACTGTCGGATACGGATATCGCGGCTGTCATTACTTATACCCGCAATAGCTGGACGAACAAAGCCGCCGAAAACATCGTTCAACCAGCCGAAATCGTGGCTGCACGTAAGTAATCAGGAGCGTTACAGATGAGCACTACTACTTTGGATCACGGCCACGATCATGATCACGCGCACGACCATCCGCATGGTCCGGCGCGCTGGCTGTTTGCTACCAACCACAAGGATATCGGCACACTGTACCTGTGGTTCTCGTTCACCATGCTGCTGTCCGGCGGCGTGCTGGCGCTGATGATACGCACCGAGTTGTTCAAGCCCGGCCTGCAATTCTTCCAGCCTGAATTCTTCAACCAGCTGACTACCATGCACGGCCTGGTGATGGTGTTCGGCGCCATCATGCCGGCCTTCGTCGGCTTCGCCAACTGGATGATCCCGCTGCAGATCGGCGCGTCCGACATGGCGTTCGCGCGCATGAACAACTTCTCGTTCTGGCTGCTGCCGCCAGCGGCGATCCTGCTGGCCACTTCCTTCCTGGCGCCGGGTGGCGCCACCGCCGCCGGCTGGACGCTGTATGCGCCGCTGTCGACGCAGATGGGCCCCGGCATGGACATGGCGATCTTTGCCATGCACCTGATGGGCGCCTCGTCGATCATGGGTTCGATCAACATCATCGTCACCATCCTGAATATGCGCGCGCCTGGCATGACCCTGATGAAGATGCCGATGTTCTGCTGGACCTGGCTGATTACCGCCTACCTGCTGATCGCCGTGATGCCGGTGCTGGCCGGCGCCATCACCATGACGCTGACCGACCGCCACTTCGGCACCACCTTCTTCAACGCGGCCGCCGGCGGCGACCCGGTGATGTACCAGCACATCTTCTGGTTCTTCGGCCACCCCGAGGTGTACATCATGATCCTGCCGGCGTTCGGCATCGTCTCGCAGATCCTGCCGGCCTTCGCCCGCAAGCAGCTGTTCGGCTACGCTTCGATGGTGTATGCGACCGCCTCGATCGCGATCCTGTCGTTCATCGTCTGGGCCCACCACATGTTCACCACCGGCATGCCGGTGACCTCGCAGCTGTTCTTCATGTACGCGACCATGCTGATTGCGGTGCCGACCGGCGTGAAAGTGTTCAACTGGATCGCCACCATGTGGCGCGGTTCGATGACCTTTGAAACGCCGATGCTGTTCTCGGTCGGCTTCATCTTCGTGTTCACCATCGGCGGCTTCACCGGCCTGATCCTGGCGGTGACGCCGATCGACATCCAGTTGCAGGACACTTACTACGTGGTGGCGCACTTCCACTACGTGCTGGTGGCCGGCTCGCTGTTCGCGCTGTTCGCCGGCTTCTACTACTGGGTGCCGAAGTGGACCGGCCATATGTACAACGAGTTCATGGGCAAGACCCACTTCTGGCTGTCGCTGATCACCTTCAACATCACCTTCTTCCCGATGCACTTCCTGGGCCTGGCCGGCATGCCGCGACGCTACGCCGACTATTCGGCGCAGTTCACCGACTTCAATATGATCGCCTCGATCGGCGCCTTCGGTTTCGGCCTGTCGCAAGTGTTCTTCCTGTTCTTCGTGATCCTGCCGACCATCCGTGGCGGCAAGCCGGCCGAAGCCAAGCCATGGGAAGGCGCGGAAGGCCTGGAGTGGACCGTGCCGTCGCCGGCGCCGTTCCACACGTTTGAAACGCCACCGCAGTTCAAATAATCATGAGCGGCCAAAACAAGCCGAACAACCTGCGCACCGCCCTGATCCTGGGGGCGCTGGCGGTGTTCTTTTTCGCCTCGGTGTTCGTCAAACGCCTCTGGCTGAGCTGACATGACGGAAAACCGCCGACTGCTGGGCAAGCTGGTCATCATCGCGATGGTGATGTTCGGCTTTGCCTATGCGCTTAATCCGTTCTACCGCCAGATCTGCGAAGCGCTGGGCTTGAACGTGCTGACGCAGAAGGATGGCGTCGTCGCGTACGACAAAAATACGCAAGTCGACAAGAGCCGCAGCGTCACCATCGAGTTCGACGGCAACGCGCAGGGGCCATGGCGCTTCCGTCCGACGCAGTCCAGCATGACGGTCCATCCCGGCGAACTGAATACGGTGATGTACGAAGTGGTGAATACGCAAAAGCGCGACATGAATGCGCAGGCAATACCGAGTTACGCGCCGCAGAACGCGACGCCGTATTTCATGAAGGTGGAGTGCTTCTGCTTCCAGCAGCAAACCCTGAAGGCCAGCGAAGCGCGCCAGATGCCGGTGGTGTTTTTCATCGACCCGAAGCTGCCGAAGGATGTGAAGACGATTACGCTGTCGTACACCTTCTTTGAAATCGGCGGTGGCCTGGTCAAGTCGGCGGCGGTGCAGTGATGGCGGACAAGCCCGGCTTCCTGTATTCGCTGCGGGCCGTGCTGTGGTCGTTTGTAGGCCTGCGCCGCAAGCGCGATTTCGACGCGGATGACCAGCAGGGATTCAATCCCTTGCATGTCATCATCGCGGCCTTGCTGGCGGTGGCGGTGTTCATAGGATTACTGATAACAATCGTCAAATTCGTAGTAGCTCAATAGATCAATAGATCAATAGTGAATAGGGGAGATGCAGATGAGTTCACATAACACTGCCGCGCCGTACTACTTCGTGCCCGGTCCATCCCGATGGCCGCTGCTGGCCGGCCTGTCGCTGCTGGTGACCATGATCGGCGCGTCGGCGTGGGTTAATGATGTATCGTGGGGGCCGGCCGCGAACGGCGTCGGCATCCTCGGTACGCTGATCGTGCTGTATTTCTGGTTCGGCGACGCCATCAAGGAATCGGAAGGCGGCTTGTACAGCCAGCGCATCGACCACTCCTACCGCTGGGCGATGGGCTGGTTCATCTTCTCGGAGGTGATGTTCTTCGGCGCCTTCTTCGGCGCGCTGTTCTATGCGCGCACCATCACGCTGCCATGGCTGGGCGATCTCGACCACAAATTCATCTGGCCGGACTTTGCCGCGCAGTGGGCGGGCGCCAGCCCGGCCGGCACGGTGGAAGAATTCCGCACCATGGGCCCGTTCCCGATCCCGACCATCAACACCGCGCTGCTGCTGACCTCCGGTGTAACGCTGACCATCGCGCACCACGCGCTGCGCGCCGGCCATCGTGCGCAGACGGCGATCTGGCTGTTCGCCACGGTGCTGCTGGGCGCGACCTTCATGGGCTTCCAGGCGTATGAGTACTACCATGCGTACACCGAACTGAACCTGAAGCTGACCTCGGGCATCTACGGCTCGACCTTCTTCATGCTGACCGGCTTCCACGGCTTCCACGTGACCATGGGGGCGATCATGCTGTCGGTGGTGCTGTACCGCTTGCTGAAAGGGCACTTCACGCCGGACAATCACTTCGCGTTTGAAGGCGCGGCCTGGTACTGGCACTTTGTCGACGTAGTCTGGCTGGGCCTGTACGTGGTGGTGTACTGGATGTAAGGTGCACCGCTGGACAAGCCGCACTCCGGTGCGGCTTTTTTTTATCCGTTGCGGATGCCGGTCGGGTGGATGTACCCTAGCTTGTAGGCGAGCAGTATCAGCAGGAACAGGGTGATCGACAGCGCCACGCGCACCGCCAGCGCCCGCACCGTGTTGTTGCTGCGCCCCTTGTCCCGCATCAGAAAGAAGAACGCCACTGCCAGGCTGCCGATGATCAGGATGAAGGCGATGGCAACGGCAATTTTCATGTCATGGAGAATAGCGATTTGATCAAGGTTCCATTGTAATGGCGTTCCGGTTTAAATTGATTCCTTTCGTGGCCACCGTGCTGCTGGTGGCCCTGGGTGTGCAACTCGGTAACTGGCAGTCGCGCCGCGCCGAACAGAAGACCGCGCTGCAGGACAAATTGTCCCAGGGCGCGCAGACGGCGCCGGTAGTGCTGGACGGCGCGCCGCTGGCGGCGGACACTGTCGCCTGGCGCCGCGTGACCGTCAGTGGCGAGTTCGTGCGTGGCTGGCCGGTGTATCTGGACAACCGTCCCTACCAGGGCCGGGCCGGGTTTTATTTGTTGATGCCGTTTAAAATAGCGGGATCAAATATGCATGTGCTGGTGGCGCGCGGCTGGTTGCCGCGCGATCCGGCGGTGCGCGACCGGCTGCCGGCTTACGCCACGCCGGAAGGCGCGGTCACGCTGCAGGGCGTGGCACGGCATAACGCCGGCCATGTGATGGAGCTGGGCACGGCGGCGGCGCTGACGCCCAACGCCATCGTGCAGAACGCCGATCCGCTGCAACTGGCCAAGGATAGCGGCCTGACCATGCAGCCGTTTGTGGTGGAGCAGGGCGCGCCAGCCCAGCCGTCCGGCGACGATGTGCAGATGGTGCGTGACTGGCCGGCGCCGTCGCTGGGCGTGGAGAAACATCAGGGCTACGCTTTCCAGTGGTATGCGCTGTCGGCGATGGCGCTGATCTTTTTTGTTGTGAACGGATTCAGACGTGGAAAAAACAAACAATAGCCAGGCGCGCGGCCGCTGGAAACTGCTGGCCGTGCTGGCGGTGTGCGCGGCGCCGCTGATTGCGTCATACTTTACCTATTACGTCATCAAGCCCAAGGGCGGACAGACCAACTACGGCGCGCTGATCGATCCGCGTGCCTATCCGATCCCGGCCATGGCCAGCACCACGCTGGACGGAAAGCCGGCGCGGCTGGAGGATTACAAGGGCAAGTGGATCATGCTGAAAGTCGGTCCGTCCGACTGCGCGGCGGATTGCCAGGACCAGTTGTTTGCGATGCGCCAGTTGCGCACCATGCAGGGCAAGGAGGCCGACCGCATCGAGCGGGTGTGGCTGATCACCGACGACCAGCCGCTGGAAACCATGCTGCTGCGGGTGAATGACGGCACGCATATGCTGCGCGCGCCGGCGGCGGTGCTGGAGAAATGGCTGCCGCTGGAAGGCGGCGCAGCCGACCGCGCGTCCGAGCATATGTATTTGATTGATCCGCTGGGCAATCTGATGATGCGCTTCCCGAAAGGGGCGGTGTCCAGCGATGTGGAGAAGGTCAAGCGGGTCCACAAGGACATCGCGAAATTGTTGAAGGCTTCGGCCATAGGTTAAAGAATATGCATCTCACTCTCGCACAAATGGCTGTCACGGCGCTGCTGATCGCGCTGCTGCCGGCCGCCATCGTCTGGACGTCGTCGGACGCTAACAAGTACCGCAAGCTGGTGTGGGTGTGCGTGTTCATCACCTTCGACCTGATCGTGTTTGGCGCGTTCACGCGCCTGACCGACTCCGGCCTGGGCTGCCCCGACTGGCCGGGCTGCTACGGCGCCGCCAATCCCTTCATCGCGCATGAGCAGATCGTCGCGGCGGAAACGCTGATGCCGCATGGCCCGGTGACCGTGGTCAAGGCGTGGATTGAGATGATCCACCGCTATCTGGCGATGACCATCGGCGTGCTGATCGTGGCGATGATGGCGCAAGCCTGGTATCAGTGGCGCAAGTCCAAGGGCACGCGCGCCGAATATGCGCCGTGGATGCCGACCGCGCTATTCCTGGCGGTGTGCGTGCAGGGCGCGTTCGGCGCCTGGACCGTGACGCTGAAGCTGCAACCGGTGATCGTCACCATCCACCTGTTGCTGGGCATGGGCCTGCTGGCGATGCTGGTGTGGTATGGCGGCCGCCAGAACCATCTGATTTCGCCGCGCACCGTGGTCAGCGCCTCGCCGCCGGCAATGCGCAAGATCCGGATGTTGTCTGCGCTGGCGGCGGTGTTCCTGCTGGTGCAGCTGGCGCTGGGCGGCTGGGTCAGCACCAACTACGCGACGCTGGCCTGTACCGATTTCCCGCTGTGCGGCGGCAAGCTGATACCGGAGATGGATTTTGAACACGGCTTCACACTGTGGCGCGAGCTGGGCAAGACAGCCGCCGGCCACTATCTGCCATTCTCCGCGCTGACGGCGATTCACTGGGTGCACCGCAACTTCGGCTTGCTGGTGGCGGTGGTGGCGGGCTATGCCGTGTGGCGCGCCTGGGGCCACGATGCCCTGCATAAAACCGCGCGCAATATCGCGCTGGTGCTGGGCGCGCAGATCGTCACCGGCCTGGCGACCATCTACCTGAGCTTCCCGCTGACCATCGCGGTGCTGCACAACGCCGGGGCGGCGCTGCTCGTGCTGTTGCTGACCATGTTAAACTACAAGGCTAAGTACCAGTACGACATTGCAAAAAAGGCAGCTTCAGGTGCCGCGCATCCTCCGACGTCGACGGTACGGCATTGATTAAGTTGCTCTCATGACCACGCAAACCGTAACCACCAAATACCAGAACCGCGCCTCGCAATTTTGGGCGCTGACCAAACCGCGCGTCACCATGATGGCGGTGTTTGTCGCCATTATTGGCATGTTTCTGGGCACCTCGGATGGTTTGCCAAGCGTGACGCTGGTGCTATATGCCACGGTGGGCATCTGGCTGCTGACCGGCGCGGCGTTCGCGGTCAACTGCCTGGCTGAGCGCGAGATTGACGCGCGCATGGCGCGCACTGCGCGCCGGCCGATGGCGCTGGGCGATATCACGGTGCTGCAGACGGTGATCTTTGCCCTCGTGATCGGTGGGGCCGGCATGTGGGTACTGTACGCGCTGGTCAATCCGCTGACCATGTGGCTGACCTTTGTCACCTTCCTCGGCTACGCGATTATCTACACGATGATTTTGAAGCCGGCCACGCCGCAGAATATTGTGATCGGCGGCCTGTCGGGCGCGATGCCGCCGGCCCTGGGCTGGGCAGCGGTGGCCAACGATGTGCCGATGGAAGCCTGGCTGCTGGTGATGATCATCTTCGTCTGGACGCCGCCGCATTTCTGGGCGCTGGCGCTGTACCGCCGCGACGACTACGCCAAGTCCGGCCTGCCGATGCTGCCGGTCACGCATGGCATGCAGTTCACCCAATTCCACGTCTGGCTGTACTCGATTGCGCTGGCGGCCACCACGCTGCTGCCGTACGCGGTGCAGATGAGCGGCCTGATCTACCTGGTCAGCGCAGTGATCCTGAACGCCGTATTCCTGCACCACTCCTGGAAAATCTACCGCCACTACACCGACCTGATTGCCCGCAAAGCCTTCGCCTGGTCCATCATGTACCTCGGACTGCTATTCGTCGCCCTGCTGGTTGACCACTACATCAAGATCTGATCGGACGATTTCAGCTGGTTATCATTGCCTATTAAGCAGTAATTAAGCAGTATTTAAGCAGTGATAATGGCATCATGCGGGTTAGACTGGCGTGAGCCAAAATAAGTTCAACTGAAAGACCACTCTCGATGAAAAAAGTTCTCGCCTTTGCGATGATCGCGGTTTCCGTGCTGGCCGGCTGTGGCCAGAAACAGGCGGAATCGCCCAAGCTGGCGTTCCAGAGCACCGACCTGACCGGCGCCTCCTTTGCCAAGGACTTTTCCCTGACCGACCACACCGGCAAGCCACGCACCGTGGCCGATTTCAAGGGCAAGGTGGTGGTGATGTTCTTCGGCTATACCCAATGCCCCGACGTGTGTCCGACCACCATGGCCGAAATGTCGGAAATCATGAAGCAGCTTGGTCCGCAAGCCGAACAGGTGCAAGTGCTGTTCGTCACGGTTGACCCCGAGCGCGACACCCAGCAGCTGCTGGCCGAATACGTGCCAGCCTTCGACAAGCGCTTCCTCGGCTTGTATGGCACGGCCGAGCAGACCGCCGCCGTCGGCAAGGAATTCAAGGTGGTGTACAACAAGGTGCCGGGCAGCACCAGGGAAAGCTATTCGATCGACCACACCGCCGCCAGCTATGTGTTCGACAAACAGGGCAAGCTGCGCCTGCTGCTGCGTCCGGGCCAGGGCACCGGTCCGGCGCTGCATGACATCAAACTGCTGCTGTCCTGATCATGCAACAGCGCTTCCAGCCCTTTACCCGACTGGCCGCTGTCATCCTGCTGGTGATCGGCTGCCTGGCGGTGCTGCGGCCGTTCCTGGCAGCGATCCTGTTTGCTGCCGCGATCACCATCTCCAGCTGGCCGCTGTACCTGCGCCTGCTGGACAAGCTGAACAACCGCCGCACCATCGCCGCGCTGGTGATGAGCGTCGGCCTGACGCTGCTGATCATCGTGCCGCTGACGCTGGTGACCTGGAATATCGCCGATAACGCCACCTCCTACTATGACCAGATCAAGGCCGGCCTGGGCAGCGGCACGCTGAACGCGCCCGCCTGGATCAAGGATATCCCGCTGGTCGGCGAAGCCATCGACAGCTACCTGAACACGCTGCTGCACAGCCGCGAAGAATTGCTGGAGGCTGCGCGCAACCTGCTGGAGCCGGCGCGCCGGCTGCTGCTGGGCGGCGGCATGGTGCTGGGATCGGGTGTGGCGCAGGTCAGCCTGGCGGTGTTTGTCAGCTTCTTCCTGTACCGCGACGGCCACGCCATCCTGTACGCGCTGGCGTCCGGCATGGACAAGCTGATCGGCGAACAAAGCATCACTGTGGCCGACACCGTCAGCCGTACTGTGCGCGGCGTGATGTACGGCATCCTCGGCACGGCCGCGGCGCAGGCGGCAGTGGCGGCGGTCGGCTTCCTGATCGCCGGCGTGCCGGCGGTGACGCTGATGTCGGTCGCTACCTTTCTGTTCTCGCTGATCCCGGTCGGCCCGCCGCTGATCTGGGGCGCGGCCACCATCTGGCTGTTCAACCATGGCGACACCGGCTGGGCCATCTTCATGTTCATCTGGGGGATGTTTGTCATCAGCGGCGTCGACAACGTCATCAAGCCGCTGCTGATCTCGCGCGGCAGCAGCCTGCCGTTTGCGCTGGTGCTGCTGGGCGTGATGGGTGGCGTGCTGGCGTTCGGCTTTGTCGGCCTGTTCATCGGGCCGACGCTGCTGGCGGTCGGCCTCGGGCTGCTGCGCAAGTGGACCGGTGACGAACTGAAAACCGACGCGCAGCCTTAGTCCTGATCGGCGTTGTCCTCGGTGTCATCTTTAGGGATGACCTTGACCAGCAGGATGCGCGGGCCGTTCATTTTCTTGGCGACGATATCGAAGCTGCGGAAGCTGATGCGCTGGCCCTGTTTGGGGATGTCGCCCAGCTTCAGCATGATCAGGCCGCCGACTGATTCGACTTCCTCCATGCCCAGTTCTTCATTTTCGATATCGATGCCGAGCGTGCGCTCCAGCGAGAAGATCGGCAGGCTGGCCTTGCCGATCAGCGTGCCGTCCGGCTGCTTCAGCCAGTCGTTTTCGTTGAGGCGGAATTCATCGTGGATCTCGCCAACCATGGCGCCCAGCAGGTTGTCCAGCGTGATGAAGCCGACCGGGCGCTTGCCTTTTTCACCGATCAGCGCAAAGTGCGGTGCGCCATCACGGAAACGGCGGAACTGCTCCAGCGCTGGGGCGCGCGCGGAAATCGTTTCGACCGGGCGCAGGAAGGCCATCAGGTCGGCGATCGGGCGGCCGGACTGCATGGCGAAGAACAGGTCTTTCAGGTGCACCACGCCGAGCACGGTTTCGCCATCCTTGTCGTAGTACGGATAGCGGCTGAAGCGGTTGCGCAGCATGGTGTCCAGATTGTCTTGCAGCGAGCGGCCCGCGTGCAGGCTGATCACTTCGTTAATCGGGCGCATCAGATCGGACACCGACAGGTCGCTGAAGTCCAGTGAATGGGCCAGGATGTTGCGCTCGTCCTGATTGAATTTTTCGCCAGGCTGGCTGGTGCGCAGGATCAGTTTCAGTTCCTCGACCGAGTAATGGCTGTCGTGGCCGCCTTTGCCGGCCAGGCCGGCAGCGCGCAGCACCATATTGGCGCTGGCGTTGAGCAGGTAGATGAACGGGTACATGAGCCAGTAGAAACCATACAGCGGCAGCGCGCTCCACAGGCCGATCACTTCCGGCATGCGGATCGCCAGTGTTTTCGGCGCGAGTTCGCCGACCACGATGTGCAGGAAGGAGATCACGCCAAAGGCGAAGATGAAGGCGATGCCGTGGATCAGCTCCGGCGAGGTCACGCCGATGGCGTGCAGCAGCGGTTCCAGCAGGCTGGCGAAGGCCGGCTCACCGACCCAGCCCAGGCCCAGCGAGGCCAGCGTGATACCGAGTTGGCAAGCGGACAGGTAGGCGTCCAGCTCGCCGTGGACTTTGCCGAGGATGCGACCCTTTAATCCTTGCGTCTTGGCGATGGCGCGGACACGCGTTTTTCGCAGAGTGACGATACCGAATTCGGCAGCGACGAAGAAACCGTTCAAAGCAACCAAAAACAGGGCGAGAACGACAAGCAGGACGTTTTGCATAGGGGCCGAGCGGCAGTTTTCCGTAGTTGAAACCACCATCTTAAACGACTGGGCGACAATCTGCGTAAATTCGCGGCTTTTATGGGCGTATAGTTAGCGACTTTATTCATGCTGTTGGCTTATATTCGATGAATTTTCGGCGCTTTTTGATACTGGTTTCATTTTCGCATGCTACAGCCCGGTATGGGCGGTGACCGAGCCTGAGCTGGCCAGGCGGCTCGAAGCCATGGTCGGAAAGCGCGGCGTGTTCAGCGCCTGGTTGCTGATTCAGCACGCGTCGCCTGATTTGCTCAAGCAGTGTTTGCCAGGCATGGCGGCTGCTGCCGACCGGGGCGAGTTGCCGTGGTCGGAAGTGGCGCTCAGCATCGACCGTGACCTGATGTACGATGGCAAGCCGCAACGCTATGTCAGTCAGTTCGTAACTGGAGCGGATGGCAAAAGCGCGATGTATCAGGTAGAGGACGAGGCGCATCTGGATGAGCGCCGCGCCCAGGCCGGCCTGGGGACGATTGCCGAATATAAGGCGTTGATGTTATCGAAGTAGCTCAGGTCTCGCCTTGTTTGCGGCCAAAGCTTTGCGTGGTGCGGTCGAGGATGATGGCGAGCAGTACGACGCATAAGCCGCTTTCGAAGCCGAGGCCGACGTCGAGTTGCTGGATGCTGTTGAGCACCTCGCCACCCAGGCCGCCCGCGCCGACCATTGAGGTGACGATGACCATCGACAGCGCCATCATGATGGTCTGGTTGATGCCGCTCATCAGTGCTGGCAGGGCCAGTGGCAGTTGCACCTTGAACAGCAGCTGGGTATGGCTGGCGCCGAAAGCCTGGCCGGCTTCGATCTGTTCGCGGTCCACTTGCAGGATGCCCAGCGTGGTCAGGCGCACGGCTGGTGGCATGGCGAAGATCACCGTTGCCAGCACGCCAGGTACGCGGCCCAGGCCAAACAGCATCACCGCCGGAATCAGGTAGACGAAGGCCGGCATGGTCTGCATGAAGTCCAGCAGCGGCCGCACGGCGCTGCGCAGGCGCGGACTCTTTGCCGCCCAGATCCCCAGCGGCACACCCAGTGCGAGACTGATGCAGGTTGCCGAGAATGTCAGGCCGAGTGTGACCATGGTCTGCGGCCAGTAGCCCAGTGCGAAGATCAGCGATAAGGACAGCGCGACAAACACCGCAAAGCGCCACGCCAGGCGCCGCCATGCCAACAAGGTGGCCAGCGCGATCAGCAGCCAGGCGGGTAGTGCTTGCAGCAGTTGTTCGATTAATCCGGAAAAATTCTCGATGGCGCGGCCGGCCAGCTCGAACGACGGCCCGTTGTGTTCAACCAGGAAGCGCACCGCTTCGTTGATCCATGCGCCCAGCGGCAGGAAGTCGTGGGGCATGTTCAGATCCGCGCGCCGGAGCGTGAGAGGATGCGCAGCGCGCTCGCAGCGGTGATCAGACCGAGCGTGGCGCCGCTGGCGTCACGTACCGCCAGCGGCGCGCGGAAGTCGGTCAGGCGCGGCAGCAGTTCGGCCAGTGGCGCGTGTGCAGCGACGTGCGCGAGAGCGGGCGAGTTCGCCTGTGCTGTCGTGGCCGGCGAGGATGCAGCGGCCGTTGCGCTGGCCTCATGGTCGATCAGGTCTGTGGCTTGCAGATAGCGCGAGGTATCCACACCCTGGAAGAACGCGCGCACATGCTCATCGGCTGGATTGCTCAACAATGCGCGCGGCGTGGCATATTGCAGCAAGCGGCCGCCGTGCATGATGGCGATACGGTCGCCGATGTGCAGCGCTTCTTCGATATCGTGCGACACAAACACAATGGTACGGCGCTGTTCGCGCTGCAGCGACAACAGCAGATCCTGCATCTCGCGCCGCTTGAGTGGATCGAGCGCGGAAAAAGCTTCATCCATCAGCAGCAGCGAAGGCTGCACCGCCAGCGCGCGCGCCAGTCCAACACGCTGACGCATGCCTCCGGACAATTGATGCGGAAACTGCTGCGCATGCGCGTGCAGGCCAACCTGCTCCAGCGCGGTTGAGGCGCGCTGCAAACGCTCGCTGCGCTTCACGCCGGCGATCTCCAGCCCGAAGCACACATTGTCGATCACATTGCGGTGCGCCAGCAGCGCGAACGACTGGAACACCATGCCGATGCCGCCACGGCGCACCTGCTGCAACTGCTTCTGCTTCATGCCCGCCAGGTCCACGCCGTCCACCAGCACCTGTCCTGCGGACGGTGCCACCAGACCGTTGATGGTGCGCAGCAGTGTGGACTTGCCAGAGCCGGAAAGTCCCATCAGCACGCAGATGCCGCCATCGGGAATATCGAGTGAGACATCGTCCAGCGCGGCGGTGCTGCCGGTGCTGGCGAACAGCGCATCGCGTCCGGCGCCGTTACGCAGCAGGGCGAGCGACGCCGCCGGATTGTCGCCGTAGACCTTGGACACATTGCGCAGCGATACTTTGATGGCGGACATGGCTAACCTCTTTACAGTTTGGCGCTCAGGGTGAAGAAGGCCGCGCGTGGTGCGCCAGCCAGCATGGTGGCGAAGCTGCCGGTCGGATCGGAACTGGCATAGCCGTTGGTGCCGATGGCGCCGAAGTAGCGCTTGTCGAACAGATTGGTGACATTTACTTGCAAGGTGGCGCTCTTGAACGGACCGACCTTGCCCAGCTTGTAGCCGGCGCTGAGATTCGCCAGCCAGTACGACGACACCGGGCTGTCGTTCAGGTAGGTGTAGTAGCGGGTGCCGGTGTACTTGGCGTCGGCCTTGGCGAACCAGCCGGCCTGCTCAAACGACAGCTCGGTGTTGAACAGCACACGCGGCGCATCCACCACCCGCTTGCCATTGACGTTGATGGCGGTCGCGCCTTCGTAGTACAGGGGCGCATCCTTGTAGCTGGAATCGTTGTAGGTGAAGGAATTGAACCAGCCCCACGCCTGTGTGATCTTCCAGTCCACGGCCGCCTCGACACCCTTGGTGCGCACCTTGCCCACATTGGCCAGCGTGGTCGGGCAGCCGACGATGCCGGTGCAGGTGGCTACGTTCAGCTGGCGGTCCTTGAAATCGGCCGCGTACAGCGCCAGCGATCCTTGCAGCGGACCACGGCGCGAGCGCAAGCCGAGATCAATCGTGGTCGAGGTTTCAGGCCTGACCTTGCCCACGCTCAGGTTGAAAGCGTCCTGGGTTTGCGAGAACGGACCATCTGCGCCGGCCTGGTAGGCTTTCATATTCTTTGCCCAGGAGGTGAACAGCTCGTCCTGTGCCGACAGCTGATAGGTGAGGGCGGCTTGCGGCAGGAATTTCTTCTCCGCCTCCAGTGTTCCCGCAGCGCGGCCGCCGGTTTCGTTGTAGCCGTTGATCTTTGCCTTGGTCGCCTTGAAGCCGTAGCTGAGTTTCAGCTTGTCCGTGGCGTTGTAGGCATCCTGCAGATAGAACTGCGTGGTCTTGGTGACGAAGCGCTGGCCGATCACGGTGGAGAAGGGATTATCGAGGAAGTGGTCGGTGCTTTCCGGGCCATTGACGGCGTAGAAGGCGCGTGTCCAGCGGTGTACGCTGCGTTCTGCCCACACGCCAGCCGATACCGTATGGTCGCCCAGCGCCCAGCTGACATCCGCCGTGCCACCATCGCGGTCAATGAAGTATTCCTGCGCGCGCACCGAGATCGGCACCGTCGCCGACGATGGCGTGTAGGGAGTGTACCAATGGCTCTCACCATGGTTGCGGTGGTTGTAGGCATTGAGCTTGACGCGTACATCGTCATTCGGATTCAGCTCCAGCGCCACGCCGCCCAGCCAGTCATTGCGCAGACCGCGGCCGAGGTAGTAGGCGTCGTCCAGATTGTTGACGCCTCCGGTGTAGACGCCCTTGGCGGCGTTGACTGCACGCTGCCAGTCCGGTGCATAGTTGTCCCAGTCGTAGCCAAGACGGCGTGTCGCGTCGAACGACAGATCCTGATAATCGGTTTCGTCGCGGGTGGAGTAGTTGAAGAAGGCGCTCAGCTTGTGCGCACCCAGCTGCTGCACGACTTTGGAATTGAACTGGTCCTGATCCTGGCCGCCGTCGCCTTTCCATTTGTCGGCACGCTGACGCGTCAGCGACACATAGGCCTTGGTGCCGGTATCCAGCAGGCCTGTGTCGACCCGCGCGAAGGTGCGCGAGGTACTGTCCTGGCCCAGCGTCTGCGCCAGCGTGGCGCCTGCGATATCGGCCGGACCACGGGTGGTGAAGCTGATGGTGCCACCCAGATTGCTGGTCGATGCGGTGCCCAGTGCGCCAGTACCTTGCGACACCGTGACATTGCCGATATTCTCGGCCGAGAGCGCGCGGCTGATATGCAGGCCGTTGTGGTTACGGTAGCTCATATCGCCGAGCGGAATATCGTCCAGCGTGTAGCCAAGCTGGTTCTGGCTGAAACCACGGATGGCGATGTGGGTCGACCATTCGTACGCGCCAAAAGGATCGGCCGACTGGAACGATACGCCCGGCAGCTTTTCCAGCGTCTTCAATGGGCTGGTGCCCGGTGCGGCCTGTTCCAGATCCTTGCGGGTGATGTTTTGCACCTGGCGTCCCTGGCCCTGCACGAACACCGTTTCAATCGGTGCGTCACTTGCAGGTTGCAGCGGCGCCGGATCGGCGGCATAAGCGCTGCAAGCCACGGCTTGCAGCACGGCGAGGTAGAGGGGATGGATTCTTGGCGTGTGTCGCATCTTGATGTCGCTCCGGCGGTTGGCTGTTGTCATGGAAGGGGATCAGGGTTGGGCAAGACGCGCGCGCACGGCGGCGGCGCCATCACGGCCATCAATGGTGGTGACGCCGTTCAGCCACTTGGCTGCCAGCTCAGGGTTGGCTTTCAGCTCGCGCAGCGCGGATGGTCGCGCGGGCCGTTTCTGCACGAGGTCAGCGATGATCGCCTGTTCCAGCGTGGCGCTGAATTCAAGCTGCTTGAACAGACGGCCCAGATTGGGGCAGGCGGCCGCATAGCCGCGCCGGGCGACGGTATTGACGCTGGCGCTGCCGAAGTTGGGGCCGAAGTAGTCTTTGTCGCCATCGAGATAGCTGAGTTTGAAGGTGTTGTTCATCTGGTTCGGTTCCCACGCGAGGAACACGATCCATTCGCTGCCGCGCTGCTTGCGCGCGACCTGGCTCAGCATGCCTTGTTCGCTGGACTCGACCAGCGTCCAGCCATCGAGGCCGTAGCTTTTCGCCGTCAGCATCTTGCGGATGATCTGGTTGGCCGGTGCGCCAGTCTCGATACCGTAGATTTTGCGTTCGAATTTATCGGCATGTTTGGCGAGATCCGCGAAAGTGCGTACGCCCGCTTTGGATACGTACTCCGGCACCGCCAGCGTGAATTTGGCGGAGGGCAGGTTGGCGTGCAATTGTTCGATCACGCCGGATTTCAGCAGTGGACCAACCAGCGCGGTCTGCGCCGGCATCCAGTTACCAAGAAATACATCGACCTGCACCTTCTGCATGCCGGCATAGGTGATTGGCACCGACAGCGGCAGCACCTTCTGTTCATAGCCCAGCGCTTCCAGCACGATGCCGGTCAGCGCGTTGGTGGCGTTGATGTCGGTCCAGCCGGGATCTGCCATGCGGACTTGCTTGCAGCTGGCCGGATCGGCGGCATGGGCGGCAGCGCCACTTAGTGCAAGCGTTGCGGCTACGCACAGGCTGATGGTGCGGGATGTGATGGCCGGTTTCATGCCTGGCCTTTCGGCGGAGTAGGGAAACGCGCGCGCGCTTCCAGCACGCCGAGTTCGAGATGGTTGCGGATATAGCGCTGGCTGGCGTCATGCGGCGGCTGATAGTCCCAGGCGTGATGCCGGCCTTGCGTATTGGCGGCGCCGATCAGGTGACGGCGGCGCTGGCTGGTGACTACCTGCTGGTGTAGCTGATCGAAGTCCCAGCGTTGCAGTGCTTCAGTGCGGAAGGCCTGCAGTATCGGCGCCGTGGCGGGATCGTTGGCGAGGTTGTGCAGTTCATCGGGATCATCGCCGAGGTGATATAGCTGCTCCGGATCGGCTGGTGAGTGGATGTATTTATACGCGCCTTTGCGCAGCATGATGATGGGCGCCAGTGCGCCTTCGCCGAGATATTCGCCGATCACACCGTCATGGCCTTTTTGGCCGCGCAGGTGCGGCAGCAGTGTGGCGCCATCCTGTTCGAGAGGAGCGCCTGCGCTGGCGAGATCCAGCAATGTGGGCAGCAGATCGATGTGCGAGACCGATTCGGGAACGCGGCGTGCCTTGAACTGACCGGGCGCGTGGACCAGCAGCGGCACGCGGGTCGACGGCTCAAAGAAATTCATTTTGTACCAGAGTCCGCGCTCTCCCAGCATGTCGCCGTGATCGGAGGTGACGATGATGATGGTGTTGCCGGCCTGGCCGGTATCTTCCAGTGTTTGCAGTAGCGTGCCGATTTGCTCATCCACGTAGGAGATGGCGCCGTAGTAGGCGCGGCGGGCGTTGCGCGTCTGCTGTTCGCTGACTGGCGTGCGCGCGAGATCAATGACGTCGCGCAGGCGGCGCGAGTGCGGGTCTTCATCCGCCGGCGCGTTGGGTACGCGTGGCGCGTCGATTTCGTCGTCGCGGTACAGGTTCCAGTATTTTTCCGGTATCGCATACGGGTCATGCGGATGCGTCAGCGAGACGGTCAGGCAGAATGGCCGCTGGTCTGCATCACGCGCCAGGTCGAACAGCTTCTGGCGCGAGGCATACACCACTTCGTCGTCGTAATCCAGCTGGTTGCTGCGCACGCAGGGACCGGCTTCAGTGACGGAACTCATGTCGTGATACCAGCTTGGTCGTACCTCCGGCTGCTGCCAGTCCGGCGTCCAGCCGAAATCGGCGGGATAGATATCGGTGGTCAGGCGTTCTTCAAAGCCGTGCAGTTGATCGGCGCCGATGAAGTGCATCTTCCCCGACAGGATGGTGCGATAGCCAGCGTGGCGCAGATAGTGTGCGTAGGTAAGCGTATCGGCCGGCAGTGCGGCGGCGTTGTCGTAGCCGCCGGTGGCCGACGGCAGGCGGCCGGTCAGGTAAGCGTAGCGCGATGGCGCGCACAAAGGCGAATTGCAGTAAGCCGAATCGAACACCACACCTTCAGCCGCCAGACGGTCGATGTGGGGCGTGCGCGTGACCCGATTGCCATAGATGGACAGCGCGCGCGGCGTCAGCTGGTCGGCAATCAGGATCAAAATATTGGGCTGAGGGTGAGGCATAAGCGGCATTAACGAAAACGTATCAATGCCTGCATTTTGCATCGCAAGTCAGCTTCGATGGAACGTATCAATCCGCATATTCATATGCGAATTCATAATCTTAAATTATGCGTAAGCAATTGATTTATAGCGTATATTCAGCACTTATGATTATGGATGCATAAGGAATTGTTATGTCAATGAATACGCCGCTGCACAATCTGGTGTTCTTCGAGTCGGCGGTCCGCCACCTGAGTTTCACGCAGGTGGCGGAGGAATTCGGCACCAGCCAGCCGGCGGTCAGTCAGCGCATCGCGGCGTTGGAAAAAGAACTGGGCACGCCGCTGTTCAAGCGCGCGCATCGCGGCGTGACGCTGACAGCGGAGGGCAGCAATTTGTATGAAGCGATACGCGATCACCTGGCGGCGATCCACACGGCGGTGGACAAAATACGCGCTCGCCGTACTCGCCGCGTGCTGACGGTTGCCACCGATTTTGCTTTCGCCAATTTCTGGCTGATGCCACGCCTTGCGGCGTTTCAGGAGCGGCGGCCGGAACTCGACGTGCGTATCATGACTTCGCAAAGCATGTTCGATATCCGCGACGAACCGGTAGACTTGGCCATCTCATTCGGCAACGGTGTCTGGCCCGGCTGCGATGCGCAAAAGATTTTTCCGGAGCTGGTGGTACCGGTGTGTAGCCCGGAACTACTGGCACGCCATGGCGGAAGACCTTCGTCAGCGGAGGTGATGACCATGCCGCTGCTGCACCTGGAAAGCGGCGCCCGCACGCGCTGGATGACGTGGCAGGACTGGGCGCATATGCAGGGCTTGCCGGATGCTGAGGAAACCCAAAGTCTTACACTCGGCAATTACCCATTGGTGGTTCAGGCTGCGATGGCCGGGCGGGGCGTGGCGTTGGGCTGGCGTCCGCTGGTGGATGATTTGTTGAAGGAGGGCCGACTGGCCGCGCTGCCGGTGCCATCGCTGTCCACGGAATGCGGCTACTACCTGGTCAACCCGCAAGGCCACGCGCCATGGGAGGCGCTGGAAAGCTTGCGGGCGTGGATAGTCGAGGAGTGTGCTTAGTCGAATAACCCACTGTGCACCGCGCCGAGGATGGCTTCGATGGCCGGGTGGGTGATTTTGCGGGCGTTGGAGATGGCATAGAAGTGTTCGCGCAGTTCCGGCGCGTCGCCGACCAGCACCGCGCCGAATTGGTCTTCGATATCCTGCGCCAGAGCAGAGGGCGCGAAGAACAGCCCCAGGCCATTGCGGCCGAAGGTGTTGAGCATGGCGTTGTCTTCAAACTCGGCGACAATCTCCGGCCGTACCTTGTGTTGCAGCAGCCAGGCGTCGATGCGGCCGCGCAGCGCGTTGTTGCGGGTCGGTAGCAGCAGCGGTGCGCCGTGCAGGCTGTGCGGAAAATTGCGCCGGTACTTGCGCGCCAGCTTTGGCACGCCGAATAGTTTCATGTCACTTTCGCCCAGCAGGTGGCTGAATACTTTCAGGCTGCCGCCGGCGCGCACGGTGCGGTCGGTCAGCACCACATCCAGCTTGCCCAGCGCCAGATCGGCCAGCAGGTTTTCAAATTCATCTTCCATGCAGATCAGGTGGACGCGCGTGTCCATCTGCTGCGTTGCCTGCAACAGGCGAAAAGCGATTAGCTTGGGCAGCGAGTCGGAGATGCCGACTGCCAGCCGCATCTTGCCGGTTTCCGCTTCTTCCAAGGCCTCCTGCAACTGGTCGCCCAGTTCGAAAATCTGTTCGCAATAGCTGAGCGCCAGCCGGCCTGCTTCGGTCGGTACCAGACGCCGCCCCTGTGGCTCCAGCAGCTGCCTGCCGATGGATTGTTCAAGCGAGGATATCTGCATGCTGATGGTTTGCACCGCCAGTCCAAGCCGCTCGGCAGCACGGGTGACGCCGCCTTCCTTCGCCACCATCCAGAAGAAATACAAGTGCCTGAAATTAAGTCCGCTAGTTTTCATGTTCGCTTTTTACGAAGTAATACTTCAATTATCTTCTATTTTTCAAAGTGTAGGTTTTCTTTAAACTGCACCCCATCGATTAATAACTACGAGAGCATTCGATGCAGCATTTCAGAATTTCATTCCTCGTCAGCATAGTCTGTCTGGCCCTTGCTGGCTGGTGGGGCTACGAGCTGGCGGGGTGGGGCGGTGCCTTGTCGGCGTTTGGTATCGCGTTGATTTTGTCGGCGATGGAAGTATCGCTGTCGTTCGATAACGCGGTGGTCAACGCGTCCGTACTGAAGAACTGGGACGATTACTGGCAGAAGCTGTTCCTCGGCGTCGGCATCATCATCGCGGTGTTCGGCATGCGGCTGGTGTTCCCGCTGGTGATTGTGGCGGTGGCAGCGGATCTCAGCATTGCCGAGGTGTGGACGCTGGCGCTGAATGATCCGAAAACCTATTCGACTCATCTGACCAATCACCACGCTGAGGTGGCGGCATTCGGCGGCATGTTCCTGCTGCTGGTGTTCCTCAACTTCCTGCTGGACGATGAGAAGGAAACGCACTGGCTGGGCAACTTCGAGAAGAAACTCGGTGCGCTGGGCAAGGTGTCTTCGATCTCGGTGATGATCGCGATCGGCGTGCTGCTGGGCTGTATGGGCCTGGTGAGCGAAGCGCAGAAGCTGGTGGTGCTGATTTCCGGCCTGTGGGGCATCCTGGTCTACGTCGGCGTGGATTCGATCAGCAGCCTGCTGGAGAAGGAAGAGGAAGGCGGCGGCAACGTCGGCGACATGGTCAAGAAGGGCGGTATCGGTGGCTTCCTGTACCTGGAAGTGCTGGATGCATCGTTCAGCTTCGACGGCGTGATCGGCGCGTTTGCGATCACCACCGACGTGGTGATCATCATGCTGGGCCTGGCGATAGGCGCGATGTTTGTCCGCTCGATGACGATTTACCTGGTGAAGAAAGGCACGCTGGACAAGTTCCTGTACCTGGAGCACGGCGCCCACTACGCGATCGGTATCCTGGCTGCGATTATGTTGGCAAGCATGAAGTTCCATGTGCCTGAGATCTTCACTGGCCTGATTGGTGTGGCCTTCATTGCAGCGTCGGTGTGGTCGTCTGTACGCCACCGCCGCCAGCAGGAAGCCCTGGCCGTCACGGCATAAAGAATTCGGCGGGCCGTTTATTACGGACACGGCTCGCCGCCTGTAGTACCCAAGTCCGGTTTTCATTTAAGGAGCATTAAAAATGGCAATCAGTCTGCAAAAAGGTGGCAACGTTAATCTGAGCAAGGAAGCGCCTGGCCTGACCAAAATCACGGTTGGCCTGGGCTGGGACGTGCGCAGCACCGACGGTAGCCCGTTCGATCTGGATGGCTCGGCCTTCCTGCTGAAAGTGGATGGCAAAGTACGCAACGACAGCGACTTCATCTTCTACAACAACCTGAAGTCGTCCGATCAGTCGGTGACTCACTCGGGGGACAACCGCACCGGTGACGGCGCTGGCGACGACGAAACCGTCACCATCGATCTGACCCGCGTGCCGGCCGATGTGGACCGCATCGCGATTTGCGCCACCATCCATGAAGGCGATGCACGCCGCCAGAACTTCGGCATGGTGCAGAAGGCTTTCATCCGCACCGTCAACGCCGGCAGCAACGCCGAGATCGCCCGCTACGATCTGTCGGAAGACAGCTCGACCGAATCGGCAATGATCTTTGGCGAGGTGTATCGCAATGGCGGTGACTGGAAGTTCAAGGCGGTAGGCCAGGGCTTCAAGGGGGGCCTTGGTCCACTGGCTGGCTCGTTCGGCGTAGGCGTTTAATCGTAAAGGACTCGTTCATCATGCCTGTATTCACGATCACCGGCGACTTCGATCCATTTCTGCATGTGTCGCTGCGCCAGGGAGAAAAAATCTACTGCGAATCGAACGCGATGGTGATGATGGAAGCGGCGCTGGACCTGAAGGGCAAGATGACTGGCGGCATAGGCGCGGCAATCATGCGGCGCTTCGCCAACGGCGAGTCCTTCTTCCAGCAGCACATCGAAGCGGTGCGTGGCGACGGCGATTGCCTGTTGGCGCCAACGCTGCCGGGCGCGTTGCAGATCCTCGACACTGGCCACAACCAGTATATGCTGAGCGACGGCTGCTTTGTTGCCGCCACCTCCAGCGTGGAACTGAAGGTGCGCACGCAGGGTGTCGGCAATGCGCTGTTCGCGCAAAGCGGCGGCTTCTTCATAACGGAAACCAGTGGTGTGGGCCAGGTGGCGGTGTCCGGCTTTGGCGGGATATCGGAACTGGAAGTGGAGCCGGGCCGCGATGTGATCATCGATAACGCGCACGTGGTGGCCTGGGATAGCCGGCTGCAGTACGAAATTTCGATGACTACCGGCGCCAGTGGCGGCTTCCTCAGCAATCTGGTGAATAGCCAGACCAGCGGCGAGGGCATGGTGTTGCGCTTCTCGGGCCGCGGCAAGGTGCTGATCTGCTCGCGCAATAGCGCGGCCTTGCAGTCCTTCCTGATGCGTCAACCCGCACAGTAAAGTAAAGGAATAACTATGTCAGTGAATTTAAGTAAGGGCCAGAAAATCTCTCTGGAGAAGGAAGCCGGCGGCGCGCTTGGGCGCGTCACCATGGGGCTGGGCTGGGACGCCATCAAAAGCAAGGGCTTCCTCGGCTTTGGCGCCAAGACCGAATCGGTCGATCTGGACGCTTCGTGCGTGCTGTTCGACGAAGCGCACCGTCCGGTGGATGTGATCTTCTTCCGCCAGCTGAAAAGCAAGGATGGCAGCGTGGTGCACACCGGCGACAACCGTACCGGTGCCGGCGATGGCGACGATGAGCAGATCAATGTCGATCTGAACGCGGTGCCGGCGAATATCAAGAGCCTGGTGTTCACGGTGAACAGCTTCACCGGCCAGACTTTCTCGCAAGTGGAGAATGCCTATTGCCGTCTGCTGGATGCGGTGAATGGCAAGGAGGTGGCGCGCTTCAATCTGTCAGTGCAGGGACCGCACTCGGCGCAGATCATGGCCAAGATTTACCGCCATAACGGCGAGTGGAAGATGCACGCTATTGGCGAGAACGGCAATGGCCGTACCTTTGACGACTTGCTGCCGCAGATCGCCACCCATCTCTAAATTCTAATAAGTTTCGGCTGTAGTCTTTGGCGGAGCACTGTACCGGCAGTGCTCCGCCTTTTTTTATGATCAGAAGGCGTGGCGCATGCCCAGGCTGACCATGGTGGTGCGTGCGTCGATGTTCTGGCCTGCGCCCGAGAACAGCGGTACCTCCTGCGTGCCCAGCGGGATCAGGATCGCGCCAGGACCGCCAGCCAGCGGCAGCGGGGTGGCGCTGGAAACCACGGTCTTGCCGCGGCTATCCTTGATGCCGCCCGCGCGCAGGTACAGCGCGCTGCGCTTGGAGAAGTTGTAGTCCACGCCCAGCATCAGGCCACGGTCCTTGCCTTCGGTGTAGTTGGTGAAGCGCGTGTCGAGGAAGATCGCGCTCAGGTCGAAGGCGCCCACCGGGTGCTTCAGCGTGGCGGTCCAGGTGCGCACTTTCGGATCGGTGTTGCCGCGCAGGTCGAACTTGGCGTTGTGGCCCGCTACAGCGATCGAAGTACCGACGCCAGGGAAGGTGTATTTGACCGCGCCCATGTAGGAAGTGAATTTCTCACCGAAGAACAGCGGCACCAGCGTGGTGCCAGACACCACGCCAATCGGCACATTGTCGAAGTTGTTGCGGTGGTAGGAGGCCAGTGCGACCAGCGCATCGGTGCGGTACGCCAGCATCGCGCCGGCTGCCTTGCCGCGGCCGCTGGCGGTTTCCGCACCGGCGGTCAGGCCGCCAACGATCTGGCCGGTGGCGCCGGTGGCCACTGGCGTCGAGGAGGTTGCAACCGAGCGCGCCGCGCTGATGCCGCTGCCGATGCCGGCATTGGTGGCGTAGGAGACGATGGCGGTGATCGGGCCTTGCTTGATCGCGTAGCTCAGCTGGTTGTCCTGCCAGGTCTGCACGGTGTTGACCACCAGGCCGGCGCCGAACAAGTCGGTGGAGCCCAGCGCTTCCGGCGTCACCAGATAGTAGGAGATCAGCATCGGGCTGGCCTGGCGGCCGGCCTTGATTTCGCCGACCGGCGTGGTCAGACCGACATAAGCCTGGCGGCCGAACAGGCGGTTGTCGTTAGCCATACCGCCGTTGTCGATGGTGACGCCGCCTTCCAGCACGAACAGGCCGCGCCAGCCGTTGCCCAGGTCTTCCACGCCCTTGAAGCCGATATTGCTCTGGCGCGTGTGTGAAGGGCTCAGGCGCTGCGTAATGGTCTTCGGTGCGGCGATGCTGTTGGGGACCGGCGTGGTGCCGCTGACGCCAAACACGGTGCCCTGGACATTGCCCTGGCTTTTTTCGACACGGTCAAAGCCGACGTCGAGCGTACCGTAAATGGTGACCGAGGATTGCGCGACGGCTTGGCCGGCGAACAGGGCGAGTGCGCTAAGGCACGCTGCGGATGCGGCGGTTCTCTTCATGTGGTTTGTCTCCGATATTTTGTTGTGTTCGGTAGCTCGACTCTATAGCAGTTAAGTAAAAATGGCACGACTGTTCTTATAATTCGTGGCTGGAAAAACACACTTGCAAAAGCGAACGCATACTTACGTTTTGCAAGCCAGCGTGCGCGAATTTCCCGCCTGCGGCAGAATGGTGCGTTGAACAATGTGGCAAGGTGCTTTATGCAAGCGAATCAACAGCCGCCGGCCAATAGCAAGTGGATCGCCTTGCTGGTGGCCGGCGCTTTCTTCATGGAGAATCTGGACGGCACGGTGATCACCACGGCAGTGCCGGATATCGCCCAGTCCTTTGGCGTGGCGCCTTTGGCGCTCAACATCGGCGTCAGCGCCTATCTGCTGACGCTGGGCGTGTTTATTCCGATCAGCGGCTGGGTGGCGGAGCGCTACGGCGCGCGCCGTGTGTTTGCGGCGGCGCTGGCGATCTTCACGCTGGCGTCGGTGTTGTGCGGCATGGCGCATAGCCTGACTGAATTCGTCTGGCTGCGCGTGCTGCAAGGCGCGGGCGGCGCGATGATGGTGCCAGTCGGCCGGCTGGTGGTGCTGAACAGCACGCCCAAAGAAAAGCTGATCGCGGTGATCGCGACGCTGACCTGGCCGGCGCTGGTGGCGCCGGTGCTGGGACCGCCGGTTGGCGGCTTCATCACCAGCTATGCGTCGTGGCGCTGGATTTTCTATTTGAATCTGCCGCTGGGCATGCTGGCGTTGGCCGCCGCGTGGTGGCTGATACCCGATCAGCGCGCGCCGCAACGGCGTCCGTTCGACTGGCCCGGTTTCCTGCTCAGCGGCAGCGCCTTGCTGTTGCTGACCTGGGGCGCGGAAGTGGTCGGCAGCCCGGCGCCGGATTGGCAAGAGGCGGGCGCCTGCCTGGCCGCCGGTGCGCTGCTGCTGGCCGCTTTGGGATGGCATCTGAAACGCACCGCGCATCCGCTGATCGATCTGTCGGCGTTTTTTATACCCACGTTCTCGATCACCATCATCGGCGGTTCGCTGTTCCGCATGGCGATCGGCGCTGTGCCCTTCCTGCTGCCGCTGATGTTCCAGCTGGGCTTCGGGCTGGACGCCTTTCACTCCGGCCTGCTGGTGATTGCGGTCTTCGCCGGCAACCTGCTGATGAAGCCGGCCACCACGCCCATCCTGCGCCGCTTTGGCTTCAAGCCGGTGTTGCTGGTGAATGGCCTGGCCAACGTCGCGTCGCTGGCTGCCTGCGCCTTGCTGACGCCAGCCACGCCGGTGTGGCTGATTGCCGCCGTGCTGTTTGTCGGCGGCCTGACGCGCTCGATGCAGTTCAGCGCGCTCAACACGATAGCTTTCGCCGACGTGCCGCAGCAGCGCATGGCGGCCGCCAACACCTTGTTCAGCACCGCCTTCCAGGTGGCGCTGGGGTTGGGCGTGGCGCTGGGCGCGACTGGCGTGCGGCTGGGCCATTGGAGCGCCGCGCAACTGGGCGTCAGCGATTGGCCGGCCATTGATTACCGGCTGGCCTTTCTGCTGGTGGCGCTGGTTAGTCTGCTCGGGTTGGCCGATGCGTTGCGTCTCAGCCGCAACGCTGGCGAGCAAGTTGCAAGGGGCGAAGGCCGCCGCAGCTAAAGCGGCTATAATGTTTCCATGGAAAAACTCAAAGACTTCTCGCAGATCGTCGCACAGGCTACACGCGGCGAGCTGGTCTTCCCGACCAGCGTCAATGCGGCACTGCGCCTGCAACTGGCGCTGGCCGATCCTGACTGCGAGATGGACGATGTGATCCGCAAGGTACTGGGCGAGCCGCTGCTGGCGGCGCGCACGGTGGCGCTGGCCAATGCGGCGGTGTTCAACCGCAGCGGCACGCCGGTCACCAGCGTGCGCTCGGCGGTGCAGCGGGTTGGCTACCGCAATCTGTACACGATGGCGGCGGCGATGGTGGTGCGCCAGTTCGGCGCGCGCATTCAGGACGCGCGCCTGCGCGCTCAGGCCGACCAGTTGTGGCGCCACACGGCGCACGTCGCGGCGCTGGCGCATGTGATTGGCCGCGCGCTGACCGCGACCGATCCGGACACCGCGCTGTTCGCTGGCATCGTGCACGAAGCAGGGGGCTTTTATCTGCTGTCGCGCGCCGACGAGATTCCTGGCCTGTTGAATGATCCGGCTGAGTGGATGGGCGCGGCGCAGGAAATTATTTCCCGCGAGATGATGAAGAAGCTCAGCATTCCCGAGCCGGTCAGCCAGGCCATCGTTTCGCTGCGTGGCGCCACGCTGACGCCGCCGCCGCTGGGCCTGCGCGACACGCTGCTGATCGCCAAGCGGCTGGCGCCGGTCGCTTCGCCTTTCGCCCAAGCCGATAGCGCATCGCTGGACGGCTTTATCGATGACAACGCGCTGCTGGAACAGATCCTGCACGAATCCGTCGCCGAAGCCGCTTCCATGAGTGCAGCCTTACTGGTGTAAGCACACTATTTTGTGGCAATTTGATGTTAAAGACACACCAGACGCCACAAGTCTGGCAATATGCGCATCGTTTTACGCAGCAATGCGTGTATCCTAATAGTCGTCATACAACAGCTCAACAGCCATGAATCAGACCGTCTCAGTTTCCGTCGCCGCGACGACGCCAGCCCCGGCGCCCAAGAAGAAGCACCGCAACCTCGCGCAAGGCGTGGTGGAGAGCTTCACCAGCAGTATCCAGGGCGGCACGCTGAAGCCGGGCGAAAAGCTGCCGACCGAGTCGGTGATTATGGAAATGCATGGTGTCAGCCGCACCGTGGTGCGCGAAGCGATCTCGCACCTGCAGGCCGCCGGCCTGGTGCAGACCCGCCATGGCATCGGCACTTTTGTGCTGGAGCCGCAGCCGGCCAATCTGTTCGCTTCCGACACCATCCGCACCATCGGCGATGTGCTGTCGATTCTGGAACTGCGGATCAGCCTGGAAACGGAAGCCGCCTGGCTGGCCGCCACCCGCCGCAGCGACGAGCAGGTGCAGCAGATGGAAGCGGCGCTGCAACGCATTGTCACTGCGCAGAACCGTCCCGCTGCAGTCGAGTCGGACAAGGCTTTCCATCTGCTCATCGCGCAAGCTACCGGCAACCGTTATTTCGTTGACATCCTCAGCGACCTGGGCAACACCATCATCCCGCGCGCGCGCCTGGATTCGGCGCAGCTGGCGCACGACGATCCGGTGGCCTACCAGGAGCGGGTCAACCGCGAGCATGATGATATTTACCACGCCATCCTGCGCAAGGATGCCGAGGCGGCCCGCGCCGCCATGCGCACCCACCTCAGCAATAGCCGCGAACGTCTGCGCCGCGCGCAGCAAGAGGTGAGTGCTTAACAACATCCGGGCAGCGATTTGACGGTTTACGTGAAATCGCTTGCTTCTGTTTAGATCTAGTTGTACGATGTCATACAACACGGCGCAGGAGCGCTATCCCTCACCTCACTAGACGTCAATATTGGAGACTGTAATGCAACCGAATGACCTGAAAAAAATCCTTTCCTCCGGCCTGCTGTCCTTCCCGATCACCGACTTCGACGCCGAAGGCAACTTCCGCAAGTCGACCTACATTGAACGTCTGGAATGGCTGGCGCCATACGGCGCGAGCGCGCTGTTCGCTGCAGGCGGCACCGGCGAATTCTTCTCGCTGACCCCACAGGAATATCCAGAAATCATCAAGACCGCAGTGGACACCTGCCGTGGCCAAGTGCCGATTCTGGCCGGCGTTGGCGGTCCTACCCGCGTGGCTGCTGCTTACGCTAAAGAAGCCGAGAAAGCCGGCGCACAAGGCCTGCTGCTGCTGCCGCACTACCTGACCGAAGCGTCGCAAGACGGCCTGATCGAACACGTTGCAGAGGTCTGCAAAGCCACCAACCTGGGCGTTGTGGTCTACAACCGCGCCAACTGCCGCCTGAGCCCAACCTCGCTGGCAATCCTGGCCGACCGTTGCCCTAACCTGATCGGCTTCAAGGACGGTATCGGCGACATCGAACTGATGGTCTCGATCTGGCGCAAACTGGGCGATCGCTTCAGCTACCTGGGCGGCCTGCCAACCGCAGAAGTGTACGCAGCTGCCTACAAAGCGCTGGGCACCCCGGTGTACTCGTCGGCCGTGTTCAACTTCATGCCGAAACTGGCGATGGACTTCTACCACGCTGTTGCTTCGGATAACCACGCTGAACAGAACCGCATGATCGATGAGTTCTTCCTGCCATACCTGGACATCCGTAACCGCAAAGCCGGCTATGCAGTGTCGATCGTCAAGGCCGGCGCCAAGCTGGCAGGCTACGATGCCGGCCCAGTCCGCGCACCGCTGACCGACCTGAACGCAGAAGAAATCGAGATGCTGCACAAACTGATGCTCAAGCAAGGCGCCCAGTAATCGTATAAGCTATCGGGTAAGCAAAATCAAAGCGCGGCTTCGTCCGCGCTTTTCACACATTAAGGAGTCAATATGCAAGTAGCAGGCGAAATGATCATCGGCCGCAGCGCGGTCCTGGGTAAAGAAGGCACTGTCAAGGCGATCGACCCATCCCGCAACGTCGAAATCGAACCAGCATTCGGCCTGGCCGGCGCTGCTGACCTGCAACGTGCTGTCGAGCTGGCCAATGCCGCTTTCGATGTGTACCGTGAAACCAGCCTGGAAGTGCGCGCCAAATTCCTGGAAACCGTTGCTGACCGCATTCTGGATCTGGGCCCGGCCCTGATCGAACGCGCAATGCAGGAAACCGGTCTGCCACAAGCCCGCCTGGAAGGCGAGCGCGGCCGTACCGTCGGCCAGCTGCGCCTGTTCGCGAAAGTCGTGCGCGACGGCCGTTTCCAGACCGCTACGCTGGATAGCGCGCTGCCTGACCGCGCACCGGCACCACGTCCAGACCTGCGCCTGCGCAAGATCGGCCTGGGCCCCGTCGCCGTGTTCGGCGCATCGAATTTCCCACTGGCATTCTCGGTGGCTGGTGGCGATACCGCCTCGGCACTGGCGGCTGGTTGCCCGGTCATCGTGAAAGCCCACTCGGCTCACCTGGGCACTTCGGAACTGGTTGGCAAAGCTGTCGCCAAGGCAGTGGAAGAGTGCGGCCTGCCAGAAGGCGTGTTCTCGATGCTGATCGGCTCGGGCCAGACCATCGGTCAAAATCTGGTGGCCCATCCGTTCATCAAGGCGGTCGGCTTCACCGGCTCGCGCGCTGGCGGCGTAGCACTGATGCACACCGCTGCCGCACGTAAAGAACCTATCCCTGTGTACGCGGAGATGAGCTCGATCAATCCGGTATTCCTGCTGCCAGGCGCGCTGGATAATCCTAAGCTGCCACAGGCGTTTGCGGATTCGCTGACGCTGGGCGCCGGCCAGTTCTGCACCAACCCAGGCCTGCTGATCGCGCTGAAATCGGACAAGCTGCAAGCCTTCGTGGCTGCCGCCGCCGGCACCATCGGCGCCAAGCCAGCACAAACCATGCTGACCCCAGGCATCCACAAAGCCTACACCGGCGGCGTCAAAGGCCTGGCAGGCGTGGAAGGCGTACAGCAGGTTGCTGCCGGCCAGGCTGGCGAACTGCCATGCGGCGCGCAGGCATTCCTGTACCAGGTTGACGCCAAGCGCTTCCTGACCGACACCGCGCTGGAAGGCGAAATCTTTGGCCCAACCTCGCTGCTGGTGGTGGCTGAAAACGAAGAGGAACTGCTGGCCGTGGCCGAGCACCTGGAAGGCCAGCTGACCGGCGCCGTGCACGCAACCGCCGACGACAAGGCACTGGCCACCAAGCTGCTGCCGGTGCTGGAACGCAAAGTCGGCCGTATCTTGTTCAACGGTTTCGGCACCGGTGTGGAAGTGGCGCACGCCATGGTACACGGCGGCCCGTTCCCATCGACCTCGGACAGCCGCACCACCTCGGTGGGCGCGTCGGCGATCGACCGCTTCCTGCGTCCAGTGTCGTACCAGGACGTGCCTGCCTACCTGCTGCCTGAGTCGCTGCAAGATGCCAATCCACAGAAGATCCCGCGCGTAGTGAACGGCGATCTGGTATGGAACGCGTAAGCGGCGTTAGTTGCACGGTGGGCGAAAGCCCAACGTGGAGTGTGGCGGACAATGCCTGGTTCTGGGTGGATATCCCGGCCAGGCGTGTCTGGCGCATGGATGGTGCAAGCGGCGCCACCCGCTATTGGGACAATGCTGAAATGGTCGCCTGTGTGGCGGCCAAGTCCGGCGGCGGCCTGATCGCGGGCATGGAAACCGGTATCTTCAGCCTTGAGCTGGGCGCGGGTCAGACCGCAACCGCACTCAAGCTGGCGACGCCGGCGGCCGGCCTGACCGAAGGCATGCGTTTCAACGACGGCCGCTGCGACCGCCAGGGACGCTTCTGGGCCGGCACCATGTTCATGGACATGGGCGCCGCCAAGGCGCTTGGCCAGCTGTATCGCTACGATGCGGGGCGCGGCATTTCTGCGCCGTTCGTGTCCGAGCTGCTGACCCAGAACGGCACGGCGTTTTCGCCGGATGGCCGCACCATGTACCTGTCGGATTCGCATCCGCAGCGGCGCATGGTGTGGGCGTTCGACTATGACATCGCCGATGGCGTGCCAAGCAATCGCCGCGTGTTTGCCGACATGACCAGTTACACCGGCCGTCCTGACGGCGCGGCAGTGGATGCCGATGGCTGCTACTGGATCTGCGGTAACGACGGCGGCTGCGTGCTGCGCTTCACGCCGGACGGCAAGCTGGATCGCCGCATCGACGTGCCGATGCTGAAGCCATCCATGTGCGCCTTTGGCGGCAAGGATCTGGATACGCTGCTGGTCACTTCCATCGTCTCCGGCAAGCCGGAAGATGCGGAGTGGGGCGGTGCGGTGGCGCTGCTGCGTCCTGGTGTGAAAGGCGTTGCTGAAACGCCGTTTGGAGCCTGATCATGGGGCGGATACTTCGGAAGTGTCTGCCCTTTTTGTTTGCGGCCTTGCTGGCCGCATGCGCGACGGGGCCGCGCGAATACACCAATCCTGTTCTTCATGCCGACTATTCCGATCCTGATGTGATCCGTGTCGGCGCAACCTACTATCTGGTTTCCTCCAGTTTCAATAACGCGCCTGGGCTGCCGCTGTTGCAGTCGCCGGATATGGTCAACTGGACCTTGGTCGGCCATGCCTTGCCACAGCTGGTGCCGGCGGATGTCTTCGCCAAGCCGCAGCATGGCAAGGGCGTGTGGGCGCCATGCCTGCGCTACCACGACGGCAAGTTCTGGATCTTCTATCCCGATCCGGACTTCGGCATTTATGTGATGACGGCCAAGGACTTCGCTGGTCCCTGGAGCGCGCCGCATCTGCTGGCCGCCGGCAAAGGCTTGATCGATCCGACGCCGCTGTGGGACGACGATGGCCAGGCCTACCTGTTGCACGCGTGGGCCAAGAGCCGCGCCGGCTTTGCCAACGTGCTGACCTTGCGCCGCATGGCGCCGGATGGCAGCCGTCTGCTGGACGACAAGGGCACCGTCATCATCGATGGCAACAAGCTGCCGAAGTACACCACGCTGGAAGGGCCGAAGTTCTACAAGCGTGACGGCTATTACTACGTGTTTGCGCCGGCCGGTGGTGTGGAGTTTGGCTGGCAGTCGGTGTTCCGTTCGCGCAGCATCACCGGTCCGTATGAGGACCGCATCGTGCTGGCGCAGGGCAGTTCGCCGGTGAACGGTCCGCATCAGGGCGCATGGGTGCAGACGCCGCAGGGCGAGGACTGGTTTGTGCACTTCCAGGACAAGCGCGCGTATGGCCGCATCGTGCATTTGCAGCCGATGCAGTGGCGCGAAGGCTGGCCGCTGATCGGCAAGGATGTCGGCACGGCTGCTGGGGAGCCGGTGGCGCGTTATCGCTTGCCGGTGGCTGGTCAGGCTGTTGCTGCGCCGCCGACCAGTGATGAGTTCAACGCTGCGGCACTGGGCTTGCAATGGCAATGGAATGCGAACTGGCAGCCGTCGTGGTATGCGCTGGATGCTGGCAAGCTGCGTTTGTTCGGCCAGCCGCGCGCGACCAATCTGTGGGACGTGCCGTCGCTGCTGCTGCAAAAGCTGCCGGCCGAGAGCTTCACCGTCAACACCAGGCTGGATGCGTCCGGGCTGGCGGAAGGTGGTGTCGCTGGCCTGGTCATATACGGTTCCGATTACGCCTGGTTGGGTGCGCGCCGTACCGATGGCCGCACGCAGCTGGCGCTGGTCAGCTGCTACAAGGCGGATGCCGGCTGTCACGAGCTGCAAGAAGCGGGCGTTGAGCTGCCGTCTTCGCAAGTCTGGCTGCGCATGCAAGTGCTGGCGGGCGGTGTCACGCAATTCTCGTACAGCACGGACGGCGCCAGGTTCACGCCTATCGGCGCACAATTCACCGCCAAGATGGGCCGCTGGGTAGGCGCCCAGATGGGCCTGTTCAGCGCCGGCAACGGCGGCCACGCTGACATCGACTACTTCCGCGTCACGCCTTGATCCGTTTGGCCTGAATCAAACGGAAGCACCAGACCCGTGCAGCAAATACTCCTTGCTGCACGGAGCCTGGGCCGACGCGTTTCTGCGCTGTTCAGCGCGGCGGCGTCCAACCCAGTACCCACGCCGGATCGCTATAGTTGCGGATGGTTTCCGCGTCACGCTCCATGCTCAGCTGACGCGAGGCCGGATGCCGCTGGCTGACATCCACCAGCGTGCCATCCGGATTGCGGCTGTTGAACTCCCAGAAGCGCAGCTGCGAGGTGTGGCCAGTGACCGGCCCCCAGCCTGCAGGACTGATGCCGCTCAGCGTCGCGTTGATCAGCACCGCCTCCGCATGCGGATAACCCTTGCCTTTGTTGACCGGCGAGCGTGCCAGTTCCGTCTGCCCGCCACCCAGTGTGGTGAAGCGGCAGTTGAGGAAGACATTGCCGTGATTGTCGGCCGTATTGCGTATCCACATAAACGCATGTTTGGACTGGATCTCGCAACGCTCAAAGAATGCCGGTCCGCGTCCCAGTATGGTATCGCCATCGCCGATGATTTTCACGTCCGGAAGATAGGTGCTGCCATTCACCTGCAATGCATCGCCCGAGCCAATGATGGTGGTGTTGGCGACGATGTTTTCCGAACCGGTCATCAGCAAACCCTCGGCCTGGCCCTTCAACGTGGTTTCCAGCGTCAGGTCGCGCAGGTGCACGCCCTTGACGTTATCCGCCGTAACCGCTGCGCGGCGCGAAGGGAAGGTGCCTGGCACCTCGTTGGTGCTGATGTTGGGCGGATGCGGATTGAACACTTCATTGTTCGCATAGTGGATGCGCACCTTGTCGCGCTGCTCGCCCTGCACCGTGATGTTGGACTTGTTGCGGAAGTAGACCAGCTCCTCGTAATCGCCATTGCGCACAAAGATGGTCACGCGCTTGGCCGGATGATCCGGAACATAATCCAGCGCGCCTTGCAGCGTGCTGAAATCCGCGCTGCCATCAGCGCTCACCTCTACGCGTTCCGCATCGGCAGCCGGGCCGCGCGGCTTGGTGCTGAACTGCCACTGCACAGGCTCGCCAAACACGGCCGCATCGACCTGCACGCGATAGCGCTTGCCGTATTCAAGCAGATTGTGATGCGGGTAAATCGTCGCGGTCTTGTCGCGCACGATTACAGGATGAAAATGAAAACCGTCAGTAAAGCCGCCGATGATGGTCAACTGGTAGCGCGTATCGCCCGGCTCGGCTCCGGCAGACGGCGTGCCGGCTTTGGTGTTGGCGTTGGTCGCGCGCGGACCGTTTGCGTATACATAAGGCGTCGCCAGATACGGTGCCGGCGGTAGCGTGGTGCGCTCCGTCGGTCCGGCTGGAATACTGAGGTCCAGCGTATCCACCAGCCGTCCGTTGGCGGCGTCGTAGATGCGTATCAGGCCGGAATTGCCCAGCGCCGGCGGCTGGTCGAACCGCAGCACCAACTGCGTATCCGGATCGACCTGCTGCGCGCCATCGGCGGGAAAGGGGATGATCGCCGCACCTGCTGGTGCGACAGCGGCGGAGAAGGCCAATGTGCAAAGCAGGCGCGTGATCATCATGGCGCCTCTCAGGCCGACAGCGTGGTGTTATGCACCTTGTCGCCGATGGTCACATTCTTCAGCGTCAAACCTTTGACGTTGTAGAGGAACCATGGCGCGTCGGTGTTCACCGGCGTGCCGAAATCGCAGTCGGTGATGGTCACGTCGGTGACTGGCACCACTGGCGGCATCGGACCTGCGCCGTTGTAGTCGGACGCCACCGGGCCGAGAATCACGATCGCCTGATAGCACGAGGCCAGCTTGCCGTCCTTGGTCTTCACATTACCAGTCCTGATGTTGGAGATCTGGATGTTGCTGACCACCGGAGGACGGGTGCGGACGTTATCGCTGATCGGCGTATAGTCGCAATCGAATGTGACGATGGCGCCGGCGGCGGTGGCCACGGTCTTCGACTGGATAGGCGAACCTGGCAGCGAAGCGTAGAACGACGGCGAGGTCTGCACGCCATTCGGCACGGTGCAATCGCGGACATAGAAGTTGCGCAGATAGCCGCCGCGATTCAGATTGGTCTTCATGCGGATAGCGGTGTTCAGCGGGTTGGTTTTCCAGTTGGCGTTTTCAAATACCAGTTTTTGCGCGAACACGTTTTGAATGCCGCCCGCCATCTCGCTGCCCAGTGTCACGCCACCGTGGCCGCTGTGCATGATGCAGTTCTGGATCACGATGTTCTGCGATGGGCCGTATTGCGTGTCCAGGTCCTTGCCGGCCTTGATGGCGATGCAATCGTCACCGGTATCGAAGGTGCAGCCTTCCACCAGTACGTGGTCGCAGGCTTCCGGATCGAAGCCATCGCTGTTCGGGCCATGGCTGTGCGCGTGTACATTGCGGATGACGATGTTACGGCAATGGACAGGGTGGTGCATCCAGAACGGTGTCTGGATCACATGGTAGCCTTCCAGCAGCACATTGGTGCAGCCGATAATCTGGATCATCGGTGGACGCAGGAAGTGGCCCACGCCAAACACGCGCTTGGACAGCGGCACGCCAGCTTCCGACAGCGCCGGCAGGTACTGCGCATCCGCGCGCCAGCGCTCGCCTTCGCCCTGGATCAGGATGCGCTCTGCTTCGGTCAGTGCCGGCGCCACGGTGGCCAGTGACTCGGCGTTCAGCGGGTTGACGGTGTTCTCCGACATCTTGCCGGCCTTGAAGTTGGGCGTGGTGCCCTGGCCGATGGAGTTGATGGTTTTTTGCTTGCCCTTCCAGGTCCACCAGCAATCACCTTGGTCGTTGAACGGCAGGCCGCCCTGGCCGTCCAGCGTCGCGGTCCAGTCTTCACCGGTCAGCGCGATGTTGTTCTGGCCATAGGCGTAGACCATCGGAGAGTAGTTCAGGCAGTCGTTGCTCTGCCAGCGCGAGATGGTCAGCTTGCCGTGCTTGCCGCAATCGATGTCACCGTACTTGGCGTAATCGGCAGGGTTGTGCGAGAAGTAGACGTGGGCGTTTTTCGCCAGGTGTACATGCACGTTCGACAGCAGCACGATCGGGCCTGCGACAAACCAGTCGCCGGCCGGGATCACCACACGGCCGCCACCCGCATCGTGGCAGGCCTTGATGGCGGCCTTGATGGCGGCGTAGCAGTCGGTCGAACCAGCGGCTGGGGTCTTGATGTCGTCCTGTTCCTCATGCGAGATCCAGGCCTTGGCCTTGGCCAGCTTGCAGGTCTTGGCGCCGTAGGCGGTGATGTTGAAGTCCTGCTTGCGGAACTTGAGCGGCTTGGAGACGTGATCGATGATGGCCTGGGCTTGCAGCCACGGATCGGGTGCGGTTGCAGCCATCGCTGGAAGACTGAGCGAGACGCCCGCTGCTGGCAGGGCTTTCATCAGGTTGCGGCGTTGGGTGTTGAAGGTCATGCTGTATTCCTCATTCGTCCGAATTATTGAATTCACCGACAAAGATATCGACAGGTGAAGGTGGTTGCGTATAGCCGAGATCCTTGACAGGATCGATGCCGGCGGCGACAAGGTTGTTCCAATGATCGTCCGAATTAAACTGCGCCGGGCGATAGGAGATGCTGCCTTTCTTATTCCAGTCATGCCATGGTTGCTGGCGATTGATGTGCGAGCCAATGCGCGAATTCAGCACCACCATTTTGCCGACCGCTTCCAGCGATACGCGCGCGACGGTGCCGACCGGCGCCTTGTAGACATTGACCGTGCCATAGGTGCAGCTGTAGCCGTCCACCGGCATCGGTGCGTACGGTGTGCAGCGCGAGCCGGAGAACCATTGCCGCAGCAGGAAGAAGTCGCCGTTCTGTTTGCCTTCATGCGTGAAGCGCACTTTGTCGAAGACAAAGCCGTATTTGGTCTTGACGTGCGTGTTCGGCGCGGCTGCGTAGGACACGCCCCGGTCGCCCAGCGTGCGCACTTCGCTTTGGTAGAAATAAGCGGTGCTGTCACCGAAGATGAAATCGACATCGCCTTCGATATACGACTTGTTGAAGAAGCTGCGCACCGTGCTGCCGACTTGCGGCGACTTGAGGAACAGCGTGTCCTGGAAACCGATCAGGCGGATGTTCTCGAACTGCGCTTTGTCGACGCCATCCACACTGAGTGCCAGCGCCTGATGGTGGATGTTGTTGATATTCGGGAGCGCTTCGGCACGGGCGTTGCCGGTGTCCTTGTTGTAGCCGTTTTCAAACGTCAGATTGCGCGCCTGGAAGCCATTGTTTTTGGCCCAGACAGTTTGCGTGCCAAACGTGCCTATCTGCGCGCGCTCCTTGACGCTGGCGTACATGGCCTGGATCGCTGCCGGCGCGTTGGCGAACTGGGCGCCATGCCGCTGGTCGTAAGCAGCGCCGCTCATCGATGCTTCCAGCTTGGCGGTAATACGCGTGGCCGCTGCATCCTTGCCTTCGCCATACATGGTCAGCGGTGCGGTTTCAGCGGGGATGTAAACCAGTTCCTGATACACCCCAGGCTTCAGCAGCAGGTAGCGGCGTTTGGCCGGCTGCGCCGCGCTGTCGAGCAAGGCGCGGTTAACCGCTTCCTGCACCGTGTTGAAGACGCGTGCGCCATCCGCTTTCGCGGCCTGGTCGACAATGTAGTCCGGGGTGAACGCCGTGCCCTTGGCCAGCGGATCGGACAGCGGGTCCCATGGATCGATGGTTTCCTTGCCGGCTGCGCCGACGTACTTCAGCACCTCGCCGTAAGAAAACTGCCTGGCCTGTTCCTGCGTCAGTTGCGGACGATTGCCGGCCGCGGCGTTTTCCGGGAAGGGCGCGAAGCGGTTGGCGCAGGCGCCGGCGTCATTGATGGTGACGTCGCGCTGGCTGACTTTGACAGGATGCCGTTCATCGTGGCCTTCCAGGATCACGCGGCCGGGCGTGACGCTGTGCACATCGTCAAACGCGATGTTGGTGTAGACCGGTATCAGCGTTCCCTTGGCCTTCTTGTCGTAGCGGCCGCTGATGTCGATAGGCGTCTTGACGTCGCGCAGGCAGACGTTGCGATAGCTGACCTGGTCCACTACGCCGCCGCGCGATACATCGCTCTTGATGCGCAAGCCGGAGGTGGTGCCGTCCATGCTCAGGTCTTCCACCAGCACGCGGCGTATGCCGCCATTGGTCTCGCTGCCGATGGACATGCCGTGGCCGCTGTAGAAGCGGTTGTGCAGGATGGAGATATTTTCTGTCGGCCCGTTATTGCCGGCCTTGATGGCGACATTGTCGTCGCCGGTGCGGATGACACTGTGGGCGATGGTGACGTTGCGCGAGGAAATCGGATCGATGCCGTCGGTATTGCGCGCGCTGGAGGGCGTGTCGATGCGCACGCCCCAGGCGGTAAAGCCATCCACCCTGTTCAGCGTGACGTGAAAATTAGGGGAGTTGCGCAGCGTGATCTTGTGGAGTGCGATGTCACTGGCATTGGTGACTTCGATCAGGCGCGGTACGTTCTGGCGCGCGTCTTCCTTCTGCGCGCGCCGCGCCAGCTGCCACCAGGATTCCGTTCCGCCATCGATCACGCGGCCGCCCTGGCCGTCGATGACGCCGTCGCCGTAGATGCCGCTGCTTTTGGCGCTATCGATGGTGATGAAGGGTTTGCAGCCGCGTCCCTGCTGGTCGATCGTGCCGCAGGTATTGGCGCCACGGTCATACAGTTTTGGATTGGTGCTGGCTTGCAGCAGCGCGCCGCTGTCGATCAGCAGGCTGACGCCGCTGCGCAGCTTCAACGGTCCGGAGACAAAGCTGCCCGACAGGCGCACTGCCTTGCCGGGCTGGCATTGGTCGATGGCGGACTGGATGCGTGCGGTATCGTCGGCGGCTGTGCCGCTGCTTAGCGTGGTGCAGGCAGCAGGCGGCGCCGGCTCAGTGACGTTGCGGCTGTCCTGTGCCGGCGCCGCGCCGGCGGCCAGTAACAAGGACAGGCCGCTAATAAGATGTTGCCGCGTCACTGCTCGTTCTCCGGCTTGAAATTACCGGCCGTTTCCGGCACTGCGCGTTTCAGTTCTTCCATCACCATGCGCGAGAAGTAGGCCGCGCCCTTGGTGCCAACGTGGGTGCGATCGAAAGCCGACTTGGCCGCGCCAGCCACTTCCACTTTGCCGGCAGCCGGCGCGGTGCCATAGTCGGCCGGGCGTGGCACCATGGCCAGCGTGTCCGCTTCGTCCTGGCCCATGGCCTGTACGGCGGCGTGGCTTTCCGCGTTGAGATCCAGCAGCGGCGATTTTTCTGCGGCGGCGGTGGCGCGCACCACGTCAGCCCATGGGCCGAGATTATTTTCCAGCACGCCATCCTTGAAGGTGCGGCGGGTCAATGGCGTCACCAGCACCGGCACACCACCCAGCGCTTTCACTTCCTGGGCGTAGCGGGTCATGTTGACGGGGAATTCGGTTTTCAGATCGGTCGAGCGGCCAGGTTTTCCGGGCTGGTCGTTGTGGCCGAACTGGATCAGCACATAGGTCTTGCTGTAAGCATCGGCACCGCGCAGCAGGCCTTCAACTTCGTTCCAGCGGCCTTCGGCACGGAAGCTGCCGGAGCTGCGGCCGCCTTTGGCGAGATTGATACAGGTATGGGCGCGGTTGATGCGCGCGCAGAAGGCGTCGCCGTAACCGCTGTTGTTGGCCATGGTCGAGTCGCCAACCAGGATGAAGCGTACCGGCTTGGCGGGGGCGGCGTCGGCGGCGTGGGTGCTGCCGGTGATGAGCGCCAGGGCGGCGGCGCAGGAGATCAGGTATTTCATGGACTATCCGAAAAAAAAGGGCGCCGGCCGCAACGCGGTCCGGCGCCCAACCTCAGGCGGAGTGAATCAGTTTATGCGTCCACGCTTTCATCAGAAAGTGTAGGTTGCACGCACATTGTAAGCACGGCCGATCGGGCTGGCTGCGCTGCTCAGGTAACCAAAGCTATACAGGCTGCTGTTGGTTGCTGGCGGTTCGGCGTTGAACAGGTTGGTGATACCAGCGGTGATCTGGATGTTCTTGAAGCCGTTGTACGTGGTGGTCAGGTTCCACAGCTTGTACGAGTTGATGTCGCGCCAGTACTGCTTCGCCACCAGATTCTGGTCGGTGTATTTCGAGTTGTAGTTCTGGGTCAGCGTGCTGTTCCAGTTACCCGACGCCCAGTTCAGACGCAGCGTGTGCTTCCAGCGGTAGGTGATGATCGGGAAGCTCGACGTGGTGCCATTGCTGGCCAGGCCGAACTGACCGATGTTGGAAGCAAACGGGCTGCCGTCGAACAGCTGGTTGTCGAACTGGGTCAGGTAGGTGCCGTCCAGGTTGACACGGAAGGTGCCGAACGAGGTTTTAGGCAGCGTGTAGGAACCCGACACGTCGATACCGGCTGCTTTCTGGCCGCCCAGGTTCATCGTGGTGTTGACCAGATAGTTCAAGGTGCCGTCGGCGTTACGTACAAAGTAGGACGCATACTTGGCCGGGTCCAGGAAGTACACCTGCTCCGGCAGGTTGGCCAGCATGTCGGTCATGCGGATGTTCCAGTAGTCCAGCGACAGGGTCGCGTCCTTGAATGGTTCCATCACCACGCCCAGCGTGAAGCCTTTCGACTTTTCCGGTTTCAGGCCGGCGTTGGAGCCGGTCTGCTTAGGCAGCTGCACGTTACACACGTTGGCCGCAACCTGGCCGGCGACAGGCTTGCCGGTGCCGGCCACGCCTGGGGTACCGCCTGGGCACAGCAGCGGGTCATCCCATTTGGCCGCGGTCAGACCGGTGGCGCCTGGCAGGCGGTAGCCGTAGGCGTCAAACAGCGTCGGCGCGCGGAAGCCGGTGTTGGCCGAACCACGGAACATCAACTGCTTCATCGGTTCCCAGCGGAAGCTGATCTTTGGATTGACGGTGGTGCCGAAGTCGTTGAAATGGTCGGCACGGATGGCGCCGTTCAGTTCCAGGGTCTTGGTGACGGGGGCATTCACCTCGGCGAACAGCGCTGCGACGTTACGCTGGCCATCGCCATGCGATGGGCTGGTATTGGCGTAGGTGACATCCGAAACGATGGCCAGCTTGGTGTCTTCGGTCGTGTCGCGGTGCAGGTCGGCGCCAACTGCCACGGCCAGCGAGCCGCCTGGCAGGTCCATCACGGCCTTGCTGGCGGTGAAGTCGACGCCGGTGAAGGTCGATTTCGAGGTACGGTTCTTGGCGCCGTCAACGCTGATCGATGCCAGGTAAGCCTTGCCGTCAGCATCTTGCAGGCCGAATGGATTCAGCTTGCCGTTTTTCAGGCCGTCGATCAGGCCCTGGCCGGTGACGTAGCCGGAGTCGTAGTAGTTGTCGCGTTCGGAGATACCAACCACCAGGCCGGCCTTGTAGTCCCAGCCGCCGATCACGCCTTCGTCGGTCACAGCGACGCGCTGGTTCAGCTGCACGTCCTTGGTGGTGGCTGCGCCCAGATCGGCGACGGCCCAGGTCACGGTCAGCGGTGCATTGTTCAGACCAGCCACGGCAGGCACGCCGCCGCTACCACCCGGATACCATTTGCTGGTCGAGGAGATGGTCGGTGCAACACCTTTGACTGCCAGTGCGTTGGTCGGATTGCGGGTCGCCTTGATAAACTCCTCGCCGCGCGAGTAGTCGATGCTGACGGTATGGTCTTCGCTCAGCTTCAGCGTGCCGCGCGCATAGAAGGTGACCTGCTGGTTGGCGTACAGCGCGGTGCCGTACTCGTTGTTGTCGATCACGCAGGTGCCGTTCTGGCCGGCGATCGAGTAAGGCGCCAGGCAACCGCTGCGGCCGTACGGGTTCTGCGCGGTCTTGTTGGTGGCGGTGGTGAAGTTGGCCGGGGTGGCGTTGCCGCCGGTGCCCAGCGTCGGCGCGCGACCCAGTCCGGTCAGTTTTTCCACCGAGCTCAGATAGGCACGGTCGGACGCGGCCAGGCGGGTGCGCTGGTGGGCGTCAACGGTGGCGTACACATTCCAGCCATCGGTTTGCAGATTGCCCTTGCCCCAGGTGGCGGTCAGGCGCTGTTCGTCGCCGCCGCCGCGTTTTTCTGGCTGCACGGCTTGTGCGGTCAGTTGCAGGCCATCGAACTGGGTCTTGGTGATGAAGTTGACCACGCCGCCGATCGCGTCGGAGCCGTAGATCGAGGAAGCGCCGTCACGCAGCACTTCAACGCGCGCAATGGCGCTCATTGGAATCACGTCCAGGTTGGCGTAGCCGTCGGCGATGGCCTCATTGGCCAGGCGGCGGCCGTTCAGCAGCACCAGGGTACGGTTCACGCCCAGGCCGCGCAAGTTGATGTTGGTGCCGGAGCCGGCGTTGGATGGCGCCAGCGATGCCGATTGTGGCAGCGCCATCATGAAGTCGGCGAGGGTGGTCATGCCCTGCTTGACCAGGTCTTCAGCCTTGACGCTGGTGACCGGCAGGGAAGCTTCGTTGGCGACGCGTTTGATGCTGGAACCGGTCACTTCGACACGGGTCATATTGGCATCGTCAGATTGCGCGGATGCCTGGTTGGTCAGAGCCATCACAGCCAGGCTGATTGCCGACAGCAGCAGGCGAGGTTGTGCGGAACGGTTCTTGACCGATTGCTGGGACTTCATTGTGGGTCTCCTTCGTCTCTTGAATAAAGTTATACGCAGCGCTGGCAAGCGCCTGCGTGAGTGGAGCACCTCGCGTACTCCGTGCCGCCGCGACGAAGGCTGCTGTGCGCAAAGCACAGGGCCGAGGTCGGGCCGGTCAATAACTTGATTGCTTTATATATATACGCGGCCGGCATCGAGGCCGGTCCTGCGCTACTACAGATACTGCTTATCCGCGCGAGAAGGTGCGGGTCACGCGTTCCAGGTGGGCGCGCATGGCTTTGCGCGCCGCCGCCGGATCATGGGCGGCAATCGCCTCCAGGATGCGGCGGTGGTCCTTCAGCGTTTCCTGACGCAGCTCCTCGGTCTGGAAGTGTTCTTTCAGTTTGTGCCACAAGCGGCCGCGCTGGTCCCACAGGTAATTCAGCGATCCGACCAGCGCGCTATTGCCGGTGGCGCGCGCGATGGCCAGGTGGAAGTTGCGGTCGGCCTGCTCGTTGCTGGAATAATTGGCGTGGCTCTTTTCCATCTCGATTACCGCTTGCAGGATGGCGTCGACGGCGCTGTCGGTGGCGACGCGGGCGGCGATGGCGGCGATTTCGGATTCGATCAGGCGGCGCGCGGACAGTACTTCAAATGGTCCTGGGCCGGCTTCCGGCAGGTCGGCCACGGCCGGTTCAGGCACTTCGCTGACATACACCCCCGAACCGCCGCGTACTTCAATCACGCCGCCCAGTTCCAGCGCAATCAGTGCTTCGCGCAGCGAGGCGCGGCTGACACTGAGCTTGGTCGCCAGGTCGCGTTCCGATGGAAGGCGTTCGCCGGCGGCGATGTTTTCGTTGCGGATGAGTTCCTGGATGCGGTCCGCCACTACGCGGTACAAGCGCGGCTCGTGAGCGGTATCCCCAGTTATAGGGGCGGTTTTTTTCAGCATGATGTCTCGTATAATTTCCGTGGCTTATTTGTTTGCCATCTGGTCAGACCATTCTAAGGTGGTCAGACCAAATGCGCAATGTGGACTAGCCAAATTAATTTTAAACTGGCATACTCATTTCATTGAGTGCCCCCTCGGCCCCTGTGTTTTCGCGATGTAACCTCTAGGAAACATGCGGTGTTCAGACTGTGGCGTGCAGGCCACAACCCTGAGCTGGCCGGCCAATAACAGAAGTGGTCAGACCACTTTAAGAGACCAAAAAACAACGTAGGAATTCTAGATGACAACTCCGACGAGCGCCAACAATACGCCGCGCTACATTCTCATGCACGACAACGATAACGTCGCGATTGTCGTCAACGACGGCGGCCTGCCGGCCGGCGCCGTTTTCCCGAATGGCTTGACGCTGCTGGAAGCGGTCCCGCAAGGCCACAAGGTGGCGCTGCGCGACCTGAAGGGCGGCGACCGCGTAATCCGTTACAACGTTACCATCGGTTTCGCATCGAAAGACTTGCCGGCCGGTAGCTGGCTGGCCGAACACAATGTGGAAATGCCGGCCGCGCGCGAACTCGAGGGCTTGCCGATCTCCACCATCAAGCCGCCGCCGCTGGAGCCGCTGGAAGGCTATACCTTCCAGGGCTACCGCAACGCCGACGGCAGCGTCGGCACGCGCAACATCCTGGCGATCACCACCACCGTGCAGTGCGTGTCGGGCGTGGTGGAGTTTGCCGTGGAGCGCATCAAGAAAGAACTGCTGCCGAAGTATCCCAACGTCGACGACGTGGTGGGCCTGGAGCATACCTACGGCTGCGGCGTGGCGATCGAAGCCCCTGGCGCGCCGATCCCGATCCGCACCATCCGCAATATCGCGCTGAATCCGAACTTCGGCGGCCAGGCGATGGTGGTCAGCCTGGGCTGCGAAAAGCTGCAGCCTACGCGTTTGTTCCCAAAAGGCTCGATTCCGATCCAGAACGCCGGCGGCGCTGATCCGGGCCTGGTCTGTCTGCAGGATGCGCAGCACGTCGGCTTCATGTCGATGATCGATTCGATCATGCAGCAGGCCGAGAAAAACCTGGTGGAGCTGAACAAGCGCCAGCGCGAAACCGTGCCGGCTTCCGAGCTGGTGGTGGGCGTCCAATGTGGCGGCAGTGACGCCTTCTCGGGCGTCACTGCAAATCCTGCGGTGGGCTTTGCCACCGATCTGCTGGTGCGCGCCGGCGCCACCGTGATGTTCTCGGAAACCACCGAAGTCCGCGACGGCATCGACCAGCTGACGTCGCGCGCCTCGACCCCGGAAGTGGCCGAGGCCATGATCCGCGAAATGGCCTGGTACGACGAATACCTGACGCGCGGCGGCGTAGACCGCAGCGCCAACACCACGCCGGGCAACAAGAAGGGCGGCCTGTCGAACATCGTTGAAAAAGCCATGGGCTCGATCGTCAAGTCGGGCAGCTCGCCGATCTCCGGCGTCCTGTCGCCGGGCGAGAAGCTGGCGCAGAAAGGCCTGATCTACGCCGCCACGCCGGCCAGCGATTTCATTTGCGGCACGCTGCAACTGGCGGCCGGCATGAATGTGCATATCTTCACCACCGGCCGCGGCACGCCGTACGGCCTGGCCGAAGTGCCGGTGATCAAAGTCGCCACCCGCAACGACCTGGCCAACCGCTGGCACGACCTGATGGACATCAACGCCGGCCGCATCGCCAGCGGTGAAGCGACCATCGCCGATGTCGGCTGGGAGATGTTCCAGATGCTGCTCGACGTCGCCAGCGGCAAGGAGACCTGGGCGGAGAAGTGGAAGCTGCATAACGCGCTTGTCCTGTTCAATCCGGCCCCAGTGACGTAAAAAATACACAACAAACGGAGACAACATGAGCAAGCCATTCAAACGATTGCTGCTGACCGGCGCTGCCGGCGGCCTGGGCAAGGTACTGCGCGACCGCATCAAGCCGTGGGCGGATGTGGTGGTGCTGTCGGACATCGCCGATATGGGCGAAGCGCGCGAGGGCGAGGAAATCGTCCAGTGCGACCTGGCCGACAAGGCGGCCGTCATGAAGATGATGGAAGGCGTGGACGCGGTGCTGCACTTCGGCGGCATCTCGACCGAGAACACCTTTGAAAACATCATGCACGCCAACATCCTGGGCACCGCCAATATCTACGAGGCGGCGCACAAGCAGGGTGTCAAGCGCATCATCTTCGCCAGTTCGAACCACACGGTCGGTTTCTACCGCAACACCGACTACATCGATGCCACTGCGCCGACCCGTCCGGATTCGTTCTACGGCGTCAGCAAGTGCTTCGGCGAGCAACTGGCCAGCTACTACTGGGACCGCACCGGCCTGGAGACGGTCAGCCTGCGCATCGGCTCATCCTTCCCTGAGCCGAAGGACCGCCGCATGATGGTCACCTGGCTGAGCTACGACGACCTGGTGGAAGCGCTGCGCCGTTCGCTGTTCGCGACCCGCGTCGGCTTCACCGTGTTGTTCGGCATGTCGAACAATGAGGTGGCGTGGTGGGACAACAGCAAGGCCTCGCACCTGGGCTACAAGCCGAAGGATAGCTCGTCGCAATTCGACGCGCTGTTCCCGGACAGCGGCGAGTATCCGGACCAGAATGCATCGGTGACCTACCACGGCGGCGCGTTCGCGCTGGCGGAAGTACGCTACAAGGACTGAGCGGCCAATTCGTCTATCCACGCGATGAACACCCGCAGCTTGGCGCTGAGGTGACGGTTGTGCGGATAGGCGAGATACAAAGGCATGGGGGCGAGCTGCCACTCTTCGAACAGGGGAGTCAGCTCGCCCCTTTTTACATGGTCGCGCGCCATGTAGCGCGGCACGCACAGCACGCCCATGCCGGCCAGCCCGGCCGCCACGTAAGCGTTGCCATCGTCGGCGGCCACGGCGTAGCGGCCGTTCACCTCCACTGACTCGTTATCGCGCCGCATCGGCATGCTGGCAATGCTGCCGCTGCTGGAGCGCAGATAGCCGACCATGCGGTGCGGCGCCTGTTCCAGTGCCAGCGGATGCGCCGGTAGTCCCGTTTCTCGCAGATAGCCGGGCGAGGCGTACACGCCCAGCTGCAAATCCGCCACGCGCCGCGCCACCAGCGACGGTACGGTGATCTGGCCGCCGCGCAGCACGCAATCGACGTTCTCGCCGATCACATCGACATTGCGGTCGCTGACGCCCATCAGCAGCTGGATGTCCGGATAGCGGCGGTAGAAGCCGGGCAGCGCCGGCATCAGGATCAGGCGCGCCAGGGGACTGGGCACGTCGATGCGCAGGCGCCCGCGCGGCGCGGCCAGGTCGCCGGCCAGCACGTCATCCGCATCCTGCAGATCGCCCAGCACGCGCGCCACGCGTTCGTAGTAGGCAGCGCCTTCGGGCGTCACCTTCACCTGGCGGGTGGTACGGTTGAGCAGCTTCACTTGCAGGCGCGCTTCCAGCTGCTGTACCAGCTGCGATACGGTGGTCTTGCTCATGTGGAGCGTCTGCGCGGCCTTGGTGAAGCTGCCGGCTTCCACCACGCGCACAAAGGCTTGCAGGGCATCGAATCGGTCCATGGGATGGTGTGGATTGTGTAGGAATCGCAAACAGTCATTGTACGTCTTGCGCGTTGATTGGATGGCGCCGGGCTTTTAAAGTGGCGGCATCATTAAACGAGGAGTTCATCATGACTGTACGCGACGTTGTCTTTCCGCCTGGCCGCCAGGCGTTGTATGAACGTAACCGCTATTCGCCGGCCATCCGTTCGAATGGCCTGCTGTTCGTCTCCGGGCAGGTCGGCAGCCGGCCGGATGGTTCGCCGGAACCGGAACTGGAGGCGCAAGTCCGGCTGGCGTTCCAGAACCTGAATGCGATCCTGGCCGAAGCGGGCCTGACGTTTGATGATGTGATCGACGTGACCGTGTTCCTGGTCGATCCGGCCAATACCTTTGAGCGTGCATGGCCCATCGTGCAGGAATTCTGGGGCGAGGCGCCGCATCCCACGCTGACCGGCATCGGCGTCACCTGGCTGTATGGCTTTGACTTCGAGATCAAGGTGATCGCGGCCCTGCGGGAATAAAACGCGCATTTTCATGTAGAATGAGAATAATTCTCATTTTTATATAGCCATTTGTGTCCGCGACCGAGTCCGCTCCCCAGCAGCCATTGCACGTCCTGTACGACAGCCATTACGACTGGCTGCGGGGCTGGCTGCGCGGAAAACTCGGTTGCGCGCACGAGGCGGCGGATGTGGCGCAGGACACCTTCATGCGCATCATCGCCTCGCGCGATGCGCTGTTCGGCGTACAGCAACAGCCGCGCGCCTATCTCACCACCACCGCGAAAAACCTGCTGATCGACCGCGCCCGCCGCCAGCTGCTGCGCGATGCCTATCTGGCCGAGCTGGCGCTGGTCGCTGAATCACTGGGTGGCTATCCGTCACCGCAAGAGACGATGATGGCCTTGCAGGCGCTGGACCAGATCGCGCTCGCGCTGGAGCGTGTATCGCCCAAGGCACGCGAAGCCTTCATGCTGCATTACCTGGACGACCAGCCGCAGTCGGTGGTGGCCGAGCGCCTGGGCGTCTCCACCCGCATGGTGCAGAAGTATCTGGTGCAGGCGCTGATGCAATGCCGCGCCACCTGCGCGGTGCTGGCCGAGGCGGGCGCGTGACCGACGACGCGCTGGCCGAACAGGCAGCCGACTGGCTGGTGCAACTCGGCAGCGAGGATGCCGCCGAACGCGCCGCCGCACAAGCGGGCTTCGATGCGTGGAAGAATGCCGACCCGCGTCACGCGGCAGCTGCGGACGACATTGTATTTTTGCTGAACCGCTTGCAGGCGGTGCGTGGCGGGCAGGCGCGTCCGGCACGCGTCGCATTGGAAGCGGCACTGGCGCGCCCGCGCCGTCGCGCTCGTCCTCGTGCTGTTGCGGCGGTCCTGGCGTTCGTGGTGCTGGCGGCCGGTTCTGCGGCGCTGACGCTGGATAGTCATACGCCGCGCTACTTCATCGCCGACATGCGCACCAGCACTGGCGAGTGGCACAGCTATACGCTGCAAGACGGCAGCACCATCACGCTCGATAGTGGCAGCGCCGTCAACCTGCGCTTCGACCAGCAGCGCCGCACGGTGGAGCTGGTCCAGGGGGCGATCAATGTCACAGTGGCGAAGGATGCGAGCCGCCCGTTCGTGGTCGAAACCCCGCAAGGCGAAATGCGCGCGCTGGGCACGCGCTTCATGGTAGACCGCGAGCAGGACGCCACTATCCTGTCCATGCTGGAGTCGAAAGTCGCCGCGCGGGCTTCGGGCGACACGCGTACCGTTGTCGTGCAGGCGGGCGAGCGGGTGCGCATTACCAGCAACGCCATCAGCACAGTGGCGCCGATCAACGCAGGCGCGATTGACATCGCCTGGCAGCAGCGCAAGCTGGCAGTGGAAGACCAGCCACTAAGCGAAGTGCTAACGCAGCTGAATCGTTACCGCACTGGGCGCATCACCTTCAATGCGGCGCAGCTGGACGGCATCCGCGTTTCCGCCGTGCTGCCGCTGGATGATACCGACCGTGCGCTGCAACTGCTGCTGAATAATTTCCCGCAGCTGCGCATGCGCCAGTTCACGCAATACTGGGTGATGGTCGATGCGCCGCTAAAAGAAAATATAAAAAAATAGTTCCACTTTTTCGAACTGGTTCGTTAAGCACGATGAAACCACCGAAAAAGGACCTCAGTATGCATCCATCGAATACCATCCGTCGCCTGACGCCACTGGCGCTGGCCATCCAGATCGCTTGCGGCGTCGCGCTGCCCGCCTGCAGTGGCGCCGCGCTCGCCCAGGCCGCAGCGCCGGCGCGCCAGTACGATATTCCTGCCGGCGCCCTGGGCCCGGCCTTGAACCAGTTCGCGTTGCAGGCTGGCGTTTCCATCGTGATCGAACCGGCCAGGGTACAGGGGCTGCGCACGCAGGGCCTGAAGGGCGGCTATAGCGTCAGCGAAGGCTTCGAGCGTCTGCTGCGCGGCACCGGCCACGCCGTCGCTGCCACCGACGCCGGCTATGTACTGGTGGCCGCAGCACCTGCCACCGATGCACCGCAAGTGCTGCCGGCGATTACCGCCGTCGGCGCTGCCGATGGGCCATCGGAAAACAGCGGCTTGTACACCATGCCGTCGATGTCCACCGCGACGCGCCTGGGCCTGTCGGTGCGCGAAACGCCGCAATCGGTCAGCGTGGTGACGCGTCAGCAGATGGATGACCAGGCGCTGATTACCGTGCCGGACATTCTGGAGAAAACTGTTGGCGTTACCGTGGGCCGCAACGACAGCGAACGCGCGACGTTTTATGCGCGCGGTTATGTGATCGAGAACTTCCAGTTCGACGGCATGCCGAATACGCTGGACAGCTCCAATCAGTACACCAGCGCGATTGGCGACAGCGCCATCTACGACCGGGTCGAAATCGTCAAGGGCGCGGGCGGCCTGTTGACCGGTGCCGGCAATCCTTCGGCGACGATCAATTTGGTGCGCAAGCGTCCGGGCAAGGAGTTCTCGGCCAGTATGGCGGGCAGCATCGGCTCATGGAGCAAATACCACGGCACGGCGGATATCTCCACACCGCTGAACCAGGATGGCAGCGTGCGCGCCCGCGTGGTGGTCGCTGCACAGAATGCCGATTCCTACATCGACTACTATAGCCGCGACACGCGCAACGCTTACGCCATCATCGAAGCGGATCTGGCGCCGCGCACGGTGCTGAGCGTCGGTATCGATCACATGGAGACGCGCGCCAACGGCGCCACCTTCGGCCACCTGCCGCTGTTCTACAGTGATGGCACGCAGACCAACTTCCGCCGCTCGCTGAATCCTGGCGCGCGCTGGTCGTACTGGGATAACGACAGCACCAACAGCTTTGCCACGCTCAAGCACACCTTCGACAACGCCTGGCAGCTGGACCTGATGGCCAGCCATCTGGATCAGTCCAAGGATGTGATGTACGGTTCGGCCTACAACGGCAGCGTGAATCGCACCACTGGCACCGGCATCCGTGCGCTGGCTGGCCTGCTGCCATCGGAAGCGAAAACCGACAGCGCCAACCTGGCGCTGACCGGGCCATTCAGCCTGCTGGGCCGCACGCATGAACTGATGCTGACGGCGGGCTACTCGCGCCAGCACAAGCAGGCCGAGTTGTTCGGCTCTGTCTTTGTGCCGGTGGCGAACTACTTTACCTGGGACGGCTACCTGAATCAGCCAACCTTCACCAAGCGCGCGGACCGCGATACCAAGATCACCGAGCAGGGGGTGTCGATCGCCACCCGCCTGCGTCCTACCGACCAGCTGTCGGTGATCCTCGGTGCGCGCGCCAGCCAGTACAAGCTGTTCGACTATGATGTGAGCACCGGTGGGGTGCGCAGCGTGTCGGACGATCTGGATACCGGCACCAAGACTATGCCGTATGCGGGCGTGGTGTACGACATCAACGCCAATTGGTCGGCCTACGCCAGCTATACCGATATCTTCAATCCACAGACCTACTACAAGGATGCCAACAATCGCCCGCTGGCGCCGTTGACCGGCAAGAGCGCCGAGATTGGCGTGAAGGCGGAACTGCTGGACAAGCGCCTGAATGTCAGCATGGCGGTATTCCAGATCAAGCAGAAGAACGCCGCCCAGTATGTCGACGTGAATCCGGATACTTTCGAAGAAATCTACAAGACGGTGGACGGTATCAAGAGCGATGGCTTTGAAGCTGAAGTGTCGGGCCAGATCACGCCATCGTGGAATGTGGCTGGCGGCTATACCTACCGCCGCTCGCGTGTACCCAAGCAGCAGGACGTCATCCTCAGCGCGGTCAATACCAACCAGCCCAAGCATCTGTTCAAGATGAGTACCTCATACCGCATGAACAAGCTGGTGGTCGGTGGTTCGCTGTCGCTGCAAAGCGATACCTACTATCAGACCTCGGACGATAATATGTGGCGCGCCAACCAGCCAGGCTATGCGTTGCTGGGCCTGATGGCGCGTTACGAGATCGACCGCCACCTGAGCGTTGCGCTGAACATCAACAACGCGCTGGACAAGACGTATATGCCGGGCCTGGGCTCCTACGGCACTGGCGTGTACGGCGATCCACGCAACGCCTTGCTGACCTTGAAGTACCAGTTCTAGGAACCGGCGGACAGCACCATGGCGTTGTACGCCGCGTGTACCAGCATGGGCGCCAGCAGGGTTTTGCTACGCTCATAGGTCCACGCGGCGCACAGGCCGAGGACGAACACCGGCAGCATCGACAGCGGCGGATGTACCACCGCGAAGATGGCGGCGCTCATCAGCATCGCCTGCGGTGCTTTCATGGAGCGCCGCAGGCCGCCGTAGATCAGGCCGCGGAAGATGAATTCCTCGCACAGCGGTGCGGCGATCACAGCCAGCGCCATGATCCAGATACGGCCGCCCTCCAGCACTGGCGCCGCTTTCAGCACCTCGTCCCACAGCGGCGAATGCCGCAAAACGTTCAGGTACACCACGCCGCATGTGCAGGCGACAGCGGCGGCAATGGCCGCAATACGCAGCGACAGTTTGATGTCTGCACCGCGCAGTATCACCGGCACGCCGGCCGCCTTGCTGCGCCAGTAGGTGAGCCGCATCAGCAGGTAGACGGTGATGCCGGCCGTGCCGAAAGCCATGGTGACGGACTGCATGGTCACTTTGCCTGCAAAGATCAGCACAATGCCTTGCAGGATGAAGAAGGCGGTGGCGGCGATCAATCCATCTGCCGTGGAGACGCGCGGTGACGGCGCAGCGGCCGGATCGAGCAGGTAGGGGAGGGCGTCGCGTGCCTTCTGCCACAGTGCCAGCGCCATCGATGCGGTCAGCACCAGCACCACCAGCTTTTGCGACCACACGCTGCTGTAAATGCAGAAGGTGTAGAAGCTGGCCAGCAGCATGTAGAGGTAGACATACGTCGGGCGCACGCGCGTGCGCGCATCCACCGCCAGCGGATCGCAGGCGAATACGCCCAGCGAGACGGCGATCATTGAATAGATCGGAATGCCGGCGATCACGATCAACAGCAGCACCAGCATATTCCATTCAAAACGTTCGGTGTACCAGGCACTGATACCCAGGACGATGGCTGGATAGGCCATGGTCAGCACGCCCCACAGTTTGGCCTTTTCTTTCAGTGCGCTTTCGATGGAGCGCGGCAGCGTGTAGAGCAGCCACAGCACATGGCCCTCGTTGTTGAGCGTCTGGAAAGCTGACAGCATCAGCACGTAGACACCAAGCGCGAAAGCGATGGCGGCGGCGATGGCGTGATGTTCGCCCAGCTCGGCCAGGCTATTCAGCTTGCCATTGAAGACCAACTGGCTGACCACGATGATGATGGGGAGCAGCAGCGTCTGGAACAGGAAGTTGCGGTCGCGGCTCAGCAGGCGCAGCTCGCGCCGCTGTAGCGGCGACAGGATGCCGGCGATCAGTGCAGCCGGGCCGCGCGCCGCGCCGCCCACCGCGCGATTCCTGTCGGCGCTGGCCGGGCGCTCGGCCTCTCTGGCGCTTTCGCGCGCGCCGGAGTTGACCACGCCGTGGCGCAGCTGATGCCGCAGCAGCGCCATACCCAGCCACATTAGCAGTGCGGTCTGCGCCAGCAGCAGCGCGATCAGCGACAGGCAGTGCACGCTATCGCGCGACTGTATCGTCTGCAGCACCAGTCCCGGCGGCGCCCAGCTGACCCACGACGGGAAATCGCGCGCCCACTCCATTGCAAAGCCATTCGCACGCGGCATGCCGAGCGCCATGACGAAGTAAATCAGCGGCAGATTGAATAAGCCCGTCACCGCTTGCAGGTTGCGCAGCTGCGCTGCCGGCAGCCACATGCGCAGTCCGGTGTCCGCCAGCGTGTGCAGCAGCGCCGCCAGCGGCAGCAGCGCGGCCGCCGCTAACACACCTATCGGCAAGGCGCTCCAAGCATAGCCTGAATGCCAGGCGATCACGCTGAAGGCTGGCACCAGTGCGAACCAGCCGGCGAAATTGCTGGCGCTGCGTTCCAGTACGCGGCCCCAGAGCAGCGTGCCGCGCTCCACCGGCATCGTCACCAGCCATTCCAGGTCCCAGTCAGGCTGCGCCAGCTCCTTGCTGCCGAGCGGCAGCAGCACTGCGATGAAGAACAGGATGCTGAGCTCCATCGTCAGACCGTGTAGCAGCGGCGCGGCAAACGGCGCGGTGGCCAGCTCCTCTTCCGCCGTGTGCAGGTCGCTGTGGTGCTCGCCCTGCTGGTCGACATAGCGGCATTCGCTGGCCGGGTCCAGATGGCACTGCATATTCAGTACCGCGTTGTTGGACATGCTGACGAAGGAGAACGACATGAACGCCACCATCAGCAGCGTCAGTATCCACAGGTTGCTGCGCTTGCCGCCGGTGGTGTCGCGCGCTTTTTTCTGCTTGAAGCGGAACAGGTTGTTGAACAGGACGTTGCGCTGGCGCGCCAGGCGCATGCGCGTCATCAGCCAGATAGTTTGCAGCGCGGTCATTGCGCCGGCTCTTCCGCCGCTTCGTCGGTAATCTTGAGGAACACGTCTTCCAGCGAGCCGCTGGCCGACGCTTCGGCGCGGATTTCATCCAGCGTGCCGGTGGCCACCAGTTCGCCGCGATGGATGATGCCGACGCGGTCGCACAGCTTCTCCGCCATGTCCAGCAAGTGGGTGGAGACGAAGATGGTGACGCCGCGTGCGGCGGCCGCCAGCAGGCGTTCCTGCACGTCGCGCGAGGCGCGCGGGTCAAGGCCGTTGATTGGTTCGTCGAGGATCAGCACTGCCGGGTCGTGGATCAGCGCGCAAGCCAGGCCGAGGCGCTTTTTCATGCCCAGCGAGTAGTTGACGGCGTAGTCCTCGCCAGCTTCCTGCAAACCGAATTCCGCCAGCAGCCGCGCGCCGCGCTCGGCCGCCTCGGCGCGTGAAAAGCCGTGCATCTCGCCGACGAATTGCAGGATTTCGCGGCCGCGCAGGTAGTCGTAGAAAATTGGCGTGTCGGGCAGGTAGCCGACGCGGCGCTTGACTTCGGCCGGTTCGGCGTGACAGTCGAGGCCATCGATCAGCACCTGGCCGCCGCTGGGGACCAGAATACCCATCATCATGCGGATGGTGGTGGTCTTGCCGGCGCCATTCGGGCCAAGGAAGCCGAACACTTCGCCGCGCTGTACCGTCAGCGTCAGCGGTTTGACGGCGTTGAAGCTGCCGTAGACTTTGGCAAGGCCTTGAAACTCGATCATGAGGACACCGGCAACGTTATGAATTTACCATGCCATCATAACACCGCCGGGCGGGCTTATTCCTTCGGATAGAGGCTCATGCCGAAACGTTCGGTGCGCGGCATCCAGTTGCTGGTGATGTCGGCCGACGCCAGCACGCGCTCGGCGCGGCCGATCAGCAGCGCGCGCGGCACCATGCCGATGTAGCGCGAGTCTTCGCTGTTGTCGCGGTTATCGCCCAGCATCATGTACTGGCCGGCGGGCACGGTGAGCGGCGCGAAGTCGCGGCGCGCCTGCAATTGCGGCATCAGCTGGATCGCGTGTTGGCGCTCGCCCAGCCTCTCATTGACCTGCACGGCGGCCAGCGGGCCCAGGCCGCGTATGCTTTCGGTGCTGTTGCCCAGCGTGGCGTAGGACACCGGCTGGCCGTTGATAATCAGTTTTTCATTGCGCATTTCGACCTGGTCGCCGGGCAGGGCGACGATGCGCTTGATCAGGCGCGTGCCATTGGCTGGCGAAGAGAAAGTGACGATGTCGCCGCGTTGCGGTTCGCCGGTCGGGCTGATGACGATGTCGGTCAGCGGCACCTTGACGTTGTAGGCCAGGCGGTTGACGAACACCACGTCGCCCTCCAGCAGATTGGGATGCATCGATGCCGACGGGATCGGATTCCAGTCGGCGACTGCGGTGCGGAATACGCCGAACAGCATCAGGAACGCCAGGAACCCCTTGTTGGCACGGACCCAGTTCTTCATTGTCTTCTCCCAAGTGAGTGATTTTCGCGCTTTGCGGCGAGCGCTAATATTGTGGTCAGATTCTTAATCACGGCTTAGCCACGGAGGCGCCATGCAACCCTGTGATCTGATCGGCTTGATTAACAACACCTTGCAGGCTTTGCTCAACGAGCCGGAAGATGATCCCAGTGGCCCGGAAGACGTGGACACGCTGGTGCGCGTGGTCAGCCAGCTGATGTTCGGCCGCGAGCAAAGTACCGAGCGTGCGCAGGACTGCGCGCTGGCGGCGGATACCGTACGCGCGCTGCTGAGTTCTTAGTTGTTTGCTAGTGCGCGCTGCGCTGCACCAGGGCGCTGCCGACGCCGTGACGGTGGCCTTCGCTGACGGCAGTCACCGTGCCGTCCGGATTGAATACCAGCGCGTTGGCGGCGCCGATTTCTTGCGGCGTCTTGCTCCAGTGCTGGCCGGTTTTTTCCAGCGCCCTGGCTTGGGCGCTGTCAGCGAAGCCCGGCTCCACATCGGTCGCCATGCCATTACGTTCGGACAGGCGCGGCGCGTTCAGCGCTTGCGGCATGGTCATGCCTAAATCGATGTAGTTGAAGATGGTTTGCAGCACGGTGGTGATGATGGTCGCGCCGCCAGGGCTGCCGATCGAGAAGGCCGGCTTGCCGTCCTTGAAGGCGATGGTTGGCGACATGCTGCTGCGCGGCCGCTTGCCGGCTTCCGGCACGTTGGGCGCAGGGCCGGAAAAGTCGAAGTCGGTCATTTCGTTATTCAGCAGGAAGCCATAGCCCGGCACCACGATGCCGCTGCCGCCCCACGATTCAATGGTGTAGGTGTAGGAGACGATGTTGCCGTCCTTGTCCGACACTGTCAGGTGGGTGGTGTGCGCGCCTTCCGCCAGCAGCTTGCTGGCGTTGGGCCGCAGCGGCACACTCGGGTCGTTCTGGAAGGGATAGGGATCGCCGGCTGTGGCGTGCGCGCTGGCCTGGTCAGGGCGTATCAGTTCGCGGCGGCGTGCGGCGTAGTCCTTGCTCAGCAGGCCGGCCAGCGGCGCCTCCACATATTCCGGATCGGCCAGGTAGGCGTTGCGGTCGGCGAAGGCGAGGCGGCTGGCTTCCAGGTACAGGTGTTCGGCGCTGGCACGGGGCATGGCTTTGAGGTCGTAGCCTTCCAAAATGTTCAGCGCCTGCGCCACCGCGACGCCGCCGCTGCTGGGCAGCGGCATGCCGTATATATCGTAGCCGCGATAGGTGCTGTGCACCGGCTGGCGCAGCCGCGCTTCGTAGTTGGCCAGGTCGGCCAGCGTGATCGCGCCGCCGTTGCCGTTGACCGCGCCGACCACGGCGGCTGCCATTTTGCCGGTGTAGAACACCTTGACGCCGCCGGCCGCCAGCTCACGGTAGGCCTTGGCCAGATCCGGATTGCGCAAGGTCGTGCCAGCGGCGATGGCCTTGCCGTTTTTCAGGTACAACGCGGCAGTGGCCGGGAAGCGGGTGAATTTGGTTTCGTTTTCCTGCACCAGGTGCGAGAAGTTGTCGTTGACCTTGAAGCCCTTGCTGGCCACATCAATCGCCGGCGCGAGCACCTGCTTGAAGGACATCGAACCGTAGCGGTCCAGCGCTTCGTGCCAGCCGCGCACCGTGCCGGGCACGCCGACCGAGCGGCCGCTGGCCACCACCTGTTCAAAATCCATCGCTTTGCCGTTCTGCTGGAATACCGCTGGCGTGAAGCTGGCCGGCGCTGTCTCGCGGTGGTCGATGCTGATCACACGCTTGTCTTTGGCCAGGTAAATCAGCATGAAACCGCCGCCGCCGATGCCGCAGCTGAACGGGTCGGTCACGCCCAGCGTGGCGGCTGCCGCGACCGCCGCATCAACCGCGTTGCCGCCCTTGTTGAGGATGGCAATGGCGGCTTGCGACGCCGGTTCGCTGATGGTGGCGACAGCGCCACCGGTGCCGGTGGCAACTGGTGTTTTGGCGACGGCGGGCGTGCTGGAGACAGTGATGGAAAGAACGAGGGAGGCGGCGAGAACGATGCGTGCGGACTGGCTCATATGGGTGGGCTCAAGGTGCGTTAATGTTGCTCACCTTTAAGCTTACCCGATAATCCGGCGGCACTTCGCTTTTCGCCGCCAGCTGTTGCGGCTCGAATCCATCCAGCGAGAACGTCAGCCCGTTGCGGCTGAGGCGAGAGGTGCCATTTGGCATGTTATCCGACAGCACGAAATTGCTGACGCTGCCATCTGGCTGTTGCAGCACGAAACTGAAGCTGATATAGCCGGCCCAGACGCACACTACGCCCACCCGGCAGCGGCTGTCGTTGATGCGCTCCAGCCGCACGACGGGTGCGGCGGCGGTGATGCCGGGCTGGCCGCTACTGGCCGCCGGGGTGATGCTGGCGCTGGCACCCTGGGTCAGCACATAGGTCTGGGTGAACGGCGCTGACGCGCCACGGCCGACGCCTTTGGCGGCGCCGCAGGCGTGCAGCGCGGCCATGACGGCCACCAGCAGGGGCAGCACGATCAGCTGCCGTAGTATTGTTTTTATCATGATGAGCCTCTTGCTTCAATTGAAGGCAAGCTTAGCAAAAAGACCATGGCAGTGGCGCACGAACGGCACGCTGTCAGCGCCAGGTCAAACAAGGGGCAAAAAAAAATGCCGCGCGGCGCAGGCGCCGGCGGCATTGCGGGAGGAACTGAGCGGTGTTACACGTAGGCGGCCAGTGCGCCCTTCATTTTTTTCAGCGCTGCCGCTTCGATCTGGCGGATACGCTCGGCCGATACGCCGAATTCTTCTGCCAGCGTATGCAGCGTGGCGCCCGAACCGTCGTCGTTGGCCAGCCAGCGCGCTTCAATGATGCGGCGCGAACGGGCGTCCAGCTTGCCCAGCGCTTCTTCCAGGCCTTCCGATTGCAAACGGGTCACCTGTTCGGCTTCCAGCACGCGGGTTGGCTCCGAAGCTTCGGAAGACAGGTAGGCGATAGGCGCGAACTTGTCGTCTTCGTCATCGGTTGGCGATTCCAGCGCGATGTCGCGGCCGCTGAGGCGCGTTTCCATTTCGATCACTTCCTCGCGCTTGACGTCCAGCGTCTTGGCCAGTTGGTCGATCTGGGCAGGCGTCATCGCGTCCAGGCCGGTCTTGTGGCTGCGCAGGTTGAAGAACAGCTTGCGCTGGGCCTTGGTGGTCGCCACTTTGACCAGGCGCCAGTTCTTCAGGATGTATTCGTGCATCTCGGCCTTGATCCAGTGCATCGCATAGGACACCAGCCGCACGCCCTGGTCCGGATCGAAGCGCTTGACCGCTTTCATCAGGCCGATATTGCCTTCCTGGATCAGGTCGCCATGCGGCAGGCCGTAGCCCAGATAGCCGCGCGCGATCGACACCACCAGGCGCAGGTGGGACATCACCAGACGCTCTGCGGCGCCCAGATCGGCTTGTTCCTTGAGGCGCTTGGCCAGCGAGATTTCTTCGTCGTGCGTCAGCATCGGCAGGCGATTGACAGCCGAAATATAGGCATCCAGGTTACCCAGGTTGCCACTAAACCCGAGTCCCAGAGCACTGTTTTTCGCAGGTACCACGGACATCATAGTCATTTTCGTTTCCTTCGCATGATTGCTTATGAGCACTTTTGTGCTATTTCGAACATATATTAGCACTCTCTGTCGTTGAGTGCCAATCGTCCGAAATTTATGGGCCTGATAGTAAAAACACTATCGGGTCTTCCGATGTGTTTAGAATGCGCGATGGATCTTAGGACCGGCTTAACGATGAGAACCATCCTAGGCCCAGGGGGACAGGCTATTCCGTGCGCAGACGCACGGAATAGTCCAGGAAGCTTAATTCAGGCGGGCAGTATGGCGGCGGACCGAGAGGCGGGCACCGATCAGGCCTAGCGTGGCGGATAGGGCCAGCAGCGCCGCCATCATCAGCGGCTGCAGCGGCGTCAGATAGAATTCCGATGCGTACAAGCGTGCAAATTCGGCAATGGCGGTATTCAGCGGCCCGAGCGCCAGCGTCACCGCACCCAGCGCCAGACCGCCGGCGCACAAGCCCAGCAGCGCACCGGTGTAATAGAAGGGGCGATGGATGAAGCTGTCGGTGGCGCCGATCAGCTTGGACACCAGGATTTCCTCGCGCTGGGTCAGGACCTGCAAGCGGATGGTGTTGAAAATCACCGCCACCACCACCGTGCCCAGCGTGGCCGCCAGCAGCAATAAGGCCAGGCGCAGGATGTTGATCAGCGCCGCCAGCCGCTTGACCCAGGCCGAATCCACCTGCACCGTATCCACGCCCGGCAGCGCGCGGATCTGCTCGGCCAGCTGGTCGACGTCGCCGCCGGCCTGGGCGTTGCGGAAGGCGTCCAGCTTCAGCACATAGCTGTCCGGCAGCGGATTGTCGCCCAGCGTGGCCAGCACGTCGGCCAGGCCGTTCTTGTCTTTCAGATTATCCAGCGCCTTTTCGCGCGGCGTGAAGATGATCTTGGCCTGCTTGTCGTGTACCGTCTGGCGCAGCTGCACCGCCAGCGCCTCGGCCTGGTCGCGCGGCGTCTCCTGTTTCAGGAACACGCTGATTTCCGGGTCGACCGACAGCGACTCCGACATCGGCCGCACATTGTCCAGCAGCGTCACGCCCATGAAGGGCAGGGCCAGCGCAATCGCGACCACGAGTATATTGAACAGAAAACCGCCCGGCGAGCGGCGCAGATGGACCAGCGCGGCGGCCATGGCGTAGCGGTGCTGGCGGAACCAGTAAGTCATGCCGCCACCTCCAGTTGGCCATGGTTGAGGTGGATGACGCGCGCGGCGGCGTCCAGCATCACTTCGTCATGGCTGGAAATCAGGCAGGTCACGCCGACCGAGTTGAAGGCTTTCAGCGCGTCCAGCACCTTGTTGGCGCTGGCGCGGTCCAGGTTGGCGGTCGGCTCGTCGGCCAGGATCACTTGCGGACGGTTGACGATGGCGCGCGCGATCGACACGCGCTGCTGTTCGCCGCCGGACAGGGCCAGCGGCTGGGCACCGGCGCGGTCGCCCAGGCCGACTTTATCCAGCGCGGCGCGGGCGCGCTGCTCGGCCTGCGTTTTGGAGGCGCCGGTGACCAGCAGCGGCAGCATCACATTGGCCAGCACGCTGCGGTCGGTCAGCAGGCGCTGCTGCTGAAAGATTAAACCGAGGTTGCGGCGCAGGAAAGGCACGGCGACCGGCTTGATGCGGCTGATGTCCTGGCCGTTGACGATCACTTGCCCGGAGGAGGGGCGTTCCATCGCCGCGATCATTTTCATCAGGGTGGATTTGCCGGCACCCGACGGGCCGGCGAGGAAAACCAGTTCGCCTTTTTCTACCGTGAAGGAGATGTCGCGCAGCGCCATCACATCGGAGGAGTATTGTTTAGAGACGTTCCGGAATTCGATCATAGAGGTCTGATTATCCAAGCAGTGCTTCTACAAATTCGGCAGCCACGAAAGGCTGCAGGTCTTCAATCTTTTCACCGACGCCGATGAAGTACACCGGCACCGGACGCACACGCGCAATGGCGGCCAGCACGCCGCCCTTGGCGGTGCCGTCCAGCTTGGTGATCACCAGGCCGGTCAGCTTGAGGGCGTCATCGAAGGCTTTGACTTGCGCCAGCGCATTTTGCCCGGTATTGCCGTCGATCACCAGCAGAGTTTCGTGCGGTGCGCCGTCCATGCCCTTGCCGATGACGCGCTGGACCTTTTTCAGTTCTTCCATCAAGTGCAGCTGGGTTGGCAGGCGGCCGGCGGTGTCGACCATGACCACGTCCACCCCCTTGGCCTTGCCGGATTGCACGGCGTCAAACGAGACGGCGGCCGGATCGCCGGACGCTTGCGAGATCACGGTGATGTTGTTGCGCTGGCCCCAGACCATCAGCTGCTCGCGGGCGGCGGCGCGGAAGGTGTCGCCGGCGGCCAGTAGCACCGACTGGCCGTGGGTCTGCATGTGCTTGGCCAGCTTGCCGATGGTGGTGGTCTTGCCGGCGCCGTTGACGCCGGCGATCATCATCACGGTGGGCGTGTGGCGGCCCAGTTCGAACGGGTGTTGCAGCGGCGTCAGCAATTCGATCATCAGCTGTTTCAGCGCGACCTTGACGGCGGCGGCGTCCAGCAGCTTGTCTTCCTTGACCTTGCGCTTGAGTTCGTCCAGCAGATAAGTGGTGGCGTCGACGCCTGCGTCGGACATCAGCAGCGCGGCTTCCAGCTCATCGTACAGGTCGTCGTCGATTTTGGCGCCGACGAACAGCACCGACAGGTTGTTGGAGGTTTTGGACAGCCCGGCCTTCAGGCGCGCCATCCAGGATTGTTTTTTCTCCGCTGGTTCTTCGATCGGCAGCAGCTCTGCCACTTCGGTAACGGCAGGCGCCGGAGTGGTAACAGGGGCGGCGACAGGCGCGGCGACAGGCGCCTCCGGCGCCACAGGTTTTTTCTTAAAGAAACTAAACATGGATAATTATGTGGGGGTGCTGGCCAGCACGAAGTTTGCTTATTTTACCAGAGCGCTGCCCCGCACTGCGATACAGGGGGGCTGAGCCCCTACCAGGTCAGACCCCGCCGCCCTGCGTCGTGCGGGGGGCTAGTTCGCTGCGGACGCGCCACTCGGCGATCGCGCCGGCCAGGTCGGCCAGCTCGAATACCCGTACATAGGATGGGCGGCGGCGCTTCAGGGCGGCATTGCTGCCGCCAGCCCACAGCTCGGCGGCGCCGGCCAGCCGGGTATTCAACTCAGCCAGCCCATCCAGCGCCTGGCGCGGATTCATGGCCACCGAGAACGACAGCGCAATAATATCCACCCGCTGCGCACGCGCCGCTTCAACGATGTCCAGCAGTGGCGTCTGCACGCCCAGCGAGATGCAGTGCGCGCCTTCCGCCACACACATGGCCTCGGCCATCAGCAGGCCCAGGCCGTGCCGTTCCTGCGGCAGGGTGGTCAGCAAAATGCGCGGTGCGCTGACATGGCTGCCGTTCGCCTGCGGCATGGCGAAGATGGCGCTGCGCATCACCACCGTCAGCGACTCGGTATATAGATGCTCTTCAAACGTGGCCAACTGGCCGCTGGCCCAGGCCTCGCCGATCAGCGCGGTCAGCGGCGACACCAGCTCGATCACAAAGCTTTTCAGCCCCATCATCAGCAAGGCCTGCGACAGCTTGCGGCGCAGCGCCTCCATTTGATGGCTCTTGCACAAATCCAGATAGGTTTGCAGTTCCGGCGCCGGCGCCGTTGGGGCTGCGCCCTTGCCGGTGGCTTTGCCGGTCAGCGCCTGCAATTCATCGGCGCTGAACTGGATCACTTTGCCGGGACGGAAGCCGAGGTCGATCAGCCGCTTGACCAGCCGCAGCTTGTGCACTTGTTCGATCGGGTAGACGCGTTCGCCGTGTGGATCGCGCAGCGGTTGCGGGAAATCGTAACGGCGTTCCCATACGCGCAGGGTTTCCTTGGCCACGCCGGTATCGCGCTCGACGTCGCTGATGGTGCTAGGCACTGCTTGGGAGGAAACGTTATTTATCATCAAGTATTAACCGGCTGCGGGTTGGGGCAGTCGCAAGGCTGGGACACGGGGTTCGGGTGCTCAAGCAGCGCCCTGCATTTTACATTCGTTTTTAACGTGAAAGTGACGTGCGCAGCGTGCCATTTGCAGGATATACCTGGCGGGTAAAACAGCTTGTCCACGACACACAGTTAACATGCAGAACTATTTACCGGAATATCGTTTTTCTGCTGACGGTGTCCAGGACAAGCGGCTGCAATCCATCTGAAAAATATTCTGAGGGCTGTTGTGCCGCCACCAAAGCTGAAAAATGAATCCATTTCATGCACTAAAACGGTGCGGCAGTGCAGAAAAATGCACTGATTTGTCGCTCCAAAACAACAGGTAGCAATTTCTTACAAATCGGTAACGTAATGCAACTTGTAGCGGCTTTTACAAAATTTACTACACAAATAAAGCTGCAATACCAAGTGCATCGTTGGTTTTGAGGCTATTTCGCTGGATAAAACTGCCGAACAAAGCTTGGAGTTGTTAGCTTATTACCATTCGAGAGAGGCAGTCTTCGATGGTGTTCAGTATAAAATGACTCCAGAAATAGCAATGTAGCTATTTTTACTTGGTCCGACGAAGAAGTGGTTCATACCGTGTTCATCGTGCGGGAAGCCGGGCTGTTCCGCTTGATCGGCAGGAAATATTGCGATGCGGTAAAATACCGCTGCTTTGAAAAACAGACAAGATAGAAGACGGTTCAGTATGAATGGTTTTACACTTGTCGTAGTTCAAGGCATCAGTATAGATCCGCCTCCGGCGCCCCATGAGGGTGCTGTGATCAGGCCGGCGTAGATTCATCGGCCGCATTAGTGAGCGCATCCGTATGGATGCATAGTGGCAGCTGGGGAGTTTGCCCTCACGCACATAACGGCACAAGCCGAGCAGCATCGAACACGCCGTACTACTGGCTTATTTTTACAGCAACACAACTGAAGGAAACATGTAATGAAAAAATCCCTTATCGCTATCGCCGTACTGGCAGCAACCAGCTCCGCAGCATTCGCTCAATCGAACGTCACCATCTACGGTATCGTAGACGCAGGCATCACCGCTGAACGCGGCGGCGCAGCTGGCAACGTCAGCAAAGTCACCAGCGGCGCAGCTTCGGCTTCGCGTATCGGCTTCAAAGGCACCGAAGATCTGGGCGGCGGTCTGAGCGCAATCTTCAAACTGGAAACCGGCGTTAAAATTGACGACGGCACCCTGGACAACTCCACCAGCACCCTGTTCAACCGTGAAGCCTATGTTGGTCTGTCGTCGAAAACCGCCGGCACCCTGACCCTGGGCCGTCAGTACACTCCGTACTACGAAACCCTGCGCGACGTTGGCGATCCATTCGCAATGGGCTACGCTGGTACCGCTAAAAACCTGTTCCCAGTTGCTTCGTATATGACCCGCAACTCGAACGCTGTTGTCTACAAAACCCCTAACCTGTCGGGCTTCACCGGCGCTGTTTCGTACAGCCTGGGCGAACAAGCTGGCGACGCATCGTCGGCACGTCAAGTTGGTGGCTCGCTGGCATACGGCAACGGTCCTCTGAACGTCGCTGTTGCTTACAACATGAAAAACAACGACACCGCGACCGTTAAAACCGCTGGTGTTGGCCACAACACCCTGGTTGCTGCTAACTACGACTTCAAAGTAGTTAAAGTATTCGGCGCATGGAGCAAAGATTCGGGCCAAGGTTCGGCACCAATCAACGGCGCAGCTAGCGCAACCGCCACCACCAACGTGTTCGGCTACGTATTCGCTCAGTCGCAAGACAGCCGCGATGCGCTGATCGGTGTGACCGCTCCTCTGGGCAACGGCACCCTGATGGCTTCGTACATCGACAAAGACGACAAAGAAGTTGCTAACCGTGACGCTTCGCAATGGGCAATCGGCTACAACTACGCTCTGTCGAAACGCACCAGCACCTACGTTGCTTACGCTAAAATCAAAAACAAAAACGGCGCAGGCTACACCGTTGGTAACAACACCGAAGCTGGTACCGGTGACAAAGCCTTCAACGTGGGCGTAAAACACTCGTTCTAATCTGACTTAGTCAGTTTTAGATGCAACAACGGCTGCCCTGTGCAGCCGTTGTTCATTTCTGAAAGCAGTATGATGAAGATGACACGACAAGCCGCTGTGGCTGGCGCCATCCTGCTGGCGTCCTGCGCCGTACTGGCCGCGCCCAAAGGGAATAGCAAGCAAGCCGGCACGCTGCCGCGCTACGGCATGCTGGTGTATTCCGATTTATGCATCCACCCGGACAGCGGGGAATTCGGCGGCCAGCGCATTACGCTGCAGCGCTTTGCTGAAGTCGATACGGTTTTATATGAATACACGGCCGGCGGCTTGAGCTGGCCGGTGGTGGCCAGCGACGTGACCATTGATACGCGCGGCCAGCAGTTTTACTTCACGGTGCAACCGCCGGACGAGGACGAGCGCATCATCAACGCCAAAGTGGTGGAGGGTGGCCGGGCGATCATGCTGGATGGCGGCTATTGCGGCGACGAGTCGCTGCCGATGCGGCTGCCGCTGGTGAAGGATTTCGGACGCAAGGCTGGCAGCTGCCGCGCCTGTCCTGCGCCGAAAATCCATCAGGAAAAAGAACAGGAGCCGCTGCCAGACAGCGGCTCCACCAAGACCGCCGGCCTGTAGGCCGGCCGCCGCTTACCTGGCGCGCGCCGCCTGGGCGTTGCTGCGGATGGTTTCCAGCGTCGCGCCCGGTGTGATCAGGTTGCCGTCGTAGCGCAGCTCAATCACTGCCGGCAGATTTTTCTCCCGCGTAAAGGCCAGTGCGCGTTGCAGCGCCGGCGCGAATTGCGCGGTCGCCTCGACCACCTCGCCCTGGCCGCCATACGCTGCCGCCAGCGCGGCAAAGTCCGGATTGTGCAGCGTGGTGCCGGACACCCGTCCCGGATATTCACGTTCCTGGTGCATGCGGATGGTGCCGAACATCGCGTTGTTGAACACGATGATGATCACGCCCGCCTGATACTGCACCGCCGTGGCCAGCTCCTGACCATTCATCATGTATTCGCCATCGCCGGCAAAGGTGATCACCGTGCGTGACGGATCGATGATCTTGGCTGCCACGCCGGCCGGCACACTGTAGCCCATGGCGCCGCTGGTCGGCGCCAATTGGGTGCGCATGCCGCCGTAGCTGTGGAAGCGGTGCGCCCAGGTCGCGTAGTTGCCGGCGCCGTTGGTGATGATGACATCGTGCGGCGCCAGCTGGTCGATCTGCTGCACCACCTGCCACAGGTCCAGCGGCGCTTTGCCGTCCTGGAAAATCGCCGGCTGCTGCTGCCACGCTTTCAGTTCGGCGCGCGCCTCGGCCACACTGGCTTGCCAGGCGCTGGCGTCCACCGGCTGCATCGCCGCCAGCATCGCCGCCATTTGCGGCATGCCGCTGTTGATCATCACCTCCGCCTGGTAGACGCTGCCCAGTTCCTCGGCGTCTGCGTGCACGTGGATCAGGCGCTGCACCGGCACCGGCGATTGCAGGATCGAATAGCCGCTGGTGGTCATCTCGCCCAGGCGCGGGCCGATCGCCAGAATCACATCCGCCTCGCGCACGCGCGCCGCCAGTTTCGGGTTGATGCCGATGCCGACATCGCCGATGTAGTGCGGGTGTTCGTTGTCCAGCAAGTCCTGGAAGCGGAAGGCGCACGACACCGGCAATTGATTGGCTTCGGCAAAGCGCTGGATGTCGGCGCAGGCGGTTTCGTCCCAGCCGCCGCCGCCGAGCAGCAGCAGCGGTTTTTTCGCCGACGCCAGCATGGCGCGTACCTGGTCGATCTGCGCGGCGGAAGGCGAGGCTTGCACCGGTTGATAGCAGCGGGTGTCGGCCACGCTGGCTTTGGTGGTCAGCATATCCTCGGGCAGCGCCAGCACCACCGGGCCGGGACGGCCGCTGGTAGCGATCTGGAAGGCGCGCGCGATGTATTCCGGCATGCGGTCGGCGCGGTCGATCTGCGTTACCCACTTTGCCATCTGGCCGTACATGCGGCGGTAGTCGATTTCCTGGAAGGCTTCGCGGTCGATAAAGTCGCTGCCGACCTGGCCGATGAATAAAATCATCGGGGTCGAGTCCTGGTAGGCGGTATGCACGCCGATCGAGGCATTGGTGGCGCCGGGGCCGCGGGTGACGAAACAGATGCCCGGCTTGCCGGTCATCTTGCCGTAGGCGTCAGCCATGAACCCAGCGCCGCCTTCCTGGCGGTTGATGATGAAGCGGATGTCGGAATCGTGCAGCGCGTCGAGCACGTCCAGGTAGCTTTCGCCGGGTACGCCGAAAGCGGTGTCCACGCCGTGGATCTTCAGGGCGTCGACCAGGATCTGGCCGCCGGAGCGGGATGGTTGCGTCATTATTGTGGGCCTCGTGGGTGAATTATCAGAGCATTCTACGGCGGCGGCGCGGGGGCGGCTTTTGGAATGGCGACACCAAATTTCAGATTTGCCGGTGTGGACTGGTACAATAGCGCCCGAAGCAAGCCAGACAGCCGCTGGTCAGTGCGTAAGGCCTGACGGGAGGAAGGTCCGGACTCCATAGAGCGGGGTGACGGTTAACGGCCGTCCGCTGAAAGCCAAAGCGCAAGCCGAGGTATAAGGCGAGGAATAGGGCCACAGAGACGAGCGTATTAAGTTACGGTGAAACGCGGTAACCTCCACCTGGTGCAATTCCAAATAGGCACGCGATGATGTTGCTCGCGGAGCGTGCGGGTAGGAAGCTTGAGCGCTGGAGTAATCCAGCGCCTAGAGGAATGGCTGTCATAGCGCAGGTTCGCCTGCGCCGTAACAAAATCCGGCCTATCGGCTTGCTTCAACTAATTACACGAGATGAAAAAATTCATTCTCGCCCTGGACCAGGGCACCACCAGCTCACGCGCCATCCTGTTCGATCACCAGGGCCAGATCTGTGGCAGCGCGGCACAGGAATTTCCTCAGCATTTTCCCCATCCCGGCTGGGTCGAGCACGACCCGCAGGATATCTGGCATAGCCAGCTGGCGGTGGCCCGCAAGGTGTTGGCCGACAATCATGTCGCGCCGCAGGATGTGCTGGCGATCGGCGTCACCAACCAGCGCGAAACCACCGTGGTGTGGGACCGCAAGACCGGCGAACCGATCGCGCCCGCCATCGTCTGGCAGGACCGCCGCACCGCTGACATCTGCGATGCGCTGCGCGCCGACGGCAAGGCCAAGAAAATCACCGACATCTCCGGCCTGGAGCTGGATGCCTACTTTTCCGCCTCCAAGCTGAAATGGCTGCTCGACCACGTGCCGGGCGCGCGTGAACAAGCCGAGCAGGGCGGGCTGGCGTTCGGCACCGTCGACAGCTGGCTGGTGTACAAGCTGACCGGCCAGCACGTGACTGATGTCAGCAACGCGGCGCGCACCATGCTGTTCAACATACACCTGATGCGCTGGGACTATGACCTGCTGCACCTGTTCGGCATTCCGGAACAGATGCTGCCGCAGATCGTCTCGTCCAGCGAGGAGGTTGGCACGACGCATCACAGCCTGTTCGGCGCGGCGATCCCGGTGGCCGGCATCGCCGGCGACCAGCAGGCGGCGACTTTTGGCCAGGCCTGCCATCAGCCTGGCATGGTCAAGAATACCTATGGCACCGGCTGCTTCATGCTGATGCACCTGGGCCGGCATCCGGTGGCCTCGCACAACCGTCTGCTGACCACCGTCGGCTGGCGCGTCGATGGCGCGACCGATTATCTGCTGGAGGGCAGCGTGTTCATGGGCGGCGCCACCGTGCAGTGGCTACGCGACGGCCTGGGCATCATCCAGTCTTCGGCGGAGGTGGAGGCGCTGGCGGCCAGCGTGCCGGATAGCGATGGCGTGTTCATGGTGCCGGCCTTCGTTGGCCTGGGCGCGCCGCACTGGGACGCTTATGCGCGCGGTTCGCTGTTCGGCCTGAGCCGCGGCAGCACCCGCGCCCACATCGCCCGCGCGGCGGTGGAGGCGATTGCCTACCAGAGCGCCGAGCTGATGGCGGCCATGCAAAAGGATGCGTCCTTGCCGCTGACCGAAGTGCGCGCCGACGGCGGCGCGGCCCGCAATGACCTGCTGATGCAATTCCAGGCCGATTTGCTGGGCGTGCCGGTGGTGCGCCCCAAGGTCACCGAAACCACGGCGCTGGGCGCAGCCTACCTGGCCGGCCTGGCGGTCGGCTTCTGGGACAGCCAGGAGGAAATCGCCGCGCAGTGGATGTGCGAGCGCCGTTTCGAGCCGGCCATGCCGGCGCAGCGCCGCGCTGAACTGCTAGGAAAATGGTCGCGCGCGGTGGAGCGTTCGAAAGCCTGGGAGGCTTGAACGGGCGCGTATAATGCTGTCTGAAACAGCATTGTGCGGTGCAAAATTTGTATAGACAAGTTGCGCTGCGTACATTGCTATAGAGTAAAAATTCAAGATTGCTGTTGTTGTTTGATGAGGCTTCCCCACTCCGCGTAAGGGCGCTCCCGCTGCGCCATGCTGGCGATTTACCCCTGCTGATACCCACTTTTCCCATCCCTGTCAGAGTGTTGTCTATTTGCTACTGCAATGTTGGCGGTTTGCAACTTTATACATTTAGATCAATTTTTTTAATCCGACATTTTCCGACCAAAACACATGGGTACAGATGAGGTGCCACCTTCACAACCTTTGCTAAGTACTTAATTTATCGAATTATTTTGTTTCTAGGTGGCTTCAAGGAATTACGCTAAGTCCTTAATTTCATTACTAAAATCGCTGTTTCGATTGGCTGAAACCGCTTGACCACTATTCTTCCATCCTCTAAAGTGGGCATCTGTGTGAAAAAGTGTCTTTTTGTGGGAAATTTTGCCTGACTTAGCGGACAGGGAAGATGAAAACGACTAGTCATAGTTTCATGCTCCGCTAACCATACTGAGGTAAAAGGTAATCACGTGTTTCAAGGCGCGTCCGCAATCAATCTCGATGCCAAAGGCAGGATGTCCATCCCTGCCAAGCACCGTGACGCGCTCTCGATCCAGTGCGAAGGCCGCCTCACCCTGACGCGCCATCCTGACGGCTGCGTCATGCTGTTCCCCCGTCCTGTGTGGGAACAACACCGTCAACAGATCTCCGCCTGGCCCCTGCAAGCGCGCGCCTGGCAGCGCATTTTCCTCGGTTACGCAAGCGACGTGGAAATGGATACCGCCGGCCGCATCCTCATTTCGCCCGAACTCCGCGCCGCCGTCGGCCTGGAAAAAGAGGTGATGATGATGGGCATGGGCTCGCACTTCGAGATCTGGGACGCCGCCAAGATGGCGGAAAAAGAGCAGCAGGCCCTGGAGGCCGGCACCCCTGATGTACTCGCTAATTTCTCTTTCTAAGGCCCTGTCACATGACCACGACAACGGTGCCTGAATTCCAGCATCGCACGGTGCTGCTAGACGAAGCGGTGGATGCGCTGGCGCTGGATGGCGCGCGCGCCAACGGCATATTCGTCGACGGCACGTTCGGCCGTGGCGGCCACTCGCGGTTGATCCTGTCGAAACTGGGCGCCAACGCACGCCTGATCGCTTTCGACAAAGACCCGCAAGCCATCGCCACCGCCGAACAGATTACCGACGCCCGCTTCAGCATCGTCCACGACAGCTTTGCCACCATGCGCGAGTCGCTGGCGGCCGAGGGCGTGGACAAGGTCGACGGCATTCTGCTCGACCTGGGCATCTCGTCGCCGCAGGTGGATGACGCCGCACGCGGCTTCAGTTTCCGCAACGATGGCCCGCTCGACATGCGCATGGACACCACGCGCGGCATGTCGGCGGCGGAGTGGCTCGCCACTGAAAACGAACAGACACTGGAAAAGGTGATAAAGGAATATGGGGAAGAACGGTTTGCTTTTCAGATTGCAAAGGCGATTGTTGCTCGCCGGGCAGTCGAGCCAATTTCAAGCACACGACAGCTTGCCGGCATCGTGGCAGGCGCGGTCAAGACTCGGGAGAAGGGCAAGGACCCGGCCACCCGCACATTTCAGGCTATCCGGATTTTCATCAATAAAGAGCTTGAAGACCTTGAAATCGGTTTGAACCGTGCCTACGACAGCCTGGCGCCGGGCGGGATTATCGCCATCATCAGCTTCCATTCGCTGGAAGACCGCATGGTGAAGCGCTTCTTCGCGTCCAAGGCGAATGTCGAGCAGCCGGACCGCCGCCTGCCGATCCGCGCGGTCGACCTGCCGCAGCCGGAGCTCAAGCTGCTGTCGAAGATGAAGCCGTCGGATCAGGAGATCGATGACAATCCGCGTTCCCGTTCGGCGGTGATGCGCGTAGCGCGCCGCCTGCCGATTCCTGCGGAGGCTGCATGAGCGGCAAGATTAACCTGGTGCTGGCGGCCTTGCTGGTCGCTTGCGGCCTGTCGCTGGTCAACGCACAGTACCAGGCGCGCCATCTGTTCATTGAACTGGAACGCACGCAGTCGCAGGCGCGCCAGCTGGATATCGAATGGGCGCAGCTGCAGCTGGATCAATCCACGCTGGGCAAGCACGCACGCATCGAAGAGATCGCGCGCCGTGACCTGAACATGACGCCGCTGACTGCGGCGCGCACGCAGTACCTGACGCCGGAGCACGCAAAATGAGCCGCGGCAGCAATGTGAACACCTCGCGCGTGGCCGCCTCGAAAGGCGTGGCCTTCTCCAAGAGCCCAGTATTGGCAGTCCGTCTGCCAACCTGGCGCTCGCGCGTGGTGCTGTTCGTATTGTTTGCCGCCTTCGCCGCACTGGCCGCGCGCGCCCTGTGGCTGCAAGGCTTGTCGACCCAGTTCCTGCAAAAGCAGGGCGAGGCCCGCTACGCGCGCACGCTGACGCTGCCGGCCACGCGCGGCAAGATCACCGACCGCGATGGCCAGGTGCTGGCGTCGTCGGTGCCGGTCAAAGCCATCTGGGCCAACCCGGACGAGGTGCAGGATGCGCCGCCGGGAAAACTGCGCGAACTGGCCAAGCTGCTCGACATGAGCAATGCCGAGCTGCAGAAAAAACTCGATTCCGATCGCAGCTTCGTGTTCCTCAAGCGCCAGGTCGAAATGGGTGCGGCCGAGCAGATCGCCAAGCTGGGTATTCAGGGCCTGGGCGCGGAGCGCGAGTACAAGCGCTTCTATCCACAGGGCGAGGTGACCACCCACGTGGTTGGCTTTACCAATCTGGAAGACGTCGGCCAGGAGTCGATGGAACTGGCGCAGCAGAAAACGCTGGTCGGCCAGCCGGGCACCCGCCGCGTCATCAAGGACCGTCTTGGCCACATCGTTGAAGACATTGGTTCGATCCGCGAGCCGCACGACGGCAAGGACCTGACGCTGTCTATCGACAGCAAGATCCAGTACATCGCTTTCACCCAGATCAAAGACGCAGTCGAGAAGTTCAAGGCCAAGGCCGGTGCGGCGGTGGTACTGGATGTGCATACCGGCGAGGTGCTGGCGCTGGCCAACTGGCCGAGCTACAACCCGAACGACCGCTCCAAGCTGACCGGCGAACAGCTGCGCAACCGCGTGATGACCGATACCTTCGAGCCTGGTTCGTCGATGAAGCCGTTCCCGGTAGCGATGGCGCTGGACGCGAAAAAGATCACGCCGCACACCATGTTCGATACCGGTAACGGCTCGATGGTGATTGGCGACCGTGTCATCCACGACACGCATCCGCACTACATGATCGACGTGCAGACCATCATCCAGAAGTCGTCGAATATCGGCACCACCAAGATCGCCTTCGGCATGCCGGCGCAGGACCTGTGGGAGATGTTCACCAAGCTCGGTTTCGGCCAGCAGCCGAAGTGGGGCTTCCCTGGCGCCGTGGCCGGCCGCGTGCGTCCGTATAAAGCGTGGCGGCCGATCGAACACGCCAATATGAGTTTCGGCCAGGGTATCTCGGTGTCGCTGATCCAGCTGGCGCGTGCTTATATGGTGCTGGCGCGTGACGGCGACATCATTCCCTTATCGTTCCAGAAGGTACACGAGGCGCCGCACGGCACCCAGGTGATCAGCCCCAAGACCGCCGCCGAAATGCGCGAGATGCTGGAAATGGTGACGCTGCCGGGCGGTTCCGCCGTCAAGGCGCAGGTGCCTGGCTACCGCGTTGGCGGCAAGACTGGTACAGCGCAGAAGTTCGTCGGCGGCCGCTACTCGCACACCAAATATATCGGCAACTTTGTCGGCATGGCGCCGATGTCGGACCCGCGCTTTATCATCGCCGTGATGCTCGACGAGCCTAGCGGTGGCGTGACGTATGGCGGCGACGTTGCCGGTCCGGTGTTCTCCGCGCTGGCGGCGCAGGCGCTGCGCGCCAAGAACGTGGCGCCGGACTCGGACCTGACCCATATCATCATTCCTGAATCTGCAGCACAGGGGAACATGTGACGACTTCTACTTTCGACCCGTTGGCTATTGCAGCCGCAATCCGCAAGCTGGCGCCGACGGCGAACCTGGCTTCGGATTCGCGCCGCATCAAGCTGGGCGATGTGTTCTTCGCTTTTGCGCCAGTCGCGGGCGAAACCGCCGACGGGCGTAACTTTATCGACGGCGCCATCGAGCAGGGCGCCGCGCTGGTGGTGCTCGATCCGGCCGGCTTCAGCTGGAATGACAAGTGGAGCGTGCCTTACCTGACGGTGGAAAACCTGAAGCAGCACGCCGGCGCCATCGCGCACGCCTGCTATCAACAGCCGGACGCCGGCATGTTCACCGTTGCCGTCACCGGCACCAACGGCAAAACTTCCAGCGCCGTCTGGCTGGGCCAGGCGTTGTCGCGCGGCGGCGAACCGGCTGCTGTCATCGGCACGCTGGGTGTAGGCGTGTTCAAGCCGCGCGGCGAAGTGGAATACGACGTGACCGGCTACACCACGCCGGATGCAGTGCTGCTGGCGCGTTCGCTGGCAGATCTGCGCGAGAAGGGCGCTGCCTCGCTGGCAATTGAAGCTTCGTCCATCGGCCTGGAGCAAGGCCGCCTGTCCGGCATGCACTTCGACGTGGCGCTGTTCACCAACCTGACCCGCGACCATCTGGACTATCACGGCACCATGGAAGCCTACGAGGCGGCCAAGCTCAAACTGTTCGACTGGCCTGGCCTGAAAACGGCAGTGGTCAACCTGGACGATCCTGCCGGTGTGCGCATCATCGACCACCTGAAAGCCAAGCCCGCGCCACTGGCTGGCGAGATTCCGTTGATCGGCTATACACTGCACGACAGCACCGCGCGCCCGGATATCGACGGCGTCGTGCTGCTGCGCGCCAGCCAGCTGCGCGCCGGCCGCAGCGGCGGCACCGAGTTCCACCTGGAGTGCCCGCTGGGCGTGGCGCAAGTGCGCACGCAACTGGTCGGCGGCTTCAATATCAGCAACGCGCTGGGCGTGCTGGGTGCAGTGCTGGCCAAAGGTCTGGGCCTGCGCGCCGCCATCGAAGCGGTCGAAGCGCTGGAATCAGCGCCCGGCCGCATGCAGCAGGTGGGTGGCCAGGATGCGCCGCTGATTGTCATCGACTACGCGCATACGCCGGATGCCTTGGAAAAAACCCTGGCCGCGCTGCGTCCTGTGGCCAACGACCGTGGCGGCCAGCTGTGGTGCGTATTCGGTTGCGGCGGCGACCGCGATCCGGGCAAGCGTCCGCAAATGGGCAAGATCGCGCAGGCGGCGGATCATGTGCTGGTCACCAGTGACAATCCACGTAGCGAAGAACCACATTCGATCATTGAGCAGATTTTGGCCGGCATGGACCAGAACAATCCGGCATCGACCGTGCAGGCGCTGGATGACCGCGCCGGCGCGATCCTTTCGGCGATCAAGCATGCGGGCAAGCCGGATGTGATTCTGCTGGCCGGCAAAGGCCACGAGCCGTACCAGGAAATCAAAGGCAAGAAGCTGCCATTCTCGGATGCCGATCACGCGCAGCTGGCGCTGTCGGCGCGTTTAACCATGATGAGGACGAATTAATGCGTGCAGCAGTCGCACAAATTCTGCCTTCGTTGACCGGCGCACGTTTAGTGAACGCCGGCGATGCTGTATTCAACGGCGTGTCGACCGACAGCCGTAGTGTTTCCGCAGGCGCGCTGTTCGTTGCCCTGCGTGGTGAAGTATTTGACGCTCACAACTTCCTGCCGCAAGTGGCGGAGCAGGGCGTCGCCGCAGTGGTCGTGGAGGAACTGCCGGAAGGCTGGACCGAATCGACCAACATCGCGGCCATCGTTGTGCCGAACACGCTGGTGGCGCTGGGCCAGATCGCCAACTGGTGGCGCAAGCAGTTCAGCATTCCAGTCATCGGCGTCACCGGCAGCAATGGCAAGACCACGGTGAAAGAAATGATCGCCGCGATCCTGGCGGCCGCCCACGGCGAAGAAGGCCGATTGGCTACGCGCGGCAACCTGAATAATGAAATCGGCGTGCCGCTGACGCTGTTCCGCATGGATGTGCAACAGCAGTCGGCGGTGATCGAGATGGGCATGAATCATCCGGGCGAGATCAGCCGCCTGGCCGCCATCGCCGGCGCAAATATCGCCATGGTCAACAACGCGCAGCGCGAGCACCAGGAGTTCATGCACACGGTGGAAGCGGTGGCGCGCGAAAACGGCTCGGTGTTGTCGGCATTGCCGAAGGATGGCGTGGCAGTGTTCCCGCATGGCGATGAGTTCACGCCGATCTGGGAAGAACTGTCGGCCGGCCGCCGCATGCTTCGTTTTGGCCTGAGCAAGGACGCGGAAGTCAGCTGCACCTTCCGCGCCAGCGATTTCGAAAGCGAGATGTTCATCACCATCTGCGAGAGCGAGGCGGACACACAGCAGTTCTTCGTGCGCCTGCAAGCGGCCGGTGAACACAATGTGCGCAACGCGCTGGCCGCAGCGGCGTGTACCTATGCCGCTGGCGTGTCGCTGGGAAAAATCAAGCTGGGCCTGGATACCTTTGCGCCGGTCAGTGGCCGCCTGCAAAAGAAGCAGGCCGTCAACGGCGCCGTGGTAATCGACGACACCTACAACGCCAATCCGGATTCGGTGCGCGCCGCCATCGACGTGCTGTCAAAAGCTGCTGCACCGCGCGTGCTGGTGCTGGGCGATATGGGCGAAGTCGGCACGCAAGGCCGCGAGTTCCATGAAGAGATTGGCGCTTACGCGCGGGATAAGGGCATCGAAACGGTGCTGGTAACAGGCGAACTGGCCGCGCACATCCGAGGCGCCAACGTTCGTCATTTTGAAAACTTTGGCGATTTGCTGTCTGCTGTTGAGGCAGCGGTGTCGCCTGATGCAACTGTATTAATCAAGGGCTCCCGTTTCATGAAGATGGAGCGGGTCGTGCAGCATTTGATTGGGTCGCAACAAGCTAACAAGGAAAGTCACTAATCATGCTGCTCTGGCTCGCACAATTCTTCCAGGATGATCTCGGTTTTCTCCGGGTCTTCAACTTCATCACCTTCCGTGCGGTGTTCGCCACCGCGACGGCGCTGTTTATCGGCCTGGCCGCTGGTCCGTTCGTAATCCGCAAGCTGACCGCAATGAAGTACGGCCAGGCGGTGCGCACCGATGGTCCGCAGACCCACCTGAAAAAACATGGCACGCCAACCATGGGCGGTGTGCTGATCCTGCTATCGATCGCGATTTCCACGCTGCTGTGGTGCGACCTGTCGAACCGCCTGATCTGGCCGGTGCTGATCGTCACGCTGGGCTTTGGCGCGGTGGGCTGGGTGGATGACTACCGCAAGGTGGTGTACCAGGACCCGGAAGGCATGCGCTCGCGCGAGAAGTATTTCTGGCAGTCGCTGGTGGGTATCGCTGCCGCGCTGTATCTGGCGTTTTCGGTGTCGGCGCCGAATACCGGCAAGGTGTTTGAGCTGTTCTTTGCCTGGGTGCAGTCGGGCTTCTCGATGGACCTGCCGCCGAAGGCCGACCTGATTGTGCCGTTCTTTAAAACCATCAGCTATCCGCTGGGTGTATGGGGCTTCATCGCGCTGACCTACTGTGTCATCGTCGGTTCGTCCAACGCCGTTAACTTCACCGATGGCCTGGATGGTCTGGCGATCATGCCGACGATTATGGTCGGCTCGGCCCTGGGCTTGTTCGCTTACCTGACCGGCAGCGTGACCTATTCGAAGTATCTGTTTATTCCGCACATTCCTGGCGCGGGCGAGCTGATTATCTTCTGCGGTGCGCTGGCTGGCGCTGGTCTGGCTTTCCTGTGGTTTAACACCCATCCGGCGCAGGTGTTCATGGGCGACGTGGGCGCGTTAGCGCTGGGCGGCGCGCTGGGCACCATTGCGGTGATCGTGCGTCAGGAAATCGTGTTATTCATCATGGGCGGCATCTTCGTTGCGGAGACGGTGTCGGTGATGATTCAGGTGACGTGGTTCAAGTACACCAAGAAGCGCTATGGCGTTGGCCGTCGCGTGTTCCTGATGGCGCCGCTGCATCACCACTTTGAACAAAAAGGCTGGAAAGAGACCCAGGTCGTCGTGCGCTTCTGGATTATCACGATGATACTGGTACTGGTTGGACTCTCGACGTTGAAACTGCGCTGATGATTTACGAAGGCAAAAACGCACTGGTATTAGGGCTGGGGGAATCCGGCCTGGCGATGGCGCTGTGGCTCGCCCGCAGCGGCGCGCGCGTGCGCGTTGCCGACACGCGTGAGGGGCCGGATCGCCTGCCAGCATTGCAGGCGGCTGTTCCTGATGTGGAATTCGTCGCTGGCCCGTTTGGCGCGTCACTGCTGGACGGCGTGGACTTCGTGACCGTCAGTCCTGGCTTGGCGCCGAACCGCGAGCTGGCAGAAATTGCGCCCGCCGCCGCTGCCGCCGGCATTGAAGTATGGGGTGAGATCGAGCTGTTCGCGCAGGCGCTGGAGTCGCTGAAAGAAACGCGCGGCTACGTACCGAAGATCATCGCCATCACCGGCACCAACGGCAAGACCACCGTGACCACGCTGGTCGGTCAGCTGTGCGAACGCGCCGGCAAGAGCGTGCGTGTCGCCGGCAACATCAGCCCGGCCGCACTGGATGTCCTGCGCGAAGTGCTCGACGCCTCGCCAGCGCCCGCCGAAGCCGCAGCACCAGACGCCGATGCGGAACCGGCCGCCGCAGCGCCATCCACGCTGCCTGACATCTGGGTGCTGGAGCTGTCGAGCTTCCAATTGCAGACGACCTTCACGCTGGAAGCCGACGCGGCGACTGTGCTGAACGTGACACAAGACCACCTCGACTGGCACGGCGACATGCCATCCTACGCTGCCGCCAAGCACCGCATCTTCGCCGCCAACACCGTTCGCGTGCTGAACCGCGACGACGCGACCACCATGCGCATGGCCAGCGCCACCGGCCACAATGTCACCTTCGGCACCGACGCTCCAGCCCTGCGCGATGACCTTGGCCTGAACAACGAGCGCGGCGTGCTGTGGCTCGCCACCGCCATTCCGGCAGAAGAAGAGGGCGAACCGAAGAAGCGCAAGAAAAACGATCCACCGCCGCCACCGGTCGAGTGCATCGTCAAGAATCTGATGCCCGCCGACGCGCTGCAAATCCGTGGCGTCCACAACGCCGCCAACGCGTTGGCCGCGTTGGCCCTGTGCCGCGCCATCGACCTGCCGCTGGCGCCGCTGCTGCACGGCCTGCGCGAATATCGCGGCCAGCCGCATCGCGTGGAACTGGTCAGCGCCATCAACGAAGTTGAATATTACGATGACAGCAAAGGCACCAATGTCGGCGCCACCGTGGCAGCATTGAATGGCCTGGGCAAAGCCTTCACCGGCGACAACCAGCGCCTGCTGGTCATCCTGGGCGGCGACGGCAAAGGCCAGGACTTCGCACCGCTGGCAGAACCGATGCAGCGCTACGCCCGCACCGCGCTGCTGATCGGCCGCGACGCTGCACAAATCCGCGCCGCGCTGGAACGGTCCGCGCGTGAGCAGGGCGGTGAACTGGCGTACACGCTGGAAGACTGCGGCACCGATCTGCCGCAAGCCGTCAAGCGCGCCGCCGAACTCGCGCACGCCGGCGACGCCGTACTGCTGTCGCCCGCGTGCGCCAGCATGGACATGTTCAAGAATTACGCGCATCGCGCCCAGGTGTTTATCGACACCGTGCGCGACATCGCGCTTGACGCTGGACAGGAGATCTGATGGCCTTGCAGCTGCCGTTCCGCTTTGGCTCCAAGCTGGCTGAAACGCCGCTGGAGAGCCGTGCGCGGCAGTCCAAGATGATGGAGTACGACCAGCCGCTGGTGTGGGTCACGCTGCTGCTGATGCTGCTCGGGATGGTGATGGTGTACTCGGCTTCGATCTCGCTGCCGGATTCGCCGAAATTCGCCAACTACGTTCGCTGGCAGAATACCTACTTCCTGCAACGCCAGGCCATGTTCATCGCTGTCTCGCTGGTCGCTGGCCTGTTCGTGTTCCGCATCCGCATTGCGGACCTGCAGAAGGCTGCGCCTTATCTGTTCATCGGTACGCTGGTGCTGCTGGTGCTGGTGCTCATCCCAGGCATCGGCGTGGTGGTCAACGGTGGCCGCCGCTGGCTGTCGCTGAAGGTATTCAACGTCCAGCCGTCGGAGCTGATGAAGGTCGTGGCCGTGCTCTACGCCGCTGACTACACCGTGCGCAAGCAGCAATACATGCACAAGCTGACCAAGGGCTTTATGCCGATGGCGGCGGCGATCGGCTTTGTCGGCCTGCTGTTGCTGCTGGAACCGGACCTGGGCGCATTCGGCGTAATCGTCTGCATCGCCATGGGCATCCTGTTCCTGGGCGGAATCAATGCGATCTGGTTCGGCGGCATCGGCGCCGTGCTGGTGACGATCTTCGTCTCGATCATCGCACTATCCAAATTCCGCCGCGAGCGCTACTTCGCTTACCTGAATCCGTGGGAAGAAGACAATGCACTGAACAAGGCATACCAGCTGACCCACTCGCTGATCGCTTTCGGGCGCGGCGAGATTTTTGGCGTTGGCCTGGGCGGCAGCGTAGAAAAGCTGCACTACCTGCCGGAAGCGCATACCGACTTCCTGCTGGCGGTGATCGGCGAAGAACTTGGCCTGGCCGGTGTGCTGGTGGTGATCGCGCTGTTCTACTGGATCATCAAGCGTGCTTTCGATATCGGCCGCCAGGCCATCGCCATCGACCAGACCTTTGCTGGCCTGACGGCCAAGGGCATCGGTATCTGGATTGGCGTGCAGACGTTTATTAACATGGGTGTGAACCTGGGCTTACTGCCAACCAAAGGCTTGACCCTGCCGCTGATGAGCTATGGCGGTACGGGTGTTGTGATTAACTGCATCGGGCTCGCGATCCTGCTCCGGATCGACTACGAGAACCGGGTTCTGATGCGTGGTGGCAGACTATGAAACGACTGATGATTATGGCGGCCGGCACGGGCGGTCATATTTTCCCTGGCCTGGCGATCGCGCAAACCATGCGCGCGCGCGGCTGGGAAGTGAGCTGGCTGGGTACGTCCAGCGGCATGGAGCAGGAGCTGGTGCCGAAACATGGCATCGCGATGGACAGCATCAACTTCACCGGCATGCGCGGCAAGGGCTTGAAGCACTCCCTGGGGGGGGCGCTGAAGATGGTGAAGGCGTTCGCTGACTGCTTCGGTTTCATCGGTAGCCGCAAGCCGGACGTGGTGCTGGGCATGGGCGGTTACGTCACCGTGCCGGGTGGCCTGATGTCGCGCATGCGCGGCACGCCGCTGGTGCTGGTCAACGCCGATGCCGCGCTGCTGCTGTCGAACAAAACGCTGGTGCCGTTCGCGGACCGGGTGTGCTTCGGCTTCCCTGCGGAATTCGGCAGCGCGGCCAGCAAGGCGGTGGTGTCGGGCAATCCGGTGCGCGAGGAGATTCTTGACGTGGCGCCGCCAGCCCAGCGTTTCGAGGGCCGCGAAGGCGCGCTGCGCATCCTGGTGGTCGGTGGCAGCCTGGGCGCGAAAGCACTGAACGACGTGTTGCCGGCGGCGCTGGCGCTGATTCCGCAAGCACAGCGTCCGCTGGTGACGCACCAGTCGGGCAAGAAGAATATCGATGCGCTGCGTGCCGCGTATCAGCAGGCCGGCGTGACGGCCAATGTGGTCGATTTCATTGACGACATGGCGGCGGCATACAGCGCTGCGGATCTGGTGATCTGCCGCGCGGGCGCCATCACCATTTCGGAACTGACGGCGGCCGGCGTGGCCAGCGTGCTGGTGCCACTGGTTGCATCGACCACCAGCCATCAGCGCAACAACGCGCAGTGGATGGCAAAACAGAAAGCGGCGATACACATGCCGCAAACGGAATTGAGCGCGCAATCGGTTGCGACGCTGTTGGAAACGCTGACCCGCGCGTCCTGCCTGGCCATGGCCATGGCAGCGCGCGAAGTCGGCAAGCGCGATTCGAATGAGGCAATCGCTAAAGTATTGGAAGAATTGGTATGAAGCATAAAGTACAGAACATACACTTCGTCGGCATCGGTGGCAGCGGCATGAGCGGCATTGCGGAAGTGCTGCTCACGCTGGGCTACAACGTATCCGGCTCGGACCTGGGCAGCAATGCTGTGACCCAGCGCCTGGCCGGCATGGGCGCGACCGTGTATCAGGGCCACGCGGCGGAAAACATCGGCAAGGCCGATGCCGTCGTGACCTCGACCGCTGTGCAGCAGGACAATCCTGAAGTCGTCGCAGCGCGCAGCCGCAAGATTCCTATCGTTCCGCGCGCGGTGATGCTGGGCGAGTTGATGCGCCTGAAGCGCGGCATCGCCATCGCCGGCACCCACGGCAAGACCACCACTACCAGCCTGGTGGCGTCGGTGCTGGCGCAGGGCGGGCTGGACCCGACCTTCGTCATCGGCGGCCGGCTGACCAGCGCGGGCGCCAACGCCAAGCTGGGTACCGGCGAGTACCTGGTAGCGGAAGCCGATGAGTCGGATGCATCGTTCCTGAACCTGACGCCGATGATCGAAGTCATCACGAATATCGACGCCGACCACATGGAAACCTACGAGCACGATTTCGAAAAGCTCAAGCAGGCTTTCGTCCACTTCACGCACCGCCTGCCGTTCTACGGCCGCGCCATGCTGTGCATCGACGATCCGCATGTGCGCTCGATCCTGCCGCATGTGACCAAGCCGGTCACCACCTACGGATTTGCCGAGGATGCTGAAGTGCGCGCCGTGAACGCCCGCGCCGTCGGTGTGGAAATGCACTTTACTGTCAAGCAGGAAGGCTATCCGGATCTGGACGTGGTGCTGAACCAGCCTGGCCTGCACAATGTGCAGAATGCCTGCTCTGCCATCGCCATCGCGCGCGAGATCAATATTCCGGACAGCGCCACCCAGGCTGGCCTGGCTGGCTTTGCCGGCGTTGGCCGCCGCTTCACCAAGTATGGCGATGTTGCGATTCCAGGTGGCGGCAGCTTTACGCTGGTGGACGACTTCGGCCACCACCCGCTGGAAATGGAAGTGACCATGGCTGCCGCGCGCGCCGCCTATCCGGGCCGCCGCCTGGTGCTGGCTTTCCAGCCGCACCGCTACAGCCGCACCCGCGATTTGTTTGAAGACTTCGTCAAGGTACTGGGCGCACCGGATGTGCTGGTGCTGGGCGAAGTCTACGCTGCCGGTGAAGCGCCAGTGGTGGCTGCCGACGGCCGCGCGCTGGCGCATGCATTGCGCGCACGCGGCAAGACGGAACCGATTTTTGTTGAGGCGATCGGCGATATGCCGGAAACCATCATGGGCGTGGTGCGTGACGGCGATGTCGTCATGACCATGGGCGCAGGCTCGATCAGCGGCGTCCCGGCCAAACTGACTAATTATCCAAAGGTCTGAATCGTGAGTACCCTGAATCCACAACACGTACAAGACGCCAGCGCATTCGGCAAGGTCGGCGTGCTGTTCGGCGGCCGTTCCGCCGAGCGTGAAGTATCGAATATGTCCGGCGCCGGCGTGCTGGCCGCGCTGCAAAGCAAAGGCATCGACGCCCATCCTTTCGATCCGGGCCAACGCTCGCTGGCTGAACTGGCGGCGGAAAAATTCGACCGCGTGTTCATCGCGCTGCACGGCCGCTACGGCGAAGACGGCAGCCTGCAGGGCGCGCTGGAACTGCTGGGCATTCCGTACACCGGCAGCGGCGTGATGGCCAGCTCGGTGGGCATGGACAAGATCACCACCAAGATCGTGTGGCTGAACGCCGGCCTGCCGACGCCGCGCTACGCGGTGCTGAACGCGCAGTCCGACCTGGCCGCCACCGCCGCCGACCTGGGCCTGCCGCTGATCGTCAAGCCGCCGCATGAAGGTTCGACCATCGGCATCACCAAGGTCAACGAAGCGGCTGAGTTCAAAGCCGCCTACGACACCGCCGCCGCGCTGGACGATTCGGTGCTGGCGGAAGAATTTGTCACTGGCCGCGAATTCACCGTGGCGGTGCTCGGTACTGGCGCCAGCGCGCGTGCGCTGCCGGTGGTGGAGATCGTCGCGCCGGAAGGCAATTACGATTACCAGAACAAGTACTTCACCGACGACACCCAGTATTTCTGCCCGGCCGCGCTGCCAGAGGCGCTGAGCGAGGAAATGCGCCGTATCGCCGTGGAAGCGTATCGCGCGCTGGGTTGCGAGGGCTGGGGCCGGGTTGACGTGCTGCTGCGTGAACGCGATCAGAAACCGTTCCTGCTGGAAGTGAACACCTCGCCAGGCATGACTGGCCACTCGCTGGTGCCGATGGCGGCGCGTGCGGAAGGCATCAGCTATGAAGACCTGTGCGTGGAAATCCTGCGCAGCGCACGCCTGAAGATGAAGGGATAAGCAGTAGATGTGGCATGACGTGAAGGCTTTGAATGCTACCGCCAGCAGCTTGTTCGTGCTGACGATACTGGCATGCATCGCGTCCGGCGTGTGGTGGGTGTCGCAGCGTCCGATGTTTAACCTGCGCACGATACGTATTGAGAATATCGCGAGCGACGATTTAAAGCATGTGAACCACCTGACGCTGCGTAACAACGCGCTGGGCCGGATCAAGGGCAACTTCTTCACCACCAACCTGGACGCGGTGCGCCAGGCATTTGAGTCGGTGCCCTGGGTACGCCGCGCCACGGTACGGCGCGAATGGCCGGACCAGCTGATCGTGGCGCTGGAGGAGCATGAGGCGCTGGGAACGTGGGGCGAGGATGGCCGGCTGCTGTCGACCAAGGGCGATGTGTTCACCGCCAACCTGGCCGAGGCGGAAGAGGATCATGCGCTGCCGGAGTTTGACGGTCCGGATGGCAGCGAGAAGGAAGTGTTGTTGCGGTACGCCGAGTTGCGCAACTGGTTTGCGCCGCTGAAGCTGGTGCCGCAGGCGCTGTCGCTGTCCAGCCGCTATGCGTGGACGGTGCGGCTGGATAACGGTATGAGCGTGGCGCTGGGTCGGGAACAGACTACCGCCACGCTGAAGGAAAGGGTGGACCGCCTGGTGGGGATTTATCCGCAACTGGTGGAGCATTTACCGAATATAGAAGCGATAGACATGCGGTACCAGAACGGTTTGGCGCTGAGCGCGCAGGGATTGAAGATTCCGGCGGAAGGCGCGAAACGAAAACCAGCAGTGAAGAAACCAACGGCCAATAAACCGGACACCAAGCATAACTAGCAGGCAGAAAAGAAATGACTAAAGACGCGAAAAACCTGATCGTCGGCCTCGATATCGGCACCTCCAAGGTGGTGGCCGTGGTGGCCGAGGTGATGGGCGATGGACGCCACGAAGTGATCGGCCTGGGCCAGCACGAATCGCGAGGCCTGAAAAAAGGCGTGGTGGTCAACATCGAAGCGACCGTTGAATCGATCCAGCGCGCGCTGGAAGAAGCGGAGCTGATGGCCGACTGCAAGATCCGCAATGTGTACGCGGGCATCGCCGGCAGCCATATCCGCAGCTTCAATTCGAGCGGTATGGTAGCGATCAAGGACAAGGAAGTGACGGCGACCGACGTAGCGCGCGTCATTGAAACGGCAAAGGCGGTTAACATTCCGACCGATCAGCAATTGCTGCATACGGTGCCGCAAGAATTCATCGTCGACAGCCAGGAAGATGTGCGCGAGCCAATCGGCATGAGCGGCATCCGCCTGGAAGTCAAAGTGCACATCGTCACCGGCGCGGTGTCGGCGGTGCAGAACATCGTCAAGTGCGTGCGCCGCTGCGGCCTGGAAGTGTCGGACCTGATCTTGCAGCCGATGGCCTCGGCCGACGCGGTGCTGACAGTGGATGAGAAAGAACTGGGCGTGGTCCTGATCGACATCGGCGGCGGCACGACCGACGTGGCGGTGTTCTCCGATGGCGCGATCCGCCATACGGCGGTGATCCCGATCGCCGGCGACCAGATCACCAACGATATCGCGATGGCGCTGCGCACGCCGACCACCGAAGCGGAAGAGATCAAGATCCGCTACGGCGTAGCCAAGCAGGTGCTGGCTGATCCGGGCGAGTCGCTGGAAGTGCCGGGCCTGGGCGACCGCGGTCCGCGCAACCTGTCGCGCCAGGCGCTGGCTGCTGTGATCGAGCCGCGCGTGGAAGAGCTGTTTGCGATGGTGCACCAGGTGGTGCGCGAGTCCGGCTACGAAGGCGTGCTGTCGTCGGGCATCGTACTGACCGGCGGTACTTCGATCATGCCGGGCATGGTCGAGATGGCGGAAGACATTTTCCTCAAGCCGGCGCGCCTGGGCACGCCGGACTACCGTGGCCAGCTGGCCGACGTGGTGCGCAGCCCGCGCTACGCGACCGTGCTGGGCCTGTTGCAGGAAGCGAAAAAGCAGTATCTGCGTGGCCACATCGTCACGCGGCAGGATGGTTCGGTGAAGGCAGTCTGGCAGCGCATGAAGGAATGGTTCCTCGGGAACTTCTGAGGCAGATACGAAACAACGCAGTACAAAACAACGCAGTACAAACGCAAATTTTTTATATTAAACCGCAGTTTTCAATCTCCAGTTCTCCTACAATTATGAGGACTGGCGCTTGAAAACCGCATTCTGATAGGGAGTCACATCATGGAGTTCGATATGGTCGATAACGCAGCTTTGGGCACCGTCATCAAGGTCGTCGGGGTCGGCGGTGCGGGTGGTAATGCGGTGCAGCACATGATCAACAAAGGCATGTCCGGCGTGGAGTTCATCGCCGCGAATACCGACGCGCAAGCGCTGTCGACTTCGAAGGCCGACAACATCATCCAGATCGGCGACACCGGCCTGGGCGCTGGCATGAAGCCGGACGTCGGCCGCAAGCTGGCGGAAGATTCGCGCCAGCGCATTGAAGACTCGCTGCGCGGCGCGCACATGGTCTTCATCGCTGCCGGTATGGGCGGCGGCACCGGCACTGGCGCCGCACCGATCGTCGCGGAAGTGGCGAAGTCGCTGGGCGCACTGACCGTGGCCGTGGTGTCGAAGCCGTTCTCGCACGAAGGCCAGAAGTGCATGGACATCGCTGACGAAGGCCTGGAACAGCTGTCCGCCAACGTTGACTCGCTGATCGTCATCCTCAACGAAAAACTGGAAGAGATCTACGAAGACGAATCGCTGATCGAATGGCTGCAACACGCTGACGATGTGCTGAACAACGCGGTGGCCGGTATCGCCGAGATCATCAACGTGCCTGGCCACATCAACGTCGACTTCAACGACGTGAAAACCATCATGGGCGAGCAGGGCAAGGCGATGATGGGCACCGCTACCGCTGCTGGCGTGGACCGCGCGCGCATCGCTGCCGAGCAGGCAGTTGCCTCGCCGCTGCTGGATGGTGTCGACCTGTCGGGCGCACGCGGCGTGCTGGTCAACGTTACCGCATCGCGTGGCCTGAAAGGTAAAGAGATCAAGGAAGTCATGGCTGCCGTGCGCGCCTTCGCTGCGCCAGACGCATCGATCGCACAAGGCATCGCCTACGACGACGAGATGGGCGACAGCATCCGCGTGACCGTGGTGGCCACCGGCCTGGGCAAAGCCAAGAAGCATGTGCAACTGGTGCCACAGCAAATGCTGCGCACCGGCACCCACAACAGCCCGATGATGCCATCGGCTGCCATGGGCGGCGCAGCTGCAGCGCAGGGCATGTCGATGGGCGCCACCGGCGGCATGGGCGGCGGCGCTGCACCGGCGTTCGACGGCATGAAGGCGCCAGCAGTATGGCGCCGCGAGTCGGCATCGGAGCAAGTGCGCGCGATGGAGAAGAACGGCATGGAAACCTACGACATTCCAGCCTTCCTGCGCAAACAGGCCGATTAAGGCATACTTCGGGTTCTACCCAAGGAAAGAGCCGCACTGGGTGCGGCTCTTTTTACATTTACAGAGGAGTTATCCATGACCATCAAGATCGGCGACAAGCTGCCGGAAGGCGCACTGTCCGAATTCATCGAAACCGAAACCGAAGGCTGCTCGCTGGGCCCGAACACTTTCAATGTGCAGGATCTGGTCAAAGGCAAGAAGATCGCCATCTTCGGCCTGCCAGGCGCCTACACCCCAACCTGCTCGGCGCAGCATGTGCCTGGCTACGTCAAGCTGGCCGATGAGCTGAAAGCCAAGGGCGTGGATGAGATCTGGTGCATCTCGGTCAATGACGCCTTCGTCATGGGCGCATGGGGCCGCGACCAGAAAGCCACCGGCATCGTCCGCATGATGGCCGACGGTAACGCTGCTTACTCGAAAGCGCTGGGCCTGGACGCCGACTTCAGCAAGTTCGGCATGGGCACCCGCTCGCAGCGCTACTCGCTGCTGGCGGTGGACGGCGTAGTCACCCAGCTCAACATCGAGCAGGGCGGCAAGTTCGAAGTCTCCAACGCCGAGACTCTGCTGGGTCAGCTGTAATAAATCCGGGGTCAGTTGGCGGAACTGACCCTGGATCTTTAATCGACGATTTTTCTGATCTCGATGCTCTTCAGCCAGCGTACGTGGCGTGGGCCGGTGCGCAGGTCTTTGGTGGAGATCATGGCAATGCGGCCTTCGTCGTCGGCGAGCGCTTTGCCGTCTTTTTCGAAGAAGATCAGCACGCTTTCGCCTATCGGCGAGTTAAATATTTCTGACCACGAGTACACCACTGCATAGCCGTCGCTGGCGGTGGCGATGATGGCCATCTTCTTCACGTCGTTGTGATTGCTCGATATCACCTTGGCGCGATCCAGCAGGGCGCGAAGGGTGACGCCGTTGCGGTTTTGCTGTTGCTCCAGCGGGAACTGGCGCAGGTCGTTCACGTCCAGCTTGAGCGGATGCTCCACGGCGCCGGTGACGCTCAGTTCGGTCGTGACGTATTTGCTGGCGTTGTTCAGGTCCGGGTGGGCCCAGGCGGTGCTAGCGCTCAGGGTGAGTGCGATCAGTAGCTTACGGATGCTCATGGTAATTCCTTAGTAGCGGTAGGTGATGTTGCCGAACCACTGGCGGCCAGCGCTGGGGAAGCCATCTGCCAGTGCATAGTTTTTGTCGTTGAGGTTGGTCACGCCGGCTTCCATCGATACATGCGCCACAGGGCGATAGGCCAGCTTGAGATTCAGCGTGGTGAAGCCTGCCAGTTCGACGGTGTTGGAAGCCCAGCGGCTGCTGTTGTGTTCTGCAAAGGCGACCACGTCGACATCGCCGCGTGGATGCAGCGAGGCCTGAGCGGTCAACTTTTGTTTTGGTACGTCGGTCACGCGGGTCGAGGCCGAGCTGACGTTCTTCAATGCGGTGTAGGTGTAAGCGGCGCCGATATCGGCCCAGCGGTTAAGTGCCGTGCGCGCATCCACCTCAAAGCCGGTGCTGCGGACCTTGCCGACATTGCGCATCTGCGACTTGTTGCCGGAGACGTTGGCAAGCGCCTGGATCTTGTCGGTCACATCGCTGTAGAACAGCGCCGCCTGCAACTGGCCGCCTTGCCATGGCCGGCCTTGATAACCGACCTCGTAGTTGCGTGCTCGTTCCTGGCGCAGCGCTGGATTTTCGATGTAGGTGCCGAGGCGTTGCGAGTAACGATCCTTCAGCGTTGGCAGCCGCGATTTCTGGGCGATGGTGGCGTACAGCCTGTCATTGCTGTTCAGATCATGGAACAGGCCTGCTTGCCTATCGTGTGCGGTTTTCTTGTCCGGCAGCGAGTAGGCATTGCCGCTGCTGAAGACATCTTTCGGCTTCATCTGATGCATGCCTGCACCCACCGACAACATGGTAGCCTGTGTTAGCTGGATGTTGTCTTCCAGTGCATAGGACATCAGCTCATCCTTGAAGATGGACATGGTCGCATCATATGCGTCGGTCTCGACGTGTTTGTCGAGTTTGTAGTGGGTGATCAGGCGTAGCGTGTGCTGATCGAGCCGGCGCGATTCCAGTTCAAGCGATGCGCCATTGGTCCAGTCCTTGTAGATGCTGCGCCCGGTGCCGACGCTGCCAGAGCCGGAGGGCTTCAGCGTCGCGTAGCTGCCGTTGGTGTAGCTGTCGACTTCATTACCGTAGGTGTCGTGATAGGCGCGTACCTTCAGCGTTTCCTTGCTGCTCAGCGCAGTGCGCGAGATGAAGTACAAGCTTTCCTTGTCCCAGTATGGCCATTTCCAGTAACGCGCGGTGGCGGGATCGGTCGATGGCGGCTGGCCCTTGACCCCGTGCTGCTTATAGTAGCTGAGCGCGTATTCGTCGCTCCCAGTCGGCGTCCAGCCGAATTTCAGCGACACCTTGCTGTCGCGGCGATAGGCGTTGTTGCGCGAGCCGCCGTCTTCGCTGGCGGTCGGTTTGAAGTCAGAAGAGAGCGGGAAGGTGTCGGCCTGATCATACGAGGCTCCTGCCTGCATATACCACTTGCCCTGGTTGGTGCCGACGTTGGTAGAAGCGATGCGTCCGCTGCCGCTGCTGACGCCGAGCATGGCGTCGGCCTCCAGTGCTGTTTTCGGTTTGCGCGATACCAGATTGATTGCGCCGCCCAGCGCGTTGGGACCGTAAGACATCGAGCTAAAACCTTTGGCGACCTGAATCCCGGCCAGGTAGGCCGTGCTGAAACGGTTGAAGTCGACGTAGCCGTCATACGGCACATATACCGGAATGCCATCGATATAAAGCGGGACCTGGCGCGAATCGAAACCGCGCACGGCGATGGTTTTTTCGTTGCGCGAGTTGGTCGATAGCGTAATACCGGACAGCAGGTTCAACGCATCGCCGACATTCTCGCGATTGAATTCGCGCATCTCCTGACGGCTGACCAGCGATGACACCTGCTCCCTGCCGATTTCCCCCACTTCGCTGCGTGCGCTGCTGATGAGCACTGTGCCCAGGCCGAATGGCACCACCTCCTGCGCGTAAGCCCCACTGGTCGCCAACACTGGTATGGCCAGTGTCCATATCCGCTTTTTCATCCCTCTGCCTCTCGCTGTATAGTTAAGTATATAGCGATGATAGAATCAAACTACGCACAGGTCGATAGGCCAAAGTATCTAGGTCTTGGCTGGCGCAGGAGTTTTATCAGGACTATCGCGATTTGAGCTACCCGCAATTGCTGAATGAGCTGAAGAGCATCAAAGGCCGCATGCTTCAATTTAATACCTCATCGCGGTATGCGAATGCGCGTGGCCGCATCCGCAAATGGCTCAAGGCTTGTGAGTGGCGTCGATGCGCGCCTGCATCGCAGGCGTCATGTGAACCTGGTGCTGGGCGTCGACCAGCAGCACTTCTTTAAGATCGAGCTTGGCGGCCATGGCTTGCCAGCCTTCCGGGCCGGCGATGAACAGCGGCTTGGAGTGGCCGTCCGAGCGCAGGCCGGGATCGCGGCCGCCGCCGGCGATAATCGTGACCGATGCCACCAGATCGATCGGATAGCCGGTGCGTGGATCGATGATGTGTGGGCGGCGCTTTCCATCCTTCATGAAGTAGCGTTCATAGTCGCCGCTGGTGCCGATGGCTTCATTATCGTGCAGCGCGATCTGCGCCACCGTGCCGGCGCCGCGCGGATCGCGGATGCCAACCTGCCATGGCCGCTCACCTGGCTTGCCGATGGCGATGACGTTACCGCCGATATTAACCAGCGCCGCTTTCACATGCGCTTCGCGCAGCAGCATCGCGGCGCGGTCCAGCGCATAGCCTTTGGCGTAGCCGCCAAGGTCGATCATCACTGCTGTGTTGACGCTGCTGATGGTGTTACCGTCATAGCGCAGATCGGACAGCGACGGATGGGCATCGACCCAGCGTTTGATCTCCGCCTCCTCCGGGCCTTGCGCGCTGATGTCATTTTTCTGGAAGCCCCACAGCCGTATCAGGTGGCCGATAGCGGGATTGAATAGCAGGCCGGAACGTGTGGACAGCTTCTCGGCCGATTTGAGCAGCCCGGCCATTTCGGCATCGGCGCGGAATGGCTGGCCCTTGGCGATGCTGTCGTTCAGTGCGGTCAGCATGCTGGGTTGCCACGCGTGGAATTTGCGGTGCAGGCGGTCGAATTCGCGCAGTACTTCGTCGCCGAGCAGGTCGGCGCGTTGTTGTGATCCACCGTAGATGGTAATCGAGACTGTGGTGCCGAACACATGGCCCTCGGTTTTGTAGAGCCGCTCCTCACTTGAGCAGGCGCTCAGGAACAGCAGAATGGCCAGCAAGGCGCGGGTGAACATGGTGTTTCTCCGGAAGCGGCCGCCGACCGCAGTCGGCGGCCAGCGGTATTAATTACTCTTGCCGATCATGTAGTCGACGATGGCTTTCAGTTCGTCGTCCTTCAGGCCCGGATTGCCGCCACGCGGCGGCATCATCTTCACGCCCGAGATGGCGCTGGCGTACAGCGCCGGCTTGCCCTTTGCGATGCGCGGCTTCCACGCGGCCTTGTCGCCAACCTTGGGCGCACCCATGATGCCGGCCGCATGGCAGGCCGCGCAGGTGGTGGTGTAGGTCTTCTCGATCTTGGCTGCGTCCGGCGCAGCGGCGGTGGCGGTGGTGACGGCAGCCAACATGGCTGCCAGCATCAGTAACTTCTTCATGGTCTATCTCTCTCTTCAAAGTGAACCGGCATATACCGGGATAAAAAAGGATCGTCGCACCCTGCCAGACGACGCCGATCCAAACCGTTGCTATTTAATGTTCCATGCCGTGCGCCGGCATGCCGCCACTGGTGCTGTTCAACATGGACAGGGTGATCTGATCGAAACGCAGCACTTTGCCGCCTTGCTTCTGCGCGAAGGCGTCGGCGTAGGCCTGCTGGCTGAACGAGGCGATGGTCGCGCCCATCGAGCCTTGCGCCTTGCTGCCGATGACGTACAGTGCATCGCGTGCCGGTATCCAGTGGCCTTTGGGTTTCTGCCAGTCGGCCTTGCCCATGTCCTGCACGTAGAAAGTGCTGGTGGCGCGATGCTGTTCCGGCGCCAGCATTTCGCTGAGCAGTTCCATCACGTCGCAGAAGTAATCGGTTTTGCCGTCGACAAACCGGATCTGTGCTTTGGGGCCGGGGAAGTCGCGTAGCAGCATGCCATCCAGCGCGCAGGCCGCATCGTCGGATGGATCAATGGCGGGCAGCTTGCTTGCTGTGTGCGTGCACGCGGCCAGCACGAGGGCGGCCAGCGCGCTCCAGCGCAGGCGTTGGGTATTCATGAAAATCTCCTGAGTGCGATAGAAAACGGTAAGACAATCCAGGCCAGCATCACGCCGGCCAGCAGCGCTGGATGGGTCCAGCTTTCCGGCATGACGGTGGCCAGACCATACATGGCCTGGGCCTGATCGGAACTGAACACGTTCAGCAGACGGAATACGTCGGCCGGGTTCAGCATCAGCAAGGCGGCGAATATGCCGCTACTCAGCTTGCCCTGGCTGAGCACCATGACACCCATCAGCAGCAGGTCGAACACCAGCACGAACAGGAACCACAGCGTCAGGGCGATACCGCTGGCACGGATGCGGTCGCGCGTGCTGACCGACACCAGCATGGCAATGCTGAGGAAAGCCAGTCCCATCAACACGGCGCTGGCGACGAATTGCGTGTAGCGCCAGCCTTCGGCCACGGTCAGCTGCGAGAACAAGGGCAGCAGGCCAGCGCCGAAGCCGATGGCGGTGGCGCTGGTAAGGGCCGCTGCCAGTCCGAGGTATTTGCCGAGCAGGACTTCCAGCCGCGTTACCGGCATAGACAGCAGCAGTTCCAAAGCGCCGCGCTCACGCTCGCCGACGATGGCGTCGTAGCCGAGTATCAGCGCGATCAGCGGCACCAGGTAGATGACCAGGCTGGCAAGGCTGGCGATGGTGGCGTCGATGCTGTGGAAGCCAACCTGGCCTTGCTGGGCCGCGCCGAAGTAGGCGATGGCCAGCGCGAACACGGCAAACACCAGCGCCACGGCCAGCACCCAGCGGTTGCGCAGGCGGTCGCGCCATTCCTTGGCGGCTAGGATGCCGACCTGGCGCCATTCAATGCGTGCGGACATGGGCGCCTCCGTAGCCAAGGAAGACCTGTTCCAGTGTCGACTCTTGAAGGGTGATGTCGCTTGCGCAGGCAGCCAGCTCGCGCAGTACCGCCATCTTGTCGGCACTGGCGCAGCACACGCGCAGTTGTTCGCCATGCGCCTCCTGCTGCAATCGCAAGGGCAGTGCGGCCAGTGCGACGCGTATGCTCGCTTGCAGCATGAGCGGGACAGTGGCGACGATGGTCAGCGCCAATGGCGCATCCATGCCGGCGCGCAGTTGCGCCAGCGTGCCTTGCGCGGCGACCGCGCCGCCCTGCATGATCAGCAGCTGGTCCACGCGGTGCTGAATCTCGGCCAGGATGTGCGAGGTGATGACGATGGTGGCGCCGCGTTCGCGCACCGCGTGCAGAATGTCGTAAAAGCCGGCGATGCCTTGTGGATCAAGTCCGTTGGTTGGTTCATCGAGGAAGATGATGTCCGGCTGCCCCAGCAGCGCTTGCGCGAGCCCGAGGCGCTGGCGCATGCCTTTGGAATAGGTCTGCACCTGGCGGCCGGCGGCGGCGCTCAGGCCGACCAGTTCCAGCAGCGGCGTGCAGGCTGAACGTGGAATGCGCTTAAGGTCAGCGAAGAAGTGCAGCACTTCCCGTCCGCTCAGATTATCGTAGGTGACGAAGCTCTCGGGCAGGTAGCCGATGCGGCGGCGGGTCTGGCGAAACGCCGCTTCGGCAGCATTCTGGCCCAGTACATGCAGCGTGCCGGCGGACGGCGCGATCAGGCCGAGCATCAGCTTGAACAGCGTGCTCTTGCCGGCGCCGTTGTGACCGATCAGGCCAAACATGGCGCCTCGCGGAATGTCGAAGCTGACATCTCGTAAAGCCGTGAAAACGCCGTAGCGGTGTTGAATGCTACGCAGGCTGACGGCGGCTTCAGTTGGTGTCGGTGCGGGGAACGATGTCATTCCATTTCTTCCAATTCTGTGAGATCGGCCGCATGCGCGGATGGCGGTCGACTACGCTGGGTGCGCGCAGCAGCGGGAACTGGCGGGCAGCAAAGCGCAGTGTTTGCAGCGCCGGGCTGGCGCTGAGCATTTTGAGCAGCGGGTATTGCCAGTTCAGGCGGTCCACCAGGTCGTTGGCTTCGTAGGGCACGTCGCCTTGGCCGTCGGCGTTCTGGTCCCATCCGTTGTAGTTGCTCCAGTAGTTTCCTTCTTTCTTGCCCCATTCGACATCGCGCGACGCTACAAAGCGCACCTGTTCCTGATTGCCGATGAAGTCATTGCCATCGACTTCGTTGTTCGACGAACCGGCAGACAGATGCACACCGGTACGGTTGTTGATGACCAGGTTGCGGCGCAGCGTGTTGTATTCGGCGTCGTAGACGAAGAAGCCGCGGTCGTTGCTGGCGACAACGTTGTCTTCAATGATGGAATCCTGAATAGTGCGCAGCATGATGCCGTGATCGGTATTGCCCCACGAGATATTGCGGCGCACGGTCAGGCTGCGGACTTCCATCAATGCCAGCCCGGCGCGGCTCAGATAGACCTCGTTGTCTTCCCAGGTGCTGTGGTTGGTGTTCATGTAGTGCGTGCCATAGCGGACGTGATGGATGCGGTTGTGGCGGAATTCCGCATCCTTGGAAACGTCAACATAAATGCCGTCGCGGGTGGTGCTGATCTCGTTGCCGATAACGCGCACGCCGCGTGTGTCATACACCTGGATGCCGTTGCCGCGCTGCGCCGATTGCAGATCGCGCCGGCCGGTGATGACGTTGTTCATCAGCCGCGCGTCATGCACGCCTTGCAGCCAGATGCCGAACAGGTTGGCGACCAGCTGGCATTCGCTGATCTGCACGCGGTGCGCGCCAGGCTGGATATAGATGCCGGCATTCTGCGCGGTCAGGTCTTCGCCGCTGTCGCGCACGATCAGGCCGGTGAGTTTGACGTCGGCGGCGCTGATGCGGATGGTGTCGTCCTTGCGCTGCGCGCTGATGATGGGATGGCCCTGGCCTTGCAGCGTCAGCGGCTTGTCGATCAGCAGGCGCTCGTTATAGGTGCCGGCGGCGATCAGCAGCGTGTCGCCCGGCTGCGCGCGGACAATGGCGGCGTTGATCGAATCACCAGCGTGGACTTGCAGCACGGCGGCCGCGGCCAGGCCGGGGCCATTGCCGGCCAGTGTTAGCGCCAGCATCAGCGCGCGCATTAATGGTAGCGAGCCGGGAGCTGTCGTCTTCATGGATGTTCCTTGCCCTTGGACGGCAGCATCGCGCGCAGGCTGTCCAGCGACAGGAAATAGCCATCCGCGCCGATGCGCGTCAGCGCCTGGCCTTTGGCCTCGCGCTGCTTGCGTTCCTTGACCAGCGGCGGGCAGGCGTGATCGTCGTAGTACATGATCATGCAGTCGAGACACAGCATGCATTCCATCTGGTCGATTTTGCCCTCGCTGTCGATGGCGTGCGAGCCGCAGCCTGCCGCGCAGGCGTGGCAGGTGGTGCATTCGGCTTTGCGCCTCAGGCCGAACAGGCGGAACTTGCCGGGAAGGGCCAGGCCAGCGCCCATCGGGCACAGATATTTGCAGTAGGGACGCTCGCTGAACATCGACAGGCCGAGTATCGCGCCGATGAACAGCCAGAACGGCCACGTGCGGTTCCACACGCCGACCAGGAAGGTGGTCTTGAATGGCTCGATTTCCGCCAGGTGCTCGGCCGTCTCCATCGAGAACAAGGACACGCCGATCAGGCCGAAGAAGATGGCGTACTTCAGCCAGCGCAGCTTGTCGTGCAGCTTTTTCGGCAGCAGTTTCTGCCAGCGTTTCAGGCCGATGGCCGCGCCCAGTTTCAGCATCAGGTGTTGCAGCGAACCGAATGGGCACAGCCAGCCGCAGAACAGACCGCGTCCCCAGATCAGCACCGTAATGATGATGAACCACCAGAACAGGAAGATAAACGGATCGGACAGGAACAGCTCCCAGCGCCACTGGTTGATCAGCGAATGCAGCCAGGTCATGATCTGCGTGATGCTCGGCTGCGCCTTCAGGTAGAAGCCGATGAAGCCTGCGCTGATGATCCACAACACCAGTCGCGGCCAGCTGATCAACGGCTTGTGCTTGCGCTTGGATGCGCGCACCAGCCGGTCGCGCTGCGCGTACAGCACGGCGGTGAACAGCAGCGTGGCGATAAACAAGGCAATCTGCGGAATCCGGTCCAGCCAGATGTTTTGCCAGGCCGGGCGTGCCGTCACCACTTTCGGATGGCCGCCTTCCAGATAGCGCGCCGGCAGCCAGTACGGCTGGTCGTAGTGGGCGAAAGTCTTCGCACCTTTGGCATCCAGCTTGTTGACCAGCAGTGTCAGCGTCCATGGCCATGCCGGATTGAAGTGCTTCGAGCGGACGATGAAGATGCCGGACTCGCGGTAGTCCGGCGCATCGCCGGGTTGCAGGTGATAGAGGTTGAGGTAATCGGTGTCGCGGAAGGTGTAGGTTTGCGGATCTTGCCGCACCTGGATACGGTCGTAGATGCCGCCGCGTACAAAGCCCGATCCTTTGAACGAGGTCTGTCCGCTGGCGATGACGAAGATCGCATGCTCATCCGGCTTGAGGTCGCGCATCAGGCGCTGGTAGTTGTCCTCGCCCAGCAGGCTGTTGCCCAGCGTTGGCGTGTTCAGGTAACCGAAATACAGATCGATGTACTCGCCGCGTGCGCTGTCGGCGCCAACTTCGCGGGCTGAAATCTTCAGCCGGCCAACTGAACCTTCGTCCGCCAGCTTGCTCCAGTTCAGGCGTTCGTCGATGGGCGTGAAGCGCGCCGGGGGACGCTCGGCCGTGGTGAAGATGCCGACCTGGCGGCCGATTTCATAGGCACTGCGGGAAATCACCTGGTTCTCGGCGATGGCGGTCACTGTCGCACCGCTGATCGCATCCAGGCCCACACTGCCATCGCCGCCACGGCCGATTTCCAGCTTGGCGTCGCCGCGCAAGCCCACGTATTGGTCGATGAATTTGAGCAGCGCGGATTCGGGGATGCCAGCCAGCAGTATCGGCTCGGAGTGCTTGATCACACGCACGCCGGTGATGACGCCCTTGGCGTCCATGCCGATCAGCGTGATCACCGGCTTGCCGGAGTAAGCGGGAATATCCACCACATCGGTGGACAGGAACACATAGCCGATCACCTTGCCAGCAGCGTCCAGCGCCTGCACGTACTGCGGCGATCCCATACGCCTGGAAAAGCGTTTTGCCTGCGGCATGACATCGGCGCAGGCGGCATGGGCGCACAGGTCGGGACCGTGCATTAATTCGGGTGATAGCTCAGCGTCGTAGACGGTGGCGCCGGCCATCGGCGCCGTCAACACGGCCAGCAGCATTGCCAGCCATGCCAACAGGGATTTTGAAATAAACGTCATGAGGATACGCCCTGCCGCTGGCGTGCCAGCCGGCAGGGACTTAGGCTACAACTACATTACAATCAGGCTTCAACCAGGAAACGGCTGCGCATCTCCAGGTGCAAGGCGTGGCAGAAGTGCGTGCAATACATCCAGAACGCACCCGCGTGATCGGCCTTGAAGGTGACCGATTTGGTTTCCTGCGGATTGACGATGAAGTTGATGTTGTAGGTCGGGATCGCGCAACCGTGGGTCAGGTCTTCCACCTTGTCGTAGTTGGTCAGCGTGATGGTGACCTCGTCGCCTTTCTTCACCTTGATGACCGGCATGCTGTACGCCGGCGCTTGCGACATCAGGCGTACATGCACCTTGTTGCCCTTGCGCTCGATGCCGGCGGTTTCCGGCGTAACGGCGTTCGGGAAGTCGGTCAGGTTGTAGATCTGGCGCGTCTTCACCACGTCGCGGCGGACGATGATGCCGTCGTGCGGTTCCGAGTAGGCGGTATGGTCGGCCACCAGTTTCATGGCGCTGCCGCCGATGTCGATCAGCTGTTCCGTTTCCGGATGCAGCGGCCCGACCGGCAGGAAGCGGTCCTTGGAGAATTTGTTACCGGAGTTGAGGTACTTGCCATCCGCCTGCGTGGTTTCACCCATCGACGAATAGTTGTGGCCCGGCTGGTAGTGCACGTCGAATTTTTCCAGAATGACCTTGGCGTTCTTGTCGCCCTTGAATTGGGCGATGGCGGCGTCGACGTTCCACTTGACGGCCTGGCTGTCGAGGAACAGCGAGGTGTAGGCATTGCCCTTGCCGTCAAAGGCGGTGTGCAGCGGGCCCAGTCCGATTTCCGGTTCTGCCACCACGGTGTCGCGTGGATCTTTGACTGCGCCATCGAACCATTGCAGCACTTTGCTCAGCTCAATCACGGTGGCGGTCGGCGACAGCTTGCCGGAGCAAACGAAGTACTTGCCGTCCGGGCTGGCGTTGACGCCGTGCGGGTTTTTGCCGACCGGGACGTACAGCGAGATGGCGGTTTTCGGATCTTCGTTGGCGGCTTTGCGGCCATCCACCACGGGCACTTTCGAGGCACCGATCGTGGTGAACTTGCCGGCCTTGACCAGTGCTTCCACACGCTCGATGTGCAGGAACACGCAGGCGTCGCGTTCGGCCGCCATCATGCCGTTCAGATCGGCGGCATTTTCCACGTTGTACTGGTTGCAGGCGGCCAGCTTGCCGTCGTACGAGGTGGCGCACAAGTCCATATTGCCGTCGACGCGCACCTGCCACATCACTTCCATGGTCTCGGCGCTGACGCAGCTGAACAGCGCGCCCCATTTGGTCGGATCTTCCAGATCACGGCCATCGTTGGGCAGCGGGATGTGGAATTCTGCGCCGCAGAACACGCGGGTGGTGTAATCGATTTTCGGGTCAACCGGATCGCGCTTGTCCGGGAAGATGCCGTGGAAACCGGCCACATTGGGCAGCTCGGTGATCTTGTCGGTTTCCATCGTATCCATGCGGATGCGCGCCACGCGCGAGTGCAGCTTGTCGTTGATGAACAGCCAGCGGCCGTCATAGGTGCCGTTCTTGTAGCTGCCGTGGACGTGGTGGGTGTCGCCGGTGGTGTACTTCAGCGAGCCATCCGGCTTGGTGCCCATGATGGCTTTGGATTCGTTGGTGATGCCCCAGCCGACCATGCAGTCGATATTGAACACCGGGATGCGTTTCAGCTCGCGGCCGGACGGCAGGCCCAGCACGCGCGCTTCGCCGGAGTGGCCGGAACTGATGAAGGCGTAGTAATCGTCCAGCTGCCCCGGCGCGACCTCGCCGCCCTTGTGTGCGGCTGGCGCGGCGGCGGTTTTGCCGCCGGCCGCTGCTTCTTCCTTGCAGCCGGCCAGGCCCAGCGTTACGCCAGCCAGGCCCAGTGCTGCGCTCTTGCCCAGAAAGCCGCGGCGTGTCGACGGCGTTTCGTTGGTGGTATCCATCTTCTTGCTGTCCATCTGTCGTTCTCCATCGTTGCGAATTTTCTCAACACGTATTTTCAATGCATCTTTTCGGAAAAACGATGATCTGGATCAAGCATTTCAGGACAGGTCTGCGGCGAGTGCCGCAGACTTGATCTAGGCGAGGTTTGCCGGAGTGGCTTTGAACAAGCTTGAGTCGATGCTGAAGGAATCGTCAGCTTCCACCGCGAAGTAGCGGCGCGTTTCTTCCGGCGCGCCGTGCAGCAGGCTGCGGATGGCAGTGACGCGTTCGGCCGGCGTGCGCATGCGCGCGGTCCACTCATCAAACTTCATTTGCAGTTTCCAGTGGTTCAGCTGTTCACTGGCGAAGCCTGCGTCGCTGAGCATCCGCAGCCATTCCGATGCGCGATAGTCGCGCACATGCGAAGCGTCGCGCAGCAGTTCAACCGCTTGCAGCGTGGTGTCATGCAGCGGCGATTCTGGCGCGGTGATGTCGATGATGATGAATACGCCGTTCGGCTTGAGCACGCGCCGTACTTCGCGCAGCGCGGCTGGCACATCCAGCCAATGGTGCGCCGAGAAGCGCGTCACCACCATGCAGAACGATGCGTCGATGAAGGGCAGCGTGGCGACATTGCCTTGCTGTGTGCTGATGGTGTGATGTCCGCGTTCACGTGCAGCGTTTGCTACCACGTCCAGCATCTCGTGTGACAGGTCGTAGGCGGTGACCGAGTCCGCCACCGGCGCCACCGCGAAGCTGGCGTGGCCGGCGCCGCAGCCCAGGTCCAGTACCACCGGCCGTCTGGGCATGCCGGCTGCGATCTCGCGCAATTGCGCCAGGTCGGCGCCTTGTGCGTGGACGCTGCTGGTCAGATAGGCGCTGGCGGTATTACCGAACTGCTGGGCGACAATGGCTTGCTGTTGCATGATTTTTCTCCATAAGTGGCTGGGTCAGTGCAGAATAGGTGGGTTTTTATCCTGTAACAAGACAAGGACTTATCCTGGTATAAGGCACTACCATGCAGAACAAACTCGGCGAATTCATCCGCGCTCACCGCGAGCGCATCACCCCGGCCAGCGTTGGCCTGAGCAGCGGCGGCCGGCGCCGCACGCCCGGCCTGCGGCGGGAGGAACTGGCGCAGCTATGCGATGTCAGTCCAACCTGGCTGACGTGGCTGGAGCAGGGCAGGGAAGTTTCGGCTTCCGGCAAGCTGCTGGCGCGCATGGCGGAGGTGCTGCAACTCAGTGCGGCCGAGCGTACCTATCTGTTCAGCCTGGCGGAGCGGCTGGACCCCCAGCATGATGACGATACCAGTTATGCCGGCGAGCCGCTTGGCGATATCGTCGCGGCAATCGACGGCCCAGCGTATGTCCTCGACCGCCAGTGGAATGCGCTGGCGTGGAACGAGCACGCGGCCGCCCTGTTCGGCGGCTGGCTGGATGTGGAAGAGGCTGAACCGGCGCAGCCCAATCTGTTGCGCTTCATGTTCCGTAACCCTGCCGCGCGTGGACTGATCATCGACTGGGAAGACCGCGCGCACCGCCTGGTGGCCGAGTTCCGCGCCGACATTGGCAAGCACGCCAGCGATCCATCATTGGCCGCGCTGATCACCGAGCTGTCGCAAGACAGCGAGGCATTCCGCACACTCTGGACCTCGCAAGAAGTCGTTCACCGCGAAGGCGGCCTGCGCCGCTTCCTGCATCCCCGCGCCGGCGAACTCAGCTTCAACCAGATCACCCTTCATCTGGCCAAACGCCATGATCTCAAGCTGGTGATGCTGCTCCCAGCTTGACAATCGGGGTCTTGATAATTAATATCCATCCGGTCGGAAATAAATAATCGAGGCTGGCGTGGGACGTAAACGGGTAATTGATCAGGAGCAGATCCTGGATGCGGCGGAGCAGGTGGTAGCGCGCGATGGCGCGGCGCGGCTGACGCTGGAGGCGGTAGCGGAGCAGGCAGGAATCAGCAAGGCCAGCGTTTTGTATGACTTCAAGTCGAAGCAGGCGCTGATTGCGGCCGTTGTTGCGCGCGCGGTGCGGAAAGATAATGCGTTCAACGATAGCGTTACCGAAGATCTGGGCGATGTCAGTAGTCCTGTGATTCGTGGCCGCATCGCTGCCGCCGCGCAGCCCTTACCGGAAGAATTTCGCGCCACGGCGCTGAATCTGTGCGCGGCGCTGGCGCAGGATCGTGAATTGCGCGCGACGGTGCAGAACAATCAGACGGCGGTGGTCAAGAAAATGCTCGATACTGCTGAATATCCGCGCGGCGCCATGCTGGCGTATCTGGCGCTGGAAGGTTTAAAGTTGCTGGAGGCGATGGATCTGTACCACCTGCCGGCGAAACAGCGTAAGCAGGTGCTGGCTGATATCAGTGCGCTGGTGGAGCCTGAATGAGCCGTATATTCATCACTGGCGGCAGCGGCTATGTGGGCCGGAATCTGATTCGTCATTTCATCGCATGCGGTGACAGCGTGCTTGCGCTGGCGCGCAGCGAGCAGGCGGCTGTGACTGTTGCTGCGCTGGGCGCCACGCCACATCGTGGCGATTTGCATCAGCCGGAACTGATCCGCGCCATGCAGGGCTGCGATATTCTGATCCACGCAGCGGCCGATACTAATCACGGCTGGGGCACCAAGGCGCAGCGGCAGACCAATCTGAATGGCACACGTCATGTGTGTGCATCCGCGCGTAAAGCCGGTGTGACGCAGGTGATTCATATCAGTACTGAGTCGGTGCTGCTGGACGGCCAGCCTTTGCTGAACGCTACCGAAGACCACCAATTTCCTGCGAAGCCGGCTGGCGCATACTCGCATACCAAGGCGGAAGCGGAACGCATTGCGCTATCGTATGCCGACGAATCGATGTCGGTAGTGGTGTTGCGTCCGCGCTTCGTGTGGGGACGGGACGATACCACCGCATTGCCGCAACTGACCGCTGCCGCACGTGAGGGCAAGCTGGCGTGGATCGATGGCGGCGGCTATCGCACTTCGACTACCCATATCGCGAATCTGTGTGAAGGTGTGGACAAAGCGTTACAGCATGGCCGCAACGGCCACGTGTACTTCATTACCGATGGTGAGCCCGTGGTGTTCCGCGAATTCATCTCGCAGTTATTGGCTACGCAGGGCATCGTCGCGCCAGATAAAAGCGTGCCGCGCGCGCTGCTCAGCAAGATTTCTGCGATAGGCGATCTGCTGGCTTCGATCAGCCGTGGCCGCATCAAGCCGCCGATCACGCGACAGGAATACGCCACCATGGCAGTCGAAGTCACGCTGGATATCAGCAAGGCGCGCGCGGAACTAGGCTACGAACCAGTGATCAGCATGGAGGCTGGGCTGGTGGAAATGCGGGAGTCCTAAGGCCCGCGAAGCTTCAATGCGCGAAGGTTGATCATTGCCCTTTACGCGGGAGCGATGATGGATCGCCAAGCTGGTAATGACGACACCAAGCTGCGTGAAGCCGATCATTAGTCGCGGCTTGCTATAATGGCAGCGACCGCGCGCAATGCGCCGTCCTGGCTCCGGGCGTCGCCACAATGACGTCTTATCGGCCCGTCCTGGGCCCGTTGTCAGGGAGCTTCCTCTGTCCACTCGTCAAGAAAATCTGCACAGCATCTATGCGATGCTGACTGCTGTCGCCATGTTCTCCTTCATGGATACCACCATGAAGCTGTTGTCCGCCCACTATCCCGCGATGCAGGTGACCGCGCTGCGCTCGCTGAGTTCGCTGCCGCTGCTGTGCGGCTACATTCTGTATCGCGGCGCGTTCAGGGGCATCTTGCGCGTACGCTGGCCGATGCATTTGTTCCGCGCCGCACTTGGCATCACCATGCTGACCACCTTTGCCTTCGGCCTGAAGTCGTTGTCGCTGGCCGAGGCGTATTCGATCTTCTTCATTGCGCCGGCGCTGATTACCGCCTTGTCAGTGTGGGTGCTGAAGGAGCATGTGCGCACCGGGCAGTGGGTGGCGATCGGCGTAGGCCTGCTGGGCGTGCTGGTGGTACTGCGTCCCGAGGGGACGGGCTTCCTGTCGCTGGGGGGACTGGCGATTCTGGCCGCTGCCACCTGTTATGCGGTGTCGGCGATCAGCGCGCGCGTATTGGCTCGGACGGATAGCACCGAATCGATGATGTTCTGGCTGCTGACCCTGATGTCGATCGGCTCGGTGGCGCTGGCGTGGAAGATCTGGGTGCCGGTGCGCGCCGAGCATGGCTGGATATTGCTGGCGCTGGCCTTGTCCGGCTTTTTCGGCCAGTTGGCGATCACCAAGGCGTTCAGCACCGGCAAGGCGTCGATTGTGGCGCCGTTCGAGTACACGGCGCTGGCCTGGGGCGTGGCGATCGACTGGCTGCTGTGGCAGGCACTGCCGGATGGCTACACGCTGCTGGGCGCGGGCATCATCATCGCCAGCGGCATCTATCTGGTGCGGCGCGAGGCGGTTCATGTTGAAGCCGAGCATCCTTAGTCACAGTTCGCTATAATCTTCTGATGTTAAAACAACGCACTATCAAAGAACTGGTCCGCACCACGGGTGTCGGCCTGCACTCCGGCACCAAGGTCGAACTGACCTTGCGCCCGGCCGCGCCGGATACCGGCATCGTGTTCCGCCGCGTCGATTTGTCGCCGGTGGTCGAGTTTCCGTCCAGCGCGATGGCGGTGGGGGATACCCGCATGGCGTCGGTGCTGGTCAAGGATGGCGCGCGCGTCTCCACCGTGGAGCACCTGATGTCGGCCTGCGCCGGCCTCGGCATTGACAATCTGTACATCGAAGTCAGCGCCGAAGAAATTCCGATCATGGATGGTTCGGCCTCGTCTTTCGTGTTTTTATTGCAACAATCAGGCGTGCTGGAGCAGCCGGCGGCCAAGAAATTCATCCGCGTGCTGAAGCCGGTCGAAATCCGCGAAGGCACGGGCGACAAGGAAAAATGGGCGCGCCTGCTGCCGCACGACGGCTTCAAGCTGGATTTCTTCATTGAATTCAACCACCCTGCGGTGGACGGCACCCAGCAGCGCGCGCATGTGGATTTCGGCGACGTCTCCTATGTGCACGACGTCGCGCGCGCGCGCACCTTCGGCTTCATGCAGGATGTGGAAATGCTGCGCGGCATCGGCTTGGCGCGCGGCGGTTCGCTGGAAAACGCCATCGTCATGGACGAGTACCGTATCCTGAATTCGGACGGCCTGCGCTACGACGACGAATTCGTCCGCCACAAAATCCTCGACGCCATCGGCGACCTGTATCTGGTCGGCCATCCGCTGCTGGCCAGTTACGAAGCGCACAAATCCGGCCACGCGCTGAACAACCAGCTGCTGCTGGAATTGCTGAAGCATCCGGATGCCTACGAAATCGTCACCTTCGACAGCCAGGACGCAGCGCCACAGTCCTACGTGCGCCAGATGGCGCGTGAGTGGGCGCTAACTTAAACTAGCCGCCACCGGCGCGGCGGCGGGCCACCATGGCCTTGACCGCGTCGATCAGCGCGCTGTTCTGCGGGCTGGCTTCCAATGTGCCGCTGAGTTGGTCGAAGGCTTCGACCGCCGCCGGCGGCAGCTCCAGCGAACGCATCTTCTCCTTGATCTCGGCCGCCTTGGTCATCTGCACCTTGAGGCGCACGCCGCTCACCTGCCAGCCGCGCCGCGCTAGCGTATCTTGTAATTTTGGTAATTGTTGCTTCAACTTGGCTGCCAGCGCCGTGGTTGGCAGCGATAATTGCAACTGGCCTTCCTCGAACGACAGGATCTCGGCATGCTGGAACATCGCCGGCAGGCAGTCGGCGCAGTCTTTTTGCAGCCGCGCCATGCGCTCGATCGCTGGCAGCAGGGCGGCCATTTTGTCGTTGCGCCGCAGGAAATCCGTGGCGCCCACGGCGGTCGGGCGCTTGAGCGAGATGTTGGAGGAGTTGAATCGCATGCGGCGAAACATAACACAGATAGCGCAGCACCCCAAAATCGTCACCACCGGTTAAAATCGATTACTTTTGTGACATTGTGAACGCTTGGGCTATTGTTATATAGGCCAATAACCCAATCTAGCACCGGGCGCGTGATAAAATCACCGTCTTTTGCCATATCCCAACTCCGTGCGGTAGTGTCTTTTCACCTGCAGAGGTTTTTTTAACGGCGTTTTTTCAAGAATTCAAGCATGTCTTTTCTGACCAAGATTTTCGGCAGCCGCAACCAGCGCCTGCTCAAGCAATACCAAAAAACGGTACGCGAGATCAATGCGCTCGAACCGGCCATGGAAAAACTGTCGGACGCCGAGCTGCAAGCCAAGACGCCCGCCTTCAAGGAACGCCTCGCCGCCGGCGAGACGCTTGACCAGATCCTGCCGGAAGCCTTCGCCGTTTGCCGCGAAGCGTCCAAGCGCGTGATGAAAATGCGTCACTTCGACGTGCAAATGATCGGCGGCATGGTGCTGCACTACGGCAAAATCGCCGAGATGGGCACCGGCGAGGGCAAAACCCTGACCGCGACCCTGCCAGCCTACCTGAATGCACTGTCCGGCAAGGGCGTGCACATCGTTACCGTCAATGATTACCTGGCGCAGCGCGACGCCGACACCATGGCCAAGCTGTACAGCTGGCTGGGCCTGAGCACCGGCGTCAACCTGTCGCAGATGGAGCACTCGGTCAAGCAGCAGGCTTACGCTTCCGACATCACCTACGGCACCAACAACGAATTCGGTTTCGACTACCTGCGCGACAACATGGTGTTCGACATCAAGGACCGCGTGCAGCGCGTGCTGAACTTCGGCATCGTCGATGAAGTTGACTCGATCCTGATCGACGAAGCGCGTACCCCGCTGATCATCTCCGGTCAGGCCGAGAATCACACCGATCTGTACTACAAGATCAACGAACTGCCACCGCTGCTGACGCTGCAAATCGGCGAAGAAACCGCCGACGGCAAGGGCAAGATCGAAGTGCCCGGCGATTACACCAAGGACGAAAAAGCCCACCAGGTGCTGCTGACCGAAGCCGGTCACGAAAAAGCCGAAGCGATCCTTACGCAGATGGGTCTGCTGGCGGAAGGCGCCTCGCTGTACGACTCGGCCAACATCACGCTGGTACACCACCTGTACGCGGCGCTGCGCGCGCACGCGCTGTACTTCAAGGATCAGCACTATGTGGTGCAGAACAATGAAGTGGTGATCGTCGATGAATTCACCGGCCGCCTGATGACCGGCCGCCGCTGGTCCGACGGCCTGCACCAGGCGGTGGAAGCCAAGGAACACGTCAAGATCCAGAACGAGAACCAGACCCTGGCCTCGATCACCTTCCAGAACTACTTCCGCATGTACGCCAAGCTGGCCGGCATGACCGGTACGGCCGATACCGAAGCCTACGAATTCCAGGAAATCTACGGCCTGGAAACTGTGGTGGTGCCGCCTAACCGTCCATCGGCGCGTAAAGACCGCCAGGATCAGGTGTACAAATCGGCGCAAGAGAAGTACAACGCCATGATGCTGGAAATCCGCGAGTGCTACGAACGCGGCCAGCCAGTGCTGGTGGGGACGACCTCGATTGAAAACTCCGAGCTGCTGTCAAGCATCCTGACCAAGGCCGATCTGCCGCACAATGTGCTGAACGCGAAACAGCACGCACGCGAAGCAGAGATCATCGCCCAGGCAGGTTCGCCGAAAGCCATCACCATCGCTACCAATATGGCCGGCCGTGGTACTGACATCGTCTTGGGCGGCAACGTTGAAAAACAAATCCAGTTCATCGAAGCCAATCCTGAGCTGAGCGACGCTGACAAGGCCGCGCAAGCCCAGGCGCTGCGCGACGGCTGGCAAGCACTGCACGAACAAGTGGTGGCTGCTGGCGGCCTGCACATCGTCGGCACCGAGCGCCACGAATCGCGCCGCGTTGACAACCAACTGCGTGGCCGTGCTGCGCGCCAGGGTGATCCTGGCATGTCGCGCTTCTTCCTGTCGCTGGACGATCCGCTGCTGCGCATCTTCGCGGGCGACCGCGTGCGCGCCGTCATGGACCGTCTGAAAATGCCGGAAGGCGAGCCGATTGAGGCGGGCATCGTGTCGCGCTCGATCGAAACCGCACAGCGCAAGGTTGAGGCGCGCAACTTCGATATCCGTAAGCAGCTGCTGGAATACGACGACGTTGCCAACGACCAGCGTAAAGTCATCTATCAGCAGCGTAACGAGCTGCTGGAAGCGACCGATATTTCGGAACTGATCCAGTCGCTGCGCCATGGCGCCTTCCACGACCTGGTACGCGAATACGTGCCGGCGGAATCGGTCGAGGAGCAGTGGAACCTGAAAGGCCTGGAAGCCGCGCTGGCGGCCGAATGGCAGATCGAGGTACCGCTGACCAAGATGATCCAGGACGAGCCTAACCTGACTGACGAAGAAATCGTCGAACGCGTGATCGCGGCGGCCGATGCGCTGTATCAGTCGAAGATCGATATCGTCGGCAAGGAGTCGTTCGGCGGCTTCGAGCGCAACGTGATGCTGCAATCGGTGGACTCGCACTGGCGCGAGCACCTGGCTGCGCTCGATCACCTGCGCCAGGGTATTCACCTGCGCGGCTATGCGCAGAAGAACCCTAAGCAGGAATACAAGCGCGAGGCGTTTGAACTGTTTGGCCAGATGCTGGACATGATCAAGAACGAAGTGGTCAAGCTGATCATGACCGTGCGCATCCAGTCGCGTGAAGAGATCGACGCGGCCGAAGCGGCGATGCAGCAATCGCACGTTGAAAACGTCAGCTACCAGCACGCGGACTTCAATCCGAACGCTGCGCCGGAAGAATTGCTGGCGCCACCGCAATTCAGCGGCCTGCCACCGGAACTGCAGAACCTGAGCGGCGAGCAGCTGATGGAGCTGGGCCTGAAAGTCGGCCGCAACGATCCATGCCCATGCGGCAGTGGCAAGAAGTACAAATCCTGCCACGGCAAGCTGGCGTAAAGTGCCGCTCTGGTAGACAATAAACCCGTAAAGTTGAAAAGCTTTACGGGTTTTTTTACGCTTGAGCAGAGAGGCGCGGCATGACACAGACGCTGGACGAGGACATTGCGACGATTGCCGGCATCAGCGCGGTGCCGACCATACTGGAGGCAGTGGCGGAGCTGACCGGCCTGGGCTTTGTCGGCATCGCGCGGGTGACGCCGACCTCCTGGCATTTGTGTGCGGTGCTGGACCGGCTGAACTACGGTCTGTCGGTCGGCAGCGCACTGGATATCAAGACCACGCTGTGCGAGGAAGTGCAGCACACGCGCTGCGCCGTGATCATCGATTCGGTCGAGGAAAGCGCGCAATACCGCGATCATCACACGCCACGCATCTACGGCTTTCAAAGCTACTTCTCCATCCCCTTGTACCGGGCGAATGGCGACTATTTCGGTTCGCTGTGCGGACTGGACCCGCAGCCTGCGCAGCTGACGCAGAAAGCCACCCGCAATACGCTGATGCTGTTTGCCGAGTTGATTAGCCGGCAGCTGGCCAACGAAGTGGTGCTGGTCGAGGCGCAGGAAGCGCTCAGCGACGAGATGAAGACTGCGCGGCTGCGCGAGCAGTTCATCGCCATGCTGGGCCACGATATCCGCACGCCGCTGAGCACCATCATGAACGGCACCGAGATCCTGCGCCAGCGCGCGCCTGCGTCCCTGGCGCCCTTGCTGGACATGATGCAGCGGAGCAGCCAGCGCATCGCCGCGCTGGTGGACGATGTGACCGATTTCACGCGAGGCCGCATGGGTGGTGGCATCTCGCTCAATCTGCGCCCGGAACCTCATCTGGAAGCGCCGCTGCAGCAGGCGATAGACGAGTTGCGCAGCGTGCATCCGCAGCGCGAGATCGTCGCCGAACTGCCGCTGGGGCTGACGCTGGTTTGCGACGCGGCGCGCATGGTGCAGCTGCTGTCAAATTTGCTGAATAACGCCATCCTGCATGGTAGCCCGTCGGCGCCGGTACTGGTCAGCGCCAGGGAGGCGAACGGTATCTTTGAGCTGTCGGTGACCAACAGCGGCCCGGCGATTCCGGCCGAGGTGCAGGCGCAGCTGTTCAAACCGTTCTGGCGCTCCGGCATCGCCGACGGCGGTGACGGATTGGGATTGGGCTTGTTCATCGCCTCGGAAATCGCCATCTCGCACGGCGGGCTGCTGGAGGTCAGTTCGTCGGATGACGCCACCACGTTCACGTACCGCTCCAGCAGTATCAACCAATAAAAAGCGAGGAAGAATGGACCACGAAGTCAATCAACTAATGCTGCGCGTCGCGGCATGCGAGCAAGAAAACAAGCGCTTGCGCAAGCAGGTCAAACGGCAGAATTTGGGCTTGATCGGCGCCTTGCTGGTGACTGTGCTGGGTACGGCCACTGCCAGCATCGCGCTCAAGAACGAGGTGTTCGGTACGATACAGGCGCGCGATATCACCATCGTCGATAAGAACGGCGTGGTCCGTGCGCGCATGAGCGGCGATATGCCGGACGCGGTGATGTTCGGCGGCCGTGTCGCCAAGCGTGGCGGTGAAGCGGCCGGCTTCATGATTTACGATAAGGATGGCTACGAGCGTGGCGGCTATGTCACCTTCGACCATGACAACGCCATGCTGTCGCTCGATTCCAAGCACCACATGGTGGTCAGCCTGATTGCAGGCCCGGACGAGAGTGGTGTGGGCGTCCTGAACCTGGCGAACAAGCAGCAGGGAATGGAGTTACGGGTAGACACGGACGGTGCCCGCATGAGCGTCAGCAAGGAGCGCGTGGTGCAGCAGCAGATCCCGGCGATCGATCAACTGACGCCGGAAACCTGCACCCGTTGGCGCAAGATCGAAAAAGAAAATCCGAACAAAAACGTTTGCCGCAGCCGCTATACCGAAACCGCGTGCCAGCGTTGCCTGTCCGAGCAATAAGCAGGTCGCGCTGAAATTCTGCCGCGGGATGGTCGCCGCAGCCTGCGCTAGGCCGCCATGCGGTAGCAGGCGTCGTTGGCGCAGGCTTGCGGCTGTACATCGGTCAGCAGCCTGACGACTGTCGGCGCATCCAGTTCATGGATGGCGGCATGGAAGCGCTGGACCAGGTCGCGGTTCAGCTGTTGTTCCGACGCCTGTGCATCCTTATCTTCGCGTAGCCGGCGGCGGGCACGGCTCAGGTGCTGCCGCGCGTTGGCCGCTTTGCTGCCCAGCGTCGCCGCAATGTCGGCGTGTTCGCGTTCAAACACCTCATGCAGGACCAGCGCCAGTCGCTCGGCAGGCGACAGCGCCAGCAGCCGCGCCAGCGCTTCGGCCAGCTCCGCCTGCCGCAGCAAGCGATCATCTGGCGTTGTGGGGGCGCTCTGCGGCGTCATTTCCAGCGCGATGTGCGACGCCATCGCATCCCGTGCGCGCCTGCGCAGCCGGTCGATCGACTGATGCCGCACCACCGTGGTTAGCCAGGCAGCGGGCATGGTCAGCGCCTGCTGTTCGGCACCATGCCACTTGAGAAAGCAATCCTGCACCACATCCTCCGCCTCGGCATCGCTGCCGACAATGCGCAGGCTGATCGCTTTCAGGCGCGGGCGTAACTGTTCAAACAGATCAACGGCGGTTGGCATGACGGATCTCCTCAAGGCTGGTGTGCCTATGACGCCTGACGGCGGCCAGGTGTGACACGGCGACGGAATATTTTTTTGCCGTCACGCGACGCGTGTGCTTAAGCGTCAAGTGGGTACTTTAACCTGAAAGGACCTTCATGCATGCCTTGGTGCCCACCGTTATTGAACAAACCTCGCGCGGCGAACGCGCTTTCGACATTTATTCGCGTCTGCTGAAAGAGCGGGTGATCTTCCTGGTTGGGGAGGTGACCGAGCAATCGGCCAACCTGATTGTCGCGCAATTGCTGTTTCTGGAATCGGACAATCCCGAGAAGGACATCTCGCTCTACATCAATTCACCCGGCGGATCGGTCTATGCCGGCATGGCGGTGTACGACACCATGCAATTTATCCGGCCCGATGTCTCGACATTGTGCACCGGCTTTGCCGCCAGCATGGGCGCTACGCTGCTGGCGGCCGGCGCCATCGGCAAGCGCTACGCCTTGCCCAACGCCCGCATCATGATCCACCAGCCGCATGGCGGCTCAAAGGGCGTGGCGGCCGACATCGACATCCAGGCGCGTGAAATACTGTACCAGCGCCACCGTCTCAACACCATCATGGCCGAGCGCACCGGCAGGGCGCTGGCACAAATCGAAAAAGACTCCGACCGCGACAACTTCATGTCCGCTCACGAAGCCGCCGAATATGGCCTGATCGACCATGTGCTGACCACACGTCAGACCTGACTGCGGACGGGGGCGACGCGGGGAATCAGCATGCGGATGGCAGTGCCGGCGCCGGGTGCGGAGTCGAGGGTGATGCGTCCGCCCAGTATGCCGGTGACGATGTTGTAGACGATGTTCATGCCCAGCCCCGTGCCGCCCTGTCCCATCCTGGTGGTAAAAAAGGGATCGAACACGCGGCGCTGCACTTCTTCCGTCATGCCGCAGCCGTCGTCGCTGAATTGCAGGTCGATCAGGCCGTCGGCGCCCAGTTCGGCGCGGACGGCGATGGCGCCGCTGCGCCGCTGTTCGAAGGCATGCGTCAAGGCGTTGGTGATAAGGTTGGTCAGTACCTGATATAGCCCGCCCGGATAGGAGTCCAGCATCAGCCCGGCCGGAATGTCCAGCGCGACCTCGCATTGCATGCGCCGCAGCCGTGGGGTGTAGGCGGCGATGGTGTCCTGTACCGCCGCCAGCAGCTCAAAGCTGCGCCGCTGGTCGTTGGTCTGGTCCACTGCGATCTGCTTGAACGAGGCAATCAGCTCGGCCGCCTTGTGTAGCGAGCCGGCGATCAATTCGCTGGCGGTACGAACTTCGTCCAGGTGCGCTGTCAGCTCGGAGCGGCGCAGCGTGCCTGCGGCAACGTGCTGCGCGAATTCCTGCACGCGGTCACGCAAGGCGGTCGAGGCCAGCAGGCTGTTGCCGATTGGCGTATTCAGTTCATGCGCGATGCCAGCCACCAGCGATCCCAGCGAGGCCATTTTTTCCGATGCCAGCAATTCGCTCTGCGTGTGCTGCAGTGTTTGCAGCGCGGTACTGAGATCGGCGTTGGCGCGCTCCAGTGCGGCCGAGCGCTCGCGCACGCGGCTTTCCAGCGAGATGTTGAGATCCTTTAGCTCGCGCTTGGCGTTCAGTTCTTCGGTGAGGTCCAGCAGCGCCCAGATGATAGACGGCTTGCCGTCCAGGATCAGCGTCGACGACCAGATCGCTACGCTGCCGACACTGTCGTCGGCCAGCAGCACGCCGGCGATTGCGCCTTGCACAGCGCCGTCCTGACGGTACATATCCCAGATGCGCTCGCGCTCGCGGGTGCTGGCCCAGAACGGCACTTCGTCGCTGCGCTTGCCGATCAAGTCGGTGCCGGCGGCGCCGAAGGTGTGGGCCACCGCACGGTTGATGGCGACGATGCGGCCATCGCAGTCGGACACCGTCAACGGCAGCGGCGCCATATCGAACAAGGTTTTGAAGCGCGCTTCCGATTCCGACAGCCGCCGCTGCGATTGCTCCAGCTGCGCGATCCGTTCGCGCAGCGCCGCGCTCATCGCGTTCAGCGCGCGCGTGAAGACGGCAATTTCATCGTTGCCGTGCACCGGCAGCGCCTTGCTGTAGTCGCCCGAGGCCATCTGCCGTGATTCGCCGGTCAGTGCCGTCAGCCGTTTGCCGATGCCGTGGGTGAAGACGTAAAACATCAGCACCCCCAGCGCAAAGCCGAACAGCGCGATCACGCTGCCCTGTACCAGCACTTCGTCGCGGGCCTGTCCCAGGTCTTTGGTGGTGAGTCCGAAATGGATGCTGCCGATGCGGTTATCGGCCAGCAGCAGCGGCGAGCGCGCATGCAGCGTGTCGCCGCTGATGATGGTGTTGACGCCTTTGCTATCGCCGCCTTCGTGCGGCAGTCGTGGCAGGGCTTGTTCGCGCTTGCCCACCGAGATGATGGGGCTGCCCTCATCGTCGAGGATGGTCAGGTAGCGCAGGAAACTGTCGTCCGGATCGGCCAGCATTTCCGCCAGATAGCTGTTCAGCTCGGGCAGACGGCCACGGGTGGCGTAGGGACTCAGTGAGAGGTTGAGGGTGACCGCGTATTCACGGGCGACCCGTTCGGCGTTGGTATTGACTGCGTGGTTCATCAGCCGCAGGCTGTTCCAGATCAGTAGTCCAACCACCAGTGCCTGGATGATGGCACTCAGCATCAGGAACTTCGCGCGTAGCGATAAACTCAAAACGTTCACTCCTTGTTGGGCAATGCCAGGAGCGCACGCACCTGCCGCATGGATAACGCGGCAGGCTGGCAGGGCGGCCTGGGTTTAAGGCAGGGTCAAAATCACTTTGACAGTATCGTCAACTGCCGATTTATCAATATACCCGATTGCTTTCGGATCGGCAGCAACTGCTTTCTTCACCTCGGCGCTATTGGCATATTCCTTCGGCGGCGTGGCTTTGCCGGTGAATACCAGCTTGGACCACAGGGCTTTGACCTGGGCCGCGTCCTTGTCCGCTACCTTGTGATAGAACTCGTTGCGGATGGCCGAACCGTCAGCCTGGTCGACCGGCGTGAACAGATTGGATTTACCCAGGAAGAATTGCGAAGCCTGTTCCGAGAACATGCGCGTCGCCGGGTTCTGCTTGCTGACGATGACGACGATTTCCGCCGCCGATGCCGGCAGGGTTGCTGCGCCGATGGCCGACAGCAGCAGGGCACTCAGTATCTTTTTCATTGTTGTAGTCTCACGCTTTATCAGAATACGAAGTCGACGCCGGCCGCAACCACGGTGACGTTCTTGTTGTAGCCAGCGGCTGGCACGTTGATCAGCAGGCCCGACTTGGCGCCTGGCTTGACGCGGTCAACCTGCACCTTCAGCGCGACTTGCTTGGCGAAGTCCCAGCGCACGCCCACGGTGTCCGAGGTTTGCTCGGCAGCGGTCAGCAGATTGGTGACAGCGGCGTTCAGCGCAGGAATGCGCGACAGTGCGGCCGGCTTGGTGACCGAGCTGCCTTCGCCCTTGGCCGAAGCGTGCATGTAGTACGGCAGCACTTTGCCGAAGCGGTAGCCGACCATGGTGTACCAGGAGTTGGTGTCCGGCAGGTAGACCGGCTCCTTGGCGCGGCGTTGGGCGTATTCCGCCTGGGCGACGATATTGTTCCAGTCCATCGTGCCGCCGATCGAGGTGAAGGCGACCTTCTTGCCGGTGGTGAAGGTGATGTCCGAAGCCAGCTGGGTCAGGCCTACGCTGTTCAGCGTGGTGGTCAGGGCGTTGATCGGCTGGATGTCGTTGATCTTCATGTCGGCGCGGGCGTGGGCTACGCGCAGCAGGAAGGGACCGTATTCGCCGGCCAGGCTGATGCCGGCGGCTGGTGCGCGGTAGGTCGCGGTCGAGCCGGTGCCTGACGACACGTACAGTTTGCCGCGGCTGACGCCGACGAAGGCTTGTGCGGTGAAGTTCAGATCGCCAAACGCGCGCTGGAAGTTGATGTCCGCGCCGTCCGAGTTCTCAATCGGCGCCTGGCTATACAGCTCGATCGGTGGACGCATCATGTTGTTGGCGTAGCCGACGTTCTGGTAGTCCGAGATCAGGAAGGTCGGCACGACCACGCGGCCGACGCGCACCGAGACTTCATCGTTGATGCGGGCTTTCAGGAAGGCCCAGGTCAGATCGGTGGTGAAGGTGCCCTGGGTGGCGTTGCGGGTCAGCACCTGCGCGGTGCCGGACAGCCAATCGTTGAACTTGTAGGTCGCTTGCAGACCGAGGTTGGTGTCGAGGCCCAGACGGGCGCTGTCGCCGACGCCGTCAGCCTGGTTGTAACGGGCGAATTTGACGTCGTTGGTATTGCTTTGGGCGACACCCAGCGTACCGAAGCCGCTGATGCTCAGGTTACCATCATCCAGCGCGCCTGCCTGTGCCGATGTGGCGGTGGCCGCCACGAAGGCGGCCGAGATTGCCGCGACTAAAAGTTGCTTTTTCATGAGTTCAATCCTATGGGAGTTTTGTTTTGTGTGACGGGCAATGCGGGGATGGGGCATTTGTCCGTAACCTTAGACTAATTTCCTGAAGGCATGAAATGGAAAACGATAAACCGAACGAACGTTCTAATTTTTTGTGGCTTTTCTGCAAAAAACACTGTAAAAACAGCAGGTTGTACGATATCTCTCCAGTGATTTTTAAGCAAATTTGATGTTCTGCCATGCTTGCGCGGGACCGTTACAAACCTGCGCGAGCGGCGTGTCAGGGATTACAATAGCGGCTCCTGTTTCCACCCACTGAGATCACACTATGGCCGTTAATTCCCCTCTGCCCATCGCCTCCGAACTGAAGCCTGTCGCCGGTGTTGAAATCGGCTTTGCCGAAGCCGGTATCAAGAAGCCGAACCGCAAGGACGTGCTGGTGATGAAACTGGCGCCGACCGCGACCGTGTCCGGCGTGTTTACGCTGAACCGCTTCTGCGCCGCGCCTGTGCAGATCGCCAAGGCGCATCTGGCCGCCGCCCAAACCAGTGGCAAGCCGATCGCCGCGCTGCTGGTCAACACCGGCAACGCCAACGCCGGCACCGGTGAACTGGGCCTGTCGCTGGCGAATGAGACCTGCGCGGCGCTGGCCTCGCAGCTGGGCGTGGAGGCGGCGCAGATCCTGCCATTCTCGACCGGCGTGATCCTGGAACCACTGCCGGCCGCCAAAGTGATTGCCGGCCTGCCGCAAGCCGTGGCCGGTCTGAAAGCCGATAACTGGTACAACGCCGCCGAAGCCATCATGACCACCGACACGCAGCCGAAAGCCGGCTCGCGCACCGTCACCATCGGCGGACACAGCGTGACCATGACCGGTATTTCCAAGGGCGCCGGCATGATCAAGCCGAATATGGCGACCATGCTGGGCTATCTGGCGCTGGACGCCAAAGTGGCGCAGCCGGTGCTGGACGAGCTGGTCAAGCACGCGGCCAATCACTCGTTCAACTGCATCACCATCGACGGCGACACTTCGACCAACGATTCCTTCATGCTGATCGCCACCGGCGCCGGTTCGCTGAACATCACTTCGGCGGAGCAGCCTGAATACGCCCAGCTGCGCGACGCCGTCACCGAACTGTCGCTGTTCCTGGCGCAAGCCATCGTGCGCGACGGCGAAGGCGCGACCAAGTTCATGAGCATCATCGTGGAAGAGGGCGCCAGCGTGGAAGAGTGCCGCAAGATCGCCTACTCGATCGGCCACTCGCCGCTGGTGAAGACTGCCTTCTTCGCCTCCGACCCTAACCTGGGCCGCATCCTGGCCGCCATCGGCTACGCCGGCGTGGACGATCTGGACGTGTCGAAGCTGAACCTGTACCTGGACGACGTGTGGGTGGCGAAGAACGGCGGCCGCAATCCGGACTACAAGGAAGAAGACGGCCAGCGCGTGATGAAGCAGGCCGAGATCACCGTGCGTGTCAAGCTGGCGCGCGGTGCGGCGTCTGCCACGGTCTACACCTGCGACCTGTCGCACGATTACGTGTCGATCAACGCCGACTACCGCTCCTAAGATGTCGGCGGCCCTCGAACAATTCCTGGTGCGCGCCGAGGCGCTGCTGGCGCGCGTGGAAGCCATCCTGCCGCCGGCCGCGCCGCAGCCGGAGTGGGAGCGCGGCTTTGCGTTCCGCTGGCGTCAGCGCGCCAATGGTCCGAGCTATTTGCAGGCGGTGGCGCATGTGTCCGACATCGCGCTGGATGACTTGCAGCATATCGGTCCGCAGAAACAGCAGATCGAGCAGAACACGCGTCAGTTCGTGAGCGGCAAGCCGGCCAACAATGTGCTGCTGACCGGCGCGCGTGGCACTGGCAAGTCGTCGCTGATCAAGGCTTGCCTGAATCAGTTCGCCAAGGATGGCTTGCGCCTGATCGAAGTGGACAAGGAAGACCTGGCCGAGCTGCCGGACATTGTTGACCTGGTGGCGGGGCGGCCGGAGCGTTTCATCATCTTCTGCGACGACCTGTCGTTTGAAGAGGGCGAGAGCGGCTACAAGGCGTTGAAGGTGGCGCTGGACGGCAGCATCTCGGCGCAGTCCGAGAATGTGCTGATTTACGCGACCTCGAATCGCCGCCACCTGCTGCCGGAACGTATGTCAGACAATATGAGCTACAAGCACGACGAAAACGGCGACCTGCATCCGGGCGAAACGGTGGAGGAAAAAATTTCGCTGTCCGAGCGCTTTGGCCTGTGGCTGACCTTCTATCCGTTCCGGCAGGATGATTACCTGACCATCGTGGCGCACTGGCTGGCCTCGCTGGGCTGCACCGAAGCGCAGATTGAAGCGGCGCGCGCCGACGCCTTGCGCTGGGCCTTGCAGCGTGGCTCGCGCTCGGGCCGGGTAGCGTGGCAATTCGCCAAGGATTACGCGGGGAAGCTGGCATGAGCAAGCCGATTGATGTCGCTGTAGGCATCCTGGTCAAGCCGAACGGCGACGTGCTGCTGGGCCAGCGCCCGACCGGCAAGCCGTATGACGGCTATTGGGAATTCCCCGGCGGGAAAGTCGATCCGGGCGAGAGCATCCTGGAAGCCCTGAAACGCGAGTTTGTGGAAGAGCTGGGCCTGACCATCCACCGCGCCGAGGAATGGTGCGGCGTGGAATACATCTACCCGCATGCGCACGTACGTCTGCATTTCTTCATCAGCCGCGACTGGTCAGGCGAGCCGCAAAGCCTGGAAGGCCAGGCGTTCGCCTGGCAAGGCACGGTAGGCGTCGAGCCGCTGCTGCCAGCCACCATTCCTTTATTGGAATGGCTGGAGCAGGTGCGCTACTAAAATCGGGGTCAGATACCGTCTTGAATAGCAAGCCCTTTTGAAAGGTAATTGGCGTCAAAGGGCTTGCCGGTACGAATGACACCATAGATGAGATGCACGAGCTTATGCATCACGGCGCCGATTACGGCTT
>NZ_JAHUWK010000007.1 GCF_019219065.1 Duganella sp. sic0402 | reverse complement strand
GAAACAGGCAGGGGTACCAATCTGACCCACGGGCTCAATGGCCCAAATTCCGATCGGCATCACCCTGCCTGGCCGCCTCTACCACTTTATCCGATGATGGGGCGGTATGCTCAATATACGAGTTCCGCCAAACGTACACGAACTCATGTACGTTTGGCGGAACTGACCCCGGATTTACTTCATGACGAGTTTTTGCAGGACTTCGTAGACGACCAGGGCAAGGAACAGGAACGGCAGGGCCTGCACGACGATGCCGGGGATTTCCGGCACGCTGACCACTTGCGCCAGCACCGTGTAGGCAATCGAGCAGAGGAAGGCCGACGCCAGTATCCAGTTTTTGCGGCCGATGAAGACGCCCACACACGTTACCGAACCCGCCAGGCTCAACATAGTCGCAGTTTGCATATCTGTGCTTCGAAAATAGTCAGTGGCACAAATTATACAAAATCGCATGCCGTGCTAGCCATTGTTAGCATTTGTAGTATTCTTTGCGACAATCTTCAATTGTTCGGAGGATGGCCATGCGATTGCTTGTCTTGTGCACTTTCGCCGCGCTGCTGGGCGGTTGCGTCAACCTGCAGGCGGTGCAGGAGTTCGGCCAGATTTCCTCCCTCAGCGCCGGTTACACGCGGCTCAGCGATGATTACGCGCGCAGTCCGCTGATCAATAAGACGTTTACGCTGGAAGCCGAGTCGCAGCAGCGTGCCCAGCTCGACGCCGAATACCAGCAGCGCCTGCCGCAAGCCGCGCGATTGCAGGTGTATCACAAGGTGGTGTCGCACTATATGGCCGCGCTGGGTGAACTGGCCGGCGATCAGATTCCCACCGGCGCCGAGGAAGTCGAAGGCCTGGTCGATGCCGCCGTCGAGGCACATCACCTGGATGCCGCCCGCGCCGCGCCGGCCAAAGCCATCGGCAAGCTGCTGGCCGACGCGGCACTCAACGGCTATCGGCATCGCGAGCTGAAAAAGCTGATCGCCGAGGGCAATGCGCCGATCCAGGCGGTGCTGGCAGCCCTTGTCCAGTCAATGCAGGCGTTTGATGCATCGCTGAAGATCGAGCGCGCCAGCGCCAACCGCTATTACCGCACGCTGCACGCGCTCGCCCGCGAGAACGGCCGCGAACCGGTGGCGGCCGAACAAGCCTGGGCCAGCCTGAATGCGGCCAACGCGCTGTTCGATGAACGCGAAAAGGCCATCCCGCTCTATATTGAATCGCTGAAGCGCATCGGCATCGCGCATCGGGCTTTGTACGATGGCCGCGACCAGCTCGATCACCAGCAATTGCTGGCCGACCTGAAGCGCTACACCAGGCAGATCCGCGCCGCCTACAACGCGGTCCGCGCAGACTAAGGAGCGCACATGAGCACCATCACCCTCACCGCCGATGACGCGCTGCAGCTGTCGGCGCAGTTCCGCAATGCGTCCACCGCGCTGGGCGATTATCTGTATGCGCCGGAAAACTGGCCCAACATTCCAGAGAAGGAGCGCGCCACGCTGCAATCGCTGGAGGTGACGCTGCTGAACGTGGCCAGCGACCTGGTCACGCGTGCGGTCGGTGTGATCATCGCCGAGGCCGAGCAAAGCGTGGCCGACCTGGTCGCCGTGACCAGCCAGGCCAGGGATGTGATCAAGAATATCGACAACATCACCCGCACCATCACCGTGGTGACGGCGCTGATCGGGCTGGCGGCAGTGATCCCGACCGGGAACGCCGGCGCCATCTTCGGCGCGCTGAAGAATCTGCAAAGCGCCGTCAAGGGCGAGCAGACCGCCAAGGCCAAGAAGGCCAAAGCCAAATAAACTAGTCGTTGCGCATCTGCGCCTGCGAAACATTGCTGGCCGGCGGTACACTCTGCGTCAGCCACACATTGCCGCCAATGGTGGAACCGGCGCCGATGGTGATGCGGCCCAAAATGGTCGCGCCGGCGTAGATCACCACGTCGTCTTCCACGATAGGATGGCGCGGCACGCCCTTGATCAAGATGCCCTGCTCATCCGCCGGGAAGCGCTTGGCACCCAGCGTCACATGCTGATACAGCCGCACGCGCTGGCCGATGATGGCGGTTTCGCCGATCACCACGCCGGTGCCGTGGTCGATGAAGAAGCTGGCACCGATCTGCGCGCCGGGGTGGATGTCGATGCCGGTCAGCGAATGGCCGATATCAGAAATCAGCCGCGCCAGGAACGGCGAGCCAAGCCGGTGCAGGCTGTGCGCCAGGCGGTAATACAGGATGGCGATGGTGCCCGGATAGCACAGCATGATCTCGGCCACCGAAGTGGCGGCAGGGTCGCCGGAAAACGCCGCCTGCACGTCCGACACCAGCAGTCCGCGTATCTCCGGCAGGCCGGCCGCAAACTGGCGCGTGATGTCCCGGGCCTGGCGGGTCAGCGCGTCCTCATCGGGTATCGCCTCTTCGGCGGAGAACTGCAAGCCGCGCCGCACCTGCTCGGCCAGGCGGTTGAGGGTGGTGTTGAGCGTGTCGCCGACGAAGAAATCGATGCTCTCGTCGGTCAGGTTGGGCCGGCCGTAATGGGTCGGGAACAGCGCCGCCTGCAGGCCGTTGACGATGGTGGTCAGCGCCTCGCGCGACGGCAGTTCGCGCACACGGCCATGGTGGCGGATATTGTGGGTGGCTTCGCGCGATACGCGCAGTTGCTCGATCACGCTGGCCAGGTTCCAGTGCGATGGCTTGACGGACGTGCCGTCAAAGGTATCTCTTGTCATAATGTCTCGAATTCAGAAAGCATGGGCGCATTTGCCCACTACGCAGCATAACCAGTCCAGCGCCGCACGCGAACGAAGGATTTCAGCCTTTCTTATACACCCGGCGCATATCGCGTAAAATGCCGGGTCCAACGAACAATACGCTATTCATGAACATTTTGCTGACGCTGCTGCTGGCAGGCCTCTCCATGGTCGGGCCACTGGCAATCGATACCTATCTGCCGTCCTTCCCGGCCATCGCCCACGCCTTCGACGCCAGTCCTATCGTGGTGCAGCAGACTTTGTCGATGTTCCTGTTCTGCTTTGCTTTCATGATGCTGTTCTACGGCACGCTGTCCGACTCGTTCGGCCGCCGTCCGGTCATCATCGTCTCGCTGATCGCCTATATCGCTGCGTCGGTGGTGGCGGCGATGGCGCCGTCAATCGGCGTGCTGCTGGCTTGCCGCATCGTGCAGGGCCTGGCCGCTGGCGCCGGTTCGGTGGTGGGACGCGCAATTGTGCTGGACCGTTTCGACGGCGTCGCTGCGCAGAAAATTCTGTCTCATATCATGATGGTGTTCGGCCTGGCGCCCGCCATCGCACCGGTGCTGGGCGGCTGGCTGCAAGTCGGCTTCGGCTGGCGCTCGGTGTTCTGGTTCCTCAGTGCCTTCGGCCTGCTGATGCTGGTAGCGGTGTATCGCGCGCTGCCGGAAAGCCTGCCGGTCAAAGACCGCCATCCCTTCCATCCGGGCGTGATCGCCAAAAACTACTGGAAAGTGCTGTGCCACCATCACTTCCTGCTGCTGGCGGTGGCGGTCGGCATGAGCTTTGCCGGCGTGGCGCTGTACATCGGCTCCGCCGCCTACTTTGTGATGAACATCCTGCACCTGCCGGAAACCGCGTTCGCATGGATGTTCGTGCCGCTGATCAGCGGCATGGTGATCGGCTCCGCGCTGTCGGGCAAGTTCGCGCACAAATTCTCACGCAAGGCGCAGGTATGGGCTGGCTTTGCGGTGATGATCAGCGCTGGCGTCATCAACGTCGCCTACAACGCCACCTTTACCGCCGCCGTGCCGTGGGCCGTGCTGCCGCTGTTTATTTATTCCTTCGGCCTGGCGCTGGCCATGACGCCGCTGTCGCTGATCGCGCTGGCCTACTTCCCGAACAACAGCGGGCTGGCCTCGTCGATGCAGTCCTTCATCCAGATGCTGCTGTTCGCGCTGGTGTCAGGCCTGGTTGCGCCGCTGCTGTTCGACAGCGCGCTGAAACTGGCGTGGGGCGTGCTGGCCAGCCTGGTGATCAGCGTGATCGCCTGGATGCTGGCCCTGATCGGCAAGCCGGTGGTGCACGACTAAATCAAGGCCAGGGCGCGGGATTCAGGTCCACGTACTGCGCCCCGCCCTGCTCCGGCTCCGGTTCGTTTTCCAGCCGTGCGCGGCCTGGCGTCTGGGCAGGATTGCGCAGTCCCAGTATCTCCTTGCGCGATTCGACGAAATCCGTGCTCGATAGCGGATTGTCCTTATCGGGCCAGTTTTCCACCGCCCAGGCCTGCAATTGCTCAAAACGCTGCCACAATTCGCTGATGAACTGACGGCGTGCATCCTCGTTATCCATAGTGCCTCCTTCTGTCTCCCGACAGTATGCGAACGGCTATCTCAAGCGTCCGTGCGCAAGATCACGCACAAGCATGTAAAATAGATGCATGCGTCTTACTTCATTTACAGATTACTCACTGCGCACGCTGCTCTACCTGGCAGCCAACCGTGATCGCCTGGTCACCATCCAGGACATCGCCGACCTGCATGTGATATCGAAAAACCATCTGATGAAGGTGGTGTATCAGCTCGGCCTTTCCGGACTGGTGGAGACGGTGCGCGGCCGCAATGGCGGCCTGCGGCTGGGCAAAGAGCCCAAGGACATCAATATCGGTGAGCTGGTGCGCGCCACCGAGACCGATTTTTTCATGGCCGAGTGCTTCGACAAAGCGGTGGACACCTGCCCGCTGACCAACGACTGCAAGCTAAAACACACGCTGAACGACGCCACCCGCGCCTTTCTGGCAGTGCTGGACCAGCAAACGCTGGCCGACATGCTGCCGCCGGACCCGGTGCACAATCAGACCAAGCCGATACGCATCATCCGCAGATCGGTCAGTTAATGCTTGGTGGCGCGCCGTTGCGCCTCGCCCAGCACGCGCAGGAAATTGCCGCCCCATAGTTTGGCGATGTCGCGCTCGGAATAGCCGCGCCGCAGCAGCTCGACGGTGACGTTTTGCGCCTCTCCCTCATTTTGCCATCCCTCCACGCCACCGCCGTGGTTGAAGTCCGACGCGATGCCAACGTGGTCGATGCCGATGCGCTTGCTGGCATACGCAATCGCCTCCACGAATTGCGCCACGGTGGCCGGGGCGGCTTTCGCCCCCTCCGGCGCCTTGCGCAGATAGTTACTGAAGGCGACCACCTGCACCACACCGCCGTTCTGCCTGATCAGGTCCAGCTCCTCGTCGCTGAGATTGCGTGGCGCATCCACGATGGCTTTCAGCCCGGAGTGGCTCGCCACCACCGGCGCCTTGCTGAGCTTCAGCACCTGCTTGAGCCCGGGCGTTGTCAGCTGCGACACGTCAATCAGGATGCCGAGTTGATTCAGCCGCGCCACGCCCTGCTTGCCAAGATCCGACAGTCCGCCGTGTTCGTCGGGCGTATCGTTGAGGGTCTTGCTCGGACGGGATGAGTCGGACCAGGCATTGTTTCCCGCATGGGCGTAGCCCAGCACCCGTACACCACGCTGATGCCAGGCGTCGATTTGCGCCAGATCGTCGCCAAGTGGATAAGCATTGAGTACGCTGATCAATACCGCAAACTTTCCTTGCGCCGCGATCCCTTGCACGTCTTGCGGCGTATAGGCCAGTGCCGCCTTGTCGGGATTATCCTCGGCAAACGCCTTGATCAATTTGTATTTGCGCTCGGCGTCTTGCTGCGCCTTGGCATAGCCCTCGGCAGTCCGTGGGCCTTGCGGGACGAAAACTGCCAGCGTAGCCCCTTTCAGCTGGCCGCGCGACACTTTGGGAAGATCGATCTGGGTATTGCCATCCGCAGCCGCGCCTGGATAGTCGAACGGCAGGTCCACATGGCTGTCAAATGCGATGATACGCTGATGAATTTGCAGGGCCTGTTCCAGCAGCTTTTCATCCGCCGCACCAGCACGGCCAGCAAGCAGGAGCAAGCCAGCCATCAGGCCGCACAGAATTTTCTTGTTCATAGCATGGTTCCTTAAATTAGGCCAATCAAACGGCCAGCGATAATCGCCGCCAACCATGTCAGTACCGTGAACGCGGCAACCGTCCGCGCCGGCGCTGCGCCACTTTTCGCGCCGTGCAGCAGCCAACCCTGCGCCACCGTAATGACGATCAGCAGCACCAGTTTTGTTTTAAACGCCGGGTTCGACCAGAATTTCAATACATCGGCAATGAATAGCCACAGGCCACTCAGCAAGACAAGGCTGAACGCGGCCAGCATATACGGCTGTAGATAGTTGGCGATATTCGCGGCCGGACTCGCGCGCAAGCCCATGCCGGCCAGGCGTAAATTCAATATCAGCGAGGTGCCGAAGGCCAGCGCGAGACTCAGCAGGTGCAGGCTCATGACGCCTGCAAAAATCCAGGGATCGGCTTCGTTGAACGCATGGGCGACCGAAGTTTGCGCCAGCCATTCGATGACAGCTGGATGCGTGGGGACGGACATCGTTGATTCCTCAAATATAAAAAGCGATCAGACGGCCAGCGACCAGCGTTGCTGTCCACAGCAGCAGTGAGGAAGCCCCGGCAAATCTGGCTTGCCACGGCAGTGCCGGCGCACTGCTCCACTGTGCATGGCGGGAAAAGTTGTAGTGCCAATAGCCGATGTTCAGCGCGGCCAGTACCAGCAACAGCGCTTTGGCTTGCAGCACCGGGTTCTCCCATATCCGCCCCGCTTGCGGTAAAAACAATCCTATACCACTGGGAATGGTGAGCAAGGCGCCGATGATGGTGATCGGCAGTACCTGCTTTTGCAGGATATCCAGCCCGACCTCGGGGAACGCGAAGCCGAGCAAACGCAAATCCACTACGGCGATGCTGCCTGCCAGCAGCAGCACGCCTACCACATGAATCACATCCAGCGCGTTGAACAGGTTCAGTGACTCGCCGATGATCTGGCTGACGGGCAGCGCCGCCAGCCCGTCAAAAAAAGCGCCAACAGACATTGCGCTCTCCTTAGAACTTGTAATTCAGCGTAGCGGCATATTGCGTGCCGAGATCCGCACCCAGTGGGCCGCTGGTGTCGAAGGCATATTGATACTGGGCCTTGGACGCATTGGTGCGCGATATCTGCGGCACACGGCGCGCGCGTTCGTTGAACAGATTGAATGCGGAGAATTTCGCATCAAAACCGTGTCCCAGATTCCATCCCAGCGTCAGGTCGGTCGTCCACAGTTTGCCAGCGTTCCATTCGCCGGTGGTCGGCAGACCTGCTGCCGCGTTGTCGGCGTTGGTCCAGAAGCGGCGCACTTTGCCGATGCGGGTTTCCCGCACATTGGCCGAGAAACCGCCATTTTTATACGTCACATCGAATATCTGTTTATCCCTGGGCGCGAGATACAGCGTGTTCTGCTGGATGGTGAGCGACAAGGTGGAGATGTTCGGCAGTCCTTGCAGCTTGGCCGGAATGCCGGAAATTCGCGTGAAGGCGCTGGTGTTGAAATTCGCGGCCAGATTCCATTTCCACGTCGCCGCGCCAGCACGGTGCTTGCCGTCGACTGTCACATCAAGGCCACGGCTGCGCACGTCGCCGACATCGGTGAAGTAATGCGCTGTCAGCCCATTGCCTTGCTGCGGGATGGCCAGCCCTGCCGAGGTGAAGTAACCCTGCAGAATTGCCAGCTGGGCCGGATTCAATACCGCGCCGCTCGCGTCGCGGAACAGACCGTCGGCATTGGTGCGATCCAGGCCAACGTTCGCGGAGGTGCCAAGCGTGTGCTCCACTTCCGTCTGATAAAAGTCCAGCGCGTAGTTGATTTGCGAGGTGAAGGCGCCAGTGAGGCCCAAGGTGTAGCCTTTGGCTTTCTCAGGCGCCAGCGGCACCGCGCCAAGCGCCAGGCCAGCCGCCGAATCCGGCCTTACCAGCGACGAGATCAAGCCATTCGGGCGGCCGGATGTATTGCTATACGAGACGGTTTGCAGTGCCGGCGCATGGAAACCATTGCTCGCTGTGCCACGCACGGCAAACGCCGGGCTGAGGTCATAGCGCGTCGACAGCTTGCCGATCAAGCCGCTGCTGCCAAAGTCGGAGTAATGCTCGCCACGTACACCGCCGTCCAGGAACCAGGCCTGGGTGATATTGGCGCCTGCGCCGAAGTAGGCGGAATAGCTATGGCGGCTGGTATCGGATGCATCGCGCGGTAAATAACCGGGCAGCGATTGCGAACCGCCGCTACCGCCACCGCCATCGCCAGGGATCACGCCCAGATAGGCATTCTGCTCACCGGGCTTGAGCTGGTTACGCTCTCGGGTATATTCAACACCGGCAGATAGATTCAGCGGCTTGGCGGTCCAGCCGGTGTCCACGCTGCGGGTCAGGTCGAGCGTATTGCTCCACAGCGAATACGCGTTCTGGCCGATGTAGAAATCGGTTTGTCCGGCCGACGCCGGCAGCGCGTAGTTGGCGGAATCCACCGTGTACACATCGACCTTGTCCTTGCCGTAGTTGGTGCTCAAGTCCCAGTTCCAGCCAGCGAGGACGCCGCGAAGACCAGCCACCAGCTGAACCTGACGATCAGTCGTGGACTCCTGCGGCGTGAAGCCGTCGGGATAAAAGCCGTACCAGCCATTGCTGCGTGCCAGCGTGTTGCTGTAGATGGAGAACGGGCTGCGGAAATTCTGCGCCGAATACGCGCGCCGGTCGGCATAGGTGCCAAAGCTGTACACCGTCAATTCGCTGCCCAGATCGTACTCGCCATTGAAGCCTGCGCTGCCGGTTCTGACATCCAGTTTTTGTCCGCTGTTCTTCCACGGCGCGTTATCGCGCGTAGCTTCCTTGGGGTTGGGCGTGGTCCCGGCGGGCAGCGAATTGTTCGCGCCCAGCGTGGTGGACAGCGCCCCGTCGGAGCGGATCGCCGGATAGTACAAATAGCCGCGATTCAGTGGCGAGCTGCGTATCGCCGGCTTCTGTCTGTTCAATTGTGCAAACAGATCGACGAAGCCGCGATCGCCGAGCGCCAGGCCCTTATCAATCGCAATGCTGGCGTTCTCGCCGCCGCCCTTGAAGGTAGAGCCGCCTTTGACACTGAGGTTGCCGCCTTGCGCGCTGTGTTTCAGTATCACGTTGACCGTACCGGCAATCGCTGACGAGCCGTATAGGGCCGATGCGCCGTCACGCAGTACTTCGACGTGGTCCACCGCACTGGTTGGTATCAGCCCCAGGTCCACTGCGGCCGAGCCGGAGAAGCCGCCTTCGCTGACGATGGCGGTAGTGTTGCGGCGTTTTCCGTTGATCAGCACCAGCGTGTACGCCGGCGACAGATTGCGCTGTTGTACGCCAAGCACAATACTACCCAGGTCAGGCTGCGGCGATTGTCCTGGCAGATTAAACGATGGCACCAGCGCCACCAGCGCGCCGAGCAGATTATCCGAGCCGCTGTTGGCCAGATCTTCCTGCGTGAGCAGGTCGATGGGCGACGCACTATTCTCAACGGTACGCCCGCTCACGCGCGACCCTGTCACCACCACCACACCGCTATCTTCTCCGCTGCCGCCTGTATCCGCAGCGTGCGCGGGAGCGACCAGTGTCAGCGAAACTGCCAGCGCGATTGCAGTGAGCGGCAGGTTGTGGTGTTTGCTTTCAGTAGGACTCATCTCGGCGCTTTCATTTTTAAATTAACGAAAGCTCAATTTGCCATGCAGCGCACACCACTGTCGAAGAATAAAACCTCACACCGATATGAGGCCCGGCAGCGTAAGCTAATTACAATAATGACGCATCAAGTGCCAGGTGCTTTCTGTGCGTCGGCCGGCCTGGCGTCGCCGGGACCGCCATCGCCTTCGGTTCCGCCGTTGATCACGCGGCCATCAGGTAAAGTCACCACGCGGCCATCGATCAGGCGCACGCCGGACTTCTTGACCAGATAGCCGTCGACAATCAGCGTATCGCCAATATTGATGTCGCCTTTCTTGAAGCCGCGACGCGACAATGCGCCAGGGCCCGCGCCCTCCACCGCCCAGTTGTGCGTGACACCCTTGCTATCGACCACATCGAGGTGGAAATAGCTGTGCGGGTTAGTCCATTCAATTTTGGTCAGCGTCCCTTTCAGGCGTATCGGTTTGTTGGCATCGAACAGCGCCGCGAACGAGTGGTGCGCGTATGCCAGCGGCCCGATCGAACAGACCGCCAGCACCAGCACTGCGCGGAAAAAAACTTTCTTCATACTTATCTCCAATAGCGAACAAGGTGCAGGCAGCTTACCTGCAAATATGCCACCATCCAAACGCGCACTTAAGATATGGATATGCAATAAGCTTATTGGACGGTGGTGCAGCTTGCTGGCAAATTGTGCTTTCCATAAATCACCCATCCAAGAGAACCCAATGCCTTTCCGAATCAATCCGCTGCATATGGCGGTTGGCTTGGCTCTATCTGCGGCAGCCTTGACGGCCGATGCGCAATACCGCGACGAAGCCAAGCCCGATAGCATCACCAAACAATCAGAAAAAATCTGGCTCGGCACTGAATACACCGGCAAGCATGTGAGTACGCCGCGTGACGCCAAGGGCAAACCTGTTCTCAATGGCTATTGGAAGCTGCTGCACGAAGCCGACAAACCCGATGGCAATCTGGCCAAGGACCTGCCTGGTTTCCGGTTGCCGTACACCGACGCCGGCAAGGCCGCATTGGCCGCCAATACCAAAGTCATCGACCCGGAAGCGCGTTGCATCATCACCGGCTTACCGCGCGCCTTTACTGCCGTGCTGCCGTTTGAAATACAACACAATGGCGTGCGCTTCGCCACCTTCCATCAACTGGGCTGGCATCGTCTGGCATGGCTGGACGGCCGCAAGCCTGCGAACGATCCCGATCCGCGCTACAGCGGCAATGGCATCGGCAAGTGGGAAGGCGATACGCTGGTAATCCGCTCGCATGCGTTCAAGGACAGCAGCGATGGCCGGGTGTGGGCCGACGATAACGCCAACCCGATCAGCAGCGAAGCGGTAGTGATCGAGCGCTGGACACGCCCCGATCATCACCACCTGAACCTGGAATTGACCTTGACCGATCCAAAGTACTACAGCAAGCCGATCAAGTATGCGCGCAAGTTCGTACTGGCGCCGGAAGGTGAAACGCTGAAGGAGATTTCCTGCGAATGGAACACCTACTGGATCACCACGCAGCTGGAGCCGGGACCCGGCAAGATCAGCGCCGATGGCAATCGCTACTTCGGACCAGACAAGCAAATCGTTCCTGACTGGCCTTTGGGTAATGTGGAGAATGACGGCCGCGCCACCGGCTATTGGCTGTATCGGAAGAACAAACCGAAACCTTCCGACCTGCCACCTCAGCCGGAGGCCAAGTGAACAGCATGAATACGGAGATCAAGTGCATGACGTGGGCGAAGCGTGTCTTCTTATTGAGCGTGCTGGCCGCGCTGGGTAGCAACGCGCTGGCGCAAAACCGCACCGCTCCGGCGCGTCCGGCCGCATCAGACAACGGCGATGCGGAAACTGAAATGTTCAAGCCGCTCAACTACCAGGGCCCGCCTGTGGCGACGCCGCGTTTATCGGATGGCAAACCGGACCTCAGCGGCTTCTGGCAAGGCGTGCGCGCCAAGGGTACGCCTGGCGGTAATCATGGCAAAGACCAACCTGGCTTTATCCTGCCGCTCAGCGAAAAGGGCAAGCGCGCGATGATCTATTCGCAGAACCACGCGCCGGACCCGGAGGCGGTCTGCATCAATGGCGGGATCCCACGTCACAATAGCAGCGGGCTGCCGTTTGAGATCCTGCACACGGCCGATCGCTTCGCCACGCTCTATCACTACACCACGCACCGTTCGGCAACGGTCGGACCGAAGCGCGACCTGCCGCCGAAAGAGCAAATCACCAAAACCTATTTCGGCACCAACGTCGCTTATTGGGACGGCGATACGCTGGTGATCGAAACCACCGGCTTGCGCGATTCCTCTTTCGAAAAAATCTGGCTGGATGAAAACGGCAATCCCACCAGCGATCAAACCAAGGTGATCGAGCGCTGGTCGCGGCCGGACTATCACCACCTGCAACTGGAAGAAACCGTGATCGATCCGAAGTACTACCGCGAGCCGTTCAAGTTCACGCGCAAGTGGAATTACGGCGGCGATGGACGTGGCGTCGGCGAATATTCCTGCAATGAGAACAATGTCGAGCATGAGCATATCGGACCAGGCGCAGGCGTGATCGGTCCCGATGGCAATCGCGGTTTCGGCTACAACGCGCCGCTGCCTAAAGCCCCTCCGGGCCCGGATGCCTACGATTTATGATCATGCGCAAACACACGATACGACGCGCGACAGCGCTGGCGGCGTTCGCGCTGCTGGCGGCGTGCCAGCAGCAAACGGAAACGGTAAAGCCGGTGGCGCAGGTCACTTTGCAGGATGCGATGAATCACATCATTGATCCGGAAGCCGATGTGATCTGGCACGCTACCGGCACCATCGCCACCAAGGAGGGGGTGATCGAGAACTATCCCAGAACCGAGAAAGACTGGGAAGCGCAACGCCGCGCCGCATTGCGTCTGCTGGAGGCCAGCAATATGTTGTTGATAGCGGACCGCAGAGTCACCGATAAGCCGTTTGAGTCGGCCGGTCCCGGTGTTTACAGCTCGGCGGAAGTGCAGCGTCAGATTGATACCAATCGCAGCGCCTTCAATGCGCTGGCCTTGAACTTGCGCGACGCGTCGCAGCAGCTGCTGAAGGCCAGCGACAAGCGCGATGTGGAGTCGCTGATGAAATTGGGTGATGGCCTGGATCACGCATGCGAGGCGTGCCACAAGACGTTCTGGTATCCGGCTGAAAAATTCCCGCGCCTGCCGGCGATACCGCCTTCGCCTTAAAGGCTATGCCGCGTCCTGCCGCAGCTGCGGCAGCGACGCCATCAAGTCGGAAAAGCGCTGCCCCTGAATCATGACGTGCTCGCGCAGCAGCTGCGCCGCCAGTTCGCCGTCGCCATCCAAAATGGCTTTCACCACGCCGTCATGCTCGTTGTAGGAATTGGCCAGGCGATTGCGCACGCGCAGTTGCAGGCGGCGGTAAGGACGCAGGCGTCGATATAGCGCGCGCGTCTGCTCGATCAGGAACTGATTGTGGCTGCCGGCGTAAATCGCCTCGTGAAAAATCTCGTTCTGATAATAGTAAGTGTCCGGCTCCTGCGCATCCAGCGCGGCCTGGCAGGCCTGGTGCGCAGCCAGCAAGGCCTGCTGCTCCTCCGGCGTCATACGGCGCGCAGCCAGGCGGCCGCAGGTCGACTCCAGTTCCGACATCACCTCGAACATTTCCACCAGCTGCTGCGGCCCAAGCTCCGCCACGATGGCGCCGCGCCGTGGACGTATCACCACCAGCCCCATCGACGATAGCTGTATCAGCGTCTCGCGGATCGGCGTGCGGGACACGCCAAAGCGCGCGGCCAGCTCGGTTTCGTCCAGATGCTGGCCCGGCTTCAACTGGCCTACAGCGATCATTTCTTCGATCTGTTCACGGAGGTTGGCGGAGTGTGTCGTCATGATGTGGTCATTATATCGCTTGACAATGTATTCGCAACCGCTATTCTTGTATACACAAAAAAGGTTATTGCATATCAAATGCGAATAATGATAATGTTTCCGTACATCAACCCTTGGAGGACGTATGAGTGCCATCACCCGCCGGTCCGTACTAGCAGCGATCGCCGCTAGCCCGTTGTTGTTGCAGCAAACTGCTTGGGCCCAAACCTCGCTCAAGATTTCCCATCAATTCCCTGGCGGCACCCTCACTGAAGGCGACTTCCGTGACCGCCTGACGCGCATGTTTTCGGCGGAAGTGGAAAAGCGCTCGAAAGGCGCGTTGAAATTCGCGGTCTATCCCGGCTCGTCGCTGATGAAGACCAACGCCCAGTTCTCCGCCATGCGCAAGGGCGCGCTGGATCTGTCGCTGGTGCCGCTGTCGTACGCCGGCGGCGAAGTCCCGGAAGTGAATATCGGCCTGATGCCCGGCCTGGTCACCTCCTACGACCAAGCCTACGGCTGGAAGAACGCCGAAGTCGGCAAGGAACTGTCGCGCATCCTGTACGACAAGGGCATCGTCATGGTCAGCTGGATCTGGCAGGCTGGCGGCATGGCTTCGCGCACCAAGCCGGTACTCGATCCGGACGACGCCAAGGGCATGAAAATCCGTGGCGGCTCGCGTGAAATGGACATGATGCTGAAGGCCGCCGGCGCCGCCGTGGTCACGCTGCCGTCCAATGAAATCTATGCCGCCATGCAGACCGGCGCCATGGAAGCGGCGCTGACCTCGTCCACCTCGCTGATCTCATTCCGCCTTGAAGAGGTATCGAAGGCGCTGGTCACCGGCCGCACCGGCTCCTACTGGTTCATGCTGGAACCACTGATGATGTCGCGCGCCATCTTCGACAAGCTGCCGAAGGACCAGCAGCAACTGATCCTCGCGGTCGGCGCCGAGCTGGAAACGTTTGCGCTCAAATCCTCGAAGGAAGACGACCAGCAAGTCGCCGTGGTCTATCAGAAGGCCGGCGCCAAAGTGGCCGACATGAGCGCGGCATCGCTGAAAAAATGGCAGACCATCGCCCGTGCCACCGCATGGAAGGACTACGGCGAAAAGAACGCCAGCTGCGCCAACCTGCTTAAACTGGCGGAGAAAACGCTGTGAGCCACGGCGTAGATCTCGCACCGCCGCGCGGGCCGGCGCCGCCGGACAACGCCATCATCGCGGCGCTAACGGCGGCGCTGGACAAGCTGAATCGCGGCTTGATGGTGCTGTCAATGATGGCGCTGGTGCTGACCGCCATCGTGCTGACGTATTCGGTGGTGTCGCGTTATTTCTTCCACGCGCCCACTGACTGGCAGGATGAAGCCTCGGTGTTCATGCTGGTTGGCGTGACCTTCTTCACCACTGCCTTCGTCCAGTACCATCGCGGCCATATCGGCATTGAAGCCATCGCCGGCCTGCTGCCGCGCCGCGTGAATGCGGTGCGGCTGTTCGTGGTAGACCTGGCATCAACGCTGTTTTGCGCCTTCTTCACCTGGAAATCGTGGATGCTGTTCCACGAAGCCTGGGTCGACGGCCAGACTACCTCCTCCACTTTTGCGCCGCCGCTGTGGATACCCTACTCCATGATGGCTGCCGGCATGACGCTGCTCACGCTGCAACTGCTGCTGCAAACGCTCGCCCGCCTCACCAACAAATCGGAGCCTTCCGCATGAGTGAACTGACTTTAGGCGCGCTGTACGGCGCCGTCACGCTGGTGGTGATGTTCTCCGGGATGCCGATTGCCTTCGCGCTGGGTATCGTCGCCACCGGCTTTATGTACTTCTTCATGCCAGCTTCGTCGCTAGATACAGTGACGCAAAACGTCTACGAAGAAATGGCGTCGATCACGCTGCTGTCGATACCGCTGTTTATCCTGAAGGGGGCGGCCATCGGCAAATCGCCGGCCGGGCGCGACCTGTACTCCGCGATTCATACGTGGATGCACAAGATCCCCGGCGGCCTGGGTATCGCCAACGTGTTTGCCTGTGCCCTGTTCGCGGCAATGGCTGGCTCCTCGCCTGCCACCTGCTCGGCAATCGGTTCGGCCGGCATTCCGGAAATGCGCAAGCGCGGCTACTCGCCTGGCTTCGCGGCCGGTATCATCGCGGCCGGCGGCACACTGGGCATTCTGCTGCCGCCGTCGATCACCATGATCCTGTACGCGGTGGCGGCCGAGCAGTCGCTGGGACGGTTGTTCCTGGCCGGTATCGGGCCTGGCATCCTGCTGGTGGTGCTGTTTGCCGGCTACGCCGTCTACCGCGCCCGCAAGGAATACCGCCTGGCGCTGGATATCTACCAGAAAGGCGGCGAAAAATCGGCCTATCTGGAAGACGAGCATTTCACGCTGCGTGAAAAAGTGGAAATGCTGCCGCGCGTGCTGCCTTTCATCGTACTGCTGATCGGCGTGATGGTGGCGCTGTACGGTGGCTTCGCCACGCCGTCCGAAACCGCCGGCCTGGGAGCGCTGCTGGCGCTGGCACTGCTGGCAGTGATCTACGGCGTGTGGAAGCCCAAGGACCTGTCGCCCATCCTCGGCTCGTCGATCAAGGAATCGACCATGCTGCTGCTGATTATCGGCATGTCGCTGCTGTATTCCTATGTGATGAGTTATCTGCACATCAGCCAATCAGCCGCTGCGTGGGTAGTGGAACTGCACCTGTCAAAATGGGTGCTGCTGGCGGTGATACTATTGATGGTGGTGGTCTTCGGCTTCTTCCTGCCGCCAGTCTCGATCATCCTGATGACCGCACCCATCATCCTGCCGCCGCTGCGCGAAGCCGGTTTTGACCTGATCTGGTTCGGCATCGTCATGACGGTGGTGATGGAGATGGGGCTGATCCACCCGCCGGTGGGGCTAAACATATTCGTCATCAAGAACATCGCGCCGGACATTCCTTTAAAGGATGTGATCTGGGGCGTGTTCCCCTTCCTGTTGCTGATGGTGGTTGCAGTGCTGCTGCTATGCCTCTTCCCGTCGATTGCAACCGGCCTGCCTGACATGATTATGGGAGCAAAATAAAATGTCCTGGAACACCTTGCAGCAAAATCGCGATGCGCGATTGCAGCGCGCCCGTACCGCATTGGGCAATCAGCTGGACGGCAAAAGCCTGCCGGCCGCGCGCATCGCCGATCTGCTGCATGCGGTCGTCGAATGCGGCGACCGCGTCTGCCTCGAAGGCAATAACCAGAAGCAGGCCGATTTCCTCGGCCATGCGCTGGCCAACCTCGATCCGGCACGCGTCAACGACTTGCATATGCTGCAGTCGGTACTGGCATTGCCGGAACATCTGGATGTCTTCGAGCGGGGCGTCGCCTCGCGGCTGGATTTTTCCTTCTCCGGCCCTCAGGCGGCGCGGGTGGCGCGGCTGGCTTCGGCCGGCAAGCTGAATATCGGCGCCATCCACACCTATCTGGAACTGTTCAGCCGCTACTTCATCGACCTGCCGCCGCGCGTCTGCCTGATCGCGGCGGAAGCGGCCGACCGGCACGGCAATCTGTACACCGGCCCGAACACCGAGGACACGCCGGCCATTGTTGAAGCGACGGCGTTCAAGCAAGGCATCGTCATCGTCCAGGTCAACAAGCTGGTGGACCAGGTGCCGCGCGTCGACGTGCCTGGCGACTGGGTAGACTTTGTGGTGCAGTCGCCGCGTCCTTACTACATCGAGCCGCTGTTCACCCGCGACCCGGCGCAGATTTCGGAGATCCAGGTGCTGATGGCGATGATGGCTATCAAGGGCATCTACGCCGAGTACGGGGTGCAGCGGCTGAACCACGGCATCGGCTTCGATACCGCTGCTATTGAACTGCTGCTGCCGACCTATGCCGAGTCGCTGGGCTTGCGCGGTAAGATCGGTAAGCACTGGGCGCTGAATCCGCACCCGGCGCTGATACCGGCGATTGAAGCAGGCTTCGTCACCTCCATCCATTCATTCGGCTCGGAGCTGGGCATGGAGGATTACATCCATGCGCGGCCGGATGTGTTTGCGATTGGCCCGGACGGCAGTATGCGCAGCAACCGCGCCATGTGCCAGGCGGCCGGACACTATGCCTGCGATATGTTCATCGGCTCGACCTTGCAGATCGATTTGCAGGGCAATTCCTCCACCGCGACGGCGGGCCGTATCTCCGGCTTCGGCGGCGCTTCCAATATGGGCGCGGATGCGCGCGGCCGGCGTCACGCCAGCCCGGCGTGGCTGAAGGCCGGTGAGCAGGCGCGCGCGGGCCGCAACACCATTCCGCGCGGCCAGAAGCTTGTGGTGCAGATGGTGGAAACCTTCCGCGAACACATGCAGCCGGCTTTTGTCGACAAGCTGGATGCGTGGGAACTGATGGAACAAGCGAAGATGGCCATTCCGCCGGTAATGATCTACGGTGATGATGTGACCCACATCCTGACCGAAGAAGGCATTGCCAACCTGCTGCTGTGCCGCACCGACGAGGAACGTGAACAGGCCATCCGCGGCGTGGCGGGTTATACACCGGTGGGCCTGTCGCGCGACAAGCGTGCAGTGGAAAATCTGCGCGACCGTGGCGTGATCACGCGCGCCGAGGATCTGGGCATCGACAAGCGGCTGGCCACGCGCGACCTGCTGGCGGCGCGTAATATGAAAGACCTGGTGCGCGCATCGGGCGGTTTGTACAATCCGCCCAAGCGTTTCCGCAACTGGTAAGGAGCACTACGATGGAAACTCTCAATTATCGTTTTGAACAAGGCATCCGTCGCCTGTCTGCATCGCCGGAGGTAGTGGGCGTGGTCGGTTCGGGCAATCTGGAAGTGCTGATCGAACCCGCCGATCTGAATGGCGCGTGCAGCGTCGAGATCACCACGGCCGCTGTCGGCTTCGGGCCGATCTGGCAGGCGGTAATCAGCGACTTCAACACGCGCTGGCAGCTGGCCGACACCCGCATTTCGATCAACGACATGGGCGCCACGCCGGCCGTGGTCAGTCTGCGGCTGGACCAGGCAGTGGAAACCATGCTGGGAGAAACCCGATGAGCCGCCCGATCAGTTATCAGGAAGCGACCGCGCGCGAGCGCCTGCAACAGCTATTCGACACCGGTAGCTTCAAGGAATTCCTGCCACCGTCTGAACGCGTCACCAGCCCTCACCTGCCGCAATTGAACGCCCCGGTGGCGTTTGACGATGGCGTGGCAGTCGGCAGCGCGCAGTTGGGCGGCGTGCCGGTTTACGTGGCGGCGCAGGAAGGCGCTTTCATGGGCGGCGCGGTTGGCGAGGTGCATGGCGCCAAGCTGGTTGGCCTGCTGCGCAAGGCAGTCGCAGATAAAGTGGCGGCCGTGGTGCTGTTAGTGGAATCAGGCGGCGTGCGGCTGCACGAAGCCAATGCCGGCCTGATCGCCGTATCGGAAGTGATGCGCGCCCTGCTGGACGCGCGCGACGCTGGCGTGCCGGTGATTGCGCTGGTGGGTGGATCGAATGGCGCGTTCGGCGGCATGGGCATTGTGACCCGCTGCGCCAACGTGGTGGTCATGTCGGAGGAAGGCCGGCTGGCGATGTCCGGCCCGGAAGTGATCGAAACCGCCAACGGCGTGGAAGAATTTGATTCGCGCGACCGCGCACTGGTGTGGCGCACCTCGGGCGGCAAGCATCGTTACCTGCTGGGCGATTGCCAGCGCATCGTCGCCGATGATGTTGCGGCCTTCCGCCAGGCGGCCAAGGAGGCGTTGGCGTCGTTCGCCGGCCAAGATGCGGGGCTGACGCTGGAGGCGCTGGAGGCCGAACAGAAAATGCTGCAAGTGCGCCTGCAACAGTATGGCGCGCTGCGCGATCCGGTCGACATCTGGAGCGCCATGCAGGTGCCGGATGCGGACAATATTCCGATGCTGGACGTGGACAGCTTTATCGCGGCGGCTTCGCAACGCAAGGGAGTCTGAGATGGATTGGAAAAAACTGGCGGATACGCTGTTCCCGGAAGGTCATTCCATCGTTGAACAGAATGAATTCCTGAGCGGCGGTGCGAAAGTCGATGGCCAGGACGTGGCGGTCATCGGCACCACTGGCCACACGCCGATTGGTGTGGAGATCGCGCTGGCGCAAGCGCAGGCGATTTTGCGCACGGTGCGCGACTTCCCCGGCCGGCCTATTCTCATGTTGATCGATACACAAGGCCAGCGTCTGCGCCACCGTGATGAGATGCTGGGCATCAATAGCTATATGGCGCACCTCGGAAAATGCGTGGACCTGGCGCGGCGCAAGGGGCACAAGATTATCGGCCTGGTGTATGACCAGGCGCTGTCGGGCGGTTTTATCACCAGCGGCTTGATGGCGGACGCCTGCTACGCCTTGCCCGATGCAACCATTCGCGTGATGGGTTTGCCAGCAATGGCGCGCATTACCAAAGTGCCGGAAGAGCGCTTGACCGAGCTAGCGCAAAGCAATCCGGTGTTTGCGCCGGGACCAGAAAACTATTTGCGCATGGGTGGCCTGGAGTCGATCTGGAGCGGCGATCTTGCGGCGCATTTGCGCGCGGCGCTGGCGCAGCAAACCACTGGCGATCAACGCAGTGCGCTGGGCTTGCAGCGTGGCGGCCGCCGTCTGGCGCAGCCGGTGATTGATGCGGTGCTTACCGGCAGCCATGTCCAGCGTGCTTGAACGCCATGCGCTGGCCTGGCTGACTGCCGACGGCTGGCAGACGGCCATGGCTGCGAATCCGCAGCATACTGCGGCGCTGGCACAATGGCGCCAGCAGGATTGGCCTGTGGTGGCGCGCCGGTTGGACGCGGAGGCCACGGACAGCGAAGTGTGCCTCGGCTTGCCGCTACCGCCAGACACCGCCGGCGTCAAGGTGCGCATTGCGTTGCGCGTTCACGTCTCGCACATTGCCCGCGCGTCGGATGCGATCCCTCTGCGCTCGGCGCTGCCGGCTTCCGGTGTATGGTGCGATGCGCTGGCCGCCTTGTGCGATGAGGCGCCGGATCTGCGCGTGTTTGGTTCACTGGCGATGCAGACCTTGACTGAGCAGCGCTATGTGTCGCCGTCATCAGATATTGATTTGCTGTTCAAGCCTGCAAACCGCCAGCAGCTGGAAGATGGCATCGTCACGCTTGCCCGCCACGCACAGCATTTGCCGCTGGATGGCGAGATTGTCTTCCCTGGCGGCGCGGCGGTATCGTGGAAAGAGTGGAGGATCGCGATGGCGCATCCGGCAAAAGTGATGGTGAAAGAATTGAGGTCAGTGCACTTGGCCCATACCGCGTCGCTGCTGGCGACGCTGGAGGCTCATTGATGCGCGCGGCCGTCTTCAGCAGCAGCGCCACTGGCCACAGTAGGCCCAGCGTCGCCGCCCTGCCGCGTCCGGGTCACGCTGCGCGCAAGGCGTTTGCGCGTGAGGTTGCGCGGCTGGCGGTGCGCAGCCTGCATGCAGAGCTATGCCTGTATCCCAAACCAGGACTGGTGTCGCCAGTCGACAACGGCAGCCATGACGATATGGATGCCGGCACGTTCATGCGCAGCATGTTCGCGCTGCGCCACTATTTCAGGAAAATCTGTGTGGCAGGATGGAATGACGCGCCGTTTGCGCAGCTCAAAAAACTGGGTATCGCAGCGGAAGCGGCCATGCTGAACGCCACCCAAGGTATCAACACGCATCGCGGCGCGATCTTCAGCCTCGGCATGCTATGCGCCTCCGCCGGCCGCGCCCGCGCGCAAGGCACGCCGCTAGCGCCATCCGGCCTGCGCGCCATCATGCTGATACGCTGGGGCGAGGAACTCGCACAACACGCCGCAAGCGCGGGTGCTACGGGCCCAAGCAATGGCCTCCGTGTGGCGGCGCAATATGCGGTGAGTGGCGCGCGAGAGGAAGGCGCGCTGGGGCTACCGTCTGTATTTGAGATCGGCATTCCCGCGCTGCTGCGCGCGCGGACACGCGGCGCCACCGTCACTGAGGAGCGCGTCGATACGCTGTATGCGCTGATGGCCCACATCAGCGACAGCAACGTCTATCACCGCGCCGGACCGCAAGGTGCGCAGATCGTGCGCGAGCATGCTGAGGGCTTCCTGGCACAAGGCGGCACCGCCAACGCCGGCTGGCGCGAGGCCGCGCTGCATAGCCACCGCGTCTTTATGCTGCACCGCCTTTCACCCGGCGGCGCGGCAGATTTACTGGCGGCTTGCTGCCTGGTGCAATCCCTGTCGGCGCTGGACGGCAAATGAGCCGTGCACACCTGTTGCTGCTATGCCCCGGCCAGGGCGACCAGCATCCCGATATGTTCAACCTGGCCCGCACACACGCCGGCGCCAGCGCCCTCGCCGACCGGCTACTGGCCAGCCAGCCGCACGATGGCGACCTATACGCCAACCGCATCGCCCAGCCGTTGATCGTCACCGCAACGCTCTGCATGTGGGAAGCCATCCGCGATATCGCCCCGCTACCGGCACTGGTGGCCGGCTACAGCATCGGCGAACTGTCAGCCTACGGCGTCGCAGGCGCGATCGCGCCGGAACAGGCGATAACGCTGGCAACACATCGCGCGCAACTGATGGACGACTGCCGGCGCGCAGCACCGGGCCAGGCGCTGCTGACCATCACCGGCCTGATGCTCTCTAGCGCCAGCAAGCTCGCTCAACAGCACGGCTACCACATCAGCATAGAAACCGGCGAAGACACCTGCATCGTTGGCGGAAGCGCCGCGCAAGCCGATTCATTGCAACAGGCGATAGAGGCCGCCGGCGCGCGCAGCCGCCGCCTGCCGGTCGAAGTGGCGTCGCACACGCCCTTCATGCAAGCCGCCGTCGCACCATTTTCCCAGGCGCTCGATGCGACGCCATTCCAGCCGCTGCAAGCGCCAGTCCTGGCCGGCATCGACGCAACAGCTGTACGCGACCAGCCACGCGCTGTCGCAACGCTATCGCGCCAACTGGCGGAGAAAATCCGCTGGCTCGCCTGCATGGACGCCTCAGCCGAAGCCGGCATCACCGTCGCGCTGGAACTGGGTCCGGGCAGCGCCCTATCGCGCATGCTGCAACAGCGCCACCCGCACATCAACACCCGCTCAGTGAGCGACTTCCGCACACTGGAAGGCATCGGCAAATGGCTGGAGCGCGCCGCCGAAGACGATTAACGGTTGTTCTGCGTCGCCCAGGCGATGATATTCTGCGCATCCATCGCGCCCGGCTGGCGCGCCACTTCACGCCCGCCCTTGAACAAGACCAGGGTCGGAATGCTGCGGATCGCATAGCGCGCCGCCAGATCCTGCGCCTGTTCGGTATCCACCTTCACTACGCGGAACTGCGGCTCCAGCCGCTGCGTGGCCTGCGCATAAAATGGCGCCATGGTCCGGCAGGGTCCGCACCACGGCGCCCAGAAGTCCACCAGCACCGGAATATCGCTACGCTCGATATGCTTGAGGAAGCGCGCGCTGCTCAGGTCCACCGGCGCACCGGTAAACAGCGCCTTCTGGCATTTCCCGCACACCGGCTGCGCCGCCAGCCTGGCGGACGGCACGCGATTCACCGCATCGCAATGCGGACAAACAATATGCAGCGACTCAGGCTGCGCGTTGGTTGGATGGTTCATGATTCATCTCCTGCGACAAGCTGAGCATGATAATCCAAGGACAAAAAAAATGCCGCACCATGCGCATTTCGCGCAGGGTGCGGCATCGCTGAATAGCAGTGCTTAGAACTTGTACTCGACCGACAGGCGGTAAGTACGGCCCATCATGTCAGCCATACTGGTGATATAGCCGTTGTAGATGGTGTTGGCGGTAATCGGCGGCCATTCCTGCGTGATATTGTTCACACCCAGCGAAATGGTGGTGTTCTTGATGCCGAGGTAGCGCATGTTCAGGTTGTACTGGCTGTACGAATCAACCTTGGTCATGGTCGAACCGGCGCGTGGCGTCAGATCGGTCAGGCCGGTGTTATAGCGTTGCGACAGGGTCGCGCGCCAGTCGCCGAAACTGTAGTTGACCGACGCCGTGTGCTTCCAGCGCGGGTTAATCTGCGGCATGCCTGCCAGACCGGCGTTAGGACCGGCGCTGCCATAACGGCCATCGTTGGTGATCACGCCGACGTTTTGCAGCCATACGCCATCCTTCTCGCCCTGGAACTCGTTCTTCTGATACCAGGTGCCGTCCAGTTTCACGTCGAAGTTACCGAAGCTGGCGCGTGGGAAGCGGTAAGCAGCCGACACGTCGGCGCCACGGATGCGCGCCTTGCCGCGATTGGACTGGCTGGCGATGATGTGGTCAATGGTGCCATCCGCTTTACGCAGAATGAACGACTCGTACTTGGCCGGATTCTGCTGGATCTCGGCGATCGAGGTCGCGCCCAGCACGTCGTTCAGGCGCAGGCCCCAGTAGTCGACGGTCAGGGTCAGATCCTTGAACGGTTCCAGCGCGAAGCCATACGAGAAGCCGCGCGATTTTTCCGGTTTCAGGAAGCTGTTGTTCGGCGACTTGGTCCAGTAGGCGGTGTTCACATTACACACCTGGTCAAAGGTGTAGCCTGCCCTTGGCGTACCGGTAGCTGGAACGGTCGGCTGCGAGCTCGGGCACAGAACCGGATCGTCCATCATCTGGGTACGTACTTCCGGCGTCGGATTCTGGATGTCCATGATCGACGGTGCGCGGAAACCGGTCGACACCGAGGCGCGCAGTACCAGCGGCTGAGCAGGCTGCCAGCGGGCTGCCAGTTTCGGATTGACGGTGGTGGTTTTCAGATCGTCGTAGCGGTCAGCACGCACTGCGCCGTTCAGCAGGAACTTGTCGGTCAGCGGCGCTTCGACTTCCATCGTCAGCGAAGCGATCTTGCGTTCCAGTTTCTTGGCCACGCCGGAAGGGGTTTCGCCTACCAGGTCGGTCTGCACCACGTTGCCCGAAGCGTCGATGTTGTAGCTGCCGTCAGCTTTCTTCAGCACGTAGTCGAGCGGTACGCCGCCGACCTTGGCTGAGTCCTTGCGCACTTCTGCCGACAGCGCCACCGTCAGGTCGCCGCCGCCCAGTGGCCACAGGCCTTTGGAGACGGTCAGATCGGCGCTCTGGTTGTAGGCTTTGTTCAGGCGGTAGGTATAGTCCAGCGCCTGTGCTTTGCTGAGGTATTCCGCGCCGGCCGCGTCCTGCAGGCCGAACGGATTCAGGATGCCCTGGTCGAAGCCCGCCTGGATTTTCGAGTACAGCACATAGCCGGCGCCGGCGGCGGTGTCACGCTCGGAACGGCCATAGTTGAAGCCCGCGCGATAATCCCAGCCCAGCACCGAGCCTTCAGCCGACAGCACCAGGCGGTCGTTGGTCTGACGGTCGTTACGATACGCAGGGCCCAGCTCCGCAGGTCCCCACTGGAAGTAGATGGTGCGGTTGTTCATGTTCAGATTCGATACGGCGCCCGGAGTCTTGGACGGATCGATGAACATGGTCGGCGTGTTGGCGCCGGTATTGCTGCCCACCACCTGCACTGCCGGTGTGATGCCTTTACCCGGATAGAAGCGGCTGGTCGAAGCCAGCGAATAGGTGGTGAACGGGTTGTTCGCGCCCGGCACCTGCATGCCGCGATACTTCTGCACGGTGAATTCCGAGTGCAGCAGATCCAGGTCGATGCGGTGGCCACCGTCCAGATTCAGGCTGGCGCGGCTCGACATGGTGGTGATGCGGCTACCGTCGGTAATCGCGTTCCAGAACAGCGGATTGCGCGCGCAGCCTGGCGAGTAGACCGGCGTGGCAGCGGTGCTGTTATTGCCCAGCGTCGGCGTGGCGTAAGGTGCGCCGCAACCGGTAGCAAAGGCCGGGTTGTAGTTGGTGTTGGCCGCGCGGGTGAAGCCGAAGTTGGCGAACGGCGAAGCATTGCGCGCGTCAGGCGTGATGCCCAGGCCCAGCTGGCGCAGGGTTTCAGGATCGTGCTGGTCGGGGCGGTCGTTCTGGAACAGCGCGCCCTTTTCCTGGTGGTCGGCGGCGACATAAATATTCCAGCCGTCGGAATTCAGGTTGCCCCAGCCGGCGATCAGGCCAAAGCTCTTGGTGCGGCCGCCGCCGCTCATTTCCGGCGTCGCATATTCGGCCTTGACCGCCGCGCCGCTGTAGTTACGCTTGGTCAGGTAGTTCTGCACACCGCCGATGGCGTCCGCGCCGTAGATCGACGCAGCGCCGCCGCTCAGCGTCTCCACGCGGTCCAGCGCCATGCGCGGAATCACGTTGACGGACACGTATTGATCCTGCAGCGGCTCGTTGGCCAGGCGGCGGCCGTTCAGCAGCGTCAGGGTACGCATCGGGCCAAGGCCGCGCAGGTTGGTCACCGGACCGGCGGCGCCGGAGTTGGTGCCCAGCGACAGCGACTGAGGCTGTTCCAGCACGAAGTCCTTGAGTTCGGTATTGCCGCGCGATTCCAGGTCGGTGGACTTGGTGATGCTCAGCGGGGTAGCGCCCTCGTCGGCGACGCGGCGGATCAGCGAGCCGGTCACCACGATCGATGTGACCGGTTCCGCTGCTGGGGTGGTTTGTGCCTGGGCCTGGGCTTCGGCAGCGATTTGCAACATAGCGCTTGCTACTGCACTGGCCAAGGCGAGCCGCCGCACACGTGTTTGACGTGCTGTATTCATTTCTGTCTCCTGTCGTTTTATGCGACCGATGCTACGATCATCTTTTAAGTGGTAGTACCAAATACAAAGTGGCACAACCAGTACAGTAATTTGGTCAGGCCACTTTTCCTACAAAAATTTTGTAGGCTGTTGCTAAAAAACCATATGGCATTATCGACGGGGAGCTGCGGCGGGAGGAATTACAGAGGGAAAAGCCGCACCACGAGCGTAGTGCGGCTTGCAAAACGATAGTTTTATTTGAACAGGACTGCGGCTTTCTGAACCGTGATAGCGATGCCTAACGCCAACGGAATTCCGACTGCCAGCCAGCCAAAGGCCACTGCGACCGGGCTGGTGACGCTATCCGGCGCATTGCCAGCACCCACCGTGCCACTGGAGGCGGCAACGTCACGCTCGTGCGCCAGCTTCTTCTCGGCAGCCAGTTCGGCGTCGCTCATGAAGTGCTTGTCGGCCACCGGACGCACCAGCAGGTTGCAGATCAGGCCCACCACCAGCAGGCCGGCCAGCACGTACATGGTGATGTCGTAGGCCTGCGCCTTCGGCACGCCGTTGGCGATCTGGTACTCGCGTACATAGTTGACCAGCATCGGGCCAAACACGCCAGCGGCCGCCCAGGCGGTCAGCAGACGGCCGTGGATCGCGCCCACCATCTGCGTGCCGAACAGGTCGGCCAGATAGGCCGGCACAGTGGCAAAGCCGCCGCCGTACATCGACAGGATGATGCAGAAGAAGCCCACGAACAGCGCCAGGTGGCCGCCATGCGCCATGCCTGGAATCGACGCGTACAGCGCCAGGCCCAGCAGGAAGAAAATACCGTAGGTGACCTTGCGGCCCAGGAAGTCCGAGCACGAGGCCCAGACGAAGCGGCCGCCGATGTTGAACAGCGACAGCAGGCCGGTGAAGCCGGCGGCAATCGCGGCGATCTGCGCTTTCTGCGCGGTGTCCAGCTCGTTGAAGGTGGCGGTCACACCCAGCAGCTGGCCGCCGAAGATTTCCTGCAGCAGCGGCGAGGCCATGCCCAGGATGCCGATGCCGGCTGTCACGTTCAGGCACAGCACCCACCATACCAGCCAGAATTGCGGAATGCCCCAGACTTTGCTGGCGTGCACGTGGCGGGTGGTGATCATCGCGTTGGCGTTGGTCGCAGGCGGCGTCCAGCCGGCCGGTTTCCAGCCGCTCGGCGGCACGCGGTAGGACAGCGCGCCGGCCATCATGAACACGAAGTAGATGGCGGCCATGACCAGGAAGGTCTGCCACACGCCCACTGCGTCCGGGGTGGCGAAGTATTTCATCAGCTTGTCGGCCAGTGGCGCGCCGATCATGGCACCACCACCGAAGCCCATGATGGCCATGCCGGTCGCCATGCCGCGGCGGTCCGGGAACCATTTGATCAGCGTGGACACGGGCGAAATATAGCCCAGCCCCAGGCCGATGCCGCCGATCACGCCGGAGCCCAGCCACATCAGCCAGATCTGGTGGTGATACACGCCCAGCGCGGAAATCACCAGGCCACCACACCAGCAGACAGCCGATACCACACCCGCCTTGCGCGGACCGGCGTGTTCCAGCCAGCCGCCGAACAGCCATGCGGCCAGGCCGAGGAAAACGAAGAACATGGTGTACATCCAGCCCAGCATGGAAATCTGCCAGTCGCAGCTGGACGACAGAATGCGCTCCAGGATGCCGATATCAGCCGGGCAAGCCAGCGCTTCCTTGATCCCCAGCGCTTTCGACAGCGGCAGCCAGAACACGGAGAAGCCATAGGCCATACCGATACACAGGTGGATTGCCAGCGCTGCAGGCGGCACCAGCCAACGATTGAAGCCAGCACCAGCGATGGTGCGCTCCTTCTCCAGAAAATCAAACAAAGCCATTCACTTTTTCCCCGGTTAGTGTTTCTTATGAACAATGTGGGGCGCAAGAATAACACATACATAATCCATACAAGCCACTACAACAACGCGCGCGGGGAAATTCGCCTATTTTTTAATCAGTTCGTGCATTCCGCTGCGTGAGGGTGTAAACTGCGGTTAATTGCCCGAGGGAAACCATTATTATGGCCATCGCCGTTCTCAGCTCTGGAGTCACTGGTCTCAACGCCGCCGAGCGCGCGCTGGGCAACAGCGCGCACGCGATCGCCAACATCGGCACCCAGGGTTTCCAGCCGGCGCAGGCCAACTTCGCCGAAAACGCACCTGCCGGTACCGGCGTATCGATTTCCATGCGCGGCCAGCAGCTGTTGCAAGTGGAAGGTCCGAGTGCCACCAACCTCGCCGTCGAAACCACCAACTCGCTGGTCTACAAGGCCCAGTTCGACCTGTCGGCGAAAGTCATCCAGACCGCTGACCAGAATCTCGGCACGCTGATCGACATCAAAGCTTGATCGCCGGTGGCCGTATCGGCCACAATGCGCGTTCATGAATACCGCACACCTACTCGCATCGCTCCCCTCGCGCATTTCCGCCATTCCCCGCCGCTGGGCTGAACAAACGCCAAACGCGCCGGCGCTGCACGACGGCCAGCGGCATTGGAGCTATGCCGAACTGGCGGCCGCCATCGACCAGGCCTGCACACAATTGCGCGCCTTGCAGCTGCGGCCGGGCGACCGGCTGGCCGTCATCGGCGAGAACTGTGTCGGGCAAGTGGTGCTGAGCTTTGCCGCCGCCGAATTGGATGCGTGGATTGTGCACATCAACGGCAGGCTGTCGCCGCGCGAGGTGGCGGTGGTGCTGCAACACAGTGATGCGCGCCTGGCGATCTATCTGGCGCATGCCGCTTCGCCGGAAACCGCCGCCCATGCCGAGCGCGCCGGGGCAAACCTGCGCGAGGGATGGCTGGCCGGTCCACTGAATCAGCACTGTGCGCCGGAGCCGGTGCACGCGGCAGCGCATCAGCAGGTCGCCGCGCTGCTATACACCACCGGGACCACCGGTGCGCCCAAAGGTGTGATGCTCACCCACCGCAATCTGCTGTTCATCGCCGCCGTCTCCAGCACCCTGCGCGGCCTGACACCGGATGACCGCGCCTATGGCGTGCTGCCGATCACCCACGTCTATGGCCTGACCTCGGTCATGCTGGGCACACTGTATGCCGGCGCCTGCCTGTATCTGTGCGCTCGCTTCACGCCGGATGGCCTGCTGACGGCGCTGGAACAGCACCGGCTGACCATCGTGCAGGGCGTGCCCGCCATGTATGCGAGGCTGCTGGAAAAACTTGGCGGCGCAGCCACGCCGCTGCGCACGCATCTGCGCTTTGCCTACGCGGGCGGCTCGCCGCTGGCGCCCTCGCTGAAGGCGCAGGTGGAACAGTTGCTAGGCATGCCGCTGCATAATGGCTACGGTCTGACCGAAAGCGCGCCCACCGTCAGCCAGACCCGCCTCGACCAGCCGCGCGCGGACACTTCGGTCGGCCATGCCATTCCCGGCGTAGAAATCCGCCTGCAAGGCGATCAGGCCGGCGAGCTGTGGGTGCGCGGCCCCAACGTCATGCTCGGCTACTACCGGCAGCCGGAACTGAGCGCCGCCGTGATCGACGCCGAAGGCTGGCTCAACACCGGCGACATGGTGCTCCAGGATGCGGATGGCGCGCTGTTCATCGTCGGCCGCACCAAGGAACTGATTATCCGCGCCGGTTTCAATGTCTATCCGCTGGAAGTGGAGACGCTGTTGAACGCGCATCCAGCGGTGACGCAATCAGCGGTGATTGGCCGTCCTGCCGCCGATGGCGACGAGGAAGTGGTGGCCTTTATCGAAATCGATGCCCGCCACGCCGTCGATACCGCCGAATTGCAGCATTACCTGGCGGCGCAGCTGGCGCCATACAAGCGACCTTCTCAGATCATCGTCATGGCCGCCCTGCCCGCCGCGCCCAGCGGCAAGATACTAAAGCACCAGTTGAAGCAGATGCTTAGCGACGTATAAGCTGCGAGAAGTCTTCCGACTGTCCCGCCGCACGCGCCTTGGCGGTGATGTGGGCCTGGCGCCGCAACGTATCGAAGTCGCCCGGCCCCGCCAGCGCGCCAATGTCATGCAGATAGCGATCCAGGTAACCGGATGCCAGCAAGCGCCAGTCCAGCGGCAGCCCAGGGCTGATGTGCCGCGCCATCGCGTAAACAATCGTGGTGCAGTTGGCGGTCAGCGTATTGTAGAAGCGCGGCGCGCGTTTCAGCTGCTCGCCCTCGTCCAGATACGCCAGGAACAAGGAACGCATCATTGGCGGCGGCATGCGCAGCCGGTACAGCCACATGTCTTCGTCGCGGACATTGGTGCGCACACGCAGGATGTCGCGTTCATCGGCCGCGATCAGCACCGTCTCATAGCGCTTGAAAAAGCCGGCCAGGCCGTCGAAGCTTTCGCCGCGTTCCTTGCGGATCTCAATCGAAAACGTCAGGTAGCGGCCGTCGCTGAAGCCGAACGACACCAGCGTATGCGCAATCGCGGGGCCCATCCAGTACGACAGCGCCACATCGACCGATTGCAGCTGGTTCAAATCATATCGGCGCGGCTCCCAGCGCACCGTGTAGTCGGTATCGCTGCGCCAGTCGAAATTGCGCACCTGATCCAGCGTGACGACGCTGCCATCCACTTTGCCGGCGACCATGCGCGCCACATCGTCGGCCCACAGGCGCTGGTGCGATGGCTGGATGGTGCTCCACCAGGCCATCAGGGCAAGCAGCAAGGCTAGCCAGACCGCCGGCAGCCGGTAGCGCCGCCGCCAGAAGGCGATCAGCGCGGCGACGCAAAATATCGGCCAGGCCGCCAGCGCCAGCTGGCGCGCAAGCACGCCGAAAGGCAGCTGGAACCACAGGGCGCCAGCGCCCCACGCGGAAAAAGCAATCCCTGCGAGTGTGCCGAGCGAGATAACAAGAAGACGTTTGATCATGCCGCGATTATGCGGCTAATCCTCGCGCTCGTCGATGCTGCTGGCGCATCCGATCTGGACGCAGATCAGTTTTACTGCAATACTCAGCACCACGCCGATTACACCAATCAATCCCAACATGGCAGGTTCCGTGAATGAAGAAGAGAGAACTTCACTTTAACGGCCGGCCCGGAATTGATCCAATATCAAAAACGGCGGCCATCTATCTCGAAACGGCATAACGGTGATTTCGCTTAAACAGTTTAAGTATTTTATAGAGATCGTGGACGCCGGCAGCTACTCGCGCGCTGCCGAAAAGCTGTACATCGCGCAGTCGGCGCTGAGCCGGCAAATCAAGGAGCTGGAAGACGAACTGCAAACGCCGCTGCTGACGCGCGACGCCCGCCAGTTCGAGCTGACGCCGGCCGGCCAGCTGTTCTACGAACGCGGCAAGCGCATCCTGGAGGACATCGATGACACGCTGCTGCAGGCGCGCCATGTGGGCAAAGGTGCGCAAGGCGTGATCCGCTTGCAGCATTCCAGCTCGGTGATACTGACGCCGCGCATCAGCAACGCCTTGTCGGCCGCGCTGGACCAGCACCCTGGCGTCACGCTGGAAGTGTCGATGCTGCCATCGGAAAATCAAACGCTGGAAATCGAGGAAGGCCGGATGGATATCGGCTTGCTGCGGCTGCCGACCTTGCGCCGCCATCCGCACATCCAGGTACGCGAAATCGGCAGCGAGCAACTGATGGTGGCGGTGGCCGGCAATTCGCCGCTGGCGGCGCGGGATAATGTCGAACTGGCGGAGCTCAGCGAGCAAGCTTTCATTTCGATTCCGCACAAGGATCGCGGCGGCTTGAGCTATCTGGTCGCCAACCTGTGTCTGGAACAGGGATTTTTTCCCAAGCCGGCGCGCGCCTTGTCGCGCAAATCCTCGCAACTGAATCTGATCGAGGCGGGACTGGGCATCGCCATCGTCCCCGAGTGCATGCGCCTGACGGCGCCGGCCGGTGTGCATTTCATCCCGCTGGCGCGCGGCACCTTGCAAACCAGCGTGGGCCTGGCCACACGGCGTGAGGCAGATCCACTGGTGAGCGCTTTCGCCGATACGCTGGCCAGCCGGCTGGCTTAGTATTTTTTCTTCAAGACGGTGATGCTGCCGTCAGCTTCCAGAAAAATGCAGCGGGCGCAGTCCAACTCCACATCGGCTTCGCGCAGCGCCTGGTACACATCGCTTTCGGCGATGCGGTTACGTTTCAGGATATCGAGGTAACCATGGCAAACTCATATCGAACATGGAGACTCCTGGGTTAAGCCTCCACCGTAGCGCGGCAACACAAAAACGTATGTACGTTTGCTAACAATAGTGATAGCGATAACGGCGGCCTGAGCCGCCGCATCCAGCGCCTACTAGCGGTCTTTTTTATGGCTTTGACGGCCGGCTTCAGCGTGCTGCTCTGGCGTGCCGCCACGGGTGCCGCCGGAGGATCCGCCACCGCTGCTGCGCGAACCACCGCCGCTGCCGCCTTCCTGGCTGCCGCCCTGCTGGTCGCCACCGCTGCGCGAACCGCCCGAAGCGCTGCCGCTCTGCTGATTGCCGTCGTTCTTGTGGCTCATGCTGCCGGCCTGGCGTGCTTCCTCGGACGTGAACTCATGCGCATTGCCCGATGCATGCGCGGCACGGCCGCCTTCCGCAGCAATCTCGCGCTGGCGCTCAGGGTCCATCGAAGCGAAGCCGCGGTTGCTGGTGTCGCTCTGCTGGTTTTTACCGCCCTGGTTGTCTTTGTTAGAGTTGGCCATGATGTTATCTCCTTGATGTAAATGAACTGACACTGGTGCGTCAGGGATAGCCATCGTAAGGCCGGCGGCAATTGCAGCATGAGAGTAGTCAGCTTGTGCTCGCGTAGGACATTCCTTGCTTTAGGAGAGTCATGGTCACCTACTGCCCAGAGAGATAGTGGCTATCATGCGACTGAGGTCCCTCAGATATGGCACACTAGCGCTATCCGAGACACACAGGAACCAGTATGAGCGCCGGACCAGACGATCCAGATCCGCAACAGCCCAATAGCCAGCAACGCCGCGCCAGCGACCACGGCGAACGCCGCAAGCCGGACCAACGCATCCAGCAGGACACCGGCACGCCGCGCTACCTCGATCCGGGCGACACCATCTTCAGCCTGTGGGGCCGCGTCATCATGGCACGCTACCGGCGCATCGCCGCAGCCGCCACGCGCCATGTGATCCAGCGCCCGCTGCACATCGGCGTCTCCGCCCGCATCTTCCATCCCGAACCCGGCGCCACCGGCCTGCGCAGCAAGAACCTGCAATACCTCGAAGAGTCGATTGCACAATGGGTGATGTCACGCGACGTGCTGGTATTCATGATCCCGACGGTGAATACCGACGGCCTGCTGCACCCGTCGAACATCCGCCTGCGCGACTACGCCAAGCACCTGGACGGCCTGGTGCTGCAAGGCGGCGCCGACGTGTCGCCGCAAAGCTATTCGGCAGTGCCGACCCGGCCCGAATGGGGCGGCGACCGGGCGCGCGATATGTACGAGCTGGAGCTGCTGCACGAATTCGTTGAAGCGGGCAAGCCGGTGCTGGGCATCTGCCGCGGCTGCCAGCTGATCAACGTCGCCTTCGGCGGCACGCTGTACCAGGACATCGCCACCGACATGCCGGAATCGCTGGCCCACGTCAACGACGACTACGACCGCAACCGCCACGAAATCGCCTTCCCCGCCGGCTCCTCGCTGGCGCGCATGTTCAAGGGCCAGGCCACCGGCATGGTCAACTCGATCCACCACCAGGCAGTGCGGACGCTGGGACGCGATATGTCGGTCGAAGCGGTGTCGGTGCCGGACAATGTGATTGAAGCGATCCGCTACCGCAAGGCGCCGTTTGTCATGGGCCTGCAATGGCACCCGGAGTTCCACCGTGCCGGCGGCGTCGAGCTGCTCGATTGCACCGGCATCCTCGACAACTTCCTGCGGGTGGCACGCGAAACACGCTTCTGATGCAATTAGTAAATGTTTTTTGATTTTATGGCATCACCCGGTGTAGACTAGCCGCTCCTCAACCGGATGGAATGTCATGAGATGTCCGCGTAGCGCCGCCGTGATCGCCGCAAGCCTGCTGCTTGCCTCGCCTGCATGCCTGGCAGAAGACCTGATCCATGTCACCTACAGCGAGCGTCCGCCGTATATGACGGTGCAGCCGGATGGCGAACCTGGCGGCCTGACCGGCGCACCGGCAGCCGCCGCGTTCAAGCATGCCCGCATCCCCGTGCAATGGCACAAAGTGCCGACCAACCGCCAGCTATTCATGATCAAGGACCAAGCCAGCCTGAGTTGTGCGGTTGGCTGGTTCGCCACGCCAGAGCGCCAGCAATACGCCAAGTTCACCAAGGCCATCTACCGCGACCGCAGCTGGGTGGTGCTGACCAATGCAGCTTTTGCCGCGCGCGGTGTGAGCACCCTTGAAGAGCTGGCGCGGCTGCGTGATGTGCGCGTGCTGATCAAGGACAATTATTCGTACGGCGGACTGGACGCCTTCATGCAGCAATGGCAGCCGGTGGTAGCCCTGTCCGCCGCGCCCACGCTGAAAATGGTGCAATCGGTCAGCAAAGGCGCGGTTGACCTGATGTTCGTGTCGGAAGATGAAGGCCATTACATCATCAAGCATCAGAGCGAGCAGGCGCCCAATCTGCGCCTGCTGCAATTCAAGGACATGCCGCCCGGCCTGGAGCGCCACATCATGTGCAGCAAGGCCGTGCCGGACGAGGTGATCGCACGCCTCAACAAGGCGATCACCTTCAAGTAGATCAACGGCCGCGGAAGCGCCCGATCGCCGCATCCACAACACCTTCCACACTGCCGCTGGCGTCGAACTGCTGGCGCAGATAATGCGCATCACTGCCCTCGTGCGTGACCTGCACCAGATGCTGCAGGCCGGCGGTGGCACCCAGCGTTGCGCCATAAGGCTCCATCTTGCGCAGCGTGGTCAGGATGTCTTCGCGCAGCGACAGGCTCTCGTAGGTTTTCGGATGCACCACCGTGCCGTCCAGGCCAAAGCGGCAAGCCTGGAAGCGGTTGTAGTTGTAGACCAGGTAGTCGTCTTCCGCCGGCGCTTCCTCGCGGCGCTCCAGCAGATAGGCGCACAGCGATTGCAGGTACACCGCCAATGCCGCCGCCCGCTCCACCGTCAGCGGCGTGTCGCACACGCGCAGCTCGATGGTGCCGAATTCCGGCTTGGGACGGATGTCCCAGTAAAAGTCCTTCATGCTCTTGATCACGCCGGTGTGTTCCATCTTGGCGAAATACTCGTGCTCGAAAGTGTGCCAGCTTTGCGTGAACGGCGCGCGGCCGCTCATCGGAAACGCAAACACCGAGTTCAGGCGGGCCGAGTTGAACAGCGTGTCATTACCCTGCACGTAGGGCGACGACGAAGACAGCGCGATGAAGTGCGGCACATAGCGGCTCAGCGCGTGCAGCAGGAACAGCGCATCATCGCCCGAGGCGCAGCCGATATGGACGTGCTGGCCGAAGATGGTGAACTGCTTGGCCAGATAGCCATACAGCTCCGACACTTCCTTGAAGCGCGGCTTGGAGAAAATCCGCCGGTCCGACCATTTCTGGAACGGGTGCGTGCCGCCGCCGCAAATGCCGATGTTAAGCTGCTCGCCGGCCTGCACCAGCGTGTCGCGGATCACCTGTAACTGCGCCACCAGCTCGGTGTGGTTGGTGTGCACGTCGCTGTTAATCTCGATCATGCTTTCGGTGATTTCCGGCGTCACATTGCCGGAGAAAGGCTTGCGGTTCAGCAGGTGCAGCAAGTCCGGGCTGGATGCGGTCAGGTCGAAGTCCGACAGACTGACCAGTTGCAGCTCCAGTTCCACGCCCATGGTGAGCGGTTTTGAAGATTTGAATTCTTCCAATGCCATTTATTTTTCCTCCTGATGGGTTTCTTTGGCCCAGAACAGCGCCCGCTGCGTGATGACCGGACCGACCACTTCCAGCAGCAGCGTCATCGCCGCCAGTGCGGCCAGTTCATCCACCAGCACGATCCCCATGTATTTGGTTTGCTCCAGCAGCAGCGTGACGAACACCGACATCGGCGCCATCGCGATACCGGTCATCACGCCCTTGCGCCACGAGATGCCGCTGACGTGCGCAAGGCCCGCCACGGTGGCCGTCTTGACCAGGAAGCGCGCCAGCAGCAGCACCGCCGCCAGGCCGGCGCCATCCACCACCCGCTCCCATTCCAGCGTTGAGACAGCAAACACGAACAGCAGCACGGTCAGCAGTTCGCCAATGCCGCCAAAATTACGCTCGGTGCGGCTGAACGCCACCCGCTTGTGGCGCGCCACCAGGCCGAAGGTCAGCGTCGCCAGTACCGGCGACACATCGAACGCGCGCGACGCGGCCACCAGCAGGATCACGCCGAGTGCGAAAGCAATCGTGCCATCCTGCGCCAGCGCACCGAGCCGGCGCAGCACGGCCGGCACCAGGAAGCCCATCAGCGCGCCCATCGCCGCAGAACCCAGCAGCTCAATGCCGCTGTGCGACATCGCCTGCGTCAGGCTGCCGGAAGTCTGGAACACCCAGAAGCCCACCACCACCTTGAAGACGAACAGCGCGATCACGCTATTGATCGCCACCAGGTGCAGCACGCGCTCGGTCACCTGGCCGGAGCTGTCTTCCTCATTGATCACCCGCAGCACGCCGGCTGGCGAGGTGGACATGGCCAGCGAGGCCAGCAGCAGAGAGGTCAGCGGCGGCATGCCGGTCAGGTGCGAGATCAGATAGACCACGCCAAAGGTGGCGGCCGATTCGGCCAGGCCGGTGACGGCGATCCAGGGATTAATCCGCAGCCAGTGCAGATTGATGCGGTAGCCGAACTCAAACAGAATCAGCCCGAAGGCCAGGTTGGCCAGGATGGTCACATTGCTCGATGCACCACTGCTGAGCGCTTCAGGGAAGGCCTGGGCCAGCAAAAAACCAATCAAACCGTAAACACTGATACGCGGCAAACGCGTCCAGCGATGCACGAATTCCCCCGACAGCCACGCCACTGCAACCGCCAGTGGCCAGCCCAGATCGGCCAAAATGACCTGAATATCCGGCATGTACTTCTCCTTTTTAACAATACTTGTACAATTCTGCGATATATCTAGCGCCATCACTGTGCGCTAGGGAACTTAAGGAAACATTTAATGCTCGAAATTGTTAGCGAACATGCTTGCTTCGGCGGCGTACAACGCTTCTATCGCCACGAATCGCGCGAGATCGGCTTGCCGATGCGCTTCTCCGTCTTCATTCCACCGCAGGCGGAACACGGCCCGGTGCCTGCCCTGTTTTATCTCGCCGGCCTGACCTGCACCGAAGAGACCTTCATGATCAAGGCTGGTGCGCAGCGCGTCGCTGCGGAACTCGGCCTGATGCTGATCGCTCCCGACACCAGCCCGCGCGGCGCCAATGTGGACGGCGAAAGCGAGAGCTGGGACTTCGGCGTGGGTGCCGGTTTCTATCTTGATGCCACGCAGGCGAAGTGGGCTCAGCACTATCGCATGTACAGCTATATTCATGAGCTGCGTGAGCTGGTGGGGCAGGAACTGCCGGTCGATGCGCAACGCATCGGCGTATTTGGCCACTCGATGGGCGGCCATGGCGCATTAACGATGGCGCTGAAGCGTCCCGACGTCTTCAAGTCGGTGTCCGCGTTTGCGCCGATTGCCGCGCCATCGCAGTGCCCGTGGGGCAAGAAAGCCTTCACCGCTTATCTGGGCGAGGACACGGGCGCGTGGGCGCAGTATGACGCCAGTTCGCTGATGGCGCAAGTCAAGGGCCAGGCGCCCTTCCCGGCCGGCATCCTGATCGACCAGGGCCTGGGCGATAAGTTCCTCGCCGAACAGCTGCACCCGGAAGCCTTCGAAGCCGCCTGTGCAGCAGTGTCGCAGCCGCTGACGCTGCGCCGTCATGCCGGCTACGATCACGGCTACTACTTCATCCAGACTTTCGTCGAAGACCACCTGCGCTTCCACGCGGCGAACCTGGCTAAAGCTTGATCTCCGTGCCCAGCTTCTTCAGGAACTGGGCAATCCACGCGGGATGCGCCGGCCACGCCGGCGCGGTGACGAAGATGCCATCAGTGACCGCCTGATCGACCGGGATGTCGGCATACGTGGCGCCAGCCAGCTTCACTTCCGGCGCGCACGCCGGATAGGCGGAGATGGTCTGGCCGCGTATGACCTCCGCCGCCGCCAGCAACTGCGCGCCGTGGCAGATCGCCGCGATCGGCTTGTTGGCGGCGGCGAACTGCTGCACCAGTTCGATCACGCGCGGATTCAGGCGCAGGTATTCCGGTGCGCGGCCGCCGGCAATCGCCAGCGCATCGTAGTTGCCGACATCGGCATCGGCAAAGTCGGCATTCAGCGCGAAGCGGTGGCCGGGCTTTTCGGTGTAGGTCTGGTCGCCTTCGAAATCATGGATGGCGGTCTTGATGGTATCGCCCGCCTTCTTGTCCGGACACACGGCGTGCACGGTGTGACCAACCGCCAGCAGCGCCTGGAACGGCACCATGGTCTCGTAATCTTCCGCAAAGTCACCCGTCAAAAACAGAATTTTCTTAGCTGCCACGGTAGATCCTTTCGTGAAAGTAAAAAGGGCCACGACGTTGCCGTCGTGGCCCTTCATACTACCTGTTTCTTTACTTACGCGGCGGCAGCAGCCTTGCCCAGCACCGTGCGGATGGTGCCTGCCAGGTCCTCAGCCGAGAACTTGGCCACATACGCATCCGCGCCGACGCCCTTGACGTGGTCTTCGTTGGTCTTGCCAGACAGCGAAGAGTGAATCACCACAGGGATCTTGGCAAAGCGCGGGTCCTGCTTGACCAGGCGGGTCAGCGTGAAGCCGTCCATCTCCGGCATTTCCAGGTCAGTCAGTATCATGGCGACGCGGTCGTTGACGCCCACACCTTCGGCTTTGGCGCCTTCGGCGATGGACTGCAAACGGTCCCATGCTTCCTTGCCCGACTTGGTCATGATGAAGTGCACACCCATCGCTTCCAAACCTTTTTCAATCAGGTTACGCGCAACCACCGAGTCGTCTGCTGCGAGGATGACGGCGCCTTGTTTGAGCGCCACTTTCGGTCCAATGGTTTCGGGATCGACATCCTTGCCTTCCGGCGGCACCAGCTCGCGCAAGATGGTTTCCACGTCCAGCACCTGCGCCAGGCGGGTGTTCTGCACGTCGCCATCCACGCGGGCGATACTGGTGACTTTGCCGCCTGCAGTGCCTTCGGCAGTCAGCACCTGGCTCCAGTCCAGGCGCACGATTTCATCCACTGATTCGACCGCGAACGCTTGCGTGGTGCGCGCGAATTCAGTGACCAGCATAATATTCAGACCAGTTTTTGGGGTCACACCGACGATGCCTGGCAAATCCAGCACCGTGATGATTTGCCCGCGAAGATTCACAACACCCAACATATGTGGCGGGGACCCGGCCACAGCAGTTACTTCAGGCATTGCAACGATTTCGCGGATTTTGAAGACGTTAATACCGAACAACTCAGAATGTTCGCCATTGGCGTCACCGCCGAGACGGAACAGGAGGAGTTCGAATTTGTTGGAGTTGGTTAAGTTACTGCGCTCATCAACTTCCTGTTGAACAGATTTCATGGATTTCGTCTCCTTCGATGGTCCTCACCTAGTATAACGTTTGCAACGGGGAAGATGTTGTATTGGAGAACGATAAACAACAAAAAAGGCAGCCCGCAGGCTGCCTTTTGATTTGCTACTATTTCTAGCACTGAATTCTGGAGCGGGAGAAGAGTCTCGAACTCTCGACCTCAACCTTGGCAAGGTTGCGCTCTACCAACTGAGCTACTCCCGCAGAAGGCATGCATTATGCCAGAAAGATTTTCATTTCGCTAGTGCCTTGCACCAACTTCTTACCGAACTTCCAATAGTGTAAGCTTAGCCTGTTAAGCAAGTTACGCAGGAAAAGGAAGGGAATGGATTCAATCGAAGTTGTACTAATCATGTTGATGGCGGTGGTGGCCAGCGCCTATCTCCGCAAAGTGCTGCCAGGCGCAATACCGCTGCCGCTGGTACAAATCGGACTGGGCGCGCTGATCGCCGCCAAATCCACGCACGGCGTGGACCTGGACCCGGAATTGTTCTTCCTGGTGTTCCTGCCGCCGCTGCTGTTTCTCGATGGCTGGCGCATCCCCAAGAGCGGCCTGCTGCGCGACAAGGGCACCATTCTTGAGCTGGCGTTTGGCCTGGTGGTGTTCACCGTGGTCGGCGCTGGTTTCCTGATTCACTGGATGATCCCCACCATGCCATTGCCGGTCGCGTTCGCGCTGGCGGCCATCGTCTCGCCAACCGATCCAATCGCGGTCAGTTCGATCGCCTCCAGCACGCCGATACCCAAGCGCCTGATGCACATCCTGGAAGGCGAGTCGCTGCTGAATGACGCTTCCGGCCTGGTGTGCTTCCGCTTCGCGGTGGCGGCGGCCATGACTGGCGCCTTCTCGCTGCAAACCGCCGCCCTCACCTTTGTGTGGCTGGTGATCGCCGGCATCGCGGCCGGCGTCGGCGTCACCATGGTGGTCACCTGGGTGCAGCGCTGGCTGACGCGCCATTTTGGCGAACCGCCAGGCTCGCCTATCCTGGTCAACCTGCTGATTCCATTCGGCGCCTACCTGGTGGCCGAACGTCTGCACGCGTCGGGCATCCTGGCGGCGGTGGCGGCCGGCGTCACCATGAGCTATGTCGAGTTGAGCGGCCACGCAATGGCCAACACCCGCATCCAGCGTTCGGCGGTGTGGGACACGGTGCAGTTCTCGCTGAACGGCGTGATGTTCGTGCTGCTGGGCGAACAGCTGCCGGAAATCTTCCGACTGGCCGGCGCCTCGCTGGAGGAAAGCGGTCACGTCAACCGCTGGTGGCTGCTGGCGTATGCGGTGGCGATCACCGCCGGCCTGCTGGCGCTGCGCTTTGTCTGGGTCTGGGCGTCGCTGCGGCTGACCATCTTCAAGCAGAAATACCGCCATCAGCCGCGCCACAAAATCAATCCGCGCCTGCTGCTGGCGACCACGCTGGCCGGCGCGCGCGGCACCATCACGCTGGCTGGCGTGCTGACGCTGCCGCTGGCGCTGCCGGATGGCGCGCCATTCCCGGCGCGCGCGCTGACCATTTTCCTGGCCTGCTCGGTGATCCTGCTGTCGCTGCTGGTGGCCAGCGTTGCGCTGCCTCGCCTGCTGGCCGGCATGACCTTCCCGGCCGAACCGGAAGAGCAGCAGGAAGAAGACCTGGCGCGCCGCGCGGCCGCCAACGCCGCCATCTCGGCCATCGAAAAAACCCAGGTGGAGCTGATGGCGTCCGACGCCTGCATCGATCCGGAAGTGTATCCGCAGGCCGCTGCGCGGGTCATCGCCTTCTATGAGCACAAGCTGAAGGAAGTCGATCCAGAAAGCGAGCAAGGGTGGCGCAAAACCGACTCCGCCGAGAAGGAGCTGCGTCTGGCGGCGCTGGAAGCCGAGCGGCGCACCGTGTTCGATCTGGCGCGGCACGAGCACATCTCCGACGAAATCTCCCGCAAGCTGGTGCGCGAGATCGATCTGATGGAAGCCCGCTACCGCTGATCCCATGCAAAGAACCCGCACCGTCATAGCGATTGCCTGGGTCCTGTTCTGGGTGCTGATGGTCAGCACCTCGGTGCAGGAATACCTGCGTGACCACGACCATGGCGTGTGGAAGCCTATCCTGTGGGAGTCCTCTTCCGCGCTGACCGGCACCTTGCTGCTGCTGGCGCAGCGCCGCCATACCCGCAAGTACGACCATCTGGTGCATGCGCCGCTGCGCTGGTTCGCGCGCCAGCTGGTCTGGCTGCCGGTGTACTGGATCACCTTTGTGCCGATCGCCTTCGGCATCCGGCACGCGGTGTACGCGCTGGCAGGCGAGCGCTACCCGCACGGCGGCTGGGGGGAAATCTATCTGTACGAAGACATCAAGATGACGGTGTTCTTCTTCATCTTCGCCACCATCACCTTCGGCGTGCTGTCCTTCCACGCCATGCTGGAAGAAAAGCTGCGTGTCGAGCGCGCCAACGCATCCCTGCGCGAAGCACAGCTGCTGCGGCTGACCCAGCAAATGCAGCCGCACTTTCTGTTCAACGCGCTGAACACGATATCGTCGCTGATGTACAGCGACGTACAGCGCGCCGACGCCATGCTGGTCCAGCTCTCCGACGTACTGCGCGCCACGCTGGATGTGGGCGAGCGCCATCTGGTGCCGCTGGAAACCGAGTTGCGTATCTTGCGCGGCTACGCGGCGCTGATGGGGGAGCGCTTCTCGGACCGCGTTACCGTGAATTGGACCATCGACGAATCGCTGCTGGATTGCAGCGTGCCGGTAATGAGCATGCAACCACTGCTGGAAAACATCTTCAAGCACACCGTCGAAAAGCAGCGCCGGCCTACCGCCATCAGCATCTCCGCACAGCGCGCCGGCGATGAGCTGGTGCTGCGGCTGGAGGACGACAGCGGCACCCTGCCAGCCAGCGGCACGGCCTGCAGCGGCATCGGCGTACACAACCTGCGCGAGCGATTGCACGCCCTGTACGGCGAGCGCGCCTCGTTCGAGCTGACTGTCCTGTCACCGGCCGGCGTGCGCGCCGAAGTGAGGCTGCCATGCGTATCCTGATCGTTGACGACGAGCGTCCTGCGCGCGACAAGCTGCGCCGCATGCTGTCGGCGGAACCTGGCGTCAGCGCCATCGAAGAAGCCCGCGATGGTGTCGAAGCGCTGGAAATGCTGCCATCCTTCGCACCCGACCTGCTGCTGCTCGACATCCAGATGCCCGAAATCTCCGGCCTCGACGTCGCCGCCTCGCTGCCGGCGCCCGCACCGCTGGTGGTCTTTGTCACCGCCTACGACGAATACGCGGTAAGCGCTTTCGACGCCAACGCCATCGATTACCTGCTCAAGCCTTACGACCAGCCACGCCTTCAACGCGCCCTGCAACGCGCGCGCGAAAGGCTTTCGCCCCTGCGCTCCGCTGAGGCGCCGGCCACGGAGGCCGCGCCGCTGCCGTCCGTCACACAGTTGCTGGTCCCGGAGCGCAACGGCACGCGCATCGTCAGGGTCGAACATATTCAATGGATCGAAACCGCCGACAACTACGTCATCCTGCACACCGCCGACGGCGCGCCGCTGATGCGGCAAACACTGGCCGGCCTGCTGGACAAGCTCGGTCCACGCTTCATCCGCTGCCACCGCCGCGCCGCCGTACAGACCGACTGGATCGCCAGCATCGTCAACCACGACAAGGGCGACGGCGAACTGCTGCTGCGCGGCGGGGCGCGGGTTCCGCTGAGCCGCCAATACCGCGCCGACGTCATAGCGGGAACAGCTGCTCCGCGATGAAGTCCACAAACACGCGGATCTTCGACGGCAGGTGCCGGCTCGACGGCCACAGCACGTAGAACACCAGTTCCTGGGTAACATGCTTGTCCAGCACCGTCACCAGCCGGCCGTCCCGCAATTGCTGGCGTACGGCGATCTCCGGCACGTAGGCCAGCCCCGCCCCCTGCTCAGCCAGGCATACCTGCGGTTCCAGCGTGTTGGCGATGGCGCTGGCCGGCAGCTCTTGCGGCACGCCGTCCCAGGGCCACATATCCAGCTTGCCGGTTTGCGGATAGCGGTACAGGATGCAATCGTGCTTCAGTAAGTCGGCCCGCTTGCGTGGCGTGCCGGCGCGCTTCAAGTAATCCGGCGAAGCGATCACGATCTTGCGGCAAGCGCCGATGCGGCGCGCTGTCAGGCGCGAATCGGCCAGCTGGCCGGTGCGAATGACCGCATCAAAGCCTTCTTCGATCACATCGACAAAACGGTCGGAGCAATCGACATCCATCGCAATCTCCGGATACAGGCGCTTGAAGTGAGCCAGCCGCGACATGAACATCGCTCCCACCGACGGCACGCTGATACGCAATCTGCCGCGCGGCGCACCCTGCGCTTGCAGCAATTCCGCTTCCGCCGACTCCACCTGCGACAAGATGTGACGGCAACGCTCCAGGAACAGCAGTCCTTCCGGCGTCAGGCTCACTGTCCGCGTCGAACGGTGGAACAAGCGCACACCCAGCCGCTCCTCCAGTCGCCCAATCGACTTGCTGACCGCCGACGCACTCACGCCCAGCTGCTTGCCCGCCGCTGTAAAACTGCTCGCTTCGCCTACACGCACGAACACGTTGAGGGAACTGAGGTTATCCACCCTTTAATGACTCCAATGACACAAGTGTTGTGAACTATAGCTTATTTTTCATTGATCGATCTTTCGCCACACTACGCACTTTGCCACTGGAAGATCATATGAACGCTTTACCGATAGGCGCCCTGCTCGCCCTTGCCACCACCGGCTTCCTTGCGCTGCTAACCGAAATTATCCCGGCTGGCACAATCTCCCTGATCAGCGCGGGGATGGGCGTGTCCGAATCGGTCGCCGGCCAATTCATCACGCTGTATGCCGCTGGCGCACTGGTGGCGGCAATTCCGATGACCGCCGCCACCATCACATGGCGCCGCAAGCCGCTGCTGCTTTGCACGCTGGCCATCCTGCTGCTCGCCAATGCACTCACCGCGATCACCGACAATCTATACCTGGTGCTGGCGGTGCGTTTCCTGGCAGGCGTGGCCGGCGCCATGATCTGGGGCATGCTGGCCGGCTATGCGCGCCGCATGGTGCCCGATCATCTCAAGGGCCGCGCGCTGGCCATCGCTGGCGTCGGCACACCATTGGCGCTATCGATCGGCGTTCCGCTGGGCAGCTGGCTGGGCGGCCTTTTCGGTTGGCGCTTCGCCTTCGTCGCGCTGGCGGTGCTGACACTGGTCGCCATCATCTGGATTGCGCTGATGGTGCCGGATTATCCTGGCCAGCAAAGCGGCAGCCGTTCATCCCTCACACGCGTGCTGCGCATCAGCGGCGTGCGCCAGGTGCTGACCGTGCTAGTTGGCTGGGTGCTGGCGCACAGCATCTTGTACACCTTTGTTGTGCCCTTTCTCGCCACGGCTGGCATGGCGGAGCAAAGCGAGACAGTGTTGCTGGCGTTCGGACTGGCATCGCTGGCAGGCATCTGGGTTGCCGGGGCGCTGATCGACGGCCATCTGCGCCGGCTGGTGCTGCTGTCGCTGCTGGGCTTTGCTGTGGCGGCGCTGGTGCTTGGCGTGGCCGCCAATTCCGCACCAGCCGTCTACTGCGCCGTGCTGCTGTGGGGTCTGACTTTCGGCGGCTCGCCAGCCCTGCTGCAAACCGCATCGGCCGATGCTGCGGGCGAACATGCGGACGTGGCGCAGGCGATGCTGGTCACCTGCTGGAATAGCGCCATCGCCATCGGTGGCATCATCGGCGGCGTGCTGCTCGATACGCTGGGCGCGCAATCCTTCCCGTGGGCGCTACTGGTGTTGCTAATCCCCGCCATCTTACTGGCCTGGAGGTCGCAACAGCATGGTTTCCCGCCATCCGGCGTGCTAATCTAGGACTCCACTTTCAGGAGACGAGCATGAAAAGAGTGACTGGCATCGGCGGCATATTCTTCCACGCGCAAGATCCGGTAGCCTTGCGCGCCTGGTATGAGCAACACCTGGGCGTGGACGTGCTGCCGTGGGGCGGCGCCGCGTTCACCGAACCGGGCACCACTATCTGGTCGGTCAGCGACGCCGGCGGCGACCACTTTGCGCCCAGCACCTCGTCCTTCATGATCAACTACCGCGTACACGACCTGGCCGCGCTGCTGCAGGCGCTGCGCGACGAGGGCTGCACGGTGCTGGAGAAAACCGAGGACGGCGAGTACGGAAAATTCGGCTGGGTCATCGATCCCGAGGGGAACAAGGTCGAACTCTGGCAGCCGCCGCCGGGCCAGTAATTTCCGGCTCGCCCCGCGTTGCGCCCATTTCGCCCCACGGCGATGGACGCTCGCGCGGTGCGCACTTAATCTGGCTTCATTCTCAAGGAGCCAGCAATGAATCACCAACGCCTGTATTTTTTCGACTGGATACGCATCTTCGCTTTTTGCCTGTTGATCCTCTATCACACCGGCATGTATTACGTGACCTGGGACTGGCACGTCAAAAGTCCCTACGCCAGCAACGCCATCGAGCCGCTGATGATTTTGTCCTCGCCATGGCGGTTGGCGCTGCTGTTCATGATTTCCGGCGTGGCGACGGCCTTCATGCTGAAGAAATTTCGCATCGGCGCGCTGCTGCGGCAGCGCAGCTGGCGGCTGCTGGTGCCGCTGGTGTTTGGCATGTTTGTCATCGTGCCGCCGCAGGCCTATTTCGAAATCGTCGAGAAGATCGCCTATCAGGGCAGCTATGCCGAATTCATGCAGCGCTACGTGGCCGCCTATCACGGCTTCTGCCGCGGCGATGATTGCCTGCGGCTGCCGACCTGGAATCATCTGTGGTTCGTGGCCTACCTGTGGGCTTACACCATGGTCGGCGGCCTGCTGGTCTGGCTGCTGGGCGCGCGCTTCGACGCCGCCGCCAACGCGCTGGGCCGCTTGCTCAGCGGCTGGCGCGTGATCGTGCTGCCGGTGCTGGTGCTGGCCGCCGTGCGCTATGCACTGGTCGAACGCTTCCCCACCACCCATGCGCTGGTCGATGACTGGTACAGCCATGCGCAGTACTTCTTTCTGTACGCCTTCGGTGCACTGCTGGCGATGCAGAGCACCTTCTGGGAACGCGTGGAAGCGCAGCGCTGGACCAGCCTTGGCCTGTGGCTGTGCAGCTGGGCGTTGGTAGTCAGCTACTGGTCGATTCCTGACGCGCTGGGCGACATGCCCGCCGTCCAGCAATGGAAGCCGGTAATGCGCGCCGTCTACTGCGTCTGCCAATGGACGGCGATATTGACGGTCTGCGGCTTCGGACGGCGCCACCTGAATTTCGACAGCGCCAAGCGCCGCTATTTGACGGAAGCCGTGTTCCCGGTCTACATCCTGCACCAGACGCTGATTGTCACCATGGCCCATTGGCTCAAACCGGTCAAGCTGGCGCCGACTATCGAAGGTGTGTTCCTGGTCGTGCTGACCTTCGGCATCAGCTTCGGCGTATTTGAAGCGGCGCGCCGCATCGCCGTGCTACGCCCACTGTTCGGACTCGGGCCGCTTACTTCACAAACGTCAGCGTATGCTGCGCAGGCCCCGGCAGCAGCGGCGACTCCCGCCCGGTAAGCCAGTCCATGCGGCCATCCAGGAAGTAAGGCGACAGCGGATGGCCGCTCTGCCCACCCGGCATATTGAAGATGCCCTGCTCTTCATGGCCGGGTGATACGGTCAGGCGCTCGGATTGGCCGAACGTCGGACCGGCGACACGCGGCATGTGCTGGTCGCCGGCCAGCATGTCCGGCGCGACCTTCAGGTATTTTCCCAGCAGCGGAACGGCGGAGGCCATCGGATGCGCGCTGGCGGCGGTATTGCGTTGGCCCCAGGTGGCGTTCTTCAACGGCTGGCCGTCCTTGGTCAAGTCCGCAATCACCCGGTCCAGCGCGGCGAGCTGCAAAGCCTGCCAGTCCTTGTATTGCGACGGCAGCCAGCCTTCCGGCTGCTGGTCCAGCACGCGTGCCAGCACCACCGGCCAACGCGCGCTCACCGACGCCATCGACGCCTTCGGATCGACCTTCGCCAGTTCTGCATTGGCGTTTTCATACACAATGTCATACATGGCGTACATGAAGCCACGGGCGATGCGATAAGCAACCGAATCGACACTGGCCCTGCCGCTCCAGCCGTCTTTCAGCAGTGCCAGCGCCTCGGCACGCTGCGCATTGCCGGCGATGGCCTTGGCGTCCAGCGCGGTAACGGCGCGCTCACGCCAGGCGCTCAGGAACAGGGCGCGGTCATCGAGGCCGATGGCGTAGACCTTTTTCACATCGGTCTTTTCGCCCAGCGCCGCCAGGTTGTCGCGCACCTGGTGCGTGCGCGCGCCAAGGTCAAAGCCGCCATCGCCGATCAGCGCAGCGCCGGCGCCGGATAGTTGGCGGCTGTTGGCGGTGGCGATGTGGCCCGTCGCCGGATTCACCACTTTAGGATACTCGGCCGGCGGCAGCCAGCCCTGCCACAGGCCGACCGCATCATAGGGCTTCAGCGGATAGGTCGAGGCGCTGCCAGTGGCGGCGCGGCGCGGCAGCGGACCGGCGATGGTCCAGCCGATATTGCCCTTGTCATCGCCACCGACGAAGTTCTGCGCTGGCATGCCGAAGGTCGGCGCAATCGCCAGCGCCTGTTTCAGTGTATCGGCCGTCTCCAGATGCGCAATATTCAGATTGACCGCGCCCGGCAGGTGCGCGGCCCAATGCACCGCATAGCTGCGGCCTTGCACTTCGCGGATCGGGCCTAGCGAAGTTTCATGCACTGCCAGCCTCACCGGCTGCGCGCCTTTGACCAGAATGGTTTCCTCATGCGTGACCAGCGTCTCCTTGCCGTCAAGCTCAATGAAGTCGAGATAATCGCCATAGCTGTTGGTAAAGCCCCATGCTACATGTCCGTTACTGCCTACCACTACAAACGGTGCGCCTGGCAGCGTGACGCCAACCATGCGGCGCTGGCCGCCCTTCCCGTCAGGGAACTGCAAGACCGCGCGGTACCAGATGGCCGGCAGCTGAATGCCGAGGTGCATATCGTCTGCGATGATCGCGGCGCCGGTGTCGCTGCGGCTGCCCGCCACCGCCCAGTTGTTGCTGCCGACGGTATTCAGGAATTCCGCCTGCGCCACCCTGGCCGGCGCGGGCGCGTCAGCGGCCTTCGGCTTGCCCCACCATGCCGGCGCTGCGGCAGGAATCACCACATCGGCGCTGGCGATGGTCTGCGCATCCAGCGGCGCATCCCAAGGCGTTGACTCCGGCGCCAGGAAGGCACGCTGTTCTTCACTGGCGTTATCGCGGAACCAGCCGCGCGCCAGTTCGCGCGACTCCAAATTTCCTTGCAAATCGAAATACATGGCCCACACCACCAGCAGCGTATCGGCTGGCGTCCATGCGCGCGGCGACTGGCCGATCAACGCATATTCAAAAGGCTTGGCGCGCAGCGCATTCAGGCCGTCGTTGACGCCGGCCACGTAGCGTTCCAGCAGCGCACGGTCGGCTGCCGCCAACGCTTTCACCGCCAGTTCGGCACGGGCGCGGAAGCGATGCATGCGGTGTGACTTGTCGACCTGTAGCGCGCGTTCGCCAAACAATTCGGACAGTTCGCCCGATGGCACGCGGCGCAGCAAATCCATCTGGAAGTAGCGTTCCTGCGCGTGCACGAAGCCGGTGGCGTATGCCACGTCGCCACGACTGCCGCCAGCGATGACCGGCACGCCATGCGCATCGCGCGCAATGCTGGCGGTGGTTTCAAGCCCGGCAGCTTTGCGCTCGCCCTCAAGCTGTGCAAGACTGCCGCGCAAATACAGCCAGGCGGCGGCAATCGCCAGCACCAACAGCACCACTGCGCCAATCAATATCCGCTTCGACCACACCAGCACCCCGCTCTTTTGCATAACATCCCCGCTGTTATTCATATCATGTCGGCCATAGTACCCGATCAGAGATCCAGCTCCCAGGTCTCATTGACCATGCTCTTGTCGAAGGCGTATACCGGCTGTTCCGCTACCAGCCGATAAGCCTTGCTGCGGTAGATGTGGCGCGCGTCCAGTTGCTGGTCGGTGGTCCACAAACGCATTTTGCGGTAGCCGGCGGCGCGCGCGAATTTGTGGCATTCGTCCACCAGCCGTGATCCGAGGCCCAGGCCGCGCGCCTGTTCTTCGACCAGCAGCAGGCGCAGCTTGGCCACACCCTCTTCGCCGCTGCGCGCCAGTGCAATGGAGCCGACCGGCTGGCCATGCATCTCGGCGATCCAGCAATGCTCCAGCGCTGGATCGAAGTCGCGTTCGAAGTCAGCGCAGATCTGGCCGACCAGCGTTTCGAAGCTGCGGTCCCAGCCCTGCTGCGCCGCATACAGGTCGCCGTGGCGGCGCGTGATCCAGTCCATATCGCCTGGACGGTGGGCGCGCAGCACAAACGGCTGGGCGTATTTCAAGCCCGCTTCGGCGTCCAGCAGTTCGCGGATGGTGCGCATCGCGTCCAGCATGCGCAACTGGTCCGCCTCATCAAAGCGAGACAGCATATCGCCCACTTCGTCGCGCGAGCGGCGGTCCAGCGGCTCGTAGACAGCGCGGCCATGCGCGGTCAGATGCAGCAGCTTGGCGCGGCCATCGGTGGCCGATGGCACTTTGCTGACCAGCCCAGCGCTTTCAAACTTGGCGACGATGCGGCTCAGGTAGCCGCGATCCAGGCCGAGGTCGCGGCACAGCGCGGCCGACGGCTGGTCGCCGTGGTGCGCCAGTTCGTACAGCACGCGCATTTCGGTCAGCGTAAATTCGCTGTGCAGCAGGCCTTCGCGCAGCACGCCGATCTGGCGGGTGAAGAATCGGTTGAACGAACGGACCGCCGCAACGCGGTCATCAAACATAGGAACAGCCATGGAGACTCCAACAATCAGCATACGGCGATTTTGCGGCAGATCGCTGACTCAGTCAACAATATGTCGCACCACGGCACGGAAACGCGCCAGCGCTCAAGGTTGATGTTAGAGTAAGCACAACACGACTACGCGGCCGCCGCGCCGCCCCACGCCATGTTAGCTGCGCCGATTCCTCCGTACGACAAAGAACGCCTTGCCGTCCTGCGCGAGATGCTGATCCTGGACACACCGCCCGAAGAACGCTTTGACAAGATCGTGGAATTTGCGGCGCAGGAGTTCGCTGTGCCGATCGCGCTGATCTCGCTGCTCGACGAAAACCGTCAATGGTTCAAGGCGCGGGTGGGCGTAGATGTGTGCGAAACCGCGCGCGATATCTCCTTCTGCGGCCACGTCATCCTGCAACCGGACCTGTTCGTCATCCCCGACGCGCGCGCGGATGAGCGCTTTGCCGACAACCCGCTGGTGACCAATCCGCCGCACGTCATCTTTTATGCCGGTGCGCCGCTACGCATGCCGTCGGGCTTTATCATCGGTACCTTGTGCATCATCGATCACGAGCCGCGCACGCTGGACGCCACCGAGTTGGCGATCCTGACGTCGTTGCGCGACCTGCTGCTGGAAGAATTAGCCAACCGCCCGGAGGCTCCCCATGCATGACGCACCAATGAGGAATCTGAACATGCTGCTGGTGGAAGAGCAGCCACTGCTGCGCAAGACCGTGTCGATGACGGCCCGCTCGCTCGGCCTCGGCACAGTGCACGAGGCGGCCACCGTGCAGGCGGCCGAGCGCATGCTGCGCGAACGCTCCTTCCAGGGCGCGGTGATTTCGATCGACTGCGGCGCGGAAGCCGGCTGCTACTACAATCTGGCCTTGCTCGACAAGGTCCGCAACGGCATGTCCGCCAGCGACGCCGCGATACCAATCGCCGTGATGGTGGACCAGGCCACCACAGACCTGATGCGCGAGCTGCGTGAACGCCACGTCAGCCGTGTCATCCTCAAACCCTTCCGCGCCAAGATCCTGCTGGAGGCGTTCGAGTCGTTCGGCGGCGTGGCACAAAGATAGTCAACGCACAGATCATGGACAAGGCGCCATGGCCGCGCAAGCGGCAGCTCAGTAGATTTCGCGGGCCACTTCGCGCACGGATTTCAGCAGCAGCTCGGCGCCCGGCGACAGGATGTGGCCATTGACAGTGATGATGCCAAAGGCGTCCATGCGGCATGGCAGCTCGATTGGCAGGATGCTCAGCACACCTTGCGATTCGTAATACTTGGCCACCGCAATCGGCATCACGTTGAGCGCATCGGTTTGCTGCAATAGCGGCTTAATCAGCAGCACCGCTGTGGTGTCGACCACGTTGACCGGCACTTCCAGTCCGGCGCGGCGGAACATCAGTTCGCAGCGCGCGCGCAGGATCGAGCCCTGTGGCGGCAAGATCCATGGCTGATTCGAAATATCACGCAGTTGCAGGTTTTTCGACTTCATCAGCGGATGGCCAACGCGCACCACCGCGCACGCCGGCTCGTCGCCCAGTTCCTCGTAGCTCAGCCCCTGCGCGCTTTCACGTTCCGGAATGCGGCCGATCATGAAGTCCAGCCGGCCGCGCTGCAGCTGTTCCAGCAGCACATTCGACAGTTCCATCTCAACGCCGATGCGCAGCTTGGGCGCCAGCTGCTTGGTGCGCGTGATCGCCTGCGGCAGCAGCGCGATCCCCGGCGTCATGATGGTGCCGATGTCCACCTGCCCGGTCAGCCCGGCCTTGATGGCGACGATGTCCTCGTGCGCCAGCGACAGGCTGGTCAAGGCCATGCGGGCGTGGCGTATCATCGTCTCGCCGTAAATGGTCGGCTCCATGCCGCGCGGCAGCCGGTCGAACAGCTGCACGCCCAGCATCTCCTCCAGGTCCTTCAACTGCTTGGACGCGGCTGGCTGCGTCATGTGCAGCTCCTCGGAGGCGCGGTGGATGTTGCGTTGTTCGTCCAGCGCAATCAGCAGCAGCAGCTGGCGCGTTTTCAGGCGCGCGCGCAGGAACCAGTTCGGGTTAGTATCCATACTTTAATGATATCACGATCGATATTGATTATTGGGCAATATCGTGGTTTTCGATATCACTTGCAAGCAGCACTAGGATTGGCCGCCGGGCCTTCCTTGGTCTGCTTGATGAACGGAATGGTGCCGTCGGCGTTGTAGCTGAACTCTTCCACCGCCACCGAACGGCGGTACTCGCCGCCACCCGGCAGTTTGGCGTTGTGGTAGAAGATGTAGTTCTTGCCGTTGAATTCGACGATGGCCTGATGGATGGTTTTCACCTTCTCGTTCTTCGACATGATCACACCCTGGAATTTCCATGGGCCGGTGGCGCTGGGACCGGTGTAGTACGCCGTCTCTTCCGGGAAGTCGCGCGAGTACGACAGGTAGTATGTGCCTTTGTGCTTGTGCAGGTAAGGCGCTTCGGTGAAGCGGTCCATGCCGACGGTATGGATAGGGCCATCGAATTCGATCATATTCGGTTTCAGCTTGGCGTACTTCATGACCGTGTTGCCCCAGTAGAGGTAAGCCTGGCCGTCGTCATCGATGAACACGCCCGGATCGATGTCGTCCCAGGCAATCGGCGCTTCCAGCGTCATGTCGTTGGTGACCAGCGCCGAGCCGCGCGCGTCGACAAACGGGCCTTCCGGCTTGTCCGATACGGCGACGCCGATGGCGCGGCCCGGAATTTTGGCGTGGTCCACAGTGGCGTAGAAGTAGTATTTGCCGTCACGCTTGGTGACGTCGGCCGCCCACGCATCCACTTTGCCGATTGCCCATTTGAAGGCCGATGGCTGGATCGGCGAACCGCGATCGGTCCAGTTCTTCATGTCGCAGCTGGAGTACATGCGCCACTCTTTCATGACGTAGTCCTTGTCTGCCGGCGACGCCTGATCATGGCCAACATACAGATAAACGGTGCCGTTATCCACCAACGCCGCAGGGTCGGCGGTGAACAGTTTAGGGAACAGCGGGTTGGCCGCATGGGCGGCGCAAGCCAGCAGACTCGCCGCAGCGAACATCAGACTTTTTTTCAAGGTACTCTCCAGTGTGTGTCGTTTATTTTTTATTACCGCGCATTGTCATCACGCGTTGTACTACGCAGAAGATGAACAGCAGACCGCCGATGACGATCTTGGTCCACCAGGAACTGAGTGTGCCGTCAAACGCGATCAGCGTCTGAATGGAACCCAGCACCAGCACGCCGGTCAGCGCGCCGGCTACATAGCCGTAGCCGCCGCTGAGCAGCGTGCCGCCGATCACCACGGCGGCGATGGCGTCCAGTTCGGTGCCTTGCGCGTGCAGGCCGTAACCGGACAACATGTAGAACGAGAACAGCACGCCGGCCAGCGCCGCGCAGAAGCCGGAGAAAGCATAGATCAGCACCTTGGTGCGGGCCACGCGCAAGCCCATCATCAGCGCCGATTGCTCGTTGCCACCGATGGCATAGATGGCGCGGCCAAACGGCGTGCAGTGCGCCACGTAGATGGCAACGCCCAGCATGGCGACGGCGATCAGTGCACCCGGCGAAATGAAGCAATCACCAACCGGCAGCTGTGTTTGCGACATAGCGACGAAGAACGGGTCTTCGATGGTGATCGAGTTAATGCTGATCAGGTAGCACAGGCCGCGCGCCAGGAACATGCCTGCCAGCGTGACGATGAACGGTTGCAGCTTGAAGTAGTGAATCAAGGCGCCCATGGCGGCGCCAAACAGCGTGCCAACAGCCAGCGCAATCACAATCACCAGCAGCGGATTCACATGCCATGTTTGCAGCATATAGGCGCAGATCATGGTGGTCAGCGCCAGCACTGAGCCGACCGACAGGTCGATGCCGCCGGACAGGATGACGAAGCTCATGCCGACCGCGATCACCAGCAGGAAGGCGTTATCGATCAGCAGATTGAACATCACCTGCAAGGACAGGAAGCCCGGATAGGCCGCACCGCCCATGCCCAGCAGGACCACCAGCAGGAACACCGTGATCAGCGAGGTAAAGTATGGCGACGAGGTGATCGACGGCGCCGGAAGTTTCAGGGTGCTCATGATGCGTTGCCTCCGCGGGCGGCCGGGAAAGCGCGGCGCCACATGGTTTTAAACTCTGCCGACTGCGATACGCAAATCACGAAGACCACGATCGACTTGACTACCATATTGACCTCCGGCGGCAGGCCGAGCGAGTAGATGGTGTAGGTCAGCGTCTGGATGATCAGCGCGCCGATCACGCTACCGGCCAGGCTGAATTTTCCGCCGGCCAGCGAGGTGCCACCCAGCGTGACGGCCAGGATGGCGTCCAGCTCCAGCAACAGGCCGGCGTTGTTGGCGTCTGCGCTCTTGATGTTGGAGGTGATCATCAGACCGGCAACCCCGGCGCAGGCGCTGCAGAACACATACACGAAGAAGATCAGCACGGCGGTCTTCAGGCCCGCCAGCCGCGCCGCCACCGGGTTGATGCCAACCGACTGGATGAACAGTCCCAGCGCGGTTTTGCGCAGCAGCAGCGCGGTGACAATGAATACGGCGGCCACGATGTACAGCGAGAACGGCAAGCCAAACAGATAGCCGCTGCCGAGGAAGAAGAACGGCTGGTAGTAGACGGTGATGATCTGCCCATCGGTGAACAGCTGCGCCAGGCCGCGCCCCGCCACCATCAGGATCAGTGTGGCGACAATCGGTTGCAGGCCAAGCCCGGCGACCAGCGCGCCGTTCCAGGCGCCGCACAGCAGCGCGGCGCCCATGGCGGCGGCCAAAGCAATCCACATCGGCGTGTTGGCGACATATTCTGGCGTGCCGTTATTCATGACCATGGTGCCGCCGATCAGCATCGCGGCGACCGTGCCGCTGATGGCAACGGTCGCGCCGACCGAGATGTCGATGCCGCGCGTGGCGATCACCAGCGTCATGCCGATGGCCGCCAGGATCAGCGGCGCGGCGCGGTTGGCGATGTCGATCAGGCTGCCGTACAGGTGGCCGTCCTTGATCTCCAGGTGGAAGAAGCCGGGAATCATGACCAAATCAATCAGCAGCAGGATCGCCAGCGCGGCCAGCGGCCGGAACAAAGGGTGGTGCAACAGCTTATGCATTAACATCTCCAGCGGCAATCACATGCAGCACGGTGGTTTCGTCCAGCGTACCGCGTGGATACTCGCCGCCTTGTTTGCGGTCGCGCATGACAACAATCCGATCGCTGACGCGCAGTACCTCCGGCAGTTCGGACGAGATAAACAGAATGGACATACCCTTCTTGCACAGTGCCGACACGTAGCCCATGATCTCCTGCTTGGCGCGCACGTCGATGCCGCGCGTCGGTTCGTCCAGGATCAACAGCTTGGGATCGGTGACCAGCCAGCGCGCCAGCAGCACTTTCTGCTGGTTGCCCCCGGAGAGCGAACCGATAGGCGTTTCGATGCTGGCGGTCTTGATGCCCAGCGCCTTGACGTATTCTTCCGCCAGCTGCTGCTGGCGTTTCAAGGGGATGGCGCGCATGATGCCCAGGCGGGCTTGCAACGCCAGGATCAGGTTTTCACGGACCGACAAGTCGAGGATCGCGCCCTCGTGCTTGCGGTCTTCAGAACAGAAACCAATGCCGGCGGCGATAGCGTCGCGCGGCGAGGTGAAATTGCGTTCCTTGCCTTCGATGCTGATCGTGCCGCCATCGGCCTTGTCCGCGCCAAACAGCAGGCGCGCAGCCTCGGTGCGGCCGGAGCCCAGCAGGCCGGCAAGGCCCAGCAATTCACCTTGGCGGATATCCAGGTCCATCGGCTGCAAGGCCCCCTTGCGGCTCAGGCCAACCGCACGCAGGAAAGACTGAAAGCGCGATGGCTCCGCACCTTTGCCCGCCGCTGTCGCGCTGGCGGGCGCGCTGCCAGCAGCCACCTCGGTGGCGACAGCCGCGCCCACCATCTTGTTGACCAGTTCAACGCGCGACAGGTCCGCAGCCAGGTACTCCCCTTCCCGCTCGCCATTGCGCATGACGGTAATGCGGTCTGAAATCGCATAAGTCTGATCCAGGAAGTGCGTCACAAACAGAATCGCCATGCCTTGCTCGCGCAAGCCACGCAAAACGCTGAACAGCAGATCGACTTCTTTTTCATCCAGCGAGGAAGTCGGCTCATCAAGGATGAGTACCTTGGCCGATACCAGCAGCGATCGGGAAATCGCCACCATCTGCTGAATCGCCAGCGGATAGTGCGCCAGCGGCAGCGTCACATCGATACCAATCTGCATCCGCTCCAGCAGCGCGCTCGCCTGCGCGGTCATGCCGGCCCAGTCGATGCGGCCAAACTTGCGCGGATACCGTCCGATAAAGATGTTCTCCGCCACCGACAGATTCGGGCACAGATTCACTTCCTGGTAGACGGTGCTGATGCCATGGTTCTGCGCATCCAGCGTGGACTGCGGCTGTATCGGCTGGCCCGCCAGCAGGATCTGGCCATGGTCCGGCGTATAGACACCGGTCAGCACCTTGATCAGCGTCGACTTGCCGGCGCCGTTCTGGCCCATCAGCGTATGCACCTCGCCCGGATACAGATTGAGCGACACGCCATTCAAAGCCTGCACACCGGTGAAGGCTTTGCTGATGCCGCGCAGCTCCAGCACCGGATTCGCGGGTGCGGAAGAATTCATCGTCATCGGTATCAGTATTTACGGTTCGGGAATTCCTTGGCCGCGACTTCGGCCGGGAATACGCCTTCCTGCGTTACAACGCGCTTAGGTACGGGCTTTTTGGCCACCACGTCCTTGGCGATCTGCATCAGCTGAGGGCCGAGCAGCGGATTGCACTCGACCGTCACGTTCAGCTTACCGGCGATCATGGCTTCAAATGCGCCTTTCACACCATCGATCGAAATCACCAGGATGTCCTTGCCCGGCTTCAGGCCGGCTTCCTCAATCGCCTGAATCGCGCCGATGGCCATGTCGTCATTGTGCGCGTACAGCACATTGATCTTCTTGCCCTCGGCTTTCAGGAAGGCTTCCATCACTTCCTTGCCCTTGGCGCGGGTAAAGTCGCCGGTCTGCGAGCGGATAACTTTCAGTTTTGCGTTGCCGGCGATGATTTCTTCAAAGCCCTTCTTGCGGTCCAGCGCCGGCGCGGAGCCCACTGTACCTTGCAGCTCAACGATATTCAAAGCGACATCAGGCGTCTTCTTTTGGCGCTCCACCAGCCAGCGGCCGGCGCGGCGTCCCTCTTCCACGAAGTCCGAGCCGAGGAAACTGACGTACAGCGAAGGATCGCTGACGTTCACCGCACGGTCGGTCAGGATCACAGGGATGTTGGCGCGCTTGGCTTCGCGCAGCACGGTATCCCAGCCCGACTCCACCACCGGCGAGAACGCAATCACGTCAACGCGCTGGGCGATGAAGGAACGGATCGCCTTGACCTGGTTTTCCTGTTTTTGCTGGGCGTCGGCGAATTTAAGGGTGATGCCCTCTTTTTTTGCTGCGTCCTTGATCGATACGGTATTGGCGGTGCGCCATTCGCTTTCAGCGCCAACCTGGGAGAAGCCGATCACCAGCGGCTTGGCGGCGAAAGCACTCGGCACGCTCAGGGTGATAACGGCGGCCAGTGCGGCGGACAGTACGGTTCTGCGATTACTTATCATGGCAAGTCTCCTGATGTAAGTTTTCTTATCGTGTTATTTGGATCAATACTATGAGAAACATAAATATCTATCCAATGATATTTTCACACTCTGCAATATCTTTTTTGGTATGTCAGCGTAGCAGACGCAGCCCATACAGCCCTCCAGCTACCGAGCCCTGCCGCGCCACAAACCTGACTACCAGCTTGCCAGCGGCTGCCACGCCGGCCGGTATGACGTAATCTTGGGTGTACAGCTCCAGCGGCGCGCTGGCATCCAGCCGCACTTCGGCCAGCAGCTTGTCATTGATTAGGATATCGAAGCGGCGGCCGGCGTCGAGTTTTGAATATGTCAAGCGCAGCACGCGTGCTTCGCCTTTCTTATCCGTCAGCTCGTAGCTGAACCAGCCGGTGGCATGGCGCCAGTGCTTGCCTTTATTGACCCCGGCGTCCGCGCCCTCCGCCTTGAAAAAGTGGTCGGACTCAGGCTGCTGCTCGCCTGGCGCCACCTGGTCGATGGTCTGGGCGTCCAGCGCCAGGCGTTCCTTCTCGTCCTGTGCCGCCTGCGCGCGGCGCCTGGCCAGGCCGTCCGCCGTGGAATACGGCCAATAGACGACGTAGCGGGCATCATGCACGCGGAAGAACGGCACAAAGGTAGTCGGGCCGGCGATGGTAGCCTGTACCAGTCCGGGCGCGGTGAACGTCAGCGGACGGCCGGGCACCGGGCGGAAGCGGCTGGCGAAAGCGGTGCTGTCGCTGACCAGCACCGGCGCCTGCTCCAGCGGCACGACCGGCCCGCTGGCAATGTGGCCCATGCGGCTGTCGTCGGCCAGATAGCTGAGCCGCTCACCGGGGAAGGGATTGGTTTTCGCCGCCAGCACCACGGGGCCATGCAGCACCGCGTAGTAGGCTGACTTGTCGGGCATCTGCTCCAGCCGCGTTGTCATCGGCAGGTGGATCTCGATTTTGTCGCCATCGCGCCATGCGCGGCGCACATTGACATAGCGGTCGGCGCCGATGGCGGCCGCGACCTGCTTGCCATTGACAGTGATGCGCAAGGCGCCCTGTTCGACCCATTCCGGGTAACGGACTTTCAACGTGAAGGTCTTGCTGCCCTTGACCGTGATGGTGCTGCGGTCCTCATCCGGGAAGCGGTTGGCCTGGCGGATTTGCACGCCTTGCTCGCGCCAGTCCAGCGTCGACGGGATGAACAGGTTGACATACAGCTGGTCGCCGCGATGCGCGTAGATGAATTCACCGTACTTTGCGTGGCTTTCGATGCCGGAGCCGACGCAGCACCACATCGCCTTCTGCGGTTGCGAATAAACGCGGTAATGGTTAGGCCGCATCGGCGTGAAATAGACAAAGCCACCGCTATTGGGGTGCTGCGACGACAGGATATGGTTGTACAGCGCGCGCTCGTAGTAATCCGCGTAGCTGCCCTGGGCATCACCCTGGAACAGCAATTCGGTGAGCTTTAGCATATTGTAGGTGTTGCAGGTTTCCGGGCCTTCCACCTCATCGATCATCGAGGAGAAATCGCGGTCGTCATGGAAGTGCTCCTTGACGCTGTTGCCGCCAATGGCGACCGTACGGTGATCGTGGACGGTCTGCCAGAAGAAGGCTGCTGCCTTTTGCCAGTCCTTGCGGCTGGTGATGTCGCCGATGCGCTTGAAGCCGATGACTTTCGGGATTTGCGTGTTGGCGTGCAGGCCGGTAAGCTGGTCCTTGCCCTGTTCCAGCGGCTTCAGGATCGCCTGGTGCGAGAAGCGGATTGCCAGGTCCATGTATTTCTGCTGGCCCGTCATCTGCGCCACATCGGCCAGCACTTCGTTCATGCCGCCATGTTCCGCCCGCAGCATGGACTGCATTTGTTCTTCACTGAGGTGATCCGCCAGACCGATGGTCCAGTCGCACAGCGCGATCAGCATGGCGCGTGCGTCTTCATTGCCCGTATAGGTATAGGTGTCACGCAGGCCGGCATAGGTTTTGTGGAGGTTGTACCACGGGACCCATTTGCCGTTGACCGAGAAATTGTCGGCCTGGAGTTTTCCGTTGGCGATGTCCCGCCATGCGGAAGCGCCACCGGGAATGCCGCCGAGGTAGCCATTGCCATTGGCTTGCTGGCAGCGCTTCAGTTCCGCCACGGCATAGTTCAGGCGCTTGTGGATTTCGCTGTCGCCAGTCGCGGCGTACATCAGGGCCAGCGCCGACAGGTAGTGGCCGCCCATGTGGCCATCAAGACCAGTGGACTCCCAGTTGCCATACGTGGGCTGCTTGAGCGGCAGACCAGCTTCGCGCAGGAACGGCGCAAGCAGGCGGTCCGCGTCCAGCGACAGAATGTAGCGCATATCGGTCTGCTGCGCTTCCAGGAACGGGCTTGGACCAAGTCGCACGGCGCTCAGCGGAAACAGCACCACTGCGCCGCTCGCGCCTTCTGCCGATACCGGCGCTGCGGCGGAAGGCGCTACGGCGTCCGCGCCAACAGCAAACGCGCGGTGCGACGCTACCGTTGCGGCAGCGCCGGCGGTAAGCTTCAGAGCGCGGCGGCGCGAAGACATGCGTGGCGCTGCCATTACTTCGCGGACAGCTGATTGCTGCGGTATTGGTTCAGGTCAGCCTGATTGACCAACGGCCAGCCAGCGGCGTCAAACTTCATCTCCATGATCTTCAGCTTCTGGAGATAATTGTCCGCCGTCTCATAGGCGTGCAGCACCAGGTAATCCTTGCCGTCAAAGGTGTAAGCGCTGTTGTGGCCCAAGCCCTTCCAGTCCTTGTCGCCAGCAATAACCAGCGAACCGCCGCCTTTCATCATATCGGCGCCGTTCTTGTCCAGATAAGGCCCGGTCACCGCCTTCGAGCGTCCGACCATCACATGGTAGGTGCTGTCCGCCTTCTTGCAGCACAAGCCGAATGACACGAACTGATAGTAATAGTCGCCCTTCTTGAAAATATAAGGCGCCTCAATCTCGCCCACGCCCGCTTTTTCGCCGGAGCCGGAAGCACCGTTGGTGCGGCTGGCAATCGCATGCCACTCCTGCGGCTCCGCCAAACCAGTCCACTCCTTGTTCAGCTTGACGATTTTCAGCCCGCTCCAAAAGGAGCCGAACGACATCCATGCATCGCCCTTCTCATCCTGAATCACATTCGGATCGATGGCGTTCCAGTCGTCGCGGTTGGGCACCGACTGCAGCACCATCCCCTGATCCTCCCATTTGTAATCGGGAGAACGAGGGTTCAGCGTTTTATTGACGGTGACGCCGATGCCGGAGGTATTCTTGCCAAAGCCAGAAACGGAATAGTACAGATAGTATTTCCCGTTATGGAATTGGACATCCGGCGCCCAGATATGATCATCGAACGTGGGCGCAGCCTTCTTCGCCCACACTGGCTGGCCCTTGAAAACGCGGCCTTCCGGTGTCCAGTTCTTCATATCCTTCGAGCTGTAGAAAGTGATGCCTGGCCCGGTGCTGAATACGTAGTAGGTGTCGCCCTCCTTCGCCATCACCGGATCATGCACGCTCACTTCCTTGGCCATACAACCTGCTGCGGCCAGCGCAAACGCCACCGTCGATAAAACATACTTCATTTCAAAACTCCTATCACCACCGTCATTCCCGAGTACGTGGAATGACGGATTTAATTACCAGTACGCGCGCCCCAGATGGACACGCCGTCCACCGATTGCGCCGTCCACGTCACCACAAACGCGCTGGCGTTGCTATTCCATTGACGCGACAACACGCCAACAAAAGTACCGGCCGTGCCCAGCGTCAGGGTGATCTTGTTACTGCCGTCATGCTTCCACGTACCCGTCGCCGCACCGGTCACAGCACCATCCGCCGACAGCACGACATTCGAAGACGTCTTGATCGTCGTCGAGATATCCTTGCCGTGATTGATCATCTTGTACGTGCCCGCCGCATCGGCCGCAGCCACCACCGCCGACAGTGCCGTCGCGCTCTTGCTCAGCGGCGCATAGCGGAACGGCGCCACCACCGGCCAGCCATCCGCATTGATGAACATCTCATGCACACGGATCTGATGCAGCTCGCCGGAGTTCGGGAAGCGTGTGTGGAAGATCAGGAAGTACTGACCGGTCGACGCCTCGTAATAGGCCGAGTTGTGGCCCGGCGACACATAACCTAGCGGCACACCGGTTTCGCCGGTCGCCAGCGAGAACTGGTGATTGCCCATGATCTTTTGCCCGAATGGCGCGATGGTCGCGTCATCAAACAGCGGCAGCGCAGGATTCGACTTGACCTTCGCCATGTCGTTGCCTTTCGCATCCAGATAAGGACCATCCGGATTCACCGAACGCGCGACACGCATATTGTAAGCACCGCTGGCATCCAGTCCGCCGAAGGACGTGAACATGTAATAGAACTTCGACTGCGGACTGTACATCACATACGCGCCTTCGATGCGGCTGTGATTGCCGCCAATCAGATGCTTGCCATAGCCTTGGCCTGGCTTCTGCAATCCGGTGGCCGTGTCCATTTCCAGAATGAAGATGCCGCCCGAGTAGGAGCCATAAATCATCCACAGCTTGCCGTTCTGGTCGAAGAAGGTGTTAGGGTCCACCACGTTCGGCATGGTCAGTGCATCGTAGATGGTGACGCCGTCTTCGCCCGGCAGGCCCCACATGCCGGACTTCAGCAGGATCTGCTTATTGACGTAGGGGCCTTCGACCTTGTCTGCCACGGCCAGGCCGAGCGCCGAGCGTGGGGAGTCGCCTTTGCAAGCGCAGTAGTAGTGATAGAACTTGCCGTCGGCAAGGCGCACCACGTCCGGCGCCCAGGTGTCTGTGACCTGCGCCCAGGAGAAGGTGTCTGCCAGCGCCGTCACCACGTTGGTGAACAGCGGATTGGCATTGTTGACGCCATCGGCGATCTTGGTCCAGTTCATCAAGTCGGTCGACTTGGCGGCTGCCAGGTGGGAGCCGAACACGTAGAACGTGCCGTCCACTTTAATCACGGATGGATCGTGGACCGAAGCTTCGGCGAACGTGATGCTCGTTGGTGTTGGCGTAGGCGTAGGCGTCGGAGTTGGCGTAGGCGTTGGAGCCGGCGCAGGCGTCGGAGTTGGCGTGGCGCTGCCGCCACCTCCCCCACCGCCGCAGCCGGCCAACACCAAGGCCACACCGCCCGCAGTAATTACCTTGCGGCGGGTGAGCTTGATGTCATCCATATACTTACTCCACCGCGACCACGATCACGGCCTTGGCCGGGACCTTGACAGTCAGCTTGCCATCAGCACCAGCGGCAGCGCTAAAGGCAGCAGGCTTGATCGCTTGCGGCGCGGTGAAGGTGTTGTGCGCATCCATCGTGGCGGCAGTCAGCACACGGCCCTTGACCGACTTGACCGCCTGGCCCGGCACGTTCACTGCCACGTCCACTGCCTTGTTTGGATTGGTGTTCACCAGCGCCAGATACACCTTGCCATCCTTGGCGCGCGCTGCGGATGCGCTGATTTCAGGTACTTTGAAGCCGCCAGCCGAGTAATCAGGATTATCCTTCAATGCGATTGGCAGCGAGGTCGCGCCCTGGAAAGGCACATACATCTGATACGCGTAATAGGTTGGCGTCAGCAGCATCTTGTCCTTGTCGGTAATGATCATCGCCTGCAGCACGTTGACCATCTGCGCGATATTCGTCATGCGCACGCGCTCTGCGTGAGCGTGGAAGATGTTGAAGTTCAGTGCCGCAACCACTGCGTCACGCAAGGTGTTCTGCTGGAACAGGAAGCCAGGATTGGTGCCCTTCTCCACGTCGTACCAGGTGCCCCATTCGTCGACCAACAGGCCAAGCTTCTTCTCCGGATCATGCTTGTCCATGACCGCACTATTCTTCTGGATATGGGTTTCCATGCGCAGCGTGTTAGACAGCGTGGAGATCCACTCATTTTCCTGGAAGCCGGTCGACGCGCCCTTGCCTTCCCACTTACCGGTCGGGATGGTGTAGTAGTGGAAGCTGATGCCTTCGGTTTTGTTCTTCAGCTCCTTGCTCAGCACATCGGACCAGGCCAGGTCGTTATCGTTACCGCCGCTGGCGATAATCTTCGGACGGTATTGCTTCGGCGCGCGCAGGAAGGTTTCAACCTGCTTATACAGATCCGTGTAGTACTGCGGGCTCATATTGCCACCGCAGCCCCAGGCTTCATTGCCGACGGCGAAGTAAGCCACCTTGAATGGCTTGTCGCGGCCATTCTTGCGGCGCATATTGGCCAGCGTCGATTTGCTGTCGGAGGTCATGTACTCGACCCACTCCGACATTTCCTGCGCACTGCCGGTGCCCAGGTTGCCATTGACGTAGGCGTCGGCGCCCAGCAGGTCAACCAGGTCAAAGAATTCGTGCGTACCGACTGCGTTGGATTCATCCACGCCACCCCAATTGGTGTTGACCTTGACCGGACGCTTCTCGCGCGGGCCGATGCCGTCGCGCCAGTGATATTCATCGGCAAAGCAGCCGCCCGGCCAGCGCACCAGCGGCACCTGAATGTCTTTCAGCGCGCCGACCACGTCGTTGCGCCAGCCCTTGGTGTTCGGGATTTTCGATTTAGGACCAACCCAGATGCCTTCGTAGATGCCAGTACCCAGGTGTTCCGCAAACTGGCCGTACACATCCTTGTTGATGACTGCGCCTGGCTTGGCGGTGTCGATGGTGATCTCGGCAGCCATGACGCCGCCCGAGGCCAGCATGCACAGGGCAAGTACGCCGCGCTTGATTGGATTCATTTCTCAGTCTCCTGTTTTATAGTTGGATGACAAAGCCGCCATGCGGCTTGACGGTGACGACCACTTTTTTGCCGGCGGCGATGGCGCGCTGGCTGAAACTACGGGCTTCGCTGCCGTCGGTGATAACGACGCCCTGCTTGTTGCCGACGAAGGACAAGTCCAGCGTCAGCGTTTTTTCTTTGTCGCCGCCATTGATGCCGGCGATGTACCAGGTGTTCCCTGAGCGGCGCGCGATCACCGCATATTTGCCTGGATAGCCATCCACCAGGCGGCTGTCGTCCCAGCTACGCGGCACGTCCTGCATAAATTTCTTCACGTAGTCCGGCGCGGTGGCCATGCCTTCCGGTGTGTCGGCAAAGTGCTGGATGCCGGACAGGTAGAGCACCGAGGTGGCCAGCTCAAAGCCATTGGTGCTGGCGCGCTTGATGTTGGGGATATCGCCGAAGACCACCGGCGTGAAGTCCATCGGATCGAACAGGTTGCGGGTGAACGGCAGCATGGCCGCGTGGCTCGGCATCGCGTCCTGGTCCTTCTGCTCAAAGGTGGTGAACTCGAAGCCCTTGATGGCTTCCATCGTCATCAGGTTCGGCCAGGTGCGCTGCCAGCCGCGCGGCAGTGTGGAGCCATGGAAGTTCACCAGCAGGCCGGCCGCCGCCGCATCGCGCAGGATGTCGTTGTAATAGGCGATCATCGACTGGCCATCGCCGGCGAAGAAGTCGATTTTCAAGCCCTTGATACCGATATCGCTGAGACGCTTGAATTCCTTGACGCGCTGTTCATGGGTGAGCAGCTGTCCTTTTGGCGTGTATTCGGTTTTATTCCATGGGCCGGACGAGTTGTACCATAGGATCAGGCCGACGTTTTTTTTCGCGCCGTAGTCAGCCAGCTCCTTGATCTTGTCGTAGCCGATGTTGCGGTCCCAGTTGACGTCGATGAGGGTGTACTCCCACTTCATATCGGCGGCGTAGTCGATGAATTTCTTCTGCACGCCGTAGACGATGGAGTCGTCTTTCAGAATCGCCCAGCTCCAGGAAGCGCGGCCTGGCTTGATGCGTGATGCGTCAAAGTCGACGGCCGGTTTGGCAAGGTCGGTGCCCAAGGTTGAGTTGGTGATGGTCGCCAGCGCGCCGAGCGCGATGATGCGCCATGGAGAAGTCAGCATACCCTCCACTTCCGCCATCAGGCCACCGTTGGTGTAGACCTCGGCCGCCATCGGATTGCCGATGCTGTATTTGCCGCCCGTGGCGTCTTGCGCCAGGCGCGATGCCTGCCAGGTGCCATCCATATCGGCTTCGGAGATGGCCAGCCAATTCGCGCCAGTGCGGAACAGCGCCGGGAATACCCATCCAGCTTCGGTAGGCGACTTGGTGCCGGCCGGGATCTCCATCTTGTAATGCTCTTCGTAGGATGGATTGGTATTGCTCCAGCCGGTCTGCGCGACCGACATCGGTTGCAGCCACGCTTTGGCGCCCTCCGGCAGCGCGAACGTAGTGCGTTCCTGCACCAGCTTCTTCAGCGGCAGCGACGGCTCGGCGACGATGTAGCGGAACGCCACGCCGTCATTCGAGACACGGAACACGATATCCATCTTTTGCTGGCGCGCGTTTTGCAACGAGTATGTTTGCTCGTTGGCGCGGTAAGTGATGTCCTTGCGCTTGCCGACCGCCATCTGGTAGTGGTCTTCGATTACGCGCGGCGTGGACGCCGAAACCAGCGACAGGTCGCTGGCCAGATCCGCACCGGCCAGTTGCAGGCCCAGATCGGAAGCCAGCAGGACTGGCTTGCCATCGCGCGCAACCGTATACCTCAGTTTTCCATCGTCTGTGCGTACGGTGACGGCGATGTGCTGGTCCGGGCTGCGCAGCACGGTTTGGGCGGCGGCCGGGACGGCCGCGAGGATGGCAGCGGCACAGGACAGTGCCGTGACTACGTTTGTATTCACCATGTTCCTACCATTTATCTATGGTTGAGATACCCCGCCGCATCGTGTGTGCGGTTGTCTCCGGGGGCGAACAGTGCTACTGCAAGCGGTTTATACCCAGCCTGCGTCGACGATAAATTCCTGCGCGGTGCACATGGCGCCGTCATCGGCAGCCAGGAACAGCACCATCGATGCCACATGCTGCGGCATCAGCTTATTCTGCAAGCACTGATTGCGCTTGATGTCGTCTTCACCTGCGTCGTCCAGCCACAGGTCGATCTGCCGCTGGGTCATCACCCAGCCTGGCGTGACGGTATTGACGCGGATACCGTGGGCGCCGAATTCGCGCGCCAGTCCACGGGTCAGGCCGTGCGTGGCGGCCTTGGTGGTGGCATAGGCTGGATAGCCGGCATTCTTGACGTGCCAGGAGATCGAGCCGATGTTGATGATGGAGCCTGCGCCTTTTTTCTTCATGCCTTCCAGGACGGCCTGACAGGTGAAGAACATGGGACGCTGGTTGACGGCGATGCACTTGTCCCAGAAGTCTGGCGTGACTTCGGCGGTTTCGTGGCGCTGGTCGTTGGCGGCGTTGTTGACCAGGATGTCGAAGTCGCCAACCAGGCCAGTCAATTCGGTGATGGTGGCTTGTAATGCGGGGATGTCGGTGATGTCACATTGGCGGAACAACGGCTCGGGATAGCCGGCTTCTTTCACGCGGCGCACCAGCGCCAGGCTAGGGTCGCGGGCGATGTCGACGAAGGCGACTTGTGCGCCTTGCTCTGCGAAGGAAATCACCATCGCTTCGCCGATGCCGGTACCGCCGCCGGTAATGAATACGCGCTTGCCGCGCAGGCTGCCGAACTTGGCCAGTTGTGTCATACAGTCTCCATTGTTATCGTCACCCCGGCGAAGGCCGGGGGCCATGCTGAGCAAGTGTTCTATGGGCCCCGGCTTTCGCCGGGGCGACGGCTATTAGTTACGGGTCAACTCACCTTCGCGGCGTAGCCAGGTAGCCGAACCGTTGTCGCGCAGGACTTCTGGCAGCAGCGCCTGAGACAGGTTCTGATAGCACACCGGGCGCAGGAAGCGCGTGATCGCGCCCGTTCCGACCGAGGTGGTGCGGCCGTCCGAAGTCGATGGGAACGGACCACCGTGCACCATCGCGCTGCATACTTCCACGCCGGTCGGATAGCCATTGGCCAGGATGCGACCCACTTTGCGCTCCAGCACTGGCAGCAGCGCCTGCGCCGCTTCCAGATCACCTTCATCCATTTGCAGCGTGGCGGTCAGTTGGCCTTCCAGCTTCTCCGTGACCTGGCGCAGTTCCACCACATCCTTACAGGCGATGACCAGCGACGCCGGGCCAAAGATTTCCTCTTGCAGCGCGTGCTGCGACAGGAAAGCCGATGCGGTCGATACGAACAGCGCAGGAGCGCCCTTGCCTTCCGCTTGCGGCGCCAGGGCCAGGGTCGTCACGTCCGCATGTTCCGCCAGCTGATTTACGCCGCGTGCGAAGTTGCCAGCGATACCCGGTGACAGCATGGAGCATGCCGCACCGCCCACCAGCGCCTGCGAAGCAGCAGCGGTGAAGCGTTGCAGATCAGGACCATCAATCGCCAGCACCAGGCCAGGATTGGTGCACATCTGGCCCACGCCCAGCGTCAGCGAGGCGGCGAAGCCGGCAGCGATATCTTCGGCGCGGTTCTTCAGCGCGTTCGGCAGCAGGAATACCGGATTGATCGAGCTCATTTCGGCATATACCGGAATCGGCACAGGACGTGCGGCAGCGGCGACCATCAGCGCCATACCACCACCACGCGAGCCGGTGAAGCCAACCGCCTTGATGGCCGGGTGACGCACCAGTGCTATGCCCAGCTCATTGCCCACGCCGGCCAGCAGCGAGAACACACCGGCCGGCAGGCCACAGATCTCAACGGCTTTGACCACAGCGCGGCCGACCAGCTCCGAGGTACCAGGATGCGCGAAGTGCGCCTTCAGCACCACCGGGCAACCGGCGGCCAATGCCGATGCGGTATCGCCACCGGCGACAGAAAAGGCCAACGGGAAGTTACTGGCGGCGAAAACAGCCACAGGGCCAAGGCCGATCATGCGCATGCGCAGGTCGGGACGCGGCGGCGTCCGATCCGGCAGAGCTTTGTCAAAGCGCACATCGTGCCACGAGCCTTCGCGCAGCAGGTTGGCAAACAGTTTCAGCTGGCCGACAGTGCGGCCACGCTCACCTTCCACGCGAGGGCGCGGCAGGCTGGTTTCTTCCATCACGCGTTCGACCAGCACATCGCCCAGCGCCATGATCTGGTCGGCGATGGTGTCGAGGAAGATGGCGCGCTTCTCGTCGCTCAGCGAGCGGAAGCTGTCGAATGCTTCGTCGGCCAGGCGGCAAGCCTGGTCGATCTGCGACGCGTCCACGGTGCGGAACTCAGGTTCAATGGCCTGGCCCAGCGCAGGGTTGAAGGCGCGGACGCCCGCGCCGGTACCCGTGACGGCTTTGCCGCCGATCAGTGCATCGCCGGTAATGATCATAAGGTCTTCACTTTCGCGACTTCGGTTGTGAACACGGACAGCTTGTTACGCAGCGCCGGGCCAAATTGCGGCGAGTCGATTTCAAACGTTTCGCCAGGCTGCACCACGATGTTGTCGGCCACGCTCAGGGTGGCGGTGCCGAAGAAGTGCACATGCACGTCGCCAGGACGCTTGAACAGCGGGTACTTGAAGTGGTGGTGCTCCAGGTTGGCGATGGTGTGCGACATATTCTGCTCGCCGCTGAAGAAGGCCTTCTCCCAGCGTACCTTGCCTTCCTTGTCGTAGATGCGCGAGGTGCCTTCGATGCTGGCAGGCGCTTCGCCAACCAGCAGCGCCGGGCCCAGGCCGCAGACGCGCAGCTTGGAGTGGGCCAGGTACAGGTAGTTCTGGCGCTCGGTCACGTGGTCCGAGAATTCGTTGCCGATGGCGAAGCCAACGCGGTACGGCTGGCCGTCATCGCCGATGACGTACAGGCCGGCGACTTCCGGTTCTTCGCCGCCGTCCAGCGCGAAGTCTGGCATGGCCAGGTCCTGGCCGCTGGCGGCCACGATCGAGCCGTCGCCCTTGTAGAACCATTCCGGCTGCACGCCAGCGCTGCCGGCGGCGGGCTTGCCGCCTTCCACGCCCATGCGGAACATCTTCATGGAGTCGCTCAGCGATTCAACGTCGCCGCCGATTTTCTTGTGCATGGCGTCGCGGGTGTCGGCGGAGCCCAGGTGGGTCAGGCCGGTGCCGGTGACGTAGGTGTGCGCGTCGTCAGTGTGATCCAGTGGCGACAGCAGGCGGCCGGCGGCGGCAATAGCGTCGAAGGCGGCGGATTGCGCGCCGACCGATTTTTCTACCAGCGCGGCCAGGCCGACCGACTTGCGGATCGCATCCTGGGCCAGCGCGTAGGTGGTGCTGTAGCCGTCGATAATGCGGATGGTGTTCTGTTCCAGCACGCCGACCTGGCGCGCGCCTTGTTCATTTTTGAATTGTACGAGTAGCATGGGAGTCCCCTTGGAATCGCGCCCTCCGTAGAGGGCGCAACGAGATGATGATTAGTGCGAGTGACGAGGTACAGCGGAGCCGCGGTTACCGACCAGGAAGTCGAAGTCGCAGCCTTCGTCCGCCTGCAGCACGTGCTCAATGTACAGCTGCTGGTAACCGGTCTTCGGACCTGGCGCACGGCCTGCCACACGGGCAGCCTGGCGCGCGGCGATTTCTTCGTCCGACACTTCCAGGTTCAACAAGCCGCCAGCGCAATCCAGCGTAATCCAGTCGCCATCCTTGACGATGCCCAGCGGGCCGCCAGCCATGGCTTCCGGCGCCACGTGCAGCACCACGGTGCCGTAAGCGGTGCCCGACATGCGCGCATCCGAGATCCGCACCATGTCCTTGACGCCAGCTGCCAGCAGCTTGGGCGGCAGGCCCATATTGCCCACTTCCGCCATGCCTGGATAACCTTTCGGGCCGCAGTTCTTCATCACCAGCACGGAATCCTTGGTAACTTCCAGGTCCGGGTCCATGATGCGCGATTTGTAGTGTTCAAAGTCTTCGAACACCACGGCCTGGCCGCGATGCTGCATCAGCTCAGGCGTCGCTGCCGACGGTTTCAGCACGGCGCCGCGCGGCGCCAGGTTGCCACGCAAGATGCAGATGCCGCCATCCTTGCGTATCGGGTTATCCAGCGTGCGGATCACCTCTTCGTCGTAGATCGGCGCGTCGTTGCAGTTTTCCCAGATAGTCTTGCCGTTGACGGTCAGCGCGTTCGGGTGCGGCAGGATATTGCCGTCGCCCATACGGCGGATCACGCCTGGCAGGCCGCCTGCGTAGTAGAACTCTTCCATCAGGAAGCGGCCCGAAGGCAGCAAGTCGACGATGGTTGGCGTGCCACGGCCAACGCGGGTCCAGTCTTCCAGCTCCAGATCGACACCGATACGGCCAGCGATGGCTTTCAGGTGGATCACGGCATTGGTCGAACCGCCGATGGCGGCGTTGACGCGGATCGCGTTTTCAAAATTCTCTTTGGTCAGAATCTTCGACAGCTTCAGATCCTGCTTGACCATCTCGACGATGCGGATGCCCGACATATGCGCCAGCACATAGCGGCGCGCATCAACCGCAGGGATGGCGGCGTTGTGCGGCAGCGAAGTGCCCAGCGATTCAGCCATGCAGGCCATGGTCGATGCGGTACCCATGGTGTTGCAGGTGCCGGCCGAACGGGAGTGGCCCGCTTCCGCGCCGATAAACTCGTGCATCGAGATTTCGCCAGCTTTAACTTGCTCGTGTAACTGCCAGACGGCGGTGCCGGAGCCGATGTTCTTGCCGTTCAGCTTACCGTTCAGCATAGGGCCGCCGGTAACCACGATGGTCGGGATATCGACCGATGCTGCGCCCATCAGCAGCGCCGGAGTGGTTTTGTCGCAGCCCACCAGCAGCACCACGCCATCCATCGGGTTACCACGGATCGACTCTTCCACGTCCATCGACGCCAGGTTACGGGTCAGCATCGCAGTTGGACGCAGATTCGATTCGCCGTTGGAGAAGACTGGGAATTCAACCGGGAAGCCGCCGGCTTCAAAGATACCGCGCTTGACGTGTTCCGCCAGTTTGCGGAAGTGGGCGTTGCATGGGGTCAGTTCAGACCAGGTGTTGCAGATGCCGATGATCGGCTTACCTTCGAATTCGTGATCAGGGATGCCTTGATTCTTCATCCAGCTGCGGTACATGAAGCCGTTTTTATCTTGGGTGCCAAACCATTCGGCGGAGCGCAGCTTCACCTTTTTGTCATTCTCAGACATGCAATTCTCCTCAGTATTTTCCTTGTGCGGAGACGTGAATGTCATGCCTCCGCATCGATAAGGCATACTAAGTGGTACTGAGATAACTTTCCAATAAATTGTTTATCATCTTCGATATCAAAATCGGTATAGCTCAGATGATACTGAATTTATAGGCCATGACAGAAGAGTACTCTTCATTCGGGCGCAGGATCGTCGATGGGAAATCGGCTCGGTTCGGCGAATCCGGGAAGTGCTGCGGTTCCAGGCAGAAGCCGCTGCGATAGCCGTAGATACGCCCTTTTCCGCTCACGCCGTCGTGCAGGAAATTCCCGCTGTAGAACTGGATACCTGGTTCCTGCGACAGCACCTCCAGCACCCGCCCGGAGGATGGCTCGACCACGCGCGCCGCCACCTGCATGGCGCCCTGCTCCTTGCTCAGCACAAAATTGTGATCGTAGCCGGCGCCAAAGCCCAATTGCTCATCTTTTTGATCGATACGTTCGCCGATTTTGTGCGGCGTGCGGAAATCAAACGGCGTACCTTCCACTTTTACCGGTCCGCCGGCCGGAATCAGACCACTGTCCACCGGCGTGTAGGCGTCGCCGAAAATAGTCAGCTCGTGGCCGAGGATATCGCCCTTGCCGGCCAGGTTGAAATAAGCGTGGTTGGTCAGGTTCATCGGCGTCGCCTTGTCGGCGATGGCGTGGAAGGCGATGCGCAGCTCATTGTCGTTGCGCAGTTCATAGATGACCGTGACTTCGGCATTGCCAGGATAGCCTTGCTCGCCGTCCGGGCTTGCATAGGTCAGGATCAGGCCCACCGATTTTGGCGTATTGAAGGTTTCGGCTTGCCACAGGCGGCGGTGAAAACCATCCATGCCGCCGTGCAGGTGGTTGACGCCATTGTTGACGTCCAGCTGGTACTCAACGCCATCCAGCGTGAAACGGCCGTTGGCGATGCGATTGCCGTAGCGGCCGATCAGCGCGCCGAAATAATGCGAGTCGCCCAGGTAAGGCGTGACGTTGTCGAAGCCGTGGCAGACATCGGCCAGCACGCCGTCGCGGTCCGGCACGTGCAACTCGGCGATGACGCCGCCGAGGTCACTGATCTTGGCGATCATGCCGTTGGCGTTGGTCAGTGTGTAGAGGGTGGCTTCGCGGCCGTCCGGCAGCGTGCCGAAGGAGGATTCAGTAATCGATGGTTGCATATTGACTCTCTAATGGCAAGGCGGCCGAGAGGTTCCCCTGCTCGGCCGCCGAAATATGGTGCGCTCGTGCGTTTACACTCAGGCGACCGATGGCTTGCCGAACACCGGCATGCCCTGCTCGTCCCACTTGAGCGGCTTCACGAAGGTGTGACGGTCCGGATTCCACAGCGGGTCGCCGATAATTTCGGTATAGGTGCGAGCATGATAAACCAACATCACGGTTTCGCCATCATCCGCCACGGTGAAACTGTTATGGCCTGGGCCGTAGACTTTATGCTCAAAGCAGGTCTGCAATACCGGCTCCTGGGCCTTGGTCCACGACGCAGGGTCCATGACATCGGCGTTTTCATCGGCCCACAGCAGGCCCATGGCGTAGTTCTCATCGGTGGCGCTGGCCGAGTAGCTGATGAAGATCTTGCCGTTTTTTTTCAGGATGGACGGACCTTCGTTGACCCAGAAGCCGCGGATCTCCCAGTCGAACTCCGGCTTGCTCAGCATGACCGGCGCGCCGCCCAGTTGCCACGGTGTTTTCATTGGCGCGATATAGATGTTGGAGTTGCCTTCGATGGCGTTGTCCTTTTGCGCCCACACATAGTACAGCTGGCCCTTGTGGGTGAAGGTGGTCGCATCCAGACAGAAGGTATCGATGCCGGTGTCGATCTGGCCCATGAACTCCCACTCGCCTTCCAGCGGATTGGCGTTGGTATTGCGGATGGCGTACATGCGGTGCTGGAACAGCTTGTACTTGATTTCGCGGCTAGGCGCAGCGGCGAAATAAACATACCAGGCGCCGTCATTGTAGTGCAGCTCCGGCGCCCAAATCAGTTCGCTGTAAGCGCCGGTGTCCGGCTTGTGCCAGACATCGACCTTCTCGGCATCCACCAGGCCGGCGATGGTTGTCGCGCGGCGCAGCTCAATGCGGTCGTACTGCGGCACCGACGCGGTGAAGTAGTAATAGCCGTCGGTGTGACGATAGATATGTGGATCGGCGCGCTGCTCGATCAGCGGAGTGAGTACGTTTTCCATTTCATCTTCCAAAAAATTAGACTGCCACATGAGCCTTGGCTCCCATCTGCTCCTTGACCTCGCCGTAGTATTTATCGTTGATACGATATTTGAACATCAGCAGGCCCATCACGGTATGGAAGAAACCAGGTATCAGTGTCAGCATCAATACGATACCGTGCATGGCGAACGCCGTCTGCTCCTGATTCGGATGGTATTCGAAATACGTCAGCAACAGCCCCACCAGCGCGCCGGCGATGCCCATGCCGGCCTTCTGGCATACGGAGATGCCGCCGAAGGCGAAGCCGGAAACGCGCTTGCCGGTCTTCAGCGTGCCGTAGTCGATGGTCTCGGCGATGGCCGACCAGAACACCGGCGCGTGCAGGTCCACCACGAAGGACAGCACAAAATACAGCACGAAGGCCAGCGCCACATCGCCCGGCTTGACCAGGAAGTACATCGCCGCGCTGATCACGCCGACGGCGATCTGCGTCCAGCGGAACAGCTTGACCTTGCAATAGAACTTGGTGATCCAGGTCGAAGCGACCATGGACAGGATGGCCGCCACCACGCCGGTCGACAGGAAGGCCGATACCGTTTCAGTATTCGCGCCCAGGTAATACTTGGCATAGTAGATTGCCACAGAGCCGCGCACCACATAGCCGATAGTGCCGACCACGCACACGGCGCACAGGATCAGCCACTGGTCGTTCTGTGCCAGCACCTTGATCTGTTCGGTCAGCGACTGGCGCTGAACCTTATGGACCACGCGCTCCTTGGTAGTAAGGAAGCAGAACAGGAACAGTGCCACACCCATGGCCGCCATCACGCCCATCGCAGCCTGGTAGCCGACGGCCGCGTTGCCGCCGCCCCAGCGCTCGGACAGCAGCGGCACCACCACCGTCACCATGAAGGCGCCGACCTTGGCCAGGAACAGGCGGTAGCCATTGGCCGACAGTACCTGCTGCGGGTCGTTCGACAGGGTACTCGGCAGGGAAATGTAGGAAACGCCAACACCGGAGGTCATCAGCGTCATGATGATGTAGGTCGAGTAGGCCCAGATCAGCTTTGCGCTGTAGCCCCAGTCGGGCGTGGAGAAAACGAGGAAGACGCTCAAGCCATACGGCACGGCGAGGAACAGCAGCCACGGACGGTAACGCCCCCAGCGCGTCATGACGCGGTCAGTGATCTGGCCCATCACCAGATCGCTGGCGGCACCGATCACCTTCACCAGCACAAACAGCAGCGCCAGGTCGGTGGTGGCCAGGCCATACACGTCTGTGTAGAAGAAGGTGATCATCAACATCATCGACGAGATCACCACATTCAGCGCCATGTCTCCCGCACCGAATCCGATCTTTTCCAGCACCGGCATTTTTTGATTTGACATCTTAGTCCCCTTAAATGACGTCATTCCCGCGCAGGCGGGAACCCATGGAACGCAGGATTGCACGTTCAGCATGGATTCCCGCTTGCGCGGGAATGACGGAGTGCTGCTTTAAATCTTCCAGTTCAGGAACAAGCCAACCGAGCGATCATAACGACGAGTGTCGCGCGGGTACAGCGATTTATTACTCCAGTAGTCGGTGTACTTGAAGTTCAACAGGTTGGTGCCGGTCAGCGTGATCGACGTATTCTCGTTGATCTTGTAGCCCAGCGAGCCATCCAGCGACGACATCGGCGATGCGATCAGGTCCAGGCCAGGGCCGCCGTCATCGTAAACCTGGGTGAACTTGGAACGCCAGTTGTAAGCCAGGCGGCCGGAGACACCAAACTTCTCATACAACGCCACCACGTTGTACGACCATTTCGACATGCCGGCAAACTGCTTGCCATTGGCAACGCTGTCCTCAACCGCCGAAGTGGTGGTCTTGCCCTGGGTGTAGGTGGCATTCGCCTCCACGCCGAAGCCGCCCCACCAGCCAGGCAGCTTGTCGAAGAACTGGCGGTACGATACTTCAGCGCCTTGCAGATAACCGTCGTCGGTGTTGTACGGACGGGTGGTATCGTAGCTCACGCCATTGAAGGTTTCCTTGGTCTTCTTGGTCATGATGTAGCCCTTGAACTCATGACGGAACAAGGCGACGCTGGCCATGCCGGTCGACGAGAAGTACCACTCCAGCGAGCCATCGTAATTGCGGGCGGTGAATGGCTTCAGGTCCGGATTGCCGCCCGACGCAGTCGGATCAGTCAGGGTCGGGCTGGAGTTCACATACGCGGTGCCGGGATTCAGCTGGGCGAAGTCTGGACGGGTCAGCGTCTTGGTCACCGAGAAGCGGCCCACCACGTCATCGCGCAGTTGCAGCTTGAAGTTGGCGCTCGGCAGATAGGTGGTATCGCTGCCGCTCTTGCCGGTGTCGACGTAGTAAGTATCCTGGCCGGGATTGCTGATGGCCAGCTTGCCGCGCAGCGTGGAATCGGTTTTGGTGATGCGCATGCCGATCACGCCGTCCACCGGGATGCCGGCCATTTCCCAGCCCACGTGGGCCTTGCCGTACAGCGCGTAGTTCTTCTCTTCGTCGGCGAAGTACGATCCTGGGTCCAGCGCTTTCGCCGCGCTCGACCCCGTAACGGCTTTACGCACGTCAGCGGTGTTGGAGATCAGGTAGTTGGCGCAAGGCGTGTACCACGAGGTCGTGCCCCAGTTGTTCGACATGTCGGCGGTGCAGTTCAGACCTGGCAGCGTGCTGGCGCTGACGCCGGGCAGCGCGGCAGTCGAGCCCTCGAAGGACTTGATCGATTCGGCTTTACGCTTGGCCGCGCGAACGCCGAAACCGAAGTCCTTGAAGAAGCCGTCATCCTGCATGCTGTAGCTACCGTCGGCGCGCCAATCGGTCGACGAGCCGGTGTCCCGGCCATAGCGGTCAAACAGCGCGTTGAATACATAGTTCTTCGAATCGTTCAGGTCCATGCCGCCATAGGCGACATTGGCCGAACCATTCAGGTTGGTGTTCACACTGGCGTTCGGCACCACGGTCAGCGTATCCAGTATAGGATTCTGCCAGTCGAAGCGCGACAGCGTGCGGGCGATCTCGGTGCTAAGACGCAGGCCTGGCGCGGCGTTCCAGCGGGCGCCAACAGCGTGCTGCTGGGTCACGTTGTTCTGCCGGTTGGCCTGGGTCGACATGATGGTGTTGGCGTCTTTCGAGGTCAGCGTCTGCAGCTGATCGGTCCCCGGAATCTTGGTGCCGGAGATGCCGGCGCCAGGCGCCCACCACGGCATGGCGACCAGATAATCGGTCTCGAAATTATTCAGGTAGTGGGTGCCCAGGCCTTCTGCGTAGACTTCCAGATCGCGGTTAGGCTTCCATTGCAAGGCATAGTTGGCAGCAGCACGTCGACGGTCGCCGCCGATATTTTGCAGACCGAGCAAGTCCGGACCAGTCAGATTAGGCAGCAGCCATTTTTTGTCGACCGGCTTGGTGTTGAAGGCGCGTTCTTCCGCGTAGTGATTGCGCAGGTAAGAAACGCCAAACAGCGCGCCGAATTCGCCGATATCGGTCTTCCAGCGGTTCGAGATCATCCCGCTCAGGTTAGGGTCGGTGCGGTCGGCCAGCGAGTTGTTGGTGGCGCCGCCATTGACCACGGCGGTAAAGCCCTTGAAGTCGAACGGACGGTTGGTGCGCACATCGATCACGCCGGCGATACCGCCATCGATCAGGTCCGCACTCTGCGATTTATACACGTCCACGCGTTGCAGCATGGTCGATGGAATGTCAGCCAGCTGAATATAGCGGCCGGTGGTGGTGAACAGCTCACGGCCATTCAGCATGGTGGCGATGCCGGGCAAGCCGCGGATCAGCACCGTATTGGCTTCGCCGCCGTCACGGCGCACCTGCACACCGGTGACGCGGGCAATGGTCTGGCCAACGTTGGTATCCGGGAATTTGCCGATATCGTCCGCCACGATGGAATCGATAACGTTATCAGCATCCTTCTTGATCTTCTGCGCGCTCTGCGCCGCGCGCCGCACGCCGGTCACGGTCACAGTAGCTTCAGCCGCCACTGGGGCAGCTTCTTCGTTCACAGCAGGGGTGGTTTCTTGCGCTACAACCGGGAAGGCGCTCAGCAGGCCGGCTGCGGCCAGAACAGCGACGCCGGATTTAAGGACGAGGCGATGCATCGCCGGGGACGCAGCGGTCCCGGATACGGTGTGTTTCATAAGTCTCCAGTGTGTCGTTTTTCTAGAGAGCTGCGTGACAGCAGCCTTCTGGTGCAAATCTTAGGTGCTGGAGAAAAAACAAACCAATCAATTTTTTGGGGTTTTCGATACCAAAAAAAGTATCGAAGCGAACGACCTTTCAATTAAAAGCCCGCATTCATGCGGGCTTGGGGAGGGGTAATCGTTTACTGGAAGGCCACTTCGGTAAAGCTGCGTAACTTGCGAGAGTGTAGTTTATCCACACCAAGCGCCCGCAAAAGCTCCATTGCGCGGATGCCGATGCGTAAATGCTGGTCCACCCGGTCGCGGTAAAACTGGTTGGCCATGCCCGGCAGCTTGATTTCGCCGTGCATCGGCTTGTCGCTGACGCACAGCAGCGTACCGTACGGGACGCGGAAACGGAAGCCGTTGGCGGCGATGGTCGCGCTTTCCATATCCAGTGCAATCGCCCTGCTCTGGCTGAACCGCCGTTCCGGCGTCCGCTGCGGCATCAGCTCCCAGTTGCGGTTGTCGGTGCTGGCCACCGTCCCGGTGCGCATCACCCGCTTCAGGTCATGGCCGGTCAGTTGCGTGACTTCGGCGACCGCCGCCTCAATCGCCACCTGCACCTCGGCCAGCGGCGGAATTGGCACCCACAGCGGCAAATCCTCGTCCAGCACGTGGTCTTCGCGGACGTAGCCATGCGCCAGCACGTAATCGCCCAGCTCCTGGGTGTTGCGCAGCCCGGCGCAGTGCCCCAGCATTAGCCAGGCGTGCGGCCGCAGCACGGCAATGTGGTCGGTGATGGTCTTGGCGTTGGCCGGGCCGACGCCGATATTCACCATCGAGATGCCGGTGCCGTCGGCGCGGATCAGGTGATAGCCCGGCATCTGCGGCATGCGCGGCAGCGGCGAACCGTGCGCGTCGCCCGGCTCCACCGCCTGCCCCACGCGGCGCATCACCAGATTGCCCGGTTCGACGAAGGCGATGTAGTCATTGCCTTCCTGTCCCGGCGGGCCGGTCATCAGCTCATGGCCAAGCTTGATGAATTCATCGATGTAGAACTGGTAGTTGGTGAACAGTACAAACTTCTGGAAGTGTTCGCACGAGGTGCCGGTGTAGTGGCGCAGTCGCTGCAACGAATAATCGACGCGCGGCGCGGTGAACAGCGACAGCGGCTGCGCCTCGCCCATCGGCACTTCGTGCGTGCCGTTGGCGATGCCGTCGTCCATGGCCGCCAGATTGGGCAGGTCGAATACATCACGCATCAGCAGGCGGCGCTCGGCGGTCATGCTGCCTTCGATATGCTCATGCTCGGCGAACGAAAAGTGAATCGGAATCGGCTGGGCGCTCACGCCGACCTCAATCTTGACATGGTGGCTGCCGTGGTTCTTCAGCAGCAGCTTGAATTGCTGTAGATAGTAGCGGGCGAACAGGTCGGGCCGGGTCAGCGTGGTTTCGTAGGTGCCCGGACCGGCGACAAAGCCGAAGGCCAGGCGCGAATCGGCGCGCGCCACGGTGTCGGTATGCACGCGCACAAAAGGATAGCAGGCACGCACATGCTCGCCGACGTTTTCGCCGGCCACAAAGCGCTTCATGGCGTCGCGCAGAAAGGCGATATTGGCGTCGTAAATCGCCCGCACCTGGTCGAAGGCTGCTTCGGCGTCGTCAAACTGCATGGGGGCGATGAATGGGCGAGTGGTAGACATGCGGCTCCTTCAGTTTTGGCTCTTATTTCCTATTGTAAAGGCTGTAAGCAGAACTTGCATTCTCTCTCTAGGGGAACAGTCTGGCGTACCGTACAATGGTGCTCTGACACCGATTAAAGTTCCCGCATAAAGTTCTCGCATGACTCAGCCAGCAACACCGCATTCCGACGTTCTTTTTGGCCCACAACAGGATAGCCTGCTACGGGAAGAGATCCTGGCCGATCTGCTGGAGGCCACCGCAGCCCGCGTACCGGACCAGATCGCGCTGATATCAGGCGACCGCTCGCTGAGTTATCGTGAGCTGAACGAGCAGGCCGATCTGGTGGCGGCGCGGCTGATTGACGCAGGCGTGCAGCCGGGGCAAATCGTCGGTTTGTGGCTGCCGCGCGGGATGGCGCTGCTGGTGCTGCAAGCCGGTATCGCCAAGGCCGGTGCAGCCTGGCTGCCGGTGGACGAGGATACGCCGGTCGAGCGCCTGCAAGTCTGCCTGAACGACGCGGCCGGCGCTGGTGTACTCACTTCCGCCGCCTTTGCACCGCGCCTGGCTGCGCTGGACGAATTTGCCGCTTCCGGACGTCCCGTCTGGACCGCCGAGGCATTACTGGCCGCGCCCGCAGCCGGCGAGACGCTGAGCCGCCGCGGTGCAGTGCCGCCGGATGTTCCGGCCTACGTCATCTATACCTCCGGCTCCACCGGCAAGCCCAAGGGCATCCTGATCACCCAGCGCAGCATCTGCCATTTCCTGCGCAGCGAGAACGAAGTGCTGGGCGTACGCGGCGACGACAAGGTGTATCAAGGCTTTTCGGTGGCCTTCGACATGTCGTTTGAAGAGATCTGGATTTCCTATCTGGTCGGCGCGACACTGTGGATCGGCCCCAAGGAAATCAGCGGCGACCCGGAAACGCTGCCGCGCATGCTGGAGCAGCAGCAAGTCACCGTGCTGCACGCCGTGCCAACGCTGCTGGCCCTGTTCAATCAGGAGGTAGCGAGCCTGCGGCTGATCAACCTTGGCGGCGAGGCTTGCCCGGAATCGCTGGTCACGCGCTGGGCGCGCGAAGGCCGGCAGATGTTCAACACCTACGGCCCGACCGAAGCCACCGTCTCCGCCAGCCTGGCGCGCTTGCAACCCGGCCACCCGGTCACCATCGGCCGCCCCCTGCCCAACTACGGCCTGCTGGTCATCGACGCGAATACCGACGCCACGCCAGCAGGCCCAGTACTGCGCCTGCTGGCGCACGGCGAAGTCGGCGAATTGTGCATCACCGGTCCCGGCCTGGCCGCTGGCTATCTGGGCCGCCCCGACCTGACCGCCGAAAAATTCCTCGCCAATCCCTGGTCCGCCGGCCCGCACGACGCGCGCCTGTACCGCACCGGCGACCTGGCCCGCATCGGCCCTGACGGCGAAGTTACCTGCCTCGGCCGCGCCGACGACCAGGTCAAGATACGCGGCTTCCGCGTGGAGCTGGGCGAAATCGAAGCCCTGCTCGCCCAGCAGCCAGGCGTCGGCACGGTCGCGGTCCTGCTGCGTAAAGACGATGGCATCGACCAGCTGGTCGCCTACCTGGTGGCCGACGCCGGCGCCACGCTCGACCCACGCGCACTGCGTACCGCACTGGGGGAAAAGCTGCCGCCCTACATGGTCCCCAGCCGCTATGAAATGCTGGACGCCATGCCGCGCCTGACCTCCGGCAAAATCGACCGCAAAACGCTGAAAGCCACAGCCCTCAGCGCTCCCGCAGCAGGCAGCGACCAGGACTCAGACCTGCCCGAAACCCCGGCCGAAGCCGCACTGTTCGCCGCACTGGCCAAGCTGTTCCCCGGCCAGCCCATACGCCGCCAGGCCGATTTCTTCAGCGACCTTGGCGGCCACTCGTTCTTCGCCGCACGCCTGGCGTCCTCGCTGCGCGCCGATCCGCACTACGCCCACATCACCGTGCGCGACATCTACCAGCAGCGCCAGATCGGCAAAATCGCCCAGGTGCTGGCGGATACGCCCAACGCCGGGGCAGAAGAACAGGACTGGACGCCGCCATCACAACTCAAACGCTGGCTCTGCGGCGCCGCGCAAGCCGCCGCCATGCCGCCGCTGGTCACACTGCGCATGGCGCAATGGCTGGCGCCCTTCTTCACCTACCACTTCTTCACCGGCGATCCGGGCGACTCGGTCGCGCGCGCCATCGCCGCCTCGGCCGGGGTCTTCCTGCTGGCGACCGTCGGCGAATTCGCCATCGCCATCCTGGGCAAATGGCTGATCGCCGGCCGCCTCCAAGCCGGCGTCTACCCGCTGTGGGGCCTGACCTACTACCGCTGGTGGCTGGCCGACCGCCTGGTCGAATCCGCACCAGCCTACCTGCTGAGCGGCTCATCGCTGAACGCATGGTGGCTGCGCGCATTGGGTGCAAAAATCGGCAAGGACGTCACCATCGGTTCGATGACGCTGCGCGCGCCAGACCTGCTGCACATCGGCGACCATGTCAGCATCGGCAACGCCGTCAATTTTGAAAACGCCCGCGTCGAACGCGGCCAGCTGTACCTGGGCCGTATCACGCTGGAAAAGGACGCCTGCATCAGCTCCTTCGCCATTATGGAAGGCAATACCCGCATCGAAGCACTGGGCCACCTTGAAGGCCAGTCCGCGCTGAGCGATGGCGGCGTTGTGCCTGCTGGCCGCGTCTGGGCAGGCTCGCCAGCGCGCGACGCAGGCGCCTTCGACACCACCCGCCTGCCACCACGCCCGCCAGTCAGCGCCGCACGCCAGGCTGGCGAAGCGGTGTTCTTCGTGTTCGGCATCCTGCTGATCGTCACGCTGTTCTTCATGCCGGTATTCCCCAGCTTCGTGCTGATCGACTGGTTTGACGAAGCAGGCTGGATGCCATGGCTGCAAGGCGACGACATGCGCATCCAGCTGCTGCGCTACTTTGTGCTGGCCTTCCCTGCGAGCGCGGTCCTGATCGTACTGACCGCGCTGCTGTCGGCCGGCATCCGCTGGAGTGTGCTGCCGCGACTCAAGCCGGGCCGCTTCCCGGTCCACGGCAACACCTACTGCGCCAAATGGCTGGTGAGCCAGATCCAGGAATCCAGCCTGAATGTCTTGCACGGCATCTACGCCACTGTATTCGCGCCCTACTGGTATCGCCTGCTCGGCGCCAAAGTCGGCAAGGATGCCGAGATCTCCACTGCATTGGGTGTGGTGCCGGACATGCTGACGCTGGGCGATGAAACCTTCATCGCCGACGCGGTCATGCTGGGCGACGAAGAAATCGATGGCGGCTGGATGACCATGCAGCCGACCGTCATCTCGCACCGCAGCTTTGTCGGCAACGGCGCCTACATCCCGGACGGTACCACGCTGCCCGAACATGTGCTGATCGGTGTGCATTCGCGCGCGCCGGACAACGCGCAGATGAATAGTGGCGACACCTGGCTCGGCTCACCGCCGATCAACCTGCCGGCGCGCGAGCAGACCAGCGGCTATCCAGAACGCCTGACCTTCCACCCTTCCCCGCTGCGCCGTCTGGGCCGGGGTCTGATCGAAGCGTTTCGTATCGTCGCGCCGCATGCGCTGGTGATTGCGGTCGGCTACACCCTGGTGTTGGCGGTGATGCCGGCCGCCGGTGCCGGCCGCTGGGGCGAAGTGATCTGGGACCTGACCTTGGCAGGCCTGATCTACGGTGTCGGCAACTACGTCTTCGTGGTGGTGCTCAAATGGCTGCTGATCGGCCGCTACCGTAAACAGTCGGAGCCAATGTGGACGCCGTTCGTGTGGCTGTCGGAAGCGGTGACCAATCTGTATGAGGGCATCGCGGTGCCGAACTTCATGCGCTACCTGCGCGGCACGCCGTGGCTGCCGCTGGCGTTCAACTTCCTGGGTGCGCGTATCGGCAAAGGCGTCTATATGGACACCACCGACATCACTGAATTCGACTGCGTGCAAATCGGCGACCACAGCGAACTGAATGCGCTGACCTGCCCGCAAACGCATTTGTTCGAGGACCGCGTGATGAAAATCGACGATGTCATCATCGGCGAAAAAGTCTATATGGGGCCGCGCGCAGCGGTGCTGTACAGTGCCGCCGTCGGCAACAACGCCCGCCTCGGCGCGTTGACGCTGGTGATGAAAGGCGAAACCATCCCGGCCAACAGCAACTGGGCCGGCTGTCCCGCAGCGCCAGCGCGCAAATGAAAACGCTGGCCGTCCACCGCTGGCCCGGCCCGACGCCGGCGCCAAAGGACGGCCTGTTTGCGATCCTGATCTCCACGGCTGGCCGTCAACGCGAGGAGGCCCGGCGCCTGCTGCGTTGGGCAGCCCGCGAGGCACTGGCCGCCGTGTTGGGCGTGCCGGTCAATGACATCGACATCGCCAGCGCCCCCGGCACGCCACCGTGCATCGTGCTTGCCGGCCGACCGGCCGGCATTGGCCTATCCTTCACGCATGACGACAACTATTCGCTGGCCGCCATGAATCTGCACGGCCCCATAGGCGCAGACATCATGCGCGTTCAAGACGTTCCAGACTGGCAGGCGGTCGCGCGCGACTATCTTGGCCCAGCCATCGCCGCGTCGCTGTTGTCAGCCGCCAGTCCGCTTGCCTTCATCCAAGCGTGGACACAACGCGAAGCCGCGCTAAAATGTCATGCACAACAACTCAGCGAATGGCAAGCCGATTTGCCCGGCCAGTCCATATCGCTGCTCCTGCCGGCCGATGGGCTAGTGGGAAATATCCATATCGGAGACAAAAACGCATGAAACTGATCGCCCTGTTGCTGGCTGCCATCGCCACTAGTGCAACCGCCGCCGAATGCGGCGCGGACAAACTGAACACCAGCCGCACGCTGGTCCTCAAGCGCGAAGGCGCCGCCTACGGGACCAACCAGCACGCGGCACTGCCGCTCGCCCAGGGTGAAGTGGTGCTCACCTTCGATGACGGCCCCTCGCCGGAAAACACGCCACAGGTGCTGAAAGCGCTGGCCGAGCAATGCTCCAAAGCCACCTTCTTCATGGAAGGCCGCTATCTGCGCCAGTCGCCGGAACTGGCGCGGCGCGTCGTCACCGAAGGCCATTCCGCAGGCATCCACAGCGACACACATCCGCACCTGCCCACGCTCAGTCATGAACAACAGCTGGATGACCTTCAACGCAGCCGAGCCGCTTACAAGGCAGTGTTCGGCACGGAAACGCCAGCCTACCGCTTCCCTTTCCTGGAACAGACACCAATCATGCTGGAGGCGCTCAAGCGGGCCAATATCACGGTCGCCTCGATCGACCTCGCCATCAACGACTGGATACCCGAAGACACCACCGACATCCTGGCCAAGCGCTTGAGTGAAAACCTGGACAAGGCAGGCCGTGGCATCATCCTGATGCACGACGCGAACGGACCAACCGCCAAAGCACTGCCAACGCTGCTCAACGTCCTCAAAGACAAAGGCTACAAGGTGGTACACCTGGAATGGGAGAAAGCGCAATGAGCTGGGAAGCGGAGTTTACGGCGCTGCGCGAGATCATCAGCGATTGCGGGCTGGAAGAAACCGTCAAATGGGGCCAGCCCTGCTTCACGCTGGATGGCCGCAACGTGGTGCTGATCCACGGCTTCAGGGAGTACTGCGCACTGTTGTTCTTCAAAGGCGCGCTGATGAAAGACCCGAAAAACATCCTGTTCCAGCAAACAGTCAATGTGCAGGCCGCGCGCCAGATCCGCTTCAAGGCACTGGACGACATCACGCGGCAGGAAAAGACGCTGAAAGCCTACGTCAAGGACGCCATCGCGCTGGAAAAATCCGGCGTCAAAGTCGAGATGAAAAAGACTGTGGAATTCTCTTTTCCGGAGGAACTGGAGCGTAAGATGGATGAACTCCCCGCCCTGCGCAATGCATTTGAACAACTCACCCCTGGCCGTCAGCGGGCCTACCTGCTGCACTTCTCGTCAGCGAAACAGGCTAAGACCCGCGAATCGCGCATCGACAAATGCGCACCGCGCATCCTGGATGGCAAAGGCCTCGACGACTAGGCCGCGCTACGACTGAGGGCGATAGTTCTGGTGTACTTCCAACGACGACAGCTTGACCGCGCGATAAAGCGGACAAACGCCGTAGAGCGCGGTTAGCAGCGGCACGGCGCCAATCCAACCCCACGCATCGACCAGACCGGCCGCCGCACCGATCATCAAACCCATTCCCACGCCCACCCGCAGGGCACGATCCACAGTACCGACATTGCTACTCATGGCTTCTCTCCTTTTCATATGATGTGCCATCAGTATGAATTGGATTGAGGTAGCAAAAATATGACCTGGATCAAACTATCCCCACTCAGTAGAAGTGGGGCTAGCTAAGCCGGATAATCCAGCGTAGTCAATACGGCCGACTGAGCTCTTTGCCACGAAATTCCACACTCGGAACCGTGTACCAGCATGCTATGCTTAGCGTTCTGGAGCTGGAAAGCTGAGTTAAAACCTTTAATGACCAAAAAAATATCGACAACGCCCGATCGGAGCCAAGCTATTTTAAATGCTTGCTCGATTCCCCTTGATTGGCGAGCAAAAGGCAATGTCTCCCGAATAGAGCTCGCGCGTCAATCCGGGATAAAAAACTATCTGCAAGAGTTGAGCGTCGAGGAAACGATGGCGTGCCTTGATCGACACCCACAGCTTATCCGTGAGTGGGAAATGGATGTTGAAGACCGGCGTGGTTCAGGCGGATGGGCTTATGGCAAAAAGGGTGATCTATATGAGCTTGGAGAGGTTGGTAATGGCATGGTCTTTAGCAGGCTGGCAACCTTCGAAAGCAGGACGGAAGCTTGTGCAGTATTCGCCTTGCTATCAATCGCTCATTATCTGGACGCTGAAATACCTTCCATTGGCCCAGCGCTGAAACGCAGCGCGATTGACACCGTCGTATTCGACCTTGGGAACGTGCTGGTTCATTGGAATCCGCGCCATCTATTCCGAAAAATCTTTGGGGAGGATGAGCCGGCGATGGAGCACTTTCTTTCGGAGGTCTGCAATGCCGAATGGAATGAGCAGCAGGACTGCGGCCGCTCGTGGGAAGACGGGATTGCTGCGGCGATTGCCCAGCATCCGGCGCATGAGCCGTATATCAGAGCTTACTTCGATCGCTGGGAAGAGATGATTCCTGGTGCAATCGACGAAACGGTGGATATCCTTGCGCAGCTTCGCGCACTCAATGTGCGGCTGCTCGCCCTGACCAACTGGTCGCACGAAACCTTCCCTATCGCGCAAAGGCGATTTCCATTTTTGACGTGGTTCGAGGACATCGTAGTATCCGGCCACGAGCGCCTTGTGAAGCCAGATCCAGCGATCTTTCAGTTGCTGATTGATCGCTATAAGCTACGCCCCGAATCAACTGTCTTCATCGATGACAGCATTCGCAATGTCGAGGCTTCGATCAGCGAAGGGCTACACGGCATTCACTTCCGCAGCGCCAGCGAATTGCGCGCACAACTGCGGGATTTAGGCATTCCGCTGCCCTAACGGCGCTAAAACCAGCCCTGCAGCTTCGGCTTATTTATCGATGTAGAGCGACCGGGCGATGTCCGTGACACCGACGGACCATCCCTGTTCGATTAACGCGCAAGCGGCGGCATCGCGCTCCGGCGGCCGGCGGAAGCTGGCGTGCAGCACGCCCCATGGCATCAGACGGAATCCCTCGCGCAACTGGGCGTCTGAGAGTTGCGCCAGTTTGGCCTTTGCGGCCGCAAGGTCAGCATCGGAAAAGGTCAGTGGCAGCACGGCTATGGCTTGGGCATTGGTAAAACGGAACCGGCGTTCGGTATTGGCCAACGCAATGTCTGTCGCTTTTTTAATGCCATCCCGGTCGGCGAGCAGGCCGTTTTCCAGCCTGATCGCCAGATTCAGACTCCCACCAAATACGCAGGTCTGATGCGCTTTGCCGTCCGAATCCTCCAGAACAATGCGCACATAATGCGGCGCGGTTGACACCTCAGCGAGCGCTCCAGCGTAATCCAGCGGTTCGCAATAAGCATGAGCAGCAACCGTGCACGCCACCAGAGTCAGAATTCCGCGCATCATCATGTACTGCTCACAGTCCTGGGATATCGGTGTTATGGAACTTGCTCATGCCCACTACGCGGGTATTGCTGTCCGAGTAGGATAGTTCGACCTTGTCGCCAGCCTTCGTCAACACCAGCTCCTCCGACAGATCGGAACTGCCGGTAAAGATGATACCCAGTGTTTTCTCGCCAGTGGCAAGGGTGATGTAATACATCGTCTGATTATTCCTGAACTCGGACGCGATCCGCATCACTGTTCCCTTCAGCGCCACTTCGCGCGCCTCCGTGCCCACGTCGGCCGCAACGCGATTGGTGGAGCGCCTGGACTGATAGCTGCGCAGCGTCGCGCTGAGGGTGTCGGCCACGCCGATGATCTGGTTGTTACGCATATCCACCATGCCGAAGGCGCGCGACACGCCCTGCGAATCGCGCAACGCCATCACATAGGTTGGCGCACCGCCGACCAGGAAGGGCAAGGGATTGGTGGCCTTGTAGTGCTTTTCCGGATTCACGTTTTCCACCGCATGCGCGGCGGTATCCTGCGATACAGACGGCACTTTGAACCAGCGTACCGCCTTGGTGCGCGAGTCGACAAAGTAAAAACCGGACAGGCCATTGTTCTTGCCCTTGGAGGTCATGCCGCCCACCCAGTAGGGACGCTGATCGGAGCCGTACACCAGATCCAGCTCGCCTTCCACCCGCAGCCGGCCATCGTTGTTCAGATTGATGTAGCCATGTATGTATTCGCCACGGTCCTGCATTTGTTCAAGAATGAATTCTTCGGCCTGGATGCGGTCTACCCACTTCGGTTCATCACCCAGCTTGTAGCGGACCACTTCACCGCTCACTGCGTTAACGGTGACGATGCCGGTCGATTCGCTGCCCGAGAAACCGACACGGTGCTCATAGACCGTGCCAACGTAGTAAGGGACACCGTTGTCGTCAATCTCCGGTTCAAAATCAGTCAGGCCGACCGTGGACTGGCCCGACAGGTAGGCATGGCGCTCCACATCGTCGTTAAAGTATGCCGATTGCAGATAGCGCAGCTTTAAAGGCTTGCCATTCAGCGTCATGATCAGATGCACATCCGCCGGATCATGGGCGGACACGATCAGATAGCCCGGCGTCGCGCCATCCGAGAACCATTTGAAGAAACCGCTATGTTCCAGGAACGCCACCCATACCAGCTTGTCCTTGACCAGCTGCTTGACCGGCGTCCCCACCCTCACCTGCGATCCCAGCGAAGCGATTTCCGATAAGCGTTTCTGCATCGCTTGCAGCGCCATGTCCTGCGACACCAGCGGTGCCTGGTCGATATCGATAGGCGGCAAGGCGTCGTGGAAGTTGGCCTGCGTTTCCTGGCCCAGCATCTTGTAGTAGGCCCCGGCATGCAGAATCGGCGCACTGGTCAGGAACACGACCGCGCCCAGGATGAGTGCAAGCGCCGCATATGCGGCCATGACGCCAATGCGGCCGCTGAGCGCGACTGCGGGAAGCGCCGCCACCAGCAGCACAACGTAGATCCCGACGAAGTCGTAGGCAATGGTCGGCGTTTTGAAGTAGTACAAACCACACAGCAGCAGAAGCGACAACACCAGGCCGGCGAAAATCCATCCTCTGTGGGGCAATGCGTAATGTCTCATTTCGGTGTCCATTCCATTTTCTGCAACTGAATATGCGGATGGCTTTCCAGCGTTTCCCACTCGGGCAGGAAAGTGAAGCCTTGTTTTTGATAGAGGGCTGCGGCGCGCGCGTTGTCCGGCGCCACACCCAGCAGCACGCGCGGGTAGCCATTGGCGACAGCATAGGCTTGCACTGCGGCGACCAGTTGCGAGGCGACCGGCGTACCGCGCAGCGGCGGTGCTACCCACATGGCGATCAGTTCCAGCGCCTGCCGCGCATTCGGCACATGGGCGACGATGCCCACCGCCGCGCCATCCTGAAACGCCAGCAGATAGCGCGCCGGGCCTCGCCCAGCGGCACGATCGCGCCACGCATCATCTGTATAGGCTACAGCCGATGCATGCGAAACGCCGAAGGCCATAGGCGCATCCAGCAAAGCCGCAAGCCGTATGCGCTTGAGGTCCGGCCAGTCCGCTTCATTGATGTATCGGATCAAAGATGTCTCACTTCTGCGGGTGGTATTTCCCAGTTGTCGTTCTTCCCGTCCAGATAGGTGATAGGCGCATTGGCCAGCTCCTCCTCGCTGGCGTCATCCAGGCAAGTGACATTCACCGCATAGAATTCGCCACAGCGTGGCCAGAAGCGCGCCTTGAGGCAAATCGAGCAATTGCAGCGTAGCGTGCCCTTGCTCAGATCAATATCTGCTTCGAATGCTACCGCGCCGCAGTGGCAGCTACCGTGATAGGTTTTTAGCATGGCAGCTGCGTCGCGGTGTTGTTGCGCGGGGTGGCGTCCTTAAGCTCTTTCATTTGAATGCCTCGATAACCACCTTGGCGACTTCGCCGTGGATTTCGGCGCGGTACTTGTCGTCCTTGTTCGGCTGGGTGAGATACACAGCCAGCACGAGTGGCGCTTTGCCAGGAGGCCAGATGACGGCGATGTCGTTGACAGTGCCATAGTCGCCCGCGCCAGTCTTGTCCGCGACCGTCCAAGCGGCAGACACACCGGCGCGGATGCGCGTTGCGCCGGTGGTGTTACCGACCATCCAATCCCTCAGCAGCTTGCGCTGTGCGGCCGGCAGCACATCCCCCAGCACCAGCTTTTGCAGCGAACGCGCCATCGCCAGCGGCGTAGTGGTGTCGCGCACATCATCAGGCAACGCGGAATTCAGTTCGGTTTCCCAGCGGTCCAGGCGGAATTCGCTGTCGCCGATGGAGCGGGCGTAGGCGGTGACGGCTGCCGGGCCGCCGATCTGCTTCATCAGCAAATTGGCGGCGGCGTTATCGCTGTATTGCAGCGTGGCCTCGCACAACTCGGATACCGTCATGCCGTCGCCTACATGCTTGCCTGTCACCGGCGAATGCGGCACCAGCTCGGCTTTCTCATATTGGATACGCTTCTTCAGCAGCGCCGGATCACGCGCCAGGACCGACGCCGCCAGCATCGTTTTGAATGTGCTGCACAAGGGGAAGCGCTCATCGCCACGATGCAGCAGTTGCCTGCCATCGGCCGTGTTCAGCGCGGCCACGCCCAGCCTACCACCCGACTCCTTCTCCAGCCGGGCCAGCAACGCGGGTGAAGACAAAGGCGTGGTGGCGGGCGATTGATCCAGCAGATCAGCTGCGCGCGCCATCGGCGCACAAGCCAGCGCCAGTATCAGCGCGCGGCGGGTTGTGAAATCACTCATCGAGCCATAGCCATAGTTAAGTAAAAATAAACATAACACAGCCATGGCGAAAAAGCCAATATCGGACCACCCGCCAAACGGGCGCGCCGCAATTGAGCGCAGCGGTAGACTGCTGCGCATGGCTACTCAAGTGCTTATCGTCGGCGCCGGCCCCACCGGCCTGGTACTTGCCATTGCGCTGGCAAGACGGGGCGTTTCTGTGCGCATCATCGACAAGAACAGCGCGCCGGGACTGGCCTCACGCGCCATGGCAGTCCATGCGCGCACGCTGGAGTTCTATCGCCAGCTCGGCTTTGCCGATCAGGTCATCAACGAAGGCATCAAGATAAAAGCCATGCACCTACGTGAACATGGCGAAGACATCGCCGAGCTACCATTGGCCGATATCGGCGCCGGCCTCAGTCCCTACCCGTTCGTGCTGGCCTATCCGCAGGACGATCATGAACGCCTGCTCACAGAACAGCTCAGGGCCGCAGGCGTGGAAGTTGAGTGGAATACCGAACTGGAATCCTTCACCCAGGACGAATGGGGCGTGCGCGCGGTCCTGGAGACGAACAATGAACGCCACACATCCAGCAGCGTCTACATGTGCGGCTGCGACGGCTCCCGCAGCCGCGTGCGCGCGTCACTACAACTGGAGTTCACCGGTGGCAGCTACAAGCATCTGTACTACGTGGCGGATGTGCAGACAGCCGGTCCGCCGAACCAGGACCTGGTCGGCCATCTCGGTGCACAGACCTTTGCGCTGATGCTGCCGGTGCGCTCACGCGGCATGCAACGGCTGATCGGCATCATGCCGGAGGACGCGCCGGCATACCCCAGCTTTGAAGATGTGCGCCCAACGCTGGAGCCACTGCTCGGCATTCAGGTGGAACAGGTGAACTGGTTCTCCACCTACCGCGTGCATCACCGCGTGGCGTCGCGCTTCCGCGTCGACCGCTGCTTCCTCGCTGGCGACGCGGCCCATATTCACAGCCCGGCCGGCGGCCAGGGCATGAACACTGGCATCGGCGACGCCATCAACCTCGCATGGAAAATGGCGCATGTGCTGCAAGGCCGCGCCGACCACGCGCTGCTGGATACCTACGAGGCCGAGCGCATCGTCTTCGCCCGCAAACTGGTGACCACCACCGACCGTGCGTTCCAGCTGATCGTCTCGCAAGGCGCGGGCGGGCAGCTGCTGCGCGGCTGGCTGCTGCCGCATGTATTCCCGATGCTGAGCGGCTTTACGGCCGCGCGCCGCACGCTGTTCAAAACCCTGTCGCAGGTGATGGTCCACTATCCCGATAGCGTCTTGAGCGGCGGGCGCGCCGGCGAGATCATCGGCGGCGACAGGCTGCCGTGGGTGCCGGATAATTTCAGCCCGCTGCAAACACTGGACTGGCAATTGCACGTCTACGGCGACACCGCGCCAATGCTGGCTGCCGCCGCACAGGCCATGCGCGTGCCGCTGCGCAGTTTCCCATGGAGCGAGGCCGCGGAGCAGGCTGGATTGCTGCAAGACGCCGCCTATCTGGTGCGTCCCGACATGCACGTCGCGCTGGCCTTGCCGCGCCAGGAAGTCGACGTGCTTCAGGAGCTGGCGGCGCGGCTGCGCTTGCGCTTCAGCGGTGATATCTAAATGCCATTGACACGCCGCAGCGCTGCACGCTAAGGTCAGCCTCGCGCTGATCTTTCACCTAACCCTCTCCATAGGACGCCATGAACAATACCCGCCGCGACTTCCTGCTGGCCGCTCTCTCCGCAACCGCCACCAGCGCCATTCCCGGTATGGCCTGGGCCAATGACACCGACGCCAGCCTGAATCAGCTGCTGGCCGATATCGCTGAAGAAGTGCTGCAACTCTCGCCGACCAGCGCCACTGGCCTGGGATTGGACAAGGACAAGCGCGCCGCGCTGAAAGCGCGGCTGGAAGACGTATCGCCAGCGGGCGAAGCGCAATGGGCGGACCTCGTCCGTTCGATCGACAAGCGACTGCGCGGCATCGACCGCAAAGCGTTGAGCGCCGTTGCGCAAGCGCGTTACGACACCATCGCCTATGCCGCCGAATCGGGCCGGCAAGGCACGCGCTTCCCGTTTGGCGGTGCGTCCAGCGGTTTCTTCGGTGGCACGGCACCCTTCCCTGTTACGCAGCAGGATGGCGCCATCACCCGCATCCCGGAATTCCTCGACTCGCAGCACCAGATCGCCAACGCCAGCGACGCCGAGGCTTACCTCTCTCGTCTGGCAGCCATGGCCACCATGCTGGATCAGGAAACCGCACGCATCGCCGAGCAAGCCGGCAAAGGCATCGCGCCGCCGGACTTCATCTGCAAGACCACGCTGGGGCAGTTGAAAGACTTCCGCAGCACACCAGCCGCCGAGCAAAAGCTGGTGACATCGATTAGCGAACGCGCGCACAAGCTGGGCCTCGCCGGAGACTGGCAGGCGCGCGCACTGAAACTGGTGGAAGGCTCGGTCTATCCCGCGCTGGAACGCCAGATTGACACCTTCAGCCAAGCCGCCGGAAAGGCCAGCAACATCGCCGGCGTACACCGTCTGCCGGATGGCGCGGCTTACTACGAATGGGCGCTGCGCCTGGGCACCTCGACCACCCACAGCGCCAAGGAAATCCACGCCATCGGCCTGGAACAAAACAAACAGCTGCAATCGCGCATCGACGCCATTCTGAAAAAACAGGGCATCAGCAACGGCAGCGTCGGCGAGCGCCTGCTGGCGCTGTCGAAAGACCCTGCACGCTTCTACGCCGACAACGACAAGGGCCGCGAGGAGCTGATCGCCTACTGCAACGACCGCGTGGCCGCCGTGCGCAAGCTGATGCCACAGATTTCGCACCTGGACCTGAAGGTGCCACTGCAAATCAAGCGCGTGCCGATCGATATCGAAGCCGGCGCGCCGCTCGGCTATATGAACTTTGCCTCGCTGGATGGTTCGCGCCCGGCCATCTACTACATCAACCTGAAGTCCACCACGCTGTGGCCGAAATCGGAGATCGCCACGCTGACCGCCCACGAAGGCCTGCCCGGCCACGCCTGGCAAGGCGCCTACCTGGCCGAACACCACGGCGAGCTGCCGCTGATTTCCTCCCTGATCGGCTTCAACGCCTTCATCGAAGGCTGGGCGCTGTATGCGGAACAGCTGGTCGATGAATTCGGCCTGTACGCCAACGATCCGTTCAGCCAGATCGGCTACCTGCAAGCGCAGCAATTCCGCGCCTGCCGACTGGTGGTGGACACCGGCATGCATGCGATGAAGTGGACGCGCGAGCAGGCGATCCGCTTCCTGGTCGAGAACACCGGCCGTGGCCAGCAGGCGATGACCAGCGAAATCGACCGCTACACGGTGTCGCCGGGCCAGGCCTGCGGCTACAAGATGGGTCACAATGAAATCATCCGCCAGCGCGAACGCGCCAAACAGGCGCTGGGCGCCAAGTTTGACCTGGCCGGCTTCAACGACGCGCTGGTGCAAAGCTGCGGCGTGCCGCTGGCGGTACTGCCGAGCGTAATTGATCGTTACATCGTGGCGCAGCGCGCGAAACAACAGAAGGCATAAATTTCTTTTGAGCCCAGATGGTTTTCTTGTAAGCTTGTTACGCACATCATGAAAACCATCGCCATCATCGGCGGCGGCGTCACCGGGGTGACCACCGCCTATGCCCTCGCGAAGCGCGGCTTCGCCGTCACCCTGCTGGAACGCCATCGCTACGCGGCGATGGAAACCTCATATGCCAACGGCGGCCAGCTGTCGGCCTCCAATGCCGAAGTGTGGAATCACCGCTCGACCATCAGCAAGGCACTGCAATGGATGCTGCGCGGCGATGCGCCGCTGCTGGTACACCCGCATCCGACCTGGCACAAGCTATCCTGGTTTGGTGAATTCATCGGCGCCATGCCGCGCTATCACGACAACACCATCGCGCTGGCGCGCATGGCGGTCGGCGCGCGCGAGCATCTATTCCAATGGGCTGCGGAAGAAGGCATCGCATTCGATTTGGCCCAGCGCGGCATCCTGCACCTGCACCGCGACCGCGAAGAATTCGAACATGCCGCCGCCGTGACCAAATTGCTGGAACGCGCCGGCGTACCGCGCCGCGCCGTCACAACAGATGAAATGCGCGCCATCGAACCCGCGCTGCAAGGCGACTACTACGCCGGCCACTATACCGAGAGCGACAGCAGCGGCGACATCCACAAATTCACCACCGGCCTGGCGCAGGCGGCGCAGCGCCACGGCGCGCAGCTGCGCTACAACCAGCAGGTAGTGCAGATCAGCGCCAGCAACCATGGCGTCGATGTCACGGTGCTGCAAGGCGATGGCGCGGAGATCAGCCGCTACGACGCGGCGGTGATCTGCGCCGGCGCCGCCAGCCGCGAACTAGCCGCGCAACTGGGCGACAGCGTCAATGTCTATCCGGTGAAAGGTTATTCCGTCACAGTGCAACTGGACGATGCCACCAGCCGCCAGGCGGCACCGCAGGTCAGCTTAGTCGACGACACCGTCAAGCTGGTGTGCAGCCGCCTTGGCGATGACCGCTTGCGGGTAGCCGGCACCGCAGAATTCCACGGCCATAACCGCGACATCCGCGCCGACCGCATCGCGCCGCTGACCGGCTGGGTACAGCAAAACTTCCCGGACATCAGCACACGCAATATCACGCCATGGGCCGGCCTGCGACCGATGATGCCGGACCTGATGCCGCGCGTCGGCCCCGGCAAGGTGCCTGGCGTGTTTTACAATACCGGCCACGGCCACCTGGGCTGGACCCTGTCCGCCGCCACCGCCGAAACTGTGGCCAATCTGATCGCCGCCAGCCAAGGCGTGGCTGCAACGCCGATTCCCTCACCGCTCAAGCTGGCCTAACCCGTAGTCCGAGAAATTTCGCGCCTGGTGAAGCATGCTCCTTAGCGGTAATAGCTCAGGCCCGACAGTCGTCCGCCTCAAAGATGCCATTTCGATTAGCGTGCGCCCTGCGTCGGCAGCAGATCGCGCGCCCCCTGGATGCACTGATTCAGCACGCCATGAAACTGCCGCAGGAGCGCTACGAATCCCTTACGTGGGATACAGATAAAGAGTTAGCCGAGCACAAGCGGTTCAAGTTGGCGACCGATGTCCAAGTCTACTTCTGAGATCTGCGAAAACCTTGGCAGCGCGGTTCCAATGAAAAAACCAATAGCTTGCTTCGGCAGTATTTCCCAAGGGACTTGATCTGTCAGGCTACTCACAAGCCGAGCGTGTAGACCGGCCTCTCAGATTCCCATTTCTTCGCCATAGTAAGTAGGCGCTACAGTTCCGTGCGCTCGTTGTCGCCCTTTGCGATGACATCAGGTTGCGCAGGATGACGTAGATGGTTGATTACACGTGCTGGGCGCTAGCCCGTCGATACGACGACGCACGATCTCTTAGCAATCACAACGGCGCAAATTCCGTATTCCGGCCACGAATCGAAGGATCCGCAGCCTCAGATCCAGGCGCACCGGTTTATAGCAGTAGCACGCCAATACGCTTATGAACAATCGGCTCGCCGATGCCATGAAAAGTTACCTGCGTCACTGTTCCCTTGCCATCGCGTCCGAACTCCAGATACGCCACCGAATGCGGATGAAGAAGCCGTTGTCGGAAAATGGGGCCAGCACTACCTTGTCGCGCCCATTGCGGTCCATGATCACTGTCCACCCTAGCTGCAGAAATTGCGGGTTCTGTCATTAATTTTGTAAGTATCCTGCTACGCGCCCAATACCTTGGCCTTGAGCGTAACAGCAGTGTAATTTGGCAAAGGATACTATGGGTGTGATAATTAGTGACTTTTTTTTAATTATAAGATGGTATGCTCGCTGAAGATTTCTCAGTATTTCATTAATATTTTTAAATTATATACATATCATTGTTTTCCATTAAATTAATTAGGGATCGCAATGTTACGTAAAAAACTATCTCCAATTTTACTATTGCAATGATCCTTGCCTCGGGTATTCCAGCTGCTAATAATACCCCCCCGCTCACCAAAAATGCAATGCATTTAACGTTGCATTGCGTTATTTGGTTAGGAGAACACGGAGGGATGCGTTGAGGTCTGTACTTCTTTATAGATAGCAAAATTGTCCTCGACCGCAAAACGTATTAGATGATTTGCGATCGCGGCCAATTAGCATTTTGATTTTCAGTTCGGCCTTAATTTTTATTTGAAAGTATCGAAGGCATGAAAAGAGGTTTTTACATTTTCGTTATGTTTTTTTGTTTCATGGCTTCCAGTGCTTCTGCGCAATTTGAAAATATTGGAAAAATTACCAAAAAGACTGAATGCACCCGCCGATGCAACATTCGCATTCTTGAAGTCAATAAATACGAGGTAGAACAGATTAAACTGCAAGAAAAATATCGAGAAGCCATTTCAAAAGAAACCGATCCGGAAAAATTGAAAATCTTGGAAGCATCCCAAAAGAGGGAATTGGAAAAATTTCACCAAAAATGCGAAGCAGCTTGCGAAGATATATGCAGATATAACCCTGATTGATACTACATATACACGTCAAGTCCTTCTAACTTCTGCTGCAAATAAGCGCACTTACTCCAAATTGTTTTTATTTTGGAGTTTTAAAAATGAAAATAGAATTTGAAATTTTATGCGGGCTCGCATTGATTAGCGCATCTGCATATTCACAAGAAGCTAGCCTACAAAGCATCGATTCAACCGTACAACAAAAAGTCATTGTCAACGGCCGTCAATCGGACACCGAGGCAAGCAGAGACTTTGCGGCAGGGAAATTAATTATTGGCCGCCAAAGTATAGTCGACAGTGCACTACAGAACGTCTCTGAGTTATTGAGGCGTGAGCCTGCGGTAACTATCGGAAAAGATGGGCGAATTGGCTTATTAGGACTTCCAAATTACACACAGATCCTGGTTGATGGCCATCCACCTGCTGGAAAAAGTGCGTTGGAAATTGATCTTGCGCAGGTTGAACGAATTGAGATAATAAAAACGACTACCGCTGAAACTGGGCCATTTGGCATTGCGGGAACAATCAATATCGTCAGTCGAAGAATCGAGCGCAGGAGTTTTCAGTATGCAAATACCGGGTTAAATAGCTCGGCGGGAAATTTCGGGTTTAATGCCAGCTGGGGAATTAACCAATTCAGTCAGGACAGTCCTTTGAGTCTGAACCTAAACGTTTCTGCACGGCAGAGTAATAGCCCCCGCAGCAGTACCTATGTGCAACGCAATGGCATGGATGGAATCTTGCCGGTGATTGAATACTTGGGCCAACAAAATGGTCAGAGTCGCATCGAATTACTGTCTATCGCCGGTGAGTTGGCATATAAGCTTGATGCCGAAAATACTTTTAGCGTGCGGCCTGATATGGGCCAAGTGACGCAAAAAGAACACTCAACAGACCTGCGCAACTCGCCTTCCGGGCAGACAATGTCGATCCAGCAGAACGGCAAGTCGCCTTTTTACGGGTTTAGCTTGCCAATGACTTGGAAATATGACCAACGTGAAAATGGCGAGTTGGATTTGAAGCTTCGATTAAGTCGGAATAAATTGAATAGTGATTCGTACAATCGTCTTCAAGATTCATTCAGTGAAAATATACTGCGTCAGCAAGAGTTGGGGAACAAACAAGCAATAGACAGTTTTTCACTTGATTACAGCAGAGGCACTAAGAGCGGTCACGATGTCAAACTTGGCTCGCAAATTACGCATAAGCGACTGCAGTTTTCCCGTGATTTTCGACTCAATGGCATGACCGATACGAGTTTAAGTGTTTTGGGAGTCAACAGCAATTTATCAGAAAATAATTATCGCTTATTTGCGCAGGATGCCTGGCGTATCAATAAGCTGTTCGCCATTAATTTGGGGGTATCAGCAGAAGAGCAGCGATTTAACATACGTGAAGGTAGCATTACTCAGGAAGTAAGCTACCGGCTTTGGTCACCCTCTTTGCATGTTTCAAAAAAGATGGAGCACGATACGAAACAGCAATTTAGGGCGTCTCTAGCACGTAATTACAAAGCGCCGGACAGCAGTCAATTGCTGTTGCAGCCCAGCGTAAATTCGTATGCCCCATGCTCGCCACTCGTGGGATGTGCCATGAATACCGTCGATACCGCAGACAGAATGGGGAATCCGATGTTGCAAGCTGAACGTGCAACCGCCCTGAACCTGAGTTACGAGCTTGGAATCAGTAAAGACAGTCAGATCACGTTTGAATTTTATGCGCGCGATATTAAGGGAAAGGTCGGCAACGAGTTAGTTCTGACTAATGTTGCTTGGTCAGTGCAGCCACGCTATGTACTACGTCCGACAAATTTGGGCAATGCGCAACTTCGAGGCCTTAATCTTGAGCTTCGCTTGATTGCAAGTGATGTTTGGAAAACGGCACCAAAAATTGAAGTGCGTGGTAGCCTAGGATGGGCACATTCAGAGCTTAGTGACATACCTGTGCCAGACAACCGTATGGAAGGTCAAAACCCTTGGCGGGCCAAATTAGGCCTGACGTACGCAATGAAGGATTGGCCTGTGAAATTGGATGTCGATGCGAACTATCTTCCTGGCAATTGGTACCGTAATCAGGTTACACAAAGAACTTATGAGTCACACTCGGCAAAATTGAGCGCCAATCTCAATTGGACGGTTAATCCAAAAAACCGTTGGATCGTCAGCCTGGATAATTTACTTCCCCATCAAGGCGAGATTATCAATGAAACTCATGTCCGTAACAACATTTTTGAAACCACCACCAAGAAAGCAAGTTACGCCCGCATAAGCGTGCGTGCCGAGCTGAAATTCTGACGACGAAAATGCAAAAAAGGTGGGACGATTGTCGACAAATTTTGGCCAGCCTCCCGACAGGTCCGGAGGAAATCGCTCCGGCGTGTGCGACCGCACGCCCTTAAGCATTGGCTAACCTTCACTTCCTTGAAAATAGCCTAAACTACCATCATCTCAGGCCTGTCTTCACTAGGAGGTATGACATGACGGCTAAATCTATTGCACGCATTACCCTGCTCGCTAGCGCCCTGGCGCTGGGGGCTCCTGTATTTGCCGCCGAGCCCACCGTCCAGGAGGTCTACGCGGCTGCCAGCGCCGGCAAATATGCCGAAGCGCAGGGCATGCTCGATCAAGTGATCAGCGCCCACCCGAAAAGCGGCACCGCTTATTTCGTGCAGGCGGAGTTGCAGGCCAAGCAAGGCCAATTTGAATCCGCGCGCGCATCGCTGGCCAAGGCCGAGCAGTTGTCGCCCGGCCTGCCGAAAGTCAAACCGGAAGCGATCAGCAAGCTGCGCACGCTGCTCGACCAGGGCACCAAAAGCTATGCGCAGCAACCTGCGCGCAGCAAAGGCTATGAAAGCGGCGGCTACGCTAGGGAGCCTGAAAGCAAGGGCTTTTCTTTTAGCGGCATCCTGATCATCGGTCTTGGCCTGGCTGGCTTTATCTGGCTGGCGACGCGCTTCATGCAGCGCCGCCAACAGCAGCAGGCCATGGGTGACCAGTACAACCCGGCCGGCTACAATCCAGGCGCGCAGCCGGGCTATGCGCCGGGCGGCTATCCGCAGCAGGGCGTAAATCAGCCTGGTTGGGGCCAGCAGGGTTATCCGCAGCAGCAAGGCTACGGTCAGCCGGGCTATCCTCAGCAGCAGCAACCGGGCATGGGGTCGCGCATCATGGGCGGCCTGGCGACCGGCGCGGCGGTGGGTGCGGGCTTTGTGGCGGCGGAAGCGATTGCGCGCCAGTTCACCGGCAACCATAACGAAGCCAACGCAGCGTCGCACGATCAGCCACGCAACGACATCGTCTACGACGACCCATCCTCGCGCGATGAACTGCTGCGCCGCGATGATATGGGCGGCAATGACTTCGGCGTCAGCGGCGGCTGGGATGATGGCGGCGGTGGCGGCGACTGGGACTAAGCTACTCGTCCCGCGCCTTGCCTGCCCCGGCAGCCTCCATCGCTACATCCCAGTAGGCGGGGCTGCCGAAGTAGTCTTTCAAATGACGTATCAATAGCTGCGCCTTGGCCTGGTTCGAGCGGCCCGGCATGTGCACCGCATGGATCGCCGGCTCGTTAGGATCGCGGCGCAGCCCTTCATCCCTCTCCACCGGCAACATCGGAAACACCGGCACCAGTTGGCCAGCCACGATGGCGTCACTGGCCAGCCAGTTGGCCAGGTGGACGATGCCTGCCCCGCTGATCGCCGCATGCAGCAGCGAGTCGGTATCGTCGCAACGCAAATTCCCCTTCACCGGCAAGGGCTGGTAATCATTGACGCCCTTGAAGCGCCACCAGCCACGCGGCGGCACGCGCCCGTTTACCGTAAGGCACTGGTGATGGAGTAAATCCTCAGGCGTCCTGGGCCAGCCATGCCGCCGCAGATAATCCGGACTGGCGCTGACCACGCGGTTCATGCCCGCCAGATAAGTCGCCACCAGATCGCTGGCTGGCAGCACGCCGGCGCGCACCGCCACATCCACCCGCCGCGCCGACAAGTCCACCACATCATCGCTGACATGCAGGTCGATTTCGATCAGCGGGTGGCGCAGCAGGAAGGAAGCGATCGCCGGCGCCACATGCAGGCGGCCGAAGGCGGCTGGCGCGGTCACCGTCAGCAGTCCGCGCGGCTCGGTGTCCAGCTCCTGCACCGCGCTTTTGCCCTCTGCCAGTTCAGCCAGGATATTGCGGGCGCGCGGCAGGAAGCGCTCGCCGGCGTCGGTCACCACCACCTGCCGCGAACTGCGCAGCAGCAGCTTGGCGCCCAGTTCCGTCTCCAGCGCGTCGATCTTGCGCGAGACGGATGACACGGCCATCTCCAGCTGCACCGCCGCCCTGGACAAGCTGCTGAGTTCCACCACAGTAACAAAACACTTTAAGCTATCGATCATGCTTCCCTCATCTTTGCACAATTAGCAAATTTCATTTGCCTTTTTCCATATTGTGCCATTTTTTGCAAAGATGCATACTTCGTTCATCAGTAAATTAATTAAAGGACTGAGCACATGAAATTCACCACCCTCGTTTCCGCCCTGGCCCTGGCCGCTACCACTTCCGCTTTTGCCGCCGCGCCGCTGGCCGGCACCAACGCGCCCGGTTTTCAACGCATCATGCTGGGCGACTTTGAAGTCACCGCGCTCAGCGATGGCACGGTCGACCTGCCGATCGACAAACTGCTGCACGAGCCGGCGGAAGTCACCAAGAAAGCGCTGGCGCGCAATTTCCAGACCACGCCCACCGAAACCTCGGTCAACGGCTTCCTGATCAACACCGGCGGCAAACTGATTCTGGTGGACACCGGCGCCGGCAGCCTGTTCGGCCCGACGCTGGGCAAGCTGGCGGCGAATATCAAGGCATCCGGCTATCAGCCAGAGCAAGTCGATGAAATCTATCTGACCCACCTGCACCCGGACCACGTCGGCGGCCTGGCTGGCAACAGCCAGCGGATTTTCCCCAACGCCGTGGTGCGCGCCGACAAGCGTGACACCGACTTCTGGCTCAGCCAGACGCAGCTGGAACAGGCGCCGGCCGACAGCAAAGGCTTCTTCCAGGGCGCCATCGCCTCGCTGTCGCCTTACGCCGCCGCCCAGCAACTGAAGCCGTTCAGCGGCGACACCGAACTGGCGCCAGGCGTGCGCGCCACCTCCAGCTACGGCCATACCCCAGGCCACACCATCTATACCTTCGAGAGCAAGGGCAAAAAGCTGGTGCTGGTCGGCGACCTGATTCACGTCGCCGCCGTGCAGCTGGCGCATCCGGAAGTGACGATCGGCTTCGACAGCGACGCCAAGACCGCCGCCGCCGCACGCGCCAAGGTATTCCCGGCACTGGCCAAGGAAGGCGCGCTGGTTGGCGCGGCCCACTTATCCTTCCCTGGCCTGGGCCATCTGCGCGTGGACGGCAAAGGCTATGACTGGCTGCCGCTGAATTACACGCAGTTGCGTCAGCAATAAGTCAGCAATTTCTGTAAAATCAAGCATATGGACATGCGTACCTCTCCCCGCCCGATTTCCGTGCTCGTCGTCGACGATCACCCCCTGCTGCGAGCCGGCCTGGGCGAAGCTATTTCCAGCCAAACCGATATGTGTGTGGTTGGCGAGGCATGCAATGGCCGCGAGGCCGTGGACGCCTTCGAGCGCCTGCGGCCCGATGTCACCATCATGGATATCGCCATGCCGGAGCTGGATGGCGTCGGCGCGCTGCATGAAATCCGCCGCGAGCATAACAACGCGCGCGTGGTCATGCTCACTACCTACAAGGGCGACGCGCAGATCCTGCGCGCCGTGCAAGGCGGCGCCGCAGGTTTCCTGTTGAAGAGCACTTTGCGCAAGGACTTGCTGGACACGGTGCGCGGCGTGCACATGGGGCAGCGCCGCATTCCGCCGGAGATCGCCATGGAACTGGCCCAGCACATGGGCCAGGGGCCATTGAGTTCACGCGAGATGGAAGTATTGAATCATGCGGCGAGTGGACATTCCAATCGCCGCATCGCGGAACGCCTGTCGATTTCCGAAGAAACCGTCAAGGCCCACATGAAGAACGTGCTGGCCAAGCTGGCCGCGAACGATCGCACCCATGCGGTGACGATCGCCCTCAAACGCGGCATTATCTCGATTTAATCCTTGGCCGACGCGGCCAGCCACACCAGCAGCACGCACGGCAGCAGCAGGCCGTGGAAGCCTGTATAGACAAACGCCACGCCACCCAGCATGCAGCCGGCGGCAAACGACAGCACCGGCCAGGTCAGCTTCTTGCAGCGGTTGATCGCTTCCGGATCGCCGCGCATCGAATCCACCGCCTCGATCACCAGCGTCGTGACGTTACCCGTCATGACGGTGGTGGCCGAGGTTTTACCCAGCAACAGTTTGCCGTAGCAGTTCTGCACCGCCATTGCGCCGGCGCACAGCATGCCGGTCAATAGCGTCAATGGCGCGGAGGCTTCCACCACCGGCGCCGCATGCCATGCACACACCACCGTCGCCAGCATCATGAACAACTGGAACAGGAAGCTGTTGCGCAGCACCTTGCCGCCATTGCGTTCCCAGCGCACAATCGCCAGCCGCGCCAGCGCGACAAACAGGATAAACACCGGGAACACCATCAGCTTGATGGCGATCGATTGCGACGGCTCGATCAGCGCGCGGCCGATCAGGACGAAGTTGCCCGTCACGTGCGCCGTGAACAGGCCGAACAGGCCGACAAAGCCCAGCGTGTCGACGTAGCCGGCCAAAAAGCCCAGCGTGACGCCTTGTTTGATATCACCGCGTTCCATTACTACCTTTCTGTTTCTGTAAATCGAGCCAGGCCACCAGCAGGAAGGCGCCGGTCAGGCCCAGGTGCTCGAAAAAACTATTCGCCGCCATAAAGCGCTCCTGCCCGCCCATCTCCCAGAACCGGTTGGCGACGAAGGTGGCCATCAGCGTGAACACGCCGAGGAAACCCGCGCCCAGCCAGCGGTAATAGCCGGTGAGGATGGCAGCTGAAGCGCCCAGCTCCAGCGCGATCACCAGCGCCGCCAGAGGCGCTGCCGGCGACAGGCCGAAATGCTGCATCTCGCCGATGGCCGAGTTGAAGTCCATCAGCTTGTTGATGCCGCCCTGAAGATAGGCGGCACACAGCAGCAGCAGGCATACCCAGCGTATCCACGGCGCTTTTTGCGCCGCGGTCGTCGCTATCGACGGGGCATGCATTACACCGCCCAGCAGGCGCAACCCAGCGCGCCCCAGAACGACTTGAGATCCGACACCGGCGCCTTGCTGCCCCACGAGTTGGCGTGCTGGTGGCCGTGCACATTGCAATTGTTGGCGCAGCCGCAGGCGGCGGCCTGCTGTTCGCGCTCACGCTTCTGCTTCAGCTGGCGCTGCTCCAGCTCCTTCAGCGCGGCGCGGCTGGTGCCCTGCTTCTCGCCCCAGCCGGCATAGCCGCCGAAACGGCGCACCGGCGACCAGTCGGGCATCGCCGGCGGCGGTGGCAGGTCATGGCTGGCAAAGGCGCCAGCCGCGTAGACGATCTTGCCGCCGACCAGCGTCAGCTCCGAAGTCAGGTCCCAGATTTCGCTTTCGGCGCAAGCGTAGAAGTCCTTGTCCGGCACGATCATGTCGGCCAGCTGGCCTACTTCGATGCGGCCCTTCTTGCCTTCCTCGTTGGAGAACCAGGTGGTGTTCTCGGTCCACATGCGCAGCGCCTGTTCGCGGTCCAGGCAATTGGCGCGCGGGTACAGCTGCGCGCCGCTGACGGTTTTACCGGTGATCATCCAGGCCAGCGACACCCACGGGTTGTACGACGCGACGCGGGTGGCGTCGGTGCCGGCCGAGGTTTTCACGCCCGCCTCCAGTATCTTCTTGATCGGCGGCGTGGCTTCGGCCGCGCCGTGGCCATAGCGCTCGATGAAGTATTCGCCCTGATAGGCCATGCGGTGCTGCACGGCGATGCCACCGCCCAGCGCGGCGATGCGGTCGATCGACTGGTCGGAAATGGTTTCGGCGTGGTCGAAGAACCAGTTCAGGCCTTGCAGCGGAATCTCCTGGTTGACGCGCTCGAACACATCCAGCGCGCGGCTGATGGTTTCGTCGTAGGTCGCATGCATGCGCCATGGCCAGCGGTTCTGCGCCAGCACGCGCACCACGCCTTCCAGGTCGTCTTCCATATTCGGCGGCATGTCGGGACGCGGCTCGCGGAAGTCCTCGAAGTCGGCCGCCGAGAAAGTCAGCATCTCGCCCGCGCCATTGTGACGGAAGTAATCATCGCCCTGCTGGTACTTGACGCTTTGCGTCCAGTTCAGGAAGTCTTCCTTCTCCTGCTTGGGCTTTTGCGTGAACAGATTGTAGGCCAGGCGCACGGTCAGCTGCTGCTCGTCCGACAGCTGCTGGATCACCTGGTAGTCTTCCGGATAGTTCTGGAAGCCGCCGCCCGCGTCGATCACGCCGGTGATGCCCAGGCGATTCAGCTCGCGCATGAAGTGGCGGGTCGAGTTGACCTGGTATTCCAGCGGCAGTTTCGGCCCCTTCGCCAGCGTCGAATACAGGATAGCCGCATTCGGCTTGGCCAACAGCAGGCCAGTCGGGTTGCCCGAGCCGTCGCGCAGGATCTGGCCGCCCGGCGGTTCCGGCGTGTCCTTGGTATAGCCAACAGCGCGCAGGGCGGCGCCGTTCAGCAGCGCGCGGTCATACAGGTGCAGGATGAATACCGGCGTGTCCGGCGCCACTGCGTTCAGCTCCTCGATGGTCGGCAGGCGCTTTTCGGCGAACTGGTGTTCGGTGAAGCCGCCCACCACGCGCACCCATTGCGGCGCTGGCGTGATGGCGACTTGCGCCTTCAGCATGGCCATCGCGTCAGCCAGCGAGCGCACGCCGTCCCAGCGCAGCTCCAGGTTGAAATTCAGGCCGCCGCGTATGATGTGGCAGTGGTTGTCGATCAGGCCTGGCAGCACGCGCTTGCCGTGCAGGTCGACCACCTTGGTGTTCGGTCCGGCCAGCGCCATCACCTCATTGGCGCGGCCGACGGCGATGAACTTGCCATCCTTGATGGCGACCGCTTCGGCGGTCGGGTTGCTGCGGTCCAGCGTGGTAAACAGGCCGCGATGCAGGATCAGGTCAGGAGTTTGATTTGCTTGAGTCATTTAGGTGCTCCGGGTTTCATCGGATTTTTGTGCGGACGGCAGTTGGCCGAAACAATGTGGCTTGACGTGGTCTTCGATCCACGACACTTTCTGCTCTTGCGCCGGCGGTTGCCACAACTGGCGCAGCAGCGGCGGCAGCTGTTCCCCCACCAGGATACCCAGCAGGCCGACCAGCGCGATCACCGGCGGTGCCGGCGAGCGCACGTTGAGGAAGCCATAGATCAGGCCAACCAGCAGGCCGACGGCGATCGATACGATATACATTTTCATGATTTAGCGTTACTCCAGGTAGTTAAATCGTGCGCATAGTGTAAAGACAGGCGCTGTTTCGCACATCACCGGTATTGATCGATACTTGCCCCCTCTTTTGGGGGGTATAAACTTGCGACTGGATAGGTGCTAAAATGATCATATTCCTATATCGCCCGGATCATGACGACTGCACGCGCTACCCTGCTCCTGCATGCCGCTGCGGCCGCATTGTGCGGCATGCTCTTGTGCGCCCCGCAATATGCCAGGGCACAGCAACCGGCAGCACGCCTGCTCGAACAATTTACCCATACCTCCTGGGGCGCGCTGGACGGCGCACCAGTCGATATCCTCAGCATCACCCAAACCAGCGACGGCTGGCTATGGCTGGCCGCAGGCGCCGGCTTGTACCGCTTCGACGGCAAGCGCTATGAGCGCATGGACAGCGTCGGAGGGCACGCCCTGCTGTCCTCCAATGTACGCACGCTGTACGCGCCGCCAGAAGGCGGCCTATGGGTAGGCTACCGCATGGGCGGCGGCATCAGCCACTTCCACAATGGACAGGTACGCCACTTCAATCCCGGTCAGGGCCTGCCTGCTGGCGCCATCACCAGCATTACCCGCGCACCGGACGGCAAGCTGTGGGTGGCGGCGCGCGATGGCCTGGCGTGGCTGGACGGCGAGCGTTTCGTCAGCGTCGGCGCGAGCGAAGGCCTGCCCGCGCGGCGCGCACGCCAGGTATTCTTCGACCAAACCGGCCGCCAGTGGGCGGCGATGCTGGGCGGTGCCTACAGCCGCGCCGACAGCCACTCACCGTTCCGCCCCGCGTGGCCCGCCGGCGACCTGACCGCCATCACGCAAGCGCCGGACGGTACGCTGTGGGCGACCGATGACGGCCGCTACTATCATCTGCTGCCTGAAGCGCCGCAAGAGAAAACCAACGCGGCACCGCAGGCCATGGGCAGCAATATGTATTTCGACCGCGACGGCAACCAGTGGCTGTTTCGCTCCGGAGGCCTGGAGCGGCGCCCTGCCGGTAGCAGCGCACCGCCGCAACCGCAGGACTTGAGCGGTGGCCTGCCGCAAAGCTTTTTCCAGGATCGCGAAGGCAATGTCTGGATAGGTTCATCTGGAGGATTGAACCGCTTCCGCCGCAATCGCCTGATGACGCTGCCCTTGCAGGCCTTGTTCGACCATCCGGCTATCGCGCCGATGAATGGTGATGGCGTATGGGCCGGTGACCGCAGCGGTGCGCTGCACGCACTCGGAGCGGAAGGCGCACGGCGGCAAACGCAGGCCGAGCGAATTTCGGCCTTGTATCGCGCCAGCGACGGTGCACTCTGGGCCGGCAGCGGCGCGGCGGTCTGGCGCACCCAAGGCACGCAGGTGGCGCGTTATCCGCTGCCGCACGAGGCGTTAAGCTACGAAGTGCAAGCAATGAGCGAGGCAGCCGGCGGCGCCATGTGGGTCTCGATCGTGCGCGAGGGGCTGTACCTGTTAAAGGACGGAGCCTGGCAGCGCCAGCCTCCCTTGCCTGTTCCCCAGTTGATCATGCCAGACCAGTTCCCCACCAGCCTGGTCGCGGGCGACGGCGGCGCGCTGTGGGCCGGCTACCTGCGCAATCACATCGCCTTGCTGGATGGCGAGCGTACCAGCATCTACAGCAGCGAGCAGGGACTGGAGCTTGGCAATGTGCTGACGCTATACCGCAGTGGCGGGCAATTGTGGGCCGGCGGCGAGCGCGGCGTGGCCTGGTTTGACGGCCAGCGCTTTCACCCGCTGCATGGAAAAAAAGGCGAAATATTCCGCGGCGTGTCCGGCATCGCGCTCACAGCAAAGGGGGACCTGTGGCTGTTCGGCGTGGAGGGCCTGACCCGCGTCGCCGCTGCGCAAGTGCGGCAGATCATGAACAATCCAGCGCACGAAGTCGAGTACGAGCGCTTCGACGCGCACGATGGCTTGCTGGGCGCCGCCTCGCAGCTGCGTCCCATGCCCTCGCTGGTGATGGGCGACGACGGGCTGCTGTGGATGGCAACCGCCAATCGCATCAACTGGATCAATCCGGCGCATATCGCGCGCAATCCGGTGCCGCCGCCAGTGCTGGTGCAGGACGTGGTGGTGGGCGAGCAGCATTACATCCCGCTGTCTGGCCTGAAGCTGCCTGAATCCACCAGCAGCCTGCGCATCGACTACACGGCGTTGAGCCTGAGCGTGCCGGAACGCGTGCGCTTCCGCTACCGGCTGGATGGCGTGGACCGCGACTGGCAAGATCCCGGCACCCGCCGCCAGGCCTTTTATACCAACCTCGATCCAGGCCATTACCGCTTCCGCGTCATGGCCGCCAATGACGACGGCGTATGGAATCCGCAGGAAGCCTCGCTGGCCTTCAGCATTCCGCCCACGTTTGTCGAGACCGCGTGGTTCAAGCTGTTGTGCGCGGCGGCCGCCAGCCTGCTGCTGTGGATAGCCTACCGGCTGCGGCTGCGCCACGTCACCCGTCAACTGCGCAGGCGCCTGGAGGATCGTGCCGACGAACGGGAACGCATCGCCCGTACCCTGCACGACACTTTCCTGCAAAGCGTACAAGGGCTGATGCTGCGCGTGCAGACGCTGCTGCGGCGCCTGCCGGCGAACAGCGAGGCCTACAAGCTGGTGGAGAAAATCCTTAATCAAGCCGACCAGGTGATCGCCGAAGGCCGCAATCAGGTGAGCGGCCTGCGCAAGGTGCAGGATCACCACCACGATCTGCCGCATATGTTCGGCGAGCTGGGACAGCAGCTGCGCGAGGAACACGCGGCCGACTTTGCGCTGATCGTCACCGGCCAGCAAACCCCGCTCACCGAAGAGGGCCGTGATCATCTGTACCACATCGGCCGCGAAGCATTGCTGAACGCATTCCGCCATGGCGGCGCCAGCCGCATCGAGCTGGAACTGGGCTACGCCACCAGCAGCTTCACGCTGCGCGTGCGCGACGACGGGCGCGGCATCGATGAACAGGTGCTGGCAAACGGCGAGCGTCCGGGGCATTGGGGATTGATCGGCATGCGCGAGCGCGCCGCCAAGATCAGCGCCGCGCTGGACCTGTGGTGCCGGCCCGGCATGGGCACGGTGATGCAGGTCTGCGCGCCGGGCGCCGTGGTGTATCAGCGCAGGCCAGGCACCTTGCGGCGCTGGCTGCTGCGCGAGGCCGCGTAAGGCTTACTGAACCAGGCCGCAGGCGTGCAGGTCGAGGATGCCGCGCTCGATCGCCAGCGTGACCGCGTGCGTGCGGTCGCTGGCGTTCAGCTTGGACAGGATACTCTTCATGTGCACCTTGACCGTTTCCTCTGAAATCAACAGGTGCATGCCGATGCGCTTATTGCTCTGGCCTCCCGCCACCAGCTGCAACACTTCCACCTCGCGCTTGCTCAGCACACCCTCATGCCAGTGTTCGGCAATGCCGCTGGCCACTGCCGGCGGAATACTACGGCGGCCTTCGTGCACGCAGCGGATGGTCGCCAGCAGCTCCTTGCGCAGCATGCTTTTCAACAGATAACCGGAAGCGCCTGCCGCAATCGCACGCTGCGCCAGCACGTCTCCCTCGTAAGTGGTCAGTACCACGATACGCGCGTGAGGGAACTCCTTGCGGATCGCCAGCGTGGCGTCGATGCCGTTCATATCAGGCATTTGGATATCCATCAGCGTGATGTCGGGCTGCAGACGGCGGTAGGCGTCAACCGCCTGCACGCCATTGGTGGCTTCTTCGACCAGCTGCATGTCTTCCTCGTCAGCGATGACGCTGGCGATACCCTCGCGGAACATGGGGTGGTCGTCCACGCTCAGGATGGTAATAGGCGATGGATACATGGGAGTCTCGTGATTAAATTTCGGGCATCTAGCGCAAGCATGCCACAACTGCAAGTTCTTGCCTATACCTCCATCTAGGTAGCAAGCCCCTCCCGGATCGGGGCGTGGCAAAAATGTCCATAGCGCTTACTCTTGTACCCAGTCCATAGAAGGCCGAACCATTATGCGGGGATTTAGTTCCAGTTTTCCGCGCGGAAGCGCGGGTGTCGGCTTGCTGATGCTCAGGACGGCGGTCAGCCTGCATTTGTTGCTGGAAGGCGGCTGTGGCGGCGCTGCGCCATGGTGGCTGGCGATCGCGGAGCTGTTGCTGGTCATGGCGCTGACGGCGGGCATGCTCACGCCGGTGGCTGCGCTGGTGGTGGCAGCCTGGCAGGTGAGCTGCCTGTGGCACGCCGACTGGCCGCATGCGGCGGTGCTGCTGACCGCCACCGTGACCGCGTTGGCGCTGACGCTGTTGGGCGCAGGCGCCTATTCGGTGGATGCGCGGATTTTCGGGCGGCGCCGGCTGATTGTGCCGGCAGCGCCGATGGACAGCGATTGATCTTACATTTTAATTTTTAGGAGAGTGACATGCGAATGGATACCCGTTACTGGCCGCAGGCTACCGGTGGCTCCGGCAATACCGACGCGATTGTCCAGCAAGGCGATAAAGTACATGTGCACATCAGCCACGCTGACGCCATCGTCCGCGCCGGACTGGCGGCGCTGCTGGGCGCACAAGGCGACATTTACGTCACCACCAGTGCCGACAGCGCCGGCCACACGGGCGCCGATGTCATCATCCTCGACCATCGCAGCGGGCTGGAACATATGCGCCTCGCGGCCGCCGCGCATTATGGCGACACCCAGGCGCGCGTGCTGATCGTCACCCAGCTGGAACGCGAATGGGAAGTGCGCACCGCGATGATGGCGGGCGTGCACGGCTACCTGCTGCAGAACGCCGACTCCGAACAGCTCCTGACCGCCGTGCGCACGCTCAGCCGCGGCACTCGCTACCTCAGCGCTGAACTGAGCCGCTGCGTGGCCGACAGCTTCACCCGGATCGGCCTGACCAGCCGCGAAACCGATGTGCTGCAACTGCTGGCGCAAGGCCAGTGCAACAAGTCGATCGCGCGCGAACTGGGCATCGGCGTGGGCACCGTGAAAACTCACGTCAAAGGCCTTTTTGACAAGCTTGGCGCAACAGCACGCACGCATGCGGTGGTGCTGGCGACGCGGCGCGGTCTGGTCGGCGAGCCTTACGCGAATCCACAGCACTGAAATCCCGATCCGTTGTAAAATCTGCCGATGCAACAGCAGAACATCATCATGAGCGCAGCCCATCGCCAGTCGCGTTATCAACGCGTCATGATGTTCTTCGTCCTGCTATTCCTCGCATTGCAGTTGCTGGGCGCTGGCGCCCACGCGCACGACTACACCCAGCACGAACCTGATTGTGCCGCCTGCGCGCTGGCCGACATGCCAGCCGGCGGCGTGCCCCCTTTGACCGTCTCGGTAGCGCCACTGGCGCCGCCCGCCAGCCTGCCGGTGCTGGCACCCGCCACTGTGGTGCGCGCGGCGCAAACCGGCTATCTGACGCCACCTTCACACGCGCCGCCCGGCGTTGCTGTTTTCTCCATCTGAATTCCGACCTTTGATTGCGGTGCGGCCCTGAATGCCAGGGCCGCCGCATCGCCATGCCTGAACATTTGAGGATTTAACATGCAACTCCGCACCCTGCCACTGCTGCTGGCCACCATTTTCTCCGCCCACCAAGCGTATGCCGACGACGACACCGTCGTGCCGCAGGTGGAAGTTACCGCCGCCCACCTGAAAAGCGCGCGCATCGATTTGTCGCCCAACGTCGGCACCACCATCTACAGCATCGACAAGCACATGGTCGATCAACTCGGCCAAGGCGATAACACGCCGTTCAACGAAGTGCTGCTGCGCCTGCCCGGCGTCAGCCAGGACTCCAAGGGCTCCGGCTCGATCCACGTACGCGACGACCACGCCAACGTGCAATACCGCGTGAACGGCGTACAGCTGCCGGAGTCGATCAGCGGTTTCGGCCAGTCGATCGACACGCGCTTTGTTGAATCCACCGATTTCATCACCGGCGCGCTGCCGGCGCAATTCGGCCTGCGCACCGCCGGCATTGTCGACATCCAGACCAAGGAAGGCCAGCCCAAGTCCGGCGGCCGCATCGGTGTGCTGGCCGGCAGCCATGATTATGTGCAGCCCAGCGCAGAGTTCTTCGGCACCCAGGGCGCGTTCAATTACTACCTGTCCGGCAGCTACCTGTCGAGCAATCTGGGCATCGAGAATCCACTGCCAACGCGCAGCGCGCTGCATGACCAGACGCGCCAGGCCAAGTCCTTCGGCACGCTGTCCTACTTTCTGGACGACAACACCCGCCTGGGCCTGATGTTCGGCACCTACAATGGCCGCTTCCAGATTCCCAACAATCCGGATCAGCAGCCGGCGTTTGCCGTCACTGGCGCCACCGCGCCGGATTCGTCGCAACTGGATGAGCGCCAGCGCGAGTTGAACCGCTTCCTGGTGCTGTCGCTGCAAAAAAGCGTGGGCGACCTGAATTACCAGGTATCCGGCTTCCATCAGTATTCGGAACTGCACTACACGCCAGATCCCATTGGCGACCTGGCCTACAACGGCGTCGCCTCCAACACGCTGCGCTCCAACACCGCCAACGGCCTGCAATTCGACGCCAGCTACAAGCTGAATGACGCCCATACCGTACGCGCCGGTCTGGCCTACACGCGCCAGACCACGCATAGCGACAACACCGTCGGCGTGTTCGACATGAACGACGACGGCACGCAGGCCAGCACTGATCCGCGCAGCATCATCGACAACAGCCGCCAGACCGGCAAGCTGTCCAGCGTCTACCTGCAGGACGAATGGCATATCGGCGCACCGCTGACAGTCAACTACGGCGTGCGCTTCGATAAGGTGGACGCCTTCGTCAACGAGCAGCAATGGAGTCCGCGCATCAATCTCGCCTACCAGCTGGCCAAAGGCACGTCGCTGCACGCCGGCTATTCGCGCTACTTCACCCCGCCGCCGCAGGAACTGGCGGCGCAGTCCAGCATCGACAAATACGCCGGCACCTCGAATGCGCCGGAAGTGGCGCTGTCGGACAACGTCAAGTCCGAGCGCACCAACTACTACGATGTCGGCGTCAGCCACCAGTTCAGCAGCGCGCTGACCATGACGGCGGACGCTTACTACAAGAAGATCCGCAATATGCTGGATGAAGGCCAGTTCGGCCAGGCATTGATCCTGTCGCCATTCAACTATGAGCGCGGCTACGCCAAAGGACTGGAACTGTCGGCGGTGTACAGCCAGAAGGACTGGGGCAGCTTCCTCAACGTCACCACGCAGAAGGCGGAAGGCACGCATATCACCTCGGGCCAGTCGCTGTTTGGCCCGGATGAACTGGCCTACATCGCCAACCACTATATCCACGTCGATCATGACCAGACGGTGACGGTGTCGGGGGGCGCGCATTACCACTGGGGTGACTCGCAAGTCAGCGGCGATGTCCTGTACGGCAGTGGCCTGCGCATGACGCCGGACGACGGCGCGCCGAATTCCGGCCACCTGCCGCACTACACCACCGTCAACCTGGCGCTGACCCATACCTGGAAGACCACGCCGGTCGGCAGCATCGAAGGCCGCCTGGCGCTGATCAACGCCTTCGACAAAGTCTACCTGCTGCGCGACGGTTCCGGCGTGGGTGTCGGCGCGCCACAGTACGGCGAGCGCCGCTCGCTATACGCAGGCATTTCAACCAGCTTCTAAAGCCTGGGGGGCGGGCGTTCAACAACAAGCCAGGCGCATGCTACTATAACAACATGCCATCTCTGAACAGCTTCGTGTGAACGCCCGCTCCATTGCTTTCGAGCGGGACTATTGGTTTTGCCAGCTCATGGGCTGGGGGATACTGGGCCTGCTCAGCATTCTGTCCTCCTCCTTTGCGGACTGGCACAGCGCCATACGCATGAGCGCAGCAAAGCTGATATGCACCCTGGCTGGACTGGGACTCTCCCATCTATGGCGCCGGCAGCTGCAGCAGCGCGGCTGGCTGGAGCGCCCCCAGCGCCTGCCACTCGCGGCCCTCGCGTCGGGTGTGGCCATCATAACGCTGCTGCAAACCGGGGTGCTGCTGTGCGTCGACCTGATATTCAATGACGCGGCAATCTTCGACGATAGCCGCGTTGCCATCGCCGTCAATCTTGCGCTGCTGTTGCTGATGTGGCTCACCGTGTTCGCCATCTGGACCTTGTGCTACGCCGTGGCCCTGACGCGCCGCCGGGCTAACCGCTTTGAGCTGGAAAAGCTGCAGCTTGGCGTCAGCGTCAAAGATGCGGAGCTGCGCGCACTGCAAGCCCAGATCAATCCCCATTTCTTTTTCAATAGCCTGAACAGCATACGTGCATTGGCTTATCAGGATGCCGACGCCTGTGCCCGCGCCGTCAACGCTCTTGCGCGCATGATGCGGCACAATCTGCAAACCCATCAAACTGCCCTCGTGCCGCTGGCTGACGAACTGCACGCACTACAGGCTTATCTGGCGATGGAACGTTTACGCTTTGACGAACGGCTGGTCTTTAGCGTTCAGATCGAGGACGATGTGGCCAAGGTGTGCCTGCCGCCGCTGGTTTTGCAGACCTTGGTGGAAAACGCCATCCGCCATGGCGTCGAGCGCAGCAGGGCTGCTTGCCAGATCATATTGACGGCGCGGCGCCGCGATGGCGCAGTCGAAATCTGCGTCGCCAATCAGGGCCAACTGGCCGAGCACAGTGCATCGACCCGGCTGGGACTGGCCAATGCGCGGCAGCGATTGCAGCTGCAATGCGGCCCTGATGCGCGCTGCAATCTGACCGCAGCCTCGGGCTGGGTCTATGCCACCATCGTATTGCCTGAGGAGGCAGGATGCTAAAAGTAGTGCTGATTGATGATGAACGTTTGGCACGCGACGAGTTACGCCGCCTGCTAAGCCATAGCCGCATCCCATGCCATATCGTTGCGGAAGCCGCCGACGTGGCGCAAGGCCTGGAAGCCATCGCCAGCCATGCGGCAGATCTGATCCTGCTCGACATCCAGCTGCCGGACGGCACCGGCTTCGATCTTCTGGCAGCACTCGATCGCGTGCCGCCAGTCATATTCACCAGCGCCTACGATCACTATGCATTGCGGGCCTTTGCCGTCAATGCATTGGATTATCTGCTCAAACCGATCGAACCGGAGCGTCTGGAACAAGCCTTGCAAAAGGTGGCGCCTGCGGCACCTGCCGCAAGCCAGGACAAAATATTCCTGCAAGAGGGAGAACGTTGCTGGTTCGTCGCGCTGGACCAGATCACGCTGTTTGAATCCGAGGGCAATTACACCCGGGTATACTTCGACCAGCAAAGGCCGCTGATGCTGCGCTCCCTGAGCCAGCTGGAGGCACGGCTCAATCCCAGCCACTTCATCCGCATCAACCGCAGCCAGATTGTCAACCTGCGCAGCGTTGCACAGATCACAAGCTCCCCGACCGGTGGCCTGACCTTGGTGCTGCATAACCAGATGCGGGTACAGATGTCACGCCGCCGCAGCAGCGCGTTCAAACAGGGCCATCAGCTCTAGCAGGATTGTTCAGGGACTGATCTGGCGGCTGTTATCGGCCACGTTACGGTCTATCAGCAATTGCCCAGGGTCGAGCGCCACGCGTGCCGGACGCTCGCTGCCGCCCTCCAGCACCAGCGTCAGACTGGCGTCGCCCGCAGGCACCCGGCGCCAATCATGGTAAAGCTCCTGGCCTGAAGCGCCATATACCGCCAGTTCTATCGGCTCATCATAGGCCTGCGCCACCTCGCGCCCACCGGCATCGGCCACCAGTTTAGCCAGCCTTAGCTTGAGCGGCACTTCCCAGCGCCCATCGGCACGCTGACGGACACTGGCCGCGACGATACGGTTATCGTACAAAACGATACGCTCAAACAAATCTGTCAGCAGTTGCTGCCGTTCGGGCGGGCTTTGCGCACGCAGTTGCGCCAACAAGTCCATGCTCGTAACATACGGCGCCGGCTGATAGCGATGGGCCTCCAGCAGCCGGCGCAAGGCCACATTCACAGCCTGTTCTCCTAGCTCGGCACGCAAGCGGTAAAACGCCAGGCTGCCTTTGCGGTACTGCAGATAGACCTGCTCGTCCACAGCGGCCAGCGCTACCTCTCCGCTATGGTCGGCGCCGCGTCCACGCAGATACTCGTCCAGATTCCAGCGCAACAGGCGTGACAGAGCTGTCTTGCCATATTGCTGCTCTGTCGCCATCAGCGCGGCATATTCGCTCAGCGATTCGGTAATCAGCGCCCCGCCCTGCATATGCGCCGCCATCACTTGCTCGCCCCACCAATGATGCGCTACCTCGTGGGCGGTCACATAAAATACGTGGTCGAAGCGCTCCGGGTCGCGCACGTCATTGATAAAGCCCAGTGACTCCGAGATCGGGATGGTCATCGGGAAGCTGCGTGCATAGCTTTGATACAGCGGTGTTTCAAGTATCCGCAGCTCGTCATATGGATAGGGGCCGAAGTGGCGGCTGTTATATGCCAATGCCGCGCGGGCGCCGGCCAGCATGCGTTCCACGTTGTAGGGATGCTGGGGATGGTAGTAGACGCGTATCGGCATGCCCTGCCACTCCGCCGAACGCACGTTCCAGCGCGCCGACTGGAATGACAGAAAAGGCAGCGCAGGACGCGCCAGCTTGTAATGAAAATAGTTGCGCCCCTGCTGCCGCCATTGGCGCTGCAAGCTGCCTGGCGCCATCGCGGTCTGGTCTGCCGACGTGGAGACAATGGCGTCGAACGCGACAAGGTCGGCCTGTACACCAAGCGGCTTCAGATAATTGTCCTGCACGGCGGCCTGCTCGGTGCGGGCGGGACTTCGGTGCGGTTCGCCCAGCCCGCGTGTACGGCGCGCATTGCGGTCGTCGATTTCCCGCGCCGCCTGATAACCCAGTTGCGGGAAAAATTCGTCGAACGTGAACAGCGTGCCGTTGTCATTGATCGGTGCAGGCTTGCCGCTGTTGGTGAAGCCGGGATGACTGATGCTGACCTTGAAGTCCAGTGCCAACTGCTCCCCCGGCGCAATCGGCCGCGCCAGCCGCAGCAACAACACGCCGTGACGCTTATCGTCGCGTAGCACCGTATGCGGCGGCAAATTCAGGAATTGCGTGTCCACGCGGGACACCATGCCGCCATCCGCGCCACTGCTGCGCTGTAGATGCAAGGTATCCATGGCCGCGCTCTCTTTGTTCTGCACGAGATAGTGGCCACGAATCTCGGCCCGCTGCTGCTGAGGAAACAGCTCCACCTCAGTTTGTATGCTGACCAGACGTGGCTGGGCAATCGCCAGCGTGCTACGCCAGGTCTTTTCATAATCGGCGCGCAAATCCAGGCGTTCAGCTGGACTCAGATACAGATTCAGCACGCTGGTGTTGTAATCAATCCAGCGGCCGCAGGCCGCCCAGGCTGCCAGGCAAACCAGCAGGGCAGCTCCCCGCAGGCCGCGCAAGGCGCCGTTCGGCGCCAGTGCCAGTCGCCAGCGCTGGCGCCAGCGCGGCATCTGCCCACGTTGCCAGAACGCCTGAGCCAGCAAGAGCAAGGCTAGCGCAAACAGCGTCCAGTAAAAGGCAAACCAGCTCCAGCCTTTCAGGTAGTGGCCATAGCCGTTCATATCCGAATACACCAATGCCGGCAAGGCTGCGTAGCTGTAGAGATGGTTATCGATTCCCATCCCCTGCAACACGCGCTCGGACAGCATCAACGCCCATCCAAGCGCATAGCCAAGATAGCGATGCCCGGCAAGCACCTGCAAAGCCAGCAAGGCCAGCGCCATCAGTCCATACCAGGCCGCTGCCAGCAGCGTGCCTTGCAAGTACAGGAGGGGCTGAAAATCCACACCACCCTGCACGGCCTGAATCAGCATGGCGGCGGGCACGCCTGCCACCATGTACACCAGTACCAGCACCAGTAGCGCGCCGCACTTGGCCAGCAGCGGCGCCCACTGAGCCACCGGCATGGCGTCGCTCAGGCCATCGATGCGGGCTTGCCTATCCTTGTGCACCAACTCGCCGCTATAAAACAGCAGCACCAGCCCCAGCACAGCATTCAGGCCGCCATCAAGTTCTTGCAGCATCATGCGCGTCAGCGGATAAGGGACACTGTCGATGCGTAGTCCCCCAACCAGATAGTTAACCAGGAAATTGGCAAGGCCCAGCAGCAGCATGATCATGAAGGGCAAGCTGCGCAGCATGCCGCGCACATCCAGAGTCAGCATGCTCCAGCATTGCCGCCATGCGCTGGATAGTCCCCAATGCGGCGCACGGCGCACCCAGGCGCCAGAGGGCTGCTCTACCGCTTTGGCAGCCTGCGGGCGGCCTGGCACGCGGAACCAGCGATCAGCCATCCGGCCCAGCCAGCCCCGCCGCGCCGTACCAGCGTGCAGAGGCTGAAAGCGCCAAACGGTCAGCGCCAGCAGGCTCAGTGCGACCAGCGCCCATAGCAGGCGGTTGGCCAATAAAGCGCCTGCAAACTCCGGCAGGCGTTGATTAATATCGGCATTCGTGTAGTAGCGCGTGGCATGCGCCAGCGCACGGAGCGCAAACGGGTCCAGCAGAGAACCCGGCAGCAGGCCTTCCTGGCGTTGCGCCAGCAAGCCAGCCGCCGACCACAGCACCATAAATGCCAGCACGCCCACGTAGACCATCAATAGTGAGCGGGTCAGGGCAGCAAGCAACATCAGCAAGGCCGTCACGAACAGCAAATTGGGCAGTACCAGCACTACCATGCTCCAGACATAGGGCCAGAGCGAAACCGGCCCAAGCCGCTCGGGATCGGCGCCGCCAATCGCACTTGCGGCCAGCATAGTCAAAGCCACTAGTGCAAACACCAGCAGACAACAGAGCCAGCCAGCCAAAAAGCGCCCCAGCAAATAGGCACTCTTGCGCATGGGAGTGGCATACAGTAAATCCGACATGCCGCTCTCCGCATCACGCAGCACACTGCCGGCGATCAGCATCGTGACCAGGAATAGCGCCAGTACGCTCAATATCCCCAGTTGATTGGCGATGATGACAGGCGCATTCAGATAAACAGCTCCAGTCGCGCCGCCGATTCGGATAGCGTCGCTGCTGGCGGAGAACCAGCCCATCAACATCAGTACCAGCGTCACCATCCACAGCATGGGCTGGCGTAACTGGTAGCGCAGATCAAAACGGAAAAATTCGCTCCACATCGCACGCTCCTCAAGCCACGCTGCGCAGCGTCAGGAAGTACAGGTCTTCCAGGCTGGGAGGAGATGGGACAAATCCATCGCCGGGCGCCTCGATGGAATGCACCCGGATATGCGGCAGCCCGCCTTGCAGGCGTGAAGATAGAACGGTATAGCGCGCCTGATAATCCGCCAGCATCGACTCGCGGACACCGCGTTGCCATATCGACGCGTGCAAAGAGGCGATGGCGGCCTGCGGTTCGCCGCTGGCCACCACCCGCCCTGCCGCGATAATCGCCATGCGCGCGCACAGGTCGGTGACGTCCGCCACGATATGCGTGGAGAGGATCACCACCACCTGCTCGCCTATGCGGGCCAGTAAATTGAGAAAGCGGTTGCGCTCATCAGGGTCCAGTCCCGCCGTCGGCTCATCGACGATGACCAGCCGTGGTGCGCCCAGCAGCGCCTGCGCGATACCGAAGCGCTGCCGCATGCCGCCCGAATAGCTGTGTACTGCGCGCCGGCGCACCTCCCACAGATTGGTCTGCTGAAGCAGCGCGTCCACCATCTCGCGCCGTTCACCACGCGCGGTGATGCCTTTCAGGATGGCGAAGTGATTGAGCAATTCCAGTGCCGATACTTTCGGATAGACGCCAAAATCCTGCGGCAAATACCCAAGCTGGCGACGCATTGCCAGCGGCTGCGCCAGCACATCGACGCCATCCAGATGGATGCTGCCGCTATCGGGCCTCTGCAAGGTGGCGATGGTGCGCATCAGCGAGGATTTTCCGGCGCCATTAGGCCCCAGCAGGCCAAATAGTCCGGTGGGTATGTCCAGCGAGATATCGCGGGTGGCGTGTACGCCATTGGCATAGGTTTTATGCAGGTTACGCAGGGACAGCATTGGCCTCTTCCTCAGGGTATCGATAAGCCCGAGGGTAGTACGGTAAAGCCTTCCGCCAGCCGACAATCGGAGGAATGGTCGAAATACATGATGAGCGGCGCTTAAACCGGATGAACGGCAGCGCAAGCAGAAAGTTATTTAATTAGGAGTCCTTGACAAAGCCATTTTCGGGTGTATGATGCAAAGCATGGACAGCAAACCTAAAAAACCGTGGCAGGATACACCGGACGTTTCGGCCCGTATCGTTACCTCTATCGGACGCATCGCCAGCGTGATGCGTTCCGGTATGTGGGAATTCGCCACGGCCGAGCACCTTAATCCTACTCAGGCCGAGATGCTGCAACTGCTACAAGGCCGCAAGCAAGGTGTGCGCCTGTCCTGGCTCGCTGCTCAGTTGTCGATCAGCGCAGCCAGTGCCAGCGATTCGGTATCGGCGCTGGTGTCCAAGGGTTTGCTGTACAAGGCGCGCGCGGAGGATGATGGCCGCGCCACCGCGCTGTTCCTGACGCCGGAAGGCGCAGCAATGGCGGCCCGCATCGGGGGCGCACTGGGTTTTGCGGAACAAGCCGCTGCCGCCCTGCCTGCATCGCAGCAGGCGGAGCTGCTCACCGGTTTGTTCAAGCTGATCGCGCAGCTGCAAAAAACGGATCGCTTCCCCGAAATGCGCGCCTGCTTGTCGTGCCGGTTCTTTGAACCGAACGCGCATCCAGGCAAGCCTGCGCCGCACCACTGCAAGCTGGTGGACGCGCCGCTGTCGGTGCCGCTGTTGCGCACGGATTGCCTTGAACAAGAACCGGCCGATCCGGTGACCAAGGCGCGTAACTGGAAGGTGTTTGCGTAATATCGTTTCATTTTTTTTGACCACAATAGTTAGGACTCCTAACACCGTAACAAACCAACTTAATGATTGAAAGGAAATATCATGTCCCGCATCGCTCTCGTTACCCCTGCCGACACCACCGGCGAACGTCAACAACTGCTGTCGCAGATCCATGGCGCCTTCGGCGTCACGCCCAACATGTTCAAGGCTGTCGCCAATTCGACCGCCGCGCTGAAATCCATGTGGGGCTCGTTCGGCGCCCTGGGTGGCGGCGTCATCAACGCCAAGCTCGGTGAACAGATCGCCGTCGCCATCGCCGACCGCAATGACTGCGAATACTGCCTGGCCGCGCACACCGCACTGGGCCGCAAGGCTGGCGCCAGCGCCGAAGAAATGGCGGCCGCACAGGCTGGCCAGTCGGCCGATCCGAAAACCGCCGCCGCACTGCGCTTCGCCACCGCTGTGGTGACCAACCGCGCCCAGATCAGCGACGAGGAAGTGGTCGCCCTGCGCGACGCCGGTTTCAACGACGAAGAAATCGTCGAGATCCTGGCGCATGTGGCGCTGAACCTGTTCACCAATTACGTCAACGTGGCGTTCAAGGTGCCGGTGGACTTCCCATCGGTCAAACTGCGCGCCAAATAAGGAGCGGCCATGCATGCTATCGCCCCCGAACTCCAGGTCGCGTCCTGGCTGAACACCGCGCGGCCGCTCTCGCTGGAACAATTGCGTGGCAAGGTTGTGGTGGTGTACGCCTTCCAGATGCTGTGTCCTGGCTGCGTTTCGCACGGCATCCCGCAAGCCAAGGCCATCCGCGCTGCGTTCGATCAGCAGGATGTGGCGGTGCTCGGACTGCATTCGGTGTTCGAGCACCATGATGTAATGACCCGCGCCGCGCTGGAAGCCTTTGTGCACGAGTACCGCATCGACTTCCCGGTGGCGATAGACCAGCCCTCTCCGCATGGAGCGATTCCGCTGACGATGGAGGAATACCAGCTGCGTGGCACGCCGACGCTGCTGATCATCGATCGCCAGGGCCGGCTGCGGCTGCATCACTTCGGCCGCGCCGACGATATGAAAGTCGGCGCCATCATCGGCCAGCTGGTAGCAGAACAGGTGGCGCAGCAGGTGCAGTGCGACGATACCGCATGCAGCATCCGCTGATACCTTGATCACCGGGGCTTTCTGCCTGAATTTTGTCTGCTTATACTCCAGCGATGATGGAGAGGAGAAAGCAGATGAAATTCCTGAAAACCCTGGTGATCTTGATCGCCGCCACCACATTGTGCAGCTGCGCGGCATGGCGTAGTCCAAGCGGCGTCAAACAGACGGGCAGCATCGTCGATTATCTGTATCCGGATGCGCAGACCCCGCCGGCGCTGGCGCCGGCCGTGGTCAAGCTGCGGCCGCCGGTCAAAGTCGGCATCGCCTTCGTGCCCGGTTCGAACTGGAACAACGGCCTGCCGGAAGCGGCAAAAATGAAACTGCTGGAGCGGGTGCGCGACGCTTTCTCCAAACATGCCTACATCGGCAAGATTGAAATCATCCCATCGCAATACCTGAAGCCCAAGGGCGGCTATGCCAATCTGGAGCAAGTGGCCCGCATGTTTGATGTGGAGGTGGTCACCCTGCTCTCTTATGACCAGGTACAGTTCAATGACAGCAATACGCTGTCGGTGCTGTACTGGACCATCATCGGCGCCTATGTGGTGCACGGCGAGCAGTACGACGTGCAGACCATGCTGGATGCATCGGTGTTCGATGTGCGCAGCCGCCAGTTGCTGTTCCGCGCGCCGGGCACCAGCCGTGTCAAGGGCAGCGCCAGCCTGGCTGGCGTCAGCGAGAAGGCACGCGCCGCCGGTAGCGAGGGCTATGAACGTGCGGTCGATCAGCTGGTGCCGCAGTTGCAGTCGGAACTGGACCAGTTCCGCGAGCGTATCAAGAACAACGCCGCTTACCAGGTCGAGAACAAGGCCGGCTATCAAGGCGGCGGAAGCCTGGGCTGGATCAGCCTGGCAATGGCCTTGCTGTTAGGCGGTGTGGCATATGCAGTCAGCCGCCGTCGCTGAGCTGCTGGAGTTCGACCGCCAGGCGATACTGGCGGGCGAAATCTGGCGCTTGTGGAGTGGCCATCTGGTGCACTATTCAGTGCAGCATGCGCTGGTCGATTATGTCACCGCGCTGGTTGCGGCGGCCATCGTGCTGCCGGCGCTGGGCTGGCGACGACTGCTGCTGGCGCCTGGCATGGCCGCGCCGCTGATCAGCGCGGGCCTGATGCTGTTTGCGCCGGATTGCCTGTACTACCGTGGCGCATCTGGCATCGCCGTCATGCTGGTGATGCTGGCCGCCCTCGCGCTCTGGCAGCGTGCTGGCGCAGGCGCGCGCGCGGCGCTGCTGTTGCTCGGCGCTGGACTGCTGCTCAAGATAAGCATGGAAGCCGCCGGCCACGTCGCCGGCTGGTCCGATCTTCCCGACGGCGTTCGCGTGGCGTGGCAGGCGCACTTGCTGGGCGCCGTCACCGGTCTGGCAATTTGGCATTGTTCTAGGCATAATCGATGCGTTCAGCGTCGAATTCAGGACATGCATGCAAATGGCTTCAAAAATCGGACTGGCTGCTGCGGCAGTATTGGTGATTGCGGCGGGCGGTGCGGCCACATTGGCGGTCAAGCCACCTGAGTTGCTGAAGGTTGGTGCCAACTACGGCGCCAAAATCGTGTGCTCCAATGTATTCATCGCTGGCCGCGACGGCCAGGCGGTGCTGGCCGATGACGTGCAGGCGCCGGGCCATCCGGTGCTGAAATATCTGAAGGTGAATGTCGACCAGCAGCGCAAGACGGTGCGCGCGCAGTTCTTTGGCTTTGTCGGCGACGGCATGGCGGTGTATCGGCCCGGCACTGGTTGCGCGGTTGCGCCGGATGGTGACGTGGCGCTGGCGTCGCAATATCAGTTTCGTCCCATACCAATCTGGGCGCCCTCGCCCAACGTCCCCTGGCCCACCGGGTCACTGGCGGAAACCAGGGTCGCAGTGCAAGCCTTGCTGGATCAGGATACGCTGGCCGGACCGGGCATGCGTGGCATCGCCGTCATCCATCGCGGCCGGCTGATCGCTCAACGTTACGGCCAGGGATACAGCGCGGCGACACCATTGCTGGGGTGGTCGATGACCAAGACTGTCACGGCAGCGCTGCTTGGCATGCAGATCGCGGATGGCAAACTATCCTTGCAGCAGAGCGGTTTCTGGCCGCAAGGCGACAGCCGCGCGCAGATCACGGTGGCGCAGCTGATGTCGATGAGCAGCGGGCTGCATTACAACGAAGGTTACGGCGATGTATCGGACGTGACGCGCATGTTGTATCTGGAGCCGGATATGGCGGCCTTCACTGCGGCACAAGCACTGGACGCCGCGCCGGGCAGCAAGTGGAACTACTCCAGCGGCACCAGTGTGCTGCTGTCGCGCATCTGGCAACGCGCTGCAGCCGGCAATCCGGCCGCGCCGGCGACCACAGCAGAGGTGCTGGCGCTGCCGCACAACCGCCTGTTCGCGCCGCTAGGCATGCACAGTGCTGTGATGGAAGCGGATGCGCGCGGCAATCTGGTGGGCTCCAGCTATATGTACGCCAACACGCAGGACTGGGCGCGCTTCGGCCAGTTCTTGCTGCAGGACGGCGTGTGGCAAGGCAAGCGCATCCTTCCTGCCGGCTTTGCCGACACCATGCAGCAGCCGGCGTCCGCGTCAGGCGGTCAATATGGCCAGGGCCAGGTATGGCGCTGGGGCCCATCCGGTGATACACCAGAAGGACAGAATCCGGACGCACGCTTCCAGCTGCCCGCGGATACCTATTGGATGCAGGGCCATGACGGCCAGAGCATCGCCGTCGTGCCATCACAGCAACTGGTGGTGGTGCGGCTGGGCCTCACGCCGCATCGGCTGCTGTATCAGCCGCAGCCCCTATTGGCAGCAGTCGTCAAGGCAGTCCAGCAATGAGCCGCGTTCCATATGGTTTGCTGCGTTATCAGTTGCCAATGCTGTGGACCGGCGCGCGCGTCGTCGCTCACACGCTATCCACAAAGCGCGGTTCGCAGCAACCGCCACCGCAGATCGCGCCGGTCGGGCGCGTGATTGCAGCCCCGCCAACGGCACTGGTCGACGCCTATCTCGCGTGGGCCGGCGCGGCAGGCGACTATGCCAGCGAGCTGCCGCCGCATATGGTGTCGCAATGGAGCTTGCCGCTGGTCGGCGAACTGCTGCTGCGCATGCCCTACAAGCTGACCAGCGTCATCAATCAGGGCGTCGGCCTGCGCGTGCATGGTCCCCTGCCGCGCAACACACCTCTGCACCTGCGCGCCGCGGTCGAGCAGATTGAGGAAACACCCGGCCGCATCAAAGTGGTCGTGCTGGTCACCACCGGTACCGCCGAACAGCCGGTGCTGCTGGACACCAGACTGCATATGAGCTTCCTGCTACCCGGCCCTCGCCCCGCCAGGCCGGCGCGCGAGCAAGCCGCACAGCCGCGCTGGACCAGCGCCGGACAATGGCAAGCCAGCGCGCGCGACGGCCTGCATTTTGCGCTGCTCACCGGCGACTTCAATCCCATCCATTGGTGTGGACCTCTGGCGCGGCGCTCGGTGTTCCGTGGTCTGGTGCTGCACGGCTTCGGCAGCTTTGTGCGCAGCTACGAGCTGCTTCGGCAGCAAGGCGTGCACTTCAGCGAAATTGACGTCCGCTTCGTCAAGCCGGTGCCACTGCCCAGCTCCACGCTGTCTGTGCAGATTGCCGACGCAGCCGCAGACGGCTGGCGCGCCATCCGCCTTGCCGGCGCAAGCGACTCTGTCCATCTGGCGGGGAACTTGCGCTAGCGGCGTTGCGCGCGGCGAAAAGGCGGTGTATCGTCACGCCACACCAACCATAGGGAAGCGCGATGACGATACTGATACTGGGCCTGATCATATTCCTCGGATTGCACTCGATCCGCATCGTCGCGGAAGACTGGCGCAACGCCACCCGCGAACGCGTCGGCCTGCTGGCCTGGCGCGCTGGCTACTCGCTCATTTCCATCACCGGTTTCCTGCTGATCGTCTGGGGCTATAGTGTGGCGCGCGCAGCACCGATTGTTATCTGGACGCCGCCGCCATCCACCCGCCATATCGCCGCGCTGCTGGCAATGATCGCCTTTGTTTTCATGGCCGCCGCCTACATCCCCCGCAACGGCATCAAGGCCAAACTGCACCACCCGATGACCATCGCCGTCAAAACCTGGGCGCTGGCGCACCTGGTCGCAAACGGCACGCTGCATGACATCCTGTTATTCGGCGGCTTCCTCGCTTGGTCCATCCTGCTGTTCCGCGCATCGCGCAAGCGCGACGCGGCGCTGGGCACAGTCTACCCGGCGGGCAGCGGCGCGGCCACCGCGCTGACCATCGTGGCGGGCATCGGCGGCGCGGGTGTGTTCGCCATGTGGCTGCATGCGCCACTGATCGGCGTGCGACCGTTCTAACGGCACTTGCCGCGCACGACCGCAGCAACGATCCAGGGTAGCGAATACGGCCCGACCACCTTGACCGGGCCGATATGCGCCGGCTGGTGTTTCAGCGCATCTTCGTGCAGGCAATCCGGCACCTTGGCCTGATCAAATGCGGCGCTCATGCGTGCACTAATAGCGTCGGCGCGAATGACGCCGCCCCCTGGCCGTTTTTCCGGCGCGGGATGCGCATCTTCCGCGATGGTTTCGCGTACCGCCTTTTTTATGACCTCGTCGCTCAGCACCGTGGCCGGCGGGTTCTCCAGCGTTTCAAGCTGCGCTGTGGGAGCGGTCAGCGCTGGTGTAATCAGCAAAGCGGCAATCAAGGTCTGCATACGTTGTCTTCAAAAGGTTCAGCCACGCGCACCGCGTTGCGCCCGGCCTGTTTGGCGGCATACAGTACCTTGTCGGCGCGTTCCAGCCAATCCGTCGGCGTGTAGCCCTTATCCATGTACGTGACGCCGATAGAAATCGTGATCGGATGTCCTTCCAGCAGCGTGGCGGAAGCCACTGCGGCACGCAGGCCTTCCGCCAGATGCGCCGCCGCGCTCAGGCCCGCACCGCTGGCGATAATCGCAAACTCTTCGCCGCCATAACGGAAAATGCGGTCCGAGGAACGCGTGTGCGCACGCATCAACTCAGCCATTTTCTTCAACACGATATCGCCCGCCGCATGGCCGTGCAGATCATTGACCTGCTTGAAGTGGTCCAGATCCAGCAGCAGCAGGCTTGACTCCATCAGCGGCCGGCGCTCCTGCGCATGCTCCACCAGCTTGCGGTCCAGCGCGCGACGGTTGCCGACGCCAGTCAGGAAATCCAGCTCCACCGCCGTGTACAGGCGCTGCGTCTGCAAACCCGTGCGATAGGCAAAGACATAGGCAAACAGGTTGACCAGTCCCACCGTGACCACCAGCGTGGACAGATTGTCCAGCGCCATCTGCCCGAGCAGCATGATCACCAGCAGCACCAGGCCGATACTGTTGATGGTCAGCGCCGCCGAAGGACGCACGACGAAATAGGCGGCGATCATGGTCGGATAAACCCAGTACACCAGCGCCACGCCGCGCAGATACACTACGGCCAGCATGCCGACCGAGTAGAAAATGGTCACCGCCAGGCCAGCCACCTGATAGCGGCCGGTGCGCCAGACGTGCACGATCACCGCCGACATTGCGGCCACCAGCGACATATCCACCACCGCCGTCGCCCAGCTGCCTTGCAGCAGCCGGTAAATGCCGAACGGCAGAATACTCGAAATAGTCAACGCGCACAGCAGCATCAGGATGACTTCTTCCTGACGCCGCTGACGCTTGCCCGACAACCAGCGCCAGCGCCCGTCGCCGGTTTTTCCACCGCTGCTCATGAAGGCGCTCAGTGCGCGGCCTGCGGCGAAGGTTCGGACGGCGATACATCCGCTGGTTTGGTTTCCGCCTTGTGTTCACCCGCCAGCCACATATACATCGCCGGCACAACGAACAGGGTGAACAAGGTGCCGATCGACAGGCCGGTAAAGATCACCAGGCCCATCGCATGGCGGCCGGCCGCACCGGCACCGGACGCGATCACCAGCGGGATCACGCCAAACACCATCGCGGCGGTGGTCATCAGAATCGGACGCAGACGGGTGGCCGAGGCTTCTTCAATCGCCTCGCGCTTGGACTTGCCAGCCGCGCGCAGATGGTTGGCCACTTCCACGATCAGAATACCGTGCTTGGAAATCAGGCCCATCAGCGTCACCAGGCCCACCTGCGTGTAGATATTGATCGAGGCGAAGCCGAGGAAGATAAAGGTCATTGCGCCGAACAGCGCCATCGGCACCGAGAACAGAATCACGATCGGATCGCGGAAGCTCTCGAACTGCGCCGCCAGCGCCAGGAACACAATGATCACCGCAAACAGCATGGTCACCAGGAAGCCGCCCGATTCCGCCGCGTACTGGCGCGATTCGCCGGAGAAGTCCGCCGTGTAGCCCGACGGCGCCACTTCCTTGAGCGTGTCGCGCAGATACTGCTGGATCTCGCCCTGCGAGGAACCGGTCACGCCGGAGATGGTGGCGGAGTTCAGCTGCTGGAAGCGGGTGATCGATTCCGGCTGCACGCTGTACTTAATGCTGGCCACCGTGCTGGCCGGGATCATGTCGCCGCTTGGCGTCTTGATATAGAAGTCCAGCACGTCGTTCGGGTTCAGGCGGTCCACCTGCTGCACTTGCGGGATCACCTTGTAGGAACGGCCGGCAATCGAGAAGTAGTTGACATAGCCGCCGCCCAGCGCCGCGCCCATGGCGTTGCCGAAGTCCTGCTGCGTCAGGCCCAGCGTGGCCAGCTTGTCGCGGTCCACTTCCACCCGCGCTTGCGGCGTGTCGATCTTCAGGTCAACGTCAACGAAGTAGAACTTGTTGTCCGCCTGCGCTTTGGCCAGCACCGCCTGCGCCACCGTGTTCAGGTTCTCGAACGGCTCGGTGGTGGTGATGACGAACTGCACCGGCAAGCCCGAGCTGCCCGGCAGCGCCGGGAACTGGAACGCCGCCACGCGGCCGCCGGCGATGTGGTTCCACTTGGCTTGCAGCTCGGTCTGGATTTCGTGCGCCGAACGCGACCGCTTATCCCACGACTTGAACAGCACGCCGCCGATACCGGAATTGGTGGTCGGCACGCCGGTGATCTGGAACATCTGCTCATATTCCGGCAGCGATTTGGCGACATCGAAAATCTGTTGGGCATAGGCCTGCATCTGGTCGGACGTGGCGGTAGGCGCGCCCACCACCTGCGACAGCACAATGCCCTGGTCCTCTTCCGGCGCCAGCTCGGACTGCGACATCTTGAATTGCAGGATCAGCAGCGCAAACACAATCACGCCGAACACGATCAGCACTGCCCAGGTATCGAGCAGGCTATGCAGGATGCGCAGATAGCCGTTGTGCACCTTCTCAAATACGCGGTCGATGGCCTTGACGAACTTGCCCTCGTCCTGCGTATGGTCGAAGAAATGGCCGCACATCATCGGCGACAGCGTCAGCGCAACAATACCGGACACCGCCACCGCGCCAGCCAGCGTAAACGCAAACTCGGTGAACAGCGCGCCGGTCAGGCCGCCCTGGAAACCGATCGGCACATACACGGCGATCAGCACCACTGTCATCGCCAGAATCGGGCTACCCAGTTCGCGCGCGGCGACAATGGCCGCGTCCATGGGCGTCATGCCCTCCTTCATATGGCGGTCCACGTTCTCCACCACGATAATTGCATCGTCCACCACTAGGCCGATGGCCAGCACAATCGCCAGCAGTGTCAGCAGGTTGATCGAATAGCCCAGCATCAGCATCACGAAGAAGGTGCCGATCAGCGACAGCGGCATCGCCACCACCGGCACGATCACCGCGCGGAAACTGCCCAGGAACAGGTAGATCACGATGGTCACGATGACCAGCGCCTCCACCAGCGTCTTCACCACTTCCTCAATCGAGGTGTTGATGAACTCTGTCGAGTCGTAGACGATTTCGCCGGTCAGGCCGGTCGGCAGCTGCGACTTGATGCCGGGGAAGGACTCGCGCACGCGCTTGGCCACGTCCAGGATATTCGCGTCCGGCGCCACCTTGATACCGATGAACACCGAGCGCACGCCGCTGAAGGCGACGTTGAAGTCATAATTCTCCGAACCCAGCGTGACAGTAGCGATATCCTCCAGCCGGACGATGGCGCCGCCCTCCTGCCTGACCGCCAGCTGCTTGAACTCTTCCACCGTATGCAGGTCGGTACCAGCGGTCAGCGGCACAGTCACCGCCTGGCCTTTGGTCGAGCCCAGGCCTGCCAGGTAGTTGTTGGACGCCAGCGCGGCGCTGACTTCCGCCGCCGTGACGCCATGCGCCGCCATCTTGCCGGCGTCCAGCCATGCGCGCAGCGCAAACTGGCGCGCACCCAGCAGCTCGGCGGTTTGCACGCCCTGGATCGAGTCCAGCTTGGGCTTGACCACACGCGCCAGGAAGTCGGTCACGTTATTGGTCGGCAGCGTGTCGCTGTAGAAGCCCATGTACATGGCGTCGGTGGTCTGGCCGGTCTGCACCGTCAGCACCGGTTGCTGCGCCTGCTGCGGCAGCTGGTTTTTCACCGAGTTGACCTGGGTCGTGATCTCGGTCAGCGCGCGGTTGGAATCGTAGTTCAGGCGCAGCGTGGCGGTAATGGTCGACACGCCGCTGTTCGATGACGACGACAGGTAGTCAATCCCCTGCGCCTGGGCGATGGCCGACTCCAGCGGCTGGGTAATAAAGCCCGCCACCGTGGCCGCATCCGCGCCATAGTAAGTGGTGGAGATAGTGACCACCGCATTCTGCGTCTTCGGATACTGGTTGATCGGAAGGCTGAACAGCGAGCGCAGGCCCAGCACCACGATCAGCAAGCTGATCACGCTGGCCAGCACCGGCCGTTTAATGAAGATATCGGTAAAGTTCATGGCGCTTTATCCTCACTTTTCCTGCGGCGTAGGATTCGGGCTGTTAGCCGGTTGCACCTTGTTGTCGATGACCGCCGGCGTGCCGTTCTTCAGTTTCAGCTGGCCACTGGTGACCACCGTCTGGCCTTCTTTCACGCCCGTGAGGATGGCCACCTGATCGCCACGGGTCGGGCCGGTGGTGACGAATATCTGCTGCGCCACCAGGTAAGGCTGGCCTTTCTCATCCTTGAGCGCGTCCTTGGCCGCGGCCCCTGCTGGCGGCGCCAGCACGAACACGGTCGAACCATACGGGTTGTAGGTGATGGCCGTCTGCGGCAAGGTCAGGTATTTTTTTTGCCCGCCCTGTTCCAGGCTGACGTTGGCGAACATGCCCGGCAGCAGTTGGCGCTTGGCGTTCGGCACGGTCGCCTGCACTTGCACATTGCGCGTGGCCGAATCCACTTTCGGGCTGATTGAAGTCACCTTGGCCGCAAAGCCGACGCCCGGCCAGGCATCGCTGGTCAGGTTAAGCTTCTGGCCGATGGACAGGCTGGACAGCTGCTTCTGCGGCACGAAGAAGTCGACATACACGGTATCAATGGTCTGCAGCGTCACCAGCTTGTCGCCCGGATTCAGGTACTGGCCCGGATTGATGGAGGTGATGCCCAGCTTGCCGGCAAACGGCGCGCGGATGGTTTTCTTGTCGACGGCGGCCTTCTGCTGCGCGACCAGCGCCTGCTTGCTCTTCAGGTCCGCCTCATCGCTATCGACCTGCGCCTGCGAAATGGCTTGCGCCGCCAGCTGCAGCTTGTCGCGCTTGAGCGTGGTCGCAGCCAGATCGGCGTTCGCCTGCAACGAGCGCAATTGCGCCACGTCGCTATCCGCATTCAGCTCGAACAGCACCTGCCCCGCCTTCACCTCGTCGCCCGACTTGAAGCGCACTTCGCGCACCAGCCCAGCGATCTCGGTGGTCACGTCCACACCGCGCACCGGCGCCAGCGTGCCGACCGACGCCAACTGCGGCTGCCATTCGGCGCCCTGCACCTTGACGGCAGTGACCACTTGCGCGGCCGGCTTGGGCGCGCTGGCGATCAGCTTTTTAATCTGTAAGAACTTCCCGAATGCGAGGACGGCGATCAGTAAAATAACGCATCCCACCATGATGAGCATACGCTTGGTCATCAGTCGCTTGGCCATGAATCGTTCTCCTGCTTTTTAAGTTATTTGTTAGTGCCGTAGGGAGCTGCGGCGGAAACCGCCGTGGCAGCCGGAACGCCGTTGGCGCGATTCCACCAGCCGCCACCCAGTGCCTGGAACAGCGCGGCGGTGTCGGCGTAGCGCGCGGCTTGCGCCTGCACCAGATTGATATGTGCCTGCTGGAAGCTGCGCTGCGCGTCAAGCAGCACCAGGTAGCTGATGCCGCCCAGCTTGTACTGCTCCTGCGCCAGCGCCAGCGTTTCTTTGGCCAGCGCCTCGGCTTCGGCCTGCGATTTGAGCGCGGCCGCATCTGCGTCCAGCGCGCGCAATGTGTCGGCGACATTCTGGAATGCCGTCAGCACAGTGGCGCGGTACTGCGCCGACGCCGCGTCATACGCCGCTTCCGCCGCACGCCGCTGCGCGCTCAGCGCGCCGCCGTTGAAGATCGGCTGGGCGATGCCCGCCGCCAGGCTCCACGCGGTGGTTTCGGCGTCGAACAGCTTGCCGAAGCTGGCCGCCGACGAACCATAGCTGCCGCTCAGCGTGAACTGCGGATACTGCGCCGCCGTCGCCACGCCGATGGCGGCGCTGGCCTGGTGCAGCAGTTCTTCGCTGGCACGGATGTCGGGGCGCTGGCGCACCAGCGTCGACGGCAGCGATACCGGCAATTGCTGCGGCAGCGTCAGCGCCTCCAGCTCAAACGACGGCATGCCCGCTTCGCCCGGCAGTTTGCCGGCCAGAACCGACAGCTGATGCTGCGCGGCCGCCAATGCCTTTTGCAGCGGCGCGATGGTCGCATTGATCTGCGCCACCTGGTTGCGCTGGCTGAGCACCGTGGTACGCGGAATGGCGCCGTACTCGAACTGCTTCTCGATGACGTTCTGCTGCTGGGTCAGCGCATCCAGCACTTCGCGCGTGGCCCGTAGCTGCGCGCGCAGCGACGCCTCCTGGATGGCCGTGGTGACCACGTTGGCACTCAGCGTCAGATAAGTCGCCTCGACCTGGAAGCGTTGGTAATCGATGGCGGCCTGCGCGCCTTCCAGCGTGCGGCGGGTCGCGCCGAACACGTCGGGCGTGTAGGCCACGTTGACCGAGGCGTTATAGACGTTGTACACGCCAGCCGCCGCACCAGCGGTGGTGACACTGGTTTTCTGCCGTCCCGCGCCCAGCTGCGCGCTCACCGACGGATACACCAGATTGCCGGCCTGCGCGTTATAGTTTTCCTGGGCTTGGCGCAAGGCCGCTTCGGCTGCCGCCATATTCGGATTCTGCGCCAGCGCATTGCGAATCAGCTGATCCAGCGCAGGTGACTGGAACAAGCTCCACCACTGCGCCGGAATCTCCTGGCCAACCGCGAACTGCTGCGCTGCTCCGCCTACACCCGGTGCGGACGCGGTCTGCTGCGGCATCGGAGTCGGTGTATAGCTGTCGCCGGCGGTAGCCGGCGCGGCAGGTGTTTTGAAATCCGGCCCGAGCGCGCATCCGCCCAAACCGGCGGCGAAGACCGCCGCTGCGCCAGCCCGCAAGGCCAGCTGATTGAATTGCCTGAAGATCCGTTTTCTCACTACAGTCTCCTGCGCCTGTTATGAATATAGATTGAATAAGATATTCGCATTTTTTACCGCCCAGGTGTGGCATTCTTGCTGCGCAGCGACAAAAAAAGGGCTTTGCCATCTCTGGCAAAGCCCTTTTCGGTATCGGGACAAACTAATCAGGCCGGCACAGCACGCGCGGCGGCGCCATAAGCGCGGTTCACTTCCGTCAGCGAGAAGGCGTTCGGACCGTTGGTCTGCGCATCGGCGACCTGTTCATGCGCCAGGCTGCGGTAGGTCAGCGGTGCTTCATAGCGAACGCGTTCGTCTTCGCTGATCTTGCCATCGTGATTGGTGTCGGCAGCCAGCTCGGTCGCTGGTGGTGGCACACCCAGTACGCCATCTTCACCAACGCCTGGCAGCGGCACTGGCGACAGCAGCACGTTTTGTGCAGTATCCACGCTAGGCTGGCTGGTTTCGGTCGCGTTGAAGCGCGCCTGGAAGATCTGGGTCTCAGGACGGTCAACCAGCTTTTTCAAGCCTTCGTCGAACTCTTGCAGCGCGGTTTTCAGCGTGTCGTCTTCCGACACCGCTTTCACCAGCGCATTGGCCTGATCGTTGGTGGTGTTGCTCGTATCAGTCTGCAGGGGACTGGTGGCATTGAAGCCAGGCAGCGAGAAATAAGCGGCTACCGACGCGCTCATATCCGCATTAGTGCTGTTTTCCGTGCCGGTTTGGACAGGCGCAAGCGCCTTGTCAGCAACCAGGGCTGCGGACAGGGTGGCACCACCAATATTGTTTATCATAATCATAATCGACTCCTGCAAGAAGATTTCTCACCCCTGAATTCTATCAGCGTTTTGGCAATAGTTACCATTTCATGCGCGCATCTACTTCAAAAAAGTGCTCTTTTACCGAAAAAAAGTTTCCATACAACACTGTTTTAATGTGGAAAGCAGTTTCGTTGAAAATTTTGATGGTTTTACACGCTTTTCCTTGCGTAAAAATTAATATTGCAGCCGTCATCATCCGGTCATACGGACGAGTTAGCATGCCGCACGTCCGTGGTACGCTACGTCGCCACGCACTCCTTACAACCTGACGACGACCTTTATGACCAAGAAAATGTCCTTGCGCGCGATCGTACTCGCAACCTCGTGTTTCGCGCTCTCCAGTCTACAAGCCGCCCCTGCGGCGCCAACCACCGCTTCCACCCTGCCCAAGCTCATCGTCGTGCTGGTGGTGGACGGTCTGCCGAATGAACAGGTGCAGCGCTACCGCGACCAGTTCGGCCAGGGCGGCTTGCGCCGCATGCTGGACCAGGGTGCATCGTTCAGCAACGCACACCAGGCGCACGGCGTGACGGTGACCGCGATCGGCCACAGCGCCGTACTGACCGGCGCCTACCCTTATGTACACGGCATCATCGGCAATAACTGGATCGACCCGGTCACCAAGAAATCGGTCTACTGCACCGAAGACAGCAACTACACCTACATCGGCGAAGAAACCGATCCGAGCGACGGCACCTCGCCGGCCAAGCTGAAAGTCAACACGCTGGGCGACGAGCTGCGCTACGCCACCGGCAGCCGCAGCAAAGTCATCACCGTCTCCGGCAAAGACCGCGGCGCGATTCTGCTGGCGGGCAAAACCGGCACCGCCTATATGTATATGGACAAAACCGGCAACTTCGCCAGCAGCACCTACTACATGAAGCAGCATCCGGAATGGGCCACCAAATACCTGTCCACCAAGCCGCAGAACCGCTACTACGGCAAGACCTGGTCGGCGCTGCTGCCGGCATCGGCCTATGAAGGCGATGCGCCGGAAGAACTCAACACGCCCAAAGCCGGCGGCCATAACCGCCTGCCTTATACCTACTACAGCGAAAGCGGCGAGATCGACGCAGGCTACTACGCCAGTCTGCGCGTCGGCCCCTACCTGGACCAGCTGACGCTGGACTTTGCGCGCGCAGCGGTGGAAGGCGAAAACCTGGGCCGCAATCCGGCCGGCGTGCCGGACCTGCTGGGCGTCAGCCTGTCGGCGCACGACTACGTCAACCACGCCTTCGGTCCGGAGAGCAAACTGTCGCACGACCACTTGCAGCGTCTTGATCGCATGCTGGCGGAGTTTTTCACCTATCTGGATAAACGGGTTGGCATGGACAATGTACTGGTAGTGCTGACCGCCGATCACGGCTTCCCGAATACGCCGGAATTCGCGCAGACGCAGCACGCCGATGCGCAGCGCCTGGACGGCAACAAGCTGATGGCCGCACTGGATGCGCACCTGGCCGCGAAGTTTGGCGTCGCCAAGCTGGTGCAAGCGTGGTCGCTGCCGAACATCCATCTGGATTATGCGCTGGCCGAGCAAAACAAGCTGAAACGCGAAGATGTGGAAAACGCCGCCGCGCAGTATCTGATGGCGCAGAACGGCATCGTCGATGCTTTTACCCGCACGCAGTTTGAAAGCGGCGCGGTACAAGGCACGCATATCAACACGCTGATGCGCCGCGCCTGGAATCGCCAGTCGTCGGGCGACCTGATGGTGATCACCAAGCCCTATTGGTATTTCGGCAGCGGCACCAGCGGTACTTCGCACGGCTCGCCATATGCCTACGACACCAATGTGCCGCTGATGGTCATGGGCAAGCGCTGGATCAAGCCAGGCGCTTATGGCCAGTACGCGGAAGTGGTCGATATCGCACCGACGCTGGCGCACCTGCTGCACCTGCGTCCACCAGCTGGCTCGGAAGGCCGCGTGCTGGTGGAGACGCTGCGTTAATCGACGCGCCCTTACGACAGGCTGTTCAGATATTTGTTCAGATGATCAAAATTGAGCGGCTTGGAGAAATGCTGGGTGAAGCCCGCCGCGACAGCCTTCCTGGCTGAGTCGCGGTCGGCGGAACCGGTCAGCGCAATGATCGGTACCGACTGCGCGCCCGGCATGCGGCGAATTGCGCGCACAGCGCCAAAGCCATCCATCCACGGCATGCCCAGATCCATGATGATCGCCTTCGGCATCGCTTCACGAACCCAGTCGCACGCTTCGTAGCCATTGTGCGCGGACGCCGTTTCGTAGCCCTGGCATTGCAGCAGCGCCGACAGCGATTCCACTACATCCAGATTATCATCGACCACCAGAACTTGTTGTGCGGTTGCCATCATTTGCCTCGCCTTGTTATTGATCAGTAAGCTCATCGTAGCAACTGGTCCCGGCGCCGTATGTTCGCCAGCGCACGTTTTCGTCATGTACTCGCTTGTAGCACATTTGTGTTACAGACAAACATGCCAAAATAGCTTCTAATGAAGAATTATTTCTTCTCGGCATACACAGCCATGGCCAATACCACTCGCACCGTTCAAGGCGCCGCCGATACCACGCCGCCCACCGCTTTCTTTTTGCTGTACAGCTACGCGCTGAGCAGCACCCGCAATACCCAGCTCATCATCAGCTTCTCAGAGAAGGTTAGCGGATTTGACGGCAGTCTTGTCACGGTGGAGAACGGTACGCTGAGCGGCTGGTACGCTGGCGCCAATGGCATGGAATGGGGTGCCACATTCACGCCGAGCCAGAACATCACCTCGTCCACCAACAAGGCCAGCTTCGACATGTCCACCGTGCGCGACCTGGCTGGCAACGCCGGTGTCGGCGTCATCACCTCAAGCAATTACACCATCGACACGCAACGCCCGACCGCCACCATCGCGCTCGACAAAAGCACCGTGCTGGCCGGACAAACCATCAACTTCACGATCACGTTCTCGGAAATTCCCTATTCCTTTAACGCCAACACCGATCTCATCGCCGACAACGGCACGCTAAGCAACGTCAGGACCCAGAACGGCCTGGTTTTTTTCGGCACCTACACGCCAACCGCCAATCTGAATCTGGATACCAGCAACCTCATCACGCTACTCTCGGGCAGCTTCCAGGATGCTGCCGACAATAGCAACGCCACTGCCTTTACTTCGGCCAACATCACCATCGATACCACCGTGCCGACCGCCACCATTGCCATCGACGACACCGCGCTCAAGATCGGCGACAGCGCGCGGGTGACGGTCACGTTCTCGGAAGCGGTGGAGGACTTCAGCCGGAGCAGCCTGTCCGTCATGGGCGGTGTCGCCGGCAGCTTCAGCAGCAGCGACAAAATCACCTGGACCGGCAGCCTGACGCCGATTAACGGCTTGGTCAACGCTGATAACTTCATCATGCTGGACATGTCGTCCATTCATGACGCGAGTGGCAACGCCGGCAGCGGCACCGTCAAGTCCGACAGCTACGCGGTTGACACCGTGCGGCCGACCGTCCGCATCACGCTCGACCATCAGACACTCAAAGCCGGCGACACCGCGGTCGTCACGTTCGCCTTCTCGGAAGCGGTCACCGGCTTCGACGCCAGCGACCTGACCGTCCCCAACGGCGTATTGAGCAACCTGGTCAGCAGCGACGGCAACCGCACCTTCACCGCCACCTACACGCCGGACATTGTCAACGCCGCCACCAATGCCATCACGCTGGCAGGTACCAGCGTGACCGACGCGGCAGGCAACGCCAGTAGCGGCACCGTCATCAGTTCGGACAATTTCGTTATCAGCACGGTGCGCCCGCAGGCCACGATCACGGTGTCGAGCGGCACATTCACCCTGGACCCGCTGCAGGCCAGCTCGCAGGTGCAAATCCAGTTCACCGAGGCCGTAACCGGCCTGGGCTACGAAGACTTCACCATCGACAACGGCACGCTGAGCAACCTCACTACCAGCGATGGCATTACCTGGACCGCCACGCTGACGGCGAACGCCGACACCCAGCAGGCCAGCAACCGGATCCGCCTCGACCAGACCGGCATCAGCAACGCCGCCGGCAACACCGGCCTGGGCATCCAGAGTTCCAATGCGTACCAGATCGATAACCGGGCGCCCACCGCCACCATCACGGTCGACAACACCAACATCCTGGTTGGCGGCAGCGCGCAGGTGCGCATCGTTTTCTCGGAACAAAGCACGGGTTTCGACATTAACAATCTGCACGCCGACAACGGTACGTTCAGTAATATTGTCAGCGACGCTTACGGCGTCACGGCCACCTTCACGCCAACGGCGGGCACCACGTCGGCCACCAACAAGATCGTGCTCGACCTGACCAGCATCAAGGACGCCGCCAACAACGCCGGCAGCGGCACGGTCGAGTCGAACAACTACGCTATCGATCTGGTGCTGCCGACGGCCGATATCGTGCTCGCCAACAGCGCGCTGCTGGCCGGCCAGAGCACGCTGGTCACGCTGACCTTCTCCGAGGCCGTCACCGGCCTCGACGCGGCCGATGTGCGCGGCACCAATGGCACGATCACCCAGCTGACCCAGGTCGGCGCCACCACCTGGACTGCCGTGTTCACGCCGTTCGCCGATGTTATCGACAGCAGCAACCTCGTCTGGGTCGCCAACGCCAGCTTCGCCGACCTGGCCGGCAATGCCAGCGACCGCGTCTACAGCTCGGCCAACTATACGCTCAACACCGTGCGCCCGGTCGCCAACTCCATCGTGGTCGCCGATACCGCACTCAAGGCCGGTGAGACCTCACTGGTGACGATTCAATTCTCCATGGCGGTCAGCGGCTTCGACCTCGATGCCTTGCATGCCGATGGCGGCACGCTGAGCAACCTCGGCACCAGCGACAACATCACCTGGACCGCCACGCTGACGCCGGACGGCGTCACGCAAAGCGGCAACACCGTCACACTGGACATGACCGCCGTCACCTCGGCAGCCGGCAACGCCGGCACCGGCGTCAAGGTATCCAACAGCTACGCGATCGACACCGTCTTGCCGACCGCGAGCATTGTGGTCAGCGACAGCACCATCCTGGATGGCGGCAGCACGCAGGTCACGGTAACCTTCTCGGAGGCCGTCACCCTGCCCGCCAACCTCAACCTGAGCGTCGGCAACGGCACGCTGAGCAATATCGTCACCACCTCGCTCGGCCTCACCGCCACCTTCACACCGGACGCCGGCGTCAGCGCCGGCACCAACAAGATCGTGCTGGACCTGAGCCAGCTGAGCGACAGCTTTGGCAATGCCGGCGTTGGCACGGTCGAGTCGAACAACTACGCCGTCGACACCGTACGGCCGACCGCCGTCATCCAACTGGCCAGCAGCACGCTGCTGGCGGGCCAGAGCACCGGCGTCACCATCACCTTCTCCGAAGCGGTGCGCGACTTCGACAACGGCGACGTCAGCATCGGCAGCGGCTCCCTGAACCAGTTCACCACCAGCGACAATGGCATTACCTGGCAGGCCGTCTTCACACCCGATGCCGACGTCGACCAGGCCAGCAACGTGATCCGACTGGCCAACGCCAGCTATACCGACCTGGCCGGCAACACCGGCAGCGCGGCGACCTCGGCCAACTATGCGGTGCACACCGAGCGGCCCACCGCCACCATCGACATCGACGACACCACGCTGACGGCCGGTCAGACCGCGCAGGTGACGATCCGCTTCTCGGAAGCGGTCAGCGGCTTCGACAACAACGACCTCAGCGTCGCCAGCGGCACGCTCAGCACCGTCATCAGCAACGACGGCGGCCTGACCTGGACCGCGACGCTGACCCCGTCCGTGAACACCGATAGCAGCAGCGGCGTCATCACGCTCAACAACGCCGGCTACACCAACGCCGTCGGCAACGCCGGCGCCGGCACCGAGCTCTCAGGCAGTTACATCGTCGATACGCGGGCGCCCACCGCCACCATCAGCATGGCCAGCAATGCCCTGGCGGCCGGCGCCAGCACGCAAGTCACTTTCACCTTCTCCGAGGCGGTCAGCAATTTCAGCGACGCCGACCTGAAGCTGGCGCAGGGCACGCTGTCGGCGCTGACCACCATGGACAACATCGTCTGGACCGCCACCTTTACCGCCACCACCGCCGTCAGCAGCGACATGGTCGTCATTACCCTGGACAAGGCCGGCGTGACCGACGCGGCAGGCAACAGCGGCGTCGGCAGCATCAGCAATCCCACCATCGCGCTGCCACCGACGCAACCCGCGACGCCGCCGGTCACCGTCACCGTCATCGATGGCGTCCAGGTGCAAACCCAGCTGGTGCGCGATCCGCTGACCGGCCTTGAAAATCAGCTGGTCAACGTGGCGGTGATCAATGCCGTGCGCGATGACGCCGACTCCCCCCATCCCGGCCTGGCCGATATTCCACTGATGGCCGGCAGTGGCGCTGACGCCATCCAGCTGCTGGTCAGCCTGCCTGTGAACACCGGCTTGCAGAGCGCCGGCCCAAGCAGCCTGCTCGGCGCCAGCGAGGTGCTGCGGGATCTGCTGAACCGCATCCACAGCCACAGCAGTGAGGGTTCGGACGAACAGAAGCAGATGCTGGACGCCGGACAGAACTTCCTCGACGCCCTGGCCGACGGCACGCTGCTGGCGGTGCGGACGCTGGTATTGAAGTCGGCGCCAGGCGCGGTGCCGGGCCTGCCGATCATCATCAGCGGCAGCGCGGCCGGTGCCCATGCCGTCGGCCTGATCATCGACGCCACGCAACTGCCGGCCGGCACCGTGATCCAGCTGGACGACGTCGATTTCGCCACCGTGAGCGGCCCGGTCATCCTGCGCGGCGGCTTGGGCAACAACGTGGTGGTGGGCGACAGCAGTGGCCAAAGCATCGTGCTCGGCCCGGGGGATGACGTGCTGTCCGGCGGCGCTGGCGACGATGTCGTCGGCAGCGCCAGTGGTGACGACCGCATCGATGGCGGTGCCGGCAACGATATCATCTTTGGCGGCACCGGTAATGACATCCTCAAAGGCGGTGAAGGCAACGACGTGCAGCAAGGCGGCCGTAGCGACAGCGGCAAATGGGATTTCTACCTGAATGCGCAGGGCCAACTGGTAGCGCAGCACCAGACCCTGCTGGTCGATGCTGGCGCGGTGGAGATGCTGGCGCTGTCCGAGCTGAATCACAGCGTGGTGCCGCTGGCGTTTGTCAACGCCGACCACGCGCTGCTGAGCGGCATCGCTGGCCTGTACGCCACCGCCTTCGGCCGCGCGCCGGATCTGGCTGGCCTGAACTTCTGGATCGCGCATGGCGTGACACTGGCGCAGGCAGCGCATGCCTTCGTGGCATCGGCGGAATTCCTGCAAGGCAGCGGCGCGCTGGATAACGCCGGCATGGTGCACGCGCTGTATGAGGATGCGCTGGGCGCAGCCGGCGCGGCTACCGCGGCTGCGCTGGCCGAGCAAACGGCCTGGATCGCCAAACTGAATGCGGCCAGCACCCCGGCGGCGGCACGCGCGGAACTGTTGCTGTCGCTGTCGCAAAATGCCGCCACCCTCGCCCACTGGAACGGCGCCAACGGCATCGCCGTGGGCAGTGTGGTCTTGTCTACGGAACAGGGCTGGATTGCCGGCAGCGGCGACGACATCCTCGAAGGTGGTGCCGGCAACGACCGCCTGGTGGGCGGCGACGGCATCGATACCGTGGTCTACGCCGGCAAGCTGGCCGACTACCATATCGTCCTTAGCCAACATGGCGTGGTCACCATCCAGGAAGCCAGAGCCGGTGGCGACATCGACACCATCCTGCAAATTGAAAAAGGCCAGTTCAGCGACGGCAGCGTCGATCTGAATTTCACCAATAGCGATACCGCCAGCCTGACCAGGATCGGCCTGCTGTACCAGACCGTAATGGACCGCGCGGCCGACCTGCCGGGACTGGGGCATTGGGACGCACTACATCTTGCACCGCTCGACCTGGCGCGCGCCTTCATCGGCTCGGCGGAGTTCCAGAGCCGCTACGGCACGCTCGATAACGCGGGCTTCGCCGCGCTGATGACCGGCAACGCGCTCAATCACGCGCCCGACGCCGCCAGCGTACTATCATGGACCACCTATCTCGATACGCACAGCCGCGCCGACATGGTGACCGCCCTGATCGGCACGCCGGACGTGCTGGCCGCCCAGTTCGCCGGCGCGGGGCTGGTGCTGGTCTAAGCGTCAGCCAACCATCAGTTGGATGGATTTGAGGTTGACGCTATCAGGGCCGGCATGGATGGTGAAGCTGCCCGGCTCCACCACACGCTGCATCTCGGTATTGTAGAACCACAGGTCGGACGGTTTGATGTCGAAGCTCAGCGTGCGTTTCTCGCCCGGCTTCAGCGTCACGCGCTTGAAGGCTTTCAGTTCCAGCACCGGACGGGTGACGGAGCTGATGTCGTCGCGGATGTAGATCTGCACTACTTCGTCGCCAACCCGCTTGCCGGTGTTGGTGACATCGACTTCCACCTTGGTCGCGTCACCGACTGCGATACTGGCCTTGGTCAAGCGCGGCTGGGAGATCTCGAACGTGGTATAGCTCAGGCCAAAGCCGAACGGATACAGCGGCTTGGTCGAACCATCGATGTAGCCACGCCGCGCCGACGGCTTGTGATTGTAGAACACCGGCAGTTGGCCAACGCTGCGCGCAATCGACACCGGCAGCTTGCCGCCAGGGTTGGCGCGGCCGAACAGCAGGTCAGCGGCGGCATGGCCGGTTTCCTGCCCCATGTACCAGCCTTCGAGAATCGCGTCGGCCTTTTCCGCCAGCAGGTTGATCGACAGCGGGCGGCCGTTCAGCAGGAACACCACGGTCGGCTTGCCCAGCGCGAAAATGGCGCGCGCCAGATCGTTCTGCTGGCCCAGCAGGTCCAGCGTTTCACGGTCGCCCAGGTGATTGTCGGCCCATGCCTCGCGGCTGGTCTGCTCGTTGTCGCCCAGGACCATGATGATGGTGTCGGCCGATTTGGCCGCTTCCACCGCCTCGGCGATCAGCTTTGCATTCACCGCCGGATCGGTGAACTTGATCTCATCCTTGCCCCAGATGCGGCTTTCGGTGATGCGCACGCCTTCCGAGTAGGCCAGCGAGAAGCCCTGCGCCTTGGCTTCAGCCTGCAAGCCTTCGTGGATCGACACCACATGGCGCGGAATATCCGAGTAGCCGCCGATAGGCGTGTCTTTGGCATGCGTGCCGATCAACAGCAGCTTGCCAACCTTTTTGCCGTCCAGCGGCAGCAGGCCCTTGTCGTTCTTCAGCAGCACCGGCGTGCGCGTTGCCGCCAGCCGCGCCAGCGCCACCGCGTCCTTGGTGGCGGTCAGGCTGTCGGCGGCCTTGGCGTCCACGTAAGGATTTTCGAACATGCCGGCTTCAAACTTCATGGTCAGGATGCGGCGCACCACCACATCGATTTCACTTTCAGCGATGCGCTTTTCCTTGACCAGCTGGCCCAGTTCCTTGAACGCCTTGCCGTCCGGCGTCTCGATATCGACGCCGGCCTTGAAGGCGCGGAACGCCGCTTCCTTGTTCGAGTCCACCAGCTTGTGCCGCGAAATCAGCTCGGTCACGCCCATGTAGTCGGACACCGTAATACCCTTGAAGCCCCACTCCTCGCGCAGCACCTTGTGCAGCAGCCAGTGGCTGGCATGCGACGGCACGCCGCCTATCTCGTTATACGACGGCATCACCGCGCCGACATTGGATTCCTTGATGGCGCGCTCAAACGGCGGGAAAAACTCTTCGCGCAGCGTGCGTTCGGTGACTTCGGCCGGGCCGATGTTGGTGCCGTTCTCCGGCTGGCCGTGGCCAGTCATGTGCTTCAGCGTGACAAACACCTTGTCCTTGGCCAGCTTGGGATCGGTGCCGGCGAAGCCGAGTATCGCCGCTTTGCCGATCTCGCCGCAGACGTATGGATCTTCACCGAAGGTTTCCTCGATACGCCCCCAGCGTGGCTCGCGCGCCACGTCCACCACTGGCGCCAGCGCCAGGTTGGCGCCGCGCACCCGCATCTCGCGTGCAGCCACGCTGAAAATCTGCGTGGTCAGCTCAGTGTCAAACGATGAAGCAATACCAATCGCCTGCGGGAAGCAGGTGGCGTGACGCGCCACATAACCGTGCAGCGCCTCTTCATGCATGAACATCGGAATACCCAGGCGGGTCTGCTCCATGGCCCACTTCTGCGCCGCGTTGACGTAGTTGGCCGTCTCCAGCGGCGTGCGGTTCAGCACCTGGCCATCATCGCCCGCCGCGCCGGCGCCCTGCCCCAGCCGGCGGTCGGAAGGACGCGCCAGCATGCCCATGCCGTTCGGGAATTCCTGCTGCGCCTTGGCGGCGGCAAACTCACCTTTGTCATCCTGGATTTTGACCTTGGTCAGCCAGGTGCAGTGCAGCTGCATGATCTTCTCGTCCAGCGTCATGCGCGCCATCAGATCGTCAACGCGCTTCTCAACTGGCAGCGCTGCGTCCTTGTACGGCGCCTTGGCTGGCGCGGCCAGCGCCGGTAGAACGGTCAGCCCGGCCAGGCCGGTCATGGATGATAAAAACTGCCTGCGGTGATTGGTCATGCATTTGTCTCCAGTGGTTTTTTATATTGTGATTTATCGTTTGCCTGCGCGGGTGCTGACGTCCACCCATACTGCCAAGGTCAGGATCGCTCCTTTAACGATCATTTGCCAATACGTGTCCACGTCCAGCATCGACATGCCGTTGTCCAGCGACGCCATCACCAGCGCACCGATCAGCGCGCCGTGCACGGTGCCCGAGCCGCCGCGCATCGAGGTGCCGCCGATGAAGCAGGCCGCGATCGCATCCAGCTCGCCGGACGTACCGGCCGATGGCGAACCCGCCGCCAGGCGCGCCGTGTTGACGATACCGGCCAGTGCGCACATCAGGCCCATGATGCCGAAGATCCACAGCTTGATCGACTTGACGTTGATGCCGGACAGACGGGTCGCCTCCATATTCGAACCGACCGAATACACGCGGCGGCCAAACACGGTCTGCGTGGTGACGTAGCTGAAGATCGCCAGCAGCGCCAGCAACAGCAGCACCGGCAGCGGAATGCCTTCATAGGAATTGAAGGTGATGACGAAGGCCGCCAGCACTACGCCCAGCATCGCCAGCTTGGCGGCGTCGCGCCACATCGGCGCCACGTCCAGCGCGTGCTCGGTGCGGTTGCGGCGGCGCTGCAAGACCAGGTAGATACCGACTGCGAACAGTACAAAACCCAGCGCGATGCCCAGCGTCGGCGACAGGTAAGCCTGGCCGATGTAGACCATCTCGTCCGATACCGGCGCCACGGTGGTGCCGCCGGTCACGCCCAGCACAATGCCGCGATACGCCAGCATGCCGCCCAGGCCAACGATAAATGACGGAATACCCAGGTAAGCGGTCAGGTAGCCGTTAAAGAGGCCGATCAGCAGGCCAACCACCAGCACCGCCGCCAGCGTCACCGGCAGCGGCATGTGGTGCGTGACATCCAGCACCGCCGCAATCCCGCCCAGCAGACCAAGCAGCGAGCCGACCGACAGGTCGATCTCGCCGGCGATAATCACCAGCGACATGCCGCAGGCGACAATGCCGGTGATGGCCATCTGGCGCATCAGGTTGGACAGGTTGCGCGGCGTGAGGAAGCCGCCTTCGGTGTGGTAGCTGAAGAAAGCCCAGATCAGCGCCACCGCGATCAGCAGCGCCAGCATTTTATACTGCGTGAACAGTTGTTTTAAATTGAGACTGAGGTTGTTACTCTTCATAGATCATCCTGAATTCAATGCGCATCCAGCGCCGCTGCCAGCACGGTTTCCTGGCTCAGATTATCGTTGACGAAATCGCCACGCAGCTTGCCCTCGCCGATCACCAGCACCCGGTCCGATGTGCCCAGCACCTCGGCCAGTTCCGACGACACCATGATGATCGACACGCCTTCCTTGGCCAGATCGAACATCAGCTGGTAGATCTCAAACTTGGCGCCAACGTCAACACCGCGCGTCGGCTCGTCCAGGATCAGGATCTTCGGTTTGGTCAGCAGCATCTTGGACAGCACCGCCTTCTGCTGATTACCGCCGGACAGGCCGGTAATTGGCAGGAACGGGCTGGAGGTCTTCAGCTTGACGCTCTTGATCTCCCTGCGGATGGTCGTCAGCTCGGCTTCCTGGTCGATGCGGCTGGCGCGCGAGAAGTTCTTCAGCACCGCCAGCGTCATGTTGTGGCCGACGCCGAGGTCGGGCACGATGCCGTGATGCTTGCGGTCTTCCGGCACCATCGCCAGGCCGTTACGGATGGCTTTCACCGGGGTGCTGGTGTCGAGCTTCTCGCCGTTCAGCCATACTTCCGCTTCGCTCGGACCCGGATAGGCGCCAAAGATGGCCGACACCAGCTCGGTGCGCCCTGCGCCGACCAGGCCCGCGATGCCGAGGATTTCGCCCCGGCGCAGCTTGAAGGAGATATTGTCGACGCGTTTGCGCTCCGGATTATCGGCATCGAAGCAGGTCACGTTGCGCGCCTCGAAGATCACCTCGCCCGGCGTATGTTCGCGGTGCGGATACAGCTGCGTCATCTCTCGGCCCACCATCTGCGCGATGATGCGGTCGATATTCATCTCGCTCATCGGCGTGGTGGCGATGTGCTGGCCATCGCGGATGGTGACGATGGTGTCGCAGATATCCGCCACCTCATCCAGCTTGTGCGAGATGTAGACGCAGGTGACGCCCTTGGCTTTGAGTGAATGGATAATATTCAGCAGCACCTTGATCTCGGCCGCCGTCAGCGAGGATGAAGGTTCGTCAAGAATCAGCAGGCGCGCATTCTTGTTGAGCGCCTTGGCGATTTCGATCAGCTGCTGGTGGCCGCCGCCGTACTGCTTGACCGGCAGCACCACGTTGACATCATTGATGTTCAGCTCTTTCAGCAGCTCTTCGGCGCGGCGGTTCATCGCCTCATAGTTCATACGGCCGCCGGGCAGCGTGATCTCGTTGCCGAGGAAGATATTCTCCGCCACCGACAACTCGGGCACCAGCATCAATTCCTGGTGGATGATGACGATGCCAGCTGCTTCGGTTTCGCGGATCGACTGCGCCTGCAACGGCTTGCCATCCCACAGGATTTCGCCGTCCCAGGTACCGTGCGGGTACACGGCGGACAGTACTTTCATCAGGGTGGATTTACCGGCGCCGTTCTCGCCGCACAAGCCGGCGCATTCGCCGGCCTTGAGCTTGATGTCGATGCCGTTCAACGCGCGCACACCGCCAAATTCCTTGACGATGTTGCGCATCTCCAGAAGATATTCAGCCATGCTGACTCCTTATTTGGCGGTCAGCTGGGCCTTGGTGTAGAAGCCGTCGGTGGCAAGCACGTCGACGTTCGCCTTGGTCAGCGCGATCGGCGCCAGCAGCAAGGTGTTCACGTTTTTCATGCCGTTGTTATAGTTGGCGTTGTAGGCTGGCGCCTCGTTGCGCACCAGTTTGACCGACAGGCGAGCGGCTTCGGTGGCGATCACTTTCAGCGGCTTGTAGACAGTCATCGCCTGGGTGCCGGCGATCACGCGTTTGACGGCGGCCAGATCGGCATCCTGACCGGAGACCGGTACTTTGCCCGCCAGCTTTTGTGCAGCCAGCGCCTGGATCGCACCGCCAGCGGTGGCGTCGTTCGATGCGACCACGGCGTCGATCTTGTTGCCGTTGGCGGTCAGCGCGTTTTCCACGATGGCCAGCGCTTCGGAGGCGCTCCAGTCTTTCACCCACTGCTTGCCGACGACTTTGATGTCGCCCTTGTCGATCAGCGGTTGCAGCACTTTCAGCTGGCCTTCGCGCAGGATCTTGGCGTTGTTGTCGGTCGGCGCACCGCCCAGCAGGTAGTAATTACCTTTAGGCTTGATGCCCACCAGCGTGCTGGCTTGCAGCTCGCCGACCTTGGCGTTGTCGAAGGAGATGTAGGCGTCGATATCGGCGTTCAGGATCAGGCGGTCATACGACACCACCTTGATCTTGGCCTTCTTCGCTTCGCGCACGGCGTTGTTCAGCACCGTGGCGTTGTAGGGGACGATGACCAGTACGTCCACACCACGCGAGATCAGGTTCTCGATCTGCGCGATCTGGCGCTGTTCGCTGGCGTCGGCCGACTGCACGTAGACCTTGGCGCCCAGCTTCTCCGCTTCAGCGGTGAAGTAGTCGCGGTCACGTGCCCAGCGTTCCAGGCGCAAGTCGTCGATCGAAAAACCGATCTTCGGGTTCTTGGCATCGGCCATCGCGCTACCGGCGCCCAGCGCCATCATGGCGCCGATAACAGCGCTCACTACAATCTTCTTCATCTATCGTCTCCGTTATTGTTTTGATTGAAGGACTTAGTGGTTGTGACGCGCCAGCGTCTGCCCCACGTTCCTGTATTCGAGCGCCAGCTCCATGCAGGCCCCGGTTTCCATCTGGCCCACGGTGGAACGATACAGTTCCTGCCATGGCGTCTGGCTGGCCGGCACCGGCGGAATGCCTTCCGCCTTGCGTTTGGCCAGTTCCTCGTCGCTGATCAGCATATTGCAGCTGCCTTCGTTCAGATCCACGCGCACGGTATCGCCAGTGCGGATATAAGCCAGACCGCCGCCTACTGCGCTTTCCGGCGAGGCGTTCAGGATCGACGGGCTGTCCGAGGTACCGGACTGGCGGCCGTCGCCCAGCGTCGGCAGCCAATTCACGCCACGCTTGATCAGCGCATCAGGCGGTTGCATGTTGACCACCTCGGCCGAACCAGGCCAGCCGATCGGGCCGGCGCCACGGATCACCAGGATGCAGTTCTCATCGATGTTCAGCGCCGGATCGTTGATGCGGTCATGATAATCGCCCGAGCCATCGAACACGATGGCGCGCGATTCAAACACGTTTTCCTGGCCCGGCTTGCTCAGATAGCGCTCGCGGAATTCCGGCGAAATCACGCTGGTCTTCATGATGGCGAAATCAAACAGATTGCCCTTCAGGACGAAGAAGCCCGCATCTTCCTTCAACGGCGCGTTGAACGGATAGATCACTTCACGGTCATTGGTCTCGCGGCCCACCAGATTGTCCTTCATGGTGCTACCGGTAACAGTCAGGCGGTTGGAACGCAGCTTGCCCTGCTGTTCCAGTTCCCACATCACGGCAGGCACGCCACCGGCGCGGTGGAAGCGCTCGCCGAGGAATTTACCGGACGGCTGCATATTCAGCAGCAGCGGCACCTTGTGGCCGTATTCCATCCAGTCGCTGGATTTCAGCTCAACGCCGGCGTGACGCGCCATGGCGACAATGTGCTGCTGGGCGTTGGTGGAACCGCCGATGGCGGCGTTGACCACAATCGCGTCCAGGAAGGCGTCGCGGTTCAGGATCTGCGACGGACGCAGGTCCTGCTTGGCCATTTCAACAATGCGCTTGCCGGTTTCATAAGCCATCTGGCCACGTTCGCGGTATGGTGCAGGAATCGCCGAGCAGCCGGTCAGCGACATGCCCAGTGCTTCGGCAATCGCGTTCATGGTCGATGCCGTGCCCATGGTGTTGCAGTGACCTGCCGACGGCGCCGAAGCGGCGGCGATTTCCAGGAATTTCTCGTTGTCGATCTTGCCGGCAGCCAGCTGCTTGCGGCCTTTCCAGATCGCGGAGCCGGAGCCAACCAGCTCGCCATCCAGCCAGCCGTCCAGCATTGGACCACCGGACAGTACGATGGCCGGGATATCGATGGTCGCAGCAGCCATCAGCTGCGATGGCGTAGTCTTGTCGCAGCCGGTGGTCAGCACCACCGCGTCGATAGGATAGCCGTGCAGGATTTCGACCAGGCCCATATACGCCAGATTGCGGTCAATCGCAGCGGTCGGACGGCGGCAATTTTCGAAAATCGGGTGCAGCGGGAATTCCATCGCAATACCGCCAGCGTCGCGGATACCGTCGCGCACGCGCTTGGCCAGTTCCAGGTGGATGCGGTTGCACGGGCTCAGATCACTGCCGGATTGGGCGATGCCGATGATAGGACGGCCGGAACGCAGTTCCTCTGGCGTGATCCCGTAATTCATGAAGCGCTCAAGATACAGCGCGGTCATATCGATGTGGTCCGGATTATCGAACCAGTCCTGCGAGCGGTAGCGGCGTTGTTGGGTGCTCATAGAGTGCCTATTCTGGTAAATACAGATGTTGCAGTTGTCCCGGCGAGGCGACGCGGAAGCTGAAAATGCCTCCGGCCAGCGGCTCCCGGCGCAATTCTTCAGCCGACAGGCCTTTGCGGGCCGTGGTCACGAACACGGTGCGCAAATCCGCGCCGCCGAAAGTGACCTTGGTGATATTCGAACACGGCATGGCGATGCTGTCCAGCAGTTCGCCCGACGGTGCGTAGCGTTCGATGCGGGCGCCGGCAAACAGGCCCACCCACAAGACGCCGTCGGAATCGACCGCCGTGCCATCCGGATAACCGCTACCGGCGATGCGCACGAACACGCGCTTGTTGGACAGATTGCCAGCTTCGTCCAGGTCAAACGCGTAGATGACTTTTTCCAGCGTGTCGGTGTGGTAGAAGGTACGGCCGTCCGGGCTGACGCACGGGCCGTTGGTGATGACGTAGCCGCCATCCTTGTGCTGCAGACCGGTGGCGCTCAGGCGAAACAGCGATCCGCTGGGCGCCACTTCGGCGTTGTCCATGGAGCCGAACCACAGCGCGCCGTGGCGGTCCACATAGCCGTCATTCAGGCGATTGCCGGGAATGTCGGATTCCAGTTCCTGAATGGTGGTCAGCGCGCCCGTCTCGAACGAGAAGCGCTCGAGACGGCCCGGCAGGCCGCAGACGAAATCGCCACCGTGGATCGGCAAGGCGAACCCCACTTCATCCGGCACTGTCCAGCTTTGGCGGCGGCCGCCATCTTCGGCACAGCGGTGGATAGCGCGCTGCTTGATGTCGACGAAGTACAGCGCCTTGTCTTCAGCATGCCATACCGGGCCTTCGGCCAGCGTTGCCGCCAGAGGCCAGATGCATTCAGGCTGGTAAAGGCTCATGCGCCATACCATCCGGCGTCGACAAAGTAGTCACGGCCGGAGCAGCGGCGTGCATTGTCGGAGGACAGGAACAGTGCCATGGCGGCGATGTCATCGATTTCCACCGGCTGCGGCAGCACCTGCGAATCCAGAATCGCCTGGCCGGCTTCCGGCGAGTGCCACAGCGCCTTCTGGCGCTCGGTCATCACCGAACCTGGAATCACGGTGTTGACGCGGATGCCGTCCTTGCCCAGGTCGCGCGACAGGCCGCGGGTCAGGCCTTCGATGGCCGCCTTGGCGGTCATGTACAAGCTCAGGTTAGGCAAAGCCAGGTGCCACGAGATCGAGCCGAAGTTCAGGATCACGCCGCCGCCAGCCTTCTTCATGCCCGGCGCTACGGCCTGAGCGCAGAAGAACTGGTGGCGCAGGTTGACGGCCAGGCTGTCGTCCCAGTATTTCGGGGTGACGTCTTTGACTTCGTGACGGTGATCGTTGGCGGCATTGTTGATCAGGACGTCAATCGCACCGTGATCCTGTTCGATTTGCGCGATGACCTTGGCCACCGCATCCAGATCGGTCAGATCGCACTTGAAGAACAGCGGCGCAGGCGCGGCGTCTTTCAGGCTGGCGGCCAGCTCGCGCGAAGCCTCTTCCACGATATCGACGAAGAACACTTGCGCGCCCTGCTTGACGAAAGCGTCCACAATGCCGGCGCCGATGCCGGTGCCGCCGCCGGTGATCAGAACCCGCTTACCTGCCAGGTCCGGGTAGGTAGCGAAGACCAAAGGTTTCCCCATTTATTCTCTCCAGAGATTTGTTTTTTAGTTGAGCAGGCCGCGTTGGGCCAGATTGCGATACAGCGCGCGTACGCCAAAGGTCCATGGCGTAACGGCGTCGCTGCGGTAGACGTGATTGACCAGCATGCCCAGCGACGGGCTGCTGATGCTGACCCGGTCACCCAGCTTGTGGGTAAAGCCCGCGCCAGGTGCGCCACGGTCTTTGATCGGCGAGAACATGGTGCCGAGGAAGAGCATGAAGCCGTCCGGATACTGGTGGTGCGAGCCGCTGGTCTGCGACACCAGGTCCAGCGGGTCGCGGCTGATTTCGCGCATGCGGCTCTCGCCGTCCAGGCGGAAGCTGTCTTCGGCGCCTTCGATGACCAGCCGCAGTTCTGCATTGCGCACAGTGTCGATGCTGAAGCTCTCGTCGAACAGGCGGATGAACGGGCCGATGCCGCACGAGGCGTTGTTGTCCTTGGCTTTACCCAGCAGCAGCGCGCTGCGGCCTTCGATGTCGCGCAGATTGACATCGTTGCCCAGCGTGGCGCCGACGGCTTGCGCGCGACTGTTCACGGCCAGCACAACTTCCGGCTCAGGGTTGTTCCATTTCGATTCAGGGTGCAGTCCGACGTCCGCACCGAAACCGACCGCCGACATCGGCTGCGATTTCGAGAACACTTCAGCGTAAGGACCGATACCCACTTCCATGTATTGCGACCAGGCGCCACGGGCGATGAACTGTTCTTTCAGTTTTTCCGCTTCCGGCGAGCCTGGCTTGATGGCCGAAAGGTCGGCGCCAATATCTTTCAGCAGCGTCGCGCGCAATTCATCGGCCTTGGCCGGATTGCCGCCCGCCTGCTCTTCGATCACGCGTTCCAGCAGGCTGACCGCGAAGGTCACGCCGCAGGCCTTGATGGCTTGCAGGTCGTTCGGCGCCAGCAGGCGCACCGGCGCATCGTCCGCACCGCTCAGCGCCGCTTCAATCAGCGCTTCCACGCGGCCCAGGGATTCGCCCTGCGCGGCTTTGACAAACGCCACCACGTCATCGCGTTCCAGCAGGTCCGACACGGTTGGTACTTGAGCGGTGATATCAAACACTTCGCCATTGCGCACCACGACCACGCTCGGACCGTTGATGTCGCCGGCGCGCCATACGCGACCGACCAGCAATGCGTCCGACAAATCAGCAGGCAGGTGCGCCGACGCCGGCGCGTGTTTCAGATTGTTCTTCACAAAGTCTCCTTAATGGTTTCGTCCGGCATTTTTGTTGCATGTACCATCCGGTTAACCTAAAATGAATAGCGCTAACATTTTATGAGTGTGAAGGATTTATGCAATCAAGTCAACACGCTTTACCCCGTTATTTGGGCACCGCGCTGGCCTCGTGTTTCGCCGCTTGTTTGATGCATACCGCAGCTATTGCGGCGACTCCCGTGCAGCATTGGGTGGCGAGCTGGGGTGCGGCGCAGCAAATTCCCGATCAGGCGAATGAGCTGGCGGCGGAAAACTGGCGCGACGCCAGCCTGCGCCAGACCGTACGTCTCACTCTGGGTGGCCAGCAGTTCCGGGTACGCATCAGCAATCTATACGGCACCGCACCATTGGTACTCGACGGCGCCAGCGTGGCGCTGGCAAAAACGCCAGGACTAGCCGACATCCTCGCCCCTACCCTGCGCCCGCTGACGTTCGACGGCCGCGCCTCGGTGACGATTCCCGCCGGCGCGGAATACTATTCCGACGCCGTGGACATGGCGATCAAGCCGGCCGCCGACCTGGCCATTTCGCTCTACTTCAAAGGCGAGCCGGCGCGCCAGACCAGCCATAACGGCGCACGCGCCAGCACCTTCCTCGCCAAGGGCAATCGCGTGCTGGATGCGCAATGGGCCGATGCAGGCAAGATCACGCGCTGGTATGCGCTCAGCGATGTAGAGGTATTGGCGCCGCGCGGCGTCGGTGCGCTGGTCGCCATCGGCGACTCGATCACCGACGGCTACGGCATCCCCAACGACACCAACACCCGCTGGCCGGATGTACTGGCGGCGCGCCTGCGCAACAACGGCCACACGCTGGGCGTGGTCAACGCCGGCATCGGCGGCGGCCGCATGCTGAAAGACGGTATCGGCCCGAATCTGGCCGCTCGCTTCGACAACGATGTCATCTCGCGCGCCGGTGTCACCCATGCGCTGGTGCTGATCGGCGTGAATGACCTTGGCGTCCAGCACCGCAATGGCCCGGATACGCCGGCCGACCGCCAACTGCTGCTGGCAGACCTGAAGCTGGCGTACCGCCAGCTTGCCGCGCGCGCGCATGCGCATGGCGTATGTGTCATCGGCGGCACGGTGACTCCTTATGCGGGCAGCGAGTACTACCACCCGGAGCCGGACAACGAAGCCGACCGCCAGGAGTTGAACGCCTGGATACGCACTTCCGGCGTATTTGACGCCGTGGCCGATTTCGACGCAGCGCTGCGCGATCCGGCGCAACCATCACGCATCAAGAAAGTCTACGATTCGGGCGACGGCCTGCATCCGTCGCTGGCGGGCTATCGCGCGCTGGCGGAAACCGTGCCCTTGAAGGCATTACAAAAAAAATGTGGAGACAAATAAATGATGATTGCAGCGCGCGCCGTCCTGACGGCGCTACTGGCCAGCGCCACGCTGGCCGGACCTGTTGCGCACGCCGCGCAGCCAGCCACCTACACCAATCCTATCCTGAGCGGCTTTCACGCTGATCCCAGCATCTGCCGCGTCGGCGGCGACTACTACCTGGCCACCAGCAGCTTCGAATACTTCCCCGGTGTGCCGATCTACCACAGCAAGGACCTGGTGCACTGGCGCCAGATCGGCCACGCGCTGTCGCGCGGCAGCCAGCTGAATCTGGCCAAGACACGCAGCTCGCAAGGCATTTACGCGCCAACGCTGCGCTGCCACGACGGCGTGTTCTATATGGTGACCACCAATATGGAGGGCGGCGGTGCCTTCTTCGTGCATACCAAAGACCCGGCCGGCGAATGGTCGGAACCAGTGTGGCTGAACGATCCGACCTTCGCCATGGACCCGTCGCTGTTCTTCGACGATGACGGCAAGGTCTACTACACCCGCCATGGCGGCGGCCGGAACGGCGGCGTCTATCAGGCGGAAATCGACATCAAGGCAGGCAGGCTGCTGGAGCCGCCACGCCTGATCTGGTCCGGCACCGGCGGCGTATGGCCCGAAGGCCCGCATTTGTACAAGCATGACGGCCAGTACTACCTGCTGATCTCCGAAGGCGGCACCTCGTATGAACATAGCCTGACGATGGCGCGCTCCTCGTCGCCATTCGGCCCGTTCACCGCCAACCCGGCCAATCCTATCCTGACGCACCGCGACCATCCCGAACTGCCGCTGCAAGCCACCGGCCACGGCGACCTGGTGCAAACGCCGGAAGGCAAATGGTGGATGCCGCTGCTGGGCATCCGTCCGGTCGACAAGCGCCACCACCTTGGCCGCGAAACCCTGCTGACGCCTGTCGCGTGGAATGACAAGGGCTGGCTCACCGTGAACAACGACAAGCCGCTGCAAGTGGAGATGTCGGCCGAGGGCCTGCCAGCCTCCTCGCCATGGCCTGCGGAGCCAGTGCGCGATGACTTCACCGCGCCTAAACTCGGGCTGCAATGGTCGCAATTGCGCGGCCCCGGCGATGGCTTATGGTCGCTGAGCGAGCGCAAAGGCTATCTGCGCCTGAAAGGCAGCAGCGTCACCATGAACGACATCGCGCAGCCGGCTTTTGTGGCACGCCGCCAGGAACATATGCGCATGCGCGCGGCCACGCAGCTTGAGTTCCAGCCGTCCGCCGCGACGCAGGCCGCTGGCCTGGTGCTGCGCCAGAACGAGAAGAACTACTACCAGCTGCGCATCACCGGTGTGCCTGAACGACGCCTGGAGCTGGTATCGCGTACCGGCGGCGTGACCACGCTGGCCGCCTCGGCGCCGCTGCCGGCCGGCCCGGTGACACTGCAAGTCGAATCCTGGTCCGACCGCTATGCATTCAGCTATAGCAGCGCCGGCGGCCCGTTCAAACAGATTGGCGCCACCTTGCCTACCGCACCGCTGTCATCAGAATCGGCGGGCGGCTTTACCGGCGTCTTCATCGGCATGTACGCCGAAGGAGCCACAAAAGCCCAAGCCATGCCGGCCGCCGATTTTGCCTGGTTCGATTACACACCACTGGAAAAATAAAACATGAGACAACCCGTTTTTGCCGCAGGGGCCTTGCTACTGGCCCTGCTCTGTCACGCCCTGCCCGCGCAGGCGCTGGGCCAGAAAAAACTGGCCTGGTTCGATCAGCCTCCGGCTGACGCCGTCGCGCTGGCCCGCAACGGCCAGGCCGCCAGGCTGTATGTCGACCCGGCCGACCACATCGGCGTGCTGCGCGCGGCCGGCGATCTGCAAGCCGACATCACTCGTGTCAGCGCCGCAAAACCACTGCTGACCAAGGGCGGCAAGCCCGCCGGCGCCGACGTGGTCATCATCGGCACCATCGGCAAGAGCGCGTTGATCGACCAGCTGGTGGCGGAAGGCAAATTGGATGTCTCGTCCATCAAGGGCAAGTGGGAAGGCTGGCAGGTGCAAACGCTGCGCAAGCCGCTGCCTGGCGTTGAGCGCGCACTGGTCATCGCCGGCAGCGACAAGCGCGGCACCATTTTCGGCATCTATGAGATGTCGGAGCAGATAGGCGTCTCGCCATGGAACTGGTGGGCGGATGTACCGGCTGCGCAGCACAAAACCGTCTATGCCTCGGCTAGCGCTGCGGTCAGCGATGCGCCGGTGGTGCAGTATCGCGGCATTTTTCTCAACGACGAAGCGCCGGCGCTGACCGACTGGGTCAAACAGCGCTATGGCGGCTTCAATCACCAGTTCTATGAAAAAGTGTATGAACTGATCCTGCGCATGCGCGGCAACTACCTGTGGCCGGCGATGTGGGGCAAGGCCTTCTACGATGACGATAAGCTGAACGGCAAGGTCGCCGACGACTACGGCGTCGTCATCGGCACCTCGCACCACGAGCCGATGATGCGCGCGCACGACGAATGGCGCCGCTACGGCGAGGGCAAGCCATGGGACTACAACCGCAGCCCCGACAAGCTGCGCGATTTCTGGACCCAGGGCCTGCGTACATCGCAAGGCCAGGAAAAGCTGATTACCTTAGGTATGCGCGGCGACGGCGATGAGCCGATGTCGGAAGGCGCCAACGTCGCCCTGCTCGAAGGCATCGTGGCCGGCCAGCGCAAGATCATCGCCAAGGAAATCAATCCCGATGTCACCAAGGTGCCGCAGGTGTGGGCGCTGTATAAAGAGGTGCAGGAATACTACGAAAAAGGCATGCGCGTGCCGGATGACGTGATGCTGCTGTGGTGCGACGATAACTGGGGCAACATCCGCCGCCTGCCAACCATGGAAGAACGCAAGCGCTCCGGCGGCGCCGGCGTGTACTACCACTTCGACTATGTCGGCGGCCCGCGCTCGTACAAATGGATCAACGTGACGCCGCTGCCGAAAGTGTGGGAACAGATGCACCTGGCCTGGCAGTATCAGGCCAACCGCATGTGGATCGTCAACGTGGGCGACTTGAAGCCAATGGAAGTGCCAATCGAATTCTTCCTGACCTACGCATGGAATCCGGCCGCATGGCCTGCCGAGCGCCTGCCGGATTACCTGAAACTGTGGGCCACGCGCGAATTCGGTCCGGAACATGCGGCAGATATCGCCGACATCGTCGCCAAGTACGCCAAGTTCAATGGCCGCCGCAAGCCGGAACAGCTGGAGCCAGGCACCTATAGCCTGGTCAACTACAACGAAGCCCAGCGCATCGTCGAAGACTACAACGCGATTGCCGCGCGCGCCGAAAAAATCTCGGCCGCCCTGCCGGCAAACAAGCGCGATGCCTTCTACCAGCTGGTGCTATATCCAGTCAAAGCCAGCGCGGTGGTGAACGAGCTGTATGTCACCGCCGGCCTGAATCAGCTATACGGCACTCAGGGACGCGCGGCGACGAATGATCTGGCGACACGCGCCCGTGCATTGTTTGCGGAAGACGCCGAGCTGGCGCGCCGCTATCAGGAAGACATCAGCGGAGGAAAATGGCATCACATGATGTCGCAAACCCACCTGGGCTACACCTACTGGAATCAGCCGCCACGCAATGTGATGCCGCCGGTGACGCAGATGCAAGTGCCCAAAGCAGCCGATATGGGCGTGGCAGTGGAAGGCAGCGAGCTGGCCTGGCCTGGCCGCGAAACCGGCATCCTCAGCCTGCCGGCGCTGGATGTGTTCGAACAGAAGGCGCGCTTCCTCGACGTATTCAATCGCGGCCAGCAGCCGTTTGACTATACGATCAGCGCCAGTGAGCCGTGGATCACGCTGGACAAGCCGTCGGGCAAGGTCAGCAGCCAGCAGCGCGTGGTGGTCAACGCCCGTTGGGCCGACGCTCCGGAAGGTGTCAGCAACGCCACGCTGACGATCAGCGGCGCGGGCGTCAAGACCACGGTGAACGTCCCATTGCGCAAACCCGCCGGTGCCGCCGCCATGAAAGGCTTTATCGAAACCGGCGGCGTGGTGTCCATGGAAGCAGAGCATTACACGCGCGCGGTGGCGGCGGACCAGCGCACTTGGCTGAAGATTCCCGATCACGGCCGCACGCTGTCGGGCATGACCACCTTGCCGGTGGATGCGCCAGTGGACGAGAAGCCGCGCATGCGTCTGGAATATGAAATGCAGCTGTTCAATGCAGGCAAAGTGGACGTGCACGCGACGCTGGCGCCAACGCAGAAATTCCAGCCTGGCTCCGGCCTGCGCTATGCGATCTCGATCGATGACGAGGCGCCGCAGATCATCAACATCCACGCGGACGCCAGCGAAAAAGCCTGGGAGAAAACGGTATCCGATGGCGCGACCGTGCTGACCTCGCGCCACCAGATCGAGAAGCCAGGCAAACACACCCTGAAATTCTGGGCGCTAGACCCCGGCCTGGTGCTGCAAAAACTGGTGGTCAATGCCGGCGGACTTAAGCCGAGTTACCTCGGCCCATCCGAGAGTCCACGCCAGTAACTAGGCGCGCGGCGGCATCGCTTTGATCGAAGCAGCGATGGCGTCGCGCAGCGGTTTGGCGCGCAACTGATCGTCAAACGGCGTCGGCCGCATTTGCGCGCCGTCGTCACGCTTGGCCTCCTTCCATTCCTGTAGCCAGCTGACGTTATCTGACATTCCCCATAACAGGAAATCACGGCACTGGCGATAGCTCAGCGTCACATCCAGATAATCCTTCGCCAGCGCGGCCACGCCGGCATCGCGCGTCTTGATATCCACCGGCAGCTTGCGGTCATTGACGTCAAACTCGGTAATCAGCAAGCCCAGTCCCATGCCAGTCACCTCATCCAGGAACTTGCGCCACTCCCGCTGACGCTCGCTGCCTCGCAAATTATCAGACGAACCGATATGGCTTTGCAGGCCGAGCGCATGAATCGGCGTGCCGCGCGACTTCAGATCATGCAACAGCTTCAACACACCGGCACGGTGCTTGGCGCTATCCGCATCCGGCCCCATGTAATCGTTATAAACCAGCTCCGCCTTCGGCGCATGCTCCTGCGCCAGCCGGAACGCCAAATCAATCTGCGCCACCGCGCCCAAACGCTCGGTAAACACATTCGGCCGCAGCTCACCAGTCTTCTGATCCACCGCCTCATTCACCACATCATAACTATGAATGATGTCGCCAAAATGATCGCACACCGTCACGACATGCTTGCGCAGCAGGGCTTCCGCCGCCTGCGCCGGCTGCGCACCGAAGTCGTATTCATTCACCCACTTCGGCAGCCACTTGGCCTCCTGCCAAATCAAATTGTGCCCGCGCACCAGCATCCCTTGCGACTTCGCCCACGCATACATCTCGTCCGCCGGACCGAAGTTATACGCACCAGGACGCGGCTCCAGCGCCTGCCACTTGCCTTCGTTCTCGGCCACCAGCATATTGCACTCGCGCGCCATCAGCGCCTTGTAAGCCGGATCGCGGAAATAGCGCCCGCCGATCGCATTGCCGACATTCAGCCCTTTACGCTTGCCCAGCACCTTCAATGGTTCTGGCATTTCAGCGGCGTGCAGCGGTGCCATGCCGCTTGCAGCCATCAGTGCCAACATGGTACGACGGGATATATTCATTTTTGTCTCGCTCCTCTTGGAAATGTTTGCTACCATCGCGTCACAACGAAATGATTACGCTACCATAAACTGGAGACATGATGCGCTTTTCTTTATCCGCTGCGCTGGCAACGCTGCTACTCACGGTCGCTGCGGCGGCATCCGCCGCAGCGCCACCAAACGAAGACGGCTACGATCTGTGGCTGCGTTACCGCCTACTGGACAAGGCAGCCCAAGCCAGCGTGCAAGCGCAAGCCCGCAGCATCGTACTGCCCGGTGCGGCCACGCCGACCACCCAGGCCGCGCTCGATGAACTGCAAAAAGGCCTGAGCGGCTTGCTGGGCCGCGCGCCAGCACCAGCCACGCACATCGCCGATGGCGCGCTGCTGCTGGCTACGCCATCGCGCCTGCCGGAACTGAGCGCCGCCGCGTCGCCGCTGCGCGCCGAACTGGCCGCGCTGGGTGATGAAGGCTACCTGCTGCGCCAGACCCGCGTGCAAGGCCACAACGTCACGCTGATCGCAGCCAACAGCGACATCGGCCTCCTTTATGGAACCTACGCCTGGCTGCGCGACGCAGCCACCGGCGCAAAACTGGAAGCATCGTCAGCACCAACGCTGCAACTGCGCCTGCTGAATCATTGGGATAATCTGAACCGCACCGTCGAACGCGGCTACTCCGGCCAGTCCATCTGGGACTGGTGGGCGCTGCCGGACATCAAGGACCAGCGCTACACCGACTATGCGCGCGCCAATGCCTCGCTGGGCATCAACGGCACGGTACTCAATAACGTCAACTCCAAGCCGGAAATCCTGACCGCGCCGTTCATCGCCAAAGCCGCCGCCATCGCCGATGTGCTGCGCCCTTACGGCATCAAGGTTTATCTATCAGCACGCTGGTCAACACCGCTGGAACTGAAAGAAACCAGCACCGCCGATCCGCTGTCGCCGGAAGTGCAAGCCTGGTGGAAGCGCAAGGCCGATGAGATCTACAAAACGATTCCGGACTTCGGCGGCTTTGTGGTCAAGGCCAATTCCGAGGGCCAGCCTGGCCCGCAGGACTATCACCGCACCCACGCCGACGGCGCCAATATGCTGGCTGCCGCACTGGCGCCGCACAAAGGCATCGTCATGTGGCGCGCCTTTGTCTACGCGCCGAAAGGCACGCATATCGGTGAAGACCGCGCCAAGCAGGGCTTCGACGAATTCAAGCCGCTGGACGGCACCTTCGCCGCCAATGTGCTGGTGCAGGTGAAGAACGGCGCCATCGATTTCCAGCCGCGCGAACCATTCCACCCGCTGTTCGGTGCGCTGAAAACGCCGGTCATGATGGAGTTCCAGATCACCAAGGAATACCTGGGCTTCTCGACCGACATGGCCTATCTGGGCACCATGTTTGAAGAGACGCTGCAAGCCGATACCAAAACCGCGCCAGGCGGCCGCACTGTCGCCAAGACGCTGAGCGGCATCGCCGGCGTCTCCAATATCGGCACCGACCGCAACTGGGCCGGTTCACACTTCGACCAGGCCAACTGGTACGCCTACGGCCGCCTGGCCTGGAACCAGCAAGCCAAGGCCAGGGACATCGCCGCCGAATGGGCCGCCCTCACCTTCGGCCGGGACCAGCGTGTGGTCAAGCCGGTGGTCGACATGATGATGAATTCGCGCGAAACGGTGGTGAACTACATGACCCCACTGGGGCTGCATCACATCATGGGCACCGGCCACCATCACGGTCCTGGCCCGTGGGTGGACAATCTGGAGCGCCCGGACTGGAATCCGATCTACTACCACCGCGCCGGCCGCGACGGCATCGGCTTTGACCGCACCGCCAAAGGCAGCAACGCGCTGGAACAGTACGCGCCGGAGATCGCCCGCCAGTACAGCGATCCGAAAACCACGCCGGAGCAGTTCCTGCTGTGGTTCCACCACCTGCCATGGGACTACAAGATGCAGTCCGGCCGCACGCTGTGGACCGAGCTGCTGGCACACTACGACAAGGGCCTGGCCGACGCCAACGCGCTGCACGCGCAGTGGGTGGCGCTCAAGCCCTTGATCGATGCGCGCCGCTACGCCGAGGAAGAACAGCGCCTGCGCCGCCAGGTCAACAACGCCATCCTGTGGCGCGACGCCTGCATCGCCTACTTCCAGTCGGTGTCCGGGCTGCCGCTGCCGGCGGACGTGAAAGCGCCAGCGCACGCGCTGGAATACTACAAATCCCTGACCTTCCCTTACGCGCCGGGCCATTGGTAGGCGCCGCTTGTGATAGAGTTCGGGGCTTAACATAGCCATATTATTAACAGAGGACAGATGACTAACAAAAAGGTGAAAGCGGCGCCAGTAGTGGCCGTGCAGAACCGCTCGCAGGCGCCCACCATGGCCGACGTGGCCGAACTGGCCGGCGTCTCCCCGATGACCGTATCGCGCGTAATGAACGGCGATACCAACGTCCGCGAGAAAACCCGCAACCGCGTCGATGCGGCAGTCGCTGCCCTCAACTACGTTCCCAACCAGGCGGCGCGCCGTCTGGCGGGTTCGCGGCCGATTCGCGTCGGCTTCCTGTATTCGAATCCGTCGGCGGGCTACCTGAGCGAATTCCTGGTCGGCCTGCTGAACCAGGCCAGCCCGAACAATGTGCAACTGGTGGTGGAAAAATGCGAGGCGGACGAACATGGCGTCGAGCAGGCGCGCCGGCTGATCGCCAATGGCGTGGATGGCATCATCCTGCCGCCGCCGCTGTGCGACACGCGCAACCTGATCGACCTGATCGCCGCATCCGGCACGCCAGCCATCACGGTGGCTTGCGGCCAGCCGGACCCACGCGTCGGCGGCGTCAGCATCGACGACTATCAGGCCGCGTACGCGATGACCTGCCACCTGATCGCGCTGGGCCACCAGCGCATCGGCTTCGTCATCGGCCATCCCAACCAGAGCGCCAGCGCGCGCCGCCTGGCCGGCTTCAAAGCCGCGCTGGCGGACAAGCATATGCAACTGGCGCCGGAACTGCTGGTGCAAGGCTTGTTCACCTACCGCTCCGGCCTGGACGCGGCGGAGAATCTGCTGTCGCAAGAACATCGTCCGACCGCCGTTTTCGCCAGTAATGACGATATGGCGGCCGCCGTGGTGGCCATCGCGCATCGCCTTGGCCTGGACGTGCCGGGCGACCTGACTGTCGCCGGTTTCGATGACACCGCGCTGGCGACCACCATCTGGCCCGAGCTGACCACGGTGCGCCAGCCAATTACCGACATGGCGGAAGAGGCTGTGCAATTCCTGGTGCGCCTGATCCGCGCCCAGCGCAACGGCACGCCGGAGGAAGCACGCCATGTGGTGATGGAGCATACGCTGATCCGTCGCCAGTCCGATGCGGCGCCGCGCCTGCGCCCCTCCAGCAAGGTCGCCGGCAAAGTCAAATAACCCTTACTTACCTTACCGCACTGCTCACGCCATGAAAAAAACCGGTCTGCTGCTGTCCTCCCTGTTTGCCCTCACCGCCCATGCGGCGCCAAACGCCACGACCAGCACTGCCGGCGGCGTGGTGGCGGGCGTGCAGGAAGCATCGGGCGTCATCGCGTACAAGGGCATTCCCTACGCGGCGGCACCGGTGGGCAAGCTGCGATGGAAGGCGCCGCAACCGGTGGCCAAGTGGCAAGGCACGCGCAAGGCCGACAAATTCGGCGCGCGCTGCATGCAGCTGCCGCTGTTCGGCGACATGGTGTTCCGCTCGGACGGCGTCAGCGAGGACTGCCTGTTCCTTAACGTCTGGACGCCGGCCAAGTCGGCCAAAGAGAAGCTGCCGGTGCTGGTCTACTTCTACGGCGGCGGCTTCGCGGCCGGCGACGGTTCGGAACCGCGCTACGATGGCGAAAGCATGGCGGCCAAAGGCATCGTCACGCTGACCGTCAACTATCGCCTCAACGTATTCGGCTTCCTGGCACATCCCGAGCTGACCAGGGAAGCGCCGCATCACTCGTCCGGCAACTATGGCTTGATGGATCAGGCGGCAGCGCTGCAATGGGTACGCAAGAATATCGCGGCCTTCGGCGGCGATCCGGCGCGCGTGACCATCGCCGGCGAGTCGGCTGGCTCGTTCTCGGTCAGCGCGCAAATGATCAATCCGCAAGCCCAAGGCCTGATTGCCGGCGCCATCGGCGAAAGCGGCGCGCTGCTCGGCCTGACCCCGCCCGCCAGACTGGCGGACGCTGAACAAAAAGGTGCCGAATTCGCCAAGGCCATCGCTGCGCCTACGCTGTCGCAACTGCGCGAGCTGCCGGCGCAAAAGCTGCTGGAGTCGGCGCAGGCGTCGGGCATCTGGTTCTCCGCGATCCAGGACGGCTACGTGATTCCGCGCGCGCCTGCCGAGGTGTATGCGGCCGGCGAACAGGCCAAAATCCCGCTGCTGGCAGGCTGGAATTCGCAGGAAGGCCATTACAAGCAGATATTCCAGAAGGACGAGCCGAGCGAAGCGTTGTTTGTCGCGCGCCTGCAAGGCTTGTATGGCGACCAGGCAGCCACCGCACGGCAAGCTTACAGCGGCGACTACAAGCAAGCTGCCACCAATCTGGCCAGCGACCTGTTTATCGGCCATGGCACCTGGAAGTGGATAGACGCCCACGCGCGCACCAGCGGCAAGCCAGTGTATCGTTATTACTACACTCAGCCACGCCCTGGCCAGGAAGGCGCAGGCCATTCGGTGGAGATCGAGTACGCGATGGGCAACCTGGCGGGGAATAAAGTCTATGCGTGGAGCGCAGATGATTATGCGCTTTCCACCCAGTTGCAGGACTACTTCGCCAACTTCATCAAGCGCGGCAACCCCAATGGCGCGGGCTTGCCTGAGTGGCCGCAGGCGCATGCGGGCGCGGGTTCCAAATTGATGCGGCTGGGCGTGCCATCGGTTGCGGCGACTGCGGACGACGACACCCGCCAGCAATTCCTCGACACCCAGGCCAAGCGCTGAAGCCATTCCGGGTTTGTATTTTATTGTATCAGTGGGTAATCGATTGAAAAGCTGCTATACAATTTATCCTCTTATCAAGAGGAAACAATCCCTATGCAAAAGAAGCTTGGCTTACTGGCCCTCTGCCTGACGGTATCCGCCTACGCGGCAGAGCCATTTGACGACAAATTCCGTCAACTCGAAGAAATCCTGCCGACTCCGAACGCCTATCGCACCGCCTCCGGTGCGCCAGGCCACGCCTACTGGCAGCAACGCGCTGATTACACCATCACTGCGTCGCTGGACGAAGCCAAGCGCGCCATCACCGGCAGCGAGCAAATCACCTATCACAATAACTCGCCGGACACGCTGAGCTATCTGTGGGTGCAGCTCGACCAGAACATCTACAAAAAAGACTCCGACGCCCGCATGATGCTGACCCAGCCATCGCGCGAAGCCTGGGCCAAACCGTCCGGACCGGACGAGGGCTACAAGTTTGAAGGCATGCGCGGCCTGCTGGCCGGCCGTGAATTCGACGGCGGCTTCAAGATCAAGACCGTAGCCTCGGGCGGCCAGCCGCTGAAGCACGTCATCAACCGCACCATGATGCGCATCGACCTGCCGCAGCCATTGAAGTCGGGCGAGAAGTTCGTCTTCAATATCGACTGGTCCTACAACATCAACGAACAGCAAGTGCTGGGCGGCCGTTCCGGCTACGAGCACTTCGACGAAGACAAGAACGACCTGTTCGAAATCGCCCAATGGTTCCCGCGCATGGCGGCCTACTACGATGTCTATGGCTGGCAGCACAAGCAGTTTCTCGGCTCCGGCGAATTCACGCTGGAATTCGGCGACTACGATGTACAGCTGACCGTCCCGGCTGACCACGTGGTGGCATCGACCGGTGCGCTGCAAAATCCGAACGAGGTTCTGAGTGCAGCCCAGCGCGATCGCCTGGAAAAAGCCAAGACCGCCACCACGCCGGTGGTCATCGTGACCCAGGAAGAAGCCACCAGGGCCGAGAAATCGCGCAGCACCGCCAGCAAGACCTGGCACTTCAAGGCCGCCAACGTACGTGATTTTGCCTGGGCCTCCAGCCGCAAATTCATCTGGGATGCGCAAGGCTACAAAAAAGATTCCACCGACGTGATGGCGATGTCCTACTATCCGAAGGAAGGTAATCCGCTGTGGGGCAAGTACAGTACCCAGGCCATCATCCACACTATCGACAAGTACAACAAGTACAGCTTCGATTATCCCTATCCAACCGCGATCTCGGTCAACGGTCCGGTGGGCGGCATGGAATACCCGATGATCTCGTTCAACGGTCCACGTCCAAGCAAGGACAAGAAAACCGGCGCGCTGACCTGGTCGCAGCAGACCAAGTATGGCCTGATCGGCGTGATCATTCACGAAGTGGGCCACAACTACTACCCGATGATCATCAACTCCGATGAGCGCCAGTGGACCTGGATGGACGAAGGCCTGAACACCTTTGTGCAATACCTGGCCGAGCAGGAATGGGAAGATGGCTATCCGTCGCGCCGTGGCGAGCCACGCAACATCGTCGACTACATGAAGAGCCGCAACCAGGTGCCGATCATGACCAACTCGGAGTCGGTACTCCAGCTGGGTAACAATGCCTACGCCAAACCGGCGACTGGCCTGAACATCCTGCGCGAAACCATTCTGGGCCGCGAACTGTTCGACTACGCCTTCCGCGAATACGCACAACGCTGGAAATTCAAGCGCCCTACCCCGGCTGACTTCTTCCGCACCATGGAAGATGCTTCGGGCACGGACCTCGACTGGTTCTGGCACGGCTGGTTCTACACCACCGATCCGGTTGACATCAGCATCGACGGTATCAACGAGTACGGCATCAGCAGCAAGAATCCGGAAAAGGAGAAAGCCTGGAAGAAGGCGCAGAAAGACGCGCAGCCTATTTCGGTGTCCGAGCAGCGCAACAAGGCCCTGCCTAAGCGCCTGGATTCGCACCCTGAGCTGAAGGACTTCTACAACGAGCACGACGAATTCACCGTCACCAACAAAGACCGCAACGCTTACGCGGAAGCGGTCGAGAAACTGGAGCCGTGGGAGAAGAAGCTGCTGGATCAGGGCAAGCATCTCTATCTGGTCGACTTCTCCAACCTGGGTGGCATGGTGATGCCGCTGATTCTGGAGATTGAACTGAAGAGCGGCAAGAAGTATATCGAGCGCATTCCGGCCGAAGTATGGCGCTACTCGTCGAAGAAAATCACCAAGCTGATTATCACCGACGAACCGATGGTCAGCCTGACCCAGGACCCGTACTGGGAAACCGCCGACATCGACACGACCAACAACTCGTGGCCTCGCAAGGTAACGCAATCGCGCCTGGAACTGTTCAAGACCGAACGCGATAAAAATAACCTGATGCGCGACTTCAATACGCCGCTGAAGAAAGACGAGAAGAAGTAATGCCGCGTTTCTTGACGCTTGCAGTCGCCGTGCTGGCCTTGGTCAGCACGGTAGTCCATGCTCATAACTTCCATATGGGCATAGCGGACATCAGCTACAACGAGCGCACTGGCAACACCGAGATCGTGCACACCTACACCGGGCACGATCTCACCGCGCTGCTGACCAATCTGTACGGCCACCAGTTTGACCTTGGCCGTCCGGACAGTGAAGCGCCGCTGCGCCGCTACGTGGAAAAACAGTTCACCATCGCCGACGCGGCAGGCAAGCGCCTGCCACTGCAATGGGTTGGGGCAAAAGTCGACGCCGACAGCGTTGTGATCTTCCAGGAGATACGCGGCGCCAGACTGAAGAAAGGCAGCCGCATACACAATGCGCTGCTGATCGATTTCCTGCCAACTCAAAAGAATACCCTCAATGTGCAAACCGATGGCACGATCAAAACCCTCATCTTCGATCAAAGCAGTATCGATCAAATCGCCCCTTAAATATGCATTGCTGCTGGCCCTGGGTTCCGCCCAGGCCGATGACCTGGGCCTGCAACGGGTATTGGTGGATGGCTCGCGCCTGAACCAGCTGGGTGTCGCGGATGCCGCCAGCGCGGGCGCCGTCACCCAGGAACAGCTGGCCGCGCGCACCGTCTACCGTCCCGGCGAAATGCTGGAGGCGGTGCCGGGGCTGGTGGTCAGCCAGCATAGCGGCGAAGGCAAGGCCAATCAGTTCTACCTGCGCGGCTTCAACCTCGATCACGGCACCGACCTTCGCACCACAGTGGACGGCATGCCGGTCAACCAGCGCAGTCACGCGCACGGCCAGGGCTGGACCGACCTGAATTTCCTGATACCGGAACTGTCGGTGCGCCTCGACTACAAGAAAGGCCCCTACTCCGCTCAGGAGGGCGATTTCGCTTCCGCCGGTACCGCGTCCGTGGTGTACGCCAATCGCCTGCTACAAGGCGTGGCCAGCGTCAGCGCCGGCCAGAACGGCTATGGCCGCGCGCTGCTTGCCGATTCGGTAGAAACGCAGCGCGGCAGCCTGCTGTATGCGGTCGAGGCTTTGCACAATGACGGTCCGTTTACCAATCCGGACAACTATCAGAAACTGAACGCCGTGCTGCGCTACAGCGAAGGCTACGCCAACAACGGCTTTAACGTCAGCCTGATGGCGTACAAGGCCGACTGGAATTCCACCGACCAGATTCCATTGCGCGCCGTGCAGGACGGCCAGATCGGCCGCAACGACGCCATCGACAATACGGACGGCGGCAAGGCCCATCGCTACAGCCTTTCAGGCGCATGGCGGCGCACCGATGACAACAGCGCTTCCAAGGTCAACGCCTACCTGATCGCCAATCAGCTGGACCTGTGGTCCAACTTCACCTACTTCATGGATGATCCGCTCCACGGCGACCAGTTCGCGCAGCCGGACAAGCGCGTGACCAGCGGTCTGAATGCCTCGCACAGCTGGCACCAGCATACCGACACGGGCAACAGCGAAACCACCGTCGGCATCCAGCTACAGAACGACAATATCTTCAACGGCCTGCTGAACACCCAGGCGCGCCGCACACTTTCCGTCACGCGCCAGGATCACATCGTTGAATCCAGCGCCGGTCTGTTCCTTGAAAATAACACGCGCTGGTCGCCTGCCTTGCGCACGGTGGCAGGTGCGCGGCTGGACGGCTACCGTTTTGACGTGCAGAGTGACCGGAGCGCCAATACTGGCAAGGTCAACGACCATCTGCTCAGTCCCAGCCTGAGCGTCATCTACGGCCCATGGCAAACGGCTGAGGTATACGCCAACTTCGGCACCGGCTTCCACAGCAATGATGCGCGCGGCGCCACCATCACCATCGATCCGAAGACCGGTCTGGCGGCGGAAAAAGTCACGCCGCTGGTACGTTCGCGCGGCATGGAGCTGGGCGCGCGCACCGCTTGGCTGCCTGGCTTGCAGACTTCGCTATCGCTGTACCGGCTGGATTTCGATTCGGAGCTGGTCTACATCGGCGATGCCGGAGCGACCGAAGCAGGTCCGCCGAGCAGGCGCTATGGCGTCGAATTCTCCAACTACTACAAGCCGCTGAAATGGCTGTCGGTGGATCTGGACCTGGCTTACGCGCGCGCCCGCTCGCGTGGTGAGCAGGAACAAGGCCGTTACATTCCTGGCGCGGTGGAAGGCACGGGCCAACTGGCGATCACCGTGGACGACGGCGGTCCGTATTCGGCATCGCTGAAGCTGCGCTACTTTGGTCCACGCCCGCTTATTGAAGACAACAGCGTACGCTCCAGCTCCAGCATGACGCTGAACGGCCGCTTTGGCTGGAAGATCCGCAAGGACCTGGCGCTGGAACTTGAGGCATTCAATATCACCAACCGCCGCGACTCCGCCATCGATTATTATTATGAATCGCAGCTGAAAGGGGAAACGGCCGCCGTGGCCGACATCCACTTCCACCCTATCGAATCGCGCTCGCTGAGAGCCACGCTGATCAAGCACTTCTAGGCGCAGCGCGGCATTGCGCGGCGCTCTGCCAAAAGGATGAATATGAGCCTCCCTGCCACGCAAGACGATCTGCTGCATCTGGTGCCGGAAGGTTATCCGGTCAGCATCGACGTCGCGCAGGCCAGCATTGCGGGCGCCGGCACAGCGATGCATTTCGTGTTGCCGATCAAAGGCCATAACCTGCCGTTGACGCATCAACGGGAGAGCAAGCTGGTGGCAGCGCTTGAGGGTGAGCTGGAAATACGCAGCGGCGGTGTGCGTATCGCTCTGCTGCGGCAAGGCGATGCGGTACTGCTGAAGACCGGCATTGCGCACCGCATCCACCAGCATGGCGATCAAGCCGCCACAGTCGGCGTGGCGTTGTGGCCAGGACAAGCGGAACAGGCTTTTCGCGACATGGCGGCGCTGGTCACCAATCACCAATATAGCCGCGAAGCGATCATCCGCATTCTGGCGAACTACGATATCGCCTGGCACGGGGCTGCGGAAGGCACACCCGTGCAGGTGGAAGCCGGTACGCTCGACACCAAACTGGACGCCCTGCCCACCGCACTGGCGCAGGCAATCCGCTTACGCTGGGCCGCTACAATACGCCGTCACATTTAATCGCCACATTATTTGTGTCGCTACTTACTGGCGAGTCACCCGATCATCCCAACAATGACATCGCCATGACCGCCATATCAGCTTTCAGCAGCAGAGTTACTCCGGCCCAGCCAGTTTTCCAGGCAAAGGAACTGGACATCGCATCCACCTCACCGGACGAGAAGACGCTGGCAAGCACGTTTGCAGCGCCGCCAGACGCGTTGACCAGCATGCAGCCGCCGCTGACCAACAGCGTCGCATGGGGTGCAAAGTCCAGTGATCCAGTCAGTTCGCTGATGACGATTAATTATGCGTCAACTTCCGCGGCCGGCCGCCTGCGCGGCATCGGCGCGGCGCTGCTGCACCGCTTTGACAGCGATCCCGGCGATTTTTCGCAATCGGTCAGGCAATCGTCGCTCGCGGCGCCGCAGGGAAAGCAGGATACCTATGACATCACGCTGGACGTGATGGCGGCTTCCGGCATCAAAATCAGCATCGCTCTGAAGACCACATCGAACGGGCTGACCGTGCAGGTCGCCGGTTCCGACAAACTAAGCGAAGCGGAGCGCGGCGCCTTGTCGGGATTGGCGGAGGCGTTCCAAAGCGCCATCGACGGCATCACCGGTTCGCACAAACTCGACCTGAACGGCCTGCTGCGCTACGACCCGGCATTGCTGGCCTCAGTTGATCTGAAGGTGGATGTGGAACTGGAAGGTGGCAAAATGCAAACCCTGCATTTTCACGCCGATAGCAAGACGCGCTCGCTCAACAGCAATGGGCCGGACGGCAACGTGAACGTCAGTGTCGACCTGTCTCGCCTGGCCGGTATCGGTGACGACCAGCAGCGCCAGGCGGGAATCGACGCCTACCTGGCGCAAGTCGATGAGGCGGCCCGGCGCGGCCATGCCAACACCGCCCTGCTGGCCACTTTCAAAGGCGTGTTCACTCAGATGGTCGGCGCACCATCCGCCAATAGCGCGCCCAGCCTGGCCCCGCGCGACCTCGCACAGCTCACCGGCCTGGCCGATTTTGAGGCCTCGTTTAGCAGCACGCCATTAGCCCTCAATCCAAAGCGTCCGGACGAAATCGACAAGTTCATTTATCACGTCTCGCAGACCACTGATATAGGTGGCGATAGCCAGTTTGACCGCTCGATTTCACAAACGCAGAACAAGCGTCTTGATGCAAGCTTCCACGAATCACTCTCTTCCGGCAAGCCGTTCGACGCCAAGGAAAGCATGCGGACGCAAAGTTACTACTTCAAGAAGATCAGTGAAGAGAGCACCAGCAGCACGAACATCAGCTACAGCAGTGGCACGCTGACACGCGCAGACAAGCAAGACAACACCAGCGGCGAGACCAGCCTGGTCAAGTACGTCATGGGCGTGTTCAAAGAGAGCAGCAAGACACCTATCGTCGAAAGTGCCAAGCGCGATCTGGTGAAGGATATTCTGGGCCTGGACTAAGCCACCGAACGCGAACGGGACGAATCAGCATCAACCTTCGCCGGTGCGGATGCCGGCAGCGCGATCACACCTGCGCGCCCCGCTCCCGATGCAACCGGCGCAGCCAAAGCCGCCTGCCCAGCCTTGATGTTGAACGCGCTGACCACTTGCTCCAGCATATCCGCCTGATCGCGCAAGGTGGCTGCCGCTGCGGCGGTCTGCTCGACCAGCGCCGCATTCTGCTGCGTGGTCTGGTCCATCTCGGTCACCGCGCGGTGCACCTGCTCGATCCCGTCGTTCTGCTCCTGTGTCGCAGCACTGATTTCGCCAACGATATCGGTCACCTGCTGGATGCTCGCCACCACCTCGTGCATGGTCGTACCAGCCTGCTCCACCAGCCGGGTACCAGAGCCAACCTTCTCCACCGAATCATCAATCAGCGCCTTGATCTCTTTGGCGGCCGATGCTGACCGCTGCGCCAGGTTGCGTACCTCGGTGGCCACCACGGCAAAGCCACGCCCTTGCTCACCTGCGCGTGCGGCTTCCACCGCCGCATTCAGCGCCAGGATATTGGTCTGGAACGCGATCCCATCGATCACCGAAATAATATCCACGATCTTGCGCGACGACTCGTTGATCGAGCCCATGGTCAGCACCACCTGCTCCACCACCGCGCCACCATGCGTCGCCACCTCGGACGCCGAACGCGCCAGCTGATTCGCCTGGCGTGCATTGTCCGCGTTCTGCCCCACAGTAGATGTCAGCTGCTCCATGCTGGCCGCGGTTTCTTCCAGCGCATCCGCCTGAGACGAAGTACGATGCGACAAATCCCCGGTACCCGCAGCAATCTGCTGCGACGCCACACCAACCGAACCGGTCGCCGCGCGCACTGTTTCGATCACACCCGCAATCTGCTCCAGCAGCTTGTTGAACGCCACCGCCGTGTGGCCGATTTCATCCATACGCTCGACCTTGATCTGTTTGGTCAGGTCCAGAGACTGGCTGACATCTTCCAGCGTGCCGCGGATCGATGCCAGGCTGCTGCGGATGATGCGGTACAGCTGCCACGCCAGCGCGCCAGTCACCAGCAACGCCAGCGAAATCACCATCACCATCAGCTTGAACGCGAAGCCATACGCAGCCACACTCTCGGCGCGCACGTTTTCTATCAGCTGGTTGTTGTAAGCGATATGGTCGTCAAAGGCTTTCTTCAACGCGGCTGCGGACAACGCCAGCGGCGTGCCGGTTTCCAGCGTCGCGCGCACCGCATCCAGATCGCCGGCATGCGCGCCGGCGATAAACGGCACCAGCGCCTGGCGATAAGTCACCATCGCCGCCTTGTCCGCCTCCAGCATCTTGCGGTCGGTGTCGTCGAAGATCCGGTCTTTCTCATACGCCGCGATCACCTCGTCCAGGCGTCGATGCGCATCGTTATAGGCTTTATCCAGCGCGCTCTTGTCGGATAAATTCGAAAACACCGACAGCCGGTATGCGGCCAGGCGGCTGTCGGACATAAAGCCTTTGGCCATTTTCAAGCCGGAGATGCTGGGGATCAAACGGGTCTGCACCATGTCCAGCCGCTGCTGCGCATTCGACAGCTGCGTCAGCGCGGCGACGCCAACAAAAATCAGCGCCGCCAGCGCCAGGGATAGGGTCAACATCAAACGCTTGGCGATAGTCATTGCAATTTTCTCAATTAAGCTGAATTACCAATATGAGAAAATTATGCTGCATTGCAATGAATATTGCAATGAGGCAAATCAAATCAGATCACTTTGAACCCATGCGTGCCGTCCCTGCCGAGTTGCGCCACCAGGCCAAACTCCCAATCCAGATAGGCCTGCATGGCTTCGGCGCGATTGTCCGTGCCCTCGTACGGACGGCGATAGCGGTCGATCAATGGTGAGGCCAATCGCGTCGCGCCAGTCTCCACTGGCTTGCCGGCGGCCACCCACGCCGCCGTTCCGCCAGTCAGTACAAGGATAGGCAGCTTGGTCAACGTGCGCAGGTCAGCGGCGACATAGCGCGCCAGCAGGCTGCTGCCGCAGGTCAGCACATAGCGCTCCACGCCTTCCGGCAACTGCGCCAGCGCCGCCGCCAGTTGCGAACGCAGCGCAAACCATGCCCCCGGAATATGCCGTTTCTGATAATTGACGCCCGACGTGAAGTCCAGCAGCGCCACTTGCTGCGGCGCCGCAGACAACCAGTCGCCCAGCGTGTCGGCACTGATCTCTTCGACCTCCGGCTGCGGCGGCAGCGCATCCTGCCACGGACCGGTCACGCTGAAATCCGCGGCCTGCAAGCCATCCACCACATACACATCGTTATTCATTTGCTTCAGCCAGTGCGCGGTCAGATTGGCGCGCACGCCATCGCTATCCGCCAGCACGATGCGCGCGCCGCGTACCGGCGCGAACTGCTCGGTTTCCTGCACCAGTTGCCCGCCAGGCGCGGAGCGGAAATGCGGCAACCGTCCATCGCCGTATTCGCCCGGACTGCGAATGTCGAAGAAATAGTTGGTGCGCACGCGGTCAGCATGCAGCTCACTCAGTTGCGACGGCTGCAAGCGCTTGACGCCAGCGCGGTCGGCCAGCGCCCGCACATCCCGCGCCGCCGTCTGCCGATTCGCTTCCGACGCCGGCGGATAGCTGCGCGACTGGCCATGCTCCAGCTGCTGTTCGGCCAGCGTCCAGCCTATGGTGCCATTACGCAGCGCCGACACGGGATTCGGCACGCCGGCGTTGATCAGCGACTGGGTGCCGATGATACTGCGGGTACGCCCCGCACAATTGACGATGATGCGGGTGGCCGGGTCCGGAGCGAGTTCGCGCACACGCAACGCCAGCTCCGCGCCCGGCACGCTGATGCTGCCGGGGATGCTCATGGTCTGGTACTCGTCATAGCGGCGCGCGTCAAGGATGACAATGTTCTCGCCCTGGTCGATCAGCGCCTTCACTTCAGGCGCCGATAGCGACGGCGTGTGGCGCTCATGCTCGACCAGCTCGCCAAAGGATTTGCTCGGCACGTTCACATCGCGGAACAATTCCCCGCCGGCGTCGCGCCAGCCGGCCACGCCGCCGTCCAGCAGCGCGACATTGGTGTAGCCCAGTTGGTGCAGCTTGAGCGCTGAGGGCAAGGCCAAGCCTTCGCCATCGTCCAGCACGACGATCGGCGCATCGCGGCTCGGCAGCTTGGTGTAGGCGTCAATCTCAATGCGGCCATACGGGAAGTTGGCGGCGAACAGCGGGTGTGCCTGCGCGTGCGGATCCTCCTCGCGCACATCCAGCAGTGCGATTTCGCGGCCCGCCAATAGCGCCGCCCTCACCTGCTGGTAACTGCGATACGGGATCTGTGGCGTATAGCCTGAACGGAAAGGCTTGACCTGTCCGTCCAGCGTGTAGACGCTGCGATCAACCGCGCCGATATCCGCGCCATAAACGTGAATGCCGACCGATACACGGTCGCTGAAGGCGTTGTACACCTGATGGATATCGCCCAGCGCCGGCGACACCGCCACCACGTCGCCCGCCTCCAGCCGCTGCGGCTCGCCATGCCGCTCCAGCCGGCCATCTGCCGTGCGGCGGAAGTCGTACGAAATCTCGGCGCCGCGCAGCAGGCCGATCAGCCCCCACACGGTGTGGTCATGGATCGGCGTCGATTGGCCCGGCCCCCAAACAAAACTCACCACCGAAAAACGCGCAGCCGGATCGCGGTACAGCAGATACTGACGATAGAACTGCGGATGCGGCGCGGCGGCTTCACGCGGCAGCCAATCGTCATGCGCAAGCAGCTCGCGCAGCGCGGCCGAACCCTGCTCCACTACCTGTACCTCATCCTGGCCGATGATGGCATCCAGCTGGCCGACGAAATGCCGCAGCCGTGGCGGCAGGTCGTGTTGTTGTGCTTCACTCATCTTGCGCTCTCCTACGCAGCCTGGCGGCGTGCTGCGGTGTTGCGGTTTTCCGGCACATCCAGTCCCAGATTACCACGTAAGGTGTGGTGCTCATACTCTTTGCGGAACAGGCCGCGCTGCTGCAACACCGGCACCACTTCGGACACGAAAGCGTCCAGCTGGCGCGGCAGCGATTCAAACAGGATGAAGCCATCGGCCGCGCCGCTGTCGAACCAGCGCTGGATGGCGTCGGCCACCTGCACACCGGTGCCGACGAATTCACGGCGCGGGCTGGCGTAGCGCAGAGCGGTTTCGCGCAGCGTCAGGTTTTCTTCACGCGCGGCACGCACAATGCGCTCGGAGGAACTGCGGTTGCTCTCGGCGCCGTAATGGGCGATGTCCGGGAATGGGCCATCCAGCGGATACTGGCCCAGATCATGTTCGTTAAAGGAACGGGCCAGCGCCACCAGCGCATCTTCAACGCGGATCAGGCTCACTGCTTCCTGGAACAGGCGCTCCACCTCTTCTTCATCGCGGCCGACGATGGCGCGCAGCGCCGGCAACACGTTCAGGCGCTCCGGCGCGCGGCCGAATGCGGCGGCCCGCCGTTTGATATCGGCATAATAAGTCTGCGACGCCTCCAGCGACGAGTTCTCGGTAAAGAAGGCATCCGCATAGCGGGCCGAGAAATTGCGGCCGTCTTCCGACGCCCCCGCCTGGAAGATCACCGGCTGCCCTTGCGGCGAGCGGCTGATATTCAGCGGGCCGCGCACATTGAAGAATTCTCCCTTGTGGTTCAGCGTATGCAGCTTGGCCGGGTCGAAGAACTGGCCACTGGCTTTGTCGCGCGTCAGCGCATCGTCTTCCCACGAGTCCCACAGGCCCTGCACCGTCTCCAGATGCTCTGCCGCGATGCGGTAGCGGACTTCGTGCGGCGGGTGCGTCGGCTTGCCGTAGTTGTCGGCGCTGCCGGACAGCCACGAGGTCACCACATTCCAGCCGGCGCGGCCTTTGCTGATGTGGTCCAGCGACGCGAACTGGCGCGCCACCGTATAGGGTTCGCTGTAGCTGACGGTCAGCGTGCCCACCAGACCGATGTTTTGCGTGGCCGTGGCCAGCGCGGACAGGATGGTCAGCGGCTCAAAGCGGTTCAGATAATGTGGACTGGACTTTTCGGTAATGTGTACGCTGTCCGCCACAAACAGGAAGTCGAACTTCGCCTGTTCCGCCAGCCTGGCCTGGCGCAGATAGAAATCGATATTGGTGCTGGCGCTCGGGTCGGCGTCAGGATGCCGCCAGTCGCCCCAGCCAGGGCCCACGCCGTGCAGGATAAAGCCAAGTTTCAGTTGTCGAATGCTCATGTGATGCTCCTTGATGAAAGGTTCAGGCGGGCCGGAACACGCTGGTGTCTACCAGCTTGCTCGCGTCGACCCGGCGTGGGAATAATTTGGCTTCGTAAAAGGTATCCGCCACGTCCTGCAACTGTCGGACAATTTCGCTATCGACCGCGCGCAACTGCGGCCGGTCGCGGCTGACCGCCAGTCTGGCGACATCCGGCGGCAAGCCGGTCAGGCGCTGGAAGACTTCGCCGTATTCCTTGGGATGCGCATTGGCCCAGACATTCGACTGTGCAAGCCGTTGCAGCACATCTGCCAGCGCGGCACGCTTGCCCGCATCGGCCAGTGCCGCGTCCGAAGCGGTCAGCACGCCGATGCCGGAATTGATGCCGACGCCATTGCGCAACACGCGCGCACCGCGTATTTCGGCGGCCGCCTGGTAGGTGCCGAAGGTGGCCCAGGCTTCGATTTTTCCGCTGGAGAAAGCAACGGCGGCGTCGCTGGGCAGCATGAAGCCGGTGTTGACATCCGCAGGCTTTAGCCCCGCTTCGCGCAGCGCACCAAATAACAGGAAATGTGCGACGCTGCCGCGCGCGGAAGAAACGATGACGTTGCGGCCCTTGAGATCCGCCACGGTCTTGAACGGCGAATCCGGCGGCACCAGTATCGCTACACTGGTGGGGGAAGAGACGCTGGCCGCGATCACCTTGACCCGCGCACCACCCGCTGCCGCAGCCAGCGCCGGTGTGTCGGCGGCAATCGCCGTGTCCACATCGCCGGACACCACGGCCTCGAACAGCGGCGCCGCCCCCTGGAAACTGGCCCACTCAATCTGATACGGCAGGTCCTTCAGTACACCGGCCGCTTCCGCCTTGGTCTGCAACAGCTTGACCTGATCGCCCAGCACCAGCTTGACCTTGGACAGATCGGGAACAGCACCAGCCTGCGGCGCCGCTGTTGGCGTCTTGCCGCACGCGCCCAATAGCGCGGCGGCGGGCAGCGCCGCCAACAGGCGACGGCGGCGATGGTCCGGATCAGAAGTCATACGTCACCTTGCCGTAGTAGTAAGCACCGCTTGGCGCAAACGGCGCCGGGCCGTACACAAAGCTGTTACCACCCGAGTTGGCGTCACCCGGACCATTCTTGTCCGGCCGCGTATTAAACAGATTGGCCGCGCCGACCACCAGCTTGGTTTTTTTGGTGAGGGCATAGCTCAGGTCCAGATCGGTCAGCCACTTCGCGCCAAAGTGATAATCCTGCGCGCGGTTGGCCGTGGTCTGCCAGGTGTACGAGTCGTAGCGCGTAGTCTGCGCGGTCGCCTCGAGGTCGCCAAAGAACCAGCGCGCCGACAAAATCAGCTTGGTCTTGGGCGTTGCGCTCAAATCGCCGATGCCGCCGCCAGCCGCGTAGCCGAACCACACGGCGCTACCGCCGGTATTGGCGCCCAGTGCAGTGATCTGCGATGGCGTTGGATTAATTCGCGTTACCACGGTTTTGTTCCAGTTCAGCGCCGCGCCCCAGCGTACCAGGCCAGCCGCGCCGTAGTCACTGGTGATGTCGGCCACCAGATCGGCGCCGCGCGTGCGCGTGTCGACCGCGTTGGCGAAGTACTGCACCCACTCGGTGCCGGTCAGGCCTGCGGCAATCAGCGTCGGCGCAAAAGCTGGACCGAACATATAGCCGGTGCGGACAATCCGGTCCTTGACCTTGACCTGATAGCCGTCCAGCGTCACGTTGATGTTATCCGCAGGTTTCAGCACCAGGCCAAGACCGAAGTTGACTGACTTCTCCGGGTCCAGATCGCGCGCACCGAATTTGCGCGCCAGATCCGAGTTATTCCGCAGCAGCTTGGACAAGCTGGGCTCCACCACGCCGGTCACCGGATTGATGTTGGTGCGATTATCGGTCTGCGAATAGCCGCTTTGCGTCAGCGAAGGCGCGCGGAAGCCGGTGCCGGCGGTGCCGCGTATCGCCACCTTCGGCGAGAAGTCATAGCGGCTGTTGACCTTGCCGCTGGCAGTGTTGCCGGCGCTGTCGTTGTAATGCTCGAAGCGGACGGCGCCATCGACAAACCAGTTCTCAACCGGATAGAAGCCCAAGTCGTTGTACACCGCCAGCACCGTACGGCGGATGCTGGTCGCGTCGGCCGGCGACAGGGCCACACCGGCTTGCGCACCCACTGCCGCCGGTTTGCCGACGTTGGGATTGCCCTCCTGATCGCCGGGCTTGAAGATGTAGCCGCCGTTGATGTAGCCGAGCCGGTCGCCGGCATAGGTCGAGAAGCGTTCGATGCGCTGCTCCAGCCCCCACGACCATTGCAGCGGTTTCTTCCAGCCGATATCCACCGCACGGGTAAAGTCCTCGTTGGTGGTCCATTGTTCAAACTGATAGGTGGCCAGGTTGTCGAAGCTGGTCGGCGAGGCGGGTCCCAGCGATGGATTCAGCGTCAGATTGCTGTACTGGCGGGCGCGGTTTTTTCCATAGCCGGTGCTGATATCCCAGTTCCAGCCGGCTGTCTTGCCGCGGGCGCCAAGGTTCAGCTGGAAGTCGAAGGCGCTCATATTATTGAGCGCAAAATAACCATCAGGATAAATCTGCGCGATGGTCGCCAGGCCATTCGGACGGCGGAAGTTATTCCCCGCTACCGTGTTGCGCGTGCCGGCCGTACCAAAGGCATACAGCGTAACATCGGCGCTATACGGCTTCTCCGCATTGAATGCCAGATCGTAGGCCTCGATGCCCGGATCGCCGTTGTGCGCACCGTCACGGTTCCAGGTAGCGTTCTTGGGATTGGAGGCCGGTGAATACGCCACCAGATTGGTCGATGGGAAGTTATACCAGGCCTGGCCGCGCTTACGCGCCGCAGCGCCGATATGCACAAAGCCATCCTCGCCCAGCGCAAAGCCGACATCGCCTTCCAGCTTCTTGTTGCTCAGATCACCGTCGCCATGTTTCAGTTTACCGTAGCTGGCCGCGATCTGGCCGCCATGGTTGCCGGTCTTGAGGATGACATTGACCACGCCAGCCACCGCATCCGAACCGTATTGCGCGGCGGCGCTGTCCTTCAGCACCTCGATGTGGTCAATCGCGCTGAGCGGTATCGTGTCCAGATCAATCGCGTTGACGCCGCTGGTGTCGCCGCCGCCATTGGTCAGCAGCGCGCCGTTGTGGCGGCGCTTGCCGTTCACCAGCACCAGCGTATAGGCTGGCCCCAGTCCACGATTGCTGACCGGCCGTACCACCGAGTTCACGCCAGCCTGGTTGGTGCCGAAGTTAAAGGAAGGCAGCAGGCGCGCCAGCGCCTCGGCCAGCTCGGCGCGGCCAGTGTGGATCAGTTGTTCGCCGCTGATGACATCCACTGGCGCCGGGCTGTCCGCCACGGTGCGCGCCTCGCCGCGCACGGCAGTGGTCACTACCACGTCCTGTACCTGTCCCACGCTGGTTTGCGCCCACGCTGGCGTGCCGATGGCCAGCAAGGCCAGGCTCAGTGGCGTCAATGCGGTCTTTTTCGAAAAATGCTGCATACCTTTTCTTCCTCTCTTGTTATCAGGTCTGATTTCAGGTCAAATATTTGGCAAAACTGGTATCCCAGATAGGACGCACATCGATGCGGCGCGCCAGCAGGCCGGCGTCGGCGAAGACGTCGGCCACCTTCTGCTGCGACTTGATCGCCGCCTCATCCACCGGTATCAATTTGTATGGCTCGCTGCGCAGCTTCACCTGGTTAAGGAAGAACTGCGGCGGCACGCCGGCAATCTGGCCACTGCGCGTGGCCCACTTTTCCGGATTCTTGTTGATCCAGTCATAGACCTTGGCGATGCGTTGCAGGTAATCGCCGATCGCCTGGTGCTTGAGCGGATCGGCAATTGCCGGCGTCGACGCGCTGATCACGTAGTTGCCGGACAAATAGCCCTTGGCGGTGCGCAGCACGCGTGCGCCCTGGCTCTTGGCGAATTCCACCACCAGGCCGTAGATAATCCAGGCGTCCAGCTGGCCGCTCTTGAAGGCCGCCAGCCCGTCCTGCGGCAGCAGCGCCACCGGTTCTATATCCTTGAACGTCAGGCCGTTCTCCTTCAGCAGCTGGATCAGGAAATAGTGCGAAGTGGTCGAGCGCACATAGCCGATGCGCTTGCCCTTGAATTGCGCCGGATCGGTAAGTGTTGAATTCTTCGGCACCAGCACCACCTGGTTATTGACATCGCCACGCAGCACGGCGATCACCTTCATCGGCGCGCCGCCGGCGACGGCAAAGATCGGCGGGATCTCGCTCATGCCGCCAAAGTCCAGCGAACCAGAGGACATGGCTTCCACGATCAGGTTCCCGCCAGCGAATTCCGCCACCGCCGTCTTGTACGGAATGTTGGCAACACCGGCCTCGCTGAAGTAATAGCTGTCACCGCCTTTGTAGGTGCCAACGCGCAGCGTGGTGTCACGCAATTGCGCCGCAGCGGCGCGGGTGGCATTGTTCCAGCCAGCCATCAGGGCCGTCATCGCCGCGCCTTGCCGCAGGAATCGACGGCGAGCGCCGCCCTTCGAAGTCATCGAATCCATTTTCCAACCTTTGTGAGTGAGTTATTTGGGCGGTTGCTCAGATACCAGCGCGATGCGGGCGTAGCCAGCGTCGTTGAGCGTGCCCATGGTCTGTACGATGCGGCCGTATGCCAGCGTCTGGTCGCCGCGCAAGTGGATGCGGCGCTCCTTGTCGCCATCCGCTTCCTGCGCCATCAGCGGCAGCAGCGTGTCCGGCGTGGCGGCGGTCTGGTTGACATACACCGTACCCTCCGCATTGATGCTGACCACGATAGGCGGCTTCGGCTCCTGCAGGGGCTTGGCGTTGGAGGTCGGCAGATCGACCTTGACGCCGGCGGTCATCATCGGTGCGGCCACCATGAACACGATCAGCAGCACCAGCATGACATCCACCAGCGGCGTGACATTGATGTCGCTGACCGGCGTGGGGCGGGTTGCGGGACCGGAGGATAAGCGCACACCCATCTCAAGCTCCCTGTGCCGACAGCGACGTCACGTTATGGTTCGCATGCTCGCCCTTGGCCGTCGCCACATCCACATTCTCCACTTGCGACTCCCCTGCTTCCAGCTGGCGCGACAACTGCACTTCCACCAGGCCGACCAGTGTCGACAAGCGGCCTGCATAGTGATTCAAGTCGCCGGATGCACGGTTGTAAGCCACCACGGCGGGAATCGCGGCCACCAGGCCCAGCGCAGTGGCGAACAAGGCCTCCGCAATCCCCGGCGCCACTACCGCCAGGCTGGTGTTATTGCTGGCAGCGATGCCTTGGAAGGCGTTCATGATGCCCCACACCGTGCCGAACAGGCCGACAAAGGGCGCCACCGATCCCACCGTCGCCAGCACCGACAAGCCGCGCTGCAACTGCTCCACTTCCACATTGCTGGCGATCTGGCCGACACGGTTGACGCGCTCTTTCAGGCTGTCGCGGCCGGATTCGCTCGCATGCAGCTGCTGGCGGTGCGTGGTTTGCCACTCATCGACGATGGCGTGATAGATGCGGGCAAACGGGTCCTGCGTGTGCTGCTTCAGCTCCTGTGCCAGGCGGCTCAGCGAACGCTGGCCGGCCAGCGCAGCGGTCCAGGTGGCCGCATTGCGGCGCAGTTTGGCAAAGCGCAGCAGCTTGTCGATGATGACGCCCCAGCTGACCAGCGAGGCCAGCGTCAGCAACACCAGGATGGACTTCACGATCACGTCGGCCTGCTCAAACAACTCCAGCGGCGTCAGATGGGCGGCGACTTGGGTAGCACTCATGGCGATTCCTTGTTAGTTGATTTTAAAGACGATGTTCCCGGCCAGCAGATAGCTGCTGCCGCCCAGGTCGGGCAGACGTGGATACGGTGCGGCACGGCGTATGGCTTCGCGCGCCGCTTCATCCAGCGCTTCCACGCCGGAGGACTGAATCTCAAAGCCGGCCAGCGTGCCATCCGGGTTCAGGGTCAGGCGGTAGCCGACCTTGCCCTGCTGGCGGCGCATCTTCGCTTCGCGCGGGTAGTCGGCGTTGCGGTTGATGCGGGCATACACCTGGTTGACGTAATCGGTCGGAATGCCTTCCGTGGTGATCTGTTTAGGCGCTGCGGCGGCCGCTGGCGCCGGTGGGGCCGGCGCTGGCTGCGGCGGCGTCACCGGGCCAGGCGGCGCGGCCTGCACTGGTGGCGGCGGCGGCGTGTAGCTCTCTGCTTGCGCGGCCGTGGTTTCCACGGTTTTCGGCGTTGGCAGCGGCTGCGCGACCGGTTTCGGCGGCGCCAGCGCCAGTTGCTTCTCCCTCACCGGCTCCGGCTTGGGCGGCGTGTTTTCCGGGCGCGGTTGCGGCGCGATGCGGATCAGCTCTATCACCGGCGGCGCCAGCGGCGGCCTGACCTCGCCACTGGACCAGCTCCAGATGGCCAGCAGCGCCGCACCGTGAATCGCCAACGTGGCGATGGCGCCGGGACGGTGCAGCCAATGCTGCCGGGGGCCGGCGTGCAGGTAAGAGACGGAACCTGCGCCAGCCACCGTGACGGCAAGCGAGGACGGCTCCGGACGGGTGGCGGCTGTGCTGGCGGTGGATGACGCGGCGTGGGCGTCCCGCAACGATAACGTGGCGCTGCTCATGATGGCTCTCCTGTCAGTCGAACAAATCCGGCTCTTCACGCGTGATCACGTCCCACAGCGGCTGGAAGCTGAACCAGCCACCCGCTTCCGATCCCATCTGCTTCGAGGTATGCAGCGCCACCTCATGTGGAATCGGCTTGGTCGGGCCGGCGGCCTCGGACAGCAACTGCGCCTGCGCCGCGTTCTCAAACGCGATATAGCGCCACACTGCCGACTCCACCGACGCGCCCACGGTCAGCAGGCCATGGTTTTGCAGGATCACCGCTTTGCGCTGGCCCAGCGTATCGGCGATGCGCTGTCCTTCGCTGGCATCCAGTACCACGCCGCTGAAATCCTCGAAGATGGCGTGATCCTGATAAAAGGCGCAGGAATCCTGCGTCAGCGGTTCCAGCAGCCGGCCTTGCGCGGCGAATGCCTTGCCGTACAAGCCGTGCGAGTGGGCGGCCGCAATCACGTCCGGCCGCGCCTTGTGCAGTTCGGAGTGGATGGCGAAGGCGGCGCGGTTCAGCAGGCCGTCGCCCTCCACCACCTTGCCGTCATGGCTGACCAGCAGCAGGTCCGAGGCGCGCACATGGCCGAAATACACGCCGGCCGGATTGACCCAGAAATGGTCCGGGAATTCAGGATCGCGGGCGGTAATGTGGCCGGCGCCGCCCATGTCGAAACCATAGCGGGCGAACAGGCGGAACGACACGGCCAGCCGCTCCTTGCGGTGACGGCGTTGCGCCTCGACGCCGTCCGGCTCCGGCGGCTGCGCGAAAATGATGTTGCCCTGCTCGTCGCGCGGCGCGCTGTAAATGGATGGACGCGGATACGGCTTGCCGACAGCGCGCAGATGGGGACGCGACAACGGTGCGGAATACAGTGGTGCGGAGCTGCTCATGTTAAATCCTCTATCAGTAGCCGCGCGCGGTATCCACCACGTCGGTCAAGGGTTGCCCGCTGCGGAAGCGGTCCAGGTTCAGCACGAACTTGTCGATCAGTGCGGGCACGATCTGGTCGGTGCTGGGCGATATATGCGGCGACAGGCGTGCGCGCGGATGTCCATACAGCGCATGGCCGGCCGGCAGCGGTTCCGGGTCGGTGACATCCAGTGTCGCCAGTGCGACGCGGCCTTCGTTCAAGGCGTCCAGCAAGGCCTGGTGATCGACCAGGTTGCCGCGCGCGATATTGATCAAATGCAGATTCGGCTTGGCGTGCGCCAGCGAAGCGCGGCTGATCGCATGCCGCGTGTCCGCAGTCGATGGCGCGGCCAGCACCAGGTGGTCGGAGCGCGCCACCAGATGCTCCAGCGAGTCCACGCCTTCCACGCCTGGCACTTCAAACGGCGCGCCGGAGCGGCGCAGCGCGATCACCTTGATGCCGAGCGCCTGCGCGCGCTGCGCCAGCGCCTGGCCGATCGAACCGAAGCCGTATAGGCCCAGCGTCGTACCCTGCACCAGTCCGAGCTGGATACGGCGCCAATCGCTGGCCTGTTCCAGCCAGATTTCCGGAATGCGCTTGGCGGCGGCAAAAATCGCCGCCAGCACGTATTCGGCGATGGCGACCGACGCCGTGCCGCGCGCTGACGTCACCACCGGTCCGTTGAACAGCCAGTCCGGGTAGTAGTCGATGCCCACCGAGGCCAGCTGCACCCACCGCACATCGCCCCAGCCTTGCGGCGCCGGCACATGCAGCAGGGACTGCCCCTTCGGCGCGGGCAGCGCAAACAGCACATCCGCACCCGGCGGCAGCTCGGTCAGCGGCCCCGGCGCCACATCGCGTACTGCCAGGCCGGTGCGCTGGGCCAGCAATGCATTGACCTTGGCGTCGAACTGGCTGGCTACAATCAAATCATGCTTCACTGCGCTCATCGACTTTGCTCCGTTTATTTTTCGATCATGCGGCCAGGCGCTGGTCCTGCGCTTCGCGTTCGGCGATAGCAGCGCGGACCAGCGGGATCAGCTCGCGGCCATATTGCAGCGCATCCTGGATCGGATCGAAGCCACGGATCAGGAAGGTGGTGACGCCCAGCTCCCAATACTTCAGCAAGGCGTCGCGCACCTGTTCCGGCGTACCGACCAGACCAGTCGAGTTGCCGGCGGCCTTGGTCAGCGCTGCGATGCCAGTCCACAGCCGCTCATCCACCACCTTGCCTTGCGCGGCTGTTTCCAGCAGGCGCTGAGAGCCGGCGTTCTGCGGCTGCTGCGGGCGTTTGCTGAAGTGAACGTTGTCCTTGACGCGCTCGGTGGCGGTGGCCAGGATGGCGTCGGCCTTGGCCCAGGCTTTTTCCTCAGTCTCGGCCAGCACCGGGCGCAGCGACAGGCTGAAACGGATTTTGTCGGCGCGGCCATGCTTGGCGGCTGCGGCGCGCACGCGCTTGATCGTCTCCTCCACCTGCGCCAGCGATTCGCCCCACAGCGCGTAGACATCAGCATGCTTGCCGGCGACTTCGATCGCTGCGTCGGACGAGCCGCCGAAATAAACCGGGATATGCTGGTCGCGCACCGGACGCACGCCGGCATTCTGGCCCTTGAAACGGTACAGCGGCCCTTCGTGGTCGAACGGACCTTCGGACGTCCAGGTCTTCTTCACCACGTCCAGGTATTCGTCGGTGCGCTGATAGCGCTGGTCATGGTCGAGGAAGTCGCCGTCGCGCTGCTGCTCGGTATCGTCGCCACCACTGATGATGTGCACCGCCAGGCGGCCATCGGCAAAATGGTCCAGCGTGGCGAACTGGCGCGCCGCCAGCGTCGGCGAGACAAAACCCGGACGGTGGGCCAGCAGAATGCCCAGCTTGTCGGTCTGGGAGGCGATATAGGACGCCACCTGGAAGCCGTCCACCGACGCGCTGCTGTGCGCCACCAGCACGCGGTCAAAGCCCGCGTATTCGTGTGCGCGCGCCACCGCGCCGAGGAAGCTCTTGTTGACCACTGGGCCTTGCGGCAATACGGTTTCCGACACTTCCTGGGTGGCGCTAAAGCCGATAAATTCGATACTCATGATGCATCCTTTGCATTAATGGTTGAAATACCGGCCACGCCGGAGGGGGAAGCTTTTTTGGCGGCGCGCGCGGCGAAGGCGGCGCGTCCGCTGTTGACCAGAATGGTGTCGTTCTGCGGCGTGTGGATGCGGCTGCACAGCACATCGCGGTAGTGGCGCTCCAGTGGATTGGCGCGCGACAGGCCCGGATTGCCGCTCAATTCAATCGCCTTCTCCACCACCTGAATGGCGGTATTGGTCGCCAGGTATTTGATGCGGAAGGCATCCGAGGCCGGCACCGCGCCATTGGCGGCGGCGTCCAGCAGCACGCGGTTGGAGAACAGCCAGGCGTCCAGCTGACCGAGCGCTTCCTGGAAGCGCGGCAGGCTCGATAAGGGCGAGCCCAGATTGGCCGGCACGCGTTCTTCCAGCCAGCCGGCCAGCCAGTCGCGTGCATTGCGCGCCACGCCGTCGTAAATGGCGGATAACAGCACCGACATCCACAACAGCAGCGAAGCGTCGAGTTCCGGCGCGCTGCCGGCCGGTGATACGTCCACCGCGTGATCCAGCGGTATCAGCACATCGTCGAACACCACTTCGTGGCTGCCGGTGGCGCGCATGCCCAGGTGATCCCATGTCTCGTTGACGGTGATGCCTCGCGTGTCGCGGCGCACCAGCCAGCTGCCGACCAGCGGCTCGGCGTCATCGCTGCGCGCCCAGACGGCCAGCCAGGTCAGGCGCGGAATGCCGGTCGAGTAAATCTTGGTGCCGCTGATGCGCCATCCTTCCGGCGTGCGGCGTGCCACAGTGCCTGGCAGGCCGCCGCGCGCCGGCGTGCCCAGTTCCGGCTCCACGCGCAGCGCGTTGATCAGGGCGCCGTCGCCCAGCGTTTCATCGATCACACGCTGCAGCAGGTGTTGCGGCCACTTGTTGCCACGGCCGGAGGCGTGGTGTAGATACTGCATCACCAGCACCAGCGCGGTGGAAGGCTCGCCGCGCGCCACCGCTGCGATCACACGGGTGGTCTGCGCCAGGGTGGCGCCCAGGCCGCCCTGTGCACGTGGCACGGTCAGGCCGAGCAGCCCCAGTTCGTGCAGGCGCTCAAAATTCCGGTGCGGGAAACTGCCATCGCGGTCGTGCTGTTCGGCGGTGGCGGCAAATTCCTGGGTCAGCGTTTCCAGCAGCGCCGCGAATTCCGGGCTGTCCAGCTGGTGGCTGTGTTCTGCGGTGGGCAAGCGAAGGACGGAAGTCATGGTCAGATCGAGAAGTTACTGAAATTGAATGGCGTGACGATGGCCGCTGGCGCTTCCGGCTGCGTCACGGCGGCAGGCGCGCCCTCCAGCTCGACGCCCAGCAGCTGCAGCAGCTGCGCGCGCACTTTCTGGAATTGCGGTGCCTCGGCGCTGCGCGGGCGTTGCTGAGTGATCGCGATGTCGGCGGCGATACGGCCCTGCTCCAGCACCAGCACGCGGTCGGCCAGCAGCACCGCTTCATCGACATCGTGCGTCACCAGCAGCACGGATGGCCGGTGCTGACGCCACAGCGACAGAATCAGCTGGTGCATGCGGATGCGCGTCAGCGCGTCCAGCGCAGCGAACGGCTCATCCAGCAGCAGCAATTGCGGCTCGCGTACCAGCGCGCGGGCCAGCGCCACGCGCTGCGCCTCGCCTCCGGACAGTGTCGATGGCCAGGCGTTTTCCCGGTGCGCCAACCCTACTTCCTCCAGCGCAGCGCGGGCGCGTTCGCGCGGCCGGTCGATCTTCAGGCCTAGCGTGACATTGCGCCAGGCGCGTTTCCATGGCATCAGGCGCGGCTCCTGGAATACGGCAGCACGGGCGTGCGGCACGTCCAGCGTGCCGGAGCTGATGCGGTCCAGGCCCGCCAGCGCACGCAGCAAGGTGGTCTTGCCGGAGCCGCTGCGGCCCAGCAGCGCGACAAATTCGCCGGCGCGGATATCCAGGTCCAGCTTGTCGAGGATGGTGTTGTCACCGAAACGCTTGCTCAGTTGCCGCGCCTGCACCGGGCTGCGCGGCAGCGAAGGCGCGTCCTCATCACGATGCGCCTTCTGGCGGGGCGGGTTCAAAGTCAGGCTGTGCATGCTCAATCCTTGATGAAAGTCGGACGCCAGGCCAGCGCGTAGTGTTCGATGCCGCGCACCAGCAGGTCGGTGGCCAGGCCCAGCAAGCTATAGACCATCAGACACACCACGATCACATCGGTGCGCATGAAGTCGCGGGCGTTGTTGATCAGGTAGCCCAGGCCCGCAGTGGCGTTGATCTGCTCCACCACCACCAGCGATAGCCAGCTGACGCCCAGCGAGTAGCGCAGGCCGATCAGGAAGGAAGGCAAGGCGCCGGGCAGGATGACGTGCACAATCTGTTGCGGGTAGCTCAAGCCAAACAGGCGCGCCGCTTCCACCAGCTTGGCGTCCACACCGCGTATGCCGCTGTACAGCGACAGATACATGGGAAAGGTGGTGGCGTAGGCGATCAGCGCGATCTTGGTGAACTCGCCGATACCGAACCACAGGATGAACAAAGGCACCAGGCCAAGAAAAGGCACGGTGCGCGCCATCTGCATCGACGAATCCACCGCCACTTCGCCCTGGCGCGACAGACCAGCAACCAGCGCCAGCGCAGTGCCCAGCGACAGCGAAAACGCCAGGCCGGTCAATACCCGGTTCAGCGACACCAGCACATTGCTGCCGATTTCGCCGGAGGCGATCAGCTCACCGAGCGTGATGAAAATCTGTGAGGGTGCCGCCAGGATGCGGTCCGGCAGGAGGCCGGTGCGAGATGCAGTCTCCCACAGCGCCAGCAGGACCAGCGGTCCGAAAGCGCGGCGGAAGATTTGCGTGTGTAGCGTTGAAACCGACATGTTTGCATCCCTATTTCAAACCGTTGAAGCCAGTATAGGGAGCAAATGATTATGATAAAACTAATCGTTTCAACTAACGATATATGATTTTATGGAATAATTATCGCGCGACAATTTTGAGCGGCGATTCGGCAAAAGCGTGCTGCACCGCCTCCGCAAAGAAGTCGATCGCGTGCTGCACCGGGCCTGGCTGCAGCGGCTGTACCAGCCAGATATCCAGCACCGGCTTGAAGTCCGAGACGTTGACAATGTCCAGCTGCGAGCGATGACGGCTGCGCTCCAGAATAGGACGCGGCATCAGGCCCAGGCCAACGCCATTGGCCGCCAGCCCAAGCTGCAGATCGGTGCCAAATGTCTCCAGGTTGATCTTGAACGACAGCCCCTGTTCCGCCAGCGCCCTGGCCAGGCCGGCGCGGAAACCGCAACCATCGGGATTCAGCACCCAGCCGGTACCGAAGATGTCACGCAGCTTGTAGCTGCGCTTCTGCATCGAGTCCTTCTGCGCCACCACCACCAGCTCGATGCGGCCCAGCGCCCGTCCGGTCAGCCCTTCTGGCAGCACTTTGGTCGCCGGGAACAAGGCCACCGCCGCATCGATCTCCGCATTGGCCACCCGCTCCACCAGCTGCGAGCCCCAGCCGGACGACACTTCCGTGTGCAGTCCTTCAAAGGCACGGTTCAGCTTTTTGAGCGTATCCAGCAGTACCACATCGCCAATGGTCTGGATCACGCCGATGCGGAACAAGCCGGTCGGAGCGTGATCCGCCTGCACCAGCGAGCGCAGGCGATCAACCTCTTGCAGCACCTTGCCGCACTGGTCGAATACCTGGCGCCCCATGGCGCTGGGCTTGGGCGGCTTGACGCTGCGGTCCAGCAGTTCCACGCCCAGCGCATGTTCCAGGTTTTGCACGCGCCGGGTAATCGCCGACTGGGTCAGCCCCAGAGCCTCGGCTGCGGCGCTGACCGACTGGTTGCGCACCACGGCCACAAAGGCGCTGATGTCATCTATTTTCATGTCGTTGTCAAAGTAAGTCATACGAAAATCAGACACCATCTTAACAGCATCAGAACTTGTAGCTGGCGCGCAGATAATAATAGCCGCCGTTGAACGGTATCTGCGCCGACGCCGTATCGTACTGATACACGCCCAGGTAGCGGCTGGCGGCCGGTACCTTGCTCGGGTAGACATCGAACAGATTATTGGCGCCCGCCGCGACTTGCAATTTCTTGCTGACCGCGTAGCGCACTTCCAGATCGGTGGTGGTCTTGGGCTTGTTCTCGATGTGGTTGAACACCGTGGTCGAGTAGATATTCGGACCTGAATAGAAGGTCGCCTCGGTCGCCGTCTTGCCATAGCGGGTCGCATGCAGGCTGACGCTCCACTGCTCCAGCGTCCATGCACCACCAACAATCAGCTTGTTCTTCGGTGTCGCGGTGGTCAGGTAGCCGACCTGCTGGGCGTTCAGCAGCGTCTTGCCATTGCCGTCGATGCCAACCTTCGTCACCTTGCTGTTATTGATATTGGCGCTGGCGTCCCAGTCGATCCGGCCTGCGCTACCCAGACTGGTCGGATAATTCAGCACCAGGTCCAGGCCCTGGGTGCGGGTGTTGACGCCATTGGCGAAGTAGCTGGCGCTGACCGAGGACAGGCCGGTCGGCAGGCTGATGCCGGCGCCGGTCAGTGCGGCGATCGCGGCCGCGCCGCTATAGGTGCCGCCTTGAACGATGCGGTCGCGGATGTCGATCCGGTAGGCGTCCAGCGTCAGGTGCAGATTCTCGATCGGCTCCGCCACCAGGCCCAGATTGTAGCTGCGCGATTTTTCAGGCCGCAGCGGCGTGGCGCCCAGCTTGCGCGCAGCATCCGAATTCACCGCCAACTGGCCGCCTGCCGTGGTCGGCGACACGGCCAGGCTGGTGTAATACTCCTGCGCCAGCGATGGCGCGCGGAAGCCGGTGCTGGCGGTGCCGCGCACGGCGAACTTCGGCGTGATCTCGTAGCGCGTGGACAGCTTGGCGTTGCGGGTGCTGCCGGCATCGCTGTAATGTTCATAACGGCCGGCCAGCGACGCCTCCCATTGCGGCGCAAATTTGGTCGACAAGTCGGCATATGCGGCGCCGATATTACGCGCATGCTTGCCGGCGCTGACCGGCGACAATCCCGGCAGGGCCTGCGCGCCGCTGCCATAGTAGGAAGCGGGATCGCCAGCGCCGATTTCATATGTCTCGCGGCGGCACTCGGCGCCTAGCGCCACGCTCAGCGCGGCCGGCAGCGCGCCGGTATCGAAGGAGCGCGCCACATCGCCATTGACGCCCTGCTGGGTGTTCTGGAATTGCGACAAGTGGAAGCTGGTCGGTGTGGCGCCGGTGGCGGCGTACAGATCGGTATTGGCGGAATCGGTCATGCCGATCTTGACGTTGTCGGTGCCGTAGGTGGCGCTGAGGTCCCAGCGCCAGCCTGCCAGGTCGGTACCGCGCACGCCGACGGTAATCCCGCCATCTGTCTCATTGCTGGTTTCCACCGGCGTAAAGCCGTTCGGATGGACTTGCGGCAGGCGCGATGGCAGGCGGTAGTTCTGGTAGCTGCCGCCGGCGCGGTGCGCCACCGTCGCAAAGGCGTACAGTTCCACATCCTTGTTGACCGAGATACCTGCGTTGGCGCCGAACGACTCTCGGCGGATATAGGGATCGCCCAGCGTCTTGTTGGCATAGGTGCCGGTGCGTTCGTCCGGGCCGCTGCGGAAACTGTGTTCATGGCGACGGTATTCTGCGCTCAGGTGCAGGAAGCCGTCTTCACCCAGCGTGATGCCGGCGTCGCCGGCGCCGCCCAGCGTAAAGCCATCGTGCTTATAGTATTCGCCACTAGTCAGCGTGACGCTGCCGCCGCTGCTGCTGTTTTTCAGGATGATGTTGATCACGCCGGCAATCGCGTCCGAGCCGTATTGGGCGGCCGCACCGTCACGCAGCACTTCGATATGGTCTACTGCGCTGACCGGTATCAGGTCGATATCAACCGGCGTGGCGCCCTGCTGCGAACCAGGATCGGCGGTGATATTGGCCGAGGTGTGGCGGCGCTTGCCGTTCACCAGCAGCAGCACGTGATTGGGACTCAGACCGCGCAGCGTCAGCGCGCTGGTCAGATTCGCCGCATCGCCGGTTTGCGCCAGCCGGCTGACCGACGGCAGCAGCTTGACCAGCGCATCGCGCAGATCGGTCTGGCCGGTGCGCTGCAAGTCCTTGGCGCTGATCACATCGATCGGGCTCAGGCTCTCGGTGGCAGAGCGCTGGGTGTCGCGGGTGCCGGTGACCACCACGTCCTGGATCGCGCCGGCAGCAGCCGGGGTGATGGCGGGTCCGGCGGCATCATCGGCGCTGGCTGGGCTGGCGAGGTACAGCAGGGAGATGGCGAGCGCCAACGGCAGGCGGCGCGGTCGTATCGTATGTGCTTGTTTCATTCGGGCTGACTCCAGTGAGGTTGGGTTTATTTTTTAACGCGGGCGGCAATCAGGTCGATCTCGACCAGCGCACCAGGCAGCGGCAGCGCGACCACTTGCAGCGCGGTGCGCGCCGGCTTATTGGGCTGTTCAGCGGCGCCGAAAAACTGGCCGAAGGAAGCGTTCAGTCCTTTGAAATCCAGCTTGTTGTCAAGTTTGGGATCGCCGACCAGGAACACCCGCAGCGACACCACATCGGCAAAGCTCAGGCCTTCATTGGCCAAGGCAGCTTTCAGGCGCGTCAGCACCGAATGGCTTTGCGCCTGCGTGTCGCCGTCCACCGTTTCTGGCAGCACGCCGCTGAAGTAGACGGTTTCCGCGCCGGCCGGCACGCTGACCGCCACGGAGATCGGAAAATTCGAATTGGGTATCGGCGTGCGCTTGATCTGTTGCGCGTTGGCGATGGAAGCGGTGAACAGCAGGCTGGCGAACAGCAAAAAGGTTTTCATGGTCTATCCTTTCGTTTGTGGGTAAGCGGAAGTTAAGCTGCAATGCGGCGGGCGATGGCGGCAACGGCGTGATGGCCGGACAGGGCCGCGCCCTCTTGCCATGCGCCGATCTGGCTCAGGTATTCGCCGGCGAAGTGCACCCGGCCTTCGGGCTGGTTGAGGCGCGTGTATTCTTTTTCGGCCGGCGTGGCCCAGTGCACCCAGGAGCCGAGGCTGTACGGCACTTTGTGCCAGGCCACGCTGACGGGATTCTTCAGCTCCGCGCCGCGCCCCGGATGGACGCGGTCAATCACGCCGCGCGAGGATGCGAACTGCGCGCTCAAAGGCTGGGCGGTGAAATCGCGGGCGTTCTGGCCGATGTTGTAGCAGCCGACCAGCACACCGTCCTTTTTGTGGAAGCCGCCGCTGGGATACCAGATCAAGGACGTCTCGTGCTTGACCACCGAAATGCCGCCATAGATCTGCGCTTCGGTCTCCCAGAAACGGCGCGACTGCCAGGCGATCTTGCTGGCGGTGTCGTAGTGGATGTTGGCGATGGCCTGCTGCACGTCCGGCGCAAAGTTGTTTTCCACCTGTGCCAGCACCGGCAGCGGGAAGGTGACGATGGCGTAATCCGCCGACAGCGTCTGCTGCTTGCCGCTGGCGCGGTCGCGCACCACCACCTGCACACCCTGGTCCTGGTTGCGGATGGATTTCACTTCCGTGTTCAGACGCGACACGTCTTTCAGGCGCTGATGAAAGGCGTGCGGAATGCGGTCCATGCCGCCCACCGGCTGCAACATGGTCGGCTGGAAGATCAGCAGTTCATCGAAGATCAGCGCCATCCACAAATCGGGATCGAGCAAGGCCTCCAGCGACAGCGGCTCGTTGCGCTCGCCAAGCTGCTCAGCCGCGCCGGGATACACCTTGTAGCCGGAACGCTCGCTGCCCTTGTACTCCGCCTGCGGCGTCAGGTCGCCATACACTTTGAGGAATTCCACCAGCTTGGCGCGGTCCTCCACGCTGAGTTCCTGGTCCAGCGCTCCCTTGCTCGTGGCGCGCGCCAGCAGCTCGGACACATGGCCGCGCGCGTCGTTGACGGCGCGGCGCAGCTGGATAGGCTTGCCGCCCTTGGCCGCATCCGGCAGGAAGTAGGCGCTGCGGCTGGTGTTGACTTCCGCCTCCAGCTCCACGCCGAACTCACGGCAGTAGCCGAGTATGGTCTGGTGATGGCTGGGCAGGCGCGCCGGGCCGGCGTTGAAATAGTGGCCCGGCTCAAACTCCGCCACCTGCGTGGTACCGTCGTTGTGTTCTATGCGGCTGCCGTTGCGGATGGTCCAGTTGCGGCCACCAACGCGGTCGCGCGCTTCGATCAGCTGCACCTGATAACCGGCCTTGCGCAATTCGTAGGCCGACACCAGTCCTGCGATGCCGGCGCCCAGCACCAGCACCTTGACGCCTTTGCCGGAGCCTGGCGCCAGCCGCAGCGGCGGATTCTGGCTGGCGGCGCTGGCGATGGTGGGGGCGCCCAAGCCCAGTGTCGTCATGGCCGCAGCCGCTGCCGTGTAGCCGCTGGTGGCGGCAAGCTGCATCAGGAAGGTCCTGCGCGTTACGCTCATAAATCGCTCCAAATGGTGAGATTGAGCCGATCTTATGCCGCGCCAACATTATGTATAAACTAATTATTTATCATATTGAAATATGAATTTTAAGAATAATGTGTTTTCGGAAGCGATATCCGCTGGCGCTATATTCAAAGCAGAAAAGATTCGTTCCTTGCCTTGTTGACCACGGCGTACCATGAAGCGATCATTTTCTGGAGCCGACCATGCAACGACGTACCCTGCTTTCCTTGCTGTCCCTGCTGCCTTTCGCCGCCTACGCGCAAAAGGCGCCGTCCACGCTGCGCATCGGCTATCAGAAATCCTCGACGCTACTGACGGTGCTCAAGGTGCGCGGGCAGCTGGAACAGGACCTGGCGCCGCTCAACGTCAAGGTGACGTGGCATGAATTTTCCAGCGGCCTGCCCTTGCTGGAAGCGTTGAACGTCGGCGGGGTCGACCTGAGCGCCGACGTGGCCGACACGGTGCCGGTATTCGCACAGGCGGCCGGCGCCAGGCTGACGTATTTCGCGCAGGAGTCGCCCTCGCCTTCCGCGCAGGCGATCGTGGTGCGCGCCGATTCGCCGATCAACAGCGTGGCCGATTTAAAGGGCAAGAAGATTGCGGTCACCAAGGCGGCCGGCAGCCACTACCTGCTGATCGCGGCGCTGGACAAGGCGGGCTTGCGCTTCAAGGATATCGAACCGGCCTACCTGACGCCGGCCGATGGCCGCGCGGCTTTTGAACGGGGCGCAGTGGCGGCCTGGGTGACCTGGGATCCTTACCTGGCCGGCGTACAGCGCCAGTCGCAGGTGCGCATCCTGGCGGATGGCCGCGGCATCGCCGACTACCAGCGCTACTACCTGGCCTCGACCGCGTATGCGGAAGCGCATCCGGAAGTGCTGCCGGTGGTGTTCGAAGCCTTGCGCAAGGCCGGCAGGTGGGTCAAGCAATCCCCCAAGGAAGCTGCTGAACTGCTGGCGCCCGCATGGGGACTGGATGCGCCGACCGTCGAACTGGCCAATGGCCGCCGCAGCTACGAGGTGCGACCGGTGCTGAAGGAAGCCTTGGGCGAACAGCAGCGCATTGCCGACGCCTTCCTCGGCGAAGGCCTGCTGCCGCGCAAGCTGGATGCCACCGCCGTGCCACTTTGGCGTTTGCGTTAGGTGGTCTCTGTAGGTGAGGCAACGTACAGCCGCCACCATCGGCGGCGAGCAAAATACGCTCATGGATACGCATACCAACATCATCAAGCCACGCAAATACCCGCCCGCCGCCTATGCAATGCACAGGCAGATGGTGGCGGTAAGGCGGACGATGTCCGCTGCGACCGTGGAAGAATCGCAAGCGGCGGCGCGCTGGGCGCAGGCGTGGTATCAACTGGTGCAGCGCAAGCTGGATCAACTCCAGCATGCACCGCGTTATTTACATTAGGCTGGGGAGTAGCAACCGCCGGCGCGGCGTTCCATGCCATGGCGGTCGATGACGGTGACGGTGCCGCGGCGGTATTCGATCAAACCTTCTTCCTGCAGCTTGCCGGCGCAGCAGGTGATGGATTCGCGGCGCACGCCCAGCATGTTGGCGATCATCTCCTGGGTCACTTTCAGTTCATTCGACAGCGAACGGTCCAGGCGTTCCAGCAGCCAGCGGCACAGGCGCTGTTCGATGCTGCCGTGACGCACGCCGGCCACCGTCTGCGCCAGCTGCGCGAACAGGGCGCTGGTGTGGCGCATCAGCTGTTGCGCCAACGCGCCGCCGCTGAAGAAAGCCTGGCGCAGTACCGAGGCCTTGATGCGGTAGCCATAGCCGGCGCTTTGCACTACAGCGCAGCAGTTGGCACGTTCATTTTCATACATCGAGACGCCGACCACGCCCTCGCGGCCCACCACCGCTACTTCGGCTGCGCCGCCCTCTTCGGTCACGTATTGCAGCGAGACGATGGCGTTGGTCGGGAAGTAGGCGTATTCCATTACCTCACCGGTGTCGAACAGGTGCTTGCCCGCTTCCAGCGGCACCAGGTCCAGGTGCACGAACAGGTCCAGCAGTTCTTCACGCGACAGTGCGCGCAGCAGTTCATTCTGCTGTGCACCGATCAGGCTGACTGCCGGCGCAGCGGTGTGCTGCATGGCGCGTGGGATGCTGGCGGAAACGGAAGTCTGGTTAGCTGCGTACATGGTGTGCCTCATCTGTTGTATGTGTTGGATGAGTCACACTATATCGCCGCTATGTTCGGCAGCTTATAGGAGCACTGACACGGCTTATGTAGGCTGGGAACATAAGCATTTGTCAGTGTGCTCCTACGCCTTAAAACATTACTCTAAGGCATGAATTTATTAAACCGGGAACTTTCTTCAGCCAGCCGCTCATCGCGCGAGCGCAGGCGGCCGGGATTGCGGCGGTGCTCAGGCTCGGAAATAACACGCTTGATAACGCTCTCCAGCACGCCGCGATGGCTGAGATATTCAGCCGCGCTCTGCGGGCCGAGCCGGTCGGCCCGCTCTATGCCGGCCTCCACCACTGCGGACGATTGATAGTCTGGGCGGAAGGTGTGACTGGTAGACATTGCTGCCTCCTGAAATGGAAAAATCCAATTCTCGGATTCTACCGCAGCGGCTGCCGTGCGCTAACACACTGTTACAACTAAGGCGCTGGCGATGGTACACCTTGCGGCGGCTGGCCCTGATGCGGAATCAGCCAGCCGCTGTCGGCCAGCCAGTCATGCAGCCGGTCCGGCCAATGGACGTCGGAAAGACGCTCCGAGCGCTGCCCCATATTGAAGGCGTGGTCGGTATCGGCATACAAGTGCAGCTCTGCCGATACGCCCGCCCCCACCAGCTGCTGATATAGCGCCAGCGCCGGCGGCATGCAGCACTTGTCATTCGAGCCAGCCACGATGAAAGCCGGCGGCGCGTTCTGCACCGCCTTGGCTGGCGAACCCAGAGGGCCGGGATAGACCAGCACCTGGAAATCCGGGCGCGCGCTGAGCTGGTCGATCGCATCCGGCTTGCCGGCGCGCGGCGGCTCCGGGTTATCCGCCACCAGCGACACCAGTTCGCCGCCGGCCGAGAAGCCCATCACACCCAGCCGGTGCGGATCGATTCCGTAGTCGGCCGCGTGCGCGCGCACCCAGCGCACGGCACGGCGCAGATCGGCCGCCGCGTCGTTCTCGACCGAATAGCCGGAGCCCTGGTCGCGCGCGAGCCGGTACTTCAGCACGAAGGCAGTCACGCCGGCACGGTTGAGCGAGCGGGCGGCCACCATGCCCTCGTTCTGAAACACCAGCATGCGGTGTCCGCCGCCCGGCACGATGATGACCGCCGCACCGTTGGCGTGGCGCGGATTGGCCTTCACCACCGTCAGCGACGGCGCATGGACATTGCTGACATAGGTATTGTCGACTTTCTCCGACTCGCTGCGGCGCGCCTCCGAACCGGGCGCGCCGTCGGGCCATAGCGCCAGCTGCTGAGCGCCAGCCTGAGCGCAACACAGCAGCAACATCACAAGCAGTTTATTGCGCATCGATGCCTCCGGTCGCATACAGCGAATGATGCGTGAGAATAAATAGCGTACGGCCATCTGAACCGCCAAAGATCAGTTGCAGCGGGCGTTCCGGCACATCGATACGGCCGATTTGCTTGCCGTCCGGCGCATAGACAAACACCTGGCCGTTGGCCACATACACATTGCCCTTCTGGTCAACCGCCGCGCTTTCGCCGCCGCGATTGGCCGCCAGCTTCAGATCCGTGATGCCGCCGCCCGCGCCGATCACGCCGCTGAAAGTGCGGTTCTCGGAGCCGTTGGTGAACACCGCGCGGCCATTGGCGCCAGCCGCCACCAGGCCGTAGCTGTCCAGTGTATCCGACCAGCGCCAGCCCAGGTGATCGTTCGGTCCCTGCTTGAAAGCGCGGTTGGCCGGCAACACCAGGCTGCCGTCCGGCGACACGTACTCGCGCTGCTTGGGCAGCGCCACATCGCGGGTGAACATCTCGGCCAGCGTGGTGAATTCATAGGTGTCGAAATTGAGCTGGTCGCGGAATTCGCCGTTCTGCCAGAAGTTCACCGGCACCACCACCCGCGCATGCGGGTTGGGCTTGACCGGCGTCGGCTTGATGACGGTCAGCGGGCCGGCCGGCTGGTCCGGATGGAAGGAATACACTGTCCCTTCCGGGCCGAACGACGACAGCACCATGATCGCGCCGCTGTTGTCGATGGCCAGGTTGACCGCATCCAATGGCGCATCGCGCACCACCGCCAGGCCGCTCTCCTTGCTCCAGCTATAAATCCGGTGGAAGCGGCGATCGACAAAATACAGCTTGCCCTTGCGGTCCACCGCCGCGCCGGCGATGGAATAGAAATCGCCCTCCAGCTTTTCCACGCTGGATTTGGCTGGCGTGCTTGTTGCGGCACGCGGCTTGGCCGGGCCGATATCCAGCACCGCAAACTCATGCTCGCGCACTTCCTGTTTGCTGGTCAGATCCTGCAGCGTATTCTCGAACGGGAATTTGCTGGCGCGCAGATAGGTGCCGCAGCCGTTTTCATCGCAGGTCGCGTAGCCGCTTTCGGCATTGACGTGCACATTGCGGAAGCGGATGTTCTCCGAATTACTCATCTTCACTGCCGATAAGGCCGGCTTGAGCGACCGCGTCACGCGGTAGGCGTGATAGTTGGCAAAGGTGATGTTGCGTGAATTGCGTATCTCCAGCGATACCGCATCCATGCCGTCGCGTACCTCCTGCTCCGTCTGCGGCGCCAGGAACTCCCAGTTTTCAACGTTATCCAGCACGATCTCGGCGCGGATATGGTGTTCGGCCGACAGCTCGTACACCTTGCCCGGCGTCTTGGTGTTGGAAACGTAGAAGCCCGCCTGCGCAAACGTGCTTGGCGACCAGCAGCCGACGAAGGTCCCACCACCGCCATCGGTCACCCAGATGCTGGGGTACTGGCGGTCCCAGTGCTGGATAGGGTCGAAGTTGGCAGTCTTCTGATACGGATCGCGGCGTTTGCCGTCATACAGCCGCGTGCCGTGGCCGCCCTGGATACGGATGTCGTCCACCAGCGAATCGGCGCCGGCCTTCCACAGCAGCGCCGTCGCGCGCGGGTTGATCTCGCCAGTCGCCAGGCCGAAGCCGGTGACGATGGCGTCGCCGCCCTTGGCGCTTTCCAGCAGCGCTTTCGGACCATCGGCGCCGGCAAACGCCGGGGTGCCGTTCGGCAGCACCAGCTGCGTTACGCCAGGGTGCAGGCCTATCAGTACCGTGTCCGGTTTCAAACGGATCGTATCCTGCACCATGTAAAAGCCCAGCGGCAGATACACCACGCGCTGGCTGTCGATGGCTTTCTGCACCGCCGCCGTATCATCGGTAACGCCGTCGCCCACTGCGCCAAAGCTGCGCACACTGGCCCAGTCTTTGGTCGATGGCAGTGTACGCATCACCGGCGCGCGCGGCGCCGGCATGGTTTTCAGCGCCTCGCCCTTGACGCTGGTGCCGAACTTGCCGACACTGCCCAGCCCCGGCAGCATCAGGCCGTAATTGAATTCGCTGACCTGGTAGGTCGAACCATAGCCGGCCACGGTCTTGCCGCTGTCGCGGAAGCGCGCAAACACTGGCACATTTTTCGCCAGCGCATTGTCGAAGCCGACCTGGGTGTAGACGTTGTCTTCATTACTGATGACGACGGCGGCCCTGGAGATATTCTCAAACCGCACATCTTTGCCCCACAACCAGTCGCCATAGCCACGGCTGATCTCAATCCCGACCGGCGTATTGCGGATAGTCGTGTTCACCAGTGTGAGCCCGGCCTCATGGCCGCGTATCGCCGCCTCGCGCTGGCCTTCAAAGGTGGAATCCATCAGCGTGTACTGCCAGGCCGGCGAAGTTTTTTCGGTCAGGATGCCATAGCGGCCGCCGTAGAACTTCAGGTCAAAGCTCTGATTGCCGACCATGTACACGCCGGCCAGCCCGGAGCCGATGTGGAAGTCCATGTGGCTCAGGTAGGAATGCTGCGCGGTGCGCAGGCGCACCGCGGCAGCGGCCGGATTGCCGTCGCCGATTTCAACGTCCACATTGCTCATCGCCGAATAGAAGGTGGCCGAATTCGCGTCGCGCACATTTTCGCTATATGGCACCGCGCTGCGGACCGGCACCGGCACCTTGCCCACCGTGTACTGGTCGCCGCCGGTGAACACCACCATATTCGCCACGCCCTTCTGGAAACCGGGCGTATTCGCGCCCAGCACCAGTACCGGCCGTGTCGGCCCCACACCATACAGCCTGACCGCCAGCGGCACCAGCAGCGAACGGGTGATGCGATAGCGGCCGGACGGCAGGAACACGATACCGCCCTCGCCCTGGTTGGCGGCGGCGTTCAGCGCCTCCTGAATCGCGGCGCTGTCGTCGGCGCGGCCATCGCCAACGGCATTGACTTTGACCGCGCGCGGATCGTCCGGCATGGTCTGGTAGGCGGAGACGGATGCCGCCTGCGCGAGCAGAGGCAGGGCCAACGCTGCGGCCGCAAACACGTTTAACAATGATTTCATCTGTTTATCCTAAAAAGGCGGAAAGAATCAGAACGAAAATGAGCCCGAATACGCCAACCAGCGTTTCCATCAGCGTCCAGGAACGGAAGGTGTCTTTCAGCGACAGCCCGAAATACTCTTTGAACATCCAGAAGCCGGAGTCGTTCACATGGCTGCACATCAGACTGCCGGCGCCGATCGCCAGCACCATCAAGGCCGGGTCAATGCCCGATGCCTGCACCACCGGCGCCACGATCCCCGCCGCCGTCAGGCCCGCCACCGTGGCGGAGCCAAGACAGATGCGGATCAGCGTCGCCACGATCCAGCCCAGCACCAGCGGCGGTACCGGCAGCTGGCTCAGTTGCGCGCCCAGCTGCGCGCTGACACCGGAATCCACCAGCACCTGCTTCAAGGCGCCCGCGCCGGCGATCACCAGCAGGATGGGCGCGATATCGCGCATGGCGTCCTGCGCGCCGGACATCAGCTGCGCCAGTTTGCGTCCGCGCGCCACACCCAGCGTGAACAGCGCCACCAGCAAGGCGATCAGCATCACGATCATGGGATTGGCCAGGAAGGACACGGTGGATTTCAGCGCCGGATCGGCGATCGGCATCGCGCTGGCGGCAGTGGCGGCGGCCAGCAGCCATACCGGCAACAACGCCGTCGCAAAGCTATTGAACACGCCGGGCAATTCCGCTTCGTCGCGCAAGCCGGCCTGGAACATTGATGCCGGCGCTGCCTGGATGCGCTTCAGCGTCTGCGCAAACAGCGGCCCGGCGATAATCAGCGTCGGCACGGCGACGATCATGCCGTATAACAGCGTGCGGCCCATGTCGGCGTGGAACTGCGCCACCAGCGCCGTCGGCGAAGGATGCGGCGGCAGGAAGCCATGCGCAATCGACAGTCCGCACAGCAGCGGTATCGCCATCGCCACCGCGGGCCGGCCGCTCTGGTAGACCAGCGAAAACACCAGCGGCACCAGCAGCACAAAGCCGACGTTGTAATACAGCGGAATTCCGGCCACGAAGCCGGTCAGCGTCAACGCCACCGGCATGCGCGCCGAACCGAATAGCTGGATCAGGTAGGCGGCGATGCGCTGTGCCGCGCCGCTGTCGGCAATCAGCTTGCCGAACACCGCGCCGAGGCAGACGATCACGATCAATGAGCCGAGCAGGTCGCCGATGCCCTTGTCGATCGACTTGGGAATACTCTCCACCGGCATGCCGAGCAGCAGCGCGGCAGCCAGCGCCGCCGCCACGAAGGCCAGCAGCGGCTGTAACTTGCCCCAGGCGATCAGCAGCGTGAGCAAGCCGACCGACAGGGCCACCGCGATCAACGCCCACGCGGACGGCGTCACACCTAGCCATGACGCCAATGGACTGGTCATGTAAGTCTCCCTATTTTTTGTAGTGTGCTACTGCTGCGCCCTGATCTGCTCCACCAGACCGGCAGGCGGTGTTTCGATACGCAAGGTGATTCCGGCTTCATCGGACTGCATGGGCTCCAGGTCGCGGAACTGGCTGTCCAGCAGCGACGGCGGCATGTAATGGCCGCTCCGCGCCTGCATGCGCGCCGCAATCACGTGCTTCGGCCCCGCCAGATGCGCAAAGCGCAGCGCCGGATCGCCCTGCCGCAGCAGGTCCCGGTAGCGCCGCTTCAGCGACGAGCAGGACACCACCAGTCCCTCGCCACGCAGCTGCGCCGCGCGTATCTGCGCCTGCAAAGCCAGCAGCCAGCCGGCGCGGTCGTCATCATCCAGGGCCTGGCCGGCCGACATCTTGGCCACGTTGGCCTCCGGGTGATACTGGTCGCCCTCAACAAAAGCCACGCCATTCGCCACTGCCAGCGCCTGCCCGACGGTACTTTTGCCGCAGCCGCTGACACCCATCACCACCCAACGAACACTCTGCATCCGGGCTCCGATTATAGATAGCGCTAACATTAACAATCCGACGATGCCGGCGCTATAGCAAGCCGTCCATCAATCAGGTATTCGGGAGGTCTACGCAACGCAAAGATAGCGTTATCATCGGCATCAACTTTAGCCTACCGGTGAAATTTGTAAAGAATTATCCATATTGCATTGCACAAGGAACCTCGCGGAGCGGCAACGGCGGCGAGGCTTTCCTGCTATGCTACGCCACCCACAATAAACAGAGACTGCGCACATGACCGTCGCCCGCCCGCTCACTGGCCAGGACTACAAAACCCTCTCCCTCGCCGCGCTTGGCGGCGCGCTTGAATTCTACGATTTCATCATCTTCGTCTTCTTCGCCAACGCTATCGGCCAGTTGTTCTTCCCGCCCGAGATGCAAGACTGGCTGCGCAGCCTGCAAACCTTCGGCATCTTCGCCGCCGGCTATGTCGTGCGTCCGCTGGGTGGCGTGGTGATGGCGCACTTCGGCGACCTGCTCGGCCGCAAGCGCATGTTCACCTTATCGATCCTGATGATGTCCGTGCCGACGCTGGCCATCGGCCTGCTGCCGACCTACGCCAGCATCGGCGTCGCCGCGCCGCTGCTGCTGCTGTTGATGCGCATGTTCCAGGGCGCTGCGGTGGGCGGCGAAGTGCCTGGCGCCTGGGTGTTCGTCTCCGAGCACGTACCTGCGCGCCATACCGGCTATGCCTGCGGCGTGCTGACTGCCGGCCTGACCTTCGGCATTCTGCTCGGTTCCCTGGTGGCGACCGGTTTGAATACCGTGTACACGCCGGATGAAGTGCTGGGCGGCGCATGGCGCTGGCCCTTCCTGCTGGGCGGCGTGTTCGGCCTGGGTTCAATGTATCTGCGCCGCTGGCTGCACGAAACGCCGGTGTTTGCCGAGATGGCACAGCGCAAGGCACTGGCCGCAGAGATGCCGCTGAAAGCGGTGCTGCGCAGCCACCGCACGGCAGTCATTATCTCCATGCTGCTGACCTGGATGCTGTCGGCCGGCATCGTGGTGGTGATCCTGATGACGCCCGCGCTGCTGCAAAAGATTTACCACATCGACGCCCGCACCTCGCTGATCGCCAACACCATTGCCACGCTGGGCCTGGCCTTCGGCTGCATCTTCTATGGCGTGCTGGCCGACCGGATCGGTTCCAGGCCAGTGCTGCTTGTTGGATCGGCGCTGCTGGCGGTGTGCACCTACCTGTTCTACACCACGTTGCGCGTGCAGCCGGAATTGCTGCTGCCGCTGTACGGCCTCACCGGTTTCTGCGTCGGCGTGGTCGGCGCGGTGCCGCGCGTGCTGGTGCAAGCCTTCCCGCCACAGGTGCGCTTCTCCGGCCTGTCGTTCTCGTACAACCTGTCCTACGCCATCTTCGGCGGGCTGACGCCGATCATCGTCACACTGATGCTGAAGAATGATCCGCTCGGCCCGGCCTACTACGTTATCGCGGTGTGCCTGATAGGCATGCTGACGGCGCTGTTCGTCCGGCCAGCACCATCAGCAGCAACGCCAGTGCCAGCATAACGCTGGATGCACTCAACGCTGTAGTCACGCGCTGCGCCAGCGGCGCCGCACCAGCCAGCGCCACCAGCGCCGCCAGGCCGAGCGAATTACCCAGCTGATGCGCGACATTCACCACGCCCGACGCGGCACCGGCATCCCGCGCCGGTACGCGGGCGATCCCGGCTGCCGTCAAGGGACTCAAGGTCATCCCCTGCCCCGCGCCGATCAGCACCATCGGCAGCGCCACCGTCAGCCAGTAGCCGCCCGCTGGGGATACACGGCTTAGTGCAGCCATGCCAATCAGGCATACCGCCAGGCCAAGCGCCAGCAGCCGCGCGTTGCCGAAGCGGCGGGTCAGCCGCGGCACCTGCAAGGCCACCGCAAAATTCACCAGCGTCATCGGCAGGAACGCCATGCCGGTCAGCGATGGCGGATAGCGCAGCACCGTTTGCAGATACTGCGTGGTGAAGAAAAAGAAGCCGATCATCGCGCCGAGGAACAGCATGCGTGCCGCATACGCCGACGTGCGCTGGCGGTCGGCAAACAGGCGCAGCGGCATGATAGGCTGCGCCGCGCCACGCTCGTTGACGACAAACGCCGCCAGCAACAGCACGCCTGCCGCCAGCGCGCCTTGCGTCAGCAGGTCGGACCAGCCGCTGCTGGCCGAACGGATGAAGGCATACACCAGCGCGCTCATGCCGGTGGTGGACGCCAGCGCCCCGCCCAGGTCGAACTGGCCACCGCCGCGCGGACTCTCGGGGATGTAGCGCAGCGCGGCCCAGATCATCGCCAGCCCGATCGGCAGGTTGATCAGAAAGCCGACCCGCCACGACATCCACTCCGCCAGCACGCCGCCCAGCACCAGCCCGACGCTGGCGGCGATGCCGGCCGTGGCGCTATACAGCGATACTGCATGCGTGCGCTCTGCACCGTCCGCAAAGGTGGTCTGCAACAGCGCCAGCGTGGAAGGCGCCAGGATCGCAGCGCCCAGTCCCTGCACGGCGCGCGCGATCACCAGCTGCACCGGCGTGGCAGCCGCGCCTATCGCCAGCGACGCCAGCGTGAACAGCGCCAGCCCTGCCACCAGCATGCGGCGGCGGCCAACGATGTCGCCAGCGCGCGCGGCCAGCAGCAGAAACCCGCCAAACGTCAGCGTGTAGGCGCTCTGCACCCACGCCAGCCCGCTGTCGCTGAAGCCCAGTTCAAGGTGGATCTTCGGCAGGCCGGTCAGGACCACCGAAGTATCCAGCACAATCATCACATAGCTGGCCAGAATGATGGCCAGGATGGCGCGCTTGTTCATACCGGCTCCATCCACTCCACCACCTGGCCGTCCAGGCTTTCGGCAATCGCGATATGCGACATGGCCACCTGCTCTGCCGCGCCATGCCAATGCTTGACGCCAGGCGGTATCCATACCGTGTCGCCCTGCCTGATCTCCTGCACCGGGCCGCCCCAATGCTGCACCCGGCCCACGCCCGCAACGACGATCAGCGTCTGTCCCAGCGGATGGGTATGCCAGGTGGTGCGCGCGCCCGGCTCAAAGCTGACAGTGGCGCCGCCCACGCGCGCGTCGCCGCTGCCCTGGAATGGCGCATCAATGCGCACCTGTCCGGTAAAGTAGTCTGCCGGCCCTGCCACCGAGGCTTGCGATCCGGCGCGGGTAATCTGTACTGGGTCCATGCTCTTGCTCCTGTTCTCGTATGCAGACAGTGTAGGCATCCATCACTACTTTGATAAGACGCTATAATCAGCATGAGCTTATGAGGAGAACTCATTAATGGACCATGAGAATTTCAACGACCTGCTGGCCTTTGTGACAGTGGCGCGCGAGGGCAGCTTCACCAAGGCGGCCGCCAAAATGGGCGTGTCGCAGTCGGCGCTGAGCCACACGATACGCGGTCTCGAGACGCGGCTCGGCATCCGCCTGCTGACGCGCACCACCCGCAGCGTCAGCCCGACCGAGGCTGGCGAACGGCTGCTGCAAACTGCAGCGCCGCGCTTCGATGAAATCACGCAGGAACTGGCCTCGCTCAGCGAATTGCGCGACAAGCCGGCCGGCACCATCCGCATCACCGCCGCCGAGCATGCGGCCAACCATGTGCTGTGGCCCAAGCTGTCGCCGGTCATGCATGACTACCCTGAGGTGAAGATCGACATCAATATCGACTACGGCCTGACCAATATCGTCACCCAGCGTTTCGACGCCGGCGTGCGGCTGGGCGACCAGGTGGAAAAAGACATGATCGCCGTGCGCATCAGCCCTGACCTGCGCATGGCGCTGGTGGCGACACCGGACTACTTCGCCCGGCGCGCCAAGCCGCGCACGCCGCACGAGCTGCAACAGCACAGCTGCATCAACCTGCGCCTGCCGACGCATAACAATCTGATGGTGTGGGAATTTGAAAAGAACGGCGAGCCGCTGAATGTGCGGGTGGACGGCCAATGGGTGTTCAACAACACCTCCTCGCGCCTGCGCGCGGCACTGGCCGGCTACGGCATCGCCTATGTGCCGGAAGATATGGTTGAGGAACACCTGAAGGAAGGCACGCTGATACGCGTGCTGCGCGACTGGTGCCCCTCATGGCCGGGCTACCACCTCTACTATCCAAGCCGCCGCCAGTCCTCGCCGGCCTTCAACGTCGTCCTCGACGCGCTGCGGGCTTAAGACAGGTCTTCGTGGTGGCCGTTGGCACCCTGCTTCCAGTAGGCCGAGATGCGGGCTGCGTCGCGCGGGTGGGCTTTGTCGACGAATACTGCATCGCGCACCTGTGCGGCGACCGAGGCCTCGCCGGCAAACCAGAAGAAGCCCTCGCCGGCCGGCAATTGCAGCGCACGGATGGCGGCCAGCAGGTCTTCGCTGCCGGCATAGCGTTGCAGCGTCACTTGCGCCTCGCTGTTGAACGGCAGCGAAGCCGCTTCCGGGCCGGCTACCAGCACCTGCACTGTCGCGTTAGCCGGCAATTCCTCCAGCCGGCGGCGGATCGCCGGCAGCGCGGTGGCGTCGCCCGCCAGCACATGCCAGTCATAATCCATCGGGATGATCATTGAGCCACGCGGGCCGCCGATGGATGCGTTCTGCCCCGGCGCAGCCTGGCGCGCCCAATCTGAAGCGGCGCCGGTGGCGTGCAAGGCGAATTCGATTGTCAGTTCGCCGGCCACATTGTCGTAGCTGCGCGGTGTGAAATCGCGGCGGTCTGCTTCATTGACGAAGAATTTCACATGGTCGTCGTAGGAAGCCGAGACGAAATCGTGTAAGGTCTCGCCTTTGAATGTTACCCTGACGTAGTCCGCTGTCAAATGATCAACCTTGACTACTTGCAGTTCGCGCAGTTTGAGCTCATGCCGCACACGTTGAATACGTCCACTCATCATCTGCTCCAAAATTAGTTGATAATGTCCACATTATGAGCAACAAAGTTAATAAAGTCAACCAATCTGACCAGGTGTTCGACGCCATCCATTCAATCATGCATCTGTACCGTGCCCGCCAGCTGCGCGGCCTGCGCGACACCGGGCATGAGGTCACGCATATGGAGTACAAGGCGCTGGGCTTCTTTGCGCGTCATCCGGGGGCGACCCAGGGCGACCTGGTGGCGCACTCCGGACGCGACAAGGCGCAGCTGGCGCGCTTGCTCAAGGGCTTGCGCGACAAGCAGTTGCTGGATGCTGCCGCCGATGAGGCGGACCGCCGTATCACCCGCCTGACGCTGAGTGCGCAGGGGGAAAAGGTCTTTCACGGCCTGAATGACCTGGGCTTGCAGGCATCCAGCGCGGCGGTGCAAGGCATGAGCGCAGAGCAGCTCAGTCAGCTGCAGGCTTTGTTGCAGCAGATACGCGGTAATCTTGAGGCCAGCGAGGACTGATGCTCAACATGGATTCCGGCTTGCGCCGGAATGACGGGGTTGCGCGTTTAGAACGGCACATTGCGGGTGGCTGCGCTGATCTGCTCCAGCGGCACCTTGGGCGAGCGGTCGGCGTTCAGCAGCCCGTTGGTTTCCTGGAAGGTGTCGGCAAACTGCGTGTAGCAAAAGCCACTGAACATCACGGTTTCGTTCACCACTTGCAGCAAGGCGCGGTAACGCTCCAGGTACGTGGCGGCGTCGCCGGCGCGCGAGTAGCCCCAGGTATGCCCTTCCGGCGCATTCGGATCGTAGGCGATGCCACCGAATTCCGTCAGCACAATCGGCTGGCCGCGATGCGGAAAGCCATCCAGCGTCAGTATCCGTCCGCCTGGACGGCGCTGGTCGAACAGCTGCCGCACCGGATCGTTGACCGCGTAGCGCTGCTCCAGCTTTTCCGGATCACCGTCGTAGTCGTGGATGCCGAGGATATCGGTGGCGGAAGCCTCCCAGCCATCGTTGCCGATCACCGGCCGCGTGCCGTCCAGCATGCGCGTCAGGTGGTACAGCGCCTCGACCGCATTGCGGTGCGCCTGCATCGAAGTCAGATTGGGCACACCCCAGGACTCGTTGAACGGCACCCACACAATCACACAGGGATGGCTGTAATCGCGCTCGATCGCCTCGGTCCACTCCCTGACCAGCCGCGTCATTGAGCGCGCACTGAACGCATACGCAGACGGCATCTCGCCCCATACCAGCAGCCCCAGTTTGTCGGCCCAGTACAGATAGCGCGGATCTTCCAGCTTCTGGTGCTTGCGCACGCCGTTGAAGCCCATCGCCTTGGTCAGCTCCACGTCGCGGCGTAACGCATCGTCCGACGGCGCGGTCATCAGCGATTCGGTCCAGTAGCCCTGGTCCAGCACCAGCCGCAGATGGTACGGCCGGCCGTTCAGCATGAACCTGTCGCGGCTGATGGCGACCGAGCGCAACGCCGTGTACGAATGCACGCGGTCCAGCACCTCATCGCCGCGGTACAGCGTCAGCTCGGCGTCCAGCAGCGTCGGCCGCTCCGGGCTCCACAGCAGATCGTTGCGCGAATCGTCGATGCCGGGATCAGACAGCACGATCTTGCGGTTGGCCTCCTGCCCCACCAGCAGATAGCGGTCGGCCGCCAGCAGCACATCGTTGTGCAGCACCCGCACTTCCACCGACAGCTCCTGCGACAGCGCGCCGCCGGCCAGCACCTCGCAGCCGATCTCGTAGTTGTCGAACATCGGCGTCCAGCGCAGCGACTGGATGTAGGTGGACGGCAGCGGCTCCAGCCATACCGTCTGCCAGATGCCGGTGGTGCGCGGATACCAGATCGAATGCGGGTGCAGCTGCCAGTCCTGCTTGCCGCGCGGCTTGGCCAGGTCGCCGGGATCGTCTTCGGCGCGCACGATCAGTGTCTGTTCGTCGCCGTCCAGCAGCGCATCGGTGATGTCGGCACGGAACGGCGTGTGGCCGCCCTCATGCTCGGCCACCAGCACGCCGTTGACCCACACCTGCGCGCGATAATCGACGGCGCCGAAATGCAGCATGGTGCGCGCGCTGCGCGACTCCAGCGTAAACACGCGGCGATACCAGCACACCGCATGAAAGCCCTGATCGCCAATACCGCTGAGCTCGCTCTCGGGCGCGAACGGCACGTCAATCTGCCGATCCCAGCTGATGCCGTCGCTGGCATGACGGTAACGGCGCCCGTCATCAAAGGTGAAATCCCATTTGCCGTTGAGTGATTGCCACGCATCGCGTTGCAGTTGCGGTCGCGGATATTCAAACTGAGCCATAGATGCCCTCGCTGATCGAAGTGTGCCGGGCATCGTAACAACCTTGCACCGGCTAAGGAAAACAGCGCTCAATTCCGCGCAGTAATCTGTTGCTGATACGCCGCGTTTCCCCATCGTACCGGACGAAGGTAAACGTGAAACCCGTCTAGCATGGATTTACATTTCTTCGTGGTACTAGCGCTGCGCGCCGGCTGTACCATCATATTGTTGAGCTGATTGGGCGCGCTTACTTCCGCAGGATATCCATGCCCCCGTCCGCTCCACGCGTTGCCCCCGCGCCGCCGTTCGCCAGCTTCTGGCAGGCCGGCTACGAAGGCGCCGATCACCTCAACCACGCCGGCCGTCCACTCGACATGAACAGCGTCACCGGCCATCTCGAACAAGCCCGCGCAGACTATGTACTGCTGCATGAGTTCGGCATCCGCACGGTGCGCGAATCGGCCGGCTGGCGGCTGTGCGAACGCAACGGCAGTTTCGATTTCAGCATCCTCGACGGCCGCCTGCGCGCGGCGCAGGAACTCGGCTTGCAAATCTGCTGGACCTTCTGCCACTACGGCTGGCCGGACGATGTGGATGTCTACGGCGAAGAATTTGTACCGCGCTTCGTGCGCTATTGCACCGAGCTGGCGAAATATTTAAAACCGTGGGCCGGCGACACGCCGGTGTACTCGCCGATCAACGAAATCTCGTTCCAGAGCTGGGGCCTGTCGGTGCATATGTTCCATTGCAAGAATATGCACGACCCGCGCGCGGCCGAGGAAGGCAAGCGCCAGCTGGTGCGCGCCACCATCGCCGGCTGCGACGCCATCTGGCAGGTCACGCCGGGCGCGCGCATCCTGCAATGCGATCCGCTGATCCATGTGATCGCACCGCCAGGCCGGCCGGACTGGGCCGCACAAGCGGCCGGCTGGACTGCCTCGCAATTCGACGCCTGGGACATGCTGTGCGGCCGGCGCGAGCCGGGACTGGGGGGCGCCGAGCGCTACCTCGACATCATCGGCGGCAACTACTACCACAGCAACCAGTGGGAAAGCGGCAGCAACCTGCGGCTGTGGTGGCACCTCGACGATCCGCGCCGCCTGCCGCTGCACCAGACGCTGCTGGAGCTGCACCAGCGTTATCAACGCCCGCTGCTGCTGGCGGAAACCAGCCACGTCGGCAGCGGCCGTGGCGTCTGGATGCGACAGATGGCCGAGCAAACCGCACTGGCCATCGAGCAAGGCGCCGATGTGCGCGGCATCTGCCTGTATCCGGTGATCGACCGGCCAGACTGGGAGCATGCCGACCATTGGCACAAAAGCGGGCTGTGGGATGTCGACCTGCACAGCACGCCACCTCTGGCGCGGCGGCCAGTGCCGGTATATGCCGCCGCGCTACACCAGGCAATTCGCCTGACCAAGCAACTATGTCAACCAACAAGGGAGAGCGCTATGCAAACCATGATCGTCTTTTGTCACCTGCGGTGGGATTTTGTTTATCAACGTCCACAACACCTGCTATCGCGCCTGGCCCAATATTATCGCGTACTGGTGGTCGAAGAACCGGTGTACGACGCCGGCCCGGCCCACTGGGAAACCTTCAATCCCGCGCCCAATCTGTCGGTGTACCGGCCGCACACGCCGGTGCAGTCCAGCGGTTTCCACGACGACCAGATCCCGCTGCTGCAAGGACTGCTGAGCGAGCTGCCCGGCATCGACAAGCAGCCGCTGGTGTGGTTCTACACGCCGATGGCGCTGCCGCTGCTGCCGCCGGATGCTGCCCTGGTCGTCTACGATTGCATGGATGAGCTGTCTGCATTCCAGAACGCCCCCAAGCAGCTGCTGCAACGCGAGGCGGTGCTGCTGAAGGTCGCCGACCTGGTCTTTACCGGCGGTCCCAGCCTGTACGAAGCCAAGCGCCAGCGCCACGCCAGCGCCCACTGCTTCGCCAGCAGCGTCGACTCGGTACACTTCCACCAGGCACTGGACCGCAGCAACAGCCATCCGCTGCACAATGACATTCCCCATCCGCGCCTGGGCTACTACGGCGTGATTGACGAGCGCTTCGACGCGGCGCTGATCGCCGCCATGGCCGACGCGCATCCGGAGTGGCAGCTGGTGCTGGTCGGGCCGGTGGTCAAGATCGATCCGGCAACGCTGCCGCAGCGGCAGAACATCCACTACCTCGGCCAGCAGTCCTACCAGGTGCTGCCGCAGTTCCTGGCCGGCTGGGATGTCTGCCTGCTGCCGTTCGCGCTGAATGAATCGACGCGCTACATCAGCCCGACCAAGGTGCTGGAATACATGGCGGCCGAGCTGCCGTCAGTCAGCACCGCCATCACCGATGTGGAAAAACCTTATGGTGACATCGTCGCCATCGGCCATGACCACGCCGAATTCATCGCCCATTGCGAGGCGGCGCTGGCATTGGACGAGCCGCAGCGCGCAGCACTGGCAGAGCGCATGCGCGCGGTGGTCGAACGCACCTCGTGGGAAAGCACCGCCGACAGCATGCGCGCATTGATGCAGCGGACACCGCCGGGCGGCAGCGCCGCCGCCGGCCTGACGCCGCCACCGGCGCCGGAAGCCAGCGTCCCGGCGCCAGACGCCGCCAACGTCAACGCCATGCGCGGGCGCGGCGCCACCAACTGCATCATTGTCGGCGGTGGGCCGACCGGCTTGTCGGCTGCCTACCACCTGGGCGCCGACACCGTGCTGCTGGAGCGTAACGCCAGCGTCGGCGGCTGGTGCCGCTCGGTCCGCGACAACGGCTTCACCTTCGACTACGCCGGCCATATCATGTTCTCCAACGATCCGTATGTACTCAAGCTGTACGACATCCTGCTGGGCGATAACCAGCACTGGCAGATGCGCGAAGCCTGGGTTTACAGCAAGCAGGTGTACACCCGCTACCCCTTCCAGGGCGCGCTGTATGGCCTGCCCCCGCAGGTGATCAAGGAGTGCATCGTCGGCGCGATCGAATCGCGCTACGGCCTTAGCGAAGCGGCGTGCCAGCCTGGCGTGGTGGAAGACTGCTGCGCCGACGGCACCGCCGATGTGGCCAACAGCGATGCCGGCGCAGCCGCAGCCCGCACGGAGAACTTCGAAGACTTCATCTACCGCGTCTGGGGCAAAGGCATTGCCAGGCACTTCGCCATCCCCTACAACAAAAAAATCTGGACCGTGCCGCTGAAGGACATGGAAACCTCGTGGCTGGGCGGACGCGTGCCGCTGCCGGACCTGGAACAGATCATCGAAGGTGCACTGGAACCGGTGGCCAAGCCCATGGGCCCCAACGCCCGCTTCGGCTATCCGCTGCGCGGCGGTTTCCAGGCGCTGATGAACGGCTTCCTGCCGCACATCCGCGGCAAAGTCGAGCTGAACGCCAATGTGGTAAAGGTGCTGCCACAGGAGCATACGGTGGTGCTGGCCGACGGCCGCCGCCTGCCCTATGCGCAGCTGATCAGCACCATGCCGCTGCCGGAGCTGGTCAAGCTGTGCGGCCAGGCCGCGCCGGAGGCAGTGCGCAGCGCGGCCGAAGGGCTGAACCATGTGTCGATCCGCTGCGTCAACATCGGCGTCAACCGCAGCAATATCACGGAAAAGCACTGGATCTACTACCCGGAAGACAGCATCTTCCACCGCATTTTCGTACAGGGCAACGCCAGCGCCGAATGCAATGCGCCGGGCGGTTTCGGCTTCACCTGCGAGATCTCCTACTCGCCATGGAAACCGCTGCCAGTCGATGGCGATGCACTGATCCAGCGCTGCATAGACGACTGCATCCGGGTCGGCTTCATCAACGCCGATGACACCGTGGTCGCCGCCAACCAGGTCGATATGCCGTATGCCTACGTGGTGTACGACCATGCGCGCGCGCACAACGTCGCCACCGTGCGCGCGTGGATGGAGCAGCACGACATCATCCTGTCCGGCCGCTACAGCGAATGGGAATACTACAACTCGGATCACGCCTTCCTGGCCGGTAAAAAAGCCGCCGAGCGCGTGCGCTCAGCGAACGGCGCCGCCACCCGCAGCGCCGAATCCAGAACCTGAGGAGGACTTATGCAAACACCCATCCTTGTGGTCGGCGGCGCCGGCTACGTCGGCTCGCACATGGTCAAGCGCTTGCGCCGTAATGGCTATATGCCGGTGGTGCTGGACAATCTGTCGCAGGGCCGGCGCGAGGCGGTCGGCGATGCGCCGCTGATCGTCGCCGACCTGCACGACCCAGGCGCGCTGGAGGTGCTGTTCCAGGCCTATCCGATCCGCGCCGTGATGCACTTCGCCAGCTTCATCCAGGTTGGCGAATCGGTGCAGCAGCCGGCGCGCTACTACGAAAACAATGTCAGCAATACGCTGGTCTTGCTGGAGACGATGGTGCGCCACGGCGTCGACCAGTTCATCTTCTCGTCCACCGCCGCCATCTTCGGCGACCCGCAGTATGTGCCGATCGACGAGCGCCACCCGACGCTGCCGATCAACCCTTACGGCAAGTCCAAGCTGATGGTGGAAGAGATGCTGGACGATTTCGCCCGGGCCTACGATTTGCGCAGCATCTGCCTGCGCTACTTCAACGCCGCCGGCGCCGATCCCGACAACGAACTGGGCGAATGCCACGAGCCGGAAACGCATCTGATTCCGCTGGTGCTGCAGGCCGCTTCGGGGCGGCGCGCCGCCATCACCATCTACGGCGAAGACTATCCGACACCGGACGGCACCTGCCTGCGCGACTACATCCATGTGCAGGATTTGTGCGATGCGCACCTGCTGGCCTTGCAGGCGCTGTCGCAAGGCGCGCCCAGCGCCCGCTACAACCTCGGCAATGGCAACGGCTATTCGATCCGCGAGGTGATCGCCGCCGCCGAACGGGTGACGGGCAGGCGGATACCCATCGCCAGCGGCCCACGCCGCGACGGCGATCCGGCCCGGCTGGTGGCCGACGCCACGCGCGCACGGCAGGAGCTGGGCTGGCAGCCGAAGTTTGGCGACCTGGATACCATCATCGCGCATGCGTGGGCGTGGGAGCAGCGGCTGCATCCTGCGCCTGCGCCGCTGCGCGCCGTGCCCGCGCCGACGCCGGTCAATCAGGAACGCCGCCAGCAGGACCGGCGCGTGGCGCACCGGGCCGCCTGATTACTGTCGAGACCACAGGTTAAGCTCGTCGATAGAGATGGTAGTCACATGCCGGTCTTGTCCGACACGCCGCAACGCCAAGCGCTGATACGCAGCGTGTCGGGCAGCGCCTACGATGGGTTTCTAACCAACCAAGGAGAAAACCATGTTCGCGCACAACAAACGTCTGCAATACACCGTCCGCGTCAGCGAGACCAATCCCGGCCTGGCCAACCTGATGCTGGAACAGTTTGGCGGACCACAAGGCGAGCTGGCGGCCGCGTGCCGCTACTTCACCCAGGCGCTGGCGGAGGATGATCCCGGCCGCAAGGATATGCTGTTCGATATCGCGACCGAGGAGCTCAGCCATCTGGAAGTCATCGGCAACATCGTCGTCATGCTCAACAAGGGCGCCAAGGGCCGGCTGGCCGAAGGCGTGGATGAGGAAGGCGAACTGTATCGCTCAATCACCGGCGCCGGCAACGACAGCCATCTGACGCAAGTGCTGTACGGCGGCGGCGCGCCGCTGGTCAACTCGGCCGGCGTACCATGGACCGCCGCCTACATCGACACCATCGGCGAACCCACCGCCGACCTGCGCTCCAACATCGCCGCCGAGGCGCGCGCCAAGATCGTCTATGAGCGGCTGATCAATCTGACCGAAGATCCGGGCGTCAAGGAAGCGCTGGGCTTTTTGATGACGCGCGAGATCGCCCACCAGAAGTCGTTTGAAAAAGCACTGTACGCCATCCAGCCCAACTTCCCGCCGGGGAAAATGCCGGGCAGTCCCGAATTCACCAGCGTCTATTTCGACATGTCGCAAGGCGGGCAGGAAGTGCGCGGTTCGTGGAACGACGGACCGAAATGGGACACCGTCAGCGACCCCGCGCAGCAGCAGGCGGTCGATGGCGGCGACGGCTCGGCGTCGGTGATCCTGGACAGCGAAGAAGAAGCGCTGCTGAGCCAGATGGCCGCGCGCACCGTGTCCGACCCAGAAGCTGATCCGCTGACCGGCGCCGAACTGGGCGAATCCATCAAGGTTGTCAAGGGCGCGATGGCTGAAAATTGACATTGCTGTCAGCGTACTCTTACACAAACACAAGAGACGCACCGATGTGGGGCAAGGCCGAGGCAATCGATAATTCTCCAACGCCCACAATTCACATTCGAGCCCCTCATGTTACAACTAGCGTATGCCGTCCCCGCCCCTGCCGCCCTGACCAGCGCGGCAGCGGTTTATCGCTCACTCAACGACGGTCCGCCGGACGCCGATGGCCTGGCCAACTCGCGCGCCTTTATGGTGCAGCGGCTACAGGCCGCTCAGCAGTTGCATGACGAACTGCCGTCCCAGCTAAGCCAGCTGGGACCGTGGATGGCCAGCCGCGCCTTCACCGTCGGCATGGAATACCAGGCCTACCTGCAAAGCCGCCGCGAAGGCGCGCCGCGCCGCTTTTTCAGCAACCAGTCGCATGCGCTGTACTTCCTCAAGCACGCCGCGCCGACCAAGCTGGTGGACGGCGCCTGGCTGTACGGCCTGCTGGCGCGCTGGGACGATCCCGACTTCCGCCCGCTGATCCAGACCTATCTGGAAGAACTGGGCGACGGCGTGCCGGAAAAGAACCATGTGCTGCTCTACAAGAAGCTGCTGGCCGCGCATGAATGCGACAACTGGCACGAGCTGCCGGACACCTATTTTGAGCAAGGCGCCATTCAGCTGGCGCTGGCCTATGACGCGGACCGCTTCCTGCCGGAGATCATCGGCTACAACCTGGGCTATGAGCAGCTGCCCTTGCACCTGCTGATCACCGCCTACGAACTCAACGAGCTGGGTATCGATCCATATTACTTCACGCTGCATATCACCGTGGACAACGGCAGCACCGGCCATGCGCAGAAGGCGGTACAGGCGCTGACCCAGCTGCTGCCGCGCTTTGGCGACAGCGCCAGCGTTTGGCAGCGGGTACGCGACGGCTATCGCCTGAACGACCTGGGCGCCTGCACCACCTCGATCATCTCCGGCTTCGACCTGGAGACGGAACTGGTGGACATCATGGCCGCCAAGGCCCACACCGGCGCCAATATGCACTCGGACTACTGCCGCCTGGCTGGCCGCAGCATCAACGAATGGCTGAGCGATCCGCAGCAAATCCCGCAGATGCTGGCCGCGCTGGAAACGGCCGGCTGGATACAGCGCGGCCAGCCGCCGGAAAACAGCCGCTTCTGGCGCCTGATCCAGAGCGAACGTGCCGAAATGTTCGGCGTCTTCAGCGCCTATGAGCAGCAGGTGCTGCGCGACTGGATCGTCACGCCGAAACGCGTGCCCAGCTTCCGCGCCCGCCAGCGTTCGCTCGATACGCTGGGCCTGCACCAAACGCCGCGCCAGGGCGCGCCGCGCGGCATCGTCCGCCATCATGCCCAGGACAACAGCACCAGTCCGCTGCGCCAGCTGGAACAGCAGGTCGCCACGCTGGGCAGCAAGCAGGCCGCCGTGCAGCTGCTGCAGACGCTGATGACACCGGCCCAGCATCATCGTCCGCTGGGCCTGATGGCCACGAGGATGTATCGTCAACTCATCAATTGAAGCTATGAACCTCAACGGAAGCTTAATGATCATCGGCGGCAAGGAAGACCGCACGGACAACAAGGAAATATTGCACAAGTTTGCCGCACTGGCGGGCGGCCTGGAACAGCCCATCATGATCGTCACGGCCGCCAGCACGGTGCCAGGGGACCTGTGGGATATGTACCGCCAGGCCTTCGATGAAATGGGTGCCACGCAGGTGACGCATGCCAGCATCACCAGCCGCGCCGAAGCGGAAGACGACATGCTGGCGCACCGCTTGGCGCAGGCGCGCGGCATTTTCATGACCGGCGGCGACCAGAAACGGCTGATGGCCTTCATCGGCGGCACCAAGGTAGAACGCGCCATGCGCAGCGCCTGGTATGACAACGGCGCCTGCATCGCCGGCACCAGCGCCGGCGCATCGGGCATGTGCACCCATATGCTGGCTGAAGGCAAGGCCGAGCTGGCGCCGGAAAAAGGCGCGGTGCACCTGAGCGCGGGTCTCGGCTTCGTCAGCCGCGTCATCATCGACCAGCATTTCTCGCAGCGCCACCGTATCCATCGCCTGCTGAGCGCCATCGCGCAAAGCCCCTTCCTGCTGGGCGCGGGTATCGACGAGGACACCGCCTTGATCGTCAAGGGCCAGGGCATTTCGGTGATCGGCAGCGGCGGCGTGACCGTGCTCGACTGCCGTCACGCCATCACCAATATCGCCGACGTATCGCGCGGCGACGTGCCGCAAATGCTGGACGTGCGCCTGCATCTGCTGCCGTCCGGCGCCAGTTTTGCCAGCCCGGCCGACGCCGGCCCGCTGGCTGATTTCATCCAATATTTAACCGACAGGACTTTAGAGCATGATCATCGTTAAACAGCACGTCTTACGTGGCCCGAATCTGTATTCCAGCCAGCCTTGCCTGCTGAGCATCATCGACTTGCAGGCGCTGCGCGACCACACCACCACCAGCATCGCCGGCTTCACCGAGCGCCTGCTGTCGCTGCTGCCGTCGCTGTATGATCACCGCTGCTCGGTCGGCCAGTACGGCGGCTTCGTGCAGGCGCTGAACAACGGCGCCAATCTGGCGCATGTGGTCGAACACGTCACCATCGCGCTGCAATGCCTGGCCGGGACGCCGACCTACACCGGCCGCACCCATGAAATCAACGGTGCGCCCGGCCAGTATCGCGTGGTCTGCTCCTACGAATCGGAGCACGTCGCCATCGACGCCTGCGACCTGGCGATGTCGCTGGTGCGCGGCCTGGCCAGCGGCGCCGACGACGTGGCGCGGCAACTGGATGAAGGCGTCGCGGCGCTGCGCGACACCGCCGAACGCCACGCCATCGGCACCAGCACCGGCGCCATCCTGCGCGCGGCGGCGCGCCAGGGGATTCCTTACCAGCGCCTGACCGAAGAAGCGAATATGTTCGCGCTGGGCTGGGGCGCGCAGCAGAAACGGCTGCAAGCGACGATCACCGGCGACACCGGCCATATCGCGGTCGGCATTGCCTGCGACAAGCAATTGACCAAGGCCTTGTTGCAGGAGGCTGGCGTGCCGGTGCCGGAAGGCGTCAGCGTGCGCACCCTGGAGCAGGCGCAGCGCGCGGCGTTGGAGCTGGGTGGCCTGGTGACCGTCAAGCCGCTGGACGGCAACCATGGGCGTGGCGTGACCACCCGCTGCGGCAAGCCGGATGAGGTCAAGCTGGCCTTTGAGCGCGCGCGCGAGCATGGCCGCACCATCATTGTCGAACGTTATATTCCCGGCGACGACTACCGCATCCTGGTGGCCGGCGAACGTGTGGTCGCGGCCGCGCTGCGCCGCCCCGCCGCTGTGGTGGGCGATGGCACATCCAGCGTGCGCCAGTTGGTCGAGCAGGAAAACCGCAATCCCGCGCGCGGCGAAGGCCACACCAACATCCTGACCCGCATCCCGCTGGACGGTCACGCTGAAACCACGCTGGCCGCGCAGGGAATGGACTTCGACAGCGTGCCGGCAGAGGGCCGCCGCGTGCTCATGCGCGGCAACGCCAACCTGTCCAGCGGCGGCACAGCGGAAGACGTGACCGGCCGCCTGCCACCGGAAACGCTGGCCATGTGCGTGCGCGCCGTGCGCAAGATCGGCCTGGACGTGGCTGGCATCGACCTGGTGTGCGACGATATCTCGGTGCCGCTGGACGGCCGCAATGGCGCTGTCATCGAAATCAATGCCGCTCCTGGCATCCGCATGCATGAATACCCGAGCGCCGGCGTGCCGCGCGACGCCGGCGCCGCCATCATCGAATCGATGTTCGGCCAGCAGGACGGCCGCATCCCGGTCATCGCCGTCACCGGCACCAATGGCAAAACCACCACCACGCTGATGATCGAGCATGTGCTGCGCCAGGCCGGCATCGGCACCGGCTGCACCACCAGCGAGGGCGTGTTCATCAACGGCCGCGAAGTCAAGAAAGGCGATTGCAGCGGCTACTGGTCGGCGCGCACCGTGCTGTCGGCGCCGGAAGTGGAATTCGCGGTGCTGGAAACGGCACGCGGCGGCATCCTCAAGCGCGGCCTGGCGTTCGACCGCTGCGACGTGTCGGTGCTGCTGAATGTCAGCGAAGACCACCTGGGGCTGGACGGTGTGGAAACGCTGGACGACCTGGCCTCGGTCAAAGCCGTGGTGGCGCAAGCCGCATCCCGCGCGGTGGTGCTGAACGCCGAAGATCCGCGCTGCTGCGCCATCGGCGCCACGCTGGACGAGAAAGTGGAACGCATCTACTTCAGCTGCGAGCCGAATCATCCGGCGCTGTTGCAGCATGTACGCGACGGCGGCCGCGCCACCTGGCTGGAAAATGGCGCGCTGATGGCCTGTGGCGCGGACGGCTTTCCGCAACGCCTGCTGGACGCCAGCGAGATGCCGTCCACGCTGGGCGGCTGCGCACGCCACAATATCGCCAACGGCCTGGCCGCCACCGCCGCGCTGATGGCCTGCGACCTGGGACTGCATGCGATTGCCGCCGGATTGTGCAGCTTTGTCTCCGACGCCCGCCACAACCCGATGCGCGCCAATCTGTACGATGTCAACGGCGTGCGGGTCATTGTCGACTTTGCGCACAACCCGGCAGCCTTCGAGGCGCTTGCCGCCACTGCACGCGCCATGACGTCCGGCCGTACCATTGCTGTAGTGACCTCGCCGGGCGACCGCCGCGAACGCGACTTCCAGCAGATCGGCCAGATTTGCGGCAGCGGCTTCGACACGGTGGTGTTTTATGAATGGGATAGCGAACATCGCGGCCGCGCGCCAGGCGAACGCGCCGCCATGATGCAGGCGTCGGCGCAAGCGGCGCGCATCAATGTGGGCAGCGCCTTGCTGGAAACCGACCCGGCCGAGGCGCTGCGTCTGGGTCTGTTGCAATGCCGTCCCGGCGATGTACTGGTATATGCCTGCGGCTCGTCGGTATCGGAACTGGTGGATGCGCTGCGTCCGGTGGACCCGGTCAGCGCAGCGCGCATCGGGGCCACGCTGGTATAAGGCTGTGTAGCCCTCAGGCGGCGGGAGCCGCCTGCTGCGCTAGCCGCTCAGCGGCTGGTGCGTCAATCGCGCGGATCGCTTCGATCAGCGTCGCCACCCCGGTGCCACAGGCGAATACCAGTACATCGCCTGGCTGGCACGCACGATATCCCGCTTGCACTGCTTCCGCATCCGTCGCGTAAACATGCACCGCCGCGCCGCCAGCCTTGCGGGCGCCGGCCGCAATTATTTCGGCCGCCTCGCCATGCTTGCGATCGCGGCTCTGCGATTCATACACGAACAACTCGTCGAAGTGGGCCGCGCAGGTAGCGCCGGTGCGGCTCAGGTCTTCGTCGCGGCGGTCACCGGGCGAGGTGATCACCGCCAGCACGCGTCCCGGCGCCTGTCCGGTCGCCTTGCTTTGCCCCTGTCCTTGCGCCAGTCCGCGCGCCAGCGTGGCCAGGGATGAATACGCGGCCGGGTTATGCGCATAATCCAGCAGCACACGTATTGTCCCCAGCTCGAACACATTGGAGCGCAAGGGATTGGTGACCGCATCCGATTCAAAGCTGGACAAGCCGGCACTGATCTGCGCCACGCTGAAACCGCTGGCCATCAGCGCCGCTGCCGCCGCCATGCTGTTGGCGATGTTGTAGCGCGCCAGCCCGCCCCAGGTGGCGGGAATATGTGTGGCCGGCATCACGCGCTGGCGCAGCTGGCGCTGGCTCAGCATCAGCACATCGTTCTCCAGCCACACCGCGTCCCCGCCCTGCTCCAGATGCCGTTGCAGCACCGGATTGTCCGGCTTCATCGAGAAATACACCACCCGCGTATCCGCCGGAAGGCGCGCCCGCGCGGCAACGCAGTGCGCATCGTCGGCGTTCAGCACTGCGACTTCGGCGGCGTTAACCACCAATGATTTCACGCGGGCCAGTTGCTCCACCGTGTCCACGCCGTCCAGGCCCAGATGATCGTCCGAGACGTTCAGCATTACGCCGACGCTGCAACGGTCATACGCCAGCCCGCGCTTCAGCAGGCCGCCACGCGCCGTTTCCAGCACCGCAAACTCCGTCTCGGGCGACGCCAGTACGCTGCGGTGCGACCAGTAGCCGGTGCAATCGCCTTCCGCGTAGACCACGCCGTCGAGCGCAATGCCCTGTGTGCTGGCGCAGCCGGTGCGGAAACCCGCCAGCTGCACCGCATGCGCGATCATCAGCGTGGTAGTGGTCTTGCCATTGGTGCCGGTGATGCCGATAACTGGAATGCGCGCCCGCTGCTTATCCATGCGCAGTTCGCGCAGCAGCATGCGCTGGTCGTGGCTCGGCGGCACGGCACCCAGCACCGCATCGACGCGGGGGACGCGTCTTCCCGGCAGCAGATCGACTTGCGCATGCGCCAGGCCCAGCGTGGCGGCGGCGCGTTCGGCGACCTGCGCCGCCTGCGCGTCGGCATGCTGGGCCGTTCCGGCGAGTACCTGCACGCGCAGGCGCTCACCCGGCTGGCGCTGTGGATTGCGGAAGTCTTCGTTCGGCACCGGCAGCTGCGCTTCGATCAGCAGCGAGCGCATCATCTGCCGGTCGTGCAGCAAGGTATTGGTCAGCAAACGATTGTCGTCGCCAGCGCCGTCGGCGTAGCGCCACTGGCGATGGCCCCAGCCCAGGCGTATCAGGCCGCCATGCTCGCTGATGCGCTGCACCGGCACGCCCATCGCAGCCGCTTCGCGCGCCACCGCCTGCGCCGTGGACGACAGCTGCATGGATGACGCCAGCGCGCGCAGTTGTTCAACTGCCGTGGCTATATCCGGCGCCTCGTCGCGCTCGGTGGCGGAGATCAGTTCGACCGCCGCCGCCAGCGCCGCCTGTCCGACATGCTCCATCGCGTACTCCACCACCACCCGCCATTGCGTGGGCTGTCCTACCACCGGTTCGGCATGCATGAAGCTCACCGGCTCGTCACAGGCCTGTTGCAGAAAGCGCGTGGTGTAAGCGGCCTGCTGGCCCGCTTCCGGCAGAGAGGATTCAAGCACTGCCATAATGCAGGACGATGGGCTATACAGATTGGCGCCGCGTAGCAGGCGCTGTTGCAGGATGCGCATGCTCACGCTTCCCTGCTGGCAACCAGCCAGACGGCGGCGATGCGGTCAATGCCGGCATAGGCTGGCGTCTCCAGTTCTTCGCCGAAGACATCCGGATCGATCTCTTCATAGCTCCACAGCAGGCCCGCCTCATCCAGCAGCGCGGTCGCCTGGCGCAAGAACGGATCATCGCCATCGCTGATGGCCACACCGGTGTACAGCCACAGCGAGCCGCCGCTGGCCAGCCGGTTGATCGCCGCCTGCACGATTTGCAGCGACAGGCCTGCCCCCAGCTCGCCGCCGCCGTGGCGGTAAGCTCTCTCGCTTGGGTCCAGCAGATACGGCGGGTTGGCGACGATCAGGTCGAACACGCCGTCCAGCTGATTCAGCAGGCAGCTGTGCCGCGTGCTTGCATTCTCCACGCCGGCCAGCCGGATATTGACCTCGGCCAGCGCCAGCGCCCGTTCATTGATATCCACCGCCAGCACTTCCGACTGCGGAAAGCGCCGCGCCAGCGTGATCGCCGCCACGCCGCTGCCGCAGCCGATATCGACGATGCGCCGCAGCGGATCGCGTACCGGCGCCATCGTCTGCTCCATGGCGCGTACAAAGCGGCAGGTATCCGGGCCAAAGAACACCGAGTCTTCCTGCATGGTGGGATAGGCCGAGTGGAACAGCCATTCGCCGGCCAGCGTGGACATGCGCACCGTACTACGGAGTAGACCGTCATATTCTTCCACCACACCAGCCGCGCGCATGCAGGCCAGTAGTTCGGCATCGATGGCCTCGGCGGTGAAGGGCCGGCTCCAGCCAAAAATGTCGCGCAGGCTGGCCGCATCCGGCTGTGCCGGGCGGTCCAGGACGCGGGCCTGCGTCGCCGGTGTCACCGTGGTGAATCGGTATTTGCGCGCGCGCAGCGCGGCGCCCAGCGCCAGCATGGCCTGCTGTTGCGCCAGTGTCAAAATTACAGTCTCATTTGTGGTCACAAGCGCTCCTTGAAACGCGTATAGTGACTTAGCTCTGACCGGCGCTGGGTGCGCCAGCGCACACTAGCGGCTACAAGGCTTTCAAGGTGCGTATCAAGTCGCTCAGGCGATAGGGTTTGGCGATCAATTCAAAGCTGGCGATGTCCGGCATATCGTCGCGCAGCGCGGTTTGCACATAGCCGGAAGCCAGCACCACTTTCAGGTTGGGGAATTCGGCGCGCGCGGCCTTGGCCAGCTCGACCCCGCCCATGCCAGGCATGACCACGTCGCTGAACAGGATGGCGATGTCGGGATCGCCGCGCAGCGTCTCCAGCGCCTGCGCACCATTGTCGGCCGCCAGCACCTCGTAGCCCAGATGGCTGAACAGGCTGATGGCGGTTTCCAGCACTTCCGGCTGATCGTCGACCAGCAGCACCTTCTGCGCGCTGGCAGCGGGCACGCTGTCGCTGGCCACCGCCGGGAAGTACAGCGACACCGAGGTGCCCTCGCCGACGCCCGAGGTCAGCGTCAGCGCGCCCTGGCATTGCTGCATCAGGCCATATACCTGGCTCAGCCCCAGGCCGGTACCCTTGCCCACTTCCTTGGTGGTGAAGAAGGGTTCAATCGCGCGCGCCATGGTTTGCGGCGACATGCCCATGCCGCTGTCCTTGACCACCGCGCGCACATAGCGGCCGGCGGGCAGGCGCTCCACCTCGCCATTCGCCAGCACCACGGACGACAGTTCCAGCAGCACATCGCCATGGCCGTTCATCGCATCGCGGGCATTCACAACAAGATTCAGCAGCGCCGATTCAAACTGCGTGGGATCGATCATCGCCTGCGGCAGCTCGCTTTCCACTTGCAAGTTCAGGCGCATATCATCCGGCAGCGCGCGCCGCAGCACGGCTTCAAACGAGCGCACCACCCGGCCGGCGTCATGCGGTTCCTGCCGCAAGGGCTGCTGGCGCGCGAAGGCCAGCAGCTGCTGCGTCAGCGAGGCGCCGCGTTGCGCTGCGCGCGACATGGTATCGATGGTTTTGCTGGTCATGGCCGGATCGCGCGACATGCGCATCAGCTCCAGGCCATTCATGATCACATTCAGCAGATTGTTGAAGTCGTGGGCGATGCCGCCGGTCAGCTTGCCGATGGCTTCCAGCTTCTGCGACTGGAACAGCTGCTCGCGCGCGCGCTCCAGCTGCTCGGCGGCAACGCGGCGTTCGGTGATGTCGCGGGTAATCTTGGCAAAGCCCAGCAGCTCGCCTTCGGGATTGACGATCGGGTCAATCACCACGCTGGCCCAGAAGCGGCTGCCATCCTTGCGCACGCGCCAGCCTTCGTCCTCAAACTTGCCGGTGGTGCGCGCCACTTCCAGCGCATGCGCCGGACGGTCCACCGCGCGGTCTTCGTCGGTGTAGAACATCGAAAAATGCTGGCCGATGATCTCGTCCGGATGATAACCCTTGAAGCGCTGCGCGCCGGCGTTCCAGGTGACCACCACACCCTGCGGCGACAGCATGTAGATGGCGTAGTCGGTCACGCCCATGATGAACTGGCGGAACCGCTCTGCTTCGATGGCGTCTACATTGGACTGGGCACTCTGCTGCATAGTGATCCTTTTCTTCGCTCTTGCGCATGGATTCTACTTCAGAGCAAAGAAAAGGGGTGAATTGTGCGCCGTAGTGCACAAACAACGGGGACTTACTTGCCGATCACCTTGACAGCTGCCGAGCCGCCGCCACTCAGCTTGCCGGCCGCATCATCCCATTTCAGCACGGTGACGGTCGACTTGCCTTTCTCATAGTCATAGCTGACGCCATCGTCGTCATACAGGCGGAACTCGCCGCTCTTGCCCGGATAGACGTGGATGGCAGCAATCGCCTGCCTGGTGGCGGTGGACTGGATCTCGGCGCCGATCGGCACCACCGAACCGGCTTTGACGAACACCGGCATCTGGTCGATCGGTGCCGCCACCTTCACCCAGCGCCCGCCGCTCAGCTTCTCGTTGGTCCAGAAGTTATACCAGTCGGCGCCCGCCGGCAGGTAGACATCTTTCGAGGTCTGTCCCTGCTCGGTCACCGGCGCCACCAGGAAGGCCGGGCCAAACATATACTGCGTGCCGATATTGGCCACGTTAGGATCATTGGCAAAGTCCATCCACAAAGGACGCATGAACGGTGCACCGGTATCGTGGGTGTACTTGGCCTGCGAGTAGATGTAAGGGATCAGCTGATAGCGCAGCGTGTTAAAGCGCGCCATCACGGCTTCCGCCTGTTTGCCGAAGGACCAGATCTCGCCTTCCTTGCGGTCGCCGTGCAGGCGCAGCGTCGGCAGGAAAGTCCCGTACTGGAACCAGCGCGTCATCAGCTCCGGATAGTCGCGGTAGTTGCCGACCACGCTGACGGCGTCCGATGGATCGAGCAGCGGATTCTGCACGTCCGACTGCACCTGCGTCAGCTTCTGCCAGCCGCCGATGTCATTGCCCCAGTAGGCGATGCCGGAAGCGGTCATGTTCAAACCGGTCGGCACCTGGCGTGCCAGTGCTTCCCAGGTCGGCTTGATGTCCGAGGACCAGAACAGCGCACCGCTGCGCTGCGAACCGAGATAGGCGGCGCGCGACAGGATCAGTACCCGCTTGTTCGGCTTCCACGCGCGCAGGTTCTCGGCCACGCCTTCCACATGCAGCAGCGGGAACAGATTGTGATACCGGTCGCCCGAGCCGATCGAATAGAAGAAGCCACTTGGCACCAGGTCCGGCTCCGTCTCGTCCAGCCATGGATAGTCGAAGCCTTGCGACAGAATGTTGTCGCGCGCCTTCTCCCAGAACCACTTGCGCGCCGCAGGATTGGTGGCATCAATCAGGCCACCGGTGCGGTCGGAACGGAATGGCAAGCCGTCTACGGTTTTGCCATCTTTGTCCTTCAGCAGATAGCCTTTGCTATCCAGCTCGTTGAAATAGCGGCCCGAGGTTTCATAGCGCGGCCAGATCGAGATGATCGATTCCATGCCCATGTCGTGCAGCTGCTTGTTCATCCCTTTCGGATCGGGGAACTGCGCCGGGTCGATATCCATCTGGCCCATGCGGGTCCAGTAGAACCAGTCCAGCACCATGATATCCAGCGGGTACTTCTTCTCGCGGTAAGTCTTCGCCACGCGCATCAGCTCCTGCTGGCTGTCGTAGCGGGCTTTCGACTGGATCAGGCCAAAGGCCGACTTGGGCGGGATCGGCGTCTTGCCGGTCACGCGCGCATAGCCGGAGTAGATTTCTTCAGGTGTCGAACCGGTAATGATGAAGAAGCTGACACGCTCGCCCACATTCGACTGGAAGCCGGTGCGGCCGTTGATCCCGGCGACAAAGCGTGTGGCGGACGGGTTGTCCCAGACGATGCCATAGCCCTTGGACGACACCATGAACGGCACGCAGACGCTCTCGCCAGCCGGCGCATCGTACCAGTGCTTGCAATCGAGCGTGCGGCCGCGCAGGTCCAGCGCGCCAAGCGATTCCTGGTTCTGCCCCATGCCATAGTAATGCTCATCGCGCGCCACCGAGAACGAGGCGCCGACCTGGTAGGTCTTTTCGGTGTTGACGGTTTGCGGCGACATCTCCCAGCCGGTCAGGCTGACGATTTTCTCGCCCTTGGCGTTGGTGACTTGCAGGCCAACCGGCGCCAGTGACGGCGCGAAATACTTTTGGCCTTGCGTCGGCACGGTCGGCGCTGGCGCCGGGTTGACGCGCACCGACATCGCGGACGAGGTGAACACATCGCCGTCCTTGCTGCCACTATGGCGGAAGGCGCTGTTGTCGGCGTTCTTCGGCAGGATACCGTAGCCAGGGCCTTTCAGCACTTCGGCCTTGTCGACCGCGATGGTGACGTGAACGACGTTGGGGCCATAGGCCTCTATCGATACGAAGGCGCCGTCGCGGTCCAGGGTGGCGATAGGCGCGGCCAGCGCGGAAGTGGAAATGGCAAAAATCGATGCGAGCGCGGTGTATACCGGCGTGTGGGCGAGCTGTCTCATAATCCTCTCTTGAAATGGAGATGTGCCGTCATTGTGCTTCTTCATTTTCAACAAGGCAATTACGAAAATCACCAAATCCGGCTATGTTTATGACGCTTTCAGCTCCATTTTTGCCTGTCCGATCACCTGCCGCGCACCACTGACCGCCAGCCCGCCCATGATCAGCGCCACCGCGAGGTCGGGCCAGGCGCTGCCCACGCCGAACACGCCCAGCGCCGCCAGCATCACCGCCAGGTTGCCGATCGCGTCATTGCGGCTGCATAGCCAGACCGAGCGCATATTCGCATCGCCCTCGCGGTAGGCGTACAGCAGCAGCGCCACGCCGCCATTCACCAGCAGCGCGGTAAAGCCGATCACGCCCATTGTCAGGGGCTGCGGCGCGCTGCCGGTAGTCGCATCCCAGGCCACCTTGGCCAGCACAAAGCCGCCATAGGCCGCCATGGTCCAGCCCTTGATCAGCGCCACACGGGCGCGCGATGATGCGGCGGAGGCCAGCACCATCAGCGACAGGCCGTAATTGCCGGCGTCCCCCAGAAAATCGACCGCATCGGCCAGCAGCGAGGCCGAATCGCCGCCCAGGCCACCACCCAGCTCTACGAAGAACATCAGTGCATTCAGCACCAGCGCAATCCACAAGATGCGCCGGTAGCGGCGATCGACCGCCGGCTTGGGCGGCGCGCAACAGCCTCCAGACATACCCCCTCCTTTACGTTATAGTCGCCATTACAAACCCTGAAGTTACTGCAAGGTCAAGCAATGAAAATCGGAGAACTGGCCGGCTGCACCGGCTACACGGTGGAGGCGATCCGCCACTACGAAAGCGCCGGCCTGATGCCCAAGCCGGCGCGCACCGCCAGCAACTATCGCCAGTACGGACCCCAGCACCTGGAGCGGCTGCAATTCATCCGCCATTGCCGCTCGCTGGACATGGCACTGGACGAAATCCGCACCCTGCTGGCGGTACGCGACGCGCCAGACCAGCGCTGTGGCGCGGTCAACGCTATGCTGGACCAGCACATCACGCAGGTCAGCCAGCGCATCGCCGAATTGCGTGCGCTGGAGCAGCAATTGAAAGACATACGCGGCCTGTGCGGGCAAAATCTTGCCGCCAGGGACTGCGCCATCCTGCAATGCCTGGGCGGAGTTGTCGAGCAGAAATCATAATCCAGCCAAGGTGTGATGCAACGAACGGAGCCGTGGGGCGTGGCGGCCTAGGATGAGGCGTTTCAGCCTTACCCAAGGAGTCCGATTTGAATATCCAACGCTATCTGGCGCCCTTTTCCAATGTGGACGGCGAGGAACTGCTGATTGCCGCAGCCGGCGCCGCCATCACCTTCTTCGCCATCTATGGCCTGCTGCGTTTGCTGCGCAGGCGCTTGTGCCGCGCCGACGCCAGCGGCCGCACCGATCATCCGGTCGCGCAATTGCTCAAGGAGACACTGAATCGCACCAGCGTGCTGGCGGTACTGGCGGTATCGCTGCTGGTTGGTCTGAAAATGCTGGAGATGCCACCGCTGTGGGAAGAACGCCTCGGCCATCTATGGTTCATCGTACTGGGCTTCCAGCTGGTGCTGTATTTCGACCGCGCCGCCACGCTGGGCGCGCGCCGCTATTTCCGTAACCATGCGGAGAATCCCGATTCGCCGACCACCGTCGCCAACACGCTGATGGTGTGGGCGCTGAAGACCACCATCTGGGTGATCTTCCTGTTGGCGGCCTTGTCCAACCTGGGTATCAATGTCACCGCGCTGGTCGCCAGCCTGGGTATTGGCGGTATCGCGGTGGCGCTGGCGGTGCAGAATGTGCTGGGCGATCTGTTTGCGTCGCTGTCGATCGCAGTCGACAAGCCGTTTGAAGTGGGCGACTCAATCGCCATCACCAACGTTTCCGGCACGGTGGAGCATGTGGGGCTGAAGACCACGCGCATCCGCTCCGACAGCGGCGAGCAAATCATCATCGGCAACTCGGAGCTGCTGAAAAACGTGGTGCGCAACTACAAGCGCATGCAGACGCGCCGGGTGCAGTTCTCGCTGAAGATCAATCCATCGACGCCGGCCGCACTGGCGGCCCAGGTGCCGGACGCGCTGAAGGCCGTCATCGACCGCCAGCCCGATGTGCGCGCCGACCGCGTGCATCTCAAATCGGTGACGCAGGATGCGCTGGAATATGAGCTGGTGTTTTATGTGCTCAATTCCGCTTACGTCAAATACATGAACGCCCAGCAGGCAGTGCTGCTGGGCGCTCTGGAAGTGTTCAGCGAACTGGGTGTGGACGCCAACGCCCCGACCCGCCGCCTGGTGTTTGAACAAGGTGAAGAAGCGGCGAACGAAGCGGTGCATCCGGAACGCCGCCTGCAATCGCATTAAGGCTTGAGTTTTTCATCCTCCGCCTGCGCTTCCTGCATGGCTTCCGGCTCCAGTTCCTCGGCCGAGCGGTTGAGGTGGACGAACAGGCCCCAGGCCGCCAGCAGGATGCCAACGCTGGACACCAGCGCGGCGACGTACAGCAGTTCGCTGGCGTCGTCGTGCACGGCGCGGAAAGTGGCGACCAGGCCTTCAATCGCCAGCGCCACGACCACCACTACAAAGAAGCGCGACAGGAAGCGGCGCACGCGGGTCGGCGCGCTGATGTCCGCGTCGCGCACGACTTCTTCCTCGACGATGGTTTCGGCGATTTGCAGCGCTACCACTGCCGCCGCCAGGATGCCGATCGCTTCGATCACCTCCTGCGCTGCGGCCAGGCCGGAATCCGCATGCACGGCATGCCAGCCCAGTTGCGCGCCGATGACGATCAGGAAGATCGCCCCGGCCGTGAATAATAAGGCGATCGTTGCGTGCACCACGCCGAACGCCAGCATCAGTTTTTTCATTGGTGATTCCCTTGAAGTGTTTGCGACGATTGTAGATCGCGCGCATGGCGCGGATTGTGCGCTAGCGAACAATAAAAATTCTTACGAATGACGCAGAGCCGGGCCGGGAAAAGAACCGCCGGGTGGAACTGGTCAAGCAGTAAGTTCGTCGTCCATCAGGGCGCGGCAGTCCTGCACTGCCGCTGCCGCATCGCGCAGCATGAAGTTGACCAGCGTCGCCGAACAGCCCAGGCGCACGGCGATATCGCGCTGCGTCAACTCATCCAGCCGATGCAGTTCGAAGGCGCGCTGGGTACGCAACGGCAGCATGGTCAGCGCCTGAGCAATTGCCGCCGCGACCCGCCGCTGATTCAATATCCGCTCCGGCGTGACGTCGCAGGCGCGCTCCAGCGCATCCACATCCAGCCCGTAGGTGCGATAGCTGGCCTCAGTGCTGCGATGGCGGAAATGGTCCATCGCTAGATTGCGCACCACCTGATAGCAGTAAAACAGCGGCTTGTGCACGCGCCCCGTCTGCGGCAGCCGCAGGTAGGCATCCTGCATGATATCGTCGGCAAAGTCGGCGGCGCGCACAATGTTCAATGCCATTTGTCGCAGCTGCGGGCGATGCGCAATAAAGACTTCGTCTAAGGTCAGTGTCATTATAATTGAATGAGAATTATTCGCATTCAATTATAAAACGAAGTTCACGCAAATTACAAAATAAACATTTTTAATTTAGCCAGGTTTTCCGTCAACCCGCGCGCGCGACAGATACGGCACGTAGACGACGGCATAGGCAATAAAGGCCGCCGTCCACAGCCCCGCGCTGACCATCAACAGCAGGCCTTGCGGCGTGTCCAGCCCCAGCGCAGACGCGACACGGGTAAAGGCGCTCAACTGGATCAGGCTGAACATCAGCCGTTCGGCACGCCCTGCTTTCAGCGGACGGCCGGTGTGGCCCAGCGTGGTGCGCGTGATCATGCCCAGTATCAGGCCAGCCATCGAACCCACCGTCAGCGCGTGGAAGCCGGCATTGGCGCTGACCAGATTCCAGCGCGACAGCACCAGCAGCACGAAACCGGCGGCAATCCACGCATACGACAAATGCATAATCCACAGCAGCGGCACCGACAGCGTGCGCAATGCCTGCCAGCGGTATAGGCGTACCAGCACCAGCGCGGCGGCGGCCAGCGCCACCGGCGCGAACAGCCACTTCGGCGCATGCGCCACCCAGCACAGCACCGACGCGGCCAGCAGGCCGAGCGAAGCGCGGTCCACTTTCGGCTGCACCAGCGGCGTGGTGCCAGGCGCGCCGTTACGCGTGAACATGGGGATGATGCGCGTGCCGATGGCCGCTTCCATCATCACGATGACCAGGATCGCCGCCTGCACCGGCTCGGTCGGCGCGACCGCCAGCCAGCCCAGCGCAATCGCGTGGAACACTGCGTTGGCTATCGCCATCAGGCCCAGCAAGCCGACCAGGAAGTAGTTGCGCTTGTTGTTCGCCTTCTGCATCACGCGGAACAGCGGCCACGCGGCAAACGGCAGGAACAGCCAGTCGATGACGGCGGCAGCCAGCGGCGGCGCAATCAGCATCGCCACGCGGCCAGCCAGCCACAGCGCCACCAGCGCGGCCAGCTTGCCGCGCACCGGCGTCCAGAAGCCAGTCCAGTTATAGCCAGCCGTGTACAGAAAGCCCACCACCACGGCCGCCGCCATGCCGAACACCATCTCGTGGATGTGCCACATATAGCCGACATTGAGGCCCAGACTGTGCGGCAGCCAGCCGAAGTACTGCGCCATCCACAGCGGAATCGCCAGCGCGGCAAAGATGGACGCCACCATGTAGAACGGACGGAAGCCCAGGCGCCACAAGGGATGTCCATCTTGGGCGCGTGCTGGTTCGTCGATGCGGAGCAGTGTCATGATTCATTTCCTTTGAAAGTACATCCTCATTTTCCGCGCTCTCCGAGCACGGGTGAAGAGGCACGCCCGATATTCATAACCTGGATCAAGAAACTCGCAATTAGCTGTCGTGGCGGTGCGCATGCTGCGCTAGGCTATCACTGTTGCGACATCTATTTGAAAGGATTGCCATGCAAACCGCTGTACTGAATATCGACGGCATGAACGGCGAAGCTTGCGCCGACAAAATCACTGAACTACTGAGCAGCATGGACGGCGTCAGCGACGTGCGCGTTTCGCTGCTCGATGGCCTGGCCAGCGTGCAGCTGGACGAGTCGCGCGTCTCGCCACGCATGCTGACCATGGGTTTGGCCGCTGCCGGCTATCCCGCTGCACCGCAAGCCGAGAAGGCTGGTGGTTGCTGCGGCGGGTGCTGCGGTGGTAACTGAGCGAGCTTAATCGACGGCGCTTCAGGCGCCGTTTTGTTTTCGGTGCTCCACCGCGAACACTGCCGCCTGTACGCGGCTGCTGAGCTTCAGCTTCTTCAATACGCTTTGCACGTGAATCTTCACCGTGCTCTCGGCCAGGTCCAATATGCGCGCAATACCCTTGTTACTCTCGCCACGCGCCAGGCAGTCCAGAATCTCGCGTTCACGCGGCGTCAGCCTGTCCAGTTCGGACGCCGCTGGCGGCACGCTGCCGCTTTGCAGTTGGGCGACCAGCTTGGCCGTCATCGCTTCCGCCACCACGGTTTCGCCGGCGGCGGCGCGGCGAATGGCGCGGGTCAGGTAGTCGGTGTCGATATTCTTCAACAGATAGCCGCTGGCGCCGGCTTTCAGCGCCGTGCTCAGGTCTTCGGCGTCCTCTGACACGGTCAGCATCACGATCGCGCTTTCCGGGCAGTCCTGGCGCAGCAGTTGCAGCGTTTCCACGCCCGACATGCCAGGCATGTTCAGGTCCAGCAGAATCACTTGCGGCTTGAGTTGCTGCGCGCGTTTCACGCCTTCAAAACCGTCGGCCGCCTCGCCCACCACGGAGAATTCCGGATTACGCTGCAACAGCGAACGTATGCCGCTGCGGAACAGCGTGTGATCGTCAACCAGCAGGACCGTGATCGTGTCTTCCATATGTTTTCCTTTCTATGCGGCGCGGCGTTGCGCGCGCGGCAGGTGCAGTACCACTTCGGTGCCTGCACCCGGCTGTGATTTCAATTCCAGTTGCGCCTCGATGCGCTGCGCCCGTTCGCGCATGATGTTGACGCCGACGTGGCCTTCGCCCAGCGTTTCCAGCTTCTGCACTTCGAAGCCGTGGCCGTTGTCCTTGATGCTGAGCGTGAAATCCTGATCGTCGGCGAGGCGTATCTGCACCTGGCTGGCCGAGGCGTGCTTGCGTACATTCGACAAGGCCTCCTGCACGATGAACAGCAGTTGTAGCTGATGCTCGCGCGGGAATGGCGCGCCGTCGCTGTCCGCATCGAAGTCCACCGCGATGCCGCTCTGGCGGCGGAATTTGTCCACCACCGTTTCCAGCGACGACACCAGCGTGCCCTCTTGCAGCCGGGTGCGGAAGTTGTGCAGCAGCTCGCGCACGTCCTGATAACTTTCATCGACGCCCGCACGCAGCATCGGCACGATGCTTTCCACTTCATCGATGCGCTGCTGCTTGAGCGATTGTTCCAGCATCTGCACTTGCAAATTCAGGAAGTTGAGACCCTGCGCGATGCTGTCGTGCAGGCCTTGCGCCACCAGGTTGCGTTCTTCGGAAATGGCCAGCTCGCGCTCGCGCACTTGCAGGCGCTGGTTCTCGATGGCGGTTCCCAGCAATTGCCCCAGCGTCTCCAGCAGCGCCGTTTGCGCCGGCGTGAACACGGTGATCTTGCGGAAGTGCAGATTGAAGAAGCCCAGGTACTGGCGCTGCGCGAAGATGTGGAAGATCGAAATCGTCGAAAATCCTTCGCGGTGGCATTTCAGATTGTGCGTATCGGCGCGGCGGCGCAGGTCGTGGATCACCGCCAGCTTGCTGACCACCGCTTCGCCGCACAGGCAATCGCCCACTTTAAGGCAACGCTCGGACTCCACCAGCTCTTCCGATATGCCACGATGCACCAGCATGTGGATGTTGTTGCGGTTGGGGTCGAGCACACGCACCGAACCGCCGTCGGCGCCGAAGTAATCGCTGATGCGTTGCAGGAATCCCTTGCACATCGCTTCCGCCGACTGCGGCTGCTGCAGGAAAGCCGCGCTGTCATACAGCAGCGCCAGTTCCTTGTTTTGCTGTTCCAGTTCACCGGTCTTGGTCTGCACACGCTGCTCAAGCTGGGCGTATGAGTCTTTCAGCTTGTCGGCCATCTGGTTGAAACCGTGCGCCAGCATGCCGAATTCGTCATTGCTGTTGACTGGCAACCGCACGCTGAAGTCCTGCTCGCGCATACGTTCCAGGCCGCCTTGCAAGCGTGTCACCGGCACCACGATCATGTCAAACAGCAGATAGATAATGCTGACCGTGCCGACCAGCGCAAGCCCCAGCAACGTCAGTTGCGAAGCGCGCAGCCAGAAGGTGCGGTTCTCACTGTCGCGTTCTATGCGCTGCACCAGATGATCGACGCGCAGCACAAAGCGCTCGGCAAGCTGCTGCACCGTATGCGAGGCGGAAGCCGGCGCGCTGGCCGGTGCTTCCGGCGCCAGCAGCGCCTCAACTTGCGGCACCAGCTCGGCGCGCCACTCGCGCTGCACTTCGCCGTAGACGGTGCGGATCGCCGACGTGGGCGGCAGGAACAAGGGCCGTTGCGGGTCGCCCTGGCGCAGCAACTCCAGTGTGCTGTCGATGCGCTGTATCTGCGAGCGCATGCCATTCACGGCCTTGGCGTGGTCGGAGCCGTCGGACAGCCGCCCGGCCAGCATCGCCAGCTTGTAGCTTTCCATGCGCAGGCTGCCGGCCACATTGATGGCGGCAGCGCTGCCTTCCAGTTGCCATGACAGCAGCAGCGTCGAGCTTATCACCAGCAAGGCGATCGCCAGAAAACTGAGGAACACCCCGACGATGCGTGTCGACAGTTTTTGCCAGCTCGCGAACAGGGTCGGTTTCAATGCATTTCTCCGTAGGTGTACCACACTAGTATACACGCAGGCTCAGCCACCCGTTTGCGACATGAAGCGGATAATCTTGTCCGGCTTGCGGTTAAAGTCGTGCTCCTGCGGCTTCAGCTCGATCGCTTCGCGGATCGCCAGCTCCAGCTCTGCATCGCTGGCGCCGCCGCGCAGCAAGGGCCGCAGCGGGAACTGCTGTTCCTGGCCAAGGCACAGATAGAGCGTGCCATCCACCGACAGCCGCACGCGGTTGCAGGTGGCGCAGAAGTGCTGCGACATGGGGGTAATATAGCCGATGCTGGCCTTGCCGTCCTCGGTGCCCCAATAGCGGGCCGGCCCGCCGCCCAGTTCCAGCGCTTGCGGCTTGAGCTTAAATTTTTCGGCCAGGCGCGCCTGTACCGGGGCCAGATTCAGGTACGAGGTATTCTGCCCTGTCTCGCCCATCGGCATCACTTCAATCAGGCGCAGCATGAATTCCTGCTCGATGCAGAAGGCAGCCATGGCGTCAATTTCTGCGTCGTTCACGCCGCGCATCGCCACCATATTAATCTTGACCGGCGCCAGGCCAGCCGCTTTCGCCGCTTGCAGGCCTTGCAGCACGACTGGCAGGCAGTCGCGCCCCGTGATGTTGGCCATGCAGTCGCGGTCCAGTGTGTCCAGGCTGACATTGACGCGGGTGACGCCGGCCGCCTTCAGCGCGTCGGCATAACGCGCCAGCCGCGTACCATTGGTGGACAGCGACAGATCGCTGATGCCCGGCAGTGAAGAAAGGCGCGATGCCAGCTGCGGAATGTTACGCCGGGTCAGCGGCTCGCCGCCGGTGAGCCGCACACGCGAGGTGCCCATGCGGGCGAAGGCGGCGACCACGCGTTCGATCTCGCCGAAGGTCAGCCAGTCCGGCGGGTCTTCATAGCCCTTGAAATCCTTGGGCATGCAGTAGGTGCAGCGCAGATCGCAGCGATCCGTCACCGACACCCGCAGATAGTCGATCGAACGACCAAAGCGATCGCTTAACATTACTGCACCAGCGGGGTGTCTGCGCCTTCCAGCTCCACGCCTTCGATATCGGCACGGCCCACCAGAATGTGCAGGTACTGGTGCAGCGCGCGCTGCCAGGACTGGCGTTGCAGCTCGTCCGCGATCTGCGCCTTCACGGTTGCGAAGGGAATCACCTCCCCCGCCACGCGCCGCTGCGCCTGCACGATATGCAAGCCGAAGCGGGTTTCCAGCAGGCGCCCGGACAATTCGCCCGGCTGCAGGCGGAACAGCAACTCATCGAACTCCGGCACGCACTGGCCGCGCGCCAGCTGTCCCAGGCTGCCACCAACCGCGCCGGATGGGCAGTTGGAATACTGGCCGGCCAGTTCGGCGAAGCGCTCGGGCTGTGCCTGCAGCTCGGCCAGGATGGCTTCCGCTGTCTGCCGCAGCAGGTCCAGCGGCGCGGACGGCGTTACCTGGAACAGGATATGGCGCGCTTCCACCAAGTCACCGCTGCGGAAGCGGTCAGCCTGGCTCAGATAGTAGCGCAGACAGGCCTCTTCATCCGCCTCCGGTACTGTGACCTCCTGGGCAAACAATGCTTCGATGCGCTCATCATCGCTGTCGCCGGCGATCTCCAGCCGCTGCGCCTCGTCCAGCAGCACGCGGCGCAGCACCACTTCGTGCACCGCTTCGCGCAGCGGGTTCCTGGCCTCCTGGTGGTGTGCGATTTCCGCTTCGATGGCGCTGTCGTTGATGTCCACGCCGTTGACTGCGATACCCATGATCTGCTCCTTAGCGCGAACGCACCAGTTGATAAGCGCGGGCCAGATAGGTGACCGCACCGAAGCCGCTCCAGATGTGCACCAGGCGGGTGAACGGGAAGATGACGAACAGCGACATGCCCATGAACAGGTGCAGCTTGAAGATCAGCGGCGCCGTTTCGATGAAGCCCGCCGCGTCGCCACGGAAGGTGACGATATGCTGTGCCCAGGTCATCAGCAGCACCATCATGTGGCCGTCCATGTGGCCGGCCGAGACGAAGATCGACGACAGGCCAAGCAGCAGCGTCGCCAGTATCCACAGCAGCACGATCTTGTCCTTGAAGGTGGTGCGGGCACGCACGCGCTCATTGCTGAAACGGCGGGCCAGCAGCATCAGGAGTCCCAGCAGGCACATGGAACCCATGATGCCGCCGGCGGTCATCGCCACCAGCTGCTTGACGGTGTGGCTGACGCCCAGCGTATCCCACACCCACACAGGGGTCAGCAGGCCGGCCGCGTGGCCGAAGAACAGGCCAAGGATACCGACATGGAACAGCGGACTGCCCAGACGCAGCATGCCAGTGTTGAGGGTCTGGCTGGATTCCGACTTCCAGGTGTACTGTTCGCGGTCGAAGCGGATCAGGCTCCCCAGGAAGAAGATCGCCAGCGCGAGGTACGGGTAGATCCCGAACAGGAATTGATTCAGGTAGTTCATGGCCTCTCCTTCAGTGATGCTGCGGCGCTGCCGCCTTGGGGTAAAAATTGATCGGATGCGCGCCGCCAGCCAACGGACCGACGCCAGGCTTGAGCAGCGGCTCGATGCCATCGGCGCCAGGGCCGAAGGTTTCCAGCGCCTCATCCATGTCGCGTACCGGCGGGCCGCTCAGCTCCTCGGCCTGCACGGCCGTCAGCGTTTGCAGCAGCTCGAACACGCAAGCGTACGGGCTGCCGCTGCTGCGCAGCTTGCGGCCGATGTGCGCCAGTACATGGATCGCGTCGCCCAGCAGGCGCTCGGCTTCCGCTTCGTCCTGTTGCGACAGGAACTCCAGGAACAGCGGCACGTAGTCCGGCAGATCGTCGCCGACCATTTGCAGGCCGTGGCGGCTGTATTCCGCCAGCAGGTCCACCATGGCCTGGCCACGGTCGCGCGATTCGCCGTGTATGTGCTCGAAAAGGTGCAGCGAATGGCCGGGACTGCGGTCGAAGGTCGCCACATACTCCTGCTGCAAATCGATCAGCGGGGTGCCGCCGATGTGGGCGAACAAGCCTTGCAGCGGCGCGTGCCACGCCGGCAGCTGCTCCAGCAGCAGCTGGTTCAGCTCCGCCTGCGCCGCCACCAGCTCGGCCTCGGGATATTGCAGCAGTGCGGAGAGCACTTTGTAGCCAGGATTAGACATCTGCGTTCTCCTCGCTGCTGGCTTTTTTCTTACGTGACTTCGGCATCATCATGAAGATTTCCGAACCGTGCTTACGCTTGCCGAACAGGCTGGCGTCGCTGACGCCGTCCGAGCAACCGTTGCCGAAGCTGAAGCCGCAGCTGCCTTTTTCATTGAAGCTGTCCTCGGCCATCTCTTTGTGGCTGCTTGGGATAACGAAGCGGTCTTCATAATTGGCGATGGCCATGATGTGATACATGTCCTCGACCGTTTCCGCATCCAGGCCGACCTGTTTGAGCACTTCCAGATCCGGCACCCCTTCCACGCTCTTGCTGCGCATATAGGCGCGCATCGCCAGCATGCGGTCCAGCGCCTTGATAACGGGCGGCTGATCGCCGGCGGTCAGCAGGTTGGCCAGGTACTGCACTGGAATGCGCAGGCTTTGCGTATCCGGCAGGATGCCGTTCTTGCCCATCAGGCCAGATTCGGCGGCAGCCTGGATCGGCGACAGCGGTGGGATGTACCACACCATCGGCAGCGTACGGTACTCAGGATGCAGCGGGAATGCCACCTTCCACTCGACTGCCATCTTGTACACCGGCGAACGCTTGGCCGATTCCAGCCAGCTGTCCGGGATGCCCTGACGGCGTGCTTCCTCGATCACTTCCGGATCGTGTGGATCGAGGAACAGGCCCAGTTGCGACGGGTACAGATCGCGCGGATCGGCCACCGAGGCAGCGGCTTCGATCTTGTCCGCGTCGTACAGCAGCACACCGAGGTAGCGGATGCGGCCGACGCAAGTTTCCGAGCACACGGTAGGCTGGCCGGCTTCGATACGCGGGTAGCAGAAGGTGCACTTCTCCGCCTTGCCCGACGACCAATTGTAATAAATCTTTTTGTACGGGCAACCGGAGATGCACATGCGCCAGCCACGGCACTTGTCCTGGTCGATCAGCACGATGCCGTCGTCTTCGCGCTTGTACACCGAGCCGGATGGGCAAGAGGCGACACAAGCGGGATTCAGGCAATGCTCGCAAAGGCGCGGCAGATACATCATGAAGGTGTTTTCAAACGTACCGTACATTTCCTTCTGCACGTTTTCAAACAGCGTGTCCTTGCTGCGCTGCGCGAACTCGCCACCCAGATCGTCCTCCCAATTCGGACCCCACTCGATCTTGTCCATCTTCTTGCCGGTGATGACCGAGATCGGGCGCGCGGTTGGCGGGGTTTCCACCAGCGGCGCGTTTTGCAGGCGCTCGTAGTCGTAAGTGAACGGCTCGTAGTACTCGTCGATGTTCGGCAGGTTAGGATTGGCAAAGATCTGCGCCAGGATCTTCAGGCGGCTACCCTGACGCGGCTCGATCTTGCCCGCGTCGGTACGGCGCCAGCCGCCGTTCCATTTGTTCTGGTCTTCCCAGTGTTTCGGGTAGCCGATGCCTGGCTTGGTTTCGACGTTGTTGAACCACGCGTATTCGACGCCGTCGCGGCTGGTCCACACGTTTTTGCAGGTGACCGAGCAGGTGTGGCAACCGATACATTTGTCCAGGTTCAGCACCATGCCGATTTGCGCTCTGATCTTCATTCTTTTACTCCTTGCAGTGGGCCTTCCAGCCAGTCGATCTTGTTCATCTTGCGCACCAACACAAATTCATCGCGGTTGGAGCCCACGGTGCCGTAGTAGTTAAAGCCCCACGACAGCTGCGCATAACCACCGATCATGTGGGTCGGCTTGGTGACAGCGCGCGTCACCGAGTTGTGGATGCCGCCGCGCTTGCCCGACTGCTCCGAACCAGGCACGTTGATGATTTTTTCCTGTGCGTGGTACATCAGCGTCATCCCTTCCGGTACCCGCTGGCTCACGATGGCGCGGGCAGTCAGCGTGCCGTTGACGTTGAAGACTTCGATCCAGTCGTTGTCCACAATGCCCGCCGCTTGCGCATCAATCTCCGACAGCCACACGTGAGGACCGCCGCGCGACAGCGTCAGCATGCGCAGGTTGTCCGAGTAAGTGGAGTGGATACCCCACTTCTGGTGCGGCGTGATGAAGTTCAGCGCGATTTCCTTATTGCCGTTTGGTTTGGCGCCCAGCATCGCGGTCGTGGTCTTGGTGTTGATCGCCGGCTTGTACACGCACAAGCCTTCACCGAAATCGCGCATCCAGCGGTGATCCTGGTAGAACTGCTGGCGGCCGGTGATGGTGCGCCATGGAATCAGTTCATGCACGTTGGTATAGCAGGCGTTGTAGCTGACTTCTTCCGACTCCAGGCCCGACCAGGTCGGCGACGAGATAATTTTGCGCGGCTGCGCCTGCACGTCGCGGAAGCGGATGCTGTCATGCTCGCGCGGCAGCGCCAGGTGGGTATGGTCGCGGCCCGTGATCTTGGACAGCGCATCCCAGGCTTTCACCGCGACGTGGCCGTTGGTTTCCGGCGCCAGCGACAGGATCATCTCGGCCGCATCGATCGCGGTGTCCAGGCGTGGCTGGCCTTGGGCGATGCCGTCTGCGATCACTGTGCGGTTGATGCCGCGCAGGACTTCGACTTCATGGCCGGTCTTCCAGCTGATGCCCTTGCCGCCGTTGCCGATCGATTCCAGCAGCGGGCCGATCGAGGTGAATTTCTGGTGAATCTTGCTGTAATCGCGTTCGATCACCGTGAAGTTAGGCATGGTCTTGCCCGGAATCGGCTCGCACTCGCCGGCGCGCCAGTCTTTCGGATCGAACGGCTGGCCCAGCTCTCCGGGGGTATCGTGCATCAGCGGAGTCAGGACGATGTCCTGCTGCGTGCCAAGATAAGCGCCGCCGATTTCTTCAAACTTCTTGGCGATGCCTTTGTAGATTTCCCAGTCCGAGCGCGACTGCCACAGCGGCTGCACGGCTTCCGACAGCGGGTGGATGAACGGGTGCATGTCCGAGGTATTCAGGTCATCCTTCTCGTACCAGGTGGCGGTCGGCAGCACAATGTCGCCATACAGGCAGGTGGTCGACATGCGGAAGTCCAGCACCACCAGCAAATCCAGCTTGCCTTCGGCAGCGGGACGTACTTTCACGTCGCGTGGCTTGATGCAGTTCGATTCGTCGCTCATCAGCGCGTTCTGGGTGCCCAGCAGGTACTTCAGGAAGTACTCATGGCCCTTGCCCGAGCTGCCCAGGATATTCGAGCGCCAGACAAACATATTGCGCGGGAAGTTGGCCGGATTGTCCGGATCGTCGCAGGAGAATTCCAGTTTGCCCTGTTTGATCTGATCGACTGCGTAATCGACTGGCTTGACGCCTGCGGCAGCGGCGGCGCGCGTCACTTCCAGCGGATTGGTTTGCAGCTGCGGCGCCGATGGCAGCCAGCCCAGGCGTTCCGCCTTGGCGTTATAGTCCAGCAGCGTCATTGGCGCGACATCGTCACCTGCCAGCGGCGAGGCAATTTCCTCGGTGTGCAGCTTCTCGTGACGCCATTGGCTGGTGTGGTTGTAGAAGAACGAGGTGCCGTTCATCTGGCGCATCGGACGATTCCAGTCCTGTGCGAAGGCCAGCGGGGTCCAGCCGGTTTGCGGACGCAGCTTCTCCTGGCCCACATAGTGCGCCCAGCCGCCGCCGGATTGACCGATACAGCCGCACATCATCAGCATATTGATGATGCCGCGATAGGTCATGTCCATGTGATACCAGTGGTTCAGCGCCGCACCGACGATGACCATGCTCTTGCCACGGGTCTTGTCGGCGTTCTCGGCGAACTGGCGGGCGACGGTGATCACGTCTGCTGCTTTCACGCCGGTGTGCTTCTCCTGCCATGCCGGGGTGTATGGAATGTCGTCTTCATAGCTGGTCGCGACATTACCGCCACCCAGGCCACGGTCCACGCCGTAGTTGGCCATGGTCAGGTCGAACACGGTGGCGACCAGCGCGCTGCTGCCGTCGGCCAGCGTCAGGCGCTTGACCGGCACATTCCGCATCAGCATATCGCTGGCGTCCTTGCCGCCGAAGTAAGGGAAAGCGACCGGCTGCACTTCATCACCACTGCCCAGCAGCGACAGTTGCGGATCGACCGGCGCGCCATTGCCGCCCTCTTTCATCTCCAGATTCCATTTGCCCGACTCGCCCCAGCGGAAGCCGATCGAACCGGCCGGCGCGACGATGCGGCCAGTGGCTTCATCGATGACCAGGGTTTTCCATTCCGGATTATTGGTTTCGTCCAGATTGTTATCCAGGTGCGAAGCGCGCAGGAAGTACTCGGGCGCCAGCACGCCGTTCTGCTCTTTCAGCAGCACCAGCATCGGGAAGTCGGTGTACTGCTTGGCGTATTCCTTGAAGTATTGCGACTGCTGCGCGCTGTGGTACTCCTTCAGGATGACGTGGCCCATGGCCATCGCCAGCGCAGCATCAGTACCTTGTTTAGGCGCCAGCCAGATGTCGCCGAACTTGGCCATCTCGCCGAAGTCGGACGATACGGCGACCGTCTTGGTGCCTTTGTAGCGCACTTCGGTGTAGAAGTGCGCGTCCGGGGTACGGGTCATCGGCACGTTCGAGCCCCACACCATCAGATAGGTGGAGTTGTACCAATCTGCCGATTCCGGCACGTCGGTCTGCTCGCCCCAGACTTGCGGGCTGGCTGGCGGCAAATCGCAGTACCAGTCATAGAAGCTCAGCGCCACGCCGCCAATCAGCGACAGGTAACGCGTGCCAGCTGCGTAGCTGACCATCGACATCGCGGGAATCGGCGAGAAGCCGACGATGCGGTCAGGGCCATACTTCTTGATGGTCAGCGCATTGGCGGCGGCGATCATCTCGTTGGTTTCCTCCCAGGTGGCGCGCACAAAGCCGCCCAGGCCGCGCACCGACTTGTATTTGGCGGCGCGTTCAGGGTCCTGGCTGACATAGTCCCAGGCGGTGACCGGGTCCATGGTTTTACGCGCGTCCCGCCACATGTCCATCAGGCGGCCGCGCACCATGGGGTATTTCACGCGCTGCGCCGAGTACACATACCAGGAGTAGCTGGCGCCGCGAGGGCAGCCGCGTGGCTCGTGGTTCGGCAGGTCCGGACGGGTGCGCGGATAATCCGTTTGCTGGGTTTCCCAGGTAATCAGGCCATTCTTCACATACACCTTCCAGCTGCAGGAGCCGGTGCAGTTGACGCCGTGCGTCGAACGCACGATCTTGTCATGCTGCCAGCGTTGGCGGTAGGCGTTTTCCCAGGTACGGTCTTCATTGACGACGGCGCCGTGGCCGTCGGAGAAAGTCGACGTGGTTTTGTTGAAGAACTTCAGGCGATCCAGAAAATGACTCATGCTACCTCCTCACTCTACGATGAGATCAGTCTACGGAGCGCGGCGGCCTGTGGGAATCGGCAAGAAGGCCGCGCGGCGCAGTGAGAAGGAGTAGTCGGTCTAGTCCTTTGTGACTAGTTGCACCCCGCGCGGGCGCATGTTTGCAGCATTTCCTGATAATTCGGCAGTTTTCGGGCATCCGACCAGCGGCCGTCCGCATCCAGCACCAGCGCGGCGCGCACCAGGCCGGGCTGCTCCTGCGCGACCAGCTGGGAGAACATGGCGTTGACGCTGCAATACAGCAGCGTGCGGCCGTTGTCGTAGCGGATTTGCGCGCGCACACCCTCCTCGCCGCAGCGTGATGCCATCGGCGGCACGGCACGCGCCGGGTTATAGCCTTCGTACAGCAGCACCCACAGAGTCAGCGCGGCCAAGATCCAGGCCAGGCGGCGCATGCCGATACGGTGTAGTTGATTCCACATCATGAAGATCCTTTCATAGCGCAGCCATTGTCCATGGCCGGTGCGCTAAAAATCCTTGATGCAGGTCAGATTTCACCGAACTATTTCACGGCAAAAGAACTAGGCCATCTAGTCCTTCATGAGCATGGGCAGCGGCCGCGCGGCGCGTTATACATACGCTTGGGCCGCCGCATCGCGCGCGCCACCAAGCAAGGAGCTAGTCATGAACATCGCCACTTTTGAAGAATTGCTGATCGCCGCCGCTGTCCAGCCGGAGCAACAGCGCCTGCTGCTGACCTTTGCCGTCGCAGAGCCGGAGTCCGACGTGAGGCCCGGTCTGCGCGCCCGCACCACGCTGGTGCCGGTGATGTGCGTCGATAAGCAGGTCGCGGAACTGGACACCTTCGACAACCTGGCCGAAGAAGCCAAACGCATGGGACAGGAATGGGATGTGCTGCTGGTGACCACGCTGTCCGGCACCGCCAGCCAGCTACCGAACAGCGAACAGACCGACGCCGCGCTGCGCAAGATGATCAAAGCCATCCGCCATGGCCAGATGGAGCGCCTGCTGGCCTTCGACCGCAGCGGCGATCTGCTGCAATACGCCTGAGCGGGGCCGGCATGGCCAAGCATTTTCCAATTCGCCCGGCACGGCCGGAGCTGATCTGCTGGGGCTGCGACAAATACTGCGCCCACGACGCCATGGTCTGCGGGAATGGCGCCGACCGTACCCAGCACCCGATCGAAACCTTCGGCGAGGGCTGGGATACCTTCGGGCTTAACGCGCCGAAGTCAGAGGACACACCAGCGGAAGGAACTGCTGCTGGCGAGCCGAATACGCCATCAGCGCCCCACTCTCCAGATCAAAATACCAACCGTGAATCTTGAGTTTTCCTTCGTCGACGCGGCGCTTCAGCCACGGATAGGTCAGCAGATTGTCCAGTGACTGCAAAATGCTGGCGAGCTCGCAGGCGTGGTGCTGTTCGGCGTGATCCCGGTGCGCCAGCTCGCGCTTGACGCGCGCCGCCACCGGCTCCGCAATCCGCATCCATTGGCCGACAAAGTCGGTCTCACGCTCCACTACGCGTGGCGCCGGCGACATCAGCGCACGGATGCCACCGCAGCGCGCATGCCCCAGCACGATGATGCGATCCACTTCCAGGTCGCAGACGGCAAACTCGATGGCCGAGCTGACGCCCGGCGGTGCGCTGGGCGTACACGGCGGCACCAGGTTGGCGATATTCCGCACGATGAACATATCGCCCGGATTGCTACCGGTCAGCAGCAAGGGATCGACACGCGAGTCGCAGCAGCCAATCAGCAGCGTATGCGGATGCTGGCCGGTGCGCAGATTGCCGTACAGGTCAGGATTCTCGTTGAAATACTGCTGCTGGAAGCGGTTAAAGCCGCTGATGAATTTTTCAATATCCTGCATGATTGCGCAAAGCCTCTGTATTGATGATATTGATCTTGCGGCCTTTGAAGGTGATCAGGTTGAGCGCGCTCAGCTCCGCCAGAATGCGCGAAAAATGCTCCGGCGTCAGATTCAGGCGCGAGGCTAGCACCGCCTTGGTGACCGGCAGCGTGACTTGCGTAGCATCGGCGTCGGGCAGTTCCTTCAACAGATAGCCGATCACGCGCTGGGTGCCGGTACGCAGCGCATACGACTCCATATCGCACATCAGCGAGTGCATGCGCTGGCTCAGGCCCGCCAGCATCTTGCAGGCGAATTCCGCATCGTGATGAATCTCGCGGTAGATCACCGGCTTGGAGACGTGCAGCAGCAGCGTATCTTCGGTGGCGGTGGCCGACACGATGTACGGGCTGCCCATGAACATCAGCGCCTCGCCGAAGCTGTGGCCCGGCCCGATCAGTTCAATCACTTTCTCAATGCCGCTGATCGAGGTGAACGACAGCTTGACCTGGCCGTACAGCACCTGGTGAAAGCCGACACAGGGATCACCGCGCTGAAAAATCTGCTGGCCGCGTTCTGCCCGGACCTCGGTGGTGCCAAGCGCGATGCGGTTCAGCTCTTCAGGTCCCATCGAGTTAAACAGGGGCACCCTGGCCAGAAAGTCTTGTACCTTGATCTTGTTCTTGTCCATAACCGCCTCAAATGGTTTTCGAATAACGCGCGGGCTGCGGCCCTTCCTGCTTGGGCGCATGCAAATACTGGTCGAAAGCCATGCAGATATTCCGTATCAGCAGGCGGCCGCGCATGCTGACCTTGATGCCCTTGTCGTCCAAACTCAGCAGCCCCTCTTCTTCCAGCGCCTGCAGGCGCTCCAGCTCTTCGGCGAAATAAGCCTGCGGAGCGGCGCCTTGCGGCAGCACCAGCCCTGCGTAATCCAGCTCGAAGTCGCACATCAGGCGGCCGATCACGGTCCGGCGCAGCACATCGTCCTCATGCAGCGTGATGCCGCGCGCGATCGGCAGTTCGCCAGCGTCCAGCCGTTGGTAGTAAGCGCTCAGCACCTTTTCGTTCTGGCTGTAGCTGGCGCCGACCGCACTGATGGCCGACACGCCCAGCGCCACCATCGGCGCATCCGCGTGCGTGGAATAACCCTGGAAGTTACGTTGCAGCCGGCCTTCGCGCTGGCTGCGCGCCAGGTCGTCTTCCGGCAGCGCGAAATGGTCCATGCCGATGTAGACATAGCCGGCCGCCGTCAGCCGCTCGATACACAGGCCGAGCATGGCCAGCTTGGCTTCCGGATCCGGCAGTTCTTCGGCCTTGATCAGCCGCTGCGCCTTGAACAGCTGCGGCATGTGGGCGTAGTTGTAGACGGCGATGCGGTCGGGCCGCGCGGCCACCACCTTGTCCAAGGTAGGGCCGAAGCTCTCCACGCTTTGCAGCGGCAGGCCGTAGATCAGGTCTACGCTGATCGAGCGAAAGCCGCTGCTGCGGGCCGCCTTCAGCACATCGATGGTCTGCTCGTAGGACTGGATGCGGTTGACCGCTTTCTGCACCGCCGGATCGAAGTCCTGGATGCCCAGGCTGATGCGGTTGAAGCCCTGGCGGCGCAGCGTGGCGATGCGCTCCGGCGTCACCGTGCGCGGATCGACTTCGATGGAGAATTCGCCCGCCTCGTCCGGCGCAAAATCGAAATAGGCGCGCAGTTGGCCCAGCAAGCCGTCCATCTGCGCATCGCTCAGGTAGGTCGGCGTGCCACCGCCGAAGTGCAGCTGGTCGACCTTGCGGCGCTCGCCCAGCACCTCGGCCTGCAGGGCCATTTCACGCGACAGGTAGCTCAGGTACTCGGCAGACTTGGTCTTGTCCTGCGTGATGATCTTGTTGCAGCCGCAGTAGTAGCACAGCGATTCACAGAACGGGATGTGCACATACAGCGACAATGGCACCCTTTCCCCGACCGTGTCCAGCCTTTCGACGGCGGCGCGGTACTGCGTCGCGCCGAACTCGCCGGTAAAGCGGTCAGCGGTGGGGTACGAGGTATAGCGCGGCCCCATCTTGTTTAATTTACGCACCAGCGCGGCGTCAAATTCGACGGATGGGATCAGCGGTATCATGATATTTCTCCGGTTAGCAAGGCATGGCTGCGTTTTTGCGGGCGTAGCACCACCAGGTGATGGCAATACAGCTAGCGTAGAAAGCGATGAAGCCCCACAGCGCGGCGTCCACGCTGCCGGTCAGCGCAATCGAGGTGCCGTAGCTTTTCGGGATGAAGAAGGCGCCATACGCCGCCACCGCCGAAGTAAAGCCCAGCACGGCGGCGCTTTCCTTGTTCGCATCGACAATCGCTTGTTGCTGCATGGCTTCCGGCTGGCCCGCCACCGCGCGCTGACGCTCGGTCATGAAGATGATCGGGATCATGCGGAAGGTCGAGGCATTGCCGATGCCGGTGCCGGCAAACAGCACCATGAACATCCAGAAGAAGCCATTGAAGCTGCCGGCAGCCTCGCCGTGCGGCAGGAAGGCGATCACGCCATACACGGCGGCGATCATGCCCACGAAGGTCCACAGCGTGACGCGCGCACCACCCAGTTTGTCGGCGATGACGCCGCCCGCAACCCGGAACAAGGCGCCCACCAGCGGGCCGAGGAAGGCGAATTTCAGCGCGTTCACGTCGGGGAACTGGGTTTTGATCAGCAGCGGGAACGCCGCCGAGTAGCCGATGAAGGAGCCGAAGGTGCCGGTGTAGAGCCAGCACATCAGCCAGTTGTGCTTGCGCTTGAAGATCACCGCCTGGTCGGCGAACGAGGCCTTGGCCGAGGCCAGGTCGTTCATGCCGAACCACGCCAGCAGGCTGCTGACGATGATGAACGGCACCCAGATAAAGCCGGCATTTTGCAACCACAAGGTGGTGGTGGTCCCAGACTTGACGGCGCTTTGCGGCTCGCCGCCAATGGCGCCGAACACGCCGGCGGTAATCACCAGCGGCACCACGAACTGCACGGCCGACACGCCCAGGTTGCCCAGGCCGGCGTTCATGCCCAGCGCATAGCCCTTCTGCGCTTTCGGGAAGAAGAAGCTGATGTTGGCCATCGACGAGGCGAAGTTGCCGCCGCCGAAGCCGCACAGCAGCGCCAGAATCAGCATGGTCGGATAACCGGTGTTGATGTCCTGCACCGCGAAGCCGATGCCCACTGCGGGTATCAGCAGCGAGGCGGTCGAAATCGTGGTCCATTTGCGGCCGCCGAAGATCGGCACCATGAACGAATAAAAGATGCGCAGTGTCGCGCCCGAAAGGCCGGGCAGCGCGGTCAGCCAGAACAACTGGTTGGTGCTGTATTTGAAGCCGATGGCCGGCAGATTGACTACCACCACGCTCCATACCATCCAGATCGCGAAGGCCAGCGCCAGCGCGGGGATCGAGATCCACAGGTTGCGGTTGGCGGTGGACTTGCCCCCGCTGCCCCAGAACGCGGAACTCTCTGGCTCCCACGTATTGATCATATACTTGCTCATAAGGTTCTCCTTATCTTATTTGGTCGATTGTGGGCGGAACGAGAAGTGCATCCACACCAGCGATACGCACACGGTGCCGTACAACAGCATGAAGGCGCTGGAACGGATGCCGGTCAGGTCCAGCAAGGCGCCGAACATAATCGGCAGCACAAAGCCGCCCAGGCCGCCGGCCAGGCCCACCACGCCGGAGACGGCGCCGATGTTGTCACTGAAGTCATCGGCGATGAATTTGAAGACCGAGGCTTTACCCACCGCCATGGCGGTGCCGACGATGAACAGCAGCGCGGTGAACAGCCATGGCGACAGCGCCAGGTCGAGGTGCAGCGGGCCGTTGGTGGTCTGGATGATCATCGCTGTTTGTGGATACGACAACAGGAAGAAGCACACCCAGCACACCCACATCACCCACCAGGTGACCTTGTAGGCGCCATGACGGTCCGAGATCCAGCCGCCAACCGCGCGCAGCACGCCGCCCGGCAGCGAGAAGCAGGCGGCCAGCAAGGCGGCCAGGCGCAGGTCAAAGCCATATTCGCCCACGTAGTACTTGGTCATCCACAGCGCCAGACCGACATAGCCGCCAAACACCACCGAGTAGTACTGGCAGTAGCGCCATACGCGGCGATCCTTCAGCACTTTCAGCTGCTCGCTGAAGGACACGGCGGAACTGGTCTGGTGCGATGGGTCAGTCGCCGAAAACACCCAGAACAGGATCGCCGTCACCAGCATCGCAACCGCGTAGACGGTCGGCAGCGCTTGCCAGCCCCAGGCCGCGATGATGGCCGGTGCGACAAACTTGGTCAGTGCCGAACCGGAGTTGCCAGCGCCGAAGATGCCCATGGCCAGCCCGCGGCGCTCTTTGGCGAACCAGCGCGCCACATATGGCGTGCCGACCGAGAACGAGCCGCCGGCCAGGCCGACGAACAGGCCAAGCACCAGGAACTGCCAGTATTCGGTGGCGTGGCCGATCAGCGCGATCGCCGGCACGGTGGCCAGCATCAGCAGGAAGAACACGATGCGGCCACCGTATTTGTCGCACCAGATGCCCAGCGGGACGCGCACCAGCGAGCCGCTCAGCACCGGCATGGCGGCCAGCAGGCCGAATTCGGTTTCATTCAGTCCCAGCATCTTCTTGATCGGGATGCCCAGCACCGCAAACATCATCCAGATCGCGAAGCAGATCGTAAACGCGAAAGTACTACTCACGAGTACCGTAGTTGCCTTGTTAGCCTTGTTATTGTTTGACACTTTGCCTCTCCTGATTACACATGGGGGATGACATCAGGGTACGCTGCGGCGCAACATCCGAACATCGGCATGACGTATATCCCGACTAGGTCGAAAGAACTAGGCACGGGCAAGATCGGCCAGCGTGACCTTGTCCAGCGTGGCCAAAAATGCATCAGTGGCCTTCCCCAGCACGTCCTCCACACGGCAGTGGCCCGCGTAGCGGCAGGTGGCGTGTTCAGCGTCGAAGCAATCCGCGATATAGAAATCCGGCTCGCTGTCGCGCACCACATGGCCGACGCGAATCTCGCGCGCCGGCCGGGCCAGCATGATGCCGCCGTTACGCCCTCGCACCGTGCGGATCACGCCGGTCTGTCCAAGCCGGTACACCACCTTGGTCAGATGGTGCTGGGAGATGCCATGCGCTTCGGCGATTTCTGCCACGGTGGACAGGCGCGCCTGCTGGCGCGCCAGATAAATCAGCGTGCGCAATGTGTAGTCGGTAAAGGTGGTCAATCGCATGGAAGCCATTATTCATGAGGGCCTTTTGCGCGGGCATAACCTGGATCAAGAAATAACAACTATTTTGTATGCTTGTTTAAAACTCGCGCCTAGAATTCGGGCTGTCGATCCTGACAAGCCTACAAAAAAAAGGAACCATGCCATGCACGCTACACGCAAGCTCTGGACCTGGCTCGCCGTCATCTGCGTACTCTCCTTCGCCGTTCTGGGTTGGGTGGGCGCGCAAATCTACCAGACCGCGCCACCCATCCCCAAACAAGTCATCAGCGCCGATAACGAGGTGCTCTTCAGCGAAGGCCAGGTTGACCGTGGCCAGCAAGCCTGGCTCTCCGCCGGCGGCCAGCAGCTCGGTTCTGTCTGGGGCCACGGCAGCTACCTGGCGCCCGACTGGTCGGCCGACTGGCTGCACCGCGAAGCGCTGGAACTGCGCCAGATCTGGGCCCAGCGCGATCACGGCGCCAACTTCGATGACCTGAACAAGTCGCAGCAGGCCGCGCTGAACGCGCGTCTGAAGGAGGAAATGCGCCGCAATACCTATAACGCCAGCACCGGCGCCATCACCCTGTCGGCCGACCGCGCCGCCGCCGTGCGCGCCGTCGCCAGGCACTACACCGACCTGTTCGGCGATGCAAAAAGCCTGGACCAGCTGCGCGAACAATATGCGATGACCGCCAACTCCGTGCCAGATGCGGACGACCTGCGTGCACTGCCTGCATTTATCTTCTGGTCGTCGTGGGCCGCAGCTGCCGACCGTCCGGGCGAAACGGATTTGAGCTACACCAGCAACTGGCCGCATGAACCGCTGATCGACAACCGCCCGACTGCGGAAGCCGGCATCTGGTCGATCGCCAGCGTGATCCTGATGATCGGCGCGATCGCCGCCATGGTCATGGCCCACTCGGCCGCCAAGGAAGAAGAAGATCCCGAACCACCGAAGGCAGATCCACTGTTCAGCCTCAAAGCCACGCCATCGATGCAGGCAACCAAGAAGTACTTCTTCGTGGTGATCGGCCTGATCCTGGCGCAGGTTGGCATGGGCGTCATCACCGCGCACTATGCGGTGGAAGGCAACAGCTTCTTCGGCTACCCGCTGGCGGAAATCCTGCCGTTCGTGGTCAGCCGCACCATCCACACCCAGTTCGCCGTGCTGTGGATTGCCACCGCCTGGCTGGCCACCGGCCTGTATATCGCGCCGGCCATCTCCGGCCACGAGCCGCGCTTCCAGAAACTCGGCGTGAATGTGCTGTTCTACGCGCTGCTGTTCATCGTGGTTGGTTCCACCGCCATGGGCTGGATCGGCTCCCTGCAACACAAGGGCACCGCCTTCGCCTTCTGGCTGGGTAATCAGGGCCTGGAGTTCACCAGCATGGGCCGTATCTGGCAAATCCTGCTATTCGTCGGCCTGCTGTTCTGGGTCACCCTGCTGGGCCGCGCACTGTGGCCTGCGCTGAAAAATCCATCGTCCAGCCGTGGCCTGATCGTCATGGTGTTCCTGTCGGCGCTGTGCATCGGCGGCTTCTACGCCACCTCGCTGACCTGGGGCCGCCATAGCCACTACTCGATGATCGAATACTGGCGCTGGTGGCTGGTCCACCTGTGGGTCGAGGGCTTCTTCGAAGTGTTTGCCACCGCTGTCATCGCGCTGCTGTTCACCCGACTGGGCCTGATCCGCGCCGCTACCGCCAACAACGCCATTGTGCTGGAAACGATTGTGTTCCTGTTCGGCGGCATCCTGGGCACGCTGCACCATCTGTACTTCACCGGCACGCCAACCTTCGTCATCGCGATTGGCGCCATGTTCTCGGCGCTGGAAGTGGTGCCGCTGTCGCTGATCGGTATCGAGGCATGGCGCAACTATCAGCGCTCGAAAGCGGCGCCATGGGTCAGCAGCTATCGCTGGTCGATCCTGTGCTTCATCGCCGTAGGCTTCTGGAACACCGTGGGTGCCGGCCTGCTGGGCTTCTCGATCAACACTCCGATCGCGCTGTACTACATGCAAGGCCTGAACATGACAGCAGCCCACGGCCATGCCGCGCTGTTTGGTGTGTACGGCATGCTGGGCATCGGCCTGCTGCTGTTCTGCCTGCGTGGCCTGAGCAGCCGCCTGGCCTGGTCCGACGCCCTGCTGCATCCTATGTTCTGGTGCCTGAACATTGGCCTGGCGATGATGGTGTTCATCTCGCTGGTCCCTGCCGGCATCTATCAAGCCTGGGGCAGCATCACTCACGGCATGTGGTTTGCCCGTTCGCCTGAGCTGATCCACTCCAAGTTCATGGAAACGCTGGTCTGGATGCGCGTTCCGGGTGACGTGGTATTCGCTGTCGGCACACTGTTCCTGGCGCTGTTTGCCTGGCGCCTGATGGCGGCCCGTAAAGAAAGCAGTCCTGCCACTGTTGCAGATCACGCTTGATTTCAAGGCGGCCTCGGGGCCGCCTTTTTTCTGATTAGGAGTTTTGACATGCCTCACGATTGCTCGACGCCCACGGCCCAGGCAGGCGTCTATCCCTTTGACGCGCGCGGTGTCGCCAAGCGCTTCCGTCATGCCGCCATCTTCGGCGCGCTGGAAGCCCTGCATCCAGGCGAAACCATGCGCTTCTGTAACGACCATGATCCGCTGCCTTTACTGGCGCAGATCCAGCATCGCTATGGCCCGTACTTCCGCGCTACCTATATTTCACGCACGGTAGGACAGGTCATTATCGATTTCCTCGCAGTTGAGGATGAAACACCGCAGTAAAACACTAACAACAAACCAGAAGGTGATTGAGATGAAAACGCAATTCAAGCTTGCCGCCGCCAGCGTTACTGCTGCGCTGCTCGTCGTATCCCAAAGTTTCGCCGCGCCAGAACTTCCTGTCATCACACAGGAATTGCTTGCACCGCCGTTGATGCCGCCTCAGATAACCCGCAAGACCCCCGCCAAGGTGGTGGTCAATCTGACTGTCGAGGAGGTCGAGCGCGAAATTGCGCCCGGTACGAAATACACCTTCTGGACCTTTGGCGGTACGGTGCCGGGCAAGATGATCCGCGTCCGCGAAGGCGACACGGTGGAGCTGAACCTGCAAAACCTGCCGGACAACAAACTGCCGCACAATATCGATCTGCACGCCGTGACCGGCCCCGGTGGCGGCGCGGCGCAAACGCTGATCGCACCGGGCAATGAAGCCCGCTTCACCTTCAAGGCGCTGAATCCGGGCCTGTATGTGTACCACTGCGCCACCGCGCCGGTCGGTATGCACGTCGCCAACGGCATGTACGGCATGATACTGGTCGAGCCGAAGGAGGGCATGTCCAAGGTCGACAAGGAATACTACGTGATGCAGGGTGACTTCTACACCACCGGCGCCTACCGTGCGCCTGGCCTGCAAGCGTTCGACCAGCAAAAGGCCATCGATGAGAAGCCAACCTATGTGCTGTTCAACGGCGCGGACGGCGCACTGACCGGCGCCAACGCGCTGACCGCCAAGACCAATGAGAAGGTGCGCATGTTCTTCGGCGTCGGCGGTCCTAACATCACCTCCAGCTTCCACATCATCGGCGCGATCTTCGATAAGGTGTACTTCGAGGGCGGCACCAAGTTCCAGGAGCAGGTGCAAACCACCATGGTGCCGGCCGGCGGTTCGGCCATCGTCGAATTCACGCCCAAAGTACCGGGCAACCTGACGCTGGTGGACCACTCGCTGACCCGTGCTTTCAACAAGGGCGCGATCGGCCTGCTGTCGGTCAGCGGTCCTGACAACTACAGCATCTACGGCAAGGGCATCAAGAAACCGCTGCCTGGCGCCAAGGCTGCGGTAGCACCGGCAAAGGCGCCGGTGGTGCCGGTGGTCGCCGGTGAACAGGCGCGTGGCAAAGCCGTGTATGACAACACCTGCGCCGTCTGCCATCAGGACAAGGGCCAGGGCGTTGCCGGCGTGTTCCCGCCCTTGGCCAAGTCGGACTACTTCAAAGAGCGTCCATACGAGATGGCCAATATCGTGCTGCACGGCCGCACCGGTGAAATCGTCGTCAATGGTGAGCACTACAACGGCGTCATGCCGGCGCAGGAGCTCAATGATGAAGACGTGGCAGCGGTGATCAACTATGTCAGCGTGGCGATGAACGACGGCAAACCGGTGGTCACGCCGACCCAGGTGGCCGAAATGCGCAAAGCGAGGTAGCCATGAAAGCGCCGATATTTGCGCTGTCCGTCGTAGTCGCGTGCAGCGTGACTGCCAGTGGGGCCGCCAGCAATAGCGGCGGCGCCGTCCAGCAGCGCAATGTCGGCGCCCGCCTCGACGCCGCCCTGGCCGATGTCTGCACCGCTCCCCGGCCAGCCGCCGGGGCCGCTGCGGAGTATCGCGCCATCGCCGGTGGTCCGTTGCGCAGCGTGCTGCCGGCGGACGGCGTGGCGGCTGATGCGCAGGTGGCTCCCTACCAGCTGCGCAGCCGTCTCGTTACCAACCGCGAATTCAAGGCCTTCCTGCAAGCGTCGCCTTCCTGGCAACGTGGGCAGGCGCCGGCCTTGTTCACGGCCCCAGGCTACTTGTCCGCCATCGACAACGCTGACGACGAAGCCCCGGTCATCCAGGTCAGCTGGTATGCCGCGCAAGCCTACTGCGCGTCAGAAAACGCCAGACTCCCCCGCTGGTATGAATGGGAATTCGCCGCCAAGGCAGACGCCACGCAAGCCGATGCGCGCGATGACGACGCCTGGCTTTCCAACATCCTGCGCTGGTACGCCGACGCAGGAAAAACGCCTTCCGGCCGCGTAGCTTCCACTCCCGCCAACTACTACGGCGTGCATGACATGCACGGCCTGGTGTGGGAATGGGTGGAAGACTACAGCGGCCTTTTCGTCAACGCCGACAGCCGCTCCAGCGGCGAGAAGAAACAGCTCGACTATTGCGGCGGCGCCGCCGTCTCGCTACAGGACCGGCGCAACTATGCAGTCCTGATGCGCCTCGCCCTGCTCTCCGCCATGGAAGCACGCCAGGGTGGCGCCAACCTCGGATTCCGCTGCGCGCGCGACTCCACCGATCAAGGAGCTTCAAAATGAAACGCACCGCCATCACGCTTGCCATGCTTGCCGCACTGCTGACGTTCGGGCAGGCCGGCGCGCAAAGCCACGATCACGCCGGCCCCACCACGCATGCACAAGCCGCGCCAACAGCAATCGCAACCGGCGCCTGGGCGCCCGCCGCATCCAGCATCGCCATCCCCGCCAACTCGGTCTACCAGGCGCCAACGCCACTGACCGACGCGGCCGGCCAGCGCTTCGTACTGAAAGACCTGGCGGGCGCACCGCTGCTGGTCACCATGTTCTACGGAGACTGCCACTCGGCCTGTCCGGTGGTGATCGAAACGCTGAAGCGCACCGTCAGCGCGCTGGGCCCGGACGGCAAACGCCTGCGCATCCTGCTGATCAGCCTTGATCCCAAGCGCGACACGCCCAAGTCGCTCGGCATGATGGCCGAGATGCAGAAGCTCGACCCGGCGCAATACCGGCTGGCGGTCGCCGGCAATGACACCGGCACGCGCATGCTGGCTGCCGCGCTGGACATCCGCTACCGCCCGCTGGACAACGGTGAAATCAGCCACACCACCCGCATCGCCTTGCTGAATGCGGACGGCAGCGTGCGCGCCGACAGCAGCAAGCTGACGGTCGAGCCGGACCAGGAATTCGTCCGGCAAATCGCCAGCGCGCTAAAAAGATAAGCCAGATCAAGAAAACTACAGATAGGGCTAACCCTCGATAAAAACACCATATATAGTGGACTTACGATCAAATCAACTAGATATGGGGCCAGCATGGAAGGACTATTTCACAGCACGATCATCAAGCGCGACGGGGGCGAGCAGCCATTCAACCTGGTGAAGATTGAAAGCGCCCTGTTGCGCGCCGGCCGCGCCAGCGAAGAATTCGACGCCCTCAAGGCCAACCAGCTGACCGAAGCCGTGCTGCTCCAGCTATCCACGCTGCCGCAAAGCGACAAGCTGACGGTGGAGCTGGTGCAGGACACCGTCGAAAAGGTGTTGTACGAGGCCGGCTTCCGCCACACGCTGCGCGCCTATGTGGTCTATCGCGAGCAGCATGCCACGCTGCGCCAGGACAAGCACTCGCTGGTCGACGTGGCCTCCTCCATCAATGAATACCTGGAACGCCAGGACTGGCGCGTCAACGCCAACGCCAACCAGGGCTATTCGCTGGGCGGCCTGATACTCAACGTCTCCGGCAAAGTCATCGCCAACTACTGGCTGAACCACGTCTATCCGCCGGAAGTGGGCCAGGCCCACCGCGACGCCGACATGCATATCCACGATCTCGACATGCTGGCCGGCTATTGCGCCGGCTGGTCGCTGCGCACGCTGCTGAACGAAGGCCTGAACGGCGTACCGGGCAAGGTCGAATCCAGCCCGCCACGGCATATGTCCAGCGCCATCGGCCAGATCGTCAACTTCCTCGGCACCTTGCAAAACGAATGGGCCGGCGCGCAAGCCTTCAGTTCCTTCGATACTTATATGGCGCCCTTCATCCGCAAGGACAAGCTGCGCTACGACGAAGTGAAGCAGTACATGCAGGAGCTGATCTACAACCTCAACGTGCCGTCGCGCTGGGGCACCCAGACGCCGTTCACCAATCTGACCTTCGACTGGGTGTGCCCGGAAGACCTGCGCGAGCAGATTCCCTATATCGCCGGTGAAGAACAGCCGTTCTCCTACGGCGAGCTGCAGGACGAGATGGACATGATCAACCGCGCCTACATCGAGATCATGATGACGGGCGACGCCAAGGGCCGCGCCTTTACCTTCCCCATCCCGACCTACAACATCACTGAAGATTTTGCGTGGGAGAGTCCGAACGCCGAACTGCTGTTTGAGATGACCGCCCGCTACGGCCTGCCCTACTTCCAGAACTTCATCAACTCGGAACTGAAGCCGAACATGATACGCTCCATGTGCTGCCGCTTGCAGCTGGACCTGCGCGAGCTGCTCAAGCGCGGCAATGGCTTGTTTGGCTCAGCCGAGCAAACCGGTTCGCTGGGCGTGGTGACCATCAACTGCGCACGCCTAGGCTACCTGCACCGCAATGACGAAGCGGGCCTGCTCGCGGCGCTGGACCGTCTGCTGGAACTGGGCCGCGACAGCCTGGAAATCAAGCGCAAAGTCATTCAGCGCCACATGGACAACGGCCTGTTCCCGTATACCAAACGCTACCTGGGCACGCTGCGCAACCACTTCTCCACGCTGGGCGTCAACGGCATCAATGAAATGGTCCGTAACTTCGACCCTGACGGCAAGCACGATATCACCACGCCATGGGGCCGCGCTTTCGCGCTGCGGCTGCTGGACCATGTGCGCGCGCGCATGGTGGAATTCCAGGAGGCTACCGGCCATATGTACAACCTGGAAGCCACGCCAGCGGAAGGCACGACCTATCGCTTCGCCAAGGAAGACAAGAAGCGCTACCCGAACATCCTGCAGGCCGGCACGCAGCAGCAGCCCTACTACACCAACTCGTCGCAGCTGCCGGTCGGCTTTACCGAAGACCCGTTCGAGGCGCTGGAACAGCAGGACGCGCTGCAACGCAAATACACCGGCGGCACCGTGCTGCACTTGTACCTGACCGAAGCGCTGTCCAGCGCCGCCGCCTGCCGCACGCTGGTGCGGCGTTCGCTGAGCCGCTTCGGCCTGCCGTACATCACCATCACGCCGACCTTCTCGATCTGCCCGAAACATGGCTACCTGAACGGCAGCCACGAGTTCTGTCCCAAATGCGACGCCGAAATCATCTCCCGCAAACAAGCCGTTCTTCAACAACCAGCAAAGGAAACGCCATGCAAAGTGTGAACCAACCAATCATTCAGCTCGACGACTCGGAACGCCAGCCTTGCGAAATCTGGACCCGCGTGATGGGCTACCACCGTCCGGTGTCGTCCTTCAATATCGGCAAGCAGGGTGAATTCCATGAACGTAAATTCTTCCGTGAGCCGCATGCGCAGTTGGGATCTTAAACAGGAAGGCCGCCAGCTACGGGTTGGCGGCTACACCCCGTTCAGCGCCACCGAATATCCCGGCCTGCTGTCGGCCGTGATATTCGTGCAGGGCTGCCCCTGGCGCTGCGGCTACTGCCAGAACACCCACCTTCAGGAACGCACGCGCGAAAGCCCGATCGCCTGGAAAGATATTCTGACCACATTGGAACGGCGCGCCGGCATGCTGGATGCGGTGGTGTTCTGCGGCGGCGAGGCCACCATGGACCCGGCCCTGCACAGCGCCATCGCCGAGGTGCGCGCCATGGGCTTCAAAATCGGCCTGGAGACGGCCTGCATTTATCCGGAACGCTTGAAAAGCGTGCTGCCGCTGGTGGATTGGATAGGCTTTGATGTCAAGACTACCTTCGCGCGCTATGCCGAAGTGACCGGTATCGCCAACAGCGGAGAGCCGGTGCGGGAAAGCGTGGCCGCCATCCTGTCCAGTGGTGTCGATTATGAATGCCGCACCACCGTGCATCCGGCGCAGTTGTCGCCGGCCCTGCTGCTGGAACTGGCACAGACGCTGGCCGGCATGGGCGTCGAGCACTATGTATTACAGGAGTTTCGCGCTACCGGTTGCGCCGATGAAGGCCTGGTGTCGAGCGCCATGCCGGGCTATCCGGGCGAGCCTCTGCTGGCCGGGATAGCACCGCTGTTCAGTAGCTTTACGGTGCGCCGCGCCGGCCAGGCAGCGCGTTAAACAAGCGCGTCACGGCCTGGCGGCCCAGCTCCGTCAGCGGCAGCTCAATCGCATCCAGCGTATTTTTCACCAGCAGGCCCAGTTCCGTATCCCCTTCCATCGACAGCCGGCGCGAGAAGAACAGCGTGTCCGGGTCTTGCTCCCGCTTGGCCAGCGCGATGAAGTCGCGCGTGCAGGCGCCGATTTCCAGATCCGGCACGCCGGCGGCGCGCAAGGCCGCAAAGCTGTCGCCGCGCCAGGTAAAGTCGAACGCCACGCCCGCATCATTGATGCGCACGCGCAGATGACTGCCGGCCAGGCCGCCACGCACATCGTCCGGCAGGTGCGGCTTCAGCACCAGGTTCAGCACCGCCACGCACAGCAGCGAGCCAGGAAAGGCAGGCAAGCGCTGGCCCAGCATGGCCAGCAAGGCCGGCAGCGGTTGCGCCGGGCCGTAGTTGTTTTGTGCTACTGGGTTCATGCTGCGGTCTCCATGCGATATTCCAGGCCAGGCTTGCCATACCAATAGCCGTTGCAGGCCTCAGACGGTAGCAACGGCGAGATGGTGTCAGCCGCCGCACGCGGCAGCAGCGCGCCGGTGCGCGCGGCGTCGAAGGCGGCGATAATTTCCTTCATATTGGTCGACTGCGGGCTGAGTCGCGCTATATCCACGCCCAGCTCGATCATCTGCTCCAGCTCCGCCACCAGGTTGTACACCAGCGCCGACTGGCTCTGGATGCCGTTCAACACCAGAAACTCCTGCTTCTCCTTGGTCTGCATCAGCATGCCGTCCGGATGGTCGATGCAGCTGAAGCGGCAATCGTCCTTCGGCAGGTTGCGGTTGCGCGCGGTGAAACAGCGCGCGGAGAACGCCAGCGGCATGCGGCCAAAGGCAAAGACCTCGGTCTGCATGCCTTGCGGACGGTTGCGCTGCATGTGCTGCAAGCCATCCCGGCTCATCTCCAGCGGCATGACCCAGCGCTTCGCACCCAGCTCATGCATCAGCGACAGCGTTGGCGGATTGTAAATATTCAGATGCGGCCCGGCGACAAAATCGCCCTGGCCGCTCAGCATATGCACCGCGCCGATATCGTTCGCTTCCACCTGGAAGCGGCCATTCGCCACGATTTTGCGCTGCGCGCCGAGATCCGCACTGGATTCAATCAACGTCAACGTCGATACCACCACCTCTTTGCCGCGTCCTTGCAGCAGTTCGGCGACGGCCAGCCAATCTGCAGCGCGCAGCTCGTGGCGGCGCGAGCACACGGTCTCGCCGAGGTAGACGATATCCACCGGGCTCTCCGCGATTTCTTCATAAAAATCCATGACCTTGGCGCGCGGCCAGTAATATAGCAGCGGCCCGAGGGCGAGTTTCAACATAACTTCTCCAGATAATTCATTTCCACGAGCGGTGATACGCGCCCAGTGTGTGCTGCTGGCCTTCCGCCAGCGTGTTCAGTTCCGACATCCAGGCCGGCTTGACCGAGTAGCGCGCCGCGTTGCGCAGGCAGTCATCCAGCGCCGCGCGCCATACGCGCGTTACCTGCGACACATAGGCCGGACTGCGCTGCCGGCCTTCGATCTTGACCGCTTTCACGCCCATCTCCAGCAGCTGCGGCAGCAGTTCCAGCGTATTCAGGCTGGTCGGCTCTTCGATGGCGTAATAGGTTTCGTCTTCGACCTCGAAGCGTCCCTTGCACAGCGTTGGATAGCTGGCGTTTTCCTGCGGCGTGTAACGGTCGATCATCACGCCGTTAAGGCGCGACTCCAGGCCGCGCGGATTCTGCTGCCAGCGCACCGCCTTGGCCGGCGAGCACACGCCGTGGGTGTTGGGCGACTCGCCGGTGACGTAGGACGACAGCTGGCAGCGCCCCTCCACCATCACGCACAGGCTGCCGAAGCCGAATACTTCGATTTCCACGTTGGTGTTCTTGACCACATGCTCGACCTGCGCCAGCGACAGCACGCGCGGCAGCACCGCGCGCTGCACGCCAAACTGCTTCTGGTAGAAGTTGATCGCTTCGGCATTGGTGGCCGAGCCTTGCACCGACAGGTGCAGGCGCAGGTTCGGGTAATGGTCGGCGGCATAGCGCATCAGGCCCGGATCGGCCAGGATGACGGCATCCACGCCAGCCTTGGCGGCGCGGTCGATGGCAGCCTGCCACAAGGCAGTGTTGTCCGGCTGCGGATAGGTGTTCAGCGCCAGCAGCACCTTGCGGCCGTGGTCATGGGCGTAGCCAATGCCGGTATTGATGGCGGCGTCGTCGAAATTCAGGCCGGCGAAGTTGCGGGCGTTGGTGGCGTCACGAAAACCGAGGTAGACGCAATCTGCGCCCAGGTCGATGGCGGCCTTCAGGGCCGGCAGGCTGCCCGCCGGGCATACCAGCTCGATGGGAGGGGATACAGGAGAATTCATCTAATTTTTCATAGCGGATAGGGCGAACGAACTGTATCGCTCCATGAACCCGAAAATCCTTGATGTGAATCAAAGAATTGGAGCTTTGTCGGGTGGGACAATGCGTTCAAGCTTAATCATGGACAAACAAGATGCAAAAGATCGCTACTTATCTCGATCAGGATCATCGCCGTTGCGACGATCAATACGCCATGGCGGAATCGGACGTCATCCTGCGCCACTGGGCCGATGCCGGCAGCCATTTCGGCGCTTTTCTGAACCTGTTTGAACGCCACCTGGAGAAAGAGGAACGCGTGCTGTTCCCGCGCCTCGACCAGGCGCTGGGCAATGGCTACGGCCCGACGGTGGTGATGCGCGCCGAGCACCGCCAGATGCGCGGCATGCTGGCCGAAATGAAAACCGCCATCACCCAGCAAGACAGCGACGCCTTTTTCGACCAGGCCGACACGCTGCGCATCCTGATGCGCCAACACAATCTGAAGGAAGAAGGCATCCTCTATCCGCAGGCCGATTTCGTGCTGGCGCAGCAGGCCGACGCGGTCGTCTCGAGCATGGCCAGCCTGGACCAGCCCGAGGAGAGCGCCGCATGAACGCCATACTGGAACACGGCTGGAGCTCGCGCCTGCTGGACGTCGGCGGCCTGGAGCCGCCAGAGCCGATGGTGCGCATCCTGGAGGCGCTGGACACGCTGGGACAGGACGAACGCCTGCGGGTGCTGATCGACCGCGAGCCGGTACCGCTGTACCGTATCCTGCTGCGCAACGGCTACCAGTACCGCACCACCGTGCAGGAAGAGCAGCGCTATGAAGTGCTGATCTGGCTGCCGCCGATCGCATGAAACCCCTCGACGCACCGCAGCGCGCGCTTTCATTCGGCGACAATCCGCCGCTGTCGCTGCCGATGCGCTTCTTTCTCAGTGCGCCGCTGTTCGCAGCGCTGGCCGCCGCCTTTCTCGCCTGGCAAGGCGAACCGGCCCTGCTCAGCCGCTGGTCGCCGCTGACCCTGGCCGTCACCCACCTGATGGTACTGGGCTGCCTGAGCATGACCATGATAGGCGCGCTGCTGCAAATGCTGCCGGTGGTGGCGGGCATCCAGGTGCCGCGCGCCACGCAGGTTGGCGCGGTGGTGCACGCCTGCCTGTGCACCGGCACGCTGGCCCTGGCCTGCGCCTTCTGGCAGGAGAGCCCGCCGCTGTTCCGCCTCGCCATGGCGCTGCTGCTGGCGGGGCTGACGCTATTCGTCGGCGCCTGCACGGTCGCCATGTGGCAGTACCACCTGCCTGGCTCGGGCGCGGTGGTGGCTGGCATCCGCCTGGCGCTGGCCGCGCTGGTACTGACCATGATCCTCGGCGGCATGCTGGCCAGCGTGTTCGCCTGGCCCGGCATGCTACACCTGCCGCTGCAGCGCATCACCAATCTGCACGCCATGTGGGGCATGCTGGGCTGGGTCGGGCTGCTGATGATCGGCGTCGCCTTTCAGGTGGTGCCAATGTTCATGCTCACCGAGCCGTATCCGAAATACCTGACCGGCTCCTACAGCACCTGGATGTTCATCCTGCTCGGTGCAGCCTCGCTGTCGAGCGGCTGGAGCGGTCCCGGCGCGGCGCTGCACCTGGCCTGCCTGGTACTGCTGGCGGCCGGCTACGCGCTGTTTGGCGGCGCCACGCTACAGCTGCTGATCCGCCGCAAACGGCCGCGCGCCGATCCGACCACGCTGCACTGGCGTACCGCCATGGCCTGCCTGCTGGCGTCGCTCGGCCTGTGGCTGTGGCCGGAGGCCGCGCCATCCAACGCCGCGCCGCTGGCACTCGGCGTGCTGCTGATCGGCGGCTTCGCCTTTTCCGCCGTCAGCGGCATGCTGTACAAGATTGTTCCATTCCTGACCTGGTATCACCTGCAAGACCTGCGGATCGCCAGCGGCCGCAAGCCGCCGACCATCAACCAGATCATTCCCGAGCGCCACGCGCAGTGGCAGTACGGCACACATGCCGCCGGCCTGCTGCTGTTGCTGGGCGCCTGCTATCAACCGGCGCTGGTACGGCCGGGCGCCGCGCTGATGTGCGCGGCCTGCCTGGGCTTGTGCTTCAACCTCGGCCGCGCCGTGTCCCACCACCTTCTTTTTGTACCCGCACAATCATGAATAGCGAATTCTATCTCGACGCCGTCCTGCGGCAGGCCAAGCCCCGCCTGAGCACCCTGCTGAAACTGATGTTCAGCGAAGCGCAGGCATTCGGACAAAAAACCCAATGGCTGGGCAGCGTGATCGCGCTGCTGGAACCGCTGGGCTTCCAGGAGCGCACCGTGCGCACCGCCCTGTTCCGCCTGGCCGAACACAAAGTCATCAAGATCGAGCGCCATGGCCGCCGCAGCCTGTGCATGCTGACGCCGGAAGCTGCTGCCTCGATCCAGTCGGTGCGCCAGCGGCTCAACATCCCGGCCGGGCGCAGCTTCGCCGAAGACTGGAGCATGCTGGTGAATTCCGGCGGCTTCAACGCCACCAGCTACGCCGCCGCGCGCAAGCAGCTGCTGGACCTGGACTACTGCATGCTGGCGCCGAATGTGCTGGCGCGCCCCTCATCCTACACGCGCGGCGTGCAGGCGGGCGAGGATCACGGCCTGGCGCTGTTTGAAGTGAGCGGCATGCAGCTGGCGGCCGCCGTGCGGCAGCCGCTGTTCGGCAAAATGGATTGGGACCTGGATACGCCAGCCGCAATGTACCAGCAATTCCAGCAGCGCTTCCTGCCGCTGCGCCAGATGCTGGGCAAGCGCGGCGCCTTCACCGACCAGCAGGCCTACGTGCTGCGGCTGCTGGTCAGCCATGGCTACCAGCATTGCCGCCGCAGCGATCCGCTGCTGCCGCAGGAGCTGTTGCCCGAGAACTGGACCGCCATGGAAGCCTATCAAACCTATGTGGCCCTGTACGCGGGCTGCGCGGCGCAAGCGCGCCGCTACATCCTGAAGATTACCGAAGCGCCTGCGCAAGAGCAGTCGGCCGGCCCTTCCGCCACGCCAGTACGTCGCCATATCGCGCGCCGCACCAGCGTTTACATGACTGCTTAAATATCACCGAAAGAGAATCATGAAACAAATGGCTAATGACTACTACGACGGACCTACCCTGAGCGTCACCATCAACCGAGAAGGCGCACGCGTGCACCGCCTGATCGATGACACCATCTATCCTACCCGTGCCAAGAAAATGAATATCCGCCGCGATCCGATGGTCGAGGCGCTGTTCGGCGCTGCCGCCGAACACCCGCCGCGCGCCACCACCGGGCGCAAGATCAAGGCCGCGCGGCGCTGATCCTTTCTGCTGCACGGGCCTCTGCGGAGGCCTGTTCAGCTATAGCTGTCTGCTTGCGGCGCGGCGTCATCGCCAGCACCCTGGATGACGGGCCGGCAGCCACCAGTTTGAACTGGCCGATCAGGCTACCCAGCTGCATGGCCTGCTGGTGCATGCGCCGCGCCGCTTCCGCAGCCTCTCCCACCACCACCGCGTTCTGCTGATTGATGGCGTCGATCTGCGCCATCGCGGTGTTGATCAGTTCTATGCCGGAGCTTTGTTCCTTGCTGGCGTTGCTGATCTCGCCCATATAGCGCTCCACCTTGCCGACCGACTGCACGATCTGCGACATGATGCGGCCGGCGTCCTCCGCCTGCCTGCTGCCGCTTTCGATTTTGCCGACCGAATTGGTGATCAGGTCCTTGATCTCATGCGCGGCCGTGGCCGAGCGCTGTGCCAGGTTGCGCACTTCGCTGGCGACCACCGCAAAGCCACGTCCCTGTTCGCCGGCGCGTGCCGCCTCCACTGCGGCGTTGAGCGCCAGGATATTGGTCTGGAAAGCGATGCTGTCGATGACGGTGATGATGTCGGCGATGCGGGTCGAACTTTGGTGGATCGCGCCCATGGTGTCGACCACCGCGCTGACAGCAGCGCCGCCCTCGCCCGCCACCCTGGCTGCGGCCAGCGCCAGGTCGTTGGCGTCGTGCGCGTTGTCGGCATTCTGGCGCACCGTGCCGGTGATCTGCTTCATCGAGGTAGCCGTCTCTTCGAGCGAGCTGGATTGCCCTTCGGCGCGCGCCGACAGATCGGCGTTGCAATGGGCGATTTCGTCGGCACCGCTATTGACCACCATGCTGGCTTCCTTGATCTGGCCGACCAGTGATTTCAGGTTGATTTGCAGGATACGCAGCGCTTGCAGCATCTCGTGGGCTTCGGTGCAGCCCCTGGCGTCGATGCGGCCGGTCAGGTCGCCGCCGCTCATGTGCTCCAGATGCTCGCGCATCTCGTCCAGCGGCGCAATCGCCGCCCTGCGCAGCACCAGCAGGCCGGCAATGGCAACCACTATATTCAAGCCTGTCACGGCGGGAAATACCCACGACACCGCCATCAAGCCGATTATCACCAGGAATATCAGATTACATTGCAGCGCTAGCGATATATTCCGCTTTTTGGTGAATTTCAGATTTTCGGTATTATAAAGACGCCATGCCGCATCGATTTGCGCACGGCTGGGTTTTACCCGCACCGAGGTATAGCCGGCGATTTTGCCATTCTCCATATATGGCGCGGCATTCGCCTCGACCCAGTAGAAATTACCGTTCTTGCAGCGGTTCTTCACCAGGCCGGTCCAGGCGCGCCCTGCCTTCAGCTCGCGCCACATGTCCTCGAAGGCTGCCTGCGGCATGTCGGGATGGCGCACGATGTTTTGCGGTGCGCCCAATAACTCATCTTCCGAGAATCCGCTGATCTTGATAAAATCCCTATTAACATAGTTAATGTTTCCTTTTAAATCAGTTTTTGAAACGATAGTCTCGGCTTCGTCCAGAATATATTCAGTGTCAGTGACAGGTAAATTTAACCGCATAATCTCTTTCAATGCTTAAGTCAGTCAGAAATTATATAGTCTCGCCGACAACAAAATTACACAAAAAGAAATAAATATTTATTCTAAGGCAATTTGACCTGGATCAATGCGACAAAGTCTTGACCTCCATCACTAAAAGATGTATTGTGATTACATGTTTAAACGAGAAGGAGAGAATGATGAAAACGACGAGCACGACAAACACCCCCGTCACACTGGATAAACACCACGCTGCGAGCAATATCTCCGACCGCATCGCGCTCGGCATCACCCTGGCGCTGCGCTTCTTCGCCGACACCTTCTTCGCCAAACGCTATGGCAACCGCGCCATCGTGCTGGAAACCGTCGCGGCAGTGCCGGGCATGGTAGGCGGCATGCTGGTACACCTGCGCTGTCTGCGCTGGATGGTCGATGATCACGGCTGGATACGCACGCTGCTGGAAGAAGCCGATAACGAACGCATGCACCTGATGACCTTCGTCGAGATCGCCAAGCCTAGCTGGTTTGAGCGGATGGTGATCCTGCTGGTGCAAGCGCTGTTCTTCATCTTCTTCTTCCTGCTGTACCTGACCACGCCGCGCACGGCGCACCGCCTGGTCGGCTACTTTGAAGAACAGGCGGTGATCAGCTACACACTGTACCTGGCCGAAATCGATGCGGGCCGCGTAGAGAATGTGCCAGCGCCGCAAATCGCCATCGACTACTGGAAGCTGCCTGTCAGCGCCAAGTTGCGTGATGTAGTGCTGGTGGTGCGCGAAGATGAGACGGGCCACCGCGATGTCAACCACCACTTCGCCAACGCGCTCAATGCAGAAGCCACATCCACCCACTCAGCGTAAAGAATGACGCCACCATGCAGATCAGCAGCGCGGTGGCGCTGCGGTCTGCTTCGCCATAGGCCTGGGCCAGGATCGGATAGATGCTCAGCATCGGCATCGCGGCCATCAGCAAGGCGGCGGCGCGCAGCTGCGGTTCCATCGGCGTGACGCCCAGCAGCGGCACGCTGGTCGCAACCAGCAGCACCGCCAGCGGATGGCCGATCAACTTCCCCATCACCAATGGCACCACGCGCTGCCAGCCGGCGCTCAGCGACAGGCCGACCAGCATGCCGCCGATCGCAAACAGCGACAAGCCGCCACTGGCTTGCGCGAACAGATTCACGCTGCGTATCACAGGCTGCGGCAGGCTCACTTCCGACAGGCTGACCGCCAGGCCGGCCGTCACGGAAATCACCAGCGGATTTTTCACCAGCCGCCGCGCCGACTGGCGTATCACCTGATGCCACGCGCCGCCGCCGCCATCGCGGCTATGCTCCGCCATCGCCAGCAGCAAAGGCAGCATCACCAGATTTTCAACGATCACATTCAGCCCCAGCGCCACGCCGGCCACCGGCGCCACCATCAGCATCAGGATCGGAAAGCCGATAAAGCTGCTGTTCGAGCAGGAGACGCCCATCGCCAGGAAAGTGCTGCGTATCATGCTCAGCCCGAGCACGCGCCGGCCAGTGAAAAAGGCCAGCGTCAGCATCAGCAGGGAGCCGAACAGATAGGCGAGCAGATACGCCGGATGCAGGATATCGCTGATATGCCGCTGCGCCAGCGCGTTGAAGATCAGTGCCGGCAGCGCAAGATTGAAGACGAATTTGCCAAACACCTGCATGTCGGTGCGGGCGAACAAGCCGCTGCGGGTTGCCGCATACCCGGCCAGCACCACAAGATAAATCGGACAGGTAATGGCGAGGATTTCAAGCATGCCTACAACGCGACCTCAGTTGGAACACGCCGGTCGACGATGACGTAGTGTTTTTTGATGGACTCGACGACCTCAAACACGCCCTTGAAGTTGGCGGGGATGACCAGGGCATCGCCGGGACCGGCTTCGGCGGCGTGGCCTTGTTCGTCGATGACGCGGCAGCGGCCTTCGAGGACGTAGAAGTATTCATCCTTGTGCGGGCCGAAGGCGATGCGCCAGCTGCCTGTCTCGCACGCCCACACGCCGGCGCTCACTTCGCCGCTGGCATTGGTGTAGTGGTTCCAGGTAGTGCGCTTCGGATTGCCTTCGAGACGGCGCTCCTCGCGCGGATGGTCGTATTCGGCTGCCGGGGATTGGTGACGGAATTCGGTAATGGTAGGCATACAGGTATCAGTGATGTTTCAGGCCAGCCGCGCCGCCGGCCATGTCGGCCAGCGCCTGCGACAGTTCCAGCCGCAGCGTGGCCAGATGCGGCGCTACGGCGTGCAGCTCGCCGGCGTCGGCCAGCTTTTCAATTTGCGCGCAGCGCGCGTGCAGCGCGTCCACGCCAAGGAAGGCGGCTGCGCCCATCATGCTGTGCGCGGCCAGCGCGACGGTCATCCCATCGCCATTGTCCAGTCCCTGCTGCGCCACGTCCAGCAGGCGCGGTCCTTCGACCAGGAAGGCCGAGCGCATCGCGTGATACAGCTTGTCGCCGACGTCCGGATGCTGCGCACCCGCCACCGGCTGCGCCGCCACGCCGAACATGGCGTCCAGCGCAGCCGGCGTTGGCGCGCGCGACGCCGGCGGGCGCTGTTCGCCGACCAGCGGTTTGCCCTGCGCCAGCAGCAGATCGAGCTGGCGGCCAATCTCGCGGTGCAAATCGTTTTCGTCAATCGGCTTGGCCAGGAAGCCGCTGGCACCGGCCTCCATGAAGCGCTGCCGCTCCTCGGCCGTGGCGTTGGCGGTCAGCGCGATCACCGGCAAGGCGGCGTCGCGCACGCCATGCAGTCCGGCGCGCAGCCGCTGCACGGCGGCCACGCCATCCAGGCGCGGCATGCGGCCATCCATGATCACCAGGTCGTAGTCGCGCGAGGCCATTTCCTCCAGCGCCGCCAGGCCGTCTTCGACGATGGTAATGGCGTGCCCCATATGGCCCAGCAGCTCGCGCAATATCAGTTGATTGGTCACGCCATCCTCGGCGCACAGCACCGCCAGCCGGGCCGCGTGGGGACGGCGCTGCTCGGCCAGCGATGCCGGCAACGGCGCCGGCACGCCGCGTTGCAGCGGCAGGTAGACCCGGAACACGCTGCCCACACCAGGCTGGCTGCTGGCGTCGATGCGTCCGCCCATCGCCGCGACGATGTGCTTGCAGATGGCCAGGCCCAGGCCCGCGCCGCCATACTTGCGCGAGGTGGCCGCGTCGGCCTGCTCGAACTTCTGGAACAGCCGGCCCAGCGCGCCTGCTTCAATGCCGATGCCGCTGTCGCTGACAGTCAGCACGATGCCCTGCCCATCATGCGCGATCACGTTGACGCACACACCGCCGCGCTCGGTGAACTTGACGCCATTGCCGGCCAGGTTGAGCACCACCTGCCGCAGCCGCGTCGGATCGCCGCGCCACCATACCGGCAGTGCCGGGTCGACTTCCGCGCTCAGCGCGATGCCCTTGCCGGCGGCGCGGTCGGACAGCAGGTCCAGCACATCATGCAGCAGGGCCGGCAAATCGAAGTCCAGCGTTTCCAGCGGCATCTTGCCGGCTTCCAGGCGCGAGAAATCGAGAATGTCATTGATAATCTGGAGCAGCACCTCGGCGTTGCTCAAGCTGACGCGCAGCTTGTCGCGCGTGGCCGGCGCCAGGCTGGCGTCCTTCAGCGACGAGCGCAGCATGCCGATCACGCCGCCCAGCGGGGTACGCACCTCGTGGCTGATCATCGCCAGGAAGTCACTCTTCAGTTGATTGGATACTTCGGCCGCGCGCTGCGCCGCCAGCGATTCCGCCTGGCGCTCCTGCGAGGTACGCAAATCCGCTTCGCGCGCGTGCAGCGTGGCGATCTGCGCTTCCAGCGTCTGCCGGTAGCGGCTTTCGTTCTCATGGCTGCGGGCGTGGATCTCGCGTTCGCGCACCATCGCGCCACCCAGCCCGTGCAGCAGATAGGCGCAGGACAAGGTCAGCACGCTGGACACCAGCAAGAAGTTCACCGCAACCACCGTCCAATGCGCGACCGGGCTGACCAGCACGACCGCCATGCCCGGTTCGATCTCACCCAGATAACCGGAGAGGAACAGCGTGCCGGTACACCACAGCAGCGCCGGCACGGCGATCCGGTTACCGATCAGCACCACGCACAGCACCGGCAGCGCCAGCAGGTAAATCTGCGACAGCGGTCCCAGCGAAAACAGCAGCGCCACCGCCAGCAAGTAAGCGATGCCCAGCAGCGCGAAGGCGCGCCAGCGGTACGGCATCTCGCGCCGGTAATTCAGCAGGCCAGTGCCGGCCAGCGACACCAGGTCGACCGCCACCAGCACCCAATGCCCCTGGGCCGCAGCCGCCCACATGCTGGGCAACATCACCAGCATGCCCAGCCAGAAAGCCACGGCGCACAGGCCGTTCAGCAGCCGGTGGCGCCAGCCCTGCAGGTCCTGGTCACCCTGATCCAGCGCTTTCAGGCGCTGGATCAGGGCGGCGCGCAAGGCGCGTACCGGTAGACTGTGGATCAAGGCGTCACTCACTAGGAAGATTGTAATTAGCGCACGATTCTACTCCTTTTTATGGCTGCCACGGCCACTGTTCTAGTCCGGCAGCAACACGATTTTGCCGGCAAAGCTACGTTCTTCCAGACGGCGATGGGCGTCGGCGCCACGCGACAAGGGAAAGGTCTGCACCGTGGGCAAGCGGATCGCGCCGCTGCGCAAAGCGGTGAACAGGCGGCCGGCGCGCGCCAGCCGCGCAGCGCCGCTGTCCAGGTAATCCCACAGGTCGCCGCCGACCACAGTCTTTGAGCTTTCCATCAGGCGGCGCACATCCAACGGAGGCGGCGTGCCGCCGGCCATGCCATAGCTGACCAGCGTGCCGCGCGGGCGCACCGCCCGCAAGCTGTCCAGCAGCGTGACGCCGACCGCGTCATAGGCCACATCGACGCCGCCGCCACTGAGTTCGCGCGCCTGCGCCACCCAGTCGCCGTCATAGCCCAGCACATGCGCGGCGCCCAGCGCGCTGGCGATATCGCGCTTGGCCGGGGTGGAAGCCAGCGCAATCACCGTGGCGCCGCGCGCGACCGCGAATTGCAGCAGGTACTGGCCCACGCCGCCCGCCGCCGCATGGATCAGCGCAGTGTCGCCATGGCGCAGCGCGTAGCTGTCTTCGACCAGGTACTGGGCGGTGAGCCCCTGCAGCAGCAGCGCCGCCGCCTCCACATGGCTGACCTCCGGCGGCAAGGGCAGCGCCTTGTCGGCCGGCAGCGTGACCCGCGTCGCATTGGCGAACGGCACGTCGGCAAAGCCGATCCGGTCGCCCAGCGCGAAGCCGCTGACGCCCTCGCCGATCGCCACCACCTCGCCCGCACCTTCGTAGCCGGAGATATGCGGCGCGACGCCGGCCAGGTGGTAGTCGCCACGGCGCCGGTAGATGTCGGCGAAATTCAGGCCGATGGCGCGCATCTCCAGCTGGATATGCCCGGCCGGGACAGCGGGATCATCAAGCTGGCGCAGGCGCAGTACCTCAGGGCCGCCAAAAGTGTCAAACGTCAGTGCATGCATGGTGTCGCTCCTTTTCTGTGTGCAGCCATTCTAGGCAGCCAGCGACAGCACAACCATGGATTAGTTTTCCGGTAATATGTGAACGAAATTCATATATTGAAGCGATGCCGCCACCTCTACCGCCCCTGCCCGCCTTGCGCGCTTTTGACGCCGCCGCGCGCCACCTCAGCATCAGCCGCGCTGCCGATGAGCTGTACCTGACTCATGGCGCGGTCAGCCATCAGATCAAAAACCTGGAAGCGCAGCTGGGTGTGCGCCTGATCGCCCGCCACGGACGCGGCATCGTGCTGACGCCGTCCGGCGCAGCCTTTTCCGCCAAGCTGGGGGTGGCGCTGGCGCAGCTGGAAAGCGCGGTCGCCGAAATCCGTCCTGCCGCCGCCGGTCCGTTGAAGATTACCGCCCTGCCTTCGTTTGCCGCCAGATGGCTGGTGCCGCGCCTGCCGGACTTCCGCGCGCGCCATCCGGAAATCGAGCTGCACCTGCACACCGCCCATGCACTGGCCGACTTTGCGCGCGACGGCGTGGACCTGGCAATACGCTACGGCCAGGGTGCCTGGCCCGGCGCCACGGCGGAAAAGCTGATGGATGAGGAACTCGTGCCGGTCTGCAGTCCGGACTTCAACCATGGACAGCCGCCGCAGACGCCGCAAGAGATCCTGCGCGCCCCACTGTTGCGCGACACCCATGTACGCTGGGCGAACTGGTTTGCCGAGATGGGGATGGCGGTGCGCGAGCCGAAGAACACCTTCGTCTACACCGATTCCGGCCTGCTGGTGCAAGCCGCTGTCGCCGGCCAGGGAGTGGCGCTGGCGCGCGCCGTGCTGGCGCGGGATGACCTGGCCGCAGGCAGTCTGGTTAGGCTGCCCGGCGCGGCACTGCCGGCCGGGCATGCTTACTACATCGTGTTTCCAACGGATCCGCCACTGCCGCCGCACGCGCTGGCGTTCGTGGCGTGGCTCCGGCAAAGCGCCGCCTAGTTCAGCGCCGAGCGCTGGCGCGCATAGGTGAAATACACCACCAGCCCGATCGCCAGCCAGATAAGGAAGGCGATCCAGGTCACCGCGCTGAGGAAGGCCATCAGCGCGCCGCAGAACAGGATGGCCAGCGCCGGTATCACCGGCACGCCAGGGCAGCGGAAGGCGCGCGGCAGGTCGGGACGCTTTTTACGCAGCACGATCACCGCCACCGACACCAGGCAGAACGCGGCCAGCGTGCCGATATTCGCCAGCTCGCCCAGCACTTGCAACGGCACCAGGGCGCCCAGCAGACCAAACACAATGCCGACCATCCAGGTCGAAACGATAGGCGTGCCGGCCTTGTTCAGCGACGACAGGCTTTTCGGCAGCAGGCCATCGCGCGACATGGCGTACAGCACGCGAGTCTGGCCAAAGGCCATCACCAGGATCACGGTACTCATGCCCAGGATCGCGCCCACGTCGACAAAGCCGGCGAACCAGTTTTCACCAGCGAATTGCAACGCCAGCGACACCGGGTGATCGATGCCCTTGAATTCGGTATACGGCACAATGCCGGTCATGATGGCAGAAACCACCACGTACAGAATGGTGCAGATGGCCAGCGAACCGATGATGCCAATCGGCAGGTCGCGCTTCGGATTCTTGACCTCTTCCGCCGCCGTGGTCACCGCGTCAAAGCCGATGAAGGCAAAGAACACCAGTGCCGCCGCGCTCATCACGCCGGTGACGCCAAACGGCATGAAGGGCTGCCAGTTGGCTGGCGCCACATGGCGCGTGCCAACCAGGATGAACAGCAGCACCACGCCAATCTTCACCACCACCATGATGTTGTTGACGCGGACCGACTCGCGCACACCCAGCGACAGCATGACGGTCAACACCATCATGATGCAGAACGCCGGCAGGTTGAAGAAGGTGGTCACGCCCGGAATCGCGCCCGGCGCGGCGGACAGCGCCACCGGAATATGCAGGCCGAAGCCGCTCAGCAGCGACTGGAAATAGCCCGACCAGCCGACCGACACGGCCGACGTCACCAGTCCGTATTCCAGTATCAGATCCCAGCCTATCATCCAGGCGATGATCTCGCCCAGGATCGCGTAGCTGTAGGTGTAGATGCCGCCGGCCACCGGCAGGATGGAGGCAAACTCCGCATAGCACAGTGCCGCGAAGCCGCAGGCAAACGCCGCCACCACGAAGGACAGCGCCAGCGCCGGGCCGGCGGTGGTGGCGCCGCTGCCGGTCAGCACGAAGATGCCGGTGCCGACAATCGCGCCGATGCCCAGCAAAATCAGGTCGACCGGGCCCAGCACCTTGCGCAAGCCGCCCGGCTCGGCGCTGGCCGCCCGCATCGCATCAAAATCCTTGGTTCTGAAAATACTCACTACTGCCTCCTTGTGGTTTGAATAGGTGCGTGATGGCGGACACTCAGGCGTCGGAGGCCGGCAGCGGGCGGTAGCCGGCTTCGTGGTCCATAGCTTGTTGCGAACGGTTGCGTAATGGAACCGGAACCGCCAGTGGGCGGCCCGCATTATACTGGAGCGCGGCGCCGCCTCCCCGATAGCGGCCTCACGCCGGTTCCGGCTCCGGTTCTGGCTCCCTCAGCGGACGCGCCAGTTGCAGTGTCTGCGTCGGATGCGCAAACTTGATGCCGAGTTCAGCAAAGCGCTCGAACAACAGCATATTGATGTTCTGCTGAATATCCATATAGGCCCGATACTCCGAGCTTTGCACGATGTAGACCGTCTCGAACTCCAGCGCCGATGGGCCGCAAGCCTTGAAGTGGGCGCGGTCGAACTGCGCCAGCGGCTGCGCTTCCACCGCCTGTTGCAGGATCTGCGGAATCTGCCGCACGTTCTCCTTGCTGGTCTGGTAGGTCACGCTGATCGGGAACACAATGCGCCGCGTCTCCATCCGCTTCAGGTTGCGGATGCGGCTTTTCAGCATATCGCTGTTGGAGAACACGATCTGCTCGCCGCTCAGGCTGCGGATGCGCGTGGTCTTCAGGCCGATATGCTCGACCGTGCCGGCGATATCGTCAACGATGATGAAGTCGCCCACCACAAACGGCTTGTCCAGCACGATGGACAGCGAGGACAGCAAATCGCCCAGGATATTCTGCAAGGCCAGCGCCACCGCGATACCGCCTATCCCCAGGCTGGCCACCAGCGTGGTGATGTTGACGCCAAAATTATCCAGCACCATCAGCAGTATCACCACCCACAGCGCGAGCCGCAGCAGGAAGCCCAGCACCGATGTGGACGTGGTGCTGGCGATATCTTCGGCGATGCGCTGGCGGCGATAATGATCCAGCCACTCGCGCACGCCCACGTCGCCCCAGCGCGCCACTTGCAGCAGCGCTGCGGCCAGTGCGAAGCGGGTCAGCCGCAGCGTGGCAGGTTCGGACATCTCCAGCCATTGCGATCCGGCCAGCGCGCCCATCACCAGCATGAAGAGCGGATGGGTGGCGCTCAGCACCTTGACGGCGGCGTCATCGACATAGGTGGTGGTGGTTTGCGCGTAGCGGTCCAGGCGGCAGACGGCGAGTTTGCGGATCGCATACAGCAGCAGCGTTACGGCACAGCTGATGGCGAGGGCGATGGCCCAGGTGGCGAGGTCATTTTTAAACAGAACGTAATTCATCGGTCTCCCGTACGCCCGGCGCTGCTGCGCCGGCCTGGTGAAAAACACAAGCGCAGGCGCTGCTGCGCCTGGTTGCCAGGAAGGGGGTACGCCAGCGGGTCATGCCGTGGCGATCCAGAGAGCCGAAATTGTAGCATCCAGATGCATGGCCGCACATGCATCTGGATTCAGGCGTGCGCAGCTGCTTAGCGGGCCTTGGCGCGCGCCGCGTGCAGCTTGCGGTAGCTGTCGATCAGGCGCGCGTGGCGCTCCAGTCCTTCCAGCTGCATGCTGGTCGGCGTCAGGCCGTAGAAGCGCACGCTGCCGTCCACCGAACCCAGCACCGCATCCATGCGCTCGTTGCCGAACATGCGGCGGAAGTTGGCTTCGTAATCGGCCAGTTCCATATCATCATCCAGCGCCACTTCCAGCACCGCGTTCAGCGCCTGGTAGAACAGGCCGCGCTCGACGCTGTTGTCGTTGTATTGCAGGAAGGCGCCCGCCAGCTCGTGCGCCTCTTCCAGCTGCTGCAGGGCGAGATTGATCAGCAGCCGCAATTCCAGCACCGTCAGCTGGCCCCACACGGTGTTCTCATCGAACTCGATACCGATCAGCGTGGCGATGTCGCCGTACTCGTCCAGCTCATTGTTCTCCAGCCGCTCCAGCAGCGCTTCCAGCTGTTCTTCATCCAGGCGGTGCAGGTTCAGTACGTCCTCGCGGAACAGCAGCGACTTGTTGGTGTTATCCCAGATCAGGTCTTCCACCGGATAGACTTCCGAATAGCCCGGCACCAGGATGCGGCAGGCGGTCGCGCCCAGCTGGTCGTACACGGCGGTGTACACTTCCTTGCCCATTGCTTCGAGTATGCCGAACAGCGTCGCGGCTTCATCGGCGTTCGAGTTCTCGCCCTTGCCGGAGAAGTCCCACTCGACGAAGTCATAGTCGGCGCTGGCGCTGAAGAAGCGCCACGACACCACCCCGCTGGAATCGATGAAGTGCTCGACAAAGTTATATGGCTCGGTCACCGCTTCGCTGGCGAAGGTCGGACGTGGCAGGTCGTTCAAGCCTTCAAAGCTGCGGCCCTGCATCAGCTCCGTCAGGCTGCGCTCCAGCGCCACTTCCAGGCTAGGATGTGCGCCGAAGGAGGCGAACACGCCGCCGGTGCGCGGGTTCATCAGCGTCACGCACATCACCGGATATACGCCGCCCAGCGACGCGTCTTTCACCAGCACCGGGAAGCCCTGCTCTTCCAGTCCCCGGATACCGGCCACAATGCCGGGATACCTGGCCAGTACTTCCTGCGGCACGTCTGGCAAGGCGATTTCGCCTTCCAGAATTTCACGCTTGACCGCACGCTCGAAAATCTCGGACAGGCACTGCACCTGCGCTTCCACCAGCGTATTACCGGCGCTCATGCCATTGCTGGCGTACAGGTTCTCGATCAGGTTGGACGGGAAATACACCGTCTCGCCATCCGACTGGCGCGTGAACGGCAGCGAGCAGATGCCGCGCGCGACATTGCCGGAGTTGGTGTCGATCAGGTGCGAGCCGCGCAGCTCGCCATCCGGATCGTAGACTTCGCGCGTGGTGTCGTCGAGGATCTCGTCCGGCAGCTGGTCCTTGCGGCCCGGCTTGAACCAGCGCTCGTTCGGGTAATGCACGAACTCCGCGTTGGCGATCTCCTCGCCCCAGAACGCGCCCGCGTAGAAGTGGTTATTGCTGATGCGTTCAATGTATTCGCCCAGTGCCGAAGCCAGCGCGCTTTCCTTGGTCGAACCCTTGCCGTTGGTGAAGCACATCGGCGAGTGCGCGTCGCGGATGTGCAGCGACCACACATTCGGCACGATATTGCGCCACGAAGCGATTTCAATCTTGATGCCGAGATTGGCCAGCACCGCCGACATATTGGCGATGGTCTGCTCCAGCGGCAAGTCCTTGCCGGGAATATAGGTGCTGGCGCCCTCTTCCGCCTGCACCGTCAGCAGGGCTTGCGCGTCGGCGTCCAGGTTGGCGACTTCCTCAATGATGAAGTCGGGTCCTTCCTGCACCACTTTTTTGACCGTGCAGCGCTCGATCGAACGCAGGATGCCCTGGCGGTCTTTTTCTGAAATGTCTTCCGGCAGCTCGACCTGGATCTTGAAGATCTGCTTGTAGCGGTTTTCCGGATCAACGATATTGTTCTGCGACAGGCGGATATTCTCGGTCGGGATGTTGCGGGTATTGCAGTACAACTTCACGAAGTACGCGGCGCACAGGGCCGACGAGGCCAGGAAGTAGTCGAACGGGCCAGGCGCCGAGCCATCGCCCTTGTAGCGGATGGGCTGGTCGGCAATGACTGTGAAGTCGTCGAACTTGGCTTCGAGACGTAGCTTGTCGAGAAAGTTAACCTTTATTTCCATGGGAAGATCCGGGCGGCGAGCCGCGTAGTGCCTTATAAATCAAAGGGTTAGGATTCTATCACACTTCCCTGGTCACCGGCAGGCGCAGCACCAGCCGGGTGCCGTCGCGGCCCGACTCCAGTTCGATCTCGGCGCCGATGGAGGCGGCCCGGCGCATCTGGTTGCGCAGCCCCTTGCCCTGCTTGGCCATGCCGCCCTCCACCGAGAAACCCTGGCCATTGTCGCTGATGATCACCAGCACAGTCTCCGCCTCGACGCTGGTGGCTACGCGGATTTCGCTTGCCCCGGCGTGCTTGGCGATATTCGAAAACGCTTCCTGCAAAATGCGCAGGATGTGCAGGCCGTTGCGCGGATCGATCCATTCCATCATGGGTACATTCTCGACTTCCCAGCGCAGCTTGATGCCGGCCGCCTCCAGCCGTGGCCCCAGGCGGTAGCGCAGATTGGCCAGCAACAGCAGCAGGTCGGCCTCGATCGGCTCCATCGAATCGATGGTCAGCTTCAGGTCGTCGATACAGTGCTTGAGCACATCGGCCACCATCACCGCATCGATATTGCCGCGCTCCACCGCCAGCAAGGCGGTCACCAGCGACGAGCCCATGCCGTCGTGCATATCCTGCGTCAGGCGCATGCGCTCGTCATGCAGGGTCTGGATCAGCGCGATCTCGCGCAGGCGGCGGTGTGTCTCTTCCAGCTCCTCTTCGCGCTCGCGCAGACGGCGCTGCAGACTGGCGTTGACCAGGCGGACGTGGTTATTCGCCTCCAGAAAGCGCCGGTAAATGATGTACATGAACATCAGGAAGGCGCCGATGTTATTGAACGGGCCAACGTAAATGCTTTCGACGCTGACGTAATTATTCTGCATCAGCCAGTCATAGATCGCCAGCAGCATGCCGATGATGCCCCAGATACTCAGCAGCAGGCCATCGCGCGATTTGGCGCGCCAGCATTGGTAGCAGCCCACAACGACCACGGTCAGGCCGATCAGCGTCAAGGCGATGTAGGCCAGCGGCGCCAGCGTGTAGGCATCGAGCAGGAAGGACAGCCAGGGCAGCGTCAGGATGCCGATCGCGATGGTCACCGCCAGCACCGTGGTGTGCAGCCAGCGCAGCGGACGCTGATGCAGATAATTCAGGAAGAAATGGGTGATCGCCACCATCCAGAACGCCGCATTGATGGTGATCCAGCTGAACCAGCCATCGCTGATCGGCAGCCTGCTCTCGCCCACGTGGTAGTGCAAGGTGCGCAAAAAAGCCGCCAGCGAAATCGCGAAGAACAGCAGGTAGACCGACTCGTTGCGCAGCCGCAGCCAGACAAAGAAGGAGAACAGGCCGACCGCCAGGAACGCGGCGCTGCTGGCATAAGGCAGTTGTACCTGTACCAGGTAGCGCGTCCGGTAGCGCCAGTTCAGATTATCGTCGGTGCCTATCCACATGGACGAAATACCGCCGCCGGAATCGGCCGGGCTTTCGATCCGCAGCAGGATGGTGCGCGGCAGCTGTTCTCCCGCCGTGCCTTCCAGCGCAATCCACAACGGGATATTCCAGCCGTTCCAGTAAGTGCTCTGATGCGATTGATACAGCAGCCGCTGGTCGCCATAAATGGCGATCTGGCCATCGGTTTTCCAGCGCGGGATGTACAGCGAGCGTGGCGCGTCCGACGCCGGCAGCGCGGGCAGCTGCACGCGATACCAGCTGACCACGGTCGGCGGCCCCTCGGGATAGTGTTGCGTCAACGGTGTCAGCTTGCGCGGCAATGCATGCGGCAAGGTCAGCGGCCGCCATGCTCCCGGCAACTGCGCCGCGTCGATCTGGCCAGGCGGCTTGGAATAGCCATGGCCGGCGATTTCCAGCACCTCGGCCTGGGTGATATGCAACGGTTCATCGGCGCGCGCCGGCGCGCACCACAGCAGCAGGCAGGCAAACAACACGCGGAAGATGGGCGGCATGCCTCAGTTTCCGATCAAGCCCTGATTCCTGGCCTCAAAGATCGCTTCAGCCTTGGAATTGACGTGCAGCTTGCTGTAAATGCGGCGCACAAAAGTGTGCACCGTGTGCCGCGATACCGATAGCAGTTCGGCGATTTCATCGGCCGTGAAGCCCTTGGTGATCAGTTCCAGCACTTCCAGCTCGCGCGCCGACAGCAGCGGACGGGTGGCGTCGGTTTTCGGTGGTGCGGAGGCCGGCTGCGGCAATTTCTTCTCGCGGAAGCGCGTCAGCACCTGGCGCGCGATCAAGGGACTGATCGGGCTGCCGCCGCGGTGCAGGCTGCGGATTTCGCCGACCATGCTGTGCGCCGGGCTGTCCTTCAGCAGATAGCCGGTGGCGCCAGCCTCCAGCGACTGCATCACATGGATCTCGTCGCCAAACACGGTGCAGACCATGACCCCGCATTGCGGCTGGCGCAGATGGGCGGCGCGTATCAGCTCAATGCCGGAACCATCCGGCAGGCCCAGGTCGACCAGCAGCACATCCATGGTCAGCATTTCCAGCGCGCGCATGCCCTGCTCGCGCGTGCTGGCCACGGTCAGCAGCTCCATGTCCGGCGCATCATCGATCATCTGCCGCAGCATTTGCTGGAAATCGACGTCGTCCTCCACGAGGACCACGCGAATAAGCGGATTGGTGACCGGTGTCTGCATAAGAGGAGGCTTGCTAAGATGTTCACGACAATCGCAACACTGTACAAGTTCTAGTGTCGAAAAGCAAAAAAACCAACTCACGCCGATAACAGTCGCCATCCACAGTAAAGCAACACCCCCAGGCATGCCGGCGCCAGCCACACGCGTACGACGCTGCGGGTGGAGAAGACCCACAACACGAATAGCGTGTAAAAAACAAAGCTCAGCAGGCTGGCGATCATGACGCCTTCGGCGCGGGAAACACCGGGCAGCCACGGCAAGGCCAGCGCTGCAACGGATGCCAGCAGCGAGCTCAAACCATAGCCGCCCACACTGGCCAGCATTACCCGGCCGGCCACCTGCCAGCGGTATCGCGCAGAGAGTCCATGCAACTTGGAGTTCATAACGGCAATCTCCTATTGGTCACTACGGCCCGATTTACACCGTGCACCCGCCAGGCCGCCGAGGCCAGCGCCACGCCAAATCCCAGTGCCGCCAGTTCCACGCCGGCACGTTGCCAGTCGCCCGCCAGCGCATAGGCAAACAACTGCTGGCCAGTCGTGAGGTAATTCAACAGCGGCAGGCCGAAACACAACAGCGCGCCCAGTGCCAGCTGCTCAATCCACGCCTGCATCGGCCGACGCAACAGCGCGTACAGCAATGTCGCCAGCCAACACCACAGAAATACGCGGATCTCCAGCACGCTACGTTCCGCCCATTCCACCGGCAGCAGGCGATTCGCATAAAAATAGACGATACAAGCCAGCGCGATACCCGCCATCGACGCAATATTCAGCGCTTCCACCACGCGATAAATGCCAGCGGTGGCGCGGCCGAATTCCTCGGCGCTTTTCTTGCGGCGCTTGATGCTGAACAGGATGGTGCCGGTGGCCATCATGGCGGTGCCCATCAGCCCACTCATGAAATACAAGCACTTCATGCTCCAGCCACCAAAGCGCACCAGGTGCAGTGCCTTCATCACCTCATGCACATCGGCGCTGGTGCTGGCCGCGTCGGCTCGGGGTTTGTGCACCTCCAGCACGGCGCCGCTGACACCGTCGAAAGCCACCAGGCTAACAGGGTTGATAATGGTTTCGCTGCCGCCATGCTCGCCGGCGGCGCCAAACACGCGCACCACCATGCCGGCGCGTCCAGGCTGTTCGACGACAACGCGCCGCGCCGGCTGCTGCATCAATTGCGCAGCCTGTGCGACCAGCGGCGCCAGCGGATGCATGACAGCGGGCGCCGTACCGCGCGGTCTGCGCGCCGGCGCAGCCTTGCTTTCCAGCTCCGATTGATAGCGTGGATAGGCGTCCGCACCATACGCAGCCTGCAATGGCCATGGCATATAGGCGGTGTAGAAAAACGTCAGGCCGGTGTAGACGATCATGAACAGAAACGGCAGCGCCAGCACTGCTGTCACGTTATGCGCATCAAGCCAGGAACGCTGTCCCTTGCCCGGCCTGAAGGTGAAAAAATCCTGGAAGATGCGGCGATGCACCACCACGCCCGACACCAGCGCCACCAGCATGCACATCGACACCCAGCCAACCAGCCAATAGCCCGGCGTGTCGGCTTGCAGCATGTAGTGGAAGGACATGAAGTGGCGGCCGCCTTCGGTCTTACGGCCAGACGGCGCCGCCAGCACCTCACCACTGGCAGGGTCCAGGGCGGCCTGTCCGCCGCCCTGCCACGCCAGCAGCAATGGCCCACGCTGCTCTGCGGGCAGCTCCACCCGCCAGAAGCGCGCCTTGCCGGCGTTGGCTGCGAGGTGGGCAGCGGCGGCGTCCAGCGCCCTGGCTTGCTGGCCCGGCGATGCAGCCGCGCCTGCGGCCGTGATCGGACGTGCCTCCATCCATTGCGTGATCGGCTGGCGAAACACCGCCAGCGTCCCGGTCAGGAAGATCGCGCACAGCAGCCATCCGGAGGTCAGGCCACACCAGGTGTGCAGCCATGACATCTGCTGACGAAAACCGTCCTTCATTGTTTAGAAGCCGCCGCGCAGGGTCAACGTGACATTGCGCGGATCACCGTAGTAATTGGCGTTCACAAAGCTCGATAGCGTGCTGTAATAGCGCTTGTCGAACATATTGTTGAAGTTCAGCGAAGCCGACCAGCGCGGGTTGATCTGATACTTGATCATCGAATTCCACACCGCGCGTCCGCTGACATCCGCCGTCAGTGTGCCGATCATGCGATAGCTGGCGCTCTGGCTGTTGACGCCGCCACCGAAGGTAAAGTCATGCAACGCGCCTTGCGGCTGGTAGGTGGTCCACAAACGCAGCATGTGCTTGGGCGTGAAGCTGTTGAACGACAAACCGCCGCTGTTGACGTCTTCCAGATATTTGGTGCGGTTGAAAGTGTAGCCGGCGAAGATATTCCAGCGTTTGGCCAGTTCGCCGCTGATCTCGGCGTCCAGCCCCTGGCTGCGCACCTTGCCGCTGTCGGTGTAGCAGTAGTAATCACTGCGGCAGGTCGGGCTGGTGCTGTAGTCTTCCTGCGCGCGGTTTTCCTGCACCACGCGGAACAGCGCCAGCGAGGTGTTCAGACGGCCATCCAGCAGCGCGCCTTTCACACCCACCTCGTAGTTGGCGCCGACCAGCGGCTTCAGCGACGCGCCCGATTCCTTTTGCTCATACTGCGGCGAGAAGATGTCCGCATAGCTGGCATAGGCGTTCCAGCCGGGATTGATCGCATATACCAGGCCGGCGTAAGGCGCGAGCCTGGCGTGCTCACCCTGGTTGGTGGTCGAGACCGATGGACTGCGGCCGGTGGTCACCGTATCCCAGATGGTGCGCGACCAGCCCAGACGGCCGCCGATGATCAGCTTCAGCGGATCGCTCAGTTGCAGCCGCAGCGCGCTATACGCGCCAAGTTCACGCGACTTGCCGACCCGTGCTTCCTTCAGGTTGGCGTAGATAAAGTCGGCCGTGGGTTCAGGAAAATCCGCATTGAAGCTGTTGATGTCGTAGGTATAGTAGTTACTGCTGACGCCATAGGTGGTGCGCGCCTCGGCATAGGAGTAGGTCACGCCAGCAACCACCTCATGACGGCGCCCCAGCGCATCGAATTTGCCGGTTACATTGGCGTCCATACCGGACAGCTTGTTCTCGGCAAGCGTGTTCGAGGCGCGCAGCGCGCCGCGATTGGTCGCAGGATTGATGGCGACGCCGGAGCCGGCGTACATCATGTCATTGTTTTCCTTCACAAAGGCGGTGCTGACCTTGAGCGTCCAGTCATCATTGAAGTAATGCGTCAGGTCGGCGAATATGCCGCGATTGCTATTGTCCTGGCGATTCCAGGCCGCGCCGAGAAAGGTGGAGCGTGGCAAGCCCAGATCCTTGCCGGTGCTATAGCGCGGCAGGCCATTCAGGAACGGTGTGCCCCTCACTTCTTCCGAACTCAATGCCAGATTAAGCTGGGTCTGTGGCGTCACATCATATTCAACTGTGGCAAACAGCGTTGGGCTGCGGCGATCGACATAGTCAATGAACGCATGCTTGTCCTCATAATCAGCCACCACGCGGGCGCGCAGCGTGCCCTGCTCATTCAATACCCGGCTGGCGTCAAGCTGCACGCCGTAGCTGTCCCACGAGCCAGCCTTGGCGACCACGCTGGTCGCGTCGCTGAGCAGCGGACGCTTGCGCACCAGATTCACCGCACCGCCCGGATTGCCAGCGCCTTGCAGCAGGCCAGCGGCGCCGCGCAACACCTCCACGCGGTCATAGATCACCGTGCCGGCGCTCAGATTACTGGCGCGGCCATACATGCCGCGGTTCAGCGGCACACCGTCGTATTGGACCGTGGTCAGATCGAAACCACGCGAGTAGATATACTTGCCGCCCTGCGGGCTTTGCTGGATGGTGACGCCGGTGGTGCTGGCCAGCGTGTCATACAAGGTGGTCAGGTTTTGCTCGTCGAGCAGCTGGCGCGTGACCACGCTGATCGACTGCGGAATGTCCTTCAGCGCCTGCTCGCCTTTGCCGATGCTGACCGCACCAGTGGTATACGAGCCTGTGCCTTCGGTGGTGGGACTGAGCAGCGCCTGGGCGCTCACCGATACCGGGGCCAGCGTCTGCATCGCCGCATCTTCGCGGCGGCTGGCGCGTACCGTGACCACCGTGCCATCGATATCGGCCACCAGGCCACTGCCTTGCAGCAGCATCTGCAAGGCGTCGCGCGCAGTCATGCGGCCCTGCACCGCCGGTGCGGATTTGCCGGCCACCAGCGCAGGCTGGACGATCAGCTCAAGCCGGGTCTGACGCGCCAGCGCATCCAGCGCGGGTGCGAGCGGCTGGGCGTTGATGCGGATGTCGACCGCGACAGCTGCCGAAGGCGTGGCGCCCGATTGAGCATGGGCGCCAGCGGCGGCAAAGGCAAGCGCGACGGCCAAGGCCAGCGGGGCCGGTTGAAAACGAAAACGGGTCATGCGATCTCCACAGAAGTTGAATACGAATCCTTCTCATGTAGACGCATGGCGCAACGAAACCCCAACCCTGTTCCGAAAATTATTTTTGCTTAGTGGCGCGCGACGATTTCGGTCTTGCCAATATCACCATGCAGCTCGACCGGCAGCACGCCGGGCAGCACCCGCCGGAAATTATCCAGCCGGTGCGGATCGAAGGTGCCGGTAATGCGCAATGCCGCCACCGCAGTATCGTGTATCAGCAGGCCGGTGTCGCCATAGCGGCCAAACTCGGCCAGCACCTGTTCCAGCGGCACATTATCAAAGTTGATGCGGCCATCGCGCCACGGCGCAATCCCGGCGGCGGCAACCTGGCCGAGCGCGCCAAGCCGGCCGGCGCGGTCCGCAGCGACACGCTGGCCGGCGCCCAGTTCGATGGTCTCAACAGCGCCGCTGGCCGACGCAACCCGCACCCGTCCTTCCTCAACCTCGACCTGCACCCCGTCCGCGCCGGGTACGCCAGGCGTATGCCGGACCGAGAAGCGGGTGCCAACCACCGTCACGCGCAACGCACCAGCCAATACATCAAAAGGCCGCTGCACATCGCCCCGCACCTGGAATACGGCCTGCCCTTGCAACAAGCGCACTTCGCGCCGCTCGCGATACAGCTGCACGGCGATGCGGGTGTCGGTATCGAGCCGCAGCACACTGCCGTCGGGCAGAGTGATGTCCTGTTGCTGACCGCGTGGCGTAGTGAAATCCGCCGCGTACAAGGGTTGCTGGCGCCATTCATTCCAGGCCAGCAAGCCACCTCCGGCAGCGATCAGCGTGACCCCGGCCAGCGCCGCGCGCGGCGCCATGGCCATCAGCCAATGACGGCGTGCAGGCGATACGGCATGCGCGCTGGCCGACTGCTCGGCGTGCAGGTCGGCCGTCAACCGGCGGCGCAGCTGGGCTATGCCGTCCGCCGGCAAGGCGTCAAGCTGCGTCCAGTCGGCGTGCCAGCGCTGCAGCGCCTGGCGATGCGCCGGGTCGGCCCGCAACCAGGCATCGAATTCGCGCTCTTCTTCGGGCGTGAATACCCGCTGGCGACGCGCGAACCAGTCCAGTGCCTGGCGGTCAAGCTCGCTAAGGGAAGGGTCGGATAATGGACGAGGACTCATATCTGTGTCACGGGCATATGCATGTAGACGCACGAGGCGGCAAAAACCCAACCTCGTGGCGCAGCAAAAGCGGGCAAAATATTCATTCGGATGGTTTCCTTGCGGCGTCGTCGTACTGTTGCTGGCAGCGGCGGCAGGCTTCCATGGCATTTTTAATATGCCGCTCCACCATGGTCAGCGAAATGCCCATCTGCTGCGCTACCTTGGCTTGTGGCAGGCCGTCGAATTTATGCAGGATGAAGGCTTCGCGGCAGCGCAGCGGCAGTTCGCCGATCACCGCCAGCATGGCTTGTACGGCTTGCGCCGACATCGCGGCGGTTTCCGGCTCCAGCGCGGCGGGCGCGGCCAGCGCTTCCAGTACACCGTCATCGGCGCCCGCGTCGGCTTCCGCGCCCTGCCCGCGCACGGCGTCGCGGCGATGGCGGTCGATCAGCAGGTTGCGCGCGGTGCGATACAGCAGCGCGCGCGGCTCGGCCACGGCTTCACCCGATTCCTGCAAGGCCAGCACGCGCAAATAACTTTCCTGGGCCAGATCGGCAGCGGTATCGCGGTTGTTGACCGCGCGCGCCAGGAAATTCAGTAATTCTCGATAATAGTGTGTTACCACATATGTCCAAAGCCAAGGGGGCGACGGCTCAGGTCTACAGGCTGGCTTGGCATAACGGTGGCTAACCCTGAATGCCAGGCATACCCCTTCTTATCCCCGGCTCATGCATTTTACCGTGTGTGGCAATGGATGTGCAGCATGGCTTGATATCGCTTCCGATATCAATCGGCATATAAATTTCATTGGCTTTTCAGCGCATCCATCATAACAATTGTCCAAACTAAAATTTGGAGACACTCATGCAAACCCCAAGCAAGCACGCGCGCAGCCGGCTCGCCTCAATGTCCTTATGCCTGTTGACCGCAGCGGCGCCATCGATGGCACAGGTCGCACCTGGCGATGCTGCCGGTTCCAATCCCATCATCCATGACCGTTTTACCGCCGATCCGGCTCCCCTGGTGGTGGGCGATACCTTGTATTTATACGTCGGCCACGATGAGGCGCAGCGCGACGAGATGTTCAATATGCGCGAGTGGCTGGTCTACTCCACCAAGGACATGCGCACCTGGACCAGCCATGCGCCTATCATGAACGTCAAGGATTTCAAGTGGGCCAAGGCGGATGCCTGGGCTTCGCAGACTATCGAGAAAAACGGCAAGTTCTATTTTTACGCTGCGGTGGAACACGACGCCAGCCATCCCGGCAAAGCGATTGCGGTGGCGGTCTCCGACCAGCCCACCGGGCCCTTCGTCGATGCGCGCGGTTCGGCGCTGGTGACCAATCAGATGACTCCCAAAGGCACGCACAGCTGGGAGGATATCGATCCGACCGTGTTCACGGACGATGACGGCACGACCTGGCTGGCCTGGGGCAACCGCCAGTGCTACATCGCCAAGCTGAAGCCGAATATGATCGAACTGGATGGCCCTATCCAGGAAATCACGCCGCCCCACTTTGAAGAAGGCCCGTGGCTGCACAAGCGCGGCCAGCTGTATTACCTGACCTACGCCTCGCTGGACCGCAGCACACAGCGTGATGAACACATCTCGTATTCGACCGCACCCGCCATCACCGGTCCCTGGACCTATCGCGGCCTGCTGACCGGCTCCGGAAAATACAGCTTCACGATCCATCCCGGCATCGTCCAGTTCAAGGATAACTGGTATCTATTCCTGCACAACGCCAGCTTGTCGATCGGCGATCTGAACGGCGCCATCGGACGCCGCGCGGTCACGGCGGAGCATCTTCAATACAACGCCGATGGCAGCATGAAGCCGGTAGTGCAGACCAGCGCTGGCGTCAGCTTGCCGCCGCCAGCGCAATGATCGTCTAACGGCCCCTAGATGCGGGCCGAATACAGCGCGTGATGGGTCAGGATGAACAGCGTGCGGCGGTCCGCGCCGCCGAAGATCAGTTGCAGCGGCCGCGCCGGTACGTCGATCCGGCCGCTCTGCTTGCCATCCGCGCCGTAGATGAAGATCTGCCCATTGGCGACATACAATTTGCCGTCCGGCCCCTGCGCCACGCTTTCACCGCCGCGGTCGGCCACCTGACGCAGATCGGTCAGCGCCCCACCCTCGCCCAGCAAGCCGCTGTAGGTCAGGTTCTGCGAGCTGTTGGTGAACACCACCCGCTGCCCCGGCTGTCCATACACGAAACCATGCGTATCCAGCGTGTCCGACCATCGGTAGCCCAGATGATCGGGCGAGCCGTGGCGGGTGACGCGGAAGGCCGGCAGCACCAGGCTGCCATCCGGCGACACATATTCCAGCGCCTTCGGCCTGGCCGCATCGCGCGCGAACATCTCGGCCAGCGTGGTGAACTCATAGGTCTGCAGGTTTAGCTGATCCTCGAATTCGCCATTCGCCCAGTAGTTGACCGGCAAGGCCACGCGCGCCTGGCTATGCGCCGCGCGCCGCGTCGGCTTGATCACCGACATCAGCCCGTTGGGCTTGATGCTGTAGACCATGCCCTGCTTGCCGCTGGATGACAGCACCATCAGCTGGTCGCTGCCGTCCACCGCCAGGTTGACCGGGTCCAGCGGAAAGTCGCTGACCGTCTTCAGCCCCTCGCCCTGCGCGTAGCTGAAAATGCGCTGGAAGTGGCGGTCGATGAAATACAGCCGTCCCGTGGAGTCCACCGCAGCGCCGGCCACCGAGTAGAAGCCGTCTTCCAGCTTCTCCACCTGCACCGCGCCTGGCGCCGCCAGCGCACTGGTTTGCTTGCCGCTGTAGTCCAGCACCGAGAACATGCGCTCACGTACCTGCAGGCGATTGGTGACATCGGTAATGGCGTTCTCGTAGGGGTATTTCGAGGCGCGCACATCGGCCACGCAACCGTTTTCGTCGCAGGTCGGGAAACCGCTCTCGCCGTTCACCGCCACATTGCGGAAGCGGATGTCGCTGGAGTTGGTGATCTGCACCGCCGTCGGCGCCGGCTTCATCGAACGGGTGACGCGATAGGCGTGGTAGTTCGCCAGTAAAATGTTGTTCGAGTTGCGGATATCGAGCGACACCGAGTCGGCGCCATCGCGCACCTCTTCCTCGGTCTGCGGCGCGTAGAACGACCAGTTCTGCACGCCGTTCAGCACGATCTCGTTGCGGAGATGGTGTTCCGCCGACAGCTCATACACACGCCCCGGCGTGCTGGTATTGGTCACGTAGAAGCCCGCTTGCGCGTGGCCGGCCGGCGACCACACGCCGGTAAAGGTGCCGCCACCGCCATCGCTTACCCAGATGCTCGGGTACTGGCGGTCCCACCATGCCGAGGTGTCGAAGCGCGGGCTTTTCTTGTACGGATCGGTCGGCGAACCATAGCCCCACTGGATGCGGATATCGTCCACCAGCGACTGCTCGCCGGCGCGCCACAGCAGCGCCACCGCGCGCGGATTGACTTCACCGGTGTTCAGGCCCAGGCCGGTAACCAGCGCGTCGCCGCCGCGCGCGCTTTCCAGCAGCGCCTTCGGCGTATCGCTCCCCTGGTACAGCGGCGAGCCGTTCGGCAGCACCAGCCGGGTCAGGCCCGGATGCAGCGAGATCAGCACCGTGTCCGGTTTCAAACGAATGGTGTCGTTGACCACGTAGAAGCCCAGCGGCAGATAGACCACACGGCGGCTGTCGATGGCCTTCTGGATCGCGGCCGTATCGTCGCTAACGCCGTCGCCCTTGGCGCCGAAGCTGCGCACGCTGGCCCAGTCGGCGGTTGGCGGCAGCGCACGCAGCACGCGGCCGGTGTTTTCCCTGGCAGGCAGCGCGGCAGTGCGGTAGCTGGTGTCGAACTGGCCAGGCTGGTCCAGCGCATTCAGCTTCAGGCCATGATTGAATTCCGCGACCTGGTAGTTGCGGCCCGGCGCAGCCAGCTGTTTGCCGCTGTCGCGGAACTGCGCAAACACCGGCACATTGCGCGCGCTGATGCGCTCAAAGCCGACCTGGGTGTAGACATTATTCTCATTGCTGATGATGACACCAGCCTTCGATATATTTTCGAGGCGTACGTCGTGTCCCCATAGCCAGTCGCCATAGCCACGGTTGATCTCGATGGCGACCGGCGTGTTGCGGATCTCGGTATTGGCCAGCGTCAGCCCTGCCTCGTGCTCGCGGATGGCGGCGTCGCGCTGGCCGTCAAAGTACGAATCGAGCAAGGTGAACTGCCAGGCCGGCGAAGTCTTCTCCGCCAGGATGCCGTAGCGGCCGCCGAAGAAGCGCAGGTTGTAGGCGATATTGCCGACCTGGTAGATGCCAGCCAGCCCGGAACCCATGCGGAAATCGATGTGCGACAGGCTGGAGTGCTGCGCCGTGTGCATGCGCACGCCGCTGGCGGCCGGGTTGCCCTCGCCGACTTCAAAGTCCACATTCGACAGCGCGGAGTAGAAGGTCGACGAATTGGCGTCGCGCACCGCCTTGCCCGGCTCGGTGCTGAACGGCACGGCGCTGGGCACCGGCATGGCGACCTTGCCGATATTATAGGTGTCGGTGCCGGTGAAGATCAGCATATTCGCCACGCCTTTCTGGAAGCCCGGCGTATTGGCGCCCAGCAGCAGCACCGGCCGCGTTTTGCCGACGCCGTAGACGCGCACCGCAATCGGCACCAGAATGCTGCGGCTGATCCGGTAGCGGCCCGACGGCAGGAACACCACGCCGCCGTTGCCCTGATTGGCCGCGCTGTCGATTGCCTGCTGGATGGCGTCGCTGTCGTCAGCGACGCCATCCCCTCGGGCGCGCACGGTCACGGCGCGCGGATCGTCGGGCATGCTTTGGTAAGCCGATATCGAGGCCGGCGGCCTGGCGGCGGCGTGGACCGCGACCGGCGCGGCCGGCAGCAGCGCGATTGCCAGCAGCGGCCATTGCATGGATCGGTAGTTCAATGACTTCTCCTTGTTAGACGAACAGCGACAACAGCAGTACGAACACAATGCCGAAGCTGCCCACCAGTGTTTCCATCATGGTGCATGAGCGGAAGGTATCCTTCAGCGACAGACCGAAATATTCCTTGAACATCCAGAACGCCGAATCGTTGACATGACTGAACATCAGGCTGCCGGCGCCCACCGCCAGCACCATCAGGTTCGGATCGACACCCGAGGTCTGCGCCATTGGCGCCACCACACCGGCCGCCGTGATGCCGGCCACCGTGGCTGAGCCAAGGCACACCCGTATCAGCGTCGCCATCAGCCAGCCCAGCAGCAAGGGCGGCACCGGCAGGCTGGCCAGCTACGCGCCAAGCTGGGCACTGATGCCGGACTCGGTCATCACCTGTTTGAGGCCGCCAGCGCCAGCGATGATCAGCAGGATGGGTGCAATCTCGCGCAGCGCTTCCTGCGCCGACGCCATCACCTGCGGCAGCGTCATGCCGCGGCTCAGTCCCAGCGTGAACATCGCCACCACGTAGGATGCCAGCATCACCGTCAGCGGATTGGAAAAGAAAGCCAGCGGCTCGGTCAGTTCGGGCCGCAGCAAGGTGGCCAGCGTCAGCGCCGCCAGCAAGGCCACCGGCAGCAGCGCCGTAAAGAAGCTCGCAAAGGCGCCTGGCAGTTCATGTAGCGGCTTGGGTTCGCTGCGGAAGATTTCCGCCGGTTGCGCGCGGATCTGCTTCAGCGTCATGGCGAACAGCGGCCCGGCGATGATCAGCGTTGGAATCGCGACCAGCATCCCGTACAGCAGCGTCTTGCCCATGTCCGCATGCACCGCTGATGGCGATGCGGCGGGCGGCGCCGCTATCGGCAATCAGCTTGCCGAACACCGCGCCGAGGCAAATCACCACCGTCAGCGAACCGAGCAAGTCGCCGATGCCTTTCTCGATCGCGCCGGGGATTTTCGCCAGCGGCATGCCCAGCATCAAGGCGGCCAGCATGGCTACCACCACGAAGGCTAGCAGGGGCTGAACCTTGCCCCAGGCGATCATGATGGTCAGCAGGCCAACCGCCAGCAGTACGGAAAATAAACTCCACACGGCTGGCGTCTCCTTAGAAGTTCATGCGCACGCCTACACGGTAGGTACGGCCCACCGAGTCATACACCGCAGGATTCAAGCCGAGGCTCAGGTTGGTTTGCGGCACCAGCACTGGTGCGCGGTCAGCCAGGTTGTCGATCTTGAAGTAGGCGGTCACCTGTTTCGAGAAGTTGTAGTTGCCGCCAAAATCGACATACACGGCACCCGGCATGTGGTTGTCGTAGATGGTCGGATGCGCTGCGGTTGGCAGCGGGCAGTTGGTCTGGCACTCGATGTATTCGTTGTTGAATACGCCAGCGCCTATCCAGCGCTCGCTCAGGTTCAGGCCCAGCTTGCCGCCCATCAGGCCATCCCACGATTGCGATACCAATGCTTTCCACTTCGGCGTAGCGCCGGTCATCGCGCCCGCGCCTTCGATCGGGATGGTGCCTGGCACGCCTGGATCGGAGATCGAGTGGATCATGCGCGACGCCAGGCCACGCAGGGTGACCGTGCCCGGCAGGCCGAACGCGTTCATGTTCTTGCGGTAGGCCATTTCGAAGTCCACGCCACGGGTATGCAGCGAAGCAAAGTTGAAGCTTTGCGCCAGCACGTAGTTGGTGCCCGCAGGACCGTTGATCGACACCGCCGAGCAGACCTGCTGATTGCCGCCGTAGCACAGGTCAACTTCCTGCTGCGGATTCAGCGAGCTGATCACGTTCTGCACCTTGATGTCGTAGTAATCGACCGAGAAGTTGAAGTTACGTGCCCAGCTTGGCTGGCTCAGGACCAGACCGAAGGAGTTGTTGCGCGCTTCTTCCGGCTTCAGCGCCGGATTGCCGACGTTGCGCTGCTGGATCTGGATCGACTGGCCGTTGTTGTTGTTGACCGCCTGGTTGGTGACGGTCATCGCAGCGTACAGCTCCGACAAGTTCGGTGCGCGCACGTCGCTGGAGGCCACCGCGCGCAGGCGCAGGCCGTCGATCGGGGTTTGCCAGGTGGCGCCGAGTTTCCAGGCGCGCGCCTTGCCGGCGGTGCTGTACTTCTCTTCGCGGTCGGCGATATTCAGGTTGGCGTCACCCCAGGTGGCCGACTTCAGGAACGGGATGTTGAATTCCACATAGGCTTCCTTGACGTTGAACGCGCCCTTGCCGTTGTGGTAGTTGCCCGCGAACCAGTTGTCGCCGGTGACCGACAGGGTCGGATCGGCCGGATAAGTGGCGCTGTAAGGCGACTCGGCAGCCAGGCCGGCGCCGTATGGATCACCATAAACCGAGTAGTCTTCGCGACGCCATTCAGCGCCGAACGCCATCGAAATCGGACCGGCCCAACCTTGCGCCAACTCACCATTTATGTTAGCGCTAACAACATTTTGCGTCGAGTCAGTGTGTTGACGCGGCCCGACGGAAGGCGCGATGTAGTTCCAGCCAGCCAGGTTGATTGGCACCTGGCCGAAGATATTGATCGGCTGGCAACCGGCGGCGCGGGCGGCAACGCTGCGGCAGACGATCTGGCCGGTAGCCGGATCTTTCACTGCATCGATGGCGAAGTCATAGCGGCGATTCAGGGTGATGTCCTGCACGTCGATAATGGTCTTGTTTTCGCCGTGTTCGGCGTAAGCGTCGTACGACCATTCCTTGCCGAACAGGCCGAACTTGCCGTTGGCGCCAATCACCACGCGGCGCTGGGTACGGGTGGGATGCACGCTGATGTTGGCCGGGAACTCGGCGTTGGCGGTACCGACCGACATCACGCCGCTTGGATAGCCGGACAAGCAGCCAGCAGCCACCGAGGCAGGCAGATAGGCGTTGTCGCAGCGGATCGAGAGATTGCCCTGCTTGGCCGCGCCTGGGTTTGGCGAGAACACCGAACTGACTTGCGCCCAGTTGCCGGTGACATAGATTTCATTGTCGGCGTCCAGATCCCACGACACGCGGGTGTACGCCACCTGGCGCTTGAAGTTCATCGCCAGATTGGTGCCGGCGCCGACGCTGCCGTCACGGTCGCCGCCGATACAGAAGTTGCCGACGCAGTTGCTGCCGTACTGGAACTGGTATGGCGTGCCGTTCGGGCCGAACGCCGTGCCTTTCAGCGGGCCGTTGGTGATCAGGCCGTATTTGGCGTACTGGATGTGCTGGGCGTTGGTGATGCTGCGGAAGCGCGGCAAGCCGGCTGCCTGCATTTCCTTGGTCGATTCCTGCAATGCAGGATTGGTGTACCAGGTACGTCCGCCAGCGCCAACCTGGCCGAAGCCTGGCGAGTCAATGCCGTTTTGCTTGGTGAACTCACCGCTCAGCGTGACATGCAGGCGGTCGTCGGCAAAGCCCTTGCCCCATGCTGCTTGCACGGTGCCGCTCTTGTCGTCATGGTATTTGGTCATGCCGCCCGAGATATTGGACTTGAAGCCGGTGAATTTCTTGTCGGTGATGAAGTTGACCACACCGCCGATGGCGTCCGAACCGTAGGATGCCGAGGCGCCGCCGGTCACCACGTCAACGCGCTTGACCAGCAACTGCGGGAACTGGCTGACGTCGGTCACGCCGGTCACATTGGCGCCGACCACGCGCTGGCCGTCCAGCAGCGTCAGCGTGCGCAGCGTGCCGAGGCCGCGCAGCGACAGCGAGGACAAGCCCTGAATGCCGCTGGAGGTGCTGAAGGTATTGGTAGTGCGGCCGGTGCTGCCTTGCAGCGCTGGCAGTTCGATCAGCGATTCGAAGATGTTGGGTTTGGCCGCTTTTTCAAGGTCGGCGGACGACAGGGTCGTGGTTGGCGTCGGCTGCGAGAAGCCGCGCGCGGCAATGCGCGAGCCGGATACGACCACGGTGTTTTCGTTCGAAGCGGCGGGTGCTGCTTCTGGCTGAGCAGTGGCGTTGGCGTTGGCCGGCGCATCGGCCGGTGTCTGCTGCGCGTAAGCAGGCATGGCCAGCATGGCGCATGCGCCCGCGACCGCGAGGTTCATCAAATTCTTTTGAAATGGTGTCTGCATGATTGTCTCCGTTTTTGTAATCAATAGCGCCGTCCATCGGTGACGAGCGCCTGCATGTGCAAACTGGCTTTTTTGTCTGTTTAGTAATGCCCTCCCCTGTTGCGTAGTCTGTCTCACCTTCCAATGCTAGCGCTAACAATACAATTTGACAACGTCAACTTGTCATCCGCTAGTGTTTTGTCGGTAAATAGCCATGCATGGTCAGCCAGCGTACATAGCTGTCGAACCATCCGGTGCTGGTCGTTGTTTTTGGATACATGCCGAATCCATGACCGCCCTGTTCGAACAAATGGAACTCCACCGGCCGCTTGGCGTTGCGCCAGCTGTCGATCAGGCCGTAGCCGGAATGGGCGAAAAATGGATCGTCCGCAGCCAGCGCCACGAAGAGCGGCGGCGCGTCCGCCGGCACGCTCAGCGCCGATACAGGACCGTAGATATTGCCGATGAAAGCCGGCTTGGCGTCCTGTCCGTGCAAGGTGGTCGCCAGGGTCAGCATGGCGCCGGCGGAAAAGCCCAGCATGCCGATCCGGTCCCGGTCTACGCGCCACTCCTCCGCGCGGGCGCGCACCAGCGCAAAGGCGGCGCGGGCATCGGCGATCTGTGGCGCGTAGGCAACGGATGGGTCCGCTGGCGGCGTTGGACGCTGCGCCGTGGCCGAAAACATTTCCGCCATGGCGCGCTGGAAGCCCGCCATATCTGCAGGCGTCTGGTTCAGCCGGTACTTCAGCACAAACGCCGCCACGCCCTTGTCGGCCAGCGCCTTGGCGACTTGCCAGCCCTCGTTTTCCATCGATAGCGTGCGGAAGCCGCCACCGGGCGCGACGATCACCGCCGCGCCGCTGGCCTTGGCGGGAGTGGGCAGGAACGGCGTCAGCGTCGCTACCGTGACATTGCGGGCGAACACGCTGTTGTATTGGCGGTGCCAGGATTCCGCTGCGCTGGCGTCTGGCAAGGGACCGGTGTTCAGTGTCAGCGCGGCCGGTTGGGCCGGTGTGGCGATCGGCGCCATCTGGTCGCTTTGCGCCGTGGCGGCGCTGCTCAAGCAATACAGCAGCGCCAACGTTGCAAGCGTTGAAGGCTTTTTTCCAGCGACAGCGGCGCGGACTGCATGACCCTGTTGGCGGATCTTTCTGCGTTCCATGTTAGTCTCCATGTTAGAGATACCTAAAAATGTTAGCGATAACATAATGAGGCAGTGGAGCGAAATTAACGATTTATCGCCGCAGTATCCAATAACTTTTTTCTCTTGACCGATATCGTTATTGATATCAATGGCATGACTCCGCGCTATTGCAGATGCGGGCTCCGGTGCCATGTGGCCGGTGACAAAAAAAATGCGCAAGTGTTGCGATACCGAGACGGCCCGGCGCGGCAGCGCCAGCGTAAAATCTGCTGTCGCCCTCTTTTCCCGGCTGCCCCAATGATACGATTTGGTCCGATGAGCATCGTCCTGTTGTGCGGCGCACTGTATGGCGTGATGCGCATGGCGATGCTGTGCAGCATACCCGTCAACCGGCTTGCCAACTGCCTGCTTGCCGCACTGATTGCCGTGTTTGCGCTCTACACGGCGCCGTACATCATCGGCTATGCCGGCTACTACGACGCTTATCCATGGCTGTCGTTTGCGCCCTACAATCTGACGCTGGCAATCGGTCCGCTGCTGTATGCTTATCTCACGCTGGCCTGCGGCGGCAGTCTGCCCTTACCGCGCCGGCAAGGCCTGCATCTGCTGCCGGCGCTGCTTCAGTGGTGCTACTACAGCTATGTATTTGCGCATCCAACCGGGTTCAAGGACGCATGGGACGCCAGCGTTCATCGTCCCTATGTCGAACCGCTGGAAACCCTGGCGCTGCTGGCGTCGCTGACGGCTTACTTGCTGCTGGCCTGGCGGGATTGGCGGCGCAGCGCCACGCGTCCCGAATGGGGCCGCAACCTGCTGCTGGCGGTCGGACTGACCGGTGTATTCTGGCTGATGCTGGTGGGCGCGGGGCTGACCTGGTCCGGCCTGGATTACTTCCAGCGTTTCCCGTTTTACCTATGGCTGGCCATGCTGATCTGCTACTTGGGCAATGCAGGATACCGGCATGGCGTAACGCCCTTCCCCAAGCCGCGCTTGCAGCCCGGCGCGGCATCCAGGCCCACACCGGACCTTGCCGCGCAGGCCGGACAATGGCACGCCACCATCAGCGCGGAAAAATGGTGGCGAGACCCGGAACTGACCGTGACCATACTGGCGCGGCGCCTCGGCACCAATACCAGCACCTTGTCACGCACGCTCAACGACGGCCTCGGCCTGAATTTTAACGAGGTAATCAACCGTTTGCGGGTTGAAGCCGTCGTCCGCGCGCTAAGCCAGCATGACCCGCGGACGGTACTGGATATCGCCATGGCTGAGGGCTTCAACTCAAAAGCCAGCTTCAACCGGGCCTTCAAACTCTACACGGGCGAAACGCCAACGGCTTACCGGCGCCGCTTCGATCCAGACGCGCCGGTCTCAATTTCCAGCTAGTCTCAGATTCCCTATTTCGCTTGCCGCCAGCGATGTTGAGACGCCTGGCGCGCCGGCCTTGGCTACAGTCGGACACCCTGCCAACCATACAAGGTGTTCCATGTTCAGCCGCTATCTTCATCTTCTTTTGTTTGCCATGTTCCTGCCGCTGTGCCTGCACGCCGCCGCCCAGGATACGCTGACTGCCGAGCAAGCCCGGCAGGATGCGACCATCCTGGCCGGCGCCCTGCGCGCGCTGCATCCCGCGCTGGACAAATACCGCAGCCAGTCCGAGGTAAACGCATCGTTTGCGCGCTTTCAGGAGCGCGCCGGCGCTGCCCGCTCACCGGCCGCCATGTACCTGGCGGCGACCGAGCTGGCCGCGTCGATCCGCTGCGGCCACACCTGGACGAATGTGGTGAACCAGCAGGCGGCAGTCCGGCAACGCTTGCTTGGCGGCGCAGACAAATTGCCGCTGACGCTGGCCCTGGTCGAGGGCCGCTGGCTGGTACTCGGCAGCACCGTACCCGGCATCGCGGCGGGCGACGAACTGCTGACCATCGCAGGCCAGGACAGCGCCGCCGTGCGGGCCGCGATGCTGCCCTATCTGCGCGCCGATGGCGGTAGCGACGGCAAGCGCCTCCGCCAGCTCGGTCATGACCGGCTGGATTACAGCATGATGGACATCATCTGGCCCTTGCTGTCGCCGCCGGTGGACGGCGTGTATCCATTAACGGTCAGGACAGGCGACGGCCCGGCGCGCGCCATCGACGCCACCGCCACCACCCTGGCTGCCCGCGCAGCCGCCTTGCAACAGCAGGGCGTTCAGCCCATCAGCGAGGCCTGGCAACTGCGCATCGACGGCGATCTCGCGGTCATGACGCTGCCCACCTTTGCGCTCTACCGCAGCCGGTTCGACTGGCGCCAGTTTTTCAGCAACAGCTTTGCCGAGCTGAATCACCGCCATATCGCCCGCCTGGTCATCGACATACGCAACAACGAGGGAGGCGACGACGCCATTGGCGCGGAGCTGCTCAGCTGGCTGATCAGGTCGCCGCTGACCTATGTATCGGATCAGTCCGTGACCACATATGAACGGGTGCCGTACAAGTTCGCACGCTTTCTCGATACCTGGGACTTCGGCTTCTTTGATCGCACCGGACAAGTCGACCGCATCAGCGAAGGCCCGCAGGCCGGACGCTGGCGCTTTCGTCCCAGCGCACAGCAAGCGCGCACCATCGCGCCACGCGCGCAGCGCTATGCGGGGAAAGCCTGGCTGCTGATCGGCCCCGAAAACAGCTCGGCGACCTTCCTGCTGGCGCAGCTGGTCAAACAATCGGGCGCGGCAGTGTTGGCCGGGCAGCCTACCGGCGGCAATCTGCGTGGTCTGAACGGCGGCCAGCTGGCATGGGTCACGCTGCCTAACTCGGGCGTCGCTGTCGATATTCCTTTGCTGGCCACAAGTTACAGCGCCGCTACGCCGGACGCGCCCATCCTTCCGGATGTCGTGGTGCAGCGTCAGTTTGCGAAGCAGGCGGCGCGATATGACCAGGAACTGGAAGCCGTGCTTCAGGAATGAAAAAAGCCCGGCAGCGCATGCAACGCTGCCGGGCTCATGCCTGATGACGCAGCAGAATTACAGCGCGATATCCGGCACTTTCTTCACGACGCCAGGCTTGTCGGTGGACACCGCCGCAGGCACGAAACCTTCCAGGCTAGGCGAGGCAATCGCCAGTTGCAGGGTTGCAGCGGTGGCTGCCCACTCGTCCGCCAGCAGCTGTGGGTTCTCGTTGAGTTTCTTGCCGTAGGTCGGAACGATTTCGCGGATCTTGCTCTGCCATGCGGCGGTTTTGATACGGTCAGGGAAAGCCTTCTCCAGCAGCGACAGCATGATCGCCGGCGAGGTCGAACCACCTGGCGATGCGCCCAGCAATGCGGACACCGAACGGTCTTCGGCCACCACCACTTCCGTGCCCAGCTTCAGAACGCCGCCCTGGCCAGGGATGTTCTTGATGATCTGGACGCGCTGGCCAGCCTGCCACAAGCGCCAATCTTCATCTTTCGCCTCTGGCATGTAGTGGCGCAGCGCCGCCATTTTTTCTTCTTTGGACAGCTCCAGTTGCTGCGCCAGGTATTTGACCAGCGCAAACTCGTTCATGCCGACCTGGAGTTGCGGGATGATGTTCGACGGCGTGGTCGCCTTCGCCATATCGAAGTAGGAACCGTTCTTGAGGTATTTGCTGGACCAGGTGGCGAATGGGCCAAACAGCAGCACCGTTTTACCATCCAGCACGCGGGTATCCAGGTGCGGCACCGACATCGGCGGCGAACCGGTATCGGCCAGGCCGTACACCTTGGCCAGGTGGCGCGCGGTGATTTGCGGATTGTCCGTCACCAGGAATTCACCGCCGACCGGGAAGCCGCCATATTGCTTGGCTTCAGGAATACCCGACAATTGCAGCAGCGGCAGCGCCGCGCCGCCCGCGCCGATGAAGATGTGGCGTGCATCCACGGTCTGGATATTGGATTTGTTGTTGATGTCGAAAGCGGAAACGCGCCACGAGCCGTCTTCGTTGCGGGTGATCGAGCGTACCTCGTGGCCGGTCGAAATCTTGACGCCCGCGCGTTCGTTCAGGTGCTTGTAGAACTGGCGGGTGATCGCGCCCAGATTCACGTCAGTGCCCAGCGGCGAGCGCGTGGCGGTGGCGATCTCGTCCGGCTTGCGGCCTTCCATCATGATCGGAATCCACTCTTTGATCTTGGCCGCATCGGTGGTCATTTCCATGCCAGCGAACAGCGGCGACGCTTTCAGCGCCTCCACACGCTTGCGAATGAATTCACGGTTGGTTTCGCCAAACACCAGGTTCATATGCGGCGTCGAATTGATGAATTCGCGCGGATTGCCCAGCACGCCCTTGCGCACCTGATGCGACCAGAACTGGCGGGAAATCTGGAAACTCTCATTGATCTCAACCGCCTTGGCAATCTGTACTTTGCCCTTGTCGTCCATCGGGGTGTAGTTCAGTTCGCACAGCGCCGAATGGCCGGTGCCGGCATTGTTCCAGCCATTGGAGCTTTCTTCCGCAACCTTGTCCAGGCGTTCGAACACTTCGTAGGTCCAGCCAGGCTCCAGCTCAGCCAGGTACACACCCAGCGTCGCGCTCATGATGCCGCCACCGATCAGCAGCACATCCACTTTACGGTCCGCCTTGTCGGCACGGAACTGGCCTCCGAAGAAGGCCGAGTAGCCGCCCCATACGGCTGCGACGCCCACCGCTGCGCCGATAAACTGGCGGCGGGAGAAGCGTCCGCGTTTGGCGGCAGGCGGCGTATTCTGGTTGTTCACTTCAGTCATGGGAATTCTCCTCTTAAGAAATATTGAAACAATGGGCAAGGGAGATCAGGGGCGATGCCACATGATCAACGATGCTGTTTCGGGATCTGATGCCTGGGCGGCTACGCCCTTGCGGGCGCGCACGTGGGTGGCAGAGTGTCTTGTTGCGGGCGTGAGTACACAATTATCAGGGTAATCATCATAGTCCCCGCCAGAGGATTTCACTATTGTGGTTAACCGAAATTTGCAGAAATTCCGAAATAGTGAATAGCTTTACTGAAGGGTGTTGACGCTATCGAGGAAGCGATGGACGGCGCCATAGAAGGCGGCCGGCTGCTCAATCCACGGAAAATGGCCGCTTTTCTCGATGAACACCAGTTGCGCGCCGCGATTGGCGTCGCGGATCTGGTACTGGGTGGTTTCGCCGACCGGGTCTTGCCGCCCCATCAGCACCAGCACCGGCTTGTTGAAAGTCTTCATGCCCTCGGTCAGGTCCTGCTTGACCACCTGCCGCATGGTGTAGCGGCTCATGGCGTCGCTCTTGGCGCCCGGTGCGGCCAGACCGTCATGGAAGGCCAGGCCATCTTTGCGATTATAGAAGTAGCCCGGCAGGATGGCACGCAGCGATTCCAGATTGGCGCGCTCAGAGTTGGCTTTGCGGCGCACCGGATCATTCCAGTAAGCCTCGCTATCCAGGTCCGACGGCAGCAGGCGCGAGTGAATGTTATCGCTGAAGTAGCGCTGGAATTCCTGGGTCCACGCCATCGGGCCACTACCGACCAGCAGCAGTGCATCGGTACGGTCCGGATGGGCGAGACCGTAGCGCATGGCCAGCATGCCACCCCAGCTGTGACCCAGCACGCTCCAGTGCGCGATGCCCAGATGTTTGCGTAGCACTTCCAGATCTTCCACCAGCAGCTCGGTGTTGATGGTGGTTTCATTCATCGGCGTCACGCTGGACTGGCCGGTGCCGCGCTGATCCAGCATGATGGCCTGGCGGCCGGACTTGGCCACTTCCGCCATCACCGGGTGCAGATAATTGGCAAAGCCGGGGCCGCCGGACAACATCACCACCGGCGCCCCGCTGCCCTGCACCCAGTAATGCAGCTTGGCGGCGCCGGATGGCAGATCACCTTCCACCACATCGGAGGCCGCCATCGCTGGGGTGGTGCCGAGAAAGGCCAACAGCAAAGCTAACAAAGTTTTCATCTTGAAGTCCAACCTTACACAGTAAAGACGCCAAGAATACACAGACAGGCTTACACTGTAAAGTACGGAAAATTTTCCGCAAATAAACATTTGATATGCAAACTGTGTAACAATATTAAAAATAACAACTTTTACCTGCCATCATATGAAAATTGTTTTTGCTCTGGTATTGCTGTTCAATTCCACGCTCACTATTGCTCAAAGTAAATTCTCGCCACAGGAATGCTATAGCCGCTGCACCACATCTGCTGCTGAAGAACCGTTCTCCATGCCCGAAAAAGTCACCGCCGCGCTGAAGGCGATTCAAGAAAAGAAGAAAAGCGAATCTGACCCGGCCAAGCTGAAACAGCTGGAGAAAATGGAAGAAGAAGAGCTGGAAAACTTGAAAGATGCAATGGAGCGGATGTGCAGCAAAATATGCGGTTACTGAAATTGGGACCGGAAAAAAGTGTTTACCTATGGGCTTTCCTCGCCTTGCCGGTGTATGCGGATGAAGTCAAAAAAGAGCCGGTCCCAGTTGTACAGGTTGTGGTCAACGGCGGGATAAGCGATATCGATGCCGCGCGCGATTTTGTCGCGGGCAAAATCGTGATTGGGAAAAAACGCATCGCTGAAAGCGGCGCACGGGATGTCGCTGAAATCTTGCGGCGGGAACCGGCCATTACTATCGGCAAAAACGGCCAACTGGGTTTGCTTGGGCTGCCCGGATATACGCAAATCCTGGTAGATGGATTACCGCCTCAAGGTGCGGATCCATTCAGCATGGATCTGGTCCACGTAGAAAACATCGAAATCATCAAGTCCGCCACAGCCGCAACCGGACCGTTCGGCATTGCCGGAACAATTAATATCGTTCGTCGCAAGGCTGAGAGGAAAACCACTGCGCAATTGCGTGCAGATACCTTCATCAGTGGCGGCAAGCATGGTGCGAACTTATCCTTGTCGAGCAATCACGCCACGGAAGGCAGCCCGCTGATTTACAGTCTGTCACTGAGCGCGGGGCGTCGAAACACGCCGAGCCAGGTCGACTACACTCAAGTTTTGCGCCAGTCCGCAGACCACAGCGAAACCCGGCTAAGCGGCGCGCGCGACGGTGAAAACCGCAGTGATAACCTGCTCTTGAGCAGCGAGTTTGCGTGGAGCCTCAGTTCCGGGCATAAACTCAGCTTTTCGCCCGAAGCCGCCCGCCTGGAAAGCACCAGCAATAGCCTGGAACGCCGTCAGTGGGATACTGGGCCAACCCAGACGCTGGAGCAAAGGAATAAACAGCCGCTCACCAGCTACGGGATTCCGCTGATCTGGCACTGGAAAGTCAGTGCAGACAGCCGTCTGAAAGTGCGCCTGAATACCAACTGGCTTTCCACCGACGTCGACAATACGTTGCTGGATGCACGCTCAGGGAGTGGCGTTCACGTAGTACAGAAAGATGAGCACCGGGAACTCCGCAACCACTTTCTGGACCTGGACTACAACACGGAGTATCCCGGAGGTCACGAAATCGCAGCGGGCTTCAAGCTGGCGCGCAATCGCGGCAGCAGAGACTACACCGATCTTGTTGACGGGCTGCCCGACAGCACGCTGAGCTTGTTGGGAAACACCTTGTCAACGCTGTCCACGCGCTACCAGGCATTTATTCAGGATGATTGGCGCATCAACCGAAGCTGGGCGGCAGGTGCCGGACTGTCCACCGAATACCGTACCTACAAGCTGCACGAGGGCTCCGCACACGACGATAGCGATTTCAACATCTGGTCGCCGACGCTGCACATCTCGCATCGGATCAACGGCGACCGCAAGCGTCAGTTCCGGATGTCGCTTGCCCGGACCTTCCAGGCGCCGAATGTGGATCAGATGCTGCTGCGTCCGCGCATCAATGCCCTTGCGCAGTGCTACGGATCGCAGCGATGCGGCGCCAATACCCCCGAGACGAGTGATGGCGCCGGCAATCCCCAGCTGCAGCCCGAACGCGCCCTCGGCGTTAACCTGTCTTATACCCATGGCTTCGGCAAGGGCAGCGAGGCGGTGGTTGAACTGTATTCGCGCAAGATACGGGACAAGATCAGCACCGAACTCGCCCTGGAGAATGTGGCCTGGGCCAGCGTGCCGCGATACGTATCGCGCCCCGGCAACATCGGCAGCGCAAACGTGTATGGCGTGAATCTGGAGGGACGGCTGGGTGCACGAGACTTGTGGCAGGACGCGCCCAATATGGAACTGTCAGGCAGCCTGGGCTTCGCCCACTCGGAACTGACCACGATTCCGGGGCCGGATAACCGCTTGTCGGGCCAGTCTCCGTGGCGGGCCAAGCTCGCCATGGCGTACACCTCGGTTGCATGGCCGCTCAAGATGAACATCGACGCCAATTGGCTCCCCGCCGACTGGACTCGCCAGAGTCTCGCTGAACGTGTGTATCAAGGCAGCAAGTTCACGCTCAACGCGAACACCAGCTGGGGTGTCGCGCCAGGCGTGCGGCTAAAGCTTAACCTTGAGAATCTGTTCCCGCAGGATTTGAATCGCGTTGATGAATACACCGGTGCGGAACAATCGCTGCAGCGTAGCAGCAACAGTGCGACCTTCCGCCGCGTCGTGATCGGCCTCGATATGACGCTTTGACCACCTGGGTTAAGCCGCCGTTGCTAATGCAGCACGGCACCTTATCCCTGCTTCAAAAATTTCGAACAGGGCCTGACATAAAAAAGGGGATGAGCGCGAAACTTCCTGCCGCCCATCCCCAATATTTCATCCATGGGGAAGCATGTAGTTTTCGAAAATCCTGGATCTTCAACTGATAGTGTAAAAATACGGGCAACAGGATCGCTGTCTGCACCATGGCAACCGCAAATATTAATCGCGTCACCTGAGGAAATAAGGAGAGATGTGGATGGTGCGCGAAGCTGAGTGCGAGAGAGAAGCTACCTAATTACCTATATCAGAGGCGCAAATGAATAATGGAAAATTCGCGTTAATTAAGAATGGCTCGGTTGACGATACGTCTCTGTGTAGTGGTTTAATGTACCCGGACACTGATTTAGGCGAGAATGCTCGCCATGGAGAGGTGTTTGATGAGCAAGCAGAGACGTACGTTTTCCCCGGAGTTCAAGCAGCATGCGGCATGCCTGGTGCT
>NZ_JAHUWK010000006.1 GCF_019219065.1 Duganella sp. sic0402 | reverse complement strand
GCATCGGTAGCAACCTGAGCAGCCTGTTTGATAGCAGCATCAACGAAGTTCGAGAAGGTTGCGGTTGCTTCGTTCAGGGTTGCAGTCAGCTTACCGAAGCCAGCAACGTCGACAACAGCGGTAGCGGTAGTGTTGAAAGCGCGCAGTTGCAGAATGTCGCCTGCTTTGAAATCAGTGATTTCCGAGTAGGTATTGGCTTCTTTGTTGCCGTCACCATTAACGATGAAGGTATCGTTGCCGTCACCACCGGTCAGCTTGGCACCATTCGAACCAACGTAGATGATATCGTTGCCTGCACCACCGTTGATGATGTCAGCTTTTGCATCAGTACCAACCGACGCGTGGATAGTGTCTTTACCAGCACCGCCAGTGATGGTCATCGCGTTAACACCGTTAGCGCTTACAGCCAGGTTGCCGGTCAGAGCGCTAGCATCGATGGTCGCCAGTTTGACGGTGGCGGTATCCAGCGTCAGGCTGACGTTCGAGTTACCGTCGATGGTCACGATAGTAGCTTTGTCAGCTTTCAGATTCACGGTGCCGGTATTCACAACATCACCGGTTGCAGCCGAAGTGTGCAGATCGGTTGCGGTGAACTTGATGGTTTCAACACCAGCAACGTCCACAGTGCCGAAGACCAGATCGCTTGCATCAACTTTGGTTACCAGGTTGAAGGTGTCAGCCGAACCGGTTGCGTCAGCCATCTTAACGATCACACCAGCGCCAGCTGCTACCAGCTCCAAGGTGCCGTTGTTGGCCAGCTTGTCGATGGTCAGCGATGGTGCGCCGGCGCCAGCAGCAGCGCCAGCGGTGACGGTAGTTGCAGCGCTCACCACTGGAGCGGAGGTTGCGCTAGTCACGTTAGCAAACGTGAAGTCACCGATCACCGGGTCGGTGACATCGGCGAAACCTTGACCAGTGAAAGTGACCACTCCGCTGTTCGCGGTCACATTCCAACCCGAGAACACACCAGCAGCAACTTTGTTTGCAATGGTTGCAGGGGTATCGCCGCTTGCCAGGGTAATGGTTACTCCGGCGTAGGTGATGGTGTCGCCGTCTTCGATTGCGCCCGAGGTGGCGAAATCGATGCTGAACGACTCATGCACAGTGGCGCCGTCACCGTCCGAGATTTTCGTCACCACACCAGCAGCGGTGGTGGCGTCAGCGTCAACAACGGTGAAGGTGGTAGGCAGGGCATTAGCCGCCACACCTGGCGTTTTCGCGGTGAAGGTCACGACACCACCGCTCGCATTAGTAATGTTCCAGTTGGTCGTTGAACCTGCCACCAAGAATTTGGCAGCGATTTGTGCTGGGGTTTCGCCGCCAACCAGCGTTATGGTCAGGCCATCGAAGGCGATGGTGTCCGCACCGCGGATGGTGCCCGAACCAGAGAAGTCAACGGTGAACACTTTACTCGCTGCCGAGGTGCCTATGGCACCCGAGTTGTTGCTCACAACGTAGGTGATGCCGTCCATGTTGGCCATGTTGACGGTGGTAGCAGTTGCCACGGTGTCAGTGATTGCCAGTTTTTCGAAGCCGTCGATCTTGGCTGCGAAATCGCCATTCAGCGACAGGGAAGCAGCGCTAGCGCCGTTGATTGCGATGGTGTCGGTGCCTGCGCCGCCGCTCAGGGTGGCGGTTGGCACAACAACGGTACCTTGCAGGGTCAGAACGTCGTCGCCGGCGCCCAGGTTGATCGCCTTGGTGATGGCGGTGCCTGCGTTGGTCACGGTCACGTCATCGGAACCTGCGCCACCGGTGTAGGTGGTGACGGTGCCGTTAGCGATGGTGAAGGTTGCGCTAGCGTCAGCGGTCTGGCCGCTGGTGTTGATCGAGGTTGCAACGTTCAGGCCACCAACAGCGGTGGTGCCAGCGACGTTACCCGAACCCGAAACGTTGACGGTTTCAGCGGTAGCCGATACCAGGGTGGTCTCGGTGTCTGCGCCGGTTACAACGGCATTGATGGTTTTGGTGCCGGCGGTCACGGTGACGGTGCCGTCAACGTTGTCTGCGGTCAAGCCCAGGGTCGCAGCAGCGCTAGCGATCGAGAAGTTGCCACCGTTAGCCAGTTTGATGGTATCCAGAGCGGTGTTGGTCGCGCTGGAGATCGAGCCAGTGGAATAGCCGTCAACGGTGACGTTTTTCAGTACTGCGCCACCAGCGATGGTGACGGTGCCGTTCTCGATGCCCAGGGTGTTGCGTGCGGTAACAGCGGTGATGCCTTGGGTGGTGGTGGTAGCCGTAGCAGTAGCGGTGCCGGTAGCGGTAGCAACCAGGTCGGTCATCGCGGTGTCGGCTTTGCCGGTGAATACCACGGTGCCGTCAGCCGAAGCAGCAGCCGACGACCAGTTGGCCAACAGCGAGCCACTGAACACGCCAGTGGCACGAACGCCCGAACCTTGGGTGTCGCCAGTGGCGGTGGTTGGCGTGACGTCGGTTGGCTTCACAGCGCTCGACGACAGGTTGGCAAAGGCTTGAGCCACTTGAGCGGCGGTCAGGTCTTGGGATGCGGTGAAGGTCAGGCCACCAACGGTAACGGTTTCGGTGGCTTTCAGTGCCGAGAATTTAACGCTAGCAACTTCGGTTGCACCGGCTACAGCAGCGCGGCTGAAAGCGTCAACTTGGGCGTCTTGCTTAACGGTCACATCAGTGGTGACGGAGGAAGCGTTAACAGTGACGCCGCCTTGGTAGGCGGTTTCGCTAGTGCCATCAGCAAGGATTGCGCTCGACGAGCTGGTCGCGTGTTGGGTCACACTGACGGTTTTACCACCGGTAACGGTGATGTCGCCCAGAACAACGTTGGCGTTGTTAGCGGCAGCTTTGCCGGTCGCGTCGACGGTCACAGCGCCAGCGGCAGCGGTGCCAACGCCAACAAAGACGTCGCTTTGCGCGTCGCTCAGTTTAACATTAACATCTTTGCCGCCGTTGACGGTCACGTCGCCGGTATCTTTAACCGAAACGTCAATACTGGTGGTCGCAGCTGCTTTCGCATCGATCGTGCCGCCAGCCTTGGTTACGTTCAGGTTGGTGATGTCGGAAACGGACGACGAATCAACGATAAGAGCCGTAGCGCTGTCGACGGTAACGATTTCGACGCTGCTCAGATTACCCAGGGTGATCGCGGTGGTGCCGTTGTTAGCGATTTTCAGAGTATCAATACCTGCGCCGCCATTGATGATGTCGAGGTTGCTCAGGGTGTTCAGTTCTACATTGGTGCCGGTGCTATCGATCGCACCAATGATCACATCATTACCTGCGCCGCCAACCACGTTGTCCAGACCTTTGGTCAGGATGAAGGTTTGTGGGTTGTTGACAGCGCCGTCGTGCGCAGCAGCCGAAGCAGCAGCGATAGCGTTCAGCGCTGCAGCGCTGGTGGCGGTGCCCAGGGTGGCTTCGTCTTTCACGTTAGCCAGCCATGCTTTAACAACGGCGTTAGCAGCGTCGCCATCGTAGCCGCGGATCTCTGCCGAGGTATCCAGCGATTCGGTGAAGGCGGTAGCAGCAGCAACTTTGCTGTCGATGGCTACCAGATCTTCGTTTTGAGCAGCGTTAGCGATGGTCAGAACGATGCTGGCGAAGGTTTCGGTTTTAGCTTGCAGTTTGCCTGCCCAGTACAGCAGACCTTCTGGTTCGGCGTGACGGCCGAACAGGTTCATGTAGATCGAGTCAACCAGATCGATAGGCGATTTACCGCCGTAGGTTGCTTTGTATTCATCGGAAGCCGAGAAACCAGCTGCGATCGTAGCGACCGAAGCGCCGGTGCTCAGCCAGGACTGCAGGCCCAATGGATCGGCTGGACGATTGAAGTACGCTACGTACAGGGTTTGAATTTCAGTCGCGGTAGCGGCAGTAGTGGTAGCCATTGATATAACTCCTAAGGATTAATAAATTTTCTGCGTCGCAGCACAATCGCTTGCAGTACTACGGCAGCCATAGTGGCAGAAGGCTTTCCAGGTTTATGTGACGAGCGTCACACGAAACTGCAAAACCCACTTATTTTTATAGGTTTTTTCTATAAAAAAGTGCGATATGCATTATCGGAGAAGCTTATGGGGAAATCAATAGTGCCCGCTGCTTAATGTGTAAGCAGGTACCACATTGATTCCCGACAGGTTAATAGCAGTTTTAGTATATTTAGAAAAAGAATATGGGCGCGCGCAAATGGACAGACAAAAAAAATGCCGCAAACTGCGGCATTTTTAAATAGTGACCGGATTACTTGGTCCAGTAAGTGGCCCCGTAGGCAGTGCGCTTGTCATCCAGTCGAGAAGAGAAGATATAGGCCGCATTATTGTTGGCGCCAAGCGAACCACTGACTGCCATATTAGTACCTTGTACGTATTGGACATTGCCGCTTAAATCGCCGTTGTTACCAACAAAGCCGGTAGATTGCAATTTATACGTCTGTCCGGCAGTGAGCAAATCAAACCCGGTGCTGAAAGTACGTTTGTCAAAATCCACCTGCAACTGGCCATTTTGCAAAGATGCCGCGCTGGTCAACTGGGTGGCGCTGTTCAGCACCAGTGCGTCGCTGGAACGCAACGCGAAACCGACCGAACCCTGTTGTGGAATTTCCCAATCCGCACCCTTGGTCCGGATCACCGTGTAATAAGAGTTATACGCTACGCGCTTGCCGCCAGCCGCCAACAAGGCCGCCGAGTCCACGGTTGCCGGCTGATCGGCAATGGCAGCCCAGCGCCCCCACATCAGTTCACTGGACGCGATAGTTGGCGTCGGCGTGGTGACAACCACTTCAGGTGGCGGCACCGCCGGTGGATCAGTCTTGATAGCGCTGTTACGCACCTGCTGAATGATCAGCGCAGCTTTTTGTGCATCCAGCGCCGGCTCAGCCAGGGCCTGACTGCTGCCGCTGCTCTTGCCGGACGGCTCGTCGCTGCGCGGCGGCGAGAGGGCATCCGGCGCCGAGCTGTTGGTATTCAACAACTGTGGCGCGGTTTCGCCGCGTTTTACCTTCAGCATCTGGCCAGCCTGGCCGGCTGCCAGCTCGCGGCTGGCCGTATGTTCGCATGGGCCGCCGCCGGTCGGCAGGCAGGCGCCGCCAAAGCCACTGACCACGATCGCGCCGGACAGCACGGTTACACTGGAGCTTTCATGGTCGGTAAAAACGGTAAAGTCGGTGCCGCGCACGCCGATGGCTGCCACCGGGGTATTGAAACGGAAATTCTGACGCGCCTGCTTGACCGCCGAGCCGGAGACGCTACGCGCCACGCCAGCCAGCAATTCCAGCTTGACGTGGGTGTTCGCCGGCACTTTGCGGTCGATGTGGTAGGTGACAATGCGCGCGCGGCTGGCCGGGCGCAGGATCAGCAGGCCATCGTCGGCCGTTTTCAGGTAAACATAGCCGTCCTTGCCGGTGCTCAGCTCCTGGCCTTCCTGCACGGCGTCGTTCAGCACCGCGCGGCGGCTGTCGGCAAAGACCTCGCCACTGACGAAGACGATGCGGCCCGCCTCGCCAGCCTGCGCCCAGGCGCCGCAAGCCAGCATGGCCGCGCCCAAGGCGAGGCGGCGCCAGTTGCGCAACGAATTATTTGGCGAAAATTGAGACCACATAGCTATTACTCCTTTTGGGACATTGTGCAGCCAGCCTCAAAATAATCCTGTGACGATCATCACATTTTTACGCAGGCGCTTCACTCTAAGCTACACTGTAGCCTTTGGGCATCATCACATCCAGCGGTGTTACTGTTTTTCACCATTTGTTACACATCTCGTTAGGATAATAACAAAATAGCATGAGGCGCCTCTCCACCATGGTCAGCTTGCATTAATGAAGTTGCCTTTTTTGCCACTTACCATCTCCGCCACTGTCGCCCGCCGCCTGATCGCGCTGGGCGCGGTGCTGCTGGCCGTGGGTGGTCAATGGCCGCACAGCGGGCTGGCGTGGAGCAGTGCCGATGAGTGGCTGCGCGACCAATTGATACGCCGCCAGGCCTCGGCGGCGACCGAGCAGCGGCTGGCCGTGATCGACATCGACGAAACCAGCCTGGCCGCAGCCGGCCCATGGCCGTGGCCGCGCGAACGCATCGCCACCATGATCGAGCAGTTGCTGGGCGATTACGGCGCGCGCGGCGTGGCGCTGGACCTGGTGTTGCCGGAACCGTCCGACGCCGGCGGCGACGCCCGCCTCGCCATGCTCAGCCAGCACGGTCCGCTGGTGCTGCCGCAAGCGTTTGATTACAACGGCAATATGCCGCTGCGCGTGGGCCGGCTCACCGGTGGCGCCGCTGCGGCCAGCGCTGGCGCGGCGGTGCCCGCCAGCGGCTACATCGCCAACCACGCCGGGCTGGCGCAGGCCGCCCACATCGGCAATATCGGCTTTGTGCCCGACCAGGATGGCGTAATCCGCCGCCTGCCGATGCAAACCTGGTTTGACGGCCGCACTTTCCCGACCTTGTCGCTGGCTTTGCTGGATTGCTGTAGCGCCAGCAAGCCCTCCGCCAGCGGCCCCACCGGCGGCATGCAGCTGGGCGATGGCTTGCGCCGCCTGCCCTACCGGCTGCAATGGGACGCCTATAAAGTCATCCCTGCCAGCATGATCCTCGACCTCAGCGCACCCGACGAACTGCTGCGCGGCAAGCTGGTGCTGATCGGCTCCTCGTCGCTGGGCCTGGCCGACCGGGTCGCCACGCCGCTGTCGGCTTCGACCAGCGGGCTGCTGGTGCACGCGGCCGCGCTCACCGCCCAGCTCGACGCGCGCGCCGGCCTGGCGCCTTCGGCCTGGCCGGGCCGCCTGATCGCCATGCTGTTTTCCAGCGCCACCATTGCGCTGTGCTTCTGGACACTGCCGCGCAAGTCGGCGCTGGTCAATGTGGGCGTGCTGGCGGCCGCCTCGCTGCTGTGGCTGGCGCTGGCGTGGCAGATGGCGCCGCATGACGCGCTGTTCGGCCTGAGCGCACCACTGCTGGCCAACGCCTTCCTGCTGGCGGTCGGCGTGCCGTTTGCCTGGCAGCAATCACAACGCCAGTCGCGCCGCCTGCTCGACACGCTGCGCCAGTATGTGGCGGATGCGGTGGTCGATGAACTGCTGCGCAACAACCTGCTCGACCCGCTCAAGCCCAGCCATTGCGACGTCACCACCCTGATTGCCGACATGCAGGGCTATACCAGCCATGTGGGGGCCCTGCCGCTGGAACAGGCGGCCGAGCTGACCCGCGCCTTCCTCGACTGCCTGACCGGACCGGTGCTGGCCGCCCATGGCACGCTGGACAAATTCACCGGCGACGGCCTGGTAGCGTTCTGGGGCGCGCCGCTGCCGGTGCGTGACCACGCCGACCAGGCACTGGACGCGGCGGCAGCGATCCAGGCCGGCATGGTCGAGTTCAATGCCGCGCGTGCGCGCCAGGGACTGGCGCCGATACGGGTGCGGATCGGCATCGAAAGCGGGCGCGCCATGGCCGGCGATTTTGGTTCTGCCGCACGCAGCATTTATACTGCGGTCGGCGATAGCGTCAATGTGGCGTCGCGGCTGGAAACGGCCGCGCGCGATTTGCCGCACGACGTGATCATCGGCCCCGGCACCGCAGCGTTGTGCCGGCGCCATCAGCTGCGCCATATCGGCGAACTCACGCTGCGCGGCAAGGAACACCCGACGACGCTGTACACGCTGCTGGCGCCTGCGCCGCAACAAGGAGTTTTGTGAAGAATTACCTGCCTGCCCTGCTGGGCGGATTACTGTGCACCGCCATCGCCTGCGCCCAGGAAGCGCCGGTGGAGGAAGACCTGTACCTGACGGCCATGCAGTCGATCGCCGACGGCCGCCGCGCCGACGCCAGCCTGATCCTGGACCGCATGCTGACGCGCGGCGCCCAGCACGCCGGCGAGTGGCTGGACCTGGCGATGATCCAGTGTGCGCTCGGCAATGACGCCGAGGCGGAAGCGCTATTCCTGCGTATCGAGCGCGAATACCAGCCGCCACAAGGCATCCGCGACATCATCGCCCAGCAGCGCCAGCAAGGCTGCTTCCGCTGGAAGCCGCAGGTGATGTGGAGCGTCAACGGCGCACGCGGCTACGATAGCAATGTCAACCAGGGCGCCAGCACGCCGTTCTTCACCGACAGCAACGGCGTGCCGCTGGAGTTGTTGCCTGAATACAAGCCTCACGCCGACCATTACAGCATTGCCTCGGCCGACTACCTGCGCGAAATCAGCCCCGATGGCGACATCGCGTTTGCCCAGGCCCACCTGCGCAAATACGACCGCGAGTCCGGCTATAATTCCGCGTCGATTTTTATCGGCGCCGAGCACCCATGGCAGGCGGGACGCTGGCAGATGCGCAGCACCGCCCTGCTGGGCGCGCTGACGCTGGGCGGCTCGCTCTACCAGGAACAGGCACAGCTGCAATTGCGCGCCGCGCCGCCGTTGAAATTGCCCAAGGGCTACGACTTCGCCTTGCTCGGCAGTGTTTCACGCACCCGCTACACCACGCTGTCCAATTTCGATTCGACCACGGTCGAGCTGCGCAACATACTCGGCTACCGCACCAGCAGCAGCCAGCTGCAGGCGGCCTTTGGCTATCAGCGCGACCTGGGCAGCGCGGCCCGCCCTGGCGGCGACCGCAGCGGCTGGTCGATGCGGCTATACGGACGGCGCACGCTGTTCGACGCGCTGCAAGGCGAGCTGGAACTGACCGGCCAGCGCTGGAGCGGCCAGAACGTCTACTCGCCAGGCCTGATCGATGTGGTGCGCAAGCAAAACAATCTGGTGTTGCGTAGCGTGCTCAGCTACCCGATCCAGCGCGACCAGACCTTGCAGCTGGAGTGGCGCCAGGTGCGCAACCGCGAGAATATTTCGATTTTCCAGTACGATGCACACCAGATCCAGCTCAGCTGGCGCTGGAACCATCTGTGACATGCGTGACATGCAACAATCTGCAACAATCCGCCGCTTGACGGCGGAAATTGTGTATAAGTAACGTTTTAGGCGCGCGGCCTGGCTGGCGCGCCGACGTAGAACAGCGATGACAAAAGCAACCGACACCGAACAGCTCGCCGCGGCGCCCGCCACCGGCAACGAGGCGTCTGCGCAAAATGTGCAGGTGCACCTGCGCCGCATCCCGCTGCTTGCCGGCCTCAGCGACGAGGAAGTAACGCGCCTCAAGCCCGAGCTGCGCTTCCGCCAGTATTCCAAGCGCGACATCGTGCTGCAGAAAGGCGCGGCCGGCGACGGCCTGCTGTTCCTGCTGTCGGGCCAGTTGCAGGTGATCGATGTGACCGAGGATGGCCGGGCGATCGGCCTGCGCATGCTGGCGCCGGGCGACTTTTTCGGCGAGATCGCGGTCATCAACGGTTCGCAGCGCACCGCCTCGGTGGTGGCGATGAGTTCGGTGCTGGTGGCTTTCCTGCCGGCGCCGGCGGCGCTGCACCTGTTCTCGCACTCGCCGTCGGTGGCCAACCTGATGCTGCGCCACCTGGCGGCCAAGATCCAGCGCGATTCGGAATTCCGTTCCTTGCTGAGTATCAACAATACCTCGCGCCGCATCTTCACCTACCTGGTGCAGATGAAAACCCCGGCCGAACAGCCTGGCCAGCCGGAAGTGGTGAAGAACCTGCCTACCCACCAGGACATCGCCAATATGATCAACACCAGCCGCGAGACGGTGACCAGGGCGCTGGCCACGCTGGTCCAGCAGGGCATCATCCAGAAGGTCAACCAGGAACTGGTCATCGTTGATCCCAAGGGCTTGCAGAAGCTGGTGGACGGCCCGTAATTCCATGATGCGCAAGGTATAATTGCGCGCTTTTTTCACGCCGCCCGCGCGGCCCCACACTGTCCCCAACCATGACATCACACCTGTTTTTCCACCGCGCGCCGGGAGCCCAACCATGATCGTGCTTGGCCGCCTGCGCAACATCGCCAGCTACCGCGGCTTCATCCTCGGCAGCGTGCAGCGCGAGTTCCAGTCCAAATACCGCAACTCCATCCTCGGCGCCGCCTGGACCGTGCTCAATCCGCTGGCCATGATCGTGGTGTACACCGTGATCTTCTCGCAGGTGATGCATAACCGCCTGGCCGGCAACAGCTCGGCGTTCGGCTACAGCATTTATCTGTGCGCCGGCGTGCTGACCTGGAATCTGTTCGCCGAGATCACCAGCAAGGCGCAGAACGTCTTCATCGACAACGCCGGCCTGATCAAGAAAATCAACTTCCCGCGCATCTGCCTGCCGATCATCGTGGTCACCAACGCGCTGCTGAACTTTGCCATCATCTTCGGCCTGTTCACCGCCTTCCTCATCGTCAGCGGCAACTTCCCCGGCTGGATCTACGCCGCCGTGCTGCCGGTGCTGCTGCTCGAAATCCTGCTGGCGATCGGCCTCGGCATGGTGCTGGCGGTGCTGAATGTGTTCTTCCGCGACGTCGGCCAGTTCTTCACCATCGCGCTGCAATTCTGGTTCTGGTTCACGCCGGTGGTCTACCCGGCCAGCGTGCTGCCGGAAGACGTGCGCCCAATGCTGGCCTGGAACCCGATGGCGCCGGTGATCGGCGCCTTCCAGGATATCCTGGTGCATCAGCGCGCGCCCCAGTGGGCCAGCCTGCTGCCAGCCCTGGCGCTGGCGCTGATCCTGTGCCTGCTTGGCATGCAACTGTTCCGCAAACGCGCGGGAGAAATGGTGGATGAACTGTGAACGGCAGCATACGCGTCAATAATCTCGGCAAGGCCTACCGCCGCTATACCAGCCACCGCGCGCGCCTGCTGGAATGGATCATGCCGTCGCGCCCGCGCCACGACACCATCTGGGTGCTGCGCGACATCAGCTTCAACGTCGAACCCGGCCAGGCGCTGGGCATCATCGGCATCAACGGCGCCGGCAAGAGCACGCTGCTGAAGCTGATCACCGGCACCGCCGCGCCGACCACCGGCAACGTCGCCATCGGCGGCCGCGTGGCCGCCATGCTGGAACTGGGCATGGGCTTCCATCCGGACTTCAGCGGCCGCCAGAACTGCTATATGTCGGGCCAGCTGCTCGGCCTCAGCGTCGAAGAACTGGACCGGCTGATGCCGGAGATCGAGGCGTTTGCCGAAATCGGCGAATACATCGACCAGCCGGTGCGGGTCTACTCCAGCGGCATGCAAATGCGGCTGGCGTTCAGCGTGGCCACCGCGCGCCGCCCCGACGTGCTGATCGTCGATGAAGCGCTGTCGGTCGGCGACGCCTACTTCCAGCACAAGAGCTTTGAACGCATCCGCGCCTTCCGCACCGAAGGCACCACGCTGCTGATCGTCTCGCACGACAAGGGCGCGATCCAGTCGGTGTGCGACCGCGCCATCCTGCTCGACAAGGGACGCGTCAGCAAGGAAGGCACGCCGGAAGAAATCATGGACCTGTACAACGCCATGCTGGCCGAGCGCGAGGGCGACAACGTGCGCCAGGAAACGCTGGACAGCGGCAAGGTGCAAACCATCTCCGGCACCGGCCAGGCAACGGTCGAACACATCGCGCTGCTCAAGGAAGATGGCGAGCCGGCCGAGGTGCATGGCACCGGCAGCAAGGTGACCATGGAAATCCGCGTGGCGGTGCATGACGACCTGCCGGAAATGACGCTGGGCTACCGCATCAAGGACCGGCTGGGCCAGAACATCTTTGGCACCAACACCTTCCACAAGCTCAAACCGCTGACCAATCTGCGCGCCGGCCAGCGCCTGACAGTGCGCGCCAGCTTCCCGCTCAACCTGGGACCGGGCAGCTACTCGGTGGCCACCGCGCTGCACAGCAGCGACAACCACCTGAGCGAAAATTACGAGTGGCGCGACCTGGCGCTGGTGTTTGAGGTCATGAATTTAAAACACAGCTATTTCGAGGGCTGCACCTGGCTCGATCCGGAAATAGCCATCGACTACGGAGACGCGCAATGAGCCTGACTTCCTACGCCGCCCATTTCGAAGACCTGCTGCTATGGCGTGCCTTGCGCCAGGTGAAAGGCGGCCAGTACCTGGACGCCGGCGCCGGTGATCCGCTGCACGGCTCGGCCACCCAGTTGTTCTATGCACGCGGCTGGCGCGGCATCAACCTCGAACCGGCCAGCGCGCCGCTGCGCCAGTTGCGCATCGCCCGCCCGGCCGACATCAACCTGCCGCTGGCGGCGGCTGCCGCTGAAGGCACTGCCGATTTCTACGAAGTGACCGGCACGCCGCTGTCGACGCTGGACGGCGCGCTGGCGCGCCACTACCGTGAGCAGGGCCGCGAAGTGGTGCTGCGCCAGGCCGCGCTGCGCACGCTGGACCAGGTGTGCGCCGAGCATCTGGACGGCCCACTGCACTTCCTGCACCTGGGCATGGACGATCCGGCCGACGCGCTGGCCGGCTTCGACCTGCAACGCTGGCAGCCGTGGCTGGTGGTGCTGCGCGCGCCGGCCGGCGCAGCGCAGCCGCTGCTGCAAGCGGCCGGCTACACGCTGGCCTACCAGGACGGCTGGAAGCAGTACTTCGTCGCGCCGCAACAGCAGGCGCTGGCCGCCGCACTGCAACTGCCGCCGAATCCGCACGACGACTGGCAACTGGCCGAAGGCCACGCGCGCAGCTTCCCGCTGGACGAATGGCGCCAGCGCACCGCCGCCGCCGAAGCGGAAGCGGCCACCTCGCGCAGCTGGGCCATGGCCCACGTCGAAGAATGGAAATACAAGTACACGCAGATGGAAGAGCAGCGCGAGCGCGCCGACCAGCTGCAGGCGGAACTGAAGCGCGTGCGCGCCATCGCCGACGAACAGACCAGCCGCCTGGAACACGACCGCCAGCACTATCTGGAGCAACGCGCCGAAATGGACCGCACGCTGGCCGCCGGCCAGGCCGATGTGGCGGCGGTCTACGCCAGCCTGTCGTGGCGCATCACCAAGCCGCTGCGCGCCGCCAAGTTCGTGCTGACGCGCGGCCCGCGCTGGGCGCTGCGCCAGCCAAGCCGCGTGCGCGGCGTGCTGGTGCGCGGCGCCAAGCGTGTGCTGGGCGCTGCGCTGCGCTATGTCAACGCGCGTCCCAAGCTGACCTTCTTCCTGCGCCGCACCGTGTCGCGCCTGCCGTTCCTGCTGCCGCTGGCGCGCATGGTGCACATGCGCCTCAAGCATAGCCAGGCGAACGGCGCCGGCGCCGCCGATGGCGCGCTGCCGGCCGACGCCGGCGCACCTGCCGACCTGAGCCAGCTGCCCGACGCCGCCCGCCGCATGTTCAAGGACTTGCGCCGTTCCGCCCCTCACTCCTGATCACCACGAGCACACTTCATGCGTATCGTAATTGACCTGCAAGCCTGCCAGGGCTCCAGCACACATCGCGGCATCGGCCGCTATTCGATGGCCCTGCTGCAAGCGATGCTGAAACGCGCCGGCGGCCACGACATCCGCATCGCGCTCAACAACCGCTTTCCGGACAGCGTGGCGGTGCTGCGCAAGACGCTGGGCGAACTGCTGCCGCAACAGCAGATCCACGCCTACGAGCTGCCGTCGCACATCTGGGAACACCAGACGCAGAACAGCTGGCGCCTGCGCGCCGCCGAGCAGCTGCGGGAACACTATCTGGCCAGCCTGCAACCGGACGTGGTGCACGTTTCCAGCCTGTTCGAAGGCCTGGGCGAAGACGCCTGCGCCTCGCTGCTGCACAGCCGCGGCCAGTTCGACACCGCGATCACGCTGTACGACCTGATTCCGCTGCTGCGCAAGGAAACCTATCTGACCGATCCGCATGTGGCCAACTGGTACTACCGTAAGCTGCAAAGCCTGAAGAACGCCGAGCTGCTGCTGGCGATTTCCGGCCACTCGAAACAGGAGGCGATGGATGCGCTGCAGCTGCCTGAGCACCAGGTGGCGAATATCTCGTCGGCGGTGGACGATATCTTCCGCCAGCGCCAGCTGAGCGCCGATGAAGAACAGGCGCTGCGCCAGCGCTACGGCCTGCAACGCCAGTACATCATGTACACCGGCGGCATCGACTTCCGCAAGAATATCGAAGGCCTGATCGAAGCCTACTCGCTGCTGCCGGCGCCGCTGCGCGCGCAGTACCAGCTGGCGGTGGTGTGCAGCATTCCCGACCACGACCGCCTGCGCCTGCAAGCGCTGGCGGCCAGCTTCAAGATTCCCAAGGGCGACCTGGTGCTGACCGGCTTCGTGCCGGACGACGACCTGGTATCGCTGTACAACCTGACCGGCCTGTTCGTCTTCCCTTCGCTGCAGGAAGGCTTCGGCCTGCCGGCGCTGGAAGCCATGTCCTGCGGCGTGCCGGTGATCGGCTCCAACAACAGCAGCATCCCGGAAGTGATCGGCCGCGCCGACGCGCTGTTCGATCCGAACCGGGTGACGGCGATCCGCGACAAGATGCAGCAGGTGCTGGAACAGCCGGCCTTTGCCGCCGAGCTGCGCACGCACGGACTGGAACAGTGCAAGCAGTTCTCGTGGGACGCCAGCGCGCAGAAAACCCTGGCCGCCTTCGAACAGGTGCATGAACGGCGCAGCGACGCGCAGCGCACGCAGGTGGCGGTGGCCACTGCGGTTCAAGCGGCGCCGGCGGCGCGTCCGCGCCTGGCGTATATCTCGCCGCTGCCGCCGGAACGCACCGGCGTGGCCGACCAGAGCGCCGAGCTGCTGCCGGAACTGGCGCGCTACTACGATATCGAAGTGGTGGTGCAGCAGCAGGAAGTCGACGAGCGCTGGATGCTGGCCAACTTCCCGGTACGCAGCGTGGAATGGTTTGAAGCCAATGCCAGCCGCTATGACCGCGTGCTCTACCACTTCGGCAACTCCGGCTTCCACGCCCATATGTTCGCGCTGTTGCAGCGCCATCCGGGCGTGGTGGTGCTGCATGACTTCTACCTGAGCGGCGCGGTGCACTATCTGTCCTCGCTGAACCTGGAGCCGAACGCCTATTGCCGCATGCTGTACCAGTCGCATGGCTATCAGGCGCTGGTGGAGGAGCTGGCGCAGGGCCGCGAAGCCTCCTACTATCACTACCCATGCAACCGCCCGGTGCTGGAAGCGGCCAGCGGCATCATCACCCACTCGCGCTATTCGCAGCAGCTGGCCGAGCGCTGGTATGGCGCCGGCGCGGCCGCCGACTGGCGCTACATCCCGCTGCTGCGCGCCCTGCCCGGCCAGCTCGACCGCGCCGCCGCGCGCGCCAGGCTGGGACTGACCGACAAGGACTTCCTGGTCTGCTCCTTCGGCCTGATCGCGATCACCAAGTGCAATGAGAAGATTCTTGAGGCGTGGATCAATTCCACGCTGTCCAAAGACGCCAACTGCCGCCTGGTATTCGTCGGCGAAAACCATGTCGGCCCGTTCGGCAACGCGCTGGCGGCGCGCATGGCGGGCCAGCGCAATGTGCAGATCACCGGCTTCGTCTCGATGGAGATGTTCCGCACCTACCTCGCGGCAGCCGATTGCGCGGTGCAGCTGCGCAGCCGCTCCCGCGGCGAGACCTCCGGCACCATCCTCGACAGCATGGCCTATCGCCTGCCGACCATCATCAACGCCCACGGTTCGGCTGCCGAAATGCCGGAACATGTGGTGATCAAGCTGCCGGATGAATTCAGCGACGAGCAACTCAGTGCCGCCATCATCCGCCTGCGCGACCAGCCTGGCCTGGCCAAACAGCTGGTGGACAGTGCGGTGGACTACATGCAGCAGGTCCACCACCCGGCCGCCGTCGGCGCCGCCTATCACCAGGCGATCGAGCAGTTTGCCCGCCATAGCCCGCACAGCCAGTACCAGATGCTGGTGCAGCGCCTGAACCAGATCAGCGCCAGCTTCAGCCCATCCGAGCAGGACTGGGTGAAAGTCGCCGGCGCACTGGCCGCCAACACCCCGGCCAGCGGCCTGCCGCAGTTGCTGGTGGATGTCACCGGCGTGGAGCAGGATCAGCAGGCGCAAGCCCGCCTGCTGGCGCTGCTGCAAGCGCCGCCGGCCGGCTACCGCGTCGAACCGGTGCAACTGGTGGAGGACGCTTACCGCTACGCACGCCGCAGCACGCTGGCGCTGATCGGCCGCGGCGACCTGCAACTGGATGACGACGTGGCCGACATCAAGCAGCGCGACAGCCTGCTGTTGCTGGGTGCGCAAACGCCGCCGGCAGCGCTGCTGAATCGCGGCGTCACGCTGCTGGCCCAAACCGGGCTGGCGGCATTGCTGCCAGCCGGCCATGCCGCCATCCTCGCCGGAGACAGCAGCGATGCGCACTGACGCTCCCCGCCAGCTGCTGGTCGATCTGTCCGAGCTGGTACGGCATGACGCCCGCTCCGGCATCCAGCGGGTGGTGCGCGGCATGCTGCAAACATTGCTGGCTGCACCGCCTGCTGGCTACAGCGTGCACGCCGTGTATGACGCCGGCGGCTACTACGCCTATGCCGGGATGGAACAGGACGCCGCTGGCCAGCCACGCTATGTGGCGGCGGCCGACGGCCAGCAGCAAGCGCTGCAAGTGAGCGCCGGCGACCTGTTTGTCGGCATCGACCTGAGCCTGGAAGGCGTACTCCGCAACCAGGCCGTGCTGGCCAGCCTGCGCCAGCACGGCGTGCGCCTGTATTTCATGGTCTATGACCTGCTGCCAGTACGCCAGCCGGCCTGGTTCGTCGACGGCCTGGCCAGCGCTTTCGCGCAGTGGCTGGAGGCGGTGTCCTTGCTGGCCGATGGCCTGATCTGCAATGCGCGCGCCACCGCCGACGACCTGCTTGACTGGCTGGACCAGCACCCGCCGCAACGCGCGCTGCCGTTGCACATCGGCTGCGCAGCACTGGGCGCCGACCTGGCAGCCACGCTGCCAAGCAGCGGCGTCAACGCCGACGAGGCAGCCTTGCTGCCGCAACTGGCGCAGCGGCCGACGCTGCTGATGGTCGGCACGCTGGAGCCGCGCAAGATGCAGGCACAGGCGCTGGACGCGCTGGAACTGCTTTGGCAACAGGATTGCGAACTGAACCTGGTCATCGTCGGCAAGCCGGGCTGGCGCATGGAAGCACTGGCCGCCCGGCTGGAAGCACATCCGCAGCTGGGTCAACGCCTGTTCTGGCTGCCGCGCGCCAGCGACGAATTGCTGCTGCGCCTGTACCAGGACAGCAGCGCACTGCTGGCAGCGTCGCAGGGCGAGGGCTATGGCCTGCCGCTGATCGAAGCGGCGCAGCACGGCTTGCCGGTGATTGCGCGCGACCTGGCGGTATTCCGCGAAGTCGGCGGCCAGCACGCCTGGTACTTCAATGCCGGCGACGGCGAGCAATTGTCGGCTGCGCTGCGCGACTGGCTGCGGCTGTACCGCGACGGCCAGGCCCCAGCCTCCGGCGGCATGCCGCGACTGGACTGGGCGGCCAGCACCAGCCAGCTGCTGGCCTGTGTACTGGATGGCAAGTGGTACGGCCGCGCGCCGGTCAAATTGCCCTAGGGTTACAAATTTTCACAATTTAGGGGTCAAAACAGGCGCTGTGGCGGCTGGTAAAAATTGCCGATTTCGCAATGGGAATATATACTAGGAGCCCTTTACCTACTTTTACCTTCGCTTATGCTCCCACGCCTGCCTCGAACGGGGAGATTGATTCAACGCTGGCTGCCACTGCTTCTGGGCATCAACATTCTGCTGCTGGCGTTCTACCTGGTAGTCGACTACCAGCTGGTGTATCACTCGGATTCCGCCGTTAAGAACCTGCTGGCGCAGGAAATCGTCGACACTGGCCAATACTTCCCGCGCGACTGGAACTACGTTAACGGCGACCTGTGGGTGCTCAACACCCATACCTTCATCATTCCGCTGCTGCGCTTCATGCACAACGGCTTCCTGGCGCACGCCGCCTCCGACCTGATTTCCGCCGCGGTGATCCTGTACGGCAGCTGGCTGCTGACCGGCCTGCTGGAGCAAAGCCGCCTGGCCCGCCTGCTGGGCATGGCCGTGATATCGGCCGGCATGTCGCTGATCATGGCCGAGCACATTTACGGCCAGGCCGCCTACGGCTCGCTGTACTACATGGCCTGCTTCCTGCTGTTCGCCTACTGGTCGCTGACCCAGGCCCGGCAAGGCCGCCAGCGGCTGCTGTGGAGCGCCGCCACCGTGGCGCTGACCGCACTGGTGTTCTGGACCAACCCGCAACGCGCACTGCTGTTCTACGCCCTGCCGCTGCTGACCGCCGGCGGTCTGCAGCACTGGCTGGAACGCCGCGCCGCGCGCACGGCCAGCCAGCGTCCGCAGGGACGCCACGCCTGGGCCATCGCGATGGTGGTGCTGGGCCTGGTGATCGGCACGCTGCTGAGCGTGTACACGCTCAAACAGGTCAACAACAACCTCGGCCTGACGCTGATACGCTGGCTCGACTTCAACGGCATGGCGCGCAATCTGCTGGCCGTGATCAACGGCGTGGCCTGCCTGTTCGACGGCGTCCCGCACGGCAATGGCAAGGTGGTGTCGCTGGCCGGCGCCTACGCCTCGCTGCGCGTGGTCGGTGCGCTGCTGCTGATCGGCATGCTGCCGTGGGGCCTGTACCGCTCGCTGCAACTGGAACGCGGCCCGCGCCAGCTGGTGGTGGTGTTTGCCTGCGTATCGTTTGCCGCCAACCTGTTCATGATGCTGACCACCACGCTGGCCGACATGAGTTCGCCAGAAGCCTCGGTGCGCTACCTGGTGCCGTCGCTGCTGACCATGCTGCCTATCCTGATCGGCATGCTGGTCGACCAGGGCGCCGGCAAGCCGCTGCCGCGCTGGGCCGGTATCGGCGCCATCGCGCTGCTGGCCACCAGCGCACCAACGTCCTACCTGTATCCTTACAACGAGGCGCGCCACCTGCCGCGCCATGGACTGATCCTGGCGACACCGGACCAGCAACTGGCCGACTTCCTCAAGCAGCAGGGCCTGCGCTACGGCTACGCCACCTTCTGGAACGCCGGCAAGCTCACCGTACTGAGCGGCGGCGCCGCGCAGGTGCGGCCGGTGGTGGTCGAGCGCGGCCTGCCGCAGCCCAACCGCAAGCTCAGTTCCAACCGCTGGTATATGCCGCAAACCTGGCAGGGCGAGACCTATTTGATGCTGCGCGACGCCGAGCTGGCGCACCTGAACCGCGCGCTGCTCGACAGCTACGCCGGCCAGCCGCGCCTGCTGCGCTACCAGGACGTCAACATCCTGATCTATCCACACAATCTGGCCGCCGTCGTGCCGGGCTGGGACATCCAGGTGCAGCAGCCGCAGCACTACAAAATGGACGAACACACGCTGCATCAGCGCGGCGCCATCGTGGACGGTGTGATGACCGTGCAGCCGGGCGAAGAAGGCAATCTGCACTTTGGCCCGATGCGCATGCTGGCGCCCGGTGCTTACGCGGTCAGCTTCGACGTGGACACCGAAGGCGACGGCCAGGGCGAATTCGGCGCGCTCGACGTGGCCACCCAGGGCGGCGCCAAAATCCATGTGCGCCAGCCGGTCATCGCGGCTGGCAAGCAACGCATCACCTTGCGCTTCGACACCGACCGGACGCTGGACATGGTTGAATTCCGCGCCTTCAGCACCGGCCGTGGCCGCTTCTCGCTGAGCGGCATCGATATCGAACGCATCCCTACCGCATTGGAGAAACAATAATGCAAGCGACACCTCTGATCTCGGTCGTGATCCCGGTCTACAAGGCCGAGAAGATGCTCGACGAGCTATATACCCGCCTGCGCGATGCACTCGAAACCGTCAGCCCGCATTTTGAAATCGTACTGGTGGAAGACTGCGGCGGCGACCGTTCGTGGGAAGTAATCGAACGCCTGGCCAAGGCCGACCCGCGCGTGGTCGGCCTGCAGTTCTCGCGCAACTTCGGCCAGCACTACGGCATCACCGCCGGCATGGACCAGTGCCGCGGCGACTGGGTGGTGGTGATGGACTGCGACCTGCAGGACGCGCCGGAAGAAATCCCGCGCCTGTACGCCAAGGCCCAGGAAGGCTACGACGTGGTGCTGGCCTTGCGCGGCAAACGCCAGGACCCGCTGCTCAAGCGCGCCGTGGCGTGGCTGTACTACCGCACCTTCAGCTATCTGGCCGACCTCGACATCGACGGCGACAGCGGCAACTTCCGCATCATGTCGCGCCAGGTGGTGAAGAACTTCGTGCGCATGCGCGAACAACTGCGCTTCTTTGGCGGCCACGTGCAGTGGATGGGCTTCCCCACCACCGGCATCCAGGTACAGCACGCCGCGCGCGCCGAAGGCAAATCGACCTACACCTTTGCCAAGCTGTGGCGGCTGGCGATGGACACCATCCTCGCCTATTCCGACAAGCCGCTGCGCATGGCCGCCAAGCTGGGACTGGGCATGGCGGCGCTGTCGATGGTGTTCGGCCTGTACCTGCTGCTGCGCTCGTGGCTGCAAGGTTCGCCGGTGCCGGGCTGGAGCAGCCTGATCGTCTCGCTGTATTTCATCGGCGGCCTGATCATCGGCATCCTCGGCATACTTGGCATCTACCTGGGCAAGGCCTTCGACGAAACCAAGAAGCGCCCGCTGTACATCGTGCGCCGCGCCACCCCGAACACGCTGCTGCGCGAAGACTGAACACCATGGATATTTCCCTTTCCCCGCTTGACCTGGAACGCTTTGGCGTGACCACTGCCAAGGCCGCGCTGAGCGCCGGCGACCGCGCGCCGGACGCTGCCGCCTGGTGCCGCAGCAAGGCGGTGCAGATGCTGATCGCACGCGTGCCGACCAGCGCCGTGGCGCTGGTGCAGCAGCTGGAGCAGCAAGGCGCCTTCCTGACCGACACGCTGCTGTACTACAGCCGCAAGCAACTCTCGCCGGAAGCCGCCGCGCTGCCGGACGGCTACCGCTGGCGCCTGGCCACGCCGGCCGACGCCGATGCAGTGGCGGCGCTGGCGGCGCTGACCTTCACCGGCTACGCCGGCCACTACCACGCCGACCACCGGCTCGACCAGGCCGCCGCCGACGCGGTGTACGCCGACTGGGCCGCCAACTCCTGCCGCAACCCGAAGGTGGCGGACGCGGTGCTGCTGATCGAGCACGACGGCGCGCTGATTGCCTTCGCCACGCTGAAAGACCGTGGCGAGGCGCTGCTGGAAGGCGTGCTGTTCGGCGTGCATCCGGACCACCAGGGCCGCCGCCTGTACCAGGCGCTGATGCAGCAGGCGCAGCACTGGGGCAGCCAGCACAGTTTCAGCGCCATGACCGTCTCCACCCAGGTGGTCAACCTGGCGGTGCAGAAGGTCTGGTGCCGCCTGGGCTTCGAGCCGTCGTCCAGCTATTACACCTTCCACCAGTGGTTTGGAGAGTCCGCATGAACTACCTGTATATCGTCGCCACCATCGCGCTGACCGTGTTCGGCCAGATCGCCATCAAGATGCAGGTATCCAAAGCCGGCTCGCTGCCGGCGGACAGCGGCGACAAGCTGCTGTTCCTGATCAAGCTGCTGCTGAACCCGTGGATCATCGCCGCCTTTGCCGCCGCCTTCCTGGCGTCGGTGACCTGGATGGGCGCGATGAGCAAATTCCAGCTGAGCCATGCCTACCCGTTCATGAGCCTCAACTTCGTCATCGTGCTGGGCCTGAGCGCCTGGCTGTTCCATGAACCCATGTCGCTCACCCGGATGGCCGGCGTGGCGCTGATCTGCATAGGCACCATCGTTGCCGCACAAGGCTAAGGAGCCCGCATGAATCCGATCCCCTTCAACAAACCCTTCATGACCGGCCGCGAGCTGTGGTACATCGCCCAGGCGCACACCAATGGCCACCTGTCCGGCGACGGCCAGTTCACCAAAAAATGCCACGCCTGGCTGGAGCAAAGCACCGGCGCCAAACGCGCGCTGCTGACCCACTCATGCACCGCCGCGCTGGAAATGGCGGCGCTGCTGGCCGAGCTGGAACCGGGCGACGAAGTCATCATGCCGTCCTATACCTTCGTCTCGACCGCCAACGCGTTTGTGATGCGCGGCGCGGTGCCGGTGTTTGTCGACATCCGCCCTGACACGCTCAACCTCGATGAAAGCAAGATCGAGGCGGCGATCACCCCGCGCACCAAGGTGATCCTGCCGGTGCACTATGCCGGCGTGGCCTGCGAGATGGACACCATCATGGAGATCGCCGAGCGCCATGGCCTGATCGTCATCGAAGACGCGGCGCAAGGCATCATGTCGACCTACAAGGGCCGGCCGCTGGGCAGCATCGGCCACCTGGGCGCCTACTCCTTCCACGAAACCAAGAACATCATCGCCGGCGAAGGCGGCGCGCTGCTGGTCAACGATCCCAAGCTGGCCGAACGCGCCGAAATCATCCGCGAAAAAGGCACCAACCGCAGCCAGTTCTTCCGTGGCCAGGTGGACAAATACACCTGGGTCGACATCGGCTCGTCCTACCTGCCGGGCGAAGTGATCGCCGCCTTCCTGTGGGCGCAGATGGAGGAAGCGGATTACATCACCGCACGCCGCCTGGCGCTGTGGGACCACTACCACGCGACGCTGGCGCCGCTGGAGGCCGAGGGCCGCTTGCGCCGCCCGGTCGTGCCGGACGGCTGCCAGCACAACGCCCACATGTATTACATCCTGCTCGACTCGCTGGAGCAGCGCACCCAGGTACTGGCCAGGATGAAGCAGCAAGGCGTCAACTGCGTCTTCCACTACGTGCCGCTGCACAGCGCGCCATACGGCATCCAGCACAGCCGCCACCACGGCGCCATGGACAATACCGACCATCTGTCCGATCGCCTGCTGCGCCTGCCGCTGTGGGTAGGCCTGGAGGAGCAGCAGGAGCGCGTGCTGCGCGCCTTGCGCGAAGCTCTGTGAAGCACGGCGCGCCGTTCCCGGACGCGCCTGGCGTGCCGCTGGTTATCGACCTGGACGGCACGCTGCTGCGCTCGGATCTGCTGCTGGAATCAGCGCTGGCGCATGCCCGCACCCGCCCGCTGCACTTGCTGGCGCCGCTGGCCTGGCTGGCGGGCGGCAAGGCCAGGCTCAAGCAACGCCTGGCCGAAGCGGTCGAGATCGACGTCACCACCCTGCCCTACGACCCGCGCGTGCTGGCCTTGATCGCGCGCGAGCGCGCCGCCGGCCGCCGCATCGTGCTCGCCACCGCCAGTCACAGATTGTATGCGGAGCGGGTTGCCGCCCACTTGCAGGTGTTCGACGAAGTGCTGGCCACCGAAGGCGAACTCAACCTCTCAGCCGCGCGCAAGCGCGACAGCCTGGTGCAACGCTACGGCGCCCAGGGCTACGACTACGCCGGCAATGCCGGCGACGACCTGGTGGTATGGCGCGCGGCGCGCCGCGCGTATGTGGTGAACGCCGGCTCGGGTGTGCGGCGGCGCGCGGCCGCGCACGGCAATGTGGCCGAAGTGCTGGCGCCGGCGTCGCCGCTGCAGCAGCTGCACAGCGCGCTACGCGCCATGCGCATGCACCAGTGGGCCAAAAACCTGCTGATCTTCCTGCCACTGCTGGCAGCGCATGTGGCCGATCAGCCTGCGCGCATGGCGGCCGGCGCGCTGGCCTTCATCTGCTTCAGCCTGTGCGCCTCCAGCGTCTACTTGCTGAACGACTTGCTCGACCTGGCGGATGACCGCCATCACCAGAGCAAGCGTCAACGGCCATTCGCCGCCGGCCAGCTGCCGCTGCTGACCGGCATGGCGCTGACACCCTTGCTGCTGGCGGCCGCCTTCGGGCTGGCGCTGGCGCTGCTGCCCTGGCGATTCAGCGCGGTGCTGCTGGCCTACTACGCGCTAACGCTGGGCTATTCGCTGCACCTGAAACGGCTGATGGCGGTGGACGCGGTAACACTGGCGGCGCTGTACACGCTGCGCCTGATTGCCGGCGCCGCCGCCTTCGGCGTGCCGCTGACCTTCTGGCTGCTGGCGTTTTCGATGTTTATGTTCCTCAGCCTGGCGCTGGTCAAGCGTTATGCCGAGCTGCGCGAGGCGCGCCACCGCGGCGACACCGCGCAGGCGCGCGGACGCGGCTACTTCCCCGGCGATCTGGAAATGATCGCTTCGCTGGGCGCCGCTTCCGGCTACCTGGCGGTACTGGTGCTGGCGCTGTACACGCAGGACCGCGCCACCGTAGCGCTGTATCGCCAGCCGCAGCTGATCTGGCTGGCCTGCCCGCTGCTGCTGTTCTGGACGACCCGCACCTGGATGCTGACCCACCGGGGCGCCATGCACGACGACCCGGTCGTGTTCGCCCTGAAGGACCGCACCAGCCTGGTGGTGGGTGGGCTGTTTGCGCTGATCTTCTGGGCCGCGACCTGATCCTGGCTTAATGCAGGCCGTGCTGCAGGCCGCCGTCCGGCCACGCCAGCACCTCGAAATTGCCGCAATCGGCGCGGGCTGCAGGCACGCCGTTCAGACGTATCAGCGCTGCCGCGTCGAGCACATCGACCTCATGGCTGATGAGCGCGAAATCGTAGGACTGGCTGAACACCGCCTCACTGGTAATCCAGCGCATGCCATTCAGCTGACTGGTGTACGACGCTATCACCGGCTGTGTGCGGCTCAGCATGCCGTAGCGCTTGGCGTCCCAGTAGTTGGCGATGCCGCGCCGCAGCTTGTGCTGTGCCAGCATGGCGTCCATGCACGCCACTTGCGGTGGATAGTAAGCCTGCCGCACCTGATCGAGGTCGCGCAACTGCGGCAGCAGCATCTTCAGCGTCAGCCCGGCAGTCAGCGCCATCAGCAAGACCGGCAGGTGACGCTGCCAGCGTTGCGGCAGGCAGCTGTACAGCAGCAGCGGACCAAGCAGCAGCGGCAGCACAAAGGCGGGGATGAAATAGCGCACCGTGAAATCATTGGTGGACACCAGTACCACCGCCACGCCGGCCGCCCCGGACAGCCAGCTGAACACCGCCAGTTGCGCCGCCAGCGGCTGACGGATGCGCCAGCCGCGCCCGGCTAGGGTGCCCGGCAGCAGCAGGCTGACCGCCAGGTAGTAGGCTATCAGCAGTGTCAGGCACAGCGGTGCACGCTGCCAGGTTTGCGCCAGCATGCCGCCAAGTTGCGCCAGGTTGCTGTCGATCCCCGCCAGCGACAGGCCCCACGGTAGCTTGTGCGCATGCGCCACCAGCTTGTACAACTGCATGCCGATGAGCGAGCCGATCAGGATAGCGGCCGCCTGGCGCTTCCACGGCAAGCCCTGGCGCCACTGCAGCAATCCCAGCGTGGCCAGCGCCGGCAGTGCGTATTGCAGCACGTACAGCCGGTCAGACAGCGCCGCCAGCGCCGCTACCACGCCCAGCAGCCAGCATGCCTGGCCGTGCTGCAGCCGCAGCGACAGCAGCAGCAGCAAGAAGGCGCCGCAATGGAAGGCGCTCAGATAGAAGTAGCTGTACGGCGTGACGGTCTGCATCGCCCAGTAGAACACCAGCACCGTGGCGAACGCCGCCGCCAGCGGCGCGGCGCGGCTATCGAGCACGGCGCGCGCCAGCCACCACGCCAGGCCGAACAGCAACCCGCCCTGCAGCACGAAGAACAGCGGCAGCGCATGGAAGAAATCGCCAGCCAGCCAGTGCGCCAGGAAGAATAGCGGCCAATCGGGCAAAAACGACGGCGCCGGCGTCAGATACCACTGCGACAGGCGGCCATTGTGCTGCACCAGGTCGCGATACAGCGCCGGCAGATAATCGCTGTCCGAATGGAACAGCAGCGCCAGGTCTATCTTCAGTTGCAGATACCAGAGCACCGCTGCCAGCAGGCTCAGGCCGACGCACAAGAGCGCCAGCACCGGCACACCGTAGCGCGCGCGCGCGATGGCCGGCATCACAGGCTGAGCTTCTTGAAAATGCTTTCCGGGACGGCGCGGATGATGGCCATGATGCCCCACCAGAAAAATGGCGTGTAGAGCACATTGCGCTGGCTGTCGATGGCTTGGACGATGGCGCTTCCCACCTGCTCCGGCGTGGCCCACAGCGGGCCTTTGGGGAAGGCAGCCGTCATCGGCGTATCCACAAAGCCGGGCTTGATGGTCAGCACCTGCACGCCGGACTTGCTCAGGCGGTTGCGCAGCCCCTGCAGGAACACCGCCAGCATGCCTTTGGCGCTACCGTAAATATAGTTGGACTGGCGGCCACGGTCGCCGGCCACCGAGCCGATCACCGCGATGGCGCCGCGGCGCTGCGCGGCAAAGCGGTTGGCGATATCGGTCAGCAGTGAAATCACGCTCAGCGCATTGGTGCTGATTTCCTTCAGCGCCAGCGTGGCGTCGGCTTCACAGGCTTTCTGGTCAGGCAAGGTGCCGTGCGCAATCAGCACGATGTCCAGGCCGCCAAGCGTGGACACGGCGCGCTCGACAGCCATCGCATGCTGGTCAAAGTCGTTGGCGTCGAACGGCGCGCCAGCGGTGCTGGCCGCACCGCGTATCTTCAGGTCAGCCAGCAGCGCATCCAGCCGCTCGGCGTTACGCGCCAGCAGGTAGAGCGCATCGCCGCGCTGTGCGTAGCAGCGCGCGGCGGCTTCGGCGATTGCCGAAGTGGCGCCAATAATGAGGATTTTTTGCATGTCAAAGTCCCAGTCGGTTTGATTGGCAGGAAGCGAACGCGCCGAGGGCGCCATAGTCGCGCCGCACCTGCTGGAAAGCGGCGAATTGCGGATAAGCGCGCTGAAAAGTGGCTGCGCTCATGCGTGCATCCTTGGCCAGGTAATGACGGCCGCCGGCCGCCAGCACCATGGCGTCAAGTTCGTCGAGCAGTGCCAGCAAGCCCGGCTCCAGCTTGAAGTCCAGCGCCAGCGTATAACCTTCCAGCGGGAAGGAAAGATAGTTATCGTTGGCCGGGCCGAAGGTTTTCAGCACGGCCAGGAAAGAGCCGCGTCCCGAGGCGGCGATCCGCGTCAGGATGGCGTGCAGCGCCTGCGTGCCGGCTGCGCGCGGAATAACAAACTGGTACTGCACAAAGCCAGCCTTGCCGTACAGGCGGTTCCACTGCAGCAGGCCGTCCAGCGGATAAAAGTAAGGCTCGTAGTGGACTTGCGCCCGCGCTGTGCGCGGCTGATGGTAGTACAGGGTATTGAAGGCGCCGATGGTATGGCGGTTGAGCAGTTGCGCCGGCAGGTCGACCGGCAGCGTGCGGCTGCGTTTCGGCCGTGGCGCCAGTCCGCCCTGCTGCGCGTGTTCACCCAGCATCAGCAACGAGCGGCCGAGGCGCGCGCCACCCGTGACGCAATCGATCCAGGCGACCGAATAGCGCGCGCTGCCATGCTGTTCGAACAGGTCCAGCACTTCGGCCAGCGAGCCTGCGCGCAGCGTGGTCTGGTCGATATAGGCGCTGGGCACGCGGCGCAGGCGCAGGGTGACGGTCAGCAAGATACCGGTCAGGCCCATGCCGCCGCAGGTGGCGCGGAACAGCTCCGGATGGGTGTCGCGCGTGCAATGCAGCCGGCGGCCATCTGCCAGCAGCAGCTCGAACGACAGCACATGGGCGCTGAAACAGCCGTCGACATGATGATTTTTGCCATGCACATCGCTGGCAACCGCACCGCCCACAGTGACAAATTTGGTACCTGGGGTGACAGGCAGGAACCAGCCCTGCGGCAACAGCACTTCCAGCAGATCGGCCAGCGTAGCGCCGGCTTCGCAGCACAAGATGCCGGTAGCGGGATCAAACCCGCGCAGCAGGTGGCGGCGCGTTTGCGCCATCACCAGCGGCGCCAGCGCGCTGTCGCCATAGCTGCGCCCCAGTCCGCGCGCAATCAGCGCCTGGCCTTGATGCGCTGCCAGCAGGCCGGCAGCCTCGCCGGAGGTGGCGGGTGCCAGCATGCTGGCCTCCACCACAGGATAACGCCCCCAACTGTGTAAGCGCATCGGCTGGGGTCGGCTTACTGTTTGGGCGCACCGCCCAGCAGGAAGGCCAGCTTGGGCTTGGCCTTGGTGATCGCCGCGCCGCCGACAGCGGCAGCGGCCGGCGCCGGCGCGGCCTTGGCCGGCTCGTACGGCTTGAGGAACCATGGATCGACCTTCTCGCGGCGCGGCGGACCGCCGCCGCCGAGGCTGCGCGGTGGACGCTCGGCCGAGCGCGGGGCGCGGGCGGCGTCTTCGCTGCGGCGTGGGCGGCGTTCGCCGCGCTCGTCGGCAAAGCTCGGCGCCGGGTCGAAGCCCTGCGGCTCGGCGCGCTTGATGGTTTGCTTGATCAGTTTTTCGATGTCGGCCAGCAGGCGCTCATCCTTGTCCGAGTAGATCGAGATGGCGTCGCCCGAGGCGCCGGCGCGGCCGGTGCGGCCGATGCGGTGCACATAGTCTTCGGCGTTGTACGGCAGGTCGTAATTGATCACGCACGGCAGGTCGGAGATGTCGAGGCCGCGCGCGGCCACGTCGGTCGCCACCAGGATGTCGATCTCGCCCTTCTTGAACGCTTCCAGCGCGGCCATGCGTTCCTGCTGGGTCTTGTCGCCGTGGATGGCGGAGGCCTTCATGCCCTCGCGCTCCAGCTCGCGCGCCAGGCGTGACGCGCCCAGCTTGGTGTTGGAGAAGATGATCACCTGCTTCAGCTCACGCTGGCGCAGCAGGTGCGCGGTCAGCGCATGCTTCTGGTTCTCGGCGATCTTGTACACCACCTGGGTGACCTTGTCGGCGGTCTTGTTGGCGCGCGCCACTTCGATGGTGATCGGGTCGGTCAGGAAGGTGTTGGCCAGCTTCTTGATTTCCGGCGAGAAGGTGGCCGAGAACATCAGGTTCTGGCGCTTCTTCGGCAGCAGGTTGATGATGCGTTGCAGGTCGGGCAGGAAGCCCATGTCCAGCATGCGGTCGGCCTCGTCCATGACCAGCATCTGCACCTGGTTCAGCGCGATATTCTTTTGCTCCACGTGGTCCAGCAGACGGCCTGGGGTGGCGATGACGATTTCCACGCCGCCCTTCAGGATCACCGTCTGCGGCTTCATGTCCATGCCGCCGAACACCACCGTCGAACGCAGCGGCGTGTGCTTGGCGTAGGCCTTGACGTTGTCGGCCACCTGCACCGCCAGTTCGCGGGTCGGGGTCAGGATCAGCGCCCGCACCGGATGGCGCGCCGGCGAAGTGCTGGCGCTGGCGTGGGCCAGCAGCATCTGGATGATCGGCAGCGAGAAGCTGGCGGTCTTGCCGGTGCCGGTCTGCGCCGCGCCCATCACGTCGCGCCCTTGCAGCAGCACAGGGATGGCCTGGGCCTGGATCGGCGTCGGGTGCTCGTAGCCCTGGTCGTTCAGCGCGCGCAGGATGTCTGGCGACAGGCCGAAATCGGCGAAACGGACTTGGACGGGCGCCTCGGCAGCCTGTTCTGGGACGGAAGGGGTGGTGATTTCGGTATCGGACATAATGTGGACGGATGGTGAAGCGCCGTAAACTATACCCTAATTTCTGGCAACTGCGCTAAAAAACGGCAGCTTTAATAGCAAAACCTTGCATCAATGGCATGCATGATAATTATTTTGATCACACACCAGTTGCATGGCCGCCCAAGAAAAGGGCCGCACATGGCGCAGCTCGCCTGAGGTAAGATAAGCTATGGACGATCCGCAACCCCAACCACCGGCCCCACCCGATCCCCGCGACTGCTGCCACAGCGGCTGCACCTACTGCGTGGACGACCTCTACCAGGAAGAACTGGAACGCTACCGCGTAGCCCTCAAAGCCTGGCAAGCCCGCCAACCCTAAATCCGCGACGCTAGAAGGCTTCCCACTCGTCGCCGCCGACGGTTTCCCTGACCGGCTTGCTGGTGGCGACGCGCGCAGCAGGGGCGTGGGCGCTGGCGACCACGGCTGCCGGCACCGGCGGCTTGCGCGGCGCGGCTGGACGAGGCGACGCGCTGACGCCTAGCAGCTTGAAAACGCTGACCACTTCGCTCAATCGCGCCGCTTGTTCTTGCATCGATTCGGCGGCGGCGGCAGCTTCTTCTACCAGCGCGGCATTTTGCTGCGTCACCTGGTCCATCTGCACAATCGCCGTGTTGACTTGTTCGATGCCGGAGCTCTGCTCCGCGCTGGCCGAGGTGATTTCGCTCATGATGTCGGTCACCCGGGTGATGCTGGTGACGATTTCATTCATCGTTTCGCCCGCCTGATTGACCAGCGCCGAGCCGGTCTCGACCTTTTCCACCGAATCGCTGATCAGCAGCTTGATGTCCTTGGCCGCCGCCGCCGAGCGGTGCGCCAGGTTGCGCACTTCGCCCGCCACCACCGCGAAGCCGCGCCCCTGCTCGCCAGCGCGCGCCGCTTCCACTGCCGCATTCAGCGCGAGAATATTGGTTTGAAAGGCGATCCCGTCGATCACCGAAATAATGTCGACAATTTTACGCGACGATTCATTGATCGAGGCCATCGTGCCCACCACCTGGCCAACCACATCACCGCCTTTCAAGGCGATGCCCGAAGCCGACTGCGCCAGCTGGTTGGCCTGGCGCGCATTATCGGCATTTTGCTTCACCGTGCTGGTCAGCTCTTCCATCGACGAGGCCGTCTCTTCCAGCGAGCTGGCCTGCTGCTCGGTGCGCGATGACAGGTCCTGGTTGCCGCTGGCGATTTCCGATGACGCAGTGGCGATGGTATCCGTGCCATGCCGCACCTGGCTGACCAGGTTTTGCAGATTGCCGGTCATGTCTTTCAGCGCCTGCATCAGCTGGCCGGTTTCGCAAGCGCTCTTGACGTCGATGCTGCGGGTCAGGTCGCCATCGGCCACATCACGCGCCAGCGATACCGCTTCCTGCAAAGGCGTGGCCACCATCCGCGCCACCCACAGCGCCAGCACCATGCCGATGCCGATATTCACCACCAGCAGGATAATCGAGGTGGTCCGCGCATTTTTGTACACTGCCGACGCCAGCTCGCTGGCCTCATCGCCGCCATCGACGTTGAGCTTGACCAGCTTGTTGACGTTCTCGGTAATCACCTGCAGCGCGGCGGCCGAGGTGGTGGAAGATAGCTTGCGGCCGTCGGCCTTGTTGCCGCTGCGCGACAGGGCGATCATTTTGTCATGATCGATCATGAAAGCCGCCAGGCCCTTGTCGAACTCGGTGGCGATGGCTTTTTCTTCCGGGCTGGAAATCAGTTTTTCGTAAACATCGCGGTGTTTTTTGAGGGTGGCCAGCGCATCGTCCATGCGCTTTTCGTAGTCGGCCATGGCGGCCGGCTCGTCGTTGAGCAGGTGCGCCAGCTCCCAGCGGCGCAGCTCGCCGACGTCGGTGCGCAAGTCCATCACCGCGCGCACGCTGGGCATCCAGTTGTCCGCCAGGTCGGTCGATGCCTGATTGACGCGATCCATCGACAGCATATTGCTGACACCCAGCAACAGGGTTAATGCCAATACCGCACCGAATGAAACAATCAGTTTGGTGGCTATCTTCAGATCGTAAAACCATTTCATGGCCCATCTCCTCATGGCTGCTGCTGGCTATCCAGTATGCAACTATGTGAAGCGCCATGCCAGCGCCACGCTGCGCTTGTGTTGTCCAAGCAACAGCGTGGCGCGGCGGACGCTTACAGCTTGCCGTTCAGGGTGAAGAACACCTGGCGTGGCGCGCCGGTCAGCAGCGTGCCCATGAGGCCCTTCGGATCGCTGGCGGCGAAGCCGTTGGTGCCGATGGTGCTGATGTACTGCTTGTCAAACAGATTGGTGACGTTGATTTGCAGCGACAGTTCCTTCGCCCAAGCCAAGGATTTCAGCTTGTAGCCGGCCGACAGATTGGCCACCCAGAAGGCATCCACCGCGTTGTCGTTCAGGTAGGTGTAGTAGCGCTTGCCGGTGTACTTGCCGCCGAGGCGGGCGAAGAACGGGCCGCCGTCATACGATACTTCGGTGTTGAACGATTGCTTAGGCGAGTTGACCACGGTCTTGCCGCTGACCGCAACCAGGGTGGCGCCATCCATATAGTTCGACTTGTACTTGGAGTCGTTATAGGTGACCGAGTTGAACCAGCTGAATTCGCGGTTCAGCTTCCACACGGCGATCGCTTCCGCGCCCTTGGTGTCAACCTTGCCGACGTTGACGAAGGTCGATGGGCAGCCGAGGATGCCGGCGCAGGTGGCCACGCTCAGTTGACGGTCGTCGAAGCGCGCGTTGTACACCGCCAGCGAGCCCTGGACGCTGGCGCGCTTGAAGCGGTAGCCCAGGTCGATATTGGTCGAGGTTTCCGGCTTCAGGCTGGCGATGCCGGCGTTGTACGCCTCTTGCGTTTGCGAGAACGGACCGCCGACGCCAGGCTGGTGGGCGCGCATGTTTTTCGACGCCGAACCGAACACCTCGTCATCCTGGGTGATGGCATAGTTGAAGCCGGCCTGCGGCAGGAATTTCTTCTCGGCGCTCAGCTGGCCGGCGGCGCGGGTGCCAACCAGGTTGCGGGCGGTGATATCCACGTCCAGCGATTTGAAGCCGGCGTTGATCTTCAGCTTGCCGTCCATCAGCGCCAGCGTGTCTTGCAGGTAGTACTGCGAGGTGGTGGTGATGAAGTTCTGCTTCCAGTCCACGCGGAACGGGTTGCGCAGGTAGTACATGGTGTCGCCAGGGCCGGTTGCGCCATAGTAGGCGCGGGTGCCGGTGTGATTGCTGCGCTCGCCCCACAGGCCGGCGCTGATGGTGTGGCTGCCGAGTTCCCAGCTCAGGTCGCTGGTGACGCCGTCACGGCCGATGTTGTACTCGGTGGTGCGGATCGAGATCGGGTTGTTGGCGTCGGTGGCCGCGTACGGCGTGTACCAGTGGCCCTGGCCTTCGTTGTCGTGGTGGTAGATGGTGGTCTTCAGATCCACGCCGCTGGCCAGGTTCAGGTCCAGCGTCAGGCCGCCGAGGGTGTCCTTGCGCAGGCCGCCGGCCGAGTAGTAGGCGTCGTCCATGCTGGTGACGCCACCGCTGTAGACACCCTTGGCAGCATTGATCGCGCGCTGCCAGTCGGACTGGTAGTTATCCCAGTTATAGCCGAGGCGGCCAATCATTTCCTTCGACAAATCCTGATAGTCGATTTCCTTGCGGTCGGAATAGTTGATGAAGCCGGTCAGGCTGTTGTTCTCGCCGAAGTTGAACACGAAACGCGCGTTCCATTGATCCTGGTCCTGGCTGCCTTCGCCTTTCCATTTGTCGGTGCGCTGGCGGGTGCCGCTGATGAAGGCCTTGAACACGCCGTTGATCAGGCCGGTATCGACGCGGGCGAAAGTGCGCGCGGTCGAATCGCTGCCGAAGGTTTGCGCGAAGGTCAGGCCGCGCTCATCGGTCGGCGCCAGCGTGAAGAACTGCACCGTGCCTCCCAGGTTGCTCGACGACGCAGTGCCCAGCGAACCGGCGCCCTGCGACACCGACACGCTGCCGATGTTTTCCGACGAGATGGCGCGGCTGATGTGCAGGCCGTTGTTGTTGGCGTAGCTCATGTCGCCCAGCGGCACGCCGTCCAGCGTGTAGCCCAGCTGGCTTTGGTTGAAGCCGCGGATGCTGAAGCTGGTCGACCATTCGTAGGCGCCGAAAGGATCGGCCGACTGGAAGTTCACGCCTGGCAGTTTATCCAGCACTTTCAGCGGGCTGGTGCCCGGCAGCGCTTCGGCCAGGTCGGCCTTGTTGATGTTTTGTACCTGGCGCGACTGGCCGCGGCCGGTGATTTCCACCGTCTGCACCGGACCGGCCATGGCCGCTACGGAGGCGTCTTCGGCGGCGTCGTTCTCGGCGGCGTATGCTTGGCAAGCCAGGGCTTGCAGCACCAGCAAGCACAAAGGTTTCAGAGGGAAGCGCTGTGGCATGGTCGTTATTCTTTCTTGCTAGGTTGGTGGAAAATCAACTGGCAAGATTGTAGGAAGCCGATATGACGATGCGATGACGCGGCCGTGACATCTTGATGACACAGCAACAGACCTCAGCAAGCGTACGCGCGCGCAGTTCGGCGGCAACACGCTGTGGACGCTGGCGATGTTCGCCACGCTGGGGTAAGCTGGGGCTTTCTCCGGAGGTGCGATGTCGCGACCGATTGCGCTGCTGCTTGCCGCCGTGCTGGCCTTGCCCCCCTTCGCCTTCGCCATCGAGCGGCCCTTCCCCGCCAATATCCTGCGCGGCAAATTCACGCCCGGCTATTTCCCGGACATCACGCTGGACGGCAAGCCGCGCCAGCTATCGCCGGCAGCGCGCATCTTCAATCAGGACAATATGCTCGAAATGCCGGCTGCTCTGCGCGGCAAGGATATCGTGGTCAATTACACGGTCGATGGCATGGGCAATATCGATCGCATCTGGATACTCACCGCCGAAGAAGCGGCGCAGAAAGTGCCGACCGCTAAATAGGATAGGCCGCCTGTGCGGCACTGGCGCGCTGGTCGGCAAAGCGCAGCAGCTCGTCCGGCGGAATCGGCCGCGAGATGTGATAGCCCTGGAGATAGTGGCAGCCCATTTTTTCCAGAATCGCCGCCTGCCCTTCCGTCTCCACGCCTTCCGCCACCAGTTGCAGCCCGAGGCTGTGGCCCATGGCGATGATGGCGTGCACCAGGCTGTTGCTGCGCTCGCTGTGCTCGATATCCATGACGAAGGCGCGGTCGATCTTCAGCGTGTTGAGGTGGAACTGGGTCAGGTAGCTGAGCGAGGAATAGCCGGTGCCGAAGTCATCCAGCGAAATGCCGACACCCAGCGCGCGCAGCTGGGCCAGCACGGTTTGCACGTTGACGGCGTCCTCGATCAGCACCCGCTCGGTCAGTTCCAGCTCCAGCTGGTGCGGCGACAGGCCGTTGTGGATCAGCGCCTGCGACACCAGTGTGACGAATTGCGGATCGGCCAGCTGCCAGGCTGAGACGTTGATGCTGATGGTCACATCGTCCAGCACGCTCTTTTTCCACGCGCCCATCTGGCGGCAAGCCTGCTCCAGTACCCAGGTGCCCAGCTCGATAATCATGCCGCTGTCCTCGGCCACCGGGATGAAGCGGTCCGGCGACACCGGCCCCAGCAGCGAGCTATTCCAGCGCAACAAGGCTTCGACCTTGGTCAGCTTGCCGGAATGGGCGTTGGTGATGGCTTGGTAGACCAGGTAGAACTCATGGGCTTCGATGGCGCCGCGCAGCGCACCGTCGATCACCAGCCCGTCCTTGGCCAGCGCGTTCATGGTGTCGTGGAACATGCGCTGCTCGCCTCGGCCGACTTTCTTGGCCTCGTACATGGCGATGTCGGCGTTGCGTATCAGCGTGTCGCTGTCGTGGCCGTGCTGCGGATAGCAGGCAATGCCGACGCTGGCGGTGACGCTCAGTGCGTGATAGGACACCTCGAAGCCCTTGGCCATGGCGGCGATGATTTCGTTGGCGCAGCCAGCCGCCATCCACTCGGCGCTAGCAGGCGCCAGGTCGGGGATGATGATGATGAACTCGTCGCCGCCGAAGCGGGCCAGCACGTCGTCCGGGCGCAGCAGGTTGTGCAGGCGGTTGGCGGCGGTGCGCAGCAGTTCGTCGCCGGCGGTGTGGCCGAAGGAATCGTTGACGCGCTTGAACTTGTCCAGGTCGATGAACAGCACCGCGCATTCGCGTCCCTTGCTGGCGGCCTTGGCGATTTCCTGGGTCAGCCTGACGGACAGCGCGTGGCGGTTGCTGAAGCCGGTCACCGGATCGATGCGGGCCGCCTGGTACAGCAAATCGTCCTTTTTCTTGCGTTCGCTGATGTCCAGCAGCTGTACCAGGCAGTACAGCCGGCCGCGCTCGATGTAGGGCGAGCCCAGCAGCTCAACCGGCAGACGGTTGCCATTTCGCAAATTTAAGATGGCCGTATCGGAGATCGGGTACTGCACGCCCTCGGCTTCAAAGCGCTCAAAATACTGGTCGGACATTTGGCGGGTCAGGCCGGGCAGCAGGTCGGAACTGTGCAGGCCGATTAACTCCTGGGCATTATTAAATCCCAGCAATTTTGCGCAGCGTTCATTGGCGACGTGGATATAGCCGCGCCGGTCGCGTATCAGGAAGCCGTGGCTGAGGCTGTCGATGGTGCGAACATAGCGCTGCTGGATTTCATCCTGCACCGCGTAAATCAATCCCAGCATCGACAGCACTTTGAGGATGCTGGTGCCGACGAACCAGACGCCATACATTTCCGGACTCAGGCTGGCGGCGCTGAGCAGATTAAACCCGCCGCGCAGAATTAATGTCAGCCCCAATAAGCGGTAGCGATTATGTACGCTGACTAAACGCGAGCCGACCCAGAACATCACCACGCCTAAAGCAGTTGCACTTCCCGGCACCAGCCATTGCTGATTGGTTCGCCACAATAAATAGAATACACCACTGATGGCCAGAATACCTGGCAACATCCGGCGCATATGCTGCTTGCGGAATTTACCGATAAAAAACTGCGTGCCGGACCAATATCCCGCCATGCCAACGGTTAAAAACAAGGCGCATAAATATAATTGCCATTGCAATGGCACGACGCCTGTGCCTTTAAACCATAACACGCCGCCGGCCATTACCGACAACTGTCCCACGCCCCAGAATAGCGCATGCTTTTCCTTGCGCTGCATAAGCCAAAGGAAAATCAGTAAAGCACTCAATATGGTGTCGGCGGTAAATTCCACCAACATGGCCGTGAGGAAGCTCGGATCTGCGTTCATTGACATCGGCGCCCTGAGGACGCAACTCAAAGTGACTAGCGCATTGTATGCCTAACTCGCTAAATCATGCCAGTAGTTAGCATGTAAGCGCCATTTTTGAGCTTGCTTCCTTAGAGAAACAACGATATGGCGAGGCTCCACATGACGATGGCGATCATTCCGTCCAGAATACGCCACGCAGTGGGCTTGGCAAATACCGGCCGCAAATAGCGCGCGCCGAGGCCCAAGGCGCTAAACCATAAGGCGGATGCCAACATTGCGCCCAAAGCAAAATACAGTTTCCCGTTACCCGGCTGCTGGCCACCGATAGACCCCAATAACACCACCGTATCCAAATAAACATGGGGATTTAAAAGACTGAACGCCAGCATCGCGGCAATTACTGTTTTTCTGTCCTGTGCAGTATTATTATCATCGGCAAGCATGGCTGAAGGATGGATTGCAGCGCGTGCAGCGCGTAGTCCATACCAGAATAAAAATAAGGCGCCGGCGATTTTTATCCAGAATAAAAGTACCGCTGCCTCGGTAATCAGCTTGCCCATGCCGGCCACGCCTGCGGCGATCAGCGTCACGTCGCAAATAATACAAATGGCGATACAGGTCAGCACAAATTCACGTTTTAAGGCCTGGCGTAGTAAATAAGCGTTTTGTGAACCGATGGCAACTATCAGGCTGCCGCCGAGGCCGATTCCTTTTAAAAAAGCGCTGGCTTCCATTATTTTTCTCCGTGCAAAAGACGCCAGCTTACTGTTCGGACGAACATAAGTATAATTAATATTATTTGCCAAATATTAGGTGAGCTAATGAGTCGAGTAGACTACCGGGGCTTGGCCGCATTGGACGCGGTGATCGATTACGGCAGCTTCGACAAGGCTGCCGCCGCGCTGTCGATCACCCAGTCGGCGGTGTCGCAGCGCATCCGCATGCTGGAAAACAGCGCCGGCGAACTGCTGATCGTGCGCAGCCAGCCGCCCTCGCCGACCGAGGCCGGCCAGCGCCTGATCGCCCATTATCGCCAGGTGCGGCTGCTGGAATCGGCGCTGGACCGGCGTCCCGGCGAGAGCGACTCCTTGCCCGAAATTGCCATCGCCGTGAACGCCGACAGCGCCGCCACCTGGCTGCAGGAAGCCGTCACCCCGCTGATGAGCGCCGGCAACTGCATGCTGAACATCCGGCTGGACGACCAGGACCACACGCTGACCATGTTGCGCGAGGGCCGCGTGTTCGGCTGCGTGACCAGCGAAACCGCCCAGGTGCCAGGCACCACTGTCACACCGCTGGGCATAATGCGCTATCTCTGTGTGACCAGCCCGGCCTTTGCCGCCCGCTGGTTTGCCAACGGCATGACGGCTCAAGCCGTGCAGCGCGCACCGGCGCTGCATTTCGACCGCAAGGACATGCTGCAAACCCGCTTCATCGCGCAGCGCACCGGCTACACCGGCCGCTACCCACACCATGCGCTGTCCAGTTCGGAGGGTTTTGTGCGTTTTCTAGAGGCGGGACTGGGCTATGGCATGCTGCCCTTGCAACAATGCGCCCAGCAGCTAGAGGATGGCAGACTGGTCGATCTTGCTCCAGGCGGCTGGCTGGATGTGCCGCTGATGTGGCATATGTGGGATATCCAGACCCCGTTTACGCGTGCATTGTCGGATAACGTGATCACTACTGCACGCAAATGGCTCATTTAACCGCCTAATTCCTCCCTGGCGCGCGCTTCCCAGGCATCCGTGTCCGGCTGGTGCAGATAACGGTCTTCCAGCACCGTCTGCGTCGTCGGCGGGCCTATGCGCTGATAAATCATCATACTGGTCCACGATAGCGTACCCGGCGCATGCGTCTCCAATAGACGGAAGGACGGATGCTTGATCGGATAGGTGGTGGTGCTCACCAGCGCGCCTTCCGGCAACTCGCGCGCCAGCTTGTTGCTGAGCGCGTTCATCAGCGGACCGAAACAGGTGCTGTAGACAAACACCAGGCTGGCGCCGCGCACATCCACCTTGAACATATCGTTTTCGATGAAGGCGATGCGCGCGCCCAGCTCCAGCAGATGCCGGCCGTTTGCCACCACGCCGGATGGTAGCGTCAGCGGCGTGTCCACCCTCAGCGGCTCGGGCAAGGCTTCCAAACCCTGCCGGGTCAGCGTCAGCAGCCGCACCAGGCGGTCCTGCGCCAGCCGGTGCCGGTAGGTCATCAGCTCGACGCCAACACAGCGCGAAAACGGCAAGGTCAGCGCGGCCGTCATCACCACCTTGCCCAGTCCGCTTCCCAGGTCAACCATGATGCCGCCCGTCGGCAGATAAGGTTTGATCGCGTCGAAGTAGTTTTCCAGCTCGAAGCGCTGCATTTCGCCGTAGATGAGGCCACTTTCCTGAATCAGCCATTGATGGAGTTCAGCGTCGGAAATCGCTTCCAGCGGGCGGAAGCCAGGCAGCGGCGCCAGCTTGGGCAGCATGCCCATCGGCAGAATGCTGGCGGGCAGCGTGCCGACCAGCACGCTCACGTGCGGACGCAGTCGGTGCAGCAAATACGCGTGACGCGACGGTTTTTCCAGGCAGGTGCGCAGCGCGTAGCCAATTTCCAGGAACGGCAGAAAGGGCGAATCCGGCGTCAGCTCCAGCGTCGGACGCGGATGGTTTTCGCCGCCCTGTATGCTCTGGAACAAGGCTTCAAAAATATCGGCCGGCTGGCGGTAGCGCTGGACCGGAACGACAGGACGGTTTTCGGTGCGGAAGGTCGTGCTATTCATCGGGATGAGGATTGCATCTCCCGCTAATTTTGTAAATAGAACATCACGCCGGACGCAGCGGCTTTAGCATCTTTGCAACATCATCATAATGGCCCTGCCAGCCGGAACTGGCCAGCTTGGGCGCGCACACCGGGCAGGCGATGAAGGGATCGCAGTCATGTTGCAGCTCGATATAGTAGCGGCCGATGACCGGCTTGCCAGCGTAAGAGTCGGTCATCACCGGGCGCGACTTCAGCGAAGGCTTGGCGACGGCCGGAACGAAATCGGCGCCGCCCGGCGGCAGCCAGCGCTTGAAGGCTTCCACCGGTTTGCCTTCAGGCACATACCAGGATTTTCGATCATTATTCCAGCGCGCACCCAGCGCCTTGGCTTCATCTTTTTCCGCGAACGGGACTTTTAAAAACATCATGGGAATTACTCCGCAACAGCAAGAGTGACATTTTACAGGCCGGCGCACTAAATCATGCGCTATGAGAAAATACGCATATGCCTACGATAGAACCCCTCACCCTGACGCTGACCGAACTGGCCGCGCGCTGGAAGCTCAGCCCGCAACAAGTGCTGGCGTCGCCGCACGCCTTGCCCATGTATTTCTACTTTGATGGCCTGGTCTTCGACTTCAACGACAAATGGCACCGCGCCAATGGCGATGCCAGCGCCGTGCAAGCGCTGGAGCAGCACAAGACCCGGCTGGGCACGCTGGAAATCGACCTGCAGCGCCAAGCCATGCACAAGCGCGGCCTGCTGAAACTGACGCAATGGGAAGAAGCGCTGAGCGATGAAGAAATGCAGAGCCAGCAAACCGAGGCGGACCGCCTCACCGAAGAAATCGCCTTCCTCAGCGCGCAACTGAAACAGCGCGAAGAGGAACGCCAGCGGCGCGTACGCAACGGCCTGCTGCGCGCGGCGCCGCGCACGCTCAACGACATCGCCCAGCACGGCCAGACGCGCTTCCCGCCATTCGCCTACATGCCGCACACGCCGAATCCGCCGGCCGGCGACACTCCCGCCATCGCCGAAGGCGCCGTGGTGGCACTGGAAGACGGCTTCCCGCTGAAAGAAGCGCTGACCACGGCGGATCTGGTGGCGGCGATGCAGGACGTGCGCGCCGCCGAAGAACGCGCCGGCTGATTACGCCAGCACGATCCGTTTCTGCTCGCGCGCCGAGCGGTAAATCGCCTCGACGATACGGATATCGCGCAGGCCCTCTTCGCCCGCCACAATAGGCTCCTTGTTGTTGACGATGCACTGCGACAGGTGATCCAGCTGCGCCGCCCACTGGGTTTTGCCCGGTCCCGGCGGCGGATCGACTTGCTTGCTGCGGTCCTGGCCTACCCACAGCTTGTTGCCATCGTAGCGCGTGCCCGGCTCCAGGTCGATGCGGCCCTTGTCGCCCATCAGCAGGATATGGTTCTGATTGGCGCTGTACATTGACATGCAGGAGCCAATCACGCCGGACGGGAATTCCAGCTGGAACTCGATCATGTCCTCCACTTCCTTGAAGCGCGGATCATTGCGGTCGGTGGTTTCCTTGGCGTAGACCGCAATCGGTTCCTCTCCCGTCATATAACGTGCCGCGTTCAGCGCGTAAATGCCGATATCCATCAGCGAACCGCCGCCGGACATCGCTTTCTTCAAACGCCATGCGTTGGGATTGCCGGCGGTGAAACCGTGCTCGGAGCGGAAATAGCGCAGCTTGCCGATCGCGCCCGAACGGGCCAGGCGGATCGCTTCCAGGTTATGCGCTTCAAAGTGGCAGCGATAGCCGATCATCAGCTTTTTGCCAGCCTTTTTGCAGGCAGCGATCATCGCTTCGCACTCTTTCGACGACACCGCCATCGGCTTCTCGCACATCACATGCTTGCCCGCCTGGGCGGCACGGATGGTGTACTCGGCGTGCATCGACACCGGCAGGCAGACGTAGACAATATCGATCTCCGGATTGTCCTTGATGCTGTCGAAATTCTTGTAATCGTAGATGCCGCTTTCCGGCACGCCATACTCGGCCGCCACGCGCTTGGCCTTGGCCGGATCGCCACTGACCAGCGCCACCAGCTTGCTGTGTTCGCAGTTCTTAAACTGTGGAATGATAATCCCCAGCCCATAGCCGCCCAGCCCGACTATCGCATAGCCCAGCTTGCGCCCTGCCGTTGCCGCCATCGCCGGCAGCCCCACCGCCGAAGCCGTGATAGCGCTACCAGCAGCAATCACCAGCCCGCGTCGATTCATATCAATCATGCCTGTCTCCTCCTTAATGGGTGTGGCGACAATTTTAGTCTAAGTACAATTTGCTGGAGCATCTGAACCAAGAAAAATAGCGCCCTTAGAACGCGATTGACATCCGCAAGAATCAAACTAGACTAAGAGAACTTAGTTTAGTGGAGATGCCAACATGCTAACTGTCAATATCCATGAAGCGAAAACGCACCTTTCCCGGCTTGTAGAGCAAGCGGTCAACGGAGAACCCTTCGTTATTGCCAAAGCTGGCAAACCCTTGGTGAAAGTGGTGGCGCTTGACGCGCCTACACATGGTCAAACTCGCCGCTTGGGCTTCCTGACGGGAAATATCAGCGTACCAGATGATTTCAACACCATGGGAAACAATGAAATTGCGCAGCTTTTCAATGCTGAGTCATGAAACTGCTGCTGGATACGCATCTATTGCTCTGGGCAGCAGGGCAACCTGAGCGGCTGTCGCCAGCCGCTCATTTATTGCTGGATGATCCAAACAATGAACTGCTGTTCAGCGCCGCCAGTCTATGGGAAATTACCATCAAGCACGGACTTGGGCGTAGCGATTTCCAAGTAGATCCTCGCCTGCTAAGACGCGGACTACTGGATAACGGATATGCCGAATTACCTATCACGAGCGAACATACTGTTGCCGTCGATACCCTTGCTTCACTACACAAAGATCCGTTCGACCGCATCCTGGTAGCACAGGCAATTGTTGAAGGCATCTCCTTAATCACATCTGATCCACTGGTCGCGCAATATCCCGGTCCAGTGCGCTACGTCTGACAGCGGCAATAAAAAAGGACTTAGGCTTGCACCTAAGTCCTTCATTTTATTTGGTAGGCCCTCCCAGAGTCGAACTGGGCACCAACGGATTATGAGTCCGCTGCTCTAACCAAGCATGAGCTAAGGGCCCTGAGGGGTGTTGCTGCGCTGGAGAAGGTCTAGTCTCTCTGATGCGCACTCGTTAAGAAAACGAACACGCGAGCATAAAGGCTAGCCCTACCCCAGTCAAGTCTTAGTTGGCTTCCAGGAAGCTCTTCAGCTTGTCCGAGCGGCTCGGATGGCGCAGCTTGCGCAAGGCCTTGGCTTCGATCTGACGGATGCGCTCGCGCGTCACGTCAAACTGTTTGCCCACTTCTTCCAGCGTGTGATCGGTCGACATTTCGATACCGAAACGCATGCGCAGGACTTTGGCCTCGCGCGGCGTCAGCGAATCGAGCACGTCCTTGACCACGCCGCGCATCGAGGCATGCAGCGCCGCGTCGGAAGGCGCCAGCGTGTTGTTGTCCTCGATGAAGTCGCCCAGATGCGAATCGTCGTCGTCGCCGATCGGCGTCTCCATCGAAATCGGCTCCTTGGCGATTTTCATGATCTTGCGGATCTTGTCCTCGGGCATTTCCATCTTGATGGCCAGCGTTGCCGGGTCCGGCTCGGCGCCCGTCTCTTGCAGGATCTGGCGCGAGATACGGTTCATCTTGTTGATGGTTTCGATCATGTGCACCGGAATCCGGATGGTGCGCGCCTGGTCGGCGATCGAACGGGTGATGGCCTGGCGTATCCACCACGTTGCATAGGTCGAGAATTTGTAGCCGCGACGGTATTCAAACTTGTCCACCGCCTTCATCAGGCCGATATTGCCTTCCTGGATCAGGTCGAGGAACTGCAAGCCACGGTTGGTGTATTTCTTGGCGATCGAAATCACCAGGCGCAAGTTGGCCTCGGTCATTTCGCGCTTGGCCTTGCGCGCCTTCATTTCACCGGCCGCCATCTGGCGGTTGATGTTGCGCAAGTCCGGCAGCGGCAGCACCACGCGCGCCTGCAGATCGATCAGGCGCTGTTGCAACTCCTTGATGGTCGGAATGTTGCGGCCCAGGATGGCGCTGTAGGCGTGGCCGGCAGCCACTTCGCCATCAACCCATTCCAGATTGGTTTCATTGCCGGGGAAGACTTTGATGAAGTGGGCGCGCGGCATGCCGCACTTGTTGACCGCCACGTCCAGAATCTGTTTCTCGATGTGGCGGACTTCATCGACCTGGCCACGCAGCGTGTCGCACAGTTTCTCGACCACTTTGGCGGTAAAGCGGATGCCCAGCAGTTCCTGGGAAATCGCTTCCTGCGCCTTGACGTAGGCTTTCGAGTTGTAGCCCTCTTTCTCGAAGGCGCGGCGCATCTTGTCGAATTGCAGGGAGATGGTATCGAATTTTGCCAGCGAGGCGTTTTTCAGCGCTTCCAGCTGTTCGGCCGAGTAGCCCGCCGCAGCGCCCGATGGGCTGGCTTCTTCCTCTTCCTCTTCTTCCTCTTCTTGCTCTTCCTCGTCTTCTTCTTCCTCATCGGACGAAGCCGCTGCTGGCGCTGCCGCCTGCTGGTCTTCGCTCTCATCGACCAGGCCGTCGACGATTTCATCAATCTTGATTTCGTCGGCGCGGATGCGGTCGGAGGCGGCAATGATTTCGGCAATCGTCACCGGGCAGGCGGAAATCGCCTGGATCATGTCTTTCAGGCCATCTTCGATGCGCTTGGCGATTTCGATCTCGCCTTCGCGGGTCAGCAGCTCGACCGAGCCCATTTCGCGCATATACATGCGCACCGGGTCGGTGGTGCGGCCGAAGTCGGAGTCAACGGTGGACAGCGCCGCTTCGGCGGCCGCCTCGGCTTCGTCATCGCTGGTGACGGTGGCGACATTGTCGGACAGCAGCAGCGTCTCGGCGTCGGGCGCATGCTCGTAGACGGCAATGCCCATGTCGTTGAAGGTGCCGATAATGCCTTCGATCGCTTCCGGATCGACGATGTTGTCGGGCAGATGGTCGTTGATCTCGGCATAGGTCAGGAAACCGCGTTCCTTGCCGAACTTGATCAGGGTCTTGAGTTTCTGGCGCCGGCGTTCGAGTTCTTCCTCGGTCGCCTCGGTGTCGGACGAGAAGGCGTCCTTCAGCAGCGCTTTTTCCTTGGCCTTGCGGTCCTTGGCCTTGGCCTTGTCGACCGCCTTCAGCTCGGCGCGTTCGACCGCGTTGAGCGCTGCGACTTCGTCGTTCTCAGGCTGGAATTCTTTCGGTTTGCGCCCGCGCCGGCCCGGCACTTTGACCGAAGGCAGCACGTAACCGGACGTGTCGATCGCGGCCAATGCAGCCGCGTCCGTGGTCTGGCTGACCGCAGGCGGGTTGCTGGCGACGCGCGTCTCCGGCTTGTCCGCCGTTTTAGCGGATTTTGCGCTCACTTTAGTCGGCTTTACAGCCGCTTTGGATTCAGGTTTCTTGATTGGCACAGGCGCTTTCGATTACGGATAAAGTTTCGATCCTGTTCGGATCACTACGTCTTCGAACTTGCCGACTACACAAGTCCGACAATACTACGACTTACTTACACCTGGGTCAGGCCGACCGAGTCTATAGAGAATTCCCGAGAATTCTACTGCATCAGACACGTGCGTGGGGGCAAGAAACCATGACTCGGTTAGATAGCAAACAGACTATTTGCTGAACCGTAGCTGGCCCTGGCCGCCGACACCCGTTCCCTCTGCGTCGATCAAAGAGCCTAACTCACTGAAAACAAACACACTCTGAACAGAAAAACGATGCCAAAACATACAACACTTAGCGTTTTATTATAGCACGTCACTTTTCAATTTCCAGGGGGATGCACGGCGGAGCTCCCGCTGGAATAATGACAGAAACGTTACGACACAAAACTGTACACAACTTTTAACGCGTCGCCAGCTCTGCCTGCGCCTCGCGCAACAACTGGTCTTGCTGTGCGGTTAACTCCCGGTAGCGTACGCCGATCTCGTCGGACGACAGGCCAGCCGCAAACAACTGGCTCAACTCGCGCTTCAGCGCATCCTGCTTGACCTGGCGGATCGCCGCCCGCAACACAACCCGCTCGGTGTCGCGCTCCGTCTCCGGCTCCTTGACGATTTCGCCGATGATGCCGTCGTACTCGTCGCTCAGCGACTTCAGGTGCTGGGCAAAAGCGGCGAAGGAGCCGCTCTCGCCCAGGCCGCGCGCCTCGGTCAGCAACTGCGTCAAGCGCTCCGCCGACTCCTGGCCGAACGATTGGAATGCCGCCTGCGCCGCCGCATCAACGTCCAGCGCCAGCGAGGGATGCGCCACCAGCACCCGCATGATCTGCAGCTCCAGCCCTTTCGGCTGCGGCCGGCCGCCCCTCGGCGGCGCGATCTTGTTCAGCGCCACCGGCTTGGCTAGTTCGAACAGCACCTCGATCTCGGACGGCGAGGTTTGCGTCAGTTGTGCCAGGCCGCGCACGATTTGCAGCCGCAGCGCGGTCGGCGTCATCGCCTGCAGCATCGGCTTGGCATCGAACTGGGCGCGCGCCCGGCCTTCCAGGCTGTTCATATCATGCTCGCCGCACGCCTCCTTGATCAGGAACTGCGACAGCGGCATGGCCTCATGGATTTCCTGCTCAAACGCTTCCTTGCCGTAGGCGCGCACATAGCTATCAGGATCGTGCTCGGTCGGCAGGAACAAAAACTTGATGGTCTTGTTGTCCGTCACATGCGGCAAGCAGGCTTCCAGCGCGCGCCGTGCGGCGCGGCGGCCGGCCTTGTCGCCGTCGAAACTGAAGATCACCGTGTCGGTCTGGCGCAACAGCTTCTGCACATGGTTGGTGGTGCAGGCCGTACCCAGTGTCGCCACCGCCTGCGGGAAACCCATCTGCGCCAGCGCCACCACGTCCATATAGCCTTCCGTCACCAGCACATAGCCGGCATCGCGGATCGCCTGGCGCGCCTCGAACAGGCCATACAGCTCGAAGCCCTTTGAAAATAAAGGCGTTTCCGGGGAATTCAAGTACTTCGGTTCGCCCTGGTCCAGCACCCGGCCGCCAAACGCGATCACCTGTCCCTTGGTATTGCGGATCGGGAACATCACCCGCTCACGGAAGCGGTCATAGCGCTTGCGGTTGTTGCCGTCTTCGTCGACCTTGTCGATCACCAGGCCGGATTCGGCCAGCACCACCGCTTCGTAATCCGGGAACTGCGAACGCAGATTGTCCCAGCCCGGCGGCGCGTAGCCCAGGCCGAAGCGGGCGGCGATTTCGCCGGTGAGGCCGCGGTTCTTCAGGTAGGCGATGGCATTCGGTGCGCTGCGCAGTTGCAGCTTGTAGAAGTCGCTGGCGCGCGTCATCGCCTCGGTCAGCGCCAGGCTCTGCGCCTGCATCTGCGCGCGCTGCGCCGGCGGAATCTTGTCGTCCTGGTCCGGCACCACCATGCCGACGCTTTGCGCCAGCTCTTTGACGGCATCGACAAAGCCCATGCCGGAATATTCGATCATGAAACCGATCGAGGTACCGTGTGCGCCGCAGCCGAAGCAGTGGTAAAACTGCTTGGTCGGGCTGACTGTAAAGCTGGGAGATTTTTCGTTGTGAAACGGGCACAAACCCATGTAGTTCGCGCCGCCCTTCTTGAGCTGCACGTAACGGCCGACCACGTCGACGATATCGACCCGGTTCAGCAAATCGGCGATAAAAGTTTGTGGTATCACAGGGGATAGGCGATCTTGGCGTTAATCAGGCTATACCGTGGCAGCCTGAAGCGCCTTGATGCGCGTCAAGCTGCCACGATGGTGTTGCTTAGGCTGGGGTCAGCGCTTTTTTGACCAGGGCCGAAACCACGGTCATATCGGCACGGCCGGCCAGCTTCGGCTTGACGATGCCCATGACTTTGCCCATGTCCTGCGGACCAGCGGCGCCCGAGGCTGCCACCGCGGCAGCCACTTCGGCGGCGATTTCCTCGTCCGACAGGCCGGCAGGCATATAGGTGCTCAGCACCACCAGTTCGGCTTTTTCGATGTCAGCCAGGTCGGCGCGGCCACCGGCTTCGAACTGGGTGATCGAATCCTTGCGCTGCTTGATCATTTTTTCCACGATGGCGATGGTTTGCTCATCGGTGACGGTGATCTGTTCGTCCACTTCCTTGCGCTTGATTTCAGCCAGGATCAGGCGGATGGTCGCCAGACGGCTTGCTTCCTTGGCGCGCATGGCGTTTTTCATGTCTTCGGTGATTTGGTCTTTCAAGGCCATAGCGTTTCTTTCAGGGAATTGTGAAATAAAAAGCGAAAACCCGCTGCAGCTAAAAAGCCGGAGCGGGTATTCTCTTAGATGCCGCTAAACGCAACCGGCATATGCCAGGTTGGCCTGCGTAAGCAATCTTAGAAGAGTTTTTTCGGCAGCTGTTGGCTGCGAATGCGTTTGTAGTGACGCTTAACAGCAGCAGCCAGCTTGCGCTTACGCTCAGCCGTTGGCTTTTCGTAGAACTCGCGTGCGCGCAGTTCGGTCAGCAGACCGGTTTTTTCGATGGTGCGTTTGAAGCGACGCATTGCGACTTCGAACGGCTCGTTTTCTTTAAGGCGAATAGTGGTCATGTAAAAATTCAAACCGTTGGAGGTTATAGGGAGACAGAGACTATAGCAGCTTTTTCCGAAAAATGGAAGCCATGGGCTGTCGGGAACAGCCCGCCATGCGGCTTTCATGGGAAAAACAACAACGTGCAGACTGCCAGTATATCAGACTGCCTGCCCCGCCGCCACACCCGACGCCCAGGCCCACTGGAAGTTGTAGCCGCCCAGCCAGCCGGTCACATCCACTGTTTCCCCGATGAAATACAGGCCGGGCACTTTGGTCGCCATCATGGTCTGCTGCGACAGCTCGCGGGTATCGATACCGCCGCGCGTCACTTCGGCCTTTTTGTAGCCTTCCGAGCCGTTCGGCGTCAGCGACCATTGGTTGATGGCGGCGCCCAGCTTGCGCAGCTGCGCATCCGGCATATCGGCCAGGCGCGCATCTAGCGCAAAACCGTGTGCCACCAGCAAGCCTTCCGCCAGGCGCGCCGGCAACCATTGCGCCAGGACATTGCCGAGTTGTTTCTTGATCGTGTTCTTGCCTTCGATCAGCGTCTGCGCCAAGTCCAGTTCCGGCAGCAGATTGATGACAATCGGCGTGCCCGGCTGCCAGTACGAGGAAATCTGCAAAATCGCCGGGCCGGACAGGCCGCGATGGGTGAACAGCAAGTCTTCACGGAAACGCGCGCCAGTGGCGTTGCGCCCCTTCAGCGAGCCGGTTTCAACATCGACTTCCAGCGCGATGCCGGACATTTCCACGAATGGCGCCCACTGCTGGGCGTCAAAGGTCAGCGGCACCAGCGCCGGGCGCGGCTCGACCATGCGCAGGCCGAATTGCTGGGCGATGCGGTAGCCAAAGTCGGTGGCGCCGATTTTCGGAATCGACAGGCCGCCGGTGGCGATCACCACGCTGGGCGCTTCGATGGGGCCGCTATCGGTCTGCAATACAAAGCCTTCGGCGCCCTGCTCCAGGCTGTCGATCTTGCACGGCATGCGCCAGTGGACATCGCCGCCCGCGCACTCGTCTTTCAGCATATCGATGATCAGTTCGGCGGAATCGTCGCAGAACAGCTGGCCGCGATGCTTCTCGTGATAGCCGATGCGGTGCTTCTTCACCAGCGCGACGAAATCCGCTGGCGTGTAGCGCGACAGCGCGCTTTTGCAGAAGTGCGGATTCTCGGACAGGAAGTTGGCCGGGCCGGCGTTCACATTGGTGAAATTGCAGCGGCCGCCGCCCGAGATGCGGATTTTCTCGGCCAGCTTGGCGGCATGGTCGATCAGCACCACGCGCAGGCCGCGCTGGGCGGCGGTCGCCGCACACATCATCCCGGCCGCGCCCGCGCCGATTACCGCTACATCAAACTTTGCCATGTTATTCCCGTCGATACAGTGAAGGGGCGAGATTTTACTCGATCGGCTCGCTCACATGCTGGCGCGACTGCACGGTCCGCGCCACCAGCAGGCATTGCGCCACCTGCTCGGCGATCGGCGGCGGCACCGCCACCTCGCCGCTCAGCACCGACTTGATCCATGCCGCCGTGGTCGCCGCATCCTTGTTCTCAGGCAGCAGCGGCAGCTCGCCAACCAGCGTCTGCTTGGGCACCAGCGTGGTCCGCAGGCCGCCATGGAACCAGTCGATCTGCTGCGCCTTGTTGGCGTTGGCCACCGTCTCGCCTTCCGTGCCGCGCATCAGGAACGCATCGCCGCGCTCATGCAGCGCCGTGGTGGTAAAGTATTCGCCCAGCATCTCCAGGTATTCGGGGTGGGTGTACGACACCAGCCGCAGCGCCGGCCCGGCAAACGGCTGCATGATCTTGACCAGTGTATGGGTCGAATTGCGCACGCCCAGCACCCGCCGCAGCGATAGCAGATGCGCCAGCTTGGGCGCCATGGTGTCGATGGCGATAAACGCCGGTTTGCCTTGCGACATGGCCTCCTCTGCCTCCGAACGGTGCCGCGCCGCCGTCACGCCCAGCTCGGCAAACACCTCGGCCGTGGTGATCCGGCCGACATCGGTGGTCACGCCGTGCACCAGCACCGGCACGCCCTCGCGCGCCAGCAGCAGTGCCAGCAGCGGCGTCAGATTGGCCATCTTGCGCGCACCGTTGTACGACGGAATAGCCACCGGCGCGAACTGGCCGGGCGGTGCATTGAACGGCTCGAAGCAGGCTTCGGCCGCATCGAGGAAGCCGCCGATTTCTTCGACCGACTCGCCCTTGATGCGCATCGCCAGCAGAATGCCGCCCAGCTCCAGGTCGGAGACGCGGCCGTCCAGCATGGCCTGATACAGATTGTGGGCGTCGTCGCGGTTCATGCTGCGCGCGCCGTCCTTGCCGCGCCCGATTTCTTTGATGAAACGCGCGGCGGGGAATGGTTCGTGAGATATGGTCATGGCAGCAAGCTTAAACCAGTCGGGCGCATTTCGGCTACACTATCTGGTTCCCGAAAATGAAACCAGTGCAAAGATCATGATTTCCCCAGATATTGAAAACGTCAACGTTACCTCGTTTGCTCCGATGCCGTCGCCGGAAGCCTTGCATAGCAAGCTGCCGTTGACCGATCTGGCGTCCGAGACCGTGATGAAGGGCCGCGATGCCCTGCGCAACATCATCGACCGCAAGGACAAGCGCCTGTTCGTGGTGGTCGGCCCTTGCTCGATCCACGATCCGGTAGCCGGCCTGGACTACGCGCGCCGCCTGAAGGCGCTGCAGGCCGAAGTCGGCGAAACCATGCTGCTGGTGATGCGCGTGTATTTCGAAAAGCCGCGCACCACCACCGGCTGGAAGGGCTATATCAATGATCCGGACATGGACGATTCTTTCCGCGTCAACGTCGGCATGGAGAAAGCGCGCCAGTTCCTGCTGGACGTGTGCGAACTGGGCCTGCCGACCGCCACCGAGGCGCTGGACCCGATCTCGCCGCAATACCTGGGCGATCTGATCGCCTGGACCGCCATCGGCGCCCGCACTACCGAATCGCAGACCCACCGCGAAATGTCGTCCGGCCTGTCGACCCCGGTGGGCTTCAAGAACGGCACCGATGGCGACATCAGCATCGCCATCAACGCGATTCTGTCGTCGGCGCACCCGCACTCCTTCCTGGGCATCAACGCGCAGGGTAATGTGGCTATCGTGCGTACCCGCGGCAATGGCTACGGCCATGTGGTGCTGCGTGGCGGCGATGGCCGTCCGAACTACGATTCGGTATCGATCGCGATCGCCGAGCAGTCGCTGGCCAAGGCCAAGCTGCCGGCCAATCTGGTGGTCGACTGCTCGCACGCCAACAGCTACAAAAAGCCTGAGCTGCAGCCGCTGGTGATGGCTGACGTCATCCACCAGATCGTGCAGGGCAACAAGTCGCTGGTCGGTGTGATGATCGAGTCCAACATTGTTGGCGGCAACCAGAAGATCCCGGCTGACCTGAGCCAGCTGGTGTACGGCTGCTCGGTCACCGACGGCTGCATCGACTGGGACACCACCGAGAAGATGCTGCGCGAAGCGCATCAGCAGCTGCTCAGCCGCCCTTAATAGCAGTACGCCACCAGACTGGTGGCGACGCCATACTGCCCCGCCAGCGCCGCCTCGGCCTTGCTGGCCGGGGCGCTCAGTTCATCCAGGTCCAGGTAGACCTTCAGGTTCTCCACCTTGACCGAATACCGGCGCGCGCCGCTACAACGCGGGTCCATGCCCCGGCACTCAAGCACCGCGTGCACGCTTTCCTCGCCACTACGGAACAGCGCCACCCCCGGCAGCTCCTGCCACGCCAGCCCGCGCGGCACCAGACGCGCTCCGCTGTCCAGCGGCACATCCTTCAGTTTGCAGATCACTTTCCAGTTTGCAGACATAGCCCCTCCCTCGCTGTGCCTGTTTTCTAAGCAAAAGCGATGCCACCGAATTTCTGGCCATTTGGCAAAAATTCGCACCCGGCCAGTGCGGCCCGGACCCAGGCCAGTGCATGCTTGCACCCGGTTTACATTACAATGGCGGATTCCCCTTTAGAAATTTGCTGCTTCCATGATCGTTCTTGGCGTTGAATCCTCCTGTGACGAAACCGGCCTGGCGTTGTACGACACGCAACACGGCCTGCTGTCCCATGCCCTGCACTCGCAGGTAGCCATGCATGAGGAATATGGCGGCGTGGTGCCGGAACTGGCCTCGCGCGACCACATCCGCCGCGCCATTCCGCTGCTGGAGCAGACACTGGAACAAGCCGGCAAGACGCCGGACGACATCGACGCCATCGCCTACACCCAGGGTCCCGGCCTGGCCGGCGCGCTGCTGGTTGGCTCCTCGGTGGCATGCAGCCTCGGCCTGTCGCTGGACAAGCCGGTGCTGGGCGTGCACCACCTGGAAGGCCATCTGCTGTCGCCGCTGCTGGCGTCCGAACCGCCGGAGTTTCCGTTCATCGCGCTGCTGGTGTCGGGCGGCCACACGCAGCTGATGCGGGTGGACGGCGTCGGCCAGTACACGCTGCTGGGCGAAACGCTGGACGACGCGGCCGGCGAAGCCTTCGACAAATCGGCCAAGCTGCTGGGCCTCGGCTATCCGGGCGGCCCGGCGATTTCGCGCCTGGCCGAATTCGGCGATCCGCTGGCCTACAAGCTGCCGCGCCCGATGATGCACACCAAGGATTTCAACTTCAGCTTCTCCGGCCTGAAAACAGCGGTGCTGACGGTGGTGAAGAACCACGATGAAAAAGTCATCGCCAATATCTGCGAGCAGGACAAGGCGAATATCGCGCGCGGCTTCGTCGATGCGATTGTGGAAGTGCTAACCGCCAAGTGCGTGTCGGCGCTCAAGCACACCGGCCTGAAGCGGCTGGTGATTGCCGGCGGCGTCGGCGCCAACAAGCAGCTGCGCGAGTCGCTGAATGCGGCGGCCGCCAAGAAGCGCTTCAAGGTCTACTATCCGGAACTGGAATTCTGCACCGATAACGGCGCGATGATCGCCTTCGCCGGGGCGATGCGTTTGATGATCAACCCGGACGCGGCCAAGAAGGATTACTCGTTCAACGTGCGGCCGCGCTGGCCGCTCGACGAGCTGAAGGTAATTTAAGCCTGGGCGAACGCCATCCCGGCCAGCACGGCCAGGCCGACCAGCGGAATCCAGAATTTTGCCTTGCCATGGCCCAGACTCACGCCACGGGCGGCAATGCGCTCGCTGCGGCGGCGGTGTTCATCGGCCGGCGATTCGTGTACAACGGTTTTGTTATCTTTGTCAGTAACGGTATTCATAACAGCCTCCATGTAAATCGATCATCGTCCTTTCTGGAGGGCAATGCAATTGTTGTGCCAACCAAATAGGCAGTAAGACGCCTAGTCAGCTTGATTCTAGGCGCTTTTGTGGTGAAGTAGCCACACAATACAAGGCGCCAGGCACTAAAACCGTGCACGCACGCACGCTCAATCGATTTATCTTGCTTTGGCCGCATTGACAGCCCGCCGCTGAGCCTGCAAGCGTAGCGGTGCCTGCTCCGAGACGAAATCAATGAAATGGCGTACCCGCAGCGGCATCTGGGTGCGCTGCTGATAGCACATGAATACGCCGTTATTGGCGGTAATGGTGGAAGTCAGCAGCGGTGCCAGCGCGCCGCTGGCCAGTTCCTTCTCGATCATGAACACCGGCATCTGGCCGATGCCCATGCCGTTAAGCACCGCCATCAGCTCCCCTTCCACCGTATTGAAACTGGCCACGGTCGGCACATCCTGATAGACGGTGGCGCCGTCGACGTGGAACTCCCACGGCAGCAAACGGCCGGTATTGGGCTGGCGGAAACCGGTGCAGCGGTGGCCTGCCAGGTCGGCCACCTTCTTCGGCGTACCGTGTGCATCCAGATAGGCCGGCGCGGCGCAGGTCAGCAGCGTGATCTCGCCGAGCTTGCGGGAAATCAGATTGCGCTCGGGCGGGCTGCCGGCGCGGAAGCCAACATCGATGCGGCTCTCCACCAGATCGGTGAAATGGTCGTCCAGTTGCATATCGAAATGGGCGCCGGGGTAGCGCTGCTGGAACTGCTGCAACAGCGGCACGATGATCGCATTGCCGATCGACATGGGCGCGGCGATGCGGATCAGGCCATCGACTTCCAGCCGGCTGCTCTGGATCTGCTCCAGCGCCTCGTCCAGCAGGCGCAGGCCGGGGTTGGCCAGCTCAAACAGCCGCGAGCCCTCGTCGGTGAGGCTGAGGCTACGGGTGGTCCGGTGGAACAGGCGCACGCCGAGATGATCCTCCAGCTGCCGCACCGCCTTGCTGACCGCTTGCGGCGTCAGCCCGGCATCCACCGCCGCTTGGCTGAAACTCCTGGCGCGCACCACGCCGATGAACAAACTGATGACTCGGGCTTTATCCATATTATCAACCAGTAGGTGAAAATCAAACAGCTTTCCTATGGCTAGTGTAGCAGATCAGGGCAGCCTAAACTTGCCTCCATCAACACTACTTTGAAAGGAAACACATCATGACTGGCACTGCACAAAAAGTATGGTTCATCACCGGCGCATCGCGTGGCTTCGGCCTGCTGACCGCGCAAAAAGCGCTGGCGCGCGGCGACCTGGTGGCCGCCACCGCACGCGATCCTGAAACCGTCATCGCCGCGCTGGGCGAGCATCCCAACCTGCTGGCGCTGCGGCTGGATGTCAAACTGGAAGCACAGGCCATCACCGCCGCGCAGCAAGCGGTGGCACGCTTCGGCCGCATCGACGTACTGGTCAACAACGCCGGCTACGGCCTGCTGGGTGCGGTGGAGGAATCCAGCGCCGACGAAGTGCGCGCCGTCTACGAGACCAATGTCTTCGGCCTGCTCAACGTCACCCGTGCGGTACTGCCGGCGATGCGCCGCCAGGGCAGCGGCCACGTCATCAACATCTCGTCGATTGGCGGTTACTCCGGCTATGCGGGCTGGGGCGTGTACGGCTCGACCAAGTTTGCGGTCGAAGGCCTGAGCGAAGCACTGGCGATGGAACTGGCGCCACTGAACATCCAGGTAACGGTGGTCGAACCCGGCTTCTTCCGCACCGACTTCCTCGACACCACCTCGCTGGTCACGACGCGCGACCGTATCGACGCCTACGCCGCCACTGTCGGCAAAATGCGCGACTTCGCCGCCGACGCCAACCACGCCCAGCCCGGCGATCCACTGAAACTGGCCGACGCCCTGCTGAAGCTGGCAGACAGCGACCAGCCGCCAGTGCGCCTGCAACTCGGCTCCGACACCGTGCAACGCGTGCGCGCCAAAAACCAGTTCGTCGAAAAAGAACTGGCCGAATGGCTGGACGTCGCCCTCTCCACCGACCACTGACCCCGGATTTAGAAGAGGTCGGCTCGGGGGTAGGACCAGGCGGGGATGTTGGCCGGGCATGGGGCTGGGGCGACGCGTAAGGTGGTGAAGTTGCCGTTCGGTGTCGATGCGAAGCGGTAGTCGGATAGGGCACCGTCTTTCAGCAGCGGCATGCGGCCGAAGCGTAGCCAGGCGTCGACCTGGCAGTCGCTGGCTTTTAAGGCGCGCAGCTGTTGCAGGCTGCCGGTTAGCGTTTGCTGCTCTACCGAGAGGCCGGCGGGACAAGTGACGTCGGCAAGGCGGGTGACGCCGCGCTGTAGCCGGTACTGCTTGTCATCGGCCTGGATGCTGACGTAGCTCCAGCACGCCGGCTGCGAGGGGAAGGCGGTCATCGCCACGTCCAGCACGCGCTCGGTCGGATGCAATGTTTGCAGGATGGCGGTGATTTGTATCCGCGCCGCTTGTGCTGCCACGTTTTGTACACCGAGAAAGGCGATGCTGACGCCCAGCGCCAGCAGCAAACCGCCCCTGCCCTGCGGTCCTGCACGCCATTGCGCCGCGCCGCACACCAAACCGATCAGCAGCAGCGCGGCAAAAGATGGCCAAGCGAGATAGCCGCGTGCGGCGAAGAAGACTAGCGCGGCGAATAGCAGCGCGAGGCCGGCCAGGCGCAACATCCGCCAGCGCATGATCAGCGCCATCGGCACGCCGATCGCCACCCAGAACAAGGGTTCGATGATGAACACCATGTCGCCATACAACCAGCGTCCATCGAAAGGATACCAGGGATGCACGCCATACGAATTGGTGTAGTCCATTGCCAGGTGCAGCGCGAAGCCCAGTACGATGCTCAGCGCAAGCCCCAGCCGCGCGGCAGCGCTGGTGCGCAGCAAGGCGCGCGCGGCTGGCCATAACAGCCATAGCAAGCCCGCCAGCAGCAAGGCCTGCGGCAGCGCCCACAACGCCGTATGCGTGTGGCCGCGATGATGCAGCAGATAGCCCAGCGGGGCCGGCAGCAGCTTGGTCAGGAACAGGTCGAGATCGGGGAAGTTGCTGGCCAGCGCGCACGCGACCAGCAGCAGCCGGTGCCGCGCGCGCTGCGCCAGCGGTTCCGGCTCCGCCGGCAGGCTGCGGTGTACCAGCTCGCCAACGCCAAAGCCGATAATGCTGTGAGTGATGTTATCCATTCGGATCTAGCAGCTGTTGCAGCCGCCTGGGATAGTGATTGAGAAAATCGCGCGTGATGGCATAATGCTCGGTGTCTTCATACGCCACTTCGGTCATGCCGGTGCCGTCGAACAGCAGGATTTTGGCGTTGGGGTAAGCCAGCAAAATCGGCGAGTGGGTGGCGATGATGAATTGCGAATCCTGCTGCACCAGCTGATGGATCACGCTCAGCGCCGCCAGCTGCCGGTTGGGCGACAGCGCCGCCTCCGGCTCGTCCAGCAGATACAGGCCGTTGCCGCGAAAGGTGTCCAGCAGCACCGACATGAATGCCTCGCCATGCGAGCGGGCGTGCAGCGAGTTGTAGCTCGCGGCGCTGCGTTCGTGATATTCATCCATGCGCGTGGCGACGTTGTGGAAGCTCTCTGCACGGAAGAAATAGCGGTCGCGCGGCGTCTTGAAGCTCTTCGACAGCCGCAGCGACTGGAACAGCGGCGCCTGCTCCTGCGCGGTATTCAGATTGCTGACACTGCGGCTGCCGCCATCAATGCTGAAGCCCAGCGCCAGCGCGATCGCTTCCAGCAAGGTCGACTTGCCGGCGCCGTTCTCGCCGATGAAGAAGGTCACGTCCGGATGAAAATCCAGCGTCGATAAATCGCGCACCGCCGGCACGCGGTACGGATGGCGCTCCCAGTCGACATCATCGCCGAACAGCGCGGTGATTCTTTGCAGGTAGGGCTTGGCCAGCAAGCCCACTAGCGCTGCACCTCGACGCCGCGCCAGAAGGCGATATGGTCCTTGATCTGCGCCGCCTTTTCCGATGGCTCCGGATAGTACCAGGCGGCGTTTTCATTCAGCTTGCCGTTGACGTTCAGCGTGTAATAGCTGGCCAGCCCTTTCCACGGGCAGCGCGAGGTGTGGTCGCTGGGTTGCAGGTATTCCCGCTTCACGCTCGACGGCGGGAAGTAGACGTTGTTCTCGACAATTTCGACTTGGTCGTCGCTCGCCTCGGCGATGACGACACCATTCCAGCTGGCGGTGGGCATGGCAATCTCCCTGTTCAGGTTCCGCACTCGACACGGTTACGGCCACCGTGCTTGGCGCGGTACAGCGCGGCGTCGGCCTGGCGCAGCAGGCTTTCGATATCGTTCACGTCCATGTGGTCGAACACGCCGATACCCAGGCTGGCGGTCACGTGCAGTGGCCGCCCGCTGGCGTAATGGATTTGCGCTTCGATCTTGGCGCGCAGCGTTTCGGCGAATTTGCACGCGCCTTCCAGCGGCGTGTTCGGCAGGATCACGCACAGTTCCTCGCCGCCATAGCGGCCGGGAACGTCGATCACCCGCACATTCTCACGCAGCAGCTTGCCCAGCGTGGTCAGCACCTGGTCGCCGACCGCATGGCCGTGGTCATCATTGATTTTCTTGAAGTGATCGAGATCGATCATCACCGCCGACAACGGCGAACGGAAACGCCGCGCACGCGCCACTTCAAACTTCAGCCGGTGCAGCAGAGAGCGACGGTTGTGCAGGCCGGTCAGCTCGTCGGTGGTGGCCAGCAGTTCCAGTTCGCGCACTGTGGCTTCCAGTGTTTTTTCGTTGGCGCGCAGTTCGATCAGCGCCATTACCTGGCGCGCCAGCTTGCCCAGCATGGCGCGCTTGTCGTCGCTGAGGCGGCCCGGCTTGATATCCAGCACGCACAGGGTGCCAATGGCAAAGCCGTCCGACGAGGTCAGCGCCACGCTGCTGTACATGCGCATATGCGGCTCGCCCACGGTCAGCGGCATGTGGGCGGTGCGCGGGTCCAGCGTCAGGTCGGGAATTTCGGTGGCGGCGTCGCCCAGCACCGCCAGCGCGCAGTAGCTCTCGCCGCGCGGCAGCTCGCCCATCTGCATACCGGCGCAGGACTTGATCCAGACCCGTTCGGCGTCCACCAGGGAAATGAAGGCGTACGGCGCCTCGCAGATTTTGGCGGCCAGCTCGGTGAGGAAGCTGAAATCTTCGCAGGCGGGGGTATCGAGAATGTGATAGCGGTGCAGCGCGGCCAGACGAAACTGGTCGGCCTGCGAATTGGCGGTGATCAGCGTATATACTTTTTCTTCGGCCAGCATGGGCCTCCCTGAGTAGTTACAACTTTTACCCAGGGAGTTTATCGCAAAACAAGATCCATGGGAGCGCTTGCGCCCCCGCAACCGGTACTTTTATGCCGATTTGGCCATAATCTCGCGCAGCACTTTCTCAAACACCTCGGCCGGCTGGCCGCCGGAGATCAGATGGCGCTCGTTGATGATCACGGCCGGCACCGAATTGATGCCGTGGCGGTGGAAGAATTCCTCGGCCTGGCGCACCTCGCCCGCGTATTCATTGGAATGCAGCACCTTGCGCGCCGCGTCCTTGTCCAGCCCCACTTCGCCGGCCACGTAGATCAGCACCTCATGCGCACTCGGGTCCAGCCCCTGCGTGAAGTAAGCCTTGAACAGCGCTTCCTTCAGCGCTTTCTGCTTGCCTTCCAGGCCGGCCCAGTGCAGCAGGCGGTGCGCGTCGAAGGTGTTGTAGATGCGGCCGCGCTTGTCCATCGCGAAGTCGAAGCCGACATCGGCGCCGCGCGCGCGTATCATCTCGCGCGCCTGTTGCTGCTGTTCCGGGCTGGAGCCGTATTTCTCGGTCAGGTGCTCGCCGATGTCCTGGCCTTCCGGCGGCATGGCCGCGTTCAGCTCGAACGGCTGGAAATGGATGTCGACCTCGGCTTCATCGCCGATCGCGGCCAGCGCCTTGTCGAGCGACTTCAGGCCGATCGCGCACCAGGGGCACGAAACGTCGGAGACAAAATCAATTTTAATGGGAGTTGCCATGGGTGCCTTTCGATTTGCTGCCGATGCGGCTTTCCTTGCCGGCGATCAGCTTCGCGATGTTGCCGCTGTGACGGAATACCAACAGCACGCTCATGATGAACACGGCGGCCAGCTGCGGCTCCACGCCAAACAATAAACCATAATAGAACGGTGCGAACACCGCCGCCACCAGGGCCGCCAGCGACGAATAGCGGAAGGCGAACGCCACCACGGCCCACGTCACCAAGGTGGCGACGCCCAGCCAAACATTCAAGCCCAGCAGCACACCGGCCGCCGTCGCCACGCCCTTGCCGCCCACAAAGCGGAAAAATACCGGCCACAGGTGGCCCAGGAATACCGCAATCGCCACCAGCGCGATGGTTGGATCGCCGATCTGCAGACGTTCCTGGAAATGAATCGCCAGCCACACCGCCAGCCAGCCTTTGACGGCGTCGCCGATCAGCGTGGCGATGGCGGCGGCTTTATTGCCACTGCGCAACACATTGGTGGCGCCGGGGTTTTTCGAGCCATAGGTGCGGGGGTCGGCCAGGCCGAACAACTTGCTGCTGACAACGGCAAACGAGATCGAACCGATCAGGTAGGCGGCCACGGTCATCCAAACTGTATTCATCTTTTCCTCAAATTATTGTCATAGGCCCATCAGGGCAGCCGCTGAATATACAGCCTTACTCCGCCAGTGCGCAATGTACCGCCTTGGCGTTGAGCAGCTCGGTGAGCACCTGCGGCTGGATGCCAACCAGGTAGCCACGCCTACCGCCATTGATATAAATCGTTTCCAGCGCAAGAATGCTATCCTCTACATACACCGGCATGGCCTTCTTGGTGCCGAATGGCGAGGTGCCGCCGATCATGTAGCCGCTGTGGCGCGTCGCCACTTCCGGCTTGCATGGTTCGACCGACTTGCAGCCGATGTTACGCGCCAGATTCTTGGTCGAGACCTTGCAATTGCCGTGCATCAGCACAATTAAAGGCTTGGCGGCTTCGTCCTGCATCACCAGCGTCTTGACCACGTGATGCTCGTCGACGCCCAGCTCGCGCGAGGACACGCTGGTGCCGCCGTGTTCCTCGTAGTTGTACGGGTGCTCGGTGAAGGCGACCTTGTGCTTGCGCAGCATCTGGGTGGCAGGGGTTTCGGAAATATGCTCTTTTTTAGCCATGGTGAGATCGGAGTTGTCCATTATGCAGCAGGAAATTCGCTTTGCCACTTTCAATGTTTGCAATCTTTCCCAGCCTGGGGCGAAATTGTACGACAATCTGGCGCCGCTGACCGAGGCGGAGTATCAAGCGAAGGTCGACTGGACGGCGCAACAGCTGGACCAGCTGGACGCCGACGTCATCGGCTTGCAGGAAATTTTCTCGCTGGCCGCGCTGCGCGACGTGCTGGCGCGCAGCGTCCGCTATCGCGAGGCGACGCTGGCCGGCTTCGAGCCGCCCGCCGATCCAGCCACCGGCCTGCCGCGCGTGACGCCGGAACTGGCGCTGATCTCGCGCCTGCCACTGGCCGCGCCGCCGCAGGCCTACATCATGTTTCCGGATGGCGTGGCGCTGCCCGACGGCAGCCGCGACGCCGACCGTTTCGCACGTGCGCCGCTGCACGCGCAGATCGTGCTGCCGAATGAGCGCATCGTTGACGTGATCGTGGTCCACCTCAAATCCAAGCGTCCCGACTACCAGCCGGGCGACGCCGGCGATGCGCCGATGCTGCACGCCCAGGCCAATCTGCGCTCGCTGATCCGTCGTGGCACCGAGGCGGTGGCGCTGCGCGCGCTGCTGAGCGCAATGGACAAGGTGCAGCGCCGTCCGCGCATCGTGCTGGGCGATTTCAACGATACCGTGGACGCGGTCACCACCCACATCGTCATGGGCGCCGGCGCGGCCTGCGAGCCGGGCGAGGAATTGCACGGCCAATTGTTCGACTGCCGCCAGATCCAGTCCGGCCGCGAGCGACGCCGCGACGCCGGCTACACCATCGCCCATGACGGCCGCCACGCCACCATCGACCATGTGCTGGTGTCCGAGGAATTCCATCCCGCCTCGCGCCACGCCATCGGCGAGGTGGTCGATGTGGCCTACCTCAACCAGCACCTGGTCGACAGCACGCCGGCCGCCTCCGACCACGGGCAAGTGCTGGTGACGCTGCGCCTCGCCCCCCGCCATGCCGGCGCAGGCCAGCATCCATAGAAAGTCCCGCACACGTTCTATAGGTTCCGGCCTGCGCCGGAACGACACCTGTTTTCTACACTTCAGGCGCGGTTTTGCGCCGACTATCGCATTTCTCTGGCCGTGACGCTTGGAACTTCCTAAAGTGTCACCATGCGCATCCCTTCAGGCTAGAAAAACGATATGAAACTGGAAACTTTACCCCCTATCTCGCACCCGACCACGCGCGCCCCGCGCTGGCGCCTGCCGGCCGCCGCGCTGGTGGTGGTGGCCATTGCCGGTGGTAGCTGGACTGTGCTCCGCAGCAAGCCTGCGTCCGCCCCAACCTCTGCCCCTGCTGCTGCAGCAGCTGAGAAAAAGGATGTCTTTGAATTATCGAGCGGCGACATTGCCGCCGTCGACGCCCGTTCGCTGGCGGTCAGCCTGCCCTTTTCCGGCTCGCTGGCGCCACTGAGTTCCGCCACGATCAAGTCCAAAGTCTCTGGCGTGGTGGAAGCCACCACGCTACAGGAAGGCATGGCGGTGCAAGCCGGCCAGGTGCTGGCGCGCATCGACCAGGCCGACCTGCGCGCGCGCCTGCAACAGCAGCACGCCATGCTGGACGAAGCGCAGGCCAAGCTGGCCATGGCCAGCAAAAACGCAGCCAACAGCCAGGCGCTGCTGAGCCAGAAATACATCTCGCAAAACGCCTATGACGCAACGCAGAACACGGTCGACCTGGCGCGCGCCAACGTCAAGTCGGCGTCGGCCATGGTCGAGCTGGCGCGGATTGCGCTCAACGATGGCGTGATCAAGGCGCCGATCGACGGTGTGGTCAGCAAGCGCCATGTGCAGGCCGGTGAAAAGCTGGCGCTGGACATGCCGGTGTACAGCATCGTCAACCTGTCGCAACTGATCCTGGAAGCGCAGGTGCCGGCCTCGGAAATCCCGCGCGTGAAAGTCGGCCAGGATGTGAAGTTCCGCGTTGACGGCTTTGCGCAACGCGATTTCCACGGCCAGGTGGCGCGCATCAACCCGTCCACCGAAGCCGGCTCGCGCGCCATGCTGGTCTACATCGCCGTGAAGAACGAAGACAGCGCGCTGCGCGCCGGCATGTTCGCCAAGGGCAGCATCGTCACCGACCGTTCGGCGGTCGCGCCGATAGTGCCGCTGGCCGCACTGCGCAATGACAAGCAGGGCCGGCCGATTGTCTACAAAGTCGAACAGGGCAAGCTGGTGGCGCAGCCGGTCAAGGTCGGGCTGCGCAACGAGGACGAGGGCTACGCCGAAGTCAGCGAAGGGCTGACGCAAGGCGCGCACGTCATCGTCTCGCGGCTGGACAGCCTGAAGCCCGGCGCCGCCGTCAAGCTGCCGCCGTCGGCGCAGGCCAAAGCCGTTGAACCGTCGAAGGGCTGAGCATGTGGATCACTAAAGTCAGCATCCAGAATCCGGTCTTCGCCACCATGGTGATGGTGGCGCTGATGGTGCTGGGCCTGTTCTCGTACCGCGGCCTGGGGCTGGAAGCCATGCCCAATGTCGACATTCCCGGCGCCGCCATCGAAGTGCAGTATCCGGGCGCCTCGCCGGAGGCGGTGGAAAACGATATTACCCGCCCGATCGAGGAAGCGGTCAACACCGTCAGCGGCATCAAGACGCTGCGCGCCAACTCGTGGGAAGGCCGCGCCGGCGTCTATGTCGACTTTGAACTGTCGACCGATATGGACCGCGCCATGCAGGACTTGCGCGACAAGGTGGCGCAGGTGCGGCCGCGCTTCCCGCGCGAAGCCAAGGACCCGTTCATCGTCCGCTTCGAGGGCGAGAACGCGCAGCCCATCGCCACCATCGGCCTGACCGCCAGCGAGCACTCGCTGCGCGACCTGTCGACCATGGCCGACCAGATTATCGCCAAGCGCTTCCAGGGCGTGGCCGGCGTCGGCCAGGTGCGCGTCAACGGCATGGCGGCGCGCCAGATCCTGATCCAGCTGCGCCCCAACGACCTGACCGCGCAGGCGGTCGGCGTGGACGAGGTGCTGGCCGCGATCCAGAACACCAACACCAACCTGCCGGCCGGCTTCATCAGCTACGGCGCCAGCGAGCGGCTGGTGCGCGTCGAAGGCAAGATGAAAGACCCGCGCGACTTCAACAAGATCATCGTGGCGCGCCGCGCCAACGGCCCGGTCTACCTGGAACAGGTGGCGACAGTGGAAGACGGCGCGCAGGAGGAGCTGTCGATCTCGCGCATCGACGGCGTGCGTTCGGTCACGCTGGACATCACCAAGGTGCAGGACGCCAATGTGGTCGAAGTCGGCCGGCGCATCCAGCAGGTGGCCGCCGATTTGAAGAAAACGCTGCCGGCAGATATCAAGGTCGAGGTGCTGAACGACGAATCGGTCAAGGTACAGGCGCAGCTGGACAACGTCAAAAAGACCATCATCGAAGGCGCGGTGCTGACCATGGTGATCGTGTTCTTCTTCCTGCACTCGTGGCGCTCGACCATCATCACCGGCCTGACGCTGCCGATCTCGGTGCTGGCCAGCTTCATCGCCATGAAGGCCTTCGGCTTCACGCTGAACTTCCTGACCTTGATGGCGCTGTCGCTGTGCATCGGCCTGCTGATCGACGACGCCATCGTGGTGCGCGAGAACATCGTGCGCCACCTCGGCATGGGCAAGAACCACCGCAAGGCGGCCGCAGACGGCACCAATGAAATCGGCCTGGCGGTAATGGCCACCACCTTCGCGATTGTGGCGGTGTTCATACCGGTGGCCTTCATGGACGGCATCATCGGCCGCTTCTTCCTGCAGTTCGGGATTACGGTGGCGGTGGCGGTGCTGGTGTCGCTGTTCGTCTCGTTTACGCTGGACCCGATGCTGTCCTCGGTGTGGCCCGATCCTGAACAGGACCGCTTCAAATACCTGCCGTGGCTGGGCCGCGTGATGCACTGGCTGGAAGGCGGCGTCGAATGGCTGCACGTGGTCTACGGCAAGGTGCTGGCGCTGGCGCTGCGCTGGAAAAAGATGACGCTGCTGCTGGCCTTTGCGCTGTTCGCCGGCAGCATCCTGCTGGTGCCGAAAATCGGCGGCGAGATGATGCCGGAGCAGGATAACGGCTGGGTGCATTTCATGATCAAGACGCCGGTCGGCTCCAGCCTGGAATACACCGACAACAAGATCCACCAGGTGGAAGCGGCGCTCAAGGAATTCCCGGAAATCGCCAGCGTGATTACCGTGGTCGGCACCTGGGATGGCCGCAACACCGCGCAGCTGGACATGAAGCTGCTGGACCGCCAGCATCACAAGCGCCGCAGCCAGCAGCAGATGGAGGCGGCGATCCGCGCGCGCCTGAACCAGATTGCCGGCATCACGCTCAGCATGGGCCAGAAACCGATCTTCATCGCCATCCTTGGCACCGACGAAGCCAAGCTGGATGACGTGGCGCACCGGCTGATGGACAAGATGCGCAAGATCAAGGGCGTCGCCGACCTGGAATACAGCCAGGAAGGCGCCAATCCGTCGACCAATATCAAGATCAACAACGAACTGGCCAGCGACCTGGGACTGACCACGCAGCAGATCGGCAACGCGCTGCGGCCTTTCGTGGCGGGTGACACCACCTCGCACTTCCTGGCCGCCGATGGCCAGAACTACGAAGTCAATGTGCAGCTGCCGAAGTCGGGCCGGCAGAAGGTAACCGACCTGGCCGACCTGTCGCTGGCATCCAGCAAGCCGGGGCCGGACGGCCGGCCGATCATGGTGCCGCTGCGCCAGGTAGTGGAATTCGTGCCGGCGTTCAGCCCGCAGGTGCTGAAGCGCCAGGCGCTGCAGCGGCGGGTGGCGGTGTATGCCAGTACCGAAGGCCGTCCGGGCGGCGACGTCGACAGCGACGTGAAGAAGGCCATGAAGGAAATCGAGCTGCCGGCTGGCGTGCGTTTCGATGTCGGCGGCAATGCGCAGGAAATGCAGGCGTCGATGACCTCGGCCATGATCGCACTGGGCATCGCGGTGATCTTCATCTACCTGGTGCTGGCCTCGCAGTTCGGCAGCTTCCTGCAGCCGGTGGCGATCATGATGTCGCTGCCGCTGTCGCTGATCGGCGTGCTGGTGGCGCTGCTGGTGACCGGCAGCACGCTGAACATCTTCTCGGTGATCGGCTTCATCATGCTGATGGGCCTGGTGACCAAGAACGCGATCCTGCTGGTCGACTTCACCAACCACGCGCAGCAACAAGGCCAGGGCCAGCTGGAAGCCATCATGAACGCTGGCCAGGTGCGGCTACGGCCTATCCTGATGACCACGCTGGCGATGGTGTTCGGCATGCTGCCGATGGCGATTGGCATGGGCGAAGGCGGCGAGACGCAGGCGCCGATGGGCCGTGCGGTGATCGGCGGCGTGATCACCTCCACCCTGCTGACGCTGGTGGTGGTGCCGGTGGCTTACACCTACCTCGACAACTGGGGCCGCCGCGCCGCCCGCTGGTTCAAGCGCGGCCACGCCGAAGAGGAGCACTCGCTGCGCGAGGTGGCCTAGCTAGCGTCGCTCCCGCGCAAGCGGGAGTCCATGCACGGCCAGCTCAGCCCGGATTCCGGCGTACGCCGGAATGACGATTACTCGTCGTCGGCGGCGAGGCCGGAGGGCTCGCCGTCGGCGATGTCGGCCTCGCCCTCCTCGGCCAGGCCGGGGTTATTCTTCAGCTCGGCCTTGCGCCGATTTTTCTCTTCCTGCTTTTTCTTCTTTTCCAACTCGCGCTGCCGCTTTTCATATGCAAAGTTTGTTTTTGCCATTTGTTGCTCCTTTAAAGCGTTGCACTGCACAAGCTGCATTATGAACCAAGTTGCTCATCCACGAGGGTGATGTTGCGCATGCAAATGCTTTAAACGCTCACGCGCCACGTGCGTATAGATCTGCGTGGTGGAAATATCCGTATGCCCCAATAGCAATTGAACAACACGCAAGTCGGCGCCATGGTTCAGCAAGTGGGTGGCAAATGCATGGCGCATGGTGTGCGGCGACAACGGCGCCGTAATCTCCGCCTTCAGCGCATGCTTTTTAATTAACACCCAGAACATCTGCCGCGTCATGGCCGAACCGCGCCCGGTGACAAACAAGGCGTCGTCCTGCTGGCCGTTCAGAATGATGCCACGCGCGTCCTTGACGTAGCGCTCGATCCACAGCCGCGCCTGCTGGCCAAACGGCACCAGCCGGGTCTTGCTGCCCTTGCCGGTGACGCGCAGCACGCCATCGTTCAGGCTCAGCTCCAGCATCTTCAGGTCCACCAGTTCCGACACCCGCAGGCCGCTGGCATACATCAGTTCCAGCATGGTGCGGTCGCGCAACCCTAAGGGGGTATTGACATCCGGCGCGGCCAGCAAGGCCTCGACCTGGGCTTCGCTGAGCGTATGCACAAAGCGCTGCGGCTGCTTGGCCGAGGCCAGCTTCAGGCTAGGGTCTTCGCTGATGCGCCGCTGCCGCAGCAGCATCTGGTAGAAGCGCTTGATCACCGACAGCCGCCGGTTGGACGAGGTGGCCTTGCCGCTGTCCTGGTGGCGCGCGGCGATATAGCCCTGGATGTCGTGCGCCGCCACCGCCAGCAGGCCGGCCACGCCGGGCCGCATCTGCTCCAGCCATTTGGCGAACAGACGCATGTCGCGCCGGTAGGCTTCCAGCGTGTTCTTCGACAGCCCGTCCTCCAGCCACAGGCTGTCACAGAACTCGTCGATCAGAGCAAGGTTGTCTGCTGCCATGCGTATTCGCTCGAACCTTCGTGCGCCAGCAGCCAGCGCTTGATACCTAGCAGGTAGCCGTTCGGATCATCGCTGTTGGAGAAGCCGCCCAGGCCGCTGGCGGCGGTCACCCGGTGGCATGGCACCACCACCGGGAACCAGTTGGCGCCGCAGGCCTGGCCGACCGCGCGTGCCGCCGAGCCGAGGTGCTTGGCCAGCTCGCCATAGGTACGGGTGCTGCCGCGCGGAATCGCGCACAGCTCGTCCCAGACCTTTTGCTGGAACGCGGTCCCAGCCCGTTTCAATGGCAGCGTGAACTGGTAATCGGCGTCCTCGCAATATTTCTGCACCTGCAACACCGCCAGCTCAGCCGTCGCGTCCTGCGGCTGCTTCGCCTCAAAATGGGGCGGCAGGTAGCACAGCTCGGTAATCACGCCGGCCGCCGTGCGCACCCCGAGCTTCCCAAACGGCAACTCCGCCACTGCGCTGAACAGCTCACTGCCTTGTTGTATTTTCATCACAGTTACTTGCACCAAAAAAGGACTAATCCGGCTTTTTAGTTGTTGGGATGCACCATTTTGTTGCATCGCTACTACAGCAAAAAACCACGCTGTCCGCATTGTAAATGGCCCCGGCAAAAAAAAACGCACCCGAAGGTGCGTTTTCAAATCCTGCTTCACGTTCCCGGTCACTTGCCTGGTTCCGTAGCGCGCTTGTGGCGGCCTGCAGACCCTATAACAGCGACATTCTGTAAAACGTGTGTCTCCTCGATCTATTGCCGGTATTCGTTACCGTTTCTATACACACTCCCCACTTACAATTCTGGGCTCTTGCTACCGGGTCGCATATCGTTATGCATGTTTCCCTGAGAGCGACGCCATCATAACGTATTCGTTAAGCTTTTTCTCAACTTTTTTCTGGCGTCGCGCGGAACTACTTTAAGAGTAAATCAAATTTGGCAGCCACAGCGAAATTTGTGGTATGTAGGTGACCGCCACCAAAAACGCCAGCATGGTAAGCAGCCATGGCCACACCGCGATGGTCAGTTCGGTGATACCCATCTTGGTGATGCCGGAGGCGACATACAGGTTCAGGCCCACCGGTGGATGGCACATGCCGACCTCCATATTCACCACGATCAGGATGCCGAAGTGGATGGGGTCGATGCCCAGCTTCATCGCCACCGGGAACAGGATGGGTGCCATGATCAGCACGATCGACGACGGCTCCATCACATTGCCCGCCAACAGCAGCAGGATATTCACCACCAGCAGGAAGCTGATCACGCCCAGGCCCTGGCCGGTGATCCATTCCGCCATCATCTGCGGGATGTTCTCGCTGGTCATCAGGAATGAGAACAGCACGGCGTTGGTGATGATGTACAGCAGCATCGCCGACATCGCCGCCGAATCCAGCAGCACCTTGCCCACCTGCTTCAGCTTCAGGTCCTTGTAGACGAACACCGCGATGACGAAGGCGTACACCGCCGACACCGCCGCCGCCTCGGTCGGCGTGAACATGCCGGTGTAAATACCGCCCATGACGATGACGATCAGGATCAGGCCCCAGGCGCTCTTGCGGAAGGTGCCCCAGCGCTCGCCCCAGCTGGCCCTGGCCATGCGCGGGTAGCCATGCTTGCGCGCCAGATACCAGGTGGTCAGTCCGAGCAGGAAGGCCAGCATCAGTCCCGGCACCACGCCGGCCATGAACAGCTTGCCGACCGAGGTGTTGGTGGTCACCGAATACATCACCATCACAATCGACGGCGGGATCAGGATGCCCAGCGCACCCGAGGTGGTGATGACGCCGGCGCCGAAGCGCTTGGGATAACCCTGGCGCACCATCGCCGGCAGGATGATCGAGCCGATCGCCACCACCGTCGCCGGCGACGAGCCGGACACCGCCGCAAACAGCGCGCACGCCATCACCCCGGCCAGCGCCAGCCCGCCGTGCCAGTGCCCCACCATCGAGCTGGCGAAGTTGATCATGCGCCGCGCCACCCCGCCGTGGGTCAGGAAATTCCCCGCCAGGATGAAGAACGGAATCGCCATGATCTCGAACTTCTCGATGCCGGTGAACAGCTTCAGCGCCACCGATTCAATCGGCACCGTGGTCATGGTGAACAGGAAGGTCAGCACCGTCAGGCCGAGCGAGATCGAGATCGGCATCCCGGTCAGCATCAGCGCCAGCAGCAGCACAAAGATAATCAGCGCGTTCATGCCTTGGCTCCTTGCTTGATTTCCTCATCCAGGCCCTCAACGTGGGCGTGGTCATGCTTGGGCAGGTCGCCGGTGCGCAGGAAGTGCACCATCACCTGCAGGAAGCGGAAGCACATCAGGTAGGAGCCGGCCGGCACCGCCAGGTAGACGATCCACATCGGCATTTCCAGGTCGGCCGAGGTCTGCTCGGTATGGCCGATCTCCCAGACGAAGCTGGCGCCCAGCGTACCGACGATGCCGGTGAACAGTGCGCCGGCCAGCAGGCCGAAGACGATAAACTTGTTGCGCAGCGGGGTGTTCATGCGGTTGATCAGCACGTCCACGCCGACGTGGATGCCGGTGCGCACGCCGTAGGCCGCGCCAAACTTGGCCATCCACACAAACATATAGATGCAGGCTTCCTGGGTCCAGCTTAGATTCATTTGCAGCAGGTAGTCCTGCAAGCCGGGGATGGGGAATCCGGACAGATAGCGGTGGATCACCGCGACAAAAATCAGAAGTGTCGCTGCGGCCATCAGGGACGCAATAAGCCACTCTTCGAGATGATCGAGGAATTTCATGGTTTGTCTCCAGATTATAAGTAACGGGGCGATCTGGCGCCGCCCCGTGGCAAGCTGATTACTTTGCTGCTTCTTTATTGATGGCCGAAATCAGGCCAGCGCCGATACGGCTTTCCATCTGCTGCTGCACCGGCAGCATGGCCTTGCGCCATTCGGCCTGCTCTTTCACGCTAAGCGTGTAGATTTCAGTCTTGCCGGTTTTCTTGATCGCTTCCAGCGCCTGGTCGTTGTCGCGCTGGGCGATGGCTTTCTCAAAGGTAGTGGCTTCCTTCATGGCCTTGTCCAGCGCCGTGCGGATATCGGCCGGCAGGCCGTCCCAGAACTTCTTGTTGACGATCACCGCATAGCCCAGGTAGCCGTGGTTGGACACGGTCACATACTTCTGCACCTCGTGCATCTTCTGGGTGTACATATTCGATGGCGGATTCTCGGTGCCGTCCACCACGCCGGTCTGCAGTGCCTGATACACCTCGGAGAAGGCCAGCACCTGCGGATTGGCGCCCAGCGAGCGCATCTGCGCGTCCAGCACCTTGGACGACTGGATGCGCATCTTCAGGCCCTTGAAATCGGCCGGGTTGCGCAGCGGCTTGTTGGCCGACATCACCTTGAAGCCGTTATCCCAGTAGGCCAGGCCGGTGATGCCTTTCGACTCCAGCTTCTTCAGCAGCGACTTGCCGATCTCGCCTTCGGTCACGTTGTACAGCGCGGTCTTCGACGGGAAAATATACGGCAGGTCGAAGGCTTCGAATTCTTTGACGCCCAGCGGGCCGAACTTGGCCAGCGACGGCGCCAGCATTTGCACCGCACCCAGCTGCAGCGCTTCCAGTTCTTCCTTGTCCTTGTACAGCTGGCTGTTAGGATAGACCTCGACCTTGACGCGGCCGTTGGTGGCCTTCTCCGCCAACTGCTTGAAGCGCTCCGCCGCCTGGCCTTTCGGCGTGTCGGTGGCGACCACATGGCTGAATTTGATGACGATGGGCGCTTGGGCGCAGGCGTTGAAGCTCAAGGCGGCGCTCAGGACGAGCAAAACGTGTTTCAGTTTCATGAAGTCTCCTATTGAGTTTAAAGTTAAACTTATTCTATTTTGAACGATTCTTATAAAGCAGTGCAAGAGTGGCAATTGTGGTTAACCACAATGACCGCGTTGCCGCGACCCGCTACCCTGACCGCCCATGACGTCATCCCACTCTAACACCAGCGCGCCGCAGCGCCGCCCGTTTTCCAGCACCTCGCTGCGCTGGCTGCTGCCCATCATGCTGGTGTTGTTTTTTCTGGCGATCCTGATCTGGCTGCCATGGCAGGCGCGCCAGATGGAGAGCAACGAGCGCCAGGAACAGCTGATCGCCGACACGCTGTGGGTCGAGCAAACCATCCGCTTCCAGATGGCGCGCGACGAGGAAAGCCTGCGCACGCTGGGCGTGGAAATCTCCACCGGCCACCTCGGCACCAAGGAGCTGCACAACCGCATGGCGCGGCTGCTGAAGAACGGCCATGAACTGGTGCGGGTGATCTGGCTCAAGCCCGGCGGCGAACTGGGCGCCACCAGCGATCCGCTGCCGAATCCGGTGCAGCTGTCGCCAGCTTCGCAGAACACCGCCGATATCACCCGCAAGACGCGCCGGCCGATGTACACCCAGCCGGAAGTACAGGCGCAGAACGCCAGCGCCGCGCCGTCCGCCGTGCTGATGGATTATCACGTGCCACTGTTCCGCGGCGACGAGTACCTGGGCGACCTGGTGGCCACCTTCCAGACCAGCGCGCTGCTGGACGAGATGGTGCCGTGGTGGTTCGCGCAGGACAACCAGGTGTCGCTGGTGGACCGCGACGACAAGGTGCTGGCGCGCCGCGCCGCCGCCGGCCCTGGCCACGGCGTCTACACCCACAAGCGCGCGCTCGATCTGCCGGGCGCCTCGGTCACGCTGGTGACCGACAGCGTCAAGAGCGAACCCAAGCTGCTGCCCAATCTGCTGGTCGGCTCGGTGATCGTGCTGTCGCTTGGCCTGCTATGGAGCTTGCTGGCGCTGTGGGGACACATTTCCAAGCGGCTGGCGGCAGAAGGCGCGCTGCGCCAGCAGATGTCGTTCCGCACCGCGATGGAAAACTCGCTGGTGACCGGCTTGCGTGCGCGCGACCTGGAAGGCCGCATCACCTATGTCAATCCGGCCTTCTGCCAGATCGTCGGCTATCCGGCCGAGGAAATCGTCGGCAAGCTGCCGCCCATGCCTTACTGGGCCACCGAGGCGATGTCGGAATACGAGGCGCGCTTCGCCTCGGTCCTGGCGGGCAAGGTGACGCCGCAGTTTGAAACCTTCTTCCAGCGGCCCAACGGCGAGCGGGTGCCGGTGCTGGTGTTCGAGGCGCCGCTGGTGGACAACAACGGCAAGCAGACCGGCTGGATGGGTTCCATCCTCGACATCTCCGACCGCAAGCGCATCGAGGAAGTCAACCGCCAGCAGCAGGAAAAGCTGCAGGCGTCGGCGCGGCTGGCGACCATGGGCGAGATCGCGTCGATGCTGGCGCATGAGCTGAACCAGCCGCTGGCCGCCATTTCCAGCTACACCACCGGCGCGCTGAATGTGCTGGACCGTGCGCCGGACGACAAGCCGCTCGACCGCGCCATCCTCAAGCCGGCGCTGGAACAGGCCAGCGCGCAGGCACAGCGGGCCGGCCAGATCATCCGCAGCGTGCACGAATTCGTCAAGAAGCGCGAGCCGCTGCGGCAGGCGGTGGCCATCCCATCGCTGCTGGACGGTATCCGCGCGCTGATCGAACTGCAGGCGCGGCAGAGCTATGTCTCGTTCCGCACCGAGATCCCGGCCGACCTGCCGCCGGTACGCGCCGACCGGGTGATGATCGAACAGGTGCTGCTCAACCTGACCCGCAACGGCATCGAAGCGATGCAGCATGTGCAGCCGCAGCGGCGCATCCTGAAGGTGGTGGCGGCCTATGACGCCGATACCGCCCAGGTCAGCGTGGCAGTGATCGACCAGGGGCACGGCATACCGGAGGAAGTGGCGGCGCGGCTATTCTCCCCCTTCTTCTCGACCAAAGCGGAAGGCATGGGAATGGGCCTCAACATCTGCCGGACTGCGATAGAATTCCATGGCGGCGCACTGACATTCCGCGCCAACCCGCAAGGCGGGACTATATTTACCTTCGTGCTGCCGGCAGCCACGGATCAGGAGACTTCATAAATGCTGCATATCGTCGACGATGAAGCGGTCGTGCGCGACGCGCTGACCTGGCTGGCCACTTCCCGTGGGATTCCGGCGCGCGCCTACGAATCGGGCACCGCTTTCCTGCAACAGATCGATAAAGGCGAATTCGACGCCGATGGCGACTGCGTGCTGCTGGACGTGCGCATGCCGGACATGAACGGCGTGGCCGTATTCGACCAGCTGCTGGCGCGCGGCGTGGCGCAGCGCATGCCGGTAATTTTCCTGACCGGCCACGGCGACGTGCCGATGGCGGTGGACACGCTGAAACGCGGCGCCTTCGATTTCTGCGAAAAGCCGTTCAACGACAACCAGCTGATGGACCGCGTGCAGGAAGCGCTGGCCAACTCGCGCAGCGCCGGCGAAACCGCCGCCGTCCACGCCCGCCTGGCGACACTGTCAACCCGCGAACGCGAAGTGCTGGACCTGATCCTGGCCGGCAAAATGAACAAGGTGGTGGCCGATCAGCTGGGCATCAGCATGCGCACCGTCGAAGTCCACCGCGCCCACATCTTCGACAAAATGCAAGTCAAAACCGCCGTCGAGCTGGCCGGTTTGCTGAAGTAGACGATCATCACTCACCGTGATGGCGCGATTAAAAAATATGCAAGAAAAATTTCGCTCGGACATACTCAGCAACGATAACAACCGGGTAATTCTTGAGCGTTGGGAGGCTTTAGCGCTTCCGGATGGTTGGTTGGTCGCTGGCTGCTTATTTCAGACGGTGTGGAATATACAAGCCGGGCGCGCTCCTGATGCGGATATCAAGGACTACGATTTATTTTATTTCGACGCCAGTGACCTGAGCGAAAAAGGTGAACGTCGCGTGCAAGAACGGGTTGAGGAAGTATTGGCCGACCTGATGGTGCCGATTGAAGTTAGCAACCAGGCCCGGGTACATACGTGGTACGAGTCATACTTCGGCCATCCATACCCGCCGCTTCGCAGTGCGCGTGATGGAATCGACAGGTTCCTCATCCCCGCCACTTGTGTAGGGGCGAGACCCGATGCCATCTATGCCCCGAATGGGCTGCAACTGCTTTACGACGGCATGCTGAGCATGAACTCGCTGACTCCGCATTCAGCGCTTTTTGAAGCCAAGGTGGCCTCGTATCGTTCTCGCTGGCCATGGCTTCTAACCAAGGAGGCCAGTGCGCTACCAGCGTCCAGGACAGCTTAGATGTTGTGTTCACTGATCGTTACAGATTGGCCGTGTTCGGCGGCGGATTCAACCGGTCGGCGCAACATATCGTTCAAATCGTTGAGCCGGCGTGTCGAGCGCTCCCTGAGATACATTCGACAAATCGCGCCCCTTTGGAAAATACTGCCTCAACAATCCGTTCGTGTTCTGGCCGCGCCACACCGGCACCCGCTGTGGCGAACTAAAGCGAAGAAGTAATTAGCCCTTCTGCGTAGCAATCCATTCATCGATCACCTTTTCCAGCACCGACAGCGGCACGTTGCCGGTTTCCAGCACGGTGTTGTGGAAGGCTTTGATGTTGAACTTGGCGCCCAGCGCCTGCTGTGCCTTGGCGCGCAGATCGAGGATGCGGATCATGCCGATCTTGTACGAGCAGGCCTGTCCCGGCATCACCACATAACGGTCCACCTCCGCCGGCGCGATGCCGTAGTCGATACCCTGCTGGCGCGTCCACTTCATCGCGTGCAGGCCGGTGTCCACTACCAGCCGGCGCGCGCGGAACAGTTCCGCGTCCAGCTGGCCCAGACGGCCAACCACATCATCGCCATACCAGCCGTTTTCTGCCGCCAGCTGCTCGGCATACAGCGCCCAGCCTTCGCCATAAGCCGAGCCGACGCCGAACACGCGGTCACGGCGATAGCGCGGCAAGCCGGTGTTTTCCTGCTGTAGCGCGACCTGGAAGTGGTGGCCCGGCACGCCTTCGTGGTACACCAGCGTGCGCATGCCAACGATGCGGAACACCGGTCCCGGCATCGGCGCCCAGAAGATGCCAGGCCGCGTGCCATCCTTGGCCGGACCAGTGTAATGCGCGGCTGCCGTCTTCTCGGTGAACAGCGGCTCGCGGCGCACTTCCACCGGCGCTTTCGGCGTGATGTCGAACAGGTCTTTCGCGCGCACTTCGGAATCGCGCAGCAGCTCGGCATAGCGCGCCAGCAACTGCGGACGCGGGTCCGCTTCCTTCGGCTGCTGGTCCTGCTCCAGCTTCTCCATGCGCTGCTTGATCGTGCCGTCGGTGTAGCCAATCGACACCAGCAGACCATTCATCTCCTTCTCGATGCGCGCCACTTCACGCAGGCCGATCTCGTGGATCTGCTGCGGCGTGTAATCGGTGGATGTCATTTGGCGCAGCAGCACCGCGTAGGCCTTGTCGCCGTTCGGTAAACGCCACAGGCCTGCATCGTTATTGGTCTTCGGCAGCTGCTCCTGCAGCAGCGCGCGGGTGCGCTGGAACACCGGAATGATGGCGCGCGTGACGATGGTGGTGGCCTCCGCCGCAAACCTGGCCTGCTGATCGGCCGGCAGATCCTTCACGTTCGCCATGCGCTGCACCAGCGACGCCACAAACACATTCTTCTCCGGCGCGCCGTCCAGGAAGCGGTCCAGCTGGCCGATCGACGCCTGGGTGATAAAGGTCGGCATCAGGATGCCATTGGCCGCCGCACCGCGCGCCTGCACGATGCCGGTATCGATCTTGCCCGCCACCGCGTTCAGCCGCACCAGGTAGTTCTCGATGTCGCGGCGGTTGCGGATCGGATGCTGCTGCGACAGGAAGTTCACGATCTGCACATGCAGGCCGGTGAACTGGTTGAACACAAAGTTGTAGTCGCGGTAAGGATAGCCATCTACCGTGCCCTGCAAGCTCCAGGCGATGGTCGCCGCGCTGGCGCGCTGCTGCGGCGTCAGCCTGGACTGGTCGATCCTGGACAGCTGCGCCAGCGACTTCTTCGCCTCCGCCACTTCGGCCGCGCGGAACACCACCGTGTTCGGCGTCAGCTTGCGGTCCAGGCCATCCTGCTCGGCGGCGCCGAAGTACTGCTTCAGCGTCGCCTGCTCCGGATCATTGCGCACCTTGGCGGCGGCGACCTTGTCGGCCCAGCCGTCGAAGTCCACGCCATGCGCGGCCAGGCTCAGGGATGCGCCCGCCAGCAGCGCGAAGAGTTTTGCATTCATTGTGCCTCCTGATTGATGTGTGGCGATTATACAAAGCAGGCGAAAAAATAAATACATAAGCGCTTATGTATTGTGTTACAGTTAAACCATGAGACAAGGACTTGGAACCCAATTGCGCCATCTGATCGACTTGCTGGACGGCGCCGTCAGCGCCTCCTACGAGGAAGCCGGCATCGATTACCGCCCGCGCTACACGCCGGTCATGCGGGCGCTGGAAGGCGGCCAGCCGCATACCGTCAGCCAGATCGCGGTAGCGGCCGGCATCACCCAGCCGGCCGCCACGCAAACGGTGGCGCTGATGATCAAGGAAGGCCTGCTGGACGCCGCCCCCGGCGAACGCGACGCGCGCCAGAAGGTGATCCGCCTCAGCGCGCGCGGCCAGCAACTGCTGCCGCAGCTGCGCCTGTGCTGGCAAGCCACGCGCGCCGCCGCCGACAGCCTCGATGGCGACCTGCCCTACCCTTTGTCCGAAGCCCTGGCGGCGGCCATCACCGCGCTGCAGAACCAACCATTCGGCGAACGCATACGCAGCGCGCGTACCGCCATCACCAGCAATAAGGAGGCATCATGAGCATCGCCCACGCTGTTCGCCCCTTCCCTTCGTTCTTTTCGCGCCTGTTCGCGCATCCCGCCGCCCGCGTGGTGCTGGGCATCCTCGCCACGGTGCTGCCGATCACGCTGACCATGCTGCTGGCGGATATCCTGGTCCCCAAGCCACTGCGCGTCGTATGGCCGATGCTGCTGGCGACCGTGCTGAGCGTGGCCGCCTACCGCTGGTTCGTCATCACCACTGAAAAACGCCAGCCCAGCGAATTGTCGCTGCATGGCGCGGCGCGGGAAACCGGCATCGGCGTGGCGCTCGGCGCGGCACTGGGCCTGACGGTGGCCGGCATGCTTGCCGCCGCCGGCGCCTTCACCATCACCGGCAGCAGCGACAGCTTTGGCTTCTTGCTGAAGTCCGTGCCGGAGCAAATCATGGTGGCATTTTTTGAAGAGATCATGTTCCGCGCGGTGGCGTTCCGCATCGTCGAACAACGCTGGGGCACGCGCGCCGCACTGGTCGCCTCGATGCTGCTGTTCGCGCTGGCCCACCTGTCGAACGACAATGTCAGCGTGATGGGCATCGCCATGACCTGCATCGCTTCGCTGGTGTTCAGCGCCTGCTATATGAAAACGCGCCGCGTGTGGCTGCCGATCGGCGCACACTTCGCCTGGAACTCCACCTACGACGGCCTGTTTGCGGCGCCGGTGTCGGGCCACGCAGCGCGCGGCTGGCTGCAAGTGAGCACCTCCGGCCCGGAATGGCTGACCGGCGGCAGCTACGGCGTGGAAGCCTCGGTGGTGACCTTAGTCGTGTGGGGCGTGGTCGCCGTGCTGATGCTGCGCCAGCGCCCAGCCAACGTGCTCGCGCACTAACTCGGATGGATGCTCGCGGCGCGCCTCCAGCGCCGCGATGATCGCCGCATCGCCCCTGGCGCCCGCCGCCGCCGCATTTCCCAGCCCGACCGCGATATTGCGCAGCCAGCGCTCATGGCCGATGCGGCGTATCGGGCTGCCTTCCATATTGCGGTTGAATTCTTCCTCAGTCCACGCAAACAATTCGATCATCGAAGCGCTGCCCAGGCCATGGCGCTCGTCAAAGTCCGGCAGCACGGCACGCTGCGCGAACTTATTCCACGGGCAGGCGGTCTGGCAATCGTCGCAGCCGTAGACGCGGTTGCCGATCAGCGGACGGAACTCCAGCGGGATCGCATTCTTCAATTCGATGGTCAGGTAGGAGATGCAGCGCCGCGCATCCATGCGCCCCGGCCCGAGGATGGCTTGCGTCGGGCAGGCGGTAATGCAAGAGCTGCACTGGCCGCAGTGCGCGCCGGTCGGCTGGTCCACCGGCAGCGGCAGGTCGACCAGGAATTCGCCCATGAAGAACATCGACCCGGCAGTGCGCGACAGCAGCAAGGTGTGCTTGCCGCGCCACCCCAGACCGGCCTTCTCGGCCAGCGGCAGCTCCATCACCGGCGCCGAATCGGTGAACACGCGGTAGCCGAAATCGCCGATCTCGGCCTTCACCTTGTCGGCCAGCTGCTGCAGGCGCGCGCGCAGCACCTTGTGATAGTCGCGGCCGCGCGCGTAGACTGAAATCACCGCCGCATTGGGATCGGCCAGGCGGGCCGCCTCGCGGTCGCGCCAGTCATGTTCGCCCTCGGTTTGCGTGTCCCTCGGCAGATAGTTCATGCGTGCGCTGACCACGCGGATGGTGCCCGGCACCAGCTCGGCGGGACGCGCGCGTTTCATGCCGTGGCTTGCCATATAGTCCATTTCGCCGTGCATGCCGGCGTCCAGCCAGGCCTGCAGGCCGGCTTCGGCGTGACTCAGGTCGACGTCGGTGATACGGATTTCGGCGAAGCCCAGCTCCACACCCCAGCGCTTGATGCTGAGGGCAAGTTCGGCTAAATTGGTTTCAGACAGGGACATCTTGGCGTAGCTAGCGGTTAAAATGGCTGGCGATCCAACCAACATGACATTTTAATTGATGCAGCACTTTACAGCCCATCTACACGACGAAGCAGGCACCGCCGCCCTTGGCACGGCGCTGTCGCGCGCGCTCTTGCCCGGCCTGGCGATCCATCTGCACGGCGATCTGGGCGCCGGCAAAACCGCCCTCACCCGCGCACTATTGCACGCCGCCGGCCACGTGGGCACGGTCAAAAGCCCTACCTACACGCTGTCCGAACCATACAGCATCCAGCTCGACAGCCGCGCTGTCAGCGTGATCCACTTCGACCTGTACCGCATGGGCAGCCCGGAAGAATTCCTCGATGCCGGCTTCCGTGAAGACTTCAACGGGGATAACATCTGCATCGTCGAATGGCCGGAAAAAGCCGAAGGCGTACTGCCGCCGCCGGACCTGAATGTGTTTTTGACTGTGTCAGGCCACGGTCGTGATGTAGAATTGCAGGCGTCTACCGCCTTGGGTAACTCATGCCTTCAACGCCTCAAATTCGCTCCCAACATGTGAGCCGCCGCACCGTCCTGAAGGCCGGCGCAACCCTGCTGCTCTCCGTCACTGCCGCGTCGCGCGCGCATGCCGCGCAAATTCTCGCCGTGCGCGTCTGGCCGGCCGACGACTATACCCGCGTCACGCTGGAAAACGATACCGACCTCAAAGCCACGCACTTCATCGTCAAAGACCCGGAACGCATGGTGGTCGACATCGAAGGCCTGGACCTGAATCCGACGCTGAAAAGCCTGGTCGCCAAGATCCAGTCCAACGATCCCTACATCAAGCAGGTGCGCGTGGGCCAGAACCGGCCCAACGTGGTGCGGCTGGTGTTCGACCTGAAAGAAGAAATCAAGCCGCAGGTGTTCACGCTGCCGCCAGCTGGCACTTACAAGCACCGGCTGATCTTCGACCTGTATCCGGTGAAGGAAGTCGATCCTATCGCCGCCATGATCGAAAAAGGCGACTGGACCACGCCACCGGCCGATGGGGCGGCCGTGCCAACGCCAAAAGAACAGCTGGCGGAACTCAAGCCGGACCTGAAGGCCGAGCCGCGCGAGGAGCTGAAGGCCCAGGTCAAGATCGCCGAAGCACAGACCAAGGCCGCTGAAAAAATCGAGAAGCCGGGCAAGATGGTGCGCATGATTACCATCGCGCTCGACCCCGGCCACGGCGGCGAAGATCCGGGTGCCTCGGGCCGCAACGGCAGCCGCGAAAAAGACATCGTGCTGTCCATCGCCAAGCGCCTCAAGACCAAGCTGGAAGACCTGCCCAACATCCGCGTGATGCTGACCCGCGACGGCGACTACTTCGTCCCGCTCGGCACACGCGTGGAAAAAGCCCGCAAGGTGCAGGCCGATTTGTTCGTGTCTATCCACGCCGACGCCTTTGTGCAGCCGACCGCGCGCGGCTCGTCGGTGTTTGTGCTGTCGGAAAAAGGTGCGACCTCCACCGCCGCGCGCTGGCTGGCGGACAAGGAGAACGCGGCCGACGCCATCGGCGGCGTCAACCTGAAGAATCACGACAAGCAACTGGCCAGCGTGCTGCTCGACCTGTCCACCACCGCACAGATCAACGACAGCATGAAAGTAGGCCGCGCCGTGCTGGGCGAAATCGGCGGCATCAACCGCCTGCACAAAGGCTCGGTCGAGCAGGCCGGCTTTGCGGTGCTGAAAGCGCCGGACATTCCATCGATCCTGATCGAGACCGCCTTCATCTCCAACCCGGAGGAAGAAGCCAAGCTGCGCGATGAGGATTACCAGAACAAACTGGCGGACGCCATCGTCACCGGCATCCGCCGCTACTTCGCAAAAAATCCACCGCTGGCAAAAAACCGGCTGACCTGAAAGAGAGATCCATGGCTGTAGTGAAGATGACCGAATACGGCGCGCTGCCGGCAGTACAACTCACCGCCGCCGATGGCGCGCAGGCGATCGTGTCGCTGTTTGGTGCGCATCTGCTGTCGTGGAAGACCGCCGATGGCAAGCAGCGCCTGTTCGTCAGCGCGCAAACGCCGCTGGACGGCAGCAAGGCGATACGCGGCGGCGTGCCGGTCATCTTCCCGCAGTTTAATGTGCGTGGCCCCGGCCTGCGTCACGGCTTCGCGCGCGTCAGCAACTGGCGCCTGACCGGCCAGGGCGGCGACGGCGGCAGCTCTTTCCTCGAATTCAGCCTGGCGCCCGGCGACATCTCGGCTGAACACGCGCAGGCGTGGCCGCATGATTTCGCCCTGACCCTGCGCTTCACGCTGCAAGGCGATGCGCTGGAGATGGACTTCCGCGCCCACAATCCGGGGGCGGAGGCTTATCCATTTGGCGTGGCGCTGCACACTTACTACGATGTCGGCCAGCTGGACGCGACCAGCATCAGCGGCCTGCAAAACCAATCCTTCCTTGACCATCACAACAACACCCGCGTGCAGGATACGCCGGCGCTGCATTTCACCGAGAAGCACGATCGCATGTACGACGCCACGCCGGGCGTGACGCTGAACACGGCCGACGCCACACTGCGTCTGGAGCAGACCGGCTTTGAACAATGGGTGGTGTGGAATCCGGGCCAGGAAGATGCGCAAGCCCTGGTCGACCTGGCCGATGAGGAATATCAGCGCTTCATCTGCATCGAGCCGGCGCGCATCTACCAGCAGCCGCTGGCGGCCGGCGCCACCTGGACCGGCAAGCACCGCATCACAGTGTAATTACTGCGATTCCTTGATGATGCGGCCGTTGCTCGGCTGCGTCGGGCGCGCGTTCAGCGGATACAGGCGGCTGAACAGCGCCATCTGCGCCGGGGATGCCTGCACCGGCTCCTTCATCACCAGCCACAGCACGCCTTCCTGGCATGGCGGCGTCGACATCGAACCCATGAAGGTGTAGTAGTCGCGCCGCGCCGGTATCAGGTCCATCGGATCCAGCGTGATCGACGGTGCAGCCGTATCGAATTTTTCCAGCGGCAGATTATTCCACACCGTCTGTATCACCGGCTGCTGCTTGCCACGTTCCAGCAGCAGCGCCAGCATGGCAATGCGGCCCTCGCCGTCCTTGTGCACCAGGTGCATCACCATCTCGAAGCCCTTGCCGTTGATGCGCTCCTCGGACGGACGATGGAAGTGGAACTGGATCAGCTCATAAGTGCGGTTGCCAACCGTGATGAAATTGCCATTGCCGACCATGACCTGCACGGTATGGCCGTTGTCGGTCACATTGAATGACGACGGGTGATAGTCAAAGGTGATCTGCTCCAGATCCACCTTCATGCCGTCGCGGATATCGATCGGCGACTGGCGGTTGCCATTGCCGCACTTGGCCCAGGCAGGATTGATCTTGCCCCAGTTGGCCGGGCCAGCCTCGCCCTCGTATGACCAGACATTGCTGTACACCTTGGGCGCAGCGGCGACTGCGGCCGCCTTGGCTTCCGCTGCTTTCTTGGCCTTGGCGGCAGCGGCGACGCGCGCCTGCTGATTGGCGCGCATGGCGGCCAGGCGCTCCTGAATGCGTGCCGACAGGTCGGCCTCGGCCTGCTGCTCTTCTTCGCGCTTGCTCAGCTTGCGCGCAGGTGCGCTGGAAGACGAGGAAGCCGATGCAGCGGACGCGGACGAGCCCGAGCTACCGCTCGCACCACCTGGAAGCGCGGTTTTCGTCGATGGCGAAATCAGCGGATCTTTTTCAGCGCTAACGGCTGCGGAAACGACGCAGCAGCAGGCCAACAGGGTGAGGAGGGTACGCATGGGCTATCCAGAAGTGACATTACACTCTGGTATACGGATGCATTTGGGCAAAACTTGAGGGTAAGGCAGGACAGTCGCTGGAGAAAAGTAGCAAAACGTCACGCTGCGGCGGCCGCGCAGCATGACTTGATGCGGGTTTCAGCGGCTTTGCAGGCGGCGGGTTAGTTTATACAGGCCGCCGATAATCATCGGCACAATCGCCAGGCCCACGCCGACCAGCACGATTTCGGTCAGGTGCTCGCGCACGATAGGGATGTTGCCGAAGAAGTAGCCGGCCATGGTCAGCAGCACCACCCACAGGATGGCGCCAGCGAAGTTATACAGCTGGAAGCGGGCAAACGTCATGTCCGACACGCCGGCCACGAACGGCGCGAAGGTACGCACCACCGGCACGAAGCGCGCCAGCACGATGGTCTTGCCGCCGTGCTTTTCGAAGAATTCATGGGTCTTTTTCAGTGCATCTTTGTTCAGCCAGCGGTAATCGTGGGTGAACATGCGCTGGCCGACCTTCTCGCCTATCCAGTAATTACAGGTGTTGCCGGTGATGGCGGCGGTGGTCAGCAGGAACATCAACAGCGGCAGATTCATTTCGCCGACTGCGCACAGCGCGCCAGCAATGAACAACAGGGTATCGCCAGGGAAGAAGAACAGGACCACCAGGCCGGTCTCTGCGAAGATAATGGCAAACAGCACCACGTAGATCAGCGTCCCGTATTGCTGGATCAGCACATCCAGGGTTCTATCGACATGAAGAATCATGTCAAAAAATTGCATAAAATCCATATTCTTCCCATAAAGTAAGCGCCGGAATCATACACCACCCAAAGGCCACATGGGCTTGGCAGAGCGCTTTCCTGACGATTAATATCCAGTTTACAATCGGCACTGGTCCCGCAGCAAGCGGGTTCGCTCAACCAAGGAGATCTGGATGGCTTTGTCACGTACTTTCCGCGTTTTATCCCTGCCTGTTCTGGCATTTGGCCTGCAAGTCGCGCACGCGGCAGAGCTGCCGGTGCGCCCTAGCGCCAGCGAGGTGATCAAAACCTCCAAGCCATCCGACTGGCGCCCGACCGATCCTGCCAACACGCTGTACCTGGACCTGCCGACCGGCCGCGTGGTGATCGAGCTGGCGCCGGACTTCGCGCCGCAGAACATCGCCAACATCAAGACGCTGGTGAAAGAACATTATTTTGATGGCCTGTCGATCAACCGCTCGCAGGAAAACTATGTGGCGCAGTGGGGCGATCCGAATGGCGAGACTGACAAGCCCAAGTCGCTGGGCACGGCCAAAGCCAAGGTGACCGGCGAATTCACAGTACCGATGTCGAACGATAAACATTTCGTGCAGCAGAAGGACGCCGACGGCTATGCCCCGCAAATTGGCCACTCCAACGGCTTCCCGGTCGGCCGCGACCCGCAGGCCAGGACCACCTGGCTGACGCACTGCTACAGCGCGGTGGGCGTGGCACGCGGCAATGAGACCGACAGCGGCAGCGGCGTCGAACTGTATGCGGTGACCGGCCACGCGCCGCGCCAGCTGGACCGCAACATCACCGTAGTTGGCCGCGTGCTGTCCGGCATGCCGCTGCTGACCACCCTGCCGCGCGGCAGCGAGACCCTGGGCTTCTACGGCGCGAACGAAGCGCGCATGCCGATCGTCTCGGTGCGCCTGGAGGCGGACGTACCGGAAGCGGAGCGCAGCCACTATGAAGTGATGCGCAGCGAGGCGCCGATCTACCAGCAAGTGCTGGAAGCGCAGCGCAATCGCGGCGGCCCATGGAGCAAATTCGCGGCCAATTACCTGGAACTGTGCAACGCCATGCTGCCGGTGCGGGAACGCGGCAAGTTATAATCCCGTGATGAACGCCCCTGACCTCCGCCCGCCACGCCCCATCCAGGCCCTGCCTGACCAGCTGATTTCCCAGATCGCCGCCGGCGAGGTGGTGGAGCGGCCGTCGGCGGTGGTCAAGGAACTGCTGGAGAACGCGCTGGACGCCGGTTCCACGCAGATCACCGTGCGGCTGGAGGAAGGCGGCGTCAAACGCATTTGCATCACCGACAATGGCCGCGGCATCCCGCACGAGCAGATGCCGCTGGCGCTGGCGCGCCACGCCACCTCCAAAATCAGCTCGCTGGACGATCTGGAGAACGTCGGCACGCTGGGCTTCCGTGGCGAGGCGCTGGCGTCGATCGCCTCGGTGGCGCAGGTGAGCATCACCTCGCGCACCGCCGACGCCGCACACGCGTGGGAAATCGAAGGCTCGCATAATGCGACGCCGACCCCCTCTTCCGGCGCGCTGGGCACCACCATCGACGTCAAGGACCTGTACTACAACACGCCGGCGCGGCGCAAATTCCTCAAGTCCGAGCAGACCGAATTTGGCCACTGCGCCGAAGTCGTGCGCCGCATCGCGCTGGCGCGGCCGGATGTATCGTTCTCGCTGACCCACAACGGCCGCACCGTCGATCACTGGAACACCAGCGAAATCGCGCGCCGCAGTGCGCAGATCCTCGGCGACGGCTTTGCCGAGGCGCGCCTGCCGGTGGATGAAACCATCGGCCCGCTGCGCCTGCACGGCTACATCGGCCTGCCAACCGCCTCCAAGGCGCGCGCCGACGGCCAGTTCTTCTACGTGAATGGCCGCTTCGTGCGCGACAAGGTGCTGGTGCATGCAGTGAAAGCCGCCTACCAGGACGTGCTGCACGGCGACCGCTTCCCGTCGTATGTGCTGTCGCTGGACATGGACCCGGCGCTGGTGGACGTCAACGTCCACCCATCGAAAATCGAAGTGCGCTTCCGCGACGGCCGCGCCGTGCACCAGTGCGTATTCCACGCAGTGCAGCGCGCGCTGGCGCAAACCTCGGCCACGGCGCACGGCAGCGTGCCATCGCCGCTGCCCGCTGCCGACAGCTTGAACGCCACGCCAGCCTGGCGCGGCGAACAGACCTCGTTCGGTCCCTTGCTGGCGCCGGACTATGCACCGACCTTTTCGCCTTCGCCGTTCGGCGCGCGCAGTGCGGATGCTTCCGCCAGCAGCAGCGCTTACGTGACGCCGCGTTTCGGCGCGGATCAGGGCGGTGTGGCGCAAAGCATGGAGAACTACGGCGCCATGTTCCGCGACAGCGACCGCCCCGCTGCTACTGCCACTGCGCGCAGCGAGTCCGACATGACGCTGCCGCAAGCCAGCTCGTTTACCGTCTCCTCCTCCGCCATGGCGCAGGAAGAATTCCCACTCGGCTTCGCGCTGGCGCAGCTGCACGGCATCTACGTGCTGGCGCAAAACGCCAAGGGCCTGGTGCTGGTCGATATGCATGCGGCGCATGAACGCATCCTGTACGAGCAGCTGAAAAATGCGCTGGACAGCCGCGTCGCCGGCGAGGAAATGCAGGTACAGCCGCTGCTAATCCCGATCACCTTCTACGCGGACGCGGTGGAAGTCGGCACCGCCGAAGAACACCAGGAGACCTTGCAGACGCTGGGCTTCGACATCGCCGTGCTGTCGCCCAGCACGCTGGCGGTGCGCTCGGTGCCGGTGCTACTGAAGAACGCCGACGCGCAAACGCTGGCGCGCGATGTGCTGCGCGACGTGCGTGAATTCGGCGGTTCGCGCGTGCTGATCGAACGCCAGAACGAACTGCTGGGCACCCTCGCCTGCCACACGGCGGTGCGCGCCAACCGCATCCTGTCGGTACAGGAGATGAACGCGCTGCTGCGGCAGATGGAAGTCACCGAACGCGCGGACCAGTGCAACCACGGCCGCCCGACCTGGGTGCAGGTGGAAATCGGCGCGCTCGACAAGCTTTTCCTGCGCGGTCAATAAACATGGGCAGCAAACCACTGGCCGTCGCCATCATGGGCCCGACGGCGTCGGGCAAAACCGCCTCCGCATTGGCGATCGCCGCACGCATTCAGTCTGAAATTATCTCTGTCGATTCGGCGCTGGTGTATCGCGGCATGGACATCGGCACCGCCAAGCCCAGCAAGCAAGAACTGGCGGCCGTGCCGCATCACCTGATCGACATCATCGACCCGTTGGACTCTTACTCGGTGGCGCAGTTCAGGAAAGACACGCTCCGGCTGGTGGACGAGATCAGCGCGCGCGGCAAGCTGCCGCTGCTGGTCGGCGGCACCATGCTGTACTTCAAAGGGCTGGCCGATGGACTGGATGATCTGCCTGGCGCCGATCCCGCCGTGCGCGCCGCGCTGGATGAGGAAGCGGCGCGCCTCGGCTGGCCGGCGATGCACGCACGCCTGGCCGCCATCGATCCGGAAACGGCTGCGCGGCTGGCGCCGGCCGATTCGCAACGCATCCAGCGTGCGCTGGAGATTTACACGCTGAGCGGCAAGGCGATGTCCGAGCTGCTGGCCTTGCGCGACAAGACCGAGCTGCCGTTTGATTTGCTGTCGTTTGCGCTGGAGCCGTCCGACCGCGCGGTGCTGCACCAGCGCATCGCACGTCGTTTCGACATCATGCTGGAAGAAAGCCCGCACGGTAATCTGATTACCGAAGTGGAAGCGCTGCGGCGGCGCGGCGACCTGCATCCGGGGCTGCCGTCGATACGCTGCGTCGGCTATCGCCAGGCGTGGGAATATCTGGATGGCACGATTGATTATTCAACCATGCGCGAGACCGGCATCATCGCCACACGCCAGCTGGCCAAGCGGCAGCTAACCTGGCTGCGGTCGATGCCGGAGCGGGTGGTGATCGATTGCCTAGGCGCCGATCCGGCGCCCATCATGCTGGCGCAGATCGCCGAACGGCTGGGCTAACTCTTGGGCGGCTCGCCGCTCATGTAGACCAGCTCCCACAAGTGGCCGTCCAGGTCCTGATAGCCGTGACCGTACATAAAGCCGTGGTCCTGTGGCTCCTTGTACGCACTGCCGCCAGCTTCAATCGCCTTGTTGACCAGCGACGTCACCGCCTCGCGCGAGGCCACCTGCAAGCACAGCAGCACCTCGGTTGAAGTGCGCGCGTCGCTGACTGGCTTTGGCGTAAACTCCTTGAAACGGGCTTCGGTCAGCAACATCACGAAAATATTCTCGGCCACGATCATGCAGGTGGCGGACTCATCGGTGTAATGCTGATTGAAGCTGTAGCCGAGGTGGGTAAAGAACTGGATCGACTTCTGCAGATCGCGCACCGGCAGGTTCACGAAAATATTGGTCGCCATATTGCCTCCGTTAGAAAATACCAATATGCCAATGTTTTGACGGCCGCGACACGCCAGACGTCACTTTTTTCAAAAAAATTTGGGGTCAGCCTTGACAGTCAGAGGCCCATCCCCGATAATGCTTCGCGTTGCAGGTGATATAGCTCAGTTGGTTAGAGCACAGCATTCATAATGCTGGGGTCGGTGGTTCAAGTCCACCTATCACCACCAAGAATTCGATAAGCCGTTGATCCGAAAGGTTCAGCGGCTTTTTCATGTCCGCTCTACTCGCGTGGTGTTGCACAAGGGTGCCACACATGGCAGGTAAATTCCTAATAAAATCGCGGCACGGAACCATCTATTATTTTCGGCGACGCATTCCCGAAGCGGCTCGGCACGCCATTGGTCGGCAAGTGTTTGTGCAATCGCTAGAAACGAGCGACCGCCGCTTGGCAGTCGTTCGAGGACGGGCGCTTGCCGCTCAAACCGACTCAATTTTCCAACGTATAGCAATGGCAACAAATTCAAACGACTCCGACGGCTTCACCTTCAACTACGAAATGAAGCTCGACTTCAACGAGCTTGGGTTGCCGTCGTCGCTTTACGTTAAGGCCGAGCCGCACGAAGAAGGCGCAGTCAATTCCGCGATTAGAACGGCACTGGCGGGCAAACGCGGGCACAGTAGTATTGGACATCGCCCCCGCCGCCCAAAAGCCCTTCAGCGACGCCATACCCGAATATTTCAGCAAGTCCCAGACCAAGGCTCAAACCAAGGCGACCTATCGCAGTAAACTCGATCACGCGAGGAAGTTTTTTGGCGACTCGAAGTGTGCGCTGGAGATCGACCAGGCGGACTTCGTAGCCTACTGTGATCACGTGTCGGCCACTGTGCCGAACATCACATCGCAGGGTCACTATATGACCACCGTCGCGACAGTCCTGAATTGGTTTCGGGTCCGGGAAGCGGGCCTGCCAGCGCTCACGACAAAAACGCTAGCGCCGAAAAGGGACTCGCCAGAATCTGATGACCGCGACGCGTTTACCCTGGAACAACTTGGGATGCTATTCGAAAATGCCAAACAATATCGGCTGAGGAACCCGCACAATTCTGGGCCTCGGTTGCCCCAGCTTTCCTTGGCTGTCGGATAGAGGAGCTTTGCCAAATTCATTTGAAAACTGACCTTGTCAACGACGCGGAGGCTGGCGTTTGGTATCTGGTTTTCGACGGTCGCCCCGACCCAGACGGCGTGGTGCGGAAGTCGATGAAAAAGGTGTCGAGTTGGCGGCACGCGCCGATACACGCGTCGCTGATCAAGCACGGCTTCGTCGAATTCCTGCACAGTCAGCAACAAACAGGCTTCCAGCGCCCCTTCCAAAAAGAGTGGGAGCCCCGTGAAGTCACGTCCGAACTCGGCCAAATCGTCAAGTGGAGCCACAACGTCAGCGAATGGGGTGGTCGGGAGCTTAAAGCGGTTGCCGCTCGCCAAGGATTCGATTGCGAGCGCCTTGCCTACTTTCACTCGATGCGGCACACCTTCAAAGTTACGCTAGGTGACGCAGGAGTTTCCAGCGAAATTTCGGAAGCACTGTCTGGTCGCCGATACGCTGGCGCTGACGCCGAGCGATATGAGAAATTGAAGCAGAACCACCGCCGCCTAGCCGCCGACGGCATCGACCGTGGCTTGGATGCGCTCGCAGCATTACTCGACAAAGCATTGGATTCTTAACAGATTGCGAGTCCAGCGACCTCGGTAAATTCATGGTGGAGACGGCAGGAATCTATGATCTCACCATCGAAAAACGTAAGCTATAGATCTATGGGGCCACCGGCGTCCGTTTCAGCTCAAAGGCACGCCCAATCTGGCGTGCGAGGTCGCGGCATTTAGCAAAAATCGAGGCAGTAGAGCCAGTGGCCATGCCTATTCCTTATTAATTTCCTCTATTACCTCAGGAGTAGAATATAACCAAGTTGGAGAGAGGAACTCTTCGATCATAAGTAACCTAGCGCTGTCGATAACTTTCCTGACTTGCAACGTAACCTGATGCTCATTCCCATCCGAAAGGATTTCCATTAGATCGCGGTGTGTTTGCGTTCCCCGCCTCACATATCCATGAATGTTGGAACCGAGGTCTATTGATTGAAAAGCCTGCCTGTTGTGATCTGCTCCAAAATCATAGTTATAGTAGTCGGACAATTGCGCGTTTGCCCGCGCGATAATGGCCTCAGTAGGACCAACCGCAATCACCGTTTTCGGCGGAATACTCCACAGTCCGACACTTGCCTCCCATTCTATTAATACAGACCGATCCTTGATCATTACATACAAAATATCAAATTCCGAACCGCTAATATCAACGGCCCAATGATCCGCATCGATCTGCTTCATGCTCACAACTCGAACGCTCCTCACTGTGCGGTGCATCGACGATCTATAGTATTTTTCCATTGCACCCTTGGCAGCCTCACCTGTTGTAGTAAACGTAGAGCGCTCAGCGAAAGGACTGTTGCAAAACGCGTATACAGTCCTTTCTATCTCTGGAACTAGAGCGCTATAGGACAAGGTAACCGGCTGCAAGCGCGCTCCTGTCATGAACACAGGGACATCGGAATCCTGCATATTATTTAAATCAAGTGCGGTGCACCCTAGATCAAATGCTGTTCTAAAATCGGTTCCTGCAAATACAGCATCATAAAAAGAAACCGAAAATTTGGTAGCGGACGCATCACTTACGGCCGCGTTCATTCCGATAACATAGTCGATCTCGTTGCGTATAAAATCAGCTTGGACCTCCGAGTAGCAAGCATTCAGGACTACGCATTTAAGTTGACTCTTGAAATGATGCAGAAGCCTTGCAAGTGGCTCGGCCTGAGCCAGATTGGATGTGCCGTTAGCGTCTTCAAAGCAAAGCCCGCCCTTTCCCCCACCGTGACCAGAAAAATGAAGCACTGTTGGCGAGTGATCAAGCAAGGCACGCCGGAGGTCGTCAACAGTAATCGCCTCGTTGCTCTCTATCTTCCAGTTCTCCCGGTTGCGTGATCGCTGTAGAGCATGGCGAATATCCCTCACCTCGGCACCCAGCCGAAGACGATCTTGATCTAGAGGGCTAGCAGAAACGATTAAAATTGTCGGCATAAGTATTTCGAAAGTTTAAAGTTATGCTTTTCAGCATACAATCATAAATCATCGTCTTGCGCTATCGAAATTGACGACGCGTTGTGTAGGCAAAAACAACACCAATAAGTTAGTAAAACGAAATTATTAGGATATTATGTAGTTCCCAATCGCTACGCCTATTGCCAAATGACAGCCGAGCCGAAAGTAGTAAGAACAGATTGCAGAACCTGCAAAAGCGTTACTAGAAATGAAATTCTATGCGAACACATCGCCGAGACTGATCCAGAAACTTACCATGAAAAGGACTCTTGGCAGATTGTCCGGTGCCTCGGCTGTCACACAACCGGATTCCGTCATCGGAACGATGACTACGAACAGGTTTGGGAAGATTCTGATGGCGATGTCCGCCACACAATTACGACAATAGTATATCCACGCTTGGTGCGTAACCACAGCGGTCTAAAAGGAACTGCTTGGATTCCAGCACTAATTAGAAAGGTTTATCGCCAAACGTTATCTGCATACAGCGATACAGCTTACGTTTTGGCGAGTATAGGCCTTCGAGCCACAATTGAAGCCGTATGCAATCATCTTGAGATTTCCGGCAGCAACTTGGAAAAGCGCATCGATCAGTTGTATAAAACCGGCAACGTATCAAATTCTGACAAAAAGAGACTGCATGCTATTCGCTTTTTAGGTAACGATGCAGCCCATGAAGTGAAGGAGCCTAAAGAGTCTGATCTGCGCGTAGCCCTAGAGATTGTTGAACATTTGCTCAATTCTGTGTTCATTCTTGAAAAGAAGTCAAAATCTCTCGAAACTGTCATTGAGAACTATGAAGAATTTTCGAAGTTAATGGAAAGTTGCATTAAGTCAAGTGATGCAGCACAAGCAGCAAGTCTGGGAGCTATCTTGGGCACAAAACGACGCTTAGTCGGCAATAACTTAGACAACTTTGAAACACAGCTGAAGTCATCTATTGACGCAGGCACTATGAAATATCTTACCCTTGCACAAGTCGAGAACATAGGTGGCAAAGACGTTCAACTATATTCGATTGGCGACGTCAGCGATCTGACTAAATCAGAAGATGACGATTTCCCGTTTTAAGGGTAGTCAGCTCCAGCTCGGTAGTCGCATCCATTGCAAAGGGGAGCTACCCACCAGCGCCAGCGGCCAACGTAGTAAAGAATACAACATGAAGGCATCGCTAGCAATATCTGATTTTTTCATACACTTGCATTTAGTTGTCTAAACGTGCATTACTAGGGTGATGCACATTGATTGAATCTCGACACCAAGCGCTAGAGTAACGGCTTATGAATCAATTAGTTACGTGTTCATGATGATGATCGGTGCGATTTCACCTATCACCACCAAGATTCTGAAAGCCGTAAATCATGATAAATGATTTACGGCTTTTTCCGTTTTGGCGCGCGAAAAATCAAACTTCGCACCAACAATCGACCTCACAATCACCTACACTGTCTGACAGGAGGTGCCCCATGAACGACCGCCCACCCAAACCAGTCCAGGAAACGATGTCCGACGAGGACTTCGCGATGATCGTCCAGGAAATGGCCCGCAGCCCCGGCTACCGGGAAGAATACGCACACCGGAAAGCGCGGCTCAACGAACTTCGTGAACATATCCTCAGCCGCCAAAACGATCCTCCGGAACCTGAAGAACCCGAACCCGAGCCCGTCCAGGAAATGATGTCCGATGAGGACTTCTCGATGATCGTCCAGGAAATGGCAAAGAGTCCTGGATATGCTGACGGCTGTGCAAGAAGAATGGCGGCAATAATGGAATTTCACGAGCTTTTACGTGACAGCACCGGAATCCCCGCCGACGGCCTTAAATTCATGCGTGATGACGAGGCAGAGGAAGAGTGAAAGCTGCGCTCTTCGATACCAATATTCTTATTGATGCCATCAATGGCTATCAAGAGGCATTTGTCGAATTCAGATGCTGGCAACGGCCAATGATCAGTGCAATCACGCTGATAGAACTGCACGCCGGTGTATCGCTTAAAGGCAAGCAAGATGTGAGGGATGTACTGGCACGCGTTGGTTTCGAGATCATCCAGATAGATACTGCCATCATCAACATCGCTGCGCGCATCCGCAGCAGCAGCATCCGCAAGCGGGCCAAAATGGCGTTGGCGGACGCGCTCATTTTGGCTACCGCGCAGGCGCACGGGCTGATTGTCGTGACGCGGAACAAGAAGGACTTCAAAGGTCCCAACATTCGTATCCCCTACGAACTGGAAACCATCACCACCACGCGCGTGATCAACGTCCGTCCAGCGCCGCTGGTTTGATATGGCTCGTGGGTTTTTCCCCACAAAACCATATAGAAAATTTGCATTCGTCTATACGAAGTGGGCATACCAGCCACCTGAAATAATCACCATGTTGATTGTTCTCACTTTATACACATGGTCAAAAACACCCTTTTCATAGATAAACCGCGCAATTTCCTGCGCTGATGCAGCGCAATAAATCGTTTACTGCTCAAGTTGCTGCAAAAAGCCGAAGTGATTAGTCTTGTTTGTGACAGGTCATCAGACAACCTGCGCCATCCCAGAACGAATTACTGAGGAATATATGAAAAAGAAAATACTGGAGACCTTGGTTCCGCTTGCTTTAGCGGCCATGTATGCGCCTGCGGCCCTGGCCCAGGAGACACCGGCAGCGCCTGCCGCCAGCGCCACCGAACCACCGGCCGATCCCGCCACCACCACCGTGGTGGTTACCGGCTTCCGCTCCAGCCTGCAAAAAGCGCTGAACCTGAAACAGCAAGCGATCGGCGTGCGCGATTCCATCGTCGCTGAAGACATCGGCAAATTCCCGGAAGCGAATATCGCCGAATCGCTGCAACGCGTGCCAGGCGTGATCCTGAACCGCGACGAAGCCTCCGGCGAAGGCCAGCGCATCTCGGTGCGCGGCCTGCCAACCGAATACGTGGTCACCACGCTCAACGGTGCGCCAGTCAACACCACCTCCACCTCGACCATCGGCTCGGCCGCGCGCGGCTTCAACTACGACGTGTTCGCGTCCGAACTGTTCGGCCGCGTCGACTTCTACAAATCGCCGCTGGCGGAACTGACCGAAGGCGGCCTCGGTGGCGTAGTCGACCTGCAAACCCCGCGCCCGTTCGACAATCCCAAGCGCACCATCCGCTACGGCCTGACCGACACCTACAACACCGCGTCCAAGCACAATGACCCGAACGGCTTTGTGCTGTACTCGAACACCTGGGACAATCTCGGCTTCCTGATCGGCGCCTCGCACTCAGGCAGCGTCAACACCCGCTCCGGCTTTGAAGCGACCGGCGGCTACAACAGCTCCGCCAACGGCAGTGCCAGCCCGGTCAAGGGCAACTTCGCACTGGCGCTGGACTTCGACAGCCCACGTGCGAATCTCGGCAGCTACACCCGCGCCCAGGTCGCGAACGCGCTGCTGCCACGCATCTACCGCTTCTACGGCTCGGAAAACGAGCGCACGCGTGACGGCCTGGTCTCATCGCTGCAATGGAAAACGCCGACCCTCAACGTCAGCCTCGACACCATGTATTCGAAGCTGAAGAACACCCGCACGGAACAGCTGTTCGGCATCCTGATCCGCAGCACCGCCACCACCAACCGCAACGCACCGGTTGGCGCCTCCGGCAACAACGGCCTGATCCCGTTGAACGTGAAGATCGATCCGGCCACCAATCTGCTGACCGGCACCTTCGGCAACACCACCTACAACGCGGGCGCCGGCTACAACGAGGACGAAACCAAATTCGGCTACGGCGCGTTGAACGCCAGCTGGAAGGCCAGTCCCAAGCTGACCCTGAGCGGCCAGGCCAGCCTGAATCAGAGTACCGCCACCAGCGCCGGTGGCCAGCTGTCCGGCTACATCTACGGCGCCGATTCGACCATCGACTACGGCAGCGATCACGTCTACCCATCGATCTCCTCGCCAACCAGCTACACCGATCCGAATAACTGGAGCGGCTTCACCATCAGCAGCGCCAAGACCAAGGAAACCGACAAGGGCAAGCAGGCGCGCGTCGCCGCCGATTACGACTATGACCTGCCTGGCGGCTGGACCGGCCACCTGAAGTCCGGCCTGACCTTCGTGTCCACCCTCAAGGGCGTCGACAAGCGTAACGGCACCGCGCTGGCCACCGCAAAGCTGAACAGCATCGGCACGGCCGGCCTGCGCAACGCCATGACCTCGCAACTGCCGATCGATAATCTCGACTTTGGCGCTGGCTGGCCGCATAGCTGGGCTACCTGGGACAGCAGCTATTTCTATTCGCAGTTCGATCCGGCGGTGTACAACCCGGATTCCACCTTCCAGCCGAATCAGAGCTTCGAAGCACAGGAAGACGTCAAGACCGCCTACGTGCAGTCGGACTTCAAGGGCGAGGTTGCGGGCCGCGAGCTGCGCATCAACGCCGGTGTGCGCTACTCGAAGACCGACACCAAGATCAACAACTTCAAGCAGCAAGGCACCTCTCTGGCCTACGCGCCCAATCACGAACAGGGCTCTTACCACAATGTGTTGCCAGCACTGAGCGCCGCGCTGGATGTGACGGACAACCTGATGTGGCGCGCCTCGTGGGGCAAGACCATCACCCGCGCCTCGCTGTCGATCATCGCGGCACAGACGGTGATCCCGAACCAGTTCGACACCAGCGCCACCTCGGGCAATCCTAACCTGCGTCCGCAGCAATCGAAGAACCTGGACACCAGCCTGGAATGGTACTTCCAGCCGGGCAGCCTGCTGTCGGCCGGCATCTTCCACAAGACCCTGACCGACGCCACCGTGGCCAACACCCGCGTGGTGACCTTCGGCTCGCTGGGCCTGCCGGATACTGCCCTGGGCCCACTGTTCCAGGACGCCAGCGGCCGCGTCGATCCTAACCTGCCAATGACGCTGCGCACCTACACCAACGCCGGCGAGCAAAAGCTGAAAGGCTATGAGCTGTCCTACCAGCAGGCCTTCACCTTCCTGCCTGCGCCATTCAACGGCATGGGTGCGCTGGCCAGCTACACCCACATCGATCCGTTCAACAGCGCCAAGTGGATCACCAATGCGGGCAAGGAGATCGAGGTCAATTCGGTGCCGAAGTACGCCTACAGCGGCACGGTGTACTACGAACAGGGCAAGTGGGCGGCGCGCATGTCCTATAACTACAAGGGTAAATCGCTGCACGGCGATAATCCACGCAACAACGGCGATGACCTGATCCGCTGGCGCGCCGGCCGTGGCTACCTCGACGCCAACATCAGCTACAAGTTCAACGACAACCTGGAGTTCCGTATCGATGCGCTCAACCTGAGCAACACGCTGGCGTATGATTACTTCGAAGACGCGAGCGGCCAGTACGGCAGCGGCAAGAAGACGCGCATGGACTATGCGAAGTATGATGGCCGCACCATCAAATTCGGCATCCGGGGGAAACTGTAAGCATGATGAAACGACTCTACGCCGTGACGCTGATGGCCGCCAGCGTCACCGTATTGGCCGGCTGCGCTTCGGCGCCGCCGGCAGTCGACACCTCCGAACAGGAGGTGGTCGGCATTATCAACAAGGTCAACGATTACTGGCAGCAGCGCGAGAAACCGCAGCAATGGTCGTTCTGGGATATCGCCGCGTATCACACCGGGAATATGGAAGCCTACCAGCTCACCAAAAATCCGGCATGGCGCAAGTATTCGGAAGACTGGGCCATCCACAACCAGTGGCAAGGCGCCAAGTCCACCAGCAAGGCGGTGTGGAAGTACCAGTACGGCGAGACTGACGAACACGTACTGTTCGGCGACTGGCAGATCTGCTTCCAGACCTATGTGGACCTGTACAAGCTCGATCCCGATCCGGAAAAGATCGCCCGCGCACGCGAGGTGATGGAATACCAGATGAGCACCCCCAACCAGGACTACTGGTGGTGGTCGGACGGTCTGTACATGGTGATGCCGGTGATGACCAAACTATATGGCGTGACCGGCAATCGCCAGTACCTCGACAAGCTTTACCAATACTTCAGCTACGCCAACAGCATCATGTACGACAGCGATGAAAAGCTGTACTACCGCGATGCGCGCTATGTCTACCCGAAACACAAGAGCGCCAACGGCAAGAAGGACTTCTGGTCGCGCGGCGATGGCTGGGTGTTCGCCGGCCTGGCCAAGGTGCTGCAAGACCTGCCCAAGGACGACCCGCACCGCAACGAATACATCGCCAAATATCAGGGCATGGCGCAGGCGCTGAAAAAAGCACAAACCGCCGACGGCTACTGGACCCGCAGTCTGCTCGACGCAGAACATGCACCGGGGCCTGAAACCAGCGGCACCGCTTTCTTCGTCTACGGCTACCTTTGGGGCATCAACAACGGCCTGCTGGAACGCGATGAATACCTGCCGGTGGTACGCAAGGGCTGGCATTATCTGAGCAAGGTGGCCTTGCAACCGGACGGCAAAGTCGGCTACATCCAGCCGATCGGCGAACGCGCGATACCAGGCCAGGTGGTCAACCAGAATTCGACCTCGCCTTTCGGTGTGGGTGCTTATCTGCTGGCCTCCACCGAAATGGTGCGCCTGCTGCGTCAATAATAACGGAGACTGAATGGAACGACGTAATTTTATCCAGAGCCTGGCCGCCGCCGCTGGCGGCATCGCAGCGACCGCAACCCAGGGCGCGGTTGCTGCCACCGCAACTGCATCATCCGCTACGGATGCCAGCGGCGCCACAGCGCGCGCGCAACTGGCCGCGCTGGCGCAGAAAATGTCGGAGCCGGTGCTGGCCAATATGGCGGCCGGCACGCTGAAGAAAAACTTCGCGCTGGAAGTCAGCCCAACCTGGGATGGCCGCGACAAAGGCGTCACCTATCTCGAATGCTTCGGCCGGCTGATCGCCGGCATCGCGCCCTGGCTGGCGCTGCCGGATGACGGCACACCAGAAGGCGCCACCCGCAAGCGCCTGCATCAACTGGCGCTGCAAAGCTACACCAACTCGGTCGATCCGGCCAATCCGGACTACTTGCTATGGAAAGGCCCCGGCCAGACGCTGGTGGATTCCGCCTACTTCACCAACGCCCTGATCCGCGCGCCGAAAGCGCTGTGGGAACCGCTGGACGCCAAAACCAAGCAGCGCATCATCGCCGAAATCAAGTCGCTGCGCCGCATCGAACCGCCTTACATCAACTGGATGCTGTTCGCCGCCATGAACGAAGCCTGGCTGATGTCGATCGGCGAGGAATTCGATCCGATGCGCATGAACGTCGCCATCCGCAAAATCAACGAGTGGTATGTCGGCGATGGCTGGATCAAGGATGGCGACGCCTTCCACTTTGACTACTACAACGCCTTCGTCATGCATCCAATGCTGGTCGAAATCCTCGACGTGCTGGATGCGGAAAAAGGCGCGTTCTGGAACGGCAAACCGGAAGAACTGCGCGCGCAGGCCATCAAGCGCATGCAGCGCTACAGCGAACATCTGGAGCGTTTCATCTCCACCGACGGCAGCTTCCCACCGATCGGCCGCTCGCTGACCTACCGCACCGCCGCCTTCCAGCCGCTGGCGCTGCTGGCGCTGCGCAAGCAGCTGCCGCAAAGCCTGCCCGAAGGCCAGGTGCGCGCCGCGCTGCAGGCGGTGCACAAGGCCGTGTGGTCGGCGCCCTCCAACTTCACCAAGGACAGCTACCTGACCATCGGTTTCGTCGGCCACCAGCCGGAGCTGGGCGACTGGTACTCCAACAACGGCAGCATGTACATCGCTTCCGCCAGCCTGCTGCCGCTTGGCCTGCCGGCCAGCGACAGCTACTGGACCGCCGCACCGCAGGACTGGACGCAGAAGAAAGCCTTCTCCGGCGCCCGCTTCCCTAAAGACTACCCGGTAAATTACTAATGACGATCACATCAGCATCCCGACGCCGCGTACTGCGCGGCGCTGGCGTAGCGGCCGCAGCGACCTCGGTCGGCAGCATGCTGCTGCCGCTGTCGGCGCAAGCCGCCACCCGCTTCAGCATCTCCGACACCGACTTCATGCTCGACGGCCAGCGCCTGCAAATCCGCTGCGGCGAAATGCACTTCGCCCGCGTGCCGCGCGAATACTGGCAGCACCGCCTGAAAGCCATCAAGGCGATGGGCCTGAACACCGTCTGCGCCTACCTGTTCTGGAATTACCATGAATGGCGCGAAGGCCGCTTCGACTGGCAAGGCCAGCGCGATGCGGCGGAGTTCTGCAAGCTTGCGCAGCAAGAGGGCCTGTGGGTCATCCTGCGTCCCGGCCCTTATGCGTGCGCCGAATGGGAAATGGGTGGTCTGCCGTGGTGGCTGCTGAAGAAACCGGGCGACGCTTTCCTGCGTACGCGCGATCCCAACTTCGTGCAGCCTGCGCGCCGCTACATGAAGGAAGTCGGCCGCGTACTTGGGCCGCAGCAGATCACCCACGGCGGCCCGATCCTGATGGTACAGGTCGAGAATGAATACGGCTTCTTCGGCGAAGACCTGGACTATATGCGCGACATGAAAAGCATGTTGCAGGACGCTGGCTTCGACGTGCCGCTATTCCAGTGCAATCCGACCAATGCGGTGGTCAAGACGCACATCGACGGCCTGTTCAACGTGGTCAACTTCGGCAGCGATCCGCTGACCGGTTTCAAGGCACTGGACCAGGTACAGAAAGGCCCGCGCATGTGCGGCGAATACTACTCCGGCTGGTTCGACACCTGGGGCGCGCCGCACCGCCGCGGTTCGGCCAACGGCGCCGTGGCCGACATCCAGACCATGTTGAAGATGAACGGCTCCTTCAGCCTGTACATGGCGCATGGCGGCACCAGCTTCGGCCTGTGGGGCGGCTGCGACCGCCCCTTCCGTCCCGACACCAGCAGCTACGACTACGACGCGCCAATCAGCGAAGCCGGATGGACCGGCGAAAAATTCCAGGCCTACCGCGAGGGCATCAAGCCCTTCCTGCATGCAGGCGAAACGCTGCCGCCAGCGCCAGCGCCGAATCCGGTCATCGCCATCAAGCCGTTTGCACTGAAAGAATCGTGCACGGTAGCCGCTGCACTGCCGGCGAAAGCGATACGCGCCGTGTCGCCGCAGCCGATCGAGCAGTACGACATCAGCCGCGGTCTGGTCGCGTACCGGGTCACGCTGCCCGCCGGCCCGGCCGGCACACTGGAAGCCGCCAAGGTACGCGACCTGGCCTGGGTCAGCATCGACGGCAAGCAGATCGGCACCATGGATACCCGCCACCGCCGTTTCAGCGTCGACCTGCCCGCGCGCAGCAAACCGGCGACGCTGGAGATCCTGCTGTACACCATCGCCCGCGTCAACTTCGGCGTCGAAATCCATGACCGCAAAGGCCTGCACGGGCCGGTGCTGCTGAACGGCCAGCCATTGGAAAACTGGGAAATCCGCGCCATCGACTTTGACGCCGACGCCGTACTGCCGCCACTGACGTGGAAGACCGGACGCTCACAAGGCGCCGCCTTCTGGCGTGGCAGCTTCGATGTCGCGCAAAGCGGCGACACCTTCCTCGACATGTCCGGCTGGGGCCAGGGCGTGGTCTGGGTCAATGGCCGCTGCCTGGGACGCTACTGGAGCATCGGCCCGACGCAGACCATGTACCTGCCCGGCCCATGGCTACAGCGCGGCAAGAACGAAGTGGTGGTGCTGGACCTGACCGGTCCGCGCAGCGCCCGCATCGAGGGCCTGAAAACGCCGATCCTCGACAAGCTGCGTCCGGAGCTGGACCTGCCGCGTCCACCGAGCAAAGTGAAGCCAGCCCTGGACGGTGTGAAGCCGGCGCATGCAGGCGAATTCGCGCAAGGCTCCGCCGTGCAGGATGTGAAGTTCGCACAGCCGCTCAAAGGCCGCCAGTTCTGCCTTGAGTCGCTCGACGCCTTCGACGGCAAGCAATACGCCGCCGTGGCCGAACTGGCGCTGCTGGGCGTTGACGGCAAGCCGCTCAACCAGTCCAGCTGGACCATCGCCTGGGTCAGCAGCGAAGAGTTCACCAAGGAAGACGGCGGCGCGCTCAACGCCATCAACGGCCAGGCCTCGGACTTCTGGCACACCGCCTACAGCGGCAAGGCGGCGACGGCGCCGGGCGCAAAACACCCGCACCGCCTGATCATCGACCTGGGCAAGGAGGATGTGGTGGCCGGCCTGCGCTACACGCCGCGCCAGGGCCCGGAAGGCGTTACCGGCCGCATCAAGCGCTATCGCGCCTACGTCGGTACGCTGGTGACGGGTTCCTGAACTCAGTAGCGGATGTACTCGATACCCAGGGAAATATCCGGCGCAACTTGCTGGCGATTTTCCTGGCTTGCCGCAAAGGCGAGTAGCATGGATTCCGTCGACAAGCCATTGCTCAACAAGTTGAGCCAGTAACGATAGCCTGCCGGTTCCGGCTCACGATGCAGCGTATTGCGATACATGGCTTTCACCAGTTCGTCGCTGGTCGGGTTGGCGCCATACACCCGCTTGAATTCCGGCGAATTCACAAAGCCCGCAGCCAATTCCTGCGCAGTCAACCCGGCATCCATCCGCTTAATCCAGAAACCAAGTCCGACCAGATCAGGCTTGCGGTTAAACGCCGCCTGATACATGAGATAAGCCGTGCCGGCGTTGCCGTCCGCATCGAAGGCCAGGCTGGTATCAGTGAAATCGAGCCGGAATGGATTGCGCACTACCTGCACACCATCGCTACCGACATTGTCGGTGAAAACATAGCCGGTCTCTTTTTTCTCCACGCTGTAGTTGGCGCGCTTGCCGCTGAACTTCGCACCATCCACGTACATCGCAGCGACCGGTCCCCATTCGCCGTAGAACAGCGACTGATATTGGGTGCGGCCAAACAGCGCGTAGTCGCCGGCTTGCGCCCAGCTTGCCGAGAGTACGCCGCTGGCCGGCAGCGCAAAAGTCTGCTCGTTCAGCAGTTCGCTGGTGTCGCTGAGCGACACGTCACTCAAGGTCCAGCCGCAGGCGTCGCAGGTGGAGATAGCGCCGTTCTGCGTTTCCAGGAAGCGCACACTGATCTTGCGGCCGGCGTAGGCTGCCAGGCTAACCTTCACCTCGCTGGCACTGGTCGGCGTACTAAAGCCAGTCTCCGAGTAGACACTGTTCCAGCTGGCGCCATCGTCGTCCGAAATCTGCACATGCAAGGACTCCTGCGGCGCCAGATAATAGGTCGAGCGCGTGAACGTCATGGCCGCCTTGCTCCCGGCCAGCAGCTTCTTGGCCAGCGTCAGCGTCTGGTCATTGAAGTCGCCGTGGCGCAGGAAGAAACCAGGGCCAGCCAGGCTGTTGTAGCTGCCAGTGGTCTTCGGCACCCACACCCCGGCCGCATTGCCGGCGTTGTATGGCGTCTCGTCCAGGGCGCGGCGCTGGTACTGCTTGAGCTGATAGCCGGTGGCGTTGAGCATGGACTGCACCGCCAATTGCGCCTGCGCGCCCAGCGCCACCGTCGCCGGCGGCAGCACCGTGGTGCGCGCCGCGCCGGCGGTTGGCTTGGCGGGATCGAATACCGTCACGTCATACGCATAGGTCACCGGTTTGCCTTGTACCAGCACGTTGGAGACCGTCACGCTGTAGCGCTGGTCCGTCGCCGGCTTACCCATCAGGCCATATTCGGGAATATTGGTAATCTTCCAGACCAGCGTGTTTTCACCATAGCCATCGTGGACCTCTTCCTGCGTCAAGGGCACGTTGGCGCCGTTCAGCGTCACCACCACTTTCGCCTGCTTGAAGTCGGCGTCGGGATAGGAGATCGACCAGCGCTTGTAAGTCACCTGGTACGGCACATAGCCGCGCGGCGGCCAGGCCACATAATCATCGCGCACCTTGGGCCGTGCGGTGCCGAAATCGCTGGACACAGTCCACAGCGCATTGGCTGGCCAATAGGTGACACCGTTATAGGTCCCACCCGGCACGCTGCCGGAGCCGAAGTGGCTGTTCTGCGGATAGAGCAGCCAGCGCCGGTGCCCGACCGGGAAATTACTGTCGCCGAAATCATTGATATAGGAGTCGACCGCCTGCACGCCGGCGTACAGCGCCAGGTTGGAATGGCTGGCGCCATCATAGCCATCGGCGGTGTAATTCTTCCAGGTGGCCGGCGGATAGTGCGACAACTGGCCGTTGGTACTCATGATCATCGCCGCCTGCTGGTCCTTGGCGTTGTACTCGTCCACCAGCACCGTATTCGACGACAGGCCGGCCATCGCGCGGAACCAGTTGATGCGCAACAGCGTCGAGTCCTGATAAGCCTTGCTGACCGTGCCGGCGGCACCGCTGGCATAGCTGCCGGTCCAGTTCATCGGCGCTTCCGGAATGCCGGCGTAAATGCCATTAAAGAACACCCGCACCGCTTCGCGATCCTGCACATCCACTTGCAGGCCCGGTCCGGCGGCGCCCTGGCGTGCACGCCCATCGCGGCCGGCGGCGCGCAGTTGCTCCAGGTCGCGCACCTGGCCGACATTCAATGCGGGTCCAAGCCGTTCAGCCGGAAGCTGTTCCTGGGCCTGGGCCACCGGCGCGCCGCCCTGCACTTTCTGACTGGTGGACACCGCTGTTGGCGGCTCGGAGCTGCCGCAAGCGGCCAGCAAGGCACTGACGGTCAGCGCGCTCCATTTCAACTGATGTTTCACCGGCTTATCCTTATAAATTTCCATATGGAAATTATATATGAGATAAGTAGCAAATAGATCATTTTTCCAATTGGCGGTATTGGCTGGGAGTCAGGCCGGTGGTGGCCTTGAATTGCCGCGTGAAGGCCGAGTGGTCGCCGTAGCCGCAGGCCTGGGCGATCTCCGCCACGCTGGCGTCGCCGTTCAGCATGCGCGAGGCGGCGTCGACACGGGTCTGGATAATCATCTGGCGCGGTGTCAGGTGGAAGATGCGCAGGAAATAGCGCTCGATCTGCGCCACCGACATATGGGCGATGCGCGCCAGTTCCGGCAGTTGCAGGGGCTGGCCGTATTGCTCATGGATCACCTGCACCGCCGCCGCCACCTTGCGGTAGGCGGGGTTCTTCTTGTCGGCCATCGCCAGGTCGCGCGAGATGCCGGTCAAGCCGACGATACGGCCGTGCGCATCGCGCAGCGCGGTCTTGCGGGTCAGGCACCAGCCGGGATCGCGGCTGGGGTACAGGTGCAGCTCCAGCTGATCTTCGATCTCGGCTTCGCCGGCCAGCACCAGCATGTCCTGCGCCTGATACGTCTGGCCGAAGGGATGGGCAAACACCTCCGCCGGGGTACGCCCGATCAGCGCCGACTTGTGCCGCTGGCCGCAACGCTGCACCAGCGTTTGATTGACCACCACATAGCGTCCCGCCACGTCCTTGACGAAAAACACCACGTCCGGCAAGGCGTCGAACAGGCCTTCCGCAAAGAAGGCGTCGGCAATCGTTGCGCCCAGGGTGCGGCGCGCGGCCAGATTGTTGTCAGATTCGGTATGCATGCGCTTCATTATTTCCCATTGTGCAGATTTCGTCACCCATCGTGCGCAGCCCGAGCAAGACAGCCAGGATGGCCGCGCCTAAGATTTATAGCATGAAAACCATCTCGATTATCGACTCCCATACCGGCGGCGAACCTACCCGTCTGGTCACCGAAGGCGGCCCGGACCTGGGCAACGGCCCGCTTGGCGAGCGCGTGGCGCGGCTGCGCGCTGCCCATGACAACTTCCGCTCCGCCGTGGTGTGCGAGCCACGCGGCTCGGACGTGCTGGTGGGCGCCCTGCTGTGCCAACCGCATGCGCCGGACTGCGTGGCGGGCGTGATCTTCTTTAACAACGTCGGCTACCTGGGCATGTGCGGCCACGGCACCATCGGCCTGGTGGCGTCGCTGGCCTTCATGGGCCGCATTGGCCCTGGCCGGCATCGCATCGATACGCCGGTCGGCGTGGTGGAGGCGGAACTGCACGCCGACGGCAGCGTCACCGTCGACAACGTGGCCTCCTACCGCAGCCGCGCCGGCGTCACCGTCGACGTGCCCGGCATCGGCCCGGTCACCGGCGACATTGCCTACGGCGGCAACTGGTTCTTCCTGGTGGCCGAGCACGGCCTGGAACTTGGCGTACGCAACGTCGACGCACTGACCAGCTACAGCATGGCAGTGGCCCAGGCGCTGGCCGACCAGGACATTACTGGCGACAACGGCGCGCTGATCGACCACATCGAATTGTTTGCCGATTCCCGCACCGGCGCCGACAGCCAGAGCTTTGTGCTGTGCCCCGGCAAAGCCTACGACCGCTCGCCTTGCGGCACCGGCACCAGCGCCAAACTGGCCTGCCTGGCGGCCGATGGCAAGCTGGCGGAAGGCGCGATCTGGAAACAGGAAAGCGTGATCGGCAGCGTATTCGACGGCTCGTACCGCGTGCGCGACGGCCAACTGCTGCCCAGCATACGTGGCAAGGCCTGGGTCAACGCGCAGGCGCAGCTGATACTCGATCCAACCGATCCCTTTGTCTGGGGCATACGGTGAATAATGCCGAAGTGATCGTCGTCGGCGCCGGCATCGTCGGCGCCGCATGCGCCGACGCGCTCAGCGAGCGCGGACTGCGCGTGGCGGTCATCGAACAGGATATCGCCGGCGGCGGCGCCACGGCGGCAGGCATGGGCCACCTGGTGGTCATGGACGACAATGCGGCCGAACTGGCGCTGTCGGCCTATTCGCTGGCGCTGTGGAAGGACCTGGTGGGCGAACGCCCGCAGCGCCATGAATACAGCGGCTGCGGCACCATCTGGGTCGCCGCCGACGATGAAGAAATGGAAGCGGCGCTGGCCAAGGCGCAGACACTGTCCGGACACGGCCTGCTGTGTGAAGTGCTGACGCCGGCCGCGCTGTACGCGCGTGAACCGCAGCTGCGCGCCGGCCTGGCCGGCGGCCTGCTGGTGCGCGGCGACGGCCTGGTGTATCCACCCAAGACCACCCGCATCCTGCTGGACCGCGCCATGCGTCGCGGCACCATCACCAAGCGGGCCACTGTCACGGCAATCGAAGACCACGGCGTGGTGCTGAGCGACGGCACGCGCCATCAGGCGCCGCACATTGTGCTGGCGGCCGGCGCGCGTTCCAGCAAGCTGCTGCCGGAACTGCCGATCGAACCGAAGAAGGGACACCTGGCCATCACCGACCGCTATCCAGGCTTTGTCCGGCATCAACTGGTGGAGCTGGGCTACATCAAAAGCGCGCACGCCGCCAGCGGCGACTCGGTGGCCTTCAACCTGCAGCCGCGTCCCACCGGGCAAATCCTGATCGGCTCATCGCGCCAGTTCGACACTACCGATCCGGCGGTGGAACCGGAGATGCTAAAGCGCATGCTGCGCCACGCCGCCAGCTTCACGCCGCAACTGGCGCAGCTGAACGTGGTGCGCACCTGGACCGGCTTCCGCGCCGCCACGCCGGACGGCCTGCCGCTGATCGGCCCTTGCGCCGCACGGCGCGGCCTGTGGCTGGCCACCGGCCACGAAGGGCTGGGCATCACCACCTCGCTGGCGACGGCGCAGCTGCTGGCCGCCCAGATACAGAACCAGAAAACGCGCATCCCGTTTGCGCCCTACCTGCCGGGACGCTTCCATGCCTGACGCCCACAGCCAGCACATCACCATCAGCATCAACGCCAGCGACATCAGCGTCGTGCCCGGCGTGACCGTGGCCGCCGCCATCGCCATGGCCGGCAACATCGTCACCCGCCGCGCGGTTGGCGGCGCGGCGCGTGCGCCCTTGTGCGGCATGGGCGTCTGCCAGGAATGCCGGGTCACCATCGACGGCAATCCGCACCAGCTGTCATGCCAGACCTTATGCGTCGACGGCATGCATGTGGTCACCGCCAGCGAGGCGGCAATATGAAACAGTACCAGGTATTGGTGGTCGGCGCCGGTCCGGCCGGGCTGGCGGCGGCGCACGCGGCGGCAACGCGCGGCGCGCAGGTTGGCGTCATTGATGACAACCCTTATCCCGGTGGCCAGATCTGGCGCGGCGCGGCGGGCTCGCAATCGGACCCGCGCGCGGCGCAACTGCTGGACGCGCTGCGCACGCTGGAGAATGTCGAATTCCTGCAACAAACGCGGGTGATGTATGCGCCGCAGCCGCAACAGCTGCTGGTACAGACAGCCGGCGGCTCGGCCACGCTGCACTATCACCAGCTGATCCTGGCGACCGGCGCGCGCGAACGGCTGCTGCCCTTCCCCGGCTGGACGCTGCCCGGCGTAACCGGCGCCGGCGGCCTGCAAGCGCTGTCCAAAGGCGGCTATCCACTGGAGGGCAAGCGGGTGGTGGTGGCGGGCAGTGGGCCGCTGCTGCTGGCCGCTGCGGCCACCTTGAAAAGCAAAGGCGCGCACATCGTCGCCATCATCGAGCAGGCGGCCACGCCGTCGCTGCTGCGCTTTGTATTCGGCCTGCTGGCGACGCCCGCCAAAATCACGCAAGCGCTGCAACTGCGCGCACAGCTGGGCGGCGTGCCTTATTGGCACAACAGCTATGTACATTCGGCGCACGGCGACGGCACGCTGCAATCGGTGCAGGTGCAGCGTGGCTACGAACATGAACTCGACCTGCTGCAATGCGACTACCTGGCCTGCGGCTACGGTCTGCTGCCGAATGTGGAACTGGCGCAGGCGCTGGGCTGCGCCACCACCGTGCGCAATGCGCAAACCGTGGTGCAGGTCGATGAATGGCAGCACACCTCGCAGCCGGGCGTCTACTGCGCCGGCGAAGGCACAGGTATCGGCGGGGTCGATCTGGCGCTGGCCGAAGGCCGCATCGCCGGACTGGTCGCCAGCGGCCAGCAAGCGCAGGCGCGCACGCACTTCGCCACACGCACACGCTGGAGCAAGTTCGCCGAGCGGCTGGCGCACGCCTTTGCGCTGCGCTCCGAGCTGCGCACGCTGGCCGGCGATGACACCATCGTCTGCCGTTGCGAAGACGTGTGCCACGCCGACCTACGTACGCAAACCTCATGGCGCAGCGCCAAGCTGCAAACCCGCTGCGGCATGGGACCGTGCCAGGGCCGCATCTGTGGCGGCGCCACCGAAGTGCTTTATGGCTGGCGGCCGGATGCGGTGCGGCTGCCGATTTCGCCGACGCGCATTTCCAGCATCATCGACTAGGCCAGGATCAGTTGCGCTTGATGGTCGAGCCGCGCAGGATCAGCTGCGGCTCGATCATGGTGGTGGTCGGCGGCTCCTTGCCGTCGATGGTGGCAATCAGTTTTTCCATCGCGGCGGAACCCATGCGCTCACTTTGCAAATCGACCGTGGTCAGCGCCGGCGAGGTGTATAAGCCGTACTGAATATTATCGAAGCCCGCCACCGACATATCTTCCGGCAGGTTGAAGCCCAGCGTCTGTGCCGCCTTCATGAAGCCCAGCGCGATCAGGTCGTTATAGCAGATCAGCGCATCCGGATGCTCGGCGCCCAGCATGATCGACGAGCAGACGCGTTCCCCTTCCGCCGCCGTCGGCGCGCTGCCTTCATGCACCACCAGCTCCAGGCCATGCGCGGCCATGCATTCGCGGATGCCGCCCAAACGCTCCTCGTCGCGGCGCGAGCGCGGGAAGCTCAGATAGGCAATCCGCTTGTGGCCAAGTGAAATCAGGTGGCGTGTCAGCATATAGGCGCCGCGATGATCGTCGCTGATCACCCACGGAATCTCCAGCCGGTCCAGGCGGCCGAAGAACACCAGCGGCTTACCCAGCTCGGTCATCCAGTCCATTTCGTTTTCCAGCATGCGCGAGAACACGATCATGCCGTCCACGCGGCGGCTCAGCGCTTCCAGCAACTGCCGTTCACGGCCCGGATTTTCTTCCGTGTCCACCAGCAGCAGCGTGTAGCCGTGCGCCTGCGCGACCCGGTTGGCGCCCTTGACGATGCTGGTGAAGTGGGGATTGCCGACGTCCAGCACCGACAGGCCGATGCTCTTGGTACGGCCGGTGATCATCGACGCGGCCAAAGGATTGGAACGGTAGCCCAGTTTCGCAATCACTTCCGTGATGGTCGCTTCCACCGCCGGAGAAAAGCGCTGCGCGCCGTTCACAAACTTGGAGACGGTCGCGGTCGAGACGCCGGCGGCGGCAGCGACGTCACGGATGGTTGCTACGTTTTTTTTCATTTTCAGACTGTCGGAAAGCGTGGCGGCGGCTGCGCCAAAGGGACAATCTTAGCATGACGGCATGCTTTGCCGACCCGGACTCAGTCGGCGCTGAAGCGGAAACTGGTGCGCGAGCGGAATACCTGACCCGGATACAACGCCGTGCCGGGGAAGCTGGCGTGATTCGGGCTGTCCGGGAAATGCTGGGTCTCGAACGCGAACGCGCCATAGCGCTGATAGCCAACGCCCTCGCTACCGATCTCTGTGCCGTTAAAGCCGTTGACGGTGTACAGCTGCACCGACGGCTCGCTGGTGCTGACGATCATGCGGCGCCCGCCGCCAGTCACCACCGCCACCTGCGCATACTCGCCCACCGGTTTGGAGAACACCAGGCTGTGGTCATAGCCGCCGGGGACGGACGGCAACCGCTGGTGCACGCTGGCGGCCGTGCGGAAATCAAATGGCGTGCCTTTTACCTCCAGCAGCTTGCCGGACGGGATACGCACGGCGTCGGTTTCCAGGTAGCGGTCGGCGGCGATCTGGAACTGGTGGCCTTCCAGCGTGTTGGCGGCCGCACCGGCCAGGTTCAGATACAGGTGATTGGTCAGATTGTGCACCGTCGGCGCACTGGTCGTGGCCTGGTACTCGATGCGGAATTCGTCGCTGTCGCGCAGCAGCCGGTAGGTGACGCTGATCTCCATCGCGCCGGGGAAGTTCTGGTCGCCGTCCGGACTATGCAGGCGGTAGATGGAACCCAGCGATTCCTGATCGCTGAAATCCTTGCGCCGCCAAACGCGCTTGTCGTAGGGATCAGGATCGCCGTGGATGGCCATGCCCTTGCTGTTGGCGGTCAGCTGCACGGTCTTGCCATCCAGCGTGTAGCGCGCGTTGGCGATGCGGCCGGCATAGCGGCCGATGATGGCGCCATAACGGCCGCGCGTGCGTTCAAACGCCGCCAGGTCCGGCAGGCTGAGGATGACGTTGCGGCGTTCACCGCTGGCGTCGGCCACATCGGCCTGCACCAGCGTGGCGCCGTAGTCGATATAGGACAGCTTCATGCCGCGCGCGTTTTCCAGCACCACCTTCTCGACCTTCTGGCCTGCCTGCGTAACGCCGTACGCCTCCACCTGGATGCCCGGAGCAGCCAGCGCGGAAGCGGAGGCCGCGAACAGCGCGGCCGTTAGCGCAGAACGCATCACAGGTCGGTGATTTCCTTGTGATGCGGCACCAGCGCCTTCATCACGGCCCACGCAGCCAGATAAGCCACAGCACAGATCGCGAACATGATCATATAGCCGGTGTGGATATCATTGATGGATTTGTAGTAGTCGAATACCCAGCCACCCAGCTTGGTCAGCGTGACGCCACCGATGCCGCCGGCCATGCCGCCGATACCCACCACCGACGCCACCGATTTTTGCGGGAACATATCCGACACGGTGGTGAAGATATTCGCCGACCAAGCCTGGTGCGCCGAGGCGCCGATGCCGATCAGCAGCACTGGAATCCAGTAGCTGATGGCGCCCAGCGGCTGCGCCAGCAATACCACCAGTGGAATGAAGGCGATCAGCAGCATGGCTTTCATGCGGCCGTCATACGGTGCATAACCGCGCGCCATGAAATAGCTGGGGAACCAGCCGCCACCGATAGAGCCGACCATGGTCATGCTGTACAACACCGCCAGCGGCAGCACGATGGCCTCGCCCTTCATGCCATATTGCGCCGACAGATAGGTCGGCAGCCAGAACAGGAAGAACCACCACACGCCGTCGGTCATGAATTTGCCGAAGGCGAAGGCCCAGGTCTGGCGATATTTCAGCAGCTGGAACCAGGAGACTTTCTTGGCGGCGGCAAGCGATGCCGCGTCGCTCTTTTCAACCGGTGCGACTGAGTCGCTGCGGATGTAAGCCAGTTCGCCGGCCGACAGGCGCTTCTGCTGTTCCGGCTTGTCGTACAGCCACAGCCAGAAGCCCATCCAGATGAAACCGATCCCGCCGATGACGATAAAGGCGGCCTGCCAGCCCCAGATCGCCGCCAGCAGCGGCACGGTGATCGGCGCCAGAATCGCACCGACGTTGGCGCCGGAGTTGAAGATGCCGGTGGCGAAAGCGCGTTCCTTTTTCGGGAAGTATTCGGCGGTGGCCTTAATCGCTGCCGGGAAGTTGCCGGCCTCGCCGACCGCCAGCACCGCACGCGAAATCATGAAGCCGGCAATCGACGGCACCGCCGCCACGCCGAAGATGGCGAGGAAGGCCACGGCCAGCTCGCCCATCGGCACCGAGAAGGCGTGCAGCAGCGCACCCAGCGACCAGATCACGATCGCCACCACGTAGGCGGCCTTGGTGCCGATCTTGTCGACCACGCGGCCGGCGAACAGCATCGAAATAGCATAGACAAACTGGAAGGCGGCGGCGATGTTGGCGTAATCGGTATTACTCCAGCCAAATTCCGTCGATAAGGCGGGGGCCAGCAGACTCAATACCTGGCGGTCCAGATAGTTGACGGTGGTGGCAAAAAACAACAGGGCGCAGATGGTCCAGCGGTACTTACCGACGGATTGGGCCACCGCTTGCGCATTGACAGGCTCGCTCAGGTTCATGGCATCACTTATATTGTGTTTATGGTGATGATCTCTCGGTCTCCAGCGAGATCATGCTTTTAGTCGTATGTCATCGTACAACCATAAAACGGCCGAGGCAAGCAGAAAGATGCGCTGGCCGTCAAATGTTGTATGACAACTTACTTGGTCTTTACCATGAGCAACGCAGCCAGGCTGATCAGCGCGGCGGCTGACAAATAGTAGCCCACGTATTGCAATCCATAGTTGGTCGCCAGCCAGGTGGCGGCATACGGCGCCAGCGATGCGCCCAGGATGCCGGCCAGGTTGAAGGTCAGCGATGCGCCGGTGTAGCGCACTTCGGCCGGGAACAGTTCCGACAGGATGGTGCCCAGCGGGCCGTAAGTCAGGCCCATCAGGCCCAGGCCTAGCGACAGGAACACCGTAACCTGTACCGCACTGCCGGAACCGAACATCGGCCCCAGCGCCAGACCGAATACGGCGATTGCAGCAGACACCCAGATCAGCGTTGAGCGGCGCCCCTTGCGGTCGGCCCAGATCGCCGAGAACGGGATCGTCAGCGCGAAGAACAGCACCGCGAACAGCTGCAGTATCAGGAAGTTCTGACGCGAGAATTTCAGCGCGGTCGTGCCCCAGCTCAGCGCGAACACGGTCATCAGATAGAACAGCACGAAGGTGGCCAGCGCGATCAGCGTGCCCAGCACCAGCACGCGGCGATGCTCGCGCCACACCGTCAGCACCGGTACTTTGACGCGCTCATTCTTGTCCAGCACTTTCTGGAAGTCCGGCGTCTCATGGATTTTCAGGCGGATGTACAGGCCGACAATCACCAGCAGCGAGCTGGCCAGGAAAGGAATCCGCCAGCCGTAGCTGAAAAATTCGGCGTCGCTGAGCGTCTCGCTGAGCAGCAGGAAAATGCCGCCCGACAGGAAGAAGCCTATCGGCGCCCCCAGCTGCGGGAACATGCCATACCAGGCGCGCTTGCCGGGCGGCGCGTTCTCGGTGGCCAGCAGCACCGCGCCGCCCCACTCGCCGCCCAGGCCCAGGCCCTGGCCGAAGCGGCACAGCGCCAGCAGCGCCGGCGCCAGCGTGCCAATCGAGGCGTAAGTCGGCAGCAGGCCGATGACGATGGTCGAGACGCCCATGGTCAGCAGCGCCGCCACCAGCGTCGCCTTGCGGCCGATGCGGTCGCCGAAGTGGCCGAACACCGCCGAGCCTACCGGCCGCGCGAAAAAGGCGATGGCGAAGGTCGCCAGCGATTGCAGCGTCGCGGCGGCGGGATCACTGGCGGGGAAGAATAGCTTGGGGAACACCAGCACCGCAGCGGTGGCATAGATGTAGAAATCGAAGAACTCGATGGTGGTGCCGATCAGACTGGCAAACAACACGGTGCCGGCCGAATTGGTCTTGGGCTGACTCATGCTTGGCGCTCCTGCAGTGGGTGTGCGGGCCATCATACACACCACCTTGCCGGATTGCCAAGCCAGCTCAGGGATCTATTTGCGCAAAGCCGACCGACAGGTCGTCCGAGCGTAGCGGCCTTACCACGCGCGCTTTTTCCTCGCCGTCCAGCAGGAAGACAAAGGTCGGCCACAGCTTGACGCGGAAGGAGCGTCCCAGCGGCCGGCCAGGACCGTCCTCGACCTTGTAATGGCTCACGGCGTCATTGCCGGCAAAAGCCTGCTGCAACGGCACCTGCGCAGCCATGCAATGGCCGCACCAGTTGGCACCGAATTCCAGCAACACCGGCCCCTTCATAGCGTCCAGCTCGGCGCGCTGCGGCGCCTCGGCAACATAGTGTGTTTTCATCGCACCTTTCACTTGGTTTTCTTCACCTGCTTGCACGGATCGTCGCGCTGCTGCGGCGCCAGCGTTTGCAGGCTGTCGTAGCGGCCGCCGTTGTCGCTGCTCTCCGCAAAGCCGACGCTGCGCACGGTCAGCGCCGGCGCTACCTGGTTCAGCCAGTAGCCGACACCGATGTCCTTGCGCACATGGCCATTCCCGGCGATCAGCACCACATCCCTGGGCTGCTGGTCGCGCACGATCTTGGCCATCCAGATATCCCGCGCCACCTGGGCGTTGACCATGCCGCCGACCATCATCTCCGGCAGCATATTGCAATGGCCGGCGATGATCTCCTGCTGCTGCGCGTTGCTGACCGCCTGCGGCAAGGGCTGCTCCAGCCTGTAATCCTTGACGCTCTGCGGATCGAAACTCGATTTCACGCCGTCGCGCACCACCCGCGACGCATCGGCACGCGACAGATTGCCGGCCACCAGCGGCAGTTGGTAAGTCAGCGCCAGCTGGATCACAGGATAATACAATTGCCAATCCCAGCGCGCACCACCGGCTACCTGAATCACGCATTGCGCGTCCACGCAGCCCTTTTGCGCCTTGTCCAGCAGATCCTGGTTCTCACGGTCGAACTGTTCCATGACGATGCTGGGCCGCCAGCCGGCTTCCACCCGCTGCCGTAGCAACTCAGCGCGCAGCTTATGGCCCTGGACGTTGTCATGCACTTCGCCCAGCAGCAGCACTTGCGGATTGGCCGGCCCCAGCAGGTCCGCTGCCGGCGCCGACGCGGACTTGCCGCCACTGGCGCAAGCCGCCAGCAAGGCCGCCGCGGACAGGCCTAAAGTCAATTGAACGCTTCGATGTATGGCAATCCGAGGTATGGAAATCATGTGATATGCACCCTATGCAGCAAATATTTTTTAAAAAGTACGGTACCTGGCGCCAATATCGCAGTCGCAACAATCACAGCCGCCCCATGCGCCGTTGCTGATGGCGCAAAATGTAAAACCGATGCATTAACGGCAGGCTCAACGCCGAGGCAGCCAGCAATCCCGTCCGATGGCGGATTTTTTTACGCGTGCAAACGGCTGTCAGCGTGCAAGCCGCCATCATCGGTGGGCGTCACGCAAGGCATGCGCAGCACAAAACTGGCGCCCTGCCCCAGCACGCTGGACACGGTAATGCTGCCGCCAAACTGCTTGGCGATCAGATTGAACACGATATTCAGCCCCAGGCCGGTGCCGCCCTGGCCGCGCCGCGTGGTGACGAAAGGATCGAACACCTTGTCCAGCATATCCGGCGCGATGCCCTTGCCGTTGTCGGTGACCTGCATCTCGATCCAGTCGCCCTGCAGCTGCGCCACGCCGATCACAATCCGCCCCTCGTCTTCCGCATCGAACGCGTGCTCGACGCAATTGAGCGTCAGATTGGTGATCACCTGCGCCAGCGCGCCCGGATAGCTGTCCAGCATGATATCGGGCGGGCAGGAAATGTCGACCGTGATATGCGTCTTCTTCAGCTTGGGCTGCAGGCTGGACACCACCTCGTTGATGTAATCGCGCAGCTCGAAGCGGCGCCGCGCCTCGCTGACCTGGTCGACCGCGATCTGCTTGAAGCTGTGGATCAGGTGCGCCGCTCGGTAGGCGTTATTCATGATCAGCCGCGTGCTTTCGGACGCCGTCTCCAGATAGCGGGTGATGTCGGATTTCTTGATATTGCCGCCCTCGACCGAGGCCTGCACCTTCTCGGTGGCCTCCATCAGCACCGAGGCGCTGGTCAGTGCGATACCGACCGGCGTATTGATCTCGTGCGCGACGCCGGCCACCAGCCCGCCCAGCGACGCCAGCCGCTCGGCCTGCAACAGCGATTCCTGGGTACGGCGCAAATCGTCCATGGCCTTGGCGGTGGTGGCGGCCGACTTGCGCGCCTCGTCCTCGGCCTCGCGGATGCGCTGGATATTCGATTTGATCTTGCGCTGGATGGCGTTGAAGCCGCGTATCACCTCGCCCAGCTCATCCTGGCGGTTGTCCGGCAATTCTTCCACTTCGTCGCTGCCGCGCGTGGCTAGGTCAAACAGGCCGTCGCGCAGCCGCTTCAGCGGATCGAACACGATGCGCAGCGACAGCGCCAGCGCCGCCACCAGGATCAGGTCCAGCAGCAGCACCTCGGTGACCTTGCGCCGCACCTCGGCCGCCAGCGTGGCGTCGATCTGCGCGCGGCTGAAATTGACCACCACCCGGCCGACGATGACCGGCTTCAGCGCCGCCCCGGCCGCGCCGGAATCGCGGTAAGCCAGGTCGGCCACCACCGGCGTGCCGCCAACGGCAGCATCGTTTTCAAGCGAAGAAATGGCGCCATTCTCGGCACGCAGCTTGCCGGAAAACAGGCCGACCGAGGTATCGTAGACGCGGATCGACACCAGCTCCGGCGGCATCATCTCGGCCGCCACGATGTTGTCGACCTTGGCCTTGTCCAGGTCCCACAGCGCCGACGGCAGGCTGGTTTGCAGCCGGGTCAGCACGCCCTGGCGCAGGCGCTGGCTGCTGACTTCCAGTTCATGGCCGAGGCTATACTGGGCATAGGTGCCGGAAATGCCCAGCACCAGCGTAACGATGACCACAAAAAGCAGCGTCAAGCGGCCTTGAATACCAAACATCGAGCAATCTCCCGGCAACACGATTGAACGGCGACGCCCCAATGTACGGTATGGGCTGCATCTTGGCAAGACAATGGTAAGATCGGCAAATAGCGTTCAAAGAGCAAGCGGGGAGGCGGCATGACAGGCAATTATCAGCAACTGACATTGGCGGAGGTGCGGCCGGGCATGGTCCTGTCCGACGTGCTGCTGGATGTGCAAGGCCAGGTGCTACTGCCGCAGGGCGCGGTGCTGACCGACGCCATGCTGGCACTGATGCCGCGCCACGGCATCGCGGTGCTGCCCATCCTGCGTGATGAGGTAACGCCGGAAATGGTGGCGGCCACGCAGCAGCATCACGAGGCGCGCATCGCCACGCTGTTCCGCAAGAGCGATCCGGACAGCGACAGCGACTGGGCCACCGCCACGCTGCGCCGTTTTGTCAGCGACTTCCGCCTGGGTGTAGAGGAGACGCCGGAAAATGACTAACACGCTGAGCTACGACGACGTGGTGCGCACGCTGGACGACCTGCCGTCGCTGCCGGCGGTGGTGATGGAACTGCTGAACAGCATCGACCAGGACGATGTCGACATTTCCGTGCTGGCCAAGAAAGTCAGCTACGACCAGGCACTGACCGCCAAGACGCTGCGGCTGGCCAACTCCTCGCTGTACGGCTTGCAGGTCAAGGTGACCACCATCCAGCAGGCGATCACCTACCTGGGCTTCCAGACCACGCGCAACCTGATCACGGCGGCGGCGGTCACCGGCTGCTTCGCCGAGGGCCACTGCCCCGGCTTCGACCACAAGGCCTTCTGGCGCCACTCGATCGCCACCGCCGCCTGCGCCAAGGTGCTGGCACGGCAGATGCGTTTCAATCAGGATTATGCGTTCACTGCCGGGCTGCTGCATGATATCGGCCGGCTGGTGCTGGTGTCGTGCTTCCCGAATCATTATTCGGAAACGATTGCTTACCGCGAGCAGCACGACTGCTATCTGCTGGAGGCGGAACGCACGGTGCTGGGCGTCGACCATGTGGACGCGGGACTGGCGCTGGCCGAACACTGGAATTTTTCAGACACGATGCGGCTGGCCATCGGCGGCCACCACGACCCGGAAGCGCCGGGCGCGGGCTTTCTTGCCGCCATCATTCATGTGGCTGATGCGATAGTCCATGCGCTCGATCTGGCGCAGGTGGCGGATGATCTGGTGCCGCCGGTATCCACCGTGGCCTGGACTGCGCTGGGCCTCGATGAAGAAGTGTATCTGCAGATCTTCCGCGAGACGGAGTTGCAGTATGAAGAGATTTCCATGGTGCTGCTGAGCTGAACTGCGATCCTGCCGGAACGGCTTAGCCGTGCTCCGGCAGGCGCATGCGCTGGGCGCGCATCAGTGATGGGCCGCGCTTCCTGCCAGGGCTTTCTCAGCGGCTGCACGATCTTCCGGCTTTGGACGGCCTTGCGCATCGGACAGGCGGTACTTGGTGCGGCGGTCGCCCATCAGGTCGCGCAGATCGCGGATACTCATGCCGGTCACTTCGTGCATGCGGATCAGCAGCGAGGCGCCGACTGGCAAACGGTGGTGACGGATTTTGCTGATGACCGGCGGCGCGACTTCCAGCAGGCGCGACAGCGCGGCATCGTTCTTCAGCTGCATCTTGCCGAGCAAGATATCCAGCAGGTGGTTGGGATTGTAGCTTTCCTGAGAAGCGAGAGCATGATGTGCCATGATGATTTTCCTCGTTGGTTGGGGTGAACAAATAGTGCTGGTTCGAACTTAAGCAAAACTTAGAAACTTTCAACAAAGTTTCATGGCGGTTGATTGCCTTTCAAGCAAGATACCAGTGCACACCGCGCTAAGATTGTTCGACATCAATCACTGGCTAGAAACCTTAGCAACAATGCTATTTCATCACATGGGCCCGGAGGATGGCGCACGCAAGAACTTGTAGGAAACTGTTACAAAGCAATTCAGGCGGTGGTGTCGATGTTGCGGCCGAGGGTGCGCTGGTTGTCGCGGCGCTGGGTGTCGGCTTTTTTGTCGGCTTGCTGTGCGGCGCGGCGGTCGGCTGCCGCTGCTTCGTCGTTGGCGCGCGCCTGGTTGCGGCTGGCTTCGCGATTTTCTTTTACCTGCTGGCGGGTGATGGCGTCGTCTTTCTCGGTGCGGCTGCTTTGCTGGGTGCGGCGGGTCTCCGCCGTCTGCTCGCTACGCTGCTCGACGCGGTTGGCGCGAGTTTCGCGCAGGTTGAGCTGCACGGCGTCCGGCCTGGAGGTGGAAGTAACATTGATTGCCATGACTCCACTTTAGCGCAAAGGCAAGCAAAATCAAGTTCGCGTTTCGGCAAATACGATAAACTATCGCCTGTGCCGTTTCTGCGGCTCTTCCCTGCTAAAAGTACCCATTGAAAACCAATACTCCAGTTCAGCCGCACTACTTCGTCCCGGAGCCGCTCGATAACGCGCGCCTGGCTCATTTATGCGGCCCACTCGACGAAAACCTGCGCCAGATTTCCGCTGCGCTGGACGTCACCATTTTCCGGCGCGGCGAGAAGTTCATCGTCAGCGGCCACAACGCCGCGCGCGCGGTCGAGATCCTCGAACACTTCTACGCCATCGCCAACAAAATCGTGCCGATCGAAGAGGTGCAGCTGGCGCTGGTCGAGCAGCGCGCCACTATGCATGCCGGTAACGCGGCAGCCATCGAGGAGCCAGCCGCAACGCCAAGCGCGCCCGCCGCGCGCACCAGCAAGCCGCGCAAGGTGGAGCCGGTGCCGGCTGTCGAAATCGACATCAACAGCCCGGTGCTGAAAACCCGCCGCGCCGATCTGCGCGGCCGCACGCCGCACCAGATCCGCTATCTGCGCAACATCCTGGAACACGACATCAGCTTCGGTGTCGGCCCGGCAGGTACCGGCAAGACTTATCTGGCCGTGGCCTGCGCGGTCGATGCGCTGGAGCGCGATGCGGTCAAGCGCATCATCCTGACCCGTCCTGCGGTGGAAGCCGGTGAGCGCCTCGGCTTCCTGCCCGGTGATATGTCACAGAAGGTCGATCCCTACCTGCGTCCGCTGTACGACGCGCTGTACGACCTGCTGGGCTTCGACCGCACGCAGAAAATGTTTGAGAAGCAGGTGATCGAGATCGCCCCGCTGGCCTATATGCGTGGCCGCACGCTGAACCACGCTTTCGTGATTCTGGACGAGGCGCAAAACACCACGGTCGAGCAGATGAAGATGTTCCTGACCCGCATCGGCTTCGGCAGCAAGGCAGTGATCACCGGCGACGTCACCCAGGTCGACCTGCACAAGAGCCAGAAGAGCGGGCTGGTGGACGCCATCCAGGTGCTGAAGGAAGTGCGCGGCATCGCCTTCAGCCACTTCAACAGCGAAGACGTGGTGCGCCATCCGCTGGTGGCGCGCATCGTCGACGCCTACGAAACCGCCCACAACCACGAAGCGGAAATCGCTCCCTTACTTAAAGCCACGGCGCTCAAAAATGTCCGCAAAAAATAAACTGACGCTGTCGGTGCAATACGCCGATCCACGCCTGCAAGAAAGCATCACCCGTCCGAAAATCCGCAAATGGGTGCAAGCCGCGCTGTTCGCGCCGGCCGAACTGACCATCCGCTTTGTCGACGCCGAAGAAGGCCAGGCGCTGAACCGCGAATACCGCGGCAAGGACTACGCCACCAACGTGCTCACCTTCGCCTACAACGAAGGCGAGGAAGAACTGCCCGACGACGCCCCCACCCAGGCCGACATCATCCTGTGCACCGACGTGCTGCAGAAGGAAGCAGCCGAGCAAAAGAAAACGGTGGAGGAACACACCGCCCACCTGATCGTCCACGGCGTGCTGCACGCCCAGGGCTACGACCACATGGACGACGAGGAAGCTACCGAAATGGAAGGCATCGAAACCGAGATCCTGGCAGAACTCGGCTATGCCGATCCTTACGCCGATTAAGGTCCTGCGGGGCTGTCTTTTTGACAAAATCGGCCCCGGGTTCCCATTTGGTGTATCCTATACCCCTTCGTAACAACCGGCTCACGCCAACTATGCAAGAGCACTCTAGTAGCGTCAAGACTGACGCTAAACCTCACAGGTCGCTGTTTGAACGGCTGACCGCCCTGATTTCCCCCGAGCCCGAGAACCGATCGGAGCTGCTCGAAGTTCTGCACGACGCCCACGAACGCAATCTGATCGACGCCGACGCCCTGTCGATGATCGAAGGCGTGTTCCAGGTGTCCGACTTGTCTGCCCGCGATATCATGATCCCGCGTTCGCAGATGGATGTCATCGACATTTCCAAGCCCATTGAAGAGTGGATGCCGCTGGTGCTGCAAACCGCCCACTCGCGCTTCCCCGCCATTGAGGGTGAACGCGACAAGGTGATCGGCATCCTGCTGGCCAAGGACCTGCTGCGCTACTACGCCGAAGAATCCTTCGACGTGCGCGACATGCTGCGCCCGGCCATCTTCATCCCGGAATCCAAGCGCCTGAACGTGCTGCTGCGCGATTTCCGCGCCAACCACAATCACATGGCCATCGTCGTCGATGAGTACAGCGGCGTCGCCGGCCTGATCACCATCGAAGACGTGCTGGAACAAATCGTCGGCGATATCGAAGACGAATACGATTTCGATGAAGAAGAGGACAATATCCTCTCCATCCGCGAAGGCCAGTTCGGCCCGCGCTGGCGCGTCAAGGCGCTGACCGAGATCGAACAGTTCAACGAAGAGCTGGACACCGCGCTGCCGGACGACGACGTCGACACCATCGGCGGCCTGGTCGCCAAGCACCTCGGCCGCATGCCGCACAAGGGCGACACCTTCGACTTCGAAGGCCTGCGCTTTGAAGTGCTGCGTGCCGACGCCCGCCAGATCCATGTGCTGACAGTGGAAAAGCTGCCGCCAGCGCCTGTTCACGACGCCGACGCATAATGCGCTTTCGCCGCGCCAATCCCAACGATCCACCCAAGCCGCAACGCTCGACCCAAGGCCGGATGATCATCACCGGCCTGGCCGGCGCGCTGTGCGTGCTGGCGTTCGAGCCGTTCGGCTGGTGGCCGGTCGAAATTCTCGGCCTGGCGACGCTGTTCTACCAGGTACTGCGCAGCAGCAGCGTCAAGGCTGCCGCGTTGATCGGCTGGGCCTTCGTCACTGGCTGGACCGCCGCCGGCGTGCACTGGCTGTACGTGTCGATGCATACCTACGGCGCCATGCCGGCCCCGCTGGCCGCGCTGGCAGTGCTGCTGCTGGGCGCCGCCATGGGCTTGTACGGCGCCGGCGCCATGGGTGGCGCGGCCTGGCTGCGCAAGCGCTGGGCGCTGCCGCTGCCGGCCGCCAACCTGCTGGTGTTTCCTGCCATGTGGGCACTGTTTGAATGGGTGCGCGGCTGGCTGTTCACCGGCTTCCCGTGGCTGTCGGCCGGCTACGCCCACAACCACGGTCCGCTGGCAGGTTACGCGCCGGTGATCGGCATGTATGGCCTGGGCTGGCTGGCGGCGGTGATTGCCGGCGCGCTGCTATTGCTGCTGCACCGCAGCCGCCTGCGTGCAGCCGGACTGGTGGTCGCCATCTCGGCGCTGGGCGTCGGCCTGAGCTTCATCCAGTGGACCCATCCCGAGGGCAAGCCGATTTCGGTACGCCTGCTGCAAGGGAATATCCCGCAGGAAGAGAAATTCAATGGCAACAAGGTGCTGTCGACGCTGAAACTGTATCAGGACGCCATCACCGCCGCTCCGGCCGACCTGATCGCCACGCCGGAAACCGCCATCGTGATGCTGCCGCAGCAGCTGCCGCCGGACTACCTGCCCGGCATCGCCCAGTTTCTGAACAAGACCAGCAGCAATCTGATACTCGGCATTCCACTGGCCGACAGCCAGACCGCCTACTTCAACAGCGCGATCGGCATGACGCCGCGCCAGACCGACGGCTACTACCGCTACGACAAGCACCACCTGGTGCCTTACGGCGAGTTCATCCCCTACGGCTTCCGCTGGTTCGTCAACCTGATGTCGATTCCGCTGGGCGACCAGACCAGTGGCCGCGATATCCAGCCGGCGTTCCCGATCAAGGACCAGCGCGTGCTGCCGAATATCTGCTACGAAGACTTGTTTGGCGAAGAAATCGCCGCCCAGCTGAATCGCCCGGCGCAAGGCCAGCAGGCAGCCACGCTGCTGCTGAATATCTCCAACCTGGCCTGGTTCGGCGACACCATCGCCATCCCGCAGCATTTGCAGATCTCGCAGATGCGCAGCCTGGAGACCGGCCGCCCCATGCTGCGGGCGACCAATACCGGGGCCACCGCCATCATCAATGGCGAAGGCAAAGTGGTCGAGCAGCTGCCTGTGAATACCTTCGGCACACTGGCCGCCAATGTCCAGGGCATGGCCGGCAGCACGCCCTACATCATCTGGGGAAATAAACTATTCCTGGCGCTGGCCGCACTGTCCCTGGCGGGCGCCTGGTTTTGGGCAAAACGCTCAAAAAATCAGCCAAAAGCCGCTTAACCCGCTAAAATCATCCCTTTAGCGAAACTGCAACCGCGCGCCCGCCGGCCCTTGCCAGGGCGCGCCACCGACGATACAAGATGCTGACATTTCAACAAATTATCCTGACCTTGCAAACCTACTGGGACAAGCAAGGCTGCGCCCTGCTCCAGCCCTACGACATGGAAGTCGGCGCCGGGACCTTCCACACCGGCACCTTCCTGCGCGCGATCGGCCCTGAGCCTTGGCGCGCCGCCTACGTCCAGCCATCGCGCCGCCCGAAAGATGGCCGCTATGGCGAGAACCCGAACCGCGGCCAGCACTACTACCAGTACCAGGTGGTGATGAAGCCTGCGCCGGAAAACATCCTCGACCTGTATCTGGGTTCGCTGGAAGCGCTGGGCCTGGACCTGAAGCAGAACGACGTGCGTTTCGTCGAAGACGACTGGGAATCGCCAACGCTGGGCGCCTGGGGCCTGGGTTGGGAAGTCTGGCTGAACGGTATGGAGGTGACGCAGTTCACATACTTCCAGCAGGTCGGCGGTCTGGATTGCAAACCGGTGCTGGGTGAGATCACCTACGGCGTCGAGCGTCTGGCCATGTACCTGCAAGGCGTCGAGAATATGTATGACCTGGTGTGGACCACCTGGGAAGAAAATGGTGCGGCCGGCGAACCGGAGACTAAAGTCCTGAAGTACGGCGACGTATTCCACCAGAACGAAGTGGAACAATCGGCCTACAACTTCGAGCACTCGAACACCGAACTGCTGTTCTCGCAGTTTAACAACCACGAATCGGAAGCCAAGCGCCTGATCGAAGCGCAGCTGACGCTGCCGGCCTATGAGCAGATCATGAAGGCCTCGCACAGCTTCAACCTGCTGGACGCGCGCGGCGCCATCTCCGTGACCGAGCGCGCCGCCTACATCGGCCGTGTGCGCGCCCTGTCGCGCCTGGTTGCGCAGGCTTACTACGAATCGCGTGAGCGCCTCGGCTTCCCGATGGCCCCCGCCCTGGCCACCGCTGCTGCCGCCGCTGAATAAACCGTATACATAATATGACTCAAACTCTGCTCATCGAACTGCTGACCGAAGAACTGCCGCCGAAGGCGCTCGCCAAACTGGGCAAGGCTTTCGCGGACGGCATCGTCAACGGCCTGAAATCGCGCGACTTCCTGGAAGCCGACAGCGTCGCCACCGCCTACGCCACGCCGCGCCGCCTGGCCGTCTCCATCACCAAAGTGCGCGCCGTGTCGCCGGACAAATCGATCCGCGAAAAAGTGCTGCCGGTATCGGTAGCGCTGGACGCCGCCGGCAACGGCACGCCGCCGCTGGCCAAGAAGCTGGCCGCACTGGGCTTCCCTGACCTGAGCGTGGCCGATCTGGAACGCGCGCAGGACGGCAAGGCCGAAAGCTTCTTCTACACCTACACCGCCGCCGGCAGCGCGCTGCAAGGCGGCCTGCAAGCGGCACTGGAAGACTCGGTCGCCAAGCTGCCGATTCCTAAAGTGATGAGCTACCAGCGTCCGGACGGCGCCACCGTGCAGTTCGTGCGCCCTGCGCACGCGCTGGTCGCGCTGCATGGCGACGCAGTGTTGCCACTGACGCTGCTGGGCCTGACCGCCGCCAACGTCACCGAAGGCCACCGCTTCCTGACCGCACCGGGCCAACGCGCCGTCACCATTGCCAACGCCGATGCCTACGCCGCCACGCTGAAAGCTGACGGCAAGGTGCTGGCCTCGGTCGAAGAGCGCAAGGAACAGATCCGCGCCGAACTGCTGGCCAAAGCCGGCGCCGACCAGGTGCTGATGCCTGAATCATTGCTGGACGAAGTGTCCGCGCTGGTCGAATGGCCAGTCGTCTACGAATGCAAATTCGAAGACGAATTCCTGGCCGTGCCGCAGGAATGCCTGATCCTGACCATGCAGACCAACCAGAAATACTTCGCGCTGACCGACAGCAACGGCAAGCTGCGCTCACGCTTCCTGATCGTCTCCAACATCGCCACCGACACGCCAGCAGCCATCATCGGCGGCAACGAGCGCGTGGTACGTCCGCGCCTGTCCGACGCCAAATTCTTCTTCGAGCAAGACAAGAAGAAAACCCTGGAATCGCGCCTGCCGCTGCTGAAGAACGTGGTCTACCACAACAAGCTGGGCACCCAGGCCGAACGCAGCGACCGCGTCACCGCACTGGCCGGCGCCATCGCCGCCAAGCTGGGCGCCGACGTGGCACTGGCCGAGCGCGCCGCCAAGCTGTCTAAAGCCGACCTGCTGACCGATATGGTCGGCGAGTTCCCTGAGCTGCAAGGCATCATGGGCACCTATTACGCCCGCAACGACGGCGAACCAGAAGACGTCGCGCTGGCCGCTTCGGAACACTATCAGCCGCGCTTTGCCGGCGACGCCCTGCCTTCGACCGTGACCGGCACCGCCGTCGCGCTGGCCGATAAGCTGGAAACCCTGGTCGGCATCTGGGCCATCGGCCTGGCGCCAACCGGCGACAAAGACCCATTCGCACTGCGCCGTCACGCGCTGGGCGTGCTGCGCATGCTGATCGAGAAGCGCCTGTCGCTGTCGATCACCGGCCTGCTGCAAGATGCGGCCAAGCAGTTCACCAGCGTTGCCGGCTTCAAGGACCCAAGCGCCGACGTGGCCACCTTTATGTTCGACCGCCTGCGCGGCATCCTGCGTGAGCGCGGCTTCTCGGTCAACGAGATCGAAGCCGTGGTGGCACAGAACCCGGACCGCCTGGACGACATCGTGCAGCGCCTGGAAGCCGTGCAAGCCTTCGCCGCCCTGCCGGAGTCAAGCTCGCTGGCCGCCGCCAACAAGCGCATCACCAACATCCTGAAGAAGAACGAAGAAGCCCTGGCCGCCGTCGGCGAACATGGCGTCAACGTCGCGCTGCTGAAAGATGTGGCGGAAGTCAATCTGAACGCCGCCGTGGTGCGCGTGCTGCCGGAAATCGATGCAGCCTTCAACAACGGTGACTTCGCCGGCACGCTGAAAACGCTGGCGCAGCTGAAGAACGAAGTCGATGCCTTCTTCAACGACGTGATGGTCATGGCCGAAGATGTCGCCCTGCGCAACAACCGTCTGGCGCTGCTGTCCTCCCTGCACGGGATGATGAACCGCGTGGCCGACATCTCCAAGCTGGCGGCTTAAATGGGTACGCCGTCCTTGAAACTGATCATTCTTGATCGCGACGGCGTTATCAATCACGATTCGCCCGACTTCATCAAATCGCCAGCCGAATGGATACCCATCCCCGGCTCGATGGAGGCGATCGCCAAGTTGAATCAGGCCGGCTACCGGGTGGTGGTGGCGTCGAACCAGTCGGGCATCGCCCGCGAATTCTTCGACATGACCATCCTCAACGCCATCCACCAGAAGATGCACAACCTGGCGCAGCAAGTAGGCGCCGATATCGACGCGGTGTTCTTCTGCCCGCACGCGGCGGCCGACAACTGCGACTGCCGCAAGCCCAAGCCCGGCATGTTCACGGAAATCTCGCAGCGCTATAAAATCAGCCTGAAGGGCGTGCCGGTGGTAGGCGATTCCTTGCGCGACCTGCAGGCCGGCTACGTCAGCGGCTGCGTGCCTTACCTGGTCCTCACCGGTAAAGGCGAGAAGACCCAGGCCACCGGCGGCCTGCCGCCTGGAACCATGACCTTCCCCGATCTGGCGGCGATGGTCACGCATCTGCTGAAAACCAGTACCCCGCCGGCGCTGCACGTCGTCAGCTAACAGTTTTTGGAGTCTGCTCTTGGGTCATCCCATTTTATTTTTGCGTTCCCTGATTTTCACCATCGTCATGGTGGTATCAACCGTCCTCTGGTCGCTGGTGTGCTTCCTGGTGGCGCCATTGCCTTATGCGAAGCGCTTCTTCGTCACCTCCCGCTGGAATGTCTTTATGATCTGGTGCCTCAAGGTGATCTGCGGCATCCGCTATGAAATCCGTGGCCAGGAAAACCTGCCGGATGCGCCGGCCATCGTGCTGTCCAAGCACCAGTCGGCGTGGGAAACCATTTTCCTGCTGCCGAACATGCCGCGCCCATTGGTATTCGTGTTCAAGAAAGAGATCCTGTACATTCCCTTCTTCGGCTGGGCGATGGCGCTGCTGCGCATGATCCCGATCGACCGCAAGCAGGGCAAGCACGCCTTCAAGCACGTGGTCAATCACGGCAAGCGCCGCCTGGCGCAGGGCCTGTGGATCATCATGTTCCCGGAAGGGACGCGGATTCCGGTCGGCCAGGCCGGCAAGTACAAGAGCGGCGGCACGCGTCTGGCCATCGACACCGGCGCGGTGGTGGTGCCGATTGCCCACAATTCCGGCGAGTGCTGGCCAAAAAACTCTTTCATCAAGCGCCCTGGTCTTGTTACAGTATCGATAGGTAAGCCAATTTCGCCCGAAGGCCAGACGCCGGACGGCATGATGCAACAGGTGGAAACTTGGATCGAATCAGAAATGCGCGTCATTTCGCCCCACGCCTACAGCGCTGGTTAGACGATCTGGCGACTGCGGTCAAACCCGCGGCGCCCGATCCGAATCAGCCAGACCTGTTTAGTCGGGAGGGGCCCAAGCCGGTGTACACAGCACCGGTATGGTCTATTCCACCTGCACAAAAAACGCCTCCCGCCTCGCCTTACGTCACTCCGCCGGAAACGGCAGTCCCGGTCAAAACCCGGCCACTGGTCGCCCCGCCTTCGGACCAGCCACCGCGCCGCCAGTTGCTGGTTGGTGAATTCATCCTCGAATACGAATTGCGCCGTTCGACGCGACGCTCGATCGGCTTCATGATCGATGACGACGGCCTGCGGGTGACGGCGCCGAAGCGCATCAGCATCGCCGAAATCGACGAGGCGATTCGCACCAAGCAGCACTGGATTTTAAGTAAGCTGAAAGAGCGGCGCGAACGCCGTGCGACCCGGCTGCAAAAGCCACCTGTGGAATGGACCGACGGCGCTCAGATTCCTTATCTGGGCGCGGACATCACCTTGCGCCTGCTGGTGGGCGGCCGCAATCGCAGCATCTACAATCCGAACACGCGCGAGCTGTGGATGACACTGCTGCCCGGCGCCAGCGAGAACCTGCTGAAAGAGCGTGTTAAAGTGTGGTATCAGCAGCAAGCCAAAGAACTGTTCGAGCAGCGGCTGGACTTGTATGCAGGCCGCCTCGGCGTGCAGTATCACTCGTTCGGTCTGTCATCGGCCGGCACGCGCTGGGGCTCCTGCACCGCCGACCGCAAGATCCGCCTGAACTGGAAACTAATCCACTTCTCGCTGCCACTGATCGATTATGTCATCGCCCACGAACTGTCGCACATCCTGGAAATGAACCACAGCCAGCAATTCTGGGACACCGTCGGCCTGATCTACCCGGAATACGAAGACGCCAAAAACCTCCTCCGCAAACGCTCGCAGGAACTGCCGGTCCTATTCCCTTGATGCCGTGACGTAACGCGTGGCGGTACGCCAGCACAGCGTGCCACAATCGCTTATCACCCATAGCGAGGCGACCATGACAAATACTCCCGACACCCCACTCAATCCGGGTGATGAAGCGCCCGAAGACACACCTGGCACAGGCGAAGATGTCTGCCCAGTTTGCCAAGGTACTGGTCACGCTCCGGACACCGATGAAGACAAGCCCTGCACCAACTGCGGCGGCACGGGCGTGATTAACGAAGGGATAGGCGGCGGTTAGTGCTGCTTGCCGATCAGGTCTGGCAGCAGGGCCAGTGTGCGGCGGGTGGCGCCGCGGTGCTGGTTGGCGAAGGATTGGGCTTTCAGGCCCATCGTGGTGCGGGCGGTGCTGTCGGTTAGCAGACGGCCGGCGGTGGCGATCAGGTCGGCAGCGTCGCTGATGCGTTGGGCGCCGCCGGCGGCAAGCGCATCTTCCGTGACCAGCTCGAAGTTGAAGGTGTGCCGGCCGATCAGGATCGGCTTGCCCAGGGCTGCTGGTTCGATCAGGTTCTGGCCACCCAGCGCTTGCAGGCTGCCGCCGACGAAGGCCACATCGCACGCCGAGTAGTAGGCGAACATTTCGCCCATCGAATCGCCGAGCAGTACGTCGACGCCGTGCGGCATTGCGCTGCCGTCCAGCGCCAGCCGGCTGCGGCGTTCGACCGTGAGGCCGTGTGCGGCGACCATGCTTTCCACTTCGTCGAAACGTTGCGGATGGCGTGGCACGATCAGCAGCAGCACGCCTTGCGGCAAAGCGGAGCGGGCGCTCACATACGCTTGCAGTATCAGTTCTTCTTCGCCTTCGCGGGTGGAAGCGCACAGCAGTACCGGACGTGCACCGATGGCGGCGCGCAGCGAAGCGCCAATCAGCAGCGCTGCTTCCGGCACCATTACGTCGAATTTAATGCTGCCGGTGACTTCTACGCGCTGCACGCCGAGCGAGCGGATGCGCTGCGCGTCGGCCTCAGTCTGTGCGGCGACCAGTGTGATGCCGCGCGCGGCGTCGGTCATCAGCGCGCCAAAACGGCCGGCCTTGCGCAGCGAGCGCTCTGACAAACGGGCATTGGCCAGCACCACCGGCACGCCCTTGGCACCGCAGACGGCGATCAGGTTCGGCCAGACTTCAGTCTCCATCAGGATGCAGACGCTGGGTTTGAAATGGCGGATGAAGCGCGACACCATGCTGCCGGTGTCGTACGGCAGATAGGATTGCACCAAGCGCTCGCCGTGCTTGGCGAATAGCGACTTACCGGTGGCGCGGCCAGTAGGCGTCATGTGGGTGAGGATGATGCGGCTCGTCGGGTACTCTGCCATCAAGCCATCGACCAGCGGTTCGGCAGCGCGCGTCTCGCCGACCGAGACGGCGTGGACCCACAGCACCGGGCCGGCGGCCGGCGCGGTGCTGCGGCCATAGAAGCCCAGCCGCTCAGACCAATGCTGGCGATAGCCTGGCTCCTGGCGTCCACGCAACCACAGTCGCGTCAGCACCAGCGGCAACGCCATCCACCACATCAAGGAATAAAACAAACGCATAAATCAGCCCAGTAGACTCCGGGCCGCAGCCAGCACGTCCGCCACCGATGGCGGCGTGCCCTGATCGCCCAGATTGATAATGCGCGGCGACCAGTTACCCTCGGTCTTCCAGCGCGGCGAATCGGCATAAATCTCCACCGTCGGCCGCACGAAGGCAGCCGCGATGTGCACCAGTCCCGTATCGACGCCAATCACCAGCGACGCGCGGCGCGCCACCATGATCGCATCAGCCATCGACAGCTTGGGCAACACGCGTGCATTCGGCAGGCCAGCGGCGATCAGCTCGGCCTCGGCTTTTTCTTTCGGTGAGCCCCAAGGCAGCAAGATCGGCATCGGCGCCAGCTCACGGCCCAGCGCGATCCAGTTTTCAATCGACCACTTCTTGGCGTCGCGCGCCGTGCCATGGAAATAGACCGCGTACGATTCCGGCATCCACTCCGGACGCGGCGTATCGTCCGGCACTTCCGGCAGACCGAAATCGGCCGGCGTATCGACCGCATAGCCCAGCGCCGCGCCAGCGACGATGCGTCCGCGCGCCACCGCATGCGTGCGCGGATCAGTCGGAATACTCAGATGATGGAAAATCCGCGAGATACCCTCATAGCCCGAACCCTCACTGCCATTGGCCAGGCCCACCTTGCGCCCCCCCTTCACCACGCGCGCGGCGCCCATGATGATGCCGCTCTTCAGCAAGCCCTGGGTATCGAACACAAAGTCATATTCCTGCTCACGCAGCGTGCGGAAGAACTGCTTGATCTCGGCGCGCGTCTCCGGCTTGCCGAGGCTCTTGCGCCAGCGCCGCAAGGCGAACGGTATCACCTTGCGCACGCGGGTATTCATCCGTACCAGGCTGACAAAGCCCTCCTCCACCACCCAGTCGATTTGCGCGTCCGGGTAGTGGCGGGCGATGTCGGCCACCATCGGCATGTTATGCAGCACGTCGCCCATCGACGACACGCGCACCAGCAGGATATTCAGCGGCTTTTGCTTAACCATCAGACACTTAGAAAGGCAGCTCCGCGTCCGGCTTGGCAGCCAGGATCACGCTCTTGAACTGGCCCTGGATGCGTTCCAGCGCGGCCGGCGTTTCCGCTTCAAAGCGCATCACGATCACCGGCGTGGTGTTGGACGAACGCGCCAGGCCGAAGCCGTCTTCATACTCCACACGCAGGCCATCGATGGTGATGATCTGCTTATTGCCAGGGAATTTGGCGTCGGCGCGCAGCTTGTCCATCACGGCGAAATTCTCGCCTTCTTTCAGGTGCAGGTGCAGTTCCGGCGTGCTGTCCGATTGCGGCAGCGCGTTCAGCAGCGCCGACGGATCTGTTTCCTTGGTCAGAATTTCCAGCATGCGCGCGCCGGCGTACAGGCCATCGTCGAAACCGTACCAGCGGTCCTTGAAGAAGATGTGGCCGCTCATCTCGCCGCCCAGCGGCGAACCGGTTTCCTTCAGCTTGGCCTTGACCAGCGAATGGCCGGTCTTGTACATCAGCGGCTTGCCGCCAGCCTTCTCGATATACGGCGCCAGGTGGCGGGTACACTTCACGTCGTACAGGATCTCCGCGCCAGGATTACGCGACAGCACATCGCCGGCAAAAAGCATCATCTGGCGGTCCGGATAAATGATCTGGCCATCTTTGGTGACCAGGCCCAGGCGGTCGCCGTCGCCGTCGAAGGCCAGGCCGATCTCGGCGTCGCTCTCTTGCAGCGCGCGGATCAGGTCTTGCAGGTTTTCCGGATGGGCAGGATCAGGGTGGTGATTCGGGAAGTTGCCATCCACTTCGCAGAACAGCTCGATCACTTCGCAGCCCATGCCGCGATACAGGTCGCCGGCAAACGCGCCAGCCACGCCGTTGCCGCAGTCGACCGCGATCTTGATCGGGCGCGAGATTTTCACGTCGCCGATGATGCGCTGCAGGTACTGCTCGCGGATGTCGTGGGTGCTGTAAGCGCCCGGCGTGGCCGATGGCTTGCCGTCATGCGCCAGGATGCTGTCATACAGGCCGGTGATCGCTTCACCGTGGATGGCCTCGCCGGCCAGCACCATTTTGAAGCCGTTATAGTCCGGTGGATTGTGGCTGCCGGTCACCATGATGCCCGACGCCGCACCCAGCACATTGGTGCCGAAGTACACCATCGGCGTGGCCACCACGCCCAAGTCGATCACATCGACGCCGGAGGCTTGCAGGCCTTCCGCCAGCGCCCTGGCCAGGAACGGGCCTGACAAACGGCCGTCACGGCCGATGACGACTTTTTTCTCGCCCTTGGCCAGGGCTGCGCGACCGAAGGCGGCGCCGATCTGGTGCGCCACACCGGCGTCCAGGGTTTTATCGATGATGCCGCGAATATCGTAAGCTTTGAAGATGGTTTTGGATAAGGAGACCATGGAGATTGAGCTTGAGTGCGCAAGCGGCGCTGCGAACCAGCGACGCGCGGGATTAGTCGAATGAAGGCTGGCCTGCGTTGCAGCAGACCTCACTTTCATAGTGTAATTGTGATAATGGTGGCGCGCAAGCATCGCCGCGCGCGTGCCAGGTAAATCCGATTAAAGCTTGAGGCCGGCAATGTCCTTGCCCGCATCCAGCCAATCCTTGACCCACTGCGGCTGGCGGCCACGGCCGGTCCATTGCTGGCTGGCGTCGGCCGGATTGCGGTAGCGTGGCGCGACCGTACCGGTCTTGGCGCGGACGGCGCCGCTGCCGCTGCCGCTGCCGACCAGCTCCTGCACCGGCACGCCGACGCTTTTGGCAATGGCCAGAATTTCCTCGCGCGCTTTGGCCAGGTCCTGGCTTTCACGCTGTTTCAATTCCTGTTTTACGCTTTCCTGCAGCTGGCGCAATTCAGCAGAAGACAATTTAGTCAAATCCATTGCGATTCCCTTTAAGTTATGACGGCTAAAACCTTGGCGGGAATAGTCTACATCAAGCTAAAAAAATCAGTGTTTCTTATGGCGTATCATCCAGCGCGGCGCTTTAAAACGCACTATGCGGACATAAATCCAGATATAACTGGCGATAAATAAAAGGCAGAACAGCATTAATACCCAGGTGTGGCGCCAGAACACGGTGGCCGGTATCACGGCGGTCAGCGAGAACAGCCACAGATAAGGCGAAGTCAGCGAATTGCGGCGCATCAGCGCGCGCGCTTCCTTGCGCCCCACCGCCCATTGCACGATGCGGCGGAAAATCAGGCTATGCAAATGGATACCGTCCGGCATCGCCGGCGACTTGCCGCGCACAAACATGCGGCGATAAACAGAAAATAAAGTTTCAAAGGCGGGATAAATCAGCAACAAGGCCGCATACCAGGTCGATACCTGAGGATTGCGCATCACCAGCAATAAAGCCAATTCGCCCAGCATAAAGCCGATGAAATAAGCGCCGCCATCGCCGAGGAAAATCAGGCCGACCGGGTAATTCCAGATCAGGAAACCAGCGGTGGCGCCGGCCACCATCAGCGCGGCGACCAGCACAAACATATCATTGACCTGCAAGGCGACATAACCGAGCGACAGCAGCATGCAAATACACACCACGCTGGCCAGGCCATTAAACCCGTCGATGATATTGACTGCATTGGCAATACCGGCCACCGCCAGCACCGTCAGCGGCAGCGTGATCCACATATACGGCAGCGCCCAGGCGGAGAACATCCAGTCGAGCCGGTCGATGCGGGCGTCCAGCAGGAAATAGCCGAGCGCGGCGGCAGCCATGGTCAGCAGCAAACGGCGCGCCGGGCTGACGCGGCCGGTGTAATCTTCCAGAATGCCGCCGGCAAAAGCCACGGAGGCGCAGGCCAGCAGCGCCAGCAGCAGGTCGCTGAGCACCGGCACACGCCAGATCGAAATCGCCGAACTGAGCGCCACTGCCACGAAAATCGGCAAGCCCCCGATCCGCGCCACATGGTGCAAATGGACTTTCTGCACGCCGTCAAAATTTGTGTCGAGCGCCGGACCATGCAGCCGGGCTTCTTTAATGACCAGCAAAGTCAGTAGCGCGGAAGCGATAAAGCTCAGGAGGAAGGAAAACATATTATTTTATTATCTGCGTTGTATCGCAACACGCGGCATTATCAACGTGCCAACAGCTGATTGTACAGGATTACACCAGGCAATCCTTGCTTGCTTACCAAACGATACAACTGCAAGATTTCAGCGTGGAACGACTTTGTCTTCCAGGATTTGCAGCAGATATTGGCCGTATTGGTTTTTTTTCAACGGCTCAGCCAGCTTGCGCAACTGCTCGGCGTTGATATAGCCCTTGCGATAGGCAATCTCCTCCGGGCAAGCCACTTTCAGTCCCTGGCGTTTTTCGATGGTGGCGATGAACTGGCCTGCCTCCAGCAGCGACTCGTGGGTACCCGTGTCCAGCCAGGCCATGCCGCGCCCCATCACTTCGACGCTCAGCCTGCCCTGCTCCAGATACACTTTGTTGACATCGGTGATCTCCAGCTCGCCGCGGGCGGACGGCTTGATGCTGGCGGCGATATCGCATACCTTGTTATCGTAGAAGTACAGGCCGGTAACAGCGTAGTTGGACTTCGGCTGCGTCGGCTTTTCCTCGATCGACACGGCGGTGCGCTGCTCGTCAAACTCGACCACACCATAACGTTCCGGGTCCTGCACGTGATAGGCGAACACGGTGGCGCCCTCGGTATGCTCGGTAGCGCTGCGCAACAGCGCATCCAGATCGTTGCCGTAGTAGATGTTATCGCCGAGGATCAGCGCGGACGGCGAATCGCCAACGAATTCCTTGCCGATGATGAAGGCTTGCGCCAGGCCGTCCGGCGATGGCTGCACCGCGTAGCTGATGCTGATGCCCCACTGGCTGCCATCACCGAGCAGGTCCTTGAAGCGCGGCGTGTCCTGCGGCGTGGAAATCAGCAGAATTTCCCTCATGCCGGCCAGCATCAGCACGGTCAGCGGATGATAAATCATCGGCTTGTCGTAGATTGGCAGCAGTTGCTTGGAGACGCTCATCGTCACCGGATACAAACGGGTGCCGGAGCCGCCCGCCAGAATAATGCCTTTGCGTTTAGCTGCGCTCATGATCAACCCTCGCGATTGAAGTAATTGGTTTCCACCCATTTGGCGTAGCTGCCCGACTGCACGTCGGCCACCCAGGCCTGGTTGTCCAGATACCACTGCACAGTCTTGGCGATGCCGCTCTGGAAAGTCTCGGCCGGCTTCCAGCCCAGCTCGCGTTCCAGCTTGCGCGCGTCGATGGCGTAGCGGCGGTCGTGGCCCGGACGGTCTTTGACGAAGGTGATCTGGTCGCGGTAGCTGCCTTCGGCCTTGGGCTTCAGCTGATCCAGCATGTCGCACAGCGTATGCACCACGTCCAGGTTGGCCATTTCGTTCCAGCCGCCGACGTTGTAGGTTTCGCCCAGCCGGCCCGCTTCCAGCACGCGGCGGATCGCGGCGGCGTGGTCGGTGACGTACAGCCAGTCGCGCACTTGCTGGCCATCGCCGTAGATCGGCAGCGGCTTGCCGGCTTGCGCGTTGGCGATGATCAGCGGGATCAGCTTCTCAGGGAAGTGATACGGGCCGTAGTTGTTGGAGCAGTTGGTGGTCAGCACCGGCAGGCCGTAAGTGTGGAAGTAGGAGCGCACCAGGTGGTCCGAAGCCGCTTTCGATGCCGAGTAAGGGCTGTTCGGGGCAAACGCGGTGGTTTCGGTGAATGGCGCATCGTCCGGGCCCAGCGTGCCATACACCTCGTCGGTGGAGACGTGCAGGAAGCGGAAGGCCGCTTTTTCGTCTTCCGGCAGCGCCGACCAGTAGGCGCGCGCGGCTTCCAGCAGGCTAAAAGTGCCATTGATGTTGGTGTTGATGAATTCGCCTGGGCCGAGGATGGAACGGTCGACGTGGCTTTCCGCCGCGAAGTGCACGACCGCGCGCGGTTTGTGTTGCTGGAACAGCGCCAGCACCTGCGCCTGATCGCAGATATCGCCGCGCACAAAGGTATGACGCGTATCCTGCTTCAGCGAGGCCAGATTGTTCAGATTGCCGGCGTAGGTCAGCTTATCGAAGTTCAGGACAGGCTCGTCCGACTGGGCCAGCCAGTCGAGGACAAAATTCGAGCCGATGAAACCAGCACCACCCGTAACAAAAATCATTTAGTATCCCGCAGCAAGCGTCAAATTAGTCATGTGCATGATTTTATGTGAAGTCCTCACATCCGGGCAAAAAAATGGTGAGAGTATCAATATGAAAACCTATGTCATTGGGGACCTGCAAGGCTGCCACGAGCAGGCGCTGGCCATTCTCGACCGCATACGCGCGCATGCGGCGGAGAGCGGCGTGGCCGAACCAGCCATCCTGTTTGCCGGCGATTTGATCAACCGCGGGCCAGATTCGCTGTCCACGCTGCGCCATGTGCGCAAGCTGGCGATGGCCAGCGGCGGCCTGATCGACAGCGTGCTGGGCAACCACGACCTGCACATGCTGGCGGTGGCGTATGGCATCCGTCCCGAGCACAAGTCCGACACGCTGGCCGAGATCCTGCATGCGCCCGACCGCGATGAGCTGGTCGACTGGGTACGCCGCCGTCCGCTGGCGATCCGCTCCGGCGCGCACATCCTGGTGCATGCCGGCCTGCTGCCGCAATGGACCGGCGCGCAGGCCATGGCGCTGGCCGGCGAGGTACAAGACATGCTGCGCGGCGATGGCATCGCGGAATTCCTGGCCGAGATGTACGGCAACGAGCCGGCGCAATGGTCGGACGGCTTGCAGGGCGCCGACCGGCTGCGCTGCATCATCAACGCGATGACGCGGCTGCGCTTCTGCACGGCCGACGGCGTGATGGATTTCAAGATGAAGGAAAGCGGCACGGCCGATCCCTCGACCGGCCTGATGCCGTGGTTTGATGTACCGGGCCGCCGCAGTGCGCGCGACACGGTGGTGTTCGGCCACTGGTCGGCGCTGGGCTTGAAGATGGAAGCAAACCTGCTGGCCTTGGACAGCGGCTGCGTATGGGGCGGCCAGCTATCCGCCGTCTGCCTGGAAGACCGGACACTGCTGCAAGAGCAATGCCCGCAGTTCAAGCAGCCCAAGCAGGCTTAGACCATCACACCCAGCGCGGACGCCACCACCTTGTGAGAGGCTTCCGCGAGATCGCGCCGGTGTGCGCCGTCGGTGCTCATTGGTGGCAGAATCGCCAGCTTGGCTTTCACCGGCGGCCCGTTCAGGATCAGCATGATGCTCTCGGCAAAGCTGGTGTCGCCGATGAAGTCCACCGAGGGATGCGAACCGCCGCCCACATCTTCATAGGTCAGCGCAAACGGCTGCACCGGCACTTTCGCATCGATGGCTGCCTCGAACAGGTTGGCGTGGAACGGCAGCAGATTACCTTGCGCCGCCGTGGTCCCCTCCGGGAAGAAGGCCACCCGCTCGCCCCTCTCCAGGCTGGTGACCAGCCCTTTGAAAATCTGCCGCAAGTCCTTGCGGTTGCCGCGCGAGATGAACACCGTGCCAGCCTTCTCCGCCAGCCAGCCGGCCAGCGGCCAGGAACGGATCTCGGCCTTGGCCACGAAATGGCTGGGGTACAGGCTGTGCACCACAAAGATGTCCAGCCACGAGACGTGATTGGCCACCACCATGGAGCACGGCAGCACCGGCGCGCTGCCCGGCGCCAGCGACACCGTCACATTGCACAGCCCCAGCAAGCGGGTGGACCAGCGGCGGATATGCGCATTGCGCCGCTCCTGGCCTATCCACGGAAACACCGTGGCGCAGATCGCCATACCCTTGAACACATGCAGCAGCACCCGCAGCATGCGGAAGATCGTCAACAGTTTCATACGGCGGTATCAGCGTTGATAAGCGACGTGGCCGGCCACGATGGTGGTTTTCACTTGTCCCGCCAGGTTATAACCGAGGAACGGGGTGTGCTTGCCCTGGCTGGCCAGCGCCGACGCTTCCACCGTCCAGTGCGCACCAGCGTCGAACAGCACCACGTCCGCCACCGCGCCCGGCGACAGGGTGCCGGCGTCCAGGCCTGCCACGCGCGCCGCTTCCGAGGTGATGCGCGCCAGCGCGCGCGACAAAGCGCCCTGCTTGCCGGTGTCCTGTTGCGACGCGTAGTCGTCGGCCCATTTCAGGGTCAGCGACAGCAGCAGCTCCAGGCCGGTCGCGCCTGGCGAGGCTTCGCCGAACGGCAGCAGCTTCTCATCGTCGTCCACTGGCGTATGGTCCGAGCACAGCGCGTCGATGGTGCCGTCCAGCAGGCCGAGGCGGATCGCGTCGCGGTCGCGCTGGCTGCGGAACGGCGGCGTCATGCGCGCGTTCGAATCGAAGAAACCGATATCGGCGTCGGTGAGGTGGATGTGGTGCGCGCCGACGTCGCAACTGACCGGCAAGCCTTGCTGCTTGGCGTCGCGGATCAGCTCCAGACTGGCGGCGGCCGAAATACGGCACAGGTGCACGCGCGCACCAGTGGCGCGCATCAGTTCAAAGATGGTATGCAGGGCGATGGTTTCCGACATCACAGGCACGCCGGACAAGCCCAGGCGCGACGCCAGCGGACCGGATGCGGCCACGCCGCCACGGCCGATGTACGCATCCTGCGGACGCAGCCAGACGGTGTAGCCAAAGGTCTTGGCGTACTGCATGGCGCGCAGCAGCACGTTGGTGTCTTCGATAGGTTCCTCGGCGTGCGAAAAACCGATGCAGCCGGATTCGGTCAGCGCCGACATTTCCGTCAGCGCTTTGCCCTTCAGGCCCACCGTCAGCGCGCCCAGCGGATGCACGTGCGCCTGGTTCAGCTTTTGCGCGCGGTGCTTCAGCATTTCCACCAGACCCGGTTCATCCAGCACCGGATCGGTGTCCGGCGGGCAGATCAGGCTGGTGACGCCGCCTTGCACGGCCGCCTGCATTTCCGATTCCAGCGTGGCCTTGTATTCAAAGCCCGGCTCGCGCAGCCGCGCCGACAGGTCGACAAAGCCGGGCGCCACGATCAGGCCGATGGCGTCGATGGTTTCGTCAGCGGTAAAGCCGCTTGGCGCGGCGCCAATTGCCAGCACCTTGCCATCGGCGAGGTAAACGTCGTGAAGGCCGTCGATGCCGTTGGCTGGATCGATGACGTGGCCGTTTTTGATGTGAATGTTCTTCATGCTTGCGTTCCTGCTACGATACTCATCACCGCCATGCGCACGGCGATACCAAACGTCACCTGCGGCAGGATCACCGCCTGCGCGCCATCCGCCACGGCGGAATCGATTTCCACGCCACGGTTCATCGGACCTGGGTGCATGACGATGGCGTCCGGCTTGGCCAGCGCCAGGCGCTCCGGCGTCAGGCCGTAGCTCTTGAAGTATTCGCCCGCCGATGGCAGCAGCGCGCCGCTCATGCGCTCGTTCTGCAGGCGCAGCATGATGATCACGTCCACGTCCTTCAAGCCTTCATCCATATTGGTGAAGGTGCGCACGCCCATTTGTTCCAGGCCGCCCGGCAGCAGCGTGTGCGGGCCGATGGCGCGCACTTCCGGCACGCCCAGCGTGGTCAGCGCGTGGATATCCGAACGCGCCACGCGGCTGTGCAGGATGTCGCCCACGATCGCCACGCGCAGGTTGGTGAAGTCTTTCTTGTAGTGGCGGATGGTGTACATGTCCAGCAGGCCCTGGGTCGGGTGCGCGTGGCGGCCATCGCCGGCGTTGACTACGTGGACGTGGTTCTGCTTGGTCTCCATCAGGTGCTTGGCGATCAGGTACGGTGCGCCCGATTGCGCGTGGCGCACCACGAACATATCGGCGTGCATCGCCGCCAGGTTGTCGATGGTGTCCAGCAGCGACTCGCCCTTGCTGGTCGAGGAGGCCTGGATGTTCAGGTTGATCACGTCGGCCGACAGGCGCTTGGCGGCGATTTCAAACGTCGTGCGCGTGCGGGTCGAGTTTTCGAAGAACAGATTGAACACCGATTTGCCGCGCATCAGCGGCACTTTTTTCACGTCGCGGTCGGAGATGCCGACGAAGGACGAGGCGGTGTCCAGAATATGATTGAGGATGCCCTTGGGCAGGCCCTCGATCGACAGCAAGTGCTGCAGCTCGCCGTGTTTGTTCAGTTGCGGATTAAGCATGGTCTTTTTATTCGATGGTTAGCGTGAATGTGTCATCGGCTGCGCGTTTCAGCACCAGCGCCTTGCCCTTCTCGACGGCGACATGGCCGGCCACGAAGTCGGCCGCCACCGGCAGCTGGCGCTCGCCACGGTCGACCAGCGCCGCCAGCATGATGCGCGCCGGGCGGCCGTAGTCGAACAGTTCATTGATCGCGGCGCGGGTGGTGCGGCCGGTGTACAGCACGTCGTCCACCAGCAGGATGTTGGCGGCCGCCACCTCGAAGGTGATGTTGGTCGGCTTGACTTCGGCAGGCAGGCCCTTCTTGGCGTAGTCGTCTCGGTAAAAGGACACATCCAGCACGCCGCAGCGCGCGGACAGGCCGAGGTCCGCTGCCAGGCGTTCGGCGATCCACGCGCCGCCGGAATGGATGCCGACAATCGCGACATCCGGCACGCCGGCCAGGCCGGCTTTCACATCGGCCAGCAGCGTCGCGTACAGCGCTTCGGCGTCGAGTTGGTTGGGATTCAGAGTCATAAGGAGTCGAAGTATTGTTGCAGAATGATGGCGGCGGCGCGGTCGTCAATGACCTCGCCGCGTTTGGCCGAGATCACGGCCGAGGAGTAGCGCTCGTCGACCAGCGCCACCGGCAGGTTGAAGCGGCCGTTCAATTGATTGGCAAAACGGCGCGCCCGCGCCGTCATTTCGTGTTCGTTGCCGTCCGGGTGCATGGGCAGCCCGACCACCAGGCGGGCCGGCTTCCATTCATCCAGCAGTTTCTGGATATCGTTAAAGCGGGTGGCGTTGTCTTCCGCCTTGATCACCTTCAACGGTTCCGCTTGGCACAGCATGGTATTGCCCATCGCCACGCCGATTCGTTTTACGCCGAAATCGAAAGCAAAAATGGTTTCAATACTGCTCATTTAAGCGTGGCCCGCCTCGGAAGTCAGCATCAGCGGATCGATACCGAGCAGGCGCATGGCGGCGGTATAGCGTTCTTCGATCGGCAGCTTGAACAGGATGTCGGGATCGGCGCCGACGGTCAGCCAGCCGTTGCGGCCGATTTCATCTTCCAGCTGGCCGGGACTCCAGCCCGAATAGCCGATCGACACCAGGATCTGTGGCGGGCCTTCGCCGGCAGCCACTGCCTCCAGCACATCGATCGAGGTGGTGAAGGCCACTTCATCGGTCACCGTCAGCGACGACGAATAGCGATGGCCGGGCGTGTGCAGCACGAAGCCGCGGTCGTCCTGCACCGGACCGCCAAACATCACCGGCTCTTCGTCATGGCCTTCCAGGCCGGATTCCACCTTGAGGTCGATGCGCTCGAACAGCGTCTGCATGGTCATATCGGTCGGCTTGTTGATGACCACGCCCAGCACGCCGTTTTCATTGTGTTCGCACACATACACCACCGTGCCGCCGAAAACCGGATCTTGCATCGATGGCATTGCAATAAGGAAATGATTCGCCAGATTGAGGGCCGACGCCGATACGGCGCCCGAGGCCTCCAAAGGATCGCCAGCCTCCTGCAAGAGGCCGGGTACAGCCAGAGTTTTGTCTATTTTGCTCTTCTTCATACAAGTTGCTCTCTCTGCTGGGGTGCGTGGTGTTTCTGTGCTGCTGACAATTACTGTAGTATTCGCGCGGCTAGCAACTCTGTTTACCCTGTAGTTTACACTGAAACGCGGGTGCGGCCATGATTGCGTCCACCACAAGATTGATACAGACCGAATGAAACTGACTTCCTCCCTGGTATGGCTGCGCCGCGACCTGCGTGTTTTCGACCATGTGGCCTTACAACAGGCATTGCTGGCAAGCGAGAAGGTATATTGTGTTTTTGTCTATGACACCACGATTCTGGACGCCTTGCCGCGCCGCGACCGCCGGGTCGACTTCATCCACGCCAGCATTGCCGAGGTAGCGGCGGAACTGGCGCAGCTTGGCGGCCACCTGATCACCCGCCATGGCGATCCGCTGGCCGAGATTCCGGCGCTGGCGGCCGAGCTGGGCGTGCAGGCGGTGTTCTGCAACCACGATTATGAACCGCAAGCTATGGCGCGCGACGCCACGGTGGCGCACACGCTGGAAGCGGCGGGCTGCAAGTTCTACAGCTACAAAGATCAGGTGATTTTTGAGCGCAGCGAGGTGCTGTCGCAGACCGGCGGCGTTTTCTCAGTGTTCACCCCGTACAAGAACGCCTGGCTGAAGAAGCTGGCGGCCGATCCTTCGGTGCTGGCGCCGTACAACATCGAGCCGCATGCCGCGCGCCTGGCGCCTGCACCGGCCGGTGCGCCGCCGCTACCGACGCTGGCCGATCTCGGTTTCGAGCCGAGCAACCTGGCCGAGCTGAAAATCCCGACCGGCATGTCCGGCGCGGCGCAGCTGTTTGAGGATTTTTTGCCGCGCATCGCCGACTACAATGTGGCGCGCGACTTCCCGGCCGTGAAAGGGCCGTCGTATCTGTCCATCCATTTCCGCTTCGGTACGCTATCGGTGCGCCATCTGGTGCGTACGGTGCTGGACCTGCAAGAGCGCGGCGGTGGCGGCGAGGGTGCGGCGGTGTGGCTGTCGGAACTGATCTGGCGCGAGTTCTACGCGATGATCCTGTACCACCATCCGCATGTGGCGGCTTCCGCCTTCAAGCCGGCCTATGACGCCATCGCATGGGAAACCGGCCCGGAAGCTGATGAACTGTTTGCCGCCTGGTGCGAGGGCCGCACCGGCTATCCGCTGGTGGACGCCGCCATGCTGCAACTGAACCAGACCGGCTATATGCACAACCGCCTGCGCATGGTCACCGCCTGCTTCCTGATCAAGGACCTGGGCATCGACTGGCGTCGCGGCGAGGCCTATTTCGCGCTGCAACTCAACGACTTCGACCTGGCGTCCAACAACGGCGGCTGGCAGTGGGCGTCATCGTCGGGCTGCGATGCACAGCCTTACTTCCGCATCTTCAATCCGGTGACGCAGTCGCAGAAGTTTGACGCGCAGGGTAAATTCATCCGCCGCTACCTGCCGCAGCTGAAATCGCTGAGCGACAAGGAAATCCACGCGCCATGGGACGCGCCGCGCATGCTGGCGCCGGACTACTGGCCGCCGGTGGTGATGCACGACGCAGCGCGCAAACTCACGCTTGAGCGCTACGAAGTGGTCAAGAAGCCAGTGGCGTAAGCAGCTCACTGATCGTTTCCAGCAGCACCGGCTCCTGGAACGGCTTGCCGAAGTAGGCGTGGACGCCCAGCTCCAGCGCCACATTGCGGTGCTTGTCCGCGCTGCGCGAGGTGATCATGATGATCGGGATGTCCCGCGTGCGCTCGCCGCTGCGCACATTGCGCGTCAGGTCAAAGCCATCCATGCGCGGCATCTCGATATCGACCAGCATCAGGTCCGGCAGCGTATCCTTCAACTGCTCCAGCGCATCCACGCCATCCTTGGCCAGCAGTACCTGATAGCCTTCGCGCTCCAGCAGGCGCTGTGTCACGCGGCGCACGGTCATCGAATCGTCCACCACCATGATGGTATGGCCCTGCGCCGGCAAAGCCGCCGGGCTGTCCGCCGCCACCTGCGCGTAATGTGCCTTCAGCTCGGGATGATGCGCCAGATGCTGCGCCAGCGCCACCGGGTTCAGTATCAGCACGATGTCGCCGCTGCCCAGCACGGTGGCGCCGGCGATACCGACCATGCGCGCCAGCTGCGGGCCGATGTTCTTGATCACCACCTCGCGGTTGCCCAGCACCGCGTCCACTTGTAGCGCCAGGCGCTCGTTGCCGTTCTTGAGCATCATCACCGGCGATGAGCGTTGCAGCGGCGGCTGCGCGGCGTCGCCGAGCAGCGTGGGCAGGTATTGCATGCCGCTGTCGCGCGCCTCGGCCAGCGCGGTGTCCTTCATCTGCTGCACCTGTTCCACCAGGATGGCCGGCAGCGCATAGGTCTTGCCGCCAGCGGCCAGCAGCACCACTTGCGTGACGGCCAGCGTCAGCGGCAAACGGATGGTGAAGCGCGTGCCTTTGCCTGGCTCCGAGTACATATCGACACGGCCGCCCAGCGCCTGCGCTTCGGACTGCACCACGTCCATGCCGACGCCACGCCCGGACAGTTCAGTCAGCGTGTCGGCGGTGGAGAAGCCTGGTTCGAAAATCAGGTCGGCGATTTGCGTATCGGTGGCTTGCCCGTCTTCGTCCAGCATGCCGAGGCTGATGGCTTTGGCCTTGATGCGCTCCAGGTCGAGTCCACCGCCATCGTCGCTGAATTCGATGACCACTTCATTGCCCTCTTGCGCGGCTTGCACCAGCAGTTCGCCGGTTTCGCTCTTGCCTGCGGCCGCGCGCGCGTCACGTGCTTCGACGCCGTGCGCGATGGCGTTGCGCAGCAGGTGTTCGAATGGTGCGGACATGCGCTCCAGTACACTGCGGTCCAGCTCCACACCGCCGCCACGGATATCCAGGTTGACGCGCTTGTCGACATCCTTGGCGCTCTGGCGGGCGACGCGGAACAGGCGTTCGGCGATGCTGGCAAAGGGCACCATGCGCACGCGCATCAGGTCATGTTGCAAGTCGCGCGTGAGGCGGGCTTGCTGCGCCAGGTCGTTGTGCGCGTTGTCCACGCTGCGGGTCAGGCTTTCATGGAAGCTGGCGACGTCGTTGACGCTTTCGGCCATCATGCGCGTCAGTTCCTGCAAGCGGGTAAAGCGGTCGAATTCCAGTGGATCGAATTCGCGCTCGCTGGATACCGCCATGCGCGAGGCGATTTGCGATTCGGCCTGCATTTCGACTTCGCGCAGCTGGCGGCGCAAGCGCGCCAGGTTGTCGGAGAAGTCGGTCAATGAGGTGCGCAGGGTTCCAACTTCGTTTTCCAGCTTGGAGCGGGAGATCGACACTTCGCCGGCCTGGTTGACCAGACGGTCGAGTATGTCGGCGCGCACGCGGACCAGCGGGGTTTTGGTGCTGGCTTGCTGCTCGGCGCCGGCTGGCTGTGGTGCTGTCGGCTCGCCCCCGGTTTGCTGTTGTTCGGGATGCTGCAATTGTTCGAACAGCAGCAGCGCGTGATCGTAATGCGCCAGCAGCTCCTCGAATGCCTGGGGCGTGGTAGCGCCGGTGTGCACCATGTTTTCGACGTACGTTTCGATTTCGTGGCAGTGCTGGCCAAGGCGCATTGCACCGGCCATGCGCGCGCTGCCTTTTACGGTATGCAGCAGGCGCAGCAGGCTTTGCGCCTGCGCCAGGTCGGCAGGGTGATGCTGCCACGCGCGCAGCGACTCGCCAACCTGCGGCAACAGATCCGCGCCTTCTTCCAGGAAGACCGGCAGCAGATCAGCATCCAGCTCATCGTTGAAGATGGCCGGCGCGACAGGGAGGGTTTCCGCCTCACCCGCCGCCATGATCGGTTCAACGACGGGCGCGGCTTCCAGTTCAGCTACGGCGGGCAGTTCGGCGCCGGCATCAGCCTCCGGCTGAGATTCGGTGGCGGCTGGCGGCTCAGCTGCTGGCGCGGCGGGCGATGGCAGCGGTGCTTGCGGCCCGGCGATTTTCAGCGGCGGCTCGGCGAACGCATCGTCAAACGCGGCGTTGAACAGATCGTCAATGCCATCATCCACATGCACTTCCGGCTTTTTCTTCGGTGGCGGCGCAACCGGCGCTTCGGACTCCGGCACGGTGCCACTGATGGCGTTGTACGTCTCGCGGAACAGCTTATCCAGCGCAGACTCCTGCTGTTGTTCCGCCGCCGGCGCGCTCAAGCCATCCATGGTCTCGGCCACCAGATCATCCAGCCGCGACTCGATCTCGTTGCTGGCCGCTGCCGGCGTGGCCGCCAGCTCCTCACGCAAGCCTTGCAATGCACTGATCAACTCCGGCTGCTCATCCGGCATCGTCCCCGCTGCAAAAGCTTGCAGCATCTGGCGGATACGCTCCATGGTAAAGTCCAGCAGGTCATGCTGCACCTGATCCAGATGCGGCGCAGGCGGCAACAGCGCCTCCAGCGTCGACTCCAGCACCAGCGCCAGCTCGCGCAGCGCCGTGAAGCCAACCGTGCCCGAAGTTCCCGCCAGCGTATGCGCTGCCGCCAATGCGTCCGGATTCACCGGACGGCGCGCCTCATGGCGCCACTCGCCGAAATCCTGCACCAGCTTGCGTACCAGATCATCCGACTCGTGCAGGTAAATGTTAAACAGCGGCAGCGGGATCTCCAGGCCACCGACATGCTTCACATTATCATCACGCGGCACGGACGGCGTAATGGATGGGAAATCGATGACGTTGCCATGCGCGACCAGCGGCGCAGCAGTTGGCTGCACCACCGTTGCCGGCACCTCGTCTGGTGGCGCTTCGGACGGTGGCACGTCGGGCAGCGTGGCTTCGGGCGGGACAGCTTCCGCCGGTGTGAATTTGCCCTCGCCGCCATCCAGCACGCGCGCGGCGGCGGCTGACAGCGCATCCGCGCTGCGCTGCGAGACGCCACGCGTAATCAGCTCGTCCACCCAGCCACGCAACTCCCTGGTAGCGCTGTTCAGCAAATCAAACAAGGCCTCGGTAACCGCATGCTGCTCCGCCAGCCAGACATTCATCACCTTCTCAATCGCATGCGCGGCGTCAGCGAACTGATTCAAGCCCACCATACGCCCACTGCCTTTCAGCGTATGGAAAGAACGACGCAGCATGGTCAGGTTTTCTTCGGTGCGCGCCTGTGGCAAGAGCTCATCAACAAACACCAGTACTTCCTGCGCCTCGGCGATAAAGACTTCCAACAGCCCCGCCTCCACCGTGGCATCGCTTGCGGCAGGCGGTTGCTGTGGCATGGATACCGGCGCCGGTGCAGGCACCTGCTCGTCCAGCACCGGTATCGACTCCGACGAAGCCATCTTCTTGAACGGCACCGAACGGAAACTGCCCTGCTCCGCATCAAACGCAAAGCGCTCGCGCGCCCCCGCCGCATTCTGCGCCAGCATATCGACGAAGAATCCCAGCGCCCCCACATTCCGCGCAATCTCATCCAGCGCCTTCGCATCGGCAGCGGCATCCTCTTGGCCGTCCCCATGCGCCAACGCCTGCACTGCCGACTTCACCTGCAACACCGCCTGCGTCGCATCCTCCTGATCCAGCACCGACAAAGCGCCCTGCAACTGATGCAGCACCGGTTCCAGCGCCAGCAACGACGGCCGGCTGGCTGGATCGGCATAGTATTCATCCAGCACTTTCTCCACCTGGCGCAAGCCGTTCTTCATCTCCATCGCCAACGCGACGGCGGTGTCTTCCTGCTGCATCTGCCATGGAGCCGGCTCCGGCGGCGTGTCGCCGGACACCAGCGCCACCAGTCGCGCACCGATGGTGTCCGCATGCGCGGCAAAGTCACCGGGCAGATGGCGGATATGCCGCAAGCCATGCTCCGAAAACAGCAAGGCCGTGGCAATTTCCATCGTCAGCGCCTCGCTGCGCCCGGCAGTAACCGCCTTGCGCGCCACAAAGGCCAACTGACGCAACAAGGCAGCCAGCGCCGGCAGGCTCAGTTTCTCCGACTGCGCCGAGGCCTCACTGAGCGCAGCGTCAAAATCGGCATCCAGCGCCGGATCGATTTCCGCATTCGCAAGCCGATCCCAGCACACCTTGGCCTGTCCCACAGCGGCCCTGGCGCTCTCCAGCACGTCAGGATCGACCTGGCCGTAGCGGCGCGTATCGTAATCGGCCGGCGCCAGGCCATCCAGCGCATAGGCAGTGCGCAGCTGACGGACCGTTTCGGATGAAGAGTCTGCACCTGCCGTGGCCAGGAAAAACAAGGCGTCGCGCAGCATCGCTTCCGGCTGCGCCGCCGCGCCCTGGCTCAGACGGCGGATCTGCAAATTGATCATGCCAAACAGCTGCTTCACATACAGGCTGGCCATCAATTCGCCGCCAGCCACCAGCTCCGCGAAGCCCTGCATCGTCAGCCAGAAGGCGCGCGCCTGGCCGTCCTGCTGCGCATCGGCCACCTGCCTGATGGCGGCCAGCAGCGCCTCCGCATCGCCCGCGCCTTTCAGATAAGGCAGCAGCGCACGTTCAAAGCGCTGGCGATAGGCGGCGTAATCCACCGCGCCGCCGCTGCTATCCACATCCAGCGCCAGTGGCAGGCTGACCGGCTGCGCCAGATCCGGGAAAAACAGATCGGCAGGATGCACCCGCTCCGCGCCTGTCATTTCCAGCACCGCACGGTAGTAAGGGAACAGCCGCGCCGGTTGCGACGGCGCACCTTGCAGCAGCTCTTCCAGGTATTCCACCAGTGCCTGATACAGCTGCGCCACCGCCTGCGCGTTATCGGTGCTGCACTTCAGCGTGCCGGCCTTGAAGCGGTCCAGCGCCGCCTCGGCCACCTCGGTCATCAGGCTGACGCCATCCAGGTCCACCATCTGCAACGCGCCGTGCGCCTGATGCAAATGCGATTTCGCATGCTGCAGCTGCGTGGCCTGATCTTCCGGCTCCCTGCCGCCCGCCTCAAACAGCGCAGTGCGCGAACGGCCCAGCGACTCGCGGATCTCCACCATGACCCATGACAGGGGCCCGGTGTCCAGTTGCGATGGCTGTGGAAGCGAAAAATCAGTCTTGGTCATGCTAATCTCGGCCTTTCAATATCGGCTAACTAAGCGATCCGGAACCGCGCGACCGAGTTTTTCAACTCCTGCGCCAGCACGGATAACTTGTGAATCGATTGAGCGGTTTGCTGGGTGCCATCCTGCGTCTGCTGGGTCACCGTCAAAATATGTTGGATGTTTTGCGCTACGCCGTTCGCCGACGTGGCCTGCTGCCCGGTTGCCTGCGACATGCCGGAAATCAGCTCGGCCAGGTGATTCGACACCTGCGAAATATCATGCAGCGCGGCGCCGGCCGCATCCGACAGGCGCGCGCCTTCGACCACGCCCTGGGTCGATTTTTCCATCGCCGCCACCGCATCATGGGTGTCGGTCTGGATCGCGCGCACCAGCGCGCCGATCTGCTTGGCCGCTTCGGCAGAGCGCTCCGCCAGCCGCTGCACCTCTTCCGCCACCACCGAGAAGCCACGCCCAGCCTCGCCCGCCGATGCAGCCTGAATGGCGGCGTTCAGCGCCAGCACATTGGTCTGCTCGGTGATGTCGGAAATCAGCTCGGTGATCTCGCCGATCTCCTGCGACGACTCGCCCAGCCGCTTGATGCGCTTGGAGGTATCCTGAATCTGCTCGCGGATTTCATGCATGCCCTTGATGGCGTTTTCCACCGCCATCGAACCCTGACGCGCCGCCGCCACCGACTGCCTTGCCACGTCCGCCGATTCACTGGCGGAACGCGACACATCGGTAATTTCGCTGGCCATCTGCATCACCGTCGATGAAGCTTCCTGAATTTCGCGCGACTGCTGCTGCGACGCGTGCAGCAGGTCGCTGGAAATGCTCTGCGCCTGCGTTGACGCCTTGGTCACCTGCTCGGCGGTCGCGGTCACCCGTCCCACCAGGCCGCGCAATTCCTCCACCGTGTAATTGACCGAATCGGCAATCGCGCCAGTGATGTCCTCGGATACCGTAGCCTGCACCGTAAGGTCGCCGTCCGCCACTTCCTGCAACTCGTTCATCAGACGCAGAATCGCCGCCTGATTCTGGTCATTCATGGCCTTGGCTTCTTCCTCCAGCCGCTTCGACTCCTGGCGCATCGACTCCGCTTCCTGCCGGCGCCGTTCCGCGCCGCGCGTGCGATTGTAGGAATCTACCAGCAGCACGCGGCCGATCAGCGCCGCAGCCACCAGCGTCAGCATGCCGCCGCTGACCATCAGCCAGAAGGTCAGGCCGAGCGAATCCTGCTCTTCGCGATAGGTCGCCTGCAAGGTGCCCAGGCGCTGGCGCAGCGCTTCGTTGTCGTTGAAGATCAGCTGCTCGGCCGCTTTGGCGGCGGTGAATTTATCCAGCTTGTCCAAGACCGCCGTGACCAGTTGTTGATATGCCTCGAATTCCTGCTGCAAGGCGGTGAACTTGGCGCGCTGTTCCGCTTCACGCACCGGGGCCAGGCCGAGTGGCACGCTGCCATTCAAAAAGCCGTCGATGGTATTGCGGAACACGGTGGTGTCGCGGCCCAGCTGGAACGCCGTCTCCGAGCTGATGCCGCCGGCGCTCAGGAATTCGGCCGCGCCACGGTTCATGCGCTGGGTCAGCATGGTCAGCTTGCCCAGCGCCGCGATCTCGCGCGCCGAGCTGCCACGCTGCAGCCGCAGACCGATGATGTCCTCGGTGCGCACCAGCAGTTCGGGCGACATCTCGTTGAGCTTTTGCAGCGTCTTGTCCATGCCGCTCAGGTCCGCCTTCAGCGCCAGGATGGTGCCGGCGGCAAGGTCGGTTGCGGTCCACTGCTTGCGCGCGGCCGCCACCACCAATGCGATGTCGGAACGCGGCTCGCCGATTGAACGGCCCTGGTATTTGCCGCCGCGCGTCATCAGGTTGATGTCTTCGGTCAGCTGCTTGCGGCTTTCCTCCAGCTGGCGGAAGCCCTCGGCGCTGCCCTGCACCGCATTGGGCGCGGCCTTGCCGATGCGCTGCGAGTGCATCAGCGCATCGCTGGCGACCTGGGTCTGCGCCGAGCGGTTGGCGCTATGGATGTTGTTCAGCGCGACAAACACCGCGCTCATGCCCAGGCAGACACCCAGCGCGGACGAGAGGATGCTCAGCTGGCGCTGCGCCGGCAGGTGGCCGATCAGCGGCAGCTTGAAGGCAGTGGCGGGTTCGGGAATGGCGGCGCCACGGCGGCGGCCCAGCGCATCGCGCAGGCGCAGCGGGGCATCGCCATCCTCGGCGGCGGGCGGCAGCCGCGTGTCGCCAGACCCCGCGTCTGCGGCGGCATCCTGAGCGGCATTCCGGCTGCCGCGCGAGAAAAAGCCCAAGTTGAAAGCCATACACCCTCTCCGGATTCGTGTTTGCCTGCCTTATTGGCCCTACATCAGCCCTACTTGCGAAAAACGGGATTCCTCCACCAGCAGCGCCAGGTCGAGCCGCGTCCATTGCTGGCCCTCGGCGTCGCGGAACTGCTGCTGGCGCCAGGCCGGTGCATTCTCTTCGATGTCTGGCGCCGCCGTCATCTCGTCCAGCTTGCGCAAGCCCAGCACGCGCTCGGCCAGCAGCGCGCAGTTGAAGCCCAGGCCGGGCGCGAACGTAATCAGGCGGCGTTCCGCCGGTGCGCTGTCTCCCGCCACCTGTCCCTGATAGCGCGCCAGGTCGATAACGCCCGTCAGATGGCCTCGAATATTGACCAGTCCCAGATACCAGTCCTGCGTCAGCGGCACCAGCGCGACGCTTTGCAGCGGCGCGATTTCGCTGATCTGGGTCAGGTCCAGCAGGCATAAGCGGCCGCCTATCAGCACGCCCAGCTCGCGCCCACCCACTGCCGCACCGCTCTTGGCAGCCTGCATGCGCTCCAGCAGTTGCACCTGATACTGGCGCAAACGGCTGCGGCGTTCGGTGGGAGCCGGGCTGCTCATGCCTTAGCCGAGGGCTGCGATCTTGTCCAGCAGCTGGCCCGGATCGACCGGCTTTACCAGATAGTCGCGCGCGCCCTGGCGCAGCGCCCAGATGCGGTCCGTCTCCTGGCTCTTGCTGGAGCAGATAATCACCGGCACGTCCTTCAATTCCGGATCACGCGCGATCGAGCGCGTCACCTGGAAACCGTTCGCGCCGGGCATCACTACATCCATCAGGATCAGCTGCGGCTTTTCTTGCTTGATCTTGGCCAGCGCTTCCTCGCCGCTTTCCGCCACCGACACGTTATAGCCGTTTTTCGACAGGATATCGCTCAGGTAGTAGCGTTCCGTGGGCGAATCGTCGACGATCAGGATTCTTTGTATGGCCATATTTCCCTCTGCGGCTTTGCTATTCTGGTGAGGCGACAGCGCCGCCGGTATGCTCGCGTACTGCGGCCAGCAGGCTGTCCTTGGTAAAAGGTTTGGTCAGGTAAGCCACCGCCCCGACCATGGTGCCGCGCGCGCGGTCGAACAAGCCGTCCTTGGAGGACAGCATCAGCACCGGCGTGGCGTGGAATTTTGCACTTTTTTTAATCAGTGCGCAGGTCTGGTAGCCGTCCAGGCGCGGCATCAGGATGTCGCAGAAGACCAGCGCCGGATGGTGGTCGCTGATCTTGGCCAGCGCGTCGAAGCCGTCTTCGGCCAGCACCACCTCATAACCGGCCTGGCTCAGGAAGATCTCGGCGGAGCGGCGGATAGTGCTGCTATCGTCGATCACCATGATTTTCAGGGGCGTGGAGGTCATAATCAATCCGCTAAGATGAGCCTACACCATAGCATACGCCGCCTTTTCGCTGGCGCGACGGTGCCGCCTGGCCACGGGATCAGATGGCTACCATCTCGAAATCGTCCTTGCGGGCGCCGCACTCCGGGCAGCTCCAGTTCATTGGAACGTCAGCCCAACGGGTGCCGGGAGCGATGCCTTCGTCCGGCAGACCGGCTTCCTCATCGTAGATCCAGCCGCAGATCAGGCACATCCAGGTCTGAAAAGCCTGCGTTGTTTCGTTGCTACTCACGTTTTGCCACCCTCAAGTAAAATGCTGAATTAGGTATCTTAATCTACCCGCCGTGCAAAACCAAACTTCTCCCCTCATTCTCAGCTTTGGCGCAGCCGATCCGGCCGGCGCCACCGGTGTCCAGGCCGACCTGGCAGTTTTCTCGGCGCTGTCCTGCACCGGGCTGGCGGCCACCACCGCGTTGCTGATCAGCGACAGTGCGCGCGTCGAAGACCTGCAGGATATCGATCCTGACTGGGTAGCCGACCAGGCCCGCGTGGTGCTGGAAGACATGACCATGGCCGCTTTCAAAGTCGGCGCCATCACCAATATCGAACAAGTGGCGGCAATCGCCGAAATCCTGTCCGACTACCCGGATGCGCCGCTGATACTCGATCCCTTCAGCTCGCGCCTGCCGGCGCTGCCCGACGATGACGCCGAAGAGCTGCTGACCGCCATCCGCCAGCTGCTGGTGCCGCAGGCGACCCTGCTGATGCTGTCGCAGGTGGAACTGGGCCGGCTGGCCGAAACCTGGCGCGAAGGCGGCGAAGGCGGCGAAAACATTGACGGCCACGGCGCCGACACGCTGGAATCGGATGTCGAGCATCTGCTGGCCCTGGGCTGCGAATTCGTGCTGGTAACCGGCACCCCGGCCGGCGGCGCGACCGGCGACGCGGCCGCGCCGAACACCCTGGCCAACACCCTGTACGGCGCCGACGGCGTGATCCTGCACGACGCCTGGCAGCATCTGGCCGGACCGTTTATCGGCGCCGGCGGCACGCTGTCGGCGGCGCTGACCGCCTTCATGGCGCGCGGCGCCGACGTCCCAGAAGCAGCTGCGGCCGCACAGGAGTACACTGTCGGCGCGCTGGCGCACGCGCAGCGCTACGGCATGGGCAAGTTTGTGCCCAACCGTTTTTTCCATTTGCAGTCCGCAGCGGACATGCAGTAGCAAAGAAAGATGCCATCATGACCACGATTTCCAAGAACGACCAGCTGTTTGAGCGCGCCCAGAAAACCACGCCGGGCGGCGTCAACTCGCCGGTGCGCGCCTTCCGTTCGGTGGGCGGCACGCCGCGCTTCATCACCCGCGCCGAAGGGCCGTATTTCTGGGACGCGGACGGCAAGCGCTATATCGACTACATCGGCTCGTGGGGCCCGGCGATTGTCGGCCACGCCCATCCGGAGGTGGTGAAGGCGGTGCAGGAAGCCGCCACGCGCGGCCTGTCGTTTGGCGCGCCGACCGAAGGCGAAATCGAGATGGCCGAGGAACTGGTGCGGCTGGTGCCGTCACTGGAGCAGGTGCGCCTGGTATCGTCGGGCACCGAGGCGACCATGAGCGCGCTGCGCCTGGCACGCGGTGCCACCGGCCGCGACAAGATCGTCAAATTCGAAGGCTGCTACCACGGCCACGCCGATTCGCTGCTGGTGAAAGCAGGCAGCGGTCTGCTGACCTTCGGCAATCCGACCTCGGCCGGCGTGCCGGAAGATTTCGTCAAGCACACGCTGGTGCTGGACTATAACAATGTGCAGCAAATCGAAGAGGCGTTCGCCAACTTCGGCGATGAAATCGCCTGCGTGATCGTTGAGCCAGTGGCTGGCAATATGAATCTGATCAAGGCGTCGGCAGCCTTCCTGCAAGCGCTGCGTGCGCTGTGCACCAAACATGGTGCAGTGCTGATCTTCGATGAAGTGATGTGCGGCTTCCGCGTGGCGCTGGGCGGCGCGCAAGAACTGTACGGCATCAAGCCGGACCTGACCGCGCTCGGCAAAGTGATCGGCGGCGGCCTGCCGGTAGCGGCCTTCGGCGGCAGCGCCGCGTTGATGAGCAAAATGTCGCCAGTGGGCGCGGTGTACCAGGCTGGCACGCTGTCGGGCAATCCGGTGGCGGTGGCGGCGGGCATGACCACGCTGAAGCTGATTCAGCAGCCGGGCTTCTACGCGCAGTTGGGCGCGACCGCCAAGCGACTGGCCGACGGCCTGACCGCTGCGGCCAAAGAAGCCAACATCCCGTTCTGCGCCGATTCCGTGGGCGGCATGTTCGGCCTGTACTTCAGCGTGACGCCGCCAAACAACTACGCTGAAATGATGGCCGGTAACCGCGAGCGCTTCAACGTGTTCTTCCACGCGATGCTGGACGAAGGCGTGTACTTCGCGCCGGCCGCCTTCGAAGCCGGCTTCGTCTCCGCGCAGCACAGCGACGCCGTCATCGACGAAACCATCGCTGCCGCCCGCCGCGTATTCAAAACGCTGGCTGCCTGAGCGATGGCGCCAACCCCGCAGATCACCTTGCGGGGTAAAGCATGCCTTACCTCTACGCCACCTCCGGGAGGCCGTCGTCGGAGCGCTGTATCACCCCGGTGTTGAAGTTGTATTCGAACAGGTCGCCGTAGCGGCCCCATTCGATCGCCACGCGCAGGGCACGCTCGGCCTCCTCTTCGCTGAGCGTGAAGCGCAGCAGCTTGAGGAACAGATCCTCCGGCAAGTCACCCGACTTGTCCTGCTGTAGTCCGTGGCAGATGTAGGCGATCAGCGGCACATGCTCCAGCAACTGCTTGCCGAACAATTCCTGCCGTTCGGTGTTGGCAGCTTTTACATAGCGCGCCCCCAGCTCGGTGATCAGGATGTCGCCATTGGTCAGATAGGCGTATCCCAGCAGGATCAGCGCGTTCAGCACTTCCAGCAGTTCGACGTCAGTCAGCTCCGTCTCTTCAGCGATCTTCGGCAAATCGGCACGGCCGTGGAACGGTTCCTCGGCCAGGAGCTCCAGAATCCCCTCCATGTGCGCGATGCCCGCCTGCGGCAGACGATCCCCCAATTGCAGCTTGACCTCCTTCTCGCTGATCAACCCACCACGGCGCGAACTGGCCGTCATCAGTTCGTAGACCTTGTCGATCAGCTGGCGCACCTCGTTGCTCTCCGCCTTGCGCGGCTGCGGCAGCGAAATCGGCAGCTCGGCGCGCACCCGGCCCGGATCGCTGGCGAAGATCAGCACCCGGTCGGCCATCATCACCGCTTCTTCGATATTGTGCGACACCACCAGAATCGCCTTGGTCGGAATCTGGCCTGACTGCCACAGCTCCAGAATCTCTTCGCGCAGGCGCTCGCCAGTCAGCACATCCAGTGCGGAAAACGCCTCGTCCATCAGCAGCACTTCCGGCTCCATCACCAGCGCGCGGGCGATGCCGACCCGCTGCCGCATACCGCCCGACAACTCGCGCGGCAGCGCGCCTTCGAAGCCCGACAGGCCAATCAGGTCGATGACTTTTTCAGCGCGGCGCGCGCGCTCCTCCGGCGCCATGCCCTGCGCCTCCAGACCCAGTTCCACATTCTTCTGCACCGTCAGCCACGGGAACAGCGCAAACGACTGGAACACCATGCGGATGCCGCGCGCGGTGCCGTACAAGGGCATGCCGCGATACAGCACCTGCCCTGCATCAGCCTGGATCAACCCCGCCATGATGCGCAGCATGGTCGATTTGCCGGAGCCGGACTGTCCCAGCAGCGCGACGATCTCGCCTTCGCGCAGCGTGAAGTCGACGCCTTCCAGCACCGAGCGCGCGGAGCCGTCCGCACCACGAAAATGTTTGCCGACGGCTTTCAGTTCAACGATAGGAGTGTTCATGGTTCTGTTCCTAGAAATGCAGCCGGCTTTCGGCCATGGTGTACAAACGGCGCCAGACGAAATGGTTAAAGCCCATCACGAAAATGCACATGATGCCGATGCCCAGCGCAATGCGCGGGAAGTCGCCGCTGGCGGTCATCTCGGCGATATAGCTGCCGATGCCGTGCGCCTTGAGCGTGGTCGGTCCCCAGCTGACAAATTCGGCGACGATGGCGGCGTTCCACGAACCGCCGGATGCGGTGATCGCCCCGGTGACAAAGCTCGGGAAAATCGCCGGCAGCAGATAGCGGCGCCATTTCAGCCAGCCGCTCAGGCCGAAATTTTTGGCCGCGTGGCGCAACTCGGTGGGGATGGTCGAGGCGCCGGCGATCACGTTAAACAGCAGATACCACTGCGTCCCGAGTATCATCAGCGGTGACAGCCAGATGTCCGGGTTCAGCTGATAGCGCATGATGATAATCACCGCCACCGGGAACACCAGGTTGGCCGGAAACGCCGCCAGGAACTGCGCCACCGCCTGCGTGCGGGAAGCCCAGCGAGGGTTCATGCCGATCCAGATGCCGACCGGCACCCAGATGACGGCCGCCAGCGCCAGCAACACCACCACCCGCAGCATGGTGTATACGCCCAGCATCGCCACATGCGCCACTTCGCTCCAGCCAACTTCGGTGCGGATGAAATGGATCAGGCTCCACAGCGCATAGAACACCACGGCCGCGATCACCGCGTCCCACACCCGCTGCGGCACCACCGATGGCTGGTCCTTGCGCGCACGGATCGAGGTGCCATCGTGCGACAGCCGGAACACGGCGATGGAACGCGACAGCTGGTGTGCAAACCAGGCCACCAGTTGCTGCGTGCGCTCGGTGCGGCGCAGCCAGGTCAGCAGCCATGAAGACTGGGCGGTATCGCCGCCGGTTTCCTCGAAGCGGAATTTGTCGGCCCACGCCAGCAGCGGCCGGAAGAACAGCTGGTCGTACAGCAGCACCGCGATCAGCATCGCAAAGATGGCCCAGCCAATCGCGCCCAGGTCGCTCTGCTCGATCGCCAGCGCGATGTAGGAGCCCATGCCCGGCAGCTTGATGGTCTGGTTGGACACCATGATGGCCTCCGAGGCCACCACGAAGAACCAGCCGCCCGACATCGACATCATCATATTCCACAGCAGGCCGGGCATGGCGAACGGCAGTTCCAGCCGCCAGAAACGCTGCCAGCCGGACAACTGGAACACCTGCGCAGCCTCCGACAATTCAGCCGGCACCGAGCGGAAGCCCTGATAAGCGGAGAACGCCATATTCCACGCCTGCGAGGTAAAGATGGCGAAGATGGCGGCACACTCCACGCCCAGCAGATTGCCGGGGAAGAGCGCGATAAACGCCGTCACGGTAATCGACAGGAAGCCGAGAATCGGGATCGATTGCAGGATGTCGAGCAAGGGCACCAGCACTTTTTCGGCCAGCCGGTATTTGGTGGTCAGCGCGGCAAACACGCAGCTGAATACCACCGAGGCGGCCATGGCGATGAACATCCGCAGCGTGGTGCGCAACAAGTAGTAAGGCAGGTTGGATGGGTCGAGCGACAGCGGTAGCGCCTGGCCGAGTTCATATGGGCGCGCCATCTGCTGGCTGCCATACGCCATCAGCACGAAGATGGCCAGCACGATGGGCAGCAGGGCCCAGTCCCAGCGGTTACCGCCGGCTTCCACCACCTGGCGGGGGAAAAATTGCCGTTTCTTGTTCATAGTATGTCTTTCTCTGGCGCGGCAAGGAGAGGCCGCGTGGAGCGAAGGGAGGGAGCGTGACGACGCCGACCGCCATTCTAATAGCTTAACGTTCACGACTTCATTACGGTCGTGAAAGTTACCTAAGAAGCAATACTGTGTTTGGCTGTTATTTGAGCCAGCCGCGATGGCGGAAATACAGGAAGGGGGCGATGGCGCTGGCCAGCATCAGGCCGATGGCGAAGGGGTAGCCCAGCTGCCACTCCAGTTCCGGCAGCCACTTGAAGTTCATGCCGTAGATCGAGGCGATCAGCGTCGGCGGCAGGAAGGCGACCGAGGCCACCGAGAAGATCTTGATGATCTTGTTCTGGTTAATGTTGATGAAGCCGACCGTGGCGTCCATCAGGAAGTTGATCTTATCGAACAGGAAGGAGGTGTGGCCGTCCAGCGATTCGATATCGCGCAGAATCTGGCGCGCCTCTTCAAACTGCTCCGAATTCAGCAGGCGGCCGCGCATCAGGAAGCTGACCGCGCGGCGCGTGTCCATCATGTTGCGGCGGATGCGGCCGTTCAAGTCTTCCTCGTGGGCGATGGCGTTCAGCGCGGCGGCCGCGTCCTGGTCGGTGAAGGTTTCCTGCAGCACCCGGCCGCTGACCTCTTCCAGCTGCTGGTAAATGCCCTCCAGCGCATCCGCCGAATACTCGGCATCGGTGGCGTACAGGTCCAGCAGCACGTCCATGTAGTCGGCGATCGATCCCGGACGCGAACGCGCGCGCATCCGCACCAGGCGGAACACCGGCAGGTCGTCGGTGTGCACCGAGAACAGGATCTTGCGCGCCAGGATAAACGCCACCGTCACGATGCGCGACGGGCCGTCCTCTTCTTCCAGCAGGAAGTCGGTGCGCAGGTGCAGGTCGCCGTTTTCCGCTTCGTAATAGCGGGCCGACGCCTCGATGTCCTTGACTTCGTCCTCGCCCGGCAGAATCACGCCGTAGATGGTGCGCACCCAGGCGCGCTCCTCATCGGTCGGATCGGTCAGGTCCACCCAGACAGGCTCAACCTTGACCAGGTCTTCGCGCGTGTCGATAGGAACCTGGTTGAGACGGCCATTCTGGAGAACGAAAACATTAATCATGGGTAAACGCACCTTTGGAAACAGCGCAAGTGTACCCGCAAAGCCCGGTTTAAGGTAGATCGGCCGAGTTCATGCGGCGCAAAATGACGCCGGTGCGGCGGGCCAGATAGTTGGAATCGCGGTGTTTGTCGAAATAGCGGGGATTGGGCAGCATCACCGCCAGCTTGGCCGCCTGCATCGCGCTCAGGTTGGCCGCGCTGACGCCGTAGTAATGCCGCGCCGCCGCCTCGGCGCCAAAGGTGCCGGTGCCGAACTCCACCACGTTCAGGTAGATCTCGAAAATGCGCTCCTTGTCCATCAGGGTTTCCAGCATATAGGTGATGATCAGCTCCTGGCCCTTGCGCAGATAGCTGCGCGAGCCGGACAGGAACAGATTCTTGGCCAGCTGCTGGGTGATGGTGGAACCGCCCGACACCACTTTTTTCTTCTTGTTGTTTTTCTCGTAGGCCTTCTGCATGGCTTCCCAGTCCACCCCCTCGTGCTCGGAGAAGTTGGCATCCTCGGAAGCGATGATGGCCCGCTTCAGATTGCTGGAGATGCGCTTGTACGGCACCCACATCTGCTGGATATTCGCCTTCGGATTCTTCTCCTGGATGGCCGCCTGCTGCTGGCGCATAAAGCTGGTCATCGACGGGTTATGCCCCACCCACCACCAGATCTGCACGAAGAAATACAGCTGCACCACCAGGAACAGCAGGACCGGCAGGATGAAGATCCACTTCACCCAGCGCCATTTCCCCGATTTGCCGGATGATTTGCTCATAGCTTGGCGCGCAGCTGCTGCAGCACTTCGCCGGTGGCAGGCTGCACGCCGCGCCACAGATTGAACGCTTCGGCCGCCTGCTCGACCAGCATGCCCAGGCCGTCACGCAACTGTGCGCCATGCTGGCCGGCGAACTGCAAGAATACTGTGGGGGTAGCTGCGTACATCATGTCCAAAGCTAAAGATCCTGGTGCGAATACCGACGGCGAAATCGGCGGCAGCTCCGCACTCAGGCTGGCCGCCGTGCCGTTGATGATAATGTCGTACTCGCCTTCGATGCCATCGAAGCCGCAGGCAGACACCACGCCCTCGCCGCCCAGTGCGGCAAATTGTTCAACCAGTTCTTCCGCCTTGGCCACAGTGCGGTTGGCGATCACCAATTTCGCCGGACGATGCTCAAGTATCGGCAACACCACGCCGCGCACCGCGCCGCCCGCGCCCAGCAACAGCACGCGCTTGCCGGTGATCGGAACGACGGCGTTCTGCACGATATCCGCCACCAGGCCGGCGCCGTCGGTGTTGTCGCCGATGATGCCTTCATCGCTGAACACCAGCGTGTTGACCGCGCCAGCCGCGCGCGCGCGGATAGTCAGCGCCTGCGCCAGCTTGACCGCTTCCAGCTTGAACGGCACCGTCACATTGGCGCCCTTGCCGCCTTCGGCGATGAAGGACCGCACCGCTTCGGCAAAGCCGTCCAGCGGCGCCAGACGGCGCTCGTATTGCAGGTCCTGGCCGGTCTGCGCCGCGTACGCGGCATGAATTTCCGGCGACTTGCTATGGGCAATCGGGTTGCCGAACACGCAGTAGCGATCCATATTCTTAACGTCCTCCGCCGCTCATATCGGCTTGTAATTTATCGTCGCGGGTGAACTTGAAGGTGGTGATGATCACCCACAGGTCATCCCGGTCGTTAGACAGCATATTCGGCGGGAATTTGCCGAACGGCGCCGAGCGGCGCACGATGCGCATCGCCGCCTCGTCCAGCGCCGGGTTGCCGGAGCTGCGCTCGACCTTGATGCCGCCATCCCGTTCATAGATGGTGCCGTCCTGGAATACCGGGATCGACAGCATCAGCTGGCCATACAGCTTGCGCCCGTTCACGTTCGGGAAATTCAGCGTGCCGATGTCCTCGATGCGCTTCTGCATGGTCTTGTAATAGATCGCGTAGCCGGCTTCGCGCGTGCTCGGCGTGATCATGGTTTTCTTCGGCCGCTTGTTCTGGTCCTCGATGGTTTCGCTGATTTCCGCCACGCGGCGGGCGATCGCCTTGCTCGATTCCAGCAGGTCGGCGCCGGTGGGCGCCGGGTCCGGCTTCAGCTGCTCGGTGATTGGCGGAGCGGCCACCTTGGAGGACGAGTTCACCTGCGTCAGCAGCTGCTTCTGGCGTTCTTCCAGCTCGGCGATGCGGCGCTTGTTGGCCTTGACGCTGTCGCCCATCTCGGTCTTGCGCATGTCCGGCATCGGCGACTTGGCGCGGCCCTGGTCGACCGTGCCGCCGCCGTCCAGGTTGGCTTGGGCCACCGCATCGGCCTTCAGCGGCGCCTTGTTGTGCTTGGCGTTGACCAGGATGACTTCCAGCCCCGGATCGGCGGCCTGCACTGGCGCAGGCACCGGCGCCACAAAGCGCACCGCCAGCATGGCGGCATGCGCCGCCAGCGACAGGCCGATGGCAAGGTACAGCAAGCGATTTTCTTTAAAAGACTTCACTCGATGGCCGGACTAAAGAGATGTGGCTGATTTTACACCGCCGGCGGTGGCTCGGCGGCAGCTTCGGCAGCCACCTCGACCGCCACTTCCGGCGCGTCGACCGATTCTTCCGGCGCGTCTTCCACGTCGTCCTCGAAGTCGACATCGGCTGGCGCCGCATCGGTCGGGATTTCCAGGATGCGCGCTTCGATGGTCAGATCCACCTCGTCCCAGCGCAGGATATCCAGCTTGACCTGCGCCCCGCGCGCCACGGAAGGCATGCCCGGCAGGCGGATGATCAGCGGAATATCGGTCAGGCGCAGCACTTCGTCCTTCAGCACCACCGCCTCGACCTGGCGCGCATTCTCCTGGCCCAGCCAGCGCAGGCACCAGTAGCGTTCCATATTCGACTGGTGGTCCGCATACGCAGAATACGCCGCATCAAACTGCGACACGATCGCAAACAGCCCCGCATCCTTGTGCTTGAAGTGCGCGACCAGCGGCGCCATCACGCCCTTCTCGGCGCAGGCGAGAATCTGCCACTGGTTCACCAGGTCGGTATAACGGCGCAGCGGCGAGGTGCTCCATGCGTACTGATCGACGCCCAGGCCCTCGTGCGGCGCGGCGTGGGTCAGCATACGCACCTGCATCTTGGCGTTCCAGCCGCCGACGCCACGGCCCTGGCTGCGGTAAATGCCCGGCACGCCGTTGTCGTGCATCAGCTTGCCCCAGGTGCTGTTGGCGAAGATCATCAGCTCGGCGACGATCTTGTCCAGCGGCGCACCGCGCTTGCGGCGGGACACGGTAACCACATCGTCTTCCACATAGAAGTTGAAATCGACGCGGTTGTTCTGCTCCGGCTTCAGGCCGAAACCTTCACGCTTGACCATGCGCGCTGCTTCCAGCACTTGCGCCCATTTCCAGATCAGGCCCAGTTCTTCCTTGCGCGGATAGTCGCCCTCGCCGCTGGCCAGGGTTTCCTCATTGACCAAATCGTCCAGGTCGTTGTGGCGCAGGTTGTTCGCGATGGGCACCATCTCGGCGCGGGTTTCGGTGGCCAGCACCGACCAGTCTTCGGTATTCAAGGTGGCGTACAGCGACAGCGCCGGGCAGGTCTTGCCCTCGGCCAGCGTGAACGCATCAACGATGTTATCCGGCAGCATGGTGATCTTATCGCCCGGCATGTAGACGGTCGACATGCGCGCACGCGCCAGCTTGTCGATCGCGTCATCCGGCTTGATGCCCAGGCCAGGCGCGGCGATGTGGATGCCGATCTTGACCTTGCCATCGTCCAGTTTGGTGATCGAGAAGGCATCGTCAATCTCGGTGGTGGTCACGTCATCGATCGAGAAGGCTTCCACATTCGCCACCGGCAGATTGGCCGGCGCGGATGGCGCAGGCACGTCCGGGAAGCCGGCGCCTTTCGGGAAATTCTCGAACAGGAACTTGGCCATGTGCAGCGCCTTCGGCGACGTCACGCCGCCAACCGCCAGCATCAGGCGTTGCGGATTGGTGTGCAGCTCGGCGCAGGCGGCGTCCAGCGCCTTGTATTCGATGGAATTCTTGTCCGGCTTGAACAGCAGCTGCATGACGATGTTCTGCATCGACTCCGGCAGCTTATTGGCCTTCAGTTCTTCAACATAGCCCTGCTGGACCAGCGCCTGCTGTTTCTTCTTCTCGATACCGGCCAGCGCGGCGCGCAGCGATTGCTCGGGCGCGGCCTTGTAGCGGCCACGGCCCTTCTTATAGAAATACACCGGCGACGAATGCAGGCTCAGGATCAGGCCAGCCGCTTCAGCAGGCTGCGGCGCATGGCCGAAATATTCCGCGCCCAGCTCGGCAAAGCCGAACTCTTCCTCGCCAGCGACTTCCCACAGGAATTCCAGGTCGATCTCGGCGGAGATGGTCTTGGCCTGTTCCATCAGTTCGGCTGGCGCCGGCTTGTCGAATTGCAGCAGCACGTCCTTGGCCTTGACCTTGGTACGCTTGCCGCTGGCCATCTCGACCTGATACGCCTCGCCGGCCTGGGTCATTACGCTGCCGACTTTGAAATCGCCGGATTCTTCAAAAAATACATTCATTGTTTATTCGTGTTCGTTTTAATCAGTTCCAGCACAGACGGCAGGAATACTTCCGTTACCAGCAGCGTACCTTGGCGGCGCTGATATAAACAGCGCCGTGCATATAATATTTGATCCCGTGGCGCGGCCGCCCCGAGCGCCGCGCGCGCGCGTTGCGCCAAAGGATGCCCTTCGCGCAATCTTGCAAATTCCAACACACCGCGTTTGACCAGCGGATCGCCAAACAGCGTGGTGCCCAGCGAACGTTCACCCAAGGTGCTGAACAGCGGCCAATCGCTGGCGTTGGCCGACATCGGCACCACCGTGTGGCCGAATACCGCAGGCGTATTATCACATCTCAGCAGCACTTCCCTTTCCCACACGCGGCCGGGCCGGTGCATGCCGATCGCCACCGCCTCGTCGCTGAGGCAGCGCTCGATGCGCTGATGCAGGCACTGTACGCGGAAATTATGACTGTGTGCTTTCAGCCGCGCAGTCAGCGAACCGCCTGCCGTCAGCCACGGCGCATAGGCTGGCGGCGGGTTCAGCGCCAGCACATGCGGCTGCCACTGCGCCTGCCGCAGCGAGGCGCTTCTTGGCGGCGCGCTCAAGACCGCGCCCCGACGCCGCAGAAGGCCAGTACCTCGTCCACATAGTCCGGGAACTCGGAGATCGCGTGATCGCTGCCCTGAATCAGATGCTGGCGCGCGCCCCGGTAGTGAGCCAGCATGTCGCGGTAGTCCAGCACTTCGTCGCCGGTGGCGGCAACCAGGAAATAGCGTTCCGGCTGGCTGATCTGCGGCACTTCCAGCGCATGCAGCTCATTAATGTATTCGCGTTTAAATTCAAACGGCTCGTCCGAGTGGTACTGGGTGGTGACGCCTACGTGCTGGTCCAGGTTCACGCGCGGCACGATGGCCGGGTTCAGCAGCACCGCTTTGCAGCCAATGCGTTCGGCCAGCCACGTCGCGTAGTAACCGCCCAGCGAGGAGCCGATAATGCTCAGTGCTTCGGCCGGGACATCTTTCACCAGGGACAGCGCCAGTTCGATCGCCAGCTTGGGCGAGGCCGGCAGTTGCGGCGACCTCACCTGATCGGCCAGCCCCAGCGCCGCCATGCGCTCCACCACCACGCGCGCCTTCATCGATTGCGGCGAGGAGCGAAAGCCGTGCAGATACAGAATCATCAGGCCAGCGCTTTCAGGATCTTGTCGTGCACGCCGCCGAAGCCGCCGTTGCTCATCACAATAATCTGGTCGCCCGGCTGCGCGGCCTTGGCCACGGCCGCTACCAGCGCGTCGATATCTTCATAGGCGCTGGCGGTATCGCCGAGCGGCGACAGTGCCTGGCCCAGATTCCAGCCCAGCGCCTGCTCGCTGCCGAAACCGAAGACCAGGTCGGCGTCGCTCAGGCTGCCCGGCAGGGCGTCTTTCATGGTGCCCAGCTTCATGGTGTTGGAGCGTGGCTCCAGCACGGCCAGGATACGTGTGTCCTTGCCTGTCTTCTGGCGCAAGCCACCGACGGTGGTGGCGATGGCGGTTGGATGGTGGGCAAAGTCGTCGTAGACGGTGATATTGTTAACCACGCCGCGCACTTCCATGCGGCGCTTGACGTTCTCAAAGGTGGCCAGCGATTTGGCTGCTTGTGCGATCGGCACGCCGACGTGGCGCGCGGCGGCAATCGCCGCCAGCGCATTGGCGCGGTTGTGCTTGCCGGTCAGCGACCATTCGACGCGGCCGGCCACTTCGCCCTGGAACAGCACCTCGAAGCTGCCGTCATCGAACTCGTTCAGCGCCCAATCCGAGCCGTTCGTGCGGCCAAAACTCTCTTTCTCGCTCCAGCAGCCGCGCTTCAGCACGCGCTGCAAGGGTTCCTCGTCGCCATTGAAGATGACCCGGCCGATGCCCGGCACGGTGCGCACCAGATGGTGAAATTGGGTTTCAATCGCGCCCAGATCAGGGAAGATGTCGGCGTGATCGTATTCCAGGTTGTTCAGGATGGCGGTCTTGGTGTGGTAATGGACGAACTTGCTGCGCTTATCGAAGAAGGCGGTGTCATACTCGTCTGCCTCAATGACGAAGAAGATCGAATCCTTGTCGCCCTGCATGCGCGCCGATACGCCGAAGTTCTTCGGCACGCCGCCGATCAGGAAGCCAGGCGCGTAGCCGGCGTCTTCCAGTATCCAGGTCAGCATGGCGGTGGTGGTGGTCTTGCCGTGCGTGCCGGCCACGGCCAGCACCCATTTATCTCGTAGTATATGTTCGCCTATCCACTGCGGGCCGGAGACATACGGCAGGCCACGGTTCATGATTTCCTCGATCAGCGGGTTGCCGCGCGTGACCACGTTGCCGATCACGTACAGATCCGGGTTCAGCGCGGTCTGCTCCGGGCCGTAGCCGGTGATCAGTTCGATGCCCTGTGCTTCCAGCTGGGTGCTCATCGGAGGATAGACGTTGGCGTCGCAGCCGGTGACGCGGTGGCCCGCTTCTTTCGCCAGGACCGCCAGGCCGCCCATGAAGGTGCCGCAAATACCGAGGATGTGAATGTGCATAGTAAAAAGACGATGACAGCTGACTGAATACGCGATTTTACCTGAGCCGACGCGCTTTTCCCGGTTCAGAGTATTATCTTGTCCATGACTTCCAATGTGAACGAAGAACTCCTGCTCCTGCGCGCCGAAATCGCCGCCGCCGCCGCTCGCCTGATCGCGGAGGATGGCGCCGACTACAACACGGCCAAACGCAAGGCGGCCAGGCAGATCCTCGGCGACACGCAACCACCGCTGAACCTGCTGCCGGACCATGCGCAGATCGAGGCCGAGGTGCGCATCTACCAGTCGCTATTCCATGCCAACACCCAGCTGGCGCGCCTGTTCCGCCTGCGCACGCTGGCGGTTGATATCATGGAAGGCCTGGAAAAGTTCCATCCCTACCTGACCGGCTCGGTATTAAATGGCACGGCCGGCACGCATGACGACATCCATCTGCAATTGTTTGCCGACAGCGCCAAAGAAGTGGAGATCTTCCTGCTCAACCGGAATGTACAAATCGACATCTCGGAAACGCCGCACTTCAAGGGACCGCGCTACGGCATGGTCGAGACAGTCAGCTTCATGTGGCACAAAGAAGGCGTGCACGCTGCCTTATATGAGCTGGACGATTTGCGCGGCGCCGTGAAAACCCGTGGCGACGGCAAACTGGCCCGCGCCGACATCGCCACAGTACGCGCCCTATTAGTTAACAGCACCCATAGCACCCACACCACACCATGAATCCAAAACACCTGAAAGCCTATATTGTTGTCGGCCTGATATTTGCCGCCTCGGGCGCCTATGTCGGCTATCAAAAACAAAATGCCCCGCAGCCGGCCCCTTTGAGCGCCACCCAGCCGGCCGGCGTCACCGGACCGGTCGAGGCACTATATAAAGAGACGCTGCCGGACGCCAAGGGCGTGTCCACGCCGCTGGCCCAGTACAAAGGCAAGGCGATGCTGGTGAATTTCTGGGCAACCTGGTGTGCGCCGTGTGTGCAGGAAATGCCGGAACTGTCCGAGCTGGCCACGGGAGAAGCAGGCAAGAAGCTGCAAGTTATCGGAATTGGCATTGATTCGCCATCCAATATCGCGGAATTTAGCGACAAATATAAGATTACCTACCCGGTCTTCGTGTCCGGCATGAACGGCACCGAGCTGTCACGCCAGTTCGGCAACAGCCAGGGCGGCCTGCCGTTCACGGTACTGATCGGCGCCGACGGCCAAGTCAAGAAGACTTACCTCGGCCGCCTCAAGTTTGATGAGCTGCGCAAAGATTTGGCAACTCTATAAATAGTTTCACAAGTTTTTTTCTCTTGCCAAATGTCAGCAGTTGGCGTCAAAATGCGGATCTTTCGCGGAGAAGGCTCAGGAATCATGGCAAAAAACCTCCTACTGCTCAACGGACCCAACCTGAATTTGCTGGGAAGCCGTGAGCCCGAGGTCTACGGCGCAAGCACTTTGGCCGACATCGAACAAGCTGCCCAGGCACAAGCCCAGGCAGCGGGTGCGAGCTTGTCTTGCTTTCAAAGCAACCACGAAGGTGCACTGATCGATCGCATCCATGCCGCCAAAACGGAAGGCGTGGACGCCATTGTCATCAATCCGGGAGGGCTGACCCATACCAGCGTTGCCTTGCGCGACGCGCTGGCAGGGGTGGCCATCCCGTTTGTGGAAGTGCATATTTCGAATATTTACCAGCGCGAGTCGTTTCGCCACCATTCATTCCTGAGCGCGATCGCAATAGGGACGATCTGCGGACTGGGTATCGATGGATATCGGTTTGCCATCGACTTTGTCCTTAAAAAGCGATAACCTACGCGATCTGCGCTTATTTCAGACCGGTTCCGCCCACAAGGCGCCACCGCAATATCATACAAACAAGACATTCCTGGGGGTTACATGGATCTACGCAAGCTGAAGACCTTGATTGATTTGGTCGCAGAATCGGACATCGCCGAACTCGAAGTGACCGAAGGCGAGAGCAAAGTCCGCATCGTCAAATCGTCGGCCCTGCCGCAAAATCAGATGGTCATGATGCAGCCGCAAGCCATCCCGCAATACAGCGCGCCAGCCCAGGCTGCCGCACCGGCCGCCGCCGCCGCAGTTGCTCCAGCCGCAGCAGAGCCAACCGGCCACATCGTCAAATCGCCGATGGTCGGCACCTTCTACCGCTCGTCGGCGCCAGGCGCGGCAGCGTTCGTGGAAGTTGGCGCTGTCGTCAAGGAAGGCGACACCCTGTGCATCATCGAAGCGATGAAGCTGCTGAATGAAATCGACGCCGACAAATCCGGCACCATCACCCAGATCCTGGTCGAAAACGGCCAGCCGGTCGAATTCGGCCAACCGCTGTTTGTGATCGGCTAAGAACGGCCTGCGCCCTGCCCCGCCGGTACGGGCGCGCCTTCTTGGTCCGCAATCCCTCCTCACCTGACGCAGCCAATCGGCGCTCACAGACCTAGCGAACCTATCATGTTTGAAAAAATCCTTATTGCCAACCGTGGCGAAATTGCCCTCCGTATCCAGCGCGCCTGCCGCGAACTGGGCATCAAGACGGTTGTGGTCCACTCGGAAGCAGACAAAGACGCCAAATACGTAAAGTTGGCGGATGAATCGGTATGTATCGGTCCGGCGCCATCGTCGCTCAGCTACCTGAACATGCCGGCCATCATCAGCGCCGCCGAAGTCACCGACGCTGAAGCCATCCACCCAGGCTACGGCTTCCTGTCGGAAAACGCCGACTTCGCCGAGCGCGTGGAAAAATCCGGCTTCGTCTTCATCGGCCCGCGCTCCGAATCGATCCGCACCATGGGTGACAAAGTCACCGCCAAGCAGACCATGATCAAGGCCGGCGTGCCTTGCGTGCCAGGCTCGGAAGGCGCACTGCCGGACGACCCGAAAGCCATCGTGCAGATCGCCCGCAAGGTCGGCTACCCGGTCATCATCAAGGCGGCTGGCGGCGGCGGCGGTCGCGGCATGCGCGTGGTGCATACGGAAGCAGCGCTGATCAACGCGGTGCAGATGACCAAGACCGAAGCCGGTACGGCCTTCGGCAATCCTGAAGTGTATATGGAGAAGTACCTGGAGAATCCACGCCACGTGGAAATCCAGATCCTCGCCGACGAACACAAAAACGCCGTCTGGCTGGGCGAGCGCGACTGCTCGATGCAGCGCCGTCACCAGAAGGTGATCGAGGAAGCGCCTGCGCCAGGCATTCCACGCAAGCTGATTGAAAAAGTCGGTGAACGCTGCGCTGAAGCCTGCCGCAAGATCGGCTATCGCGGCGCAGGCACCTTCGAGTTCCTGTACGAAAACGGCGAGTTCTACTTCATTGAAATGAACACCCGCGTGCAGGTCGAACACCCGGTCACCGAAATGATCACCGGCATCGACATCGTGCAGGAACAGATCCGCATCGCCGCTGGCGAAAAGCTGCGCTTCCGCCAGCGCGACGTGATGCTGTCCGGCCACGCCATCGAGTGCCGCATCAACGCCGAAGACCCGTTCAAGTTCACCCCGTCGCCAGGCCGCATCACTTCCTGGCACGTGCCGGGCGGTCCGGGCGTGCGCGTCGACTCGCACTCGTATGCGGGTTATTATGTGCCACCACACTACGATTCGATGATCGGCAAGGTCATTTCCTACGGCGCCACCCGCGAGCAGGCGATCCGCCGCATGCAGATCGCGCTGTCGGAAATGGTGGTCGAAGGCATCTCCACCAACATCCCGCTGCACCGCGAGCTGATGGTGGACGCCCGCTTCATCGAAGGCGGCACCAATATTCACTACCTGGAACAGAAGCTGGCCGATATGCCCGACCTGCACAAACTGAGCCTGAGCAACAAAGGTTAAAGAAATGAGCTGGACTGAAATCGTCATCGAAATCGCCCGCGACCACGCGGAAGCACTGTCGGAAGCCCTGATGGACGTGGGCGCGCTGTCGGTGTCCGTGGAAGACGCGGACGAAGGCACCGACGCGGAAAAACCGCTGTTCGGCGAGCCCGGCATGGAGCCGACCGAAGCGGCCTGGGATCATAGCCGCGTGGTCGCCCTGACCGACGAAGAGGACGACCAGGCGGTGATCGTCGCGGCCGCCGCCGGCCAGATCGGCCTGACCACGCTGCCGAAATTCACCACCCGCAAGGTGGAAGAACAGGACTGGGTGCGTCTGACCCAGTCGCAGTTCGCGCCTATCCACATCGGCAAGAACATCTGGGTCGTGCCGTCGTGGCACGAAGCGCCGAATCCGGACGCGCTGATCCTGGAACTGGATCCGGGCCTGGCCTTCGGCACCGGTAGCCATCCGACCACCCGTCTGTGCATGGAGTGGCTGGAAGCCAATCCGAAACCAGGCAAAACCGTGCTGGATTACGGCTGCGGTTCCGGCATCCTGGCCATGGTGGCCAAGAAAACCGGCGCCGGCGAAGTGGTCGGCGTGGACATCGATCCGCAAGCGATCGAGTCGGCTGCCGACAACGCCCAGCGCAACCACTGCGAGATCGGCTACTTCCTGCCGGACAGCTTCGCCGAGTCGCAGCACGCCACGCAGCGTTTCGACACCGTGGTGGCCAACATCCTGTCCAGCCCGCTGAAGCTGATGGCGCCGATGCTGTCCGGCCGCGTCGCCGAAGGCGGTTCGCTGATCCTGTCCGGCGTGCTGGCGCGCCAGGCGGAAGAAGTGGCTGCGGCTTACGCGCCGTTCATCAAGCTGGGCGTATGGGCCGAGCAAGAAGGCTGGGTGGCGCTGCACGGCCGCCTGGGTAGCGACACCGTTCCGGCTGCGCGTTAATCCGCATACATGGCGCTCGCCACTAAATGCCCCCACTGCAACACGGTATTTCGGGTCGCCCATGACCAGTTGAAATTACGTGGGGGCATAGTCCGCTGCGGCTCCTGCAATGAAGTCTTTGATGGCAACGCGGCCCTGCTGGAGCCGCCGACGCCACTCCCTGTAACACCCCTTCCCGACGCGATTCCCTTCGACCAGAAAATGGCCGAACTCGACTCGCACGCCGCTGAAGTGCTGGCAACCGACGACGCCGAGCCGGTGCTGGAACTGGATGCGCCGCCGGTCGAATCCGCACCGGAGCCGGCGCCTGAATCCGAGCCAGACACCGAAGCCGAATTCGACGACGCCGTCAGCTTCACGGCAACGCCCTTCCCACTGCCTGCCGAGCCGGTCATGCTGCCGGCTGAGCGCGAAGCGCTATTCGATCTCGACCTGGACATGGAGTCCGAACCCGACCTGGAAGCCAGCATCGAGCCCGAGGTCGCCGCCGTGCCGCTCAGCGACGACGCACTGATCCCGGCCGACAACCTGAGCGACGAGGAACTGGAAGCCGCGCTGGAAGCTGAACTGCTCGCAATGGAGCAAACGCTGGCCGACATCCAGCACGACGAGGACGGCCAGCCAGTCAGCGAAGACGCCTACGCCGGCATCGCCACCGGCCGCACCGAACCCACATGGGATGACGCCGCGCTGGACGAACCGCAAGCCGGCGCCGGTCCCGGCCTCGACTCCGCACTGGCGGCTGCCGACGCCGCCATCTTCGCGGCCGAAAACGACAGCCCCACGCCCGAGGAAGAGCGCGCCAGCATCGACACCGACCTGGCCAGCTTCAGTGCCGACGCCGACAGCGAGCCCCGCCCACTGCACCACGACGAACTCGATGAAGCTGACGAAGAGGCGCTGGTACAGCTATCGTCGGCCGGCATGTCGCAGGCGCAGGTGGCCAGCGCCCACACCTTCCTGCACGCCGCCAGCGCGCAGGAGGCGCCGGCGCATGAAGACCACGCAGAGCCGGAAGAACCTGGCTTCGTCAAACGCGAGCGGCTGCGCCGCAAATACGGCAAGGCCGCCACCATCGGCATGATCCTCGGCTCGCTGCTGCTGGTGCTGGCCCTGTTGGGCCAGGCCGTGACCACCTTCCGCAACACCTTGGCGGCCGCCATGCCGCCGCTGAAACCGGCGCTGACCGCCGTCTGCAACGCGCTCGGCTGCCAGATCGAGCTGCCGACGCAGATCGACGATCTGGTGATCGAACAGGGCGAACTGCAAACCCTGAGCGAGACCGCCTTCTCCTTCACCACGCTGCTGCGCAACCAGAGCCGCAGCGCGCAAGCCTGGCCATCGATCGAGCTGACGCTGGACGACGCCAACGACAAACGCATTCTGCGCCGCGTGTTCACGCCGCGCGACTACCTGGGCGCCGGCATCGCGATCGACAAAGGATTCGCCCCGCATACGGAGCAAGCCGTTAAACTGTATTTTGAATTACACGATCTGAAAGCATCCGGCTATCACATCGCAGTCTTCTATCCATAAAGACCTATCATGACCCAGACCTCTTTGATTTGCGGTTCGATCGCCATCGACACCATCCTGCAATTCCCGAACCGCTTCGACAGCATCCTGCTGCCGGACCAGCTGCACAAGGTGAACGTCTCGTTCCTGGCGCCGACCATGCGCACCGAATTCGGCGGCTGCGCGCCCAACATCGCCTACAACCTGAAGCTGCTGGGCGGCGAGCCGCGCATCGTCGGCGTCATGGGGCAGGACAATATGGCGTACATGGAGCGCTTCCGCAAACTGGGTCTGTCCACCGACAACATCCTGATCAAACAGGACGCGTACAACGCCCAGTGCTTCGTCACCGCCGACCAGGACAACAACCAGATCAACGCCTTCCACCCTGGCGCCATGTCGTACGCGCATGAGAATGACATCGCCAAAGCCGGTCCTGCGCGCCTGGCGATCATCTCGCCGGATGGCCACCTGGGCATGAAAAAGCACGCCGACGACCTGTCCAAGCTGAACATCCCGTTTATCTTCGATCCAGGCCAGCAGCTGCCGATGTTCAATGGCGAAGAGCTGATTGATTTCATCGACAAAGCCACCTACGTCACCACCAACGATTATGAAATCGAATTGCTGATCGAGCGCACCGGCCTGACGCTGGAAGATATCGCCAGCCGCGTGGAAGCGCTGATCGTCACCCGTGGCGAGCAAGGTTCGGAGATCCACACCAAGGGCCAGCGCATCGAGATCCCGGCCGTGCCGGTGGCGGCGGCGCTGGACCCGACCGGCTGCGGCGACGCCTACCGCGCCGGCCTGCTGTTCGGCATCACCAAGGGCTGGAGCTGGGAAACCACCGGCCGCCTGGCCAGCCTGCTGGGCGCGATCAAGATCGCCCACCAGGGCGCGCAGAACCACAGCTTCAGCACCGCCGAAATCGCCGACCAGTTCGAGGCAGCCTTCGGCTACCGCTACTAAAACCCGCAAGGCGCCCCCGTAAAAAAAAGCAGGCCACCGGCCTGCTTTTGCTTTTGACGCTGGGGTTAGAACTCAATGCCCGGTAAAGGCCACACCAAGCAGCAACAGCGCGATCTGCAGCAGAATAATCGCCACCAGCAGCGACAGATCCAGATTCCCCACCAGTGGCACCACGCGGCGGATCGGCCGCAGCAGCGGCTCGTTCAGCGCGCGCACAAACGGCGCCAGCGGCGCATGCGGATTCACCCAGCTGAAGATCGCCTCAATCACCAGCAAGGCCATAAAGCCATACAAAATCCATTCGAGGAAGCGCTGGCACGCCGCCAGCAGCACGGCAGGCGCCGGCCAGCCGGCCAGGAACAGCACCGAGGTCGCCGCCAGCACAATCAGGAAGGCGCCGATCAGGCTGGCCCAGTCATAGCCGCCCACGCCAGGCACAATCCGGCGCAGCGGACGCACCAGCCAGTCCGATAATTGGAAAGTGAACTGCGCCACCGACGACGGTGGACGCACGCGGATCGCCTGCATCCAGAAGCGCAGCAGCAAGGCGCCGCCCAGCAGGACGGCGATGGCGTCGACAATCAACTTAATAATACTAATCAGCACGGAACCCCTCCAATAAAAAAGCCGCTGTGTGATTGTCTCACACAGCGGCCATTGCGCCTCAACAGGCTAAGCGTTTAAGGCTTAGGAAGGGCGGGTGCTGGTTGGGAACGGCCATGCTGCGGCCGGCGCCAGTACGGTTTTTGCTGCTGGAGCGGCGGCCGGAGCGGCTGGTGCTGCTGCCGGAGCGGCTGCTACTGGTTTAGCTGCTGCTGGTTTAGCGGCTTCCTTTTTTGGAGCTGCTTTTTTCGGCGCAGCTTTTTTCACTGCTGGCTTGGCGGCTGGAGCAGCGGCGGCTGCTGGCGCTGCCGGTGCGGCTGCTGGCTTGGCGGCCGGCTTGGCGGCCGGTTTAGCAGCCGCTTTTTTGGCGACTGGCTTGGCAGCTGCTGGCTTAGCGGCTGCCTTAACTGGCTTTTTTGCTGCTGGCTTAGCCGCTACCTTTGCAGCTGGCTTGGCTGCTGCTTTTGCTACAGGTTTTTTGGCGACAGCTTTTTTGGCTGCTGGCTTGGCGGCTGGTTTAGCAGCGACTTTCTTGGCGGCTGGCTTGGCAGCGACTTTTTTAGCAGCTGGTTTAGCAGCTACTTTTTTGGCGGCTGGTTTAGCGGCGACTTTTTTCGCTGCTGGCTTAGCTGCTGCTTTGGCGACGGTTTTCTTCGCTGCTGGCTTGGCGGCTACTTTTTTCGCTGCTGGTTTAGCGACGACTTTTTTCGCTGCTGGCTTGGCTGCTGCTTTGGCGACAGTCTTTTTCGCGACTGGTTTAGCGGCTACTTTTTTCGCTGCTGGTTTAGCGGCGACTTTTTTCACTGCTGGCTTAGCTGCTGGTTTAGCTGCTGCTTTAGCGACGGTTTTCTTCGCTGCTGGTTTAGCGGCTGCTTTTTTCACAGCTGGTTTTGCTGCTGGTTTAGCGGCAGCTTTTTTCACTGCTGGCTTGGCTGCTGGTTTAGCGGCAGCTTTTTTGACAGCTGGTTTAGCGGCTGGCTTGGCAGCTGCTTTTTTCACTGCTGGCTTGGCGGCTGCTTTCACAGCTGGTTTAGCGGCGGTGGTTTTCTTTGCTGGTGCGGCAGCTTTCTTAGCTGCTGGTTTCTTTGCGGCGGTAGCCATGTTTAGTTCTCCTTCATCGGGGATGGGAAAAAATTCGTTTACAAGATTTAAACCCGTCCGACCCGGAATTGGGCCAGGCGAATTATTCATCGGCGCAAACTAAAGCGGTTTGCGCTAATGAATTCGGCACTAGCTGAACTGCTGCATCTCCTCACAAGTGCAGCGCTTCAGCCATCGATCCACCCGCTTTCCATAGCTGGAACAGCGTGCAGATACAAATCTTGTCGCGACGTTTTGCGGTGGTCCGGGCGTGTACTCAGCTCCTGGAACCTGCGTCGCAGCCACGTCGCGATTTTCGTTTTCAAACAAAAAACCGCCCGGCCTGAACTCAATCAGGCAAGACGGTTGAATAAAAACGACGACGTGGTCTTGTGCATATGGTGTGAATCAGTATCCCGTATTCGGTCTTCACTGCTTGGTCTTCACTACGTGGTGCGTACTTCCGAAATTTCAACGCACTTTTTAAAACACGTATTTTCAAGTTCGTAAAGTACACGAAAACCTTATCGATGCGCAACCGGCACGTTAGATATTCACGCGCTTTTTTTAGCGCCAACGCTCGCCAACTCACATACGCATACCGATTCAACCTGCTCGTTTGCGTCATCGCGCCTGCTTCACGCGCGCTCAATCGGGTTCGGGAAGTGCCGAGCGCATCGCGCCAAAAAATCGCACTTCAAAGTAAGCCTTATGCTGCCTGGGTTTCTTCGATGCCGCCGTCGTCGGCTTGAAATTCGCGTCACCCGCTTCCGAATCCGAGAGCGCTTGCGCTGCATCTGCGCGCCGCCACCACTCGCTGTTTTTAATTCGTCGCGATTATGAGACAGAGTAAGACGAATAGCAAGCGGAATACAGCGGTGCACCGCACCGCGCCTGCGTTTTAGAGTGACTGATCGAACGCGCAGCGCGCTGACCGAAGTGGTGTAAATCGACGTTAAGGCATGCCGCTGCGGGCGGCGTTTGAAATGCGGAAGGCGCTACTCGGCATCCTCCGACTTACGGCTGACCATCCACTCGTTCATGCTGGCGGCCATGCGTTTGAGTAGACGCGACAGGTCGCGCCGCTCGGCGCTACTCCAATCCGCCATCAATTCACCAACCAGCTGTTCGCGCGTGCGGTCGATGGCGTCGGCCATCTCGCGTCCCAGTTCAGTCACCTCGGCTTCGCGTACGCGCTTGTCGCGCGCGCCGGCGCGACGTACCACCAGCCCCAGTTCATCGAGACGGGCGACCTGGCGGCTGACGGTGGTGTAGTCGCGCCCGACCAGATCGGCCAGCTCCACCACGCCAATCGGACCGCGACGATCAATGCGCACCAGCAGCGGTAGCAGCGCGCGTTCGAGCGGCATGGCCATGTCTGCCATCAGGGCGACGTCGGGCTCGGGACGGCTCATAAAGCCGATGATGTCGAGCAGCGCGTCATGCATATCGCGGATATCTTTATTCATATGTGCATTATACACATAATTCTTGACACGATTTTTCGGCCGGAATAATATGTGCAAAATACACATATAAAGGAATAACTGATGGACACTGACATTCTTATCTGCGGCGCCGGCGCGGCCGGGCTGACACTGGCGATCGATCTGGCGCGCCGCCACATTCCCTTCGTGCTGATCGACCAGGTGGACGCGCCGTTCGCCGGCTCGCGCGGCAAAGGGATCCAGCCGCGCACGCTGGAAATCTTCGAAGCGCTGGATGTAGCCGACCGTATGATCGCCGCTGGCGGACGCTATCCGGCGCAGCGCCACTACGCCGCCGACGGCGGCTACCGCGATGAAGCGACGGTCGCCGCCAGCGCCGCCACGCCGGCCGAACCCTACGGAGCACCGCTGATGCTGCCCCAGCACCTGACCGAAAGCATCCTGCGCACGCGGCTGGCCGAGCTGGGACACACACCACGCTACGCCCATGCGCTGGCCGGCTTCGACCAAGATGACAGCGGCGTGACAGCGCGCGTACGCACGCCGCTCGGCGAGATCGACATCCGCGCGCGCTACCTGATCGGCGCCGATGGCGGTCGCAGCCTGGTGCGCAAAATTCTGAACATCGGCTTCCCTGGCAAAGCGCTGGACGCGCGTGCGGTGGTAGCCGACCTGTCACTCAGCGGCTTGACGCGCGAGGTGTGGCATCGCTGGGGCAAAGGCGCTCAGCAAATTAGCTTATGTCCTTTGCAGGGAACGACGCTGTTCCAGTTGCAGATGCCGATCCCGCTCGAAGGCGTATTCGATCTGTCGGACGCTGGTATCGCAGCCGCCATCGCCGAGCGCACCGGCCGTTCCGACATCCGGCTGCACACCGTGCACTGGCGCTCCGATTACGCGATGAGTGCCCGGCTAGCAGACCGCTATCGAGTGGGCCGCGTATTCATCGCCGGCGACGCGGCGCACATACATCCGCCGACCGGCGGACAAGGTCTCAACACCAGCGTGCAGGATGCGTGGAATCTGGGATGGAAGCTGGCGGCCGCGCTGCGCGGCGCCGATGAGGCGCTGCTCGACACCTATGCAGAAGAGCGCCGCGAGATCGCCGCCGGGATGCTCGGCATGTCCACTCGCCTGCTCGACGCCGCCCGCGACAGCGGCGACCTGCGGCGCGGCCGCGAACAACAGCAACTCGATCTGGGCTATCCCGCATCCTCCTTGTCGCTCGACGAACGCGGTGACGATGCGCCGCTACGCGCCGGCTACCGCGCACCAGACGCGCCATGCGTCGGCGCCGGTGGACAGCCGCTGCGTTTGTTTTCGCTATTGAAATCGGCAGATTGGATAATGCTGCGCTATGAGCCTGCCGCCGCGGCGGCGTATGCACCGCGTCGCGGACTGCGCATCGTCAACGTCGGCGAGCGTGCCGAACTGCGCGACCAGCAAGGCCATCTGCGTGACGCCTACGGCTTCACACCAGGCGACATCGCCCTGATCCGCCCCGACGGCTACCTCGGCGCCCTCACCCACGACGAGCATAGTCCAGCCTTTGCCGCGTACATCGAACACCTGGTGGCTTAAGCGATGCAGCAGTTCGACCTGCCCGAGAAATGACAAAGCCCGGCAATCGCCGGGCTTTGGAGGTGCTACTAATAGAGAGAGATTAGTCCCAGTTCAGCGCGCCGCCGGTCTGGTACTCGATGACGCGGGTCTCGAAGAAGTTACGCTCTTTCTTCAGGTCGATCATCTCGCTCATCCATGGGAATGGATTGTCTTCCTGGTCGAACAGGGTTTCCAGGCCGATCTGGGTGGCGCGGCGGTTGGCGATGAAGCGCAGGTAGCCTTTGAACATGGTGGCGTTCAGGCCCAGCACGCCGCGTGGCATGGTGTCTTCGGCGTAGGCGTACTCCAGATCCACCGCTTCCAGGAACAGCGCCTTGATCTCTTCCTTGAAGGCAGGAGTCCACAGCAGCGGATTTTCCATCTTGATGGTGTTGATCAGATCGATGCCGAAGTTGCAATGCATCGATTCGTCGCGCAGGATGTACTGGTACTGCTCGGCGGCGCCCATCATCTTGTTCTGGCGGCCCAGCGCCAGGATCTGGGTGAAGCCGACGTAGAAGAACAGGCCTTCCATCAGGCAGGCGAATACGATCAGCGATTTGAGCAGTTTCTGGTCCTGCTCCACGGTGCCGGTGGTGAAGGCCGGGTCGGTCAGCGTGTTGATGAACGGGATCAGGAACTCGTCCTTGTCACGGATCGATTTGATCTCGTTATAGGCGTTGAAGATTTCCTGCTCGTCCAGGCCCAGCGATTCGACGATGTACTGGTAGGCGTGGGTGTGGATCGCTTCCTCGAACGCCTGGCGCAGCAGGTACTGGCGGCACTCAGGGGCGGTGATGTGGCGATAGGTGCCCAGCACGATGTTGTTGGCGGCCAGCGAGTCGGCGGTGACGAAGAAGCCCAGGTTGCGCTTAACCAGGCGGCGCTCGTCGTCGGTCAGGCCGTTCGGGTTCTTCCACAGCTCGATGTCGCGCTGCATATTCACTTCCTGCGGCATCCAGTGGTTGGCGCAGCCAGCCAGGTATTTGTCCCAGGCCCATTTGTACTTGAACGGCACCAGCTGGTTGACGTCGGTTTTACCGTTGATGATGCGCTTGTCATCGGCGTTGACGCGCAGCGCGACTTGTTCAGCAGTACCTTCGCTTTCGATGGCAGCGTGGTTGGCAGCTTGTTTGGCCGGTGCGGCCTCTTCGTCCCAGGACAGCGACATAATCAATTCCTCTATATATATGTGGTGATGCGCCACCGCCGGTCAGCCGGCAGCGGCGCGATGCTTAACTTATTGGCAGGCTTCGCATTCCTCGAAACCATCGTCGCCTGGACGCAGGTAGCAGGCTTCGCCATCGGCTTCCGCAGCGGCCGGCACAGCTGCCACTGGCGCCGGTGCGGCTGCCTTGGCGCTTGCCGACATGCCGCCATCCACTGCCACCGCGTTCAGCGCGCCGGTCTTGGTGGTCGACTTCTCCGTGTGGGTAGCCGCAATGGTACGCAGGTAGTAGGTGGTTTTCAGGCCACGCAGCCAGGCCAGCTTGTAGGTCTCGTCCAGTTTCTTGCCCGATGCGCCGGCCATGTAGATGTTCAGCGACTGCGCCTGGTCGATCCACTTCTGGCGGCGCGATGCAGCTTCCACCAGCCAGCTTGGCGACACTTCAAACGCGGTAGCGTAGATGTCGCGCAGGTCGTTCGGGATGCGGTCGATCTTGGCCAGCGAGCCGTCGAAGTATTTCAGGTCGGCGATCATCACCTCATCCCACAGGTCACGCGCTTTCAGGTCACGCACCAGGTAGGAGTTGATCTCGGTGAACTCGCCCGACAGGTTGGATTTCACGTACAGGTTCTGGAAGGTTGGCTCGATGCAAGCCGACACGCCGATGATGTTCGAAATGGTCGCGGTCGGAGCGATCGCCACGCAATTCGAGTTACGCATGCCGAACTTGGCGATGCGCTCGCGCACCGGAGTCCAGTCCATCGCTGCCGACAGATCCTGTTCCAGGTAGCCGCCGCGCTCTTCGGCCAGCAGCTTGATCGAATCCTGTGGCAGGATGCCGCGATCCCACAGCGAACCTTTGTACGACGCATAGTGGCCGCGTTCTTCAGCCAGCTCGGTCGATGCCAGGTAGGCGTAGTAGCAGACGGCTTCCATCGAGGTGTCGGCGAACTGCACCGATTCCATCGACGAGAATGGCACGCGCATCATGTGCAGGCAGTCCTGGAAGCCCATCACGCCCAGGCCGACCGGACGGTGGCGCATATTGGCGTTGCGTGCTTTCTCAACCGCGTAGTAGTTGATGTCGATCACGTTATCCAGCATGCGCATTGCGGTGCGGATGGTTTTCTGCAGCTTGACGTGGTCCAGCTTGCCCTCTTTCATGTGGGCTGGCAGGTTGACCGAGCCCAGGTTGCAGACGGCGATTTCGTCAGGACCGGTGTTCAGCGTGATCTCGGTGCACAGGTTCGAGCTGTGGACCATGCCGACGTGCGACTGTGGCGAACGGATGTTGCATGGGTCTTTGAAAGTGATCCATGGGTGGCCGGTTTCAAACAGCATCGACAGCATCTTGCGCCACAGGTCCAGCGCTTCGATCTTCTTGAACACGCGGATTTCGCCGGCGGCAGCCTTGGCTTCGTAGCCGAGGTAGGCTTTTTCGAAAGCCTTGCCGACCAGGTCGTGCAGGTCCGGGGTGTCGGATGGCGAGAACAGGGTCCACGCGCCTTTTTCCATCACACGCTTCATGAACAGGTCTGGAATCCAGTTGGCGGTGTTCATGTCGTGGGTGCGGCGGCGGTCATCGCCGGTGTTTTTACGCAGGTCCAGGAACTCTTCGATGTCCATGTGCCAGGTTTCCAGGTAGGCGCACACCGCGCCCTTGCGCTTGCCGCCCTGGTTGACTGCCACGGCGGTGTCGTTGACCACTTTCAGGAACGGCACCACGCCTTGCGATTTGCCGTTGGTGCCCTTGATGTGGGCGCCCAGCGCACGCACTGGCGTCCAGTCGTTGCCCAGGCCGCCGGCGAACTTGGCCAGCAGTGCATTTTCCTTGATCGCGTCGTAAATGCCTTCCAGGTCGTCCGAGACGGTGGTCAGGTAGCACGACGACAGTTGCGAGCGCAGCGTGCCCGAGTTGAACAGGGTCGGGGTCGACGACATGAAGTCGAAGGTTGACAGCAGATTGTAGAACTCGATGGCGCGCGCTTCGCGGTCGCTTTCGTTCAGTGCCAGGCCCATCGCCACGCGCATGTAGAACGCCTGCGGCATTTCGATGCGCACGTCGCGGATGTGCAGGAAGTAGCGGTCATACAGGGTTTGCAGGCCGATGTAGCCGAATTGCAGGTCGCGGTCGGCAACGATGGCTTTCGCCAGGCGGGCCAGGTCGAACTCGCCCAGTTTGGTGTCCAGCAGCTCGGCGGCGATACCTTTGGCGATGTACTGCGGGAAGTAGGTGACGTATTCAGCGGCGGCGTTGGCTTGCGCCACTTCCTTGCCGAACACTTCCTTACGGATGGTGTGCAGCAGGATGCGGGCGGTCACTTGCGAGTACGCAGGATCCTTTTCCATCAGCGCGCGGGCAGCCAGGATGGCGGATTTGTGCAGCTCTTCGACCGGTACGCCGTCGTACAGGTTTTTCAGGGTTTCAGCGACGATGGCGTCGGCGTCCACGTGTTTTTCCAGGCCGATGCAGGCGGCGGCGATCAGGCCGGTCACACGCGACAGTTCCAGCGGCTTGCGCTCGCCGTTTTCCAGCACATTGATTTGCGGCGCGGCGATGGCGGCGCCACCACCGGCGGCTTCCTTGGCGGCGCGGCGCTCTTCCATCTGCTTGGCGCGGTACAGCACGTAGGCGCGGGCCACGTCGTGTTCGCCCGAACGCATCAGCGCCAGTTCAACCTGGTCCTGCACGTCTTCGATGTGGAAGGTGCCGCCGGATGGCTGGCGGCGCACCAGCGCGGTGACCACGTTGTTGGTCAGTTCTTCGACCAGTTCGCGGATACGGGCCGATGCTGCGCCCTGTCCGCCGTTGACCGCCAGGAAGGCTTTGGTCATGGCGACTGCAATTTTCGACGGTTCAAACGCGACGACCGCGCCGTTACGGCGGATGATGCGGTAGTCACCGAGTGCGCTGGCAGCGACGGCTGGGCTGCTGGCGGTGCTCGCAGCAGCCGATGGGACCAGCGCTGGATTGATGGTGATGTCTTGTGTAGATTGCATTTAAGCTCCCCGGTTACAACGTGCAGTCATTGCTGCGCCGCGTGTATGTTTAATAAGAATTAGTGTCACTGCAACCACTAGATCTAGTGTCGAGTCTAACCCGATCCACTGATTGTAGTAGCCGCTCTGTACCCGTGCAAGGAGAAATTTTGTCGTTTACGGCAATTTTTCTATTGACTTTGCGGAACGCCTTTTACCACGCGCAATCCGGCGATAGCGGCCACTAACGCGGGCTCATCCATTGCCTTTTTATTCAGCAGATTTCGGTAGAAATCCCAGTCAAAATAGGGGCCGGGGTCGGTTTTCCGGCCCGGCGCAATGTGTTCGTGACCCTGCACATCGGTCAATGGATAGTACTGCCGCAGCGCAATCGTCAGGCTGGCCAGTGCCGCATATTGCGCCGCCTCGAACGGCACAACATCGCTGCCCTCCAGCTCTACGCCGATTGAAAAGTCATTGCATTTTTCGCGGCCATTGAAGCAGGAGCGGCCGGCGTGCCAGGCGCGATCGTTAGCAGAACAATATTGAATTATTCGGCCGTCGCGGCGGATAAAAAAGTGGCTGGAGACCTTCAATCCGCGCAGGTCGGCGAACGAGGGGTCAGCATTATAGTCGATCCGGCCGGTGAACAGGTCGGACACATGCGGCGCGCCAAAGCAGCCCAGCGGCAGCGAGATGTTGTGCACCACCAGCAGCGAAATATCGGCGGGGTCGGGACGGGCGTCAAAATGCGGGCTGTCGTAGCGCTGCGCCAGCGGCAGCCAGCCATCAAAACAAGTCAAGCTTCAGGCTCCTGGATATTCAGCTTCTGCATCTGGTAACGCAGCTGGCGGAAGCTGATCCCCAGCAGCTGCGCCGCTTGCGTGCGGTTGAACTGGGTTTGTGCCAGCGCGCGCAGGATGATATCGCGCTCCACCTGGTTCAGGTATTCCGGCAGGCTGCTGGGCAACGCGCCAGCCTCCGGCACCGCCGCTGTCGGCAGCGCCGCAGCGGCTCGTGCGCCCTTCAGCGACAAGTCATCAACCTGGATCACGCCGCCGTTGGCAAAAGCCAGCGCCCGTTCCAGGATGTTTTCCAGCTCGCGCACATTGCCAGGGAAAGCGTAGCCGCGCAGCGCCTCCAGCACGCCGCTGCCCAGCGCCGCCTTGTGCTCCGCCGTGCCTAGCCGTTCGAGGATGGCGTCGATCAGCAGCGGCAAGTCGTCCAGCCGTTCGCGCAGCGGCGGCACCTGCAGCTCAATCACGTTCAGGCGATAAAACAAGTCCTGGCGAAAGCCGCCCTGCTCCACACACTGCGCCAGGTTTTTATGGGTCGCACTAATAATACGCACGTCGACTGGCTCCTCGCTGGTGGCACCCAGCTTGCGTACGCGCCGTTCCTGGATCGCGCGCAGCAGCTTGACCTGCATCGCCAGCGGCAGGTCGGCCACTTCATCCAGCATCAGCGTGCCGCCGTTGGCCGCCTGGAAGAAACCGTCGCGATCATCGGCCGCGCCGGTGAACGCGCCTTTGCGATAGCCGAAGAATTCTGCCTCCATCAGCGCTTCCGGAATCGCGCCGCAATTGACGGCGATGAAGGGCTTGGCAGCGCGCGAGCTTTGCGTGTGGATCTCGCGGGCAGCCAGTTCCTTGCCGCTGCCGGATTCGCCGTTGATGGCGATCGGCGCCATCGAGCGCGCCAGCCGGGCGATCTGCGCACGCAAGCCCTGCATCACCGCCGACTCGCCGCGCAGCCCACTGGGCGCTGGGGTGGTAGCGAGCGGCCCCGGCGCGGCATTCAGGCGCAGCGCCGACTGCACCAGCAGCCGCAGCTGGTCCAGTCCCACCGGCTTGGAGATGTAATCGAAGGCACCGGCTTTCAGCGCAACCACCGCGTTGTCGGCGCTGCCGAAGGCGGTCACCACCGCCACCGGCGTGTTGCGGCAGGCGGCCGTCACCTCGCGCACCAGTTCCAGCCCGAGGCCGTCCGGCAGGCGCATATCGGTCAGCACCAGCTGGTATTCGACGCCGGCCAGCAACGCGCGCGCCTCGGCCAAGGTGGCGGCGCTGTCAACGTCCAGTCCCATTTTCACCAGCGTCAGCTCCAGCAACTCGCGCAGATCTGCCTCATCGTCGACGACCAGAACGCGCGGGGAACGAGTATTCATCAGGCGGCCTTTAAGGTGATGACGAATCGCCCGCTCAGCGACGGGCTGCCATGCGCGTCGGCCTCACTATTGAAACGATACTCATAATCCAGCCGCGCTTCGTTATTCAAGCACAATTCCCGCGCCAGATACAGCCCCAGGCCGGTGCCTTTGCTGGAGGTGGTATAAAACGGTTCAAACAAATGGGCGCGTACCTCGGGCGTGATACCGGGACCGTCGTCCTGCACATGCAGTTCCAGCCGCTGCGCCGTGTCGCGCACCACATACAGGCGGATCGAATCCGGCTTGCCGCTGGCATAGCGCACCGCGTTGCTGAGCAGGTTGAGCAGCACTTCGCGCAGGTGCAGCGCATCAAAGCGCACTTCGGCGCCGGGCGGCACGGCGATGCCGACTATGTCCGCCGCCAGGCTGTGCGTCTCGATGAATTCCGTGCGCAATTCGGCCAGGAAGCCAGCCAGCGCCAGCGGCTCGCTATGCGCCTGTACCTTGCGCGACAGTTGCAGGATGTCCTCGACCATGCGGTTGACCCGCGCCACATTGTCGCCAACGATATTCAGCAGCCGCTGCTGCCCCGGCGCCGTGACCTCCTCCGCCAGCAGCGCGGTGGCGTGGCCGATGGCCGCCAGCGGATTGCGCACCTCGTGCGCGATGCTGGCGGTCAGCCGCCCCATCGACGCCAGCTTCAGCTGCTGCGCCTGGTTTTCGATGCCGGTCACGTCTTGCAGGAAAATCACGCTGCGCTCCGCGCCCAGGCCAGAGCCTGCCATGTCGGCGGCGGCGAAGCGTACTTTCAGGTGCGCACTCAGCTCGCGCCGCGCACTCCAGGCGGCGGTCACGCCTTCCAGCGCGGCATCATTGAACGGCTTGATGGTCAGCACGGCGGTCGAGCAGCCGGGATCGGCGCGCCACTCGGCATACGCCTGGGCCAGCGGCGCCAGCGTCACCGCCGCCGACAGCCGGAACTTCATCTCCAGTCCCACCAGGCCCAGCATCTGCTGCGCCGCCGGATTGCCGGCATATACCTGCCCCTGCGGATCGACCACCAGGATGCCGTCGCCGATATTCGCCATCACCAGCCGGTTGACCGCCTGCTGCACATTGATTTCGATGCCGCGCTGGCTGGCCAGTTCCTCCTGGCCGATCAGCTTGGCGGCCATGCGGTTCACCACCAGCACGGCGGCCAGGAAGGCGGCGCCGTACAGGCCAGCCTGCATGACATCGCGGTCGCTGTCGGTCAGGAAGATTTGCCAGGTGCTGTCACCCAGCAGGAATAGCGTCACCAGCGAGGCGCAGAACAGCGCCACCACCAGCGGCGCCAGGATCGCCAGGCCAGCCAGCGGGAACAGATAGAGTATCGCCAGCCCACTGCGCATGCCGCCGCCGGCCAAATAAAGCATCGAGATGATCGCCAGGTCGCAGGCGATCTGCGACAACAGTTGCAGCACGAAATGGCGCTGCAGGTACACCGCCGTCAGCGCGAAACCGATCGCCAGCGCCAGGTAGAGCAGGCAGATTTGCAGGTACAGATCATGGCCGAGCGCATGCAGGCTGCGGTTGCCGAAGCTCAGGTAGACCAGCAGCACCAGCGCGATCACCACGCGGGTGGCGCCCAGCGTCTGCAATGAACGCCAGAAGGTTGCGCGCGATTCGGCCGTCAGGGCTTGCAGGCGCGCGATCATGACGCGCGGTGAGCGTTAGGCGGACGGCAGAGCGGCGTGGGCCGCGCTGCAATAGTCACGGCCGTTGGCCTGCACCGTCTCGGAGGACGGATAGAACACGCCGCAATGCGCGCATTGCAGCATCACTTCGGCGTCATTGGCGGCCTGCGCGGCGGCGCGCGCTTTATAGGTCTGCTGCGGCTGCGGCTGCGGCTGCGCCGCCTGCTGTTGCTGGCGGAACTGGTCCTGGTAACGCTTTTGCGCCTGGCGGATCTTGCTGCGGATAGCAAAGATAATCAGCGCGGCCAATGCCAGCCACATTAAAAACTTGGTCATGCCCAACCCTTATGTAACACCACTTCAAACACAAAACGGCTGCCGACATAGGCCAGCGCCAGCGTCGCGAAGCCGGCCAGCGTGAAGCTCAGCGCGGTCTTGCCGCGCCAGCCACGGAAGCGGCGGCCCGCCAGCAGCGCGGCAAACAGCAGCCACGATAGCAAGGTAAACGCCGACTTATGGTCCCATTTTAGCGCCTGGCCGAATAGCTGTTCCGAAAACACAATGCCCGACAACACGGTCAGGCTCAGCAAGGTGAAGCCAAAGCCTATCATCCGGAACAGCAGCTTTTCCATGGTCAGCAGCGCCGGCAGCTGGTCCAGCGCACCCGACAGGAAAGATTTCTGATCGCTGCGCGCGTGCAGCCGCGATTCCTGCAAGGCCATCAGCACGGCATGGAAAGCGGCCAGCGTCAGCGTGCTGTAGGCCATGGTGGCGATGGCGATATGCCAGCCGAACAAGGGTGACTTGCCTCCCAGCGGCACCAGGTTGCCGGGGAAAACCAGTTGCAGCGCGGCTGCCAGCGCGGCACTCGGCATCACCAGGCGGCGCAGGCCGTCCAGGCTGAAGTTCTGGTTTTCTATCCAATAGGCGGCGACCGACACCCACAGCGCCGATGACAGCATGGCGGCAAAGCCGAAGCGCAGCTCACCCGCGCCGGCAATCTCCACCCACAAGCCCAGTCCGTGCAACAGCCAGGCGGCCAGCGTGACGGCCGAAATCAGTCCGCCACGGCGCGATGGCAGGGCGGCGCACACTATATACAGCGCGATGGCTGCAATAAAAGAATAGATCTGCATTCGCTCAGTTTACACCATCGCTCAGTCCACGGCTGCCATGCGCAGCTCATCATGATGATGACGTTGCTGTTCTTCCATCACCAACTGGCCCAATTCACGCTTCAGCGCATTGAACTCGGCGGCGGCCGGATCGCGCAGCCGTGGCAATTCAACCAGGATGTCGCGCTTGACCGTGCCGGGGCGGTAAGTCATCACCACGATGCGGTCGGCCAGGTAAATCGCCTCCTCGATCGAGTGGGTGACGAAGATAATGGTCTTTTTCAGCTCAGCCCAGATGCGCAGCAGCTCATCCTGCAGATTGCGCCGGGTCAGCGCGTCCAGCGCACCGAACGGCTCGTCCATCAGCATGATCGGCGAATCCAGCGCCAGCACGCGGGCGATCGCCACCCGCTGGCGCATGCCGCCCGACAGGTCCTTCGGATAGCGGTTGCGGAAATCCTGCAAGGACAGCATATTCAGCAGCCGCTCCACCGTGGCCGCGATCTGCGCCTTGGGCTGGCCCTTGATCTGCAGGCCGAAGGCGACATTCTCGGCCACCGTCATCCACGGGAACAGCGCGTATTCCTGAAACACCATGCCGCGCTCCGGACCTGGCGCCGCCACCAGCTTGCCATCGACGCTGATGCTGCCGGAAGTCGGCGGCGCAAAGCCGGCCAGCGCGTTCAGCAAGGTCGACTTGCCGCAGCCGGATGGTCCCAGCAGGCAGACAAACTGCCCTTGCGGGATCTCCAGGTTGATGTCCTGCAGCGCCACCACCTCCTTCTCGGCGGTCTGGAACACCTTGTTGACTTGCGAAACCAGGATGTGCGTCATCAGTTCTCCAGTCCGCGGTGCCAGCGCAGCAGATAGTTATTCAGCTTGTTCATGCCGACGTCGATCGCCAGCCCGATCAGGCCGATGCTGATCATGCCGGCGATGATCTTGTCCGACCAGAAGTACTCGCGCGCCTCCAGGATGCGGAAGCCGAGGCCGTTGTTCACCGCCACCATCTCGGCCACGATCACCACGATGAAGGCGGTGCCGATGCCGATCCGCACGCCGGACAGGATGTACGGCACTGCCGCCGGCAAAATCACGCGGCTAAACATGGTCAGCCCGGACGCGCCCAGATTGCGCGCCGCGCGGATATAAATACCGTCCACCTGGCGCACCCCGGCGATGGTATTCATCAGCACCGGGAAGAAGGCGCCCAGGGCGATCAAAAACACCGCCGGCGGATTGCCCAGGCCGAACCACAGCATCGACAGCGGGATATAAGCGATCGGCGGAATCGGCCGCACCATCTGCACCAGCACATTGAACCAGTCGTAGACGCGGCTGCTCATGCCCATCGCCAGCCCGAGCGGCAAGGCCAGCCCGCCGCCGATCAGGAAGCCGACCACCACCCGGTACAAGCTGCTGATGGAATCGGTCATCAGCTCGCCGGACACTGCCCAGTGCAGCCAGCTGCCAGCTGCCGGATCGTAAGGCATCAGCGGCAGCAGGTAAGCCACCCACTTCTCCGCGACCGCCAGCGGCGACGGCAGCACCTGCGGATTGACCCAGCCCATCACCGCCACCGTCTGCCACAGCGCCACCACCAATGCCGGCAGCACCAGCCCGACGCCGATCTGCCGCCACGATGATGAAGCAGCGGCCGCCATTATTTGACGCCCAGGTTTTTCTTGGCTGCTTCCAGCAGGTCGGTCTTGACCCAGTCCTTGGCCAGCGGCGGCTTGCTCATGCGGCCGACACCGGTCTTGACCATGACATCGGTGGTGATCTGGATGTGCTCGGGCGTGATGTCGTAGCTGTAGGGCGAATTGCCGATGGCGTCGTCGAAGTCATCCTTGGTGATCTGGTTCTTGAACACCACCTCGCGCACATACTTCTCGGCCACCGCCTTGTTCTCGATGAACAGCTTGGTCGACTGCACGAAGCAGTTCATGAACTTCTCGGCCAGCGGCCGCTTCTCTTTATAGAACTTCTCGGTCATCACCATGGTGCGCACCGGTTCGCCGATCGGCGTGTCGTAAGGTTTCAGGATCTCGGTGCCAAAGCCCTTGTTGATCGCCTGCGAGGACTGCGGCTCGGACTGCATCATCGCGTCGATCTGCTTGCCGAGCAGCGCCTGATTCAAGTCGGCATAGGCCAGCAATACTAGCTGCACATCCTTGCCCGGCTGGTCTGAAACGGTCAGGCCGTTCTGCTGCAGCTCGGCCAGCAACAGCACCTCCTGGATGCCGCCGCGCGTCACGCCGACCTTCTTGCCCTTCAGATCCTTGACGGTTTTCAGCTTCAGGTCGGCGCGGCTGACCAGCTGCGCGCCGCCCTTGGCGAAGCCGGCCACCACATAAATCGGCGCACCGCCGGCCCGGCCGGAAATCGCCGCCTCGGAAGCGGTGGTGCCGACATCGAGCTCGCCGGCGATGATCGCCTGCATCACATCCAGGCCTTTGGCGAACACCCGCTCCTCGACCTTGATGCCGCACTTGGGGGCGATCTCCTTGATATAAGAGACGGCGCCGTAGTGGGCAAACTTCAGGTTACCAAGCCGGACCACTTCCTGCGCCTGGGCGGCGCCAACGTTAAACAAGCCTATCAGGGCCAGCGTACCGCACAGTGCTTTCAGCTTCATCCGTCTCTCCTCGATCCAAGTGATACCGCGATTGTGGAGAGATAGTATCAAGCCCGGCCGCAATTGCCTACTGTCCCATCAGCGCCACCACCGGGTCCAGTCCGGAGGCTTTGCGGGCCGGCATGAAGCCGAACACCAGGCCGGTGATCACCGCGCAGCCGAAGGCGCCAGCGATGGCGCTCAGCGAGAAGATCACCGGCACCTCCCACACCAGCAGCAAGCCGGCGAGCACCACCCCGGCCACAATCCCGGCCACGCCGCCGACCACCGATACCAGCACCGCCTCGGTCAGGAACTGGCGCAGGATGTCGCGCCGGCGCGCGCCGGTGGCCATGCGGATGCCGATCTCGCGGGTGCGCTCGCGCACCGTCATCAGCATCACATTCATGACGCCGATGCCGCCCACCACCAGCGACACCGCCGCAATCAGGCTCAGCATCATGGTCATATTATCCTGCGTGCGCGCCTCGGCGGCGATGGCGGCGGCGGCATTGCCGATGCCGTAGTCACGGATGCGGTGGCGCTCGAACAGCACCTCGTCGATCGCCTGTTCCACCTCGGCGACGCGGCTGACATCGGCTGCGGCCAGCACCGTGTAAGTCGGCTCGCGCTGGCCGAACACGCGGATGCCGGCGGTGGAAAACGGCAGTAGCAGCACGTCGTCCTGGTCCTGCTCGCCGGTCAGCGCGCCCTTGGCGCTCATCACGCCGAGCACCTGGAACGGCACGTTGCCGATCAGGATGGTCTGGCCGACCGGGTTGGCGACGTCGGGCATCAGCTTTTCCGCCAGCCGCGAGCCGAGCACCGCCACGGTGGCCATATCGTGCTCGTCCTCGGCGGTGAAGAAGCCGCCGCGCGCCACTGGCCAGGTCTGGATGCGCGGCAGTTCCGCGCCGGTGCCGCGCACATAGGTCTGCACGTCGATGTTGCCGTGGCGGATAACCTTGTTGCCGGTGACGTTGGGCAGCACATGCGCGACGCCGGGCACGTCGGCCAGCGCCTCCAGGTCACCCAGCGTGATGCTGCGGCCCGGAATCCGCGAGCTTTCGCCGCGCGACGACATATATAAGAGGTTGGAGCCGAATGCGCCCAGCTGCGCCATCACCTGCTGGCGGGTGCCAAGGCCGATGGCCAGCATGACGATCACCGAAGCGACGCCGATGACGATGCCGAGCAGGGTCAGGCCGGTGCGGAATCGGTTGATCCACAATACCCGCCAGGCGGCGCGCGCAGCGTCAGCCAGCTCCGACCACAGCGAAGCGCCGCTGTCGTATTTGGCGCGCGACAGGTCCAGGGGCGGCAGCGCGCCGCGCGCCACCGCTGGGGCGTCCGCGCCGGAATCAGCCACCACCTGGCCGTCGCTGACTTCAATCACGCGGCGGGCTTGTGCCGCTACTTTGCGGTCATGGGTAATCAGGATGATGGTGTGGCCGGCGTCGGCCAGCTCGCCCAATAGTGTCATGACCTCGGCGCCGCTCTTGCTGTCCAGCGCACCGGTCGGTTCGTCGGCCAGGATGATGCGTCCACCATTCATCAGCGCGCGGGCGATCGACACCCGCTGCTGCTGGCCGCCCGACATCTGGCTGGGCCGGTTGTCCAGCCGGTCACCGAGGCCGAGGCGTTCCAGCAGCATCACTGCACGTGCGTGGCGCTCTGCGGCCGGCATGCCGGCATACAGCGCCGGCACCTCGACATTCTCGCGCGCCGACTCGGTGGCGATCAGGTGATAGCCCTGGAACACAAAGCCGAACGCCTCGCGCCGCAGCCACGCCAGCTCGTCAGCGTCCATGCCCGCCACATCCTTGCCGGCGAATCGGTAGCCGCCCTCGCTGGGCCGGTCCAGGCAGCCAAGCATATTCATCAGCGTCGACTTGCCGGAACCGGAAGCACCGACAATGGCGACAAACTCGCCGGCGCGAATCTCCAGATCAACGCCGCGCAACACCTCTATCGCCGGTGCACCATCATTGCCGCCATAGCGCTTGCGGATGCCGCGCAGCGCGATCAGCGGCGGCTCGCCCGCGCCGAAATCATCCGCCCCGCTCATAGCTGGAACCTGCTGACGCCTTCCGCCACCTGCTCGCCGGTCACCAGCAGCTCGCCTTCGCGCAAGCCTTCCAGCACCTCGCCGCTGAGGCGATTGCGCACGCCCAGCGTCACATTGCGCGTCTGCACGCTGCCATCACCGGCCATCACGCGCGCAGTGAACTGGCCACGCTTGGCGCCCTCGCCGGTGACCGGCTTCAGCGCCGGCAGCGGCGCCGCCAGCACATTGCTGGCCGACGCCGTCACAAACACCACCTGCGCCGTCATCTGCGGCATCAACTCGCCATCGGCGTTATCCACCTCAAACAGCACCGTGTACAGTATCACCTTGCTGCTGGATGGCGCCAGCGCGGTGCCGGCACTGACGCCGCCCGCCACCGGCGGCGCTGGCAGCACCTGCCGCACCTTGCCGCTCCAGCGCCGCTGGTCGCCGCCCAGCGTGGTGAAGTACACACCCATGCCAGGACGCACGCGGCGCACATCCGCCTCCGACACCTCGGTCCACACCGTCATCGCCGCCAGATCGGCGATGCGCAGCAGATTCGGGGTCTGATACGTGGCGTTCAGCGTCTGCCCTTCGCGTGCGTCGAGGCTGACCACGGTCCCGCCCATCGGCGCGTAAATGCGGGTGTAGCCCAGCCGCGCCTCGTCGGCTTTCAGGCTGGCCTGGGTCTGGTCGATCTGCGCTTTCAGGTTGGCGATGCGCGCCAGCGCCGACTCCAGCGTGGCCAGCGCAATATCCTGGTCGCTGCCGGACGTGGCGTCAACTTCCGCCATCATGCGCTGCCGTTCATGCTGGCGATTCGCCAGCCGGTGCTGCGCCTGGTGTTCGGCCAGCTGCGCGCGCAAGCCGGCCAGCGCCGCGCGGCCGGCATCCACGGTTGCCTGCTGCACGCTGGGATCGATCTCGGCCAGCAGCTCGCCCTGCTTGACACTGCTGCCCGGCGCCACATGCAAACGCGTGATCTGGCCCGACACCTGCGCGCCAACATCCACATAGCGCTGCGGCTGCAAGGTGCCGATCGCGGTCACACTCGATTCAATATTGGCGCGCTTGAGCGGCGCCGTTTCATACACCACGGCCGGCTTGCGCGTCAGCCACAGCGCCGCGCCGGCGGCCGCCAGCGTCAGCGCCACTGCCACGCCAATAACGGCGCGGCGGGGAAAAGCTCGATACATCCATCACTCCTTGATCAGAAATAGACGCGCCGTCGCGGCGCGCCGCATAAGCGGCGGCACAGGCGACGGAGGCTGGCTAAAGGGGAGTGGCTGGCGAAGACGGATTGCGGCGGCGCGAGGGGCGGCAAATAAGAACTGTTCTCATTTTAACCGCAGTGTTAGCCTCATGGCAATCCACCCCGCGCCCTGGCAGGCGGCGCGGCGCGGGTTTTACTGCTGGCGCATGGCGGCGCGCACGCGCTCGATACGTTCGGCGCCGGCCGGATGGCTGGACAGATAATCCGCCATCTCCAATCCGTGCTGCTGCTCGAATTTGTGCAGCCGCTCGAACACCGTCAGCAGATGCTCCAGCGGCACGCCGTTGTGGCGCAGCATGGCGATCGCGTAAGCGTCGGCGTCGCGTTCGGCGTCGCGCGAATATTTCATGTCGACCAGCGCCGCCGGCGCCGCCGTCAGCAGCGACGACACATCGCCGAACAGCATTGCCGCGCTGCTCGCCACCACCGCGCCCTGGATGATGCGGCGGGTGATGTGGTGCTGGTGCAAATGGCCCAGCTCGTGCGCCAGCACGCCCATCACCGCCTCGTCATCCTCCAGCAACCGCACCATTTCGTCGGTCAGCACGATGTCGCCGGACGGCAGCGCGAAGGCGTTGGGGCCGATGCGGCTCTTGCGGAACACCAGCCGCCAGCTGGGCGCTTCGCCGCCGGGCGGCTGCAACTGGCGGAAGCGCTCGCTCAGCGCCGCCATGCGCTGCTCGGAAAAGCGCGACGGCTCGAACATATGCCGGTCCAGCGTAGCCAGCACACCCTGCCCCAGTTGCTGCTCCATGCTGGCCGGCATATTGCGCGCCAGCAGATCGGCCGCCGCCGGCAGCACATACACATAGCCAAGGCCGATCACCGCCAAGGTGCCGACAGCGGCAGCCAGCGCGCCGCGCCAGCTTTGCTGCAAGCGCACCACCCAGCCGTCGGCGTGGCCGGTGCTGTGCAGCAGCGACGCCAGTCCTTGCAGGTCGCGCACTTCCAGATAGGCGCCGTCCGGAAAGGTGATCTTGCGCAGCGCGTGCACGCTGCGTTCGGACACGCGCAGCTCGGCCAGCGGGCTGTCGCGCTCGGCCTCGCCGCGCACCTGCGCCACGCCGTCGCGCACTTGCAGCGTGACGCGGTGCAGGCGCGAGCTGTGGCCGTCGAAATAGGCAGCGTCGACCGGCTTGCCGGTGATGTCGGCGTCCATCACATCGCCAGGTCGAAGTCCAGCATGTCAGCCGCGCCTTCGCCGGTGGCGCCGACGCCGTCATTCGCGCCTGCCACGAATTCGTCCAGGCTGCCGGCAGGCTGCAGCGACAGCGACTCCAGCCGGTAACGCTGCCAGCGCACCACCGCGAACGGCGTGAACAGGCCCAGCGTGAATACGATGCCCAGCACATTGGTCAGCATGATGCCGGCGACCTTGTTCCACTTCAGGTCCGACTGGAAGCGGTGTTCGCCCAGGCCGGTGTGGTTCCAGATCAGGTTCTGGATCAGCGCCAGGAAGACCGGCACCAGCAGCGCCATATACACATAGGCCAGGCCGATTACCCCCACCGCGGCGGCCGGCGAGGCCAGCAGCGCGCCGGCGGAAGCGCCGAGCAGCGCCGCAGCAATGCCGCCGACCACGATCATCCCCAGCAGCACCAGATAGCACTGATAGAAACTGCCGACGCTGGCGCTGAAGTTGAAATGCTGGGCGCCATAGCGGCTTTCGGTATGCTGGAATTGCTTGATGCGCTGGTGTACGAATGGCAGCGCCAGCGTGAGGCTGATCAGGTACAGCAGCGGCAGCAGCAGAAAGTGGAAGTAGGCCTGCTTGGGCGTGCCGTCGAAGCCGAAGCGGATGCCCCGGTAGCTGGTGTTATACAGGCGGAACTTCAGGCTGTTCAGCACCAGCCACGGCATCACCACCGCCAGCAGCAGCACCATCAGCAGGCCCGCCAGCGGCGACACCTGGAACGCCACGTTATAGCCGACGATCAGCACCAGCGCGATGATGCGGCCTTTGAGGATGGCCAGCGGCTTGCCGTGGTATTCAAAACTGGCGCCGGCCAGCTCGGTGCACGAGTACATATATTGGTTGCGGCGCACCTTGGCCCAGGCCGAATAAATCCCCAGCGTGACGATGGTCAGCAACAGGTTGACTATCCAGATGCGGAAATATTCGCTGCCGGTTGCATGAAACTTGATGCGCTGCGGCGCGGCCGGTTCCAGTAACTGCTCCATACTCACCACCCCATACTTAAATAGAAAGCAACACCATGCCTGTGGCCGAGAATATTGTCAACGAGAAACTGTATATTTTTTGGCAATCCGCTCAATGGTGAAGCCGCAAGCGATGCGGTAAAATGGCGGCCATTGTCATGTCCGGCCGCGCGGCCGGCGCCACCACGAAGATCGATCACCATGCTAGATAATCTGACTCAACGCCTTGCCAAGGTCGTCAAGACCATGCGCGGCGAGGCCCGCCTGACCGAAGCCAACACCGCCGAGATGCTGCGCGAAGTGCGCATGGCGCTGCTGGAGGCCGACGTCGCCCTGCCGGCCGTGCGCGAATTCATCTCCCGCGTCAAAGAGAAAGCGCTGGGCGAAGAAGTGATCGCCTCGCTGTCGCCGGGCCAGGCGCTGGTCGGCGTGGTGCAGCGCGAACTGGCGGCGCTGATGGGCGCCGACCTCGGCCCGGAAGCGGCGCAGATCAGCTTTGCCCAGCAGCCGCCGGCGATCATCCTGATGGCCGGCCTGCAAGGTGTGGGTAAGACCACCACCGTCGGCAAGCTGGCCAAGTACCTGAAGGAAGAAAAGAAAAAGAAAGTGCTGACGGTGTCGGCCGACGTGTATCGCCCTGCCGCGATCGCCCAGCTGCAATCGGTGACCAGCCAGGTCGGCGCCGACTTCTTCCCGTCCACCGCGCAGGACAAGCCGGTCGATATCGCGCTGGCCGCGCTGGACTGGGCCAAAAAGCACTACCACGACGTGCTGATCATCGACACCGCCGGCCGTCTCGGCATCGATGAAGAAATGATGAAAGAGATCGCTGCCGTGCACGGCGCGGTCAAGCCGGTGGAAACCCTGTTCGTGGTCGACGCCATGCTGGGCCAGGATGCGATCAACACCGCCAAGGCCTTCAACGACGCGCTGCCGCTGACCGGCATCGTGCTGACCAAGCTGGACGGCGATGCGCGCGGCGGCGCGGCGCTGTCGGTGCGCCACATCACCGGCAAGCCGATCAAGTTTGCCGGCGTCTCGGAAAAACTCGACGGCCTGGAGCCGTTCGATCCGGCGCGCATGGCCAACCGCGTGCTGGGCATGGGCGACATCCTCGCGCTGGTCGAGGAAGCCCGCAAAGGCGTGGACGCCAAGGCGGCTGCCGACCTGGCGGCCAAGGTCAAGTCGGGCGGCAAGTTCGACATGAACGACTTCAAGGCGCAACTGGGCCAGATGAAAAAAATGGGCGGCATGGCCAGCCTGGTCGACAAGCTGCCGGCGCAATTCCAGCAGGCGGCCGGCAACGCCAATATGGACCAGGCCGACAAGCAGGTGCGCCGCATGGTCGGCATCATCGACTCGATGACGGCGGCCGAACGCGCCAAGCCGGAACTGATCAAAGCCACCCGCAAGCGCCGCATCGCGGCCGGCGCCGGCGTGCAGGTGCAGGAAGTCAACCGCATGCTGAACCAGTTCGAGCAGATGCAAACCATGATGAAAAAGCTATCGGGCGGCGGCATGATGAAAATGATGCGCTCGATGAAGGGCATGATGCCGGGCCTGCGTTAAGCTGCTTGAATGCGCCTCAAATCACGTAAACCCCGGTTTAGCCCCGTGTTTACGTGGTGTTTCCGGGAAAAAACGCGAAAAACACTTGCGTACTGCTTAAATCCCCACCAATATTACCCGGTGCGATCAATTGCGCAATTTTCTATGTGTTCGTTAAGGAGGCTCGAATATGGCAACAGCCAAAAAAGCAGCACCTGCTAAGAAACCGGCAGCAAAACCTGCCGTGAAGAAAGCAGCAGCACCCGTAAAAGCAGCAGCTAAACCAGCAGTGAAAAAAGCACCAGCAGCACGCAAACCTAACGCCGCTTTCATGAAAGCGCTGACGCCATCCGCCTCCCTGGCTGCCGTCGTGGGTGCCGCGCCTCTGCCGCGCACCGAAGTCACCAAGAAAGTGTGGGAATACATCAAGAAACACGATCTGCAAGATGCGGCCAACCGCCGCAACATCAATGCGGACGATAAACTGAAAGCCGTATTCGGCGGCAAAGCTCAGGTTTCCATGTTCGAAATGACCAAGCTCATTTCCGACCACCTGAAATAAGAGACAAAAAAAACCGGGGACTTCCCCGGTTTTTTATTTCCAGTTATTCCATGCCTTGAGCACGGCGTTCGGATATTCGGGCTTGCCGCGGCTACCATTGTAACGCCCCAAAGCCAGGAACAGATTGCCCGCCTCCATGTCGATATACATGCGCAGGATAGAACAGCCGTAGCGCAGATTGGTCTGCATATCAAACAGCGCGCGCCGGTCGCGGTCGCCGATCACATTGGTCCAGAACGGCATCACCTGCATATAGCCGCGCGCGCCGGCGATCGACACCGCGTATTTGCGGTAAGCCGACTCCACCTGTATCAAGCCCAGCACCAGGCCAGGATCGAGGCCGGCGCGGCGCGCCTCATACCAGGCGGTGGCCAGGAATTCGTTGCGGGTCTGCCGGTCCGGCAGCTTGCGCTGTAGCCGGTGCGACATGGTCTCCAGCCAGTTGCGGTACTGCGCCTGATCGGAGGGATTGCGGAAGGCGGGCGTGGGCGGGGTCGCATCCTTGATGGCGTTGGACAGCGCCAGCCGCACCGAGTCGGCCAGCGCTTCCTCCTTCTGATTGCCGGCCAGCGCCGCCGGGACGGCCAGCGCCAGCAGCAGCGCCGCCAGCGTCCGCCGCCGCAGCGCGTTCATCACTGCGCCAGTTTGCCTTTGATGAAGGCCAGCACCTCGGCCACCGGCACGGCAGTCGCTTCGGTGTCGCGGCGGCCCTGGTATTCCAGCTTGCCTTCTTTCAGGCCACGGTCGCCGATCACCACGCGGTGCGGCACGCCGATCAGCTCCCAGTCGGCAAACATCTGGCCCGGACGCTGGCCGCGGTCGTCCAGGATCACGTCGATGCCGGCCGCGACTGCTTCGGCGTACAGCTTCTCGGCCGTTTCTTTCACCGCTTCGCTGCGGTCCATGCCCATCGGGCACAGTACCAGTTCGAACGGCGCCAGCGCGGTCGGCCACACAATGCCCTTGTCGTCGAAGTTCTGCTCGATCGCGGCGCCCAGGATGCGGGTGATGCCGATGCCGTAGCAGCCCATCTGCAGCGGCGCAGGTTTGCCGTTTTCGTCGAGGAAGGTGGCCTTCATCGCTTCCGAGTAGGCCGTGCCCAGCTGGAACACGTGGCCCACTTCGATGCCGCGCTCGATCGCCAGCACGCCCTTGCCGTCCGGCGAGGCGTCGCCTTCGACCACATTGCGCAGGTCGGCCACAATGGTTGGCTCGGCAGTGTCGCGGCCCCAGTTGGCGCCGGTGTAGTGGTAGCCGGCATCATTCGCGCCGCAAATGAAGTCCGCCATGTTGGCGACACTGCGGTCGGCCACCACGGTGACCGGAGCCTTGGTGCCGATCGGGCCCAGGTAGCCAGGCACGCAGCCGTAGACTTCCAGGATTTCCGCTTCGGTCGAGAAGCGGTGCGCCGCCAGGCCCGGCACTTTGCCGGCCTTGATGTCGTTGAGTTCGTGGTCGCCACGCAACAACAACATGAAATACTGTTTAGTCACTTTACCGTCGGCTTCATTCTCGACGGTCAGCGCCAGGGTTTTCACGGTCTGCGACAGCGGCTGTTTCAGCTGCTCGGCCACCAGCTCGCACTTGGTGGCGTTTGGCGTTTCCACCTTGGTCAGCGGCTGCGCGGCGGCAGGACGGCTGGCATTGACCGGCAACGCTTCGGCCGCTTCCATATTGGCGGCGTAATCGGAGGTCGGGCAGTACACCAGCGCGTCCTCGCCGGTGCTGGCGATGACGTGGAATTCGTGCGAACCGGTACCGCCGATCGCGCCGTTATCGGCTGCTACCGCACGGAACTTCAAACCAAAACGGTTGAAAATACGTACATAGGCGTCGTACATGATTTTGTACGAGGCTTGCATGCCGGCCAGGTCACGGTCGAAGGAGTACGCGTCCTTCATGGTGAACTCGCGGCCGCGCATCAGGCCGAAGCGTGGACGGCGCTCGTCGCGGAATTTGGTCTGGATGTGGTAAAAATTCAACGGCAGCTGGCGGTAGGATTTGATTTCCGAACGGACAACATCGGTGATCACTTCTTCAGCAGTCGGCTGGAAGGCGAATTCGCGGCCGTGACGGTCCTTGATGCGCAGCAGTTCGGCGCCCATCTTGTCCCAGCGGCCAGTTTCCTGCCACAGCTCGGCCGGCTGGATCAGGGGCATCAGCAGCTCGATGGCGGCCGACTGGTTCATTTCCTCGCGCACGATGGCTTCAACCTTGCGGATGATTTTCAGGCCCATCGGCATGTAGGTGTAAATGCCCGAACCCAGGCGTTTGATCATGCCGGCGCGCATCATTAACTGATGGCTGACGATCTCGGCATCCGAAGGAGCTTCTTTAAGCGTGGAAATAAAAAAACGTGACGCGCGCATACGGTGAATTCTTTTTAAAAAGAGAGAGTTATAATCAACCTAATTTTAAAGGATTAGCTGGCTGATGCACCCATACTTTATACAAATGCGTTCAAATCAGGGCCCTCCGGCCGTTTTCGTACCCCGAAAACGCTGTCGGTGTGCCGTTTTGTGGGCAAAAATATAAGACGGGGGCACAGTCGCAGAAAGTTTGAGGTGCAATATGCTCGATCGTGAAGGGTTTCGGCCCAACGTCGGCATCATCCTGCTGAACGCCCAGAACGAGGTGTGGTGGGGCAAGCGGGTGCGTGAGCACTCATGGCAATTTCCGCAAGGCGGCATCAAGTATGGAGAGACGCCAGAGCAGGCGATGTATCGCGAGCTGGAGGAGGAAATCGGTCTGCGGGCCGAGCACGTCAAGATTGTCGGTCGCACCCGCGACTGGCTGCGCTATGAGGTGCCGGACCATTTCATCAAGCGGGAAATCCGCGGCCACTACCGTGGCCAGAAACAGATCTGGTTCCTGCTGCGCATGTGTGCGCGCGATAACGACGTCAACCTGCGCCTGACCGACCATCCGGAGTTCGACGCCTGGCGCTGGCATGACTACTGGGTGCCGCTGGACGTGGTGATCGAATTCAAGCGCGACGTCTACCAGCGCGCGCTGCAGGAGTTGTCGCGCTTCCTGACCTGGCCGGCCAACGGCCACGACCGCCGCCACCACGGCTCGCGCTACCTGCGCCAGCCGCACGCGCCGCGCAACAGCGCGACGCCGGCGCCCAAGCCGCTGCCGCCCACCACGGACGACTGCGCTTGCGCCGAACCGGCGGCTGAACAGAAAAACAGCGCCTGATGCCAAAACGGGACCGTCTCTGACGGTCCCGTTTTTTTTCCGTACAATGGCGGCCTATGTTTAATCCCTCTTCCGACGATGTGCGCCGCTTCTTCTGCGACGCCTACCGCAAGCAACAGGCGCGCGCGCCACTGACGCCGATCGAAACCATGGCGGCCGACTGGATACGCCACCATCCCGAATACCACGATGTGCTGGCCGACGTCGACACTGCCTTAACGCGCGACTATCAAGTCGAAGGCGCGCAAGCCAATCCGTTTTTACATTTGTCGATGCACCTGTCGATCGACGAGCAGATCTCGATCGACCAGCCGCCCGGCATCCGCGCGCTGGCCACCCAGCTGACGTTGAAGCTGGACGACGCCCATGCGGCGCAGCACGAAATCATGGAATGCCTGGGCGAAATGATCTGGAACGCCCAGCGCACCGGCACCCCACCCGACGCCGCCGCCTACCTCGAAGCCATCCAGCGCCGCCTCTAAACTCCGCGGTCAGTTCCGCCAAACGTACACGAGCTCGTGTACGTTTGGCAGAACTGACCCCGGTTTTTTAGCGGTGGGTGGCCAGTTGGCCTGGCAGGCTGTGCAGGTAGGCGGCCAGGTCTTTGATGTCCTGGTTGCTCAAGGGCTTGACCTGGCCGGTCATGATGGCGTTGCTGCGGCCGTTGGCGGCGTCGCCGCGCTTGTAGGCTTTCAGCGCATGCTCCAGGTAGTCCTTGTGCTGGCCGGCCAGCTTCGGATAGCTGGGGTCGATCGGCGTGTTGAAGTCCGGGCCATGGCAGCTGACGCAGGTGTATTTGTCGGCCAGCGCCTTGCCGGCGGCGATGTTGCCGGCCGCTTGCGCGCCCATCGCGGCCAGCAGGCAGGCGGCTGCGGCGATCCAGTGTTGACGCTTCATTTCACACCTCCGCTGCGGGTCTGCTGCGCATAGAATGCCGCCACGTCGGCAATGTCCTGATCCGACAGGCTGGCCGCGATCCCCCTCATCGATGGATGCTTGCGCTCGCCCTTCTTATAGGCCTGCAGCGCACTTTCGATGTACTTGGCCGACTGGCCGCCTATCATCGGCACCTGGAATACTTCGGGAAAAGTGGCTTTGTAGCCGGGGATGCCATGGCAACCGATACACATTTCGATCTTGGCTTTGGCGTTCTGGGCGTTGCCCACAACTTCCGCAGCGACGGCGACGTGGGCTAGGCCTGCGAACACGAGGAGTGCGGTGAGTTTTTTCATGGTGTCTCTAAGTAAGTAATCGGATACTGCGATCTCGGATACTTCTACCACGTGTCACTATATTGACTTTTGTACTATTTATGCAGGGATTCTAACCTAAGTATTTTTTATAAACAACACGCGTCCCACAGCGCTCCCGAGTCCCTCCTCTAGCGTTTCCTTCTATACTGTTTGTTCTTTTTCTTCCCGGACAAATCCATGCAAGCACGCTTCGAAGGCTCCGACCAGTACGTCGCCACCGCCGACCTGAAACTGGCGGTCAACGCCGCCCTGACCTTGCAGCGCCCGCTGCTGATCAAGGGCGAACCCGGCACCGGCAAGACCATGCTGGCCGAGGAAGTCGCCGCCGCGCTGAACATGCCGCTGATGCAGTGGCACGTCAAGTCGACCACCAAGGCGCAGCAGGGCCTGTACGAATACGACGCGGTGTCGCGCCTGCGCGATTCGCAGCTGGGCGACGAGCGGGTGCGCGACATCCATAACTACATCGTCAAGGGCGTGCTGTGGCAGGCTTTCACCGCGCCGGCGCCGGTGGTGCTGCTGATCGATGAAATCGACAAGGCCGACATCGAGTTCCCCAACGACCTGCTGCGCGAGCTGGACCGCATGGAGTTCTATGTCTACGAAACCCGCGAGATGGTGCGCGCCGTGCACCGCCCGCTGGTGATCATCACCTCCAACAACGAGAAGGAGCTGCCGGATGCCTTCCTGCGCCGCTGCTTCTTCCACTACATCAAATTCCCCGACCGCGACACCATGCAGCAAATCGTCCAGGTCCACTATCCGCAGCTGAAGCAGGAACTGCTGGCGCAGGCGCTGCAGACTTTCTACGAGCTGCGCGAGGTGCAGGGCCTGAAGAAGAAGCCGTCCACCTCTGAATTCCTCGACTGGCTCAAGCTGCTGATGGCGGAAGACATTCCGCCGGAAGCGCTGCGCAGCCAGGATCAGAAAGCCATCGTGCCGCCGCTGCATGGCGCGCTGCTGAAGAACGAGCAGGATATTCACCTGTTCGAGCGCCTGATCCAGATGGTGCGGGCCAACCGATGAGCATCGCCTTTGATACGCCACGGGCGCTGACGCTGGAATTGCACGGTGTGCGCCTGGAACCGCTGGCGCCCCACCACGCCGAGGGCCTGCGCACGGCGGCCGCCGATGGCGAATTGTGGAATTTGCGCATCACTTCGGTGCCCGAGCCGCACGAGGTGGACGCGTATATCTTCAAGGCCATCGAGCAGCGCCCCACCCGGCTGGCGTTTGCCGTGATCGACAGCGCCAGCGGCGCGCTGATGGGCACCACCAGCTATCACGATATCGTGCCCGACATCGGCCGGCTGGAGATCGGCTATACCTGGTACGCCAAGAGCCGCCAGCGCAGCCACGTCAACACTACCTGCAAGCTGCTGTTGCTGGGCCACGCCTTCGAGACGCTGGGCGCGGCGCTGGTCGGCCTGCGCACCGATAACTTCAATCACGCGTCGCAGGCCGCCATCGAGCGGCTCGGCGCGAAAAAGGACGGCGTGCTGCGCCACCATGCGCTGCGCCGCGACGGCACGGTGCGCGACACCGTCATGTACAGCATCGCCGCCGGCGAGTGGCCGGAGATCAAGGCGCAGCTGCGCTACAAGCTGGCGCAGCACGGAGTGCAGTGAGATGCTGATCGATTTTTTCTTCACGCTCAAGGACGCCAAGATCCCGGTGACCATCAAGGAGTTCCTGACGCTGCTGGAAGCCATGCAGAAGCAGGTGATCCCGCACGCGCTGGACGACTTCTACTACCTGGCGCGCCTGACACTGGTCAAGGACGAAGCCCACTTCGACAAGTTCGACCGCGCCTTCGGCCTGTACTTCAAGGGCGTCAGCGCAGCTTTCGACGAACAGGGCAGCGTGCCGCTGGACTGGCTGGTGCAGCGCATGAAGCGCGAGTTGACGCCGGAGCAGCTGGCCGCGCTGGAAAAATTCGGCTACGACAAGCTGATGGACCGCCTGCGCGAACTGCTGAAGGAGCAGAAGGAGCGCCACGAGGGCGGCAACAAATGGATCGGCACCGGCGGCACTTCGCCATTCGGCCACGGCGGCACCAATCCGGAAGGCGTGCGCATCGGCGGCAAGGGCGGCAACCGCACTGCGGTCAAGGTGTGGGAGGCGCGCGCCTACCAGGACTACGACGGCGAGCGTGAACTCGGCACCCGCAACATCAAGCTGGCGCTGCGCCGGCTGCGCAAGTTCGCCCGCCTCGGCGCGGCCGAGGAACTGGCGCTGGACGCCACCATCCGCGCCACCGCCAGCAACGCGGGCTATCTGGATATCAAGATGCAACCGGAGCGCAAGAACAATATCAAGGTGCTGATGCTGTTCGATGTCGGCGGTTCGATGGACGACCACATCGAGCGCACCGAGGAATTGTTCGCGGCGTCCAAGTCGGAATTCAAGAATATGGCGTTCTTTTACTTCCACAACTGCGTCTACGATTATCTGTGGCAGAACAACCGCCGCCGCCACACGGAGCGCTTCCCGACCTGGGATGTGCTGCGCAAGTATCCGCCGGATACCAAACTGATCTTCGTTGGCGACGCCACCATGAGCCCCTACGAAATCCTGCAGCCAGGCGGCTCGGTGGAATACAACAATCCGGAAGCCGGCAGCGCCTGGCTGGCGCGCTTCACCAGCACTTTTCCGAAATTCGTCTGGCTCAATCCTGAGCCGGAGGGTAGCTGGCAGTACCGCCAGTCGGTGTCCATTATCCGCCAGCTGATGAACCACCGCATGTATCCCTTGACCATGGACGGACTGGAGCGCGCCATGCGCACGCTCAGCAAATAACTAACGACAACATGGATTGCCAAGGGGATAAGAGGGTTAATTTTTATTCCATTCCTGAAACAATTCAATACAAATCATAAGTTGATTTGTCACTGTCACAAGCATTAGCCTTGTGTCATGTTCCGTTATCTGTCCCAGCGCCTGCGCGGCGCCAGCGGGCGCCAGCTGGCCTTGGTGCTGCTGCTGGCGCAAGCCTTGATCTTCTTTGTCGACGCCACTACCAGCGCGACGATTTCGTTCGCCCCTTTCTATAGCCTGCCGGTGGCGCTGGCCGCGTGGCGGCTGCGCCTGCCCGGCGTGCTGTTGTTTGTCAGCCTGTCCACGCTGCTGCGCGTCTACGATTACGACAACCTGCACCATGACACGCCGCTGATGCTGTTTTACGACGTCCTGCAAAGCGCTGTCTTCTACGGTCTGGTCGCGCTGCTGACGCACCAGGTGCGGCTGACCATGGATCGGCTGGCGCAGCATGCCGGCAGCTTCCAGCGCAAGGCCCGCCAGGCGCGCCATTATCGCCATCTGGACGCCGCCATCCGCCGCGCCGTGCACAGCGACGTCCCAGCCATCGTGCGCCTGACGGTCGGCGCCAACCATGATGGCGCCTTTAATAGCGATGTCGCCGATGCCGGGCGCCAGGCGCAGTTGAGCGCGCACTTTACCAAGGGCATCGCCAGCGGCACTGTGCTGCGTGATAAGTGGGGCGGCGGCCAATCCATGGTGCCGGTGGAATTCTGGGTGTCAGAACAGGATGGCCAGTTGAGCGGCTACATCATGGTGCTGGGCCTGGATGATAGCCACGGTCCAGAGCGCGAGCTGCACGCGCTGGCGGTCGATCCGGCTTTCCGCGGCCAGGGCGTGGGCACCGCACTGGTGGACTTTTTCTGTACCCGCTATCAGCAGCGGCGCTTGGTGGTGGGCTGCAAGACCGACTCGCAGATGATGCAGATGCTGCGCCGGCGTAGCTTCCACTACCACGGCAGCGCCCAGGACTACGATCTGATGGTGCGCGGCTGAAGCGCTAAAGTTGCAGCCGGTAGCCAACCGCCGTTTCGGTCAGCAGGTAGCGCGGCTGGGTCGGATCTTCCTCCAGCTTGTGCCGCAAATGGCCCATGTAGATGCGCAGGTAGTGGCCGTTTTCCGCCTGTGACGGTCCCCACACGGCGCGCAGCAGCTGCGGGTTGCTCATCACCCGCCCGGCATTCGCCACCAGCACCGCCAGCAGCCGGTATTCGGTCGGCGTCAGATGCACATGCGCACCGCCGCGCGTGACACGGCGGTTTTGCAGGTCCACCAGCACCTCCCCGAATTGCACCAGGCCGCTGTTGCCGGCGGCCGGCTGGCGCTGCCGGCGCAGGGTGGCGCGCACCCGCGCCAGCAACTCTCCGGTGCCGAACGGCTTGCTCAGGTAGTCGTCGGCGCCGGCGTCCAGCGCGCGGATCTTGTCGTCCTCGCTGACCCGCGCCGACAGTACGATTACCGGCACCGCCGACCATTTGCGCAAGTCGGTGATGAAGTCGATGCCGTCGCCATCCGGCAGGCCGAGGTCCAGCACGATCAGGTCCGGCTTGCGGGTGCCGGCGTCGATCAGGCCGCGCTGCATGCCGGGCGCCTCGTGCACCTGCCAGCCCTCCTGCTCCAGCGCGGCGCGCACAAAGCGGCGGATCTGCGGTTCGTCTTCGACCAGCAGAGCGGTCGGCGCGGTGTCATGCATGTTCTTCCTCCTCCGGCATGGCCGGTGGTGTGCCCAGCGGCAGCGTGATGGTGAAGCCGGCGCCGCCCAGCGGGCTGCGCCCGGCGCTGATGCGGCCGCCGTGCGCCTCGATGATGGCGCGGCAGATCGCCAGCCCCAGGCCGACACCGGGCTTGGCCGACTCGCGCTCGCCGCGCGTGAATTTTTCAAACAGTGCTTCTTCGCGCCCCGGCGGCAGGCCCGGCCCGTCGTCGTCCACCTGGATGTTGATCCAGGCGCCATGCAGCGCTGCGCTGATGACGATGTGCGCGCCTGGCGGCGTGTATTTGGCGGCGTTTTCCAGCAGGTTGACCAGCACCCTTTCGATCAGCACTGCGTCGTAGCGCAGCAGCGGCAGGCCGGGCGGCAGCTGGGTGCTGATGCGCTGCGCGCGTAGCGTGGCGGCGCTGGCGCGCAGCGCGCTGCCGACCACTTCTTCCAGCGGCTGCCATTGCAGGTTGAAGCGCACTTCGCCGCTCTGGATGCGCGCCATGTCCAGCAGGTTGGCCACCATGGTGCTCATGCGCAGCGCTTCGTCATGCAGCGCGCGCGCCACTTCCTGGTGGGCTGCGCTGAGTGGCGGCTGCGCGCCGGCCAGCGATTCGGACAGGCCGACCAGCGAGGTCAGTGGCGTGCGCAGGTCATGCGACAGCGCCGCCAGCAGCGAGTTGCGCAGCCGCTCGGATTCCATGCTGACCAGCGCGCCCTGCGCCACTTCGATGTAGTGCACCCGCTCCAGCGCGATCGCCGCCAATGCGGCAAAGGTGTCCAGTTGCTGGCGCTGCTCGGGGATCAGTATCCAGCGCCGCTGCTCTGGTTCGATCGCCAGTACGCCACGGGTGCGCATCGGCGCCACCAGCGGCAGGTAGAAGATGCGGCTGGCCGGCAGGGTGTCGGTGCCCAGTCCGGCCGGCTCGGCGCGGTCAAACGACCATTGGGCGATGCCCAGGTCCAGCCGCCCTGCTTCGCCGCTGGCGGCGCTGCCGGCGCTGGCCTCCGGCGCTTGCAGGCGGCCGTCGTCATCCGGCAGCAGCAGCGTGGCGCGCGCCATGAAGGCTTGCTGGATCACGCTTTGCGTGCTGTCGAAGATTTGCGCGGTCTGCAATGCGCCGGACAGTTCGCGGGCGAATTCGTACAGCGCCCGCGCGCGCCGTTCGCGCTGGCCGGCTACCCGCGCCTGGAAGCGCAGGCCAGCGGTCAGGTGGCCGGTGATCAGGCCGACCGCCAGCATCACCAGGAAAGTAATCAGATACTGGAAGTCGCTGACCGCCAGCGTGAAGCGCGGCGGCACGAAGAAGAAGTCGAAGCTGGCCACACTGACGCAGGTGGCCAGCACCGATGGGCCGCGCCCGTAGCGCACCGCCACCAGCACCACCACCAGCAGGAATAGCATGGCGATATTGGCCAGGTCCAGCCAGGGCAGCATCGGCGTGGCCGCCAGCGCAGTGGCCACGCCGGCCAGCGCCGCCACCACGTAGCCGGTGACGCGCCGCCGCAGACCGCGCGCCGCGCTGTCGCGGCTGTCGCTGTCGATATCGGGCAGCGGCGGCTTGCTGAACGATGCGGCGGCCTGCTGGCGCGGCGCGCCGATGTCGATCAGGTCGATGTCCGGCGCCAGCTGCGCCAGCCGCTTGCTGAGCGGCGCTCGCCATGGCCACCTTGCTTGCGCGCGGCCCAGCACCAGCTTGGACAGGTTGTGGCTGCGCGCGTACGCCAGCGCCTCCTGCGCGACGCCGTGGCCGGACAGCACGGCCGTGCTGGCGCCCAGGTCTTCGGCCAGCTTGAGCTGCTTGAGGATGTGCTCGCGCTGCGCAGCCGGCAGCTTTTGCAGCGCCGGCGTTTCGACGTACACCGCGTGCCAGCCGGTACCCAGCTGGCCGGCCAGCCGCGCCGCGCTGCGCACCGTGTGTTCGCCGTCGCCGTGCGGGCCGACGCAGGCCAGCAGCGCCGCGCCGGTTTTCCAGATGTCGGCAATCGATTTTTCTACCCGGTAGGCGCGCACATCGTCTTCGATGCGGTCGGCAGTGCGGCGCAGCGCCAGTTCGCGCAGCGCGATCAGGTTCCCTTTGCGGAAGAAGTTCTTGGCGGCCCGTTCGGCCTGCGCGGCCTGGTATACCTTGCCGCTTTGCAGGCGCGCCAGCAGTTCGTCGGCCGGCAGGTCGACCAGCACCACTTCGTCGGCCTGGTCGAATACCGTGTCCGGCACGGTTTCGCCGATGCGGATGCCGGTGATGCCGCCCACCACGTCGTTCAGGCTTTCCAGGTGCTGCACGTTGACGGTGGTGAGCACGTCGATGCCGGCATCCAGCAGTTCTTCGACGTCCTGCCAGCGTTTCGGGTGGCGCGAGCCGGGCGCGTTGCTGTGCGCCAGTTCGTCGATCAGGATCAGCGGCGGGCGGGCCGCCAGCGCGCCGTCCAGGTCGAATTCCTGCAGCTGCTTGCCACGGTGCGCTACCAGCCGTGGCGGCAGCTGCGGCAAGCCGGCCAGCATGGCGGCGGTGTCGGTGCGGCCGTGGGTTTCCACCACGCCGACCAGCAACGGCTGGCCGGCTTCCAGCAGCTTGCGCGCGGCGCCCAGCATGGCGTAGGTTTTGCCGACGCCGGCCGAGGCGCCGAAGTAGATCCGCAGCTTGCCGCGCACCGCCTTGCGCTCCTGCGCCTGCACCTGCGCCAGCAGCGCGTCGGGGTCGGGTCTTACGGGCTCCCGGCGTACGGGCTCCCGGCGTAGGGTGTCGTGGTTGGCCATGCGCGGATTGTACTCGCCTTATTGCTGGCGGTGCGGGCTGGCCTGGTCCAGCGCCAGGTTCAGCGCCAGCACGTTGACCCGCGCCTCGCCGAAGAAGCCCAGCCACTGCGGCTGGGTGTGGCGTTCGATCAGCGCCAGCAGCTGTTCGTGGCTGAGCTTGCGCGCGGCGGCCACCCGGCCGGCCTGGTAGCGCGCGGCGGCCACGCTGATTTCCGGGTCCAGGCCGCTGGCCGAGGCGGTGACCAGGTCGATCGGGATGGCGGCGCTGTTGGACGGGTCGGCGGCTTGCAGCGCGCCGATGCGGCTTTTGACGGCGTCCAGCAGCGCCGGATTGCTTGGCCCCTGGTTGGCGCCGCCCGAGCCGGCCGCGTTGTTCGGCATCGGCGCGGTGGCCGATGGCCGCCCCCAGAAGTACTGCGGCGAAGTGAAGGCCTGGCCGATCAGCAGCGAGCCGGCCGGCTGGCCGTTGACGGCCACCAGGCTGCCGCCGGCCTGCGCCGGGAACACGGCGCTGCCGATGCCGGTCACGGCCAGCGGGTAGGCCACGCCGCAGATCAGCGTCAGTGCGGCGAAGATGGTGAGGGCGGGACGAAGTTGGTTTGCCATGGCGGCCTCCTTAGACGAGATTGAATGCGGCCAGCAGCAGGTCGATGGCCTTGATGCCGATGAACGGCAGGATGATGCCGCCCGCGCCATACAGCAGCAGGTTGCGGCGCAGCAGCGCCACCGCGCCGATCGCCCGGTATTGCACGCCCTTCAGCGCCAGCGGAATCAGCACCACGATGATCAGCGCGTTGAAGATCAGCGCCGACATGATGGCCGATGCCGGGCTGGCCAGCTGCATGATGTCCAGCGCCTTCAGCTGCGGATAGGTGCCGACAAACGCCGCCGGGATGATGGCGAAGTATTTGGCGATGTCGTTGGCGATCGAGAAGGTGGTCAGCGAGCCGCGCGTCATCAGCATCTGCTTGCCGATTTCAACGATCTCCAGCAGCTTGGTCGGATTCGAATCCAGGTCGACCATATTGCCGGCCTCCTTGGCGGCCTGGGTGCCGGAGTTCATCGCCACCGCCACGTCGGCCTGCGCCAGTGCCGGCGCGTCATTGGTGCCGTCGCCGGTCATCGCCACCAGCCGGCCTTCGGCCTGGTACTGGCGTATCAGTTTCAGCTTGTCTTCCGGCGTGGCTTCGGCCAGGAAGTCGTCCACGCCCGCCTCGGCGGCAATCGCGGCGGCGGTCAGCTGGTTGTCGCCGGTGATCATCACGGTCTTGATGCCCATGCGGCGCAGTTCGGCGAAGCGCTCCTTGATGCCGCCCTTGACGATGTCTTTCAGTTCGACCACGCCCATCACCCGCTGACCGTCGACCACCACCAGCGGCGTGCTGCCACGGCGCGAGATATCGTCAACGCTGCGCGCGATCTCGGCCGGATATGGCTGGCCCAGCGATTCGACGTATTTGCGCACGGTGTCGGCCGCGCCCTTGCGGATCGCCCGGCTGCCGATGTCGATGCCGCTCATGCGCGTCTGCGCGGTGAACGGCACGAACACCGCGTTCAGCACCGCCATCTCGCGCTCGCGGATGTTGAACTTCTGCTTGGCCAGCACCACGATGCTGCGCCCTTCCGGCGTGTCGTCGGCCAGCGACGCCAGTTGCGCCACGTCGGCCAGCTGCTGCTCGCTGACGCCCGGCGCCGGCACGAAGGCGGCCGCCTGGCGGTTGCCCAGCGTGATGGTGCCGGTTTTATCCAGCAGCAGCACATCGACGTCGCCGGCCGCCTCCACCGCGCGGCCCGAGGTGGCGATCACATTCGCCTGCATCATGCGGCTCATGCCGGCCACGCCGATGGCGCTCAACAGGCCGCCGATGGTGGTCGGGATCAGGCAGACCAGCAGCGCGATCAGCACGGTGATCGTCACCGGCTTAGTTACCACACCTGCGGCGCCGGCGGCGCTGACCGAGAACAGCGAGAACGGCAGCAAGCTCACGGTCACCACCAGGAACACGATGGTCAGCGCCACCAGCAGGATGGTCAGCGCGATTTCGTTGGGCGTTTTCTGGCGCTTGGCGCCCTCCACCATCGAGATCATGCGGTCGAGGAAGGTTTCACCGGGATTGGCGGTGACGCGCACCACCAGCCAGTCCGACAGCACCCGGGTGCCGCCGGTGACCGAGGAGAAGTCGCCGCCCGATTCGCGTATCACCGGCGCCGATTCGCCGGTGATCGCGCTTTCGTCCACCGAGGCCACGCCTTCGATCACCTCGCCGTCGATCGGGATCACGTCGCCCGCTTCGACCAGGATGTAATGGCCCTTGCGCAGGTCCAGCGCCGGCTGCGGCAGCCAGGTGGTGCCGTGCTTGGGCGTGGCCAGCTTCTTGGCGGTGACGGTCTGCTTCAGGCTGCGCAGCGAGGCCGCCTGCGCCTTGCTGCGCCCCTCGGCCAGCGCTTCGGCGAAGTTGGCGAACAACACGGTGAACCACAGCCAGACCGCGGCAGCGACAATGAAGCCGGCCGGCGCCTCGCCCTGCCCGGTCAGCGCCTGCGCCGCCAGCAGGCTGGTGATGATGCTGCCGATGTAGACCACGAACATCACCGGGCTGCGCAACTGGGTGCGCGGATGCAGCTTGCGGAAGGCGTCGGCGATGGCCGGCGCCAGCAGCTGCGTGTCGAACATGCTCAGCTTGCGGGCCGGCGGATTGGTAAAGAGGGTCATCTCTTTTGGGGTAGCTTGGGACATGATGATTCCTTATTTTGCAAACAGCTGCAGGTGTTCGGCCACCGGGCCGAGCGCCAGCGCCGGCACGTAATTGAGCACGCCGACCAGCACCACCACGCCGCACAGCAGGCCGATGAACATGCCGCCGTGGGTCGGCATGGTGCCGGCGTTGGCCTCCAGCCGCTGCTTGCCGGCCAGCGAGCCGGCGATGGCCAGAATCGGCACAATCATGGCGAAGCGCCCGAACCACATGGCGATCGCCAGCATGCTGTTGTAGAACGGCGTGTTGGCCGATAGCCCGGCAAACGCACTGCCGTTGTTGTTGGCGGCCGAGCTGAAGGCGTACAGGATTTCCGAGAAGCCGTGTGCGCCAGGATTGGCGATGCCGGCCTTGCCGGCCTCGCACAGCACCGCGATGGCGGTGCCGGCCAGCACCAGCGTCGGCGTCACCAGGATGGCGATCGCGGTCATCTTCATTTCATGCGCCTGAATTTTCTTGCCCAGGTATTCCGGCGTGCGGCCTATCATCAGGCCGGCGATGAACACCGCCATGATGGCGAACACCAGCATGCCGTACAGGCCGCTGCCGACGCCGCCGAAGATCACTTCGCCGAACTGCATCAGCAACATCGGGATCAGGCCGCCGATCGGCGTCAGCGAGTCGTGCATGGCGTTGACCGCACCGCACGAGGCGGCGGTGGTGACCGCCACGAACAGTGACGAGGCGCTGATGCCGAAGCGGGTTTCCTTGCCTTCCATATAGCCCTGGCTTTGGTCGATATTGAGCGCCTGCAGGCCCGGATGCGCGCTTTGCTCGGCCCCCATCACCACGCAGGTGCAGATCACGAATAGCACCGTCATCGCGGCCAGCACCGCCCAGCCCTGGCGCTGGTCGCCGACCATGCGGCCAAAGGCGAAGCACAGGCCGGCAGGGATCAGGAAGATGGCCAGCATCTGCGCGAAGTTGCTCAGCGCGGTAGGATTTTCATAGGGATGCGCCGAGTTGGCGTTGAAGAAGCCGCCGCCATTGGTGCCCAGCATCTTGATCGCTTCCTGCGAGGCGACCGGGCCCATGGCGATGGTCTGGGTAGTGGCGCTGAGGTTTTCCAGCACCGGCTGGCCTTGCGCGTCCTTCAGCGGCTGGCCGTCGGCGCCGGCTTTCGGCTGGCTGTAGCTGACCGGGTCGAGCAGCTGCACTTCCTGATACGGCTTGAAGTTCTGGATCACGCCCTGCGCCATCAGGAATACCGCCAGCAGCAGCGACAGCGGCAGCAGCACATACAGCGTGGAGCGGGTCAGGTCGACCCAGAAATTGCCGATCGACTGGGCCGAGCGCGCGGCGAAGCCGCGTATCAGCGCATAGGCGACCGCGATGCCGGTGGCGGCCGAGAAGAAGTTCTGGCCGGCCAGCACCAGCATCTGGGTCAGGTAGCTCATGGTCTGTTCGCCGCTGTAGCCCTGCCAGTTGGTGTTGGCGACAAAGCTGACGGCGGTGTCGAAGGCGGAATCCGGGCTGACATTGGCCAGCGCCTGCGGATTCAGCGGCAGCCAGGCTTGTACCCGCTGCAGGCCGTAGGTGGCCAGTGCGCCGATCAGGCTGAAGAGCAGCAGCGAGGCGGCGTAGGTTTTCCAGCCCTGGCCTTGGTCCGGGTTGACGCCGGCGGCGCGGTAGATCAGGCGCTCCAGCCTGGCCAGCCAGCCCATGCCTGGCATCGGGCTGCTACCGGCGGCGCCCGCGCCGACGCGCGTCAGCAGCAGGCCGAGCGGCCAGGCCAGCGCCAGCAGCACGGTCAGGAAGACGATCAGCAGCACCGTGGATTGCGTGGTCATAGGTCCTCCGCTTTCACCAGCGCTACCACCAGGTAGACCAGCAGGCCGGCCGCCGCGATGGCGCCGATCACATAGAACGTGTTCATGGCTGGCCTCCCTGTTCGCCCAGCTTGCTGCAGCCGGCGGCCAGCGCCACCGTCAGCAGATACAACAGCGCCGTAGCGCCGATAAATACTAAGTCCATCACACCCTCACAGGTCTTGTTTTTGATAGCGTGAAGCTTAGCCAGATCGGTCTAAAGATTTTGTAAAGACTTGCCGGCCGGGTGTAAACAAAGCGTAAAAATTGACGCCGCGTTTACGCGCTGCGCGCCACTCTTTAGAACATTTTTACGGGGCTGTCGCTACGCTGGAAGCATTGCAACCACCTTGGAATATCATGAATTCTTTACACGGCATCTGGGTGCCGCTAGTGACGCCCATGCATCACGGCGAGCTGGATCTGGCGCGCTTGCAGCGGCTGGCCGAGCGGCTGATCGACGACGGCGCCCACGGGCTGGTGGTGTGCGGCACCACCGGCGAGGCCCCGCAGCTGGATCTGGCCGAGCAGAGCGCGGCGCTGGCGGCGGTGCTGGAGGTGGCGCGCCGGCGCTGCCCGGTGTTGATGGGCATCGGCGGCAGCGATACCTTAGCCGCCGCCAGCCGGGTGCTGGAGTTTGACGATGCTGAACTGGCCGGCTATCTGGTGTCGACACCGGCCTATGTACGGCCTTCACAGGAAGGCCTGCTGCGCCATTTCGAGACCATCGCCGATTCCACCGGCCGGCCCATCGTGCTGTACAACGTGCCGGCGCGCACCGGCGTGTGCCTGGAGCTGGCCACCGCGCGCAAGCTGGCGCAGCGGCCGCAGTTCGCCGCCATCAAGGAGGCCGGCGGCAGCCTGCAGCAGATGATGGATCTGGTGCAGCATACGCCGCTGGCGGTATTGTGCGGCGATGATCCCCTGCTGTTTCCGGCGCTGTGCGGTGGTGCGCATGGGGCGATTTCGGCGTCGGCGCATATCCGCACCGATTTGTATGTGCAGTTGTTTGATCTGGTGTGCGCACAGCGGCTGGACGAGGCGCGCGCGCTGGCCGCACAGTTGCTGCCGATGATGCATCTGCTGTTTTCCGAGCCGAATCCGGCGCCGTTGAAAGCGCTGCTCAGCATGCAGGGCCTGCTGCACGACGAGCTGCGCCTGCCGATGATGCCAGCCACCACGGCCTGCAAAAACCTGCTGGCCGCCGCGCTGGAAACGCTTGCCGCCATCCCCCGCTACCGCCCCGCCGCCAGCCTAAGCAACGGTGCACGCTATTCTCTGTCGCATGCGAGGGCTGCGCTATGATCGTCGCACTGACTGGGGTGGACGGCGACGGCGACAGCGCCGTCGCCGATCTGGCCGAGGATCTGGCCATGCTGCGCGTGGCCGCCGGCAAGCGCGTGCTGCTGGTGTCGCCCAATCCCGGCCACTACGATCCGCAATTGTTCGACGATCTGGTGATCCACGCCACTGCGCGCAGTCCTGATGCTGTGCTGGCCCGCGCCAACGTCATCCTCGCCCTGATCCGGCCCGCAGCGTTGCAGCGCGATGGCTGCGCCGAACTGCTGGCGCGCCTGAAATTTGTGCAAAGCGCGAATCCGTCGGCACAGATGCTGGTGGCCATTGCCCACGGCCGCCGCCCGCTGACAGCACACCAGGCCGGCAGCGTGCTGGTCTTCGTCGCGCAACTGCCGCGCGCACGCCTCGCCGATACGCTGGTCCTTGAGGATGGCGGCCAGAATACCTACCACTCCCGCCACAGCGAACTCGAACTCCCCGCCTACAAGCAAGACCAGCGGCTGTGCGCTCCCGAAGTGCGCCATCTTTACCGCGAAATTTTCCCTGCCTGCCCCAACGAGCGCCGCTTCGCTGCCTTGATGCCAAGAGCCTGCCCGATATAGCCGGGCGGATGCGGGGCGGGAGTATAGGGAGGGGGTGTTGGTTTTTCGGCTTTTACTAAAATTGCCTAAGCGGTACTACTAAACGCTAATCAACTATATTCCGCACTATTGGGGAATTGGGAGAACTAAAAATCATGCGGAGCACTCTAAATAGTATGAGTTAGGGCACTGCAGTACTAAATATTAGTAGTTAGCAGATTTTAGTAAAACCCCTTTTTCGGAGACCCCTCATGGATACCCTGCGTTCTTCCGTCCGCCTGCCGTGCGACATTCTTGTTGAGCTGGGAGAGCTCACCGGATATGCCTGGAACAGTTGGGAACTTGCACCCACCATCTGCGACGCGATACGCGGCTATATGCGCCCGCCAGCGTCAAACAAGCACGATGAGACGGCCGCCGTTGCGAACGCCAGCACCGAAGCGGGCCACCAATGGAAGCAGCTATTCCTGCCCGAAGGCACCAGACTGCGTGCCGCCTTCGGAGGCGAGCCCTATTTTGCGGTCGTCAAAGGTGCAGAAATCCGGTGCGGCGACCGCACCGTCACACCATCCGGCTTCGCCAACCTGCAAGGCAGCGGCAACCGCAACGCCTGGAAGGCGGTCTGGCTGCGTTTTCCCGGCAATGAACAATGGGTGCTGGCCGACGTCTGCCGGAGCAAACAAAAAATCGCCATCGCGCGCCTGTTCGGCGCCGCCGATGACGAAAATGCCGCCAGTCGGGAAAAAGCCGCCGCCAGCCCTGCAAACGCCGGCCCCGCGCGTGACAGCCGGGACAAAGGCGGCACGCATAGCAAGCTTGGCAAACGCCATAAGCGTCATGCGGCGGCGCGCGGGCGATCCGATTAGAACACTTTGCTGATGGTCAGCTGCAGCGCGTTTTTGCCAAGGAACTTGCCATTGGCGGCCGAGGTATAGGCCGATTCATTGGCGTTGGTGCCAATCACCGCCAGCGCGCCGGTCACTACGCCGAAGTCCTTGGTCACACCCAGCTTCCAGTCAGTGTAGGAAGCGGCATCGTTATGCTTGACCTCCTGACGGCCGGCGTGCAGGTTGACGACAAAACCATCGCCCGCCTCAATATTCGCGCCCAGATCCAGATAGCCGCTGTTCTTGCTGTCGGCAAAACCGAACAGATTCGTCACCGCATGCGAATACTTCACATAAGCCGGGCCATAACCCAGCTGGCCATACACCTCGGTGGTATTGGCGCTGACCGGCAGCTGATTGGACGCATACACATACGTCAGCACGCCCACATCATACGAAACATCCGCCGTCAGTTGCCCGCGCTTGCCGGCATAGATATCCAGTTCCACGCTGCCATCGCCGCCGGCATCCTTCACCCAGGTGATGGTCGACGCCCACGCGCCCACATACAGGCCGGCCGGATTGTTGACGTAATCCGCACCGCCCTGCAAGGCCGGCTGCAAGCGCGTCTGCGAGATGCCGCGATAGCGGTAGTCGCTGATCGCCGCCACGTTGAAGCTGACCGCATTGTCCGGCACGGCCGCCGCTGCGGCCTCCTGCGCGAGCGCGGCAGGGGCCGCCGTAGCGGCAAGGGCGGCAACAGCAGCGGCAAGGGCTGCGGCAGGTGCAAACTTATTCATATATTTCCTATCAGTGTAGCTATCAGTGGTTGAAAATTTCGCGGTACAGAACGTCCATGCCGGCCGTGACGCGGCCCTCGGTGCCAATCATGCGGCCGACCGGTGTGCCAGCGGCGTCAGGCGGCCGAATTCAGCACCCGGCAAGGCGCGCATCACCGCCTCCATCACCTGCCCGGCCAGCGCCCGCGACAGGCACAGCCAGACCCGCACACGGGCGCCGTGGTCGCAGGCTTCGACCCGCATGAACTGCATGGCGTCGCCACAGGTGCGCACCACCAGCGCCCGCAAGTCGGTCACCGCCGCCACGTCCACGGTCAGCTGCATCAGGCAGGAACGCGCCGGCGCGGCATGGCGGCGCGGGGCTTGGGCGGGGAAAAAGGCGTGCATGGCGTAGCTCCAGGTCAGCGTTTCGATACCGGAAAGCTTAACGATGGCGTCGTAAAAACGGTCTAAAAAGGTGGGCCGGGGCTGTAAACATCGTGTATAAATTGCGCACTGCGCAATTTTTGCCGCGATTTTCCACAGTTGAGGATAGAATACGCAAACAATCCGCAAACTGTACATAAACCCAGTATCAAAAACACAAGCTGCTCACGTATGGCCACCAAAAAACCAGTTTCCGACTATAGCGAATCATCCATCCGGGTCCTCAAGGGGCTGGAACCAGTCAAGCAGCGTCCGGGGATGTACACCCGCACCGAGAATCCGCTGCACATCATCCAGGAAGTGATCGACAATGCCGCCGACGAAGCGCTGGGCGGCAACTGTAACAACATCATCGTGACGCAGAACGCCGACGGCAGCGTCACCGTCGAAGACGACGGACGCGGCATCCCGGTCGGCCTGCACCCGGAAGAAGGCGTGCCGACAGTGGAAATCGTCTTCACCCGGCTGCACGCCGGCGGCAAGTTCGACAAGGGCAGCGGCGGCGCCTATGCCTTCTCCGGCGGCCTGCACGGAGTCGGCGTATCGGTCACCAATGCGCTCTCGAAACGGCTGGAAATCACCGTCTGGCGCAAGGAGCCGAACGGTACGGGCCTGCACCATCTGGTGTTTGAGAATGGCGACGTCAGCGCACCACTGACCTCGGTGGTCGCCCCGCGCGACGCCAAGAAATCCGGCACCAGGGTCACCGTCTGGCCAGATGCGAAATACTTCGACTCGGCCGCCATCTCGCAAACCGAGCTGCAACGGCTGCTGCGTTCCAAGGCGGTGCTGCTGCCCGGCGTGACGGTCACGCTGGCCAACGGCAAGACCGGCGAGTCGCAAACATGGCAATACAACGACGGCCTGCGCGGCTACCTGACCGAGGCGCTGGCGCAATCCACCGACGGCGAAACGCTGATCCCGCTGTTCGAAGGCGAGCAGTTCGCCGGCCCGGACGCCGAAGGCTTCGCCGAGGGCGAAGGCGCGTCGTGGGTGGTGGCCTGGACCGAGCAAGGCGCCATCGTGCGCGAATCGTATGTCAACCTGATCCCGACGCCCAACGGCGGCACCCACGAATCCGGCCTGCGCGACGGCCTGTACGGCGCGGTCAAGAACTTCGTCGAAATGCACTCGCTGCTGCCGAAAGGCGTCAAGCTGCTGCCGGAGGACGTGTTCGCACGCGCCTCGTTCGTGCTGTCGGCCAAGGTGCTGGACCCGCAATTCCAGGGCCAGATCAAGGAACGCCTGAACTCGCGCGACGCAGTGCGGCTGGTGTCCACCTATTCCAAGCCGGCGCTGGAACTGTGGCTGAACCACCATGTCGACTACGGCAAAAAGCTGGCCGAACTGGTCATCAAACAGGCGCAATCGCGCCTGCGCTCGGCGCAAAAAGTCGAGAAGAAGAAATCTTCGGGCGTGGCCGTGCTGCCGGGCAAGCTGACCGACTGCGAATCGACCGATGTCGAACGCACCGAACTGTTCCTGGTCGAGGGCGATTCCGCCGGCGGCTCGGCCAAGATGGGCCGCGACAAGGAATTCCAGGCCATCCTGCCGCTGCGCGGCAAGGTGCTGAACTCGTGGGAGACCGACAAGGACCGCCTGTTCGCCAATAACGAAATCCACGACATCTCGGTGGCCATCGGCGTCGACCCGCACACGCCGAACGACACCCCCGACCTGTCCGGCCTGCGCTACGGAAAAATCTGCATCCTCTCCGATGCGGACGTCGATGGCTCGCACATCCAGGTGCTGCTGCTGACGCTGTTCTTCAAACACTTCCCCGGCCTGATCGCCAACGGCAATATCTGCATCGCCCGTCCGCCGCTGTACCGCGTCGACGCGCCGGCGCGCGGCAAGAAACCAATCCAGAAGCTGTACGCGCTGGACGACGGCGAACTGACCGCCATCGAAGACAAGCTGCGCAAGGACGGCCTCAAAGAAGGCGCCTGGTCGATCAGCCGCTTCAAGGGCCTGGGCGAGATGAACGCCGAACAGCTGTGGGAAACCACCATGAATCCGGATACCCGCCGCCTGCTGCCGGTGTCGCTGGGCAGCTATGGCCTGCACGAATCGGCCGCCCGTTTCAATATGCTGATGGGCAAAGGCGAAGCGGCCGCACGCCGCGCCTGGATCGAAGAACACGGCAACGAAGCCGAAGCAGATATCTAACAGAACACCACCATGACTCAAGCAAATCTCTTTGACGAACCGGCGCCGGAAAACAGCAAGCCAGCGCCCGCGCCGGCCTCGGCCCCCAATGCCGCCACGCCCGGCGCCTCCGGGCACCCGGTCCATACCTCCGCAGACGCTGCCGCCCACGCAGCCGCAGAAGCACACGCCCACGGCCAGCCAGCGCCGGCCGCCGCTGACAGCGAAATCGCCGATGGCGTCCACGCCGCGCCCGTTGCCGATGCCGGTGGCGCTGATGGAACTGGTGGCAATGGCGGTGGCGGCATGTTCGGCAATCCGCCGGGCGGCGGCGATGGTGGTGATGGCGAAGGCGGCGACGCGCTGACCCTGTCCACCTTCGCCGAACGCGCCTACCTCGACTACGCCATCTCGGTGGTCAAAGGCCGCGCGCTGCCGGACGTCTGCGACGGCCAGAAGCCGGTGCAGCGCCGCATCCTGTACGCGATGAACGAAATGGGCCTGAACAGCGTCGCCAAGCCGCGCAAATCGGCCACCGTGGTCGGCGACGTGCTGGGCAAGCTGCACCCGCACGGCGACCAGTCGGTATACGACGCCATGGTGCGCATGGCGCAGGACTTCTCGCTGCGCTACCCGCTGATCGACGGCCAGGGCAACTTCGGCTCGCGCGACGGCGACGGCGCGGCGGCGATGCGCTACACCGAGGCGCGCCTGACGCCGATCGCCAAAGTGCTGCTGGACGAAATCAACCAGGGCACGGTCGACTTCCAGGCCAACTACGACGGCTCGACCGAAGAACCGTGCCTGCTGCCGGCGCGCCTGCCGATGGTGCTGCTGAACGGCGCCTCCGGCATCGCGGTCGGCCTGGCGACGGAAATTCCGTCGCACAACCTGGGCGAAGTCGCCTCGGCCGCCGTCGCCATGATACGCAACCCGAAAATCAGCCACGCCGAACTGATGGCGCTGGTGCCCGGTCCGGACTTCCCCGGCGGCGGCCAGATCATCACCCCGGCGCAGCAGATCGCCGACATGTACGCCACCGGCCGCGGCTCGATGAAAGTGCGCGCACGCTGGAAGATCGAAGAACTGGCGCGCGGCCAGTGGCAGGCGGTGGTGACCGAGCTGCCGCCGGGCACCTCGTCGCAAAAAGTGCTGGAAGAGATCGAAGAGCTGACCAATCCGAAGATCAAGCTGGGCAAGAAAGCGCTGTCGCCGGAACAGCTGGCGCTGAAGTCGCTGATCCTGAATTCGCTGGACACCATCCGCGACGAATCCGGCCGCGCTGCACCGGTACGCCTGGTGTTCGAGCCGAAATCGAAAAACCAGGACCAGACCGAATTCATGCTGCTGCTGCTGGCGCACACCTCGCTGGAATCATCGGCCTCGATCAACCTGGTGATGATAGGCGGCGATGGCCGTCCGCGCCAGAAAGGCCTGACCGACATCCTGCAGGAATGGATCACCTTCCGCTTCGCCACCGTCACCCGCCGCACCCAGTTCAAGCTGGGCAAGGTCGACGCGCGCATCCACATCCTGGAAGGCCGCCAGACCATCCTGCTGAACATCGATGAAGTGATCCACATCATCCGCAACTCGGACGAACCGAAGGCGGCGCTGATCGAGCGCTTCAAGCTGTCCGAGATCCAGGCCGAAGACATCCTGGAAATCCGCCTGCGCCAATTGGCGCGCCTGGAAGCGATCAAGATCGAACAGGAACTGTCCGAGCTGCGCAAAGAGAAGCAGATGCTGCAAGACCTGCTGGACAACCCGTCGTCGATGAAGCGCGCCATCATCAAGGAAATCGACAACGACGCCAAGACCTATGGCGACGCACGCCGCACGCTGATCGAAGAAGCGCAAAAAGCCGTGGTCGAACAAAAAGTGGTGGACGAGCCGGTCACCGTCATCATCTCCGAAAAAGGCTGGATACGCGCACGCGGCGGCATCGGCCACGACGCCAGCCAGTTCAGCTTCAAGGCTGGCGACGCGCTGTACGGCGCCTTTGAGTGCCGCACGGTCGACCAGCTGCTGGCCTTCGGCAGCAATGGCCGCATCTACTCGGTACCGGTAGCGGCCTTGCCGAACGCGCGCGGCGACGGCGTGCCAGTCACCACGCTGATCGACCTGGCGTCCGGCTCACGCCTGCTGCACTACTTCGCTGGCAGCGCCAACACCCGTCTGCTGCTGTCCACCAGCGCCGGCTTCGGCTTTGAGAGCAAGGTTGGCGACATGGTCAGCCGCAACAAGAGCGGCAAAGCCTTCATCACCCTGGACGACGGCGACAGCGTGCTGCCGCCGACCGTGGTTCCGGACAGTGCCAGCGCGGTAGCCACGCTGTCGTCCGGCGCGCGCGTGCTGGTGTTCGGCATGGACGAAATGAAGGTGCTGACCAATGGTGGCCGCGGCGTGATCCTGATGGAGCTGGGCGACAAGGAAACGCTGCTGGCGGCCAAGCCGATCAGCCAGAAAGGCGTGACCGTGTTCGGCACCGGCCGTGGCGGCAAGCCGCAGGAAGAAAAACTGTCAGCGTCAGCGCTGGCGGTGCACTTCGGCAAGCGCGCACGTAAAGGTAAAGAGCTGGCAACCAAGATCAAGCCGACTGGCTTGGTGCCTATCGTTTAACCCGCACGGCAGCAGACGTGAAAACAGGGCCTGCCCCCGTAGGGGGGCAGGCCCTGTTTCGTTTTGCGGCCAGTGCTTAGTGCTTAGCAGCAGCTTCTTTCACTTCAGCGTCAGCCTTGGCTTTCACCGCAGCGGTTTTGTTGGCGGCCAGCGCCTTGTCTTCGGTCGCGTCAACGGTGGCCTTGATGGCTTTAGCGTCGGCCTTCACCGATTTTTTCTCGGCTTTTTCCACTGCTTTAGCGACATCCTTGTCGCCTTTGGCGGCGGCTTTGGCTTTGTCTTCAGGATCAGCCTTGGCCACTTTTTCGTTGGCTTTGGCTTGTTCCACGCCTACCTTGGCTTGCTGCTCTTCGTGCACCTTGTCAGCCTTGGCGACAGCCTTGTTGGCTTTTTTATCGGCCTTGGCGTCAGCCTTGGCTTCTTTCTGTTGCGCCTTGGCGATATCCTTGTTTGCGTCGGCCTGGGCCTTGGCGACATCCGAGGTTTGAGCAAAAGCGGCGGTGGCGAACAGGCCGGCGATCAGCGTAGCGATAATCTTATTCATGGTGTTATCCCTTTCGGTGTTGTTGGAGTGCGTGAGACAAATCTTATGCCCACGCCGCCGCACACTCTGTACGCCAGCGTACTAAAACCCCTATCGTATTGCTGAGCGTGAATACAGATCGATGATGGTGGTAATCGCCTCGGCGCACACCGAGCAGAATTGCTCGCTGCGGTCAAACATGATGCACTGCATTTCAGGCCGATAGTAACCGGTGGCCTCGTAGTTGGCGCCCTCGAACGCGCCGACCGTATGCACATGCGGATCGCGCGAGAACAGCGCACTGCTTTGCTGCAGGTCCTTGTGGAACAAGGCGCTCATCTCCGATTCCGGCCGCTGGCTGGCGCGCAGCGCGGCGCGTTCCTTCTGATAGGCGCGCGAGGCGGTTTCATAAGCCTGTTTCGGCCACGGCGTCGGCAGCGGCGTGCCCGGCTTCACAAACTTCTTCCATTTCAGATTGGCCGGATCGTGCAGCGCGGTGGCGTTCGGCTCCCACGGTTCGCGGCGCTCGCCGCCGGTGGCGTAGGCGACCGGCGAGGTGTAGTACTCGTCGGCCAGGCCGGCGAAATGGTGGCCGAACTCGTGCACGAACAGGTAGTTGGCCCAGTCATTGCCGGCCGCCGCCGTGCTGAACTGGCCAAAGATGCCGCCACCGCCGTAGGTGTCGTTATTGACCAGGATCTCGATGAACTCATACGGCGCATACTGCGCCAGTTCGCGCAGCGCGCGGTTGTCGGTGGTTAGCACATAGCGCTCGCTGCCGAAGATATCGTAGCGGGTGCCCAGCGGCGACTGCTTGTGCACGCCGGTCGAAGGCCGCGACACGCCGGACTCGCTGGTCGGCAGCGCGATCGCCCACACATTGAAATCCTTGGCGCGCTCCTTGAATGGCGAAGTGGTGAACAGATGATCGGCCAGGCGGCGCGCGTCGGCCTCGAATTTTTTCAGCTCGGCGCCGGTGTAGCCATCGCCGACGATCAGCAGGTCGACCTTGTCCTGCGACGGGCCGTTGACGCGGATGCCGACCGGCTTGACCGGCGCCGGCGGCTGCTTGCGGATCACGTCCATGGCGTTGGGGTCGATGCTGGCGGTCCACACCACCGAAAACAGATTGCGTTCATCGCGCTTGAGAATGCGCACCTTGACCGGCTGTTCGGGCTGGGGAAAGCGTACCGATTCCTGGAAACCGCGATTGGCACGGCTGGCTTCCTCGGTGCTGCGCCATTCGGCGAAAATCGTGCTGAAGCCGCGCGAGTACAGCAGCTTGCCGGTTTTGGCATCCACCACTTCGACCAGGTTGTTGCCGCGGTTGCTGGTGTCGATGGTTTGGCTCATGCTGCCTGGCCATGGCAGCGGCTCGATCACCACGCGTTCGATGGCGTAGTGTTCGTCCAGTGCGTTGCCGCTGTGGAGGTAGTCGAGGCGCATGGTGGCGGGTTGTGCGGCCAGCGCCGGGATGGCGCAGGCGAACAGCGCCAGCAGGAAGGTGAGTTGGCGGAGCATGTGGTGGTCCTGGCGGTCAGTTGGAGGTGAGCGGTATTGTAATGCGCAGGGCATGTGCCGTCACCCATCGTTCCCGCGCAGGCGGGAATGACGGCGATGGGCGCGGGCGGTGGGCGGTGGGCTATTGCTGGCGCAGCGAGCGGCCGATGTCCAGCGGGCGGATGTCGAGGCGCATGTTGAGGATGGAATAGCTTTGCGGCGCGGCCGACGCATAGGCCACGCTGTCGCGCGTTTTGCTCAGCGTGAACTGGAAGCCCAGCTCTGGCAGCGCCGTGTTGGCGCCGCTGGTGGCGATGCCGATCGCCTCGCTGCGGCGGTTGTTCATCAGATTCTCCATCAGCTGCACCAGCGCATTGCGCCCCAGGATATCCGGCGAAAACACCGGATCGGCCAGCAGATCCCTGTGCGCCTTCAGACGCCCGCCCGCCTTGGCCCGCGACGGGGTAAACGCATGCGTCGCCAGATCATACAAATCACCGTTATCCAGATAGCTGATCACCGCGTTCGAGATATTGAAGCCGGCGTTGGCGGCGTCGGTGGTGGCGTGCGACAGGTCCACCAGCAGCGCGCCCTTGCTGCCGACAATCTCCACCCGGCGCCGGCTATCCACCACCATGGCGGTGTTCTCATCGATGCCCAGGCCATACTTGTAGCCCTTCTTCAGCATGGCCGGTATCATGCGCGCAAAGCGGCCGCGCACCAGGAAGTGCTGATCGACAAACACATCCTCGCCAATGAAGCCCAGTCCGGGCGCGATCTCCTGGCCGTCGGTGACGCCGCCGCGCAAGGTGGCAAACACCGTCTTCGGCGCGTAGAACATGGTGCTGCTCATCACCGCCGCGCCGGCGCTGTTGCCGGCCACCACGCCGCCCTTGCGGTACACCTCCCACACCGCGTCCAGCACCGCACTGCGGCTGCCATCCTCGCGCACCAGCGCCTGCGTGATGCGGGCCTGGTCGCCGCCGGAAAAGAACACCCCGCCGGCGCCGCGCACCGCATCGGCCAGCAGCGGATCGTCAGCGGCCTTGCGGAAGTCACTGTCGGCCAGCTTGACCGCCAGCGGAATCTGGAAAGCGTCCGCGCCATAGCGGTTCAGGTAATCGACGATGGCGGCCGCCACCGGCGCCGGATCGGCCGCCGCCGAGGCGAACACCGCGATGCGCGCGCCCTTGCCGCCGGCCAGCTGCACGATGCGCTGCCACACCGCCTCGTTGTCCGGCCGCAGCCCGCCGCCGATGATCACCAGCGAGCCTTTCGGGCCAGCGGCGGCGGCCGGCGCAGCGCCCGCACCGGGCGGCACCGCCAGCATCAGCATCAAAGGGAACAGAAAGCGGAACAGCATGCGCATCGGACGCTCCAAAGGAAAAACGGGACACTGTCCCGTTAATATACCTTAAGCCGCGCTAGCGATAGCGATACAAGGGCTGCTGCAGCTGGATCGGGCGGATATCCATGCGCAGCTTCAGCACCGAATACGCCTCCACCTCGGTGCCGGTGTAGCCGACGCTGTTGATGGTCTTGGAGAAGCGGAACTCAAAGCCCAGCTCCGGGTTGAAATCGCGCGGATTGCCGAACGCGATGCCGATCGCCTCCTGCTGCGCGTTGTCGATCAGATTGACCATCAGGTCCAGCACCGCGTTATTGCCCAGAATATCGTTGGTGTACACCGGCTCGCGCGTGTCCGGCTGGTTGGGATCGAGCTTGTTGTCCGCCTTGTCCGGCGACGGTGTAAACTCGCGCGACACCAGATTGAACTTGTCGCCCCGGTCCAGATAGCTGATGGTGGCGTTAGAAATATTGAAGCCCTTGATGCCGCGATCGGTAATCGCCGCCGACAAATCCAGCAGCAGCGCGCCGCTGTAGCCGATAATCTCCACATCGCGCTTGGCGTTGACGATCATGGCGGTGTTCTCGTCGATGCCCAGGCCGACCTGATAACCCTTCTTCAACATCACCGGGATCATGCGCGCGAAGCGGCCGCGCACCAGCAAGTGCTGGTCGATGAACACATCCTCGCCGATAAAGCCCAGCCCCGGCGCGATCTCGTGGCCTTCGTTGACGCCCTGCTTCAGCATGTCCAGGGTCGACTTGGCGTCGTAGAACATGGTGGTGCTCATGATCGCCGCGCCGGCGCTGGAGCCGGCCACCACGCCGCCGTCGCGGTACACATCCCATACCGCGTCCAGCGCCGCCGTGTGGCTGCCGTCCGGGCGCACCAGCGCGCGGGTGATGCGCGCCTGGTCGCCTCCGGTGAAATAAATCCCGGTGGCGGAATGGATCATCGCCACCGTCTCCGGGTCCTCGGCGGCCTTGCGGTAGTCGCTGTTCGGCCAGGTCACGCCGAGCGGAATCGCGAACGCCTGCGCGCCATACTGATTCAGGCGGTTGACGGTGGCCTGCGCCGCCGCCTCCGGGTTGATCGAGGCCGAGCCGAACACGCCGATGCGCGCGCCCTTGCCGCCGGCCAGCATCACGATGCGCTGCCAGACTTCGGCATTTTCCGTGCGCAGGCCGCCGCCGATGATGACCAGATTACCGGCCGGCGGCGCCAGCACCGGCTTGGGTGGCGGCACGGCCTTGGCCGGTTTGCTGGTCTTGCCCGGCACCTGGACCTTGGGCACCGGCGTCGCTGCGGCGGCCTGCGCGGCGCCCGCCAACGCCAGCAGCCATAGCATGCACAGCCGCATGCACAGCCCCTGGAGCGTAAAACCAGTTAATTTCATGTTGCCCTTCCGATGAAAACCGGCGCCGGGCTGTCGCCGGGCGCCGCTTGTTGCTACTTGCTGACTGCCAGATGATACCAAGCTATTGCTTAAAAACGCATTACTTGAACGCGTAATTTACACTAGCGAAGAAGCGGCGGCCGCGCACATCGGTATACGTCGGGTCATAGCCGGAGATGAAATGGTAGGCCTGATTCGAGAATGGCGGCGCCTTGTCGAACAGATTCTGCACGCCGGCGCGCAGTTTCAGCCCCTTGCTTGCCTGCCACGAACCGCTCAGGTCCCACAGCGAGTAGGAGCTGACGCGGTTGGCCGCCACCACCGAACCGTCGTCGATATTGATCGCCGAGTTCTGGTCCTCATAGCCGCTGGAGAAGGTGTTGGACAGGCTGGCCGCGAACGGACCGTTGTCCCAGTCCAGCGTGATGGTGTGGCGCCAGCGCTGTACCACGCCATCGGTGACGAAGCGTCCCAGGTTGCTGACGTAGGCCGCGCCCTTCTCGTTCTGGATCTTGGAATCGGTCACATAAGTGCCGGACAGGCGGCCGCCGAAACGCCCGGCCCAGGTCTGCACGCCCTTGTAGTCGATGGTCAGGTCCAGGCCGGCCGCCTTCTGCGCGCCACGGTTTTCCTTGTACAGATCGATGTAATCGATATAGCCGTCTTCATCGCGGTGCACCAGGCTGGCGTACTTGGCCGGGTTGGCCAGCAGGATATCGTCGCCCACTTCGGCGATCAGGTCGGTGCGCTTGATATTCCAGTAATCCAGCGACAGCAGCACCTGTTTGCTCGGCTGCAGCACCATGCCCAGCGAGAACTGGCGGCTCTTCTCCGGCTTCAGGTTGGCGTTGGAATGGCGGTGCGTCTCCCAGTTGTCGGCGCAATCGGCGTAGTTGTTGTCGACCGTGGCGCAATACACCGGGTCCGGCAGCGTGGCGGTGGCGCTGACCTGGGTCGGGCGGTACAGATCGGTCATCGACGGCGCGCGGAAGCCGCGGCCGACCGAGGCGCGGAACAGCATGCTCTTGGTCGGCATATAGCTCAGGCCCACTTTCGGACTGGCCGCGCCGCCCACCACCTCGTAGTGGTCATAACGGGCCGACAGCTGGGCTTCCAGCTGCTTGGTGACCGGCAGCAGCAGCTCGCCGTACAGCGCCTGGATCTTGCGGCTGTAGCTGGTGGCCTGGCCGCCGTCCGGCGCGGCGTCGTTGTTGATGTTATCGCTCATCAGCAGCGCCGACGGATTGTATTCGGTCTTCTCGCGGCGCACCTCGCCGCCGACCGCCAGCATGGCGTCGCCGCCGGCCAGCGCGCCGACCGCGTGCGACAGCTTGAAGTCGACCGAGTCCATGGTGCCGCGCGCGTGGCGCACCTCGTCGTTGACCTGGATGCTGTTGATCAGGTCACGCCCGGCCTGGCTGGACGGACCGAAAGGATTGATCAGGCCCGAGGCGATGCCCTCCTGCAGCTCGTTGTACAGCAGGTAGCCGTGGGTGTCGCGGTCGCGCACCACGTTGACGCTGTGATTCAGGCCGATGTCATAGTCCCAGCCATTGCGGCTGCCGCTCCAGCCGACCACATAGCGCTGGCTCTCGCTGATCAGCTCCGAGGTGCGGCGGCCGGCCTCGTTGAGGCGCACCCGCAGCTCGATCTCGCCGTCGCCACCGGCTTCGTCGGAGGCCAGGTCGTAGCCGGCCAGCGCCGGGATCTTGCTGTAGTCGATATACGCGGTGGTGCGCGCCGACGACGCCACATACCAGGTCTTGGAGCGGCTCAGCGCCACCTCGGCGTACAGCTGGTTTTCCGGATTAATCTGCAGCACGCCGCGCGACAGCACATTGGCTTTCTCGGATTTCGGATACAGCTCGGTGTCGCCCATGTAGTTGTAGGTGCAGCCATCGACGCCGCCGGTGCCGTTCGGCAGGTAGACGTTGGCCGGTGCCGAGCAGCCGGGCTGCGACAGGTTGATCAGGCGGTTGGTGATCGGCTTGCCGTTGATGGTGAAGCCCTGCGATTGCAGGTAGTCGCGCTGGTCGCCGGTCAGGCGGATATTCGCCGGCGAGGTGAAGCCGGACAGCAGGTGCGGCAGGCGCTCGGCGATGTGCAGGTCATCGATAAAGCTGCGCTGCGAGGTCGACAGCCGGTCGGTACGCTGGAAGTCGGCCACCGCGAAGATGTTGTAGCCGTCCTTGGCCAGGTCGCCATGGCCGGCGCTGATGCTGGCGGTGCGCTTGCCGGCGCCGCCTTCCTTGGTCTTCAGGCCGTAGGCGTTCAGTTCGACGCCCTGGAAGTCCTTGCGGGTAATGAAGTTGATCACGCCGCCGATGGCGTCGGTGCCGTACAGCGCCGAGGCGCCGTCCAGCAGCACTTCGACGCGGGCGATGGCGCCCGCCGGGATGTTGTTCAGATCGACGCCGGTGTCGTCGCCGGGCGAGGCGAAGTTGGCCATGCGGCGGCCGTTCAGCAGCACCAGCGTGGACGAGGTGCCGATGCCGCGCAGATTGGCGCTGTTGAAGCCGCGCTGGTCCTTGCCGTCGCTGATGCTGCCGGCGTCGGTCAGGCCGCCGACGTTGGCCGACAGGCGCTGCAGGATCTCGGCGGCAGTGGTGACGCCGACCTTGTCGATTTCATCACGCGTAATGACCTGCACCGGCAGCGCGGTTTCCGATTCGATGCGCTTGATCGCCGAGCCGGTGATCTCCACCCGCGCCATCGGCGCCGGTGCGCTGTCCTGGGCTGCGGCCTGGCCGATCAAACCGGCCGCCGCGCCAACGCTGAGCGCCAGGCGCACGGCGCGGAGCATGGTGATATTAGGTGCTGCACGCATATTCTCTCCCCGATCTTCGATATGTAAATAATTCATTTAAACTAACTGTACGCAGTTGTAGCCGAAAACTCAAGAAACCCACGCCCGATTCGGCCTGGTGCGATTTACTTTGTGAAAATACTGCTACATACTCAATCTTTCACCGAAACTCCGGAACCGCCATGCAAGCAATCAAACATTCCCTCTCCGGCCCGCACGCGAACGCCGTGTATGCGCTGACCAGCCTCCATTTCGGCACGCCTGGCAGCGGCAAAAAGGTCTACATCCAGGGCTCGCTGCACGCCGACGAAGTGCCCGGCATGCTGGTGTCGCAGTTCCTGCGCCGCGAGCTGGAGACGCTGGAGGCGGCCGGCAAGATCAGCGGTGAAATCATCCTGGTGCCGGCCGCCAATCCGATCGGCCTGGCGCAAGCCATCCACGGCGCCGCCTTCGGCCGCTTCGACCTGACCACCGGCGTCAATTTCAACCGCGCCTACAAGCATGTGGCCGAGGACCTGAAAAAATCCCTGGCCGGCAAGCTGGGACCGGACGCCGCCGCCAACGTGGCGCTGATACGCGAACACGCGCGCGCCTCGATCGCCGACTGGCAGCCGAAGACCGACGCGGAAGCGCTGAAGAAAACCCTGATGACGCTGGCGATCGACGCCGACGTCGTGCTCGACCTGCATTGCGATAACGAGGCGGTGCTGCACATCTACGCCGGCACGCCGCTGGCCGAAGGGATCGCGCCGCTGGCCGCCATCCTCGGCTCGCACGCGACACTGCTGGCTTACGAGGCCGGCGGCGAGCCGTTCGACGAGGCATGCAGCCGCTTGTGGTGGGATCTCGACCAGCACTTCGAACACCAGTTCCCGATCCCGCCCGCCTGCCTGTCGACCACGGTCGAGCTGCGCGGCGAGCAGGAAGTCAGCTACGAGCTGGCGCGCAAGGACGCGGCCGGCCTGCTGCAGTTCCTGACCCTGCAAGGCGTGCTGCACGCCGCCGACGCCGCCGCGCAAGCCGCCGCCGCCGTGCTGCCGGCGCCGCTGTGCGTCGCCACGCCGCTGGAAGGCGTGGAGCCGCTGTACGCGCCGCATGCCGGCATCCTGGTCTACACGCGCGAACTGGGCGCGCGGGTGGCGGCCGGCGACGCCATCGCTGACCTGATCGAACCGGTCAGCGGCGACACCACCGTGCTGCGCGCCGCCGTTGACGGCGTATTCTTCGCCCGCAGCGCGCACCGGCATGTGATACGCGGCATGAACGTCGGTAAAGTGGCCGGCGCCAAGGCCTATCGCGAAGGCGACCTGCTGAGCGCATGATGACTAAAAAATTCAAACTCCCGCACACCTTCGTCCTGCTGTTCATCATCCTGGCGCTGATCGCGGCGGCGACCTGGCTGGTCCCCGGCGGCAAATACGAGACGCATCTGGTCAACGGCAAGCAGCTGATCAACCCGGACAGCTTCCACTACGTGGCCAGCAATCCGCAGGGCCTGGTGGCGCTGATGAAGGCGCCGATCAAGGGCTTTGTCGAAGCGGCGCAGATCATCGGCTTCGTGCTGATTGTCGGCGGCGCCTTCGCGGTGCTGCAAAAGACCGAGGCGATCGACTCGATGATCAAGTCGCTGGCGCGCGCCCACGCCAGCTCGAAATTCATCCAGCGTGCGCTGATCCCGGTGTTCGTCACCATGTTCTCGATCGGCGGCGCGACCTTCGGCATGAACGAGGAGGCGATACCGTTTATCCTGATTTTCGTGCCGCTGGCGCTGGCGCTGGGCTATGACACGGTGACCGGCGTATCGATCCCCTTCCTCGGCTCGCAGGTCGGCTTTTCGGCGGCCTTTCTGAACCCGTTCAACGTCGGCATCGCGCAGGGCATCGCTGGCGTGCCGGTGTTTTCCGGCTGGGGCTACCGGCTGATCGTGTGGGCCATCGCCACCACGGTGACGGTGCTGTTCCTGATGTGGTACGCGGCGCGCGTCAAACGCGATCCGACTTTGAGCCCGACCTATGCGCTGGACCTGGAAAAGCGCAAGGAGCTGCCGGAAGGCGGCGTGCAGGACTTCCACGGCATGACCGGCCGCCACAAGGCAGTGCTGTGGATCTTCGCCGGCTCGCTGGCGGTGATGGTGTTCGGCGTGGTGCACTACGAGTGGTATATCGACGAAATCGCGGCGCTGTTCCTCAGCATAGCGATTATCATCGGCCTGGTCGGGCGGCTGGATTCGACCCAGATCGTTGAAGGCTTTATGCAGGGCGCGCGCGACCTGGTTGGCACGGCGCTGGTGATCGCGCTGGCGCGCGGCACGCTGGTGCTGGCGCGCGACGCGCACATCATCGACACCATGCTGCATGAGCTGATGCCGCTGGTGCAATCGGCGCACCCGGTGTTCGCGGCGTGGAAAATGTTCGGCATCCAGACCGTGATCAACTTCTTCATCCACTCCGGCAGCGGCCAGGCAGCGCTGACCATGCCCATCATGGCGCCGCTGGCCGACCTGGTTGGCGTCACGCGGCAGACGGCGATCCTGGCGTTCCAGTTCGGCGAATTCACCACACCGATGATCCCGACCTCCGGCATCACCGTCGGCGTGCTGGCCCTGGCGCGCATCCCGTGGATCACCTGGGCCAAGTGGATGATCCCGCTGCAACTGATCTATGCCGTGCTGGCGCTGGCGCTGCTGGTGCCGCCCTGCCTGATGAACTGGCAATAGACTTGCCGGCGATGCCTATTTCTGCCTATTTTCGCCTGAAGAATGCCTGCATTTGTAACAGCGCGGCAGCTCCGCAAGCGACTGGACCCACGGCGAAATCGAAGTGTTCAGCCGGCGTGCCCGACGCAATCACTGGCGCGCTCATCAAAAATCGCCGACGCCTCCACGCTGCAAGCCATCATCAGTTCGCATAAATATGTGGGAAATAGCGCTCCATCAGCGTCGCCGGGCGAGCCGGCGGCGTGAAACCGTAGCGGGCGTAGAGAGCGTGGGCATCACTGGTGGCCAGCATAAAGCGGCGCAGCCCCTGCAAGTCGGGATGCGCCAGCACCGCCGCCACCAGCGCCTTGCTGACGCCCTTGCCGCGCTGCTCCTCCACCACAAACACATCGGCCAGATAGGCAAACGTCGCGCGGTCGGTGGTCACGCGCGCGAAACCAAGCTGCCGGCCCTCCAGATACGCGCCAAAGCATAGTGAATGGGCAATTGCCCGCTCCACCGTGGCGCGCGGTATGCCCAGCGCCCAGGTCGAGCGCTCCGACAAAAATTGATGGATCAGGGTGACGTCGAGCGCCGCCGTATCAGTACTAATGTGCAGTTGAGCCATGATTTCCATAAGCATAAAGACAATGTTGACGTATTTTAGGGCAGATGACGGTTTATAATCGCTGTTGATCTTCAGCGACCCTCTTCTATTTGACTATGACTTCACAATTCTCCAAAAAGGCCGAAGCCTGGTCGGCCCGCTTCAGCGAACCGGTCTCGGACCTCGTCAAACGCTACACCGCTTCGGTATTCTTCGACAAGCGCCTGGCCAAGGCCGACATCCAGGGCTCGCTGGCGCACGCCGAAATGCTGGCCGCGCAAGGCATCATCAGCGCGCAGGACCGCGCCGAGATCGAGCGCGGCATGGCGCAGATCAGCGCCGAAATCGAGGCCGGCAGCTTTGAATGGCTGCTGGACCTGGAAGACGTCCACCTGAACATCGAAAAACGCCTGACCGAACTGGTAGGCGACGCCGGCAAGCGCCTGCACACCGGCCGCTCGCGCAACGACCAGGTGGCCACCGACATCCGCCTGTACGTACGCTCCGCCATCGACGACGTGCTGGAACTGCTGCATGCGCTGCGCAGCGCACTGACCGACCTGGCGGAAAAGAACGCCGACACCATCCTGCCGGGCTTCACCCACATGCAGGTGGCGCAGCCGATCACCTTCGGCCACCACATGCTGGCCTACGTTGAAATGTTCGGCCGCGACGCCGAGCGCATGGCCGACGCCCGCAAGCGCGTCAACCGCCTGCCGCTGGGCGCCGCCGCGCTGGCCGGCACCACCTTCCCGATCGACCGCGTGCGCGTGGCGAAAACTTTGGGCTTCGACGACGTCTGCCACAACTCGCTGGACGCCGTCTCCGACCGCGACTTCGCGATTGAATTCACTGCCGCCGCCTCGCTGGTGATGATGCACGTGTCGCGCATGTCGGAAGAGCTGATCATCTGGATGAGCCCACGGGTCGGCTTCATCGACATCGCCGACCGCTTCTGCACCGGCTCGTCGATCATGCCGCAAAAGAAAAACCCCGACGTGCCGGAACTGGCGCGCGGCAAGACCGGCCGCGTGTTCGGCCACCTGATGGGCCTCCTGACCCTGATGAAAGGCCAGCCGCTGGCCTACAACAAAGACAACCAGGAAGACAAGGAACCACTGTTCGACACCGTCGATACGCTGGTCGACACGCTGCGCATCTTCGCCGACATGGCCGGCGGCATCACGGTCAAGCCGGAGAATATGCGCGCCGCCGCGCTGCAAGGCTACGCCACCGCCACCGACCTGGCCGACTACCTGGTCAAGAAAGGCCTGCCGTTCCGCGACGCCCACGAAGCCGTGGCGCACGCTGTACGCGCCTGCGACGACCTGAAAATCGACCTGGCCGAGATGTCGCTGGAACAGCTGCGCGCCTTCTCGACGCTGATCGAGCAAGACGTGTTTGCCGTGCTGACGCTGGAAGGCTCGGTCGCCGCCCGCGACCACGTCGGCGGCACCGCGCCGAACCAGGTACGCCTGGCCATCGCCCGCGTGCGCGCGCAACTGAAGTAAATCCCCCACGGCGCCGCTGTCTGGCGGCGCCGATCTGCCAGCTTATTGATCTGGCACAGTACCCAGCCCCCGCCAGCGTTTAGCGTGATGTCATCTACCCACGGAGGATGACATGAATCCACGCCTGCCCCTGATCGCCGCCAGCCTCGCCTTCGCGCCCTGGCTTGCCGGCGCCGCCCAGCTGATGTCCGCACCGGTGGCCCTGGCCACGCCACAGGAAAGCGCCAGCCTGGTCGCCCAGCTGACCGCGCTGGATGCGCGCGCCGGCCTGACCGCCGACTACAGCTTCCGCATCAGCAGCCAGCACCCCGGCGTGGTCGGCCAGAAAATCGTCCGCGCCCAGCACACCTACAAAAACCTGCGCGTGTTCGGCTCGGAGTCGGTGGTGGTCAGCAACGCCGCCGGCGAAATCGTCAGCGTCTCCAGCGCCGACCGCCGGCCGGGCATCGCGCCGCAAGCCAGCATGCCCGGCGAGACGGCACCCGGCCCAGTGACCGCCCCGGCCTCGCCGCCACCATTGTCCTCGGCCACCGCCCCGCCCTCGCCGGCCGAGCTGACGCCGACGCTGTCCGGCGATGATGCCGTCAACGCCGCCGTGCAAGCCATCGCCCCCAGCGCCACGCACCGCTGGCCGCCCAGCGCCGAACTGCTGATCTACCCGGTGATGAAAACCGTGCGCAGCGCGGCCGCGCTCAACAAGCCCGCCGACCAACTCAACGCGCTGGACGTGGAAGAAGTGGTCGACCACTACGAGCTGGCCTACCTGGTGCAGCTGCGCATGGCGCAGGACGGAAAGCTGATCTACTACGATGTGGTGGTCAAGGCCCGCAACGGCGAGATCATCGCCAGGTGGCCGGCGCTGCAAACCGTGATCGGCACCGGCAACAGCCAATACAACGGCGTGGTCCCGATCAGCACTTCGCCCACCGCTGGCGGCTTCCAGATGCTGGACGCCACGCGCGGCAGTGGCGGTAAATTCGGCGGCATGGCCATCACCAACGCCAACCATAGCTCGCCGAACAGCCCCGATCCCGGCGACATCTACAGCAACAGCAGCAACACCTGGGGCGACGGCCAGCAGTACAACGGCGGCGGCACCACCACCGCCAACGGCCAGACCGCCGCCGTCAACGCGCTGTGGGGATTGATGAACACTTACGACGCCAACAAGAACGTACTGGGATGGCAGTCACTGGACGGCAACAACACCGCCACCTACATCGCCGCCCATATCGGCACCGCCTACGACAACGCCTTCTACGACGACAGCTGCCTATGCATGTACATCGGCGACGGCAACAGCTTCACCAGCCTGGGCGCGATCGATGTGATCGGCCACGAGATGTCGCACGGCGTCACCGCCGCCACGGCGGACCTGATCTATACCGGCGAATCAGGCGGATTGAATGAATCGCACTCCGACATCGGCGGCGAAATGGTTGAGGCCTATGCGCGGCGCGGTGGCGCAGGCGCCGAGATTCCCGCCGCCGGCAACGACTGGATGCTCGGTACGGAAATCAGCAAGAGCGGCCAGCCCTTGCGCTGGATGTACCGGCCGGGCAAGGACGGCAGCAGCCAGGACGCCTGGAGCAGCGGACTGAAAGACCTGGATGTGCACTACTCCAGCGGACCGAATAACCGCATGTTCTACTTTCTCGCGCAAGGCTCCAAGGCCGACGCCAGCAGCGATTACCACAGTCCTTACTTGAACAAGGCGCCGGCCGCGATGACAGGCATCGGCAGCGACAAGGCCTACCGCATCTGGTTCAAGGCGCTGACCACCAAATTCACCTCCTCCACCAACTATGCCGACGCACGCAACAAAGTGCTGCAGGCGGCGCAGGAGCTGTATGGCAACGGCTCCAGGGAAGCCATCGCCGTGCAGCGCGCGTATGCGGCGATTAATGTTGGCGCAGATATCGACGAGGCGGGCGGCAGCGACGGCGGGGGCGATGGCGGCGAGAGCGAAGCAGTCGAGCAGGTGGTCAACGGGGGCTTTGAAGACGGCATCACCGGCTGGAGCGGTAGCACCGGCGTGATCGGTGCGCACGACGGCCAGACGCCACATCAAGGCTCACGCTTCGCCTGGCTGGGCGGCAACGGCCGCCGCACCAACGAAACGCTGACGCAGCAGCTGCAAATCCCCGCCACCGCCAGCAGCATCCAGCTCAGCTTCGCGCTGCACATCGACACCGACGAAACCAGCAACACCGTCTACGACACGCTGACCGTATCGCTGCGCGCGGGCGGCGCCAGCACCACGCTGGCCACCTACACCAACCTGACGCCCGCCGGCGGCTACCAGCTGCGCAGCTTCGATCTGCTGCCGTTCAAAGGCCAGACCATCACACTATCCTTCGCCATGCTCGAAGACCGCAGCAAGCAGACCTCCTTTGTGCTCGACAAAGTCAGCCTGCTGACCAAATGATTAACGCAGCGTGACAAACACCGGATTCGAATAGAACCACAGGCTGCGGTAATTGCGGTCGTTGATATCGTTGAAGCGCTGGGTGTTGTCAGTGGTGCTGGTGCGCTGATCCGCCAGCGGTTCGCCATTGGCAGTCAGGCCCGCGACATCCACACCAAGATTGCTGCCACGCAGGCGGAAGTACTGATTCTTTGCGGCCGTGGTTTCATACGTCACGCTGTAATAGCCATCCGAGTCCACCCTCCAGTCAGCCGCCGTGAAGCGCTTGACCACGCGCGTGCTGGCGTTGGTGGCCACGTTATAGGCCGCACTGCCCGGCGTCGCCTTCGCACCGACATCGCCGGCGATCAGGTCAACGTGATCCACTACCGGCTTGACGTTGGCAGCAGTCCCGCTATCCACCGGCTTCTCGTAATTGTTCTTGGCCGGGGTCTTGAAGCGGATGGTGATCGTCACCTTGTCGCCGCTGGCCACTTTCAGCTCGCCGCCCATCTCCTTGCGATCATCCTTGCTGGCCAGGTTGAAGTCCAGCGCGTTGATCAGGTCACCGTATACCGAGAACATCTTGCCCGAGCGCAGACCAGTCAGCAGGTCCTTGGTGGCCGGCTTGCCGGTGCCGTTGTTGAACACATAGTTCTTCGCATACTCGCCAGGGAAATAACCGCTGCTGTTACCGCCGACGATCTTGAAGTGCGTATCGGAGTCGGTCAGGTTCCAGATACGGCGGCCTTCACCCAGCAGCGCATCCCATGGCCCGCCCAGCTTGGCCACCACATAATCGACGCCACCATAGACGCGCAGCAGCGCGTTCTCATCGGTGTAGGCCGCCGTGTAACCACCGCGATCCGGCTCCATCTGATTGCCCACCATGCCTTCGATGGCAAACATGATATTCGGCGCGGCGTCGTTGAACGCGCGGAAGTCGGCGATACTGTAGCTGCCCTTGTTGCGCGATGGATGATTGATGACCGCGTAACTGGTGTCCGGATAATTCGTCTTCAGCCAGTTGATCGCTTCCAGCGCGTCTGCGGCGGTCTTGTTGTAGCGCGTCTCGCCATACCTGGCCTTCCACGCCGCGACATCGGCCGCGTCGAACATCGCCGCGTCGCGTGTGGTGAACAGATACTCGAACTCCTTCATGCCTTTGACGCTGGCGTTGGCGCCGTCAAAGATGCCGATGCCGATGTGATCGTGGGTCGGCATATCCCATTCCACGCCAGAGAAAATCAGCTTGTCAGCATACGTGCCAGCGGCTTGCAGCGCCTGTACGCGCGGCAGCTCGTAACGCTCCAGGCCGAGCGCCATCGGAATCTGCGCCGGCAGCGCCGCGCCCTTGTCATCGCGCGTCGACACGCGCAGGTGATTGGTCACCGCCATCCAATCCAGGCCGTAAGTGGTGAACGCCTTGCTCAGGATTTTGTCCAGTGTCTGGCTGACATCAGCGTCGGCCGACTGGGTGGTGTGGGTGTGCAGATCCCCGGCGATCCAGCGGCCGGCTGGCAGCGGCGGCACGGCACTCGCGGGCTCGTTATCACCGCCGCACGCGGCGACGGTCAGCATGATGGCGATGGCGGAAGGGATCAGCATTTTTTTGTACGACATATGGACATCCTGGAAGTGTAAAACAAACGAGCGGGCAATTTAGCATTCATGTGTTACCTGCCCATGACCTGCTATGATCGAAAGCTCGTTAGAACACCAACACCAGGATATAAAAATGACTATTGGCGGAAAGACCATCGAGCAGGCACTGGCCTCCCTGTCGGACATGACTGCGGGCGCGGTCCCGATCGGCAAGGACGAACACCTGGCGCGCATCGCCCGCGCGCAAGCCTATATGCAGGCACAGGGCGTCGCCGCGATCTACATCAACGCCGGCGCCAACCTGACCTACTTCACCGGCACCAAATGGCACGCCAGCGAGCGCATGGTCGGCGCCATCCTGCCAGCGCACGGCGAGATCGAATACATCGCACCGGGCTTTGAAGAAAGCACGCTGAAGGACTTCATGCTGGTCGACGGCCAGGTCAACTGCTGGGACGAGCACGAAAGCCCGTACGCGCTGTTCGTCACTGTGCTGAAACGCATCGGCATCGCGCCGAATTCCGCACAACCGCCACGCGTGGGCATCTGCGAAAGCGCCGCCTTCTTCATCTACGACGGCATCCGTCCTTTGGCGGAGGGCTATACACTGGAGAATGCGCGCAACGTTACCGCCCACTGCCGCACGCGCAAATCCGCCGCCGAGATCGCGCTGATGCAGCGCGCCAAGGACATGACCATGGCGGTGCACATCGCCACCGCCAGCATGCTGCGCTTAGGGATCACCACCAAGGAAGTGGAAGAATTCATCGACCGCGCGCACCGCAAGGTCGGCGCTGCGGCAGGCTCCTACTTCGTCATCGTGCTGTTCGGCGAAGCCACCGCCTACCCGCACGGCGTCAGCTACGTGCAGACGCTGAAGCCCGGCGACACGGTGCTGATCGACACCGGCTGCAAACTGCACAACTACATCTCCGACATCACCCGCACCTACGTCTACGGTCCGATCAGCGAGCGCCAGCGTTCGGTATGGAACAGCGAAAAGAAAGCGCAAGCCGCCGCCTTCGCTGCCGCGCAGCTGGGCGTGCCGTGCGAACAGGTCGACCAGGCCGCGCGCCGCTCACTGGAAGCCGACGGCTTCGGTCCCGGCTACAAGCTGCCCGGCCTGCCGCACCGCACCGGCCACGGCATCGGCCTCGACATCCACGAATGGCCGTATCTCGTCGGCGGCGACAAAACCCCGCTGGATGTCGGCATGTGCTTCTCCAACGAGCCGATGATCTGCATCCCCGGCGAATTTGGTGTACGCCACGAAGACCACTTCTACATGACCGAACACGGTCCGAAATGGTTCACCGAACCCGCCCACAGCATCGACGATCCGTTTGGCCTGAACCGTTAAGCGCGCTTCATCACCAGCGTCAGGATATCGTAGCTGGCGACCAGTTCGCCGCGCTGGTTGGTGATTTGGACGTCCCACGCGACCACGCCCTGGCCGATGCCTTTGTCGTCGGTGCGGTTGCGGTCGACCTTGCGCTTGCAGGTCAGGCGCGCGCGGATCGTGTCGCCGATCGCCACCGGCGTGATGAAACGCAGGTTGTCGAGGCCATAGTTGGCCAGCACCGGGCCTGGCGCCGGCGAGACGAACAATCCCGCAGCCGCCGACAACACGAAGTAGCCGTGCGCGATGCGCTGGCCGAATTGCGTGTCTTTGGCGGCTACTTCGTCGAAGTGCATATAGAAGTAGTCACCGGAGACACCGCCGAAGTTGACGATGTCCGCCTCGCTGACGGTACGGCGGTGGGTCAGCAGCGAATCACCTATCGCCAGGTCTTCAAAATGTTTGCGGAACGGGTGTACTTCACTTTCCTGCACCGCCGCGCCGCGCACGTATTCGCCGGTGACCGCCGCCAGCATGGTCGGCGAGCCTTGCACCGCTGCGCGTTGCAGGAAATGGCGCACTGCGCGGATGCCGCCCAGTTCTTCACCGCCGCCGGCGCGTCCCGGCCCGCCATGCTTCAGCTGCGGCAGCGGCGAGCCGTGGCCAGTCGAATCCACCGACGCCTCACGGTCCAGCACCAGCACACGGCCATGCGAGGCGGCCGCCATCGGCACTGCATAGGCGGCGATGGCGGGCTCTTTCGTTACCAGCGTCGATACCAGCGAGCCTTTGCCGCGCGCCGCCAGCGCCAGCGCTTCGTCGATGCCGTTGTAACTGATGATGGTGCTGACCGGGCCGAACGCTTCCACATCATGGACCGCGTCGTTGCCGTGGCCGTCGCGGCACAGCAGCAGCGTCGGCGCGAAGAAAGCGCCTTCTGCCACGCCCTCGCCCACCGGCTTGAAACCATCGCGTGCGCTGAACAATACCTCGTTGCCGCGCGCGAGTTGTTCGACGCGTTTGGCGACGTCACGCAGTTGATCGCGCGAAGCCAGCGCACCCATGCGCACGCCTTCCACTGAAGGATCGCCGACACTGACCTTTGCCAGCCGCTCACGCAGTCGCACGCCAACCGCATCGACCATATTCTCCGGTACGATGATGCGGCGAATCGCGGTGCACTTCTGTCCTGCCTTGCCGGTCATCTCGCGCGCCACTTCCTTGACAAACAGGTCGAACTCCGCATCGCCCGGCGTCACATCCGGCGCCAGGATGGCGCAGTTGAGCGAATCTGCTTCGGCGGTGAACGGTACCGAGTTGGCAATCAGGTTGCGGTTGGTGCGCAGCTTGGCGGCCGTATCGGCAGAGCCGGTGAAGGTGACCACGTCAGCGCCGCCCAGACGGTCCAGCAAATCGCCGGTGCCGCCGATCACCAGTTGCAGCGCGCCTTGCGGCAGCAGGCCGGATTCGTTCATCATGCGCACCAGCGCTTCGGTCAGGTAGCTGGTCGCGCTGGCCGGCTTGCCGATGCACGGCATGGCCGCCAGAAAGCTTGGTGCGAATTTCTCCAGCAGTCCCCAGATCGGGAAGTTGAAGGCATTGATGTGCACCGCCAGTCCGCCGCGTGGCACCAGGATGTGCGTGCCGGCAAAGCCGCCGTTCTTGCCCAGCACTTGCGCCGGGCCTTCGTGCAGTACATTGGACGACGGCAGCTCGCGGCTGCCCATGCTGGCGTAGGCGAACAGCGTCCCGGTGCCGCCTTCGATATCGACCCAGCTGTCGGCGCGCGTGGCGCCGGTCTGGTGCGAGATGGCGTACAACTCTTCTTTGCGCTCCAGCAGATACAAGGCCAGCGCCTTCAGGCGCGCGGCGCGCTGCTGGAAATTCATTTGCATCAGCGCCGGTACGCCGGTCTTGCGGGCGTAAGTGACCGCCTCGTCAAAGTCGATGCGGTCAGCGTGCGTATGGTAGATAACGGCGTTGGTCAGCGCGCTATGCAGCGGCGTGGCGGCTTCGCTGCCGATCCAGCGGCCGGCGATATAGCTTTGCAAGATGGTCATACAGTCTCCATTGATTTATGCTGAGGCGTTCTTGTGCAGGTGCAGCGGCAGCGCGCTGTCCCATTCAATGCGCTTGCGGTCCGGCTCCGGCGCGGTCAGCGCTTCGGTTTCACGCATGGTTTGCATCGAACGCACCGCCAGTTCCTGGTATTGCGCGGTACCGCCGGATTTCCACTGGATTTCTTCGTCGCGCAGCTCGCGCGCCACCTTCGCCGGCGATCCCATCGCCATGCTGCGCGGCGGGATCTGCATGCCGGCGCGGACAAAACTCATGGCCGCAACAATGCTGTCCTCGCCCACTACAGCGTTGTCCATGACCACGCTATTCATGCCAACCAGCGCGTTGCGGCCAATGCGGCAGCCGTGCAGCACCGCGCCGTGGCCGATATGGCCGTCGCGCTCCACCACCGTATCGCAGCCGGGGAAGCCGTGCATCACGCAGGTATCTTGCAGGTTGGCGCCTTCTTCCAGGATCAAGCGGCCGAAGTCGCCGCGCAGCGCGGCCAGCGGGCCAATATAGCAGCGTGGTCCGACGATGACATCGCCAATCAGCACTGCGCTAGGATGCACGTAGGCGGTGGGATCAACCACCGGCGTGACGCCGTTGATTTCGTAGACCTTGACCATGCTTACACCCTTTCGATCACCACCGCGATGCCCTGGCCGACGCCGATACACATGGTGCACAGCGCATAGCGGCCGCCTGTGCGTTCCAGCTGATGCAGCGCCGCCAGCACCAGCCGCGCACCGGACGCGCCCAGCGGGTGGCCAATGGCGATGGCGCCGCCGTTCGGGTTGACTTGGGGCGCGTCGTCGGCCAGTCCGAGATCGCGCGTGACCGCCAGTCCTTGCGCGGCAAAGGCTTCGTTCAGCTCAATCACGTCCATGTCTGCAATGCTCAGGCCCAGTTGCGCGAGCACTTTCTTCGATGCCGGCGAGGGACCGAAACCCATGATGCGTGGCGCCAGTCCGGCGGTCGCCATGCCGAGCACACGGGCACGCTTGCGCAAGCCGTACTGCTCGGCGGCATCGGCCGAAGCCAGCAGAACGGCGCAGGCGCCGTCATTGACGCCGGAGGCGTTGCCGGCGGTGACCGTGCCGTCAGGGCGCACCACGCCCTTCAGCTTGGCCAGCATTTCCAGCGTGGTGTCGGGGCGCGGATGTTCATCGGTGTCGACCACCTTGGGCTCACCCTTTCGCTGCGCCAGCGTCACCGGCACGATCTCGTCGCGGAACACGCCAGCCGCATGGGCAGCGGCCCAGCGCTGCTGGCTGCGCAGCGCAAACGCATCCTGATCGGCGCGGCTGACGCCAAATTCCTGGGCGACGTTTTCCGCCGTCTCCGGCATGGAATCGATGCCATGCGCCGCCTTCATCAGCGGATTGACGAAACGCCAGCCTATCGTCGTGTCCTCGATTTTGGCCGCGCGCGAAAAGGCGCTATCGGCTTTGCCCATGACGAAAGGCGCGCGTGTCATGCTCTCCACGCCGCCAGCGATTACCAGTTGCGCCTCACCCGACTTGATCGCGCGCGCCGCCATGCCCACCGCGTCCAGCGACGAACCGCACAGGCGGTTGATGGTGCTGGCCGGGACCTCCGCCGGCAACCCGGCCAGCAGCGCCGCCATGCGCGCGACGTTGCGGTTATCCTCGCCGGCCTGGTTGGCGCAGCCGTAGTAGACGTCATCGACCTGCGACCAGTCGACGCCAGGATTGCGCGCGATCAGCGCGGCGATCGGCAATGCCGCCAGGTCGTCGGTGCGCACGCCGGCCAGCGCGCCGCCGTAGCGGCCGAACGGGGTACGGATGGCGTCGCAGATATAGGCTTGGTTCACGGTGTCTCCTTTAGTTTTTCGGGCGCTTGTCGATCACGCGGCGCGCCTTGCCGGTCAGCGTGCGTTCGATGCCGTTCGGCGGCAGCAGCGTGACTCTGGTGCTGACGCCGACATTGGTCTTGATGCGCTGTGTCAGTTCAAGCGCCAGTGCTTCGCTCTCGCTGGCGGCCACCTCCGGCCGCAGCTCGGCCAGCACCTCCAGCTGATCGAGATGGCCGTCGCGTGTGATCACCAGCTGATATTGCGGCGACAGTTTGGGCATATTGCAAATCAGTTCTTCGATCTGCGTGGGGAACACGTTGACGCCACGGATGATCAGCATGTCATCCGAGCGACCGGTAATTTTCCCGATGCGGCGCATGCTGCGCGAAGTCGGCGGCAGCAGGCGCGTCAGGTCACGCGTGCGGTAGCGGATGATCGGCAGCGCTTCCTTGCTGAGCGAGGTGAATACCAGTTCGCCCTCCTCGCCGTCCGGCAGCACTTCGCCGGTTTCCGGGTCGATGATCTCGGGGTAGAAATGGTCTTCCCAGATGACCGGACCGTCTTTGCTTTCGATGCATTCGCTGGCGACGCCGGGGCCCATCACTTCGGACAGGCCGTAGATATCGACCGCGTCGATACCGGCGCGCTGCTGGATTTCCACGCGCATGGCGTCAGTCCATGGCTCGGCCCCGAAGATGCCGACCTTGAGCGAGCTGGCGGCCGGGTCCAGTCCCTGGCGTTGGAACTCCTCGATGATGTTAAGCATATAGGACGGCGTGACCATAATGATCGATGGCTTGAAATCCTGAATAAGCTGCACCTGCTTTTCCGTCTGCCCGCCGGACATCGGCACCACTGTGCAGCCAAGCCGCTCGGCGCCATAATGCGCGCCCAGGCCGCCGGTGAACAGGCCATAGCCGTAGGAGATGTGCACCATGTCGCCACGCCGGCCGCCGGCGGCGCGGATCGAACGCGCCACCACATGCGCCCAGGTGTCGATGTCGTTCTGGGTGTAGCCGACCACGGTTGGCTTGCCGGTGGTGCCGCTCGACGCATGCACGCGCACCACGCGGTCCTGCGGCACGGCGAACAGGCCGAACGGGTAGTTGTCGCGCAGCTCCTTCTTGGTGGTGAAGGGGAAGCGCGCCAGGTCGGCCAGCGTGCGCAGATCGTCCGGATGCACGCCGGCCGCATCGAAGGCGGCGCGGTAGTGCGGCACGTTATCGTAGGCGTGGCGCAGCGACCATTGCATGCGTTGCAGTTGCAGCGCTTGCAATTCGTCGCGGCTGGCGCGCTCTATCGGCTCCAGGTCAGATGGCTCGGGCATGCGTTGGACCATCGATTGTCTCCTTATATGACTTCGCCGCTGATGCGGTGCGATTTGCCGCGAAACAGGGCAATTGTGCGGCCGTCCTGATTGCGGACAGTAACGTCGTAGATGCCGGTTTTACCGGTCAGCGTTTGTTCAGCGGCGATGGCGGTCAGTACGTCGCCTTCGCGGCCGGGCGATAGATAGTCGATGGTGCAACCGGCGCCCACGGTGACCAGATTATGGCTGTTGCAGGCGAACGCGAAGGCGCTGTCGGCCAGCGCGAAGATGAAGCCGCCGTGGCAGGTCTGGTGGCCGTTCAGCATGTCGGCGCGCACCGGCATCGACATCCGCGCCTGGCCTGGTGCGATGGCGTCCAGCGTCATGCCCAGTGATTGCGAAGCCGGATCGCGCGCATACATCGCCGACCCCACGGCCTCCGCCAGCGCCTGGGGGGCAACAGCGACGCCTGCGTCGTTCAGCTTATTCATGGAAGCGCCCTCCGCTCGCCTGCTTGCGGCGCAGCAGCGGCGAGACGCGATAGCGTTCTTCGCCATAGCTGGCGGCAAGGTTGGCCAGCACGCGCACAATATGCTCGATGCCGACCGCTTCCGCCCAGGCCAGCGGCCCGCGCGGGTAGTTGACGCCTTTCTGCATCGCTGCATCCGCAGCGGCGGCGCTGCATACGCCCTGGTTCACCGCATCCGCCGCCTCGTTGGCCAGCATGGCGACCGTACGCATGACCGCCATGCCGGGTACGTCGTCCAGTCGCGTGACCACCATGCCTGCCGCTTGCAGCAGTCCAACCACGGCGTCATAAGCCGCCGGCGAGCACTGATCAGCGCCGGCGATGGCGATACGTGTGGCCGTGCCATAGTCCAGCGCGAGATCGAACAACACCGTGTCCGGATGATTGTTGTCGCGCGCACGCTGGGTGGCGCTGCGGCCGTCGGTCAGGTAGATGGCGGCGCCATTGCAATGGAAGGCTGGCGCATCGTCATGCGGGACAGCGTGACGGATAGTCTCCGGCGTGGTCCGATGCGAGATGGCGATGCCCGCCGCGCGCAAACGCGCCGCCAGCGCATCCGCCGCCGCGCCGCCCACAGCATGCGAAGCGGCTCCCTGCTCGATGGTGTAGCTGACGTATTCCGGCTTCGGCTGTGGCGCCTCGGCTTGTGCTTGCGGCAAGACCGCGCCATCGCCATACCGATAGAAACCGCGCCCCGCCTTGCGGCCCAAAAAGCCAGCGCTCACCATTTCGCGTTGCAGCACCGATGGCGTAAACCGAGGGTCGCCGAAGTAGGCGTTGAATACGGATTGCGTGACGGCGAAGTTGACGTCATGCCCGATCAGGTCCATCAACTCGCATGGTCCCATGCGGAAGCCGCCAGCCTCGCGCATCACTGCGTCAATGGTGGCTGCATCGGCGGCCTGTTCGTGCAGCAGGCGCCAGGCCTCCGCGTAGAACGGCCGCGCCACGCGGTTGACGATGAAGCCCGGCGTCGAGCTGGCGTGCACCGGATGCTTGCCCCACGCGGCGGCGGTGTCATACACGGTCTGCGCGGCCACAGCGTCGGTGGCCAGGCCGCTGACTACTTCGCACAAGGCCATCAGCGGCACCGGATTGAAGAAGTGCATGCCCACCAGCCGGTCCGGCAAGCGCAGGCCCGCAGCAATCGCGGTGACGGAAATCGACGAGGTGTTGGTCGCCAAAATACAGTCATCGCTGACGATGGCTTCCAACTGTGCGAACAGGCTACGCTTGGCGTCCAGGTCTTCCACAATCGCTTCCACCACCAGCCCGGCGCCGGCCACATCGGCCGGGATGACGGCGGCTTGCAGGCGGGCGATGGCGGCGGCGCAGTCCACCGCGTCCATGCGCGCTTTGGCAACCAGCTTGTTCAGCGCGGCGGCGATGTCGGAGATGGCCTTGGCCACCGCATCGGCGCGCGTGTCGTATAGCCGTACCGTGTAGCCGGCCACAGCCGCCACCTGCGCGATGCCCGCGCCCATGGCGCCGCTGCCGATGACCGCCACCATGCGGCTTGTGTCGAGGGCCGCCATGTCAGCGCCCCTTGAACTGTGGCGCGCGCTTTTCCATGAAGGCGGCCACGCCTTCGCGGTAATCGTCGCTGCGTCCCAGTTCGCTCATCATGCCGCATTCCAGCGCCAGCTGCTGTTGCAGACTGTTGTGGGCGCTGGCGTGCAAGGCTTGCTTGGTGAAGGCCAGTCCCTTGGTCGGCGCACTGGCGAAGTGACGCGCCATCGTCTGCACTTCAGCGGCGAATTCGTCGTCGGGGATGGCTTTCCAGATCAGGCCCCAGGCCTCGGCCTTGTCAGCGCTGAGTTTTTCGCCCAGCATGGCCAGGCCCATGGCGCGTGCGCTGCCGATCAGGCGTGGCAGGAAGTAGGTGCCGCCGGTGTCGGGGATCAGGCCGAGTTTGCAGAACACTTCGACAAAGCTGGCCGAGCGCGTGGCCAGCACGATGTCGCAGGCCAGCGCGATGTTGGCGCCAGCGCCGGCGGCGACGCCATTAATGGCGCCGATCACCGGCAGCGGCAATGCGCGCAGCGCCTGCACCAGCGGCGCGTAGTTCTTTTCCACCGAGTCGCCCAGATCGACAGCTTTGGCGCCCGGCTCCACTGCGCGGTCGCTCAAGTCCTGGCCTGCGCAAAAGCCACGCCCCGCGCCCGTCAACACCAGCACGCGCGCGCTGCCTTCGGCGGCTGCGGCAGCGGCACGCTTCAAGGCGTGGCGCACTTCTTCGTGCATGGCCTGCGTGAAGCTGTTCAGCTTATCCGGACGGTTGAGCGTCAGCGTGGCGATGCCGCCGCTGATGTCGAACAGGATGTTCTGGTAGTCCATAGGGTCTCCGTTGTTATTCGGCCTGGTCGAAGTCGATGACGACTTTGGCGGTGGTGGGGAAGCTCTGGCAGCTCAACACATAGCCGCGTGCGATTTCGTAGTCTTCCAGCGCGTAGTTGACGTCCATGTCAACCTTGCCCTCGATGACTTTGCAGCGGCAGGTCGAGCACACGCCGCCTTTGCATGAATAGCGCATGTCCAGCCCCGCGCGCAGGCCGGCGTCGAGCAGCGATTCCTTGTCCTGTTCCATGCTGAAGCTGGTGGCGTTGCCGTCCATGATGACGGTGACTTCGGTCTGCTGGTGCGCAGCGCTGGCGGCGGTCGCGGCGCGCGGCTGATGCGTGTGCTTGGGAATGCTGGCGGCGAACAGTTCAGCCTTGATGGCGGTCTTCGGCATGCCGGCTTCCTGCAATGCTTCGGAGACGCCCAGCATCATGTCTTCCGGGCCGCAAATGAAGGCGGTGTCGATGTCTTCCACCCGCACCCAGTGCTGCAGGAATTGCGCCGCCTTGTCTTTGGTGATGCGGCCGTTGAACAGTTCGATGTCCTGCTGCTCGCGGCTCATGACATAGGTGATTTTCAGACGGTCCAGGTAGATGTCTTTCAGGTCCGCCAGTTCTTCCTTGAAGATCACCGATGACGAGGCGCGGTTGCCGTAGAAGAGTGTGAAGCTGCTGCGTGGCTCGGCCGCCAGCGTGGTTTTGATGATCGACAGGATGGGCGTAATGCCGCTGCCGGCGGCGAAGGCCAGGTAGTGCTTGTGGTTGGCCGCGTTCAGCGGTACGTTGAAGTGGCCCATCGGCGGCATCACTTCGAGGGTGTGGCCGGCTTGCAGCGTGTCGTTGGCCCAGCAGGAGAACAGTCCGCCCTGGGTGCGCTTGATGGCGACGCGCAGTGCGCCGTCCTGCACCGCCGAGCAGATTGAGTAGGAGCGGCGCACGTCTTCGTCGCCGATCCGCGCGCGTAGGGTCAGATGCTGCCCTTGCTGGTACTGGAAGCTGTCCCGCAGCTCGGCCGGTACGGCGAAGGTGACGGCGATGGTGTCGCGGGTTTCGTTGCGCACGTGGGCGATGGTCAGCGGATGGAATTTGCTCATGGCGTTTAGTGGCACTTGAAGTAGTCGAACGGTTCGCGGCAATCCAGGCATTTGTAGAGCGCTTTGCAGGGTGTGGAGCCGAACTGGCTGGTGATGTCGGTGTGCCGCGAACCGCAGCGCGGGCAGGCGACCGTCAGCGCGGGCTGTGCGCGGCGCGAGATGGCGGCTCGGGCACTGGCCCGCAGGCCGCTGATGTCGATCACCTGCTGCACCGGCGGTGCGATACCGTAGCCGGTCAGCGCGGCCTTGCCGGCGGCGCTCATCCAGTCGGTGGTCCAGGCAGGTGAGATCTGATTGTGCAGCCGTACTTGCGCAACGCCGTGCGCGTGCAGCGCTGCGGTGATGGCGTCGGCGATGACTTGCATTGCCGGGCAGCCGGAGTAAGTGGGTGTGATGGTGATGTCGCACGCACCGTCGGCAGCCACGTGGACGCCGCGCACGATGCCCAGGTCAACGATGCTGATGACTGGGATTTCGGGGTCGGGGACTTCGCCGAGCCAGGCCCAGATTTGCTCAGCGTAGCCCCCGGCTGTCGCCGGGGCGATGGCGGTGATAGCGGCGGCTGTCATGGCTGCCTCGCACTTACCAGACCGCGCCGGGATAGGCGCGCTGCAGGAACTGCATCTCGGCCAGGATGTAGCCCAGGTGCTCGCTGTGGCGGCCTTGCTTGCCGCCCTTCTGCATCCAAGCGTCGGCCGGCGGCATGGTTAGCGTGGCTTCGGCCAAGATCTCGGCAACGTGGGCCAGCCATTGCGTGCGCAGTTCGGCGGCGGCCGGTGCAACGCCGGCAGCGACCATGGCCTCGTCCACCGCGTCGTAGGCGAATACTTCGCCGCTGTACATCCACAGCGCGTCCACCGCTGCCTGTGTACGGGCACGGCTGAATTCCGTGCCGTCGCCCAGCCGCACCATCAGGTCGCCGCTGCGGCGCAGGTGGTAGGTGACTTCCTTCAGCGACTTCTCGGCGATGGCGGCGATGCGCGCGTCGCTGCTGCGCGTCAGGCCGTCGATCAGGAAGTAGTGCCAGGTGTCGAAGTAGAACTGGCGCACTAGGGTGTCGGCGTAATTGCCGTTCGGCTGTTCCAGCAGTAGACAGTTTTTGAAGTCATGCGCGTCGCGCAGATAGGCCAGCTTGTCCTCGTCGCGGCCAGCACCTTCCAGCTCGGCCGCATACTCGTACCACAGGCGCGTCTGGCCCAGCAGGTCCAGCGCCACATTGGTCAGCGCCATGTCCTCTTCCAGCGCCGGGCCTTTACCGCACCATTGCGACAGCTGCTGGCTGAGGATCAGTGCGTTGTCGCCCAGCCGCAGCAAGTAGTTTACCTTGTTGTCCATGGCCGTGCCTTACAGGTTCTTGACTTCTTCCGGCATCGGGAAGAAGGTCGGATGGCGATACACCTTGCTGTTAGACGGCTCGAACAGCGCGCCCTTGTCGGCCGGGCTGCTGGCGACGATATCGGCCGCGCGCACCACCCAGATGCTGACGCCTTCATTGCGCCGTGTGTAGACGTCGCGCGCGTTGTTGACCGCCATTTCGGCGTCCGGCGCATGCAGGCTGCCGACATGCTTGTGCGCCAGTCCGTGCTGGCTGCGGATGAAGATTTCCCACAATGGCCATTCTTTGCTCATGCTTGTCTCCTTATGCGGCGCGTGCGGCTTGTTTGTCGGCGTGGGCGACCAGCGCGTCGCGGAACCACTCGCCGTCGTCCCAGGCCTTGACGCGGGTTTGCAGGCGCTCGCGGTTGCACGGGCCATTGCCCTTCAGGACGTTATGGAATTCGCTCCAGCCGATGGCGCCGAATTCGTAATGGCCGCTGTCAGCGTTCCATTTCAGGTCGGGATCGGGCACAGTCAGACCGAGAAATTCGGCCTGTGGCACGCTCTGGTCGACCATGCGCTGGCGCAGCTCGTCGTTGGAGAACAGCTTGATGCGCCACTGCGCCGATTGCGCGCTGTTGACCGATTCCGCATCCGACGGGCCAAACATCATCAGCGACGGCCACCACCAGCGGTTCAGTGCATCCTGCGCCATCGCCTTCTGCTCGGGCGTGCCGCGCGCCAGCGACAGCATGATGTCGTAGCCCTGGCGCGCGTGGAACGATTCTTCCTTGCACACGCGGATCATGGCGCGCGCATACGGGCCGTAGGAGCAGCGGCACAGCGGGATCTGGTTGATGATGGCCGAGCCGTCCACCAGCCAGCCGATGGCGCCCATATCGGCCCAGCTCAAGGTCGGGTAGTTGAAGATGCTGGAGTATTTGGCTTTGCCGCTGTGCAGCGCCTGTAGCAGCTCGTCGCGCGACACGCCCAGCGTTTCGGCGGCGCTGTACAGGTACAGGCCATGGCCGGCCTCGTCCTGGATCTTGGCCATCAGGATGGATTTGCGTTTCAGCGTAGGTGCGCGCGTCACCCAGTTGCCCTCCGGCAGCTGGCCGACGATCTCCGAATGCGCGTGCTGCGAGATCTGGCGTATCAGCGTCTTGCGGTAGGCCTCGGGCATCCAGTCCTTGGCCTCGATCTTGACGCCGGCGTCGATGCGGGCCTGGAAGGCCTGCTCGTCGGCGCTCATGTCATCGGCCGTGCGAACTTGCTTGAGACCGGTCTCCACCAGTTGTGCATACATGGCTGTCTCCTCGTTTTCCATATATTACGATACGTATTTTAATTTAGCTACGTTTTTTTTGACTCATATTAAAATCATGCATCGCGTTAATTTTTTGCTGCGCCTGGCGCGCAGGCAAGTAAACTAGGGTTTCCATGTACAGCTTAATAAGACGCCTATGAATTGCAACGACTGGATAGCCGGATTCCTGGCCAGTGACCCGCCACGCTCGAAATCGCTGGTGGTGACCATTTTTGGCGACGCCATCGTGCCGCATGGCGGCATGGTCTGGCTGGGCAGCCTGATCGAGTTGCTGGCGCCGTTCGGCGTCAACGACCGGCTGCTGCGGACTTCGGTATTCCGGCTGGCGCAGGAAGGCTGGCTGGGGGCGCAGCGCGACGGCCGCCGCTCCTCGTATGCGATCACGCCGGACGCCATGGCGCGCTTCGTGCACGCCTACCGGCGCATCTACGCGCCGCCGAATGTGCATTGGGACGGCAGCTGGACGCTGGTGCTCAGCGGCGACGGCACACTGACTGCGGCTGAGCGGGCGGCGCTGCGCAAGGAATTGCTGTGGGAGGGCTATAGCCTGATCGCGCCCGGCATCATGGGCCATCCGGCCGCCGACGGTCCGGCGCTGGACGAGCTGCTGACGCGGCTGGGCGTGGCCGGCAAGCTGTTCGTGGTGCAGGGCAAAGCGATGCGCCAGGTCAGCGCACGTCCGCTCAGCGAGCTGGTGGCGCAGGGCTGGGATATGGCTGCGGTGGCCGACGGCTACAGCAAGTTCATCGCCCAGTTCGAGCCGCTGCTGGCGGCGCTGCAAGCCACCGCCGACGCGGCCGACGGTTTGCCGGTCGGCGCGGATGGCCAGGCCTGCGAACAACCGCTGTCGCCGGAAAAAGCCTTCGTGGTGCGCACCCTGCTGATCCACGCCTACCGCCGCGTGCAGCTGCACGATCCGCAACTGCCGGTGGAGCTGCTGCCGACGCCATGGCCGGGCACGCTGGCCTACGAGCTGGCGCGGCGTATCTACCTGCTGGTCTACAGCGCCGCCGAGCAGCACATCGACACCGCCCTGCGCCGCGAAGACGCCGCTGCTCCCGCCGCCGAAGCTGCCTTCTTCGACCGTTTCGGCGGCCTGGCCTGACACGCAACAAGCACCGCGCCTGGCGGCGCGAGGCGGAAATCCGGGCGTATCCATGGACTAGCCTGTATCATGTCGGCTCTGCGCCACAAGCGCGGCCCACTATTTCCATAGAATTCACCAGGATTCCGCTATGCCTATCAAAATCAGCCAGCAGTTCGACGCCGGCGCCATCGAGGTGGTTCGCGCCGATGATCCGGCCGCCATCGACCTGAACATCCGCAAAGATTCCCACGCTGACATCGTGCAGTGGTTTTACTACCGCGTGCAGGGTGCGCAGGGTACGCCGCTGAGCATGAATTTCCTCAACGCCGGCAGCGCCGCCTATCCGGACGGCTGGAAAGACTACCAGGCCGTCGCCAGCTACGACCGCGACAGCTGGTTCCGTGTGCCGACCACCTATGATGGCAAGACCATGACCATCAACCACACGCCCGAGCACGACAGCGTCTACTACGCCTACTTCGAGCCGTATTCGTGGGAACGCCACCTGGCGCTGCTGGACAACGCCCAGCTGTCGCCGCTGGTCAAGCTGGTTGATCTGGGCAGTACCATCGATGGCCGCGACCTGAATATGCTGGTCATTGGCGATCCGGAAGCGGAGCAGAAAGTCTGGGTCATCGCTCGCCAGCACCCTGGCGAAACCATGGCGGAATGGTTTGTCGAAGGCTTCGTCGAAGCGCTGCTGGACCCGGCCAATCCGTTCGGCCGCCAGTGCCTGAACGAAGCCGTGTTCTACGTGGTGCCGAATATGAATCCGGACGGCTCGGTACGCGGCAATCTGCGCACCAACGCCGCCGGCGCCAACCTGAATCGCGAATGGCTGAACCCGACCATGGAGCGCAGCCCGGAAGTGTTCCTGGTCAAACAGAAGATGCACGAAATCGGCGTCGACCTGTGCCTGGATATCCATGGCGACGAAGGCTTGCCATATGTGTTCGTGGCCGGCAGCGAGTCGCTGCCGACCTTTACCGCCGATCAGGTGGAAGCGCAGCAGTACTTCATCGATAATTTCCTGATCGCCAGCCCGGACTTCCAGGACGAATACGGCTACGGCGAAACGCCGTACACCGATGAAACGCTGACCATGGGTTCGCCGCACATCACCCACGCCTTCGGCTGCCTGTCGCTGACCTTGGAAATGCCGTTCAAGGACAATGCCAACGATCCGGATCCGGAAGTCGGCTGGAACGGCGCCCGCAGCGCCGAGCTGGGCAAGGCGATCCTGCAGCCCGTGCTGCAATCGCTGCTGGCGCAACAGTAAACAGCACCACCGCCCTGCGGCCCCGCAGGGCGAAGGCCGGCCCGCAGCCCGCGCTGCAACCGGCTATGGTGGAGGACATACCCATAGGGTTTGCCCTCCACAGTCACTGCCTATTTCGGCCTATTTCTGCCTATCGGATGCCTATTTTTTTCAGCGCCATTTGTGGAACTTCCCTCTAGGGCGCAGTGTCTAACTGTTACAAATGTAGGCAATCCGCAGGCAGAAATAGGCGAAAATAGGCAATCAGCATAGATACAACCCACCCTGTATATATGGGGCTATATTTTCAGATGCGCAAGCGCGAAGACCTGCGCTCGCAGGAGGAAATCGTGCTGATCGCGTTGCGGGAATGGATGATGCGCGAATACGGCCAGCCGACCGATCGCGGCTATCAATGGAAGGATTTGTTTCTGCCGCACGGCACGCGGTTGCGCATCATCCACCGCGGCCATTGCTACATGGCGCAGGTGGAAGGCGACTTATTGATGGCCGAAGGAAAAATCACCACACCAAGCACGTGGGCTGCCGCAGTATGCGGCATCAACCGCCGCCAGCGCGCGCCGCAGCACCGACTAAAGCGGGCTCAGGCGCCGGCCACCACCATATTCTCGATCAGGATGGAGCCGGTCTGCTTGGTGCCGCGCACCAGCACATCATTGCCGACCGCAACGATCTGCGCCAGCATATCCTTCATATTGCCGGCGATGGTGATCTCCTCGACCGGATACTGGATCACGCCATTCTCGACCCAGTAACCCGCCGCGCCGCGCGAATAATCGCCGGTCACATAATTGGTGCCCTGTCCCATCAGCTCGGTCACCAGCAGGCCGGTGCCCATCTTGCGCAGCATGCCGGCGAAATCGTCGGCCGCCGTGGTCAGCGTCGAGGTCAGCGCCAGATTATGCGAACCGCCGGCATTGCCGGTGGTCTTCATGCCCAGCTTGCGCGCCGAATAGGTCGACAGGAAATAGCCCTGCACCACGCCATCCTTGACCACATCGCGCTTGACGGTGCGCACGCCCTCTTCGTCAAACGGCGCCGACCCCACGCCGCCGATGACGTGCGGATCTTCGTGAATCTGCACATGCTTGGGCAACACCTGCTTGCCCAGCGAGTCCAGCAAAAAGGTCGACTTACGGTACAGCGCTCCACCCGAGGTCGCCTGCACGAACGCGCCCAGCAGGCCAGCTGCCAGCGGCGCCTCGAACAGCACCGGGCAAGTGCGGGTATCGATCGAACGCGCATGCAGACGCGCCAGCGCACGCTCAGCAGCATAGCGGCCGATCGCTTCCGGGGGCGACATCTTGGCCGCATCGCGCACCGACGAATACCAGTCGTCGCGCTGCATATGCTTGCCCTTGCCGGCGATCGGCGCCACCGACAGCGTATGCCGCGAATATGGATAGCCGCCGATGAAGCCGCGCGAATTGGCCGCCACAAAATGCGACTGCTGCACATGCACGCCGGCGCCTTCCGAATTGGTCACGCGCGGATCGACGGCAAACGCGGCCGCCTCGGCGCGCTGCGCCAGCGCCACCGCATCAGCGGTCGAGATATCCCATGGGTAGAACAGTTGCAGGTCGCGAGGATTCAGCTCCAGCTGATCTTCATCGGCCAGCCCGGCGCAATCATCGTCCGAGGTAAAGCGCGCGATATTGTAGGCCGCCTCGACGGTTGCCTTCAGCGCGGCGGCCGAAAAATCCGAGGTCGATGCATTGCCGCGCCGCTGGCCGATGAACACGGTCACACCCATGCCCTTGTCTTTATTCTGCTCGATGGTTTCGATCTGGCTCTTGCGCACCGACACCGACAGGCCGCTGCCCTCGCTGATTTCGACGGCGCAATCGCTGCCGCCCTGGGCTTTCGCATAGCCCAGCACATCGCGTGCGAGCTGCTTCAACTGGTCCTGGGTATGGGTAAAATGGGTATCGCTCATGGGCTGTTTTCTTCGAGTGGCCGCTAAAACAGTTATCATAGCAGTCGTTTACAGTTTAAGGGCGCGGCCTAGCGCCCGCAGGAAAGTTAATATTATGGTAAATCCCAACCGCAGCACCGGCGGCGTCGGTTTCAGCTCGGCCGAATTCGAAGACGAATACGAGCGCCCATCCAAATCCGAAGCCAAGCGCCAATCCAACGCCCTGCAAAAGCTCGGCGAGGCCCTGGTAGAGGCACCGCGCGACCGCGTCAAGAAAGTGCCGATGCCGGAAGATGTGCTGGAAGCCATCCTCGAATGCCAGAAAATCACCAATCACGAGGGCCGTCGCCGCCAGATGCAGTTTGTCGGCAAGAAAATGCGCACCCTGGACGAGACCGAAGTGGCCGCCATCCAGAAAGCCATCGACAGCTGGAAAGGCGCTTCCAAGGCTGAAACCTCGGCCATGCACGCACTGGAACGCCGCCGCGAAAAACTGCTGACCGACGACAACGCGCTGACTTCGCTGCTGTCCGACCACCCGGAGCTGGACGTGCAGCACCTGCGCACGCTGATCCGCAACGCCCGCAAGGAACAGGCCGAGAACAAGCCGCCTAAAGCCTACCGCGAAATCTTCCAGATCCTCAAGCAGCTGGATGCCGACAAGCGCAAGGCGGCCGGCGCTGACGATACCGAAGCAGACGCCGACAGCGAAGCAGATGACGAGTAACGCCACGTTGCTGATCGGCCTGGTGTCGATCTCCGACCGCGCCAGCGGCGGCGTCTACCAGGACCAGGGCCTGCCGGCGCTGCAAGACTGGCTGGCGCGCGCGCTGACCACGCCGTTCCGCGTCGAAACCCGGCTGATCGCCGACGAACAGCCGCAAATCGAAGCCACGCTGACCGAACTGGCCGACGTGGCCCGCTGCCACCTGATCCTGACCACCGGCGGCACCGGCCCGTCGCGCCGCGACGTCACGCCGGAAGCCACCAAGGCAGTCGGCAGCAAGGAAATGCCCGGTTTCGGCGAACAGATGCGCCAGATCAGCCTGCACTTCGTGCCGACCGCGATCCTGTCGCGCCAGACCGCCGTGATCCGCGAAACCGCCGACCACGCGGCGCTGATCCTCAACCTGCCGGGCCAGCCGAAAGCCATCGCTGAAACGCTGGGCGGCCTGAAAGACGCCGATGGCGCCACGCTGGTGGGCGGCATCTTTGCTGCCGTCCCCTACTGCATCGACCTGATCGGCGGCCCTTACATGGAAACCGACCCGGCCGTGTGCAAGGCCTTCCGGCCCAAATCCGCCATTCGCCCTGCCCAAGGACAAGCATGAGCCAATTGTTGCAAACCATCGAAAAAGAAACCGGCGCCAACCCGAGCGTCGCCATCATCTGGATGCACGGCCTGGGCGCCGACGCCAACGACTTCGTGCCGCTGGTGCCGGAGCTGGACCTGGCCGGCCTGCCGGCTATCCGCTTCATCTTCCCCAACGCCGAGACCATGCCGGTCACCATCAACGGCGGCTACGTGATGCGCGCCTGGTACGACATCGCCGTGACCGACCTGGGCCGCCAGGAAGACGAAGCCGGCCTGCGCGCCTCGCAGCTCAAAGTGGAAGCGCTGATCGCCCGTGAAAACGCACGCGGCATCCCGAATGAGCGCATCATCCTGGCCGGCTTCTCGCAAGGCTGCGCGATGACCTTGCAAACCGGCTTGCGCCAGAAAGTGCCGCTGGCCGGCCTGATGTGCCTGTCTGGCTACGTGCCGATCGCCGCCAAGGCCGCCGAGGAACACACGCCGGAAAGCAAGCAGACCCCGATCTTCCTGGTGCACGGCCGCATGGACCCGGTGATCCCGCTCGCCCGCGCCACCGCCTCGCGCGACCTGCTGACCGGCTGGGGCTACCAGGTCGAATGGCATGAATACGCCATGCAGCACTCGGTCTGCCCGGAAGAAGTGCAGCACATCAGCGCCTGGCTGAAGAAGATCCTTTAAGCCAGCGCCGCATCCACCAGCTGTTGCCAGTCCGGCTCCACGGCCCTGGTATGGGACAGCTGGATAATCGACAGCCGCTGCTGCGGCAAGCGCAGCAGCATGGTGTTGAAGCCCCACAGGCAGCCGCCGTGGAACACCACATCCTGCCCGTGCCGCTGCAGCCACTCCAGCCCGAAACGATAGCTCGGCGCTACGCCGTCATTCAGCGGCGAAGCCTGCAGCAGCGCCCGCAGCAGGCTGTCCGGCTGATCCCACTGCTGATGCCACGCGCGCTCCCACAGCAGCAACTCGCGCACGCTGGCATACAAGCCGCCATCGCCCACCGTGTTCGCATTCCCCAGATGCTGCTGGTAGCCGCCCGGCCGCGCCGTATCCGCCTCGTAACTGCAGACACGCCCCGGCAGCACTGTGGCGCGGTCCTCGTCGAAGCCGCTGCGCGCGATGCCCAGCGGCGCCAGCCCGTGATGCAACGCAAACGCCACCTCGCCATCGCGCAGCACCGCTGCACTGAAACCCGGGCCATCGGCCGGCAGGGCCGCCTTCAACGCTTCAAAATACTGCGCTAAACCCATGCTTACTCCGGTAGCGGCGCGGCGCTGGATGCAGGCGCGGGCGTCCGCGCCGCATTCATCACCATCGCCAGAAACGTGTAGTAACCGTTGATGCCCATCAGATCGACCACGCCCTGCTCGCCGAACGCCGCCAGCGCCGCCGCGTAAGTCGCATCATCCACCCGCTGTAGCTGCTGCAGCTGCACGCAAAACTCGTACACCAGCGCCTCATCTTCCAGCAGCCGCGTGGGCCGCTGGCGCGCCGCGATGGCAGCAATCGCCTCCTCCGCAATCCCGTACTCGCGCGCGATCGGCGCATGGATCGCCCATTCGACCTGCTGGCTCCACTGCCGCGCCGTCACCAGTATCGCCAGCTCGGTCAGCCGCGTGCCGATCGCGCTGCGGTAGCGCAGATACTCGCCCATGCGCTGCGCCGCCGACATCAGCTCCGGCGAGCGTATCAGCGGCACGAACGGCCCGTACAGCGCGCCGCGCGGCCCATCAATCACCGCCTGCGCCGCGACCTGCTGCGCCGCGCTCATCCCGGCAAACGGAATCGGTCCCAAACGATCGTCCATAGTCGCTCCCAAAGAACGCATCATGGCATACATCAATAAGCGCCCCGCAAATCACGGCTATCGTCAGCTGACATCACCACGAAAGGACGCCATGAGCCACCTCATCCACCGCGACCTGCGCCACCCGCCACCGGTAGCGGTCCACGCCGCTGGCATCCGCATCACCGACCAGGCCGGCCGCAGCTACCTGGACGCCAGCGGCGGCGCGGCCGTCTCGTCGCTGGGCCACGCCCATCCCGACGTGCTGGCCGCGATGCACGCGCAGATCGACCGCAACGCCTACGCCCACACCAGCTTCTTCACCAGCGACGCCGCCGAACAACTGGCCGCGCGCCTGGCCGCCGACGCACCCGGCGACCTCGATCAGGTCTACCTCGTCTCAGGCGGTTCGGAGGCGATGGAAACGGCGCTCAAGCTGGCGCGCCAATACTGGCTGGAAGCCGGCCAGCCGCAGCGCAGCGTATTCATCGCACGCCGCCAGAGCTACCACGGCAACACGCTGGGCGCGCTGGCGGTGGGCGGCAACGCATGGCGGCGCCAGCCGTTCGCACCGCTGCTGATGGAAGTGCCGCGCGTCGCCCCCTGCTATGCATACCGCGACCGCGCCAGCGGCCAGAGCACGGACGACTACACCGCCGCGCTGCTGCGCGAGCTGGAGCAGGCCATCGTTGCCGCCGGCCCGCAGCGGGTAATCGGCTTTGTCGCGGAAACCGTGGTGGGCGCCACCGCCGGCGCGGTGCCGCCCACGCCCGGCTACTTTCGCGGCGTGCGCAAGCTGTGCGACCAGTATGGCCTGCTGCTGATACTCGATGAAGTCATGTGCGGCATGGGCCGCACCGGCACGCTCTACGCGTTTGAGCAGGAAGGCGTGCTGCCCGACCTGGTGGTGCTGGGCAAAGGCCTGGGCGCCGGTTACCAGCCGATCGGCGCGGTGCTGGCGCGCGGGCCCATCGTGCAGCGCTTGCGCGACGGCAGCGGCGCTTTCCAGCACGGCCATACCTATGGCGGTCATCCGGTCGCCGCCGCCGCCGCGCTGGCAGTGCAGCAGCTTATACAGCGCGACAATCTGCTGGGCGCCGTCACCGCACGCGGCGTAGCGCTACGCCATATGCTGCGGGAGGTGCTAGGCGAACATCCGCATGTCGGCGACATCCGTGGCCGAGGGCTATTGATAGGATTGGAACTGGTGGCCGACCGTGCCAGCAAAGCGCCGTTCGATCCCGAACAGCAGCTGCACGCGAAGGTGAAACAGGCGGCCATGGCGCGCGGCCTGCTGATCTATCCGATGGGCGGCACCATCGACGGCCGCTACGGCGACCATATCCTGCTGGCGCCGCCGTTTATCACCACTGAAGCAGAACTGGGGGAAATCGTAAGCCGGTTAGCGGACTCGCTCGCTGCGGCGCTGAATCCCGCCACCGCAAGAGGCGTCTGACCCCGCAGCTGCTGGCCGTGCGGGTTTAGCGCGCATGCCAGGCGATGACTTCCGGCTGCTGCTCGCCCAAACCCGCGATCCCCAGTCGCAGCGTATCGCCCTTCTTCAGGAAACGCTGCGGCTTGCGCCCCATGCCCACGCCCGGCGGCGTGCCGGTAGCGATCACATCGCCCGGCTCCAGCGTCATGAACTTCGACAGATAGCTGACAATCTGCGCCACCGTGAAAATCATGGTGGAAGTATTCCCGGTCTGCATGCGCTTGCCGTTCAGTTCCAGATACAAATCCAGATCCTGCACATCGTAGATATCCTCCGCTGTCACCAGCCACGGGCCGACCGGGCCGAAAGTATCGCAACCCTTGCCCTTGTCCCATGTACCGCCGCGCTCCAGCTGATACTCGCGCTCCGACACATCATTGACCACCGTGTAGCCGGCGATGTACTTGTGCGCATCGGCCTCGCTGACATACTGCGCGCGCGTACCGATAACGATGCCCAGCTCCACTTCCCAGTCAGTCTTCCTGGAGCCTTGCGGCAGCATGATCGGATCATCCGGGCCATTCAGCGCGGACACCGCCTTGGTGAAAATGATCGGCTCCTTCGGCTCCGGCATACCTGCCTCCGCCGCATGGTCCGAATAATTCAGGCCGATGCACAGGAACTTGCCAACCCGCGCCACCGGCACGCCAAAGCGCGGATTGCCGCGCACCAGCGGCAGCGACGCATGCGCAATCTTCTCCAGCTTGCGCAGCGACTTCGGCGCCAGCGCCGCCGCATCGATATCGCCGATCACGCCGGACAGGTCGCGCAGCTTGCCTTCGTCATCGATCAAGCCTGGTTTCTCTTTGCCTGGACGGCCATAGCGCACTAATCTCATACATCACTCCCGGTTAAAAATTCACCCGGCATTTTAACCGTAGCGCTGCTGCCGCAGCCATTTGTTGGCGATGATCTTGGTACCGCTGACCACCGGCGCGCCACCGTGCAGTGTTTGCGGGTCCGGCTGGTGATTGCTGTCGGTGTTGAGGAACCACAGCGCGCTGCCCTTTTTCGGAAACACCTCCAGTCCGAGATTGGGAAACACCGTGCCGCCGCCCTGCTCCACATCGCACAGATACAGCACGAACGTTGCCAGCCGCTGGCCGCCGCGCGCCAGGTGCGAGCGATGGCCGGTACTGTCCGGGTCCAGCCAATCGTAATGCGGGCGGTATTCCTGCATCTTGCCGTATTTTTGCAGCTGGAACGGCTCGCTGCATTCGGGCGACCAGTGCGCGATCGCGGCCAGCCGGCGGTCAATGCGCTCCGCCACTTCCGCTTCGCCGCGCTGGATGAAGGCCATCTCCGAAGTGCGGCCCTCATGCACCACGCTGGCGCCATCGGCTTCCGCCGTCACGGTGGAGCGCGTGTAGCGGGTGCCGCAATGCTCGATGATGGCGTCGCACTCCTCGTCGCTGAGCACATTGCCGAGCAGGATCACTTGCGGCTTCTTCAGCACGAACAGCACATCGATCTCGCGGTCCGGTGCGGCGATGCGGTTGCTGCTGGTGTCGATAAACGGCATATCGCGCGGCGCGGAAAACGCGCTCGCCACCGGCGCCGGGGCGGCCGCAGACGCAGCGCCAACTCCGGCGCCGGTGGCGCGCAGCAGCAGCGCTTCATCGATCGCCGCGCGCGCAGTGGCCATGCCGTACTGGCCGGACCGCACCATGCTGTTGGCCATATCCAGCGGGCTGCAGGCGCGTGCCAGGTTTTCCATGATCCATTCGCGCCAGGACAGCGGCAGCGAGGCAAAGGCATTATCGGATTCGGTCATCGCATCATTAAAGGCTGGTCGGATGGGAAACCCATTCTACCGGATTGCGCCTGCGCCGCCGCACAAACCAGATCAGCCCCGGCAACTGCAGCAGTATCAGTGCGCCAAACGCCGCTTGATAGGCCGCCGCTGGATAATGCCCAGACAGGTCCGGCCGCCAGCAGCCGACGATCAGGCCAAAACCTGCCTGCACGGCGAACGCGCCGGCAAAGATCAGCAGATTCAGGCAGGTGGCCGCGCGGCCGGTCAGCGCGCCGGGCAGGCTTTGCGCGACGATGGCGTACTCGATGCCGGTCACTGTGCCGATCAGCGTGAACAGCACCGACAGCAAGGCATAGCTGGGCCGCCAGTCGCACACAAAGCCTGTTTGCACCAGCATGAACAGCGCCACACCGGCCGCCGCCACGCTGAGCGGACGCACGCCGCGCCGCGCCAGCCATTCAGTCAGCATGCCCACCGCGATGGCGCCGAAGATCAGCGCCGCCATGCCGAGATACAGCAGATACACCACCGCCTCTTCGCGATAGCGCGCAACATCGCTCAGCCAGCGGCCAATCCACAGCCCTTGTATGCCGAAAAACACTGTGTGCGGTATCAGCACCAGCCCCACCACCTCGCGGAACGCAGGATAGCGATACACAAGCTGCATAGCTTCCAGCATGCCTCGCTTGTGCACGCCAGCCGGCGGCAAGGTGGGCAGCGACGGCGCTGCGAGTGGCGGCTGTGCTGGCGCCAGCCAGCGCATCAGCACGCCGGCCAACGCAAGTGCGGCGGCCAGCCACAGGAACAGGCCGCGCCAGTCGGTGTAGTGCAAGGCCAGCCGCACCGGCAGCGTGGCCGCCGCAGCTCCCAATCCACCCGCAGCGATCAGATAGCCCTGCACCGATGGCAACCGCGCTGGTGCAATCCACGTTGACAGCGCCTTCAATGCCGACATGAAACAGCCGCCCAGACCAAGACCGATCAGCGCCCGCGCCACCAGCAATTGCGCAAAGGTCTGCCCGCCTGCAAACGCCAGCGCCCCCACGGCGGCCAACAGCAGCATCGGCAGCTGCACCCTGGCCGGCCCCCAACGGTCCAGCGCAACGCCGACCGGCAGTTGGGCCAGCGCAAACGCCAGAAAGAAGCTACTGGTCAACAGCCCAAGCTGTCCCGGCGTCAACGCCAGCGCCGCCACCAGTTGCGGCGCCAAGGTCGCATTCACCGTGCGTATCAGCCCGGACAGAAAGTGCCCCAGCGCGAACGGCAGGAACACCAGCGCCAGCAAGGAAGGCCCGGACAGCGGCGGCGCGGTGCAGCTCATCGCGCCGCCATCAGCGGAATCACCTTGCGCGCGCCCGGTGCTTCGGCACCGAATTCGCTGCGGCTGCCGCCCTCCTCCTCGAAAAAGAATTTATCCCGCCCGAAGGCGGGCTTCAGCTCATCCATCCAGGTCGCCTGCGGATCGAACTTCGCATAAAACGGCTTGCGCACCCAGTCCGCCTTGCGCGCCTGCAGGAGCTGCAAGGCAAACACCTTCTCGCCGCCGATATTGGCGATCCCGTCGATCACGACCTTGCCCGGAAACGCGCTCATCGACGGCCCGCGCACCGTGCGCGACAAGCCGGACACCATCTGATACGCCGCCTGGAAAACCTCATGCGCGCGCGCCAGCGGCAGCTGAAAATACGCGCGCGGCCCGGTATCCCGTTCAACAAACATATAGTAGGGTATCGCCCCCAGCCGCACACCGGTCTGCCACAGCTCTGCCCACGACGCCGGGTCCTCGTTGATATGCCGTATCAGCGGCCCCTGCATGCGCAAGGTCGCGCCGGTGCCGACGATGCGCTTCACCGCCTGCTGCGCAATCGGCTGGCGCAGCTCGACCGCATGGTTGTAATGCCCCATGATGGCCATATTCTTCCCGGCTGCCACCACCCGCTCGAACAGCCGCAGCAGATCGTCCGCATCGCGGTCCGACACAAAACGCTGCGGCCAATACGCCACCGACTTGGTGCCGATGCGGATATTCTGGATATGCGCCAGCTCCGGCGCCAGCAGCGGCTCGATATACGCCTCCAGCGAACGGGTATTCATGATCAGCGGATCGCCGCCGGTAATCAGCACATCGGTCACTTCCGGATGCTGCCGCAGATAGGCCGCCAGCTCGTGCGACTCCCTGGCGTCGAACTTCATATCGTCCATGCCGACAAACTGCGGCCAGCGGAAGCAGAAAGTACAGTAGGCGTGGCAAGTCTGGCCGGCGCTGGGAAAGAACAGCACCGTCTCCTTGTACTTGTGCTGCAAGCCCTTCAGCGGCGCGTCGTTTACGCGCGGCACATTGTGTGTCATCTGTCCAGCCGGATGGGGATTCATGCGCAGCCGGATACGCCGCACCAGCTCCGCCAGCGCCGGCTGATCGGCCTTGCCCAGCACCAGCTCGCGCAGCCGCGCATAGTCGTCCGGCGCCAGCATGTCGCGGTGTGGAAAGGTTAGCCGGTAGATTGGATCATCAGGCACATTGTTCCAGTCGATCAAATGATCCAGCACGTACTCGTTGGTGCGGAACGGCAGCACATGCGACACCACCTGCACCGCCTCCTGCAAGTCCGGCGCTATCCACTCCCATTGGCGCGAATGCGAAATGGTCTGTCGTATGAACGGTTTGAATTTGGGCGTATCCATCGCGGCTTCCTATGTGGTCAGAAAACCCCATGCTAGGCCGCGCCGCATTAACCGATCTTGCGCCAGCGCAACTCATTAAACGTGCGCCGGCGTACAGTTGCTCGGGTCATTCACCGTCCAGGAGCACGTTCATGAAAACCTTCGCTGCACTCACTTTCGCCATCATCACCCTGCCTGCGCTGGCGGCCGATCCCACTGAAAAAGATGCCATCGCCATGGCCGAGAAAGGCGCCGCCTTCATCAAGGCCAACGGCCAGGAAGCCTTCATCCGCAAGATCGCCGCGCGCGATCCCGAGTATCTGCAAGGCTCGCTGTACGTCGACATCCGCGACCTCAAAACCGGCATCGTGCTGGCGCATCCGGTCAACCCGTCCATCGTCGGCAAGGACCTGACCGACATCCCCGACGCCAGCGGCAAAAAATACCGCCGCGAGATCATCGATCTGGCTGCGCGCAAAGGCAGCGGCTGGGTTGATTACCAGTACAAAAATCCCGCCACCGGCAAGATCGAACCCAAGACCACCTACATCCTGCGTGTCGGTGATGTCGTGCTGGAAGCCGGCATCTACAAAAAATAACGGAGCACATCATGCTCAACAAACTGCGTATCGGTCCCAAACTGCTGCTCGCGCCAATGCTGGTACTGGTGCTGCTGATCGCCACCGCCGGCGCGGCCTGCCTTGGCATGGCGCGCCAGAACGCCTCGCTGGAAAACCTGGTGCAAGTGCGCGCCGCGCGCCTCAAGATGGCGGCCGATGCCAGCGGCGAAGCGCGCTACGCCCACGCCCACATCTACCAGCTGCTGGCCTGGGTCAACGGCAGCTTCGCCCAGCCGCGCCTGGACGCGCTGGCGCGCGACATCCGTAGCCGCCACGCCCACACCGAAACGCTGCTGCGCCAGCTCGACGAGGCGCCCGGCACGCCGACCGCCGAACGCCAGATCCTCATACAGTCGTTGCAAACGCTGTCCGCCTACCGCCAGGCGGTGCGCGACACCATGGACATGGCGCAGATGGACCAAAGCATCGCCACCAACGCCATGGCCGGCGCGGAAAAGCAATTCCTGCGGCTGAACGGCCAACTGGCGCAACTGGCGGCGCTGGAAAAGCAGCTCAGCGAGCAGGCGCACGCGCAAGCCCAGGCCGACTTCCACGCGCTCAACACCAGCATGGCGGCGATGGTGCTGCTGTCGATCGCGCTATCGGTGGGCGTGACGACGGCGGTACGCGGCGCCATGCTACGCGACATCCGCGCGATTGGCGACGTGGTGCTTGCGCTGGCCGCCGGCCGCCTCGCCAGCGGACGCGGCACGCAGGGACGCGACGAAATCGCCGATACCGCGCGCATGCTCGACCAGAGCCTGCACAAGCTCACCCACACGCTCGGCACCATCCTCGGCGCGGTGCGTTCGATCGACACCGCCGCGCGCGAAATCGCCAGCGGCAATCTCGACCTGTCCAGCCGCACTGAAATCCAGGCCAGCTCGCTGGAGCAGACCGCCAGCGCCATGAACAGCCTGACGCAGGCGGTGCAAGCCAACGCCGCCAACGCGCGCCAGGCCTGCCAGCTGGCCGCCAGCGCCAGCGACCTGGCGCAGCACGGCGGCGTGGCCATGCAGGACGCGGTACGCACCATGGCCTCGATCCGCGCCAGCGCGCGGCAAATCGTCGACATCATCGCCGTCATCGACGGCCTCTCCTTCCAGACCAACATCCTGGCGCTGAACGCGGCCGTGGAAGCAGCGCGCGCCGGCGAACAGGGGCGCGGCTTCGCCGTAGTCGCCGCCGAAGTGCGCACACTGGCGCAGCGCTCGGCCGCCGCCGCCAAGGAAATCAAGAGCCTGATTGCCGCCTCGGTCGCCACCATCGACGGCGGCAGCGCCTCGGTGCAGCAGGCCGGCGAGCGGATGGGCGGCATCGTCGCCGCCGTGCAGCAGGTGAACGACATCATTGCCCGCATCAGCAGCGCCAGCGCCGAGCAGGCGCAAGGCATCGCCGAAGTCAATCAGGCGGTCGGGCAGATGGATGATGTGACGCAGCAGAACGCCGCGCTGGTCGAACAGGCTGCTGCGGCCGCCGCCAGCTTGCAGCATCAGGCCGGCCAGCTGTCGCAGGCGGTATCGGTATTCAAGCTGGAAGGCGGCTCAGACGCGCCGCATGGGCTTGCTCAAAAAACGCGAGCCGGCTTCGACGAAGCGCCACGGCAGCTCCACCGCCTTGGAAATGCCGATGCGCGGACCGGCTAATACCACCACCTCGCGCTCACGCGGCAGCAACTCGAACGGCGCCTGCGCCAGCGGCAGGTCATTCAGCGCGCGCGTCACGCCCAGCGCCTGGCCCAGCCGGCCCGGCCCTGAACACAGCAGCCGTGGCTCGTCCAGGCCGCGCCGCGCGCACATCTTCGCCAGCCCCTCGGCGTCATCCAGCGGCTCCAGCGCGCGGATCAGCACCCCGGCGCCGTGTCCCGGTTCGCGACAGACAAAATTCAGGCACCAGTGGATGCCGTGCGACTGATACACATAGCTGCGCGCCGGCGGCCCGAACATCGAAAAATTGCGCGGCGTCTCGCCGCCGTAGCAATGCGAGGCAGGCTCCTCACGGTCATACGCCTCGGTTTCGACAATACGGCCGCCCACGCCGTTAATCAGCAAGGTCACGCCTATCAGCTGCGGCGCCACCTCATGCGAGGGAGCGCTGAAATCAATGCCTGCCAGTGTGGTCATCATGCGTCTATTCTAAATGCCAATCTGGACGGCGCGCTCATGGAATTGGTGCCAAATAATTATCACTCGCACGCAATTCACGACAAAATATGGCGTGTTGCCGAGAAAATCACCACAAATTCGCGCTATCGCCGCCCGTATGCGGCGATAATCGAGGGTAATTGCCTTTTGCCTGAAGATAACAATGACGACAGTAGCTGCCCAAGCCTTGCCAACAGAAAACGCGGTGGAAGACGCGCTGATGCGTTCCATCCGTATTCCGCCTCGGCCCAGCCTGCTCGTCGACCTGCAGCGCGAACTGGCCAAGGAAGATCCGTCGCCGCGCCACATCGCACGCATCATCGCCAACGATGTCGGCATGTCCGGCGCGCTGTTGAAACTGGCCAATTCGCCGTTCTTCGGCGCCGCCCGCAAGGCCAAGTCAGTCGAACAGGCGATCAACTTCCTCGGCATCAACCAGTGCGCCTCGCTGCTGACCGGGCTGCTGGCGCGCCAGGCGATCGAGGGCAAGGAATCCGACCTCAACGCATTCTGGGAAATCTCGGCGCGCCGCGCCCAGGCGCTGGTGTTCACCTCGCGCAAGCTGCGCGTGGCGCCGCCCGACATCGCCCATACCTTCGGCCTGTTCTGCGATATCGGCGTGCCGCTGCTGATGAACCGCTTCGACGACTACAACGCCACCTACGAGCAGGCCTGCAACGACGCCAGCGGCGTGTTCACCGCCGTCGAGGACGCACACTACAGCACCAACCACGCCGCCATCGGCTGCCTGCTGGCACGCAACTGGGGCCTGTCGCCGGACGTCTCCTGGGCGATCCTGCTGCACCACGACTACCGCGTGCTGGAAGACCCGTCCACCGACGATGCGATCCGCTCGCTGGTGGCGCTGTCGCTGCTGGCCGAAAAAGGCATCCAGCGCCTGCACAACCATCACAGTTCCTACGAATGGGAAAAAGGCGGCGACAGCGCCTGCCGCCACCTTGGGCTGACCGAGGATGAAACCGAAGACCTGCTCGACGAACTGAACGAAACCTTCCACACCGAACGATAATAAGAAGTCAAAACCAGCATGCCTAAAAATAAGCGCCCCGTAGCGCGCAAATCCGCCAATTCCCCTGAAGTCAAAGACCAGCAACAAACCACCGAATTGTGCGCGCTGGCGCTGGACCTGGCCGACGAATCGGCCAGCGGCGACATCATTTCCGCCGCCACCCGCGCCGAGCTGGCGCAAAAACACATCGAGTTCCAGCGCCTGCTGCGCCGCCTGCTGGCGCAAGGCAAGAATGAAGTGCTGTACGGCGCCATCGAGATGGCGCGCGACGAATCGGCCGACGCCTACCGCTACCTGCGCAACGCCGTCGAAGAAGGCGCGGCCAATTTGATTATTCGCCGCGAGAATGCACCGGAACTGGAGATCGACGCCTTCGCCATCCCGGTGTTCGTGCACAGCCAGGGCGGCCTTGATCCGGCCGCCGACTTCCAGGACAGTGACGCCTACGACGCCCTGCTCAACAGCTTCACCGGCGCCGGCCTGGAAAGCCCCAAAGCGCAAGTGGTGCTGGTCAGCCACGCCTACGACCTGGGTGAAATCGAGCGCATCAACTACGGCCAGCTGCACGCGATGGTGCGCGAAGCGGCGCAATCGCTGACCGACAAAAAAATCAGCGCCGCGCCGGCGCTGGAGCGCAGCATGGCGGCCGGCTGGTCGCCCACCAGCTTCGGCCCGGAAGACACGGCGGTCGAACTGCGCTTCCTGCTCGGCTTCGCACTGAAGCGTGCCGACGACGCCTTCTATAAGGTGCCGGCCGGCGAGAAAGCCGCCGACGCCTACTTCGCCGAACGCGCCGAACGCTATCAGCAATGGACCAGGGATTGCGCACCCATGGTAGCGCGCTGCCTGGGCCGCGCGCGCGGCGCCGATACTGCGCTGACGCTGAACTTCCTGTACCAGGACCTGTTCTTCGGCGCACGCGCCCAGGGCCAGTCCGAGCACGACATGCTGCACCTGCTGTCGACACTCAGCCAGGCGCTGGCCGGCCACGATCCGGCGCAGGCGCAAGCAGTCATCGCGCCGTCCGAAGACGACGATGAGCCGCTGCTGCTGGTGCAGCTGTCGCTGGGCGGCGCACCGCTGGCCACAGCCGGCAAGCCGCTCGATCCGGCCGCCGATCTGGGCCTGGCGCTGGAAGACCTGGCTGACGCGCTGGCCAGCCTGGGCGTTACCGACATTTCAGTCTCGGAAGATCCGCTGCCCTGAAAGCGATTTCCAGTTTGACAGTCCCTGTTTAGCCGAGGATACTTTCCAGAACGCGGAACGCAGATTCCGCTGCCTGGTGCGGCGCCGGCCTTGTGCTCCGCAGCAAAGGGAGACAGTCATGACATCATGGGCCCGCATCACGTGCACGGCGCTGTGCGCCGCCGCATTCCTCAGCGCTTGCGCCAGCCAGCAACCGGCGCGCCAGGCGCCACAGCAGCAGCTATTCCGCGACAGCACATTCCAGCCCGCCGCCGAGCCGATCGACACCAGCCAGGTGTTCGCCCTTACTCCGGCCATGCGCGACTATGTGCGGAATAACCTCGGCGCCGCGCCCGGCAAGGATGTGCGCCTGGTGCTGTTCGACGCGCTGTACCGGCGCGACAAGCTGCAGCTTGAGTACGACGACGCCATCACCCGCACCGCTGCAGAGACCTTCGAAGCGCGCGCCGGCAACTGCCTGTCGCTGGCCATCATGACCGCCACGCTGGCGCGCGAGCTGGAGATGCCGGTGATCTTCCAGCAAGTGCAGCTGGACGAAGTCTGGAGCCGCGCCGGCAATCTTTACTTCGCCAGCAACCATGTCAACCTGGCACTGGGCCGGCAGCGCAGCAACCGCAATCCCTACACCGCCTACACCATGGATGAGGCGAACACGCTGACGGTGGACTTCATTCCCATCCCGCCCAAGTCGCGCGAAACCGCCAAGCCGCTGGAAGAGCATACCGTGCTGGCGATGTTCCTGAACAACCGCGCGGCCGAGCTGCTGGCGGCCGGCAAGGTCGACGAGGCCTACTGGGCCGCACGCAAGGCCGCCACGGTCGATCCGCTCTTCCTCAACGCCTACAACACGCTGGGCGTGATCTATCAGCACCACGGCGACCAGGACGCCGCCGAACAGGTGCTGCGGTATGCCCATACGCAGGCGCCCGACAACACCATCTTCCTGTCCAATCTGGCGCAGACGCTGGAAAACCAGAACAAACTGGACGAGGCGGCGGTGCTGCGCGTGCGGCTGGCGAAACTGGAGCCGTATCCACCGTTCTACTTCTTCAACCAGGGACAAGCAGCGGTCCAGCTGGGCGACTACGCGCGCGCCCGCAAACTGTTCGAGCGCGAGCTGGAACGGGTGCCGGATTACCACGAGCTGCACTTCTGGCTGTCGGTGGTCAACTACCACCTGGGCAATCTGCGCGCGGCCGATAACTACATGGCGCTGGCCAAGAAAAACAGCACCACCCGCAGCGCCGAGCGGGTGTACGCCGCCAAGCTGGACCGCATCCGCGCCCACGAAGCCGAACTCCGCGCAAAATAGACTCTCCCGGTGGTATGCTGCATGCGCTTTAACTTGACACTTAGTTGCGTTCGCGCAACAATTGCAAGTAAATTAAGCTGCTCTTACCACAAGGATTCCGTCATGTTGCGACCTTTTTTCGCCGCCGTCCCCCTCACGATTAGCGTATTGCTGGCCGGCTGCGGAGGTGGCGGTAGCAGCGGCGGTGGTGGTGGCGGCGGAGGTAGTCCCACCACCCCGGTGGTCACGCCCGCCCTCAGCTTCAACCCCGCCACCGTGACCGGCAGCGTTGTCGCTGGCACCGCACTCGCCAGCAACGTGATCGCGACCGTCGCCCGTCCTGCCGATTTCGCCAATGCCACCGTCTACGCCATGGTGGTGGACACCGCCGGCGTGCTGCAGCCGAATGTGCAGCTGGTACGCGACAGCGATACGCAATACCACGCACTGCTGCAAACCTCAGCGACGCTGGCAGCCAACAATTACCAAGGCAGCTTTAGTGTGCGGCTGTGCCGCGACAGCGCCTGCGCCAGCCAGTTCCCCGGCTCGCCGGTTGCGTTGCCTTACAACATCACCGTCACGCCGGCCGGCGCAACCACGTTCAGCGCCGTGCCAGCGATGCCGCTGACCAGCACCGCCCAGGCCGGCGGCGCAGCACCGGCCAGCGTCACCGTTGCCGTCAACGCCACCGGCCGCAGCTGGACCGCAGCCGGCAGCAGCAACTGGCTTAAAGTCAGCCCTGCCAGCGGCACCGGCAATGCCAGCCTGACCGTCAGCTACGACATCAGCGGCTTGACGCAAGGCCAGTACGCCAGCGACCTGATACTCAAATCCAATGACAACCAGACCTTACTGCTGCCGGTCTCGCTGACGGTGCTGCCGCCCGCACTGGTGTTAGGCCAGAACAGCTTGACCTTTAATGCGATCAACGGCGCGCCGACGTCATCCCAGGTAGTCAGCCTGGACACCAGTCCGCGCACCACGACCGACTGGACCGCCAGCAGCAACGCGCCATGGCTGAGCGTATCGCCAACCGCCGGCAGCACCCCGGCCACCACCGTGGTCACGGTCAATCCAGCCATCGGCCCGCTGGCCAGTGGCACTCACAGTGCCGCGATTGTCATTACCCCTAAGGGAACGGACGCGCGCACGCTGCCGGTCACGCTGCAACTGAGCAAGGCGCAACTGCAGTTCTCAAGCAGCACGCTGACGCTGGGGGGCACTTATGGGCGCGACTTCAGCACCAGTCAACCGCTAAAACTGGGCCTGAATACTGGCAAGAACAGCTGGCCGTGGAACCTGGCGACTTTGCCAGCCTGGGCTACCGCCAGCGTGACCAGCGGCACTGTCAACGAAGACCTCACCAGTCTCACCTTCAAGGCGAATCCCGCCTCGGTTGCGGTCGGCACGACGACGCAAACCAGCGGTGCGGTGGCGCAGGTGAATGGCGATGCGGTGCTGGGTCAGCTACTGCTCACTATCAACAAAGACCAGCACAAGCTGCTGCCGGCCGAAACCGCTGTCGCGCTGGTATCGACACCAAGCTGGAAACGCCTGACGCGCACCATCAGCGTGGTCGACAACTTCGGCAGCTTCACCAGCATGAACGCCGCCAGCGACGCCGCCTGGCTGAGCGTCACCATCAACAACGACAAGCTGACCCTGACTGCCAACGACAGCGCGATGGCCAATGACACGCTCAGCACCGCCACCGTCACCATTGTTTCGCCTGACGCGGATGTGACGGTGCCTGAAAAAATCCGCGTGACGCTATGGAAAGGCAAAGATACGCCATCGGCCATCAGCAAGGCCTCCGGCGCCTACACCACCGTCATCACCGATCCGCTCCGCCCTTATGCGTATGCACACAACGGCGGCGCCTACATCGATATCTACAACCTCTACACGGGTCTGAAAGAGGCCAGCATCACCGGCCTGTCGTCCGCGCTGGGCAATATGGCGATTGCGCCTGATGGCGACCTCATGTATGTAGTCGACCTCAACACCAGTCGCATCACCACCGTCAATCTGAGCACGCGCGCAATCAGCGCCCAGATACCCCTGGCGGCGGCATCCACCAGCAGCACGCGCCTGCGGCTGATACGGCCGAACGGCGTACGCATGCTGCTGCTCAGCGACGGCCAGCTCTATCTGACCAGCGACAACAGCCGCCTCGCCAACCTGCCGCTGAGCGCCGGCGTGCTGTCCGCCAGCGGCGATGGCAAGCGTGTCGTGCAACTCAATGAAGACGGCGCCAGCGTCCAGTACACCACGGTCAGCGTTGACTATGCGGCGCTGAACAAAGGCACGCTGTTTGCCGCCCAAGTGCCGGCCGCCAGCCACGTCAGCCCGGGCACGCTGGGCCAGGATATCTGGGTTGGCAGCGACGGCGTCCGCGTTTTCAGCGCCTTGGCCACGCCGAAATCCTGCGCCATCATGAACGCCGCCGATCTCGGCATCGTCGGCTATATGGCAAGCGGCGACGCCGCCCCCAACAATATCGAAGTGGGCGTGGATGGACGCATCTTCTGCGGCGGCGCCACCAAGACCAGTAACAGCGATATCTACAGCTTCGACAGCACCGGCAAGCTGTTGAAACAATACAAGCTGGGCGCCGTTGGCAAGCAACTGCTGCCGCGCCAGATGGCGGTGTCGGGCGATGGCTGGATCGTGGCCGGCATCACCGACGACGGCGTGCTCAGCTTCCTGCCGGTCGGCCCGTAAGCCGGCGATGCAAGGCCATCCGCCGCTGGAGCATATCTTCTGGCACGCGCTCAACGGCGCACACCGCCTGTGGTCCAGCGGCAGCGACACGGCGCGCCGTTACACCCAGGGCTTCTCGCCCATCATCGCCTTTGCCAACCCGGACGCGCCCGACTTCGCCGCGCTGGCGCCTTGGGTCGTGCCGGGGGAAATGTTCTACTGCGACGGCTGGGCCGGCGCCGCGCCGCCCGGCTGGCGCATTGACGCCGAGACCACCATGTTCCGCATGCTGTGGCAGGGGCCCACGCCGGACAGCGATCCCGCCGCAGACGCCCGCCCGCTTGCCCCCGAACACGCGCAGCAGGCGCTGCAACTGGCCACGCTATGCAAGCCCGGACCGTTCGGCATCCGCACCATCGAGCTGGGCGATTATTTCGGCTACTTCGACGGCGAACAACTGATCGCCATGGCCGGCGAACGCATGCGCGCGCCGGGCTATTGCGAAATCAGCGGCGTCTGCACCCATCCGGATTACCAGGGCCGAGGGCTGGCCAGAAAGCTGATCGGCAAACTGCTGCGACGCCACCAGCAGCGCGGCGAGCGCTCCTTCCTGCACGTGATGCGCACCAACCCGGCCCACCAGCTCTACCTGGACATGGGCTTCCGGGACTACCTTGAATCCACCGTGCGCGTACTGGTCGCCGAATAGCCGCCACAAAAGCGTTTCGACAAAGAATTACGGCAGGTAGTCCGAGAGTTGACGCCACACTTTTAGCTTGGACTCAAAACCCATCGTATGTGCGGGACTGGACGATGGCAGGTCAATAAGCAAAGGGCAAGCCGCGCTAGCCTGTAGCTGCTTGCGACCAAGACGCGCTGCGGTGCCTCCGTTGAAACCGATCGCCAGCAGATTTGGCAGCGCCTCCACCAGTCCGGCCAGCGGATTATGCGACGCGTTGGAGATTGCCGAGTCCAGGCTGCCCACGCGTTCAGCTTCAGCAATCACATCCCAAAGGCCGACGCCACGTCCAAGCAGCGCCGCAAGACGTTCGTCATACCCCAAAGAGCGTAAATCAACGTTGAGAACCGCGCCTAGCAGCTCCCAAAATTTGTTTTGCCGATTGCCATAATATTGTTGGGCCGCCAGTGACTTGTCACCTGGCAGACTGCCCAAGATGAGCAGACGTGTATTCCTGTCGATGACCGGATCAAAGCAACGCTTGCGAAGGGGCTGGTTTTCACTTGCTGGAGACATGGTTCAATGCGCGTAGTGCCGGGGATGAGGAGTAGCGGCGATCATGCCCCATTGTAGCGTTCAGGTGTAGAATTTGCTGGCGGCACAGACCGCGCTATAACGACAGGAGACTACCATGCCGCAACCCCGTGCCATCGATGCGCTGCTGGCCAAGTACAGCGAAAGCCACCTCAACCCGACCAACGAGCTGATCCACTTCGTCTGCGTGCCGGTCATCATGTTCACCCTGCTCGGCCTGCTGTGGTCGCTGCATCCGCTGGTGGCGTTTGCCTTTGCCGCCGGGTCGATGTGGTACTACCTGCGCTTGTCCAAGCCGTTTGCGGTGGGCATGTTCATGATGGCAGCGGTGATGCTGTCGATCCTGGCAGCACTGCCGCAGACGAGCATCCTGCCGCTGTCAGTGACGATTTTCGTGCTGGCGTGGATCGGCCAGTTCATCGGCCACAAGATCGAAGGCAAGAAGCCTTCCTTCTTTGAAGACCTGCGCTTCCTGCTGATCGGGCCGCTGTTTGTGCTGAGCTTTCTGTACCGCCGCCTGCACCTGGCCTACTAATCTTCTGCTTAGTGGAACCAGGCGTAGAACAGCGCATGTGCCGCGCCCTGCATCTGGTCGTCAGACAGCATCAGCACCAAAGCGGTGCTGAGGGCGACATAGCCCAATAGCGTAACGACCTTGATTTGCAGCGCGGTACTCATGGCGCCCTCCGGCGGAAGTGGTGTGATTTCACTATACTTGGTCTTTCAGCATGCACCGCTGAATTTACACTTCAGATACAACTTAGGCATCAATCTGTTGCGTCGCAACAAAATACTGGCCGCTAGGCAAGATGCAAGCTGCCCGGCTATACTCGTTTGATGTCCTCTCCACTGCTATTCATCATCGCCTGTTTGATCTGGGGCTCCACCTTCTTCGCTATCACCTTGCAACTTGGCGAGGTGGCGCCGGCGGTGTCCGTGGTGTACCGCTTTGCCCTGGCATCGGCGGTGCTGTTCGCCTGGTGCGCCGCGCGTGGCGATCGCCTGCTGATGCCATGGCGCGTGCAGCGCTGGATGATGCTGCAAGGCGCCGCCACCTTCGCGCTCAGCTATATCTGTACCTACACCTCGGAGCAATACCTGGTGTCCGGCCTGGTGGCGGTGCTGTTTGCGCTGATGGTGTTCTGGAATCCGCTGCTCAACCGCATCGTGTTTGGCGCCGCGCTCAGCTGGCGCACCTGGGCCGCCGGCGGCGTCGCCATCTGCGGCGTCACCCTGCTGTTCTTCCATTCCATCCACGACGCCTGGGCGGAGATCCGCAGCGGCGGCAATGGCCACTTCCTGCTCGGCCTGGCGCTGGCGCTGACCGCGACCATCGCCAGCTCGGTCGGCAATGTGGTGGTGGTCAAAGTCCGCCAGCAATCGGACAATGTGCTGCTGACCATGGCCTGGTCGATGATGTGGGGCACGCTGCTGGTGGCGCTGTACGCGCTGGCGAGCGGCGCAAGCTTCACCGTGCCGGCCACCGCGCGCTACTGGGGCGGCCTGCTGTGGCTGTCGCTACTCGGCTCGGTGATTGCGTTTGCCGCCTACTTCACGCTGATCCATCGCATCGGCTCCGACAAGGCCGTGTATATCGGCGTGGTCACGCCGGTGATTTCAGTACTGCTGTCTATCCAGCTGGAGCACTACCGCCCCGGGGCCATGGAATGGCTGGGCATGATATTGTGCCTGTCCAGCGTGGCCTGGGCGCTGCAACCCCATTCTTCTACTACTGCCAAAACCTGATGAGTACTTCCGAACTGACCATCCGCCCGGCGACGCCGGCCGACATTCCCGCCATCTTCGGCATGATCTTCGAGCTGGCCGTATTTGAAAAGCTGGAGCACATGGTGGTCGCCAATGAAGCCATGCTGCACGACAGCCTGTTCTGCGACAAGCCGGCCTGCGAAGCGCTGGTCGGCGAAACCGGCGGCGAGGTGGTGACCTTCGCGCTGTTCTTCCACAACTTCTCCACCTTCCTGTGCAAGAAAGGCCTGTACCTGGAAGACTTGTACGTGCAGCAGTCGCAGCGCGGCAAGGGCTATGGCAAGCAGATGCTGGTGGCGCTGGCACAGCTGGCGGTGGAGCGCGACTGCGGCCGCTTCGAGTGGTCGGTGCTGGACTGGAACGCCAACGCCATCAAATTCTATGAAGGCATGGGTGCGACGGTGATGCCGGACTGGCGCATCTGCCGCGTCACCGGCGACGCGCTGGCGCAGCTGTCGGCGCAGGCCTGAGCTGGCGCCGCCGCATCACCGCCCATTCCAGCAGCTCGAACACGCCTTGCGTCAGCAGGGCCAGTAACGCTGCCGGAATAGCGCCGGCCAGCAGCATGCCGTGGTCGTTGAGCGCAAGGCCGATGGTGATGCGTTCGCCGTAGCCGCCCGCGCCGATGAAGGCGGCGATGGTCGCCGTGCCGACGCTCATTACCGCTGCCGTCTTCACGCCGGCCAGTATCACCGGCAGCGCCAGCGGCAACTCAATATGCACCAGCCTTTGCGCGGGACGCAGGCCCAGCGCCTGCGCCGCCAGCGTCAATCCCTCAGGTACCTGCAACAAGCCGGTGCAGGTATTGCGGACAATGGGCAGCAGTGCGTACACCACCAGCGCCACCAGCGCCGGCGCGGTGCCGATTGTCCCCAGCAGCGGAATCAGCAAGGCCAGCAGCGCCAGTGACGGCACGGTTTGCAACATACCAGCCATGCCCAGCACGCTCTGCCGCAAGCGCGGCCGGGCTGCGGCCAGCACGCCCAGCGGCACGCCAACCACGCAGGCCAGCGCCACCGACAGCAGCACCAAGGTCAGGTGCTGGCGCGTCAGCCGCGCCAGGTCCTGATCGAAAATCTTTGCCAGCAGATTGTGACGCGGCGCCTTGGATGGCGCGGCGCCCAGCCAGTCGCTTGCCACACGCTCAAAGCGCTTGCCATCGATCTCCGCCGCTGCGTTCATCGCGATCATATCCTTCTCGCTGATGCGCCCTTCCAGCCCGCTGATCGCCCGCCACGCCGCCGGAAAACGCTGCGCCGCATCCAGCCGGTACAGCAGCACGGCGTCGTAGCGCGGGAAGTAATGCCGGTCATCCTCCAGCACCCGTAAGCCATAGTGCCCGATGCGCGCCTCGGTCGAGTACACATCGATCACGTCCACCTGCTTGCGCTGCAAGGCCTCGTAGGCGATGCCGTGGTCCAGCCCTTCCGGACGCTGCGCCAAGCCGTAACGCTGCGCCAGTCCCCGCCAGCCATCCACCCGGCCGATGAATTCATGCGACAAGCCGAACTTCAACTGATTGCGCCCGGCCAGCTCGCTCAACGTGCGCGGCGCATCGGCGTCGCCGCGCACCGCCAGCGCATACGTATTGTTAAAGCCCAGCGGAACCGCCACGCCCAGCCCCATCGCCGCCAGCTCGCGGCGCATCTGCCCCATCGAGGCAGGCTGCCGATGCTTCAGTATTTCCAGGTCTATCGTGCCCACATATTCGGGATAGACATCGATACGCCCCGCCTGCAACGCCGCCAGCACAATCGCCGTATTGCCTAAGCCCTGCAAATGCTCGACCTTCGCATGCGGCTCGGCCACCTGCCTGACAATCTCGCCCAGGATATAGGACTCGGCGAAGCGCTTGGAGCCGATGTGCAGCGTATCGGCCGCTGCCGCCGCGCCAGCGCATAACAAGGCCAGCGCGGCCAGGCAGCGTCGCAGCGCCTGCACGCCGCCAGGCACGGAATTCAAGACGAACATAATGCTTCCCAGGATGACATCGGGATAATGTAACCGAAAGCACCGCGCAGCGATGATTTTTCAGATGGCTGGCGAGCGCAGTTTTCCGGCGTTGACCACCGCGCGGCATGGATTCAGGCCGATGGCATACGACAGGTCGGCCGGACGCGCGATGCGCCACAGTGCGAAGTCGGCGCGCTTGCCTGCTTCCAGTGTACCGATCTCCTGTTGCAGGCCCAGCGCGCGCGCGGCATGGCGCGTTACGCCGGCCAGCGCTTCCTGCGGCGTCAAACGCCACAGCGTACAGGCCATATTCATCGCCAGCAGCAAAGAGGTCATCGGCGACGTGCCGGGATTGCAGTCGGTCGATACTGCCATCGGCACGCCAGCCGCGCGCAAGGCGGCGACCGGCGGCGGCGTGGTGTCGCGCAGGAAGTAGTAGGCACCCGGCAGCAGCACCGCCACCGTGCCGGCGGCGGCCATCGCTTGGATACCCGCTGCTGTCAGGTGTTCCAGATGGTCCGCAGACAAGCCTTGGTAGCGCGCAGTCAGCTCGGCGCCACGCTGATCGGACAACTGTTCCGCATGCAGCTTGACTGGAAGACCGCGCGCCTGCGCCGCCTGAAACACGCGCTCCGTCTGTTCAGATGAAAAGCCGATGCGCTCGCAGAAAGCATCCACCGCATCGACCAGTCCTTGGTCCGCCAACGGTGCGATCATCTCGCAAACCGCTTCGATATAGTCGTCGGCGCGGCCGGCAAACTCCGGCGGCAGGGCATGCGCGCCAAGGAAGGTGGCCGATACGCGCACCGGCAGTTCGCGGCCGATGCGGCGCGCAACGCGCAGCATATTGGCTTCCGACGCCAGCGTCAGGCCGTAGCCGGACTTGATCTCCAGCGTGGTCACACCTTCCGCCAGCAAGCTGCAGACGCGCGGCAGGCTTTGTTTCAGCAGTTCATCTTCGGATGCGGCGCGCGTGGCGCGCACGGTGGACATGATGCCGCCGCCTGCGCGGGCAATGTCTTCGTAAGTAGCGCCGTTCAGGCGTGCCTCAAATTCATCGCTGCGGTTGCCCGCATGGACAATATGCGTGTGGCAGTCGATCAGGCCTGGCGTCAGCCAGCTGCCGCCGCCGTCATGCACGGTGACGGCCTGCGCACCCTGCGGCAAGCCGGCCTGAGGCCCCAGCCATGCAATGCGGCCATCCTTGACGGCGATGGCCGCATCACGGATTTCGCCATAGCCGTCTGCATCGGACATCGTGGCCAGATGCACATTCGTAAACAACACGTCCCACATGCTTTGCTTTCTCAGTTGCGGATGATGTCGACCACCAGCACGGTGGCGCGTTGCGCTTCCAGCGTCCAGTCCTCTTCGGCGTTCATCACCAGCGTGTCATAGCGGACCATGGCGATGCGCTCGCGCGCGCTGCTCAGGCTCAGGCTTTCACCGTCTGCCAGGAACAGCAGCGTGGCGCCGCTGCGGCGCTTGAGCGCCTGCTTGCCGGTCACGGTCAACAGCTCCAGCCGATGGCGGCACAGGCCACGCCGCGTCATCACATTGAAATCGGTAGTCAGCTGGCCGGTGACGGTGGCGTGCACCGCATCCTCGCCGGCGAATTCGATCAGCGGCTCACTGGGGCTGAGCACAAAGCGCTCATCGCCGAAATCGAGCAGCACGCCGTCGCCGTTCACCAGCGCCAGTGAACGGTCGATGCCGGGGAAGGAAGAGAATGGACCATCCTGCGCAATGGTGGCCAGGCTGACGCGCCAGTCGAAATTCTCCAGACTGGCGGTGGCGGGAAAGATGGCGATTTCGGTGGTGCTGCCGCCGCCGTTCTTCCACGGCGTGGCGCACAGGCTTGCATACTGGATCAGCTGGGTCATCGGAACTCCCTCAGTTCGGCCAAGGTCTGCTTGAAGCGCGCAGCGATCGCCTGCTGCGCAAGGTGCTGCTGATTGCGCACTACCCACTGGCCACCGACCATCACGTCCCTGACCAGATTGTCGTTGCCGCTGAAGACAAAGCTGCCGAGTACCTCGTCCAGCGCCAACCCAAACATATTCGGATGCGCGTCATCCAGCACCACGATGTCGGCACGATGGCCAGTCGCAATCGCGCCGACCGGCCGCCCTGCCGCCTGGGCGCCGCCGCGCAACGCGCCTTGCCACAGGAAGTCCGCCACATTGCGCTCGGTGGCGGATACCGCGATGTTACGCCGTTGATGCTGCAAGCGCTGTCCGTACTCCAGCCAGCGCAACTCTTCCACCGCGCTTTGCGACACATGGCTGTCGCTGCCGATGCCAAACACGCCGCCCTGCGCCAGGAAGGATTCCAGCGGGAACAGGCCGTCGCCGAGATTCGCCTCCGTGGTCGGGCACAAGCCTGCCACCGCGCCGCTGGCGGCAATGCCGCTGATTTCATCTTCCGCCAGATGCGTCGCATGTATCAAGCACCAGCGCCGGTCCACCGGCACATTCTCCAGCAGCCATTGCACCGGGCGGCGTCCGCTCCAGCTCAGCGACTGCTGCACTTCGCCCTGCTGCTCGGCGATGTGGATATGTACCGGGCGCTGCTTGGGCAGCGCCGCCAGCACTTCCGCAATCTGCGTCACCGATGCGGCGCGCAGCGAGTGCGGCGCCACGCCGACTTCCACCTGCACGTCGCGCTGTTCTTCCAGCGCCTCCACGATGCGCAAGACATCCTCAGCATCCGTCTTGAAGCGCGCCTGCTCCGGTTTCAGCGGCATTTCGCCAAAGCCGGAATAACTATACAACACCGGCAGCATGGTGATACCGATTCCGGCCAACCGTGCGGCGGCAATCACCCGCTCGGCCGTTTCCGCCGGACGCGGATACATGGCGCCATCCGGCGCCCGCTGCACATAATGAAATTCACACAGCGACGTGTAGCCATGCCGCAGGCATTCGCTGAAAAGCTGTGCGGCAATCGCCTCGATATGCGCCGGTGTGATATTGCGCGCGAAGCGGTACATCAAGTCGCGCCAGGTCCAGAAGCTGTCCTTGCTGTCGCCTGCCTTTTCGGTGCGGCCGCCAAGCGCGCGCTGGAAGCTGTGCGAATGCAGGTTGATCATGCCCGGCAGCGCATATTCGACGCGCGTTGCGCCAGTGCTGCCCTGCTGTGGCGCCGGTGTGCCGGAAGCGACCGCGATAATCGCGCCGGTGCTGTCCCATTCGATCAGCACATCGCTGGCCCAGCCATCTGGCAGCAATGCATGGCGCGCGAACAGCTTGTTCATGCGCGCACCCAGTCGGCTGCAGCCTGCAAAGCCGCGCGCAGCGGCTGGCGCACCTGCGCGGCCAGGCCGGTGCGATATGCATATGGCGCCGACTCGTCCATATAAGTGGACTGGCACATCTCCAGCTGGATGGCGTGCACGCCACGCGCCGGCTCGCCGTAGAAACGCGTGATATGCCCACCCTTGAAGCGGCCGTTGACCGCGATCGTATAAGCGCTGTCCTGCGCGCGCGACACAATCGACTCAGTCAGGCCGGCGGCACAGCTCTTGCCGTCCGCCGTGCCGAAGTTCAGGTCCGGCAGTTTGCCGTCAAAGAAGCGCGGCACATGCGAGGCGATCGAATGCGCGTCCCATAACACCACCCGGCCATGCAGCGCCAGCAGGCGTTCCAGCTCAGCGCGCAGTTGATCGTGATACGGTTTCCAGTATGCCTGCAGACGGCGCTGCACTTCCGCTTCGTCCGGCGCGCGTCCCTCGCGGTACAGCGGCTCGCGGTGAAAGGTATCGACCGGGCACAGGCCGGTGGTGTCCTGCCCTGGATACAGATTGGTATTTTCCGGCGGACGATTCAGATCAATCACGTAGCGCGACCAGCGCGCCGACAAGGTGGACGCGCCCATCTCTTCCAGAAAGTCATACAGGTGTACCAGATGCCAATCGGTGTCCTGCTTGTCGGTGGCGGCCGGCGTCATCGCCGCCAGCACGTCCTCGGGAATATCGGTGCCCACATGCGGCATGGACACCAGCAAGGGAATACTGCCTGCTTTGAACTGATAATCCATGCCGTTCTCCTTACGGATGCAAGGCCGTGAACAGCTCTTTGCATGATGCGCTCAACTCGCCGCGCAGCACCATGCCTTTTGCAGCCTCGATATCCGGCGCGAAGAAACGGTCCTGCTCATAGAACGGCACTTTCTGGCGCAGCTGCTCATGTACATGCTCCAGATGCGGCGAGGTTTTCAGCGGACGGTGAAAATCGATACCCTGCGCCGCCGCCAGCAATTCGATGCCGATGATGGCGGCGGTATTCTGCGCCATGTCTTCCAGACGGCGCGCCGCGTAGGTCGCCATGCTGACATGGTCTTCCTGATTGGCGGAAGTCGGGATGGTGTCCACGCTGCCGGGATGCGCGATCGACTTGTTCTCCGACGCCAGCGCGGCGGCGGTCACATGGGCGATCATGAAGCCGGAATTGAGGCCCGGATCGCGCACCAGGAATGGCGGCAGGCCAGACAAGGTCGCATCGATCAGCAGCGACACGCGGCGCTCCGAGATCGAACCGATTTCCGCGATCGCCAGCGCCAGCGTGTCGGCCGCAAACGCCACCGGTTCGGCGTGGAAGTTACCGCCCGAAACCACCACCGACAGCTCGCCATCCTTGAACAGCAGCGGATTGTCGGTCACTGCGTTCGCCTCGATCAGCAGCGTGCGCGAGGCGTTATTGATGATGTCCCAGCAGGCGCCCATCACTTGCGGCTGGCAGCGCAGGCAATACGGGTCCTGCACGCGCTCATCGCCGACCAGGTGCGAGGCGCGGATCGCGCTGTCCGACACCAGCTGGCGGTAAATCGATGCCGCCGCGATCTGGCCCGGCTGGCCGCGCACTGCATGCACGCGCGCGTCGAACGGTGCATCCGACCCCTTGGCCGCATCCAATGACAGCGCACCGGACACCATGCCCGCTTCCAGCAGGCGCTCGGCCATGAACAGGCCATGCAGCGCCAGCGCGGTCGATACCTGGGTGCCGTTGATCAGCGCCAGGCCTTCTTTGGCGGCCAGCACCACCGGCGCGATGCCGGCGGCTTGCAGCGCTTCGGCCGCGTCCTGCAGCACGCCGTTGACGCGCACCTGGCCCACACCCAGCATGGCCAGCGTCATGTGCGACAGCGGCGCCAGGTCGCCCGAGGCGCCCACCGAGCCCTTGGCCGGAATAGCCGGCATGACACCAGCGTTGTACAACTTGATCAGCGTGTCGATGATCAGCGGACGCACGCCCGAGTAGCCGCGCGCCAGGCTGCCGATTTTCATCAGCATGATCAGGCGGCAGACCGCGTCCGACATCAGCTCGCCGGTGCCGACCGAATGCGACAGGATCAGGTTGCGCTGCAACTGCTCCAGTTTTTCGTCCGGAATGCGGGTCTTGGCCAGCAAGCCGAAGCCGGTGTTGATGCCGTAGGCGGCGTCGCCCTTGGCGACAATCGCCTGCACGGCGGCGGCCGACGCTTCGATAACAGGATAAGCTTCGGCAGCCAGCGACAGCGGCGCGGCAGCGCTCCACACGGCGCGCAGTTCGGACAAGGTCATCGCGCCCGGTTTCAGGATCAGATTCATATTCAAGCTCATTTAATCATTGGGAGATTCAGGCCATTGCGCTTGGCGCAAGCAACGGCGGTTTCATAGCCGGCGTCGGCGTGACGCATCACGCCCGAGCCGCTGTCGTTGACCAGCACGCGCGCCAGGCGCTTGGCGGCGGCGTCCGTGCCGTCTGCCACAATCACCACACCAGAGTGCTGCGAATAGCCCATGCCCACGCCGCCACCGTGGTGCAGCGACACCCAGGTCGCGCCGCCGGCGGTGTTCAACAAGGCATTCAGCAGCGGCCAGTCGGAGACCGCATCGGTGCCGTCCTTCATCGCTTCCGTTTCGCGGTTAGGGCTGGCGACCGAGCCGGTGTCCAGGTGATCGCGGCCAATCACGATTGGCGCTTTCAGTTCGCCGTTGCGCACCATCTCGTTGAACGCCAGGCCGGCGATATGGCGCTCGCCCAGGCCCAGCCAGCAGATCCGCGCCGGCAGGCCCTGGAAGGCGATGCGCTCGCGCGCCATGTCCAGCCAGCGGTGTACCTGCGTATGGTGCGGGAACAGCTCCTTGATCTTGGCGTCGGTCTTGTAGATATCTTCCGGATCGCCGGACAGCGCCACCCAGCGGAACGGGCCGCGGCCTTCGCAGAATTGCGGACGGATATAGGCCGGCACAAATCCAGGGAAATCAAACGCGTTCTGCACACCATGATCGAACGCCACCTGGCGGATGTTGTTGCCGTAATCGACCACCTTGGCGCCCAGCGCCTGGAAGTCCAGCATCGCCTGCACATGCACCGCGCAGCTGGCAGTGGCGGCAGCCTTCAGTTCCGCATGGCGCGACACGTCCTGCTGCGCCGCCTTCCAATCGGCCACGTTCCAGCCTTGCGGAAGGTAGCCATTAATCAGGTCATGCGCCGAGGTCTGGTCGGTGACCAGGTCCGGCGCCAGGCCGCCAGCCTGCGCGCGGCGCACCAGTTCCGGCAGCACATCAGCCGCATTGCCCAGCAGGCCGATGGAGATCGCATCGCCATTGGCCTTGTGCTGCTTGATCATCTCCAGCGCCTCGTCGATCGACGCGGCCTGCTTGTCGAGGTAGCGGGTGCGCAGGCGGAAATCGATGCTGCTCTGCTGGCACTCGACGGTCAGCGATACCGCGCCGGCCATGGTCGCCGCCAGCGGCTGCGCGCCGCCCATGCCGCCCAGGCCAGCGGTAAGCACCCAGCGGCCTTTCAGGTCGCCGCCAAAATGCTGGCGGCCCGCTTCGGCAAAAGTCTCGAACGTGCCCTGCACGATGCCTTGCGTGCCGATGTAAATCCATGAACCGGCCGTCATCTGCCCGTACATGAACAGGCCTTTGCGGTCCAGCTCATTGAAGTGCTCCCAGTTGGCCCACTTCGGCACCAGATTGGAATTGGCGATCAGTACGCGCGGCGCGTCTTCGTGGGTCTGGAACACGCCGACCGGCTTGCCGGACTGGATCAGCAGCGTTTGATTGTCTTCCAGCTCGCGCAGCGAGGCCAGGATCTGGTCGTAGCACGCCCAGTTGCGGGCGGCGCGGCCGATGCCGCCATAGACCACCAGATGCTTGGGATTTTCCGCCACTTCCTGGTCCAGATTATTCTGGATCATGCGGTAAGCCGCTTCCGCGCCCCAGCTCTTGCAGGTGCGCTCAGGGCCGCGCGGCGCGCGGATCTCGCGGCTGGCGTCGTAACGGGGATCGCTGTCGAAATGGCTGCTCATAGGGTCTCCTGCTGCGATGAATTGGAATCATCACAGCATAAGTTGTATAGACAACCAAGTCAACCCGTCGCGCTGCCTATTTTTTGTACACCCGTTTGCCGCCCATCCAGGTTTGCAGCACCTGGGTCTTGCCCAGCTGCTCAGCCGGAATCTTGAAGATGTCGCGATCAACCAGGATGAAGTCGGCCCATTTGCCGGTTTCCAGCGAGCCGATGACGTTTTCCTGGCGCGCGGCATAGGCCGCGTCCAGCGTGAAGCAGCGGAAGGCTTCGGTCAGCGTCATCGCCTGATTCTTATACCAGCCGCCAGCTGGCACACCGGCATTATTCTGGCGGGTGACGGCCGCATGCAGGCCTTCAAATGGATTCGGCGACTCAATCGGGAAGTCCGAGCCGCAGGCGATCTTCGATCCCTGATCGAGGAAAGTGCGCCAGGCATAGGCGCCCTTGATGCGCTCGCGGCCAACGCGCTGCTCGGCCATATTCTGGTCCGAGGTCGCGTGCGTCGGCTGCATCGACGGCAGGATGCCCAGCTGTTTGAAGCGCGGGATGTCTTCCGGCGTCACCACTTGCGCATGCTCGATGCGGTGGCGCAGCTCGACGTTCTTGTATTTCGGGATCAGCTGCGCGTAGGCGTCAAGGATCTGGTGGTTGCCGGCGTCGCCAATCGCGTGGATGTTGACCTGATAGCCGGCCTTCATCGCCTTATCCATCTTGGCGCGCATTTCCGCGTCGGGGTAGAACAGCAGACCCTTGGTCGATGGCATATCGGAGTATGGCGCCAGCAGCGCTGCGCCACGGCTGCCCAGCGCACCATCCGAATACAGCTTGACCGAAGCCAGCGCATACACGTCATTGGCGTAGGACTTCAGCGGACCATCTTTCGACAGCTCGTCGAAGTCGCTGGCGGTATCGCCGATCATCGCGTAGACGCGCGTAGTCAGCTTGCCGTGATCGGCGTAGTCGCGGTAGATATCATCCTGCACCACCTTGATGCCAGCATCGTGCACGCTGGTCAGGCCGACCTTGGCCAGCGACACCAGCGCCACATCCAGCGTGGCGCGCGCTTCGGCCGGCGTTGGCAGCGGCACTACCCGGTTGACCAGCTCCATGGCCGCATCCACCAGCACGCCGGTCGGCTTGCCGCTGGCGTCGCGCTCGATCTTGCCACCGGACGGATCGCGCGTATCCTTGTTCACGCCCGCCATTTCGAGCGCCTTGGTGTTGACCCAGATGGCGTGGCCGTCAACGCGGTGCAGCAGCACGGGACGGTCGCCCACCGCCGCGTCCAGCTCGGCGGCGGTCGGGAAGCGCCCCAGCTTCCAGTTTTCCTGGTTCCAGCCGAAACCGACGATCCAGGCATTTTTCGGGTGGCTGCGGGCGAATTCCGCCACCGCGCGCACCGCGCCGCTCAGCGAGGTGGGGCTGTACAGCTCCACGCCGGAGGCGATCTCGCCCAGCTCGAAGACGTGGCCGTGGGCGTCGATCAGTCCTGGCAGCAGGGTCTTGCCCTGCACGTCGATGTGCTCCGCCCTCGGCAGCGCCGCCGCCGTTTCCTGTTCGCTGCCCACCGCCACGATCCGGCCCAGATCATCGAAGGCCAGCGAAGTAAAGCGCTGTAGCTGGCCTGCGCTGTTCAGCGTGTAGCCGTTGGCGCGGTCGATGATGATATCGGCATGGGCTGGCAGCGCCAGGGCGGCGGCGATTAAAAGGGTGGTGCGCATCGATTTCTCCATTCAGCAGCAAGATTCAGAGTGTATCAGGCAAACAGCAGGAATTCAGTTGCGGGACAGGTACAATGCAGGCTTCAAGCATTCTCCTATGTGAATAACCAGTGTCCACCCGCCTCCTTTACACGCGCCTGCTCAAGGAATTCCGCCCTTACGCCTGGATCGCCGCCGTCACCCTGCTGGCAGTCGGCTTGGCAGCAGCCACCGACGTGCTGCTGATCCGCCAGCTGCAAAACGTGGTCGACGCGCTGGCGCCGGCGCACACGCTGGGCATGGCGCCTGCCAAGCCGCCGGCCACCGGCATGCTGGCGGCGGTGCAGGATGCGCTGGGCCATCTGCTGCCAAGCGACGCGACCAAGGCCGCGCTGTGGACCATCCCGGCGGTGATCTTCGGCCTGGCGCTGATGCGCATGGTGTCCAGCTTCGCCGGCGAATACGGCGCCGCATGGCTGAGCAGCCGGGTGCAGGCCAATCTGCGCGAAGTCATGTTTGCCCGCATCATGCGCCTGCCGAACGGCTATTTCGACCAGTCGTCCACCGGCACCACGCTGTCGCGCGTGGCGTTTGACGCGGCCCAGGTAGCGCAGGCGGTGCTGAATGTGATCACCGTCGCCGTGCGCGATTCGGTCGCGGCGATCGGCTATCTGGCAACGCTGTTCCTGATCGACTGGCAGCTGGCGGTGTTCTGTCTCGGCCTGCTGCCGCTGGTGGCGGCGATTGTCACCTTTGCCGGCCGGCGCATGCGCAAGTTGAGCAAAAGCGCGCAGGCGGCCATGGGTGACCTGAGCAATGTGCTGGATGAGAGCATCAGCGGCCAGCGCGTGGTGAAGATTTTCGGCGGCCAGAAATACGAGCAGACCCGCTTCGACCAGGTGGTCAAGCTGAATCGCCAGCTGGCGGTCAAGCACGCGGCCACCTCGGCGCTGAACTCCGGCATCATCATGCTGCTGATCGGGATTACGCTGTCGTCGGTGATTTATTTCGCGCTGCTGCGTGCGCAGGCCGGCGCGCTGTCGCCGGGCGCCTTTGTCGCCTTCATGTCGTCGCTGATGGCGATGCAGTCGCCGATCAAGAACCTGACCAAGATTAATGAACCGATGCAGCGCGGCCTGGCGGCGGCAGAATCGGTATTCGGCCTGATCGATATGGAATCGGAGGCCGACCGGGGCACCAAAACGATAGCGCGCGCCGAGGGCCGCCTGTCGGTGCAGGACGTCAGCTTCCATTATCGTGGCGCCGGCGGTGCGCCGCTGGATCCGGATGCGCGCCCGGCATTGGATCATGTATCGCTGGATATCGCGGCCGGCGAGACGGTCGCCCTGGTCGGCAGCTCGGGCAGCGGCAAGACCACGCTGGCAGGCCTGCTGCCGCGCTTCTACGATGTCAGCGGCGGCAGTATCCAGCTGGATGGCATCGATCTGCGCGATTACACCATGGCTTCGCTGCGCCAGCAGATCGCGCTGGTGTCGCAGGACGTGGTGCTGTTCAACGATACGCTGGCGGCGAATATCGCCTACGGCGACCCTGCGCCGTCAATGGAGCGCATCGAAGCGGCGGCGCGTGCGGCGCATGCGCATGAATTCATTGTGCGCCAGCCGGAAGGCTATCACTCGCCGGTCGGCGAGAACGGCCTGCGTCTGTCAGGGGGCCAGCGCCAGCGCCTGGCCATCGCGCGTGCGCTGTACAAGAACGCGCCCATCCTGATACTGGACGAAGCCACCAGTGCGCTGGATACCGAATCCGAACGGCTGGTGCAGCAAGCGCTGGAAGTATTGATGAAGGGCCGCACCACGGTGGTCATCGCACACCGCCTGTCGACCATTGAAAACGCGGACCGCATCGTGGTGCTGGACCGCGGCCGTATCGCCGAAGCAGGCAGCCACGCGGCGCTGCTGGCGCAGAACGGCATCTACGCGCGCCTGTATCAAACCCAGAAAAGTGTTCAGGCGGCGTCGTGAAAGATGATGCCCAAAGTGTGGCGTGATCCGGCGCGCAGCCGGCTCACGCCATGCCGCAGGTTGACGCGGTAGACGCCGCGCGTGCCCTGCACGGGGCGATGGTTGACCGCAAAGATGACCATGTCGCCGCGCTGCCACGGCACCACTTCCACCCGCGACTGCATGCGCGGGCGCTGTTCGGTCAGCACCAGTTCTCCCCCTTCGAAATCCTCGCCCGGCTGGTTGAGCAGCAATGCCGCCTGCAATGGGAAAACGTGTTCGCCATACAGGTCCTGGTGCAGGCAGTTATAGTCGCCGGCGGCGTATTGCAGCAGTAGCGGCGTCGGGCGCTGCTGGCCGGCGGCGTGGCAGCGGGCCAGGAAGTCGCTGTGTTCGGCGGGGAAGCGGTCCGGCAGGTCCATCAGCTCGTGCCAGCGGTTGGCGATCAACGCCAGCGGGCCGTACAAGGCGCTGCGCAGTGCGGCGATTATCGATGGCAGCGGATAGCGGAAGTACTGGTACTCGCCGCTGCCGAAGCCGTGTTGCGACATCACCACCCGGCTGCGGAACAGCTGCGGCTGCGCATACTGCGCCGCCATCGCCGCGCATTCGCCGGCGCTCAGCATGCCGGGCAGGACGGCGTAGCCGCGCGCATTCAGCTCATCAGCAATCGCCTGCCAGTCCAGGCCAGCGACATGCACCGCAATGCCTGCCGCTGCCCCAACCGCCCGACGCGCCGCCTGTACCGCGTCAGCGACGCCCGGCAGCGCGGATGACTCGGCGCCACGCGCTGCGCTGTCGCTGACCGCGCGCGGCGCCGGGGCGACCGGCGGCACGCTGCGTGGTTTACGCTCAGCGACCGGGTCGCCGAAATCCAGTTCGCCGTTACTCATTGACCGTCTCCCGGTTCAGCAGCGCCGCCTTGCGGTCCACACCCCAGCGGTAGCCGGAAATGGTGCCGTCGTTGCGCACCACGCGGTGGCACGGAATGGCGACCGCGATCGCGTTGGCGGCACAGGCGCTGGCGACCGCGCGCGCACCGCGCGGCACGCCGGCCAGCTCCGCCAGCTCCGCATAGGTCAACCGGCGGCCGGACGGTAGCGCCCGCAGCACCTGCCACACGCGCTGCTGGAACGCAGTGCCGCGCACATCCAGCGGCAAGTCCAGCCCCAGCGACGGCTGCTCGACCATGCCGACCACGCGCGACACCACCTGCTCGTATTCCGGCTCGGCCCCGATTAATTCCGCCTTGGGGAAACGGTCCTGCAAATCCTTCACCAGAAAATCCGGATTATCATCGATCAGGATGGCGCAAATGCCCTGCGCCGTGCTGGCCACCAGGATCGGCCCCAGCGAACACTCGGCAATCGCAAAACGGATCTGCTCCCCTGCCCCGCCGGCGCGGAAGGCCGACGGCTTCATGCCCAGCACCGCCGGCGACTGCGCGTAAAAGCGTCCGCTGGAATTGAAGCCGGCCGCATACAGCGCATCGGTCACCGACGCCTGCGCCGCCAGCCCGTCCTGCACGCGCCGCGCGCGGGCCGCATTGGCGTAGGCCTTGGGCGTGATCCCGGTCACCGCCTTGAACATGCGGTGGAAGTGGAAGCGGCTGACGCCCACCGCAACGGCCAGCGCATCCAGGTCCGGCGCCTCGTCGGCTTCATCGATCAGGCGGCAGGCCCGCGCCACGATGGCCGCCTGGCGCTCGGCCAGCGGCGGTTGTTCCGGCTTGCAGCGCATGCACGGCCGGAAGCCGGCCTGCTCGGCCGCCTCGCGACTGTCGTGGAAAGCCACGTTCTTGCGCAAGGCCGGCCGCGCCGCGCACGACGGACGGCAATACACCCCGGTGCTGCGCACCGAATACCAGAACACGCCGTCGGCGCCGCCATCGCGCCGCTGCACCGCCGCCCAACGCATTTCTTCGCTACTGTAGCTGCTGTCATTGCCCATTTCAGACTCCGTGTCAGTGGAATGCGGCCATCTTAGCCAGCGCAATAAAGTGACGCACTCCGCCTCTTGCTTTTGAATTGTACAAGCATGCAGTGCTAAAATTCCCGCTTTCCTGGAGAAGCCGTTTGGACGACCACACTACGCAAGACAGCATCCCTATTTTCCAGCGCATCAAGGACTACCTGGTATCCGAGATCGCCGCCGGCACCTGGAAGGAAGGCGATGTGATTCCGTCCGAACAGGCGCTGGTCAAGCAGTTCGGCGTCTCGCGCATGACCGTCAACCGCGCCGTGCGCGAGCTGACGGCGGAACAGGTGCTGACCCGCCGCCAGGGCGCCGGCACCTATGTGGCCCAGCAAAAGTACCAGGCCACGCTGCTGGAGATCAAATCCATCGCCGACGAGGTGCGCGCGCGCGGCCACGCCCACCGCAGCAGCCTGCAGCAGCTGGAACGGGTCAAGGCCAGCGACCTGATGGCCAAGCAGTTCGATCTGCCATCCGGCCATATGCTGTTCCATTCGGTGATCGTCCACTTTGAAAACGGCGTGCCGATCCAGGTCGAGGACCGCTGGGTCAATCCACAGTGTGCGCCGGACTATATGGAACAGGACTTCGCCCACATCACGCCCAACGAATACCTGATGCGCGCTGCGCCGCTGCAAGGCGCCACCTACAGCATCGAGGCGCTGGCGGCGCCGCGCGACATCGCCGACATGCTGGCGATCGACACCAGACAGGCTTGCCTGGTGCTCAAGCGCCAGACCTTTTCCGCCGGCCTGATCGCCTCGCTGGCCACCATGTGGCACCCCGGCCACCGCTACCAGTTCGCTGGCAGCTTCAACCAGTAGCATCGATGGCTAGCATCAAGCTAGCCTGAGCCATTCGCACTTTCTCACTAATTGTCACGAAAACAGCCCAAAAGTGTTAAATTTAAGGCTGTTTTGATGCAGCTCAAGATGCAATCGTTTTCTTGTGATGCCGGTGTCTACGACAAACACTTCGATGCTATAGTTTCCTCAGTACAGCAAGCTTAGCCACCGAAAGGGAACCTCTTGTTTCACTGCCGTCCGCGCTTGTGCCAGCCGCGCTGGCAACGCCTGTCGCACTGCATGGCGGCGGCTGGGCTGGCACTATGCCTGATACCGGCGGTAGCGGCCGAGCAGGTAACCATCCAGCTCAAATGGCAGCATCAATTCCAGTTCGCCGGCTATTACGCCGCCCAGGACCAGGGCTATTACCGCGACGCCGGCCTCGATGTGACGCTGCGCGAAGCGCGTCCCGGCAGCGATCCGCTACAGGCGGTAATGCAGGGCCAGGCCCAGTACGGCGTCGGCAACACCACGCTGCTGCTGGCGCGCGGCATCGGCCAGCCGGTGGTGGTACTGGCCTCGATCTTCCAGCATTCCGGCGCCGCGCTGTTGCGCCGCATTGAGGCGGACGGCAAGCCGCGCCCCTGGACCGGGGCGCGCCTGATGATCGCGCCCAACAATGAGGAATTGACCGTCTTCCTGAAAAAACAGGGCGTGCGCATGGACACGCTGTACCAGGTCGCGCACAGCTACCAGGTTGATGATCTGGTGGACGGCAAGGTCGACGCCATGTCGGCCTATAGCACCGAGGCGCCCTATCTGCTGGACCGGCGCAACCTGCGCTATGAGTTGCTGTCGCCACGCGCGCACGGCCTGGATTTCTACGGCGACGTGCTATACACCACCGAAAGCGAATTGCGCGAACATCCGGCGCGCGCCCAGGCGCTGCGCGCCGCCACGCTGCGCGGCTGGGAATACGCCATGCGGCACCCCGGCGAGATCGCCGACCTGATCCGCGCCCGCTACCCGGAACGCAAGAGCCGTGAACACCTGATGTTCGAGTCGCAAGCCATCGTTCCCTTGCTGGAGCAGCCTTTGATCGAGCTCGGTTACAGCAATCCGGAGCGCTGGCGCGCCATCGCCAGCGCCTACGCGGAACAGGGCATGCTGCCGGGCAAGTTCAGCCTGGATGGTTTCCTGTACCAGCCGCCCAGCGGCAATCCACTGCTGCGCTACGGCGGCGCCGTGTTCGGCGCACTGCTGCTGATGGTGGCGCTGGCCCAGGCATGGCGGCTACGCCAGCAGGGCAGCGCCCTGCGCGCCGCACGCGCCGAACTGGGCAGCGCCGAGCGGCTGGCGGGGTTCGCGCTGGAAGGTTCGGGTGAAGGCAGCTGGGAATGGCATCTGGCCACCGGCAAGCTGACGCTGTCGCCGCGCTATGGCGCGCTGCTGGGCTACAGCGCCGGCGACTTCCATCCGACACTGGAGGAATGGATGGGCTTCATCCATCCGGACGACCGGCCACGGCTGGAGCGCGACATCCAGCATAGTTTGGGCAGCACCAGCGACGCCACCGGCCATATCCACAGCGAGCACCGCATGCGCACCCGCGACGGCAGCTGGAAGTGGGTGCTGGCGCGCGGCATGATACTGGAACGCGACAGCGCCGGCCGGCCGCTGCGCGCCGCCGGCACGCTGGCCGACATCGCCGAACGCGCCGCCGCCGAGGAAGCGCGCGTCTGGGCAGTGGTGGACGCCACGCCGGGCGCGGTGCTCATCGCCGACAAGAGCGGCAGGGTACGCCACGCCAATCCGGCCTGCTCCCACAGCTTCGGCTACGAGGGCGACATGGCCGGCCTGTCGGTCGAACAGCTGGCGCCGGAAGCCATGCGCAGCAACAGCGGCGTGCGCGAACTGTTCTCGCGGCCACGGCTGCCGGGACGGGTATTGTGCGCGGTGCGCGCCGACGGCCACAGCTTCCCGGCCATGGTGCACCTGGCGCCGGTGGAGCTGGGCGGGCAGGAACTGGTGATCATGGCGCTGCGCGACATGACCCAGCGCCAGCGCGCCGAGGAAGCCTTGCAGGCGTCTTCGGAACGCTACCGGCAGATCGTGCAGACCGCCGCCGAAGGCATCTGGATGACCAACGCCGACGACCGCACCACCTTCGTCAACCCGACGCTGGCGCGCATGCTGAACTACGAGGTTGAAGAAATGATGGGCCGCGCCATGACCGAGTTCATGGACGATACCGGCGGCGCGCTGCTCAAGCAGCACCTGCAGCGCCGCCTGTCGGGCGAAGCCGGCCAGGGCGATGTGTGCTTCCTGCGCAGCGACGGCAGCACGGTCTGGTGCCTGCTGTCGACCACCGTGATGAACGCCGATTCCGGCCACTACGCCGGCACGCTGGCGATGCTGACCGATATCACCGCACGCCGCCAGGCGGAGGAGGCGCTGCACGGCTCCAGCCAGCGGCTGGCGTCGATCTTCAATGCGGTCACCAACGGTCTGGTGATGATCGACAGCCAAGGCGCGGTGCTGGAACGCAATGTGGCGGCAGCGCGCATGCTGGCGCACAGCGCGGAGCTGAGCGCCGGCGGGCTATGGGCCGGCGTGCGCCAGGACGGCACGCCCTACGACACCAGCAGCCATCCGGTGCAACTGGCGCTGGTCACCGGCCTGCCGGTGCGCGACGTGGTGATGGGCTTGCAGCAGCAGGACGGTGCGCGCTGCTGGCTGTCGGTGAATGTCGAACCCATCCCCGACGACAGCGGCGCGGTGCGGCTGGTGGTGGCCAGCCTGACCGACATCACCGACCGCAAGCGCGGCGAGGATGCGTTGCGCGAATTGAACGAGCACCTGGAGGAAAGGGTGGCGATGCGCACCATCGAGCTGGACCACGCGCGCCGCGTGGCCGAGGAAGCCAGCCAGACCAAAGGCCAGTTCCTGGCGAATATGAGCCACGAAATCCGCACCCCGATGAATGGCGTGATCGGCATGGCCTACCTGGCGCTGAAGACCGAGCTCGATCCGCGCCAGCGCGACTACCTGGAAAAGATACGCTTCGCCGGCGAGCACCTGCTGGGCATCATCGACGACATCCTCGATATTTCCAAGATCGAGGCCGGCAAGCTGGAGGTGGAACAGGTCGACTTCGCGCTCGACCATGTGATCCAGACACTCAACACGGTGGTGGCGCCGAAAGCCGCCAGCCGCGAGCTGGAGCTGGTGTACGACCTTGATCCGGCGCTGCCCGAGGTGCTGCGCGGCGATCCGCTGCGGCTCGGCCAGGTACTGATCAATTACGCCAACAACGCCATCAAGTTCAGCGAGAAGGGCCGCATCGAGGTGCGGGTGCGCCAGGTGGTCGGCGACGCCCACGGCTGCCTGCTGCACTTCGAGGTCAGCGACTGCGGCATCGGCCTGTCGGAAGCCGAGATCGAGAAACTGTTCCAGTCCTTCCAGCAAGCCGACACCTCCACCACCCGCGAATACGGCGGTACCGGCCTGGGCCTGGCGATCTGCAAACAGCTGGCGCAGCTGATGGGCGGCGAGGTCGGGGTGCGCAGCCGCCCCGGCCAGGGCAGCACCTTCTGGTTCACCGCCCGGCTCGGCATCAGCAGCGCCTCGGTGCCGGACCTGATCGACCGGGTCAAGGACGCGGCCGCCGAGCTGCTGGCCTCGTCGCGCAGCGCGGCGGTGATGGCGGCGCTGAAGAACGCCCGCATCCTGCTGGTCGAGGACAATACCTTCAACCAGCAGATCGCGCTGGAGATGCTGGAGGACGTCGGTTCATCGGTATGCCTGGCCGCCAACGGCATGGAGGCGCTGGAGCTGCTGCGCAACACCGCTTTCGACTGCGTGCTGATGGACGTGCAGATGCCGCTGATGGACGGGCTGGAAGCGACCCGCCGCATCCGCGCCGATCCGCGCCTGGCCGATATGCGCGTGCTGGCCATGACCGCCACCGCCACCAGCGAGGACCGGGTGCGCTGCATCGAGGCGGGCATGGACGATTTCATCTCCAAGCCTATCCAGCCTGCGCTGATGTACCAGACCATCGCCAACTGGCTGCCGGAACGTGACAGCAACGCGCCGCCGGCGCCGCTGCCGGCCCGGCCAGCCCGCTCGGCGTTCAGCACCACGCTGGGCGGCGACCCGGCGATTATCGATCTGTCCATCTTGGCAAAATTGCTGGGTTATCATCCGCATAAGGTGCGCAAGTTCGCCTTCAAATTCCTGCAAAATACGCAGGACGGGCTGACGCTGATGGACGCGGCGCTGGCGCGCGGCGATTTTGCCGCGCTGCGCGACCTCGGCCACAAGCTGAAATCGCCGGCGCGCACCGTCGGCGCGCTGGGCATGGGCGAGCTGCTGCTGGAGCTGGAGCAACTGCCGGCCGCCGCCAGCGACGCCGACAACCGCCAGCGCGCCCAGGCGCTGCTGGGCAAGCTGTGGCCGCTGCTGGAGCAGATTACTGAACAGATTATGACCAATACCACTTTCGCCGACGACAACTGAGATGCGCATACTGCTGCTGGACGACGACGCCTTCATGCTGGAACTGCTGGCGGACATGATCGCCACACTGGGCGGGCATAGCGTAATCCGCGAAACCGATGGCCGCCGTGCGCTGATCGAGCTGCGCCTGCGCCCTCCCCAACTGGTGATCTGCGACCTGGCGATGCCGATCATGGACGGCATCGACTTCCTGCGCCTTGCGGCGGCGCAGCAATACCCTGGCTGCGTGGCGCTGCTGTCCGGCGTCGACAGCGCGGTGCTGAACACCGCCGGCCGGCTGGCCGAGGCGCAGGGATTGCACATCCTGGGCACTTGCGCCAAGCCGCTGGGCATCGAGGCGCTGGCCGGTTTGCTGGCCCGCGCCGAGGCGCGCTGCCCGGCGATCATGGTAAATAGTTTAAAGAATAGTTAAGGAAATGCGGTCGCGGCGACAAACCACCGCACATTTTTAAAAAATGGGTTATTATTTACGCCATCCCTCGCCTGCCGACCTTGTTGCCACCCCCTCAAAGACATTGAAATCGTGCAAATGGCACCCAACTGCTGCTCATGGCAGCGTTTGTGGCCCCGTCCCCAGGCGTTATTACTGACACTGACCTCGATTGAGGAAAATATGAGCGAAAATATCAAACACATTACCGATGCTTCCTTTGACGCCGACGTGCTGAAGTCCGACCGTCCTGTGCTGGTCGATTTCTGGGCCGAATGGTGCGGCCCATGCAAGAGCATTGCCCCGATCCTGGAAGAAGTGGCCAAAGAATACGAAGGCAAGATCCAGATCGCCAAGATGGACGTCGATTCGAACCAGGCTGTACCAGCCAAGTTCGGCATCCGCGGCATCCCGACCCTGATCCTGTTCAAAAACGGCGTCGCCGCTGCGCAGAAAGTCGGCGCCATGGCGAAAGGCCAACTGACCTCTTTCATCGACAGCAATATCTAAGATAAGATATCGCTGCGTTGTACCAGCGGCGCCGCGCCCGCGGCCGCCGCTGAATAATACGAGACAACCCACGTAGTCCCCTCCCCTACCTTTACTTTCCCGTCACGGGATACTCAAACAATATGCATCTATCTGAATTGAAGGCCTTACACGTCTCGGCGTTGTTGGAAATGGCCATCGGACTGGATATCGACAATGCGGCGCGCCTGCGCAAGCAAGAGTTGATGTTCGCGATCCTGAAAAAGCGCGCCAAATCGGGCGAGCAGATCTTCGGCGACGGCGCCCTGGAAGTGCTGCCGGACGGCTTCGGCTTCCTGCGCTCGCCCGACGCCAGTTATATGGCGTCGACCGACGACATCTACATCTCGCCATCGCAGATCCGCCGCTTCAACCTGCACACCGGCGACTCGATCGAAGGCGAAGTGCGCACCCCGAAAGACGGCGAGCGCTATTTCGCACTGGTCAAGGTCGACAAGGTCAACGGCGAATCGCCGGAAGCCTCGAAACACCGCATATTGTTTGAGAATCTGACGCCGCTGCACCCGAACGAGCCGCTGCGCCTGGAACGCGACATCAACGGCACGGAAAACATCACCGGCCGCATCATCGACCTGATCGCGCCGATCGGCAAGGGCCAGCGCGGCCTGCTGGTGGCGTCGCCGAAGTCCGGCAAATCGGTCATGCTGCAGCACATCGCCCACGCGATCACCTCCAACCACCCGGACGTCACGCTGATCGTGCTGCTGATCGACGAACGCCCAGAGGAAGTGACCGAGATGCAGCGTTCGGTGCGCGGCGAAGTCGTGGCATCGACCTTCGACGAGCCGGCCACCCGCCACGTGCAGGTTGCCGAGATGGTGCTGGAAAAAGCCAAGCGCCTGGTCGAAATGAAAAAAGACGTGGTGATCCTGCTGGATTCGATCACCCGCCTGGCGCGCGCCTACAACACCGTGATCCCGGCTTCGGGCAAGGTGCTGACCGGTGGTGTCGACGCCAACGCGCTGCAGCGTCCGAAGCGTTTCTTCGGCGCCGCCCGTAATATCGAGGAAGGTGGTTCGCTGACCATCATCGCCACCGCGCTGATCGAAACCGGTTCGCGCATGGATGATGTGATTTACGAAGAATTCAAGGGTACCGGCAATATGGAGGTGCACCTGGAGCGCCGCCTGGCCGAGAAACGCGTCTACCCGTCGATCAACCTGAACAAATCGGGCACCCGCCGCGAAGAGTTGCTGATCAAGCCGGACCAGCTGCAGAAGATCTGGATCCTGCGCAAGCTGCTGTACTCGATGGACGAGATCGAGGCGATGGAGTTCATCCTCGACAAGATGCGCGCCACGAAGAACAACACTGAGTTCTTCGACATGATGCGTCGCGGCGGCTAATCAGCGATTAGCCGTAACAAACAGGCAACTCCGGTTGCCTGTTTGCGTTTACGGGCGTATAATCGCCGATCGCATTAATTTAACCACTGGCAAGTGAGCGGCAATCGGGTCACGAGGTAGCAAGACCGACGAAGTGCTGTTTGGCTACCAAACTAACCGAGGCTACAAAATGAAAGCAGAAGGTCACCCAGAATACCGCGAAGTCGTTTTCCACGATCTGTCGTGCGACTTCAAATTCATCACCCGTTCGACCATTGGTACCCGCGAAACCATCAACTTCGAAGGTAAAGACTACCCACTGATCAAGATCGAGGTATCGGCTGAATCGCACCCGTTCTACACCGGTAAACACAAAATCGTCGACACCGCTGGCCGCGTTGAGAAATTCCGCCAGAAGTTCGGCACCGTCGGTTCGAAAACCGCCGTCGCAGCTGGCTAATCTCAGCCGCTTCGCTAAAAAAAGCAGCCTCTGGCTGCTTTTTTTGTTTGATGCCGTCATACTCCGGTTCTACTCTTAAAAACACACTGATTGATCGATGAAGCCAGTCCGTCTTGCCGCCGCCGCTACCTTGGCCTTACCGCGCTGGGCCCTGTATGCCCTCGGCCTGCTGTATATCCTGCCTGGCCTGATCGGCCGCGAACCGTGGAAGAATGACGACGCCGCCAGCTTCGGCATCATGTGGACCATGGCGCACGGCAGCTGGCAGGACTGGCTGTGGCCGAACATCGCCGGGCTGTCGCTGCCGGATGAGGGCCCGCTGGCCTTCTGGCTGGGCGCGCTGGGCATCAAGCTGTTTGGCTGGCTGCTGGGCGATGTGCTGGCGGCGCGTGTCAGCACCGTCGGCATCTTCCTGCTGGGCGTGCTGTCGCTGTGGTACGCCACTTTCCACCTGGGCCGCCGCCAGGATGCGCAGCCGCTGCGCCTGGCCTTCGGCGGCCAGCCGGAGCCGGACGACTTCGGCCGCACGCTGGCCGACGCCGCCGTCCTGATTTACCTCGGCTGCCTGGGCTTGCTGCTGCACAGCCATGAAACCACGCCGGACGCGCTGCAGGTGTCGATGACCGCCTTCCTGCTGTACCGTACCGTGCGCTATGTGGAAAAGCCCTCGCTGCGCAACGCCGGCCTGAGCGGCCTGGCGATCGGCCTGATGACGCTGAGCGGTGGCTGGATTACGCCGGTGTGCCTGATGCTGGCCCTGTTCGCCTGCACCCGTTTCCTGGCCCAGCCAGCCATCCGCGCGATGCGCGATCTGGGCGCCATGATCGCTGTCGGCGGCGCGCTGGCCGCGCTGTGGCTGCTGCCGGCCCAGCTACTGGAACCGTATCATCAGCAGCCGCTGAACGCCTGGCTGGGCTGGAACTGGCTGCAGCTGGACTGGCCAAGCTGGAGTTCGGTCAAATTCTTCTTCCGCGTTGGCGTGTGGTTCTTCTGGCCTGCCTGGCCGTTCGCCTGCTGGGCGGTATGGGCCTGGCGCCGCCAGCGCGGCGTGCTGCACATCGTGGTGCCGCTGGCCTTCGTGGTGATGGGCCTGCTGCTGACGCTGTGCAATCCGCAGTCTGACCAGGGCCAGCTGCTGGTGCTGCTGCCGCCGCTGGCCATCATGGCCGCCTTCGGCCTGCTGACCATGAAACGCGGCGCCATCAACGCCATCGACTGGTTCTCGGTGATGGCGCTGACCTTGTGCGCGCTGGTGATCTGGATCTTCTACTTCGCCAAGCTGATTGGCTGGCCAGCCAAGGCGGCCAAAAATGTGCTGAAGCTGGTACCGGGCTACACGCCCGAAGTCGGCTGGATCGCCTTCTTCGTGGCGCTGGCCGCCACGCTGGGCTGGTTTGTGCTGGTGCACTGGCGCGTGTCGCGCCGCCCGGCCGTGCTGTGGCGCGCGGTGGTGCTGTCCTCCGGTGGCCTGATCCTGATCTGGGTGCTGTCGATGACGCTGTTCCTGCCCGAGCTCAACTACGGCAAGAGCTACGCCGGCGTGGCGCGCCAGATCGCCGACAAGCTGCCGCCGGGCACACGCTGCATCGAAACCAATGTCGGACCGGCGCAGCGTGCCTCGTTCGCGTTTTATGCGCAGCTGCCGTTTGTCGGCGTGGAAGGCGGCCGCTGCGATCTGTTGCTGTTGCAAGATAGCGTCAAACTGCGCGACAACCGCGAGATCCTGCCGCAGCATCGCGGCAAGCAGTGGGTGCTGTTATGGGAGGGACGCCGTCCGGCGGACCGCCAGGAACGCTTCCGCCTGTTCCGCCGGGCCGATTAAAACGCTGCCCTTGGGCTGGCAATGCTGCTATGCTTTTAAGCAGAAAGCGGCCAGCCCATGCGATTTACCTTCCTGACATTATTTCTGCTGGCGACTTGCACGCGCGCGCCCGTCAGCGCCGCACCACTGCAAATTACCACCGAATATGCCCCGCCATCGAGCATGCGCGGCGCCGACGGCGTCATCACCGGCCGCGCCACCGACAAGGTGCGCGAGATGATGGCGCGCAGCGCCACCGACTACCGCATTGAGCAACTGCCGTGGAAACGCGCTTACCAGATGGCGCTGACGCAGGATCAGACCTGCGTATATTCAACCACCCGCACGCCGGAGCGCGAAGCGCTGTTCAAATGGATAGGACCGACCGACGAAGCCGAGTGGCAGTTCTGGGGGCTGGCCAATCACCCATTTCCACTGAATAGCCTGGAAGATGCGCGCAAGCTGCGCATCGGCACCTATATCGGCGACGCGCGCGACGAATTCCTGCGCAGCCGCGGCTTCAATGTCGACGCCGTCAGCAACGATATGATCAATCCGCAAAAATTGCTGCTCAACCGTATCGATTTATGGGCGGTTGGCACGCGCACCGGCAGTGCCGGCCCAACCGCGTTCGAGGGATCGGACCGGGTGGTGCCGCTGCTGGTGTTCCACCGCGTCAAGGTCTACCTGGCGTGCAATCCGTCCGTGGCGGATGAACTGATCGACAAGCTCAACGCCACGCTGGCCGAGATGCGGCGCGACGGCACCGTGACGCGGCTGGACCGCAAGTACGAGAGCTGGGGCAAGTAGCGCCCGGCCCGCCATCAGTGGCGCGACGCCATCATCAGGCCATTGGCCGGCACCTTGGCCGCCAGCGGCAGCTTCTGGAATTCGCTGATGGCGACACTATCGCCCTCTTCGCGAAACTCGAAGCGCACGCCGCTCTCGGTGACGAAGGTGGTCGGCGAGGTGGCGTAGATGCGGATCTGCTTGCCATCGTCCAGTTTGGCGTAGCGTTGCAGCACCGATTGCGAGAACACAATCCGCTGGCCGTTCTGCAGCTGGTAGCGGTGCGCAAAGCTGTCGAATGCGGCCGGATCAACGTAATAGCGGCTGATGCGCGGGGCTTTTACATCGATGCTGTCTTCAGCGTGAACAGCTGGCAGGGTGGTCAGGGCAAGCGCGGCGACGACGCCAAGCAGAACGGTTTTCATGGTGTGCTCCTAAGTTGTGTACGTTGCGGGAGCCACCGCTGTTATTGGGAATTCAGCGGGGACAGGTGCAGATTAACAAAGCTTTCTGCAAACATCTCACGCATGCGACGAGCCGCCAAAGCGCGGCCTTCAACTGCAAAAAACCGCGATAAACGGCGCGCGTCGCGGCATCTGTTGCGCGCTGCGGCTATTTCTAGGGCGGATGTGATACAAACGGCGCCAACCGGTCTATAGTCGCGTATGAGTTGCCGTACGGCAGCAAATCCAATCCATCCGCTTGCGCCCCCAGTTTGCGCATCGGTCACGGCGGCCCCGGCTGCTGCGCCCCATCCTCGCGCCCAGCCCCGGCATCATGCTCCTGATGGTGCATTATGTTTACTCTTTACAAACTTCAAACCGCGCTACGCAATAATTACGTCCGTGCCCTGCTGCTGATCGTGACGGCCTCGCTGGTTCTGCTACTGGGCTTGCGCGCTTCAGTGCCGCAAGACACCAGCCCGGTCCTGCGCACCCAGGATATCGCCCAGATCACGGCCTTGCCCGCCAAGCGCGCCCAGCTGGAATACCTGCTGATCGCCGCGCCGCAGTCGGACGCGCCGCGCTATGTGTTCAAGCTGAAGAATGACGACAAGCTATACGTGGTCAAGGTGCCGGGTACCACCCACCTGAGCCTGGAGCGCGAGGTCCTGCTGCGCAATAACATTCCCTACGCCATCGCGCGCGAAGACTATCTGGCCTCGCACAAGGCGGTGATGCAGGATGACGACGTCAGCATGCTGGCGCGCACCGGCGCCTTCGTGGTGCGGCATGCGCTGGACATCGTGCTGGTGGTGCTGGCCCTGTTCCTGCTGCGCCACGGCCTGCCCGGCATGGGCCTGAACGCCACTGTGCTGACGCCGGACCAGCTGAACGGCAGCATGGACGACCTGATCGGCATGGAAGACATCAAGCAGGAAGTGCTGCACCTGGAAGACATGATACGCAACCGCGCGCTCTATAAAGAGCACGACATCGACAAGCCGTTCAACGTCATGCTGACCGGGCCGGCGGGCACCGGCAAGACCAAGCTGGCAGGCTATCTGGCCAAGCGGCTCAATATCCCGCTGATCCAGGCCTCTGGCTCGGCGCTGGAATCCGGCTATATCGGCGGCGGTTCGAAAGCGCTGCACGCGCTGCACCGCAAGGCATGCGCGCGCGGCCAGTGCATCATCTTCCTCGACGAAGCGCAAAGCCTGTTCATGCCGCGCGGCCGTGGCGAAAAGAAATGGGAAGACGACACGGCCAATACCCTGCTCGGCCTGCTCGACGGCGTGCGCAGCGACAAGGGCGAAGGCGTGATCTGGGTAGTTGCCTCCAACTTCGATGATGCATCGACGCGCATGGACGAGGCGATGCTGCGGCGCTTCTCGGTCAAGATCAATTTCCGTCTGCCCAACAAGAACGAACGGCGCGAGCTGCTGCGCGCCTTCCTGTCGCGCAAGGCTGACGGCTGCGTGGACTGGCAAGATTTGAATCTCGACCACGTTGCCGAAATTACCGCCAACCTCAGCCCGGCGCTGCTGCAAACCGTGGTCGAGCGCGCCAGCATGCTGGCTATCCAGGAGAAGCAGGTGATCAACACCGACCTGCTGTTCCGCGCGTTTGAACGCGCCACCATCGGCCTGACCGACCGTGCCACCACGGCGGAGAAAACCCGCCAGCGCGAACGCGTCGCCCTGCACGAGCTGGGCCACTTCTTCATGCAGATCGACCCGTGGCTGCGCGCCGGCATGTCGCTGGCGGAGGTGAAGGAGCGCTCGCCGTTCCTGAAGATTTCGACCGAGTCGGTGTCCAAGCTGGGCGCGCTGGGTTATGTGCTCTCAGCCTCGGATGATATGGCCTTGCGCACGCTGGAGGAACTGGAACATGATGTGATCCAGCTGTACGGCGGCGTAGCGGCGGAAGAACTGTTCTACGGCGCGCGCGGCATTTCGGTCGGCAGCCAGAACGACATCGAAAAAGCCACCTCGATGCTGAACCTGATGGTTAACAAGCTATCGATGTACTCGCGCTCAAAGATCGACCACAGCCAATTCAAGGACAAGGAGGCCGACCTCGGCCAGGTGGAAGCCAAGGCCGACGAGCTGTACAGCTACACGCTGAACGCCATCGCCGACTACCGTGAGCACATTGACGCGCTAAAAGGCGTTTTAATGGACCAATACGTATTGTCAAAAGACGCCATCTTCGCACTACTGGAACAGCAGGCAGCAAAACACGGCTTGCATAAAAATTAGAAAAAATGCTAGACTTTCCATAGCGCAACTGATATCGGTCGCAAGATGTCCCAGCAAGTTGCAACCTATCGTTGGCCTAGCCCCCGCCTTGAAAAGATAGACCGCGTGAGCCGCACTTCCGTGCGCTCTGAGCCATCTCTTTTTGAGGAATCACCCATGAAATTTAGCAATCTAAAAATCGGCGTACGCCTGGCGACCGGCTTCGGCCTGCTGCTGCTGTTGCTGGGTATTGTCGCGACGGTGGCCATCACCCGCATTAACAGCATCAACGACGCCACCGACCGGATACTGAACGACCGTTTCGTCAAGGTCATGCTGGCCAAGCAGATCCAGTTCGAGGTGAATGTCCAGGCACGTAATCTGCGCAACGCGATTATCGGCAACGCCGATCCGGAAGAGGTGCGCACCTCGCTCGGGAAAATGGACGCTTCGGTAGAGAAAAACAGCCTGCTGATGGCCGATCTGAAAACCAAGATTCATTCCGAAAAAGGCCTGCAACTGTTTGCCGCCATGCTGTCGGCAAGGCAGGAGTATGCGAATGGCCGCGATACCACCCTGAAGCTGCTGAAAGAAGACTCTGCCGGCGCGGCGGGTGTTTATCTGTTGAAGGAAGTGCGTGGACCACAAACCAGGTTCTTCAGTGCGATCGACGATCTGACCGAGTTTCAGACCGAGTTGATGCGCAACGATAGCCAAGCCGCCGAACGCGATGGCAGCCTGGCGGTGTCCATCACGGTGGTGCTAGCGGTACTGTCAGCCGTCGCTGCGGTGATTATTGGCATCGTCATCACGCGCTCCATCACCGGCCCGGTCAACCAGGCAGTCAAGCTAGCGCAAACGGTGGCAGCAGGTGATCTGAGCAGCCAGATCGAAGTCCACACCAAGGATGAAATTGGCGTGCTGCTGTCCGCGCTGAAACAGATGAACACCAATCTGCAGGAGATTGTCGGCAAGGTCCGTACCGGCACCGGCGAGATCGCCGTCGCCACTGGCGAAGTCGCTGACGGCAACCTCAACCTGTCCTCGCGTACCGAGCAGCAAGCCAGTGCGCTGGAGGAAACCGCTTCCTCGATGGAAGAACTGACCTCGACCGTCAAGCAGAACAGCGATAACGCGCGGCAGGCCAACCAGTTGGCGGTGTCAGCTGCGGCAGTGGCCCGCAAAGGTGGCAGCGTAGTCGCCGACGTGGTCGCCACGATGAGCACCATCAGCGGTTCGGCCGGCAAGATGGCGGATATCATCAGCGTCATCGACGGGATTGCCTTCCAGACCAACATCCTGGCGCTGAATGCCGCAGTGGAAGCGGCACGCGCCGGCGAACAGGGGCGCGGCTTCGCGGTGGTGGCATCCGAAGTGCGCAATCTGGCGCAGCGCAGTGCGGCGGCAGCCAAAGAGATCAAGGTGCTGATTGATGACTCGGTCGACAAGGTCGAGGCAGGTAACCGGCTGGTGGCCGAGGCCGGCACGACGATACAGGAGGTGGTCAGCAGCGTGCAGCAAGTGACCGACATCATGAGCGAAATCGCCGCCGCCAGCCGCGAACAGGAAGTCGGCATTGAACAGATCAACCAGGCCATTTCCGAAATGGATGCGGTAACTCAACAGAATGCCGCACTGGTGGAAGAGGCAGCGGCAGCCACCGCATCACTGGAAGAACAGGCATCGACACTGAATAAAGTGGTGGCGGTGTTTAAGCTGAGCAACGATACACAGCCGGTCCGGTCAACCCGGATTGCGCCGCGCTCACCAGGCGGCAGCCCGCGCCTGGACGTTAAAAGGCTGGCGCAAGTATAAAACTACGCCGCAGGGTTGCAGTAGGGTTGCAAATCGGTGATAATGCGGGTCGCATTGCAATACACCTGCCTCGGTGGTGGAATTGGTAGACGCAGCGGACTCAAAATCCGCCGCCGCAAGGCGTGCCGGTTCGATTCCGGCCCGGGGCACCAACAGTTGGTATTCATGCGCAGCAGTAACGATCAAAAACCCGCCCATCTCCTATGACGGCGGGTTTTTTATTGCCCCGAACCAATAGCGATCAGTCAGCCGGACGCCACAGCTTCACTTTCGACGTCTTCTCATACGCCTTGCCGTTGGGATAGCCCACCAGCTCCAGCTCAGATCCCCATGGCGACAGGAAATGCACCCAGGTTTCCCCGGCAGTGTCGCCGCTGCTCATGGTCATCGGCTCGCCGATGATGGTGATGCCTTTCGACTTCAGATACGCCACGCCGGCTTGCACGTCATCGGTATAGAACGCGATGTGCGAGGCGCCGATATCTTCGATCTTCGGCATGATGGTGCTGCCAGTCGAATTTTTGTACTCAAACAGTTCGATGTTTGAGCCATTGCCGCAGCGGAGCATGGCCAGCGTCACGCTCTCGGCACGCGGCGCCATATTGAATGGGCCGATCTGCGTCACCGGCTCGCAGCCGAAGGTCGAGACAAAAAACGCCTTGGCCTGCGCCAGGTCCGGCACGTTGACGCCAACATGGTCCACACCTGCCGTCTTGATGCCCGCCGCCTGCGCCATGCCGCCCAGCTGCAAAGCGATCGCGGTCAATATCATTGCAATGATTTTCATGATTACTCCTTGTTTTTTTCGATGAACACATAGGCGCTGGCCAGCTTGCCATCGCGGATGGTGAAGATGTCCTCACCACGTATCAGGTTCGGCTTGTCCTTCGGCCCATAGCCCCAGGTGACGCGACCGATATCGTGGTTCCACGCCACCGGTTCCGGCGTGAAAACGAAACCGGCATGGCCGCCCTGCACTTTATCGATCAGCGCCGCCACCGCCGCGTAGCCGGTCACCACGCCGTCGTAGTCGGCGACGTAGAAGTTGTCGGTATAAACCTGCGCGAACCGGGCATTACGGCGCGCCGCGTCGGTGTCATTCCAGATTTCGAAATGATGGTCGATCAGCTGCTGTACGATGGCGACGTCCATGATTACACCTGCACCATGCCGCCATCGACAAACAGCTCGATGCCATTGATGTAGGCGGCATTGTCGGACGCCAGGAAGGCCACCGCCTTGCCGATTTCCTCCGGCTCGCCGAGACGCGCCAGCGGCACTTGCGCAGCCAGTGCATCAAACAGGCCCTGGCGTGCTTCATCCGGCACCAGGCCGCCAAGGCCAGGCGTGCGGATAGGACCTGGGCTGACGACGTTGACGCGAATGCGGCGGTCCTTCAGATCCATCACCCACGACCGCGCCAGATTGCGTACCGCCGCCTTGCTGGCGCTATACACGCTAAACGCCGCCGTGCCCTGGATCGACACGGTAGAACCGGTCAGTATCACCGAGGCGCCATCCACCAGCAGCGGCAAGGCTTTCTGCACGGTGAACAGCACGCCGCGTACATTGGTGCCGAAGATGCGGTCGAAGTGTTCCTCGCTGATGGCGCCCAGCGGCATCATGTCGCCGCCCCCGGCGTTGGCGAACAGGATGTCCAGCTTGCCGGCGCTTTTGGCGATTTGCGTGTAGACCGTATCCAGATCCGACAGCACCGACGCGTCGGCGCGGATACCGGTGGCGGCCGCGCCGATGCTGGCCACGGCGGCGTCCAGTTCCGCCTGGCGACGGCCGGTGATGAAGACGCGCGCGCCTTGCGCCGCCAGTTCCTGCGCGGTGGCCAGGCCGATGCCCGAAGTGCCGCCGGTGACCAGTGCGAATTTGCCGTTCAGTTGCTTGTTCATGATTTACTCCTTGAAGTCAGTTGGGATGGGTGAACTTTAACGCCCGCCGATTTATAGATAAACCGTGTAAAATAAAAATCACTATCCACACACAGGAATAATCGATGAACCAGTTGCTGGCGATACGCGCCTTTGCCCGCGTGGTCGAGGCAGGCAGCTTCACCCGCGCCGCCGATTCGCTCGACATGCCGAACGCCAGCTTGAGCAAACTGGTGCAGGAACTGGAGGCGCATCTGGGCGTGCGCCTGCTGCAGCGGACCACGCGCCGCGTCACGGTGACGCCGGAAGGCCAGCATTACTACGAGAAGACGGCGCTGATCCTGCGCACGCTGGAGGATGTCGACAGTTCATTCAATATCGCGCAGAGCAAGCCGCGCGGGCATTTGCGCATCGATGTCGGTGGCTCGACAGCGCGCGATGTACTGATTCCAGCGCTGCCGGAGTTCCTGGCGCGCTATCCGGACATCCGCATCGACCTGGGCGTATCAGACCGTTCGGTGGACATGATCAGCGATAACGTCGATTGCGTGATCCGTGGCGGCCCGCTGGACAACTCGTCATTGATCGCCCGTCCGATCGGCCAGGCGGCGATGGTGACCTGCGCCACGCCTGCTTACCTGAAGCAGTACGGCGTGCCGGCGTATCCGGAAGAACTGAAGAATGGCCACCGGCTGGTAGCCTATGTGCTGGCGCAAAGCAACCGCGCGGTGCCCTTGCGCTTTTTCCACGGTGGCGAGAAAACCGAGATCAAAGTCGAGCACCGGGTGGGCGTCAACGAAAGCAACGGCCACATGGCGGCGGGCCTGGCGGGACTGGGCATCATCCAGACCTTCGCCTACGCCGCCGCGCCCGCATTGAAGGACGGCACGCTGGTCGAAATCCTGAAGAAATGGCGGCCGCAGCCCTACCCGTTCCACGTCGTCTATCCGCAGAACCGCCATGTCTCGCACCGCCTGAGGGTCTTCACCGACTGGCTGCTGGAGAGCTTCCCGCAGCGCTTGTGATGTCTATTTGCAGCGTATCGCTTGCTGCTCAGATTAACCTAAGCTCGGGCGCTTCGGCGAGTAGGTCCAGCCGGGGACCAGGTAGCGCATCGCCATCGCATCGTCACGCGCGGTGGTGGCGACTTTTTTGTACAGCTGATGCGCGGCCTCGATGCGGTCCAGGTCCGGCTCGATGCCCAGGCCTGGCTTCTGCGGCACCTGCACCGCGCCGCCGACGATTTGCAGCGGCTCCCTGGTCAGACGCTCCTGGCCCTCCTGCCAGATCCAGTGCGTGTCGATCGCAGTGATATTGCCCGGCGCAGCAGCAGCGGCATGCGTGAACATCGCCAGCGACACGTCGAAGTGGTTGTTGGAGTGCGAGCCCCAGGTCAGTCCCCACTGCTCGCACAGCTGCGCCAGACGCACCGAACCCTGCATGGTCCAGAAGTGCGGATCGGCCAGCGGAATATCGACCGCGCCCAGCAGATGCGAGTGCGCCATCTGGCGCCAGTCGGTGGCGACCATATTGGTGGCGGTCGGGATGCCGGTGGCGCGGCGGAATTCCGCCATGATCTCGCGGCCCGAGTAGCCATTCTCAGGACCGCAAGGATCTTCGGCATACGCCATGATGTGGCCTTGGCCCTTGCAAATCTCAATCGCCTCGCGCAGCGACCAGGCGCCGTTCGGATCCAGCGTCACGCGCGAATCCGGATAGCGCTTCTTGATCGCCGTGATGGCTTCCAGCTCCACCGCGCCCGGCATCACGCCACCCTTCAGCTTGAAGTCGCGGAAGCCGTATTTTTCCACCGTAGCCTCGGCCAGTTCGACGATGCCGGCCGGCGTCATCGCTTCCTCGTTGCGGCGCTTGTACCAGCCAGTCTGGCCGTCGCCGCTTTGATACGGAAGGTCGGTGCGCTGACGGTCGCCGATGTAGAACAGATAGGCCAGCATTGGCACGCTGTCGCGCTGCTGGCCGGAACCCAGCAGTTCGCACACCGGCACGCCCAGGTGCTGGCCCAGCAAATCCAGCAGCGCGGCTTCCACCGCGGTGACCACATTGTCGAGGCGCAGATTGATTTCGTGCGGCTGCTTCAGTACTTCCGCCTCCGCCGCCGACGTCACCTGATGGTGGCCGCCGATCGCCGCGCGGATCGCATTCAGCGTGCGGTTGTACAGGCCGATCTGCGTACCCACCACCAGCGGCACCGAACGCTCCAGCGCCGCCAGGATGCCGGCGCCGCCCGGCACTTCGCCGATGCCGGTGTTGCCGGCGCTATCGGTCAGCAGCACCAGGTTGCGCGTGAAATACGGCGAATGCGCACCGCACAGATTGAGCAGCATGCTGTCGTAGCCCGCTACCGGGACGACGCGCATGGCGGTGATGACAGGGGAATTGCTCATGGTTCTACTCCAGATAAGTTCAGTTCATTTCAGCGATAGCGGTACAGCTTCACGCGCTGTATGGTGTAGCCATCGCCAGGCAAATGGATGTGGCGGCCCTGGTGGGTCTGGTCGCCATTCAGCCAGCGCCCTTCCTTCCAGCGGCCTTTCTCGTAGATGCCTTCGACCGCCTTTTCGATGCCGGCCAGCGAGCCGTCGCTGCCGCCGAAGACCAAGGTCAGGCCCTTGCCTGCCACCAGGAATTCATCGTCGCCGGTCTGGATCACCAGACCACCGCGCGTCTGCACCTCGGCAGGCTTCAATTTTTCCCATGGCGCGTTAAAGCTGACCGTCAGCGTATAGCCGCCCAGTTGCACCTTCTGCGGCGCGCTGTCGACTTCACCATCAAATGACATCGGCGCCTTGAAACCACGGATCTTGCCGCTGCCCTGGTATTGATTGATCACCGGCGCGATCTGCTTCAGCACGCGGTAAGCCTGCGGCAGCGAATAACTGCCATCCTTGACCTCATCGATGGCAAACGGCGAGAAGCCGAAGGCGTCATGCTCGCCAATCGCATAGAAGGCATCGGCGCCGGCGTCAGTGCGGTCGGCCTGATTGCCTTCCGGGACAAACAGCGGATTATCCGGGCGCTTGAACTGCTTGGCCCAGTGCGCGAAATTCGGAAAGTAGATATCGATAGACAGCACATCCACCGACGGCGCGCCCGGCTTCCACACATCAAACAGATGCGGCAGCGGACCGGCGCTCGGATATTCGCCCGGACGCTTGCCAGGACGCGGCAGCGCCACATTCACATACATCGGCAGCGGATACACGGCCTTGCCGGCGGCGGTCAGCGCTTCGACAAAGCGCGCATAGTGCCAGGCCTGGAATACCTCTTCGGTGTCGATGGTATCGCCAAACACTTCGGCCCACGAACCGGATGCGCGCGCGCCGCGCGACTCCCAGGCCGCTTTCAGCGCCGGCTGCAAACTCGCCTTATTGGCTGCCAGATAGCTGGTCAGCGCAGCAGGCACCGGCTCGCGCCAGGCGGCGTTGGCGGCCGCACTGTAGTCGCGCACTTCCGGCAGCATGCCGATCTCATTTTCGACCTGCACCATCAGCACCGTGTGCTGCGTATCCACCTGCTTCAGGTGCGCCATCAGCGCGCGATAGGCGGCGATGTCGGCGGCCAGCGTGGCTGGCGCGAACGGCGTCAGGATCTCTTGCGCCACGCCAGCGCGGGTACGCGCGCGCGGGAAGCGCTGGCTGTCTTTTTTGACCCAGGCCGGCACATAGGTCGACATGGAATTCTTCCACGCGCCAAACCACAGCAGCACCAGCTTGGTGTTGTTGGCGCGCGCCTGTTTCAGCATGCCATCGAGCACGCTGAAATCGAAGCGCCCTTCCACCGGCTCGATCTGGTCCCACTCGACCGGCGCCAGCACGGTATTGACTTCGGCCGCCTTCAAGACCGGCCACAAGCTATTCAGGAATTCAAGATTGGACGCGGACGAGTTGTTCAACTCCCCGCCCAGGATTAAAAACGCTTGATCGTCGACGATCAGCTGGGTGGCGCTGCCCTGCTTGCGCAGGTGCGGCGGCGTGGCGGCACTGGCGCTGCTGATGGCCGCCCAGCCCAGCAAGGCGACAGCAACGGCGCAGGCGGCAGCGCGTACTTTGCGGCTCGGTGCATGCATGGCTGCTCCTAAAAAAAACCGCCCCATAAAGGGGCGGGCAGAAAAGGCCCCGCAGGGAGACGGGGGGCCAGACGACTTAGAACTTGGCGCGCAGGCCCAGCGAGTAGGTACGGCCAGGCGAATACTGCGTGAACGGCGCATTGGCGAACTGGAAGTAGCCGCTACGCGAGTTGTTGTTCAGGTTGACAACATCGAAGTTGAGCGTAGGCCAGTTGTCCTTGTCGAACACTTCTGCCAGGTCGATGCTGGACGAGAAGTCCAGTTGCTTGTAGTCGTTGCCGAACAGTGCAGCTTGCGTGATGCCGTTCTGGTTGGCGCTGGCGTTCTGGCTGCCTTTCGAGAAGGTGTGTGCCAGACGTGCCATGTAGCCATGGTTCTCGTAGTAGACCGAGAAGTTGTTGGTACGCTTAGGCACGCCCAGGGCCACGAAGCCGGCCGAGCCTTCGCCGCTGGCGCGCTGGTTGATGAAGGTCGCGGTTTCGCTGATGCCGAAGCCACGGATCGGCAGCAGTTTATCCAGCGGCTGCACCCAGCCCAGTTCCAGGCCACGGATACGCAGGTCGCCATCGGCGTTGCGGGCACGGGTCAGCACCACGGTGGCCGCGTCAGGACCGCCACGCGAGTTGATCGCGGTCTGCTGATTCGGGGTCAGCGTGCCGTAGTTGATGCCGTACGCTGCCAGCGAGCTGAATGGCGCGGTGACATTCTCATTGATGGTGAAGCCTTCGACGTTCTTCTGGAACACGGTCAGGCTGACATAGCCTTCGCGGCCGGTGTACCAGTCGATGCCCAGGTCGATATTGTCCGACAGGTAGGGCTTCAGGGCTGGATTGCCAACCGAACCCACGTCCGCCGACACCGACGAGAAGTTCACGCCAGGACGCAGCGCATTAGGGTCAGCGCGGGTCATGCTGCGCGACAGTGCGGCACGCGCCACCAGGTTCTCACGCAGGCTGATGGCGATGGTGCCCGATGGCAGCGTGTTGTTGTAGGTGGTTTCCTGATACACCCACTGATCGATGTTCGGATACTTGCTGCCGTTCAGCGTCAGCGTGGCGTTGCGTGGATCGGCGATCGAGTTCAGCGAACCCACCGACTGCTTGGTGCGGACATAGCGTACGCCTGCGTTATAGCGGGTCGGGAAGCCGGCCAGTTCGGTCTTGCCGTTGGCTTCAAAATACAGGCCGGTGGTTTTCTCACCGATGAAGCCTGAGCTGGCACCGGTCGACGATGCGCCGCTAGCTGGGGCGTTGTTGTAGTACTGCTGGTAGTTCGAATCCTTGGCGAAGCGGTCCCAGTCGACCATCACTTTGCCGTACGGGCCAGGCACGATGTAGCTGGCCAGCGCGCTTTGCGGAATCAGCGAACCACCATAGGTCAGCGGCGTGGTCGCACCAGCGGTATAGCCGGTGCCGTAGCCTGGGTACAGCGCAGCAGCGCTGGCGCCAGGGGTCGATGCGCCGTTACAGGCTGGCGCGCCGTTCGGACCTTGCAGGAACACGCTAGGATTGTTGCCGCACACCGCAGCCTGCCATGCGGCCGAGTTGTCGGAAGCGCGAATGGTGCGGGTGATGTCATCGTAAGCAACGCCGCCCTTCAGGTTGAACTTGTCGTCACCCCAGGTCAGGTCGCTGTGGAAGCCCTTGGTCTTGGTGTCGCGGAACTCGTTCTGGATGTTGACACGGCCGGTGTTCCACACATAGCTGGCAGGGTTGTTCAGATCGGTACTGGAGACGATCGACGGAATGCCGCCGCCGTTGTTCGAGTAGGTCACGGTATTGCCGCTGTTCGGCGCGGTGATCAGGTAGACCGTTGGTGCTTCGTGGCTGAACTTACTCTTGGTGTAGTTGACTTGCGCATCCAGTTTCAGGGTCGGGGTGATCTTCCACTCCATGCCTGGGTTGATGCCGGTCATGTCGACCTTGTCGCGGCGATAGCCGTGCTCGAAGAAGTTCTGGGTGTTGGCGAAAGTGCCGCCGGTGACCGTGCAGCCATTGGCGCAATCGGTTTTGTCGACCGTCATGTTCAGCGGGATCATGCCGCCGTTACGCACCGACCAGTCGTAGTCCATACGGGTCATGTTGTCGTCGCGCTTGCTGTACATGGTGTCCAGGTAGAAGTGCAGCGTTTCCGACGGGCGGTACTCGGCGCTGAAGATCGCCGAACCTTTGTCCTTGGTGCCGAAGTAATCCATGGTACGGCCCAGGCGTGGCACGATGCCCTTGTTGATCTGATCGATGGTCAGGCCAGGGTTATGCGCCAGCAGCCAGGCCTGGTCGATGACCTGGCCGGTGACCAGGCCGTTGCCTGCGCCAACTGGCACGGTGGCAGGAATGGTCCAGTTGCCGCCGCCGGTGCTGTTGCGGCCAGGACCGGTATTCTGCGTTGCCGACAGATTGGCGTTGGTGTAGCCGACGGTTTCCCAGCCGGTGGTGTGGATTTGCTGGCGCGACAGGGCGATACCGCCCAGAATGCCCCAGTTGCCGAAGGTCTGGCTGGCGATGATCGAACCGCGGCCGCCGACCTTGTCAGCGATCTGCTGTTTGGTGGCGGTGTAGCTGGCCGAGACGTATTTGCCTTCCTTGTCGAACGGACGGGCGCTGCGCAGATTGACCACGCCAGCAGCGCCCCCTTCGATCATGTCGGCGGTCGGGCTCTTGCTGACGGTCAGCTTGGTGAACAGGTCGGTTGGCAGCAGGTCCAGATCGACCTCGCGGTTGGTGTTGGCGCCGTCGATCGGACCCGACGAAGCCACGGCCACTGGCGCACCGTTCAGCAGAATCTTGGTGAAGCTCGAACCCAGACCACGGATCTGGATGGTGGCGCCTTCGCCGGTGATGTCACGCGATACGCCCACGCCAGGAATGCGGCTCAGCGATTCAGCGATGTTCTTGTCCGGGAACTTACCGATGTCTTCGGCGTTGATCGAATCCTGGAAACCGACGGATTCTTTTTTGTCCTTGGCGGACGACAGCAGCGAGTTGCGGTAGCCGCTGACCTTCACGACGGTCATGCCGGCGCTGTCGTCCTGGGCCGCAGGGGCTGCGGCAGGAGTGGTTTCTTGTGCGTATGATTGCGCAATCAAGCCCGCCATAACGGTCAGGCCGAACGCCATTTTCCGGCCAGCATGCCGGGATTTCTGTTGTTTAACTAACATTCTCAGTCTCCTTCGGGAAAATCACCGTGGTTATTGTTATAAACCTCGCAACTGTTTGCTAGAATGGTTGCGCGATCATTTGAGTGTAAAAGTTTTTAAAAGTTATTGTCAACCAAAATAATTTTGAAAATGTTATACGCTACCATTTGATAATAAAGTGCTATCGCGGGTAGCGCATTCTCAGAGGGAAAACAGCTTTTTTTGAGGAAAAAAACAGCTGTGGTGAGATTGGTACGCCGGCGGCTGCGAGGCGCTCGCCGCCGGCGGAAAAGCGGATCAGTATTTGGCCGGTGCGTTAGGCGCAGGCGTGGCCGAACGGATGAAGTCGCGCAGATCCTCATTTGAGGTAGCCAGATCCTCCGAACGCAGATACATCATATGGCCGCTGCGGTAGCCTTCGAAGCGCAGCCTATCCTTCATCTTGCCGCTCGGGTCCAGCTGCCACATGGTGTACTTGGCGTCGAAGTAGGTGCAGGCGCCGTCGTAGTAGCCCGACTGTATCATCACCTTCAGGTAAGGATTGGCGGCCATCGCCAGCCGCAGGTTCTCGCCGGTGTTCTCGTTCTTGAAGTCCCACGGATGGACATCGCCGAACAGGTTGTACTTGATATCGGTCTTATAGCCCAGGTCATTGCGCAGGTACTGGTTGATGGCCGGCGTGAACGAATGCAGCCACGAAGTCAGCTCAGCGTTGTAATCGACTTTGTCGCCCGACTCAATCTTGTCGATGCCAAGGTAGCGCGAGTCCAGCCGGCCGACCGTTTTGCCCTGCTTGCGCAGCAGCTCTTTCCAGAACTGCTGCGGCTGCACCGACAGATTATTCTGCAACACGTATTCAGGCGACAGGCCGGAATAACGGGCGATCCTGGCCGCGATCTGGGCACGCTTCTGCGCTTCGAGGAAGCCGCCCTTGGCCAGCGCCGGCAGCAATTCGTCGGTGGTGAAGGCCTCCACTTCGGGCAGCAAATCCTTCAGGTCGCGCGCCTGCAGATCGGCCGGCAGCGCTTTCTGATACCAGGCGGTAGCCGCGTAGTAAGGCACTTTCAGCGCGTCATCCACCACGCCGTCGCGCTTCAGTCCCAGCTCGGTCGGCGACACCAGCACCACGCCGTTCAGATACATCCACTGCGCGTTTTGCAGCTCCAGCGCCAGGCCGGCCACACGGGTGGTGCCGTAGCTTTCGCCGATCAGGTATTTCGGCGAAGTCCAGCGGCCTTCGCGCGAGACAAAGGTGCTGACCCACTCCGCCAGATACTGGATGTCGGCGTTCACGCCAAAGAAGCGCGCGCGGTCGGCCTTGCCGTCGAGGATGCGCGAGAAGCCAGTGTTGACCGGATCGATGTAGATGATGTCCGCCACGTCGAGGATCGAATGCGGATTGTCCTTCACGCCATACGGCTGCACCGGATAGCCTTCCGCATCCAGGTTCAGGACTTTCGGCCCGGTGTAGGCAATGTGCATCCACACCGACGCCGAACCGGGGCCGCCGTTAAACGACAGCACCAGCGGGCGCTTGCTCTTGTCGCTGACATCGGTGCGCTGGTAGTAGGTATAAAACAGCGACGCCGTCACCTTGCCATCCTTGTCCCACACCGGCTGCGTGCCGGCGGTCACCTTGTACGGCACAACCTTGCCCTTGATGGTCACCTGCCCGGTTTTGCTGACATGTGAATCTGCTTTCAGCACACGCTCGCTGGCTTGTAGCTCGGCGGCGCGCTCCTTGCTGAGGGCGGGCGCCTTGTCGGCGTCCTGCGCGTGGGTGACAGCGCTGGCGGCCAGCAGCGCAAACAGGGCAAGCTTGGATTTCATGGCATCTCTCAAGGTGGAAAGAGCCTATGGTAGAAGTTCTAAGGTTTCCAGTCCAGAACTTGTACTGGCTGCGGCGCGACACTGGCTTGCCCCTCTCCATCAACCTGTTGCACATTCTGCACAAACAGGCTCAAGGTGCCGTTGCGCCGCCACAGTTCGGTGTCGAAGCTCGGCTCCCAGGCGCCGACGGTGGTCGTTGTCAGATCCTGCACGCGCCACGCGCCGTTCGCGATGTCGGCGGTGCTGGCCACCGACACCTTGCTGCCGCGCTCCTCGTCGCGGAACACCAGCAGCGCGCCGGATGCGCCGACCATGATCTGCGGCCGCGCAATCGGAATCCGCTTGGTGCCCTGGCCGCTGAGCGAGAACGGCGTCTTGCGGAAGTCCAGCGCGCGCACCTGCCACGCAGCGCCGGTGTGATAGATGACGTGGTACTGCGGGACGCTGGAACCGGCATCGCGCCAGTAGCTGGCGATATAGGGGCGGCCCTGCTGGTCAGCCGCCATCGAGGTCTGGTTGATCAACTCGCTATTCTGCGGAATGCGCAGCGCGTATTCGGCGCTGGCAGCGCTGATCGGCAGCGTGTAAGGCGTGCCGTCCGAGCGCTCCCACGTCACGCCGCCGTCGCACGAGCGCGCATAGGCCATATCGTGGTTGCTCGCCACGTCCGGCGACTCGCGCCACACCCACGACAGGTGCAGCGTGCCATGCTGATCGAGGAAGGCCTGCCAGTAAGCGTTGCGCTGGCCCTCGCCGGTGATCAGATTGCTGTGCAGCCGCGTCCAGCGCTGGCTGGCGGTGTCGTAGCGGTTGATGATCAAATCGCCACGGCCGGAGCCGCCCAGACGGTAGAAGAACAGCAGATTGCCATTCGGCAGGCGATGAAATTCCGGGTACGACAGCTCGTCCTCCTGCGCCCCCACCATCGCCAGCTTCGGGCCCAGCTCCAGCGAGCCGGGCGCCACGCTGCGCGCATAGCGCAGCGGATTGTTGTGATGGTCCCACGCCACATGCAGATAGCCGGCGCCATCGGCCATGATGCTGATGGCGTTGTGCGCGTCGGCTGCGTTGCCCTGCCAGGCGCTGCGCCGGGTGGTCCATTGCGTGCTGCCCAGCTTGCGCTTGCCCAGCACCAGGTAGCGCTCGGCGTCGTAGTAGGCGACATACTGCGTGTCTCCCTGCGTCACCAGCGAATTCTTGCGGAACACCACCGCATTGACAGAATTATTTGCCCAGCCATCGCCCACCACCGAGATCTGCGGCGCGGCATCAGCGTGGAGGGACACGGCCAGCAGGGCCGCCAAGAGAAAAGATTTGACCATGCGCCATGCTAAGCAAAGGCATGAGATAGATCAATATCCCCACAATTTCCGCGTGGAAAATATGCGATAATTCCTGCCGTAATACTGGCGCCCTAAACAATTGTCGCTATGACCACCCTACACGACCACACTCCCTATCTCGATCAGCTGCACGATGATCCGCACAGTTTTTGGAACTCGCGGATACGCGCGTGCCGCTGGATGATCGTCAAGACTTTCTGTCTCGGCGCGCTGGCGGCCGCGCTCGGCGTGCTGGGCCAGGGCTGGCTGGAAAAAGCCGCGCCCATCCTTCCCTTCATCAGCCAGAACTACGGCCTGTGGCAGACGGCTTACCTGCTGGCGCTGGTGCTGGTATTCCTGCTGTGGGCGTTCGCCATGCGGCAGAAAATGGGGCTGCTGGAAAACAGCCGCCAAGGTCTGAAAACCCAGCTGCGCATCGACCAGCATAACGAACGCATCGAAGAGCGCCGCCGCGCCAATCGCGAGCGCCGCGAAGAGGTGCGCCAGGAACGCGAAGAACACACGATTTACTTCAAGGCGACCGGCGGCGGCAGCAACCGCAGCAAGAAGTTTGATTACTGATTTAGCAATCAATCAACTTGCTGATTATTCGTAGCGCAAGCAGTCAACTGGCAACAGTTTGGATGCGCGGCGCGCCGGATAGAAGCCGAAGAACACCCCCACCAGGCTGGAAAAGCCACACGCCACTATCACCGCCTGCAAGGTGATGTCGACATCGAACTTGCCGGTGGCGGTAATCCCGGCAGCCGCCAGGCTGGCCAGCACGATGCCAAAGATGCCGCCCACCAGGCAGATCACCACCGCCTCGGTCAGGAACTGCAACAGCACATCGCGCGGCTTGGCGCCGATCGCCATGCGGATGCCGATTTCGCGGGTACGCTCGGTCACCGACACCAGCATGATGTTCATGATGCCGATGCCGCCCACCACCAGCGAAATCGCGCCGATCAGCGCTAGCAGCGCCGCGATGCCTGCGCTGATCTTCTGCGCCGTCTCGGCAAACGAGGCCAGGTTATCGATGCGGAAATCGTCCGGCTGGTCGATCTTGATGTGGTGGCGGTCGCGCAGCGTTTCGCCAATATCGAGTATCGCATCCTGCAAATTGCCGCCCGATTTACCCTGCGCCACCACGTAGTGCACATTGCCGGGGAAAGGCATTTTCACCAGGTTGGCGGCGGCTGCGGTAATCGGCACGATCACGTACTCGCTCAAGTCGCCGCCGTCCACCTGCTTGCCCTCGCCGTACAGCACACCGATCACCTGGAACGACACGTTCTCGATGCGGATATATTTGCCCAGCGGGTCCTGCTTGTAGAAGAACTGGTCGGCGATCTTGCGGCCGATGACCACCATCCGCGCCGAGGAACGCATGTCGGCGTCGCTGAACGCGCTGCCCTTGTCGATCTTCCAGCCGCGTATCTTGAACATCGACGGCGATACGCCATGCACGGTTTTGGATGCGTTCTCGTTGCCGACCGAAAGATTGAAAGCACCCTGCAACACCGGTGCCGCACCGGCCAGCGACGGCAGCTGGTTCAGCGCCTCCGCATCGCGGATGGTCATGGCCGGCTGCGCGCCGCTGCGCATGCGCTGCTGCTGCGCACGGTCGCCGCCGGGCGAGATGAACAGCATATTGGTGCCCAGCTGCTCCAGCTCCTTGCCGATGAAGCGCTTCATGCTGTCGCCCACCGCCAGCAGCAGCACCACCGAAGTGATGCCGATGATGATACCCAGCATGGTCAGCAGCGTGCGCAGGCGGTTCGCCAGCATCGAGCGAAACGCCTCGATCACGATCTGTAAAAGGTTCATATGATTTATACGGTAATGGGTTCGTGGCTCAGCGCCAGCTGGCGCAAGCCTTCGGCGGATGGGCCGTCGTACAGCACCCGGCCGTCCTTGAGGCGCATCAGGCGCTTGCTGTAGGCGGCGATGTCCGGCTCGTGCGTCACCAGCAGAATGGTGATGCCGCGTTCCTGGTTCAGCTGCTGGAAGGAGCGCATGATCTCGATGCTGGTCTGCGTATCCAGGTTGCCGGTCGGTTCGTCGGCCAGCACCAGCGGCGGATCGCCGACCAGCGCGCGGGCGATCGCCACCCGCTGCTGCTGGCCGCCGGACAGCTGGTTCGGCGTGCGCTTGGCCATCTCCTTCAGTCCTACCCGTTCCAGTTCGATCAGCGCCTTGGCGTGCGCCTTGGCGCGCGACACGCCGGCATAGATCAGCGGCAGCGCCACATTCTCCGCCACGCTCATGCGCTTGATCAGGTTAAAGCTCTGGAACACAAAGCCGATGGTGCGATTGCGGATAGTCGCCAGCTGGCTGCGCGACAGCGTCAGCGTGTCGGTGCCGTTAAGGTAATAGCTGCCGCCGGTAGCCTGATCGAGACAGCCGAAGATGTTCATCAGCGTCGACTTGCCCGAACCGGACTGTCCCATCACCGCCAGGAAATCGCCGCGCGGCACAGCCAGGTCGATGCCATGCAGCACCTGCGTCTCCACGCTGCCGGAAAAGTAGCTCTTGGTGACCTGGCGGATGTCGATCAGCAGCTCGTTGGTATGCCCACTCACATGCCACCTTCTTGGCCGCTGACGATGGCGCGCGTGATCACCTGATCGCCCTTCTTCAATTCGCCGCCTACCACTTCGGTGTAACGGAAGTTGGACAGGCCGATCTTCACGTCGGTGGCCTTGGGCTGGTTCTTGGCGTCCAGCGTGTAAATGCGGAAGCTGCGCGCCAGGTCGGCCTTGCTGCGGAACGACGCATCATCATCGGCCGGCGCTTCGGTGGCGGCGGTGGCGGTGGCGCTCGCGCTGGCCGACGCGCTCTTGCCGGCAGCGGCCTGCTTCTTCTGCTTCTCGATTTCCTCGTCGCTGAGACGGAAGCGCAGCGCGGCGGTCGGCACCCGCAGCACATTCTGGCGATTGCCAACCAGCAGGCGCACCTGCGCCGTCATGCCTGGCTTGAGCAGCTCGTCCTTGTTGTCCACGTCCAGCACCACGTTATACGTCACCACGTTCTGCACCACGTTGGCGGCCAGGCGGAACTGGCGCATGCGCGCATTGAATTCCTTGTCCGGATAGGCATCGACCACAAAGCGCGCCTCCTGCCCTTCCTTCAGCGAACCGACATCCGCCTCCGACACGCTGGTGTCGATCTGCATCTTGGTCAGGTCGCGCGCGATCTGGAACAGCTGCGGCGTGGTGAACGACGCCGCCACCGTCTGACCCAGATCAACCGTACGCTTGATGATCACGCCGTCGATCGGCGAACGGATCACCGAGTTGTCAAAGTCGGCCTGGGCACGCGCCAGCTGCGCCTGCGCCAGCTGGATATTCGCCTGTGCCACATCGACTTCGCGCTTGGACTGGTCCAGCGCCAGCGGCGACAGATAATTCTGCGCCAGCAGCGACTGGTTGCGCTGGTAGGTGGCCTGCGCCAGCCGCAGCGATGCTTTGGCCGACGACAATTGCGCATCGGCCTGGCGGATCTGCGCATTGAAGATGGTCGGGTCGAGTTTCAGCAGCACCTGGCCCTTGCTCACATGGTCGTTGAAGTCCGCTTTCAGCTCGCTCACCGTGCCCGATACCTGTGAGCCGATATTGATCAGCGCCACCGGATTGATGGTGCCGGTGGCAGTCACCGTCTGCGTGATATTGCCGGTATCCACTGCCGCCGTGCGGAAACGTGGCGCTTCCACGACAGGGGTCTTGCTTTTGGAATAGTAGGACGCTGCAACGCCACCGATTACCAGCAGGCCGATGGCCAGCGCGATCTTCTTTTTGGTCAGGAAAGCCATTGTTTTCAATATGTTCCGTAGTGAGACCCGGCGACACGCGGGCCAGCCATGCAAGTATCAAACAAATTTATCTTTTAAGCAATACTACCTCTTCCGGGGAACTGAACGATACCTACCCCGTGGTATATGCAAAATTGCAAGGCGGCTTTGCAGCTTTGTCCGTTCTCACGGGGCTTTTTCCTGCCTATGATGGCGACTCCAATCAAGGAGGACGCCATGTCAGAAACGCTTACCATCACGGTCGCCGACGGCAATTTCAACTGCTACGTGGCGCGTCCGTCCGAGCCTGCCAGCGCGCCGGTAATCATCGTGCTGCAGGAGATCTTCGGCGTCAACGCCGGCATCCGCAGCATCGCCGACGCCTATGCGGCCAAAGGCTATATCGCGCTCGCGCCGGACTTGTTCTGGCGCGCCGATCCGGGCCTGTACCTGTCGGAAGACCAGCCGGGCGACTGGGCGCGCGGCTTCGCGCTGTACAGCGCCTACAACTTTGACGGCGGCGTCGCCGACATCGCCGCCGTGGTGGCTGCGGCGCGCACACTGTCCGGCGCCTCCGGCAAGGTCGGCGTCACCGGCTACTGCCTCGGCGGCCTGATGACCTACCTGAGCGCCGCCCGTGCCCACGCCGACGCCTTCGTCGCCTACTACGGCGGCGGCACCGAAAAATACGCGGATGAAGCAGGCAAAGTCGCCAGGCCGCTGCTATACCACCTGGCCGAGGAAGATGAATACATCGGCAAGCAAGCGCAAGCGACCATCAGCGCCGCCTTCAGCGCCAACCCGCACATCACGCTGCACAGCTACCCTGGCTGCAACCACGCCTTCGCGCGGCCCGGCGGCAACCATTACGACAGCGCTGCGGCTACGCTAGCCAACGCGCGCACCGACAACTTTTTTAAACAACACCTCTGAGGGGAAACAGCATGTCCGAACAGATCAATCCATCCCGCCGCAACGCCATGGTTGGCAGCGCGGTCGCAGCAGCAGCCGCCGCCATGGTGGTGGCCAGCACCGAAGCCGCCGCCGCGCCAGCAGGCAAAGTGACCAAGACCGCCAGCACCATCACCACCCGTGACGGCGTCGAGATCTACTACAAGGACTGGGGCCCACGCGGCGGTCAGCCGGTGATCCTGAGCCACGGCTGGCCGCTGAATGCGGACAGCTGGGAGTCGGCAGCCTTCTTCCTGGCCAATAACGGCTTCCGCGTGATTACCCATGACCGCCGTGGCCATGGCCGTTCGAGCCAGCCCTGGGATGGCAACGATATGGACCACTACGCCGACGACCTGGCGCAGCTGATCGAAGCGCTGGACCTGAAAAACATCATCCTGGCCGGCTTCTCGACCGGCGGCGGCGAAGTGGCGCGCTATGTAGGCCGTCACGGCACCAAGCGCATCGCCAAGCTGGGCCTGATCTCGGCCGTGCCACCGCTGATGCTGAAAACCGACACCAATCCAGGCGGTCTGCCGCTGGAAGTATTCGACGGCATCCGCGCCGGCCAGGTCAAGGATCGCGGCCAGCTGTATCTGGACATCGCCTCGGGCCCGTTCTACAACTACAACCGTCCCGGCGCCAAGCCATCGCAAGGCATCATCCAGGCATGGTACGCGCAGGGCATGCAAGGCGGCTTCAAAAACACCTACGATTCGATCAAGGCATTTTCGGAAACCGACTTCCGCGACGACCTGAAAAAATTCGACAAGCCTACCCTGATCATCCACGGTGACGACGACCAGATCGTGCCGATCAACGCCGCCGGCATCGCCTCGGCCAAGATCGTCAAAGGGGCGAAACTGATCGTCTACCCAGGCGCGCCGCACGGCCTGACCGACACCCACAAAGAGAAGTTCAACAACGACTTCCTGGCCTTCGCCAAATCCTGACCATAAAAACCGCCTCCGGGCGGTTTTTTTATGTGTTAAGGTTCCATCACCATGATGGAATTTTTTACCGCGCCGGACACGCCGTCCCTGCTCCACTACGGCACTTACTCGCCGTTGCTGGTTATTCTCTCGATTCTCGTTGCCATATTCTCATCGTGGATGGGATTGCAAGTCGCGGGGCAAGCACGCCTGGCCGGCACGCGCGCGCTGCGCGCAGCCATGCTGGCCACCGGCAGCCTGGCGCTGGGCTGCGGCGTGTGGGCCATGCACTTCATCGGCATGCTGGCCTTCGACCTGTGCATCGACACCGACTACGACCACGTCCTGACGCTGCTGTCGGTGCTGCCCAGCCTTGCGGCATCGTGGGTAGCGCTGTACATCATCAGCATGCGGCGACTCAGCGCCATCTCGCTGATCAGCGGCGGCGTGCTGGTCGGCGCCGGTATCGGCGCCATGCACTACACCGGCATGGCCGCCATGCAGACGGCGCTCAGCCTGTACTACGATCCCTTCATGTTCGGCCTGTCGATTGTGGTGGCGGTGGTATTGGCCACGCTGGCGCTGTGGATACGCTTCGGCCTGCGCCTGCTGCGCCTGCCGCGCGCCGCCATGGCCAGTGTCAGCGCCATCGTCATGGGCTGCGCCATCGCCGGCATGCACTACACCGGCATGGCGGCGGCGCGCTTTGTCGGCGTCATGCCGGTGGATGCATCGCCGGAGCAGAACTCGCTGTTCCTCGCGCTGGCGATCGCCGTCATCACGGTGGCGGTGACTGCCTTCGTCATGGCCGCCAACGGCATGCTGCGCTACCGCGAGCTGTACCGCCAGCAGGCCGAAAGCCAGGCCTGGATGCGCGCGCTGCTGACCACCACCGTCGACGGCGTGATCACCATCGACCGCGCCGGCGTGATCCACGAGTTCAACGCCTCGGCCGAACGCATCTTCGGCTGGCAGCGCGATGAAATCCTCGGCAAGAATATCCGCGTGCTGATGGCCGACACCGAGCGCTCCGAGCACGACGGCCTGCTGCATTACCTGTTGACCGGCGTCGATGCGCATTACGGCAAGGGCAGCGAAGTGCTGGCGCTGCGCAAGGATGGCAGCCAGGTACCGATCCGCCGCGCGCTGGGCCACGCGCGCATGGCGCAGCGCGACCTGTTTGTGCTGTTCATTACCGACATCACCGAACGCCGCGCCATCATGCAGGCGCTGCGCGACAGCGAACAGCAATTCCGCTCGCTGATCGGCAACATCCCCGGCATCTCCTTCCGCAGCAGCATGGCGTTCGATGCGCCGCCGCTCTTCGTCAGCGATAACATCGAGCGGCTGGCCGGCTATCCGGCCAGCGACTTCGTCGGCGCCGGCCGCACCCGCACCATCGGCTCGCTGATCTGCGAGGAGGACCGCGAACGCGTGGCGGCCGACATCGCCCGCAGCATCGAGGCGCTGACCGCCTACCAGGTCGAGTACTGCCTCATCCACGCCGACGGCAGCCGCCGCTTCATGTGGGAGCATGGCGCGGTGACGCAGGACGAAAGCAATCCGGACATCCGCTGGATCGACGGCGTAATCCTCGACATCAGCGAACGGCGCGAGATGGAGCAGCAGCTGCGCCAGGCCAAGGAAACCGCCGAGCAGGCGGCCGCTGCGCGCGCCAGCTTTGTCGCCAATATGAGCCACGAAATCCGTACGCCGATGAACGCCATCCTCGGCTTCACCGACGTGCTGCTGGATACCGAGTTAAACAGCGAACAACAGCGCCACCTGGACACGGTGCGCAAGGAAGGCCGCTCGCTGCTGCGCCTCTTGAACGAAATCCTCGATACCGCCAAGCTGGATAAAGGCGCAGTGGAGCTGGAGCCGGACGACTACACGCTGCTTGGCCTGATCGACGAACTGGCCTCCACCTTCGGCAGCAACGCCCGCAGCAAAGGGCTGGTGATCGACATCCACTACGACACAACACTGCCGGCCTGGCTGCACGGCGACGAATTGCGCATGCGGCAAATCCTCGGCAACCTGCTGGACAACGCCATCAAGTTCACCGCCGCCGGCAAAGTCAGTCTGAGCGCCGGCGAACAGCAGGGCCAGTTGCACATCGCCGTGCAGGACACCGGCATCGGCATCGCGCCGGAACGCATCAACGCCATCTTCGATCCGTTCACCCAGGCCGACGCCTCGATGACGCGCCGCTTCGGCGGCACCGGCCTGGGCACCACCATCAGCCGCCAGCTGGTCAGCCTCATGGGCGGCAAGATCTGGGCCGAGAGCACACAAGGCGTGGGCACTACCTTCCATGTGCTGCTGCCGCTGGAACCGGCACGCAACGGCCAGCAGCAGAGCAGCGAGCGCTTCGACTATCCGCTGCCGCCGCTGCACATCCTGGCGGCGGACGACGTGCCGCAAAACCTGGAGCTGCTATCGCTGCTGCTGGCCAAGCGCGGCCACACGCTGGCGGTGGCGCACGATGGCGTGCAGGCGGTCGAAATGACCGCCGCGCAGCGCTACGACGTGGTGCTGATGGACATGCAGATGCCGCTGATGGATGGCCTGGCCGCCACCCGCGCCATCCGCGCCCGCGAACAGCAGCACGGCGCGGCGGCCCAGCCCATCGTGGCGATGACCGCCAGCGTGCTGGCCGCGCACCGTGAAGCGGCGGCGGCGGCGGGCATGAACGGCTTCGCCTCCAAGCCGGTCGACTGGCATGCGCTATCGCACGAAATCGCCAAAGTACTCAAGCTGGCGCCGGTGCCATCGGCGCCGCCGCCATCCGAAGCGCCGCGCCAGCGGGTACTGAACAACAAAGCCGGCCTGTCGCGCTGGGCCGACGACGAAAGCGCCTACCATCAGGCGCTGCACCGCTTTGTCGCGGACTACAGCACCGCCGCCGCCGCGCTGGCCAAGCTGCTAAGCGACACCAGCGAACTGCGGCTGGCCGAAGCGCAAGCCTGGTGCCACAAGGTGCGCGGCGTGGCCGCCAATATCGGCCTGGAACAGATGGCCGCCACGCTGGCGCAGCTGGAGAAGCTGTGCGGCTCGCCGCAGCGCGGCGGTGAAGGCATGCTGCAAACCGAACTGGCGCAATCACAGCGCACGCTGGCGGCACAACTGGACGCAGCGCTGAGCGCCATCCATGCGCTGGCGCCGCCGCGCGGCTCGCGGCTGGAAGCCCCGCCACCGGCCGCCGTATTCGACCTGGCCATCGCGCGCCAGAAAGCCGCCGCTCTGTTACCATCGCTGCAAAAGGGCGCCCTCAACGACGCCGCCCTGAGCGCATTGCAAGCCGCCCTCACGGGCGCCCCATCCGCACTGGCGCAGCAACTGAACGCTGTGCTCGACGCACTGAACGATTTCGACTTCCCGCAGGCCCACGCTGCTCTGCAAGCATTACAGGCCAGCCTGTCCACGGAGATCCAATGAGAACCACGCACCAACCGCACCAGCCACAGATTCTTGTGGTGGACGACGAAGCCAGCAACCTGCAACTGCTGCGCCATATTCTGCAAGACCACTACCGGCTGCTGTTCGCCAAGGACGGCCCGCGCGCGCTGGAGCTGGCGCGTTCCGAACAGCCGCAGCTGATCCTGCTGGACGTGATGATGCCGGGCATGACCGGCTACGAAACCTGCCGGCTGTTGAAGTCCGATCCGGTCACCACCGCGATTCCGGTCATCTTCGTCACCGCGTTAAGTGACGCCGACGACGAGGTGATCGGCTTTGAGGCCGGCGCGGTTGATTACATCACCAAGCCGGTCAGCCCGCCGATCGTGCGTGCACGCGTGCGCAACCACCTGTCGCTGGTCGGCGTGGATGAGTTGAAAAAGACCCGGCTGGAAATCGTCCAGCGGCTCGGCCTGGCGGCCGAATACAAGGATAACGAAACCGGCCTGCACGTGATCCGCATGAGCCACTATGCGCAGGTGCTGGGCCTGGCGATCGGCATGACCGAGGCGGAGGCGGAAGACCTGCTGCACGCCGCACCGATGCACGACGTCGGCAAGATCGGCATCCCCGACAGCATTCTGCGCAAGCCCGGCCCGCTGGATGCGGACGAATGGAAGATCATGCAGACACACGCGCTGATCGGCGGCGACATCATCGGCAAGCATCCGCACGGCATGATGGCGATGGCCTACGATGTCGCCATGACCCACCACGAGAAGTGGGATGGCAGCGGCTATCCGAACGGCCTGCAAGGCGATGAGATTCCGCTGGTCGGCCGCATCATCGCGATTGCCGACGTGTTCGACGCGCTGACCTCGGCGCGGCCCTACAAGGAAGCGTGGCCGGTGGAGCAGGCGGTGGAACACATGCTGGCGCAGCGCGACAAGCACTTCGAAGGCCGCCTGGTCGACATCTTCCTGAAACAGATGCCCGCGCTGCTTGAGATCAAGGAGCGCTGGGCAGAGCGTTAGTTGAGTCTTGCGCCACGCCCGGCCAGGCGCGCCATCACGCTGACCGCATGATCGATCTGCGCCCTGGTGTGACCGGCATTCATCATGAAGCGCAAGCGCGCCTGTCCCACCGGCGCGGCCGGAAACTGGATCGCATCCACATGCACGCCTTCGGCGCGCAATGCCATCGCATAGCGCTGGCAGGTTTCCGCATCGCCGATCAGCACCGGCAGGATCGGCGTGGCGGTGGAAATAATCGTATAGCCCAGCGGCTGCATCTGCTCGATGAAATAGCGCTGGTTGTCCCACAGGCGCTGGCGGCGCTGCGGCTCTTCTTCCAGGATATCCAGCGCGGCCAGCAGCGCCGCCGCCTGGTCCGGTGGTGGCGGGCAGGTGAAGCCGTAGGCGGAGCTGGTCAGGCGGATCACGTCCGCCACATCCTTCTCCACCGCGACAAAACCACCGATCGAGCCGAGCGCCTTGCTCAAGGTCCCCATCTGCATGATGTTGCTGCTGTAGCAGTTGAAATGCTCCGAAGTGCCGCCGCCGTTGGCGCCCAGGATGCCGGTGGCGTGCGCGTCATCGATGTACAGCAGCGCGCCGTGACGTTCGGCCAGCGCCACCAGGTCCGGCAGCGGCGCGATCGTGCCTTCCATGCTGAATACGCCGTCGCTGACGATGATCGGCGTGGTGCCGTCGGCGGCGCCGGCCTGCAGCAGCGACTCCAGGTGGTTCATATCGCAATGGCGGTAGTTGTAGCGCAGCGCGCCGGACATCTGGATGCCTTCACGGATCGAGATGTGATTGAACTCGTCCGAGTAGTAGGCATACTTGTGGCGCTTCCTCTGACGGAAACCATGCAGGCGCGCCAGCGTGGCCGCCTTGACGATCGACGACAGCACGCCGATATTGGCCATATAGCCGGTGACGAACAGCACCGCGTCGCTCTTGTGCTTCAGGGCGCCGAGACGGCGCTCCAGCTCGCGGTAAACCTCCAGGTCGCCGCCCAGCAGGCGCGACTCGCAATTGCCGACGCCATAGCGGTCCAGTCCCTGCTTGGCGGCCGCCACCAGGCGTGGATGGTTGGCCAGCGCCAGATAGTTATTGGTGCTGAACGAAACCACCGTCTCGCCTTCGCTGACGAAGGTCGGGTCGGGCAGCGTGCTGTGCACCGCCGAGTCGTGGTAGATGGGGTGATGCTTGAGCCAACTGGCAATGTCGCTAAGATCGTGCATGATAGGGGTAGCCGAAAGATATCAGCCCATCATAGGGCTGCCCGGCTTTCCACAAGCTTGCGGTCACATTACGAGTTGGTTAGCTAGCCGGCGCCAGGGGCAGCACGATGCGGGCGATCAGCCCCGGTGCGCCGTCTTCCAGCACCAGCTTGCCGTCATGCGATTTGGCGGTGGCGCTGACGATGGACAGGCCCAGGCCATTGCCCGGCAGGTGGCGGCTCTGGTCGACGCGATAGAAGCGCTGCGTCACCTTGCCGCGTTCGTCGTCGGGGATGCCAGGGCCGTTGTCGTGCACCGAGATCGCGGCTTCGCCGTGATACAGGCCGGCGCGCACATGGATGGTCGAGCCAGGGCCGGCGTACTTGATGGCGTTGTCGATCAGGCTGGCGATGGCGCTGGCCAGCAGGTTGCGGTCGCCCTCCACGTTCAGCGAAGCCGGCGCGTCCACCGTCAGCTTGATCTCGCTATCTTCAGCAATCGCCTCGTACATTTCACCGATATCGGCCACCACGCGGCCCAGATCGAGCCGCTCGAACAGGCGCGCGCGCACGCCGGCTTCCGCCTCGGCGATTTGCAGCAGGCGCTCGAACAGCCGTATCAGGTCGTCGATATCGTCAATGGCGTCGTGCGCGGCGGTGGATAGCCGGGGCACCGACGCCTCGTGGCGCAGCGCGTCGTCCAGCCGCCCGCGAATGCGGCTCAGCGGCGTGCGCAGGTCATGGGCAATGGCGTTGGAGACATTGCGCACGCCATCCATCAGCAGCTCGATGCGGTCCAGCATGCGGTTGATGTCGCGGTTCAGCAGCGCGAATTCATCATTGCCGGTGACCGGGATGCGCGGACTCAGGTCGCCTGCCTCGATCTGCGCCGCCGTGCGGCGGATTTCGCCCAACCGCGCCTCGATGCTGCGGCGGAACAGCATGGCGCCGGCAATGGTCAGCATCAGCGACACGCAGGCGCCGGCCAGCAGCGCGCGCCAGATCACTTCGCGCACCGCCTCTTCTTCGCTCAGGTCGCGCCCGACAATCAGCACGCCGCCCAGCACCAAAGGCCGCAGGTACAGGCGCGCCGGCGCGATGCGGCCGTTGCGCAGTACATCCGAGGTCACCATATCGGGCGCCTCATCGAGGCTGGGCCATGACGAGAGGTTGCCCGCGATCGGCTCGCCGTCGCTATCAACGATCTGGAAAATTTCGCGGTCGTTGTCGATGCCGTCGCTCAGCAGGCGCTTGACTTCCGCCTTCAGCGCCACCTGGCCGCCATCGGCCACATTGTCCAGCAGGTGCTCGGTCTGTTCAGTGATCTTGCCGTCGATGTTCTGGTCGATCACGCCGATGGTGCCGCTGTAGAACACCACCGACACCGCGACGATGGAGGCGATGCCCAGCAGGCCATAGCCAAGCACCAGCTTGGCGACAATCGAGCCGCGCAGCTTCATCACCCCTGCTCCGCCTCATCCGGCGGGGTCACGCCCATGCGGTAGCCAACGCCGCGCAGCGTGTGGATCAGCATCACCGGGAAGTCCTTGTCGACCTTGGCGCGCAGCCGCGAGATCTGCACGTCGATCACATTGGTCTGCGGGTCAAAGTGATAGTCCCACACCGATTCCAGCAGCATGGTGCGGGTCACCACCTGGTTCTCGTTGCGCATCAGGTATTCGAGCAAGCGGTATTCGCGCGGCTGCAAGGTGATCACCTTGTTGCCGCGCGTGACGCGCAGCGTGCGCAGGTCCAGCCGCAGGTCGGCCACTTGCAATTGCGTACTGTCGGCGCCCGGCGCACTGCGGCGCAGCAGCGCTTCCACCCGCGCCAGCAGCTCGGAGAAGGCAAATGGCTTGGACAGGTAATCGTCGGCGCCGCCGCGCAGGCCGGTGACGCGGGCGTCGATGGTGGTCAGCGCGCTGACGATGATGACTGGCGTCTGCTTGCCCAGCGCGCGCAGCTTGTCGACGATGGACAGGCCGTCGATGCGGCCGGGCAGCATGCGGTCGAGGATGATGATGTCCCATTCCTCGCTGCTGGCGTAGTCCAGGCCATCCGGGCCGGTGGCGGCGGCGGTGACCATATAGCCCGCCTCGCGCAGGCCCTTGCAGATATAGTTGGAGGTTTCGGCTTCGTCTTCGATCACCAGGCAGCGCACGCGAGTCTCCAGAATTCAGTGGTAAGCGCGTATTCTACCTTGCGCGCCTTAGCTTGGCTTGGCGGCCAGTTCGCGGTACAGGTCCAGGTAGTTTTCGGCCATCTTCTCGGCGGTGAACAGTTCCCAGTAGCGCGCTTCGGCGCGGCGGCCCATCCCGGCCGCCAGCGCCGGGTTTTCCCACAGCTTGCGCATCGCTGCGCCCAGCGCCGCCGGATCGTCCGGCGGCACCACCAGGCCGGTGTCGTTGTCGATGTTGATGTAGGTGGTGCCGGTGCCGATCTCGCTGGAGATCATCGGCTTGCCGAACATCGCGCCTTCCAGCAGCGAGATGCCGAACGACTCCGAGCGCAGGTGCGACGGGAACACCATCGCGTAGCTCAGCTCCAGCAGGGCCGCCTTGTCTTCCTCGTCCACCGCACCGATGAACTGCACATGGGTCAGGCCCAGGCGCTGCGCATGCGCTTTCAATTCCTTTTCGATCGGGCCGGCGCCGGCGATCACCACCGGGTAATCGATATGGGCCATCGCGTCCAGCAGGATGTGCAGGCCCTTGTAATAGCGCAGCACGCCGACGAACAGGAAGAAGCGCTCGCCGCACTGGGCGCGCCATTTGTCCTTGGCCTGCTGCGACGGCTGGCGGTAGATCGCCTTGTCCAGGCCATAGGTGATGATGCGGGTCTTGTCCGCAAAGCGCTTCAGCACCGGCGATGAGGCCATGTAGTTGGGCGAACTGGCGACCACCGTGTCCACGCTGCCGAGGAAGCGGTGCTGCAACGGACTATACAGGCGCAGCAGATTTTTCTGGCGCACGATGTCCGAGTGATAGGTCACCACGCTGGGCTTGTCGATGCGCGCCGCGAAGTGCGCGATGTCCATGAACGGCCACGGGAAGTGGTAATGGATCACGTCCGCATCCTGCGCCAGCTGCGCCAGCTTGCGGATGGCGGAAAACGAGAAGCCGGTCGAAGCGACTTCAAAATCCAGCTTGGCGCGATGCACGGTGTGGCCATCGACTTCGATGACGGACGGGCCGTTGCGGCTCAGTGTCAGCAATTCATTGGTCACGCCCAGGCGTCCGGTGCCCACGCACAGCTGGCGTATCACTTGCTCGATACCGCCCCAGTTGTCCGGGTAATAAGTCTTGGAAAAATGCAGGACGCGCATGGTATTCAGTGTGACAAAACTTGATGATAGACGGCGACGGTGCGGCGCGCCGCTGCATCCCAGGTCAGCTCCAGCGCGCGGCGCTGGCCGGCCGCGATGCAGCGCGCGCGCACTGTGTCGTCGCGCGCCAGCGTGGTCATGGCGGCGGTGATGTCGCCGACCGACAGCGGATCGAACTCCAGCGCCGCGCCGTTCGCCACTTCCGGCAGCGAGGTGGTGTTGGAGCAGGCCACCGGCACACCGGCGGCAAAGGCTTCCACCAGCGGCAGGCCGAAGCCTTCGTGCAGCGACGGGAAGATGAAGGCGCCGGCGCCGGCGTAGAGATGCCGCAGGTGGCGGTCGTCGGTCAGCTGGTCCAGCCACACCACGTTCTCGCCGCGCTGCTGCGCATCCTTGATGCGCTTGACCAGTTCCTCGCTGCGCCAGCCCGGCTGGCCGACAATCACCAGCTGGCGCGCCGAACGCAGCACCGGCGGCAGCGACAAGTAGGCTTCCAGCAGGCGCTCGACGTTCTTGCGCGGCTGCAGCGTGCCGACGAACAGGAAATAGCCTTCGCGCAGGCCGTGCAGGCCCAGCGTGACATCGCGCTCGTCGCCTGGCGGCGGTTCGAACCAGTGCGCGGCCACGCCGTGGTGCACCACGCTGATCTTGTTTTCATCGACGCCGAAATGCTCGACCAGTTCGCGGATCGAATAATGCGATCCAGTGATGACATGCTGCGCCTTGCGTGCCGCCCTGGCCTGCAGCCAGTTCTTCAGCTTGCGCAATTTCGGGCTGGCCCACTGCGGATGCGAAATCGGCAGCGCGTCGTGCAGCGTGGCCACCACCGGGCAGTCCATGCGCACGATGCGGTAATCGGTGGCGTGGAACAGGTCCAGCGGCGCCGTGCCGCGCGTATCTTTCGCCAGTACGGCCTGGGTGCTCAGGTGTACCGATGACGGCAGTACCATATCCCCAAGCGTGGCCAGCGGAAACGACAGCGGCAGCGCGCGGCCCAGCTGCACCTTGCGCGCATCGCCATGCGGCGCAAACGACAGCGGCAGCACTTCGACGCCGGCGCCCGGCAGATGCTCCAGCAGCGCGCGGCTGTACACGCCCAAGCCATCCAGGCGGCCGCCGGTCAGCAGCGGCTCGGCCGTCGTCACCGACAGGCCGACACGCAAGGCAGTCTGTGTGTTCAAGCCGCGTACATCCAGCGCAGCGTGTCGGCCAGCGGCACGGTATCCAGCGGGCCGGTGGCAACGGCCAGACGGCGGTTGTCGCCCACCAGGCGCACCACTTCATTGGCCCGCACAAAGGCCGGATTGACGTGGACGTTGATCTTGTAGCCGGCGATATCGGCCATCATGTCCAGCGCCTCGCCCAGCGAGTAGGCGTGGCCGGAGCAGATATTGAAGGTGCCGCCCACAGCGGCAGGTGCGGCCAGCAGCTTGCGGTAGCTTTGCGCGACCATGCGCACATCGGAAAAATCGCGCCACACATGCAGGTTGCCCAGCTCGATGTCGGCCGCCTTGCGGCGGAAGTGCGTGACGATTTTCGGCAGCAGGAAGTTGTCCGCCTGGCCAACGCCGGTGTAGTTGAAAGGACGGACGAAGATCAACGGCAGCTTGTCCTGCCACAGCCGCGCCATGTATTCCATGGCCAGCTTGCTGACCGCATAGTCGTTGGCCGGCGCCGCCGGCACGTCTTCGTGGATCACGCCGACGTCGGTATTGCCATAGATATTGGCGCTGGACGCCAGCAGCACCGCCGACGGTTTCTTCTCCGACGACGCCAGCGCTTCGAGCAGGTTGCGCGTGCCGACCACGTTGACGCGGTAGATCTGTTCCACGTCGCCGTGCGCCACGAAGGCAATCGCCGCCAGGTGCGCCACCACATCCGGCTGCACCTGCCGGATCACCTCGGCCAGGCCGGCGCGGTCCAGCAGATCAACCGCGAACTCGCCCTCGCCCGGCGCGTGGCCGGGGGTGATGGTGCCGAAGACCTGGTAGCCGGCCGCGCGCAATTCCTGCGCGGCGTAGTGGCCGGTGAAGCCGGACAAACCGGTAATCAGGGCGCGTTTGCCCGCACCTTCAGCAGCCATGGGGCCTCCTTGAATTAGAACGAGAAGCCGGCCTTGTTGCGGCGCAGGTCAGCTTCCACCATCATCTGGCACAGCTGTTCCAGCGTGGTCGATGGTTTCCAGCCCAGTTCCCTGGTGGCCTTGGCCGGATCGCCGATCAGCAGTTCCACTTCCGCAGGACGGTAGAACTTTGGATTGACGCGCACCAGCACCTTGCCGGTTTGCTTGCAGGTGCCGATTTCATTGTCGGCCGAGCCGCTCCACTCCAGCGCCACATCGACTGCCTTGAAGGCCATCGACACGAAGTCGCGCACGGTTTCAGTACGGTTGGTGGCCAGCACATAGGTGTCAGGCTGGTCGGCCTGGAGGATGCGCCACATGCCTTCCACGTATTCCTTGGCAAAGCCCCAGTCGCGCTTGGCGTCCAGGTTGCCCAGTTCCAGCACGTCCAGCTTGCCCAGGTGGATCTTGGCCACCGAGTCGGTGATCTTGCGGGTGACGAACTCACGGCCGCGCAGCGGCGACTCGTGGTTGAACAGGATGCCGGACGAGCCGAAGATGCCATACGACTCGCGGTAATTCACGGTCATCCAGTGTGCGTACAGCTTAGCCACGCCATAGGGGCTGCGCGGATAGAAAGGGGTATCTTCTTTTTGCGGCACGGCTTGCACCTTGCCGAACATTTCCGAGGTCGACGCCTGATAGAAGCGGATCTTCGGATTGACGATGCGGATGGCTTCCAGCAGATTGACCGGACCGATGCCGGTGATTTCCGCCGTGGTGACCGGCTGCTCGAACGACACGCCGACAAAGCTTTGCGCGGCCAGGTTGTACACCTCGTCCGGCTCGGCAGTCTGGATCAGGCGGATGCTGGAACTCAGGTCGGTCAGGTCGTATTCAACCAGCTTCAGATTCGGGTGCGATTGGATGCCCAGCTCTTCGATGCGCCAGAAGTTGACGGAGCTGGTGCGGCGGTAGGTGCCGGTGACTTCATAACCTTTTTCCAGCAGCAGTTCAGCCAGATAAGCGCCGTCTTGACCAGTAATGCCCGTGACCAGGGCTTTTTTTGTTTTCTGCATGGGTGAATGCCAATCCAAATCGTGGGTAATCTTAGTAGCCCGATATTGTAACAGAGCGCTACATGAGCATTTCTAACGAAAACCCTCGTTTTACATCACTTACATCTTGTTACAGGAGAAATAAAAAAACCGGTCACCCACCATGAGCGGGCGACCGGCTTTGTTGTTTCCGCTTATACCTTGCGCTGGGCGACCGCATCCACCACGCACAGCGCGGTCATGTTGACGATACGGCGCACGGTGGCCGACGGAGTCAGGATATGCACCGGCTTGGCGCAGCCCAGCAGGATAGGACCGACCGCGATGCCGTTGCCGGACGAGGTTTTCACCAGGTTGTAGGCGATATTGGCCGATTCGATATTCGGCATCACCAGCAGGTTGGCGTCGCCGGTCAGGGTCGAGTTCGGCATGATCTGGTTGCGCAGCTTGGAATCCAGCGCGGCATCGCCGTGCATTTCGCCGTCCACTTCCAGCGATGGATCGCGCTGCTTGACCAGTTCCAGCGCAGCGCGCATCTTGCGGGCCGAAGCGCTGTCGGACGAGCCAAAGTTGGAGTGCGACAGCAGCGCGGCACGCGGCGACAGGCCGAAGCGGCGCATCTCGTCGGCAGCCATAACGGTGATCGCAGCCAGCTCGTTGGCGTCCGGATCTTCGTTGACGTGGGTGTCGACCATCACCAGCTGGCGCTGCGGCAGCACCAGCACATTCATGGCGGCGTACACGCAAGCGCCTTCGCGGCGGCCCAGCACCTGGTCGATATAGTGCAGGTGCAGCTGGGTGGTGCCGAAAGTGCCGCAGATCATGCCGTCGGCGTCGCCCTTCTTGATCATCATGGCGCCGATCAGCGAGTGGCGGCGGCGCATTTCCAGCTTGGCGTACTCCTGGGTCACGCCCTTGCGCGCGGTCAGCTCGTAATAGGTGGTCCAGTAGTCGCGATAGCGGTCATCGTGGTCCGGGTTGATGACGTCGAAATCCACGCCCAGCTTCAGGCGCAGGCCGAACTTGGCGATACGGGTTTCCAGCACGGCCGGACGGCCCACCAGAATCGGACGCGCCAGCTTCTCATCGACCACCACCTGCACCGCACGCAGCACGCGCTCTTCTTCGCCTTCGGCGTAGACAATGCGCTTGACGTCCAGCGGCGCCTTCTTGGCCACCGCGAACAGCGGCTTCATGAAGGTGCCCGAGCGGTAGACGAACTGCTGCAGGCTTTCTTCGTAGGCTTGCAGATCTTTGATTGGACGGGTGGCGACACCGGAATCCTCGGCGGCCTTGGCCACCGCCGGTGCGATCTTGGTCAGCAGGCGCGGATCGAATGGCATCGGAATCAGGTATTCAGGGCCGAACGACAGATTGGTGAAGCCGTAGGTGGTGGCAACGATGTCCGACTGCTCGGCGTGCGCCAGCTCGGCAATCGCGTGCACCACGGCGATTTCCATTTCGCGGGTGATGGTGGTGGCGCCGCAATCCAGCGCACCCCGGAAGATGTACGGGAAGCACAGCACGTTGTTGACCTGGTTCGGATAGTCCGAACGGCCAGTGCAGATCACCGCGTCGCCGCGCACCGCCTTGACGTCTTCCGGCAGGATTTCCGGATTCGGATTGGCCAGCGCCAGGATCAGCGGGTTCGGCGCCATGGCCTTGACCATGTCCTGCTTCAGCACGCCGCCGGCCGATACGCCCAGGAAGATATCCGCATCCGGAATAACTTCCGCCAGCGTGCGGGCGTCGGTTTCACGGGCGAAGCGTTCCTTGTCCGGGTCCATCAGCTCGGTGCGGCCCTTGTAGACCACGCCTGCCAGGTCGGTCACGTAGATATTTTCCAGCGGGAAGCCGAGGTCGACGATCAGGTCCAGGCAGGCCAGCGCAGCAGCGCCAGCGCCGGACACCACCAGCTTACATTTTTTGATGTCTTTGCCAACCAGCGAAATGCCGTTCAGGATGGCCGCGCCGACGATGATGGCGGTGCCGTGCTGGTCGTCGTGGAACACTGGAATCTGCATGCGCTCGCGCAGCTTGCGCTCGATGGTGAAGCATTCCGGCGCCTTGATGTCTTCCAGGTTGATGCCGCCGAAGGTCGGTTCCAGCGCGGCGATGACTTCCACCAGCTTGTCCGGATCTTGCTCGTTGATTTCGATGTCGAACACATCGATGCCGGCGAATTTCTTGAACAGCACGCCCTTGCCTTCCATCACAGGCTTGGCGGCCAGCGGACCGATATTGCCCAGGCCCAGCACGGCGGTGCCGTTGGTGATGACGGCGACCAGATTGCCGCGAGCGGTGTATTTATAGGCGTTAGCCGGATCGATGACGATCTCTTCGCAAGGCGCAGCTACGCCAGGGGAGTAGGCCAGCGCCAGGTCGCGCTGGTTGGTCAGTTGCTTGGTCGGGGTTACGCTGATTTTGCCTGGTGTCGGAAACTCGTGGTATTCCAGCGCAGATGCGCGCAGTTGTTGACGAATTGCTTCTTTTTTCTCAGGTGACGAATCCATGCTGTACTGCCTTCCCATATTGTGCGATCGAAGGCCTATGATTTTATCAGACCAGCCCCTGTGCATAACTAGGTATTTTCACGCACAGCAAGAAGGGTTATCAGCATTTTTTATGAACAAGGCGTGGGTTAGCCGAATTTTTACGCTAATAAACCCCAGATAGGGACAATATAATCAATTTTTGAAAATGATTATGAATAACTATCAATCCATCGGATCCAATTGAAATTACTGATATTTCACCATGCGAACCGTATCGGTTCGCAATTCAGCTAAGCTGAAGCCTGCTGTCGTCGATCAGGAGAATGCCATGTCCGCCTTGGTAGTTTGCCAACATCTTCCCGAACCGGCCGGCGCCTCGCCACAGGGCGCGGCCTGGCAGCAATTGCTGCACTGGCACGCGAGCGGCCAGCAATTGGCGTTTGTCTACAGCCGCTCGCTTGGCGGCCTGATCCATACCGGCCAGGGCCGGCTCGACCAGCTGACCCTGGACGCCACCACCATCGAGGCCGGCAACAGCAAGCTCTACATCGTGCTGGCCGGCGCCTCTTACGAAGCCGGGCCGCAGCTGTTCTTCACGCCGAATCTGCTGAGCCGCTTCCACGTCAACGGCGTAGCAGTGCGGCTGGCCAACCATGACTGGCTCTTTCTGTCGGACGAATCGCTGCCGGCGATCGGCATGGAAAGTCTGCAAAAAAGGATAGCTTAGCGGCGGTACAATACCGCCATGCTCTCCGAATTCGACCTCATCAAGGAATACTTCCAGCGTCCCCACCATGCCGCGCGCGCTGCGCTGGGCATCGGCGACGATTGCGCACTGATCGCGCCCACGCCCGGCATGCAGACCGCCATCTCGTCCGACATGCTGGTCGAGGGCCGCCACTTCTTCGCCGGTGAAGATCCGGTCCGGCTAGGCCACAAGGCGCTGGCAGTCAATCTGTCCGACCTGGCGGCGATGGGCGCGCGCCCGGTCGGCTTCACGCTGGCGCTGGCGCTGCCGGAAGCCAACCGCACCTGGCTGCAAGGTTTTTCGCAAGGCCTGTTCGCGCTGGCCGACGCTTTCAACATCGAGCTGATCGGCGGCGACACCACCAAGGGACCGCTGAATATCTGCATCACCGTATTTGGCGAGCTGCGTCCCGGCCAGGCGCTGCGCCGCGCCGCCGCCAAGCCAGGCGACGACATCTGGATTTCCGGCACGCTGGGCGACGCGCGCCTGGCGCTGGCCGGCTACCGGCTGGAACTGCCGTGCCAGCTGGACGCCGCCAGCCAGCGCGCGGCCGCCGTGCGCATGCATACGCCGGTGCCGCGCGTCGAACTGGGCGTGCTGCTGGCCGAGCAAGGCATCGCGCATGCGGCGATTGATATTTCTGACGGCCTGATCGGCGACCTCGGCCACATCCTCAAACTGTCGCAAGTGGGCGCCACGCTGGATGTCGATGCGCTGCCGGCCGGCGACATCCTGGCCACGCAGGACACGGCGCTACGCCGCGCCTACAGCGCTGCCGGCGGCGATGACTATGAACTGTGCTTCACCGCGCCGGCCTCGGCACGCGCGGCGGTGCTCGCGGCGGCCGGCAGTGTCGCCACGCCGGTAACGCGGGTAGGCAGCATCGACGCCGATGCCGGCCTGCGGCTGGTGGACGCCAGCGGCAAGCCGCTCGACCTGCAACTCAGCGGCTTCGATCACTTCGCCGGCTGAAGCACCGACGGCAGCGCGGTCGCATCCTCACCGGGCTGCCCCACCCGCTTGCCGCTGCCATGCATCAGCCAGTAGTGGTGGAAGGCCAGGCGGATATTGTCGCGCAGCTGGGTGTCGTCCCACGGCTTGGTGTAGAAGCGGTAGATGGCGCCGCGGTTGATCGAATCGAGCACCGCCTCCAGCCCGGTGTAGCCGGACAGGATGATGCGTATGGTGTCCGGATACATTTCCTTGACCTTGCTGAGAAATTCGGTGCCGCTCATGGCCGGCATGCGCTGGTCGCAGACAATCACCTGCACCGCATGCAGCGCCAGCAACTCGAATGCCTCGGTCGGTGAGGCGGCGGTCAGGATCTGGTAGCCGTCGCGGCGGAACAGCCGGTGCAGCGAAGCCAATACATTCACATCATCATCGACAATCAGCAAAGTCTGCGCCGGCTGCTTGGCCGTGCCCGGCGCTGGCGGCAGGCTGCGGCCAGACCGTACCAGCTCGCCCAGCGCATCCGGCGCCAGCGGCTTGCTGAAGAAATAGCCCTGGATCTCGTCACAGCGGCTGCGCCGCAGGTATTCCAGCTGCGCCCGCGTCTCCACGCCTTCGGCGATCACTTGCAGCTTAAGGCTGTGCGCCATGCTGATGATGGCCAGCGCAATCGCCGCGTCGTTCGGATTGGTGGTGATGTCGCGCACGAAGGCGATGTCGATCTTCAGCTTGTCGATCGGGAAGCGCTGCAGATAGGACAGCGAGGAATAGCCGGTGCCGAAGTCGTCGATGGCCACCTTGATGCCGATCGCCTTCAGATTTTTCAGCACGGTGATGGTGCGCTCGGCATTGACCATCAGCGCGGTTTCGGTCAGCTCCAGCTCCAGCAGTTCGGGCGGCGTCTTGTTGCGCTGCAAAGCCTCGCGCACCACGCCTTCCAGGTCGCCTTCGACAAACTGGCGGCTGGCGACATTGACCGCCACCCGCACCGGGCCAGTGCCGTCATTGAGCCAGGTGACAATCTGCTTGCACGCCGCGTCGATGATCCACGCGCCGACCCGCACCACCAAGCCGGTATCTTCCAGCACCGGCACAAACTCGGCCGGATACACCATGCCGACGCCGGGCCGCTGCCAGCGCAGCAGCGATTCCACGCCGGCAAAGCCGCCGGTATGCAGATTCACCTTGGGCTGGAAATGCAGCAGCAGCTCGTTGCTATCGAAGGCGCGGCGCAGCGCCAGTTCCATGTCCAGCCGCGCCAGCACCTGCACATTCATGCCGGCGGTGAAGAAGCGGTAGCCGTCGCGGCCGGCCTGCTTGGCGCGCTCCATGGCGGTATCGGCGTACTTGACCAGCGTCTGCGGATCGGTGGCGTCGTCCGGATAGACCGAGATGCCGATGCTGGCGCTGAGCACGGCCTGGTGGCCATCCAGCTCGAACGGCTGGCGCAGCGCTTCGCGCACCTCGTTGGCGGCGTGCACCGCGTCCTGCTGGTCGCGGCTCATGGTCAGCACCATCGCGAATTCGTCGCCGCCGACGCGGCCTACCGTATCGCGGATGCGCGCGGTCTGCACCAGCCGGTTGCTGAACTGGCGCAGCAGGTCGTCGCCAAGCAGCGTGCCGAGCGAATCGTTGATGTTCTTGAAGCGGTCCAGGCCGATCATCAGCACCACGATGCGCCACGACTTGTCTTGCGCGACCGCAATGGCGTCGGCGACGATCTTGAAGAACAGCGTGCGGTTCGGCAGGCCGGTCAGGCTGTCGTAATGGGCCATGTGCTGCAGCAGTTCTTCGGCCTGGCGGCGCTCGCTGATATCGCGCGCCACGCCCAGCAGCACGGCCGGCTGTCCTGGACGCTGCAGCAGTTGCCAGTACAACTCGACCGGCACGGTGATCAGGTCGCTGCGCATCAGTTCCAGTTCGTTCAATTCCGGCGAGCGTGCGGGGCCAACGGCGGCGGCGTAATCGGCCAGGCGTTCCGCCTGCGCGCGCAGCGCCTCGGGATTGCCCAGGCCGAGCCGGCTGGCGGTCTGGCCCAGCATCTCGCCGCGCGGATAAGCCAGCATGCGGCAGGCGCCTTCGTTGGCATCGACCAGCTCGGCGGTCGCGGCATCGAGCAGGAAGATGGCGTCGGCGGTGGCGTCCATGGCGCTGCGGAAGCGCTGCAGCTCGGCGGTCCGCTCGCGCACCGTCTGCTCCAGCCGCTGGTTATAGCTGCGCTCGCGGTTGTGCAGCATGCGCATCTCCAGCATATTACGGATGCGCATCAGGGTCTCTATCGGATCGAAAGGCTTGCTGATGAAATCGCGCGCGCCGCACTCGAAGGCGCGCATCTTGTGGTCAGGCTGGGCGGTGACCACCAGCACCGGCAGCCAGCCGTCGGGCTCCAGCGGTTTCAGCGCTTCCATCACATCGAAGCCGCTCATGCCGGGCATTTGCAGATCGAGGATGATCAGGTCATAGCGGTGTTCAGCGTGCCAGGCGGCCACCACGCGCGGGTCGGTGGTGGAGGTGACGTCCTTCTGGCCGGTGGAAGTCAGCAGATACTCCAGCAGTTCGACGTTGACCGGCTGATCGTCGACGATCAGGATGCGAGCGTACTGAATGTCGGTCTGGCTGATCATTGCGCCTCCGGCTGATGGACTCATCAGTAAGCTTAACAGCCTCGACAATTAGTGGCGCACGGATGCGTAATTATTTGTAGCGTTACAACTCAGATAGCGCGACACACCACTGGCATCGATTGCGAAGTGCATGGTACAGTGCCAACTAGCCCCTTAGCCACACATCCCGAGAAGGAGAAGCCATGAGCAACAGCGACACCATCCTCGATCTCGCCGCCCAGGTCGGCAAGGCACTGCAAGAGAAAGGGCTGATCCTGGCCACTGCGGAATCCTGCACTGGCGGCGGCGTGGCCCAGGCCATCACCGAAATCGCCGGCTCGACTGCCTGGTTCGACTGCGGCTTCGTCACCTATTCCAATGCCTCCAAAACCGAAATGCTGGAAGTGCCGGCCGCGCTGATCGCGCAGATGGGCAGCGTCTCGGAAGAAGTGGCGGGCGCCATGGCCAGCGGCGCGCTGGGCGCCAGCAATGCGCATCTGGCGGTCTCCACCACCGGCATCGCCGGCCCGACCGGCGCGGTGCCGGGCAAGCCGGTCGGCACCGTCTGCTTTGGCTGGGCCAATGCCGACACCGTCCACACCGAACGGCTGGTATTCAGCGGCGACCGCCGTGAAGTACGCGAACAAACCGTGATCCACGCACTGCAAGGGCTGCTCCGCTTCATCAACTAGGTTGCCTTCGAGCCACAAAACAATTACTCTCGACGCATTCAAAATGCGTTTGGGAGTGGTTGATGCAAAACACGGTACATTTTATTCTCCAGGGCAAAGGCGGCATCGGCAAGACGCTGGTCTCGACCATTCTTGCGCAATGGGTGGCGAGCAAGGACGTGGCCGAGGGCCAGCAGCCGCTGCGCTGCTATGACACCGACCAGGAGAATGCGACCTTCTCGCGCTACAAGGCGATGAACGTCAAGCACGTGCCGGTGATGACCGACAGCCGCAACATCGACCCGAAGCGCTTCGACGCGCTGATGATCGACATCCTTGAAGAGGAAGGCAACTGCGTCATCGACAACGGCGCCAACACCTTTTCGCCGCTGATGGGCTACCTGATCGAGAACGACTGCTTCTCGCTGCTGCAGGAGTCGGGACGCAAGGTCTACATCCACACCATTGTTGGCGGCGGCGACACGCTGCACGATACCGCCACTGGTTTCGTCTCGACCGCCAAGGCCACCAAAGTGCCGCTGGTACTGTGGGAAAACGAGCACTTCGGCCTGCTGCAATCGGCGGCCGGCAAACAGTTCATCGAATCGCAGACCTACGCCGACAATGCGCAGCGGGTGGTCGGCCGGGTGGTGCTGTCGGCGCGCAATGCCGACACCTTCGGCGCCGACATCAAGAAAATGAACACCGCGCGCCTGACCGCGGCCGAGGTCAAGGAAAGCGACAAATTCAACGTCATGGAAAAGCAGCGCATCAAAGTGGTGTTCCGCGACCTGTTCGATCAACTCGACAAAGTGAAGTGGTAAGCGGCCATGGATCAGCAAAAGCTGCGCGCCCTGGTATTTGAAAAGACCGGCGTCAAAATCGACGTCGACGACCCGGTATTCGCGCTGGTGGCGCTGAACGAGGCGGTGCTGGAAGAAGCGGTGCAGCGCCACGTCGCGCTGATCGACGCCGCCTCGCAGGAACTGGCACAGCAAGCCCGCCTGGCCGGTGGCCTGCCCCAGGCGCACGACAACCACGTGCACGGCGAACATCCGCCCGGCTATGTCCCCACGCCGGCGGCCGGCGCGGTGCGTCCGATCTCCACCCAGTCGCCGCTGATCACGCCGCGCGAACTGCGGCTGCTGGCGGCAGCCTGCGGCATCGCCATCCTCAGCGCGCTGACCGTGCTGGGCGGCCAGGCCGCCTTCCGCAAGCCCGCCCTGACGCCCGAGCAAGCCCAGAGCCTGCAACGCGCCGAACAGCTGGAAAAATCCCTGCGCACGCTAGACCCCAAACTGCGCGCCCAACTGCCCGCCGAACTCCAAAAGTAAAACCGGGGTCAGATACCGTCTTGAATAGCAAGCCCTTTTGAAAGGTAATTGGCGTCAAAGGGCTTGCCGGTACGAATGACACCATAGATGAGATGCACGAGCTTATGCATCACGGCGCCGATTACGGCT
>NZ_JAHUWK010000063.1 GCF_019219065.1 Duganella sp. sic0402 | reverse complement strand
CCAGCGCTTTGAACTGCTCGCTGCTCAGCGACGAGATGATGCTGGTTTTCAGGCCAACGATGTCAGCGGTCTCGATCGCGGCGATGTTGTTGGTCGACAGCGCGTTGAACTGGGTCGAGTTGAGCGCGCCGAAGTGGGTCGAGTTCATCGCGACGATCTGCTCGGTGGTCAGGCCGGTCAGCTGGTTCGAATTCATCGCGGCAAACTGCGCGCTCTTCA
>NZ_JAHUWK010000062.1 GCF_019219065.1 Duganella sp. sic0402 | reverse complement strand
CGCGACCGTTGCCGCACTGGGCAGCGATCAGGTCAAAGCACTGACCACCGAGCAACTGGCTTCGCTGACCACCGCGCAAGCTGCCGCGCTGACCAGCTCGCAAGTACTGGGCCTGAGCACCGAGCAGATCGCTCATCTGGAAACTGCCGACGTCGCTGTCCTGAAAACCTCGGTGATCGCCGCGCTGACCAGCAACCAGATCGGCGCGCTGACCACCGAAGACGT
>NZ_JAHUWK010000061.1 GCF_019219065.1 Duganella sp. sic0402 | reverse complement strand
CGGTAGGATTCGTGACTGGGGTGAAGTCGTAACAAGGTAGCCGTATCGGAAGGTGCGGCTGGATCACCTCCTTTCTAGAGTTTGCAGGTTCTTCGGAACATTTCAAGCGCTCACACTTATCGACTGTGTTTAAAGAGAACAGCAAATATTGGGGCTGTAGCTCAGCTGGTTAGAGCACCGTGTTGATAACGCGGGGGTCGTTGGTTCGAGTCCAACCAGCCCTACCA
>NZ_JAHUWK010000060.1 GCF_019219065.1 Duganella sp. sic0402 | reverse complement strand
TCGGCGCGATCAACACCACCAACCTGGCCGCCCTGAGCACCAATCAGATCGTCGCCATTGGCACCAACCAGGCTGCTGCGATGACCACCGCGCAGATCGCGGCGCTGAGCAGCAACCAGCTGAAAGCGCTGGAAACCGAAGACTTCGCCGCGCTGAAAACCGCGACCGTTGCCGCACTGGGCAGCGATCAGGTCAAAGCACTGACCACCGAGCAACTGGCTTCGCTGACCACCGCGCAAGCTG
>NZ_JAHUWK010000005.1 GCF_019219065.1 Duganella sp. sic0402 | reverse complement strand
CCCTGGGCACCGCCACCAGCGCTGCAGCGCTGAACGCTATCGCTGCTGCTTCGGCTGCTGCGCACGACGGCGCTGTCAACAACCCACAAACCTTCATCCTGACCAAAGGTCTGGACAACGTGGTTGGTGGCGCAGGTAACGATGTGATCATTGGTGCGATCGACACCAGCGGCGCCCCAAATGCAGAACTGAACACCCTGAGCAACCTCGACATCATCAATGGCGGCGCAGGTATTGACACCCTGAAAATCGCGAACAACGGCACCGACCCTATCATCTTGGGTAATCTGAGCAGCGTCGAAATCGTTACCGTCGACAGCGCTACCGCTCTGACCGTTGATTCGTCGACCATTTCCGACATCACCAACCTGAACGTAACCAAGGCTGGCGGCACGATCACCGCGACTGCTGGTGCGACCACCAGCGTTGACGTTTCGGTTAAGGATAGCGGCGACGTGACCGTCAACGGCGGCAAAGACGTCAACGTTGCCCTGACCGACGCGGTTAACGACGTCGTTGTTGGCAATCTCGCCGGTGCCGCTGGCGCCGTGACCGTCGACGTGACCGGCAAAGCTGCCGCTAACAACGCCAGCACTGGCCTGGGCAACATCACCGTTACCGGCGGCAAAACCGTCAGCGTGACCCAGCACGCGACCAGCTCGTCGAGCGCAATCGTTGCTGATGGCACGACCGAAACCATCACCCAGGGTAATGTCGTTGTTAACGCTTCCTCCATCACCACCGATGTGACCGTTAAGCAAGACGCTCAAGTTGACGCTGCCAGCCGCGCTGCTGCAACCGGTGCAACCGAAGTTGCTAGCGTTAAATTCTCGGCACTGAAAGCCGCCGAAACCGTCACCGTTGGCGGCCTGACCTTCACCGCATCCAAAGACCTGACCGCCGCTCAAGTGGCAGAAGCCTTTGCCAACCTGTCGTCGAGCGCTGTGAAGCCAACCGACGTCACCCCAACCACCGCCACCGGCGATACCCAAGGTTCGGGCGTTCGTGCCAACGGCGTGTTCACCGGTTCGCTGCTGGCTGACTGGTCGTCGGCTGCAGCTTCGGCTGATGGCACCGTGGTGTTCACTGGCAAAGCCACCACCGCGATGACCGACCTGGTTGCTACCGCTACCGGCACCGCTACCGCTACGGCTACGACCACCACCCAAGGCATCACCGCTGTTACCGCACGTAACACCCTGGGCGTCGACAACGGCACCGTCACCATCGCTGGTGGCAGCGTGCTGAAAAACGTTACCGTTGACGGCTATTCGACTGGCTCCATCTCCGGCACCAACGCGGTTCTGGATACCATCAAACTGGCAAACGGTGGCAGCTTCTCGGTCGCTGGCGCTGCTGCGACCCTGGGTCTGACCGCAGACAACGTTGACGGCACCGTCTCCGTGGCCGCTGGCACCAAAACCATCAATGCCGTTGTAACCGGCGCAGACGCCGAAACCACCCTGGTATCGGCTACCGCTGAAACCGTCAACGTTTCGGGTTCCGGTAACGTCATTGGCACCACCGTCACCGGTGGCCTGAATGTTGCAACCGCCATCAACACCAGCGGCCAGACCGCTGACGCTAGCGCAACCTTCACCATCGCTAACGGCACCGTCACCACCTACACCGGTGGCGCAGGTTCCGATGACGTGACCGTGGTCAACGCAGGCACCGCCATCACCAAGGCAATCAACCTGGGCGCCGGCGACGACGTTCTGACCCTGCAAGGTACCGTTGTTGTGCCAACCGCTACCCTGAGCGGCGGCGCTGGCACCGATACCATCGCAATGAACGGCGCTAGCGCTGCTTCCCTGTCGGCAAACGGCGATTTCGCAGCCAAGATCGACGGCTTCGAAAAACTGGCAATCACCGACAAAGTAGCAGCCGCTACCACCGTCAACATGGCTAACATGGACGGCATCACCTATGTGGTGAGCAATAACTCCCTGGGTACCTCCGCTTCGGGCGCGAAGGAAGTGTTCACTGCTGACTTCTCGACTTCGGGTGCTGTCACTAGCTCTGACACTATCACCTTCGCCGGCCAGACCGTCAACCTGGCTGGCGGCGAAACCCCAGCACAGATCGCTCTGAAAGTTGCAGCCGCTGGTGGCTACTCCGGATGGGTGGTAACCGGTGTGAACGGTTCCGTCGTGACGTTCGAGGCGGCTGCAGTTGGCGCTGTGACTGACACCGTTGCTGCTGACTTCGCCATTACCGGCCCAGATGCAACCACCGCAGCAGTTGCTGCCCCAGTGATAAGCACCCAAGGTAGCGTAACCTATACGCTGGATCTGACCGGTGTTGCACTCTACGATACCGACACCCTGACTATCGGTGGCGTAACTGTCTACACCGCGCCAGCTGCAGCTACTACTCTGCGTGACGCGACTGCAGTCAAGGCTGGTGTAGTTGCATTGGGCACCGTTACAATCGGTGGTGTGGCATACGCCATCACTGCTGGCTCGGGCAATAACGTTATTCTGACCGCCACCGACGCTGCAGCGGCTGCCAGCCTGCAGTTCCAAGCAATCGACATTGGCGCTGATGGCAACGGTTTCGCAACTGGCACCCCAGTTGCTGCATTGAAAGTCGGCGTCGCTACCGAAGTGTTCGTTGCTAACTTCGCTACCTCCGGCGCAATCAAAGGCGCCGACACGATCGTCTTCGACGGCGTGACCATCACCCTGGCAACCGGCGATACCCAAACGGCCATCGCTGCTAAGGTTGCTGCTGCTGTTAATGCTGCTAGCGCCGCTCACTGGACCGCTGTTGCTAGTGGTACTTCGGTTACCTTCACCAACAAGGTGGCCGGTGTTGTAACTGACATTGCTAACGGTGCCTTCGCTATCAACAACGTAGCTGATACCACTGGTGGTACTGCTAAGGTTGTGGTCACCACTACCGCCCAAGGTGTTGCCGCTGGTGGCATCGTAACTACCGCAGCCTTGACCCTGGACAAGTTTGCCAACGCTGGCACGCTGGAACTGGTTGACGGCGGCGCAGGCGTGATCGTGAAACTGGCCGACGCAACCGGTTCGGCTGACAGCTTCAATCTGGTAACCAAAGTGGTCACCGGTAGCCTGGACTTCGGTACCGTTACTGTTGCTGGCGTTGAAACCATCAAGTTCACCGCGACCGATACCGACACCTCGACCACCACCGGTGGCGGTGTTCAGACCTCGACTGTGACCCTGAACGCTGACAAGGCTGCTATCGTAACCATCGACGGTTCGTCGAACGTCAACCTGGGGCTGGGTACCGACACTGTCAAACTGACGACCATCGACGCTAGCGCTCTGACCGGCAACCTGACTGTCACCGCTAACGGTGCTAACGCGATGACCATCACTGGTGGTGCTGGTAAGGACGTTATCCACGCTTCGGTTGGTACTACCGCCAAAGCTGACATCATCAACGGTGGTGCAGGCAACGACACCATCTACGTTGGTTCGAATGGTGCCAAGCTGACCGGTGGTGACGGCAACGACACCTTCATCGTTAATGGCGACGGCAACAAAGAAGCCAACACCTACTCGGAAATCACTGATTTCAAAGCTGGCGACATTCTGCAACTGCGCGCTTTCAACACTGCCGCTACCGCTGTTGTCGACGTTGCTGGCTTCGGTAAGCTGACTGCAACCCTGAACGAAGCAACCGCAACCTTCTCGAACTTCGTTGATGCTGCTATCAAACAGGCTGCTCAGGTTGCTACCGATGCAGGCACTGACATTAATGCTGCTGTGTGGTTCAGCTTCAAAGGCGACACCTACGTTGTTGTTGACAACGGTACTCATACTGCTGCCTTCGATAACGGTACGGATTCGATCGTTAAGCTGACCGGCATCAATGGTGACAGCCTGAGCTGGAACGCGACCTTCGCTACCGCAGCACTGGTGTAATCTCTTCGGAGACGGCCCTCTTGCTTACATAGAAGAGGGTTGCTAAAGTCTCAAAACCCCGGCACTTCGGTGCCGGGGTTTTTTTTCGTCCAGAGTAAGACGCTGTTTGGCTGCAGAAATCAGCAGCAAGCTCGCGCATACATTATTTTGACGGCAGCGCGCAACCGAACCCCAAGGCCTTTCCGGTAACAAGCAAGTCAATACTTACACCGCCGTCGCAGCCTTCCAGGCTGGTGACGTACTGCAACTGATGTGGAATAATGCTGATAGTAGCGGTATCGAACCTCACCTCCCGCAAGGGGTGGGGTTTTTTTTCTGAGGATTGCATGCATATTTTTTCTTTGAGCAAGGATGTCACGCTCGACACCAAGGCTTTCCGCCGCCACTTTCAGGCAGTAACTGATCCGGATGCTGCCCAAGTGGACCGGCTCTACCTTGAGGTTGGCTGCGAGTTGCGCCTGATTATCGAAAAGTTGCAGGACGAATACGTCCTCGCACATCCAGGCACGGATGAAGCTGCCAAGCAGATGCTGTCCTTGGACGTGCTGGGCGTGAAGCTGGGCGGTGAGGAATCCCTGCTGGCTTGGCCCTTTTTTCCGACCCGCCTGGGACGAATGTCTTCGCGTCTGGTCGGCGAGGGGCTGTATTTTCACAAGGAGGCCGAGGTGCTTCCGGCGCAGTTGCAGGCTTTGCGGGCCAGCAAGCCTGACAAGCAGCATTTTCGCATTGCAGTAATCAACGGCTTTGGTGCCAACCTCGGTGATTGCACCATGGGTATCACCGCCTTTCGGCAGGTGCAGTCCTGTCTGGCTCGCTATCTTCCCGGCGTGAGCTGCGATATCGTATTCGGGGGCGGGGTGGCCGCAGCCGCAGCAGATATCGTTGCATTTGATAAATCCGTCGAGCGCGTGTTGCTCCAGACACCAACGGTATGCGAGTTTGCCCAGTACGACGGCTATTTTGACTTTTCCAGCATCACCGACATGCCAGAATACGAAACCTTGCCTGCGGTGGACTGGTATTTGTGGTGGTGTGGCCTCGACCCGCAGGCCGTACGCCCCGAGGAAAAACGCAACCGTGGCCACATCCGCCGGAATGCTTGGAACGAAGTACACAGCGTGCTTCGTGACGAACCGGGAAAAAAGGTGCTGTTTAATCCTAAGGCGTCCGCTCAGCTACGCACAATGCCGCCTGAGATTGCCAGCAAATTTGCCAAGCGGCTGCTGGAGCTCGATCCCGAGATGAAGCTGATTGTGGATCAGCCTATTGATTTGGTGCATAAACGGTTGATCGACCTCTCCGGCCAGATCAACACACCCGAAAAATTCAAGGCGCTATGCGGCTTGGTTGATGGTCTGATTACCGTGAACAGCTTTGCGTCGCATGTGGCAGACCTGTGTTCTACGCCGGCGGTTCATCTGTGCTCCACAATTGCTGGAAGCCACTATCCTTATTACCCGTTTTCTGCGGCGATCAATCCGCAAGGCTATGAACAATTGCCGGCCTTTGGCAAAGTCAAGGTGGAAGATGACGTGTGGGAGAAGATTAGCTCGCTTTATCACAACGTCTGGGAGAGTATTTCGCCGGCCGAAGTGTTGAGTAGGCTGCAAGAAAAGATGGTGCAACGCCAGGCGGCGGCCCATGAGCCAAAGCGACTTTCCCTTGTGGGGGATATCAACACGGCCAGCTGTGTGGACAGCAATGACGCCACGCGCCGCCTGGTACGGCAAAGGCTAATTGCCGAGCACGTGCACGCCACCGAGCGCCTTGCTCATTTGATACAACAGATTCTCAAGCCTGGCAGCGTGTGTGTCCTGGCCTGCGCTCCTGACGCCAGCTTGGCGGTGACCTTGGCGAAGCGCGTAGCGCCGCACGGCGAGCTGATCGTTATGGAGCCGCGCGCCTTGTTGGCGCGCAGCGTGGAAAGCAGCCTATTCAACGCCGGCTTGTTTGCCTCGCGCGTGATGCAGACGATGGCCGTGGGCGGCGCCAAGAAGGTGACAATGAGAGCGTTGGACCCTTGGACCGAAAGCCGTTCCAGCGAATGGGGCAATACCCATCAGGTAGTCACTGTGCCTAATCAAACCGTGGATGATTTGGCCCTGACATCTTGTGGCAGCCTGGTTGTGCAGTCACCCATGCCCTTCGGGCAATTCATTGCCGGGGCCATGCAGACCTTGAAGCGCTGTCGTCCCTTCATTTTCATGGGGCCTGTCAGCCGTGATGAGGCTGCCAATGCCTTTACCGTTGGCCTGGAGGCCGGCTATGAGTTTTGGGCCGAAGCCGCCTTGCCGGGCAATGACCTGAGCAGCATGCTGGTCGTTGGATGCCCCAAGGAGAAGGGCGTGAAAATGGATAGATTTCTCAAGGTTAATGTGACGTAATGAGCGAGGAGACGGTAATGACCATGGAAGCGGCAGCGGCAACTAATTGCCCGGCATGGCCCGCCATGCCGCAACTGCCTGTGGCATGGGGGGAGGTGTTCGACAAGCTGACCATTCTGCAGATTAAGGCAGAAAAGTTGCAAGATGCTAATAAGCTTGCCAATGTGAACAAGGAGCGCCAGGAGATCGACAAGGTAGTCGGCGATCTGGCCCGCTTCCCTGCTGGCTTGCCTGGACTGCTGCTGCAGTTAAAGGACATCAACAGCCAATTGTGGGAGGTAGAGGACGGCAAGCGCGACAGTGAACGCCGCCAGTGTTTTGACGACAGCTTCTTGCAGTTGGCGCGCAAGGTCTACTTTGGCAATGATCAGCGTGCGGCGATCAAGCGTCAGATCAATGAATTGCTGGGCAGCGCCATCGTGGAAGAAAAATCCTATCAGGCCTATTGACGCGTGTACTCTCACGCGCACAACACTCCTCAGACCGTTGTAACCGAAGTGTAAAATATGTGATGCACATCACATTTCTTGAGCGTTTTCAGCGATAATGCTGCTTCGCGTTAAATTTTCATTCCCGTACGAATTCCACTTTGCAAGTGACCGGGGGCGAAATCGAGCGTAACGAGCGGTTCCGCGTTCAACCTGCATAGTGATGCATAAATGAAAAACTTCTTAAAAACCAAAGGCGAAATAGCCGAACTCCTGACGACGTTCAAGTCGACCTTCGTCACCATCGGTGTATTTAGCGCTATCACCAATATGCTGATGCTGGTGCCATCGATCTATATGTTGCAGGTGTATGACCGCGTGCTGGCCAGCCGCAGCGAATTGACGCTGCTGATGCTGACCATCATGATGCTGGTCGCCTACCTGATCATGTCCGGCCTGGAACTGATACGCAGTTACGTGCTGATCCGTGTCGGCGCGCGTTTCGATGTCCAACTGAACAAGCGTGTCTACACCGCTGCGTTCGAGCAGAATCTGAAAAAAGCCGGCGGCAATGCCGGTCAGGCACTGCAAGACTTGACCAATGTCCGCCAATTCCTCACCGGTAACGCGCTGTTCGCTTTCTTCGACGCGCCCTGGTTCCCGGTCTACCTGATCGTGATCTTCATGTTTGAGCCGTCGCTGGGCTTGTTCGCCTTGGGCGGTACTTGCGTGCTGGTCGTGCTGGCGTTTATCAATGAGCGCATCACGCACAAGCCGCTGGCCGATGCCAACGCCAGTGCTATCGTGTCGAACGCGCTGGCCACCAACAATCTGCGTAACGCCGAGGTGATCGAATCGATGGGCATGTTGCCGAGCCTGCTGCGCCGCTGGCATAAACTGCATGACAATTTCCTGCAGCTGCAGGCAGAGGCCAGCGAGAAAGCCGGTCTGATTGGATCGATCACCAAGTTTGTGCAGGTATCGCTGCAGTCGCTGGTGCTGGGCTTTGGCGCACTGCTGGTGCTTGAAAATAAAATTTCCGCAGGCATGATGATTGCCGCGTCGATCCTGGTGGGCCGTGCATTGGCGCCGGTGCAGCAAGTGATCGGCGTATGGAAAAGCTTCGCCAGTACACGTAGCGCTTATGAGCGTTTGACGGCGCTGCTGGAGAATAATCCCGAACGTCCAGCGGGCATGGAGCTGCCGAAGCCGCAAGGTGCGCTGGCGGTGGAAAACGTCACCGCTTCGGCACCAGGCATGACCTCGCCGGTGCTGAAAGGTGTCACCTTTGCGATTGCTCCGGGCGACGTGCTAGGTGTGATCGGCCCGAGCGGTTGCGGCAAGTCGACGCTGGCGCGCTTGCTGGTCGGTGTGTGGCCTGCCGCCGGCGGCAAGGTGCGCCTGGATGGCGCGGATATATACCAATGGAATAAGGGCGAACTCGGGCCGCACATCGGTTACCTGCCGCAGGACATCGAACTGTTTGGCGGTACTGTCACCGACAATATCGCGCGCTTTGGTGATGTCGACCCTGAGAAGGTGGTGCTGGCGGCCAAGCGCGCCGGCGTGCACGATATGATTTTGCACCTGCCCAAGGGCTACGATACCCCGCTGGGCGACGGCGGTGCCGGCTTGTCCGGTGGTCAGAAGCAACGCCTCGGCCTGGCACGTGCGATGTACGGCGATCCTGCGCTGCTGGTGCTGGATGAGCCAAATTCGAACCTGGACGATGTCGGCGAAGCAGCGCTGGTTCAGGCAGTGAACGATCTGCGCCAGCGCGGCAAAACCATCGTGCTGATTACGCACCGTACTTCGGCGATCAGCGCTACCACCAAACTGTTGCTGCTGCGTGATGGCATGGTCAACATGTTCGGCCCTACCAAGGATGTGGTCAACGCCTTGAACGAAGCCAATCAGAAACAAGTGCAGGCGCAACAACAGGCCCAGGCCCAGGCGCAGGCTCAAGCCCAAGCGCAAGCTCAAGCTCAAGCTCAAGCTCAAGCTCAAGCGCAAATGCAGGCCGACGCGGCTGCCAAGGCCCAGGCCGACACTTCGAATCAGGAGTAATCATGCGAAATTTATCTACCAATACCACGCCGCCGGCTGAGGTTATCGCCCATGACGTGACGCCGCTGGCAGTCAATACCGATGCATCGCGCTATGCGCGCATCGGCTGGATGATCGTGCTGTTCGGCTTCTGCGGCTTTGTGCTGTGGGCATGCTTCGCGCCGCTGGACAAGGGCGTGCCTATGTCCGGCACGGTGGCCAAGGAAAGCAGCCGCAAGGCGATTCAGCATCTGAGTGGCGGCACGGTGCAGGAAATCCTGGTCAAGGATGGCGATGTGGTCAAGGCCGGCCAGGTGCTGGTGCGCCTGAACAACACGCAGGCGAAATCGCAGACGGAAACCTCGCGCGCCCAGTACATCACCGCGCGTGCGACCGAGGCGCGCCTGATCGCTGAACGCGACGGCCTGAGCAAGATGGCTTTCCCGGCTGCCTTGGTAAAAGACAAGCAGGACCCACGTGTGGTGGCTGCGGTGGATGTGCAAAACCAGTTGTTCAATTCGCGCCGCACCTCGCTGAGCAACGAGTTGAGCGCCTACGATGAAAACATCGCCGGCCTCAAGTCGCAGTTGCAGGGAACGCAGGAATCGCGCGCCAGCAAACAGCAGCAGATCGTGATTATCAAGGAACAGCTCGACAATATGCGTGACCTGGCCAAGGATGGCTACATCGCCCGCAGCCGCATGCTCGATGTCGAGCGCACTTTTGTCCAGTTGAATGGTGCGATCTCCGAGGACAACGGCAACATCGGCCGCGCGCAACGCCAGATTGCCGAGATTACCTTGCGCCGTCTGCAACGCATCCAGGACTATCAGAAGGAAGTGCGCACCCAGTTGGCGGACGCGCAGCGCGAAGCGGAAGCGCTGGACAGCCGTCTCGACGGTCAGGAGTATGAACTGGCCAATACGGAAGTCAAAGCACCGGTGGACGGCACTGTCGTCAACTCGGCCGTGTTCACCAATGGCGGCGTGGTGGCCCCTGGCTTCCGCATGATGGATCTGGTGCCGACCGACGACCCGCTGGTGGTAGAAGGCCAGCTGCCGGTCAACCTGGTTGACCGTGTCCACACCGGCCTGCCGGTTGAGCTGATCTTCTCCGCCTTCAACAGCAACCGCACGCCGCACATTCCTGGTGAACTGATCCAGGTATCGGCCGACCGTACCGTCGATGAGCGTACCGGCCAGCCTTACTACAAAGTGCGCGCCCGCGTGACCCAGGAAGGCGCGAAGATTATCGCCGACAAGAAACTCGACATCCGTTCCGGCATGCCGGCCGAGTTGTTCGTCAAGACTGGCGAGCGCACCATGATGAGCTACCTGCTCAAGCCGCTCAAAGACCGCGCCAAGTCGGCATTGGCGGAGGAATGATCAAGTGAAGAAGACTCTCGCAATCAAACGCGCGCCGGCGTTGCGCGGGATCAGCGCCGCGCTGCTGGCCAGCGCGCTGTTGTCCGCCAACAGCGCTTCGGCCATGACCATCATGCAGGCGTTCCAGGCGGCGCTGACCAACGATGCTGTCTATCAGCAGGCGGTACAGGATTCGATAGGCGGCAAGGAATACGCGGTCTTGGGCAAATCGAATTTGCTGCCCAATCTGCAGGCCAACTATTCGTCCAACCGCAACCGGGTGGATCTGGAAGCGCCGAACGTCCTTGGCCAGATGCGCACCACGCACCCGGAGTACATCAGCCGCTCGTCGAGCGTGTCGCTGCGTCAAACGCTGTTCAATATGGATGCCTGGGCACGCTACAAGCAGGGCCTGGCGCAGACCAAGTACAGCGACCAGAACTTTGAGGGACGCGCGCAGGAAATGATCGTGCGCGTGACGTCGGCTTACATGGATGCCTTGTTTGCCAACGAGCAGGTGCGCATTACGAAGGCACAGCGCGATATGTACGCCGAGCAGAAGGCCGTCAATGACCGTCTGTTTGCCGGCGGCGAGGGCACCAAGACTGATATGCTGGAAACCCAGTCGCGGTTGGACCTGTCCGAGGCCCAGCTGCTGGAGGCCGAGGACAATCGCCAGACCCAGCTGGCCACACTGTCGACCCTGGTTGGCGAGGAAGTGACGGTGCTGGACGAGCTGGCGCCGAGCTTCCGCATCGCGCCGCCGCCGGAGGGCGGATTCGAGGCGTGGCGCAAGCGGGCGCTGGAAGAGAATCCCGACCTGCGCGCACAAGCCTTCGCCATCGAAGCTGCGCGCCAGGAAGTCAACAAGAGCCGCGCCGGCCACATGCCGCGCCTGGATTTTGTCGCCAACTATAACCGTGCCGATTCGGAAACCATCAATACCTACAACCAGAATACGGTCAACCGCACGATTGGTATCCAGCTGACGGTGCCGCTTTACTCCGGTGGCTCGGTGGCAGCGTCCAGCCGCCAGTCGGTGGCGAGCCTGGAGAAGGCCAAGTCGGAATTGCAGGTGCGCACGGACAGAATTCTGATTGAACTGCGCAAGCAGTACGCAGCGGTATTGAGCAGCGTGACGCGTATCCGCGCGCTGGAAAAGGCGGTGGCGTCCGGTGAGTTGCTGATTACCGCAACCGAGCAGAGTATCAAGGGCGGCGTGCGCATCAATCTCGATTTGCTGAATGCACGCCAGCAGCTGTACACCAGCCAGCGCGACCTGGCGCAGGCGCGTTACAACTATCTGCTGGCACAGCTCAAGCTGAAAGCGGCAGCCGGCGTGCTGGAGCCGGAGGATGTGCAGGAAGTCAGCACCTATTTCCGCTGAGCGGAAATCGACAGTAATTCAGTTCAGCGCCGTCGTCCCGACGAAAGCCGGGATGACGAGGTGCAATCGGGCTTAACTGAATTTTTTTAGGCCGCTGCTGCCGCCGGCTTGCCGCGCGACAGCGCCGCGCCCCAGCGCCGTCCCAGCGTATTGCTGCCGTTTTCCACGGTACGGTGCACCAGCCAGGCCAGCACGAAGGTGCACGGCAGCGTGATCAGCATCGCCACGCCGTAGCGGCAGCCCTGGCCGATCAGGATCTTCAGCGCGCAATAGCCGAATAGCGCATGCACGCAATACAGCGGATAGCTGATGGCGGCCAGGAAGTCCAGTACGCGCACCGGGCGGAAGCGCTCGCGCAGCGCGTAGCAGGCGCCAAATACCAGGTAGGCGCAGTAGTACCATACCGTCACCGCCGGGAATTGACCTTGCTGCGGCCCCATCGACCAGGTCCAGCTGAAAGCAGCCACGGTCAGCAAGGAGCGCCATAGCAGCGCGCGGGTGGAAATCAGCTGCGCCGCATGCTGGTAGAACAGGCAGCCCGTCATCATGAAAACGATATAGTTCAATTCCATCAGCAGCGGTGTGGCGACGCCGATGCCATGCTCGCCATTCCAGGTCAGCGCCAGCGCTGCCGCCAGGAAGCCCAGCAGCCAGCCAGGAGAAGGGCGGAACAGCGCGGCGGCGCCGAACGCCATCAGCAGGTAGAACTTGATTTCAATCGCCAGCGTCCAGTTGACCGCATCCATCGATGGGAAGCCGAGCAGGTTGTGCACCAGCAGTGCATTGGCCGCCAGCACCTTGGCGTCGTAGCTGAAAGGCTGGCCCCAGTAGCGCGCGCTCAGGTAGACCGCCAGCGTGCCGATCGCCAGGCAGCAGGCATAAGTCGGGAAGATGCGCAACGCACGGTTGACCAGGAAGCCCGGCAGGCTGGTCTTGCGCAGGCTGAACGGAATCACGAAGCCGCTGATCAGGAAGAACAGCGCCACGCCGAACGGGCCCTGGTATTCCAGCTCGAAGATGTGTACCCATGGCGCCTTGACCAGGTGCAGATTGGTCGAGAAGGTGCGGGCTGCCAGCAGATCCTGCTCGGCGAAAAAAGTGCCGAAGTAGTGGGTCATGACCACCAGCAGTGCGGCGATGCCGCGCAACTGGTTGGCGAAGATGAATTTTTTCATGGCGGCCTGTAAGGCGGTTTATAGGACTTCGTCGATTGCGCGTTATTATAATGTGCAATTTCTTGCTTGAAATGGAGATTACCCGCCGATGAAGTCTGTCAATTTGCCCTATAGTCCACGCATCGATCAGTTGCGCTGGTTCGCCGCGACGCTAGTGTTCCTGTTTCACTTTGAATTGAAATGGCGCAGCCTCGGCGGTGTTGGCATCGACAGCCCATGGGCCGGCATCATCAACGAAGGGCATACCGGGGTGGCCTTGTTCTTCACGCTGTCGGGCTTTCTGTTCATGCGCATCGCCCAGTTTCAGCAGCAGATCGCTTATGCCCCGTTTGTCCGCAACCGCTTACTGCGCATCGCGCCGCTGTACCTGACCGTCTTTTTGCTGGCATTGTCGCTGACCCGCGACGAATTCAAGCCGCAGGATATTTTTTACCTGCTGACCGCCAACCTGGGCGATTCGCCGACCTCGCGCAGTGTTGTGACCGGCGCGGTCTGGTGCATTCCGCTGGAGTTCATGTTTTACCTGGCGTTTCCGTGGCTGAGCCGCTTCGCGCTGGAGCGCGGCATGCGCTACCTGTTGCAGCTGCTCGGCCTGATGCTGGTGTTCAAGCTGATGCTGTACCGCGAGAGCGCGCATAGCACCATGATGTATTTCAGCACCTTCGTCGGCCGCTTCGATCAGTTCGTGATGGGCATGCTGGCCGCCATGCTGTACCAGCGCCATCTGGATTGGCTGCGGCGCTGGGCCGGCTGGCTGCTGGTGCCGGCGTTCGCGCTGGCGGTGTGCGCCAGTGCGCTGCAGGCGCATGTGGCGCCGTTCAATGTGGCGCCGAATGCGCCGTTCTGGATCAGCTGGTCGATGATGGAAAGCCTGGTCTGGGCTGGCGCGATCCTGGCTTGGGTGGGCTGGTGCGGCCAGCTACCCGCGTGGCTGGAGCGGGTGCTGGTCCATGGCGGGAAAATCAGCTTTTCGTTTTATCTGTTGCACATGGGCGTGATCCAGATGCTGGCACAGAAGTTCGGCATGCAGCACTGGACCGGCATAGGCTGGCTGGACAGTGTGCTGGTGATGTCGCTGGTGTATGCGCTGGTATGGGCGGTGGCGACGCTGTGCTACCACACCATCGAAGAGCCTTTCCTTCGGCTGCGCGGTAGCTATGGCGCGGTGCGTTTATAATCCTGCCTCAGTATTTTGAGGAGAATGGCATGGATGATGAATTGGAAGTGACGGTGGACGGTATCAGCTACAAGGTAAGGGAGCTGAGCACCGAGGCGCAGAATCAGGTGACCAGTCTGCAATTCGTCGATGCCCAGATCGCCGATCTGAGCGCCAAGCTGGCGGTGTACCAGACGGCGCGTAACGCCTATCAGGCGGCGCTGCAGCAACTGGTGCCGCGCGCGCGCCAATAAGCTGGCTTACTGCTTGCCGTAGCAGGCCGGGCAGGATTTTTCGTACACATACTCCGGCGCCAGTTGCTGGCGCGGCGTCACCACCGAGCGGCAGACGAAGCATTGCACGGTTTCGGTTGGCTCCAGTTTCGGATTGAGCGCGGTGCGGTAGTCGAACACGAAGCAGTCGCCGGTGTAGTGGGCGCCGCCGACTTCCTCGAAGTATTTGAGGATGCCGCCTTCCAGCTGGTAGACGTTGTCGTAGCCGATGTTCTGCATGTGGATTGCGGCCTTTTCGCAGCGGATGCCGCCGGTGCAGAAGGTGACCACGGTCTTGCCGGCAAAGTCGTCCTTGTGCGCGGCAATCAGGTCCGGGAACTCGGTGAATTTCTTGATGCGGTAGTCGACCGTGTTGTCGAAGGTGCCGACATCCACTTCAAAATCATTGCGCGTGTCGACCATCACCACCGGCTTGCCGTTGTCGTCGACGCCGTTGTCCAGCCAGCGCTTCAGCGTGTGCGCTTCGACGAAGGGCGCGCGGCCTTCTTCCGGCTTGATCAGCGGCATGCGCATGGTGATGATTTCTTTTTTGATCTTGACCAGCATGCGCTTGTGTGACTGTTCGCTGGAGAAGCTTTCCTTCACTTCCAGGTCGGCGAAGCGGGCGTCGCTGCGCACCCAGGCGAGGAACTCGTCGATATGGCCGCGCGGGCCGGACAGAAACATATTGATGCCTTCCGGCGTCAGCAGGATGGTGCCTTTCAGGCCCAGGCGGTTGCAGATGTCCTGGTACTGCGGGCGCATCGCCTCGGTGTCATCGAAGGTGACGAATTTATAGGCGGCGATGTTGACGTGCTGAGCAGCGCCAGCATGCGCTTCAGCTTGTAAAGCGGTATTAGCTTGCATGATGGTGTAGGGATCAAAAAAGGGAAAGGCGACATTATACGCGTTTTTAAGATCATTTTTTGCGGCGTATCATGATCTAGGAGGTAAGTCAGTCGCACGATGACATAGAACTTTTGCGATCGAGCGTGTATCAAATGATTATTAATAATCGCCATTTGTATTTTTCACACAGACAGTTGCGACACGCATATAAACACGCGCATTGCCTTGGGATTGCAGGTCAGGCAAGCAACGTTACATTGGATGCTTTTCGTCTCGCGCTGACGCGGCACGTGCAATCGTTGGATACTCGGCTTGTTCAGGGGAGCTTTCGTGGAATTCCGGTTACGCATTTTGTGAATTTTCGTACTGGTCTGAACGTCATGCGAGATTCAAGAGGATATTTTTTATCGGTATGGATTCTCAGTGCGGTGCAGATGATGCACATGGTGAACGGTGGCAAGTTAGGAGGTGGAGTATGAATGCTGGTGACGAAGATTATTTGAGATTGTTGCAGCGCTTTTTGCAGCATCAAATCTCGCCGCAAGAATTTCAGGTAGCCTTCTTTGCGCGCTTTCAGAACGAGCCACCAAACATGGACGAGACTTTGTTTCTGCTTTTGGATGAATTGTTTGGCGCTCTTGATTGCTACACGGAAGATATTGGCTTGCAGGCAGAGAGGCCGGGCTTTTATCTCGATATAAAAGGATTGGAGCGCGAGTCTGTCGAAATTTTGCGGCGCCTGGAAGCTTGGCGGGCTGCACAGATCGTGCTGTGAGCCGGAAGTACGTCGTCGCTGAATCAGATTCATCGCTTGCGGCCGCTGCGCGGTAAAATAGGGGGTTATTGAACCTGCATTGAGCCGCGTATGAATATGGTAGCAAACGAACAAGCATTGACCAGCACCGCCGTGGTGCCGGCCGGACCGTCTTTTGTCCATTTGCGCGTGCACTCGGAGTATTCGATTGTCGACGGCCTGGTGCGCATCGACGACCTGGTCAAGCAGGCGGCCAAGGACAAGCAGGGCGCGCTGGCGGTGACCGACCTGGCCAATATGTTCGGCATGGTCAAGTTCTACAAGACCGCGCGCGGCAAGGGTATCAAGCCGGTGGTCGGCGTCGATGTCTGGATTACCAATGACGAGAACCGCGAGAAACCGTCGCGGCTGATGCTGCTGGCCAAAAACCGCATGGGCTATTTGCAGCTGTGCGAGCTGCTGTCGCAAGCCTGGCTGACCAACCAGTACAAGGGCCGTGCCGAGATCCGCACCGAGTGGCTGCAGGAGCTGACCAGCAAGACCTATGCGCTGCTGCCCGACGATAATCCGGCCAACGGCCTGATCGCGCTGTCCGGCGCGCATTTCGGCGACATCGGCACCGCCATCGAAAACGGCAACCCGGCGCTGGCCGAAGCCCATGCGCAAAAGTGGGCGCAGATCTTCCCCGGCCACTTCTACATCGAGATCCAGCGCGCCGGCCAGGCGAATCAGGAAATGCAGGTGCGCCACTCGGTGGCGCTGGCGTCCAAGCTGGGCCTGCCGGTGGTGGCCACCCATCCGGTGCAATTCATTTCGAAGGACGAGTTCATCGCCCACGAGGCGCGCATCTGTATCGCCGAGGGCGAGATGCTGGCCAACGCCAAGCGCGTCAAACGTTTCAACGAGCAGATGCGCTTCCTGACCCAGGCTGAGATGCAGCAGCTGTTCCATGACCTGCCGGCGGCGCTGCAAAACTCGGTGGAGATCGCCAAGCGCTGCAACCTGACGCTGACTTTGGGCAAGCCGCAGCTGCCGAACTTCCCGACGCCGGGCATGACCATTGACGAATTCCTGCGCGCCGAAACCAAGAAAGGCCTGGAAGAACGCCTGATCCAGCTGTACCCGGACCCGGAAAAGCGCGAGGCCAACCGCAAGCGCTACGAGGACCGGCTGGAGTTCGAGAACAACACCATCATCAACATGAAGTTCCCTGGCTACTTCCTGATCGTGGCGGAGTTTATCCAGTGGGGCAAGAACAATGATGTGCCGATCGGCCCTGGCCGTGGTTCGGGGGCGGGCTCGCTGGTGGCGTATGCGCTGAAGATTACCGATCTGGACCCGCTGAAGTACAACCTGCTGTTCGAGCGTTTCCTGAACCCTGAGCGGGTATCGATGCCCGACTTCGATATTGACTTCTGCCAGGAAAAGCGCGAGCTGGTGATCCAGCACGTGAAAGACCTGTATGGCCGCGATGCGGTGTCGCAGATCGCCACCTTCGGTACCATGGCGGCGAAAGGCGCGATCCGCGACGTTGGCCGCGTGATGGACTTCGGCTATAACTTCTGCGATGGCGTCTCCAAGCTGATTCCGTTCAAGCCGGGCAAGCCGGTGTCGATCGCCGAGGCGATCGAAGAGGAACCGATGCTCAAGGAGCGCCAGCAGAATGAGGAAGAAGTGGCGCAGCTGCTGGACCTGGCGCAGCAGGTCGAAGGCATCACCCGTAACATCGGCATGCACGCCGGTGGCGTGCTGATCGCGCCGGGCAAGCTGACCGACTTCTGCCCGCTGTACACGCAGGGCGGCGACGGCGGCGTGGTATCGCAGTACGACAAGGACGACGTGGAAGCCGTCGGCCTGGTCAAGTTCGACTTTTTGGGCCTGACCACACTGACCATTCTGGACCGCGCGGTGCGCTACATCAAGGCGCTCGATCCGGAAGAAAAAGACTTCGACCTGGCCAAGCTGCCGCTGAACGACCGTCCTTCGTACGACCTGCTGACCAAGGCCAAGACGGTCGCGGTGTTCCAGCTGGAGTCGCGCGGCATGCAGGGCATGCTGAAAGACGCGCGTCCCGACCGCTTCGAAGACATTATCGCGCTGGTGGCGCTGTACCGTCCGGGCCCGATGGACCTGATCCCCGACTTCTGCAAGCGCAAGCACGGCGAGAAGTTCGATTATCCCGATCCGCGCACCGAATCGATTTTGTCCGAAACCTACGGCATCATGGTGTATCAGGAGCAGGTGATGCAGATGGCGCAGATCGTCGGCGGCTATTCGCTGGGCGGCGCCGACATGCTGCGCCGCGCGATGGGTAAGAAGAAAGCCGAGGAGATGGCCGAGCACCGCGCCATCTTCCGCGCCGGCGCTGCGAAAGACGGCCTGTCGGAGCAGAAGGCCGACGAGATCTTCGACTTGATGGAGAAGTTCGCGGGCTACGGCTTCAATAAATCGCACGCGGCCGCGTACGCGCTGCTGTCGTATCACACCGCCTACCTGAAGGCCCACCATCCGGCCGCGTTCATGGCAGCCAATATGTCGCTGGCGATGGAGGATACCGAGAAGGTCAAGATCCTGGTGGAGGACGCGATTGATATCTGCGGCCTGACCATCCTGCCGCCGGACATCAACAAGTCCGAGTTCCGCTTTGTGCCGGACGGTCCTGCGCCGTCGGTCACTGGCAAGAAAGTCACGCAGATCCGCTATGGCCTGGGCGCGTGCAAGGGCGCTGGCCAGAACGCCATCGAGGCCATCATCGCGGCCCGCACGGCTGACGGCCCGTTCACCAGCCTGTTCGATTTCTGCAAGCGCGTGGACAAGAAGCAGATCAACCGCCGCACCATCGAATCGCTGATACGCGCCGGCGCTTTCGACTGCCTGAATATCGACCGCGCCATTCTGCTGGCCTCGGTCAGCTTCGCGATGGAATATGCTGACCAGCAGGCCAAGTCGGCCAACCAGGTCAGCCTGTTCGGCGGCGATGACAGCGATCTGGAACCACCGCCGGATTACGTCAAGGCGACGCCGTTCACCGACCGCCAGAAACTGGCGGAAGAAAAGATTGCGCTGGGCTTCTACCTGTCCGGTCATATGTTCGACTCGTTCGCGCCGGAAGCGCGCCGGTTTGCGCGCACCAAGCTGGCCGACCTGGAGCCGTCGCGCGATCCGCGCATGCTGTGCGGCGTGATCACCGGCATCCGTCCGCAGATGACCCAGCGCGGCAAGCTGCTGATCGTCACGCTGGACGACAAGAGCGCGGTGGTGGAGGTGACTGTCTATGCCGAAGTGTTCGAGGAGCACAAGCATATGTTCAAGGAAGATGAATTCCTGGCGGTGATCGGCAAGGTATCGGAGGACCGTTTCTCGGGCGGACTGCGGATTTCGGCGGAGAAGGTGTTCGACATCATCAGCTCGCGGGTCAAGCACGGCAAGCAGCTGGGCATGGCCTTGCCGTCCACGGTGGATGCGAAGAAGGTGGCCGAAGTGCTGGCGCCGCACCGTCAGGCGGATGGCTTGCCGGTGTCGGCGCGCGTTGCACCGCAAGGCATCAGCTGCGTGCTGCAATTTGGCGAAGGCTGGCGCGTGGCGCCATCGGACGAGCTGCAACTGGCGCTCCAGCAGGTGCTGGGCGCCAGGGAAGTCACGGTTGAGTATTAAGATCGTCCCGGCGCAAGCCGGGATCCATGCTGAGCTTGCGTTCTATGGACTCCCGCCTGTGCGGGAGCGGCGTGGCGTCAGAACTGGGCGCTGACGCCAGTGATGGCATACCCCTTGGCGCCGATCTGCGCCAGCGGATGTTCGATGTGATAAGCGGGGAGTTCGTCGCGGTCGTCGTCGACTTCGACGCGCTGTGCTTCAGCGTGCCAGTCGGTATTGGTGGCTTCTTCAGGAATCGGCTTGCCTTCCGGCACCGCCAGATAAGTATGTTTGCCTTGTGCTTCATCTCGGCAATAAATATCCACACGCATGGTATTTCTCCTCGGACGAAAATCCCATGGTACTCGATTTTTTTACGCCAGTGCGTACTGCTCCGCGCTGTCATCCAGCGGCTCATACGACGGCGCTTCCACTAGCGTCGGCACCGTTTCCATACGCGGTTTCTGCAGGCTGACCGCCACCGCCTGCGCCAGCTCGCATAGCAGCTCATGACGCTTGCGCGCCTCCGAGCGTTTCTTCGACACAATCAACGACAGGTCCGGTTCGCAGATCGGCTCGGACGGCAGCTGGAAGTTACCGTCGGCGCGTTTGCGCGCGCCCAGCTCCAGCCATAGCGCGTCGTAGTCGGCGTGCACCTTGCCCTGGCGGGTGGCGCTGCATACCGCGCGGTTGGCGTTGCCGACCAGGCGCAGGCCCTCGCAACCCTGGTCGTGGGCGATCTGGCCCAGCAGCTTGATCATCATATTCTTCGGCCGCATGCCGTGCAGCTCGCGGGTGGCGTCCTTGATCAGTTGCAGGCCGCGTTCGCCCTTCGGACCCTGCATGCAGCCGACGCCCAGCAGCATGCCGCCGCCTTCGTCCTCAAGGAAGGCGAACGCGCAGCTGGTGACCAGCTCGTCGCCCTGCATCAGTTGCAGCACCAGTTCGCCTTCGCGCTCCATCGGATCGATGGCACGCAATTGCAGGTGGTAAGGCAGGCCGCTCTTGCCGTCGATGCGCGCCAATACCACCGCCGCGCGCGCTGCCTGCACCGTCAGCGGACCCATGCCGTGGCGGAAGATGTGGCGGTAATGCGCACGCAGCAATGCCAGCCGGCCGTGGGCGCACATGGTATTGCTCAGGTAAGGGCGGTAAATCTTGTAGATCAGGCGCGGGCGGGCTTTGACCAGCTCGGCAAACATCGGATGCGAGTTCAGCAGTTCCAGCCAGCCGAAAGTGGCGCGGCGGTTCATGCGGGCGCGGATGGCCAGTTTCAGGCGTTCGCGCATATGCTTGAAGCCAGTAAAACCTGCTGCGCCGGAGCGGATGGTGACGGACTGCGACATGGAACTCTTCCAAAAGGCATGGTGGATGAGTGGCGATGGTACGTCCCGTGTAACGCATTGTAAATTAGTGTAAAGATCTACGCATTTCCCTTAATAATTGCCACCAGGATAATTGGCTTGTTGTATAGATGAGATGCCGTTCCACTAAGGGTTGCCCGTAATGGGTAAAAAGCAATGCACGATGAATAAACGCAATGCATAATGATACATTGCGATACAAAACCGTCTGTATGACTGCTTCTGCACCTACGCGCTATCTGGTATTTCCAGCGTTCATCGCTTTGTACGTGCTGTTCGATTGGGCCACTTACATCGATCCGCTGTACGGGCTCAATATCACGCCCTGGAATCCCGATCCTGCGCTGGGGCTGGTGTTCTGGCTGCGCTACGGCTGGCGCGCGGCGCTGCCATGGTATGTGGCGCTGGTGCTGGGCGAATGGCTGGTGCGCGGCATGCCGGCCGGTGTGCCGCTGACCTTGCTGCTGTCGCTGTGGCTGGTGATCGGCTACGGCTTGCTGGGGGCGGCGCTGAAGCGCGCGTTTGGCACGGGCGGCGTGTTTGATAACCGGCGCAAGCTGTTCGAATGGGTGCTGATCGTGGTCGGCGGCACGCTGTTGAATGATCTGGTGTACATGACGCTGCTGTCGCTGGCCGGGCTGATTCCACCCGGCGAGTGGCTGGCGGTGGTGCTGCGTTTCGGCATCGGCGATATCGTCGGCGTACTGGTGTCGATGCCGCTGGTGTGGATGCTGTCCAGCGCGCATGGGCGCAGCCGGCTGAAGTCAACGGTGTGGCGCTACGAAACCTTGGGCTACCTGGCGCTGGCGATCTGTGTGCTGGTGTTTGTGTTCGGCACCATCGCCACCTCGGAGTTCAAGCATTTCTACTTCCTGTTCCTGCCGGTGATCTGGGCGGCTTCGCGCCAGGGGCTGTACGGCACGGCGCTGATGGTGTTTGTGCTGCAACTGGGCATCGGCGGCCTGGTCAAGTGGAATAACGCGGTGAATATCGAAGTGGCGCAGTTGCAGATGCTGGATGCGATGCTGGCGCTGGTCGGCTTCTCGCTGGGCATCGTGGTCGATGAGCTGCGCCAGGTGTCGAATGATTTGAAGCAGTCCTTGCGGCTGGCGGCGGCGGGCGAGATGGCGGCGGCGCTGGCGCACGAGCTGAACCAGCCGCTGACGGCGCTCAGCGCCTACGGCAAGGCCTGCGAATACCTGGTCGAACGCAATGAGGCGGGCGCCAACGGCGAGATGCTGAAAAGCGCGATCCAGCGCATGATTGCCGAATCGGGCCGGGCGGCGGACGTGGTGCGGCGCCTGCGCGACTTCTTCCGCACCGGCGCGATGCAGCTGGAGCCGGTCGATGCCGGCCAGCTGGTGTCGACGCTGAGCCAGCAATTCTTCACCCAGCTGCGCCAGCACGGCGTGGTGTTGCAGGTGGAGCCGATGCCGCCGCTGGCGATGCTGGCTGACCGGCTACAGATCGAACTGGTGCTGCGCAACCTGCTGGCAAATGCGCTGGACGCGGTGCAGGAGCAGCCCGAGGGGCAGCGCCGCATCACGCTGTCGGTGCAGCAGCTGGACAGCAAGGGCAAGCTCAACAGCGATGGCAAGGGCAGCTGCCTGCAGCTGACGGTGGAAGACAGTGGCAAGGGGGTGTCGGAGGAATTGCTGGCGCGCCTGTTTGAGCCGTTTGTATCGTCCAAGGCTTCGGGCCTGGGACTGGGCCTGGTGTTGAGCCGGGCGATTATGGAAGCGCACGGCGGCTCGCTCTGGGCCGAAGTGGGCGATCACGGCATATTCAAGATGGCGCTGCCGCTGGCGGCGCACGCAGTAGAGGGACAGGAAAACTATGTTGCAGCATGATTTAACCGTATTCATCGTCGATGACGATCCCGCCGTGCGCGATGCGCTGGGCTTGCTGCTGGGCGTGCGCGGCTACCGCACCGCCGTGTTCGCCAGCGCCGAAGCCTTTTTGCAGGGCTGGCAGGCGGCGTGGAGTGGTTGCCTGCTGATCGACATCCGCATGTCGGGCATGGACGGCTTAAGTTTGCAGCAAGAGCTGCTGCGGCGTGGTTGCCAGATTCCGGTCATCATCATGAGCGGCCATGGCGATGTCAGCACGGCACGCGCGGCGTTCAAGGCGGATGCGGTCGACTTCCTAGAAAAACCGTTCGACGACGCCAAGCTGATCGCCGCCATTGACGAGGCCCTGTCGCGCGCCCGCGCCAACCAGAGCGAGCGGCAACGCCGCAGCCGCGGCGCCAGCTTGCTGAGCGAACTGACGCCGCGCGAGCGCGAAGTCATGCAGTTGGTGGTGGTCGGCCGGCACAACCGCGACATCGGCCCGGCGCTGGGCATCAGCGTGCGCACGGTAGAAGTACACAAAGCCCGGCTGATGAGCAAGCTCGGCGTCGACAACGTCGCCGACCTGGTCCGCATCAGCATGCTCGACGAAGAATAATCCCCGGATTAACGCCAGCTGCGGATGACGTCGTAGACTTGCTGCGGAGTGATGGCCAGCATGCAGCTGCATTTGGCCGGATCGGCGCAGTGGCCGCAGCCGGTCGGCTGTACCAGGTTGGTGGCGCGTGGACCCAGCGCCGCCCAGCGGGCCGGGTCGATCGGCTTCAGCGGCGGGAACAGGCCCACTACCGGACGGCCCAGCGCCGCCGCCAGGTGCAACGGGCCGGTGCCGCTGGCGACCAGGCCGCCGCAGCCGCCGATCAGTGCCGTGAATCCGGCCAGGTCGAGCTTGCCGCACAGGTTTTCCACATTCGGCAGCGATAGCAATGCCGGCGCCTGCTGCGCCAGCAGTTCGCCTTCCGATGGGCTGCCGGTGACCAGTACCCGTACACCTGGGTCATCGGCCAGCATGCGCGCCAGCGTGGTGTAGTGCTCCAGCGGCCACTCGCGGCCGTTGCCGTTGGATTTGGGATGCAGGATCAGTTTGAAGGCCGGCCCGGCCAGCACCGCGTCGGCGTCCGCGTGGCGCGGCGTGTTGAGGCCGTACAGTTTCCAGATTTCCTCCAGCGGCGGCTCGTAATCGACGCCCAGCGGCAGCAGCAGCTTGAAGCTGAGCTGCGCTTCGTGCAGGCGTTTCAGCGGGCTGCTGAAGTTGACCAGGCGGTTGCAGGTCAGCCAGTGGTAGGCGCGGCGCGCGCTGCCCACCCGGCGGCCGATGCCGGCGCGGCGCGCTGCGTACGCCAGCGCGCGCCGCGGATAGGTGAACAGCACCGTGTCGCAACCGGTCTGGCGCAGGCTGGCGGCGACATCCCGGCCCAGCTCTTCCACCGTCAGCACCCGGTCCACATGGCGGCATTGCGCCACCACGGCCGCCGCGTACAGGCGGCACAGGAAGACGATCTCGGCCTGCGGATACAGCTGTTTCAGGTAGCCGGCCAGCGGCAGCGTCAGCACCACGTCGCCGATGTTGTCGGTGCGGGTGATCAGGATGCGGCGCGGCGTCGGTGCGCGGTGGCGCACCGCCAGGCACATGCCGATCAGGCTGCACAGCATCATCACGTAAAACACTTTTGGCATCATCAGCCAGAACATCGCCTCGGTCAGCCCGAAGCCGATGAAGGCCACCACCAGCACCACGCCGGCCAGCGCCAGGCTGTGCTGGCCCTGGTCCGGACGGCGCAGCTCGCCCATGAAGTAGCGCAGCGGCGCGATGTACATGAACAGCAGCAGCGAGGCGTCCAGCAGGCCACCGGTAGCCAGGCAGTGCAGCAGGTCGTTCTGGGCACTGCTGAAGGCCAGTGCCGGCGATGGCGGCAGACGGCCGGCGGCGGCCAGCGCGTGCAGCGCGGCGTCGAAGTTGTCGCGGCCCACGCCCAGCCATGGATGGTCGGCGAACATCATCAGCGAGGCGCGCCACAGTTCCAGCCGGATGCCGAAGCTGGTGGTCGGACTGCCGCCATGCAGGTAGCCTTGCACATCGGCGATCGTCAGTGCGACGCGCTGCGCCACGCCGGTAGCCGGAATGAAGCAGGCCAGCGCCACCATGCCGAGCATCAGCGCTACCATCAGCACCAGCGGGCGGCCGTACATGCGGCGGCCGTAGGTCAGCAGCGGCACCAGGACCAGCGGCAGCGTGAGCCAGTTGCCGTAGGCACCGGACAGCAGGGTGGACAGCATGCCGGCCAGCAGCGCCAGGCCCGGCAGCCAGCTCAGCCGCACCAGGCGCGGATCGCGGAAGGCGCCAAAGCAGCAGACCGCCATCAGGCCCGAGGCCAGCGACAGGTCGCCAAAGGTGATCGGATGATGGGTGAAGCCGACCGCCTGTGTCATCTCGCCGCTGAACACCTGCCCGCAGGCTACCAGGGCCGCCACGATGGTGGTGACGCACAGGCCGAGGCAGAAGTAGCGGATGCGCGGCCGCAGGTAGAACATCACGCCGATGCAGCTGAGGCCGAGCAGCAGCCGCGCCGGTCCGTCCAGCGTGCGCAGCGCCTGCTCATCCAGCACCAGGCGCAGCAGCGAGACCAGGAAATACAGCAAGAAGGCCAGCGTCACCCCCGATAGCTCGCCCCAATGCTGGAGGTGGCCGCGCAGCACCGACGGCAGGTGACGCAGGAAGATCAGCAGGATGATGCCTTGCACCAGCCCCAGCCCGGCCTTGCTGGTCAGGGCCAGCGCGGGGAGGGCAAACAACAGGAACGAGGATAGGGGGCTGCCGCGCTCGGTAACAAGCGGGGAGGTGCTGGCGGTGGTCATGGGCAAGTCAGTGGAGAGATGTTGAATTAGGCGTATATTTATTATACCAGCAGCAACAATGTCAGGGATTTATGTGCCAACCTGGCAACTACCGCGCAAGCCCTTGACCGCCATGATGGTGCGGTCGACTGCGCGCTGCAGCACGGCGGCACGATTGCTCATTTCCTGTTCGCGCGGGCTGTCGCGGTGCCACAAATGGAAGACCTCGGTGGCAAAAGCGCCATCCTTGCGCATCACGCCGGCGTTGAACAGGCGCAGCACCAGGTCGGCGTCCTCATGGCCCCAGCCGAGGAAGCTTTCGTCGAAGCCGTTCACCTTATCGAGGTCGGTGCGCCACACCGCCAGGTTGCAGCTCTTGATGCGGCGCCAGGTGAAACGGTGGCGGGTGCGGCCCACGTCTGGCAAGGTCATCAGCAGTGGCAGTACCTTGTTGAGCGCGCCACGGCTGCGCCAGGCCAGTTTTTCGGTGGTGGCCAGCGCGTGCAGATTCAGGTGCTGGCCCAGCACCACGCCGGTGGCTTGTTCATTGAGCAAGATACGGCTGCCCTGCACCAGATAGCCGGCTTGCGCCAGTTTGCGGTGCTGGCTGATAAAATTCCGCTGCGGCACGCAATCGCCGTCGAGGAAGATGATGTAGTCGCCGCGTGCCTCCAGCGTGCCGAGGTTGCGCGCGCGGGCGGCGCGGAAGCCCTGGTCTTCCTGCCAGACATGGCGCAGCGGCACCGGCGCGCGCGCCTGCAGCGCGGCGATGGCCTGGCGCGTGTTGTGGCCCGAGCCGTCATCAGCGATAATGAGCTCGAACCCGAGATCGTCCTGGGCAAAGCAGGCTTCGACGACGGCGGTGAGCGCATCCGGCCGGTTATATGTAGTAATAACAACTGAAATGAGGGCGGCTGGCATGGTTGTGCGAACTTCTGTGCAGATTGCTAATTTGCAATGAACGATTATATGAATGAATAATACCACCCAGTCCCGCGCCAGTACTGTCCTGATCCACAGCCTGCTTTTCCTGTTTCCCTTCCTGCTGCTGATTACCAATTTTGGTGTCGGCTTGTGCAGTTTTGCCTTTTTGATCACCGCCATCGTGTATCGCCGGCAGGGCTGGCCGGAGCTGGTGCGCCATCTTACTGAGATTCGCGGCGTATTGATAGCGTTCAGCTCGGTATTGCTGCTGGCAGTGCTGCTGGCGCTGCTCAACGGCGACGGCCGCCTGCGCGACGTGGAAAAGCCGCTGCGCATGCTGGCCGCCGTGACCGTCACGCTGAGCGTGCTGGCCTGCCGTCCCAGCCGCAAGGCGCTGTGGTGGGGGCTGATCGCCGGCGCCGTGGCCGGCTGCGCCTTCATCGCTTATCAGCGCTGGGTGCTGGAGATTGACCGCCCCGGTGGCCTGATCAACTCGATTACCTTTGGCGACATCATGCTGTGCATGGGCCTGATGTGCCTGGCGGCGACGCTGGACTTTGCCGGCCGAAGTGCGCTGTGGCCGTCGCTGGGCGCGCTGGCCGGACTGGCCGGCTCGATCTGCACCGGCACGCGCGGCGGCTGGGTCGCCATCGCGCTGGCGCTGGTGCTGCTGGTGCGCTATGGCCATGTGCTGCATGGCCGCTGGCGCAAAGTGCTGGCGCTGCTGGCGCTGGCATTGGTGGTGAGCACCTACTTCATCCCGCAGACGGGTGTCCGCGAGCGGGTCGACGAGGGCGTCAGCGATGTCCGGCAATATTTTAGCGGCGGCCCTACCCAGACCAAGCTGGGCATCCGGCTGGAACTGTGGCGCAGCGCGCTGCAGCTGATCGAACGCCACCCGCTGACCGGCGCCAATGATAAAACCGTGCGCGCTGAACTGGAACAGCTGGTGGCCGATGGCCGCGCCCATCCGTATGTGCTGGACACCGATCACTTCCATAACGACGTACTGCAAGTGCTGGTGTACGGCGGCGTGGCTGGCCTGCTGGCCTGGGGCTCGACGCTGGTGGCGCCGTTCCTGTTCTTCCGCCGCCAGCTGGAGAACGGCGGCCACCTGAATGCGCCGGCGCTGGCCGGCATGCTGCTGGTGCTGAGCTACTTCAGCTTCGGCCTGAGCGAAGTGATCTTCTGGTCCATGCTGAGCAATATTTTTTACGCGATGATGGTGTTCCTGCTGGCCGGCTTGTGCCTGAACGCCAGGGAGCAGGCACAATGAGCGAATTGCGCACCCTGATTATTTCCCCCAACTGGATCGGCGACGCCGTCATGGCCCAGCCGCTGCTGCAACTGCTGCGTGCCGCGCATCCGGAGCGGCCGATCGACGTGCTGGCGCCGCCGGCGGTGTCGCCGGTGTGGCGCCAGGCCGCCGAAGTGGACCAGGTGCTGGAGACGCCGTTCCGCCACGGCGCGCTGCAACTGAAGCAGCGCTGGAAGTTTGCCCGCATGCTGCGCAAGCGCGGCTACGCTGACGCCTACGTGCTGCCGAATACCATCAAGTACGCGCTGATCCCGTGGCTGGCCGGCATCCGCCAGCGCGTTGGCTACAAGGGGGAAAGCCGCCATGGCCTGATCAATGTGATGCACCACGACGAGCTGCCGCCACGGCCGATGGTGGCGTTCTACGCCGCGCTGGCCAAACCGCCGGTGACGGTGCAGGGCCCCGGCCTGCGCGCCGCGCTGCCGCGTCCGCGCCTGTTTGCCAGCGAGGCGCAGATTGCCGCCGTGTTCGGGCGCGCCGGCCTGGACCCGGCGCGGCCGGTGGTGGCCATGGCGCCCGGCGCGGAGTTCGGCGGCGCCAAGCGCTGGCCGGCGCGCCATTTCGCCGGTCTGGCGCAGGCGCTGCTGGCGCGTGATCCGTCGACGCAGATCGCGCTGCTGGGCTCTCCCAAGGATCAGGAAGCCTGCGCCGAAGTGGCTGCCGCGCTGCAAGCCGGCCTGCACGCGGATGCGGCGGTATTCAACCTGGCCGGTGTCACCAGCCTGGCCGAAGCGATTGCGCTGATCGCGCGCGCGGCGGCAGTGGTGGCCAACGACTCCGGCCTGATGCACATCGCCTCGGCGCTGAACCGGCCGGTGCTGGCGCTGTACGGCCCGACCGATCCCGATCATGCGCCGCCGTTTTCCGATCTGGCGGCGTCGGTGTCGCTGCGGCTGGACTGCGCGCCATGCAAGCAGCGCGAGTGCCCGCTGGGCCATCAGGACTGCATGGTCAAGCTGACGCCGGATCTGGCGTGGCGACATCTGCAACCGCTGCTCGACGCCAGCAGCAACTCGGCGCACGGCTGAGCGCCGCACCACGATTTGCTGTATAAAGCAGGGAGTGCCTAGCCCTGCTAACACCGCCATGTTCAAGCGTTTTTCCATTACGTTCTGGGCCACCGTTTTTGTCAGCGTGGTCTGCCTGTCGCTGGTCGGTATCGACGTCTGGCGCAGCTTCCACGCGCGCACCGAACAGCTGCAGGAGATGGAGCGGCAGGGCGCCAATCTGGCGCGTGCCATGGCGCAGCAGGCCGACGACACCATCAAGGCTGCCGATATCGCGCTGGCCGATATCGTGGAACGCATCGAAACCGAAGGCCAGGGCGCCCAAGTGCTGGCGCGCCTGCAGCCGCAGATGCGCGCGCAGGTGGAGAACCTGCCGCAGCTGGTCGGGCTGTTTGTCTACGATGAGCACGGCCGCTGGGTGGTCAATTCGCGCGGTGTGCTGAGCCAGGCCTACAACAACGCCGACCGCGAATATTTCATCTACCACCGCAGCCACCCGCAGCGCGGCCCGCATGTCGGGCTGCCGGTGATCAGCCGTTCTACCGGCAAGTGGATCATGCCGGTATCGCGCCGCCTGGATAAGCCGGACGGCAGCTTCGGCGGCGTGGTGCTGGCGACGCTGGACATCGATTACTTCCGCCGCTTCTATGAAAGCTTCGATTTGGGCGCGCGCGGCGCGGTGGCGCTGCTGTCCAGCGATGGCGTGCTGCTGCTGCGCCAGCCCTTCGACAGCACGCGCGTCGGCAGCAGCATGCGCGACAGCGATCTGTTCCGCCATTACTCGCGCCTGTCGGGGCCTGCGCGCGTCGGCAACGCCTTCTTCCATTCCTTCCACGATGACGAGGTGCGGCTGAACAGCTTCCGGCCGCTGGAGCACTATCCGCTGTTCGTGACGGCGGCGCTGTCGCGCGACGAGATGCTGGAGCGCTGGCGGCGCGACACCTTTACCCGTTCGATCGGGGTGGTGGTGCTGGCGGCTTTCATCGGCTTCTTCGGCAAGCGCCTGGTTGACCAGATCAAGCTGCGCGCGCAGGCCGAGGCGGAGTTGCGGGTGGCGCGCGATGCACTGGAAAGCGCCAACCGCACGCTGGAGCGGCAAGCCATGTCGGATGGCTTGACCGGACTGGCCAACCGGCGCCAGTTCGATGTCACGCTGGGCAATGAGTTCAGCCGCGCCATGCGGCATCAGGACACGCTGGCGTTCATCATGATTGATGTTGACTACTTCAAGCAGTACAACGACTTGTATGGCCACAGCGCCGGCGACGAGGTGCTGCGCGCGGTCAGCAAACTGATACGCGCGCTGACGCCGAAGCGGCCCGGTGATTTAAGCGCGCGTTACGGCGGCGAGGAAATCGGCATCCTGCTGCCGAATACCGGCATCGAGGGCGCGCGGGCGGTGGTGGAGCGCATCCGTGCGGCAGTGGAGAATTTGCAGATGCCGCACAGCGGCAGTCCGTTCGGGCTGGTGACGCTGAGCGCCGGCGTCGCCACCATCTCGCCGCAGCGCGGCGTGCATGAATCGGCGATGCTGGTCGAGGCGGCCGACAAGGCGCTCTACGCCGCCAAGTCGGCAGGCCGCAACCAGGTTTGCCTGGCCTAGCCACTGTCACTCCGGCGCAGGCCGGCGTCCATGGAGCGCCAGCTCAGCATGGGTACCGGCTTATGCCGACACGGCGGGTGCGCGGGGCTAGTCTGCCAGCCGCTGCAGTGCGGCGCTGGCAATCTCCGGAGAGACGGTATGGGCGCCGTCGAATTCTTCATAAGTCACCGCATAGCCCTCCTGCTGTAGCCGCTGCACGATATCCTGGCCGCGCTGCACTACCAGCACCGGATCGTGGCTACCGTGCGAGACGAACACGCGCGGCCGGCCCTCGCGCCGCAGCGGCGCCATGAAGCCGGGCGAGAACGCCAGGATGTCACTGAACAGCTCACCATTCATCAGGCCCACCGACAAGGCATAGGAAGCGCCGTCCGAAAACCCGGCAATCGCCATATTCTGTTCATCGACTTCATAGCGCTGCATAGTCCACAGCAGCGCGCGATCGATGAAAGCCAGGTCGGCACCAAAGCCGCCGCGCAGAAAGTCCCAGCTGGTCGACAGCGCATCCGGTATCAACAGCAAGCTGCCGTGATGCAGCGCGTGCGCCAGCGCGATCTGATCCGCGCCACCATGCTGGCCAGCCGCGCCGTGCAACAGCAACAGCAGGCGCAAAGGCTCGCCGTGCGCGCCAGCGCCGGAATCCAGATGCGGCGGTACATGCAGCACCGCCTTGCGGCCATCGGCGAACGACAACTGGTGCGTGCCGCTATCCAGCGCCGGCTGGCGCTGGTGCGCGATCTGTCGCAGCAGGTCTGGCCGTGCGTGCAGGCGGCCGTCGGCGTAGGGAGTAGGCTGGCTGTCCACAATGCCTCAGTCGGTGACCGGGAAGCTGGCCTGCGTGACCGTGCCGTTCGGTGTGGTCACGGTGACGGTCAACACGCCGCTGGTGATAACGTTGGTGCAGTTCAGCGCCGAGTCCTGGCCAGCGTCGCTGATCATCGCCACGTTGTAGAGCCAGCCGCTGGAGTCGGCAGCGCTGGTGTTTTGCACGGTGTAGTTGGCCGCGCTGAGCAGCGTGCCATTGGAATTGCTGAAAGCGATGCGGGTACCGGCCGGCAGCGGATTACCTGGCCGGTCGAACAGCCACGCCGGGTCGCCGGCGTGGGCGGAGCGCCGGTTGGTGGCAAACACGGTCGGGTTGTTGTCGCGGATGGCGAAGCTGAACGTGCGCGTGTCGTTGACAAAAGCGCTGCCGGTGCTGCAATGGGCCAGCGCCAGCGTGCCCGTGCCGGTGGCGCTGCTGAGCAGCTGGATATTCGGCGTGCTGTTCGACAGCACCATCACCAGCGACTGCCGCACATGCACGGTGTTGGCGTTGCCGGTGTTGACGTTGGGCGTGGCTTGCAGCACGCCGTTGTAGATGCGATTGCCATTCTGGTCCCAGCTGTTGCTGGCATTGGAATCGATGTATTGCTCGCCGTTGGCGCGCAGCGCATTGCCGCTGACGTAGGCGTCATCGATGCCGTTGGCATTGGCGTCGGTGACGGCGCGGTCGTTGCGGAATGCTTCGCCCAGATCGGTGTACGGCTCGCCGGCGTCGTAGCGGTTGTTGCCGTTGCTGTCGCTGAAGCTTTCCTCACCCAGTGCGTAGGCAAGGATGGTGACGCGGCCATCGGCAGGGCGTGGATTGCCGGCGCAGAAGTTGACGCTGCATTCACCTGGTACGCCTTTCTGCGTGACCACCGTGCCATCCGGCTGGGTAACCTGGATCAAGCCGGTCAGGCAGGAGGCACCGATGCTGCCGCCTTCGGCGGTGAAACTGACCGCCGTGCCGTCTGGCGCGGCATTGTGGAAGTGGTCGGCCAGGCGCGCGGTGATCACCGTGCCAGTCGGTGCGGTGCAGCCGTTGAACTGGCCCCCTTCGATGTTCTTCATGGCAGCGCTGAGCGAGAAGCTGTTCTGCTCCGGTACACCGGTCGACACCACCAGTTGATCGGACAGGGTGCTGACGTTGCCGTTCAGCGTGGCGGTCACGCGTACCGGCGTGTTGACCGTGCCGGCTGACACCGTGGTGCTGACCAGGCCACTGGCGTTGCTGGTGGCGCTGGCCGGACTGAGGGTGATGCCGCCAGCGGTGGTGTTCAGCGCAAAGCTGACATTCTGGCCGCCGACCGGATTGCCGCTGTTGTCGAGCACCTTGAAGGTGACGGTGGCGGTTTCCTGGCGTCCCGCGCCGCCGGTGCCTTTCAGCGCGATGCTTTGCGGCGTGGCCGCGATAAAGGTCAGCTGGCTGCCACTGGCGCCTGGCGTGGCGCCGATCGTGTAATTGGCGCTGGCTGACAGCACCACGCCGCCGACAGTGGCGCTGGCGGTGAGCACATAGCTGCCGGCGGTGCTGGCAGCGCCGGGGCTGAGTTGCAGCGTGGCCTTGCCGCTGGCGTCGCTGACAATGCTGCCACCCGCCGCCGAAAATACCGCGCTCTTGTCGGTGCTGCTGAAGGTCACCACCACATTTGCCGCAGCGGCATTGCTGGCGTCTTTCAGCACGGCGCTCAGTGTGGCGCTGCCGCCCGGCGGGATCGAGGTCAGCGCGGCGCCGCTGCTGTTGGTGATACTGAGCGTGATGGTGGGCTTGCCGGTGCTGCCGCCGTTGGTGCCGCAGCCAGGCAGATTGGGATCGCGGTTGGGATCGATGGTGGTGCAGCCGCCGTTGCTGCCGCCGCCACCGCCGCCACAGGCGGACAGCAGCACAGCGCACAGCAGGGCAAGCAAGGTGTGGGTGTAGCGGTCGATCCAGCGCAATCTCATAATCACTCCTGGGGTGGTCAATTGGTTCCGGCCATGGCGGGCAGCAGGTTGCGGTACAGGTTCAGCATCGCAGGACCCAGCAGCACCACCAGCAGACTCGGGAAGATGAAGAAGATCAGCGGAAACAGCAGCTTCAGCGAAATCTTCGCCGCCTGTTCCTCGGCGCGCTGGCGGCGCTTGGTGCGCAGCTGTTCCGACTGCACCCGCAGCGAATCGGCAATGCTGGTGCCGAAGCGGTCGGCCTGGATCAGCATCGTCACCAGCGCGTCGACATCCTCGACGCCGGTGCGCAAGGCCAGGTTGCGCAAGGCTTTTTCCTTGGCGCTGCCAGCGCGCAGCTCCAGCGTCACCAGCTGCATCTCCTCGGCCAGCACCAGGCTTTTCAGGCCGATCTCGTTGGCCACGCGCGCCAGTGCGGCATCCATCGCCAGCCCGGCTTCGACGCACACCGTCATCAGGTCGAGCGCGTCGGGGAAGGATTCGAAGATATCGCGCTGGCGCGTCTTGACCACATGGTTGAGCACCAGGTTGGGCAGGTAGTAGCCCAGCCCGCCGGCGACAATCATCCACAGCATTTCCGCATTGCGGTCGGTGGCGATGGCCTTGCTGCTCATGTACAGGAACACGATCAGCGGCAGCAGCACCGCCAGCCCGGTTTTACCGGCGAAGAACAGCGCCGGCGTGGAAGGCGTGCGCCAGCCGGCGTTGATGAAGCGCATCCGCACCGGCGAGTTTTCCCAGCCTTCGGTCGGCAGCGACAGCCGCGCCAGCGGCGCCGCCAGGTTGACGATAGACTCGATCCACAGTGAACTTTTGCGCGTCACCTGGCTGCGGTCGTGCAGCGCTTCCAGCCGGTCCTTGACCGGATTGGCGGTGAACAGGCGGATCGCCAGCACCACGCCGCCAAACACGGCGATGAAGACGACGATCAGGAACATGATCTGGACAATGGTCATGGCCTGTTCCTCATATACGGATGGTGGTGATCTTGCGGATCGCCAGCATGCCGATCAACATCAGCGCTGCCGACACGCCCAGCATCTTGCGCCCGCCCGGATCGGTGAACAGGATTTCCAGCGAGCCTGGATTCACCACCGACACCAGCCCGCCAACCGCAAACGGCATCAGTCCCAGCACCCAGGCCGACATGCGGCCCTCGGCCGACATCACCTTGACCTGGCCGAGCAGCTTGAGGCGGTCGCGGATGATGGCGCTGATCGACGACAGCAAATCGGTCAGGTTGCCGCCGGTTTCGCGCTGGATCAGTACCGCGATCACGAAGTAGCGCAGGTCGGTGCTGGGCACGCGCAGCGCGAGGTTCATCAGCGCATCCGGCATCGATACGCCGAAATTGACTTCGTCGAAGACGATGCGGAACTCGGCGCCCAGCGGATCGGGAATCTCTTCGCCGACCATTTTCAGCGCGGTAGGGAAGGCATGGCCGGCGCGCATGGCGCGGCCCATCATGTCCAGCGCATCCGGCAGCAGCGTTTCAATGCGCAGGATGCGCTTGCGCTTGGCGCGCATCGCTTCCAGTACCGGCAGTGCGGCCACCAGCGCGCCCAGCATCAGCCGGCCGAACCACGGCAGACGCATCGCGCTGGCGATGATGAAACCGATCAGCAGACAGCCGCCGATCAGTGCGCACAGCTGGGCGGCGCTCATGCCACGTCCGGTTTGCAGCAGCAGCCGGTCCAGCTTCTGGATGCCGGGGATGGCGGCCATGAACTGCTGCATGCCGGCGTCCTGCGCCAGCGTGCGTTCCTTGGTGATCGACACCGCCAGCTCGCTGCCGCTGTCGCCGATGGCGTTGCGCAGGCGGCGCGCAATGCGCTCTGCCTCGGGGCCGCGCGCATTGTTCCAGCTGGTGTAGATGCCCCACACCAGCAGCGCTACGGCGGCGAAGATCAGCAGGATGAATATCGGCAGCCGCAAGTCCATGATCATTGGCCCGACGGATCAAACACGCTGTTGCCGACGTTGACCCCGAAATTGCGCAGACGTTCGATGAAGCGCGGGCGGATGCCGGTGGCGGTGTGGTGGCCCAGCACCTTGCCATCATCACCCAGGCCGGTCTGCTTGAAGAAGAAGATTTCCTGCATGGTGATGATTTCTCCCTCCATGCCGGTGACTTCCTGAATCGACATCACCTTGCGCTTGCCGTCGGTCAGGCGCGACACCTGGATCACCACGCCGACGGCGGAGCTGATCTGCTGGCGCATCGCCTTGGTTGGCAGGCTGGCGGCTGCCATCGACACCATATTCTCCAGCCGCGTCAGGCCGTCGCGCGGCGTGTTGGCGTGGATGGTTGCCATCGAACCTTCGTGGCCGGTGTTCATCGCCCCCAGCATGTCCAGCGCCTCTGCGCCGCGCACCTCGCCGAGGATGATGCGGTCGGGCCGCATCCGCAGCGCGTTGCGCACCAGTGCGCGCTGCGTGACTTCGCCCTTGCCTTCGATGTTAGGCGGGCGCGTTTCGAGGCGCACCACATGCGGCTGCTGTAGCTGCAGCTCGGCCGCGTCTTCAATCGTCACGACGCGTTCGGTGGGGTTGATGAAGCCTGAGATCACGTTCAGCATGGTGGTCTTGCCGGAGCCGGTGCCGCCGGAGATGACGATGTTGACCTTGGCCTTGCCCAGTCCTTGCAGCACTTCGGCCATGTCAGCGGTCATGCTGCCGTAGGCAACCAGGTCGGCCAGCCGCAGCGGATCGGCCGAGAAGCGCCGGATCGACATGATCGGGCCGTCGATCGCCAGCGGCGGAATGATGGCGTTGACCCGCGAGCCGTCCGGCAGGCGCGCATCCACCATCGGGCTGGACTCGTCGATGCGGCGGCCGACGCGTGAGACGATCTTGTCGATGATCTTCATCAGATGGGCGTCGTCGCTGAAGGTGACGTCAGTCAGTTCAAGCTTGCCGCGCCGCTCGACGTAGATCTGGCGGTAGGTGTTGACCAGGATGTCGGACACGGTCGGATCTTCCAGCAGCGGCTCCAGTGGGCCGAAGCCCAGCATCTCGTTCTGGATGTCGCGCGTCAGTGTCTTGCGCTCGGCGTCGTTGATGACCACCGCGTCTTCTTCCAGCAGCTTTTCCACCAGGTTGCGCAGTTCGACGCGGATCTGGTCCGGCGTCAGCCGTTGCAGGCTTTCCAGGTCGACCCGATCGAGCAGCGCGGCGTGCAGGCGCTGCTTGAGTTTCTGATAGGCGCGGTTGTCGATGCCGCCATGGGCACGCTGGCCGGAGCCGCGTACATCGGTGTTTTCCAGTCTTTCGCGCAGGGAGACAGGGGTGCTCATGATGCTGTCCTTTATTTACGCAACTTCAGTTTGCCCAGCCAGCTTCCGCCTTGCTGTACCGGTGCCGCTTCGCCCGACAGCTTGCGCGCCAGTTCCGCCAGCGACTGGCTGATTGGCGCGTTGGGCGACAGCTGCAATACCGGCACGCCCTGGTTCACCGAAGCCGCCGCCGCGTCGTAGTTGTTGGGAATGGTGAAGGAGATCTCGGCGTCAAAGGCGCTCTCCAGATCCTTCAGGCGGATCTCGCTGTTCTTGTCGTGGCGGTTGACGATCAGCTGGATTTTCTCCTTGGGGTATTCCAGCGAGCGGAATACGTTGAGCAGGCGCTTGCTGTCGCGGATGTAGGGCAGCGTGGTTTGCAGGATAGGGAAAATCATGTCGGCGTGATCCAGCGCGCGGATGCTGACCGCGTCCAGGCTGCGGCCCACGTCCAGTACCACAAAGTCGTACTGGCGGCGCGCCAGTTTGAGGATGGCATCGATGTGGTCCGGCTTGACGTCGTTGGCGTGCGCCGGATCGGACGGCGCGGCCAGTACGCCGTAGTTCGGTGTGATGGTCAGCATCGACGAAGTCAGGAAGGACGGGTCGAGGCGGTGGATCTGCTGCGCCACGTCGCTCAGCGTGGCCAGCGGCTTGTGGTCGGAGACGAATAGCGAGGCGTCGCCGAATTGCAGGTTCATGTCGATCAGCGCCACTTTCTGCTTGCCGCTGGCGGCCAGTGCGTAAGCCAGGTTGGTGGCCAGGAAGGTGGCGCCGCTGCCGCCCTTGCACGAGATGAAAGCCAGCACTTTGCCGCTGGTATGGCCGCGACGCTCCAGCTTTTCAGCGATGCGTTCTATCGCCGGATACAGCGCGCTGCTGTTGACCGGTGCCGGCAGCACCTCGCGCACGCCGGCGCGCATCGCTTGCAGCAGGAATTGCGGGTCCTGATCTGTGGATAGCGCCACGAAGGCGATATTAGGATGCTGCGACGAAAAGCGTTCCAGGTGTTGCAGGTCGTCGTCGGCGCTTTGCGGCCGGTCGATGATCAGCACGTCCGGCATGGTGTCGTCGGTCAGCAGCGAGGCGGCGCGCGCGACACTGCCTATGGTCTGGTCGATTTCATCGGAAGACGAGCGCGCGCGCAGCAGCCGCACCAGGTCGGCCAGTTGCCGTTCGTCGCGGGATATGACGGTGATCTTCAAGTGTGCCGCTCCTTAGCGTTTGCCGACGCCGATGCTGAAGGCGTTGCTCTGGTCTTCCTTGGTGGTGAAGGACTGCTGGTAGCTCTGGTAGGCGGCAGCTGCCGCTTGCGCGTCCAGGCCGTTGACCAGGCTGCGGTTATAGATGGCGTGCGGGTCGAGTGTCTGTTGTTCACGCACCTGGCGTACGCTCTTGCCGAATTCGCGGTCCAGCCGCGGCGTGGTGCCGCAGGCGGTCAGCAAACAGGCAGCGAGGATGATGAGGAATCGCATGGCGCCTCCTATTGAACGTTGCCGGGCACATTGGCCGGCTGCGTTGCCGTTGGTGGGGCGGGCTGCGATGCGCCGGATGCGCGGCCTTCCATCTTCCCGTTCAGGAAGAAGTCGAAGCGGCTCGGCTGCACGTAATCGTCGGTCGGCAGCTTGGGGTTCGGCGGCAGCGGCTGCGCCAGGTGTGGCGTGACGATGAATACCAGCTCGGTACGGTCGTTCTGGAAATCGCTGCTGCGGAACAGCGCGCCCAGGATCGGTATTTCGCCCAGGCCGGGGAAGGCCTTGATGCTGCTGGTGACGTTGTTTTTAATCAGGCCGCCGATGGCAAAGCTCTGGCCATCGAACAGCTGCACCGTGGTGCTGGCGCGGCGTGTGGTGAACGAGGGCAGCACTGCCGTCGCCGTGCTGCCGGTGGCGCTGATGCCGATGCCTTCGCGGTTCAGCTCCGACACCTCCGGCGACACGCGCAGGTTGATGCGGCCATTGTCCAGCACTGTCGGCGTGAAGCGTACCGCGATGCCATACTCTTTTTCCTCCAGCGTGACGCGTGGGGTACCGCCGCTGCTATTGTCCTGCGCGACCGGGATGAAGATCTTGCCGCCAGCGAGGAAGCTGGCTTCCTGGCCGCTGATCGCCATCACGGTCGGTTCGGCCAGCACTTTCACCAGGCCGTCGTTCTTCTGCGCGTCCAGCGTAACGAACTTGCCGCTGCCGTTGTTGAAGGCGTCGATCTTGCTCGGGTTGCCGCTCAGTAGATTAGACAGCATGGTGTAGGTCCAGCTGCCGCGCGAGCCATTCAGGCCGACGCTGGCGCCCAACTGGTCGACCAGGGTTTTCGATACCTCGGCTATTTTCACTTCCAGCATCACCTGCTGCGGCGCGGCCACCGCCAGCATATTGACCACGCGGCCATTACCGCCGCCTTGCGACAGGCCGGACATCGGGTCCATCGCCGCCTGGAAGGCTGCACCTGCCGCTGCGCCGGAAGCTGCGGTAGGTGCACCGCTGCCGGCTGCTGCCTGTGCCGCCTGCGCCGCCGCATCGGGCGCCGCCGCGCTGCCGCTGTTGCCGCTACGCGAGGTGCGTTGCAAGTAGGCGCTGGCGACCGCCACCACCTGCGCCGCGCGTACCGAGTCGGCCACGCTGCCCGACAGTATCAGCGAGTTGCCGGAGACGGTAATGCGGATGTCGCGCTCGTTAGGGAACAGCTCATTGAATTGCTGGCGCAGGCCTGCGGTGTCCAGGCCGACGGTGATGTCGATGACGCTGGCCTGGTTGCTGCGGTTCCACACAATCAGATTGGTCGAGCCGGTGGTCTTGCCCAGCATGTAGATCTCGCTGGGATTGAGCAGGATCACGTCGGCGATCTTGGCGTCGCCGACCGCCACTCGCGCTGCCGGGAAGGGCAGGCGCATCAGCGTCGACTTGCCGGCCGATAGCGTGACTTCGCGCGCCAGTTCAAGGCCGGGCGCGGCAGCGTTGCTTGCGGAGGCGGCAGGGCCGGCTTTGCTGGCGGCCTGCGGCCTGGCCGGTTCGGCTGCGTAAATGGCCGGCGGCGCAGCGCTCAGCAACACCGCAAGGGCGGCCGCCCGCAGCGGCAGGTGATGCAATGGCGCAGAAGATACTTTGCTCAAGTCGCGTTCTCCAATGCTTAAAATTGTTGTGAACTACGCTCCAGGCCTTTGATGACTTCAACCTTGTCGCCCTGACGCTCGACCCGTGGCGCCGGCTTGGGCGCGGCCGGGGGCGGCGTCGTGGTCAGCGGTGGCGTCGGCAGTGTGGTGGTGTTGCGCGCCGGCGCTGTGGCGATCGCACTTTCACCCAGCAAGCTGGTTTTGGTGGCGCCTTCGGTATTGGCGGAATTCGGATCGACCTGATTGCGCAGCACCAGCGATAGCGTGCCGACGCTGCGCGCCAGGTCCAGCTTCTCGACCTGGTCGGGCGTCAGTTCCAGCGTCACCGCGTTGACCACTTTCGGCTTGGTGTCGTCGCGGCTGGACTCCTGCGCGATCGCCAGCACCAGTATGCGTTCCAGCACGATCTTGGAGATAGCCTGCTCGCGCGCCAGATGGTCGCCATTGCTGTCGCTTTGCGTGTTGACCAGGATATCGACGTAATTGCCCGGCAGAGCGAAGCCGGCCACGCCCACCACGTCGTTGACCCGCACCGTCATTGCGCGCTTGCCTTCTGAGACCACCGATGACAGACCGCCTTGCGTGCCGGCTGGCGCCAGCTTGCCTTCGGAGATCGGTTCGCCGCGCTGGATATTGGCGCGCGTGATGCGGCCTTCCAGCGCTTTCAGATCGGTGGCGGCACCCGGCGGCACCGAGCTGGCCGGCCAGTCGACCATGTGCACCAGTTCCGGCGTGAGCCGCGCGCCCATGCTGATGTCCAGCATCGCCACCGCCACCTTGTTGCTGTTGCTTGCCGACTGGCCGGCGATCCATTGCGCCGCCACCACCACGGCCGCCAGCGCCAGGAAGAGCGCGACCCCTATCATTGTCAGAGCACGAGTATTTCTCATCCCAGCCTTCCCTGAATATGCGGATTTGCTTGCTGCTCGCGGCGTTCGCGATCCTTCTTCTGCTGCTCGGCGGCGACGCGTCGGGCGCCGGCGCCGGCAAAGTAGTTATGCCAGGCCCAGTCCAGCGAGCGCTGGTCCAAAGTGGGCGGCGTGCTTTCGTAGCGGGCCAGGTCGCGCACCTGGCGTATCAGGTCGCGCGGGTAGCAGGCCAGCAGCGGTGTCTCGTCCCTGGCATGCAGTCCGCTCAGCAGATAGTCGAAGGCTGCGGCGTCGAATGCGATGCCGTACTGCGCGCAGGCCTGGCGGAATAGCAGTTGATATTCGGCGGGCGTTTGCGGCGGCACTTCTATCTTGTATCCCAGCCGGCGGAGGAAGGCGCCATCCGATAAACGCTCCGGCAGGAAGTTAGACGAGAATACCACGACCACATCGAAAGGAACTTGAAAAACCAGGCCGGTGTGCAATGAAAGATAATCGACGCCACGGTCCATCGGTACGATCCAGCGGTTCATCAGTTCCAGGGGCGAGCAGCGCTGCCGTCCCAGGTCGTCGATGATGAAGATGCCGTTGTTGGCTTTCAGATGAGGAGGCGCCTGGTACAAGCGGGTGTTGGGATCGAAGCGCAGATCGAGCATCTCCAGCGTCAGCTCGCCGCCGGTCAGCGCGGTCGGGCGTTGCAGGCCGCGCACCCAGCGCGCGTCCAGCGTGCGCAGCAGGTCGATGCCTTCTTCTTCGGCCGGTGCGGCGCCGGCCAGCGGCCGATGCTGCACCGGATCGTAGAACGGTACCACCTCGCCGTCGATCATGATCGCGTAGGGCACGGCGATCGCGCCTTTCAATAAGTCGCACAGCCGTTCCGCCAGAAAGGTCTTGCCGCTGCCGGCCAGGCCGTAGATGAAAATCGCGCGGCCGGAATTCATCGCCGCACCCATCTGGTCGAGTACTTGCGTGCTGGCTACAACATCGCGGAAGGCGGCTTGCACATCGGCGCGCGTGACGTGCAGATGGCGCACGCTCTGCGCTTCCATCTGCGCCACGTAAGCGGCCAGCGTCACCGGCGCGGGGCCGGCGTAGGAGTTGCGATTGAGACTGGCGGTGGCGCGCTGCATGCCGGCGTCGGTCAGGTGATAGGTCAGATCGGCGTCAGTGCCGCTGCCGCCGCTGCGCGTCACCTCGCATAATTTTTCGTTGCGTAAATGCGTCACCAGCGGTGTGATGACGCTGATACTGAGTTTCAGATGGCTAGCCAATTCAGGCAGGCGGACCTGGCCGCGCTGGAACAGCACCTTGGACAACAGCTCGACCAGGAACAGAAACGGCAAGCCGGTTTCGTCCGTGGTACGCGGCGCGCGCGCGTCGGCGGGGGAGTCTGTCGATGGCTGAGTCAGCATGCGTCTCCTTAGAAAAACAGGCTGTTGCCGGTGCTGGCGCCGTAGGCCAGGTAAGGTGCGGCACCGGCGGCAATGGCGACTGCGTAAGGCAGGCGGCCGCTGGGTGTGGCAGGTGCGTCCATCTTCGGCACTTCGCCGGCGAGCGAGCGCAGCATGCTGTATTTAATCAGGTGCCAGGTGTTGTAGAGCATCGGCTTGAGGCGGCCATTGAAGCCGGCCACCACCAGGGCCAGCACGCCGCCAGCCAGCAGCGTCAGTAGCGTGATGCCAGCTACGGCGCCGGGGCCGGTGAAGGCGCCGATCATCGCCATCAGCTTGACGTCGCCCGCGCCCAGTGCGCGCATGGCGTACATCGGTAGCAGCAGACACAGGCCAAGCGCCAGGCCGGCCAGTGCTTTGAGGATGCCGATGCCGCCGAATACTTGTATGAAGAGACCATCGCCTGCGGGCAACGCGGCGTTGAACAGCAGGCCAAGCACAGCGCCACCGAACACCAGCGAGTTGGGGATGCGGCGCGTGCGCAAATCGTTCCAGACAGCTAGTGCCAACAAGCAGCACAAGATAATCAGCGGCAAATGAGTCATGAATCTCCTTGTTGAAAAGGGAGCAGACAATTTAGTGTATAGAAATTTTTCGAAGCGGCGTGCACCGTTTCGGAAATTTTTTTAACTTGCAAATGAGTAGGATTCGATCTGACCAGATATGGCGGCAGCAAGGCGGTGATCGCGGCGAGGCAGGCTCAGGTTCTGGAGCCGAGTACGGCGAGGATGGCGATGATCACGATCACGGAGGCCAGGGCAGCAATCAGCGCGTATTCCATCAGCGTGGCGCCGTCGTCATCGCTGACGAAGCGGGCGATACCGCGTTGGAAGAAAGGAAAGCGCATTATTGCTCCATGAGTGAAAGGGATAGAATCAAATGCCAGTCTAGGCGACTGACAGCGTTTTCACATCGGACAAACGTCCTGATTTGTAGTGACATTTGTCATTGTTTCGTTTCCGGCAAAAAAAATCCGGAACCGTGGTTCCGGACAAATAACTACCAGGAGGTTGCTACGAGGAGACTAAAAATCAGGAAGACTTGATCAGGCCGGAAATGTAAGTCAGCGAAGCGGTGATCTTGGGGCCCAGAATAGCCAGGCCGGCGGTGATCGCTGCGGCGATGGCAGCGGCCATCAGGGCGTATTCGATAGCGGTGATGCCGTCTTCATCGCGGAGGAAGTGTTTGATTGCGTTCATGGTGGTTCTCCTAAGTTTGATCAAAGTGAATGGATGGCGTCTGGATTACGACGATTTGATCAGACCGGAAATGTAGGTCAGCGAAGCGGTGATCTTGGGGCCGAGGATGGCCAGGCCGGCGGTGATCGCTGCGGCGATGGCGGCTGCCATCAGGGCGTATTCGATAGCGGTGATGCCGTCTTCGTTGCGGATGAAGTTGGTGATTGCGTTCATGATTGAATCCTCGTTAAAGTTGGTTGAGTAAGGGATGACTACATCAACTAAAACGGGGTTCAGGTTTTAGGTACTGCGGTATGGCTTGCTGATGTAAGTCATTCTACGCACCTTGCCACCGTCTTACATCCGACAAACGTCACGATTTGCGGTGACATTTGTCACGCACGAGGGGAGCCGCAAGTCGCGGCTGCGCCTGTGCTGCGAGGAGTGGGTCCGGCGTATTCCTGTGATGGCCGGAAGTACTGTAGCGAGATGCGCTCCTGCGGCGACGCCAAGGATTTTTTTAAGCACTGCCCGACGGTCAAAATGGATGGCGACAATGATGGTATTTCTTGCGAAAATCAGTGGTGTACTTAGGACATGCGACAGATGACTGGGATGATTGCAAGATCAAGCTGGCTGGCCCTGTTCTGGATGGGGCATATATCCTTTGCCTGGGCTGGGGCCTTTGAGCGGGATTTTGTGGTGGTGTATGTGGATACGAAAACCGAAGCGAGATTTGGCGCTATTCCGCTAAACCGTGGCGTGCTAGCACAGGGCGTCGACGCTATCGCGGATGCCGGTGCGAGAGGTCTGGTGCTGAAGTTTTTCCTTGATCAGCCGAAGCTTGCGGATGACGATGAACGTTTAGCCAGAGCGTTATCGCGCCTGCCGACGGTACTGCAAGCGCGCATGGATGATGCGGAAAGCAAGCCCAATCCGCTCCCGCAACAATTTACGCTGCAGGGCGAATTCAATGCGGCCGTCGTTGGCCAAAGCGGCTGGCTGCCGTTGCCAGTGTTTATGCAGCGCGCCAAGGATATCGGCTTCGTGGACTTTAATTCGTCCTCCGTGCCGATGATTGAACAGTATCAGTCACGTGCGGTGAAGTCATTGATGCTATGTGCAATGGAGCTGGCGGCGGGCACGAAGGCCACAATATCGCCAGGCAGGCAGATCGAGATAGGCCAGCAGGTGATTGCGCTTAATCCGCAAAACCTAGCCACCGTGAATTTGATCGCGCCACCAGTGCAGCACAGTGTTTCGTTCAGCGCCTTATTAGATGGCAGCGCGAGGGCGGCGTTGAAAGGCAAGGTTGTCATATTGGCCTACGATGGGCCGCATATCGAGCAATTCGATACCAGCCTGGGCGCCATGGGCGCGCATCGCTACTTCGTCAATATTCTGCGTTCGCTGTATGGACGGTGACGCGGGGCCAGCGGGCGGCGTAGTTTTTTTGCGTGGTGCGCTGGTGATAGGTATCCAGGCTGACGCGCGTCGGATTGCGGCGCACCACGCAGTTGAACAGATCATCCAGGCCGTGCGGGGCGATCACTTCGATGCTGTCGTCCGCATGCAGGCACAGGCCGACCGAGGTGGCGTATTCGGGCCATGACGCGACCGCCTCATGCAGTGAGGTTAACGGTTCGACCGCGTGGCCGAAATACTCTGCAAACCAGTGATGTACCGCCGCCTGGTTGGTGACTTCCCACGGCGTATCCGGCATCAGGACGGACAGTCGGTGCTGGATGTCCGCATCGCGCGCCGGCGTCAGATCGCTTGCATCGAAATAGGCGACATCGATATCGGGCAGGTGTGTCGGCGTGGCGTAGCCGTGCAAGGCGTCCCACACCAGATTGCGCACCGCGCCGGCGCCGATGCACCAGGATGGCAGGCCGAGTTCACGCACCGCGCGCAAGGCGGGCATGAGCCAGGTGGACGATTGCGCCAGTTGGCGGAGCCTGGCCTCCAGATCAGTAGTGGATATATGCATGACAGTCTGCATGTTAGCAGACAAAAAAATCCGGCACGAGGCCGGATCTTCAAGGGGTACTACGAAACTGCTATCAGGACGATTTGATCAGGCCCGAAATGTAGGTCAGCGAAGCGGTGATCTTAGGGCCCAGGATGGCCAGGCCAGCGGTGATCGCGGCGGCGATGGCGGCTGCCATCAGAGCGTATTCGATTGCGGTGATGCCGTCTTCGTTGCGGATGAAATTGGTGATTGCGTTCATGATTGAATCCTCGTTTAAGTTAGTTGGAAAGTTTGCTTCAACTAAAACGGGGTTCAGGTTTTAGGTACTGCGGTATTGCTTGCTGATGTAAGTCATTCTACGCAGCGTATCACCGCTGCGCAGCGGACAAATGTCATTTTATGCCGTGACATTTGTCACGCCGTGCCTGGTCGCATACACATATAGCTCCAGCCGATTGGCCACGCCCAGCTTCTGATAAATGGTAGTGAGGTTGTTGCGCAAGGTCGGCTCGGCGATGAACAGCCTGGACGCCAGCTCCTTGTTCGGCGCGCCATTTCCTTCCACCACCACCGCCACGATCTTGCGCTCCTTCGGCGTCAGCGTGGCGATGCGCGCCGCTTCCGGATCGGCCTTGGCCGGTGCAGACAACTGGCCCAGCAGCGCATTCATCAGGCTGGGATCGACGCACATATCGCCCTTGGCGACGGTGCGTATGCTGTTCAGCACCACCTCGGCCGAGGCCTCTTTGCTGACCACGCCGCGCGCACCCAGCTTGACCGCCTGCGTCAGCAAACCCTGATCGCGATTGCCGCTCAGGATCATCACCTTCACACCGGGATGCTCCGCCAGCAGCTGCGGCAGAATCTCGATCGAGCTGCGGCCCTCCAGGTCGAGGTCAAGCACGATCACTTCCGGCTTGAGCGCGCTAGCCTGTTGCAAGGCGGTGTCGTTGTTGCTGGCGGTGCCGAGCAGCTGAAAGTCGCTGCCGCCGCCTTCGATCAGTTTTTCCAGGCCCCACAACATGGTCTTGTGGTCGTCTACCAGCATGAGGCGGATAGGTGTGCTCATGGTGTTGTCTCGGAGAGTTATACCGGGATGGCGATGCTGACCGTGGTGTGGCCCGGCGTATCGCAATCGATCGCGATATTGCCGCCCAGCGCCGCAGTGCGCTCGGCCAGCGATCCAGGCAGGAATGGGGCCGATGGACCTTCCGGTGTGTCGTTGTCGATGCGTATCCGCAGCTGGCCGTCAGCATTGCTCAGGCTGATCGAACCACTGCGGGCACGCGTGTGTTTGCGTATATTGTGCATGCCTTCATTCACGATCTGGAACACTTCCGCAGCGAGCCTGTCGCTGATGGCCAGGCCTTCTTCCGCCTGGATGGTAATCTGGATATCGTAGAACTCCTGCACCTGCTGCGCCTGCCGGCGCAATGCCACCAGCAGCTCGGCCTCGGTCTGCGCCGCGCCTTGCCGCACATTGCGGGTGAACTGGCGCATGTCGCTGATCACCTGGGTGGTCATGTCGAGCAGTTTATCAAGTTCAGCCGATACCGGGTGATCAGATTGCAGCGACTGGCGCACCGCGCTGATGCCGTGCCGCAGCCCGATGTAGGGCTGGATGGTGGTGTCGTGCAGGTCGCGCGCGATCTTCTGCCGCTCGCGGAAGGCGGCATCCGAGGCCAGCCGGTCGAGCAGCACAATGTTCTCGATCACCGGGAACACCTGTGCCGCCAACTGTTGCAAAAATACCGCATCGACGCGGCTGAAGCGGTGCTTCTCCGACACGACATAGATGCGGCCTTCGCCCTTGCGCAAGGGCAGCGGCGCGCTGACGAAGGAACTGGCGTCCAGCAAGTCGATCAGCTGTTCGACGTGCTCCGGCGCCAGCGGCTGCCAGCGCGTATCGCCCGGCACGCGCTGGCGCGATTCCAGCGTGCGCGGCAGGCGTGGATGCAGCGGCGCCGAATACTGCGCCAGCGCTTGCGGCGCGAACACCAGCAGCGGCGCGGCCGCGCCTTCCGGCAGGCGCGACAAGGTGGAACGGCCACCCGGCATACCGGACGAATGCAGCTGCCACAGGTCATCGCCGCTATCGCGCATCAGCAGCAGGCAATTGCTGGCATGGTAGAAGTCGCGTGTCTGCGTCAGCATGGTGGCGATGGTCTGGTCGACGCCGAAGCGCGGATTCGACAGCCGGCTGACATCGCGCAGCAAGCTCAGGCGCCGGCGCTGCGCCACGCCCATGCCGCCCCAGTAGGCGATCATGTAGCCGAGCGCCAGCACGAAGGCGGTGCGCAGCAGCAGGTGGCCGTGGTTGATATTGCTGTCGGTCAGCCAGGTGGCCAGCGCCAGTAAAAAAGTGGCGCCCAGCGTGATGCGCGCGCCTTCGTCGAAGCCCCATTGGAACGACGCGGTCAGGATCACGAAGAAGAAGAACGGGAAGAAGAAGCTGTTGCCGCCGCCGGTGCAGTAGACCATCAGCGCGAACCAGCCCAGGTCGATCCAGTACACCAGCTTGCCGTGCCAGAAGGGATTGCGGTAGCGCCGCGCCGCCAGCAGCAGCGCCAGGCTGTGCAGCATGTAGCCGCCGAAGATGAGGGAGCTGAGCAGCGTGCGCTCGCCATGCCGGTTGCCCAGGTCGCCGGGGGCGACAAACAAGGTCAGGATGGCGGTCAGCGCCAGCACCAGGCGCATGACAAACACCATCGATGCGCCGACGGCATCGCCGCCGGCCTGCAGCGCTGCGGCAGGTGGGCTGTGTGGTATCACTATAGCGATTCGCTAGTTGTTGCCAACGCAACCGAGTCTACGCAGGCTAAGCTGTAATGTCTAGCCGGAGCGTGATACGCTGCACCTATGATTCACGCCTGCGTGATTGCTGTCGTCCGCAGGCGCCGCGTTTTTGATGCTTTCTCAGAACATTAAATAACTAGGCGAAAGAAAATGAATCGGTCTACAATGCCTTACCGTCACCTCATTCCTGTGGCGCTGCGACCGGCCTCTACTGCGCCGGGCAGCCAGTCAGCAGTGCCGCGCCATCCGCGCTCCCGCCTGTATTTCCAACCAGCTGTACCTTCTGACCGTACCACGGACGCAACACCATGAGAGTGCCTGCCTTCCAGCGCCGCCAACGCGGCTCGGCTGTCGTCGAGATGGCCATTATCGCCCCGGTGGCGTTTTTGTTGCTGATCGGCGTGATCGAATTCAGCCTGGTGTTTTTCACCACCTTGACCATGCAATACGCAGTGCGCGAAGGCGCGCGCTATGCGATCACCGGCCGCACCGAGGCGAATGCATCGCAACTGACTTCCGTGATGAATGTCATCCGCACCAATTCGGCTGGCTATCTGGATACGGTGTGTCCGAAGTTTTCGGTCAATGGCACTGCGTCCTCGTCCGGTAACTCCAGCACCTTGCTGGGCGCACCGGGCGACATCATCGTGCTGCGCCTCGATTGCACCTGGAAGCTGGCGACGCCCATCGTCGCTGCGGTGTTCCCGAACGGCGAGTACAAATTTGCGGTGGCGGCCACGATGCAGAACGATGCCGGGAGCGGACAATGAGGCGGCCGGGGAGATTGCCGCCGCATGGTCGTGGCCGTGGCCTGGCTGCGGTTGAATTCGCGCTACTGCTGCCGGTGCTGCTGATCTTGATGATCGGCCTGGTGGACGTGGCGCGCGCGTTGCAGGCGCAGATGATATTGATCAACCTGAGCCGCGAGGCAGCCAACCTGGCTTCGCGCGGCAAGCTGCAGTTGTCGGAAAATGCGCAGACCATCATCGGCCAGGTAGCGGCATCGGCGCCGCCGCTCGACATGAACAAGCTGGGCATGATTTACGTCACCCGCATCATGGGCTCGACCAGTGGCGGAACTACCAAGAGCATCGTGCTGGAGCAGTATCGCTGGGATGATGCAAGTAACAACCGTGGCTACCGCGTCAGCGGCTACGCGCCACTGAGCAAGGTCTGGACTTGCAGTAACTGGGCCAGTGGCACGGCCGGCACCTGCCTGGTGCCGAGCGGCGCGACGGCGCCGGTGGTGTCGATGATGAGCGGCCAGTTGCTCGATGGCGAAGTGATCTACGTGGTCGAGGCCTACTACAAATTCAATATGCTGTTCCAGACCTTCACCTTCGGCAGCTTCAGCACGCCGACGCTGGCGGCGGACTTTTATTCGATGACGGTATTCTGATCATGCGTACTTATCAAAAACAACGCGGCGGCGTGATGGTGATGGTCATCGTTTCGCTGGTGACTTTGCTGGCGGTGGTAGGGCTGGCCTTCAGCGCCGGGCTCAGTTATCTGGTCCGCTCCAAGCTGAACGCCGCCACCGACGCCGCCGGCCTGGCGGGCGCGCGCGCCATCAGCAACGGCAACAACCAGACCGAGCAGACCGCCAACGCCAAGGCGGCGGCGCAGCGCTTCTTCTACGCCAACTTCCCGGCCAACTACATGATGTCGACCGCGACGCTGAATGATGTTGGCGTGTCGTTCAGCGGCAGCGAGGTGACGGTGACGGTGAGCGCTTCGGCGACCATGCCGACCGCGCTGTTCGGCGGTTTTGCCTCGGGCGTGCTGTCGCCGTCGGTGCTGACCGAAACCAAGCGCAAGGACCTGGACATGATACTGGTGATGGACGTGTCCGGCTCGCTGGCGCCGTCGGCGGCCAATGTGCGCAGCTCGGCGGCCACCTTCCTCAACCAGTTCAATGTGACGCGCGACCGGGTGGGGCTGGTGCGGTTTGCGTTTGGCGGCATCGTCGACGATCCGATCCGCCAGATTGCGCGCGGCTTCGACCGGACCAGCATGATCAACCACATCAAGGCTTACCAGTTCAGCGGCGCGACCGCATCGGCCGAGGGCATGTACTGGGCGCGCAAGGAAATCAACGGCGTGCCGACGGCCAACCTGAACCGCTCGAATATGCGGGTGATTGTGTTCTTCTCGGACGGCACGCCGAACTCGATCGGCGCGTATCTCAACTGGAAGAGCTCCAACCCCTGCAGCACGCCTGGCATTGTCTATACCGATGACGATGGTTCGGGCACGCCGGCCGGCCTGTACAAGACCGATGAGCAATACGAGGCTGTTGGTGGCAACTGCACGCCGTCCGACCTGCCGAGCAAAGTGGCGTCGCTGCCGGACTGGTACAACGCGCACAACACGGGCGTCTACCCACTGGTGGCCAACGATCCCTTGCAGCGTGAATTCCCCATTGTGACCAATTCGCCGCGCGTGGTGACGAATACGCTCAACTACCAAAACGTCAACCGCGCGGCGCGCAACCTGGTGGAAGCGATGGCGTCGAAATCGCGCGACGAAGGCATCTACATCTTCACGCTGGGGCTGGGCTCCAGCCTGAAAGCGGCAACCGGCTACGATGGCGAAAAAGGCGAAGACACGCTGAAGTGCATGGCCAACTCGGTAGACGCACCGTCGCGCTGCTACAACCCCGCCAAGCCGGTGGGCGTCTACTGCTTCGCCGCAACGCAGTCCGACCTGACGCCATGCTTCTCCAAACTGGCCTCCGCCATCCTGCGCATCTCCAAATAAATCCGGAGTTTCAGCGGGCGGCCATGGGAGCGAGGCCTTTGTGGGTGTAGGACATCAGTTCCCAGCTGTCGCGGCTGTAGAGGCGGCCCTGGGCGTCGGTGTCGAGGTAGTCGAGCTTGACGTAGTTGTTGAGCGCGGGGACGAACCAGACGGTTTCGGTGAGGTTGCCGCTGTCGGCGCCGCTGTCGACCGCGCCATAGCGTGCTTCGATGACGATTTTCAACGCTTCGAATTCGCCTGCCGGGACGCGCACTTTTTCCCAGTCGAGTACCTTGCCCTTGATCTGGTAGCGCCATTGTTTGCCGGCCTTGCTGTTGTCGCCGATGATGTCGCTCGTCCATTCCTTGCCCGGCGTCAGCGGGAAGGCGAAGCGGGCGAACGATGGCGCAAAGTGCATGCCGCCACGGTCGATGGGATTCATGTCGGGACTGAATAGCTGCGTGCTGAGCAGGGCGCCGCTGGCGGCACGCTTGATCGCCATGTGCACCCCGGCGCTATCGATGGCCACGACTTCCATGCGGTTGATGTTGCCTTTGCTGCCTTTCCAGACGTCGGTGTATTGATAGGTCCATGAATCCCCCACAGCCGGCGCCGGGGCCGGCACCGATTCATGGTTGCCCGCCTGCGCGAGTGCGCACGGCAGGATGAAACAGAGCACTGCAAACGAACGTTTGAAAGTCATGCTGTCTCCTTTATTGTGAATTGTGCACTGACTATATAGGCAACATTGAAACAGTGCTAGCGGCAGTGCAGCATAAATAATTAGGACTCTTTACTAAATCGAAAAAGCTGTTATCCTGCGGTCTCGGTGGTAGTAATTTAGGAATCCTAATTAAATGGAGAAAATCATGAAAGCATTTGCAGCAGCAGTTTTCAGCCTGGCAGCCCTGACAGCCCAGGCCCACGAAGGCCACAAGGGCGGCATCGCCAGCGAACCGGTCAAGGCGGTCAAGGCGCCGTTCGATATCGTCCACACCAAGATCACCACCGAAGGCAATATGGCGGTGTTCCACATGGCGGTGTCGGGCAAGGCCGGCAAGTCCAAGCCGTCCAAAACCGGCAAGCTGGCCGGCAGCAGCGTGTTTTCCTATGTCTGGCCGACCACCATGGACCCTTCGGTGGTGGGCTTCGATCAGGGCGCCGGCATCCTGGCCTTTGCCGTCACCTCGCACCCGGACTTCGACGACACGCCGCTGTACGACGAAAACGGCGACGGCAACCTGAGCAACGATGGCGACCTGTGGCACTCGCACTGGGTGGTGCTGAAACCGGATGACGCCTGCGGCAAGGGCGCGCTGAAGGTGGTGGATATTCCGGAAGGCGCCAAGCCCAAGCTGCCGCGCACCTGGCCCGGCCTGCCGCTGCTGATCGACAGCCCCGGCTACTCGCCGCTGTTCAAAGGTGGTACGGTGGAAGTCAAAGTGCCGTTCGATGATATCGGCGTGGTCAACGCGGCCGGCTTTGACGGTGTGACCTCGGCGCTGCGCGTCAACGCCAGCGTGCACAGCCCGCTGCTGTGCGTGGTGGATGTATTCAAGGTCGCCTCCGGCAAGCTGACGCTGCCGGGCAAGGTCAACCAGTAATCACCAGCGCGCGTCCTGGACGAAGTCGACCAGGGCGCGCAGCGGCGCCGGCAGGTAGCGGCGGCCGGGGTAGTACAGCGATGGCCCGGAGAACGCGGGCCACCAGCGTTCCAGCACCGGCATTAGCGCGCCGCGTTCGAAGTGCGGCTTGAGCCAGTCCTCGAACAGGTAGACCAGGCCGCTGCCGGCCAGCGCCGCATCGACCGCCAGCTCGGCGCCGCCGCCCAGGCTGACGATCAGCGGGCCGCTCGGCTCGATCACCACCTTGCGGCCTTTCTGCTCGAATTCCCAGGCCGGCATGGCGCCGCTGGCAAAGCGTCCGCGCAGGCAGATGTGGCGCAGCAGGTCTTGCGGCCGCTTCGGCATGCCGTGTTGTTCCAGGTAGGCCGGCGAGGCCGCCAGGCCGAAGCGCTGGCGGCGCGGCCCGATCGGGATCGCCACCATGTCCTGTTCCATTCTTTCTTCGTAGCGGATACCAGCGTCGCAGCCGGAACGCAGCAGATCGACAAAGCTGTCTTCCACCGTCACTTCGACGCAGATTTCCGGATAGGCCGCCATGAACGGCGGCAGGATGCGCGGCAGGATCAGCTTGGCCGCGCTTAACGGCACGTTCAGCCGCAGCCGGCCTGCGGGACGGTCGCGGAAGCCGTTGACCACATCCAGCGCCGATTCCACCGCGCCCAGCGCCGGTTCCAGCTGTTCCAGCAGGCGCTGTCCGGCGTCGGTGGCCAGCACGCTGCGGGTGGTGCGGTTCAGCAGCCGCACGCCCAGGCCGGCCTCCAGGCGCCGCACCGCTTCGCTCAGTTGAGAAGGGCTGCCGCCGGTTTGCCGCGCCGCCTCGCGAAAGCCGCCATGCTTCGCCACCGCGACGAAGGCGCCGATGTCCTGTAGGTTGTCCATTGTTGACTGTCCTGAATTCAGCACAAGCTGTGTGATTGTGCTGTATTGTCGCACAGCCTTCCCAGGCCTAGACTGTGTGCATCAACTAAGCAGGGAGCACACCATGAACACTTTCCAACTCGGCGATCTGACTGTCAACCGCATGGGCTACGGCGCGATGCAACTGGCTGGCCCGCACGTCTTCGGTCCACCGAAAGACCGCGAACAGGCGCTGGCCGTGCTGCGTGAGCTGGCTGCGCTGGGCGTCGATCACATCGATACCAGCGACTTTTACGGGCCGCATGTCACCAACCAGCTGATCCGCGAAGCACTGCATCCGTATGCCGACGACCTGACCATTGTCACCAAGGTCGGCGCCACGCGCGGCGCGGACGCCTCCTGGCTGCCGGCCCAGTCGCCGAAAGAGCTGGAGACGGCGGTGCACGACAATCTGCGCAACCTCGGCCTGGAGGTGCTGGACGTGGTCAATATGCGCCTGATGTTTGATGTGATGGGGCCGGCCGAAGGCGATATCGAAGCGCACATCACGGCGCTGGCCGAGTTGCAGCAGCGCGGCCTGATACGCCATATCGGCCTCAGCAACGCCACTGCGCAGCAAGTGCAGCAGGCACGCGGCATCGCGCCCATCGTCTGCGTACAGAACCAGTACAACCTGGCGCACCGCCACGACGATGCGTTGATCGATACGCTGGCACAGGATGGCATCGCCTACGTGCCGTTCTTCCCGCTGGGCGGCTTCTCGCCGCTGCAATCATCGCAACTGGCCGAGGTGGCGGCGCAGCTGGAGGCTACGCCGATGCAAGTGGCGCTGGCCTGGCTGTTGCAGCGTTCGCGCAACATCCTGCTGATTCCGGGCACCTCATCGCTGGCCCACCTGCGCCAGAACGTTGCCGCAGCGACCCTGGTATTGCCGCCGGAAACCCTGCAAAAGCTGGATCAAATCAAGGGCTGAAAATCCTTTCCATATTGTGGGATGCGGCATGGTGGGGTGCCGCATCATTTTTTCCATTTTTTGAAAAGGCGTTTCATATCAAGAAAAATTCTATCTATCTCATTGAAAAATAACGAATAAATTTAAGTTATATGTCTTATATAAGACTTTGTGCGCCGCATCAGAATGTCCTACTATTTAGTCATGCGGTTTTGCTTATTCGTGTTTTTCTTTAGGAGATAAAAATGTCCCAGTACCAAGACGACATCAAGGCAGTTGGCGCTTTGAAAGAGCAACAAGGTTCCGCCTGGAACGCCATCAACCCGGAGTCCGCTGCCCGCATGCGCGCGCAGAACAAATTCAAGACCGGTCTGGACATTGCCAAGTACACCGCCAGGATCATGCGCGCCGACATGGCCGCTTACGACCGTGACCCATCCAAGTACACCCAGTCGCTGGGCTGCTGGCATGGTTTCATCGGCCAGCAGAAGATGATCTCGATTAAGAAGCACTTCAACAGCACCGACCGCCGCTACCTCTACCTGTCGGGCTGGATGGTGGCCGCGCTGCGTTCCGAGTTCGGCCCGTTGCCGGACCAGTCGATGCACGAAAAAACCGCCGTCTCGGCGCTGATCAAGGAGTTGTACACCTTCCTGCGCCAGGCCGATGCGCGTGAGCTGGGCGGCCTGTTCCGCCAGCTCGATGCCGCCGAAGGTGCCGCCAAGGCTGCGATCCAGGACAAGATCGACAACCACGTCACGCATGTGGTGCCGATCATCGCCGACATCGACGCCGGCTTTGGCAACGCGGAAGCGACCTATCTGCTGGCCAAGCAATTCATCGAAGCGGGCGCCTGCTGCATCCAGATCGAAAACCAGGTGTCGGACGAGAAGCAGTGCGGCCACCAGGACGGCAAGGTCACCGTGCCGCATGAGGACTTCCTGGCCAAGATCCGCGCCATCCGCTACGCCTTCCTGGAGCTGGGCGTGGACGACGGCATCATCGTCGCCCGCACCGATTCGCTGGGCGCCGGCCTGACCAAGCAGATCGCCGTCACCAATCAGCCGGGCGACCTGGGCGACCAGTACAACGCCTTCCTCGACTGCGACGAAGTGTCGGCCGATGCGCTGGCCAATGGCGACGTGATTATCAAGCGCGACGGCAAGCTGCTGCGTCCGAAACGTCTGCCGAGCAATCTGTTCCAGTTCCGCGCCGGCAGCGGCGAAGCACGCTGCGTACTGGACTGCATCACCTCGCTGCAAAATGGCGCCGACCTGTTGTGGATCGAAACCGAGAAACCGCATATCGCGCAGATCGGTGGCATGGTCAGCGAAATCCGCAAGGTGATTCCGAACGCCAAGCTGGTGTACAACAACAGCCCGTCGTTCAACTGGACGCTGAACTTCCGCCAGCAGGTCTACGATGCGTTCAAGGCCGAAGGCAAGGACGTCAGCGCCTACGAGCGTGGCCAGCTGATGAGCGTGGAGTACGATGACAGCGAGCTGGCCAAGCAGGCCGACGAGAAGATCCGCACCTTCCAGGCCGATGCGGCGCGCGAAGCGGGCATCTTCCACCACCTGATCACGCTGCCGACCTACCACACGGCCGCGCTGTCGACCGACAACCTGGCCAAGGAATACTTCGGCGACCAGGGCATGCTGGGCTACGTGGCAGGCGTGCAGCGCAAGGAGATCCGCCAGGGCATCGCCTGCGTCAAGCACCAGAACATGTCCGGCTCAGACATCGGCGACGACCACAAGGATTACTTCAGCGGCGAGGCCGCGCTGAAGGCGGCCGGCAAAGACAACACCATGAACCAATTCTGACCTACCCGGTCAAGTCCTCAAGAAGCTCGCCCACAAGGCGAGCTTTTTTTATTTCAGCTTTACCCAAAGAGGATTTCAGTCACATCAAAATCACGTCGTACTGCTCCTGGTGATAGGTGTTCTCGACTTGCAGCGAGATTTTTTTGCCGATGAAGTCGCCCAGCATGGCGAGGTGCTGCGATTCCTCTTCGAGGAACATGTCCACCACTTCCTGCGAGGCGAGGATGCGGAACTCGCGCGGGTTGAACTGTTTGGCTTCACGCAGCAGTTCACGCAGAATTTCATAACAGATGGTGCGCGATGTTTTCACCTGGCCCTTGCCGCTGCACGCCGGGCAGGGTTCGCACAGGATGTGCGCCAGTGATTCGCGGGTGCGCTTGCGCGTCATCTCCACCAATCCCAGCGCCGAGAAGCTGCTGACCGACACCTTGGTGCGGTCGCGCGACAGCGCCTTCTTCAACTCGCCGAGCACCGCGTTGCGATGCTCGGTGTTTTCCATGTCGATGAAGTCGAGGATGATGATGCCGCCCAGATTGCGCAGCCGCAGCTGGCGGGCGATTGCATGCGCCGCTTCCAGGTTGGTCTTGAAGATGGTGTCGGCGAAATTGCGCCCGCCGACGAAGCCGCCGGTGTTGACGTCGATGGTGGTCATTGCCTCGGTCTGGTCGACGATCAGGTAGCCGCCCGATTTGAGGTCGACGCGCCGTCCCAGCGCGCGCAGGATTTCTTCCTCCACGCCATACAGGTCGAACAGCGGCCGCTCGCCGGTGTAGTGGTTGAGCCGCGCCAGCACGCCCGGCGTGTAGGCCTGGCCGAATTCCTGCAGGCTCAGATAGTTTTCGCGCGAGTCGACCTGGATGGTCGCCGTCTCGTCATGCACGAAGTCGCGCAGCACGCGCTGGGCCAGACTCAAGTCCTGGTGCAGCAGCGTGGTGGCCGGCCTGGTGCGTGCGCCGTGGGTGATCGCGGCCCAGGTCTTGCGCAGGTATTCGACGTCGGCGGCGATGTCGGAGTCGGAAGCATCCTCGGCCTGGGTGCGGATGATGTAGCCGCCTTTTTCATCTTTCGGCAGCAGGCTTTGCAGGCGCGTGCGCAGGGCTTCGCGCTCGGACTCCTTTTCAATCTTTTGCGAGACGCCGATATGGCCGTCCTGCGGCAGGTAGACCAGCATGCGGCCGGCGATGGAAATCTGCGTCGACAATCGCGCGCCCTTGGTGCCGATCGGGTCCTTGATCACTTGCACGGTCAGCACCTGGCCGTCGAACAGCAGTTTTTCGATGGGCGTCGGGGTGGCGTTGTTGCCGCCGTCGTGCGGGCGGGCTTCCCAGATGTCGGCGACGTGCAGGAAGGCGGCGCGTTCCAGGCCGATGTCGATGAAGGCCGACTGCATGCCGGGCAGCACCCGCACCACCTTGCCGGAATAGACGTTGCCGGCCAGTCCGCGGGTGAGTGTGCGTTCGATGTGGAGTTCCTGCACGGCGCCCTGCATGATGAGGGCGACGCGGGTTTCCTGCGGAGTGATGTTGATCAGGATGTCTTCGTTCATGCCCTGATGATACACGGCAGGAGTCGGGTACGCCACAAAGGTGGCTAGGGCAGCGGCAAACCCGCCTGGCGCAGCAGTTGTACGGTTTCGTAAATGGGCAGGCCCATGATGCCGGAGTGGCTGCCGGCGATATGTTCGATGAATGCCGCCGCCGGACCCTGGATGCCGTAGGCGCCGGCCTTGTCATATGGTTCCGGCGTGGCGCAATACGCGGCGATGGCGGCCGGCGACAGCACGCCGAAGCGCACTTCGGACACCTGGGTGATCTGGCCGGAAAAGCTGGCCGATTCCACCGCGATCGCGGTCAGCACCTGGTGGGTGCGGCCGGACAGCTGCTGCAGCATGGCGATGGCTTCCGCCGTGTTGGCCGGCTTGCCGAGGATGGCGCCGTCGATGGTGACGGTGGTGTCGGCCGACAGCACCGGCCGCGCCGCCATGCGGCGCTTGACCACCAGCTCGGCCGCAAACACGGCTTTTTCTTTCGCCACCCGCGCCACATAGTCGAGCGGCGCTTCGCCGGGCAGCACTTCCTCGGTCACGTCGGCGCCGCGCGGACCGTCGCTGCGCAGCATCAGCAGCTCGAAGTCGATGCCGACCTGGCGCAGCAGCTCACGCCGGCGCGGGCTTTTGGAGGCGAGGTAAATCTTTTTTTCGACCGGCTTCATAAGATATACCCGAGTTAGACGCGGTGATACGGATGGTTCTGGGTAATGGTCCAGGCACGGTACAGCTGCTCGGCCAGCATCACCCGCACCATACCATGCGGCAGCGTCATGCTGGAAATCCGTATCAGGCCTTCGGCGCGCGCTTTCAGCGCCGGATCGAGGCCGTCGGCGCCGCCGATCAGGAAGGCGGTGTCGCGGCCATCCTGCTGCCAGGCTTCCAGTTGCTGCGAAAGGCCGACCGAGGTCAGGTCCTTGCCGCGTTCGTCGAGGGCGATGATGCGCACCGATTTCGGCAGCGCCGCTTCGATGCGCTCGCGCTCCAGCGCCATTGCGGTGGCGGCGGTCTTGCTGCCGGAACGTTCGACCGGCTTGATTTCCTTCAGCACGATCTTCAGTTCCGGCGGCATGCGCTTCACATACTCGGCATAGCCGGATTCGATCCAGGCCGGCATTTTATGGCCGACCGCAGCGATGATCAGCTGCATGCTGGATTACTCTTCGGATTTCTTGATGCGCTTGATGACGGTCTTGGCCGGCGCTTCTTCAGCTTTCGGCTTGGCCGTACGTGGCTTCGGCGAGGCTTTCAGTGCCTTGATGGCGGCGACCGTGGTCTTCGGCGCGCCGACCTTGATCTTTTTGCCGGCTGGGACAGCGGCTGGCTTGGCAGCAGCTTTCTTGGTCGCGGCGGTGGCGGTGGTCTTGGCGGCGGCCGGCTTGCGTGCGGCTGGCTTCTTCTCGACCACTGCTTCGGCGGCAGCGGCTTTCTTGCCGGCGGCCAGGTGGCTGCTGATCTTTTTCGGTTCGGCTTCTTCGGCTTCCTTGGTGCCCTTGCGCTTGGCGGCGCCCAGTTTCACCGGCTTGTCGCCCCAGATCTCTTCCAGACGGTAGTAAGCGCGGATAGGCGCTTGCATGATGTGGACGATCATGTCGCCCAGGTCGACCAGCACCCATTCACCGGTGTCCTCGCCTTCCATGCCGTAGACGTTGCCGCCGGCTTCCTTGACCTTGTCGCGCACCGAGGCGGCCAGCGCCTTGGTCTGGCGGTTGGAGGTACCGGAAGCGATCGCGATGCGGTCGAACAGGCTGGTGAGGTGGGTGGTGTCGAACAGGACGATGTCTTGAGCCTTGACGTCTTCGAGGGCGTCAACGACCAGGGTTTGCAGTTTTTTGATGTCCATTAGCTTGTATATAAATTGTGTTGTTCAATATAGTCTAGCACTAGCGGCGGGATAAGCGAGTCCGCCTTTTCCCCCCGTTGTAATGCCGCACGTATCCGGGTGGCAGAGATATCCACCGCGAAGTCTTGTGCCAGATACGTCAGACCATGCGGCGTGTTACGGATTTGTTCCGGCGTTCCCAGCCTGCTGGAAAACGCCTGCGCCACTGCCGGCGGCAAGCCGGCGGTGGCAAGGTTGTAGCCAGGGCGCGCCGCTACGCAGATATGTGCGTAGCCGAACAGCGCCTGCCATTCGTGCCAGGTGTCGAGCCGCTGCAGCTGGTCGGCGCCCATCAGGAAGCTGATGCTAGCCTGTGGTCCCAGCTCGGCGCGCACCTGGCGCAAGGTGTCGATCGTGTAAGTGGCCACGCCCAGCGCGCCACGGGCGATTTCCTGCAGGTCGACGCTGACGCTGAACGGCTGGCCGGCAAACGCCAGCGCCAGCATGTCGGCGCGTTGCTGCGCGGAGGCCTTCAGCGTGGCTTTTTGCCACGGCAGTCCGGTGGGGATCACGCGCAGCTGGTCGACTTGCAGCAGCGTGGCGAAATAGGCGCCCAGCGCGACATGACCATGGTGCACCGGATCGTAGCTGCCTCCCAGCAGTGCGACGCGGAACGCCATCGTTATGCGGCGAGCCAGTCGCGGTGCGGCAGGAAGTCGGTGTACAGCGCCGCTTCCGGCGAACCGGCTTCAGGGTCCCAGCGATAGCGCCATTTGACGACAGGCGGCATCGACATCAGGATCGCCTCGGTGCGGCCGCCGGATTGCAGGCCAAACAGCGTGCCGCGGTCGAATACCAGATTGAATTCGACATAGCGGCCGCGCCGATAAGCCTGGAAGTCGCGTTCGCGCTCGCCGTAAGCCGTCTCCTTGCGCTGCTCGACAATCGGCAGATAGGCTTGGAGGAAGGCGTCGCCGACGCTTTGCGTCATGGCATAGCTTTGCTCAAAGCCCGGCGCGTTGAAGTCATCAAAGAAGATGCCGCCGACGCCGCGCGCTTCCTGGCGGTGCTTCAGGTAGAAATACTCGTCGCACCATGTTTTAAAGCGGCCATGCAAATCCGCGCCGAACGGGGCGAGGGCGTCATGGCAGGTCTGGTGGAAGTGCCTGGCGTCTTCCTTGAAGCCGTAATACGGCGTCAGGTCCATGCCGCCGCCAAACCACCACACCGGCTCGCCGGCGCTATTGGTGGTGCTGAAGAAGCGTACATTCATGTGCACCGTCGGCACGTAGGGATTGCGCGGATGGATCACCAGCGACACGCCCATCGCTTCCCACGGATTGCCGCCGATGTCCGGGCGGTGTGCCGACGCCGACGGCGGCAGCCTGGCGCCCATCACATGCGAGAAGTTGACGCCACCGCGCTCGATCACATTGCCTTCTTCGACCAGGCGCGAGATACCGCCGCCACCTTCGGCGCGCTGCCACTCGTCGCGCAGGAAGGACTTGCCGTCAACGGCTTCCAGTCCCTGCACGATGCGGGCTTGCAGGTCGAGCAGCCAGGCTTTGACTGCGGCCGGCTGCGGTGGCGTGGTGGTGCTCATCTCAGTGTTTCAGCCCGCGCCAGCCGATATCGCGACGGCATTGCGCGCCTTCAAAGCTGATCTGGTCGACCACCTCGTAAGCCTGTTTCTGCGCCAGCTTGATGCTGTCGCCCAGGCCGACCACGCACAGCACGCGGCCGCCGGTCACCTGCAGCTGGCCATCCACGTCGGCGGTGCCGGCGTGGAAGGTCACCGACTCCGGCGTCTCGGCCGGGATGCCGTCGATCACGGCGCCTTTCAGCGGCGCGTCCGGATAGCCGGCAGCGGCCAGCACCACGCCCACGGCGGTGCGGCGGTCCCATTCCAGCTCGATCTGGTCCAGCGTGCCGTTGACGGCGTGTTCCATCACCGCCACCAGGTCGGTCTTCAGGCGCGACATGATAGGCTGGGTTTCCGGATCGCCCATGCGGCAGTTGAATTCCAGCGTGCGCGGATTGCCGGCGGCGTCGATCATCAGGCCGGCGTACAGGAAGCCGGTGAAGACGATGCCGTCCTTGGCCATGCCGGCGATGGTCGGGTTGATGATTTCGCGCATCACGCGGGCATGCATGGCCGGCGTGACGATAGGCGCAGGCGAGTAAGCGCCCATGCCGCCGGTGTTCGGGCCTTCGTCGTTGTCTTTCAGGCGCTTGTGGTCCTGGCTGGTGGCCAGCGGCAGGATGTTTTTGCCGTCGCACATGACGATGAAGCTGGCTTCTTCGCCGGCCAGGAATTCCTCGATGACGATGCGCGCGCCGGCGTCGCCGAAGCGGTTATCGGCCAGCATGTCGTCCACCGCGCGGTGTGCTTCTTCCAGCGTCAGCGCGACCACCACGCCTTTGCCGGCGGCCAGGCCGTCGGCCTTGATGACGATCGGTGCGCCATTGGCGTCGATGTAGGCGTGCGCCGGAGCGACGTCGGAGAAGGTCTGGTAGTTGGCGGTCGGGATGCCGTGGCGCTGCATGAAGGCCTTGGCGAAGTCCTTCGACGATTCCAGCTGCGCCGCTTCCTTGGTTGGGCCGAAGACTTTCAGGCCGCGTGCGCGGAACAGGTTGACGATGCCGCCGGCCAGCGGAGTCTCAGGGCCGACCACGGTCAGGCTGATGCCTTCGCTTTCGACGAAGTTGGCCAGCTCGTGCAGGTCGGTGATGTTGACGTTGACCAGGCGTGCGTCGCGTGCGGTGCCGCCGTTGCCGGGGGCCACGTACACCATCTGGATGCGCTCGGATTGCGCCAGTTTCCAGGCCAGCGCATGTTCACGGCCGCCGGAGCCGACTACCAGTATTTTCATAAGTCCTCAGTCTTCGCTCAGTCTTCGATCTCTACGTTGGAATACACTTCCTGCACATCGTCCAGCGCTTCCAGTGCGTCCAGCAGTTTTTGCATCTTGACCGCGTTGTCGCCGCTGACGCCGGTCACTGCGTCCGGCTTCATGACGATTTCGGCCACTTCGGCCTTGAAGCCCTTGGCTTCCAGCGCGTCCTTGACGGCGGCGAAATCGTGCGGGCCGCACAGCACTTCAATGCCGCCTTCGTCGTCGGTCAGCACGTCTTCGGCGCCGGCTTCCAGCGCCACTTCCATCAGCGCGTCTTCATTGGTGCCCGGTACGAACAGGAACTGGCCGCAGTGCTTGAACATAAAGGCCACCGAGCCTTCGTTGCCCATATTGCCGCCGTTCTTGTTGAAGGCGTTGCGGACTTCGGCCACGGTGCGCACGCGGTTGTCGGTCATGCAGTCGACGATGATGGCCGCGCCGCCGATGCCGTAGCCTTCGTAGCGGACTTCCTCGTAGCTCGCGCCGTCTTCGCCGCCGGTGCCGCGGGTAATCGCGCGCTGCACGTTATCCTTCGGCATATTGGCGTCGGCCGCCTTGTCGATGGCCAGGCGCAGACGCGGATTCGCGTTGATATCACCGCCGCCCATGCGCGCAGCAACGGTAATTTCCTTAATCAGGCGTGTCCAGATCTTGCCGCGTTTCGCGTCAGTTGCTGCTTTTTTGTGCTTGATATTGGCCCATTTGCTGTGTCCAGCCATGTTCGGTCTTCCTTCGGCGGTGTATCGGTAATTATGTGTTGGTGGAGCGGTGAGGGCGGTATTCTAGCATAGGGGCCAGCCGAGAACCTTTTCCATCACCTCCGGCAGTTGGATTTGCGCCACCCAGTCATGCGGGCGTTTGACCAGGGTGGCGGCGCTGTTGCGGCGGCGCGTACAGCGGGATGCTGGCGTCGAACTTGAGGATGCTGAGGATTTTGGACCGTTCGAAAAAGCGGTACCGGTGTTTTTTCAGGCCGGCGATGAAGCCGCGCGGGCTGATGCAGCGCGCCAGCCGTGCATACACCATATTTCACGCTAGAGGTGACACTCCATTTTTTGTAGAGAAGCTGTCATATCCCGCTGCTAGGCTTTACTTTTTTGACATTATTACGGCAGCGGGAGCCACCATGGACAGACGGCAGTTTCTTAAATTCGGCAGTTTTATTACGGTATCGGCGGCGACTGGCGCCGCACTGAGCGCTTGCGGCGGCAGCGATGGCTCGGCAGACAACGGCCTGGCGCCGGCCACCGGCGCGTGGAAGTTCCCGCAAAGCGTGGCCTCGGGGGACCCGCGCGCGGACAGCATCCTGCTGTGGACGCGCGCCGTGCCAGCGGCAGCCGACAATGTGGCCGCCGTGGCGGCTGGCGCCGATACGGCGATCCGCCTGATCGTCACCTCCGCCGACAACAGCGCTGCGCTGGGTGGCAGCACTGCGCTGAGCGGCGCCACCGTAGCCGATGTGCGCCTGCCGCTGCAAAGCCGGTACGACAACACCATCCGCCACAAGCTGACCGGCCTGACGGCTGGCACGGTGTACTACTACCAGTTCATCGCCGGTGACAACCGCTCGAACGTTGGCCGCTTCAAGACCGCGCCGGCAGCGGACGCTGATGTGGCGCAGCTGCAATTCGTCTACATGACTTGCCAGGACTGGAGCGTGAATCACTGGGGCGCGATGACCTCCATCGCCGCCGAGCAGCTGGATTTCATCGTCCATCTGGGCGACTACATCTACGAGACGGTGGGCGAGGACTTCCAGCTGGGCGCGGTGGAAAGCCGCCACGATGCGCTGGTGCTGCCGGACGGCGTGTTCAAGAACGGAAGCTCGGGCGCCAAATATGCCAATACGCTGAACGACTACCGCTACCTGTATAAGAAGTACCGCACCGATACCCGTTTGCAGGCGCTGCATGAGCGCTTCGCCTTCATCGCCGTGTGGGACGATCACGAATTCACCGACGACGCGTGGCAGGACGCGCAAACCTATGACGGCTCGTTTAACGCCGACGGCTCGGACCTGCACCAGTCCACGCGGCGGCGCAACGCCAACCAGGCGTGGTTTGAATTCATGCCGGCCGACGTGTCGCTGGATGCGGCCAACACCACCTTCCAGAACATCAGGATTTACCGCGATTTCCAATTCGGTAAATTGATGCAGCTGGTGATGACCGACGAGCGCTTGTACCGCTCGGACCATGTGATACCGGAATCGTCCGTGAATCCGGCGACCGGCAAGCCGCTGGGCCGCATCGGCTCGCGCTACCTGGTGCCGCAGGATTTGTTCAACAGCGTGGAAGCGCAAAAGATGGCGGGTGCGAAAACCATCGGCCTCGATCCGCTGACCACGGCCACCATCCTCGGTAACACGCAGCGCCAGTGGTGGATGGACAAGATGAAGTCCGCCAGTTCGACCTGGAAGCTGTGGGGCAATGAAGTATCGCTGCTGCGCATGGGCATGAATGGTGTGGACGCTGTTGCCACGCTGCTGGCCTTGAATGCAGTGTCGTCGCTGGCCACCTCGGTGGGTACGACGGCAGCAGCGGTGGGCGGCAACTTTGCCGTGGCCGGTGCGATTGTGGCTGCCGTGACGGCAGGCGCATCGGCCGCCGTTGCGCAGGCTGGCGCGGGCGCCATTGCGACTTCAGCCGCCACCGGTGGCGCGCTGGATGCGCAGGCTGTTGCTGGCGTCAAGGCTGGCCTGACAGCGGCGCAGGCGTCGATCGCCGTTGGCGCCTTTGGCAAGGTCGCCACCGCCGCCGCCTCCGGCCAGGGCGGCGCGGCATTGGCCGCTGTGGCGGGGCAGACCATCGCCTTCGGCTACATCAAGCCGGAAGTGCAGGAGAACAAAGCCAATTCGGTGTTTGTGGCGGCATCGGGCAAGAAGGAGGCGCTGGCCTCGTTCTTCACCAAATTCCTGCTCAACTGCGACCAATGGGATGGCTACAACAGCGAGCGCAAGGCGCTGATGGCGCACCTGAAAACCAATAACGTCAAGAACGTGGTGGCGCTGACTGGCGACATCCACGCCTTCTTTGCCGGTACGGTCAGCGATGATTTTGATGCGGCGGGCGGTGGCGCGCCGGTGATGGTGGACCTGGTGTCGGCCGGCATCAGCTCCGACTCCTTCTTCAGCTATCTGCGCGACGCGGCGGCGGCGCTGGGCGATATCGGCACGCTGGTGTCGTATCCGCTGGCGGTGCCGGTGACGGGGCTGGGCACGGTCAACCTCAGCTTCAACCTGCTGGACTACACCATGGGCAAGACCGCGCCCACGGTGGCCGCGCTGGCCGAGCAAACCCGCGTACAGTTGCGCGGCGCGCTGGCGGCGAAGGGCATACCCGAAGCGCAGCTGGAAGCCACCACCGGCGCGGTGCTGGCCGGCCTGCAAGCCAACGTCGACTTCAACACCAGCCTGCTGGCCCTGGCGCAGCAACTGGCGGCACTGGGCAACAACCTGTGGCTCAAGCATCTGAATACCGACGCGCAAGGCTACACGCTGGTCACTCTCACCCCCGGCAAGCTGACCGCGCAATTCAAGCAAGCCAACAAACTAGTCGGCACCGCTGCCCCCGCCGCCGCCATCGCGCGCACTACCATGGCGACGGTCACAGCTGGCGTCGCTGCAGTAACTGTCAACTAGCAGCGACCCGTAACGCCAGTTTGAGCGCCTTCGTTATGACCTTCAAACTGGCGTTATGAGGAGGATTCTTTTGCGAGAGAAGCTGTTGCAAGGACAGACTCGGTATCGATAAGGAATTTGCCAAAGCATCAAATCCAATCGTGCCGACGATGAGTACCCGCAGCATACCCTGAGCCGGTTCACACTCGCTTTGTGATAGCAGTTCCTCTAGCTCATCAAGCAGAATGTTTGTGAATGCTTGATCACTGCGGATCTGTTCAATAATTTCAGTTTCAAAGTCAACGGTCAGCTCCATAATTTCCCTCCGTCGTTCGCTCTTTTCCGCAGTTTGTACTCTTCGTGCATGCTCTTGGCACGTGTAATGTCGATCTGCTGGCGCTGCTTTGTTCCACCGCCAAATAATAAAATCACTGTGTCGCCGTCCTGCGCCAAATAAACGCGATAGCCGGGTCCCCAGTTGATTACGTATTCTCCTATGCCTGCAAACCATTTTACTCGCGAGAGATTCCCTTTCTGGAGGCGAAATATCGCAGTTGAGACTTTCGCCATTGCTCGCCTGTCCAGTTGAGCGTACCACTGCTGAAAAGGAACGGAATGATCCGCTCGCATGTACTTTTTAATCGTGATGTCCATCGAAGAATGCTCACACAGCCTATCATCAATCAATTTGATGTGGCTCACGCGAGTTGGAAAAAGCGTGGCGGCAAGCAGTGGCAGGCGTTAGCGGCTACAATTTGATTATGGACAAAAGCATCACACATGGCGCTCCGGCGCGGGCCGCTTATTTGGGTGGGTTGGGGATCGCCGTTGGCGGCGCGGTGTTGTTTTCTACCAAGGCCATTGTTGCCAAGCTGTTGTACCGATATCAGATCGACGCGGTGACGCTGATTGCTTTCCGCATGCTGTTCTCGCTGCCGGTGTTTGCCGCCGTCGCCATCTGGAAATCGCGCAACGCCGCGCCGCTGTCCAATAGCGACCGCTGGCGCATCGTCGGCCTTGGCCTGGTCGGCTACTATTTGTCCAGCTTTCTCGACTTCCTCGGACTGCAATACATCTCGGTCGGCCTGGAGCGGCTGATCCTGTTCCTCACGCCGACCTTCGTGCTGCTGATCAGCTCCACCGTGCTCAAGCACCGCATCAGCCGCAAGCAATGGATGGCGCTGCTGATTTCCTACCTCGGCATCGTGCTGGTGTTCCTGCATGACCTGCAGGGCGGTGGCAATGTCGCGCTCGGCGCGGCGCTGGTCACCGGCTCGGCCGCCGCCTACGCCGCCTATCTGCTGCTTTCCGGGGAAATGGTCAAGCGGCTTGGTTCGCTGCGGCTGGTGTCGTACGCGATGTGCGTCTCGACCGTCGCCTGCGTCGGCCAGTTCTTCCTGCTGCGGCCGGCCTCCGGCCTGCTGCAGCCGCTGCCGGTATATGGCCTGTCGCTGGTCAACGGCCTCCTGTGCACAGTGGCGCCGGTGTTCATGACCATGATCGCGGTGGAACGCATCGGCGCCGGCGTGGCCTCACAGGCTGGTATGATCGGCCCGGTTTCAACGTTGTTTCTGGGGGCGCTGCTGCTGGGCGAGCCCGTCACCTCCTGGCAACTGGGCGGCACCGCCCTGGTGTTGGCCGGGATCTATCTGCTGTCCAAAAAATAAAAGGGATCAAGAATGAAATTCCGCATCGCGCTGATTGCGCACGACAAGAAAAAAGACGACATGATCGCCCTGGCTGCCGAGTACAAGGCCTTTCTCTCCACCTGCGCGCTGACCGCCACCGGCACCACCGGCGGCCGCCTGATCAACGAGATCGGCCTGGAAGTCGACCGCAAGCACTCCGGCCCATTCGGCGGCGACTTGCAGATCGGCTCGCTGCTGGTCGAAGGCCAGATCGACTGCGTCATCTTCCTGCGCGACCCGATGACGCCGCAGCCGCACGAGCCGGACATCAACGCCCTGGTCCGCGCCTGCGACGTGCACAATACGCCGTGCGCGACCAACGTGGCGTCGGCACATCTGGTACTGTCTCAACTGCAGCAGCGCGCTGCACAATAATTATTGGAGGAAGGAAATGGTGAAGGCGATACGCATCAACCGCGTCGGCGGTCCCGAGGTGATGGAACTGGTGGAGGTCGACCTGCCGCCCCCCGGTCCCGGCGAAGTGCGCATGCGCCATGAAGCCATCGGCCTGAACTACATCGACGTCTATCACCGTACCGGCCTGTACCCGCAACCGATGCCCGGCGCGCTGGGCGTGGAAGGCGCCGGCGTGGTGGAAGAACTGGGCGAGGGCGTGACCGGCCTGCAAGTGGGCGACCGCGTGGCCTACGGTGGCCGTCCGCTGGGCGCCTATTCCGAAGCGCGCAACATCCCGGCCTCGCAGCTGCTGGTGCTGCCCAAGCAGATCGAATTCGACACCGCCGCCGCCATGATGCTGCAAGGGCTGACGGTGCAATACCTGTTTCACCGCACGGTGCCGCTGAAAGCCGGCGACACCATCCTGTTCCACGCGGCCGCTGGCGGCGTCGGCCTGATCGCCTGCCAGTGGGCGCGGGTGATGGGCGTCAACCTGATCGGCACGGTCGGCTCGGCAGAAAAGGCCGCGCTGGCGATTGAAAACGGCGCCAGCCACGTCATCAACTACAACACTGAAAACTTTACCGAGCGGGTGAAAGAGCTGACCGGCGGCAAAGGCGTTTCGGCGGTCTACGATTCGATCGGCAAGGACACCTTCATCGGCTCGCTGGATTGCTTGCAACCACTGGGTACCATGGTCAGCTTCGGCAATGCCTCCGGCCCGGTGCCGCCGTTCAGCCTGACGGAACTGGCCAGCCGTGGTTCGCTGTTCATCACCCGCCCATCGCTGATGGCTTACACCGCCAAGCGTGAGGACCTGGAAGCGATGGCCAGGTCGCTGTTTGGCGTGGTCAGCAGCGGCGAAGTGAAAATCGACATCCGCCAGCGCTATGCGCTGGCCGACGTGCAGCAGGCGCACCGAGATCTGGAGGCGCGCAAAACCACCGGCTCGACGATTTTGCTGCCATGAGCGAGGGTTCGGACTACGACGAGAACGGCAGGGAAGGGGACGGCGACTTCTCTGACATGCTGAGCGAAATGCGCATCCTGCTGCCGGGGGCGCAGATGCTGTCGGCGTTCCTGGTGATATTGCCGTTCAACTCAGGCTTCGCGCAGATCGTCCACATGGAAAAGCTGCTGTTCCTGGCGACCTTCTTCTTCGCGCTGACCAGCCTGGTGCTGCTGAGCGCGCCGGCGATCCAGCACCGCGTGATGCGGCCGCTGAAGGACCGCGTGCGCTTCAAGCGCATCGCCACGCGCCAGATCGTCGCCGGCGCGTTTGCGCTGGCGATCGCTCTGGTGCTGGGAACGGATCTGGTGATTTCGGAGGTGTTCGGCGCCACCATCGGCCTGCTTGCCGCCGGCCTGATGGCGCTGTTGATTGTGGTGTTCTGGTGGGTGATGCCAGTCTACCTGCGGCGTAAAATTTAGTTGACCTTTTGCGCCGGATTGGCGGCCTGCACCGAGTTGCTCTTCGGCTCCAGCGTGATGTCGATGGTGCGCGGCACGCCGTTTTCGCCAGGGAAACCGGTGAAGGCGCTCTGCACCAGGGCCGGCATCACGTAAGGCGTGGCCTGCACGCCGCTGGTGTTCTGCACCGTCACGTCATACAGCTTGCTGCCACTGGCGCTGTTGATGGTCACGCGCAGCTGGCGCTGGTATTGGTGCTTGATGCGCTCTTCCACACGGGTTGGACCGTAGAAGAATGGATCATAGTAGAACGGGCGATAGGCCCAGCGCGAATAGCCCCAGCCGTAACGGCCGTAGTAGCCCGGACCCCAGTACGGGCTCATGAATGGATCTTCCTGAATCACCCGCACTGGATGGTCGATGGTGAAGAATTTCATGCCGACGAGCAACTTGGGCTGCTGGCCGTCCGCCACTTGGTGGAAGCCCAGCTTGCCCAATTCTTTGGCAACCAGTAGCTGGTAATTGCGGTATTCCAGGGTGTCGTCCGCGCCTTGCGGCGCTTCGAACGCGAAGGATTTGTCCTGAATATCGGCCGGCCAGGCATTGAAGGCGGTCACATTGCTATGGATGGTGGTGGCGCAGCCGCTCAGCAGTAGTACGGCGGCGGCCGCCAGGGTGGCGAGATATTTCATGATAAAGCCCTCTCAGATAAGACGGTATTTTCCAGAGCTAAGTGTATGACGCACCCCTGGAGCTTGCACGATTATTACAGAATGTTACCGCATCGTGGAAAGTAGCAACTTACGGGTAGGTAATATGCCAAAGTAAAGATTGGCCGGAATGACAATTCCGCGCGTCTGCCCACGCCGTATTGGTAAAATATGCTTTTGTCCGTCCACCCAGAGCCTCCAATGCGCACAGACAGCAGCCCAACAACGATTTACCGCAAAGATTACACCCCGCCAGCCTATCTGGTAGACACCGTAGAACTGGGGTTCGACCTGGCCCCGGCCCGTACCGTGGTCGCCAATCGCATTCGCTTGCGCCACAATCCGGACTCCGCCAGTGCTGATATTGTGCTGCATGGAGAAGAAATCAAGCTGGTACAGGTCCGCCTGAACGGTACGCTGCTGAGCGCCAAGGACTACGAGCTGACCGAAGCCACGCTGACCATCCGCAACGCGCCGGCCGAAGTGGTGCTGGAAATCGAAACCCTGTGTGCGCCGATTGAAAACACCACGCTGTCCGGCCTGTACGTTTCCAACGGCAACTTCTTCACCCAGTGCGAAGCCGAAGGCTTCCGCCGCATCACCTTCTTCCCCGACCGTCCGGACGTGATGGCCAAGTACACCGTGATGCTGCGCGCTGACAAGGCCGCCTATCCGGTGCTGCTGTCCAACGGCAACCTGGTCGAGCAGGGCGACCTCGGCGATGGCCGCCACTACGCCAAATGGGAAGACCCGTTCAAAAAGCCGGCCTACCTGTTCGCGCTGGTCGCAGCCAAGCTGGTATGCCAGGAGGAGAAGTTCAAACTGGCTGACGGCCGTGAAGTGCTGCTGCAAGTGTGGGTGGAAGAGGGCAACCTCGACAAGACCGACTACGCCATGCAGTCGCTGAAAAACTCGATCCGCTGGGATGAGCAACGTTTCGGCCTGGAGCTGGACCTGGACCGCTTCATGATTGTCGCCGTGGGCGACTTCAACATGGGCGCGATGGAAAACAAGGGCCTCAACATCTTCAACACCAAGTTCGTGCTGGCCAACCCGCGCACTGCCACCGACATCGACTACGCCGGCATTGAAGCCGTGGTCGGCCACGAATACTTCCACAACTGGACCGGTAACCGCGTCACCTGCCGCGACTGGTTCCAGCTGTCGCTGAAAGAAGGCCTGACCGTGTTCCGCGACCAGGAATTCAGCGCCGACATGATCGGCACCGACACCGGCCGCGCCGTCACCCGTATCGACCAGGTGCGCACGCTGCGCCAGGCGCAGTTCCCGGAGGACGCCGGTCCGATGTCGCACCCGGTGCGTCCCGATTCCTTCGTCGAGATCAACAACTTCTACACGGTGACCGTCTACGAAAAAGGTGCAGAAGTGGTGCGCATGTACCAGACCCTGCTGGGCCGCGACGGCTTCCGCAAGGGCATGGACCTGTACTTCGAGCGCCACGACGGCCAGGCCGTCACCTGCGACGACTTCCGCGCCGCCATGGCTGACGCCAACGACCGCGACCTGAGCCAGTTCGAGCGCTGGTACTCGCAAGCCGGCACGCCAGTGGTGAGCGCGCGCACCCGCTACGACTCGGCCAAGGGTAACTTCGACATCATCCTGTCGCAGCGCGGCCAGCCGGAAAGCAAGCCCTTCCACATTCCAGTAGCGGTTGGCCTGCTGGACGCGCAAGGCAAGGACATGCCGCTGGCGCTGGAAAACGGCAAGCACGAAAAAGGCGCCACCACGGTGGTGTTGGAGCTGACGGAACAAGAGCAGATCTTCCGCTTCCGCAACGTCGACGCACGTCCTATCCCATCGATTCTGCGCGACTTCTCCGCGCCGGTGATCCTGCAGCACGACTACACCGACGACGAACTGCTGCATCTGTTTAACCACGACAGCGACCCGGTCAACCGCTGGGAAGCCGGCCAGCGCCTGGCGATGGAGCGCCTGCTGAAACTGACCTCGCAAGTGGCCTCGCATGGCGAGCACAATCTGAAGCTCGACCAGACCTTCATCAACGCCATGCGCACCGTGCTGACCGATGCAACGCTGGACCCGGCCTTCCGCGAACTGGCGCTGATCCTGCCATCGGAAACCATCATCGCCGAGCAGATGGACGTGGTCGATCCGCAAGCCATCTACACCGCACGCCAGTTCATGCGCCGCACCATCGGCGCCGCGCTGAAAACCGAACTGCTGACGCAATACCACGCCAACCAGACGCCGGGCGACTACAGCCCGGACGCGCTGTCAGCCGGCAAGCGCGCGCTGAAAAACCTGTGCCTGTCCTACCTGATGGTGGCGCCGGAAGCAGATGAGCTGAAGCTGGCGCAGCAACAGTTTGAAAGCGCCTCGAATATGACCGACCGCTCCGCCGCGCTGGTGGCGCTGATCCACAGCGGCGCGGACTCCGGCCCGTATCTGAGCGCGTTCTACAAGGACTTCGACAACGAAGCGCTGGTCATCGACAAATGGTTCGCCATGCAGGCCGCGGCGCCGACCACCAACGTGGCGGCGGTGCGCCAGCTGATGGAGCATCCGGCCTTCACGCTGAAAACCCCAAACCGCGCACGCGCGCTGATCTTCAACTTCACCAACGCCAACCCGTCGCAATTCCACGCGGCCGATGGCAGCGCCTACGAATTCTGGGCCGAATACGTGATCAAGCTGGACGCCATCAATCCGCAAGTGGCGGCCCGCCTGGCGCGTGCGATGGACCGCTGGCGCCGTTACGCGCCGGCGCTGCAGGCCAAGATGAAACAGGCGCTGGAAAAAGTCGCTGCGCAAAAGCTGTCGAACGATGTCTCAGAAGTGGTCACCAAGGCCCTCGCAAACTAATCACCATTAACCAAAGGCACACATGAAACGAGTTAGTCTTACTCAATACCTGGTGGAAGAACAACGCCAGCACAACACGATCCCGGCTGAACTGCGCCTGCTGATCGAAGTGGTTGCGCGCGCGTGCAAAACCATCAGCCACTCGGTAGGCAAGGGCGCGCTGGGCGAGGTGCTGGGCACCGCCGAAACCGAAAACATCCAGGGCGAAGTGCAGAAAAAACTGGACATCATCTCCAACGAAATCCTGTTGGAAGCGAACGAGTGGGGCGGCCACCTGGCGGCCATGGCATCGGAAGAAATGGAATCCATCCACCCGATTCCGAACCGCTATCCAAAAGGCGAATACATGCTGCTGTTCGACCCACTGGACGGCTCGTCGAACATCGACGTCAACGTCTCGATCGGCACCATCTTCTCGGTGCTGAAAGCGCCAGAAGGCATGGCCCAGCCGACCGAAGCCGACTTTATGCAGGCCGGCACCAAGCAGGTCGCCGCCGGCTACGCCGTGTACGGTCCGCAAACCATGCTGGTGCTCACCACCGGCAACGGTGTCAACTGCTTCACGCTGGATCGTGAAATGGGTTCGTGGGTGCTCACCCAGCGCAATATGCAGATCCCGGCCAAGACCAAGGAATTCGCGATCAATATGTCGAACCAGCGTCACTGGCATCCTCCGGTGCAGCGCTACATCAGCGAACTGCTGGCTGGCGACACCGGCCCGCGCGGCACCAACTTCAACATGCGCTGGATCGCCTCGATGGTGGCCGACGTGCACCGCATCCTGAATCGCGGCGGCATTTTCATGTACCCGGCCGATACCCGCGACACTTCCATGCCAGGCAAACTGCGCCTGATGTATGAAGCGAACCCGATGGCCTTCATCGTTGAGCAGGCGGGCGGCGCGGCCACCGACGGCAAGCAGCGCATCATGGACATCCAGCCGACCAAACTGCACCAGCGCGTGCCGGTGTTCCTGGGCTCGCGCGATGAGGTGGCGGTGGTGACAGGCTACCATCAAGGCTGATAAAGCCTCAAACCCGCACAAGGCAATGAAATAATTGCAACTAGACTAAAATTTATCGTTTTGGGGCTGGTTGGATGGAAGGTTCTTTGTTAGAATGCGGGTCGTCGCCGCTTTAGCTCAGTCGGTAGAGCAGTTCATTCGTAATGAAAAGGTCGCCAGTTCGATTCCGGCAAGCGGCACCAGGAATAAGCAAAAACCCGTTTTCCTCTCTGAGGAAAGCGGGTTTTTTGTTTTTTGCTCAAATATCAGCCGGGGGAATAAAGTCGATTCAATGATCTCATTCCAGCATTTCTTCTGCATCGGCGAGGCCCAGGTCGACATAAACGTTACCGCTGCCTTCTGCAACGGGAACGCCGTTAGCTATTCGGATCATGGTTGCTTGCTCCTTTCCAGCACCGCCGCAATGACTAACCGGGCCTGGATTAGCTGTTAGGATAGATGTTAAATTCGCCACTTCATGGTTTATATGACCCGCAGTTCCCTGACAATTTTGGTAGTGGAAGACCATCCGACGATCGCATGTCAGGTGGTGGAGTTTCTGGACGGCCTTAACTGGCAAGCCGATCACGCCGCCACTGGGGCGTTGGCCATCGAGTTGGCGACGCGTGAAGTGTATGATGTGGTGCTGCTCGATTTGAATCTGCCGGATCTGGATGGTCTGGAGGTGTGCCGCGCGATCAAGCAGAGGGCGCCGCGCAATGTGCCGGTGCTGATGCTCACTGCGCGTGATGCGTTCGAGGATAAGGCGCGTGGCTTCAATGAGGGCGCAGATGATTATCTGACCAAGCCTTTCGATCTGCGTGAACTGGCTTTGCGCTGTGAGGTGCTGGCGCGGCGCGGGCAATTGCACGTCAGGCAGGAGATGCAGCTTGGTCCGCTCACGCTGCTTCAGCGAGAGAAGCGCACGCTGTACAAGGATGCACCGGTCGCGCTGACGCACATCGGTTTCAAGATTCTGCTTGCAATGGCTAGCGCCTATCCCAACGCTGTATCGCGCTCCGCGCTCCTGCACGCATTATGGGGCGCGAACCCGCCTGACAGCGACGCGCTTAAATCGCACATTTACGCCTTGCGCAAGCAGTTGGAACAGGCCGGCGCGGCGAACATGATCGTGACGATTCCGCAGTTGGGTTATCGTCTGGCGCTGCCCGATGTTTAACTCGATCCGGCATGGCCTGTTTGCCGCACTGGCCGGGTTGACGATATTGATCTGCGTCTTTTATACCGGGCTGGCCCTGGTCATTTCGTATGTGACGGAAGATATGCTGGTCGATCGCCTGTTGGAGCGCGAGGCGTCGAGCATGGCGGTGCATTTCCGCGCGCATGGCGAGATCACATCACCGGGCAGTGATTTTATTCGCGCTTACCGCAGTGTGGATGCGCTGCCGCCGGTTGTGCGGGCGCAGGTCATCGCCGGTAAGGAGCGTGCGGAGATTGCTACCGACACCGGCCAGCACTATCATTTGCGCACGCTCGATCTGGCGACGCAGCGCATTTATCTGCTGGCGGATGTGCAACCGCTGCTGGTGGTGTCGAAGCTGTTTCAGGATGTCGGCGGATTTCTCACGGCGGTTGCCTTGGGCTTGATTGCGCTGGCGCTGTTGCTCGCGTATTGGCTGGCGCGGCGACTGGTGTCGCCGCTGCTGGTGCTGGCGGACGAGGTGCGAGGCCAGACGCCGGTGTTCAGCGCCGCGCAGCGGCGGGATGAAATCGGCTATCTGGCGCAGAAGCTGAACACGACGATCAATGAGCTGAAAGCGTCGCTGCACCGCGAGCATGCGTTCACACGGGATGTCAGCCATGAGTTGCGCACGCCGCTGACCGTGATGAACAATACGCTGACGCAGACGCAATCTCGTCCGCTCGCCTCGCAGGATATCGCTCAGTTGCAGGCCGGCCTGGCGGATATCGGCAATACCATTGATGTGCTGTTCGCGCTGGCGCGCGCTGAGCATATTGCTCAGGAGGTGATCGATCTACGTGGCTGTATCGAAGAAAGCCTGCTACGTGCTGGTGACTGGGATGAGGAGCGGCTGGTGCTTGATCTGCCAGAGCGTCTGCCCGTGACGGGAAACCGGCATTTGATACTGCTGCTCGTTAATAACTGTCTGGGTAATGCGCTGTTCCACGGCGGAGCGAATGTGCGGCTGGAGCTGACGTTCCGTGACGGCGTGATTGGCATCGTCAATTCTGTTGATGCCGGGCGCGCGGTAACGATGCAGGGCTTCCTGCATGGGCTGAATCTTTTGCAGCGGATTGCGAAGGCGATGCAGTGGGAGATCAGCTTCCATGCCAGCGAGACGGCGTACCGCGTCGATATCAAGCCAAGAAAACCGCTGGATTTCACCTAGGTTTCACCTCCGGTTTTTTATGCTGTGTACTCGTTTAACTTTTCGTGTACACGCTATGAAAATCCTGATCAGTTTCCTGACACTTGTCTGTTTCTGCCTGCCGGCGTTCGCGCAGGTGAAGTCGCTTGTTTATAAAGAGGAGAAGCGGCGCTATCTGGTTTATACGCCGCCTTCTTACGTGGACCAGCCGCAGAAGGCTTTTCCGCTGGTGTTTAATTTTCACGGCAGCGGCATGACAATGGCGGAGCAGATGCTGTACACGCAGATGAACCGCGCTGCGGACCGGCATCAGTTCATTGTCGTTTATCCGCTGGGGATCAAGCAGGATTGGAATGTCGGCTTTGGCATGTCGTATCTTGAAGGCAGTGACGACATTGGCTTTACCGAGGCGTTGCTGGCCAGGTTGAAGCAAGATTATCGCGTGGATGCCCAGCGTGTGTACGCGACTGGCTTGTCGCGCGGCGGTTTCTTCTCGATGCGGATCGCGGCCGAGTTGCCGCAGTTGTTTGCGGCCGTGGCGTCGGTCGGCGGGCCGATGCCGGAGCCGGTGATGCAGCACCATGCCAAGCCTGGGAATGTCGGCGTGATGCTGATTCATGGCACGGCGGATCAGGTGGTGGCGTATGGCGGCAAGACTGGCGGATATTTGTCCGCGCAGGATACTTTTCACTATTGGGTGAAGCAGAATGGCGTCACCGGTAGCGCAAGCCAGCGCGTTGATGGCGTCGAAGTGACGACCACGGAGCAGGGGAATGTGGCGTTGGTGACGGTGAAGGATGGCGGCCACACCTGGCCGGGCGCGGATCCGTTCAATGTCGGCCTGCCGATCGGGAAAACCACCCGCGATATCGACGCTAATGATGTGATGTGGCAGTTCTTCGCAAAACACCGGCGATAAAAAAATCCGGCGCGAGAGCCGGATTTTCTGAGGGCTGATGCAGATTACGACGATTTGATCAGGCCGGAGATGTAGGTCAGCGAAGCGGTGATTTTAGCTCGGGGCTGTTTTCCGCGTCAGCAGCGTGGCGGCAGTCAGGGCGCCCACCACACCGATGACCAGCGCGGCGGTGCTGCCGGAGAAGCCGACTGCGGTTTCCATGGCGATCTTGCCTGCCTTGGGACCGACCAGTTCCAGACGGCGCTTGGTCATGGCCACGCCCAGTTCACTCAGGCGGTCCTTGCCCAGCAAGCGCTCGGCGTGCGGCAGCAGTACCGTTTCCTCATCGGCGACGTGATGCATCACATCGCGCATCAGCTCTTGCAGCAGCTGGTCGTGGCGTACATCGCCTGCGGGCGTGCTGCGCAGTTCACTGATCAGGCGGCGCATCTCGTTATGTTCGGGGACGCTCTTCAGCAGTACCGGCTCATCGTTGTCGATGCCGCGCATGGCCGGATAGAAGATTTCTTCTTCCAGCGTGGCGTGAATTTCCAAAGCGTCGCAGATGGTTTCGGCCAGCGCTTTCTTGACTCGGGGCTTGGTGTCCGCCGTGTACTGATGGGAGGTGACCAGCACATGCGAATGATCGAAGCGGATCATGTCGGTAATGGTCGGGCTGAGGTTTTTGAATGCGAACATGGCGATGTCTCCTGGCTATATGGCTGGGAGGTTCATCTTATCGGCCATTTGGCGCTGACGGCGTAGGAGCACGCCGATTTGCCTGTCGGAGCGCTGCCCGCGTATCAGGCCTTGCTTTTGAAGCGCTCGGTCAGCGGCCACAGAATCAGCGTAGCGGCGATTGCGATGGCGCTGCCGAGCAGGTTGTTCTCCAGCCGCGCCAGTGCATAGTTGTATTCCAGCGCCGGCATCGCGTAGTCGGCCACCAGCACGAACGAGGGCGTCAGGAAGGCGACGAAGACGCTGTAGCCGACCGGACGCAGCGCCATCGTCAGGCCGATCAGCGGGAAGACGGCCAGCGCAATCTGCAGCGGCGTTAGTTCCAGCGCACCGATAGCGACGGCGATAAGGGTGCCGATCACCGTACCGATGGCGCGTTCAACGCTGCGCGGCAGTGTGCCGGCGGCGGACGGTTGCAGGATCAGCAGCACCGCCATGGTGGCCCAGTAGCCGCAAGGCAGTTGCAGGATATGGACGGTCAGGTAGGCCGCCGTGGTGGCGATGCCGAGCCGCAGCGCGAAGTGCACGCCATCGCTGGACAGCGAGGTATGGTCGCGCAGCTGGGCGAAGGCCGCACGCACGGTCTGCGTAGCGGCGTCGCGCCAGTGGTTGCTGTGGTAATCCGGTGCGAACGGGCGGATCTGCCAGATCACCATGCTCAAGGCGGTGGCGAACAGGCAGCCCAGCAGGTACAGCCCCAGGTAGGCCATGTCGCCCGATGCCGCCGATGGATGGTCGATCATCACCACGCAGGCGGTGGCCGCCAGGATCGCCACCTGATACGGGCGGTCGCCCCAGATGCGTGTCAGGCCGGCCATGGTGACGAAGATCAGGATGGCCAGCGCGCCTGCGGTCGCGCTCAGCGCCGCCGTGTAGGTGACCAGCACGCCGCCCAGCGTGGACAGCGCCGCGAACGACAGCATCGACGCCAGCCGGCTGCGCGCGGTGTCCGGCGCGGTGGCTAGCGAGGTCCAGAAGGCGCCGATGGCGGCCCAGGAGAAATCCGGCACGTTCAGCGCGCAGCCCACCAGCAGCATGATGGCGGAGGCCGAGGCCGCGCGCATCCCTTCCAGCAGGTTGGCTTTGGCGGCAGTGGTGGTGAGCAGGGTTTTGAACATATTGATAGATTAAGAGAGCGCAGCCCGCAAATCCAATATTTCGTGGTAGTCTCTTCAAGACGAAAAAGATATCGATACGCCGATTGTTGGCGTTTTTAAAGATAGGGAAAGAGTATGGAGTTTCGCCAGTTACGCTATTTTCTGGCCGTGGCAGAGCATCTGCATTTCACCGTGGCGGCGGAGCGGCTGGGCATGGCGCAGCCGCCTTTGAGCCAGCAAATCATCAAACTGGAGCGGGAGATAGGCACCAAGCTGTTTATCCGCCATCCGCGCCGGGTGGAGCTGACCGAGGCTGGCCTGATCTTCAAGGAGCGCGCTCAGCGCGTGCTGGAAGACGCCAACGACGCGCTGGAGCATGTGAAGATGGCGGCGCGCGGCGAGAGTGGCCATTTGTCGATCGGCTTTGCCGGTTCCACCGTATTCCATCCCACAGTGGCGCGGCTGCTGCGGCGCTTCCGCGAAGATTATCCGGGCGTGAAGATCCGCACCGAGGAAAGCAACGCGGCCGCGCTGGTCGGCAAGCTGGCGGACGCGCAGGTGGATTGCGCGATGATCCGCCTGCCGCTGGATTGTGGCGATGCGATTGTCACGCCGCTGCTGCAGGAGAAGATGATTGCGGTGCTGCCGAGCGGCCACTCGCTGGGCCGCCGCCGCACCATCGATCTGAAGCAGTTGGCTGGCGATCCCTTCATCCTGTATCCGCGCGCGATTGGACCGGAGCTGTATGACGCCATCATCAGCGCCTGCCACAAGGCGGGCTTTTCGCCCAAGATCGAAATGGAGTCGCCGCAGATATCGTCCGGCGTAAATATGGCTGCGGCGGGATTCGGCGTGGCCATCATTCCGGAATCGATAGGCCAGTTCCGCGCTGAAGGCGTGACCTATCAGGACATCAGCAACAAGGATCTCGGCACGGCGATTGCGCTGATTACACGGCCGCGCGAAAAATCAGTCACGGTGAATAACTTCCGTGAACTGGTCAGGGAGTTTCACCGGCGTTGAGATTGAAGCTGTGCAGCGGGTCGTGGCTGCCGCCGATGGCCTGTGACAGCGTGCGCATGTCCAGCTCCAGCCGCTTGCGCATTGCGCCCAGCATCTGCCGCACGAAGGCGGACGCGGGCTGGCCGGACGGCTGCACGGTCAGCGACGTGTAGGTCAGGCGTTCAGAGAACGGACGGAACTCCAGTCCCGCATGCAGGTAGTCGCAAGCCGTGATCGGGTTGACGATGGCGATACCGACCTTGTTGCGTACCAGTTCACACTGGCTGATAGTGAACGAGCACTCGACCGCCGTGCGCAACTCGACGCCGTGATGGCGGCAGATGCGATCCAGCCTCAGGCTGACACTGTCCTCCGGCGGCAGCGCGATCAGCGGGTACTTCGCCAGCATGGCCGGCGTGATGCGCTTATGGCGCGCCAGCGCGTGGCCCTGCGGCAGCGCCACTACGCCAAAGTAGTGGGCGAACAGTGTCGCCTCGATGCTGCGGGTGGAGACATCGTCCGCCACCACGCCCAGTTCGGCCTCGTTGGACAGGATGCGTCTACGTACGTCGGGCGAGCCCATAATCTGTAGTGATACCAATGCGCGTTCCCGCTCGTGGGTCAGATCTGCCAGCACGCGCGGCAGGAAGCCGACGCCCAAGCCTGGGAAGCTGGCGACGCGGATACGGTCAACGCCGAACTGGCGCAATGCGCGCAGGCGCTGCTCGATCACTTCCATGCCGACGAAATGCCGTTCTACCTCTGCCTGCAAGGCGCGTGCTTCCGGCGTTGCTTGCAGCTTGCCGCCGGTGCGCTGGAACAGCGCCAGTCCCGCCGTCTGTTCCAGCCGGCGCAGCGACTGGCTGACCGCTGGTTGCGTCAGATTCATCAGGCGGGCGGCCTTGGTGGCCGAACCAGTGGTCATCACAACACGAAAGATCTCTATTTCGCGATTCAGCATGGCGTCACCTTATAACAAATATTTATGGGATGATAAATCATGCAACGTGCATTGTCTCGGCTTCTCTTTATACTGGTCTGCAACATCAACTTCGGGAGTGGCGGACATGGAAGGATTTCAGGCGGGGAGGCGCAAGCTGCTGGGCGCGGCGGCGGGATGGACGGCGTTGACGGCAACTGCCGCGCCGCTGACTTTACCTTCCGGCGGCATCGACTGGGAGACGGTCGCGCAGAGCTACGACGTCGCCACGGATTTCACCAATCTGGAAAACGCCTACTACGGCATCATGCCACGCGCGCTGCTCGAAGAGTTCAAGCGCAATATGGATTACCTGAACCGCTATAACTCCCATCATCTGCGCCAGCAATTCGACCGCGCCGGGATGGAGCAGTTGCGCGTGCAACTGGCCGCGCACGCCGGCGTAGCGCCGGAGGAGCTGGCGATCACGCGCGGCGCCACCGAGTCGCTGCAAAACCTGATTTGCAATTACAAGCTGCTGAAGCACGGCGACGGCGTCATGTACGCCAATCTGGATTACGACGCCATGAAGTATGCGATGAACGATGTGGCGCAGCGGCATGGTGCGACCGTAACGCAGGTGCTGCTGCCGGATCAGCTGACTCGCCAGCTCGCCATCGAGTCCTACGACAAGGCGCTGCGCGAACATCCGCGCACCAGGCTGCTGCTGCTCACGCACATCAACCACCGCACCGGCTTTGTGCTGCCAGTGGCGGACATCGTCAACATCGCCAAGGCTCGCGGCGTCGATGTGATTGCCGATGTGGCGCAGTCCTGGGGCCTACTGGACTTCAAGCTGCCCGACCTGGGCGCGGACTTCGTCGGCGCCAATCTGCACAAATGGGTGGGTGGACCGCTGGGCACCGGCTTCCTCTACATCCGCAAGGAGCGGCTGGCCGACATCGGCGTCGAGCGCGGTGACGAGGACTATCCTGCCAGTGACATCCGCTCACGCGTTCACTCCGGCACCGTGAATGTGGCCGCGCTGATGACCATCCCGGCCACGCTCAAGCTGCACGAGGAGATCGGCCTGGTCAATCGCGGCAATCGCCTGGGCGGTCTGCGCGACCATTGGGTACACCAGCTGCGCGGTGACCAGCGCGTGCAGATCATGACGCCGGACGAGGCGGGCAGCTACGGTGCCGTCACCTCGTTCCGGCTGACGGGGCGCACCAGCTTTGAGCAGAACGTGGCGCTGGCCAAGCGCCTGCTGGAACAATACCGCATCTTCACCGTGGCTCGTCCCGGCCCGGCGGGTGGCGCCTGCATCCGCGTCACCCCGAGCCTGTTCACGCGCACTGCGGACCTCGACAAGCTGGTTGCCGCGATCCGCGCGATCGCCTAGAAGCTGTGGCGGAGTTGTAGCTCGTAGCGGCGATCCGCGCCGAGCAGCCATTGCGTGGTGTTGTAGTAGGAGGTCTGCGCGTAGCGCTTGTCGAACACGTTGAAGCCGCGTGCGGTCAGCGAGGTGCGGCTGGCAAGCTGCCAGCGCAGCCCGAGGTCGACGGTGGTGTAGGCCGGCATCTTCAGCGTGTTGGCACTGTCGGTATTGCGTTCGCCGACGTAGTGTGCGCTGGCCAGTACCGTCCAATGCGGAGCGATGCTGTAGCTGCCGAAGATGTTCGCCATGCGTTCCGGGACGTTGGCCGGTGTGTTGCCTGCTCGGGAAACCAGCTTGCCGCCGCTGCTTTCGTTGAAGTCATCGTACTCCGCGCGCAGCACGGTGGCGTTGGCTTCGACGCGCCATTGCGGGCCATCGCTGAATACTACCGATGCTTCCACCCCGCGCGACGATTGCTGGCCCACCTGGATGCTGCGGGTGATGTTGGCCGGGTCGCGCGTCAGCAGATTATTCTTGACGATGCGGTAGGCGGACAAAGTCCACTCGCCATTCCCGTTCCAGAACACTTGCTTGGCGCCTGCTTCCAGCTGCTTGCCTTTGGCTAGATCGAAGGCGGCGCGGCTGGTGTTGGTGAACAGCAGCGGACCGAGCGGATCGTGTGCCACCGAGTATTGCGCGTAGAGCGAAGTCTGGTCATTCAATGCGCGCACCGCACCCAGGCGGTAGCCGGTGTTGTTGAAGGTTTTCTCAAACGATGCCGACGGCGTGACCAGGTCGCGCTTCTCGACTTCGTCGCGGTCGTAGCGCAAGCCGGCCACCAGCGACAGCTTGTCGTCCAGCTGCAAGCGGTCTTCCATGAAGCCAGCGTACTGCCGCGCCTTGACCTGGTATTTGAGATAGGTCGGGTCAGTGCTGAAGAAAGTACCCGGCGCCGGATTGTCGATATCCACCACGCTGCTGCCGGAGTAGGGCGAGTTGTTGGTGTGGCCGAAGCGGCTGCGGTTGAACTCCACACCGCCGGAGAAGGTATTGCGCATGCCGAACAGCTGTCCTTCGATGGTGGCCACGGTCATATTGCCGGTCTGTTCCTGGTTGTGGCGGATCTCGGTGTAGTCGCTGCGCGCGATCTGCGAGGTGCCGGGCAGCCAGTCGTAGTTTTCGGCGTTGCGCCATTGACGGCGGCTGCGGATGTGGTACAGCGTGCTGCTGATGGATACGCCATCGGCCGGCTGCCAGTGCAGGGCGGCACTGGTTTGCTGATCGCGGTACTGGATCGTGCCATCGGCCACGTTGTAGTTTTTGTCGTAGGTGCGTGGGGAGAATTGGCCGTCGATCAGCGGCACGCCGAAGTAGCGCATCGGGTGCTGGTTGCTTTGCGCGTGCGACAGCGTGACGTTGAGTGTCGGGCTGATGTCGTAGCGCAGCGCGGCGGAGATATTGGTGTCGCGCGAATCACCACGCTCCACCCAGTTGTCGCTGCGGTTGCCGCTGACGTCCAGCCGGTACGACAGCTGCTCGCTGATGCCGCCGCCGCTGCCCAAGCCATAGCGCTGGGTGTCATGGCTGCCGATGCCCAGCATGATCTCGTTCTGTATCGCGCCTGCGCTTGGCTTGCGCGGGATGATGTTGACCACGCCGCCGATCGCCCCCGCGCCGTAGATCACCGAGGCGGGACCGCGCAGCACTTCAATGCGCTCCACCGACCAGGTGTCGAAAGGGAAGGACAGCGCGCCGCTGCCGTATTGCTTCATGCCGTCATACAGTTGCGTGACCGAAGCCAGGTCGGTAAAGCCGCGCGCGGCCAGCGCCGAGCCGCCGTTGCCTGGATGCGGGAAGACACTCAGTCCGGCGGCCCGGCTGAGTGCATCCATGATGCGGGCATCGCCACGGTCGACCAGTTGCGCGCGGTTGATGCTTTCGGTGCTGGCCGGCGTTTCCAGCGCGGTCAGACCGAGATTGCTGCCGGTGCTGGTGGCGCGTTCCAGGCTGGTTTGCTGGGCGCCCTTGATATCAACGGTAGGCAGGACGATGTCGTCCGCGCAGGCGTTGAACGCTGCGGCGGCGAATAAAACAGGATAGATTTTCATGATCAGTTTCGTTGAGTGCCGCTTGCAGCGGCGATGCAATGCACCCGGACGCATAGCGCGTCAAGGCGATGAAGCACAGCTAAAACTCAGACGAAAGCAGGTGGCGCGCGCGGATTCGCCGTGGACCAGGCGAACAGCGGCTGCGGCGAGTGATAGAACAGCGAAGGGAAGATTTGCGCGCCAGCTTCCAGCGGGAAGTGCCACGCGGATGGCGGCGGCAGCGAAGGCGGCGTCGCATGCGCGGCGCAATACGGACAATGCTCAAACGCGTGTACGATGGTGTCCGACAGCGACTTGGTCTTCATCGGCTGTGGGCCGTTAATGCTACACATCTCCAGCCCCGGAATCTGCGCCGCCGCCGACACCGCATGCGAAACGGACGGTGCGATAGCACTGAACAGGAGCGCCAGGATGGCGATCCACAAGTGCAAGACATTCCGTTTATCCGATAAGCGCATCTGGCAATTATAACCATTGCCAAAAGACCTTGCTGCGACGCCTCCGTCAAAACATAAGCTGGATCATGCGAAGTTGGCCATGATGCGTCCTTGCGGATGAGTTGCGTTGGATTTTATAACACCCGCCGCCGGAGCGCGCTATCATCGCGGCATGAACAAGAAATTGCTTGCGCTTGCCGCTGTCGCCATTATTTTCGCTGTGATCAATCTTGGCAGCCGCGCCGCCCAGTCGGGGCAGCGGGCGCCCTTCGATGCACTGCTGACGCCGGCCAGCTGCGCCCAGCCGCAATGGCCAGCCGAAGCCCGCCGCTATGAAATCACCGGCGCCACCACCATCCGCTTTGAAATTGGCAAGGACGGCAAAGTGTTGCGTCCGTTTGTAACCAAGGGCAGCGGCTGGAAGATTCTCGATGACGCTGCCGTTGACGGCATCGCGCGCTGCGCGTTCCAGCCCAACCTGAAGGAAGCGGGCAAGGGCCAGTCCTTCCCGCTGCAATATGTGTGGAAATTCAGCGATGCGCCGGCGGTGCGGCCGCTGCTGGTGAAGGATAGTTGCCAGCCGTCCGAGCGCTTCGCCGGCTTCCGCGAGGCCGATGCGCGGCCGAGTGGCGCCGATGGCGTGCTGATGCGTTTCCTGCTGAACGCCGAAGGCGCCCCGGTGCGCGTGGTGGCGGAAGCGAATGGACAGGCCCAGGAGCTGCTGGTACAGGCGCAAGCCTATCTGCAAAGCTGCCGCTTTGCCTACGATTTGCAACAGAAAGGCGAACGCACCGACACCGCGTTCGGCCGGGTGCTGCTGAGATAAAGATTAGCGCAGATCGCCGGCGCGGCGCCGTTCCGGCTCGTTCAGCACGCGGGCGATGACCGCCAGCGGCAAGCCCGCGTCTTCCAGGAATAGGGCGGCGGCTTCACGCCCTTGCTTGGCTTGCATGGCGATGCCGGCGTTCACGGCGATCGCCTTGTCACGGTCGGGGCGTGTGCGTCTTTCGATCATGATGACACCTCCTGTCTGGCCTCAGACAGTATCACAAAAGCAATTACACCGCGTCGTCGGCGAGGGCTGCGGTGCACAGCTGTTCCCGCTTCAGCAGGGCGTTGCGCACCGCCGCCAGAATGCGATCCAGGTTGGCAGGCTTGATGACGTGCTCGTCGAAGCCGGTATCGGTCACGCGCTGGCGGGTGACCACGTCGCCCCAGGCGGTGAAGGCGATCAGCGCCACATGATCGTAGTCCGGCACGGCGCGCAGCGCTGCGGCCACCTGGTAGCCGTCCATGCCCGGCATGCCGAGGTCGAGCAGCACCGCGTGCGGCTGGAAAGTGCGCACGGCTTCCAGGCCGGGCAGGCCGGCATAGGCGACTGCAGTGCGGTAGCCATGCAGCTCTAATAGCTCAGCCGAGATATCGGCCGCTTCACTATTGTCGTCTACGACTAAAATACGTTGGATAGCAGTGGTCTGGTCCATGATATGTGAACGAAAAAGGGGTAACGTTCGGCTGGGTCCAGGCCGGAGAATGAGGAGCGCGACAAACTAGAGGGCACGCAGGCGGAAGCTGAATGGCTTTCCTAATGACAATTATAGTGGGATTTCGGCTGTTTGCTTGAAGAAATGTGTAGCTGTCTCCAAATTGTGTAAGAACATTTATGGAAAGGAATGATTATGACGAACACGACAGAGAAGGCCATCCTGGCCGGTGGTTGTTTTTGGGGCATGCAGGATCTGATCCGTAAGATCCCCGGCATCGTCGGGACGCGGGTCGGCTATAGCGGCGGCGATGTGCCGAATGCCACTTATCGCAACCATGGCAGCCACGCCGAGGCGATCGAGATCGTGTTCGATCCGGCCGTGATCAGCTATCGCAAGATACTGGAATTCTTCTTCCAGATTCATGACCCGAGCACCCGCAACCGCCAGGGCAACGATATCGGCACCAGTTATCGTTCTGCTATTTTTTACGCCAGCGACCAGCAGAAGGCGACCGCCGAAGATACCATCGCCGACGTCAACGCATCCGGACTGTGGCCGGGCAAAGTCGCCACCGAGCTGGCGCCGGAAGGCCCGTTCTGGGAGGCGGAACCGGAGCACCAGGACTATCTGGAGCGCATCCCCAACGGCTACACCTGCCATTACATCCGCCCAGACTGGGTTTTGCCCAAGCGGTAAAGTCTTTATTAAACAGTCACTTATAAAATAGAAGGTATTCGGAAGGAAAATTTTCGGCGGCAAATCTACAGTGCAGACCTGTTTCACATCTACACTTTAGGAGTGCCATGAGTCAGTTATTTGCCGCCGTCTACGAAATCCACAGCGCCACCCTTGGCCGCCCTTCCTTGCTCCTCAACCTGGTGGTCAACCGGGTGAACGGCAGCGTGGTCGGCACCGCCACCGTGGCCACCGTGCTCGGCGAGCGCTACGAAATGTCGGTGCGCGGCCACCATATGGAAGTTGATGGTAGTGAATCTTTGCAAGCCATCGTCCTGGCTGGCACGCCGCCGATTTTTGCCGTGCAGGAGGAGCAGCCAAGCTCTTTCCAGGCGCTCATGGTATTGCCTACCGCCAATAGAGATGGGCAGACTTATTTCAAGATGAGCTTGGGTAAAGTTCAGCCGCGCGTCATCGATGTACGGGACGGCGTCGCCCGCGCAGTGTTGCCGGAGACGATATACTAAGATATCGTTAAGCCTGAACCAGTCATGATGGGAAAGGCAACACAGTATGGATCGTCAGGACGCCACGCCGGCCATCGAGGTCAATGATTCCTGGCGCGGCTGGGTAGCCGAAAACCTGGTCCGGGGCGGACATCCCCAGCAGCTGGCCGATATCATGGTGCAATCCGGCATTGCCGCCGACATGGCGCGCGCCGAGGTGGAGGCGGCGTTGAGCAGTCCTTACCTGGGCGGCGCCGCGCGCCTGAACAACCGGCTGGCCAAACGCGATTGGGTGCTGGGCATCCAGTCGCGCCTGAATAAACTCGCGCCAGCCGAGGTGCCGCGCCGCGAACGCCTGTCCGGCGACGATTTCCTGCAGCAATACTATAGCCGCAATCTGCCAGTCATCATCACCGGTATGCTGGACGATGCTCCGGCGCGCAGCAAGTGGAGCTTCGATTACCTCGCCTCACTGCTGGGCGAGCGCGAAGTCGAGGTGCAATTCGGCCGCAACGCCGACGCCGACTATGAGCAGAACAGTGCGGCCCACCGCCGCCGCATGCCGTTTGCCGACTACGTGGCGCTGGTGCGCGAGGCTGGCGTCACCAACGATTTCTACATGACCGCCAATAACGACGCCCATAACCAGGGCCCGTTGGGCGAACTGATGGCCGACCTGCCGCCGCTGGCCGAATATCTGAGGCAGCCCGGCGGCTTCTTCTGGTTCGGCCCGGCCGGCACCATCACGCCGTTTCACCATGACCTGACCAATAACTTCATGCTGCAGATCGCCGGCCGCAAGCGGGTGCGGCTGATCGCCCCGTGCGACACGCCCAAGGTCTACAACCAGCGCCACTGCTTCTCCGAGGTCGATGGCCGGGAGATCGACTTGCAGCGCTTTCCGCAAATGGCCGGCGTGACGGTGACCGATTGCGTACTGGAACCTGGCGAGATCCTGTTCCTGCCGGTCGGCTGGTGGCATTTCGTCGAGGCACTGGATATCACCATCACCGTTTCCACCACCCACTTCAAGTGGGACAATGATTTCTATAGCGATTACCCACGCAACCAGGACTTCTGACACGGGAGACGCCCATGCCCATGCACTACCTGCGCAGCTACGCCAGCCCGCAACGCGACGACCTCGGCAACCGCCGCCTGGGCCGCTCGCTGGCCTTCGTGGCCGGGGCGGTCAACGCCGGCGGCTTCTTTGCGGTAGGCGAGTACACCTCGCATATGTCGGGCGTGGTGTCGGCGCTGGCCGACAATCTGGCACTGGGCAAGACCACGCTGCTGTTTGCCGGGCTGGGTTCGCTGCTGGCCTTCTTCCTCGGTGCGGCCACCTCGGCCATCCTGATCAACTGGGGCCGGCGGCGCGAAGCACACAGCCGCTATGCGCTGCCGTTGATGCTGGAAGCGGCGCTGCTGCTGGTGTTCGGGCTGATGGGCGCCAGGCTGGCGGCGCACGGCCATATTGCCGCCACCGTGGCGCTGCTGTGCTTTGTCATGGGACTGCAAAACGCCATCGTCAGCAAGGCCTCGCGCTCTGAAATCCGCACCACCCACGTCACCGGGCTGGTGACCGATATCGGCATCGAACTGGGCAAGCTGTTTTACTGGAACCGCGACCATGCCGCTGGCGGCCGCGTCACCGCCGACCGCCAGCGGCTGGCGCTGCTTAGCTCGCTGCTGGCGATGTTCCTGGCTGGTGGCCTGGCGGGAGCATTCGGTTTCCAGCTGCTGGGTTTCAGCGCCACCGTACCGCTGGCGTTTGCGCTGGTATTGCTGGCTGTTGTTCCGCTGTTGGATGATGTGCGAAGGGGCAACTAGTGTTTTATACTAGTCACATGAACGACATAAGCACTATTTCTGTAAATCATCAAAAGCGCGCCGGTAATGAGCGGCGTGAACGCACCCGCGCGCTGCTGCTGCGCAGCGCCATTGATGTGTTTGCCCAGTTCGGCCCGGACGCCCCGGTGATCGACCACTTTATTGCCGCCGCCGGCGTGGCGCGTGGCACGTTTTACAATTATTTCAAGAGCACCCATGAACTGCTGGCTGCCGTCACCGAAGAGCTGAACGAGGAAGTGCTGGGCATGGTCGATCCGCATGTGCTGCGTTACGACGACCCGGTCGTGCGCTTCTGCGTCGGCACCCGGCTGTACGCACACTTCGCGCTGCGCTATCCGGTATGGGGCGCTTTCCTCACCCGCATCGGCCCGGCCCACGCAGTGCGCGGCCGCCGTATGGACCGCTACCTGATGCGCGACCTGGAACTGTGCCGCTCCAGCGGCCGCTTTGTTGCCAGTAATACGCTGATGGTGCGCGACCTGATCCTGGGCTCGCTGTTCTTCGGCATCGAAACCTCGCTGACCGAAGGCGGCAATGGCCAGCAGCACATCGAGGACATGCTGTGCACCATCCTGCACGGCCTCGGATTGCCGGCAGATGAAGCGAAAAGCATCGTCTACATGCCGCTGCCGGCCATCGGTCCGGTGTTGTCGCCGGTGTTCGCCACGCTGAAAACTGTTCAGGACAACTAGGCGTTTCGTGCGGCACGGCGAGGTAGAGCTTGGTATGATGCAGACCTGATAATTTCGGATTTCTTCGTCCCCATGCCCCAGGATAGCAACGCCATCGATATCGTGAGCTGCGAGCATGAGCCGATCCGCATTCCCGGCGCGGTGCAGCCGCACGGCTTTCTGCTGGCGCTGGCGGCCGATGGCAATCCGCGGATCGTGCAGGTCAGCGAGAATCTGGCCCGCGCCACTGGCATCGCGCCACAACAGGCGCTGGGGCTGACGCTGCCGGACATCATCGGCGAGCCAGCCGCGCAGGCGCTCACGCCCTTGCTGGCGGATGGCAAGCTGCGTGATCGTCCGGTCTACCTGGCCACCATCAGCATCGGAGGCGTTGCCTTCGACGCGCTGGCGCATGCCTGCGATGGCCTGCACATCCTCGAATTCGAACCGGCGCGCGGCAGCTATGGCGCCGACCTGCTGCACCTGTATCCGCTGGTCGGCGACTTCCTCAACAAAATCAGCGACGCCGGCACCATCGAAGAACTCAGCAAGCTGGCCGCCGCTGAAATCCGCGCACTGACCGGTTTCGGCCGGGTGCTGGTCTACTGCTTCGATGAGGAAGGCCACGGTAATGTGCTGGCCGAATCGCTGGCCGATGGCTACGACAGCTACCAGGGCCAGCGCTTCCCGGCCAGCGACATTCCACGCCAGGCCCGTGAACTGTATGTGGCCAACCGCGTACGCATCATCCAGGATGCCAATTACACGCCGGCCGCGTTGACGCCGGTGAGCAATCCGCTCAGCGGCCAGCCCACCGACCTGTCGTTCGCTGCGCTGCGCAGCGTCTCGCCGGTGCACCTGCAATACATGCGCAATATGGGTACGCTGGCGTCGATGTCGGTGTCGCTGGTGGTCAGGGGCAAGCTGTGGGGGCTGATCTCCTGCCACCACGCCGAACCGCGCATGCTGAGCTTCCACCAGCGTACCGTGTGCGAGCAGCTGGGGCAGATCCTGGCGCTGCACATCAAGAACCGCGCCGATGCCGACGAACTGCAGTTCCGCCTTGAAGTGCGGCGCTCGATGGTGCGCATCCTCGGCGGCCTGACGCAAGGCGCGGACTTCATCGAAAACCTGCGCAGCGTGCTGCCCGAACTGCTGCACTTCGCGCGTGCAGGCGGCGTCGCCATCGTGATTGACGACCGGCTGATTACCTTCGGCGATACGCCATCCGATGAACAAGTCCGAGCGCTGGCGGACTGGCTGGGCGCGAATGTGCAGGATGACGTATTCCATAGCGCGCACCTGTCCGCGCGCTACGCGCCGGCCGCCGACTACACCGGTAGCGCCAGCGGCCTGTTGGCGATGCAGATTTCGCGCATCCACCAGCATTACCTGTTGTGGTTCCGTCCCGAGCACGTCTTCCATATCGACTGGGCAGGGCGCCCGGATGGCAAGGAACTGCGCGCCGGCCAACTGACGCCGCGCACCAGCTTCCAGCTGTGGCGCGAGACCATACACGGCAGCAGCACGCCATGGCGCGACGGCGAGGTGGAGCTGGCGGTGGAGTTTCGCGCCGCGCTGCTGGGCATTGCGCTGGAACGCGCCGAGCAGATGGCCGACCTGGCCGAAGAACTGGGCCGCGCCAACAAGGAGCTGGAGGCGTTCTCATATTCGGTGTCGCATGATTTGCGCGCGCCGCTGCGGCATATCGTCGGTTTCTCCGACCTGCTGATGGAAACCGCCGGTGCCGACAATCCGGAACGTCGCCAGCGCTTCCTGGCCAACATCAAGGACGCGGCGCGTCTGGCCGGCAAGCTGGTGGACGACTTGCTGAGCTTTTCGCAGATGGGCCGCGCCGCGTTGCGGCCGATCCGCGTCCGTATGGACGACCTGGTGCGCGGCTGCATCGACAAGCTGGCGCCGGATCTCCCGCCGCACCGCATCGACTGGCAGGTGGATGCGCTGCCGGAGATCACCGCCGATCCGGTTTTCCTGCAACTGGCGCTGTATAATTTGCTGTCGAACGCAGTCAAGTTCACCGCCAACAGCAGTCCGGCGGTGGTGCGCATCAGCAGCGAGAAACTGCCTGGCGAGACTGCGTTTCACGTTGCCGACAATGGCGTCGGCTTCAATATGGAATATGCCCATAAACTGTTTGGCGTATTCCAGCGCCTGCACCGCATGGAAGATTTCCAGGGCACGGGCATCGGACTTGCCAATGTGCGCCGCATCGTCGAGCGCCATGGCGGCCGGGTCTGGGCCACTTCCGTGCCGGGGGAGGGCGCGACGTTTTCGTTTGCCCTGCCCGATATTGATATTGAGTGAGATCCCGTATGTTAAAGCCCATTCTGCTTGTGGAAGATAATCCTAACGATCTGGAACTGACCCTGATCGCGCTGGAGCGCAGCCAGCTGGCCAATGAAGTGATCGTGGTGCGTGATGGCGCCGAAGCGCTGGACTACCTGCATGCGCGCGGCGCCTACGCCACGCGCGAGCTGGGTAATCCGGCAGTGGTGCTGCTGGATCTGAAGCTGCCCAAGGTGGACGGCCTGGAAGTGCTGGCCGAAATCCGTGGCTCCACCACGCTGAAAAGCATGCCGGTGGTGATGCTGACGTCATCGCGCGAAGAGCAGGACCTGGTGCGCAGCTATGAGCTGGGCGTCAATGCCTATGTGGTCAAGCCGGTGGACTTTGGCGAATTCGTGCGCGCCATCGCCGACCTGGGCATCTTCTGGGCGGTGCTCAACGAGCCGCCGCCAGGTTCGCACCGCTACATCAAGCCGCAGTAACGCCGTTCCGCCGCAGCAGATGGCGGATGCGCGAACTCAGCACCTCCACCGTGTACGGCTTGCGCAACAGGTGCACGCCGGGCGGCAGCTTGCCATCGTGCGCCAGCACGCCTTCCGCATAGCCCGAGGTGAACAGTACCTGCGCCTTGGGCAGCTTGCGCTGCACCAGCTCACTCAATTCCAGGCTGCTGACTTTGCCAGGCATGATCACGTCGGTGAACAGCAGGTCGATGTGGGCGCCGTCCTCGATCAAGTGTGCGGCCTGTTCGGCGTCGGCGCTGCTCAGTACCGCATAACCCAGTGCCGCCAGCAGATCGACGGTGGATTCGCGCACATCTTCCTCGTCTTCCACCACCAGGATGGTTTCTGCACCCGCGCTCAGTGGCGATGACGGTGCGGGCGTTGGCGTGGCCGGCGCGTCCAGGCTGCGGCGCAGGCAGATCTGCACGCAGGTGCCGACGCCAACCGTGCTTTGCAGCGCGATCTCGCCGCCGGACTGCTTGACGAAGCCATAGGCCATGCTCAGGCCCAGGCCGGTGCCCTGGCCGGTCGGCTTGGTGGTAAAGAATGGCTCAAATGCCCGCAGCAGCACTTCTTCCGGCATGCCGACGCCGGTGTCGGCGATTTCGATCAGTACATACTCAGCGCTGCTGTCGCCATGCTTGTCCGGCAGCGGCGAACCGGCCGGCAGGTTGCGCGCGCGGATGGTCAGCGTGCCTTCGCCGTTCATCGCATCGCGCGCGTTGATGGCCAGGTTGAGGATCACATTGTTTAACTGGCCGATATCGACCTCGATATTCCACAGCTGCGGCGCGATATCGGTGACCACCTGCGCGCGCGGACCCAGCACGCGGCGCAGCATGTCGTCCATATTGGCCAGCACCGGTTGCAGCTCCACCACCGCGTTTTGCAGCGGCTGGCGGCGCGCGAAGGCCAGCAGGTGGGCCGCCAGACGCGCGCCGCGTTCCACACCGTTCAGCGCGTTGTCGACGCGCGCCATGCCTTGCGGGTTAAGGCCGCCGATCATCTTCACCAGCTGCAGGTTGCCGCCGATAATTTGCAGCACGTTGTTGAAGTCGTGCGCCACGCCGCCGGTCAGCTGGCCGATGGCTTCCATTTTCTGCGACTGATGCAGCGCCGCCTGGCTGGCGCGCAGCTCCTCTTCGCGCTGGCGCAGTTCGAGAAAGGCAGCGTCGCGTTGCAGGCGCGCCTGATAGGCAGCGCTGTGGTAGCGGATGCGCGCTTCCAGTTCGCGCGCGTCCGGCCATTTGACCAGGTAGTCGTTGGCGCCCAGCGCGAAGGCGCGCGCCTTGATGTCGGCGTCGTCTTCGGAAGATAGCAGGATGATGGGGATGTGTTCGGTGTCCGGCGTGGCGCGCAGCATGCGGATCACGTCGAAGCCGTCCGGGCCGGGCATGCGCAGGTCGACCAGGACAACTGTCGCCTCGGTTTCGCGGCATAGCGCTGCGGCCTGCTCGGCGCGGCTGTCGTAGCGCAGGCGGATGCCGGCCTGGCGCGACAGGTGGTAGCCGATCAGGTCTTCGGCCATGGCCTCGTCATCGATCAGCAGGACGGAGCAGGGTTGTGCTGGAGTATCGTTCATGGACCAAAAATACGCTGGGAATATGGAAATTCTACCTGAGCGTGAGCCTAAGCGAATGTGCTGTTGCGTACCGTGCGCAAGGCGCGTCTGTGTACAATCGTTAAATCATGTTGAGCCTGGGGAATGAATTGGATGTATTGACCGCCTTGCGCGCCGCCACGGCGCAGCGCCATGCCGAACTGGACACGCGCACGCCGCTGGCCGCCGAGGCGCCGGACCTGCGCGCCTATCGTGACCATCTGCACCTGCTGGAAGCCTGGCTGGCGCCGTTGCAGCCGGCGCTGGCGGACACCCCATCCGGGCTGCCGCCGCGCGATTACCTGTCGCTGATCCGCGCCGACCTGGCGCATCCGGCGCTGGCCGGGCTGCCGGCATTGCCGTCATTGCAAGCGGCGCTGCTGCCGCAGCTGGACGATGCGGCTTACCGCTGGGGTGTCAGGTATGTGGTGGAGGGATCGCAACTGGGCGGTGCGGTGCTGTACAAGCGCCTGCACGACAAGCTGGCACCGCATCCCTTGGCGTATCTGCGCGGCGATGGATCACCGGGGCCGCGCTGGCAGCAATTCCTTGCCGCGCTGCGCGGCGCCGTGGTGAGCGAGCGCCAGATCGAACAGGCTTGCCACGGCGCGCGGCAAGCCTTTGACAGCCTGATCGGGCTGCTGGATGGGCTTAGTAGCTCGTCAGTGGAGACGGCTGGCCGCCCTTGAAGGTGAAGATGGTCACCGGCGACTGTTTCATATCGCCCTTGGCATCAAACGCGTAGACGCCTGCCACGCCCTGGTAGGAACCGGCGCTGATTACCGCCTGCACTTTTTGCGGATCGATCGAGTTTGCCTTCTGCATCGCCTGGGCGTACATCATGGTGGCGTCGTAGTAGGCGGCTGCGTAGACATCGGCGTCCTGCTTGAAGCGGGCCTTGAACCTGGCCTTGAAGGCCGGGCCTGCCGAAGCTTTGTCGAGGATGGCACCGCCTTGCGAGCACAGCACGTTGTCGCCGACCGCGTCACCGCCCAGTTTGCCCATTTCTGCGGTGCAGATGGTGTCGCCGCCCAGCAGCTTGGCGTTGATGCCCAGCTGTTTCATCTGCCGCGCCATCGGTGCGCCTTGTGGCGCATAGCCGCCGAAGAAGATCGCTTCGACCTTCTTGGTTTTCAGCTTGGTCAGGATGGCGGTAAAGTCAAAGGCCTTGTCGTTGGTGAACTCGTGGCCGACCACGTTCATGCCGGCGGCTTTGGCCTGTTTCTTGAATTCCTCGGCCACGCCCTGGCCGAAGGCAGTGCGGTCGTCGATTACGGCGACGGTCTTGAAGTTCAGTTCCTTGGCGGCGTACAGCGCCATTTTCGAGCCGAGCTGGGTGTCGCTGGCGTTGACGCGGTACAGGCCGCTGTAGCCTTGCTGGGTCAGCTTGGGATTGGTGGCCACGGTGGCGATCAGCGCGCCGGCGTCGTTGTAGGTGCGCGAGGCTGGGATGGCCACGCCGGAGTTGTACGGGCCGACCACGAAGCGCACGCCCTTGTCGATCAGTTTTTGGGCAGCGGCCATGCCGGCTTTGGGATCGCCCTGGTCGTCTTCCGACAGCAGTTCGAATTTGACCTTTTTGCCGGCGACGGTGATCGGCTTGGCATTGAGTTCTTCCACCGCCAGGCGGGCGCCGCTTTCGTTGTCCTTGCCGGAGAAGGCTTGCGAGCCGGACAACGGGCCGCTATGGCCGATTTTGACCACGGTATCCTGGGCGTGCGCGCCAAAGGCGGCCATCAACGCCAGGGCGGCGGCAGTGTGCTTCAATTTCATGCGATCTCCTGAATAACTATAGTCCGACGATTATCGCCAAAAACGCAGAATATTATCGTGCGAGTTTAGCCGCTAAACACGAGTCGTTCAGAATTTAATTTGGTGCACCTCGCCCCGGAAAGGGGCGGTCACACCGTCTTCCCGGCGAAAGCCGGGACCCATGCTGAATTTGCTTGCATGCGCCCCTGCTTGGTCTTGCTTGTTGCGTGTTACGGCGCGTTGCCAATGCTGCGGGTGGCCGTGGTAGCGTTCACTGCGCTCACGCGGGGAATAGCCGCTTGGGCTGCTTGTGTGGCACCAGCGTTGGTGCCAGCCACGTTGTTGATGTTGTAAGCAGCAATTGCAGCGGCCAGCGCCGGGTTGGCGCGCAGGTCGGTTGATGCATCGATGGCGTTTTGCGCGGCCGCGGCCTGAGCGGCATTGGTCTGTTCGGCGGTCGCCTGTGCCGCTGCAGCTTGCTGCGCGGCGTTGGCGGCAGCCGCAGCCTGTTGCGCCGCATTGGCAGCTGCGGCATTCGCAGCCGCCAAGCTCGTCGCGGCCTCCTGCGCTGCGCTGGCTTGTTGTGCAGCGACGGCGGCGGCCGTGGTGGCGGCTTCGGCGGAAGTAGCGTTGTTCTGCGCCAGGCGCGCTTGCGCTGCGGCCGCAGTGGCAGCAGCGTTTTGCGCAGCCATCGCATCGGCCGCATTCTGCGCCGCCTGCGCCTGCGCGGCAGCCGATTGTGCGGCAGCGTTGGCGATGGCCACTTGCGCAGCAGCGTTCTGCGCCGCCTGTGCCTGTTGCGCCTGCGTGGCGTTGGCGGGAATACTGACGCTTTGCGCTGCGTTCTGCGCAGCGACCGCCTGCTGCTGCGCCTGCTGCGCGGCAGAGGTGGCGCTGTTCACCGTGACTGTAGCCTGCTGACGCGCAGTCTGCGCCTGCGCCGTCGCTTGCGCCTGCGCGCTGGCGGTCTGCGAATTGAGCTGCTGCGCCTCATCTGCCGCTTGCGCCTGCTCGGCTGTGGCCCGCGCGTTGGCTTGCTGGGCTGCCGTCTGCGCGGTGGTCTGCTGCGCTTCGTCTGCGGCCCGTGCTTCAGCGGCTTCCTGGGCTGCGGCCTGCTGGGCGGCGATGGCTTGTTGCGTGGTTTGCGTGGCCGAGGTTTGCTGCGTTTCTTGCGTCGCGGTCCGCTCGGCATTGGCTGCTTGCGCGCGCTCGGCGGCGGCCTGATTCAGTGCCTGCGTTTGCAGCAGCGACGATACGCCGGCCGCCTGCGCTTGCTGGAAGTTCTGCAACTGCGTGGCCGCTTGCTGAATCTGTGCCTGCTGATCGGTCTGCGCTGCCTGCAGCCGGTCATTCTGCGCCTGCTGCGCTTGTTGCGCCGCCAACTGCTGCTGGTTAACGATAGGCGATGGCGTCTCCGGCTGCTGTGCATTGGTCGCCTGCTCCAGCTGCGCGCGCTGGGCGGCAAGGCGGTCAGCGGCGGTTTCCCGAAGCGGATTCTGCGACAGATTGTCGAACTCCGCACGCGCCAGGTCCAGCCGCGCATTGGCCGCCAAATCAGCTGGCGTCAACGCTGGCTGCTGCACTTGCGTCAACAACTGGAAGGGATTGCTGTTCAAGCCCGCAATCTGCGAACTGCCGGCAGCGCTCAACTGCTCCGCGAACTGCGTGGCCTGCTCGCGGAAATTGTTCAGCGTGTTCTGCAAGGTCTGCGTGGTCTGCTGATTATTCGCATTGAACGCCGCACGCAACAGCTCCGGCTCCAGCGACAAGCCGCCAGTCAGATCCGACAGCAGCGGCGGCTGCAAGGTCACACCAAGCTGCGCCAGATTCTGCGCCTGCGTATTCACGCCATCACTGGTCTGCTGCGTCAAACTGTTGACCAGATTATTCAGCAGCGAAGCCTGCTGCGGCTGGCCCTGATCGAAATCCACCGACGGCAGCAAATTGAACGCATCCACCACATTCTGTACCGCGCTATTCACCGTATCCGCTTGCTGAGCGGGCGTGCCCTGTGCCTGCGCCAGCTGCTGCTGAGCATTCGTCACCGATAGCAGAAAACCCGCCACCGGCGACAGATCAACCTGCACCGACGCAGCAGGCGGCGCATCCAGCGCCGAGCCCACCGCATTGACGGTAGCACTATTGACCGCCGCCGCTTCGGCCGCGCGATTTACCGCTTGCAATTCCGTCGCTGCGGACGGCGTCAGGGATGAAATGGGAAACATGCCGCTCTCCAGGAGTGTCAGAATATGCCTCGGTTGTAGCATGCGCCTGGGACGGCGGCCGCGTCCGTGTGCCACTTCACATAGTAGAGCCATTTTTCACATTGTTAGCTTGCGCACGGTCAAGCGCGGCGGATGCGCCTATCGTGGCAGTTCCTACCCCGAACTCCCAACCAACGAGAGGATCTCATCATGGAAAACAGCATCGACAGCAAAATCAATAACACCCGCGACGGCGTCACCCAAATCGGTAAAGACCTGCGCGCCGACGCGCACGCCACCATCGACAAAGTCGCGCAAAAAGTACCACCAACCACCGACCGCCTGGCCGCACAAGCCCACACCGGCGTCGACAAAGTAGCCGACACCGTCGAAAGCACTTCCGACACGCTGGCTGCGCGCAGCAAGCAAGTCGTTGAAACCTACAAGAACCTCACCGAATCGAGCCGCAACCACGTGCGCGCCAATCCGGTGATCTCGGTACTGGTGGCCGCCGCCGCCGGCTACGGCATCTCCAAGTTGCTGGGTTCACGCAGCAGCAAATAATCCTGTCATGCCCGGCCGGTATCGCTGCGGGGAAGACCGGTAGTGTCCCGTACCGGGCTCTTCGTCTCACTAAGGATATCCATGGCTAACAGTAAAAAAACGCCGGCCTCCGTTTTGGGGGCTGGTTCCGTATTGAGTACCGTCTCGGGACCATCGTCGGCATCCACGCCGGACAATCTCGGCGGCGCCAGCCCGCAAGAGCAAGCCCTCATCAATAAGGTAGCAGGAGGCCAGCAGACCGCTGCAGGAATACCGTTCAACGCCAACAAGGCAGGCGAGCATGGCGAAGCAGCGCGCACGCCGCAACCGGGCAAGACCTGTCCGGTCCCGCATCCCGTGGTGACGGCAAGCACCGTTGCGGAAACCAACGCTTCGCCCAAGGTAGGCAGCGGCGTGCCGCCAGTGGGCGTCTGCCCTGCCGGCCATCTGGACCGCGTGCGCGCCGACGGCGGCGAGCAGCGCCTGACCACCAATCAGGGCGTGCCGGTAGCGGATAACCAGAATTCTTTGAAGATCGGCCTGCGCGGTCCCACCGCGATGGAAGACTTCATCCTGCGCGAGAAACTCACCCACTTCGACCATGAGCGGATTCCGGAACGCGTGGTGCACGCGCGCGGTTCGGCGGCGCATGGCTATTTCGAAGCCTATGAAGACCTGAGCGCCATCACCCGGGCCGCGCCGTTTGCCGCCGCCGGAAAACGCACGCCGGTGTTCGTGCGCTTCTCCACCGTGGCCGGTGAACGCGGTTCGGCTGACACCGTGCGCGATGTGCGCGGCTTCGCCGTCAAGTTCTATACCGATGAAGGCAACTGGGACCTGGTCGGGAATAATATGCCGGTGTTCTTCATCCAGGATGCGATGAAATTCCCCGATCTGGTCCACGCGGTCAAGCCAGAACCGCATCACGCCATGCCCCAGGCATCCAGCGCGCACGACACCTTCTGGGACTTTGTCTCGCTGATGCCGGAATCGACCCACATGCTGATGTGGCAGATGTCCGACCGCGCCATCCCGCGCAGCTACCGCACCATGCAAGGCTTCGGCGTACACACCTTCCGCCTGGTGAATGCGCAGGGCGAATCGGTATTCGTCAAATTCCACTGGAACCCGGTGGGCGGCACGCACTCGCTGGTGTGGGACGAAGCGGCCAAGATCGTCGGCGCCGATCCAGACTTCCACCGCCGCGATCTGTGGGAAGCCATCGAAGCCGGCGCCTATCCGGAATGGGAACTGGGCCTGCAAATCTTCACCGAAGAACAGGCCGAGTCCTTCCCGTTCGACGTGCTGGACGCCACCAAGATCGTGCCGGAAGAACTGGTCCCGCTGCGCATCGTCGGCAAGATGACGCTGAACCGCAACCCGGACAACTTCTTCGCCGAGACCGAGCAGGTGGCCTTCTGCACCGCGCACATCGTGCCCGGTATCGACTTCAGCAACGACCCGCTGCTGCAAGGCCGTATCCACTCCTACCTGGACACGCAGATCAGCCGCCTCGGTGGGCCGAACTTCCACGAGATTCCGGTCAACGCGCCGCTGGCACCGGTGCACAACAATCAGCGCGATGGCATGCATCGCCAGGCCGTGCATCGCGGCCGCGTGGCGTATGAGCCGAATTCGCTGGGTGGCGGCTGTCCGTTCCAGGCTGGCATGGCGGGCTTCACCACCGCCTTCAGCCGCATGCCGCAGCCGCCGGAAGACAAGGTGCGCGGCAAGCCGGAGCTGTTTGCCGACCACTACTCGCAGGCGCGTTTGTTCTGGATCAGCCAGAGCCCGGCCGAGCAGGCGCACATCGTCAACGCCTTCCGCTTTGAACTGACGCGCGTGCAGACGCCGGCGGTGCGGGTGCGGCTGCTGTCGATGCTGGCGAATGTCGATCCTATCCTGGTCGAAGGCGTGGCGCAGGGACTGGGGCTGGAAGTACCGCCGCCGATGCCGCTGGCGATTGATACGCCACCAGCGCATTACGAGCCATCGCCACCGCTGTCGCTGCTGGCGCGTCCTGGCGCCATCGGTCCGAAGACGCGCAAGGTGGCTATCCTGGCTGGGCATGGCGTGGAAGCGGACAGCCTGAAAGCCATCTACACTGATCTTCTGGCTGCGGGCGCCGCGCCGCGTGTGGTGGCGCCGCAACTGGGCCAGCTAGCGGCGACCGACGGCAGCCGGATCGACATCGAGATTTCCATCGATGCCGGTCCGGGCGTGCTGTATGACGCGGTGGTCATCGCCGACGGCGCCACCAGCGCGAACATGCTGGCGAACGACGCCGACGCGCGCGAGTTCGTGCGCCACCAGTATCGCCACTGCAAACCGATCCTGGCCGTCGGCGAGGGCAAGCAGCTGCTGCTGGCGGCCGGCATTCCGCCGGCGCGTCCGGACGGCTCGCCCGACCTGGCCTTGTGGACAGTGGAGGCGGACGCACTGGATGGCACGCTGGCGGCGTTCAAGCAGGCGCTCGGCGATCATCGCAACTTCCAGCGGGAAAACGACGCTGTGGCGGTCTAAAGGAGGCTATCACCATTGAAGTATGCACTGATGGCGGGCATAGTGATATGCTCGCCATAACGCATTTCAGGACTTTAGACGCATGGACGTTTACGCCCCTCAAGCCTGGCAGCCTCACGAGCGTCCTACCTTGCCCGGATCGCCATCCAATCCGCACCACTCGTTCGAGAAGCGGATTGCCTTTCTGGTGGTTGGTTTTATCGTCGCGATTACCGGCGGCCTCGGAAATGCGCTGGTGTCGGTCAACCTGCTGTACGCGCAGGGATCGCTGGGCGTGACCCTGACCGAAATCCAGTGGCTGCCGGCTGCTTACGTGATGACGAATGTCTCGATGAACCTGTTGCTGGTCAAATTCCGCCAGCAGTACGGGCTGCGGCTGTTCACCGAATTATTCCTGGTGTTGTACGCGCTGGTCACCGTGGCGCACTTGTTCGTGCACGGACTGGGTTCGGCCATCGCGGTGCGCGCCGCGCACGGCATGAGCGGCGCGGCGCTGACCACGCTCGGGCTGTATTACACCTTGCAGGCTTTCCCCGCGCAGCATCGCCTGAAAGGCGCGGTGCTGGGCATCGGCTTCTCGCAGCTGGCGACGCCGATGGCGCGGCTGTTCTCCTCGGAGCTGATGGAGATCGCCGAGTGGCGCGGGCTGTACTTCTTTGAACTGGGACTGGCGCTGGTGTCGCTGGCCTGTGTGCTGTGGCTCAAGCTGCCGCCAGGTGATCGCATCAAGGTGTTCGAGAAAATGGACTTCCTCACCTTCGGCCTGTTCGCGCCGGGCGTGGCACTGCTGTCGGCGGTGCTGGCGCTGGGGCGCACCGTGTGGTGGCTGGATGCGCCGTGGGTTGGCTATGCGCTGGCCGGAGCTATCTTACTGATTACCGCCGCGCTGGCGGTTGAGCATAACCGCGCGCGGCCGCTGATCAACACGCGCTGGCTGTCCAACGCCAATATGGCGCGGCTGGCTTTGTCGGTGCTGCTGATCCGCGTGGTGCAGTCGGAGGCCAGCGGCACGGTGGGCTTCATGCAGGCGCTGGGATTGAACAACGACCAGATGATGACCCTGTGGTGGATCGTCATGTTCGGCGCGGTGGCCGGGATGGTGGTCAGCGCGCTGACGATCACGCCGGCGCGCGGCACGGCGCAGTTGCTGTTTTCGCTGGCGGTGATGGCGCTGGGCGCGTATATGGATTCCAATGCCAACAATCTCACCCGTCCGGAGGACGTGTACCTGAGCCAGTTCCTGCTGGGCTTTGGCGGCGCGATGTTTGTCGGGCCGACCTTCATCTCCGGCTTTGGCGCGGTGATCGCGGCGCCGAATAATCTGATCAGCTTCTCGGTCATGTTCAGCATTACGCAAACGCTGGGCAGCCTGCTCGGCACGGCGCTGACTGGCACCTTCCAGGTGTGGCGCGAGAAGTATCATTCCAGCATTCTGGTCGAACACTTGTCGCTGCTGGACCCGCAGGTGGCGGCGCGTATCCAGTCCGGTGGCCTGGCGTCGCTGAGCGCTGCGGCGACGCGCGAGGCTAACATCCTGGCGTATAACGACGTCTTCCTGGGCATTACCGTGCTGGCGCTGCTGACCATGGCGTGGCTGCTGGCGCGCTGGATCTGGACCGAATGCGTGGTGTGCAAATCCCCATTAGGGCCAAACGCGCAGACGGGTATGGCCAATGTCTCTCTTAATAATTCTGGATCTCGCTAAAACATGGATAACAAAACGCCAGACAATGCATCCTCTTCTGACAGCCGCGTTGCGGCAGTGGCCGCAGCGGCGGCGGCAGCTGCGGTAGCGGCCTCCGCACCCACTGCACCGGCGCCGGACCGGCGCGCGCAGATTATCTCGGCCATCGTGTTCTCGCTGGTGGCGCTGGTCGGTGTGCTGATTGTGCTGTATGCGTGGCGGCTGCCTCCGTTCAGCAGCGCCATCGTCTCCACCGAGAATGCGCTGGTGCGCGGACAGGTGACGCTGATCGGCACGCAGCTGCCAGGCTATGTGGTGGATGTGAAGGTGCAGGACTTCCAGTATGTGAAGCAGGGCGACTTGCTGGCACTGATCGATGACCGTATCTATCAGCAGCGCTATGAGCAGGCGCAGGCGCAATTGGCCGCGCAGAAAGCGGCGCTGGAAAACTGGGCGCAGTCGCATCGGTCGGCCGAGGCGGGCGTGCTGCTGAATCAGGCCACGCTGGCCAATGCGCAGGCGCAGGCGGCCAAGTCGCAGGCGGATTTGACGCGGGTGGAGGCGCTGGCGGCGGATGGATCGTTGTCGCAGCGCGAGCAGGATGCGACCAAGGCGGCGCGCACGCAGACCGTGGCGGCGGTTGAGCAGGCGCGTGCGAATCTGGAGATATCGAAGCAGCAGGTGCGGTCGGTATCGGTCAACAAGCAGTCGCTGGCTGCAGCGGTGGCCAGCGCGGAGGCGGCGTTGAAGGCGGCCAAGGTGGATCTGGATAATACCCGCATCACCGCGCCGGAAGATGGCCAGCTGGGACAGGTTACGGTGCGCAAGGGCGCCTACGTGAATACTGGTGCGCAGTTGATGGGATTGGTGCCGAAGCAGCTGTGGGTGATCGCCAATCTGAAAGAGACGCAGATGAACAATGTGCAGGTGGGGCAGCCGGCCACCTTCAAGGTCGATGCGCTGGATGGCGCCAAGCTGACTGGCGTGGTGGAGCGGATATCGCCGGCCACTGGTTCTGAATTCAGCGTGCTGCCGGCGGATAATGCGACCGGTAATTTCGTCAAGATCGCGCAGCGCATTCCGGTGCGGATACGCATCGACCAGGGCCAGGCGAACGCACGTCGCCTCGCGCCGGGGATGTCGGTCATCGTCAGCATCGACACCTCCGTGAGAGTTCGCGAAACCAGCCAAACCGCCGCTCCGGCGCCCGCCACCACCGCGCCTGCCGCCGCCGAGGCCAAGCCATGAGCAGCCGCGTCGCAGCGCGCAATGCGGCTACTGGCGCCGCATTGGCGGCCGCCTTGCTGCTCGCCGGCTGCGCAGCAACCGTCACGCCACCGCCAGCATCCACCTTGCAGATCCCGTCCGCCTGGCGCGCGGCCGTGGAAGGGCAGGGCAGCGGCCCGGTGGCGCAGCAATGGTGGCAGCGTTTCGGCGACCCTGCACTGACCGCGCTAGTCAACAAATCCCTGCAAAACAACGGCGACCTGCGCATTGCCCGCGCCCGCGTAGCACAGTACCGCGCACAGATCGGCGTCGCGGAAGCAGCCCAGAAAGCTACCGCCAGCGTCGATAGCGCCCCATCCCGCGCACGCCAACTGGCCTACACCGGCGCGCCCTACGTCACCAATATCTACCAAGCCGAATTCCAGGCCAGCTATGAAATCGACGCATGGGGACGATTGGCCGCGCTGACCGACGCCGCCACTGCAAGCTATCAGGCGGAACGGGCTAACGCCGACGCGGTTGCGCTCTCCATCGCCGCAACGGCCGCATCGGGCTACCTCAACCTGCGCGGCCTGGACGCGCAACTCGCGCTCACCGAAGCCACGTTGAAATTGCGCGAAGAATCCGCCCGCCTGGCAAAAAAACAGTTCGACGTCGGCTACAGCTCACGCCTTGAATGGCTGCAGGCGCAAGCCGAATACCAAACCACCGCTGAACAAATACCGCAATTGAAGCGGCAGATATTCGAACAGGAAAACGCGCTATCAATCCTCAGCGGCGGCAATCCTGGCCCGATTGAACGCGGTGTTGCATTGGCCGACCTACAAGCACCGGCCGTACCGGAAGGCCTGCCATCCGAACTGCTGCGCCGCCGTCCCGATATCGCCCGCGCTGAATACAACCTGATTGCCATCAACGCCAACCTGCAAGCCACGCGCGACCAACTGCTGCCGTCGTTCAAATTGACAGCGACGGGCGGTGTCCAGAACCTCAAATGGCACGACTTCATTAACGCCCCGACAGCGCTGTGGCGCCTGAGCGGCGTAGCAGCCGCGCCGATCTTCGACGGCGGCCGCGTTCAAAGCCAGACCGACTCCGTGGCCGCACAGCGCGATCAAACCATCTACGCATATGAAAACGCAGTGCGCGCAGCATTCGCCGAAACCGAAAACGGCCTCGGCGCCATCGTGCGCCTGAAAGAGCAAGCCATCCAAAATGATGCGCGCCGCGCCACAGCAGCCGAAACACTGCGCATTGCCCACAACCGCTACCGCAACGGCTACGCCTCCTACCTGGAAGAGCTGGACGCCCAGCGCACGCTATACAGCGCCGACGTCGGGCGCCTACAGCTGAAAACACGAACACTGGTCGCCTCTGTAGACCTCTACCGCGCCATGGGCGGCGGATGGAGCAACCCCTAAATGGTGGGGATGCAGAGTTCGGCGGTGAAGACGCCGGTGGCCGGGTCCATCGCATAATCGGCCGGGTAGCGTTCGAAGCACAGGCCTTCGGCGATCTTGTTTTCCGCCGATAGCTGGCTGAAGAATTCTCCCCAGGCTTTTGGCACGTCGGCGGCGGTGCCCTTGAATGCTGCCACCGCGTAACGGCCGGCAGGCAGGTGCGTTTCTTTTGCCGGCGGCGCGATCTGGTGCTCCGGCGAGATTTCCACGCAAGCGTCGTAGCGGCACTCCGCCGCCGGCGTGGTGCCCGGATCGTCCTGCGCCACGCCGTAGGTGACTTTACCTAACAGTCCGAAGGCCTTCTGCCACGGCGTGAACACTTCTTTCCAGAAGTCGCCCAGCGCCGGCCCGAACGGGCCTTTGTAGCGCAGGTAAGCGACGCGGACTTCAGGCAGGTCTTTGATCTCGTACTGCATGCTCGTCTCCTTGTTGCTCCGGCTGGCGGCGCAGCTTGCGCATCATGCGCTTCAGCCAGTGTTCGAAGTCGTCGACATAAGTGAACACCGCCGGCACCACCAACAGGCTTAATAACGTTGAGGTAATCAGCCCGCCGATCACGGTGATCGCCATCGGTGAACGGAAGCTCGGGTCGGCGCCCCAGCCAAGGGCCAGAGGCATCATGCCCGCGCCCATCGCGATGGTGGTCATCAGGATCGGACGGCTACGTTTGTGGCAGGCATCGACCAGCGCATCGAAACGCTCCATGCCCGCCTGGCGCGCCAGAATAGCATAGTCAACTAACAAGATTGAGTTTTTGGTGACGATACCCATCAGCATAATCAGGCCGATCATCGACGGCATCGACAAGGCGCTACGGGTAATCAGCAGCGCCACGAAGGCGCCGCCGATCGACAGCGGCAGCGCCGCCAGAATCGTCGCCGGCTGCATGAAGTCTTTGAACAGCAGCACCAGCACGCAGTAGATACACAATACGCCGATCAGCATCGCCAGGCCGAAGCTGGCGAACAGCGCGGCCATCTCCTGGGTGTCGCCCAGCTCCGCGATTTTTACCGATGGCGGCAGGTTCTTCAGCGCCGGCAGTGCACGCGCTTCCTCGTTGACTTCACCCAGCGCGCGCTTGCCCAGTTCCACTTCCAGCGTAACGTTGCGGCTGCGGTTCAGGCGGTTGATTTGCGCCGGGCCGCTTTCCATGGTGATCTCCGCGACAGTGGCCAGCAGCACAGGCCCGTTCTTGCCGGGCACCGTCAGGCGGCCGATGGCGTCCAGGTCGGCGCGTACTGCGTCCGGCAGCTTGACGCGGATCGGCACCTGGCGTTCCGGCAGGTTCATCTTGGTCAGGTCGGTGTCGTAGTCGCCAGCGGTGGCCACGCGTACCGTCTGGCCGATCGACGCGGCGGTTACGCCCAGATCAGCGGCCTTGGCGAAGTCCGGCTTGACGATGATTTCCGGACGCACCAGCGAGGCGGTCGAGCGCACATTGCCCACGCCTTGCAGCGTGCGCAGTTCGCGTTCGGCCTTTTGCGCGGCTTCCTTCAGTGCCACCGGATCTTCGCTACGTAACACCAGCTGCATCTTGACGCCGTTGTCCGGTGGACCGACCTTGAAGCGGGCGCCGGGAATAGCGTCCAGCTTGTGGCGGATCTCGGCTTCCAGGTCGGCCATCGATTCTTTACGGTCGGTGCGGTGCACCGTGGTCAGCGTCAGCACGGCGCTGCGTGCCTCGGCTGCTGCGCCAGGCGCGAACGCATCGCCGCTGGAGCCGCCGCCGATGGAACTGAAGATGGATTTGATGCCTTTGATTTCCATCGCCGCTTTGCGCGCACGTTCGGCGACCACGCTGGTTTCCGCCAGTGTAGAACCAGGTGGCAGTTCCAGCGTGATCTGTGTTTGCGAGCGGTCCGCCGCAGGTACGAAACCAGTCGGCAGCAGGCCGGTGAGCATGATCGAACCGATGAAGAAGGCGCCAGCCGCCAACGCGGTAACCAGCCGGTGGCGCAGGCACCAGCGCATCACGGTCATGTAGCGCGACATCAGCCAGCCGTCTTTTTCCTCACGGTGGACGGCGGGCTTGAGCAGGTAGGCGGCCATCATTGGCGTCAGCAGACGCGCTACCACCAGCGAGGCCAGCACCGCGATCACGGCGGTCCAGCCGAACTGTTTGAAGAACAGGCCGGGGATGCCGCTCATGAAGGCGGTCGGCAGGAACACCGCCACCAAGGCGAAGGTGGTGGCGATCACCGCCATGCCGATTTCGTCAGCCGCTTCCATCGCCGCTTCCATCGGTGTTTTACCCATGCGCAGGTGGCGCTCGATGTTTTCGATTTCGACGATGGCGTCGTCCACCAGCACGCCGACCACCAGGGCCAGCGACAGCAGCGTAACGATGTTGAGCGTGTAGCCGAACAGGTAGATACCGAGGAAGGCCGGTAGCACCGACAGCGGCAGCGCGGCGGCGGCCACCAGGGTGGCGCGCCAGTCGCGCAGGAACCACCAGACCACGATCACCGCCAGGATCGCGCCTTCGTACAGCAAGTCCATCGAGCCCTTGAAATCTTCTTCGACCGGATGGGCGTTGTCGATCACCTGTTTCAGTTCAACGCGCGGATTGGTTTTTTGCAGTTCGGCGACAGCTTCGCGCGCCCCCTTGGCGACCGCGGTTTCGCTGGCGCCCTTGGTGCGGAAGATTTCAAAGCCGATCACCGGCACGCCGTCCTGCAACGCCACGGCGCGCGGTTCGGAGACGGTGTCCGTCACAGTGGCCACCTGGTCCAGCCGCACATGGCGGCCATCCAGCAGTGGCAGGTCCATGGCCGACAGTTCGGCGGCCGTCTGCACGGTGGCGATGGTGCGCACCGATTGCTCGGCGCCGCTGACGTCGCCGCGTCCACCCGGCGCTTCTTTCTGCACCAGGCGCAGCTGGCGCGACACATCCAGCGCCGAGACGCGCAAGGCCGCCATGCGGGCATCGTCCAGCTCCACACGGATCTCACGATACACACCGCCGACGCGTTTGACCGCGCCCACGCCAGGCACCGTCAGCAAGCGTTTGGCAACGGTGTTATCGACGAACCAGCTGAGTTCCTGGCTATCGAGTTTTTCACCCGGCGCTTGCGCCGCTGTGGCGGTAAAGGTCAGCACCACGCGGCCGGCGGTGGAGGCCTTGGTCACGCTCGGGTCGCGCAGCTCGGCCGGCATGTCGGCTTTGACGCGCGCCACGGCGTCGCGCACATCGTTGACCGCATCGGAGATGTTTTTCTCCAGGATGAATTCGACGGTGGTGGTCGACACGCCGTCCAGCACCGTGGTGTAGATATTCTTCACGCCTTGCAGCGTGGCCACCGAGTCTTCGATCTTGCGCGAGACTTCGGTTTCCAGCTGCGCCGGCGCACTGCCGTCCAGCGTGGCGGTGACCGTGACGATAGGCAGCTCGATGTCCGGGAAGTCCTGCACCGGATTGGCCTTGTAGGCCATGAGACCCGCCAGCGACAGCAATGCAAACAGCATGATTGCCGGGATCGGGTTCTTGATGGATAGCGCGGAAAAGTTCATGGGCTGTCCTTATTTGGCGACGACGTTGACCAGGTCGCCGTCGTTGAGGAAGCCGGCACCGCGCACCACGATCTGGGTGTTGGCGTCCAGCCCGCCCAGCACTTCGATGCGGTCGCCCAGGCGGCGGCCTGGCTGCACCTTGATCTGGCTGACATGCTTGTCGGCGTTGAGGCGGAACACGAAGCTGAAGCCGTCGCGCACCACGATGGCCTGCTGCGGCACGGTCATCGCCTCCGAGGCGCCCAGCTGGAACTGGCCGCTGGCGAACATGCCGGCCTTGAACGGCGCGTCCTTGCTGCCGGCGTTCTGCGGCAAGTCGACGTACACCAGCGCGGAACGGGTTTGCGGATCGACGGTCGGCGCGACCATGCGTACCTTGCCGGTGACTTCGCTGCCGTTGGCGGCTTTGACCACGGCGCTGATGCCTGGCTTCAGGCTGCGCAGGTCGGCGGCCACCACTTCGGCGCGCCATTCCAGACGGCCCTGGCGGATCATGCGGAACAGTTCCGTACCGGCGCCCGACACCGCGCCGACGGTGGCGCTGCGGGCCGAGATGACGCCGCTGTCCGGCGCCACCACCTTGGTGTATTTCAGGCGCAGCTGCTGGCTGGCCAGCGCCGCCTTGGCGGAGGCGATGCGTGCATTCGCGGTTTGCTCGGCAGTGTTGTACTGGCTGATTTGCTGCGCGCTCAGCGCGCCGGAGTTTTGCAGCGTGCGGGCGCGCGCGGCGTTGGCGACGGCGTCGGCGGCGTTGGCTTCGGCTTCGTGCAGCGCTGCCTGTGCTTGCGCCAGGTCGGCGTTGACGGTGTCGGCCGAGAATACCGCCAGCACTTCGCCGGCCTTGACGACATCGCCGACATTGACCCGTACTTCGGTCAGGCGCAGGCCATTGGATTCACTGGAGACGCTGGCTTCCTGCCAGGCTGCGACGTTGCCGTTGGCGGCCAGCTTGATCGGCAGGCTGGCGTTGCTTGGCTTGGTGATGGTGACGGTCAGTGCGGCTTTCGGCGCTTCGGTTTTCTTTTCGTCGGCGGCTTGCGAGTAGGCGGCAACGCCAGCGGCGGCGACGGCAAATGCTGCGGCCAGGACGTAGGCGAGTGGTTTCAGTTTTGCGTTCATGATGTGTGGAGATAGTTAGTTGGCGGCGGCTGGCGGCGTGTAGCCGCCACCGGCGGCGCGGTACAGTGCGACCCAGGCGGCGCTGCGTTCACGTTGCAGGCTGATGACGGTTTGTTCGGCGGTCAGGCGGGTGCGGCGTGCGTCTTCCAGTTCAAACAGGCTGGCCATGCCGTTTTTGTAGCGCTCGTCGACGGCGTTGTAATTGGCGCGGTAGCCGTCCAGCGCAGTTTGCGCATCGGTGGCGCGGGCGGCGGTGCTGTCCAGGTTGACCAGCGCCTGTTCGGTTTCGCTGACCGCCTGGCGCACCGTGGCGCGATAGCTGATGACTGCGGCGTCATAGCGGGCATTCGCGGAATCGACGTTGGCGCGGCGGCGGCCGGCGTCGAACACAGGCACCGACAAGGCGACCGGGCCGATGGTCCAGGTGTCGGTCTTGGTGTTCTCGCCGCCGGTGCGGAAGTTGGCGATGCCGACCGAGCCGGAAAGCGACAGGCGAGGATAGCGCTGCGCCTGGGCGTTGCCGACATCGGCGCTGGCGGCCGCCACTTCGCGTTCAGCGGTGAACACGTCCGGACGCTGGCTCAGTGTTTGCGCCGGCAGGCTGGCGATCGCCATGGCCGGCGGCGTGAACGATGCATAAGCGGCGGATGCCGGCGTCACGGCTGGCGTGGCGGCCTGCGCGCCGCTGGCGGGCGGTGTGGCGGTGATCGGCGCTGCGCCGGAAGCCAGCTTGCCGCGCAATTCCGGCTCGGCGATGGCGGTCAGCGCGGACAGCACTTTGACATCGACATCGCAGGCGGCGCGTTGTGCGATGTAGCGGCTGTTGCCGTCGGCCGCGCTGGCGCGCGCCAGCGCCAGGCTGGCTGGCGACTGGAAGCCAGCGGTGGCGCTCAGCTCCGTCAGGCGCGAGGTGTCTGCGCGCGATGTTGCGTCCTGCTTCGCTACTGCCAGCAGTTGTTCGCAGGCGCGCAGACCGTAATACTGGTTGGCGACTTCCGCCGCCACCGACACGCGCGCGTCGTGCCAGCCGGCGTGCGCGCTGTCGAGGCGCGCTTGCGCCGCATCGCGCGCGGCGCGGTTGGCGCCGAAGATGTCGATTTCCCAGGATGCGTTCAGCGCTGCTTGCGAGGTGGTGCCCATCGGCAGCGCCGACTGCTGGTTGGAGCGGTTCACCGATGCCGCCGCATCCACATTCGGCGCCAGCGCGGCGCCGGCCGCCACGCGTTCGGCGCGCGACTGTGCGATGCGCGACGCTGCAGAAGCCACAGTCGGGCTGACCGCCTGCGCCGATTCAATCAGCTGCACCAGCAGGCTGTCCGATTGGCCGCGCCACCAGCTGGCGAGATCGGCCTGGCTGCCGTTGTGCGGCAATGGCGCCTGCCACTGTGCGGGCGCCAATGAATCCACTTGCTGCGCCGGTCCCTGCACGGCGCAGCCGCCCAGCGTCGCCGCGACGGCCAACGCCGTCGCGCGTAAAAAGATACTCATGCTTTCCCTTGTTGAAGTTTGATTTTTTCTGCCAGCACCAGCGTCTCCGCAAACCCGGTCAGATGCTCGACCCAGGCGGCGATTGCCTCCGGGCTGGACATCAGACTGGGGGTGATCGCGTTGACCACATCGCGCCCGATCAGCATTTGCACGCACATGGCCGCGATGGCGTAGGCCAGCAGGTGCACGCGTTCATCCGGCGCAGGCAGATCCAGATGACGGCACAGCACACCGGCCAGCGCCATGTGCTCTGGCTTGATGTTGTTCTGGATTTCCTGCTGCCAGAAGCCGGTTGGCTCCAGCATTTCGCGGTAGAACAGCTTGAGCAGCACCTCGGCGTCGGCGCCCGCCATCAACGGCGCCGTCATTTGCCGGTAGAAGCCGTGCAGCGATTCGCGCAGCGTGAAGTGCGGCTGGTCGAACATGGCGATGTTGTTTTCGACCGGCGTGCAGATGGCGCTGAAGCAGGCCTGGTACAAGCCAGCCTTGTCGCCGAAGTAGTAGCTGATGGCGGCCACATTGGCGCCTGCCGCCTGGGCGATTTCCCGCGTCGAGGTCTTGGAGTAGCCCTGTTCGCCGAACAGCCGCATGGCCGCGTGCAGCAGGCGCTCGCGCGATTGCTCGCCGTCGGAACGGGGCTTGCGCGCGTCGTCGGCTGGCTGGCTGGGATCGTGGTGGGTAGGTTTAGCGTTCATGGCCGGATTACATCACACAATTCAAACAAATGATATAACTAAATCGCTTGTTTAATTTATTGCTGAAACAAGCGTTACAGCCTATGTAGACGTTAGCCGGATGAAAATATTGCAGTGCGAAGAAGAAATACAGGCAAAAAAAAACCCGCGACCAGACGGTGCGGGTTGAATTCCAATGTTCAGCGAACGGATTGGAGGAGACAGTTCAAACTATACCCCTCTTTATGTTGCAGTGCAATACCGTAGAATTACGTTGTTATTATAGTCATCTTCTGAATTGATTAAACCGTCATTTCGCCGGCAGCGCCAGCGTGAAGGTGCTGCCGCGGCCGAAGTCGCTCTTGAAGAACAGCGACCCACCGATCAGGTTGGCGAGGTTCTGGCACAGGTACAGGCCCAGGCCGGCGCCCTCGGCGTGGCGGGTCGAGGTCGAGTCCAGCTGCGAGAAGGCCTGGAACAGCTTGGCCTGGTCTTCCTCGCGGATGCCGGCACCGCTGTCGGCCACCGAGAATTCGATCAGGTTCGGGCTGCCGTTTTCGCCCGGCTTTTCCGCCAGCGTCACGCGCACCGTGCCGCTCTCGGTGAACTTGATGGCGTTGTTGCCGAGGTTGAGCAGAATTTGCGTCAGCGCGCGGCGGTCGGTTTCCAGCACGATGGCGGGATTGGCCAGCTCCATTTCCAGCGCCAGGTTTTTCTGTACCGCCAGCGGACGCAGCGTGTCCACCACATCCTTGACGATGTCCTGGCACTGCACCGTCTCCAGTTCCAGCGTGACCTTGCCCGCTTCGATCTTGGCGACATCGAGGATGTCGTTGATCAGCGAGAGCAGGTGGCGGGCGCTGGTGCGGATGGTGTTCAGCTGCTTGTCCTGCTCCGGCGTCAGCGGGCCGGGCAGCTTCATCAGCAGCGCGCCGGTGAAGCCGATGATGGCGTTCAGCGGCGTACGCAGCTCGTGTGACATATTGGCGATGAAGGCCGATTTCATGCGGCTCGCTTCCGCCAGCTCCAGATTCTTCAGCGCGATTTCGCGGTTGATGGTTTCCAGCTCGCCGGCGTGGTGCGCCAGCCGCATATTCAGTTCGATCACCTGGCGCTCGCGCGACTGCAGTTCGCTGTTGACCTGCACCGCCTGCTCGTAGGTAGAAATCAGCAGGTCGAGAATCTGCTGGCGGTCGGCGTTGATGAAGTGCTTTTGCTCGCCCAGATACAGAGCGATGCCGATCTCCATGTTCTGGTTCTTGCGCAGCTTCTGGTTCATCAGCATGTGGCCGATGCGGTTCAGCAGATAGTCTTCCGCATACGGCTTGCGGATGAAGTTATCCGCGCCGCATTCGATGCCGCGGATGATGTCCTTCGGGTCCATCAGCGAAGTCACCAGGATCACCGGGATGTCGCGCAGCTCCGGGTCGGCCTTGATGGCGCGGCACAGCGTGTAGCCGTCCATCTCCGGCATGACGATGTCGGACAGCACCAGGTGCGGCTTGTGTTCGCGGATCGCCTCCAGCGCCAGACGGCCGTTCGGCGCCACCCGCGCGCCATAGCGCATCGACTGTATCAATCGGCGCAAGCGTTCCGCCTGGGTGGGGCTGTCTTCGACTATCAGTATTTCTATTTCATCGGGCTGTATTTCGTAGCTGGTGTCCACAGACCCCCTCCTGGTGCATAGTTAGCTGCATAAACTATATCGGATTACACCCTCAAGGGGAAGTTTCCTGTCCCTGAAAACCGCCAGCGCGCCAGGTTAGAACCAAGGTGTCGCGGTGTCCGTGTTGCGCCAGCGGCTGGATCGGTGTGGATTCATGAATGACAGTTGCGTCATCCAGCAACAGCATGGTCCACGGCGCGGTCATGGTGAAGCGCTTGCCGTTCGGTCCTTCGGCTTCGAACACGCGGGTTTCGCCGCCTTTGATGCCGTCGCGCGCGATCAGGATGACGGCGACAAAATCGACGCCATCGCGGTGCGCGCCTTCCGGCGTCGGGCGGCCAATGCCGTCGGTGGTGTCGATGCGGAACTGGTGCGCCTCAACATACCACGGCGCGCTGTTTTCGCGTGCCGCGCTGCACAACTGGCCGATGGCGGTGATCAGCGCCGGCCACGCTGGCTGCGCAACCGTGTCCGGCTGCACCGGCTCGAACAGGCGATGCATGCCGCCGTGCAGCGCGTTGTACTCCAGCGGCTGCCAGTGCGCGCGGTGCGGCGTTTGCGTCAGCTCGCGGCCCTGCTGCACAAAGCAGGAATGGCGGCGGCGGCGATAGCGGCCGCCATCCTTCAGGTAGTTGTCCGGCGCCAGCGCATCCCAGCTGGGGATCAGGGCGTTCAGCGTGTCCAGCGGCAGGCCGGCCAGCGTGGCCAGGTCTTGCGGTTGCAGCAGCGCGTAGCCATCGCTGCGCAGCGCTGCTGCGGCCTCGCGCAGCGGCGTGTAGATGGGTGTGGCGGTGTTGGTCATCGCGTTCAACCAGCTGCCGACATCAGGCTGGCGCGCAACTGGTCCAGCTCCTGCTTCATGCCGACCACCTGGTCCAGCGTGCACTGCGTGGCTTGCAGGATGGAAGGCGGCAGCTTGGCGGCTTCGTGGCGCAGCGCGTCGCCGTGCGGCGTCAGCTTGATGATCACCTGGCGCTCGTCGCTGGCGGCGCGGGTGCGGGTCAGCAGTTCGGCCGCTTCCATGCGTTTCAGCAGCGGCGTCAGCGTGGCTGAGTCGAGGAACAGGCGTTCGCCGACTTCCGACACGGTCAGTTCGTTTTTCTCCCACAATACCATCATGACCAGGTATTGTGAGTAGGTCAGGCCGAGGCCGCGCAACAGCTTGCGGTACAGCTTGCTCATCGCCAGCGAAGTGGAATACAGCGCGAAGCAGAGCTGGGCGTCCAGCTGCGGGACGGCGGAATTGGTTTGAGTTTGAGTATCCATGTCCTCAGTATAGGTAGCGTACTATATAATTGCAAGCTAGGCGGAGAAAATAGTTTCATCCGGCAAATATGCTCGGTTATGATGTTGGTAAGAATAACGCGGGAGTAGCGGCAGATGAATGTCAAAAAGGCCATCGTATTGCTCGTCGACGAGGCTGCGGACAAGCTGATCCAGATGAATAGCATGCTGGAAGGGCAGTACGAGGTGCGCTTGGCCAATAGCGGACGCGCCGCGCTGGACCTCATGCAGCATGTGCCGCGGCCGCATCTGGTGGTGCTGGACGCCGGACTGTCGGTGCTCGATGGCTATAGCGTCTGCCAGCAGCTCAAGTCTAGCCCGGACACCGCCGACATCCCGGTCATTTTGTTACAACAGCAAGCGGACGAGCAGCGCGCCTTTGAACACGGCGCCGCCGACGTGGTGGCCAAGCCGGTCATCGCCGAGGTGCTGCGCGCGCGCGTCGACACCCATCTGCAATTGCGTCACTCGCGCGAGCTGCTGAAGCAGCAGCGCAATCTGCTGGAGCACCTGGTGGAAGAGGTGACCACGGAACTGAGCCAGATGCTGGACGCGATGATCTGGGCGCTGGCCTCGCTGGCCGAAACGCGCGAATACGAAACCGCCAACCACCTGCGCCGCGTGCAGCACTATATGTTCGCGCTGGCGCTGCAGCTGCAATCGCACAAGCGCTTCGAGGAAGAGCTGAGCGACGCGAATATCAAGGCCTTGTTCAAGGCGGCGCCGCTGCACGACATCGGCAAGGTGTCGATACCGGATGCGATCCTGCTCAAGCCTGACCGCCTGACCGACGCCGAATTCGAAGTGATGAAGATGCACACCGTGTACGGCCGCGACGCCATCGCCAATGTCGAGAACGCGCTGGGCTATACCAACACCTTCCTGCGCTATGCGCGCGAAATCGCGTATTCGCACCAGGAGAAGTACGACGGCTCCGGCTATCCGCAAGGACTGGCGGGCGATGCGATCCCGATGTCGGCACGGCTGATGGCGGTGGCCGATGTGTATGACGCGCTGATTTCCAAGCGCGTCTACAAGCCGGCGTTCACCCACGAAACCGCGATGGAGATGATACGGCAGGGCAGCGGCGAGCACTTCGATCCCGATGTGGTTGACGCGATGCTGACGGTGGAGGAGGAGTTCATGGCCATCGCCAACCGTTACAGCGACCACGCCGGATAAATCATGCACGGGCGCGGCTACCTGGCTTTCTTTGTCGGGATATGCCTGACAGCCTGGACCTGCTATTTTGTGATGGAGGAGCAGCAGAAGCTGCAAGTCCGCGCCGGCTTTCAGCGCGACACCGAACGGGTGGCGCGCGATACCCAGACCCGCTTGCAGATCTACGCCGATTCGCTGCACGGCATGCGCGGCATGTACGCGGTCAACGACCGCATCGACCGCGACCACTTCCACCGTTTCGTCAGCCAGCTGAAGATCGACAAGCGCTATCCCGGCTATCAAGCCTTGCAGTTTGTGCGCATGGTGCCGGAGGCTAATCTGCCGGCGTTTATCGAAGGCGTGCGGCGCGAGGGCTATCCCGGCTTCCATGTGCACCCGGCCAGCCGCCGCCCGCTGCATTACATCATCGAATACACCGAGCCGATGAAAGGCAATGAGAACGCCTTCGGCCTCGACCTGTCCGCGCTGCCGCCGCACCTGAAGGCGCTGGAGCTGGGGCGCGACAGTGGCGAGATCGTCGCCACCGAGCGCATCACGCTGGCGCAGGACGCCAGCGGCGAGCCTGGCTTTGTCGCACGCGCGCCGGTGTACCGCAACGGCACGCCGCTGGACACCACGGCGCAGCGGCGCGAGGCGCTGGTGGGCTTTGTGGCGATCGTGTTCCGCGTGAATGCCTTGATGCGCGAGGTGATCGATCCTGCGTTGCTGGAGCATCTGCATGTGCGCATCGAGGATGGCGGCTTCCAGAACGGCAAGGTGCCGCTGCCCGGCTCCGACACGCTGCTCTACGACAGCGACGGCAGGGTGGAGACGCATCAGCCGCGCGCTGACACTGTGCCTGGGCTGACGGCGCAAACCGTACTGCCGGTAGGGCAGCGCAACTGGATCATCAAGTTTGAAGGACGTTCGGGCGCACGCTACGGCCGCTCGCAACTGCCGGTGGTGCTGATCGGCGTGGTGGGCGTGATCATCAGCGCGCTGATCGCGGCGCTGCTGGTGGCCAACCGCCGCGAGACGGACACGCGGCAGGGACTGGAAATCAGCCTGAAAGAACTGGAACACCAGAAAAGCCAGGCGGAGCAGGCGCGCAACGATTTGTCGCGCGTGGTGGCGACGCTGAAGCAGGCGCAGACCAATCTGCAAACCTCGGAGAAGATGGCGTCGCTGGGGGCGCTGGTGGCCGGTGTGGCGCACGAGCTGAATACGCCGATCGGCAACAGCCTGCTGACGGCCACCTCGCTGGGCGACATGGTGCGCGATTTTGAGCGGCGCATGAAAGAGGGCGGCGGCTTGAAGCGCTCGGCGCTGGACGCCTTGCTGGCCGACGCTGCCAAGGCCTGCGACATCATGAGCGGTTCGCTGACGCGCGCCGGCGACCTGATCACCTCATTCAAGCAGGTGGCGGTGGATCAGGCCAGTGGCCAGCGCCGCCGCTTCCGGCTGGACGAGGTGCTGCACGATACGCTGGCTACCTATGCGGCGCAGCTGCGCCGCGCGGCGTGCGCGGTGACGGTGGATGTGCCCGCGGACCTGATGTTCGATTCCTATCCGGGCAGCGTCAGCCAGGTGCTCAGCAACCTGATCGCCAATGCGCTGCTACATGGCTTCGACGGACGCGAAAGCGGCATGCTGACGATCAGCGCGCGGCGCGAGGGACGGGATCTGGTGGTGCTGCAATTGAAGGACAACGGCGTCGGCATGACCGAGGTGGTGCTGCACAAGATATTCGATCCCTTCTTCACTACCAAGATGGGGCAGGGCGGCTCAGGGCTGGGGATGAATATCGTCTATAACATCGTCACCGGTGTGCTGCGCGGGACGATACGCGTGGAGTCGGTGCCGGCGGCAGGCACCAGCGTGCTGCTGGTGCTGCCGCTGTCGCCGGCCAGGGATACGGCTCAGGCGTCGGCGTAGCGCTGGCGCAGCAGGGCCAGCATGGCGACGTTGAGTTCCCAGGCGTTCGATACTTCCTTCTGCGTGTAGGGCAGGGTTTGCGTGTACGGGACCGGGCCGAATTCCGGCGTCAGCGTCATGTGCTGGGCACCGGCGGCGCGGCGCAGGCGTATCACTTCATCCCACCACGACAGGTGCGCTTCCAGCGCGGCCTGCGATTCCGGCGCGCGGAAGTCGGCCACTTGCGGGCCTTGCGCGTGGCCGACGCGGGCGTGGATGTGCCGCACGCGCGGCAGCGTTGCGGCCAGCGTTTCGGGCTGGTCTTCCAGCAGCGACTCGCAGGCGCAGCACCAGTGCGACAGGTCGGCGGTCAGTTGCAGGTCCGGCAGCTGGCGCAGATAGGGCAGCAGCAGCATCGGGTGGCCGCTGAAACGGCTGCGATGGATCTCGTGGTAGATCGGCACGCCGTGCTGGCGCGAGATATCTGCCGCGAGGTCCAGCAGTTCGCGGTTCTGCTCCGGCGTGAAGTAGTCCTTGCCGGTGTGCGAATTGACGTGCAGCGGCTTGGCTGCGCAGGCGTTGTGCAGCAATTCGGCCAGCGCTGTTTTGTGCGGCTCAAAAGTCGGATGGAACACCGTCTCCCATTGCGCGACGATCAGGCCCAGGCCGGCGTCGGCGATCTGGCGGGTCCAGGCGTCGCGCTCGGCGGCGTCCAGCGGCAGCGACATTTCGATGCCATCGAAACCGGCGGCCTTGACGCGTTCGATGAATACCGGCGCCGGCAGCTCATTATTTCCCCACTGGGCGGCGAAAATCTGAATCCGCATTACAGGAAGCCTCGCACCGGCAGCTTGTCGTCGCGCTGTATCCAGTTCTGCGGTGAGTAGCGGGTCGCGCCATCGGTGACGTGCAGCGTGTAGGCGTGGCGCGACACCGGCGAGCGGTTCGGCGCGCTGTAGTGCGGCAGCAGGCCGTGGAAGCACACCAGGCTGCCGGCCTTGCATTCCAGCGGCACGGCGCTGCTGTTGTCCGGCCATGCCAGATCGCTGAGTTTTTCCATGCGCACGTCATCGCCATTGCGCAGGAAGCGTTCGCGCATCGGGCCGCGATGGCCGCCCGGTTCCGCCCACATGCAGCCATTGTCCAGCGTGGCGTCTTCCAGCGCGAACCAGAAGGTGGTGACGCTGACCGGATCGGTGTCGAAATACGTGGCGTCCTGGTGCCAGCGCACTTCGCCGCCAATGCCAGGCTGCTTGAAGATGTACATCGACTGCCAGACCTTGGGATCGCTCAGGCCCAGCTCGCGCGCCAGTTCTTCCAGGCGCGGATCTGCGGTGAAGGCGCGGAAGGCCGGGTCCAGGTCGTGCATGGCGTGGCCGATCTTGTTGATCGACAGTTGCTTGGCCTGTTTCAGCTGGCCGTCCGCGCCGAAGGCTTCTTCTTCAAAGAAACAGCGGATGGTGTTGTCGGACCCGAGGAAGTAATCGTCGGTGGTTTTTTCCTGCTCGATGGTGCTGAAAATGCCGGATTGGGCGCTCGGGTCGAAATCGTTGACAATCTCCGCAGCGCGGGCGCGCAGCTTGGCGATCTCCTCGTCGCTCTTGAAACCGGGGATGACGAGGTAGCCATCGCGTTGGTATTGTTGCTTTTGTGCGTCTGTCAGCATTTCTGGCTCCATGGCGGGATATTTGATGTAGCGCATTTTACGGGGCTGCGCCGGGCCTCACAATCCGCAAAAGGTTGACACATTGTCGCCAAAATGGCGACAATCACCCCATGGACCAGTTACGGGCGATGGAAATTTTTGTGGAAGTGGCAAGGCAGCGCAGTTTCAGCGAGGCTGGACGGCGGCTGGGCCTGACGCGCGCCATGGTCAGCAAGCACATCCTGCAGCTGGAGGAAAAGCTGGGTGCGCGGCTGCTGCATCGCTCGACACGCGAAGTCAGCCTGACCGATGTCGGCCAGGCCTATCTGGCGCCGTGTATGGCGACCGTGTCACAGGCGCAGGAAGCGGCGCGGGTGGTGGCGCAAGTTGGCGATGACCTGGCGGGACCGCTGCGGATACAGGCGCCGTCGAGCTTCGGCAGCGAATGGCTGGCCGGTGCGGTGGCGCGCTTCGCGTTGCTGCATCCCTTGCTGGAACCGATGCTGTTTGTCGATGACGCCTTGCTTGATCCGATCGAGCATGGCTTTGACCTGACGATACGGGTGGGCGGCATACCGGACGTGCACGCATTGGCGATGCGTCCGCTGGCGCCATGCCGCGGTGTGCTGTGCGCGTCACCGGCCTATGTGGCGCGGCATGGCATGCCGACGACGCCGCAGGAATTGCAGCAGCACCGCTGCCTGCACTTCAGCCACCTGACCGATGGCACCCAATGGCATTTCACGCGCGGCGACGAACAGCAATCGGTACGCGTGCCGGCGGCCTTCACCGCCAACAACGGCCTGGTGTTGCAGCAGGCGGCGCAGCAGGGACTGGGCATCGTCTACAACACCACCTTCCTCGCCTGGCGCAGCCTGATGGAAGGCACGCTGGTGCCGGTGCTGAGCGACTGGCAGCTGCCGTTGAACTACCTCAGCGCCCTATACCCCGTCAGCCGCCAGCCATCCCCCAAAGTGCGCGCCCTGATCGACTTCCTGGTCGCCGAATACCATCCCATCCCGCCATGGGATGGCGCGCTGAACGACAGTGGCTTGCTCACCTCGCTGAATTAACGCATCTGCAACAATACGTAGAGATTCGCGAGGCAATTGCACTTTTGCCTCTTCCTTTGTCGGCGGCATGTGCTCAGTGTATTAAATCAGCGCTGCCTCACAAGCTTGTTCAAGTGCTTTTCGTCGCACCGTTGCGATGCATCAAATTATGGTCGTTCAGCTTCAATAGCGGCGATATCCCAGGCGCCGTTACGGTAGATGCGGTCGTCGCCGAGGTAGACGCCGTCGGTGACGGCGAAGACGTCGATGTGGTAGCGGGCGTCTTTGCGCTTGAGTTGCGGCTTGGTGTAGACGCCGTGCTTGGCGCCCAGCGACAGGTGGATGCCGCACATGCGTTCGTAGGTGCCGATGTCGTCCACCATGCAGTCGCGCGAAAAGGCGCGGTTCATGCCGAAGCCCAGTTCGCGCAGCCACACTTCACCCTCGTGCTCGCGGATGATGGACAGCATCTGCTCAAATTCCGGCGTGCTGTCTTCGGTGGCCACCACGCGGCCTTGGTCGACGATGATGGTGATCGGCGCCGCTGGTTTGTTGACCAGGAATTTGGTATCGCCAAACACGAAGATGCGCGCCCGGCCACTGACCGCTTCCAGATCCTGCGCCTCGGTGAACACTTCGCCCAGCGGGAACTGCCCGCCGATATTCTGCATGCCGCTGTAGTCGCCGATATTCAGCTTGGCCGATTCAAATGGCGAGTCGAACACCAGTTGCGCGCCATCACCGCTGTCAACCATGCCGCGCTGGGCGCTGTCGATACGTTCCTTCAGCGCATGGCCCACGCCGCGGTAATAAGAAGGATCATAAGCCAGCGAATCGATATAGTGCAGCCCCTGTTCACCCGGCATGCGCGACAGGTGCACATGCTCGATCACTTTCAGCCCGCGCTTGAACAGTTCGATGCGGATGCGGTAGGCGTCCATGCGGAAGCTGGTCGATTGCACCAGCACCACCAGGTCACCCGCCTGCATGCGCTCGAAGGTAGCCAGGATCTGCTCCGGCGTGGTGGCGTCGAAGTCGATGAACTGCGCATCCGGCGCGGCGCGGCGGTAGGCTTCGGTCAGCGCGCGATTCAGGTCGGTGCGGGTGTCGTAGACGATCAGCGCCGCGTGCGGGGCGCGGTGTCCGATGGCGATGCTCAGGGTGTCGCGCAGATTGCGTTCGGCGGTATCGACGGCGGCTTCGGAAATGGCCCCGAAACGGGAGAGGGAGGACGTCATGGTGCGGCGGTATAAAGGGTCAGCCCGCATTATAAGGTAGTTGCCGGGCACGCCACGGTGCGGCGTATTCTTCTTGTAATGGACAAAGGAGCGATATAGAATTCAAAAAATAGCCTAGCAGCAACTCCATGGCGATAATTACAGGAAGCATGATGACCAGAGTGATGGGACAGGATTTGCCGCTGGAACGACCGGACGCCACCGGGCGCGCAGCGTTGTTTGTGCCGACGGCAGCGATCAAGGCCGATGTGCTGGAAACAGTCCGCATGGGCGCAGCCATTGTCGGTTATGGCAATCATGACCGAACGCTCACCATTTACTACGAAAGCAACCGCTTCAACGAAGCCAACCTGGTCAAATGGGAACAGAAAGCGCGCAAGGCGTTTGAACGGCTGGCGGAAAACCTGCCCACCGTGTCCAAGCTGGTCAGCAAGCCGGAGAACTTCGAGCAGGTGGGCTATATCAGCAGCAAGGGCATCCTGATCCGCCGCATGGAAAAACTACAGGATTGGCTGCAAAAATCCGATGCCATGGATGGCGCGCCGGAATCCGAAACCGTGGTTTTCACGCCACCACCCCCGCCGAAGAAGATCGTCGAGAACCTGTAAGGCTGGTTGCTGCAAGTCCCATTCCCATCAAAACGTGCGCTGTGGCCGAGCGGGTAGATGTATGCTCTTGGAAAGAACTCATTCTTTCAGGAGATGATCATGATGATACGTTATGTCGCGGTGACCCTGGCTACGCTGGCGCTGCTGGGCGGTTGCCAGAAGAAGGCCGATCCGAGCGAAGCCGGTCCGGCCGAGCGTGCCGGCCGTAAGCTGGACCAGGCCACCGAGCAGGCTGGCGCGCGGCTGGATAACGCCGCCAAACAAGCCAACCAGCAACTCAGCGAAGCGGCCAAGGAAACTAGCCAGCGCCTCGATCAGGCGGCCGACAAGGCCGGCGAGACCTTGAACCAGGCGAGCAAGGAAGCCGGCCGCAAGCTGGAGCGCGCCGGCGAGAAGATGCAGACCTCGGCCGAAGAACGCGAGACCAAGAAGTAATCAGTGCTGGCGCGCCGCCTGGCGGATGGAGACGACGTTGTCGTGCTCCGTCGGCGTCGGCGGATGCGCGCCAGGTTCGCCGCCCAGCACCACGCTCAAATCCACGAAGCCGGAGCGCCACGCACGTTCCAGGTCCTGTTCGATGACGTCCATCGAGGTCAGGTGGAAGTTCTCGAATCCGCGCACGCCGTAAGCACGATTGCGGCCATGTGCCTTGGCCAGGTACAGCGCCATGTCGACCAGGTTGACCGCGCGTTCCCACGGCAGCGGCTCGCCGCCCGGTATCAGCGGGAAGGGCGAGAAGCCGACCGACACATTCACTGATATCTGCTGCTCCTGGTATTTCAGCGATTGCGACGAAATGCTCAGCAAGATCCGCCGCGCGATTTCATCTACGCCGTGGCGCGGGATCGCCGGCAGGAAGGCCAGGAATTCCTCGCCGCCCCAGCGCACGATCATGTCAGTCTCGCGTAGCGCGATGCGCAGGTTTTCGGCGATCATCTTCAGCACCGCATCGCCGGCTGCGTGGCCGTAGTTGTCGTTGATATGCTTGAAGTGGTCGACGTCGAGCAGGAATAGCGCGCCGACGATATCGTCCGAGCGCTGCTGCGTATTCAGGCTGCGCATGAAGTCCTGGAAGTGGCGGCGGTTGTACAGCGATGTCAGTGGATCAAGCGTCGACTGCGCTTTCAGCTCCAGGTTCTTCACCTCCAGCTGCGCATTGGTATGCCGCACTTTGCGGTACAGCAGGCCGACCACCGCAGCCGCCAGCGCGAACACCAGCGCCAGTAGCCACCATACGCGCTGCTGCAGGCGGCGGTTGTCGATCTCCGCGCCCTTGACCAGATTCTCATGGCTCAGCAGCTCGATCTGGCGCTGCTTCTTTTCGCCTTCGTATTTTTCCTGTAGCTCCAGCATGGCTTGCTGGCGGCGTTTTTCAAACAGCTCGTTGGAGATATCGCGTTCGCGATGATAGGCGGCCACCGCGCCGCGCAGATCACCGGCGCGCTCCAGCGCTTCGCCATATTCGCGTAGCGCCACCTGCAGGTCGGGCTTGTTGTTCTCCTGCTCGTAGCGCGCCAGGCCCAGTTCATACTGCTTCTTGCCCTCTTCCAGCCGGCCCATGCCGAGGTAGGCCTGGCCCAGGTTGAGGCGTGCGGTGGCTTCGGTGGATTTGTCGCTGGTCTTCTGCGCCGACAGCAGCGACTCTTGCGCATACTGCACCGCGCGGGCAAAGTCGTGCTGCTTCAGGTAGCTGTCCGACAGGTTGACCAGCGTGACGCCGACCATCCGTTCCGCGCCCATCTTGCGTTCCAGGACCAGGTTTTCCTGTAGCACGCGTAGGGCGCGCTGCGGCTGGCCGGAGTCGATGGCCAGGCCGTACTCGGTGTTCTTGGCCATTGCCATGCGGCCGGGCGAATTGAGTTTTTCGGTTTCGCCCAACAGCTCGGCCAGCGTTTCGGCGGCGTTGTCGTATTCCTTCATCTGGGTGTGCAGCTTGGCCAGTGCGTTCAGCGCCGCCACCAGGCTGATACGGTCGCCGGCTGGCAGGCGCGCCATTTCCACCGCGTGCTGTAGCCGCTGTAGCGCGGAAGGGAAGTTGCCCTGCTCGGCGTAAGTCTGGCCGGCGGTGATCGTGGCCTGCACTTTGAGCGCATTGTCGCGCGTGGTCAGCGCCAGCTTTTCCGCTTCGAACGCCAGCCGGTGCGCGGCGTCGATGTCGGCTTGCGCAAACAGCACATAGGTCTTTGCCAGCATGCCCTTGGCGATGATGGCCTCATCATGCAGCGATTTGCCGAAGGCGATCACCTGGTCGGCGGCTTCCAGCGCCACATCATTCTGCCCCAGCCGCATGCGGGTGGCGCTCATCTGGGTCAGGAATTCGGCGCGGGTGTAGGTGGAGGCCGCCGGCAGCTCGGGCTGCAGTTTTTGCAGCTGGGCCAGCGCCTTGTCGGGAACGAAGCGGCTTTGTTCGCGGATGTCGAGGATGCGTTCGTCCAGCGTCGACTGGGCCAGCGCCCATGCGGGCGCCAGCGTCAACGCAATGGCCGCCACCATGGTGCGATGTGTTGTTTGCCACCACCCGCTGTTTCTTGATCCTGCCAACTTGACGCCCTCGCGAATTGCACCGCAATCTCCAGACAATTATAGGCCTGTTGCAATCAAGAAAGCCCAGCGGGCTGCGATTTTTCAGTAAAACCGCACAGTTTTTAGTGGCTTTTAAGCACTTTATGCGGCCAGTTGCTGCAAAAGATATAGACGTTGATACAAGCCGCCATCAATTTGCATCAGCTGCTCGTGCGCGCCGGTTTCCGTAATGCGGCCGTGGTTCAGCACAATAATGCGGCTGGCGTCGCGGATGGTGGACAGGCGGTGCGCGATGGCGATCACCGTCACCTTGCCGCGCAGCTCATCCAGCGCGGTTTGCACGATCTGCTCGGTTTGCGAATCGATGTGGGAAGTTGCTTCGTCCAGCAGCAGGATGCGCGGCGTGCCGGCCAGCGCGCGGGCGATCGCGATCAGCTGCTTCTGGCCGACTGACAGCCGCGAGCCGCCTTCACCCAGCGGCGTGTCGTATCCCTGGCCCAGCGCCGTGATGAAATCGTGGGCGTGGGCGGCGCGCGCGGCGGTTTCGATCTGCTCTTGCGTCAGGCCGCGTCCCATGTCGATGTTCTCGCGCGCGGACGCGGCCAGCAGGAACGGGTCTTGCGGCACCAGGCCGACTTCGGCGCGGAAGCGTTCGTTGTCGATATCGTCCAGCGGCACGCCGTGCATCAGGATGCTGCCATGCTCGGCCGGATAGAAGCGCAGCAGCAGCGACAGCAGCGTCGATTTTCCGCTGCCGGTGTGGCCGACGATGCCGACGAAATCGCCTTGCGGTATCTCCAGCGACAGGTCGTGCAGCACCGGCTGGCCAGGGTTGTAAGCGAAGTTGAGGTGGCGGATGGCGACGGCGGGCGCGCTGCTGTCATTGGCTGCGCTGGCGCGCGCGGCCTGGCCGCTGTGTTCCTGCGCTGCGCCTTCGTTCAGCAAGGTCGCCACGCGCGCGGTGGCCACCACCGATTGCTGCAACTGGCTGAATTGCATGGTGATCTGGATCAGCGGTTCGATCACGCGCGCCAGGTAGCTGATGAAGGCGTACAGCACGCCGACTTCGGTGGCGGTCATCTCGCGCTGGCCGAACAGGAAAATCACCGCCGCCAGCAGCAGGATGTTGAACAGGTCGAGCGCGGGCCGCAGCAGCCAGGCGTTGGCGCGCAGCTCGGCCAGCCGCGCCGTGTAGTGATTTTCATTGGTAGCAGCGAAGCGCTGGCCGAAACGCTGCTCGGCGTTGCTGGCCTGGAGCACGCTCATGCCGCCGATGGATTCCGCCATCTGGCCATTGATCTCGCTGCGCAGCGCGCGCGCGCGCGTCACCGCCGGCGCACTCCAGCGCTGGTACAGCCAGACGATCAGCAGCACTGCCGGCAGCAGCGCCAGCACGATCAGCATCAGCCGCCAGTCGAGGAAGGCCATGGCGCAGACGGTGCCGATCAGCACGATGGTGGAATCGAGCATGACGAACAGCACCTGGATGTACAGGCTTTTGACCGCCTCGGTGTCGTTGGTGACGCGCGACACCAGCTGGCCGGTGATGGCGCGGTCGAAGAAGGACATCGGCAACAGCAGCACATGGGTGTAGACCATTTCGCGCAGGCGCATCACTGAGCGCATGGCCAGGCCGGACAGGCGCACCAGTTGCAGGTAGCGCAGGCCGCTGGCGATCCAGCCGGTTAGCACCAGGCCGGCCAGCAGGCCCGCCATGCGCGGCCAGTCGAGATGGTGCGGCAGCAGGTGTTCGTCGATCAGCGCCTTGCCCATGATGGGGCCCAGCACTTCCAGCAGCGCGGCGAGGATCAGCCACAGCACGGCCCACGACAGGTGGTGCTGGTCCGGCCGCGCGGCGCGGTGCAGTAGCGTGAACGCCTGCCGCATCTGGCCGGTGGTGGACGCCGCGTCAGGTTTCGATTCAGGCTTCATCAAGACTTGCTTCCAATTGTTGATAGCGCCACTGGCTGGCATACCAGCCGTCCAGCGCGAGCAGCTGTTCGTGGCTGCCGGTTTCGGTGATGCGGCCGTCGCGCAGCACGATAATCAGGTCGGCGCTGACCACGGAGCTGAGGCGGTGGCTGGCGATGACGGCGCTGCGGCCGCTGCGTTGCGCACGCAGTTCCTCCAGGTGTTGCAGGATGCGTGTCTCGGTGCCGGTATCGACGGCGGACAGCGCGTCATCCAGCAGCAGCAAGTCGTTATCAGCCAGCAGCGCGCGGGCGATGGCGACCCGCTGGCGCTGGCCGCCTGACAGCGTGATGCCTTTTTCGCCGACCTGGGTATCGTAGCCATCAGCGAACAGCAGGATGTCGTCGTGGATGGCGGCCAGGCTGGCGGCGTGTTCAATCTGCGCGCGCGTGGCGCCGGGTTTGGCCAGCGCGATATTGTCGGCGATCGACGCCGAGAACAGGAAGGACTCCTGCGGCACCCAGCTGATGGCGGCGCGCAGCGCGTGCAGCGTGTACTGGTCGAGCGCGTGGCCGCTCCACTGGGCGCTGCCGTGTTGTGGTGTCAACTGGCGCAGCAGCACCCGCAGCAAGGTGGACTTGCCGCTACCGGTCGGGCCGACCAGGCCGAGCGTCTGGCCTGGTTTCAGCTCCAGCGAAATGTCATTGATGGCGGGCGCGGATGGACCCGAATAGGCGTAGCTGACATCGCGCAGCGTGATCGGGCCGGCTGGCACCTCAGTCAGCGTGCCATGATCCTCAACCGCCAGCGGCGCTTCCAGCATTGGATGCAGGCGCTGCCAGGCGGCGCGGCCGCGTTCGATCAGCGACAGCACCCAGCCGGCGGCGAACATTGGCCAGATCAGCTGGCCCAGGTACATGGTGAACGCGGTCAGCGAACCGACGGTCAGTTGCTCATGCCAGATCAGGTAGCCGCCCAGGCCCAGCGTCAGGCCGCTGGCGGCGGTCAGCGTCAGGCCGACGGCGGGTTCGTAGGCGGCTTCCCAGACTTGCGCGCGCAGGCTGGCGTCGGCGGCCTGGCCGGCCAGGGTGGAGAACTGCCGGGCGCTGCGCTGCTCCAGCCCCAGCGCGCGCAAGGTGCGCACGCCAGACAGGGTTTCCTGCACATGGTCGTTGAGCGCGCTGAACCGCTTGAGCGAATCGGTGGAGGCGGTGTGGATATGGCCGGAGATATACCAGAACGCCCAGCCCATCAGCGGGAAGGGCAGCAGGGCGATGCAGGCCAGGCGCCAGTCGACGCCGAGCAGCATCACGCCCAGCACCATCACCAAGGTGAGCGCGCCGTCGAAACCGGCCAGCATGGCCTCGCCGGCGGCCATTTCGATGGCGTCGATATCGTTGGTGGCCAGCGCCATCAGGTCCCCGGTGCGCTGGCGCTGGTAGAAGGCCGGGCCTTGCAGCGTCATGCGGGTGTACAGGCGGGTGCGCAGCGACACGCCCAGCTGGTAGGCGGCGCCGTACAGGATCTGCCGCCAGGCGACGCGCAGGAAGTAAATGCCGAGACCGATCAGCAGCAGCGCGCCGATTTCCATCAGTAGCGCGTTGCCGGACAAGGTGTGGTTGGCCAAGCCGTCGATCATGGCGCCGACTTTGCGCGGCACCCAGACACTCAGGGTCGCCACGCCGGCCAGCATGACGCCGGACACCAAATAGGCACGGCTGTGCTGGCGGACGAAACCGCCAATCAGCCGGGAGAGTTTAGACATGCATGTTGCCTCGAAAAGCGTGTAGCCCGCTAGGATACAGCATGCACAAAAAAGACGGGGCCGGATGGCCCCCGTGTTTATTTCTTGGCCTTGGGCGCGGCTTTGACGGCTTTGGTTTCAGGCACCGGGAAGGAAGGCTTTGCCTCGACTTTGACTTCGATGAAGTCTTCCTGCTCAGGAATCGGCGCGGCGAGTGGCTTGGCTTTTGGCGCTTTGGGCACCGCTGCCGCGATGGTGGCGGCGACTGGTTCGTTGGCGGCGGTGACGGCGGCGCTGACCGCTGCCGCCAGCGCTGGCGGCGTGGCTTTGGTGGCTGCCGCTACCGCTGCCGGTGCCTTGGCGGCGACCTCGCTCACTTGCTTGAAGCTGCTCTGCGTACTCTTGATCAGCGCATTTTGGGCGGTCGAGGCGATGCTGTACAGCTCGCGGCCATAGGACAGCAGCGCGTCAAAGCTGCCCGGCTGCGCTTGCGCTGCGCCCAGGCTGAACAATTCTTTCGGGTCCTTGATCGCCAGTAACTGCTTGGCGGCGGCGGACGATTTTTCAACCGATGCCTTGGTGGTGCTGATATTGAGCGCGATGACTTTCTCTGCGCTATCGACTGCCGTGCTGGCCAGAGTGTTTAGAATCTGAAATTGTGCTTCCAGTTGCGATTTCGTCACTGCGGAAAATTGCTCGGTAATCGAAGACATGGTTTCTCCTGAGATTATGATGCAACGCAATAAAGCCATTTTAGCCAGCATTGTTGGCGATGGAAAGTTATTTTTTCCACCATGTGCATGCAAAAAGGTTCTATCAATTAATGCGATGCAACAATTGGAGTATTTTGTTGAATATGCCTACAATTGTCCTTACTTCAAATCAACGGGAGTGCAGATGGATGTCGTGATACGCAACGCCAACCTGGCGGACGGACAACAGGGCGTGGACGTCGCCATCGCCGATGGCCGGATCGCCGCTGTCGGCCCGCGCTTGCCGGTGCAGGCGGCGCAGGAAATCGACGCCGCCGGCGATTTGCTGAGCGCACCTTTCGTTGACGCGCACTTCCACATGGACGCCACGCTGAGCTACGGCCTGCCGCGCGTGAACGCTTCCGGCACGCTGCTGGAAGGCATCTCGCTATGGGGCGAGCTGAAACCGCAACTGACCCAGCAGGCGCTGATCGACCGCGCGCTGCAATACTGCGACTGGGCGGCGGCGCGCGGCCTGCTGGCGATCCGCTCGCATGTCGATGTCTGCGATGACCGCCTGCTGGCGGTGGAGGCGCTGTTGGAGGTCAAGCGCCTGGTTGCGCCTTACCTGGATCTGCAACTGGTGGCGTTTCCGCAGGACGGCGTGCTGCGCGCGCCCAACGCGCTGCTGAACCTGAAGCGCGCCATCGGCATGGGCGTCGATGTAGTGGGCGGCATTCCGCACTTCGAGCGCACCATGGCCGATGGCGCCGAGTCGGTGCGTATCCTGTGCGAGTACGCCGCCGACCAAGGACTGATGGTGGACATGCACTGCGACGAGTCCGACGATCCGCTGTCGCGCCACATCGAAACGCTGGCTTACCAGAGCAACCGGCTGGGCCTGCATGGCCGCGTGACGGGCTCGCACCTGACCTCCATGCACTCGATGGACAACTACTACGTCAGCAAGCTGCTGCCGCTGATGCACGAGGCGGGCGTCAACGCCATCGCCAATCCGCTGATCAATATCACTTTGCAAGGCCGTCACGACAGCTATCCGAAGCGGCGCGGCATGACCCGCGTGCCGGAGCTGCTGGCGGCCGGCATACCAGTCGCCTTCGGTCACGACTGCGTGATGGACCCGTGGTACAGCCTGGGCTCGGGCGATATGCTGGAAGTCGCGCACATGGGTCTGCATGTGGCGCAGATGACTGGCCAGGAGGGGATGGGCGATTGCTTCCGCGCCGTCACCAGCACCCCGGCCGCCATCCTCGGCCTGCAAGGCTATGGTGTCGCGCCCGGCTGCCACGCCGACCTGGTGCTGCTGGACGCGGCCGATCCGGTGGAGGCGATCCGCCTGCGTGCCGCGCGCCGACTGGTGATGCGCAGAGGAAAAATTATTGCGGAATCGCCGCGCGCGCATGCACGCCTGAGCCTGCCGGGCCGTCCCGGGAGCGTCAATTTCCGGCTGAATCGCTGAGCCTCAGTCAGCAATCCTGGCTGGACTTGGCCCTGGAAATACATGACAATTGGACACTGTTAAATCCGCTTGGAGTTGCCTTGAAAGAAATCGCCATCCGATCCGCCACGGAAGCCGACTTTGCCGCCATGTGGGAAATATTTCAGGAACTGATTGCCAGCGGCGACACCTATTATTTTGCCGCTGATACCAGCCGCGAAGATTGCCATGCCTACTGGTTCGGTCCGGGCATCCAGAGTTTTGTCGCCGTGCTCAACGGTGAGCGCCTGGTTGGCATGTATCGGCTGATTCCCAATCAGCTCGACCGTGGCAATCACGTCGCCAGTGCATCCTTCATGGTCAGCCCGGCGGCGCAGGGCATCGGCGTTGGCAAGCTGCTGGGCGGCGACTGCCTGGAGCGCGCCCGCGCACAGGGCTATCTGGCAATGCAGTTCAATTACGTGGTCAGCTCGAATATGCCGGCCGTGCTGCTGTGGAAAAAGCTGGGCTTCTCCATCGTCGGCACCTTGCCGCGCGCCTACCGCCACCAGTATCTCGGCTATGTGGATGTCTACGTGATGTACCAATTGCTGGAAGATCCAACCCACTGGCCGGACGCATGAAGATACTGGAAACCGAGCGCCTGAGCCTGCGCACCATCACGCCCGACGACGCCGCCTTTTACTACGAACTGGTCAACGACCCCACCTGGCTGGAGCATATCGGCGACAAGGGCATCCGCAGTGTGGAAGGCGCGCGCACAGCCATCATCGACGGCCCGTGCGTCATGCAGGAACGGCATGGCCATTCGCTGTATGTGATGGAGCGCAAGAGCGACGGCAAGCCGCTGGGCTTGTGCGGCCTGATCAAGCGCGACAGCCTGCCCGATGTGGATATCGGCTACGCCATCCGCCCGGCTTATTTCGGCCAGGGCTATACCTACGAAGCCGCTGCCGCCGTGGTCGGCTATGCCCGCGACGTGCTCGGCATCAGGCGCCTGATGGGGATTACCAATCCGGCCAATACGGTGTCGATCAATCTGCTGGCAAAGCTGGGACTGACGTTTATTGAACACAAAACGCTGCCGCCTGATAATCGTCCTACCAACATTTACGCCCGCCAGTTGTCGTAATTTCCGCTTCCGATTGGCATTTTCGCGCCTTGCGTGCATGATGGCTTATCACCATCGCCGGGGAAGAAACGATGAAACTTGCCGATCTCAAAATAGGCGTGCGCCTGGGACTGCTGGGCGCTTTCTTTTTTGTCGCATTGGCGATTGTTGCCACCGCCGGCTGGCGCGCGCTGGACAGCAGCAATCTGCGCAGCGCCGACGCGATGGCGCGCGCGGCCGCACTTAGCCAGGCCATCGATACGGCGCGCAGCGCGCAGGTGGAGTTCAAGATCCAGGTCCAGGAGTGGAAGAATATTCTGATACGCGGTAACGATCCCGCCCAACTGGACCGCTACAGCAAGGCCTTTGTCAAAGGCGGCGAAGCCACGCGCGGCGAACTGCAAAAACTGGATGGCCTGCTGGGCAAGCTGGACTTGAAAACACCATTGGTCGGCGAAGCCATCGCCACGCAGAACGAGCTGGTAACGCGCTACATGGACGCGCTGAAAAAATACGATCCCGCTAATCCGGAAAGCGCGCATGTGGTGGATGCGCTGGTCAAAGGCATGGACCGGGAGCCGACCAAGAAGATCGACGACATCGTCGACTTCATCGGCAAGGAGTCGGCACGGCTGACGGCGGCGATGGAGGAGGAAAACCGTACCGCACACCACCAGACCATGATCGCCATGGGGATTACCTTGCTGATTACCGTGGCAGTGGGCTGCGTGACCGTGATGTCGCTGATACGCAGCATCACCCGCCCGCTGGATGAGGCAGTGGTGATGGCGCATACGGTGGCCGCCGGTGATCTGAGCAGCGAGGTGCGGGTCAGCACCAGGGACGAAATCGGCGAACTGTTGGGGGCGCTGAAATCAATGCAGCATAAGCTGGGCAGCATCGTCGGCAAGGTGCGCTCGGGGACGGAAACCATTCATCATGCGGCGACCGAAATCGCCGCTGGTAATCTGGACCTGTCGGGGCGCACCGAGGAGCAGGCCAGTTCGCTGGAGCAGACCGCCGCCGCCATGGTGGAGCTGACCACTACCGTGCAGCAGAATAACGCCAATGCCACCGAAGCCTGCAAGCTGGCGGATGCCGCATCGACGGTTGCGGCCAAGGGCGGCGATGCGGTGGCGCAGATGATGCACACCATGGGCGAGATCAACGACAGCTCGCGCAAGATTGTCGACATCATCGGCGTCATCGACGGCATCGCGTTCCAGACCAATATTCTCGCCTTGAACGCAGCGGTCGAAGCGGCGCGTGCGGGTGAGCAGGGGCGCGGCTTTGCGGTGGTGGCGTCGGAAGTGCGCAACCTGGCGCAGCGTTCGGCAGCAGCGGCGCGCGAGATCAAGGAGCTGATCGGCACCTCGGTGGGCCGGGTGGAAGAGGGCAGCCGCCTGGTTGGCCAGGCGGGCGAAACGATGAACGAAGTGGTGGCCAGCGTGCAGCGGGTGACGGCGATTATCGGCGAAATCTCGGTGGCCAGTGTCGAGCAGCGCGACGGCATCGAGCAGATCAGCATCGCCATCAGTCAGATGGATAGCGTGACCCAGCAGAATGCCGCGCTGGTGGAAGAAGCGGCGGCCGCCGCCGATTCGCTGGAGCAGCAGGCGGCCGGTTTACGCGAGGCGGTCAGCATCTTCAAATTGCAGGATCAGCCGGCCGTGCGGCCTGCGCGCAGCCGGCTGCTGCTTACTTCCTGAAGAACCAGATCAGCGGCAGCTGCACGCGGGCGGCCCATGACTTTTCGTTGTGGGCGCCGCCTTCGGCCTCGTGGTAGTAGAGCTGATAGCCTTTGGCCTTCATGGCGTCGCGCATCTTGCGTGTGTCTTCGAGGCCATCGTTGTCGGTGCCGGCGTCGATGTAGAACTTCACCGGAGGTGCTTCCGGCAACTGGCGGATGAACATCTGCTCATTCCACCAGAACGAGCTGGACACGCCGCCCGCCATGGAGAACACCTGCGGATATTTCTGCGCAATGTAGACCGAGGCAATCCCGCCCAGCGAGGAACCCATGATGGCGGTGTGCTCGCGATCTTTCAGTGTGCGCAGGTTGGCGTCGGCCCATGGCTTGACGGTATCGACGATGAAGGCGGCGTAAGCGTCGAGCTTGCCGCCGCCATATTGCTTGTCGCAGCAGGGCGTGTATTCATCGACGCGCTGCGCACCGGCGTTGTCGATGCCAACCACGATGATCGGTTGGATGGCGCCGCTGGCGATCAGCTTGTCCAGGTTGGCGCCCATCTTCCAGGCCGCGCCGAAGGCTGCGGTTTTCGGATCGAACAGGTTCTGGCCGTCGTGCATGTACAGCACTGGATAGCGCTGCTGCGGCTGATCCTCATAGCCGGGTGGCAGGTAAATGCGCAGCTTGCGTGTGCCCGCGTTGTCAACGATGCGCAGCGTTCCGGTGGCGACAGCCTTGCTTGGCGCTTCGCTTTTCGGCACGGGCATGACACGCACGCCGTGTATGTCGAACTGGTTGGACGCGCCTTTGACGCCGCCCGTGTCGCTGTAGGTGGCGTTGTTCTTCATGTAGCTCATGTTGTAGAAGTCCTCCAGCTGCAGCGTGTAGCTGCCCGGCTGAAGATTGGCGCGTAGCGGCGTGGAATACTTGGCGCCTTCTTCCGCAGGGGAGTGCGGCAGCTGCACCACGCCGTTGGCGACCGTGTTGCCCTTGCTGTCTTTCAGCGCCGCCCATTTGACGCCGCCGCTAACGCCCAGGTTGATCTGGTGGGCAGTGTTGCGGTACTTGATCTGCACCGCGTAGCTGCCTTCACGCTCGATGCTGAGCTGCTGTGCAAAGGTATCGCTGGGCACGCCCCACGCCGGGCGTGATACGTCGATTTCCTGGCCCTGGTTCAGGCATGCCGGCATGCTGTGATGGCTGCGGTTGCCGGAGCTGGTGTACACGGCTTCCACCGCGTAGCACAGATTGCCGGCGGCGACGGTCTTGCGGTCAGCCCAGGTGGCGGCCGAGATGCGTGCGCCGGCCAGCTGGCCGTTGCGGTAGACGTTGTAGACGACGCCCTTGCCGCCGCCTTCGATGTTCAGCGTCGGATAACCATGGCTGCCGCGCGCCAGTTTGGCGATGCGCGGCTCGGCCGGCGCGTAGACGGCGGCGTCCGGCGCCAGCGGCTGTGCGCTGACGCTGCGCTTGGCCTGCTGGCCCGGCAGCAGTTTGCCCAGGCGGATCTCGATGCTGTTCTGGTCCGCCATCGCATCCCACGCCAGCTTGGCGGTAGCCGGCTTGCCATTCAGCGTGATGCTGTCGATCGCGTAGTAGCCATTGCCATTTGCCGCCGCAGGCAGTTGCACGCGCACGGTGATCTGCTTGCCGCGCAGCGCCAGTTTGTTGAGCGTGATCGCATCGCTGCCGGCGAATGCCTCGCGCCGCAGCCGGGCGGTGATGAATGGGTGCAGCGCAATGCCGTCATTGGTGGTCTGCACGCCAAACACGCCGCCAACCACCATGCCCAGATAGCCACCCACTGACCATAGCTGGCGGCGCGAGTTGACCACCGGGCCACTCAGTTTTCCGTCATCCAGCATCGGCTGGCCGGACAGCCATTCCAGATTCTCCATATTGGACAGGTTGGTGGCCGCGCCGCGCATCAAGGTCGCATAAGCCGCATCGGCCACGGCGACATTGCCGCCGATGATGGCCGCCTTCAAACCATAGGCGGTAACGAAAGGCCACATGGCGCGATTATGGTACACGGCGGTATTGGCTTGCTGCGGCCAGATTACGGGCGCGCCCAGCGGGCCATGCGGATAGTGCGCCAGTATGCTCTGCGCCTGGCGCTGGTCGGCAATGCCGGTGACGATGGCCAGCGATTGTCCCAGCCAGTCGTATTTGTACATGGCTGCGCCGTCGAAGTGGCCGGCGGTGACGCTGCTGTACATGCCGCTGTCGGCTTGCCAGAAGCGTTTGTTGATGGCGGCTTTCAGATTGGCGGCCCAGCCGTTGTAACGTGCCGCAGCAGTGGCGTCGCCTTGTTCGGCGGCGAGTTGCGCAGCCAGCGTCAGCGCCTTGTAGTGGGCCGCGTTGGTGGACAGCGCCTTGGAGGTCGCCATGAAGGATAGCTCGCCCGGCATCCAGGCAGCGTAGCTTTGTTCGCGCCAGTCGAGGAAGGATGCTTCGCCGTTGTACAAGCCATCGGCGGCGTCCCAGATGGCGATGCGGTCATTCTCCAGCGTGTTGCGCAAGGCGCGCAGCGCTTTCTCGGCAAAGACGCGGCGCTGCTCCGGCGGCAGCGCCTTCAGTGCTTCATCGGCGCCGAAGGCCCAGGTCACGCGGTCAGTGCTGACCGGCCAGCTGCCGCCGCTGCCGGTGTCCTGCACGATCTGATAGCCGTTGTCCGTGCTGACAGCATGCGTGCCAGCCTGGATGCCGTCGCGGTAGCCGGCCAGCTTGAATTCCAGCGAGTTGCGCGTGCGCTGCGGGTCCAGCATGCCGAGGCCCAGGCCGGCGGCATAGGACAGGTCGCGGGTCCATACGTAGTGCCACAATTCGCCGGTTTCAAAGCAGTCGCAGGGGATGGCGTTGCCGCCGTTGTAGCTGCTGTCGCGGATCTCGCTGACGGAGTCCATTTTCATTTCCGCGCCGGCCAGCGCGAACAGCGCGTCGAAGGCCAGGTTGCCGCTGCGGACAGTCGGCAGGGGGGCAGATTCCGCATAGCGGATTTCCTGCTTGCCGCCTTCGCGTACGCGCATGGTGGTCGATTGCGTATAGCTGCGCAGCGCCGCGCTGGCATCCGGCGTCGCGTAGCGGACGGTTTCCTGTTTGCCGTCCCAGGTTGGATAGCTGGCGGTGCTTGTCGTGGCGGCGTGCGCGCCGAGTGCGAGCAAAGGCAGCAGGGCGATAGGGTACTTCTTCATTCGATCTCCAGTATCAGCGCGGAACGCGCCGGCAATGTAACTTGTCCATCCAGCGATACGCGCTGGCCGCCGATGACATCCACGCCCGCGCGCGCACCGTTCAGCATTTCCTGAAAGCGTTCGGTCGGCAGCGTGGTGTCGCTGCGGTTCTTGTTCAGCGCCACCATCACTTTTTTGGCGCCGTCGTAGCGGAAGTAGACGTAGGTATTTTGTTCCGGTCCGAAGTGCATCAGCTTCCCGTGGTGAATCACGCTGGCGGTCTTGCGCCAGTTGAGCAGCTTGCGGATATACGCTTGCGCGGCTGCCTGCTGCTGCGTCAATCCTGCGCCGGTGAAGGCGTTCACCTTGTCGCCAGACCAGCCGCCGGGGAAGTCGTGGCGATACGAGGCGTCGTCGCGGCCCCTGGTGGTGCTGGTCATCTGGATTTCGGTACCGGCATAGAATTGCGGAATGCGCGGCAGTGTCGCCACCAGCGCCATCGCCATGCGGAACAGGTCCTGGTCCGCGTCCAGCGCGCTGTAGATGCGCGACAGGTCATGGTTGCCTTCAAACAGAACCAGCTTGCCCGCGTCCGGATAAAGGTAATCCTGCGACAGCGTTTCGTACAAGGTAGTCAGGCTTTGCTCCGCACCATCCGGCGCCACCAGCGCGCGGCGCAAGGCGTCGTTGAGCGGGAAGTCCATCATGCTTGGCATGTGCGAGACGTAGCCGTCGAAGTTCTGCTTGCCGCGCTGCCAGTGCGCCACCACCGGTATCAGCGGACTCCACTCTTCCCCCACAAGATTCAGCTCCGGATACTCGGCCATCACCGCGCCGGACCAGCGGCTGAGGAAGCCGGTGTTGGAGTAGCCGTAGGTGTCCACACGCAGGCCGGACAGCCCGGCATATTCGATCCACCAGATGCTGTTCTGGATCAGGTAATTGGCCACATAGGGATTGGCCTGGTTCAGATCCGGCATGCCTTGCACGAACCAGCCCTGGGTGAAGTTGCGCTTGTCCTGTTCCGACGCATAGGGGTCCTGCACCGCCACGCGATGGTGCGCGGTCGGTACGTACTTGCCCTGGTAGGTCAGCCAGTCCTGCATCGGCATATCCTGCATCCACCAGTGCTTGCTGCCGATGTGGTTCAGCACCACGTCCTGTATCACGCCGATGCCTTTGGCGCGCGCCTGTGTCGCCAGTTGGCGGAAGCTCTCGTTGCTGCCGTAGCGCGGATCGATGCGGTAATGGTCGGTGGACGCGTAGCCGTGGTAAGAGCCGTGCGGCATATTCGATTCCAGCAGCGGCGTAGGCCACAGCTGCGTAAAGCCCATCGCCGCCACATAGTCGAGGTGATTGATGATGCCCTGGATGTCGCCGCCGTGACGTCCGGAGCCGTCTGCGCGATCCAGCTTGTCGGCGTAGCCGGCCACGCTGTCGTTGGCCGGATCGCCGTTGGCGTAGCGGTCGGGCATCACCTGGTAGATGGCGTCGGTGCTGTTGAAGCCCGCGCGCTGCGCCGAGCCTTGCGCGCGCGCCAGCAGCGCGTAGTTGTAGCGCAGGGTGGTCGCGCCGCGCTGGAACAGCAGCTGCAACTGGCCGGGCTTGGCGTCCGGCGCGATCTCCAGGTCGATGAACAGGTAGTTGCGGTTGGCCACGCGGGACACCTTCGCAATGCGCGCGCCCGGATAATCCAGCGCCGGCTCCAGATCGGCAATCTGCGGACCGTGCACCATCAGTTGCAGCCTGGTGTTGTGCATGCCGGCCCACCAGAGCGGCGGTTCCATGTGGTCGATGCGGTAGGGTTGCGGTGCGGCGCAGGCCAGCGTGGGCAGCAGGGCGAGCAGGGCCGTCAGCGAGGCTTTAATCATGCAGTCTCCAGTTAAAGTAGTCGTACTACAGGCCCGTATTTTTCGCATGGCCGGGCTTAGTTCTTTGATTTTTCAAGAGAATACTCTGAAAACTCTGTCATTTCAAACGACGGCAGCTTGCCTGAATTTAGTCGAAATACATCCGCAAGGTCATTTTCCTTCAGATTACCTTTCAGCTGAGAAATTCCGGCGGAATTGCGGCCCGGCATCCCAGCACAGCCTGATATTTGCTTTCATAAAAGCCCATATTTCCGGCGTAAACTGTAGTTCTACTACAAGTTGGTGAGGCGAATCCTGTAGCCTAAATACAACGAGAACCGCGTTATCTCAGCTGAGGCCCCATGGATAGCGCCTCTCAATCCGTAGTGTCAGGGAAGTTTAATTGACACCGAATCTAGTTTTAGTACAGAATTCTTGGCAGAACGTCTTTAGAACGTCGTTATTCCTTGGTTCCCGTGTAGTTGCAACTCTTGCGGGACTTAAATTTGTGTCATGAGAGGGGACATTAAATGAACATCTTCGCAAGTACGCGTCGCCACACCGCATTCCCACTGAAACCTGTCGCCGCCGGCTGCGCTTTGCTGATTGCTGCCGCCGCCGCGCCAGCCTTTGCGCAAACCGCTGCTGCGGAAGCGCCAGCCGCAGAAGAACCTAAAGTCATGTCGGTGACCGTGGCCGGTATCCGCCGCGGTATCGAAGACGCGATCTCGGTCAAGAAAGACGCCAGCTCCATCGTTGAAGCGATTTCGGCCGAAGACATCGGCAAACTGCCGGACGTGTCGATCGCTGAATCGATCTCGCGCCTGCCAGGCCTGGCCGCCCAGCGCGTTGCCGGCCGTGCGCAAGTGATCTCGGTCCGAGGCCTGTCGCCGGACTTCGCCACCACCCTGCTGAACGGCCGCGAGCAAGTCTCCACCGGCGACAACCGCAGCGTGGAATTCGACCAGTATCCATCGGAACTGATGGCTGGCGTGACCGTCTACAAAACCCCGGACGCCAGCCTGGTCGGCCAGGGCCTGTCGGGCACCATCGACATGCAAACCGTGCGTCCACTGAACTTCAGCGGCCGTACCGTGGCGCTGAACGCCCGTGGCGAGAAGAACTCGCTGGGCAAGATCGCCAACGCCAAGGACACCGGCACCCGCTTCAGCGCCAGCTATATCGACCAGTTCGCCAACCGCACGATCGGTATCGCGCTGGGCTACGCCCGCCTGGAAACCCCGATCCTGTCGAACGAAACCGGCTTGTACGAGCCATGGAAGCGCGACGCGCGCACTGGCCTGCCTAGCGGCACCTTCGCTGCCGACGGCATCAAGGCTGTGGCCCGCAGCGGCCGCAACGAACGCGACGGCCTGATGGGCGTGCTGCAATACCGTCCTAACAAGCAATGGACCAGCATCGTGGACGTGTACGCTTCGCGCTTCAAGGCCGAAGAAACCGCCAACCAGCTGGAGATTTCGCTGTCGCAGGGCGAGTCCAACTACAACCCGATCACCGTCAGCAACGGCACCATCGCCAGCGGCACGATGAACGATGTGCGTCCTCTGGTGCGCGGCATGTACAACAAGCGCAAGGATGACATCCGCGCTATCGGCTGGAGCAATGAATTCAAGACGCAGGACTTCACCGTCTTCGCCGACCTGAGCTACTCCAGCGCCAAGCGCGATGAGCTGAACCTGGAAAACAATCTGCAGTACAGCAACGGCGGCGCTTCGGCACTGCTGGACAAGGTCAATCTGGTGTACGGCAATGGCGCCTACTCGCGCCTGACTACCGGCCTGGACTACAGCAATCCGGCCAATCTCTACATCGGCAACACCATCTATGGTTCCGGCTATGGCAAGACCCCTAGCGTGGAAGATGAACTGAAGAGCGCCAAGCTGTCGATCAACGTGCCGATCTCCGGCTCGTGGGAAAAAGCGTTCTCCAGTGTTGATTTCGGCGTCAATTACGCTGACCGCAGCAAGAACAAGAAACAGCCAGAAGGCGGGATCAATCTGGTCGGCTCGCCTGTCTCGGTGCCGGGCAACCTGCAATACGGCACCACCAGCCTGGCCTTCGCCGGCGCCGGTTCGATTCCAACCTGGAATGTGCCAGCCCTGGTCAGCCAGTATATGTCCTTCGTGCCAGTCGATAACCTCGACTACCTGATCGGCAAGAGCTGGGAAGTCAGCGAAAAAGTTGCGACCACCTATGCCAAGGCCAATATTGATGCTGAGCTGAGCCCTTCGGTCAGCCTGCGCGGTAACATCGGCGTGCAGATCCAGCACACCAACCAGTCGTCGGATTCGCGTTACTTCGACCGTACTGTGTCGCCTGGCGTGGTCAAGCCTATCCACGATGGCAAGAGCTACACCGACGTGCTGCCGAGCGTGAATCTGGCGTTCGGCTTCGACAACCAGCAGACCGTGCGCCTGGCGCTGGCCAAGCAACTGGCCCGTCCACGCGTCGACCAGCTGCGTTCCGCGCTGGACCTGTACATCGACAACACCAAGCGTGAACCAGGCGCCAGCGGCGGCAACGCCAAGCTGGACCCATGGCGCGCCAAGGCCTTCGATATCTCGTACGAGAAGTACTTCGACAAGAAGGCGTACTTCGCCGCAGCGGCGTTCTTCAAGAAGCTGGACACCTATATCTTCACCCAGGGCCGTCCATTCGACTTCGCGAACTTCCTGCCGAACACCTACCCAGAGGGCACCCTGCCACCGCTGACCAGCACCGGCACCTACAATGCCGCGTACAACGGCAATGGCGGCAATCTGAAGGGTGTGGAGCTGTCGGGCTCGCTGCCGCTGAACATGCTGACCAAGTCGCTGGACGGCTTCGGCGTGAGCGCCAGCACCACCTACACCGAAAGCAAGATCACCATCGAAGATCCAAGCGGCAGCATCGGCCAGAACATCCCGCTGCCTGGCCTGTCGAAGCGCACCACCAATCTGACCGTGTACTACGAGAAGAATGGCTTTGAAACCCGTGTCAGCCAACGTCGCCGTTCCGACTTCGTGGGTGAGATCGGCAACTTCGCCAACGACCGCGCGCTGCGCTATGTGGTGGGTGAAAACGTGATCGACTTCCAGATCGGCTACACCTTCGAAACCGGCGCGATGAAGGGCCTGGGCCTGGTAGTGCAAGTGAATAACCTGCGCAATGCCGCCTACGAGACTTACAACGGCGACCGCGCACAGCAGCTGGAGTACGCGAAATACGGCCGCACCGTGCTGGCCGGCCTGAACTACAAGTTCTAAGCAATTTCGCTTAAGATAGAGCGGCGTCCTTCGGGGCGCCGCTTTTTTTTTAACCACGGAGAAACCACAATGCAGGGAAAACATCTCTTGCGCGGGCTTGTCAGCGCCACGCTCGCGGTAGGCATGACCACCGCGATGGCCGCGCCTACACCGGCAGTACCCACTGCTGCAGCCGCCAGCGTCTACAGCCAGCCGCCGAAGGAAATCCTCGATGTGATGCGCGCCTCGCCGCCGCCATCGCCTTCGCTCAGCCCGACCCGCGACAAGCTGATGCTGGTCACCATGCAGGATTATCCGTCGATCGCCAAAGTCGCGACGCCGTTCCTGCGCCTGGCCGGTGTGCGCATCGAACCGGGCAACCGCAGTCAGCACGATACGCCGGGTGGTTATGGCATTCCGCCGTGCGTCAGCGCGATCGATCTGGTGCAGGTTGCCGATGGCAAGCAGACCGCCGTCAAGCTGCCGGCCGACGCTTGCCCGCGCCGTCCTGTATGGAGCGCCGACGGCCAGCGCTTCGCTTTTGAGAACATCACTAACGAAGCGGTCGAGCTGTGGATCGGCGACGCCAAAACCGGCGCCGTGCGCCGCCTGCCTGGCGTGCGCCTGAACCAGATGTTCGGCGACCAGATGCAATGGATGCCGGACCAGAAAACGCTGCTGGTCAAACAGGTGTCGGCGCGCACAGGCCCGCCGGTCGCGCCGCCAGGTTCGGACGGTCCAGGCATTCAGGAATCGCTGGGTGAAAAAGGCCAGAGCAGCACCTATGAAAACCGCGACACGCTGCGCAACCGTCACGATGAAGAGCTGTTCAACTATTACGGCACCTCGCAACTGGCGCTGGTGGATGCCGCGACCGGCAAGATCACCCCGGTCGGCAAGCCTGGCCTGTACGAAGAACTGAGCGTGGCGCCGGATGGCCGCCATGTGGTGGTGACGGAAATCCGTCCACCGTATTCGTATGTGACCACCTTCGACCGCTTCCCGAAACAGATCGACCTGTGGGACCTGGCGCAGCGTCCGGCCAAGGACGCCAATCCTATCGTACGTCAGATCGCCGCGCTGCCGCTGGCCGACCGTGTGCCGAACCGCGGCGTGCCGACCGGCCCGCGCAACTTCACCTGGCGTCCGACCGATGCGGCCACGCTGGTGTGGGCGGAAGCGCTGGATGGCGGCGATCCGAAAGTGCAGGCGGCTGAACGCGACAAGCTGATGCTGCTGAAAGCCCCATTCACCGGCACGCCGGTGGAAATCACCCGCACCGAGCAGCGCTACGCCGGCCTGTCGTGGAGCGAGCAGCCGGGCGTGGCGATGCTGAGCGACTACGATGTCAACCGCAAATGGCGCCGCACCTGGCAGCTGAATGTCGACGACGCGAAAAATTCGCGCCGCCTGATCTGGGATATGTCGGTCGACGAGAAGTACAGCAATCCTGGCTCGCCGGTGCATCGCCGCCTGGCAAATGGCTACTCGGTGATCCGCGTTGATGGAGACAGTATCTTCCTGTCCGGCGCCGGTTCCTCGCCGGATGGCGATCGCCCCTTCCTGGACAAGTTCGACCTGAAGACGCAGAAGGGGGAGCGCCTGTTCCGCAGCGGCAAAACCTCGTATGAGCAATTCATCGGCTTCGCAGGCAAAGACACCAGCCGTCTGCTGACCTGGTATCAATCAGCGGAAGAAACGCCGAACGCCTTCGTGCGTACGCTGGGCGCCGCTACCACCGCAGAAACGGGCGAGCCAGGCTATGCGTCGACCAGCGTGGCGCTGACCCGCCTGACCGATCCTGTGCCGCAAGTGCGCGAGATCAAGAAGCGCCTTGTGAAGTACAAGCGCGCCGATGGCCTGGAGCTGTCGTTTACGCTGTACACGCCGCCGGGCTATAAAGAGGGCACGCGCCTGCCGACCATCCTGAATGCCTATCCGCTGGACTATGCGGATGCATCCAAGGCTGGCCAGACCACCGGCTCGCAAGCCACCTTCACCCGCCTGCGCCAGTATCGCTTGCTGCTGCTGTCGGGCTACGCCATCATCGACAGCGCCGCCTTCCCTATCGTTGGCGATCCGCGCAAGGCGTATGACACGTACACCGAGCAGCTGGTGGCTAACGCCAAGGCGGCAGTGGACGAAGCGGTGCGCCTGGGCGTGACCGATCCGAATCGTGTCGGCGTGACTGGCCACAGCCACGGTGCGCTGATGACGGCCAACCTGCTGGCGCACTCGGATCTGTTCCGCGCTGGTGCGGCCACCAGCGGCTCGTATAACAAGTCGCTGACGCCTTTCGGTTTCCAGAACGAGCGCCGCTCGGTGTGGGAAGCGCCGGATGTGTACACCAAGGCTTCGACCTTCTTCTATGCTGACAAGCTGAAGACGCCCCTGCTGATCGTGCACGGCGCGGACGACGCCAATCCGGGCACGACGCCGCTGCAATCGACCAAGCTGTATGAGGCGATCCGTGGCAATGGTGGTGTGACGCGTCTGGTGATGCTGCCGCACGAGCCGCACTGGTACGCCGCGCGCGAGTCGAACGAACAGCTGGTGTATGAGATGCTGCGCTGGTTTGATAAGTACGTGAAAAACGCACCGGCCACCGCAGTGTCGGCCGATGCGTCCGCGAAGTAATCCTTATGAAGTAAGGCTTACTGAGTAAGGCTTACTTCTTTTCGGCGGCAGCCAAAGCTGCGTTCTGCTGGTCCAGCCAGGTCTTCAGCGGAGCGAAGTATTCAAGCAGCGCGTTGCCGTCGATTTTATCTTCGCCGGAGATGGCCTTCAGCGCCTCCGGCCATGGCTTGCTGGCGCCCATTTCCAGCAACTGCTGAAGCTTGGCGCCGGCCTTGGCGTTGCCGTAGACGGAGCAGCGGTTCAATGGACCGCTGTAGCCGGCCTCGCGGCACAGCGCGCGGTGGAACTGGAATTGCAGCATATCGGCCAGGAAGTAGCGCGCGTAAGCCACATCGGCTGCCACGTGGTACTTGGCGCCGGCGTCAAAGCCCTTGGCGTCGTCACCCGGTGCGGGACGCTTCATGCCCATGTACTGCTCGCGCAGCTGCCACCAGCGCTTGTCATAGTCGGCCGGCTTGGTCTTGCCCGAGTAGACATCCCAGCGCCATTTATCCACCGAATACGCAAACGGCAGTATCGCCACCTTGCTCAGCGCGCGCTGCAGCAGTTGCGGGATGTCGGCGGTGACGTCCGGCTCCTGGTCCATCAGGCCGATCTGCTTCAGGTAGGCGGGCGTGATCGACAGCGCCACCGTGTCGCCGATGGCTTCGTGGAAGCCGTCATTGGCGCCGTTGCGGAACAGGAAAGGCTGCTTGGTGTAGCCGAGGAAGTAGTAGACGTGGCCCAGCTCGTGGTGGATCACGGTGAAGTCTTCTGCGGTCGGGGTGATGCACATCTTGATGCGCACATCGTCCTTCTCGTTGATCGGCCATGCGGACGCGTGGCACACCACATCGCGGTCGCGCGGCTTGGTCAGCAGCGAGCGCTCCCAGAACGACTGCGGCAGCTTCTGCATGCCCAGCGAGGTGTAGAAGCCTTCGGCGTACTGGGTCATCTGCCTGGCGTCGGTCTTGCGCTGCTCCAGCACCTTGCTCAGATCATAGCTGGTGGCCTCTGTGGCCGGCTTCAGGATCGGATACAGATTGGTCCAGCTCTGGCTCCACATATTGCCGAACAGGTGGGACGGAATCGGGCCAGTCAGCGGGACGACATCCGCGCCGTAGGTGGCGCGCAGCTTGTGGCGGGTGTAAGTGTGCAGCGAATCGTACAGCGGCTTGACCTGCTGCCACAGGCGCTCCATCTCGGCCGAGAAAGCTTCCGGCGGCATATCGTACTGCGAGCGCCACATCGCGCCGGTATCGGCGAAGCCCATCTGCTTGGCACCCTTGTTGGACAAGGCGACATATTCGGTGTACTTCTGCTTGTAGTCCTGCGCCTGGACGTGCCAGCCCAGCCACATCTCTTTTAGTTTGGCCTCATCGCGGCTGGTGGCCAGCACCTTTTCCATTTCGCCCAGCGCCATGCAGTCGCCGGTTTTCGGGCAGTACTTGGCCTTGCCATAAGCACCGTTCAAGGCCGCTTGCAGCGTCGCGTACTGTTCGCGTTCCTTTGGATCGGCGAAGACCACGGTCTGCTGCAACAGCATCAGCTTGCGCGCGGCATCCGGCGCCAGCTTCAGCCCATTAAAGCGGCGCGCGCCGATGGCCGCCTCGCCGGAAGCGCTCAAATAGCGCTCGGCGAAATACGAGGCGATGGCTTCGGTATCATCAGTGATAAAGTTCGAGCCGACCCAGGCGGCGCGGGCCTGTTCGTTATTCAGCTTATTCAGCCTGGCTTCGGTATCGGCCAAAAAGCGCTCGGCTTCGGCGGCGGTAGGTTTTGCGGCGGAGGCGGCCAGCGCGGTAGCGCCGGTGGCGGCAAGCGTGGCCGCCAGCAGCGTGCTGATAATTTTTGGTGTCACAGACATCTCCCTGGTATGTTGGTACGGCAGCGCACCATCATACCCCCGAAACCGGGGTCAGTTCTGCCAAACGTACACAAGCTCGGCTGTGAGAGCCGACTAGTGTTGGGTTCGTGTACGATAGGCAGAACTGACCCTATATTTTGACCCCATATTTTTAGATGACATGGCTTATCTTCATCCTACCGGCTGGCAAGAGATGTCGGCGACTGGCGCGGCGGCGCGTGAGATTGAGACGCTGGCTTACCTGAATGCGACGCTGGCGGAATCGCCCTATCATATCTATCACGGCGTGCACTGGACTAATGTGGAGAAGGGCTTTTCGGCCTTCGACCAGGTCGACTTTGTGATTGTCGCGCCGAATGGGCGGGTGCTGCTGATTGAGCAGATCGCCGGCTTTCTGAATGAAACGCCGGATGGCCTGGTGAAGCAGTACGCCGGCAAGCCGCGCCGCGTGGCGCAGCACATCATGCGTTCGATCCGTGTGCTGACCGAACGTTTCGGCGCCGAGCTGTCGATCGATTATGTGCTGTACTGCCCGGACTACATTGTGCGCGATCCGCACTTGGCCGGACTCGATCCGCGCCACATCATCGACGCCAACAGCAAGCACAAGCTGGCGCAGATGGTGCGCGATGTGCTGCCGGTGGACGATCCCAAGCCGGACGCGCAATTTGATAAAGTCTCCCGCTTTCTCGGCAATATGCTTAGCTTGCGCCCCGACCCCAGCGCGATGATCGGCAACGCCGCGCGCATGGTGGCGCGGCTGTCGGGCGGCCTGGCGACCTGGGCGCACCGGCTGGAGTTTGCGCCGTTCCGCCTGCGTGTGGTCGGTACCGCCGGCAGCGGCAAGACGCAGCTGGCGCTGTCGGAGTACACCGCTGCCATCGACGCCGGTCTGTGCCCGCTGTATGTCTGCTATAACCGGCCGCTGGCCGATCATATTAGCCAACTGGTTCCGCCGGGGGGGCGCGTCACCAGTTTCCATTCGCTCAGCGATGCGTTCGCGCGCGAGCACGGCCAGATACCCAACTACGCCGCGCCCCATGTATGGGAACAGATTGAAGCACAGATGAGCGCCGAGCCGCTGCCGACGGACTGGCAGTACGATGTGCTGATCGTCGACGAGGGCCAGGACTTTTCGGTGGTGTGGCGCGATATCTTGCTGCGCATGCTCAAAGATGGCGGCCGGGCAATCTGGCTGGAAGATCCGAATCAAAACCTGTACGGCCGCGACAGCGTGCCTTTGCCCGGCTGGGTGACGCTGCATTCCGACACCAACTACCGCAGTCCACGGCAGATCGTCGATATCCTGGCGTCCATCGGAGCAACACAAGTTCCCGTGGAGGCAGGCAGCCCGTTCAAGGGCGCCGACATCGAGGAGCTGAGCTATCCGCATGGCGATCACGAGGCGATGCTGGCGCAAACCCGGCGTGCGGTGACGCTATGCCTGGGCGCCGGTTTCTCACGGCACGATATCGCGATTGCCTCGTTCCGCGGCCGCGAGCATTCGCTGATACTTCACCTTGACCAACTGAGCGATGTGCATACACTGAAGTCCTTCACCGGCGAATACGATTTGTTTGGCAATCCTCAGTATCGCGAGGGCGGCCTGCTGGCGGAATCGGTATACCGCTTCAAGGGACAGTCCGCGCCGGCCATCATCTTCACCGAGATCGATTTTGAACAGATGGATCAACTGGTGCTGCGCAAGCTGTTTGTCGGCATGACGCGCGCCCGGCTGAAGCTGGTGCTGGTGCTCAGTGAACGAGCTCAGCAGCAGTTGCTGGACCGGGTTGGATGAGAGGATTGTTGTAGCGAAGTCAGCTCAGCTGATTTGCAGTTGTTATCGAGGATAATTCATGCGTAATATGCAAGAACAGCCTTGGGGAGCGACAGCGATGGGTAACCTGGATGCAGGTGATTTGGTACGCGCCACTGGATCTGATATCGAAATGCTGGTCATCGGGCGCGCCGATGACCCTGTGCGCGAGCGGGGCACGCAGCCCTCCGTGTTCTGCGTCTGGGAGCGGGCGCACTATCTCAACGAGGAAGTGTTCCTCATCAGCGAGCTGGAACTGGTGCGCAAGGAGCGCCGACGGGGAATCCGCAATGGCGAGCTGAATTTCCCGTCGAGCTGACGTGGCCTTTTACAGCGCGATGTCGATGGCGCGGCTGGCCTCAGCACTGGCCGGCAGTTGCACCGTCAGCAGCTTGCCTGCCGCATCCCACGCGAACACTGCGACCTTGCCATCCACCCGCACCGACGCAGGCGCAGCGCCTATATTGTGCACGCTCAGCGCAATCTCACGCTCCGGCCGCTGATACTGCCGGCCCACTTCCGACACCACACGTAGCGACAGCGCCTTGCCTTGCAGCGTGCTGCTGAAACTCAGCAGTTCGTACTTGCCTTGTTCATAGGCTTGCGCGGTCAGGCCGTCGTCGTCATACAGCTTGCCAGCGCCGGCGTGTACCGAAGCGTCATGCCAGTAGTGCAGCTCGATGCTCCGGGTGTTGTAGTCGCGCGTGGTCTGCACGACTTTGCTCATCGGGATGAAGGCGCCCGCGCGGACATAGACCGGCACGTGGTCCGCCGTCAGGGCGATGGCGCGGGTGGCCCCGCCAGCCTGCTTTTCACCGGTGTAGAAATCGAACCACGCGCTGCGTGCAGGGAAGTACACATCTGCGGTCTTCTGGCCTTGCTTCAGCACCGGCGTGACCAGCAGGTCTTTGCCCCACAAATAGGTAGACGACATGGCGCGCACCCTGGCGTTGCCCGGCTCCTCGTACAGCATCGGGCGCATCAGCGGCAAGCCTTGCTGGTTGTTGTCGAAGCCGAGTGTGTAGTTGTAAGGCAGCAGGCGATAGCGCAGGCGGATTGCCTCGCGCGCCAGCGCCTTGGTTTTCGCTTCGCGGTAGACAGGCTCGGACGGCACTTCTTCCTGCGCATGCGGACGGAACACCGGCTGGAACACGCCGTATTGCAGCCAGCGCTGATACAGCTCATCGTCCAGTACCGGATTGGCGAAGCCGCCCAGGTCCGAATGCATATAGCCCAGGCCCTGCATCCCCATCTGCAGCGAAATCTCCGGCTGCGATTGTAGTCCATCCCAGCCGCGATTAACGTCGCCTGACCACGGCAGGATGCCGTAGCGCTGCGTGCCCGAATAGCCGGCGCGCATCAGGATGAAGGGGCGCTCGTTAGGGAAGTCGCGCTGATAGCCTTCCGACACCAGGCCGGCCCATTGATGACCATAGATGTTGTGCAGTTGATCGGCAGTGCCGGTGGCGTGACGCAGTTCGGTCGGATGCACTTCCGGCTCGCCCAGATCGCCCCAGACGCCAGTGACGCCTTGCTGGCGCAGGCTTTTGTAAATGTCCCAGTACCAGTCCTTGCCTTGCTTGCTGAAGATGTCGATCAGGCCGGTATGGCCGAAGAAGAAGTCATAGGCCAATGGCTTGCCATCCGGCCCGGTGGCCAGCACTTTTTTGTCGACCGCTTCCTGCCAGCGCTGCGAGGTGTCCACCACAAACGGTTCGGTGATTACCACCGTCTGCACGCCCTTGCTGCGGAAGTCGGCGATCATCGCTTCGGGGTGGGGGAAGTTGTCCTTGTCCCAGGCCAGGTTGCCCATCGTGCCTTTGACTTCCTTGCCGAACCAGTACAGGTCGAACACGATCGCATCCAGCGGGATGTCGTCGGCGATGAACTTGTTCACCGTGTCGCGCGCTTGCTGCTCATTGCGATAGCCGAAGCGCATGGCGAAATTGCCGAAGGCCCAGCGTGGGGGTAAAGGCTGCTTGCCGGTCAGGCTGGTATAGTTGCCGATCACGTCTTCCCAGCTGTCGCCGGCGATCACCTGATAGGTCTTGCGTCCACCGATGGCTTCATAGGTCAGGCTGTTGTTCTTCTTGCTGTCGAAGTCCAGATAGCCGGTCTGCGGATTGTCGAAGTGGATGGCGTACATTTTCGACGACAGCGCGATTGGCATGGTGTAGCCCATCAACTCCGAACGGTCGCCGTAGCCGTAGTGCGCCTTGTTATACAGCGTGAATTTGTGGCCGCGCCGATCCATGCCGACGGCGCGTGAACCGGCGCCGTACAAGGCTTCGTTTTTATCCAGTGCAAACTCGATGGCTTCCAGTTCGCGCGCTGCGCCTTTGTTGATATCCTTGCTGCCGGTCGCCACGTCGTCCTTGACGCGAATGTAGCCGCGCTTCTCGGCCACCAGCGGCTTGCCCTTATATGCGTAGGCGATGCGGAAAGGCGATTTGGTAATGGTGACGACCAGCCCAGGTGTGGCATATTCGATGCTGCCGCCTTTTTGTTTCAGCGTCGTTTTCACGGCGGCCGGCGCCAGCACCACTGCGTGCGATGCCGGATCGGTGCTTTCGCCGGACGGCACGAAGGTGGTTTCGATGATGCCGGCGGAGTAGGGCTTGATCAGGTAGCTGCCGTCGCTGGTGCGGACTTCCAAGTGGCCGTCGCGCTCGGTGACGCTGTCGAACTTGCGGTCGGCGTTTTGTGCCTGCGCGCCGTGGCTGGCCAGCAAGGCGGCAGCGGCCAGTGTTGCAAATGAGTTAATGGACATGAACGGAGTCTCAGTGGGGTCTTGGGTTTTGTTGTTTGGCTACATTTGACACCATAGCCGGGCCTCTGAACAGGCTTTTCCCTTTATTTTACTAGGAAGTTCTTGAGATTGACACGCATAGGTCAGCGTGTTATTTTGCTACAAATTTTAAAATCGGGACGCGCAGCATGCACTCTTCCAGCAACAAGCCCATCCTGTCGTTCTGGCAGCTGTGGAATATGAGCCTTGGTTTCTTCGGCATTCAATTTGGCTTCGCTCTGCAAAACGCCAATGTCAGCCGGATTTTCTCCACGCTGGGCGCCAATCCCGATGATCTGTCGCTGTTCTGGCTGGCCGCGCCGGTCACCGGTTTGCTGGTGCAGCCCATCATCGGCTACCTGAGCGACAACACCTGGCACCCGACCTGGGGCCGCCGCCGTCCCTTCTTCTTCATCGGCGCCTTGCTGGCGTCGATCGCGCTGTTCCTGATGCCGAATTCCTCGTCACTGTGGATGGCGGTGGTGGTGCTGTGGCTGCTGGATGGCGCCATCAACGTGTCGATGGAACCGTTCCGCGCCTTTGTCGGCGACAAGCTTGGCCCGCGCCAGCAGACCGCCGGCTTTGCGATGCAAACCTTCTTCATCGGCTGGGGTGCGGTGATCGCGTCGCTGCTGCCGACTATCTTCACCCACTTTGGGGTCAGCAATGTGCCGGTCGATGGGGCGATTCCAGACACCGTGCGCTACTCGTTCTACGCCGGCGGCGTCGTGTACTTCCTGGCCGTGCTGTGGACTGTGCTGACCGCGAAAGAACTGCCGCCGGTAGACCTGGCCGCGTTTCGCGCCGAGCAGCAGCGCAGCAAGGGCTTGTTCAACGGACTGAAAGAAATCTTCGGCGGCTTCGCCAAAATGCCGAAGACCATGGTGCAGCTGGCAGTCGTGCAGTTCTTCACCTGGATCGCGCTGTTCGCGATGTGGATATACACCACCAACGCCGTCAGCGAAAACGTGTTCGGCACCACCGACGCGCAATCGGCCGCGTTCCAGGAAGCTGGCAACCATGTCGGCGTGATGTTCGCCGTGTACGGCGGCGTGTCGGCGCTGGCGGCGTTCATCCTGCCTGTGTTCGCACGTCATACCAGCCGTAAGTTCGTGCACCTGGTCTGCCTGATTATCGGTGGCGTCAGCCTGTTCAGCATCTATGCGATACACGATCTGGATACGCTGTTCTATCCGATGATCGGCGTTGGTATCGCCTGGGCCAGCATCCTGACCATGCCGTATGCGATTCTGGCCGGCTCGCTGCCGGCGGACCGCATGGGTTACTACATGGGTGTGTTTAACTTCTTCATTGTGATCCCGCAGATCGTCAGTGGCCTGGTGCTGGGTTTTGTGACCAAACACTGGTTCGCCGGCCATAGCGTCAAGACGCTGATGCTGGGCGGCGTATGCATGATCGTCGCAGGTGCGTTGACGCTCATAGTGCGCGACGAAGCGGAACCTGTCTGATGTAATATTGTTCGCGAGACAAGGAATCCAGGTCTAACGCCTATCTACCTTTGCGGAGCGAACATGAGCATCAATACGGTCAACACTACTGTCTTCCCCGGTCAGCGGCCGGGCACTTCGGGCCTGCGCAAGAAAGTCACGCTCTTCCAGCAGGCCCATTACCTCGAAAATTTTGTGCAAAGCGTGTTCGATACGCTGGGCGATTGCAGCGGCAAGACGCTGGTGCTCGGCGGCGATGGCCGCTTCCATAATCGCGCCGCTGTGCAAACCATTCTGCGCATGGCGGCGGCGCACGGCTTCGCCAAAGTACTGGTCGGGCAGGGCGGCATTCTGTCCACGCCCGCCGTCAGCTGCGTGATCCGCAAGCATGGCGCGCTGGGCGGCGTCGTGCTGTCGGCCAGCCATAACCCCGGTGGCCCGGACGGCGATTTCGGCATCAAGTACAACATCGCCAATGGCGGCCCGGCACCGGAAAATGTTACCGAGGCGATTTTCCATCGCACTGAAACTATCAGCCAATATCGTATCAGCGATGCGGCGGATATCGACCTGAATCGCCTTGGCGCCGCGCGTATCGAGGACATGGATGTCGAGGTGATCGATTCCGTCGCCGACTATGCGGAGCTGATGCAGCAGCTGTTCGATTTTGACGCCATCCGCAAGCTGTTCGCCGGCGGCTTCCGCATGTGCTTCGATGGCATGCACGCGGTGTCCGGCCCGTACGCCAAGGCGATTATCGAAGGCCAGCTGGGCGCGCCGGCCGGCACCGTCATCAACGCCGTGCCGCTGGAAGATTTCGGCGGCCATCACCCTGATCCGAATCCGGTTAACGCCGCGCAGCTGATCGAGATCATGGCGGCCGATGATGCACCGGATTTCGGCGCCGCCTCTGATGGCGATGGCGACCGCAATATGATACTCGGCCGTAAATTCGATGTCACGCCATCCGACAGCCTTGCCGTGCTGGCCGCGCATGCGACCGTGGCGCCGGGCTACCGCGCCGGCCTGAAAGGCATCGCGCGTTCGATGCCGACGTCGCAGGCGGCCGATCGCGTGGCCAAGGCGCTGGGCATCCCTTGCTTTGAAACGCCGACCGGCTGGAAATTCTTCGGCAACCTGCTGGATGCGGGCAAGGCCACGCTGTGCGGCGAAGAGAGCTATGGCACCGGCTCGGATCACATCCGCGAAAAGGACGGCGTGTGGGCGGTGCTGTTCTGGCTTAACCTGCTGGCGGCCAGCGGCAAGTCGGTCGAGCAACTGGTCAGCGAGCACTGGGCGCGCTACGGCCGCAATTACTATTCGCGGCATGATTACGAAGCGGTGGAAACCCACGCCGCCAATGAGCTGATGGCGTCGCTGCGCATCAAGCTGGCCACGCTGGTGGGACAGGACCTGGGCCACTACGTGGTCGAACTGGCCGATGATTTTGAATACACCGATCCAGTCGATGGCTTGGTAGCGAAACAGCAGGGCGTGCGCATCGTGATGACCAACGGTTCGCGCGTTGTATTCCGCCTGTCCGGCACGGGCACGGAGGGGGCGACGCTGCGCGTCTACCTGGAACGCTATGAAGCCGATCCGGCTTTCCACCATCTGCCGACGCAGCAGGCGCTGTATCCGCTGACACTGATCGCCGAGCAGGTGGCAGGCATCACTGACTGGACCGGCCGCGCCCATCCAACCGTAACAACATAAATAAGGACGACAGCATGAAATTGACGACACTCGCATTCTCCCTGACCCTGGCTACAGCATCGGCAGCGGCATTAGCCGCCGAAAAGCCGAAGCCATTCCTGTGGGAGAATGCGACCGTCTATTTCCTGCTGACCGACCGCTTCAGCAACGCTTTCACCGGCAATGATCTGGCTTATGATCGCCAGAAGGACGCTGCACCGCTGCGTGGCTACATGGGCGGCGACCTGGCTGGTGTGATCAACAAGATCAACGACGGCTATTTCGACAGCCTGGGCGTGAACGCCATCTGGATCACGCCGCCGGTGGAGCAGATCCATGGCGGCACCGATGAAGGAACCGGAAAGTCCTACGGCTTCCACGGCTACTGGGCTTCCGACTTCACCGCAGTCGATGCCAATCTCGGCACCGAAAACGACTTCCGCAATCTGGTCGATGCGGCGCACGCGCGCGGCATCCGCGTGCTGCTGGACGTGGTGATGAACCACACCGGCCCGGTCACCGAGATCGATCCGGTATGGCCCAAGGACTGGGTGCGTACCGCGCCGCAGTGCACCTACAAGGATGCCAGGACTACCATCGAATGCACACTGGTGAAGAACCTGCCGGACTTCCTGACTGAGAGCGACGAGCCGGTGGAGTTGCCGGAGCGTCTGATGGCCAAGTGGCAGCAGGAGGGCCGCTTCGAGCAGGAGGTCAAGAGCCTGAACGAGTTCTTTGCCCGCACCGGCTATCCGCGCGCGCCACGCTACTACCTGATCAAGTGGCACACCGACTGGATACGCAAGTACGGCGTGGACGGCTTCCGCGCTGATACGGTCAAGCATGTGGAAGCGAAAGTGTGGAAGGAATTGCAGAAGGAAGCCGCCATCGCTTTCGAGGACTGGAAGAAAGCCAATCCGGAGAAGAAGCTGGGCGATGACAAGTTCTACACCACGGCGGAAGTTTACAATTACAAGATCAGTGATGGCCTGTATCACGACCTGGGCGGCGGCCAAAGCGTCAACTACTATCAGGCCAATTTCAACAGCATGATTAACTTCGCGCTGGTGAAGGATGCTGAGCAGGACTACGAAAAAATCTTCAGCAGCTATTCCAATGCGCTGCACGGCGGCCGACTGAATGGCTATTCGGTATTGAACTACCTGGACTCGCACGATGACGGCGCGCCGTTCGACCCGTCGCGCAAGAAGCCATTTGAGAGCGCCACCAAGCTGCTGCTGACGCCCGGCGCAGTGCAGATCTACTACGGCGATGAAACCGCGCGCAAGCTGGATATCGCGCAAGCCACCGGTGACGCCAAGCTGCGCTCATTCATGAACTGGAATGAGCTGGAGCAAAATGTCGCTCGCGATGGCTACAAGATTGCCGAGGTGCGCGCGCACTGGGCCAAGCTGGGCTTGTTCCGCAAGGCGCACGTTGCGGTGGGCGCCGGCGTGCACCAGCAATTGCAGGCCAAGCCTTACGTCTTCAAACGCACGTACGACAAGGACGGTGTGCGCGACAAGGTGGTGGTGGCGCTGGACCTGCCGACCGATAAGGCCAGCAGCATCAAGCTGCACGGGGTATTCGCCAATGGCCAGCGTGTGAAGGACTACTACTCCGGGAAGACCGCCGTGGTACGCGGCGACAGCGTCAACTTCGGCACGCGCAACGCGCTGGTGCTGATCGGGCAGGAGTAAGCGGCAAAGGCATCCGCTTCCAGCGGGGCGGCGAATAAATAGCCCTGCACCTCTTCACAGCCGGCGCGGCGCAGGAAGTCCAGCACCGCTTCGGTTTCCACGCCTTCCGCCACCACCCGGTGGCCGAGGTCCTGCGACAGTGTGATCATCGCCGTCACCAGCGCCTGCTGGCGCGTATCGTGTTCCAGGTCGCGCACGAAGGACTGGTCGATCTTGACCACGTCGGCCGGCATCTTCTGCAGGTAGGACAGGCTGCTGTAGCCGGTGCCGAAATCGTCGATCGCCAGGCCGACGCCCAATGCGGCGATTTCCGCCAGCGTGGCGTGCGCCTTGGCCGGCTGCGCCATGATGGCGCTTTCGGTGATCTCCAGTTCCAGGCAGTCCGCCGGCAGCTGATGGCGCGCCAGGCTGTCCGCCACGCTGGCGGCGAAATCGCATTCCGACAGATTGGCCGCCGAGACGTTCACCGACACCTGCAAGGCCAGACCGGCACGTAGCCATGCCTGCTGGTGGCGCAGCGCTTCTTCCAGCACCCAGGCGGTGGTGGCTTGCGCCAGTCCGGAGCGCTCGACTATCGGAATGAATTCGGCCGGGCCGATGGCGCCCAGCGACGGGTGGTTCCAGCGCAGCAGCGCTTCCGCGCCGACGCACTCGCCGCTGGCGACGTCGATGCGCGGCTGGAACACCAGCCGTAGCTGGTCCTTGCTTTCCAGCGCCATGCCGAAATCCTTGAGCAGGCTGAATCGGCGCTGGTACAGCGCATCCTCGGCCTGCGAGTAGACGGCGATGTGGTTCTGGTTACCGATGGCGTCAAACGCCGCGCTGCGGGCCTTGCGCAGCACCGACAGCGCTTCGTCATGGTTGACATCAAACGGCACCACGCCGGCCGACGGCGTGGCGACGTAGCGCGAGCGGGCGATGGCCTGCGCCTTCTGCATGCGCAATTCCACCCGTGGCAGCCAGCTGTCCAGCGTTTCGCCAGCCGGCGACAACAGCATGAACTGCGCGGTGGCGACGTGGTACATGCGTCGGCCAGGGCCGATTTCGGCGCGTAGCCAGCGCGCGCCTTCGGTCACAAGGTCATCCACATAGGACGACTTCATGGCGCGTGCGGCGTGCGTCAGCTGGTCCGGCGTGGCCAGGTTGATCAGTACCGCCAGCCGCTGCTCGCCCTGGCCGGCGTCCAGCTGCAAGTCGTGGAAGTCATCGATGAACTGCTGTCGGTTGGGCAGGCCGCTGACCGCGTCGACGCGGCCCAGTGCATGCTGCAATTCGATCTGCGCCATCGCCATGCCGGCCAGGTCGCACAGCGCCGTCAGTTCTTCCGGCGTGGTGTCGCGCGGCTCGGTGCCCAGCACGCACATGGCGCCGAGGCAGTGGCCATCGGTGGTGGTCAGCGGTGCGCCCGCGTAGTAGCGGATGCCGCTCTCCGCCAGCAAGCTGTTGCGGTAGAACTCGTCCAGATGCAAATCGGGTATCACCAGCACGTCGGCGTTGTCGGCCACCTGGCCGCACGGCGCGCGCATGCGCGGGATAGAGTCGTGCTCAACGCCGACGCGGGACTTGAACCATTGGCGATCGGCGTCCGTCAGCGACACCGCCGCGATCGGCAGCTTGAACAAGCTGGCCGCCATGCGGGTGATGCGGTCGAACGCTTCGCTGGGCGGCGTGTCGAGCAGGTTGAGTTTGTACAGCGCGTCGAGGCGGCTGGCCTCGGCTGTCTGGCAGGGTATCGTCATGTGCGTTTCCGTAAGGCGGATCAGGTGCAATGCGGGGCGACGGCACTGGCGGGTATCGGGAGCGGAGATGGGGCTCGGGATGATGGCGAAAAATACAAATTTATTTCCGTATGGTAATTTCATCATACCATGCGACGGCTTTCTTTGCTGACTTTAAAACCCCTACAGAACGTGGGATTTAACTTGCAATTGAAAATGCTTCTCATTTATATTGTGAAACTTTTTTAATTTCACACGGATTTTTCATGTCGTTTCAGATTCGAAGCCGCGCCCCGGCGCATTGGCTGGCGCTAGGCCTGGCCGCCGCCTCGCCGCTGGCCGCCGCGCAAGAGAGTGAGCAGGCCCTGCCGCAGGTGACGGTGGCGGGCGACCGCAGCACCGATTTCTACAATCCTTCGCATTCCAGCGGCGCCACCCGCACCGACACGCCGCTGCGCGAAGTGCCGCAAGCGGTGCGCGTGATGACGGCGCAACAGATCGAGGACCTGGGCGCGCTGCGCCTGGCCGACACGGTGGATTATGTTAGCGGTATCTCCCGCCTGAACGACTTTGGCGGCACCTGGGACAACTTCGGCATCCGTGGTTTCAGCAGTACCGACATGGGGTTTCTGGTTAACGGCTTTCCCGGCTCGCGCGGCTACAATCCGCCGCGCGATACCGCCACCGTGGAGCGCTTCGAATTTCTGAAAGGCCCGGCGTCGTCGGTGTACGGCAGCAGTGAACCTGGCGGCACCATCAACATCGTCACCAAGAAGCCGAAGTTCTCGACACATAACGTGGCCGAGATCAGCGTCGGCAGCCGTGGCCTGCGCCGCGCGACGCTGGACAGCACTGGCGCCTTGGGCAGCAATGTCGCGTACCGCCTCAATCTGATGGCGGAAGAGGGCATGAGCCGCTCGTCGCTGCTGGATAACCAGCGTCACCTGATCGCGCCGGCGCTGACCTGGGTGATCGACAATGCGACCACGCTGAATTACGAAGGGGAATTCATGCGCGTGAATACGCCGCTGGACCGTGGCGTGATCAATGTACGCGGCGTGCTGGGCACGCTGCCGCGCGACCGCGTGCTGAATGAACCATCGGACCGCAATATGCGCCTGAACAGCGACACCCATCAGCTGACGCTGGACCGCGTGCTGGCGGACGGCTGGCGCGCGAGGCTGGGCGCCAGCTACAAGGAGAGCACCTTTGATGGCGACTACACCGAAGCCAATGCGCTGGCCGCTGATAACCGCACGCTGAACCGCCAGGCGACCTGGCGCCAGCTGCCGTCGCGCGATGTGTCGATGCAGGCGGAGTTCGAAGGCAAGTTCAATACCGGTGGCGTCGCGCATACGGTGCTGTTCGGCGCCGAGGCGTCGAGCCTGTTCATGAATATGGAAATTCTGCGCTCTACCAATTACCCGATCGATATCTATGCACCGGTGTACGGCAAGCCTGCGCCGGCGTTGACGCTGCTGACCACCAGTTCGGACGAGCAGCAGCGCGTGAAGGCGCTGTTCGCGCAAGACCAGATCAGCCTTACGCCGCAATGGAAACTGCTGGCCGGGCTGCGCTGGGATCAGTATAAGCAGCACGTGGTCAACCGCGTGGCGAAGACCGACACGCGCCAGCAGCAAAGCGAAGTGTCGCCGCGCGCCGGCGTCACTTATCTGCCGGCCAGCTGGAGTTCGGTGTATGTCTCGGCTGGCAAGTCCTTCCGTGGCAACAGCGGCACCGACATCAGCGGCCGCGCCTTCGATCCGCAGCATTCCACCGCGTATGAAGCGGGCGTGAAATTGCAGACCGCCGACGAACGCCTGGGCGCCAGCTTCGCCGTGTTCGATATCAGCAAGACCAATGTGCTGACGGCCAGCGATGTTCCCGGCTATTCGGTGGCGGCAGGTGAGGTGAAGAGCAGCGGCTTTGAGGCGGACGCCTTCGGCCAGATCAACGACAACTGGCGCGTGACCGCCAACTTCTCGTGGATCGATGCGCGCGTGTCCAAGGATAAGACGCTGCGCAGCGGTGCGCGCCTGATGAATGTGCCGAAGACCAGCGCCGGCCTGCTGCTGATCCGCGAAGCGGCGCTGGAAGGCGGCGGACGCTGGGGCGCCGGCGGTGGCGCGAACTATGTCGGCGACCGCGCCGGCAATACCGCCGATACCTACTCGCTGCCGTCGTATGCTACGGCCAAGCTGCTGGGCTACTGGCAAATCAACAAAACCACGCGCCTGTCACTGGACGTGAACAATTTGTTGAACCGCGGGTACTACAGCAACTCGTGGGGCAATCTGTACGTGGTGCCAGGCGTCGAGCGCAGCTTGGTTACCCGCCTCAAGGTCGATCTGTAGACATCGAATAGGGGGCGTCCTCATCCTTGGTGCCGCGCTGCGTATTGGGCTGGCTGGACATGTCGAAGTCCAGCGTGGCGCCTTGCATCAGCGCGGCGTGATTCAGCCAGTTGTGCGCATGGGCTTTACCGTTCACCTTCAGCGACTTGACGTAGCGCTGGCTGTTGCTGTTGGACGGCGCGTTGATGGTGATGGTCTTGCCATTCTCCAGGTGCAGCGTAGCTTTCTTGAACAGCGGCGCACCCAGCACGTACTGCGGCGCCGCCGGTGTCACCGGATAGAAGCCCAGCGCGGAGAACACATACCAGGCCGAAGTCTGGCCGTTGTCCTCGTCACCGCAATAGCCGTCCGGCGTGGGCTTGTACATGCGGTTCATGGTTTCACGCGCCCAGTACTGGGTCTTCCATGGCGCACCGGCGTAGCCGTACAGGTAGATCATGTGCTGGATAGGCTGGTTGCCGTGCGCGTACTGGCCCATGTTCGCAATCTGCATTTCGCGGATTTCGTGGATGACCTGACCGTAGTAGCTCTCGTCGTAAATCGGCGGCAGCGTGAATACCTCATCCAGCTTGGCGACGAATTTTTCGCGGCCACCCATCAGCTGCACCAGACCGTTCACGTCCTGGAATACCGACCAGGTGTAGTGCCAGCTATTCCCCTCGGTGAAAGCGTCGCCCCACTTGAAGGGATTGAACGGCGACTGGAAGCTGCCATCCTGGTTCTTGCCGCGCATCAGGCCAGACTCCGGATCGAACAGCTTCTTGTAGTTCATCGCGCGCTGCTTGTAGATGCCGATTTCCGATTCCGGCTTGCCCAGCGCTTTGCCCAGTTGCCAGATGGTGAAATCGTCGTAGGCGTATTCCAGCGTGCGCGCGGCGTTCTCGTTGATCTTCACGTCGTAGGGCACATAGCCCAATTCGTTGTAGTACTTGACGCCCTTGCGGCCGACAGCGCTCATCGGTCCTTCGTTGTTGGCGCCGTGCTTGAGCGCCTGCCACAGCGTTTCGATGTCGTAGCCGCGCAAGCCCTTGATGTAAGCGTCCGCCACCACCGACGCAGAGTTGTTGCCGATCATGACGTCGGCCAGGCCGGGGCTGGACCACTCCGGCAGCCAGCCGCCTTCCTTGTAGTCGTTGACCAGGCCTTGCTGCATCTCCTTGTTGATCGACGGGTACATCAGATTCAGGAAAGGATAGAGCGCGCGGAAGGTGTCCCAAAAGCCGGTGCCGGCAAACATATAGCCGGGCAGGATCTCGCCGTTGTAAGGGCTCCAGTGAACGACCTGGTTGTTGGCGTCGATCTCGTACAGTTTGTTCGGGAAGAACAGCATGCGGTACAAGCTGGAATAGAAGGTGCGGGTCTGGTCGACGCTGCCGCCTTCAACGCTAATGCGGCTCAGCGTCTTGTTCCAGATATCTTTGCCTTTTTGCGCGGTGGTGTCGAAGTTGTCGCTGGCCAGCTCGCGCTTGAGGTTCAGCTCCGCCTGTTCTTCGCTGATGAAGGACGAGGCCACGCGCATGCCGACCTTCTCGCCTTTTTCAGTCTTGAAGCCGACTACTGCACCACTATGCTCGCTGGCCAGTTCGGTCACGCCTTCGACCAGCTTGTTGCCGCTCCAGATGTGGGTGGAGGTGAACGGCTTGTCGAAGTAGATGACGAAGTAGTTCTTGAAATTCTTCGGCAGCGGGCCGCGTGCGTAGCGGGTGCTGTAGCCGACGATCTTGCGCTGCTCCGGCAGCACCTTGATGTAAGAGCCTTTGTCGTAAGCGTCCACCACCACGTAAGCCTGGTCGGTCTTCGGCCAGGTGAAGCGGAATTGTGCGGCGCGTTCAGTTGGCGTGATTTCGGTGGTGACATCCGAGTCGGCCAGATAAACGCTGTAATAGTAAGGCTTGGCGACTTCCGCCTTGTGCGAGAACCAGCTGGCGCGGTCGTCCTGGTTGAAGCGCAGCTTGCCCGTCACCGGCATGATGGCGAACTGGCCGTAGTCGTTCATCCACGGCGAAGGCTGGTGCGTCTGCTTGAAGCCGCGGATCTTGTCGGCGTCGTAGGTATAGGCCCAACCGTTGCCCATCTTGCCGGTTTGCGGCGTCCAGAAATTCATCCCCCAGGGCAGGGCGATGGTGGGATAGGTATTGCCGTTGGAGAGTTCCGGCTTGCTTGCTGTGCCCATCAGGGGATTAACCCATTCGACAGGATCTTTGACAGGTTGAGCGAAGGCGGTGAGTGATACCAGCAAGGCTGGCAAGACAAGCGTATGCAGTTTCATATGCGGGATAAGAGGCAGCTGACGACGAGCCAGTGTAGCATTGTCGCGCCGCCGCTTACATGGGGAGGCCGCAGTTTAGCGGCTCCCAACTAAACATCACTGCTCGACGAAAACCACCGCACTGCGAGCCGGAATGCTGTAGGCGCCGGTGGCCTGGTTGTAGCTGGCTTCAGCGGCGATGCGCTGGTCCGCCGCGTTCTTGCTGGTGTGGACCGGGTGCAGTTTGTAGCGGCGATTCTTTTCTTCCGCCACGGTGATCGTTTGCGCGGCTTTGTCGACGTTGATCAGGTAGGTGATGGACTTGAAGCGTGCGCCCGGATAGTCCTTGCCGTCGATGTGGGCGGCGATCACGGTTGCTGTCTGCTGCGGGCCGGTGTTGAAGAAACGCAGGCGTTGCCTGATGTCTGCCGCAGCGCGCAGGCGGAACAGTGTGCTGCTGGCGCGGATGGACAGCAGGTCGCGGAAGGCATCGCGCGCGTAAGCGATGTCGGCTGGCGCTGGCTTGATCGCGGCGTTGCGCAGAATGGGCTTGATCAGCGCGTAGTCCTTGCCGTTGTCGGCGGCGGGCGGCAAGCCGGTGCCGTAGTAGTTGTCCTGGTAGCTCCAGTCGAGACGGTTGAACCAGTCGCCGGACTCGAAGCTGTTACGGTCCAGCGATTTGGAGCGCAGGATATCGAAGCCGGCGTGGAAGTAGGCTACGCCCTGGCTGAAGGCGTTGATGGCAGCGCCCAGCATCTGCACTTGTGCGCGCTCGCGCGCGGTGGTGGTTTGCGGCAGCTTGAAGGCGTTGATGTCGTACAGCGTCTGGTTATCGTGATTCTCGACGTAGTTGACGGTTTCGCCTGGCTCGCTGGCGTAGCCGGCCGGCTGGTTGCCGCCGTAGACAATGTCCTGCAGCGCCATGGTGCGGCCGTCGGCGGTTGTCAGCGGGTAGCTGCGGATGGTGCCGGCCAGGCCGGCCTTGACCATGTCCGATGCCTGCAGCAGATCTGCCAGCGGGCGCTTGGCCGCTTGTTCATTCGCGTCGTAGACGAGGCCATTGATGTAGCCTTGCTGCGTGATCAGCTGCACGCCGCTGTCGCCGGCGCCGCCGCCACGTACCGCATCGCGTGCGCGGTCGCTGAAGGTGCCGATGCCGCTGCCGTTCAGCGACAGCTGCGAGGCTTGCACGAAGCGTGCGCCGTCAGCCACTTCGCCGAAGTTCCAGCCTTCGCCGATCAGGTTGATCCGCTTGCCGACGCGGGCTTGCAGCTGCTCCATCGTGGCGCGTGGCTGGTGGCCCATCAGGTCGAAGCGGAAGGAGTCGATCTTGTAATGCTTGACCCACAGCGCCGCCGAATCGATCATCAGCTTGCCCATCATGAGGTTTTCGGTAGCGGTGTTGTCGCAGCAGGTGGAACGTTCGATATCGCCTTTGGCGTTGAGGCGGTGGTAGTAGCCGGGGACTACGCGGTCCAGCACCGACTTCTCGTTCTGCCCGGCGATGTAGGTGTGGTTGTAGACCACGTCCATGCCGACGCGCAGGCCGGCCTTGTGCAGCGCTTGCACCATCTGGCGGAATTCGAGGATGCGTTTGGCGCCGTCGGCGGGATCGGTGCTGTAGCTGCCTTCGGGCGCGTTGTAATGGTATGGGTCGTAGCCCCAGTTGTAGCAGTCCTGGAATTTGACTTTCTCCACGGCGGCTTGCTGCGCCTCGCTGTCTGGCGCGGCCGCCGCGATCTGCGGCGCGACGCAGCCTTGTTCCGGCACACTGCCGATGTCGTACACCGGCAGCAGGTGGATGTCGGTCATGCCGGCTTTGCTGAGCGCGGCCAGGTGTTTCATGCCGTTCGATGTCGTTTCGGTGAAGGCGGTGTACTTGCCGCGATTGGCGGCGCTGACGGTGTTGTCGTTGATTGAGAAGTCGCGAACGTGCAGTTCGTAGACCGTCATGTCGGTTTGCGCGGCGACCTTGTTTGGCGCGCGCGACTTGTCCCAGCCGGCAGGCTTGAGCTGTGCCGCGCCCAGGTCGGCGATGTAGCTGCGCTTTGAATCGGCCGTCAGGCTGACGGAATAGGGATCTGTGACCAGATTGCGTACCAGCCCTGCGGAGGGGGCCACCACGTCCGCCAGGTATTGGTAATACTGGCCAGCTTGACCGGCGCGCGCGGACCAGATGCCGGTGGCGTCATCGCGCGTCATCGGCGTGATGGCGTTGGCTTTGCTGCTGCCGCTGTCGTAAGTGCACAGCGCGACGTTTTGTGCGGTCGGCGCCCACAGCTTGAAGCCCGCGTCGCGTGAGCCGACGGTGACGCCGAGATCGCCGGCCTTGGCCGCGCCAGCGTAAAGATCATCGAGCGCGCCAGCGATTTGCAGCGTGGTCGCATCGCGCACCGTGCCATCGGCGGCTTCGCGCACCAGCAGCACCTGCCGCGTCAGCAAGCGCGCCGTGTCGCCTGATGTGACTGCCAGCACCGGCCCGGCGCCGACGAACTTGAAGCGCTGCGCGACGTCGGCTGGCAACGCGCCCTCAAAACGCGACAAAGCGACCGCACCATCTGCGCCGATGAGGCGCGTGCCAGCCGCCGCGCGCAACTGCGCAGTAGCGGAGTAATACAGCTTGAACACGCCATCAGCGTCAGCAGCCGGCCACTTGATCAACTGCCGGTTCAACCAATAAGCCCGCGCATCGACAGCCGGGGCGGCGTTCAGCGTCGTGGTAAACGCCCCGTCGCAATCCGCCAGCGACGGCGCAGCCGCCGCCGTCAAACAAGACAGCGCCAGCGCGCCCCCCAAACCTGCCGCTACCACGTGCTTACCCGCCATACCGTCTCCCAAAACCGTCAATATTAGGTAGTGCAGTTACAAAATCTGCAAATTACCCTTGAATTTGGCGGTTATGGTACTCCAGAATCTGTAGTTTTGATACTTCCTGGCGATCGATGGTGATGATTGCAGCGGGTCAGAGTTGCCTTGCCCGCCGCGAACGCTTTGCTAGGCCGACTTGCGATAGTTGTCCACCATCTTGTAGCGCGTGGCATACAGCGCGAAGATGGCGGTGACGACGGCGGCGAAGGCGGCGAAGAAGAACATCTGGAAGGCGATCGGACTCAGGCCGCTGTTGGCAATCCAGCCGCTGACCACATCGTTCTTTACCGCCGAGTTGACGATCAGTACCCACAGGTTGCCGACCGTGACGGCCAGATACCAGAAGCTCAAAATGATGCCTTTCATCGACGCCGGCGCCTGGCTGTAGGCGAACTCCAGGCCGGTGGCGGACACCAGCACTTCACCCAGCGTCAGCAGCGCATACGGCAGCAACTGCCACATGATGGAGACGTGGTCGCCGCCATCCATCCACAGCTGGATCATGCCGATCACCACCCATGACGACGCCGACAGCGCAATGCCCAGGCCCATGCGGCGCAGCGGCGTTGGCGTGATGCCAATCGCGCGCATCAGCGGGAACAGCAGGATGTTGTTCAGCGGGATCAGCAGCATCACCAGGATTGGATTGACCGCCTGCATCTGCGCCGGCAGCAGTTTGAATTCCCAGCCGAAGATCGACAGCAGCGGGCTGTCCATCGAGTTGGCCTGCACGATCCAGGTCGATGCTTTCTGGTCGAACAGCGACCAGAACGGCGTGATCATCGCGAACACGATCAGAATGCGCAGCACGGCGCGCACACCTTCCACTGCCGCATCGGTATGCTTGCCGCGTGCGCGCTCCAGTTGCATCGAGACGCCGATGCCGCCAAACGCCAGCACCAGCACCAGCGCCGTGCAGGCGGCAATGACGAAGCCGATGAACGGTGTCAGGCACAGCGAGATCACCGCGGCCACGGCGCCAACGCCGGCCACGAACAAGCCAGGGCGCCATTGACCAGGCGCGCGCGCCAGCAGGGCAGTGCGGGCAACGCTGCTGAACGAATCCGGATTCGGCGCCGCAGGCGGTACGTGCACGTATTTCTTGCGGCCCATCCAGAACACCACAGTGGCCAGCGCCATCAGCAGGCCGGGAATGCCAAACGCCACGCTCGGACCGTAGTCGCGCAGCAGCACCGGCATCAGCAGCGAGGCAAAGAAGGAGCCGAAATTGATGATCCAGTAGAACGCGTCGAACACCAGCTTGGCGCGGTTCTTGTTGGTCTGGTCGAACTGGTCGCCGACAAAGGCCACCACCAGCGGCTTGATGCCGCCCGAGCCGAATGCGATCAGCGCCAGGCCGAGATAGAAGCCTTCCAGATTGTGTTCAAAGATGGCCAGGCAGGCGTGGCCCGCCACGTAAATCAGGCTGAACCAGAATACCGTCTTGTACTTGCCCCAGAAGCGGTCGGCAATCCAGCCGCCCAGCAGCGGGAAGAAATACACGCCGATCACAAAGGTGTGGAAGATGTGCTTGGCTTCGCCGGTGCGGTCGCCGATCGGGATAAACAAAAGCAGCGTGCTGAGCAAGAAAGGCGTCAGGATGTTGCGCATGCCATAAAAGCTGAAACGTTCGCAGCCTTCGTTGGCAATGATGTAGGGGATTTGACGGGGCATGGGCCCGTTGCCGTTATTGCTCACTGTGCTCACTGTGTTTACTCCTGTGTTTGTGTAGTTTGACTACTATTTTTATCTTGGGAATTTCGATGAAAATTCCTAAGCATTTGTTTTATAACGATTATTCGTGGTAATCGTCTAGCCGGGTGCTGATTGAAAAATCTGTTTTCGTCATGTATATTCTCTACAAAATCAAATACATCAGACAGCCAACCCCGGATTCTCTTATGACTCAGCAACTTACTCAAGTCTCCCCGCATTCCCCAGACTGGTATCGCGACGCGATCATCTACCAGGTTTACCCGCGTAGTTATATGGATAGCAATGGCGATGGCGTGGGGGACTTGCCGGGGATTACGGCAAAGCTGGACTATATCGCATCGCTGGGCGTGGACATCGTCTGGATTTCGCCTTTCTTCAAATCGCCGATGAAAGACTTCGGCTACGACATCGCCGATTACTGCGATGTCGATCCGCTCTTTGGCACGCTGGCCGACTTCGATACGCTGATCGCCAAGGCGCACGGCCTGGGCCTGAAAATCATGATCGACCAGGTGATGGCGCACACGGCCGAAGATCACGCCTGGTTCAAGGAAAGCCGTGCCAGCCGCGATAATCCGAAGGCAGACTGGTACGTCTGGGCCGATCCGAAAGCGGACGGCAATCCGCCGAACAACTGGCTGTCGGTATTCGGCGGCTCGGCGTGGCAGTGGGATACCCGCCGCCGCCAGTACTATATGCACAATTTCCTGACCAGCCAGCCGCAGCTGAACTTCCACAACCCGGACGTGCAGCAGGCGCACCTGGACGCGCTGCGTTTCTGGCTGGAGCGCGGCGTGGACGGCATCCGCCTGGACGCGTGCAACTACCACTTCCACGACCGTCAGCTGCGCGACAATCCGCCGGCCACCAACCGCGATTCGATCACGGTCACCGACGTCAACCCGTATGGCATGCAGGCGCATGATTTCGACAAGACCCAGCCGGAGAACGTGCCATTCCTGAAAAAGCTGCGCGCGCTGCTGGATGAATACAAGGCGGTGTCGATCGGCGAAGTGGGTTCGGATGATTCGCTGGCCACCATGGCCGAGTACACCGAGGGCGGCGACAAGCTGCACATGGCGTATAGCTTCAACCTGCTGGTCAACCTGCTGTCGTCGCATTACATCCGCGAGCAGGTGGAGCAGTTCGAGCAGCGCGTGAAGGGCGGCTGGGCCTCGTGGTCGGTCGGCAATCACGACGTGCCGCGTGTGGCGTCGCGCTGGGGCGGTCCATCGGCGCCGCAGGCGTTTGCCAAGCTGGCGCTGGCGATGCAGCTGTCGCTGAAAGGCACGCCGTGCCTGTATCAAGGCGATGAGCTGGCGTTTGCCGAAGCGGACGTGCCGTTTGAGCTGCTGCAAGACCCATATGGCATCACCTTCTGGCCGGAGTTCAAGGGCCGCGACGGCTGCCGTACGCCGATCGCGTGGAGCAATGAGGTCAACGGCGGCTTCACCACTGGCACACCATGGCTGCCGGTGTCGCCGGATCACCTGGCGAAAGCGGCTTCGGTGCAGGAGGCCGATGCTGAGTCGTCGCTGGCGTTCACGCGTGCCTTCACCGCATGGCGCCGCAAGCATCCGCAGCTGCTGCGTGGCGAGATTGCCTTCTTCGATACGCAAGACCAGGTGCTGGCATTGCGCCGCGATCTGGCAGGCGAGCGCAGCATCCTCGCTGTGTTCAACCTGAGCGGCGAAGCGCAGACGGTGGACTTGCCGGCCAGCGCCGGCGCCGAAGCGCTGCAAGGCCACGGCCTGCCGGGCACGGCGGCTGACGGCAAAGTACAATTGCCGGCGTATGGCGCCTGGTTCGGCTACGCGGCGTAAAAACGCCGTAGGAAAAGGAAACGATATGCATCGTTTCCTTCTTTGCATTAAGTATTTCGGGTATGCTTCCGCCAACTGTTTTGACTGAATCTATGATGAAACAAGCTGAAGTGGATCAAAAACTGAACCGTACCGCCTTTGCCGACGGCCCGCGCCTGCTGGCGGACATCGGCGCCACCCACGCCCGCTTTGCCCTGCAGACCGCCCCCGGCGAATTCCGCGCCGTGCGCGTGCTCAAGTGCGACGACTATCCCGACATCGTCGCCATGCTGCGCTCCTATTTATCGGACCATGCCGGCGTCAACCTGAACCACGCGGCGCTGGCCGTGGCCAACCCGGTCAGCGGCGACTACATCCGCATGACCAACCGCGACTGGGAATTCTCCACCGACGAAGTACGCCGCGCGCTCGGCTTGCACACGCTGCTGGTGGTGAACGACTTCACCGCGCTGGCGATGTCGCTGCCGGGTTTGAAACCGGCCGATCTGATGCAAGTGGGCGGCGGCAAGCCCGCCTCGAACTCAGTGATCGGCGTGCTGGGCCCGGGCACCGGCCTGGGCGTATCGGGCGTGATCCCGACCGTTGACGGCTTCGTCACGCTGGGTTCGGAAGGCGGCCACACCAACTTCGCGCCAGCCGACGAGCGCGAGTATGCGATCCTGCAATATGCATGGCAGACCTGGTCGCACGTCTCGACCGAGCGCCTGATCTCCGGTCCCGGCATGGAAATCATCTACCGCGCCATCGCCAAGCGCAACGGCCGCCAGGTGCGCGACCTGACCTCGCAGGAAATCATCTCCGGCGCGCTGACCGACAAAGACCCGCTGTGCCTGGAAGTGCTGGAATGCTTCTGCGCCATGCTGGGCGGCGCCACCGCCAACCTGGCCGTGACACTGGGTGCGTTCGGCGGCATGTTCATCGGCGGCGGCATCGTGCCGCGCCTGGGTGAGTGGTTCGCCAGCTCGCCGTTCCGCGCGCGCTTTGAAGCCAAGGGGCGTTTCACCAGCTACCTGGCCGAGATTCCAACCTACGTCATCACCACGCCGAACCCGGCGTTTTATGGCGTCGCAACGATTCTGTCCGAACACCTGCGCGGACGCAGCGGCGCCAACACGCTGATGGAACGCGTCCAGCATCTGCAGCACGAGCTGACGCCGGCCGAGCAGCGCGTCGCACAGCTGGTGCTGGAGCAGCCGCGCCTGGTGCTGAACGAACCGATTGCCGATATCGCGCGGCTGGCTGAAGTCAGCCAGCCGACCGTGATCCGCTTCTGCCGCTCACTGGGTTTCCTCGGTCTGGCCGATTTCAAGCTGAAGTTCGCCAGCAGCCTGACCGGTGCGATACCGGTGCGGCACAGCCAGGTGCGCGTCAGCGACAGCACGCACGACCTGAGCGCCAAGGTGATCGACAACACCGTTTCGGCGATTCTGAAATTCCGCGACCAGCTGGACGTGCGTTCGCTGGACAAGGCGATCGCGCTGGTCGCCAAGGCCAAGCGGGTCGAGTTCTACGCCATGGGCAATTCGCGGGTGGTGGCGCTGGACGGCCAGCATAAATTCTTCCGCTTCCGGATTCCGACTTCGGCGTATGGCGACTCGCACCTGCTGACGCTGGCGGCCGAATTGCTGAAACCGGGCGACGTGGTGATTGCGATTTCGAATTCCGGCAAGCTGCCGGACCTGCTGGCGGCGGTGGACGCGGCGCGTTCGGCCGGCGCCGACGTTATCGCCATCACCGCCAGCAATTCGCCGCTGGCCAAGAAAGCCAGCGTCTGCCTGGCGGTGGACCATACGGAAGACAGCACCACCTTCCTGTCGATGATCTCGCGCATCCTGCAACTGCTGTTGATCGACATCCTGTCAGTCGGCATCTCGCTGGACGCGCAGAATGCCCGCCTGATAGTCGAACACAAGAGCAGCAATGGGGAAGCGGACAACCGCCGCCTCCTCATTTCCCACCTCGACGGCTAAGCACGCCACCGCCCAATAAAAAAGCAGGCCATGATGGCCTGCTTTTTTTTCGCCGTTACAAATCGCTACTTGAATTTCTTTCGCAATGAGTTAAGATATATCGCAATAAGTTATATCTTAAGGGGTTTGAAATGTTTCATCGTAACCATCATCACCACCATCATCACCCACAAGGCCCGCATGGCCATCACCACCACCCAGGCGGCCACGGCCCACGCGGTCGCGGCCCGAAAATGTTTGACGCCGGCGCCATGCGCTATGTCGTGCTGCAACTGATCGCTGAAAAACCGCGCCATGGCTACGAGATCATCAAGGAGCTGGAGCAGCGTTCCGGCGGCGGCTACACGCCAAGTCCGGGCGCCATTTATCCGTTGCTGTCCATGCTGCTGGATATGGGCCACGTAGTTGCTTCGCCGGATGGCAACAAGAAGCTGCACACCATTACCCCGGAAGGGGAGGCTTTCCTGGCCGAAAACCGCCAGTTCGTCGACGCCATCCTGGCCCGACTGGCTGATCCGGACGAGCACCGCGAAGGCTTGCGCAGCGCCATGCATGACCTGAAGCACGCCGCCATCGAGCAAGCCCGCGCCAGTAATCATAGCCCGGAACGCATCGAGCAGATCCGCGCCATCCTGCGCAAGGCGGTCGAGGACATCAACGCATTATGAGTTCCCCGCTTCCGCTGACGCCGGCGCGCGAGCGCATGGTGCTGTGGCTGCTGGCGTTGACGCAGTTCACCGTCATCATGGATTTCATGGTGATGATGCCGCTGGCGCCGCAGCTGATGCGCGCCTTCGCGATCGAGCCGGCAGCGGTGTCGGGCGCGGTGTCGGCCTATGCCTGGTGCGCCGGCATTTCCGGCCTGGCCGCCGCCATGTATATCGACCGCTTCGACCGCCGCAAGCTGCTGCTGACGGTGTTTGCGCTGTTCACGCTGTCCAACCTGGCCTGCGCCGCCGCGCCGAACTTCCATGTGCTGGTGCTGTCGCGCGCCTTTGCCGGACTGACCGGCGGCATTCTTGGCGCGATTGTCATGGCCATCATCGGCGACCTGATCCCCGCCAACCGGCGCGGTGCTGCCACCGGTATTGTGATGACCTCGTTCAGCATGGCTTCAGTGGCCGGCGTGCCGACCGGTGTAATGCTGGCCGCGCACTTCGGCTGGGCGTCGCCGTTCTATATTCTGGTGCTGTGCTCGCTGCCGATTCTGCTGCTGGCCGCGCGCGTGCTGCCGGCGCTGGACAGTCACCTGCCGAACCGCACGCCGCTATCGCAGGCGCTACCCGGCCTGATCGCGCTGTACAAGCAGCCGATGCACCTGAAAGCCTTCCTGCTGTCGGTGGTGAATATGATGACTGGCATGCTGGTGATACCGTTTATTTCGCCGGTGCTGGTGAGTAACGTCGGCTTGCAGCCGGCCGAGATCACCTATGTCTACCTGGCTGGCGGCGTGGCGACCTTCTTCACCGCGCGCATGATAGGCAAATGGTCGGACCGCGTCGGTGCGCAGAAGGTGTACCGCATTGTTTCGTTGCTGTTTATTCTGCCGGTGCTGTTCATCACCCATATGCCGGTGATGCCGCTGGCCGGCGTGATGCTGTTCTTCCCGTTCTTCATGGTGCTGGCGTCGGGCCGCAATATTCCGATGCAGGCGCTGATGACCACGGTGCCGGAGCCGGGCCGGCGCGGTGCTTTCCTCAGCGCCAATGCGGCCATCCAGCAGGTCGGCACCGGTGTTGGCGCGCTGCTGGGCGGGCTGACGCTGCATACGCAGGCGTCCGGCCACATCGCCGGTTACGGCTTGAACGGCTGGATCGCGGCCGGGCTGGCCGTGTTGACGGTGTTGTGGGTAGGGCAGGTGCGCGGCGCCCCGACAGCAGCGGCGCCGGCGATAAAGGCGGCTTAGTTGTCGACGGCGGTGCGCTTGCCGGGATGCTTCTCGCGGCGCCAGCGGCCGAGACTGATGGCTTCTTCGCTGGTGGCGTCTTCGACCAGGATTTCATCGTCGCTGGACGAGACCAGGAAGCTTTCCCAGCGCTGCGCCGCTTCGGCGCTGTTTTCCACAAAGCTGAACTGCCAGTAGCTCTTGCCGTTCAGCTTGCGCGGTGCTGGATCGTATTCGAGCAAGCCGCCATGCGCCTTGCCGCCCGAGTTCTTTTCAATCGCGGCCGACCAGGCTTGCAGCTCGGGCAGCGCCATCAGCGCAGCCGCGCCCTGATCCTTGGTGCGGATGGCAGGCGGCTCACCCGGCGGCACCGGGTCCTTGATTTCGGCCGGACGATGCGGTGCGGCGGCCGGGGCGGGTTTTTTGACCGACGCGGCGCTGCTGGCGCTGGCTGGCGGTGTGAGCTGCGCCTTGACCGTGACCTGTGTTTCGACGGATGGGGAGCGGCTGAACCAGGCTGCCAAACCCAGCGCGATGACTGTCGTGGCCACGCCGGCGACGACCAGTTTGCGGGAGGACTGCTTGCTTAATTCCATGAGTGGATAGCTGAGACTATTTTATTGTCGGCCATACTAAACTAAAGGCATGACAGGGGCAACTTTTGCCGCTTTTTTACGCGCTTTGCCTTGTTCTTTTGGCAGGAAAACGTGGCTATCCTATACTATTTTGGTATCTGTCACGAGAGATAATTTATTGGCTGTTGAGGGCGCTTTTTCGTACCATCGATGCAGCATGAGTAAAGGACACGCCTGTGAGCAAGCAAATTTTGGGGATAGACTGGGGCACGAGCAACCGGCGCGCCTATCTGATAGATCAATCCGGCGCCTGTCTGGCCGAACATGAAGACAGTCAGGGCATGCTGGCGGTGGGCGGGCGCGACAAGTTTGGCGCGTCGCTGGCCGGCGTGCTGGAGGCGATGCCATTGCCTGCCGACGTGCCGGTGATTATGTCCGGCATGGTCGGCAGCGCTTCCGGCTGGCAGGAAGTCAATTACCTCGACGCTTCGGTGCCGCTGGAGCAGTTGCCGCAGCATCTGGCGGCAGTGACTGATCCGGCCTGGGCTGGCCGCGCGCACATCGTGCCAGGCTATGTCTACCGCAACGGCGCTTCTGCCGACGTGATGCGCGGCGAGGAAACCCAGCTGCTGGGCGCCGTCGCGCTCGGCCATCGCGACGGCTGGATCGTGCTGCCCGGCACCCACAGCAAGTGGGTATTGCTGCGCGACGGCGTGATCCAGTCCTTTGCCACCTATATGACCGGTGAGCTGTACGCCATGCTGTCCAAGGGCGGCACGCTGGCCGCGATGATGGAAGGCGACAGTGCCGACGCCGAAGGCTTTACCCTCGGCCTCAACCAGGCGGCGCGCAATGAGCCGCTATCGAATTCGCTGTTCCGCGTGCGCGCCGGCGTGGTATCGCGCTCGGCCCCGGCCGCGCAGGCGGCAGCCACCATCAGCGGCCTGCTGATCGGCGCTGAATTTGCCGCCGCCGCACGCGCGGCCGAAGGGCAGGGCATCGCTGTCATCGGTTCGCCGGCGCTGGCTGCGCGCTATGGCGTCGCCGCCCGGCATGTCGGCTTGAAGTGCACGGTGCTCGACCCGCATCAGGTGTATTGCACCGCCGTTTCCCAATTCCTCAAGGCTTAATCATGACCACTTTATCCCATCCGACCACGCCGCTGGTCGCCATCCTGCGCGGCCTGAATCCTGACGAGGCGGTCGATGTCGCCAAGGTGCTGTACAACGCCGGCTTCCGTGCGCTGGAAGTGCCGCTGAACCGTCCAGGCGCGCTGGAAGCGATCGCCTCCATCGTTGCGCTGAACCTGCCGGAGACGCTGGTCGGCGGCGGCACCATGCTGAACGTCGGCCACGTCGACGCGGTGTTTGAAGCCGGCGGCCGACTGCTGGTGTCGCCGAACTGCGTGCCGGCCGTGATCCGCCGTGCCGCCGACCTGGGCATGTATTGCGCGCCGGGCGTGGCCACGCCCAGCGAAGCGTTTGCCGCGCTGGACGCGGGCGCGCACGCGCTGAAGATTTTCCCGGCCGAGTCGGTCGGCCACGGCGGCATCAAGGCGCTGAAGAGTGTGCTGCCGGCCGGTACGCCGGTCTGGCCAGTGGGCGGCGTCTCGCCTGAGACGATGGCGGACTGGGTCAAGGCGGGTGCGACCGGCTTCGGCATCGGCGGCGCGCTGTACACGCCGGGCGTGACGCTGGAGCAGCTGAAGGAGCGCGCTGAATCCTTCGTCAGTACCTGGCGCGCTTTGGCCGTATGATGGCGGCTGTCTAACTACGGAATCGAACTGATGAGCAAGCATGATGTGCAATGCCTGTGGCAAGCGGGCGCGCAACTGGGCGAAGGCCCGCTGTGGGTGGCCGAACAGAACCGCCTGTATTTTGTCGACCTGAAGAACAAGACGCTGCACGCGGTGCAGGCCGACAGCGGCGAGCGCCATAGCTGGGCCTTCCCCGACTTTATCTGCTGGCTGATCGCGCGCCGCGACGGCGATGGTTTCATGGCCGGCCTGCGCGACGGCATTGCCCGCGTGTGGCTGGAGCCTGAGCTGCGCATCGAATATCTGCACCGTCCGTTCGCCGAAGGCAGCGGCCTGCGCATGAATGACGCCAAGGTCGACAGCACCGGCCGCATCTGGGCCGGTTCGATGCACAACACCGATTATGCGCAGGCGGTCGGCAAGCTGTTCCGCCTGGAGCAGGATCTGATGCTGCATGTGGCCGATGCGGGCTACCACATCTGCAACGGCCCGACCTTCAGCCTGGACGGCGCCACCATGTACCACACCGACAGCTTTGAAGGCCGCACCTACGCCTATCCGCTGTCGGCCGACGGCGCGCTGGGCGAGCCGCGCGTGTGGCGCCAGTTTGGCGAAGGCGAAGGTTCGCCGGACGGCATGACGGTGGATAGCGAAGGCTGTGTCTGGATCGCGCAATGGGGCGGCAGCCGCGTCTGCCGCTATTCTCCAGCGGGCGAACTGCTGGATACGATTGCTGTCCCAGTGCGCAATCCCGCCTCCTGCACCTTCGGCGGCGCTGACCTGAAAACGCTCTACATCACCACCGCCAGCGAAGACAACACGCCGGAGCAACTGGCCGCGCATCCGCTGACCGGCGCGGTGTTCGCGGTGCGCGTCGATGTTCCCGGCGTGCCAGCGGCCCGCTTCGGCTAAAATGCGGGCTTTAGCAATCGCGTTACGCCATGCAAAGCCCAGCTCCTAAATATCTTCACCTCAGCCCGGACGCAGACCTTCCCGCACTGGAAGGCCTGCGCCAGTTCAAAACCGTTCTTGTCGCCGATGCCGAGGTGGACGAGAGCATGATGTGGGACGTCAGCCGCTGGCTGATCGCGTCCGGCTGCCTGTACGCGCTAAGCTGGGGCAAGGACAGCGAGCAGTGGCGCGAGGCGATCGAAGACGCTGCGCTGGAAGCCGTCAACTACGAAGATGTGCCCGAAGAGCGGCGCGTGCAGGTCACTGCGCACGAGGAAGACGACCTGGAAGAAGTTTTCTGGTTCGCCCGACACCGCGCTTCGCACGCCGCCGACCTCAAGGACACGCTGCTCCTCCACCTCGCCGACACCCCGCGCCGCGAAGAACTCGAAGCGCAGTTCCGCGACGCTTAAGTTCCAGGCGCAAGCGCCTTTTGCACGCGCCATGATAGCGGCAGGGTTAGCAGCAGAAGTGCTGCCAGTGCGCACAGCGCCACGGAAACGCCCATCACATCGCCGAGCCGCCCGAACAGCACCGGCGACAAGGCGCCCGCACCGATGGTGCCGGTATAGAACCAGGCAAACGCCTGCTCATGCTTGCCGGCCGGCGCGAGTTCCGGCACCACGCCATACAGTACCGATGAGGTGCCGTTCAACGCCAGTCCCAGCAGCGGCAGCATGATCATCACGCCGCTCAGCGGCAGCCACACGGCCAGCAGCACGCACAGCGAGGTCAGCGACTCGGTCGCCCACACCGTCTTCATCATGCCGATGCGCGCACCCAGGTAGCCGCAGAACAGCTTGCCAAACGCACCGCCCACAAACAGCAGCGACAAGGCCAGGCCGATGCCAGCCGTGCCGGCGCCCTTGTTCTTCAGCAGGAAGGGCAGGAAGGTCAGGAAGCCCATGCGCACCGCGCTGTCCAGCGTACCGGTCGCCAGCAGTGCGCGCAGGCCGCTGACAGAACCCTTGCCATTCGACACCCGCGCTGACTTCTCACGCCCCGCCGACGCGCGCGCTGGCAGCAGCCACCATAGCAGCAAGGCCGCCGCCAGGCCAAGCACGCCGATCAGCATCACACTGGTCTGCCAGCTGACGACCACCAGCAATAGGCCCACCGCGCCGGGAACCAGCGTCTTGCCGATGTCGCCGGCAAAGTTGTACTGCGATAGCGCTTCCTTGACACCGCCACCGGCCTCATAGGCATCGGTTACCAGCGACGACGCCAGCGGATGCTGCGTGCTGGCGCCCAGTCCGCCCAGCATCAGCGCGAACAGCAGCACCGGCAGACCGCCAGCCAGGCCGGCGATCAGATACGCCACCCCGGCCAGCGCGGTGCCGCCGATCAGCATGCGTTCGCGTCCCCAGCGCCGCGCCAGGCGGCTGGCCAGCAGCTGAAAGCTCGCCATCACGCCGGAATACGCGGCGCGCAGCAGCCCGATCATCGCGTAGCTGATGGCGAACTGGGCCTGCCAGATCGGCAGCAGGACGTAGATCAGATCGGTGAGGCCGTCATGTACCGCATGCGCGCTGCAGGCGGCGAACAGCGCGCGGCGCCGGCTGGATGGCGCCGCATCGTCAGCGGCCGGCACGGCTGACGGCGGTGGCGCCATTATTGGGGGGCGCCTGCGGGAGCGGTGGTCAGCACGTCATCGTCGCTGCTCCAGGCTGGCGAGGTGATGGCGTAGAACGTCAGCGGCACGCCTTTGCTGGCGCGGATCGAGCGCACCGTGCTGGGCTGGATGACGATGTAGGAACCAGGCTGCACCGGCTGCACCTTGCCATCGGTCCAGACTTCGCCTTCGCCGCTCAGCACGAAGAAGGATTCCTCGCCCAGCTTGTTGTGGCTCCAGGCGCTGGCCTTGCCCGGTTCGAGGCGGAACAGCGCAACGCTGACCTTGTCGCTGCGGGCGCCGGCCGGCGCGGTACGGCCGCTCAGTTCACGCAAAGTGACGCCGGGCGCGGCGGTGATCAGCGGCAGGCTGTCGGGATGGAGGACGGGAGGCAGGTCCTGTGCCATGGCAGGGACGGAAGCAAGAGCGAGAAGAAGGGCAGGTAATTTCATATCGACCAGTGTAACAGACAAGAAAAAAGCCCACGCAGGACCGAAGTCCGCGTGGGCTTTTAGAAGCAGGCTAAGTCAGCCGGCCAGCATGATTACATCATGCCGTCCATGCCACCCATGCCGCCCATGCCGCCCATACCGCCCATGCCGCCGGCTGGTTTGTCTTCGGCGACTTCCGCCACCATGCAGTCGGTGGTCAGCATCAGGCCAGCGATCGAGGCTGCGTTTTGCAGCGCCGAACGGGTGACTTTAGCTGGGTCCAGAACGCCCATTTCGACCATGTCGCCGTAGGTGCCGTTGGCCGCGTTGTAACCGTAGTTACCCGAACCAGCCAGCACCGCTGCAACCACCACCGACGATTCTTCGCCAGCGTTTTGCACGATCATGCGCAGTGGCTCTTCCATGGCGCGCAGAACGATCTTGATACCTGCGTCCTGGTCGGCGTTGTCGCCTTTCAGGCCTTGTACTTGAGCGCGAGCGCGCAGCAGAGCAACGCCGCCGCCTGGCACGATGCCTTCTTCCACAGCAGCACGGGTAGCGTGCAGTGCATCTTCAACGCGTGCTTTTTTCTCTTTCATTTCAACTTCGGTCGCCGCACCGACTTTGATCACGGCAACACCGCCAGCCAGTTTGGCCACGCGCTCTTGCAGTTTTTCACGGTCGTAATCCGAGGTCGCTTCTTCGATCTGCACGCGGATTTGCTTGACGCGGGCTTCGATGTTGGCGGCCTGGCCGGCACCGTCGATCACGATGGTGTTTTCTTTGCCGACTTCGATACGCTTGGCCTGGCCCAGCTCTTCCAGGGTGATTTTTTCCAGGGTCAGGCCGACTTCTTCCGCAACCACTTGACCGCCGGTCAGGATGGCGATGTCTTCCAGCATGGCTTTACGGCGGTCGCCGAAGCCTGGCGCCTTAACAGCAACGGTTTTCAGGATGCCGCGGATGTTGTTGACCACCAGGGTTGCCAGTGCTTCGCCTTCGATGTCTTCAGCGATGATCAGCAGTGGACGGCCCGACTTGGCGATCTGTTCCAGTACTGGCAGCAGGTCACGGATGTTGGAGATTTTCTTGTCGCACAGCAGGACGAATGGGCTGTCCAGTGCGGCAACTTGTTTTTCCTGGTTGTTGATGAAGTATGGCGACAGGTAGCCGCGGTCGAACTGCATACCTTCAACGATGTCCAGCTCGTCGTTCAGCGATTTGCCGTCTTCCACGGTGATCACGCCTTCTTTGCCGACTTTTTCCATCGCTTCAGCGATGCGCTCGCCGATCGACGAATCCGAGTTCGCCGAGATCGCGCCAACTTGGGCGATTTCTTTGGTGGTGGTGGTTGGCTTGGCGATTTTTTTCAGCTCTTCGACGGTAGCCGTCACAGCTTTGTCGATGCCGCGCTTCAGGTCCATTGGGTTCATGCCGGCGGCAACGAACTTCATGCCTTCGCGGACGATGGCTTGTGCCAGCACGGTCGCGGTGGTGGTGCCGTCGCCGGCGTTGTCGCTGGTGCGGGAAGCAACTTCCTTGACCATTTGCGCGCCCATGTTTTGCAGCTTGTCTTTCAGTTCGACTTCTTTAGCAACGGATACGCCGTCTTTGGTGACGGTAGGGGCGCCGAACGAACGCTCCAGCACAACGTTGCGGCCTTTCGGGCCCAGGGTGACTTTAACGGCGTTGGCCAGGATGTTGACGCCTTCAACCATTTTGGCGCGCGCTGCGTCGCCGAAGATAACTTCTTTAGCTGCCATGTTTATTACTCCTTGAGGTGTTAAGTGGGATCGGTGGACCAAGAATTACTTGGTGACGATCGCCATGATGTCTTCTTCGCGCATGACCATCAGTTCCTGGCCGTCGATCTTGACGGTTTGGCCGGCATACTTGCCGAACAGGACGCGGTCGCCTACTTTGACATCCAGAGGACGTACTTTGCCGTCTTCCAGGATCTTGCCATTGCCAACAGCCAGGACTTCGCCTTGATCTGGTTTTTCAGCGGCCGCATCAGGGATGATCAGGCCGGACGCAGTTTTGGTTTCCTGGTCGAGGCGTTTGACGATAACGCGATCGTTCAAAGGGCGAAGGTTCATTCAAAACTCCTTAATTTTTAACAATGGTACAGTTTGTTGCCGTTTCAATCAGATTGCTACGGCGGAAATTTAATCGGTGGACTGTTAGCACTCCACCGTATCGAGTGCTAATTATAGGGACGACCTTGGGGCATTTCAAGGCACACAAGCTTGAGTAACATCAAAAAGACGCGAAAATAGTAAGGATATGACTACAGCGCATGATCTTCACCAGGAATTTGAGGCGCCAGACGCCTTGCGCGACGCGATCCGCTGCTTCTGGCACACGCGCCGGGAATTCCATGGCCCGCGTTTTGAGATCGTTCCGGACGGTTATGCGGAGATTGTTTTCTACTTCGGCAGTTGTTGTCTGGATGGCAAGCCGCTGCCGTCGCCGTTCCTGATGGGCTTGCTGAACCAGCCGGTGGTGCTGAGTACGGACGGCCGTCTGGACGTGATCGGCGTGCGCTGCTACCCGTGGACGGTGTTTGACTTGCTGGGTCTGCCGGCCGGCAAGGATGGCTTGAGGGTATTGGAGCATCCGGTGGCGCAGTTGCAGGAGCGCCTGCAGGCCTGTGTTGAGGCTGGCCGTATCGAGGATGCGGCCGGGCTGCTGGCGCAGTATTTTGTGCGTGCGCGACCGAAGGCTTTGGATAGCACACTGACCAAGGCTGGCGTAGCGATGCTGGAAGCCAGCGGCGCGATGCCGGTCAGCGCGGTTGCCGCTGCCGCGCATGCGACCGTGCGCACGCTGGAGCGCAAGTTCAAGCAGTCGTCGGGACACACGGTGAAAGATGTCTCCGGCCTGATGCGCTTTGAGCAGGCGCGCAATCGTCTGTGGACCGAGCCGGAGGCCAGCCTGGCCGCGCTGGCGCAGGAACTGGGCTACACCGATCAGTCGCACCTGAGCCGCGAGTTCAAACGCTATAGCGGCATGACGCCGTCGGCGTTCGCCGCGCAAAAACGGCGTCGCTAGTTTGTCGCATTTATACAAGCCGGGAGCAGGGTGCCATCGCTAGACTGGCGGCATGAATACTACTTACGATGTGATTATTTCAGGCGCCGGCCCGGTCGGCTTGTTTCTCGCTTGCGAGCTGGCGCTTGCCAACTGCACGGTGCTGGTGCTGGAGAAGGCGGAGGACGCACAGTCGCCTCTGAAGCAGATGCCGTTTGGCATACGCGGCTTGTCGGCGCCGACCATCGCAGCGCTGGACCGGCGCGGCTTGCTTGATCAACTGGAGGTGCCCAAGCGCGTCAAGAATCCTTTCGGCCACGTCGCTTCCGCGCAGGCCGGGCACTTTGCCGGCATCCCGTTTTTGCATGGCGATATCGATACCTCGCAATGGCCGCAGCGCTTGCCACACAGCCTGATATCCGAGCTGGCGGAGCTGGAAGCGGTGCTGACACGCCGCGCACTGGAACTTGGTGTGGCGATACAGCGCGGCGTAGCCGTCAGCGGCGCCACGCAGGATGCGGACGGCGTGGCGGTCACTGCCGGCGGTCAGGCGTTTGCCGGCCGCTGGCTGGTGGGCTGCGATGGTGCGCGCAGTGTGGTGCGCAAAGCGGGCGGCTTTACGTTTGAAGGCACCGAGCCGGAGTTCACCGGCTACACGCTGAAGGCGGACTTCGCCGATCCGGACAAACTCCCGCCTGGCCGCAACGTGACCGCCAACGGCATGTACTTCCAGTCGCAGCCCGGCTATCTGGCGATGCAGGATTTCGATGGCGGCGCGTTTCATCAAACCGGTGAAGCGGTAACGCTGGCGCATGCGCAAGCGGTGCTGCGCCGCATTTCGCACACCGATGTGACGATCAGCGCGCTGCATGTGGCCAGCACCTGGACCGACCGTGCGCGCCAGGCCACCAGCTATCGCAATGGCCGCATGCTGCTGGCTGGCGATGCGGCGCATATCCATTCGCCGCTGGGCGGGCAGGGACTCAATCTCGGTATCGGCGACGCGGCGAACCTGGGCTGGAAGCTGGCGGCCACCATCCGTGGCGATGCGCCGGCAGGCCTGCTGGATACCTATCACGCCGAGCGGCATCCGGTAGGCGCGCGCGTGCTGGACTGGTCGCGCGCGCAGGTGGCGGTGATGCGGCCAACGCCGGAGGGGCGCGCTTTGCGCGCGATCTTCGAGGATCTGCTGAAGACACGCGACGGTGCAAGCTATATCGCCGGCCGCGTGTGGGGCATCGCCGAGCTGGCGCGTGACGGGGAGCTTAGCGGCGTTCGCCGCGCGTCTTGAGCTGGTCGAGCAGCACCGCCACCAAGAGGATCAGGCCGCGCATCAGGTATTGGTAGAAAGCGTCTACGTCGAGCAGGTTCATGACGTTTTCCACCGTGCCCATGATCAGCACGCCGATCAGCACGCCGAAGATGCGCGCCTTGCCGCCTTGCAGCGAGACGCCGCCCAGCACGCAGGCGGAGATCACGTCCAGCTCAAAGCCTTGCGCTGCATTCGGCTGGCCGCTGGTGATGCGCGACGCGAGGATCAGGCCTGCCATCGCGGTGACCACACCTTGCAGCAGGAAGATCCAGACACGCAGGCGTTCGACGCGCACGCCGGCGAGGCGGGCGGCTTCCGGATTGCCGCCAATAGCCAGCGTGTTGCGGCCGAAGACGGTCTGATTGAGCAGGATGCCGAACACGATGAAGCAGGCGCCGGCCACCAGCACCGGCAGCGGCATGCCGAAGATGCGGGTATCGCCGAAGTCGATGAAGCTGTCGTCGTTGATGCCGACTGCCTGGCCTTTCGAGACGATGAAGGCCAGCCCGCGCACCATCAGCATGGTGGCCAGCGTGGCGATCAGCGCGTTGACGCGCAGGTAGGCGATCAGCACGCCGTTGAGGGCGCCGATCAATGCACCTGCGCCAAGGCCCGCCGCAACGGCGATCATGACGCTGCCGCTTTGCTCCAGCACGATGGCGCCCAGCACGCCGGAGAAGGCGATGGTGGAGCCGACCGACAGGTCGAAATCGCGCGAGGCCAGGCAGAACATCATGGTGCAGGCGACCATGCCGATCTGCGCGACCGACAGCATCAGACCGACCACATTGGTCACGGAGAAGAAGTTTTCCACCGTGGCGGACAGGATGGCGAACAGCACCAGATACGCCAGCGGCATGCTGTAGTCGGACAGCCACTGGCGGGAGATCAGCGGCGAAGCCGCAGCGGTGGAATTCAGTTGGGTGACGCTCATGCGATGCTCCGTGTAGGTTGTGCGGCTGGCGTCGCGCCATCGGGCAGGGCGAGCCGCAGGACTTCGGTTTCGTTGGCTTGTGCGCGCGGCAGTTCGCCGCAGATGGCGCCTTCGCGCATGACGATCACGCGGTCGGAAATGCCCAGCACTTCCGGCAGCTCGCTGGACACCACGATGACGCAGCAGCCACGCTCCGCCACTTCGTGAATAATCCGGTAGATATCGTTCTTGGCGCCGACGTCAATGCCGCGCGTCGGTTCATCGAGGATCAGCACTTTCAGTCCCGGCTCGGCAAGCCAGCGCGCCAGGATCACCTTCTGCTGGTTGCCACCGGAGAGCAAACGTATCTCCTGCTGGCGATTCGGTGTCTTGATGCGCAGCCGGGCAATGAATTCATCCGCCAGCGCGGCTTCCTGCTTGTGGCGCAGGAATACGCCGCCACGCAGATCATTGCGGCGCACGCTGATATTGATGTTCTCCGCCACCGACGCTGTGGCGAGAATGCCTTGCTCCTTGCGATCCTCCGGGCACAGCACGATGCCGGCGGCGATGGCGTCGGCCGGGCCGCCGCTGGCGACAGGCACGCCATCCAGCAGCACCATGCCGCCGTTGCGCGCATCGGCGTTGTACAGCAATCGCATCAACTCGCTGCGGCCGGCGCCGACCAGGCCGAAGAAGCCCAGCACTTCGCCGCCGTGCACTGCAAAACTCTGTGGGCACTTGACGTGCTTGCCATCCAGCCCTTGTACCTGCAGACGCGCTTCGCCACGCGGGCGCTCGCGATAATCATAGATGTCGCTCAGCTCGCGGCCAACCATGTCGCTGATCAGACGGTCGCGCGGCACATCGGCCATCACGTCGTGGGTGACGATCTTGCGGCCATCTCGGAAAATGGTGCAGGCATCGCATAGCTCATACAGTTCTTCCAGCCGGTGCGAAATATAGATCAGCGTGCGGCCGTCGGCACGCAGCTCTTTGACGAGGCGGAACAGGATTTCGGTCTCACGATGCGACAGCGAGGAGGTAGGTTCATCGAAAGCGATCACCTGCGCGTCCTGCATGATGGCTTTGCAGATTTCCACCATCTGCCGCTGCGCGATCGACAGGTCGGCCAGGCGCGCGGACGGCGACAGATCAACGCCGATGGCTGCCAGCTTCTCGGCCACCATGCGGTGCGCGCGTTTTTTATCCAGCAGGCCAAAGCGCGTGGGCATGCGGCCCAGCAGCACATTCTCCGCCACCGTCAGTTCGGGAACGTATTGCAGCTCCTGGTGAATGATGGCGACACCGGCGCGGATGGCGTCCTTGGCGCTGGTGAAATGGCGCTCCACGCCATCGACAAGCAAACGCCCGCCGTCCGGCTTGTACTGCCCGCCGAGGATTTTCAACAGCGTCGACTTGCCCGCGCCATTCTCGCCCAGCAAGCCATGCACCTGGCCGGCGTGAGCCGAGAAGCTCACGCCGTTCAGCGCCTTCACGCCGGGGAAGAATTTGCAGACCTGGTCGAATTCCAGATATGCGGCCATGGTTACTGGCCCATCGCTTTGCGGACCTGCGCCTGATTGGCGCGCGTCATCAACATACCTTTCGTGAGAATTTCAGCCGGTGGCGCACCTTTGCCGCTAATCCAGTTGACCAGGTTGATCGAAGTCTGATAACCGTGTTCCCTGGCGCTGATCATGACCGAGCCAAAGAAGCCGGTCGGCTGTGGCTTGTTCAATTCGTTCTCGGCCGCCTTGGCGCCGCCGATGCCGATGCCGATCATGCTATCGGCCTTGATGCCGCGGCCTTCCGCAGCGCGTACCGCGCCCAGCACCGCTTCATCGTTCAAGCCCACGGCCACCCAGTATTTGAACTTGGCGTTCTTGGTCAGTGCGATGTTGGCGGCGTTGAAGGCGTTTTCGGTGTCGGTCTTGGCTTGTGGCGCATCGATGATGTTGGCGGCCGGGAAGCCGGCGGCTTTCAGCGCATCGACCGCGCCGGTGGTGCGCTCCTTGCCAGTCGGTAGCTGGTCGTAGGCGACGCGGATCGCGCCGACTTCCGCCATATTCCATTTGCGTGCCTTGATTTCAGCGATGAGGCCCTCGCCGACCTGTTTGCCGATCTGGTAGCCGGAGATGCCCATGTGCGGGATCGATTCAATCGGCTTGCCGCTACCGTCCACCAGGCGGTCGTCGACAGAAACAACTTTGAGGTTGTTGCGCTTGGCGGCGCGTTCAATCGCCTTGCCCAGCTTGACGTCGGGTGCGCAAATGACAAAGCCTTGCGCCTTCTGTGCCGCCAGGTTGTCGATGGCGGCCATGGTTTTTTCGCCGTTCGGGATGCCGATCTTCACCAGCGTGAAGCCTTTCTCCTTCGCGGCGACTTCAGCATAGCGCCATTCATCCTGGAACCACGGCTCCTCCGCCTGCTTGACGAGGAAGCCGATTTTTACCGGTTCAGCGGCATGTGCCCAAACTGCGGCGCAGAGCACCGCAGCTGCCAACAAAGTACGTTTCATACCGTGTCTCCATTCGATTTATATCGTTATTATGGGTTGATACGTAATTGATACACTGGAATCACCGTCACGCCGCGCACGGTTGCGATCTGCTTCGCGCCGCCGAAATCGGGGCGTGCCTCTTTGGGCAGGTAGATAGGCGCATCGGCGCGGAGCGGCAGCACGGATACGGTCAGCGGCTGGTCGAGTAGCGCGGCCTGCTGTTTCAGGCCAAACTGCCATTGATAGCCGCTGTAATACCAGTCGTCGAGCATGCGGGTGCCGGAATACAGGCGGCCGATGTCGCCGATAAAGTCGATTTGCAGCAGCGCGTCATCCAGCCCTTTCAACTGCTCGCGCGGGACATTGATCTGCCATGCGCCCGCAGCCTTGAAGTTTTCCGGCAGTGGCTGGATAGCCGATCTGGCGTTGCCGCCGATGGCGATCGGCGCAGCCTCGGTGGCGGCGCGCGTTTGCGTGAGCGTGGCTTTCACCTCGCGCGCAGGCAGCGTCGCTTCAAAGACCTGGAAGATACCATCGTTACCCGCAGCCTGCACGGCGACGGTAGCGGCTTGTGCATCGCCTGCCGCGTAGGCGCCGGCGTTGGACGGCGCGCTTGCTGCGGCGCGCGCTGCGGCTGCCGATGCCTTGGCTGCGGGAGCACTCCACGCTGCGCCGGTGCTGGTGGCTTTCGGGGCGTTGGCCAGCGCCGGATAGACGGCGAAGCGGAACTTGCTGTCGCCAACCGAACGCATTTGCAGCGCGTTGCCGTCGGCGTAAGCCTGGTCGGCGCTAAGCAGCAGGCGCTTCTGGCCAGCCAGCTGCACCACGCTCAGTTGCTGCGATTGCTCAGGCGTCAGCACCACGATGGTCAGCGGGCGCTTGCCGTCGCGCTGCACGGTTACCGCCGCACCTGCACCCGGCTGCACACCAGTCACCAGCGTATGGCCGCCAGCCGTTGCGATTTGCGCGCCAGGGGCGGAGATTTTCGCCGCGGCGTCGAACGACAGCTCGACCGGCACGCCAGCGCTGGCGGCAAACACCGCTACCACGCCTGCCTTGCCTTGATCCAGCAGCGTGACCGGCTGCGCGGTGGCGTAGTGCAGATTGGTGCCGTCCAGGTCCAGATTCAGCGGCCAGATGAAGTAGGCGCCGTCGGCGATGTCCACCGGCTTGCTCGGCAGCGTGATGCTTTGCCCCGGCAGCTTGACGGCAAACTGCGTTGCCTTCTGCGCCGCCATCGGATACTGGCGCACATGGTTGTTCACGAACAGGAAGCCGCGATCGCCTTCGCTGCGCACCGCGAAGCGCGCGGTGTGCAGGTCATCCGGCTTGGCTGGCGACACATCCGGCTTGCGCACGGTCATCGGCGCCAGCTTGGTGCCGAAGGCCTGCGTGAACAGGTGGAAGGGGCGCAGCTTCTCCAGCACCTTGCGCTGCTGGCCGTCCGGGCCGAGCGGCGCCTGGAAGTCGTAGCTGATCATGGTGGTGTCGTTGTAGCCGCCACTGAGCGTGCTTTCTTCCATGCCGGTGCCGCCGATGCTCAGCGGATTGCGGCCGCCATGGAACATGTAGTAACCCATCAGGTTGACGCCGGAGCCCAGCTGCACCGGCAGCATGGAGGCGATATCGTCGGCCGACACCACGGTGCGGCGGCGATACATGAACGGCAGACCACCGCCGTATTCGGCGCCGAGGAAGGGCGTGACTTCCTTGTCCGTCTCGGCCGTGCCAGGCGCATGGGCGGCGGTCTGCGCGCCCAGGTCGCCGCTGACGCGCGTGTCGAAGCGGAAGGCGTAAGTCTCTTTCGGCGGCAGCTCCTTGGTGCTGACGCCCCAAGGTTCGTCGGGATAGCCACCGAAGACCGGCGTCACTTCGCCGGTCGGGTAGATGGTACCGTCCCAGCCGGTGACGGTGTAGTAGGGCACATCCATGCCCGCTTTCAGCGCCAGCTTTTTCAGCGCGCTGATGTGGGCTGCACCCTTGCCGGGACCATCGATGTTGTATTCGTTTTCCAGCTGGATGCCGATCACGCGGCCGCCGTCTTTCCACAGCTGGCCTTTGAGCTGCTGACCGATCTGCTGGTACAGGCGATCGACGAAAGCCATGTATTGCGGGTCGTTGCCGCGCGATGGCATGGTGTTGACCACCCAGTCGGGAATGCCGCCGTAGCGGACTTCGGCGTGCACCCACGGGCCGACGCGCACCACCACATCCAGCCCGGCCTTGGTGGCCAGCTGAATGAAGCGGCGCAGGTCACGGTTGCCGGACCAGTCGAATTTGCCTTCGATTTCTTCGTGGTGATTCCACATCACGTAGCTGGCGACGATGTCGATGCCGGCTGCTTTCATCTTGCGCAGCTCCGCTTCCCATTGCGAGGCGGGCGTGCGGCTGTAATGGAATTCGCCCATGATCGGCAGCCATGGTGCACCGTTGCGTGTCAGGTAGCGCGCGTTGGCGCCCAGCGTGTCGCCGTTAGGGGCGGTGGCGCTGCCGAGGCGCAGTGCGGCCGCCAGCGGGGCTGGCGTGGCGGCACTGGCGTCAATGGAGAGGGTGGTGGCATGGGCGGCTTGCGCCGCCAGCACGCCGGCGATCAGCGCCGCACAGGTATGGCGGCGCGCAGACAGGAACGACCGGCTTACCATTCGGCGACGCTGCCATCTTCGTGGCGCCATACCGGATTGCGCCAGTCAGGGGCGTTCTTGCTCGCTTCGATGACGCGTGCCTCGTCCACTTCCACGCCCAGGCCTGGCTTCGGCAGCGGCTTGCAGTAGCCGTCGATGATCTTGAAGTCTTCCTTGTTGATGACGTAGTCCAGCAGCTCGCCGCCCTTGTTGTAGTGGATGCCCATGCTCTGCTCTTGCAGCACGGCGTTGTACGACACGAAGTCCACTTGCAGGCAGGCGGCCAGCGCGACCGGGCCCAGTGGGCAGTGCGGCGCCAGCGTGATGTCGTAGGCTTCGGCCATCGAGGCGATCTTCAGGCATTCAGTGATGCCGCCGGCGTGCGACAGGTCCGGCTGCACGATGGACAGCCCACCGGCTGCGAATACGTTCTTGAATTCGAAGCGCGAGTACATGCGCTCACCGGCCGCCAGCGGAATCGCGGTCATCTCGGCCAGGCGCGGGTAGTATTCGGCCTGCTCGGCCAGCACCGGCTCTTCAACGAACAGCGGGCGGAATTGTTCCAGCTCGCGCAGCAGCGTCTTGGCCATCGGCGCGGCCACGCGGCCGTGGAAGTCCAGGCCGAATTCAATGGTGGTGCCGAAGGCGGCGCGGATCTCGGCCACGCGGGCCACCGCTTCATCCACCTTGGCCGAAGTGTCCAGCATGCCCAGTTCCTCGGTGCCGTTCATCTTGAAGGTGTTGAAGCCGCCTTTTTGCAGCGTGCGGATCTGTTCGATGATGTCGGACGGACGGTCGCCGCCAACCCAGCTGTACATTTTCATGCGATCGCGCACCAGGCCGCCGAGCAGTTCGTACACCGGCTTGCCCAGCACCTTGCCCTTGATATCCCACAGCGCCTGGTCGATGCCGGCGATGGCGCTCATCAGGATGGCGCCGCCGCGATAGAAGCCGGCGCGGTACATGGTTTGCCACAGGTCGTTGATGCGCGACGGGTCCTGGCCGATCAGATACGGCTCCATCTCCTGGACCGCAGTCTCCACGGTGCGGGCGCGGCCTTCGATGACCGGTTCGCCCCAGCCGACGACGCCTTCATCGGTTTCGATTTTCAGCAGCATCCAGCGCGGTGGAACACGGTAGGTCGTCAGTTTAGTGATTTTCATAGGTCAGGGTGGAGTTCGGGGAACAGCACTCAGTCTAAAGCCGGTCGCTAGACTGGAAATATGATTAATTCGTAGTGATCCATATCAATATCGGATAGCTGGCCGATAGCTTTCAGCTATCCGATATCTGCATGCCTGAAGGCGGTTTATTCATAGCTGCGGTATGCCTGGTTCACTTAGACTTTATCCTGTCGAAAATCGTATCCAGGATACCCATGAATGTCGCTAACACCGTTGCTTCCACGCCCGGCATCATGCTGCTGCGGGTCGGGCAGGCCGGTTGTGCACTGCGCTGGGATGCTGCAAGGCAATGTTGGCGCTGGCCGGACCCGGTTGGCGGCCAGCTGTATGCATGGCCGGCGCCACCGGCCATGCCGAGCGGCATGCGGATGCTGGAAAGCGCCTGCGTCATGGCGTGTTGCAGCTCCGGCCGGCTGTTGTTGGCGTTGGGCAAGCGTCTGGGCATGGTGGAGCTGCCGCAGCCGGGGCAGCCCTTGCGGCCGCTGCAAGCCCAGGTGCTGCTGACGATCGACGCGGCCGAGCCGCGCACCAGTATCAGCGACGGCTGCGCCGACCGAGGCGGTAATTTTGTCTTCGGCACGGCCAATACCGCGCAGGACCAGCGGCCGATCGGCAGTTTCTACCAATACGCGCAGCGCCACGGCCTGCGCCGGCTGGCGCTGCCGGCGGTGGTGCGTGCGGCCAGCATCGCCTTCAGCCCGGACGGCCGGCGCATGTATTTTGCCGACGCTGCCAGCGGCGCCATCATGCAATGCGACTACGACGCCGAGCGCGCCAAGGTTGGCAAGGCGCAGCGCTTTGCCGAATTGCTGGCGGCGGGCGCCGGCGCCGCGCTGGCCGACAGCCTGGGCAATTTGTGGAGCGTGCAGGGCGGTGTGCTGGTGCAATACGATGGCGCTGGCCATCCGCTGCAGCAGATCGCCCTGGCGCGCGAGTCTGCCGCCTCGGTGGCGTTTGGCGGCCCCGGCATGGCGCAATTGCTGGTGCTGGGCGAGCAGGGCGGACTGTACGGTTTGCCGCCGGATCTCGCCAGGGGATTGGCGCCCGGTGTCAAGGAAGGCTTGTTTATTGACAGCGGTAGCGCTTCCATGGGGCTTGCCGATGCGGGGCGGTGATTGACGGTGGCCGAGCCCGCATTTATGATGGGCAATCAAACCAATCAACAATATGACTGATTCCCGCTCGGACCGCTTTGTTCGCTCCCACCTGAAAACCCGCCACCTGGTCTTGCTGGTCGAGCTGGGCCGGCACGGCTCCATCGCGCACGCGGCGCAAGCCGCCAACCTGACGCAGCCTGGCGCGTCCAAGTTATTGGGCGAGCTGGAACACGCGCTGGGCGTGCAGTTGTTCGAGCGCTTGTCGCGCGGCGTCTCGCCAACCTGGTACGGCAAGGTGCTGATACGCCGCGCCGGCGCGGCGCTGGCGGAAATGGACGCGGCGCACCAGGAAGTGATGGAGCTGCTGTCCGGCCTGCGCGGCCGCGTGGGCCTGGGCACGGTGCTGGCGCCGGCCACCGGTCTGGTGCCGAAAGCGATCAATCTGTTGAAGGCGCGCCATGCGCGCGTGCACGTCGCGGTGAATATGTCGACCAGCAAAGTGCTGGTCGAGCGGCTGCGCGGCGGCGAGCTGGATCTGGTGGTCGGCCGCATCCTCGATACCGAGGCGGCCGATGAGCTGAACTTTGAACCGCTGACCGACGAGCCGCATTTGCTGATCGCGCGTGCCAGCCATCCGCTGATGACGCGCACCGACCTGAAGCTGGAAGACCTGATGGAGCAGTGCTGGATACTGCCGCCGGCCGGCTCCATCCTGCGCGACCGCCTGACCGCGCTGTTCCTGTCGCATGGCCTGGAGCAGCCGGTGGAAACCGTTGAAACGCTGGACATGCCGGTGGTGGCCAGCCTGCTGCTGAACAATGACATGATTGTCGCTTTGCCGGTCGAAGCGGTGCAGCCTTATCTGGATGCGGGCCTGCTGAAGACGCTGCCATTTGACCTTGGTGTCAGCATGGACTCTTTCGGTATTGTGACGCGCAAGCGACACCAGCTCTCGCCGGGCGCGGACGCCATGCTGATCGCGCTGCGCGACGCCGCAGCCAGCATCTATCCTCATTATCAGCCGCCAGCGCAGCCTTGACGCCAGGGCTGATATACGAACTTGGTATGGCCCGTGCTAAATAATCTATTGGTTTGTAAATAAACGTTTCGTTAGCATCCAGTGCATCCGTCCACATCTTCATCAGAGACGGGATGAATACAAACACTGGAGATGCACAATGAAACAGAAAAAAGTGAGCTGGCTGATTGCCACGCTCTTCACTTCGCCGCTTCTGGTCCAGGAAGCTTTCGCACAAGCGGCCGCCGCGCCTGCTGCCACCGACGAAATCCAGCAAGTGAATGTGACCGGTATTCGCGCCTCGGTGCGCAACGCGCTGGCGGCGAAGGAAGCGTCGAACAGCATCGTTGAGGTCGTATCGTCGGAAGACATCGGCAAGCTGCCCGATACCACCATTGCAGAATCGCTGGCGCGTTTGCCTGGCCTGTCGTCCGGCCTGGATCGCGGCAATGCGTCGCAGATCGTCGCGCGCGGCATGGGCCCGCGCTTCATCGGCGCCACGCTGAACGGCCGCGAACTGGCCTCGTCCGAGCCTAACCGCGCCGTGCGTTTCGAGCAGTTCCCGTCAGAGTCGATCAGCGGCGCGACCGTGTATAAAACGCAGAATGCCGACCTGGTGGAAGGCGGCGTCGCCACCACCATCGATTTGCAAACGGTTTCGCCACTGAAGTACAACGGCCGCCAGCTGAATCTGAAAGCCGATGCGCTGTACTACGCGCTGGCCAAGGACGTGCCGGGCGCCGACAAGACCGCGCCGCGCGTCGGCGGCATCTATGTCGACCAGTTCGCCAACAAGACCATCGGTGCGGCAATCGCTTTCAGCTACCAGGACCAGCCTTCGGTGCAAAAGAATATCCAGCACTGGGGCTTCAACGAAAACACCGCAGAGCAAGTGACCGCCGGCGGCAAAACCGGCAAAGCCCCATGGGGCTTCCAGGATGAAGCACGCCACGGCAAAGACAAGCGTTCCAGCGTGTTGGGCAAGCTCGAGTGGAAGCCGAACAACGATGTGCTGATCACCGCCGACACCTACTACGCGCAAGCCAAGATCGATGAACGTGGCCTGCAGCACTGGGTGGATGGCGTGGGTAACTGGGGCGGCACCAACTCGGCCGCGTTCAGCAACCTGGATGTGCGCGACGGCTATGTTGTCGGCGGCACGATCAACAATGCTTCGCTGATCAACAACGATTTCAACTACATCCAGGACACCAGCATCGCCGCCTCGGGCCTGAACGGCAAGTTCACCGCCGGCGATTGGAAAGTGGAAGCCGACCTGTCGACTTCGCACGCGCGCCGTGGCAGCCAGTGGAGCGATATCCGCCAGTATGCCAACGGCGGGGTGCCGGTCAGCTGGTCGTTCACCGGCGACGAGCGCCAGGCTTACAGCTACGGCATCGACAGCGGCAACCCCGCCAACTTCGGCGCACCGACGCTCTATGTTGACAAAAATGGACAGGTCAAGGATTTGCTGAATGCGGTCAGTCTGAGCGCCTCGCGTCCGATCGATAACAGCATCATCAGCCGCCTGAAGGTCGGCATCCGTGCCAGCGACCGTGAGAAGAGCTACCACCAGACCACCTGGACGCTGACGCCGGGCGCCGGCAAGTCGATTCCAGCGTCGGCCTACGAGACCGTCAACGTCAGCGGCTTCCCGGCATTCTTTGCGCTGAAAGACTTCGGTGGCACGATTTCGTCGGTGTTCGGCCCTAATGCGCTGAACCCGGACGGCCAGACGCGCGAGAGCTGGCAAATCCAGGGCGATGCCATCGCCGGCTGGAAGGTCAAGGAGCGCAGCACTTCGGCGTACGTGCAGGGCGATCTGGATGGCGAAGCCTTCGGCAAAACCTATCGCGGCAACGTCGGCGTGCGCCTGGTGCACACCAGGCAGACCGGCTATGGCGTACAGCCGCAGGCCAACGACGTGCTGGCCAGCGTGTCGGACGGCACCTCGTACACCGAGATCCTGCCGAGCATGAACCTGATCTTCAATCTGGACGAAGCGCAGGAACGCCAGATTCGCTTCAGCGTGGCACGCGCCATGTCGCGTGCACCAATCGACGAGATGCGTGGTTCGCGCAACCTGGGCGTGAACGCCGATACTTCGCAGCCGCTGACCGGCAGCGCCGGCAATCCGCAACTGAAGCCGATGATGGCCAACCAGCTGGACCTGGCGTACCAATGGTACTTCGCCAAAGGCTCGCTGCTGTCGGCCGGCGTGTTCTACAAGCAGGTGTCGCGCTACATCGCCATCTCCACCGAGCAGGCGACCTTTAATGGCCGTAGCGCCACGGTGACCCGTTCGGTAAACGGCGAAGGCGGCAACATCCGCGGCCTGGAGCTGGCTTATCAGCAGGCTTTCACTTCGTTGCCAGCGCCGTTCGATGGTCTGGGCATCGCCAGTAACTACGCTTACACCAACAGCTCCATCCGCGAACAGGTGCCAACCACCAATCCGTTCCCGGTCGAAGGCCTGATGAAGCACAACGGCGGCATCACCCTGTGGTACGAGAAAGCCGGCTACGAAGCGCGTCTGTCGGCCAACTATCACAGCGAGTTTGTGCGCAACCCAAGCTGGGACGCCGGCAAGCTGCTGGTCAACGATGCCGAGACGTATGTGACGCTGAACCTGGCCAAGCAACTGACGCCTAACGTGCAGCTGCGCTTCGGCATCGACAACCTGACCAATCAGAAGGCTGTCTACACCAGCGGGAACATTCCTTACCAACAGGAAGTCACCGAGTTCGGTCGCCGCTACAACCTGGGCCTGTCGTTCAAGCTGTAAGCGCGCTTAAAGTTTTTATCGTGGTTTTGCGGAGCGGTGCGTGATGGCGCTGCTCCGTTTTTTTTATCAGGGAGACTGATTTGAAAATAAGATTATTCGCCACCATCCTGCTGATGCTGGCCTGCGCGGGCGCCAATGCCGCCGCGCGCGAACGTCTGTCGCTGGATCGCGGCTGGCTATTCCACCAGGGCGATATCGTCCAGCCCCCCATCGTTGGACACGAAGAATCCTATAGCAATGCCAAGGCCGGCAGCGCCGGCGGCGCGGCTGGCAATGAATACGATGATTCCGACTGGCGCCGTCTCGACCTGCCGCACGACTGGGCGGTGGAAGGCCCGTTCGATCCGAAAGCCAATGTGGCGCAGGGCTACCGCCCGCGTGGCATCGGCTGGTATCGCCGCTACCTGCAAGTCGATCCCAAGGATCGCGGCAAGCATTTTGAATTGCAGTTCGACGCCATCGCCACCCATGCTACGGTATGGGTCAATGGCAATGTGGTCAACCGCAACTGGTCAGGCTATAACGCCAGCTACATCGACATCACACCTTACCTGCGCTACGGCGATGCGCTGAACACCATCGCCATCCGCGTCGACGCGGAAGCGATGGAAGGCTGGTGGTACGAAGGCGCCGGCATTTATCGCCACAGCTGGCTGGTCAAACGCAGCCCGCTGCATGTGGCGACCGACGGTGTGCACGCGACGCCGCGCCTGCTGAAGGACAAGCAGTGGAGCATTCCGGTGGAAGTCACGCTGAACAACAGCGGCAAGGCCGCTGGCGAGGTGCTGGTGGAGGTGACGCTGTATGACCCATCCGGCAAGCAGGTGGCCAAGCGCACCGAGTCTGCACGCGTGGGCGTGCTGGCCACCAGCGCGGTTAAGCTGCCAGTGACGATCAACAATCCGGCGCTGTGGTCGATCGAGAAAACCAATCTTTATCGCGTGACCACGCGCGTGCTGCAAGCCGGCAAGGTGCTGGATGAGACGTCGCTGAACACCGGTTTCCGCACCATTCATTTCGATGCGGCCAAGGGCTTCTTCCTGAATGGCGTGCACGTCAAGCTGCAGGGCGTGTGCATTCACCAGGATCACGCCGGTGTTGGTGTGGCGGTGCCGGATTCGGTATGGGAATACCGTCTGCGCCGCCTGAAGGAATTGGGCGTCAACGCGATCCGCTTTTCGCACAATGCGCCAGCGGCCGAAGTGCTGGATATGGTAGACCGCATGGGCTTTGTGGTGATGGACGAGAACCGCAACTTCAACCCGTCGCCGGACTATATGAAGCAGCTGGAGTGGATGGTCAAGCGCGACCGTCACCACCCAGGCATCATCCTGTGGTCGGTGTTTAACGAAGAGCCGGTACAAGCCAGCGAAGTCGGTTACGAGATGGTGCGCCGCATGTCGGCCGCCGTGAAGGCGCTAGATGATACCCGTCCGGTCACCGCCGCGATGAACGGTGGCTTCCTGACCGAGCTGAATGTATCGCACGCAGTAGACGTGGTGGGTGCCAACTACCAGGTGCCGGACTACGACCGTTATCACAAGGCGTATCCGAACAAGCCGTTCACCAGCTCGGAAGACACCTCCGCCTTCATGACGCGCGGCGAATACAAAACGGTGAAAGAGAAGAACCTGATTGCCAGCTATGACGACGACGCCGCGCAGTGGGGCAATACCCACCGCGACGCGTGGCAGGCCATCGACACGCGCCCGTTCGTGGCCGGCGGCTTTGTCTGGACCGGCTTCGACTACCGTGGCGAGCCAACGCCGAACGAATGGCCTTCGGTCAGCTCGGTGTTCGGCATTATGGATCTGAACGGCTTTGCCAAGACCGCCTACTACATCCACCAGGTACAGTGGATTAAGGACAAGCCGCTGATCCACATCGCGCCGCACTGGAACTGGAAGCAGGGCGAGAATGTGCGCGTGATGGTGATGGCTAACGTCGAGCGCATCAAGCTGCTGTTGAATGGCCGTGACTTGGGCGAACAGCAGGTTGACCCCTACCGCATGAACAACTTCAACGTCGCTTTCGAGCCGGGCAAGCTGGAAGCCATCGGCTACAAGGGCGGCAAGGAAGTGGTGCGCACGGCGGTGGAAACCACCGGCGAGGCGGTTTCGCTGGAGCTGGTGCCGGACCGCGCGCAACTGACTGGCGATGGCCGCGACGCCGTGCCAATCACCGTGCGTGCGCTGGATGCACAGGGCCGCGCCGTACCGCTGGCGCAGAACGAGGTGACATTCGCCGTGACTGGCGGCGGCCGTTCCATCGGCCATGGCAACGGCGATCCCAATTCGCATGAAGACGAGAAGGGCGCGACCCGCCGCCTGTTCAACGGCCTGGCGCAACTGATCGTGCAGACCAGCTACGATGCGCAGGACGATGTCACCATCGAAGCCAGTACCGCTGGCCTGAAGGCCGCGCGCGTGACCATCCCCGTGCAGCGGGTGGCGGCCGAGCCGTATGTCGCACATGCCGATGCACCGCTGACGTTTGTGCGCAGCTGGCGTATCGCGCCGGATGGCGACCAGCGTCCGGACCCGAACCAGAAGCTGGCCAGCTTTGACATGAATACCTGGGGCTGGGGTTCGCCGCCGATGCGCGCCGCCGCCGGCAGCAAGTATCATCTGTACCGTGCCAGCTTCACGCCGCGCAAGAATCTGTCCGACGGCACGGGCCTGATCCGCTTCGCCGCCATCAAGGGCAAGGCGGAGATCTGGCTGAACGGGCAGTTGATCGGCAAGAAGGACAGCTACGCGGCCGCGCCGCTGGATGTGCGCCTGCCGACCGGCTCGGGCAAGCGCGAGATCAATGTGCTGATCGAGGCCGAAGCAGCCCAGGGCAGCGGGATTGAAGGCAATGTCACCATCGAAGCAGGCAAGTAATTGACGTTGAGTAAATAAATCGCGTGCTTGTGATGAGCAAACACGTGATTCGGTTGACGGCATCCCGCGCGCTGCCTATAGTGGCGGGATGATTTCAGATTTCCAACAACTCTCCGACAAAATCGACCAGTTGGCCGAGATGACCGCCGCGCTGCGCCGGGAAAATGCACAACTGCGCCAGGCCAATGCCGCCCTCGTGGTGGAGAACATGGGCTATCAGCGCCGCCTGAGCGAGGCATCCGTCCGGGTCGAGGCTTTGCTGGAACAAATCCCTGCCCTCGATAACGGCGGCGACGCCGCAGAGGAAGAAAAGCAGCCTGAAAACGAGGACGCACGATGATCCAGGTGGATGTGACCATCATGGGCCAGAGCTACAAGCTGGCCTGCAAGGAAGACGAAGAGCAGGCCTTGCGCAAGGCGGCCTCCTTCCTGGACAAGAAGATGACCGCGATCCGCGACGCAGGCAAGGTTAAGGGCAATGACCGCATCGCCGTGATGGCCGCGCTGGGCGTGGCGGCGGAGTTCCTGACGGTGAAAGCGCCGCAAGGTCCGTTGTCTGACATGTCGATTCTGGAAGTGCAGACCAAGATCAGCGCCATGCACAAAGTGCTGGACGCCGCGCTGACGCCACAGGAAGCGCTGTTTTAATTCGTTTTTAATCGAATCGGCCCTTCCTTTGCGGCGCACATCGGAGTAAACTAAGCTTACCCTGCAGTGTTCGAGACTTGTCATATATTCCTTGAACCATTTTTTTGCACCGGTTACGGAAATTTGTTCGATGGGCGAGAGCGTCGCTAGTCCGATGAACCCGAAATTGAACTAACTGTGACCACCTGAGCCTTTTGGTTCGGGATGCCGGCAAGACGGCACACGTGGGGCCCTATTCAACAAGAAGCGGTTGCAAGCATGAGAATGCGCAGCCGCTTTTTTTCGTCTGGACGTTTTCACTGGAGGCGTGATGCAATATTGGTTGATGAAGTCCGAGCCGGACGAGGTCAGCATTGATGATGTCATGGCGTCAAAGGATCAGACGACAGCGTGGTTTGGCGTGCGCAACTATCAGGCGCGCAATTTCATGCGTGATCAGATGCAGGTGGGCGATGGCGTGCTGTTTTACCACTCCAGCTGCCCGGAGCCGGGCATCGCGGGCCTGGCGGAGATAGTAAGTACTCCTTATCCGGACGCATCGCAGTTCGACGCCAAGGGTAAATACTATGACGCCAAGGCGACCCAGGCGCAGCCGCGCTGGATTTCAATCGATGTAAAGGGCACGCAGAAAACCCGTTTGTTGCCGCTGGCGGAAATGCGCACCATCACGGCATTGGAAGATATGGTGGTGCTGCAAAAGGGCAGCCGCCTGTCCATCACGCCGGTCACGCCGGCGCAATGGAAAGCCATCGTCAAGCTTTTGAAGCAATGAGCGGCGCGCGGCCACGCTGCTTCACTTTGTAGGCCCACACCAGCATGGCGATGGCGGCGATGACCATCGGCAGCGACAGCACCTGGCCGGAGGTGATCGGCAGACCGAGCACCGTGGTTTCCCAGTCCGGCGTGCGGAAGTATTCGGTGAAGAAGCGCGCGCAGCCGTACAGCAGCGTGTAGAAGGCGCCCACCGCCAGGCGCGGGCGCTCCTTGCGCGAGAACAGCCACAGGATCACAAACACCAGCAGGCCATCGATCAGCATCTGATAAATCGGCGACGGATGGCGCAGGCCTTCCAGGAACACCGGATTCGGATGCAGCGGGAAGTTGATGTTCGGCCACAGCATCGCCCATGGCAGCGATTGATCGCTGACCACCCGGCCCGGCAGCTCGGCGTTGATGAAGTTGCCCATGCGGCCGGCGGCGTAACCCAGCGGCACCAGCGGCGCGATAAAGTCATACACATCAAGGATGTTGCGCCCCACCTTGCGCGCCCACAGTGACATCGCTACCAGCACGCCGATAAAGCCGCCGTGGAAGGACATGCCGCCATGCCACACCTTGAAAATCTCGATCGGGTCGGAGAAGTATTTGACTGGTTCGTAGAACAGCACCTCACCCAGCCGGCCGCCGATGATCACGCCCATCATGCCGTAGAACAGCATGTCGTCCAGATCCTCTTTCCGCCAGTTCTGCGCGGCGATGTGCGGCTGTTTGATGCGCACGCGGCCCAGCGCGATGAACATGGCAAAGGCCAGCACATACATCAGGCCATACCAGTGGATAGCGACTGGGCCCAGCTGCAGGGCGATGGGATCGGGCATCGGGTGTATCAGCATATGACGTTCTTTCTCAGTAATTCCAAAAAGCCGTGCAGCACCGGCGAGGTGTTGTCGCGCCGCCAGGCCAGGCCGGTTTCGACCAGCGGCGTGGCGTGCGCCAGCGCCCGGTATTCTACCCCGGTCCGCATCAGGTTGGAGACTGACTGCGGTACCAGCGCCATGCCGATGCCGGCCGAGACCAGGCTGACGATGGTTTGCATCTGAATCGCTTCCTGGCCGATCTGCGGCGTGATGCCGGCTTCGCGGAACACGGACAGGATGGCGTCATGCAGCGCTGGCGAGATCACGCGCGGGAAGATGATCAGCGGCAGCGGTGGCAATGCCGACAGTGACAGCTTGCCTTTTTTCTTCAGCAGCGGCAGGCCGGAGGGCAGGGCCAGCACCAGCGGCTCGTTCAATACCGGCAGGTACTCCAGCGTGGCGCGCGCCTTGTCGGGCAGCGGCGGAATCAGCAGGCCGGCGTCGATGCGGTTATGCAGCAGGTCGTCCAGTTGCAGGTCGGAGGTGGCTTCCTGTAGCGTGATCTGCACTTGCGGGTACGCCGCGCGGTAGGCGCGCAGGAAGGGCGGCAGCACGCTGTAATCGGCCGAGGAGACGAAGGCCAGCGTCAGGCGGCCAGCTTCTCCGCCGGCCGCGCGCTGCACCAGCTGCGGCAGCTCCTGTGCTTGCGCCAGCAGGCGGCGGGCTTCCGGCAGCAGCGCCGCGCCGCCCGGCGTCAGCGTCACGCCACGGCGGTTGCGTTCGAACAGCGCCGCACCCAGCTCTTCCTCCAGCGCCTGTATGGTCTGCGACAGCGGTGGCTGCGTCATATGCAGACGCAGCGCTGCCTTGCCGAAGTGGAGTTCTTCGGCGACGGTGACGAAGTAGCGCAGTTGTCGCAGTTCCATATGGTTTACTATGTAATTTATGCTCTGTGATATTTTATACGACTCACAGTCGTGCAAATCATATATTTGACACGATGGCATGGGCGTCGCAAACTTCCATGCTAAGCCAGCTGCATTAAGCACGCCTTATCATTGGAGAAACACATCATGCCGCAATACCGTTCCCGCACCACCACCCATGGCCGCAATATGGCCGGCGCCCGCGCGCTCTGGCGCGCCACCGGCATGAAAGATGGCGATTTCGATAAGCCGATCGTCGCCGTGGTCAACTCCTTCACTCAGTTCGTGCCTGGCCACGTGCACCTGAAGGATCTGGGCCAGCTGGTGGCGCGCGAGATCGAAAAGGCCGGTGGTGTGGCCAAGGAATTCAACACCATCGCGGTGGACGACGGTATTGCCATGGGCCACGGCGGCATGCTGTATTCGCTGCCGTCGCGCGACCTGATCGCCGACTCGGTCGAGTACATGGTCAACGCCCACTGCGCTGATGCGATGGTGTGCATCTCCAACTGCGACAAGATCACGCCGGGCATGCTGATGGCCGCAATGCGCCTGAACATTCCGGTGATCTTCGTTTCCGGCGGCCCGATGGAAGCCGGCAAGGTGGTCAAGGTGGTCAACGGCGGCCAGAAGGTCATCAAGCTGGATCTGGTGGACGCGATGATCAAGGCTGGCGATACCACTGTCAGCGACGCCGACGTGGCGGAGATCGAGCGTTCGGCCTGTCCGACCTGCGGTTCCTGCTCGGGCATGTTCACCGCCAACTCGATGAACTGCCTGACCGAGGCGCTGGGCCTGTCGCTGCCGGGTAACGGCACCATCGTTGCCACCCACGCCGACCGCGAACAGCTGTTCCTGCGCGCCGGCCGTTTGATCGTTGAACTGGCCAAGCGCCACTACGAGCAGGACGACTATTCGATCCTGCCGCGCTCCATCGCCACCAAGTCGACCTGGGAAAACGCGATGGCGCTGGACGTGTCGATGGGCGGCTCGACCAACACCGTACTGCACTTGCTGGCGGCCGCGCACGAAGCGGGTGTGGACTTCACCATGGCCGACATCGACCGCATCTCGCGCAAAGTGCCATGCCTGTGCAAGGTCGCGCCGATGACGGACAAATTCCATATTGAAGACGTGCACCGCGCTGGCGGCATCATCTCGATTCTGGGTGAGCTGGCGCGGGCAGGTCTGCTGGACACCAGCCGTCCAACCATTCATGCGCCAACGCTGGCCGATGCGATCGAACGCAACGACATCAAACGCAGCGACGATCCGGCCGTGCACAAGCTGTTCAGCGCCGCGCCGGGCGGTGTGCCGACCCAGGTGGCGTTCTCGCAATCGGAGCGCTTTGCATCGCTGGATCTGGACCGCAGCACCGGCTGCATCCGCGACAAGGAACATGCTTACTCGCAGGACGGCGGTCTGGCGGTCCTGTACGGTAACCTGGCCGAGAAAGGCTGTATCGTCAAAACCGCTGGTGTGGATGAGAGCATTCTGAAGTTCAGCGGCAAGGCACGCGTGTTTGAATCGCAGGACGCGGCGGTGGAAGCCATTCTCGGCGATACCGTGCACGCCGGCGATGTGGTCATCATCCGTTACGAAGGCCCGAAAGGCGGCCCTGGCATGCAGGAGATGCTGTATCCGACGTCGTACATCAAGTCGAAGGGCTTGGGCAAGGCGTGCGCGCTGTTCACCGATGGCCGCTTCTCGGGTGGTTCGTCGGGCCTGGTGATAGGCCATGCTTCGCCGGAAGCGGCGGAAGGTGGCGCGATCGGTCTGGTGGAAGAGGGCGATATGATCGATATCGATATCCCTAACCGTACCATCGCCCTGCGCGTCACTGATGCTGAGCTGGCGGCGCGCCGCACAGCGATGGAAGCCAAGGGCGCCGATGCATGGCAGCCGGTCAACCGCGAGCGTTATGTCTCGCAAGCGCTGCAAGCGTATGCCGCGCTGACCACCTCCGCCGACCGCGGCGCGGTGCGCGACCTGTCGCAGCTGAAGCGCTGATCACTTCTTATCGAAGGTTTGTTTGACGCGTTCCTTGCGGCGCTTTTCGTCTTCGTTATGGGCTTTGCGTTTGTCAAAGCCCAGCATCGGCTCGATGAATTCGAACCACAGGAACGCGATCACCATCAGGGCGCCGATCGCCCACCATGACAGCTCGGCAAATCTCCATACCTCAAAATAGCGCAGCCCAACCAAAGCAACGATCAATAGGATCAGCGGCATGATGTTCTCCTTTGCTGCTATCTTACTCCACGTCGTCAACCTTTAACTTGACTTAAGCGTTAAATGAATAAGAGCAAAACGCGGTAGAATGGACTAGCACCATTGAGTAGCACTTTTACCTGGAGAACAAACAATGAAACGCAATTTGATGATGGTTGGGGTAGTTGTAGCCTCGGCATTCGCCTCGCAAGCCGCCATGGCTGACGCTGGCGGCGATCTGGCAAAGGCAAAAAATTGCATGGCTTGCCACGCTGTCGCCACCAAGCTGGTCGGTCCTGCCTACAAGGACGTGGCCGCCAAATACGCAGGCCAAAAAGACGCTGAAGCCAAACTGGTCACCAAAGTGATGAAGGGCGGTTCGGGCACCTGGGGTGCGATCCCGATGCCAGCCAACCCGCAGGTGAATGAAGCGGAAGCCAAGACCCTGGTGAAATGGGTGCTGTCGCAGAAATGAGCTGTGCCTTCGCCGTAAAAAAAGCGCCTTCAAGGCGCTTTTTTTACGTCAGCAGTAATCAATGGATCACTTCGATCTTGGTTTTCTTGCCATCCTTGTAGGTGAACAAGGTCAGCGCGCCGTCCTTGATGTCGCCCTTGTCGTCAAACGTGATCAGGCCGGTTACACCCTGGTATTTGATCTTCTGCAGCACCGGTAAATACTTGGCCGGCTGCGAGGACTTGGCTTCCTGCATGGCGGCGGCCATGGTCATCACCGCGTCGTACACATACGGCGAGTAGATCTGCACATCGGCATTGTACTTTTTCTTATAGCGTGCAACGAAGTCGTCCATGCCTTTTTGCTGCTCGGCAGTGACGCCGCCGGCTTCCGCGCAGGTGACGATGCCGTTGGCGTTGGCCGCGCCGGCCAGCTTCGGCAGCGATTCGGTGCAGATGCCGTCGCCGCCCATGTACTTGGCGTTGATGCCCAGCGCCTTCATCTGGCGCAGCAACGGACCACCCACCGAATCCATGCCGCCGAAGAAGACCAGCTCAGGATTCTTGGCCTTGATTTTGGTGAGGATGGCATTGAAGTCGGTGGCCTTGTCGTTGGTGAATTCCTTGGCGACGATCTCGACGCCCGGCAGCGCTTTCTTGGCGCCCTTGATGAACTCATCGGCGACGCCCTGGCCGTAGGCGGTGCGGTCGTCGATCACGGCGATCTTTTTCACGTTCAGCTTGGTGGTGGCGTAGCTGCCCAGCGAGCCGCCCAGCTTGGCGTCATTGGCGACCACGCGGAAGGCCGACTTGAAGCCCTGCTGGGTGTACTTGGTCTGGGTGGTGGCCGGCGAGATTTGCGGGATGCCGGCGTCGTGGTAAATCTTGGAGGCGGGGATGGAGGTGCCGGAGTTCAGGTGGCCGATTACGCCGTTGACCTTGGCGTCAACCAGCTTCTGCGCAACCGCCGTGCCTTGCTTGGGATCGCTGCCGTCGTCTTCCAGTTGCAGCACAAACTTGACCGGCTTGCCGTCGATCTTGATGCCCTTGGCGTTCAAATCTTCGACCGCCATTTTGGCGCCGTTTTCATTGTCCTTGCCAAGGTGGGCCGATGGACCGGAGACGGGGCCGACGTGGCCGATCTTGATCACTTCTTGCGCACCGGCGCTGCCGGCAAATGCCAGGGCGATGGCCAGAGGAATGAATTTGAACTGCATGTGCAATCTCCAATAGTTGTATGCAAGGCCACCAAGGTACAACAAAAAATTCGCCGCGCAAAGCGGCAAACAGGCGGTTTCGAACTTTTTTGGAGCGTTTCACTGATTTGATGCAGCGGTGCATCAGGGGAGTGCGATCCGTGCACCGCCATGCATCATGCGGCGCGCGGATCTGGCGGATTTACTTCTTTTGCGCTTGCAGATGGGTGAGCTCCTGCGTGACCGCACGCGAGACGATTTTCTCGATCGTGTCATGCAGGCCAATGCGGATTTCATTGGTCAGGTCATGCAGCGCATGGCTCAGCACTTCGGCCATGCTGTCCTTGATGCGCTGCTCCAGCACGAAGTCCACGCGCGATTGCAACTGGTGCATGATGCGCACCGACAGCCGGTGCTCCAGCACCGCCCATTCGGCGTCGCTCCAGCCGTCGATGGCGGCTGCTTCCAGCTCGGCGGCGGCCGATGGCGGCGGCGCCACAACGACAGCCGGCGCCTCGGCCGTCTGCTCCGCCTTCAATACTTCCGTCAGTACAGGGATGCTTGCGTCAAACGATGCTTGGCTCATGATTTACCTGCGACAAAGTGGGTAAGTGGATAGTCTTGCTGTTTGTATGCGACATAACGCTTGCGGCCGGCAGCCGCATCATCCTCTTCAGAGGAAATCACTTCGATCATGCGCGCGAACTGTGTCACATTACGTGGCGCCCGGCGCGACAGATTGACCAATAATTCTTTGTGCGTGTGTGGTAATTCCGCCTCATCATTGTTCGTCAGCAGGATCGGCGTGTGCGCCGCCAGCGCGTCCTCCGCCAACACGTGCGGCAAAAAGTCGGTGGCGGAAAATGTCCACATCGCCGCGTTAAGTTCCGCCAGTTGCGCGTCATCGTCGGTCATCAGCACCACCCGGTTATTACCGGCCCAGGCCTTGCGCACCAGGCGGCAGGCGTAGGCTATTTTGTCCGGGACATTGGTGTGAAAGTCGATGCGTGTCATGGCAAATCCAGTGTATGCGAAAACGCCGGAAAACGCTGGCATCGATGTTGCTACCGAGCGTATTCCGGCGAGGGAGGTAGGGCGAATTGTTACGCGGCCATGCCGCTGTGGCGCAGCAGCGCGTCGATGCTCGGCTCGCGGCCGCGGAAGGCGGTGAACGATTCCAGCGCCGGACGCGAACCGCCGACCGACAGGATTTCCGCCAGGTAGCGCTTGCCGGTTTCCGACACGGCGGCCGGGCCCAGCTTCTGCGCTTCTTCAAACGCGGCGTAGGCGTCGGCGGACAGCACCTCAGCCCATTTGTAGCTGTAGTAGCCAGCCGCATAGCCGCCGGCGAAGATGTGGCCGAAGGAGTTCTGGAAGCGGTTGAACGAGGGCGGGATTACCAGCGAGAACTGGCGGCGCACATCGTCGATCAGCTGCTGCACGGTCTGGCCGGTGCTGGCGTCGTAGTCATAGTGCAGGTGCATGTCCAGCAGCGAGAACTCGACCTGGCGCAGCGTTTGCAGGCCGGACTGGAAGTTCTTGGCGGCCAGCATCTTGTCGTACAGCGCGCGCGGCAGCGGTGCGCCGGTGACGGCGTGCGAGGTCATGTGCTCCAGCACTTCCCATTCCCAGCAGAAGTTTTCCATGAACTGCGATGGCAGCTCGACCGCATCCCATTCGACGCCGGAGATGCCGGACACGCCCAGCTCGTCCACTTGCGTCAGCATGTGGTGCAGGCCGTGGCCGAATTCATGGAACAGCGTGATCACTTCATCGTGGGTGAACAGCGATGGCTTGGCGACGCCGTCTTCCACCGCAGGTTCGGTGAAGTTGCAGGTCAGATAGGCGACCGGCGTTTGTATATTGGTGGCGTCGGCACGGCGGCCGCGCGCGTCGTCCATCCAGGCGCCGCCGGACTTGCCGGCGCGCGCGTACAGATCGAGATAGAACTGGCCGATCAGCTTGCCGTCGCGTTCGATGCGGAAGAAGCGCACGTCCTTGTGCCATACCGGCGCGTCATCCGGCTTGATCTCGACGTTGAACAGGTTCTGGATCTGGCGGAACAGGCCGTCGACCACTTTGTGCTCAGGGAAGTATTGCTTCACTTCCTGTGCGGAGAAGGCGTAGCGGGCTTCCTGCAGTTTTTCCGAGGCGTAGGGGATGTCCCAGGCTTTCAGGTCTGCTATGCCCAGCTCGTCCTTGGCGAAGCTGCGCAGCTCGGCCAGGTCTTTCTCGGCGAACGGGCGGGCACGCTTGGCCAGGTCTTCCAGGAAGGCGATCACTTCGTCAGGCGACTTGGCCATCTTCGGCACCAGCGAGACTTCGGCGAAATTGTTATAGCCGAGCAGCTTGGCTTCTTCGTCGCGCAGCTTCAGCAGGGTGACGATGTTCTGGGTGTTGTCCCACTCCTCCTTTTTGCTGAATACATCGCCTTGCTCGGAGGCTTTGGTGGCGTTGGCGCGGTAGATGGTTTCGCGCAGTTCGCGCTTGTCGGCGAATTGCAGGATCGGATAGTAGGACGGGAAGTGCAGCGAGAATTCCCAGCCTTGTTTTTCAGCTTTCTCGGCGGCTGCGCGGGCGGCGGCCTTGACATCGTCCGGCAGGCCGGCCAGGTCGGCTTCGTCGGTGACCAGCAGCTTGTAGTCGTTGGTGGCGTCCAGCACGTTTTCCGAGAAACGCGTGGAGGTCATCGCGTGTTCTTCCTGGATGGCGGCGAAGCGCGGCTTTTTATCTTCCGGCAGTTCGGCGCCGCCCATGCGGAAGTCGCGGATGGCGTTTTCAATGATGCGCTTGCGGGCCGGCGACAGGGTGTCGAACTCGGCCGAGGCGCGCAGCGCCTTGTATTTGGCGAACAGCGCTTCGTTCTGGCCCAGCTCGGTCCAGAATTCGGTCACTTTGGGTTGGTTTTCGTTGTAGACGGCGCGCAGTTCCGGCGTGTCCACCACGTTGTTCAGATGACTGACGATGCCCCAGGCGCGGCCCAGCAGCTCGGTGGCGTTCTCCAGCGGGGTGACGAAGCTGTCCCAGCTCACGTTGTCCGATGGCGCTTGCAGTTGCTCGGCCACGGCGCGGCTCTTGGCCAGCAGTTCGTCGATGGCCGGCGTCACGTGCTCCGGTTGGATGGCGTCAAAACGCGGCAGGCCGCTGAAGTCGAGCAGAGGGTTTTTGTCAGTCATCTTGTGGTCCTATATTGGTTATGCTGCGCGTTCAGCCGCTTCCACCGTGTTCATCAGCAGCATGGTGATGGTCATCGGGCCCACGCCGCCTGGCACAGGCGTGATGTGCGATGCCACTTCCTTGATGCCGTCGAAGTCCACGTCGCCGCACAGCTTGCCCTCGTCGTTACGGTTGATGCCGACGTCGATGACGATCGCGCCTGGCTTGACCATATCAGCAGTCAGGGTATTGCGGCGGCCGGTTGCGGCCACGACCACGTCCGCCTGGCGGGTGTAAACGCCGATGTCCGGGGTCGCACTATGGCAGATGGTGACGGTGGCGTTGGCTTGCAAGAGCAGCAGCGCCATCGGCTTGCCGACCGTGTTGGAACGGCCGATCACCACCGCATGCTTGCCGCGCAGGTCGACGCCAGTGCTTTCGATCAGCTTCATGCAGCCATATGGCGTGCATGGACGGAAACCGTCCAGGCCAGTCATCAGCTCGCCGGCGCTCAGCACCGCGTAGCCGTCCACGTCCTTCTTGACCGAAATCGCTTCGATCACTTTATGCGCGTTGATGTGTTTCGGCAGCGGCATCTGGACCAGAATGCCGTGGATCTTCGGATCGGCGTTCAGCGCGGCAATGCGCTCCAACAGCGCGGCTTCAGCCAGGTCGGCCGGGTATTCTTCCTTGAGCGAGTAGAAACCGGCGTCCTCGCACGCCTTGACCTTGTTGCGCACATACACATGGCTGGCCGGGTCGTCGCCGACAATGATCACTGCCAGGCCCGGCTGTTTGCCGGCGGCGGTGAGTTTTTCAGCACGTGCAGCAATTTCCGCGCGCAGTTTTTTGGAGAGGGCGATTCCGTCGATCAGTTGTGCAGACATGATTTAACCAGGGTGGTAGAGGGAGAACAGCATTATAAGGCCGCACAGCCCATCCCGCCGCGTTTTCAGCATCTGCCGCATGTTGCGCTGCACAAGGTTTTCATAGGGAAATTTCACAATGTAAAATGTCTTATCGCAATTTGAAAAAGCAAAAATAGGCTGCTAGAATCCCCACACGTCATCAAAGTAATAGTAAATAATCAGCAAACTCTTAACCCGAAAGCCGCATGGTTCGGGGCACATCTCAACTCAGGAGACTTAATACAATGTCAGCTCAACTTGACCAGGTAACGGCAAACACCGACCCGGATTCGCAAGAAACTAAAGAATGGTTGGATTCCCTGGCCTCAGTGCTGGAACAAGAGGGTCCTGAGCGTGCTCACTACCTGCTGGAGCGTCTGATTGACCTGGCCCGCCAAAGCGGCTCGGACATCCCGTTCTCGGCCAATACGGCTTACGTCAACACCATTCCACTGTCGCAGGAGCAACACTGCCCAGGCAATCTGGAATACGAAGAAAAACTGCGCTCGTGGATGCGCTGGAACGCCATGGCGATGGTGGTCAAGGCCAACCGCGTTGACGGCGATCTGGGCGGTCACCTGTCCTCGTTCGCCTCGCTGGCCAATATGCTGGGCATCGGCTTCAACCACTTCTGGAAAGCACCGAGCGAAAACCACGGCGGCGACCTGTTGTACATCCAGGGCCACTCGTCGCCTGGCGTTTACGCGCGTGCCTTCCTGGAGGGGCGCCTGAGCGAAGACCAACTGCTGCACTTCCGTCGCGAAGTCGACGGTGGCGGCCTGTCGTCGTACCCGCACCCGAAACTGATGCCGAACTTCTGGCAGTTCCCGACCGTGTCGATGGGCCTGGGCCCGCTGATGGCCATCTATCAGGCACGCTTCCTGAAGTACCTGCACGCCCGCTCGATCGCCGACACCACCGACCGCAAGGTCTGGGCATTCTGCGGCGACGGCGAGATGGACGAGCCGGAATCGCTGGGCGCGATCGGCATGGCCGCGCGCGAGAAGCTGGACAATCTGGTCATCGTGGTCAACTGCAACCTGCAACGCCTGGACGGTCCGGTGCGCGGCAACGGCAAGATCATCCAGGAACTGGAAGGCGAATTCCGTGGCGCCGGCTGGAACGTGGTCAAAGTCATCTGGGGCCCAGGCTGGGACGCGCTGCTGCAACAGGATAAAGAAGGCATCCTGCGCAAAGTGATGATGGAAACCGTCGACGGCGAATACCAGAACTACAAGGCCAAAGACGGCGCCTACGTGCGCAAGCACTTCTTCGGCAAGCATCCTAAGCTGCTGGAGATGGTTGCCAACATGACCGACGACGACATCTGGCGCCTGACCCGTGGCGGCCACGATCCGCACAAGATCTACGCTGCGTTCAAGGTCGCACAGGAACACAAAGGCCAACCGACCGTCCTGCTGGTGAAAACCATCAAGGGCTTCGGCATGGGCAAGCACGGCGAAGCACGCAACACCGCGCACAACACCAAGAAGCTGACCGACGAAGCCGTCCGCGAGATGCGCGACCGCTACTCGATCCCGATTCCGGACGACCAGCTGGCCGACATCCCGTTCTACAAGCCAGCCGATGACGCACCTGAAATCAAGTATCTGCACGAGCGCCGCGCCGCGCTGGGCGGCTACCTGCCGGCCCGTCGCCAGCAGGCCGACGAGAAACTGACCGTACCACCGCTGACCGCTTTCCAGAATGTGCTGGACGCGACTGCGGAAGGCCGCGAAGTGTCGTCGACCCAGGCATACGTGCGTATCCTGACCACGCTGCTGAAAGATTCCAGCGTTGGCCCACGCATCGTGCCGGTACTGGTCGATGAATCGCGTACCTTCGGTATGGAAGGCCTGTTCCGTCAGGTTGGTATCTTCAACCAGCAAGGCCAGTTGTACGAGCCAGTCGATAAAGACCAGGTGATGTACTACCGCGAAGACAAAGCCGGTCAGATCCTGCAGGAAGGTATTAACGAAGCTGGCGGCATGAGCTCGTGGATCGCTGCGGCGACCTCGTACTCGACCAACAACCGCGTGATGATCCCGTTCTATACCTACTACTCGATGTTCGGTATGCAGCGTATCGGCGATCTGGTGTGGGCAGCGGCCGACATGCGCGCTCGCGGCTTCCTGATGGGCGGCACTGCCGGCCGTACCACGCTGAACGGTGAAGGCCTGCAGCACGAAGATGGCCACAGCCATCTGTTCGCAGCGGCTGTGCCGAACTGCATGCCGTATGACCCGACCTTCGGTCACGAGCTGGCAGTGATTATCCAGGATGGTATGCGCCGCATGGTGGAAGAACAGGAAGACGTGTTCTACTACATCACCATCATGAACGAAAACTACCCGCACCCAGGCATCAAGCCGGGCCAGGAAGAGGGCATCCTGAAGGGTATGTACCTGCTGCAGGAAGGCGACAAGAAAGCCAAGCAGCGCGTGCAGCTGATCGGTTCCGGCACCATCCTGCGCGAGTCGCTCTTCGCTCAGGAACTGCTGTTGAACGATTGGGGCATTGCTGCCGACGTGTGGTCCGCTCCTTCGCTGACGCTGGTGGCGCGCGACGGCCAGGACGCCGAGCGCTGGAATCTGGTCAACCCGACCGCAGAGCAGCGCGTGCCTTACGTGGCGCAACTGCTGAAGGATACGCAAGGTCCGATCGTGGCGACCACCGACTACATGCGCGCGTTTGCTGAGCAGATCCGCGCCTTCATTCCGAAGGATCGCACCTACCGCGTGCTGGGCACCGATGGTTTCGGCCGTTCGGACAGCCGCGCCAAGCTGCGCGAGTTCTTTGAGGTGAACCGTTACTACATCACGGTTGCCGCACTGAAGTCGCTGTCGGAAGAAGGCAAGGTCGATGTCAAAGTGGTTGAGCAAGCGATTGCCAAGTACAACCTCGATCCGAACAAACCAAATCCGGTGACCCAATAATCCGCTTAGAAAAAAATACGGAGCAAACGCTATGAGCATTGTGGAAGTTAAAGTCCCGGATATCGGCGATTTCAAGGAAGTTGAGATCATCGAAGTGATGGTCAAGGTCGGCGACACCATCAAGGTGGATCAGTCGCTGATCACCGTTGAATCGGATAAGGCCAGCATGGAGATCCCTTCGTCCGCCGCTGGCGTGGTGAAAGAGATCAAGGTAAAAGTCGGCGAAAAGGTCGCAATGGGTTCGCTGGTGCTGCTGGTGGAGGCCGATGGCGCCGCCGCAGCGCCAGCCGCTGCTGCTGCTGCTGCTGCTGCCCCGGCGCCTGCGCCGGTAGCTGCCGCCGCACCGGCCCCTGCACCTGCGCCAGCCGCCGCTCCTGCGGCCGCCGCTGGCCCGGTCGATATCAAAGTGCCGGACATCGGCGACTTCAAGGAAGTGGAAGTCATCGAAGTCATGGTCAAGGTGGGCGACACCATCAAGGTCGACCAGTCGCTGCTGACCGTTGAGTCGGACAAGGCGTCGATGGAGATCCCGTCGTCGCACGCCGGCGTGGTGAAGGAAGTTAAAGTCAAAGTCGGCGACAAGGTTGCCATGGGCTCGCTGGTGTTCGTGGTCGAGGCCACCGGCGGTCCGGTGAGCGCCGCTGCCGCGCCTACCAGCGCTGCGCCATCGCCTGCAACTGCTGCCGCACCTGCACCGGCCCCTGCTGCAGCACCGTCGCCAGCCCCAGCCGCATCGCAAGGCTCGGTCCAAACTGGCAAGCTGGCGCACGCTTCGCCATCGATCCGCAAGTTCGCCCGCGAACTGGGCGTGGATCTGGGCAAAGTGCCAGGCTCCGGTCCGAAAGGCCGCATCACCCAGATCGACGTGCAGAACTACGTCAAGGGCGTGATCGCTGGTACCGTCGCTTCGCCGGCAGCTGCTGGTGGCGCCGTCGGAGGCGGCGGCAACTTCAGCGTGCTGCCATGGCCGTCGCTGGACTTCAGCAAATTCGGCGAAACCGAACTGCTGCCGCTGTCGCGCATCAAAAAGATCTCCGGTCCTAACCTGCACCGCAACTGGGTGCAGATCCCGCACGTCACGCAGTTCGACGACGCTGACATTACCGATCTGGAAGCCTTCCGCGTTGAATCCAACGCCGCTACCGCCAAGAACAAGGACGCGACCAAGCTGACCATGCTGGCCTTCGTCATCAAGGCATCGGTCGCCGCGCTGAAGAAATTCCCGACCTTCAATTCGTCGCTGGACGAAAAGGGCGAGAACCTGATTCTGAAGAAGTATTACAACATCGGCTTCGCGGCCGATACGCCGAACGGCCTGGTAGTGCCAGTGATCAAAAACGCCGACCAGAAATCGGTGACGCAGATCGCCAAGGAAATGACCGAGCTGTCGCTGCAAGCGCGCGAAGGCAAGCTGAAACCGACCGATATGCAAGGCGCGACCTTCACCATTTCGTCGCTGGGCGGCATTGGTGGCACGCACTTCACGCCGATCGTCAACGCGCCGGAAGTGGCGATCCTGGGCCTGTCCAAGGCATCGCTGAAGCCGGTCTGGGATGGCAAGGCCTTCCAGCCTCGCCTGCTGATGGGTACCTCGCTGTCCTACGACCACCGCGTGGTCGATGGCGCAATGGGCGCTCGCTTCTCCGTGTACCTGAGCGAAGTGCTCGGCGACATGCGCAAAATTCTGCTGTAAGGAGCCAATATGAGCACAGAAGTGAAAGTGCCGAATATCGGCGACTTTGCAGAGGTCGAAGTGATCGAGGTGATGGTCAAGGTGGGCGATACGATCAAGACCGATCAGTCGCTGATTACCGTTGAATCGGACAAGGCCAGCATGGAAATCCCGTCGTCGCATAGCGGCGTGGTGAAGGAAGTGCGTGTCAAGGTCGGCGACAAGGTCAAGGAAGGCGTGGCGCTGCTGGTGGTTGATGCCACCGAAGGTGCTGCGGCTGCTCCGGCTGCCGCGACTGCTCCGGCCGCCGTGGCGCCCGCCGCAGCGCCAGCATCGGCTCCGGCGCCAGCCGCGCCGATCGCCGCGCCAGCCGGCAGCAGCTACACCGGCCAGGTCGACATCGACTGCGACATGATGGTGCTGGGCTCCGGTCCTGGCGGCTACTCGGCGGCATTCCGTGCCTCCGATCTGGGCCTGAACACGGTGCTGGTCGAGCGTTACGATGTGCTGGGCGGCGTCTGCCTGAACGTCGGCTGCATCCCGTCGAAAGCGCTGCTGCACGTGGCTGCCGTGATCGACGAGACGTCGCACATGGCCAAGACCGGTGTGACCTTCGCCAAGCCGACCATCGACATCGACCAGGTGCGCAAGCACAAGGAAAGCGTGATCAAGAACATGACCAACGGTCTGGCCGGCATGGCCAAGGCCCGCAAGACGCAGGTAGTCACCGGCGTCGGCCAGTTCCTGAGTGCTAACCACATCGAAGTCACCGCCAACGATGGCTCGAAAAAAGTTGTGCAGTTCAAGCAGGCGATCATCGCCGCCGGTTCGTCGGTGGTGAAACTGCCGTTCGTGCCGGAAGATCCGCGCATCGTCGATTCGACCGGCGCGCTGGAACTGCGCCAGATCCCGAAACGCATGCTGGTCATCGGCGGCGGCATCATCGGCCTGGAAATGGCCACCGTGTACTCGACCTTCGGCGCGCGCATCGACGTGGTCGAAATGATGGACGGCCTGATGCAAGGCGCCGACCGCGATGCGGTCAAGGTCTGGCAGAAGTACAACGAAGCCCGCTTCGATAACATCATGACCAAGACCAAAACGGTCGCGGTTGAAGCGCTGCCGGAAGGGATTAAGGTCACTTTCGAGGCTGCGGAAGCCGGCGCCACCGCGCCTGCGCCGCAGGTCTACGATCTGGTGCTGGTGGCTGTGGGCCGTAGCCCGAACGGCAAGAAGATCGCTGCCGACAAGGCCGGCGTGATCGTTACCGATCGCGGCTTCATCCCGGTCGACAGCCAGATGCGCACCAACGTGCCAAACATCTTCGCCATCGGCGACCTGGTGGGCCAGCCGATGCTGGCGCACAAGGCGGTGCACGAAGGCCACGTCGCTGCGGAAGCGGCAGCGGGCCAGAAGTCGCATTTCGATGTGAAGGTGATTCCATCGGTGGCCTACACCGATCCGGAAGTGGCGTGGGTCGGCATTACCGAAGACGAAGCCAAAGCCAAGGGCATCAAGATCGAGAAGGGTCACTTCCCTTGGGCAGCGAGCGGCCGCGCCGTGGCCAATGGCCGCGCCGAAGGCTTCACCAAGCTGCTGTTCGATGCTGAGACGCACCGCATCATCGGCGGCACCATGGTCGGCACGCACGCTGGCGACATGATAGGTGAAATCGCGCTGGCGATCGAAATGGGCGCCGACGGCACCGACATCGGCAAGACCATCCACCCGCACCCAACGCTGGGCGAGTCGATCGGCATGGCGGCGGAAGTCTACGAAGGCGTCTGCACCGACCTGCCACCGCCACGCAAGCGCTAAGCACAGCAGCATCATCAAAGCCGGGACTTGTTCCCGGCTTTTTTACGCCCTCAGCGCAGCACCATCACCGGCGGCTGCAATCCCAAAGCCGCCACCCGCCTTGCGAACTTGCGATCATCAAAAGACGCCATGCATTTTTATATGCGTCAAACTTAGCATATGCTGAAAAGCTAAGACGACCGCCGCGCGCTCTACCTTGTATCGCTTCCGCATGAGCCACTCTAGTTCGATAATGACTGTCTTGCAGACGACGAGTGGTTGGCCTGAATCCGGCTTAGCGCGTCAGGCGGTAGAGCAGGATGGCGGTGCGGATGGTGGCGCGTTCGATGGAGGCGATTTCCAGGTCTTCGTCGGGCGAGTGGGCGCCGTTGCCGGTGGCGCCGAGGCCGTCCAGGCTGTCCAGCAGCGGCGCGACGAATTGCACGTCGCCGGCGCCGCGCTGGCCCGGCGGCAGGGCGGGAATGTCGCCCAGGCCGGCGTCCTTGCTGGCTTGCGAGTAGACCTTCAGCAGCGCCAGGTTGCCATCGGTCGGCGACATCGGCGGATAGGCGTCGCGGAAAGTGATGCTGGCGCTGGTGCCCGGCAGATTCTGCGCGACGATGGCCTTCATCTTGGCATGCGCGCGGTCGCGTTGCGCGTAGCTGAGGTAGCGCAAATCGCCTTCCACGGTCGCTGTGCGCGCGATCACATTGCTCTTGCCGGACGCCTGGCCGGCCGTGCCCAGCGCGTCGGCGCCGGCATCGGTGCCGCCGACGATCAGGCCCGGACTGAAGGTCAGGTCCGGCTCGATCACCTGCTGGCGGAAGCCGTCCAGTATCCGCGCCGCTTCGTAGATCGCGCCGTAGCCGGCGCTGTCGCTGAACACGCCGCTGGAGTGGCCCTGCTTGCCGCTGACTTTCAGCTCCCAAGAAGACGCCGCGCGGCGGCCGATGGTGCCGGTGTCGCGGCCGTCCTGGTCGCGTACGGTCGCCTCGAAGGCCAGCGCGATATCGCTGCGCTTGGCGGCGTTGACCATGTCGGCGCGCGAGATTGCGATCGGCTCGCCGGCATTCTCTTCGTCGCCGGTGAAGATCACGGTGATGCTGGTGTTGTCCAGCGCGCCCACGCGATGCAGCGCCCGCAGCGCTTCGATGATGATGACGTCGCCGCCTTTCATGTCGTTGACGCCCTGGCCGCGCACCCGGTCGCCATGGCGCTGCCACAGCTGCACCGGGCTGTCCTTCTCGAACACCGTATCCAGATGGCCGATCAGCAGCAAGCGTTTGCCCTGCTTGCCCTCGCGCGCGGCGATCAGGTGGCCGGCGCGCTGCATGGCCGGCGGCATCTCGGCCCAGCGCGTGGCAAAGCCCAGCTGCGCGAACTGCTCGCCAAACAGCTTGCCGACCGCGCGCACGCCCTCGTGATTCATGGTGCCGCTGTTGATGTTGACCGAGCGCTCCAGCAGCGTCAGGCCTTGCGCCGAATGTGCCTTCACTTCGGCGACAATTTTCTGCTCGGTGGCCGACAGGCCATCAGCACGCGCAGAGTCCAGCGTCAGCGCCAAAGCCAGGACTGCGAAAGCAAGCGGTTGCAACTTCATGTGGGCTCCTGTAGATGGTCTGGTGTCGATTGTAGCTCAGCCTTGCGCCGAGGCGGGCAGGCCGAATACGCGGTCGAACGCCAGCGCGAACAGGTAGGTATAGACCATGAAGAACAGCAGCAGGCCAATATCCAGCAGCAGCGCTTCCCACAGCGAGATGTTCAGCCACCACGCGAACAGCGGCACCAGCATCACCACCAGTCCGCCTTCAAAGCCGATGGCGTGCAGCGCGCGCCGCTTCCAGTCGCGGCCGCGCGTCGGCTGGCGCGCCTCCCATGCTTCAAACGCGTGGTTGAACATCAGGTTCCAGATGAAGGCGATGGTCGAGGAGGCCACGGCCGCCACGCCGGCATGGCCCGCCTCGTGGCCGGCGCCCAGCATCAGCAGGCTGGTGGTCAAGCCGATGGCAATCAGTTCAAACAGCGACGCGTAGACGATTTTTCTTTTCAGGCCTTGCATGATGTTTCCTTTCTAATGACAACAGCCTGCATGGTATGGGGGTTTTTCTGATTGAAAAAGTCGGCAGCTTTCAGTTTTTCTGATAGATTGGCGGAATGGCTTTTTCCTCGGATAACGTCGCGGTGTTTCTGGCCGTGCTGGACCACGGCTCGTTCTCGGCCGCCGCGCGCGCGCTGGGACGGGTGCCGTCGGCCGTCAGTATGAGCATCGCCCATCTGGAGGCGGAGCTGGGCATCGCGCTGTTTGAGCGCAGTTCGCGCGAGGTGCGGCCCACCGAGTCGGCGCGCGCGCTGGAGGCGGAGGCGCGCCAGATGGCCGGCCAGCTGCGCCGCTTGCAGGCGCACGCGCTGTCGCTGCATCAGGGCCTGGAACGGCGGCTGACGCTGGCGGTGGCGCCGGAACTGCTGTCGGCGCCGTGGAGCGATCCGCTGGCGCGGCTGGCGCAGGAGTTCCCAGCGCTGGAGGTGGAGGTGCTGTCGGCGCCGCAGGATGACGCGCTGCGCATGCTGCATGACGGCGCGGCCCAGCTGGCGCTGCTGTACGAGCGGCCCAGCGTTGATGAGCACGAAAGCTTCCAGGAGCTGGGCAGCGAACTGCTGGTGCCGGTGATTTCGCCGCGCCATCCGCTGGCGCTGGAACGCCACGGCGGCTGGCGGCTGGAGGACCTGGTCGACCTGCGCCAGATCGCCATCTTCAGCCGCGCGGTGCGCGAGGCCGATCAGCGCGTGCTGATCTCGCGCAAGCTGTGGCGCACCGACAGCCATCTGGCCACGCTGGGCCTGGTGCGCGCAGGCCTGGGCTGGGCCTATCTGCCGCGCCGGCTGGCGCAGCCGCTGCTCGATAGCGGCGAGCTGCTCGGCATCCGATTTGCCCATATGAGCAGCGAGCTGCGGCTGTGGGTGGACCTGGTGTGGGTCAACGACCGCCCGCTGGGTCTGGGCGCCAAGCGGCTGATCGCGCTGATGCAGGATATCGCCGGTTTGGAGGCGCGTCCGCCGCAGAAGTGATACTCTGCTGTTTTTGCACCTTTGGAGTTTCCGATATGCGTTTGATGAAGATTGCCCTGGTGGTTGCCGGCCTGTGCGCCGCGACCGCTTTTGCCTCGCCGACCGCGCCGCGCAACGGCGCCGAATACACCACCCTGAAAACCCCGCAGCCGGTGCAGGCGCAGGGCAAGAAGGTGGAAGTGATCGAATTCTTTATGTACCACTGCCCGGCGTGTTACGCGCTGGAGCCGGACATGGTGGCCTGGGTCAAGAAGCAGGGCGACAGCATCGTGTTCCGCCGCGTCCATCTGCCGCTGACCGGCGAGAACGACCCGGAAGCGCATCTGTTCCTGACGCTGGAGGCGATGAAGCTGGAAGAGCAGCTGCACGCCAAGGTGCTGAGCACCTGGCACGTCGAGCGCAAGCGCCTGAAGTCGGACGCCGACAATATCGACTGGGCGGTCAAGAACGGCATCGACAAGGAGAAGTTCACCGCCACCTACAATTCGTTCGCGGTGATGACCCGTCTGAAGAACGCCGGCCGCGTGGCGGGTACCTATGAAGTCAACAGCACCCCGACGCTGATCGTCGATGGCCGTTTCCTGACTACGCCGGCACAGATCGACACCGCCAATCCGGGCACGCCGCGCAACCAGCTGAACGCCGCCACGCTGCAGGTGCTGGACGCGCTGGTCGCCCAGGCGCGCGCTGGCAAGAAGTAACGCCTACAGGTGACACTGGTACAGGTGGGAGGCGTGCTGCACGCCGTTCACCTGCACCACATGCGGCGCCGCCAGCGCGTCGCGGCTGAAACCGGCTTTCTCCAGGATGCGCCGCGAGCCCAGGTTCTGCGGCGAGATCCACGCATTCAGGATGCGCAGCTGATACTGCTGGCGCGCCAATCCCATCAGATGGTCCAGTGCACGGCTGCCCAGGCCCTGCCGCGCCTGCGCGTGACCGATGCGGTAGCCCACTTCGCCGACGCCATTGCTGCGGTCAATCTTGCGCAGATTGGCGCGGCCGATGATGGCGCTGCCGTCGTCGCTGGTCAGCACGCACGGATGCAGCGTGCCGGCCGCATGCTCAGCTAGGTAGTCGGCGATGTGGCTGGCCACGCCGGCCGGCGTGTAGAACGCCGTTGCGCGCGCTTCCACGTGCTGCTCGAACCAGCTGCGGTTGTCCAGCTCGAACGCCAGCAGGCGGGTCACGTCGGCGGCTTGCAGGGTGCGCAGATTCATGGTCGTTGGCAGTGATGTCGGTGTCATGAAGTATAGAGCAAACGGGATGGTGTCGCGTTTGTCTGTAGCGCGAATGTGCTACAGACAATGTCGCTACCTGTTATTAGAATCCGGCTCCTTCATACCATCCTCGCAAAGAGAGAGCCATTATGCAAAATTCCGCCACCGTGTTGGCCAAGACCCTGCTGGCCGGTGCCGTTGCCGCAGCCTTGCAGGCCTGCGGCAGCAGCGATCCTGCTGCGGCATCGCCGGATGCCAGCGAGCCGAAATCGGTGCTGCATCTGCGTAGCGAAATCAGTCTGGCCAGGCCAGTGAGCGGCGGCAGCGCCAAGGTGCTCAGCGGCAGCGCCATTGTCGCCAGCGGCACCATTTACGACAATGGCAATCTGGCGCTGGATACCACGGCGCTGACCGCCCAGGCGGCGCGCCAGTTGCGTATCGAGGCACAGGGCTGCGCCGATCAGGCCAACGCCCTGAGTTGCGCGCTGTTGTCGGCCATCGTCAATCCCGACGATGCCTCGACCATCACCGGGGTGAATGTGCGTTCGACGCTGGTGGACCGCCTGGTGCGTCTCAAGGGCATGCAGCAGGCCGCCGCCGAGCAGCGCGTCAGTAATTACCTGATGCTGGACGCCTCCACCACCTCGCAGCAGATGGTGGATCAGAACCTGTTCAGCCCTGCGCGGTTTGTCTCGGACAACTGGCTGGCGGCACAAAGCAAGGGTCTCAGTCTGGACCAGCAGATCGGCCAGCTGGTCGACAGCATCGCTGCTGATGCGACGCTACAGCGTCAGTACAAGCCATTGCTGATGATCGCGCCTATCGTGGCGACCATCGGCATCGAGCTGGTCAAGGGCGCGCTCGGCAAGATTGGTGGCGAGGCCATGGGCAGTGTGTTGAGCAAGATCGGTCTGAACACCGAGGCTGCCAACCATGCCGCCGTAATGAATGAACTGAAGGGCATTGCCAGCCAGCTCAGCGCCATGAGCCAGCAACTGAGCACCATCGAAAGCGCCGTCAAGCAGACTATGGCCAAGGTGGAGGAGGTCAGCAAGAAGGTGGATGACGTCGCCCAGCAGCAGCGTGCACTGCGCCTGCTGACGCAGACCAGCCAGCTGCTGGCGCTGGTCGAGAAGGTCAAGCGCGCCTATTGGGACTTGCAGAACCTGCCGCAGGTGAGCGCGACGCAGCAGGCGGCCGAAGTCAAGCGACTGCTGGCGGTGATCGAATCCATCCAGGGCGACCGCGCGCAGATCTCCGCCGCGCTGAACGGCACGCCAGGTAATTCATCGATGGTTGCCACCATGGTCGATTTCCAGTTCCCCAAAGTCGCCGTGCCGGATTACAGCAAGGAAGTGTTCCTGAACCAGAAAACGCTGAAGTCGATGAGCGACTTTGTGCAGTATTATGACAACGTCAACCTGATGGCCTACTACCTGATCATGGAGTTCTATAACTACGCCGATCCGGCCAGCGCCGCGCAGAGCTGCCCGGAAACGCTGAGCTCCGGCGTTAGCTATACACTACAGTGCATGCGCTATCAGGAGCTCAAGCAGGCGCGTGCCGAGTACATTACCCAAGGACCGCAGGAAACCTTGCCGGTGCCGAGCATGTTCGTCAATGTCTATCAAGGCTACACGGCGATGCCATGGGTGCTGTACCCTGCGGGCGATTTCACCTACCAGTCCATCAACGGCGCCACGCCCGACGCCGGCAGCTTCCTGGCGCGCCAGATCTATCCGAATCTGACTGCCCAGCAGCAGAGTGAGGTGACGGCCATCGCTAACTGGGATTATATGAAGCCGGTGTTCTGGAGCGGGATGTTCGCGCGGCCAGCTGGCAGCGGCGGCAGCCAGGCCAAGGTGCTCAAGGATGTGGCGATCGCCAGCGGCGCGCCGACGGAAACATTCTACACCGCGTCACTGAACCTGGCGGCGTGGGTGCGCACCACCGATAGCGGTCCGCAGGCCTTCAACCGTGTTTCGACCACGACCGGTTCGCTGGATGTGGACCAGAACAAGAATCCGCGCACCACTGAGGATGCCAAGCTGATTGTGCTGGGACAGTTCAAGAGCCGCGCCGTGATGGAACGCTATCTGGGCAAAGTGATTGCCGCGCGCTTTACCTCGCTGAACTAAGCCGTCAAGCGACGCTGCCGGCGCGTTTCAGTTGACGGTGAAGCGCGCCGGGATTTCGATGCCGCCGCTGCGCGCCGCTTCGGCGTACGCCTGCAGTTCGGCGACCACGGCATCCAGCTGTTCCTGGCCAGGATTGGCCTGGAAGTGCTTGATGCGCTCGTTCATGAGCGTGATTTGCTTGCTCCAGTCCAGACGATTCATTTTGCTCATGTGTGCTCCGATTTGCAAAAAATCAGTATAGATCAATTGGCAAATTTTTGGGCGCGTTTTAGTGTGCGCTAGCGTACCTAGCGGCGCACCGCGTGCAGGAACAGGTCCAGTCCCTCGGCGGCACGGGCGCGCAGCTCTTCGCCGTGCAGACCTTGTTCGCGCGGGAACAGCAGGCGGGTCATGTAGTCGCCCATCAGGCAGTTGATCAGGAACACCGGCACCATCTCCGGCCGCAGGTCGTCGCGCAACTGCGCCTGGATGTCGGGGCGGGCGAAGAAGCGGCCCAGCTCGTCGCGGGTCAGCTGCGGGCCGGCCTTGAAGAAGGTTGCCGCCAGTTCCGGCGTGGACTTGGCTTCGGCCACCACCATGCGGTGCAGATTGTTGAAGGTCGGCAGCGACACCAGTTCCAGGAAGCGCAGCGCAAAGTCGCCAAGAATGACTTCCATCGGACGCTGGTCGGTTTCCATGGCTTCCATGCCGGACATATAGTGCTCGCGGCCGTTGGCGATGATGGCGTTCAGCAATCCGGCCTTGCCGCCGAATTTGACGTAGATGGTGCGCACCGCCACGTGGGCTTCGCGGGCGATCATTTCCAGACTGACCTTGCTATAGCCTTTTTCCAGGAAGAGCCGGCCGGCGGTGGCCAGCAGCGCTTCGCGGCGGGCGGCCTTGTCGGCGGCGCGCGGGCGGCCAGCCGCCTTGCCAAAGCACGGCGAGTCGGGCGAGTAATTGCCTTCAGGGCAATCTTGCTCGTCCAGCGGGGCGGTGTCGTTGAGGTCGGTGGAGGTCATGGCCGGGAATGATAGCGAATGACGCTATGCTAGTCCATCAAAAAATGAAATGCAACCGTTTCATTTCTTGACTTTGCGCAGAAACCCTCCATAATGCTCCTATCTCATTTCATTTCTTCGGAGCTATTCATGTCCACCCAAGAACAAAAACTCAGCGCCGTGCAAGCTCCCGCAGCGGCGGCCCCTGCCGCGCCACAGCCACCGAACCGCCGCGTGCTGGTGGTGGCGGCCGTGGTCGCGCTCGCCGCCTTGGCCGTTGGCGGCCGCATGTGGTATCGCAGCCATTACTATGTGGAGACCGACAACGCCTACGTGGCCGGTCACGTGCATCCGGTGTCGTCGCGCATCGCCGGCGTGGTCACCAAGGTGCTGATCGACGATAACCAGCTGGTCAAGCAGGGTGACGTGATCGCCGAGTTGGACCCGTTCGACCAGGGTGTGCGCGTCGAGCAGATCCAGGCGCAGATCGCTTCGGCCCAGCAGCAGGTGATCCAGGCCGACGCGCAGATCGCGCAAGTGCAGGCCCAGGCCAGCGCCGCCGCCGCGCAGGTGGCGCAGTCGGAAGCGCAGCTGGTGCGCGCCAAACAGGACGCCGAGCGTTTCGGCCAGCTGTATAACAGCCAGATGAAGGCCGTGTCGAAAGCGGAGCTGGACGCTGCGGTCGCCGCCCGTGCCGGCGCCATCGCCGACGTGGCTGCGCGCAAGGACAGCGCCGTCGCCGCCAAGGCGCAAATTGCTTCGGCCAAATCGGCGCGCGAAGTGACCAACGCGCAGATCGCCGTGTTGCAGGTGCAATTGAAGGACGCCAAACAGCAACTGGCTTACAACCAGATTCTGGCGCCGGTGTCGGGCCGCATCGGCAAGCGCACCATCGAAGTCGGCCAGCGCGTGCAGCCTGGCCAGTCGCTGACCGCCATCGTGCAGGAAAACGTCTGGCTGACCGCCAACTTCAAGGAAACCCAGCTGGCCGAGCTGAAAAAAGGCCAGCCAGTGCATGTGACCATTGATGCGCTGCCGGGCAGGGAATTGATCGGCACCGTGGACAGCTTCGCGCCAGCGTCGGGCGCGCAGTTCGCGCTGCTGCCGGCCGATAACGCCACCGGCAATTTCACCAAGATCGTGCAGCGTGTGCCGGTCAAGATTACCTTCAAGCCGGAAGATGTGAAGGCGCTGAGCGGCCGGCTGGTGCCGGGCATGTCGGCCATCGCCGAAGTGTCGCTGAAGTCTGACGCTGCCCACTAAGGAGCTGCGTCATGGCTAGCACCACAATTGATACGCCAGGCGGCGGGAAGCCGCTCGCTCCGGTGATGCCGAGCGAGAAGGTCTCCGGCCGTACCTGGCTGGCGGTGGCCGCCGGCATGCTGGGCGCCTTTATGGCGGTGCTCGACATCCAGATCACCAACTCCTCGCTGAAGGACATTCTCGGCACGTTGTCAGCCACCCAGGAAGAGGGCTCGTGGATCGCCACCGCCTACCTGGTGGCGGAGATTATCGTGATCCCGATGACTGGCCTGTTCGTGCGCGTGTTTGGCGCGCGCCGCTACATGATCGGCACTACCGCCTTGTTCCTGGGCTTCTCCACGCTATGCGGTTTCGCCTGGAACCTGGAGAGCATGATCGCCTTCCGCATGCTGCAGGGCTTTACTGGCGGCGCGCTGATTCCGATGGCGATGACGCTGGTGATGACCAAGCTGCCCGCCTCCAAGCGCGCCACCGGCATGGCCATCTTCGGCCTGACCGCCACGCTGGCGCCGTCGATGGGGCCAACGCTGGGCGGCTATCTGAGCGAGCTGTATGGCTGGCCGTCGATCTTCTACATCAACTGGGTGCCGGGTCTGCTGCTGATCGGTGGTATCGCGGTTGGTCTGGACAAGGAGAAGTCGAATCTGTCGCAGCTGTTCAATGCTGACTGGCTGGGCATCGCCTTCATGGCGGTGGGACTGGGCAGCCTGACCATCTTCCTGGAAGAGGGTAATTCGAAGGACTGGTTCGATTCGGCCTTCATCAACACTTTTGCCGCGCTGGCGCTGGTTGGCCTGCTGGGCTGGGTGGTGACTGGCGCGACGCGCAAGCAGCCGTTCGTTAATCTGGCTTTGTACGGGCAGCGCAACTTTGCCGCGGCCACCGCACTGTCGATGGCGATGGGCATGGGCTTGTATGGCTCGGCCTTCATCCTGCCGCTGTTCCTGGCGCAGATTCCCGGCTATTCGCCGATGCAGATCGGTGAGGTGATCATGTGGGCCGGTCTGCCGCAGCTGTTCATCATGCCGTTTGTGGCCAAGCTGTCGGCCAAGGTCGACAACCGCATCCTGTGCACCTTCGGCCTGCTGCTGTTTGGCGGTTCGTGCATGATGAATGCCTATATGGACGCAACCACCGGCTACGATCAGCTGCTGCTGTCGCAGGTGGTGCGCGCGCTCGGTCAGCCCTTCGTCATGCTGACGCTGTCGAACTTCGCGATGAACGGCATCGCGCCGAAAGATGTGCCGTCGGCGTCTAGCCTGATCAATATGACGCGCAACCTGGGTGGTTCGATCGGCATCGCGCTGCTGGCCACCTCGCTGACCAACCGCGAGCATTTCCACTCGGTGCGCATCGGCGAATCGGTCAGCAGCTTCGCGCTGGCCACGCAAGAGCGTCTGGATGCGCTGAGCGCGTCCTTCATCAGCAAGGGCTTCGACAGCGCGACCGCGTCGGACATGGCTTTGAAGGCGGTGGACGGCATCGTGCGGCGCGAGTCGTATGTGATGGCCTATAACGACGGCTTCTTCCTGGTGGCGATGGTGCTGTTTGCCTGCATCGGCGTGCTGTGGTTCTCGGACAAAGTCAAAGCGCCTTCCGCCGGTGGTGGTGGCGGTGCTCACTAACAAAAACACTTAAGAGGTAATCATGTTGAATTCAGCTCTGAAGCGCCTGACGCTCGCTGTTTCTGTCACCCTGGCCATGACTGGCTGCGCCACTGTGGGCAGCGATTTCAAGGCCCCGGCGAATGTCGCCGACGCGTCGTTCCGCCATCTGCCGCAAGCCGGCGCCAGCGAGGCGCATTTGCCGGCGCAGTGGTGGACCGTGTTTAATGACGCCACCCTGAATCGTCTGGAAGAAACCGCGCTGCGCGACAATCCAAGCGTGAAGGCGGCCGCGCAGCGCTTGGTGCAGGCGCTGGAGCAGGCTGGCGTCACCCGCGCCAATCAGCAGCCGCAGCTGAGCGTCAATGCCGGCATCTCCAACTCGCGCACTTCCGCCGAGACGTCGCAAGGACTGGCGCTTGGCGGCCGTTCGATCAAGGGTAACAACTATTCGGTTGGCTCCAACTTCTCGTATGAGGTGGATCTGCTGGGCCGCGTACGCCGTCTGGTCGAAGCGTCCGATGCGCAGGCGCTGGTAGCCGAGGCGGACCGTGATGGCGTGCTGCTGATGCTGTCGTCGCAACTGGCCACTACTTACTGGCAGCTGCGTGGCCTGGATGCGGAAATCGCTATCCTCAACGGCGCGCTGGATACCCGCCGCGAAAGCGAGGAACTGGTGACCGCGCGTTTCGACGCTGGGCTGTCGAATGAGCTGGACGTGTCGCGCGCGCGCATCGAACGCGCCAACGCGCAGGCGGACCTGCATGAGGTGCAGCGCCAGCGCAATCTGCTGGAACACAGTCTGGCGACGCTGGTCGGCGCTTCGCCGTCGGCCATGCTGACCGCGTCCAACGCCAACGCGGCCTCGCTGCCGCTGCCGCCGGCGATTCCGGTCGGCCTGCCGGCCAGCCTGCTGTCGCATCGTCCCGATCTGGCCGGCAGCGTGGCCACGCTGCGTGCCAATAATGCGCAGATCGGCGTGGCGGAAGGCGCTTTCTATCCTTCGCTGTCGCTGACCGGTAACTTCGGCTTTGCATCGGAGAGCCTGAGCAATCTGGCCAAGGGCGATTCGCGCCAGTTCAGCGCTGGCCCGCTGGCGCTGTCACTGCCGATCTTTGACGGTGGCCGCAACAAGGCCAATCTGGCGATCGCCAAGGCGCGCTATGAAGAGGCGCTGGCGAATCACCAGAGCAAGCTGCTGACCGCGCTGCGTGAGGTGGAGGATGCGCTGTCGGACGTGCAGCAGCGCCAGTTGCAGGGCGATGCGCAGCAGGCTTCGCAAGTGGCGGCGGCGCGTGGTTATCTGGTGGCGCGGGCGCGCTATGAGCGTGGCGTGTCGACTTACCTCGATGTGACGGATGCGCAGCGTAGTGCGCTGGCGGCGGACCGCGCGGCGGTGCAGATCAATACCCAGCGTCTGTTGGCGGCGGTGTCGGTGGCGCGCGCGCTGGGCGCCGGCTGGCAGCCTTCGCAGCAATTGGCGCAGGTCGCTCAGTAACGCAAGTAGTGCCAGTAACGATTACGCGGAAGAGGCCAGCGGCAACGATGCCGCTGGTCCTAAGCGTTCCACGATGAAGTCGATGAAAGTGGTCAGCTTGGGCGTGGCCCGACGGTCGCGCGGGTAGATCACATTCATCGGTCGCGGCGCCGGCAGATGGCTGCTCAGTATTGGCACCAGCCGGCCGGCAGCGATGTCCTGCGCCAGCAGCACTTCGGCCTGCATCACAATCCCGAAATCATGCAGCGCGGCCTGGCGCAATGCTTGTCCGCTGTTGGCGCGGAAGCGGCTCGGCTGCAGCGGCCGCTTGCCGTGCACTGATTGCAGCCGCCAGCTGACGCCCACATCCCCCACCACAAAATCAAGGCATTCATGCTGCGCCAGATCGCCCGGCGTGCGCGGCATGCCGCGCGCTTTCAGGTAGCCAGGCGAGGCGCAGATCGCCATCGTGTACGGCCGCAATGGCCGCGCGATCATGCCGGAGTCTGCCGGCGCACCAATACGGATGGCGGCGTCGTAGCCTTCATCCACCATATCCACCATGCGGTCGTTCAGGTTCAGGTCCACGCTGACTTCGGGATGCAGCCGCAGATAGTCGGTCAGCGCGGGCGCCAGCCATTCGTTGCCGAATGAGGTGGAGGCAGTGATGCGCAGTCGTCCGCGCGGCACGCTGCGCATCGCTTCCGCGCCACGTTCGGCCGCTGCTATCTGTGCCAGGATGGCGCGGCATTGCTCGACGTACTGCACGCCGATTTCGGTCAGGCTTTGGCGGCGCGTGGTGCGCGTCAGCAGCCGTGCACCCAGCGTGGCCTCGAGTTGTGCGATGTGTTTGCCGACCATGACCGGCGACAGGTTGAATCGCGCGGCGGCGGCAGTGAAATTGCCCGCATCGACCACCGCGACGAAGATTTCCATGCTGCGTAGCTTGTCCATTGATTGCTAACTTTGGATTTGTAATGTTCTTCATCTTAGCGTATTTATTCCTTGGGTGAAGGGGAACATACTGGTGTTTTCTAAAAGGAGTTCAGCATGAAAGTGATCGTGATTGGCGCCACCGGCGCTGTGGGCAAGGCAGTCGTTGAGGAGCTGGGGCAGCGGCATGAGGTGGTGACGGTCGGCGCGCAAGGGGGCCAGCATCAGGTGGATTTTGCCAATATCGATTCGGTGCGGGGCTTGTTCGCCAAGGTTGGCAAGGTGGATGCGGTGGTGGTCGCGGCCGGCAAGCTGCATTTCGCACCGCTGGCGTCGTTCACGCCGGAGCAGTTTTACCTTGGCTTGAACAGCAAGTTGATGGGGCAGGTGAATGTGGCGCTGGTGGCGCAGGAGTATCTGAACGATGGCGGTTCGATTACGCTGACCAGCGGCATTGTGGCGGAGCAGCCGATACGCAACGGCGCCAGCGCCAGCATGGTCAACGCTGCTGTCGAGGGCTTTGTGCGTGGTGCGGCGATTGAGCTGCCGCGTGGTCTGCGCATCAACGTGGTCAGCCCGACGGTGTTGCAGGAATCGATGGGCAGCTACGGCCCGTTCTTCGTCGGCTTTGAACCTATCGCCGCCAGCCGCGCCGCGCTGGCCTATGCGCGCAGCGTCGATGGCGCACAGACCGGCCAAGTCTACCGCGCCTGGTAGGAGAGCATACCCTCTCTATATTTTCGAGTGGTCTAAAAAGGCTAAAAGGGCTATTTCGAACTATTTCGGTCTTAAAACAAAGAGAACGTTTAGACGAAAGGCGAGAGCGAGGCTGACGACAGTGAACCGGGCGCCGCGCCGCCAGTGCTCACACCGAACGCCAGCGGCACCTCCGCCAGTCGCGGCTACCAATCACGCGCTGGCAGCGAGCCGCTGAGTGCCGGCGCTGACTGGCTGGATTACAATGTGGCCCTTACTCCACAAGAGGACCACATGAAAAAAATCCTGCTCCCGCTGGCGCTGGCAATCGCCTGCGCCACCGCCTATGCCGCACCGGCCGACGTCAACCAGCTCAACAAAATGAGCAAGCGCTATGCGCCGGTCGCGCTGACCGCCGACACCAGCCACCTGTCGGCCGGCGACAAGAAAGCCATCGCCAAGCTGATCGAAGCGGCCAAGATCATCGACGTGCTGCAACTGCGCCAGCGCTGGTCCGGCAACGAAGCGCTGTGGGCCGCGCTGCAACAAGACACGACCCCGCTGGGCAAGGCGCGCCTGAACTACTTCTGGCTCAACAAAGGCCCATGGTCCATCCTGGACGACCACCAATCCTTCCTGCCAGCGGAAGTGGCCGGCATCAAGGTGCCAAACAAGAAACCAGAAGGCGGCAACTTCTATCCGCAAGGCGCGAGCAAGGCCGAACTGGATTCCTGGATCAACGCGCTGCCAGCCGCCGACAAGGAGCAGGCGCAATGGTTCTTCACCACCATCCGCAAGAACAAGGATGGCCAGTTCAGCATCGTCAAGTATTCTGATGAGTACAAGGCCGATCTGGAAAAAGCCGCCGCGCTGCTGAAGCAAGCTGCCGCCGACACCGACAACGCCTCGCTGAAGAAATTCCTGCAACTGCGCGCCGACGCTTTCCTGAGCAACGACTACCTGGCGTCCGACTTCGCCTGGATGGACCTGGACTCGCCGGTCGACATCACCATCGGCCCATACGAGACCTACAACGACGAACTGTTTGGCTATAAGGCCGCGTTTGAAGCTTACGTCAACATCCGCGACCAGAAGGAAACCCAGAAGCTGGACTTCTTCGCCAAGCACATGCAGGAGCTGGAAGACAATCTGCCGCTGGACGCGCAATACCGCAATCCGAAAGTCGGCGCGCTGGCGCCGATGGTGGTGGTGAATCAGGTGTACGGCGCCGGCGATGGCAATATGGGCGTACAGACCGCCGCCTACAATCTGCCCAACGATGAGCGCATCATCAGCCAGCGCGGCTCCAAGCGCGTGATGCTGAAGAATGTGCAGCAGGCCAAATTCAAATCGACGCTGACGCCGATCTCCAAGCTGGTGCTGCGCCCGGCCGATCAGAAGGATGTTGACTTCGACTCCTTCTTCACCCACATCCTGGCGCACGAAATCACCCACGGCCTGGGCCCGCACATCACCCGCAAGGATGGCAAGGAGTCCACCCCGCGCCAGGATCTGAAGGAAGCCTATTCGACCATCGAGGAAGCCAAGGCCGACATCACCGGCCTGTACGTGCTGGCGTATATGATGGACAAAGGCCAGCTGCAAGGCACGCTGGGGCAGGGCGAGGCAGCCGAACGCAAGCTGTACACCACCTTCCTGGCCTCGGCCTTCCGTACGCTGCACTTCGGCCTGACCGATTCGCACGCGCGCGGCATGGCGATCCAGGTCAACTACATCCTCGACAAGGGCGGCTTCGTGTCGCATGGCGACGGCACTTTCGCGGTCGACTTCAAGAAGATCAAGCAGGCAGTGATCGATCTGGACCGCGAGTTCCTGACCATCGAAGCCACTGGCGACTACGCGCGCGCCAAGGAAATGATGAGCAAGTACGTGGTCATCCGCCCGGATGTACAGAAGGCCTTGGATAAAATGAAAGCTGTACCAAACGACATTCGTCCCGAGTTCAAAACGGCAACGAGCTTGTTGGCACACTAAGCATTCCTGTTTTTCTACGTAGTAATATACCTGCCACCGGGCAATAATTATTGTCCGGTGCATGCTAGAGTTTGATCACCATGATCAAGCGCACCTTCTTCCCCCTGCTGTTACTGGCCTCCGGTCTGAGCTCGGCTGCCGAGCTGACCGAGATGGAAATTCGCTGGCTGACCGCCGGGGCGGCGGTGCTGAATTACGCCAAGCAGGACCTCAAACTGCCGATCGACATCACGGTGCAGCCGCAGGCACGCGCCAACGATGTGCCGCTGGCGTTGGGCTATGAGAACGGCCGCTGCAAGCTGGTGCTGTCGATGCGCGGCAATCCCAACGCCGAAGACATCCTCGATCAAGTCCCCGCCGCGCAGCGCCCGCTGATGATCGAAGCCATGGTGGCGCACGAAATCGGCCATTGCTGGCGCTATGCGCAAGGCAGCTGGCACGCCGTGCCGGCCGGCTTTGAAGCCAGCCCTGCCCACGCCAGCGCAGCGGAAGCATTGCGCGACACCCGCCGCGAAGAAGGCTATGCCGACCTGGTCGCATTAGCCTGGATACACCAGCGGCATCCGCAGCAATACGCCAGCGTGGCGGCGTGGATGCGTGCGGTGCGCCAGCCCTCGCCAGAGATCAACGTGCCAGGCACCCACAGCACCCTGACCTGGCTGCAACTGGCGCCCACTGGCGCAGCCTTCACGCCCGGCCTGCCTATCTTCGAGCAAGCCAGTCTGGTGTGGCGTAAAGGCCTGTCGCACGAAGAGTAAATGCCGTCTGTGTACGTTTGCGCACGGAGCTTGCGGCCGAGCAGGCGTTTAATGTGTCCACCAACCACCACAAAGAGGGACACACATCATGAACAAATTACTCTGCTTCGTGCTGGCCACCGCCGCTAGCGCCGCCTTCGCCGCCACCCCGAACAACGACACCGTTGCCTACAAGGCCGCCGTCAACAAATCGGATGCGGACTATAAAACCGCCAAGGCTGCCTGCGATGCACAATCGGGGAATGCCAAGGATGTTTGCCAGGAGCAGGCCAAAGTCACGCGTGCCAATGCCGAATCGACCGCCGCGCTGCAATTCAAGAACGACAAAAAGTCGGTGGAAAAGGCCCAGATCAATGTGGCCGACGCCAACTATGACCTGGCCAAGGCACAGTGCGCCAACCGCACCGGCGGCGACAAGGACAGCTGCCTGAGCGGCGCCAAACAGCAGCACACCGCCTGGGTCAACGACGCCAAGGCCGGCAAGAAAGCCGCCGACACCGCGCAAACCGGCATCGACTGCAGCACCATGAGCGGCACCGACAAGGCCTCGTGCGAAGCCCGTTCGAAAACCGAACTGGCCAAGGACGCGATCGCTGACACCGCCATCACCACCAAAGTCAAAACCGAGTTGATGGCCGAGCCAGCACTGAAATCGCTGGACGTGCACGTGGAAACCACCAACGGCACCGTCATGCTGAGCGGCTTCGTGCCATCGCAGTCGGAAGTCGACAAGGCCGTGGACGTGGCGCGTAACGTCAAAGGCGTCAACAAAGTGCAAAGCTCGCTGCGCATCAAGTAAAGGGTAGGGCGGCGTTTCCCCACCCGCCCGGTCCCCGGCGCCCGGCCGCGTTCATGCAACGCCGCCGGGCGCTGCCTTTTGGCCGCCGCCCGCGCCCTACGCGCCGGCGTTTTTTTTTGATTGTATTCATGATGATCGTCATTTAAAATAGCCGCAAGCGTGCTTTCCGCGCGCATTGCCATCGTGAGGACTTGATGTTTGCACAACCCCTATCCAACTGGCTGCACCGGCGCGGCCTGCATTTTTCGTGGGTGATCGTCACTCTGACCTTTTTGACTGCGCTGAGCTCGTCGGCTGCGCTGGGACTGCCGGGCGCCTTGTTGCAGCCTTTGTCGCAGGAGTTCGGCTGGGATGTCGAGCAGATCTCGTCGGCGCTGGCCTTGCGCTTTGCCCTGTTCGGCCTGATGGGCCCGTTTGCCGCGATCCTGATGGAGCGCTTCGGCCTGCGCAATGTGGTGGTCACTGCGCTGACGCTGGTGGCGGCCGGCATGGCGCTGGCGACCCGCATGACCCAGTTCTGGCACCTGGTGCTGTTCTGGGGCATCATGCTGGGCATCGGTTCCGGCCTGACCGCGCTGGTGCTGAGCGCGGTGGTGTCGAATCGCTGGTTCGACAGCCATCGCGGTCTGGTGATTGGCCTCCTGACCGCCAGCTCGGCCACGGGCCAGCTGATTTTCCTGCCGGTTGGCGCCTGGCTGGTCGAGCACTTCGGCTGGCGGCTGGCGGTGGCGCCGGTATTTGCTGCCTGCGCGTTGGTGGCGGTGGCGGTCTACCTGCTGATGCGCAACCGTCCGTCCGACGTGGGGCTGGCGCCGTTTGGCGCGGCCCCAGCGGTGGCGGGCACGCCAACGGCGGCCGCACCAGCCATGCGCATCAGCTTCGCCACCCCGTTCAAAATCCTTGCCGAAGCCGCGCAGTACCGGGTGTTCTGGGTGCTGGCCGGCACCTTCTTCATCTGCGGCCTCAGCACCAACGGCCTGATCCAGACCCACTTCATCTCGCTGTGCGGCGACGCCGGCCTGGGCGCGGTGCCGGCCGCCTCGGTGCTGGCGATGATGGGCGCGTTCGACCTGGTCGGGACCATCGCTTCCGGCTGGCTGTCGGACCGCTACGATAACCGCAAGCTGCTGTTCATGTACTACGGCTTGCGCGGCCTGTCGCTGCTGTGGCTGCCGTACTCCGAGTTCACGCTGTACGGCCTGTCGCTGTTCGCGATGTTTTATGGCCTGGACTGGATCGCCACCGTGCCGCCGACGGTGCGCCTGACCGCCGCTACTTTTGGCAAGGAAAAAGCCGGCATGGTGTTCGGCTGGATCTTTGCCGCCCACCAGCTGGGCGCGGCGGTGGCCGCGTATGGCGCCGGCCGGGTCCGTACACTGTTGCTGACCTACGACCCAGCGCTGTTCGCTGCCGGTGCCGCGTGCCTGGTGGCGGCTGCGATCATCTGGCTGATCCGCCGGCCGGCGCCGGCCAGCAGCGCCGCAGCGGTGGCGGCCAAGGCTGCGTAAAAAAGTGGGAGCGCTTCCAAAATGTAATCAGGCTGTCACTTGGCGGTGTGACAATGCGCCGGTTTCCCACCAGCCTGATGGAGTTTTGTATGCGTTACGCCTTACCTGCGGTGGCCTTGACGGCCGCCGCTGTTGCCGCGCTGCTGGCCGCTTGCGGTAGCGACAGCGCGCCAGCCACCGAGACCAAGCCGGCCGACACGGTCAACAGCACCGCCGTCGCCTTCATGAGCGACGTCCACTTCGAGAACATCTACGGCGACCTGAAGAGCTCGCAATTCTCCGGCATCCCGACCAAGGATGGCAAGAACGCCACCATCCGCACCATGTACGCGCAGCTGACCTCGACGCGGCTGTTCAACGAAAACTACTTCGCCTTCCGCGCCGCGCTGGACGACGCCTACGCCAAGGGCATCCGGCTGGTGGCCATGCCGGGCGATATCTCCGACGATGCGCAGCCGATCAACATCGATGGCCTGGCCGACATCCTGCACGAGTACCAGGCCAAGGGCATGCGCTTCTTCATCGCGCCGGGCAACCACGATCCGAACGAACCGTATGACGATGACGAAGCCGGCAAGAACGACTTCCTGACCAAGGATGGCAAGGAACAGAAAATCTACGCGGTCAACAACGCCGCCTGCAAAGCCAAGGACCCGGCCGTGGTCTGCACCAATCAGCTGATGGAGCAGGGCTACGAAAAGCTGCTGGGCAAGCTGGGCGAATTCGGCTACGCGCCGAACAAGAACGACGTGTACTGGGAAACCCCGTTCAGCAGCTATGCCGATGGCAAATACAGCTACGACGCGGCAGTCGCTGCGGCCGACCTGAGCAAGCGCCAGTTCGAAATCTGCACCGAAGGCGAGGGCGGCAAATACAAAGTGGCCGGCAAGACCTACAGCCGCTGCACCAGCATGACCGACGCCAGCTACCTGGTGGAGCCGGTCAAAGGCATCTGGCTGCTGGCGCTGGACGGCAATGTGCACGCGCCGAACGCCAACTTCGACCCGGCCAACCCGAAATACTTCAAGGGCTATGACAACGCCGGCGACGGCGGCTGGAACAAAATGCTGACCCACAAAATCCACCAGATCGAATGGATCAAATCGGTGGCGGCGCGCGCCAAGGCGCAGGGCAAGCAGCTGATGTCGTTCTCGCACTACCCGACCATGGACTTCTACGCCAACCAGACCGACGCGATGAAGGCGGTGTTCAAATCCGGCGCATTCCAGATCTCGCGCATGCCGGCCGCCGCCACCACCGCCGCGCTGGCCGCGACCGGCCTGCCGCTGCATGTCGGCGGGCATATGCACTTCAACGGCACCAACGACTACAAGGACAGCGCCGGCAACTACTTGGTCAACGTGCAGTCGCCATCGCTGGCCGTGTTTGGCGCGGCCTACAAAATCGTCAGCTACCAGAGCAAGGACCTGATCGATGTGCAGACTGTGCCGCTGAACACGGTGGCGCGCCACAACGAACTGTTCCCGTACTACCAGGTCGAATACGACTACCTGCAAGGCAGCACGGCCGCGAGCGACATCGCCAAGCGCTGGAACCGCAGCATTTTGGACAGCAAATCCTACGGCGAATTCACCCGCACCTACTTCGGCGAACTGTCGCGGCTGCGCTTCATGAGCGACTACTGGCCGTGCGAAATGAAGGAAGCGGCGATGGCGCTGGACCTGCGCCAGATGCTGATCATGTCGCAGCTGCAAACCAAGGTCACGCTGGCGCAGCTGAAAGACAATCCGTCGGTGCTGCCGCTGACGGCGAGCTGCGCCGCCAAGGGCACGGCGTCGGGCGACAGCGTGGCCGCCAGCCAGCTGACGGCCGACTGGGCCGCCGCTACCGCCAAGGCCGAGCAAGTGGCGGCTGCCGCCAACCTCAAGCTGGCCGACTTCGCCAAAGTCAGCGCCTACGAATTCTACGGCGACTTCCACCGCACCACCTACGCTGGTGAACTGGCCTTGCGCGACATGGGCGCCGAGCGTGTGGCGCAATACAAAGTGCTGATGAACGCCTTCCCGGCCGCACCGGCGGCGATCGTCAAAATCGGCGATCAGCTATCCGACCAGAACCCGGTGCAGGTAGCGTTCCAGGCGCAGTTCAAGCAAGTATTCGCGATCCTCAAAGGCCTGGGCTCGGGCAAGCCAAGCGACCACTTCACCATCGACCTGAAAGCGCAAAAGCTCAACAACGTCAGCAACAGCGGCCTGAGCTTCAACTAAAACCGGGGAGTTTATTTCAGGTATTTGGCCAGCCAGCCGTGGACTTCGCTGTAGAAGTAGCGGCTGTTTTCGCCTTTGAGCACCCAGTGGTTTTCGTCGGGGAAGACGATCAGTTTGCTTGGGACGTTCAGGCGCTGCTGGGTGGCGAAGTTCATCAGCGCGTTGTTGGCGGGGACGCGGTAGTCCAGCTCGCCGACCGAGATCAGGATCGGGCTCTGGAAGCCGGTGCCTTTGGCGTGGTTGCCGCCTTGTAGCACCGGGCTTTGTTCGCGCCATACCGCCTTGTCGCCCCAGACCGGGCCGCCGCTGTTGACTTCGCGGCCCCAGACGCTGTCGCTGCTGCCCCATTGCATGATCAGGTCCATTTCGCCGGCATGCGAGACGATGGCCTTGTAGCGGGTGGTGGTGGCTTGCAGCCAGTTGGCCAGGTGGCCGCCGTAGCTGGCACCGCCGGCAGCGAGCTTGCTGCTGTCGATGTAGCTGTATTTTTTGATCGCTTCGTCAACCGCTTCGTTGATTTCGTCGGCCGGGCCTTTCAGCGGATCGCCCTGGATGGCGCGGGCGAATTCTTCACCGTAGCCGGTCGAGCCTTTGTAGTCGGTCAGCAGCACCACGTAGCCTGGCTGGGCCAGCAGGTGGTAGTTCCAGCGGATCACGAACTGGTCGCGCCACATATTCGCCGCGCCGCCGTGGATCACCGCAAACAGCGGGTATTTCCTGGCCGGGTCGAAGCCGGCCGGCTTGACGATCATATTGTGGATCATGCGGCCGTCGCTGGCCTTGAACCAGAAGTGTTCCGGCGCCTGCCAGTCGATCCTGGCGGCACGCTCGGTGTTGAAGGCGGTCAGGCGCTTGGGCGCGCCGTTGCCGAAGGCGTACACTTCCGGCGGATTGATCGACGATTCCCATACGCCGACCACGGCCTTGCCGCCGGCGTTCAGCGAGCCGATGGCGCCGCTCGGCAGCGAGGCTTCGTCGCGCAGGTCAGCGCCGGCGTAATTGATCGAGTGCAGCTGCTCCAGGCCGGCGTGTTCGAAGCTGAATACCACGCGGTTGCTGCCAGCCGGCAGCGCGTAGCGCGAAATCGAACGGTCCAGCGTGGCGGTCAGGATTTTCGGCGTGGCGCTGGTCAGCGGCCAGGCAAAGCTGGCGATGCGGCTGACGTCATAGACCTTGCCTTCTTCTTCCGCCTCGGTCAGCGTGAACAGGGTCTTGCCGTCGCTGCTGAATTTCAGGCTACCGTAGCTGTGTTTATCGGCGGTCAGCTGGGTGCTGTCGCCGCCCGCCACCGGCACGCTGAAGATTTGCGTGTAGGCCGAGTTGCGCGCCAGTTCGTCGCGGTTGGTCGAGGCGGCAAACACGATGGCCTTGCCGTCCGGCGCCCAGATCGCGTCCAGCGACTGGCCCTCGTCGCCCTGGCCGCCGCCGAAGCCCGGCAGCGCCGCCAGCCTGGTGCCGCTCAGCAGGTCGCGCGGCTTGGCGCCGATGGCGGCGTCCATGACGAACAGGCGCACCTGTTTGTCGTCCAGCCATTTGTCAAAGTAGCGCGGCGGGAAGGATTCATAGGCGCGCGCCGAATACTTGCGGTCCTTGCGTTCCTTGGCGGTTTTCTTGACCTCTTCCTCGCTGGCGTTGCCGGGGAAGATGTCGCTGACGAACAGAATCTGTTTGCCGTCCGGGCTGAACTTCGGCGTGCGCGCGCCCAGGGTCAACGTGGTCAGGCGCTGCGCCTCGCCGCCGCCGGCGATGTCGATGCGGTAGATCTGGCCGGCCTCGTCGCCATCGCGCCTGGCGATGAAGATCAGCTGCTTGCTGTCCGGCGACCAGTTGAGCGCGCCTTCGCCGCCCTTGCTGAAGGTCAGGCGGCGCGCCGGCGTATCGTCGCTCAGCGACTTGATCCACAGGTCCGACCATTGTTCCTTGCTGTCGTAAGCTGGATCGGTGACCGAGAACACCGCCCAGCGGCCATCCGGGCTGGGCTGCGGCGCGCCAATGCGCTTCATCAGCCACACATCTTCGTGGGTGATGGCGTGTTTGGCCGGCGCGGCATCGGCGGCAAAAGCCAGGCCCGTCAACTGGGCCGGAATGATGAAGGCAAGAATCGAAAGTCGCGGTATAGTCATGACGAATTTGCTTAAAAGTCAGTGAAACAAAGATAGTGGCCACAACCGTCATTGCTGTCAATAAAGTTTTCCCCAAGGAGACAAGATGCAGACCATTACCAAGGTTCACAAAGTTGCAGCATTTACAGCAGGTGAGCAGGGCGGCAATCCGGCCGGCGTGATGATACGCGCGGCCTTGCCGGACGAGCCGGCGATGCAGCGCATTGCCGCTGAAATGGGCTATTCGGAAACCGTCTTCGCCGCGCCGCACGAAGACGGCTGGCGCGTGCGCTATTTTTCGCCGGACGGCGAGGTGCCGTTCTGCGGCCATGCGACTATCGCGCTGGGCGCGGTGCTGGCGCAGCAGAATGGCGACGGGATTTTTCCGCTGACCACCAACCATGCGCGCGTGACGGTCGAGGGCCGCGCGCTGGGTGATGGCGCGCACGCGGCGCTGCAGTCGCCGGAGACATCCAGCGCGCCGGCGGCGCCAGCGCTGGTGCAGGAGGCGCTGGCGCTGTTCGGCTACCGGCTGGCCGACCTGGACGACCGCATCCCGCCGGCGGTGGCGAATGGCGGCGCGCTGCACCTGATCCTGGCGCTGAAGACGCGCGACAAGCTGCGCGCGATGCGCTACGAGCTGGCGATCGGTCGCGAGCTGATGCGGCGGCACGGCTTTGCCACAATTTCACTGGTGTATGCGGAAACGCCGCAGCGCTTCCATGCGCGCAACGCGTTTGCTTCGGGCGGCGTGTATGAAGATCCGGCGACCGGCGCGGCAGCAGCGGCGCTGGCCGGCTATCTGCGCGACCTGGACTGGCCGCATGGCGGCGCGATCGATATCATTCAGGGCGAGGACATGGGCGCGCCTTGCCATCTGCAAGTGCAGATCGGCGAGCAGCCGGGGAGTTCGATCCGCGTGTCGGGCCGGGCGAGAATGATAAACGACTGAAAAACCGCCGCCGCTCAGTCCCACTTCTTCAGCATGCGGTCCAGCTCGCCGGACTTGTCGAGCTGCTCGACCGCGCGCTGCACCCGCAGCCGCACCACGGGATCGACGTGGGTGCCCATGGCCATATAGACATTGGTGGTGGCCATCACCGCCGGCAGTATCCTGACCTTGTGGGCCACGCCGGCACGGTCGATAAAGCCTTGCACGCCGGGCGCGCGGTGCAGGAAGAAGCGGCCGCGCCCGGCCACCAGCTTTTGCAGATTGGCGGCCGGCGTGGCCGCGCTGGAGTCGACCTGCAAGCCGCCGATATGCTCCAGCATGGCTGGCGCGGTGTAGCCGCGGTTGGTCAGGATCATGCCCTGTTCGCCGAGCTTGCGCACATCGTCCCAGCTGGCGATGGCGGCCGTGTCGCTGGCGCGGGCGATCAACTGATAGCGCAGCTGGAACAGCGGCGGTTCAAGAAACACATACTGGCGCGCGCGTTCATCGGTGTGCTGCACCGCGCACAGCGCGTCGTACTGGTGCGCGGCCAGGCCGGAGTGGGCGCGCAGCGAGGGCAGCCAGGTTTGGTCGCCGACAAATTGCAGGCCGGGATCGGCGCGCTCGATGGCGCGGTAGAGATCAATGCACAAGCCGACCACGCGGCCGATGCCGGCGGGAATAAACTTCGGCTCCGAGCCTTCCTGCGCCACCACCCTGATCTCGACCGGCGCCGCCCAGGCCGGTGCAGCGGCCAGTGCAAGCAACAATGTCAGCCCGTAGCGCAATCCCGTCGGCAACATTGCCTCTCCTGTTCCATATGCTTAAACGGAAAGTATAGTGCAGTTCAGTCCCATTTACGCATTAGCCGCTCCAGTTCGCCTTTCTTCTCCAGCTGGTACAGCGCGGCGGCGAGGCGCTCGGCGGTGCTGCGGGGAAGTTGTTTGCTGGTGGCGAAATACAATTTCGCGCTGAACATCACTTGCGGCAGGATCTTGACCTTGCCGACGGTGCGGGTGCGTTCCAGCAGTTTTTGCAGGCCGGGGCCGCGATGGAAGTACAGCCGGCCACGGCCGGCGATCAGCTTTTGCAGATTCAGGTCCTGGCTGGTGGCGCTGGCGTCGATTTCGATGCCGCCGATGGCGGCCAGGATGTCGCCGGCGGCAAAGCCGCGGTTGATCAGCACCGCGCCGTCCGGCGCCAGCTTGCGCACGTCGTCCCAGTCCTGGATCACCAGCTTGTCGTTGCTGCGCGCCAGGAAGTGGTATTCGATGGCGTACAACGCCGGGCCAATGAAGTTGAAGCGCTTTTCGCGGTCGGCCGAGCGCTGCACGGCGCACTGCACATCCTCGACGCCGCTTTCCAGTTCCGAGTAGGCGCGTATCAGCGGCTTCCAGCGCTGGTCGCCGACGAAGCGCAGGCCGGCGTCGAGCTGTTCGACGGCGCGCATGATGTCGATGCACAGGCCCTCGATGCGGTCCTTGCCGGCGGCAATAAATTTCGGTTCGGTGCCTTCCTGGGCGGCGGTGCGCAGCAGGATCGGCGGCTCGGCAGCCCGCAGCGGCGCGCAGACTGCGGCGAGCAGCAGCGCTATGCAGATGCGGTATATGCCTCCCATAAGATCCCCAAAAATCCGGCGCCGCGCGCTCTTTGAGCCTAGCTTACACCAGCGGCCGCCTGCACGGATGAGAGGCGAAAAAAAAGCTTCCGGTTGGAAGCTTTTTTAGGAATTCGGTGGTAGGCCGTGCGGGATTCGAACCTGCGACCAACGGATTAAAAGTCCGCTGCTCTACCAGCTGAGCTAACGACCCCCGAAAGAGGCCGTATTATATACAGTCGTGCGGCAATTGCAAAGGGCTTTTTATCGGGCTTTTTATCGACTTGTTATGGCGTGCCCAGGGCGGCAGTCGCCTTCAGCACTTCGTCGCTGCTGGTAACGCCTTCCTGGATCTTCAGCGCGCCGGCGATGCGCAGCGGTTTCATGCCGTCGGCCACGCTCTGGCGGCGCAGCGCCTGGATGTCGCTGTTCTCGCGCACCTGGGCGCTGAAGGCCGGGCTGACCGTCAGCAGCTCGTACAGCCCGGTGCGGCCGCGATAGCCGGTCTGGCGGCATTCGGGGCAGCCGACCGGGCGGTAAATCCGTTCCGGCTTGGGGAGGTCCCATTCGCCGGCCAGGCTGTGCCAGATATCGTCGCTGAGTTCGCCGCCCTCGGCCTTGCAGTCCGGGCACAGCGTGCGTACCAGCCGCTGCGCCATGATGCCGATCAGCGTCGCTTCCAGCAGGTAGTAGGGCACGCCCAGCTCCAGCAGCCGCATCACCGCCGACGGCGCATCGTTGGTGTGCAGCGTCGACAGTACCAGGTGGCCGGTCAGCGCCGCCTGGATCGCCATGTCGGCGGTGGCCAGGTCGCGGATCTCGCCGACCATGATGATGTCAGGGTCCTGGCGCATCAGGGCGCGCACGCCATCGGCGAAGGATAGCTCGATGCCGGGCTGCACCTGCATCTGGTTGAAGGCTGGCTCGACCATCTCGATCGGGTCCTCGACCGTGCACACATTGACCTCGGAGGTGGCCAGTGCCTTCAGCGTGGTGTACAGCGTGGTGGTTTTGCCCGAGCCGGTGGGGCCGGTGACCAGGATGATGCCGTGCGGGCGCCGGGTCAGCGCATCCCAGCGCTGCGCGTCATCGAGCGGAAAACCCAGCTCCGGCAGCGTCTTCACCACCACCTCCGGATCGAAGATGCGCATCACCAGTTTCTCGCCAAACGCGGTGGGCAGCGTCGACAGCCGCAGCTCGACTTCCTGGCCGCCGGCGGTGCGGGTCTTGATGCGGCCGTCCTGCGGGCGGCGCTTTTCGATCACGTCCATGCGCCCCAGCAGCTTGATGCGCGCGGTCATGGCGATCATCACCACCGCCGGCACCTGGTAGACCTGGTGCAGCACGCCGTCGATGCGGAAGCGGATCGCCGCCAGGTCGCGCTTGGGCTCCAGGTGGATGTCGGAGGCGCGCTGTTCGAACGCGTATTGCCATAGCCAGTCGACGATGTTGATGACGTGCTGGTCGTTGGCGTCGACCTGCTTGTTGCTCTTGCCTAGCTCGACCAACTGCTCGAAGTTGTTGCGCAGCGCCAGGTCGTTGCTATTCGATTTATTGGCTTTCTTGATCGATTTGGCCAGACTGAAAAACTGCGTGGTGTACTGGGCGATGTCGAGCGGATTGGCGATCACCCGGCGCACCGCGCGGCGCGAAATCTTGGCGATCTCGGCCTCCCATTCCTGCGGGTTGGGATCGGCGGTGGCTACCACCAGCGTGTCGTGGGTCAGTTCCACCGGCAGGATGTTGAAGCGCGCCGCGTAGCTGGCCGACATTACATCGGCCACGCGGGTGAAATCGATTTTCAGCGGATCGATGCGGATAAAGGGCAGGCCGGCGCGCGCCGCCAGCCATTCGCACAGCGCGTCCAGCGTCAGCAGCTTGTGCGGCGGCTGCGCCGACAGCAGCTTGGCGTGCGCCACCGCGCACAAGGGATGCATATAGCCGCTGGTGTTCTTGAGGATGGCCTGGCTCTGCGCGTAGAGTTCCTTGACTTCGGTCTTGCGCAGCATGCCGTCGGCCAGCAGCCAGGCGTATATCTGTTGCAGATCGAGCGGTGTCATCGTCAGGCCACCTTTCAGGAAGCGCTATTTGGTTGTAATGCCTTTGACCCAGGATTTTGCCGGCAGCTTGGTTTCAGCAACGATCTGCGCGGCACGTGCCTTCAGCGCTTCCGCATCGATGTCGCGCGCGCGCTTGAAGGCGATGGCGACCACGTTACCATCATGTACCTGCGGCAGGCAAATCACCTGCGCGAAAGCGAATTTGATCGCCTTGAGATTACGAGCGTAGCTTGGATGGTCGCCGAACAGGTTGACCGTCATCACGCCGTCGTCGTTCAGGCAGGCATTGCAGGCCAGGTAGAACTCCGCCGTGTCGAGCACCGGTCCGCGTGCGGTGGCGTCGTACAGATCGACCTGCAGCGCGTCCAGCGTATCGGCGTTGGCCTTGTCGTTGACGAAGGCCAGCGCGTCCATTTCCAGCACCTGCAGGCGCGCATCATTGGGCGGCAGCTTGAACATCGACTCGCAGATGGTGATGACCGACGGATTCAGCTCCACCGCCGTGACCTGCGCCTGCGGGAAACTGGCGTAGCAGAACTTGGTCAGCGCGCCGGTGCCCAGGCCCAGCTGGGCGATCTGGCGCGGCTGTTCCTGCCACAGCATCCAGGCCATCATCTGCTGTGCGTATTCCAGCTCCGGCCAGTTCGGCTTGCGGATGCGCATCGCGCCCTGTACCCATTCGGTGCCGAAATGCAGATAGCGCACGCCATCGAATTCCGACAGGGTCACCGGCGCATATTTGGGCTTGCGGGCCGGCTTGGCCGCCGCTGCCGACGCTGAGGCAGGGCGCGAGGATTCTTCTTTTTCGATGGATTTGCGTTTGATTAACATTCGGCACTGACAGGAGGGGATGAACCGGCATTATCTGAAAACAACAATGCCGGCGCAAGGCCGGCATTGAGGCGGGAGGAGAGAGGCTTCCCGATTAACGCTGCATCGGTTCCACCACCACGCGCAGGCGCACGCGCTCGCCTGGGTCGTAGGACATGATGCTGGTGTAGTTGCGGCCACGGTAGTCGTAGGTCACTTCATAGCCGGAAGTGCGCGACTCCCAATGATCGACGGTGCGGCACTGTTTGACTGCCTGCTCCTGCACGCCGCCGCTGTTCGGGGTGTTGGCGTTGTCGACGCGGTCGCCGACCAGCGCGCCGGCGATGGCGCCCGCCGCAGTGGCCACCGAACGGCCGCTGCCGCCGCCGATCTGGTTACCGGCCAGGCCGCCGACGATGCCGCCCAGGATGGCGCCGCCGACGCCACGTTCCGGCGCAGCTTGTTGCACCTGCACGTACTCGGTGCGGCATTCCTGGCGCGGACGGTTGATCTGCTCGGTTTGCGGGGTGACGCGCACCACGCGGCCGAAATCTTCAAAATCGGCAGCCTGGGCGAAAGGCAGGGCGCTCAGGCACAGGGCCGATGCGATCAGTTTGGCTTGCAAGTTCATTGGATACCTCGTGTTGGGTCAGGGTGTTTCGGGGTGTCTATCAGGAAAATTCTGATATTGCATGAACGTATGGTAATCCTGTGGCAACCCGGCGGCTAGTGGCCGGACGGTATCTGTGGCAACAAATTGTAACAGCCGCCACCGCTTAGGCGAATTGTGCCCATTTGGCCCCTAAATCCTGCAAAAAACTTCTGTTTTTAACAAATATTGCGTGGAATATCATATACGTGTTGATCTGAGAGGAACAACACGTTACCCTAATATGCGTATGGGAATTGATGGCCGGCACCGACCTGCAGGCCATTTTAGTGGACAGGTGCTCAAATTATTTACTCATTAATTCACAAGTTAGGCACTCCCGACAGCAAAGTGGATACACCGTACATACCAGGTCAAACTGAGGGAGACGAAAGCCTGCTGGCCAGCGTGCCGGCGAATCTCGTGCAGTCGATCCGCGCGTTCCGCGTCGGCGAGCTGCAGGAGGAGGCGGCCCGTCTGGGCCAGCATTTTCTGTACGCGCACTGCATCGCCGGCGCGACCAAGCAGCAAGTGCTGGGCATTATTGCGGAGTCGTTCCAGTTTCCCAAAGGGGTAGGCAAAAATTTCGACGGTCTGCGCACCACGCTGACCGACACCATGTTCCAGGCCGGTGCGCAAACCGGTTTCCTGGTGGTGCTGGAACAATTGCCGAACACCCAGAAATTTGACAAGGAAGCAAGGGAAACCCTGCTCGACGTGTTCCGCGACGCGGCTGACTACTGGACCGACAAAAACGTCGCGTTCCGGGTGTTTTACTCGTTCGAGTAGGCTGGCGCGCGTCTGCTGCATTGCAACAATCCTTGCCTTTTAGTGGCCCTGGCATGAGGGACGAGGTACAATGCCGGGTTATGAAAAACATCGTCATCCTGATTTCTGGTCGCGGCAGCAATATGGAAGCCATCGTCCGGGCGCTGCAATCCGAGCGCTGGCCGGCCCGCATTGCCGCTGTCATCAGCAATCGCGCTGACGCTGCAGGACTGGATTTTGCCGCCCAGCATGGCATCGCCACCGCGGTGGTGCCGAATAAGGACTATGCCAGCCGCGCGGAATTTGACGCCGCGCTGCAGGGCGTGATCGATGGCTACGCGCCCGATCTGGTGGTGCTGGCTGGTTTCATGCGCATCCTGACCGGGCAGTTTGTCGCGCATTACGCTGGCCGCCTGCTGAATATCCATCCGTCGCTGCTGCCGCTGTTCCCCGGACTGGCGACGCATGCGCAGGCGCTGGCCGCCGGCGTGCGTGAGCATGGCGCGACGGTGCATTTCGTAACGGCCGAACTCGACCACGGGCCGATGGTGCTGCAGGCCGGCGTGCCTGTGCTGCCGGATGATACGGTCGAAACCCTGTCGGCCCGCGTGCTGGAACAGGAACATGTCATCTACCCGCGCGCGGTGCGCTGGTTCGTAGAGGACAGGTTGACACTAGCGCAGGGCGCGGTCCAGGTGGACCACAGTAAGTAAAAACTAACCAAGGAATTCCATGAGATTGCCTCCAGCGATACTCGCCAACGCCGAAGAAGTGTTGCGCGAGATTTTGCGCTTTGCCGCGCCAGCCGACACCACCCTGTCGCGCTATTTCAAAGACCACCCGCGCCTGGGCGGCCGCGAACGCGGCGCGATCGCCGAGTCGGTGTACAACGTGCTGCGCAATAAGAACTTTTATACCGATTTCTCTGAAGCGGGCGGCGGCGCCACCATGCGCCGGCTGACGCTGCTGGGCATGGCCGATGCGGTCGGCCTGGAATCGCTGGGCGGCGTGTCGGAAGACGAGGCGGCGTGGGTCACCCGCATCATGGAAATCGACCGCAAGCTGATGCACAAGTCGAGCCGCTCGAACATGCCGCTGTGGCTGTTCGAGAAGCTGGTGGCACAGTACGGCGAAGAAGAAACGCTGGAACTGGCCGACAGCCTGAACCAGCCGGCGCCGCTGGACCTGCGCGTCAACACGCTGAAAGCCAACCGCGAAGAAGTGATCGCCAAGCTGGCCGAAGCGCCGATCCGCGCCACGCCGACGCCATTCGCGCCGCAGGGCCTGCGCGTGCTGCAAAAACCGCAGCTGCAAAACCTGCCGCTGTTCAAGGATGGCCATATTGAAGTGCAGGACGAAGGCAGCCAGCTGCTGTCGGCACTGGTGGCCGCCAAGCGCGGCGAGATGGTGGTGGACTTCTGCGCCGGCGCCGGCGGCAAGACGCTGTCGCTGGGCGCGACCATGCGCAACACCGGCCGCCTGTACGCCTTCGACGTTTCCGAGAAGCGCCTGACCAAGCTGAAACCACGCCTGGCGCGCAGCGGCCTGTCGAATGTGCATCCGGTGGTGATCGCGCACGAGCGCGACGCCAAGATCAAGCGTCTGGCCGGCAAGATCGACCGCGTGCTGGTCGATGCCCCATGCTCGGGCCTGGGCACCTTGCGCCGCAATCCGGACGTGAAGTGGCGCCAGAAGCCGGAAGCCGTGGCCGAGCTGCAAGCCAAGCAGGCGGCGATCCTGGACGGCGCGGCGCGCCTGGTCAAGGGTGGCGGCCGGCTGGTGTACGCCACCTGCTCGGTGCTGGAAGACGAGAATGACTTCATCGCCAAGCAATTCCTGGAAACTCATCCGGACTTCGAATTGATCCCGATGAGCAAGGCGCTGGCCGAGCAAAAGATCGAACTGGAGATGGGCGACTACCTGAAGCTGCTGCCGCACAAGCACCAGACCGACGGCTTCTTCGCCGCCGTGTTCGAGCGCAAGCCGATGCCCAAGAAAGTCAAGGAAGAAGTCGACGAAGTCGAAGCAGAGTAATTCAACAGGCCGGTGATCCCGGCCTGTTTTACGTTAATCTATACCCTCAATCAACTCAGCACAGAAAGTACAATGTCCCGACAACAGCCCCTGCTCAACCTGATCGATGATCTGATCGCCGGCGATATCCACGACGTCAGCCTGATGTGGCAGCTGGCCGCCATCATCCTGTCGGTGGTCATCGGCTTTGGCGTGGCGCGGCTGCTGAAGAAACGTTTCGGCCGTCACCACGAGCCGCAGGCGGGCGTGCTGGGCTTTGGCGTGGAAAGCTTTGGCCGGGTGATGGCGCCGCTGGGCGTGGTCGGCCTGCTGTTCCTGTCGCAGGTGCTGCTGCCCAAGTACCACATCCGCGTCAACCTGATCATGGTGGCGATCCCGATCTTCAGCTCGCTGGTGGTGATCCGCTTCACCTTCTACGTGCTGCGCCGCGTGTTCGCGCGCAATGGCCGCACCTTCAGCCCCGCCATGCTGGCCTTTGAAAAACTGTTCCAGCTGTTTGTCTGGCTGGCGTTCGTGCTGTATGTGACCGGCTTGTGGAACGATGTATTTATCTTCCTGGACAGCACCGTGCTGCCGATCGGTAAATACAAGGTGACGATTGCCGACATCCTGCAAGCTTCGCTGTCGGTGGTGGTGTTGCTGATGCTGGCGCTGTGGGCCGGCGCGGCGCTGGAAGAATCGCTGATGAAGGTGCAGGGCATGCACACCAATCTGCGGGTGGTGGTGTCGCGCACGGCGCGCGCAGTGCTGATCCTGGTGGCGGTGCTGATGAGCCTGTCGCTGGTGGGCATCGACCTGACCGTGCTATCGGTGTTTGGCGGCGCGCTCGGCGTCGGCCTCGGCCTGGGTTTGCAAAAGATTGCCAGCAATTACGTGTCGGGCTTTGTGATCCTGCTGGACCGCTCGCTGACCATTGGCGACATGATCACGGTGGATAAATATACTGGCAGGGTTACCCAGATCAACACCCGCTACACGGTACTGCAGGGGCTGGACGGCATGGAGTCGATCGTGCCGAATGAAATGCTGGTGTCGGGCGCGGTGCAGAACTCGTCGCTGTCGAACAGCATGGTGAATATTTCCACCAAGGTGTCGGTGGCGTATGACACCGATGTGGACTTCGTGATCCAGCTGCTGACCGACGCGGCGGCGACGGTGCCGCGCGTATCAAAAGATAAACTGCCGTCCGCCACGCTGACCAGCTTTGGCGCAGATGGGCTGGACCTGAGCGTCAGCTTCTGGATCAGCGATCCGGAGAATGGCCGCGGCGGCGTCACCTCGGATGTCAACCGGGCAATTTGGCGCGCGCTCAAGGAACACCAGATTTCTGTCCCATTCCCGCAACGGGAAATGCGCATCCTGGGCCCGGTGCCGGCCGCTCTGGCGGAGCAGGAAAGCACGACCGTGCCTAAGGAATAGTCAGTGATCGGGGAAAGCTTCCTCAAATCGGCATTAAATCATCGTACAATGTCGTCCAAAAGTCGGACACGGCGGGCGGCGCACGCCTGTAAAAAACACAATCTTGGTTGGAGTAGTAATGGATTTATACGCAGTATTGGATTTCTTGTCGAATGGCATCACCCGCTTCACGGGCTGGGAAGTGTTCTTCTATACGATGATCGTGACGCATATCACCATCGCCAGCGTGACGATCTACCTGCACCGCTGCCAGGCGCACCGCGCGCTGGACCTGCATCCCATCGTCAGTCATTTCTTCCGTTTCTGGCTGTGGCTGACCACCGGCCAGGTGACCAAGGAGTGGGCGTCGATCCACCGCAAGCACCACGCCAAGTGCGACACCGAGGAAGATCCGCACAGCCCGGTCACGCGCGGCATCAAGAAAGTGTTCTGGGAAGGCGCCGAGCTGTATCGCGCTGAATCGAAGAACAAGGAAACCATGGAGAAGTATGGCCATGGCACGCCGGATGACTGGATGGAGCGCAACGTCTATACCCGCCACAGCGCGGCCGGCGTGGTGTCGCTGCTGTTCATCAACGTTGCATTGTTCGGCGTGATCGGCATTACCGTGTGGGCGGTGCAGATGATGTGGATACCGGTGACGGCGGCCGGCATCATCAACGGCATCGGCCACTACTGGGGCTACCGCAATTATGACTGCTCGGACGCAGCCACCAACATCATCCCGTTCGGCCTGCTGATCGGCGGCGAAGAATTGCATAACAACCACCACACCTTTGCGACCTCGGCCAAGCTGTCGTCGAAATGGTATGAGTTTGATATTGGCTGGGGCTATATCCGCGCACTGGAAATGGTTGGCCTGGCGAAAGTGAAAAAACGCGCGCCGGAGCCGAAGTTCGCCAAGGGCAAGCTGGAAGCTGACTTCGACACCCTGCAATCGGTGATCGCCAACCGCTACGACGTGATGGCCAAGTACGCCAAATCGGTCAAGAGCGCCTGGAAAGAAGAGCTGGAGCACCTGAAGGACAAGGCGCAGCTGGAAGCGCGCTTCCTGAAATCGTCGCGCAAGCTGCTGCAGCGCGAGCCGGGCAAGCTGGCGGCGCCGCAACAGCAGCAGCTGTCGGAACTGTTCCAGCACAGCAAGGCGCTGGAAACCATGCACAATATGCGCGTCGAACTGGGCGTGATCTGGGAACGTTCGCATTTTACCCGCGACCAGCTGCTGCACAAGCTGCAAGACTGGTGCAACCGCGCCGAAGCGTCCGGCATCAAGTCGCTGCAGGACTTCTCGCTGCGCCTGCGCAGCTACGCCTAAAATCCGGGGTAATAAAAAAGCCACTCGATGAGTGGCTTTTTTTGTAGAAGCGAAGATCGATTACTTGATCTTGGTTTCTTTGTAGATCACGTGCTTGCGTGCTTTAGGATCAAACTTGGTGATCTCCATTTTTGCAGGCATCGTGCGCTTGTTTTTGGTGGTGGTGTAGAAGTGACCCGTACCTGCAGTCGATTCCAGCTTGATTTTGTCGCGACCAGTTTTTGCCATGGTGATAGCTCCCTAATTAGACTTTTTCGCCACGGGCGCGCATGTCGGCCAGAACGGCATCGATGCCGACCTTGTCGATTACACGCAGACCAGCGTTGGACAGACGCAGGGAGACCCAGCGGTTTTCAGATTCAACAAAAATACGACGGTTCTGCAGGTTAGGCAGGAAACGACGTTTGGTTTTGTTGTTTGCGTGGGAAACATTGTTGCCGACCATCGGCTTCTTCCCAGTAACTTGGCAAACACGTGCCATAACGCACTCCTTAAAAGACATTCCAAAATTGGAAAAACAAGAGTATATCCAAAAAAATCAGGTTTTTCAATCACTTACGAAAAACAATTGTGTCATGATATTGTGGAATAATTTAACAATTGTGAGTTCGTTCGTAAACCCTTGAGCGCATAGGGGTAAACTACAGTTGTCCATGCTCGGCAAAGGAATGCACCTGATGTCCGGCGACGACAAAATGATCGAGAATGCGGATATCCACCAGCGCCAGCGCCTGCATCAATGCGCGCGTCAGCAGCATGTCGGACTCGCTGGGCTCCGGCGTGCCGGACGGGTGGTTATGCGCCAGCATCACGCTGGCGGCATTGCGCGCCAGTGCCTCCTTGATCACCTCGCGCGGATACACGGCCGTATGGGTCAACGTGCCCCTGAACATTTCCTTGGCATCGATCAGGCGGTTTTTCACATCCAGGAACAGTACATGGAAGGATTCGAAAGGCTTGCCTGCAAACGTGGTACGCAGGTATTCCTTCACCGCGCGCGGCGAGTTGAGCATGGAGCCGGTGGTGACTTCCTCCAGCATCGCGCGGCGCGCCAGCTCCATCACCGCCTGTAGCTGGGTGTATTTGGCCGGCCCCAGGCCTTTGACCTCGGCGAATTCGTTCAGGCTGGCGGCAAACAGTTTTTGCAGTGAACCAAAATGGTGCATCATCTCGTGCCCCAGCTGCACCGCGTCCTTGCCATGCACGCCGGTGCGGAGAAAAATTGCCAGCAATTCCGCTTCCGACAGCGCCTGCGCGCCTTCCCGTATCAAGCGCTCGCGCGGGCGTTTTTCCTGCGGCCAGTCCATGATTGCCATGATGATCTCCCTTTAATCTGCATTTACTTTGCCTTAGCCGCAAGCGGAGAAGGCGAGGAGGATCAAAGGTGGCTTACAATATGGGCTTTCTCTGTCCAACGAAGCTTAAGTCATGTCTAACGAGCAACCTGTTGTCACCGCATCGTCGTATCTCACCCTGAATTACCGTCTGGCCTCGCTGGATGGCAACGATATTGTCACCACCTTTGCCACCACGCCGGCCACACTGCTGATGGGCCAGGGCCAGCTGGCGCCGGTGCTGGAAGAATTGCTGATCGGCCTGCCGGAAGGCACGCACAAGACTTTCGACCTGGAGCCGGGTGTCGGCTTTGGGCCACGCAACCCTGAGCTGATCCGCCAGGTCAGCCGTGCTACGCTGGACCAGAATTCGGCGCCGGACGCCGATTACAAGATTGGCGACCTGGTCGATTTCGCCGCGCCGGGCGGTGGCCGCTTTGCCGGCATCCTGCGCGAGCTGGGCGATGAAACCTGTCTCTTCGATTTCAACCACCCGCTGGCCGGCCAGCCGCTGAAGTTTGAAGTCCAACTGATCTCCGTGCTGTGAGGATTGCATGAGCGATAAAGAACTCCTGTTGGCCCAGCCGCGCGGCTTTTGCGCCGGCGTCGACCGCGCCATCGAAATCGTCGAGCGCGCGTTGCAGCAGTTTGGCGCGCCGATCTATGTGCGCCACGAAATCGTCCACAACGCCTATGTGGTGGCGGACCTGCGCGCCAAGGGCGCGATCTTTATCGAAGAGCTCAGCGAAGTCCCGCCCGGCAATACATTGGTGTTCTCGGCACACGGCGTGTCGAAGGCAGTGCGTGCCGAGGCCGACGAGCGCGGCTTCAGCATCTTTGACGCCACCTGTCCGCTGGTCACCAAGGTGCACGTGGAAGTGGCCAAGATGCGCAAGCAGGGCTGTGAGATCATCATGATTGGCCACGATGGCCACCCGGAAGTCGAGGGCACCATGGGCCAGACCGACGAAGGCATGTATCTGGTGGAAACCGTGGAAGACGTGGCCAAGCTGCAGGTCACCAAGCCGGATCAACTGGCCTATGTGTCGCAGACCACGCTGTCGGTGGACGATACCGCCGACATCATCACCGCGCTGAAAGCCCGCTACCCGGCGATTATCGAGCCGAAGAAGGGCGACATCTGCTACGCCACCACCAACCGCCAGGAAGCTGTCAAGTTTATGGCGCCGCAGGTGGAAGTGGTGATCGTGGTCGGTAGCCCGAACAGTTCCAACTCCAACCGCCTGCGCGAAGTGGCGGAGAAGAAGGGGACGCCCGCTTATATGGTCGACAACGCCACGCAGATCAAGCCGGAGTGGCTGGATGGCAAGCTGCGGGTCGGCGTCACCGCCGGCGCGTCGGCGCCGGAAGTGCTGGTGCAGGCTGTCATCGATCGCCTGAAGGAACTGGGCGTGCGCAGCGTGCGTCCGCTGGACGGCGTACAGGAGGCGGTCACCTTCCCGCTGCCGAAAGGTCTGGATGGGATACAAAAAACTGCACCAATCGAGGGCGCAATCTAATCCATTTGCCTCGGGGCGGAATATAATTTAGCTCCGTTAGCGTTATTCCGGCATTAGTTTTTCGGAATGTTCGTTATTATTTGCCTCGCTCTAAAAAGTTGTCGTTTCAGCTTAATAAACTGGGGCGATGGAGACACCGATCAGGCACGAAACTTGCAACGTGATTGTGTAGTCAACGGCGGCACTACGGGGACACCCGGGTGCCGTTTTTGTTACATGACCACGCATAACAAAGGTAAAGGCAACGATGGATACGTTTATCCAACAAATTATTAACGGGCTAGTGCTAGGCAGCATGTACGCACTGGTCGCGCTCGGCTACACCATGGTGTATGGCGTTCTGAATCTGATCAACTTCGCCCACGGCGACGTGCTGATGATCGGTGCGATGACCGGCTTGACTATCCTCAACATCCTCAACACGCATTTCCCGGACCTGCCGGGCGCCGTTAAATTGGCGATTGCCATCGGCGGTGCGATTCCAGTCTGTATGATCGTCAACATCATCATCGAGCGCGTGGCTTACCGCCGTCTGCGCAATGCGCCACGGCTGGCGCCGCTGATCACCGCGATCGGCGTGTCGACCCTGCTGAACACGTTTGCGATGATGATCTGGGGCCGCAACCCGCTGCCATTCCCGCAGATGCTGCCGAGCGATCCGATCCTGATTGGCGGCGCGGTGATCACGCCGACCCAGATCCTGCTGCTGGCGCTGGCGCTGGTGTCGATGGCAGGCCTGGTGCTGCTGGTGGAAAAAACCAAGATGGGCCGCGCCATGCGCGCCACGGCGGAGAATCCACGCGTCGCCGGCCTGATGGGCGTCGATTCCAACAAGGTCATCATCGCCACCTTCGCGCTGGGCGCGGCGCTGGCGGCGGTGGCTGGCGTGATGTGGGGAGCGAATTATGCGTCGATCCAGTTCTCGATGGGCTTCCTGCCCGGCCTGAAAGCATTCTGCGCGGCCGTGCTGGGCGGCATCGGCAATATTTATGGCGCCATGATCGGCGGTATCGCGCTGGGGATTATTGAAAGCCTGGGCGCCGGCTATATCGGCGACCTGACCGGCGGCTTCCTGGGCAGCCACTATCAGGACATCTTTGCGTTTGTGGTGCTGATCCTGGTGCTCACGGTGCGTCCGTCCGGCATCATGGGCGAGCGCGTGGCGGACCGGGCTTAAGGAGCGACCAAGATGACTTTGATGAGCTTCGACTTCAAGCGCAATCCGCGCCAGGCCTATGTCAGCATGGTTTTGCTGACTGCGCTGCTGGTGGCGTTCCCGTTCTTCGCGCAGAACTACGGCAACTCGTGGGTACGTATCGCCGACATGGCGCTGCTGTACATCATGCTGGCGCTGGGCCTGAATATCGTGGTCGGCTTTGCCGGCCTGCTGGACCTCGGTTATATCGCGTTCTACGCGGTAGGCGCCTACCTGGTCGGCCTGCTGGCGTCGCCGCAATTTGCGACCTTGCTGGAATCGATTATTTACCAGTATCCGGCGCTGGGTGAAACGCTGATCGCGATTCTCGGCCCGGAGATCCAGCAGAACGGCATCCACCTGTCGGTATGGGTGATTGTGCCGCTGGCGGCTGCGGTAGCTGCACTGTGCGGCGCGGTGCTGGGCGCGCCGACGCTGAAGCTGCGCGGCGATTATCTGGCGATCGTGACGCTGGGCTTCGGCGAGATCATCCGCATCTTCATGAACAATCTGAACGAGCCGATCAACTTCACCAACGGCCCGCAGGGCATCAATATGATCGATCCGATCAGGGTGTTTGGCGTAAACCTGGCGGGGGAGGCGGGCTCGCGCGCGACCGTGTTTATCGGCGGCTATGGCATGCCTTCGGTAAATGCCTACTACTTCCTGTTCCTGTTCCTGTGCGTGGCGGTGGTGTTTGTGACCTCGCGCTTGCAGCATTCGCGCCTGGGCCGTGCCTGGGTGGCGATCCGCGAGGATGAGATTGCCGCCAAGGCGATGGGCATCAATACCCGCAACGTCAAGCTGCTGGCATTCTCGATGGGCGCCTCGTTCGGCGGTGTGGCCGGCGCGATGTTCGGCTCCTTCCAGGGCTTTGTGTCGCCGGAATCGTTCTCGCTGACCGAGTCAATCGCGGTGCTGGCCATGGTGGTACTGGGCGGTATCGGCCATATTCCTGGGGTGATCATGGGCGGCGCGCTGCTCGCGGCCTTGCCGGAAATCCTGCGCCATGTGGTTGAGCCGCTGCAGGAGAAATTGTTCGGCCATGTGCTGATCGAAGCGGAAGTGCTGCGCCAGTTGCTGTACGGCCTGGCCATGGTGCTGATCATGCTGAACCGTCCGGCCGGCTTGTGGCCCGCACCCAAGCATGAGGATCGCCCCGATGGCGATTCCGATAGCAAGAATCAATCGACGGGCGTGATGGCGGCGTGAGGAAGAGATAACAATGACTGAACAGGTAATTCTCCAGATCGCCGGCGTCAACAAGCGTTTCGGCGGCTTGCAGGCGCTGACCGATGTTGGCATCAAGATCATGCAAGGCCAGATTTATGGCCTGATCGGCCCGAATGGCGCCGGCAAGACCACTTTCTTTAACGTGATTACCGGCTTGTACCAGCCGGATACCGGCACCTTTGAACTGGCTGGCAAGCCGTATTCCCCGTCGGCGCCGCATGAGGTCGCCAAGGCGGGCATCGCCCGTACCTTCCAGAACATCCGCCTGTTCGGCGAGATGACGGCGCTGGAAAACGTCATGGTGGGGCGCCATGTGCGTTCCAAGCAGGGCGTGTTTGGCGCCATTTTCCGCCACAAGGCGGCGCGCCAGGAAGAGGCGGACATCCGCCAGCGCGCGCAGGAGTTGCTGGATTTCGTCGGCATCGGCAAGTTTGCCAACCGTACCTCCAAATTCCTGTCCTACGGCGACCAGCGCCGTCTGGAGATCGCCAGGGCGCTGGCGACCGATCCGCAACTGCTGGCGCTGGACGAACCGGCGGCCGGCATGAACGCCACCGAGAAACTGGCACTGCGCGAACTGTTGATCAAGATCAAAGAGCAGGGCAAGACGGTGTTGCTGATTGAACACGATGTCAAGATGATGATGAGCTTGTGCGACCGGCTGATGGTGCTGGAATACGGCAAACCAATTGCCGAAGGCTTGCCGGCGGAAATACAAAGTAATCAGGCGGTGATTGACGCCTACCTGGGAGGATCGCACTAATGAGCGACAATGTTCTAAAAGTATCGGGACTGAAAGTCGCATACGGTGGCATTAAAGCCGTCAAGGGTATCGATCTCGAAGTAAATCAAGGTGAATTAATTGCTTTGATTGGCGCCAATGGCGCCGGTAAAACCACCACGCTGAAAGCGATTACCGGCACTTTACCGCCATGCAAAGTCGAAGGTACGATTACCTATCAGGGCGAATCCCTGAAAGGCAGTAAATCTTTCCATTTGGTTGAAAAGAAACTGGCGATGGTGCCGGAAGGCCGCGGTGTATTTACCCGTATGTCGATTCACGAGAATCTGATGATGGGTGCATATACTCGCAATGATAAAGCCGGGATTGAATCCGATATTGCCAAATGGTTTGATGTGTTCCCGCGATTAAAAGAACGTGCGCAGCAATTGGCCGGTACTTTATCTGGTGGTGAACAGCAAATGCTGGCCATGGCGCGTGCGTTAATGTCGCATCCAAAACTATTATTGCTGGATGAGCCATCGATGGGTTTATCGCCGATTATGGTGGAAAAGATTTTCGAGGTGATTCGTAATGTATCGAAAGAGGGGATTACCATTTTGCTGGTAGAGCAGAATGCGAAACTCGCGCTGCAAGCCGCGCACCGTGGTTATGTCATGGACTCCGGCAGCATCACCATGACCGGTGCCGCCAGCGATATGCTGGACGACCCCCGCGTCAAAGCTGCTTACCTCGGCGAGTAAGACGCTCCGCCACACGCACCAAGCCGCCAGCGCAAGCTGTGCGGCTTTTTTATTAGCCTCCCTAAGCTAAAAATTAGCGCGTTCACGCCGTTTTCTGGTGTGGAGGGAGTGACTTTCCCCGCAAACCCGCACCCCACTGGGTCAGACGCTTTTGTTTCGGTATAAAAAAAGCCCCGGATTAACCGGGGCTTTTTTAGAAGATATCCGGCACCCTACCGTGCCGGATATTCTTTAATTACTTATTTCTTTGCTGGTGCTGCTTTAGCGGCGGCGGTAGTGAATTGATTTACTGCCGAGCTCAGATTGGTTTCAATCGATTCAACTGCTTGTTTAGCGGTTTTGGTGAATTGCTCGTAACCGGCGGTGGCATTGCCGATTGCCGATTTCAACAGAGCAACAGCATTTTCGGTGCCGGCTGGTGCATTTTTGCTGACTTCATCAACCAGCGAAATAACTTTGCGGTTGGTTTCGGCGATTTGGGTTTCAGCGGCTTTGCTGAATTCAGCGCCGGTGCTGGTGGCGATGGTTGCCAGGTGACGGCCATAAGCGAGGGTTTTTTCAGCGCTAGGTTGGGCTTGTGCCGAAGCCAGCGAGAAGAATTCTTGTGGATCTTTAGCCGACAGCAATTGCTTGGTCGCTGCCGAAGTTTCTTCCAGCGATGCTTTAGCGGCGGTCAGGTTCAGGTCGACAAACTTCTCAACGCCTTCGAAGGCTTTATTGGTCAGGGTCGAGAAAATAGCGAATTGCGCTTCAAAATTAGCTTTGGTCGCATTGGAAAATTGCTCAGGAATCGAAAACATTTAGATCTCCAGAAATAGTCGTTGATTGAATTTACTGCTCGTGTTTCTACCGTCGGTGAGAAACAGGCAAACTACGTTTCAGACCGAACAACATATTGTGCAACGCAACAAACCAAATTCTACGGCCTTCAGAAATTAAGTCAAGCGCTTTTTTGTGCGTTGCATCAAAGAATCCTCACTTCGCTGGAGATATAGATTCCCAGGGGAAATTCTGAGGAAAACAGTGGCTCTCCGGTGAGAAGTTGTCTGACGTGTTAGACTCGGCCAGACCTGAATCGCTGCCATCTTCCGGCGCCGATTGCCTTTTAGATCACAAGTTATTCCGATGCCTCAGACGCCAAATGCCGCACCAGTTGCCCGGCAAGCCAGTTTTTTGTCGCCGATTCCGCTGTTTTTTGTGCTGCTGTGGAGCAGCGGCTTTATCGTCGCCAAGTTCGGCCTGCCGTACGCGCCGCCGCTGACCTTTATCCTGCTGCGCTTTATCGGCGTGCTGGCGGTGCTGGCGCCGGTGGTGTGGCTGCTGAAAGCACCTTGGCCGAAAAAGAGCCAGATCGGCCACATCGCGGTAGCTGGTTTGCTGGTACAGGCCGGCTACCTGATCGGCGTCTGGTGCGCCATCAAACAGGGCATGCCGGCGGGCCTGTCCGCACTGATAGTGGGCATGCAGCCAATTTTGACCGCGTTTGCCGCGCCGCTGATCGGCGAGAAAGTCCGTCCAAGCCAATGGCTGGGCCTGCTGTTCGGTATCGGCGGCGTAGCACTGGTCGTGGCCGCCAAGATCCAGCTGGTGGGCCTGTCGGTCCCGGCGATTTTACTGTGCGTGCTGGCGCTGCTGAGTATTACCTGCGGCACGCTGTACCAGAAGCACCATTGCCCGCAATTCGATTTGCGCGTGGGGACGGTGATCCAGTTCGCTGCCTCGGCCATACTGGTCTTGCCGCTGGCAATCGGGTTTGAGGGACTCGGCCCGGATCTTGCTGCTGTGCAGTGGACGCCGCGCTTTATCGGTGCCTTGCTGTGGTCGATATTCGGCGTATCGATTTGCGCGATTTTCCTGCTGTTTGCGCTGATCCGCAGAAATGACGCCACCCAGGTCACCAGTTTGTTGTATCTGACGCCGCCGACTACCGCTATCATGGCCTGGCTGATGTTTGGCGAAGCTTTCAACGCCCTCGGCATGGCTGGCATGGCGCTGGCGGTGACCGGTGTGATCTTCGTGGTCAAGAAACCCAAGTGAGCGAAAACGCATGATGTCCACTCCCGAGCAGCAAGCAGTCGATGCCGCCATCACCACCCGCCGCTCGCTGCGCGCCTTTTTGCCGACGCCGGTGGCCAGGGAGGACATCGAGCAGATTTTGCAGGTGGCGGGCAGGGCGCCGTCCGGCACCAACACCCAGCCGTGGAAAGTGTATGTGCTGCAAGGCGAGCGCAAACAGCAGTTGTCTTCCGCCATCCTGGCCGCATATAACGATCCAGAACAGGCGAAGTTGCATCAGGAAGAATACGCCTACTATCCGCAGCAATGGGTTGCGCCCTATATCGACCGCCGCCGCAAGGTCGGCTGGGACCTGTATGCGCTGCTGGGCCTGAGCCGCGACAACAAGGCCGGCATGGCCGCACAGCACGGCAAGAACTACGATTTCTTTGGCGCCCCGGTGGGGCTGATCTTCACCATCGACCGCATCATGGAGCAGGGCTCGTGGCTGGACTACGGTATGTTCCTGCAGAACATTATGGTGGCTGCGCGCGGGCGTGGCCTGGATACCTGTCCACAGGCGGCTTTCACTCAGTATCACCGCATCATCGCTGAACAACTGGCGCTGCCGCTGAATGAAACCGTGGTGTGCGGCATGGCGCTTGGTGTTGCCGATTTGAGTAAAGTTGAGAATTCTTTGATCACTGAGCGCATGGCGCTCGGAGAATTTGTTAAATTTGTCGAATAGGACTAGCTTGTTTTTTCCTATATTGCGTAGACACAACCATTGATGCTGCGAGTGTTAAATTTGCTTGCGCTGGCTCAGCGTTTTGCTACACTGCAACCGGTTTGGTGAATTTTTTTGGGGATACTAATGGTTAAAATCGCATTAAGCGCGCTGATTTCGCTGATGTTTGCATCTGCAGCCATTGCTGCACCGGCAGCCGACAAGAGCGGCGCCGCGCCCAAAAAAGTGGTGTTGAAAAAGCGCCAACCGGTACGTGTGGCTGCCGCAGACGCCAGCGACCGCGTGGTCAAGCGCGTGGTCAAGGTCAACGGCAAGCGCAAGGTGGTGTATCAGCGCGTGCTGGCCGCCGCGCCGGCTGCGCCGACGATGGGCGATCTCGCCGGCCTGAACAAAACCAATGATCCGCTGTCGCTGGCGTCGAATGTGGCGCTGGTGCTGGATCAGGCCAATTCCGAAGTGCTGTTTGAAAAGAATTCCAATGTAGCGCTGCCGATCGCCTCGATCACCAAGATGATGACCGGTCTGGTGGTGGTGGAAGCCAAGCAGGACATGGACGAAATCCTGACCGTCACCGATGAGGACGTGGACCGCGAAAAATTCAGCAGCTCGCGCCTCAAGGTGGGCACGCAGATGAGCCGTGCCAGCATGCTGCACATCGCGCTGATGAGCTCGGAAAACCGCGCCGCCTCAGCGCTGGGACGCAACTATCCGGGCGGCAAGCCAGCGTTTGTGGAAGCGATGAACGCCAAGGCGCGCGAACTGGGCATGAGCGACACCCACTACGTCGATTCCAGCGGCCTGTCGAAAATGAATGTGGCCAGCGCGCGCGACCTGGCCAAGCTGGCGATGGCGGCGTATCAGCAGCCGATGCTGCGCCAGTTCTCCACCGACCCGAAAGCCATCGTGGAAACCAGCAATGGCCGTCCGATGCAGTTCGGCACCACCAACCATCTGGTGGCCAGCCCGGACTGGGCGATTGGTTTGCAGAAAACCGGCTTCATCAACGAAGCGGGACGCTGCCTGCTGATGCAGGCGGTGATCGAAGGCCGCTCGGTGATCATGGTGTTCCTCGATTCCAAGGGCAAGCAGTCGCGGACGGCGGACGCCGGCCGCATGCGTAAATGGCTGGAAGCGCTGCGTCCGGCCAATCTGGTCGGCGGCGGTGTTTCCACCACGCCTTATTCGACCGGGATGTAACCCAGGGTGACGGAGATCTGGCGCGCAGTCAGCACCAGGTCTTCCAGCCAGTCTTCCTGCAGACGGTCGGCCGGCGCCGAGATCGACAGCCCGGCAATCAGCTTGCCGCCGTCGTCGTAAATGCCGGCGGCCATGCAGCGCACACCCAGTTCCAGTTCTTCATTATCGCGCGAGTAGCCGCGCGACTTCACCAGGCTCAGCTCGCGTTCCAGTTTGCCCAGATCGGTAATCGAATTCTTGTTGTGCCCGGCCAGGCCGGTGCGCGTGGCGTAGGCGCGGATGGCTTTCGGCTCGTCCACCGACAGGAATAGCTTGCCGGTCGAGGTCAGGTGCAGCGGACCGCGGCCGCCGATGGCGCGCACCACCTGCATGCCCGAACGCTCCGAGAAGGCGCGGTCGATGTAGACGATCTCGTCCCCCTGGCGCACCGACAAGTTGATGGTCTGCTGGGTTTTTTTGTGCAGTGCACGCATGAAGTCCAGCGCCGCCTCGCGTACCGACAGCCGGCTCTTGACCACATTGCCCAGTTCCAGCAGCCGCATGCCGAGCCGGTAAGTGCCTGGCTCGACCCGGTCAACAAAGCGGGTGACTACCATATCGTTGAGGATGCGGTGCGCGGTCGACGGGTGTAGCCCCGAGACCTTGGACAATTCCTTGAGACTGACAGGATCGGGATACTTGGCCAGGGCATCCAGCAGCGCCACCATCCGCTCGATCACCTGAATGGTGGTCTTTTGCTCGGGAACGGTTTCAATTTTCATGATGTGGTTGGTGCAATGCAGAATTCGATAATTGATTTATACCATAATGTGAAAAAAAACGGAATTGATGCATAATGTGCTATTCAAAAAGTGATGGCACGTCATGGAACAACCAATTAGCGAATTCAAGAGCAAGAGCGGTCTGAAGCGGATCTACACGGCGTTTTTTTATTCCATTGATGGTTTCCGCTCGGCGTGGCGCAATGAACACGCGTTCCGCCAGGAGGTCAGCGTATTTGCTGTCGGCGCGGTGATTGCGCTGCTGCTGAACGTGTCGGCATTTGAGAAACTGGTGCTGATTGGCGCGCTGCTGCTGATCCTGATCGTCGAGCTGATCAATTCGTCGATCGAGGCGGTGGTGGACCGGGTGTCGCTGGAGCGCCATCCGCTGTCGAAAAACGCCAAGGATTTCGGCAGCGCGGCGGTCTTGCTGACCTGCTTGCTGGCGATAGCCACCTGGGCTGTGGTGCTGTACAACCGCTTCATATGATTTTCTTGTATATAGAACTGATAAAAGCTTAGTTCTCATTTATAAAGCACGGCAGTAATCTGGAGTCCTTCACTACTAGGGGAATCCAATGCTGTCCAAAAAAATCATTGCCGCCGCTGTTCTCGCTATCACCGCCGTCGCGCCAGCGCTGGCTGCGGACATCTCGCTGCTGAACGTGTCGTATGACCCGACCCGCGAGCTGTACCAGGACGTCAACACTGCATTCGCCAAAGAGTGGAAAGCCAAGACCGGCGACAACGTCAAGATCAAGCAATCGCACGGCGGTTCGGGTAAACAAGGCCGTGCCGTGATCGACGGCCTGGAAGCCGACGTGGTTTCGCTGGCGCTGGCATACGACATCGACGCCATCGCCGAACACAAGCTGCTGTCGCCGGAATGGCAGAAGAAGCTGCCGCACAACAGCACCCCGTACACCTCGACCATCGTGTTCCTGGTCCGCAAGGGCAACCCGAAAGCGATCAAGGACTGGGCTGACCTGGTCAAGCCAGGCGTGTCGGTGATCACCCCGAATCCAAAAACCTCTGGCGGCGCCCGCTGGAACCACCTGGCCGCCTACGGCTATGCGCTGCGCCAGCCAGGCGGCAGCGAAGCCACCGCCAAGGAATTCCTGAGCAAACTGTACAAAAACGTGCCGGTGCTGGATTCCGGCGCGCGTGGCGCCACCACCACCTTCGTTGAACGCGGCATCGGCGACGTGCTGATCGCCTGGGAAAACGAAGCGCTGCTGGCGATCAAGGAACTGGGCCCGACCAAGTTCGACATCGTCGCACCATCGGTGTCGATCCTGGCTGAACCACCAGTCGCCGTCGTGGATAAAGTGGTCGACAAGCGCGGCACCCGCAAGGTGGCCGAGGCTTATCTGAACTTCCTGTACACCGACGAAGCGCAGGACATCATCGCCAAGAACTACTACCGTCCGGCCACCGAGAAAGCAGCCAAGAAATACGCTTCCCAGTTCCCGGCCGTGAAACTGTTCACCATCGCGGATGTGGCTGGCGGCTGGACCAAGGCGCAGAAGACCCACTTTGCCGACGGCGGCCTGTTCGACCAGATCTACCAGCCGAACAAGTAATCATATGCTGAGCGCCTTTGAACAGTTGCGCGTGCTGATAGCGCCCGGTCTGCATAACAGCGGACCGGACCACTGGCAAAGCCGCTGGCAACAGCTGTTCCCCGCTTTCGAGCGGGTGCAGCAGGAAGATTGGGATGTGCCGGACCTGCCGCGCTGGTCGGCACGCGTCGATGCGCTGCGCCAGCGCGGCGGCGAGGCGGACCGGCGTCCCACGCTGATCGTCGGCCACAGCTTCGGCGCGCTGGCCACGGTGCATAGCGTGGCGCGCAATCCCGCCAATGTGGTGGGCGTGCTGCTGGTGGCGCCGGCCGACCCGGACAAGTTCAATGTGGCTCAGCTATTGCCGCAGCAGGCTTTGCCGGTGTCGTCCATCATGGTCGGCAGCACCAACGATCCTTGGATGGCGGCGCCGCGCGCCGAGCAATGGGCGCATCGCTGGCACAGCCGTTTCATCAATGGCGGCCCGCTGGGGCATATCAACGCGGAATCCGGCCTCGGTGATTGGCCTGAAGGATTGGAAACCTTGTATTTTTTAGCAGACCAAGCGCACAATAGCGTGTTGTCCGCGTGACCTTTTCTACCTTCTTTCCTGGAGAACCATTATGACGATCCGCCTGGGCGATACCGCGCCTGATTTCGAACAAGATTCTTCCATCGGCCCACTGAAATTCCATGAATGGGCTGGTAATTCGTGGGTGGTGCTGTTCTCGCACCCGGCTGACTTCACGCCAGTGTGCACCACCGAGCTGGGCCTGACCGCCAAGCTGAAACCAGAATTCGACAAGCGCAACGTGAAAGCCATCGCGCTGTCGGTGGACGCTGCCGAATCGCACAAAAACTGGATCAAGGACATCGAAGAAACCCAAAAGACCGTGGTGGGTTTCCCTATCGTTGCCGACGCCGACCGTAAAGTTTCCACGCTGTACGACATGATCCACCCGGAAGCTTCGGCCACCGCTACCGTGCGTTCGCTGTTCGTCATCGATCCGAACAAAAAGGTGCGCCTGACTATCACCTATCCGATGAGCACCGGCCGCAACTTCGATGAAGTGCTGCGCGTGATCGATGCGCTGCAACTGACCGATGGCTATACCGTTGCCACGCCAGGCAACTGGAAAGATGGCGATGACGTGATCATCCCGCTGACCGTGCAAGATCCGGAAGTGCTGAAGCAGAAATATCCAAAAGGCTTCACCGCCGAGCGTCCATACCTGCGCGTCACCCCGCAACCGAACAAATAAGCTTATTAGTTTTTCGTTGTTTGGTTTGCTCCCCAGAGTAGTTACCCTTCGGGCCTACTTTGGGGAAACTCTATGGATGTGCAGTTTGTTGCGTCAGGATTCGCGGTTGGTCTGCTGGTCGGCATGACCGGTGTCGGCGGTGGTTCGCTGATGACACCGCTTCTGACCTTGATGTTCGGCGTCACGCCCGCTGTGGCGGTCGGCACCGATCTCGCGTTTGCCTCGCTGACCAAGGGTGTCGGCACTTTCACTCACCGCTGGCGCGGCACGGTCCACTGGGACATCGTGCGCCGACTCTGCATGGGCGCCTTGCCGGCGGCCTTGGTGGCCAGTCTCGCCCTCAAACATTTCGGTACGCTCAGCCATGAAATGGGCCAAATTATCCGCTACATGATCGCCACCTCCGTCATGCTGACCGTGGTGGCGCTGCTGTTCAAGCGCAAGATGCTGGCCTGGATTACCGCCCACCCGGAGCGCCAATTGCAGGGCGACGCTCTGCGCAACGCCACCATCCTGTCCGGCGCCGTGCTGGGCGTGCTGGTGACCATTTCCTCGATCGGCGCCGGCGCCATCGGTGCAACCTTGTTGGTCATGCTCTATCCGCGCCTGAGCGCCGCCGAAGTGGCTGGCACCGACATCGCCTACGCCGTGCCGCTGACCGCGATTGCCGCCGTTGGCCACTGGTGGCTGGGTTCGATTAACTGGAGCTTGCTGCTGACGCTGCTCATCGGCTCCGTGCCTGGCATCACCATAGGCGCTTACGTCGCGCGCGCCGTGCCCGAGCGGCTGTTGCGCAGTATCCTGGCAGTAACGCTCGTAGCCGTGGCGGCCAAGCTGGTATATAGCTGAAACATCTAATCAAATGACTAATGCTTCGTTTGTATTATGAAGCTTAGGTGAGAACATGCAGCCCTTATAGAAGGTTTTGTAATAAGGGAGCAATTATGTCTGCTGTTCTTGCAGCGTCCGCCGTACCGCCGCCAGTGGCTAAACGGGGCGCACCGTTCCGTGTCATGCCGGGGTTCCGGCTGTCGCTGGGCTTCACCATTTTCTATCTGACGCTGATCGTGCTGATCCCGCTGTCGGCCGTTTTCCTGAAAACGTTCACCCTGACCTGGGATTCGTTCTGGACCACGGTGACCTCGGCGCGCGTGATTGCATCCTACAAGCTGACGTTTGGCGCTTCGCTGATCGGCGCCTTCATCAACGTCATTTTCGGCGGCATCGTGGCGTGGGTACTGGTGCGCTATGAGTTCCCCGGCAAGCGCATCGTCGACGCGCTGGTCGATCTGCCGTTCGCACTGCCGACCGCCGTCGCCGGCATCACGCTGACGGCGCTGTATTCGGCCAACGGCTGGCTGGGCAAGTTCATCGAAGGCACGCTGGGTATCAAGGTGGCGTTCACGCCGCTGGGCGTGGTGATTGCGCTGACCTTCATCGGCCTGCCATTCGTGGTGCGCACGGTGCAGCCGGTGCTGGAAGACGCCGAGCGTGAACTGGAAGAGGCTGCCGCCAGCCTGGGCGCCAACGCCTGGCAGACCTTCTCGCGCGTGGTGTTCCCGACCATTCTGCCGTCGCTGATGACCGGCTTCGCGCTGGCCTTCGCGCGCGCCACCGGCGAATATGGCTCGGTGATCTTCATTGCCGGCAATATGCCGATGGTGTCGGAGATCACGCCGCTGTTCATCATCACCAAACTGGAGCAGTACGACTATGCCGGCGCCACCGCGATTGCGACCGTGATGCTGGTGGTGTCGTTCATCCTGCTGTTGGCCATCAACCTGTTGCAAGCCTGGGCTCGCGGAAAGTCGGATAAATCATGAGCGGAGCACCTGTTACCCCGGTCCGTCGCGGCGAACTGCCGTCCAGGGCGGACATTCTGGAACCACGCTGGGTGCGCGGCGTACTGATCGCCATCGCGCTGCTGTTCCTGACGCTGTTCCTGTTCGTGCCGCTGGTGTCGGTGTTCTTCGAGGCGCTGAAAAAAGGCTGGGAAGCCTACAGCGCCGCCATCTTCGAGGACGACGCTATCTCGGCCATCAAGCTGACGCTGATTACCGCCGCCATCGCGGTGCCGCTGAACCTGGTGTTCGGCGTGGCGGCATCCTGGTGCATCGCCAAGTTCGAGTTCCGCGGCAAGAGCATCCTGCTGACGCTGATCGACCTGCCGTTCTCGGTGTCGCCGGTGATCTCGGGCCTGATCTATGTGCTGCTGTTTGGCGCGCAAGGCTACTTCGGTCCATGGCTGATGGAGCATGACATCAAGATCCTGTTTGCGGTGCCGGGCATTGTGCTGGCCACCATCTTCGTCACCTTCCCGTTTGTGGCGCGCGAGCTGATCCCGCTGATGCAGGCGCAGGGCAGCGAAGAAGAAGAGGCCGCCATCGTGCTGGGCGCGTCCGGCTGGGACACCTTCCGCCGCGTGACGCTGCCGAACATCAAGTGGGGCCTGCTGTATGGCGTGATCCTGTGTAACGCCCGCGCCATGGGCGAGTTCGGTGCGGTATCGGTGGTGTCTGGCCACATCCGTGGCGAGACCAACACCATGCCGCTGCAAGTCGAGATTCTGTACAACGAATACAACTTTGCCGCCGCCTTTGCCGTGGCCTCGCTGCTGGCGCTGCTGGCGCTGGTGACCCTGGTTGTGAAAACTTTTATCGCCTGGCGCCTGAACGAATCCGTCGCCGACGACGCACGTACTTCGGAGTAATACCATGACCATCCAAGTAAAAAACATCAACAAACGGTTCGGCGATTTCGTCGCGCTCAACAACATCTCGCTGGATTTCCCGCAAGGCGAACTGACCGCGCTGCTGGGCCCATCGGGTTGCGGCAAGACCACGCTGCTGCGTTGCATCGCCGGCCTGGAACATCCGGACTCGGGCCAGGTGCTGCTTGACGGCCAGGACGCTTCTGACCGTCACGTGCGCGAGCGCCAGGTGGGGTTTGTGTTCCAGCACTATGCGCTGTTCAAGCACATGACGGTGTTCGAGAACGTCGCCTTCGGCCTGCGCGTCAAATCGCGCAGCGAGCGTCCGTCGGAAGAGCAAATCCGCCGCAAGGTCAAAGACCTGCTGGAGCTGGTGCAGCTGGATTGGCTGGCCGACCGCTATCCGCCACAACTGTCGGGCGGCCAGCGTCAGCGTATCGCACTGGCGCGCGCCTTGGCGGTTGAGCCACGCGTACTGCTGCTGGATGAACCGTTCGGTGCACTGGACGCCAAGGTGCGCAAGGAACTGCGCCGCTGGCTGCGTCGCCTGCACGATGAGCTGCACGTGACCTCGATCTTCGTTACCCACGATCAGGAAGAGGCACTGGAAGTGGCGGACCAGGTGGTGCTGATGAACAAGGGTAACGTCGAGCAGATCGGCGCGCCGGACGAGGTGTACAACCATCCGGCTTCGCCGTTCGTCTACGGCTTCCTGGGTAACGTCAACGTGTTCCATGGCCGTGTGCAGGATGGCGTACTGGCCAGCGGCGACGCCAGCTTCACCGTGCCGGGCGAATCGCATGCGGCCGGCAAGGGCACGGCCTATGTGCGTCCGCACGAGCTGGACGTGGACCGCTATACGCCAGGCGCCGAGGGCATTGTGGTCAAGCTGCGCCGCGCGCATGCGATCGGCCCGCTGGCCCAGCTGGACCTGGAGCGCGGCGATAACGCCGAATTGATCGAAGCCGTCATCCCGAACGAGCGCTTTATCAGCCTCGGCCTGAAGGAGGGCGAAACCCTGGTAGTACGTCCGAAGCGCCTGCGCGTGTTCGTCGACGAAGGAGCATCCGTATGAATTTCCAACAACTGCGGTCCATCCGCGAAGCAGCCCGCCGTGGCTATAACCTGACCGAAGTGGCAAACGCCTTGTTCACCTCGCAGCCTGGCGTGTCGCGCCAGATCCGCGAGCTGGAGGACGAGCTGGGGGTGGTCATCTTTGAACGCAACGGCAAGCGCCTGACCGGCATGACCGAGCCGGGCAAGGGCATCCTGAAAATCATCGACCGCCTGCTGATCGAGGCCGAGAACCTGCAACAGGCCAGCCTGGAATACACCGGCCAGCAAAGCGGCACGCTGAGCGTGGCGGCGACCCACACCCAGGCGCGTTACGCGCTGCCGAAAGTGGTGCAGAGCTTCCGCACCGCGTATCCGGACGTGCGCATCGCCTTGCAGCAGAGCGCGCCTGAGCACATCGCCGAATGGATTTTGTCCGGCAAGACCGACATCGGCATCGCCACCGAAGGCCTGTCGCAGTTCCCGGACCTGGTGTCCTTCCCGTGCTACCGCTGGAGCCACCTGATTGTGGTGCCGGACGGCCATCCATTGCTGTCGCGCTCGCCGATAAGGCTGGAAGACCTGGCCGAGTTCCCGCTGATTACCTATGACGTCGGCTTTACCGGCCGCGGCCATATCGACGCGGCATTCGCGCAGGCCGGCGTGCGCCCGGACATCGTGCTGACCGCGATGGACTCGGATGTGATCAAGCAGTACGTGTCGCTGGGCCTGGGGGTAGGTATCGTGGCCTCGATGGCGTTTGATCACGGCCGCGACAAAGGCATGCGCGCGGTGGAAGCATCGCATCTGTTCGCGCAGAACACCACGCGACTGGCAGTCCGCAAGGGAGCTTACCTGCGCTCCTACGCCTATCATTTCATCCAGCAATTCGCGCCGGACCTGAGCCGCGCCGACATCGACGCCGCCCTCAATGGCGGGGACCCGTCCTGATTTGTTGCCGCCGCTACATCACTGTGGCGGCGGCAAAACAGTCATTCAATTTTTCTAATTTTCATGCTGGAATGACCATATACTGACTCCCTGCATCCAACTCAGGGGAGCGCGTAATGGGTTTCGGTAATTGGAAAATCGGCTACCGCCTCGCAGCCGGTCTGGGCGTGGCCATCCTCTTCATGATCGGCATTTCGGTTGAAGGCATCGCCAAGCTGGGCCGCCTGAACGACAACACCAGAGACCTGGCGTCCGACAAGGTGCCCAAGGTCATCCTGGCTTACGAAACAATAGGCGGCTTGAACGATGTGGCGCGCGCCATGCGCAATGCCATGCTGTCCAGCGATCCGGCGGTGGTCAAGGCCGAGCTGGAGCGGGTGGAAAAGCGGCGCGTCGAAAATGGCGAGCGGCTCGACAAGCTGGGCCGGCTGATCGCCGACGATGGCGACCCGCAAAGCAAGGCCAAGCTACAGGCGGTGCTGGACGCGCGCGAAAAATACAGCGTGGTGCAGAGCGCTTTCCTGGCGATGTCGCCCGACGCCAGCCGCCGCGACGAGTCGGTCAAATACCTGCTGACCACGGTGCGCAAGGAGCAGACCGCCTATCTCAACGCGCTGACCGACATGGTCAAATTCCAGAGCGCCGCGATCGAGCAGACGGCGACGGTGGCCGAACAATCCTATAGCAGCTCGCGCACCACGATGATAGTGTTGACGGTGGCGGCTGCGGCGCTGGCGGCGTGGGTGCTGTACGTCATCACGCGCAGTATCACCCAGCCTTTGAACCGCGCGGTCGGCATGGCGCAGGCAGTGGCCGGCGGCGACCTGACCATGCGCATGGAATGCCATACCACCGACGAAACCGGCCAGCTGCTGCGCGCACTGATTGATATGAACGAATCGCTGGCGCGCACGGTGGGCCAGGTGCGCTCGGGTACGGATACGATCACTCATGCGTCGAATGAAATTGCCACCGGCAATATGGATTTGTCGACGCGCACCGAGCAGCAGGCGTCCAGCCTGGAGGAAACCGCATCATCGATGGAGGAGCTGACCTCGACCGTGACGCAAAACGCCGAGAACGCACGCCAGGCGACGCGGCTGGTGGTGGCGGCCTCCGATTATGCGAGCAAGGGCGGACAGGTGGTGGGCGAGGTGGTGTCGACCATGGGGGCGATCAAGGCGAGTTCCAGCAAGATCGTGGACATCATCAGTGTGATTGACGGGATCGCGTTCCAGACCAATATTCTCGCCTTGAATGCGGCGGTGGAGGCAGCGCGCGCGGGTGAACAGGGACGAGGCTTTGCGGTGGTGGCGTCCGAGGTGCGCGGGCTGGCGCAGCGTTCGGCTTCGGCGGCCAAGGAGATCAAGCAGCTGATCGGCAGGTCGGTGGAGACGGTGGATGCTGGTTCTGCGCTGGTGGATCAGGCGGGTGCGACGATGCAGAGCATTGAGCAATCGGTGCAGCAGGTGGCGCAGATCATGCAGCAGATCAGTGCGGCCAGCAGCGAGCAGAGCACGGGGATTGAGCAGGTGAATCAGGCGATTGTGTCGATTGATGATGTAACGCAGCAGAATGCGGCGCTGGTGGAAGAGGCAGCGGCGGCTGCGCAGAGCATGCGGGATCAGGCGGATCTGCTGGCGCAGGCGGTGAGTGTGTTCAAGCTGGCGGGAAACCCGCCACCAGCGCGGCGGCTGGCGGCGGCATGAGGCTGGTCTGGCTTACCAGGTAAAGCCAGCCTTGGCGTAGTAGTAGCGGCCGTTGAAGCCATTCGGCGCCCAGCCGCTGTACGGGTTGATGCCGTCGTTGTACAGATTGCCGGCCGACGTCACCTTATCAGGATAACGATCGGTCGCGTTATCAACACCAACGGTCAGGCGCCAGTTCTTGCCCAGCTTGACGCTGGCCGACAGATCCAGCACCCACTGCGGATCATAGGTCTGATCCAGCGTCGCATTATTCTGCGGTACGGTGAAGCTGCCATAGCGCGTCACCACCGCACGCGCGCCCCATTGCGCCAGTGACCAGTCGGTCGCCAGGCTGAACTTGTCTTTCGGCGAACCCACGGTAATCCGGTTGATGGTCTGGCGATCAATCAAGGTCAGGCCATTGCTGGTCAGGATAGGCGGATTAGCGTTCACATGTTCCAGCGAATTCTTGTTGTGGTTGTAGGCGCCGGTAAAGTCGAAACGGCCTGCATCGCGGGTTTCCCAGCGATAGGTGCTGAGGATATCGACGCCGGTGGTGCGCGTATCGATGGCGTTGGTGAAGTAGCGGCCGGCGCCGACCAGGATGCCTTGCGCGGCCAGTGTGCGTTGCAGCGCCGGGCTCAAGGTCATGTTGGCCGACAGCGCAATCCGGTCGTCGATGTCGATGCGGTAAGCGTCAATCGATGCGGTCCAGTTGCGGGTAGGCTGGAATTGCAGGCCGAGGCTGTAGTTGCGGGCTTTCTCCGCCTTCAGCTGGGTTGCGCCCAGCGCTGACGCGGCGGCACTGCCGACTGCAAAGGTGCCGGTTTCGATCGGCGTATTCACGCCATTCACCACCGAGAAGTTGGTGGTGGTAATCGTGTAGAACTGCTGCGCCAGCGACGGTGCGCGGAAGCCGGACGAGGCGGTTGCGCGCAGCGACACCGCATCATTGAAGGCATAGCGCGTCGACGCCTTGGCTGAAGTGGTGTTGCCGAAGTCGCTGTAGCGCTCGTGGCGCAGCGCGGCCGAGGCCGAGAACTGCTTGGTGATCTCCGCTTCAAAGTTGGTGTAGACCGATTGGTTGTGGCGGCTGTTGCTGCCTGCGTTGACCGGGCGGAAGCCGGAGAAACCCTGCGCACCGCTGCCGCTGTACGAGGCTTCATCACCGGCGCCGATCTTATATTCCTCATGACGGTATTCTGCGCCGAGCGCCACCGTCAGCGGGCCGCTGAAGCCGTCCACCGGAAACTCTTTGGCCACGTCGAAGTTCAGCAGCGACTGGGTGTTTTGCAACTGGCCGGCGTAGAAGTGGGTCGGGCTGTTGGCTGCCAGCGTCAGATTGACGGTGTTGTCCAGGTCCAGCTTGAATTTGTTGCGGCCGTAGTTGGCGCTCAGGTCCCAGCGCCAGCCGCTGGCTTCACCGCGCAGGCCAGTGACCAGCGAGGTGTCGGTGGACTTGCTGTTTTCCAGCGGCAGGAAACCTTCCGGGTAGATGCTGCTGCGGCCGAAGCTGCGCCAGGTGGCGGCTGCCGAGGTTTCGCGCTGGCCGTAGTTGGCGAAGGCGTACCAGTCGATATCGTCGCTCACCCGATACTGGCCGTTGACGAACAGTGTGCGTGGGTTGGTTTCCGGATCGCCGAAGCGCTGGTTGACCTTGCCGTAGCGCGGATCGGTTGGATAGCGGTAGTCGGCGCCGGCGCGGTTGGTCGGATCGCGGTCGGCCGCATCCACCGCCAGGCGTATCCAGCCGTCTTCGCCGAGATTGAAGCCGGTCGAGCCGCGTACCGAAACCTGCTTGCCGTCGCGTTCCTGATATTCACCGAAGCCGATTTCAGCGTCGCCGCCGGCCGCACCTTTCTTCAGGATGATGTTGATCACGCCGGCAATCGCATCCGAGCCGTATTGCGCAGCGGCGCCGTCGCGCAGCACCTCGATGTGGTCAATGGCCGATAGCGGAATCGCGTTCAGGTCGACCGGCGCCGAGCCGCGTCCCTGCGTGCCGTTGACATTGACCACCGACGATGCATGGCGGCGCTTGCCGTTGACCAGCACCAGTACCTGATCAGGCGACAGGCCGCGCAGCTGCGCCGGGCGCACCGCATCGGAAGCATCGGCGCCGGAAGGGCGCGGGAAATTCAGCGATGGCAGCACGCGGCCCAGCACGGTGGCCAGCTCGGTCGAACCACTGGCCTGCAGCTCGCGCGCACCGATGATGTCGACCGGCGATTCGGTATCGATGGTGCGGCGGTTCTTGGCGTAGGTGCCGGTCACCACGATGGACTGCAATTCACCATCCACCGGTTGTTCTTGAGCGAAGGCGGGAAGGACGATAGAGGAAATCAGGCTGGCCAGCAGCAAAGGACGTGCGCGCATCGGATAGTCTCTTGAAAGTATGAATAGAAAAAAGCATATCAGCGGGCGCTTATGCTGCCCACTAATCGTTATGACTAATGATATTCAAGTTTTGGATATGGTGTCGCATCCCGGATTTATTGGCCGGGATTGGTGATCTCGGCGTGGATCTGGTCGACTTGCTGGATGACTTGCTGCGGCAGCTGGATGGCGTAGGCGTCGATGTTGTGCTTGAGCTGCTCCAGATTCGTCGCGCCGATGATGGTCGAGGCGACGAACCAGCGCGAGTAGCACCAGGCCAGCGCCAGTTGCGTCGGCGTCAGGCCGTGGTCGCGCGCCAGCTGGGCGTAGCGCCGCGCCGCTTCCACCGTCGCCGGGCGCGTGTAGCGCGGACTCCAGTTGGCCGGGAAGACGGTCAGCCGGCCGTGCGCCTGCGGATTGTCCAGGTACTTGCCGCTCAGCTGGCCAAACGCCAGCGGGCTGTAGGCCAGCAGGCCGACGTTTTCGCGGTAGCAGGTTTCGTCCAGCAGGCTGGTTTCGTAGTGGCGCGCGCTCAGGTTGTACAGGTTCTGGATGCTGGCGATGCGCGGCAGGTCTTTCATCTCGGACTGCTTGATGAATTCGTTGACGCCCCAGCACGATTCGTTCGATACGCCAATCGCGCCGATCTTGCCTTGCTTGATCAGTTCGCCCAGCGCCGCCAGCGTTTCCTCAATCGGCACGCTGTCGCGCTCGTGCTTCGGGTTGAACACGTTGTTGCCGAATACAGGCACGTTACGGCTCGGCCAGTGCAATTGGTATAAATCGATATGTTCGATTTGCAGCCGCTTCAGGCTGCTCTCCACCGCCGCCTTCAGATTGGCGGCGTCGAAGTTGCGCGCGCGGCCGCCGCGTATCCAGCCGATGCTGGCGTTCGGACCGGCCGCCTTGGTGGCGATCACCAGCTTGTCGCGCTGACCGGATTGCTTCAGCCAGCTGCCCAGGTGACGCTCGGTCGCACCTTGCGTTTCAGCGCGCGCCATCACCGGGTACATTTCCGCCGTGTCGATGAAGTTGATACCGCGCTCGACCGCATAGTCGAGCTGGCTGTGTGCTTCCGCTTCGGTGTTCTGCTCACCCCAGGTCATCGTGCCGAGGCAGATTTTGCTGACGTGCAGATGGCTGTTACCCAGCTGTACCTTGTCCATCGATGCTCCCTTAGTCTTAGTGGCCGCGCACGGCGTCGGCGCAATCCTTGATCAGCGCCGGGCCGGCGTAGATCAGGCCGCTGTACAGCTGCACCAGCTGCGCGCCGCATTCCATTTTCACGCGTGCGTCCGCACCCTGCATGATGCCGCCCACGCCGATGATCGGCAGCGCATCGCCCAGTTCGGCTTTGAGCAGGCGGATCACGGTATTCGAGAACTGGAATACCGGTGCGCCCGACAGGCCGCCCGCTTCCGCGCCGTGCAGCATGCCGGTCACGGCGTCGCGGTCGAGCGTGGTGTTGGTGGCGATGACACCGTCGATCTTGTGGCGGATCAGCGCGTCGGCGATATTCTTGACCTGGTCGCCATCCATGTCCGGCGCGATTTTCAGGGCCAGCGGCACGTAGCGCTTGTGCAGGTCGGCCAGGCGCAGCTGAGCTTCCTTCAGTGTGCCCAGCAGGCCATCCAGTTCCGAGCCGCCTTGCAGCTGGCGCAGGTTCTTGGTGTTCGGCGAGGAGATGTTGACGGTGACGTAGCTGGCGTAAGGATAGACTTTTTGCAGGCAGTGCAGATAGTCGTCGGTGGCGCTTTCAATCGGGGTGGTGGCGTTTTTGCCGATGTTCAGGCCCAGCACGCCCTCCTTGTTCTGGTAAAAACGCGAGGCCTGCACATTGGCCACAAACGCGTCCACGCCGCCATTGTTGAAGCCCATGCGGTTGATGATGGCGTGCGCTTCCGGCAGGCGGAACATGCGCGGTTTCGGATTGCCCGGTTGCGCGCGTGGCGTCACGGTGCCGACTTCGATCGAGCCGAAGCCCAGATCGGCCAGCGCGTCGATGTAGGCGCCGTCCTTGTCCAGGCCGGCGGCGAGTCCAACCGGATTCTTGAAGGTAATCCCCATCACGGTGCGCGGATCGGCCTTGGGCTGCGCGACCAGCTTGGTCAGGCCCAGCGACGCGGCGCGTTTCAGTGCGGGAAGGGTGAAGTGGTGGGCGGCTTCGGCTTCCATCGAAAACAGCATCGGACGGGCCAGGGAGTACAGGAATTTGTTGGACATGGGCGGCTCTGGTTGTAATTCGCCCGTATTTTATCAGGCGTCCAGCACGCTCCACACGCCTTTTACCCGCGCCTCCAGCGGTTTGAAGTTGGTTTTGTAGGACATTTTCGGGCTTTCCTTGATCCAGTAGCCCAGGTAGACATAGGGCAGCTTCAGCTCCCGTGCTTGTTCAATTTGCCACAAAACATTGAAGGTGCCGTAGGAGGCGCCTTCCATATCAGGGTCGAAGAAGGTGTAGACCGATGACAGCCCATCTGACAGCACATCGATGATGCTGACCATGCGCAGCGTGCCGCCCGGTTCGCGGAATTCCACCAGCCGCGTGTTGACCCGGCTTTGCAGCAGGAATTGCGCGTACTGGTCGCGGCTGTCCTGGTCCATGCCGCCGCCGGCGTGGCGCTTGCTCTGGTAGCGCAGATAGAGTTCGTAATGCTCGTCGGAGAAGGACAGCGTGGCGACGCCGGCGCGCAGGTCGCCATGCTTCATCCAGGCGCGGCGCTGGGTGCGGCTGGGGCGGAACTCGTCGGTCACCACGCGCACCGGAATGCAGGCCTGGCAGCCATCGCAATATGGACGATACGTAAAGATGCCGCTGCGGCGGAAACCGTTCTTGACCAGCTCCGAATACACATCCGCGTTGATCAGGTGTGAAGGCGTGGCAACCTGCGAGCGCGCCTGGCGCGCGTCCAGGTAGCTGCAAGGGTAGGGCGCCGTGGTGTAAAACTGCAGCGTCGCGAAAGGCAGGTCGTTCAGGTGCGTCATGCACGTCCTATCGGCGGTGGTTGAGGCTCCATGTTAGCTTAACTGGCTGGAGCGAGTGGTGCAACGGGTTCCCATGCGGTGATCTGCGGCAATTCAATACTGTTGCGCAGATGCGCCAGGAATTGCGCGCGCGGGATGGGGGCGGCGCCCAGCGAAGCCAGGTGGCCGGTCTCCTGTTGGCAATCGATCATCTGTACGCCGTGCTGGCGCAGGAAGCGCACCAGGTAGGCCAAGGCGATCTTGGAACCGTCGGTGACGCGCGCGAACATCGATTCGCCATAGAACATGCGGCCGATGCTGACGCCGTAGGCACCGCCGACCAGTTCGCCATCCAGCCACAGTTCGGCCGAGTGCGCATAGCCCATCTGGTGCAGGCCGGTGTAGCCGGCGATGATGTCTTCCGAGATCCAGGTGCCGGGACCGTCGCGGCGCGGCGCGGCACAGTTGCGCATCACTTGCCCGAAGGCGCTGTCGAAGCGCACTTGCCAGCGGCCGTTTTCTTCCATGCTGCGTTGGACTTTGCGCAAGCTTTTCTTTAGCGAATCGGTGATGCGGAAGTTCTCCGTCATCAGCACCATGCGCGGGTCGGTGCTCCACCACAGGATGGGCTGGCCTTCGGAGAACCAGGGGAAGATGCCCTGCTTGTAGGCCATCAGCAAGCGCTGCGGCGACAGGTCGGCGCCGGCCGCCAGCAGGCCGGGCGCGTCCTTGGTCAGCGCTTCGGCGACGTCGGGAAACGGCGTGTGGGTGTCGAGCCAGGGTATCATCGATGCGTTACACCGGGTCGCTATCGGAACGCATGTTGCGGGTGATGTCCTGTGTGTGGAAGCCGTAGCTGCCGCCTTCGCGGATGTTGATGCGGTCGGCGAAGAACAGTTCCAGCGTGGTGCGGATGGTGGGGAAGGCCAGGTCGTCCCACGGTATTTCTTTTTCGCTGAACAGCTGGACTTCCAGGCTTTCCTCGCCAGGCGCGAAGTCGAGGTCGAGCAGTTCGGCCAGGTAGAACATATGCACCTGGTGGACGCGCGCGACGTTGAGCAGCGTGAACAGATTGCCAAGCTTGATGTTGGCGCCAGCTTCTTCCTGGGTTTCGCGAATGGCGGCCTCGGCGGTGGTTTCATTGTTTTCCATGAAGCCGGCCGGCAGCGTCCAATAACCGTAGCGCGGCTCAATGGCGCGCTTGCACAGCAATACCTTCAGTTCGCCGCCGCGTTCCCATACCGGAATCGAGCCCAGCACCATTTTCGGATTCTGGTAGTGGATCGTGGCGCAGCTGGTGCACACATAGCGGGGACGGTTATCGCCAGCGGGAATGCTGAGGCTGACGGGGGAGGCGCATTCGGAACAGAATTTCATAAACAATTGCTCAAGTCGATTTAATGCTTACTTTACACCGATTGCCGCATGCACGGCAGACGCGCGGACGCGTTGGCTCGGCATTTATTCGATCTATCGTGCTTGTTTTAGGGATTGATATTGCCTAAGCGAGGGATTTGCCCTATAATAACGGCACAGACGCGGGGTGGAGCAGTCTGGCAGCTCGTCGGGCTCATAACCCGAAGGTCACAGGTTCAAATCCTGTCCCCGCAACCAAATTCTAAAGCCGTTGATGCCGTCAGGGATCAACGGCTTTTTCGTTTTCGGCGGGATAAAAATCCTCATCGAGAAGTTGATCTGTGGTGTAAGGATTTTCTCGCGGGAAGGCTGAGGCTGGCATGCGGGTGTCCAGCACTGCGGCGCGTACCGCTTGGGGATAGGCGTGGGCGACATATTCATCAAGTTGTGGCCGCAAGCTTGGCATTTGCTTCAACACGTCCTGAATTTCTTCCCGATCATGACTGGCTGGAATTGGTATTTCAACAGATGCGCCATCAATCCGCGTAGCCGGCTGGATACTTCGTTCTTGTCTTTTCGCACTTGATACCCCAGCTCGGAAATGATGTTCTCCACATCCAGCTGGTCGAATTTGCCTGCGCGCAGCAGGGCGATCTGGGTGTCGGTCCAGATCAGGGCATCGGTTTCGTAGCGGCTGTTGAGATGAACGTCCATAGGGCACCGTCGTAGAGCGGGGATCGGTGCTTCACTTTATGCTCGATCAAGCTTGTTCGCAAGCGGCCACGGCCTGACGAACGTAGTCGAGGACCGCCGGGCTGACCCAGGTGCCTTTCAGCAGCTCGGGCTCGCTTTCGTGGGCGTGGCGGATCTTGGCTTGCGTTTCGGGATTGTTGCCGGCGCGGGCGTGGAACAGCGCCATCCATTCCTGCGCCAGCCTTTGCGATGATGCGTGTTCGGGCGGCACGCCTTGCTCCATCTGCTGATGCACTTTGATGAACAGCAGTATCCACTCATCAGCGTACTTGCGGCTGTTGGCGCGCAGGTAGCGCATTTCGTCTTCATCCAGGTATTTCGCGTACAGCGCCATCTTGCGCGCGTTGAAGGCCGCGCCGATGTACTGCCGCATTTCCTCGGTCACCGGCGAGCGCCTGCCTTCGGATTGTTCCTGCTGCAGCATCAGGGTCATGCGATGCGCGAAGGCGGGATTGGTGGCGGTGTCGTGCTCCAGCGTTTCCATCCAGCGTTGTGACAGCTGGCTGGCCTGCTCGCTATCGGTGGAGACGCCGCGCGCCATCAGCGAGTGCACCTCGGCCACCATCGTGCGCCAGGTGGCGTTGCGGCGTGCGCTCTGCTGCCAGAATGGCAAACGGCGCAGTTCCTCCGGCGTGAAGTACTGCTCGTACAGCCGCATGTGCTCCAGCGCGCCGAGCCAGTCTTCCAGCGCGGGCTTATCGTCGCTGGGCATCTGGCGCTGCAACTGGCTGAGTTGCTCGCGCAGCGTCGTGGCCTGTTTGATTTGCTGGTCCAGCGCCGCGATCTGCTGCGAGACGATGTCGGCAAACTGTGCGTCCGGGCTGGCGAGGAAGGTGGCGATGTCGGCCAGCGACATGCCGAACTTGCGCAGCGCCTGGATCTTGTGCAGGCGCTCGACGTCGTCGCGGTTGTATAGCCGGTAGCCGGAATCGGCGCGCGCCGATGGCGTGAGCAGGCCGATGTCGTCATAGTGATGCAGTGCGCGCACCGTGAGGCCGGAGCGGGCCGCCAGTTCGCCGATCTTCAGTACGGTTTTTTCCATGCCGTCTAGTTTAAACCGTGGCGCGGATCAGGCGGAAAATACCGCTGAGCTGCGCGCCGTAAAGCGCGCCCAGTTGTTCCGGGCCGAAGTGTTCGACGTGGCAAAAGCCCTGGTAGCGCAGCATGTGCTCCAACAGCTGCGGTTCGAAGCTGCTGTGCAGATGCTCTCCCTGCGCGGCCAGCGAGACGGCGATAAACTCCAGGCCTGCTTGCTCCTGCGCGGTCAGATGCTGGCGCTGAACGCAATAGTCGAAGACGATGCTGCTGCCTGGCGCGCAGTTGGCGATGTCGCCGAGCGTTTGCATGACTTGATCGGGCTTGAGGTACATGCTGACGCCAAGCCATGAGAAGCATGCCGGTTGCGCGGCGTCGAAGCCCGCTTGCAGCAGGTCTTCCATCAGCGATGCCTCGCTGAAGTCGCTGGCAACGTAGCGGACATGCTCCGGCTCGGCGATGCCGGCCGCGCAAAGACAGTCGCGCTTCCATCGCTGCATGGCTGGCAAGTCAACCTCATAAACCCTACCGTCATTCCCGCACAAGCGGGAATCCATGCTGAGCAACGACTCCCGATAAGCATAAGTATCCAGCCCCGCGCCAAGAATCACGTATTGCTGCACGCCCTGAATGCTGTCCTCCGCAAGGCGCGCCCGGACCGCCATGGTGGCGCGCATCGCCACAGCAAGCGGATGCTGCTGGCGCTGGGCGTCGGCGCGCAGTTCAGCTTCATGCTCGGCACCGAGTATGCGCAATGCCAGCGGATCGTTCAGAACCAGCGGCGCATCGTACAGCTGATGCGCGGCGCGGGCGGTGGCGGTGATCCAGGCGCTGGGCTTGGGTGGTACGGGATGTGTCATGTTCTCTCCTCATCAGGTAAAGGAGAGCGTAAAGCCTCACGTTGCGTGAGGCTCAAGCGAAATTTAATCGCCTGGATGCAGGCTGGCCCACAAGTGGGCGGCGGCCATGGTGCGGTGCGGGCTGTAGCGGGCCAGGATTTCCTCGGTGCGCTTGATATGCGGCTTGGCGTCCTCACCGAGCAGCGTTTGCAGCGCGGCGCGCACGGCCACATCGCCATGCAGCGAGCAGTCGGCGTCGCCATAGCCGCGCAGCAGGCCGTAGTTGACAGTCCACGGGCCGATGCCTTTGACGGCCAGCAGCGCGGCGGAGATGTGCTCGATGCGGTTGTCGTCCGCGAGTTCCAGCCGCAGCGCGCCATCCGTGACCAACTGCGCCAGCCGCAGCAGCGTTTCCGCCTTGGCACGTGAGAATTTGCGGCTGGTGAGGTCATCCACCGACAGCGCTGCGGCGCTGCGGGCATCCGGGTAGCACCACAGGCCGCTGCTGTGCTGCTGGCCTGCTTGCAGGATGAAGGTGCGGCGCAAGGCAATCGCAAACGACAGATTGATCTGCTGGCCGATGATGGCCCAGGTCAGCGCTTCAAACACGGTGGCTGATTGAACGATGCGTAGGCCCGGCTGGCGTTTCGCCAGTGCTGCGAACAGCGGGTCTTTTTTGACGAAGCGGTAGAACGGCGCCGGATCGATGCGCAGGCCGAGGATGTTCAGCACCGCATCGCGCGCCTGTTGCTGGCCTGCGGCGCTCAGCTTGCCGTCGGCATGCACGGTGATGCGGGCGTCGGCTGCCGCACCGGCAGCGGGCAAGGCGATGTCCAGCACCACCGGCACGCCATCCAGCAGCATGCCTTTGCGCAGGCGTTCGGTGCTGACTTGTTCCGCGATGCTTTCGGCGTCGCGGCGGTGGAAGGCCAGCACGTCGTCCAGGCGATAATCCGCCGGCAGCGCCAGGGTGTATGGCTTCATGCCGCGCGCGTCCGGAAGCGGAAACCGGTCACCAGTACGGTGCCGGTGATGACGATGGCCGCGCCGGCAAAGGTGTACCAGCCAACCGTCTCGCCGAGAAATAGCACGCCCCACAGGATGCCGAACAAGGGGCTGAGGAAGGTCACTGTCAGCGCCGACGATGGGCCGACATCCTGGATCAGGCGGAAGTAGATCAGGTAAGCCACGCCGCTGCACAGCACCGCCAGCGCGATCACGGCGGCCATGATGCCGATGGTCGGCTCGCCCGGCGCGGGGAAGAACGGTACCACCGGCAGCACCATCAGTGCCGAAGCCCACATCGAGCCATGCGCATTGGCGAACGGCTCGACCGCCTTGGCCTGCCTGGCGTAGTTGCTGGCGATGCCGTAGTTGAAGGAGGCGAATAGCACGGCAGCGATGGCGATGGCGGCGCCTGGCTTGGAACTCACATGGTCAAAGCCGACCAGCAGCGCGACGCCGCAGGTGCCGAGCAACAGGCCAAGCAGCACTTTGCCGCTGACCATGGTGCGCGACCAGGCTGCGGCGATCAGCGTGCCCCACAGCGGCGTGGTGGCGTTCAGCACCGCCAGCACCGATGCCGACAGCGTGCGCGCGGCAAATGCAAACATCAGGAAGGGCAGGGCGGAGTTGAACAGGCCGAGGATGAAGTAGTGTTTCCAGTGCTGTTTCCAGTCCAGTGACTTCTTCAGGAACAGGCCGACTACGGCCAGGAAGATGGCGGCGAACAGTACGCGGTATTCGATCAGCACGGCGGCGCCCAGCACCGGCGCGGCAATCCGCATGAACAGGAATGAGCCTCCCCAGATGGCGGCTAGTAAGATAAGGCGTAACAGGTTGGCGGTGCTCATGCGGGTTTCCGGTGGGTTGTGCGGGGCGGCGTGACCCGGCCGCGTTATTGTCGCTCAGGCTCGCACAGCAAACCAGCCGATTTTTGCTTTTGAATTCAAACGTTGAGTGAGACGTGCCCGGCCGTGCGGGTTTAAACGGCGCCGCTTTCCACCGCGCAGACAGTATCGCCAGGTTTTGTCGGGGCGGCGGCGTGCGGCACGATCATGTCGGTCGGCACACCGTTTTTAATTGCGGTCATTTCGGCCAGAATCGAAATCGCAATTTCCGACGGCGTCTTGCTGCCGATGTACAGGCCAATCGGCCCATGCAGCCGCGCCAGCTGCTCCGGCGTCAGGTCAAACTCCAGCAGCCGCTCGCGGCGCTTGCTGTTGTTGAGCCGCGAGCCGATGGCGCCGACGTAGAAGGCTTCCGACTTCAGCGCCTCCATCAACGCCAGGTCATCCAGCTTGGGGTCATGGGTCAGCGCCACCACCGCGCTACGCCGGTCCAGCTGCATCGCCAGCACCACATCATCCGGCATCTCATGCACCAGCTGCACGCCATCCACATGCCAGCCGGCGCGGTACTCTTCGCGCGGATCGCAGACGGTCACGCTGTAGTCCATGGCCAGCGCGATCTGCGACAGGAAGCGCGACAACTGCCCGGCGCCGATGATCAGCAAGCGCCAGCGCGGCCCGTGCACGGTGACCATCGCCTGCTCGCTGACCTGCATCTGCGCGCCCGCCGCCGCCTTGGACAGCTCGACTTCGCCGCTGCGCAGGTCCAGCCGGCGCTGTACCAATTCATGCCGTTCCAGCCGTTGCAGCAGCTCGGCGATCCGGCTGCGTTGCGACAGCGGTTCGATCGACAGTTCGATGGTGCCGCCGCAGGGCAGGCCAAAGCGGTGCGCTTCGTCCGCGGTGATGCCGTAGCTGACAATTTCCGGTGTGTCGCGCTGGATGCCCTCATCGCGCACGCGGGCGATCAGGTCGTCCTCGATACAGCCGCCCGACACCGAGCCGACCACGGTGCCATCCTCGCAGATGGCCAGCGTGGCGCCGATCGGGCGCGGACTGGAGCCCCAGGTCTTGATGACGGTGATCAGTTCGCAGCGGCGCCCGGACGCGATCCATGCAGCGCTGGTTTTCAATACTTCGAGGTCGATGGAGTCCATGAATGGAATATACTACGGCTCATTAAACCTTGCAGGGAACGGACATGCCTCAGAAGGAAGATGACGGATCGCCCAAATTTGGCCGCTTGCTGATCGTGCTGATCGGCGCAGTGCTGGTGTGCGCTGGCCTCACCTGGCTGATGGCGACGGTATTCCCCAACTTCCCCGGTTAAACCTTGCAAGCCGCGACCAGCGCACTGTCGAAGGCGCTGTCCGGCACGATGTCTTCAGGGTTGAATTTCTCGAACTTGTAGTTCTCCACCGGCTCGCCCTTGCCCATCGCATCCGGGTAGTAGACCTGTGCCAGCAGGGTAGTGGTGTGCTCTTCGCACGCATATACATGCAGCATCTTCACCGAGCGATACAGCTTGCCTTCAGGCGTCTTCTGCATGCGGGGGAAGTTTTGCATCGACCAGACCTTGCGGGTTTTCTCGGTCTTGATGATGCTGGCCTTGTCGATGTAGTAGGTGACAGTGCGGGTGCCGCCGACCTTCAGCCATTCCGCCGCGTGCGCCCAGCCGGCCGTCAACATCAACACAATGGCGATCAGGCCGGACTTGTTCATGGCGTGCTTTCAGTAATCAGGGAACCAGCGGTTGTTTGGACGACTGCTTGCTGCGGATCGCCGACACGGTCTTGTCGATGACGCCGAGGCGGTAGTTCACCGCAGGGTGGTTGGCAGTATAACCGTTCAGCACCGTGGCCGGATATTGGGTCGCCAGGCGCTGCCAGAAGGCGCGCGCGCCTTCGACGTTGTAGCCGGCGCGGGCCACCATGTACAGCGACAGGTTGTCGGCCGCCGCATCCAGTTCCTGCGGCATCGGCTTGACGCCTGCGGTGCCGATCAGCATCGACAGGTCGGGACGCACAGTCACCAGGTTGTCGATGATGCCGCCAACGGTGTAAGCCTGCTTGGTGGTGGCGGCGTGGCCCAGCACATTGTGGGCGATGTCCTTGGCCAGCACGTAGGCGATGGCGTCGTCGGTCTGCGCGAAGTTGACCATGCCGCGCGTGATCATCACGCGCTGGCCGTCGGAATAGGCATTAATGTTGTCCGAGTTGCCGATGTCGATCTTGAAGGCGCAGGCACGCGTGACCGGTACGCGCAGCTGCTGGTTGCTGCCGCCGCGCGAAATGCTCAAGGTCAGGATTTTGTTGTTGCTGACCAGCGGGCCAAGCACCGCAGCCGCGTCGCTTTCGGCGTTGGCCCCGACCGGCAGCAGCTTGCCGTCGGCGGCCACCAGCACGTCGCCCTTGCGCAGACCGGCGCGTGCGGCGCCGCTGCCGGCCAGCACGCTGGCCACTTCCAGGCGGTCGCCGTAGTTCAGCACCGCTTGCGCGGCGTCGACGAATTCGCCGGTGTAGGAGTATTTGTTCTTGGCGGTGAAGCCGAGCAGATTGCGCGCCTGGCTGCGGCACAGGTCTGCGTTATTGATCAGCAGCGGGCCGGCCACGCGGTACAGGCGATCCTGCAAGGCGACCATCTGGCTCAGTTGCTGGCGCGCGGCGGCCATCTTGGCAGTGACCGCCGGCGGTGTTTCGGTGGCGGTGCTGACCACCGAGGGCGCTGGCTCCGGCGCGGAGGGACGGGATTGGAAAGAGGAGCAGGCGGATAGCAGCGCGCTCGCCGCAATCACCGGTACAAGGGACAATGTGCCAAATTTATTCGTCTTGTTCATCCCTGTGCTCCGTCTCCATTTTTAGTGTTTGCCCGTGCTGCCGAAACCGCCGGCGCCGCGTTCGCTGGTATCAAATTCTTCAACCACATTAAAGCCGACTTGCAGTACTGGCACGATGATCAGCTGCGCCAGGCGTTCCATCGGGTTCAGCGTGAAGGCGCTGTGGCCGCGGTTCCAGGTCGAGATCATCAGTTGGCCCTGATAGTCGGAATCGATCAAGCCTACCAGATTACCCAATACGATGCCGTTTTTATGGCCCATGCCGCTGCGCGGCAGGATCATGGCGGCGTAGCCGGGATCGCCGACGTGGATCGCCAGGCCGGTTGGAATCAGCACGGTCTGGCCGGCTTCGATCACCATCGGCGCATCGATGCAGGCGCGCAGGTCCAGGCCGGCCGAGCCAGGCGTTGCATACGCCGGCAGTTGGTCTTTCATGCGCGGATCGAGAATTTTTACATCTACAGTTTTCATTTATTTGGCAAACAAAGAATGTTGCGAGATCCGTTTCGAGATCTCGGAAATCAGTTGGCGCGCCAGCGTCAGTTTGTCGGCGCGCGGCAAAATGGTATGGCCGTTCTCGTCGAACAGGATGATGGTGTTGTCGTCCTGGCCGAAGGTGTGGTGGCCGATATTCCCTACTAGCAGAGGGATGCCTTTTTTCTCGCGCTTGTCGGCACCGAACTTGACCAGGTTTTCCGATTCGGCGGCAAAGCCGACACAGTAAGGATGACCGGCCAGGTTGGTCAGCGCGGCCACCGAGGCCAGGATGTCCGGATTCTGCTCGAACTTCAGGTCTGGCGCGGTGCCGTTCGGGTTTTTCTTCAGCTTCTGGTCGCTGGCGTTGGCGATGCGCCAGTCGGCCACCGCCGCCACCGCGATAAAGATATGCTGATGATCGACGTTGGACATCACCGCGTCATACATTTGCTGCGCGCTCTGCACGTTGATGCGTTGCACGCCAAAAGGCACTGGCAGTGTGACCGGGCCGGATACCAGCACCACCTCGGCGCCGGCTTCGCGCGCGGCGCGCGCCACGGCGTAGCCCATCTTGCCCGAGGACAGATTGGTGATGCCGCGCACCGGGTCGATCGGCTCGAAGGTCGGGCCGGCGGTGATCAGGATGCGCTTGCCGGCCAGGACTTTCGGCTGGAAGGCGGCGATCACTTCTTCCAGCAGCTGTTCCGGCTCCAGCATGCGGCCGAAGCCGACTTCACCGCAGGCCTGGTCGCCAGCGGCCGGGCCGAAGATGACGATGCCGTCTTCGCGCAACTGTTCGATGTTGCGCTGGGTGGCCGGGTTCTGCCACATCTCGACATTCATGGCCGGGGCGATCAGCAGCGGCACATGGCGCGGACGTGCCACGCACATGGTCGACAGCAGGTCGTCGCAGGCGCCGTGCGCCAGCTTGCGGATGAAGTCCGTCGAGCAGGGCGCGATAATGATCGCATCCGCATCGCGCGTGACATCGATGTGGGCCATATTATTGTTGACGCGCGCGTCCCACTGGTCGGTGTACACCGGGCGGCCCGACAGGGCCTGCATGGTCACCGCCGTGATGAAGTGGGTGGCCGCTTCGGTCATCACCACCTGCACGGTGGCGCCGGCCTTGGTGAAGGAGCGGCACAGTTCCGCCGCCTTGTAGCAGGCCACGCCGCCGGACAGGCCGAGGACGATTTTCTTACCAGTCAGTTCCATCATGGTGCAGCTCCGTTATTTATTCACCCGGCGCAGTTCGTCCAGGATGAACAGGCCAGCGCCGATGCAGATGGCCGAATCGGCCACGTTAAACGCCGGGAAGTGGCCAAAGCCTGGCCAGTGGAAATCCAGGAAGTCGACCACATGGCCGTACAGCAGGCGGTCGATGACGTTGCCGACAGCGCCGCCCAGCACCAGCGACAGCGCCCACGCAAACAGGCGCTGGCCGCTGTGCTTCTTCAGCAGGTAGACGATGAAGATGGCGGCGCCAATGCCGATGGCGGTGAAGAAGTAGCGCTGCCAGCCGCCGCTATTACTCAGGAAGCTGAACGCCGCACCCTTGTTATATGCCAGCACCAGGTTGAAGAACGAGGTGATGACTTTCTCTTCGCCATACTGGAAGGTCTTGTTGATGGTGATCTTGGTCAGCTGGTCGATCAGGATCACCAGCGTGGCGATGCCCAGCCATGGCGTGAGGCTGGTCGAGGACTTGGTCGGGAAGATTTTTTTGGTGGCCATGAGTTAGGTTGTCTACGTCGGCAAAGGTCCCCGCTTGCGCGGGGACGACGTGCGGTATGTTAAGCGAACTTGCGCTTTTCGCCCGCACCAAACAGATTGCTGTAGCAGCGGCCGCACAGTGTCGGATGATCGGCGTGCGCGCCCACGTCGGCGCGGTAGTGCCAGCAGCGCTCGCACTTCTCGGCGGTCGACGCGGCCACATTCACCGCTTCTTCCGCTTCGCCCGTCACTTCGGTCACCGTCGCCAGCGACGTGATGAACACGAACTTCAGGTCATCTTCCAGGCTGGCCAGCAGCTTGTACTTGTCGCCTGCCGCCTTGATGCTCAGTTCCGCCTGCAGCGAGGAGCCGATCGCGCCCGAGGTGCGCAGGTCTTCCAGCTGCTTGGTTACGTCGGTACGCACCGCGCGCAGCGCCGTGTACTTGGCCAGCAGCGCTTCCGCATCGTCCAGCGCCGGCAACTGCCACCAGGTCTGGGTGAAGATGGTTTCGTCGCTGTCTTTCCAGCCTTGCGCGCCGGCGAAGATCTCCCATGCTTCTTCGGCGGTGAAGGACAATGCCGGCGCCATCAGGCGCAGCAGGCTGTGCGTGATGTGATACAGCGCGGTCTGCGCCGAGCGGCGCGATGCCGAGGTCACGCCGGTGGTGTACAGGCGGTCCTTCAGGATGTCGAGGTAGAAGCCGCCCAGGTCTTCCGAGCAGTAGTTCTGCAGCTTGGACATCACCGGCTGGAATTCATAGCGCAGGTAGTGCGCTTCGATTTCCTGCTGCAGCTGCGCCATGTTGGCGATGGCGTAGCGGTCGATCTCCAGCAGTTCTGCCGCAGCCACGGCGTCCCTGGCGTAATCGAAGTCCGACAGGTTGGCCAGCAGGAAGCGCAGCGTGTTGCGGATGCGGCGATACGATTCGGTCACGCGCTTGAGGATCTCGTCGGAGATCGACAGCTCGCCGGTATAGTCGGTCGAAGCGACCCACAGGCGCAGCATGTCGGCGCCCAGCTTGTTCCACACGTCCTGCGGCGCGATGGTGTTGCCGATCGACTTGGACATCTTCTTGCCTTCGCCGTCGACCACAAAGCCGTGGGTCAGCAGCGCCTTGTAGGGCGGCGCGCCGTTCAGCATCGAGGAGGTCAGCAGCGACGAGTGGAACCAGCCGCGGTGCTGGTCCGAACCTTCCAGGTACAGGTCGGCCGGGAACGCGGATTGTTCCTTGTGCGAGCCGCGCAGCACGGTCTGGTGGGTCGAACCGGAGTCGAACCAGACGTCCAGCGTGTCCTTGTTCTTCTGGTACTGCGCGGCTTCGTCGCCAATCAGGTCTTGCAGGTCCAGCGCCAGCCAGGCGTCGATGCCGCTCTTTTCGATCAGCTGCGCCACTTGCTCCAGCAGTTCCGGCGTGCGCGGATGCAGCGCGCCGCTTTCCTTGTGGACCACGAAGGCCATCGGCACGCCCCACTGGCGCTGGCGCGACAGGGTCCAGTCAGGACGGTTGGCGATCATGCCGTGCAGGCGTGCCTTGCCCCAGTCGGGGAAGAACTCGGTCTGCTCGATGCCGGCCAGCGCGGCCTGGCGCAGCGTGGCGCCGCCGTCTTTCGGATGCACATCCATACCGGCGAACCACTGCGAGGTGGCGCGGTAGATGATCGGCGTCTTGTGGCGCCAGCAGTGCATATAGCTGTGGTCAAACATCTTCACTTCGAACAGCGCGCCAGCTTCTTTCAGCGCGGCGCAGATCGGTTTCGAGGCTTCCCAGATGGTCATGCCGCCGAACAGCGGCAGCGATTCGGCATATTTGCCGTCGCCCAGCACCGGGGTCAGGATCTGGTCGTCCTTCATGCCGTGCGCCTTGCACGAGATGAAGTCGTCCAGGCCGTAGGCAGGCGCCGAGTGGACCACGCCGGTGCCGCTGTCGGCGGTCACGTAGTCGGCCAGGTACATCGGCGACAGGCGGTCGAAGAAAGCGTCCGACGCGTGCAGCGGATGGCGGAAGCTGATGCCGCCCAGCGCCGCGCCGTCGCAGGTGGCGATGGTCACGCCTTCCAGCTTGTAGCGCGCCAGGCTGGATTCGACCAGGTCTTGCGCCAGAATCAGCAGCAAAGGCTGGCCATCGCGCTCGGTCTGCACCAGCGCGTATTTCAGTTCAGGATGGACGTTCAGCGCCTGGTTGGATGGGATGGTCCACGGGGTGGTGGTCCAGATCACGACGAAGCCGTTTTCGGTCGGCAGCTTGTCCAGGCCGAAGGCGCTGGCCAGCTTGTCGAATTCAGCGAACTTGAAGCCGACGTCGATGGCCGGATCGCGCTTGTCCTGGTATTCCACTTCCGCTTCGGCCAGCGCCGACTGGCAGTCGAAGCACCAGTTGACCGGCTTCAGGCCGCGGTAGACATAGCCTTTTTCCAGCATCTTGCCGAGCGCGCGCAGTTCGTCCGCCTCGTTGGAGTAGTTCATGGTCAGGTAAGGATTCTGCCACTCGCCCAGCACGCCCAGGCGGATGAAGTCCTTGCGCTGACGGTCGACCTGCTCGTGCGCATAGGCGCGCGCCTTGGTCAGCACTTCAGCGGTCGGCAGGTTCTTGCCGTATTGTTTTTCGATCTGGATCTCGATCGGCATGCCGTGGCAATCCCAGCCCGGCACATAAGGCGCGTCGTAGCCGGCGAAGGTGCGCGCCTTGACCACCATGTCTTTCAGGATCTTGTTGACGGCGTGGCCGATGTGGATGTCGCCGTTGGCATATGGAGGACCATCGTGCAGGATGAATTTAGGGCGGCCGGCGGCTGCCTTGCGTACGCGCTCGTAGATTTTCTTGTCTTGCCATTGCTTGACCCAGTTCGGTTCGCGCTTGGCCATATCGCCGCGCATCGGGAATGGGGTTTCGGTCATGTTGACCTGGTATTTACTTTCAGGCTTCTTTGCGGATTTGTTATCGGACATGGTGTTCTTCAGTAGATGTATTCGGAATGCTTGGGTAGCCGGCGCGCGTAGCTGATCGCGCGGTCAAATTCGGTCGGTGGCGCGTTTGGCGAAGAAGGCGCGGGCGATGTCGGCGTCGCGGTTGATGGCTGCCGTCAGCGTCGGCAGATCGACATACTTTTCTTCGTCGCGGATTTTTTGCAGGAATTCGACGCGCACTTGCTTGCCATAGCAATTCTGCGCAAAGTCGAACACATGGACTTCCAGCAGCACCCGGCCGCTGTCATCGACGGTCGGGCGCACGCCCAGACTGGCCACGGCCGGCAGCGGCTGCTCGCTCAAGCCGTGCACCTGCACGATGAAGATGCCGGACAGCGCCGGGCGGTGCGGCACGCGCAGGTTGAGCGTCGGGAAGCCCAGCGTGCGGCCCAGTTTCTGGCCATGGATCACGTGGCCGGAGATCGCGTAAGGATGGCCCAGCAGCGCTTCGGCATGCGGGAAATCGCCCTCGGCCAGCGCGGCGCGCACGGCGGAGGAGGAGATGCGGGTGCTGCCGTTCATCACGGTCGGCAGGGTCTCGACGTGGAAGCCGTATTTTTCGCCGGCTTCCAGCAGCATCTGCACATTGCCGGCGCGCCGTGCGCCGTAGCAGAAGTCGTCGCCGACCATCAGCCATTTGACGTGCAGGCCTTCGACCAGCACTTTTTCAGTGAATTCCTGCGGCGTCAGGCCGGCGAAGGAATCGGAGAAGTGTTCGACGATGACCCTGTCGATACCGTTGTCGGACAGTGATTGCAGCTTGTCGCGCAGGTTGGCGATGCGCGCCGGCGCGCGCGACAGGTCGCCGGCCTTGCGCGCAAAGAACTCGCGCGGATGCGGTTCGAAAGTCATCACGGCCGCTTCCAGCCCGAGGCCAGTGGCGGCGGCGCGTACGCGGGCCAGCAATGCCTGGTGGCCCAGGTGGACACCGTCAAAGTTGCCGATCGTGAGCGCGCAGGGCGCGCGCGCCGCTGCATTGGGAAGACCTCGAAATACCTTCATGGGAATCTTGGGGAAAAACTTGTCGCAAATAAGAGATTATACGGGGAATCCCTCAAAGCGAAAAAAAAGCGCTGTCCGGCTTGGGCCGGAACAGCGCTTTGCGCATCAACCGCCCGAATTACATCGGGTGATTAATGTTCAGGGTCCAGTAGCGGGCCAGGTCGGCGGTGCCGTCGGTGCCTTTAACGGTTTTCAGGGTTGCCAGAGCAGGGGCTTTCTTGCCAGCGATGCTTTGAGCGATACCGTAGTGCAGCTTGATCGCTTCAGGATTGCGGCCGGTGCCCAGCTTGACTGCCTGATCCATCAGAGGCAGACCTTTGTCGGCTTTGCCAGCCGATACCAGGCCGTAGCCCAGGTTGGCCAGTGCGTCGGCATCCTTGGCTTTGACAGCTTCGGCTTCCACGGTGGCGGCTTTGGCGTCGAACTCGGTCTGGGTCTTGGCGGCCAGGTCTTTCAGGCGCTGGTGACGGGCGGCGTCGGTGCCAGTGCCCAGTACGCCTTTTTTGTAGCCCTGGTCGATGATTTTGATTGCTTCAGCCGGATTATTGGCTTGCAGCGACAGCTGGGCCATTTCCATGTATTCAGCTGGCTTGGTCAGCAGGCCGTTGGCCAGGCGCAGACGCAGCACATCCAGCGACAGCGTGGACGAGAAGCCTGGCTTGCCGGCGACACGGTTCAGCAGGTCGGCCCAGTAGCTCGACTTTGGATAGGAACCGGCCAGTTTTTCCAGGGTCTGCACGTAGCCAGCCTTGTCGTTCTGCTTCAGCTGGATATTGGCCAGCATCTGCAGCGACTGCTCGGAGGCATTCTTGTTCGATTGCAGTTCCTTGGCCGCTTCAGCGTATTTGCCGCTGATGTAGTAGGTCTGGATCAGCAGCTCACGCATCTGGCCGTCGTTTGGATTGTCTTTCAGCGCGCGCTGAATCCAGGTGATGGCTTTTGGGTAGTCCTTGGCGCGGTAGTAGATGCCGGCCAGGGCTTGGGTGAATTTTGGTTGTTCGGCAGCCGACAGCTTGCCGGAGTTGATCACCGATTCGAAGGCCTTGGCGGCAGCGTCGTTATCGCCGGCAGCAGCAGCTGCCGAAGCGCGGGTGCGCTCGATCAAATAGGTTTCGTTAGCGGATTTGCCGCCGACGGAGTCGGTTTCTTTCAGTTTGGCAAGAGCTTCCTTGTTCTTGCCGGCCGCGGCCAGTTTCTGTGCTTCTTGCAATGGTTTGCCGATTTCTGCGCGCACCGTTTCTGCTGCGTAGGCGACCGACGAGAAACCTGCGATAGGGGCTGCTGCAGTAAAACCAATAGCGGCCATTACCAGGCCGAGATGAGCGAGACGAAACTTGGTCATGGGTGAGTTTTCTTTCTTCAAAAAAGCAAATAGGCAGGAATGGTCCTGCCTATTATTGTACATGGGACTTATTACTGGAACTGTTCGTTACCGACCAGACCAATCTTGGTCACGCCCAGACGCTGGGCCGAAGCCATCACGCCTGCGACGACTTTGTACGAGACCAGCTTGTTCGGACGCAGATGCACTTCCGGCTGATCCGCTTGCGCGGCGACATCGGTCAGTTTCGCTTCCAGGGTGCCGCGGTCAGGAACAACCACGTTATCCCACAGAATCGTACCGTCGAAGTCGACGTCAATCGTGATTACCACTGGTTCCTTGGTTGGCGGCGGCGGGGTGCCGACCGGCATGTTCAGGTTGACCGAGTGATTGGCCTTAGGAATCGTAATGATCATCATGATAATCAGCACCAGCATCACGTCGATGAGGGGCGTCATATTCATTTCCATCATTGGTTCCGGGTCCGCGCCACCGGCGGCCGGAGAGCCGACATTCATACTCATGATGTTTCCTTTTAAGAAGGGCAGGCCTGAACTACACAGGCCTGCGATGCGCTACCGGGAATTAACCCTTATCAGGCGGTTCGGTGATGAAGCCGACCTTCTGGATACCAGCGCGCTGGGTAGTGTAAATAACCTTGCCGATTGCTTCGTACTTGGTTTCTTGGTCACCACGTACGTGAACTTCCGGCTGCGGCAGCTTCACAGCTTCCACCTTCAGAAAATCGAACAGCTCATTCGCGTCGCGCATTTTCTTCTGATTCCAGTAGATGTCGCCATCCTTGCTTACAACGATGTTAACGTCTTCCGGTTTGGTCTGAATAACCTGGTTGGTTTCTTCTGGCAGCTGGATCTTGATCAGCTTCAGAACAACCGGGCTCGTGATCAGGAAGATAATCAGCAGAACCAACATGATGTCCACGAGGGGCGTCGTGTTGATTTCTGACATGACTTGATCTTCGTCTCCGCTATCGGAGCCTACGGACATGGACATGGTTAATTACCCAACTTTTTTGGAGCCGGTAGCGGTCGACATTGCGCCCGAGATCAGCACCGAGTGAACGTCAGCCGAGAAAGCACGTACGTCTTCCATTGCCGACTTGTTACGACGTACCAGCCAGTTGTAACCCAGAACGGCTGGAACTGCCACGAACAGACCGAAAGCGGTCATGATCAGCGCTTCACCGACTGGACCTGCAACTTTGTCGATCGATGCGTTACCCGACATGCCGATGGCGATCAGCGCATTGTAAATACCCCAAACGGTACCGAACAGACCGATGAACGGCGAGGTCGAACCAACGGTTGCCAGGAACGACAGGCCGTCTTGCAGACGCGATTGAACTTTGTCAACAGCGCGCTGGATCGACATGGTCACCCAGGTCGACAGGTCGATTTGTTCCAGCAGGGCGCCGTCGTGGTGAGCGGTTGCCTTGGTGCCGGTTTCAGCGATGAAGCGGAATGGCGAGCCTTCGGTCAGGGTAGCCGAACCAGCAGCGATCGACGAAGCTTTCCAGAACTTAGCCGAGGTTTCTTTCGACTGTTTGAAGATCTTGGTCTGGTCGATCAGTTTGGTGATGATGATGTACCACGAACCCATCGACATCAGCGACAGAATGATCAGGGTAGCGCGCGATACGAAACCTGCATCCCAAACTGCTTTGAAGCCGTATGGGTTTTCCACTTCTTCTGCACCGTGAGCTGCTGGAGCTGCTGGAGCTGCAGCGTCGGCTGCAGGTGCTGCTGCCGCATCTGCTGCTGGCGCTGGCGCTGCTGCATCAGCTGCTGGGGCTGCAGCAGGTGCCGAGGCTTGCTCTTGCGCGAAGGCAGGAGCGCTCACCAGGGCGGTTGCTGCGGTCACCGAGAACAGCACAGCGGCCAGTACAGCGGACAAACGGGTATTCTTAAACATGCTTCCTCCAAATTGATAAAATAATCAGATCGCTGGCGTAATGACAACGAAAATTACTAATTGAGACGATGGTTTGTCTCGGTTTTACTCCAGCGTCCAGACGTATTGCATCTGCTGCCAGCCTTCTTTTGGTACGCCATCTTCGGTTGCCGGTTTGAAACGGCACTTCGTGATACCGGCGACCGCAGCTTTATCGAGATCCCTGAAACCACTCGATTTCACTACCTTACCTTCGGCAACGCGGCCATCGGCTGCGATCAGGAACGACAGCTGCACAGTGCCGGTTTCCTCATTACGCAGGGACGACTTCGGCCATTCCGGTTTGGCGCAAGTGCTGAAGTCAACCACTGCCGCAGTACGCACACCGGTCTTCGGAGGGCCTGGAGGAGCTGCCGGCGGAGCTGGCGGCGCCTTCTGGATCTCGGTGGTTGCCGGTTTCACGTTGGTCGCGTTAGCGATCGTGTTGTTAGGCGGTGGCGGCTGCTGCACGTTCACCTCAACTGGCGGGATGAATGGCGGTGGTGGTGCCTTCATCTCTGGCGGTGGTGGCGGTGGTGGGAGCTCTTTCGGTGGAGGAGGTTTGACCTCCTCGATGATCTTGGTCTCCACTGGTGCGATCATCTTATGCACCAAACGTGTTCCCAAGCCCGTCACGATCCCATAAGCGACCAGCAAGTGCAACAAAACGACAATCGTTATGCCTGTAAAGTTCTTCCCGGTGCTTTTCTCGTTGTGCGTGAAATTCATGCCTGCTTTCTCCAATACCAACTCTCTTTGGTGCTACTTAAACCCCAAAATGGCGACACAAAACAACAGCCGCATCCGGGACGTCGGCGAATTATACATACGAATTCTTGATTTTACATAGAATTTTCATCCCTAAAACCGGTTAAATTTCATAGGGTTTTCCTATATGGTAGCGCTCACTTTGCACCGTTCTGGCTCAATCAACAAGACTCTTAGTCGCATTTTTGGGCGCTGGCGCACCATGACGTTACTTAGTTTTCCCTTAAGGCCAAATACGGAATTTTATGCAGGTAGCTTTACTACGTGCAATTGATAATTTGGCCGCAAATGTTTCTTTGTCGAAATTCTTGCGGGGACTACTATACAAGTAGGCACAGAAAAATATTGACTTCTGCGCCGCGCCATGCCTCTGCCAAAAAAAACCGGGGTCAGCGCGCCGTCGCTGACCCCGGTATGGACTCTTGCAAGAGCCGTGCCTGTGATATTGCCTTTGGCACGGCGCCAGAAAAAGCCTTATATATTAGTTGGGTCAGGGAATCCGGCCGCGTTTCTCCCGTTTGACTTCCAGGGTACTGACAACTTCGCCGTTCGGCCCCACTGTTTCCAGATGGACGTCGAAGCCCCATAAGCGTGCAACATGCTTCAGTACCTCACCAGCCTGCTGGTTGAGCGGGCGGCGCTGGAACTGGGTATGGCGCAAGGTCAGCGCCCGGTCGTCCTGAGTGTTGACCGACCATACCTGGATGTTGGGCTCACGATTGCCCAGATTATATTGTTCTGCTAGTTGCTGGCGCACGTATCGATAGCCGAGGTCGTCGTGGATGGCGGAGACGTTAAGCTTCTCATTGTTATCATCGTCCAGCACGGCGAAGAAGTGGAACTCGCGTATCAGCTTGGGCGACAGGTATTGCGCGATAAAGCTCTCATCCTTGAAGTTGCGCATGGCGAAGTCCAGCGTCTTGCGCCAGTCGCTGCCGGCGATGTCGGGGAACCAGACGCGGTCTTCATCGGTCGGATGTTCGCAGATGCGGCGGATGTCGGTCATCATCGCGAAGCCCAGCGCGTAGGGATTGATGCCGCTGTAGTAGGGACTGTTGACCGGCGGCTGATAGACCACGTTGGTATGGCTCTTCAGAAACTCCATCATGAAGCCGTCGCCGATCACACCGTCATCGTACAACTGATTGAGGATGGTGTAGTGCCAGAAGGTGGCCCAGCCTTCGTTCATGACCTGGGTCTGCCGCTGTGGGTAGAAATACTGAGAGATCTTACGTACTATCCGCACCATCTCGCGCTGCCAGGGTTCCAGCAGCGGCGCGTACTTCTCGATGAAATACAGCAGGTTTTCTTCTGGCTCGACCGGGAAGCGCTTGGCGGCCTTGGCAGTTTCCTCTTCCTCGCGGCGCGGCAGTGTGCGCCACAGATCGTTGAGCTGCGACTGCACATACGCTTCGCGTTCTTTTTGCCGCGCGCGCTCTTCCATCAGCGACAGCTTGGCCGGCCGCTTGTAGCGGTCGACGCCGTAGTTCTGGATCGCGTGGCAGGAGTCCAGCAGCAGCTCGACCGCGTCAATGCCGTGGCGCTGCTCGCACTCGGCGATGTAGTTCTTGGCAAACACCATGTAGTCGACAATCGCGTCGGCGTCGGTCCAGGTGCGGAACAGGTAGTTGCCTTTGAAGAAGGAGTTGTGACCATAGGCAGCATGCGCGATCACCAGCGCCTGCATGGTCAGGCTGTTCTCCTCCATTAAATAAGCGATGCAGGGATTGGAGTTGATGACGATTTCGTAGGCCAGTCCCATCTGTCCGCGCTTGTAGCCTTTCTCGGTGCTGAGGAAGTGCTTGCCGAACGACCAGTGGTTGTACGACACCGGCATGCCGACCGAGGTATAGGCGTCCATCATCTGCTCTGCAGTGATGATCTCCAGCTGGTTGGGGTAGGTATCCAGCCCGTAGCCTTCGGCGACGCGGCGGATTTCCTGGTGGATCTGCTCGATCAGCTCGAAGGTCCACTCGGATTGCTCCGGCAGCGCGTTCGGATGCTTGGGCTTGGGCGTGGTCATGTCGTTCATTTCGGCTGCTTCTTGAACAGTTCGCGGAATACCGGATAGATGTCGGCCGGCGTGACGATCTTCTGCATGGCAAAGTGCGGATGGTGGTCCGGCACCTGCGAGTACTGCTCCCACAGGTTTTGCGGCGGCCCGTCGGTGATCTCGACATAGGTGTAGTACTGCACCTTGGGCATGATGGTGTTGACCAGCAACTGGCGGCACAGCACCGAGTCGTTGTCCCAGTTATCGCCGTCGGACGCCTGGGCCACGTAGGCGTTGTAGCTGCCAGCGCCAAAGCGCTCGTCGATGATCTTGTCCAGCAGGTGCAGCGCCGACGACACCACCGTGCCGCCCGATTCGCGCGAGTGGAAGAATTCTTCCTCGTCCACTTCGGCTGCGGCCGTGTGGTGGCGGATGAACACCACCTCGATCTTGTCGTAGACGCGCTTGAGGAACAGATAGAGCAGGATGAAGAAGCGCTTGGCGGTATCCTTGCGCGTCTCATCCATGGAGCCGGAAACGTCCATGATGCAGAACATCACCGCCTGCGTCATCGGCTTGGGCACCTTGATACGGTTGGTGTAGCGCAGATCGAACGGGTCGATGAAGGGGATGGCCAGCAGGCGCGTGTGCAAGTGGTGGATCAGCTTCTTCAGCTCAACCACGCGCGGGTCGTGCAGCGGCGCGCCATCCAGCAGCAGCTGTTCCAGTTCGCGCTCGGCTTCGGTGACGCGCTTGCGCGAGCCGCCGCCGACCGCGATACGCCGGCCCAGTGCGCCGCGCAGCGAGCGCAGCACATGGATATTCGATGGCGTGCCGGACATATTGTAGCCGGCGCGCTGGTTTTTAAAATCGGTGCTGGCGGTCAGCTGGGTCTTGACCATGTGCGGCAGTTCCAGGTCCTCGAAGAAGTAGTTCATGAATTCTTCGCGCGACAGTTCGAAGATGAAGTCGTCTTCGGTCAGCTGGTCGCTATTGCCGGCCTTGCCGCGACCGGCACCACCACCGCCTTTGGGGCGGTTGATCTGGTCGCCTTTCAGATATTCCTGGTTGCCTGGATTGACCACCTCCCAGACGCCGCCATGGGCGTGGCCGAACGAGGGTTCGCTCACATCCTTGACCGGAATGGAGACTTTTTCGCCGTTCTCAACGTCGGTGATGGAGCGGCCCTTGATGGCGCGGCCTACCGCGTCCTTGATCTGCGATTTGTAACGCCGCAAGAAACGCTCGCGGTTGACGGCGGACTTGTTCTTGCCTTGCAAACGACGGTCGATGAGGTAAGTCAAAAGATGCCTCCTGCTGGTTGCATCGCCGTCCCCGCCTGCGCGGGAACGGCGGCGTGTTACGAGGACTTCCTCACGCGCAGATACCATTCGCACAGCAGCCGTACCTGCTTGGCTGTATAGCCTTTCTCGACCATGCGCGCGACGAAGTCGGCATGCTTGTTGGCATCCTCCGCGCTGGCTTTGGCGTTGAACGAAATCACCGGCAGCAGTTCCTCGGTATTGGAGAACATTTTCTTCTCGATCACGGTGCGGAACTTCTCATAGCTGGTCCACGCCGGATTCTTGCCGCCGTTGTTGGCGCGCGCGCGCAGGCCGAAGTTGACGATCTCGTTGCGGAAGTCTTTCGGATTCGAAATCCCGGCCGGCTTCTCGATTTTCTCCAGCTCGTTGTTGAGCGACTCGCGGTCGAAGCTTTCGCCGGTGTCCGGATCGCGGTATTCCTGATCCTGTATCCAGAAGTCGGCAAAGGTCACGTAGCGGTCGAAGATATTCTGGCCATATTCGGAATACGATTCCAGATACGCCGTCTGTATCTCCTTGCCGATGAATTCGACATAGCGCTGCGCCAGATGCTCCTTGATGTACGAGAAGTATTTCTGCTCCAGCTCGGGTGGGAACTGCTCGCGCTCGACCTGCTGCTCCAGCACATACAGCAGGTGCACCGGATTGGCCGCCACTTCGGTATTGTCGAAGTTAAACACCTTGGACAGGATCTTGAAGGCAAAGCGCGTCGACAGCCCATTCATGCCCTCATCCACGCCGGCGTAATCGCCATACTCGTGGATGGATTTGGCTTTCGGATCGGTGTCCTTCAGATTGTCACCATCGTAGACCAGCATCTTGCTGAAGATGCTGGAGTTCTCAGGATCTTTCAGCCGCGACAGGATGGCGAACTGCGCCATCATGCGCAAGGTGCCCGGCGCGCAAGGCGCACTCGACAGTGAGGAATTGAACAGCAGCTTGTCGTAAATCTTGATCTCGTCGGTGACGCGCAGGCAGTACGGCACTTTGACGATGTAGATACGGTCAAGGAAGGCTTCATTGTTGCGGTTGTTCTTGAAGGTTTTCCACTCGGACTCATTCGAGTGCGCCAGCACCACGCCGTCAAACGGGATCGCGCCGAAACCTTCGGTGCCCTTGTAGTTGCCTTCCTGGGTGGCGGTCAGCAGCGGATGCAGTACCTTGATCGGCGCCTTGAACATCTCGACGAATTCCATCAGGCCCTGATTGGCCAGGCACAGGCCGCCAGAGTAGCTGTAGGCATCGGGATCGTCCTGCGAATAATCTTCCAGCTTGCGGATATCGACCTTGCCGACCAGCGAGGAAATGTCCTGATTGTTTTCGTCGCCCGGCTCAGTCTTGGAAATGCCGATCTGTTTCAGCACAGACGGGTAGCGCTTTACCACGCGGAACTGGTTGATGTCGCCATTGAATTCGTGCAGGCGCTTGACCGCCCACGGCGACGGGATATTGCGCAGGTAGCGGCGTGGAATGCCGTAGTCTTCTTCCAGAATGGTGCCGTCCTCGTCCTCGTTGAACAGGCCCAGCGGCGACTCGTTGACCGGCGAGCCTTTCAGGCAATAGAAGGGCACATGTTCCATCAGCGACTTGAGCTTTTCCGCGATCGACGATTTGCCGCCGCCCACCGGGCCCAGCAGGTAGAGGATCTGCTTGCGCTCCTCCAGTCCCTGCGCCGCGTGGCGGAAGTAGGACACCACCTGCTCGATCACTTCCTCGGTGCCGTAGAACTCGCGGAAAGCCGGATAAATCTTGATCACCTTGTTGGCGAAGATGCGCGACAAGCGCGTGTCGTTGCGCGTGTCGACCAGGGTAGGTTCGCCGATGGCGGCCAGCATGCGCTCGGCGGCGCTGGCGTAGGTGAGCCGGTCTTTCTTGCAAAGTTCGAGATACTCCTTCATGGACATCTCTTCTTCTTTGGTCCGTTCGTATCGTGCGGCGTAGTTGTCAAAAATGGTCATGTTTGAATGTCCTTTAATGATGGAAACCTGCTTGTCACGAGTCACCGGCAGTTCGCCTGCCCTGGCTCTGGTTCGTTGAGTCCTCTCTGTATTATTTTTCTTCTGGTCAGCTTCCTTTGGTGACGCGGATTGCCCGTGTCTTTGAGCTGGCTTTATGGCCGGATGGCGGCTTTATGTGTTGGTCGTAACGCTTCTTACGTCTATGAAATTGATTATTGCGCTATTGGTGCAGGAAGTCAAAAGGTATGTCGTAATATCGTTAATACCCTTTTGTAACTGCATGATTCAAAAAGAAAATTACGCGTAAAACACGCGCTCCGGATGGTGTTTTCTGGTCCTTGAACACCACAGTAACACGGCTTGCGAAGATGTGCTGACACGCTATCCGCCGCATGAGATAAGATGCTTCATTAAGTCACCCAAGTAACAGGAAATATCATTATGTTGAATGAACAATTGCGCCGCGTTTTGCAGCAGATGCCGAAAGCCGAGCTGCACATCCACATCGAAGGCTCGCTGGAGCCGGAGCTGATCTTCGCGCTGGCCGAACGTAACGGCGTCAAGCTGGCTTACGCTTCGGTGGAAGAACTGCGCGCGGCGTATGCCTTCACCGATCTGCAATCCTTCCTCGACATCTACTATGCTGGCGCCAGCGTGCTGTTGCAGGAGCAGGATTTCTATGACATGACGGCCGCCTATCTGAAGCGCGCCGAAGAAGACAATGTGCGTCACACCGAAATCTTCTTCGATCCGCAAACGCATACTGCGCGCGGCGTCGATATCAAGGTGGTCATCGACGGCATCCACCGCGCCTGCCAGGACAGCCCGGTCAGCGCCACGCTGATCCTGTGCTTCCTGCGCCATTTGTCGGAAGAGGATGCGATCGCCACGCTGGATGCGGCGCTGCCATACCGCGATAAATTCATCGGCGTTGGCCTGGACTCATCGGAAGTCGGCAACCCGCCGGAGAAATTCGCGCGCGTGTTTGCCCGCTGTCGCGAACTGGGCCTGCACCTGGTGGCGCACGCCGGAGAAGAAGGTCCGCCGGAGTACATCTACACCGCGCTGGATACGCTGAAGGTGGAGCGCATCGACCACGGCGTGCGCTGCCTGGAAGACCAGGCGCTGACTGAGCGTCTGGCGAAAGAGCAGATGGCGCTGACGGTGTGCCCGCTGTCGAATATCAAGCTGTGCGTGTTCGATAAGATGGATCAGCATAATCTGCTGGAGCTGCTGGATGCGGGGATTGTCGCCACCGTCAATTCGGATGACCCGGCTTACTTCGGCGGCTATATGAACGACAACTTCATCGCCACGTTTGAGGCACTGCCGCTGGGCCTGTCGCACGCACAGCGCCTGGCGCGCAACGGCTTCGCGGCTGCCTTCCTGCCTGCTGAGCAAAAGCAAAAGTTCCTCGATGAAGTGGACGCATTTTTCGCCAAGGTCTAAATGTTCAAACTCGCCCTCAATATGACGGCGCGCGACTGGCGCGCCGGCCAGCTGCGCTTTCTGCTGATCGCGCTGACGGTGGCGGTGGCCGCCTTGTCCGCCACCGGCTTCTTCATCGACCGCCTGCGCAGCGGCCTGGATCGCGACGCGCACCAACTGCTGGGCGCTGACGTGGTGGTCAGCGCCGACCTGCCGGTGCGCGCTGACTGGCGCGCGCAAGCCGTGCAGCGCGGACTGGTGGTGACCGACACCATCAGCTTCCCCAGCATGGCGCAGGCAGGCGAGGGCGAACAATCGACATCGGTGCTGTCGGCATTGAAAGCCGTCGGCCCCGGCTATCCATTGCGCGGCAAGGTCAAGACCACCAGTGACGCCGCGCAAGCCGAGCAAAGCATCGGCGTCGCCGCCACCGGCGTGCCGACAGCCGGCACCGTGTGGGTAGAGCCTGGTCTGCTGGGTAGCCTGAACACCGGCGTCGGCCAGCAGATCCAGTTGGGCGACAAGAAATTCACCATCACCCAATTGATCGCTGCCGAGCCGGACCGTGGCGCCAACTTCCTGGCTTTTGCACCGCGCGTGATGTTTGCGCTGGAGGACCTGGATGCGACCAATCTGATTCAGCCCGGCTCGCGCGTCAACTACCGCATGCTGGTCGGTGCGCCGCCGTCGCTGAAGGATGGCGCGCAAGTCGCCAAGGCCTATGAGGAATGGCTGAAAGCGGCCATCAAGAGCAACAACATCAAGGGCGTGCGTGTGGAGTCGCTCGACGGCCGTCCTGAAATGGAAACCACGCTGGAACGCGCCGACCGCTTTCTGTCGCTGGTCGGCCTGCTGTCGGCCATGCTGGCGGCGGTGGCCGTGGCGATGGCCGCGCGCCGCTTCATGCAGCGCCACCTGGATGCCTGCGCCATGCTGCGTTGCCTGGGGCTGACGCAAAACCAGGTGACGGCCATGTACCTGATTGAATTCCTGCTGGTTGGCGTGATCGGCAGTGCGCTGGGCGTGGCAGTTGGTTTCGGTGCGCACTATGTGCTGCTGGAGGTATTGGGTTCGCTGGTGTCCTCGGAACTGCCGGCGCCGACCATCTTCCCGGCCTTGCAGGGCATGGCGATCGGCATCCTGCTGCTGGCCGCGTTTGCGCTGCCGCCTATTCTGCAACTGCGCAAGGTGCCGCACAACCGCGTGATCCGCCGCGAGCAGGAGCCGCCGAAAGTCAGCGCCCTGGCCACCTACGGCATCGGCATGGCCGGCTTTGTGGCACTGCTGCTGTGGCAGGCGGGCGATCCGAAAATGGCGCTGTACACGGCGCTGGGCTTCCTGGGCGCATTTGCCGTATTCGGCCTGGTGGCCTGGCTGGGATTGCGCTCGCTGCGTTCGCTGCGCGGCCTGATCGATCATCAGGGCTGGCGCTTCGCGATCACCTCCTTGCAGCGGCGTCCCGGCGCCACCATGGTGCAGGTGGTGTCGCTGGCGCTGGGCATGATGGCGCTACTGGTGCTGACGGTGGTGCGCGGCGACCTGATGACGGCCTGGCGCAACGCCACGCCGGCCGATGCGCCGAACCGCTTCATCATCAATATCCAGCCGGAGCAGGGGGAGGATATCGCCAGGCGCCTGAAGGCGGCAGGCGTCAACTACGCGCCGCAATACCCGATGATACGCGGCCGCCTGACCCAGGTGAACGGCCTGCCGGTCACCGCCGAGACCTACACGGAAGACCGCGCACGCGGCCTGGCCGATCGCGAATTCAATCTATCGACCATGGCGCAGATGCAGGCCGAGAACAAGATCGTGCAGGGCAAATGGTTTGAGGACAAGCCGGGCGCGCCGGAAGTGTCGGTGGAAGAGGGCATCGCCAAGACACTGCGCTGGAAGCTGGGCGACAAGCTGCGCTTCGATATCGCCGGCTCGCCGGTGGATGTCACCATCACCAGCATCCGCAAGCTGGATTGGGGTTCGATGCGGGTCAACTTCTTCGCCATCATCAATCCGGCGGCGATGAACGATATCTCGCAAAGCTGGATCAGCGCCTTCCACCTGCCGGCCGGCCAGGGTGCGGTGATGAATGCGCTGACGCGTGATTATCCCAACCTGACCATCGTTGATGTCGGCGGCATCCTGCGCCAGGTACAGGCGGTGCTGGACCAGGTGATCACTGCGGTGGAGTTCCTGTTCATCTTTACGCTGGCTTCCGGTGTGCTGGTGCTGTACGCGGCGCTGATGGGATCGCAGGACGAACGCACCCGCGAGGCCGGCCTGCTGCGCGCGCTGGGCGCGACCCGCAAGCAGCTGTCGCAGGCGCAGCTGATCGAATTCACGCTGGTTGGCGCGCTGTCCGGCGTGCTGGCGGCGACTGGCGCGGCAGCCATGGGCTGGGCGCTGGCCACCTATCAGTTCAAGTTCGCCTGGGAATTCAGCCCTGCGGTATGGCTGGTCGGACTGGTGGCCGGTGCGCTGTGCGCCATCGCCGGCGGCTGGCTGGGACTGCGCAATGTGCTGCGCCAGCCGCCGCTGCAAACGCTGCGCGAAGCCTAAGCAGCGATGAACTGCGGCTGCGGCTCGCGCAGGTACTGCGCATAGGTGTACGGACGCTGCGCAAAGTAATGCGCGGGCAGGTCGAACAGCGCCCAATAATACGTCTCTGTGCCGTAGCAGATGCGCGGCGCTGCGCTGTAGCGGTGCCAGTGCTTCGCCATGCCGCTGGTGTACATGCCGTCGCCATGCGGGTCGTGAAAAAACGTCAGTACATGCCGCTCCAGCAGCGCATTCAGTAGCGAGCGTGGCGCATCGCTGTCGCGGGCGATTTCGTACTGCGCCTGTATGCCTTGTTCGGTTTCGATCATCATCAGCGTAGCCTTGCCGTGCCGGTCGAGGAACAGGATGCCGGCCGGGTTGGGAAAGATGTAGTGTTCCACAAAGCCCAGCGTGCGCTTGAGCTCCTGCACCACCTCCGTCAGCGCCGGATCGGTCAGGAAGCGGTAATCGTGCAGCGCCACCAGTTCGCGCAGCGTATCGGAACGGCTGTCGAAATAGCAGTCCTGCATGGCGTTGATCTCCATTTCCAGTATGTCCAGGGCGTGATCGTCGCTCTTTTTGATGTAGCGGTCGATCAGGCCGCGGTTGAAGGCGACGACAGCGATTTTCTCGTCGGCCGCGCCGGTGAACAGGATCTTCTTGCACGGCAGATGCGCCACCGCTGCGCAAAATTCCAACCCGTTCATTTGCGGCATCGAGTAATCCACCACCAGCACCGATGGCGTGGCGAAGCGTTCGCGTTGTTCGGCGATGCGGTAGATGCGCTCCAGGTCCAGCGCCACATTGCATTGATCGGCTGGCAGGTTGTGCATGTCGAAGTTGACGTGCAGCGGTATGCCATTGCCGGGCGTGCCGGCGCACAGCCAGTGCAGCGCCGCGCTGGTGTCGTGAAAGGTCTTGTTGGCCAGCGCGGAGTCCAGCTGGAAGGACAGGCTGCTCAGGAATGAATCGCTGTCGTCGATCAGCACGGTCAGCGTTGGATGGGCGTAAACAGGCAGGTGCATGATTTACCTCGCGGGGAACTCCAGAATGAAGATGGCGTAGGCGTTCTCGCGCGATACGCAACGTATGCCGGCGCTCCACGCATCCATGATTTCACGGCACAGGGCCAGGCCGATGCCGGCACCGTTGTGCGGTGGATGCGAATAAAAACGACGGAAGATCAGCGCCATCTGCGACGGCGGAATGCCGCAGCCGGTGTCGATGAACAGCAGGCGTGGCGGCTGGTGGCCGCCATCGATGACGATACGCACGCGCCCCTTGCCGGCGCGCTGCACGGCGCGCAAGGCGTTGCGCAGCAGGTTAAGCAGCACCACCACCGCCAGCTCGGTCTGGCCAGCAAACTGGAAGTTATGCCGCAGCTCCAGCTGAACTGTCTTTTGCTGCTTGCTGCTGGAGAAGGGGTAGCGCTTGAGTACTGCCTCCACCACGCTCTCCATCGACACCGTTTCCGATGGGTGCAGGTTTTTCCGCACCGCTGTGGCGCTCAGCAGGAACAGGTCAATCATGTGGTTCATGTGGCGCACCTCAAACTGAATCCGCCCTAGCGCTTCGACCGTGCTGTCACGCTCATCCTGGACCGGGTGGGCGGCGGCGACGCGCAGCAGGCCACGCACATTGGCGTCCACGCTGGTGAGTGGCGTGCGCAATTCATGCGCGACGGTGGCCAGCCCCGCGCCCATGCCGGCCAGCTTTTCCTGCGCCAGCACATGGCGGCTGATCTTGGCGACGGAGAGCACGGCGATGGTGAACCAGTGGATTGGCAACTGCTGTAGCACCTCCTGGCTGAACAGTAACTGGCCGTTGCCCATGGCCGTCGCCGCCACGCACGCCAGCACCGTGCCGATGGCGTAGGCGCGCAGCGCCAGTCCGGTATCGAAGTGGAATAGCACCACCAGGCCGATCAGCAACGATTCACTCCACACTCCGGATGCATGGTTCATCAAAAACATGAAAGTAAAGAAGAACGGAAAGATGTAGCTGAGTGCCACCAGCAGGTACAGATTGAGCATCTGCTGGCTGAACTGGCGCGCGAACAGGCCCAGTACGCACAGCAAAATGCCGAGCAGCCGCAGTGGCAGCGATTCGTACTGCTGCGGGAAGAAGTGCTGCCAGATTACATAGAACAAAGGCATGCCTACCGTGCCGATGCAAGCCAGCAGCAGCACGCGCACGGTCGCATGGTCTTCGCGGCCATGGTAAAGCAGCAGCGACTGCAACAGTCCATACTGCCGGCGTTTAAGGCGTTCATGCAGTGAGAGCTTCATGGCGGCGATTGATTTTTACCAAGTGACCATCATCGCCCTAATTTGCTCGCGCTTATTCGATATCAAAGCGGTCATTGATACGTATCAATCTCGGTGAGTTTTTTTCCCGCATGGTGGCGACTGCCGTTCGCAAAAGGCAACCATTCTTGTTCAATCTCAAGGAGATACCTCATGACTTACGCTATTGCCAAGAAACAAGCTTGCTTTGATCTGCCGGATTTTCTGACCCGTCGCATGGATCTGCATTACATCACCCGCATTGAGCAGCTATTAGGCGGCGAGCATCCGCACGCCTGGCAAGCGACGCCGGCCGGTGCGGTGTTCCTCGCCGGGAATGACTACCTGTGCCTGGCCGGCGAGCCGGCGCTGGTGGAGGCGCAGGTCGCAGCGCTACGCCAGCAGCAGGGCGAGTTGCTGATGTCGGCCGTGTATTTGCAGGAGGGCAGCGCACAGCACCGGCTGGAGCGCAAACTGGCGTACTTCATGGGGGCTGAGGATGGCATTCTGGCGCAGTCCGGATGGGCGGCGAATGTGGGGCTGGTGCAGACGCTGGCCGGGCCGGAGATTCCGGTGTATCTCGACATGCAGGCGCATGCCTCGCTATGGGAAGGCGTGCAGTCCGCAGGTGCGCTGCCGGTGTCCTTCCTGCACAACGACATGGAGCATTTGCAGAAGCAGTTACAGCGCCACGGACGCGGCCTGATCGTGGTCGACGCGCTGTACAGCACCAACGGCAGCATCGCACCATTGGTGGAGCTGGTGGAGATTGCCGAGCGCAGCGGCTGCATGCTGATTGTCGACGAATCGCATTCGCTAGGTACGCATGGGCCGCGCGGGGCCGGGCTGGTGGCGCAACTGGGGTTGAGTGAACGTGTTCATTTCCGAACGGCGTCGCTGGCCAAGGCGTTTGCTGGACGCGCGGGTTTCATTAGCTGTTCCAGTTACTTCAAGGGTTACTTCCTGTCCGAGTCGCGCCCGGCGATTTTTAGTTCTTGCATGCTGGGGCATGAGCTGGCGTGGTTCGACGCAGCCATCGACTTCATCGCCGCCGCCGATGATCGCCGCACCGCGCTGCATGCGCATGCCCGCGCGCTGCGTGCGGACTTGAGCGCATTAGGCTACAACGTCAGCGATGGTACGGAGCAGATCATCGCGCTGGAGGCGGGGGCAGAACCGCGCACGCTGGCGCTGCGCAAGCTGCTGGAACAGCATGGCGTATATGGCGCCATGTTCTGCGCGCCTGCCACGCCGAAGAACCGATCGCTGGTGCGGCTGACGCTCAATTCCGGGCTGAATCAGGGGCAGCTGGCGCGCATCGTTGACGCTTGCGAGGCGATACGCGAACAGATGGATCTGGACAGCTGGTCATCCACGCGGCGCCTGCGCAGACTGGCCTTGGTATAAGTTATGATGGAGGGTATGACTGAAGAATCCCGTACCCTCTATGAAGTAATTGGCGGCGAGTCGACCATCCGCGAGATGGTCAACCGCTTTTATGATCTGATGGAACTTGAACCGGAGTTCAAACTGCTGCGCTCCGTGCATGGTCCATCGCTGGACAACGCCAATCAGCGTCTGTTCATGTTCCTCAGCGGCTGGATGGGTGGCCCGGATCTGTACCAGCAGGCGCACGGCCATCCACGCCTGCGCATGCGCCACATGCCGTTCGCCATCGGCACGCAGGAGCGCGACCAGTGGCTGCGCTGCATGGCATGGGCAATGGAGGATGTCGGCATCGACACCGAGCTGCGCGTGCGTCTGATGAATTCCTTCTTCCAGACTGCGGACTGGATGCGTAACAAACCGGATTGATGCCATGAGCCAGATCGAGTTTTTCGTCTTGCTGGCCGCGCTGGCCATCGTGATTGCGTTGCAGGTGCTGGCGATGCTGCGTTCCCGCAGCGCACCGGCGGCTGATCTGGCGGAGCGCATCGAACGCGTCGAGCGGGAAGTGCGCATGCAGTTGCAGACCACCGCCCAGGCCAGCAATGCCGCCTCCGTGCAGCAGTTTGAAGCCATGCGCCGCCAGCTCGAAGCGCAAGGGCTGGTTGGCCGCAACGAGCAGGCGCGCAGCCTGAAGCTGTTCTCCGACACCATGCATCAACGCATGGAGGAGATACGCGCCACGCTGGAAGTGAAGATCAAGGATCTGCAGGCCGACAATGGCGCTCGGCTGGAAGAGATGCGCAAGACGGTGGATGAGAAACTTCACGCCACGCTGGAGTCGCGATTGAACGCTTCGTTCCAGCAGGTGTCCGAACGGCTGGAGCGCGTGCATCAGGGCCTGGGCGAAATGCAGCAACTGGCGCTCGGCGTCGGCGATCTGAAACGGGTGCTGACCAATGTGAAGACGCGCGGTACCTGGGGCGAGGTACAGCTGGAGATGTTGCTGGAGCAGGTTCTCACGCCCGATCAATATGCGAAGAACGTTGAAACCATCGCCGGTAGCGGTGCGCGGGTGGAGTTTGCGCTCAAGCTGCCAGGCCAGGGCGACAACGGCCAGCCGGTGTGGATGCCGATCGACGCCAAGTTCCCGAAGGAGCAGTACGAGCGTCTGCTGGAAGCTGCCGACAACGCCGATGCCGAAGGCGTGGCGCTGGCCGGCCGCGAACTGGAACGCGCGGTGCGGGTGGAAGCCAAGACCATCTCCGAGAAATACGTGTCGCCGCCGCACACCACTGACTTTGCGATCCTGTTCCTGCCGACCGAAGGACTGTACGCGGAAGTGATGCGCCGTCCCGGCCTGGCCGATGAACTACAGCGCGTCAACCGCATCAGCATCGCCGGTCCGTCGACGCTGACCGCGCTGCTCAACAGCCTGCAAATGGGCTTCCGCACCTTGGCGCTGGAAAAGCGTTCGTCGGAAGTGTGGCAGGTGCTGGGCGCGGTGAAAACCGAGTTCTCCAAATTCGGCGACGTGCTGGCTGCCACCAAGTTGACGCTGGAACGCGCCGCCAAGAATATCGAATCGGCCGAAACGCGCAGCCGCGCCATGGCGCGCAAGCTGAAAACGGTGGAGGCGCTGCCGAGTGAGCAGGCGCAATTGCTGATGGGCGCTGATCCGGATAAAGGTGACCTCGACACGGAGTAATCCTTGTTTGTGCTTAATTGTGCGCATTTGTACGCATTGATGCGTATTTGTGTACAATGCACGCATGAAACCCGAACCTCTACTGCTGCCCGAGCGGCATGAATTAATATTTAAGCAACTGCATGCTGAAGGTCGCGTGCTGGCCGCAGCGCTGGCGCGTCAGCTTCACGTCACAGAAGACACCATCCGCCGCGATCTGCGCGATCTGGCTGCCGCTGGCCTGTGCCAGAAGGTTTACGGCGGCGCCGTGCGCATGCCGCCCGGTCCCGAAGCCGGCACGCTGGTACAGCGCATGGAGCGCGGGCAGGATGGCAAGTCGCGCCTGGCCGCAGCGGCCGTCAAGCTGGTGGCGCCGGGCAGCACCATCTTCCTCGATGCCGGCAGCAGTAATCTCGCTGTTGCCGAAGCGCTGCCGGTCGCGCCGGTGACGGTGCTGACCAACGCGCCATCGATCGCCGCGCGTCTGCTCGACAGGCCGCATGTGGACCTGATCATGATCGGTGGCCGCATCAGGCAAAGCCTGGGCGGCAGCGTCGGCGCCACCGCCATGCGCGAGTTGGAGCTGATCCATCCCGACCTGTATTTCATCGGCGCCTGCGGTGTCGATGTGCAGGCCGGCGTCACGGCGGTCGATTACGAGGAGGCGGAGTTCAAGCGCCGCCTGGCGGCACACAGCAAGGCCACCGCAGTCGTCGCCACCGGCAGCAAGATCGGCGCCGTGGCGTCCTACCATGTGCTGCCGATTTCCCAATTAACCCACCTGATCGTCGAAGCGGAAACCGGCGTGGATGTTGCGGAGGCCTATGCGGCCGCTGGCACCCGCCTGCTGCGTGCCGGCGCGTGAATGCAATGAAAACTACTGGTTTAAAACAGCGCGTATCGACGCGCCTGGCTTTCCTGGCGGCCGGCATGGCCATGTCTTCGTGGGCGCCGCTGGTGCCGTATGCGCAAACCCGCACTGGTGTCGAAGCTGCGCAACTGGGTTTGCTGTTGCTGTGTCTCGGTATCGGCTCGCTGCTGGCAATGCCGGTGACTGGCGTGCTGGCAGCGCGCTTCGGCTGCCGCCGCGTGGTGCTGTGGTCAGGCCTGGCCTGCTGCGCGGTGTTCCCATTCCTGGCGATCGCGCCCAGCGCACCCTTGCTGGGATTGACCTTGTTCCTGTTCGGCGCCGCCATCGGCACGCTGGATGTCTCGATGAACGTGCAGGCGGTAATCGTCGAGAAGGACTATGGCAGTGCGCTGATGTCGGGCTTCCATGGCATGTTCAGTGTCGGTGGCATCGCTGGCGCCGGCGGCATGAGCCTGATGCTGTGGCTCGGCATGGACATCGTCAGCGCTTCGGTGGCGATGACCATCGTGGTGGCGGGCGTGCTGCTGGTGGCGGGGCCGCATCTGCTGCGCGAAGCGCCGGCGGCGGAGCGCGACGCGCCGTTTCTGGTGGTGCCGCGCGGCGCCGTGGTGCTGATCGGCGTGCTGTGCATGTTCGTGTTCCTGGCCGAAGGCGCGGTGCTCGACTGGAGTGCGGTGATGCTGACCGATGGCGGCATGCGCGGCGCACAGGGCGGCCTCGGTTATGCGGCGTTTGCGGTGGCGATGACCATCGGCCGCCTGAATGGCGACAAGATCGTGCAGCGCTGGGGCGGTCGCCGCATCTTGCTGCTGGGCGGAGTGGCTGCCGCTGCGGGCTTCCTGATCGTGGTGCTGGCGCCATCGGCGTGGCTGGCGCTGCCGGGCTTTGCGCTGATCGGTTGCGGCGCGTCGAATATCGTCCCGGTGCTGTTTTCGGCGGCCGGCAATCAGCAAGACATGCCGGCCGGGCTGGCGGTCAGCGCGATTTCAACCATCGGCTACGCCGGGATTCTGGCGGGGCCGGGGCTGATCGGTTTTGTTGCGCATGCCGTCGGCTTGCAGTGGGCCTTTGCGGCGCTGGCCGCCGGCATGCTGCTGGTGGCTACACAAGCCCGTCGAACAGCATAACGTCGACCGTTTGGCCAGCGGCGACGTTGGCCTGGTCGTGGTGCAGCACGACGATGCAGTTGGCCTCGGTCATAGAGCTGAGGATGCCGGAACCCTGGGCGCCGGTGAGGCGTACTTGCGGTGTGCCGTCATCGCTCTTGCTGACGATGCCGCGCTGATACTCGGTGCGGCCAGGGCGCTTGCGGATCGCTTGCGTGGCGCGCGCCTGCATGGTTTGCAGTGCGCTGTCGGCGCCCATCATGCGCAGCAGGGCGGGGCGGGCGAACAGGTAGAACGACACCATGACGGCGACCGGGTTGCCGGGCAGGCCGAATAACCAGGCGCTGTCCTGCCCCGCTTGCACTTTGCCGAAGGCCAGCGGCCGGCCGGGGCGCATGGCCAGCTTCCAGAAGGCGACGTCGCCCAGCAGCGCCATGATGTCGCGCGTGTAGTCGGCCGCACCTTCGGAGACGCCGCCGGAAGTGATGATGGCGTCGGCGCTGGCGGCGGCCTGGCGCAGCGCGGCTTCCAGCGCTTGCGGATCGTCGCGCACCACGCCCATGTCGATCACTTCGCAGCCGAGTCGTTGCAGCATGCCGAACAGGGTGTAGCGGTTGCTGTCGTAGACGCAGCCGTCTTCAAGCTTTTCGCCGAGTGAGCGCAGTTCGTCGCCGGTGGAGAAGAAGGCAACTTTCAGCTTGCGCTTGACCGTGACTTCGCCGATGCCGAGGGAGGCGATCAGCCCCAGATCCGCAGGGCGCAGCAGCTTGCCCTGGGCGATGGCGATGCCGCCGGCTTGCAGGTCTTCACCGGCGCGGCGCAGGTTGGCGCCGGCGCGGATGGCGTTGTGGGTGATAGTGACGTCATCGTCGTTGATGTTGGCAGCGAGTTCCTGCGGCAGCACGCTGTCGCAGCCGGGCGGGATGGCGGCGCCGGTCATGATGCGCACGCATTCGTTGGCGTGCGGCGCTTGCGTGAACGGGTGGCCGGCGTAGGCGACGCCGATGGTCTTAAACTTGGCGCTCGCGCCTTCGGTCGGCAGGTCCTGGCCGCGCAGCGCATAGCCGTCCATCGCCGAGTTGTCGTAGGCGGGGACGTTGATCGGCGAGATGATGTCTGCGGCCAGCACGCGGTCTAAAGCGGCCAGCAGCGACAGCTGCTCGGTCGCCTCGACCGGCGCGACGCGCGCGCAGATCAGGCGCTGCGCATCCTCGACCGCCAGTGCGGCTGGATCAGCGTCCGGTGCGCGGCTGCTGGGCGCCGGTGCGGTGCTGCGCTCGTGGTGGTGCAGGTCTTCGAGGGTGTTGATGTTGCCGAAGGCGGCGCTGTCGTCGAACAGCACTTCCGCCACGTGCAGCGTTTTGTAGAAGCCTTCCATGCGGCGCGCACCGGTTTCAAGGTAGGTCTCCAGCTGCGGCAGCACGCTGCTCTTCACCAGGCTGAAGACCGGGTGCGGCTGGCGGAATGGCGCCGCTTCCGGCTGCTCGGGATCGTGCTCCATCGTCACCGCCATCGCCAGATCGGCGCCTTCCGCCTCCATGGCCGCGTGCAGGCGCTCGGCCATATCCAGCGGGAAGAATGGCGAGTCGCACGGCGCCGTCAGCAGCAGTCCGGTGGGGCAGAACTGCAAGCCAACCTGCAAGCCCGCCAGCGGCCCGGCAAAACCATCCAGATAGTCCGGCAGCACCGGCGACTCGCCGGCCACCGCCTGGTACTGCGGCAGATTGCGATTGGCGTTGATTGCCACCGACGCCACTTGAGGCGCCAGCCGCGCCAGCACATGCGCCACCAGCGTTGCGCCGCGAAACGGCTGCAAGCCCTTGTCCACGCGGCCCATGCGGGTACCACGGCCGCCTGCCAGTATCAGTCCCGTGACCTTGTTCTTCAAAGACAAAACTACCCCCCGATATAAGACATTTCCACTTTGTTGGCGCCGCGCCGTAGCGCCGCCGTCTGGCTGGTACGCAGCGCCGAATAGCGGTCGCCGCGCGCGCGCCACAGATGCGCCAGCGCGGTGCTGATTTCAGCATCGCTGCGGCCCTCGCGCAGCAGTGCGCGCAGATCGTGGCCGCTGGTGGCGAACAGACAAGTGTACAGTTTACCCTCAGTCGACAGCCGCGCGCGAGTACAGTCCGCGCAAAACGCCTGGGATACACTGGAAATCACGCCGATTTCGCCGCTGCCGTCGGCATAGCGCCAGCGCGCGGCCGTCTCGCCGGTGTAGTTGGCGGCCACCGCTTGCAGCGGCAGTTCGGCGCTGATGCGGCGCACCACCTCGGCCGATGGAATCACTTCGTCCATCTTCCAGCCGTTGGAGGCGCCGACGTCCATGTACTCGATAAAGCGCAGGATGTAGGGCGAACCACGGAAATGCCGCGCCATCGGCACGATCTCCTGGTCGTTCATGCCGCCTTTGACCACCATGTTGATCTTGATCGGCCCCAGTCCCACCTGGTGCGCGGTGTCGATGCCTTTCAATACATCGTCTACCGAAAAATCGACATCGTTCATACGCTGGAAGGTGGCGTTGTCCAGCGCATCGAGCGACACCGTCACGCGTTGCAGGCCGGCGTCCTTCAGCGATTGCGCTTTGCGTGCCAGCAGCGAAGCATTGGTGGTCAGCGTCAGGTCCAGCGGCTTGCCGCTGACGGTCTTCAGCTCGGCCAGCATGCCGACCAGCCGTTCGATATGCTTGCGCAGCAGCGGTTCGCCGCCGGTCAGGCGGATCTTCTCGACGCCATGCGCGACAAACAGTTTGGCGATGCGGGTAATCTCTTCAAACGATAGCAGCGCGGTGTGCGGCAGATAGGGGTAGTCGCTGGTGAACACCGCCTTCGGCATGCAGTACACGCAGCGGAAGTTGCAGCGGTCCGTGACCGAAATGCGCAGGTCGTGCAGCGGCCGCGCCAGCTGATCGCTCAGCAGGCCGACAGGTGTTTCCAGCGTGGAGGGGATGACCGGCACGTCGCCACGTTGCTCGGTCATCATGATGATCTTTTCTGCCATGGGTATTGCAATCTTGCTGTTTTTGAAAACCTGGGCACACCCTCGCGCGCCCAACCAGCTACGATACCACGGGCAGCAATTCCGTGCCCAGTCCAGAGCTTAGAAGCCCGCCTCGCGCCAGGCCACTGAAGCGGCGGTGCGCAGGAAGCGCAGCGCCGGCGCTTCCCACTGCCCGGCGATGGCGACATGGCCGCGCCATTCCGGGCTGGATGGCGGCAGTTCGGCATCCGCCTGCAGCAGCACGCGGTACACCGCATGCTCGGGATACAGCACGCCATTCTTCTCGCGCACCAGCACATCGCCGCCGAACAGCGCCGCCAGCGCCGGTTCGCCCAGCACCCGGCTGGCGTCGCGGTCGATGGCGGCCACGGTCAGGCGCAGTGCTGGCCCCCCCATGCCGTCGGCGATGAACAGCGCGCGGTCCCCCTTGGCGATGCGGCGTACCGCTTCTTCGTCGACGTAGGTGACGACTTGCCATTTACCGGCGGCGACCAGCGAACCCAGATACTCCTGGTTCTTCAGCCATTCGCCGGGGCGCAGATCGGGATCGACGTCGACCAGCATGCCGGCATACGGCGCCTGCGGCCGATAGCGTTGCTGGTCGGCGCCGACGGTGGCGCGTTCGGCGCTGGCGTAGGATAGCTGGTCGTTGAGCACCTGCCAGTCCTTGCGGCTACCGGCATCCAGCCCGGCGGCGGCCGATTGCCAGGCCAGCGCTTCGTGGCGCGCGCCGGTTTCGTCCTCGCGCAGCGCCAGTTCCGGCGACGACAGGCGCAGCAGCGGCGCGCCGGCGGCGACCTGCTGGCCGTTCGTCACCGGCAGCGCTTCGAGTGCGGCATGCGGCGGCGCATACAACGCCAGGCGCTGTTGCGGTTGCAGCAGGCCTGAGGTCAGCACGCGGTTGGGCCATGGCAGCACGAACAGCGCGGCCAGCAGCAACAGCAGCAGGGCGCTGCGTTTGCTGCGGCGGCCATGGGGCAGGTCGCGCCAGACTTTGATCTCGCGCCACACCGGCAGCGCGACGAACCAGCAGATCTCGACGATGAACAGCAAAATGCCGACCGCCTTGATGAAGAAGTGATAGACCAGCGCCGCAATCCCGAGGAACAGCACCAGCCGGTAAAGCCACACTGCCCAGGCAAACAGGATCAGGCCAGTGTGCAGGCGCGGCGGGAATGGTTCCGGCGCCGGCTCGCCGAGCGCAAACAGGCGCTCGCGCAAATCCCAGCGCGCCAGCGCGAACGAGCGGTTGTGCAGGTTGGGCAGGCCCAGATAGTCGGACAGCAGGAAGTAGCCGTCAAAGCGCATGAAGGGACTGGCGTTGATCGCCAGTGTGGTGATCCAGGTGGTGGTCGACAGCAGGAAGGCCACCTGCTGCGGCCCGCCTTCCGGCAGCCACACCCAGGCCAGCGTGGCCCAGCAGGCGATCATCAATTCGGTCATGATGCCGGCGCCGGCTACCGCCAGCCGCTGTTCGCGGCGCGCCAGCTTCCACACTTCGTTGGTATCGGTGTAGGCCACCGGCCACATGACCAGGAAGGCCAGGCCCATGGTCGGCACGCGGCAGCCATAGCGCTTGGCGGTCAGCGCGTGGCCCATTTCGTGGCACACTTTGGCGAAGGTGATGGCGCAGCCGTACAGCAACGCGCCTTGCCAGCTCAGTGTGTCCATCAGCGTGGCGCTGAAGCGGTCCCACTCGCGCCAGGCGCCGGCCAGGCCGAAGACGCCGGCGGCCAGTGTCAGCCAGCGGAACAAGGGCGAAAACAGGAAACCCAGTTGCGGCGTGATGCGGTCCAGCCAGCGGTCCGGCCGCACCAGCGGGATGCGGAAGAACAGATAATTATGCAGCAGCCATTGGTGCCAGCTGCCGCGCTGCTTGTCGCGCATGGCCGCCAGTGTGGCTGCCGAGCCGCGCGCCGGTTGCAGCAATTGCTGGTCGCGCAGGAAGGCCAGCAGGCGATCGAGGTCGCCAAGGTCGAGTTGCAGCGTGGTGTCGCGGTTGATCTGCTCCAGCATCGCGTGCGGGTTTTTCAAATCCCAGCGGCTCAGCATTTCAAAGCTGGGCCAGTCGAGCTGGAAGAACTGGTTGCGTACCGGATCGTGCAGCGTCCAGCTGGGCTGGCCGTCGGTCAGGCGCGGGCCGGCGTCGATGGCGAGTTCCTGGCGCAGCAGGGGCAGTTGCAGCAGCATGGCTCAGAACGCGATGAACTGGCGGATCGCCGCCAGCGGACGGCGCACTACCCAGTAAATCAGCGGTACCCGTTCGCCGCCCAGCTTGGCCGTGCCTTTGAGGCCGATGCGCTGGCCGGCCGGCGCGTCCAGTGTGGCGCGCACGCGGTAGGCGTAACTGCCGTCGGGACGGGCGGTGGCGCGGTGGCTCATGTAGCGCAGCGTGCCGCTCAGCGGCGTCAGCGGCGAGGACGCCAGGTACAGTTGCAGCGGTGCGCGGTCTGCCAGCGGGATGGCGTCGCCGATCGGTATCCAGGCTTCGATTTCCACATCGTCGGCGGCCGCCACCTGCATGATGCGTTCGCCGGTCTGCACCGGCCGGCCGATCCATTCGGAGGGATCGTCGAACAGCACGATGCCGGCTTGCGGCGCCAGCACCCGCGAGCGCTGTGCCTGGCCTTCGAGGAAGTCGGCCTGGGCCTGCTTCTCGGCCATCTTGCCCAGCGTGGCCGCCAGTTGGGTGCGCACACGCTGATCGTTCAGCATCAGCTGGGCGTTTTGGCGGTACTCGGCCTGCGCGGTCGACAGCGCTTCGCGGGCGACGTCCAGCCGGCTGCCAATCGGCGCCTGGTCGAACGAGAACAGCGGCTGGCCGGCCGCCACCACCTGGTTCGGCCGCACCGAGAATTCAGCGATCACGCCCTCCAGCGGCGCGCGGATGGTGGCCGGCTTGGACGGCACCAGTTCGCCCGGCGCCAGCACCGTCATCCGCACCGGGAACAGCAGCACCGCCAGCAGTACCAGCGCGACACCGGCGCGGCGGCGCCAGCGCTGATGTTGGGCGCCGCCTTGCCACCAGTCGCGCAGCAGCGTTGGCGTGCGCGCCAGCGCCCAGCGTGGCGGTGGATGGGCGGCACGCCAGGCGTGCTGCCAGATGTCCATCCATTCGGCCAGCAGCGCCAGTTGATTCGGCGGCAGCGAGGCGTCGCCTGCCAGCAGCAGGCCACCGCTGGCAGGGCTGCTGGACGCGTCGGCATCGGATCGACGCGTTGCCCCAGGCTGCACGCCGCGCAGCGGCAGCCAGACGGCATGCGCCGGCAGCCAGTCATCCCACTCGGCCTTGATGGCCGCTGGCAGCGTGGCTGGATCCACTGCCAGTGGCGTGTCGGCGCTGTGCTGTGCAGCCAGCGTGTGGCAGAGCTGGTCCAGCCATTGCGCATATGGCGCGTTGCTTTCCACCGCCACCACGCCGGACAGCGTGTGCACGCCGCTGCTGCGGAACCACAGCGCGGCCTGGCGGTAGGGCGCCAGGCCGCGCGTTTCGTTGACGGCCAAAAAGGCCAGTTCGTTACTGCTGGCCGCAGCGCGGGCGCGCTGGGCCAGTTCCAGCAGGGAGATCAGGGGATTGGTCGGTGCGCCATCGTTCATGACGACAATGCTACCAGACGGGCAGCGGCGCTGCTACGCGCGCTGCGCATCTGTTCCCCCAGGCTGGCGCGGCCCACCGGATCGGCCGGTTCGCCCTGCCAGTAGCCGGTCTTGGCGCCGTCTTTGCTCACCACGATCTTGAACATCTGTGTCGCGACCCGTCCCTGGCTGTCGCGCGCCGTCACGCGGAAACTCAGCGTGCCTTCAAAGGCCGGTGGCGGCGTGCCTTCAAAGCGCGCGGTGCGGCCGTCGAAGCGCAGCCAGCCCGGCAGCGTGGTGCCGTCGGCCATTTGCGCGCTCAGCGTGACATTGGCGCTGTCGCCCGAGTGGGCAAACGCGTCGCTGCCGATCTGCACCGAGATCCGTTCACCGCTGGCGCTGGCGATGTCGGGGATCGGCGTGTAGGCCACCAGCGCGGCGCTGCCCGGCAGTTCGGGCAGGGTGAGGATCTGGAACGCGTTGCCGGTCAGGGACTGGATTTCCGGCATCGGCTGCAACGTGACGAAGGTGGGCAAGGTGTCGATCACCGTCGGTGGCGCCTGGCCTGGCCAGGTGGTGATGATCTCATTGCCGCTGCCGAGCGGCGGCAGCACTGCCGGCGGCACCGGTTGCGTTTGGCCTGGCGAGCCCGCTGCCCCTGGCGTTTCACCGTTGGGCGTGAGCGCCGTGACCGGTCCGGCTGTGGTTGGTTGCTGTGGCGCGTCCGGTTGCACCGGCGACTCCGGCTGCACCGGCGTTTCCGGTCGCACTGGTGGCGGCACTTCCGGCTCGGTCGGTGTGGTGGGGAGGGCACTGACGGTCAGCGTGCGGCCGGCATTGCCGGCGGCGTCGCGTACTTGCAGCAGTGCGCTGCTGGCGCCATTCAGGCTGAGCGACCACGCCTGGGCGCTGCTGCTGAGCGTACTCCAGGTGCTGCCGTTGTCGCGCGATACCAGCACGCTTTCGCCGCTGCCCAACGGCGCCGACAGTGAGCCGCTGATGGCGCCGTCCGCCGTCTGCGTGCTCAGCACTGGCGTGGCAACCGGCGCGGTGGTGTCCAGCACATAGGCGCGCGCCAGCGAGGCGCCGTTGCCGCCGGCGCTGGCGACGCGCGCCACCAGCGTGTTGCTGCCGCTGAGCGCGACGCTGGCGCTCCAGCTGGTGCCGCTGACGCTGGCATTCTGCCAGGTGGCGCCGCCGTCCAGCGACAGCTGTACCGTCTGGTCGGCAGCCAGTGGCGCCGACAAGCCGCCGCTGACGGTTTGCGCGGCGACATTGGTGATGAAATCGCTGTTGCTGCTGCCGCTGTCGGCCGACAGCGTCATGCTGGTGACGCCGGGCAGCGTGTTGATGGTCAGCGTGCCGCTGCCGCTGCTGCGGTTGCCGGCCAGGTCGGTCACGGTGGCCACCACGCTGTAGCTGCCGCCGGCGGTCAGTGACAAGGCGCCGCTGGCCGGCGTGGCGCGGGCCAGGTCCAGCGTCCAGCGGCCGTTGACGACGCTGACCGCATAGTTGGCGCCGCCCACCGCGACGCTGAGGGTTTCGCCATCGGCCAGCGTGGCGGCGCCGTTCAGCACCGGCGTCAGCGAGCTGCTGCTGAATGCATCGGCCAGCGGGGCTGCCGGCGGCGTGGTGTCCAGCGTATAGGCGCGGCTGTAGACGGCGCCGTTGCCGCCGTCGCCGCTGACGCGTACCTGCAAGTTGCCGCTGCCGGCCAGCGACGCACTGAACGACCAGCTGCTGCCGCTGGCTGCCGCATTGCTCCAGCTGGTGCCGCCATCAAGCGACACCTCGACCCGTTCACCCACCTGCAACGGCGCCGACAGGCTGCCGCTGATGGTTTGCTGCGCGATATTGGTGATGAAGTCGCTGTTGCTGGCGCCACTGTCGTTGGACAGCGTGGCGCCGCCCGCCGTGGTGGTTGGCGGCGTGGCTGGCTGTGCCAGCGTGCCGACGATCAGTTCACCGCTGGTGGTGTCGTTGCTGCTGTTGCCGGCGGTGTCGGTGATGGTGGCGGTGACGTGGTACTGGTTGTTCAGCACCAGCGTCAGCGCGCCGGTGGCCGGCACGGCGCTGGCCAGGTCCAGCGTCCAGGCGCCGGCCACCGGGGTGACGTCGTAGGTGGCGCCGCCGACGCTGACGGTCATGCTGTCGCCGGGCGCCAGCGTGGCGCTGCCGCTGAGCACCGGCGTCAGGCTTTGCGTGGTCAGCGGCGTGACGCTGGCGGCGGTTGGCGCCGTGGTGTCGTAGGTGTAGGCCTGGCTCAGGATATTGCCGTCGTTGCCGGCGGTATCGCTGACCTTGACCAGCAGCGTGGCGTTGGCGCCGACGCTGGTCAGGCTCATATTGCTGACCGACCAGCCGTCCCGGCCGTCGCTGGTGGCGGCCTGCCAGGTGCCGCCGTTGTCGGTCGAGACGTACACCGTTTCGCCGGCCAGCAGGTTGGCCGACAGCGTGCCGCTGACGGTCTGCGTGCCGACTTTGGTGATGAAGTCGCTGTTGCTGCTGCCGGTGTCGTCGGAGAAGCCGGCGCTGATGACGCTGGTGCCGGGCGGGGTGGTGTCCAGCACGTAGGACTTATAGGTCATGGTGCCGTCATTGCCGGCAACGTCGCGTACGTAGAACTGCAAGGTGTTGCTGGACGCCAGCGTGACGCCGTCCCAGCTCAGCGTGGTGCCGCTGACCTTGTCGGTGATGTCGCGCCAGCTATTGCCGCCGTCGTACGAGCCGAACACCTGTTCACCGGCGGCCAGCGCGCTGCTCAGCGTGGCGCTGACGGTTTGCGCAGTGGCATTGGTGATGAGGTCGATCTTGCTGCTGCCGGTGTCGCTGGAGAAACGGATGGTGCCGAAGGTGGTGCTGGGGCCGGTCTGATCCAGCACATAATCAAACGTAGCGGTGCTGCCGGTGTTGCCGGCGGCGTCCTTGACGTACACCTTGATGGTGTTGCTGCCGCTCAGCGTGCGTGCGTCGATGGTCCAGTTGCTGCCGGCAGCCACGGCGATGATCCAGCTGGCGCCGTTGTCCAGCGACACCATGACGGTTTCGTTGCTGGCCAGCGTGCCATTCAGCGTGCCGCGGATTTCGGTCTGGCTGGCCTGTTTGGTGATCAGGTCGGTGGCGGAACTGCCGGTATCGTTCGAGAACACCACCGTGCTGCCGGTGATGGCGGGGGCGATGGTGTCGATGACGATGTCGCGGTTGGCGCCCAGCGAACCGGCGGTGCCCGGCGCCAGCAGTGTCACCGAGGCGTTGCGGCCGGCGCCGTTGCTTTCATAGATCAGGGCGTTATTGAGCGACAGCGCGGCGCTGCTGGCGTAATCGAGGTCGGCGCTGTTCTCGCCGGCGCCGACGGTGTAGTGGAACACCAGCGTGTTGCTGCCGCCGCCGCTGAAGTAGGTGGCGGTGCCACCGCTGCTGAGCGCCAGCGTCGGGATGCCGCCGGTGGTGTTGACTTCCACTGCAGCGCTGAACGAGACGGTGATGCTGATCGTGCTGCCGGCGCCATAGCTGCCGTTGGCGGTGCTGCTGACATTGGTGATGCTCGGCTGCGAGCCGTCGACCAGCACGCCGCCGGTGTTGCCGATGCTGTTCAGCGTGGCGCTGCCGGCGTTGCCGGCGGCGTCGTTGATGCTGCCGTTATTCAGATACAGGCCGTTGACGGTGACGCCGTTGGCGTCGGTATCGCCGTTGACCACGTTGTAGCGGAACAGCAACCCAGTGCTGCCGGAGCCGGCTACGTAGCTGGCATGGCGCGTGACGCCGCCCACATCCAGTTCGATGTAAGGCGTGCCGCTGCTGGTGTTGACGGTCACTGCCTCATTGTAGTTGATGACGAAGTCGAGTGCCTCGCCGGTGTAATAGGTGGCGTTGTTCGGCACGCCGACCGAGGTCGCTACCGGCGCGGCCGTGTCGACCAGCACGCTGGTGGTCGCGCCCAGGTTGTTCAGCGTGTTGCCGAGCGTATTGCCGGCGGCGTCGGTGATGTCGCCGTTATTCAGCTGGATGGCGTTGACGGCGATGCCGTCGCTATCGTTTTCGCCGGCCTGCACGGTGTAGGAAAACACCAGCGTGCTGCTGCCGGAGCCGCTGACATAGCTGGCATAGCGGGTGTTGGCGCCGATCGTCAGTTGCAGCCGCGGCGTGCCGCCGCTGGTGTCGACGTAGACCAGGTCGTCGGTGTGGACGCTGAAGGTCAGCGCGGTGTTGGCGCGGTAGCTGCCGTTGGCCGGTACATCGACCGAGGCAATCGCCGGCGCGGTGGTGTCGAGCGTGATGGTCAGTGCCTGCGAAGCGGTCGAGACGTTGCCGGCAGTGTCGGTGGCGGTGACGGTGAAGCTGTGGCTGGCGCCGCTCAGGGCGGCGGTGGTGTAGTTCCACACGCCGCTGGCTGAGGCCATCGCCGTGCCCAGCTTGGTGGCGCCGTCGTAAATGGTGACGGTGCTGTCGGCTTCGGCGCTGCCGGTCAGCGTTGGTGTGGTGTCATTGGTGAGTTTGTCGTTGTTCAACACGCCGGTGTCGCTCAACGTGGCCAGCGTCGGCGTCGGCGGCGCCGACGGCGTGGCGCTGTCGATGGTGTAGCTGTGGCTATAGATCGTGGTGCTGTCGTTGTTGGCGTTATCGACCACCTTCAGCTTGATGCTGCTGGTGCCGCTGAGCGTGAGGCCGTCCCAGGTCAGTGTGTTGCCACTGAGCTTGCTGGTGATGTTGCTCCACTGGACGCCGTTGTCGAGCGAGCCCAAGACCAGGTCGTTGGCGTCCAGTGTGCCGAGCAGCGTGGCGTGGATGGTCTGGCTCGCCTCGTTGGTGATGAAGTCGGTGGCACTGTTGCCGCTGTCGGTCTGCAGGTGGACGTTGGTGAACGTGACGGTGGGGCCGCTGGTGTCGAGCGTGTAGTTGGCGCTGTAGACGGTGGCGCTGTCGTTGCCGGCCAGGTCGGTGACCTTGACGCGAATGGTACTGGTGCTGCCGGTCAGTGTCTGGTTGGTCAGGGACCAGCCGGAGCCGATGACGGAGGCGGTGGCCCAGGCGCCGTTGGCGATCGAGACCTGCACGCTCTCGTTGGCGCCGAGGTTGGCCGACAAGTTGCCGCTGATGGTTTGCGCCGGGTTGTTGGTGATCAGGTCACCCGGCGTGCCGCTGTCGTTGGACAGCGCGACGCTGGTGGCGTAGGCGGTCGGCGGCGTGGTGTCGATGACGTAGGCCTGGGTGGTGGGCGTGCTGTCGTTGCCGGCCGCGTCCGTCACCTTGAAGGCCAGCGTGTTGCTGCCAACCAGGGTTTGGTTGGTCCAGTTCAGCGTCTGGCTGCTGACGAAGCTGGTGACGTCGGTATAGCTGCCGTTGACGCCGGTGGTGGAGACCCAGACTTTTTCGCCGACGTCGAGCGTGGCGCTCAGCGTGGCCTTGATATCCTGGGTGCCGGTATTGGTGTTCAGGTCGGTGTTGCTGCTGCCGGTATCGGCCGAGAAGCGGATGGTGTTGAAACTGGTATTGGAGGGGACGGTGTCCAGCGTATAGGTCTGGCTTTTGGCGGTGCCGCCGTAATAGGTGCTGCCGCCGTCGTAGCTTTCAGCCACGCGCACCTGGATGGTGTGGGTGCCTTCGACCAGCGTGGTATCGACGCTCCAGTTGCTGGAATTGGCGGCGTAGGTGGTGGCGTCGCTCCAGAGGGTGCCGCCGTCGTAGGAGACCTGGACTTTCTGGGTGGCCGTCAGCTGCGCCGACAGCGTGCCGGAGAAGCCGTTGGCGGCGGTCTTGGTGAGGAAGTCGCTGCTGCTGTTGCCGGTGTCGTAGGTCAGCGACGACACGTTGACCGTGGTGGTGGGCAACAGGTGGGCGACGATGCCGAAACTGGAGAAAAATAGTGAGCCGTCCGTGCTTCCGCCGGTGTCGACCGAGCTGATCTTGAGCTGGGTCATGCCTTTCAGCGTGGTGAGGCTGTAGGTGTCCTCGATAATTTCGCCATTGACGTCTGTTGCGACAAGGCCGCTGTGCGTCGCATCGCTGGCCGCACCGCCGGTGGGGTGGTAGGTGACGGTTCCGGAGACGGCGCCGGTGGCTGAGGTCATATCGAAGATATAGCCAGCGGATACCGTGACGATCAAGCCGCTCGCATAGGTGTTGTTGAAGCTCATTACCCAGGCGATGTCGGGGTAATAACCGCTAAAAAAGCCGGCGTGGAGCGGGTCTTCGGTGCCGGGGATGATGGTGAAGGTCAGCGTCGCGCCGCCGACGATTTTGGTGAACGAAGGCGCGCCGTACGCATAGCCCGTAGTGATGTCGACGTTGATGAGCAGGTGGTCGTAGTCGGTCAACGCCAGCTCGCGCGCCTCGATGGTGCCGGTATGCGATTCCAGCGTCCAGTCGCCGCCGAGCCGGGCCGCGCCGGTCAGGTTGGTGGAGGCGGCGATGTCGGCGCCGGTGGCCTTGGCCAGGCCGGCCAGCAGCGTCGCGCCATCGCCGGCGGCGACGTCGCAACCGTACAGCAGCAGGTCGCCGTCGGCGCTCAGCGCCTGGCCCAGCTCGGCCAGTTCAGCCTGCACGCTGGCCGAGGACAGCGAGGCGGTGGTGATGCGGCTGGTGCCCAGGTTGAGCACGCCGTCGTCGCCGTGCGACAGGATGTGGATCGCGTCCAGCCCGCTCTGGGTGGCGGCCCAGACAGCGATCTGCGCCAGGCCGTCGCCCTTGCCGTCGAATTCGACGATGCCGACGCCGTCGCGCACGCCGGCTTCCAGCGTCTTGTAGTTGGCCAGCGAAGTATCCACCAGCACCACCTCTTTCCTGCCCTGGTCCTTGGCCGGATCGGCCGCGCGCACCGTCACCGCCGGTGGCACCGTGGCCGCCGCCACTGCGGTGTCGTGCGCCTGCGCCGCGTGGGCCGCATCAGCTACCGCGCCGTCGAACATGAAGCGCTGTTCCAGCGACAGCAATTGCGAGCTGCGCTGCAATGGCCGGCGGCCGGCGGCCTTGGTGGATTGGTCGGCCTGGTGCAGTGGGTACAGAGGTTGGTTCATGGCTTGCTCCTGAACACGCGCGGCGTGTGCGAATGAAAGTGTGGTTTATCCGGCGAACTTGGCCAGGTGGACGGCGATTTTGTTGTCGAGGTCGGTGCGCCATTGCGGCGGCATGATGGCCAGCACCTGCGCCAGCAGTTGCTCGGCCTGGTTCAGCAGCGCCGGGTCGTTCAGACGGGCCTTGGCGGCGCTGGTCCACAGGTAGATCTTGGCCAGGTGGGCGGCGCTGGGGGCGCCAGTATTGGCGTCGGGCGGCAGGTGCGCGTACAGCGTCGCCGTCGGCAGGTAGGCCGGCAGGTAGCCGGCGGCGGCCAGCTCTTCCAGCGCGGCCAGTGCGGCATCGACGTCGACCGCGCCGCCTTCGCCCTGGGCCTGCATGATGGCCAGCTTGTAGCGTGCTTCGGGCATCTGCCGTTCTGCTGCCAGCTGATACCAGTGACGCGCGCCGGGCAGGTCGCGCGGCACGTCGGCGTCGTCGCGCAGGTAATTGGCCAGGTACAGCATGGCTGGCGGTGAGTTGGCCAGCGCGGCCTGGCTGCACATGCCCAGGCCGCGCGTGACGTCGCGCGCGACATAGCGGCCGCGAACGTAGAACTCGGCGGCGGTGCACAGCGAGATCAGGTGGCCGTTGCTGGCAGCGGCCTCGTAGCTGGCCAGCGCGGCGCTGGCGTTGCCGGGTGCGTCCGGCGTGCGCATCAGGCAGTCACCGGTGGCGTGCAGCGCGGCCGGGATCTTGCCGCGCGCAGCCTTGGCGTACCAGGCGCAGGCGGCGTCGCGGTCGGCCGGACGGCCCCAGCCGTTTTGGTGGAACAGGCCCAGGCTGAACTGGGCCAGCGGATTCCTGGCGCTCTGGCGCAGGAAGGCGGCGTAGGCGCGGGGGTAATCGCCCTGGTCCAGCAGCGCGTAGGCGGAACGCAGCGGTTTGGCGGGATCGTTCGATGGGACGCCGGCGGCGTGGCTGGTCGCGCACAGCAGCACGAGCAGGAACAAGGTCGGAAGGTGGCGTATCGACTGCATGGTGACTCCGGCGGCCGCGCCGTTGGGCGGCGGCCGCACAACAATGGCTTAGTTTGAACTAGGGAAGATGCCCTGGACGGCGATGAAGTAGTACATCGCCAGGTACGGTTGCATGATGCTGAAGGCGGTGCTGCCGCCGGTCGCGCCGGTTACGCCGGCGGGAATGCTGCCGCCGTTCAGTGTCAGCGGAGCGGAACCGCTCAGCGTCACGGTCGGCGAGCCGACGGCGGTGATGGCGATGCTGCCACCGAAGGAGCCCGCCTTGAGCTCCACGTCCGGCGAGACGGCGCCGTAGATCTTGGACGCAGGTGGTGGCGACGTGGCCAAGGCCATGCCGGCGACCGGCGAGGTGGAGGTGCCGGCGCCGACGCTGGCTTTCAGCGTCAACGCGGAGGTGTTGGCCGTATAAGTTACCGGCGTCATGTTGACGGTGCTGGTTACTGCGCTGAGGTCGACGGCGCCGGTGACGCCGGTCAGGGGGATTACTGGCGTGGCGTGGTTGTGCTGCGGCAGGTTGTTAATAGTCAGCGTGGTGCTGGAAGTGCCGGCGCGCTGGCCGACCACATAGCTGATGCCGTCGCTGCCGGTGCCAGCGCCGATGATGGTGCGGCCGCGCAGGTCGGGCAGCTGGAAGGTGCTCTGGCCGTTGCCGCCGTAGGTGGTGCCGAGCAGCGCGAACAGCGCGCTGTTCTGCGAGATCGACAAGGTCTGGCCGTTGGCCGGCAGATAGCCACGCAAGTCGTTGCGGCCCCAGGCCAGCACGCAGACGGTGGACATATAGGTATCCGAGGCGCCGCAGGCATAGCTCGGCGTGACCCAGGCGCAGGACGCGGCGGCGACGGCCAGGGCCAGGTAGCGGTGGCAGCGGTTGGTGCGTGACTTCATTTGATCCCCTTTGCTTTTAGTGTGGGTGGAAAAAACTACTTTGGTGGTGGCACCATCAACACCTTGCCGCTCATGCCGGCGACCAGCTCGCCGAATCGGCCATCGATGACAGCGCTCAGCTTGACCGACTGGCTGACCGGATCGACGCGGGCGCCGATGCGCTGCACCTTGGCCGGATAAGTTTTGCCGGTTTCGTCGATGCTGACCTGGAACGGCGCGCCGCTGCGCACCCATGCCAGCCAGCGCGACGGCACAATGAACTCCAGCTCCAGTTGGCTGTCGTCGAGGATTTCCATCAGCGCCTGGCCGGGCTGCACGTATTGCTGTTCGCGCGCCTTCTGCTCGGCGATGCGGCCGGCGAACGGCGCGGCAATGCTGCACTTGCCCAGCAGCGCGCGATTGGCCGCCACCTCTGCCTGGGCTTTTTGCGCTTCGGCCTTCGAGACGTCCAGCTCGACCTGGCCGACTGAATTCAGCTGCGCCAGCTTCTGGTTGCCTTTCCAGTTGGTCTCGGCCGCCATCAGCGCGGCGTCGGCCTTGGCCAGCTGCGCCTGCTGCAGCACGCAGTCGAACTGCACCAGCAACTGGCCCTGGCGGAACGACGCGCCCTCGGCCAGCGGCAGGCGGTTGATCTTGGCGCCGATCTCGGCGGCCAGCGTGGTGTAGCGGCGCGGCGCCAGCTGGGCGCGGATTTCACGGCTGTCCAGCGCACCGGCAGCCGGTACAGCTGGCTGTGGCGCTGCGTGGACGGGCAGCGCAGACAACAAGGTCAGGCTCAACAGGGACAGCACACGCTTCATTGACCGCCCTCGATGGCCGGCAACTGGCCGCGATTCCAGGCTTGCAAGGACTGGCCGACTGCGCTGGTCAGTTGTTCCAGCGGCATGCTGGACGAGCCCGTGATGGCGGGTTCCATGCCCAGCGTGGCTTGCAGCCGCGATGCGGCGGCCTGCGCGTTGGACAGCGCCTGGTAGCGGCGCAGTTGCGACAGCACGGCCGTGCTTTGCTGCGAAATACGGTCCAGCGCCGACTGTTTCTGCGCTTCGGCCTGGTTGGTGATGTGGTTGGCGATGCGGGTGTCAACGCCGGCGATGGCGTCGGCGCGCTGGTACTGGCGCGCAGTGTTGGCGTATTGCAGGCGGGCGATGTGCAGCTGGCTCAGCACCGCCATCTGGGTCGCCATGCGGCGCTGGTTGGCCAGCGACACGCCGGCATCGGCCAGGCGCATCTGCGCCGGTGCCGACAGCAGGCCCAGCAGGTTAAACGAGATCTGCGCGCCGGCTTCATTCCAGTTCTGGTGGATCAGATAGTCGTCGTTGCTGTGCTTGACGCCATAATTGAACGACAGGCCAGGGAAGATCTTCAGCAGCGCGCGGCGGGTTTCCTGCTGGGCGATGCGGGCGTTGTAGATGCCTTCGCGCAGATCCGGATTGCGCAGCAGTGCATATTCTTCCAGCCGGTCGACCGGCTGCTCCAGCCACACGGTGCTGAGTTCGCTGGACGGCTCGACCACGGTATAGTCGGCGGTCAGCGGCAGGTTGGCCAGCGTTGCCAGTTCGATCTTACCAGTCGACAATTCCTGCTCGATGGTTTCCAGCAGGCGCAGGTTTTCCAGCAGCTGGCGCTGGTAGCGCAATGGCTCCAGCGGCGAGCGGATGCGGTCATCTTCGGCCTGGCGCGCGTCTTTCAGTGCGGCTTCGGAGTCGGCGATGGTCTGGCGCAGCTGCGGCAGCAGCTTTTGCGCCGCCACCACGCGCCAGTAGGCCGAGCGCACATCCTGTACCAGGTTGTTCAGCGCCTTGCGGTGGCGTTCGCTGGCGATCAGCACGCGGTCGGCGTTTTGCTGGGCGGCATAGTAGCTCTGGCCGAAGTCGAGCAGGCTCCAGGAGATGCCGACTTCGGTGGTCAGCACCTCGCGGCTGGAGGAAATGTATGGGTTGGCCAGCGACGGCGCACCGGTGACGGAATCGACGCTGCGCGTTACCAGGTCGTTATTGCGGTCGCGGTAGCCGGCCGAGGCGACCAGCTTGGGCAGCATGTCGAACTTGCCGGCCTCAAAGGTGCCGAGGGCAACCGCTTCTTCCATCGCGCGGAAGCGGCGGTCGGCATTGTATTTGATGGCGCGGGCGATGGCGTTATCCAGCGTCAGCGGGCCGGCCAGCGGTTCGACGTCCTTGGTCAACGCGGCTTTATCTTCTTGCAATGTGGCGCGGACTTCGGGCAGCGTCAGTTTGGCGTTTTCCACATTCAGCGTTGAGCAGCCGCTGAGTACCAGCAGACTGACAGCCGCCAGGCCTAGTGTTTTGGCGGTGGCGCCATGATTAAGTTTTTGGTTTGAGCGCATTAATAGTGGAGTGAATCTAGTTAATGATGGTCAATAAGAGTTTGCCAGTGTAAGCGGCGTAATTGCCCCGGAAATCGCGATATTGGCTGCTGTTGCTGATTTGGTACTGCAACTATATCCTATCATCAATTTACAATCCTTCGGGAAACCTTCTGAATTCTTCTTCATGTGGCTGTAGGCTTACTTTCGTATGCTGTGTGATTATTCGTGACAATTGAATTAATATTTAATTAATAAAGTATTCAATCAATGTGATTATTGGCGATAATTTCCAGACTGAGCAATTGCTCGCAAATAAAAAAAGGGAAGCATCAAGCTTCCCTTTTTTTATTTGCTGGACCGGACTATCGGCGCGTATCGACCTGGATCAATGGCTCGTCAATTTGCGGTGGCAGCGGCTTGCGTTCGCGTGGTACGCGGGCAGGCTGCACGACCTGCGCAGCGGCTTCCTGGGCGGCGCGCAGCTTGGCTGGGTCGGTTGCCGCCAGCGTCAGACCGGCGGAGCCGAGCACTGCTTGCAGGTCAACCGGCGCAGTTGCTGCCGGTGCTGTCACAGGCGCCGGTGCTGGCTGGGCTGCAACTGGCGCCGGGGCCGGCGCTTCCACGACCGGGGCGGCAGCCGCTACAGCGACTGGCTCGGCTGGGGCAACCGGCGCTACCGGAGCGGCTAGCGGCGCGGCAATCGCGACTTCCGTCACGGCTGGCTCGGCTGCCGGTGCTGCCACCGCTGGTGCGGCTTCCACTGGAGCAACTGCCACGGCAGCGACCGGCTCGGCGCCCACAACTGGCGCTGCGGCTGCCACAGGGGCGGCGGCTGCCACCGGTTCAGCAGCGATTACAGGCTCGGCAGCGACCACCGGTGCGGTGGTGACGACCGGCGCGGTAGCAGCGACTGGTTCAGCGACGACGACTGCTTCGGCGGCGGCAACTGGCGCGGTGGCTGCCGGTTCAGCGGCGGCGACTGGCTCGGCGGCAGCAACGGATTCCGCTGCAGCGACCGGTGCTGCGCTGACGACTGGCTCGGCGACTGGCTCGGCTGGCGCCACTTCCGCTGCGGCGGTTACGGTCTCGGCAGCAGCTACGGCAGGTGTTGCGACGGGTGGAGCAAAGCTCAGTTCCGTCTGCTCACCCGCTTCGCCTGCGACTTCTTCCTGACCTTCGACGCCTTCAACGCCTTCGCGTTCACGGCGATTGCGGTTGCGGCCACCACGGCGGCGACGGCGGCGTGGCTCATCGCCTTCACCTGCGACGTCGTTGTCATCACCCTCAGGACCGGCGTTGGGCGCCGATTTCAGGATGCTGGCGGCAGCGTCAGTTGCCGGACCGGTCGACGCGACGGCGGCGTTCAGTGCCAACTCTTCCACTTTGGCTTCGACTGGCGCCTTGTCGCCGCGCGGTTCGCGTGGCTGACGTGGTGGGCGCTCGCCGCGCTCTGGACGCTCGGCGCGTTCCGCGCGCTCGCGGCCCTGGCCTTCGACGGCCGGGTCACGCGGCTCGCGCGGTTCACGTGCCTCGCGGCCCTCGCGTGGTTCACGGCCTTCGCGTGGCTCGCGTGGTGGACGCGGCTGGCGTGGCGGACGGCCATTGGCGTCCGCTGCCTTGCCTTCTTCCTGGCCAGCAGCAGCGCCAGCGCGGGTGGCGCCGGCTTCTTTCTCTTCGCGCTCGCCACGGCCACCTTTGCCGTTGCGGTTGCGGCCGCGTGGGCCACGGGCGTTGCGGTCGCCACGCTCACCGCCAGCAGGTGCTTTGACCACGATGGTCGGCTGTTGCGGCAGGGTAGGGGTGGCTGGCTTGCCGGTGAAGAAACCGATCAGCTTGGCGAAGAAGCCTTGCTCGGCCGGCGTAGGCGCTGGCGACGGTGCTGGCTTGATGACGGTTTCGCTCGGCTTGCGCTCAACCAGCGGTGCTGGCTGGTCAGGGGTGATGGTCTTGACCATGGCTTCCTGGCGCGGTTTGGCTTCTTCCTTCTGGCGCTTGCTGTAGGCCATATCGGTTTCGGCGTGCTCGGCCAGCGAGTAGCTGGTGGCACTGTCTTCCAGGCGTGGATCGTCGTGCTTGATGCGTTCCAGCTTGTAGTGCGGGGTTTCCAGATGCTTGTTCGGCACCAGAATGATGTTGATGCGATGGCGGGTTTCGATCTTCAGCACTTCGCCGCGCTTTTCGTTCAGCAGGAAAGCGGCTACGTCCACCGGCACTTGCACGTGGATGGTGGCCGAGTTTTCCTTCATCGCCTCTTCCTGGATGATGCGCAGGACTTGCAGCGCCGACGATTCGGTATCGCGGATGTGGCCGGTGCCCGAGCAGCGTGGGCAGGTCACGTGCGAGCCTTCCGACAGCGACGGACGCAGACGCTGGCGCGACAGTTCCATCAGGCCGAAGCGGGAAATCTTGCCCATCTGGACGCGGGCGCGGTCGTGGTGCAGCGCGTCTTTCAGGCGCTGTTCCACTTCGCGCTGGTTCTTGGCCACTTCCATGTCGATGAAGTCGATCACGATCAGGCCGCCCAGGTCGCGCAGGCGCAGCTGGCGGGCTACCTCTTCGGCAGCTTCGCAGTTGGTGTGGAAAGCGGTGGTTTCGATGTCGGAACCGCGCGTGGCGCGGGCCGAGTTGACGTCGACCGAGACCAGTGCTTCGGTGTGGTCGATGACGATGGCGCCGCCCGATGGCAGCGGCACGGTGCGGCTGTAGGCGGTTTCGATCTGGTGTTCAATCTGGAAGCGCGAGAACAGCGGTACGTCGTCGCTGTAGCGTTTTACACGGTGCACCATGTCGGGCATCACGTGGCTCATGAACTGGTGGGCCTGCTCGTAGATCTCGTCGGTGTCGATCAGGATCTCGCCGATGTCCGGCTGGAAGTAGTCGCGGATCGCGCGGATCACCAGTGACGATTCCTGATAGATCAGGAACGCGCCGGAAGCCGACTTGCCGGCGCCTTCGATGGCGCGCCACAGTTGCATCAGGTAGTTCAAGTCCCACTGCAGTTCATCGACGTTGCGGCCGATGCCGGCGGTGCGGGCAATCACCGACATGCCTGGCGGCAGGTCCAGCTTGTCCATGGTTTCGCGCAGTTCCTGGCGCTCTTCACCTTCAACACGGCGGGAAACACCACCACCGCGCGGATTGTTCGGCATCAGCACCAGGTAACGGCCAGCCAGCGAGACGAAGGAGGTCAGGGCGGCGCCCTTGTTGCCGCGCTCTTCCTTTTCCACCTGGACCATGATTTCCTGGCCTTCGCGCAGCGCATCCTTGATGGTGGCGTTGCGGACATCCACACCTTCGCGGAAGTAAGTGCGTGCTACTTCCTTGAATGGCAGGAAACCGTGGCGATCTTCGCCGTAGCTGACGAAGCAAGCTTCCAGCGACGGTTCGATGCGGGTGATCACGCCTTTGTAGATGTTGGACTTGCGCTGTTCGCGTCCGGCGGTTTCGATGTCGATATCGATCAGTTTCTGACCGTCGACAATGGCTACGCGCAGCTCTTCTTGCTGCGTAGCGTTAAACAACATGCGTTTCATTTTTTTAACTCCGCGACCCTTGGGCCATCGATGCTGTCCGGTTTCTTAGGACCGTTACAGCAAGCTACAGGGATATACGCGAGAATCGGAAGGATTGTGGGGGTGTGCCCATCCTGTGTGGCCACCTAAGCGGCCGCAACTGGGCGCATGAGGCTGATCGACATGCCGAGTGCTCGCTTCATCTGTCCTTCTCCATGCGGCCCCAACGGACGGCAGAAAAGAACAGACGGAGAGCAGCGTCTTAAAGGCCAGATCTCGACCATGCTTCTTACTACAAGTATTGCAACTTCGGTAACCAGGCTGGTTTCAGCCTTCCGTCGAGCTTGCAGTGAGCATGGGGTCTGGCGAAAACGGCAAGCGTTATCAACTTCTCATCAACCGGCTAGCCTGACTATGAACTGGCTAACCGGACTTTATCCTTACTATCCAATCATTCTTCTTCAGCACCCCTGCCGTCATCCGATTACAACTACGGTGCAACCTTGATTCCCGCAGGGATGGTGCGTATACATTTTTTCCTCTGAATTTGCAATTTGGCGAGGCCAGTGGAGACGCCCCTGTGTAAAATGTGCTTTTATTCTTACACTTGCCGCAGTTTGAACCGCAGCGAAACAATTATATATTCAAAATGAAGGACTTAGAGAGATTTCTGGGAAGACAGAGCAAATGAAGATGCAAAATGATGTTGTTCCCGCTTCAACGTCCGCCCCGCTGCAAGCCCAATTCGTCACCATCACTGAAGAAGAAGCCGGTCAACGGATCGATAACTACCTGTTGCGTGTTTGCAAAGGCGTGCCAAAAAGTCACGTTTACCGCATCCTGCGCTCGGGCGAAGTGCGCGTTAACAAAGGTCGTATCGACCAGCTGTACCGCCTGGTACAAGGCGATGTGGTGCGGATTCCGCCGATCCGCCTGGCGGAAAAACCGGAAAACCACGTGCCGGCCGCCGAATTCAAGATTATTTTCGAGGATACCCACCTGCTGGTGATCGACAAGCCGGCTGGCGTGGCCGTGCACGGCGGTTCCGGCGTGTCGTTCGGCGTGATCGAGCAGCTGCGCGCCTCGCGCCCGGACGCCAAGTTCCTGGAACTGGTGCACCGCCTGGACCGCGAAACCTCGGGCCTGCTGTTGCTGGCGAAGAAACGCACGGCGCTGACCAATCTGCACGAACAGATGCGCGACGGTGAAACCGACAAGCGCTATCTGACCATGGTGGCCGGCGACTGGAAAAACGCGCGCCAGCACATCAAGCTGGCGCTGCACAAGTACACCACGGCTGACGGCGAACGCCGCGTTACCGTATCGGAAGAGGGTGGCCAGCCGTCGCACACCATCTTCTCGCTGCTGAAGAAGTTTGACGGCTATGCGCTGCTGGAAGCCGAGCTGAAGACTGGCCGTACGCACCAGATTCGCGTTCATCTGTCATCGTCTGGCTTCCCCATCCTGGGTGATGACAAATACGGCGATTTCCCGCTGAACAAGGCACTGCAAAAAGCCACTGAGACGCGCGGCGCGCTGAAGCGCATGTTCCTGCACGCGCATCAAATTACGTTTACCCATCCTGATTCCGGTAAAAAAATGACGCTCAATGCGCCATTGGCCGCCGAATGTGAGCGATTCTTGGTAAGCTTGGGCAAACCTCTTAACTAATCGCAAACACATGGCAAGAAAGCAATTTGATCTGATCGTCTTCGATTGGGACGGCACCTTGATGGATTCGACGTCTACCATCGTCAAATGCATCCAGGCGGCGGCGCGTGACTTGTCGCTGCCGGTGCCGCGCGATGAAATGGCCGCGCATGTCATCGGCCTGGGGTTGCACGAGGCGATGCAGGCGGTGTTGCCGGAAATTGATCCGGCTTACTATCCGCGCATGGTCGAGCGCTACCGTTATCACTTCCTGTCGCGCGACCACGAGATCAGCCTGTTCCCCGGCGTGCACGACATGCTGGAAGACTTGTCGCAAAATGGCTATTTTCTGGCAGTGGCTACCGGCAAGAGCCGGGTCGGCCTGAACCGGGCGATGAATGATGTGAAAGTGCTAACGCTGTTTGATGCAACCCGTTGCGCCGATGAAACCTTCTCCAAGCCGCACCCGGCCATGTTGCAGGAACTGACGCGCGAATTAGGGCAGGACATGCGCCGTACCGTGATGATTGGCGATACCACCCATGACCTGTTAATGGCCAACAATGCGGGCGCGGCTGGCATTGCGGTCGAGTACGGCGCTCATCCGGTCGACCAGCTCAACGCCTGCGCGCCGCTGTATTCGGCTAAAACGGTGTCCGAACTGCATCAATGGCTGAGCGAGCACGCTTGATGGACGAGATCCTGATCTGCGCCTCGGACGCTATCGAGGATGGCGGCAAGGGCGTGCGGTTTGCATTGAGCGCCGGCGGCGATGACGCCACCGGCTTTGTGGTGCGTCACGGCGGCAAGGCCTACGCCTACCTGAACCGCTGCGCCCATGTGCCGATCGAGCTGGACTGGGCTGAAGGCGAGTTTTTCGAGTCCAGCAAGCTGTATTTGATGTGTTCCACCCACGGCGCAGTGTATGTGCCTGAAACCGGCCAGTGTGCCGGCGGTCCGTGCCGTGGCGGGCGCTTGCGTCCGATTACCGTGGTGGAACGCGACCAGCAGATTTACTGGCAGCCAGACGACTATGTGCGCCCCGCGCGCGCCTGATTTGATACCAAGAAGAAGCACTCAATGAGCGATAACCTCGACCCGACGCCCCCACCACAGCCGGCCAAGCCGGTCGCCGCCGCTTCCAACTGGGAGCGCGAGGTGCTGGAAAAACTGGTGTTTGCCACACTAAAAGAGCAGAAGGCGTCGCGCCGCTGGAGCATCTTTTTCAAGGCGATGACCTTGCTGGTGATCGTGTTCGCGCTGAGCGTGTATTTCGATTTCAGCTGGACCGGTTCCGACAGCGAAACTCTGGGCCGCCACACGGCGCTGATCGAAGTCGAGGGCGCGATCGAGTCGGAAGGCAGCGGTTCGGCCGGGGTGGTGATCCCGGCGCTGAACAAGGCGTTTTCCGACAGCGGCTCGGTGGCGGTGGTGCTGCATATCAATAGCCCTGGCGGCAGCCCGGTGCAGGCCGGCATGATCGTCGATGAAATGGTGCGCCTGCGCAAAGGCTATCCGGGCAAGCCGCTGTACGTGGTGGTGGACGAAATCTGCGCCTCCGGCTGCTATTACATTGCCGCCGGCGCCGACCGCATCTATGTCAACAAGGCCAGCATCATCGGCTCGATTGGCGTGCTGATGGACGGCTTCGGCTTTACCGGCGCGATGGAAAAACTGGGTGTCGAGCGCCGCTTGCTGACGGCTGGTGAAAACAAGGGCTTTATGGACCCGTTCAGCCCGGTGACGGAAAAGCACAAGCAGCATGCGCAGGAAATGCTGAACGAGATTCACCAGCAATTCATCCAGGTGGTGCGTACCGGCCGCGGCAAGCGCCTGAAGGAAACGCCGGAAATGTTCTCCGGCCTGTTCTGGACCGGCGCCCGCTCGATCGACCTGGGCCTGGCCGACGCCTACGGCAGCGTCGATTCGGTGGCGCGCGATGTCATCAAGGCCGAGGATATCGTTGACTACACCCAGCATGAAGGGCTGCAGGAGCGCGTGCTGAAGAAATTCGGCGCTGCCATGGGCGCGGGCGCGATGAAGTCGGCGGTGGACTCGGTGCGGCCCAGCCTGCGTTAGTCTGCGTTGGAGTATGACTGGCTCAGCGATAAACATTATCAATCCGGCCTTCTTTTCACTTGCATATCCGAGGTGTTGAACTATATTGATGTTGTAGTTCTTTCCAAGGGGGGGCCGATATAAACAGTTTAGCTTGTTGTCAGCACGTTCTTGACTCAGTTTAATTTGACGGAACTACTCCACCGCATCATCGATGCGGCTCAGAGAGAATTTCGATTCCTCGTTCAAGTCCCCCTGTGGGACTGAAAGCAGCGGCTCCGTGCCGCTGTTTTCTTTTGCTGTTTCTTTTTCCGGCTCGCCCTGCGTAAAGCCGCCGGCCTCCAGCCAGGCGATCAGCGCGGTCTGTTGCGCGGCGTGCCAGCGTGCTTGGGGGCTGTCGCCGGACTGGCCGTTGCGGCTGCGTTCCAGCAAGAGGGCGGCACGGTGCATGGCGGCCTGGGCTTGCGCCACTGGGTTGGCGATATCGGTCATGGTGAATCCTGCTGAGTATTCCTAGTCGCAGTAGGGGGATTCCTAATGCAGTTTCAGTCTATCAATAGAATCTGAACGCGGCTTGATATGCGTCAATATGCTGACATCCTGTAAAATCGCGGCCATGAGTAAATTATCCCTGGACCGCATCCTGCAATCGCAGGGCTATGGCACCCGCAAATATTGCCGTTCGCTTATCGAAGATGGCGAAGTCAGCATCAATGGCGAGGTGCATGACAACTATAAAGCATCGATCGATACTGATGGACTGATATTCCGCCTGTTCGACGAGGACGTGGTGTACCGTGAACACGTCTACATCGCCCTGTTCAAGCCGCAGAACTACGAATGTTCGCGCAAGCCCAGCCACCATCCGGGCGTGCTGACCCTGCTGCCGGAAGAATTCACCTGGCGCGAAGTGCAGCCGGTGGGCCGGCTTGACCACGACACCACTGGCATGCTGCTGATGTCCGACGACGGCGCCTTTATCCACGCGCAATCGTCGCCGAAGCGCCATGTACCGAAGATTTACCAGGCCACCACCGCTGAACCGGTGACCGACGCGCTGATCGCCGAGCTGCTGGCCGGTGTCAAGCTGCACGACGAACCCGAGCCGCTGGCGGCGCAGACCTGCATCAAGCGCGGCGAGCACCAGCTGGAAATCGTGCTGGAGCAGGGCAAATACCATCAAGTCAAGCGCATGCTGGCGGCGGCCGGCAACCACTGCGCGGCGCTGCACCGCTCCGCCATCGGCGGGCTGGAACTGGCCTCGCTGAATATCGAAGAGGGCGACTGGTGCTACCTGACGCCTGAACAACTTGGCTTGCTGGCCCCCGCATGAAACTCGCTACCCTGAAAGACGGCAGCCGTGACGGCCAGCTGATGGTGGTGTCGCGCGACCTGAAAACCGCGCAGCTGGCCGACGGCGTTGCCCGCACGCTGCAGCGTGCGCTGGACGACTGGAGCTTTATCGCGCCGCAGCTGGACGCCATCTATCAGGAACTGAACCGGGGTGGCGGCCGCCGCAGCTTCGACTTTGAACCGCAGAACTGCATGGCGCCGCTGCCGCGCGCCTTCCAGTGGGCGGACGGTTCGGCCTACGTCAACCACGTCGAACTGGTGCGCAAGGCACGCGGCGCCGAGATGCCGGCCTCGTTCTGGGAAGAGCCGCTGATGTACCAGGGCGGCAGCGACGACCTGCTGGGCGCCACCGACGACATCGTGCTGGCGCGGGAGGAATGGGGCATCGATTTCGAGGCGGAAGTCTGCGTGATCACCGACGATGTGCCCATGGGCGCCAGCGCCGACCAGGCGCACCAGCGCATCCGCCTGCTGATGCTGGCCAATGACGTGTCGCTGCGCAATCTCATTCCGGACGAACTGGCCAAGGGCTTCGGTTTCCTGCAATCCAAACCGGCCACCAGCTTCTCACCGGTGGCAGTGACGCCGGACGAGCTGGGCGATGCCTGGAAGGGCGGCAAGGTGCACCTGCCGCTGCTGTCCACCTGGAACGGCAAGCAGGTCGGCAAACCCCACGCCGGCGTGGACATGGTGTTCAACTTCCCGCAACTGATCGCCCACCTGGCCAAATCGCGTCATGTGCGCGCCGGCTCCATCATCGGCTCCGGTACCGTGTCCAACAAGGACAGCAAGCGCGGCTATTCCTGCATCGCCGAACAGCGCTGCCTGGAGACCATCGCCGGCGGCGCGCCAGTGACGCCGTTTATGGCGTTTGGCGACACCATCCGCATCGAGATGCTGGACGACGGCAAATCGGTGTTTGGCGCCATCGAACAGAGCGTCAAACAAGCTTAAGTTTCCTCGTGGAATCGTGGATATGGCGGTGAAAACCCGCCGTATTCCAGCGATGACACGCCTGCGCGGCCATTGATAATGGCATGGTCGAAGATTAACCCACGCAGCAGGCAGACCCATGGCAGAAGACAGCGACGCAGAAAAGACCGAACCCGCGTCAGCGAAGCGCCTTGAGCAGGCGCGTGAAGAAGGCGACGTTCCCCGATCGCGGGAAGTAGCGACGTTTACCGTGCTGATGGCAGCTGGCGCTGGCCTGTGGGCGACTGGCGACGGTCTGATCCGTCAACTGGAAGCGGTGCTGGTGTCCGGCCTGAAGCTGGACCAGGAACAGATTTTCAATCCCGATGTGCTGTTTCACCGTATTGCGGTCGACCTGGTGCAGGTGCTGATCGCCTGTCTGCCCTTGGGCGTGGCGGTGATGATTGTGGCGCTGGCTTCGCCGCTGCTGGTCGGCGGCTGGCTGTTCAGTGCCAAGGCCTTTACACCGAATTTCAACAAGCTTAATCCCATCAACGGCATCAGCAATATGTTCTCCAAGAACGCGCTGGTGGAACTGGTCAAGGCCATCCTGAAAACCGTGGTGGTGGGTTTTGTTGCCTACCTGGTGGTGCTGAAGTACAAGGACGCGGTGATCGGCCTGTCGGTCGAGCCGCTCAAGCTGGGCATGGCGCACACGCTGAACATGCTGGCGGCAACCTTTATGTTCATCGTCGGCGCGCTGGGCCTGATCGCCGCCATCGACGGCCCGTATCAGATGTGGCACTACGCCAACAAGCTGAAGATGACCCGCCAGGAGCTGATCCAGGAGTCCAAGGAATCCGACGGTAATCCGCAGATCAAGGGCAAGATCCGCCAGCTGCAGCGCGAGATGGCCAAGCGCCGCATGATGGCCGACGTGCCGACCGCCGACGTGATCGTCACCAACCCGACCCACTACGCGGTGGCGCTGAAGTACAGCGACGGCATGCGCGGCGCGCCGAAACTGGTGGCCAAGGGTACCGACGAGGTGGCGGCCAAGATCCGCGAACTCGGCAAGGAACACAAGGTCACGCTGCTGGAAGCGCCGGCGCTGGCGCGCGCGCTGTACAAGCACACCGAGATCGGCGACGAGATTCCGGAGCAGCTGTATGCGGCGGTGGCCGAGGTGCTGGCGTATGTATTCCAGCTGCGTGTGTTCAACCGTGGCGGCGGCAACCGTCCGGTGGAACCGAAACAGCTTGATGTGCCGCCAACCATGGACCCGCTGAACCCGGCCTATATCCCGAAAAACGGCAAGAAACCAGATTTGAATAACGGAGCACCCGCATGAACGCCCTCAGCAACGTGAAGTTACCGCCATGGATGCAAGGCCTGGCCAATGCGCAGAACAAGGCCAGCCTGGCGGCGCCGATTCTGATCATCATGCTGCTGGCGATGATGATACTGCCGTTGCCGGCGTTTGTGCTGGACCTGTTCTTCAGCTTTAATATCGCGCTGTCGGTGATTGTGCTGCTGACTTCGCTGTACACGGTGAAGCCGCTGGACTTCATGTCCTTCCCGACCATCCTGCTGGTGTCGACCATGCTGCGCCTGTCGCTGAACGTGGCCTCGACCCGTATCGTGCTGACCGAAGGCCATACCGGCGCCGATGCGGCCGGTAAAGTGATCGAGGCGTTTGGCCACTTCCTGATCGGCGGTAACTACACGGTCGGTATCGTGGTGTTCATCATCCTGACCATCATCAACTTTGTGGTGGTGACCAAGGGTGCGGGCCGTATCGCCGAGGTGGGCGCGCGTTTCGCCCTGGACGCAATGCCGGGCAAGCAGATGGCAATCGACGCCGACCTGAATGCCGGCCTGATCGGCGAAGCCGAGGCGAAAAAACGCCGCAGCGAAGTGTCGATGGAGGCCGAGTTCTACGGCGCGATGGACGGTGCGTCCAAGTACGTGCGCGGCGACGCCATCGCCGGTATTCTAGTGACGGTGATTAACGTGGTCGGCGGCCTGCTGGTCGGCGTGATCCAGCACGACATGGCGTTTGGCGACGCGACCAAGAACTACACGCTGCTGGCCATCGGTGACGGCCTGGTGGCGCAGATTCCATCGCTGATCATTTCGATCGCGGCCGGTATCGTGGTGTCGCGCGTGGCCAACGACAAAGACATCGGTTCGCAACTGGTGAGTGAGCTGTTCGCCAAGCCTGAGGTGCTGTATATCACCGCCGGCATTATCGGCGGCATGGGCCTGATTCCAGGCATGCCTAATCTGGTGTTCCTGATGCTGGCTGGCGCGCTGGGCGGCGCCGGCTACCTGATGTCGAAGAAAAAAGTCAGCAAGGTTGCGGCGGAAAGCGCGGCGGCCGAGGCGGCTGCACCGGCTGCCGCTGCGGCGGCCGAGCAGGAAGAGGCCAGCTGGCAGGACGTGATGCCGGTCGATACGCTGGGTCTGGAGGTTGGCTATCGTTTGATCCCGCTGGTGGACAAGACCCAGGGCGGCGAGCTGCTGAAACGCATCAAGGGCATCCGCAAGAAATTTGCGCAGGAAGTAGGTTTCCTGGCGCCGCCGGTGCATATCCGCGACAATCTGGAACTGAAACCGTCGGCTTACCGCATCACGCTGAAAGGCGTGGAAGTGGGCACCGGCGAGGCCTTCAACGGACAGTTCCTGGCGATCAATCCGGGCATGGCGAGCGGTACTTTGCAAGGCATGGTGACCAACGATCCGGCCTTCGGCCTGCCGGCAGTGTGGATCGACGCCAGCCTGCGCGACCAGGCGCAGGGCATGGGCTATACGGTAGTCGATGCCGGCACCGTGGTGGCGACCCACCTGAACCACCTGATCACCACGCACGCTTCGGAACTGCTGGGCCGTGCGGAAGTGCAGTCGCTGCTGGATCACCTGAGCAAGGAATCGCCGAAACTGGTCGAGGATCTGGTGCCGAAGATGGTGTCGATCTCGACCTTGCAGAAAGTGCTGCAGAACCTGCTGACGGAAGGCGTGCACATCCGCGACATGCGCAGCATTATCGAAACGCTGGCCGAGCATGCGGTGCACACGCAAGATCCGGGCGACCTGACGGCGCTGGTGCGGATCGCGCTGGGCCGGGCGATCGTGCAGCAGCTATTCCCTGGCGCCGGCGAGCTGTCGGTGATGACGCTGGATAACCGTCTGGAACGCTTGCTGATGCAGGCGCTGGCGGCCAGCGGTCCGGACGGCGCCGGCATCGAGCCGGGCCTGGCCGATACCATCGCCCAACAGGCTGCTGCGGCGGCGCAGCAGCAGGAAGCGCTGGGTCTGACGCCGGTGCTGCTGGTGCCGGGGCCGCTGCGCGCCTTGCTGTCGCGCTTCCTGCGCCGTTCGCTGCCGCAGCTGAAGGTGCTGTCGCACGCGGAGATCCCGGAAAGCAAAACCATCCGCGTGACTGCACTGGTCGGCCAGCAGCCGGCTTGATCCAGCGCGCGGCGCGTTCATGCAGGCAGTCTAGACTGTTTGCATGAATGACGACTACGACACGCCGTGGAAGGAGGTGGTCACCGGCCACTTCGCCGAATTCATGGCCTTTTATTTCCCGCATGCGCATGCGGCCATAGACTGGTCGCGCCCGCATGATTTTCTCGACCAGGAACTGTCCGCCTTATCGCGTGATGCCGAGCTGGGCCGCCGCCTGCTGGACAAGCTGGTGCGGGTGTGCCTGCTTGACGGCAGCGAGCAGTGGGTGTTGTTGCATCTGGAGGTGCAAGGCTGGCGCGATCCCAAGTTTGCCGAGCGGATCTTCACCTATCATTATCGCGTGTATGACCGTTATTTTCAGCCGGTGGCCAGCATGGCTGTGCTGGCTGACCGCAGCCGGCAGTGGCGCCCGTCGAGTTTTAGCTACCGCCTGTTGGGTTGTGAGCTGCGCTTGGATTTTCCTGTGGTCAAACTACAGGATTATGCGCCGCATATGGGTGCGTTGCTGGAGGATCCGAATCCATTTGCCCTGGTGACCGCTGCGCATCTGCTGACGCAGCAGACCCGGCACAGGCCTCACCAGCGGCGGCGCGCCAAATGGCGCTTGACCAAGCTTCTGTATCAACGAAAATGGGACAAGCGGCGTATCATCGATTTCTTCTGCATGATCGATTGGCTGATGCGCCTGCCTGAGCCGCTGGACACTTTGTTCCAGCGTGCCATTTTTCAGTTGGAAAGGAGAGAGACCATGGTGTATATCACTTCCGTTGAGCGCTACGGCATGAAACTCGGCTGGAAAAAGGGACTGCAGGAAGGGCTGCAAGAAGGGCGGGGCGCGCAGCTGGTTGCGCAATTGGAAAAGCGCTACGGGCCGCTGGATTCGGCGGTGGTCAAGCGGGTGGCGGGCGCGGATGTGCGGCAGCTGGCGCAGTGGGCGCTGAACTTTGTTGACGCCCGCTCGCTCAAGGAAGTTTTCGGCGACTGAAATACGGCCCATTTCTGCCCTTGTTCATCAGATCGTTTCCAGAGTGCATCGTCAATAATGGAATCATTGGAGTAAGGCGTTTGCTATTGGCGGACGTGCTGCTCAACCTGGTTCCCTTGAGAGACGGTCATGAACGTTAAAAAATTTACCGCACCGACTTCCCGCGAAGCGCTGCGCAAAGTCCGCGAATCCCTCGGCCCTGACGCCGTGATCCTGTCCAACCGTCAATCCGACGGTATCGTCGAAATTCTCGCGCTGGCCAATGACGACGCCGCCTCGCTGGCCATGCCAGCCCCACATTCGCCGATGGCCGAGCCGGCGCCATCGCTGGACCTGGGCGCTGCCGCCATCGTCAGCCATCGCGTTGAACCGCGCTTTGAAGACGAACTGCCGCATATGTCGCCACCGGTGGCCGCCAAGCCAGTCAGCATGCAGCCTCAATCTCAGCCACAGCCGCAGCGCCGTGTGGTCGCCTCGCACTCGTCGCTGGCCAGCAAGGTCGCCGCCGCCGTGCCTGCACCCGCAGCGCAGCCGAAAGCCGCACCGTCGATCGACGCCAGCCAGATCGCCGCCATGGTCAGTGCCGCCGTCGCCAGCGCCAAGGAATCCGCCGCCGTCGAGATGAGCGGCATGATGAATGAGATCCGCGCCATGCGCGGCATGATGGAAACCCAGCTGGCCGAGCTGTCCTGGGGTGCCACCCAGGCGCGCGAGCCGCAGAAAACCGCCGTGCTGCGCGAAATGCTGGCGGCCGGCTTCTCGGCCAGCCTGGCGCGCTACCTGATCGAAAAACTGCCGGCCGGCCGCGACGCTGCCGACAGCCTGCGCTGGATTAAAACGGTGCTGACCCGTAACCTGCAAACCATGGCCAACGAAGACGCGCTGATCGACCAGGGCGGTGTGTTCGCGCTGGTCGGCCCGACCGGCGTCGGCAAGACCACCAGCACCGCCAAGCTGGCGGCCCGCTGCGTGATGCGTCACGGCCCGGACAAGCTGGCGCTGATCACCACCGACGCCTACCGTATCGGCGCGCATGAACAACTGCGCATCTACGGCAAGATCCTCGGCGTGATGGTGCACTCGGTGAAAGATGAAGCCGACCTGCGCATCGCGCTCAAGGAACTGAAGAACAAGCACACCGTGCTGATCGACACCGTCGGCGTCAGCCAGCGCGACCAGATGGTGACCGAACAAGTGTCGATGCTGCAAGGCGCCGGCGCCAACGTCAAGCGCCTGCTGTGCCTGAACGCCACCGCCACCCAGGAAACCCTGAGCGAAGTGGTGCGCGCCTATCAGGGCAGCGGCCTGGCCGGCTGCATTATGACCAAGCTGGACGAGGCGGCCGCGATCGGCAACGCGCTGGACGTGGTGATCCGCCACAAGCTGAACCTGTTCTATGTATCGAACGGCCAGCGCGTGCCGGAAGACCTGCACCTGGCCGATCCAGCCTACCTGATCGACCGGGCTTTCAAATTGAAGCGCGATATCGTCAATACCCAGTACCAGGATGCGGAACTGCCGCTGCTGATGAGTGGCGACATGGGCGGCTTTGGCGCCGCGCGCGAGGTGCACCTTGGCTAACTTCAATTTTGACCAGGCGGAAGGCTTACGCCGCATGCTGGCGGGGCCGCAGCCCCGCATCGTCACCTTCCTGTCGGCCGCGCCGCAGGATGACAAGGGTTCCATGCTGGTCAATCTGGGCGCTTCGCTGGCCCGCGCCGGCAACGACGTGCTGATCGTCGACGCCTGCGCCAGCGCCCACGGCGTGGCCAGCCGGCTTGGCGTCGACGGTGGCCACAGCCTGCTGAACGTGGCGCGCCAGGAATGCGCGCTGAACCAGGTGATCCATCAGGCGCCGCAGGGCTTTGCCGTGGCGTCGATGACGCGCGGCGCGGCGCGTACCGGTCCGGACGAAACCCGGCGCCTGGCCAAGGCCTTTGATGTGCTGGTCAAGCAGACCGGCATGGTGCTGGTGGACGGCGAATTCGACGGTGTCGCCTTCCCGGTGCCGATCATGGCCAGCTCGGATATCGTGGTACAAGTTGCTAATAGCGCTACCTCGATCAAGGCCGCGTACAGTATGATTAAGCGGCTGAACCAGGAACTGGGCCGCCGGCCATTCGGTATTCTGGTCACCGGCGCCTCTGAAGACGAGGCAAGAGTGGTTTACGATAATATGGCACAAGCGGCAAGCCGTTACCTGGCCGTCAACCTGGTTTCGATGGGCTCGGTGCCTGCGGATGAGTACCTGCAACGCGCAGCGCGCTTGGGGCGCGCGGTGGTCGATGCGTTTCCGCTGGCCGGGGCTTCGGTCGCATTTCGCCAACTGGCAGGGCGCTTCACGCTGGGGGGTAACAGCCTCAGCGCTTGATTAAATAATAAATATTCGAATGTATACGGTAAAAGGGAAAGCGGACAAGGATACCTTACTGACGGAGCATATGCCGTTGGTCAAGCGCTTGGCCCACCACATGAAGGCGAAATTGCCGCCCAGCGTCGAAGTGGACGATCTGGTGCAAGCCGGAATGATCGGCCTGTTGGACGCCATCAGCCGTTACGAAGAAACCCACGGCGCGCAATTTGAAACCTATGCGGTGCTGCGCATTCGCGGCGCCATGCTGGACGAGTTGCGCAGCAGCGACTGGCTGCCGCGCTCGCTGCGGCAGAATATGCGCAAGGTCGAGGCCGCGATGTCGACTTTGCAGCAGCGCCTGGGCCGTCCGCCGAGCGAATCGGAAGTGGCCAAGTCGCTCAAGCTGTCGCTGGCCGACTACCAGGAGCTGCTGGGCGACGGCGGCGGCCACCAGCTGGTGTATTACGAGGATTTCCACGACGACGACGGCAACGACAGTTTTCTTGATCGTTATGCGTCGGACGAAGACGCCGACCCGCTGCGCTCGCTGCTGGACGGCGACTTCCGCCAGGCGGTGATCGACGCCATCGACATGCTGCCGGAGCGCGAGAAGATGCTGATGGGCTTGTACTACGAAGAGGAGCTCAACTTGAAAGAAATTGGCGCCGTGATGGGCGTATCCGAATCGCGCGTATCGCAATTGCATACGCAGGCCGTGGCGCGCTTGCGCGCCTCACTCCGGGAGCGGTCTTGGACTGGGCCAGTGTAGCCGGGGTGCTCCTGGCGCTGGCCGGCATCATCATCGGCCAGACCATGGAAGGCGGCAAGATCAGCTCCTTGCTGCAACCGGCGGCGTTCGCGATCGTGGTGATCGGCACCTTTGGCGCCGTGCTGCTGCAAACCCGTTTCAAGACTTTTGTGCGCGGCATCCGCATGCTGCGGCTGGTGTTCGCGCCGCCGCAGGACAGCCGCGCCGCATTGGCGCGCGACATCAATGCCTGGAACCAGGCGGCGCGCCGCGACGGCCTGCTGTCGCTGGAGCGCTATATGCTGGCCTCCAAGGACCAGTTCAACACCAAGGGCCTGCGCCTGATCGTCGACGGCATCGCGCCGGAAAAGCTGCGCCAGCTGCTGGACACCGAAATCACCGCTTATGAAACGGCGGAGCGGCAGGCGGTGCGCATCTGGGAATCGGCGGCCGGCTATTCGCCGACCATCGGCATCCTGGGCGCCGTGCTGGGCCTGATCCACGTGATGGAAAACCTGACCGATCCCAGCAAGCTGGGTTCCGGGATTGCGATCGCCTTCGTCTCAACCATTTACGGCGTTGGCCTGGCCAATCTGTTTTTCTATCCGATCGCCAACAAGCTGAAAGCCATCGTCACCCAGGCCGTGCACCAGCAGGAGATCGCCGCGCAGGTGTTCTACGATATCGCCACCGGCGACCACACGCGCGTCATCGAGGAGCGCATCGCCACGCTGATGCGGGAGCATTGACATGCAATACCGGCGCGCCCGCAGGAAGTTCGACGACGAACCGGAAAACCATGAGCGCTGGCTGATTTCCTACGCCGACTTCATCACGCTGCTGTTCGCCTTCTTCGTGGTCATGTATGCGATTTCGGCGGTCAATATTGGCAAGTACAAAGTGTTTTCCGATGCGCTCGGCAACGCCTTTGGCGGCCAGGGTTCGGCCACGCCGGTCAATACCCAGGTGCAGAACCTGCCCATTCCGAATCCCGGCCTGAAGCGCCGCACCGAGCTGCTGCGCAAGGAAAAAGAACAGATGACCAAGCTGGCGCAGGATCTGCTGTCGACCATGGCGCCGCTGGTCAAGGAAGGCAAGGTGCGGGTGACGCAGAACAGCCGTGGCGTCAGCGTCGAGATCAATGCCTCGGTGCTGTTCGATCCGGGCGATGCGCGGCTGATGCCGGCCTCGGTGGAAGCGCTGCGCGCGGTGGCCAGCCTGCTGGCGGTGGACACCCATGATGTGCAGGTGGAAGGGCATACCGACAACCAGCCGATCGCCAATCCGCGTTATCCGTCCAACTGGGAGTTGTCGTCGGTGCGCGCCAGCAGCGTGGTGCGCCTGTTCATTGACGCCGGCGTGGCGCCGGGCCGCCTGACGGCGGTCGGCTACAGCGCCAACCAGCCGGTCGCCGACAACGCCACGGCCGAAGGCCGCGCACGCAACCGTCGCGTGGCGGTGACCATACTTTCAGGGATACCCGATCCGGGCCGTGAATTGCCGACGCAGTAAGCCTGTGCAAACAGGGTCTGCCCCCTGCGGGCTCAGACCCTTGGTATGCGAAGTGCCGGGGGGGGCTATTTAGCCAGCCAGGAAACCGCGGCTGCGCGGCACGCTGGTGGCGATGCCGCCAGGGCTGTAGAAATTGTTGGCGGTGGCGTTGTGCGGACGCAGCGACTGCAGCGCATCCTGGGTATGACCCATCTGCTTATTGATCAGCATGCCGTTGACGCGGTTCAGCTCCTTGGCTGCGCGCGTGTGTTGCAGCAGCGCCTGCCACAGGCTTGCCGATTCCTCGCGCGCGTCGCCGCTGGCGGCGATCCACGCGTCCATGCCGGCTTCTTCGGCGGGAAAGCCGCATTTGCCCAGCGAGCGGTGGCGTTGCGCGGACAACAGGGTCATTTGCGTGACCAGCGCGGTCTTGCGGGTGGTGATGGCCGGCAGGCCTTCGATTTCCGCCGTCACCAGCAGTTGCTGTTCCTGGCGCAGCAAGTCCAGCAAGGTGGACATGATCTGTTCTTCTTCGCGCAGGCTGTTCAGCGGGGTGACGGTGCTCATGCTAGTCCTATCGTTTTCTTGAGTGCAGCAGATCCTTGACGGTATCCAGCAAGCCATCCGCTACTTTTTCCGAGTTGACCGAGAACTGACCATCGGCGATTGCCAACTTGATGCGCTCGACTTTCTTGGTGTCGAACACGGCGTTGGCGCCGCTGGCCGAACTGGCCGCCATTGCCTGGCCTTGCGAGGACAGGCGTACATTATCTGACGCGACATTGGTCGACGCAGTTTGCGCCGCTTTTTCCGCGCCGCGTGCGGTAGCACCCGTGGCTGCCGGCGTCGACGGCAGGCCAGGCGTGCTTTTGACAGAGTCGTTAATTTTCACAGCATTTCCTTCTCAGCTAGGAGTACGAAACTCCGGGATCTGAGTCGGTAACGGCGGCCTGGCGGGAAACTTTAGCTGCTTGTTGCTCAAAATGCTACCTCAACCATACCGCCACTCTTGGCGATGCCGGTGATCTGCTGGCCGTTGCCGGTTCTCACCTGCACCACCTGGCCGTCGCCGGCCGTGCTCATCGCCCGGCCCTCGGCCGATACGCTGAAGCCGCTGCCGCTGGACACCAGCCGCACCAGCTGGCCCGACTGCACCACCGGCTTGCTGCGCAGCGTATCCAGCCGCAACGGTGTGCCGGGCGGCAGCGACACGCTGGCGCTGCGGCCGATCACCTGGCTGGCGTCGGTAGCTATGCCGGCAGGCAACATTGTCAAATCACCCTTGAGTACCGTCAGCTGGGTGGCGTCGATCGGCTGGCCCTGCACCAGCGGCGCGGCGGCGGCGATGTAGTCGCCCACCACCGTGACGTTGGCCTGAATATATACCGTCCAGGCGGAAGGCGTCGCACAGCGCACGCCGACCGTGGTCTTGCCCCAGGCGCGCGCGCCTGGCATGAAGAAAGCTTGTGGTTCGGGGCATTGGGCCAGGCTCATGCGCTGGTCAATGGCGCCGACGGTGACCGTGACCTGGCCCGGCAGACCGCCAGCCTGCACCTGCAGGAATTGCTCAACCGTGCTCTTCAGCGTGGCCAGGTCCTGGCGCCCGGTTTGGGCCATGGCGCTGGCGCCTAAGCTGGTGCTCAGTATCCCGGCCAGCAGCGTAGTAAGTAGCAGAGGTGGTTTCATGGTGTGGGTTTCCCGTTCAATGTTGCCATCATAGAGCGGTGGGCGGAACTCGAAGCGCTGAATAAGGCGGGAAAAACCGGGCTTATCGGCCGATGGCGTAGCAGCCCAACTCCGTATCATCGATCCTGTCATCAATGTGGAAGGGGAGCGAATCATGCTCGGCAGCAAGTTAGACGATTATATGCGCTTCAATGAAACCGCTCTGAGCCTGCGCTCGTCGCGCCAGAGTGTCATTGCCTCCAATATTGCCAACGCGGATACACCGAATTACAAGGCGCGCGATATTGATTTCACCAGCGCGCTGCAGGCGGCGATGGACAAGTCCGATCCGAACGCCCAGCAGTCGCTGAAGACCACGGCCGCCAAGCATTTCCCCAACCCTCTGCAAGTCGCCGGTACGCTGGCCGACGGCACGCCGCTGCTGTACCGCGGCGTGGTGCAGGGCGCGGTGGACGGCAACACGGTGGACATGGATGTCGAGCGCAACCAGTTTGCCGACAACGCCATCCGCTACGAGGCCGGGATTACCGCGATTAATGGCCAGATCAAGTCGATGCTGGCCGCCATCCAGCCTGGGAACTAATCATGTCGCTCTTTAAAATTTTCGATGTGTCCGGTTCGGCCATGAGCGCCCAGGCGCAGCGGCTGAACGTGGTGGCCTCCAATCTGGCCAATGCCGATTCCGCCACCAGCGCCAGCGGCGAAGCCTACCGCGCGCGCCAGGTGGTGTTCGAGGCGCAGACGCCAACCAACGGCGGCACCTCGACCGGGGTGCGGGTCAAGCAAGTGGTGGAAGACCAGTCGCCGATGAAAATGATGTACGACCCCAAGCATCCGGCCGCCGACGAAAACGGCTATGTGACGATGCCGAACGTGAATGTGGTGGACGAGATGGTGAATATGCTGTCGGCCTCGCGCTCCTACCAGACCAACGTGGAAACCATGAACGCGGCCAAGACGCTGCTGTTGAAAACCCTGACCATCGGTCAAACGTAATTAAGACAAATAAGAGGCCATCATGAGCGTTAGCGGCATTATCGATACCCCGGTCAACCTGAACAGCACGACCACCACCAAGACCACCACCGACACCGACAGCGTGCAGGCGGACCAGGATAAATTCATGAAGCTGCTGGTGACCCAGCTGAAGAACCAGGACCCGCTGAATCCGATGGACAACGCGGCCATGACCAGCCAGCTGGCGCAGCTGTCGACCGTGACCGGCATCAACAAGGTCAACGCCACGCTGGAATCGCTGCGCTCGGATGTGGCCGCGACCCAGTCGTCCACCGCGATCAACCTGATCGGCAAAGGCATTCTGGTGGAAGGCAAGGGGCTCACGCTCAGCAGCACCACCGATGAGGACGGCAAGACCACCAGCTCCAGCGTGTTCGGCGTCGAACTGGCGTCGGATTCGCAAGCGGTGGCGATCGCCATCCAGGACAGCACGGGCAAGACCGTGCGCACCATGAGCATGAGCAACGCCGAGGCCGGCACTTACCCGATTACCTGGGACGGCACCATGGATGACAAGACGGCTGCGCCGGCCGGCAACTACACCTTCACTGTCAGCGCCACCACTGCCGGCAGCAAGCTGACCGCCACGCCATTGCAACTGGCGGCGGTGGCCAGCGTGTCGACCGGCACCAGCGGCGTCAAATTGAATACCTCGCTTGGGCATTTCAGCATGAGCGACGTCAAGGAAGTTCTGTAAGCAGTATCACACCTAGATAGGGGAATAGCATGTTCCAACAAGGACTGAGCGGTCTGAACGCCGCATCCAAATCGCTGGACGTCATAGGCAACAACATCGCCAACGCCAGCACCGTCGGCTTCAAGAGTTCGCAAGCGCAGTTTGCCGACCTGTACGCCAATTCGCTGAACGGCGTGTCGGGTAACAACCCTGGCATTGGTGTGACTGTTTCCAAACTGGCGCAGCAATTCACGCAAGGTAACCTGGAGAGCAGCAGCAATCCGCTCGACGTGGCGATCAATGGCGGCGGTTTCTTCCGCCTGGTGGTCAATGGCGCGGTGCAGTATTCGCGTAATGGCCAGTTCCACGAAGATAGCAACCACACGCTGGTCAACGCCCAGGGCGCAGTGCTGACGGGTTATCTGTCCAACACCGCCGGCGTGATCCAGCTGGGCGCGCCAGTGCCGCTGACGCTGGACAAGTCGGACCTGAAACCGGTGCAAACCACCGAGGCCAACTTCCAGCTGAATCTGAGCTCGGCCTCGCTGGTGCCGGCCAAAAGCCCGTTCGACGCCAACAATCCGGAAACCTATAACAAGCAGACCGTGCTGAATGTATACGATTCGCTGGGCACCTCGCACATCATGACGACCTACTACGTCAAGACCGATGCGAACACCTGGGATGTGTACGCCGCCGCCGACAACAAGGAAGTGGTGTCGGCCGGCGTGGCTGCGGCGCTCAACAACAACACCGATGTGGTGGCGGCCCGTCTGGCCTACAACACTGCGGTCAAGACTGTGCCACCGGTGGATGCGGATATCGCTGTGGCTGCGGGCACCTATGCGGCCGTCGCGCGCGACGCGATTGTCGCGGCCGCCCAGGCAGCCGGCGGCAGTGAGGCCCAGATTGAAGCGATTAACGCCGCCTACGCGGCGATCGATCCGGGCCCGACCGGCTCGATCACCGGCAAGACGCCGGATGATATCAATGGCCTGCTGGCCGCCGCCACCACGGTGCCGGCAGTAAAAGTCGGTACGCTGCTGTTCACCAAGACCGGCGCGCTGGACCCGCAGGCGATGGCGCTGCTGGAGCCGCCGCAAACGCTGCCGTTCCAGATCCAGTTGCCGATCTTCCCGGCCACCGGCGCGGAGGAACCGATGACGGTGTCCACCACCTTCGAAAAAACCACCCAGTACGGTAGCGTGACCAATGACCTGGGCTCGACCCAGAATGGTTACTCGGCCGGTTCCTGGCAGCGTTACTCGATCGACGAGAACGGCGTCATCCTGGGCCAGTACAGCAACGGCAAATCGCGCGCCATGGGCCAGATCGCCATGGCCAACTTTGCCAGCGTGGATGGCCTGACACCATTGGGCAATAACGCCTGGGCGGAAAGCTCTACATCGGGTCCACCAACCATCGGCGTGCCGAACGCCGGTTCGATGGGGCAGCTGCGCTCCAGCATGGTGGAAACCTCGAACACCGACCTGACGGCCGAACTGGTCAATATGATCACTGCGCAGCGCGTCTACCAGGCCAATGCGCAGACCATCAAGACCGAGGACTCGATCCTGCAGACCCTGGTCAACCTGCGCTAAGGTAGAACATGGACCGCCTCGTCTACACCGCAATGACCGGCGCCCGGCACGTGATGGAGCAGCAGGCCACCGTGTCGAACAACCTGGCCAATGCCACCACCACCGGTTTCCGCTCGCAGCTGGATACCTTCCGCGCGGTGCCGGTGGTGTCCGAGGGCTTGCCGACGCGCGCCTTCGTGGTCGATTCCACCGTCGGCTCGGACTTCCGTTCCGGGCCGATGGAGACCACCGGCCGCGCGCTCGACATCGCCATCCGCGACCAGGGCTGGATCGCGGTGCAGTCGGCCGACGGTTCGGAAGCGTATACCCGCAACGGCAGCCTGAAAATCACCGAGAACGGCATCCTGCAAACCACCAGCGGCCAGACCATCATCGGCGACGGCGGCCCGATTGCCATCCCGCCCGACACCAAGATCGCCATCGCCAGCGATGGCACGGTGAGTGTGGTGAATGACAACTTCGAGCCTGGCCCGTCCAATGTGCTGGGCCGTATCAAGCTGGTCAATCCCGACGTCAACGGCCTGCTGCGCGGCGACGACGGCCTGTTCCGCCAGGCCGACGGCACGCCGGCGCAGAATGACCCGAATGTGCGCGTGGTGGACGGCGTGCTGGAGGGCAGCAATGTCAATCCGGTTGAATCCATGGTCAATATGATCAGCTTGGCAAGGCAGTTTGAAATGCAAATGAGCCTGATGAAGAACGCCGAGAATAACGCCGCAAAAGCCACCCAGATCCTCGCTTTGAGTTGACGGCCTCTCCCGCATAATGCTTGCATGGGATGAACAGGTGTATGTTCATCCGGCATTGGGAGAAGCAAGATGATACGTTCGTTATGGATCGCCAAGACCGGCATGGAAGCGCAGCAGACGCAGATGGACGTCACGTCCAATAATCTGGCCAACGTCAGCACCAACGGTTTCAAGAAGTCGCGCGCCGTGTTCGAGGATTTGCTGTACCAGAATATCCGCCAGCCGGGTGCGCTCTCGTCGCAGCAGACCAATCTGCCTTCCGGCATGCAGCTCGGCACCGGCGTGCGCCCGGTCGCCATCGAGCGCATCCACACCCAGGGCAACCCGCAGTCGACCGGCAATGATAAAGACATCATGGTCAACGGCAGCGGCTTCTTCACCGTGCTGCTGCCAGACGGCACCACTGCCTATACCCGCGACGGTTCTTTCCAGCGCGACCAGAACGGCCAGATGGTGACCTCGGAAGGCTTTGTGCTGCAACCGGCCATCACCATCCCGATCACCGCGCAATCGATCAGCGTGGCGCGCGACGGCACGGTCTCGGTCAACATCGCCGGCACCAATGGCGCCACCACCACCCAGCAGCTGGGCAGCCTGCAACTGGCCACCTTCATCAATCCGACCGGGCTGGAGTCCAAGGGTGAAAATCTGTATGTGGAAACCACCGCTTCCGGCGCGCCGCAGCAGAATACGCCTGGCACCAACGGCACCGGCCTGATCCTGCAAGGCTATGTGGAAACCTCCAACGTCAACGTGGTGGAGGAGATGGTGAATATGATCCAGACCCAGCGCGCGTACGAGATCAATTCCAAGGCCATCACCACCTCCGACCAGATGCTGCAAAAGCTGTCGCAGATGTAAGGAATGCCATCATGAAATACGCCCTCACCATCGCCGCCGTCGCCGCTGTCCTCAGCGGCTGCGCCGCCACGCCAAGCTCGATCGTCAATTCGCCCAAAACCGCGCGCCCGCTGACCAGCGAACAAATGCAGGCGGTGCCGAACAACGGCGCCATCTACCAGCCGTCCGCCTTCCGTCCGGTGTTCGAAGACCGCCGCGCGCGCCATATCGGCGACGTGCTGACGCTGGTGATCACCGAGCGTACTTCGGCCAACAAGGCTGGCACCGCCACCGGCAACAAGTCGGGCAGCGTCAGCGCGGCCATGCCGGCCAAGCTGCAAAGCACCTTCGGCAATCCGCTGGCGGTCAGCAGCACCAACACCTATACCGACGGCGACACCCAGACCGCCAGCAACGCCTTCACCGGCACCATGGGCATCACCGTGGTCGAGGTGCTCAGCAACGGCAACCTGATCGTTGCCGGCGAGAAGCAGGTCGGCATGAACAAGGGGACCGAATACATCCGCTTCTCCGGCATGATTAATCCGGACAGCATCGCCACCGGCAACACCGTGCAATCGACCGCCGTGGCCGACGCCCGCGTTGAATACCGTACCGCCAATTCGGTGGACCGCGCCGAGCTGTCATCGATGGCGTCGCGTTTCTTCCAAAGCCTGCTGCCGTTCTGATGATCATGAAAACTCCACTCAAAGCCGCGTTGCTGGTGTGCCTGGCGCTGTGGGCGCCGCTCAGCCAGGCTGAACGCATCAAGGACCTGGCCAGCATCGCCGGCGTGCGTAACAACCAATTGCTGGGCTATGGCCTGGTGGTTGGCCTGGACGGTTCGGGCGACCAGACCACCCAGACCCCGTTCACCGTGCAGAGCGTGATTTCGATGCTGCAACAGCTGGGCGTCAACCTGCCGCAGGGCGGTACCCAGCTGCAACTGAAAAACGTCGCTGCCGTGATGGTCACCGCGACCCTGCCGCCGTTCGCGCAGCCGGGCCAGCAGCTGGACATCACCGTGTCGTCGATGGGTAACGCCAAGAGCTTGCGCGGCGGTACGCTGCTGATGACCCCGCTGAAAGGCGCGGACGGCCAGGTGTACGGCATGGCGCAGGGCAATGTGCTGGTCGGCGGCGTTGGCGTACAGGCTGGCGGCGGTGGCGGCGGCAGTTCGCTGACGGTCAACCATTTGAGCGTCGGCAAGATTTCCGGCGGCGCCACCGTGGAACGCGCGGTCGCCACCAGCCTGGGCGAAGGCAATATGATCAAGCTGGAGCTCAACAATGCCGATTTCGCCACCGCCAGCCGCATGGTCGAGGCCATCAACGACAAATACGGCGCCGGCATCGCCTATGCGCTGGACAGCCGCGTGATCCGCGTGCAGGCGCCCAGCAGCAGCGACCAGCGCGTGAGCTTCATCGGTACGCTGCAGGACATGCAGGTCAATCCGGCCGAGCAGCCTGCCAAGGTGATCATGAACGCGCGTACCGGCTCGGTGGTGATGAACCGCACCGTGACGCTGGATACGTGCGCCATTTCGCACGGCAATCTGTCAGTATCGGTCAATGCCGACACGCAGGTGAGCCAGCCTAATCCGCTGTCCGGCGGCCGCACCGTGGTCACGCAAAACCCGCAAGTTGGCATCCAGCAAGGTAACGGCAAGGTAATGCTGGTCAAGGGCGGCGCTTCGCTGGCCGAAGTCGTCAAGGCGCTCAACGCCATCGGCGCCACGCCGCAAGACCTGCTGTCGATTCTGCAGGCAATGAAGGCCGCAGGTTCGCTGCGCGCCGAACTGGAAATCATTTAAGCAGGTGTCCCATGGCCAGCCAGACTTCGACCACTAATGACCTGAGCAACAAGTTTTCGCTGGACTTGCGCGATATGGGCAGCCTCAAGCAGTCGGCCCGCGCCGGCAGCCCGGAGGCCTTGAAAACCGCGTCGACGCAATTCGAAGCGATGTTCGTCAACATGATGATGAAAAGCATGCGCGACGCGACGCCGCAGGACGGCATGCTGGACAGCCAGCAAAGCAAGACCTTCCAGACCATGCTGGACCAGCAGACCAGCCAGAACATCGCCAAGAAGGGCATCGGCCTGGCTGACATGCTGGTGCGCCAGCTGTCTGCCAAGACCGACGCGCAGGCGCTGGCGATTGGCGGCGATGCCGGCGACAAGGCCAGCGGCGCCAATGCCGGCAGCTTTGCCGGCATGGCCAGCCTGATGGACGCCAAGCTGCAGCGTGCGATTGCCGCAGCCGGCGGCAATGCGGCCGCCAGCGTCACCAGCAGCACTGACGCAGCTGCCTCTGCCAACAAGGGCTCGCAGGCGCCGCATGTGCGCAGCTTCCAGGAAAAGCTGTCGGCGCACGCGGAAGAGGCCAGCAAGGCCACCGGCATCCCGGCCAAGTTCATGCTGGGCCAGGCGGCGCTGGAATCGGGCTGGGGGCGGCGCGAGATCAAGGCGCGCGATGGCAGCAGCAGCCACAACCTGTTTGGCATCAAGGCCGGCGCCGACTGGAAGGGCAAGGTGGTCGAGGCCACCACCACCGAATATGTGAACGGCAAGGCACAGACCAAGGTCGAGCGCTTCCGCGCCTACGACAGCTACGCGGACAGCTTCAAGGATTATGCGAAGTTAATTACCAGCAACCCCCGCTATGAAAAAGTACTGGCCAGCGCCGGCGACGCCGCCAGTTTCGCCCAGGGTTTGCAGAAGGCCGGCTACGCCACCGATCCGAATTACGCCAACAAACTGACCAGCATCATCAAGCGCTCGCTGGCGGGATGATCAAGTTTCGGCAAAAGCTGCCGTAAACCTCACTAATTAAAGCGAAATTATCATGAGTCTACTCAGCATCGGCAAAAGCGGTTTGTTGGCCGCCCAGGTCGGGTTATCCACCACCGGCAACAATATTACCAACGCCAACACCGCCGGCTATAACCGCCAGGTCGCCATTCAGGGCGATACCGGTACCCAGTACCAGGGCTTCGGCTATGTTGGCACGGGTACCGAGATCCAGGCTGTGCGCCGCTATTACGATAACTTCCTGTCTACCTCGCTGCGCAACGCCGAGGCCAACCAGGCGGCGCTGAATACTTATAGCCAGCAGATCGGCCAGATCGACAATCTGCTGTCCGACCCGACCGCCGGCCTGTCGCCGGCGCTGCAGGACTTCTTCTCCGGCGTGCAAGATGCCACCGCCAATCCGGCCTCGTCCGCCGCACGCCAGTCGCTGCTGTCGAATGCGCAGTCGCTGGCATCGCGCTTCCAGGCGATGAGCTCGCGCCTGACCGAGATGTCGGAAGGCGTCAACAGCACCATCAAGTCCAGCGTCAACGAGATCAATGCCTACGCCAACCAGATCGCCGACATCAACAACGCCATCGCCGGGCTGACCACCAGCACTGCCGCGCCCAACGACCTGCTGGACAAGCGCGACCAGATGCTGACCGAGCTGAACAAGCTGGTCAAGATCACCGTCACGCCCGGCGACAACAATATGTTGAATGTGCAGTTCGGCACCGGCCAGCCGCTGGTGGTGGGTAACAAGCCGTTCCAGTTGGCTACCTCGACCTCGGCGACCGACGTCAGCCGCCTGGTGGTCGGTTACCAGGCTGGCAATGGTAATTTCAGTGAGTTGCCGGACGCAGTGTTCACCGGCGGCCAGCTGGGCGGCATTATGGACTTCCGCAATGGCGCGCTGGACCGTGCGCAAAACGCGCTGGGCCAGGTCGCCGCCGGCATCGCCACCGCCTTCAACGCCCAGCACGTACTGGGCCAGGATCAGAACGGCGATCTGGGCACCAATTTCTTCAATCCGATCCAGGCCTATGTCGGCTACAACACGCGCAATTCGCCGGCCAGCACCGCTGAAGTCAGCGCGGTGGTGACCGACGCCAGTGCGCTGACCGCCAGCGATTACAGCGTCGATTACGACGGCACCAATTTCAACGTCACCCGCAAGAGCGATGGCAAGGTCACGCAGATCAATCCCTTCCCGCAGACTGAACCGCAGGTGATCGACGGCGTCGCCTACACCATCACTGGCACGCCGGCGGACAAGGACAATTTCCAGGTGCGGCCGACCTATAACGCCGCCAACAGCCTGACGGTGGCGATCAACGATCCCGCGAAAATCGCGCTGGCGGCGCCGATCTCCACCGCCGCGCCGACCACCAATGCCGGCAACGGCAAGATCACGGCCGGCAGCGTCGACAAGAATTATCTGACGGCTGGCAATGCGCTGACTGCGCCGGCCACGCTGACCTTTGACAAGGCCAGCGGCACCCTGTCCGGCTTCCCGGCAGACAAGGACGTGACGGTCACCGTTGGCGGCACCGCCACCGTGTATCCAGCCGGCACGCCGGTGCCGTACACGGACGGCGCCAACATCAGCTTCGGCGGCGTCAACTTCGCCATCAGCGGCACCCCGGCCGACCTGGATACCTTCACTGTCGGTCCCAACACCAGCGGTGTTGGCGACAGCCGCAACGGCGCACTGCTGGCCGGGCTGCAGACCAAGAACATCATGGACAACGGCAAGGCGACCTTCCAGACCACCTATGCACAGATGGTCAACTTTGTCGGCACCAAGGCGCGCGAATCGCAGATCGCCGGCACCGCCGCCGACGCGGCCGTCAAGCAGGCCACCAATTCGCAGCAAGCCGTCTCCGGTGTCAACCTGGATGAGGAAGCGGCCAATCTGTTACGCTATCAGCAAGCGTATCAGGCCAGCGGCAAGGTCATGCAGGTGGCCAGCCAGTTATTTGATACTTTGCTCAGCCTGGGCAATTAAAGCCAGGCAGGGTAACCGAGAGGATAGGGTAGCATCATGATTATGCGCATCAGCACCAAAACCATGTTTGACATCGGTTCGACGCAGATTACGTCGCTGTCGTCGGCCATGGCGCGCACGCAGCAGCAGCTTTCCACTGGCCGCAAGAACCTGACCGCCGCCGACGATCCGATCGCCAGCGCGCGCGCGCTGGAAGTGACGCAGTCGCAATCGCTGAACACCCAGCTGGCGACCAACCGTTCCAACGCCAAGGGCGTGCTGGGCACCGAAACCACGGCGCTGGCCAGCGTCACTGCCTTGTTGCAGGACATTAAGACCTCGGCGGTGCAGGCAGGTAACGGCTCGTACACGCCTTCCGACCTGGCCACCATCGCCACGCAGCTGGAGGCCAGCCTGGCCGATCTGCTGGGTGTGGCCAATACCGCCGACGGCGTCGGCGGCTATGTGTTTTCCGGCTACAAGTCGACCACCTTGCCGTTCACCAAAACCGCCACCGGCGCCGAGTACCAGGGCGACCAGGGCCAGCGTTCGCTGCAGGTGGGTTCGACCCGTACCATCCCGATCACGGATTCCGGCGCCTCGGTGTTTGAAGCGAACGTCACCGGCAACGGCACCTTTGTCACCACGCCGGACGCCGCCAATTACGATCGCGGCGGCAGCGGCATCATCAGCGCCGGTTCGGTCAAGGACGCCACGCTGCTGACTGGTCACAAGTACCAGATCAATTTCCAGGTGGTGCCGGAACAGCCTGGCATCCCCAAGCAGACCACCTACACGGTGACCGATATGACCACCGGCGATCCGGTGCCGCCAGCGCCGATCCCGGCCGAGCCGCAGCCCTATGTCAGCGGCCAGAACATCTCCTTCGACGGCGTCCAGTTCGATATCAAGGGCAGCCCGGCCGACGGCGACAGCTTCAATGTCGAGCCATCGACCAAGCAGTCGATCTTCAGCACCGTGCAGAGCTTCATCGATGCACTGCGCTCGCCGGGTGCCGCCGAGCCGGGCAATGCCCGTCTCAACAATATGCTCAACCAGCTGCAGGTGAACATCGACAACGCCACCGACAATGTGTTGTCGGTGCAGTCGGCGGTTGGCGCACGCCTCAAGGAACTGGATTACCTGGACAGCTCCGGCGATGACCTTGGCCTGCAATACGCCACCACGCTGTCGAACCTGCAGGATCTGGACTATACGGCGGCAATCTCGCTGTTCACCCAGCAGCAGACCACGCTGACGGCGGCGCAGAAGTCGTTCACCACCATGTCCGGCATGTCGCTGTTCAATTACATCAGCTGATTTTTTTCAGCGCATAAAAAAACGGCCAGCTTTTCAGCTGGCCGTTTTTATTTGTGCCTATGTGCCTGGCTTTACTTCGCCGCCAGGATGCCGTGGCTGGCGCTGGCCTGCTTGCGCAGCCAGTCGTCGTGCTGGGCGGTGGCAGAGCCGCTCAGCGGGCTGGCGGCATGGTATTGCTGCAGCTGGCTGGACAGGGCGGCCACCTGATTGTCGAGGCCGCTATCGCCCGGCATGCGCAACTGGCCGGCGGTGTGCGCCGCATTGACCGCCTGCTGGTAGCTGGACAAGGCTTGCGACAAGGCGCCCGGTGCCGGATTGCGCTCGGCCAGGAACCACACGTCGGCCAGCTCGTGGGTGCTGCCATCGGTGCTGGTGTAGCTCGACTGCAAGCCTACCCAGTTGCCCTGGTCGACCACGCTGACCTGCTGCGCCTTCAGATTGAAGCTGGCGATGTTCAGCGAGGCCAGTGTCTTCAGCTCGTCGGCCTGGCTGATGCCGTCGGCGTTGGCGTCCACCCACACGCGCAGATCGCCGTATTGCGCGTCCTGGCTGTCGATGATGCCGTCGTGGTTGGTGTCCAGCTCGGCCAGTGCGGTAAAGCCGTCCTGGGCCTTGCCGCCAGCGCTGCTATTGGTGGCGGTGCCGAATAGTTCGCTACCGTCGTTGATCAGGCCGTCCTGGTTGCGGTCCAGCACCAGCAGGCCGTCGCCTTTGCCGACCCAGCCGGTGTTGACCTTGCTGCCATCGGCGCGGATGTCGAACTGTACGCCGGCCGCGATGTCCAGCGTGCGCACGCCATTGCCGTCCAGATCCAGGATCAGCGGGCTGGCCGAAGGCAGCACCGCTTTCTGGTCGGCCGAGAAGGCGCTGATCTGCGCCGCCGTCAGGGCTTTCACCTGGTCCATGCTGAGGCCCGACACCTGGGCGGTGGTCAGCGCTTTCAGCACCGCCGATTGCAGTGTGCGTACCTGCGCCGTGGTCAACGCAGCAATCTGGGTGGCGCTCAGCTGCTGCACGGTGGTGGATTTCAAGCCTGCCAGCTGGGTTGCCTTCAGCGCGGCGATGTCGATCGCGTCCAGCGCCTGCCACTGGGCGGTGCTGAGTGCGTTCAAAGTGGTCAGCGACAGTGCGCCGATGTCCGCTGTGCCCAGGCTGTTGATCTGTTCCTCGGTCAGCCCGGCAACCTGGATGGTGGCCAGCGCCGCCAGCTGCCTGGTGCTCAGCGTAGCGAACAAAGTACCGCTGAGGGCGCTGACTTGCTGCGACGTGAGCGCCGTGACCTGGGCGGTGGAGAGTGCCGCCAGGGTATTCAGGCCGTCCAGCTGCGCGGTGCTCAGCGCTTTTACCTGGTTGGCGTTCAAGCCGCCCAGTGCGCGCGTCGACAGGGCGTTCAGCTGGGTAGCGGTCAGTGCGTTGACCTGGACGGTGGTCAGCTTGCTAATCTGCGCCGAGGTCAGGCTGGCAAAGGCGCCGGCGCTCAGCTGTGGCAATTGGACCGTGGTCAGGTAGGCCAGGGGCAGGCCGCCGATCTGCTGTGTGCTGAGGTTGCCCAACTGGGCGGTGGACAGCTGTGCCACCTGGGAGGCGGTCAGTGCAGCAATCTGTGTCGAGCGCAGCGATGCGAAGCTGTCGTCGTCCAGCGCGCCCAGCTGTGCCGATGTCAGTGCGCCGATTTGCTTGGAGTTCAGCGTACCCAGCGTTGCCAGCGCGTTCACCTGGTCCGCGCTGAAGGCCTGGATATCCTCGACGCCGAGGCCGACCAGCTGGCCGGTCTTGAGCGCAGCCAGCTGATCCAGCGACAGGGCGGTGATTTGCGACGTTTTCAGCGCCGCCAGTTGGGCGCTGCTGAGTGCTTGCACGTCTTCGATTTCCATCGCCAGCATTTGCGCACTGCTCAGGCCGGTGACGGCAGACAGCGACAAGGAGCGTACCTGCGCGGTGGTCAGCGCGACGATTTGTGCATTGCTCAGGGTGGACAACTGGGTGTTGCTCAGCGCTGCGATCTGACTGGTTTTCAGCGAGGCGATATGGGCGTCGTCCAGCGATTGCAGCTGGTTGCTGGACAGCGCTGCGAACTGCGCCGTGCCCAGCGGGCCCAAGGTGCTCAGGCCGGCCAACTGCGCGGTGCTGAGCGCCTTGATCTGCGCTTGCGTCAGCGAACCGATTTCAGCGGTGCTGAGCTGGCCCATCTGATCGACGCTCAACTGGGCGATCTGTTCGCTGGCCAGTGCCGCAAACTGGCTGGTCTTGAGACCGGCCAGGTCTTCCGCTTCCATCGAGCGCAGTTGTGCGCTGGTCAGCGCGCGCAGTGCGGCGGTGCTGACCGCGCGCCATTGCGCCGCGCTCAAGGCCTGGATCTGGTGCGTGGTGAGCGAGCTGAGCTGAGTGCTCGACAAGATAGCCATTTGTCCCGTGCTGAGCGAAGCCAGCTGGTCATCGGTCAGCGCGGTCAGGCTGTTACCGGTCAGCGAGACGATCTGCTTGGTGCCGAGCCAGCCGAGCGGGAACAGCGCCAGCTGGGCCGAGGTCAGCGCGCCGACCTGGGCGGAGTTGAATGCGCCGACCTGACTTGAGGTCAGACCTTGCAGCTGCGCATTGCTGAGACCAGCGATATCGGCGGTGTTCAGGGCACCGATTTGCCCGGCGCTGAGGAAGCGGATGTCGTCGGCCTCGATGGCGCCGACCTGGCTGACGCTGAGCGAAGCAATCGCCTTGGTGCTGAGCGCGCGTACCTGGCTGCTGGTCAGTGCCACGATTTGCGCGGTGGTCAGCGCTTGCGCCAGCGGGGTGGACAGCGCCGCGATAGCGCTGCTGCTTACCGCGCCGATCTGATCGACCGTCAGCGCCTGCAACTGGTTGGTGCTGAAAGCCTGCAACTGGCTGGATTTCAGCGAGCCCATGTCGACCACTTCGATCGCCGCGACCTGGCTGGCGGACAGGCCCGCCAGCGCCTTGGTGCTGAGCGCGCCGATCTGGGTATTGCTGAGTGCCACCACCTGGCTGGTGCCCAACGCCGCCACCTGGGCGGAGTTGAGGTAGCCGATCTGGCGCGTGCCCAGCACAGCCAGTTCATCGGCGGTCAATGCGGCGATGCGTGCGGTCGACATGCCGGCGATCTGGCCACTGGTGTAGTCGGCCAGGTTGCCCAGCGCCGCCAGCTGGGCGTCGCTGAGTGCGTCCAGCTGGGCGTTGGTCAGCGCTGCAATGCTGGCGCTGCTCAGCGCATGCAGCTGGGCGGTCTGCAATACCGCCATCTGCGCGGTGGTCAGCGCGCGTAGTTGCGCCGTGTTCAAGGCCGCAAAGTCCTCGACTTCCATGGCGACAATCTGCACCGAGTTCAGATGCGACAGCAGGGCGGTGGACAGCGCGCGCGTCTGCGCAGTCGACAGTGCCACCACCTGAGCGCTGCTCAGGCCTTCAGCCTGGCTATCGTTCAGCGCGGCGATCTGGCTGGTCTTCAGCGCGGCCAGCTGGTCCAGCGAGAGTTGCGGCAGCTGGGTGGTGCTCAGCCCGCGGATCTGTGCCGTGTTCAGGCCGGCAATCGGCAGCGCGTTCAGCTGTGCGCTGGTCAGCGCCGGGATCTGGCTGGACTTGAGGCCGCTCAGGCTCTGGGTACTGAGGGCGCCCAATTGGGTCAGCGTTAGCGCCTGCAGCTGGTTGCTGCTGAAGGCTTGCAATTGCGTCGATTTGAGCGCGCCGACATCTTCAATCTCGATGGCTGCCACCTGGCTGGCGGACAGGCCCGCCAGCGCCTTGGTGCTGATTGCGCCGATCTGGGCGCTGCTCAGCGCCACGACCTGGCTGCTGCCCAGCGCCGCCACCTGATTCGAGCCGAGCGCGGCGATCTGGCGCGTGCTGAGCGAGGCCAGCTCATCGGCGGTCAGCGAGGCGATGCGGGAGGTCGACAGGCCGGCGATCTGGCTGCTGGTGTAGTCGGACAGATTGCCCAGCGCCGCCAGCTGGTCGTTGCTGAGCGCGCCCAACTGATCGGCGGTCAGCGCGGCGATGCTGGCGCTGCGCAGCGCATGCAGTTGCTCGGTCAGCAATACCGCCATCTGGGCGGCGCTCAGCGCGCGCAGTTGCGCCGTGCTCAAGGCAGCGAAGTCTTCGGCTTCAATCGCCACCACCTGGCCGGTGCTCAACTGCGACAGCAGTGCGGTGGACAAGGCGCGCGCCTGGGCGGTGGACAGGGCCACCACCTGGGCGGTGCTCAAGCCGTCCGCCTGGTCGCCGCTCAGCGCGGCGATCTGGCTGGTCTTCAGCGTCGCCAGATCGCTCAGCGTCAGGCCTTGCAACTGGGCGTCGCTGAGCGCACGCACCTGGCGCGTGGTCAGTGCGCCCAGTGTGCTGAGCGCGGCCAGTTGCGCGTTGCTGAGCACGCCGATCTGTTCGGTACCCAGCGCGGCGATTTCCTGTGTGGTCAGCTTGCCGTACTGGCTGGTGGACATCGCTACCAGCTGGTTGCTGCTTAGCGCGGTGATCTGACGCGAAGTCAGCGCGCGCAGGTCTTCCTCTTCCAGCGCATTCAACTGGTTGGAGGTGAGTGCGCCGATCGCGGTGCTGGACAGCGAGCGCACTTGCGCCGTGGTCAGCGCGGCGATCTGCACGGTAGTCAGGTATTGCAGCTGCTGGCTGTTCAGCGCGGCCAGCTGCGCGGTCTTGAGCGAGGCGATCTGCGAGGCGGTCAGCGCCACCAGCTGCGCCGACGACATGCCGGAGATCTGGCGCGTGCCCAGGTTGGCCAAACCACCCAGGGCGGCCAGTTGAGCATTGCTCAGCGCGCCCATCTGGTCGGCGGTCAGCGCGGCCACACCCTGCGAGGTGAACGCACCCAGCTGGTCCAGCGTCAGCGCGGCGATCTGGTCGGTACGCAGCGCCGAGACCTGGCGACTGGTCAGCGCCGCAATGTCCACTGCCTCAATCGCCGCCACCTGATTGGTGCTGAGCGCCGCCAGCGTGGCGGTGGTCAGGCTGCGTACCTGGGCGGTGCTGAGATCAACGATCTGCTCGCTGGTCAGTGCGCCGATCTGGCGGCTGGTCAGGCCGGCGATCTGATTGGTTTTCAGCGTGGCGACATTGCCCAGGCTGGCGATTTGCTCGGTCGACAGCGCGCCGATCTGGGTGCTGCTGAGCGGCGCCAGTGTGCTCAGCGCGGCCAATTGGGCGGCGGTCAGCGCCTGTACCTGCTGCGTGGCCAGGGCGGCGATCATCTGCGTGCTGAGCCCGGCGACCTGGGCCAGTTGCAGGTGGCTGATCTGATCGGTGGTCAGCGCCGTCACCTGGCGCGTGCTCAAGGCTTTCAGGTCCACCAGTTCAACCGCCTGGATCTGGTTGGTGGTCAGTGCGGCCAATTGGGTGCTGGTCAGCGCGCGCACCTGCGCAGTGGTCAGCGCGACGATTTCATCGGTGGTCAGCACTGCCGCCTGGGTGGTGGTCAGTGCGGCGATCTGGGTGGTGGTCAGCGCGGACAGGATGTCCAGGGACAGCGATACGATCTGTGCCGTGGTGAGCGCCGCGATGGCGGCGGTCGAGAAGCCAGCCAGCGATGGCAGGGCGCTGATCTGCGCCGCGCTCAACACCGATTTTTGCAATGGCGTCAGGGCCGCGATATCCTGGCTGCTCAACCAGCCAATCTGGTTGGTGCTGAGCGCCACCACCTGGTCGGTGGTCAGCGACGCCACCTGGCGGGTGCTCAGGCTGTCCAGCACGCCGTTGCTCAGGCTGCTGATCTGTTCGGTGGTCAGATATTGAATCGCTTGCGAGCTCAGCGCACGCACCTGCGCGGTTTGCAGGCCGTCCAGCTGGTTGGTGGTCAGCGCCTGCAGTTGCTGGCTGGTCATGGCGGCGATCTGGCCGGTTTTCAGCGAACGCAGGTCGGCCAGGTTCAGGTGGGCAATCTGCTCCGTGCTGAGCGCGGTCAGCTGGCGCGTGCTCAAGGCAGCCAGCGTGCTCAGCGCATCCAGCTGGGCGTCGTCCATGCTCTGCAACTGCGCGGCGGTCAGGGCGGCGATTTCCTGCGTCGTCAGCGCCTGCATCTGCTCGCTGCTGAGCGCCTGGATCTGCTCGGTGGTCAGCACACTCAACTGGCGCGTGGTCAGCGCCGCCAGGTCCGCCTTGCTGAGCAGGGCGATCCGGTCGGTGCCCAGTGCGGCCAGGGCGCTGGTGCTGAGTGCGCGGGCCTGGGCAGTGCCCAGCACGCTGATCTGTTCGGTGGTGATGGCTGCCGCCTGTTCGGCGCTGAGTGCGGCCACCTGGGCGGTTAGCAGGCCGGCAAAGTCGGCGCTGCCCAGGCTGGCTACCTGTTCGGTGGTCAAGGCGGTGATCTGGCGCGTGCCCAGCGCGCTGAGCGTCAATGCGCCGATCTGCACGCTGTTCAGGGCCGCCAGCTGTTGTTGCGTCAACGCACGTACTTCGGCGGTGGTCAGTGCGGCCAGCTGGTTGCTCGACAGCGCCATCACCTGTTCGCTGCTGAGGCTGGCGATTTGCGCGGTGCGCATGGCGCGGATGTCGCGCGTTTCGATCGCCGCGATGGCGTTGGTGCCGAGGGCGGCCAGCGCGGCCGTGCTGAGCGCGGCCACCTGGTCGGTGGTCAGTGCCACGATGTGTTCGGTACTCAGCAGCTGCAATTGTTCGCTGCTGAACGCGCCCAGCTGGCGCGACGTCAGCGTGACCAGGTCGTTGGTGGTCAGGCTGCTGATTTGCTGCGTGGTCAGCGCGCGTACTTGCGCGGTGGTCAGCACATTCAGGGCGCGCAGTGCATCGAGCTGGGCAGTGCTGAGCGCGGCGATCTGGTCGGTGGTCAGCGAGGCGGTTGCCGCCGTGCCCAGTGCGTTTACCTGCTCGGTCAGCAGGGCGCGTACCTGGCCGGTACTCAGCGAGCTGACCTGGCTGCTGCTGAGAGCGGCCAGGTCGCCAGTTTCGATGGCGCGCACCTGGTTGGTGCTGAGAGCGGCCAGGGCGGCGCTATTCAGGCCGCGGAACTGGTTGGCGGTCAGTGCGACGATCTGGTCGGTGGTCAGTGCGCTCAACTGACTATTGTTGAGTGCGCTCAGTTGCGCGGTGCCCAGCGCGGCCACGATATCGGTATGTAGCGCGGCGATATGGTTGGCGGTCAGACCGGCCAGCTGGGCCGAATTGAGCGGCGTCAGCGTGCTCAGCGCCGCCACCTGATCGGTGCTTAGCCAGCCCAGCTGGGCGGAATTCAGCGCGGCAATTTCGCCGCTGGTCAGTGCATTGGCCTGCTCGGTGCTCAGGCCGGACAGCTGGGTCAAGCCCAGTGCGCGGATCTGCACGCTCGACAGCCCAATCAGGTCGCGCGTTTCCAGCGCCTGGAACTGGGCCGCGCTCAGGGATTGCAGCGCCAGCGTGCTCAGCGCGCTGACCTGCAGCGTGCTCAGGTCCGCTATCTGGTTGGTCGACAGCGTCGCCAGCTGGTCCAGGCTCAAGGCATTGAGCTGGCTGGTGGTCAGCTGTTGCAACTGGTCCGACACCAGGGCCGCCAGCTGGGTGCCGTTCAGCGCGCCGATGGCACGGGTATTGATCGCGCGCAGCTGATCCGAGCCCAGCGAAGTCAATTGGTTGGTGGTGATATTGCTCAGCTGGTCGGAGCCAAGGATGACAATTTGCCGCGTTTGCAGCGCGCGCACATCTTCGGTTTCCAGCGCGGCGAACTGATCCGGCCGCAGCGAAATCAGCTGGGTACTGGTGAAGCCGGCCATTTCCTGCGTACTCAATGCCACCAGTTGATTGCTGCTCAGCGCCTGGATTTGCGCGGTGGACAATATGCTGATCTGCGCCGTGGTGAAGGCCGGGATGGCTTCGGTGCTCAGGCCTGCAATGCCGTTTGAGCTCAGCCGCGACAGTTGCAGGGTTGTCAGCGCGCGCGCGTTTTCCGACGATAAGGCACTGATTTGCAAGGAATTAAATGCCGCCATGTCCTCGGTGGTCAACGCCGCGACATTCTGGGTCATCCAGAGCGCGATGTCTTCGGTAGTCAGAGTAGGGACGATGGTGGTCATTGCAGGGTTCTCCTTGGGGAGCTTCCATGATACGCGTTAAATTGCCACGCGGAAACCAAAATATGCTGCTTGCCGATGAATTTTTGCTATGGCCTCAGTGCCGGCTGGGGTACTGCTGGTTGTATCGGTTTTGCAACAGGCGGTCGCTCCGACCAGGTGCGCGGCATCAGCCGGGCCCGCTCTATGCCATCCAGGAATAAATTCTGGATCGGCATGCCGAGATAGGGCAGGGTGACCGCGACCACCAGCAGGCCGACCCCCAGCGTAATCGGGAAGCCTATGCCGAACAAATTCAGCTGCGGCGCGGCACGGGTCAGGATGCCGAGCGCCACGTTGGTAATCAGCAGCGCGGCGACGATGGGCAGCGATAGCTGCACGCCGACGCTGAAAATCTTGCCGCCCCAGTCCGCCAGTTGCTTGAAACCGCCACCGTAGACCGGGATCGAGGACACCGGCAGCGTGGAAAAACTCTCCACCAGCGCCGACAGCAGCACCAGGTGGGCGTTGGTAGCCAGGAAAGCCATGGTCGCCACCAGCGACAGGAACTGGCTGATGGCCGACGAACGGCCCTGGGTATTCGGATCAAAAAACGTGGCAAAGCCCAGGCCCATGGTCAGGCTGGAAATCTCGCCGGCCATTTCCACCGCCGCGAACAGGATGCGGATGGTGAAGCCCATGGCCAGCCCGATCAGCATTTCTTGCATTACAATCAATAGCCCGGCATACGACATCGGATCGACCGCTGGCCAGGCCGGCACCGCCGGCGCCACGATCACCGCAATCGCCACCCCCAGCGCTATCTTGGTGCTGATTGGCACCGCCTTGTTGCCGAAGATCGGCGCGGAGGTAATCAGCGCCAGAATGCGGGTCAGCGGCCACAGCAGGCCGGCGATCCACATATTGATGTCGGCGGACGACAGGCTGAGCATACGGAACCGCTAACCCACCAGCATCGGGATGCCGGTGAACACTTCGCGCATATAGTCGAGCATCACCGACAGCATCCACGGCCCGGCGATCACCAGCGCGACAAAGATGCCGACCAGCTTGGGAATGAAGGACAAGGTCTGTTCATTGATCTGGGTGGCGGCCTGGAAGATGCTGACCACCAGGCCGATCGTCAGCGCCACCAGCAGCATCGGGGCGGCCACCATCAGGGTGATTTCCATCGCGTGCTTGCCGATGCTCATGACGCTTTCGGGTGTCATCGCGTCCTCCTAGTAGAAACTCTGGGCCAGCGAGCCGAGCAGCAGTTGCCAGCCATCCACCAGCACAAACAGCATCAATTTGAACGGCAGCGAAATCACCGCCGGCGACATCATCATCATCCCCATCGACATTAATACAGAGGCGACCACCATGTCGATAATCAGAAATGGAATGAAGATGGCAAAGCCGATCTGGAACGCGGTTTTCAGCTCGCTGGTGACAAAGGCCGGCACCAGGATGCGCAGCGGTACGTCTTCCGGCCCCTGCAGCGCCGGTCCGCGCGACAGTTTGACGAACAGCGCCAGGTCGGCCTCGCGGGTCTGTTTCAGCATGAAAGTTTTTAACGGCGCTGCGCCCTTGTCCAGTGCCTGGCTCATGGTCAGCTTGTTTTCCTGTAGCGGCAGGTAGGCTTCGTTGTAGATTTTGTCGAAGGTCGGGCCCATGACGAACAGCGTCAGGAACAGCGCCAGTCCGACGATCACCTGATTCGGCGGCGCCGACTGCGTGCCCAGCGCCTGGCGCAGCAGCGACAGCACGATGATGATGCGGGTGAAGCAGGTCATCAGCAACAGCGCGGCCGGGATGAAGCTCAGCGCCGTCATCAGCAGCATGGTCTGGATCGGCAGCGTGTAATTGGTGCCGCCGCCAGGCGCTGGCGTCGAGGTCAGGGCCGGGATGCCGATATTGGACTGGGCGCTGGCCGCCAGCGGCAAGGCCAGCACTGCCAGCCACAGCAGCGATTTGGCGGCTGCCGGAGCCGCTTTGGCAACGCCAGCGAACAACTTATTTGCCATTGCGTTTGTCTATCGTTTGTTTGAACCATTCGGCGAAATTGGCGCCCGGCACAGTTGCCGGAACGGCCACTTCGCTGCTTTCCTGGCGCGGCATGGTGGCCAGCGCGTTCATGCGGCCGGGCGAGGCGCCGACCACAATCCATTGCTCGCCGACTTCCACCACGAGAATGCGCTCGCGCGTGCCGACGCTCAGCGAGCCGACCAGCTTGACGTTGCTGTTGGCGCCGCCGAAGTTGCGCGGGCCGAAACGCTTGGTCAGCCAGGCCAGGCCCAGCATCAGCGCGATGACGAACAGCAGCGCTACCGAAGTTTGCAGCAGGCTGCCGCCGGTCGATGGCGTGCTGGCCTGCGGGGTAGGGATGGTCATCGCCATGGCGCCGGCCGGCTGGGCTGGCGCTGCAGCGGCAGGAGCGGTAGAAGGGACCGCAGCAGGCGCTTCGGCAACTGCCGAAGCCGCCACTTCGGCGGCGGGCGCTGCGGCGGCCTGGGCGGCAACCGGCGCAATGCTGCCCGACAGCGTGTGCTGGGCCATCGCAGGCGCGGCGGCCAAGGCCGCCGCGATCAACAGAGAGGAAATCAGTCCGTGCTTCATTTATTCAATTTTCGGATACGTTCGGACGGCGTGATGATGTCGGTCAGGCGGATACCAAACTTGTCATTCACCACCACCACTTCGCCTTGGGCGATCAGGCAGCCATTCACCAGCACATCCATCGGCTCGCCGGCCAGGCCATCCAGTTCGACTACCGAACCCTGCGCCAGTTGCAGCAGGTTCTTGATGGCGATCTTGGTGCGGCCCAGTTCCACGGTCAATTGCACCGGGATATCGAGGATGAAGTCGATATCGTTGTGCGTCTCGGTCTTGCTGGGGGTGCTGGAAAAATCCTTGAACACGGCGGCGCTGGCCGCCTGCGAGGCTGCCTGCTGTTTTTCCAGCGCGGCCGCCTCGGCCTGCGCTTGTTCAGCGATCGCCGCACCCCATGGATCGTCTTCGTCCAGCGCTTGATCGTCTTGATTGTCCGACATGTTTCTCTCCGGTGTTTACTTGTTAAGGTTATCGGCGTTGGTCAGCAGTTTCTCGACCTTCAACGCGTATTGGCCATTCATCACGCCATAGCTGCAATCCATGACCGGCACGCCGTCGACCGTGGCCGAGATGAATTCCGGGATCGACAGCGGGATGATGTCGCCCGCGCGCATATTCAGGATCTCGTCGAAATTGACCTTGGCCGTGCCCAGCGACGCCACCAGTTCGACCTCGGCGATCTGGATCTGCTGCGTCATCAGGCGTATCCAGCGCTTGTCCACTTCCAGCGCCTCGCCTTGCAGGCTGGAGGTCAGCGAATCGCGGATCGGCTCGATCATCGAGTACGGCATGCAGAAGTGGATCTGGCCCGATACCGAACCCAGCTCCACGGTAAACGTGGACGCCACCACCACCTCGTTGGGCGTGGCGATATTGGCGAACTGGGTGTTCATTTCCGAGCGGATGTATTCAAACTCGACCGGGTAGACCGGTTCCCACGACTTGGTATAGGCCTCGAACACGATATCCAGGATGCGCAGGATGATGCGCTGCTCGGTCTGGGTAAAGTCACGGCCCTCGACGCGGGTGTGGAAACGGCCATCACCGCCGAACAGATTGTCCACCAGCAGGAATACCAGGCCCGGATCGAACACCATCAGCGCCGTGCCGCGCAGCGGCTTCATGTGCACCAGGTTGAGGTTGGTCGGCACCACCAGGTTGCGGATGAATTCGGAATACTTGGACACCCGCACCGAGCCGACTGACACCTCGGCGCTGCGGCGCAGGAAGTTGAACAGGCCGACGCGCAGCAGGCGGGCGAAGCGTTCGTTGATAATCTCCAGCGTCGGCATACGGCCGCGCACAATACGTTCCTGGGTGGCCAGGTTGTAGTTGCGGACGCCAGCGACATCTTCTGTCGCCGCGACATCGTCCTGGTCGCCGTTGACGCCCTTTAGAAGGGCATCGACTTCTTCCTGGGAGAGAAAATTATCAGCCATGGCTTATCTGCTTATCTGCTTCTGCTTACTGAATGATGAATGACGTGAACAATACGTCTTCGATTTCCTGCTGGGCGCCACGATCTTCAAATGGTTCTTTCAGGGCGGTGATGATTTCCTTGGCCAGTTGCAGCTTGCCTTCCGGCGTATTGATATCGCTGGCGTGCTTGCTCGACAGCAGCAGCAAGATGCGGCTGCGCACCTTGGCCATATTCTTTTTCACTTCTTCCTGGGTTTCCGGATCGCCCAGCTGCAGCGAGAATGCCACTTGCAGGTACTGGTCGGCGCCGTTCTCGCCCGGTTGCAGGTTGACGGTGAAGGGCTCGACGGGCTCGTAAATCACCGGGCCGGCTGGCTTTTTGGACTTTTTCTTCTTGGCGGGCGCGTCGTCATGCTCCTCCGCGTCGGCTTTGCCGTGCATCAGGAACCAGGCCGCGCCGGCGCCACCGCCGCCCAGCAGCAACACCAGCACGACGATGATGATGATCAGTTTTTTGCTGCCACCGCCTGCTGGCGCTTCAACTTTCTGATCGGCTTTCATTTTTGGATTCGCTTTCAAAGTAGCCCTTCACACTGCGGATTGGATCACGCCGCCATTATGTCATTATCGGTTGTGGGCAGGCATACAGAAGCGCCGAAAAGAGGGGCGTTCCCGGTGCTGCTTGACGTTTCCTTAGTGTAACAGACAACAAAACCGGGAGGGCGGTAAGGCCGGTCCCGGTTTTTAAGGCGGCCCTCGCCGGTCAGGCGAAGGTATCGACCGCGCCGGCCGGCAAGCGGCGCTGCGGCGGTGCGCTGCGTACCGCTTCGGCTTCGCCGCCCTTGTCACTACCACGGCCATAGCCGCCGGAACGGCCGCCGCTGCCATTCTGGGACGAACCGGCCTGCTGGCTGTATGCATTGTTGTTCTGATCCGGCGTGCCGGCCGAGACGGTGGCGCTGCCCAGCTGGATGCCGGCTTCGCTCATCATTTCCTTCAGTTTCGGCAGCGCGTTTTCCAGCGCCTGGCGCACTTCCGGTGCGGCCGAGCTGAAGGCGGCGGTGGCCTGGTCCTTGTTCACGCTCAGTACCACTTGCAGCGGGCCGAGGTCGGGCGGATTCAGTTCCATGGTGGCGCTTTGCTCGCCGCCGGCCGCCATGAAGATGATTTTCTGGCCCAGTTGCTGGTCCCAGGCCTGGGTGCCGACGCGGCTGCTGAGCTTGTCGGCAGGCACGGCGGTGGCGGCCTTGGCGATTTCCTGCGCCGCATGGGTGGCGGTCGGCGCGATGGTGATGCTGGCCTGTTCCTTCAACGCGGCGGCAGCCTCGGCATTGACGGTGGTGGCTTTGGGCGCGGCGGCCAGCTGTGCCGGATCGGCGGGGTCCTGTTGCTGCTGTTGGGTCTGCGACACTTGCGGCTGGGTGTCGGCCGCTGGCGTGGTCTTGGTGGCGACCTGGGGCAGGGCGTCGGTATCGGCCTTGGCGGCCGTGCCGGCTGCAGCGTCGGACGGTAGGGCGGCGCTGGCGTCGGCAGGCGCGTCTGCGTCGCCGGCGGCTGGGGTCAGCGCGGCAGTGTATGGTTTGAGCTGGTCGGCGGTATCGCTTTTGCCGACGGCGGCTTGGGCGGCGGCGGTATCTGCGCCTTGGTTGGCGGCGCCGGCTTTGCCCAGCGCATCCTTGAAGCCGGCAGCGCCGGCAGCCTGTTCCAGCGCGGCTTTGAGTGTGGCTTCGTCTACCTCGGCGCTATCGCTGGCGGCGGCCAGCGCGGCGGCGGCATCGGCTGGGATGGCGGAGCTGGCACCCGCGTCGGCCGCGTTGGCTGCGGCCGTAGCCAAGGCGGCCGCCGCGTCGGCGGCGCTGCTGCGATTCGCGCCCACGGCTGACACCGCCGCTGCTGCTGCATCGGTATCGGCGGCCACCGGTGTGCTGGCTGGCGCGACTGGCTGATTAAAGGCGGCAACCAGGGCCAGCATGTCGGCCATCGGATCAGCTGCTTGGGCGGCCTGAGCGTCGCTGCTGGCGGCCTCCTGGCTGCTGCTGTTTTCGCTGTCGCTGCCGGCGGTTTTGGCTGGCGCAGGCGCAGTGGCTTGCGTGGTGGTGCTGGCACTGTCCGGGGCTGGCGCGGCATCGGCTTGCTGATTTTGCGGCTGCCTGGCCGGCGCGGCCTGTTGCTGCTTGGGCGCGGAGGCGCGCGATGCAGCGGTATTTGCGGTATTCGGCCGCTCGGCCACCTTGGCCGGCGGGGTGCTCGTATTGGCCTGGCGCTGATCCATCTGGCGCGACAAAGCCTGTTTGAAGGCATTGTTGTCGCCGCCGGCGCTGAGGTTCAAATTGACTTTGGGCGCGGCAACCGCATTCGCGTTGAGGTTCGGAGTCTGAATATTTTGCATGGTTGGCGCCGTAATGATCTGGTTAATGCCTAATTAATGCCTACTTAATGCCTGATGTGTCAGCGTTTGTAGAACGCGCCGCGTGCCGCGTGCTCGTCCATGGCTTTCTGGTCGCGCTTGTTTTCCAGCTTGAGCGCGGCCGCATCTGCCCGGTCGTTCAGCGTGGAATACGACATGCGCTTGCGCTCGGCAGCCTGCCAGGCGGCTTTTTCCTGCGTGCTGCGGTACTCGGCGTGCTTGATCATGTCCAGCTGGCCCTTGACCGCTGTTTCCAGCTTTTCAATGAACGCCACGAAATTACGGTAAGCCATGGGCGTGATCCCGGCCAGCTGCGCCGCTTCAAATTTCTTGATGTATTCATCCTGGAAACCCACCAGCATCTCGTGCTTCTGCCTGGCTTCTTCGACCTGCTTCAGGGACGCGCCCAGCCGCTTGGCAGCGTCGTCTGTTTCACGCTGCGCCAGGTCCATCAGGGTTTCTAATTGCGCTTTGGAAGCCATATTGACAATTATAGGCAGCGTGCCGCCAGATCAATCAGTCGAATAGAGAGGTCAATTGCCCTAAACTCTCGCCCATGGTGACGCGTTCGGTGATTTGTTGCTGCAAGAAATTTTCTATCTGATCATGCAATTGGATAGCCTGATCCAATACGGGATCGGTGCCGGCGGCGTAGGCGCCCACGCTGATCAGGTCGCGGCTGCGCTCGAAACGCGAGAACAGCTGCTTCAGCTGGCGCGCCCTGGTCTGGTGTTCATGCGAGGTGATCGAGTGCATGGCGCGGCTGATCGACTGCTCGATATCAATCGCCGGGTAATGGCCGGCTTCGGCCAGCCGGCGGTTCAGCACGATGTGGCCGTCCAGAATCGCCCGCGCCGAGTCGGCAATCGGGTCCTGCTGGTCGTCGCCCTCGGTCAGCACGGTGTAGAAGGCGGTGATTGATCCGCCGCCCAGCTCGCCGTTGCCGGCGCGTTCGACCAGCACCGGCAGCTTGGCGAACACCGATGGCGGATAGCCCTTGGTGGCCGGCGGCTCGCCGATCGCCAGCGCGATTTCCCGTTGCGCCATCGCGTAGCGGGTCAGCGAGTCCATGATCAGCAATACATTCTGGCCCTTGTCGCGGAAGTGTTCAGCGATGGCGGTGCAATAGGCCGCGCCTTGCAAGCGCATCAGCGGCGGCGTGTCGGCCGGGGCCGCCACCACCACCGAGCGCGCCAGGCCTTCCTCGCCCAGAATCTGCTCGATGAATTCCTTGACTTCCCGTCCCCGCTCGCCGATCAGGCCGACGATGATGATGTCAGCCTCGGTATAGCGCGCCATCATCCCCAGCAGCACGGATTTGCCGACGCCCGAGCCGGCGAACAGGCCCATGCGCTGGCCACGGCCCACGGTCAGCATGGCGTTGATGCAGCGCACGCCGACATCCAGCGTTTCGACGATGGGCGCGCGGCCCAGCGGATTGGCGGGGCGGGTGTTGATCGGTGCGCTGTCGATGGCGTTGATCGGGCCTTTGCCGTCCAGCGGGCGGCCGGCCGCATCGACCACGCGGCCGAGCAGTTCGACGCCGACCGGCAGGTGGCGCGCGCGGTCGCTCGGGCGGCGGCGCGGGTGGGCGACGCTGCCCGGTTTCGGTATCGCCGGCTCGACCGGGAATACGCGCGTGCCGGGCACCACGCCTTCGACGTCGGATTGCGGCATCAGGAACAGCTTGTCGCCTTCAAAGCCGACCACTTCGGCTTCAATCTTGCCGCCGCTGGCCAGCGGTACGGTGCAGGCGGCGCCGACGGCCAGGCGCAGGCCGACTGCTTCCATCACCAGGCCGGCGACGCGGGTAACGCGGCCCGATACCTGCATAGGTTCGACCATGCTGACCAGTGTGGCGCAATCGTTCAGATAGGATTTCCAGCGCCCGGCGTGCGGATTGGCGAGGCTGCCAGGGGCGGGCTGGTGTTCGACGGTATCCATGGGGTCAATCCAGCCAGTCGGCTTCCTTGCCGAGCGCGTTGCTCAGGCGCTGCCAGCGCGCGGCGGCGCTGGCGTCGATGGTGTTGCTGGCGGTGTCGACCTTGCAGCCGCCACGGCCGACCGAAGCATCTTCGACCACGCGCCAGCCGCCTTTGTCCAATTCCTCGCCGATGCCGGCGCGCACGGTCGGCGCGTCGTCCGGATGCAGCACCAGCAGCGCCGGCTGTTGCAGCACCGGCAGGTATTCGATGGCGTCGCGCACGATCGGCAGTATCAGTTCCGGTTTGACCTGCAATGCATTCTTCAGCATGCCCTTGGCCAGTTGCAGTGCCAGTTCCAGCACTTCGTTGGCGATTAGCTGGTCAGCGTCGTGCAGGGCATTGCTGAAGTTGTCGGCCAGCGTGTGCACGTTTTGCAAGGCTTCTTTGAGCGCCTCGTCAGCGGCTTTACGCACTTCTTCGGTGGCGTCGGCGTGGCCGGCCGCATGGCCTTCCTGGTAGCCGTCCTGGCGCGCATCCTCGCGGATCGCTTCCAGTTCCTCGACGGTCGGGTATTCGATCGGCGGCGGCGGCGGCGGCCCCATTTCCATCTGTTCCTGCTGCGCCTCCAGCGCCGCCTGCACCCGCTGCTCGGCTTCGAGACGGGCGTTCTCGGCGTCGATTTCGCGCTGTTCCGCCTCGCGCAGCGCCAGCGTGCTGGGGCGCTCGTCGCCAAACGAGGTCATTTCCCAGCGCTGGAATGCCGGCTGCGATTCTTTGCTGTGGATAGCCATTAAACGAAGGAATCCTCACCTTTGCCACCGAGCACGATCTGGCCTTCGTCGGCCAGGCGGCGCACGATTTGCAGTATCTGCTTCTGTTGCGTTTCCACTTCGGACAGGCGTACCGGTCCTTTCGACTCCAGGTCTTCGCGCATCATTTCCGATGCACGCGCCGACATATTCTTGAAGATCTTGTCGCGCAGTTCCTGCGACGCGCCTTTCAGCGCCACGATCAGCATTTCCGACTGCACTTCGCGCAGCAGCAGCTGGATGCCGCGGTCGTCGATATCGATCAGGTTGTCGAACACGAACATCTCGTCCATGATCTTCTGCGCCATGTCGTTGTCGTAGTTCTTGATGTTGTCCATGACCGAGCTTTCCTGCTCGCCGGACATGAAGTTGAGGATCTCGGCCGCCGCGCGCACACCGCCCAGGGTCGATTTCTTGATGTTTTCATTACCCGACAGCAGTTTGGTCAGCACGTCGTTCAGCTCGCGCAGCGCGGCCGGCTGTACGCCGTCCAGCGTGGCGATACGCAGCACCACGTCGTTGCGCAAACGGTCGGTAAAGTTGCCTAGAATCTCGCAAGCCTGGTCGCGCTCCAGGTGGACCAGGATGGTGGCGATGATCTGCGGGTGTTCGTTGCGGATCAGCTCGGCCACGGATTGCGAATCCATCCACTTCAGCGATTCGATGCCGGACGCGTCCTTGCCGCCCAGAATCCGCGACAGCAGCACCGAGGCCTTGTCGTCGCCCAGCGCCTTGGTCAGCACCTGGCGGATGTACTCGTCGGAGTCGAGGCCCACGGTGGAGGCGGCCGCGACCATGTCGCGGAAGTTGTCCAGCGTGCCGACCACTTCCTCGTGCGGCACGTTTTTCATGGTGGCCATGGCGGCGCCCAGCTTCAGCACCTCGCGCGGGCCGAGGAATTTCATCACCTCGGCAGCCTCGGTCTCGCCCATCGCCAGCATCAGGATGGCGGCTTTTTGCAGTCCGGTATTCTCAGTCATTGGCGCCTATCCATTCTTTAATCACGTTGGCCACAATGCGTGGATCTTCCACCGCCAGTTTCTTGGCCATGGCCAGGTTTTCGCGGTAGCCACGCGCGGTGTTTTCTTCCATTTTGCGCAATTCTTCTTCGGCGATAAGGGCCTCGTCCGGACCTTCGTCGACTTCTTCTTCCGGTACTTCCGGTTCCTGCTCCGGCGCATTGATCTCGTCGATTTTCTTGAACACCGGCCGCATCATCGGACGGACGATGCGCATCACAATGTACAGCAAGATCAGGGCGGTGATCAGGAACTTGGCCAGATCCTTGGCCATCGGCAAGTTTGCCGGGTCGCGCCACCATTCCGGCGGCGCTTCGTACGGTTTGTCGACGCCATCGAACGGCGAGTTGGCAACGCTGACGGCGTCGCCGCGATCCTGGTTGTAGCCCATCGCCTGCTTGACCAGATCATTGATCTTGGCCATTTCTTCAGGAGTATAGGCTTTTACCGTGACTTTGCCGTCCTTATCGACCAGGCGTTTGTAATTCACCACCACCGCCACCGTCATGCGGCGCAGGCCGCCCATGCCGCGTTGCTCGTAGCGCACGGTTTTGTCGACTTCGTAATTGGTGGTTGATTCCTTGTGGCTGGGGCTGCCAGCGGCGCCGCTGGCGGGCAGGGCGCCCGGCGGCGTGCCGGGGGCTGGCGCATTCGGGCCGTTGGCGGCGGCGGTCTGGTTCAGCGGCGCGGTGGCGGTGCCGGGCGGCTGGTTGGACAGCGCGCCGGGAATCCCGCCCGGATTGGCGTTATTGCCGTTGCCATTGGTTTCGCTGGTCTGCTGGCTGCGGATGGCCGAGGCAGCCGGCGGCGAGTTCGGCTTGTAGTTTTCCGACGCCTGCTCGATCTGCGCAAAGTCGACATCGGCCACCGCCTCGGCGCGCACATTGCCCTCGCCGACGATAGGGATGATGATCGATTCCACCTGCTTGATCACCTGCGTTTGCAGGTTTTTGACGTATTTCAGCTGCTGCTCGTCCAGCTTGGCGTTGCCGGCGCCCGGCTTGTCCTGTTCGGAAATCAGGTTGCCGGCCTGGTCGACCACGGTGACGTTGGCCGGCATCAGTTCCGGCACGCTGGAGGCGACCAGGTGCACGATGGCGCCGGTTTGCTGCTTGTCCAGCATGCGGTTCGGGTGCAGCGTGACGATCACCGAGGCGGTTGGTTTCTGCTGGTCGCGCACGAATACCGACGGTTTCGGCAGTGCCAGGTGGACGCGGGCGTTCTCGACCGGCGCCAGCGACATCACCGAGCGCGCCAGCTCGCCTTCCAGCGCGCGCTGGTAATTGACCTGTTCGAGGAACTGCGATACGCCCAGTTTCTGGTTTTCCATCAGCTCAAAGCCGACGTTGCCGCCTTTAGGCAAGCCTTGGGCGGCCAGCTTGAGGCGGATATCGTGCACTTGCTCGGCCGGCACCAGGATGGCGGTGCCGTTGTCCGAGAACTTGTGCTTGACATTCATCTTGTCCAGTTCGGCCGTGATGGCGCCGCCGTCGCGGTCCGTGTAATTGGAGAACAGCACCGCGTATTCCGGCGGCTTGTTCCACAGCCACAGGCCGATCAGGATCGCGACGATGGCTGCCGCGCCGGCGGCGCGCACGAAGTTGCGGCCCATCGGCGTCTGGATGAAGGGCAGTTTCTCGGCGTCGTCTGCTGTGCCGGCTGCTGTGGCGTTATCGATTTCTTCCGCTACGGCCATGATGGTTGGGTCCCGAATACGAGGGTTCTTGAAGGAATACGGCCATTATTACTTGTAATCAGGAAATTCAATAGCCCGAACAGCGCGCCCTTTACGGTCCTGCTCCGTGCAGGAGACTGGTGTTCTGCTTGGTATTCTGTCAGCACTGATAAAGCCTTGCCGTATTGTAACAAGAGGAGCAGCAATGAGAACAGGTGGAATAGACAGCAGCCAGATCCAGTCGATGATCGCGCAGCTGAAGGCCCACGCTACGCGGCCGAGCCTGACGCCGCCGGTCATCCAGACCGAGGCGCCGGCCACGCCCAAGGCGGAATTTACCGACGCCCTGAAAACCGCGCTGGATTCGGTCAACGCCAGCCAGCGCACGGCCGAGGGGCTGAGCAAGCAGTTTGCGTCGGGGGACGACAGCGTCAGCCTGTCGGACGTGATGATCGCCCAGCAGAAATCCAGCATCAACTTCCAGGCCACCATCCAGGTGCGCAACAAGCTGGTGTCGGCCTATCACGAGATCATGAATATGCAGGTGTAAAAAAAGGAGCTCCGGCTCCTTTTTTTTTATTAGCTCAGGCCGGCGATGCGGGCGTTGCGTTCGCGTTCCAGCTTGGTGATGTAGCGCTGCACCGCGGCCAGCGAGCCGCGCGGGATGCCGATGAATTCGCAGCCCAGGCGGCGGTTGCTTTTGTTGTTGAGCAGCGTCATGTCCAGCGAATTGCGCACTTGCAGCGCGGTCGCCACCTGGCCGATCTCCGGCAGATCGATGCGGCAATCGTTGTATTGCTTGCCGATCGAATTGGCCAGGATCATTTTGTTGTCGAGGATGGAAATGCCGCCGCAGCTGATGTCGGCCAGCGGGAACGTGGTCGGGCCGCCCAGGTCGGCCGGCAGCGGTATCATCACCCGCACCGGGTTGGTCACCGGCGTGGCGATGCGGTAATACTCGCGCCGCTGCAGCCGGATCAGCGAGGCGGGCAGGGCGATCCTGAACGCTGGCGTGCCTTCAAAGGTGGCCGCCTCGACCTGTTCGGCGCCAAACAGGATGCGCACCTTGTCGAGCGTGGTTTCAAAGGTCAGCTGGCGCGCCGCCAGCACGCGCCGGTTCTGCGCCTGGTCGATCGAACAGTCGAGGTAGACGGTGTCGCTCGCGTCATCGACGTCGAGGATGGAGGTCACGCAGACGTCGGATTCGCCCTTGATCAGCATGCGTATCAACTGCTTTTTCTCGCCGATGCCGCGCAGCAGGGCATAGACTTCCCTGCGCGATCCGACTTCAAAATCGTGCCAGTTTTCTAATTCCGCATCCGGAAGGTGTGAATACATCTAATGCCAGTCGAGTCAAATTTCGGTCAAGGGGATGCTGGTGTCCGGTGCTGGAGGCAAGGGTGAACCAGATTTTTGCGCTGCTTCAATATGATATAGCCAGGCTAATAGTTCCGCAATCGTACGATAGAGTATAGGCGGAATCTGTTGATCCAGGTCAACATCCATAAGCAGCGAGACAAGCTCCTTGGACTCGTGTATGGCTACCCCGGCTTCCTGCGCGACGTGGATAATCTGCTCGGCGATCAGGCCGCGGCCCTTGGCCACCACTTTGGGCGCCGGCTGGCCGCTGTCGTAGGCCAGCGCCACCGCCTGCTGCAGCGGCTTGCGCGGGGCGTCATCGTTCATGGCTGGGCCTCGTCGTCCTGGCTGATGGTCAGCGACGACAGCTGGGCGCCGGCCGCTGCCATCGCGCTTTCCAGCTGGCCGGCCCAGGCGCGCAGCGTGACGGCGCTGCCGTCGCTGTCGGTCTGCACCTGGATGTGGACCTGCTCGCCGATCAGCGTCACCGCTGCCGACACCGCGCCCAGCAGCGGCAGCCGGAAGCGGACGCCGCTGCGCCAGACCGGTTCGGCCTCGGCGTCGCTGTCGCCGCCGCCCTTGCTGCCTTCGCGCTGCTCGCGCCTTACGTCCCACTGCATTTCCTGGCCCGGCCAGGCCTGGCCGTTCCACTGCACGCGCTGCTGTTCCTGCGTGTGCAACTGCTGGTTGATCATTTGCGCTGCGCTGAGGTCGGGACCGTTGGCGGCGGCGCGCGCTGCGCTTTCATTGCCCTGCTGTAGCAGGCGCTGCATTTGCGGCTCACGCAGCAGCTCGGCCAGCGGACGCTCGCCCTTGGCCCATTCGGCGACATGCGATTCGTAGAACAGGCCGCTTTTGGAGATGCTGTCGTGCAGCTTGAGCGCCAGGTCGGCGGTGTCCGGCGCGGCATTGCCGAACAGCGCGGTCTTGCCGATCAGCGCCAGTTGGCCCGCCTGGCCGGCCTGGCCCGCAAGCGCCGTGCTCAGCACATTGGTCAGCACGCGGGCGGCGCTGCTCAGTGTCGGCTGCGGCGTGTTGGCGCCCAGTTCGGGCAATTCATGGGCCGGCGTCAGCGGCGCCTTGCCCAGCAGCGTGGCGGCCAGGCTAGGCGGTTTGGCGGCGTCGGCCGGTGCGGCGCCGCTTGCGGTCCCGGCTGCCAGTGCGGCGGCGGCGGACTGCGCGCCTGCCGCCGGCG
>NZ_JAHUWK010000059.1 GCF_019219065.1 Duganella sp. sic0402 | reverse complement strand
CAGCTTGCGCGGTGGTCAGCGAAGCCAGTTGCTCGGTGGTCAGTGCTTTGACCTGATCGCTGCCCAGTGCGGCAACGGTCGCGGTTTTCAGCGCGGCGAAGTCTTCGGTTTCCAGCGCTTTCAGCTGATTGCTGCTCAGCGACACGATCTGCGCGGTGCTCATCGCAGCAGCCTGGTTGGTGCCAATGGCGACGATCTGATTGGTGCTCAGGGCGGCCAGGTTGGTGGTGTTGATCGCGCCGA
>NZ_JAHUWK010000058.1 GCF_019219065.1 Duganella sp. sic0402 | reverse complement strand
GTCGTTTCACGGTCCTGTTCGGGATGGGAAGGGGTGGGACCGACTTACTATGGTCATCAAGCTTTGACTTGTAGGCAGTGCCGCTGTTCTGAGCGGCACTGCGCAATCGGGAAGAAGTAAAGTGGGGTATTAACTCATCAAGAGTAAATGCGTATAACCGTCAAGGTTATAGGGACAAGCCGTACGGGCAATTAGTATCAGTTAGCTTAATGCATTACTGCACTTCCACACCTGACCTATCAACGTCCT
>NZ_JAHUWK010000057.1 GCF_019219065.1 Duganella sp. sic0402 | reverse complement strand
CGCTTCGCAGCTAGCAATACAAGATCTTTAAAAATCAACAGTCGATAAGTGTGGGCATTTGGTGCTGCAACAAAAAGCATTAAATGCTCAACAAAGAAATATTCAGTAGAAATACTGTCAGTATTTTTGAGAAGAGCGAACCAGCCGGTTTGGTGTAAAAGCCAGGTCGGCAAAAACAGAGATTAAACTAAAGAGTTTGATCCTGGCTCAGATTGAACGCTGGCGGCATGCCTTACACAATATTCAGTAGA
>NZ_JAHUWK010000056.1 GCF_019219065.1 Duganella sp. sic0402 | reverse complement strand
AGGACGTTGATAGGTCAGGTGTGGAAGTGCAGTAATGCATTAAGCTAACTGATACTAATTGCCCGTACGGCTTGTCCCTATAACCTTGACGGTTATACGCATTTACTCTTGATGAGTTAATACCCCAACTTTACTTCTTCCCGATTGCGCAGTGCCGCTCAGAACAGCGGCACTGCCTACAAGTCAAAGCTTGATGACCATAGTAAGTCGGTCCCACCCCTTCCCATCCCGAACAGGACCGTGAATTTACTCTT
>NZ_JAHUWK010000055.1 GCF_019219065.1 Duganella sp. sic0402 | reverse complement strand
TGATGCCGCGCTCAACACGACCGGTCACCACGGTACCGCGGCCCGAGATCGAGAACACGTCTTCCACTGGCATCAGGAAGGCGCCGTCAACTGCGCGCTCTGGGGTTGGGATGTAGCTGTCCAGTGCGTCGGCCAGCTGCATGATCGCCTGTTCGCCCAGAGGACCGGTGTCGCCGTCCAGTGCTTTACGTGCCGAACCTTTGATGATAGGCAGGTCGTCGCCTGGGAACTCGTATTTCGACAGCAGCTCGCGCA
>NZ_JAHUWK010000054.1 GCF_019219065.1 Duganella sp. sic0402 | reverse complement strand
AGCTTAACCGCAAGGAGGGCGCTTACCACGGTAGGATTCGTGACTGGGGTGAAGTCGTAACAAGGTAGCCGTATCGGAAGGTGCGGCTGGATCACCTCCTTTCTAGAGTTTGCAGGTTCTTCGGAACATTTCAAGCGCTCACACTTATCGACTGTGTTTAAAGAGAACAGCAAATATTGGGGCTGTAGCTCAGCTGGTTAGAGCACCGTGTTGATAACGCGGGGGTCGTTGGTTCGAGTCCAACCAGCCCTACCA
>NZ_JAHUWK010000053.1 GCF_019219065.1 Duganella sp. sic0402 | reverse complement strand
AAACCTTCGCCAGCATCGTTCTGACCATCGCTAACGCTGCTCAAAACGAAGATCTGGTAGCCATCGACAGCAAAGTTGCTGCTGCTACCGCCTTCACCGAATCGCTGGATACCTCGGCAGAGATCCGGGGCTACGATGGCGACGCTGCTAACGCCGTTGTTAAAGCATGGCTGGCTAACGTGAAAGACGAAGCCACCCTGGGCACCGCCACCAGCGCTGCAGCGCTGAACGCTATCGCTGCTGCTTCGGCTGCTG
>NZ_JAHUWK010000052.1 GCF_019219065.1 Duganella sp. sic0402 | reverse complement strand
GCTTACGGCGTGGGGGCTTTTCACCCCCATTATCGCTACTCATGTCAGCATTCGCACTTCTGATACCTCCAGCATCCTTTACAAGACACCTTCGCAGGCTTACAGAACGCTCTCCTACCATATGCTTACGCATATCCGCAGCTTCGGTGACTGGCTTAGCCCCGTTACATCTTCCGCGCAGGACGACTCGATCAGTGAGCTATTACGCTTTCTTTAAATGATGGCTGCTTCTAAGCCAACATCCTGACTGTTTTA
>NZ_JAHUWK010000051.1 GCF_019219065.1 Duganella sp. sic0402 | reverse complement strand
TAAAACAGTCAGGATGTTGGCTTAGAAGCAGCCATCATTTAAAGAAAGCGTAATAGCTCACTGATCGAGTCGTCCTGCGCGGAAGATGTAACGGGGCTAAGCCAGTCACCGAAGCTGCGGATATGCGCAAGCATATGGTAGGAGAGCGTTCTGTAAGCCTGCGAAGGTGTCTTGTAAAGGATGCTGGAGGTATCAGAAGTGCGAATGCTGACATGAGTAGCGATAATGGGGGTGAAAAGCCCCCACGCCGTAAGC
>NZ_JAHUWK010000050.1 GCF_019219065.1 Duganella sp. sic0402 | reverse complement strand
ATGCCAAGTGCTCACACTTATCTGCTGTAACGTTCTTTAACAATCGAGAAGAAGTAAAGTTTTATTTAAGCGTGTAGAAATACACACTTAGGGTAGTAAAACTCATCATCACAAGTAGTAAATGCTTAGAACTATAGCCGTCAAGGTTATAGGGACAAGTGAATAAGTGCACATGGCGGATGCCTTGGCGATTACAGGCGATGAAGGACGTAGTAGCTTGCGATAAGCTGCGGGGAGCTAGCAAACAAGCTTTGA
>NZ_JAHUWK010000004.1 GCF_019219065.1 Duganella sp. sic0402 | reverse complement strand
GGACATCAGCCACTATCTGATGCACCGGTATAACTGGATACGGCCACATCAGTTCAATGAAGGATTGGCGCCGGCCGTCACCGAAGAAAAACTTAACGTAGTGTCCGGGATGGGTTGACCACTACACAGTTTCGGAACAAACCTAAACCCCTTAGTAGTTCCTCTCGCTTCGACGAAGTGACCGCCGACATCGTCGAATTCGGCGTTAAACACTGTCGCGCGCATCGCTCTACCTATTCCGGTCCTGTTGCGTTCTGGCGCCCTGAACACCTTTGCGGCGGCCTCGCCATTTCCAATCCAACCATGCTGCGGGCATGCTTTAAATTCCTGATCAGTTATCCGATAAACGATCGGTTCAGGCCCCGATTGGGCCAGCAAGAAATCCGGAGATACCTCCCGGCCTAATTCCTCACTAATGGAGGCGCACCTTAGATGTAGCAGATGTGCCAAGTCTCCCACAGAGAGTTGAGGCGGGCTCTCTTGCTTAATTAAGTCAAAGAAAACTTCTAAGGCTTGTCGGTAGGCCCCACTAAAAGCAATCACCAAAGTAGGAGAAAGCATCAGTATTTTTAATACATGAAAACCTGGTTTCCCTTGCTGTTTGCTAAAGCTAACGAGCGTGTCGCTATACAGGTAGACCTCACCGTCTTCTATGTAAGACACTATAAGAGTCATCAGCATTCCTTTTAATAACTGCTTCGCTTTGTCGGCGGCAGCTACTGGCCGAACTCGCCTACGCAGTGGTGAACAGATCGCCAAAATCAGATGACGTGACGTCCCACCAATCCTGAGTCAGTGGCGTTACACCACCCAACTGCGCGATGCGTTTCGAGATGTCTGCCGCGATTGGTAAAGGCCCAGTCAACCAAACCCGGTAATGATTGGCACCGTTGTTTGGCAACTGAATGACAGCCATGATGCTGTCTGCGTTGACTGCAATCTCACTCTCAAGTACCGACAACGTCATTCGATAAAATTTCTTAGTCATGTAAATCCTCTTTTTTTCCTTTAACGGCACCGGCCGCTGTTGGCCGGTAGGTGATGCTGGCAAAATTATTTTTCCTTCGTAATCGTAGCGCCCTCCCATCCACAGGCCGCGCCGGAATAGACCATACAGGCGTCTCCCTTAATCCTGGCACGTTTAAAAGACTTATCGAATTCAACAGTGATGACGCAAGCATCACCATTCTCTTCCTTAGTAAAAGGAGTGAACGTCATCTTCCTACCCGCCACTTTCCCTAAACCTGCAACGGTACCAGAACATGCCCCTTGGACGACCGTCGTTGTTGCTGCGACATCGCCTTTTTGACTATCCAACACAATCACTTGCAGAGAAACACCAATAGGTGCTGAGTAGCTTCCTTCCATGTTTGCATATTGAGCCAAGGCATACGGGGAAGCTGCTAACAATGTGAACGCCAAAATTCTATTCTTTTTCATTTTTGGAATTATTGTGTAAAGCAAAAAATGTTAAAACTGACCGGCTGCTGTTGGCCGTTAGACGTCAAGCTAGGTAATCGACCTCGATACCCAGTTCGGCGTAGCCAAGAACTCGAAACCCGGTTTCATTGGACTCTCCTGGAACGTGTACCTTGGCCAGCTCAGTCAATACCGCCTGCCGTTGTGTGGGGGATTCGATAGCGATTTCTACCCATTTAATGAATTTATATCCGCCATTCCGGAAGTGGTAAAACCATTCTCCATCCCACTCTGAGAGGTGCCCATTTTCCACGTCCAATGTACGCCATTTGGGTGAGAGTGGTCCAAGCTGATACATCGCCAGTCGCAACTCATCCCACTTCGTATCGTTCATCAATGACAGCATACGGCTGTTCTTTCTATGGCTAGGTCCGCTCTTGGCCGCTGACCGACTGGCCGGTCAAGCGATTTTCCTAAGCTGCTTATCGCTCCATCATTCGTCTCCAAAATGCTTTTCAGCCAAAGCACGAATGTAGCCATAACCCCAAATTGACGGGCCATCGCTACTCAGGCCCATGTACATCACCTCTGGCGCGACATCCCAAGTGCCATCGACTGCGCCGTTCACTTCACCACCGTTACGCTGAATTGCTCGAATGTGCATAAATCCGCTTTGCAATACACCGGCGTTCTTTAGGTTCGACGGCGTAGGCAATGAGAGGCCGGACCAATTTAAAAGCCCACCAAGAAACAAAGTGCGATTCAGCTTCCCTTCCGAAGTAGTGCGTGCCAAAACCAAGCCGCAGGCAAAGTGACCATTGCTCAGCTGAAAACTCCAGTATTGTCCCTGTCGTAGATAGGAAGTGGAGCGAGGTTCAAAAGGGAAGTTCATCACACGGAAATCTTTGCGAAAGTAAAAATCGAATGTCTGTTGTTGGCCGAACTCGGACAAATATCTTCAGGATAACATCTTGCCAATACGAAAGGTTCACGCATTGTCACCATTGTTGCAGCGTAACCGCCGGTGGGGGGCGGCTTATAAGTGTTCGCGCCGAGCAATTCATACCCGGCACTGCAATCATCAGCAACAGTTCTGCGCAGCAACATTTGGGCGAGCGCGCATTGATGTCGCGGAGGGCCGTGTCTGACAGCGCAGCAGCATTCCCACATCCGCCATCCTGCCTATTAGGAAACCGTGGGCTTGACCGACCGCCAGGTGCCGCTAGGGCCGTCAAGTCCTAGCGTAGCTGAGGCAAGTCGTCGGCCTGCCAGATGTAATCTCCACACGAACGCGGATACCTTGTCGTAGACAAATCGTTCCTTTTCCACAACAATCAGCTCTGCTATGTGGTAGAGCGTGCGCTACAGCAGGGAGTTAAGGTTGTAAGATATATATTGATTAGCACCCGATCTTGTGCAGCAGCCCAGAGGAGACGGCATGGCCCCATCTCGCGGTTTATCAGCGTTATTGGTTTTAAGTACCTTCGCCTGCCACGCATACGCGCAGCAGGACGCGACGATTCCGCCACCGCAGCGCGCGCCGGATACGATGGAGGCGCGGGTTTTAGCCTGCGTCGGCTGCCATGGCGACAAGGGGCGCGGCGTCACCAATGTGTATTTCCCGCGCCTGGCCGGCAAGCCGTCCGGCTATCTGTACAACCAGCTGATCGCCTTCCAGGAAGGCCGCCGCCGTTACGCGCCGATGAATTACCTGCTGGCCTATCTACCGCCCGCCTACCTAAAGCAGATGGCCGATTATTTCGCCGCCCAGCATCCCGATCCGATCACCGTCACCGCGCCCAGCGCGCCACCGGCCACCATCGCCCAGGGCCAGCAGATCGTCACCAAAGGCCTGCCGGACAAGAAGATTCCCGCCTGTACCACCTGTCACGGCGCGACGCTGACTGGCCGCGAGCCCGGCATCCCCGGCCTGCTTGGATTGCGCACCGACTATGTCAGCGCGCAGCTTGGCGCCTGGCGCTACGGCACCCGCACCGCGCTGGCGCCGGACTGCATGCAGCTGATCGCCTCGACACTGTCCGAGCCTGAAGTGGCCGCCGTCTCCGCCTACCTGGCCACGCTGCCCGTACCGGCCAATGACAAGCCCGCGCCGGCCGACAATACCCAATTGCCGATGGGCTGCGGCAGCCAGAGTCCGCACGCGGCAGCGGGAGCCAAGCCATGATCAAACGCATCCTGCTTGCCGCCGTGCTGATCCTCGTTTTGCTGGCAGGCGCCGCCTGGTGGCTGATGAATCGCGGTTCGTCCGCACCCGATACCACCATCAACAGCGCGCAGATCGAGCGCGGCAAATACCTGGCGCAAGCGGGCGATTGCATCGCCTGCCACACCGTGCCGGGACAAGCGATCTTCTCCGGCAACCGCGCCATGCCAACGCCGTTCGGCAATCTGTACGCGCCGAATATCACGCCGGACAAGGAAACCGGCATCGGCAAGTGGACCCCGGCGCAGTTCTACGACATGCTGCACACCGGCCGCTCGCCGGACGGCAAGCTGCTGTACCCGGCCATGCCGTTCGCTTCCTACACCAAGGTGACGCGCGAGGATTCCGACGCCATCTTCGCTTACCTGATGTCGGTGCCGCCGGTGCACAAGGCCAACCGCGAGCACGAGCTGCGCTTCCCCTACAACAACCGCAGCCTGCTGATCGGCTGGCGCACGCTGTACTTCCAGGAAGGCGAGTACAAGGCCGATCCGCAGCAGTCCGTTGAATGGAATCGCGGCGCCTATCTGGTGCAGGGCCTGGGCCACTGCGCCATGTGCCACTCGCCGATCAACGCGCTCGGTGGCTCGGCCGAGGCCAAGGCCTTTCAGGGCGGCCTGATCCCGATGCAGAACTGGTACGCGCCGTCGCTGACCTCTAACCGCGAGGCGGGCCTGGGCAACTGGGAGCTGCAGGACATCATGGACCTGCTGCAAACCGGCGTCTCGCATCGCGGCACCGTGTATGGCCCGATGGCGGAAGTCACCTTCAACAGCCTGCAATACCTGAGCGATGCCGATGTGAAGTCGATGGCGGTCTACCTGAAAAGCCTGCCTGGCGACGATCCCCCTGCGCCGCCACCCGCACCGCTGACCAACGACGTGCAGCAGCAGTTTGCCGAAGGCCAGCGCATCTACGAAGCCCAATGCGCCACCTGCCACGCGGCCGACGGACGCGGCATGCCGCCGCACTTCCCGCCGCTGGCCGCCAACCAGTCAATCCTGATGGGATCATCTGTGAACCCGGTGCGCATGATCCTCAACGGCGGCTACCCGCCGGGCACGCGCAAGAATCCAACGCCGTACGGCATGCCGCCGTTCGCGCAGGATCTGAACGATGCGCAGGTCGCGGCCGTGGCCACTTATATCCGCAACGCCTGGGGCAACAGCGCCGCGCCTGTGACGCCGCAACAAGTCAACCAGCTGCGCAGCGCGCTGCTTGAATAGGAGGACAGCAATGATCGTGGAACCCGATACGCCCGCCGAAACCGAGGCGGCAAATCAGCAGCGCGTGGACGCCATCGTGGCGCAAGGACCGGGCGGCGCATTCGCACTGGCCGGTGTGGCGGTCGCCATCGTCATGCTGATCTGGTTCGCCTTTTATTTCCTGGTGTTTGTCGCGCGCGGAGGTGCCTAGATGAGCGATCAACAGCATACCGCCGCTCACGTTGCCGAACAGGCGGAAACACGCTGGGTGTGGGTGGTCGGCATTGTCGTCGCCACCCTGCTGTTCATGATGGGTTATATGAGCTTGCACTGGATTACCATGCCGCCGCAGCGCATGGAAACCGTCAATCCCGGCACACTGCACCTGGCCGGTGAATTTGTCGAGGCCAATCTGGGCAGCGCCACCGAAACCGATGGCAGCGTCACCGTGCGCGTGGTCGGCAGCCAGTATTCATTCACCCCGCAATGCGTGGTGGTGCCGGAAGATACGCCGATTGTCATTCGCGCCACCAGCGCCGATGTGGTACATGGCTTCAGCGTGACCAACACCAATATCAATGTCAACCTGATCCCCGGCTATGTATCGACCTTCCACGCACGCTTCAAGGAAACCGGCGATCACACCATGCCCTGCCACGAGTTCTGCGGCGTCGGCCACGCCGCCATGTGGGCCCACGTCAAGGTAGTCGACAAGGAAACCTTCGCCCGTGCGGCACAACAAAAACGGAGGCTGAGCTGTGCTGAACGTTCCTAACCGGCGCCTGGTGCTGGCCCACTTCTGGCTGGCCTTCATTGCCTTCTTCCTGGCGCTGATTCTGGGCGAGTGGCAGATGTATATCCGCAGCCCGCTGTCGGCCTGGCTGGGCAATCCTGAACTGTATTACCGCTCGGTCACCGCGCACGGCTCGGCCATGGGCTATGTGTTCCCGACGCTGGTGGCGATGGGCTTCGGCTACGCCATCGTCGAACTGGCGCTGAAGCAGGCGCTGGTCGGCCTGAAGTGGGCCTGGCTCGGCTTCGGCCTGGTAGTGGTCGGCACGGTGACGGCCATGGTGCCGGTGGCGCTGGGCAAAGCTTCGGTGCTGTACACCTTCTATCCGCCGCTGATCGCTAACGCCTTCTACTATATCGGCGTGGTGCTGGTGGTGGTCGGCTCGTGGATCTGGGTGGCGCTGATGGCGATCAACCTGCGCATCTGGCGCCGCAGCCATCCCGGTGAAACGGTGCCGCTGGCGATGTTCGCCAATAATGCCGGCGCCTATCTGTGGGCCTGGACCTCGGTAGGCGCGGCAGTGGAGATTCTGTTCCTGATCCTGCCGGTGGCGCTGGGCTTCAAGACCACCATCGACGCCGGTCTGGCGCGGGTGTTCTTCTCATGGACCTTGCACGCCATCGTTTACTTCTGGCTGATGCCGGCTTATATTGCCTTCTACACGCTGGTGCCGCGCGCGATAGGCGGACGGCTGTATAGCGACGCCATGGCGCGCATCTCTTTCATTCTGTTCCTGGTGTTCTCGATGCCCATCGGCGTGCACCATTTGTTCCAGGATCCGCAAGTCGGCACGGGCGTCAAATTCCTGCACGCGGTCTTCACCGGCATGGTGTCGGTGCCGACACTGCTGACCATCTTTACCATCTGCGCCTCGGTGGAAATCGCCGGCCGGCTGCGCGGCGGCACAGGCAAGTTCGCGTGGATCGCCAAGCTGCCATGGAAAAATCCGCTGATGCTGGCCTTGGCGCTGTCTTTCATCATGCTCGGTTTCGGCGGTGCGGGTGGCTTGATCAATATGAGCTACCAGCTGGACTTCGCCATCCACAACACGCAGTGGATCACCGGGCACTTCCACCTGATTTTCGGCGGCGCTATCGTGATCATGTACTTCGCTGTTGCCTATGACTTGTGGCCGCATCTGACCGGCCGCGCGCTCGATTGCTGGAAGCTGATGCGGGTGCAGCTGTGGCTGTGGTTTGTCGGCATGATGGTGTTGACGCTGCCATGGCACTGGGTCGGCATCCTCGGCATGCCGCGCCGTATGGCTTACTACGACTACACCGCTGCTGATCTGGCGCCGATGGCGCTGTCGGTGATCATCACTTTCAGCGGCGGGCTGCTGCTATTGGCGTCCGGCGTGCTGTTCCTGTGGATTTTGTTCAGCGGCCACCGCGCCGCGCGCATCGAGCTGCCGCAATTCAGTTTCAGCAAAGCTGCACATGAGACGGGGCGCGTGCCTGCCGCGTTGAACGGCTTCGCACTGTGGCTGGCCTTGATGATCGGCCTGAGCCTGATCAACTACGGCTTCCCGATCGCGCAGCTGATCAACACTCCGAATACCGCCGTGCCGGCCGTTCCGATCAGGTGATCCCATGCAAGAACATTCTGTCCTTTCCCTGAAAAACCGCTGGACACGCTACAGCGTCATCATCCTGCTGCTGACGGCCCTGGTGTCGGCCGCCATCGGCTTCATCTGGGTGCCGATGGCGAATAACCGCCAGGCCACGCTATCGCTGTGGGAAGCCATTTGCAGCGCCGCGGGCATTGCCGGGCCGACCCGCTCCAGCGAGTTGGGTGATGATGCCGCCCAACGGCCCAGCAACGTTATCGTGACTGCCAATATGATGCGGCCGGCGAATGCCGAGTCAATCGGCCGTGGCGCCACGCTGGCCATGCGCTGCACCATGTGCCACGGTATTCGCGGCGTCAGCGAGGCCAACTCGCCCAATCTGGCTGGGCAGATCGAGGCGGCAATGTACAAGCAGCTGCGCGATTACCAGTCGGGCCACCGCGTCAGCGCTATCATGCGGCCGATGGTGCAGGGATTGAGTGACCAGGACATGCGCGATCTATCGGCCTATTACGCTTATCTGCCGCATGAACGCGAGCCTGGGAGTGACAGCCATGCGGCGCCGAAGCTAGTCAGCAATGGTGCGCCGATGCGCAATATCGGCGCTTGCGCCAGCTGTCACGGCGGCATGGCGCGGCAGGCGGCCACGCCGATACTCGACGGCGAACCGGAAAACTACATCCGCGACCAGCTCTACGCCTTCCGCAACGGCACCCGCAGCAACGATCTGAATCAACAGATGCGCAACGTCGCACGCCAGCTGACCGACGCTGAAATCGCCGAGCTGGCAGCATATTACTCGCGCCGCTAGCTGGCTTTGAGCGCCGCACGCAGATAGGGCGCGGTGCGGCTGTCTCTTTGCCGCGCCACCTTGGCCGGCAGGCCGCTGGCGACGATGCGGCCGCCCTCCTCGCCCGCGCCGGGACCGATATCGATCAGCCAGTCGCTGTCCGCCAGCACCTGCACATTGTGCTCGACCACGATCACACTATTGCCCGCATCCACCAGGCCATGCAGCTGTTGCAGCAGCAGGTCGATATCGGACGGATGCAAGCCGGTGGTCGGCTCGTCCAGCACATACAAGGTATCGCCACGGCTGGCGCGTTGCAGCTCGGTCGCCAGCTTGATCCGCTGCGCCTCGCCACCGGACAATTCGGTCGCCGGCTGCCCCAAGCGCAGATAGCCCAGGCCAACCGCGCGCAGCACGTCCAGCGCATGGCGCAGCGCTGGCACGTCCTCAAAAAACTCCCAGGCCGCATCCACGGTCATCGCCAGCACCTCGGCGATATTGCGTTCGCGATAGCGCACCGCCAGCGTTTGCGGGTTGTAGCGCGCCCCTTCACACTCCGGGCACGGCGCGTACACGCTGGGCAGGAACAGCAGTTCGACCATGACGAAGCCCTCGCCCGAGCAGTGCGGACACCGCCCCTTGGCGACATTGAACGAGAAACGACCGGCATCGTAATGCTTGGCCTTGGCCGCGCGCGTGCCGGCAAACAGCTTGCGCACATGATCGAATAGTCCGGTGTAGGTGGCAAGATTTGAGCGCGGCGTGCGGCCGATGGGCTTCTGGTCTACCTGTACCAGCCGCCGTACGCGATCCATACCGCTGACAATCTGGCCTTGCAGCTCGCCCTCATCTGCCGCCTCCAGCAAGTCCTCGCTGGCGTCTGCGGGTTCGGCCGCCACCGCATGGCCCAACTGCGCCTGCACCAGCTGGATCAGCGCCTGACTGACCAGGCTCGACTTGCCGGAGCCGGACACACCGCTAACGCTGGTCAATACACCCAACGGAAAATCGGCAGCCAGGCCTTGCAGGTTGTTGCGCGTGATGCCGCGCAGTTGCAGCCATCCCTGCGGCTCGCGCAGCGGACGTTGCGACCTTTTCGCCGCACCGAACAGATAGTGCGCAGTACGCGACTCCTGCACCGACTTGAGTCCATCCGGCTTGCCGCTGTACAGCACCCGGCCGCCGTGCTGGCCCGCCTTCGGGCCGACATCGATGATCCAGTCCGCATGCCGTATCACATCGAGCGCATGCTCCACCACAAACAGCGAATTGCCCGAGGCCTTCAGCCGGTCCAGCGCGCGCAGCAGCGCTTCAGTATCGGCGGGATGCAGCCCAGCCGATGGCTCGTCCAGCACATACACCACGCCGAACAGGCTGGAGCGCACCTGCGTGGCCAGCCGCAAGCGCTGCAACTCGCCAGGCGACAAAGTCGGCGTGCCGCGCTCCAGATTAAGATAGCCCAGGCCCAGATCCAGCATCACCTCCAGCCGCGCCAGCAAGTCAGCGGCAATGCGCTGCGTGACCAGCGCCTTTTCGGGATGCGCCTTCCCTGCCGCGCGCCGCTTGCCGCCGGATGGCGTGCCCGCCGCATACGGTTGCAGCAGCTGTGCCAAGTGGCGCAAGGACAGCCGGGAAATCTCGGTGATGTCGTGGCCGGCAAATGTCACCGACAGCGCCTCCTTGCGCAGCCGCTTACCCTCGCAGGCCGGACACGCCATGCTGACCAGGTACTGCGCCACGCGCTTCTTCATCAGCGCGCTCTCGGTGCCGGCAAAGGTTTGCAGCACATATTTGCGCGCACCGGTAAACGTGCCCTGATAGCTTGGCGTCTCCTTGCGCTTGAGCGCCCGGCGCGTCTCGGCCGGCGTCAGGCCGGCGTAGACCGGCACGCTCGGCTGCTCGTCGGTGAACAGAATCCAGTCGCGGGTTTTCCTGGGTAGATCACGCCACGGTGTATCCACATCGTAGCCCAGCGTGACCAGAATATCGCGCAGATTCTGGCCATGCCACGCCGTCGGCCAAGCGGCAACAGCGCGTTCGCGGATCGTCAGGCTGTCATCCGGCACCATCGACTTTTCGGTCGCTTCGTAGACGCGTCCCAGTCCATGGCATTGCGGGCACGCGCCCTGCGGCGTGTTCGGCGAAAACGATTCGGCGTACAGCAACTCCTGCCCCGCCGGATAATCGCCAGCGCGCGAATACAGCATGCGCAAGGAATTCGACAGCGTGCTGACGCTGCCGACCGAGGAACGCGTCGTCGGCGTGCCGCGCTGCTGCTGCAAGGCCACGGCCGGTGGCAAGCCGTCGATGGCGTCCACTTCCGGCACCGGCATCTGATGAAACAGCCGACGCGCATACGGTGACACCGACTCCAGATAGCGCCGCTGCGCCTCCGCGTACAGCGTGCCAAACGCCAGCGACGACTTGCCAGAACCGGATACGCCGGTGAACACCACCAGCGCATTGCGCGGAATATCGACATCCACGTTTTTCAGATTATGTTCACGCGCGCCACGCACGCGAACATAGCCATCGAAGTCATTCGCCATACATCAGTCCAGAAGGGTTGCGATTGGGGGGCATAGCTTGATTATGGAGACTCCGGTCAGCAGCTTGCATCGGGAACAATGCTGTGTTTGCGTAAGACAATGCTTACGCGGACGTATTTAGTGTTTCACGTCAGGTACGCAAGCGGTGATGAAGGCATAGCAAACGCGTGCGTCGCGGGCAATTTCGTCAAACCGCATCGGGTCAGGCCGCCAATCCTTGAAATCCGGCCCATGACGGCGCGCCGCTGTGCTATCGACCAGCAGCATGCTCCAGTGGGTGAACATGCGCCGCCGCGCCGGCCCCTGCATCACCACGCGCACGCCGGTGTGCAGCGCACTGACGCGGATGCGCTCGAACGTCTCCTGCACCCTGCCACGCTCACCCTCCAGGATCTGCATGAAATGCCCGTCCTCGTACAGCAGGCAGCCAGTGATGCCTGCATTGGCGTTGTTGACGCGGGTACGGGTCAGCAATTGCTCCAGCTTCGCGCCGGACAACGGCGCCACCGCCTCGCTGACGTACAGCAGGAAATACAGTTCGTTGGCCGGCACCTGTTCGCCGCTGGCGGCTTGCTCCTCCATCGCCTTGACCAACTGCGCGGCGGTCAGCGGCTTGTAAAAGTAGTAGCCCTGAATCAGATCGCAGCCGTAGCCGCACAGTTCCAGTTGCTGATCGGCCGTCTCCACGCCTTCCGCCACCAGCTTCATGCCGAGCGCGCGGCCAAGGCCGATCACCACTTCCACCACCGCGCGGCTTTCGCCGCTGTTGGCGATATCAACGATGAAGGAGCGGTCGATCTTCAGCACATCCACCGGCAGCCGCGCCAGTTGCGACAGCGACGAGTAGCCGGTGCCGAAATCGTCCATCGCAATGCGCAAGCCCATGCCGGACAAACGGTCCAGCACACGCAGCTTGGCGTCGATATCGTCCATCAGCATGCTCTCGGTGATTTCCAGCAGCAGCCGTCGAGGATCGGCGCCGGTATCGCGCAGGATGGCCTCAAAGCTGTCGGCCAACCCCGGATCGTCCAGCTGGCGCACCGAGACGTTGACCGACACGTAAGGCGCCGCATCGTTCCAGCGCTGATGCCAGTCGCGTTCGGCCAGGCAGGCCTGACGGAACACCCAAGCGCCGATGGCAATTACCGCGCCACTCGCTTCGGCGATCGGGATGAACTCCGCCGGCGAAATTTCGCCTTGCTGCGGGAACCAGCGCAGCAGCAGTTCGGCGCCGACAATGTGGCCGCTGCCGGCTTCCACGATCGGTTGAAAGCGCGGCGACATTTCATCGCGCTCCAGCGCCAGTTGCAAGCCGTGCGCCAGGTCCATGCGCTGCAAGGCGCGCTGGTGCACCTGCGGGTTGAAGAATTGCCAGCTATCGCCGCCGGCACTGCGCGCGGCTTGCACCGTGGCGGTGGCGTAGCGCAGCAGCTCGTCGGCCACATCAGCGTCGCCGCCGCAGACGATGCCGATGCTGGCAGTCACCGGCACCTGCTCGCCGCCGATCACCACTGGCGCCCGCAACGCTGTCTGAATACGCTCGGCCAGCGCAGACAGCATGGCCGGCGCGGCCACCTGTTCGCAGACGATACCGAATTCGTCGGCGCCCAGCCGCGCCACCAGTTCGCTGGCGCGGGCCAGATTCTGCAACCGCTGCGCGATTTCGCGCAGCAGGGTGTCGCCGCCATCCTGCCCGTGCTGGTCATTGATGCTCTGGAAGCCATCAAGGTTAATCAATACCAGCGCCATCTGCGTGCCGGCCCTTGCGGAACGCTGCAGCGCCGCGTGCAAGCCTTCACGGAAGGCCTGGCGGTCGGCCAGGCGGGTCAGCGTGTCGATCGTATTCATTTGGCGTCCAGTGAGCGCATATTACGCAGGATGTCGCGCCAGCTGATGATGCCCAATAGCTGGCCTTGCAAGGACAGGATAGGAATGCAGGAAATGACGTGGGCGTTGAAGATGTCGATTGCATCGTCCACCGTCGCATTCTCGTTCAGCACGATGGGCTGCTGCGACATGATCTCGCGCACCGTCTTGTTCAGCGTGGCCGTGTCCTTGTAGCTTTCGGCCGGCGTGTCGATGTTGGGACTGAGCGCCTTGTACAAATCGCGGTCGGAAACCACACCGATCAGCCGTCCCTGTTCCATCACCAGCACATGATGGAACCGCCCAAGATGGAACATTTGCTTGACCAGCGCCAGCGTGTCGTCCGGCTCCACCGTCACCACCGCCTTGCTCATCATCTCTTTCAGCAGCATGCTGTCTCCTGTTTACTCGGCGTCGGTGACGCAGCGGAAGCCCAGCGTGGCGGCGCGGTCGCGGCCTGGCGCCATCAGCAGCAGCTTGCCATGCTGGTCGTTGCGATAGGCTTGCGGGAAATACCACATCGAACCTTGCGGACGATACGAGCTGCCGCCGCGCAGGATGGCGAAGCGGGTGTGCTCGTCGCTGTATTCATCGGTCCATTGCCAGACATTGCCGACCAGGTCCTGCACGCCGAACGGACTGGCGCCTGCCGGGTGCGCATCGACGTCGTCCGGCATGCCCACAAGGCGGCCGGTGACCTGCTGCGGTACCAGGTCGGCGCGCCAGTCGTTACCCCATGGGTAGATGCGGCCGTCATTGCCGGTGGCGGCATACTGCCATTCCCATTCGCGCGGCAGACGCTTGCCGGCCCAGCTGGCATAGGCACGCGCGTCCTCCAGGCTGACCCAGGTCACCGGCTTGTTGCCCCAGCCGGCTGGATACCTGCCGTTCTTCCAGTGCTTGAGGAAATTGGCATCGTCGGCCGGATGGTATTGGGTCGCATCGATAAAGGCTTTGAACTGGGCGTTGCTGACCGGGTAGCGGTCGATGAAGAAACGCTGGATGTCCATATCGCGCTGGTGGAAGCGGCGCGCACTGTCTTCCCACGGATATTGCACATCGACGCCGGCCGTATTGCCGCCTTCGATCGCCAGGCCGCGCATGGTGAAGTTGAATTTCCCGGCCGGGATCTCGACCATGCCCGCTGGTGCGCTGCTGGCCGGTTTGCTTGGTGTGACCGGCGTCAGTGTCTGCGGCAAGGGTTTCCATTCGGCGGAGAACTCGCTCAGCGGACGCGTGCTCATCGCTTTCATTTTGGCGAGGTTGGCGTGCAGCCTGGCGTCCGGTGTGGCGTGCGTCATCAGCACCGCGCCGAAGCCGCGCGCCTCGATCGGGAACGACAGCAGCACGCCATCGCCATCGCGCTGTGGCGTCAGCTCGACGCCGTGGTAGGCGTCGAAGTAACGCGCGCCTTCGCGGTATGGTGCGCGCAGTTGCACGCCCTCGCTTTCGTATTCGTTGCGGTTGACGATGGTCCACAGCGTGCCTTCGGCCAGCGGCCAGCGGCTGGTGAACACGCCATGCCGGCGCGATGGGTAATGCGGCTCCCAGTCCGGGCTGACCAGAAAGCGCGCGTACATGCGCGACAGCGTGGCAACGCGGCGGGTGGCTTCGCCGTCACGCGGCGTGACGCCATTCCAGATGCCCCAGATATTTTCCCAGCTCTCCCAACCGACACCGTTGAAGAAGGCGAATTGCAGGTCATCGGTCTTGCTGCGGTTCCAGCGGTCCGAGATGTTGACCATGTGGCGGGTTTCCAGCCACTTGTAGCGGTCCACGGTCGGCGCGAACGGGAACGTGTACTGGCCCCAGGTCATCAGGTTCCAGGCCAGCGCCTCGTCGGACGGCAGGCCTTCCGGCTGGAACACCAGTGGATTATTGATCTTGTCGGCGGCCAGCGTGAAGGCCAGCGGCACGCCGTCCTGGGTGTCGCCGTTGATGCCGTCGGCGCCGATTTCCTTCATCAGCGCGGCCAGTTCGTCCGGCCAGGAGCGGTCCAGCGCGCGCGTGCCCTGGTCCCACAACATCATCGGAAACATCACGCGCACGCCGCGCTGGTGGAAATCGGCCACCATTTTTTTCACCGCCGGAATCCCGCCCGGCAGCGAGCGCACCATGTCCACCGTGTTACGGTCATCCAGGCCGATATTCGGATAGGTCGGCCACACCAGTACTGCGTCGATGCCGCCGAAGCGCTTTTCCAGGTCGTCCAGATAACGGTCGACCGTGTAGCGGCGCGCGGCCGTATCGTAAAAATAACGGTCCTCGACCATCATCTGCGCCTGCATATAGCTCGATTGCGTCCACGCCGCCGAAGGCCGCGCGTAGCGGCTGCCGTCATAGCCGATACGAATGCGGCGCTCGTCGCGCCAATGCCGCAAATCCTGCAACCACTCCTTGTGGTCCGCCTCCGTACACGGATTCCAGACGCCCTCCCAAGGCTGATTCATCGTCAAGCAAGCCGGCCCCGGAATCGCCAGCTGCGTGTACGACGCGTGCGGCACGTAGCGGGTGTCCTGGGCGTGGGCGGCAAGGCTCAGGACCGAGGTGATCGCCAGCGGCAACAGGCCTTTTAATGTAATCAGTTTCATGCGGATGTATCTTGGTCGGAGGGAGCATTTTACGGCAAGCGCAACAGATTCCAATAAAAGTATCGCTGGATGCAAAAAAGTTATTGGATGCCCAGGCGGTTTCATCACATCATCGTCAAAAAATATTCTGGAGACTATCGATGAACCGCCTTGCTTTTACGCTGGCTGCCGCGCTGCTGGTGTCGCATGTGTCGGCGGCGCCGGCGTTTCATAATCCGCTGGTGACGCAGCGCGCCGATCCGCAGGTGACGCTGCACAGCGACGGCTATTACTATTACACCGCAACCGTGCCTGAATACGACCGCATCGAGCTGCGGCGGGCCAAGGAGCTGAACGATCTGGGCAAGGCCGAAGTCAAGACGATCTGGCGCAAGCACACCAGCGGGGTGATGGGCGCGCATATCTGGGCGCCGGAAATCCATTACATCGATAGCAAATGGTATATCTACTTCACCGCCGGCTCGGTCGAGAAACCGTGGGAGATCCGCCTGTATGTGCTGGAGAACGCGGCGGCCAATCCGCTTGAAGGCAGCTGGATCGAACGCGGCCAGCTGAAAACCGGCTGGGAGACATTCTCGCTCGATGCCACCACCTTCACGGTGGACAAGCAGCGCTATCTGGCGTGGACGCAGCGTCCGCCGGAAATCGACCAGCATGTGACGGCGATTTACCTGGCGCGGATGGATACGCCGCTGTCCATTGCCGGTCCCGCCGTGATGCTGAGCCAGCCGGAGCTGGCGTGGGAGAAGATCGGCTTTGATGTCAATGAGGCGCCGGCGGTGCTGGTCAAGAATGGCCGCGTGTTCATGACCTACTCCGCCAGCAAGACCGACGCCAATTACGTGCTGGGCATGCTGACCGCAGACGCCTCGGCCGACCTGCTCGATCCCAAAGTGTGGAACAAGTCGCCCGTGCCGGTGTTTGCCAGCAGCGCGCAACATGGACAGTACGGCCCTGGCCACAATTCCTTCACCACCACGCCGGACGGCAAGTCGGACATCCTGGTCTACCACGCACGCAATTACCGCGATATCAAGGGCGATCCCTTACATGACCCCAATCGCCACACGCGGGCGCAGCTGATACAGTGGCGCGCAGACGGCACGCCGGACTTCGGCGTGCCGGTGGCGGATGCACCGCGCTAGCCCGGCATGGGGCTAGGGTTTGCGTAGCCAGCTGGGCGCGCGCCCCGGCGGCGGTGCGGTGATTTCATCCTGCTCCACCACCGATTGCAAACCCGGCCCGGTATCGAACAGCACGTAGAACGGCTGCGCCGGTTTCTTGAAGGTCAGCGTGGAATTGGCGTCGAGTTTGCCTTCGATCAGCGTCTTGCCGTCATGCGCGATCACTTCCATGCGAGCGCCCGGCAGCGGGTCGTCGTCATTGGTCACGCCGCGGCAACGCACCGTGGTGTCGTTCAGCAGAAAACACTTGGCGACCGGCTCGTGCGCCAGCGCAGCCGATGCGGCCAGCATCATGCAGGCCAGCGCCAGGCCGCGTTTCAGAATGCGATCAGCGTTGCGCATCATTACTCCTTTGTTGATTGAACCACGCCACCGTGGACGGCGACACCTGCGCCATGCGCACTGCTTGCTGGTGAACCGCGCCATCCTTGCCGATCACGGTCAGCCACAATTCGCTGTCGGCGGTGGTGGTCGACGGCAGTGGAATTTCCGCGCGACGCTCCCAACGCGCGCCCATGAAGGCCATGCCGGTGGTGCGCTCGCTGCGCGGCTTGTTCACCTTGATCATCACCTGGCGGATTTCCAGGTCGCAGCTCTCGCAGAAGCGGATACGGAATTCCTTGAACGGGATATCCATCGCCATCAGCTCCGGTGCTTCGCGGTGCGCCTCGGCCAGCGTAAAGTCCCATGGCCCGATCTTGCCGCGCACCGCGTCGGGCCGCTTCAGCAATTGCGGCTCCACCTGTCCCAAGGTATAGGCGAATACGCTACCCGTCACCACCAGCAGCACAGCGGCGACCAGCCGGCGCAGGCGCGGCACCGGTATGGTGCTGGCGTCCGGCAGCTTCGGCGTCCGCTCAGGTTTTTCGCGTGCCGGCGGCTGCCATGGCCACTTGGGGAAAGCGAACACCAGCGCCAGCGCGGCGACGCTCAGCCAGCCGATCCACATGGCGATGCCGACGCCGGCGTTCAGTTCCCAAACGCCCCACGCCAGCGCGACCGCCAGCAGCAGCCAGCCAATCAGGCGCGCCAGCAGCTGCACGCGCGGCGACGGCAGACTACCCAGCAAATGTTCGCCATAACGTTCGGTCGCCAGCGCCAGCGCGAAAAAGCCCAGCAGGCTGATAGCCAGGATGCCGATATGCAGAGCGGTATTCATACGGGGGCTCCTTTCAGGGCCCACGCCAGACCCGCGCAGAGAGCGGCGCTGGCCAGCATGCCAACCCATGCACGGGTGGCGCTGCGGGTGGTGAACGCCCAGATCACCGACGTGGTGTAGACGGCGAAGCTCAGCATGGTGCCCCACAACACCGCTTGCGCCTTGGGCGCGGGCCAGATCAGCGCCAGCAGCACCGTGACGGCCGAAGTCAGTGCGTAGCCACCGAAGGCGGCTGCCAGCACGCGTGAGAAAACCGCCAGGCGGTCGGCAGTGCTTAGTTTGGATGTCTTGCTCATGCGATTCCCCTGGCCGGCACAAGGCGGCGTTGTACTTTGACGGCCATCACGGCAAACAGCGCCGCCAGGCCCAGCATGGTGAGGTCGAAGCCGGCCAGCACCCAGTCGCCTTGCGGCAGCGTGTTGCCAAGATGGCGGCTGGTGGTCAGCGCGTTCACTACCGGCAGCAGCGCGAAGCCGGCGCAAGCGGCCCACAGCAGTTCGATCCAGGCGCGCTTCAGCGGGCGCGCCATGGCATAGAACAGGGTACCCAGCCAGACGGCAAACAGGCAGTGCAGCTCCCATTCCGCGCGCGCATTCAATTCCACCGGCAACAGGCGGTTGGCGTAGAAGTAGGCGGTCAGCGCCAGCGGCAGGCCGGCGATGGTGGCGATGTTGAGGTTTTCCACCAGCCGCACACCAAAGTGGTCCGCGCCTTCCAGGCCGGACGCCAGATGGTGCTTGCGGCGCTTGACGGTCCACAGCACCAGTCCGGTGCCGATCATCGCGCAACCCAGCAGGCCGGCGGCAAAGTACAGCCAGCGTCCCCAGGTGGCCGCGTAAATGCCTTCGTGCAGGTTGAACAGCACGCCTTGCGTGGCGACGGCGCTGCCGCCCGGCTCCGGCTTTTCGGGCAGTTGTTCGCCGGTCAGCGCGTTGAAGCGCAGCGTCGCCGGGCGATACACGGAGAGGTGATTGCCGGCCACGCGCGCCAGCACGATCTCCGGTGGCTCGCCCTCATCCGCTTCGATCAGGATCGACGCCAGCTTGCCCGGCCCCCATTCGGTCTGCGCCTTGTCCACCAGCGGCGCCAGCGGAATCGCCGGACGGTTCACCGGCAGATGCTTGTGGCCGCCGTCGTACAGCTCGTCGAAGAATGCTTCCACCTGGTCGTGATCGGAGCCGTACACGATGTCGCGGCCTGCGGGCACATAGGTGTACAGGAAGAACACCAGTCCGCTGTAGGTAATCAGCAAGAAGAACGGCAGCGCCATCACGCTGATGGCGTTGTGCGCGTCGAGCCAGCTGCGTTGTCCTTTGCCGGGACGGAAGGTGAAGAAGTCCTTGAAAATTTTCTTGTGCGTGATGACGCCGGTGACGATCGCAATCAACATCAGCATGGTGCACACGCCGACAATCCGGATCGCCCACATATACGGCATGTAATGCAGCGAATAATGCATGCGGTACAGGCCGGAGCCGCCGGTGGTGGCGCGCGGCTCGGCTTCCTGCGGCAGCAAGGCGCCGTTCGCCGGATTCAGTCGCTCGGAAAAACTGGGGCCGTAGTCATGGCCAGGCTCCGGCAACTGCTCCCAGCGCACCGAGAACTCCTGCCAGGCGCGGTTGCCCATGCCGTAATGCGGCAGCGTAATACGCCAGTTGGCGGCCTGCGGTGCGGACAGCGCCAGCCGGTCCAGCGCCAGGCCGACCATGCGCTGCGTGTCGGCGCTGCTGGCCGCTTGCGCGGGCGCTTGCGGCGCCAGCCGCTCGGGCTGCATCCAGCGCGTGATCTCGTACTGGAAATAGCCGGCGCTGCCGGTCACAAATACAAAGAACAATACCCAGCCGACCACCAGCCCGGCCCAGGTATGCAGCCAGGCTGCGCATTGACGTAAAGTCTCCTTCATCTTCCCCATCCATAGTTAAGTTACCGCAGGAGTCGACTCCTTAAGGTAATAACGCACTGCCGGGGAAATCCAGAACCTGGGGATGCGAATAAAGTGCAAATAATTTTTAGCGCGTGCTGCTGATGCGCCAGCTGCCGTCCGCCAGCTGACGCACCTGCACCGGTAGCGCGGCCGGCAAGGCCTGCAGGAATACGCCGGGATTGCTGGTGGCTGCCAGGCCGGAGATCGCCTGCGCGGCCAGTGCCGGATCGTCGATCAGTACCGGTTGGCCAAGATAGCGTTGCAGCTCGCTCGCCACCTCGGACAAGGGTGTGCTGCTGAAATGCAGGTGGCCGCTACGCCAGTCACCGACCGACTCGGCGGCGGCGGACAGGCGGCGCGCGCGGCCGGTGGCGGTGTCGATGCTCAGGCCGCTGCCGGGATTCAGCACATGGACTTGCGCGTGGGCGGCGTCGAGTACCGGGCGGACTTCGACGCGTCCTTCCAGTACTTTTACCACTGTCTGCGGCGCGGAAGTGCGCAGGTTGAATATGGTGCCGAGGACTTTGACCTGGCTGGCGCCGCTGTCCACGGTAAACGGCCTGGTTTCGTCGTGCGCCACCTTGAAGAAGGCTTCGCCGCTGTCCAGCGTCAGCGCGCGGCGGCGCCCGGAATAGCGGACCGTTAGTTTGCTAGTGTGGTTGAGCGTTACGCTGGAGCCGTCAGGCAGGTCAAGTACGCGTATCTCGCCTGGCGCGGTGGCGACCGCGATGGTATAGCTTGGCAGGTCCAGCCAGCGCTGCCAGCCATATCCAGCGCCAACCGCCAGCACCGCGCCGGCGGCCAGCGCCGAGGACAGCCAGGTCCGGCGATTCCAGCGAGGTGCGGCTGGAGCAGAGAGAGGCTGCGCGGCTGCGGCTGCTTGCGGACGCCATGCGCCATCCTGCGCCAGTGGAATCTGCTGCAGGTCGTGGGCGGTCAAGGCCATGCTGCCGTAGATTTGCCGGTGCTGCGGAGAGGCGTCCAGCCAGGCGTTCAGGTCGCGCTCATCGGCACCGGTCCAGCCGGGCTCGCTGCGGCGGAGGAACCATTGCGCCGCCTGCTCGTGCAGGGAGATCAGGTTCATGCAGCATCCTCGGTTGCGTCATCGTTCAGGTGCAGGCGCGCCATCTGCTCGACGCTGCCGTAATTGACGCGCAACTGGCAATACGCCATCGCCCGGCTCAGGTGCTTGGACACCATGCGCGCCGAAATCCCCATCGCCTCAGCCACCTCGTCGTGCGTCAGCCCATCGATGCGGTTCAGCAGAAAAGCCTGGCGCTGGCGCTCCGGCAGTTCGGCGACCGCGTCATTCAGCCGGGCGATGCGCTGCCGCTGCTCGGCAATATGCTGCGGTTCGGATTGCGGCTGGTCCGGCAAGCCGTTCAGCTCCTGCGCCACCGCGTCCATCGACACCACGTCGGCGTCATCGCTGCGGCGCCACTGGTCGGTGGCCGCGTTGCGCGCGGAGGTGGCGAGATACGGCGCCTCTTCGGCCGGCGCCAGTGCCCTGCCCGACGCGGCCAGGCGAACAAACACATCGTGCGTGGCGTCCTCCGCCAGATCGCGGTTGCCGGTGCGCCGCTGCAGCAGGCGCAGCAGCGGCAAGCGCCAGCGCTGGTAGAGGCTGGTCAGCGTATCGCTTGTCAGTTGGCGTTGCTTAAGCTGTTGATTGCCGGAGACAGGCACCCGTTGATCCGCACTGAATGAAAATGATTCTCATTATATCATTCAAACGGACTTCAGAAACTTCAGCAGATGGCCAAAATAATCCGCCTGGGCATCCCACATCGCCAGATGGCTACCCTGTTCACAGATGGCGGCGCGGGCGTTCGGCATCATGCGCGCCATTTTCTTGATGTCTTCCGGATTCATTTCATCGTAGCGGGAGCCCATGGTCAGCGTCTTCACCTTGATGTCGTGCAGGCGGTCCCAGCGTTCCCAATCCTTCAGGTTGCCGGTCATCAGGAACTCGCTCTTGCCCTGCATCTGGTGGTAGATGTTCTGGTTGGCGTGACGGAAGGCGCGCTCGACCGGCTCCGGCCATGGCGTCAAACGGCAGATGACCTTCGGATACAGGTCTTCCATCATGATCTGCTGGTATTCCGGCGTGTCATAGGCCTCCTTGGCTTCCAGCGCCAGCAGCTTGGCCAGCGAGGCTGGCGGCAGCTGCCGCTTGATGGTGTCCAGGTGTTGCAGCAGCGACTGCATGCCGGCGGTCATATTCGAAATCACCAGGCCGCGCAGGTGGCGCTGGTGCGTCAGCGCATACTCGATGCCCAGCACGCCGCCCCACGAGTGGCCGTACAGCACGAAGTTGTCCAGGCCCAGGCCCTCGCGCACCTCTTCCAACTCCTCCAGGTAGCGCGGCAGCGTCCACAGCGACGCATCGTCCGGCTGATCGGAATTGCCGCAGCCTAGCTGGTCGTAGTAATACATCTCGATGCCGGCTTGCGGCAGGAAGGACTCCATCGCTTCCAGGTATTCATGGGTGAAGCCCGGACCGCCATGCAGCAGCAGGACCTTGACCGGGCCGCTGCCGACTTTCTTGGTCCACACCTTATATTTACCGCCCATCACCGGCACCATCTTGATGCCGGCGGTGCGGATGCCAACCGGATTGATGCCGTCCGGCTGGGTGGCGGTGGCGCCATTCGAGGCAGCGGCGGCAGTATTCGCCACGGTGCCGCCCGCCACAGTCACCACGCTGGCGGCCAGAAAATTACGACGATCCATTACTCCTCCGTGCTTTACATTGTAAAGCCAAGCAGAATACACGTTTACATTTACACTGTAAAGTCAGCTCTGGCAAAGGTAGTTCTGACGTGTACCGATCTGCCGGAAGCCCGCGCGCAGGATGTTTTTCGCTGAAGAACCGGCCTGCCCCGGCTCTGGCGCCTCGGCCTCGACACTGACCATGACGCAACCGGCCGCCTTGGCCGCCGCCAGCCGCAGCGCCAGCATGGCTTGTTGGCAGCCGCGCCGCTGCGCGACCTGCAAGGTGCCGCCCATGCCCAGCCAGGCGTCCTTACCGTCGATCAGCAAGGTGCCGGTGGCGACCGGCGTGCCTTCATCGTCACAGGCGAAAAACACCTGCCACTCGGGCCGCCCGGCCAATCCTTCCATCCAGGGCACCAGCAGCGGCATGCTGAAACTGTCGGCCAGGATCTGCCCGGCCACGCCGTACTCGTCTGCCCTCGCAAGCCGCAGGCTGTATGGAAATTCCGCCGCCAGCGCGGGCAGGTCTTCCAGGCCGCGTTCGAACTTGGCCCAGGCGCCCTTGCGCTGGCAACCCAGCGCCAGCAGACTCTCATGCAGCACACTGCTGTCCGGCGTATTCCAGGCGTGCAGCCAGAAGTGTGGAATTCCGCGTTCCCTGAACACCTGGCGGATCTGCGCCAGGGCGGCTGCCGATAGCGGCGCATCGCCCGGCAGGCCGAGTACGCGGTTCATGGTCGGCGACGGCATGGCCAGCACGCTCAGCAGCGTGGCCGGCGTGCCCGGCAAGTCCATGATGCAGCATCCAAACGCGTCCGGCGCGGCGGCGAAGAAGTGGCGCCGCGCCGCTATTTCTATGGTTTCGGTTCCAGTGCGATAATGCGTAGGCATATTGAAATAAAGGCTAAAAAAGAGCGTGAAAAACAAGACTGAACCGCTGGACCGTCAGCGCATCGCCCAAGTGGCGCTCAATATGATAGACCAACATGGCACCGACCAGCTCAGCATGCGCAAGCTCGGCAGCGAGCTGGGCGTCGAAGCCATGGCCCTTTATCACTACTTCCGCAACAAGGCGGAACTGCTGGATGGCATACTGGATATCGCACTCGAGGAAGTCAGCGCCAAGCTGGCGGCTGAGGGCGCGCCGCTGCAACGCGTGCGCGCCACGTTCGACGGCCTGCGCCTGATGGCGATCGAGCATCCGCACGCCTACCTGGCCATGGTATCGCGCCGCTTCCGCACCCAGATTTCACTGCAATTTTACGAACAGCTGCTACAGCACTTTCACGACGCGGGCCTGAGCCCGGCGCAAAGCGCGCGCTACTACCGGATGATGGCCAACTTCACTGCCGGCGCGGGACTGGCGGAAGTTGGCAGCCGCGCCCAACAGCCGGACGCGACGCCGATCATCCTGGAAAATTTCGACCAGCCGGAATTCCCCCTCATCACAGCCGCCATGCCCTTCCTGCGCGTCAGCGAAATCGACGGCATCTACCACACGGGCATGGACATCCTGTTTGCCGCGCTGCAAGCAGAGCTGGCGCGGCCGGCCTGATACTTATTTGGCCTTGACGTTCTTCGCCATGAAGTTGCGGATGTAGCCGGCAATCACCTGGCTATCCTCTTCCAGCGCGAAGTGGCCGGTGTCCAGCAGATGCAGCTCGGCCTTCGGCAGATCGCGCAGATAAGGATGGGCGCCGGCTGGCGGGAAGATCTTGTCGTTCTTGCCCCAGACGATCAGCATCGGCGGCTGGTATTTACGGAAATAAGCCTGCCATTCCGGATAGTGGCCAGGATTGGTGCCGTAGCTGTAAAACATCTCCAGCTGGATATCCTTGTTGCCTGGCCGGTCCATATACGCCTGGTCGAGAATCGCCGGGTCCGGGCTGACGCGGGCGATATTGCGCGCGCCTTCGCTGTACTGCCACTTGGTCGCTGGCAGTTCGAACAGTGGACGCAGCTTGTCGCCATTGGCCACCGTTTTATCCTTCCAGTACGCACGGGCGGGGTCCCAGAAATCGTTGGCGATGCCTTCGTCATAGGCGTTACCGTTCTGTACCACGATTGCGGTCACGCGTTCCGGATGGGCGTGGGCAATGCGGTAGCCGATCGGTGCGCCGTAGTCTTGTACGTACAGCGCGTATCGGGTCAGGCCCAGCTGCTCGGTGAACTTGTCGATCACCTTGGCCAGGTTGTCGAAGCTGTAGGTGAACTTGTCCATCGGCGGCATATCGCTCTGGCCATAGCCTGGATAGTCCGGGGCGATCACGCGATAACGGTCGGCCAGTTGCGGGATCAGGTTGCGGAACATCTGCGACGAGGTCGGGAAACCGTGCAGCAGCAGCAGCACCGGCGCGTTCTTCGGACCGGCTTCGCGGTAGAACACATTGACGCCGTCGACCTTGACGGTGCGGTATTCCACGGTGGCGGTGCTGGCGACGTTGACCGCGTCCTTGGCGCTGGCGACAGGTGCGGCGTGCACCAGCACGGCCAGGCTTAGCGCGGCGAGTATGCGGGTAGTTTTCATGGTGATTCCTCTCTGATTAGTTTTTTCGCACGATGGCGCTGTGCAGCACAGCATGCCGGCGCAGAGCCACAGCGTTTTCGTGGTCTGGCTTAGAAGGTGAAGACGGTGTAGCCGTCAGCCGAAATCTGCGCGATGCTGGGCAGGCCGGAAGTGCCTGGCACGCTGTTATCGGTGATCAGGTCGAAGCCGGCTTTTTCCACTTCCTCGCGGGCGCCGAACACATCGGCGCAGCCGCAGGAAATGCCGACCACCTTGTCTTCAACGCCTTTGTACAGCGCGTGGATAGGATGCTGTTCCGAGGCCAGCACGCCCGGCCAGCGGGTGGCGGCGCCCTGGAAGTAGATGCCGACTTCGATGCCCTTCTGCTTAAAATCATAGGCGGCGGCCAGGCCGTTGAACATGCGGCCCAGTGCGTCGTCGCCGCCGGATTTAGGGTCGGACAGAATGATGATCGCTACTTTCATGATGGTTTCCTTTCGGTCTCAGGTGAATGAATGAGGCCATTCTAGGCACTGAGTTACACGAAATAAATAATGCTAGAAACAATTCATCATTTCGCACAGCGAAATACTACGGTGTCAATTCAGGTGCGGATGCGTGCGCAGGTGGTCCGCCAGCAAGTCGATAAAATTGCGCACTTTGGACGAGCCGAACTTGCTCTCCCGGTGCAGTACATGCACCGGCCATGGCGATTCCTCATACTCGGCAAGGATGATTTTCAGCCGTCCGGCCGCCAGCTCATCAGCGATCTGGTAGGACAGCAGGCGGCAGATGCCCACACCGGCCAGCGCCGCGTCCATGGCCGAGTCATTGCTGGTCACCATCAGCCGTGGCCGCATGCGCACCATGGTCGGATCGTCCACCGCACCAAACTTCCATTCAACGCGTGGCGAAATGCCGCTGGCCGCAATAATCGCGTGCCTTAGCAGGTCGGCCGGGTGCTGCGGCACGCCATGCCTGGCCAGGTACTCCGGCGAGGCGCACAGCACCCGCCGCACCTGTCCTACCCGCAGCGCCTTCAGGCCGGAGTCTGGCAAATGGCCGATGCGCACCGCCACGTCGATGCCCTCGTCAACCATATTCACCACCCGGTCGAGGAAATAGGCCGACACCTCGACCTCCGGGTAGGCCGCCAGGAAGCGCACGATGCAGGGCATGACAAACGCTTTGCCAAACAGCACCGAGGTGGTCACCGACAGATTCCCTTTGGGCGAAGCATTGATGCCGGTGGCGGCCTGGTTCGCCTCGGCGATGCTGGACAGGATGTTACGGCTGTCGTCCAGATAGCGCCGCCCCGCCTCGGTCAGCCGTACATTGCGCGTGGTGCGCGCCAGCAGCTTGACGCCCAGCTGCTCCTCCAGCGCCGAAATCGCGCGGGTAATCGCGGCCGGCGACAAGCCCAGGCGGCGCGCGGCGGCGGCAAAACTCTCTTCCTCACCAGCGGCGACAAACACCGTCATCAGGTGAAATTGATCCATTTATTACTCCAGGCGAAACAGTGACTTGCGTTGGGCGGCTATTCTTGTTTGCCGGATTATTGCGCAGAATGCACGCTACAGCAATTTATTCGGCCAGGCCGACGACGGAGAAAACCATGGAAGACAGCAGTTTCCACCCAGGCGAACGCGAGGCGCAACGGCTCGCCGGCGAAACGGCGATTGCCGACCGCAACATCGTGGTGTTGTCCGACCGGGTCATCGCCGGCGCCCGCCCGTTCATCGCCAAGCAGTTCATGGCGGTGCTGGGCAGCGTGGACGCGCAGGGCAAGGTCTGGGCCTCGCTGCTGTTCGGCAAACCGGGTTTTTTGCACACCGAAGACGGCAGCTCGATCATCATCGACGTGCCGGACAAGGAACGTGACCACTCAGATCCGCTGTGGAATAACCTCGCCTCCAATCAGGACCTGGGCATGCTGTTCATCGAACTCGGCTCGCGCCGCCGCTACCGCGTCAACGGCATGCTGAACCGGCTCGACAAGCGCGGCGCCGAAGTCGCCATCCGCGAGGCCTACCCGAACTGCCCCAAATACATCCAGCGCCGCCAGTTGCGCGCGCTGGGCGAACCACTGCTGCCGGTACAGACCGCGCACGGCACGGTGCTGCGCGGCACGGTGGAAAACCTCATCCAGCAGGCCGATACACTGTTTCTGGCCAGCCGCCACGCCAGCAGCGGCGCCGACGCCTCGCACCGTGGCGGCAAGCCCGGCTTCATCCATCAGGTGGATGACAGCACGCTGCGCATTCCCGACTACGACGGCAACAGCCTGTTCAACACGCTAGGCAATTTCCATATCGATCCGCACGCCGGCCTGTGCATTCCCGACTTTGCCAACGGCCAGCTGCTGCAACTGACCGGCACCGCTAAAGTGCTGTGGCACCAGGACGATCCGCACAATGAAACCGGCGGCACCAAGCGCTATTGGGAATTCAAGGTGGAGCGCTGGATCCTGCGCGACACACCGCAAAAGCTGGAGTGGGAATACCTGGACGCGTCGCCATTCAACCCGGCGGTGAGCTGACATCATGCGCTACATCATCTCGCAGGTGATCGAGCACGGTCCCGCCGTCAAGGAATTCCAGATCCGCCGCCAGGACGGCGCGCCACTGCCCGACTGGCAGCCCGGCTCACACATCGTGCTGCATTTCCAGGGCGCCGGCGGCGAAGCCATGGAACGCCACTACTCGCTGGTCGGCGCCGCCGGCCCGGCCCACGCCTACCGCATCGCCGTGCAGCGCGAGGAAACCGGCAAAGGCGGCTCGCGCTGCCTACACGAAGCCTATGGCACCGGCAGCGAAATCGACCTGAGTGGACCGTTCAACAGCTTTCCGCTGGAAGCGGCAGGGCCACGCGTGCGGCTGATTGCGGGCGGTATCGGCATCACGCCGCTGGTGTCGATGGCACACGCGCTCAGCGCGGCCGGCCAGCCCTTTGAGCTGCACTACCTGGCCCGCAGCGCCGAGCGGCTGGTGCTGCTGGATGAACTGCGCGCCATCCCGCACGCCACCATCATCCAGCACCTGTCGGAGCGGGATGGGCGCGCCGACCTGGCCGCCGTGCTGGGGCCGTACACGGCGGGCGACAGCCTGTATTCCTGCGGCCCGGCTGTGCTGCTGCAAGCTCTGGCCGAAGCCGGCGCGCAAGCGGGCTGGCCGCAATCTGCCATGCACTTTGAAAGCTTCGGCGCGCGCACCGGCCAGGACGATGGTCCACTGACGGTAGAGCTGTCACTATCGGAGATGACCATCGAAGTCCAGCCCGGCACCTCCATCCTTGACGCCCTGCTGGCAGCCGACGCCTTTGTCTCCTACGACTGCCAGCGCGGCGAATGCGGCAAGTGCTACACGCCGGTGCTGCACGGCGCGCCGCTGCACCGCGACATCTGCCTGACGCCGGCCATGCGCGCCACCGGCATGTGCACCTGCGTCTCCTGGGCCGCTGCGCCCGGCCATCTGGTGCTGGAAATATAGGCAAGGCCAAAAAAATAAATTCTTAAGAACTCTGACATAGAATAGGCGCTTTCTAACATCGCGCTCTCTGCGCCACTTCAATGGAAATTGCTATACTTTTTGGGTTAATTCTGCTCAACGGCCTGTTTGCCATGGCTGAAATCGCACTGATGACGGCCCGCAAGGCCCGCCTCGCCAAAGCGGCCGAGGGCGGCGACAGCGGCGCCCGCGCAGCCCTGCAGCTGGGCGAAGATCCCACGAAGTTCCTCTCTACCATCCAGATCGGCATCACCTCCATCGGCGTCCTGAATGGTATCGTCGGTGAAGCCACGCTGGCGCGCCCGTTCGGCGAATGGATGCTGTCCCACGGCGTCCCCGAAAAATGGGCCGACAACGCCGCCACCGCGTCGATCGTGGTGATCCTGACCTATTTCTCCATTGTGCTGGGCGAACTGGTGCCGAAGCGCCTGGCGCAGCTGAATCCCGAACCGCTGGCCCGCCTGATCGCCCGCCCGATGCAGCTGCTGGCCATCATCGCCCGACCATTCGTGCGCCTGCTGTCGGCTTCGACGCAGCTGGTGCTGCGCCTGCTCGGCGTGCGTAACACCGGCCCGCAGGCGATGACCGAGGAAGAGCTGCACCTGATGCTGGAGGAAGGTTCCGATTCCGGTGTCATCGAAGAACAGGAGCACCAGATGGTGCGCAAGCTGTTCCGCCTGGACGACCGCCAGATCGCCTCGTTCATGATACCGCGCCGCGACATCATCTACTTCGACGTCGACGAAGACCCGGCCGTCAATCTGAGCCGCTTCAACGCCAGCACCCACTCGCGCTTCCCGGTGCTGCGCGACGGCTGGCGCCAGGTGCTGGGCGTCGCCAGCGCGCGCCAGATGCTGATGCAGACGCTGAACGGCCATCAGCTGGACCTGACCGCGCAACTGGAAGAACCGGTATTCGTACCCGAGTCGCTGACCGGCATGGAGCTGCTGGAACACTTCAAGCAATCCGGCGCACAACTGGCCTTCATCGTGGATGAATACGGCGAAGTGCTGGGCATCGTCACGCTGCAGGATGTAATGGAAGCCATCACCGGCGAATTCAAGACGCCGCATCCGGAAGAATCCTGGGCAGTGCAGCGCCACGACGGTTCGTGGCTGCTGGACGGCCTGATCCCGATCCCGGAACTGAAAGACCGTCTGGGCCTGCGCGACGTGCCGGAAGAAGAACGTGGCCGCTACAACACCCTGAGCGGCATGGTGATGCTGCTGATGGGCGACATCCCGCGCACCAGTGACCGCTGCCACTGGCAGGGTTGGGATTTCGAGGTAGTGGACCTGGACGGCCTGCGCATCGACAAAGTGCTGGCCACCCGCCAGATCGAACCGGTGCTGGCCGGGGACTAAGCAATCAAACTTCGAGGTATTGCTCAAGCCGCATGACTCAAGGTATCATGAGAATAATTATCATTTACAAATTTTTCTCATGTCCCCCGTCGAAGCCCGCCAACAAGCCGGTACGCTCTATAACGAGCATCACGCCTGGCTGGCGACATGGCTGAGCCGCAAGCTGCACTGCCGCAGTCTTGGCGCGGATCTGGCGCACGACACCTTCCTGCGCATCCTCGGCAGCCGGCTGCCGCTGGACCTGCGCGAGCCGCGCGCCTATCTGACCACTATCGCCAAAGGCTTGCTGAATAATCACTTGCGTCGGCAGCAGCTGGAGCTGGCCTATCTGGAAGCGCTGGCGGGCATGCCGGAGCCGGCCCAGCCATCGCCAGAAGAACGCCTGGCGGTGCTGGAAACGCTGAGCGAGATCGACCGCATCCTCGACCGCCTGCCGGCCAAGGCCCGGCAAGTGCTGTTGCTGGCCCAGCTGGACGGGCTGTCCTATGACGAGATCGCCAAGCTGCTGGAGATCTCGCTCAGCACCGTCAAGCGCCACATGCTGCTGGCCCTGCAGCGCTGCCTGAAAGCGCTGTAATGCAGGCAGCGATTCCCGACCATATCCTGACCGAGGCGGCCACCTGGCTGATGGAAATGCACGACGGCCCGCTGCCGCCCGAACGCCGTGCCCAACTGGCCCAATGGCGCGAGCGCAGCCCGGAGCATCAACGCGCATGGGAAAAGGCCTCGCTGCTGATGGACAAATTCAGCGGCCTGCCGCCAGGCGGCGCAATCGCGCTAAGAAAAGCGCCCGCGAGGCGGCGCGCCATCAAGACCGTGGCGGCGCTGCTAGTCGCCGGCCCGGCCGCCTGGCTGGCTTTCCGTCATGCGCCCTGGCTGCAAAATGACAACACCTACCGCACCGCGATCGGCGAGCATCGGGAAATCGTGCTGGCCGATGGCACGCGGGTGCATCTGAATACCGATAGCGAAATCGACGTGTTCTTCAGCCAGACCCTGCGCGGCATCTGGCTGCATCGTGGCGAGATCCTGGTCACCACCGCCAAGGACCCGCGCTCGCTGATGGTATCCGTGGACGAAGGCTACATCAAGGCGCTGGGCACACGCTTCATGGTGCGCCGCTCAGGCGAGCAAAATAAGATTGCAGTATTTGAAGGCGCGGTAGAACTCAGCCTGAGTGAAGCGCCCTACTCCCTTTTGCACGTCCCGGCAGGCAAGCAATCAGCGATGTCCGCGACGCGCATTGATCCGTTGTCCGACGCCGACGATAACAGCAGCGCCTGGGCCAGCGGCATGCTGATCGCCAACCAGATGCCGCTATCGCAGTTCATTGCCGAACTGAGCCGCTATCGCCGCGGCGTGCTGGAATGCGATCCGGCCTTGGCCAGATTGCCAGTCTCCGGCGTGTTCCCGCTCAACGATACGAGTTTGGCGCTATCGCTGCTGGAACAAACCATGCCGGTCCACATGCAATACCGTACCCGCTACTGGGTCCGCGTAACCCGGCCTGAAAAATAATTGAGCCTTTTTTGAATCTCGTTGGGCATATCAGATAAGAACAACACATCTGATCCATGAAAGGCCCGCAATGAATTTATCTCCTTTGCCATTGATACTCGCCTGTGCGCTGGCGCAGGCGGCGCCGGAGGCCGTCCAGGTCTACGATATTCCGGCTGGTCCGCTGAGCCAGGCACTGTCTGGTTTTGCCGCGAAAGCCCGCGTACCGCTGTCGTTTGATGGCCGGCTGCTGGAAGGAAAAACCAGCAAGGGGCTGCACGGCAGCGTGTCAGTCGAGGATGGCTTTGCGCGGCTGCTGGACGGCAGCGGTCTGCAAGCGCAGCCGCTGGCGAATGGTGCTTATACGCTGAAGGTCGCGCCTCAAACGCCTCAGGCAAGCAAGCCGGCGACGGCGACGGCCGCTCCGGCGGAGGAATCGTTGCCGTTGCAATCGATTGAAGTGACGGCCCAGCGTACCAAGAGCAATCTGATCCGCCCTACCCGGCAAAGCACCGTCATTACCCGCGCTGAACTGGAGGAGCTGAACCAGACCTCGGACAGCCTGGCCACCGTACTTAGCAAAGTGGTGCCGGGCATGGCGGATTCCAGCCGCACCATCACCGACTATGGCCAGACGCTGCGCGGCCGCAGCACGCTGGTGCTGGTGGATGGCATCCCGCTCAACACCAACCGCGATTCGTCGCGCAATATGGCGGCGCTGAACCTGAGCAGCATCGACAAGGTTGAAGTCGTGCGCGGCAGCAGCGCCATTTACGGCGCAGGAGCCAGCGGCGGCCTGATCGCCATCACCACCCGCCCGGCTGGCGGCGCGCCGCTGGCGGAAACCACGGTTACACTACGTTCGGCGCTATCGCACATCGACGCCGACGGCATGGGCGGCGAAGTCCGTCATTTCATGTCCGGTTCCAATGGCGCGGTTGACTACGCATTCAACATCGGCCTGCAACACATCGGCGGCTCCTTCGATGGCAAAGGCAAACGTATCGCTCCCGAGCCTAGCCAGGGTGATCTGTTCGACAGCAACAACTATGCCGTGAGCGGCAAAATCGGCATGCGCATCGACCGCGCACAGCGCGTCCAGTTGTCAGTCAGCCGCTACGTTGCCGACCAGGACAGCGATTATGGCTCCGATCCATCGGTAAGCCGCCTTCCGGCAGGCGCAGCCATCGCCAAGCCCATCGATGGCTTGCAACTGGCGCAGCAAAACCAGCTGCGCAACACGCTGGCCAGCCTGAATTACCAGCATCAGGATGTGCTGGGTGGCAGCCTGTCCACCCAGCTGTACTATCGCGATTATTACACGCGATTTACGCCATTCGACGCGCGCGCGGTGTCCACACGCGGCAATAACGTCGACCAGGTGATGCAGAATTCGCGCGTGGCTGGCGGCCGCGCCACTTTCGACACCCCGTTGGCAAGCCAGCTCAAGCTGCTATGGGGCGTGGATTACAATCAGGAACGTAGCGACATGCCGGACGATATTTTCAACCCTGCCGTCTACGACGCCAGCGCAGGCAAAATCTTCCAGAAGACCGGCACGCTAATCTACATGCCGCTGCTGACCACGCGCAGCATAGGCGGCTTCGGCCAGCTGCAATACAAGCTGAATCAGCAATGGGCGCTGGAAGGTGGCCTGCGCTACGAACACGCCCGCGCGCGCTTTGATGATTTTGTGCCGCTGTCGCAGATCCGCGCCGCCAGTCCGCAGCAGGTCAAGGGCGGCGCGCTGAGCTACGGCGCGTGGATGGGCAACGTCGGCGCGGTCTACAGGATCTCGCGCGATCATGAAGTATATGGTTCGTTCAGCCAGGGCTTCCAGCTACCGGATATGGGCGTACAGATCCGCAACGCCACGCCCGCGTTCAAGCTGGCATCGTCAGCATTGGAACCGGTCAAGACCAACAACTATGAACTCGGCTGGCGCGGCGGCGTCAACGATCTGCAAGGCGCGCTGGCGGTGTTCTATACCACGTCCAAACTGGGCGATGTGCAAAGCTTCAACAACGGTTTGATCCTGACCCGCACCGCGGAGAAAATCAAAGGCCTGGAAGCAAGCGCCGACTATCTGCCGGCCGACGCAGCCTGGGGCGGAGGTGCGACGCTGACCACCCTGTCCGGCCGCGAAACGCCGCAAGGCAGCAGCAAGGACCAGCGCATGTCCGGCTACCGCATTCCGCCACTGAAGATCACTGGCTATGTGCAGTACAAGCCAAGTGGAACCTGGAGCAACCGCCTGCAACTGACACACTATGGCCAGCGCGATTACCGGCTGAATGGCGTCGCCGGTTTCGGCCGCCGTGAAGTCAGGAGCTACACCACGCTCGATCTGGTCAGCCGCTTCCAGTTGACGCCACGCGACAGCCTGAGTGTGGGCGTCGAGAACTTGCTGAATCGCTACTACCTGCCGGCCTACAGCCAGCTTATGCGCAGTAGTAACAACGCCAGCCGCCTGCCAGCACCGGGAGCGGTGCTCAACCTGAGCTTCAACCATCGCTGGTAAAAACCAGGAGGCTAAACGCAAGCAAATCCATCCTGATTTACAATAGCGCCATGTCCTCCTTCCTTAACCGCCGCGTGCTTGTTGCCTGGATCGCCTTGCTGGCCGTCCTGTTTGGCGCGCTCGCACCGGTGGTGTCGCATGCGATGTCGGCCAGCCGTGGCAGTCCGCCGCAATGGCTGGAGCTGTGCGGCGTCAATGGCGTCAAGCGCGTGCAGCTGCCGGCCAGCGACACACCGCACCAGCCGGATCTGATGCAGCACATGGAGAAATGCCCGTACTGCGCCGCACACGCCAGTCCACAGGCATTGACGCCGCCGGAAGCGTTCAGCTTCGCCGTCGTTGGCGGCCATGACCTCTACCCTTCGCTATTCCACCACGCGCCCGCGCCGCTGTTCCCATGGGCCGCCGCCAAGCCGCGCGGGCCTCCCGCTACTTCCTGAGTCTTATTCCATCCGTTTGCATGGCGGCACAAGCACGTTCGCTTGCGCCGCAGGAATCTCTACAGGGAAGTAACTATGTCATCTGCAAAAATATACGCGCAGGCAGCACTGCTGCCCGCGCTTCTGAGCGCGTCAGCTTTTGGCCTGGCGCAGGAAAACGGCGATGATGCCGCACTGGTGCTGGGCCGCGTGGAAATCAGCGCGCAACGCAGCGGTCCCATGGCCGCGCGCAGCGTACTCAGTTCAGTCGATATCCTGGGCGCGGAACTGATCCAGGACCAGCAATCGCAACACACCTGGGAACTGTTCTCGCGCGCGCCCGGCGTGATGCTGACGCAGTTCCGGCAAGGGAATGAGTCCGGCAAGCTGTCCTTCCGTGGCTTCAATGGTGAAGGTGAAGTCAATGCCGTCAAGCTGCTGATCGACGGCATCCCCAGCAACGACAACGCCGGCGGCATGCCGTTTCTCGACATGCTGTTCCCGCTCGAAATCAACAGTATCGAAGTGGTACGCGGTACCAATGACCCACGCTACGGCCTGCACAATATCGCCGGCAATGTGAACATCAACACCCGCCTGGGCGGCAACGATAGCGATGTGCGGATCGGCTACGGCAGCTTCGCCACCCGCCAGTTGCAATTCGCGCAAGGGATCGAAAGCGGCAACTGGACGCAGAACTATTTTGCCGGCTATCTGCAATCCAACGGTTACCGCGCCAATAGCGGCTTCGATAAACTGACCGTGGGCGGCAAATGGTTTTACACCAGTGACGATGGCCGCACGCGTTCCGGCCTGATCCTGCGCCACACCGAAAGCAAGGGCGACGAAGCCGGCTATCTGGAAGCCAAGGATGCACGCAGCGACCCAAGCACCGCCTATGCCTACGCGCGCGCCACCGGCGGCAATCGCGACATGACGCAGGCCAGCCTCCATCTCGACCATCGATTGAGCGAGCGGCTGTCGCTGGCCGCGAGGCTGTATCGCAATAGCGTGCAGGACCAGCGCTGGCTGCGCTACTCCATCATCACCTCGCAGCAGGAGCGCGTGATCGATGAAACCCACGAGGGGCTGCTGGCCAGCCTGACCTACCGTCTGCCAAGTGTGTCGATGGAGGCCGGCGTCAGTGCCGAGCATCAGCACGATGCCAGCCCGCGCTACAACACCAGCAATCAGGTACGCGTGTCCACCACACGCGACCAGCACTTCCGCTTCGATACCTACGGCGGCTATGTGCAAGCCGTGCTGCAACCGCTGCCAGGCGTCAAGCTGATACCCGGCTACCGTGTCGACAAAGTGGCAGGCGATTTCACCGACCGCAGCCGCAATGTCCACTACGATATCCAGGACTATGGTCTGATCAGGCAGCCGAAGTTCAGCGCGGTCTATGCACCAAACACCACCGCCAGCATCTACGCCAACTGGGGCAAGACTTTCCAGGTCGGCGCCGGTGCGGCCGCCTATCAGAGTACGGATAGCGCGCTACGGCCATCGATCAATGAAGGCTGGGAAGGCGGCGTCAAGTTCACGCCAGTGGAATGGCTGAACGGCCGCGTGGCGCTATGGCGGCAGGATGCGTCGGATGAGGTCAAGCGGCGTCTCAACGACCCGGCCGGCGGCTCGGAAAACATTGGCAGTACGCGCCGCGAAGGCGCCGATGCCCAGCTCAATATCCGCACCAGCAGCGGCGCGTCGGCCTGGGTAAGCTATTCCTGGCAGCGCTCGCGCATCACGCGGCCGGATCCGGCCGCGCCAGCCACGCTGGGCAAGCAGATCGACCACCTGCCTGGCCGCCTGTACTCTGCCGGCTACGAGATGCAGCTGACGCCAGCGCTTAAACTGTCCGCCTGGGCCAACGGCCAGGGCGACTACTATCTGACCACCGCCAACACCGGCAGCAAGTACGGCGCATACACTCTGCTGAACGCCAGCGCCAGCTACCGCGTGTCGCGCAACCTGACGCTGGACGTGCAGCTGAAGAATCTGGCAAATCGCTACTATGAGTACGTCTGGCTGAACGATCAGACGCGCCATGCGCCCGGCGATGGCCGGGCTGTCTACGTCTCGGCCAATATCAGCCTATGAGCAAGCGACTCTTATTCCTGCTGCACCGCTGGATGGGCATCATACTGTGCATGTTCTTCGCCATGTGGTTCTTGTCCGGCATGGTGATGATGTATGTCGGCTATCCCAAGCTGACCGAAACCGAGCGCCTGCAGCATCTGCCCACACTGACGGCGGATGCTAGCCTGCTCGCACCGCAGCAGGCCATGGAACGCGCCCACATCAGCGGCCCGTTCGCCGACCTGCGGCTGTCCATGGCCAGCGCCGGCCGGCCGGTCTACCTGGTGCAGCCAACGGCCAGCAAGGCGACCATCGTGGTCGATGCGCGCACCGGACAGCGTGTGATGGTCACGGATGCGCAACGCGCGGTCGCCAGCGCCGCAGCCTATGCAGGTCCTGGCACAGCGCCGCGCTACCTGGACATGACCGATGAAGACGCCTTCACCCACACGCGCAGCCTGGACCGGCACCGCCCGCTGCATCGCGTGCAGCTGGACGATACGGCGCAAACGCTGCTTTACATCTCCGGCCGCACCGGCGAAGTGGTGCGCGACGCCTCGCGCAATGAGCGGCTGTGGAATTATGCCGGCGCGTGGATACACTGGCTGTATCCCTTCCGTGGTGGCGTGCTGGATCGCTATTGGGCGGATATCGTCAACTGGCTGGCCATCGCTGGCACAGTGATGGTGCTGATCGGCGCCACCGTGGGCATACAGCGCTGGCGCTTTTCGCGGCCATATCGCAGCGGTTCGCGCTCGCCCTACCCTGACAAGTTCATGCGCTGGCATCACATCGGCGGTCTGCTGTTCGCGGTGATCGCCACCACCTGGATTTTCAGCGGGCTGATGTCGATGAATCCCTGGCGCGTGTTCACCAGCAGTGCCGCGCAACTGCGGATGTCGTCGCTGGAACAGGGAGCGCTACAGCCATCCGCGCTGGATGCTGCCCCGGCTGCGTTGCTGGCCGCAGCTAACGGCGACATCCGCGAGCTGCGCTGGACGCGCGTATTGGGACGCACCGTGGTGCTGGCCCAGCCAGCAAGCGGCAAGCCGACACTGATCGACAGCCACAGCGCGACAGCAACCGTCATCGACGCCAACGCGCTGACCGAAGCCGCACGCGGCCTGCTGCCTGCGCCGTTGATCAGTGTTGAGACTTTGTCCGCCTACGATTTTTACTATTACAGCCGCGATGAGCACAGCATGACCAGTGGCAGCGTTAAGCCGTTGCCGGTGCTGCGGCTAGTGTTCGCCGACGCGCAGCATAGCTGGATTTATCTCGATCCGCATACTGGCATGGTGGTCACGCGTTGCGACCGGCTGCAACGCTGGAGCCGCTGGCTGTTCTCCTTGCTGCATAGCTGGGATTGGCTGCCGCTGGTGGAACGCCGTCCCCTGTGGGACGGCGTGCTGATCCTGCTCAGCCTCGGCGGCGTGGTGATGAGCCTGACCGGCGTGGTGATCGGCTGGCGGCGGCTGGGAAAGAAACTGCGTGCTTAGGCTGCGGCACGGGCGCGCAGCCAGCCCGCGATCGCCGGCACGATGGACAGCACCACAATGCCCATCACCACGGCGGTCAGGTTTTTACTGATCCATGGGATGTTGCCGAACAGGTAGCCTGCCGATACCAGGCTGCCGATCCACAGGAAGGCGCCGCTGACGTTATAGCCCAGGAACACCTTGCGCGGCATCGAACCCAGCGCGGCGACAAACGGCGCCAGCGTGCGGACGATCGGCACGAAACGGGCCAGGATAATCGTCTTGCCGCCGTGCTTGTCGAAGAAATGCTGCGTATGCAGCAGGTGTTCCTGCTTCACGAACGGGATTTTGCTGGTATCCAGCGCCCTGCTCTTGAACCACGAGCCTATGCTGAAATTCAGCGCGTCGCCTGCAACGGCGGCGATAAACAGCAGCACACACAGCGTTACCGGGTCCAGCAGCCCCTTGGCTGCCAGCGCGCCGGCAATGAATAATAGCGAATCGCCAGGCAGGAAAGGCATGACCACCACCCCGGTCTCAATGAAGATAACCAGGAACAGGATCAGATAGACCCAGTCGCCATGCTGATCAATCAGCTGCGCCAGATGCGTGTCCAGGTGTATAAACCAGGCCATGAAGGCGGCGAGCAACTCTTCCATCTATTTCCCCTCGTTAATCAAATAGCATCAATTCTAAACAAACAATCATTAAGAAGGCGTTAAATATCAGTTGAGTGTGAAATGTTCGCGCGATTTCTGCTCAAGAATGGTCTGCACCACGTAGCGTGGGCGGGCGCGCACTTGCTGATAGATGCGGCCTACGTATTCGCCCAGCAGTCCGATGCCAAACAAAATCACGCCCATGAAGAAGAAGGAAATTGCGAACAGCGTGAACACGCCTTCCGCCTCGGCGCCCAGGAATAGGCGGCGCACCAGCAATATCCCCACCAGTCCGGCGGATGCCAGCGACATCAGCATGCCCAGCATCGAATAAAACTGCAGCGGAATCAGCGAGAAGCCTGTCACCAGATCGAAATTCAGGCGGATCAGGCTATACAGCGAATATTTCGACTCGCCGGCGGCGCGTTCCTCGTGCTCGACCACGATTTCGGCCGGGTTGCGCGCGAAACGGTATGCCAGCGCCGGCACGAAGGTATTGACCTCGGCGCACTGGTTCATCAGGTCGACCACATTGCGGCTGTAGGCGCGCAGCATATTGCCCTGGTCGGTGATTTTGATATTGGTAATGCGCTCGCGCAGCCGGTTCATGGCCTTGGACGCGTAAGTGCGCCACGCGGCATCCTGGCGCTTGCGGCGGATCGAGCCGACGTAATCATGGCCTGCGCGGATTTTGGCGACCAGCTTGCCGATTTCCTCCGGCGGATTTTGCAGGTCGGCGTCCAGCGTCACCATGATCTGGCCGCGCGCCGCCTCAAAGCCCGCCAGGATGGCCATATGCTGGCCGTAGTTGCCATTGAATAGCACCACCCGCGTCACATCCGGACGCTTGCGGAACTGCCCGGCCAGCACCGCGACTGAATTATCGCGGCTGCCATCGTTGACAAATACAATCTCGTAGCTGGCGCCCAGTTTGTCCAGCGCCGGATACAGCCGCGCGAACAGCGCAAACAGGCCGGCCTCCTCGTTATAAACGGGGATGACGATAGACAGTTCAGGCGGTGGCAGGTCGCGGTTCATGATTACTCCATCAGGGCGCGCGCGGCGGTCACTTGGCTACGGTAAGCATCGAAGATTTTTTTCAGCGCATCGGCCATGCTGGTGGATGGCTTCCAGCCCAGCTCCTCGCAGGTGTTGGTGATCTTCGGTACGCGGTTCTGCACATCCTGATAGCCAGTGCCGTAGTACGCGCCAGAGGTGGTTTCAACAATCTTCACTTGCGCGGCGCCGCTGGCGTATTCCGGATAATGCGCGGCCAGCGTCATCATCATGTCGGCCAGTTCGCGGATCGAGTAGTTGTTGACCGGGTTGCCGATGTTATAGATTTTCCCGCTGGCGGCGCCGTTCTTGTTCTCGATGATCTTCATCAGTGCGTCGATGCCGTCGTCGATGTCGGTGAAGGCGCGCTTTTGGTGGCCGCCGTCGACCAGCGAGATATTCTCGCCGCGTACGATATGGCCGAAGAACTGCGTCACGACGCGCGACGAGCCTTCCTTCGGCGTGTGGATCGAATCCAGGCCGGCGCCGATCCAGTTAAATGGGCGGAACAGCGTGAAGTTCAAGCCTTCCATGCCATAGCCCCAGATCACGCGGTCCATCAGCTGCTTGGCGTTGGAATAGATCCAGCGCGGCTTGTTGATCGGGCCGCAGATCAGTTCCGAGTTCTCCGGATCGAATTCCTCGTCATGGCACATGCCATACACTTCGGAGGTCGATGGAAACACCAGATGCTTGCCGTATTTGGCGGCGGAACGCACGATCGGCAGGTTGGCTTCAAAATCCAGCTCGAACACGCGCAGCGGCGCTTTCACATAGGTCGACGGCGTGGCAATCGCTACCAGGGGCAAAATCACATCGCATTTCTTGACGTGGTACTCGACCCACTCCTTGTTGATGGTGATGTCGCCTTCAAAAAAGTGCATGCGCGGATGATTCAGCAGGTCCGGAATGCGGTCGCTATTCATGTCCATGCCATAGACATGCCAGTCGGTGGTTTCCAGAATGCGCTTCGACAAATGGTGGCCGATAAAACCGTTGACGCCGAGGATGAGGACTTTCTTCATTGATGCACCGCTTATACGTTAGTAAAGCAGTGATTCTGCCGCCGCGATCATGAACAGCGCATTAAAGATTCCTGAATCAGCACGTGAATAACACCGTCACGCTCAGGCCCTTGCCCTGTTCGCCCTCGCCATTGTCCAGCCGGATCGCCGCCCGATGATGATCAGCGATATTGCGCACAATGGACAGGCCAAGGCCGGCGCCCCAGACATCGTTGCCGTCGGGCCGGTAGAAGCGGTCGAACAGGCGTTCCCGCAGCGCTGGCGCCACACCGGGGCCGTTGTCGCGCACGCACAGGAAAGGCTGGCCCTGCTCCACGCCAGCCAGCAGGTCGACGCGGCCGCCGCGCTGCGTGTAGCGCAAGGCGTTGTCCACCAGGTTATTCAGCAGCACGCGCAGGCCATCCGGATCCGCTTGCAGCACCAGCGGCGCAAAGGACTCCACGCCCAGGTCGATCTCGCGGCTATCGGCCAGCGCGGAATGATCGGACACCACGCTGGCCAGCAGCTTGTTGACCTCCACCGCTTGCAGCTGCGTGCGGGCCAGGCCGGATTCGTGACGTGCGAGACTGAGTAGCTGGCGCACCAGATGGCTGCCCCGGTCCAGACGCTCATGCATCTTGCTCAGCGCCAGTGCGCGCGCGGCCTCGCCGTCGGCGCGTTCCACCAGTTGCAGCTGCAGCTTGAGCGCGGTCAGCGGCGAGCGCAGTTCATGCGCGGCGTCCGCCACAAAGGTTCGCTGCGCCGCCAGCGCTTCATCAAACTTGCCCATCAGGCCATTCAATGCGGTGACCACCGGCAGCAGGTCCGGCGTCATGCTGTCCGGGTCCAACGGTTGCAGCGCCGTCGGCGACTGCCCGACCACCGCCTGCGCCAGACGGTCCAGCGGGCGCAGCGCGCGTCCCACCACCACCAGCATCAGCGCGGCAAACAGCACCGCGATGACCAGCAGCGGTGCACCGGCGCGCCAGGCCATGCCCAGCGCCAGCTCGTCGCGCACATGCTGCGGCTGGCCGACCTGCACATAGCGGCCGTGCGCCTGTTCGCCATACACGCGCCAATTGTCGCCGTTCACCATGATCTGGGCATAGCCGTCCAGCTGATAGCGCGGCAGCTCGGTCAGGCCCGCCGCCACGGCGCGATGCGCGACTGAGCTGTCGGCGTTCCAGGCTTGCAGCACAAATTCTTCTTCCGGATCGTTGCTGCCGGCTTGCACGCCGCCGCTCAGATCACCCGGCAACGCGCCCGCCAGCTGGCGCAGCTGCAAGTCGGCCAATTCATTGGTTTCCGCCAGCAGCGAGCGGTACAGCATGGTACCCGCGCCGAGCACGCAGGCCAGCGTAGCGCACAACAGGCCAATCAGCAGTTGTTGACGGATGGTCCTCATGGTGCGGGGCTCACTTTGTAGCCGACGCCGCGCACATTCTTGATGAAGTCGGCGCCGAATTTTTTCCGCAAACGGTGCACATACACGTCGACCGTATTGCTCTCGACTTCGGCATTCCAGCCATACAGTTTGTCCTCCAGCTGGCTCTTGGACACCACGCTGCCCGGACTGTCGAGCAAGGCGCGCAGCACCGCGAATTCGCGCGCCGACAGCTTGACCGGCTCGCCCTCGAACTGCGCCTCGTGGCTGGCCAGGTCCAGCACCAGCGCGCCATGCACCACCAGCGAGCGCGTCCGGGCAACCCGGCGCCGTAGCAAGGCGCGGATGCGCGCCAGCAGCTCGTCCAGGTCGAACGGCTTGACCAGGTAGTCGTCGGCGCCGCCGTCCAGCCCCTCCACGCGGGCAGGCGTGCCGTCGCGCGCGGTGATGATCAGCACCGGCAGGTCAGCGCCGCAGGCGCGCAAAGTGCGCAGCACGTCCATGCCCTGCTTGCGCGGCAGCCCCAGGTCGAGCAGCAGCAGATCGTAGTTGATGGTTTTTAGCGCCAGGTCGGCCGCCTGGCCATCGCGTACCCAGTCCACCGCGTAGCTCTCGCCGCGCAAACCGTCTTCGATACTTTCGCCGATCATCGGATCGTCTTCCACCAGCAGCAAGCGCACCATCCACTCCTATTTTTGTCAATATGACCAGCCGCCTGATGGTAGCGCGGCCAGAGTTAACACTACATTAAAAATGTTGCCGCAGAGCTGGCGGATTGCATAATTCACGGCGATAAATTAAAATGGAATGATTCTTATTCACGGATTATTCTTGCTGCAGGTGCCCGCACCTGATTGAAGGGCGCCAGATGTCGGCCGTCGAACTCCTGTATTCCCACCATCACGGCTGGCTGTATGGCTTGCTGCAACGCCGCCTGGGCAACCATGGCGATGCCGCCGACCTGGCCCATGATGCGTTCATCCGCCTGTTGCTCAAGCCGCGCGCCTTTGACAGTGCCGAGGGCGCACGCGCCTATCTGAGCACGGTCGCGCGCGGCCTGTGCGTCGATCTGTGGCGCCGCCGCCAGGTCGAACAGGCCTGGCTCGACGCCCTTGCCGCCCAGCCGGCCAGCAATATCTGCTCGGCCGAGGACAGCGCCATCGTGCTGCAAGCCCTGACTGCGGTGGACGCCATGCTGCGCAAGCTGGCGCCGAATGTAGCGCGGGCTTTTGTGATGGGCAATGTGCTGGACATGAGCGACAAGGAAATCGCCGCCGAACTCGGCGTCTCCGACCGCATGGTGCGCAAATACATGGCGCAAGCCATGCTGCACTGTATGCAGCTGGAAGCCCGCTGGGGCGCCGATGCACACTGAGGCCGCCACGCCGTCGCACGCGGTGATGCAGCAGGCGGCCGAGTGGTTCGCCCTGCTGCGCTCCGGCGACGCTACCGAACAGGACCGCGCCGCGCTGCGCGACTGGCTGGCGCAGGCCGGCGATCACCGCCAGGCCTGGGCCTATGCCGAAACCATCAGCCAACGCTTCGCGCCGATGCAGGCCGTGGACAGCCGCCAGGCCGCCGCCGGCGCGCTAACACAGGTGCACACCGCGCGCGCCGGACGCCGCCGCCTGCTGGGCTGCATCGCCGCGCTGGCCGGCACCGGCTTTCTGGGCTGGGCCGGCTGGCGCCGTGGCGAGCTGTCGGAGGTCGCGCTGGCCTGGTCGGCGGAGCATCGCACCGCAACCGGCGAGCTACGCGATATCACGCTGGCCGACGGCACCCGCATCTGGCTCAACACCGCCACTGCACTGAACACCGATTATCAGCCAGCCATGCGCTGCATCCAGCTGGTCAGTGGTGAAATGCTGATTGAAACCGGCCATGACGCCCGTCCTTTCATCGCCGAAACCCGCCATGGCCGCATGCAGGCGCTGGGCACGCGCTTCACCGTGCGGCTGGATGGCGACAGCACCCTGCTGGCCGTCTATGAAGGTGCGGTTGCAGTGAGTCCGGCGCACGGCGGCTCGCGCGTGATCGAAGCTGGCCAGCAGCTGCGCTTCAGCGCCGGGCAGCTCCAGCCGACCGAGAACGCCGATCCGGCCCGCGAGGCCTGGACACGCGGGGTGCTGCTGGCCAGCGACATTCCATTGCAGCAGTTGGTGGCGGAATTGAGCCGCTACCATCGCGGCCATCTGGGCGTGGCGCCGCAGGTGGCGCAGCTGCGCGTGCTCGGCGGTTATCCGCTGCGCGATCCGGACCGGGCGCTGGCCATGCTGGAGACGGTATTGCCGGTCAAGATACAGCGCACGCTGCCCTGGTGGACCAGCATCGAGCCCAAATAAAAAATATTTACCGCGACAGTTCCGCTTTTGGGCGAGCACTTCGATTCAGAAGATGAAGCAATCTTCTTATTGATAACTGTCCGAGAGAATTACATGTCGAAGCAATCCTTCCCTACTCCCCGCGTGCTGGCGCGCGCCTTGCGCCTGGCGCTGAACGGCGCCGTGCTGGCCTCGCCGATGCTGCTGGCTGCGCAAGCGCACGCACTAGCCTCTGCCTCCGCACCCGCCGCGCGCGACTACCAGATTCCAGCCGGCCCGCTGAAAACCGTGCTGACCCGCTTCATCGGCGAATCCGGCATTTTCCTGGCCGGCACCACCGAGCTGGCCGATGGCAAAAACAGCCGTGGCGTGCAGGGCAAGTTCAATGTGCAGCAAGGCCTGGCGGCACTGCTGGAAGGCACCGGCCTGGAAGCCGTGCCCACCACCAGCGGCGCATACGCGCTGCGTGCCATCCCCAAGGGTGAACAAACGCTGGCAGCAGTGGTGATCACCGCCACGCGCGACAATATCAGCGAAGGCACCGGCTCGTATGCGGCACGCGCACTGTCGATCGGCAAAATCAACGCCTCGCCGCGCGAGACGCCGCACAGCCTGACCGTCATCAGCCGCCAGCAGATCGAAGACCAGGGCTTGTCCGATCTGAGCGATGTATTGCGCAGCACGCCCGGCATCGAGGTATTCAACACCGATTCGGAACGCGTCAGCTACTACGCGCGCGGCCAGGAAATCACCAATGTGCAGTTCGACGGCAACGCCGCCATTACGCCGGGCAGCGGCAACGGCTTCTACATCCAGCCCGATATGGCGACCATGGACCATGCCGAAGTGCTGCGCGGCGCCGCTGGCCTGATGCGCGGCGCCGGCAGTCCGTCGGGCGCGGTCAACCTGGTGCGCAAGCGTCCGCTCGATCACTTCGCCATGTCCGGCGCAGCCACGGTCGGCCGCTGGGACACTTACCGCGCTGAAGTCGATATTTCCACGCCACTCAACGAAAGCGGCTCGGTGCGCGGCCGTGCGGTGGCGGTCAAGGATGATCGCCGCCACTTCCAGAAATCGCGCTACGCCGACAAGGGCGTGCTGTACGCGGTGATGGAGGCGGACCTGGGTCCAGGCACCAAGCTGTTTGCCGGTGCCGAATACGCGCAGTTGAAAACCAACGGCGCCTGGGGAAATCTGATGGCGAATATCGACGGCAGCCCGATGAACTTCGCGCGCGATACCTATCTCGGTTCGGCGCAGAACCACTGGGACCGCGAGAACCAGCAGGTGTTCGCCACGCTGGAACAGGATCTGGGCGGTGGCTGGAACGCCAAGGCCAGCTTCGACTTCATCAAGATGAAACGTCTGAACGACGCCAACGGCTATGTGCAAACGCTCATCTCGCGTAACGCCAAAGACCCGAACAAGGTCAATTACCAGATCAGCCGCTGCGGCGAAAAAGACTACACCGCCGAGCAAAGCAGCTGGGACCTGTATGCCAGCGGCCCGTTCTCCTTGCTGGGCCGCACGCATGAACTGGTAATCGGCGCCAACGGCACCCGCGACTACGCGCAGCCGGTAGCCGGCTCCTGCGCCACCGTCAGCGGCCTGGCGTCGATGACCGGGCTCGATCCCTACACCTGGGACCCGTACCAGATCGCCATGCCGGAAGGCGCGCCGTTCACCGGCAAGTACGTCAAGAATCTGACCGAGCAGCAAGGGGTCTACAGCACTGCGCGCTTCAGCGTCAGCGATCCGCTGACCGTGATCCTCGGCGCGCGCATGAGCTGGTGGGACTACAAGCCGGACGCCATCGTCAACGCCTTCAGCGTCGACGCCGAGTTCACGCCCTATGTGGCCGCGCTGTACACGCTCAACGACAACCTGACCGTGTACGGTAGCTATGCCGACGTGTTCACGCCGCAGCGCGCCTTTGGCGTCGGCGGCAAGCCGCTGAAGCCTATCACCGGCCGCAACATAGAACTGGGCGTCAAGGGAGAGTTTTACAACAAACGCCTCAACGCCAGCATGGCGATCTTCCAGTTGGACCAGAACGGCAAGGCGGTAGATGACCTGAGCAGCCCTAACCCATGCCCGCCGGACTACACCAACGGCTATTGCCAGATCGCCGACGGCGAGCAGCGCAGCCGTGGCTTCGAGGCGGAAGTGTCGGGACAGCCGAGCAAGAACTGGAATATCTCGGCCGGCTACACGCTGAACAACACCAAGTATGTACGCGACACCGCCAGCAACACCGGCAAGGCGCTGCGCACCACCACGCCGAAGCACCTGATACGCCTGTTCACCACCTACACCCTTCCGGGCGAATTGAATCAGTGGCAGATCGGTGGCGGCCTCAATGTGCAAAGCGAGATCACCAGCCAGAGCGGCACGGCGTTTGCGCGCCAGGGCGGCTACACGCTGGCGTCCAGCTTTGTCGGCTACCGTTTCAGCAACAAGCTGAGCGCGCAGCTCAACGTCACCAATCTGTTCGACAAGGTCTACTACGAGAAGATCCGCGAGTACGGTCCGGGCTACTACTACGGCGCGCCACGCGGCGTGATGCTGACCGTGCGCGGCCAGTACTAGTTACTTGACCAGCACCACCGTGCCCTGGCTGACGTGGAATTTCTGCTGCACGGTGGTGTACAAGGAGTGTGAGGTTTACTGGCAGAAGTCAAAATCTGCTGACTCCTTAACGTGTGCTGCGGACCGTGATCACGGACTCCTTCAGGCCATCGGCCGACACACGTATTTTAATCGCTCCGGCGCTGCCTGGCTTGGCGCGGACGATGCCCAGTGCCAGGCCGTTGAAGGCGGCGCGTTCAGGCGACTGGAAGGAGACGAAGCTGGTCGCATCGCCATTGTCGGTCGCCACCAGCTCGCCCGGCCCTTCGACGCTGAATCGCACTTTGTTGTTGGCACGCGGCGCGGTCATGCCGTTCTTGTCCGTGACGCGCACAGTGATGAAGGACAGGTCGTTGCCGTCAGCCGCGATGGTGCTGCGGTCGGCAGTGGCTTCCAATGCGGCCGGCACGCCGGTGGTTTTCACCGACGAACGCGCCCACTCCTTGCCATCCTTGTAGGCGACCACGCTGATTTCGCCCGGCTCGTACACCACATAGTCCCAGCGCAAGCGATAAGCATACGGCGCTTTTTTCAGCTTGCCCTGCGACTTGCCATTGACGAACAGCTCCGCCTCGTCGCCGGAAGTGAAGACGTGTACCGGTGTCACTTCGCCAACGCGGTCCGGCCAGCTCCAATGCGGCAGGATGTGCAGCGTTTTTTCTTCCGGACGCCAGCGCGATTTGTAGATGTAGTAGCGGTCCTTCTTGAAGCCGGCCAGGTCGAAGATGCCGGTGTAGGCGCTGCGCGCGCCGTAGTACGGCGTCGGTTCGCCAAGGTAGTCGAAACCGGTCCAGACGAATTCGCCAGCAGTGTAGGGATTCTGGTCGAGCGAAGCGAAGGCGCGGTCGGCCGAGCTGCCAAAGTCTGCCGCAAACAATTCATAGGCACTAACCTGCATGGTCTTCGTATCACCGCCTATGCCCGGCCGCACCGCAGCACTGGTCACACCCGGCACCGGGAACTGGTACTCGCCACGGCTGGAAACGGCCGATGCGCTCTCGGTATGCAGAATCACCTTGTCCGGGAACTTCTCGCGGAACATCGGGAACTTGCCCGGCAGCGTACGGATGCCCGTGCCCTGGTAATTCAGGCTGATGACATCCACCGTGGTTGGCAGCGGCATGTCGGCCTGCGCCCAATTCATGGCGTTGGTCAGCGGACGAGTGCCGTCCTCTTCACGCACGATACCAGCGAGCTTGCGGCCGATATCGGCGCCAGCGTCACCGGTGTACTGCTCGCCCACCTCGTTCCCCACGCTCCACATCACAATCGATGGATGATTGCGGTCGCGGCGCAGCATCGAGCGCAAGTCCTGCTCATGCCAATCCGGGAAGATAAGGTGGAAGTCCAGCGGCGTCTTCTTGCGCTCCCAGGAATCGAACACCTCGTCCATCACCACGATGCCCATACGGTCGGTCAGCTCCAGCAGTTGCGGATCGGGCGGATTGTGGCTCATGCGCAGCGCATTGGCGCCCATCTCCTGCAGCAGCTCCAGCTGGCGTTCGGCGGCCCGCACATTGAAGGCGGCGCCCAGTGCGCCGAGATCGTGGTGGTTGTTCACGCCGCGGATCGGGATATGTTCGTCGTTGACGTACAGGCCGGAATTCGGATCGAAGCGCAGCGAGCGGATGCCGAATTTGGTTTCGTACTTGTCCACCACGCGGCCGCCGCTGCGCACCGTGGTCAGCGCCACATAGCGATGCGGCTGCTGCGTCGGCAGCGGTCCCCACAGGCGCGGATTGCTGATGGTGGTGGAACCACTGATCACAGTGCCAGCGCCCGGCGCGACCTGCGCACGCGGCGTGATGACGCTGGCAACGGCGTTGCCGCTGATGGCGCCCTTCTCATCCAGTGCATACAGCTGCGTGCTCAGTTCGGCGTCGGCCGCCGCGCCAGTATCATTGTCCAGCGTGACCTGCCACGCCACCTGGGCCGATTCACGCGACACTTTCGGCGTGGTGATCTGCACGCCCCACTGGCCGATGTGCAGCGGCGCTGTTTTGGTCAGCCACACATTGCGGTACAAGCCGGCGCCCGGATACCAGCGTGCCGATTCGGCGGTGTTATCCAGGCGAATGGCGATCTGGTTATCCGCACCAGTCTTCACATACGGCGTCAGGTCGATGCGGAACGAGTTATAGCCATACGGCCAGCCGCCGGCCAGTTGACCGTTGACCCACACGCTCGAATAAGCCATCGCGCCATCGATATCCAGGAATAGCGACTTGCCCTTGTCGGCGGCCGGCAAGGTCAGCGTCTTGCGATACCAGGCAGGTCCCCAGGTTTTCAGGCGGCCCATGCCGCCGTATGGGCCGGTGGTCAGGAACGGGCCTTCGATGGCCCAGTCGTGCGGCAGCTGCACGGCGCGCCAGGACTTGTCGTCGAAGCCGGCTTGCGCATACGGCGCCTGGAAGGACGGACCGGTGGCGGGACGCGCATGGCGCTTGGCAGGGTCTTTGATGAAGGCGTTGCCGGTCGGGAGTATCCACGGTTTCAGCAGCGCGGCATTGCTGCGGGCGATGCGCGCGGCTTCTTCCGGCATGGCGTCGGCGACCTTGCCGTCGGCGGATTTCAGCACTTCAGGGCGGATGTCGTACAGATAGGGCGCGGAGTTGTCGTCCGGGTCGCCAAGCTGGAAGCGCCAACCATCGTTGAACAGGATGCGCTGGCGTGGCGCCAGATTATCCGCCGCCGGCGCTGCCAGTACGACGGGCGCGATGGCCGCGCCAAATACCGCTGTCACCAGCATGACCATGGGCGCGCCCGGCCAGAAAGGCTGTGCTTTCATCAAACTCCTCCGAAATAGTGTTCACATGTCCAGTAAAAGTTGGGCAAATAACACTTCTGTGGTGTTTATGGTTGCGCAACCATTTATAACTATGCGGGAAGCCGGGGCAAAGGTCAAGCGCGCTGACCAGGTCGCAGCAGGTAGACGCCGTACAGGCACAGCGGCAGGACCGCCAGCAAGGCGGCATAAGGCAGGATCGACGCCTCCCCTTCGGCGCTGGCGGACAAGGTCGCGGTCACTAGCGCAAAGTCCCACACGCCGTGCACCACCAGCATCGGCCACACCGAGCGGGTGCGCAAGCGAATCGCGGCGTAGCATACGCCTTGCAGGAATGCGGCCGCCGACTGCCACAAGGCGCCGCTGAAATCGCCGGTGGCCAGGCCATTGACGCTGTGCGCCAGGCCAAACAGCAGCGAACCGGCCAGCACCGCCGGCCACACCGTCAGGCGCTGCAGCAGGCCGTGCAGCAGGATCGCGCGGAACATCAGCTCCTCGGACAAGGCCACCAGCGCAGTGTTGATGGCCACGATCAGCAGCACCTCGCGCGGCGGCCAGCCGCCCGCCCAGGCAAGCAATAGCATCAACAAGGAATACAGCAACGGAGGCCAGACCAGCCACGCCGATTTCAAGGGGGCCGGCGCGCCCAGGCCCAGCGCGCGGCGCTGGCCGGACAGCAGCACCACCGCGAACGCAAATGCAGCAGCCAGCAGCCATGGCAAGCCGATGCCGCCGCCAACCGAGGCCGCCAGCGATTGCTGGCCGGTGTCCGCGCCTAGCCAGCGGCCGCTGACCGTCAACAGCAGCCAGACCGCCAGCGCGGCGAGGGCACGCGTCAGCGTCAATCCTTCACCGCGATTTTCAAGGTGTAGTTGGCGCGTTCGTCGCGGCGCGCCGCATTGGCCATCAGATAAACGCTGATTTTGTAGGCGCCATCCTGCGCCACTTTCGCGCTGTAGCGGGCGCCGTCGCGCGAGCCGACAAACAGCGCGTCGCCCTCTCCCGGTCCCGTAACATTGAAATAATTGGAGCGCTGATTGGTTTTCAGCGTGACTGTCAGCGACTGGCCCGCGCGCAGGCGGATGTTGTATTCCGCCGTGTCGTGGGCGCGCAGCTTGCCGCGCATGGTTTTGGTTTGCGGCGCACCGCTCAGCTCCGTCATATGTCGCGCCAACTGGCCGGCCGCACTGGCCGGAGTGGAAGTCAGCACCAGCGCGCCGCACAGCACGGCAATGGCCGGCAAAGCATTCATGTCATCTCCCAGGCATAAGGACTCTGAGCTCAACCATATCACATGCGTCGGCTTGATGAGTTTAACACCGGGCCGGATGCGCTTTTTTTGCATAGCCAATCGCGGCCGGATCGATTAGTATGGCCGGCTATTCTGACCATTCCGACCATCGCCAGCAAGCCGTGTCCCGGCATATTGAACGCCGTCTTGAAAACGCATCCACTCCTCACAACACTATTCGCATTGAGTCTGCTCCCCGCTGGCGGCGCATGGGCCGATCCCGGCCATGGCGAAGTAACGCCGGCGGCGGCGGGCACGGTAACGGTCGTGGGTCCATGGGAGCTGACGGGACTGGAGCCTTCGCGTAGTGGCTATATGTTTACGCGCATGGAGGTGACGCAAACGCTGTTGGATGTCGATGACCAAGGCCGCTTGCTGCCCGCCTTGGCCGGCAATTGGGAAGTTTCGGACGACCAGCGCGAATGGCGCTTCTTCATCCGCCAGGGCCGCAGCTTCCACGACGGCACGCCGCTCACCGCCACCACCGCGCTAGTGTCGCTGAAACGCGCGCTGGCCACGCCTGGCGTGCTGCAACTTGCCGGCATCACCGATATGTACGCCGAGCGCGGATCGATCGTGGTGCGGCTGGCCAGGCCGCTGGCGCCCTTGCCGTATCTGTTTACCCACTACAGCACGCAGGTGCTGGCGCCCTCCTCCTTCGGCCAGGATGGGCGGGTCACGCGCATCGTCGGCAGCGGCCCGTACCGCATCAAGACGATACGCCTGCCGCAGCAATTCGATACCGAATTATTCGACGGCTGGAACGGCGCGCATCCGCGCGTTGCGGCGGCGCGCTACATCAGCGTTTCGCGCGCAGAAACGCGCGCACTGATGGCGCAAAGCCGCCAGGCCGATCTGGCGTTCACGCTCGACCCGCCCAGCATCCGCCGCCTGCAACACCAGCCCGGCGTGTCGCTGAAGGCGCAGGACCTGCCGCGCACCACCTTCCTCAAGCTGAACGCCGGCCACCACTTCCTGCGCGACGCGCGGGTGCGCCAGGCGATCAGCCTGGGGGTGGAGCGCGACGGCATCGCCAAAGCACTGCTGCGCGACGCCGACCTCGCCGCCACCCAGCTGTTTCCGCCGGCGCTGGCGCAATGGCATCAGCCGGCGCTGCCGCCGCTGCGCCACGATCCGGCTGCGGCCAGGCGCTTGCTGGCGCAAGCCGGTTTCCGTCCCGGCACGGACGGCATCCTGTGGCGCGACGGCCGCCGCTTCGCGCTGAAGCTGCATACCTTTGTGGACCGGCCGGAGCTGCCGCTGATCGCCTCCGCCATTCAGGAAGAAATGCGGCAGATCGGCATTGCTGTCACGGTCATCGTCGGCAACTCCAGCGACATTCCGGCCGGCCATCGCAGCGGCAGCCTGGAGATGGGACTGGTGGCGCGCAACTTCGGCACCACGCCCGACCCTACCGCCACCATGATCGGCGACTACACCGCCGGCGGTGGCGATTGGGGCGCAATGAACTGGCGCGATGCGGCGCTGGACCAGGCGCTGAACCAGCTGGCAGTGGGCGCAAGCGGCGAGCAACGCGCCAGCGTCGCGGCGCGCCTGCAATCGCAGCTGCCGGTCATTCCCGTGGTCTGGTACCGGCAGACAGTCGCCGTCTCGAACCGCCTTGAGGGACTGAGCATCGATCCGTTCGAGCGCAGCTACCGTATCTCAACTTTGAAGTGGGCCCAATGAACGCCAGCCTCGCCACCTTGAAACACTGGGCGCCGCCGCTGGGCCGCCGTCTGCTGCAAGCGCTGCTGGTGGCCCTGCTGGTCGGCACGCTGAGCTTCTTCATGACGCGCATGCTGCCCGGCGACACGGCGTTCCGCATCGCCGCCGGCCGCTATGGCTACGACATGGTGGACGCCGCAGCGGCCGAAGCCGTGCGCGCCGAACTTGGCCTGAACCGTCCGCTGCTGGCAGCGCTGGCCGAATGGTGGGGACGCCTGTTGCGCTTCGACCTAGGCGTATCGATGGTGACGGCGCAGCCGGTGGCGTCGGAAATCGCACTGCAATTGGGCCAAACCTTACGCCTGTCCTGCTGGGCGATCGTACTGTCGCTGCTGCTCGGCCCCGTGCCTGGCGTGCTGGCGGGCCTCAGGCCCGGCGGCTGGCTGGACCGCGCCACGCTGGGCCTGGCGCTGCTGCTGCGCGCGATGCCGCCGTTCGTCTTCGGGTTGGTGCTGGTGCTAATATTTTCAGTGGAACTCAACGCCCTGCCCGCCGCCGGACACACCGACTACGGCAGCATCGCCCTGCCCGCAATGACGCTAGCGGCCGGCCTGGCCGCCGTCTCGTCGCGCATCGCGCGCGACGCCATGGTGTCGGTGCGCGGCAGCGCCTATTACGCGTTCGCGCTGACCAAGGGATTATCCCCGGCGCAGGCGCTGTTGCGCCATGGCGTGCGCAATGTGGCCGCGCCGGTCGTGGCCTACCTCGGCGTGCAGCTGGTGTACCTGATCGAAGGTGTGGTGCTGGTTGAAACCATCTTCGCCTGGCCGGGCATCGGCCACGCACTGGTGCACGCCATCTTTGGCCGCGACGTGCCGATGATACAAGGCACGGCGCTGGTGCTGGGGCTGATGTTCGTGCTGTTTAACGCCCTGGTCGATCTCGCCTGCGCGGCAATCGATCCACGCCGCCGTCCGCGATGAATCACGACCTGACCACGCCACGCTGGCCCATGACGCGCATCGCCGGTGCGCTGATGCTGGCCCTGATCGCCGCCTTGGCGCTGCTCGGCCCCTGGCTGATCGGCATCGATCCGGCGCGCCAGACGCTGAGCCGCTTTCTGGAGGCGCCCAGCCTGGCGCATCCGCTCGGGCTGGACCATCTGGGCCGCAGCATGCTGGCGCGGCTCGCGGACGCCTGCCGGCTGTCGCTGTCGATGGCTGCATTGAGCGTACTCACCGCCGCCATCCCCGGTTCCCTGCTGGGACTACTGGCTGCGTGGCATGGCGGCTGGCCGGAGCGCATTCTGACCTCGCTGGCCGATGCGGTATTGGCCCTGCCCGGCCTGCTGCTGGTGCTATTGCTGGCGGCGTTTGCGCCGGGCCGGTTCTGGCCACTCTATGCCGGCATCTCGCTGGCGCTGTGGGTGGAATATTTCCGCGTGGTGCGCGCCGCCTCCCGGACGCTGCTGGCCAGTCCGCAGGTCGAAGCGTCGCAGCTGCTCGGTTTCGGCAAACTATATGTGGTGCGCCGCCACCTGCTGCCGGAACTGCTGCCGCGCATTGTTACGCTGATGCGCTTCGGCTACGCCGGCGCGGTGCTGGCGATGGCGGCGCTGGGTTTCATCGGCGTCGGCCTGCAACCGCCAACCGCCGAATTGGGCGTGATGATGATCGAACTGCTGCCCTACTACAGCGAAGCGCCATGGCTGATCGCCGCGCCCATCCTGATACTGTTCTGCACCTTGCTGGGCATGATACTGCTCGGCAGCGAGCGCAAGCCATGAGCGGCAAAATCAGCGCGCACCTCGGCGTGCGCAATGTATCGATCAGCGCCGGCACGCAGGTGCTGGTGCGCGACATCTCGCTGCATATTCCCGCTGGCGGCGTGTTGACGCTGCTGGGTGAAAGTGGATCCGGCAAGTCGCTGCTGGCGCAGGCCATCATGGGCAACCTGCCGGCGCCATTGTCGTGCAGCGGCGTGATCGAGATCGGCGGGCGGCAGTACGATGCCGCAGATCTGCGTTCGCGCCGGGCGCTGTGGGGCCGCACGCTGTCGCTGCTGCCGCAGGAGCCGTGGCTGGCGCTCGACCCCACCATGCGCGTGGTGCGGCAGATCGGCGAAGTGCATGAACTGGTGCTGGGGCGCGGTGAAACGGAAGCCAGCGCCGCAGCGACAGCAGCGCTGGCGCGCCTCGACATGGCCGATGCCAGCGCCAAGTATCCGTTCCAGATTTCCGGCGGCATGGCGCAGCGCGTGGCCTTCCTCGCCACGCACGCGGCGCAGGCGCCGATACTGATTATCGACGAACCGACCAAAGGGCTGGACAGCGACCGTCGCGGCGACGTGCTGGCCATGCTCAAGGCGGCGATTGCAGACGGCGTCACGCTGCTGACCATCACCCACGATGTCTGGCTGGCGCGCCAGTTAGGCGGCGAAGTGGCGGTCATGCTGGATGGCGCCATCGTCGAACGTGGCACAGCAACTGCGCTGCTCGACGCGCCGCAGCACGCCTACACGCGCTGTCTGCTGGCTGCCGAACCTGCCGCCTGGGCGATTGAAACAGGCCACACACCAGCCCACGAAACGCCGGTGGTCAGCATCCAGGGCGTCGGCAAGCGCTTCGGTGCACAGCGCCTGTTTGACAGTGTGTCGGCCGAGATCCGGCGTGGAGAACTGATTGCTGTCACAGGCCCCAGCGGCTCGGGCAAAACCACCTTCGGCAATCTGGTACTAGGCTTGCTGAAAACGGACAACGGCAGCGTACACCGCGCCAAAGGCCTGGCCCGCACCGCGTTTCAAAAGATTTACCAGGACCCGGCAGCAGCCTTTGCACCAGGCGTCAGCTTGCGCCGCTCGATGCAGGACCTGATCGACCTGCACCAGCTGGCATGGGAAGACTTGACGCTGCTGCTGGAGCGACTGCGCCTGCCGCCGGCCTTGCTGGAGCGGCTGCCGGGCCAGGTGTCCGGCGGTGAGTTGCAGCGCTTCGCCATCGCCCGCGTGCTGATGATGCGGCCGGCGCTGATCTTTGCCGACGAGCCGACCTCGCGCCTCGATCCGATAACGCAGCAGGAAACCCTGCTGCTGCTGCGCGAACACGCCAGGCGATATCAATGCGCGGTGTTATTGGTCACGCACGACCATGACATCGCTGCGAAACTTGCGCAGCGCCAGATCAGCTTATAAGCCTGGACGCTCGGTGTGGCCGATGATGGCCTGAACCTTTTCCAGCGCCTCATTCGGCACCGCGACCGACAGCTGGTAATGCTGGATCGCCAGCCCTTCAGGTCCGGCGCGCAGCACGCCGCTGGCCTGGCAGATGCCCATTTGCGTGTTCAGCTGCTCATCCCACCATACAATGCGGCGGTCCGGCGTGAAGTAGATATTGCGCTTGATCGCCTTGAAGTCCCACGCGCTCCCCTTGTCAAAGTACGGCTTGGCCCAGACGCGGAAGGCTTCGCGCTGCCAGTACTCGGTTTTGTCGGTGCCGATGTAGACGCCGTCCGGCGCCATCTTCTCGAAGTAAGCCTGGCGGCCGTGAGCGGCATCGTCATGCCAGGCGTCGATGAAGGCGCCGACCTGCGCGCGGAAGGCTGCGTCATCAGGCTCCGCAGCGCTGGCCAGGGTCATATTCAGGAATAACAAAACAGCGAGTACATAGCGCATTCAATACCTCTTGCAAGATGGTGGTCGGATACCGCCTCTTCATCAGTTGCACGATGTGCTCCTGCGTCGGAATGTTGGGCGATTGGATATCATACACGCCGGGGCAGATCGCATGGCAAAGATCATAACCAATGAAGTAAAATGGATTTTTCTAAAAATTTCATGAGTTTAATTCATCGATTATGTTGGAACGCATTCATCTCGCCACCCTGTTGGAAGTTGAAAAGCAGGGCTCACTGACCGCCGCCGCCGAAGCGCTGCATGTAACGCAATCGGCCCTGAGCCACAGCATGAAGAAGCTGGAACAGCAGCTCGGCACCGACATCTGGCTACGCGAAGGCCGCAGCCTGCGCCTGACGCAAGCCGGCCAATATTTGCTGGCCGTGGCGCAGCGCATGCTGCCGCAGCTGGAACTGGCCGAAGAACGCCTCCGCCAATACGCGCAGGGCGAGCGCGGCACACTGCGCATCGGCATGGAATGCCATCCCTGCTACCAGTGGCTGCTGAAGATCGTCTCGCGCTATCTGGCGGCGTGGCCGCTGGTGGATGTGGACGTGAAGCAGAAATTCCAGTTTGGCGGCATCGGCGCGCTGTTCGGCTTTGAGATCGACTTGCTGGTGACGCCCGATCCACTGCTGAAACCGGGCCTGCGTTTTGAGCCAGTATTCGACTACGAGCAGGTGCTGGTGGTACACAAGGATCATCCGTGGGCGGGTCAGAAGCAAGTGTCGCCGGAACAGCTGAACGAGGAAACGCTGATCACCTATCCGGTGCCGCTGGAACGGCTGGATATCTTCAATATGTTCCTGCTGCCAGCGAATGTGTCCCCGCGCAAGCACAAGACTATCGAAACCACCGACATCATGCTGCAAATGGTGGCCAGCGGACGCGGTGTAACGGCGCTGCCAAAATGGCTGGTGACCGACTACGCGCCGCAGTTGCAACTGCGCACCCTGCGGCTCGGGCCGAAAGGCATCCAGAAGCACATCTACCTCGGCGCGCGCGAAGCGGACTACAACACCGACTACCTGCAATCCTTCATCGAATTCGCCCGCCTGGCCGACAGTTACCCTCTTTAAGACGACATCATGCATCAACGTTTTACCTCCTTCTTCCCGCAGCTGAGCGCAGACATCCAGGCGGCCGCCCTGCCCATCTTCAATCGCGAGCAATTCAACGGCATCCTGGCACCGGCGGATATACAGGCATTGAAGGCACAAACCGGACTGGATGATGACGCGCTGGCCATCGGCCTGCTGCCTGCGGCGGCGGCCTATTCGGTCGCGCCGATCTCGCAGTTCCATGTGGGCGCCATCGCGCGCGGCGTCAGCGGCAACTGGTATCTGGGCGCGAACGTGGAGTTTGCCGGCGTGCCGCTCGGCCAGAGCATCCACGCCGAACAATGCGCCATCGTGCACGCCTGGTCCTGCGGCGAGACGCGCCTGGACACCATCACCGTCAACTACAGTCCCTGTGGCCACTGCCGGCAGTTCATGACTGAGCTGAACAGTCAGCGCGAGCTGAAAATCAGCCTGCCCGGCCGTGACGTGCTGACGCTGGGCGACTATCTGGTCGATTCTTTTGGCCCGGCCGACCTAGGCATCCATACGCTGCTGCTGGATCCGCAGGACCATGGCTACAGCATTCAGGGCAATAACCATCCGCTGGCGGATGCGGCGCTGGAAGCGGCGAACCGCAGCCACGCGCCTTACAGCCTCTCGCACAGCGCGGTGGCGATCCTGACCGACAAGGGCGAGGTGTACGCCGGCGCCTACGCTGAAAACGCTGCCTTCAACCCCAGCCTGCCACCCCTGCAAGCCGCTGTGTTGATGATGTACCTGAAAGGCAGCCCCGACGACCGCATCCTCCGCGCCGTGGTGGCGGAGGAAACGGCGCCGCAAATCTCGCAATATGCATCCACACTGGAAACCCTGCGCACGCTCGGCTGCGAGGACGTGCAAAAGCTGGTAATTACACGACGCATCAACCCATGAGCCAGACTCATGGTTTCATGAGATAAAATCATTTTTACTCATTGATGGATTAGCATAAAATTTGTCTTAGATAAAGACTGCTAAGTAAAGAACCCATCATGAGTAAAGAATTTACCTTTTCCATTCAGAGCATTTGTTTCGATGAAGATTATCGTCCTTCAGAAAACACGCGCATCACGACCAACTTTGCCAATTTAGCCCGAGGCCAGAGTCGGCAGGAGAATTTGCGCAACACCTTCCGGATGATTGACAACCGTTTCAATGCCCTTGCGCATTGGGATAATCCCAAAGGTGATCGCTACAAGGTCAATCTTGAGATCATTTCGGTTGAGATGAATATCGAGGGAGCAAATAATGGCCGCGCCCTTCCCCTGATTGAAATCTTAAAAACCAGTATCTTCGATCAGAAGAATAACGAACGCATTGATGGCATCGTAGGCAATAACTTCTCCTCCTATGTGCGGGATTACGACTTCAGCGTGGTGCTGCTGGAACATACCAGGAATCAGCCCGAATTCAGCACGCCAGATAATTTCGGCGATCTGCATGGGAAGCTGTTTAAGCACTTCGTAAATTCGGATACTTACAAAGCGCATTTTGGCAAACCACCGGTCATATGCCTGAGTGTTTCGAGCAGCAAAACCTATCTCCGTACTGAAAACCAGCATCCTGTGCTGGGCATTGAATACCTGCAAGATGCGTATTCTTTGACGGATGAATATTTCAACAAAATGGGCCTGAAAGTCCGCTACTTCATGCCTCCAGATAGCGCGGCCCCGTTGGCGTTTTACTTTACCGGCGATCTGCTGGCCGATTACACCAATCTGGAACTGATCAGCACCATCAGCACGATGGACACCTTCCAAAAGATTTATCGCCCAGAAATTTACAACGCTAATTCGTCGGCCGGAAAATCCTATCAGCCAAGCTTGAAGCACCAGGACTATTCATTAACCCGGATTGTGTATGACCGCGAAGAACGTAGCCGGCTGGCGATTGAGCAGGGCAAGTTTGTGGAAGAACACTTCATCAAGCCCTACCAGGCCATGCTTGAGCAATGGTCGGCAAATTACGCTCTCTGAATCATCAAAACATAAGGTCATCTATCGTGAAAAAACTGTTACCCACCTCGACTGCGGGCAGCTTGCCTAAACCTGCCTGGCTTGCGGAACCGGAAAAGCTTTGGTCGCCCTGGAAACTGCAGGATGCGGAACTGGCCGAGGGCAAACAGGACGCCTTGCTGTTGTCACTGCAGGAGCAGCAACACGCGGGCATCGATATCGTCAGCGACGGTGAGCAAACGCGCCAGCATTTCGTGACCACGTTCATTGAACACCTCAGTGGTGTCGACTTTGACCAGCGCGAAACGGTGCGCATCCGTAATCGCTATGACGCGAGCGTGCCGACGGTCGTCGGTGCTGTTTCGCGTCCCAAGCCGGTTTTCGTTGACGACGCCAGATTCCTGCGCCAGCAAACCAAGCAGCCTATCAAATGGGCGCTGCCTGGCCCGATGACGATGATCGACACGCTCTACGACAGCCACTATAAAAGCCGCGAAAAGCTGGCTTGGGAATTCGCCAAAATTCTCAATCAGGAAGCGAGAGAGCTGGAGGCTGCGGGCGTGGATATTATCCAGTTTGACGAACCCGCATTCAACGTCTTCTTTGATGAAGTGAACGATTGGGGCGTGGCCACGTTGGAAAAGGCGATTGAAGGACTGAAGTGCGAAACCGCCGTCCATATCTGCTACGGCTACGGGATCAAAGCCAATACGGACTGGAAAAAAACACTTGGTTCCGAGTGGCGCCAGTACGAGGAAGCTTTCCCCAAGCTGCAGAAATCCAGTATCGATATCGTCTCCCTGGAATGCCACAACTCCAAGGTGCCCATGGACCTCATCGAACTGATTCGCGGCAAAAAAGTGATGGTTGGCGCCATCGATGTCGCAAGCCATATCATTGAGACGCCGGAAGAAGTCGCCAACACCCTGCGCAAGGCGCTGCAGTTTGTGGATGCTGACAAACTCTACCCTAGTACCAACTGCGGCATGGCGCCCCTGCCCCGCCGGGTGGCAAACGGCAAGCTCAATGCCTTAAGCGCAGGCGCAGAAATCGTGCGCCGGGAAATCTTGAGCAAGTCCTGAGCCGAAGTCTGAGGCGGTGATTGAATGCACCGCCTCCCCGCATCCAGTTTAATTAACGACCATGCCCCACTCCAGCACTGCTATCGAGTCATTGAGGTTTCGCGAAGCACTCGGGCACTACGCATCCGGCCTCACGGTGATTACGTCGCACATCGATGGCGAGCTGATTGGCTTCACTTGCCAGTCGTTCTACAGCGTGTCGATGAATCCGCCGCTGGTGTCATTCAGCGTCATGTCCAGTTCCGCCAGCTATCCCGGAATCCGCCAAGCCGGCCGATTCGCCGTCAATATACTGTCAGAACAGCAGGTCCAGATTTCCAACCAATTCGCCCGGCGAGGCACCGACAAATGGCACGACGTCGCATGGCATGCATCGCCGCTGGGCAATCCGATCATTGCCGGTAGCCTGCACTGGCTGGATTGCGAAATCTACGCCGAACACACCGCAGGCGATCACCTGATCGTGATTGGCGAAGTGAAAGCGCTGGATCTGCAGGAAGCCGCTGCGACGCAGCCATTGCTGTACTTTAAAGGTCAATACCGCAACATTGGCGCACATAGCCCCGTTTGAACGCGGCAACGTCACCGTCAATGAAAAAACCCGCCGAAGCGGGTTTTAAAAGTTCTGGCGGAGACGGTGGGATTCGAACCCACGATACAGGTATAAGCCGTATGCATCCTTAGCAGGGATGTGCCTTCGGCCACTCGGCCACGTCTCCAAGTTGATTGCTCAACCGACCAATATAGTATAGGCAGGAGACGGTTTGGTCAAGGCACGCCGACGCCAGCAAACAGGTATCGCCGAATATGGAAAGACCGCCATTGGCACGCTGCCCCGCATGCCAAACGGCGATCCGCCCTGTTCGTTATCTGGCTGGGTGTCGATGCGGTAGTTCAATGAGACGGGCAGCACGGTCGGCCGTTCTGCCGTCCAATATCTGTACGCAAATTCTGACCTGCAGAGCATGTACATGGCCCGCCTTGCTCAGAGGCTTGATGCTAATTGAAAATGCGGCCGTCGAAGCCGGATCAGCAGCATCGGCCGCTAACGGCAGAAAAATCGCCAGAGGCAGCAAGAGTTGGCATCATTTTTTTCTCATGGAAGTCACTTGCTTTCGTGGCTTACTCAAGACTGGCATCGATGCGATGGATGAGGCCATCGCTGTTCACCAGGATGTCCAACAAGCCGATTTCATGCCCAAAGCTTCCGGTAAAGTCGAGACGGACACACACCCTGCCCTTTCCTTGGCGCTCCATCGATATGAGGCGGGTTCGCGTCTGATAACCCAGAAAGTAGCGCTCGATGTAGCGTCTGATGCCTGCGTGCCCGTTGAAACAATGGCCGGTTGAGGGATCGTCGATCAAAGCGTCAGGGGCAAATAAGGCCAATACGCTCGCAACATCGTAGCGATTTGTCGCGTCCACAAAAGCAGTAACCATCTTGCGCATAGCTTATTCTTTCCATTTGCGTCGTCGAACTCAGACACATGGTAAAGCTCGCCTGAAAATCAATCCTATTGATTCCTGCCGCAATCCTGCCTATTCCTGGCGAAGCAAGCGACCGACCTTTCTGGATCGGTGGCAGTACATTAAGCAATCGCGCAGCAAAAAAAACCCGCAGGTCCATAAGGACCAGCGGGTTTTTAATGTCCATCTAGCTAACTGGACTGTGTTCTGGCGGAGACGGTGGGATTCGAACCCACGATACAGGTATAAGCCGTATGCATCCTTAGCAGGGATGTGCCTTCGGCCACTCGGCCACGTCTCCTAGTCGATTACTCAACTATGTCCGCCGTGAAGCAGACGACCGTCATAGTATAGACCGTGATCCGTTTGGTCAAGGCAACTCGGCGGTTTTTTTGGAAAAATTTAAGCCTTTTCCAGTTCGAACGCTTTATGCAGCGCGCGCACGGCCAGTTCCATGTATTTCTCGTCGATCAGCACGGAAATCTTGATCTCGGAGGTCGAGATCATCATGATGTTGATGCCCTCTTCCGACAGCGTGCGGAACATTTTCGAGGCCACGCCGACGTGCGAACGCATGCCCACGCCCACCACCGAGATTTTCGACACTTTGGCGTCGCCGGCGATGCTGGCCGCGCCCAGCTGGTCTTTCGAGCCGTTCAGCACGTCCAGCGCGCGCTGGAAGTCGTTGCGCGGCACGGTGAAGGTGAAGTCGGTCTTGCCATCCACCGACTGGTTCTGGATGATCATGTCGACTTCGATATTGGCTTCCGCCACCGGGCCCAGGATGTGGTAGGCCACACCTGGACGGTCCGGCACGCCCAGCACGGTGATTTTGGCTTCATCGCGCGCAAACGCGATACCGGAGATGACTGCTTGTTCCATGTTTTTGTCTTCCTCAAACGAAATCAGTGTGCCCGAGTTGGCTTCCACTTCCAGGTCCAGCATCGGGTCGGTCAGCGACGACAGCACGCGGGTCGGCACGCGGTAGTTACCGGCGAATTCGACCGAACGGGTCTGCAGCACTTTGGAACCCAGCGACGCCAGTTCCAGCATTTCTTCAAACGTGATCGCCTTCAGGCGGCGCGCTTCCGACACCACGCGCGGGTCGGTGGTGTAGACGCCGTCGACGTCGGTGAAGATCAGGCATTCGTCGGCCTTCATCGCGGCGGCGATTGCCACTGCCGAGGTGTCCGAGCCGCCACGGCCCAGCGTCGAGATGTTGCCGCCATCGTCCACGCCCTGGAAGCCGGTGATGATGACGATCTTGCCGTCGTCCAGGTCGCGGTTGACTTTTTCGTCGTCGATCGACTGGATGCGGGCCTTGGTGAAAGCGGAATCGGTTTTAATCGCGACTTGCCAGCCGGCGTAGGACACGGCTTTCTTGCCGATCGCCAGCAGCGCCATCGACAGCAGGCCGACCGAGACTTGCTCGCCGGTCGAAGCGATCATATCCAGCTCGCGCGGGTCCGGCTGCTCTTGAATTTCCTTGGCCAGGGCGATCAGGCGGTTGGTCTCGCCCGACATTGCCGACGGCACCACCACAATGCGGTGCCCCGCGTCATGCCACTTGGCGACACGCCGCGCGACGTTCTTGATACGGTCCGTCGAACCCATCGACGTACCGCCATATTTGTGCACGATTAAAGCCATAACAGTGAGTTTTCCGCTCAAATAAAGGTAAATGGAACCCTAAACTCTACCTGCCGCAGTGCAAAATAACAAGTCAAAAAACTCATAATCTCATACTGAATAGACATATCTACATACAAAATTCGGCAGAAAGCCGTTCAATGTCTATACAGCTTGCCAACGCAGCCTGATCCGCCCCGCCCCGCTGCCGACATGATGGCAATCCATGCCGATGCCGGCGGCGAACAGCAGCTGGCTGGGGCTTTTCACCACTGGCAGCCGGCCGCGCTCCCACGCCGGGATATTCAGCGCCTGGTAGTGGTATTTGACCGGGCGGGTGGAACGATTGGGCGCCAGCTTGAGTTTTTCGCCGCCGCGCCGGAATTCGATCAGCAGTTTTTGTGCGCGCAGCCAGTCAGCATCCAAACCCTCCTCGGCTGGCTCGAAATACAACACTCCGCCATAGGCCGGGAAGGCCAGTTCGGCTTCGCCGTTCCAGACGAAGCTGGTGCCGGGCTTGTCGTCGAACTGGTCTTCGCGCGTACCGTCGAGGTCTTCCAGCTTGGGCGTCAGGTGCAGGCGGTCGCGGTAGCGGCGTACGTGGCAGTCCGGATGCGTGACCAGCAGCTGCGCGTCGTACTTGGCTTCCAGCAGCTGCGCCAGCATTTCAGCCAGCCAGGCGGTGCTCGGCATGCTGTAGCCGCGCGTGGCGAACCAGTGGCGCAACAGGTTGTAGGCGCGGTCCTGGCTCAGCGCGCGCAGCTTGCTGATGTCGAGCTGGTCGCCGTCGCGGGTGGCGGCAAGGTCTTGCTCGGCCAGTTCGGTCAGCAGGCGGGTGGCCGATTGGGCGTGCTGGGCGCTGCGCGCGAAGCGCTCCTGGAAGCCGGGAAAGTGCTGCTCCAGCGCCGGCATCACGGTGTGGCGCAGCGCGTTGCGGGCGTAGCGCGGATCGTCGTTGGATTCGTCATGGATGTGGCTGACGCCGCTTGCGGCGGCATAGGCTTCCAGCTGCTTGCGTGAGGCTTGCAGCAGCGGGCGTGCCATCACCAGCTGCCCGTTTTGCAGCAGGCCGGCAGCGGTGTTGGCGGCGTCCATGCCGGACAGGCCGGCCGGGCCGGAGCCGCGCAGCAGTTGCAGCAGCACGGTTTCCGCCTGGTCGTCCTGGTGGTGGGCGGTCAGCAGTAATGGCACGCCGTGTTCATGGCACAGTGCGCCGAGGGCGGCGTAGCGGGCTTTACGGGCGGCGGCTTCGGTGCCGGATTTCTTTTGCTCTTGCAGCTGGATGCGGCGCGCGTCGAACGAGACGTTGAGGGCGGCGCATTGCTGCTCGCAGTGCGCCAGCCAGGCATCGGCGTTGGGGCTGAGGCCGTGGTGCATGTGGAAGGCGCACAGCGTCAGCTCGTGCTGCTGGGCGTAGGCGTGGGCCAGATGCAGCAAAGCCGACGAGTCCAGCCCGCCGCTCAGCGCGACGGCGATACGCGGCGCGGCGCCCTCGCCTGTCAGCGCGCGGGCGGTGGCGACAGCTTGTTCAAAGGTGGACGTGAGGGTGGGCTTTTGCTGCTTCAATGTTTGCTCCAAATGCAAACCGGGGGCACAAGCCCCCGGTTGGTGTGACGTCGCAGAAGATTATTCCTGCGGCGTGGTTTCCTTGAACTTGCCGTAGCTCATCAGCTTCTCGTGACGGGCTTCCAGCAGGTCCTTGGTTTTCATGCCGTGGAACTGGCGCAGCGAGTCGGCCAGCGCACGTTTCAGCATGGTGGCCATCTGTTTCGGATCGCGGTGCGCGCCGCCCAGCGGTTCGCTGATGATCTTGTCGATCAGGCCAATCGCTTTCAGGCGGTGTGCGGTCAGGCCCAGGGCTTCCGCAGCGTCGGCCGCGCGCTCCGAGGTCTTCCACAGAATCGATGCGCAGCCTTCCGGCGAGATCACCGAGTAGGTCGCGTATTGCAGCATCAGCACCTGATCGGCTACGGCAATCGCCAGCGCGCCGCCGGAGCCGCCTTCGCCGATGATGGTGGCGATCAGCGGCACTTTCAGTTCCGCCATCACGTACAGATTGTGGCCGATCGCTTCCGACTGGCCGCGTTCTTCCGCGTCGATGCCTGGGAAGGCGCCCGGCGTGTCAACGAAGGTGAACACCGGAATGCCGAACTTCTCGGCCAGCTTCATCAGGCGCATGGCCTTGCGGTAGCCTTCCGGCTTCGGCATGCCGAAGTTGCGCATCGCGCGCTCCTTGGTGTCGCGGCCCTTCTGGTGGCCGATCACCATGCACGCCTGGCCGTTGAAGCGGGCCAGGCCGCCGACGATCGACTGGTCGTCCGCATAAGTGCGGTCGCCGTGCAGTTCGTGGAAGTCGGTGAAGATTTCGTTCACATAGTCCATGGTGTATGGACGTTGCGGGTGACGCGCGATCTGCGAAACCTGCCATGGCGTCAGCTTGGCGTAGATATCCTTGGTCAGTTGCTGGCTCTTTTTGGCCAGACGGTCGATCTCCTCAGAGATGTCGACTGCCGAATCGTCCTGGACGAAGCGCAATTCTTCGATCTTGCCGTCGAGTTCAGCAATCGGTTGCTCAAAATTGAGGAAAGTCGTTTTGGTCATTGTACCTCCGTGTTTATTCTCACCTGTGGGGCAGTGCAGCTCGTCAAAAGAGCGCAGAAAGCCCTCGCACAGCGATTAGAGTATCTATTCTACCGCAACCGGGTCCAAACTACGCCATAAATACCAGGTGGCTACCGTTCGGTAAGGCTCCCAGTTGGCAGAAACCTCGCGCGCATCGCTGCGCGACACCGGTTCACCCGAGAAATAATTCTGGCTGATGCCCTGGATCAGACCGGGGTCGTCCAGCGGCAAAACGTTGGGACGCAGCAGATTAAATATCAGAAACATCTCGGCTGTCCAGCGGCCGATGCCGCGGATCTGCGTCAACTCGGCGATCACCGCCTCGTCATCCATCTGGTCCCATTGCGCGGTATGGACGCGCTTGTTCTTGAAGTGGTCCGCCAGGTCGAGGATGTACTCGGTCTTGCGCTTGGACAGGCCGCAGCCGGCCAGCTGTTCAGCGCCAGCCTTGATGATCTGCGCCGGCGTGCATTTCGGGCTGATCACCAGCAGCTTTTTCCAGGCCACGTCGGCGACCTTGGCGGTCACCTGCTGGCCGACGATGGAGCGCGCCAAGGTGGTAAACGGGTCGTGATGGCCAACCAGGTGCAGGTCGCCAAACTGCGGGATGAGCTTGTTCATGATGCGGTCCCGCTTCATCAGCTCGATCTTGGCTTGCTCCCAGTAGGCCGGAACGGCCGATACCGGGCTGGCTGCGCCCTCGTTATCCTTGGCGGTCACCATATTATGCGCGGCGCCAGTTGGTGGTGCCGTCAGGCTTGTCTTCGAGGATCACGCCCTGGGCCAGCAGCTCGGCGCGGATCTTGTCGGATTCGGCGAAATTGCGGGCTTTCTTGGCTTCCGCGCGCTGCACGATGGCAGCCTCGATGGCCGCGTCGTCACCACCCGCGCCGCCAACGGCGGCCTGGCGGAACTGCTGCGGCGTGCGCTCCAGCAGGCCGATCACGGCGGCCAGCGCCTTCAGCTGGCGCGCAGCCACCGGCGATTTCGATTTATTCACCTCGCTTGCCAGCTCGAACAGCGCGGCCACCGCCAGCGGCGTGTTGAAGTCGTCGTCCATCGCCTCGGCGAAGCGGGCGGCGTGTTCCTCTTTCCAGTCCAATGGCTGGCCGTCGCCTTCCACGCCGTCCAGCGCGGTGTACAAGCGGGTCAGCGCGCCACGCGCGTCGTCCAGGTGGGCGTCCGAATAGTTCAGCGGGCTGCGGTAGTGGGCGCGCAGGATGAAGAAGCGCACCACTTCGGCGTCGTACTTCTTCAGCACGTCGCGGATGGTGAAGAAATTGCCCAGCGATTTGGACATCTTCTCGTTATCCACGCGCACGAAACCGTTGTGCACCCAGTAGTTGACCATCTGGTGGCCGAATGCGCCTTCCGACTGGGCGATCTCGTTTTCGTGGTGCGGGAACTGCAAGTCCGCGCCGCCGCCGTGGATGTCGAAATGTTCGCCCAGCAGCGCCGAGCACATGGCCGAGCACTCGATGTGCCAGCCCGGACGGCCCTTGCCCCACTTGGAATCCCACTTCACCTCTTCCGGCTCGGACTCCTTCGATGCTTTCCACAGCACGAAGTCGAGCGGATCGCGTTTGCCGGTATTGACATCGACGCGCTCGCCGGCGCGCAGGTCGTCCAGCGACTTGCCCGAGAGGCGGCCATATTGCGGGAAATTGCGCACCGCGTAGTTGACGTCGCCGTCCTCGCTCTTGTAGGCCAGGTCCTTGGCTTCCAGCTGTTCGATCAGCGCCAGCATCTGCGGCACGTATTGGGTGGCGCGCGGCACCAGCGTCGGCGGCAGGATGCCCAGCGCCAAGGTGTCTTCGTCCATGTACTGGGTGAAGCGGGTGGTCAGCTGGGTGATGGTCTCGCCGTTTTCCACCGCGCGCTTGATGATCTTGTCGTCGATATCGGTGATGTTGCGGGCGTAGGTGACCTCATAGCCGGAGGCCAGCAGCCAGCGGTACATGACATCGAAGGCCATCATCATGCGGGCGTGGCCAATGTGGCAGTAGTCGTAGATGGTCATGCCGCAGACATACATGCGGACTTTGCCCGGCTCGATAGGTAGGAATGTCTGCTTGTCACGCGCCAGCGTGTTGTAAATCTTTAAATTGCTCATCGGACTCTTGCGTTTTGCTGGGCCGCCTCAGGCAATACGACGGCCTGGCGCACATTGTAAAACTGCGCGCACCTGTCATCATCGTGTGCCTGGGGAAACCTCGGGAATATTCTGGTTTCTACCTTCTAAGGGGTAGAATGGAACAAGTATAGCATTGATAAAAACAGCATAGGCCTCATCTGTGACAGGATTTTGCCTATCTAACAACCAGAGGAAGCCCGATGCACCAAAAACTGATGACCGCCCTCGCCGGCCTGGCCCTGTCCGGCGCCGTGTTCGCCGCGCCCGCCCAGCAGGTCGAGCTGAAAACCAGCATGGGCGACATCGTCCTGGAGCTGGACCACGAGAAAGCACCGAAATCAGTCGATAACTTCCTGGCCTACGTTAAATCGGGCTACTACAAGAACACCATTTTCCACCGCGTCATCGACGGCTTCATGATCCAGGGCGGCGGCTACGATGAAAAACTCAAGGGCAAGCCGACCAACAAGCCGGTTCCGCTGGAATCCGGCAATGGCCTGCACAATGTGAAGTACTCGCTGGCCATGGCACGCATGGGCGATCCGAACTCGGCCACCTCGCAGTGGTTCATCAACGTCGAGGACAATCCGGGGCTGGACGCGCCGGGTCCGGACGGCACCGGTGGCTACGCCGTGTTCGGCAAAGTCATCAGGGGCCAGGAGACCGTCGACAAGATCAAGGCGGTGCTGGTGGACGACAAAGGCATCTTCCAGAACATCCCGGTGATCCCGGTCACCGTGAAGTCGGCGACAATACTTAAGACACCAATCCAGCCAAAACAGTAAAATAGCGGCCTTGCCGTTTTCATTTAACCATTCAGGATAACAAAATGACCAAAGTAATCATCAAAACCAACCTGGGCGCCATCACCGCTGAACTGGACGCGGAAAAAGCGCCTAAGACCGTTGCCAACTTCCTGGCTTACATGGAAGCCGGCCACTACAACAACACCATCTTCCACCGCGTGATCGACGGTTTCATGGTCCAGGGCGGCGGTTTCGAGCCAGGCATGAAGCAAAAGCCAGCCGACAACACCGTGGAAAACGAAGCCAAGAACGGCCTGAAAAACGATAACTACACGCTGGCCATGGCCCGCACCTCGGCGCCACACTCGGCTTCGGCACAGTTCTTCATCAATGTGAAAAACAACGCCTTCCTGGACTACCCAGGCCAGGACGGCTGGGGCTACGCCGTGTTCGGTAAAGTTGTCGAAGGCACCGACGTGGTTGACGCGATCAAGAAAGTCAAAACCACCCGTAGCGGCATGTTTGCCGACGTGCCAGCGGAAGACGTAATCATCGAAAGCATCGAACTGGCAGCCTAAGCAATGTCTGAAGTCTGCGCGCTGTTCATCTCCGATCTGCATTTGCAGCCTGCGCATCCCGCTACCACGGCAGCGTTTTACGACTTCCTGGAGCGGCATGCGCGGCACGCGCAGCAGCTATACCTGCTTGGCGACCTGTTTGAATACTGGGCCGGCGATGACGACATCGCCGATCCCTACCACGCCGACATCATGGCGGCGCTGCGCGCCGTCAGCGATGCCGGGGTTGCCGTCTACTGGATCGCGGGCAACCGCGACTTCCTGGTCGGCGCCCGCTTTGCGGAGGCCGCCAACCTGACTTTACTGCCCGAAACCTGGGTGGCCGAGATCGCCGGCCAAAAGGTCGTGGTGCTGCACGGCGACGCCCAGTGCACCCAGGACAGCAAATACATGGAATTCCGCGCCATGGTGCGGCAACCGGCCTGGCAGGCGCAGTTCACCGCCATGCCGCTGGCGCAGCGCAAGGCCATCATCGCCGGCATGCGCGCCGACAGCCGCAAGGAGCAAGGCGGCAAATCCTACGAGATCATGGATGTCACGCCGGACGCGATTGCCGAGGTGTTCGCGCAGACTGGGACCAGCATCATGATCCACGGCCACACCCACCGCCCCGCCCTGCACCACATCGGCGACCGACTGCGCTACGTGCTGCCCGACTGGGAGCCGGATGCGACGCCGCCGCGCGGCGGCTGGATCGCCATCGACAGCGAAGGCGCCATCACGCGCCACGACCTGCGCGGCGCGCCTATCAACGATTAAGCGACGACATTGCCGCATTCAGGCGGCGCACCAGCGGCTGGTTGAGCTCACGCGTGTGGCTGGCCCAGCGGCTCATGGTCCGCTGCAATTCCTCATACAGCTGATTGGCCTTGCCGGCGTCGCCAACGCCGGCCGCCCAGATCGCAAACTCGGCCTGCACGCTGAAGCTGTTGTGGCGGGCCAGCACATCCTCAAAGGCGGCGCGCGCCTCATCCTGGCGGCCGGCCGCCGCCAGCGCCTGCGCCAGCAACAGCAGCACCTGTTCCGGACGGAAGCGTTCATCCTTGCTGCGTATCGCCTGCAAATGCGCCACTGCCGCAGCCGCGCGGCCACAAGCCAGCGCCGCCTGCGCCGCGCCGAAGCGGATTTCCAGGTCGCCCGAGAACGGGCCTTGCAAGCAAGCCTCGTAGGTGGACGCGGCTTCCTCCGCGTTGCCCGCCGCCAGCAGCGCGCTGGCCAGACGCATCTGGTTCTGCGCGGTCGGCGTGAATTCGTAGGCCTGGCGCGCTTCGCGCAGGTCGCGGCCCGGGTCCAGCGATTTGGCGGCCGCCTTCACCACCTTGCGCGCGCCATGGTCCAGCTTGGAATTCGGCAGGTAGATCGCAAAGAAATACACCACGCTGCCCAGCGCCGGAAACATGAACAGGATCACCACCCAATACAGCTGCTGGCCGCTGCGAATCGCATGCACGGCGAAGAAAAGCGCGATCAGAATGTGCGCGACACCTAAAATTGCCATCATTTACCTCATCTATAAAACATGGCAAGTATTGTAAGAGTTCTGGCTTAAGATTGCATTCATGTTTTTACGGCACACTGGCACGATGCGCATATTACTTGTTGAAGACGACGCCTCCTTGGGCGACACCATCCAGGCCTGGCTGCGGCTCGACCAGCACGCGGTCGACTGGGTGCGCCGTGGCGACTCGGCCCAGACCGCGCTGATGACGCACAGCTACGATTGCGTGCTGCTGGACCGCGGCCTGCCCGGCCTGTCCGGCGACGCCCTGCTGGCCCAGCTGCGGGCAGCCGACAATCCGGTGCCGGTGATCCTGATCACCGCCTTCAATGCACTGGCCGATCGCGTCGAGGGACTCGACCTGGGCGCCGACGACTACCTGGTCAAGCCCTTCGAACTGGAAGAAATGTCGGCCCGCATCCGCGCCGCCGTCAGGCGCGGCGCCAGCCAGCCCGGCAAGCAGCTGACGCATGCCGGCATCGCCCTCAATCCGGACACCCGCCAGGCCAGCCTGGACGGCGTGGCCCTGGCGCTCACAGCGCGCGAATACCATGTGCTGTACGCGCTGCTGCTGCGCAAGCACAGCATCGTCAGCCGCGCGCAGATCGAGGAAGCGCTGTACGGCTGGGGCGACGAGGTGGAAAGCAACGCCATCGAAGTCTACATCCACAATCTGCGCAAGAAGCTCGGCGCCGAACACATTGTGACCGTGCGCGGCCTCGGTTATCGCCTGAAGCATGCTGCGCCCTGAGACATGGTCGCTGCGGCGGCGTCTGCTGGCCGCCATCGTCGCCGCCAGCAGCGTGCTGTGGCTGGCCAGCCTGAGCATCGTCACCGTGATCGCCTGGCACGAAACCAATGAAGTCTTCGATGACGCGCTGGAAGAATCCGGCTATATGGTGATGGCCGCCACCACCGATCTGGACGAACGCGGGCTGCTGGCCGAACTGCGGCCCGGCGGCCACGCGCGCAAGGTGGATATGCAATACCAGATCGTCGTTGATGGCCGCGTCATCCAGCGCACCGGCAGCGCGCCGGCCCAGCCATTCATCGGCAACTTCAGCAAAAAAGATGGCTTTGCCGACGCCGAAGTCGATGGCCGCAACTGGCGCGTATTCGTGGTGCGCAATGAACAGCGCAAGGTCGAGGTGCAGGTCGGCCAGCAATACAAGAAGCGCATCGACATCCTGGAAGAACTGGCCGAGCACCTGTGGGCGCCGGTGCTGGGCATGCTGGCGCTACTGGCACTGATCTGCTGGCTGCTGACCGGTCGCGTCCTGAAGCCGCTGCGCCAAACCGCCGCCGCGATTGCCGCCAAGACGCCCGACGACCTGGCCCAAGTGCCGACCGCAGGCCAGCCGCGCGAGCTGCAACCCATCGTGCAGGCGCTGAATGGCGTGCTGGCGAGGCTCGACAACGCCCTGCAAACCGAACGCCGCTTTACCGCCGACGCCGCACACGAACTGCGCACGCCGCTGGCGGGACTGCATATGCACGTCCAACTGCTGCAACGCCAGCATCCGGAACTGGCCGCGCCGTTCCAGAAACTGCGCCACGACATCAGCCGCAGCACGGCATTGGTCGACAGTCTGCTGACGCTGGCGCGGCTCGATCCCTTGTCGCGCGAGGAATTAGCGCGCGAACCGGTGGCGCTGGCGCCGCTGCTGGCGCAACTGCGCGCAGCCTATGCCGCCGAGGCTGAGCAGCGCGGCATCACGCTGAGCGTGCGCGCAACGCCAACGCCGCAGCCGGAGTACGTGCAAGCCCATCCCGCCATGCTGGACATCGCCCTGCGCAACCTGCTGGAAAACGCGCTGCGCTACTGTCCGGCAGGCAGCCGCATCGACATCGAAGCCGTCTGGCACAACGGCCAGGCGAGCATCGCCGTGCTTGACGATGGTCCTGGCGTCGATGCAGCCAGCCGGCAGCGGCTGACCGAGCGTTTCTTCCGCGTGCTGGGCCAGGAAGCCGAGGGCAGCGGACTCGGCCTGTCCATCGTCCAGCGCATCGCCGATCTGCATGGCATGTCGCTGCGTTTCGGCCCCGGACTGGACGGGCGCGGCCTGGGCGTCACGCTGGCATGGCCGGCCGCACTTTAAGATACAGTTAATGTCCGATGGTTGTAATGGTGCTGTACTTTCAACAACAACCAAGGACGCATCATGAAACGACTGACCCAACTCGGCTGCCTGGCCACCCTGCTCGCCGGCTCCACTTTCGCCATCGCCCAGACCGGCTACACCGGCCCATCCACCCCAACCCCTGCGGCAGCCTACGCCGGTCCATCCAGCGTGCCGGTGATGAGCGCCAAGGATTTGCTGGCCAAGGGCAAGGACGACCAGTACGTCACGCTGAAAGGCAAAATCACCAGCCATAAAGGTGGTGAAGACTACGAATTCACCGACCAGAGCGGCAAGATCACGGTGGAAATTTCTTCCAAGCGCTTTCCGGCCGGCCAGAGCATCGATCACAACACGCTGGTGGAGCTGACCGGTGAATTCGATAAGGAAATGTTTGGCGTATCCACCCTCGACGTCAAGCAAATCAAGGTGGTCGCCAAGTAAGCCGGATCAGGCGGCCAGCGGAGCAGGCTGACGCAGGTAGGCTGCGGCGTAGCGGGCCAGGCGGCCGAGGAACAGGCCGCTGAACACGCCGTACAGCAAGGTGATCGACGCGGCAAACACCAGGCTGTGGCTCAGTTCAGGATGCATGGCCGACACCACGGCAACGCTGTACTTGGTGACAAAGATGGCAATCATCAGTGCCAGCGGCATCCAGCTGCCGCGCTGGAAGATGGTGCCGGCGGCGCGGTCCACGCGGATTTCGCTGGTGGACAAGTGCCAGATCGCAGTGACCGAAGCGGCAACGCCGAGCGTCCACACCGCCCAGACCGCCTCGCCCAGCGGACCGTTGCCCTGGATGCCAGAAATGCCCAGGCCCAGCATCACCAGCGGCAGCAAAGCCACTTTCAACAGCGAAGTTTCGCGGTCCTTGCTGGCCAGCCAGCCACGGTAAATCAGAAAGGCCAGCAAGGCCCAGACGAACAGTGGGGTGTGCGAGATAATTTGCTGAATCATGGCGTGCTCCGTAGTGGTGAGTGAAGGAGTTGAACTCCGATGTAGCCACTTTGCGCCTTTCCAGCCTCCCACGGTTCGCGTTGCGACGAAATGCGCCAGCGCGGCGCGAAATGCAGGATTACTGCGCCGGCTGCAACTTGGCCACCAGGCCGCCAGGGCGGGTATCGATGCCAGTCAGCACGAATTGCACGCCCGCATAGCGCAGCTCCTCCGGGCGGAAGGTGTGCACCGGCACATCACGGATCACTCTATCGCTGAGCAGGTTGGCGACACTGGCCAGCTGGTGCTGCTTGCCCTCGTCCATATTGTCAACGATGAAACGGTCAACATGGGCGTCGGCGATATAGATGGCGTTGTTGGCGCTGTCCACCCGCAGACGGCCGGACACCAGCATGCTGCCATGCCACGACTGCCGCGCCAGCAGCGGCGACACGCCCAGGTCGATGGCCAGCGCCACCCGGTCACTCTCCGGCAGCACCGACAGGCGCGGATGGCTCAGTTCCACCTCAAACACGCCCAGTACCCGCTGATGCATGGGGAATTTGCGCTCCAGGCTGGATTGCAGGCGCTCTTGCGGCAACTCAACCTGGCGCGGACCGATCAAGCCGGCGCAAGCGCTCAGCAGGCCGGCAAGCATCAGTGGCGCGGCAATTTTGGCGTAGCGTTTAAGATTCATTGCAACTTCCCTCAAAAATACGGAACCTGCGCATTATATGACTGTGACGAGAATAGCTTGTGCCGGTTGGAGCATCAGCCGTGAAGCGGCGCCGCAATTTGGCGGCCCCGGCAGCCATCTGGAACGATACGCCCGCGTGCTGAGTGCCGCCGAAATCAACTCCTCCTTCTACCGCCCGCACCAGCCGCAGACCTATCAGCGCTGGGCGGACAGCGTACCGGACGACTTCCGCTTCTCGGTCAAGCTGCCGCGCAGCATTACCCACGAGCGCCGCCTGGAGGACAGCACGGACCTGATCGACGCCTTTGCTGCCCAGGCAAACACCTTGGGGAGCAAACTGGGCTGCATACTGGTGCAATTGCCGCCCAGCCTGAAGCTGGACGCGGAGGCGGCCGAACGCCTGTGGCTGCAACTGCGCAAGCGCTTCAACTGCATGCTGGCCTGCGAAGCGCGTCACGGCAGTTGGTTCACGGATGAGGCGAGCACCCTGCTGTCGCGGCATGGCGTTACACGGGTGATCGCCGATCCGCCGGCCGGCAAGCCGGGGCCGTACACGCCGACCACGGAGACGCTGTACATCCGCCTGCATGGCAGCCCGCGCATCTATGCCTCGCTGTACTCGGACGAGCAACTGCGGCAGGTGGCGCAGCTGATGGCCGGCAAGCCAGGCTGGTGCGTGTTCGACAACACCATGAGCGGCCAGCAGACGCTGCAAGCGCTGAAATTGGCCGGGCTATTGGCTGAAGACGCTTTAGCTGCCGGCTAAGGCCCGCTCCAGATCATCAAAGCTGGCCGGCTTCACCAGATGGAAATCGAAGCCGGCTTCGCGCGTGCGTTCGAGGTCACGCTCGGCGCCGTAACCGGTGTGGGCAATCAGCCTGGTCTGCGCAAAGGCGGGATCGGCCCGCAATTGACGCGCCAGCGTATAGCCATCCACATCCGGCATGCCGAGATCCATGATGATGGCTTGCGGCTGCTGGGCGCGGGCCTGCTGCATCGCCTCCGCGGCATTGCTGGCGGTGAAGACCTCATTGCCCATCAGCGACAGCAGGTCAGCCATCACGCTCAGCGAATCGAGATTATCGTCGACCAGCAACAGGCGTTGCTTGCCGGCCGCCGGCGCTGTGGCCTCGGCCTGAGCGGCAATCGGCACTGGCGACGCTACTGGCAACGGCAGCTCCAGCACAAACGTGCTGCCCTTGCCGATGCCCTCGCTGCGTGCCTGCACCGTGCCACCATGCATTTCCATCAGCTTGGACACCAGCGACAAGCCGATGCCCAGCCCGTCATGCACGCGGTCTTGCGTCGACGCCCCCTGCGCGAACATATCGAAAATCCGCTCCAGATTGTACGAGGTGATGCCGATGCCGCTATCGCTGACAGCGATGCGGATGCGGCCCGGTTGCGGCAGCGTCACCTCCAGCCGGATCTGTCCGCCCGGATCGGTGAACTTGGCGGCGTTGTGCAGCAGGTTGCCAATGATCTGCGCCAGCCGCACCGGATCGCCATGCAGCCACACCTGCTGCGGTGGCGTTACCACTGTCAGCGTGTGGCCGCGCTGCTCGACCAGCACCTTGACCGTCTCCAGCGCCGGTTCCACCACCGCGAGCAATTCCACGTCCTGCAGGCGCAAGGTCAGCTTGCCTTCGGAAATGCGCGCCACATCCAGCAAATCGTCCACCAGATGCGTCAGATGGCCCACCTGGCGCAGGATCACGTCGCGCGCGCTGCGATGCACTTCCAGCTGTTCCGGCGGCGCGTTGTTCATCAGCGCCACCGCGTTGCGGATCGGGCTGAGCGGATTGCGCAGCTCGTGCGCCAGCGTTGCCAGAAAGTCATTCTTGTTGTCATCGGCGGCGCGCAGCAGGCCTTCCATATTCTTGCGCTCGCTGATATCGCTGCTGATGCGGGCGATGCGGTACGGCTGCTGCTGGTCGTCGCGCACCAGGAAAGCGCGGTCGCGTACCCAGCGCATGCCGCCGTCACGCGGCGCCAGCCGGTACTCCTGATCGTACTGACCATCATTCGGCAGCGCGGACAACGCGCGCCACTGTGCGGTCACCACCTCGCGGTCTTCCGCGTGCACGGCATTGAGCCAGTCGTCCGGGCTGTGCTCCAATTGCGCCAGCGGGCGGCCGAACAGCCGCTCATAGGCCGGGCTGGCGTACAGCAGCCGATCGTCCTGTAGACGGAACATCCAGAACACGTCTTCAATATTTTCCGTCAACTGGCGGAAGCGCTCTTCGCTATTGCGCAGGTCCATCTGCACGCGTTGCAGGCGCAGCAGCGCTTTGACGTTAGCGATCAGCTCATCGGCCTCGATCGGCGCCGCCAGATAATTGTCGGCGCCGCCATCCAGGCCACGGATCTTGTCGTCGCGGCCGATCAGCGCGGCCGAGGTTTGCAGCACCAGTACCGTGCAGGTGACAAGGTCGGCCTTGATGCGGCGGCACACTTCGATGCCGCTGATATCCGGCAGCTTGACGTCCAGCAGCACCAGCGCGGGCAGGCGCTGGCGGGCCATCTCCAGCGCATCGGTGCCATTGGCGGCCTCGATCACCTGAAAGCCGGCGCTTTGCAGAATGCGCGTCTTGACATACCGCGCACCGTCGTTATCGTCCACATTGAGTATCAGGATGGCACTGTTATCCATGATGGTTCCTTAGCTATTCACCGGCAGATGCAAAGAGAACGTCGAGCCCTGCCCTTCGGCGCTACACACGCTGACCTCGCCGCCCAGCAGCGCCGCCAGCTTGCGGCACAGCGGCAGTCCCAGGCCGGTGCCTTTGGCGCGCCGTTGCAGCGGATGTTCGATCTGGCTGAACTCTTCAAAGATCAGTTGCTGGTTTTCCGCACTGATGCCAATGCCACTGTCGGTGACGGCGAAGGTCAGTCTATCGCCGGGACGGTAGTCGCGCAGTGCGACCTCCACCTTGCCGTGCTCGGTAAACTTGAGCGCATTCGAAATGAAATTGCGCAGGATCTGCGTGATCTTGCTTTCGTCCGACACCAGCACCACCGGCGGCGGATCGACAAACACCAGCTCCACCGTCGAATCGCGCGTCAGCGGCCGCAACATGCCTTTCAGCGCGCTGAACAGCTGGTCCAGCTGCACCGGCGCCAGCGTAATTTCCACCTTGCCCGCTTCGATCTTGGCCAGGTCCAGCAGGTCGTTGACCAGTTCCGACAAGTCGCCGGCCGCCTGCGAGATAAAGCTGACCTGGCGTTCCTGCTCCGGCGTCAACGGGCCATCCATGCGGTCCAGCAGTAGCTGGGTCAGCGCGCGGATCGAGCTCAGCGGCGTGCGCAGCTCATGGCTGGTATTCGACAGGAAGCGTGATTTCATTTCATCGGCCTTGCGCAGACGCTCGGCCTTGTCCTCGATTTCGGCGTACAGCGCCACCACGCCACGGTTGGTGTCCTCCAGCTCGCGCGTCAGCGCCAGCAGATCATCCTGCCGCTCGCGCAACTCGGCCAGCGCCTGTGCCAGGTCGCGGTTTTGCTGCTCGATTTCAGCGTAGGTGTTTTGCACCGGCGTACCGGCCAGCTGTGCACCGATCAGCGCCAGCTCGCGCGCATTGGCGGCCAGTGCCGCCGGTAGCGACTTGCGCATCACCACATGCAGCGTGGTCGGCGAGGCCGCCACCACATTGCAATCGTCCATCAGCCGCTGCGCGGTCAGGATCGCTTCCTGCAACGGGTCATGCGGCTCGCCTGGCATGGCCGGCTGCGGCGCCGGCCGGGCGGCGCCATCGGCGCTGATCGTCACCTGCAATTGCGGCGGCTGGCCGCCAACGACAAACACCGCCCGCCCGCCAGTCAGGCGGCCATAGGCGCAGCGCGCCACTTCCGAGACGGCGGTCGCCACCCGCACCTGGTCTTGCACGCCCAGTGTCAGCAACGCGGCGATCTGGCGCGCGCGCTGGCGCACCGTCACCACATCCGGTTCGCTGTCTATGCCCATCTGCAAGATACGCTGGGCGCTCATGCCGCCGACTCCGGCATGCGCACCACCAGCACGCTGGCATCGTCGCGGCCACGGCTGTAATCGCGCAGCAGCACCGCTGCGATCACCGCAGGTTCACGCGCCAGCAGACCCGGATAGGTGGCCAGGTCCCAGTTGGTACCGATGCCGTCGCTGGCCAGTATCACAGTCGCACCGCGCGGGCACGGAAACAGCAGGTCCTGCACCTTGCGCATATTGTGACCGACAATACCATTGTGCGACATCAGTTGCCGCCGCCCTTCGTCACCGATGATGCAGGCGCTGATATTGCCGACACCGGCAAATTTCAGCTGCTGGGTGGCGCTGTCCAGCGCGGCAATCGCCACTGCCGCACCGCGCGTCGGCCGCAACGCTTGGTGGCAGGCCAGCATCAGCTCGGATGGCGCCTGTGCTGACTGCGCCGCCAGCACCGCCAGCGCGGCGTCGGCCGCCTTGGCCGCTTCCGGCCCATGCCCCAGGCCATCCGCCGCCAGCAGCGTCAAGCCGTCCGCTTGCACGCGGACGGCCCAGGCGTCGCCGCTGACCGTCTCGCTGGCCAGCGGCAGGCACACGCCGCCCAGCTGCGGCAGCCGCGCCGGCGTCCCCGCTTGCCACAGGCGCAGGAAAATCACCGTCCCCTTGCCGGGTGCGCTATACCAGTCGAACTGGTCGGCCAGGCGCCGCATCGCACCCAGGCCGGTGCCGGCGGTGCCGGCGCTGGATACACCATCGGTCATGGCTTGCGCCAGATTGGCGATGCCTGGACCCTGATCGATCGCCAGTACTTCAATACAGCGCAGGCCGCCATGGTTGACGATGGCCAGCTGCATGCGGCCGTCGCCGGCGTGCTTGAGGATGTTGGTGGCCGCCTCGGTCACCATGATCGCCAGCTGGCCGCTGCGGGTTTCGCTCAGTCCCAGCTGCGCGGCCAGCCCCTGCCCGACACGGCGCGCCTCGGCGGCGTCGCTGGCGTGGTGGATCGCGACCCAGCGGACCGGGTCGAGCGTGCTGCTTAGATTTTCCATTTAATGATAGCGACCGCAGTGCCCTGTTGTGGACGTGAATCAATCACAAAATCGTCGACCAGGCGCTTGGTGCCGCCCAGTCCCAGACCAAGGCCGCCGCCACTGGTATAGCCATCGCGCAGCGCCTGCTCGATGTCGGCAATGCCAGGGCCGGTATCGGCAAACACCAGCCGCAAGCCCTTGCGCAAGCCGTCGCTGAGCCGCTCCAGCACCACCACGCCACCGCCACCATACTTCAGCGTATTGCGCGCCAGCTCGCTGGCGGCGGTCACCAGCTTGGTCTGGTCGACCAGGCTGAGTTTGAGCGCCAGCGCGTGCTCGCGCACCTGCTTGCGCACCTGCACCACATGCTCGTCGCCTTGCAGCGGCAACACCTGGTGCAAGTCGGCCGTAGCGGCATAGCGCAGCAGCAGCGGCGAGTTGTAGCGGTCGAGATCGAAGGTGCCATCGGTATTCATCAGTGATAGCTCTTGCCGAGCAGCTGCATGCCTTTTTCGACATTCAGCGCAGTTTTAACGCCGGGCAGCGTCAGCCCCAGCTCCACCAGCGTGATCGCCACCGCCGGCTGCATGCCGACCAGCACCGTCTGCGCGTCGAGCACGCGCGCCATGGCGGCGGTGTTGCTGATCATGCGGCCGATGAAGGAATCCACCAGATCGAGTGCCGAAATGTCGATCAGCACGCCCTTGGCACGGTCTTTAACGATGCGCTCGGTCAGGTCGTCCTGCAACGTCATGGCCAGGCGGTCATGCATGTCCACCTGGATGGTCACCAGCAGCAAGTCGCCAATGCGCAAGATAGGAATGCGTTCCATGCCGTGCTCACCCGTTGCGTTGAATGGTGGCGCCGACGCGTTGCAGCGCCACCACAAAGGCATCCGCCAGCGTCGCCTTGGTGACCACGTCCTCCAGGTTGACGCCCAGGTGCACAATGGTCTGTGCGATCTGCGGACGGATGCCGCTGATGATGCAGTCGGCGCCCATCAGGCGCGCGGCGGCGATGGTTTTCATCAGGTGCTGCGCCACCAGCGTATCGACAGTCGGCACACCGGTGATGTCGATGATGGCGATGGCGGCGCCGGTTTCCACCACTTTTTCCAGCAGGCTTTCCATCACCACCTGGCTGCGCGCGCTGTCCAGCGTGCCGATCAGCGGCAGCGCCAGAATGTCCTGCCACAGTTTGACCACCGGCGTCGACAATTCCATCAGCTCATGCTGCTGGCGCACAATGATCTGGTCGCGGCTTTTCTGGAACACTTCCACCGTGTACAGGCCCAGCTGATCCAGCAAGGTGCTGATGGCCCACAGCCCATCGGCCAGCTGTGCCGCCTCGTTGCTCAGTTCGCGGCGCAGCGTGGTGAACAGCGATTGCTTGAGCGAGAACACAAAGGTCGCGGTTTCATTCGGCGTCGAGCCACTTTTGGCGCGCTGGGTCGAGATCTCGGTCAGCAGATTGCGCACCTCATCCCAATGACGCGAATGAATGTCGTCGGTGCCGCCGCCGGCAATCGCGGCAGGCAGCAGCGCCAGGAACTGGCGGCAATGGCGCTCGGTGGCGTCATCGTTGCGGAAAGTCTTGGCGGCCAGTTCGCCGGTCCACAGTGTCAGGATGTCACTCTCAAATTGCTTGATCAGCGCACTGATGCGCTGAGCGATGTCATTGGTGCTCATTGTTTCCCCTAGTATGTTGATTGACGCAACTGTCAGACTATATAGCAACTCGTCAACAATAGCCTTTTTCCAATCGTGCGGGTGCTTAATAAAAACTTTTCTTGCGTTTTTGATTTCTAGTGTTATAGTTAACTACAACACCACTTCATTAACACACGTAAGGGGTAAACATGTATGTGGAATGACAACACGCCGATCTATCGGCAGCTGAAAGACAAGGTCGTCGGCATGATGCTGGACGGCCTTCTGAAGCCGGGCGACGCCCTGCCCTCGGTGCGGCAGATTGCCGCCGATTATCAACTCAACCCGATCACGGTGTCCCGCGCCTACCAGGAGCTGGTGGACGAAACGCTGGTCGAAAAACGGAGGGGGATAGGTATGTATGTAACTGATGGCGCCCGCGACAAACTGCTGGCCAGCGAACGTGAACGTTTCCTGCGCGAAGACTGGCCTGCCCTGCTGGAACGCATCCGCCGCCTCGGGCTGGATCTGGAAACCCTGCTGCAAGCAGCGCCGGGAGGTGCACAATGAGCGCCGTCATCACCGCCAGCAACCTGGTCAAGCAATACGGCAAGCAGGCCGCGCTGGACGGCGCCAGTTTCAGCGTCGAGGCCGGCCGCATTGTCGGCCTGATCGGTCCAAACGGTTCCGGCAAAACCACCACGCTCAAGGCCATCCTCGGCCTGACCCGCTTTGACGGCGAGCTGTCGGTGCTGGGCATGGACCCGCGCAGCCAGCGCGAAGCACTGATGAACGAAGTCTGCTTCATCGCCGACGTGGCGATTCTGCCGCGCTGGCTGAAAGTCAAGGACGCCATCGACTTCGTGGAAGGCGTGCATCCGCGCTTCGACCGCAGCAAGGCCGAGAAATACATCGCCAACACCAAGCTCAAGCCGGAGATGAAGGTGAAAGCCATGTCCAAGGGCATGGTGGTGCAGCTGCACCTGGCGCTGGTGATGGCGATCGACGCCCGCCTGCTGGTGCTGGACGAGCCGACGCTGGGCCTGGACATCCTGTACCGCAAGCAGTTCTACCAGAACCTGCTGGAAGACTACTTCGACGAAAACAAGACCATCCTGATCACCACCCACCAGATCGAGGAAGTCGAGCACATCCTCACCGATCTGCTGTTCATCGAAAACGGCAAGATTTCGCTGGCAGCGTCGATGGATGAAGTGGGCGAACGTTTCACCGAGGTGATGGTCGAGCCGCAATTCGCCGCCGCCGCCAACGCCCTGCAACCGCTGAGCCAGCGCACCGTGTTCGGCAAGCCGGTGATGCTGTTTGACGGCGCCGACCGCGCGCAACTGTCGACATTTGGCGAACTGCGCACGCCCAGCGTGGCCGATCTGTTTGTCGCTACCATGAAAGGAAGCTACGCATGAAAACGATGAAATGGCTGATCAAGCGCGAGATGTGGGAAAACAAGGGCATGCTGCTGTGGACCCCGCTGGTGATCGCCGGCGCCATCGCCGCGCTGGTGCTGAGCGCACTGGTGATGGGGCATGTGCAAAATATCCAGGTCGATGGCCACAGCTTCAACACCATTACTATTGAAGGCGCGATCCGGCAGCGCATTGCGGAAACGCTGGCGCAAGCGTATATCGGTACCGGCATGCCGGTGCTGATGGTGCTGGGACTACTGGTGTTCTTCTACTGCCTGAGCGCGCTGCATGACGAGCGCCGCGACCGCAGCCTGCTGTTCTGGAAATCGCTGCCGGTGTCGGACCTGACCACGGTGCTGTCGAAAGTGCTGCTGGCCCTGGTGGTGGCGCCGCTGATCACGATCGGCGTCGCGGTGGCGCTGGGCCTGATCATGCTGCTGGCGACTTGCGTGACACTGCTAATCCATGGCACCAACCTGTTTGGCGAGATCCTCGGGTCACCCGAGCTGTACCTGTCGCCGCTGCGCCTGGTCGGGCTGCTGCCGGTGTACATACTGTGGGCCCTGCCGACGGTCGGCTGGCTGCTGATGGTGTCGAGCATGGCGCGCTCCAAGGTATTCCTGTGGGCAGTTGGCACGCCGGTGATCATCACGCTGCTGCTGGTGTGGGCACAGAAGGCGCTGCACTTCGGCGTGGACGCGCTGTGGTTCGCCAGCCATATCACCAACCGCATCCTGCTGGGCGTGGTGCCAGGCTCGTGGCTGGCCTTCAGCAAGGACACCATCGAGATCGCTCACGAAGAACACAAGCTGCCGCTGCCGGACGCCATCTTCAATGCTTCGTGGTCGACGCTGGGTGGTCCCAGCGTATGGATAGGCGCGGCCGCCGGTATCGCCATGATCGCCGTGGCAGTGTATATGCGTCGTCGCCGTGAAGAAGTCTAAGCTGCTGCTGGTCCTGCTGCTGCCGCTGCTGGCAGCGGCAGCAGAGAAAGACGAGCCGGAGGAGCAAAGCCCGGTGGTGGTCATCAACGGCACCCGCAGCCCGGACTTGCAGCCCTACCGCTATATGCTGTCCGGCCTGGATGCGTTTGAAGACAACCACGAGCTGGCGCCGGATGCGCAGCAAGTCTGGTTCCGCCTGACGCTAAAGGCCAAGGCGCCAGCGGACGCAATGGATGGCGTGACGCTGCGCGTGTCCGGCAAGCAGAGCGACATCGCGCTGCCGCTGGACGCCGGCCACCGCTTCGTGCTGCCACGCGATGAGACGGCCGAAGACGAGAACGCCGATATCGTCCTCAACAAAAAGAAAAGCTACTTCAGCTTCTGGCCCGATGTGCACAGTGCCGGCGTTCCGGCCGGCATGCGGCGGCTGGGCGATATCCGCCTTGAGTGCCGCGTGCTGGTGGCGATCGGCAAGAACTACATTCCGTTCATGCTGCGCGCGACGATCAACACGCTGACGCTCACCACCGACTGGTGCGGCTTCAAGGACTTCAAGCTGAGCGTACGCGCCGAGGCGCCGCTAGCGCGCGCCACACTGCTGGATGGCGAGACGCGCGTACCGCTGACGATCGGCAAGGACGGCAAGTCGTATTCGGTCCCGGTCGGCAGCAAGCAGTACGGCAACGATGCGCTGATCGAGCTGGAGTTGATGTAAGTCAAGGATTCTTGAGGCGCAGCCTTCTTATACTGCGCCTCATGAAAACGACAAGTACCACCCTGCTGCTGACACTGGCGCTGACAATGCATGGCGCCAGCGCGGCGCCACCTGCCCAAGCCATCGGACAGGTGGCCATCGGCGCGCCCTTGCGCCAGGCCACGCTGGATCCGCTGCTGGGGCCCGCGCGTGAGCTGAACGCCTATCGCGGCAAGCCGCTGGTGATCAATGTCTGGGCCAGCTGGTGCGGTCCCTGCCGTGCCGAAATGGGTTCGCTGCAACGTCTGGCGCAGCGCTACGGCAAGCAGTTCAACGTCATCGGCGTTTCTACCGACGACTACCGCGACCGCGCCAGCGCCTTCCTGCGCGGTGCAGGCATCCGCTTCCCCAACTATATCGACCATCAGCTGCAACTGGAAATCATGCTGGGCGCGGACCGCATCCCGCTAACGCTGCTGGTGGACGCGCAAGGCCGCGTGCTGGCACGCCACTATGGCAGCCGCGAATGGGACAGCCCGCAGAGTGTGGCGCTGATCGCCAGCACCCTGCGCATCCGTCCCTGAACCCGCCTAGCCCGGCGCGAAGCTGTTGGCCAGCTTGATAAAACTGTCGCGGTGCGCGGCAACCGTCTTGCTAGGGCCATAGGCTTGCAGCGTGATGCGGCCGATGCTGGTTTCCACCATCGCCACCAGCAAAGTCTGATTGCTCTTGCGTTCCGCGCCTGGCAGCATATTCGCGCCACGGGTGTAATTGCCTTGCAGCGTCAGCAGCGTGACCTTGGTCATGCCTGCCTTGGCGGTGGTAATCTGCGGCTTGACCGGCTTGCCGGCGGCGTCGGTCACTTCCGCGCTCCAGCGTTCGATATTGGCTTCCTGGCTGCCGCCATCGCCGGCCGGGAAGAAGTACGCGACCATTTCGCCATCGTCGGCGGGCTTTCCGGTGCCGCCAGGCAGGATGAACTGGGCGGCACGCATTGTGCTGGCGGGCTCTACCGGGGTCCAGGCGGCGGGCGCGGGCGACGACCAGCCGCGTATGCTCAGCTTGTCCTGTTTCGGCAAGGGCTTGAGCGCCTGCGGCGACGCCGGGCGGCCGTGCGGATTGGCGCCTGGCTGCGCAGCAGCTGCGGCTGCGCTGGCAACGCCAGCCGGCAGCAGAACGCTGGCCATGACCGCCATGGCGGCTATCTGTTTCTTCATCATTTGTTACCTCTCATAAGTAAAAGACAGTTCACGGTGCTGCCTGGCGCTGCTGCGCAATAGCAATGCTTTCGATGGTGTTGCGCGCCGTGTCGGAATCCGGCGGCACCAGCGGCAGAATCTTTTTCCATTGCGCCACCGCGCCAGCGTAATCACCCCGCTCAAACAAGGTACTGCCGAGCAGCGACAAGCCCTTGAAGTTTTCGGCGTCGATACGCAGCGCGCGCATCACCAGCTGCTCCGGCTCGCCCTGCATGGTTTTTCCACGCGACATGGCCAGCACATCGGCGAAGTCGACCAGCAGATTCGGATTGTCCGGGTCCAGGCTGATCAGGTGACGATAGGTGTCGGCTGCCTTCTCGAAATTGCCCATGCTGGCATAGGAGCGCGCCAGCATATTCCAGCCAGCCACATCGTTCGGCTGCTTGCGCAGCTGCGCGGCCATGCCTTCCACCAGTTCCGCCAGTTCGGTCTGGCGCGCCAGTTCCTCGTTGGCTTGCATGCGCGTGGGATCAAGCGCAACCGGCGTGCCCAGCAGCAGATAAAAGGCGCAGGCCAGCGCTGGCAGCGCCAGCGTCAGCAACGCGGCAGCCAGGCGGCGCGGACCGCCCAGCTGTTCGGCCGTGGCGGCAGGCACGGCGCCGACGTCGCTGGCGACGCGCCGTTCCAGCTCGCCGCGCGCCTGCGCATAGCCGGTGGCGTCGATGGTGCCAGCCGCCAGATCGGCGTCCAGCTCGCGTAGTTGGTCGCGCAGCACCGCGAGGTTGGCGACAGCGCGCGCGGCCGGACCACGGCGCGGACGCTCGCTGCGCAACAACGGCGGCAGGATGAACAGCAGCGACAGCGCTGTCAGCAACGCGGCGGCAATGGAAAACGTAGTCATGTCATTTCTTTCTCAGGCAGTGATGCATCCAGCAGCGCGGCGGCGCGCGCCAGCTCGGCAGGCGATAATTCAGGTTCTGTCGCAGCGCGGCGGTGCAGTTGCAGCGCCAGCCCGCCCAGGCCGGCGGCCAGCAGCAGCGCCGGCCCCCACCACAGCAGCCAGGTCATGGGCTTGAACGGCGGGCGATACATGACGAAGTCGCCGTAGCGCGCCACCATGTAGTCGATCACCTGTTGTTCGCTGCTGCCCTGCGCCAGCTGCTCGCGCACCTGGTTGCGCAGGTCGATGGCCAGCTCGGCGTGCGATTCAGCGATGGTCTGGTTCTGGCACACCAGGCAGCGCAATTGTTCGGACAGGCTCAGCACGCGCTGTTCCAGTACCGGGTCGGCCGCCACTGGCGGCGCTTCCGCTGCCAGTGGCGACGACAGCACCAGCACACAGGCCAGCAGCATGGGTATTAATTTAAACACGGTTCAACTCCCTTATCAGCGGCATCAGCTTCTGCTCAATGATTTCCGGCGTCAGTACGCCGATGAACTTGAAGCGGATCACACCTTGTTTGTCGATCAAAAAGGTTTCCGGTACGCCGTAGACGCCGTAGTCGATGCCGACCCGGCCATCCTCGTCAAAGCCGGACAGGGTGTACGGATTGCCAAAGCGCGCCAGCCACTTGTTGCCGTCGGCGCGCTGGTCCTTGTAGTTCAGGCCGATAATCGGCAGCAGCTTGCGCTGCGACAGCGCCAGCAACGCCGCGTGCTCGTCGCGGCACGCCTCGCACCACGAGGCCCAGACATTCAGCAGCCACACCTGGCCTAGCATGTCCGGCGGCGCGATGGTGGCGGCCGGGTCGCCCAGCTGGCTCAGGTGAAACTGCGGCGCCGGCTTGCCGATAAACGGCGACGGTATCTCGCGCGGATTCAGCTTGAGGCCGACGGCCAGAAAAACCAGCAAGGCGACAAACACGCCCAGCGGCAGCAGAAATCGTTTCATATGCGTTCTCTCCTGTGGATGTTCAGGCTTGGGCTGGCTGTTCGCTGGCGGCCAGCGCCGGCCCGGCCGCCAGGCGGCGATGGCTGGCGGCCATGCGATAGCGTTTGTCCCCTGCCGCCAGCAGTCCGCCGGCCGACATGATCAGGCAACCGGCCCAGATCCAGCCGACAAACGGCTTGTGCTGCACGCGCACCACCCACACGCCCGGCGCGGTTTCCTCGCCTAGCGAGACGTACAGGTCGCGGGTAAAGCCACGGTCGATGGCCGCCTCGGTCATCGGCATGCCTTGCGCCTTATAGACGCGCTTCTGCGCGCGCAGCGTGGCCACCAGCTGGCCGTCGCGCGTCACCTCGAACGTGCCTTCAGTACCGCTGTAGTTCGGGCCCTGCACCGGCGCCAGTGCGCTGAAGCGGAATACATGGCTGCCGGCGTGCGTGGTGTCGCCCACCTGCATGCTGACGTCGTTGGCGGTTTCCATGCCCTTGACCAGCGTGACGCCGACCACGAACACGCCTATGCCGGCGTGCGCGGCCAGCATGCCCCAGTAGCTCAGCGGCTGGCGGCGCAGGCGCTGCCACGCACTGGTGCCAGGGGCGACGTGGCGCAGCCGTTCCAGCATGTGCGAGGCGGTGCCCACGCAGATCCAGAATGCGCAGGCGACGCCCACCAGCACCATCGGCGTGGGCGACAGCCACAACTGGATCGCCACGGCAAACAGCAGCGTGCCCAGCGCGATCCAGCGCAAGCGGTGCAGCAGTTCGTTCAGCGGCGCGTCCTTCCAGCGCAGGAAGGGACCGACCGCCAGCAGCACCAGCACCGGCAGCATCAACGGCACGAATACCGCTTCGAAGTACGGCGGACCGACCGAAATCTTGCCGAGACTGAGCGCATCCAGGAATAGCGGATACAGCGTGCCCAGCAGCACGGTGCCGGCCGCAGCCAGCAGCAAGACATTGTTTACCAGCAGCAGCGATTCGCGCGACAGCATGCCGAACTTGCCGCCGGAGCCGACTTTCGGCGCACGCCAGGCGTACAGCAGCAGCGAGCCGCCGATCACCAGCGCCAGGAAAATCAGGATAAACAGGCCGCGACGCGGATCGGTGGCAAACGCGTGCACCGAGGTCAGCACGCCGGAACGCACCAGGAAGGTTCCCAGCAGCGACAGCGAGAAGGCGATGATCGCCAGCAGCACGGTCCAGTTCTTGAAGCTGCCGCGCTTTTCCGTCACCGCCAGCGAGTGCACCAGCGCCGAACCAACCAGCCACGGCATGAAGGAGGCGTTTTCAACGGCGTCCCAGAACCACCAGCCGCCCCAACCCAGCTCGTAATACGCCCAATAGCTGCCCATGAAGATGCCGAGCGTCAGGAACACCCACGCCACCAGCGTCCACGGCCGCGACCAGCGCGCCCAGGCGGCGTCCAGCTGACCGCCCATCAGCGCGGCAATCGCAAACGCGAACGCCACCGAGAAGCCCACATAGCCCATGTACAGCATCGGCGGATGGACGATCATGCCGAAATCCTGCAACAGCGGATTCAGGTCGCGGCCATCAACAGCGGCCGGCAGCAGGCGCTCGAACGGATTCGAGGTGAACAGCATAAAGCACAGGAAGCCAACGCTGACCAGGCCCAGCACGCCCAGCACCCGCGCCACCATCACATCCGGTAGCTGGCGGCTCAGGCAGGCCACGGCAAAGGTCCACAAGGCCAGCATCTCGACCCACAGCAGCAGCGAGCCTTCATGCCCGCCCCACGTGGCGGCAATGCGGAAGTGCAGCGGCAGCATCGAGTTGGAATTGCCGGCCACATAGGCCAGCGAAAAGTCATTCTGCACGAACGACCAGGCCAGCGCGCCAAACGCCAGCGTCAGCAGCACCAGCTGGCCGGCGGCGGCAGGACGCGCCAGGCGCATCCAGCGCTGGTCGGCGCGATACGAACCGACGATGGGCATCACGCCCTGCACCAATGCCAGGCATAGCGCCAGCATCAGTGCCAGGTTTCCTAATTCTGCAATCATTTCATACCCCTATTTTTTATCCTCTGCCTGCTGTGCGGCTGCGCCCTGCTTGAGCGCGTAAGCAGCTTCCGGCGGCATGTAGTTTTCGTCGTGCTTGGCCAGCACTTCGTCGGCCAGGAACAGCATGCCCTCGCCCAGCCGGCCTTGCGCCACCACACCCTTGCCTTCCTTGAACAGATCCGGCAGGATGCCCTTGTACTGGACCTTGATCTGGCGCGCGGTGTCGCTGACCACAAAGGCCACCGTCACGCCGTCGGCCTGGCGCTGCAAGCTGCCCGGCTGCACCATGCCGCCCATGCGGAAGCTGCGGTTGCGCGGCGCTTCGCCTTCAAGAATTTGCGTCGGCGTGTAGAAGAACACCAGGTTCTGCTGGAACGCCGACAACAGCAGCGCCACCGCCACGCCCAGCGCGGCCACGCCGCCGGCGATCAGCGCCAGCCGTTTATGCCGCGGCTTCATCTTGCACCCCATGCGAGCTATATTGCACCACCGCCGGCGCGCGCGCCGGCCGTCCTTGCGCCTGTTCCGCCAGGCTGCGCGCCTGCGCGTGGCGCCGTCTCAGGTGCCACATTTCAAAGCCCATGCACAAGGCCACCACGGCCATCGAGCCCCAGACATACAAGGCGTAGCCGCCCATCGCCCAGAATTCACTCAGCTTGTTCCAGATCATGTCTATACTCCTACTGCCTCACGGCTCCAGTCACTATGCGCGTCGCGTTCAAGCATGATGCAGCGCACCCGCACCAGCGCGGCTGCAATGCTGTAAGCCCAGAACGCCAGCGCCATAATCAGCATGCCCAGCAACATGGTCATCGCCATGCTGGGCGCGCTCTTGAAATTGATCGACGATCCCTGATGCAGCGTGTTCCACCACTGCACCGAAAAATAAATCACCGGCACATTGACCACCCCGACCAGTGCCAGCACGGCGCCGGCGCGGTCAGCACGGCGCGGCTCGTCGATGGCGGCTTGCAGCGCCATGAAGCCCAGGTACAGGAACAGCAGGATCAGTTCCGAGGTCAGGCGCGCATCCCACACCCACCAGGTACCCCAGGTCGGCTTGCCCCACAGCGCGCCGGTCCATAGCGCCAGAAAAGTGAACATCGCACCGGTAGGCGCCAGCGCGCTGGCCATCATCGACGACAGCCGCGTATTGAACGCCAGCCCCATCGCTGCCCAGAACGCCATCGCCAGGTAAATCACCATCGACATCCAGGCAGCGGGCACGTGAACAAAAATAATCCGGTAGGCGTCGCCTTGCTGAAAGTCGGTCGGTGCGACAAAAAAGCCGATGTACAAGCCCAGCGCGGTCAGCGCAATCGCGGCCGCCGTGCAGTAGCGGATCAGTTTTCCGGCCAGCGGATAGAACACTGCCGGCGATGCATATTTGAACCAGCGCGACACGCGCCTGTGGTCACTATTTCCCATGTTTACTCCTTCGCTAAAGTTCTATTCCAGCGCCACCCGCAGCGCCGAGGCGACTGCCCACGGCGCCAGCGCCGCCGCTGCGGCCAGCATCGCCCCCAGCAGCAGGAAATGCGCTTGCGCGCCCATGCCGCTGGCTTCGGCGCTGACCGCGCCCGCGCCAAAGATCAGCACCGGGATGTACAGCGGCAGCACCAGCAAGGCCACCAGCACGCCGCCGCCGCGCACGCCCAGCGTCAGCGCAGCGCCGATCGCCCCCAGCAAGCTGAGTACCGGCGTGCCGATCAGCAGCGTCAGGCACAGCACCCAGACCGAACTGGATGGCAGGCCGAACTGCATGCCCAGCAGCGGCGCCAGCAACACCAGCGGCAGGCCGGACACCAGCCAGTGCGCCAGCACCTTGGCGCAACTGATCAGCATCAGCGGTTCGGCCGACAGCAGCATCTGTTCCAGCGTTCCGTCGGCGAAATCCGGGGCGAACAGGCGGCCCAGCGCCAGCATCGACGCCAGCAATGCAGACACCCACAGCACGCCGGGCGCCATGGTGCGCAGCAGTTCGGGTTCCGGCCCCACGCCGAGGGGAAACAGGGTGACCACGACGATGAAGAAAAACAGCGTGGTCAAGACATCGGAACGGCGCCGCAGCGCCAGCTTGAGATCGCGCCGCAGCACGCAGGTGAACACCTTCAGCATGCGGCCTCCCGGCTCAGGTCGAGCAGCCGCGCCCGAGGCGCGCGCAGCGGCACATGCTGATGCGTGGTGTAGACCAGCATGCCGCCACGCTCCAGATGGCGCTCCAGCGTGCCGGCGAGGTGGGCAATGGTGGCGGTATCGAGCGCGGCAAATGGCTCGTCCAAGATCCACAGCCGCGCGTCCTGTTGCAGATGCAGCCGGGCCAGCGCCACGCGCTTGCGCTGCCCTTGCGACAGGGACAGCGCCGGCAGGCAGGCTTGCGCACCCAGCCCCAAGGCCGCCAAGGCGGTGCACGCCTGTACGCGGTCTACCAGCTGGCCAGCCAGCGTACTGGCGACCACCAGGTTTTCCCACGCCAATAGATCATCCTTGACGCCGTGCGCGTGGCCCAGATAGGTCAGCGCTGCGCCGAACTCTTCACGCGCCGCGCGGATATTACGGCCATGCCAGCGTACTTCGCCGGCGCTAGGGAAAGCAAGGCCGCATAGCAGCCGCAACAGGCTGCTTTTACCGCTGCCGTTGGCGCCGGCAACGCGCAATGCGTCACCGGCTTGAAGCGTGAAATCCAGCCCATGGAACAGGCTGCGGCCGCCACGCGTGCAAGCGAGCTGACATGCTTGCAAACTCATGATGATTCTCCCTTAACCACGCCCGCCACTGCGGCAGGCGCGCAAAATCCGCTTGTTTCAGGCTGGATCTTGCTTTCGGGGAATGATACGAATTAGTACTAGTTCTTTTGATTGACCCAGATCAAATTTTTCCATCTTTGCTACAAATCTCTTTGCGATAAGCGATCAGGCCAAGCGCTAGTCCACGCTGGCGCATTACCTGGTCGCAAGCGTCGATGCAGGCGCCGCAAGCGATGCAGTCGTGCCGCTCGCCTTGGCGGATATCGCTGCCGCTCGGGCAGACCTGTATACACAGCGTGCAATCCAGACAGTCGCCTTGCGCCGCCAGCACAGCGCGATCGCGCTTGGCGTTGCGCAGCCCGCGCGGCTCGCCACGTTGCGCGTGGTAGCGGACGGCTCTGGTACGAGGTCCCGCCAGCGCGCCCAGCAAGGGTCCGAACGGGCAAAACCAGCGGCACACGCGGTGGCGCAGCAGCATGCCGTTAACATAGAAGAACACCGAATAGGCGAGCACCGCCATCCACGGCCCCGGCGCACCATGCAGCAGCTGCACCGGCAACGCGCGCGCCGGCGTGAACCAGGCCGTCATGCCAAATCCACAGCCCAGTGCCAGCAGCGTCCAGGCGCCATGCTTGAGAAATTTCTTCCGCCAGCGTCGCAGCGCAAGCGGCGCCTGATCCAGCTGCATGCGTGCGCTGCGGCTGCCTTCGATACGGCGCTCCAGACACAGCAGCAGATCGGCGTACACCGTATGCGCGCACAGATAACCGCAGAACAGCCGCCCCTGCCACGCCGACGCCGCCATCAGCAGCAAGACCAGACCCAGCAGCGGCAACAGCAGCCAGGCCAGTTGCTGCGGTCCCAGCACCACACCGGGCAGCGCCACCCGCACCGCCGCGACGTCATACAGCAGCATCTGCCGGCCATCCCAGTTCAGCCACGGCAGCAGGAAGAACAGCACCTGGCTGAACCATCCCCAGCAATGCCTCCTGCGCGTGTGGCGGCCGCTGGTTTCGCGCACATAGACCCGGCGCATGCCACGCCCTTACAGCAAGCCCAGCGTTTCGAATTCTTCCTGCTTGCGGTACAGGCTGGACAAGCCCATGCCCAGCTTCTGCGCCGCCAAACGACGGTCCCCCTCGGCTTCGCGGATAGCGCGGGTAATCAGCGCGCACTCAAAGCGGCGCACCTGATCGCGCAGGCTTTCGCCCGGTTCGGCCGGTAGCTGGCCACTGATGCCATCCGCCACCGGCGCTGCGCCCGCCTCCTTGACGATTTGCGGCGGCAGGTCGGCGCAACTGACCTGGCCGCCGTCAGCCAGGATCAGCGCGCGGTCGATCACATGCTCCAGCTCGCGCACATTGCCCGGCCACTGGTAGGACAGCAGCAGCTCATCGACTTCCGGCTCCAGCGCCGGCACGCGATGCAAGCCGCTACGCTCGGCGCCACGGCGCAGCAGGAAAGCCATCAGCGCTGGCAAGTCGGCGCGGCGCTCGCGTAGCGGCGGCAGCTGGATCAGGAACACGCTCAGGCGGAAATACAGATCTTCGCGGAAGCGCCCTTCCGCCACCATCTGCGCCAGGTCGCGGTTGGTGGCGGCAATGATGCGCACATCAGCGCGGCGCGCCTGCTCGCTGCCCACGGCGCGGATGCTCTTCTCTTCAATCACATGCAGCAGCTTGACCTGCATCATCAACGGCAATTCGCCGATCTCGTCGAGGAACAGCGTGCCGCCGTCCGCCTCCAGGAACAGCCCTTTGCGCGCCTTGTCGGCGCCGGTGAACGCCCCCTTGACGTGTCCGAACAGCTCGCTCTCGATCAGGTTTTCCGGCAGCGCGCCGCAGTTGACCGGGATGAATGGCGCGTTGGCGCGCGGGCTCTGCTGGTGAATGCGGCGCGCCACCACGCCCTTGCCGGTGCCGCTTTCGCCGGTCACCAGCACCGTGCTGGCGGTCGGCGATACCTTGTCCACCAGCCGCGCCAGATCGCGCATCACCGGCGAGCTGAACTCGAACTGGTCTTCGCGCTTGCCCTGCACCAGGCTGCGCAGCACGCGGTTTTCGGCGCGCAGGCCGCGCAGGTCGCTGATCTTGCGCAGCCGGTGCTGCAGTTCCTCGTTGCGCACCGGCTTGACCATATAGTCGGTGGCGCCGGCCTGCATCGCCTCGATGGCCGTATCCACCGAGGCAAAGGCGGTCATCATGATAAAGCTGGTGTCGATACCGGCCGCGCGCACCTGGCGCACCAGTTCGATGCCGCTCATGCCGGGCATCTTGATATCGCAGATGGCCGCTTCGATATCGCCTTTCGACAGGCGTTCCAGCGCTTCCTCCCCGGTGCCGGCCTGGACCACGGTGCAGCCCAGCTTCAGCAGGTGCGCCGCCAGCATCTGGCGGATCACCGGCTCATCGTCGATCACCATCACGTCGAGTGATTTCATGCAGTATTTCTCATTCGGTTGGAGGGAATAGCACCCGCACCTGCGTACCGCGCTCGGGTGCCGATTCGATATCGATGGTGCCGCCGTGGTTCTGCGCGATCGCATAGCATAGCGACAGGCCCAGGCCGGTGCCCTTGCCGGCTGGCTTGGTGGTGAAAAAGGCTTCAAACACGCGCTGCACGGTGGCCGCATCCATGCCGCTGCCATTGTCTTCCACGCACATCTGCACGCCCAACGGCGTGCGGCTGGTGGTGACGGTGATGGTCGGCCGGCGCCGTCCGCCGACACCTTCCAGCGCATCCATGGCGTTGATCAGCAGGTTCATGATCAGCTGGGTCAGCTGGTCGGCCACGCCATGGATGGCGGGTAGTTGCATATCCAGCTGCAATTGCAGCTCGACGCCGGCCAGGCGCTTGTCGTAGCGGACCAGGCTGGTGGTGCTGCGCAGCTGGTGATTCAGGTCCAGCAACTGCGCCTCCACCGCGCGCGGTGAGGCGAAGTCGGCAATCTCGCGGGTAATTGCCGCCAGACGCGCGGTTTGTTCGTAGATCAGGTCCGGGCGGCACTGGCAGCAGTTGACGCGGCCATGTTCGTCCATGCAGGCGCGCCGCTCCAGCATGTCCTGGGCGATGCCGGAGATGGCGGCGATGGGGTTGCCGATCTCGTGCGAGATGCCGGCAGCCAGCGTGCCGATTGCCGCCATCTTCTCCTGATGCATATACTTCTGCCGCTCCAGCATCAGTTCCTTGTTGCGCGCTTCCAGCGTATCCGACATATTGTTCACGGCGGTCATCAACTGGCCGACCTCGTCATGCCGGGTGACGTTGATCGGCCCGCCATGCAGGCCATGCAGGATTTCCAGCGCGCGTTTTTGCAGGATGGCCAGGTCTTCCGTCAGGCGGCGGAAGAACAGCACGATGCAGGCCCCCAGCATCACCAAGCCCAGCATGCCGGCGAGGAAAATCGTTCTGGCCACCGAGCCGGTGCGTTCGCGGTAGCTGGCCGCCAGCGACTGGCGGCGCCGCTGCACTGCCTCGGTCAGCGCCGACAGCTCGCTCTTGACCTTGACCACGCCACTGAGCAGGCGATTCAGATTGGGCTTGTCGGGATGCTGGTTGGCGCGTTGCCAGTCGGCGTCCAGCGCTCCCGGCGCCAGCAGCGCGTTGTCGAAGCGCTGGCCGAGATCGCGTTGCGCATCAAGCAGAGACTGGTGATACATCTCGGCGTGCTGCATCGCCACCTGCGGATCATTCGCGTCGATGGCGGCAAAGATGGCGATCACCGCGTGGAAGGCGGACAGGTCGGCCTGCTTCAGCAAGGCCTCGGTCTGCAGCGTGCTCTGGATTTCCTCGAACTCGCGCAGCAGCTGATTCTTCTGGTCGAAGGCAAACAGCGAAATGACGATCGCATACGCCAGCAAGGCGCCGATCACTATCGCGCCCTTGCTGCGTATCGACAGCGCATGGCGCGCCGGCGGCAAGGGCTGGCGGTCGGATGGCGCTTGTTGCTGCATCTTGCTCAATTCTTTAGTACCTGCATCGCGCCATGGTAGCGGCTGGGCAGCCATTCGCACAGGCGCCGATGTCAAGTTAAGTGCATTTGATTGCGGCGTCTCGCAAACGGGAATGGACTAGCCGCTTTTCCCATTTTCGGGAGCAGCCATATCGCAGAGCGCCTGTATTGGCGGGCTTTTCTGCATGGCCTTCTTTTTGCTTATACGCCTGGTGAGTCGTGTATCAACGCGGCCGACATCTGAAACAACCATCGAGGAAATCATGAAATCGATTATTAAACTGAGTGCTCTCCTGCTGCTGGCCAGCAGCGCGCTGGCCAGCGTGAACGCCTACGCCGACGACGCCGAAACCGAAGCACTGCTGCGCAAAAATGGCTGCTTCAAATGCCACGCGGTCGACAAGACCAAAAAAGGCCCGTCGTATAAGAAAGTGGCCGGCAAATACAAAGGCAAGGCGGATGGCGAGGAACATATCGTCAAACAGATCACTTCCGGTCCTACCGTCAAGCTGGAAGACGGCACCGAGGAAGAACACAAGATCATCGACACCAAAGACCCCGCCAAGCTGAAAAGCGTGGCGCAGTGGATATTGACGCGCTAGTCCTCTCCACTCCTCCGCCGTTCCGGCAGCGGCGGGCTGGGCCGTGTGCCCGCCCGCCGCCTTTCAGCATCCAGGAAAAATCATGTACTCCAAACCGTTACTGAAGGCGATACTTGGCGCCGTGCTGTGTCTGTCTGCCGCGCTGTCCAGCGCAGCGGTCGACCCGGCCGCCGCCAGCAGCGATGCCGCCTGCATCGCCTGCCATGAGGCAAACAAAGCCCCCATCAAGGTCAGCAATGACGATGGCGACGAGCGTGCGCTGCGCGGTATCGACGCTGCCAAGCATGGCGCCGGCGTCCACCGCGACCTGTCCTGCGTCAGCTGCCACAGCGACCTGACCGTCACCGGCAACAGCAAGCAGCCGCACAAGAAAAACCAGCAAGCCGCACCCGATTGCGCCACCTGCCACCAGAAGCTATGGGACGAGGCGCAAAAGAATCACAGCGCCGCCGCCAAGCCGCGTCTGGGCAAAGTGGTGGAAAATATCGCCGCCTACAAAAAATCCTTCCACGCCAAGCCGGATGATGACAATCCGGATCTGCCGAAGGCTTCCTGCACCCAGTGCCACGACACACACAGTTTCAACGTCCCCACCGATCGCAAGAGTCCGGAGTATGCTGCCTGGCGCGCCGGCGTGCCGGCCCTGTGCGGCACGCAATGCCACACCGACCAGCTGGATACCTACACCGAATCGGCGCACGGCAAGGAAGTGCTGGAAAAGAACAACAGCAAGGCTGCGGTCTGCATCGATTGCCATACCACGCATGAAATCACCAGCACCTCGCTGCTGTCGTTCAAGCTGCTGAATGTGGAAGAATGCGGCAACTGCCACCAGGAACAGCGCAAATCCTATGGCGGCACCTATCACGGCCAGGCCACCAATCTCGGCACGGCGGAAACCGCCAAGTGCTACAACTGCCACGGCAGCCATGAGATCCTCGGCTCGAAAGATCCGGAATCCAAGGTGCATCCGGACAAGCGCCTGAAAACCTGCCAGTCCTGCCACGACGGCAAGAAACGGCCGAAAGCCACCGCCGGCTTCGCCTCGTTCGAGCCGCACGCCAACAGCCACGACTTCGCCAAGTATCCGGAAATGTGGATCGTCACCAACTTCATGGTGGCGCTGCTGATCGGCGTGTTCCTGTTCTTCTGGACCCACTCCGGCCTGTGGCTGTACCGCGAATGGAAGGAATCGGCCAAGCACAAGCTGGAAACCCATATCCGCCTGGAAGGTCTGCCTGAACCGCTGCAACACAAGCACTTCCGCCGCTTCCCTGTCGGCTGGCGCATTGCCCACCTGTGCTTCGCGCTGGTAACCATGACGCTGGTACTGACCGGTACCGCCGTGCTGTTCTCGCACGCTTCATGGGCGCCGCATGTGGCCAAGGTGTTCGGCGGTTCCAAGCCGATGGGCCTGATCCACCGCTTTGCCGCCATGGCTTTTGTCGGCATCTTCTTCATCCATTTTGTGTATGTGATGCAGAAACTGCTGCGCGACCGCAGCTTCCGCTGGTTCGGCCCGGATTCGCTGATCCCGAACTGGAAAGACCTGCGCGATTGCATCGGCATGTTCAAGTGGTTCTTCGGCAAAGGGCCGAAACCGAAATTCGACCGCTGGACCTACTTCGAGAAGTTCGATTACTGGGCGGTGTTCTGGGGCGTCAACATTATCGGCTTCAGCGGCCTGACGCTGGCGCTGCCGACAGTGGCGGCTGAGTATCTGCCCGGCTGGATCTTCAACGTCGCCACCGTCATCCATGGCGAGGAAGCATTCCTGGCAGCGGTCTTCCTGTTCACCGTGCACTTCTTCAACAACCACTTCCGGCCGAACAAGCTGCCGCCACCGGACATCGTGATGTTCACCGGCACCCAATCGCTGGAAGAGTTCCGCGACGAGCACCCGGCGCAGTATGAGCGTCTGCTGGCCTCGGGCGAACTGGAGAAATACCTGGTGGATGCGCCATCCAAACCGATGCGCATCGGCTCGAAGATCCTCGGCCTGGTGCTGATTGCCTTCGGCCTGATCCTGCTGACGCTGGTCACCATCGGCTTCTTCAGCGGCGGCCACTAACCCCGATCGATGTGCGTGTTGGGCCACGGCGCTTGCCGTGGCCTTTTTTTTCGCGCCCCGCAAGGGCTGCCCGGCAGCACAAAAAAAGCCCGTCACCTCGACGGCGACGGGCTCAGACTACGCTCAACGATCAGAAGGAATGCAGGTAGGACCATATTGCCAGTCTGCGTTGCGGGGCAGGCGCATGGCAAGCGCGGCTACGGCAATCCCAAAAACAGGAATGTGGAAGCGGCTCTCAATAGCGAGGAAATACGCCGCCACTTTCCCATCTTCGAGAAAACAAATCAGCCTTAAGCTCCACATAAATTCCGTTTATAAACAATGTCTTATGAAAATTTTTGCCACTATTTTTGGCGGGCATTGTTTTTGCAAATAGGGAGATGACAGAGAGACACCTGTCTATCACACGGAGAAAATAATGAAGATACTGCGACTCGTTTCCATCCTGGCCTTGGTCGCCGGCATGGCAAGCGCCTTCCCCGCAGCGGCCCAGGGCGATGACCTGGTGCTCAAAGGGGATGCCAAATGCACCGCTTGTCACGACGAAAGCGATAATCCCCAACTGCTGCAAATCGGCAAAGGCAAACACGGCACCCGCGCCGACGGCCGCACGCCGACCTGTACCAGCTGCCACGGCGCCAGCGACGCCCACGCGGACAGCAAAGGCCAGCAACGGCCGGCGCCTGAGCGTACCTTTACCAAGCACGCCAAAACCCCGGTCGCCGACCGCAACGACGCCTGCCTGTCCTGTCACGAGAAGGACGCCAAGCGCTCGCACTGGGCCGGCAGCACCCACGACACGCGCGATGTGGCCTGCACCTCCTGCCACCAGGTACACACCGGCCACGACAAGGTCCGCGACAAGCGCACCCAGCCCGAAGTCTGCTACGCCTGCCACAAGGAACAGCGCGGCCAGGTCAACCGTCCTTCGCACCACCCTATCCCTGAAGGCAAGATGAGCTGCTCCGACTGCCACAATCCGCATGGCTCGGTGGGCCCTAAACTGCTCAAGCGCGACAGCATCAACGACACCTGCTACACCTGCCATATGGAAAAACGCGGTCCGTTCGTACATAACCACGAGCCGGTCAACGAAGACTGCACGCTGTGCCACAACCCGCACGGCACCACGGCGGAAAACATGCTGAAAGCGCGTCCGCCCTTCCTCTGCCAGCAATGCCACACCCCGCACGGCGGCTTCATCCCGCAAGTGGCTGGCGCGCAGGCTACCGCTCCGACCACCAACACGCCAGGCAAGTCCGGCACCTGGGTCACGCAAGGCCGCGCCTGCAACAACTGCCACACCCAGGTCCATGGCTCGAACAATCCGACCGTGACCAATCCAACACCGCAGTTCATGTTCCGTTGAGGGAGAAATGACAATGAAAACCAAGCTTCATACGGCCACGCTGCGCCCTACAGCGCTGGCGCTGGCCCTGATGGCGATCTTTTCGACAGCCGCCGCAGAAGATGACGTGGCCAAGCTGATCAAGCCCGACAGCGTAATCAGCGTCGGCCTCGGCGCCCTCAGCGGCGGCAAGGACGACCGCGCCATCTACGGCCAGTACAACGGCAAGCGCAACAACGACGCCTACGCCATCGTCGACGTCGAGTGGGTCACCCGCGACGACGCCACCGGCACCTGGATGCGCATCAACGTCAACGACGGCGCGCTGGAAGGCCGCTCGGTCAGCTTCCTGCACGAAAAACAAGGCGCGTGGAAATATGCTGCCGAGTACAGCGAGATCAGCCGCGAGTATCCGCGCACCATCAACACCGCCATGACCGGCATCGGCAGCACCACGCCAGTGATCGCGCGGCTGGCAAAGCCGGGCACCGGCAAGAACGTGAACATCGGCACCGAGCGCAAGGCCGCCTCGCTCAACTATGAGCAATGGCTGACGCCTGACCTGCAATTCGAGGCCAATTTCAAGAACGAGGACAAGAGCGGCGCCCGCCTGTGGGGCCGCGGCTATGCTTGCGCCGCCTACGTCTGCGGCACTTCAAGCACCACAGCCATGAACCAGGCCAACTACACGGCCGGCGCGTTGCTGCTGGTGCCGGAGCCGATCGACTCCTCCACCAAGCAGCTCGACATGCGGCTGAACTACCATGACAGCAAGCTGCTGATCGGCCTCGGCTACTATGGCTCGCTGTACAACAACGCCAATGGCAGTCTCAACCCGGTGGTGCCGAACAGCTTCAATAGCGGCCTGGGCGTGGCCCTGCCCGGCTATCCTGCGGTCGGCAACAACATTATCGCTGGCGGCGGCATGAGCTTGCAGAGCGTGCTGCAATCGGCGATGGCGCTGCCGCCGGATAACCAGGCGCACCAGTTCTACCTGGACGGCAGCTATGCGTTCAGCCGCGCGGTCAAGGCCAACTTCAAGGTGGCGTACACCCACGCCAGCCAGAACGACAGCTTTGCCGCCAACGGCCTGCTGGGTGCACCGGCCGGTGCCTCCAGCCTGAATGCCCGCGTCGACACGCTGCTGACCCAGTTCGGCTTTACCGCGCGGCCGACCAGCAAGCTGTCGCTGCTGGCCAATATCAAGCACGAAGACCGCGACGACAAGACCCCGCTGTTCCGCTACAACCTGGAACCGTCGGCCGTCACGCCGGCCACCACGCCAGCCAGCTACACCAATCTGGATGGCGCCTGGTACAACAGCCGCACCAGCAACGTCAAAACCACCGGCAAGCTGGAGGCCAGCTACCGCATCGCCCAGGGCTGGCGCGCCACGCTGGGCGCCGACTACTATCAGGTGGAACGCGAAGTGCCGACTTCGGCGGCGGACGAAAACGTCGCCGGCCTGACCGCGCTGCGCGCCAAGACCAAGGAAACCGGCTATCGCGCGGAACTGCGCCGCAACCTGTCGGAAACCTTGAATGGCGCGATCAGCTATTCGGAAAGCAAGCGCACCGGCTCCGACTGGACCACGCTGAGCACGCTCGATCCAGCCGTGGCCGGCACCACCGCCGCCAATCTGGCGCTGATCAACCTGTATTGCGGCGGCCGTGCCTGCTATGGCCAGCAACTGCCGGCGGCGGCGATTCTGGCGCTGGCGGGCAACTCGGTATTCCCGCTGTCCTTGACCAATCTGAAGCGAGAAAAATGGAAGCTGTCGCTGGACTGGAATCCGGCCGAGAACCTGAACCTGCAACTGGTGGCGGAAGACGGCAAGGACCGCAACACCACCGGTTACGCTCCGCTGAACGGCGGCAAGGGCTGGCGTGAATCCGGCGTGTCGCTGTACAGCCTGGACGCTGGCTACACGCTGTCGGAAAAGCTGACGCTGAACGCCTATATGTCGCATGGCGAGCAGACCCAGTTCATCAACCATAGCACCGGTTACATGGCGGACCTGCACAACTTCAACGACGCGGCCGGCATCGGCGCCAAGTTCAAGGCCAGCGAGAAGCTGCGCTTCGATCTCACCCTGGCGTATCTGAACGATCGCAACAAGTATGGCGTGGCAGCCGCCAGCGGAGTGTCAGGTACCACGGTGACGGCGCCCAGCGCAGCCAACCTGGCCCAGGCAGCGATTGGCCTGCCGGACGCCAGCTACCGCCAGATGGGACTGCGGCTGGCCGCGATGTATGCGATCCGCCCGAATGCCGATCTGCGCTTCGACTACGGCTATTCACGCGTGAAGTTTTACGAATACCAGTGGAGCAACAACGGCGTGCCATTCACGTACTCGGATAACACCACCGTCAACATGCAGAACCGCCAGAACGTAGCAGATATCGCGGTCCGCTACATCTACCGCTTCTAAGCGCCGACAGCAATCAGGCTTCAACAGGACTACGGTCCTGCATGAAGCCTGATTTTTTTCGCCTGCCGGCACATCTTTGCGGTCATGGAAAGGTCAAGTCCATACCCAGCATTTTGATGACGAAGAAGGTGACGAGTCCCAGCCCCAGCAGCACTAGCACGAATAGTGCGACCACTTTGCCGCCCGCGCGCAGCACTGCGCGCCTTTCGTTTTCCTTCTTCTTCCCTTGATCGTAATGCCACTTCACGGCATAGAACATCCCCGTGCCAAGCACGAGAAACTTGAAGATCACGAAGATTACAGGTATCCAGTCCACCATTTTGAGTATTTCCAGTTATTACTTGACACTATCTATTGTGGCGTCGGCGACTGCCATGCAAGGATGGTGTTGCTGCACGTTCTGATGCATACTACCTTAAAGCAATTTCCATACATTGAGACAAAATGTCCCAGTTAGAATCCATACAAGATGGCAATTCCCCCATCTGGCTGCCGCGCTTGGCCGTCCACGGCGGGCCACGTTTTTTGCAGATCGCCGATGCCTTGCAGGCGGCGCTCGCGGACGGATCGCTGAAACCGGGCGACCGCCTGCCTCCACAGCGGCAGTTGGCGGCACAGTTGGCCGTCGACCTGACGACGATCACGCGCGCCTACGACGAAGCCAGACGCCGCAACCTGCTGGAGGGCCGCGGCGCGCGCGGCACCTATGTCGCAGCGCCGAAGGTCGAGTTAAACGCAGTCCTTGATCTGAGCATGAACACCCCGCCACCGCCGGATGGCGTGGACTTCGACGATATGCTGAAACAAGGTTTGGCTCAAGTGTTGATGCGAGCGGATAATGAATTGCTGATGACTTACCACCTGGCCGGGGGCAGCGATTCCGACCGCAAGGCTGGCGCCCAATGGCTGGCGCCGATGTTCGGACAGGTCGATGCCCGACAGGTTGTGGTCTGTCCGGGAGCCCAGGCGGCGATCGCTGCCTTGATGCTCGCGCTGACCGAGCCTGGCGATGCCATCCTGGCCGAGCCTATGAGTTATCCTGGCTTGCGCACCGCAGCGAGCCAGTTCGGCCGGCACATCATCGCGGTGGCAGCGGACCAGCACGGGATGCTGCCTGAGAAGCTTGAGCAAGCCTGCCGCCAGCACAAGCCCGCGCTGGTCTACCTCAATCCCACATTACAGAACCCTTGCGCCACCACCATGCCGGAACGGCGGCGCAAGGAGCTGGCCAGCATCGCCAGGCGCTGCAATGTACGCATCGTCGAGGACGATCCCTACTGGCTGCTGGCCGATGCCCCGCCGCCGCCCGTGGCCACGTTTGCCCCGGAACAGGCGTACTACATCTCCACGCTGTCGAAATGCCTGACGCCAGGCTTGCGTGTCGCCTTCGTGCTGATACGCGATCCGCACGAACGCGAACGTTTCCTGGTCGCGCTCAGATCATTTGCGCTGATGGTCGCGCCGCTCACGGCAGCGCTGGCCACCCAGTGGATACTTGACGGTTCGGCTGACAGATTGATGGACGGCGTGCGCAAGGAAGCACGCCTGCGCCACCGCATGGCGCGGGACATCATGGCGGGACGATACAGCGGCGCCGGAGACGGCCTGCATGTATGGCTTGAGCTGCCGGTTTACTGGAACTCTTCGCAGCTTGCGCGCGCAGCCGGCAACGAGGGCATCGCCGTCACGCCGGCCGAGGCTTTCGCCACTGGCGGCGGCTCGGTGAATGCGATTCGTATTTCTCTAGGCAGCATCAAGGACCGTGGACGTTTGCGGGCGGGCCTTCAACGGCTGTCTCAACTGCTGGCGCGGCGGCCCGAATCGTTCAGCGCTGCCGTGGTGTAAGCAAGATAAAAAATCCAGCGGCCCGCGCCCATGGTTTATTCAAACTGCTTGCGGAACTCGGCAAACTGCGCGGTCAGCTCCTCGACTTGCTGGCGCAGTTGCTGGACTTCCTGCTCCAGCGCGCCTAAGCGCGTGCCCTGCCCGCCAGTACTGACGGAACCACCCAGGCTGAGCGCGGTTTCTTCGCGCGCCAGCGCTTCCTCGCCGCCCAGCAGATGGCCGTAGCGCGGCTCCTTGGTGCCTGGCGCCAGCGGCAGCCTGGATACCAGCGGCGGATATTTATCGATCAGGAATTGCAGCGCCTGCTCCACATCGGCAACCGACTTGAAGTCATGCAGCCGGCCGCTGCGGGTGCGGATCTCGCCGGCGGTTTGCAGGCCGCGCAGCATCAGTATCGTCAGCACCGCCAGCTTGTCCTGCTCCAGCGACCACTTGATGCGCATCCGGTGTTCGTACTTGGTGACGCGCGCGCCAGCTTGGGTGATACCGTTGACATATTTGTTCTGCATCAGCCGCTGCAGCACTTCCGCCACTGTTTCTTCCGACAGCGCCATCACCGGATCGCGGCTCGACAGCTGATTGCAGCCATTGACCAGCGCGTTCAACGACAGCGGATAGTTATCCGGCGTCAGCGCTTCCTTCTCGGCCAGCACCGCCAGCACGCGGATTTCAAACGGGTCCAGTATTTCCAGGCCTTCAGGCGTTGTTTCCATATCCACTTCCTTTTATTCGACGAGCTTGTTCAGTTGGTCGGAGTTCAATTTATCACACTCAGCTACGCTCTGACACGCCAGCCCCGCCGCCTTCATGGTGGCCACCAGCTGCTCGATGCGCTGCTCCTGCTTGACCGCGTTTTCGATCAGCCCGCGCAGCGCCTTGGACAGCGGGTCATCGCCGTTCGGCGTCACGCCATAGGCGGCGAAAGGATTGGCGGCGGCGTTCAGCACATCTTTTTGCACGATGTGGGCCGGATTGCCGACCGCCGTCGCGCCCGGCGGCAGCGGCTTCAGCAGCACCGCGTTGGAGCCGACCTTGGCGTATTCGCCGACGGTAAAGCCGCCCAGCACCTTGGCGCCAGCGCCGATGATGACGCCGCGCCCCAAGGTCGGGTGGCGCTTGGCACCGGTGTGCAGCGAGGTGCCGCCCAGCGTCACGCCCTGGTAGATGGTGCAGTCGTCGCCGATTTCTGCGGTTTCGCCGATCACCACGCCGAAGCCGTGGTCGATGAAGACGCGGCGGCCGATGGTGGCGCCTGGGTGTATCTCAATGCCGGTGATGATGCGCGCCAGGTAGGAGACGAAGCGCCCCAGCCATTTCATCTGGTGGGTCCAGTACCAGTGCGCCCAGCGGTGCATGACGATGGCTTGCAGGCCGGGGTAGCAGGTCAGCACCTCCCAGGCGTTGCGGGCGGCGGGATCGCGTTCGATGATGCTGTTGATGTCTTGGCGTAGACGGTGGAACATGGCTTATCCAGAATGACAACCGGTGCTTGCATGGTAGCGTATCCGGCTGGGAGTTGCTGAACAGCGGCTGAGTTCGGAGGGAGTTCGGCGGCCCTCGAATTCGGCCGCCGAATGGTGCGTGTCGCTTATGCTTCCTTGGCGATACGCTGGCGGCGTGCCTCGTACAGACAGACGCCCGAAGCAACCGACACGTTCAGGCTCTCGACCGAGCCGAACATCGGGATGCTGACCAGCATGTCGCAGGTCTCGCGGGTCAGGCGGCGCATGCCCTCGCCTTCCGAACCCATGACCAGCGCGGTCGGGCCGGTGAAGTCGGCTTCGTACAAGCCTTTGTCGCCATCGTCCGAGGTGCCGATCAGCCAGATGCCGCGGTCTTTCAGTTCGCGCAAGGTGCGCGCCAGATTGGTGACGGTGATGTAAGGCACGGTCTCGGCGGCGCCGGAGGCGACCTTGGCGGCGGTGGCGTTCAGGCCCACGGCACGGTCTTTCGGCACGATCACCGCATGCGCGCCGACGCCGTCGGCCACCCGCAGGCAGGCGCCCAGGTTGTGCGGATCGGTGATACCGTCCAGCACCAGCAGCAGCGGCGGACCGTCGATGGCGTCCAGCAGCTCGTCCAGATTGCGCGCCAGCGCCAGCTGCGACGCAAACGCGATCACACCCTGGTGGCGGCGGGTGCCGACGATTTTGTCCAGACGTGCCGAATCCACCGGCATGACGCGCACGCCAGCCGATTTGGCGTTGGCGATCAGGTCTTTCATGCGGCGGTCATCACGACCGGCATCGACGAAAATTTCTTCCACCGACGCAGCCTCGTGACGCAAACGCGAGGTCACCGCGTGGAAACCGAAAATCATTTTGTTCTTGCTCATTTATCGCTTCTTCTTACTCTTAGGGGCAGCTTGGGCTGCTCTGGGTTTGGCCGCGGATGCGGCCTTGGTCTTGCGGGCAGGCTTGGCAGCTGCGGGCTTGGCCGCTGATTTTGCCGCTGGTTTGCTGGTCGGCTTGGCGGCCGGGATCGCCGGGCCAGGCTTGATATTGGTCTTGCTGTTCTTGCTGGCGGCGTTGGCCTTGCCTTCGCGCGGCGGCACGGCATCGACGCCAGCCAGTCGCAGATCGATCTTGCGCGACTCCAGGTCGACGCGCACCACCTGCACGCTGACGCGGTCGGTCAGCTGGAAGGTTTTGCCACTGCGTTCGCCTTTCAGTTCGTGACGCGCATCGTCATACTGGAAGTAATCCTGGCCCAGGTCGGTGATGTGCACCATGCCTTCGACAAACAGCTGGTCCAGCTGCACGAAGATGCCGAAGGTGGCCACGCCGGTGATGATGCCAGTGTATTCCTCGCCCAGCTTGTCCTGCATGAAGTAGCACTTCAGCCAGTTCTCGACATCGCGCGAGGCTTCGTCGGCGCGGCGCTCGTTGGCCGAGCAGTGCACGCCCAGCGCGTCCCACACGGTCAGGTCGCCGGCGGCCTTCGGCGCCTTGCCTTCGGCCTTGTCCTTGGCCTGCTGCTTGCGGGTAGCGTTCGAGACGTTGGTGTTCAGCACGCTGGTGCCGGCGATCTTCGGCTCGTACTTTTTGCCCAGCAGGATGGCCTTGATGGCGCGGTGCGTCAGCAAGTCCGGGTAGCGGCGGATCGGGCTGGTAAAGTGGGCATAAGCCTCATACGCCAGGCCGAAGTGGCCGATGTTATCCGGTGAATAGACCGCCTGCTGCATCGAGCGCAGCAGCATGGTTTGCAGCAGCGACGCGTCCGGACGCTCCTTGATCTGGCGCATCAGCGCGGCGTAGTCGGCCGCAGCCGGCTTGTCGCCGCCGTTCAGGCTCAGATTGACCTGCTTGAGGAAGGTGCGCACCTGCTTCAGCTTCTCAGCGGTCGGCGTGGCGTGGATGCGGTAGGTGCCCGGATGCTTGTGGCGGATCAGCAGATCGGCCGCACACACGTTGGCGGTCAGCATGCACTCTTCGATCAAACGGTGCGCATCGTTGCGGGTGCGCGGGATGATCTTTTCGATCTTGCCGTTCGGATTGCAGACAATATAGGTTTCGGTGGTTTCGAAATCAATCGCACCGCGTTCCGCGCGCGCTTTCAGCAGCGCCTGGAACACCTCGTACAGATTGCTCAGGTGCGGCACCAGGCCGGGACGGCGTGCCGCCTCGGGTCCCTTGGTGTTGCCCAGGATCTCGGCCACTTCAGTGTAGGTCAGGCGCGCGGCCGAGTGGATCACGGCCGGATAGAACTGGTAAGCCTTGATCTCGCCCTTGGCGGTAACCACCGCATCGCAGACCAGCGTCAGACGGTCCACCGCTGGATTCAGCGAGCACAGGCCGTTGGACAGTTTTTCCGGCAGCATCGGGATCACGCGGCGCGGGAAGTACACCGAGGTGCTGCGTTCCAGCGCATCGGCGTCCAGCGCGTCGTTCGGCTTGACGTAGTGGCTGACGTCGGCAATCGCGACGATCAGGCGGTAGCCATTGGCGCGGCCGATCTTGACCGGTTCGCAGTAAACCGCATCGTCGAAGTCGCGCGCGTCTTCGCCGTCGATGGTGACCAGCGGCACGTCGCGCAAATCAACGCGATCACCCCAGTCGGCTTCGCGCACATGGTCAGGCAGCTTGTTGGCCTGGCGCAGCGCCGCGTCCGAGAAGATATGCGGCACGCCGAATTTGCGCACGGCGATTTCGATTTCCATGCCCGGATCGTCCAGCGAACCCAGTACTTCAACAATCTTGCCCACCGGCTGCTTGAAGCGCATCGGCTGCTCGGTCAGCTCAACGCTGACGATCTGGCCCGACTTGGCCTTGCCGATCGCGCCCTCTACCAGCACGTCCTGCGAAATACGCTGGTCTTCCGGCGCCACGATCCAGGCGCCGTTCTGGTTCAGCAGGCGGCCGATGATGTGGGTATTGGCGCGCTGCGTCACTTCCACAATCGTGCCTTCCGAACGGCCGCGGCGGTCCACGCCGACGATCTTGGCCAGCACGCGGTCGCCATGCAGCACTTTCTGCATTTCCTTCTCCGGCAGGAACAGGTCTTCGCCCGGCTCATCCGGAATCACAAAGCCGAAACCGTCGCGGTGGCTGCTGACGCGGCCGGCGATGAAGCCGGTCTGCGTCGCCAGCGTGTAGTGGCCGGTGTCGTCAATGAGGATCTGGCCGTCGCGCTGCATCGCGTTCAGCCGGCGCGACAGGACAGCCTGCGCATCGGTGGCGACTTTCAGCGATTTCGACAGGGCGCGCAGATCCAGCGGACCTTTGGCGCTGCGGAAGATGCCGAGAATTTCCTCCCGGCTGGGAATGGTATGTGTAGGTTGGTTCAAAAGTTTTCTAGTTTTTTACAGTGTTAGCATCTATACGGCATGCGCGACAGGCGTAGTGTACTTGGAATCGCCTTGCTTGACTAATGCATGGCCGCGTCGGGAATTCTTCAAAAATATTTTGGGAGGCATTTGACATCGCCAAGGATTGCTCTATAATCTTGGTCTCTCGCAGCGAAAGCGGCGGGTTCTGCAAGACAGGGTTGATGTGCAGTAAGGAATGTAAAAGTTCATCTGGCGCAAAACTCTCCCGGTCGATATAATAGCAGAGTTGTTAAGCAGCATCAGTGCCCACGTGGCGGAATTGGTAGACGCGCATGGTTCAGGTCCATGTGCCGCAAGGTGTGGGGGTTCGAGTCCCTCCGTGGGCACCACAAAATTCCGCAAAAATAGCCATCCGGCTGAACGCGATCAGGATCGCGCTCATGTCCGATGGCTATTTTTCATTTAGTCGGTCCATTCAAGCTTGAGATGCGCACCGATCTCGCGCAGCAGGTCGTGCTCATTGACCGGCTTGGACAGGAAAGCATTCGCCCCCACCTCCAATGAACGCTCCTCCTCTTCCGGCGTGGAGCTGGCGGAGATCATCAGCACCGGCGTATCCGCAGTGCGCTGGTCGGCCCGCAGGCGGCGCGTGGTTTCGATGCCGTCCATGCCCGGCATCACCATATCCAGCAACACCATGTCAGGCTGCACGGCTTGCGCCTGCTGCAGCCCGGCACTACCGTTTTCGGCCTCCAGCGTGCGGAAGCCGAGCGAGCCAAGCAGATCGCGCAGCAGCGCGCGGTTGGTAGCAACGTCATCCACCACCAGTATCGTCTTGCGCGGACCAGCATAGCCGGTGGCGATGCGCTCGCCGCTGGCCAGTGCGCCCGGCGCATCCACCACCTTCAGCGGCACCTCAAACCAGAAGCGGCTCCCCTTGGCGGGCGCGCTTTCCACTTTCAGCGCGCCGCCCATCAACCGCACCAGTTGCCGGCTGATGGCCAGGCCCAGGCCGGTGCCGCCGGCGCGGCGCGAGACATCGCCAACCTGCTCAAAGGGCAGGAAAATCAGCTCCTGCTGATCGGCCGCGATGCCGATGCCCTCGTCGATCACCTCAAACCGCAGCACCTCATCCTGCAACGGCGACACGCGCAGCCGCACGGCGCCGCGATCGGTGAATTTCACCGCATTGCCCAGCAGGTTCAGTAGTACCTGCCGCAGCCGTGTTTCATCCACATGCACGGCCACCGGCAAGCCCTCCATCAATTCCAGCTCGAAGTACAAATGCTTTTGCTCGGCGCGCACGCGCATGATGTCGGCCACCACCGACAGCAGATCGCCCAGCCGCACCGGTTTGGGATGAAATTCCATCTTGCCTGCATCCACCCGCGACAAATCCAGCACATCGTTAATCAGCGCCAGCAGATGCTGGCCGCCCTGCTGGATGGTGCTGACACGGGTCTGCTGCGACACGTCCAGGCTGCGGTCGCGCTTGAGAATCTGGGTGTAGCCCAGCACGGCGTTCAGCGGCGTGCGCAGCTCGTGACTCATCGCCGCCAGGAAGGCGCTCTTGGCGCGGTTCGCCACTTCGGCGCGCTCCATGGCGGCACGCAGGTCGTCATTGGCTTTTTGCAGCTCAGCATTGACGGCGGCCAGCTGCGCCGGACTGGGAATGCGCAGCGCGATCGGTATCAGCCGCACCATGGCGATGGCGGTCACCACCGAGGCGGCGGCGGTAATCGCCTTCAGCGTGGCCGACATCACATAATCCGGATGCCACACCACCCAGATATCGGCGATATGGGTCGCGCCACAGGCCAGGATGAACACACCGAAAGCGATGAACATCCAGTCGAATGGCATGTCGCGCCGCTTGCGGATGAAGTAGACCAGGCTGACCGGTATGGTCAGGTACGCCAGCGCGATCAGCGCGTCGGAAATCACACTGGTCCACAGGATGGACGGTATCCACAGGAAGCAGTGCCCATGCGGCATGAAACTTTCCATCGCCGTCTCCAGTCTTGTTGAAATGACAGGAATCAAGCTTACGAAAGTGTTCCGCAACAGGCAAGCGCCAAAAACACTTGCGAAAAACAAGTTGTTGCCGTAATATACTGGCCTCTGACGCACACAACGCGACAGACACAGTAGTAAATTGCCCACGTGGCGGAATTGGTAGACGCGCATGGTTCAGGTCCATGTGCCGCAAGGTGTGGGGGTTCGAGTCCCTCCGTGGGCACCAAGAATTCCGTGTTAAAAGCCTCCTTCGGGAGGCTTTTTTCATTTCAGCACTTGCAGATACTCGTCGTACTTGCCACTCTCCCGCAAACGCTTTAAACCCCTATTGAATAAACCCAGGTAGCGCAAGCTTTCCTTGTTCCGCTTGTTCATCATCAGATGGTAGTGGGTGATGTTGTACGGATTGGGATCCCAGGTGATCAGCGCCGCCTGCTCCGGCGTCAGCGCGGTACGCATGATCGCGCGCCCCACATCCAGGTTGGCCGGGAACACGTCAAAACGCCCCGCCGCCAATTTGCGGAAATTCTGCTCGTCGGTGACGGCTGTGCGGTCGATGCTGAGGAAGGGGTATTTGTCGAAGGTGTATTCAAAGCCCGCCGTGCCACCCATGCGCACGCCCGCCATCTGCTGATAGCCGCTCCAGCGGAATGGATAGCTTTTCAAATGAAATAGCACCGACTGGCCGTCGAACACCACGTCGCTGAAATAAAACCGGCGCTGGCGGTCACTATCCCGGCCCGAGGTGCTCCACAAAATCGTGCCATGGGCGAAATCTTCCGCAGCCTCCGCATAAGCACGGTTCGGCGGGCGGAACACATAGCGCACCTCCACGCCCTCCAGCGCAAACGCCGCGCTGACGATGCGCGACAACGGCCCGTTATGCGGTAATTGCTGCGAAGTATATGGCGCCCATTCGGTATTCGTCAGCGTAATGACCTCCTTGGCGCAGGCTTGCGCAGACAGCATCAGCAGGCTGGCCACAGCCAGCACAAAGGAAACCGCACGCATCATGCAGTGAATACGATGTTGAAAGAAACGTCATTATGATTCAACTGGTCGCATACATCGCAATGAAATAATTTCACAAAAGCAGCTAAATGCTATTGACGGGTATGCTGCCACCCCTTAAGATGCGTGCCTTCTGTTGCAGAACACGCAGCAGAAAGTAGCAGCAAGACATCAGCGCCCACGTGGCGGAATTGGTAGACGCGCATGGTTCAGGTCCATGTGCCGCAAGGTGTGGGGGTTCGAGTCCCTCCGTGGGCACCAAGCGCTGATGATTGAAGTTATAAATGCCCACGTGGCGGAATTGGTAGACGCGCATGGTTCAGGTCCATGTGCCGCAAGGTGTGGGGGTTCGAGTCCCTCCGTGGGCACCAAGAATTCCGCAAAAAGCCGTCTGGCTGAGCGCGCTCAAATCGCGCTCATGTCCAGACGGCTTTTTTGTCTTACAGCGCCGTTTTGATGGCAGCTGCCAGCGAGATGGTCGGATGGCCAATCAGTTTGCTCAGCACTTTGCTGTCATCAAACAACGCCCCCTTGGCAGCCTGGGCATCTGAATCCGCCAGCAGCTCAGCCAACGGTGCCGGCAGGCCGATTTGCAGCAGCAAGCCCAGATAATCCTGCTGCGACAAGTTGTTGTACGGGATGTTGGTGCCAATCTGACGCGATACTTCCGCCGCCAGTTCAGCCAGCGTGAACGCACTATCGCCCGCCAGCTCATACACCTGCTCCACCACACCCTCGCTGGCCAGCACGACGGCTGCCGCTTCCGCATATTCCGCCCGCGCCGCAGCGGCAATCCGGCCCTCGCCTGCGCCGCCCGCCAGCGCGCCATGCGCCACAGCGCCGCCCAGGGTACCCGTGTAGTTTTCCACATACCAGCCATTGCGCAGGAAGGTGTATGGAACACCTGCCGCGCGTACCGCAGCTTCGGTTTCGCGATGCTCGGCGGCCAGCGCCAGCGTCGACGTATCGGCGTGCAGCACGCTGGTGTAGGCCAGCAGGCTGACCTTGGCGCGGGCGGCGGCGTCGATCACATTGCGGTGCTGCGGCACGCGGTTGCCCAGGTCGTTCGACGAGATCAGCAACACCTTGGTCGCGCCCTCAAAGGCGCTGTCCAGCGAGGCCGGATCGTTATAGTCGGCGTGGCGCACCAGAACACCCTGGTCGGCCAGGTCGGCCGCCTTGCCCGGATCGCGCACCGCCGCGACGATTTGCTCGGCAGGCACGCGCTTGAGCAGTTCAGCAATCACCAGACGGCCCAGTTGGCCGGAAGCACCAGTTACGATAATCATGAGGTTTCTCCTTGAAAGTGGATGGACCCATGATATAGGCTATACTTACGGAATGTAAGTACGCACATTTTAGTAAGTACCCCCAGGAGTCCCCATGACCAGCAAATCCCTGCGCAAAGCCATCGAACAACTGAATCAGGACCAGCAACGCGGTCAGGTGATGGCGGCCGACTGCCCTTCCCGCATTGTACTGGGCCACATCACCAGCCGCTGGGGTGTACTGGTGCTGGTGATGCTGCTGGAGCGCACCCACCGCTTCAGCGAACTGCGCCGGGCGGTAGGCGGCGTCAGCGAGAAAATGCTGGCGCAGACGCTGGAAGTCCTCGCCCACGACGGCTTGGTGTTGCGCGTGGCGCACCAGGTAGTCCCGCCGCACGTCGAGTACAGCCTGACGCCGTTGGGCCGCGAGGCTGCGCAGCGGCTGGAAGTGCTGGTCGACTGGATCGAGGATAACTTCCCGCTGATCAAGCAGGCTCAGGAAGCTGCCGCACTCAAGGCCGCATAACGCTTGCCCATACAGCCCCATCTTGTAATACACTGGCCTCCACGCCACCCTGTGGAGCCCGACCCGTACCGCCATACATGATGCCGCCGTTCTCGTCCGATCAGCCGCTGACCATCCTGATTGCCGCCAGCACGACTTACGACGCCGCCGCGCTGCGGCGCATGCTTGCGCGCCACCATTTTGAGGTGCAAGTCGTCAGCCGTGGCGACGAGGCGCTGAGCGCCGTACGTGACGGCAAGGTTGCGCTGGCCCTGCTGGACGTGGCGCTGGCCGGCAGCGCCAGCCTGGAGCTGTGTCCGCGCCTTCAGCAAGCCAGCCCGCATCCGCTGCCGGTGTTCCTGCTGTCCGCCCATCCCAGCGACGAGGAGCGCGTACTGGCGCGGGAAGCCGGCGCCTCGGTCTATCTGCCGCTGAGCTTCAATGCGGAAGACCTGGCGGAAAGAATCCTGCTGCACCTGCAAGTGATTTCGCCCGCCCCGGTGCTGGCCGGCGTGCCGACCATGGCGACGCTGGAAGTCAACTATCACACCATGCTGGCCGGCTCGCCGGACGCCATTGTGCTGATGCAACGCGGCAATCATCGCATCCTCGACGTCAATCTGCGCACCCGGCAGATGTTCGGCATGACCGAAACCGAGCTGATCCAGACCGACCTGCTGGCGCTGTGCCCGCCAGTGCAGCCGGACGGCCAGCCGACCGAGCATGTGCTGACCGTGGCGCAGGAACAAATCATGGCCGGCGAAATACAGCTGTTCGACATGGAGATGCGCCACAGTTCCGGCCGGCCGATGTCCTGCGAGCTGCGGATGGTGCCGCTGACCACCGCCGAACACCGGCTGATGCACGCGCGCATCGTCGACATCACGCCGCGCAAGCTGGCGGCCGAGCTACGCGACGGCAAGAACGCGCTGCTGGAAATGATCGCCCGCGGCGCCGGGCTGCCGGAGACGCTGGACAAGCTGGTGCGCCTGATCGAAGCCCAGCTGGACGGCGGCCATTGCACGGTGATGCTGCTGAATCCGGATGGCGTCACCGTCCACAGTGCAGCCGGCCCCAGCATGCCGCGCGCGTACATGGACGCACTCAACGGCCTGCCGATCGGTCCGGCAGCAGGCTCCTGCGGCACTGCGATGTTTCGCAAGGAAACCGTGATCGTCAGCGATATCCAGAATGATCCGCTGTGGGCGCCCTACCGCAACGCCGCCGTGCATTACGGCCTGCGCGCCTGCTGGTCGACGCCCATCCTGCTGGACCGGGGCACGGTGCTGGGCTCGTTTGCGATGTACTACCACGACGTGCGCGAACCCAACGAAGAAGACCGCCGCCTGATCCGCACCGCCACCCACCTGGCCGGCATCGCCATCGCCCGCACCCGGCGCGAAGAGGAATTACTGCGCCACCGCGAGCATCTGGAAGACCTGGTGGCGGCCCGCACCGCCGAGTTGCGCCAGGCCAAGGAGGAGGCGGAACACGTCAACGAGGAACTCAGCACCGCACTCAACAACCTCAGCATGACCCAGGACGAACTGGTGCGGCGCGACAAGCTGGCGGCGCTGGGTGCGCTGGTGGCCGGCGTTGCCCATGAGCTGAATACGCCGATCGGCAATGCGCTGACGATGGCGGGCAGCATGGAGGAACGCACCGCCGAACTGCGGCGCGATATGGAAGGCGGGCTGCGCAAATCCGTGCTGGAAGCCTATCTGGAGCAAGCTGCCAGCGCCGATGCGGTGGTGCTGCGCAACCTGAACCGTGCCGCCGCGCTGGTCGACAGTTTCAAGCGCATAGCCGTCGACAGCGCCCACAGCCAGCGCAGCCGCTTCGCGCTCGGCGATGTGGTGGCGCAATTGATGCAATCGCTACAGGCAGAAGTGCAGCGGCGCGGCCTGGAGCTGATCGAAGACATCGAGCATTGGCTGGAAATGGACAGCTATCCCGGCCCGCTCGGCCAGGCGCTGCAACATCTGATCGAAAACAGCCTGGTGCACGGTTTCGACAACCGCGGCAGCGGCAGCGTCACCCTGTCCGCCCATGACACCGGCAACGGTGAGATCGCCATCACGCTAAGCGACACCGGCGTCGGCATTCCGGAAGCCAACCTGCCGCGCATCTATGATCCCTTCTTCACCACGCGCATGGGATCGGGCGGCTCCGGGCTCGGTTTGTATATAACACACAACATCGTCACCGGCGTGCTGGGCGGCCGGATCGACGTCGCCAGCACGCCGGGGCGCGGCACCAGCTTTATGCTGCGTCTGCCAAAAGTCGCACCACTGTAGCCTCCGCTTAAATTCCCTACGCCGCAAATGTTGCAGTCGTATAATGCAACATAACAGACCGGCAAGCAGCCGGCGCCTAGCGGAGATACGCGGTCATGCAATCGAATGCTGTTCAGTCCAGGACAATCAAGGTAGCGCCCCTGCGCTGCGAGTTCCGCGATGGCGCGACGGAAAACGATTTCCTTGAACATCAGCTGGCCATGACCCAGGACCAGTTGCGCGTCACCTTTCTGTTCTGTGCGCTGTTCTACCTGTGTTTTGCGCTGACCGATCTGCTGTGGCTGGGCTATGAGCTGAAAACCGGCCTGCTGGTCGGCGTGCGCATCGCCGTGGCGGTCACCGTGCTGGCCAGCCTGGCGCTGCTCAAACATCGGCCGGACTCGATACCGGTGACGCGGCTGGTCGCCAGCGTGGTCGAAATCGTCGGCGCGGTCGGCTTCCTGCTCATCGCAGGACTGCGGCCTATGGAGTTTTCGCTGCACGCGATTTCGATGTCGGTGGTGGTCATCGTGCTGTATATCTACATTCCCAACCGGCTGATCTATGCGGCCGCGATTGCCGCCGCGACCACGGCGCTGTTCATCGGCATGGCGTGGCGGCTCGGCGGCGTGGTCGGCATCCAGCTGCCGACCATGGCGGCGCTGCTGATCCTGACCAACCTGTTCAGCTACGTGGCGGCAAGGCGCTACCAGATCCTGTGGCGCGAGGAGTATAGCGCCCAGATGGTGCTGAAAAACCTCTCGGTGCGCGATCCGCTGACAGGCTGCTACAACCGCCGCCATCTGCACCAGCAGCTGCTGGAAACGGAAATCTCGCGCGCCCAGCGCTACCGGCTCAGCCTGACCGTCATCATGTGCGACCTGGACCATTTCAAGGCGGTCAACGACAACCATGGCCACTATGGCGGCGACACCGTGTTGCAGCACTTCGCCGCCCTGCTGCAGTCGATGACGCGGGATAACGTCGACAGCGTGGTGCGCTACGGCGGCGAGGAATTCCTGCTGATCCTGCCGGAGACCGACTTGGCCGGCGGCGCATTGCTGGCCGAGCGGCTGCGCCAGTCGCTGGCCGCTACGCCGGTCGAGCACGACAAGCAGCGCATCGCGGTGACCGCCAGTTTCGGTGTCGCCAGCGTCGATTTCGCGGTGCAGCCCCAGGCGGCACACATCAATATGATCGCCGCCGCCGACGATTTGCTGTACGCTGCGAAAAACAGTGGCCGCAATCGCGTCTGCGCCCAACAACTGGTTTAAAGGTATGAAGACATTCACGCGACAACGCGCTTTGCTGCTGATGCTGGCCCTGGCTTGCGGCAGCCTGGCGGCCGAGCCGGCGCCCTGGTGGAAATGGCGTAGCAAGATCGACGGAGCGCTGTTTTGCTCGCAAACGTCGCTGGGGCCGGGCTGGGATAGGGCCTACGGGCCGTTTCGTGACGCCCGTTGCGAGAAGCTTATTGTTGTACGATAATCAAATTACAAAAACACGGTTAAACCGGAATCGCTGCAAGCTGTATCCCCCCATCTATGAGGAGACTGTATGTTCACGAATCCCGAGCAATTTGCCAACGCCACCAAAACCCTGTTTGAATTCCAGCTTGAAACCTTCAACACGCTAACCAGCAAGACCGTGCAGGGTGTCGAGCAGGTGATCGCGCTCAATCTGGCGACCGCCAAGTCGCAGTTGCAGGGCGGACTGGCCGCTGGCAAGGAAATCAGTCAGAGCAGCGATCCCAAGGCGGCGCTGAAAGTCGCTACCGACCAGATCCAGCCCGGCGTCGCCAATGCCGCCACCTACAACCAGCAGCTGGGCGACATCATCGCCGAGATCCGCGAAGAATTCACCCGCGCCGCCGACGCCCATGTGGCCGAAGCCAAAAACAACCTGAGCGCGCTGATCCATGACGTGACGAAAAACGTCCGTCCCGGCTCGGAAAACGCGGTCAGCATCGTCAAGACCGCCATCGACAACGCCTTTGCCGGCTACGAGCAGGTGACCAAGGCCACCAAGCAGGCGGTGCAGGCCGTGGAAGCGGAAATCGCCAAGGCCAACACCCTGGTCACCCAGCAGACGGGCCCCGCCGCCAAGAAATAGCTGGGCAAGCGGGACGCAACGCGATACACTGTATATAAATACAGTTCATCCCGTTTCGTCCCACCGCAATGATCAAAGTTCTGGAAAATCCGTTCTATTATCTGGAAAATTTTCACCAGGTACTGACGTGGATCGGCGAACGCTACGACGATCTGCTGAACGCCGACGAACGCCGCTTCCTCACCAGCTTCCCCGCCCTGCCGCAAGCCTCGCGCGCGCTGTTCGTGCGCATGGTGATGCGCAAAGGCACGATATTCCGCGCCAGCAAGCTGATGTACGCGGAAATCGGCAGCACCCACGAGGCCGCCCGGCCGTTGGCCGAACTGGGCCTGATCGAAGAAGATCCGCAACTCGGCCTCGACCAGCTGTTCGAGCTGCTGCAAAAACCGGAAATCGTCAAAGTATTCCAGCTGGGCGCACACGTCCGGCATCTGCGCAAGGCCGAGCAGTTGGAGGCGCTGCGCGAGGAATACGGCGCTGAGCACCGCTTTTCCGGCTGGTACGCCAATTCCGGCGACCACGTCTACCGCAATCTGACGCAGGAACTGTGCGACCGCCTGCGCCTCATCTTCTTCGGCAACTACCATCAGAACTGGACCGAGTTTGTCCTGTCCGACCTGGGTATCTACCAGTACGAGAAAGTGGCGTTCTCGCCGGCAGCGCGCGGCTTCCGCTGCCGCCGCGACATCGATGATTTCCTCGCCATCCATCAGTGCCACGAGCGTTTTGCCGAAGGCGAAGACCCGGCCGATGTAATCGCCGGCCTGCCGCCCTGCGCCGACGATAACGAATGGCTGCGCAGCCGCCGCAGCAAGCTGGTGTTCACCATCGCCCAGCATGTCGAAAAGCTCGGCGACTGGCCGGCCTCGCATGCGCTCTATGCCGATTGCGACTATCCCGGCGCCCGTGCGCGCGCCATCCGCGTGCTGGAAAAAAACCAACAGCCGCGCGAGGCCTTCGCGCTGCTGCAAACCGCCATACTGGCGCCCGAGAGCGAAGCCGAACGCCAGCAGTTGCTGCGCATGGCGCCGCGCCTGGCGCGCAAGCTGGGCCACGCCAAGCCGCCTCCGGTGATGCTGGCGCAGGCCGAGCGCATCGACCTCAGTCTGCCGCCGCCAGAGGAAGCCAGCTACGTCGAATTCGTCGTCCGCGATCACCTGAGCCGCGCTGACGCGCCGGTCTACTATGTCGAGAATTCGCTGATGAATTCACTGTTCGGCCTGCTGTGCTGGGAGGCGGTGTTTTCGCCGATACCGGGCGCGTTCTTCCATCCCTATCACCGTGGCCCGGCCGATCTGCACAGCGCCGACTTCCAGCGCCGCCGCGCGCCGCAGTTCGGCGACGCGCTGTCGCAACTGGATGGCGAGCAATACCGCGCCACCATCCGCACCAACTACACGGCCAAATACGGCATCCAGTCGCCCTTCCTGTACTGGGAAGCGATCGACGAGGATCTGCTCGACCTGGCGCTGGACTGCATCCCGCCGCTGCACCTGAAGCGCGCGTTTGAGCGCATCCTGCTGGACATCAAATCCAACCGCAGCGGCTTCCCCGACCTGATCCAGTTCTGGCCGGCCGAGCGCCGCTACAATATGATCGAAGTCAAAGGACCGGGCGACCGCTTGCAGGACAACCAGCTGCGCTGGATCGAATACTGCGCGGCGCACCAGATGCCGGTGTCGGTCTGCTACCTGCAATGGGCGGCATGACACACCCCGCCCGCTACACCGTCGCCGTGCGCGCACTGTGCGAGTTCACCGCCAAGGCCGGTGATCTCGATCTGCGCTTCACGCCCTCGCCAACGGCGCAGGAAGGCATCGCCGGCCACGGCGTGGTCACCTCGCGCCGCGACGACGACTACCAGACCGAGCTATCGCTGAGCGGCGATTTCGGTCCGCTGCATGTGCGCGGCCGCGCCGACGGCTATGACATCCGCGCCAACCGCCTGGAAGAAATCAAGACCTACCGCGGCGACCTGAAGAAAATGCCGGACAACCAGCGCGCGCTGCACTGGGCCCAGGTCAAAATCTACGGCCACCTGTTGTGCCAGGACCAGGGACTGGAAAAGATCCGCCTGGCGCTGGTCTACTTCGACATCGGCAGCCAGAAGGAAACCGTGCTGCACGAGGACCACACGGCCGCCGATCTGCGCGCCTACTTCGAACAGCAATGCGGCCTGTTCCTGCAATGGGCGCAACAGGAAATGGCGCACCGCGCAGAACGCGACCAGCAACTGAAGGCCATGCGCTTCCCCTACGGCGACTTCCGTCCGGGCCAGCGGCAACTGGCAGAAGCCATGTACCGCGCCAGCAAGCGCCAGGTATGCCTGCTGGCGCAAGCACCGACCGGCATCGGCAAGACCGTCGGCAGCCTGTTCCCGATGCTCAAGGGCAGCGCCGAACATGGCGTCGACAAGATCTTCTTCCTTGCCGCGAAAACATCGGGCCGTCAGATGGCGCTGGACGCGGTGGACCTGATCCGCGAAGGCGCGCCGCTGCTTCCTTTGCGCACGCTGGAACTGGCGGCGAAAAGCACCGCCTGCGTCAATCCCGACAAAGCCTGCCACGGCGATTCCTGCCCATTGGCGCAAGGCTTCTATGACCGGTTGCCAGCCGCGCGCGTCTCGGCGCTGGCGCTGATGGCGCCGTCGGCCAACGGCGCAGCGCCACCAGCGCTGGACCGCGACACGCTGCGCGCCATCGCCCTCGCCCACAACGTCTGCCCGTATTACCTGAGCAGCGAACTGGCGCGCTGGTGCGACATCGTCATCGGCGACTACAACTACTACTTTGACAGCAGCGCCATGCTGTACAGCCTGACGCAGCTGAACGACTGGAAGGTCAACGTGCTGGTGGACGAGGCGCACAATATGGTCTCCCGCGCGCGCAAGATGTATTCGACCGAGATGGAACACGACAGTTTGCGGCTGCTGCGCAAGGTCGTTCCGGAGGAACTGAAAAAACCGCTGGACCGCGTGCACAAGCAATGGAACCAGCTGGAGAAGGATCAAACCTCCGAATACCAGTCCTACACCGAGCTGCCGGAAAAATTCATGGGCGCGCTGCAAACGGCGTCCACCGCGATTTCCGACTACATGGCCGATCATCCTGGCTATGTCGAACCGGACCTGCAGAGCTTCTATTTCAACGCGCTGATGTTCGCACGGCTGGCGGAAAGCTTTGGCGACCACGCACTGTTCGACATCGAGAAAGCGCCCGGCGCGCGCGCCAGCAATAGCAATTCGCTGCTGTGCATCCGCAATATCGTGCCCGCTCCCTACCTGAAGCCCCGCTTTGAAAGCACCCACACCACAGCGCTGTTCTCGGCCACGCTCAGTCCATGGAACTACTTCGGCGACATGCTCGGCATGCCGGAGACTACCGCCTGGGTGGATGTGGAATCGCCATTCGTCGCCGAACAGTTGTCGGTGCAGGTGGCGGCGCACATCTCGACCCGCTATGCGCACCGCCAGCAATCGTTACGTCCAATCGCGGAGCTGATGGGCAGGCAGTACGTTCATCAGCGCGGCAACTACCTGGCCTTCTTCAGCAGCTTCGATTACATGGAGAAGGCGGCCACCCAGTTCAGCGAGCTGCATCCCGAGGTGCCGGTGTGGCGCCAGTCGCGCCGCATGGATGAGGCGGAGCGCGCGCAGTTCCTCGACCGCTTCACACTCGACAGCGAAGGCATCGGCTTTGCGGTGCTGGGCGGTTCTTTCGGCGAAGGCGTGGACTTGCCAGGTGCGCGGCTGATCGGCGCGTTTGTCGCCACGCTGGGACTGCCGCAGATTAATCCGGTCAACGAGCAGATACGCGCGCGCATGGACACCATCTTCGGCGCCGGCTACGACTATACCTACACCTACCCAGGCATGCAGAAAGTGGTGCAGGCGGCGGGCCGCGTGATCCGCACCACCTCCGACAGGGGCACCGTCTACCTGATCGACGACCGTTTCGGCCGCCCCGAAATCCAGCAGCTGATGCCGGCGTGGTGGAAGATCGCTACCGCGTCAACCGCGCATTCCGGCGCTTGAGCAGATAGCAGGCCACACCCACCACGGCCATGGTCACCGCCACTTTGCGAACCAGCCCGGCCTTGTTGTGCTGCCACTCCGCGCGGATACCCATCTCGGCAAAGATATTCGGCACGCGACCTTGGCCGAGATCCTGTCCGAGACCCTCGACCACATTGACGCGATCGGCCATCATCAGCATCAGCCAGTGGCGGATATCGTTCTCGCTCAGCTTATAGGCAAGGCCGCGCAGCTTGCCGCTCAGGCCAGATGGCGGCGTGCTGGTGCCAAACACCGGCGTCACGCCCGGCCGCTCAATCGAATGGAATACCTCCACGTTTAGCGGCTGATCTTGCGGCCGTTCGCTGCTCACGCCCTCCAGTCGTGGCGGCGTGCGCTCCATCGGATAGGCTGGCCGGTTCTCCCGCTCCAGGTCTACGCCCCAGCCGGGGATGTGGGCATAATCCTTCTCATCCAGGCTGTTGGCGCGGCGATGCTGGCCGCTGTGATCGCGTGTCTCCATATGTTTCTCCTTATTGCGCAGCGCGAGGTGGCACGAGCACGGTCTTGATGCAGTTATCCAGCTTGCTGGAGAAAATATGGTAAGCGTCCGAAATCTCCTCCAGCGGCACGCGGTGCGTGATGATCTGCTTGGGATCGATGCGGCCAGCCTGGATATGCTCGATCAAGCGAGGCAGATGGCGCTTGACGCTGGCCTGGTTCATGCGCAGTGTCAGCCCCTTGTTGACCGCATTCCCTATCGGCATCGCATTGAAAGTCGGCCCGTACACGCCGACAATCGACACATGGCCGCCTTTGCGCACCGAGTTGATGGCCCAGTGCAGCACGGTGGCCGCGCCGGCCTGCCATTTCAGATAGCGCCCAGTAAGCGTCTGCATGGCGTTGCCGACTGCTTCGCAGCCGACGCAATCGATGCAGACATCGGCGCCCAGCCAGTCTGTCATCTTCTTGATGTGCAGCGCCATGTCGTCCACTTCACGGAAATTGATGGTCTCGCACTGCGCATAGCGGCGTACGAAGTCCAGCCGGTATTCCACATGATCGACCACGATCACGCGGCCGGCCCCCAGCAGCCACGCCGACTTGGCCGCGAAGATGCCAACCGGCCCGGCGCCAAACACCACCACCGTATCGCCGCGCTTGATGCTGCCCATTTCGGCCGCCTGATAGCCGGTTGGCAAAGCATCGGTCAGCAGCACCGCGTCGTCCGGATCCATGTCCGGCGGCAGCACAGTAGGGCCGACGTCGGCCATCGGCACGCGCACGTACTCGGCCTGGCCGCCGTCATAGCCCCCGGTCGAGTGCGAATAACCGTAGATGGCGCCGACCGCGCTGGCTTCCGGATTCGTGTTGTGGCAATTGCTGTAGAGCTCACGCTGGCAAAAGTAGCACGCGCCGCAAAAGATATTGAACGGCACCAGCACATGGTCGCCGACCTTCAGATTCTGCACGCCTTGGCCGATCTGTTCGACCACGCCGGTGAACTCGTGGCCGAAGGTCATGCCGGCCCGCGTGTCCGGCATCAGGCCATGGTAGAGATGCAGATCCGAAAAGGTGAAAGAATTGTACGCGTCGGCGACCGGTCCACACGCCACGAATTTCAGCCGTGCGCGCCTATTTAATCTTCACTCATCAGGAGTATCCAGCATGGAAATCACAATGATACTGGCCGCCAATTCAGGGCGCGCACGATTTTTTACCGGCGTTGAAAACGCGCCGCAACTGGAGGAAATTCACGATATGGTGAACGAGGCTGCGCGGCAGCGCGCGGCTGATCTGGATACCGATCGCATCGGGCCTAAATCGGCGGGCAAGAGCGTACACAACACCACTGGCGCGCTGCCCAACAATACTTATCAGCCTGCGCAGACACCAGCCGAGCATCAGGCCGACAAGTTCGCGCGCGACATCTGCGCCTACCTGCTGCAATCGCAACGCGACGGTGGATACAGCAAGCTGGCACTGATTGCGACGCCGCAGTTTCTCGGTGTGCTGCGGCCGCTGCTCGATCCGCAAGTGCGCGCGATCACGCAACAGGAAATCAATAAGGACTACACCCAGCTCACCGCCCACGAGCTGCGCGAACAAATCGCCATGCGCTGATTCAAGCGCATGATGCACCATTCATCGGACTTACATGCGATTCGCCACCTCTATTGCGCTATTCGTCGGACAACCGGAAGGCCATGATGGCACCCGCGTAAAATGACCGGCATCGCAACCTTACGGAGCCGGTCATGAAGAAATGGGGAATCCTGCTATGCGCGTTGGCCGGGTCGGCGCACGCCGCCGATGACGCGCTTACCGCCACCGTGGCGAAGCTGGACACGGAGATGTTCAGCGCCTTCAACAGCTGCGACAAGCCGGGGCAGCTGGACAAATACGCCAGCTACTTCGATCACGACATCGAGTTCTATCACGACAACGGCGGCGTCACCTGGAAGCGCGACGTAATGATCGCCCAGACCGCGAAAAACGTTTGCGGCAAATACCGCCGCGAGCTGGTGCCGGGCAGCCTGAAAGTCGTACCGGTGAAAGACTTCGGCGCCATTGCCACCGGTTCGCATACCTTCTGCCAGTTCGGCAGCAACAAGTGTGAAGGCATCGCCGAATTCACCCTGATCTGGCGCCTGCGCGACGGCGTGTGGCAAGTCACCCGCGCCTTAAGCTACGGACACCGCGCCAATCCTTAGAACAGTTCCTTGGTCAGCGCGTAGCGCGCGCCGCCGGGCGGGAAGTCGGCCAGCTTGCTGTGAATTTTGTAGCCTTGTTTTTCGTAGAAGGGCAAGGCCTGGAAACTCAAGGTTTCGAGGAACACACGCGGACAGCCACGGCGCACCGCCTCCTCTTCGGCCGCCTGCAGGATGGCTTTGCCCTGCCCCATGCCGCGCAACTCATCGGCGACCCACAGCGCCTGCACCGTCAGCCAACCCAGGTAGGCTGCACCAACCAGGCCGCCCAGCACCGCCGCGCCGTCGTCTTCACGTACCGAGATCACCAGGTAGTTGGGCGTCTCGCCATTGGCGTGCGTAGCGTTGAACATGGTCAGGCCGGTGATCACTTCCGCCATCACCGCCTGATCGGGTCCGTTCTCCATGACTATCTTGGGCATATCGCTCCTTTATTGAATGACCGCGCGGATTTTCTGGTAGCCGCTACGGCTGATGGGCAGGCGGCTGCCGTCCTTGAGCACCGCTACATGACTATCCTTGGTCGCCTGCTCAATACGGTCTACAAAGCTGATGTTGACGATATAGGAGCGGTGGATGCGCAGGAACTGCTGTCCGTCCAGCTGTTCCTCCAGCTCCGACATGCGCTGATTCTTCAGATAGGACTTGCCTTCCGAACGTATCTGCACATAGTCATCCTGCGCTTCGATATATTCAACCTTGTCGGCGCTTATAACGTGGACCTTGGCACCGTCGCGTATCAATATCCGTCCCAGCGGCTGGTTGCGGCCGACAGCTTCGCGCACCATCTTTTCAACCGCCTCGCCGCCTGCGCCGAGATTCGCGCGCGCATGCGCCAGCGCCTGGTCGAAGCGCTGCTGACTGAAAGGCTTGAGCAGATAATCCAGCGCATGGAAGTCGAACGCCTTGATCGCATACTGGTCGAAAGCCGTGGCGAAAATGTAGCGGGTTTTGCTGCCCGCCAGCTCGGCCACTTCAAAGCCATCCAGCTTGGGCATCTGTATATCCAGGAACACCAGGTCCGGCGACAGCTCGGTGATCGCTTTCACTGCTTCAAAACCGTTGGCGCATTCCGCCACGATTTCCACGTCCGGATGTTCGGACAGGTATTCGCGCACCACGCCGCGCGCCAGCATTTCATCGTCCACGATGATGATACGCATTGCTCTACCCCCTTGTTAGCTTGTTTGGGCGGGCATTGTGATGTCCACGCCAAAGCTGTTTTCTTTGCGGCCCCAATGGATGCCGGCTTCGTGTTTGTAGGCACCGGATAAACGCTGGCGCACGTTGCTCAGGCCAATGCCGTGGCCATCGCTGCGGATTGACGACATATCCTCATCCACCGGATTACTGACACTGATCTGCAGGATCGATCCCGCGCGCCGCGCGCTGATGCGCACCGTACCGCCGTCCGGCATATTGCAGATGCCGTGCTTGACGGCGTTCTCCACCAGCGGCTGGATAATCATCGGCGGCACCAGGCAGTTGGCGGCATCCTCCTCGATGTCCTCCACCACTTGCAGGCGCTCGCCAAAGCGCACCTGTTCGATCGCCAGGAAGTGCCGTATCAGCACCATCTCCTGTTCCAGCGTGACTTTCTTGTGCGCTTCCATGCCCAGGCTCTGGCGGAAGAAGCTGGCCAGCTCCAGCGTCATGCGGCGCGCAGCCTTGGGGTCCTGCGAGGTCAACGCACTGATCGAATTCAGGCTATTAAACAAAAAGTGCGGGTCAATCTGGGTGCGCAGCATGCGCAGCTCGGCTTCCTGCGCCATCAGCAACGATTCCAGCTCGCGCTGCTCAGCGTTCTTGGCGCGCACAAACTCGATCACCAGATAATGCAGCGCCGCCGCAAAACCATACAGAAGCACGCCCAGCGCCACGATCAGCACCGACAGCTGCGGCGTGATCAGGATGCCGCTCCACGCCAGGCCCAGCAACAGGCATACGCCATTCCACAGATTGCCGATGATCAGCCATAGAAATCCCGACACCACTGCAGCGATGGTCAGCGTCAGCGTGATCGCCATCGGCCTGCGGCTGCCCAGAGGATAGGCGCGGCACAGATAGTAGGCCGAGTAGCCCGTCGCAAACGCATACACCAGGTTGACCGGAACCGCAAACAGCATGGCGTTGGCCAGCGGAGCATCGCTGGCCAGGAAGATCACGCCGCCCAGCGCGCAGCCGAGGAACAGCCATACCAGCAGGTAGATGGCCAGGCCGCGCCGGGTGGAGGACAGCTCCAGCATCAGTTGCGCACTTCCACGCCGCCCATGATGACGTAGCCGCGCAGGATCAGGCGCTTGCCGGTGCCGCCAGCAACCGGCGGCACGGTCTTCTCTTCAAAGCCGCCCATGATCGGAGTGCCTTCCATGATCACAGTCCAGTCGATCGGCACCTTGAGTGTGATACCGCCGCAGAACGCGAACACATTCAGCACCGCGTCGCCATTGATCGAGGCCTGGCGCAGATCCAGGTCGCTGCCGCCCATGATGGCGGTGATTTCGCCGCCACGGAAATCCTGCGAGGTATTGCGGTTCTTGTAGCCGCTCATGACGGCGGTGATATTGACCTGCGACTCGTTGCCCGCCTTATCCAGCGACAGCTCGCTGTTCTCGATCTGCTTGCGGCTGGTCGCGGATTTCGCCACCACCGCCACACCGGCGCCGATGATCAGCAGCGGCCACAGGGTGCGCCAGTCGATGTTCAGGAAGCCCAGTGACTTCAGCATGAACAGCGCTCCGACCACGATCAGCGCGCCGCCGACGATCACGCCGGACTGGCTGCGGGTCTGCATCACTTTCAGGATGCCGACTGCAATCAGCACGGTCGGCACAACGTGGATGCGCAGGTCCAGATCGAGCCAGCCCAGGTTATCCAGCAAAAACAGCATGCCCAGGCCAATGACGAACAGGCCGACGATCATCTGCGTAGCGGGGTTGCGCTCGCGGCGACGGTTACTCATGCTTGCTCCTTGGTCGATGGTGGGAAAATATTATCCAGCAGAGGACGCAGCATCATGCCCAGTCCCCAGGCGACCAGCAGTGCCGGCCAGGTTTCACCGAAGCCCAGGCCCCAGATGTGATTGAAGGAGACATACCACCAGCCGGCGAAGAAAATCTCCCACCAGCCTTCGGTGAAGTGGCGCGAGGTGGTTGGCGGGATGATTTTGGTGAGGCCGCTGATCACCAGCAGCCAAGGCCACCAGCGCCAGAAGTGCGCAGGATTGAGATCGATGTCGAGAATATCGAGCTGCGCCAGCAGGATCACGGTGCCGGCGATGATCAGCGCCAGTCCCCAGACCAGCTGCTTGCGCCAGCGATACGCGGTTTCTACATTCATATTAGTCCCCCAAGTCGGTATGGATGTAACAATACCGGGGAACTGCTGGCGGGGAAACCGCTATTCGGCGAACGGCGTAAATGGGCCGGTGAACGGCGAAAGTATCGGCAAACTGCGCGTTTAGTGACGGCCGTTGCCGACGTTCTGCTCAAAGCCCATCAGGCCCCAGCCGAGCTGGCGGCGGATTTCTTCGGGCGTTGGCGGCGGCTTCACCTCCCGCGAACGGCGCTCCAGGTAGGCGCGCACCAGGTATTTCGAGGGCTGAGTAGTCTGCTTCATGATGACCTCCATGCGGCGGCAACATCGTTTGTCTGGTGCCGGTACTTGAGGCTACCGGCTTACCTGCTGCCGAGCGTCTGGCACTCCAAGCATGCAAGGCCAGTGTAGCGCTGGCAGGCGTCATGCTCTGTACGCACCCGCACACTGCGCGATCAGAGTTTTTGCTGCAAAAACTCCAGGAAGCAGCCGATCCGTTGCGCCAGCTGAGTGTTGCGATAGTAGACCGCGTGGATCTGCTGGCGATATCCGGTGTAGTCCGATTCCAGAATCTTGACCAGGCGCCCCGCTTCCACGTCGGCGCGGGTCATGAAATCGGCCAGGCAGACGATGCCCTGGCCGGCCAAAGCCAGCTGGCGCAGCGTCTCGCCGCTGGAAGCGGAAATCGATGGCGTCACCGGCAGGTTGTTGCCATTGGCGTGGCGCAGCGGCCACTGGTTGCCCAGTTCATACTGCACAAAACCCAGCAGCGAATGCTGCGCCAGGTCTTCCGGCGTTTGCGGCGTGCCGTGGGACGAAAGATAAGCAGGACTGGCCAGCACATACAGCGGGCTGGAACTCAGCGCGCGCGCATGCAGCGTCGAATCATTCAGCGCGCCGATGCGGATGGCGATGTCGGTACGGTGTTCGATCAGGTCGGTGATCTGGTCGTTGCTGCTTAGTTCAAGCCGGATCTCCGGGTACATGGCACGGAATTCGGCCACATGCGGCACTATGCAATGCAGCATGAACGGCGATGCCGCGTCCACGCACAGGCGGCCGGCCGGCTTCTGGCGGCGGATGCGGATGGTTTCTTCCGCTTCTTCCATCGCGCCGAGAATGGCGCGCGCCTTTTCGAGGAACAGCGTCCCTTCTTCGGTCAGCTCCATGCGGCGCGTGGTGCGCGTCAGCAGCGAGGTGGCCAGCTTGTCCTCCAGCCGGGACAGCGCCCGGCTGACGCCGGAGGTGGTCTGCCCGAGGTGCACCGAGGCAGCGCTGAGCGTGCCGCTGTCGATCACGGTGATGAAGGTTTTTAAATCGTCCGAGTTGATTTCCACGGGTGTTCCATCCTTACGCCACGTACAGCAGCACCGCGCCGAAATGGCATGCGCTGCCGCCCAATACAAACAAATGCCAGACGCCGTGCCCATAACGCCATTTGTGATCGGTGACGAAGAAGGCGATGCCCACGGTATAAACCAGGCCACCGATCGCCAGCCACATAAAGCCATGCCAGCCCAGCGCGTCGATCAGCGGACTGGCGCCGATCACGCCCACCCAGCCCATCGCCACGTAAATCAGCAGCGACAGCACGCGCGCGCCCTTGGCGAACAGCAGTTCCTGCACGATGCCGATCACCGCCAGTCCCCACACCACGCCAAACAGCGACCAGCCCCACGGGCCGCGCAGGCTGACCAGCGTGAAAGGTGTGTAGCTGCCGGCGATCAGCAAGTAGATGGCGCAGTAATCCATCTGCCGCAGCACGTCCTTGGCGCGGCCACGCAGGCTGTGATACAGCGTCGACGTCAGATACAGCGCCAATAAGGTGGCGGCATAAATACTGCAGCTGACTACCTTCCAGGCGTCGCCGCTGCGGGCGGCCTGGATGATCAGCAGCGTGCCGCCGATCGCCGCCAGCGCGGCGCCTACGGTGTGCGTGATGCTGTTGAAGCGCTCTCCGTAATACATAGATTCAGTTCCAATGCAATGTGGCTGCGGCTGGGATAGCTGCGGCCAACGGCATTGTATAGCGCCCCGGCGGTTCTCGCCGCCGCTGACACGCTCGCATGGCCATTCCTTATTGCTAATTAGCAAAAAATCCATCCTAGCATATTCGAAATTTATTCAAAGCAATGTTACAAAATGATATATATGAACTTGATATGCGAAAGCTTGACGGCTATGCGACAAGTGTCGCATAATCATCCCATTAGTCGCACAGGGGTATATATGTCTGTTTTGATTCCTTCGGTCAGTGAGCTGACCTTGCTGAAAGTGCTGTGGAAGCAGCAGCCGATGAGCGCACGCGAAATCCACGACGCCGCCGCCGATGAGCTGGGCTGGTCGTTCTCGTCCACCCGCAAGACCCTGGACCGCATGCTGGAAAAGCAAATGATCGGTTTGCAAGCCGTGCACGGCATCAATGTGTATGAGGCCAAGCTGGAGAAAGTCGGCACGCTGGCGGCGTTTGCCCGCGATTTCGGCCGCCGCGTCATGGAGATGGACGCACCACTGCCGGTGGCCATGTTCACCGGCAGCAAGCTGGTGGACCAGCAGGAGCTGTCGCAGCTGGAGCAGATGCTGAACGACTGGCCGGCGGACGGCGAGTGATGTCGGCGGCGTATTTGCTGGGGGTGCAATGGCTGCTGTCCAGCGCAGGCTGCGTGGCGGTAGGCCTGCTGGCATGGCTGCTGCTGAACGGCGCAGCGCAGGTCTGGCCGGCGCTGCGGACGCGCCGCATCGTATGGCTGGCCGCCCAGTGCGTCGTGGCCGCAGCCGCGCTACTGCCTTTCCTGCCGCGCAGCGCGCACGTCACGCCGCCCGTCGCGCTGGCCAGCGCACCAGTCGTCCTCGCCGCCGCAGGCTTGAGCGATGATGAAAACGGCGCGCACACCGACGCGAATACGCATGCTGACGCCGAGCATACGCCTGGCGTCGCCCCATCGGCCGGCACGGTCGTCCCGTCAACGGCCGTCAGCCGGCCGGCCACGCTGTCGCTGTCTATCACTGAGCGCGTGCTGCCGCTGCTTGCGGCAGGCTGGCTGCTGATCTACCTCGCCGGCCTGACGTGGGCGACCGTCAAGCTGCTGCGCGCTCGCCGCTTGTGGCGCGGCCTGTTGGCCGCAGCCCTGCCCTGCGAAGCGCCGTTCATTGCCAAACAGCCAGGCCTGGACGTAAAGCGCATCGACGCGCCTGTTTCCCCGATGCTGATTGGCGTGTTGCGTCCGGTGCTGCTACTCCCTGCCCATCTGGATGCGCTCAGCACCGAACAGCAGCAAATGATCATCGCCCACGAGCTGCACCACTGGCGCGTCCGCGATCCGCTGTGCCTCGCCATCGCCGCCACTTTGCAAACGGTCTTCTGGTTCAATCCCTCGCTGCGCTGGATGGCCAGGCAAATGGAATGGGCGCTAGAACTGCAATGCGATCAGCAAGTCCTGGCCGGACGCCCGCAACATCAGCGCAAGCAATACGCCACCGCGCTGCTGCAACAATGGTCTGCACCGATGGGCGTCGCAGCCTTCAATGGCGCCACCATCACCGCCCGCATTCGGCATATGCAGAAAGGCAGCTTGCCGATACTGAGCGCCGCTGCCGGATGGACGGCTTGCGCTGCGCTGGCAGCGGTGCTGGCAACAGGCGTGATATTGCAACCGGCGCTGGCCATCAGCATTCCTGGGCTGCCAGCAACAGCGTCAGTGGTGGCACCGCCAGCGACGCTGCCCGAGGCTTGGCGTGCACCGCTCGACAAAGTCCGCGTCACCAGCTTTTACGGCGTCAAGCGCAGCCTGCCGCGCACACCGCACAGGGGCATCGATTTCGGCGCGGCCAACGGTACGCCAGTCCACGCCACTGCCAGCGGCACGGTCATTGCCGCTGGCGCGATTGCAGAAAACGACGGCAAATACGGCAATACCGTCATCATCGATCACGGCGCGCAACGCTCGTTTTATGCGCACTTGAATAGTGTCAGCGTCAAACCAGGCCAACGTGTGCAAGCCGGAGAACTGATCGGCGCGGTCGGCGCAACCGGCCTCACCACCGGACCACACCTCCATCTCGAAGTGCGGCAGAACGGCAAAAACATCGACCCCGCCACCATGCTCGCCAACCTGGACGCCTACGCCACACCGCGCGCCCTCAAGGTGCGCCACCAGCAACTACCCTCGAAGGGATAAGCCATGCCAGTACCACGCATCACCAGCAGCTTGCTGCTGGCGGTGACCGCTTGCGCCTACGCATCGGAAACACCGGAGCCGCAACAGGTCCAGATCAGTGCAAAACGCGACGATCAACGCCAGCGCGAAACCACCACTGCCATCGTCGTCAACCACGCCGACATCGTGCGCCAGGGCGACCAGACGCTGGCCGATGTACTCAAGCGCCTGCCCGGCGTCAGCATCAGCGGTACGCCCGGCCAGGGCGGCACGATCCAGATGCGCGGCCTGGGTAATGGCTATACCCAGATCCTGCTCAACGGCGAGCCGGTTGCCGCAGGCTTCTCGCTGGACGCCATCGCGCCCGAAACCATCGAACGCATCGAAATCCTGCGCAGCGCTACCGCGGAGCGAAGCAACGCGGCGGTGGCAGGCGCCATCAACATCATTCTGAAAAGAGCGGCGCCGCGTGACCAGCGCTCGGTCAGTGCCAGCGTCGCACGCCAGCGCGGCGCCAGTACACCGACACTCAGCGCGCAGCTATCCGACCAGGATGGCGCCTACTCGTACAGCCTGGCCGCCACACTGAGCCGCAAACACGAAGAGAAGCCGTTCACCGACTGGCAGCAACAGCGCGCAGCCGATAGCACGACCACGCTGCTGCGCCGCACGCCGCAAACCGAATCCGGCCGCACCGACTCGCTCACGCTGACGCCGCGGCTGAACTGGAAACTCGACGGTGGCGACACGCTCAGCTGGCAAAGCCTGGTCTACCTGCGCCGCATGGACAACCTCAAAGGCGCCGACGAAACGGCGCTGATCGGTGAGCATAGCGAGTATCCACGTAACTCGGCTAACTACGTCGCTAACGTTGTCATGCTGCGCAGCGACGTGCATTGGACGCACCAGTTGGAAAGTGGCGGCAAGCTGGAGATGAAACTCGGCGCCAGCACCAATCGCCGCACCAGTACCTTCGACTTTCATGGCATGGATACCGACGGTAAGCCACTAGGCCGCCATCATGTGGATTCCGGTCCGGTAGAAACCAACGTCACCAGCACCGGCACCTATCGCCATCCGGTCGGTGAACAGCATGCGATTGCCGTCGGCTGGGACGCCAGCCACGCCATCCGCCGCGAAGACCGCAACGAGACGCTGTTCGACGGCGATGGCCGCCAGGCCGGCGCCAACAACGCCGACTACCAGGCCACAGTGAACCGGCTGGCGCTGTTTGCACAGGACGAGTGGCAGGTAACCAAGCGCTATTCGCTGTATCTCGGCCTGCGGCATGAGCGCCTGGATACCGCCAGCCGCGCGGCGGCGGCGAACGCACCGGATGCGCTGGACAGCAGTTCTGCCGTCTGGAGTCCATCGCTGCAATCGCGCTATGAGCTGGCCAACAAGGATGTGGTGCGGGTGGCGCTGAGCCGGACCTACAAGGCGCCGCCGCTGGTGCAGCTGGTGCCGCGCCGCTATACCAAGGATAACAATAACAATCCCACCAATCCGGATGAACAAGGCAATCCTAACCTGCGGCCGGAACTGGCGTGGGGACTGGATGCGGCCTATGAACACTATCTCGGCGAAGGCGCGCTGCTCAGCGCCAGCGTCTATGCACGCCGCATCCGTGATGTGACGCAATGGCGCTTGTTTGAACAAGATGGCGTGTGGATCACCGCGCCATTCAACGACGGCAACGCACGCACGCATGGGGTGGAGCTGGAAGCCAAGCTGAACGTCAGCAAAGCGCTGGATGTACGCGCCAATCTTGCGCGCAACTGGTCGCGTGTCGACAATGTACCGGGCCCGTACAATCGCCTGGAATCGCAAACGCCGGTCACTGCCAACATCGGCGCCGACTACCGCCGGGGACAGCTGACTTTCGGCGGCAGCCTGAGCTACAAAGCCAGCGAGCGCGAACGGCAATCAGCACAAACGCTCAGCAGCACCAGCCCGAAACGGGAGCTGGACCTGTACGCACTGTGGAAATGGCAGCCGAAAACGCAGTTGCGCCTGTCCGCCAGCAACCTGCTGCACCAGCATGCCACGGAAAACTATGACTATATCGATGCCAAAGGCGCTACCCGCACCATGCGTCTGACGCCGACCAGCGCCAGCGTACGCATCATGCTGGAGCATCAGTTGTAGTCAGTCGACGTTGCGCGCGATGTAATCCGCAGCGGCTGTGATTCCCGGAGGGTCGCCAGTCAAACGAAACAGCGCCGAAATATCGAATAGATCAAACTATGCTGTGATATGGTTGCGTTCTATGACGCAAGATTCGTATAAACCATATAAACGTTGCATGGTGCTGGGAGGCGGTGGTTTCCGCTTCGGAATTTACATCGGCATGTACGCCGCGCTGCGCCAGGCCGGCAAGGCGCCGGACGTGCTGCTGGCCAGCTGTGGCGGCGCGATTGCCGCCGCCATCATTCATCACCTGCCCGATCCGGAAGCGCAGCGCCAATGGCTATCGTCCGAAGAAATGTACCAGTTCTGGTGCAGCCTGCGTGCCACCGATAGCGCCGCACTGCTCGGCACGCTGCTGCGCGCCGCCAAGCGCAAACTATCCAGCGCCAGTGCACCGGTGATTCCCGACCTGTTCAACGACTACCTGTTCGAGATTCCGCCGCAACTGCCCTTCCCGGCCGCCAGCGGCACATCGGAAGTGGACGTCGCCATCATCGGCGGCAAGCTGCTGTTCGGTCCGGAGGACGTCGGCCAGCGGCGGGGCCAGCGCAAGCTGTATGCGGAAACTATTTTCTGCAACGAACGCGCGGCCGCCGCGTTGCGCGGCATGGACTCACCGCTCAGCGACGCCCGCTGGGGCGAGCATGCCGTCGCGCGTGACATGCTGATAGACGGCACGGTGCCGGTCACCGAAGCGGCCCGCATCTCCATCTCCGACATGATCTACTTCCGCAGCGCGCACTATGCCGGCAACGAATACATCGGCGGCGTGGTGGACCTGTTCCCGGTCGAAATCGCCCGCAAGCTGGGCGAAGAAGTAATCATGGAGTTCAAGGAAGCGTTCGACCAGGTGTTCTCGATTCCCGCCTGGCGCACGGTGCTGGGCGTGGATGGCAACGCACGCCTGCGTTACGCCAACTCGCACCTGGCAGATATGCGCATCGATTCTTCCGATGTGTCAGTGGTGCTGGAAAAGCAGCAGCTGCAACAGAAAATAGACTGGCTGCGTAACCGCATCGAACTGCAAATGCCGCCGAGTTACGACATCTTCGCGCAGCACATGCGCGACCAGTGGCAGTACGGTTATGAACGTGCGCAGGAAGCACTCGCGCGGCCGCCACGCCAGCAGCCGCTGGTGCGGCGCGCCAGCAAGTACAGCAAGCCGCTGCGCAGCATCGAGCCTTAAAGCAGGTCCGACGCCAGCGCCTGGTGCAGCGAGGCCACCGCCGCCGAACCTTCGCCCACTGCCGCCGCGACGCGCTTGACCGAGCCGCTGCGCACATCGCCAACGGCAAAGATGCGCGGGCGGCTGGTTTCCAGGAAGTGGCGCGGCCGCTCCAGCGGCCAGCTGTCCGCAGGTACATCCGGCCCGGTCAGCACAAATTGCTTGTCATCCAGCGCGACACAATCACCCAGCCAGGCGGTGCTTGGCTCCGCGCCGAGGAACAGGAACAGATGCCGCGCCGGCGCCTCACGCGGTTCGCCGCCGGCACTTTGCCAGCAGATGCTTTCCAGCCGTTCGCCGCCGCGCAATTCGACAATCTGCTTGTGCGTGTGCAGCGTGATCTTCGGCGACGCCTCGATGCGCTGGATCAGGTAGCGCGACATGCTGGCCGCCAGGCCGCCGGAACGCACGACGATGTGCACATGCCTGGCGTGCGCCGACAGGAATACCGCCGCCTGCCCGGCCGAATTACCGCCGCCGACAATCACCACTTCCTCGTTGGCGCAAAAGTTGGCCTCCATGAACGAGGCGCTGTAGTAAACGCCCTTGCCTTCAAAGCGCTCCAGTCCAGGCAAGGCCGGCTTGCGATAGCGCGCGCCGCTGGCGATGACCAGAGAACGCGCGCGCAGCTTCTCGCCGCTATCGAGGACCATGGCGTATTCGGGGCTGGAACAATCCACCGCGCTGACCTTGACCGGCACCGCCACCTCGGCGCCGAATTTGCGCGCCTGCGACAAGCCGCGGCCCGCCAGCGCCTGGCCCGACACGCCGGTCGGGAAGCCAAAGTAGTTTTCGATCTTGGAGCTGGCGCCTGCCTGGCCGCCCGGCGCCTTCGCGTCCAGCACCGCCACGCTCAAGCCTTCCGACGCCGCATACACCGCCGCCGCCAGTCCCGCCGGACCAGCGCCGACCACCACCACATCGAACAAGCGGCCATCGATGCCGTCGGGACTGATGCCGATGCCGTCGGCCAGTTGGCGCAGCGTCGGCTGGCGCAGCACCGCACCGGACAGCGTGACCACCGCCGGGATATCCTCCGCGCCGATGCCGAAGCGCGCCATCAGCGCGCGCGCCTCTTCGTCGGCGGCATTGCCGGTGTCGAAGTAGGCGGCCGGCTGGCCGTTACGGTTCAGGAAATGGCGCAGGATCAGCGTCTGCTGCGAATCGCGCACGCCGAAGATCACCACGCCGCCGCCAGTCTGGTCCTGCATGTAGGCGACGCGCCGCAAGATGTAGGCGCGCATGATGATTTCGCTCAGCTCCGCTTCCGAAATCACCAGCGTGCGCAGCGACTCCTCGCTGATGACGATCAATTCGCTGTCCTCCACCACGCGTGCGGTGGCAACGGCGGCACGTCCGGCTAGCGCGCCCATCTCGCCGCTGAACATGCCGGGGCCATGCCGGCCCAGCAAGCTCGTACCCAGCACCGAGCCACGCTCCACCTCGATCGCGCCGGAGATAATCACGTACATGGAGATATGCCGTTCGCCCTGGCGGAACAGCACCGTGCCGGCGGCGAAGTGCTTCCGTTCGCCGTAGCGCAGCAGCACGTCGAACTGGCTCTCGCTCAGTGTGGGGAAAATCTGATGGCGGCGGTTGCCGATGTCGGACGACGCCAGATGGGGCGCGGTAATGTTGGCAGCCCCGGTTTGCTGTTCCATGCCGTATCCTCGTGGAGTGATGCAGCCATCATAGCGCTAAACCGCCGGGCTGGTCGCCTCTCCTTGAGGAAGGCAGATTAGCGGATTAGCGGCACAGCTGCTGCCACTGGACGTCGAACTCCGCCGGCGAGACATCCTGCGCCAGCAAGGTCAGATCGCGCGCCACAGAAATATAGCGCTGGAAGCCGATGTAGGCGCCAAACGCGTCCTTGGCATTGACTTCGCCGCACGGCGCGCCGCCCTTGCCGATAAACTGGTTGCGGAACTGCGCCTGCGACGGCTCCAGCACTTTTTCCCGAACATATTTCTCGCCCTGGCTGGTCAGCACCGCCGTCTCTTCGCGCTGCTTCTGCTCCGCAGACTTGCCGCAGGCGGCCAGCGCCAGCATCAATGCCATCGTGATTAACAATCTCATATGTTTTCTCTTTTATTTTCCAGCATTCCCGCCTTAACGCAGCAACACCCCGCGTTGTTGACACGCGGTTCATTTGTTAATATCCCAAGCTTTACCGCTTGATCAGGAGACACGCATGTCCACCCCAACTTCCGCCCGCTGGTTCAAAGCCCTGCTGGCTTGTGCAATGTTGCTCAGTTCCTATGCCGGGGCAGCTGAAAAGCTGGCCCATGTGACCATCCTGGCCACCGGCGGCACCATTGCCGGCAGCGGCGCCAGCAGCACCACCACGGTGGGCTACACCGCCGCCACCGTCGGCGTGGACCGCCTGATCGCCGCCGTGCCGGAGCTGGCCAAGGTGGCCGACGTCAAAGGCGAACAAGTGTTCCAGATCGCCAGTGAAAACATGAGCAACGAGCACTGGCTGACGCTGGCCAAGCGCGTCAACACCCTGCTGGCGCAGCCGGACGTTGACGGTATCGTCATTACGCACGGCACCGACACGCTGGAAGAAACCGCCTACTTCCTGGACCTGACCGTCAAGAGCAAGAAGCCGGTGGTGCTGGTCGGCGCCATGCGTCCGGGCACCGCGCTGTCGGCCGACGGCCCGATCAATCTGTATAACGCCGTGCTGCTGGCCGCCAGCCAGGACGCGGTCGGCAAAGGCGTGCTGGTGGCGCTGAATGACCAGATCCACGCGGCGCGCGACGTCACCAAAACCAATACCTCAACCCCGGACAGCTTCAAGACCCCGGAACTGGGCCTGCTCGGCTACATCCAGGGCAACAAGCCGTATTTCTATCGCCAGTCGACCCGCAAGCACACCGCCGACACCGAGTTCGACATCAGCAAGCTGAGCGCACTGCCGCAGGTCGACATCGTCTACGGCTACGCCAATGTTAGCCCAGTTGCGCTGAACGCGCTGGTGGGCGCGGGCGCCAAAGGCATCATCCACGCCGGCGTCGGCGACGGCAGCCTGGCCAGCGCGGTCAAGACCGCACTGGTGGCGGCGCGCAAGCAAGGTGTGCTGATCGTGCGTTCGGCCCGCGTCGGCCAGGGCATCGTGGCACGCAACGGCGAAGCCAATGACGACGAACTGGACTTCGTTGCCTCCGACACGCTGAATCCGCAGAAAGCCCGCATCCTGCTGATGCTGGCGCTGACCAAGACCACCGACAGCAAGCAGATTCAGCGCATGTTCTACACCTACTGATTGCGCTTACGGATAACTGGGCCGCGTCATGCGGAACAGATTATCCGGCGTGATTTCAAAGTAGTCGGCCGGACCGCCGCCACGCAGGATAGGGCGCGCGCCGGCCGTATCATAAACGCCATCGCGCAGCAGCTCGCGCGCGATATGCACGCCCACCACCTCCCCCAGTATCAGCCAGCTATTGGTCTGCGCGCCGGATGCGCCCTGCAGGCGGACGATTTGCGTGCATTTGCATTCAAACGACACTGGGCTTTCGGCCACGCGCGGCACGGATACTACTTTGGACGCGGCCGGCGTCAGGCCGGCCAGCTGGAACTCGTCCACTTCCGGCGGTGCGGCAGCGCAACTGGCGTTCATCGCCTCGGCCAGCGGGCGGGTCGCCAGGTTCCAGACGAATTCACCGTTTTCCTCGATGTTGAGCAGCGTGTCCTTGCGGCCCAGGCTGGCAAAGCCGATCAGTGGCGGCGTGTAGTTGAACGCATTAAAGAAACTATAAGGCGCGAGGTTCAGCATACCGTTGTCGGCGCGGGTGGAAATCCAGCCGATAGGCCGTGGGCCGACAATAGCGTTGAAGGGATCATGCGGCAGGCCGTGGCCTTGCGCCGGCTCATAGAAGTAAGAAGTGTCCATGCCTCATTGTCGCACAAGCCGAAAATGAAACAATTTATACAAAGGGGGGCTTGCGCCATTGAGGCGGGCGACGCAGTATACGTGTACCACCTACTAGAAACACGTATCATGGATCTCGATTTACAATTCCGGCTGCTGAAAACGCCGCCCAGCACCAAAGTTTTAATGGCATTCCGCAAGGACGCGGACAGCGAAGGCTTGATGCCGCCTCCCAAGCCGGCCGATCCGCGCGGCAAGCTGCAATGGATAGCGATCGAGTTGAAGAACAAACAGATCGGCATCGCCCGCCTGGAGCTGGCGGCGCCGGAGTTCTGCTTTGTGTCGGAGTTGATGATTGCGAGCCAGTATCGCGGCCTAGGCATCGGCCACTGGGTCATGACACGGATCGAACAGTACTGCCTGAGCCTGGGCATCAAGCGCCTGCTGCTGGAGGCCGGCGAAGGCACTGACAATTTCTATAAATCGCAGGCCTTCATCTCCGATCCGCTGATGCCCCGCTTGCTGCGCAAGGACATCAATCCTTTCCAGCGCAAGATGTTCGCCCCGCTGTTTCACTGATGCCTGCACGCCAGGCGCGCTATTAACGCAACTGCTACCCCAGGGTTGTTAACAAATTCTGTGGATAAGCTTGTTAAGAAGCGCTCCCATCTACTGCCAAGCCATTGTTTTCATTGAGGAAAATTTTACTGCGCAATTTTTTTGCAGCGAAGTTATCCACTCCATTACACTACGGCCTCCCACTTTAGTTCTGGATCACATGAAATTGCGATTGACTGCCCTCGCCTTGTCCATGCTGCTCGGCGCCACCAGCGCCCAGGTCAGCGCCGCCGAGGCTGCCGCTCCCAAATGGAGCTTGCGCGAACACTACACCAAGTACGAATTCCGCATCCCGATGCGCGACGGCGTGAAACTCTTCACCGCCGTCTACGTGCCCAAGGACGCCAGCAAGCCCTATCCTTTCCTGGTCCAGCGCACGCCGTACAGCGCCGGCGTGCAGGCAGACGGCCAACTACACTACGGCGTGGACTTCTACCCCGAACACATCGGCCCGTCGCAACAGTTTGAGGACAGCGGCTACATCTTCGTCAAGCAGGATGTGCGCGGGCGTTATATGTCCGAGGGCAAGTGGCAGGAAATGACGCCGCACATCAATCCCAAGCGCGCCAAGGGCGAAGGCAATGAGAGCGAGGACATGCACGACACCGTGGAATGGCTGCTGAAAAACGTCGCCAACAACAACGGCAAAGTCGGCATCCTGGGCATTTCCTATCCCGGCTTCTACACCTCGGCCAGCATCATCGATTCGCACCCGGCGATCAAGGCCGCCTCGCCGCAGGCCCCGGTGACCGACTTGTATATGAACGACGACTCCTACCATGGCGGCGCCTTCATGCTGGCGGCAAACTTCGACTTCTACTCGGCATTTGTCGAGGCGGACAATCCAACGCCGCTGCCCAAGACCTGGGAGCGCTTCGACTACGGCAGCGCCGATGGCTACGAATTCTTCCGCAAGCATCTGACGCTGGGCAACATCCTCAACACGATGACGGCAAAACAGCGCGCGTTGCTGCAACCGACCATCGAGCACAGTAGCTACGACGAATTCTGGAAAACCCGCAACATCGCCGCGCACCTGAAAAATATCAAGGCCGCCGTGCTGACCGTGGGCGGCTGGTACGACGCCGAAGATCCGCAAGGCCCGCTGACCACCTACGCCAGCATCAAGCGCAACAATCCTGGCATCTACAACGGCCTGGTGATGGGTCCGTGGGTGCACGGCGGCTGGGCGCGCGGCGAAGGCAAGCGCCTGGGCTACGTCGATTTCAGCAGCAAGACTGGCGAGTATTTCCGCAGCAAGATCCAGTTCCCGTTCTTCGAGCAGCACCTGAAAGGCGTAGCCAACAAGGACGCCACCGAAGTGCACGCGTTTGAAACCGGCAGCAATGTCTGGCGCAGCTATGCGGTCTGGCCGCCAAAGCAGGCGCAAGCGCGCACGCTGTATCTCGGCCCGAACGGCACGCTGAACTGGAAACAGCCGGCCGCCGGCGATGCCTACGATGAATATGTGGCCGATCCGCGCAAGCCGGTACCGTTCACCGCCTATCCGACGCTGGGCGTGCCGAAGGAATACATGGTCGGCGACCAGCGTTTCGCCTCCACCCGGCCGGATGTGCTGACCTACCAGAGCGAGCCGCTGGAGGATGATGTCACCTTCGCCGGACCGGTCAAGCCCAAGCTGTTTGTCTCCACCACCGGCACGGATGCCGACTGGGTGGTGAAGCTGATCGATGTCTACCCGCCTGAGTATCCACTTGGCGAGGGCGAGGAGCGACGCGGCGGCGATGTCGGCAAGCCATCACTGCCGATGGCCGGTTATCAGCAGCTGGTGCGCGGTGATCCGCTGCGCGGCAAGTTCCGCAACGGTTTCGATAATCCGCGGCCGTTCACGCCGGGCAAGGTGGAAACCGTCAGCTACAGCATGACCGACATCAATCACACCTTCCGCCGCGGCCACCGTATCATGGTGCAGATCCAGAGCTCCTGGTTCCCGCTGGTGGACCTGAATCCACAGACGTTTGTGGATATTCCGAAGGCCAAGCCTGAGGACTTCCGGAAGGCGACGCAGCGGGTGTACCACGCGCCGTCCATGTATTCGGGCATCGAGGTGCAGTTGTTAACAAATTCTGTGGATAAGCTTGTTAACAAACGACAAGACTGATAGTTAAGTATCTGTTTTATTGGAAGTAAAGCGGGCTGCGTATTTTCTGCGCAGCTCGAATAAGCCCATGCCAGCCAGCATGGCGGCCACAAACAGCACGGCCTTCGGCACGCCCATCCCCAGTCCGACCAGCGCCGGCCCAGGACACAATCCGGCCAGCCCCCAGCCAGCGCCAAACATGGCCGCGCCGATGATCAGCGGACGATCAATCCGGGTCGCCGTCGGTAATAAAGTATTGCGATGCTTTTTCGCCCAGCGAAAGGCAAAGAAACTCGTGCCAATAGCACCGGCCATAACCCAGGCCAGCGATAAATCAGTACCACGCAGAAAAGCCAGCACATTGGCTGGATTCGCCATACCAGAAACAATCAGGCCGAAGCCAAATATCAGGCCAGCCAGGAGAGATAAGATCACCATGCGACGACAAAACCTACGGCCATGAATACCAGCGTAGCTATGATAGAACGGCGCGACAAACGCGATATTCCACAGACGCCATGGCCGCTGGTACAGCCGGAACCATAGCGGCTGCCAAAACCAACCAGTAATCCAGCAAGAATAATGGTGAATGAATTCGCTTCAACCTGAATAGATGGCAAAGACCACAGTAAAGCGTAGACAATTGGCGCGGCAATTAATCCGCCAATAAATGCCACACGCCAGCCTATATCATGGCGATGCGGCTTAATCAAACCGCCGAGTATCCCGCTAATCCCGGCAATGCGGCCAGTGAATATAACGAATAATGCGGCAGCAAGGCCGATCAATACGCCGCCAGCCAAGGCGGCGGCAGGAATGGAAACGATGGAATCAACAGACATGTGGCGCTCCTCAAGCCCGGCATCACAGTGCGGGCTTGGAGAGTATGCCAGAAATGAGTGGCATCACGCCAATTTTTAGCGCAACACCAAGGAACTACGGGCTTAGCCGTTCACCACGCGCAGGCTGGTGCGCGCTGGCGCCGGAGCAGCTTGCCTCGGCAGCTCGGAAATCGTGGCGGCGTCCAGTTTAAATTGACCGACAATTTCATTTAAATGTTCGGCCTGGTCTTTTAATTCATGCGCAGCCGCGCCGGCTTCTTCCACCAAAGCGGTATTCTGCTGCGTCATGCCATCCATTTGACCTATCGCCTGGCTGACTTCCTGAATACCGACGCTTTGTTCTGCGCTTGCATGGCTAATCTCAGCCATTATCTCGGTCACCCGGCGTACGCTGGCAACCACCTCATGCATGGTAGTACCGGCTTTTTCCACCAGATCCGAACCTGCGCCAACTTTTTGCACAGAATCGTCGATCAGCGATTTAATTTCTTTAGCAGCTTGAGCAGCACGTTGCGCCAAAACACGCACTTCACTGGCCACGACGGCAAAACCCCGGCCTTGTTCACCAGCGCGCGCAGCCTCTACTGCGGCATTCAAGGCCAGAATATTCGTCTGGAAAGCAATCCCGTCAATCACCGAAATAATATCGACGATTTTCTTGGATGAATCATTAATCGATTCCATGGTATCGGTGACCTGGCGCATTACTTCCCCGCCCTGCTCCGATACTTCCGATGCCGACTGCGACAATTGATTAGCTTGCTGCGCATTGCTGGCGTTTTGTTTGACCGTGGAGGTTAATTCTTCCATCGCGGTCGCTACGCGTTCCAGCGACTGTGCCTGCTGTTCGGTACGCTGTGACAGATCCACATTGCCGTGCGCAATGTCATTGGAGGCGTGGGTGATCGCCTCAGTGCCATGACGCACTTCACTGACGATGCCGGCCAGGCTGTCGCGCATGCTCTTGATCGCAAACAGCAAGCTATCCTTGTCCGATGGCGCCAGATGCACGGTCACGGCCAAATCGCCCTTGGCGATACGGCTGGCGATTTCCGCCGCGTACGCTGGCTCGCCGCCCAATTGTTTCAGCAGCACGCGCTTGATCAGGCCGGCAATCACCACACTCAGCACAAACGCCACCACCGCCAGCGCCGTGACCAGGCGCTGGGCGCCAGCGGCATAATCTTCCACCACGGTGGTCGCAGTTTCAGATTCTTTCTGCGCGGCCTTCACCAGCACCGACATATCTTCCACGATGCGGCGGCGCAGCGGGCTGCACTCATTGACCAGGAAACGGCCGTATTCCGCCATCTTGCCCGACTCGCGGAATTTGCGTGGACGATTCAGTTCGTTGGCCATGGCCAGCAAACCTTCTTTGACCTTGGCGAATTGTGGATCATTGGCATAGGCCGGCGCCATTTTCTCGACTGCGGCCAGGTAAATCGCCTTTTGCTCATCGACGATATTCAATTCCTTGGCGGCTTGCGCGCTGTCCTCAAAGATATAGGCGTTGCGGGCGGCCAAGCCAGTCTGCGCCAGCGCCTCACGCGCCACATACAGCGGCTCCAGCTTGTCGGAGGAAATCCGGTTCTCCTCCTGGAAGGCCTTCGACAGCGACGACACGCGCACCACCGAAAACACCGCCAGCACCAGCATCAGCGCCGTCAGCATGCCAAAACCCAGCGATAGCTGAGTGCCGATTTTTAATTTTTTGAACGAATCCATTTGACGCTCCTGAGAATGGGCAAAGTCGGGCTAACAACCAGGCTCGCGGACGCGGGGCGAAGAAGGGACAATGTGTCGGGGCGGGGACGAAGAAACTGAGGAAGGACCGGCTAAGGTGTGGGCGGCGCTTCAGGATTGAGTGCTTAGCCGATACTATGCCTCAAAAGATTCCTTAAATCAATAAAAATTACACTATCAACATGAAATGATGCTAAATCGCCGCGCAACTTTGCAGAATCGGTCATGCGCCAATTCGCTACAATGATGGGATGTCGAAAACGCCCAAATTCCCCGGCCCGCTGACCGCGCGCGGCGCAGTACTGGCGGTGCTGCTGTCGGATGCAGACCAAACCGGCGCCGAGCCACTGCAAGGCCGCACCTCGCTCGCCGCCATCATCAAAACCTTGAAGCGCAAATACCATTGGCCCATCGAGTCCAGCAGCTTCCCCTCCAACGCCGGCGACGGCCGCGCCACCTGGGCGACGGTCTACATCCTGCCAGCACCCGTGGTCGAGCGCGCATTGAACAACGGCGGCCGCGCGTGGCTGGAGCGCCGAGCGGGCGCAGGGCGAGGATGATTCAGAAGAATGGCGCTAGGTGCTTTTAGTGGCCTGCCCAGCTGGGTTCGAACCAGCGACCCCAAGCTTAGAAGGCTTGTGCTCTATCCAACTGAGCTATGGGCAGAGAATGAGACGCCGCAGGAATCTGCGGCGGAAATGAAAAACGGGCTGTCTTTCGACAACCCGTTTCCGAGATTTTGGTCGGAGTACAAGGATTCGAACCTTGGACCCCCTGGTCCCAAACCAGGTGCGCTACCGGGCTGCGCTACACTCCGAAGACCAGTATTCTACTAGCACTCCCTTATAACGTCAATCAAAGCAGTCGATTTATATTTCACTGCCAAAACATCAGGCAGCCAGCTTGGCTTCGACCTTGTCGGCGATACGGCGCGCCATCGATTGTGCGGCATCAGCATCGCGCGCTTCGACCATTACGCGGATCAGCGGTTCGGTGCCCGAGGCGCGGATCAGCACCCGGCCGCTGCCGCCCAGCTCGCTTTCGACCTTTTCCTTTTCGGCTACCATGGCGGCGTTCTTGGTCCAGTCGAAGCCTGGCGCGACGCGCACATTGATCAGCGTTTGCGGGAAGATGGTCAGGTCGGCGCAGCATTCTTCCAGCGATTTGCCGGCGCGCTTCAGTGCCGACAGCACTTGCAGCGCGGAGATGATGCCGTCGCCGGTGGTGTGCTTGTCCAGCGCCAGCAGGTGGCCCGAGCCTTCGCCGCCGAGGTTCCAGCCTTTTTCCTGCATCACTTCCAGCACGTAGCGGTCGCCAACCTTGGCGCGGGCGAAGCCGATGCCCTTCTCTTTGAGCGCCACCTCTACCGCCATATTGGTCATCAGCGTGCCGACCGCGCCCGCTACCGGGCCGGTGGCGAGGCGATCCATCACCATCAGGTACAGCAGCTCGTCGCCGTTGTACAGGCGGCCGTTGGCGTCGCACATGATCAGGCGGTCGGCGTCGCCATCCAGTGCGATGCCGAGGTCGGCGCCATGTGCCTGCACGGCGGCGGCCATGGCTTTCGGCGCGGTGGCGCCGTGTTCCAGGTTGATGTTGAAGCCGTCCGGCTTGTTGCCGATGGCGATCACTTCCGCGCCCAGTTCATGGAATACGTGCGGGGCGATGTTGTAGGCGGCGCCGTGGGCGCAATCGACCACCACCTTCAGGCCGCGCAGGTCCAGTTCGTTCGGGAAAGTGCTCTTGCAGAATTCGATGTAGCGGCCCTGGGCATCGTCCAGGCGCTTGGCACGGCCCAGTTTTTCCGATGGCACACAGTTGATCGGCTGCTCCAGCTCGGCTTCGATGTCGAGCTCGACCGCGTCCGGCAGCTTGGTGCCCTGGGCCGAAAAGAATTTGATGCCATTGTCCTGGAACGGGTTGTGCGACGCCGAGATCACGACGCCAGCCGACAGCCGCAGCGCGCGTGTCAGGTAGGCAATCGCCGGGGTCGGCATCGGACCGGCCAGCATCACGTCGACGCCGGCGGCGGAGAAGCCCGCCTCCAGCGCCGCTTCCAGCATATAGCCGGAGATGCGGGTGTCTTTACCGATCAGCACGGTTGGGCGGGTATTGCCGCTGCGCTTGCTGGCCAGCACCTTGCCGGCCGCGTAGCCGAGACGCATGACGAAGTCAGGGGTGATGGGTAATTCGCCGACCAGACCGCGAATGCCGTCAGTACCGAAATATTTACGTGCCATTGTGTTTGCTCTTTAAGTCGTTGTTATTGTGCTGCGTGCCATACTTTGAGGGCATCGACAGTCTCCGCCACATCGTGCACACGCACGATCAGCGCTCCCTGCGCCACTGCCGCCAGCGCACCGCCGACGCTGCCCGCCATCCGTTGCTCAACCGGCTTGCCGGTCACCGCGCCCACCATCGATTTGCGCGACAGGCCGGCCAGCAGCGGCAGATTCAGCTCGCCAATCAGACGCGAAGTGGCTTTTAGCAAGGCATAATTATGCTCCACAGTCTTGCCAAAGCCAAAGCCGGGGTCGATGCATAGTCGACGTGGATCAATCCCCGCCGCCAGCAATGCCTCCGCCCGCGCGCGCAAGAAGCCGATCACCTCGTCCACCACATCGCTGTACGACGGCGCCAGTTGCATCCCCTGCGGTTCGCCCTGCATGTGCATGATGCACAGCGCGCAGTCGCTGTCGCGCACTGCGTCGATGGCGCCGGGGGCGCGAAAACCATTGATGTCGTTGATCATGTCGACGCCCGCAATGATGGCTTCGCGCATCACTTGCGGCTTGTAGGTATCCACCGAAATCGCCGGGCCCATATCGCGCACCGCGTACAGCACAGGCATGACGCGCTGCAGCTCGTCTTCCAGCGATACCGGCGGCGCGCCCGGACGGGTCGATTCGCCGCCGATGTCGATGATGTCGACGCCGTCCTCAATCATCTGCTCGGCGTGCTCCAGCGCGAACTCCAGCGCATGGTGCTGGCCGCCGTCCGAAAACGAATCCGGCGTCACATTGAGGATGCCCATCACGCGCGCACGCACGCCCTGCCCCCGCCACGGGAAATTGAAACGGCCAAACTGTAAGGTGGATTGCATGTGGTTCTGAAAATAAAAAGGGCGAGGATTGCTCCTCACCCTTTGTGGTTGATGCTGTTCTGCGTGCTTAAGCCGGTGCGGTCACGCTAGGCGATACACCGCTGCCGCCGTCGCCAGGAGGCTGTTTGCGGATCGACACGCCGGCTTTCGGCGGGCGCGGCTCCAGGCCGGCCATGATGTCATTGATCTGGTCGGCATCGATGGTTTCCCAATCCAGCAGCGCCTTGGTCATGACTTCCACTTTTTCGCGGTTGTCTTCCAGCAGCTTGCGCGCCAGCGCATATTGCTGGTCCAGGATGTTACGGATTTCAGCGTCGACCTTCTGCTGCGTGGCTTCCGAGATGGTCTTGTTGCTGCCACCCATGAAGCCATCGTTCTGCGAGTCTTCATACACCATCACGCCCAGCGCATCCGACATGCCGAACTTGGTGACCATCGAGCGGGCCAGCTTGGTAGCGCGCGAGAAGTCGTTGGAAGCGCCGGTCGACATCTGGCCGACGAAGATTTCCTCGGCAATACGGCCGCCGAACAGGATCGAAATCTCTTCCAGCATCTTGTCCTTGTAGCCCGAAATATTGTCGTGCTCCGGCAGCTGCCAGGTCAGGCCCAGTGCCCAGCCACGCGGCATGATGGTGACTTTGTGCACCGGATCAGCCTTTGGCAGCAGCTTGGCGACCACCGCATGGCCAGACTCGTGGTAGGCGGTATTGCGGCGCTCTTCCTCGCGGATGACCATCGATTTACGCTCAGGACCCATATAGATCTTGTCCTTGGCATCTTCGAAGTCAGCCATGTCGACCAGGCGCTTGGCGCGGCGCGCGGCAAACAGCGCAGCCTCGTTGACCAGGTTGGCCAGGTCGGCGCCCGAGAAGCCAGGCGTACCACGGGCCAGCAAGTCGGCTTTAACGTCGGTGCTAATCGGCACTTTACGCATGTGCACATTCAGGATCTGTTCACGGCCACGGATGTCCGGCAGACCCACAGTGACTTGACGGTCGAAACGGCCCGGACGCAGCAGCGCCTTGTCCAGCACGTCGGCACGGTTGGTCGCGGCGATGACGATCACGCCGGACTGCGCTTCAAAGCCGTCCATTTCCACCAGCAGCTGATTCAGCGTCTGTTCGCGTTCGTCATTGCCGCCGCCCATGCCGGCGCCACGGTGGCGGCCTACTGCGTCGATCTCGTCGATGAAGATGATGCAAGGCGAATGCTTTTTGGCGTTCTCGAACATGTCGCGGACGCGGCTTGCACCCACACCGACGAACATTTCCACGAAGTCCGAACCGGAAATCGAGAAGAACGGCACTTTGGCTTCGCCGGCAATGGCGCGCGCCAGCAGGGTTTTACCCGTGCCTGGAGGACCGACCATCAGCACGCCGCGTGGAATGCGGCCGCCCAGTTTCTGGAATTTGCTCGGGTCTTTGAGGAAGTCGACGATCTCGGCGACTTCTTCCTTGGCTTCGTCGCAGCCGGCCACATCGGCCAGAGTGACGGTGTTATTGGTTTCGTCCATCATGCGCGCCTTCGATTTGCCGAAGGAGAACGCGCCGCCCTTGCCGCCGCCCTGCATCTGGCGCATGAAGAAGATCCACACACCGATCAGCAACAGCATCGGGAACCAGGAGACGAACACCTGCGACAGGAACGAAGGCTCCTCAGGTGGTTTAACGTCGAAACGGATGCCGTTGTCGCGCAGATCGCCGATCAGGCCGCGATCCAGCACAGTGGCGGTGGTGCGGACTTTGGTGTCGTCGCTCTTGGTGGCGGTAATGGTGCCGCCTTCAATCACGACGTCCTTGATGCGTTTGGCTTTCACATCATCCAGCAAATCGGAATAAGCGATAGGTTTAGCACCACCGGCTACGCCATGGCTGTCAAACTGCTTGTACAGCATAAGCAGCAGCAGTACCACGACTACCCAGATGGCTGATTTGGAAAACATGTTATTCACGAAAACTCCTTGGATGCGAGACGCATCGATAAACCTGGCTGAAATTCGATTTTACTCGCAATAAGCAGGCGTTGCCAGAAACCTGCCGTGCGCCAGTCAAAAACCGGCTGAAAAGCACCTTATTTGACCCAAATCATGCTGCAATCCAGGCAAAAACGGCATTCCTTGCGTGAATATAAGGGTTATTGAGCCAATATCAAGGGTGCCAGCCGTCCGAATCGAGCGGTTGCGCCGATGCCATGCCGGCGTCGGTCGGATTTTTCAGGCCACGGCCGAGCAAGAATATCTCGGACGACTTGTCGCGGCTGGCTTTGGGTTTCTTTTGCGTCACTGTTTTAAATTCGGCACGGAATTTATGCACGATGTCGTTAAACCCCATGTCCTTAAAACATTTGACCAGCAGCGCGCCGCCAGGTTTCAAATGCGCCTGCGAAAACTCGATGGCCAGGTCAATCAGATGCTCCATGCGGGCGGCGTCGGAATCGTGGATGCCAGACAGATTGGGCGCCATATCCGATAGCACAAGGTCAACTTTCTGCCCCTGCACCACCGCTTCCAGCTGTTGCAGCACTTCCATTTCGCGGAAATCGCCCTGGATGAAATGGAAATCGGCGATCGGCTCCATCGGCAGCATATCCAGACCGATCAGCGTGCCATTGATGCCGCCGCCCTCCTTGCCCGCCAGCTTGCGGCGGACGTACTGGCCCCAGCTGCCCGGCGTGCAGCCGAGGTCGACAATGACCTGGCCGGGCTTGATCAGCTTCTCGTCCTCGTCAATCTCTTTCAATTTGAAAGCCGCACGGGCGCGATAGCCCTCTTTCTGGGCCAATTTCACGTACGGATCGTTAATATGGTCGTGAATCCAGTTTTTGTTTAATTTGTTCTTAGCCATTCGCGTAGAATACTGCCTTTAAGGAACCTACTAAAATAATTTTATGATCAAACTTACCCCCGCCGAGCGCAGTGCCCTGCGCGCCGAAGCCCATGGCCTGAATCCGATCGTCATGATCGGCGCCGACGGCCTGACTGCCAACGTCCTCAAGGAAATCGCGCTGGGTCTCGACTCCCACGGCCTGATCAAGGTACGTGTATTTGGCGACGACCGCGAAGCGCGTATCGCCATGTACGAAACCATCTGCGAGCAGCTGAAAGCGGCGCCGGTGCAGCACATCGGCAAACTGCTGGTGCTGTACCGTCCGAAAGTGGAAACGGAAAAAGCCCGCAGCTCGTCCGGCAAGGGCATGCGCGAAGTCACCATCGTCAAGGCCAGCGCCAGCGGCACCAAGCGTCCGTCGGTGACCAAGGTCCTGCTGAAGGGGAATGAACGCGTGACCCAGGGCGGCAACATCAAGCGCGCCAAGGCACGCCAGAAGTCAACCAAGAAAACCGCACTGAGCTAAAGTTACAACGGGGACCATCAGGTCCCCGATTTTTTTACTGCTTCACCACCAGCCACGCGGCCAGCAGGCTTTGGATCAGGTAGATCGTGCTGGAAATCCCGTGCAGGATGCCGAATTCATTCTTGGCGGCGCCCTCCATCACGCCGCCAGCGCCGGCAGCCGCGCGCAGCCCCGCCATCATCGGCTGCAAGCCGAAGTGCGACACCAGCGTGCACGCCAGCATCACCACCACCACAATCAGCAGATTACGGCGCGACTTGGCGGCCATATTCGCCGCCGGACCGGCAAAGATGCCGCCAGTGCTGGTCTGGGTTGCCGCCAGCAGCACCAGCATCAGCAGCGCGCAGGCGATCGACAGCCAGGCCTGGTTGGCAAACAATTGGCCGGCCAGGGTGCCGGCGAGCACGCGATCACTCAGCGTGGCGAACAGGGTCGGTGCGGCCAGATAGCCCACCGCCCATAAACTGCCGGCCCACAGGGTCGCGACCAGCAAACGTGTGCGCGCGAGTAACATCAGACGTAACGCACTTCCAGAATCTCGTATTCGCGCGGGCCAGACGGCGCCTGCACTTCCACCACGTCGCCGGCCGACTTGCCGATCAGCGCGCGGGCGATCGGCGAAGTCACCGATACCTTGCTCAGTTTCAGGTCGGCTTCATCGATGCCGACGATCTGGTAGCTGACTTTGGCGCCCGACTCCAGGTCTTCCAGGTCCACGGTTGCGGCAAACACCACGCGGCCTTCCGCGTCCAGCGTGGTCGGGTCGATGATTTGCGCGGCGCTCAGCTTGCCCTCCAGTTCCGCGATGCGGCCTTCCACGAACGCCTGGCGTTCTTTGGCGGCATCGTACTCGGCGTTTTCCGACAGGTCGCCATGCGAGCGTGCTTCGGCAATCGCGTCGATCACGATACGGCGTTCTTTGGTCTTCAACTGGTGCAACTCTTCTTTCAAGAGCTCGGCGCCGAATTTGGTAAGTGGAACTGAAGTCATGTTGTCTATTTACTCTGTTATTACAATGGAAAACCACAGAGGCCGCGCCAAACTGCCAGCGCGAGCTCTGTGGTCCGGGTACTACCTAAACCTATAAACCTTAGTGTAAGGTTTTATGCAGCCCTTGTAAATCGTACACTTGCAATTCGTCGAGATGACGAATCCCTTCGACCGCCGCTTCCGCGCCAGCGATGGTGGTGTAGGTAGTCACACGCGAAGCCAGCGACGAGGTACGGATGGCGCGCGAGTCAACAATCGCATTGCGCTTCTCTTCCACCGTGTTGATGACCAGGACGATTTCATGGTTCTTGATCATGTCGACGATGTGCGGACGGCCCTCTACGACCTTGTTGACTGCGGTGACCGGAATGCCGGCCGCCGAAATCACCGCCGCCGTGCCCTTGGTGGCCGCCAGCGTGAAGCCCATGTCGACCAGGTCGCGCGCCACTTTCACAGCGCGTGGCTTGTCCGAGGATTTCACCGACAGGAACACCTTGCCCGACTTCGGCAGCTTGACGCCGGCGCCCAGCTGCGACTTGACGAAGGCTTCACCGAAGGTTTTGCCGACACCCATCACTTCACCGGTCGATTTCATCTCAGGGCCGAGGATGGTGTCCACGCCCGGGAATTTCACGAACGGGAACACGGCTTCCTTGACGCTGTAGTAAGGCGGCACCACTTCAGTGGTGATGCCCTGCTCCGCCAGCTTCTGGCCGACCATGCAGCGCGCCGCGATCTTGGCCAGTTGCAGGCCGGTCGCTTTCGACACGTACGGCACGGTACGCGATGCGCGCGGGTTCACTTCCAGCACGTAGACCACGTCCTGGCCGTCCTGTTTCTGAATCGCGAACTGCACGTTCATCAGACCGACCACGTTCAGGCCCTTGGCCATCAGCGAAGTCTGGCGCTTCAGTTCATCGATGGTCTCCTGCGACAGCGAATACGGTGGCAGCGAGCAGGCCGAGTCGCCCGAGTGCACGCCAGCCTGTTCGATGTGCTCCATCACGCCGCCGATGAAGGTGGTGTCGCCGTCAGAGATGCAGTCGACGTCGCACTCGATGGCATCGTTCAGGAAACGGTCCAGCAGCACTGGCGAATCATTCGACACCTTGACCGCTTCGCGCATGTAGCGCTCCAGGTCGCGCTGCTCGTGGACGATTTCCATCGCACGGCCGCCCAGCACATAGGAAGGACGCACCACCAGCGGGTAGCCGATTTCCTGTGCCAGCGCCAGCGCGTCCGCTTCGGTGCGCGCGGTGCGGTTAGGCGGCTGGCGCAGACCCAGGTCTTGCAGCAGCTTCTGGAAACGCTCGCGGTCTTCGGCGGCGTCGATCATGTCCGGCGAGGTGCCGACGATAGGCACGCCGTTGGCTTCCAGGTCCAGCGCCAGTTTCAGCGGGGTCTGGCCGCCGTACTGGACGATCACGCCAACCGGTTTTTCCAGCTCGACGATTTCCAGCACGTCTTCCAGCGTCAGCGATTCAAAGTACAGGCGGTCCGAGGTATCGTAGTCGGTCGACACGGTCTCCGGATTGCAGTTGACCATAATGGTCTCGTAGCCGTCTTCGCGCATCGCCAGCGCGGCGTGCACGCAGCAGTAGTCAAATTCGATACCCTGGCCGATACGGTTAGGGCCACCGCCCAGCACCATGATCTTCTTCTTGTCGGTCGGGTTGGACTCGCATTCCTCGTCGTAAGTCGAGTACATGTAAGCGGTGTTGGTGGCGAATTCCGCCGCGCAGGTGTCAACGCGCTTGTACACCGGACGGATGTCCAGCGAATGACGGTATTTGCGCACATCGGCCGGCGTGGTTTGCAGCAGGAAGGCCAGGCGGCGGTCCGAGAAGCCCTTCTGTTTCAGCTTGTACAGCGTGGTCTTGTCCAGCTGTTCCAGCTTCTGCGTGTCCATCCACAGTTCCAGGTCGACGATCTCTTTAATCTGGATCAGGAACCATGGGTCGATCTTGGTCAGCTGGTGCACTTCTTCCAGCGTGAAGCCTTGCGCGAACGCGTCGCCCACGTACCAGATGCGTTCAGGACCAGGCGCGCCCAGTTCCTCTTCGATCTTCTCGCGGTCCTTGGTTTTTTCGTTCAGGCCATCCACGCCCACTTCCAGGCCACGCAGCGCTTTCTGGAAAGATTCCTGGAAGGTGCGGCCGATTGCCATCACTTCGCCGACAGATTTCATCTGCGTGGTCAGGTGGTGGTCAGCGGTCGGGAACTTCTCAAAGGTGAAACGCGGGATCTTGGTCACGACGTAGTCGATCGAAGGCTCGAACGAGGCTGGCGTTGCGCCGCCGGTGATCTCGTTGCGCAGTTCGTCCAGCGTGAAGCCCACGGCCAGCTTGGCCGCCACTTTGGCGATCGGGAAGCCGGTGGCTTTCGACGCCAGCGCCGAGGAACGCGACACGCGCGGGTTCATCTCGATGACGATCATGCGGCCGTCTTTCGGGTTGATCGAGAACTGCACGTTGGAACCGCCGGTGTCGACACCGATTTCACGCAGCACCGCCAGCGAGGCGTTGCGCATGATCTGGTATTCCTTGTCGGTCAGCGTTTGCGCTGGCGCCACGGTGATCGAGTCGCCGGTGTGCACGCCCATCGGGTCCAGGTTTTCGATCGAGCAGATGATGATGCAGTTGTCCGCCTTGTCGCGCACCACTTCCATCTCGTACTCTTTCCAGCCCAGCAGCGATTCTTCGATCAGCAGCTCATTGGTTGGCGAGGCTTCCAGGCCGCGTTTGCAGATCGCTTCGAATTCTTCTTCGTTGTAAGCGATGCCGCCGCCGCTGCCGCCCATGGTGAAGGACGGACGGATGATGGTCGGGAAGCCGACTTCCTTTTGCACCGCCCACGATTCTTCCATCGAGTGCGCCACGCCGGAACGGGCGGAACCCAGGCCGATCTTGGTCATCGCGTCCTTGAACTTGGAGCGGTCTTCGGCCTTGTCGATGGCTTCCGGGGTCGCGCCGATCAGCTCAACCTTGTACTTGTCCAGCACGCCGTTGCGGTGCAGGTCCAGTGCGCAGTTCAGCGCGGTCTGGCCGCCCATGGTCGGCAGGATCGCGTCCGGCTTTTCCTTGGCGATGATTTTTTCCACGACTTGCCAGGTGATCGGCTCGATGTAGGTCACATCGGCCATTTCCGGGTCGGTCATGATGGTTGCAGGGTTGCTGTTGACCAGAATGACTTTGTAGCCTTCTTCGCGCAGGGCCTTGCAGGCCTGGGCGCCGGAATAGTCGAACTCGCAGGCCTGGCCGATGATGATCGGGCCAGCGCCAATAATCAGGATGCTTTTAATATCAGAACGTTTTGGCATTTATTTTTTCTCCGTAGCTTCCATCAGGCCGATGAAGCGGTCAAACAGGTAAGCGACGTCAGTCGGGCCAGGCGATGCTTCAGGGTGACCCTGGAAGCAGAAGGCCGGGGTGTCGGTGCGGGCGAAGCCCTGCAGCGAACCGTCGAACAGCGATACGTGGGTCACGCGGCAGTTGGCCGGCAGCGTGGCTTGATCCACCGCGAAACCGTGGTTCTGCGAGGTGATCATCACCTGTTTGCTGTCCAGGTCCTGCACCGGGTGGTTGGCGCCGTGGTGGCCGAATTTCATTTTCAGGGTCTTGGCGCCGGAGGCCAGGCCCATGATCTGGTGGCCGAGGCAGATGCCGAACAGCGGAATCTTCTTCTCCATGAACACCTTGGCGGCGGCAATCGCGTAATCGCACGGCTCAGGATCGCCAGGACCGTTCGACAGGAACACGCCGTCCGGATTCAGCGACAGCACTTCCTCGGCGGTGGTCTGGGCAGGCACCACGGTGACTTTGCAGCCGCGCGCGGTCAGCATGCGCAGGATGTTTTTCTTGACGCCGAAGTCGTAGGCGACCACATGGAACTTCTGGTCGGCTTCGGCCAGCTTGCCGTAGCCTTCGCCGAGCGCCCATTCGGTTTCGGTGTATTCGTACTTGTCCTTGACCGACACCACCTTGGCCAGGTCCATGCCGGACAGGCCGGGGAAGGAACGTGCCAGGTCCAGCGCCTGCGACACCGACGGCTCGTTGCCCTGGGTGCCGGTGACGATGGCGCCGGATTGGGCGCCCTTCTCGCGCAGGATGCGGGTCAGCTTGCGGGTATCGATACCGGCGATGGCGACGATGTTCTCGGCCTTCAGGTAGTCGGCCAGCGACTGGGTGGAGCGGAAGTTCGACGCGATCAGCGGCAGGTCACGGATGATTAGACCGGCGGCGTGCACTTTGGTGGACTCGACGTCTTCGGTATTGATACCGTAGTTACCGATATGGGGATACGTCAGGGTGACGATCTGGCGGCTGTAGGAAGGATCGGTCAGGATCTCCTGATAGCCGGTCATGGAAGTGTTGAAGACCACTTCACCGGTCGTATGGCCGGCGGCGCCGATCGAAAAACCTTTGAAAATGGTTCCGTCAGCGAGGGCCAGTATGGCTGGAACGGCGGGGCCAGAAAAAAATGGCGGCAAGGGCAACTCCTGATAAAGTTACCGTAGCTGCGCCACGTCAGACGACCGTCAAGCAACCCAGGCCACGCATGCGCCGGGGGTGAGGGTCAGATTGATGATGGATTGAGTGGTAGTCGCTACGGTAGAGATGTGATTTGGCTAAACCTTTGAATTATAACCAAATCCGCCCTGCTTGGCAAGGCCGTCGGCGTTGCACCGGCGGCCCCTTTTTTTAATTCAGCGCGGCAATGCCGGCCTTTGCAATTTGTGCATCTTCGGCCGATTTGACGCCGGAGACGCCGACCGCGCCGATGACGTGGCCGTCGACGATGATCGGCACGCCGCCTTCCAGCATGCCGTCGGTCTGTGGCGATGGCGCACTGAGGAAGGACACGCGGCCGTTGTTGATCATGTCTTCATAGACTTTCGATTCACGGCGGCCCAGCGCGGCCACGCGCGCCTTGGACGGGGCGATATGCGAGGACAGCGGATTGGCGCCGTCATTGCGTTGCAGCCACAGCAGGTGGCCGCCGTCGTCGACAATGGCGATCACCACGGCCCAGTTATTGGCAACAGCTTCCGCTTCGGCGGCAGCTGCAATTTTCTTGACGTCGGCCAGCGACAGATAGGGCTTGGTTTGCATAGAACTTCCTTGGTTACGGTTTGCGTTTTGCTTCGAGTTTTGCTTTGATCTGCGCCATCACCTGCGCGGCGGCCTGCTCGCCGGCCAGCACCGCCTGATTGCGGCCATTGAAATCATTGCTGGCCATCTTGCCGAGCGGCGGCGTGATGACGATGTCGGCGTCGCGCAGCTCATATTCATTGATGCGCTGGCCCATGATGGAGAAAGTCTGCATGATCACATCCAGCGAGCTGACAGTAGCCTGCACATCGGCCTGCGTGGAGATATTGACGGCAATGACGAAGTCCGCGCCCATGTCGCGCGCAAAGCGCACCGGCACCGGCGCCACCAGGCCGCCATCGACGTAGGTATGGCCGCTGATCGCCACCGGCTGGAAAACACCCGGCACCGCCGACGAGGCGCGCACCGCCATGCCGGTATTCCCGCGCTGGAACAGGATAGGTTTGCCATCCTTCAGATCGGTGGCCACGGCGCCGAATGGAATCTTCAGCTTTTCCATCGGCTGGTTGTTGACTGCCTTGTTGACGTAAGCCTGCAGCGCCTCGCCTTTCAGCACGCCGGTCGATTTGCGGAACAGCGGCAAGGCCCAGTCGGAAATCTGCGCCTCGTCCATCTCCATCGCCAGCTTTTGCAGCTGGAAGCCGGTATTGCCGGCCGCGTACAGCGCGCCGACCACACTGCCCGCGCTGGTGCCGACCACGATGTCCGGATAAATGCCCTGCGCCTCCAGCGCCTTGATCACGCCTATGTGCGCAAAGCCGCGCGCCGCGCCGCCGCCCAGCGCCAGGCCGATCTTGATCTTCTTGGGTGGCAGCGGCTCAGGAACAGGCGTCGGCTGCAAGACTGGCGTTTCCGCCACAGGAGGCGTTTTGCAGCCGACCAGGGCGGCTGCGGACAGGATGGCAAAACTGGCAAGGGCAAGACGGCGTGAAAGCATGAGCGATGTATAAGCTGAGATAAGCCCACAGATTGTACACCGCCTTGCACCACCCTACGCCAGACGCCTCACTGGGGACCAGCAGCGCTGCCGTATTCGTCCGCGCCCAGGTCGATAATGCCCTCGATACGCGCCTGGCCATTCATATCCTGCGTACCGTTCAGCGGAATCGAACCGGAAGGGAAATAGCGCGTCCACAGCGGCGAACTCCAGTTGCTCAGCGCCACGCCGGTCGCGCCCACATTGATGGCTGGCGAGGTATTCAGCAAATTCAGATTGCCGCTGGCCGGCGCCGTGTAGCGCGGATCGGCCACCACCCGCGTGCCCGGCAGACTATTGGCGCTGGAATTCGCCCCCCACCACAGATTGATGCCCCATACATTATTCGTGTTGCCGCTGCCCTCAACCAGATAGTTTTCCGCCACCGTACCTTTGCCGGAGAAGATGTTATTGCTGAAGCGCGAATCAATCACTTTGTACTGCAACACCACCTCCGTGCCCCAGCCCTGGTTCTTGTAGAACGAGTTGTTATGCACATTGATGCGGCGCGCCTGGCCTGCGCTGGAAGAATAGCCGCCCAGGGACAAGCCAGCTTCCTTGTTTGCGTAGACGAAGTTATTGATCATCAGGATGTCTTCGGTAGCTTTGCCGCTATGCTCACTGGCAAACTCGAAGCCGATGTCGTTGCCGGTCGAGATATTGCGGTCAAAGATGATATTGCGCCCGCCATCGACATAAAAGCCACCGGCCGAGCCTTCGCCGCCATACCAGGGATTACTCGCGCTGGAATTGTTCACCGCACGGTTGCCACGCACCAGGCCATTGCGCACCCGGTCGTTCTCGCCGCAACCGGAGCACTCGCCTTCATAACCGATGAAGTCAAAGCCGATATTATTATTGTCATGGACGTTGTTATTCAAAATCTCGAAGCGGTCCACATTGCCATTGATGACCAGCGCCTCGCTGGCCTGCAGCACGTTCTGATACACCTCGTTCCCCTGCACCAGCAGATCGGTCACGCCAGTGGCGTTCTTGCCGAACACCGCCAGGCCGTGCGCCCCAACCGCGCATGGGTCCTTGCAGGTACTGGTGTTCTTGATGCCGTGGATCTTGTTGTTGACGATTTGCAGATTGGAGCCATTGCCCTCAATCAGAATCCCGACCGGCGTATTGCTGCCGCTCGACGTCAGGCCGGTGACATCAAAGCCCTCCACCCGCACGTAGTTGGAGTTCTTGATGGTGATCAGCCCTTCGCGGCCGGCCGGCGTCAGGCCGCTGCCGCTGAGGATCACGCCGGTATCCGCCTTCAGCGTGATGAAGGCGGTGGCGCTACCGGACTTCGCGGAAATCAGCACCTTCTGCGCATAGGTGCCGGCCAGCACCCGCACCGTGTCTCCCGCATTGGCGGTATTCACCGCTGTCTGGATCGACTGACCGGGACTGACCGTGATCGTGACGGCGTGCGCCGGGGACACCAACAGACCTGCAAGCACACTCGCAGCTGCGGTGAAAGCTTTTACATAGTTCATAGGCTATTCTCCAGATAGAAAATCAACGCATCGGGCCACGCCCGCCTTACACCCGCACCGCCTCCAGCAGCAGCGCATGTTCAAAGCGTAGTGTCAGGCGATTGCGGCCGCCCTCCACTTCGCCGACATCCTTGCCATTGACGTAATCACGCAAACGCCAGCGCCCCGCGCCCAGGCCGCGTATCTCAACCGGGCCGTTCCAGCTCGGCGCATAGAAAGCGAAATACATCCTGTCGTCCTTTTCGACGACATGGGTTTCCGGCTTATCGAAGCCGATGTCATACAGCTCGCCGCGATACACGCCTTTGGCCAGCATCTTGTCGCGATAAATGCCGATCCACTTACGCCACTGGACCTCACGCTCCGGCGTCAGCAGGAAGCTATCCTTCGGTTTGGGATCAACCGGCCAGGTGAATTTGGTCGACAGCACCGCGCCGATGCCGATGGTCGAGGCGAAATCGTCGCCGCCGTCGCTCAGTTCGACGTGATCGCCGGCGTAAGGGGCGGAGCGGCCCATCAGCGCCTTCAGCGTCTTGCCCTTGTGCCGCACCTGCCATGACGACAGCGGGTCCGCCGCCGGCGCCTGGTTCATATAAGGAAAATTGTGGAAGGCATATGAGGTGCCGCATGGGCACAATTCGATCACCGCGTTTGGATTGACTTCGCGTGCGGTGTCGTACACCACCTTCCAAAAGTCTTGCAGCTTCTCGACCGACTCTTCCGGCCGCGCGTGCTTGTGGGCGGGATTGTGGCAAGGCGCCACGCCGTTCAAATGCTGGCCGTCGATCTTGATGCCCTGATAGCCCCACTCGCCGAAAATCTTGCGTATCCACTTGCGCGTCATCTCGATGGTCGGCTCGTAGGCCGGACACAGGTAGAAGCTGTTCCACCAGCTGATCAGCTGTGGCGCGCCTTCCTTATCCAGCAACAGCATGTCGGTATGGTCGTGCAGCAGGTCCGAGCCGGGATCCACCGCCAAAGGCGTGATCCACAGCCGCGCCTTCAGGCCGGCGTCCTTGATAGACGTGACCAGGCCGCGCATGTCGGCTTCGCCGTTAGGGAATTTTTTGCTATCCAGCTTCCAATCGCCTTCGTTGTTTTGCCAGCCGTCGTCCAGCACCGCCCATTCCAGGCCCAGCTCCTTGGCCTTTTGCAGCGTACCGACCATCAGCGGCACGGTGAAGTCGCGTTCATAGCCCCAGGCGCACCAGATCGGTTCGTAGGATTCGGCCGGTGCGTCCGGTGCGCGCAGGCCGCGCTCCGCCATCGCCTGCCGGTATTGGTCCAACGCGGCGAAATAATCGCCTTTGTGCAGCGCCAGGAAAGTGTCCATGGTGTCCAGCGTCTCACCCGGTTGTAACGTGGTGTCTGCGTTGAACTCGACCGCGATTGCGGCGCCACCGGCCACTGCGCGCACTGGTAATGCGATCAGGCGCGGTACGGTGTCCAGATGCCCCACTGCCAAACCGCACTCGCGGTTCCAGACATCCGCCGCCGGCGTGCCGCTGCCGTAGTCCGAAGCATTCATGCCCATGAAATTACGCTGCTCGAAGCCGGCAACCAGCGGCTGTATCCAGTCGCGCCGGTCTGGATGGGATGCGCCCGAGAAGGTCCAGAATTCCGCCTTGCGGCCAGCCGCCGGGCGCAGCGTGTGGGCGCTGTTCACCCACTCCGCAATCGCTAGCGGCTTGTCGCTGGCATTGCGGTAGGAGGTACGAATCACGGCAAAGCCGGGCAGACGCTCATAGAAAGTCACCGCCACCGCTTTCTCAACGCCCTCCTTGGATTTTCCGCTCAGGCGATGCCGTACGCCTGGTCCATGCGGGCCATCCACGCGGTCGGCCGCCTGCGACGACAAGGTAAAACGTTCGATCCAGCGGCCATTGGCGGCGTTGGCGGCATTGGCGCTGGCCGCAACCACGGCGGCATTGATGCCCGCGCCATTGGCGCCGTCTGCGGCATTGGCGGTATTCAGCAGGCGCAGACGCTCGCTCGGCGCGAACGCTGTCACGGCGGCCGGGCGCGGCCCCAGGCGCGATACCACACGGCATTGCAACTGGCTGTCGAATTCCAGCGCCATGGCGGCGTCGCCGATGCGCGCCACGTCCTTGCCCCTGGCCGCCGGCGCGACCGCCGCACCCGCTTCGACCACGGTGGACGCTACAGCCGTTCCGGCCAGCCATTGCAGCAGATTGCGCCGGCGTTGGTTGTGTTGGTGTTCCATCTGTCTCCCTTTTATTTGTGTTGTTGCCAGGCCTGTGGGAAGGCCTTTTCTGCATTGTTGCGATACAGCTTGTCGACCACCTTGCGCGGCAAGGCCAGGCCGCGTACCGGCTTATCCAGCTCTGGCACAACGAAGCTGTCGGCGGTGACGAAATAACGCCAGTCGCGCCGCCACACGGTATCCATATCGGTCACGAAATCGGCGTCGCTCTGCTCTGCGGATTGCGCCAGGTCCGAGCCATACATCAGCCTGTCCTGGTACTTGATGAAGAAGGCGCGCACGCGTTCACGGTCGCGCTGCGACTGGTACTGCAATTGGCCGATGCGGGCCGCGACATCCAGCTTGACGCCCGGATGGGCATCGAGAAAGCGGCCGATCCGCACCACGTCATACTCCAGCGACGCCAGGTGCACGCCGGTGAAGCGCAGCTTCGGATGCTGCGCCAGCAGATGGTCGCGCGCCGCCATCTGCTGTTCGTAGCTCGGCATCTCTGGATGCAGATACATGTGATACGCCGGATGGTTCTTGAAGTATTCGCGGTCATTATTGACCGTCATCTGTTCCACCGGCAGCCAGCAATTGTGCGGTTCGCCCTGATGGCCAAGCACCATCACGCCACGCTGCGTCAGGCCATTGAATAATGGCGACAGCCGCGCATCGTCCACCATCACCAGTCTGCCCTGCTGGTCGCGCAAGCTCATGCCGATGTTTTTCCAGACCTTGACGCCAACCGCGCCGTCTTTCAGTGCACCATCCAGATCTTTTAAAGTGGCGTCGCTCCAACCTGGCCGTTCAAAACCATCGGCGGCAAAGGTGGCAACCCACGCCACCTGCTGCGGATGCTGATGCGCCAATGCGCTGGCGACTTTGCGCTGCTGCGCCAACGGCGGAAAGTCCGGATAGTCGACATTGATGGTCAGCGCGCGGAAGTTATCCTTGCGCGCTAGCGCCAGCCATGCATCCTGATTCGTGCCATGCAGATGCAGATGGGCGTCAATCTTCGGCACCTTCTCGTAGTCCGTCATGGCGTATGTATCGGCCGCCAACGATGGCGCGGCGATCAGTGCCGCGAGAATGGCAGGTAGCGCAATCCAGCGCATAAATGTCTCCTTTTTAGTTTTGAGCGGTCAGGCGCTCCAGCGCAGTTGCGCTCAGTGGCGCACCAACGCTGCGTGCAGCATACAGGGCCGCACCCAGCACCGGCGCCAGGCTCGGCCTCGTCAGGCGATAGGAATCGCCGCGTGCTGCCAACGCCCGCGCAAACGGCGCATGCAGCGGTCCATCGGCGCCAAACAGGCCGCCGCTGTACGACACCGGAACGCCGTGCCCCGCAGCCACGCCAAGCGTGCTGCGTACCGCATCCACCAAGGCCACCAGTTCAGCCGCTGCCGCATCGATAATCGCTTCCGCCTGGCGATCGCCCTGCGAGGCCGCCTCTGACACCAATCGAGACAGCGCGGCGATGCGGCTGCGGTCTCCGTTCAATTCTCCGTAGACGACCTGGCACAAGTCCAAGTCTTCCTGCAAGGCCAGGCGTTCGCGCACCAGCGGATGAAACGGTCCACGCGGGGCGCGGCCATCGCTCATGCGCGAGAACAGCGCCAGGCCAGCGCGTGCGATCCAGTGTGCCGAGCCTTCGTCGCTGAACAATTCACCCCAGCCGCCAGCACGCGCACGGCGGCCGGAAAACTCGCCATAAGCCATCGATCCGGTGCCGGCGATGACGCTAATGCCGTCGGCGCAAGCCAGCGATCCGGCCCAGCTGCACACCATATCGTTGTCGCATGCGTAGCGGTCATGACCCAGAACCGCGCGCGGCAAGGCGTCCAGCTGAGGCTGGACCACACGATCCTCGCCATAGGCCGGCAGGCCAAAGAAAGCAAAGCGAATGTCGGCGGCGGTCACGCCCGCAATCGAAAAGAGCGCATCGCAGCCGCGTGTCAGCATCGCCGCAACGCCAGCCATGCCGACTTCCAGGTAGTAAGCGCTGCTTTCCTGGTGGCGCGCCAATACCGTGCCGTCGCTGTCAATCAGCGCAAAAGCCGTCTTGGTGCCGCCGCCATCAACACCGAGGAACATGCTGCTCTCCCGCATACGGATAAATGGTCACGCCACGTACCACGCGGTTGACCGTGCCCGACACGCTCGGCGTATCGGGACGGATGCCCTGCGCCAGCGACTGCAACAGCGCAAACGACTGGCAGAACAGGATGTAAGGCAGCGCCAGCGCCAGGTCGCACGCGCCTTCCGCACCCTGCAGCAACACGCAATCCGCCCCGAGTTCCGGCGCGGCCTGGCCACTCAGCGCCAGCACGCGGCCGGCGCGGCCATCGTTGCGCAGTTCGCGCAGCAGGTCCAGATCGTAGCGGCGCGCCTGCGAGTCATTTGACAGCAGCACCACCACCAGTGTTTCATCATCAACGATGGTTTTCGGTCCATGGCGGAAGCCCAGCGGCGTATCAAACAGCGCCACTACGCGGCCATCGGTCAGTTCCAGCAGCTTGAGCGAGGCTTCCCGCGCCAGGCCACGCAGCTCATTGCTACCCAGGTAGACCACGCGCTTGAACTGCTGCGCCACCAGCGATTGCAGCAGCGGCAGCGCCGTCGCGTGCAGGCTGGCTGCGGCCGCCGATGGCACGCTCGCCGCACCGGACGGCAGAACACCAAACGCCAGCGCGGCGGCCAGCAGCATCGAGGTAAAGCTGGTGGTCATCGCGAAACCACGGTCATGGGTGGCGTCCGGCAGCAGGATGGCGTAGGCATTGGCCCGGCCTTGCGCCATGCGATACAGCTCGCCATCGGCGTTGCAAGTGATGACCAGGTGATGCACGTTCTTCACCAGCTGGTCTGCCAGCTCAACCGCCGCCAGGCTCTCCGGGCTACTGCCCGAACGGGCGAACGACACCAGCAGCGTAGGCACATCCGCTTGCAGGAAGCGCTGCGGGCCGGAAACGATATCCGTGGTCGGCACAGCTTCCGCGCGCCAGCCCTTGCCCAGCATCGCTGGAGCCAGGCATTCACCAAGGAAGGCCGAAGTGCCGGCGCCTGTCAGCACAATGCGCAGATTGCCGCGTGCCAGCAGCGGGCCGAGGAAGGCATCCAGCGCTGCGCGGCTGCTGTCCAACAGCGCGTCGATCTGCGGCCACACGCCGGGCTGCTGCGCGATCTCGCGCGCAGTCAGTCCGCCGCCGGCGGCGTCCAGGCCGGCCGTGCTGATACCTAAAATGTCCTTGTCTACCACTAGCATGTTTCCAACTCCTTTGTTGCGGCGCCTGCACAGGCATCCATGTACTGGCGCAGCACCTTGGCTACGCCTTCTTTAAGTAAATCGGCCGGCAGATTGCGCACGCGTCCTTCGCGCACAGCCTCATATTGCGCCGGAAGGTACTGGCTGAGCAAGGTCAGCGGAGGCGGCGTGTGCTCCAGCTTGGCCAGCAGTTGCGCCTGCGCCGCCTGAATCTTCGGATGCGGCCAGTAATAGCGGATACGGTCGCTCAGGCTGTATTGCTGATCGAAGCGCGCGCGCGCCGGATCGCTGTCGTAATATTTGCGCCAGTATTCCGGTTCGTCACGCATCACTTCCAGCACCACGTTCTTGAAGTCCGAACCCGTATCGCCCATTTCCTGCTCGATGTCGGCCAGGGCCCACAGGGTTTCGCGCAGCGCGAAGGTCAGGCCGGGGCCGACCTTCAGGATGGCGAAATGGTCAGCCACCAGCGCGGCCAGATTGGCGGGCGTCTGATAATCGGTCGAATGCGCTTCGTACACCAGCGTTGGCTCGCTTTCGATGAAGCGGCTCAGTTGCGCGGCCTGCTGCGGTTGATAATCGATGACCTTGTGGTGATCGAACTCCACGCCTGGCTGCACCACCAGGCCAACCACGCGCGGCCACGCCGCATCCAGTCCGGCGGCGGCGAAGGCCAGCCGGTGCACCTTGATGGTCAATCCGGCTGCGCCGGGCGTGGTCACGCTCAGCGTCTCCAGGTCTTCATGCGCGCCACCGGGCACCGGCACTTCGGTGCCGACCACGTACACCGGCGCCTCTCCGCCAACCGCGCCCCATGCGCGTTCAGCCACCACGCACAGGCGTGCGGCGCGCTCGGCCACTACCGCATCCGGCAGCGGCACCGGATCACCGGCGCAGGACATCGAGCAATCCAGGTGAATCTTGCGGAAGCCGGCGCGCACATACTGGTCGATCAGCACTTCAGCCCTGGCCATCGCCTCTTCCGCCGTTTGGCTCTGCCAGGCGTTTGGCCCCAGGTGATCGCCACCCAGCAGTACGCGCTCGCGCGCCAGGCCGGTGCGGTCGGCAATGCCATAGACGAAATCGCGGAAGACGGCCGGCGTCATGCCGGTATAGCCGCCGTCCTGGTTCACCTGGTTGGAGGTGGATTCGATCAGCACCGGCAACCCGCGCTCGATGGCGGTTTCCATCGCCGCTTCGATCACCAGCGGATGCGCCGAACACACCGAGTGGATGCCGACCGGTTCGCCAGCCTTGTGGCGGCGCACCAGATTCAAAAGATAGTCCATTGTCAGTTTCCTTGGGTTGGTTCGTCCGGCTGCAGCGCGAGGAACAGCGCCGCCGCCAGCGACAGGCCGATGCCAGCCAGCCGGTAGCCGGTCGGCACCGATGCCGCCAGCGCCATCGCGATCATCGTGGTCAGCAGCGGCGCGCCAGCGTTCACCAGCGGCGACACCATCAGCGCTTTACCATGGCGGAAGGCATACACCAGCGTCAGCGCACCGACCGCATTCAATATCTGCGTGGCGGCGGCGAGCAGCGGCCCGGATGGACCGTAATTAATTGGCTGTGAAAAGTCCGTCATCGCCAGCGCCACCGGAATAAACAGCAGCGCGCTCAGCGTCATGTAGAAGAAGATGCTTTCCGCGTCCATGCTGGCGTTGGCCAATTTGATGAAATACGCCTGCAAGCCCCACGCCACCAGCACGCCCAGCGCCAGCACGAACCACACACCATACTGCTGCGGCGCGCCGCCCGGCGTGTAGTCGAATAGCGGCAGCGCGCAGATCGCCAGCACGATGCCGGCCATGCCCATCACGCCCGTACGCTCGCGCAGGAACAGGAAAGACAGCGCAATCGTCAGCACCGGCGACAGTGAAATCAGCGGGAAGATCAGGTAAGCAGGCCCCGCCTTCACCGCGTAGAACAACACCATCTGCCCGCCCGCACCCAGCACACCGATGGCCAGGCCGTAGGCGATCGAGCGGCCGTCGCGGCGCACGCGCCAGCCGTTGCGGGCGAGGACGAACAGCGCCGGCGGCAGCATCGTCAGCGCCCACACCACATAGATCAGCGTTTCAGGAAAGCCGTGTTGGCTCGGCAGGCCGGCAAACGCGCCCCACACGCCCCACAGCAGCGTGGTGGTGAGCGCGTAGACCAGCCAGCCGGCGCGGCGCGTGGAGATCGTCGGCAAGGTTGTCGTCGTCATCGTCAGAATTTCACGCTGATGCCGGCGGCGTAGGTGCGGCCCCAGGTTTCAAAGCCGTACAGCGCGTCGCTACGGCCCAGGTTGGAACGCATCACCGCGTCGCCCAGATTTTTACCCTCGACGAACAGCGTGATTTTCGGCGTGATGTCCCACGATGCCGACGCCGTGACCCAGGTCAGCGAATCTACCTTGTTCGGATAGCCGGCCAGCACATTGGTGCTTTGCGTGTAGTCGCCGGTGTAGTCGAACGAGATCGAGGCATTGATGCCACCCTTCTCATACAGCAGGCCGATCGACGAGGCGGTAGGCGCCACGCCTTCCAGCTGGCCGACATACTCGCCGCCCTGGTAAGCCTTGGTCAGGGTCTTGGCGAATTTGGCGTTGAAGCCAAAGCCGTTGTCGAACAGATGCTGGATGCCGAACTCAAAGCCGCGCACGCGCGCCTTGTCGCCATTGACCGGGTGCGTCACGGTGTACAGGTAGCCCGGCACGCCGATGTCCACATGCTCGTCGGTCTGATAGGTAACGAAGTTCTTGATCTGCTTGGCGAAGATGGCGGCGGTGATCGCCGATTTCGGGCGGTAGTACCACTCCACCGAAATATCCTGCTGTACCGCCTCGGTCGGTTTCAGCTTGGCGTCGCCGACGATGTTCAGGATGTAGCTGCGGTCCAGCGTATTATCGGTACGGGTAGGCGCCAGCTTGTCCAGCGAAGGACGGGCCATGACCTTGGCAATCGCGCCGCGCACGACAAAGTCGTCGCGCGCCCACCAGCTGATGTTCGCTGATGGCAGCAGCTTGGTGTAGCGGCCTTCCTCCGATACCGGCTCGGCCTCGCTGTAGGTGATGTTCGGGCTGCTGGTCGGGATGTTGGGCGTCGGATCGTCGATGGCGAGGATGCGGTCGATCGCAGTGCGCGAGGTGGTGCGGGTGCGGACCAGGCGTGCGCCGACATTGCCGTTCCAGTTTTCGCCCGACAGCTCCAGCTGGCCGTACAGGGTGGCGGTCTTCTCGGTCACCGCATACGAATCGGTCGGCACGAACACCGGCTGCGATTTACTGAGGTCATACACACCGCCGTCCGGCTTGGGCTGGCCGTCCAGTTTTTTCAGCGCAGCGAGATACGCCGGCACGTCGAACTTGATAAAGCTGCCAGGGAAGCTGCCGCCGGCGTTACGCATATAGTTCGGCAGCGTCATCGGGCTGACCACGTTGGCGCCCAGCGACGCGAAGGTGGTCGAGTACATATCGCAGTACTGGCAGGCGCCGCCACTCTTTTCGTTGCCGATCGAGTTGCGGTCCTTCTTGCGCGAGGTGGCGCTGGCGCCGAACTGCACGGCATCGATATGCCATGCGCTGCTCAGCGACAGGCGGCCATCCAGCGCAGCGCCGTCGATGGTGTCCTTGATGTTGGTGCCGGTCAGGCCGGCGAAGTGCACGCCGTAGTCCTTGTTGCCGAGGCGGCCGGCGGCCAGCTCGGTAGCCAGGTCGCGGCCATCTTCCAGCGTCACGCGGATGTCCGGGAATGCGCCGTTGTTGGCCTTGTAGTAGCCGGTGTTATGGCCGGCGATGCCCGCCACCACAAAGGTGTCCTTGCCGCCGGAGTTACGCTCGGAGGTCGAGCGGTATACATCGCCGGTCAGCTTCAGCTCATTCGACGGACGCCATTCACCGCGCCAGCCGATCTGTCTGGTATCGACCACGCGGTCGGCTGTCACGTTCGACATTTCCGGGATCAGGTCAGCGATCTTCATGCTGGTGATCAGGCCATTCTTGACCACCACATCGGACCAGCGATCCGGCGCATGCTCAATATAGTACGATTGCTGATAGCCGACCTGCGGCGAATCCAGGCGCGTAGCCAGCGCATCGGCCGTCATCTTGAAGGTCGGCGACACCTTCCATTCAAACGCACCAGACAGCGCGGTGCGGCGCTTCTCTTCAAACACCGAGCCAAACGAGATGCAGCATGGTGCCAGCAGATTGCTTTCGCCGGCACCGATCACGCCATCGCCGTTGACATCGTAACTGCCCGGCGAATCCGCGTTATAGGTCTGGTAGCCAAGCGAATCGGTACGCACCTTGCGCTTGGAGACGACCGCGCCAACCAGCACGCCCATGGTGTTGTTATTGAAGGTGTTGCTGACCACGCCCGACAGCTTGCCGCCATCCTTGCGCGACAGGTCGTTATGGTCCGCCTCGAAACGCACCGAAGCGTGATAGCCGGGATTGTCCATCGGCCGGGCCGAGCGCAGGTTGACCGAGCCGCCGATACTGCCTTCCATCTGCGCCGCGTCGGCCGATTTCATCACGTCAGCGCCGCTGATTACCTCAGACGGCAGCACATCGAAGGCGAAGTCGCGGCCATCGCCATCGGTGGCGAGGATACGCTTGTTCAGAGTGACGATGTTGTAGCCAGAACCAAGGCCGCGCACATTGATGTACTGCCCTTCGCCGCCACGCGTGCGGGACACCGAAATGCCGGAGATGTGGGTCAGCGAATCGGCGACGTTATCGTCGGGGAAGCGCCCCAGCTCCGTGGCCGAAATTGAATCCTGAATCACATCCGCATTGCGCTTCAACTCAAGCGACTTGGCCAGCGCGGCACGCGCGCCGGTCACCACCACTTTCGGCGCTTCCACTTCCGACGGCGGCTCGGCCTGCGCAAACGCCGTGCCGCACACTGCCATTTCCACCGCTACCGCGATCAGGCTTCGACGCAATCCCTTTTCCATTCCGCTACCACTCATGGCAAATCTCCCTGGTTGTCCGTGTGTTGTTGTTACTTATGTTTAGGATAGTAATAAGCAAAGAATCAAAATACAAGAAACTTTCGATTGATTTCGTTTTGATGTTGTTTTTACGTTTTCTTTCGTTTCACCACGAAACATCTTTCTTTTTATTTCGAAAGAAAAATACCTGTAAAGCTTGCTTTCACTCACCCTGTGATCTGTTAAGCTGGCATTTTTGACATAACAACAGCACAAGCCATGCGACATACCAGTCAACGCCGCGCCGCGATTCTGCAGGCGCTCACCCAACACGGCTCGGTGCAGGTCAACGCGCTGGTGGAGCAGTTGGGCGTTTCCGCGGTGACCATCCGTTCCGACCTGAGCACCCTTGAATCCCAGGGACTTGCCACCCGCAGCCACGGCGGCGCCACGCTGGCGCGCACGCCGCCGCCTGAGCAGACCGTGCCGCAGAAGGACGCCATCAACCATGAGCAGAAGGAGCGCATCGGCGCGCACGCCGCGCGCATGGTGCAGCCGGGCGATAACATCATCATCGACTCCGGCACCACCACCATTTCGCTGGCGCGCCATCTGCGCGAGGCGCAAAGCGTGACGGTGATGACCAATGGCCTGAATATCGCCTGGGAGCTGGCCGACGCGCCGGGGGTGGACCTGATCCTGACCGGCGGCTTGCTGCGCAAGCAGTCGCTGTCGATCCAGGGTACGCAGGCCGAGGCTTGCTTACAGGCCTACAGCTTCGACAAACTGTTCCTTGGTGTCGATGGATTCGACTTGCAGTTCGGCGTGACCACCCACCACGAGGCAGAAGCCAGCCTGAATCACAAGATGGTGGAGCGCGCCAAGAAGATTATTGTGCTGGCCGACGCTTCCAAGTTTGGCCGCGTCAGCCTGCACCGCATCGTGCAGCTGGACCGCGTGGATACGGTGATCACCGATGCCGGCCTGAGTCCCGAATATCGCGACGGCCTGCTGGAAGCCGGCATCGAGCTGCTGATTGCGGAGTAACGCCGTGCTGAGTGGACGTATTCTGACCCCGAACGGCTGGATCAATGGCAGCATCGCCTTCGACCAGCGCATCCAGCATATTCGCGAAGACAATGGCGCGGACAGCACGCTGACCATCGTGCCCGGCTTTATCGACCTGCATGTGCATGGCGCCGCCGGCGTCGACATCATGCAGGGCGGCGACGCCGGCGCCACCGTGGCGCGTGCCCATGCGAAGCACGGCACCACCGCCATGCTGGGCACCACCATGACCGCCACCGACAATTCGATCCGCCGCGCGCTGCGCGGCCTGGCGCCGGTGATCGCGCAACGCCCGACCGGCGGCGCGCGCATGCTGGGCGTGCATCTGGAAGGTCCCTTCCTCAGCATTCACCGTCTGGGCGCGCAGCCTGCCGACGCGGTGGTCACCGGCAGCATGGACCTGGTGCGCAGCTATCACGAGCTGGCGCCGGTGCGGGCGATGACCATCGCCACCGAAGTTGCCGGCCATCTGGCGCTGATCCCGCAACTGAATGAACTCGGCATCCGCGTGCAGATCGGCCATAGCAACGGCACCTACGAAGACGGCGTAGCGGCACTGAAGGCTGGCGCAGCCGGCTTCACGCATCTGTACAACGGCATGACGGGACTGAATCATTACAAGCCGGGCATCGTTGGCGCGGCGCTGGCGCATGCCGAATATGCCGAGATCATTCCCGATTTGCAGCACGTCGCGCCGGGCGCGATACGCGCCGCGCTGCGCGCCATTCCGCGCCTGTATGGCGTGACCGACGCGACCTCCGCCACCGGCATGCCGGATGGCGAGTATGGGCTGGGTAGCCAGCGCGTCTACAAATGCCTGGGCTGCGTGCGGCTGGCAACCGGCTCCCTGGCCGGCAGCGTGCTGACCATGGATCAGGCCTTGCGCAATTTCGTCGATCTCGGACTGGACCTGGCCGATGCGTCGAATCGCCTGTCGCTGTACCCGGCCGATTATCTGGGCGAGGCCGAGCGCGGCCGCCTGGCGCATGGCGCATGGGCGGATATTGTGGTGCTGAATGCGGAATTACAACCGGTGGCTGTCTTCGTGGAGGGCGAAGCCATCAACTTATCGACCGACTAGACGGAGACTCAATGCAAGCTCGCGCCATGGGATATTTGTTGTTCATTGCCGGACTCGGTGGACTGCTTTACGGGATTGATGTCGGCATCATTGCCGGCGCGCTGCCGTATCTGGAGTCCACCGCTTCGGTGGCGTGGCGCTTGAGCGCACAGCAGCTGAGTTTTATCGTGGCGGCGGTTCTGCTGGGTTCCGTGCTGTCGTCGCTATTTGCCGGCGCACTGGCGGACTGGATCGGCCGGCGCTGGGCGATGATGCTGTCCGGCGTGCTGTTCACGCTAAGTATTCCGCTGATCGCGCTATCGGACGGCTATGTGCCGCTGCTGCTGGGCCGCTTGCTGCAAGGGGTCAGCGGCGGCCTGATCGGTGTGATCGTGCCGCTGTACCTGGCCGAGTGCCTGCACGCGCGCCAGCGCGGGCGTGGCGCGGCCTTGTTCCAACTGCTGCTGACGGTTGGCCTGGTGGCGGCTGCGCTGATTGGCCTGATGCAGGCGCACTCCGTCGAAACCGCGACCGTCGCCGCGCAGTCGCTGGGCGACGCCGAGCGCGCCGCAGCGGTGTTCACGGCCAAGGATCATGCATGGCGCAGCATCTTCTGGTGGTGCTTGACGCCGGGCGTGGTGTTCACCGCTGGCTGCCTGTTGCTGGCCGAGTCGCCGCGCTGGCTGGCGCAGCGTGGCCGCATCGAGGAAGCGCGCACCGCCCTGCTTCGCACCCGCCCGGCAGACGAAGCCGAAGCAGAGCTGCGCGAGATTCAGCAGGCGCTGGCGCCGGTCGCCGATACCGGCGCCGCCGCAACGCGCGAGCCGGCCGCAGATGCACTTCTCAGCCGCCGCTACGTGCTGCCCTTCCTGCTGGCCTGCCTGATCCTGGCGCTGAACCAGGCCACCGGCATCAACTCCGTACTGGCCTACGTGGTCAACATCCTCAACCAGGCCGGCCTGCCCGGCACCACCGCCAACGCTGGCGACGTGGTGCTGAAAGTGCTGAATGCGCTGATGACCGTGGTGGCCGTGATCCTGGTCGACCGCAAAGGCCGGAAATTCCTGCTGATGCTCGGCACCGCCGGCATCGTCACCGCGCTGGTGGCGGCCGGGCTGCTGTTCCGCAGCGCCGAAGCCGGCCAGCAAGACGTACGCCCAGCCTTGCAGGCGCGCATCCAGTCCGACAGCCTGGCGCTGCAACTCGACGCCGCCACACTGCAATCCTTCGGCACAGCAGCCAGCGCCGATGGCGCGCCAGTCCAGCTGACGGTGGCTTATTCCTACGGCCCGTTCACCAACGTGCAAACCCGCCGCAGCGACGATGCCGCTTTGCCAGTGCTGCGCATGAGCCGTGAAGATACGGTGCAGCCGGACAGCGTGATCGGGGTATTCTTCCGCAAACTGCATCTGAATCCCTTCGCCGATCCGGCCGAGGGCTTGAACGCGCCGCTGCATATCGAGCGCGCCGACCTGGCCGCCGTGCCATCGGCCGCGCATGGCTGGAAGGTAGCGCTGGCCATGTGCCTGTTCGTGGCGGGCTTCGCGGTGGGACCGGGTGTGTGCGTGTGGCTGGCGCTGTCGGAGCTGATGCCTACCCGCATCCGCTCCAACGGCATGAGCATTGCGCTGCTGATCAACCAGTTTGTCTCGACCATGATCGCCGCCACCTTCCTGCCGACGGTGGGCCAGTACGGCTATGCGACCATGTTCTTCTGGTGGGCCGGCGCCACGCTGCTCTACTTCCTCACCGCCGCCTTCCTGCTACCGGAAACCAAGGGCAAGACGCTGGAAGAAATCGAAGCGCATTTCGCTGGCCGTTAGGCCGGCGAGAGGCACGCCTCAAGGGTCAGTTCCAGCAATGGGAAGTGACCCGTTTCCACTTTAAAGAACGCCGCCTGCGGGAAAATCACTTCCCACACGGCGCGATCCTGCTCCGCGTCGATCATCGGATCGTAGGCGCCGAACAGCACCGACACCGGGCCTTCAAAAGCGCTGCGCACCGGCGTGTGATCCAGCGCCGAGAAATCGTCCGAGGTCGCCACCGAGGTCGGGCCATCGAAAGCGCCTGGTTGCTGGATCAACTCAGCAAACGAACGCGCTGCTTCTGGGCCGCCATGCGGTCCAAAGTACAGCTCTGTCACGTCCGGCAGCAACGATAGCGCGCCGAAGACATCCCAGAAGCGCGGACGGCCCGGATCGTCCTCGTACATCGCCAGCGCGGTGGCCAGCTTGCCGGCGTGCTGGTGGCCGGTATGCACGCGGAAGGCGCGCCGCGCCAGCCGCAGCGCCGCCTGCTCCGGATTGAAAGTAGGCCCCAGCAGCACGATGTTCTTGATCAGCTCCGGCACATGGCGCGCCAGATGCACTGCCAGGTGCGCGCCAAAGGAACTGGCCATCACCGTCAGCGGCTGGCCGGCGTCGGCTGCCACGCGGCGGAATTCGGTCAAGGTCGCTTCCTGCAAATCCAGGTAAGGCCGCGCCGCGCATGGCTTGGCCAGCGGCTGATGCCACCAGTGGACATGCGTTGCGTCCGGATAGCGTGCGCGCTCAAACACCGGACCAAGCGCCGGACCGCCGTGCAGATAAAAAACCGAAGGTGCTGCCATGTTCTCTCCTTTGCAAATGCAACAGCATTATAATCTGCTGATGAAAAAATTCCTCCTTGTCCTCTGGCTGATGCTGAGTGCAGCAGCCCATGCCCAGGTGCTGTCTGTGCGCGACCAGGCGACTGTCGTCAACCAGCTGCTGGCCGAGCGTTTCGATAGCGTGCTGCCGGCCGCCATGCAGCAGACCGGCATCGATATGTGGATCGTGGTCTCGCGCGAGTACAACGAGGACCCGGTCATCAAGACCATGCTGCCGGCGGAATGGCTGAACGCGCGCCGCCGCACCATCCTGGTGTTCTACCGCGACGCCAGCAGCGGCAAGGTCGAACGGCTGGCGGTGGCGCGCTACAACGTCGGCAACAGCATCAAGGCGGCGTGGGACATGAAGAAGTTCCCGAAACAGTGGGACGCGCTGGCCGACATCGTCAAAACCCGCAACCCGGCCAAAATCGGTCTGAATACCTCCACCCACTTCGGCCACGCCGACGGCATCGACCATACCGACTACAACGAGTTGCTGGCCGCGCTGCCGGCGCCATTCAAGAACCGCGTGGTGTCCGCCGAGCCGCTGGCCATCCGCTGGCTGGAAACGCGCAGCGCGCGCGAGATGCAGATCTACCCGCAACTGGTCAACGCCACCCACAAGATTATCGAGGAAGGTTTTTCCGAGCGCGTGATCACGCCCGGCATCACCACTACCCAGGATGTGGTGTGGTGGTTCCGCCAGAAGATCCGTGATCTCGGCTACGATACCTGGTTCCATCCAACGGTGGAAATCCAGCGTCAGGATACGGAGCGCGCTAATCCGGACGTGATCACGCCCGGCGATCTGCTGCACGTCGATATCGGCATCAGCTACCTGCGCCTGAATACCGATATCCAGCAGCACGCCTATGTGCTGAAACCCGGCGAAAGCAGCGCCCCGGCCGCGCTGAACCAGGCCTTCGCCAGCGCCAACCGCCTGCAAGACATCCTGACCGCCAACTTCAAGCAGGGACGTAGCGGCAACGAAGTACTGGCGGCATCGTTGAAGCAGGCCATCGCCGAAGGCATCCGCCCGACCATCTACACCCATCCGATTGGCTACCACGGCCATGCGGCCGGTCCGGCTATCGGCATGTGGGATGCACAAGGCGGCGTACCTGGCACCGGCGACGAGCTACTGCGCCACAAAACCGCCTATTCGATCGAACTCAACGCGGCCAGCGAAATTCCCGGTTGGCGCGAGCCGGTGCGCATCATGCTGGAAGAGGATGCCTACTTTGATGAAAGCGGCGTACGCTACATCGACGGTCGCCAGAAACAGCTGCTGCTCCTGCCACGGCGCACGCCTTCTATTGAGTAGGAAGAACAAATAGTTCCGACAAGCTCGGGAGTGCCATAAAGCGGCGACATTTGCGATGATATGGGGCGGACGTCAGGCCAAAACGTCCGCCCCTCTCCTTTTTTGGCCCCTTATCCCAACAGGAGCACGCTCATGAACACGTTTGTGGAAACGCTGACCCCGGCAGCCCGAAATCATGCGGAAACCCGCATCGACTATTACACCGACCTGACGCAAGCAGTGCTGCAATCGCTGCGCCAGTTGACCGAGCTGAATGTGCAATTCAGCCGCGACTTGCTGGACGACTCGTCCGCCTCGCTACGCTACAACCTGCTGACGCCGCCGTCGGAACGCCAGGCGGAGAACACGCCACAGCAGGCGGGCGCGCTGCTGCAACGGCTGCAGGCCTACCATCAGCAACTGGCCAAGGTGGCGACCGAATTCCAGTCCGAGATCAACAAGGTGGCGCAGGAGCATGTGCCCGAAGCGACCCGCACCGCCACCGAACTGGCCGACGCAGGCCGCAAGGCAGCGGGCCAGCACTTCAGCGATGAAGCCAGCCGCTTTGCCAATGTCGCCGCGCAAAACCAGGCCTTCCCGCAAGCTGCCTCGGTGCAGAGCGGCGACGAAGGCAACAAGAACTGATTACAGCGCCATGGTGCCGCCAGGTGCGGCACTACGCTGACAGGAAGCGGTCGGGAATATCCTGCGCAAACGGATACATCGAGAAATACGGCTTGGCCTCTTCCAGCACCTGCTGCACCGATGGCCGAGTCACCAGCCGCTCAAAGTAGCTCTGCAGGTGGTGATACTCTTCCGGGAACGGCAGCAAAGTGGCGGCATAGAACAGCGCCGGTGCGGCTGCGCAGTCGGCCATGCTGAAAGCTTCGCCGCACAGCCAGCTGCGCGTGGCCATGCGCTTCTCGATCATTTTGTAGGCCGTCTTCAGCTTGGTGCGTTCCTTGGTCTGATCGCAGCTCAGCCCGGTCAGATGCGCGCTGACAATGGTTTGCACCGGTCCTTGCACATAATTATCAAAGAAACGGTCCCACAGCCGCACATCGAGCGCGGCGTCCCAGTCAGCCGGGATCATCGGCTGCGCGCCTGGATAGTGGCGGTCCAGGTATTCGATGATGATGGAGGTTTCCGGCACGTCTCGCCGCTGTGCCTGGTCGCGCAGCACCGGGAATTTGCACAGCGGCCAGATCGCTTCCAGCTCCGCGCGGTCGGCGTCATCGCCGAGATTGATGATGCGCTTGTCGAAATCGACACCGTTCTCGTATAGCGCAATCAGCACCTTGTGACAGAACGAAGCCAGCGGGTGGTAATACAAGGTCAGGGACATGGCAACTCCAAGTGGCGTGTGACGATACCAAAGATTTCAGCACATGATACTTCAGCGGCAACGATGGCGTCATAAGGTATTTAAAGAGAAACTTCCGCGCGTCTAAAGCCGGGCAATCACGCACCGGCGGACCACTGAACGGGACCTATAACGATGACTATGCGCCACGCCATTACCTTGACCCTCCTCTCCCTATGCGCCTTCAGCGCCAAGAGCTTTGCCGAAGAAGCCGCGCCGGCCAACACCTCCGCCGCCAAAGGCGACAGCATGATGGCCGGCATCGGCCTGGCTTATGTGCCGGAATACGCCGGCGCCGACAAGAGCCGCGTGCTGCCGCTGCCCTTCCTGGAAAAGACCTATAGCAATGGCGTGTTCCTCAGCACCCGCCGCGGCCTGGGCTACGAAACGGCGCTCGGCGATTTCCATGTCAGCGCCGCGCTGGGCTATGACGGTGGCCGCGAGGACCACAAGAAAAGCTATCTTTCAGGCTCCGATGATCTGCGCGGCATGGGCAAGATCAGCGGTTCAGCACTGGCAGTGCTGAGCGTTGGCTACAAAGTGGGCAGCGTCGGCCTCAATCTGACCACCAAGCAAAACCTGTCGCACCGGGAATACGGCAACACCTATACCCTGGGCATGGAGACGCCGATTTACACCACGGCCAGTGACCAGTTCGGCTTTGGCGCGTCGGCCGAATTCGCGGACCGCAAACATATGCAAACCTATTTCGGCGTGACCGCGCAACAAGTTGCCGGCACAGGCAACCGTTACGGGCTGTACACGCCGAAAGCAGGTTTCACCAACGTGTCGGCCGGCGTCAACTGGACCCACGTCATCGACAGCAACTGGGCGGTGCGCAGCGCGGTGGGTGTCAACCGCTTGACCGGAGATGCGGCTGACAGCCCGCTGACCAAGCGCAAGACGACGCCGGTATTGATGACCGCGCTGGTCTATAAATTCTAAGCGGCCATGGGGTATCATTGCTAAAAATCAACGATTGAGTCAATGATACTTTCTGCTTTCCTCTTCCTCGCGTTTGCCATCGGCGCTGCCTGGGTCCGGCCATGGTGGTGGCTGACGTTGTTTGCCATGGCGTCGGCCTGGGGGCTGGCCGGCGGCGTGCTGGCGCCGGTGGCGATCGTTGCGTTGGCAGCGCTGACGGCGGCAGCCTATGGTTGCGCATCGGCGCCGCATCGCTGGCAGCGGCTGGTGTGTGGATTGCTCGCCGGCCTGCTATCCTTGGCGCTGGCCATGCACAAGCTGCCGGGCTTTCATAATCCGCTGCTGCTCGACCGCGTCGTGCTGTCGGCGGGGGCCGCGCCGTTCACCCAGTACGCCAATTTCGACAAAGGTGCAGTCGGGCTGATTCTGCTGGCCCTGCTGTGCCGCCGCGTGACCTCCTGGAGCGAACTCGGCGCCGTGCTGCGCCGGACCGCGCCGGTGCTGGCGCTCACGCTGCTGGCCACGCTGGGCTTTGCGGTGGCGGCTGGCGTGGTTGGCGTTGACTTCAAGCTATCATCGCAGACTGCCAGCTTCATCGCGGTCAACCTGTTGTTCACGGTGATCGCAGAGGAAGCATTCTTCCGTGGCTTCCTGCAAGCGCGGCTGGCCTTGGCGCTGTCGCGTTTTTCCTGGGGAGCGGGTCTGGCCATGGCCGTTTCGGCGCTGCTGTTTGGCGCCGCGCACCTCGGCGGCGGAGTGCTGTATGGCATACTCGCCACCATCGCCGGCTTCGGCTACGCCTGGGCCTACCAGCGCACGCAACGCATCGAGGCCGCCATCCTGGTCCACATCGCATTGAATGCGGTCCATTTTATTGCTTTCACTTATCCAGCCAGGTTACCCGGTGTCTGACTCTCTCGCCTCCCGCAATTTGCCCAGCGCCGTCGCCGGCCTGGTCGGCACCGCTACGGTGCTCGCCCTGCTCTACTTCGGCCGCGATGTGCTGATTCCGATCACGCTGGCCTTCATTTTCAGTTTCCTGATCGCGCCGTTTGTGCGCGCGCTGCGCCACCTTGGGCTGGGACAGACGATGTCGGTGTGCACCGGGGTGCTGGTCGTGACCGTGACCTTGCTGGCGGTTGGCGCTGTGATCGTGCAGCAGGTCGGCATGATGGGCGCCAGCTTGCCGCAGTACCAGGACACCATTGCCAGCAAGGTCGAGAAACTTGACGAGCTGACGCGCGGCACGCTGGGCAGCCTGGGTGGCCCGGCTGGCCAATTGATCGAACACTTCACGCAGGATGCGCCAGGTGGCGCGCAGCCGGTGCTGCAAAGCGATGGCAGCGTCAAGACGCCTGTGCTGGTCGAAATCCACGAGCCAGCGCTGAAGCCTTTCCAGTTGCTCGGCAAAATCGTCGCCTCGGTGTGGCCGCCGCTGGAAACGGCCGGCATTGTGTTTGTGGTGCTGATCTTTGTATTGCTGGAGCATGAATCGCTGCGCGACCGTTTCATTCGCCTGGCCGGTGGCGGCGATTTGCGCGCCACCACCATCGCCGTCAACGACGCCGGCGAGCGCCTGTCGCGCTTCTTTATCTCGCAGTTTTTGGTGAATATCGCCACCGGCCTGGCGGTATGGCTGGGCCTCAGCCTGATCGGGCTCGGCCAGGCACTGCTGTGGGGCACGATGACCGCCGTGCTGCGCTTCATTCCCTACGTCGGCGTGTGGATGGCGGCATTCTGCGCCACGCTGCTGGCGGCCGCCATCGATCCCGGCTGGTCGATGGCCTTGATGACGCTCGGCCTGTTCCTGGCGGTCGAGATCATTGTTGCGCAAACCATCGAACCCAAGCTGTACGGGCATACCACCGGGCTGTCGCCGCTGTCGGTGGTAGTGTCGGCAATTTTCTGGAGCTGGATCTGGGGACCGGTCGGACTGGTGCTGTCGACGCCGCTGACCCTGTGCCTGGTGGTGGCGGGCCGCTACATCCGCGCCCTGAAGGTGCTGGAAATTATGTTCGGCGAACTGCCGGCGCTGACCATGCCGCAGAATTTCTACCAGCGCGCACTATCAGGCGACGCCCACGAAATCATCACCAGCGCCAAGCGCTATATGCAGCATAAATCGCTGGCCGAATATTGCGACGGCGTGCTGCTGCCGGCGCTGCACCTGGCCGCGTTCGATCTGAAAGACCGTTCCATCACGCCGGATGAGCAGGAGAAGGTCAGCACTTCGATCATTGCGGTGATCGAAGCGCTGAGCGGCAATCCGAAGTGGTGGAAGAAGCGCAAGCGCAGCTCGGTACTGGCCGACGGCGGCATCGGCCGCCAGCTGCGCGAGCGGCGCATCTCTGACACCGGCGAATGGCAAGGTTCGCTGGACGTGCCGGCGGGCAGCCTGGTGCTCAGCATCGGCCTGGGCTCGCAGTACGCGGAGCTGGCGACCGAGCTGCTGGTGCGCGTGCTGCGCGAGCAGAAAATCGATGCGCGCAGCATGAGCTTTGAAGACCTCGACCAGCCGGCGCCGGCGGAAGCCTCGCCGGACCTGGTGGCGATTGTCTGCCTGGTCAGCGTCGATCCGCTAAACGATTGCGAACTGATGACGCAAACGCTGGAGCGCATGCGCAATGAACTGCCCCACTGCAAGCAGTTCGCCTTGCTGCTGCCTAGCCCGTTTGAAAATCCGGACTTGAAAACCTGTGTCTTCCCCAGCGCGGACCATGTGGCGCGCTCGTTTGACGACGTGCTGCACAGCTGCCAGCGGGCCATGAAAGGATGAAGCACCTTATGAAATTCCTGATTTCCCTGCTGCTGGCGGCCAGCGCCAGCAGTGTCTATGCACTCGATTGCAAGACCGCCTCCGCCACGCCCGAGCTTAACGAATGCGCTGCGATAGAGCAGAAAAAGGTCGAGGACCAGCTGAACCAGATCTACCAGCGCAGCATCAAAGCCATTGATGAGCCGGACACCAAAAAGGCGCTGATCGCAGCCCAGCGCGCCTGGATCAAATTCCGCGAGGCTGACTGCAAAGCGGTCTACGAGCGATACAAGCAAGGCACTGCCCGCACCATGATGTTTATCGGCTGCATGCGCGGCCACGCGGAAAACCGCATCAAGGATCTGGCGGACTTTCAATACGGAGGGAGCTGATGAAGACTTTGCTCACGCTGGCCGCGCTGTGCCTGCCGCTCTGTGCTTCGGCCGAAAGAGCGGACCGGTATGAAAAGACCGTGATTACATATGATGGCGACATGACCCACGACACCATCAAAGGCATCAGCCACTTTAACGATAACGTGGTGCTGACCAAGGGCAGTTTGCGCATCGCATCGGATACGCTGGTGGTGAGCGAATCGCCGGACGGCTCGCACACCTACATCGTGACCGGTTTGCCAGGCCACGTGGCCAAGTTCAAGCAGAAGCTGGATTCGCCGGACGACAAGTGGATCGATGGCGAAGGCAAAGTCATCACCTACCGCGAAAAGGAAGATGACCTGACCATCGATGGCAACGCCATGGTCAAAGTTTCCGAACACGGCAACGTCAGCGAGGAAGCGAACAGCGCCAGTATCATCTATGACGTGCGTACTGAGCAGTTTTTTGCCAAGAGCGCCAATAACACGACCAAGGTGCGTTCGATGCTGACCATCTCGCCCCGCAAAGACCCGTTGAGCAAATAGGGTTAGGCTGCGTACAGACCTGCGTCGGGCGGCACGTTAGTTTCTTGCTATACACAACAGGGAGCTAATATGTCCGTTATTACTGAACACACCATCAGCCAATTGTTCTTGCTCAGCAATGCCGAGCAGCGGGCAGACATCGTGAATCGCCTGCTGGCCAATGTCAGTCATGAGATGGTGGTATCGCTGGCGGCCAGCATTGGCGACTTCGGCGACGACCAGCATCCGCGCGTGACGCCGGAGCAGACTGAACAAATCACCGCAGCACAGATGGAAGAAATCGCCGCCACTGCGGAGCAGCACACGCCAGGCGTGGTGGAAAAGGTGACCGCCCACTTCAACGAAGCATTGGCGCGCGCTTGAAGCAGCCCATCGGCATGCTGGGCAATATCGTCCACAAGGCTTCCTCACCGGATCGCAACGTTGAGAAGGTGCTGGATGAGAAAGCCCGGCAAAGCGGCCTGCCGTTCAGCTGGCGCAGCTCCGTAGTCGATCTGCTGAATCTGCTGGCGCTGGACAGCAGCCTGCCGTCGCGCAAAGTGCTGGCGCGGGAGCTGTATTATGCCGGCGACACTGGCAGCCCGGCCATGATGAACGTCTGGCTGCATCGCCAGATCATGACCAAGCTGGCCCAATACGGCAACAAAGTCCCCGCCGATCTCAAAGACTAGCAGCTTTGTATTATCTCAACACGGCGTAGCAGCGCACGACCTAAACAGCGGATCATCGCAGCTTTTCCAGTCAGTTCAGCGCCAGTTCGGGCTGCTGTTGCACAACGGCAGTCTTCGGCAGGCAGACGATAAAGGTGCTGCCCTTGCCTGCTTCCGATTTGATTTGCAGCGTGCCGCCGTGACGCAGCAGCACGTGCTTGACGATGGCCAGCCCCAGCCCCGTACCCTGCGTCTCGCGCGAACGGCTCTTGTCGACGCGGTAGAAACGCTCGGTCAGGCGCGAGATATGTTCCGGGCTGATGCCGATGCCGGTGTCTTCCACCTTGAACTTGACGCCGCCATCGAACTCGCGCCACGCCAGGTGGATCTTGCCGCCAGCAGGTGTATAGCGCACCGCATTCGATGCCAGATTGCCGAACGCACTGTGCAGTTCCTCATACGAACCCATCACATTCGGTCCCTCGATCGACATGGTCACCTCATGCTTGCCGGCCGACAGCGCTTTCGCATCGCGCTGCACCTGCTCCATCAGCTTGGCGACATCCACCGGCTCCGGCCGCATCGGATAATCCACCGATTCCAGGCGCGACAAGGTCAGCATATCCTCGATCAAATGCTGCATACGGTGGCCCTGCTCCGTCATCAGCTTCAGGTGCGCGGCGCGGGTGGCTGCATCCAGCCCCTCCTGCGCGGCGATTTCCAGGAAACCGACGATCACCGTCAGCGGCGTGCGCAGCTCGTGCGAGGCATTGGCGATGAAGTCGCGGCGCATTTCCTCGATGCGCTCCGTCTCGGTCGCGTCGTGCGTGACCAGAATCTGGCGGCGGTTCTCAAACGGGATGATATGCACGATCAGCTTGCGCTCGCGGAAGCTGATCGTCAGCGGCTGCTCGTAGCGCCCCAGGATGATGTAATCCATGAAGTCCGGATTGCGCACCAGGTTGGTCACGCGCATGCCCTTGTCACGCTCGTTGCTCAGGCCCAGATGCTGCTCGGCGGCAGGATTGCACCACTCCAGGAACAGCACATCGTCCATGATGGCGACACCGTCCGGCAGCAAATGCATCGCCTGGCGGAAGCGCGCCAGCCATTCGGTCAGCTCGGCCTGGTTTTTTTCGTCCTCGCGGCGCATGCGGTACAGGCGCGAGAAAATATTGGTCCACTCGCCCCAGCCATCCGGCAGCTTGGCGCTTTGCGGATCGTCCATCCAGTTGCTCAACTGGTACAGATAAGACAGCTGCGTGAACACCAGCGCCATCATGCAGATCAGCGCCAGTATCAGGCCGGTGAGCCAGCCCGCGATCCAGCCCGCCAGCGCGCAGCCCGCCAATATCAAGGCTGTGCGCAGTGCCGCAGGCACCCAGAACACCAGTTTTGGATTCATTTAAAACTCAGCTTTTTTCCGAAAGCATATAGCCTACACTACGCACGGTCTTGATCAGGTGTTCAGCCTCTTTCAAGGCTTTACGCAGACGCAGCACGTGCACGTCGACGGTACGCTCTTCGATCACCACATGATCGCCCCACACCTTGTCCAGCAGCTGGCTGCGCGAGAATACCCGTTCCGGATGCGCCAGCAGGAATTTCAGCAACTTGTATTCGGCATGGCCGATATCGATCTTCTGCTCGTCCATCGACACCGTGCAGCTGACCGGGTCCAGCATAATGTTGGCCGCGCGCATGGTCGACTGCGAATGCTCCGGCGCCTTGCGGCGCAATAGTGCTTTGGCGCGCGCCAGCAGCTCGCGCGGCGAAAACGGCTTGGTGATGTAATCGTCGGCGCCGCTGTTCAGGCCGGCCAGCTTGTCCTCTTCCATGCTCTTGGCGGTCAGCATGATCACCGGGATGTCGCTGAACTGGCGGTCGGAACGGATGCGCGCCAGCAGTCGCAGGCCGGTCGAATCCGGCAGCATCCAGTCCAGCAGGATCAGCTGCGGGGTGCGGGTCTGGATAAAGTCCCAGGCCTCCCCCGCGCTTTGCACGGCGCAGCAGTTCCAGCCCGCCTCGCGCAGCGAAAACGTCACCAGCTCGATAATCGCCGGTTCGTCTTCTACTATCAGTACAGTCGTTTTATCAGATGCCATGTAAATTTTATTTGTTAGCCTGCTCAGGCTCGTCCTCAGGGAGCGGCGCCAGCTTGGTGTGGCGGATGTCCTTGCCTTCCACCACATAGATGACGTATTCCGCGATGTTCTTGGCATGGTCGCCGATGCGCTCGATCGCCTTGGCCACCCACAGGGTGTCCAGCGCGGCCGAAATGGTGCGCGGGTCTTCCATCATGAAGGTGATCAGGTTGCGCATGATGGAACGGAATTCATGGTCGATCACCGCATCCTGGGCGATCAGTTGCAGCGCCTGCTTGCCGTCGTTGCGGGCGAAAGCGTCCAGCGCGTCGTGCAGCAGGTCGCTGGTATTGTTGGCGATGCCGCGCACCATTTCGTAATGGTTGACGGTCACCGCGCCGCGCGCGTGCAGCTGCTTGGCGGTACGGGCAATCTTGGTAGCCTCATCGCCGATGCGCTCCAGGTCGGTGATGACCTTGATGGTCGCCATGATGGTACGCAAGTCGTTGGCGGCCGGCTGGCGGCGCACGATCAGGTGGCTGCACTGGTCGTCCAGCTGCACTTCCAGCTGGTTGACGGCGTCGTCTTCACGCATCACGCGGTCGGCGCGCTCGGAATTACCGATGCGGAAGCAAGTCATGGCGTCGAGGAATTGGGTCTCGACGATGCCGCCCATCAGCAGCACTTTGCTGCGAATGGCTTCCAGTTCGTTGTCGTACTGCTTGGATGAATGCTCACCGATCATGCTGCTCTCCAATTGCGAATTGATATTATAAGGTTGATCAGCCGAAACGTCCGGTGATGTAATCCTGGGTTTCCTTGCGGGCCGGATTCATGAAGATCTGGTCGGTTTCCCCGAACTCCACCAGCTCGCCCAGATACATATATGCGGTGTAGTCCGAGCAGCGCGCGGCCTGCTGCATATTGTGGGTCACGATGGCGATGGTGTAGTCCTGCTTCAGCTCGGAGATCAGTTCTTCCACTTTCGAGGTCGAGATCGGGTCCAGCGCCGAGGTCGGCTCATCCAGCAGCAGCACGTCAGGCTTGACGGCGACGCCACGGGCGATGCACAGACGCTGCTGCTGGCCGCCGGACAGCGACAGGCCGCTCTTGCTCAGCTTATCCTTGACTTCGGTCCACAGCGCGGCCTTCTTCAGCGCCCATTCGACGCGCTCGTCCATTTCGCCTTTCGACAGGTCTTCATACAGGCGCACGCCGAAAGCGATGTTGTCGTAGATCGACATCGGGAACGGGGTCGGCTTCTGGAACACCATGCCGACCTTGGCGCGCAGCATGTTCAAATCCTGGCCTTGCTCCAGGATGTTACGGCCGCGGTACATGATCGAACCTTCGGCGCGCTGGCCTGGGTACAGGTCGTACATGCGGTTCAGCGTGCGCAGCAGCGTCGACTTGCCGCAGCCCGATGGGCCGATAAAGGCGGTCACCTGCTTCTCATGCACGTCCAGGCTGACATTGTGCAGGCTCTGGGTCTTACCGTAGAAGAAATTCAGGCCCGAAATCTCAATGGTCTTGCGCTTGCCGTTGTTCATGGTGGCGAGGTTTTCTTGGCTCAGTTGCGTATTCATGGATGGATTCGCTTTTATCAATTAGTTCGGGGCTTTTTGGGAAAACACGGTGCGAGCGATGATGTTCAGCGCCAGCACGCTAAAGGTCACCAGCAGCGCGCCGCCCCAGGCGAGTTCACGCCAGTTATCGTAAGGGCTCATGGCGAAGCCGTAGATCACCACCGGCAGGTTGGCCATCGGCGCATTCATGTCGCTGCTGAAGAACTGGTTGTTCAGCGCGGTGAACAGCAGCGGCGCGGTTTCGCCGGAAACGCGGGCCACGGCCAGCAGCACGCCGGTGATCACGCCGGCCTTGACGGCGCGCAGGCGCACCATCATCGCCACTTTCCAGCGCGGCGCGCCCAGCGCAAACGCGGCTTCCAGCAGGCTGTTCGGCACCAGGCGCAGCATATTGTCGGTGGTGCGCACCACCACCGGGATGGCGATCAGCGCCAGCGCGATCGAACCGGCGTAGCCCGAGTAGTGCTTGGTGGTGGCCACGTACATGGCCCAGACGAACATGCCGATCACGATCGACGGCGCCGACAGCATGATGTCGGTGACGAAGCGGGTGATGGCGGCAACCTTGTTTTCCTCGCCGTACTCGGCCAGATACATGCCGGCCAGGATGCCGATCGGGGTCGAGATCAGCGTCGACAGCGAGACGATCATGAAGCTGCCGAAAATGGCATTCCACAGGCCGCCACCTTCGCTACCCGGCGCCGGCGTGGTCTGCGTGAACATATTGATGCTCAGCGCGCCGAAGCCTTTGATCAGCAGCGTGGCCAGAATCCAGGCCAGCGCGATCAGGCCGACCGACATCGCCAGCACCGACAGCGCGATGCCGATACGGTGCATCAGCAAGCGTTTGCGATAAACCGGGTTCATCGCGGCTTTTTCCAGAGTTGCGCTCATTATTTGACGCCTTCCTTGCGAGACATGCCAGCCAGCATCAGCTTGGCGGCGGACAGAACGATAAAGGTGATCACGAACAGGATCAGCGCCAGTGCGAACAGCGACGAGGTGTGCAGCGCGGTATCCGATTCGGCGAATTCATTGGCCAAGGTCGAGGCAATCGAGTTACCCGCCGCGAACAGCGACCAGGACAGCTTGTTGGCGTTGCCGATGACGAAGGTCACCGCCATGGTCTCGCCCAGCGCGCGGCCCAGGCCCAGCATGACGCCGCCGACCACGCCGGTCTTGGTATAAGGCAGCACGATCTTACGCACCACTTCCCAGCGGGTGCAGCCCAGGCCGTAGGCCGACTCTTTCAGCACCGCAGGGACAATTTCAAACACATCGCGCATCACCGAAGAGATGAACGGGATGATCATCACCGCCAGGATCAGCGCGGCGGTAATCAGGCCCAGGCCCATGGTCGGGCCGCTGAAGAACTGGCCGATCACCGGCAGCTGGCCCAGCGTGGCTTTCAGGAAGGGCTGGACGTAATCGCCGAACAGCGGCGCAAACACGAACAAGCCCCACATGCCGTAGATGATGGACGGGATGCCGGCCAGCAGCTCCACCGCCGTGCCCAGCGGGCGGCGCAGCGAAGCCGGGCAGATTTCGGTCAGGAACAGCGCGATACCGAACGAGATCGGGAACGCGATCAGCAGCGCGATGCCGGAAGTGGCCAGCGTGCCGACGATGGCGATCATTGCGCCATACTGGTCATTGACCGGGTCCCACTCCACCGTGGTGATGAATTTCGGACCAAACTCCTTGAAGGCAGGCCAGGCGCCGACCATCAGCGAGAAGATAATCCCCAGCAGCACCGCCAGCACGGACAGCGCGAAGATCATGGTGGTTTTGTGGAAGAAGAAATCCTGGATGCGCTGCTTGCGCATGGTGCGCAGCATAGCCTGCGTTGCAGCCTGCTCCGCAGCAGTCATTTGTGCGGTATTTGTATGCATGGCCGGCTCTTGTTTGGATAGTGGCGTGGAAGTGATATCTGCGCTCATATTTTTTCTCGGTGGATGTAAGCTAGCCTGCGGCGTCCGACTGGGCACCGCAGGCTAACCCCCTCGCCGCTGCAACTGGGGCGGCGAAGGGACAGTCCGGATTAGTAGATTGCTTTGCCCGAAGCGTCTTTCAGGTTAGCTTTCCAGGAATCCTGAACCAGCTTGACCACGTTGGCAGGCATAGGAACGTAGTCCAGTTCCACCGCAGCGGCGCCGCCGTTTTTGAAGGCCCAGTCGAAGAACTTGACGACTTCCTTGCCTTTGTTGGCATCAGCCTGCACTTTGTGCAGCAGGATGAAGGACACGCCGGTGATAGGCCACGAGTTTTTGCCTGGCTGGTCGGTCAGTACCACGCCGAAGCCTGGGGTTTTCGCCCATTCTGCGTTCGAAGCAGCGGCTTTGAAGAACTCGTCGTCAGGCTGCAGGAAGTTGCCATCCTTGTTTTTCAGCTGGGTGTGCGACATTTTGTTCTTTTTCGAGAACGCCCACTCGACGTAGCCGATCGAACCTTTGATACGCTGCACGTTGGCTGCAACACCTTCGTTGCCTTTACCGCCGACGCCAACCACCCATTTCACTGCGGTGGCTGCACCGATCTTGGTCTTGAATTCAGGGCTGGTTTTCGACAGGAAGTCGGTGAACAGGAACGAGGTGCCCGAACCGTCAGCGCGGTGTACCACGGTGATTTCGTCGGCTGGCAGTTTCACGCCTGGGTTCAGGGCGGCGATTGCCTGATCATTCCACTTGGTGATCTTGCCCAGGTAGATGTCAGCCACTACCGGGCCGGTCAGTTTCAGTTGGCCTGGGGTGATGCCGTCCAGGTTAACCACGGTCACAACGCCGCCCATGATGGCTGGGAACTGCATCAGGCCTTCTGCGTCCAGGTCAGCGGCGCTCATCGGTGCATCCGATGCGCCGAAGTCGACGGTCTTGGCTTTGATCTGCTTGATGCCAGCGCCCGAACCGACGGACTGGTAGTTCAGGCCGTTGCCGGTAGCGGCTTTGTACGACTCAGCCCACTTAGCGTAGATTGGGTATGGGAAGGTCGCGCCGGCGCCGGTCATATCGGCGGCGTGAGCAGCCGACGAGAAAGCCATTACAGCTGCTGCGCCAACCACCAGGGAAGAGATCAATTGTTTCAGTCGCATTTCAAGTCCTTTGTTATGACAGGTTAGGATGCTGCGCAGTCTAACGGGCCAATATGACAGCTTTATGACATGGTCAAAATATTTCAAAAATAGTTAACCACCCTCTGCCGCCCTATGAAACAAAGCCAAGTTGCCACGCTATATTACCTCCGCTTGTCATAAATGGCCGTCATTTATGACAGGGCTTGTCACAAAGCCGTCATATTTCTTCTTTACACTGTTGCAATCATTCTTGGCTTAAACAAGCTAGAATGGAAACAACTGCAAAGTGAACTAAAAGACATGAAGCCTGACTTGCATGCGGACGTAAACAAGAACTCGGCCTTCCTGGACCGGGAGCTGTCCCAACTGATGTTCAACCGCCGCGTATTGGCGCAGGCGGAAGACAAGAGCATTCCCTTATTAGAGCGGCTGCGCTATCTGTGCATTGCCAGCAGCAACCTCGACGAATTCTTTGAAGTGCGCGTGGCCAGCCTGCTGGCGGCCGGCGCGGCCGACGGTTCGCTGGCCACCCACCCTGCCCTGGTGGCCACGCTGTCGCGCATCAGCAATGAGTGCCATTTGCTGGTGGCGCATCAATATGAAATCCTGAACAATGAAATCCTGCCGGAGATGGCCGCCAACGGCATCCATCTGGTGCGCCACAACGAGCGCAACGACGCGCAGCGCGCCTGGGTCAAGGAATACTTCGACACCGAAGTGCGGCCGCTGCTGACGCCGATTGGCCTGGACCCGGCCCACCCGTTCCCGCAGGTGGTTAATAAGAGCCTCAATTTCATCGTCCAGCTGGGCGGCAAGGATGCGTTCGGGCGCGGCACCGGCATCGCCATCGTCAAGGCGCCGCGCGTGCTGCCGCGCGTGATCCGCCTGCCGGACGAGTTGTCGAGCAACGGCGGCATTTCCTTCTGCCTGCTGTCCTCGGTGATCCATGCGCATATCTCGGACCTGTTTGCCGGCCGCGAGGTGATCGGCTACTCGCAGTTCCGCGTCACCCGCGACAGCGATCTGTGGGTAGATGAGGACGAGGTCAAGAACCTGCGCCAGGCGCTCAAGGGCGAGCTGGTCGGCCGCCAGTTCGGCGCCTCGGTGCGGCTGGAAGTGGCCAAGAACTGTCCGCCGGAACTGTCGCAATTCCTGCTCGACCAGTTCGGCCTGCACCAGAGCCGGCTGTACGCGGTCAACGGTCCGGTCAACCTGGTGCGCCTGAACGAGATCATGGATTATGTGCACAATCCGGAGCTGCGCTTCACGCCGTTCTTCCCCGGTCTGGCGCACAAGCCCGGCAACCAGGACATCTTCGCCGCGCTGCGCAAGAACGACATCCTGCTGCACCACCCCTACCAGTCGTTCCAGACGGTGATCGACTTCATCCGCAGCGCCGCGCTGGACCCGAACGTGGTGGCGATCAAGCAGACGATTTACCGCACCGGCATGAATTCCGACCTGATGGAATCGCTGATTGCCGCCGCCAGGGCCGGCAAGGAAGTCACCGTCATCGTCGAGCTGAAGGCGCGCTTCGACGAAGAAGCCAATATCAACTGGGCCGACAAGCTGGAACAGGCAGGCGCGCAGGTGGTGTACGGCGTGGTCGGCCTGAAGACCCACGCCAAGGTGGCGCTGGTGATACGCCGCGAGGACAACAAGCTGCGCTACTACGCCCACCTCGGCACCGGCAATTACCATCCGACCACCACCAAGTTCTATACCGACTTTGGCCTGCTGACCTGCCATCCGGGCATCAGCCAGGAAGTCAACGAGGTGTTCATCCACCTGACTTCGCTGACCAAGCCGCACCGGCTGACGCATCTTTGGCTGGCGCCGTTCGCGCTGCAGAACGAAATCATCAAGGCGATCCGCAATGAAGCGCGTATCGCGCGCGCCGGCCGTCCGGGAAGGATTATTGTTAAGATCAATGCGCTGGTGGACGAGTCGGTGATACGCGCGCTATACGCGGCGTCCAAGGACGGCGTCAAGATCGACCTGATCGTACGCGGCGCCTGCATGCTCAAGCCGGGCGTGCCAGGACTGTCGGAAAACATCAAGGTGCGTTCGGTGATCGGCCGCTTCCTGGAGCACAGCCGCATCTACTACTTCCGCAACGACCTGGCGCACGACACCTATCTGGCCAGCGCCGACTGGATGAGCCGCAACCTGTTCCGCCGTATCGAAGTCGCCTTCCCGATTCTGGACAAGGCGCTGAAACGCCGGGTGATGGCCGAAGGCCTGACGCCGTACTTGAAGGACAATACCAACGCCTGGGAACTGGAGCCGGACGGCCACTACCAGCGGCGCCGGGCGCGCGGCAAGCAAGTCAGCTACAGCGCCCAGCAGCATCTGATGGAAACGCTGGGCACGCCCAACGCGCACCTGGGGGATTGACGGGATCTGTTTGCATTCATCACTGGGGAGAAAAGCATGGATCTCATTTTATGGCGGCACGCCGAGGCCGAAGATGCGCCTCCCGGCATGACCGATCTGGAGCGGGCACTGACCAGCAAGGGCCAGAAGCAGGCGCGCCGCATGGGGCAATGGCTGAACTCGCAATTACCGGACAGCTGCAAGATTCTGTCCAGCCCCGCCGTGCGGACACTGCAAACGGTGGAAGCGCTGGGCCGCAAATTCAAAATCCACACCGACCTGGCGCCGGGCGCCGACCCGGCCGACATCCTCAAGGCAGTCAACTGGCCGGGCAACAAGGATTCAGTGCTGGTGGTCGGCCATCAACCGACCTTGGGCCAGGTGGCGTCGCTGCTGCTGGCAGGTGATGATCTGGAATGGGATATCCGCAAGGCCAGCGCCTGGTGGTTTGCGCAGCGCGAGCCGGGTGTTCCGCAGAGTGTGTATCTCAAGGCGGTGATGTCCGCCGACCTGGTGGTGAAATAGCTTGTAAAGCGATGGCCTTCTGCTAGAGTTTAGTTGTATCAACTGTATCAACTAGAGGGAGGCCATCATGATGTTCACCTTGCTCACCATGGGGATTTTCGGCGGGATGATTGCCCTGGTTGCTTACGAACTGCTCCAGGAAATGCGCGGCAGTAAGCAAAAACTGATGGACCGCTACCACGACTAGCGTGGCAGCAGAAGCTCCCGCGCGTGCGGGAGCAATGACCGTCAAACGCCGGTCTTGAACTTGGTGTAAATGCGCGTGATATTGCGGCGGATGTCCGCCGGCACCGCCTCCGGTGGCGTCATGCGCTTCTTATCTTCTTCCGACAAAAACACCGTCTTGTTGTTAGCGATATCTTTGCGCACATGCTTGACGCTGGCCGCGTTCGGGTTGGCGTAGAACACCTTGTTGGTCAGGCTCGCATGCACTTCCGGACGCATGATGTAGTTGATCCACAGGTGCGCGTTGTTCGGGTGCGGCGCATCGGCCGGAATCGCCATGGTGTCGAACACCAGCGCAGCGGTGGTCTTCGGCACCAGCACTTCGATCACATTGCCGTTCTTGGCGTCGACCGCGCGCTGACGGGCGATGTTGATGTCGCCGGACCAGCCCAGCGCCACGCACACCGCGCCATTCGCCAGATCATTGATGTAGCCGGACGAGCTGAACAGCGTCACATACGGACGGATGGCTTGCAGCACCTTGCCGGCTTCGGTGTAGTCGGCGGCGCTCTTCGAGTACGCTGGCTTGCCCGCATAGATCAGCGCGGCCGGCAGCACTTCCGATGGAGAATCCAGGAACGACACGCCGCACGATTTCAGCTTGGACGCGTATTTCGGATTGAAGATCAGCTCCCAGGCATTGTCCGGCATCGGCATGCCGCCCAGCGCGGCCTTGACCTTGTTCACATTGATGCCGACGGTGGTATAGCCCCACATCCAATCGACCAGGTAGTCATTGCCCGGATCGATATTGGCCAGCTTGGCCTGGATAGCCGGGTCGAGGTTTTTCAGGTTAGGCAGCTTGGACTTGTCCAGCTTGCGCAGCTGCTTGGCATCGATCTGCAAGCGCGCCCATTGCGCGGTCGGCACCACGATGTCGTAGCCGGACTTGCCGGCCACCAGCTTGGAGTTCAGGATTTCGTTGTTATCGAACAGGTCATAACGGACTTTGATACCGGTTTCTTTTTCAAAGTTCTTAACCGTATCCTCGGCGATATAGTCCGACCAGTTATAGATATTGAGGACTTTCTCCTCTTGCGCACCAGCCACCTGCACGGCGCCTACCATCAAACCAGCAGCCAACAGCGCCGCACCAACGAACTTCCCTGCCATAACACCTCCGAGAGTGGATTCATACACAAGCCGTGATGATCGGGCATACCTCGCCCGGATGCAAGGAATTCGTTGAGAAATCTCAGCCCAGCATATCGAACAAGGTGCCCGTGCCTTTGCCGCCGAGGCCGTTGAGGGCGCTGCCGGCGCCGGTCTGGGCTTGCGCGGTGTACAACGCCGCCAGGGCGTTGGCCTGGGCGGTCAGCGCCTTGGTCATCGAGGCTTTCTTGCTGGTCAGGCTGGTGATTTCATTGGTGGTCAGCGAGGTTTGCTTGCTCAGCACGCTGTTGGTCGAGGTCAGCGACGACGCCTTGGCCGATAGCAGGTCCGCAAGGCCGCGCTTGTCTTCGGTGGTGAACAGCTTGGCCACGGACGACGAATCGGCGGTCAGCGCGGCTTGCAGCTTTTTATCGTCCACCTTCAGGTTGCCATCCTTGTCCTGGCTCAGGCCGATGGCCGCCAGCTTGGTGACCGACACCGTGCCGCCACCGGTCTTGAACAGCATGCTCATCTGGTTGATCGCCTGATTCAGCGCGGTATCCGACTTCAGGTCGCCTTTTTGCAGCTTCAGCATCTTGGCGTTGAGGTCGTTGTACGCGGAGACAAAGGCCTTCAGGTTATCGCCGATCTGGCTCGACGACTGGGTAATCGTGACGTCGCTCTTGCCTGCTGCCACCAGGTTCAGGGTAGCGCCGCCGATGGCGCTGTCCTTGATGCTATTGCTGGCACTCTTGATTTCCTTGCCGTCGACCAGCAGGATCGCATCCTGTGCGGCCGTCGATTGCTTGAGCTTTTGTGTGCCGGCCGTATCATAAGCCAGCAAATTCTTCAGCGTGGCGTCGCCACTGACGCTGATGCGCATGCTGTTGTTCGCGCCCGGCTGGCCGGCGATCGACAGCGAATACTTGCCGTTATCGCCCTTGACCACGGACACATCGACGCCCGCCGCCTTGAATGCGGCCGCAATGCCTTCCGGCGTGTTGTTGCTGCTGTCGATGGTGACGCTCTTGCTGCTGGCCGTGCCGTTGGTCGTGAAAGCCTTGCCGTCGCTGCTGCCAAAATCGATCTTGACGGTGGTGGTAGCGCCGCTGCCGACCTTGCCGTCGGTGCCGGCGGCGAATTCCTCGCTGGTCAGGAACTGCCCTTGGGCCAGTTGCTTGACATCGATCGCGTAAGTACCAGCCTTGGCGGCGCCGGTCGAGGCAGCGGTCAGCACCGTCTTGGCCGAACTGGCGGCGCTGGTGCTCAGGCCGTTGCCGCTCAGGCTGGCGGCGATTTGCTGAAAATTCGCCAGGGCGCTTTGCAGTTGTCCCAGTGCCGACAGCTTGGTCTGGTCCTTGGTAATGGACGCGTTGAGCTTGGCAGCCGCATTTGCCTGCGGGGCCATGGTTTGCTGGATGCGATTGTAGACATCCGTGGAAACGCCCGCGCTGGTTGAGCCGGTCGTAGAGCTGATGCTGGTAGCCATAGTATGAGATTCCGCCATGTTGGTGGTTACATAGTATGCAACATGGACGCTTGTGCCAATGCGGTGAATAAAAGGGGATTTTACCTCTATTCTCCCGGCCAGCGCGCGGGAGAAGCACCGAGACTGGATGCTGGACGATCCCAGGCCATGGCCACGCCCGCAATCGCGACCGGGGGACGGTAACGTCGCGCCGGCCCCCATGCGGTCTGCTCCAGCTCAGCCGCGAAGTCGGATGCTGCTATTGGCGCCAGCCCGCCTTGCGCCTGCGGCGGCGCATCAGTGAGCAGCTTTGCCGTACGCGCCAGCGATAGCCTGGCTTGCGCACCGCGCTCGCCGGCCAGCCGGGCGATCAGCCCACGCACGACGGCAGCCGCCATCAGGTAACCGGTGGCGTGGTCCAGTGCCTGTACCGGCAATGGTGTCGGCTGGCCGGCGCCCTGCATGTGCATGCCGTGTTGCGCGATGCCGCAGCTCATCTGCACCAGACTATCAAAGCCGCGCTGGCCGGCCAGTGGGCCGCTCCAGCCATAGGCGTCCAGTGCGACATCGATCAGGCCCGGATTCCGCTGGCGGCGGAATGCTACGCCATAGCCCAGGCGGTCCAGTGCCCCGGGACGATAGCCATGCACCAGCACATCGGCCTGCGCCAGCAGGCTGTCGAACACGGCGCGATCGGCAGGCTGCATCAGGTCCAGCCGCGCGCAACGCTTGCCGAGCGTGACTTCCGGAATCACGCCAGGCTCGTTCCAGTGCGGTGGATCGATGCGCAGCACGTCGGCGCCATAGCCGGCCAGGAAACGCGTTGCCACCGGCCCAGCGAGCACGCGCGTCAGGTCAAGTACTTTCAGCCCGGCCAGCGGCCGCTGCGGCGCCCAATCCCACGCCCGCGCTACTCCCGCAGCGCCCGGCGCAAACGCCATCAGCGGTTCGGCGGCAACAGCGCGTCCCTGCGGATGCGCCTGCCACTCGGCGATCGACCGCATCATGGCCGCGCAGCCGCCCTGCCCGACCACCGCTGTTTCCAGCTCCTGCCCGCGCCAGCCGGACACCGCTGCCGCCACCGCCTCGCGCGACACCGCACAGCCCAACACCGCCAGCGCGGCGTCACGATGGTGCGGCGCATTGGTATGCAGGCGTATCCAGCCGTCTGCCGTGGCGTAGTCGCCCGCCACCGCGTCCCACAACGGCGGCCGCTCCCAGCCGACCGGATGCAGCGACCAGCTGAACCACATCGACGCCAGCCGGCGGTCCACCGTCACATGCGCCGGCGCGGCGCCCTGCGCGAGCAGCAACTCGCGTACCGCCAGCGCCGCCGCGCCGACTGATGCCGCCGCCAGGTCGGTCACCGGGAAAGAGGACGGCAAGGCGCCCTCGCCCACCTGCGTTAGCGCGTCCAGCGACGATGCTGGCAAGGCCAGCGCAGACCACACTGCATCCAACATAACGGCTCCAGATAAGATAAGCTAGCTCGCAGCGTAGGACTGCCGGTCCGTGCGCGTCAATCTTGACTTGAAGTGTCAACATAGGAAGTGGAAATGGTCTGGATGACCGCTGCCGAAGCCCTGGACGTGCTGAACGTCCGCCCGCAAACGCTGTATGCCAACGTCAGCCGTGGCAAAATCCGCGCGCGGCCGGATGACGCCGATCCGCGCCGCAGCGTCTACCATCGCGACGACGTGCTGCGCATGGCCCGCCGCGCCAACGGGCGACGCAAAGTGGAAGCGGTTAGCGCACAGGCGATGCAGTATGGCGATCCGGTGCTGCCGTCCGCCATTTCCACCACGCTCGACGGATGCCTGTTCTATCGGGGGCATGACGCCGCCACGCTGGCCGACCACGCCAGCCTGGAGGATATTGCCGCTTTGCTGTGGGAATGCACGCCAGAAGAAGCCGCGACCATGTGGCCCACCGGCGCCAACTCCGCCACGGCCACCGCGCCATCGGCTACTACACCGTCGGCGGCTGCGCAATTGGCCGCAGCGCCACCAGGCGGTGCACTGGCTGCCGCCCTGCTCGCGCTGGCCCGGCGCAGCGCAAGCGACCCGCCATCGCTGGGCCGCCATGGTCCCGAACTGCGCGCCGAAGCAGCTAGCGTGCTGCTGACGCTGGTGGACGCGGTCACAGGCGCCGCTGGCGAGAGCCACGGACCGATCAGCTTGCGCCTCGCCCGCGCCTGGCGGGCAGAACGCCACGAAGACCTGATGCGCCGCGCGCTGGTGCTGATCGCCGATCACGAACTGAATGCCTCCACCTTTGCCACCCGCGTCGCCATCTCAACCGGCGCATCGCTGGCAGCCGGCGTACTTGCCGGCTGCACTACGCTGACCGGCCCGCTGCACGGCGGCGCGGCGGGGGCGTTCGGCCAGTTAATCACGCAAGCGCAAACCCACGGCGCCGAAGCCGCAACACGCACCTGGCTGGCCAGCAAGCGCCCGCTGCCCGCGTTCGGCCACCCGCTCTACCCGGACGGCGATCCGCGCGCAAAAGCGCTGCTAAAAAACCTACCGAAAGTTCAACCACATGAAGAACTCGCTGTGGCAGCCGAACAACAGGCGGGGGAACTACCCAGCATCGACTATGCCCTCTCCGTGCTGACCGCTGCCTGCGGCCTGCCCAAAGACGCTCCGTTTGTATTGTTTGCTGTAGGCCGCTGCATCGGCTGGCTGGCACACGCCCTGGAGCAAGTGCAAGCCAGCCGCCTGATCAGGCCACGGGCCCGCTACACCGGGCCCGCACCGATCACCGCAGGAATTTATTGATAGTAGCCATGGTGGCCATATCGGGATTCATGAACTGAAATCCGATTTTGAAGTGGTCACCGCTGAAAATGCAGTAGTTCACACGCGAGCGGCAGCTTAATACCTGCGCTTTGCCTTCGACAAACAGCTCGAACGACACCATGCCGATGTCGCCTGCCGCCAGCTTGTGATCAAACGTGAGCGACAAACCACTACCGCTGATATCGAGCGTGCGCCCCTGCTTGGGCGGCATGCCATCCATCACCACGACTGCCTTGGAGCGCACGATCTTACGCGCGCCTGACCTTTGATCGACTAACACTTTCCCATCCTTTAGTTACGTAATTGTTACGCAATTAGCTACATTGACTATTACAACACGTAACAATACAACGTTATTGGATTTCGCGCAGCTTATTGAATGCATCATCGATGCGATCAACAGCAATAATTGTCATTCCTTCCATGGGCTGCTTAGGCGCGTTAGCGGTCGGTATCATCGCCATCGAGAAGCCCAGCTTGGCCGCCTCGCGCAGACGCTCCTGGCCACGCGGCGCCGGCCGGATTTCGCCGGCCAGGCCCACTTCGCCAAACACCACGAAACCACGCGGCAGCGCCTTGTTGCGCATCGACGAATTAATCGCCAACAGCACCGCCAGATCGACCGCGGGCTCGCTGATCTTCACGCCACCGACCGCGTTGATGAACACGTCCTGGTCGAAGGCCGCGATGCCGGCGTGACGATGCAACACCGCCAGCAGCATCGCCAGCCTATTCTGCTCCAGGCCCACCGACAGGCGGCGCGCGTTAGGCAGATGGCTGGCGTCCACCAGCGCCTGGATTTCCACCAGCAGCGGCCGCGTGCCCTCCTGCGTCACCATCACACAGGAACCTGGCACCTGGTTGTCATGCTGCGACAGGAACAGTGCCGACGGATTCGATACGCCCTTCAGCCCCTTCTCGGTCATGGCAAACACGCCCAGTTCATTGACCGCGCCGAAACGGTTCTTGATCGCCCGCACCAGGCGGAAACTGGAATGGCTGTCGCCCTCGAAATACAGCACGGTGTCGACAATGTGCTCCAGTACGCGCGGACCGGCCAGCGCCCCCTCCTTGGTGACGTGGCCGACCAGGATGATGGTCACGCCGGTCTGCTTTGCCACGCGCGTCAGTTGCGCCGCGCACTCGCGCACCTGCGCCACCGAACCGGGCGCCGAACTCAGCGCGTCCGAATACACAGTCTGAATCGAATCAATCACCGCCACTTCCGGCTTCAAGTCGGCCAGCGTGCCGAGGATTTTCTCCAGCTGGATTTCGGCCTGCAACTTCAGATCGCGCGCATCGACCTGCAGGCGCTTGGCGCGCAAGGCGATCTGCGCGCCCGACTCCTCGCCCGACACATACAGCACCTTCTTCAGGTGCGACACATTGGCCAGCGCCTGCAACAGCAGCGTCGATTTGCCGATGCCGGGGTCGCCGCCAATCAGCACCACGCCGCCCGCCACCAGGCCGCCGCCCAGCACGCGGTCGAATTCCTCGATGCCGGTGCCGAAGCGCGGCACGTCGATCGCGTCGATATCCGCCAGCGACAGCACCGGCGCCGTCTGCGCCAGCGCCATATGCGCCGGCTGCGAGTAGCGGTTATTGCCGCCCGCCTCGATCAGCGTCTCCACCATGGTGTTCCATTGCTGGCACGCGGCGCACTGGCCGGTCCACTTGGTGGCGGTGGCGCCGCATTCGTTGCAGGTGTAATTGGTCTTTGCCTTGGCCATGCGTCAGCCCTCCACCACCGGCACGCGCGGCGCCAGCGCACACATCAGCTCGTAGCCGATGGTGCCGGCCGCTTGCGCCACCTCGTCAATCGGCAAACCCTTGCCCCACAGTATCACCTTGCTGCCAATGCGCGCTTGCGGCAGATCAGTCAGGTCAACCGTCAGCATGTCCATCGACACCCGCCCGACCAAACGGGTACGCACACCGTCCACCAGCACCGGCGTGCCCAGGGGCGCCACGCGCGGATAGCCATCGGCATAGCCGCACGCCACCACGCCGATGCGCATCGGCTGCCCGGCCTGGAAACGGCTGCCGTAGCCCACCGCCTCGCCGGCGGCGATCTCCTGCACGCCGATGATTTCGCTGCTCAGCGTCATGGTCGGCTGCAAGCCAAATGCTTCGGCGCTGCCGCCGCCCGGCGTGCCGCCGTACAGCATGATGCCGGGTCGTACCCAGTCATTGCGCAGTCCCTGATGCAGCAGCACCCCGGCCGAATTCGACAGGCTGCGCGGGCCAGGCAGCCCGGCCGCACCCAGCTCGAAGCGGCGGATCTGCTCGGCAATCGGCAGCAGCGGGTGGTCGACATCATCGGCATTGGCGAAGTGCGTCATCAGGGTGATGCTGCCAACGCAGGAAATCGCGCTGAGGCGCGCGTGCGCGGCGGCAAAAGCATCCGGCGTAAAACCCAGCCGGTTCATGCCGGTGTTCATCTTCAGGTGCAGGTCGAAACGGATGCCGCGCGCGCTCAGCTGCGCCGCCACCGCTTCCAGCCATTCCAGCTGCTCATTGCAATGCACGGCGGCCTGGATGTCGTAGCCGGCCATGGTGTGCAAATCGGACAAACTGAAGAAACCTTCCAATAATAGTATCGGCTTCTTCCAGCCCAGTTCACGCAGCTTGACCGCGTTGTCGACTTCAATCAGCGCCAGGCCGTCGGCGTCGGCAAAACCGCGCATCGCACGTTCCAGGCCATGACCGTAACCATTCGCCTTCAGTACGCCCCACGCTCGGGCGCCGGGTGATCTGGACTTGGCAAGCGCCAAGTTTTGCTTCATGGAATCAACGTGAATAGTTGCTAATATCGGCCGAGGCATACGTCTCATTTCAGCGAAATAAATGAAGGCGCTATTTTACCGCCTGGTGGCTGCGCTGCACTGCTCAATTCTTGGGGATACGATCAAAGCATGGTATAAAGCAAGCCAGATAAGTTTTCAGGCTATCCCAGAATGAATCGTGGTTTCTATACCATCATGGCAGCGCAGTTCTTTTCGTCCCTGGCGGATAATGCGTTGCTCTTTGTTGCCATCGATCTGCTCATCAATATGCAATCGCCAGGATGGATCACGCCACTCCTGAAGCTGTCATTTACCCTCTTTTATGTCCTGTTAGCAGCATTTGTCGGCGCCTTCGCTGACTCTATGCCTAAAGGCAAGGTCATGTTCATTTCCAACCTGATCAAGGTTGGCGGCTGCCTGCTGATTTTTGCGCATGTCCACCCATTGCTGGCCTACGCCATCGTCGGTTTTGGCGCGGCCGTGTATTCGCCCGCCAAATACGGCATCCTGACCGAGCTGCTGCCGCCTGAAAAACTGGTTGCCGCCAACGGCTGGGTGGAAGGCCTGACCGTGCTGTCGATTATCTTCGGCACCGTGATGGGCGGCGCGCTGGTTGGCGACCGTCTTTCTTCCGTCCTGCTGGGCTTCGACATGCCGCTGATCGACACCGGCATTGAAACCCCTACCCAGGCTGCGCTGTGCGTGGTGGTCGGCATCTACATGCTGGCGGCGCTGTTCAATACGCGCATTCCGGATACCGGCTGCGTCTACGGCCACCAGGAGCGCAATCCGATCAAGCTGATCGCCGATTTCTCCAACTGCTTCAGCATGCTGTGGAAAGACAAGCTGGGCCAGATTTCGCTGGGCGTGACCACCTTGTTCTGGGGCGCGGCGCAAACGCTGCAATTCATCGTGCTGGAATGGGCCAACCGCAAGCTGCACCTGACTTACGAACAATCGACCAGCCTGGTGGGTGTGGTAGCGATTGGCGTGGCGGTCGGCGCGATTATTTCGGCACGCAGCATCACACTGCGCAAGTCGCTGACGGTCATCCCGGTCGGCATCGCCATGGGTGTCATCGTGATGCTGATGACGCTGGTGAATTCGGTAACGCTGGCCTATCCCCTGCTGATCCTGGTCGGCCTGCTCGGCGGCTTCTTCCTGGTGCCGATGAACGCCTTGCTGCAACACCGCGGCCACGTGCTGATGAGCGCTGGCCATTCGATCGCGGTGCAGAACTTCAATGAGAACCTGTCGATTCTGACCATGCTGGCGGTGTACTCGCTGATGCTGCGCATGCACCTGAACCTGGACATCATCATTCTGCTGTTCGGCCTGTTCCTGGCTGGCACCATGTTGTACATCCTGCGCCGCCACAAGCAAAACCAGCGCGAGTTCGATTCAGTCGCGCTGATCGGCGAAGCCAAACACTAAGTCTTTACGCCGGCAGCGCCCCGTCCTGGCGGCGCTGCGCGGCTTGCTCCCGCCAGCCATCCGGAACCACGAAGCCCCTGCTCTGCTCCACCAGCCATGCTCCGTTTTTCTGTAGCGCCGCAATCATCACCGGCGACGTCTGCCCGCGCAGCGCTTCCAGCAGCGACGCGCGGCCCATTCCCTCGCCTGCCGCCAGCCTGAGCGGCGCCAGCCATTGCAGGCGCGGCATGATGGCGTAGTCGCCTTCCGTCAGGCTGGCGGCGGCCTGCGCCTGCGTCATCCAGAAGCCATGGCAATGCTGCTGCGAGATGCCCGGCATCAGCGGTACGCCGTCCGGATAGAACAGCCAGCCCTTGACCAGTGCCTGCGCGCGGACGATGGGCTGCGGCACAAGCGCCTGCGCGGCCGGATGCTGCGACAGTGACAGCTGCTTGTCGAATATCTTGCGCATCTTGACGCCCAGCGTGTCGGCCAGATTGGGGCCGATCAGGCCATTGAAGCCGTCGGCATTGTCCAGCAGGTAGAACTTGGTGGCGAATTCGATATGGACCAATTGCTCGCCTTCGCGCAGCAGGAAATCGAATTCGCCGATGGTATCGGTGCGGCCGGCGCGGACTTGCAGGCCGTGTGCATACAGTCGGCCATGCTCGGCAAAGTAGAAGGCCAGCAGTTTTTCAGCGTACAGGCCGAGGCGCGAGTAGTGCTTGTCGCCGAGCGCCGCTTGCAGTGGCGAGGGGTCGCGCTGCAAGGCGGCCAGCCAGTCGGCGATAGCCGGCGACATCGGGCCCAGCGAGGCAATGCGGCCCTGCCAGTGCGGCGCGTCGGGGTCCAGCAGATCCGGCGCGTCCAGCAACCAGGCCAGCGCGCGCACATGGGGATGGGTCAGGTGCGGCCAGCGGCTTTCAAACAGGGCTTGATAGCCGCCGGGCAGCGGCTCAGGCATGGCTGGCTTTCGCCAGGCACAGGTCGGCCCAGGCTTTGGCTTTGTCTTCCGGCTTGGCCAGCAGGTCGTCCGGGTGGTAGGTGGCGACCACTGGCAGCTTGTTGGCGCCGTAATGCATCACCTTGCCGCGCGCGGCGGGGCCCATCATCAGGCCCCGGGCGGCGAACTGGCCGAAGGTGATGGCCATGGTGGCGCCGCTCAGCGCCAGTTCGCGCTCCAGGAATGGACGGCAGGCGATGACTTCTTCGCCGGCCGGATGGCGTTCTGGCGGGCGGCATTTGACCACGTTGGTGATGTAGACGTCGGACTCCGGCTTCAGCTCGATGGCTTTCAGCATATTGTTCAGCAGCTGGCCGGCTTCGCCGCTGACGGCTTGTGCGTCTTGCTCGTCCTGTTGCGACGGTACGCCTGCCAAGGCGATCCAGCGGGCGTTTTCCGCACCACGGCCGTTGACGGCGGCACGGCGGGTTTCGCACAGCGTGCAGCGGGTGCACGAGGATACGGCAGCTTGCAGCGCTGGCCAATCCATCTCGGCGATGGCCTCCTCGCTGACTGGCAGTGCGCGGGTTGGCGCGGCGGCTGGCGGCATTGGCGCGTCATCGAACCAGGAGGTGTCTTCATCGGCTGGCTCGACATCGGCGGGAATGGCTCCGCGTGGCGCAGGGCGCGATGGTGCTGACGCTTGTGCTGGGCGCTGCGCCGGGGCTGGCGCTGGGCGCGGCACGGGGGCTGCGGTAGGCGCTGGCATGGGGGCATCGTCAAACCATGCAGTCGATGCCTCGTCCGGCGCAGCAACCGGTGCGGCCACGGGCGACGGCGCTGGACGCACCGGCGCGGCTGGGGCGACTGCGGGCGCTGCCGGCTGTGCCGGCTCTGCGGCGGCGGGTTGCGGCGCTACAGCGACCGGCGCGGCAGGCGCCTCATCCGCCAGCACCTCGCCATCGGCCAGCGCCTGCACGGCTGCGGCAAAACCATCCTCCTGCGGAGCGTCGCGCAATTTCCATTGCACGCCTATCCCCATCTCCTGCAGGAAAGCGTTGCTGCGTACCGACGACTGACTCATAAACCGAACCGCATAACGATCGCGTCCTCGCGTTGCTGGTTGGCGGCCGGGTAGTACCCTTTGCGCCGGCCAATCTGTTTAAATCCATAGCGCTCATAAATATGCAGCGCGCGCGTGTTCGATGGCCGGACTTCCAGCAGCACCGACTCCATGCCCAACCCGCGTGCACAGGCCACCGACTGATTCAGCAAGAACCGCCCCAAGCCCTGCCCCTGCTTCTCCGCCGCCACCGCGACATTCAGCAGGTGCGCCTCATCGACTATCGCCATCAGCAAAAAATAGCCGAGCAGCGTGCCATCGGGTTCGCGCAGCACCCAGGCCTGATATGCGCTATTGAGCGAATCGGTAAAATTGGCCATGCTCCAGGGATGCGGATACACACTCTGCTCCAGCGCGTACACCTCCTGCAGATCCGAGGCTTGCATCGGTTCGTAATTGAGCCGGGCCAGATCCCACACCGGCGCCGTCATGCGCCGCCTTCCTTGGATGCGGCCATATCGCGGCGCTCCGCCTGCGTGTAAGCCACCTTGTTGCGCAGATACAGCGGCTGCGCCTCAGCCGCCGTCACCGTGCGGCCGGCCGTGAAGGCGGTCGCCGCCAGCTGGGCAAGCTGCTCCGCGTGCGGCATGATCTCGGCAAAGCCGCCGGCCGGGAAAGCATCCGCATAAGCCGACAGGCCATTCCCGCACAACACCGGCGCACCTTGCGGCTTGACGTCAGCAGGCGCCGTCAGCACCGGCGGCAGTACCGCTACCGGTACGCCATTTTCAAAGCGATACTGCGCCCAATAGACTTCGCCCATGCGCGCATCCAGCACCACCAGCACCTCATTGGCGCCGTGCTGCTGGTGACAAGCCAGCGCCATCGCGTCCAGCGTCACCACCGGCACCGCCGGCAGCTTGCCGCCAAACGCCAGGCCCTGAGCAACGCCGCAAGCCGTGCGCACGCCGGTGAACGAACCCGGACCGGAGCCGAAGGCTACCGCGTCGCAATCCGCCAGCGCGATGCCGGCTTCGGCCAGCAACTCCTGGATCATCGGCAAAATGGACTGGGAATGGGTACGCACGCCGCTGGACTGACGGCTAATGACGGCATCGCCCCGCAGCAGAGCGCAGGAGGCGGTTTCGGACGAGGTTTCAATGGCAAGAATAATAGGCATCCCGTATTTTACCCCGAGGCGCTAACAGGCGCGACCCCGCGCGGAGGGGTAGAATACGCGCTTTGGCGCTGAGCGCGCTATTTGCACATGACATTATGGCTAGTCTGACCCTGAATTCCGACAACCGTGACGAGCTGGCCGCCGCCCTGGCCGGCGAGCGCTGGATCGTCGCCTGCCTGTGCGCCGCCTGGTGCGGCACCTGCGCATCCTACCGCGCCACTTTTGACGACGTGGCCGGCCGCCATCCGGATAAATGCTTCGTCTGGATCGACATTGAAGACCAGGCCGACATCGTCGGCGACCTGGACGTGGAAAATTTCCCTACCCTGCTGATCCAGCATCACGACACGGTGGCGTTCTTCGGCACCATGCTGCCGGACGCCGGCATCGCGCACCGCCTGGTGCAATCGACCACCGCGCAAAGCGACGAAGAGCTGCAACGGCTCACCAGCAACAACGCCGAGCGCGCCGGATGGCAGCGCAACTGCAACCTGCGTACCCTGCTGCGCGACGCGTTATAAGGTCAATGGCAGGCTGCGCAGGCGCTTGCCGGTCAGCTTGAAGACAGCGTTGGCGACGGCTGGCGCGATTGGCGGCGTGGCGGGCTCCCCCATGCCTTCCGGATGCGCGCTGCTGGCCATGATGATGGTCTCCACTTCCGGCGCCTGATTCAGCCGCACCACCGGATAGTCGTGGAAGTTGCTTTGCTCGACCTTGCCATCCTTGATGGTGGCCGCGCCAAACAGCGCCGCCGACAGCCCGAAAATCACGCCAGATTCCACCTGCTGCGCAATGATGTTGGGATTCACCGCCAACCCGCAATCAACCGCACACACCACGCGATGCACACGGATCTCCGTGCCCTCCACTGACACCTCCGCCACCTGCGCGACGATGGTCCCGAACGACTGATGCAGCGCCACGCCATGCGCGCGTCCCGCCGGCGCTCCGCCGGCCTTGTCCACCGCCGTATTCAGCACCGCCAGGTGGCGCGGATGCTGGCGTAGCAGTTCACGGCGGAAGGCCACACTATCCTTGCCCGCCGCATGCGCCAGTTCATCGATAAAGCTCTCCTTGAAGAAGGCATTATGCGAGTGACCGACCGAACGCCAGTACCCCAACGGCACCGCGCTATCCACGATCACATGGCGGATGCGCTGGTTGGCGAAGTGATACTGCATATCGAATTCGCCTTCGGCCGTGGTCTTATCCGGACCTCCGGCGGGCAAGCCGAGATTCCGCTTGAAGAACTGGTGCGAAATCGAACCGCTGGCCGATTTGTTATCGTAGCCCAGCACATTGCCCGCAGCATCCAGCGTGGCACTGAAGCGCGCCAGTGCAGCAGGCCGATATACGTCGTGGGTGGTGTCGTCCTCACGCGACCAGATCATCTGCACCGGATGGCCATCCGCCTGGCGGGCAATCGCCACCGCCTGCGCCACCATATCGACATCCAGCCGGCGTCCGAAGCCGCCGCCCAGCATGGTCACCTGCAGTTCGACATCCCGCGCGGACACGCCGCCCGCCTTGGCCGCCGCATCCACCGCAAAACCAGGCGACTGGGTAGGCGCCCACACACGCACCTTGCCATCCTTGACCTGGGCGGTGCAATTGACCGGCTCCATGGCCGCATGCGCCAGGAATGGCGCGCGGTATTCCGCCTTGACGGTTTTGGCGACGCCGGCACTGCGGCCGTCCACCGCGTCCATATCACCAGCTTTGTAGTAGGCGTAGCCATCTTCGCGATCCAGCCTGGCCGCGAAATCGGCGTAGATGGCGTCATTCGACAAGCCGGCCAGCGGGCCGTTCTGCCATTGAATCTCCAGCGCCAGCGCGGCCTGCTTCGCTTGCCAGTAGCTGCGCGCGATCACCGCCACGCCGGCGCCCGCACCGGTCTTTTCAGGCAATGCCGCCGAATAGTCCACCACCTTCAGCACGCCCGGCATCTTCAGCGCCGCCGCGCTGTTCACGCTGGCAACCGTGCCACCGATCACCGGCGACATGCGCACCGCCGCATACACCATCCCCGGCGGACGCACGTCGATGCCGAAGATGGCACTGCCATTGACTTTGGACGGTGTGTCGCGACGTGGCTGCGGCCGCCCGATCAGTTTGAATTCATGCGGTACTTTAAGGCGCACTTCTCCTGGCTGCGCATCAACCGCGCGCGCTGCCAGCGCGCCGTAAGCCAGGTGCCGGCCATCGGCATGCAGCACCTGGCCATTCTCGGTACGGCAATCCTCGACGCGCGCGCGCCACTCTGCCGCTGCCGCCGCAACCAGCATGGCGCGCGCGGTGGCGCCAGCTTCGCGCATCGGCTCCCACGCGTCTTTCACACTCGACGAGCCGCCAGTGATAATCAGCCCAAGCTCGCGCGCGACCTTGCCGACGATCCAGCTGACCGTGCTTTTCAAACGGCCGGTATCATCCGGATGGAACGGCAGCCCGTCCTTGAGCATGGCGATATTGCCGAAAATTTTATCGATGGGCGCCTGCACCACCTGCACGGCGGACAGCGGCACGTCCATCTCTTCCGCCACCAGCATCGGCAAGGCGGTGTACACGCCCTGCCCCATTTCGCTGCGCGGCACGGCGACCGTCACCGTGCCGTCCGGGCCCACGCCCACCCAGCCATTCAGCGCGACGCTGTCACCGCTCAATGGCAGTGGCTGCGATGAATTCAGGCGCTGGCGCGGCGGCGCCACACCCCAGCCAACCACCAAGGCACCTGTCACCGCGAGGCCGCCCAAGATAAAGCGGCGGCGCGATTTGCTCTTCGCTCCCTGCATACACGTCTCCTGCGATTTTTTTATTTTTGCCAGCGTGTGAGCATATCATCAGCGGCCAGCGGACGGCTGTAGAAGTAGCCCTGCGCCAGATTACATCCATGGCGCAGCAGGAAGGCCGCCTGTTCTTCGGTTTCCACGCCTTCCGCGATCACCGACAGGTTCATGCTCTTGCCCAGCTGGATGATCGCGATGGCAATCGCCTCGTCATTAACATCGGTGGAGATGTCCTTGATGAAGGAACGGTCGATCTTCAGCGTCTGCACCGGCAGCTGCTTCAGGTAGGCCAGCGACGAATAGCCGGTGCCGAAATCGTCAATCGCCAGCGCCACGCCGATCGAGTGCAAATCGTTGATGAAGACCATGGCGTCGCCGGTGTTCATAATCACCGACTCGGTCACTTCCAGTTGCAGGCGCTGCGGCTCCAGGCCGGTGTCGCGCAGGATGTCGGCCACCATATTGACGATCGAACCGCGCTCGAACTGCTTGGCCGACAGATTGACCGCGATCTTCGGCACATGCAGGCCGGCGTCCTGCCAGCGCACCATCTGGCGGCAGGCTTCGTGCAGCACCCACTTGCCCAGCTGGTTGATGAAGCCCGTATCTTCGGCCAGCGGTATGAAGCGGATCGGAGGGATCAGGCCCAGCTCCGGGTGGTTCCAGCGCACCAGCGCCTCCACGCCAACCAGGCGGCCGGTATCGATTTCCACCTGCGGCTGGTAGTTAAGGAAGATTTCGTCCTTCTCGATCGAACGGCGCAGATATGTCTCCAGGCGCAGGCGCTCAACGCCCTCGCCCATCATGAACGGCGCATAGAAGCTGAAGCCATTGCGGCCGCGCGCCTTGGCCTGGTACATGGCCACGTCGGCATTGCGTATCAACATATTCAGGTCGGTCGCATCATCCGGGAACAGGCTGATGCCGACGCTGCACGTCACGAACAATTCGTGGCCAGCCACCATGAACGGCTGCTCGAACATCTGCACCAGCTTCTCGGCCACCAGGCTGGCGCCGTACTGGTTGTCGATATCTTCCAGCAGTACGATGAATTCATCGCCACCGAGGCGCGCCAGCGTGTCGCCTTCGCGCAGGCGGTCCAGCAGCGCCTGCGCCACCTGCTTGAGCAGTTCATCGCCAATGTGGTGGCCCAGCGTGTCATTGACGTTCTTGAAGCGGTCCAGATCGATGAACAGCAGCGCCAGCTGCTCGCCATCACGCGAGGCACGCTGCAAGGCGTGCTGCAAGCGGTCATTGAACAGCAGCCGGTTCGGCAGCGCGGTCAGCGGATCGTGGTGCGCCAGGTGATCCAGCTTTTCCTGCGATTCCTTGACCTTGGTGATGTCGCTGAACACGCCGACATAGTGGGTGGCGTTGCCGCGCGGGTCGCGCACCGCGCTGACGGTCAGGAACTCCAGATACAGTTCGCCATTCTTGCGGACGCTCCACAGCTCGCCGCGCCAGAAACCCTTCTCCAGCTGCTCCTGCCACATCTCTTCATAGAAGGATAGTTCGTGGCGGCCGGAGCGCGTCAGCGTGCGGTCCTTGCCCAGCGCTTCCGCCTCTGTGTAACCAGTGATTTGCGTGAAAGCCGGGTTGACGGCGACGATGGTGCCATGCGCGTCCTGCACCACCACGCCATCGGCGATGTGCTCGATCACGGTCGCGGACAGGCGCAGCTTTTCTTCCGCTTCCTTGCGCTCGGTGATATCCGCAAACACCCAGATGCTGCCTTCGTTGGCGCGGGTCTGATCCAGCGCGTAGCCGCTGACCAGGCACCAGAATATCGAGCCGTCCTTGCGCCGGTACTGGCGCTCCTCATTGAAGTAATCTCCGTGCGACAGCGACGGATACTGGCGCGCACCGGACGATTCAAAGTCGAACGAATCGCGGAACATGATCGAGGTTGAAGCGCCGCTCATTTCGCCCGGCCCGTAGCCGAACAGCTCCTCGCAGCGGCGGTTGACCGAGACGATGGCGCGCTGGCGCACAAACATCACGCCAAACATCACGTTGTCCAGAATCGCGCTCTGTTCGGCCAGCAGCGCTTCGATGCGCATTTCATTGTGCTTGCGCTGGCTGATGTCGGAGATGATGCCGTCTACCCATGGCGCATTGCGGTCGCCGTCCGGCGGCTGCGGCTGGCCGTTTTCCTGTACCCAGCGCTCTGCGCCGCTGGCATCCTGAATGCGGTACTCGATTTCGTAGGGCTGGCCGTCGCGGATCGCCTGCGTCACCATGCGGCGCTGCTTCTTGCGGTCTTCCGGCGCGATCAGATTGGTCCATGCATGGGTAGTGCCGCGCATGAACTGCGCCGCCGAATAGCCGGAAATATCTGCGATCGCGTCGGAGACGAATTCGATTGGGCCGTCGGGACGGAAGCGGAACACCGCACCCGGCACCTGCGTGACAATGGTGCGGAAGCGCTCCTCGCGCTGGCCGATGTCCTCAAACAAGCGCTTGATTGCCATCCGCATCTGCTCCAGCTGCTGCGCCAGCCGGCCCAGTTCATCAGAACCGGTGACATCCAGCCGCGTCTCGAAGTCGCCGTGCGACAGGCGGTCGGAGAAGCGCATCAGCTTGCGCAGCGGCTTGATCAGGCGGGAATTCAGGAACAGCACGATCAGCGCCAGCGACACCATCAGCTGCGCCGCCAGCACGAAGACATAGGACAGCTGCTTCTCGCGCAGCTCCTGCTGGCTGCGCGCATCGTCCATTTCGACCATGATGCGGCCGATCCGCTCACCGCGCACCAGGATTTCGCGCTCGGCGCGATAAACGTTACCACTCGCGACGCGCGGCGAGCGCACATGCATGAATTGGGTATCCGCCTGGCCGACCACCTGCACCTGCAGCACGGAGCGGTCGCGCATCACCGACTCGACCAGCGAGTGGGCCGACTCGGCATTCATATTCCACAGGGATTCCTGCATGCCCAGCGCCAGAATGTCGGCATTGCGCTGTAGCGATTCGTTGAGGACCACGCGCGCCGATTGCTGTTCGTGCACGCCGATCAGCAGGTAGCTGCCGATGATAGCCGGTATCACCAGTCCGCCAAACACGACCAGTAATAAAGCCCCGTAAATGGACAGACCGTACAGCGCACTGAGGCGGGTGCGTAGTTGTTGATAAAGCGCGCTAGTCATGCACCGGCACTGCCGTAGTAATTAATTTGCATCATCGGTCTGAGATTGTTACTTAATTGGAATTATGCACGGAAAAAAGGTTAAAAAGTCGCCAATCAGCAAAAAACCCACAGGCGCGTTATGATCGCGGCTCATTTTCCCCACATAGGAATTCGCCATGACCACTTTCTCGATGTACTCCGCCTCTATTCCTGTGTTTAAGCAGATCCTGAACAGCCTGCATGCCATCCTGGAAAAAGCCGAGGCGCACGCCACGGACAAGAAGATTGACCCGGCCGCGCTGCTGAACTACCGGCTGTTCCCGGACATGCTGCCATTCACCCGCCAGATCCAGATCGCCTGCGATTTCGCCAAAGGCGCGGCCGCACGCCTGGGCGGCCTGGAAGTGCCGTCGTATGAAGACAAGGAAGTGACGTTTGCCGATCTGAAGGCGCGCATCGTCAAGACGCTGGCCTATATCGACAGCGTGCCGCAAGCGCAGATCGAAGGCAGCGAAGGCCGCGCCATCACCACCGGCAGCGGCGAGAAGACCAAGCACTTCGTGGGCCAGACCTATCTGTTCCATTACGCGCTGCCGCATTTCTATTTCCACGCCACCACCGCCTACGACATCCTGCGTCACAATGGCCTGGAAATCGGCAAGAAAGATTTTATCGGTTCGTACTGATAGCTTGCATCAGGTATTCCGGCGCGGGTAGCCCTGCGCCAGGATGCGCTGCCAGACCACTTCTTTTTGCTCGGGCGTCATCGACACCCAATGCGCCACCTCGACCACCGTGCGGCCGCAGCCGCGGCAGATTTCATCAAAGGTGGTCGAGCACACCGCCACGCACGGCGTGTCCGGGCGGATCGGTAAATCGCTCATGGTTTTTCCATCAACTTCGCCCAGCCAGCATGGCCCAGTTTCTCCAGCGTCTCGATATTCTTATCGAAAATATCAGACGCCTCCGGGAATGCCTCGACCGCGCGGTCAATGCTGTCCTCGCGCAGCAGGTGCAAGGTCGGATACGGCGAACGGTTGGTGAAGTTGCTGATGTCGTTCTCGTCAGTCTCAGCAAACTGGTAGTGCGGATGGAAGCTGGCCACCTGCAGGAAACCATCCAGGCCCAGATCTTCCAGCGCGGCGTCGGCCACGTCGAGGAATTCGTTGTAGTCGAAGAAATCGGTCAGCACATTGGGATGGATCAGCAGCGTGGTGTCGATCTTGTCCGGATCGGTGTCGGCCAGGTGCTGCAACTCTTCCATCAGCTTTTCCAGCAACTCTTCCGGCGTTTCCGCCTCGCTGACCACGTAGCGCACCTGTTTTTTCACATGCACCGACTTGGCGAACGGACACAGGTTCAGGCCGATCACGGCTTTTTCCAGCCAGTGGACGGTGTCGGCGATGACCACGTCGCGGTCGATGGCGGGACTACTCATAATGCGATTCCTCAAAACTTCTACAAAAAGAGAATTGTACGCACTCTTGGCCGCATCGCCTACTTACGGCTATTTGCAGCGATCTCGCCTTTATTTAACCGGAATTGTTGCATATAAGAATTTGTAATATGGCCGACATATTTCTTGACTCCCCCCGGTGACCTTCGTACACTCCACGTTTATTCATAGTCCACGCGATGTTTCTTTTCGCCAACTCACGGAAAACTATGCAAGCACGAATTCCGAAATCTATCGCCCTGGCCACCCTGGTAGCGCTGCTCGCGCCCGCGCTGGCCCTGGCCTACGATGACGCCTCGGACCTGCCGCCGGTCTCCACCGCGCTGTCCCCGCTGCCGAAACCTCACCTGCCAGACTTCACCTCCCCCCTGAAACTTGCCAAACCGGCCAAACTGGCCGAAGAAGATGCTTTCCGCGAGAGGGATGTCTGGGGCCGCATCCGCAGTGGCTACGCCATTCCGGATGTCAGTAATGACCTGGTCGCCAAGCACGTCAACTGGTACGCCACCCGTCCGGACTACATCGCCCGCACCACCGCGCGCGCCTCGCTGTACCTGTTCCATGTGGTGTCCGAGCTGGAAAAGCGTGGCATGCCGACCGAACTGGCGCTGCTGCCTTTCATTGAATCCGCCTTCAACCCGAACGCCCTGTCCAGCGCCAACGCCGCCGGCATGTGGCAGTTTGTGCCGGGCACCGGCCGCGACTTCAACCTGAAGCAGGACGCCTTCAAGGACGAGCGCCGCGGCATCCTGGCTTCGACCGACGCCGCGCTGACCTATTTGCAGCGCCTGTACGATATGTTTGGCGACTGGCAACTGGCGCTGGCCGCATATAACTGGGGCGAAGGCTCGGTGCAGAAAGCCATCAAGCGCAACCAGGCAGCCGGCAAGCCGACCGACTTCGAAAGCCTGGCCGACCTGATGCCGGCCGAAACCCGCAACTACGTGCCCAAGCTACAAGCGGTCAAGAACATCGTCGCCAATCCACAGCAGTTCGGCCTGAATCTGCCGCTGATCGACAACACGCCTTATTTCACCGCAGTCGACAAGACCAGCGATATCGACCTGACCGTCGCCGCCCACCTGGCCGAGCTGTCGGTGGACGAGTTCAAGGCGCTGAATCCGCAATTCAAGCGCCCGGTCATCGTCGGCGGCGAGGACACCAAAATCCTGCTGCCGAAGGAAAATGCAGAGAAATTCCACCTGAACCTGTCGCAGTGGACCAAGGAGTTGTCGAACTGGAGCACGCACAAGATCACCAGCGCACGCGAATCGATCCGCTCGCTGGCCTCGCGTTTCCACACCTCGCCCGAGGTGATCCGCCAGGCCAACAACATCCCGCAAAACTCGGTGCTGAAGGCCGGTTCGACCATCCTGGTGCCGAAGATTTCCGCCTCGGCCGGCAGCAATATCGGCGCCGACGTGGCTGACAACGCCACCGTTGCCTATGAAACCGAGCGCGCCGACGGCAAGTCTGCCAAGGGCTACAAATTGGCAAAAGCCAGCAAATCGACCAAAGCGCCACCGGTATCGCTGGTCAAGGCGCGCGTCTCGCGCGACGCCGCCGGCAAGAGCAAGAAACAACGCAAAGCCAACTAAAACACCGTCCAGGCCCGCTACGGCGGGCCTGCGGCCGTGATTCAGGTGTTGCGGATGCGGCTTACACGTCCTACAATCTTGGTCTTGCGTGTCGAGCAAGTCTCGCACCCTAAAAAACAACCCCACTGACGTCGCCAGCCCGCTCCCCGAGCTAGCTTGAGCACGCAGTTGCAATCGGAGTCCCTATGGCGTTCTTGCAAGGCAAAAAAATCCTCATCACTGGTTTGCTGTCGAACCGTTCCATCGCTTACGGTATCGCCAAAGCTTGCCATCGCGAAGGCGCCGAACTGGCGTTCACCTACGTTGGCGAACGTTTCAAAGACCGCATCACCGAATTCGCCGCCGAATTCGACAGCACGCTGGTATATGACTGCGACGTCTCCAGCGACGAACAAATCGAAGCGCTGTTTGCTGACCTCGGCAAAAGCTGGTCGCAACTGGACGGCCTGGTGCACGCGATCGGCTTTGCGCCGCGCGAAGCCATCGCCGGCGAGTTCCTGGACGGCCTGACCCGCGAAAACTTCCGCATCGCCCACGATATTTCGGCCTACAGCTTCCCGGCCATGGCCAAGGCCGCGCTGCCGCTGCTGAAAAACGGCTCGTCGGTGCTGACCCTGTCCTACCTGGGCGCCATCCGCGCTATTCCTTACTACAACACCATGGGCCTGGCCAAAGCCTCGCTGGAAGCATCGGTCCGCTACCTGGCGGAAAACCTGGGCAAGCTGGGCATCCGTTCGAACGGCATCTCGGCCGGCCCGATCAAGACCCTGGCCGCTTCCGGCATCAAGGATTTCGGCAAGCTGCTGGGCTTCGCCTCGTCGCACGCACCGCTGCGCCGCAACGTCACCATCGAAGAAGTCGGCAACACCGCCGCCTTCCTGCTGTCGGACCTGGCGTCTGGCATCACCGGTGAAATCACCTACGTTGACGGCGGCTTCTCGCACGTCATGGGCCTGAACGCGGAAGACTACCAATAAGTCACACGCTGCAAGCGCCAATCAAACGCCCTACGGGGCGTTTTTTTCGCGTGCTGTACAAGCCAGGCAAACTAGGGCATAATAACGGCCTTGCGCTAGAGTCCATGTATCGAAGCATAGCAAATCGATACCGACTATTCAGCCAGTGATATTTTTAGCAGCTTCGCAAGCCTCACAGCGGCATCATCTGGATGCCCTTATAAAGCCCTCCCGCCTCTGGTGTCGCTCTTTGACACCGTCCCGGCGCAAAGCTTTTGTGCCGAAATTTCTTTCGATTTTGATTGAGTCATTTCGTTTTGGTAGGCGTTGCTATTTCGCGTTCCGTTTTTAACGTGAACGCAGATTTTTACGAAAGAAAAGCATGACATTTGAAGCACTAGGTCTCAACACGTCCATCATCAAAGCCCTGACCGACGCTGGCTACACCGCGCCAACCCCGGTTCAGCAGCAGGCTGTCCCTGCAGCGATCGCAGGCAAGGACTTGTTGGTATCGTCCCAGACCGGTTCCGGCAAGACTGCAGCCTTCATGCTGCCGTCGCTGCACCGCCTGGCCGCGATCGAACCGGCAGCGGCCGGCAAGACGCCTAATCAAGAAATGCAATCCGCCCGTGCCCGCAACGAGCGCCCACGTTTCAAAGCTGCACAGCCAAAAATGCTGGTGTTGACCCCAACCCGCGAACTGGCCCTGCAAGTCACCACCAATACCGACAAATACAGCGTCAACCTGCGCCGCATCAAAGCCGTGTCGATCCTGGGCGGTATGCCTTACCCTAAGCAGATGCAACTGCTGGCCAAGAATCCTGAGATCCTGGTTGCCACCCCTGGCCGCCTGATCGACCACATGGAATCGGGCAAAATCGACTTCTCGCAACTGGAAATCCTGGTGCTGGACGAAGCCGACCGCATGCTGGACATGGGCTTCATCGACGACATCGAAAAAATCGTCGCTGCTACCCCGGACAACCGCCAGACCATGCTGTTCTCGGCCACGCTGGACGGCGTCGTCGGCAACATGGCGCGCCGCATCACCAAAGATCCGCAAGTGATCCAGATCATGAGCGCCGCCAACAAGCATGAGAACATCACCCAGCGCGTACACTTCGTCGACGACCTGTCGCACAAGAACCGCCTGCTGGACCACCTGCTGCGCGACGAATCGCTGGACCAGGCTGTGGTCTTCACCGCCACCAAGCGTGACGCCGACACCATCGCCGACCGCCTGAACATCGCCGGCTTCTCGGCCGCCGCGCTGCACGGCGACATGCACCAGGGCGCACGTAACCGCACGCTGGACAGCCTGCGTCGCGGCTCGGTGAAGATCCTGATCGCCACCGACGTTGCCGCCCGCGGTATCGACGTACCGACCATCACCCACGTGTTCAACTACGACCTGCCGAAATTCCCGGAAGACTACGTGCACCGTATCGGCCGCACCGGCCGCGCCGGCCGCAATGGTCACGCGATCTCGCTGGTGAACCACGCTGAAGGCATGAACGTCAAGCGCATCGAACGCTTCACCAAGCAGCTGATTCCGGTGAACGTGGTCGAGGGCTACGAGCCGAAGAAAACCGGTTCGGCGCCACGCTCGTCGCGTCCAGGCGGCTGGAAGCCAGGTGACAACCGTGGCGGCGCCAAGCCAGGCCAGCGTTCGTTCAGCAAGCCAGGCAGCAGCTCTGGCGCACCACGCCGTGACGGCGTCAGCGGTTCCAACGAAGGCTACAAGGGTCCAGGCTTCAAAGCCAACAACCCGTACAACAGCGACCGTCCACGTCGCAGCTACGGCGACCGTTAATCCGGTTCCGCTGTAAATGAAACGGCCGCCAGAGCAATCTGGCGGCCGTTTTTTATTTGCAGCCGAGCCCGCATATCAATTCAGCAAGCGGTTCAAGCCTGGCGTGGTGGCGCGTTGCTCGACGCGCTCGACCGCCTCCAGCAGTACGCCTGGTGACACGTGCTGGATCATATGGCCGGCGCCGGCCAGGACCGTCAAGTCGCCATTCTGCAGTTCCTGGTCAAGCTGCACCGAGTTATCTTCGGCGCTGACGACTTTATCATCCTCTCCCACCACAACCGACACCGGCATCTGCAGCTCAGGGTAGTGCTGGCGCAACGCTGCCGCGCTGGGAATCATCATCGCGGTTTCGGCGGCTTCGGCACGGAGTTGCTTGGGCCGTAGTGCCATCCATGGCGACATCAGCTTGAAACTATCGGGCACCGTGGCCGGCGTAAACGCCAGCTTGACCGCTGCAGGCCACATCAACCGCCCGATCAGCGGCGACAAGGTGTAGCTCAGAATATCGCCGAGCAGCGGAATGGCCGGCGTCGCGCTCAACACATCCAGCCTGACGCTCGGATAATAGTAGCCGGACGCGAGCACCAGCCCGCTCACAAGTTGCGGCTGCTGAATAGCCAGCGAGATCGCCACCAGCGTCCCCCAGGAGTGTCCCAATACCACTGCCTGCCGCACGTCAAGTTGTTCGAGCGCAGCGGCAAGCAGCTCGGCTTGCGCCGCCGGGGTCCACAGCGTCGTTCGCGGACGATCACTGTAGCCGAAACCGGGACGGTCGAACGCGATCACGCGGTGATTCTCCGCCAGTTGATCAAATAGTCCGGCGTGCAGGAAATCTTCCGCCAACACGCCATTGCCATGCAGCAGAACCACCGTCGGCCCCTGTCCTTTGCTGAAATAATGCAAGCGCACGCCATCAACCGTGATGAATTCCCCGCTCGGCGGATGATCGCGCTCCGCTTGTGCGGTCTTGTAGCGCACCACCAGCCAGGATGCGGCCAGCACCGCTGCACCTGCCGCCAGGCCGATCCTGGTCCGGTCACTTTTCTTGCTGATATTCATGTCTGCTCCCTCTGTCCATAACGGTATAGGAGCATCATGCCATTCCGATTGCTGCGCTGCGGTAGGACTGCGACAGCACACCGCGTAGGACACGGTATCGTCCGGTGCACAACGGCATACCCCGCTGAGCGGCTTGCTGCAGCTGCAACTGGACTACCAAATCGCCGCCAAAGAGCAGCGCTAGCCGGCGCCATCGGCCTGTCACATTCTGCCGTTATGATCGACACTTTAGCCATTTACCTCCTGCCAGCATGCCGATCAACCGTCGTCAATTTCTCCGCTATACAGGCGCTGCCCCCGCCCTGTTCCCGAACCTGATCCGCGACGCGCTGGCGGTGCCCGCCAACAATCGCACCGGCACGCTGGCCGATGTCGAGCATGTGGTCATCTTCATGCAGGAAAACCGCTCGTTCGACCATTACTTCGGCACGCTGTCAGGCGTGCGCGGCTTTGATGATCCGCGCGCCATTCGTTTGCCGACCGGGCTGCCAGTCTGGCATCAGCCGAACGGCGCTGGCGGCTACGTGCTGCCGTTCCATTTCGATGCCAAGAACACCAGCGCGCTATCGCTCGGCACCGACCACACATGGAAGGGATCGCAAGCCACCTGGCAAGGCTGGGACGCATGGGTGCCGAAAAAGACCGCGCAGTCCATGGGCTATTTCGATCGCGGCGACCTGCCCTTCTACTACGCGCTGGCGGATGCGTTCACCATCTGCGACGCCTATCACTGCTCGGTATTCGGCGCGACCGATCCGAATCGCCTGTATGCGCTGACCGGCAGCAACCAGGGCTGGATCGGCACCATGGGCAAGTTGTACAACATGGATGCGGGTGGCTTCTTTAATGGCGATCCGGCACTGGACAACGTCACCCCCGAAGTCAACGCCACCGCCCCCAACTGGCGCACCTATGCCGAGGTGCTGGAGGCCAACCAGGTCAGCTGGAAGGTTTACCAGGAATGGGACAACTACGGCGACAACTACCTCGCCTACTTCCGCAATTACCGCGTCAACGCGGACGGCAGCCGACTCTCGCCAGAAGAACCGCTGTACCGCAAGGCGCGCACGCTGGCGCCAGGTTCGCATGCCGGCAATGCTCGTGGCAGCACTGCGGACTGGCTGATCAAGGATTTCGCGGAGGACGTGCGCAACAACCGCCTGCCGCAAGTATCGTGGATCTGCGCGCCTAACGACTACACCGAACATTCGCCCGCCTCACCCAACGCCGGCGAGCAAATCACCGCGCGCCTGCTGGCCGCACTGGTCGCCAATCCGGATGTCTGGTCCAAGACCGTGCTGCTGTTGATGTACGATGAAAACGATGGCTTCTTCGACCACGTCCCGTCTGATCTCGCACCGCTCAACCCATCAATGGGCAAGACTACGCTGGCCGAGATCGGCACGCATGAGACGTACCAGGGCGAGCCGGTCGGCCTGGGGCCACGCGTACCGATGTTAGTGATCTCGCCATGGAGCCGTGGCGGCCGAGTATGCTCACAACTGTTCGACCATACGTCGCAGTTGCGCTTTCTTGAAGAGTGGCTGGTGCAGGGTCTGGGCAAGCCGCGCACCGCCGTCACCTGCAATTTGATTTCGCCATGGCGGCGCGCAATCTGCGGCGACCTTACTTCCGCCCTCGACTTCAGCGCGCCCAATCACAGTTGGCCAGCCAGCGTACCGCCGACTGCAGCCTATACGCGAGTCTCCGGCAAGCCTTATCCGCAGCCACCGGCCGCGCAGACACTGCCCCGCCAGGAGCCAGGCGCGCGCGTGGCATGCCCGCTGCCATACGAGTTATCGGCAAGCGGCGAGTTGGCTGGCGAGCGCCAATTTGAACTCAACTTCATCAACAGCGGCAAGGCCGGCGCCGCCTTCATCGTCTATTCCAGCCTGCGCGCCGATGGGCCGTGGTACTACACCGTCGAAGCCGGCCAGCGCATCGAGCACGAAGCCTGGCGCTGGCCTGGCGATGCCTACGACCTGAGCGCACACGGCGCCAACGGCTTCCTGCGCCAGTTCAAAGGCCGGCTGACCGTCACCGCAGCCCGGCCGGAAGTGCAGACACGCTACGACAGCGGCAACATCACCCTGCTGCTCTCCAACCGTGATGGCCGCGAAGCATGCCGCTTTACCGTCACCGACAATGCTTACGGCGCCGCTGTTGCGACACACACGGTGGCAGCGGGCCAGGTCGCGACGGTCTTCTGCGATCTATCGCGCAATTTTGGCTGGTACGACGTGAGCATCACCTGCGACGCCGATCCGCAATGGCTGCGGCGCGCGGCTGGCCACGTGGAAACCGGCCGCGCCAGCAGCACCGATCCGCTTATCGGAGCACGTCCACCGCGCTAACGATATCGACGCCCTGCAACTGCCCGAGCCAGGCGTCGAACCACGACTTGTGGGCAGAGCCGACAATCGTCAACACGCGCGCGCCCGGACGCTCACGGAAAGTCTCGCGGATATTCGCGACCATGCGCAGGTTGCGGATCTCCCAGCCTGCCACCCACATCTGCGGATAATTTTCCGGCGACTTGCCACGCATGGCGGTCAGCACATTGGCGTCCGCATCCACGGCCAGTGAGGCAGGATCATTAATGGCGCGGTACAGCGGCAGCAGATCGGGCGCCAGTTTCAGCGCGTCCTGCTGCTTGCGCAGCGCCTTCGTCTCCGCGCTTCCGGCCGCCCAGGCGCCTTCGATCGAACGGACGAAGGCTTTGATGTCCGGCACATCGATGCGGTCGCCGGTGTGATTATCGACCGCATGCACGCGTTGCAGCCCCAGTCGTGCCGCCAGCACTGCGGCGATTTGATAGCTCTCATTATTGGTGCCGGCGATGCGCTGCAACCTGGCGACCAGTGCATCGTCCAGCGTATCTCCGGCGCGGCGCTCGGCTTGTGGCAATTGCAGCCACTGAACGTAAGCGGAAGTCGGCTCGTTCGCCGCCAACAAGACTGCGGCAAAGCGGCGCCGCTGTGCGGCGTCAGGCTGTGCTGGCCAAGTTTTCAGCGTTTGATCGGCTTCGGCAAGGGCGGCGGTCAGGGCCAGGCCAGTGGCCGCCTTTGCCGCATCGGTCGACGGACAGTAATTCTTGCCATACTTTGCGGGCTGACGCGCAGCGAGATCGCAATCTTCGCCCGGTTCATCTTCAACCGTGATGATGTCCGGCTTGAATGCCGCCAGTTTATCCAGCACGCCATCGAGCGCTGCCGGATTGAAGCTCTTCGGCATATTGCTCAAATGCGCAGTGCCCAACACCAGCACCTGCGAACGCGGCCCGACCATATCCCGGTCCAAGGTCGCAAGATGCCCCTGCGCTTGCGCGGCAAATGGCAAGCCAAGCATGACCGCCCACATCCAATGCATTTTTCTCACACTATCCCCATTAGATCATTAACCAGGCCTCAGTTTAAAAAATAAGAAATGCCGAGCTAAGCAGTTTTAGACAGAACGCCAATTTCGCCCCCTGGAACGTCAAAATCCCTGACTGGACCAAACGTGAACCTTTCTTTCTGCTCACAACGGTGGTCAAATTGTGGAAAATTTATTTTACGTAGTCTTCAAAAGTGGAGCAGATAGCATGTTTCGATTCATCGCTAAGATCTTTACGGTTGCTGTCATTTCAGGGAGTGCGACGGCAGGCCAAGTACCAAATGTTGCCCTCGAATATTTCAGATCTTTCGCAAAATTACAGGTGGAAGAAAAGAAGGGTTCCAACGATGCCGTGCAATCCGAGGAGTATGCGCGATGGTTCTTTCAAGGTTTTACGCACACCAAGGGGGGGATTTATACAAGATCGGACCTGGCTCGGGATGCCTACACGAAGGGGCAACTTTATTGGCGAGACCACCCTTCCGAGCGCGACAAGGTTTTTGCTGGATATGGCTACTCAGCCATTGAACAAGACGGTGTCTTCTCCCGTGGATTCGAAAAAAGTGATTTCAAGCCAAATGACTTGAGCACCGGTTTTTGGTGGATGACAACTTTAGGTGATGTGGCATGGCGAGATGTTGGCATTGAACCGCCGAGTTTGTCGCCAATTCGTTTGCACATCGTTGGATACCTTAGCCCTGAAGGACAGTTTGGCCATCTGGGAGCGTATAAACACGAAGTGCTGGTTACATCAGCCGTGCTCAAGGATGGCGTACTTCCCTAAGTGTAGCGGCATCCACGCCTGCAATAAGTGCTCAGGTCATCAGCGCATTACAATATAGTGAATTCTGGATCGTCTTCCAGTCTATGACCGCACCGATAATAACAACTGAGCAAGATCAAGCCATTACTGCAACGGTGCTCAAGGAGCGCTCGCGCCTGTGGAATTTCATCCGCCGGCGCGTGGCCGACCAGACCGACGCCGACGATATCCTGCAAGACGTGTTCTACGAGTTCACCCAGGCCTATCACCTGCCCGAGCCGATCGAGCAGGCCAGCGCCTGGCTGTTCCGCGTCGCCCGCAACCGCATCATCGACCGCTTCCGCAAGAAGAAGGAAGTGGCGCTGGAAGACCTGGGCGCCAATGATGACGATGAGGATTGCCGCCTTGACCTGATGCTGCCCTCGCCCGACGCCGGCCCGGAAGCCGCCTACACCCGCGCCATGCTGCTGGAAGAACTCCAGCTCGCACTGGAAGACTTGCCTGCCAACCAGCGCGACGTGTTCATCGCACATGAGCTGGAAGGCGTCAGTTTCAAGGAGATGGCCGCGCAGACCGGCGTCTCGATCAACACTTTATTGGCTCGCAAACGCTATGCCGTGCTTTTCCTGCGCCAGCGACTGCAAGCCCTGTATGTAGAATGAAAGGAAACACCAAAATGCGCCGCGAAAATATGAGCTACAAGAAATTCAAACTGATCAAAGGCCTGTGGATATTGACCGGCGCCGCCGCGCTCGGCGCCATCGTGATGTGGCTGTGGAACTGCCTGATCCCGACCATCTTCCCTGGCGCCAATGCCGTCAATTATTGGCAGGCGCTGGGATTGCTGCTACTCTGCCGCATCCTGTTTGGCGGTTTCCGCGGCCATCATCGCGACTGGCATGAAAAACGCGAGCATTGGCAGCGCTGGCAAGCCATGACGCCGGAAGAGCGCACCCAGTTCTTCAAGCAACGCGAACAGTTCTTCCAGCACCGCGCGCCATTCTGCCGCCCAGAAAAGAAAGACCAGGAATGAAGAAAACCCCTGCGCCGCCATTCAGCGGCTATCAGAAAACCGTGGTGGCGATGCTGGCTTTCCTGCAGTTCGCCGTCATTCTCGATTTCATGATCATGTCGCCGCTGGGCGCGCTGATCATGCCGGACCTGAAGATCGGCCCGGCGCAATTCGGCCTGGTGGTGTCGGCCTATGCGTTCAGCGCCGGCGCGTCCGGCCTCCTGACCGCCGGCTTTGCCGACCGCTACGACCGCAAGAAACTGCTGCTGTTCTTCTACACCGGCTTCATCCTCGGCACCGTCTGGTGCGGCCTGGCGCAAAGCTTTGAATCGCTGCTGGCGGCGCGTGTGTTCACCGGCCTGTTCGGCGGCGTGATCGGCTCCGTAGTGCTGGCAATCTCCACCGACCTGTTCCCGCCGGCGATGCGCGGCCGCGTCATGGGCCTGATCCAGACCGCCTTCGCAGCTAGCCAGGTGCTGGGCCTGCCGGTTGGCATCTACCTGTCCAACCAGTGGAACTGGCATGTACCGTTCATGGCGATGGCCGCCTTCGGCCTGCTCGGCGGCCTGCTGGTGGCGTGGAAAATGCAGCCGGTGAATGCGCACCTGGGCCAGCCGCAGGAGCACAGCCCGTTCATGCACCTGTATCACACGCTGACAGAAAAGCGCTACCTGCTGGCGTTCTGCATCACCGCCCTGCTGACCACAGGCGGCTTCATGCTGATGCCGTTCAGCAGCGCCTATATCGTCAACAACATGGGCATCGACTTGCATCACCTGCCGACCGTGTATCTGGTCACCGGCGTGTGCACCATCTTCATCGGACCGATGATAGGCCGCGCGGCCGACGCCTTCGGCAAGTTCCGCGTGTTCCTGTTCGGCACCGCGCTGTCGATTGCGATGGTGCTGATTTACACGCACCTGGGCCGGATTCCGCTGTGGATGCTGGTGCTGGTCAATTCGGTCATGTTCGTCGGCATTTTCTCGCGCATGATCCCGTTCCAGGCGATTTCGTCGACGGTGCCGGCGGCTACGCAGCGCGGCTCGTACAACGCCATCAGCGCATCGATCCAGCAGCTGGCCGGTGGCCTGGCGTCGGTGGCGGCCGGGCATATCGTTACGCAGGGCGCAGACGGGCATCTACAGCATTTCGACACGGTCGGATATGTAGTGGTGGCCACCTCCGTGGTGGCCGGCGTGCTGCTGTGGCGCTTGCAGCGCGACTTGCCAGGTGCGGTGCGGCCACAGGCGGCTTGACCATCCAGCTGATAGGCGTTGTAAATTGTTTTCGAATGTTGAGAAAAAATAATTAATTGCCACAGGGCATTATTCCGAATTATAATATTAACAGCAGGAAACAACTTACTAACCAACTATCCAGGAGAAAGTGCATGAACTCGAGAAATATGGATGCCGCATGTCTGCGCGCGCTGCGCCGGCGCGGTCATTCCGACGCCAGTATCGCTGCCATGACGCCAGAAGAAGCGTTTTGTGAATACTGCGCCTACCACGGGATCATGAACCTCTCTCCGTCCACGCTGAATATGCTGGACAAGCTGCGTGGCGAAGCCGCAGTCGCACCACGCCAGGCCGCCTGAACTTCCGGACCGCATATGAAAAAAGCCACGTGAGCAATGCGCACGTGGCTTTTTTGTTGGGTCCTTCTTGATTAACGGTAGAACGGCTCGACCGTGCCTTTCAGCTTGATCAGCATCGGATTGCCTTTGCGATCCAGTGCTTTGCCGGCTGGAACCTTGATCCAGCCTTCGCTGATGCAGTATTCATCCACATCATTGCGTTCTTTGCCGTTGAAATTGATGCCGATATCGTGTTCAAACACAGCGGCAACGTGGAATTTGCTGCGCGGATCGATCGACAGATGATCCGGCAGTGGTGGGCGTTGAGTAGTATCGTTCATCCCGGCATTATATCAGCTGGTTTTAAAGATCAGTTGCGCCACGCGCTGTAATTTCGGCGCGACCATCGGCACGGTCAGCATGGTGCTGCCGATGGCCATCAGCAGCAGCGCCGTGAACGTCTCGCTGGTGATGATCTGCTTATCCAGCAGGATGTTGACGAAAATAATCATGATCAGCGCCTTGGTCTGCAACAGCCAGCCGATGATCGACGCTTCGCCCGGTCCCCACTTGAGGATCTTGCCAGCCAGGTGCACGCCCGCCAGCTTGCCCGTCACCGACGCCACCAGCAGTCCTGCCGCCACCAGGAACACCGCCGAGCCGCCCATCGCCCAGTTGGTGCGCAGCCCGGTGCTGAGGAAGAAGACCGGCATCACCGCCATCAATATATTGGCGCGCAGGAAGTCCATCTTTTCCTGGTTGAACCATTCAGCGTCCATGACCGCGCCCGCCAGGAAGGCGCCGACCATGTAGTGCATACCGGCCCAGTCGGCCGCAAACGCGCACACCGCCAGCCAGATGAAGGACACATACCAGCGGTCGCGCTCTTCGATGCGCACCATCAGCATGCGGAACAGCTTGGTGACGATGGCGAACGCTACCAGGAAACCAGCCTGGCGGCCGACCCGGTCCCAATCCAGCAGGATTACCGCCAGCACGCCCCAGATCGCGATATCGTCCAGGCTGGCGTAGCGCAGGATGCGCTGGCCGATCGGCTGGCGCAGCACTTCCAGCTTTTCCATCAGCAAAATGAGGATGGGCAGCGCGGTCACCGCGCACGACATGCCGACACCCAGCACAAACTGCCAGTCCTGCGCCTTCGGCCCCATCCAGCCGGAATAGCCGACCAGCGCCAGCGCGGCGATGCAACCGAACAGCAACGGCGTGCCCAGCGCCAGGCCGGCGGTGATGGTGCTTTCACGGCGATGCTCCCAGGCTTTTTTCAAGTCCAGCTCGATGCCGGCGATCATCACAAAAATCATCACCGCCCACCAGGCGATGCCGTTCAGCGACTGCACTACCTGCGGGTTGAAGACGAAGCTGTAGTACTCAGGAAAGGCGCGTCCCATGATGCCCGGCCCCAGCAGGATGCCAGCGATGATCTGCACCACCACCAGCGGTGCGTAGTAATCGGTGCCGCCCAGGCGCCAGATCAGATATGGCACGCTGAAAATAATCACCATCGCAATCAGGAAGATTTCGGTCGTCCCCATATGCATGCTTGTCCCCTTTTTTATTTGGCATAGTATCGTTATATTTTATACATTACGTAACATCATAATGCATTTGGAAACGATACCACAGCCAATTCGCTGTTGCATTAGTTTCACACTGCGCGATTTTATAGTGGCACTTACTTGATTAATCAAGTATATTTCACGCATTAATCAACGACTATACAACCATGACCGACGACACCATCAATCCCAGCCTGGAATTCACCCTGCGCTTGATGCGCGCGCAAGCCACGCTGGTGCGCCGCCTCGACCAGGTACTGGGCGGCTACCATGGCATCAGCTTCAGTGACTTCATGCTGCTGCATTACCTGAACCGCGCACCGGGCGGCCGCCTGCGCCGCGTCGACCTGGCCGAGCGCCAGGGCCTGACCGCGTCCGGCGTCACGCGCACCCTGCTGCCGCTGGAGAAAATCGGCCTGGTCGAGCGCCAGCAAGATCCGCGCGACGCCCGCGTGGCCTATGCCGTCATCACCGCCACCGGCCGCGAACTGCTGACCAACGCAGTCACCGTAGCCAACCAGATCAGCAAAGACTTGCTGCGCAACTGCCCGCAAGGCCAGTTTGATGCGCTGAGCCAGGCACTGGCGCTGATCGCCGGCATGGATGCGTCCAACTCATGAGCGTGCTCAGGCAGAACGCCAACTTCAAATGGCTGATGCGCGGCAGCGTGATTGCGCTGCTGGGCGACCAGATGACCATGATCGCCCTGCCCTGGCTGGTGCTCAAGCTGACCGGCGATACGCTGGCGCTGGGGCTGGTGATCGCGCTGATGAGCATCCCGCGCGCGGTATTCATCCTGATCGGCGGCGCGCTGGTGGACCGCTATTCGCCGAAGCGCGTGTTCATGCTGAGCAAGCTGGCCAACGCCGTGCTGCTGGCCTTGCTGACACTGCTGGTGCTGTGCGCCGACAGCACACGCACCGTCGCACTATCGGACACACTGTCGCTGACCATCGCGCTGACATCGCACATGACGCTGCAATTGATCTATCTACTGGCCCTGGGCATCGGCCTGGCCCAAGCATTCGGCATGCCGTCGGCAACCTCGATCATGCCGCTGGCGATACCGCCCGAACAGCTGCAGGCAGCGAATGGCGTGATGATGGGACTGCGCCAGGTGTCGATGCTGGTCGGGCCGCTGCTGGCGGCCGGCCTGCTGGCGATCAGCGGCGACAAGAACAGCGGCGCGGTCAGCAACGCTGGCGGCCTGGCGCTGGCCTTCGGCATCGACTGCGCCAGCTATCTGATCTCGGCGTGGACGCTGTCGCGGGTCAAGCTCAACGCGCCGCAGCAGGCGGAGGCGCCGCAATCGGTGCTGCGCTCCGTCGGCGAAGGCTTGCGCATGGTGTGGAACGACCTGCCGCTGCGCCTGTGCCTGAGCTACTGGGGCATCGTCTCGCTGCTGATCGGCGGCGCGATGCAGGTGGCGATACCGGTACTCGCGGCCGACCTGCACGGCGCCTCGACCTTGGGTGTGCTGATGGCAGCGCACGGCGCGGGCACGCTACTCGGCATGGGCATCGCGGCCAAATTCGGCGCGCAGCTGCGCTTCGCCAGCTTTGGCGTGATGATACTGCTGGTGGACGGTGTGGCCGGGCTGCTGGTCGCGCCGCTCGGGCTGGTGCAGGCGGCCTGGCAGGCGGCCGTGCTGATGCTGACGCTCGGCCTGCTGGCCGGCTATATGCAGATCAACGTCTTCACCTGGATACAGCGCCGTGTGCCGCCGCGCATGATGGGCCGCGCCATGAGCATCTTCATGTTCATCTTTATGGGACTGGCGCCGCTGTCGGCCGCCAGCGCCGGATGGCTGCTGACACTGGTCTCGCTATCGCAATTGTTCATCGGCGGTGGCATCATACTGGTGATGTTCGCGCTGCTGGCCTATGTGTTCACGCCGATGCGCAGCATCGTCTCGATCACAGCGTAAAGGATAGGTATGGAAACCAAATGGCTGGAAGACTTCATCTCACTGGTGGAGACCAATAACTTCAGCCGCTCGGCGGCGCTGCGCCATGTGACGCAGCCCGCCTTCTCACGCCGCATCCAGTCGCTGGAAAACTGGCTGGGCACGGACTTGATCGACCGCACCTCCTACCCCACCCGGCTGACGCCGGCCGGCATCGTGTTCTATGAACAGGCGCTGGAGATGCTGTCCAAGATTAACGGCGCGCGCGAAATGCTGCGCAGCAAGCGCGCCGCCGCGCAGACCAGCATCGACCTGGCCGTGCCGCATACGCTGTCGCTGACCTTTGTGCCGAAGTGGCTGACCAGGTTGGAACAAGACTTCGCGCCGATCCGCAGCCGGCTGATGGCGCTCAACGTCCACGACGCCGTGCTGCAACTGGTCGAAGGCGGCTGCGACCTGCTGCTGTGCTATCACCATCCGCGCCAGCCGGTGCAGCTGGATCCGGGTCGCTACGACATGCTGGTACTGGGCCGCGAGTCGCTGCGCGCCTACGCGCGCTGCGATAAAAACAAGGTGCCGGAATTTACGCTGCCCGGCACCAAGCGCGCGCCGCTGCCCTTCCTCTCCTACACCAACAATGCCTATCTGGGCCGTATGGTGGAGCTGATACTCAACGACGCCAAAACCCCGCTGCACCTGGAGCCGCATTACGAAACCGATATGGCCGAAGGCCTGAAGATGATGGCGCTGGAAGGCCGTGGCGTCGCCTTCCTGCCGGAATCCGCAGTCACCCGCGAACTCAAACAAAAGCAGCTGGCGCGTGCCGACGGCGATACCTCGGACTGGGAAATCGAAATGGAAATCCGCCTCTACCGCGAGCGTCCATCGGCAACGCGGCACGGCAAGCCCATCGTCGACCGACTGTGGGATTTCCTTGAAACGCAGCAGAATGGCGGACGCAGAAAACGGCACATTCCGGTATCGGAAAGATAACTATGCATTTTACGCATAGCAGAATGCGCATACAGCATTGGCGGCCCTAAATGCCCAGGCGTAGGATTCGACCCACTTGAACAGCTGCCACGAGCAGCGTTCAGCAAACGAATCCATCAGGAGCCTTGAGCATGACCTCTGTACAAGCACAACACGCACTGCCTTCCTACCTCAACGCCGAAGATCTCGGCCCATGGGGTGTCTACCTGCAGCAAATCGATCGCGTTACCCCGCACCTCGGTCCTCTGTCGCGCTGGGTGGAAACGCTCAAGCGCCCTAAGCGCATCCTGACTGTCGACGTGCCGATCGAGCGCGATGATGGCAGCATCGCCCACTACGAAGGCTACCGCGTGCAGCACAATATGTCGCGTGGTCCAGGCAAAGGCGGCGTGCGCTTCCACCAGGACGTGACCCTGTCCGAAGTGATGGCCCTTTCGGCATGGATGACCGTGAAAAACGCTGCGGTCAACGTGCCATACGGCGGCGCCAAAGGCGGCATCCGTGTCGATCCTAAAACCCTGTCGCGCGGCGAACTGCAGCGCCTGACCCGCCGCTACACCAGCGAAATCAGCCTGATCATCGGCCCGAACAAAGACATTCCTGCACCGGACGTCAACACCAACGAACAAGTGATGGCCTGGATGATGGACTCCTACGCCATGATCGAAGGTAATCTGTCGACCGGCGTCGTGACCGGCAAACCAATCTCGCTGGGTGGCTCGCTGGGCCGCCGCGAAGCGACCGGCCGCGGTGTGTTCGTGGTCGGCCGCGAAGCCGCCGCCAAGCGTGGCGTGGCGATTGCCGGCGCCCGTGTCGCCGTGCAGGGCTTTGGCAACGTCGGCGGCGTGGCAGCAACCATGTTCGCTGAAGCTGGCGCGAAAGTCATCGCCGTGCAGGATCACACCGCCACCGTGGTGCATCAAGGCGGCCTGGATATCGCCCGCCTGCACAAGCACGTCGCGGAAACCGGCGGCGTCGCTGGCTTCCCAGGCGCCGAAGCGATCCTGGATCGCGACGCTTTCTGGGATGTTGAATCCGAGATCCTCATCCCGGCCGCACTGGAACAGCAGATTACTGCCGCTAACGCGCCGCGTATTCGCACTAAAATCATCCTGGAAGGCGCCAACGGCCCAACCACGCCGGAAGCCGACGACATCCTGACCGACAAAGATGTGTTGATCGTTCCTGATGTACTGGCTAACGCTGGCGGCGTAACCGTGTCATACTTCGAATGGGTGCAGGATTTCTCCAGCTTCTTCTGGACTGAAGATGAAATCAATGCACGCCTGACCCGCATCATGCAGGACGCATTCAATGCAGTATGGACCGTTGCGCAGGAAAAGAAAGTCACGCTGCGAACCGCCACCTTCATCCTCGCTTGCACCCGAGTGCTGCAAGCGCGTGAGGTACGTGGCCTGTATCCATGATTGACTGAATCCCCAGCAGTTTGCGCCTGTACCTGCCTTTGGCTCGTGCAGGCGTTTTTCGCTTTAAAGGAATAAAGAATAAAATGACCACGATTGAACAAAAGGCACTGGCCTATCACCGTGCCGGTAGCGCCGGCAAAATCGCCATCGAGATTACCAAGAGCGTCAGCACCCAGGAAGACCTGGCGCTGGCTTACTCGCCTGGCGTTGCCGCGCCGTGCGTCGAGATCAAGCGCGATCCGGCCAAGGCTTATGAATATACCGCCAAGGGCAACCTGGTTGGCGTCATCACCAACGGCAGTGCAGTGCTCGGCCTGGGCAACATCGGCGCGCTGGCCGGCAAGCCGGTGATGGAAGGTAAAGTCGTGCTGTTCAAAAAATTCGCCGGCATCGACGCCTTCGACATTGAAATCGACGAGAGCGATCCGGACAAGCTGGTCGAGATCATCGCCGCGCTGCATCCAACCTTCGGCGGCATCAACCTGGAAGACATCAAGGCGCCGGAGTGCTTCTACATCGAACGCAAGCTGCGCGAGCGCCTGTCGATTCCGGTGTTCCACGACGACCAGCACGGCACCGCCATCGTGGTTGGCGCCGGCATGCTGAACGCGATTGAAATGACCGGCCGCGACATCGCCACCGTGAAGATCGTCTGCTCCGGCGCCGGTGCGGCGGCCATCGCCTGCCTGGACTTGCTGGTTGACCTGGGCGCGCAGCGCAAGAACATCTTCGTCTGCGACAGCAAAGGCGTGCTGTCCACCGCACGCACCCTGGACGGCGAAAAAGCCGCCTGGGCGCAGGACACCAGCGCGGTCACCTTATCCGACGTGATGGATGGCGCGGACGTGTTCCTTGGTGTTTCCGGTCCTGGCGTGCTGTCGCAAGCCGACATCCAGCGCATGAAGGCCCAGCCTATCGTGTTCACGCTGGCCAATCCGGAACCTGAGCTGCGCCCTGAACTGGTGCGCGAAGTCGCCCCGGACGCGATCATCGCCACCGGCCGCTCGGACTATCCGAACCAGATCAACAACGCGCTGTGCTTCCCTTACCTGTTCCGTGCCGCGCTGGATTCGGGCGCAACCACCATCAACCAGGAAATGAAACGCGCTTGCGTGGTTGCCCTGGCTGACATGGCGCGCAGCGACGCACGCTTCAGCAAGGACTACATCGTACCTGGCCTGCTGGACCCGCGCCTGCTGAGCGGCGTTACGCCTAAGATCGCTGCCGCAGCCTACCGTAGCGGCGTCGCCCGCAAGCAGCTGGTCGAAACCGAGTACGCCGACGACCTGAAAGACCTGGCCGAATCGCTGCTGTAATCCATTGCTGATTACTGCGTCGGCTGCAAGGCAATAACCGCCATGCCCGCCAGCGCCAGCACGGCGCCGGCGGCGTCATAGCGCGTCAGCGCCATGCCGTCGACCAGGCGTAGCCACAACAGCGCCACGCAGATATAAGCACCGCCATAAGCGGCGTAAATGCGTCCGGCAGCCGCCGGATGCAGCGTCAATAGCCAGGCAAACAGCGCCAGCGACGCGGCGGCTGGCAGCAACAGCCAAGCCGTCCTGCCCTGCTTGAGCACCAGCCAAGGCAGATAACAGCCGATGATTTCCGCCAGCGCCGTCACCAAGAACAGCGCGCCTATCTTAAGCATCTCCACGTCCCACTCCAAATTTTTCGTTGATGACGCGTACCGCGTTAGCCACGCCGTTTTCCTGCGCCATCGCATGCGCAACGGCGGCCGCCTTGATCTGCATTGCTGGCCGCAGCGCGCGGATACGCGCCGCCAGCCTGGCTGCCGTCACGCTGCGACGCCTGAGCAGCTTGCCGGCGATGCCCAGCCGGCGCAGCTCCTGCCCCCAATGTTCCTGCTCCGAGATATTCGCCACCACAATGGATGGCCGTCCCGCCAGCGTCGTCGATTGGGTGGTGCCGGCACCGCCGTGATGCACCACCGCCGCACAGCGCGGGAAGATCAGATGATGAGGGGAGGCACTGACGTACAGGATCTGCTGATCCGAATGAAAACCGCAAGCGGCGGCGTCCGGCGTCTGGATGATCGCGCGACGGCCGGACAGGCGTGCGGCCTGCGTCAGCAATTGCAGATTCTCGGTCTGGTGCGGAATATCGCGCGGCGTCCAGCTGCCGAAGGTCATGTATACCGGCGCTCCGCCAGCGGCGAGAAAAGCTTCCACCGCTTCGGTTAGCCGTCCTTCCAGCTGCATATTCGGCATATCGAGGAAGCCGGTCACCTGGATCGATGACGGCCAGTCAGGCTGGCGCTCGCAAATCTGCGGACTCACCGCCAGCAGCGTCATTTGTGTCGACAGCCACACCTCGGTCAGCATATCTCCGCTCGGCGGCATATTCAGTTGCGCGCGCAAGCGGTTGGGATAAGGCGAGGCGGCCCTGTGCAACGCCCATTGCGTGAAGCGCCACAACCAGCGCTGGCCGAATGGCAGCGGCAAGGGATAGCTGTAGGCACTCGGCACCATCACATGCGACAGCAGCACGGTCGCATACGGCTTGCCGGCGCGCTCCGCCGCAATCTGCAAGGGGTAGACAAAGAAGTGGCCGATCAGCAGATCGGATTCCTCAGCCAGTTGCCGCGACGCCGCGAAGATCGCCTCTTCTGCCGGCAGGAAGCCGCCTTCGATCAGCATCTTCAATTGCGCGAACGGATTGCTCATGCGCGCCGCCGCCTCGCCCAGCCGCTCGACTTCCGCCTGGTCGATCACCGGCGAAGCCACCACCCGCAGCCGCACGCCCGGCGGCGACGACAGCGCCGCATAGGCATCGCTGTCGACACAGGTAATCACCAGCGTGACCTCATGCCCCGCCAGTTGCAAACCCTCGGCCAGCGCGACAAACGGCCGCACATCGCCATGACTGCCCCAGGTTTGCAAGCCTATCTTCATGCTATGCGGCGCACTTCCTCATCGGTTGACGGAACGGCGGCAGTGGCGCGCGCCGGATGGCCGCGCATACTGCTGACGCTGGCCTTGTGCGATTCTAACTTGAATACGTCCACCACATGTGCCAGGCTGGTGGACTGGTCCTGCAACTCCTGCGCAGCAGCCGATGCCTGCTCAACCAGTGCGGTGTTTTGCTGAGTCATCGCGTCCATCTCGCCGATCGCCTTGTTGACCTGTTCGATGCCGGCCGTCTGCTCCATACTGGCGCCGCTGATTTCGCCCATGATTTCGGTCACGCGCTTGACGCTGCTGACTACCTGGTGCATCGTCTCCGCCGCCTTGTGCACCTGCTCGGAGCCAGCGCCAACCTTGGCCACGGAATCATCGATCAGTGCCTTGATCTCCTTGGCGGCGGACGCGGAACGCTGTGCCAGCGTGCGCACTTCCTGTGCCACCACCGCAAAGCCGCGTCCCTGCTCACCCGCGCGCGCCGCTTCCACAGCGGCGTTCAAGGCCAGGATATTGGTCTGGAAAGCGATACCGTCGATGACCGAGATGATGTCCACGATCTTCTTCGACGATGCGTTAATCGAGGCCATGGTCACGGTAACCTGTTCCATCACCTGCCCGCCCTGCTCCGATACATCCGACGCCGACACCGCCAACGTATTCGCCTGCATGGCGTTGTGCGCATTCTGGCGCACCGTACCGGTCAGCTCTTCCATCGCGGTGGCGACCTTCTCCAGCGATTCCGACTGATGCTCGGTGCGCAGCGACAGATCGCGGTTGCCGCTGGCGATTTCGGAAGAAGCAGTGGCAATCAGATTGGTCCCCTGGCGTACCTGGCCAACGATGGAGAACAGGTTGTCGCGCATCGTGGCAATCGCGTGCAGCAGGCTGTGTTCATCGTTCGCCTTCAGCGCCACGGTTGCGGACAAGTCGCCCTCAGCGATCTGGTTGGCGATCTGAGTGGCGTAAGCCGGCTCGCCGCCCAGCTGCTTCAACAGCAGCCGCGTATTCACCCACGCGATCAATATGCTGACGATCAGCGACAGCAAGGCTTGCAGTGCGATCCACAGCAGCGCAGCGCTGGCATGCGCGTCAACACCGGCGCTGGCGGCACGTGTCTCCTGCTGAACAGAGGTCAGCAGCACGCCCATGTCGGCCACAATCTGCTTACGCAGCGGACTGCATTCATTGGTCAGGAAAGCCGCCATGCCTTCCATATCGCCCGCCTCGCGGTACTTGCGCGGGCGCTTGAGTTCATCGGCCATCTTCAGCAGGCCATCGCGTACCTTGTTGAAACCGGCGTCGCCTTGATAGGCCGGCGCCATCTTCTCCAATGCAGCCAGATACATCGCCTTCTGCTCATCAATGATGGCCAGCTCGCGGCTGGCTTGCGCCGCGTCGGCGAAAATGTAGGCGTTGCGCGCGGCCAGGCCGGTTTGCGCCAGCGCCTCGCGCGCCACATACATCGGCTCCAGTTTTTCAGCCAGCACCCGCTGCTCATCGTGGAAAGCACTGGCGATCGACGAGGTGCGCACGACCGCGAAGCTTGCCATGATCAGCATCAGCGCAGTCAGCGTACCGAAGCTCAGCGCCAGCTGCGTCCCTATTTTTAGTTTTTTGAACGTTTCCATCAACTTCCTGGTGTAAAGGAAAAAATGACGGATTATCCATTACCCCATATTTTTGTCCACAACAAACTGGTAATTTGCGAGGAATACTCTGACTTTCAGGAGTGGCGTAAGGGATGCCCTTAGTGTTAGCGAATGACGACGCCGCCTTTCATCACAAACGACACCTTGGTCAACTCGGTCGCGTCATCGGCCGGATTGCCCTGGACAGCGATGATGTCAGCGTATTTGCCCACGCTGATGGAGCCGACGCGATCCTTCCAGCCCAGCAGGTCGGCCGCATTGATAGTGGCGGCCTGAATCGCCTGCATCGAAGTCATGCCGTACTTGGTCATGTAATAGAACTGCCTGGCGTTGTCGCCATGCGGATAAACGCCGGAGTCCGAGCCGAAGGCCATTTTCGCGCCGCCCTGGAACGCCTTGCGGAAGTTATCGCGCTGCAGCTGGCCGATCACCTTTTCCTTCTCAATCGACTCCGGCAGCATGCCCGCCTTTGTACCTTCTTGCAGTATGAAGTCATCGTTGTAGATGTCCATCACCAGGTAAGTGCCCTTCTGTTTCGCCAGCTTGATATTGGCGTCGTCAATCAGGCTGGCGTGTTCAATCGAATCGACGCCGGCCAGGATGGCGTCGTGGATCGCGCTGGTGCCGTGTGCGTGCGCAGCCACCTTGCGTCCCAGCTTGTGCGCTTCGCTGACGATGGCCTGCATCTCTTCCAGCGTGTATTGCTGCGCGCCTGGCTCATCGCCTTTCGACAGCACGCCGCCGGAAGCGCAGATCTTGATCACATCGGCGCCGTACTTGGCCATCTCGCGCACCTTGGCGCGTGCTTCCCACGGTCCATCGGCCACGCCACGGCCGGTGAAGTTGACCTCCGGCGGCAGCAGATTTTCATCGCAGTGGCCGCCCTTGATGCCGATGGCGTAACCGGCGGTGCGCATGCGCGGGCCGACGAAGTCGCCGTCGTTGATAGCGTCGCGCAGCGCCACGTCGCCAAAGCCGGCGGCGCCCACATTACGCACGGTGGTGAAGCCAGCCTCCAGCGTCTTGCGCGCTGCGCGCACGCCGTACAACGCGGCACGGGTGTCGGACACGCCCAGCGAGTTATAGCCGCTCATATAAGGATCGGCGGTCAGGTGGGTATGCATGTCGATCAGGCCTGGCAGCACGGTCTGCGCCGACAGGTCGATCACCTTCGCGCCGGCAGGCGCCTGCACCGACGCGCTCGGACCGACCGAGATAATGCGCTCGCCGCTGATGACGATGGTCTGGTCCTTGAGCACAGTGCCAGCCACCACATCCACCAGCCGGCCGGCGCGGACTACCGTCACCTGCTCTGCTGCGAGGGCTTGCGCGGCCGCGCCCATGACGACGGTGGAAATCAGGAAGTGCTTCAGCTTCAGTTTCATGGACGGCGCCCTCGGAAAGTAAAACAAAAAGCATAGCAGAGCGCCGCGCAAAAGCGAAACTATCCGGGCCAGGCGCAGGTGCGGAAACCTGCAAAGAGATCGTCACGTTCCGGCAGCTGGAAATGGCGGAATTTGGCCGAGCCAAAGCGCGACGGCGTGGCGAACGACGCACCGCGCAGCACTTGGTGTGTATGGAAGCACGGCTCGGAATATTCCAGATAGCGGTCTGCCTTGAAGTCCGGATACGGCTCGAACGGAGACGCGGTCCATTCCCACAACTGGCCCCAGCGGAACGCCGGGTGGCCGGACAACGCAGCATACTCCCATTCCGCCTCGCTCGGCAGACGGCGGCCAGCCCAGGCACAATATGCCTGGGCCTCGTACAGGCTCACATGCCGTACTGGTTCGGCGCCAGCCAGCGTGGTCAATCGCCCGAAGCGCATCACGCGCCACTGGGCGCCGTCGCGCTGCCAGTAGCGCGGCGCCGAGCGCTCCTGGCGCATCAGCCAGTCCGCGCCGGCGCTGCTCCAGAACTGGCGCTGATCATAACCACCATCCATGACGAAATCTGCATACTGACTGTTGCTGACCAAGGTACTGTCGATGACAAACGGCGCCACATGAAAAGCATGCTGCTGGCGTTCGTTATCGAAGCTGAAGCCGGCATCCGGCTTGCTGCCCAGTTGAATGGTCCCGCCGGGGAAGCCGATTTCGGATGGCGTGAACATAGGCTGCGCTTCGCTGAGTAGCGGCGCGGGCGCGGCCAGGCCCAGCGTCTGCAAGCTGTGCAGCAGCATTTCGCCACGCAGGTCCTCATACGCCAGCGCCAGGCGATAGGGATACAAGGCCGTATCGGTATTGGCTACGCGCGTCAGCTTGTCCAGCACCCGGTCCAGCACCTCGTGGCAATAGGTCTTGACGCCACCGCTACTGGGCAGATCCAGCGTCCAGCGGCTGCGGTGCGGCACGCGCGTGGCGTCGAACCAGTCGTCGCCCTTGGTCAGCAGGCAGTGGCCATGGGCGTCGGCCGGATGGCTGGATTCCGCTTCGCGCAGAATGAACCATTCGGCAAACCAGGCGATCTGCCCCAGCTCCCACAACGGTGGATTGAGGTTGCGCAGCTGCGGCACGCGCGACGCGGCGTCCATGCCGGCCGCAGAAAAACAGTCGAACAGCGAAAGCGTATAATCCCTGGCATGCTGCAGGGCGCGAGCCAATTGCTGCGACGTGGCGTTCCTGAACGAAGAAGAGCTGGAAGTCATGCGCCGATTGTACCCCGCCGCACCTCGAACACAACAGGAATCACACCATGAGCAATGACGCAATCAAACTGACCTCTTTCTCCCACGGCGGTGGCTGCGGCTGCAAAATCGCGCCCGGCGTGCTGTCCGAAATCCTCAAGAATTCCAACGGATTCGCGGTGCCCAAGGAACTGCTGGTGGGGATCGAAACGTCCGACGACGCCGCTGTCTACAAGCTCAATGACGAACAGGCGCTGATTGCCACCACCGACTTCTTCATGCCGATTGTCGACGACCCGTACGACTTCGGCCGCATCGCCGCCACCAACGCCATCTCCGACGTGTACGCCATGGGCGGCACGCCGATCATGGCGCTGGCCTTGGTGGGCATGCCGATCAACAAACTGCCGATCGACACCATCGGCCAGATCATCAAGGGTGGCGAATCGATTTGCGCCGAAGCGGGCATTCCGATTGCGGGCGGCCATACCATCGATTCGGTGGAGCCTATCTACGGCCTGGTGGTGATGGGCCTGATCCATCCGTCGAAAGTGAAACGCAACGCCGATGCCAGAGCCGATGATGTGCTGGTGCTGGGCAAACCGCTGGGCGTGGGCGTGTTGTCGGCAGCGCTCAAGAAAGGCAAGCTGGATGCCGCTGGCTACCAGGCCATGATCACCAACACCACCAAGCTGAATAAGCCGGGCAAGGCCTTGTCCGAGCTGGCCGGCGTGCACGCGATGACCGACGTCACCGGCTTCGGCCTGCTGGGCCACCTGCTGGAACTGGCGCGCGGCGCCGGGCTGGAGGCGCAGCTGGAAATGGCGAAGATCCCGCTGCTGCCAGGCGTCGAACAACTGGCCCACGACGGCTACTACACCGGTGCCTCGGGCCGCAACTGGGAGGCCTACGGCAAGGACGTGCAGCTGTCGCCATCGATCACGGCGGCACAGCACTCGCTGCTGACCGACCCGCAAACCTCCGGTGGCCTGCTGGTGTCCTGCGACAAAGCCAGCGCCGAGGAAGTCCTGGCACTGTTCCGCCGCGAAGGTTTCTCCGACGCCGCCATCATCGGCCGCATGGCGGCAGGTGAAGCGCGCGTCAAGGTCGGCTGATTATTGCTCCGGGAAGTGCGTCGACCAGACCACGGAGAAGATCTTCCACTGGCCGCCGCGCTTGACCATCTGCCAGGTCTCGACGCCGTAGTTCTCTACCTTTCCATCGCCGACAAATTCGTAGTCGAACATCACCCAGGCCAGGTCACCGTCCTGGGTGATCTTGATGTTATAAAAACGCTCCTCAATGTCCTTCTTGGCGTTTTTGATAAACCACGCAAAATCATTGTAGCCGCCCGCGCGCACGCCGTCGAAATTTGGATCGTGTTCCGCACGCAGCTTGGCCACCTGTTTGTCCGACGCGGGGGAACTCCACAAGATATTCGAATTCAGCATCAGCGACGACAACGCCTTGACATCCTTGGCCTTCAACGCCGCCTGGAACTGCTCGGTGACAGCGGTAATCGCCGCCACATCCTCCGGCGTGCTGACCGGCTTGGGCGGCGCGGCCAGCGCGACGCCCGCAAACAACACACACAATATCCCGCTCATCAAGCGCCGCATACCCTGCCTCCATCCATGAAATGCCCCTGATGGTATGCCGTGATTGCAAAATAATCAAATCAACCACAAAAACATTCGCTTGACGGGCGCGCGGCTGATCGCTTACATTAAAGGAATGATCTCGCATCTGCACCTATCCGCTTTCCTGCTATCGCCTGCCAGCGCCCTATCGCTAGCAGCGCGTCTACTAGCACGCGTTTAATCCGCGTCCCTGTTGTACCCTCGTGCCGGCCATAAGCCGCACCGTCTTCAAAATCCAGGAAAGTCGTACCGATGCTCCCAGCTTTTTCGCTACTGCTAAAACTACCGATCGGTTGCCGCGCCTAGTATTCCGTGGCCGCACGGCAGCCCTTCGCCACATCGCTAGCAAGCCCCCTATTTTCCAGATCCAGGAGCATTACCATGATGTTGCAGAACCCAGCGTCCAAATACCGTCCATTCCCAGCCGTCCAACTGTCCGACCGCAGCTGGCCTAACGCCGTGATCAGCAAGCCGCCGATCTGGATGAGTACCGATCTGCGCGACGGTAACCAGGCACTGATCGAGCCGATGAGCATTGAGAAAAAACTGCGCTTCTTCGACCTGTTGATCAAGATCGGCCTGAAAGAAATCGAAGTGGGCTTCCCGTCGGCCTCGCAAACCGATTTCGATTTCGTGCGCAAGCTGATTGATGAAAACCGCATCCCGGACGACGTCACCATCATCGTATTGACCCAGTCGCGCGAAGAGCTGATACGCCGCACCGTGGAATCCTGCGTCGGCGCCAAGCGCGCCATCGTCCACCTGTATAACTCGGTGGCGCCAGTGTTCCGCAAAGTGGTGTTCGGCATGTCGCGCGAAGAGATCACCAACATCGCCACCACCGGCGCCAAGCTGGTGAAAGAACTGACCAAGCAGCACCCGCAAACCGACTGGGGCTACGAATACACGCCGGAATCCTTCTCCACCACCGAACTGGATTTCTCCAAGCATATCTGCGACGCCGTGATCGCCATCTTCGAGCCTACGCCGAACAAGAAGCTGATCATCAACCTGCCATCCACCGTGGAATGCAGCACGCCGAATATCTACGCCGATCAGATCGAATGGATGTCGCGCAAGCTGACCCGCCGTGATTCGCTGCTCATCTCGGTCCACCCGCACAATGACCGTGGCACCGCTGTCGCTTCGGCGGAACTGGCAGTGATGGCCGGCGCCGACCGCGTCGAAGGCTGCCTGTTCGGCAATGGCGAGCGCACCGGCAACGTCGACCTGGTGACGCTGGCGCTGAACCTGTACACGCAAGGCGTCCATCCTGGCCTGGACTTCTCCGATATCGACGAAGTGCGCAAAGTAGTTGAGGAATGCAACCAGCTGCCGGTACACCCGCGCCATCCCTACGTCGGCGACCTGGTATTCACCGCCTTCTCCGGCTCGCACCAGGACGCGATCAAGAAAGGCTTCGCCAAGCAGCAAGAAGGCGCAATCTGGGAAATCCCATACCTGCCTATCGACCCGCAAGACCTGGGCCGCAGCTACGACGCAGTCATCCGTGTCAACAGCCAGTCGGGCAAAGGCGGCATGTCCTACCTGCTGGAACAGGATTACGGCCTGGTACTGCCACGCCGTCTGCAAATTGAATTCAGCCGCGCCGTGCAGCAAGTAGCCGACCAGACCGGCCTGGAAATCACTGCCGAAGGCATCTACAACATCTTCAGCAAAGAGTACTTCGAGCAGCAATCGCCGTACGGCTACCAGTCGCACAAAATGGTGGAAGACACCAGCAGCGATGAACCGGTGCAGATCGACATCGCCCTGATCCACAACGGCGCACCACTGGCGCTGCAAGGCGGCGGCAATGGCCCGATTGACGCTTTCGTCGATGCGCTCGGCCTGGACATCAAGCTGATGGATTACCACGAGCACTCGATCGGCTCCGGCGCCAACGCCAAGGCAGCCTGCTATGTTGAACTGCGCCTGGCCAATGGCCCGACCCTGTTCGGCGCGGCGACCGACAGCAACATCCTGACCGCGTCCTTCAAGGCCGTACTCAGCGCCGTCAACCGCCAGATGGCCCGCTCGGCTGCGGAACAGGCGCAAGGCGCGACCACCGCGTAATCCCGACTGCGCGGAGGGGCGTACCCTCCGCGCAACACCAATTTGTGCACTGCACCGTTATACTGCACCTACAGTGGATACCGGAGCAGTCGCATGAATATCTCGAATCTAAAAATCGGCGCGCGACTGGGCGTGGCGTTTGGTGCAGTGCTCATCCTGATGGCGATCCTGATCGTGATCGGCTTGCAAAGACTAAGCAGCATCAGCTCCCTCAACGACACCATCATCGACAACGACTGGGTCAAAGCCGAAGCGGCGGCCACTGTCAGCACCACCACCCGCGCCAATTCCGCGCTCACGCTCGAACTGTTCACCACCGACGACAGCAGCCGCCTCGCCGCCATCAAGAGCGAGATGGACGCCAACAAGCAAACCATCAGCAACGCACTGCAAACACTGGGCCGCCTGGTCACGCGCGACGAGGGCAAAGCCCTGCTGGCACGCATCGGCGACGAACGCAAGGCCTACGTGGCGTCATTCACGCAAGTCGGCAAGATACTGGCCGACGGCAAGCGCGACGAAGCGCTCGCCTTCCTGCGCGCTGACATGCTGCCGAAGCTGAACAAACTCCAGGACAGCGTGCGCCAGCTGAACGAGCTGCAAAAATCCATCGTCAACGAAAACGGTGCGGCGGTCAAACACGACATCTCGATGGCGCGGCAGATGATGGGCTGGCTGGGATTGGTGGCGCTGGGTCTGGGACTGGCGTTCGCATGGCGCGTCACCCGCTCGATCACCGATCCCATCAGCGACGCGCTGCTGGTGGCGCGCGCCGTCGCCGCCGGCGACCTGACGCAAAACATCAGCAATACCCAGCGCGACGAAATGGGCCAGCTGCTGCAAGCGATGGCGCAGATGAGCGACAACCTGTCCAACATCGTCGGCCGCGTACGCAGCGGCACTGGCGCAATCAACACCGCGTCGGCGGAAATCGCCAGCGGCAATATGGACCTGTCATCGCGCACCGAGGAACAGGCCAGCTCGCTGGAAGAAACCGCCGCCTCGATGGAAGAACTGACCAGCACCGTCAAGCAGAACGCCGCCAACGCGCATCAGGCCAACCAGCTAGCTCAAAGCGCGACCGAAGTGGCGCAACGCGGCGGCGCCGTGGTCGCCCAGGTGGTGGACACCATGAACGCCATCAACGACTCCTCGCGCAAGATCGTCGACATCATCGCCGTCATCGATGGCATCGCCTTCCAGACCAACATCCTGGCCTTGAACGCCGCAGTGGAAGCAGCCCGCGCCGGCGAACAAGGCCGAGGCTTTGCGGTGGTCGCATCGGAAGTCCGCACACTGGCGCAGCGCTCCGCCAGCGCCGCCAAGGAAATCAAGGAACTGATCGACGCCTCGGTAGACAAAGTGGCCGCTGGCGCGCAGTTGGTCGATCTGGCAGGCAATACCATGAGCGAGGTACAAGACAGCGTACGTAAAGTGACCGAAATCGTCGAAGAAATGTCCCTGGCCAACCGCGAGCAAACCAGCGGCATCGAGCAAATCAACATCGCCATCAGCCAGATGGACCAGGTCACACAGCAAAACGCCGCGCTGGTCGAACAAGCCGCTGCCGCCGCATCCGCGATGCAAGATCAGGCCGGCGAACTGAACGCCGTCGTCAGCCAGTTCCGCCTCCACACCTAAATCCGTGTACGTTTGGCGGAACTGACCCGGATTTGGTTTAGCGTTGCGCGAGGCGGATGCCGGTGAATTGCCAGCGGGCGCCGGCGGGGAAGAAGTTGCGGTAGCTGGCGCGTGCGTGGCCTTCCGGCGTGGCGCAGGATGAGCCGCGCAGCACGTATTGATTCAGCATGAACTTGCCGTTGTACTCGCCCAGCGCGCCCTCCGCCGCAGCAAAGCCGGGATACGGTGCGTAGCTGCTGCTGGTCCATTGCCAGCAGTGGCCGTACATTTGCCGCAGGCCGTCACTAGTGGCGCCTGATGGATGTAGCGAACCGGTTTCGATGCTGGCTTGCGCGGCGGCGTATTCCCATTCGGCTTCGGTCGGCAAACGGGCGCCGGCCCATTGGGCGTAGGCGTCCGCTTCAAATAGCGAGACGTGCGTGACCGGCCGGTCAAGATCCAGCGGCTGCGGGCCGTGCAGCGTGAATTCCTGCCATCCGCCCTTCTCGTCCTGGAACCAGTAGATCGGCGCCCGCAGATTTTGTGTGCGTACCCAATCCCAGCCTTCGGCCAGCCATAGCGCGGCGTTGGCATAGCCTCCAGCGTTGACGAAGTTGAGGTATTCGCCATTGGTCACCAGCCGCGATGCCAGCGCGAACGGCGCCACATATTGTTTATGGCGTGGCAGTTCGTTGTCGAAGCTGAAGCCGTCGCCAGTGTGGCCGATGTCGGTCAGGCCGCCGTCAAACGACAGCCACGCCATCGCTGGCGCTACGCCAGCGGCTGGCAGCGGGATATCCATATAGGCAGGCCGCAACAGGCTTTGCGCCAGCAGGTGCTTGACATCGGTCAGCATCAATTCCTGATGCTGCTGCTCGTGTTGCAGGCCCAGCGTCAGCAGCATGTCCAATTCTTCGCCGTGCTCGCGCTCCAGCAGGCGAGCGATGCGCGCATCGACATCGGCACGATACGCGCGCACCTGCGCCATGCCCGGCCGCGTCAACAGGCCACGCTGCGGGCGCGGATGCTTTTCGCCGATGCCGTTGTAGTAGGAGTTGAACAGGATGCGGAAGGCCGGATGAAACGGCGTGAAATCCGTCTCCATACGCTCCAGGATAAACGTCTCAAAGAACCAGGTGGTGTGCGCCAGATGCCATTTGATCGGGCTGGCATCCGGCATAGACTGCGCACCGCAGTCTTCATCCGACAAAGGTTCGGCCAGCGCCAGCGTGTGCTTGCGTACGGCGGCGTAGCGATGCAGCAGATTCATATCAACTGGCTCGCGCATGAATGACAGCAAACCAGCCATCCTTGTCAGTCCACATGCGCGAAGTCGCAAAGCCCGCTTTTTCCAGCAGCGCGACAAAGGACTGGCGCGTGTACTTATAGCTGTCTTCCGTGTGGATGCGCTCACCACGCGCGAAATCGCGCTCGCCACCCGGCCAGCTGACCGTCAGCGGGCAGCGCGCTTCCAGGTGCATTTCGATACGGCTCCTGTCAGCGTTGAAGAAGGCCACATGCTTCCACTGCCCGACGTCGAAGTCCGCGCCGATCAGGTGATTCAGGTGGCGCAGCATGTTCAGGTTGAATGCGCCGGTCACGCCCAGCGCATCGTCATACGCCGCATCCAGTACCGCATGGTCTTTGATCAGGTCCACGCCGATCAGCAGGCCGCCATCCTCGCCGGCATTGGCACGCAAGCCGCGCAGGAAGCTGACCGCCTGCTCCGGCGAAAAATTACCGATCGACGACCCCGGATAGAAGAACACGCGGCGCTCGCCACGCACACTGTCCGGCAAGGCGAAGCCGCTGGAGAAGTCCAGGCCCAGCGCGGTCATTTCGATCTGCGGGAAGCGCTGCTGCAATTGCGCCACCGCGCCAAGCAGAAAATCGCGCGAGATATCGACCGGCACATACTGCGCTGGCTTCAGCAACGGAAACAGCGACGCCGCCTTGGCGCAGTTGCCAGCGCCAAGGTCGATCAGCGACGAGCCAGCTCCTATCGCATTTGCCATGTCGGCGCCGTATGCGGCAAAGATGCCGGCCTCGGTACGGGTTGGATAATATTCAGGCAATTCGCAGATCGCCTCGAACAGCTTGGAGCCCAGGCTGTCATACAGGAATTTGGGCGAGGTGTAGGCAGCGTCGGCCAGCAGACCTTCGGTGATTTCCTTGATAACCGCTGCGCTACCATGCGCGGGCCGTTGCGAGACTGTGTTGCTGGCGAGGGGCGATACAACACGGATCGCCGGGGCACGGGACAATTGCATGGAACGCTCTGCCTTTATTCTGGGTGGTCATCTGCTTAGATGATTTTTGTTATGATAGCCGAATATCCATTTTGTAGCGCCGTGCCAAAAGTTCTGTGCGACTTCTCACATAAAAGGTTAACCACCATGAAAATCTCCCTCAAATCCGTACTCGCCGCCGGCATGATGCTGGCCGCTTCCTGGTCCCATGCACAGTCGGCCGATCACGTGTTCCGCGTGTCGGCGATCCCGGACGAAGCGCCAACCGAACTGCAACGCAAGTTCAAGCCACTGGGCGAATACCTGGAGAAGAAGATCGGCATGAAGGTCGAATTCACGCCAGTGACCGACTACGCCGCTTCGGTGGAAGCGCTGATCAACAAGAAAGTGGACATGGTCTGGTTCGGCGGCTTCACCTTCGTGCAGGCGAATGACCGCAGCAAGGGCGCCATCACGCCGCTGGTGCAGCGCACCGAAGATGAAAAATTCCGCTCGGTGTTCGTCACCACCAACAAGAGCATCAACAGCCTGAATGACCTGAAAGGCAAGACCCTGAGCTTCGGTTCCGAGTCATCGACCTCGGGCCACCTGATGCCGCGCTACTACCTGCTGGCCGCCAAGATCAATCCGGACACCGATCTGAAACGCATCGCCTTCTCCGGCGCGCATGACGCCACCGTGGCTGCGGTCGCAGGCGGCAAGGTGGATGCCGGCGCGCTGAATATCTCGGTGTGGGAAAAACTGGTCGAGTCGAAAAAAGTCGATCCTAATGTGGTGCGCGTGTTCTACACCACTCCAGGCTATTACGATTACAACTGGTCGGTGCGCACCGACATGAACGCGGACCTGAAGAAGAAGCTGAGCGACGCCTTCCTGGCGCTGGACATCAACAAGCCTGAAGACAAGGCCATCATGGACCTGCAACGCACCGTCAAGTTCATCCCGACCAAAGTCGACAACTACAAGAACATCGAAGCCGCAGCCAAGAACGCGGGTCTGCTGAAGTAAGACGCTGTCAGTTTCACCTATGCCCACGTATCAATTGCAAGACCTGACTGTCCGCCATCTCGGCGGGCAGTCCACTCCCGCGCTGCAAGCCATCAACCTGACCATCGAGCAGGGTGAGCAACTGGCCTTGATCGGTCCTTCCGGCGCCGGCAAGACCACCCTGCTGGCGACACTGTCCTTGTCCCACAAGCCGTCTGGAGGCAGCTTTCAGGCCTTCGGCGCGGCTCCGTGGTCGCTCGGCGAAGCTGCGCGGCACCGCCTGCGCGCGCAGTTATTCCTGGCGCCGCAGACGCCGCCACTGCCACCGCGCCAGCGCGTAGTGACGGCGGTGCTGGCCGCACGCTTGCCGCAATGGAGCGTGTGGCAGGCGCTGGCCTCGCTGTTCAAGCCTGCCGATCCCGAAGCCGCGTGGCAGGCGCTGTCGCGCTTCAATCTGGGCGACAAGCTGTACTCGCGCGTTGACCGCCTGTCCGGCGGCGAGCGCCAGCGCTGCGGCCTGGCGCGCTTGCTGCTGTCGCCAGCCAAGGCACTGCTGGTGGACGAGCCACTGTCCGCGCTCGATCCGGCGCTGTCAGAACTGACGCTGTCCACGCTGCGCGAAGAAGCCAGGGCGCGCAACGCCACGCTGATTTGCAGCCTGCACCAGGTGGATCTGGCGCTCGGTCACTTCCCGCGCATCGTCGCGCTGCGCGACGGCCGCATCGCCTTCGACCTGCCGCGCGAACAAGTCACGCCGCAGATGATCGCCGCGCTGTATCAGGGCGAACAGCCTGCCGATAGCGTGCCGCCAGCAGGTGATGATCCGATGTCGGTCAAACTCGGCGTGGGCGCCTGCCTGTAATGGCCGCCACGCTGAATCCACGCCACGCCGATCCCGCACTACGCGGCCGCGTCATCGCCATCATCCTGGCACTGGTGGTGCTATGGCCAACGCTGGTGGTCACCGAATTCAAGCCGTGGATACTGTTCGACCAACAAAGCCTGAGCGCTACCGGCCGCTTCCTGGCAGACTTCCTGGTGCCGGCGCACAGCGCCGAGTTCCTGGAGATGCTGCTGCGCGAAACCTGGAATACCGTCGCCATCGCCACCGCCGGCCTGGCGCTCGCGCTGCTGGGCGCGATTCCCGCCACACTGATCATCAACGAACAGCTGTCGATTTCCGCGCTGGGCACCGGCCGCATGAGCGTCATTGCGCGCACCGTGCGCCAGGCGGTGCGTTGGCTGCTGGTGATCCTGCGCTCGGTGCCGGAACTGGTCTGGGCGCTACTGTTCGTGCGCATCATCGGCCTCGGTCCGACCGCCGGCGTACTGGCCATCGCCCTCACCTACTGCGGCATGCTGGGCAAGGTCTACGCCGAAATCCTCGAATCCTCCGACGCCCACGCCAGCGACACGCTGCTGGCCAACGGCGCCGGACGTCTCAACGCACTGCTATACGGCGCCTTGCCGGAAGCCGCGGCGGAGCTGATGTCCTACACCGTCTACCGCTGGGAATGCGCCATCCGTGGCTCGGTGGTGATGGGCTTCGTCGGCGCTGGCGGCCTAGGCCAGCGCATGGACGAATCAATGAAAATGCTGGCGGGCGCCGAAGTCTCTTCCATGCTGCTGGTGTTCGTGCTGCTGGTGGCCTTGGCCGACCAGTTCTCCAAAGTGCTGCGGCGGAGGCTGGGATGAATCCGAACATGCCCAAGCCGCCGCCACGCGACTGGACCGTGCGCATCCTGATGCTGCTGGTACTGGCCCTGATCGTCGCCAGCTTCGCCACGCTGCCGCTGAAGTGGCGGGAATTCTTCACCACCGAAGCCGTCAACAGCACGCTGGAACTGCTGGCCGGCTTCACGCCGCCGGAAACCGGCCTGCCCTTCCTCACCAAGACCTTCTGGGCGGCGATAGAAACGCTGGCGATGTCCGGCCTGGGCACGCTGCTGGCCGTGATCTTCGGCCTGGCCTTCTCGCTGCCGGCTTCGGGCCGCTTCGGCGCAGCACCGCGCGCCGCCATGCGCGGCGTGCTCAATGTGCTGCGCTCGATACCGGAACTGGTGTGGGCCTCCATCATGCTGATCGCCGCAGGCCTCGGTCCGCTGGGCGGCACACTGGCCCTGGCCGCGCACACGGCCGGCGTGCTGGGACGGCTGTTCGCCGACTCGCTGGAAAATGCCGCAACGCTGCCGGAACAAAGCCTGCGCACCAACGGCGCCAGCGCCACTGCTGCCTTCTTCTATGCCACGCTGCCGCAAACGCTGCCGCAGATGATGTCGTACACGCTGTACCGCTGGGAGAACAATATCCGCGCCGCCGCGATTCTCGGCGTAGTGGGCGCCGGTGGTTTGGGGCAGATGCTTAAATACCACCTGTCCTTATTCCAGATGCCGCTGGCCGCCACCGTCATCCTCGCTATGCTGTTGCTGGTGGCGCTGGTCGATGGCGTCAGCTTTGCCATGCGCCGCGCACTCACAAGGTAACCATGCTCGAACTTCGCCAGCTCTCCAAATCCTATAACGGCCGTCCGGTGCTGGACCGCCTGTCATGGACCTTCAAGGCCGGCGAATTCGTCTCCATTATGGGCGATTCCGGCGTCGGAAAATCAACACTGCTGAATCTTATCGCTGGCCTGGATACGCCCGACGCGACTGACGTATCGCCGATCATCGTTGACGGCGTTGCGATGTCCGGCCTCGATGACGATGCGGCCACCAAGCTGCGCCGCGCGCGCATGGGTTTTATCTTTCAAGCCTTCCACGTATTGCCGCATCTGACCCTGCTGCAAAACGTTGCCCTGCCGCTGCTGCTGAATGGTCTGCCGACCGCGCGCGCGGCCGAGATGCTGGATGCGGTCGGCCTGGCGGGCCGCGAACACGACTTCCCCCATCAAATCTCGGGCGGCCAAATGCAGCGCGTGGCAATCGCCCGCGCGCTGGTGCACCGCCCGGCGCTGGTGCTGGCCGACGAGCCAACCGGCAACCTCGATCCCGATACCGCCGACGCCATCCTGACACTGTTGCAACGTGAAATCAAAGCCACTGGCGCCAGCGCCATCATGGTGACACATTCGCAACTTTCCGCCCAAAAGACAGACAAAATCCTACAACTTTCAAAATGTGGGCTACAAGAAACAACAATCGTCAACCAGTTTGCGCAATAACTAACATAATTTAATTGTTAAACCCTGCACTTTTTTCCCAGCCGTAGTATTATTTAAGTTAACTTGCATGGTTATCAAGAATGTTGAGTAGCGTGCCACATTCAGACCCGAACCAGAACGAGTGTGGCGCTAGCCTTGCCGGGAAACGTACTTCTTAAAAACGTTTAGAGCAAAGGAGGAGCAAACCATGAACGTCCGTCAGAAGAAGTTGGAGTTGATTGAAGCGATGAATCGCGCTCGTGCGCTGGAGCCATCCAGTTTCGTGCCGAACAAGCTGCTTGATACTCTGATCGAAAAGATGAACTTGAAAAACGATGCAGAGTTGTGCCGGGTGCTGGAAGTTCAGCCCCCGATCATCAGCAAGATCCGCCACCGTAAGTTAGCAGTTGGTGCAACGATCCTGTTGCGCATGCATGAAAAATCGGAGATCAGCATTCGCGAGCTGAAAGATCTCTCTACCGCGTCTATGCATTGAACGGCCGCACTGTTCTTGCCATGCCAGACGCCGGCATGCGGTATCCGGCGTCCTTTAAGAAGCGCCATAGCAATCAGCCCAAACCCCGCTGATAGCTGTTTTCCCTAGCATTTCTCGTACTTCCAATTCCTCGCTTTACCTTCAGCGATCCATGCGATGGCCTGCTCACGCCTGCGCGCGCGCGTTGCTTCGGTCTTGGCCTCGGTCAGCCATTCAGCGTAGTCGCGCTGCTTGCTGGGGCTGAAGGCGTCGAAGTGGCGCCGCGCCTCGGGCGAGGCGTCCAGCGCGGCGCTCAGGTCATCCGGTATCTCCAGCGCGCGCGGCGTTGCGGGCTTGGCGCGCGCCGGTGCGGCGACGCCGTCATCGTTGAGCTTCATCGCTTGCCTGATGTAAGTGGCCAGCGTCTTCTTCGGCGGCAAATCCTTCAGCGACGTAATCCGGCCGAAGTCGCCCATCGCTTCCCTCCTGGCGTCGTCCGCCATCAGCAGTTCCGCCTTCCAGAAGCCGAAAGCGCAGTGCGCCTTGAAGGACGCCATGCTGCACATCATGCCCTTGTACATAAAGTGCGGGAAGCCCCACTTGATGGTTTCCTCGACGTCAGGGCAAGTGGCGTGCACCACCGCGCGCAAATGCGTCAGGATGGCTTGCGCAAACTCGGCCGACTTGGCGATATAGGCGTCCACGCGCGGGTCGATGGCGGGCATGATAATGTCTCCAGTAACATTTTGTTGCACGATACACGAATCGCATACTTGCGGCCAGCGGCATGGGTCTATACTCGCAGCATGAAAACAATCTCATCCATTGTTGCCCTGCTGCTGGCAGGATGCGCGGCCACCACGCCCGTGCCGCAGGCGCCTGCCGACCCGGTAGCCCTGAGCGCGGCGCTAAACCGCGTCAGCTGGGGCGTCAGCAACAGCACTTACCAGCAGGCCGAGAAGATGGGATATGACGCCTGGCTGGAGCAGCAGCTACACCCTGCCCCCGCCGTGCTGCCCGCCGCCGCCCAGGCGCAGATCGATGCGCTGACCATCTCGCAAAAGCCGGTGATGCAGCTGGTGCAGGAACTGGAAGCGCAACGCCGCGACTACGATAAGGCGATGGTCGATGACGACGCCAAGAAAGCCGCGCAGCGCGCCTATCAGCAGGAAATGAGCCGGCTGGCGCGCGAAGCCGCCACCCGCGCGCTGCTGCGTGCGCTGTACTCGCCCAACCAGTTGCAGGAACAGATGACCTGGTTCTGGATGAACCACTTCAACGTCCATCAGGGCAAGAGCAATCTGCGGGTGCTGGTGGGCGACTATGAGGAGCAGGCGATCCGCCCCCACGCGCTGGGCAAGTTCCGCGACCTGCTGTCTGCCACGCTGCGCCACCCTGCCATGATCCGCTACCTGGACAACGAACAGAACGCCGCCAACCGCATCAACGAAAACTACGCCCGAGAAATCATGGAGCTGCACACGCTGGGTGTCGATGGCGGCTACACGCAGAACGACGTGCAGCAGCTGGCGCGCATCCTCACCGGCGTCGGCGTCAACCTGAGCGACAAAGCGCCGAATGTGCGCAAGGACAAGCAGAACCAGTATGTCCGCCAGGGCCTGTTTGAATTCAACCCCAACCGCCATGACTACGGCGACAAAGTCTTCCTCGGCCAGACGGTCAAGGGACGCGGCCTGGCCGAAGTGGATGAAGCGCTGGACCGTCTGAGCCGCAGCCCGGCCACCGCGCGCTACGTCAGCCGCAAGCTGGCCATCTATTTCGTCGCCGACGAACCGCCGCCGCAGTTGGTGGAACGCATGGCGCAGCGCTTCCTGTCCAGCGACGGCGATATCGCCGCTGTAATGCGGGTGATGCTGACCGCGCCTGAGTTCACGCAATCGCTGGGCAAAAAATTCAAGGACCCGGTGCACTATGTGGTGTCGGCCGTACGCCTGACCTACGACGACAAGATCATTCTCAACACCGGTCCGATGCTCAACTGGCTGAACCGCATGGCCGAGCCGCTGTACGGCCGCCAGACGCCGGACGGCTATCCGCTGACGCAATCCGGCTGGGCCAGCCCCGGCCAGATGACCACCCGCTTCGAAATCGCCAAGGCCATCGGCAGCGGCGCGGCCGGCCTGTTCAAGACCGAAGGCGCGCAGCCAACCGAGAAGCCGGCCTTCCCGCAACTGGCCAATGCGCTGTACTACCAGTCGCTGCAAAAATCGCTGGCGCCGGCCACCCGGCAGGCGCTGGAACAAGCCGCCTCGCCGCAGGAGTGGAACACGCTGCTGCTGTCATCGCCGGAACTGATGCACCGCTAGGAGAAGCCCGATGAAACGCCGTACCCTGCTCAAGACTTTGGCCGCTGCATCGGCCTCATTATCGGCGGCATCCATGGCCGGCCAGCTGTGGGCCGCGCCCGCCAATCAGACGCGTTTGCTGTTCGTCTTCATGCGCGGTGGCTACGACGCCACCAGCCTGCTGGCGCCGGTGTCCAGCCAGTACTACTACGAGGTGCGGCCCAACATCGCCATCGCCAAGGCCGACGCGCTGCCGATCGACAGCAACTGGGGCCTGCATCCGGCGCTGGCCGACACCATCCATCCGCTGTTTACGGCCGGGCAAGCCGCCTTCGTGCCGTTCGCCGGCACCGAAGACCTGTCGCGCAGCCACTTTGAAACCCAGGACAGTATCGAACTGGGTCAGCCGCTGAAAGGCTCGCGCGACTACCGCTCCGGCTTCCTCAACCGCCTGGCCGCCACGCTCAACGCCGACCGCGCCAACGCCATCTCTTTCACCGACCAGCTGCCGTTGATCATGCAAGGCGGGCTGCAGGTACCGAACACCGCGCTGCGCAATGTCGCCAAGCCGGCGGTCGATGCACGGCAGGCCCGGATGATCGCCGCCATGTACCAGGAAACGCAGCTGGCGCAGCCGGTGCGCGACGGCTTTGCCGTGCGCGAGGACGTGATGAAGGAAATGATAGGCGAAATGAACGCCGCCAACCGCAACGCCATCAGCGCCAAGGGTTTTGAGCTGGAGGCGCGCCGCATCGCCAAGCTGATGAAGGACAAGTACAACATCGGCTTTGTCGATGTCGGCGGTTGGGACACCCACGTCGGCCAGGGCAACAGCACCGGCTACCTGGCGAACCGGCTGGAAGAACTGGGACGCGGCCTGGCCGGCTTCGCGCAGGAAATGGGGCCTGACTGGAAAAACACCGTGGTGGTGGTGCTCAGCGAATTCGGCCGCACCTTCCGCGAGAATGGCAACCGTGGCACCGACCATGGCCACGGCAGCGTCTATTGGGTGCTGGGCGGCAGCGTCAACGGCGGCAAGGTCCATGGCGAGCAGATACGCCTGGAGCAGCCGACGCTGTTCCAGAACCGCGACTACCCGGTGCTGAACGAATACCGCGCCATGTTCGGCGGACTGCTGTCGCGCATGTACGGCCTGAACGCCGGCCAGGTGGAAAAAATCTTCGGCACCCAGGGACGCGATCTGGGCCTGGTATAGCACTAATGGTGGTTGCGCAGCCAGGCAGCCGCGTCCTGGGGCGCCAGCGCCGGCGCGTACAAATAGCCCTGGAAGGCATTGCAGCCGGCCTCGCCGAGGAAGTTGGCCTGGGCGTGATGCTCGACGCCTTCCGCGACCACCTCCAGCCGCAAATCGTGCGCCAGTTGCACCACCATCCGCACCACCGCGTTGGCGTCGGCATTGTCCGGCACGTCGCACAGAAAGCTCTTGTCCAGCTTGATGGCGCTGACCGGCAGCGCGCGCAGATAACTGAGCGAAGAATAACCGGTGCCGAAATCGTCCAGCGACAGGCGGAAGCCGCGTGTGTGCAGTAGCTGCACCACCTTGCTGCCGCTGCGGTCCAGCTCAATGACATCGCGCTCGGTGAGCTCGATTTCCACATCATCCGCCAGCAAGCCGTTGTCGGCCACGGTGGCCTCCAGCTGCGCGACATAGCCGGCGTCGCGCAATTCCTTGGCGCAGGTGTTGATACAGATACGCACCCCGTCCAGGCCGGCGTCCTTCCAGGCCCGCAACTGCTCGCAAGCCTGCCGCGCGACCCAAGCACCCAGCTCCGGCAGCAGACCCATTTCGCCCGCCAGGCCGAGCGCATATTCCACCGGTCCCAGCCCCATATAGCCCGGCAGGCGCAGCAAGGCTTCCATGGCAATCGTGCGGCCGTCCGCGTCGAGGATGGGCTGATAGGCCAGCCCGCAACTCTGGCCGCCCATCAGCCGGCGCATCTCGATATGGTCGGCGTTCTTGCGGTGCGCCATCTGATCCAGCTCGGCTGTGTAATAGCGATAGCAATTGCGGCCGGCTTCCTTGGCGTGATACAGCGCCAGGTCGGCTTTTTTCAACAACAGGTCGGGTGCGCCGGCGTCCAGCGGACAGACGGCAATGCCGATGCTGGCGCTGATCGTGACTTCGCGGTCGCTGACCTGAAAGGGCCGCGCCAGTTCCGCCAGCAATTTTTCCGCCAGCATGCCGCCAATGATGGGCGACGCCACGTTTTGCTGGATCAGCGCGAACTCGTCGCCGCCCAGCCTGGCGACAAAATCGCTTTCGCGGCAGGCTGCGCGCAGGCGCTGCGCGGTCAGCTGCAATAACAGGTCGCCAGCCTGGTGGCCATGTGCGTCGTTGACTTCCTTGAACTGATCGAGGTCGATCATCAGCAACAGCAGCGATTGCCCGCTGCGCTCGGCAAACGACATCATCTCGGCGCGGCGCGCGTCAAACGCGGCGCGGTTGGCCAGCCCGGTCAGCACATCGATGGTGGCCAGCCGGCGCGCCTCGTCCTGCGCCAGCTTGCTGGCGGTGATATCGCGCAGAATTTTCAGATAGCCGATCACCGCACCGTCATGGCCGCGCAGCGGCGTCATCACGCCATCCGCCCAGAACAGCGCGCCGCCGCGCCGCGCGTGCCAGCGGTAATCGGCAGCGCGGTTGGCCTGCTGCGCCGTCCGCATTTCCTGCTGCGGCTGGTCCTCTGCGCGGTCGGTAGCGGTGAACAGGCATGCGCCGTGCTGGCCTAGCATATCCTGCGCGGCGTAACCGAAGATCAGCTCCGCGCCCAGATTCCAGCTGGTGACGAGGCCTTGCGCGTCCATGGTGAAAATGGCGAAGTCGCGCAGGTTCAGGTAAATCTGCTCCAGCAGCAGTGCTGGCGCCAGTCCGGGCGCGATCACATGGTTCAGTTGGGGAGTCATGGCCGGTCACCGGATAAAACTGTTGGATCAGCGGCACCGCAGCAAAGTTCCCCCTGTTGCGCAATCTAGGCGACGCGCTGCCGCAGCCGCGCCAGCGCGCGCATGAATAGCGCCGGCTCGTTGGCTGCACGTGCCAGTACCAGCGCGCCCTGGATGCCGCCGACCACTTCCTCGGCCAGCGCCAGTGCGCTCTCGGGATCGCGTCCGCCGCGTTCCAGCACCACCGCCAGCGCCTGCACCCACTCGGCAAAATACGCCTGCACCTTGAGCGCAAACCGGTCGCGCTCGTGTCCCAGCGCAAACATGCCAACCAGACAGACCTTGCGGCCGGACTCGAAATAACGGCTGACGGCGTCAAACATCATCATCACGCCGCGCCGCGCGTCGGCTGCGTCGCGCAGCGGATGGAAGACCTGTTCGCGAAACCAGCCATCGATTTCGCTCAGCACCGCCGCCGCCATCTCGTCCTTCCCGCCAGGGAAGAAGTTATAGATGCTGCCCTTCCCCAGCCCGGTTCCCTCGGTGATGCGCGCCAGGCTGGCGCCCTCATAACCATAGGTGCGAAATACTTCGGCCAGTTGCGGCACAACGGTGCTGCGTTCTCCCATCACTCGTGGCATGACTTCCTTTTAAAACCCAAAATCGCTCAGGCCGGGATGATCGGCCGGACGCGGTGCGTTGATATCCCAATGGAATTTGCGGTCGGCGACGGCGATCGGATGTTCGTTGATGCTGGCCAGACGATGACGCATCAGGCCGTCTTCCGCGAACTCCCAGTTTTCGTTGCCGTAAGCGCGATACCACTGGCCGGAATCATCATGGTATTCGTAGGCGAAGCGGACTGCAATGCGGTTGCCGTCATGCGCCCACAATTCCTTGATCAGGCGGTATTCCAGCTCGCGCGTCCATTTGCGCGTCAGCAGGTCGATGATCTCCTTGCGGCCATTGACAAATTCACCACGATTGCGCCAGGCGCAATCTTCGGTGTAAGCCAGTGCAACCTTTTCGGGATTGCGGGTATTCCAGCCATCTTCGGCCAGGCGGGCTTTCTGCTTGGCGGTTTCCAGGGTGAACGGAGGCAGTGGAGGACGGGACATATGAGCACCTTAAGTTGAGTTGTACCAAACGGTACAACAACTATAAACCTCTGACGCATGCGTGGCAACACCTCTTTTGTCTATTTGTGGGGATTCTCTTTCTTATGAGGCAAACAACGCGCGCGCCAGCTGCTCTCCGGCCGGAGTGAGGTGCACCGTGCCGGTGATGCCGCCGTCGTCCAGCGCCAGTGCAAGCAGCCGCATTTCCTCCAGCATGGTCAGCTGGCGGCGCAGCACGCTCATCGGACGCTGCGCCTGCTTGCTCAGCTTGGCCAGCGTGCACGGCTTGTCCGGCCACTCCGCCTGGATGCGCCACAGGGCTTCCAGCACGCCGGCCAGCATGGTCAACACTTCCTCGTCCATCTGTTACGCTCTTTCTGCAAATGCAATATACTCGTATCAAATAGTACCGGATTGCAACATGAACAAAAAGCCCGAAGGCCACATCACTCCCTACACCCATCCTGCCGCAGGCTGGGGGGCGTTAAAGCAGGTGGCCATCAATCTCGTGCGCGAAAAAGTCGCGGGCGGCAATTACAGAACCCTGCTCAAGCAAAACCAGCCGGACGGCTTCGACTGTCCCGGCTGCGCCTGGCCGGACCGCGAACACGCGTCCACCTTCGAGTTCTGCGAGAACGGTGTCAAGGCGGTGGCGGCGGAAGCCACCAGCAAGCGCGTGCGCCCGGAATTCTTTGCCGCGCATACCGTCACCAGTCTGCTGGCGCAATCCGATTATGCGCTGGAGCAGCATGGCCGCCTGACCGATCCGATGGTCTACGACGCCGCCAGCGACAAATACGTGCCGATCGCCTGGGACGATGCGTTCACGCTGATGGCGCGCCACCTGCAAGCCCTGCCCGATCCCAACCAGGCCACCTTCTACACCTCCGGCCGCACCGGCAACGAGGCGGCCTTCCTGTTCCAGCTGTTCGTGCGCCTGTACGGCACCAACAACTTCCCGGACTGCTCGAATATGTGCCACGAGCCGACCAGCCGCGGCCTGCCCGGCACGGTGGGTATCGGCAAGGGTACGGTGATGCTGGAAGATTTCGACCAAGCCGACACGCTGCTGATCTTCGGCCAGAACCCGGCCACCAACCACCCGCGCATGATGAACGAGTTGCGCGACTGCGCGCGGCGCGGCGCCACCATCGTGTCGATCAACCCGCTGCGCGAGCGCGGCCTGGAGCGCTTCACCAGCCCGGCCCACGCGCTGGAAATGTTGACCGGTTCGACCACCAATATCAGCAATATGTTCGTGCAGCCCAAGCTGGCCGGCGACTTCGCGCTGATCAAGGCCATCGCCAAGCGCCTGGTCGAGCGTGACGACGAAGCGCTGGCGACCGGCCATCCGGGTGTACTGGACCGCGAATTCATCGCCCGCCACACCAGCGGCTACGAGGCCTTCGAGCAAGACCTGCGTGCCGAAAGCTGGGCGGTGCTGCTGGAAGAATCCGGCGTGCCGCGCTTGCAAATTGACCAACTGACCGGCATCTTCATTCGCGGCAACAACATCATCAGCACCTGGGGCATGGGCCTCACGCAGCACAAGAACGCGCTGAAGACCATCCAGATGCTGTCCAACCTGATGATGATGCGCGGCCAGATCGGGCGCCCCGGCGCCGGCTTGTGCCCGGTGCGCGGCCACTCCAACGTGCAGGGCGACCGCACCATGGGCATCGAGGAAAAGCCGACCAAGGCTTTCCTCGACCGCATGCAGCGCGTGTTCAACTTCGATCCGCCGCGCGAACACGGCCTGGACACCGTGGACAGCATCCAGGCCATGCTGGACGGCCGCGTCAAGCTGTTCTTCGCCATGGGCGGCAACTTCGCCATGGCCACGCCGGATACGCCGCTCACTTTCAAGGCGCTGCAAAACTGCGCGCTGACCGTGCACGTCGCCACCAAGCTGAATCGCAGCCACCTGATCATGGGCAAGCAGGCGCTGATCCTGCCGACCTTGGGCCGGACTGAAATCGACCTGCAAAACGGCGTGCCACAAGGCGTGACGGTGGAAGACTCGATGAGCATGGTGCACCTGTCCTACGGCATGAACAAGCCGGCGTCGGACAACTTGCTGTCGGAAACCATGATCGTCGCCAGGCTGGCGCACGCCACGCTGGGCAGCGACAAGATCGACTGGCTGCGGCTGGGCGGCGATTACGCAGAAATCCGCGAGCTGATCGAAAAAGTCTTCGACGATTTCCACGACTTCAACGCGCGCGTGGCGCATCCGGGTGGCTTCCACCTGCGGGTGGCGTCGCGCGAACGCGAATGGCGCACGCCGAGCGGCCGCGCGCAGTTCGTGCCGCACGCCATCGACCTGGACACGCCGATCCACCGCGCCCGCGCCAAACACGGCGAGCGCCTGATGACGCTGATGACCGCCCGCTCGCACGACCAGTACAACACCACCATCTATGGGCTGGACGACCGCTATCGCGGCGTCTACGGTCTGCGCCGCGTGGTCTTCATCAACAAGGATGACCTTACCTTGCTGGGTTTGAAAAACGGCGAGCATGTGGACCTGATCAGCGTGTGGGAAGATGATGTCACCCGCCGCGCCGAGCGCTTCCAGCTGGTGGAATACGATATCCCGCGTGGCTGCCTGGGCGCCTACTTCCCCGAGACCAACGGCCTGGTGCCGCTGCACAGCACCGCCGACGGCGCCGGCACGCCAACCTCCAAATCGATACCTGTGCTGCTGGAGCGTAGCGCGGCCTAGTCGCGCTTGGAGCGGGTCGCCAGCGCCACGATGGCAGCGCCTGCGGCGACGATCAACGCGTCTTCAATCAGGCCGCTGCGGGTCTGGCCGATGCTGGCCATGGCGCGCTTGCGGCCGGCCAGCGTCAGATAGGCCAGCGGCACTGCGGTGGCCACCGCGACCGCCGCGCCAGCCGCCTCCTTGCCCTTGGGCGCCAGCGCCGAACCGGCGATGCCAGCGCTGGCGACACGCGCCAGCAGACCGAGGAAAACGGTACGGTCAGGCGCGGACTTCATTTTGTCGCCCAACAGTTCTCCCGCGCCCATGGCCAGCGCGCCATACTTGAACAGCGGACGATCCAATAACGCCAGCGCGCCGGGCGTGCTGCGGTTGGCAAGACGCGCCGTTGCAATAGTGGCCATGGGGGTCATGGAACGCGCGCTGGCGACAGCGCCGATCAGCGCGGATGAGAGTAGGCTGGGATTTTTCATCTTGACAGGCTCCGTAAGTGCGGGTGAAACCACAGCTTAGGTCCTGCGTGACGCGCCATCTGTTCGGTAAGGCATACAGTGCGCGCTTCGGTGTCGCTAGGAGCCGCAGGCGTCCGCGTTGCTGAACATGGCCGAACTGGTCCAGCCACGCTTGCCAGCCTTGTTCTTCACCAGCCCTCACCCAGCGGTGTCAGCATGTAAAGCACATCGCCCGGTTGCAGCGACAACTGCGGCTGCTCCTGTCCACGCAGATAACCGTCCCGCACCGCCCTGTCCACGGTAATAACGCCGGGACGTTCGGTCACCACCACACCATCGACGCCATCCAGCGCCTCGCCTTGGGAGACATGGAACAGCACCGGCGAATCCTCGCTTCGGCGCTGATGGACCGGGATATCGCCCTCGGCCGTCCATTGGCGGTAGGTGCAGCACTCAAAGGGGCAAACGCCCCAGTTCTCATAGTTCTGTGGCGGCGCGTCCTGCGGCTTGGCAAACGCCGGTATCGCCAACAGCACACCAGCCAAAAGGCCCATCAGGGATGAAGAGGCTTTAAGTATATTCAACGCAGCCATCCTGTCGACAGAAGCTCACCAGTTTGACCCCGGCTTCGGCAGCGATGTCGATTGCCAGCGTGCTGGGCGCGGAAATGGTCGCGAGCATCGGGATATGCATGCGCGCGGCCTTGCGCACCAGTTCATAACTGGCACGGCTGGACATGAACACGAAGCCGCGCCACATGTCTTCGCCATCCAGCGCCAGGTGGCCAATCAGCTTGTCCAGCGCGTTGTGGCGGCCGACGTCCTCACAGACGCGCAGCACGTTGCCATGCGCATCACACCACGCCGCAGCGTGCACGCCGCCGGTGGCGCGCATCAGGTCCTGATATTGCCCCAGCTCGGAAGCGGCGATGGCGATCGCAGGTTGCAGCGCACCCGGCGCGTGCAGCGGCGGCGACTGAATGGGCTCTGGCTGCAAGTCAAGCAACTCCAGGCTTTCGATGCCGCACACGCCGCAACCGCTGCGGCCCGCCATTGAGCGTCGCTGCTGCTTGAGCTGCATGAATTCCTGGGTGGCGATGGTGATGTCGATCTCAACGCTGCGCGCATGCTGGCGCACTTCGATATCAAACACGTCGGAGCGTTTGGCGACCAGTCCTTCGGTCAGCAGAAAGCCCATGGCAAAGGGCTGCAGGTCGCGCGGCGTGACCATCATGACCGCGTGCGAGATGCCGTTGACGACCAGCGCCACCGGCACTTCCTCAATCACGTTGTCAGTCGCGGACGTGGCGCGGGCGCCGCGATGGCGCAGCACCTGGCGCTCCTGAAACCCGGTTTGATCCGACTCTAAATCCAACTTCATGACAGCCCCGCAGAATAAGCACAACGCCGCTCATTCTACACCGGGCCGCCAGACCTCGTCAGGCAGCCAAAGGCTGGGCTTCGCCCACGCCGTAGTGACGCGCGTAGCGGGTGTCCAGGTTCGCCAGCGGCATCAGCAGGAACAGGTCGGCGCTTTCAAAATCAGGATCCCAGGCCGGTTCGCCGCAGATCCATGCGCCCGAGCGCATATAGCCTTTCAACAGCGCAGGCACTTGCGGCTTTTGCGCAGCTTCCAGCTTGGAGAACGGGAACGGCAGGTGCGGCGTCACACGGTATTCGATCGGTGCCAGGTTCTTGGTCACCAGTTGCTGATACACGGCAACCGCGTTGTGGCCGCCATCGGCCAGCGAGATGCTGGCGCAGCCCACCAGGAATTCGGCGTTCTCGCGGCGCATGTATTCGGCCAGGCCGGACCACAGCAGCATGATCACGCTGCCGCCACGGTAATCGGGATGGATGCAGGCGCGGCCTGCTTCAACGATGCGGCCGCGGATGTTGTTCAGGCGGCCCAGGTCAAACTCGCCTTCCGAGTACAGGCGGCCCAGCTTGCGGGCGCGGTTGGCGCTCAGCAGGCGATAGGTGCCCACCACCATCAGGGTGTCGGAATCGCGCACGATCAGGTGATCGCAATGCTCGTCGAATTCGTCGCTATCCAGGCCGTCGGCGCTTTGCAACGCGGTCAGTCCCATGGTTTCGATGAATACCTTGTAGCGCAGGCGCTGGACTTCACGCAGTTCTTCCGGCGTGCTTGCCATGCTGAGTACCAGCTTGCCGGACGTTGCTCGGACATCGGCTTGTATGATCGAGGTTTGCATGCTTCATCCCTTTTGTGTAGAAGACGAAGCAAGCGTAACCAGCGAATACTTCAAGAAAATGACAATAAAATGTCATTTTCGTGACCTGTTGTTTTTTAATCAGGCCTTCTTTGGACGGCCGGTTTTCAGCTGCGGCAGGCTTGCCAGCACGTTTTTCAGCGTCGCCAGGTCGATCTGCGAGATCAGCGCCACGCCGATGCGCAGCAGTTCGCTTTTCTTTACTTCGAAGCCGGCTTTCAAGGCGGCTTTTTTCACCTGGCCCAGCACGGCGTATTCGGCTTCCGGCATGGTGAAGCTGTCACGCACCAGTTTTTCCTTATGGGCTTTGACTTTAACTTCAGGTGCGGCTTTTGGCACTGGCTTGGCGACGGCTTTCGGAGCGGCTTTAGGTGCAACTTTAGGCGCGGCCTTCGGCGCTACCTTTGGAGCGGCTTTCACAGCTGGCTTGGCGGCGGCTTTCGGCGCAGCTTTTGGCACTGCTTTAGGTGCAGCTGGCTTGACGGCAGCTTTCGGCACCGGCTTGGCGGCCGCGCGCGGGGCGGCCGTGCGTGGGGCAGCTTTCACCGCTGGTTTTGCGGCCGGCTTGGCGGCGGTCTTGGTTGCGGTGGTCCGGGTGGCTGGTTTGGTCGCCATATTCACTCCAATGTAGTCATCAATATAAACAGTATATATCATTTTCCAACTCAACCGCGCGGGCGAGTACATCTATGAAAATGATTCACGCCGCAGGCCGCCGCGCACTGATATCACGAATAAAAGCGCAGAACTCATAGCTATTGCGCTCCTCCGTTTTCACCGGCGTGATCGACAACTCGATGGGGAATTCCTCGCCACTGCGGCGCAATGCAAACACCTCGATGCGCCGTTCCAGCACGCCGCTGCTCGCGCCAGTCAGATAGCGCTGCATGCCGCGCTTATGGTCATAGCGGAAGCGCGGCGGGATAATGGTCTGATCCAGCGCCCTGCCCAGAACCTCCTCGCACTTCCAGCCGAAGATTAGCTCCGCCTGGCGGTTCCAGCCAACGATGCGCCCTTCCAGATCCATCCGCACCACCGCGTCCAGCGCCGTGTCGACGATGGCCTGCAACTTGGCCTCGCTGTCGCGCGTCTGATGTATGCTTCGCGTCAGCTCGGCAGTGCGGACACTGATGCGCTGTTCCAGCTCCGCATTGAAATCGCGCAGCTCACGCTCGGCGTCGCGCAACCGGGTCAGCGTATCGCGGAAGCGCAGCACCGCGTCAGACAGCCGCCCCACCTGGTCTTCCCTGCCGATGCCGGATAGCTTGATATCCGTTTCGCCGCGTGTCAGCTTTTCCAGCGCGGTACGGATATCGGCAAACGGCCGCGCCGCGCGCCGGCCGACAATCAGGATCGACAGCGCAATGCCCATCGCCAGCAACAGATTGGCCGCCAGGGTATTAAAAATCTGCCGGTTCAAGTCGGTATTCATCTGCTGGCGCGAATATGCCAGATCAATCGCGCCTACCGGATAACTGCGCCGTCCATCGTTGAACTGGATCTCCCGCTTCACGCGGATCGAGGCCACCGGATCCTTCATCGGCGACACATACCCGGCCAGCTCACTGCCATTCGGCGCCAGTACCCGCAGCATCAGCACTTCCGGCGTGGCGCCAGAAGCATCCACCACGCTGGCCACCGCTGCGCTATTCATGTCGAATAGCGGCCGCGCCAAAGCCTGCGACAGTACCGCCGCCAGCCGCTCGGCACGGTCGTGCAGATTCTGTTCCGCCTCGCTGCGCAAGCTCTGCATCACATAAGTAGTGTAGATGGCGGTGGAAATCGCCACCGCGAGAAAAATCCCGAAGCCCAGACGCAGCACGATATTGCGTCGCCACGCCAGCCGTAGCTGCGTCAGCGGCCCGCCGCCATCCAGCAGTACTTTGTCGTGGGTATTAATTCCGCACTCCCTGCGCCTGCGCCAGCTTCTTGTAGGCCGGGCTATTGCGGGCTTTCTCCATCTCGCTCCAGATGCGCGCCGCCAGTTGCGGCCTGGACGCCACCAGCGCATGCGACAGGATCAGGAAATAAGGCTTTTCAATGATGGGGATCGGCAATTGCTCCAGCTGTGGCGCCAGCGGGCCGCGCATCAAACCGGCAGCGTCACTGCCACCCAGCGCCGCCGCAGCGACACGCCCGGCGATCAGCTTGCGCGCCAGCTCATCGGCGCGCTGGCTGCCCTCGTCCACTTCCAGATTCTGCGCGCGCAGTACATCGCCCACCGAATAGCCAAGCTGGAAGCCGATTGCGCCATCCAGATTGCTGAACTGTTTGCCGTCCCACGCCACCTTGCTGCCCTTGCGGCGCAACACTACATAGGTATCGGTGTGCATGCGCTTGGAGGTGTCGATATTTTCTGCGCCGGGATACTCGCCCAGCTCGCGCCGGTCCGGCTTGAAGCTGACCGCAAACGCACCATCGACCGCATTCACCTTCAGCTGCGCCAGGCAGCGCTTCCAGGGAACGCTTTGAAAATCGAAATGAATATCGAGCCGCTGCTCAACCATTTTCAGCAGCGCGAAATTAAGGCCGCCGCCCTTCTCCGTGCGCCACGGCAGCACGTCCTGCGCCTCGTAGCATAGGATCACTGTTTCGCGCGCCACGGCCGGCATCGACAGGAGTAGCAACATGCAAGCGCTGTAGCGAACTATCCTGTCGAACATGGCTTCTCTCCATTAGCTAGTGCGTATGGTGAAGTCTACACCGACTTCGTCCCATTGCTCCTGTTCCTTCTCCAGCCAATAGGACAGCGTAGGATGCTCAGCCACCCAATCGCGGCTGATTTCCAGTTCGATGCGACTCTTGAAGCGCAGCTTGAGCTGGGTGAAGTCGATATCGATGCGCGAGTGCATGAACAGCACCGCCAGCCGCAGCGCCACAATGGCCTTGGCGAAGTCCGCATCCTCCAGCACTTCGGACACTTTGCGCAGATTGCCCTTGTGGGCCACGATCAGGCGGCTCATGGTGCGCTGCTCGCGCGCCGTGAAGCCCGGCAGGTCGGCGTTCTCGATGATGTAGGCGGCGTGCTTATGATAGCCGGTGTGCGACACCACCATGCCCATTTCGTGCAGCAGCGCACTCCAGTACAGCAGGCGGTTGTACTGCTCGGACGATGGCTTGGTCTGCGCATACAGCGCCAGCGCATCCACCGCCGCCCGGTTGGCGCGGCGCTGGTCAACGTGGAAACGCTCGACACAGGCTTGCACCGATTGCTCGCGGCGGTCACGCTTGGTTGAGCGCAGGTGCAAGTCCCACATCACGCCCATGCGCAGGCCGGCCTCAATCGGCTGCACCAGCGCGATACCCAGTTCGCGCACCAGCCCGATCAGGATTGCCAGCCCGCCGATGATGGTCGAGGCGCGATCCGGCCGCAGGCCAGGCATATCGATTTTGCTGACGTGGCCGAATTCGATAAAGCGCTGCTTCAGCGCCTCCAGCGTCTGCGCATTGACTTCGCGTCCAATGCCATTCTTGATGATGATGTCGGCGATGGTGCGCGCGGTGCCGGAGGAACCGTAGCACTGCTTCCAGAATTGCGGATGGTAAGGCGGTGCCGCGTCCTCGAAATGGCTGCGCGCCGACAGGATGGCGGCCTCAAACGACGGCCCGTCAACCCGCCCGCCGATGAAGAAGGACAGGCTTTGCTTGACCGTGCCGACGCTGAACGATTCGACCTTTTCGATTTCCGGCCCGCGCCCCAGTATCAGTTCGGTGGAGCCGCCGCCGATGTCGATCACCAGCCGGCGCTCGCCGGGCAGCGCGACCGCGTGCGCCACGCCCATATAGATCAGGCGCCCTTCTTCCTCGCCGGAGATGATTTCGATCGGATAGCCGATGGCCTTTTCCGCCTCCGGCAAAAAGGCGGCGGAATTGCGCGCCACGCGCATCGCCGATGTGGCCACCACGCGCACCGCGTCCAGCTTGTAGGCGGCCAACACGGTGCGGAAATTTTGCAGGCAGTTGAGGGCCGCCTGCATGGCGGCCGGCGTCAGGTTGCCATCCTTATCCAGGCCGGCAGCCAGCCGGATCGGCTCCCTCACGCTTTTCAGTACGCGGATGGCCTCCCCATCATGCTTGCCGATGTGGAGGCGAAAACTATTGGAACCCAGGTCTACGGCAGCGTACATATAATGAGATTTGAACTAAACGATTTACACCATTATAAGCACGATAAGCCCGATTTGTTACGTCTTGATGACTTCGGCCTCCATGACGCGGTTGCGGCCTGCCTGTTTGGCAGCCTGCAAAGCCTCGTCGGCGCGCTTGAACAGGCTGACGGTGCTGTCCTCGGCGCGTATCGTGGTCACGCCCAGACTGGCGGTCATATTGATGACCGCCTTTTCCGCCTTGACCGGTTGTTCGGCCACCGCATTGCGGATGCGCTCCGCCACCATCGCCGCATCCTCCAGCGAGGTGCGCGGCAGCAGAATGGCGAATTCGGCGCCGCCCAGGCGGCCCATCTGGTCCGAGTCGCGCAGTTGTTTCTTGCACACATCCACCATCGCCTTCAGCACCACATCGCCGGCCGTATGGCCATAGCTGTCGTTGACGCGCTTGAACTGGTCGAGGTTGAGGATCACCAGCGCGGTCGGCATGCCGGGACGGCGCGCCAGCGCGATCCACGGCGTCAGCGCGGTGTAGAAGCCGCGCCGGTTCGGTACATCGGTCAGCGCATCCACCACTTCCAGCCGTGCCAGCTCACCGTGCTCCTGCTCGCGCGCCAGCAGCAGATAGCCGAAAGCGTTGCCCAGCATCATCAAGTACAGTGCGATCATGCCAGCCGTCTGCACCCCGACCGGATTCAGCCAGTCCGGCAGCAGCGGCAACAGGCCGCGCCCCACCACCAGCACGGTCAGCGCCAGCACCAGCAGCACAAGATAGCGGCGCAATGGCGTGCCGTTGCGCCAGCCACGGCCCAGCGCGGCGGCACCGGCCAGGAAGAAGAAACCAGCCGCCATCGAGGCGATGCCGATACGGCCCGCCGCTGGCAGCTGCAACAGCCAGGCGCCGACATACACGCCGGTCGATGCGCCCAGCGCCGGCAACAGGTATTTGCGCCACACGCGCCGGCCAGCCTGCTCCCACAGCGCGGACGCATCCAGCGCAAAGCCGGCGAACAGCACCGCATTGGCAAACGGAATCGTCAGGAAATCCGGCAGAACGCCGCGACAATACAGCAGCAGCCAGGCCAGCGCCTGGCATTGCTTGGCCCAGGCCCAGGTGGCGTGAACGCGCGCAAGCTGGCCGTCGCGGCGCGCGCCGGCCTCAAAAAAGAACAGCGCTGCGCACAGGCTGAAATTGCCCAGTGCCAGCGCTAACAACAAGGTTTTTATATCCATGACCGCAGCCCGGTGTCAGACTTCAGACCTCGTGCTCGACGTTGCTGCTGCCATCGCCCATTTTGCTGCCCCAGGCCTGGGTGAAGAAGACTTTTTCTTCTTCGGTCGGGGCGTCGTGCCAGAACACGATCAGCGTGCCTTTGTGGTCGTGCAGCTGGCTGACTTTTTCAATAAAGCTCTGCTTGCCGGCCAGGTCGGCCAGCGCGGCCACATAGCCGTAGACGCGGCTCAGGCGCTCCAGACGGTCCGGCTCGGTGAAGCTATTGGTGGCGGTAAGCGTAGGGTGGTCTAAAAACATCGTATCTCTCTCCAAGTCGGCCGCCGATGGGCAGGCCCGTGCTGACGCCATGCTACTATGATTCCCTACGTAAATCCACATTACTAAGCAACTTGACCACACCCGCCAACCGTCCGCCGCCACAGGTACGCACCGTGGGCGACAAGCGCCTGCTGGAATTTCAGCCCGGCATGGTGCAAAGCGAGATGCGCCTGTCCCGCCCGGACCAGCTGGTGCTCAGCTATGTGCGGGCGATGATGTGCTTCGTGCTGTTCCATCCGCGCCCCGAGCACATCGTCATGGTCGGCCTGGGCGGCGGCTCGCTGGCCAAGTTCTGCCACCGCTACCTGCCGCATGCGCGCATCACCGTGCTGGAACTGAATCCAGACGTGATCGCGCTACGCGAGCAGTTCGCCATTCCCCGCGACAGCGCGCGCTTTCGCGTGATCCAGGCCGATGCGGCGGAGTATATGCACCAGCTGCGCGACAGCGCCGACGTGCTGCTGGTGGACGGCTTCGACGCCGACGGCCTGCCGCCGCCGCTGGGCAGCGCCAGCTTCTACGCCGACTGCCGGCGCGCGCTGCGGCCCGGCGGCGTGATGGTGGCGAATATCTTCAGCTACGACCCGCACTACGCGGCCATGCTGCGCCGCCTGCGCCAGGCGTTTCAGGGCCATATCTGCGCCTTCAACGGGATCGCCGGCAATAACCGCATCCTGTTCGCGGTGAAAAACGGCGGCAACACGCCGGCGCTGGCCATGCAGCGCAAAGTGGCGCGTACCGGCGGCCTGGCGCTGCCACTGCTGAACCGTTTGCTGGCGCACTGGATCGTGTTGCGGCTGCGTTGGGCATAACGTGGTTATTTCGGCACATCAGCAGCGATGAAACTGTCCTGACAGCATTTTTGTGACACACTGACTATCAATCCTGCGGCCCCCGCCCCCGCCCGCGCTTTGCCATCCCTGTTTCGGAAAGCGTGTCATGCCGTCCTTCCGCACTTCATCCCGGATCTCGCTGGCAGCCTTGCTGACGCTGATCACCGGCTGCGCGGTCACCGGCCTGTTGTTCATCGCCGTCAGTGCGCTGGAATACAGCAAGATGGAGCTCAGCTACCAGCAGCGCGGCCACATCCGCGCCGCCGCGATCCGTCGCGGCATGGACGATACGCTGGAACTGGTCACCATCCTGAACGGCTTGTTCAAATCAGTTGGCCCGGTCAGCCGTGAACAGTTCGCCAGCTTCAGCCGGCCGATGCTGGAGCGCTACCCTTTTGTGCAGGCATTCAACTTCCAGCGCGTGATGGATGACCAGCAGGCGCGCACGTACCAGGAAGAAATGCAACGCCACTATCCGGGCGTTGAACTGCACGACGGCGGGCGGCAGCCGCTGGCTTCGCGGCCGCAACACGTCATCGTCGACTATCTGGAACCGCTGGAAGGCAACGAAGCCGCCTTCGGCCTGGACGTGGCTTCGCTGCCGGCCATGGCGCGGGTGATCGCCGAAGCGGTCGACAGCGGCCAGCCGCGCACCACGCCGCTGATGCGGCTGGCGCAGGAACGCGCCGGGCAACAGGGCTTTGTGATGATGATACCGGTGTACCGCCAGGGCGCCGAGCTCAATACCGTGGAGCAGCGCCGCGCCGCCTGGATCGGCAATACCAGCGCGGTCATCCGCTCGGCAGACCTGATCCAGAAAATCCTGCTGACGGCCGACCTGCTGGATGACCGCGAGCTGAGCGTGCAGGTCTACATCGGCGACGACATCCGCCCCGCCAATCTGGTCTACAGCCGGGGCCAGCCGGCTGGCCCCGGCACTGAGCCGTCGGTGCTGCAGCGCTGGCTGTCGATCGACTACCGCGAACCCTATGTGCGCACCTTCAGCGCTGCCGGCAAGTCCTGGCATGTGCAGGTGACGCCGCTGCCGCGCCCCTTCCTGCCGCACCATCTCGGCTCGCTGTCGACGCTGATCGGCGGCCTGCTGTTCTCGCTGCTGACGGCGGCCTTCGTCAATTCGCTGGCGCGCCGTTCAGTGCGGGTGCAGCGGCTGGTGGACGAGCGCACCCATGCGCTCAAGCTCAGCAATGAACAGCTGGCCCAGGACGTGGCCTCCCGCAAGCGCACCGAGGAAGCATTGCAGGAAAGCGAACACCGCTTCCGCCGCCTGCTGGCATTGTCCTCGGACTGGTACTGGGAGCAGGATGAGCAATTCCGCTTCACCAATATCACCGGCGGCTTCTTCGAAAAGGGCCGGCAAGATCCAAAGCTATTCCTGGGGCGGACGCGCTGGGAGGCGCATCCCGAACTGTGGGATAACAACTGGGGCCGCGAGCACCAGGCGATGCTGGAAGCGCATCTGCCGTTCAGCAATCTTGAATACGCACTGCGCGGCGTCGATGGCCAGACCCATTGGTTCACCAGCAGCGGCGAGCCGGTCTACGACCGCGAAGGAAAATTCCGAGGCTATCGCGGCACCGGCACCGAGATCACCGAGCGCAAGCTGGCCGAGCAGCGCATCCAGCACATCGCCCACCACGACGTGCTGACCGGCCTGCCCAACCGCGTGCTGCTGCAAGACCGGCTGTCGCAGGCGGTGGCCTTCGCCAACCGCAGCGGCAAGCCCTTGTGGGTGATGCTGATCGACCTGGACCGCTTCAAGTTCGTCAACGACAGCATGGGCCACAAGGCCGGCGACCTGCTGCTGAAAACCGTGGCCCAGCGGCTGCGCGATAGCGTGCGCGACAGCGACACCGTGGCACGGCTGTCCGGCGACGAATTTGTCGCCATCCTCACTGAGTACCCGGAAGAAACGCTGTCGCACGACGTGGCCCAGCGCATCATGCGCGCCGTCACCCAGCCGGTGATGCTGGAAGGGAAGGAATTCTTTGTCACCTGCTCGATCGGCGTGGCCGTGTACGGCGCAGACGGTACCTCGGCGCAGCGGCTGATCGAACACGCGGACATCGCCATGTACCGCGCCAAGAAGCTGGGCCGCAACAACACCCAGTTCTACGAGCCGGCGATGAACGAAGAAGCGCGCGAACGGCTGCGCATCGAAAGCGCACTGCGCAACGCGCTGGAAAGGCAGCAATTCGTGCTGCATTACCAGCCACAGGTGGATCTGCAAACTGGCCGCGTGGTCGGCATGGAAGCGCTGCTGCGCTGGCAGCATCCGGAACTGGGCATGGTGGCGCCCTACCGCTTCATCGGGCTGGCGGAAGAAACCGGCCTGATCGTCGAGATCGGCGCCTGGGTGATGCGCACCGCCTGCGCCCAGGCCAAGCGATGGCTGGACGCGGGCCACGGCCCGCTGCGCATCGCCGTCAACCTGTCACCGCGCCAGTTCAGCGAGCCGCAACTGGTGGCGTCCATCAGCGAGGTGCTGCGCGAGACCGGATTGCCGCCGGCCTGCCTGGACATCGAACTGACCGAAGGCTTGTTCATGCATGACGTGACACAGGCAGTGGAGCTGCTGCACAAGCTGAAATCGCTGGGCCTGGCGCTGTCGATCGACGACTTCGGCACTGGCTATTCCAGCTTTTCCTACCTGCGCCATTTCCCGATTGACGTGCTGAAGATCGACCGCTCCTTCATCAGCGACATTCACGCGGACGACGAGGCGGCGATTGTGGTGTCCATCATCGCGCTGGCGCACAACCTGAAACTGCGCGTCATCGCCGAAGGGGTGGAGACGGCGACCCAGCTCGACTACCTGCGCCGCCACGGCTGCGACGAAATCCAGGGCTATTATTTCAGCCGGCCACTGCCGGTTGCGGAATTTGAACTGCTGCTGGCGGAGGGACGAGCTCTGCAAGCGATGCCGGCTTAGCCTTGGGCTTGCTGCGCTTGCGCGGCTTGGGCGCCAGCATGGTGCCGGTGCATTTTTCCGCGCCACACCGGCAGGCAAAGGCGCGCTTGATGGCCGGCGTGTGCCGCCCTTCGTAGATCAGCGGATAGGAATAGCTGAGTTCTTCGTCCTGCTTGATGTCATGCAGCGCATAGATGAAGATGCGGCCGTCCTCTTCCTCGATTGCCTCGCAGTTCGGTTCGCAGGAATGGTTGATATAGCGCGCCTCGTTGCCGTGGTCGCCGCCATCGATGACATTGCCATTCGACAGGCTGAAAAAGAAAGTGTGGTTGTGCGGCCCGCCCTGGATTTCGGCGCGCACTTGCGCCTCGTCCCAGGTGATTTCCCGGCCCGCGTATTCAACGACGGGTTCGCCGGGCGCGATATCCCGCTGCGCGAACACGCCGTTGCCGTGCACCGATGAGCGTTCCACGCGATAGGCGGGCAGTTGATCTGTAGCTGGTTGAGTACTGGCGTCGGACATGGCAATCACGATGATCAAAGATCGTTGGATTAAACCATATTTTTCAGCGCGCAGACATGCCGCACGCCAGAAAATCCAAATATTACAAACATGACTTGAGATCGCGTGCCAGCCGCTGCGCCTGGCCTTCTTCCAGATTGGAGATGGTGACGCGGATCGCTTGCGATTGCCCCTGCACATCGTAGGCGCTGCCGAGGCGCACCAGCCAGCCTTTCTTCGCCATCGCATACGCCACGTCGCGCGCATCGCGCTCAAGTGGTATCCACACATTCAGCCCGCCTGATGGACACGGCACGCCGATGCCCTCGGATCGCAGCGCCGCCACCAGTTGCTCGCGGCGGGCGGCATAGGCGCTGCGCGCCGTGTCCACCTGCTGACGCACCTGCTCCGAACCGAGACAGGCGGCGACCGCGTGCTGCAGGATATGGCTGACCCAGGTCATGCCGGGCGCCAGGCGGATGCGCAGCCGGGCGGCAGTGCCGGCGTCGCAGGCGACAAAAGCCAGCCGCAGGTCCGGTCCCAGCGCTTTCGACACCGAGCGCACCAGCGCCCAGCGCGTGGTCGATGCCGGGATGACGGCGTGACATGGCGTATCCGCCAGCAGTGCGAAATGGTCGTCCAGTATCACCAGCACATTCGGATAGCCGGCCAGCACCCGTTTCAGCGCATCGGCGCGGTATTTGCTCAGGGCGCAACCGGTGGGATTGTTGGCGCGCGGCGTCAGCAGCACGGCGCGCGCCCCCTCTTGCAGGGCACGCGCCAGCGCCTGCGGCTGCATGCCCTGGTCATCAATCGCAACGCCAACCGCCTGCATGCCGCCGATGCGCAGCGCGTTGACGGTGCCGAGGAAGGCCGGATCTTCCACCGCCACCTTATCGCCGGCCACCAGGTGCGCCACCGCCAGCCGCTCGACGGCGTCCACCGCGCCGTTGGTCAACGCCAATTCCCAGCCGGCCGGGCAGTCCGAAGCGAACCATGCCTGCCCCCATGCGCGCAACTCGGGCAGGATGGTGTCCTCGCCGTAGACCACCGGTTTGAAAGGACGCGCCGCCAGCAAGGCGGACAGGTCGGGCAGCCAGCTGGCGTTGGGGTTGCCGTGGGCCACGTCGGTCAACGGCGTATCGGCGCTGGCGCCCTCCTGCTCGCCGGCGCGGTGCGGCGCGCGGATGGTGGTGCCGAGCCGCCCCTGGGCCACGGCGATGCCGGCCTTGGTCAGGCGCTGGTAGGCGGCGGCAACGGTGTTGCGGTTGACGCCCAGCGTCCCGGCCAGCTCGCGCACGGGCGGCAGCGCGTCGCCGGGCTGGTAGTCGCCGCTTTGCACCAGGGCGCGGATGCAGTCGGCAATCTCTATGGCTGTGCTTCCGGATATCATTTGACTTTGTCCTAGGACATAATTTACTATGTACCAGACATTTTACCCCATCGTCTGGAGCACTTTATGTTTACCGGCCTGAGCGCGTTTCCCATCACTCCCCTCAACCAAGACGGCGTCAACGAAGCAGCTTTCACCAGGCTGGTGGCGAGGCTGGCGGCGGCCGGGGTCGATTCGATTGGTGCGCTGGGGTCCACCGGCGTGTACGCCTATCTGGATCGCGCCGAGCGCGCACGGGTGGCGCGGCTGGCGGTGGAGCATGCGGATGGCGTGCCGGTCATGGTTGGCATCGGCGCCTTGCGCACCCGCGAGGTGCTGGCATTGGCCGAGGATGCGCAACAGGCCGGCGTCAGCGCCCTGCTGCTGGCGCCGGTGTCTTACCATGCGCTCAACGCCGACGAGGTCTACAACTTGTATGCGACGGTGGCGCGCAACGTCTCGGTGCCGGTCTGCGTGTATGACAATCCGGGCGTCTCGCGTTTCGACTTCAGCGACGAGCTGCATGGCCGCATCGCCCAGTTGAAGCATATCGCATCGATCAAGATTCCCGGCGTGCCGGCCGATCCGGCAGCAGCGGCGCAGCGTGTGGCGCGGCTGCGCGCCTTGGCGCCGGCGCATGTCAGCATCGGCGTCAGCGGCGACAAGTTTGGCGCCGCCGGCCTGAGCGCCGGCTGCGCGCTATGGTATTCGGTGATCGGCGGCATCTTCCCCGCCACCACGCTGGCCATCACCCGCGCCGCACAGGCGGGCCAGGCCGACGAGGCGGCGCGCTTGTCGGCACGGCTGCAACCGCTATGGGACTTGTTCGCCAAATACAAGGGCAGCCTGCGCGTGGTCGCCGCCGCAGCCGGGCTGATGGGACTGGCGCAACAGCCCTGCCTGCCCTTGCCGCTGCAAGCCATCGACGGCGCCGACCGCGAACACCTGGCCAGCCTGATCGATACGCTGGCCCTGGCCTGATGGATTATTCGCCTGGCGACTTGAACAGGCTCTCCAGGTCGGCGCGGGTGGTCGGCTTGCGCACCACGCCACGGCGGCCGGTGTATTCCTCTTCGATATTGTCGCGGTAGTAGCTCCAGGCCGCGCCCGAGCTGGACAGTTTGCGCCACACCTCGTTGCCGACGCCGGAATAGTCGATGGCGCTGCCGTCGTCGAATTCCACGCGCAGCAGCTTGTCGCGCGCGTCATAGCCGATGGCCCGCAGTTTCCCCGCATTGATGCGCTTCATTTCCATGCTGGCCTCCATTGTATGGTTAAGTGCTGCCGCGCTGGATAAACTGGAATCCGGTATCGGTCAGGCTGGCGACCGCCTTGCCTTCCAACCGGTCCAGTATCGCTTGCGCCGCCATACGTCCGATATTAGCCCCATCGACGCGTACAGTCGATAGCGGCGGATAGGTGTGCGACGCAAAATGCAAGTCGCCAAAGCCGACCACCGCCAGTTGCTGCGGCACTTTAATGCCGCGCTCGATGGCCTCGGTCAGCACGCCGTGCGCCAGCGTGTCCGAACTGCACACCACCGCCTCGACGTCCGGACAGCTGGCCAGCAGCGCCGCCATGCCCTCGCGTCCCAGTGCAAACGTGGACGGCAGCGGCATCAGTTGCAAGGCCGCCACTTCCACACCATGCTTGGCCAGTCCGGCCTGCAAGCCCTGGTTGCGCCGCGCCGCGCGCGGGTCCTGCACCGCCAGGATGGCGATGCGCCGGTAGCCGCGCTCCAGCAGATGCTGGGCGATCGCGTGGCCCACATCTTCGTGCGAGAAACCGACCATCATGTCCACCGGCGACGGCGTCAAATCCCAGGTTTCCACCACCGGCAGCTGCGCCGCCTGCAAGCGGCGCCGGGTACTGTCGGTGTGCAGCGAGCCGGTCAGGATCACGCCATCGGGACGGCGGCTGAGGATGGTTTCCACCAGCAACTCCTCGCGCCAGGCTTCGTAGCTGGACAGGCCCAGCATCACCTGATAGCCGGCCGCCGTCAGATTATCGCTGGCCGCCTGCACCATATCGGCAAAGATCGGCGTGGAAATCGTCGGCAGCACCAGCGACACCAGCCGGCTGCGCGCCGAGGCCAGCGCGCCGGCCATCATATTCTTCACATAGCCGGTCTGCGCCACGGCCGCCTGCACTTTGGCCAGCGTGTTGGGGCGCACCAGATGCGGCTGGTTCAGCGCGCGCGACACGGTAATCGGCGACACGCCCGCTACCCTGGCTACATCGGCCAGCGTGGCACCGCTGACAGCCAGCTCGCCCTCGGCGGTGCGCAAGCTGCGGATTTGAGTCTTTTCCATGGCGATGATGATAAACGTTGATGTGCTATTGTAGCATCACACATCATTTTCTATCATTTTTAAACAGCAAAAACCACAGGTTTACCTTGATATTGCTCTTATACCGGTCTAAGATTGAAATGACAGCGCAATCATTTATCAGGAGACACCCATGACGCAAGCACCTTCCTCCACCCCACGCATTGTTGATATGCGCGTGGTTCCCGTCGCCGGCCGCGACAGCATGCTGCTCAACCTCAGCGGCGCGCACGGCCCCTACTTCACCCGCAACATCGTCATCCTGAAAGACAGCGCCGGCAACACCGGCGTCGGCGAAGTGCCAGGCGGCGAGAAAATCCGCCAGACGCTGGAAGACGCACGCCCATTGCTGCTAAACCAGCCTATCGGCAACTACAACGCCATCCTCAACGCCGCCCGCGCTGCCTTTGCCGACCGTGATGCCGGCGGCCGCGGCCTGCAAACCTTCGACCTGCGCATCGCCATCCACGCCGTCACCGCGCTGGAAGCGGCGCTGCTCGATCTGGTTGGCAAGTTCATGGGCGTGCCGGTCGCGGCGCTGCTCGGCGACGGCCAGCAACGCTCGGAAGTGGAAATGCTGGGCTATCTGTTCTACATCGGCGACCGCAACGCCACCGACCTGCCCTATGCCGGCGTGCCGGACCAGGCCGGCGACAACTGGACCCGCATCCGCACCGAACCAGCCGTCACGCCGGAAGCCGTGGTGCGGCTGGCCGAAGCGGCATACGAACGCTATGGCTTCAACGACTTCAAACTGAAAGGCGGCGTATTCCGCGGTGAAGAGGAAATCGAAGCCGTCACCGCCATCCACGAACGCTTCCCGCAAGCGCGCGTGACGCTGGACCCGAACGGCGGCTGGCTGCTGAAAGACGCAATCCGCCTGTGCCGCGACAAGGGCGATGTGCTGGCCTACGCCGAAGACCCGTGCGGCGCCGAGAACGGCTACTCAGGCCGCGAAGTGATGGCCGAGTTCCGCCGCGCCACCGGCCTGCCGACCGCCACCAATATGGTCGCCACCGACTGGCGCGAAATGCGCCACGCGATCCAGCTGCAATCGGTCGACATCCCGCTGGCCGATCCGCACTTCTGGACCATGCAGGGCTCGGTGCGCGTGGCGCAGATGTGCCACGAATGGGGCCTGACCTGGGGCTCGCACTCGAACAACCACTTCGATATCTCGCTGGCCATGTTCACCCACGTTGCGGCCGCCGCACCGGGCAATATCACCGCCATCGACACCCACTGGATCTGGCAGGATGGCCAGCACCTGAGCAAAAACCCGCTGCAAATCAAGGGCGGCATGGTGCAGGTGCCGGCCACGCCGGGGCTGGGCGTGGAGCTCGACATGGACGCCATCGAAGCGGCCCATCACCTGTACAACAATATGGGGCTGGGTGCGCGAGACGACGCGGTGGCGATGCAATTCCTGATCCCCGGCTGGAAGTTCAATAACAAAATGCCTTGCATGGTTCGCTAATAACAATAACAAGAACCAAGGAGACCAGCATGACTACCACAGCCAGCGCCCCAGCAAACGGCGGCGAAATCGCCGCCCCTACCGTCCTCGATACAGCCGTCAGCAAGGTCAAGTGGCGCATCTTGCCGCTGTTCGTGGTGATGTTTATCGCCAACTACATCGACCGCGTCAACATCGGCTTTGTCCGTTCGCACCTGGAAAAAGACCTCGGCATCGGCGCCGCCGCATTCGGCTTCGGCGCCGGCGTGTTCTTCCTCGCGTATGCGCTGTTCGAGGTGCCGTCCAACATCCTGCAACAGCGCTTCGGCGCCAAGGCCTGGCTGACCCGCATCATGGCCAGCTGGGGCGTGGTCGCCACCGGCATGGCCTTTGTGCAGGGCGAAATGTCGTTCTACGTGATGCGCTTCCTGCTGGGCGTGGCCGAAGCCGGCTTCTTCCCTGGCGTGGTGTATTACTTCACGCAATGGCTGCCGAACCGCGAGCGCGGCAAGGCCATGGCCATCTTCCTCAGCGGCTCGGCGCTGGCGTCGGTGATGTCGGGTCCATTGTCCGGCGCGCTGCTGTCGATTGAAGGCGGCGGCTTCCACGGCTGGCAATGGATGTTCATCATCGAAGGCCTGGCCTCGGTGGCGCTGTGCTTTGTGGTGTGGTTCTTCCTCGACTCGCATCCTCAGGACGCCAAGTGGCTGACCGAGTCCGAGCGCAATGCACTGACCGCCATCATCGAAACCGAGAAGAAGGAACGCGACGCCAACAAGCCCAAGCATGCCAGCATGTTCACGCTGCTGAAGGACTCGCGCATCGCGCTGTTCTGCTTCATCTACTTCGCGATCCAGCTGACCATCTACGGCGCGACGTTCTGGCTGCCCAGCATCATCAAGAAAATGGGCCATTACACGGAATTCCAGATCGGCCTGTTCAACTCGATTCCGTGGATCATCTCGATCGCGGCGATGTATATGTTTGCGACGCTGGCGCAGAAGTACCGCCATCAGCAGGCATGGGTGGCAGTCGCGCTGATTATCGCGGCGTGCGGCATGTTCGCCTCCACCACCGGCGGCCCGGTATTCGCGTTCGTGGCGATCTGCTTCGCCGGCATCGGCTTCAAGGCGGCATCGTCGCTGTTCTGGCCGATTCCCCAAGGCTACCTGGACAGCCGCATCGCCGCCGCCGTGATCGCGCTGATCAACTCGCTGGGCAACCTGGGCGGCTTTGTCGCGCCCACCACCTTCGGCTACCTGGAACAGAAAACCGGTTCCATCCAGGGCGGCTTGTACGCGCTGGCGGCAGCATCGGTGATCGCCGCCGGCCTGGTGTTCCTGACCCGGCGCCGCAGCTGAGGCGTGCCCGACGGCATCTGCATCAAGCGGGCGAGCAGGCCCGCTTGATCAGCAGTCGCCACGCAATTCGACTTGCCCCTTAATGCACAGCTCAACACCTCAAATAATTCTGCCCACAGATTCTGTGGACAACGCTGTTAACAAGTCTCTTTTCCGGACGCAAGTCTTTGACGCAAAAGAGAAAAGCCACCGTGCCAGTAAAACTGGCAGCCTCACTGCTTTTTGCTGGCCTGGCGTGTGGTGTCATGGTACTGCCATAGCACGTTGACGATTTTCCACTCGCTGTGCTGGTTTTTGTATAAGTGCATATAGTCGATCCACTCGTCGGCGGTCAGCTTGACGGTGGCAACGCGCTGGTCTACATCGAGGATTTTGATCTCGACCCGTGGCTGCGCGGGGAATTTCGTGCCGTCCTTGTTATAGGTGCGGGCGACTTTGAGCATGCTGTCGTAGTCGGTGTTCATGACGAATTCCGAACCGTCGGCAGCGCGCCAATAGGTGCGCTTGGCCAGTTGCGGATCGATGCCGCGCGCCATGCGCTCCGGATCGGCCTTGTGCTGCGATTCGATGTAATCGCGCACCGCGCGTTTGATCGATTGGGTATCCGTGGCATCGGCTGCCTGGGACAGCAGCGGCGATGCCACGAGCAGAAGAAGCATCAGCAAGCGTTTCATGGGCAACCTTAGCAAGTAGATAAGGCACCCATCAAAACACAAAAGCTAACCCTATGCAATCATTCCTCTTGCTGCGCCGGGTCGTGGCAGCATACGCAAATCTTATTGCCATCGGGGTCGCGGAAATAGGCGCCATAGTAGTTCGGATGGTAGTGCGCCCGCAGGCCGGGCGCGCCCTCGCAGCGTCCGCCGTTGGCCAGCGCCGCCGCATGGGCCCGGTCGACCGCCGGCCGCGTCGGCGCCAGCAAGGCAATCATCTGGCCATTACCGGCGGTGGCGGCCTCTTCATTGAACGGCCGGGCGATGACAAACAGCGGCCGCGCCTGCTCCGGCGGCATCCAGCCAGCCCACTGCTGGTCCGCGTCGGAAAACTTCAAGCGCAGCGACAGTTCATCCACCACTGCGGTATAAAAATCCAGGGCGCGGCCAAAATCGCTGATGCCGACAAAGACATGTGAGATCACGCCTGGCCCTCCCCTATCATTGCTTGCGGTTGCCGTGCACCATCTGGCGGGCCTGCTTGCGCAGCAGCGCCTGTTCCCAGCGCTGCTTCTGCTCTTCGCTTTCTGGCACCAGCGCCGGCACTTTGACCGGCTTGCGGTCCTGGTCCACCGCCACCATGGTGAAGTAGCAGCTGTTGGCGTGACGCACCAGGCGCTGCTGGATGTTTTCGGTCACCACGCGGATGCCGACTTCCATCGAGGTATTGCCGGTGTAGTTGATCGAGGCCAGGAAGGTCACCAGCTCGCCGACATGGATCGGTTGCAGGAACATCACCTGGTCCACCGACAGGGTGACCACATAGCTGCCCGAATAGCGGCTGGCACAGGCATAGGCCACGCTGTCGAGGTATTTGAGAATGGTGCCGCCGTGGACGTTGCCTGAGAAATTCGCCATATCCGGGGTCATCAGCACGGTCATGCTCAGTTCGTGCGCGACCCAGTTCATTGGTTTTTCCATTGGTAGTGCTCCTTTTGTGGTTGTCACCATGCTAGCTGCTATGCTTGCCATTCGCAAATACTTGTCAAAAAGATGTATGCTTTGTGCTTCTTGTTTAAGGAGCGCTCATGAAATGGAAAGTTTTGGCCGCCAGCATCGTGCTGGGTCTGGCCGCCACCGCGCAAGCCGCTGTCAGCGCCGACCAGGTGCAGACCTTCACGCTGGCCAACGGCATGAAGTTTATCGTGCTGGAATCGCACAGCATCCCCAACGCCAATATGTACACCTTCTGGAAAGTCGGTTCGCGCAATGAGGCGCCGGGGATCACCGGCCTGTCGCATTTCTTTGAACACATGATGTTCAACGGCTCCAAAAACTTCGGCCCGAAGATGTTCGACCGCACCATGGAAGCCAAGGGCGGCTCGAATAACGCCTATACCTCGACCGACCTGACGGTGTACCAGGACTGGTTCCCGGCCTCGTCGCTGGAAACCATCTTTACGCTGGAAAGCGACCGCATCGCCCATCTGAGCATCGATCCGAAAATGGTGGCGAGCGAGCGCGGCGTGGTGCTGTCGGAGCGCAGCACCGGCCGCGAGAACTCGAATTTCCGCCTGCTGTGGGAAGAAATCACCAGCGTGGCCTTCACCGCGCACCCTTATCAGTGGTCGGTGATCGGCCATGAGTCCGATATCAAGGCCTGGACCCAGCAGGATCTGGAAAACTATTTCCGCACCTACTACGCGCCGAATAATGCGGTGGCGGTGATCGTGGGCGACGTCAAGGCCGATGAGGTCAAGAAGCTGGCGACCAAATACTTCGGCGCGATTCCCAAACGCGCGCTGCCACCGGCCGTGCGCACCGTCGAACCGCCGCAGACCGGCGAGAAGCGCGTCTTCGTGACCAAGGCATCGGCCACCTCGGCCAATCTGATCGTCGCCTACAAGATCCCCAAAGCGGACGATCCGGATTACTACGCGCTGGACGTGCTGCAAACCCTGATGGGTAGCGGCAAAACCTCGCGCCTGTACAAGGCGCTGGTGGAAAACCAGCTGGCCACGCAGGTCAGCGCCAGCGGCATGGAAGGCTTCGATCCGGGGCTGATGTCGCTGAGCGCGGTGGCGTCGGCCAAGGTTGATCCGGGCACGCTGGAAAAAGCGCTGCTGGCGGAAGTCGACAAGCTGATCAAGGATGGCGTGAGCGCCGAGGAGCTGCAAAAGGTGAAGAACCAGAGGCTGGTCAATCTGTACCGCGAGCAGGAAACCATCAATGGCAAGGCGCAGCAACTGGGCCTGCACGAAGTATTCTTCGGCGGCTACCAGAAGATGTTTGACGCGCCTGCCGCTTACGAGAAACTGACGCCGGCCGATATCCAGAAGGTCGCCGCAAAATACCTGAAAAAATCGCAGCGCACCGTCGGCGTGCTGGCCGCGAAGGAGGACTGATTACATGACCCGTAAACTCATCACCATCACCGCGCTGGCGGCCGCGCTGAGCGCCGCTGGCCTGTCGCACGCCGCCGAATTCCGCCTGCCGGAGTTCGACACCATCACCTTGCAGAATGGCTTGACGGTCTACCTGATGGAACGCCACGAAGTGCCGCTGATCTCGGTGCGCGCCGTGGTCAAAGCCGGCTCGGTCAATGACGGCAAACAGGCCGGCCTGTCCAATCTGACTGGCGACGCCCTGCTGCTGGGCACGACCGCCCATGACAAGGCGGCCATCGACCAGGCCTTTGATTATCGCGGCGCGCGTCTGGCCGGTGGCGCCGGCGCCGAAGCCAGCACCGTGCAAGCCAACTTCGCCAAGGCCGATGCGGCTGCGCTGCTGCCGCTGTTCGCTGAAGTGGTGCAGCAGCCGAGCTTTAACGATGTCGAACTGGGCAAGCTGCGCACGCGCAAGGTCAACGGCATCAAGCAGGCCAAGGAAGCGCCGCGCAATGTGGTGCAGACCTACTACCGCGCGATGCTGTTCGGCGACAGCCCGTACGGCATTCCGGCCAGCGGCACGGTTGATAGCGTCGGCGCGCTGAAGCAAGGCGATGTGCAGCGCTACTACCAGCAGTACTACCGTCCGGACAACGCTGCCATCATCGTGGTAGGCGACTTCCAGAAAACCGAAATGCGCAAGCAAATCGAATCGTTGTTTGGCGCCTGGAAAGCCAGCGGCCCGGCGCCGGCCAGGCAGGACAACGGCAAGGTGCAGGCAGACAAGGCGCGCGTACTGCTGGTGAACAAGCCGGACGCGACCGAAACCACCTTCCTGATCGGCGGCGCCGGCATCGCCCGCAACGATCCCGACTACGTGCCTATCCAGGTGGTCAACACCGTGCTGGGCGGCCGCTTCACCTCGTGGCTGAACGACGAACTGCGGGTAAACTCCGGCCTGACCTACGGCGCCAGCAGCCAGTTCGGCACGCTGTCGCAAACCGGCACCTTCGCCATCAGCAGCTTCACCGCGCTGCCGAAGACCGAAGCGGCGCTGGCACTGGCGCATCAAACCTATCAGCGGCTGTGGGACAAAGGCATCGACAAGGCGACGCTGGAATCGGCCAAGGCCTACGTCAAAGGCCAATTCCCGCCGCGCTACGAAACCGGCGAACAGCTGGCCGGGCTGCTGGGAGAAATGTACGCGAACCAGGTGGGCCGCGAACAGATCGACAATTTCACCAAATCGGTGGACAGCCTCACGCCTGAGAAGGCCAAGGCGCTGATCGACAAGCACTTCCCGCGCAGCAAGCTGCAAACCGTGCTGATCGGCAAAGCCGACACGATCCGCGACATCGCCAAAACCTACGGCGATGTCACCGAAATCGACATCACCGCCGACGGCTTCCGCTAAACTCCGGATAGGCGTTCTTCGATGTCGCTGGTGACGCCAGGGCAGGCTTCCAGTACCGGCGTCAGTGCTTGCCAGGCGCTGCTGTCGTCCTTCAGCGCGCGCTCGGCTTGCTGGGTGAGCATCGCCAGGCGGTCGGCGCCGACTGTGCCGGCCAGGCCTTTGAGGGTGTGCAGCGCCGGCAGCGCGACAGCGAGATTCTGTTCTTCCTGCGCGCTCTGTAGTTGGGCGGACAGTTTTTCTGCTTCGGCGATGAAGCTGCGCAGCGCGATCAGGTAGACCGACTCCAAACCACCCAGACGCTTCAGTGCGGCAGCACTGTTCAGACCGGCTGCTGGCAAGGCGGCTGCGGCCGGCGCGGGGGATGCTGCTGGCGCGGCGCGGGCCGCTGGCTGGCGCTCTTCGCGGCGGACGTGCTTGAGTATCACTTCGATCAGCTGGTCCAGGTCGAACGGCTTGCCGATGTGGTCTACCATGCCGGCGTCCAGCGCGGCGATGCGGTCGGCCGCCATCGCGTTGGCGGTCATGGCGACGATCGGCGGCGCGCTCTTGCCCAGCTTGTCCTGCATCGCTTGCGTGGCCTGATAGCCGTCCATTTCGGGCATCTGGATGTCCATCAGCACCAGGTCCGGCAACGGTCCCGGCCGCGATACCACGCCCAGCGCCATGTGGCCGGAACTGGCCACTTCCACTTGCGCACCTTCATTGCTGAGCAATTCGCTGGCGACCTGCTGGTTGGCCGGGTTGTCATCCACCAGCAGCAGCCGCCAGCCAGCCAGCCGGCGCAGCGATGGCGCCAGCGCCGTTTCCAGCGGCTTGCGGTTGTCCAGCCGCGCGTCGGCCACGGCGTCAAACAGCATCGACGCCGTCACCGGCTTGACCACGAAGCCATCCAGCACCGGCGTGATTTCCTGCTGCCGCTGCGCCAGCATTTCGCGGTCGTGCGCGGTGACCATGACGATCAGCGGCGTCTTGCCCTCCGGCGCCAGCTGGCGGATGCGGCGGCTGGTTTCCCAGCCATCCATGGACGGCATGCGCCAGTCGATGAAGACCACGTCGTAGGCCTTGCGGCGGTTGAGCTGCGCGCTGATCGCGTCCAGCGCCTCATAGCCATCGGCGGCCACGTCTACCCGCCAGCCGAACGCACTCGCCATTTCGCGCAGCACCGTGCGCGCTACCGGGTTGTCGTCCACCACCAGGCAGGACAGGCCGCGCATCAATTCATCCGGCACCGGCAAAGCAGTTGCTGGTACCACATCAGGCTGCTCGGCCGAGACACCGAAGTCGACCGCAAAATCGAATACGCTCCCCTGCCCCACTTCGCTGACCACGCGCAGCGTGCCGCCCATCATGCGCACCAGGCGCTGGCTGATTGCCAGGCCTAGCCCGGTGCCGCCGAAACGCCGTGCGGTCGAGGCTTCAGCCTGCGAAAAGCCGTCGAAGATGTGCTCGCACTGCTCTGGCGCGATGCCGATGCCGGTGTCGCGGATCGCAAACGCCACCGATAGCGTGCTGTCAGTCTGCGCCACCAGCTGCGCAGACACCACCACTTCGCCGCGCTCGGTGAATTTGATGGCGTTCCCGGCCAGGTTGAGCAGGATCTGCTGCAAGCGCAGCGCGTCGCCGACCACCATCGCCGGCAACGCCGGATCGACCCGGAACAGCACTTCAATATTCTTGCTGCCGACGTTCGCCGACAGGATCACGGCCAGGTCGCGCCACAGTTTGTCCAGCCGGAACGGATGCGGGTCCAGCGCCAGCTTGCCGGCTTCCACTTTGGAGAAATCCAGCACGTCGTTCAGCAGTCCCAGCAAGGCGCTGGCCGCCGCGTGCGCCTTGTCGACATAGTCTTGCTGGCGGCCGGTCATGCTGGTCTGGCGCAGCAGTTGCAGCATGCCCAGCACTGCATTCATCGGCGAACGGATCTCGTGGCTCATATTGGCGACGAAGTCGGACTTGGCGCGGCCGGCCTTGTCCGCTGCTTCCTTGGCCTGCAACAGCGCGTCGTGCGCGGTGCGCAGTTCGGTGCTGTCGGTACTGCTGCCGACCCAGCTGACGATCTGGCCGTTCTCGTCGCGCTGCGACAGCGCGTGGTTATCGAAGATGCGCCACACGCCGTCATGCCGGCGCAAACGGCAGTCGCAACGGAATTCGCTGCCGTCGGCCAGCGCCCGCTGGCGCGCTGCGGCGATCACCGGCAAATCTTCCGGGTGAATGACCAGCGACCAGTCGCCGTCCGCCATCAGTTGCGCGGCCGGCAGGCCGCTAAAGCTCGCCCAGTGATGGCTCATGAAATCGATGCGCAGGTCCGGCCTGGCGGTCCAGACCATTTGCGGCAAGCCTTCGGTCAGCGAGCGCCAGCGGGTTTCCGACGCGGTCAGCTGCGCCAGCGACACTTGCAAAGCCTGGTCGGCCTCGCCCAGCGCGGTCAGGCCCTGGTATTGCTGGCGCAGGCTGAAACGCACGCCTTTCAGCAGCGCCAGCGAGAGGCCAATCAGCAGCACCAGGAAGATCGAGGCATTGCGGATTTCCTTGTACCACGGCGCCAGGAAGTCGTCGCTGGCCAGGCCGACAAACACATATACCGGATAGCCACCGATCTTTTCCACGCTCAGCGTACGCTCACGCTGGTCGCGCGGGCTGATCACCGTATAACTGGCGCTGCGCTGTTTGCCGTCCAGTATTGCCTGGGTGGCCGCATTGATTTTGATGGTGGCGCCAAACTTCATATCCTCGGCGTCGGGATAGCGGTGCAGCACCCGTTTCTTCTCATCCAGCAGCACGATCGCGCCATGCTGGCCGATATTCAGGCCGGAAAACGCTTCAGTGATCTGCGAGCTGTTCATCAGCACATAGGCGGCGCCGCCGAAGCTACCATCCGGCAAGGTCAGCGGATACACCAGCGGCAGCACCCATTCGCCGCTGATGCGCGACTGCACCGGCACGCCGAAAATCAGTTCATGCTCCTGCTGCGCCCGCGCAAAGAATTCGCGGATGCCCAGGTCTTGCGGATGTTTGAGGTCGATCTGCTCGCCGTAAATCACCTGGCCGGCCGTGTTGGCGCCGCGCACCGCCTGCGCATGCGGGATGCGCTCTTTCAGCGCACGCAGGTAGGCGCTGAATTTTTCATCGGAAAAGCGCTTCTGCTCGTGCATGGCGCGGAATTCCTGGTCGGCCCGGCGCATGGCCAGGTCCACTTCCTGGAAATGCGAATGCAGGAAATTTTCCAGCGAAATCGCCAGATTGTGCGAGGTTTCCTCGGCCGCCGCGTAGTAACGCAGCCGGCTCTGGTTGAGCACATGGGCGACAAATATACAGACGATCAGCAACACCGCCACCACGGCCGCGACCAGCACACGGAATAATTTGCGTAACTTTTGCAGCGTGTTGAATCTCATAGCCAAATGGAAGGTCGTATTGCTCTGTTATTGGCCATACAATACCGCAAAAAAAACGCTCCGTAGGAGCGTTTTTATCAGAAGCCTTGATTAGTGATGTCTTCCAGCGACTCGCGACCCTTGTCGCTGATCTCGAAACCGCCTTCGGCGCGCTGCAAAACGTGGGATTTTTTGCCCAGGAACAGGGCCACATCGGCATCCAGCGTGGCGCCTGGCTGCGCTGCCACAGCACGCAAACCCAGCACGCAACGGTGCAGGAAGATGGTTTGCTCGCCTTTGTCGGTCAGCGAAATGCGGCCGTTACGGGCGATACTGATCAATTTCAGGCCGGACAGGCGCTTGATGTTGCGGCCGACACACGCACTGACGCGGTCACCCTTGATGCCGCGCTGGACTTCGTACAGGGCGTCATACTCGTCCTGCGTGAATTTTTCATTCTTCATTGCCATTTTTTCCATAAGAGACTGCTGCGGCCCTCATGGTACGCGGTCGCCGTCGCGGCGGCAAGGCAACAAGACTGAAACTTGCTTATTTGATTACTGGAACGCCCGGATGACCAGCCACACCAGGCCGATGCTGGCAAAGGCGGCAACGCACACCATGGCTTGCACGCGCTTGGTGCTCAGCGCCACGCTGCGGCGGCCGAGGTAGATTTTATTGTGTAAGGAATTGCCCATGATGCTCTCCGTGAACAAAGACGTGACGAGATGACTAAATTATAGAAACTCTTTCATGACCCTAGTGTGACGCTCAACACAAATATGAATAAATGTATCCGTCGAGCAACGACTGTCACATCGATAGAGAGCGTGGAACCAGAATACCGTCCGTTCCACGCAACGGACGGTGCGCTGGCGCACACAGCAGCAATCAAAACTCAGGTTTTGATAGGTGGCTTGGGCGGATTCGGTTCCTCAATTGGCGCCTGTTCTGGCAGCGGGGTGTTGTCCGGCGGTGGATCTTTTTCCGGCGGTGGCGGCGGGACGTCCGGATCGGGGGTGGTATGGGCGCGGATCATGCTGGCTCCTCCTTGGTATGAACTTACCCTTAGTGTTGGGCAAGCGCGGCGATAAACAAGGAGGCAATGGCCGCCTGCGTGCGCCAGCACACGCAGGCAGGACGACACGGCTTATTTGATGCGGAAGATCACATCCACCGTCTGCGACCAGCGCAGCACGTCGGTGGCGAGGAAATCTTTGTCGGCCGGCGGCACGTTGACGCTACGGTTGCGCGGATACAGGTCGCCCGGCATCAGGCCGACCGCATGGGTCAGGTTGCGCAGCTGGCCGGATGAGATGGCCGTCACTGCGCCAACTTTCTTACCCAAGCCGGCGGCCATGGCCTCGGCGCGGCGTTCGGCGTCCTTGACGGCGGCCAAGGTCAGTTCCTTCTCGGCTTGCAGCCGGTCCTTGCGGCCGAATGTGGTCGCCATATGGTCGATATTCGGCATGGCCAGCAATCCCTGCATGATGTCACGCCACTGGCCCAGGTCGTTGACGGCAATGTGCACTGCGCTGCGAATCTCGTAGTCTGGCACGGCGTTGAGATCGGTCTGGCCGGATTTGCGCATCTCCTTGCGCATATTGTGGATGTCGACGCTGGCGTTGGCATCCGCCAGCAAGGCGCGAATCTGCGCCGCCCGCTCACCCACCAGTGCAACGGCGGCGGCAGGTTCCGGATCGTAGACACTGATGTCGAAGTCGATCTCGCCCAGGTCGGGCACGATCATCGCGAAACCTTCGCCGCTGGCGTGGATGAAGGGATAGTTCGGCAGGTCGGCGGCCTGCGCTGCGAACGGCAGCATGGCAACAACGAAAGCAAGCTTCTTGATCATGGGCATGGTTCCTAAATGGGGAAAGCGCAGTATCGAACAAGTAGACAATTTTGTCTACACGTAACACCACTATAAAACCATACAATGGCGGTTTTCCGATTGCCTCCCACGCCATGACTACCCCACTCAACGACGACGAATACGCGCAATTGGATGACTTGCTGGCCGCGCTTGGGCCGCAAGCCATGGACGTGGCCAGGCTGGAAGGCCTGTTGACTGCGCTGGTGGCCGGGCCGGCAGACCCGGCGCCTTCCGCCTGGCTGCCGCTGGTGTGGGGCGGCGCTGAAAGCAATGCCGAGGCCGAGGCGCTGGTACTGCGCCATCACGCCTATATGCAAACCTGGATGGCGAAAGATCCCAACAGCTTTGAACCCATCTATGAATGCGGTGGCAGCTGGACCGCCGACGCTTGGTGTGCTGGCTTCCTGGCCGGCGTACAGCTGGAGCATGATGCGTGGGCGCCGCTGCGCGCCGGCCAGCCGGCCCTGCTGGCGCCATTCCAGCAGGCGAACGCCGCCAAGGTGACGCAGGCTGTCATCCAGATCAACGCCTTCTTCCACGCGCCGCAAGCCAAAGTGGCCAAGGTCGGCCGCAACGATCCCTGCCCTTGCGGCAGCGGCAAGAAAGCCAAGAAGTGTTGCGGCTGACTTGCAAATTACGCCTCGCCGAATGATAATAAGAACCATTATCATTCGTTGGCAGGCAAGTTTGTGGATGTCCGGCATTACAATGAGTTGCTAGGTTTCTTCGTCCGCTCGGTGCGTGATGTGCACGAGGCGCAAGACCTGGTGCAGCAGACGTTTGAGCGCATGCTGTCGCGCGAACATGCCGGACGCAAGGCCGAACATCCTCGTGCGCTGATGTATGAAATCGCCCGCAATCTGCTGGTCGACCGCCACCGCCACCTGAGCGTGCGCCTGCACGACAGCGACGACACCCTGCACGATTGCCCTGCCCAGCCTGGCTGCGAACCGGAGATGGTCTACGCCGGTATGCAACGCGTGCGCCTGCTGATCGCCACCATTGAGACCCTGCCGCCGCGCTGCCGGGAAGCCTTTGTACGGCACCGGATTGACGGCCTGTCGCATGCCGACGTCGCCAGCGAAATGGGCATCAGCCTGAATATGGTGGAACGCCACATCATGCTGGCGGTCGCCACCTGCCGCAAGGCGCTGGGCGATGGACTGCCCTCCAGGCGGCCGGCGCCACAGCCATCGCTGGCCTGAGTCTTGCGTCGGCCGGGTGCATTCCCGGCAATGAAGTCGCTATAATCTCGCCATGACGCCACCCTCGCCACAGCCACATCCACAGCCGCCCGCGCCCGAGGGGCAGGATGAACCGTGGCTGGACGAGTCGCCGCTGGATGAGTTGTCGCCGCTGGAATTCGCGGCGCTACACTGGTCGGTACGCGTGGCCGACGGCCTGGACAGCGCAGCACAATGCCAATTCGACGCATGGCTGGCCGCCGATCCCGCGCACCGCACCGCCTACAATGACATGGCTGGCATCTTCGACGAAGTGGACGCCTTGCCCGCCAGCGGCGCAGCCCATCTGAGCGCGCGCGTGGTGATCGACTCCGCCGCCGCCTCGGCCGCCGCCGACCTGCAGCCGCGCCGTCCCGCTCCCACCACCACCACCACCACCAACCCGCCTGTCAACGTGCCACAATCCCAGGCCTCCGCCCAGCCGCGCCGCGCCTGGCTGCAGCCCACGCTGACTGGTGTCATCGCGCTGGTAGCGCTGGGCGCTGGCTGGAGCGGCTATCAGCACTGGCAGCGACAGCCAGTATTCGAGCAGTACTACGCCACCGCGCGCGGCCAGCAACTGAATACCGAACTGCCTGACGGCAGCCGCCTGCAACTCGACACCGCCACCCGCGCCGACGTCACGCTCTATCGCGACCGCCGCCGGGTGCGTCTCGCCGAAGGCCAGGCCGTGTTCAAGGTCCACGGCGACAAGGCGCGCCCCTTCGATGTCGAAGCCGGCCCATCGCGCATCACCGTGGTCGGCACCAAATTCTCAGTCCGCTACCTGCCCTCCGGCATGCAGGTCGCCGTGATGGAAGGCAAAGTACGTGTGGCCGGGGCCGGCGAAGTGCGCTTCCTGCTGCCCGGCCAAACCATCCGCGCCGGCCAGGATGGCCAGCTCAGCGAAGTGACCAGCATGCCGGTAGACGCCATGGCCTCCTGGCTCAGCGGCCGCCTCAGCGTCGACAACGCCGCGCTGAGCGAGGTGCTGGCGGAACTGGCGCGCTATGGCGACACCGGACTGCAAGTCCACGATGAAGCGATCGGCCGGCTGGCCGTCACCGCCAGCGTCAACCTGCGCGACCCGCAAGGCTTCGCGCGCAGCCTTTCGCGCGTGCTGCCGGTCAAGCTACGGCCGCTGGCCAACGGCGGCACGGAAATCGTCGCCGCAAAATAATTCAACTATTTTTCATCGCTGGCATCAGGGTAAGGCCAGCTGATACGTCTTCTCCATAACACGATCAACTTTGGAGAAAGCGTAATGCAGTCATCCCGTACCCGGTTAACCCTGGCGCCCCTGGCGCTGGCCGTCGCCATGGCGCTCGGCGCCGCCCCTCTTGCCCACGCCGCCGCTAGCGCCGACACCCTGGTCGAACTGACCATTGCTGCGCAGCCGCTGTCGCAGGCGCTGGGCGAACTGGCGCGCAAGACCGGGACCACCTTCGTCGCCGCGCCCGCCCTGCTGGCCAACAAACAGGCGCCGGCGCTGTCCGGCCGTCTCAGCTTGCGCCAGGCGCTGGACCGCCTGCTGGCCGGCAGCGGCCTGCTGGCCCATATCGACAACAACGCAATCACGCTGACGCCCGCCCCAAAGCCTGGCGCGGAAAGTCTGCTGCAAGAGGTGACGGTCAACGCCAAGGCCGATCCCTCGACTGAAGGCAGCGGCTCCTACACCGCGCGCGCGCTGACCATCGGCAAGGGCGTGCAGTCGCTGCGCGAAACGCCGCAGTCGGTTACCGTGGTCACGCGCCAGCGCCTGGACGACCAGAACCTGCAAACCGTTGGCGAAGTGATGCTGCAAACCACCGGCGTCACCGCCCAGGAACGCAACTTCGGCCATCTGACCTACAACGCGCGCGGCTTCAGCATCGGCAATTACCAGGTCGATGGCGTGCCGCGCGGCGAGTACGGCGGCATCGGCATCGCGCCTGATCTGGCTGTGTTCGACCGGGTCGAAGTGCTGCGCGGTGCACCCGGCGTGCTGATCGGCAATGGCGACCCCAGCGGCACCGTCAACTTCGTGCGCAAGCGCCCGACGGCGGAAAAACAGCTCGACATCATCGCCCGCGCAGGCCGCTGGAACACCTGGCGCCTGGACGTGGACGCTGCCGGCCCGCTGAACGCCGACGGCAGCGTGCGCGGCCGCGTGGTCGCCTCGCATGGCGAACGCGACTCCTACTTCAAGCACACCAGCATCGATACGCCGCTGCTGTACGGCATCCTCGAAGCCGATCTCAGCAAGGACACCATGCTGACCGTCGGCGCGCGCACCCAGTCCTATCATCAGAAAGGCGGCCGATTGATCGGCGGGCTGCCGCAGTCGGCCGATGGCAGCGACCTGCAACTACCGCGCGACACCACGCTGGCGCCAGCCTGGACCGGCATGGACACGCAAGCGCATGAAGGCTTCGGCGAACTGCTGCACCGCTTTAACGACGACTGGCAATTCAAGCTCAGCGGCAGCTACAGCCGCAGCTTCCGCCAGGACGTCGCCGCGCGCCGTGCCGGCTATGTGAATCCGGCCAGCATGACCGGCGTCAGCGTCAATGCCGTCGCCTATGGCGATGACGATTTCCGTTCCGGCGGCGTGGATGGCCAGCTGACCGGCAAGTTCAACGCCTTCGGTCGCCAGCACGGCCTGGTTGTCGGCGCCAACTGGGAGCGCGAGGAAACCAACAGCCGCAGCGCCCGCGTCAATTTCTCGCCGGTGCTGCCGATCAACTTCAACAACTACAGCGTGGACAGCCTGGTCGCGCCGGCGCGCCCGCCCTTCCCCGCCACCTACCGCACACTGATCAATACCCATGGCCTGTACGGCAACGTCAAACTGAACCTCACCGACCCGCTGAGCCTGATGCTGGGCGGCCGTCTGAGCTGGTACGAATCGAGCCAGGTACTCTTGCCGGACAACGTCAGCAGCTATGCCTACAAGCAGAGCCACGAGCTGACACCGTTTGTCGCCGCCATCTACAAGCTGAACCAGGACTGGTCGCTATACGGCAGCTATACCGATATCTTCCAGTCGCAAAGCACCAACTTTACCGCCAGCGGCCAGCCGCTAGCCCCGGCGATCGGCAAGAACTATGAAGCCGGCGTCAAGGGCGAGCTGTTCGACGGCAAGCTCAACGCGTCGCTGGCAGTGTTCCACATCACCCAGACCGGGCTGGCAGCCACCGACCCAAGCTCGCCGCTGGATTGCCCTGGCACGCCGGCAGCCGGCGGATGCTCGATCAACGGGGGCAAGGTGAAGAGCGACGGCTTCGAAGCTGAGTTAAGCGGCGAACTGCTGAAGAACCTGCAAGTGTCGGCCGGCTACACCTACAACAACGCCAAGAACGTCATCAACCGCGACGCAGATGGCAAGCCGACGCTGCAGGAGGGCCGTCCTTACGGCGCCGACTACAATCCGCGCCACCTGCTGCGCGTCTGGAGTTCATGGAAGCCATCCGGCGCACTGGCCGGCTACACCTTCGGCGGCGGCGTGTCGCTGCAATCGAAGCTGTCGGACCTGGACCAGTACGCGCCGGCCGGCATCGTGCCGCGCATCCAGGGCGGCTACGCGGTGTGGAACGCGATGGCCAGCTACCGCATTGCGTCCAACCTCAGCGCCACGCTGAACGTCGCCAACCTGTTCGACAAGCGCTACTTCCAGGGTTCCTGGCAGAGCTACTACGGTTCGCCACGCAACGTGACGCTGACCTTGCGCGCGCAATACTAAGCGCATGAAGGAAGGTTTCCGCCAGTGCATGGCGTGGCTGCACACCTGGGTCGGCCTGGTGACTGGCTGGGTGCTGTTGCTGGTGTTCGCCACCGGTACCGCCGGCTATTTCCAGTACGAGATCACGCGCTGGATGACGCCGGAGCTGCCGCTGCGGCCGGCCATGCCGGCGGTCACCACCGCGCAAGGCCTGGCCACCGCGCAGGCGCTGCTGGCGCGGCAAGCTGGCGACGCCGAGCGCTGGGTGATCCATGTCGATGGCGGCCGTGACAGCATGGACTGGCGGCTGCACTGGCCGGGACTGCAGGAAAACCTCGACCATGGCTACGGCAGCATCGTCATCGATCCGGTCAGCGGCACCAAGCTGAAAACCGAGGCCGGACGGCCGCGCGATACCGGCGGCGGCAACGCGCTGTACCGCATGCACTACGAGCTGCATGCGATGCCGCGTGAAGCGGCCATCCAGATCGTCGGCTTCAGCACCATGCTGATGCTGCTGGCCATCGTCAGCGGCGTCATCACGCACAAAAAAATCTTCGCCGACTTCTTCACCTTTCGCCCCGGCAAAGGCCAGCGCAGCTGGCTGGATGCACACAATGTGGTCAGCATCATGGCGCTGCCCTTCTTCCTGGTGATTACCTACAGCGGCCTGGTGTTTTTCATGGACCACTACCTGCCGGCCGCGATGCACGCCGAATACGGCTGGAACAAGCAATGGCCTAACAACGGCTACAGCACGCCGCTGAACCCGCGCGCGAATCCGCGCCTCGATCCTGGCTTCCGCCCCAATCCGGAATGGGACGATGCGCAGCCGGGTTCCGGCCAGCGCGCGGCGCTGGTGGACCTGCGCCTACCGCTGCGTGCTGCCGAAGCCGCCTGGGGCGCCGGCCAGGTCAGCCGCATCTGGGTCGAGCATCCGGGCCAGGCCGGGGCGCGCGTCACCATCTTCCGCCAGTTTCCCGGCCCGATGCGTAGCGAGCAGGCTATGCTGTTCGACGGCGTCAGCGGCCAGCCGAGCGCCGCGCCGATCCAGCGCAGCCACGCCAGCGGCGTCTGGCAAGTACAGAATCTGCTGACCGACCTGCACGAAGGCGTTTACGCAGGCTGGACGCTGCGCTGGCTGTACTTCCTCAGCGGCCTGCTGGGCTGCGCCATGATCGCCACCGGGCTGGTGTTGTGGACCGTCAAGCGCCGGCGCAAGCAGCAAAGCGAATTCAGCTTCCGCCTGGTGGACAGCTTGAACATCGCCAGCGTGGCAGGATTGTGGGCTGCGCTGGCCGCCTACTTCTGGGCCAACCGGCTGCTGCCGCTGGACATAGCGGGCCGCGCCGCATGGGAACAGCACAGCATGTACCTCGTCTGGGGGCTGATGCTGGCGCACGCCGCGCTGCGCTTGCGCTTTACCGATGCGCTGCGGGTGTGGCAAGAACAATTATGGCTGGCGGCCGCCGCACTATGCGCCGTACCGCTATTGAATGCGCTGACCACCGAGCGTCACCTGGGTGTGACCTTGCGAGTCGGCGACTGGGTGCTGGCAAGCGTAGACCTGACGTTGCTGGCGCTGGGCCTGTGTGTGGCGGCTGCCGCCGCCAAGGTCGGCCGCAAGCGGCGTGGCGCCGGAGCCTCGGCATGAGCGCGCCGCAACTGCGCCACTACCGCTGGCAAGTGTTCAGCCGGATCGTGGCCGCCGCACTGGGCGGCTATCTGCTGACCTCGCTGATCGTCATCGCGCTGGCGCAACTGCTGTCGCGCATGTTCGGCATGCTGCCGGCCGCCGCGGTGCTGAGCGCTACGCTGGGTGGCTTCGTGGTCTACACGGTGATTGTGTGCTGGGCCTTCAGCACGCGCAGCGCCACCCGCGCCTGGCTGGGCGTGACGCTGCCGAGCTTGGCGCTGGGTGCGGTGCTGCTTATTTGCCGTTGATGATTTCTTTGAGCAGCACGAACGTCTCGTGGTGGATGGCCTGCTCGTTGGCCTTGAATTCCTTTTCCGCTTTCAGATACGCAGGCTTCTTCAGTTCAGCCTGCTCGGCGGCGGTCGGCTTGGGCGCGGTCGGGAACATCTGCGCGCTGCTATTGTAGGTGTCGTGCAGCACTTTCTTGCCGTAGCTGGATTGGTAGAACCTGGTCATTTCCAGCGAAGTTTCCGTGCTCAGCAACTTGGCCACCGGCGTCGACAGCTTGTTGTAGACGAATTCCGGCTGCAGCTTGATCACCTTGTCCATCACCTGCTTGCGCTGTTCCGGCGACGAAAACTTGCTCATGCCGGCGGTCATGCGCATCATCTTCTCGGCCTGCATGGCGGCCAGCAGATCATGCGCGGCCTTGACCTGTGCGGCATCCGGATTGGGCGTGGCGGCGTGGGCGGCGCCACTCAGCATGAAGACGGCGGCAACAATGGTGGCGATAAATTTCATGGACTTCTCCTCTATGTTTTTTCGCATTCTAGCCGGAAAAATAAAATACCTACGCACCAATAAAAAAACGGATACCCGAAGGTATCCGTTTTCATCAGGCTAACTGACTTCTGTGATTAGAAGGTGTAAGCCAGGCCCAGGCTGAAGAAGCGGCCGATTGCGCCGGCTTGGTGCAGCGAGGCGTTGTACGACGTTTGGGTGGTCGCATTGCCGTAGGTGCTCAGGTCGAACGGTGGCTGACGGTCGAACAGGTTCAGGATCGAACCTTTCAGCGTCAGGTTCTGGCTAACCTTGTATTGCACGTTCAGGTTGGTCGAGGTGAACGACGACACCTTGCAGTACACGCCTGGCTGAACCAGGTTCTGGTAGTACAGGCGGCTGGCGATCACTTGCGCCGCTTTGCTGCAATCATTGCCGCCCTCAACCGATGGGTCCAGCGCCGAGAAGCTGCTGGTGTAGTTGAAGGTGGTGTTGACGTCCAGAGGACCTTTGGTCCAGCCCAGGCTCAGCTGCGCGCGGTTCTTCGGCGAACCGGTGGCGCCCGATACGACCGACGGGCCTTGGGTGCCGGCCAGCTGGTAGGTAACGCCAGCGATGGTCTGCTCGTAGCTGATGGTGTGCGCTGCGCTCAGGTTGGCGCGGATCACGCCCTTGTCGCCCAGGTTCCAGCGGTAGCCGATATCGCCTTCCAGGCCGGTGGTCTTGGTGACGCCAGCGTTGATGTATTGCGATTCAGCGAACAGGATAGGACCAACCGATGGCACGCCAACGACCGTACCCTCACCCACGCCGGTCGAGATATCGATCGGCACGGCTGGGCCACGCACGAAGGTCGGCGAGTAGCTTGGATCGTTACCGGCTGCGGTCACGATCTGGTTCTTCACGTCGATGCGGTAGTAGTCCAGGGTTGCGTTCAGGCCTTTGAACGGCTCCAGCACGACGCCCAGGGTGTACGACTTCGACTTCTCTGGCGACAGATCCTTGTTAGGACGCTGCACGTAGGTCGGGTTGATGCCGCAAGCGGTAGGCACGGTGCCGGCCGCGTTCTGGTTGCCGGTTGGGCACAGTACAGGGTCGTTGATACCGTTGAACACGAAGAAGGAACCGGAGTTGCCGGTTTCCGCCGGGTTCGGCGCACGGAAGCCACGCGCGAAGGTGCCGCGCAGTGCGAACTGCTTGGATGGCGCCCACTTGACGCTGGTCGCAGGGGTGAACGAGTGGTTGTTATCGAAGTGATCGTAACGGCTCGACACGTGCACTTCGACGTCCTTGATCGGGGTCGCTTGCAACTCTGCGAAGGCAGCGGTGTTGGTTTCTTCACCGAACACGAAAGCCGAGGTGGAAGCCACCTGGCCGTTGGCGGTCAGCGACGACGGTGGCGCGTTCCAGGTGCGTTTATGCCAGTGCACGCCGCCAGCCAGTGCTATCGGACCAGCGCCCCACTGGGTCAGTTCGCGCGAACCGACGAAGTCGAAGTAGTTCAGCTTCGATTCCAGGGTGTTGGTGAAGCGTGGCGATACCTGGTTGATCAGGTCTTGCGAGTTGCCGCCCAGCGGGTTCCACTTGCCGGCGTTCAGCAGGCTGTACAGGGCGCCACGGTCAACGTAGCCGCTGTAGTCGATTTCAGCTTTCGACTTGGTCAGGCCGCCAGCGACGTTCAGGTCCCAGCCATAAGCCGAACCACGCAGGTCCACAGCGAAGCGCGAGGTGGTGGCGCGGTTTTGCGCTTGCGACGCGCCGTCCAGGCCTGGAATGTAGCCGTACAGGCGGGTGGTGCCAGCGAACGGATTGGCGATGGTGCCGATGTTCTTGCCAGCGCCGAAAGTGGTGGTCATGGCACCGACGCCGGGATTCAGCGCGCCGTTGTTGTTGACGTTGTAACCGGCGAACGAGGTTGGCGAGTAGGCGCCTGGCAGACCACGGTTGCTCAGGTTGTCACGTTGGAAGATCGAACCTTTGAACGCCAGTTCCCAATCGTTACCCAGCTTTTTGGTGTAGCCAACCAGCAGGTTTTTGTTTTCGGTTTCAGGCTGGATATTGCCGTAGGTGTCTTCCACCGAGCAGCCGCCAGCGCGGTACAGGTTGAAGTTACATTTCGGGTCCAGGAACTGGTAGTTGGCCGGATTGTCGACGTTGGCGTACTGCTTGCCAGTGGCCGGATTGATCGGGTTGTTCGGGTTCTGGAAATACAGGAATGGCGAGCTGGCTGCGGTCAGGTAGCCGTTACGCGCGGTTGGCACGCCGTAGGTCAGGTTCTGGCCGCCGCGTTTGCTCCAGTCCAGGTCATCCCAGTCGTATTGCGAACGCTGCGAAACCTTGATCGCGTTCTGCTTGCGCCACTCGGCGGTCAGGAACACGTTGTAGCCGTCAGCGTCGATATCGCCAAAGCCGGTGCTCAGCGAAGCACGCTGGGTGCGGCCGCCACCGTGCTGGCTATTGCCTGCGTCAGCGGCAAAGCGGGTGCCGTTGAAGCTTTTCTTCAGCTTGATGTTGACCACGCCGGCCACTGCGTCCGAGCCGTACAGCGACGAGGCACCGCTCTTCAGCACTTCGATCGAGTCGATGGCGTCGAATGGAATGTTGGATACGTCAACAAAGGAGCGTTGCGAGTCATCGCCGATCGCGTAGGGAGACATGCGGTGGCCGTCGATCAGCACCAGGGTCGAGCCCACGGTCAGGCCGCGCAGCGAGACGCCGGACGCGCCGTTGGCGAAGGCGCCGGAGAAGCCGGTGCCCAGGGTGCCGGCGCCGTTGGCGGCCAGGTCTTGCAGCAGCTCGGCGATCGAGGTTTTGCCGCTGCGCTGGATGTCAGCGGCGGTAATCACCTGGACCGGTGCGGCGGTTTCGGTGTCGGTACGGCTGATCAGGGAACCGGTCACGACCACGCGTTGTACTGGCTCGGCGGCTGCCTGTTGGGCCATGGCCGGGGTCAGGGTAGCTACCGAGAATGCGCCGCTGGCGATCACTTGTAAGATGGCTACGGGCATCGATTTCATGCGTAACTTCATGTAAACAAAACTCCTTCTGTGTATTTCAAAGCGCTGGCCTCGGGTAAAGACCGTTGCTTCAGGATGTATCTATCTGTAACTTGCCAAACAAAAGCGTGACATAAGACCATAGGCTAACGAATAGTGTCAATTTGACGCCCCTCCCCTATGGAAATAAAACAACGGATAAATATAGAAAATCCGACTTTTGCCATAGCTTATTTGGCTTACATAGTGCAATTAGCGGCAACGATGCCAAGTTGCACCAAAATAGTGAAAATGGCGGAATTTTGCGCTGCAACAATTGGATACATGCTTAAAGCGGCTTCACTCTGCATTTTTACAAAAACCACCTAGCGCAACGCAGCATTAATGCACCAATTTGGTGATAAAAGAGGAAGTAAAGCAAGGAGAATGAAGAAAATTGAGCTTATGAAACTAACACAGGATTTCGATAAACTCGCGTATTGCCAAATTTAAATCAGATGATATTTGCCATGAAAGCACAAATAAAGAGCTTTCATACCCGTAACTTCAAGTTACAAAGTGATACAAAAAAAACGCCATCGCGGCGCTATTGCATTATTTGAGCAGCTAATCGGCATAAAAAACCCGAGCTTACTTGAAGAGGTTTAACCGATCTTCCCGGCCCTCTCGCCGCAGAGGCAGATCGAGTAGTTGAGATTAAATGAGGCGTGGCACGCGCCATCGCCACTTTGGACCTTGCCCCCAGCTAATTTAAGGACGGCCAAGGGATTAGCAGGTTAGTCACGAGGGATCGTTATGACAAAGGCGCTTCTCTAGCTGCACAACCCGAGCAAGTGCGTCATGTGCCTCATCGAGTACGTCTTCCGGCATGACATCGAATAGCAATTCCATTCGGTCAGCCGCCTCTAGACGGTCTATATCCGCAATGATAATGCCAGCATCTTTCTGCCCGATCTTCAAGGCCCCCAAGCTGATAGAACCTGGTGTAGCAAATCTGGCGGAATGAACGGACGACGAAACGAGTTGGAAAAACTTGGGAATGTCACTTGTCGCAAAGCTTGGGGTCGTCGCAGCGCGTGCACGCAAGGTAGCGAATCTTCTCTGCAGCACTGTGGTCAGAATTCCGCGATAAAAATCATCGTAAATCAGATGGGGACGCAAACTACAATAAGGAAGATACGAGTATAAAGACGTTGAAGCATAAAAAATGGCATCTGCAAAACTCACCTATGTTCACATCGGCCCGAAGACGCTGCTAACCGGGCTACCTGGACAGATCGGCGTCACGCGCTCGGCGGCCGGGCCAGAACCCGTGGCTGCGCTCACTAAAGATGGGATGGATCAGCGGTGGCAGTACCTGCAATAGTGCGCCCATGCTGGACGCACAATGAAAAAAACCCGCCGAAGCGGGTTTTTAGTATTTTGGCGGAGAGGGTGGGATTCGAACCCACGGTAGGGTCGCCCCTACGCTTGATTTCGAGTCAAGTACATTCGACCACTCTGCCACCTCTCCTGGTGACGCATTTGCTACATTTTTCTCACATCCAAACAGTTGGCGGAGAGGGTGGGATTCGAACCCACGGTAGGGTCGCCCCTACGCTTGATTTCGAGTCAAGTACATTCGACCACTCTGCCACCTCTCCGTTTTCCCACCTGCTGCTGCGAGAAGGCAAGATTATAGCAGGTGTGAAAGAAAATGGAAGGGCAATTTTGACGCTATTTTTTACGCTTTCAGATGCGTCAGGCCACCCATGTACGGGCGCAGCACGGCCGGGATCTCTACCGAGCCATCCGCCTGCTGATAGTTCTCCAGCACAGCGACCAGCGTGCGGCCGACTGCCAGGCCGGAGCCGTTCAGCGTGTGCACCAGTTCCGGCTTGCCTTGGGCATTGCGGAAGCGCGCCTGCATGCGGCGTGCCTGGAAGGCTTCGCAGTTCGACAGCGACGAAATCTCGCGGTAGGTGTTCTGCGCCGGCAGCCACACCTCCAGGTCATAGGTCTTGGTGGCGCCGAAGCCCATGTCGCCGGTACACAGCGACAGCACGCGGTAAGGCAGGCCCAGACGCTGCAAGATGGTTTCGGCGTGGCCGACCATCTCGTCCAGCACGGCGTAGGAATGGTCCGGATGCACCACCTGCACCATCTCGACCTTGTCGAACTGGTGCTGGCGGATCATGCCGCGCGTGTCGCGGCCATAGCTGCCCGCTTCCGAGCGGAAGCATGGGGTATGCGCGGTCATCTTCAGCGGCAGCGCTTCGGCGGCCAGGATGTCGTCGCGCACGATGTTGGTCAGCGAGACTTCCGAAGTCGGGATCAGGTAGAAGGTCTCGCCCTCGCCTTCCGCACCGCCCTTTTTCACCGAGAACAGGTCGGCTTCAAATTTCGGCAGCTGGCCGGTGCCGCGCAGCGAATCGGCGTTGACCATGTACGGGGTGTAGCACTCGGTGTAGCCGTGCTCGTCGGTGTGGGTGTTCAGCATGAACTGCGCCAGCGCGCGGTGCAGACGGGCGATGCCGCCTTTCATCACCGAGAAGCGCGAACCGGTCAGCTTGGTCGCGGTATCGAAATCCAGGCCGAGTGCGGCGCCGACATCGACATGGTCCTTGACTTCAAAGTCGAAGCTGCGCGGCGTACCGACTTTGCGGACTTCCACGTTGCCGGCTTCATCATTGCCAACCGGGACCGACTCGTGCGGCAGGTTGGGAATGGTTTGCAGGAAGTCCGACAGCTTGGCCTGCAGCTCACCCAGTTTGGCTTCATTGGACTTGAGCTCGTCGCCCAGGCCTGCCACTTCCGCCATCAGGGCGCTGGTGTCTTCGCCCTTGCCCTTCATCATGCCGATCAGCTTGGACTGCGAATTACGCTTGCCCTGCAGCTCTTCGGTGCGCGTCTGGATCGCTTTGCGTTCCGATTCGAGAGCGTTGAACGCTTCTACATCGAGCTGGAACTTGCGGGTCGCCAGGCGCGCGGCGACGTTGGCTATATCTTTACGGAGCAGTTGGATGTCAATCATGGGAACAAAGCCGTTATCTGTCGAAAAACGTTCATTGTACCAAGACGACGCCACTTCCTAGCGAGTTTTGCGCAGCCCGCCGGCTGCCGCCATTACAGCGCGGCTTTCTCGGCGGCGGTCAGGCGCTTGGCGGTGACGGTCGCGGTTGGCAGGTCCAGGTCGGCCTTGGCCACCACGGCGGCTTTGTCGGCTGGCAGGTAGACGTCAACGCGGCCGTCGGCGGCGGTGGCGAAGCTGGTGGCGCCGGCGATGATCGAAGCGGCCAGGAAGATGACTTCCATGTTTTTAGCGATGTTCATGATGTGCTCCTTCAGGTAGCGGGTTGATTAAGTGCTGCGGTATGGTTGTACTGTACCTAAAGGCGCTATGGCATGCGATGGGGATGCGACGAAGCGCCGGAAATGGCGCCTGAAATGCAAAAAACCGGCAGGAAAGCGCGCGCCAGCCTGGCTGTAGGATTTCTCCTACGCAACTAATCGTGCGCCATATGAGGCTTGAAATTTGTACTATGTATTCAACAGTACATTATTCGAGGAGAAGAAATGAAAACCAATATCCTGAACATTGCAGCGGCCAGCGCCGTGATGATGATTGCAGCGGGCTGCGCCTCCACCGGTGGCTCGTCGTGGGGCAACGAACCGCCGCCGCCGGCCAATCCGAACTTCGCCGGTGAGATGAACAAGTTCAACGCCCAGTTCCCGAACGACAAGGCGACCAAGTACGAAGAAGTTTCGCTCAACTATAACAACGCGAAAAAGCTGGACGAAGTGGGCAACTGCCATGACATCACCAAGCATCCGGTGGTAATCATCCTGACGCTGGACGCGGCTGGTAAAGTGACCCGCACCACCACCGACGTCGAAGGCAAGAAAGCCGAATGCTTCCGCCAGGCCTACGCCGGCGCGCAACTGCCGCCGCCGCCGTTCGCCCCGTACCAGAAACCGATTCGCCTGCGCTAAGCGGCGATCTTAGGCGGCGTCTTCCTCGGCGGCCGCCTCCGTCTCGGCGGGCTTTTCCAGCCAGCCGATGACGATGTCATTAAAGCGCTCCGGCTGTCGCGTCATCGGCCAGTGACCGGTTTCCATCGCCACCACCTTGCATCCCGGCTTGCCCGCCAGGTTCTCCGTCCATTGCGGCGAATGGAACATGAACGGCTTGTTGGTGCCGTAGATGAACAGCATCGGCACCTTGGGCACAAACGGCACCAGCGAGTGATATGAACCAGCCGCGCCTGCGGTCAGGATGTAATACGGGTAATTCATGCCGGAGCTGATATATTCCTTCGGCGACGGCGCGCCCAGCAGGCTGGCCATGCCACGGGTGATCGAACGCCCCAGCGGGCCGCCCATGGTCCACGCCAGCGCCAGCGTGCTCTGGTAGCCGGCAACCATCATCTTCTGGCCGATCGAGCGCGAGCGGCCGGTGGCGCGCGATTGCGCATCGCCGATATCCACGCCGATAATCGCCGACACCAGCGACTTGTTGCGCATGTAAAACTCATAGCCAAACACGCAGCCCCAGTCGTGCAGCATCAGGATCACCTTCTGCTTCTGGCTGACACTGTTCACGATATGCAGCAGGATGCGCATGGTCGCATCCAGTGAATACGAGCGGCGCGGCTTGTGGATATCAAAACCGGGCAGCGTGAAGCGCACACAGCGGTAACGGTGGCGCAACTCCGCCACCTGGGCATCCCACAGGCGATAGGTATCCGGCCAGCCGTGGATCATCACGATGGTTTCCGTACCCTCGCCTTCCACATGGATATCAATCCCGTCGACTACCAAGTCCTTGCTCATTACTTCTCCTGATGCGTTTTTTGGGCATAACGACATCATGCCAGCTTTGGCAATATTTTTGGTAATTGCCTATGGACAAATCATGTGACTATCCGTAGCATACGCTACTAAATTGGCAACTACTTTCTAATTGGAAATCTATAATCATCTGATCCTGGGCCTGTACGGCGCAGCACAGGAATGCACGCCAACCGAGTTTAGCGAGCAGGCCTTGTCACAGCTAAAGACCGCGCTGCACTTTGATTCGGGAGTGATGATGAATATCGATGTGGTCGGTGGCGACAAGCTGACCATCCGCAGCATGCACCTGTCCAATCAGCCGCTGGAGCAATTACTGGCCTGGGACCAGCTGGAGACGCCGGATTATGTACTGGACGCCGCCTTCCGGCAGCGCGGCGCCACGCTGACCAACATCAGCCGCGACACCTTCGGCGCCCATGCCGATTTCATGGATTACTGCCATCGCTTCGAGATCGCGCATACGCTGATTCAGATTTCCCAGCCGCTAGCGCCGAACAGCGTGGACCTGATGTCGCTGTGGCGCGCCCGTCCCGAGCAGCGCTATGTCGAGCGTGACCGCAAGCTCAGCGACCTGTTGCTGCCGCATGTTTTCCAGGCCAGCCGGGTCAGCCGCCGGTTGTTCGACCAGCCTGACGCAGGACCGCCGCAGCATGTCTCGGTGCTGGCCAGTCTGCACGGCTGCCTGCATACCGCTCCGGCCGACGCCATCACGCTGCTGCAACGCGAATGGCGCGAGTGGTCGCCACCACTCCTGCCGCCGCAATTGATGCGTCAACTCGCCAGCAGCCAGCAACTGCTGTACAACGGCGACCACATTGTCGTCAAAGCCGAGACCTTGGGGCCGGCCTTGCACCTGCAAATCGCCCAACGCCCGGCCACCAAGCTGACTGCCGCCGAATGGAATGTCGCCCAGCTGGCAGCGCAGGGGCTGAGCTACAAGGACATTGCCCGCCAGCTGGACAATTCCCCGGCCACCGTGCGCAACCAGTTACACAGCGTCTACAACAAACTGGGCGTAGAAAACAAAACCCAGCTGGCCGCCCTCTGGCCGGCCGTCATGCCGCAGACATTGTCATGAACCACAGCTTGCTTGAACTGTACGGCCGCGCGCAGGAATGCACGCCAGGCGAATTCATCGAGGAAGCGATGGGTATTATGCAGCGTGTGTTGCCCTTCGATTCGGGCGCGGCGGTGCGCGCCGAATTTTCCGACCAAGGTGAAATGCGCGTACACGCCATGCACGCCTATCGCCAGCCGGTGGAAAAACTGCATGACCGCGCCAGCCTGTCCACGCCCGATCCGGCGCTGGCCGAGGCGTTCGGCCGGCGTGGCCGCAGCATCAGCTTCGACTTCAGTCACATTGACCGGCGCAAACATCCGGATCTGATCGCCTATGTGCGTAAATACCAGGTCGCGCAAAGCCTGGTGTATATCCCGGCAACGCCGCTGGCACAGGGGCTGGGCGTGCTGGCTTTGTGGCGCGCCCAGCGCGACCGCCCCTACAGCGCCGCCGATGTCGCGCTGGCCGACCAGTTGATGCCGCATCTGTTCCAGGCACGCCAGATCAACGACCGCCTGCAAGGCGGCGGACGGCGCGATGGCGGCGCCCTGCTGCTGGTCACTGATCGCCAGGGCTGTCTGCAATTTCTGGATGACGAGGCTGGCCACATGCTGCAGGCCGAATGGCCGGCGTGGACGCCGCCGATGCTGCCGCCGGTACTGTTCCGCGCGCTCAGCACTTCCCGCAACGGCAGCTATACCGGGCGCACGCTCTGCGCCCGCATTCATCCGCAAGGCAAGCATCTGCACATCATGCTGGAACCGGTCACGCATCGCGCCCTGCTGACGCCGGCCGAACTGTCGGTTGCCGAACTGGCCGCCGCCGGCGCCAGCTACAAGGAAGTGGCGGCCGACCTGGGCATCTCACCGGCCACCGTGCGTAACCAGTTGCACAAGGTCTACGCCAAGCTGCAAATCTCCAACAAAACCGCGCTGATCGCGGCCCTGAACGCCATCGCGCGATAGCGGATAGAACATTTGTTCCCTAGTCCGGAGACAAGGGAGCTGCAAGAATCCTCCGTCTATTCATAACGGAGGTTACATGGCAATCAAGAGCTACAGCGGCAATCTGCGTGACATCGGACCGCATCAGTCGAACAAGGAAGGAATCAATTTCGTTTATATCGACCTCGGCGGCAACAACCTGCAGAATGTGAACTCCTCGGTGGTGGTCGGAGAATTCCTCCAGCGCGGACTGGGGATGGAAGGCGATAGCACACTATGGATTAGCCACCAGTTGGCAAAGAAGACGCTGCTCGGCGTGCAGTTGCCTAACGGGAAACGGGTACACCTGGACGTGTCCGCGCAAACCTCGCTGCTCTTTATCTATAGCCTGCTACCGATCGTACTGATCATCTGTGGCACGCAGATGGGCGGTGGTCATAATAGCAACGAGGCATCCTATTTCTCTTACTTCTTCGCACTGTTGGGCGCACTCTACCCTTACGTGCAGTGGAAAAAAGTGCAGGCACTCAAGCGCATTGCGCGCGGCGAGCTGTTCAACTGATCAGCGCTTGCCGGCGTCCTCGTCCAGCTGGCGCAGGAAGGCCATCTTGTCGGCGATCTTGCTTTCCAGACCGCGCGGCACCGGCTGATACCAGCCGGGCTCGCGCATATCGTCGGGGAAGTAGGTTTCGCCGGCGGCGTAGGCGTGCGGCTCGTCGTGGGCATAGCGGTACTCGTGACCGTAGCCCAGCTCCTTCATCAGCTTGGTCGGCGCATTGCGCAGGTGAACCGGCACTTCACGCGATTTGTCCTTACGCACAAACGCCATCGCTTCGTTGAAGGCGTTGTAGCCGGCGTTGCTCTTGGCGGCGATGGCCAGGTAGATGACCGCCTGGCCCAGCGCCAGTTCACCTTCAGGCGAGCCGAGCCGTTCGAAAGTGGTGGCGGCGTCGTTGGCCACCTGCATGGCGCGCGGATCGGCCAGGCCGATGTCTTCCCAGGCCATGCGCACGATGCGGCGCGACAGGTAGCGCGCGTCGGCGCCGCCGTCCAGCATGCGGCACAGCCAGTACAGCGCGGCGTCCGGATTGGAGCCGCGCACTGATTTGTGCAGCGCCGAGATCTGATCGTAGAAATTGTCGCCGCCTTTGTCGAAGCGGCGCGCGTTCAGCGTCAGCGCGTTCTGGATGAACTCGGCGGTGATCTGGTTGGTCTTGGCGGCGTTGGCGGCGGTGCCGGTCACTTCCAGCAGGTTCAGCAGGCGGCGCCCGTCGCCGTCGGCATAGCCGATCAGCGTGTCGATGGCAGCGTCCGCGAATTCCAGCTGCGTCAGCACCTTGTCGCGGGCGCGGTCGACCATCTGCCGCAGCTCGCTTTCGTCGAAGGACTTCAGCACATACACCTGGGCGCGCGACAGCAGCGCGGAATTGACTTCAAACGAGGGATTCTCGGTAGTGGCGCCGATCAGCGTCACCAGGCCGGATTCGGCGTATGGCAGCAAGGCGTCCTGCTGCGACTTGTTGAAGCGGTGGATCTCATCGACAAACAGGATGGTGTGCTTGCCCATGTCCAGGTTGTGCTGCGCCTGTTCCATCGCGGCGCGGATGTCCTTTACGCCCGAGAACACCGCCGACAAGGCGATGAACTCGCAGTCATAGGCCTTGGCGGTCAGCCGCGCCAGCGTGGTCTTGCCGGTGCCCGGCGGGCCCCACAAAATCATCGAATGCGGCTGGCCCGACTCGAATGCCAGGCGCAGCGGCTTGCCCGGCCCCAGCAGGTGGCGCTGGCCGATCACATCATCTAGCGTCTTCGGCCGCAAGGCTTCGGCCAGCGGCTGGCGCGGTTCGGTGGAAAATAAATCTGCCATGGTCTGCAATGTAAAAACGCCGCAGCGTCGCAGCTGCGGCGTTGCAAGGCTGTCGCCTGGTGCTTAATTATTGAATACGTCGGCGCCCTTCGGCATGACGAATTTAAAACTGCTGGCGTTCAGCGCCGGATTTTTTTCGATCTTGCTGAATTTCAGCACCGAAGTCTGGCCAAAGGAATCCTTCAGCTCCATCGCCGCCGGCAAGCCGTCTTTGAGGCCGATGGTGATTTGCTCGAAGCTGGTGTCCTTGGCTTTCGGCACCGCTTTCAGCCACTCCAGCCCATCGCGCGTGCCGCCTTCCGACAGCGTAAAGTTCTTTTCCAGGTCATTGCTGCCGAACAGGATGGCAGCCGGCGATGAGCCCAGCGCATCGCCCAGCTTCTTCACCGTGACCTGGTTCAGGTCCTTGTCGTAAATGAACAGCTGTTCGCCATCCGCCTGCAATACCTGGTCGTAGGGTTTGGCATAGGTCCAGATGAATTTACCAGGACGGGCAAACATAAAGGTGCCGCTGGAATTTTTGCCAGCCTTGGGCGCTTCGCCATTGGTGTTTTTCACCTGGGTCTGCACGAATTCGCCCTTGGCCGCCTTGGTCGACGAGACGAAGGATTTGAACTGCTCCAGCGCGCTGGCGTGGGCAAAGCCAGCCAGCAGCAAACCCGCACTCAGGGCGGCCAACGATTTCATACGCATCATACGATCCTTTTTATTCTGCACTGGCAACCGGAGCGAGAATCTCACGGTTGCCGTTTGATTGCATGGGTGACACCACGCCACTATTTTCCATTTGTTCCAGCAGGCGCGCCGCGCGGTTGTAGCCGATGCGCAGATGGCGCTGCACCAGCGAGATCGACGCGCGGCGGTTCTTCAGCACCACCTGCACCGCCTGATCGTACATCGGGTCGGCCTCGCCGCCGCCCTCTCCCGCCGCCGCGCCCTCGGCGCCACCGCCCTCGCCTTCCAGCGTACCGCCTTCCAGGATGCCCTCGATGTAATTCGGCTCGCCGGTGGTTTTCAGGTGCTTGACCACCCGGTGCACCTCGTCATCCGAAACAAAGGCGCCGTGCACGCGCACCGGCAAGCCGGTGCCCGGCGGCATATACAGCATATCGCCCATACCGAGCAGCGTTTCCGCCCCCATCTGATCCAGAATGGTGCGCGAGTCGATCTTCGACGATACCTGGAAAGCAATCCGGGTCGGGATATTCGCCTTGATCAAGCCGGTAATCACGTCGACAGATGGGCGCTGCGTTGCCAGAATCAAGTGCAGGCCGGCCGCACGGGCTTTCTGCGCGATACGCGCGATCAGCTCTTCCACCTTCTTGCCGACCACCATCATCAGGTCGGCCAGCTCGTCAATGATGATGACGATGGTTGGCAGTTTTTCCAGCGGCTCTGGCGAATCCGGCGTCAGGCTGAACGGATTCGGAATGTGTTCTTCGCGCTTCTTGGCCTCGGCAATCTTGGCGTTGTAGCCGGCCAGGTTACGCACGCCCAGCTTGGACATCAGCTTGTAGCGGCGTTCCATCTCGTTGACCGCCCAGTTCAGCGCATGGCCGGCCTGGCGCATATCGGTGACCACCGGCGCCAGCAGGTGCGGAATGCCTTCGTAGACCGACATCTCCAGCATCTTCGGATCGATCAGGATCATGCGCACATCGCGCGGATCGGACTTGTACAGCAGCGACAGGATGGTGGCGTTAATCCCCACCGACTTACCGGAACCGGTGGTACCCGCGACCAGCAAGTGCGGCATCTTGGCCAGGTCGGCCACCACCGGCTTGCCGGCGATGTCCTTGCCCAGCGCCACCGTCAGCGGCGACGGATTGTCGTTGTAGACCTTGGAGCCGACGATCTCGGTCAGGCGCACGATCTGGCGCTTCGGATTCGGCAGTTCCAGCGCCATGTAATTCTTGCCGGGGATGGTTTCCACCACCCGGATCGAAGTCAGCGACAGCGAACGTGCCAGGTCGCGCGCCAGGTTGACGATCTGGCTGCCCTTGACGCCGGTCGCCGGTTCGATCTCGTAGCGGGTCACCACTGGGCCCGGATAAGCGGCCACCACCTTGGCATCCACGCCGAAGTCGGACAGTTTCTTCTCGATCAGACGGCTGGTGAACTCCAGCGTCTCAATGGAAATGGTTTCCTGGGTCTCCGGCGCATCGTCCAGCAGCGACAGCGCCGGCAGCGCCTCGTCGCCGGCAGCGCGCGGCAGGTCGTTGAACAGGCTGGCCTGGCGCTCCTTCTCGACGCGCTCGGACTTGACCACGGTGGTGATCTGCGGCTCGACCTTGATGGCGGGCGCCGCGACCGGATGCTTCTCGACGTGCTTGGCGCGCTCGTGCACCACCACTTCCTCGCGCTTGACGGCCGCCACTTCGCCCTGGCGGCGGTCTTCGCGGTACTGGTAGCGCTGGATGAACCAGTCGACGGCGTTCTCGACCGCGCCGCCCAGGCGCTCGGCCACCGCCATCCACGATACATGGAAGAACAGGCTGAAGCCCAGGCCGAACATCAGCAGCAGCAGCAAGGTGGCGCCGGTGAAGCCGAAGGCGACATGCGCCGAATGGCCGATCAGTTCGCCCAGCACGCCACCCGAGCTGCGCGGCAGCTCGGCATGGCTGGTCAGCGTGCGCAGGCGCAGGAATTCCAGGCCGACGCTGCCGATGAACAGCAGTACGAAGCCGATGCCGCGTATCAGCGGTTCCTGCGCATGTTCCTGCTCAGGCTCTTTCGACAGCACATATTTATGGGTCAGCCCACGGTAGCCCTTCCACACCACGCGCAGCAGGCAGAACGCCCACCACCAGGCGGACACGCCGAAGATGTACAGCAGCAGGTCGGACAGCCAGGCGCCGGCGCGGCCGCCGAGGTTGTGCACCTCGGGCACCAGCGTGCCGTGCGACCAGCCCGGGTCCATCTTGTGATAGCTGGCCAGGATCAGCACGAAATACAGTCCCAGGACGGCCAGCGCCAGCCACCGCGCTTCCGACAGCAGCCGCACCAGCCGGTTCGGCAGGGGCTGGCGCTCGGTCGGAGTGCGGGTATAGCCAGACGAGGAAGCGCCGGCGGCTGCGGTGCGTGGCGTGCGTTCCTGAACTTTTTTACTGCTCATAGATATCTTGGTGTTGCAATGTTGGCGGTCAGGAAATATTCCTATAGCGGTATTCTAAGGCATAAGGGCAACAACCGCCCCCACGATTCGTCCCAATTCCCTGCTTGCTCTATAATCTTGTATTGCTTGCGTAATTGCAATAGCGGCATCCCCTTGCCGCCCTTGCTTGCGCCCCCACATTCGGATTAATCCAACATTATTTAGAAGAAGCCCGCCATGACCACTCCAAAACACGCTCGCGTACTGATTCTCGGCTCCGGCCCTGCCGGCTACAGCGCCGCCATTTACGCGGCCCGCGCCAACCTGAAGCCGATGCTGGTGACGGGCGTTGAGCAAGGCGGCCAGCTGATGACCACCACCGACGTGGAAAACTGGCCAGCCGACCCGCTGGGCGTGCAAGGCCCGGACCTGATGCAGCGTTTCCTGCAGCACGCCGAGCGCTTCAACACCGACATCGTGTTTGACCACATCCACACCGTCAAGCTGCAAGAAAAACCGATCCGCCTGATCGGCGACAGCCACGAGTACACCTGCGATACGCTGATTATCGCCACCGGCGCGTCGGCGCAGTACCTGGGTCTGCCTTCGGAACAGGCCTTCATGGGCAAAGGCGTGTCGGCTTGCGCGACTTGCGACGGCTTCTTCTACCGTGGCCAGCAGGTGGCCGTGGTCGGCGGCGGCAATACCGCCGTCGAGGAAGCGCTGTACCTGTCCAACATCGCCACCAAAGTGACGCTGATCCACCGCCGCGACAAATTCCGCGCCGAAGCGATCCTGATCGACCGACTGAACGCCAAGGTTGCCGAAGGCAAGATCGAGATCAAGTACAACCACACGCTGCATGAAGTGACCGGCGATGACGGCGGCGTTACCGGCGTCAAGATCCAGTCGACCGAAACCGGCGCCATCACCGATGTCACCGTGCACGGCCTGTTCGTGGCGATCGGCCACAAGCCGAACACCGGCATCTTCGAAGGCCAGCTGGAGATGCACAACGGCTACATCAAGACCAAAACCGGCACCGAAGGCATGGCCACGGCGACCAGCGTACCGGGCGTGTTTGCCGCCGGCGACGTGCAGGATCACATCTACCGCCAGGCGATCACCAGCGCCGGCACCGGCTGCATGGCCGCGCTGGATGCACAGCGCTACCTGGAAGGCCAGGAGTAAGCACGATGAAAGACTTCGCAGACCTGAAATCGTTGAGCAAGCAGCTCAAGGAGCAGGCTGAGGCACGCGCCACCGCCGAGGCGGAGCGTGCCAAACAGGTGAAAAAGCAGGTGGTGGAAGCCAATCTGTTCCAGTCATCGCTGGGCGGCGTCAAGCGCATGCCGGTATCGGACCGCTATGTGCCGCCCAGCGTGCCCAAAGGCGTTGCGCCGTCGGCCGCACCGGCCCGCAAGCTGACCCAGGCCGAGGATGATGCGGCGGTGCTGCGCGAGTCGCTGTCGGACCTGTTTGAAGTCGATCATTATCTGGAAGACGATCCGGCGCTGAATTACTCGGCGCCGGGCGTTGGACCGGATGTGATGAAGAAGATGCGCAAAGGCCATTGGCCGGTGCAGGATGAGCTGGATTTGCACGGCATGAACCGCGACCAGGCGCGCGATGCGCTGGGCGATTTCCTCACCAAGGCCGGCCTGCGCAATCACCGCTGCGTGTGCGTGATTCACGGCCGCGGCTTCGGCTCGCGTGGGCAGGAGCCGGTGCTGAAATCGATGGTGCACAGCTGGCTGGTGCAAAAAGGGGTCGTCGCCTTCTGCCAGGCGCGCAACAGCGAAGGCGGCGAAGGCGCACTGATCGTGCTGCTGCGCGCCGCCCTGCAACCTACACGCTACTGATATCAGCCACGCTGGTAGCGCTCCAGCCAGTGTGCGTAAGGCGCTGGCAGCACCCACGACGGCTGCTCCTGTTTCAACGCCATCGCCGCATGATAGGCATAATGCGGATTCGACAGGAACGCCCGGCCGATCATCACCAGATCCATCTGCTGGTCAGCCACCACCCGGTTGGCCACTTGCGGATCATCTATCCCCCACGATGACGCCACCGGCACACCGGCTTCCTTGCGCACCCGCTCGGCGATCGGCGCCAGGAAGGCCGAACCCCACGGCACATTGCCGTTCGGCGTCGAGAAGCCGACGCTGACATTCAGCATATCCAGCCCGCCCTCGCGCATTGCCCTGGTCAGCGCAATCGCCTCATTCAAGGTCTGCTCGTCGCGGCCATCGTATTCAATCACGCCAAATCGCGCGGTCAGCGGCAAATCCTCCGGCCACACCTTGCGCACCGCCGCCAGCGTCTCCAGGATAAAGCGGCTGCGGCCTTCAAAGCTGCCGCCGTATTCGTCGGTGCGCTGATTGGCTTCGACCGAGAAGAAACTCTGCGCCAGATAGCCATGCGCAAAGTGCAGTTCCAGCCACTCGAAACCAGCGTCGCGCGCGCGGACCGCCGCATCGACAAAGTTCTGCGTGACGCGCGCGATATCGTCCTTGCTCATTGCCTGCGGCACCTTGGGCAGATGCTTGCCAAACGCCACTGCCGATGGCCCGATGATGTCCCAGCCACCCGCGTCGGACGGAATATGGTCATCCCCTTCCCACGGCTTGTTGGCGCTGGCCTTGCGGCCGGCGTGCGCGATCTGGATGCCGGGCACGGCGCCGCCGGCCTTGATGGCGGCGGCAACCCGCTGCAGGCCGGCGGCCTGTTCGTCGTTCCACAAGCCCAGGCAGCCGGGGCTGATGCGGCCTTCCGGTGCAACAGCGGTTGCTTCAACAATCACCAGGCCAGGACCGCCACGGGCGATGCTGGTGTAATGCGATTCATGCCAGTCATTGACCAGGCCATCGACGGCGCTGTACTGGCACATTGGCGGCACCGCGATGCGGTTGCGCAGGGTAACGCCTTTCAGCGTGTAGGGTTTGAATAATGCGGTCATGCGATTCCTTTACTGTTGAGCGCGCTTGGCGGCGGCAGCCAGGCCGTCTATCCATTCCTGGTGCGCATTGAGCATCGGATTCGGTTTGGTGACGGCCAGGCCGCGGGCAGGCTGGCCGTTCTGGGTTTCCTGGGTCAGGATGCGCACGCGGCCATCTGGCAGGTCTTCAAACAGCCAGGCGTGATGCACGTCCAGGCGCGATGTGGCGTCGCCTTCCACCCAGCCATGCCACGCGATGCGCGCAGCCTGGCCGTTGGCAGGCGGTACATACTCTACCACTTCCGCCTCAACCGCGAAGCCGAAGGTGGTAAACCGGAAGCGCGCCCCGGCGCTCAGCAGCGGACCGCCGCCATCGTAAAAGCGGATCCCGGATGCGTTGCTGTAATAACCAGGCCAGGCGCGGGTGTCGTCCAGCTGCCGCCAGACCTCGGCGGCGCTCAGGCCGGCCACGGTGATTTCATTGGATACGTAGTTGTCGGTGGTGCCGGGCAGATAGGCCGGCGGCCAGATAATGTCACTCATCAAGGGCTCCTTTGGGTCAAGACCGCATGATGCGCTTTGGTCTAAAATAAAACCAATCGATAATTTTTATTCAAAACATCATGCCAGCTGATATCAGAACGTTTGACTTCAACCTGCTCAAGGCGCTGGACGCCCTGCTGGACGAGCGCAGCGTCACCGCCGCCGCAGAGCGCCTGTCGCTGACCCAGCCGGCAGTCAGCGGCATCCTCACCCGCCTGCGCGAACATTTCGACGATCCGCTGTTCGTGCGCGCCCAGCGCGGCATGGTGCCAACCAGCCGCGCGCTCGCACTGGCCGGGCCGGTCAAGCAACTGCTGGCGGAAGTGGAAAGCATGCTGCGCCCGCAGGGCTTCGATCCAGCCACCGCCAGCATGACGCTGACCATCGCCGCCACCGACTACGCGCTGCGCGCCGTGATGGTGCCCTTCCTGTCGGCGCTGCGCAAACAGGCGCCCGGCATCCGCGTCGCCGTACAGCCAGTTGAAAACAGCCTGCACGCGCAACTGGAACGCGGCGATGTCGACCTGGCGCTGATCACGCCGGAAACAGCGTCGCCAGATTTGCACACCCAGTTCCTGTTCGATGAACGCTATGTCTGCGTGCTGCGCGCCGGCCATCCCGACGCCACCGCCCCGCTCTCACTCGACCGTTTCTGCGCGCTGGACCACGCGCTGGTGTCGTACAGCGGCAGCCCGTTTGCGGGCGCCACCGACAAGGCGCTGGCCGCCATGGGCCGCGAACGGCGCGTGACGCTGTCAGTCACCAGCTTCCTGGTGCTACAGGACTTCTTGCGCGTCAGCGACCTGATCGCCGTGGTGCCGCATAAACTGGCGCTGGTGACCGACGGCCTGGCGGCGCTGGAAGCGCCGCTGCCCATTCCCGGCTTCACCAAAATCGCCGCCTGGCATGAGCGCACCGAGCGCGATCCGGGCCGCAGCTGGGTGCGCGCACTGTTGTTTGAAACCTGCCAAACGTTAATATGATGCAACAACTCTACCGGACACGAAGCGGCCATGTTAACCTACGTGCATTGCAACCTTGTCCATAAGCCTAGATGAAGCACGTACCGGTCCACGTCTCACTGATCACCATTATCGAAATCATGGCGATCCTGGTCGGTGCCTTGTCGGGATTCGTGGAAGCGCGGCGCAAGCGCATGGATATTGTGGGCGTCTTCACGGTCGCCTTTATCGCGGCCTTCGGCGGCGGTACGCTGCGCGACATCCTGCTCGACAAGCGGCCGCTGTTCTGGGTCATGCACCAGGAATATGTGATCCTGATCTTCGTGCTGACGCTGGTCGCCACACCGCTGATGAAAACAGTGCGCCAGATTATTTCCGAACGGGTGATTGTGGTAGCCGACGCTGTCGGTCTTGGCCTGTTTGCCGTGGCCGGCGTGGCGCAGGCGCAGGCGGCGCATATGCCGCTGTTCATCGCCTCGATGATGGGGGTGATCACCGGTATTTTCGGCGGCGTGCTGCGCGACATCGTCTGCAACGAAGTGCCGATGGTGCTGCGTGACGGTAAACCTTATGCCATCTGCGCCTTCTTCGGCACCTGGCTGTTCATCGGTCTGCAATACATCGACATGGTATCCGATGACGCGGCGCTGTGGATCAGCGCCGCCTTCATCGCCATACTACGACTGGTGACCTGGAAGTTTGAACTCCACCTCCGCAGTCACCATTAAGCTTAGAACGAGTACTGCGCCAGCACGGTGTAACGCGGACCGCTCATGAACACCTGACGGGTGAATTCACCCGAGTGCTGTTGCATGATCTGACGCGTGTACGAGTTGGTCAGATTGGTGCCTTCCAGTCCGACCCGGAACTTGTCCGTGAAGTCGTAGAAGATCGACGCATCCACCTGACCATACGACGCCTGGTACAACGGCAGACCGAAGGCCTGATCGTTGTTGGTGGTCGGGATCAGGAAGCGGTCCGCACCGGAGGCCGGATTGGTGTTCAGGCCATTGTTGCCACGGCTGCCCCATTGGTTCACACCCAGCAGGTAACGCGAACGCCAGTTGTAGGCCACGCGCATCGACAGACCGTGCTGCTCGTACATGATGGCCAGATTGACCGTGTTGCGCGACAGGCCCTGCAACGGGGTCTTGCCGAACGCCCGTCCATCGGTATCGCAACCGTTGATGCTCAGGTTGAAGTTGGAGGAGGCGTCATTGCCCGAGCACCATGCCTCGAACACCGGATCTTTCAGCGTGCGCTCGCTCTTCACATAAGTCCAGCTAGCCTGGGTGCCGATGCCGCGCAGCCAGTCCGGTACGAAATCATAGTACTGCTGGTGGGCCAGCTCAAAACCGCGGGCAAAGCCCTTGGCGCCGTTGACCGGACCAGTCACCACAAAGGTTTGCTCCTTGCCGGTGACGTCTTTCGCCTTGTAGCCGTAGTTCTTGGTGATGATGATGTCGTTGAGGTCCTTGTTGAACAACGAGAACGTCAGCGAACCAGCCTTGGCGAAGTACCACTCGGCAGTCAGGTCGACGTTGGTCGAGGTGGTCGGCTTCAGCAGCGGATTGCCGTCGCTGGTGCCGGTCAGGGTGGTGCCATCGATCCGCACGCCGGTAACGTTGCCGGACGCGTCGCGGGTCGTGGTTTGCAGGTGCTGCGCGCTCAGCGTGGTCTGCACTTGCAGCTGGTTAAAGTCTGGACGCGAAATCGCCTTGGCGACTGCAAAGCGGAATTGCAGTTCCGGATTGACCTTCATGCGCAGGTTCAGGCTCGGCAGCCAGTTGTCGTAGGAATTGCTGAACGACTGCGCTTGCGCGAACTGCGCGATATTGATCAGTTTTTCCTGGCCGGTCACCGGCGCGCCGGCAGGGATCGACGGCGTAGACGGCGGCGTGAATGCGACATAGCCGCTGCCGTTGCCGCGGGTTCTCACGTAGCGGATGCCGACGTTGCCGTCGATCGGGTACTTGAGATCATCCCAGCCGAAGCGCAGCTGCGTGTAGGCGGCGCGGGTCTTCTCGGTCTGGGTGTTGGTGGCGGCCGGGTCGTTGAAGGTCGCTGCCTTCCACGGATCGCAGGTCGAGCCTTTTTCGGCGCACAGCACGTCGTGGTAGGCGTGGATCTTGCTCCATTGGTCGGGGAAGCCGCGCACCGTCGCCTCGTCAGCAAACAGCATCGCCGGCAGGGTGTATTTGCCGCCGAAGAAGTTGTCGATGGTTTGCAGCGAAGCACCGCCGGCGAAGCGCGGATCGTTCAGGCGGGCCACGCCGTTGATCTGCCAGCCTTCCATCCACGGGAAAGTAATCGCCTGCCAGTTGTAGAACTTCTGCGCCTTGTGATTCTCGCCTTCGCGGTCGGCCATGCGGAAGCCGAAGCGGACGTCGCGCAGCACCGGATCGTCGAAAGTGTATTTGACGTCGGATTTCCAGGCTTTCTGGGTGGCCTTGGCGTTGTCCAGCGCTTCCTGGGTATAGGCCCAGTAGTAGTTTTTCGGATCGGCCATATAGGCTGCCGAACCCAGACCAATCTGCGGCACTTTGCCGGTCATGTCCATGGTCTGATTCGGCAGGATGAAACCGGTCGAGACGTCAGCGTCAAAGCCTTCGGTGGTCGAGCGGACGTGCTGGAAGTCATTGGTCCAGGTCAGGTCCGGCGTGGCGCGCCATTGCACGTTCAGCGACAGATCGCGGGTGCCGGATTCACGCACGTTGATACGCTGCGAGCTGTTGAACGGTGAACCGCCATAAGTCGGGTTGGAGATGGTGCCGCTCTGGAACGCGCCATTGCTGTCGAACTTCGAGTCGGCGCTGGCCACCTGCTGATACCACTTGTCCTCGGACGAAGCCACGACGTGCTCGTCCAGGTCTTCCTTGTACTTGGTCTTGAAGTAGGTCAGCGCGGCGGTCAGGTCTTTGTTCGGACGCCACTGGAAGGCAGCATAGTCGCCGCGACGGGTACGGTCGAAGTCCTGCGAGCGGTAGCCGACGCCGAGCGGTATCCATTTGGTCTTGGATGGGTCGTATTTGGTCGGGTCGGTGGAATTCACGTGCGGGAAGTACGGGTCAACGCCGACGCCGTCCGAACGGCTCGGGCTCTTCGCATGGGCGAAGTCCACCAGGGCGCCGAATTCGCCGAAGTCGGTGGTCCAGCGGTTCGACAGCAGCACCGTGCCGGTCGGCGAAGGCTTGCCCTTGCGCAGGGTCGAATACGATTCCGAGACGCCTACTGTGCCCTTGAAGCCCTTGTAGTCGAACGGCATGGCCGTGCGCAGATTGACCAGCGCGGCCACCGCGCCTTCAACCTGCTCGGCGGACGGATTCTTGTAGACGTCGACGCCCGACATCAGCTCCGGCGCCACGTCGGCGAAGCCGAGCGAGCGGCCGCCGCCAGCCGAGAACGCGTCGCGGCCGTTGATTTCAGAACGCACATAAGTCAGGCCGCGCACCGATACGCCGGAGCCTTCGACCGACTGGCGGTTCGGGTCGCCGGCCATATTGCGGTCGATGGTCACCCCGGCAATACGTTGCAGCACCTCGGTGACCGAACGGTCCGGCAGCTTGCCAATGTCTTCGGCGACGATCGAATCGACAACCTCGTCCGCCTCCTGCTTGAGTTTTTGCGCGGATTGCAGCGCGGCGCGCTGGCCGCTGACCACCACCACCGGGCCCTTGGCCAGATCGGTGTTAGCGTCTGCCGTTTGCGCCAACACCACGCCGGTGTGCAGCACAAAGACCTGTGCAACCGCAGCGGCGATCGCAGTTTTCTGTAGCTTATTCAATTTGTGTCTCCCTCTTATAGGTGTTTTTGTATTGCCTACCACTTGTTGATCAATGATCGTTGTGCATACCTCCTATCAGTTGTCAGGCGGCCGCGCGGGATACGCCGCTCGCCGCCTGGCTGGCGACATAGGCGCCGTGATCCGGCATTTTCGCTACGGCCTTGGTGATCATGTCGCGCAGCTCGGCGAAATGGCCGTGCACCGCGCGGATGTCGACCCGGTCAGCCAGCGGGTCGTAGCGCTTCGGCGTCACACCGAGGCCCATCATCATCGCCACGAACGAAGGCTCGGCGAAGCCGCCGCGATCGACGATCGCCACGCGCCCCGTCTCGCGGAACAGTTCGATCTGGTGGCGCAGCGAATCCGGAATCGCCATGCTGGCGCAGTGACGCCAGAATTCGGTATCGTCGCGGGTGGTCAGCTTGTAGTGCAGCACGATGAAGTCGCGCACCGATTCATAACGCAGGCCCATGAAGCGGTTGAACTCATCGGCCAGCGCGGGGCTGCAATCACGGTCCGGGAACAATTCCAGCAGCTTGCCCACCGCCGTTTCGATCAGATTGATGCTGGTCGATTCCAGCGGCTCGATGAAACCTGCCGACAGGCCGATCGCCACCACGTTCTTGTCCCAGGACTTGCGGCGGCGTCCGGTGACGAAACGAATCTGGCGCGGCTCATCCAGCGCGGCGCCGTCGATGGCGTTGAGCAGCACGCTGCGCGCCTGCTCGTCGCTGGTGAAGTTGTTGCTGTAGACGTAGCCGTTGCCGGTGCGGTGTTGCAGCGGGATGCGCCAGGTCCAGCCGGCCTGCTGCGCAGTGGAACGGGTGTAAGGCGTCAACTGCGGCACCGAGGCGCAGGGCACGGCCAGCGCGCTGTTGCAAGGCAGGTAGTTGCTCCAGTCCTCATAGCCGGCCTTCAGCGCACCCTCGATCAGCAGGCCGCGGAAGCCCGAACAGTCGATAAACAGCTCTCCTTCGACACGGCGGCCATCGCGCAGTTTGACGGCGCTGACGAAGCCGCTCTCCGGATGCTGCTCGACCTCGACGATCATGCCCTCGATGCGCTGCACGCCGCGCGCCACGGCATAGTCGCGCAAATAAGCGGCGTACAGGCTGGCGTCGAAATGCACACCGTAGGAATAGGCATCGGTCATGCCTGGCGTTTCCTCGTTCGGTGGCGTGAACTTGTTGTGGCGCGCCATGATCGATGCCACCGACCAGTTCTCCATGTCGGGCATCTTGTCAAAGGCCTGCGCCAGCCGCAGCCAGTGCTGGTGCGCGCCGATGCCGGCCAGCGCCGGGCCAAAATCGCCGAAGGGATGGAAAAAGCGGTTGCCAACGTGGCCCCAGTCCTTGAATTCAATGCCCAGCTTGTAGCTGGCCTGGGTCTTGGCGACGAAGTCGTCGGCATCCAGGCCCAGCGCCGCGTTGTAGACGCGGATGGTCGGCAAGGTGGCCTCGCCGACGCCGATGGTACCGATTTCAGGCGATTCCACCAGGGTGATCTCGCAAGGCTGGGTCGGATGGCGCGCCAGGCGCTGGGCCAGCGGCGCGGCGGTCATCCAGCCGGCGGTGCCGCCGCCGACGATGACGATTTTTCGTACCGCGCCGCCGTGCATGTCATTGCCGTTCATCGCGCCTCCTCAGAATGGACTTGCTATGACAACGTTTTCATTTCCGCGCGAAACAGGGGCGCTTGGGGTATATGCGGCGCAGGCCAGGGCGAATTGGTCCATGGCCAAGACCATGGCCGTCTGGTGTAGTGTGCTCAATTTTGTCTCCCGTATTTTTATATCCGACTGCGAGGCCGGTGATCCCAAGCTAACATTAATGCAAGCAACGAACAAATGATTCTGGTTTCAGGAAGCCTGTTTAACTTACATCACTAAACACAGTCTAGCCGAATAAAACTATGGTGTAACACACATTGGAATAAAGTTTTTTCGGCCTAAAACACTTCCCACAGAATCGGTAGCGCTTCCACGGGGAAAGTCAGCGCAAAAAAAATGCCGGCAAAGCCGGCATGTGGAGTGTGTCGGAAAAGCGACTCAGACGGCGTCCGGACCAGTCTCGCCGGTGCGGATGCGGATCACCTGTTCAACGTTCTGCACGAAGATTTTGCCGTCGCCAATCTTGCCGGTACGGGCGGCCTTGATGATGGCGTCCACCACTTGCTCGGCCACACCGTCATCCACCACCACTTCCACTTTGACTTTCGGCAGGAAGTCGACCACGTATTCGGCGCCACGATACAGTTCGGTATGGCCTTTCTGACGGCCAAAGCCTTTCACCTCGGTGACGGTCAGGCCAGTAACATTGACCTCAGCCAGTGCCTCACGCACCTCGTCCAGCTTGAACGGCTTGATCACGGCGGTAATCTGTTTCATGACTTCTCCTTGTATCTAAATCGAAAATCTTGGTGCAGCTGACTGCATGCTTTGGTTCTATTGTAATCGACACAGCCGCTGTGTCCATGTACATAAGCTTATTCTTTACTCATGCACAGGAATGGTGCGCAGTTCATCCATCCATACAACGCTTTGCGCGTCGCTTGGCGCGCGCCAGTCGCCGCGCGGCGACAGAGAACCGCCGCTGCCCACCTTCGGCCCATTCGGCACGCAGCTGCGCTTGAACTGGCTGGTGCGGAAGAAGCGGTCGAGGAAGATGCCCAGATTCCTGGTAATCGCCGTCAGGTCGTACTGATTGCGCGTGACGTGGTCGCCGTCCGGCCAGCGGCCCTGCTCTTTGTCCTTCCACGCGGTGTGCGCCAGGAACGCCACCTTGGACGGATTGAAGCCGAAGCGCAGCACATAATACAAGTTGAAGTCCTGCAGCTCGTAAGGACCGATGGTGCTTTCGGTGCGCTGCTCCGGCTGGCCATCGGCAGTGCCCGGCACAAGCTCGGGGCTGATCTCGGTGCCGAGAATATCCAGCAGCACCTGTGCGTCATTGCGGCCAATCACGCCGGACTCCGCCACCCAGCGTACCAGGTGCGAAATCAAGGTCTTCGGCACGCTGGCGTTGACGTTGTAGTGCGACATATGATCGCCCACGCCATAGGTGCACCAGCCCAGCGCCAGCTCGCTCAGGTCGCCGGTGCCGATCACCAGCCCGCCGTGATGGTTCGCCAGGCGGAACAGATGGTTGGTGCGTTCGCCGGCCTGCACGTTTTCAAACGTGATGTCGTACTGCGCCTGCCCTTCCGCATACGGATGGTTCAGGTCTTTCAGCATCTGGATGCAGCTTGGACGGATATCGATTTCCTGCGAAGTGCAGCCAACCAGCTTCATCAGCGCGTGCGCCTGCTTCAAGGTGCGCTCACTGGTGGCGAAGCCGGGCATGGTGTAGGCCAGGATATTGGTGCGCGGCAGTTTCAGCTTGTCCATCACGCGCGCGCAGACCAGCAACGCGTGGGTCGAATCCAGCCCGCCCGACACGCCGATCACCACTTTCTTCAGGCCGCTGGTGGTCAGGCGCTGCGCCAGCGCCTGCACCTGGATATTGTAGACCTCGTTGCAGCGGTCGTCGCGGCGGCGCGCATCGGCCGGCACGTAAGGGAAGCGTTCGACGCAGCGCTTCAGCGCCAGCGGCTGGTCGCGCTCGATCTCCAGATGGAAGAACACGGTGCGGAACTTGCCCACTTCGGCCGCGTGGCGCTGCACCGATTGCGCGAAGGTGTTCATGCGCATACGCTCGCGCGACAGGCGCTCCAGGTCGATATCGGCAAAGGTCAGCGCCGGCTCGTCGATGAAGCGCTTCGGCTCGGCCAGCAGCTCACCGTTTTCGTAGATCACGCCCTGCCCGTCCCACGCCATATCGGTGCTGGACTCGCCGCCGCCGGCCGAGGTGTACAGATAAGCCGAAATGCAGCGCGCCGACTGCTGCCCCACCAACTGGTTGCGGTAGTTGGACTTGCCCACCAGCGCGTTCGAGGCCGACAGATTGACCAGCACCGTGGCGCCGGCCAGCGCGGCAAACGATGACGGCGGCACCGGCACCCACACGTCCTCGCAGATCTCGACGTGGAATTTGAACATCGGCAGGTCGCCCACTTCAAACAGCAGGCCCGAGCCGAATTGCACGCGCTCGCCCAGCAGATCGATTTCGGTGGCGGTCGCGTAATCGCCGCTGCTGAACTGGCGCGCTTCGTAGAACTCGCCGTAATTCGGCAGATAGCTCTTCGGCACCACGCCCTGGATCTGCCCGTTGGCAATCACCACCGCGCAGTTGTACAGCTGATGCTCAACCCGCAGCGGCGCACCGACCACCACCGCCATCTTCCATTGCAGCGAGGCGTCGAGAATCGCAGCCAGGCCGTCCAGCACGCCGTCCAGCAAGGCGCGCTGGTGGAACAGATCGTCGCAGGTGTAGGCAGCCAGTCCCAGTTCGGGAAACGCCACCAGCGCCGCGCCTTGCGCTGCGGCCTGCTCAGCCAGCAAAATGGTCTGTTCGGCGTTGTAGGCCGGATCGGCAATACGGCACACCGGCGCAGCAATCGCGACGCGCGCGAAATCGTGGGTGTACAGATTGAAGAAATTATGGGCCATGTCAGGTCTTCCGCGTTGGCAAAATCCGATTATCGCACGGGCAAAGCTTGCCCGCATGCGCTAGACTGGCGCATCAACAAGCATGGAGGCAGTGTGGCGGAAGCAGAGTTTACGATCATCGACTCATTGGCAGAGATCGACCCGGCGCAGTGGCAGGCGCTGGCCGGCGACAATCCCACACTCAGCTATGCCTTTCTGCACGCGCTGCACGAGACACAATGCGCCTCGCCGCGCACCGGCTGGAGCCCGCGCTACCTGATCCTGCAACGCGACGGCCAGCTGCACGCGGCCATGCCGCTCTACCTGAAGGAACACAGCCGTGGCGAATACGTGTTTGACCACGCCTGGGCCGACGCCTTCCATCGCAACGGCCTGCCCTATTATCCCAAGCTGCTGTCGGCGGTGCCGTTCACGCCGGTAAGCGGCAGCCGCCTGCTGGCGCGCAACGCCGAAGACCGGCAACTGCTGGCGCGCGCCGCGCTGCAAGTGGCGCAGCAGCTGGAAACCTCCTCGCTGCACATCCTGTTCCCGGACGAACAGGACAAACAGGCGCTGGCCGAAGCCGGTTATATGCTGCGCGAAGGCGTGCAATTCCACTGGGAAAACCACGGCTACGCCGACCTGGACGCCTTCCTCGCGACCATGAAGATGGAAAAGCGCAAGAAACTGCGCCAGGACCGCCGCCGCGTGGCCGATGCAGGCATCCACTTTGAGCATCTGGCCGGCGCCGCCATCAATGAAGAGGTATTGCGCTTCTTCTACAGCTGCTATGTGTCGACCTATCAAGCCCACTACTCCAAGCCCTATCTGTCGCTGGCATTCTTCCAGTGCCTGCTGGCCGAGATGCCGGACAATCTGATGCTGGTGCTGGCCAAGCGCGGCGAGACGCCGGTGGCAGTGGCATTCAACCTGGTCGGCGGCAACGTCATGTACGGCCGCTACTGGGGCACGACCGAGTTTGTCTCGGGACTGCACTTTGAAACCTGTTATATGCAATCGATAGACTATTGCATCCGCCACGGTCTCGCCAGCTTTGAAGGCGGCGCGCAAGGCGTGCACAAGATGTCACGCGGACTGGTGCCGACACCCACCTGGTCAGCCCACTGGATTGCTGATGAACGCTTCGCCGATGCGATTGCGGACTTCCTGTCGCAGGAAACCGCCGCCATGAATGATTACATCGACGAATTGTCGGAGCATATTCCGTTCAAAGCGCCTCAGAAATAAAAGCCGGCCTGGAGATTGATCCTGCGTGTGAAGCCGTCATGCTGGCGGGAAGTCAACGCCAGGCCACCACCGTCCGGCGACAGGTAGGGATGATGCTTGCCCCACATGAAATCGGCATAAAACAGCCATTTCCCGGCTGAGAAACTCATGCCGCTGACATTCTGCACCGAGTTTTTATAACCGGCGACACGCTTACGCAGCACGCTGTAATCGTTGTACAGCTTGAAACCGCTGAACGGTCCCAGCTTGCCCGGCAGGTCGTAACTCAGATTGGCGATGTAGATATCGCCTTTCGACGCGACCGGATAGGGATAGCCAAACCCGCCCAGCATCACAAAGCTGTTCGGATCGAGTCCGCCATATGTTTGCTGCGCGCCATGGCTGGTTTTGTAGTTGTAGCGCAAGGCTTCCAGCGCCACATTCCAGCGGCCAGCGCCGCCTCGGTAGTGCACCGCCAGGGCGTTGCGGCGGGTGTCCCTGCCCTCGCTGCGGGTGGTATTGCGGATGGTCCCCGTCAACGCCGAGAGTCCCACCTCATTCCGTCCGTCGCCATCCATTTTCAGCGCAACGCGGCCAATCAGCGTATTGCGTTCCTGATCGCGCTGGCCAGTTCCGTAGCCCTGCTGGTCATCATCGGCAACGATATTATAGGAATAGCGGTTGGAAGCACCGGCCGTGTTGCCGCCACCGCCATAGGAGCCGCCATCGCGCGGATAAAAGCCTACTTGCCATTCCACCGGGCCAGGTTTGCTGGCGTAGGTAAGGCCCAGGTCAAACTTGTCCTCGAACCCGGCGTAGAAGGCGATTGACTCGTAGAAATTATTGGATGTGAACGGCTGCAGGCCAAACATATTCCGGTCCAGGCCCACATGCAGTGTGCTCTTGTCGGCGAATCGCATACCAACCCAGCCGTGTTGCAGGAAGTGCTGCCAGTAGCCGCCCTGCCCTTTCGGAAAGTGGTTATAGCGGTATTGCGCCGAGCCGATCACTACGCCATCGTCGTATTTGACATCCAGGCGCGCTGTGTCCAGCCCGAAAAAGCCATTCGGATAATCGTCCTGCCAGCTCTTGTGCTCGTAGTTAAAGCGGACCGCGCCGCCCAGATTCCACGGTGTATCAGCCGTATCAGCCGCCGCCACGCCGCCCGATAGCAGCATCAATGCCACCATTGCCGCACCAGTGGTGCTTGCATTCTTCTCAGACATAAGTCCCTCGTTCTGATTAGGGGGCATTATTGTAAGGCAAGACATCGGGCAAGCCGCGTTCAATTGGCCGGCTGGATGAACATACATCAGGGAAACCCTTATACGGTAGAATAGCGGTATGCACATCTCCCTGGTTTAAGTATGAATCCAGTTTTCTTCACAGCAATTTCCGTCGCGGCTATACTTTGGCCCCCTTGGAAAGTTTTCTAGGAACGTGGCAAAAACAGCATGAATGCAGATTTCATAAAACAACGCAGTCGATTCAAATCCGCCACCATGAAGCGGATCGATGTCAGCGAAGAGGCGTACACCAACGTCACCAATATCCTGGCGACCATCGCCAAGCCATTCCATGTGCGCAAGGGTGAGTACCTGCAGCGCGCCGGCGTGCCGGCCACGCAAGTGCATTGGCTGGCCAGTGGCGTGGCGCGCAGCGGCTTCTTCAACCGCGACGGTGTCGAAATGACGCTGCGCTTCTACCGCGAAGGCGAATCGGCCACTACCCTGACCGATCTGATCAGCGGGGAAAACGGCCAGCCGGCGGTGCAGTTCCTGATCGCCGAAACGCCTATCCACGGCTTCACGCTGGACTGGAAAATGGCGTGCGAACTGCGCGCGCAGAACGAAGTCATGCAGAACTATCACCTGCACATCGCCATGCACGGCCTGCAAACGCTGGCCCAGCGCGCCTACAACAGCGGCGAGACTTCAGCGCAGGAGCGCCTGACCGCCTTCCGCGAGGAATATCCGGGCCTGGAAGCGCGCATTTCGCAGCGCGCCATCGCCTCCTACCTGGGCATCACGCCGCAATACATGTCGCGCCTGCGGCGCGAGGCGGAAGCCAGCGCGGCCGAGGCGGCGGAAGCGGTCGATACCGCCCGCCAGGCGTAAAAAAAAAGCCCCTTGCGGGGCTTTGATTATGCTTGCTGGTCTTTCTGGTAGTTGGCGACGCCGGCCAGGATTTCTTCCTTGGCGGCTTCCGGGCCGTGCCAGCCTTCGATCTTGACCCATTTGCCTTTTTCCAGGTCTTTGTAGTGCTCGAAGAAGTGCTGGATCTGGCGCAGGCGCAGTTCGTTCAGGTCTTCCGGCTTCTGCCAGTGGCTGTAGATCGACAGCACTTTGTCGACTGGAACGGCCAGCACTTTGGCGTCTTCACCGGCTTCGTCGGTCATTTTCAGCACGCCGATCGGACGGCAACGGACCACCACGCCAGGAATCAGCGGGAATGGGGTAATTACCAACACGTCCACTGGATCGCCATCGGCCGACAGCGTGTTCGGCACGTAACCGTAGTTGCATGGGTAGTGCATGGCGGTGCCCATGAAACGGTCGACGAAGATCGCGCCCGATTCCTTGTCCACTTCATATTTGATCGGATCGGCGTTCATCGGGATCTCGATGATCACGTTGAAATCGTTCGGCAGGTCTTTACCGGAAGACACTTTGTTCAAGCTCATGGATTTTCCTCTGTTTGCAGGCTGTGTTTAACCGCGACATTATATCGAAGTAGAGGCGGCTTGTGCGGCGCAACACCATTGAACATTTGTTATGATGAGGGCTGTCCTTATTCAGATAACGAATTATGATTTTCCGCCAACTGTTCGATCCGACCTCTTCCACCTACACTTATCTGCTGGGGGATGGCGACGAGGCGCTGCTGATCGATCCGGTCTATGAACAAGTGCCGCGCGACTTGGCGTTGTTGCAGGAGCTTGGGCTGAAGCTGATCGCCACGCTGGACACCCATGTGCACGCCGACCACGTCACTGGCGCCTGGCGCTTGCGTCAGCGCGCTGGCAGCAGGATTGCGGTGTCGGCTGCCGGTGGCGCCAGCGGTGCGGATACGCCTTTGCAGCAAGGCGACCGCATCACCTTCGGCGCACGCCATCTGACGGTGCGCGCCACGCCTGGCCATACCAGCGGTTGTCTGACCTATGTACTGGATGATGAAAGCATGGCCTTCACCGGCGACAGTCTGCTGATACGCGGCTGCGGCCGCACCGACTTCCAGCAAGGCAGCCCGCAGCAGCTGTTTGCGTCAGTACATGAACAGATTCTCAGCCTGCCGGGTGCCTGTCTGCTCTACCCCGGCCACGACTATCGCGGCATCACGGTCACCAGCGTGGCGGAGGAGCGCCGCTACAATCCGCGCCTGGGCGGCGATGTGGACGTGGGCGATTTCACCGGCCACATGAACAATCTGAACCTGCCGCATCCGAAGTTAATTGCGGTGGCGGTGCCGGCCAATCTGCGCTGCGGCAAGCCGGAAGGCGATGCGCCGACCGATACGCCAACGTGGGCGCCGCTGACGCTGCGTTTCAGTGGCGTATGGGAAATCGAACCGATGGCGCTGCTGGAGCAGCAGAACAAGGTGCAGATCGTTGATGTGCGCGAAGCGCCGGAGTTCATTGACCAGCTGGGCCATCTGCACGGCGCCACGCTGGTGCCCTTGTCGCAGCTGACCGGACGCATGGACGAGTTCGACAAGGAGCAGCCGATCGTGGCGGTCTGCCGCTCCGGCGTTCGCTCCGCACAGGCCAGCGTGATGCTGGCCAAGGCCGGCTTCAGCAAGGTCGCCAACCTCGCCGGTGGCATGCTGCGCTGGAAACTCGAAGGCTTCCCGGTCGATTCCGACCCCGCCTGAGCCAGCGCAACAGCGAGGCGGAGCGCCCAAGCTAAACTACAGGTTTAGCGCACCGCCCAGAGGTTCCGCTCATGATTTCCTCGAACAACAAATGGCTGATCCACACCCTGCTGGTCGGCCTGATCCCTATCCTGACACGATTCGTCATCTGACAAGGAAAAGGTATCCGGGAAAGAAAATGGCCGGTGAGGACCGGCCATCTGTTTAGAGGATGGTTGCCAGTGCGCACTGGCGGTAGTGGTTGGCGGCTTCTTCTTGCTGGCCTAGTGCTTCGTGCAGCTGCGCCAGTTTGAGGTGGGATTCGCGCACCATGCGTGGATCGGAAGCGTCCGACAAAGCTTGCTCCAGATAGCGCTGCGCCTTGCCCCACAGTTTTTGCTTCAGGCACAGCGAGCCCAGCGTCAGTGCCAGTTCGGCGTCGGTCGGGCGGGTATTGGCCCAGCCCTCGCAGTGTTCGATCTGCATCAGCAGCGCGGCTGAGCCGGCCGGAGCGGCGGCTTCGCGGTAGGTGCGGACTACGCGGTCGTCCCAGTCTGCGGCCAGCGATTCTTCGGCGACGCGGCGCGCTTCGTCGTGCAGGCCGCGCGCGTTCAGCGCGGTGGCCGCGCGGCAGGCAACATAAGGCTTGATGCGGTCCGAGGTCGGCACCGTAGCCCAGACCCGCAGCAGCGATTCGGCATCATGGCTGGTGTCCGACAGCAAATCGTCGTAGGCCAGCTCGCGCAGACGCGACGACAGCGCCGGATGCAGCGCGCGGTGCTTGTCCAGCGAGCGCACCAGACGCAGCACTTCCGGCCAGTTCTTGGCCTGCTGCTGCGCTTTCAGCGACATCTGCAAGGCGTGGATGTGACGGGTGCCGCTGGCGTTCAGCTCACGCACCGCTTCCAGCGCCTGCTCCGGCTGGTGGTCATCGACCAGCAACTCGGTCATGGTCATCAGGCGCGCGGTCTTCATCGCGTTGTCGTCGACCAGCTTGTTCAGCCATTGATCGCGGCGCGCCGACTGGCGCATGCGGTGCGCCGCGCGGGCGCCGATCAGCGCCGCCACGCCGGCATTCTCAGGCAGCTCGGAGGCGCGCAAGGCGGCCTTTTCGGCGTGGCCGAAGCGGCCTTCAAACAGCGCCTTCAGCGCTTCGCGCAGGCCTTTGTTGCCGTCGCGCTCGCGCTTTTGCTGACGGTAGGCCGCCACCTTGCCCGGCATCTTGACCGTCGCGCGGAAGGCGCGGATCACGACATACAGGAAGGCGAACAACGCCACTTCCAGCACCACGAAGAAGTTCAGCGACAAGTCGAAACGGTACGGCGGATAGAACAGCACCACATTGCCCGGATTGAAACGCGCCGTCACGGCAATGCCGATGGCGGCGGCCATCATGGCGACTAACCAGAGGAATAAACGCATGACTATGGCTTCGCTTTGTAGTTGCGCACGGCGTTCAGGCTGTCCGACAAGGTCGGCATCTCAATCGCCAGATTGCTGCTCTGGACCTGGCGCAGCAGCGTCTGCACGGTCTGGGTGGAGCGAGCGCGGGTGTCGAAATACTTGGTCAGCGCTTCCTGCGCCGCGATCAGGTCGGCCCGGAAAGCGCCTTCGTTACGCGACAGCAGCGCCATGCGGGCATTCAGCAGGCGCAGCTTGAGGTTCTCGCGCATGAAGTAAGCCTGGGTCGGCGACATCATCAGCGCTTCCGGCGTTTCGACATTACGCACGCGGATCAGCTGACGCACATCGGTCCACATCTCGCTGCTCCAGCCGGTCCAGCCGTCCTGCAACGATTGCAGCCATGGGCTGGTGACAGGTTCTTCCACCTTGACCGGTTTGCCATGCTTGTCGTGCGCGACCTTGGCCGGCTTGGCTTTCTTTTCAGGCGGCGCCGGCAGCGTCGGTTTTTCGTCCGACAGCATCGGCAGCGTGTCGATTTGCGCGATGGCGTTGTCCAGGCGCAGCGCCACGCCGACCGAATCCACGCTCGGCAGCGCTTTCAGCTTGTCGGTGTCGCGCGCAATGGCGCGGCGGATGGTGATGAATTGCGGCTTGTCCGAGCGCGACAGGCTGCGGTCGGCATTTTGCAGCGCGATCAGCGCGCCCGGCACATTGCCGGCCAGTTGCAGCTGCTGCGATGCGGTTGAGAGCACTTGTTCGATTTCCGTCAGCGCCCACTCATCGCGATTTTTTGACAGGTCCTGGTACAGCTGCTCCAGCGCCAGTTGCTGGCTTTGCGCTTCCAGCTGTTTGCTCTCCAGCAGCGCCACCTTGGTCTGCAGCTCCTTGGTGCTTTCTTGCACGTTGCGTACCAGATTGCCGGTGTCGGCATTCAAGGCGTCGCCTTTTTGCAGGCGCGTCGCCATTTCCTCGCGCAGCTTGTTGACGCGCGCATGCGACGACCAGGTCTGCGCCGCCAGCATGATCACCAGCATGGCGATGCCGGCCAGCAGCACTTGCGGCTGCTGCAAGGTCTCAAGCAAGCTCTGTTCAGGCTGCGACGGCGGCGCAGGCGGGGTTTCGGCGGCCTTGGCGGACGAAACGGCTGGGTCGGGTAAGGTAGGCAAATCGTTCATAGGCGTGATTGTAACGCGGCCAGCAGGCGTTCGTCGCCTGATCCTGTGAGCGTCAGCTTGGAAAATCCTAAATTATTTGCCGTTTCGGCAATTCGGGCGTGTGGCACAATCAAATGCTGCTGTTGCATAGCTACAACGCTATTGTGCTGCATCGCGTTAGGATGCTGCAAGTCAACTTTTGCAAGAAGGTCGCACAAACCGCGCAAAGCCTCGGAACTGGTGATGATCCAGTCGTTTTGCTGCGTCAGCAAACGTTTCAGCCGGGCGGCCAGTTCCGGCGTCAGCGCCGGCAACGAGCGGCGGTAGGCTGGCGCCACGTCGACCACCGCGCCGGCGTCGCGCAAGCCATCGGCCATCAGTTCGCGGCCGCTTTCGCCACGGATGATCAGCACCGGCTTGCCCTTCAGCGCCGCCAGGTCGAGTGTTTGCAGCAGATGCTCGGAATCGCTGTGGGCGCTGTCGGCCGGGCTGATGATGTCGGCCACGCCATGGGCCGCCAGCGCGGCGCGGCTGCCCTCGCCCACCACGGCCGCCGTGACGCCGGCCGGCCATTGCCGGATATGCGCGAAGGCGGCATCGACCGCGTTCGGCGACACGAAAGCCACCATCGCGTACTGGTCCAGCCGCGCCAGCGCCGCCAGCAGCTGCGCCTGATCTGCCAGCGGGGCGATTTCCAACAGCGGCAATATTTCGACTTCCCGGCCCAGCGCGGCAACGCGCTGCGCCAGCGGTGCGGCTTGCGCCAATGGACGGGTGATGACGACAGCGCCGGTCATCCCCGGATCACGCGCCCGGCTTGCCCGCGCCGGCCAGCGTGGCCGAACGGGCGTCGGCCTCGGCTTGCGCCGCTTCGCTCAGGCACGACGACAGGATATCTTCCGCATCCTGCGCGCGCAGCAATTCCGCGGCTTGCGCGCCCAAGGCTTCAGCCTCGGCGGCGGCGCCGCGCACTTCGGCGCTGGCGATGCGCAGGCCGTCCGGCGTGGCGACCATGGCGCGCAGATGCATGTCCGTGCCGTCCACCGTTGCGTAAGCAGCCAGCGGCACCTGGCAGCTGCCGCCAAACACTTTGGAGACTTTGCGCTCGGCGGTCACAGCTTGTTCGGTGGCCGTGTGGTTCAACGGCGCCAGTATCGCCATCAGATCAAGGCCGTCGCTGCGTTCGGCGATTTCAATCGCCATCGCGCCCTGGCCGGCGGCCGGCAAGCTGCTGGCAGGGTCGAGCAGCGAGCGGATGCGATGTGGCAAACCCAAACGCTTCAGGCCAGCGGCGGCAAGGATGATCGCGGCGTAGTCGCCCCGGTCCAGTTTGGCCAGCCGTGTATCCAGATTACCACGCAGCGGCTTGATCACCAGTTGCGGATAGCGTGCGGCGATCAGCGCCTGGCGGCGCAGGCTGCTGGTGCCGACAATGGCGCCAGCCGGCAGTTCGTCGAGCGAAGCGTAATCGTTGGAAACGAAGGCGTCGCGCGGGTCTTCGCGCTCCAGCACGGCGGCCAGCGCGAACCCTTCCGGCAGCTCCATCGGCACATCCTTCAGCGAGTGCACAGCCAGGTCGGCGCGGCCTTCGGCCATGGCCACTTCAAGTTCTTTAACAAACAGTCCTTTGCCGCCGACTTTGGACAAGGTGCGATCCAGAATTTGATCGCCACGGGTCGTCATTCCGACAATTTTGACATCGCACTGCGGATATAATAATGTCAAGCGATCGCGGACATGTTCTGCTTGCCACATGGCGAGCCGGGACTCACGCGAGGCGATCACTAATCTGGATGGGGAGTTCTTAGGGTCAACGGAGCCCAATTCGGATGTTTTCAAAACCAGTTCTTTCGCTGTAGCTGACGCTTACCGGCACAAGCCAGTACCACGCGCGTGTTTAAGATCACAAATTTTAGCATGCTCACTTTGCAAAACCGGGTTAAGCGCCCGTGCACCGATATTTTCACCTCTTTGTGGCTTAACACATGGCAAATCAATCTAGTGCATTCAACGAACCAACTGCTGAACAACCGGGCGCCGATAAGGATGCCCCTCTGAAAGAAGACATTCGCTTATTAGGTCGCCTGCTGGGCGACGTCTTGCGCGACCAGGAAGGCGAGGAAGTCTACGCCGTGGTCGAAACCATCCGGCAAACCGCCGTGCGCTTCCGCCGCGAAGCCGACGCCGGCGCCGCCAAAGAGCTGGATGGCATGCTGAAAATCCTGACCAAGGAGCAAACCATCTCGGTGGTGCGCGCCTTCTCCTACTTCTCGCACCTGGCCAATATCGCGGAAGACCAGCACCACATCCGCCGCCGCCGCGCGCACCTGCTGGCCGGTTCCAATCCGCAGCAAGGCAGCGTCAACTACGCGCTGTGCAAGCTGAAACAGGCGGGCGTCGCGCAGGAAACCGTGTCCACCTTCTTCCAGGAGGCACTGATCTCGCCGGTACTGACCGCCCACCCGACCGAGGTGCAGCGTAAATCCATCCTGGATGCGGAACACGACATCGCGCGCCTGCTGGCCGAGCGCGACCTGCCGCTGACGCCGAAGGAAACCGCCGCCAACCTGCATCTGCTGCGCGCGCGCATCGCCACGCTGTGGCAGACCCGCATGCTGCGCTACTCCAAGCTGACGGTGGCCGACGAAATCGAAAACGCCCTGTCCTACTACCGCATCACTTTCCTGCGCGAGCTGCCGGGGTTGTACGATGACATCGAACAGGACATCGCCCATCACTACGGCACAAGCGTGCAACTCGACGCGCCGTATGTACAGATGGGCAGCTGGATCGGCGGCGACCGCGACGGCAATCCCAACGTCAACGGCAATACCATGTCGCACGCGCTGACGCGCCAGGCTACCACCATCCTCGACTTCTATCTGGAAGAAGCGCACACGCTGGGCGCCGAATTGTCGATCTCGACCCTGATGATCGCCTGCTCGCCGCAACTGCAAGCCTTGGCCGACCAGTCGCCGGACACCTCCGATCACCGCGCCGATGAGCCCTACCGCCGCGCGCTGATCGGCATTTATGCGCGCCTGGCCTCGACCGCGCGTGCGCTGGGCGCCACCAACATCCTGCGCAAGGAAGTTGGCCACGCCGAGCCGTACGCCGACGCGCGCGCCTTCGCCACCGACCTGCAAGTGCTGATCGATTCGCTCAACGCCAACCACGGCAGCGTGCTGGTGCAGCCGCGCCTGGCCACGCTGAAGCGCGCCGCCGACATCTTCGGCTTCCATCTGGCGTCGCTGGACATGCGCCAGTCGTCGGACATCCACGAGCGCGTGCTGGCCGAGCTGTTCTCCACCTCCGGCGTGCAGGCCGACTACGCCGCGCTGGACGAAGACGCCAAGGTCAAGCTGCTGCTGAGCGAACTGGCGCAACCGCGCCTGCTGAATTCGCCGTACGTGAATTATTCGGCCGAGACGGTTTCCGAACTGGGCGTGCTGCGCGCGGCGCGCGAGATCCGCGCCCGCTATGGTTCACGCGCGATCCGCAACTACATCATCTCGCACACCGAAACGGTTTCCGACCTGCTGGAAGTGCTGCTGCTGCAAAAAGAGCTCGGCCTGCTGCGCATCGCGGAAAAAGAACTGGACCTGATGGTGATCCCGCTGTTCGAAACCATCCCCGACCTGCAACGCGCCTCCGGCATCATGGAAGCGGTGATGGCGATTCCACTGGTGAAAGAACTGATCGCCAAGCAAGGCCAGATCCAGGAAGTCATGCTGGGCTATTCGGACTCCAACAAGGACGGCGGCTTCCTCACCTCCAACTGGGAACTGTACAAGGCCGAAACCAATCTGGTGACCGTGTTTGAAAAAGCCGGCGTCAAGCTGCGCCTGTTCCATGGCCGTGGCGGCACGGTCGGCCGTGGCGGCGGTCCATCGTACGACGCCATCCTGGCGCAGCCGCATGGCACCGTCAACGGCCAGATCCGCCTGACCGAACAGGGCGAGATCATCGCGTCGAAGTTCTCCAACAAGGACATCGGCCGCCGCAACCTGGAGCTGCTGGTGGCGGCGACGCTGGAAGCCAGCCTGCTGCCGCAGCCGGAAGACTCCGAGCACAGCAAGCAGCTGCGCCAGTTCGAAACCATCATGGCCGAGATTTCCGATCGCGCCTACAAGGCCTACCGCAATCTGGTCTATGAAACTCCGGGCTTCACCGACTACTTCTTCACCGCCACGCCGATTGCCGAGATCGCCGAGCTGAACCTCGGTTCACGCCCTGCTTCGCGCAAATCGACCAAGCGGATTGAAGACCTGCGGGCGATTCCATGGGGCTTCTCGTGGGGCCAGTGCCGTTTGCTGCTGCCGGGGTGGTATGGTTTCGCCAGCGCCATCGGCGGCTGGATTGCCGACGGCGACAAGGCCGAGCGCCTGGCGCAACTGCAAGCCATGTTCAAGCACTGGCCACTGTTTGCCACGCTGCTGTCGAATATGGATATGGTGCTGGCCAAGACCGACCTGGCAATTGCTTCGCGCTACGCTGAACTGGTGCAAGATAAAGAGCTGCGTGAACGCATCTTCAAGCGCATCACCGAAGAGCACGCGAACACCATCAGCATCCTGGAAAGCATCACCGGCGCCGGCGAACGCCTGGCCGGCAATCCGCTGCTGGCGCGCTCGATCCAGAACCGCTTCGCCTACCTCGATCCGCTGAACCACTTGCAGGTCGAACTGATCAAGCGCCACCGCGCGCTGTCGTCGGAAAGCAAGGCCGATGAGCGGGTGCATCGCGGCATTCACTTGTCAATTAATGGTGTCGCGGCAGGTTTGCGCAACACTGGCTAAGAAGCAGCGCCCCGCTCAGTCGGGGCGTTTTCTTATGCGCGCAGTTCTTCCAGAATACCGGGCACGGCGCGCTCAGCTTCCGCTTCGGCAGACTGCTGATCGGTAAAGGCCTGGTCGGCCGCCACCCGCCGCTTCGGGTAGACGTTATTCATATGCATCGGGTTATCTGACGGCGCGAAGATGGAAACGTAAGCGCCCCACTGCTCGCTACCTTCCAGCAATTCGCCGGTGAACTCGACCTCGTAGCCATCCATCTCCTTGACAGGCATCATCAGCCTCCATGCGGTAGCCAGGCGGGCTTGGTATCGATGTACAGCTCGCGCTCGACCGGACCGGCATATTCCGGCTCCAGCGTGCCGAGGGTGATGGCGATCCGGTCTGGCGACGCCGTGCTGCGCCAGAACAGCGTCGAACCGCAAACACGGCAAAAGCCGCGCCGCCCCTCAGCGGACGAAGCGTATTCGGTAATCAACTCGGCGCCCTGCTGCACCACAAAACCAGCGCGGGCCATATTGGCGTAGCTGCCGGCTGCCGCGCCATGCTGCTTCTGGCACATGGTGCAATAGCAGTGGCTAGAATGAAACACCGGCAACGCCGCCTTGTAGCGCACGCCGCCACATAAACAACTTCCGTGCAACTGACTGTCCATCGCGATCTCCTCCGCAGTGTGCGGGCGATCTTAGCATGACGAAAAAAAGGGAGGCGCATGGCCTCCCTTTTCCTTGACTCCGCTGACGCTTAGTTTTGCGTCAGGAAGGTTTTCAGTTTGTCCGAGCGCGATGGCTGGCGCAGCTTGCTCATCGCCTTGGCTTCGATCTGGCGGATACGCTCGCGGGTCACGTCGAATTGCTTGCCCACTTCTTCCAGCGTGTGGTCATTCGACATTTCCACGCCATAACGCATGCGCAGCACTTTGGCTTCGCGCGGGGTCAGCGAATCCAGCACTTCCTTGATGACGTTGCGCATCGAGGCGTGCAGCGCGGCATCCAGCGGCGCCAGCGTGGTGTTGTCTTCGATGAAGTCGCCCAGCTGCGAATCGCCGTCCTCGCCCATTGGCGTTTCCATGGAAATCGGCTCTTTAGCGATCTTCATGATTTCGCGGACTTTGTTTTCCGGCATTTCCATCTTGACCGCCAGGGTCGCCAGGTCCGGCTCGCTGCCGGTTTCCTGCATGATCTGGCGCGAGATGCGGTTCATCTTGTTGATAGTTTCGATCATGTGCACCGGCACACGGATGGTACGCGCCATGTCGGCGATCGAACGCGTAATGGCCTGACGTATCCACCAGGTCGCATAGGTCGAGAACTTGTAGCCGCGACGGTATTCGAACTTGTCTACCGCCTTCAGCAGACCGATATTGCCCTCCTGGATCAGATCCAGGAATTGCAGGCCGCGGTTGATGTACTTTTTGGCGATCGAGATCACCAGACGCAAGTTGGCGACGGTCATTTCGCGCTTGGCCTGACGGGCGCGTTTCTCGCCGGCAGCCATCTGCTTGTTGATCTTGCGCAGGTCGGCCAGCGGCAGCGCCACGCGTTGCTGCAGGTCGATCATTTTGCGTTGCAGTTCTTTCACGGCTGGCACGTTACGGCCCAGCACGGTGCTGTAAGGATAGCCAGCATCGACTTCGCCATCGACCCAATCCAGATCGGTTTCATTGCCAGGGAAGACTTTGATGAAGTGCGCGCGCGGCATGCCGCAACGGTTGACGCACAGGTCCAGCACGGCGCGTTCGATCGAACGCACTTCTTCCATCTGGCCACGCAGCGTGTCGCACAGCTTCTCGACCACTTTGGCGGTGAAGCGGATGCCCAGCAGTTCGGCCGAAATCGCTTCTTGCGCGGCAACGTAGGCCTTGGAGCCGTAGCCGCCGGATGCCTTGCGCATTTTCTCGAACTGGCCGGAAATGAAGGCGAATTTGTCCAGCGCGGCGATTTTCAGCTGCGCCAGTTGCTCGGTCGAGTAGCCGGCAGCACCGCCGCCCACGTCGCCATCTTCTTCCTCGCCGTCATCTTCGTCTTCTTCGTCCTCGTCATCCGAGCTAGCGGCGGCGGCCGGGGCCGGCGCTGCTTCGTCGGGATCAACGAAACCATCGACCACATCGTCCACTTTCATTTCGTCGGACTCGATCTTGTCAGCCAGCGCCAGGATTTCGGCGATGGTGGTCGGGCAGGCGGAAATCGCCTGGATCATGTCTTTCAGGCCTTCTTCGATACGCTTGGCGATTTCGATCTCGCCTTCGCGGGTCAGCAGCGCCACGGCGCCCATTTCACGCATATACATGCGGACCGGGTCGGTGGTACGGCCGAAGTCGGAGTCAACGGTCGACAGCGCGGTCGCGGCAGCCGCTTCCACCTCGTCGTCCGAGGTCACGGTGGCGACGTTATCGCTCAGCAGCAGCGCTTCCGCATCCGGCGCGCGCTCGTAGATCGCGATGCCCATGTCGTTGAAGGTGGCAATAATGCCTTCGATCGCTTCCGGATCGATGATGTTTTCCGGCAGCTGGTCGTTGATCTCGGCATAGGTCAGGAAGCCACGTTCCTTGCCCATGTTGATCAGGTTCTTGATCTGCGCGCGGCGTTTCTCCAGCTCTTCAGCCGAAGCTTTCGGGTCCAGGCCCAGCAGATCGGCGCCGCCCTTGGCCTTGCGCTCGCGGGCTTTCGACACGGCCTTCAGTTCAGCGCGTTCAACCGCGTTCAGTGCCGCGACTTCATCGTTTTCCGGCGTGAATTCAGATGGCTTGCGGCCACGGCGGCCTGGCACTTTGACGCCTGGCAGCAGATAGCCCGAGGTGTCGATCGAGGCCAGCGTAGCGGCATCGGTCACCTGGCTGACAGCCGGACCAGCGGTGGAGATGACCACCGGCGCAGGTTCCACCTTGGCCTTGACCAGTTTCGACTTCGGCGCCGACTTGACCACAACCGCCGGCGCGTCCACCGCAGCCGTGGCCGTGGTCGAGGCGCTCTTGCGCGCGACCTTGACGGCTTTCGCCGGCTCATCCGCCGTCTCGACCGCAGCCACATCCACCTGGGCGGCTTCCGCAGCGGCGCTCAGGCGGGTTTTCTTTTTGACTACCGTTACTTTGCTCGCTGCCTCTTCGTTATCGATCACATAAGATAGAGTCGTCTTCGGCACCACCAGTGGCGCAGCGGCAGCGCGGGCAGGCTTCTTGACGGACAACGTTAAAGTTTTCGGTTTTGTCATTAAAAATCTCTCAATGCGTATTCGTCAGAAATTACAAAAAAGCTGGCCCCGCGCCGACCGCGAGCGGTGCGCATGGGTGGAAATGTTGTAATTTAGCTGACGATTTTCTGCGGAATAAAAAAAGCCCGCTTTCCAGCCACGGGCTTGTTTCTCTTTTCAGGGAAGAATGAGAAGGGCAAATGAGAAGGGTTGAAAACCCTTGGTCAGACCATCCGAATCGCATCCTGTTCCAAGCTGAACCACACCGTTACTGCATTAGTGCGTCGAGCATTATACACGTTTTACGCCCCGAACGCACGTCCGCGCGCCGGCTTAACCGTATCCTAAGCATGATTCCGGGATGATCAATTCGATACAGTGGCCGAAAATGCACTGCAATCCGCTGGGCTGCATGATATGCTGACGGCTGTTGCTTAACCTATGAAGTCGATGAACACTAGTCTTACCCCCCAGCCACCGGCCACCGAGCCAGCAACCGCTGCCTCCGCACCGGCGACTGCCGCCCTGACCCCGCGCAGCCTGCTGAAACAGTTGCAAACCCAATTCCCCGCATTCCGCGATTTCTTGCCGCTGGCTATCGGTATCGATAAACAGCTGCTGGCCGTGATGCCGGACCTGGACCGTAAAGTCATGCGCACCGCGCTTGGCATCCATACAGGCTCGCTGCGCTACCTGAAAGTCATGGAAAAAGCCAAGGTCCGCCACGACCTGGACGGCAAGCCTGGCGCCGAAGTGACCGATACCCATCGCGCCCACGCCACCCAGGTGCTGCAGGAACGCTACAAAAAAGAAGCCGATCGCAAGAAAGCCGAGCGCGAAGCCAAGGCCGCCGAGGAAGCCGCACGCGTGCGCGCCGACAAGCTGAACCAGCTGGCCGCGAAGTTCTCCAAGAAGGGCTGAGTTGGAGCAGCAGCCCTTGCCGGCGGTAGCGGCGGAAGACGATCTGCCGCCCTACACCGGCATCGACATCGCGGATGTTTACATGGTGGTCACGCCAGAGCAGGCTGTCGTCGCGCGCGACGCCCTGCTGGTGTGCGACGCCATCGGTTTCGATACCGAGTCCAAGCCGACCTTCACGCGTGGCGAAACCTCGACCGGGCCGCACCTGATCCAGTTTGCCACCGACCGCAAAGCCTATTTGTTCCAGATCGGCGACAGCACCGAGCCACACATCCGCGCGATGCTGCTGGCGGTGCTGGAGCGGCCGCTGCCGCTGAAGATCGGCTTCGGCCTGGCGGACGATGTCAAGCGCATGTATGCCAAGCTGGATATCCGCTGCGCCGGCGTGGTCGACATGTCGGTGGCGCTGCGCACGCCGGGCCAGCGCAACGACCTGGGCGCGAAGACGGCGGTGGCCAAGTTCTTCGGCCTGAAGCTGCAGAAATCCAAAAAGATTTCCACGACCAATTGGGCCTTGCCGCGCCTGAACGAAAAGCAGATCCTGTACGCGGCCGACGACGCCCAGGTGGCGTTGCGCGTGTATCGCCACTGGATTGGGCTGGGCAACCAGCTGCCGCCTCTCAAATCAGTCAAGTTGCCAAAACAGCCAAAACCCGGTATATCCTAGGCATGCGGCATGCGCCGCCTGTACAAGGAGGGGTATGCCGATTTTTTCTGCCTTCGGTCTGGCCGCCGCGCTCAGCGCCGCGCCGGCCACCGCACCGGACACGCTGGAGCAGCGCATCGCCGCCTGCCTGTCGTGCCATAGCGTCAAGGAGCGCGGCGACGCCTACTTCCCGCGCATCGCCGGCAAGCCAGCCGGCTACCTCTACAACCAGCTGCGCAATTTCCGCGACGGCCACCGGCATTATCCGATGATGACCTATATGGTCGCGCACCTGCCGGACGCCTATCTGCGCGAGATTGCCGATTATTTCGCCGCCCGGCATCCGCCCTATGCAGTGGCTGCTGCAGGCAGCGCCGCCAGCGCCTCCGCAGCACAACTGGCGCGCGGCGAGGCGCTGGTGCGGCAAGGCGATGCGGGCAAGAAGATACCCGCCTGCGTCAGCTGTCACGGCGCCGGACTGACCGGCGTTGAGCCGGCCATTCCTGGCCTGCTGGGCCTGCCTAGCGATTACATCAACGCCCAGTTCGGCAACTGGAAGAGCAAGACCCGCCGCGCCGCCGCGCCCGACTGCATGGCCGACATCGCAGGCCGCCTCAGCGTGGCGGATGTCGCCGCCCTCTCCGCCTGGCTCAGCAAGCAGCCGCCCGACGCCTCTGCCCGCCCCGCCACCAGCCTGCCCGCGCCACTGCCGATCGCCTGCGGCAGCGTGCCCACCCCGGCCGGAGGTGCGCAATGAGGAAAATCGTTTATACCCTTATCGCCGCCGTGCTGACCAGCATCGCCGCCGCAGCGATCTGGCTGCTCTGGCAAACCGACGACATCGGCCCACCGCCGACGCAGACTGCCAAACTGTCACAAGCCGAGCGCGTCGCGCGCGGCGCTTATCTGGCCAAGGCCGGCGACTGCATGGCCTGCCATACCACGCGCGGCGGCCAGGCCTATGCCGGTGGCCGCGCGCTGCAAACACCATTCGGCAGCGTGATCTCGCCCAACATCACCTCCGACCGCGCCACCGGCATCGGCATGTGGAGCGCCGACGATTTCTGGCGCGCCCTGCACAACGGCAAATCGCGCGACGGCCGCCTGCTTTATCCAGCCTTCCCCTACACCAACTACACACGCATCACCCGCGACGACGCCAACGCGCTATACGCCTACTTCCAGACAGTGCCGGCAGCAATCCAGGCCAATCAGCCGCATCAGCTGCGCTTCCCGTACAAGCTGCAAATCTCCTTGGCCGTGTGGCGCGCGCTGTACTTCAAGCCGGCGGTCTTCCGCGAAGAAACCGGACAATCGGTGGAATGGAATCGCGGCGCCTACCTGGTGCAAGGGCTGGGCCATTGCAGCGCCTGCCACAGCGCGCGCAACCCGCTGGGCGCATCGAAGGGTGAGAGCCTGTCCGGCGGCATGATCCCGGCCCAGGGCTGGTACGCACCGGCGTTGAACGCGCGCGGCGACTGGCAACAGGCACACCTGGCGGCGTTGCTGAAGACCGGCGTCTCGCCACGCGCCACGGTGTTTGGTCCGATGGCGGAAGTGGTACAGCAAAGCCTGCAACATCTGAATGACAGCGACATCAACGCCATGGCCGTCTACCTGCAAGCACTGCCGCCAGCCCCCAAGCCAGCGCCATTTGAGCGTGACAATAGTCCGCAAGCCGTGGCCTTCCTGGCAGCGGGCGGCAAGCTGTACGAAAAACACTGTGCGGACTGCCACGGCGCCAGCGGTGCTGGCCAGCCGTCAGCGTATCCGCCGCTGGCCGGCAATCAGGCATTGACGATGGACAGCGCGGTGAACCCGATCCGCATGGTGCTGAACGGCGGCTTTGCGCCGGGCACGGCAGGCAATCCGCGGCCGTACAGCATGCCGCCATTCAGCCATGCGCTGAACGATACGGAAGTGGCGCAGGTGGTTTCCTACCTGCGCAGCGCCTGGGGCAACAACGCGCCGCCGGTCGGCGCCACCGAGGTCAACCGCTACCGCGCCGTGCCGCTGGATTAGGCGACAAAACCGATGCGGTCGGTGGTGGCGTTGCGCGCATCATCGACCGCGATCTTGCCTTCGTCGAGCAGCGCGTGCAGCGAGGTATTCATGGTGTGGCAGCCCTCGCCCGGCTTGTCTTCCATCCAGATGCGCAGATTGGAAATCTGGCCGTTGGCGATCATCTCGGTCACTTCCGGATTATTGGTCAGACATTCCGTGGCCAGATAGTAGCGCTCGCCCTTCACGGCAGGCAGCAGCGCCTGGCACAGCACGCCGCGCAAGGCGTGCGCCAGCGCCTGCGCCTGCGCTTCGGTGTTGCCCAGCAGGCGCAGCATCTTCTGCAAGCCCAGCTCGGTCGAACGTGCATGCAGCGAGGCCAGCACCAGCGGACCGGCTTCCGCCAGCGCCAGTGCTTCCTGCGCAGTTTGCGCGTCGCGGATCTCGCCGATGACGATCACGTCCGGCCGCTCGCGCAGCGCATCCAGCGCGCCCAGGTAGAAACTCTCAACGTCGCCATCGGCGCCGACTTCGCGCTGGGTGATCACGCACTGGCGCTGCGGGATCAGCGTCTCGACCGGGTCTTCGATGGTGATGATGTGGCCCGAGCGGTGCTTGTTGATCTCGTCCAGCATCGAAGCGATGGTGGTTGATTTTCCCTGGCAGGTGTCGCCGATAATCAGCACCAGTCCACTGGTCAGCCTGGCGAAGTTCTGTTCGTGCTTGCCCAGGCCCAGTTTGGCCAGCGGCATCGGTTCTTTCGGAAAACGGCGGATCACGCAGCCCAGGCGCTTGCGGCCCTGGAAGCTGAAGCAGTTGGCACGGATGCGGGCCGTGTGCAGATCGACCGCGCGGTCGAAGGCACGGTCCTGGATGCGCTCGGCCCAGTTCGGTTCGACCACTTCAAAGAATTCCTGGAGCTCCTCGCGCGTGATCGGCGAGTCGGTGACGGCAACCAGCCCTTTCGGCTGGCGCAGCATCAGCGGGCTGTTCTGGTGGATCAGGATATCGCTGAAAATCAGCTTGGAGTTCAGCAGGTGCAGGATCTGCTCGACCAGCGTGCCGAAGACCGGATGGTCTTCGTTCTCGATATAGCTCAGGGTGCGAATTTGCGACGATTGGTAGTGTTCCATCTCTGCTCAAATCTCCGTGGATGCCGGATGATTATAAGAGAAAACTTGCAACGCCGAAACTTTTTAATCGCGCAACTTAGGGTATTTGAAGCCAGTGCGCAAATCCATGCTGAAGCGCTGGCCTTTTTCCGTCACCAGCACATGCTCGGGTGGTTCCTCGCCCGCCAGCGCACGGTAAAACACCGGCAGGCCTTCCGATTTGCGCACCAGTTCGTCACAGCGCTCGTAGACATTCGGGCAACCGGTATCGGCCAGCAGGGCTTGCACAATCGGCACTTTCCAGGCGTCGACGCCGGCCGACTGGAACTGGCAGATCAGATAGCCGGCGGTGCCGCCCCAGCTATCGACCAGCAGACCGGGCAAACCGTCGTCATCACCGCGTATCACCGGCACGATGTCGGTCGGCGCGGCGGCGCGCACGGCGGCGGCGCGTTTGGCAATGGCGGCGCGCACGCGGCGCTTCATCATCGCGTGATCGACCGGCTCGTCTTCCTTGTAGCTCCAGACGCGCGCACGCACCTCGGAATTCGGGTTGTACGCAGCGCGCGCCAGGAATTGGCGCGACGAGGTTTGCAGAATGGCGGTGGCGCCGGGCTTGTTCTTTTCTTGCGGGCGTCCGTCAACGCGCTCGATGGCGGTGGCGTAGATGAGGATATCGCCGGCCAGCAGGCGTTTTTCCTTGCCCTGTTTGATGGTTATAGTAAGCATAGCCCGCATCATACCTCATGCGCGGCCTATTCCCGGCTGGCTGCATTCTGCTCCGCGCAGACTGCAATTCGTCGCAGCACGGCTACGCTGGCGCGGCCGAGTCCGTAGGATGCAGACTCAAGATCAATGATTTCGAGGAGAACACCATGACCGTCAATCGCATTCTGCCTGCCCTGCTGCTGTCCACCGGCCTGTTGGCCGCCACCGCGCCCCTGCTGCCCGCCCACGCCGGGCCGCTGAGCTGGATGAGCGGCGGCGAGCGCGTGCAAGGCAGCGGCAAGATCATCAAGCAGAACCGCGAAGTAGGCCATTTCCGCGCGCTGTCAGTCGGCATTGGCGGCGACGTGGAAATCCGCCTGGGCAATAGCGAAGGCGTGACGGTGGAGACCGATGACAATGTCCTGGCGCTGGTGGAAACGGTGGTCGAAGACGGCGTGCTGCGCATCCGCCCGGCCAGGAACAACCTGCGGCTGGACACGCGCCACATGAAAGTCGTGGTGCAGGCACGCACGCTGGAGAAACTGTCGATCGGCGGCTCGGGCAACGTCAGCGCTGACCGCCTGCGCGGTGAAAACCTGAAAATCGACGTTGGTGGTTCCGGCTCTTTCAGCGTGGATCAGCTGGAAAGCGAATCGGTGGCGATCGCACTCGGCGGCAGCGGCAACCTGAAAGCCGCAGGCAACACCGAACGCCTGCAAGTGTCGATAGGCGGCTCCGGCCGCGTGCAGGTAGGCCAGTTGCAGGCGCGCGACGCGACAGTCAGCATTGGCGGTTCCGGCCAGGCGACCGTGTGGGCGAAGAAAACCCTGAACCTCAGCGTGGCCGGCTCCGGCGACATCAACTACTACGGCGATCCGCAGATCAGCAAAAGCATCATGGGTTCCGGCACCATCAAGCGCCTTGGCGCGGCGCCGATGTGATCGGCTTCAAAACGGTACCGGGCAGCCAGCTACTTTCGGCTGGCCTGCACCGGCGTGTCCTGACTTCGCATTACTATTGAAAGCGATACTGCCCGTGTCTGGATAGTACAGACAGTATTCGCCCAGCGCCGTGGTGACGCGGTAGATGCGCTTGGGATCGTTGGGCGCGCTAATCAGCTCGATGCGCGCTTGCTCAAACCACTTCGGCTTGACTGCGGCGTGCGCTGCGGCCATGCCCTTGGCCAGCCTGGCACTCAGCGCGCCAGGCTCGGCGTTCATTGGCTGAGGATGCTCGGCGCGCAACTGGCGGTCAATGGCGGCGACATCTTGCAAGGCCTGGCGCACCACATCCGCTGGCGGTGAGGATGATGGTGATGGCACTGGTGCGGGTGGCGCCAGCAGAGCTGCCACTTCGGGGCTATCGGCGGTCACCATGGGTGCCGGCTCGGGCGCGGCAATGATCGCGGGTGGCCGTGGCTGCCGAGGAGCTTTCGGTAAAGCCGGCTTGCGTTCGGGTGTGAACCATGAATCCACCTGCGGCAATGGAAACGGCATCGGATGCAACGGCAATTGCAGCCATACCCGGTTATCGCGCACCGCTGGCCGCTGCACTGGCCGCAACGCCAGCCACAGCAGCGCCAGATGGAGCGCCACTACCACTGCCATGCCGGGTATGGCGCGCCTGGGCGGCATTATGGTTTCAGCTTATCCAGCACTTGGGTGATGGCGGCGCTGATGGCCGCCGGCTCGCCCTGCTTCACCTCGATCACCGGCAAGTCGCCAAACGGTTTGCGCGCGTTGCGCACCTGGCCGGCGCTGGTATCCAGACTATCGAGTTCAGAAGCGCGGGCCCGCCAGTAGCTTGGCTTGCGCACTTGGGCCGCCTGGGCTGCGGCCAGCGCGGGGCCGATCTCGCCGTTGATGGCGGTGGCTGGATAGTCGCAGCCTTCGCCCAACTTGCCCTGCTCGGCCGCGCTCAGGCAGGCCAGCACGCCGTCCAGGCGCGCGCTGCGGTCGGCAGGCAAGGCGTCTTCATGCAGCGGCTCGACCAGCACCAGTCCAGTGACAGTGCCGCGCGAGCGCCAGGTGAACTGCTGCGCCACCAGCGCGCCATAGCCCGCGCCGACCAGCACGAACGGTGCTTCCAGGTGGGCGTTCTTGATCAGGAAGCTCAGGTCCTTGCTGGCATTGGCCACCGTCGAAGCGCGGATGATCGGGTCGCTTGAACCCAGGCCGCCCCGGTCATAGACGCAGGCGCGGGTGCGCTTGGCGACTTCCGGCAGGACTGCCGACCAGTCCCAGCCGGCACGGCCGGTGTCAGCCTCGAACAGCACGGTCGGCGAGCCTTTACCGGTGCAATACAGATTGAGCTTGCGGCCGCCAACGTCAACTTTGACCTGGGCGCCGGCCAGGGCGTTTTGCCCGGCTGGCGGTTCGGCATGGGCGCCGGCAGCGGCCAGCAGGAGGATAGAGGGGATGAGTTTTCGCATCCCGCCATCTTACCCTTATTGCAACGCTATCGGGTAAGTTCTCGGCGACGCTGTGGCCGGCGCGAGTTTGAACACACTCATCATCTCGCTCAGGCCGCTGGCCTGCTCCTGCATCGCTTCGGCCGCTGCGGCGGCTTCCTCGACCAGCGCGGCATTCTGCTGCGTCACCTGGTCCATCTGCGTAATGGCCTGGTTGACCTGTTCGATGCCGATGCTCTGCTCCTGGCTGGCGGCGGTAATTTCGCTCATGATGTCGGCCACGCGGGTGATGCTGGAAACGATCTCGCCCATTGTGATCCCGGCCTGATCCACCAGTTGCGTGCCTGCCTCCACCTGCTCCACCGAATCGCCGATCAGCGTCTTGATGTCCTTGGCGGCGGCAGCCGAGCGCTGGGCCAGCGTGCGCACTTCCGACGCGACCACGGCAAAGCCGCGTCCTTGTTCACCGGCGCGCGCCGCTTCGACCGCCGCATTCAGCGCCAGGATATTGGTCTGGAACGCGATACCATCGATCACCGCAATGATATCGACAATTTTTTTGGAAGAAGCATTGATCGATGCCATGGTATCAACTACCTGCCCCACCACATCGCCACCCTTGGCGGCGATGCTGGAGGCCGACAACGCCAGCGTATTGGCCTGGCGCGCATTGTCGGCGTTCTGCTTGACGGTGGAAGTCAGTTCCTCCATCGACGATGCGGTTTCCTCCAGCGAGCTGGCCTGCTGTTCGGTGCGCGACGACAAGTCCTGGTTGCCGGCCGCGATCTGGGTCGAGGCGGTGGCGATGGTGTCGGTGCTGCCGCGCACCTGGCCGACCAGGCGTTGCAGGCTGCCGTTCATGTGCTTCAGCGCTGCCATCAGCTGGCCGGTTTCGTCGGCCGAGGTTACACGCACGTCAGCCGTCAGGTCGCCATCGGCCACCTGGCGCGCCACCGCCACCGCACGTTGCAGCGGCAGGGAAACGATGCGCGCCAGCCACAATGCCAGCAGTACGCCGGCGGCGATGTCCACCACCAGCACGCCCATCACCACGTTGCGTGCCGACAGATACGCCTGCTCGGCATCCCGCGCGGCCGTGTCGCCGCTGTCCTGGGTGAACTGGGCGATCTTGTCGAGCACATCCGCCTGCTGGTTCATCAGCTCGAAAGAACGGCCGGTGGCCAGCGCCACCGCTTCATCACGATGCCCCTGGCGCGCCAGTTCGGAAATCTTGCGGCGTTCGACCGAGTAGTCGCCGCGCACGCGCACAAATTGCTCCAGCAGTTGGCGCTCATCGGGCGTGCTGATGGTGTCCTGATATTGCCCCTGCAATTTATCGACTTTGGACAGCATGCGCTCAACCAGCTTGTCATAGCGTGCGATATGCTCCGCGTTATCGCTCAGCAGCTGTTCCATTTCATAGCGGCGCTTGGTGTTGACTGCCGCCTTCAGCGCCAGGATATAGCGCATGCTGGGTAGCGACTGTTCGGACAATTTTTGCGTCGCCACATTCAGCCGCCCCATGCTGCTGATGGTGGTCGCGCCGAGGATCAGGGTCAGCAACAGCACCACGCTGAACGACAGGATCAGTTTTTTCGCGATATTCAGATCGTAAAACCACTTCATGATGATTCCTTTTTGATGGGATTGCCTCTCCGCTCTGGTGCTGTGGCGGCGAGGATGAAACGGTCAGGCCGTCTTGCGCCGGCGCCAGGCCAGCAACAGGAAGATCAGCAGCACCACGGCGGCAAGCATGCCGCCACGAGCCAGCCACAACAGCGGCGACGCTGCGCCGCCCTGGCGCAACGCCGCCACGCGCCCGGCGTCGGTGTTTGCCTTGCCGGGGCCGAAGGTGGTCATGACATAGTTGCTGAGATCGGCGATCTGCTGGTCGCTCAGCTCGTGGGCAAAGCCCGGCATGCCCTGGCCTTCTTCGGGCCAGACGCCTTCCAGAATCGCCATGCTGACGTTGTCGGCGTTCGGCTGATGCAGCACGGTGTGGTTGCGCAGCGCAGGCAGGCCGCGCATGCCGTCGCCGTTGTTCTGGTGGCAGGCGGCACAGCTGTTGCGGTACAGCTGTTCACCGGCGCTGGCCTTGCCGGCCATCTCGGCGATGTCGCTGCCGGAGACTGGCGGCACCACGGCGGCTGGCGTGGCGTCATGCTTGGCGCCAGGCAGGTCGGACAAGTAGGCCGCCATCGCCTGGATGTCTTGCGGATCCATTTTGGCGAAACTCTTGTCGATTGCTTCCAGCATCGGGCCGGCGGCGGTGGCGCCATTTTTGGCGTGGCCGGTACGCAGGTAATCCATCAGCGCCTGCTGGTCCCAGCCGTTCTTGCCTGGGGTGATGGCGGGGGCGTACCATGTGCCCAGCGAGCCGCCTTGCAGGTAGAGATCGTGCTTCTCGGCCATCAGGAAGTTGCGTGGCGTGTGGCAGGTGCTGCAATGGGCCAGGCCTTGCGCCAGGTAGGCGCCACGGTTCCACTCCACCGACTTGCTCTTATCGGCGACGAAGGGCTGGGTGTCCAGGAATAGCGCATTCCATACCGCCATCGAAGCGCGGATATTGAATGGGAACGGCAGCTGGGTTGGCGGCGGCGCGTTGTCGCTGGCGGTGACGCCATGCATGAAGTAGGCGTAGAGTGCGGCCATGTCGTCATCGTTCACCTTGGCGTAGGCCGTGTACGGCATTGCGGGGTACAGATGGCTGCCGTCAGCGCGCACGCCGCCGCGCACTGCGCGGTTGAACTGCTCCTGCGTGTACGCACCAACGCCGGACTTGCGCGATGGCGTGATGTTGGTCGAGTAAATCGTGCCCAGCGGGCTGGCGATTGCCACGCCGCCGCTGAACGGCGCCTCGCCGGTCTGCGTATGGCAGGCTACACAGTCGCCTGCCGTAGCCAGGTACTTGCCCCGTTCGATTTGCGCAGCCAGCGAACCCGCCGGCGAGGCGGCAAGCGCGGGGCCGGCGACAGCAGCGGCTAACAATGCGGCGCTGGCGATCAGGATATGCATCAGCTTAACCATGGCGTGCCTCCGACAGAATCTTGTCTGCGGTGCGGAGCGCCAGCGCGACAGCGGTCAGCGTGACATTGCAGGTGCCGACCGTCGGCATGACGCCGGTGCCGACCATGTACAAATTCGGATGATCGTGCGCGCGGCCGAAGGGATCGGTCACGCTGGTCGCCGCATCCTTGCCCATCGACAGCGTGCCGGTAATGTGCTGGCGGTTGCTGAACGCCCCCGCCTTGCTGTGCTTGATATTGGTCGCACCAAGCTGTTTGGCGATCTGGTCATAGCGCTTGCGGGTTTCTTCCGTGCCCTTCAGCACGTAGTCATCCACATTCCAGAAGATGCTCGGCACCGGCAAACCCAGCGCATCCTTGTATTTACCCAGCGTGACGCGGTTATTTGGGTCCGGCAGCTGCTCCAGCGCATTCTTGATGCTGACGCGGCGCGCAGCACGGTCACGAATCGCACCTTCGAGCTTGACGCCATACACGCCTTCGCCAATCAGCTCCTTGGTCACCGACGCCACCTGCGAAGCATTCGAGATATCGATACGGAACGCCGCATGCTCAGAACGGAACGCGCCGTCGCGGAACTGGCCTATCGAACACGGGCTGACCGGACCACGGCCCGGCCACACCGGCTCGTCCATGTCGAAGGTAACGCCTATCGCCGGGTGATCGCACAGATTGCGGCCGACGTTGCCGGTGCTATTGGCCAAGCCGTTCGGGAACTTGTCGCTGGTCGACATCAGCAGCAGCTTGGCCGACTCGATCGCATTGGCGGCAATGACGAAAGTCTTGCCGGTGACGCGGTGGCTGAGCTTGTTCCAGTCGTAGTAATTGGCGGCGACGATGGCGCCGCTGGCGTCATGCTCAAAGCTGTACACCACCGCCTCGGTAATGATCTTGACACCAGCCTGCTCGGCGCTGGTAGCAGAAATGCCGCCATGGTATTGCGCGTCGATCGGACACACCGGCATGCAATTGTTATTGCCACAGCAGGCCGGGCGGCCATCAAAGCTGCTGCTATTGCGGGCGGTACAATCGTCCAGCACTGAAAACGTCGGCGCCAGGCGGTCGGTCACGCGCTGCTGGAAGTAGGATGCCGGCACGCGCTCCATCGGGAACGGCTTGCTGCGCGGCGAGCCAGTATCCGGCGAACCGCCTACGCCGGCGATCACTTCCGCCTCGTAGTAGTACGGCTCCAGGTCCTCATAGCTGATCGGCCAGTCCTTGCCGACGCCATACAGCGACTGCGTGCGGAAATCGCCCGGCAGGTAGCGCCACATCTGCGCCGCCCAGTGCCAGCTGGTGCCGCCCAGCATGCGGATATACTGCGCCTGAAACGCGTGCGGCCCGGTTTGTTCGATGTACTTGTTGGCTTCCGGTGTAAAGGTCGGATGCGGCGCCATTTCCGAAAACGGATACGGCGCCATGAAGTCCGACTTGAACGCCGAATGGCGATAACGCTCTACCAGCTCCGCGCGGCCAACGCGCGGGCCGGATTCCAGCATCAGGACAGTGCTGCCGGCCATTGCCAGCTTGCGGGCCAGCAGCGATCCGCAGATGCCGCCCCCGATCACGACCACATCGGCCGAATTCATATTATTCATCACATTCTTTCAGAGTTGCTCACGGCTTGGCCGACCAGGTGCCGCAGGGACCATAGGAATAGCTTGGCGGCACCAGCACATCGGCCACGGCCAGATTGGACAGTGCGTCCACATAGGTAACGCAGACAGCTTTCTTGCCCTTGCCCACCACGCCCAGATACCAGCCTTGCAGGATCGCCTGGCTCAGCGCCTGCTCGGCCTTGTGATCCGCGCTCAGGTCATCGCCCTGCGCCAGCAGCGCTTGCAGCTTGGCCAGCGTGGCGTCAAAATCGGGCACGGCCTTTTGCAAGGCCGGATGCAGCGCCTGCCCCAGCAGCACATTCAACTGTGGCTTGCCGGTCAGCGTCGCCGATACCGCCATGAAGGCGTTCAGCTGCGGCGACGCCGACGCCAGCGCCGCCTTGGCGCGTGAAGTCAGCAACAACTGGCCGGCGGCGCCTGACAGCATCAGCGCGCCGACCACCTTGAGCGCGCCACGGCGCGACATTGGATACGTCTTCATCTTCATTTCCCTTGTTGTTTGGCGCGGCGGCGCAACACTACAATGATCAGTGCCGACAGCACCAGCAGGCCCGCGACCATGCCCAGCCGCGCCAGCAACAGCAGGTGCGACTGCGGACCGCCCTGGCGTATCACCGCCACGTCTTCCGCTTTCACGCCCGGCGCACCGCTGCCGTAGCTGACCTGGATGTAATTGGCCAGCGCCGCGATTTCGTCGTTTGACAAATGGTTGACGGCATTGACCTGGTCGCCGAACGGCGGCATGAACACATGGCCATGCCGGGTTTCGCGCTCCACGCCGTACAGAATGGTCGCCAGCAGATTGCTGTTGTTCATCGTCGCCGAGTTATGGAACAGGCTCGGGTAGTAGCCATCCGCCGTCCCCTGGCCATTGAAGCCATGGCACGAGGCGCAATTCGCCGAGAACACTTGCGCACCAAGATGCGGCCCCTTGGCGTTCTCCTGATAGCTTTTGCCACGCAAGCTGGGCAGCGCATTGCCAGCCTGGCCCTGATTGAAGCGCGATACCGGTTCATCGCCGGCCATCGGCGGCAGATCCTTGATGTAGACGGCGATGGCCTTCAGATCCTCATCGCTCAGGCGGCTGAAACTGTAGCTGATGGCTTCCGCCATGCTGCCTGCCGCCTGCGCCTTGCCTTCCACACGGCCGGTGCGCAGATACTGCACCAGTTCCGCCTCGCTCCAGCTGCCGATGCCGGAGGTCGGGTGCGAGGTGATATTCGGCGCGTACCACGGGCCGACTTGCGAGCCGGTCAGGTACAGCTCCTTCTTCTCCTGCATCAGCAGGCCGCGCGGTGTGTGGCAGGTGCTGCAGTGAGCAGCACCATCGGCCAGGTAGCGGCCACGCAGCCATTGCGCGGGGCGCTGCGGCGCCGGCGTCAGCGGTTTATGGTCGAGGAACATGGCGTTCCACACCTTCATCGATGCGCGCACGCTCATCGGGAACGGCAGGTCGGTCGGCTTGCTGCCCTGTTCCACCGGCTTCACTTCCTGCATGAAGTAGGCATACATGGCGCGGATATCGTCGTCAGTCATCACCGCGTAGGCGGTGTACGGCATGGCCGGATACAGGTTCTGGCCATCGGCACGGACACCCTTGCGTACGGCGTCGCTGAACTGCTGCTCGCTATAGTTGCCGATGCCGTATTGCTTCGATGGTGTGATGTTGGTGGAGACGATATCGCCCACCGGCGAAGCCAGCACCAGTCCGCCGGCCATCGCCTTGCCATGGCGCGCCGTGTGGCAGGCCATGCAGTCGGAAGCGGTGGCGAGGTAGCGGCCGCGCTCCACGGTGGCGGTATCGAAAGTGGCGGCTTCGGCGTGCAGCGTCAGCGCTGCCAGTAGCATCAATAGTTGACGCATCATGCCCCCTTCAGCTGGCGCACCATGGCGTCCGCTGCCTTGAAGCCCAGCGACACCATGGTGATGGTGCTGTTGCCGCAGGCCGTGCTGGCCATCGCGCCGCCGCCCGGCAGGTAAAGATTCTCGTGGTCGTGCGCGCGGCAATCGGCGTTGACCACCGAGCTGGCTGGATCGTTGCCCATGATGGTGCCGCCCATGATGTGCTTGCTCTGGTTGAATTTCGGGCTGATCTTGATGTCGGTCGCCCCCATCGCGGCAGCGATACGCTTGCCGATCGGGATCGAATACTGCTCGGCAGCGCGGCGCGTGTAATCGCCGACGTCGTAGTAGATGGCCGGCTTGGGCAGGCCCAGCCAGTCACGCTTATCCGACAGCGTCAACCGGTTGTCCGGATCGGGCAGCACTTCGTGCGCCAGCACGATATCGGCGGTGCAGGCGGTCATGCGGCGGATTTCGGTATCCAGCGCCTTGCCGACCAGGCCCTTCTTCAAGGCGTTGAAGGTGACGAAGCGGTTGCGCGCGAAATTATTGAAGCGGAAGTAGGCACCGGCGTGTTCGCTGCGGAAATCGCCTTGCGAGGTTTCCATGATGCCGCTGTTGACCACCGGACCAACGCCTGCCCAGTAAGGTTCTTCCAGCGTCAGCGTCATGGTCAGCTGCGGGTGGTCCATCATATTGCGGCCAACCTGGTCAGAGCTGTTGGCGACGCCCTGCGGATTGCGGTCATCCTTGGACATCAGCAGCAGCTTCGGCGTTTCGATGCCGTTACAGGCCAGCACGAACAACTTGCCGGTGACGCGGTGCGGCTGTTTGTTCTGGTCGAGATAATGCACGGCCTCGATGTGGTTGGCGGCATTGGTTTCGACGCGGTAAGCGACAGCGTTCGGCGTAATCACCGCGCCCTTGGCTTCAATGCGTGACAGCGCGGTGGCGGCGTCGTATTTGGCGCCGACCGGGCACACCGGCACGCAGTTGTTGTTGGCGCAGCAAGCCGGACGGTCATCATACGCGGTGCCGCTGTTGCGCGCCTGCGCGGTCGGGATGTTGTGGTAGCCGAGCGTTTTCACCACATCGGTAAAGCGCTGCTCGCCGGGACCGAACGGCAGCGGCGGCATCGGATAGGGCTTGGAGCGCAGCGCTTCGCCCGGCGGCCATTGCAAAACCGGATCGGACGGGCCGCAGATGCCCAGCGTGTGTTCGGTGCGCGCGTAGTATGGTTCCAGCGTCTGGTAGTCGAAGGCCCAGTCGCGGCCGACGCCGTATTTGCTTTGCAGGCGCATGTCATCCGGCGTCAGGCGCCAGCAGGTGCCGGCCCAGTGCCAGGTCGAACCGCCGGCGTAGCGGATGAAGCTTTGCGCGTAACGGTCCGGGCCGCTCAATTGCAGATACGCGTCCTCGGCGGTTTCCTGCGACGGCATCGGATGCGGCGCCCATGGCGCCGGCGGATAGCAGGACGAAGGATCGCCCTTCAGCGCCAGCGGCAGATTGCGGAAATTTTCCACCACTTCGGCGCGGCTGACGCGCGGGCCGGCTTCCAGCATCTGCACAGAGATGCCGGCGTCCAGCAATGTTTCGGCAATCGCCACGCCGACGACGCCGGTGCCGACGATCACCACGTCGGCGCTTGTTGAAATAGGCATGATAGGTCTTTCAGAAACTCGGCATCGGCGTCAGCGGCACGATAGGACGGCCCCACTGGTTCGGGCCGGAAAAGCCATAGGAAGGAATCGCCACCGCATCGGCCGTGGTCTGGTAGGTCAGCGCGGTTTCATAGGCAAACACTTGCGCATCTTTCTTCGGCGACGAGCAGCCGCTGTACCAGGCGAAGATGATCCAGTGCGCGAACTCGGTCAGCGGGCCGCCGGGAATATCGGCAAAGAAGTCTTCCACCGTTTTCGCCTGCTTGGCGGCGGCGATGGCGATGATCGAGCGCATCATCTCGCCATATTGCGGATACTGTTGCGCGGCGGCGGCAGCCATGCGCGCGCCGACGCGCGGGTCGAGCCGGTGGTTGACCAGCAGCGCAGATACCTGCATGAACTCCGCCTGCAGCGGCGCCGGCGCCAGGCCCCAGGCCGGGACAGTGCTCCAGGTCAGCCAGGTGGCCGATACGGTGGCCGCGCCCAGCAAAAATTTGCGTCTAGTTAGTGCCATGTGTTTCACCTTGATCTCAGGCGCCCGCGCTTGCACGCGGGCGCCAAGTGCTTAGAACGAGTGGCGCAAGCCTATGCCCAGCAGCATCTGGTTGCGGTCGGACGCCACGCTGCCCGATTGCGATACGCCGACGGTGGCGTTGGCGTCGATCACGCTGACGCCATTGGCGCCGAGGGTCTGGCCGCGCGCGCGCTGGGTCGCTTCCAGGATGTAGATCGCGGTGCGCTTGGACAGCCAGTAAGCCTGCTGCAGCGAGAACTGGCGGTAGTTGGCGTTGTCGCTGATGCCGTTGGCGCGGTTGGCGCGGGTGTAGGTAAAGCCGGCACCGAGCAGCCATGGGCTGCCGGTCTGCCAGGTCGCCAGTAGCGCACCGGTGTTGAAGGTGGCGGTGTCGCGGAACAGCGAGGCGGCGTTGGCGTGGTACTGCACGTTGCTGAACGAACCGCCGAGGCTCCAGTTCGACTGTTGATAGCGGGTGGCGGCGGCGATGTATTGCACGTCCGATGCTGACAGATAGCCTGCATTGACCGCCGATTTCGAGAAGCTGGTAGAAGCGGCCGTGTCCCAGTTGGTTTGATTCGGACCGTTCTTCAGCACCTGGTAAGCCAGCGCATGGCGCCAGCCGCCGCCTTCGTATTTGATCGACGCGCTATGCTCGCCGCCGCTGCCGGCGTGGCCGGCCTGCTCGCCGGCGGCCACCATGGCGCTGGCGGTGAAGCCACGCCAGGTCGGCGAGGTGTACTTGATCGCATTATTGCTGCGGATGGTGATGTCGAAGCCGTCGATATCGCCCGGATGGTCGCCAGCCGCACCGGTTACCACCGGCACAGGGCCCAGCGGATTCACCGCATCAAAATACGCCGAGTATTGGCGGCCAAGGGTCAGCGTACCGAGTTTCTTGTCGCTCAGGCCGAGGAAGGCGGCGCGGTTGAACAGGCTGCCGGCCTGGCCGGAGGTGCCGTCATCGGTATTGAAACCGGCCTCCAGCTTGAAAATCGCCTTCAGGCCGCCACCCAGATCCTCGCTGCCCTGGAAGCCCAGGCGGTTGCCGTCCTTGGAGCCGGAGCGCATATAGGTCTTGGCGCCGCCAGGCAGGTTGTCGATGTGGGTGATGCCAACATCGACGATGCCGTACATGCTGACGGTCGATTGGGCGGCGGCCATGCCGCAGGCGCCGGACAGCAGCGCGCCGCCCAGGATCAGGAGTTTAGGTTGTTTCATAGCTTTTCCAAATGAGGTCGCACCAGGCGACAAAAACCCAGGCGGCGCGTCACGCGCAACACGCCTGGCCTACCGCGCCGTCAGCGCGAATGCCGCGACCAGCCGAGCAGCCGCTCGACCAGGATCACGATCGCTGGCGTCACCAGCGCGATATACATATTGTCGATACCGTAGGGATCGCCCAGCAGGTACCAGATGGTCGTGGTGACCGTCGCCGCCAGCAAGCCGCAGGTGGCGCCACGGTTGCCGCCAAAGAAAGGCAGGTACAGGCCGATGATGGCGACGACCGAAATCGACAGGCGCAAGGCGCGCGTAAAAAAAGACAACTGCAACAGGCCGGGTGCGAACCACACGAACGCCAGCGGGATAAAGCCAATCAACAGCGCCAGCCAGCGGGTCACGCGGAATTCGCGCTCGGCGCCGGGCTGGCAGAACGGCACATAGAAATCACGCACCACCAGCGAGGCGATCGCCAGCGCCACCGTGCTGACGCCGGCAAAAATCGCGGCCACCAGCGACACCGTCACCAGCCCGGCCAGAAACACATTCATGTTCCGCAAAAAAATCGGCAGCGCGTACAAGCTTTGCATGTCCGGATACAGATAGCGCGCGGCCACGCCGATCAGACCGAGCGCGATGCCGATCGGTATCGCCAGCGCGCCGGCGATGAAGGTGGCGCGGCGCGCACCGTCGGCGCTGCGGGTCGATGAGATCGCCTGCACGATGTACTGCGTCGAAAAGATCGCGCCCACATTGCCGATAAAAAAAGCCACGATGGTCGACGCGCCCAGCGTGCCGTCCCAGGTGAAATAAAACTGCGGCAGCGAGGCTTGCAGCGGCGCCACGCCGCCGGTCATGCTCATCGCCACTGCCAGTACGATCAGCACGCCAAGGTATTTGACGGCGCTGTGCCAGATGTTGACGTAGGCCAGGCTTTTCATGCCGCCCCACGCGAAGTAAAACGTGCTGACCGCCGCGATCACCAGCGCCGCCGGCAGCAGGCCGATGTGCAGCACCGTGGCGATCGCCGCCGCACCGCTGACATAGTTGCCTACATTAACCAGCAACAGCGCGTAGATCATCATCAGCGACACGATCAGTTGCGTCGAGCGGCCGTAGCGCTGGAAGATCGCGCCGGAGATCGTGTATTCGCCCGAGTTGTACAGCTTGCGTGCCAGCAGCAGCCCGAACAGCGGGAAGCCGATGGCAGCGCTCAGCACGGCCCACGATGCGGCCATGCCCGATTCAAACGCGCCCTGCGCGGTGCCGATGGTGGACTTGGCGCCGACAAACTCGGAGACCATCAAAATCCCCACCACCACCGCCGGCATGCTGCGCGCGCCGACCATGAATTCGCTCGACGACTTGCTGCGCGAGCGGGCCGTCAGCCACGCGGTCAGCGCAATGTAGGCCACCACCATCGCAATGATGATGCCGGTGTCCGCAGGTCCGAAGGCGTTCATCTCATGTCAGCTGCGACTAACTGGCCGCAGTTCCCGCATACCCACCGGTCGCGTGCAGCGAGCGCGACAACTGCTGCGCCGCCTCCAGCACCGCGTCCAGCGTATTGTCCTGGAACTGCTGCAAGGTGCTGCGATGGCTGGGCGCGGCAACGCTCAACGCCGCCACCGGCATGCCGTCGATGTCCAGCACCGGCGCCGCCAGCACGTACAGGCCGCTGACGGTTTCCTGATTCGATGCCGCGTAGCCGAGGCTGCGGATGTGTTCCAGCCGCGCCAGCAGGGCATCGAGGTCGGTCAGCGTGGTCGGCGTCAGCTGCACGCGCGGCTGGCCTTCCAGCACCTGCACCTGCTGCTCGCGCGGCAGCCAGGCCAGGATCGCCTGCCCCACTGCGCTGGAATACGCCGCCACCCGGCTGCCGATGCGCACATCGACGCCCAGCTGCGTCAGGCCGGCCTGCACCCGCTCCACATACATCACGCTGCTGCCATCAAGCACGCCGATCGACGCCGCTTCGTTGACCTCGCCCACCAGGCCGCGCAGGATAGGCCGCGCACGGGTGCGCAGGTCGGACCGGCCGATGGCGTGGAAACCCAGGTCCAGCACTTTCAGCGACAGGCGGAACAGCCGGCTGTTGTCGACCTTGTCGACGTAGCCGAGGCTGACCAGCGTGTTCAGAAAACGGAACGCGGTGGCATTGTCCAGGCCGGCTTTGCGGGCCACTTCGGCCATCGTCAGTTCCGGTTCCTGCGCGGTGAACGCCTGCAACACCTTGAATCCCTTGGCGAGGGATTGCACGGTGTTCTTGGCATCAGCCGGCGCGGCGGTTTCTTTCATGTCTTACCCCATTAATAGTTCGGATAGCGAATTGTACTATCTTGCATTAATTCGGAATGCGAACTTTAATTCGAATAGTGAAATTATATTGCGGTTTTTCGTTAACCTCAAGCAAAACTGTATAAGACAGCTTTTTGGACTGTCGCGTACCCGCTTGGCGATTTTCTGGCAAAGTAACGGTTGCACGCGCGTTGAGACAGTCGCGCACCTTCACCTGAATGGAGATTTCTTATGACTACGAGCAACTATCCAGACGTCCGTCTGCTGATTGCCAACGAATGGACCGAGGCCACCGGCGGCAAGACAATACCCGTGGTGAACCCGGCAACCGGCAAGGCCATCGGCAGCGTGGCGCACGCCAGCATTGCCGATCTCGACCGCGCCCTGGCTGCGGCACAACAAGGTTTCGACGTGTGGCGCAAGATGCCGGCGTTTGAGCGCACCGCCACGCTGCGCCGCGCCGCCGCCCTGCTGCGCGAGCGCGCCGACGAAATCGGCCGCCTGCTGACGCAGGAGCAAGGCAAGCCGCTGGCCCAGGCACGCGCCGAGGCGCTGGCGGGCGCCGACATCATCGACTGGTTCGCGGCCGAAGGCATGCGCGTGTACGGCCGCATCGTGCCGTCGCGCAATCCGGCGGCACAGCAACTGGTGCTGAAGGAGCCGGTCGGTCCGGTGGCGGCGTTCACGCCGTGGAACTTCCCGATCAACCAGGTGGTGCGCAAGCTGGCGGCCGCGCTGACCACCGGCTGCTCCTTCCTGTGCAAGGCACCGGAAGAGACGCCCGCCTCGCCGGCAGCGCTGTTCCAGTGCTTTATCGACGCGGGCGTGCCGCCAGGCGTGGTGGGCCTGGTATTTGGCGATCCAGCCGAGATATCGAATTACCTGATACCGCATCCAGTGATACGCAAAGTCACCTTTACCGGTTCGACGCCGGTAGGCAAGCAGCTGGCGGCACTGGCTGGCGCGCACATGAAGCGCGTGACCATGGAGCTGGGCGGCCACGCGCCGGTGATCGTTGCCGAGGATGCCGATGTGGCGCTGGCGGTGGAAGCAGCTGGTGGCGCCAAGTTCCGCAATGCCGGCCAGGTGTGCATCTCGCCTACCCGCTTCCTGGTGCATAACAGCATCAAGGATGAGTTCACCCGCGCGATGGTGGCGCATGCCGAGCGTCTGCAACTGGGCAATGGCCTGGTGGAAGGCACGACCCTGGGGCCGCTGGCCAATCCACGCCGCGTGGCCGCGATGACGCAGTTTGTTGAGGATGCACGTGCCAAGGGTGCGAATGTGGCGACCGGTGGCGCGCGTGTTGGCTCGGAGGGTAACTTCTTCGCGCCGACCATTCTGGCGGATGTGCCGCTGGATGCCAGCGTGTTCAATGATGAGCCGTTCGGTCCGCTGGCGGCGATACGCGGTTTCGATACGCTGGATGAGGCGATTGCGGAATCAAACCGTTTGCCGTTTGGTTTGGCGGGTTATGCGTTCACGCGCTCGATCAAGAATGCGCACCAGCTGATGCACAATGTGGAAGTCGGCATGCTGTGGATCAACCAGCCGGCCACACCTAGCGCCGAGATGCCATTTGGCGGCGTCAAGGATTCCGGCTATGGTTCGGAAGGCGGTCCGGAGGCGCTGGAGGCTTACCTCAACACCAAATCGGTGTCGCTGCTGAGCGTGTAAGCCTTGTTCAGTCCCCGGCGAACACCTGCCGGGGACTCGCCCCCTTCAGCAACGCCTCGATCCAGCCGTTGAGCTGTTCCGAATTGGCGGCGGTAATCATCGCCTCCACCTCTGGCGTAGCGCTATCCTCGGTCAACAAGCTGCGCACCACACGCCGCAAGGCCATCCGCTCTCCGTCCTCGCGTCCCGCTTGTCTCCCCTGCTGTATCCCCTCCTGCAGACCTTGTTGAAGACCTTCCAGCAAGCCTTGCTGTCGACCTTCCGACAAACCTTGCTGTCGACCTTCTGATAAACCCTGCTCCCGCCCCTCGATAATGGCTTGTTCGCGGGCTTTGGCAATCGGGCGTTCGAACATTCCTGGATCAAACATTTCTTCGAACGTGAATTTTCTTTGCATCCCCATGGTAAATCCCTCCTCCAGATCCATGCTAGTCTGCAGCGATGCATCCTGCAAGGTGAGCCGTAGCCAACGCACCAGACTATCGCGCGCCGCATCCATATCCGGCGCACGCACCCTTTCCGCGATCGCGTCAATCGCCAGCCGCATCTCCACGTCAGTGTCGGCGCTTAATAACTGAAACAGCAGCCCGACAATGCCGCCATGTCCTTGTTCATGATGCCGGTCGACCAGCAGATAGCGCAGCGCGGGCTGGAAGCGCTCCAGGCCCTCAGGCGCGGGCAGCATCAACTGCCCCATCCCTGTCGCGGCATGCCACGGAGTGTGGCCGTGATACAGCACGATCGGGAGCACCGGCGGCAATTTTCCATGCTTGCTGAGCTTGTGCTGCGCGACCAGATCCTGATACAGCAGCCCCACATACACCAGCATCCGCAGCGCCATCCACTTCTCGGAAAATGAGCGCGCTTTGGCTCGCATCAATAAAACATGGCAAGAAGGAGATGTAGTTGTAGACAAACGCTCAAGCAAGCTGCACCAAGCCGCTACCGGAAGAGACTTGCTGGGTTGGAGCGATAAGGTGGGCAGCATCGAGGCCGGCAAATATGCCGACCTCGATGCCGTCGAGGACGATGCGCTGAAGGATGTCAGGACACTGGAGCAAGTCCAGTGGGTGATGAAAGGTGGTGCGGTGGTGCAGTAATCAGCGCTCGGACTTCAGCACTTCACGCGCGATCTCGACGGTCTCGGTGCCGTCGGTCAGCCAGATCTGGCCGTCCTGGATGGTGCATTGCAGCTGCATCGTGCGCTGCGCCATCTTGCCCAGCTGCTCGGTGGCGTCGGCGGGCAGATCGACCACGGTCAGGTTCTTGCAGCGCTCGACCTTGTTGGCCAGGCCTTTCCACCAGATGTGGCTGGTGGACGAATAGCTGTAGACATACACGTGCTCCGAACGGCCGCAGGCCTTCAGGATTACTTTCTCGTCCGGCTGGCCAACCTCGATCGACAGCTCGATCGCGCCGGTCAGGTCCTTATGCCACAGGTCCGGCTCTTCGACATCGAACAGGCCCTTGGTAAAGGTCAGCGCTTCGTTGGCGTGGATGGCGAAGGCGACCAGGCGCACCATCATGCGCTCATCGGTTTCCGATGGATGGCGCGCCAGCGTCAGCTGGTGGGTTTCGTAGTAATTGCGGTCCATGTCCGCAATCGACAGTTCTGCTTTATAAATGGTTGCTTTGAGGGCCATCTGAATCTCTTGATTACTTGAATACGACGGTTTTGTCACCGTTCTGCAAAATGCGGTGTTCAACAAACCACTTCACCGCGCGCGCCAGCACCACACATTCGACATCGCGGCCGATGGCGGACAGGGTATCGGCATCCATCGAGTGATCGACCCGCTCGACGTCCTGCTCGATGATCGGGCCTTCGTCCAGGTCGCCGGTGACAAAGTGCGCGGTCGCGCCGATCAGCTTGACGCCGCGGTGGTGCGCCTGCGCATACGGCTTGGCGCCCTTGAAGCTCGGCAGGAAGGAATGGTGGATATTGATTGCCTTGCCCTTCAGCGCCGCGCACAGGTCGGGCGACAGGATCTGCATATAGCGCGCCAGCACCACCAGGTCGATCTTGTGGGTGTTCATCAGATCGATGATTTTGGCTTCCTGCGCCAGCTTGTCCTCCAAAGGCGCGCCGGTCGCCAGCGGCAAGTGGTGGAATGGGATGTTGTAGCTGGCGGCCAGCTGGTAGAAGTCCATATGGTTCGACACGATGGCCGGGATTTCCACCGGCAGCAGCCCGCTCTTGTAGCGGAACAGCAGGTCGTTCAGGCAGTGGCCGATCTTCGACACCATCAGCATCACGCGCGGCTTGTAGTGCGCGTCGCGCAGTTCCCAGTCCAGCTGCATGGCGGTAGCCAGCTGGCTGAAATCGGCGCGCAGCAGCTCATCGCTGACGTCGCGGTCTTCGCGGGCGAAATGCACGCGCATGAAGAACAGCCGCGATTCGCTGTCGCCGAACTGGGCCGAGTCGATGATGTTGCAGCCGTGATCCGCCAGGAAGCCCGACACGCGATGAACGATTCCGCGCTGATCCAGGCAAGAGAGTGTCAAAATGTATTCGGGATTGCTCATGACTACCGTAAGAAGATTGGACAAAAGAGATCTATTGTCGCATGCCTTGCCTATTGCGACAAAAATAGCACGAGCGTGCAATTTGAGATATAGTCGTTCCACCCCACATAAGGAGGATATCGATGGAGACAAATCTGCAATTCCGCCTGGCCGCGCGCCCGGTCGGCATGGTCAAGGACAGCGACTGGGAACAGTACTCGCCCGAGCTGGAGCTGCTGACCGATGGTGAAATCCGCGTCAAAGTGCTGTACCTGTCGCTCGACCCGGCCATGCGCGGCTGGATGAACGAAGGCAAATCCTATATCCGCCCGGTCGCCATCGGCGAAGTGATGCGCGCCGGTGGTGTGGGCGTGGTGCTGGAATCGAAGTCGCCCAAGTTCCATGCCGGCGACTACGTTTCCGGCGGCACCGGCGTGCAGCGTTTCTGGACCGGCCAGGCCGACGACAAGACTGCCAGCTTCCACAAGATCGATCCGGCGCTGGCGCCCTTGACTACCTACCTGAACACGCTGGGCATGCCGGGCATGACCGCCTACTTCGGCCTGCTCGAAGCAGGTCAGCCGAAAGCCGGGGAAACGGTGGTGGTGTCCGGTGCGGCAGGCGCGGTGGGCCAGACGGTCGGCCAGGTGGCCAAACAGCTGGGCTGCCGCGTGGTCGGCATCGCCGGCGGCAAGGACAAGTGCGACTTCGTCGTCAACCAGCTCGGCTTCGATGCCTGCATCGACTACAAGAACGAGTCGGTCAAGGATGGCCTCAAGCAGCACTGCCCGCAAGGCGTGGACGTTTACTTCGACAATGTCGGCGGCGAGATTCTGGATACGGTACTCACCCGCATCAACCTGCGCGCGCGCATCGTCATCTGCGGCGCCATCTCGCAATACAACAACACCACGCCGGTCAAGGGGCCGTCCAACTACCTGGCGCTGCTGGTCAACCGCGCGCGCATGGAAGGCATCGTGGTGTTCGATTACGCCGACCGCTACCACCTTGGCGTCAAGGCGCTGGCGGGCTGGATGAAGGACGGCAAGCTGAAGAGCAAAGAGGACATCGTGCAGGGCCTGGAGAACTTCCCGCTGGCGCTGAACATGCTGTTTGAAGGGAAGAATTTCGGCAAGCTGGTGCTGCAGGTGGCGACGCCGTAAAGTGCACTGAACTTTCGTCAATCTTGACACTCCAATCATATAGAACAGCAGGCTCGCCTGCTGTTTTCTTTCAATATATGACGGAGGTTGATATGGCGAGTAACACCACGAACGACAAAACCAAGGGCCAGTCCAAGCGCGGTTTCGCGGCCATGGACGAAGCCACCCAGCGCGCCATCGCCAGCAAGGGCGGACAGGCGGCGCACCAAAAAGGCACGGCCCACGAATTCGATTCCGAGGAAGCTCGCAGGGCCGGACAAAAAGGCGGCGAAGCGGTCAGCCGCGACCGCGAGCACATGGCCGCCATCGGCCGCAAAGGTGGCGAGAGCCGCCAGTCTGCCGCCCGCGCCAGCGCGGAAAAAACGCGCGGCGCCGGATCGGAGCAATTATCCAAGCGCAGCAACAAGCAGTAGCTAGTGCGCCGCCACATACCATGGCGAGGGCTGAGGATCGGGCATGGCGAAGGTTTTGCGCATGCGTTCCACCTCCTGTGCCGGACTCAGTCCGAACAGGCGTTTGAACTCGCGGCTGAACTGCGACGCGCTCTCATACCCTACCCGCGTGACGGCCGCCGCTACCGACATCTCGTGCCGTATCATCAGCAGCCGATGGCGGCAAAGCGGCCCTGTTGCATCAGGGCCGCCCGCATCGAGGCACCCTGCGCACTGGTCAGCACGCGGTAGTAGATCTCGCGCACCAGCGCCGGGCCCAACAAGCGTGTAGACGCAGATACATCGCCAGCAATGGCTGCTCCGCGCTGGCTTCCGTCTCCATGGAAAACGGCACCGGCACCGACACCGCCAGGCAATGCCGGGCGTCATAAACATATTCCTGCTCGCCGAAGAAACCGCGCTTGCGGCCCTGCCCCACAATCACAATCCCCGGTTCATACAGTACCGGCGTGCGCGTCAGCGGCCGGCCACACCGTCATCGGCACCGTGCGCGACGAAACAGCCCGCGCGGCCTTCGGCGCCTCGCATGCCAACGCCCACGGCTATCTGCTGGACGTCACCGACACCGAGCGGATCGGCAAGGTGGTGGCGCAGGCAGAAGCCCGGCAAGGCCCGGTCGATGTGCTGGTGAACAACGCCGGCTATGGCCACGAAGGCGTGATGGAGGAATCGCCGCTGGAACAGATGCGGCGCCAATTCGAGGTCAACGTGTTTGGTGCGGCCGCGATGATGCAGGCGTTTCTGCCGCTGTTCCGCACCCGCCGTCGTGGCCACATCATCAACATCACCTCCATGGGCGGATTTATCACCATGCCCGGCATTGCCTACTATGCCGGCAGCAAGTTTGCGCTGGAGGGCATCTCGGAAACCGTGGGCAAGGAAGTCCGGCAATTTGGCGTGCATGTCACGGCTGTCGCGCCGGGCTCGTTCCGCACCGACTGGGCTGGCCGTTCGATGGTGCGCTCGGCGCGCAGCATTGCTGATTACGATGCGCTGTTCGATCCGGTCCGCGCCACGCGCGCGGCGCGCAGCGGCAAGCAGCCGGGCGATCCGGCCAAGGCGGCGCAAGCGATCCTGACGCTGGCCGAGGCTGCCGAGCCGCCGGCCCATCTGCTGCTCGGCAGCGATGCGCTGGGCCTGGTGCGCGCCAAGCTGGCGCAGATGGAACAGGACATCAATAAATGGGAAACGCTGAGCCGCTCGACCGATAGCGCGAGCAATGAAGCTGGCCGCTAGCCGCAATGCTGGACGAGGCCAGATGATAAGGCTGGCCATCGACCTGGGTGGCGACGCCGCCCGCCTCACGCACCAGCAACGCGCCGCCGACGCAATGATAGCCATCATTTCCATGCTGCCAGAAGGCGTCCAGCCGGCCACACGCCACATACGCCAGTTGCAGCGACGCCGGGCCGAGGTTGCGGGTCGCCACCAAATGCGGCTGCTGGCGTTCGCTGACGCGCATCGGCTGGCTGTTGTACCAGGCGCCATGGCCGCATAGCGCATGGAACATCTCGTCGTGCATGGCGTCGTAGATGGCGGTGAACACCGGCGTGCCTTCGCGCATCAGCGTCAGCGACATGCTCCAGTTGGGAATCGCGCGCAGGAATTGCTGCGCGCCGTCCACCGTGTCGCAGATCCAATACTCGCCATGCTTGGCGTACGCTTCGCTGAGCGCGCCATCGGCCCAGGCGATGGCGGGATACAGCGCGCTCAGTTCACCGCGCAGCCTCTCCTCGGCTAGCCGCAGCGCGTCCATATCCGCTTCCGGCCGGCTACGCCAGAACGTGGCGCACAGGCCGGCGCCAAGCTCGCGCAGCAGCTCCAGCACGCCTTCGGTATCGATTGCAGTCATGCTTCATCCTTGTGCCGAATAAAAACCGTAGATTGCCTGTAGAATTGAAAGTCGGCTAACTCCAACCGGACAACTCATAACGCAATCGGGCCAAAACATGAGCAATTACTTCGGCGACAAACGGCTTAGCGACCAGATGCCCATTTACGTCGCGGCACAGCATACCGACGGCGGTATGGGCAAGGACAAGCCCATGCATTTGCATCCTGAGGGGCAGATGTACATCCCGGTGCAAGGGGTGATCCTGGTCGAGGCAGGCGGCAACCGCCAGGTGCTGCCGCCCGGCCGGCTGGGCTGGATACCGCCAAATATGCCGCACGCTGCGGCCGGGCATGGCCATAGCCTGAAGCCGGGCCTGGCCGGCTACACCATCCATATCGCGCCTTCGCTGTGCGGGGGATTTCCGCAGGATTCCGCCGTGCTGCGCAAGTCGGCGCTGGCCGACTCGCTGCTGGAACGCATGTGCCGCTGGCCCGGCGGCATGCCGTCTGACGCCGCCGGCCTGCGCCTGATGAATGTCTTTCTGGACGAAATCCGCGCGGCCGAGCCCGATCCGCTGCACCTGACCATGCCGCGCCACCCGCGCCTGCTGGCGATGGCGGCCACCATCGCCGACAATCCGGCCGACGAAACCGACCTCGATGCATGGGCAGGAAAACTCGGCTGGTCGCGCCGCAGCCTGACCCGTCACTTTCGCAACGAGACCGGCATGTCGGTGGTGGAATGGCGCCAGATTGCCCGGCTACAGAAAGGTATGGCGCTGCTGAATGGCGGCGCCTCCGTCACCACGGTGGCGCTCAGCCTGGGGTATGACAGCGTCAGCAGCTTTATCGCGCTGTTCCGGCGCATGCTGGGGACAACGCCGGCGCGCTTTGGCGCTTAGGCCGGCGTGCCGATAATCACGCTGGAGGCCTTGAAGATGGCACTGGCCTCAGCGCCGGCCTGCAGCGCCAGCGCTTCGCCGCTATCCCTGGTGACGATGGCAGCGATGGTGCCGCCACCCGGCAGCTCGATGCTGACTTCGGTATTCACCGCGCCCGGCTGCACGCGGCTGACCGTACCGGTCAGCCGGTTGCGCGCCGACAGTTTCACATCGCCCAGCTCGGTGGCGACGATCACCGACGAAGCCTTGATCAACGCAAATGCCTCCGTGCCCACATCCAATCCCAGACTGTCGCTGCTGTCGCGGGTAATCGTGGCGACGATCTGCTGGCCGCCGACAATTTCCAGCACCACCTCGTCGTTGACCGCGCCGCGTTTCAAGGCCACGACTTTGCCGCTGAACTGATTGCGCGCACTGGTTTTCATCTTCATCCTTTGTATGAGTAAAAAATCGTCGGCCAGCGCATGCGACTGGCTGCTCAGGTGCGCCACGAATTCGCAGTGCGCCGCATCGATCTTGCGGAAATTTTCCACCAGCTGCATGCCGCGCGCGGTCAGCCGCGTGCCGCCACCACCCTTGCCGCCCGCGACGCGCTCGACCAGCGGCTCGCCGGCCAGATTGTTCATCGCCTCAATCGCGTCCCATGCGCCCTTGTAGCTCATGCCGACCGCCTTGGCGGCCGCCGTGATCGATCCTTCCGACGCCACCGCCGCCAGCAGCGCCACGCGGTCCTGCCCGCCCAGCTTCTGCCCGTCGATGGTCATCCATACATTGCCGTCCAGTTCCATGCTCATGCCGCATTCTCCTCCACACGGAAGATGCTACCATTTTCCATGCGCAGCACATGCTCGCCGAAGGCGCGCACGTCTTCGGGATCGTGGGTAATCATCAGCATCGGGATGTCCAGCCGCCGCTGCAAGGTGGCCAATTCGGCGCGCATGCGCTCGCGCAGGCCGGGATCGAGCGCGGCGAACGGCTCGTCCAGCAGCAGCGCTTGCGGCTGCGGCGCCAGCGCGCGCGCCAGCGCCACGCGTTGCCGCTGGCCGCCGGACAGCTGATGCGGAAACTGCTCGGCCACCTGCTCCAGCTCGAATGCCTCCATCCAGTAGCGGATTGCCTCGCCATCCACCCGCGCCAGCGGATTGCGCCAGCCGCGCTGCAGGCCGAAGCCGATGTTCTGCCGCACATTCAGGTGCGGGAACAGCGCATAGTCCTGGAATAGATACGCCACGTTGCGCCGCTGCGGCGGCAGGTTCACGCCAGCCGCGCTGTCGAACAGGCAGCGGCCGGCCAGCTCGATGCGGCCGCTGTCGGGCGTCATCAGGCCAGCCACCGCCTTCATCATCTGGCTCTTGCCGGCACCGGACGAGCCGAACACCACCACCCGCTTGCTGGCAGATTCAAACCGCGCCCGCAACTGGAATTCCCGGCCGCCGGCGCGCAGGGTTTTGTGGATGTCGACTTTAAATTGCATGCTCATGCCAAAGGATGACGGTTAGGCGTCAGTTTGTTCGCGGCGACCAGCACCGCCACGCACACCACCGACGTAATAATGACCAGCAGGTTGGCGTGATCATCCTGCCCCGCCTGCACGGCTTCATACACGGCGATCGACAGCGTCTGCGTCTTGCCGGGTATGCTGCCGGCCACCATCAGCGTCGCGCCGAACTCGCCCATCGAACGCGCAAACGCCAGCAAGGTACCGCCCAGCACGCCGCGCCAGGCCAGCGGCAAGGTCACGCGCAGGAATACGCCAAACGACGCTACACCCAGCACCCGCGCCGCTTGCTCATACTGCGTGTCGATGCTCTCAAACGCCGAGCGCGCGCCCTTCAGCACCAGCGGAAACGCCACCACGGCAGCGGCGATCACCGCCGCCTGCCAGGTGAAAATCAGATTGATGCCGAAATGCTGCTGCAGCCACGCACCGATCACGCCATTGCGGCCGATCAGCACCAGCAGATAATAGCCCAGCACGGTCGGCGGCATCACCATCGGCAGCGTCAGCAGCGCGTCCAGCAGCTCACGGCCCGGAAAACGCTTGCGCGCCAGCAGATAGCCCAGCGCCACGCCAAGAACGAGGTCGATCAGCGTGGCCCAGCAGGCCACTTTCAGCGACAGCCGCAGCGCCACCCACGCCGGCTCGGCGAAAAACAGCGCCATTTACGGGCGGCCGAAACCGTATTTGGCCAGAATCGCCTGACCGGTGGACGATTGCACATAATCGGCAAACTTGCGGCCGGCGGCGGCTTGCGGCCCGGCGGCGATCACCGCGATCGGATAAGTGACCGGCGACGCGGTCGGCACAGTGGCCACCACATTGACCTTGTCCTTGACGATGGCGGCGTCGGTCGCATAGACGAAACCGGCGTCCACCTCGCCGCGCGCCACATAGTCCAGGCACTGGCGCACCGAGGTGCCAAGGATCAGCTTGGACTCGACCGAGGCCCACAGCTTGGCGTTTTCCAGCGCGGTTTTGGTGTAGCGGCCGACCGGCACGCTGGCCGGATTGCCGATGGTGATGCGGGCCACGGCCGGCTGGGCCACGTCAGCCACGGTTTTCAGCGCCAGCTTGCTATGCTCGGGCACGATCAGCACCAGGCTGTTGCTGGCAAAATTCTTGCGAGTGCCGTGCGCCAGCAGTTTCAGGTTGTCGGCCTTGTCCATGGCATCCTGGTCGGCCGAGGCGAATACATCGACCGGCGCACCCTTGCTGATCTGTTGCACCAGCGGGTCGGAGGCGGCGAAATTGAACAGCACTTTATCGCCCGCATGCTCCTTCTCGAAGGCCGCGCCGATTTCCTTGAAGGCATTGGTCAGGCTGGCCGCCGCCGATACCGTGATATCCGTCGCCGAGGCCGAGGCCGCCCAGACCGCTAACACCATCGCCACGCCTGCTTTCAATTTCGACATACACACTCCCATGAAGTAAACCGCAATAAACTCAATTATATAGCGCATGGGAAATCTGGGTACTATCCGAAGGAACTAGACACAACTGCTGTGGTAAAGTCACGGCTCGCCATTTTTCCGCAGCCCCCCATGTCTTCCCTGAAGTACCTCAGCGCCTATTCCGAACAAACGCAGCAGCAGGTGTCGCAATTGATTGCCCAGAACAAGCTGGGCGAAGTGCTGCTCAAGCGCTACAGCAAGCCGCACGACCTGCGCACCGACCGCGCGCTGTACCAGTACGTGCAGGAGCTGAAAACGGAGTTTTTGCGCAATGCCGAGCCGATCAACAAGGTCGAGTACGACAGCAAGATCCATGTGATCAATCACGCGCTGGGACTGCATACGGCGGTGTCGCGCGTTCAAGGCGGCAAGCTGAAGGCCAAACACGAGATACGCGTGGCCAGCATGTTCAAGGAAGTTCCGCTGGAGTTTCTGCGCATGATCGCCGTCCACGAGCTGGCCCACGTCAAAGAGAAACAGCACGACAAGGCGTTCTACAAGCTGTGCACCTATATGGAGCCCAACTACCACCAGTATGAATTCGACCTTCGGCTGTACCTGACGCAGCTGGATACCGAAGGCCGCAAATTGTGGCGTTGAATCAGGCCAGCAGGCGGCGCAGCAGCGCGTCCGGCTCGCTATCGACCAGCATCAGTTCGGCGTGTTGAGGACGCACCAGGCCTTGCTGCGTGGCATTGCGGATGAAGTCGACCAGACTGTCGTAATAGCCGTCCACGTTCAGTACGCCGATCGGCTTGGCGTGGATGCCCAGCTGGGCCCAGGTCAGCATCTCAAACAATTCTTCCAGCGTGCCCAGGCCGCCCGGCATGGCGATGAAGCCGTCCGCCAGCTGCGCCATCATGGCTTTGCGCTCATGCATGTCCTTGACGATGAACTGGCGGGTCAGCCCGGTATGGCCCACTTCACGCTCGACCAGCGCGGTCGGGATCACGCCGGTCACTTCGCCGCCCAGGCGCAGCACTTCGTCAGCGATGATGCCCATCAGGCCGACATTGCCGCCGCCGTACACCAGCGACAGATTGCGCTCCACCAGCGCCTTGGCCAGCACCTTCGCCTGTTCGGCAAAGCGCGGAGTAGCGCCGGCATTGGCGCCACAGTAGACACAGATTGCTTTATTTACTAACTTCGCCACTCAGTTTTTCCTCTTCCAGTTCTTTTTGCGCCGCGTCCTGGTCCAGCCGCTCGGTAGCGTCGCGCACGTTGCAGCAAGCGGCTTGCTGATACAAATCCATGGCCTGCGCCACTTTGCCTTTCTTATCCAGCATCAGCAGCGCGCGCGCGTACTGGATGCGGGCGATGGCCGAATCGGGATTCAGCTGCATGCCCAGCTGGAACTGCCGGTAGGCCTCGTCTTTCTTCACGCCATAGGTCAGGCCGGCCAGTACGGCACCCACCTTGTCCAGAATCTCGGCGTGGTAGACGCCCAGCGCCACATGCGCGTCGGCGCGCTGCGGCGCCAGCTTGATGGCGATATCCAGGCTGCGCTTGATCCGCGTGCCCAGCCCCTGCGCCAACGCCTTCACCACCGAAATGCTTTGCGAATACTGGCCCAGCGCATACGCGTGCCAATAGTAGCCGGCCGGATTGCCGGGCTGCTCCAGCTGCTGCCGTTCGCAGCGTTCGGCCACGCATTCATAGGTGGCGCGGCGCTTTTTCTCGTTCGGCTCCAGGTAATTGGTGTACATGCAGATGGCCTTGTGCGCGACCGCGTAACCGTTGACGCCCACGTCCAGTCCCAGCCGCGCAGCGCGCTCGAACTCGCCGGCATGGAAGGCAATCCACGCCTGCACCAGCGCCGGATGCGTCGGGAAAGCCTCGCGGTCGCCACCGTGCAATTGCGGCCAGGCCGCCTGCAATGTCTCCGGCGTATAACGGAACGCCGGATCGGGGTACGGAAAAGCAGTCCACGCCATCAAGGTCTCCTAGCTCAGCTATTTCAGCTTCTTCAGATATTCTTCGGCCAGCTTCTGGAACAGCAGCGCCGTCTCGTTGCGCAGATACGGCCCGATCTGCGACAGCACCTGGTAGCAGCCGCGCGCCAGCGCATCAGCCATCGACTGCTGCTCGCTGTACTTGCGCGGATTGCGCACATACTCATAGGATAGCCAGTAGGTCGCCACGACCACCATATTGGTGGCCATGGCGTCGATGGCGTTATCGGACGCTTCCAGCGACTTCTCACTGCGCAAGTCTTCGCACAGCTGCTTGGCAACCTTGATCTTGTGCGCCAGGATCTGCTTGAAGTGCAGCTCCAGCTTGCGGTTGCGCGACAGCAGGTCGTTCAGGTCGCGGTAGAAGAAGCGGTAGCGCCAGATCAGTTCGAACATCAGGTGCAGATACAGCCACACGTCCTCGATATTCGAGCGGCGGCCGTTGGGCACGGTCAGGATGCGTTCGATCTCGGCTTCAAACTGGACAAAGATCGAGTTGACGATGTCGTCCTTGTTCCGGAAATGGTAGTACAGATTCCCCGGCGAGATATTCATCTCTTCGGCGATCACCGTGGTGGTGATATTGGGCTCGCCGAACTCATTAAACAAGCGCAAAGACAGCTCTAATATGCGTTCGCGGGTACGGCGGGGTGCTTTTTGTAGCATAGCAAGGAGACCTCTGTTTTTTCTCGTGCAAGCATAACACCGATGCACACAACAGAGGAACACCTGCACACGCTTTTAGATGCACTTAGCGGCCAGATGCCGCGAGTTAGCTATTTCGCTTTCTTCGCGGCAGGCTTTTTAGCGGCAGTTTTCTTGACGGCGGGCTGGACGTCAGCCTTTTTCGCGGCCGGCTTCCCGAGCGCCGGCTTGCCGGACAGTGCAGCCACCTGCTTGGTCAGCTGCTCGATGCGCTGGTTCAGCGCGTCGATTTCCTGACGGGTCGGCACGCCGATCGAACTCAGCGCGCGCAGCACCCGCTCCTCGAACAGCTGCATGGAAAAGAACTTGCCCTCCTCTTCCTGCGCCTTGGCAAAGGCGGCCAGGCCGGCCTGCCAGATTTCCTGCGACGACATGCGCACCGCGTCCGCCAACTGGTCGTCGCTCTTCTTCAACTTCTTAGCCATTTCCATCCCGTGATTGCTGTTTGCCGGTATTTTATTCTATGCCAGCACAACTAGAGCATGCTCACTAATGACCCAGGGCGGATTTCAGGCGTTCATTTCCACGCAGGCCAGCGACTCCAGCAATTCGCGGCTGGGAAAAGCCGGCAGGCGGTAGCGCGCCGGATAGCCCGGCACTTCGTGATGCAATTCCTTGACGTGCGCGCGCAGCTCGGCCCACTCCACCACCCGCACGTCCGGTTCGCCGCTTTCCTCGTGATAGCGGACCAGCGCCACCTTGTCCACTTCCGGCAGCAAGGTGTCCACCTGGTCGGTCCACACGCCATAGCTGTGGATGCGTCCGGTCGCTTCCGACTGCACCAGCTTGTAGCTGGCGACAAACAGGTCGAGCTTGGCTTGCTCGTTGAGCTTGTCGAGCAGATCTTTCTGCATCTGGTAATCATTGAGCAGGAAGATTTTCTTCAGTTCGTCCGCCAGGCGCGCCGCCTCGGGCTGCTCCGGCACGAACTCGACCGGCTTGCCCTGTTCGAAGCGGTACATCAGCGCCGACACCTGGCGCCCCTCCTCGTCCACCAGTGCGCGCGCAAACGCCAGCATGGCCAGCAACGCCGTCTCATCGTTGGCGGAGGCCACCAGCAGCTTGTTGCGCGTCGGCGTCATCACCACCGGCTCGCCGCCCAAGCCGATCCGGTAGAACAGGTCGGAGAACAGCAGCCGCGAGGTTTCGTAGTTATCGTTCCAGTTGGCGACGTACACGCCAGCCACCACCTGCTGAAAGTTGGCCACCGAGATATCGCGCAGATTGTCGGTGGCGGCGGCCAGCGCCTCATCGAAGGAAACGCCCCAGCCTTCAAGTACCGAGCCGGTCAGCGTCTGGATCGAACGTTCGCTGTCTGCGGCCAGCATGACCACGCTGTCGGCGCTGAGCGGCGCGTAAGCCTCGACATACGGTGTGGCTTTGCTGCCCGGCAGCGTTTCCGGCAGCAGGCGCAGGTACTCCAGCGTGCCACGCCCACGTATCACCGGCAGCAGGCTGGCGCGCGCTTCGGCGAAGCTGGCCGGCAGGGGCGGCGCCATCAGGCCCTGGACAAAATGCCTGAGCACTTGCGGACGGTCCTTGCGCGAGGCCGCGCAATAGTCGCGGAAGCCATTTTCCAGGTTGACGACCTGCGCGCCGTCGCCTTCGCCAACCAGGCGGCAGGCATCGGCGTCGTAGCGCAGCAGCGAGGAATTACCGGCCTCGGCGAATGCCTGGATGACCAGCTGCGCAAATTTTTCGATGGTGGGCGGGGAACGGAAGAAATCAAACAGACCCAAATCTACTCCTTGATGGTTTCAGTGTCGGCGACGGCGCGCGCCGGGCCATGTGCCTGGGCGTGCAGGCGGAAGCCCTCGCGGATATTCTCGCGCAGCACCGCGCCCTTCCATGGCTTGGTATAAAAGCGGTCGATGGCGCCATGGTTGATGGCGGCCATGATCGGCGTCAGGTCGGCGTAGGCGGACAGCATGATACGGAAGGTATCGGGGCACAGATTCTTGACCCTTTCCATGAACTCGGTGCCGCTCATCTGCGGCATGCACTGGTCGCACAGGATCACTTGCACGCGGTGCCGCGCCAGCAGGTCGAAGCCCTCGGCCGCAGTCTGCGCGGTCAGGATGCGGTAGCCGTCCTGCGACAGGAAATCGGTCAGCACTTCCAGCATGAAGGCGTCATCGTCGACGATCAGCAGGGTCTGCTGGTCGGCCGCGCCATCGTCCGCCGGCGCCTGCAGGCGGCGCCCTTCGCGCAGCATCGCTTCGAACTCGTCCTCCGGCAACGGCCGGCTGAAGTAATAGCCCTGCATCTCGTCACAGCTGTGGCGGCGCAGATAGGCCAGTTGCGCCTCTTTCTCCACCCCCTCGGCAATCACATTCAGCTTCAGGCTGTGCGCCATATTGATGATGGCCAGCACGATGGCAGCATCATCCGGATTGCTGGTCACTTCGCGCACAAAGGCGATATCGATCTTCAGCTTGTCGATCGGGAAGCGCTTCAGATAAGCCAGCGAGGAATAACCGGTGCCAAAATCGTCAATCGAAATCTGGATGCCCAGCGCCTTCAGGTTTTGCAGCACGCTGATGGTTTCCTCGGCATTGGACATCAGCGAACTCTCGGTCAGTTCCAGCTCCAGCAGCTCGGGCGCAATACCGTGCTCGCGGATGGCGTTCAGCACTTCCTCCTCCAGCCCGCCGACGAAGAACTGGATGCCGGACACGTTGACCGACAGGTGCACCGCGCCGGCATTGGTCTTTTGCCAGTGGGCGATCTTGCGGCAGGCCTCGTGGATCACCCAGCTGCCGACGCGCACGATCAGCCCGGTTTCTTCCAGCAGCGGGATGAACAGCGCCGGCGACACCATGCCGTGGCCCGGCCGCTGCCAGCGTATCAGCACTTCGGCGCCGCTGATGCGGCCGCTGTCGATATGCACCTTGGGCTGGAAGTGCAGCACAAACTCATTGTTCTCGATGGCGCGGCGCAGCGCATTCTCCAGGTCCAGCCGCGCCAGCGATTGCGCGTTCATCTCGGCGGTGAAGAAGCGGAAGGCGTCGCGCCCGGCCTCCTTGGCGCGGTACATGGCCGTGTCAGCGTACTGGATCAGCGTGTCCGGCTCGGCGCCATCGTCCGGGTAGACGGCGATGCCGATGCTGGCGGTCACCGTCACCTCGTGGCCTTTCAGATCGAAGGGGCGGCGCAGCGATTCGCGGATCTTGTCGACCACGGCGATGGCGTTCTGCGCGCCCTCGGGCAGCATCAGGATGGCGGCAAACTCGTCGCCGCCGAAGCGGCCGATGGTGTCGCGCACGCGCAGGCAATCCACCAGCCGGCTGGAGAACTGGCGCAGCAGCTCGTCGCCGATGGTGTGGCCCAGCGTGTCGTTGACGTTCTTGAAGCGGTCCACGTCGAGGAACAGCACCGCCAGCGACCATTTGTGCTCTTCCGCCTGGCGCAGCGAATGCGCCAGCGAATCGTAGAACTGGCTGCGGTTGGGCAGGCCGGTCAGCGTATCGAAGTGCGCCAGCTTCAGCAGCCGCTGCTCAGCCTCCTTGCGCTCGGTGATGTCGCGCGCCACCGCCACCAGTATCCAGCTGGAGCCGGAGCGCAGCGTGCGGCGCTGCACTTCCACCGCCAGCGGGCTGCCGTCGCGGCAATGCAGCATCAGCTCGGTCATGGCGCCGCTCTGGTCGCCAGCCAGCAGCTTGTCGTACAGGTCTTCCAGCTTTTGCAGCTCGCCTTCCAATGCCTTGTTCGGGCCGATCTTGAGGAAATCCTCACGCTCGAAGCCGAGCATGCGGCAGGCGGTGGCATTGACGTCGACAAAACACATGCCGGCGCGGTCGATCAGGAAGATGGCGTCGGCGGTTGCGTCCATCGCCGTGCGGAAGCGGCGCAGGTCCTCGTCCAGCCGGATGCGCGCGTTCATGTCCAGGGTCAGCTGCGCATGGTGGCGCTTGACTTCGTCATACAGCAGCAGGTTTTCAAACGCCACCGAGATTTGCGCCGCCACCGTCGCCGCGACCCGCTCGTCAACCTCCGAGAAGCCGTCGGCGCCCAGCTTGTCGACCAGGTACAGCCAGCCGTGGGTGCGCTCGCGCGAGGCGATCGGCACGCCGAGGAAGGAATGCACCGGCGGATGGGTCGGCGGCAGGCCGATGGTGGCCGGATCGCCATTCAGGTCGTTGATGCGGCATGGCAGACGCTGGTCCAGCAGGCCGCGCAGCACGCCGGCGCGCGGGGTCTGCGCGATCTGCCGCACCGGCATGCCGGCGCCGCAGCTGGCGAAGTGGGTCAGCTCGCTGGCGCCCGGCTCCAGTACACCGATGCAGGCATACTTGGAGACGCAGATATTCTGCGCCACGCGGCAGCCGATCTCCACCAGCGCACCGGGGTCGCGCTCGGCGCCCAGCTCGATGCCCAGCTCGATCAGCGCGGTCAGCCGCAAGCTCACCGCCTGCAGGCTGGACAGCGAATGCGACAGCCGCTGCGTCATGCGCGACAGGTTTTCGGTCGAGGCGTCCTCGGTGTCGCTGGCTAGCTGGGTGATGAGCTGGCTGCTCGATTCCAGCTCATCCAGGTATTCCGCCACCTTGTGGTCGATGTCGTGGAAGCGGCTTTCCTGCGGCGGCTCCGGCGCGAAAGCCGGCAGCGCGTCGCCGCTCGGCACAACTTCCGACAGCCCCAGCGCTTCCTGCACCGTGGCGAGTATCACTTCCGGATCGGAAGGCTTGGGCAGCACCCAGCGCACGCCGCAGGATTGCGCTACGGCCACAGCCTCGCGCTCGCGGTAGGTGGCGGTATAGAAAATCACCGGCACATCGGCGGTTTCCTTGTGTTCGTGCATGCGGGTGACGAATTCGTAGCCATCCATATTCGGCATCAGGATGTCCGAGATCACCAGGTCAGGCTTCTCCGCCATGACCATTTTCAGGCCTTCAGCGCCGTTGGCGGCCTCCAGCAGGCGATGGCCGCCGTAGCTCAGCAGCGTCATCAGGAATTCGCGGTTCAGCACATGGTCGTCCACGATCAGGATCGTGGCGGTATCGTTTTTATTAGCCGGGGACGACACCACCCCTTGCAAGAAAGATTCGATCTGGGCGACAAAAGTGTCAGGTTCGATCGGCTTGCCGATGTAGCCGTCAAAGCCGGCCTCCAGCAGTTTTTCGCGGTCGCCCACCATCGCCAGCGCGGTCACCGCCAGCGCCGGGATGTGCGACACCTCCGGGTCGGCCTTCAGGGCCGCCACCACGCCATAGCCGTCCAGCTTGGGCAGATGCACATCGCAGATGATCAGGTCGGGCATTTCGCGCTTGGCCGCGGCGACGCCCGCTTCGCCATCACTGGCCGACAGCGGATCGTAGCCAAAGGCCCGCAGCAAATACACCATCAACTCCATGTTGGTGGCATTGTCTTCTATGATCAGGATACGCGCTGACACGTTCACTCTCCCTTGCGCTTATTCGTCCAATGGCAGGGCCAGCGTAAACACACTGCCCTTGCCGTATTCGCTATCAAACAAAATCTCGCCGCGCAGCAGCGACGCCAGTTTGCGGCTCAGGTGCAGGCCCAGGCCGGTGCCCTCGAACTGCCGCAACGCATTCCCGTCCAGTTGGGAGAACGCCTGGAACAGCGTGCCGCGCTGCTCTTCGCCGATGCCGATGCCGGTATCGCTGACACTGATGGTGGCGCACGAGCGCGCACCCACCATCGACTTCGCCAGCCGCACCAGCACCGTGCCGTGGTTGGTGAACTTGATCGCATTGTGGACCAGGTTCATCAGAATCTGCTGTACCGCACGGCGGTCGCTGGACACCGTCAGATTCTCCGGCGACGCATCGAATTCCAGCGCCAGTCCCTTGCTGCGCGCCTGCTGCTGGAATGAGGACAGCACCTCATCGATCAATTCGCGGCACGGCAGCGGGGCCACTTCCAGCGCGACCCTGCCGGATTCGATACGGGTTAAATCAAGTAAATCATTAATCAGCGACAGCAGGTGGCGCGCACTGCTCTGCACCATGCGCAATTGCCTGCCCTGCTCCTCATTGATGGGCCCAGGCAACTTCATCAGCATAGTACCCGTAAAACCGATGATCGCGTTCAACGGCGTACGCAATTCGTGCGACATACCGGCCAGGAAACGGTCCTTGGTCGCTACCGCTTTTGCAAGTTCGACATTCTTTTCCTGTAGCGTCAGTTCAATCCGCTTGCGCTCGCTGATATCGCGGATCGCGCTCATCACCAGCGTGCCCTCTTCGGTGGCCACCGGACTCAGGCTGATCTCCACCGGGAATTCAGCGCCATCGCTGCGCAAGCCATACAGGTCACGGCCGCTGCCCATGGCGCGTACCAGCGGCTGCACGGCAAAGCCGGCGCGGTGCTTGATGTGGGCGCTGCGCAAGCGCTCCGGCATCAGCTGCTCCAGCGCCATGCCGCGCAGCGCGTGACGCGGATAGCCAAACAGCTGTTCGGCCTGGCGGTTGGCCAGCACGATGCGGCCGGCCGCGTTGGCCATGATGATCGCGTCCGGCACCGACTCCAGGATGCCGTCGTAGCGCGCCTCGACCAGCTTGGCGTCGCGCAGCACCTTGAGCGCGGTGACATCCTTTTTACTCCACAACATGGTGTCGGGCTGGCCATCGGCGCCGCGCACCAGCTTGCATGAGCCATCGATGTAGATCAGCGTGCCATCCTTGGCCTGGCGCATCGACTCATAGCTGGCAATGCCGTCATGCAGCGCCTGCTGCTGCAGCTCGGCGCCGTCGCGGACCAGGTCGGCAGGCATGATCAACTGCTCCAGCAGACGGCCCACGGCCTCCTCGCTGGTATAGCCAAACACCGCCTGCGCCCCCTTGTTCCAGCACAGCACCTCGCCGCCGGGCGTGGTCAGCACGACAGCGTCAGGGCTTTCATTCAGGATCAGGGTGCCGAAATCGATCGTCATCGCCTCGCCTTTTTGCTACGCATACAGGCTAACCATACAACAACGAGGCTGAAACATAGTCACACAAAATCACGCGCGCGCGCGCGGGGCCACATCGGCGATCTCTTGCAGCGCGCAGCGCAGGATGGCGGGATGCCGGCCCAGCGCTACATGGCCTATGGCGCCGAAGACCAGATTGCGCGCACCAGGCAAGTCACTGGAGTCTTGCGGCGCGATGATATTGTCGTGGACAGAATAAATGGAACTGAACAACATCCGTTGCGTATTTGCCTCAGATTCCGCCAGGGTGCCCAGCCATGCACTGTCACGTCGCATTTGCAAGGCATTGCTGCCCGGCCCCAAGTGCGCCAGCACCGTGCCGTGATGCGGCGTGCCCAGCGTGATCACCTTGGCGATATGCGCATCGCCGTAGCGGCGCAGATAGGCGCGCGCCACCAGCCCGCCCATGCTGTGTCCGACAATGACGACTTGCGCGCTGCCGGTCTCGGCGCGCAGGCGCTCCACCGCCGAGTGCACCTGCGGTGCGAAATCGTCGATAGACGCACCCGGCGGCTCCAGGTCAATGCCGTAATGGCTGATAAGCGCCTGCCGCAGCAGCTTGCTCATCGGTAGCCAGTAGCCGCTGTTGCAGCCATAACCGTGAATCAGCAGCACCGGCAGACCTTGTTGTTGCTGACGCGGCTGTAACTGCATGCCGATCGGCCGCAGCATGTAGTACGAGGAGGTCAGCATCGACGCATGAAACTCGTGGCAGAACAGGCTGGCGGCGCTGAGCAGGTTCAGTGCATGGCCGGGCGGCGTGACGCTGCTGGCGCGCGCGCTCAGGTAGAAGTTATTCGCCGAAATCAGCAGCCGTATCAGCAGCATCGCCGCCAAGCCGCACGCCAGGTAAAACGCCACCGTCGCCGGTGCGCTCAGTTCGGCCTGCCAGGCGGGCCGCCACCAGTGATAGAGGCCGTACGCCAGCAAGCCAATCAACAGGGCTTGCGCCGCCAGCAGCAGGATCAGCAGTCGTTTGATCATGCACCCATGATACCGTGTTTATGCGCGCGTGGGACGGGCCGCCGGCCGGCCGTTCAGCTGCTGCGCCAGCCCGCTGGCCAGCCGCGCGACCATGGCGTAGATCGACAGCTGCGGATTGGCGCCGATCGAAGTCGGGAACAGCGAGCCATCGTGCACCGACAGGTTGGCCAGGCCATGATAGCGGCCGTCAGAACCGGTCACGCCCAGGCGCTCGTCGTCCGACATGCCGCAGCCGCCCATGACGTGCGCCGACACCATCCGCGTTTGCAGCAGCTTGTACGGCAAGGCGTTGATGGCGGCCTGGGCCTGGGTCCAGCTGGTGTAGGCGGCGCCGCGTTCGTGCGCCGGCGTGACACTGATGGCGCCGGCGGCAAACTGGATTTCCGCCATGCTCAGCAAGGCGCGCCGCGCGCCATCCCAGATGAACGAAGAAACTGGATAATCCAGCACCGGCGCGCCATGCACCAGTCCCACGCTGCCGCCCGGTGCATCGGCGTGGAAGCCATCGCGCAGCAGCGCCAGCAGCGCGTGCACATGCGGGAACTGCGCCATCACACTGGCGTGCTGCGCGCCGAAACCCGGCATGGTGGTCGAGAACAGCAGCGGATGAATCGGCGGCGCCTCCAGCTTGTAGCCGATTGCCCCGTCAATGCGGTCGGTGTGCAGGAAATGGTCGGAATACACGGTCTGCGGCGCGCCGGCAAAGCCGTCCACGCGCTGCGCGAAGATGGCGGCCGAGATCACCGTCGGATGCAGGAAGGTGCGCTTGCCCAGCAGTCCTTGCGGATCGGGCGCAGCCGAGCGCAGCAGCAAGGCTGGCGTGTTGATCGCGCCGCCGGCCAGTACAAAGTGTCTGGCGCGCAGGGTCAGGCGGCGGCCGGTGGGACGCAGACCGTCAACGTCCAGCGCCACGCATTCCAGCTGCGTCACCCGGTCCTGCTGGATCACCAGCTTTTCCGCGCGCGCCCGCGTCAGCAGCGTGGCGCCATTGCGCAGCGCCGACGGAATGGTGGTCACCAGCATCGATTGCTTGGCGTTGGTCGGACAGCCCATGCCGCAATAGCCGAGATTCCAGCAGCCGTTGACGTTGCGGCGTATCAGCCCGGTGGGAATGTTCAGCTTGGCTGCGCCGCGTTTCAGCAGATCATTGTTTTCGTTGGGTGGCGTCGGCCAGTCGCTGATACTGAGGCGTTCCTCCATCATGCCGAACCATGGCGCCAGCGAGGCGGTGGTGTAATCCTTCAGGCCAAACTGCTTGTTCCAGTAGCGCAGCGTGATGTCCGGCGTGCGGAAGCTGCTGGTCCAGTTGATGGTGGTGCTGCCGCCAACCGCGCGTCCTTGCAGGATGGTGATGCCCTTGTCCCTGGTCTTGCGCGCGGCCGACTCCTGGTACAGCGACGGATAAGCATCCGCCTCGCGCATCTTGAAATCGCGCGAGGATTTCAGCGCGCCCTCTTCCACGATGATGACCTTCAGGCCGGACAGGGTCAGGATCTCGGCGCTGACGCCGCCGCCGGCGCCGCTGCCAACGATGACCACGTCCGCCTCCAGCACCTGATCGGTTTCCAGCCGCGCGCAATCGGTCACGCGCCAGCCGGCGGCGATGCCGGCCTGGACCGGGTCTTCGATCACGCTCATGCCAGCAGCTCCTTCATCGGCCCCGGATAGCCTATGGCCTGCCAGGTCGACGGATCGGCATACCAAGCGCCAATGATCAGGTCGTGCAGCGCGTGGTAGCCAACTTGCAGCATATCCCAGCTATGCGTGCGCCAGCTTTGCAGGAATTGCGCCACCTGCTGCGGATCGGCCTGCGACCATCCACCGCGCACGCCGGTCAGCAAGCGCCGGGCCGGCCCCAGCGCCAGCAGCCCGAATAAATCCTGCACCTCTTTTTGCGTCGCCAGCGGCAAGCCCAGCACGGCGTCGCGCACGCGCTGGCTAGCGGCGGCCAGCGCCTCAGCGCGGGCGGCCGGCTGCTCCGGCAGCACCGGGCCCAGCATGGCCGGGATCACCGCATGCAGCACGGCCAATGCCTCGCCATTGAGGGAAAAACGGGCAACGTCCGGCGGATACGCCAGACGATAGACGGCGCCGCCGGCGGCAAGGGTGCACGCGCCGGCCACGCCGATCTTCAGCCAAGATCTGCGGGATACCTGCATAGTCTCCGTCCATTTTTATGGTTTTGCACTAGTGTAAGCCAAAGCGCAAAACCGCCAACTTGCAAAGTTAGAGGATGGCGTCTACAACGCTTATTCGGTGGCCACCACCGCCGGCAGATAGCCATCGCAGAACTCCTGCGGCATGCGGCGCGCGCGGCCGCTGCTGATTTCGATGCACACCAGCACCCAGCGGCCGCGCAGCACGGTGGCGCCGTCGCTGGCGCGCAGCAGCTGAAAGCGGCGCTCCATATTCAGCTTGCCGTCGGTGCTGTACAGCCAGGTGCCGAGTATCAGCTGCTCGCCGGCGGCAGTCGGCAGGATGTATTCGTACTCGGAGCGGCGGATCGCCATCGCCCGGTCCAGGCGGCGATAATCTGCCAGGCTCAGGCCCAGCGCCTCGGAGTGCGCCCAGCCGGCTTTTTCGCACCATTGCACATAGACGGCGTTATTGGTGTGGTCCAGCCCGTCGATATCGCCGGCCGACGGCGATAGTTCCAGCGTATAGGGTTGTGGATGATCCCAGTTCATGGCTGCTTCTTTCCGTGCTCGCCCTGCATATGCCGGGCAATGCCGCGCAGGATGTTGACCTCTTCCTTCTCCAGCTGCGCGCGCGCGAACAGGCGCTTCAGGCGCGGCATCAGCTTGCGCGGATTGCTGGCGTCGAGAAAGCCGATTGCCACCAGCGCCTGCTCCAGGTGGGTGTACATGCCCTCGATCTGCTCGATGCTGGCGGCCTCGCCGTGGAAGCCGACCTCGCTGGCGTCGCCGGCCGGCCGGCGCGGCGTGTGCGTCACCCCGCCGCTGTCCAGCACCGCCATGCGGCATTCATAGGCCAGCACCTGCGCCGCCTGCGACAGGTTCAGCGACGAGTAATCGGGGTTGGCGGGAATATTGATCAGTACATTACATTTCTCGACCAGTTCGTTCGGCAGGCCGAAGCGCTCATTGCCGAAAATCAGCGCGGCACGCAATTCCGGCTGCGCCGTCAGCTGGCCGGCAAATTGACGCGGCGACAACACCGGCGGCGAAAATTCGCGCAGCCGGGCCGAGACAGCGGCGGCGAAATTGACGCCTTCCAGCGCCTCGGCCATGCTGCCGACCACGCGCGCGCCGGCCAAAATATCCTGCGCGCCGCTGGCGAAAGCCACCGCTTCCGGGTCCTGCAAAGCATCCTCGAAGCGCGGCGTGACCAGCACCAGATCGCTGTAGCCCATGGTTTTCATGGCGCGCGCCACCGCCCCGATATTGCCTGCGCGGCTAGTCTCGACCAGAATAAATCGCAGATGTTTGAAAAGATTCGTGTTGATTTGGGGCAGGTTCATTTAAAATAGCGCAATCGCGCGGTATCGATACGGAAATTCCAGCAGAATTTTACCTGTTGCCACCGCCTTGCTCTTTGTCATTTTGTCTCCTGTCGTGCCGCCGGGCTGGAATTCCCCCGGTGGGCGTTAGCATTTTTATACGGAAAAGCCCATGCATCCAATGATCAATACGGCCGTGAAGGCCGCTCGCCGCGCTGCGGCCGTCATCAACCGCGCTTCCTTCGACCTTGACCGCGTCATCGTCACCGAGAAGAACCACAAGGACTTCGTCACCGACGTCGACCAGGCTGCTGAACAAGCCATTATCGAAGTGCTGTCGAAAGCTTACCCTGACCACGCCTTCCTGGCGGAAGAATCCGGCGCATCGGCCAATGCCCACGACGAGGCAGAATACACCTGGATCATCGACCCGATCGATGGCACCACCAACTTCCTGCACGGCTTCCCGCAATACTGCATCTCGATCGCGCTGTCGCAGCGTGGCGTGATCACCCAGGGCATCATCTATGACCCGGTACGCAACGACCTGTTCACCGCCACCAAGGGCGCCGGCGCCTATCTGAACGAAAAACGCATCCGCGTCGGCAAGCTGGACCGCATCTCGAATGCGCTGCTGGCCACCGGCTACCAGGCCGGCAATCCGAAAGCCCTGATCGAATACCTGGAAATGTACGGCATCATGGCCGAGCGCAGCCACGGCGTGCGCCGCGCCGGCAGCGCCGCGCTGGACCTGGCCTATGTCGCCTGCGGCCGCCTCGACGGCTTCTACGAAAAAGGCCTGAAGCCCTGGGATATCGCCGCCGGTTCCCTGATGGTCACTGAAGCGGGTGGCATCGTCGGCGAGTTCAGCGGCGAATCCGACTACCTGTACAAAGGAGACGTCATCGCCGCCAGCCCGAAAGTCTTCGCGCAAATGGTTGGCCTCCTGACCCCCTTCGCATAACACCACGCTCGACAGTTTGTTACAAAAAAAGGGAGCTCCGGCTCCCTTTTTTATCTCTGTTTTATTTCCCATTTGAAACTAGATGCTATACTGAAAGCTGCGGCATACGCCCAGTCCTGTAGAATCTTTACGTAAAGTTAATATGTCCTTTTCCTCTCTCGGTTTGTCCGACGCCCTGATGCGCGCTGTTAGCGATACCGGCTACACCACGCCTACGCCGATCCAGCAGCAGGCCATTCCCGCTGTGTTGAACGGCGGCGACCTGCTGGCGGGCGCACAAACCGGCACCGGCAAGACGGCCGGCTTCACGCTGCCGCTGCTGCACCGTCTGTCGACCGACGCGATCGGTTCCAAGCTGACCAGCAATAATTCGCCACGCGCCATCCGCGCGCTGATCCTGACCCCGACCCGCGAACTGGCGGCCCAGGTCGAGGAAAGCGTGCGCACCTACGGCAAGTACACCAAGCTGAATTCGGCGGTGATCTTTGGCGGTGTGGGCATCAATCCGCAGATCAAGCAACTGAAGCACGGCGTCGACATCCTGGTCGCCACGCCGGGCCGCCTGCTGGACCATATGGAACAGGGCACGGTAGACCTGAGCAAGATCGAAATCCTGGTACTGGACGAAGCCGACCGCATGCTGGACATGGGCTTCATCCGCGACATCCGCAAAGTGCTGGCCAAGCTGCCGCCGAAGCGCCAGAACCTGCTGTTCTCGGCCACCTTCTCGGACGAGATCAAAGCGCTGGCCGACGGCCTGCTGAACAACCCGGCGATGATCGAAGTGGCGCGCCGCAACGCCACCTCCGACGTCATCGCGCAGAAGATCCACCCGGTCGACCGCGACAAGAAGCACCCGATGCTGGCGCACCTGATCAAATCCAACAACTGGTCGCAAGTGCTGGTGTTCACCCGCACCAAGCACGGCGCCAACAAGCTGGTCGAACAGCTGGAAAAAGACGGCATCGGCGCGATGGCGATCCACGGCAACAAGAGCCAGTCGGCGCGCACCAAGGCGCTGTCCGAATTCAAGGACAACAAGCTGCAAGTGCTGGTGGCAACCGACATCGCCGCACGCGGCATCGACATCGACCAGTTGCCGCACGTGGTCAACTACGACCTGCCGAACGTGCCGGAAGACTATGTGCACCGCATCGGCCGTACCGGCCGCGCCGGCGCGACCGGCGAAGCGGTATCGCTGGTCTGCGTGGACGAGCACGACATGCTGAAAGATATCGAAAAGCTGATCAAGCAGACGCTGCCGCGCGACGTGATCCCAGGCTTCGAACCTGATCCGACCGCGCGTCCGCAACCGATCCAGCTGCGCAGCGGCGGCCCTGGCCACCGCAACGGCGGCAATCGGGGCGGCGGTGCCGGCGGTGGCGGTGGCGCCCGCAAACCAGGCAGCGGCAACGGCGGCGGCAACAAGCCACGCTCGGCCGGCGGCAACGGCGGCGGCGCACCCCGCGGCAATGGCGGTGGCAACGCCCCACGCGCCGCAGCCCAGCACCGCTCAGGCGGCCGCGGCCGCTAAGCAGTTAGCCCACTGCCAGAAGGGGGCTGCCCCCGAATCCGGGGTCAGTTCTGCCAAACGTACATGAGCTCGTGTACGATAGGCAGAACTGACCCCGGAGTTGTTTCATGCCCAAGTTTGCCGCCAATCTGTCGATGTTGTACACCGACGCGCCTTTTCTGGATCGCTTTGCGCTTGCCCATGCGGCGGGTTTTGAGGCGGTTGAGTTCCTGTTTCCTTACGCTTTCGGGGCGCGGCAGATCGCCGAGCGCCTGCGCCGCTATCAGCTGAAGCTGGTGCTGTTCAATCTGCCCGCCGGCGACTGGAACGCTGGTGATCGCGGCATGGCCTGCGATCCGCGCCGCATCAGCGAGTTCCGCGACGGTGTGGCGAGTGCGCTCGAATACGCCACCGAGCTGGGCGTCACGCAGCTGCATTGCATGGCGGGCAAGCTGCCCGCTGGCCTGGCGCCGCAACTGGCGCACGATACCTATGTCGATAATCTGCGCTATGCGGCAGGCCAGCTGGCGCCCGCCGGCATCAATCTGCTGATCGAACCGATCAATCATTTCGACATGCCCGGCTATCTGCTGAACCGCAGCCGCCAGTCGCTGGATGTCATCGCCGAGGCCGGCTGTCCCAATCTGTTCTTGCAGTACGACATCTACCACATGCAGCGTATGGAAGGCGAACTCTGCAACACCATCCAGGCCCATCTGCCGCTGATCAAGCACATGCAGGTGGCCGATACGCCCGGCCGCCACGAGCCTGGCACCGGCGAGATCAATTACCGCCACCTGTTCGCCTTCATCGACCGGATCGGCTATGACGGCTGGCTCGGCTGCGAATACATCCCCAGCGCAGACACCAACGAAGGCCTCGGCTGGCGCAGCGCGCTGACCACCTAGTCTGCGCTGGCGCAACACGCGCTTATTCACCGTAGGCAACAATCATCCCACTCAACCGTGGGGTGATCATGCAACGTCTCTTATCGATACTCGCCTTGCTGGCCATACTGACCGGCTGCGCCAGCAGCACGCCGCGCATGGCCGAGGTGCGCGCCTTCGCCGCCGGTGCGCCCAAGCTGGGCGCTTATCACGAGCTGACCGAACGCTACCGCCAAACTTACCAGCGCCAGCAACCGTTCATGTATGCCGCCGCCGACGCCATCGAACAGCAGCTGGACGCGCGCCGCCAGCAGGCCTGCGACGATTTCATCCAGCTGCAATATGGCTTGCAGGCCTATATGCAGACGCTGGGCAGGCTGGCCGGCGATAGCCAGTACGATCTGGAGGACCAGGTCAAGCATCTCAGCTCCAGCATCAAGGCCTGGCCCGATACCGGTCTGGAAGACCGCCACGTCAACGCCTTTGCCGGCCTGGCGCGGCTGGCACTGCGCGGCGTCACTGGGCCGCAGCAGGAGCAAACCGTCAACCAGCTGCTGCGCGACGCCCGCCAGCCAGTACACGAGGTGCTGGATGCCATGCGCATCCTGCTGCGCCTGTACGACAAGTCCAACGATAACGAAGAGGATATCGTCATCGGCATGCTGGAATCGGAAATCCCCTTCCTCGATCCCGGCCGCGATCGGCTGCTGCTGGCCTTGTCCAAGTCGTTGCAACAGCAGAAGCAGGCCGAGTTCCGCCTGATCGGCCTGCGCTACACGCTGGCGCGCAAGAATCTCGACCTGATCGAACAGCGCCACCGCGCCCTGCTCGACACCCTCCCCGCCCATTAAGGAGCCGCCATGGCAGACCCGCAGCAGCAAGTCCGCGTGGAAGCGCTGGCCGATCAGCTCTCCGCCAATGCCGACGCGCTGCATCGCCGCCTGATGCGCGCGATCGGCGCCCAGACCATTACGCGCAACGCGGCGCAAGCGCTGTTTGCCAGCGAGGTCGCGCTACGCCAGCAGGCCAACCAGTGGTACCTGGACACCGGCGTGCTGGCCGCCAGTGGACTGGACGCTCAGCGGCAGCAGCTACAAACGCTGGCCACGCGCGCCGAACACATCATCGAGCGCATTGACCGCCTCAAGGACCTGGCCGACCTGGCGGCGGAACTGGTCGGCGCCAGCGCCGCCAGCGCCAGCGGCAAGCTGGAGGGCGTGCTGCCGGCGCTGGAAAAACTCAAGCACCATATTGAAGCGTTATAGAACCATCGCCGCGCGCGCCGGTCCAATCCCGGAAGGAGCACGGCATGAACAGACTGGATCAGGAACAATGGCACACCCTGCAAGCGCGGCTGGAACGCGCCAGTGCCGCGCTGCTCAGCCAGCTTGCGGATGATCTCGACCGCGACACCGACTTGCGCCAGCCGCTGCCACATCAGGCCGAAGCCTCGCCGGCCGATAATGCCAGCCAACGCGCGCTGCGCGCCGCCGTGCACGAGGCCGCCACGCAGACGGGGCGCCAGCTGGACGTTGTGCGGCACGCCCTTGGCAAGTTCAGTCAGCAGAGTTATGGATTGTGTGAGCGCTGCGGCGAGCCGATCGGCTATTCGCGGCTGAACGCCCGCCCGGAAGCGCGCCTGTGCATCGCTTGCCAGACATGGCTGGAAAGCAGCGGCCGCTAGTCGCCGCTCAGCCAGGGCTGGCTGCGGATTTTGGCCACCTGCCGCTGCGCCATCAAGCGCCATAGCTGCAAGGCATCAGCCTGCGCCGCCACGGTCATGGTACGCGGCGAGGCCAGCGCGATCTCGCAATCGCGGTCCGACCATTCGGCAAAGCGCACCGCGCCGCCGCTGGCCACTTCCATTTCGTACATCAAGCCGTCGTCATAGCCGAAGCGCAGCACGGCGCTGCCGGGACCGCCCTCCGGGCCATTGGTCTTGCCGCTGTAGACGTCGGCCAGCGCAGCCGCCATCTGGGCCTCGGACGGCGCAGCCACGTCGCGCCCGTCGGGACGAGTGAGTACTAGCCATGCCTGGGTCATTGCAGCCTCCGCTCTCGGTTTGATGTCTGCAGACTATCATACCGAAAATTGCCTTCTGCGCAGGCTTAGTCTCAGATATGCAACAACGCCAGCCAAATGGCAGATAGCAAGCCGACACTGTTGCCAGGACTCAGATGAGACTCAAGCTGAGACTCAGGCGGGCACCGGCAGCGAGTTGGGGTCGAAGTCGCGCCAGTCGCCGCCGGTGATGCTGCCTTCCGCACGTTCGATATCGCGCGCGCCCAGCTGCCGCAGAATTTCCAGCGCGCGTGCCTCCTGGCCAGGTTCCTCCACCGCGACGGCGATCATCATGCCGGCTTTGCGTGGCGGATGGACATTGCTGCCGTCCTCGTCCGGCTCGCCGCGCTCCTTCATTTTATTCAGGCTGTACAGCGAGCCCACGTGAGCGCCCACCAGCGCCCCCACCACCGGTCCGACCGGGCCGGTCACTGGTATCGTCGCCGCGCCGGCCACTGCACCGGCAATCGCGCCGGCCGCTCCGCCCTGCAGCACGCCCTCGTCGCTTTCCTTGGCGCCGGGCGACTTGTCGTGATCGCCGCCGAGCTCGTGCAAGTCGTGCTGGCCGGGTGGATTGACGTAAAAGGAACTGATACGCGCCGCCGCGAAGCCAGCGCCCAGCAGGGCCAGGCGCGCGTCGGCGATTTCATCCTGCAACTGAAAGTGGGCCGCAATAATCGTGCTCATTGGTCTTCTCCTGGATTAAGGTTGCCCCAGTGTGCCCCGCATGGGCTGTGGCTTCCGTTCGCTCCCGCACTATTAAAAAGGTTGTACGCAGAAGGCTTATCCGTAATAATTAATTGATAGCATTTTCGAGCAGCAAGCTTCCATTTCGATAGGAACGCCTGATGGAGTTCGATGATCAATCGCCGCCGCGCTACCAACCGCTAGTCGATCTGCGTAACGGCGCGGTCGCCTGCGTCGAGGCATTGCCGGCGCACGGCGACACCCTGGCGCAACTGCGACGCAGCTGTGAAGACCGCCAATTGTGGCAAGGCGGCGTGCTGAACTGCTGCGATCTGCAAGTGGCGCTGAATCTCGGCCCACGCCAGCTGCACGATCCGCGCTTCGGCCCGAGCGTCGCGGCCCTGCTCGACGCCTACGCTATCGCCCCGGCCGCGCTGACGCTGGAACTGGACGAAGCCAGCCTGATGCTGGACGCGGCCGCCAGCACCAGCACGCTGGAGTTCCTGAAACGACTGGGCGTCAGCCTGACGCTGGACCAGTTCGGCGCCGGTCCCGCCTGCCTGGACAACCTGCGGCGCTATCCGTTCGACTACATCAAGATCGATCCGGCGGTGATCCACGGCGTCGCCGACAACGAAGCCACCGCAGCGCTATGCCATGCGCTGATCGCCATGGCGCTGCATCTGGGCATCCGCGTTGCCGCCGACGGCGTGCAGACCGAAGCCCAAGGCGCCTTCCTGCGCGACAATCTGTGCGACCTGGTGCAAGGCGATATCTACGCCGCGCCGCAATCGGCGGAACAGCTGGGCGCGCTGCTGCGCGAGGACCGCCGCCTGGCGCCGCACCTGCTGCGGGTGCAGAAGAAGCGCCGCAAGCTGCTGCTGGTCGACGACGAGGCCAATATCGTCTCGGCGCTGAAGCGCCTGCTGCGCCCGGATGGCTATGACATCCACACCGCCAGCTCCGGCGAACAGGGTCTGGAGATGCTGGCGCAGCTGCCGGTGGACGTGATCATCTCCGACCAGCGCATGCCCGGCCTGAACGGCGCCGACTTCCTACGCCAGGCACGCATCCTGCGGCCGGACACCATCCGCATCATGCTTTCCGGCTACACCGAGCTGCAATCGGTGACCGACGCCGTCAACGAGGGCGCAATCTACAAATTCCTCACCAAGCCGTGGAACGACGAGCAGCTGCGCGCCCATCTGGCCGACGCATTCCACCTGAAGGAAATCGCCGATGAAAATGTGCGCCTGAACATGGAGGTGCGCAACGCCAACCACGAGCTGGCCAGCGCCAACCGCCGCATGGAACAATTGCTGCACCAGATGCAGCGCCAGATCGACCGCGACGAGATCAGCCTTAACGTCACGCGAGAAATCCTGCAACAACTACCGCTGCCGGTGATCGGCATGGACGACGACGGCATGATCGCCTTTGTCAACGGCGCCGCCGGCCGGATCTTCCAGCGCAGCGGCGCGCTGCTGGGCAACGACGCCAGCGCCGTGCTGCCGCAACTCTTCCCCGACGGCGCGCTGCCGCAGGAAGGCCACCACATCGACATCGGCGGCACGCGCTACGCGGTCACCGCCTATCCGATGGGGCTGAGTTCGGCCTCGCGCGGCAGCCTGATCACCTTCAGCCCCGGCGAGGCCACGCCATGAGCCAGGCCACCCACGTTGCGCTGGATGAAGTGGTGCGCCGCATCCACGACCTGCCCTCGCTGCCGGCGGTGGTGGCCGAGCTGCTGACCAGCATGCAGGAAGACGATATCGACCTCAACTACCTGGCCGGCCGTATCGCGCTGGATCAGGCGCTGACCGCCAAGACGCTGCGGCTGGCCAATTCCTCGTTCTACGGCATGCCGTCCAAGGTCACCAGCATCCAGCAGGCGATGTCGGTGCTGGGCCTGCACAGCGTGCGCACCCTGGTTACCGCCTGCGGCGTGATCGGCGCAGTGCCGCCGGCCGGTGCCGCACTCGATCTGGACCGCTTCTGGCGCGAAGCCATCGCCACCGCCGTCTGGGCGCGCGCGCTGGCGCGGCAGCTGCGGCAAAGCCCGGAAACCGCCTTCACCGCCGGCCTGTTGCACAACCTGGGCACGCTGGTACTGGCCACCCGCTTTCCGCAGGAATACGCGGCGGTGCCGGCCTGGCGCGCCGAACACGAAGACGCCAGCGTGGCCGACGCGGAACTGGCCGTGTTCGGCGTCGATCACACCCAGGCTGGCAGCGCGCTGGCCGCCTACTGGAAATTCCCGCAGGCGATACAGGACGCGATCAGCCACCAGCATCGCGCCAACGCCACCGGCCTGGCGCTGGCGGTCGGCCTGGCGCATCTGCTGGCCGAGCCGGACGACGCCAGCGAGGCCAGCCACGAACAGCGCGAGCAGGCGTGGCGCCGGCTGGCCTTCGACGACGAACAACGCCAGCAGCTCAGCGCCAGCTGCCCGCTGATGGTCCATGACATGTGTCAGATACTGGTGAACTAGGAATCCACGATGAAACTACCCACGCAGGCGGAAGTCGCGCTGTCCGAATTCTTTGACGGCCACCCGGTCGCCACCTTCGCCATCAACCGCCACCACGTGATCACCCACTGGAACCGCGCCTGCGAGCAGTTGCTGGGCTGGACACGCTCCTGCATGATCGGCACCCGCAACCAGTGGCAGCCGTTCTATAACAAGGAACGGCCACTGCTATGCGACCTGATCCTCACCGGCGAAAGCGAAAGCAATATCGCCTCCCACTATCCGGGCCATACCCACCCATCGGCGCTGATACCGGGCGCCTACGAGTCGGAAGACTTCTTCCCGAATATCGGCGCCAGCGGCCATTGGCTGCACTTCACCGCCGCGCCGCTGCGCGATGTCGACGGCAATGTGGTCGGCGCCATCGAAACGCTGCGTGATGTGACCGAACGCCGTGTCGCCGAAAACGCGCTGCGCAAGTCCAGGGACGGACTGGAGCACATCGTCGAGAAGCGCACCGCCCAGCTGGCCCACGCCAACGACAAGCTGGAGGACGATATCCGCCAGCTGACCGAATTGAACGATCTGCTATCAGCCGCCCAGCAGCAGCTGGTGCAGGCGGAAAAACTGGCCTCGATCGGCCAACTGGCGGCCGGCGTGGCGCACGAGATCAACAACCCGATCGGCTATATCTTCTCCAACGTCGGCACGCTGCAAAACTACCTGGGCCAGCTGTTTGAAATGCTGGACGCCTACCAGGACGCAGAATCCAGCATCGCCCAGCCGGCGGTAGCGAGCAAGCTGCGCGCCATGCGCGAGCGCATCGACCTGGATTTCCTGCGCGAAGACATCCCGGCGCTGATGCGCGAATCCGGCGAGGGACTGGTGCGGGTGCGCCACATCGTCGAGGATCTGAAAGATTTTTCACGCGCCGACAACAACCAGGAATGGTGCCGCGCCGATCTGCACCAGGGCATAGATTCAACGCTCAACATCGTCGCCAACGAAGTCAAATACCACGCCGACGTGGTCAAGGCCTATGGCGATATACCGGAGATTGAATGCCTGCCCTTGCAGATTAACCAGGTGGTGCTGAACCTGGTGGTCAACGCCGCGCAGGCCATGGGCGGCGAACGCGGTAAAATCACCTTACGCACCGGCATGGCCGACGAGCATACCGTCAAGCTGGAAGTGGAAGACACCGGCAACGGCATCGCGCCGGATACGCTGTCGCGCATCTTCGATCCCTTCTTCACCACCAAGGCAGTCGGCAAGGGCACCGGGCTGGGCCTGTCGCTGGCTTATGGCATCGTGCAAAAACACAAGGGCCGCATCGAAGTGGACAGCGAACTGGGGCGCGGCACCTGCTTCCGCGTGCTGCTGCCGATACGCCATACCGAGGAGCAAACATGAGCCGCATACTGCTGGTGGATGATGAGCCTAACATGCTGAGCGCACTGCAACGCGCGCTCCGCCAGAGCAAGGCGCTGGCCGGCTCGCAGATCGAAACCTTTACCAATCCCTTCGACGCGCTGAACCGCATTTGCGTCTGCGAATTCGACCTGGTGGTATCGGATTTCATGATGCCGGAAATGAGCGGCGGGGACTTCCTGCAAGCGCTGAAGGACGTGGCGCCGACCACGGTGCGCATCATGCTGAGCGCCTCCACCGACTTCAAGACTGCGATGACAGCGATCAACGACGCCCATGTATTCCGCTTCATCCCCAAGCCGTGGCAGCAGTCGGAGCTGGAACAGAATATCCTGCAAGCACTGGAAGAACGTCAGCGCCTGCTGGCCGAAGCGGGCAAGGCGCCGTCCGCCCAGGATCTGGAGGCGCAGCGGCTGGAAGAGGAAGAGCCGGGCCTGCTGCACGTCAAGCGCACCGACGACGGCTCCATCATCCTGTAACTACCAGCCGTAAGCGTAGCTGGCCGGATGTTCCGGCGGCGCAGGTGGTGGCGCTGGAGGCGACATCCACTGGCGCGGATCAACCCGGTAGTATTTGAGGAATTCGGCGAACAACTCGGCATGGTGCTCGGCCATCTGATATGGTTTCTCGAAGAAAGTTTCCGTGGCAACCGCGAAGAATTCGGCAGGATTGGTGGCGCCGTAGTGGTCCATCACCGTCGGCTGGCGGTACATGGCATGCATGCGCAGGTTCTGAAAATCGCGCGACAGCACTTCCGACCATTCGCGGTAGCTGGCTGGATTACCCAGGTAAGGCGCACCGTTGGCGCGGCCGGATTCGCTGTCCAATTGGTGCGCAAACTCGTGCAGCACCACATTCTGGCCATCGGTCCAGTCGCCGGCGCCGCGCCGCACATCGTCCCACGACAGCACCACGCGGCCATCGTCCCAGGATTCACCCAGCATGCTCTGGCGGCCCGGCGTGATCACGCCGCCCGGCCCGACTTCGGCGCGCTGCGCCACGAATTCCGAGGGATAGACCAGGATGGTGTGCAGCGCCGGATACACCTTGCTAGGGCGGTTCAGCAACAGCAAACAGGCCTGGCCAGCGATGGTCACTGCCATTTCATCGGTGATCTCCAGCCCTTCGCAGCCGATAAATTTCTTTTGATGCAGGAATTGCACCACCATGCGCCGCAACTGCTGTTGCAGCTCGGGACTCATGCGGCGGTACACCGGTATATTCCGCTGCAACATCAGTTCCGCCTCCGGCGGCAAGGGCCGCGACAGCGCCCGCCGCAAGCGCCAGCGCGGATATATCAAGGGCAGCGCCACTACCAGCACCGTCAGGCTGATCCAGATCAAAGCTTCCATGCCGCAGAGTCCATGTATTGTCTTGATGAGCTAGGTGGGGCTGCATATCAACATTTCAATACGCCAATATGCAAACAGCCGGCGCAAGCGCCGGCTGTTTGATGATACCCCTGCGGGGAAGTTTATTCTGCTGCTTTTTGCTGCGACGGGGCGCTGCCGAACAGCGCCGCCACCAGCGGGTCGCGCATCACCGGACCGCGGTTGACGCGGATGGCGTAATGGGTGTCGTCGGCCAGAATGTGGAAGTGGCGGCCGCTGCCTGCCATCGCTTGCTCGCGCAGGCCTGGGCGCTCTTTGCGTACCGGTACGCCTTCGCGTTTTGGCTGGGCAATCGCGGCCAGGAAGGCGGCGATACGCTCTGGATCAGGGGTCAGCTGGTAGACAGCCTTGCCCAGATAGGTGGCGGTGCCTTCAACATAGCGCGCCAGCTCGATCACGCCGGCTTCGCGCAGGTCGCGGATGTATTTGCGGGCGCCGGACGGCGAGAATTTCAGGAACCAGGCGATTTCGTCCGCCAGCATCTCGTGCATCGACAGTTCGCCTATCAGTTTTTGCATGTTTTCAATGCGGCGCAAGGTGGCCGAGGTCGATCGCACACGCTCGATCGACGCCATCGACAGCGCTGGCTTGCGGTCCAGCGGCGCCGGGGTCGAGCGGTCCATCAACGCCAGCCGTGCCGTGGTGGATTGCATCTCCGGCGAGGCTTTCATCTCGTTTTGGACCATGGATTGTTGTTTGCTGACTGCGTGCATGGGGATCACTCCTTTAATTTATGCCTGAATTGCCTGAATTGGTGCGGCTTTGACTAAGAATGCCCGCTTGCGCCCCTACAGTCTGTGCGTCAACGAACATTAGCGAAGCATCTATAGCTTTATGTTCGGACAGAGGGGTTTCAGATAAGTTTCGGGAAATGTGACGAATTTGATACAGCACAAAGTTTGGTGCGGTATCGAACGGAAGAACTGCGGTCCGTCACCTAATCTTCGGTTCCAACAGCGATGCAACAACATTGCTGGCAGCAAAACTTTTTAAACAATCGGGAGCAACCCTGTGAATAAATCCAAAAAAATCGCCCTCGCCGTCGCAGCACTGTGCGCGTCGTTTTCCGCCATGGCGCAGCAAGATCCGGTCATCAACCCATCGTGGTACATCCAGCCTAGCGTCAACGGCGTCAAGCCTGACAGCGACTTCCAGGCGGTCGACAAGCGTGGCCCAGGCGCCGGCTTGAAATTCGGCAAAGCCGTTAGCGAAAACTGGGACATCCAGACCGGCTACACCTATGCCCGCTCCCGTGAAAACGGCCAGCGCTATCAGCAAGAGACGCTGGGCGTCGACGGTCTGTACCTGTTCTCGCGCAAATCCTTCCGTCCATTCATCCTGGTGGGTGTGGGCGCAGAGCGCGACAAGGCCAACCTGTTCGGCAACATCGAACGCAAGCGCACCTCGCCTTTCGTCAGCGCCGGTCTGGGCTTCCAGGCTGACCTGAACGAACGCGTCGCGCTGCAAGCCGATATCCGTAACGTGCACGGTTTCATCCGTGGCGAAGACTTCCCTAACAGCAAGAGCAATAACTACTATGCAACCGTTGGCCTGAATATCGCCTTCAACGCGCCACCGCGTCCAGCGCCAGCCGCTCCGCCACCAGCGCCGCCAGTGGCAGAACCGCCACCACCGCCACCAGCACCGCCAGCACCACCGCCTCCGCCACCAGCGCGTTTCGAGAAGGTGACCATGTCGGCAACCGAGCTGTTCTCGTTCGACAGCGCCAAGCTGAACTCCAACCAGCCTAAGCTGGACGAGATCGCCAACCTGCTGAACGCCAACAGCAGCATCAACGACGTCACCATTTCCGGTTACGCCGACCGCCTGGGCAGCGACAAGTACAACCAGAAACTGTCCGAGCGCCGCGCCAATTCGGTCAAGGAATACCTGGTCGGCAAAGGCGTTGCAGCCAACCGTCTGACCGCCGTGGGTAAAGGCGAATCGAATCCTGTCGTTGAGTGCAGCGACAAGAAACGCGCCGACCTGATCAAGTGCCTGGAGCCTAACCGCCGCGTTGAAGTGGAACAAATCACCATCGAACGCCGCGTCCAGTAAAACCCCGTAACAACAGCCCCGCAACTCCGGTTGCGGGGCTTTTTTTATTATGCAAAAGAAAACGATATTCTCGGTGCTGAAATGCACCGTGCTTGAATGGTTCGAACACCGCGGCAGCAGCATGGGCGCGGCGCTGGCGTTTTACACGCTGTTCTCGCTGGCGCCTATCATCGTGCTGGTGCTGGCGATTGCCGGCTGGTTCTACGGACCGCAGGCAGCGCAAGGCGAGCTGTTCGCGCAGCTGCGCGGGCTGGTCGGCGCGCAAGGCGCGGAAGCCATTCAGGCAGTGCTGGCTGGCGCGCAAAGCAAGGAGGAAGGACGGCTGGCCACGCTGGCCGCCGGCGCCCTGCTGCTGTTTGGCGCCACCACCGTATTTGCCGAGCTCAAGGCCAGCCTGGACGCCATCTGGCAAGTGCCGCCGCTGAATTCGGGGACGCTATGGGACACCATCCGCACCCGCCTGCTATCCTTCGGCATGGTGCTGGTGCTGGCGTTCCTGCTGATGGTGTCGCTAGTGGTCAGCGCGGCGCTGACCTTGCTGGAGAAATTCTGGGGCAGTTTGTGGGGCGACGCCGGCATCGTGCTGACCGCGCTCAATATAGGCATCAGCTTTTTGGTGATCGCCGCCCTGTTCGGCGTGATCTTCAAGATGCTGCCCAGGGTAAAGCTGTCGTGGCACGACGTGACCATCGGCGCCATCGGCACCGCCGCCCTGTTCACGCTGGGGAAATATGCGATCGGCGCGTATATCGGCAATAGCGGCGTGGCCAGCAGCTATGGCGCCGCCGGCTCGCTGATTGCGGTGCTGATGTGGGTGTATTACTCGGCGCAGATTTTTTTCCTCGGCGCCGAATTTGCCAGACAATATGCTTTGCAGCTGGGCAGTTTGCGCGGGACTTCACTCGCCGAGTAGCTCGGCCACCACTTCCATCCCCTCCACCCGCTCGGCGACCACCTTGACGATGACGATCACAGGGACGCCGAGCAGCAAGCCCCACACGCCCCACAGCCAGCCCCAGAACAGCAGGCTGACAAACACCGCCGCCGCGTTCATGCGAGCAAAGCGGCCGGTCATCCAGGTAGTCACCACGGTGCCGATCAGCGTGGCGACGGCCAGCGAGACACCCATTACCAGCAAACTCATTTGCAGCGACTCAAACTGCAGGAAGGCGACCACACCGGTGGCCAGCATGATCAGCAAAGGACCGAAGTAAGGCATCAGGTGCAGCAGGCCGGCCACGATGGCCCAGGCGCCGGCGTTTTCCAGGCCGATCCAGCGCAGCGCCACCCACATCAGCAGCGCCAGTGCGGCATTGGTCACCAGCAGCATCAGCATGTATTTCTGGATCGAGATATTGATGTCATCCAGGATGTGCACAGTGATTTTCTTCTTGCTCAGCGACGGCCCGGTCAGCTTGACCAGCTTGCGCTTGAAGATATCCCCTGACAGCAGCAGGAAAAACACCAGGAAGATCACCATCGTCGCCTGGCTGAGGAAGCCCATGACACCCATCGAGCCGGCCCAGATCCAGTCCATCACCGGGAACTGCGACGGTGCGGCATTGGCGGCAGCGCGGCGCGCGGCGCGGCGCTCCTGCGCACTGGCGGTGGTGGCTTGCTGTAACTCGGTGGCGACATCCTGAATACGCTGCAAGGCGCTCGGTCCACCGCTATGCAAATGCTCGGACAGCAGCCGTGACAGCTTGTGTCCGGCGTTGGGCAATTCTTCAACAATCGATTGGAACTGGCCCTGCACCTTGTCGATCACCAGCACCGAACCGCCGAGAATGGCGACGGTCACCAGCGTCACACCGATCACGCGCGGCACACGCCAGCGCTCAAGCCAGCACACCAGCGGACTGAGCGTATAGGTAATCAGTATGCCCAGCAACAGCGGCACCAGGAAATCGCGCGACCATTGCAGCGCCCAGATAAAGGCGACGGTGGCGATCACGCCCAGCGCCAGGCCGCGCGCGTTGACATGCAGGGGAATGCGGGAAGGAAGAGGAAGCGGATGCTCAGCATCAGCGCTGACCGCCTGTGCTTGAGTCCGTGGAAGATCGACAGGCTGGTTCATGATAGCTCAAAGGCTCACATAAGAGCGCTGGCGCGCAGCATGCTGCGCGCCAGCCAGAGGGGGATTACTTGACGTGCAGGTCGTTTTTCACTGCGGTCACGCCTTTAACGCCACGGGCCACCTGGCCAGCTTTGGCGATATCTTCAGGCTGGGCGACGAAGCCGCTCAGCTGCACGGTGCCTTTGAAGGTTTCGACGTTGATTTCGGTGGTTTTCAGGGTAGGCTCATTGAAGATGCTGGCCTTGACTTTGGTGGTGATGACGGAATCATCGACATACTCGCCGGTGCCTTCTTTGGTCGAGGTCGAAGCGCAGCCGGTCATGGCGCCCAGCAGCGATACGGTGAACAGGGCAGTAGCGATTTTATGTGCGATTTTCATGGCGATTCTCCTTGGAGTAATTAGAAACAATGAGTTTGTCAGCCAGCGGGACGTTTGCTTTGGTATGCCGTCTCTGCTACCGATGTCGCCATTAAACGCGTTTTCACACCACACCTCTGTACGCTAGCGTACAAAAATCATCACGGCGAAACATCGTGCGTAAGCGCACAGACCCGGCTTTGGCGGCTGTCTATGCTGGACACACACTTTTCCAAGGAGAACAATATGAAACGCTCAACGACATTTGCCGCCGCCATCCTGGCCGGCGCTGCCGTACTGAGCGGCTGCGCCAGCAACCAGCAGCCGCAACAGATCGGCTACATCAGCAATGACTCCTCGACGTACGGCACCATCGATTCGATCCAGATCATGCAGGCGCGTAACAGCTCCGGCGTGGGCGCCGTCACGGGCGGCCTGATCGGTGGTCTGCTGGGTAATCAGGTAGGCTCGGGCAGCGGCCGCGCTGCCGCCACGGTAGCGGGCGCAGTGGGTGGTGCGGTGGTCGGCAACAACGTCGAGAGCAACCGCAACGCCGGCAAAGAGGAATACCAGATCAGCGTGCGCATGGATAACGGCGACACCCGCATCATCCAGCAAGACAGCGTCTACGATCTGCGCGTTGGCAACCGCGTACGCCTGATCGACGGCCGCCTGTACCGCTACTAATTTCGCAGTCTTACAACAAGGAGAATTTCATGGGCACTATCATTCTGATTATTCTGGTCCTGGCGCTGGTCGGCGCATTGCCGACCTGGCCGCACAGCCGCAACTGGGGCTACGCGCCCAGCGGCATCACTGGCTTGATCGTGGTCATACTGTTGATTATGCTGCTCACTGGCAGACTATAAACTCAGGAGAACATCATGAATCATCGCATCCTCCCCGGCGTGATGATGGCGTGCGCGGTAGCTGCCGCGCACGCGCAGCAAGATACCACGCCGCCACAGAACGTCCAGCTGCAACAGCAGGAAATCGCCAAGGGCGAGCCAGCCCGCTGGTCGCAACCGGACCGCACCAGCGCCGAACAGGCGCGCACGCTGCGCAAGGAAATCGGCGCCGCGCTGGCCGAAGCCAGGCAAGCATGCAAACAGCTGCCCGCCGCAGAACGCAGCGGCTGCCTGCAGGAAGCGCAAGCCACCTACCAGGCCGACATGGCCAAAGTGCCGCAGCTGGTCGCCGGCAAATAAAAAAGGGGCCTCGGCCCCTTTTCATTTACTCCGCTGTGCGCTTATGCCTTAACAGCCAGCCGACACCCGCTCCCGCCACCGCCACCACAATCAGCACCGGCTTGATCAAGCGCTTGCGCGCAATGAAGGAGCCGACTGTCAGCGCGTACGGCATCAGCGACCTGACCGACTTGAAATTCAAGCCGCCCAGACCAGCACTCAGGCCGCCCGGTTGCAGCAGGCCGCCCAAACGCGCTTGCGCCAAGCCGACCGCATGATCGATGGCGCCATGCATCAGCGCGTCCGGATGCAGCGCCTGGCCCAGCAGCGCCTTCGAATGCACTACCTTGATGCGCAGCAGTTCGCCTTCGCGTATCAGCCGCAGTTTTTCGGCCGCCAGCGCGGCCTCTTCTTCGTGCTTGCTCATGGCATCTCCTTAGACCAGCATGTCGCGGTCAGACTTGAGTTCGGCCATGGTGGCCGGCAGCGACAGTTTGCCACTCCGCAGCAGCGAGCGCGCATACAGGATCAGGCCGATCGCCACTGCCAGGAACACCACCGTGATAATCGGCAGAATCACCCAGCCGATCACTGCCCACGCAAGGTAGACAATGGTGATCGACGCATAGATCAGCGCGAAGCCGCCCAGCAGCACCGCCAACGCAAATACCACCACCAGTTGCAGCACATGGTTGCGTACCTGCGCCAGCTCCAGCGCGGCCAGTTCCAGCCGGTTGAGCAGCAGGCCGATCGCGTTGCGGGCCACCAGGCCCAGCGAGGCGATCAGTCCTGGGGGACGCGTTCCGTCGTCCTGTGCCATTACTTACGGCCGATAATGACACCGATCAGCAGGCCGATACCCGCAGCCGCCGCGATCGAACGCCATGGATTTTCCTTGACGTATTCGTCGGCGTGCTGGGCCGCGACCTTGCTGGCAGCCACAGCGCTGACCTGGGCTTCGTGGGCCTTGGCCAGCGCGGTGTCCAGCGCGCGCATGCCGCGGCCGCGCAGCTCTTCAGCCTTTTCGCCGGTCAGCGCGGTCGCGGCGGTGAACAATGCCTGGGCATCTTTAACCAGAGTTTTCACGTCGTTATTCACGGTACTGATGTTTTGTTCCAGCATGATAAAGCTCCTGTTTTGGTTGTTGATGTGAAAACTGTACAGCAAATTGCGAGCGGCCGATATCAACCGTGTTCGGTCAACATATCCCGCATATCGTCCGCGTGCTCCTCTTCGACCGCCATGATTTTAGTCAAAAGATGGCGAGTCGTCGGGTCGGTATCGCCAATTTGCAGAATCATTTGACGATAAGCCTCGATGGCCACGCGCTCCGCGATCAGGTTGGCGCGCACCATCGATTGTACGTCCTCTGACGCATCATACTCGGCATGGCTACGCTCAAGCAACGTCGCCGGATTGAAATCCGGGTCGCCGTTCAGCTGGACGATGCGCTCGGCCAGCCAGTCGGCATGCTCCTGTTCCTCGTTGGCGTGCTCCAGGAACTCCGCCTTGATGGCAGCGTTCTCGCGCCCGCTGACCGTGTAGTAATGCCGCTTGTAGCGATTGATGCAGACCAGCTCGGTAGCCAGCGCATCGTTGAGCATCTTGATCACGGCCTCGCGGTTTCCCTGATAGCCCGCAGTCACCGGACCGTCTTCCAGGTTGCGCGCAGCAGCGCGGATGGCTTCGGTATCGATACCTGCCGGATGGGTGGGGTTGGATTCAGCCATGGGTCTTTCCTTCCAAAGTAAGAGTCAAATTAACGTCGGTTGGCGATCGGCGCGCCGTTTTGCGACAGCACGATCTCCACGCGGCGGTTCAGCTGGCGGCTGCCGGCGTCGGTATTGCTGGCCACTGGATAAGCCTCGCCGTAGCCACGGGTGCCGATCTTGGCGCTCGGAACACCCAGGCCGATCAGTGCATTACGCACCGATTCAGCGCGGCGTTGCGACAGCTCCAGATTGTGCGACGAGGTGCCGGTACTGTCGGTAAAGCCTTCGACCTGCACAATGCTTTGCGGTTCCTGCGCCAGCACGTCAGCGACTTTCTGCGCGGTGCGCATGCCTTCGGCGCTCAGCTCGGCGCGGTCAACCTGGAACAGCACATCGCTCAGCGTGATGATGATGCCGCGCTCGGTCTGTTTGGCTTGCAGGTCGGCCAGCTGCTGTTGCAGGGCGGCGTTCTTGGCGGCTTCATCACGGGCAGAACCGGCAGCGGCGTCGGCCTGGGCGCGGGCGGCGTCAGCATCAGCCTTGGCTTGCTCTGCCTGGGTGCGGGCGCGGTCGGCAGCAGCCTTGGCGTTATTGGCTTCGGCGGTACGCGCCTCCAGGCGGATCTCGTCGCGCTGGCGGGCCGCGTTGGCGACATCCGCCTCAGCCTGTTTGGCCTTGGCCGCTTCCTGCGCGGTAGCGATCTTCTGCTTGGCGATGTAGGCCAGCTTGTCGATTTCGTCCAGGCTCTCTTTCTTCGCGGCGGCGGTATTGGCGCGGTCCAGCGCGTCCGAAGCGGCCTTGAATTCCAGCGGCGCGTTGGCGGCCACCGACGGATTGCTTTGCGCCGCGATGAAATCGCCGCGTGCCTGATCCAGCTGGCTGGTGGTGGTTGGGGTGGTGCTGCAAGCAGCAAACATCACCGACATGGCGAAAGCGGTTGGCAGCAGAACGAGTTTTTTCATGATGGTTACTCCTTTATTGTTTATTGTTGGCTGGTCGCGTTGGCGCGCTGGACTTCTTCGCGCAGCAGGCGGATATTGTTTTGCAGCTCGTCGGCGGCGGTGGTGGCCTTGGCCGAATTGGCTTTGCTCTGCGCCAGTTGCGCATCAGCCGAGGCTTGCGTCGCCAGGTCTTGCGCGGTTTTATAATCCTTGGCGGCCAGCGCCTGATTGGCGCGCATCAGTTTTTCACGGGCGGCCTGCATTTCGACTGGTGCCAGGTCGGCCGCGCCGGCGCTGGTGGCAGCCGCCACTTGAGCGCGCGACACCGCGACGTCGGCAGTTGCAGGAGTCTTATCGCTGGCGCAAGCAGTCAGGCCCATCAATACGGCCATGCCGCACAACACTCGCCATTGGCTGTTCATCATCATCATTATTTTTCTCCTCAAAAATTGGATGGTACGGTTGATGTTATAGGCTGATGTCGCGATAGCATCAGTACGGTGACGCACAAAAAGCTGGAGTGTGTAAAATGATGCAACTATAAAAACCCAGGTCCACAATGCCCCTTCCCCGCCGTACCCGTATTGCGATTGCCGTCAGCGCCGTTGTGCTGGCCGTGCCGCTTGTCGCCGCCGTCGCGCTCAGCAGCGTCGACTGGAACCGCGCGCGCCCCTGGCTGAACGACAAGATCAGCGACGCTATCCAGCGCCCGTTTGAGATACGCGGCGGCGTGGCGCTGGCCTGGCGCCAGCAAGGCAGCTGGCTGCCGATGCCGCACCTGGTGGCGCGCGACGTCCACATCGGCAATCCGCGCGGCATGCGGGCGCCTACCGAGATGGCCAGCGTGGGACAGTTCGCGTTTGCCATCGAACCGCTGCCGCTGCTGCGCCAGCGCATCGAGATTCCGCAGCTGCGCTTCGACCAGCCGCAGCTGCTGCTGCAGCGCGACGCCGACGGCCGCAACAACTGGACCTTCCACAGCGACGACCATCCATCGGCCTGGAAGCTCAATGTGCACAGCGTGATTTTCACCAAGGGCACAGTGCGCTATATCGACGCAATGACGCATGTCGACGCCCGCGCCGACATTGATACCATCGACGATCAGCGCTACGGCGTCAGCTGGCAGCTGCGCGGCAAGTGGAACGAGCAGGATGTCAGCGGCAGCGGCAAGGCTGGCGCGGTGCTGGCCTTGCAGCAGGTCTCGCCCTACCCGCTGGCGGCCAGCCTCAACGTCGGCGGCACCAGCATCAGCTTCGAGGGCACGCTGACCAAGCCGGCCTCGCTGGCGGCGATCGACATGCAGCTCAAGCTGTCCGGCCCCAGCATGGCGCGGCTGTACGGCCTGACCGGCGTGCTGCTGCCGGAAACGCCGCCCTTCGCCACCGCCGGCCATCTGACCGGCAACCTGGGCGCCAACGCCAGCCGCTGGGTCTATGATCGGTTCACCGGCAAGGTCGGCCAGAGCGATATCGCCGGCAAGCTGGAATTCAAGACCGGCCAGCCGCGCCCACTGCTGAGCGGCACCGTGCAATCGAATCTGCTGCAAGTGTCCGACCTCGGCCCGCTGATCGGCGCCGACTCCAACGCCAGCAAGGAGGCGCGCGGCGCCGAGCAGCGCCAGCCGGGCAACAAGGTACTGCCGGTAGAAAAATTCCGCACCGAGCGCTGGACCGCCATCGACGCCGATGTCAATTTCAAGGCGGCGCGCATTACCCGCAATCAGGACTTGCCGATTCAGAATCTGGAAACGCAAATCCATATGAAGGACGGAGTGCTGGCGCTGACGCCGCTGAACTTCGACATCGCCGGCGGCCGCTTCACCTCGCAGGTGATGCTGGACGGCAGCGGCAAGATCAACCCGGACGCGATCCGCGCCGAACTCAAGGCCGACGCCAAGCACCTGCAACTGAAACAGCTATTCCCGTCGATTGAAGGCATGCAGGCCACCGTGGGCGAGGTGAACGCCGACGTCGCGCTATCCGCCACCGGCAATTCGGTGGCCGGTCTGCTGGGTTCGTCGAATGGTGAATTCAAAGGCGTGATCAACCAGGGCAGCGTCAGCAAGCTGATGCTGGAAACCATGGGGCTGAATATCGGCAGCGTGGTGTTGACTCGCCTGGTGGGCGACCAGCAGGTCAAGCTGAACTGCATGGTGACCGACTTCGCCGTCAGCAATGGGGTGATGAAGTCGCGGCTGTTTGCGGTGGATACCTCGGAAGCCCGCATCGACATCAACGGCACCGTCAATCTGGGCAACGAAAAACTCGACCTGACACTGAAGCCGGACGCCAAATCGGTACGCGTGATTTCCTTGCGCGCGCCGATCTATGTGCGCGGCACCTTCAAGCAGCCGGATGTCAGCGTTGACAAGGGCACGCTGGCCTTGCGCGCCGGCGGCGCATTGGCGCTGGCGGTGGTGGCGCCGGTGGTGGCCATCGTGCCGCTGGTCAGCACCGGCCCCGGCGAAACGCCAGGCTGCCAGACGCTGATGGCAAAAGTTGGCGGAAAAACAGTAGCACCGCCGCCCGGCAAGACTGGCCGTTGATTTTTCTTCTATGTGGTGTGGCGAACGGAAGCGGCGCGACAGTTTGCCTAATCTTTAGCCATCGGAGCAGGCGCAATACCGCGTCTACCCTGCCAGAGGAGAAAATCATGAACAACATCAAGCGTATCGCAGCAAGCGCCGCCGTACTGGCGGCCACCCTGGGTCTGAGCGCCTGTGCCAATATGTCGGGCCAGGATAAAAACACCGCCATCGGCGCCGGCGTTGGTGCGGTAGCCGGTTCGGTCCTGACCGGCGGCAGCGCAGTCGGCACCGTCGGCGGCGCGGCAGTTGGCGGCGTGATCGGCAATCAGGTGCAAAAGCCACCGCGTTAATCAGCGCTTAAACAGAACATCATTCCCGCGCAAGCGGGAATCCATAGGCCGCTTGCTTGCAGGCACCGCATGGATTCCCGCTTGCGCGGGAATGACGTTTGCATGTCCTCGTCCTGCCTTATTTGTCCTTGAACATTTCGTAGCAGTGGCAGGAGGCGGATTCCAGGCCGGCGGAATCGAGGATCTCGATATTGCCGCGGCTATAGCTGATCAGCTTTTGCTGTTGCAGCGCGCTGGCTGCCTTGGTCACGCCGACGCGGCGCACCCCCAGCGAATGCGCCAGAAACTCATGCGTCAGGTGAAATTTTTCCGATTGCAGACGATCGCGCGTAATCAGCAGCGAACGCGCCAGGCGCGCCTCCAGCACATGGAAACGGCTGCACACGGCAATCTGTATGGCCTGCGCCAGCGCCGTATCCGTATAACGGTGCAACAGGCGCTGCAAGGACTCCATCCGATAAAACTCGGTCACAAAGTCCGCCGCGTCCATCCTGTAGGCGCGGCCGGACCGCTGCACCACGCCGCGCACCTGGGCAACCTCATTGCCCAGCACCACCGAAGCGCCCAGCATGCCCTCGCGGCCAACCGAACCCACTTCCAGCGTCATGCGTCCTTCTGCCACGCCCAGCTGCGAAATCAGGCAATCGATAGGGAAGTACACATAGCGCATCGCCTGTCCGGGCTCCGACAGCACCTGGCCGTTGTCGACCCGCACCGTCTCGCACTTCTCGGCGAGCTGGGCCTGGTCGTCGTCGGGCAGGCTGGCCAGCAGGCGGTTATTCGCCAGCCGGGGCTGCGCGCGGTCTTCGTCGGGGGAATGTAGGATAGAAGTATGCATGTCATCAGAGTAATGACACTATTTATCCTTGTATGTACGGTGACGCACGGAAGCAAGGGGTGTCCTCCAGGAAAATATCGACATTCGATAATAAAGGAACCCTCCATGGACACTCAAACCAACAAACCTGCCACCCATCCTGTCATGGTCATCGCCGCTGTCGCGGTGGTACTGTTCTGTGGCGTCGGCAGTGCCGCGATTCTCGGCTGGCTGCCGACCTCCAATGCGTCGGTGCCGGCGAAAGTCAGCGGCATGCAGGAGCAGCCGCAACAGCAACAGCAAATGGCTTATGCAGAAACCGCACCAGCGCCATCCGCGCCGGCGCCAGCCCTGTCCCAGGGCCAAGGTCAACTGCCGGAACAGGAAGCCCGCAATGCCGCATGCAGCAACTGCGGCGTGGTGGAATCGGTGCGCAAGATTGAGCATCGTCCGCAAGGCAGCGGCGTCGGAGCGGTCGGCGGCGCGGTACTGGGCGGCCTGCTGGGCAACCAGGTCGGTGGTGGTCACGGCCGCCAGCTGGCAACGGTAGCCGGCGCGGTCGGCGGCGCAGTGGCGGGCAACCAGATCGAAGGCAATATGAAAACCAGCTATAGCTGGGACGTCGTGGTACGCCTGGACAACGGCAAAAAGCGCACCATCCACTCATCGTCGGCGCCGCAGTGGCGCAATGGCGACTCGGTACGTATCGTCAACGGCCAGCTGCGCTCGCTGGACTAAGGCGCAAGGTACGGCAGCGTACAGAAAGAACAATAGTGCACGTTGATAATAGATCCAACACAACCCGAGGAGATCATCATGCTTTATACCATCGCTGTCGTTCTGCTGATTCTGTGGCTGCTGGGCCTGGTTACTTCGTACACCATTGGCGGCTTCATCCACATTCTGCTGGTCGTCGCCATCATCATGGTACTGCTGCGCCTGATTAGCGGTCGCGGCGTATAGTCACCTCAGCATCATCGTAAAACGGCGCCATGGGCGCCGTTTTCGTTTAAGCTACGCCTTTTTCAGGAGGACCAAGATGAAACGATTGCTGATGGCGCTGACCGTGCTGGCCGCCACCCAGGCCTCCGCCCAGACTGTCAAGCCTGGCCTGTGGGAATTGCATAACAAGATCAAAACCGGCAACGCGCAAACTGATCAGGCGATGAGCGCCGCAGTGGCGCAGCTGGCCATGCTGCCGCCGGAACAGCGCGCAAAGATGGAGGCGATGATGGCGCAGAATGGTGTCTCGATGCCCAAGGCCAGCAGCGATGGCAGCCTGGTGCTGACCGCCTGCGTCACGCCGGAAATGGCGGCGCGCAAGGAGCTGCCGCTGAATCAGAAGGGCAAGTGCGAATCCAGGCAAACGCCGGTGGCCGGCGGCCTGGACGTGTCGTTCAGCTGCACCGATCCGGCCTCCAGCGGCACCGGACAGATCCGCTTCCAGGGCGACAACGCCTACACGATGACGATGAACGTCGCCAATAACACCGGCACCGGGCCGCAGAACGCCACGGTGGAGTCGACCGGGCGCTGGCTCAGCGCCAGCTGCCCGGCCAAGCCGAAGTAATTACTGGCTGTCCGAGAACGCCATGTAGCGGTCGCGCGCCAGCGTGGCGATCGGGCCGACCGGCAAGGTGCGCGCTTCATAGCGCACGCATGGCGTGACCTTGCCGTAGTTACCGGTATTGAAGATTTCAATAGCGCTATCCAGCTCTTCCGGACGCACGCTGCGCTCTTCCACCTTGACGCCCTCTTGCGCCAGCAATGCAATCACACGGGCACGGGTGATGCCGGACAGGAAAGTACCATTCGGCACCGGCGTCACCACCTGCCCTTCCGGCGTGACGAAGAACAGATTGGCCGACGCGAACTCGGCCACATGGCCGGCGCTGTCGCATACCACCGCGTTGTCATAGCCGCGTTCCTTCGCTTCGCGCAGCGCCTTGCTGGTGTTGGCGTACAGCGAGGACGCCTTGGCGTCGGTCGGCGCCATCAGCGCGTCCGGACGGCGCAGCGTCGACAGGCAGGCCGAGAAGCCGGTGAACGGCGGCATCGGCGCATCGAACAAGGTCAGCGCGAAGGCGCTCTTTTCCGGCACAGGAATCAGCAGGCCGTCGGTGCCGAACACCAGCGGACGGATATACAGCTCGGCGTCGGCCGGGAACTTGGCCACGCCCTCACGCACCAGCTGCTCCATTTCATCCACGCTCAGCGGGCACACCAGGCCCAGCCGTTCGGCCGAGGTGATCACCCGTTGCAGGTGCGGGCGCAGGTCCGGCATATGGCCGCGCAGCGAGCGGGCGCCGTCGAACACCGACGAGCCCAGCCAGACGCTGTGATCCATGGCGCCGAACAGCGGCGCGTTGCCTTCGGCCCAATTGCCGTTGAAATAAGTGAGGTACATGCTACGTTCCTGGTCAACAAAAACCAGCAATGTAGCATGTTTGGCGGATGGCTTAAAAGGCGTGGCGGAAGCCGACGTTGATGGCGCGGTCGCCGCTGCCGCGGCTGGTGGCGTTGCCGGCGGTGTAGCCGGCGCCGTTGCGGTTCTGGATTTTGGAGAACGCTGCGTACACATCGGTGCGCCTGGAAAACGCATAGCTGGCGCCGATGGCAAGCTGGTTGGCGTCGCGGTCGGCCACGCCCCGGTCATCCTTGCGGATGTAGGAGGCCAGCAAGGTGGTCGCGCCGCCCATCGGCACCGCCACGCCGACCAGCACGTCGCGGCTGTTGGTGTACAGGTCGCGCTGCCCTACCGCGCCATACGGATTGGCCTCATTCCATTGCGAGCTGATGTCGCCCTTGCTGTGGCCATAGGCGGCGTAGCCGACAAAGCGCCCGAAGTCGTAATTGGCCGCCACCAGCGTGTTGCGCGCGGTGCGATCCAGTTCGGGCGAAGCACCGGTCGCATCCAGCGTATTTTCCTTGCGCTGGTGGCTGATGCGCAGATTGGCCTTGCTGCCTTCGTAGCCGATAGTGGCGCCGTAAGCGCGGTTGGCCTTACTATTAAACTGCGATTCGCCCAGGCTGTAGGTAGCGGAACCGATCAAGCCGCTGCGCGAGCGCGGCGATTTGTATTTGACCGTGTTGTCGTAGCGCTTGGCGCTGTAGCCGACCAGGTTGGCGGCGCTGCCGGCCATGCCGCCATGGAAGGGGTCGGCCACATCGGTCAGCGTTTCATAGACCAGGTTGTACTGGCGTCCCAGTGTGACCACGCCCAGCGGGCCGTCGATGCCGACATAGGCCTGGCGGTTGAACAGCTTGCCATTCTGCTCCTGCGCGCCGGTATCGCTGAGGAAGCCGGCTTCCAGCGCATACACCGCCGCCGAGCCGCCGCCCAGATCCTCGCGGCCGCGCACACCGAGGCGCGAGCCGCTGGCGACGCCGCTATCGAGCCGCGTCCTGGCGCACTCGCCTTCGCAGCCGCGCTCGGCAACCACGCCGGCGTCGATCACACCATACACTTCCGTCTGAGCCATCGAGGTCAGCGGCACCAGCATTGCTAACGTAATGAGAACGGGTTTCATGATCGTCTGAAAAAATGGGTGGTTGGTGAGGACTTGTCGCCAGTGTAGTCGCGGTTCGCCCGGCCTTCTGTGCGCGTGCCCACGCACTTATTACTTTCACCGAGGAAACGTATGTACGCCAACGTACATACTTGGAGGATGCCAGCGGTTATACTGCGTTTTTGTTTTACGAGGCTTATTCCATGCTCGACATCCTGGAACGCATCAACGCAGACAGCAGCGACATCAGTCTGATGGTCGACCTGTTCGACACCTTGCGTCCCAAACGCGCGACCGACGGCGCGCGCGCCACCGCCAATGTGCGGACCTTGTGCCAGCTATTGAAGGGCAACCCGGTCCAGGCCAACGCGCTGCGCAACTACGCGCGCAACATCATCGCTTCGCGCCGCCACTCCAGCCTTTACACCGAGATCGGTGTGCTGTCGAGCGACGGCTTTTTCAGCGAGCTGCGCACCCGCATCGCCTACCGCATCCTGCCGCCCGCGCTGGGCAATGACTACCTGAGCGAAGCGCTGGACCAGATCGTCTACAAACGCACCGACTATCTCTGGATGGCGGCCGTGCCGATCGACGACTGGCTATGCCTGTTCGATGTGGTGCTGCAATCGGAACAGCGCGCCACGGTTCAGCGCGCCGGGCGGCCCTACCTCGGCAATCTGATGCTGCCCGGCTTGCTGGAAGCGATCCGCACGCTGTCCTACCGCGTCTGCGCGATCGGCCTGGAGCCGCGCCTGACCAACTTCCACACCGAGATGGAGACCTATGAGTCGCCGTTCATGGTGCAGAACTTTGAAGTCAACGCCTACCTCGACGCCTACCAGCGCCAGCTGGCCGGCGAAGCAGTCGATATCGACGACGCCCGCCACCTGCTGGTAATGCTCGACCAGTGCGACGGCGTGATCGCCAAGATACGCAAGAAGGCGCTGAGCCAGGGCACCAGCATCGCCCTGACCTACCTGCTGGTGTCGCTGACGCAAAGCCTGGACCGCATGCGCAAGCTGCTATTCCTGGTCGACGTGCACCATCCCGGCGAAGAAAAAGACCAGGGCCGCCGCGCCGCCGCGATCGCGCTGGCGCTGGAGCTGATCACCGCGCACAACAACAAATACATGGTCAGCGACCTGCTGCGCGACAATATCAACCTGCTGGCGCGCAATGTCACCGAAAACGCCAGCCACACCGGCGAGCATTACGTGGCCAACACGCGCCGCGAGCTGGGCGCGATGTTCCTGTCGGCCTCCGGCGCCGGGCTGATCATCGGCTTCATGGCGCTGTTCAAGATCCTGATGTCCTACCTGCACGCCGCACCGCTGGTGGAAGCCTTCCTGTTCAGCATGAATTATTCGCTGGGCTTCGTCTTCATCCACCTGCTGCACTTCACCGTGGCGACCAAGCAGCCGGCCATGACCGCCTCGCGCATCGCCTCCGGCCTGCATTCCAGGGATGGCCGGAATATCGACATCGACAGCATGGCCGAGCTGTGCAACAAGGTGCTGCGCACGCAGGTGATGGCGGTGCTGGGCAACCTGGCCGTGTGTATTCCAACCGCCTGGCTGATCGCCATGTCCTGGCCTTACCTGACCGGCCACCACCTGGTATCGCCGGACAAGGCCATGCACCTGCTGACGGACATCGACCCTATCCACGGGCCGGCGCTGATCTATGCGGCGATTGCCGGCGTCTGCCTGTTCGTCGCCGGCCTGATTTCCGGCTACTACGACAACAAGGCGCTGTACACCCGCTGGGCGCAGCGTATCGCGCAGCTGCGTGGCCTGCGCTGGCTGCTGGGCCAGGAGCGCCTGAGCCGCCTGGGCGTCTACCTGGAAAACAATCTGGGCGGTCTGATGGGTAATTTCTTCTTCGGCATCCTGCTGGGCGCGATGCCGTTCATCGGCTTTGTGCTGGGCATCCCACTGGATATCCGCCATGTGACGTTCTCGTCCGCCAACTTTGCGACAGCAATTGTCGGACTTGATCACAATGTCAGCTGGGAACTGGTTGTGACCTCGGTAGCAGGTTTCCTTTCCATAGGGATAGTCAACCTGTGGGTCAGCTTCGGCCTGGCTTTGTGGGTGGCGCTGCGTTCGCGGCAGGTACGCTTCAAGCAGGGCTGGCAGTTGCTGAAAGCGCTGGGCCGCCGCTTCCGCACAGCGCCGATCGCCTTCCTGTTCGGTTCAACAATAGACAACAACCTCATTGAAAAGGTCGACAGATGAAACTCTTGCGTATGCGTTACTGGCTTTCCGCCGGCCTGATGTGCCTGGCTTCGCTGAGCGCATGCGCATCGCTGCCGAATGTCACGGCGCTGGGCGACAAGCTGGAACCGGCCACCGCCACCGCGCCCACCGTCAAAGGCAAGAATGGCGAGCTGAGCGACGCGCGCGCCAAGGCGCTGCTGTCCAAGCGCTGGACCAAGGGCACGCTGGACTTGCAAACCCAGGCGTCGCTGGAAGAAGCGGCCACCGGCGTGCCGCTGATCGCCGGCAATAAAACCACGCTGCTGTTCGACGGCCCGCAGACCCTGACGGAAATGCTGAAGGCCATCCAGGGCGCGCGCAACAACATCAACTTTGAAACCTATATCTTCGACCAGGACGAGCTGGGCATGAAGTTCGCCGACGCGCTGATTGAAAAGCAGCGGCAAGGCGTGACGGTGAATATCATCTACGACAGCGTCGGCACCATCGGCGTGAAAGCGGAATTCTTCCAGCGCATGCGCGACGCCGGCATCCGCCTGATCGAATTCAATCCGGTGAATCCGGCCAAGCTCAGCGGTGATAGCTGGAAGCTCAACAACCGCGACCACCGCAAAGTGCTGATTGTCGATGGCAAGACCGCCTTCACCGGCGGCATCAACATCAGCTCGACCTACGCCAAGAGTTCGCTATTCCGCTCCGCCTCCAAGCCGACCAGCAAAGACGATGTCGGCTGGCGCGACACCCATATCAAGATCGAAGGCCCGGCGGTGCAAGCCTTCCAGTGGCTCTTCATCCGCCAGTGGACCAAGGCCGACAAGGACGACCTGCGCGAAGCCGACTACTTCCCGACGCCGGTCATCGCTGGCGACAAAGTGGTGCGCGTGCTGGGCAGCGAGCCGGACGGCCACTTTGAAATCTACAAAGCCTACGCCCTGGCCTTGCAGGAAGCCAAAAAATCGATCCACCTGACCTCTGCCTACTTCGTACCGGACCGTCAGACCGTGGATGCGCTGAAAGCTGCCGCCAGGCGCGGCGTCGACGTCAAAATCGTCGTGCCGGGCGTGTCCGATGTCGGCCTGGTGGTCTACGCCGGCCACGCCTTCTATGACGAGCTGCTGGAAGCCGGCGTCAAGATCTACCAGCTCAAGCTGGCCGTACTGCACGCCAAAACCGCCGTGATTGACGGCCGCTGGTCAACAGTCGGCTCGACCAATATCGACATGCGCAGCTTCCTGCACAACAGCGAAATCAACGTCATCGTCATGGGCGACGCTTTCGGCAACGAAATGGAAAAAGCCTTCCAGGAAGACCTGCGCGACTCCAACCAAGTCACGCTGGAAACCTGGCGCAAGCGCCCGCTGGCCAACCGCATGAAAGAATGGGCCGCCCGCTTCATGAACTACTGGTTGTAAATCCGGGGATTAGGCTTCGGCGGCGAGGGCCCAGACGTCGCCGCTGCGGCGGAAGTATTCGGTGTGGGAGAGTTCGAAGCTGCCGGTGCCTTCTACCCAGCTGTAGCGGTCGACCTGGATGTCGTCGGGATCGATGCGCAACACGTTGAAGGAATTGGATTCGCCACGCCCGCGCGTCGAGGTGGCCGTGCCGGCCTGCACCACCAGCGCCGCGTAGCCGGCGATTTTGTAGCGGCCGGCACTGTTGCCGGCATGGCTGGAATGCAGGTGTCCTGCCAGCAGCAGGTCGACGCCGCATTCGGAAAACGCCTGCATCGCCATCGGCGCACGGTCGACCAGGTCGTCCTTGTCGAAATTCTCCGGCAGGTCGAACGGATGGTGGGTGACGATGATGCGCGTATGCGCCGGCCCCACCGCCTGCATGCGCTGTTTCATCTGCGCCAGCTGCTCCTTGTTGACCCGGCCATCCTTGAAGGTCAGCGAACGCGCGGTGTTGATGCCGAGCACGGCAATCTCTTCGTCCACATATTCGGGCGCCAGATCCAGCGTCACATAGCGCGTGTATTTGCGCAGCGGCGTCAGGAAGCGGCTGGCGACGTTGTACAGCGGGATGTCGTGATTGCCCGGCACCACAATCTGCGGCCCCGGCAAGCTGTCCAGCCAGGCGCGCGCGGCCTTGAATTCCTCGCTCTTGGCGCGCTGGGTCAGGTCGCCGGACACCACCACCACATCCGGCGCTAGCTTGGTCACCAGCTGTTGCAAGGGTTGCAGCAAGTCCTGGTCGACGCGGCCAAAATGCAGATCAGATAAATGGACGATGGTGCGCATGCTTCCCTCCTATGCCGCCGGCGCGATCACGTTCAGCGCCGCCGCCCTGGAGCGATAGCATAGCGGTGGCTTCATCAGCGTCACCTCGCCATCGGTGGCGACGCGGATGTGATGATGGCGCGTGTCGATCTCCAGCGCCGAGGCAGACAACACGTCGAAGTCGCGCGCCTCGCGCAGCTTGCCGAACAAGGCATGCAGCGCGTAGCGCAGCAGTCCCAGCCGGGTCGGTTTCTGCGCCACGTACAGGCACAGCTTGCCGCTGTCGAGCCGTTCGCGTCCGCCCAGTGTCAGGCCTTGCAGGTATTCGTTATTGCCGATGAAGACAAACGGCGTGCGCCGCAGATGTTCTTCGCCATTGATCTTGAGCCGCACGCTGAGAAATGGAAAGCGCCGCAGCGCCGCAAACAGCGCGCGCCCGAATGCCGGCCACTTGCTGCGTCCCAGATGGCGTTGCTGCTGCTCGCGGTCGCGCACGATGTCCGGGTAAATGCCGAGGCTGGAGTTATTCAGGAAGATGCGGCCATTCACCTCGCCCACATCCACCTGGCGCGCCACGCCGCGCACCACATTGGCCACGGCATCGTCCAGCTCCAGCGGAATCTTTAGATCCTTGGCGAAGTGGTTCAGCGTGCCCAGCGGAAGCACACCCAGCCGCGATGCGGTGCCGGCCAGCACCGAGGCCACCGCGTTGATAGTGCCGTCGCCACCGCCCGCCACCACCACCGGCGCCCCCTCGGCCACAGCGCGTTCGGCGCGGGCGATCATCTCGTCGCCGCTTTTCGCCAGCGTGATATCGGCCTCGGCGCCGTGGGCGCGAAATTTTTCCTGCAGCGCGGCAGTCCACCCGCCACAGTAGCCCAGTCCCGCACTCGCATTGACGATGACGACGATTTTATCCATAGGTTTCAAATGGTTTTACCCTCGCGCCGGCGGCGCAAGGTGGAAACAGCGGTAATGCAGACCGCCAGCCAGGCCACACTCTCCGCCATCGCGGCCAGCACATCGCTGACATAATGCGCGCCCAGGTAGACCCGGCTGAATGCCACCAACAATACCATCGACAGGCATAAGGCCACCGTTGCCACACGCACACTCCACGCAGGCCGGGCAATCACCAGATAGCTTAGCAGCAGCCCATAGAAGCAGGTGGCGGCGGTGGTATGCCCGCTCGGGAAGCTATAGGTCGCCAAGCTCACCAGCGGTTCCTCAAACACCGGCCGCGCGCGCTGGAAGTAGAACTTGAGCGCCACATTCAGCACCATACCGCCGGGTACGGCGAACGCCAGCGCCAGCAGCCAGTAGCGCGCGCCCTGCTTCCACAGATACCAGGCCAGCAGGCCGAACAGCACCACCATGCCGGCCACCGAATGCACATGCGAGACCAGATACATCAGGCTGGTCAGTGGCTCGAAGGCGTGCGCGTTGAACCAATGCGCCACCTGCACGTCCAGCACGGTGATCGCCTCCTGCCCCATGACTGCCTCGGCCAGTTCATGAAACACCATGCCGGACACCAGCAACAGCGCCATCCCCATGGTCAAATGCAAACCGAATTCACCGCCTGGAGACAGTCTTGCCTCAACGAAACTGAGCAATTTACTAAAAATTTGGTCCTCCTCGCTTGACCACCGATTAAGTTGGCCTAAAAAACACAAAACAACGAATTTACTGTTTATTTACACAGTACCTGTTTATTCATACAGTAGTTATGCTATTCTGAACTCCTCGTTAAACACATCCAAACAAAGGAATTGTCATGAGCACTCTGAACAGCAGCTATGGTTCCCGCTTCGGTCTCGAATACCTGCCGACCTCTTTCATGGTCCGCATGGGCAAACGCGAAATGATGGTGTGCCGTGACTTCCGCAAGCGCTTCTATGCGGTCAACCCGATCATGGAATGCGACACCGGCGTGCAAGCTGGCCACCTGGAGGTGCTGCTGTTCCGCCGCTGGCTGCTGATCCTGTCGAAATCGAAAGCGCATTAATGGTTGCCGGTGCCAGTTGCCCTACCCATGCACATGACAGGCCGGCCAACGCCGCGACCTCGCTTGCGCTCCTCACCTGGGTTTGGCAACTGGCGAGCCGACATCCTCACGATGCGTCTGCGCTTCATGCCACAGGGTTACAAACAGAACCATCACCACCGGACCGATAAACAGTCCCACCAGGCCCAGGGTCTCTACCCCGCCTAGTATGCCGAACAATACGGCCAGGAAGGGCAAGCGCGTAGCGTTGCCGATGATGCCAGGCCGTACAAAGTGATCCGCGATAAACAGCACCAGCGTGCCCCAGGCGATGACGCCTATCGCTGCCGGTACGGCGCCGCCAACAGCCAATACACCGGCCGCGCTGACAAACGCCAGCGGCGCGCCAAAAGGAATGATGGCCAGGATGCCGGTGGCGGCTGCCCATAGCACGGCAGATTTCAAGCCGGCAAGCCAGTACGCTACGCCGATCAGCACGCCTTCCGCCAGGCCCACCAGCACCAGGCCATTGACGGTGGCGCGGATCGCGGTTGGTATTTTTTCCGAATAGCGCGCCCAGCGCAGCGCACTGAACCAGCGGCTGCCGATATTGGTGATCTGGCGATTCAGCGCCTCGCCATCTTTGTAGAAGAAAAACAGGCACAGGAAGGCCAGGCCAAAATCCACCAGCCGGTGCATCAGGCCGACGCCTACCAGCTTGACGATATCGCTGGCGGAGTGAAAGCCGTTGATCTGGCGGTCAGACAGCAAATGCGCCAGCCCATGCGGCTGGCTCAACGTCGCCTGCCACCATTCCGCCAGCGCATAGCCGATCACCGGCAGGTGCGCAACAAAGTCCGGCACGGCGATGCCGTCGGTATTGGCGCTGACGATGTAATTGGCCAGTTCGGGCGCTTGCCGCATGGCTTGGGTCACGCCCAGCAGCGCCGGCACGATGAACACCGCCGCCACCAGCAAGGTCAGCAGGGCGGCCGCGATGATGTCGCTACCGATGCGCGCGCGCAGCCGCAGATACAGCGGCCAGCTGGCCACGCACAAAATGCCCGCCCAAATCAGCGGCAGGAAGAAACGCTGCATGACGAAAGCGGCAAGCGCAATCAGCGTCAGCGAAAAGCCGGCGCTGAGCAGGTCGCGCTGGGTTTCGGTCATTGCTCTCTCCCGAGTATTCTTATGAGCGCTATGTTAAGCGGATTTTGTTGCGGCGCAACTGTGCGCACCAGCGATTTCAGCCGCCCTTAAGCCTTTTCGCACTGCGCGCGCAGGAAGTCGCGCAGTTGCAGCACCGTCGGCGTGATCTGCGCACGGTGCATGCACAGCATATTCAGCGGCGTCGGCTCGCCCAGCACGTCGGGCAGCAGCACTTGCAGACGGCCGGCGCGGATGTCGGCACTCAGGTCCAGCCGCGATTTGTAGGCGATGCCGGCACCCGCCACCGCCCAGCGCCGCACCACGTCGGCATCGTCCACGCTGCGGTTGCCGTTGACATGCACCGTCTCCGGCTCGGTCTGCGCGTCGCGGTAAAAGCTCCAGCGGTCGTGGATGACATCGTCCAGCATGAAGCGCAGGCAGTTGTGGCGCGCCAGTTCATCCAGCGAGTTCAGCTTGCCGTGCTGTTTGATGTAGTCCGGCGACGCCACCAGCACGCGGCGGTTTTCCGGCGCCAGCGGCAAGGCGATCAGGCTGGAATCCTCCTGTGCGCCGTAGCGGATGGCGATATCCACCGGCTGCCGGTACATATCCGACACCCGGTCGCTGATGCTCAGTTGCAGCGATACCTTGGGATACAGCGCCTGAAACGCATCCAGCCAGCCGACCACCATATTCCGCCCAAGGTCGGAAGGCATGGAAATTTTCAGCGTGCCGCCGAGGATTTCCTGCCCCTGGATCAAGGCGTCATGCCCCTCCTTCAGCAGCCGCAAGGCTTCGCGCGCATGCCGCAGATAATGCTCGCCCTCCTCGGTCAGCCGTAGCGAACGGGTGGTGCGTGCGAACAGGCGCAGCTTCAGCTCGCCCTCAAGACGCTTGACGGCGGCGCTGGCCAGCGCCGGCGAAATCTCCAGCTCGCGCGCGGCAGCCGACAAGCTGCCCCGGTCGGCAGTGCGGACAAACACGGTCAAATCATCTAGCCTGAGCAATTTTCGTCATTTCCTTGAAAGTGTTTCAGCGCAGCGCCTCTTTTTCATCGCCACGAAATAAATGATGATACTCCCATCACAACACTTCGGAGAACTTTCAATGAAAGCCATAGCCTACCGCCATTCCTTGCCCATCGAAAACGCGGACTCCCTGATTGATATCGAACTGCCAGCGCCACACGCCAGCGGCCGCGACCTGCTGGTCGAAGTACGCGCGATTTCGGTCAACCCGGTCGATACCAAGATCCGCCGCAATGTGGCGCCGGCCGAAGGCCAGGCCAAGGTGATCGGCTGGGACGCCGCCGGTGTAGTCAAAGCGGTTGGCCCGGAGGTCAGCCTGTTCAAAGTCGGTGATGAAGTCTGGTACGCCGGCGACCTGACCCGCGCCGGTACTAACAGCGAGCTGCATCTGGTGGACGAGCGCATCGTCGGCCACAAGCCGAAGAATATCGATTTCGCCCAGGCCGCCGCGCTGCCGCTGACCACCATCACCGCCTGGGAGCTACTGTTCGACCGTCTGCAGGTGAGCCGCGACGCCGGCGCCACGCAAGGCAAGTCGCTGCTGGTGATCGGCGCGGCGGGCGGCGTCGGCTCCATTCTGGTACAGCTGGCGCGCCAGCTGACCGGCCTGACCATCATCGGCACCGCCTCGCGCCCGGAAACGGGCGAGTGGATCAAGCAGCTGGGCGCCCATCATGTGATCGACCACAGCAAGCCGCTGCACGAGGAAATCGCCCGCCTGGGCTTGCCGCCAGTGACCTATGTGGCCGCGCTGAACCAGACCGATCACCACTGGGCCGCGATCAGCGAACTGGTCGCGCCGCAAGGCAAGGTGGCGCTGATCGACGATCCGGACGCCCTCGACGTGCGTACACTGAAGCGCAAGAGCGTGTCGCTGCACTGGGAGTTCATGTACACCCGCTCGATGTTCCAGACCGCCGATATGCAGCAACAGCACCAGCTGCTCAACGATGTGGCCACGCTGGTGGAAACCGGCGCGGTGAAAACCACACTGGCCGAACGCTTTGGCAAGATCAACGCGGAAAACCTCAAGCGCGCGCACGCACTGATCGAGAGCAACCGCGCCAAAGGCAAGATTGTGCTGGAAGGCTTTTAAGCCCGTGCCGCCTGCGCCGAGGCTGCGTCCGCTTCGGCCTGCAAGCGCGCCAGCACCGCATTGTCATGGCGGGTCAACGCCTCCTGCATGCGGCTGGCCGACGCGCAGGACGCGTCCAGTATCGCCAGAAACGCCGCCTGGCGCCGCTTCAGCCCGGCCGAATGGTAGCCCAGCTGCTCGAACATGCGGCCGATGTCTTCGCCGTAGGAGCGCAAGTCCATCATGGTGGTCTTGGTGAATTCGATATCGGTACGCATGCTGTGGTCCAGGTCCAGCATTTCCAGTTTTTCCTGCGCCACCGGCGAGACTGCGCGGACCGCCGGCCCCCAGCGGTCGAATTTACCGGCGATGCGGGTAATGCGTGCGATCTTTTCATCCAGCATGCGGCAGTAATACCAGCCCAGGCAACACACCGGCAGGCGCGCCATCCAGCGCGGCAGCCCGGCCGAAGACAGCGTACGTTCGAGTTTTTGGACAGCATCGACCAGGCGGCGCGCGCTGACTCTGGTGGAAAGATGGGACATGATGGCAGCTCCTCTAATGGTCCAGAGAGCTACAGTAGACGCCACATCAAACCAGAGTTTGATGTGGCTTAAACTCAACGCAAATTTACAGCGAAGTTTTGCGCAGCATGGCTTTTATGCCACGTAGCCCTTGGCGGATACGGGCTTCGTTCTCAATCAGCGCGAAGCGCACGTACTCGTCGCCGTATTCTCCGAAGCCGATGCCGGGGGAGACGCAAACCTTGGCCTCGGCCAGCAGCAGCTTGGCGAATTCCAGCGACCCCAGATGGCGATACGCTTCCGGGATGCGCGCCCAGATGTACATCGAGGCTTTCGGCTTGTCCACCGGCCAGCCAGCTTCCACCAGGCCTTTGTGCAGCACATCGCGGCGGCTCTGGTACTGTGCGCAGATCTCGCTGACGCATTCCTGATCGCCTTCCAGCGCGGCAATCGCCGCCACCTGCACCGGCGTGAAGCTGCCGTAATCGTGGTAGCTCTTGATGCGCGCCAGCGCCGCCACCAGTTCCTTGTTGCCGACCATGAAGCCGACCCGCCAGCCAGCCATGTTGTAGCTCTTGGAGAGCGTAAAGAACTCCACCGCCACCTCGCGCGCGCCCGGCACCTGCATGATGGACGGCGCTTTCCAGCCGTCGAACACGATGTCGGCGTAGGCCAGATCATGCACCACCAGAATGTTGTGCTGTTTGGCCAGCGCCACCACCCGTTCAAAGAATTCCAGCTCCACGCACTGCGCGGTCGGATTCGACGGGAAGCCGAGTATCATCATCTTCGGCTTCGGATAGCTTTCGCGCACCGCGCGTTCCAGTTCGTCGAAGAAATCGACACCGGGCGTCATGCGCACCGAGCGGATATTCGCGCCGGCGATCACCGCGCCCCAGATGTGGATCGGGTAGCTGGGATTCGGCACCAGCACCGTGTCGCCCTGGTCCAGCGTGGCCAGCATCAGGTGCGCCAGACCTTCCTTGGAGCCGATGGTGACGATGGCTTCCGAATCCGGATCGAACTCCACGTCATAGCGCGTCTTGTACCAGCGCGAGATGGCGCGGCGCAGGCGCGGAATGCCTTTCGAGGCCGAATAACCATGGGTGTCAGGGCGTTGTACCGTGTCAACCAGCTTGCTCACGATATGCGGCGGCGTGGCGCCGTCCGGATTGCCCATCGACATATCGATGATGTCTTCGCCGCGACGGCGTGCCGCCAGCTTGAGCTCGGCGGTGACATTGAAAACGTAGGGAGGCAGGCGATCGATACGCGCAAAGCTGCGCGGATTTTGGGTGTCAGTCATGGGTTGTCTCACGTAAGCGCCCGGAACCGTCCGAGCGACGTCGATGCAGATGCATCGGGATCGATACTAGACGATCCCATCCATGTCTGGCAAGTGCTTCAGGCGGTGGCTTGTTTTTCCTGCTCGCTGAACCACTCGAAGATGATCAGGCAGATGATCGATGCGATCGGCATGAAGCACGCCGATACCACCACCCATAGCACGGGCGAACGGTCCAGCCGCTGCGCGGCAATGCCGACAAATACCAGGTGCAGCACGTAGCACACGGTGATGCCGATACCGGCGGCAATCATCAACAGCACCGATTTCGTGGTGTGATGCACCAGTGGCGGCAGGAACGAGGCGACACACGCTATCCACAACACCAGCGTAACAGCAGCGGCGGCAATCGGTTGTTGAGCACGGGCGACTTGCATGGCATCTCCTCAAAAGAAGAAGCTATGCTGCCACGAACTGCTTACAAAATCAACAAGCAGCCTCCCGCGGCGGCTACTAGCGCAGCGAAGTCAGCGCCGACGCCATGACAATGGCGGCAATGGCCAGCCACTGGGTCAGCGTCAGGTGCTCGCCCAGCACCACCATGCCGGCCAGCGCGCTCAGCGCCGGCGCCGCGCTGCTGAACATGCTGAAAGTGCGCGACGACAGCGTGCGCATCGAGATCATCTCCAGCGTGTATGGCAGCGCGCTGGACATCACCGCGATGGTCGCACCGGCCAGCAGGAAGGCCGGTGTCAGCAAAGCCTCACCCGAGTGCGCCACGCCGATCGGCACGATGAACAGCGACGCCGCCAGCATGCCCCAGGCAACCGACTGGCCACCCGACATGGAAGAAATCCGCTTGCCATAAACAATGTACAAGGCCCAGCACACCGCAGCGCCCGCCGCATAGGCCACGCCGACTGGATCAAGCTGGTCCACATGGCCGTGGATCGGCAACAGGAAATACAGCCCCGCCACCGCCAGACAGACCGCCACGAAGTCGCGCGGACGATGCGAGGACAGCACCGCCACCGTCAGCGGCCCAGCCACCTCAATCGCCACCGCCACTCCCATCGGAATGCGCGCAAACGCGCGGTAGATCAGCAGATTCATCAGCCCGATCACCGAACCATAAATGGCTACGTTGACGGCCTGCTTCCAGGTCAGCGGCGTGCGCCACGGGCGAAACATCGCCAGCATGATCAGCGCCGAAATACCGACCCGGTAGGCGGTCACGCCTTCCACACCAATCTTCGGGAACAGGTGCTTGGCAAACGCTGCGCCGGCGTTCAGCGACAGCTGGCTGCACAGCAACGCCAGGCCGGCGAGCAGCGGACTCCCGGCCAGGCGTTTTGCCTCGTCGCCCATGCTATTTCGCCGACAGTTCGAGCTTGACCGCGACCGGCTTGCCGCCCGCGCTGTCGGTGGCAGCTGGCGCACCTGCCGTCGCCACGCCACCAGCTTCCTTCAGCGCACCGACCACTGCGGCGGCACGCCGCGCCCCCAGCTGTGGCAAGGCGTCTTTCGGCAGCGCCTGATTTTGCTCCAGGCGCGCCTGCAGCTTGCCGTAGAACGCGCTTGCATCGGCCACTTGCGGCTCGCCCTGCACCATATTGCCCAGGCGTTGCAGTACCGGCACTTTCTTCGCGCTATCGTTGGCGACTGCGGCGGCGACAAGCGCTTCTGCGGCTTTCTTTTCCTTGTCCAGCTCGGGCGCGCCAAAGCGCTCGGCGTACAGATCGCGGATCGCGCCACGCACCTTGCGCTGGCCGATATCCAATGGCCCCGGCTGTTCATTGGCAGCCAGCTTGACGCCTGCCCGCTCCAGCACAGCGCGGCGCAAGGCTTGCGTGCGTAGCGCGGCGCCGTCGCTAATTTCGCTGTACAGGCCAGGCACCGCCAGCTTCAATTCAGGCTTCTTGGCCAGGATGTGCGCCACCTGCTTCAGCTTCTCGCGTTCCGGCGGCAGCACCACCTCGCTGCCCGCTTCAAACTCGACCGCCTCCAGCTTCTCCCCGCTGAAGCCGAAGATGCTGCCCAGCGCGCGGAATGGCGAGGTCACAATCTTGGTCACGATATTGCCCAGCGCTTTCCACACCACCGCGCCATAGCTGAAACTCGGATCGTTCATATTGCCCGATACCGGTATGCCCAGATCGATGCGGCCGTTGCTGTCCTTGAGGATGGCCAGCGCCAGTTCCAGCGGCAGCTTGAGCGCTTCCGGACTGTCGATGCGCTCGCCCAGCGTCAGTTTGTCCAGAATGACCTGGTTGTTGCCCTCCAGCTGGCCGTGGCGCACCTTGTATTGCAAGTCCAGCGAGATCTTGCCCTGCGCGATTTTGTAGCCGGCGAACTTCATGCTGTACGGCGAGGCAGCCACCATGTCGACGTTCTTGAACACCACGTTCATATCGGTGTTGTCGGCCGGCACAAAGGGATTCAGCTGGCCGCGCACACGCGCCAGTCCGTAGTCGTCCACCCGGCCGTCCAGCTCGATCTGGCTGCGCGCATCGCGGCGCGACGACAGGCCGTTGATGACGCCATTCAGCTCGTAAATCTTGGCGCCGAATTGCGGGCGCAAGCTGAGGTCCGTGAAGTCCAGCTTGGCATCCTGCAAGCGCACACGGCGCACACGGACCGGGAACGGCTCCGCCGCCGCATCCGCCGGTGCCGAGGCTGCAGGACCTGGCGGGGCCACTACGGCTGCCGTGGCTGGTGCGGCCGGCGGCGTCACCAGCAGGCGCTGCGCGTTGAAGCTGCGGTCGTCTTCGATGATCAGGATCGCGCTCGGCTCGATGACGCGCAGTTCGGCCACGTCCAGCAGATTCGGCTTCAGGCTCAGTGTCAGCTTGTCCGCGCGCACGCTGGTCCAGTGGGCGAAACGGTCGTTATCCAGCTCGTTCAGCGACAGCTCGGCCACCTCAAACGAGCCGTTGTAATGCAGCGCCGGATCGTTTTTGCCGATGCCCGCGCCGGTGCGCAGCCAGCCTTGCGCATTGATCACGCCATCGGCGATCTTCAGCTTCACATATTGGCTCAGCAGCGGCTGTACCGGCGCCAGCGCCAGCTTGGTCAGCTTCAGTTCGGTATTGACCGCGCCGCTGGCGGGCACCACCTTGCCCTTGGCCAGCAACTGCCCGCCCTCTTTCAAGCTGACGCCCCCCTCAAACGCCAGCGGCTTGCTCAGGTCAGTGCTAGCGTCGCGCAATTTCAGATTGAAGTCTTGCAGATTGACTTTGACGCCGCTGCCAGCATCATCGACACGCGCAGCAAATTTATTCAACTCAACAGCTTTGACCTCGGCAGTCCAAGCCGGCCCGGCTGATTCGCTGGGCTTGGCAGGCGCGCTGGCAGGCTTCGGCAACACGTTCATGAACAGGAACTGCCCCTTGGCGTCACGCGACAGATCCAGCTGGCCGCCGTTGGCGTACAGCCGTCCGGCGCTGAGCTTGTGCGCATCCAGATCCAGCGCGGCGTCTTCGAAACCAATGCGCGAGAGTTTGAACGGTGCTTGCGTGCCGCTATTCAGCAGCAGGTTATCCATAGAGAAGTCCGCGCCGGCAATATCCAGCCTCGCGCCCTCCATGTGCAAGCCGAGTTTCAGGTGAGCGTTAGTCGCGCTGACCTTCAGCGCCGGGCTGACGGTCTGATCGAAATAATTGACGGCCACGCCATCCAGGCCGATCTGCTTGAATTGCAGCTTCCAGCTGCCGCCCTTTGCCGGCGCGGCCGAGGTGGCTGGCGTCGGCCGCGCCGGCAGCAGCAGGTTCGCCACATCCAGCTCGCCGCGCGCGTCGCGCCGTACAGTCAGCGCACCGCCGTTCAGACGCAGCGCGCCAACCTGCACCGACTGCTTCAGCAAGTCCACGCCGATATCATTCACCGACAGCTGCTTCATCTTCACAAACGGCGCATCGGCGCCGCGCTGCAGCGACAAATCGATCAGGCTCAGGCCTGCGCCATTCAGGCTCGCATCCAGCTTGCCGTCGTGATAGCCGAATTTGTACGGCAGCTGCGCTGACAACTTGCCATCCGCCACCACCACCCGCGAAAATGACTTCAGATAAGCCGCCACGCCCGGCAGCGCGACATTTTCCAGCGTCAGCAAACCGCTGCCGCTGATCGGATTGACCGCCGCCACGCCTTTCCAGCGCAGCTTGCCGCCCTGCCCCGCATCAGCGCTCAGCGTGTAATCGCCGTTCTCATCCGGCAGCGTGCTCAGCTTGTTCAGCGAAAAGGTGATCGGGGCAAAAGTATCGTCATAGCCGGCATGCTTGTCGTGCATGGCGATCTGCCCGCCCTCCAGTGCGAAATGCTCAATCACCAGCCGTGGCAGGCCGGAATCCGGCTCATCCTTCTTTTTATGCTTGTCGATGGTGCTCAGCAGCTCGGCGATATTGAACTTGCCATCCTTGGCAATCGCCAGTTGCAGCGCCGGCTCGTTGACGCGGATCTCGGCAAAACTCCAGGCACGGCGGAACAGCGATCGCCATTGCATCTGCACCGCCAGTCCGCCAACGGCGAACAGCGGCGCGCCATCGGCTTCCGTCAGGCGCACATCCTGCGCTTCCAGGCGAAGGGTAAAGGGATTAAAACTCAGCTGGCCAATGCTGGCCTTGCGCTCCAGTTCCGTCTCCGCGTACTTGGGGAGCTGGCTTTTGATGATGCCGGGCACTAGCCAGAAACCGGCCGCCGCATACACACCAAGCGCGCTGGCCGCGCCGATTGCCCATCGCTTCCATCGTATCGTCATACTTAACAACCTTTGCTTTTTTTATGCTACAGGCAACAGTATAATCGAAGCATGACTGCGCAACTTGAACCCTTTCACGCCATTGCCATCAGCAAGCAGGCCCACGCCCTGAAAGCCGAGGGCCGCTCGATCACTCATATGGAATTTGGCCAGCCATCCACTGGCGCGCCAGCAGCTGCCATCGCCAAGGCGCATGCAGTGCTGGACGAAGAAGCCATGGGCTACTGGGAGAGCGCGCCGCTGAAACAGCGGCTCGCGCAGTTTTACCAGCAGCGCTATGGCGTCGACGTGGACGCAAGCCAGTTCATCCTGACCTGCGGCGCCTCGCCGGCCTTGGTGCTGGCGCTGAGTTCGATGTTCTCGCCGGGCGACCGGATTGCCATGGCGCGTCCGGGCTATGTGGCTTATCGCAACACGCTGAAAGCGCTGCACATGGAACCGGTGGAGATCGCCTGCGGCGCCGAGGTCGGCTTCCAGCTGACCGCAGCCGCGCTGGCCGCCATTGCGCCCGCGCCTAAAGCCGTCATCATCGCCAGCCCGGCCAATCCGACCGGCACGCTGATTAAAGCCGACGAACTGCGCGCCATTGCCGAGGTCTGCCGCGCGCGCGGCATCCGCATCATCTCCGACGAGATCTACCACGGGCTCAGCTACGTCGAACCGGCGCAAACCATCCTCGCCTACGAACCGCAGGCACTGGTGGTCAGCAGCTTCTCCAAATATTTCAGCATGGCAGGATGGCGGCTCGGCTGGCTGCTGGCGCCGCCGGAGCACGTCGAGCGCGCGCAAGCCTATTGCGGCAACCTGTTTCTGACCGCGCCATCGCTGAGCCAGCACGCCGGCCTGGCCGCGTTCGATGCGCTGGATGAGCTGGACGGCCATCTCCAGGTCTACCGCGAGAACCGCCGCCTGCTGCTGGCCGCCCTGCCCGGCCTGGGCCTGACCACGGTCGCGCCGCCGGACGGCGCCTTCTACATCTACGCCAGCATCGCCCACCTGACCGACGACAGCCTGGCCTTCTGCCAGCGCCTGCTGCAAGACACCGGCATCGCCACCGCGCCCGGCATCGACTTCGACCCGGTCGATGGCAAGCACTTCATCCGTTTCAGCTTTGCCGTGTCCACGGCGGAGATCGAACAAGCCATCCGCCGCATGCTGCCCTGGTTTGCGGCCCAACCCAGAAAGGACTGAACCATGCGCCTCTCCTCCCTGCCCCGCTGCGCTGCACTGATTGCCGCTGTGATGCTTGGAGGATGCGCCAGTCCGCCGCCGTCGCATCAGGCGCTGGATGTTGAAATCCAGCGCCTGATGAGCGCCGCAAAAGTCCCCGGCCTGTCGCTGGCCCTGATCGAAAACGGCCAGGTCAGCTACTCCCGCGCCTACGGCTACGCCAATGTCGAAAAACAGCAGCCACTGCGCACCGACAACATCATGTACAGTGCCTCGCTCACCAAGGCGGTGTTCGCCTACACGGTGATGCAGCTGGTGGACGAAGGCCTGCTGGATCTCGACGCACCACTGCCCACACTGCTAAAAAAACCGCTCCCCGACTACCCCGCCTATGCTGACCTGAAAGACGACGCCCGCTGGCGCCAGCTGACGCCGCGCATGCTGCTGTCGCACACCAGCGGCCTGCTCAACTGGCGCTACATCAACGACAACAACAAGCTGGATTTCAAATATCCGCCCGGCGTGCGCTATGTGTACTCCGGCGAAGGCCTGAACCTGTTGCAGATGGTGCTGGAAGAGCGCACCGGCATTCCGCTTCAGACGATGATGCAGCAGCGCGTGTTCGACCGCTTCAACATGAAAGACACCAGCATGGCCTGGCGCAAGGAATGGGAAGGCCGCGAAGTCACGCACTACGCCAAGGACGGCACCGCCATCGTCCACAAGCGCCGTGGCAGCGCACGCGCGGCCGGCTCGATGGACACCACCATCGGCGATTACGCCAACTTCCTGGCCGGCGTGCTGCGCGGCGAAGGCTTGTCGGCCAAGGCATACAAGGAGATGCTATCGCCGCAGTTGCCGATTGTTTCGGTGCAGCAGTTCCCCTCGCACTGGCCTGGCGATACGGACTTATGGCGCGGCATCGGCCTGTCGATCGGCCTCGGCTGGCCACTGTACAACTCGCCGCTGGGACCGGCCTTCTTCAAGGAAGGCAACGACGACGGCACGCAGAACTTCGCGCTCGGCTTCCTGACGTCGCGCAACGGCATCGTCCTGCTGAGCAATACGTCCACGGCGCAGGGCATGTATCTCCCCGCCGTGGAATATGTCTACGGCAAAACCTGCCTGCCGTGGTTCTGGATGAATTACATCCCATACGACAGGCCGGAACTGATGGGTTTGCAAGCGCGCGAGCGGCCAGTGGTGAGCGCCGGTTGCGGCGGCTGAGCTACTGTTCGGTCATGCCCCGCAAGTTTTCAATATCGGCCACCGCGTGCCGCCAGGCGATTTCCGGATCGTAGACCGGGGCCGATTGCAGCCCCAGCTGTATATCCTTGAGCACTTTGTTGCCCAAGGATATTTTGTAGCGCAGCGCCGTGTATTCCACGTCGTAAGTCTGTTTCAAACCCTGCTTGCGGGTGTAGGTATCATGAGAGGCAGGCATGTCATCCTCCTTTATTCAGAACGTTCCACCAGCATAGCACCAACTCAAACCTCCGGCATTTTTGCCAGCAGTTTATCGAGCGTGATCGGATAGTCGCGCACCCGCACGCCGGTAGCGTTGTAGATGGCGTTCGCCACGGCCGCGCCGACGCCGCAGATCCCCAGCTCGCCCACACCCTTGGCTTTCATCGGCGAAGACACCGGGTCAGTTTCATCCAGGAAAATTACTTCCTGATGCGGAATGTCGGCGTGCACCGGCACCTCGTAGCTGGCCAGATCGTGGTTGACGAAGTAGCCGAGGCGCTGGTCAACCACCAGGTCTTCCATCAGCGCCGCCCCCACGCCCATCGTCATCGCGCCGATGACCTGGCTGCGTGCCGCCTTGGGATTGAGGATGCGGCCGGCCGCGCACACCGCCAGCATGCGCCGCACGCGCGTCTCGCCGGTATAGGCGTCCACACCCACTTCGACAAAATGCGCGCCAAAGGTGGATTGCTGGAATTTCTTGTCCAGGTCGCCGTATTCCATCGTGTCCTCGCACACCAGTTCGCCTTGTTCGGCGGCGTGCGTCAGCGGCAGCGAGCGGCCATCGGCACGCACCGCGCCGGCGACAAATTCGGCCTTGGCCGGATCGAGGCCCAGCTTTTGCGCGGCCAGTTCGCGCAGCTTGACGCAAGCAGCGTACACGCCGGCGGTCGAGCTGTTGCCGCCCCACTGGCCGCCCGAACCGGCGGATACCGGAAAGTCCGAATCGCCCAGCTTGACCACCACCTGCTTCAGCGGCACGCCCATCATCTCGGCGGCGGTCTGCGCGATGATGGTGTAGCTGCCGGTGCCGATATCGGTCATATCGGTTTCCACGGTGACGATGCCCTGCGCATTGAGCCGCACCCGCGCGCCGGATTTCTGCACCAGGTTGTTGCGGAAGGCCGACGCCACGCCGATGCCGATCAGCCAGCGGCCGTCACGCGTCTTGCCCGGCTGCGGATTGCGCTTGTCCCAGCCGAAGCGCTGCGCGCCGGTGCGCAGGCAATCGACAAAGCGGCGCGTCGAAAACTTGCGCTCGCGCTTGGCCGGATCGACCGTGGTGTCGTTGATGATGCGGAAGGTGATCGGGTCCATCTTCAGCTTTTCCGCCATCTCGTCGATGGCGATTTCCAGCGCCATCAGGCCTGGCGCTTCGCCCGGCGCGCGCATCGCATTGCCTTCCGGTAGATCCAGTACCGCCAGCCGCAGCTTGGTCATCCGGTTCGGGCCGGCATACAGCAACTGCGTCTGCTGCACCGCTGTTTCCGGCTTGCCGTCCGGCAGATCACCAGACCAGCTTTCATGCCCGATCGCACTGATCTTGCCTTCGCGGGTGGCGCCGATGCGGATGCGCTGCATGGTCGCCGGACGGTGGGTGGTGTTGTTGATCATCAGCGGGCGTTGCAGCGCAACCTTGACCGGCCGTCCCACCGCCTTGGCGCCCAGCGCGGCCAGCACCGATTCGGCGCGCAGAAACAGCTTGCCGCCGAAGCCGCCGCCGATATACGGCGATACCAGCCGCACGTTTTCCTTGGGGATGCCCAGCGTTTTCGCCAGGTCGCCGCGGCCCCAGGCGATCATCTGGTTGGAGGTCCACAGCGTCAGCTTGTCGCCCTGCCAGTTGGCGATAGACGCGTGCGGCTCCATCATCGCATGCGACTGGTCCGGGGTGCTATAGGCCGCGTCCAGCTTGACCGGCGCCGCATTGAACGCGCCGTTGAAGTCGCCGAGCTTGTGGTCCTTGGCATCCTTGTCGCCCGGCTCTTTCGCCTTGTCCTTGACCTTGGCCAGGTCGTAAGCGCCGGCCTGCTTGCTGTACTGCGCATGGAGCAGCTGCGCGGCGGCGCGCGCCTGCTCAAAAGTTTCCGCCACCACCAGCGCAATCGCCTGGTGGTAGTGCTGGATTTCCGGCCCACCCAACAGCTTGGCGGTGTTGAAGTTACCCTTGCTCAGCTTGCCAGCGTTGTCCGCCGTGATCACCGCCAGCACGCCCGGCGCGCGCTGTGCGTCAGCCACATCGAGCGAAGTGACGCGGCCTTTGGCGATACCGGCGCCCACCACATAGCCATAAGCTACCCGCTCGGGCTGGTGCTCGTAGGCGTACGGCGCGGTGCCGGTGGTTTTGAAGGGGCCGTCAATGCGGTCAGTGGCGCGGCCGATGACTTTCAGCTGATCGATCGGATTGGTGGTGGCGGGAGTCGTAAATTTCATGGGATCAGCCTTTCTTCACGTCAGCCAGCACGGATGCCAGCGTGCGCTGCACCAGGGGAATCTTGAAGGCGCTTTCCGCACTGGGTTTGGCGCCGGCCAGCAACTGCTCGGCGACCGCCCTGGCGCCTTGCGGGAGGCTGGCGTCCGCCGCCGGCACGCGCCACGGCTTGTGCGCCACGCCGCCCAGTGCAACGCGGCCGCTGCCGTCCGGCAGCACCACCGCCGCCACAGAGATCAGCGCGAACGCATAGGATGCGCGGTCGCGCACCTTGCGGTAGACGTGCACACCGCCCAGTGGCTTGGGCAAGGTCACGGCGGTAATCAGCTCGCCCAGCACCAGCGCGTTTTCCACATGCGGCGTGTTGCCGGGCAGGCGATGAAATTCGGCGATGGGTATGCTGCGGGTAACGCCGTCAGGACGCACGGTTTCCACCGTCGCATCCAGCAACTGCATGGCCACCGCCATATCGCTGGGATGGGTGGCGATGCAGGCGTCGCTGGCGCCGAGAATGGCGTGGTTGCGGCTGTAGCCGCCGATGGCCGAACAGCCGCTGCCCGGTTGGCGCTTGTTGCACGGCTGGTTGGTGTCGTAGAAATACGGGCAGCGCGTACGCTGCAGCAGGTTGCCAGCGGTGGTCGCCTTGTTGCGCAGCTGCGCCGACGCGCCAGCCAGCAAGGCACGCGACAGCACCGCGTAGTCGCGCCTGACGCGCTGGTCGGCAGCCAGATCGGTATTGCGCACCAGCGCGCCGATGCGCAGCCCGCCGCCGGGGACGGCTTCGATCTTGTCCAGCGCCAGGGCGTTCACGTCGATCAGGTGCTGCGGCGTCTCAATTTCCAGCTTCATCAAGTCCAGCAGATTGGTGCCGCCGGCGATAAAGCGCGCGCCCGGTGAGCGCGCTGCTATGGCGGCTGCTTCCACCGGCGTTGACGCGCGCTGATAGGTAAAGGCTCTCATGCCGGCCTCCCCGCCACTTCCGTGATCGCGTCGATGATATTGGAGTAAGCGCCACAGCGGCAGATATTGCCGCTCATGCGCTCGCGCAGTTCGGCTTCGCTGAGCAGCGGCTTGCTGTTCAGGTCGGCGCTGACGTGGCTGGGGATGCCCTGCCGGATCTCGTCCAGCACCGCCACGGCGGAACATATCTGTCCCGGCGTGCAGTAGCCGCATTGATAGCCGTCGTGCTTGACGAAGGCAGCCTGCATCGGATGCAGATTGTCCGGCGTGCCCAGTCCTTCGATAGTGGTGATCTTGTCGCCCTCGTGCATGACCGCCAGCGATAAACAGGAATTGATGCGCCGTCCGTTGACCATCACCGTGCAAGCGCCGCACTGGCCGTGGTCGCAGCCTTTCTTGGTGCCGCTCAGGTGCAGGTGTTCGCGCAACGCATCCAGCAGCGTGGTGCGGGTGTCGGCTTCCAGGGTGTGCTGCTTGCCGTTGACGGTGAAGGAAAATGCCGCCTGGCTAGGCGGCGGCGTGCTTGCCTGCTGTTGTTGCTGTTGTTGCGCGTTCGCGCTCAGCGGCACCGCGCTGGCGGTGGCGGACAAGGCGCCTGCGATCAGCACACTGCGCCGGGAAAGATTCACATCGCTAAGATCATTCATATCGTCGCATCTCCTGCCTGTCGTGTCGGGTCGGGTCGGGTCGGGTCTTATACTAAATGCGATACGAATTCAGGTTAAACACGATTGAGCACGCCGCTCGGCATTACCCCTACTCGGCATCCGGGAACTTGCGAATAAACAAAACTTTTCCTTGCGGACCGCCTTAAACATGTATACCATTTGCATCATTAAACGGATGGACACGGGCTCTGCGAGCCCTTTTTAAGACCATTAAAGAAGTATTTTAAATGCCTGTTTAAGCAAAAACCTCAAGGAGTTCTCATGAAGCAGCACCTTTCCTTCCTGCGCCGGCTGGCGACGCTGGCCGCCGTGTGCTCCGCCGGCGCGCTACTCTCGTCCGCAGCATCTGCCGCCGTGCGCAAGTACGATATGAATATCGAAGACACCAGGATCACGCTGGTGGAAAAGCAGCAGTACCACACCTTCGCCTTCTCCGGCCAGGTGCCCGGACCGCTGTTCTATGTCGATGAAGGCGACCAGGTCGAGGTCAACGTCAACAACGTCACCGCGCTGCCGCATTCGATCCACTGGCACGGCATGCTGCAAAAAGGCAGCTGGAAAATGGACGGCATCGCCGGCACCACACAGGCGCCGATCCAGCCAGGCGAAAGCTTCACCTACAAATTCGTCGCCGATCCGTCCGGCACCATGTGGTATCACTGCCACGTCAATGTCAACGAGCACGTGGTACTGCGCGGCATGTGGGGGCCGTTCATCGTGCGTCCGAAAAAGCCGACCGCACTGGAAAAAACCGTGACCAAGGACTTCATCATGATGCTCTCCGACTGGGATTCCAAATGGGCCGACAAGCCCGGCTTCGGCGGCCTGCCCGGCGACAAGTTCGACTACTTCACCATCAACGGCAAATCCTTCCCCGACAACCAGCCGCTGCGCGTCAGCAAGGGCGATGTGGTGCGCATGCGCTTCATCGGCGCGGGCGACCTGACCCACAGCATCCACCTGCACGGCCACGTCATGACGGTGGCCTTCAAGGACGGCTTCCCGCTGCCGCAGCCCTACAAGGCCGATACGCTGGCAGTGGCGCCCGGCGAACGCTATGACGTGATCTTCACCGCCGACAATCCGGGCCTGTGGATGATCCACGACCACGTCGACACTCATGTGATGAACGGCGACCGGCCGATGGGCGGCATCATGACCGTGCTCGAATACACCGAGATCAAGCCGGACAGCTTCTACGACTGGAAGAACAAGAAATTCGAGCCGAACTTCTACTACGAGGAGTCGCTCAAGAAAGGCCCGGGCATTTACACCAACGACGGCTTCAAGGGCCAGGCTGTCCAATAACACGGAGTTTCATCATGCGATTGAGAATACTGATTGCCGCACTGGCGGCTTTCAGCGGCGCCGCTCACTCAGCGGATCTGCTGAGCCAGCAGTGCGTCGCCTGCCACGCCATCACCAAGCCGGCCAATGCCTCGCTGGAGCGGCTGTGGGAACGCAAGGGACCGGACCTGTACTACGTCGGCAATAAGTTCAACAAGCCTTGGCTGGTCAGCTGGCTGCAAAACCCCAGCACCATCCGCGGCGCCGGTGTGATGTACGCCAAGGCCGTCAAGCCGGGGGCGGACAAAAGCATCGACGTGGTCGACGCCGCGCAGTTGCAGCCGCATCCCAAGCTGTCGGCCGCCGATGCCGCCACCGCCGCCGAGCTGCTGATGGCACTCAAGGTCGATGGCCTGGTGACGCCAGGCGCGTTCAAGGGCGAAGCCGGCGGGTCGATGGCTCCGATGCTGTTCTCCAAGCTGCGCGGCTGCACTTCCTGCCACAGCGCCAAGCCCGGTGACAAGCCAAGCTCCGCGCCGGAGATGTACAGCGCCGGCGACCGGCTGCAACCGGACTTCGTGCACGCCTATGTCAGCAATCCGCAGAAGTTCGACGCCCACACCTGGATGCCGGCATTGGGGCTGACCGAAGCCGACCTGCAGAAGCTGACCTCCTACGTCAGCACCCTGAAGGAGAAAAAATAATGAAGTTCTCGCTGAATCATCTGTATGCGCTGATCGCCCTGGCGATCGCGGCCTGCTCGATGGATGCGGCCAAGGCCGACGAGGCCCACGCCGTCAAGCTGTACAACACCTACTGCGTGCAGTGCCACGGCGTCAACCGCGACGGCAACGGCATCAACAGCGCCAGCATGGCCGTCAAGCCGCGCGACCACACCGACACCAAGGCCATGGGCGACACGCCCGACGAAACGCTGTTCAAGGCGATCAAGGGCGGCGGGCTGGCGGTGAGCAAATCCGTATTAATGCCGAAATGGGAAGGAGTACTCAACGACGACGAAATCAAGGAACTGGTCGCCTATTTGCGCGTGGTCAGCAAGACCAGCGCGAAATGAAGACCCATACATTTGAATAACAAGGAAAGCATATGAAAAAACTGAGCATGAGCATTGCAGTCGCTCTGGCGCTGCTGGGGTCCGCCGCCGTGCAGGCGAAAACCGTCAAGATCAACCTGACCGCCAAGGAAGTCGAAACCGCCATCGACAACAAGGGCACCATGTACCGTTCCTGGACCTACGAGGGCATGGTCCCAGGTCCAGTGATCCATGTGGAAGAAGGCGATATCGTCGAGTTCACGCTGTTCAACGACAAGTCCAGCAAGAACTCGCACTCGGTCGACTTCCACGCTGCGCGCGTGGACGTGGTCAAGGACTTCGAGCAGGTCAAGCCGGGCGAGCAAGGCAGCTACACCTTCCGCGCCGATTATCCGGGCATCTTCTTCTACCACTGCGGCGCCGATCCGATGATCCAGCACATCGCACGCGGCATGTACGGCGCCATCATCGTCGATCCGAAAGACAAATCGGCCATGCCGAAAGCGGACCGCGAGTACGTTCTGATCCAGTCGGAGCTGTACGCGAATCCGGACAACCAGGCCGACATGATGGCCAACAAATGGACCAACGTGATGTTCAACGGCGGCATCTTCAAGTATGACCCGGTGCATGATCCGGCCGCTACCCGCATGTTGCAGGCCAAGCCGGGCGAGCGTGTGCGCGTCTACTTCGTCAACGCCGGTGTCAATGAGTTCTCGTCCTTCCACGCCATCGCAGGCATCTGGGACAAGGTCTACCCGAGCGGTAATCCGAAGAACCAGCTGACTGGCTTGCAGAGCTATGTGGTCGGTCCTGGCGACGCCGCCAGCTTCGACATCATCTCGCCGGTAGAAGGCGCGAACGCACTGGTGTCGCACTCGCTGCGCCAGGCGCTGAGCGGCGCCATCGCCATCCTGCAATTCACCAAGGACGCCGATCCAAAAATGGGCCGCGGCGAAAACATCCTGGTGCGCTAAGCATACATGGCGGGCTGCGGCCCGCCATCCGCAAGCACCAACAACAACGAGAGGTCATCATGGGCTTGAAACGAAGGGGATTCCTGGCCAGCGCCGGCCTGGCATTGGCGGCCATCGCGCTGCAAGGCTGCGACCGCGCACAGTCCACACCATCCGGCACCGGCGCACACACGCGCTATACCTGCTCCATGCATCCGCAAGTGATGCAGGACAAATCAGGTGTCTGCCCTATCTGCAATATGAACCTGGTGCCGGCGCAGAATGGCGCCGCACCGGCCGCACCAGCCGGCCATGGCCACCAGCACGGCGGCATGGTGCACGTCGATCCCGCCACCCAGCAGCGCATGGGCGTGCAGCTGGCCGCCGCCAGCATGGCCGAGATGAACCGCACCGTACGCGCCTACGCCACGCTGTCGGCCGATGAAAGCAGCACCGTGGCAGTCAACCCGAAAGTCGAAGGCTGGCTGCGCAAAGTGTACGTGCAAGGCGTCGGCCAACCGGTGCGTCGCGGCCAGATACTGTACGAGATCTACTCCCCCGAACTGCAACAACGCCAGCGCGAATACATCGATCTGCTACAGCGCAAGGATGGCCTGCTCGGCGGTGACAGCATGACCGTGGTCAGCTCCAACATGGCCATGGTCGGCAGCCTGTCCAAGGAAAAATTCCGCGCCCGTTCGCGCCTGCTGGCCGCCGACCTCAGTGAAGACCTGGTCGCGCAGCTCGAAAAAAGCCGCCGCGTGATCGACGTGGTGCCGGTGCGCGCCACGCGCGACGGCGTGGTAACCCAGCTCGCCTCGCACGAAGGCAATTACGTCAACCCGATGCAGCAGATTCTTTCTTACGCCGGCAACGACAGCGTGTGGGCCGAGATCACTCTATTCCCCGACCAACTGGAATGGCTGCGCAACGGCGATACCGTGCAGTTCCGCTCCGGCCTGGACCGCGCGACCGTACAGCGCGCCAAGGTTGACCTCTCCACCGTGCAGATCGACGCGCAGACCCGCACCGCGCGCCTGCGCATGGCGCTGCATAATCCGCGCGGCGCCTTCCGCCCAGGCGCCTTTGCCGAAGTCGAGATCCTGTCCGGCCGCCAGCGCAGCCTCGCCGTGCCGCGCGAGGCAGTGATACGCACCGGCCGCGGCGACTTCGTGGTGGTAGCCGGCACGGACAACCACTTCACCCGCGTACCGGTGCAAACCGGCATCCGCACCGATGAACTGGTCGCCATCACCCACGGCCTGAAGGAAGGCGAACGGGTGGCGGTCAACGGCCAGTTCCTGCTGGATGGCGCAGCCGCCATGCAGGCGCCGCAGCTGATGCAGGCCAGCCTGGGCGGCACGGAGCATACGCGATGATCGCCCGGGTCATCGACTGGTCGCTGCGCAACCGCCTGCTGGTGCTGGCCGCTTGCCTGCTGTTGCTGATCGGCGGCCTGGAGTCGCTGACGCGGCTCAAGCTGGATGCTCTGCCCGACCTGTCCGATGTCCAGGTGATTGTCCGCACCGACCTGCCCGGCCAGGCGCCGCAACTGGTCGAGGACCAGTTGACCTATCCGCTGGCGGCCTCACTGCTGGCGGTGCCGGGTGCACGCGCCGTGCGCGGCTTCTCCATGTTCGGCGAATCGTATGTGTATGTCATCTTCAAGGATGGCACCGACTTGTACTGGGCCCGCTCGCGCATCCTGGAAACGCTGAGCCAGGCCAGTGGCCGCCTGCCGGCAGGCGCCGTGCCCACGCTGGGCCCGGACGCTTCGGGCGTCGGCTGGGTGTATGAATATGCGCTAGTAGACCGCAGCGGCAAAACCGATCCCGCCCGCCTGCGCGCCTTGCAGGACTTTCACCTCAAGCTGGAACTGCAATCCGTGCCGGGTGTGGCCGAAGTGGCGACGCTGGGCGGCATGGCGCGCCAGTTCCAGATCGAAGCCGATCCGGCGCGGCTGGCGGCGCATGGCGTCAGCATGGAACAAGTGGCGCAGGCGGTGAACGACGCCAACCGCGCCGGCGGCGGCGCGCCACTCGATATGTCGCGCGCCGAATACCTGCTGCGCGCCGACGGCTACCTGAAGCAGCCTTCCGACTTCGACGATATTCCGCTGGCCACCGAAAATGGCGTGCTACGCCTGAAGCAGCTGGCCAACGTCAGCACCGGACCGCAGCTGCGGCGCGGGCTGGCCGATCTGGATGGCAAGGGCGAAGTCACCGGCGGCATTGTCGTCATGCGCCACGGCGAGAACGCCATGAGCACCATCGCGGGCGTCAAGCAGCGCCTGGCCGCGTTGCGGAAATCGCTGCCGCCGGGCGTGGAGATCGTCACCACCTACGACCGTTCCTCGCTGATCGAACGCGCGGTGCATACGCTGCGCAATAAGCTGCTGGAGGAATCGCTGGCGGTGGCGCTGATCTGCGGTATCTTCCTGTTCCGTCTGCGCTCGGCGCTGGTGGCCATCGTTACGCTGCCACTGGGCATACTGGCGGCGCTGTGGATCATGCGCGTGCAAGGCGTATCAGCCAACATCATGTCGCTGGGCGGCATCGCCATCGCCGTCGGCGCGATGGTGGACGCGGCCATCGTCATGATCGAGAATATGCACCGCCATCTGGAACAGCATGGAGATACCGACGATATCTGGCCTCTGGTGCGCAAGGCCGCCGGTGAAGTCGGCCCGGCGCTGTTCTTCTCGCTGCTGATTATTACTGTCTCCTTCCTGCCGGTGCTGACGCTCGACGGCCAGGAGGCGCGCCTGTTCGCGCCGCTGGCCTACACCAAGACCTATGCGATGGCCGCCGCCGCGATGCTGGCGATCACGCTGACGCCGGTGCTGATGGGTTACGCGATTCGCGGCAAGCTGGCGCCGGAAAGTGCCAACCCGGTCAACCGCGCATTGCGGCGTATTTATCAGCCGGTGCTGCATGCGGCGCTGGCACGGCCACGCGCCACCATCGCGCTGGCGGCGCTGCTGCTGGCCAGCACGCTGCTGCCGCTGCAACGCATCGGCAGCGAATTCATGCCGCCGCTGGACGAGGGCGACTTGCTGTACATGCCAACCACCATGCCGGCGCTGTCGGTCGGCGAGGCGGCGCAGCTATTGCAACGCACTGATGCGCTGATCGCCGCCATGCCGGAAGTGGCGCGCGTGTTCGGCAAGGCGGGCCGCGCCGACACCGCCACCGATCCAGCGCCGCTGTCGATGTTTGAAACCACCATCATGCTCAAGCCGCGCGCCGAATGGCCGCAAGGCTCGGCGCGCAATAACGCGGAGCTGATCGCCAAGCTGGATCAGACCGTGCGTCTGGCCGGCATGACCAACTCCTGGGGCTATCCAATCAAAACCCGCATCGACATGCTATCCACCGGCGTGCGCAGCGCGCTGGGCGTCAAGCTCACTGGTCCCGACCTGGCGCGGCTGGAACAGCAGGCGGCACGGGTCGAGGCGCTGCTACGCGACGTACCCGGCACCCGCTCGGTACTGGCGGATCGTGCCCAGTCCGGCCGCTACATCGATGTCAGCGTGATCCGCGAGCAGGCGGCGCGCTATGGCTTGTCGGTGGCCGAAATCCAGCGCGCGGTACAGATGGCGGTAGGCGGCGAAAGCATCTCCACCATCGTCTCCGGGCGTGAACGCTATCCGGTGACGCTGCGCTTCCCGCGCGCCGAACGCAACGACCTTGAGGCGCTGGAGCAAATCCGCCTCAAGGGTGCGGACGGCGCCATGCTGCCGCTGCGCGAAGTGGCTCGGCTGAGCATTGCCGACGGGCCGACCGAAATCAAGAGCGACAATGCGCGCCCGGTGGCCTATGTGTATGTCGATATCGACGGGGCTGACGCGGGCGGCTATCTTGAGCGGGCACAGCTCGCGCTGGATCAGGGACTGCAACTGGAGCCTGGCTATACCATGGCCTGGCAAGGCCAGTACATCAACTTCAAGGACGGCAAGGCGCGGCTGTGGAGCGCGGTCGGCATGACGGCGTTGCTGGTATCCGCCCTGCTCTATCTGCACTTCCGCGATCTGCGCAAGGTGGCGCTGGTGCTGGCCTGCCTGCCATTCTCGGTGATCGGCGGCTTTTGGCTGACCTGGCTGCTGGGCTACCAGATATCGGTCGCGGTGGTGATCGGCCTGATCGCGCTGGCTGGCGTTGCCACCGAATTCGGCATCGTCATGTTGCTGTATCTGGACCAGGCGCTGGCCGAGCGTCCGCATGATCCTTACGCCGCGATCCTGTCCGGCGCGCTGCTGCGGCTACGGCCGAAGGCGATGACGGTGGCGGTGATACTCGGCGGGCTGCTGCCGGTGATGCTGTCCGATGAAGCGGGCGCCGATGTCATGCAGCGCATTGCCGCACCGCTGATCGGCGGCATGGTGACTGCGCCGCTGTTCTCGCTGATCGTCATCCCGGCCGTCTACTGGCTGGCGCTGCGTCCGCGCGCTACTGTTGTGGCACAGGGAGCGCCAGCATGAAAGCCCTGCTCGACCTACTGCGTTCAATGCGCTTCGCCATCGCCATCCTCACTGTGGTGGCCGTCGCCGCCAGCATCGGCTCAGTGCTGCAACAAAGCCAGCCAGCTGTGGTCTACGTCAGCCGCTATGGCGAGTTCTGGGCGGCCTTTTTCAGCTTGTGCGGACTGACCGATATTTATCACGCCTGGTGGTTCTATACGCTGCTGGTTTTCATGGCCAGTTCCACCGCGCTGTGCCTGTGGCAGAACACACCGTCGATGCTGCGCGATATGCGCAACTATCGCGAAAATAAAAGCCTGGCGAGCCTGCGCAACCTGGAATGCCATGCCGAACTTGCGCTGTCCGCACCACCCGCCGCCTTGCGCGACTACTTGCGCCAGCATGGTTTCCGCCACAAGCAGGTGAACACGGCCGGCGGCACGCTACTGGCTGCGCGGGCCGGCAGCGCGCGCCGTCTAGGCTACCTGCTGGTGCACGGCGCCATGGTGCTGATCTGCGTCGGCGGCCTGATCGATGGGACCATATCCTACCGCGCCAGCATGACAATCGCGGAGGGCGCCAGCAGCGATACTGGCCTGCTCCAGAATGGCGATGCGATCGCCGAGCAGAAACTGCCATTCAGCGTGCGCCTGAAGTCATTCCGCATTGACCACTATCCCAACGGGCAGCCGATGGATTTCAGCAGCGAGATCGACATCGTCGACAACGGCGTCGTGACGCCAGCCACCTTGCAGGTCAATCATCCCTACACCTATCGCGGCGTGACGCTGTTCCAGTCCGGCTTTGCCGATGGCGGCAGCCAGGTCACGCTGCGGCTGCATGGCACCACGCCGCACGATATCCAAGGCATCATCGGCGACAGCGCTCCGCTACTGTTAAACGGCCAGCCGGCCACACTGGAATTTACCGAGCTGCGCGCCATCAATGTCTTCGACAAGGAGCGCGGCGACGCGGGCGGCTGGCACTCGCGCGGCATGCCAGGCGAGCGCACCCGCGACATCGGTCCATCGCTCGCCTTGCGCCTGCGTGACCAGCAGGGCCAGGCGGATACCTGGCTGCTCTACCAGCAGGCGATCGATATCGACGGCGCGCACTATCGTGTACTCGGCCACCAGGCGGGCAGCCAGGAAGCCATGGATTACCTGCGCATTCCATTGGGCGCCGATGGCGGCATCGATGGCTATCTGCGTCTGGCGGCGGCATTAGCCAATCCCGAACAACGCGCCATGGCAGCGCAGCAGGTCGCCGCCAAGGTTGCCGATCCGCGCTTGGCGGCGACGCTCAGCACCACCTCCTCCGCACTGCTGGAAGCCTTTCAGCACGCCGGCTACCGCGCCTTGAGCGAACTGTCAGCACAGCGCGACGATCATGAGCAGGCGCGCAAAACCGGCCAGCTCTACCAGGAACTGCTGGAACGTTCAGCGTCACTGCTGGCACCCGATCTCAGTCCGCGCCAGCTGCATGACGCACTGACCGCCTACGACGACACACTGTCAATGAAGCTGCCCGCGCTATTCACTTTCGAGCGTTTTAAACAAGTCAACGCCACCGGCCTACAGGTAACACATGCGCCCGGAGCGAAGCTGGTCTACCTGGGCTGCGCACTGCTCGCGCTGGGCGTGTGCGCCATGTACTTCATCCGCGAACGCCGCTTGTGGCTGCATACCGCCGACGGCAAGCTGCTGCTGGCCTTGAGCGCCAACCGCAACACCCCGGCCCTCAAAGCCGAATTCGAGCGCCACACCGCCGCCATCGCGCAGCTGGTGGGCGCCGTCACACCATGAGGTAAACAAGATGCTTGCGTATTCCCATCGCTATACCACCGTCATCGGCCCGGACCGCCGCAAGCTGCTGCGCAGCGGCCTGTACGTTGTGCTGCTAGTTGGCGCCACCTGCTACGCGCTGCTGCGTCACGATGCCCATATGGATATCTTCGACACCGCCATCCTGATCGCCAGCGCCATCGGCCTGGCGTGCATGGCGCTGGCCTGGAACGCGTTACAGCTGCTTAGCGTGAGCGCGGCGGCCATGGCGCTGCTCGCGATAGCGCTGTACCGCCAACAGCTGGTGGCGGCCGATCATGTGTTCCTGCTCAAGTATTTCCTGTCCAGCCAGTCTGCCATCATGTGGATGGGCTTCAGTTACTGGTCTTCCACCGTGCTGTACGCGCTTGGCTGGTTGCGGCGCTCGGCCAACTGGATGCGCCTCGGCACGCGTGCGGCGTGGATCGGCAGCCTGTTCGGCCTGGCCGGCCTGCTGGTGCGCTGGTATGAGTCCTATCTGATGGGCGCGGACATCGGCCATATCCCGGTGTCCAATCTGTACGAAGTTTTTGTGCTGTTCAGCTTCCTGACCACCATGCTGTACCTGCACCTGGAACATCATTTCGGCAGCCGCCAGCTAGGCTTGTTCGCGATGCTGCTGGTCAGCGCCGCTGTCACCTTCATGTTCAAGTACGGCGCCGGCGCGCACGAAATCCAACCGCTGATCCCGGCGCTGAAATCGTACTGGATGAAAGTGCATGTGCCAGCCAACTTCATCGGCTACGGCGCATTCTCGATGGCGGCCATGTTCGGCGCTGCCTGGCTGCTGGCGGGCCGGCCGTTCTTCGCCAGCCGCCTGCCTGGCCGCGCGTGGCTGGATGAACTGTCGTACAAGGCGATCGCGCTGGGCTTCGTGTTCTTCACCATCGCCACCATTCTTGGCGCGCTGTGGGCCGCCGAGGCGTGGGGTGGCTACTGGTCGTGGGACCCGAAGGAAACCTGGGCGCTGATCGTCTGGCTTAACTACGCCGCCTGGCTGCACGCCCGCCTGGTGCGCAATATGCGTGGCGCGGTGCTGGCCTGGTGGTCGCTGGTCGGCTTCGCCATCACGCTGTTTGCCTTCCTCGGCGTGAATATGTTCCTGTCCGGCCTCCACTCCTACGGCAGCCTGTGATGCATACCTCGATTGCCTTCATCAACCTTGGCCTGGCGGCGCTGCTCGCCAACCTGCCCTTCCTGCGCCTGATTGGCATGCGCAGTTGGGGGCCGGTGCTGAACGACCTCGCCGGCTGGGCCACCGGCTATGTGCTGTGGATGACTGCAGCCAGCATGCTGGAAAACGCGGTCGGCAAGCCGTCCGGCCATAACTGGGAAGTGTGGGCGGTAACGCTCGCGCTGTTTGCGGTGCTGGCCTTTCCCGGCATCGTCTGCCGGCACCTGCTGCGCAAATAAACCCAACAACCGATCAAAGGAAAATTTTATGTCTATCTCAACCCGCTCCTTGAAAGGGGCACTATTCGCGCTCGCCACAGGCGCCCTGGCCATTCAACAAGCCTGGGCCACAGACGCTGAGCCACTGCCAACCGCCACCATGGCCATGGTCACCATCAGCGGCGGCCGTCCTACCTCGCTGCCCACACAAATCCCGACCACCATCGAAGGCATCACCGCCGCGCAGATCGAACAGAGCATTAACGCTGCCGACGCTGAAGACGCGCTCAAATACTTCCCCAGCCTGAACGTCCGCAAGCGCTACATCGGCGACTACGACCACGCAGTACTTGCAAGCCGCGCCTCCGGAACCGGCAACAGCGCGCGCTCGCTGGTGTATGCCGACGGCATCCTGCTGTCGAATTTACTTGGCAACGGCGCGACCTACACGCCACGCTGGGGCATGGTCGCGCCGGATGAAATCGAACGCGTCGACGTGCTGTACGGGCCATTCTCCGCCGCCTATCCCGGCAACTCCGCCGGCGCGGTGGTTGACTATCTGACCCGTATGCCGACTAGCCTGGAAGTGCACGCGCGCCTTTCCGGCTATAGCCAGGGCTTCAAACTGTATGGCGCCGACCATCGCTACGGCGGCCGCCAGGGCAGCCTATCGGTCGGCAACCGGCATGGCGACTGGTCGTGGTGGGTCAGCCTCAATCATCTGGACAACAACAGCCAGCCGATCACCTTCGCCAACAAGCTGCTCAGCGCTGGTGTGCCGGGCAAAGGCGGCACGCCGGTCAGCGGCGCCATCAGCGACAAGAATCCATCCAACGCCGACTGGCTGATCCTTGGTGACACCAATCAGATCCACACGCAGCAAGAGCATGCCAAGGTTAAACTGGCTTACGACCTGACGCCGTCCATACGCGCCAGCTACACGCTTGGCTGGTGGCAGAACGATGCCGACCGCCGCGTCAACTCCTACCTGCGCGACGCGGCCGGCAATACCGTCACCAGTGGCGCGATCAACATCGACGGCCGCCAGTACACGCTGACGCCGGCCGACTTCGCCCCCGCCAGCGGTGCGCTTGAACACTGGATGCAGGGCCTGTCGCTGAAGAGCCATACCAAGGGCGTGTGGGATTGGGAACTGGCGGTCAGCGACTACGATTACCGCAAGGACCTGGTGCGTACGCCAACCGCCTTCATCAACACGCCGGGAGCGAAGACTGGCACGTTGACCGACATGGGCGGCAGCGGCTGGAGTACGCTGGCGGCCAAAGGCATCTGGCGCCCAACGGGCGATCAGCGTCACATCATCGATTTCGGCATCCAGCGGGATAGCTTCCGTTTGCGCACGCTGGTGTCCAACACTATGGAATGGCGAGATGGCGCAGCCGGCGCCAGCGCCTCCAGCTTTAACGGCGACACGCGACTGGAAAGCCTGTACGCACAAGACACCTGGCGCTTTGCGTCAGACTGGAAGGCCACGCTGGGCGGACGTCTGGAGCGCTGGTCCGCCTTCAACGGCAGCCTTGGCAGCGGTTCGACGCTCAAGCGCTTCGGCGAACGCCACGAAACCAGCTTCTCGCCCAAGCTGGCTTTATCGCGCACGCTGGATCAGGACTGGACGCTTAAAGCCTCCGCAGGCCGCGCGGTGCGCTATCCGACAGTCGCCGAGTTGTACCAGGGCGCCATCGTTGGCGACACGCTGATGAACAATGATCCCAACCTCAAGCCCGAGCGCTCCGTCACCACTGAGCTGAGCGCCGAACGCAAGCTCGATCAGGGCTTGTTGCGCGCCACCTGGTTCCACGAAACCACGCGCGATGCGCTGTACTCGCAGCGTAACATCACCGTCACGCCCAACGTCACCAACATTCAGAACGTCGGCCGCATTCGCACCAACGGCATTGAACTGGCGGCACAGGCTGACAACGTGCTGTGGACCGGGCTGGAACTGAACGGCAGCATCACCTACGCCGATTCGACCATCATCGACAACCCCAACTTCCCGGCAAGCATCGGCAAGGACCAGCCGCGCGTGCCGCGCCAGCGCGCCACCCTGCTGGCCAGCTACCGTCCCAACGATGTATGGTCACTCAGCCTGGGCGCGCGTTATAGCGGCAAGCAATGGGGCACGCTGGATAACTCCGATCCCAACGGCTCCAGCTACACCGGCGTTTCCAGCTACCTCGTCACCGATGCGCGACTGCGCTATCGTTTCGACAAACAGTGGAGCGCTGCGGTCGGCGTCGACAACCTCGGCAACCGCAAATATTGGGCCTTCCATCCGTACACGCAGCGCACCTTCATCGCCGAACTGCAATACGATCTGCGTTAATGAAGCGCGGCGCTTACGGCTCGCGCAAGCGCCGCGTCCAGTCCTCGATCTGTAGCGACTCGGTGCGACGGGTAAATGTGGTGCACCAGTTTGCGGACAGCTGCTCGATCTGCGCGGCCTGCCGCCATTCGTCCGGCAGCGTATCGACGCCGAACAGCGCGCTGATTAAACGCGCCATCGGCCATTCTGGCTGCGGCCGCGCAACCAGTTCCAGCGTATCGCCGCTGCCGATCCAGCCTTCTTGCAGCACGCGGTAGTACCAGCCGGTTGCGCCTGAATGCTGCATCGCCAGCGCGGCGTCTTCGCGTTGCAGCAAGCGATTCAGCTTCCAGCATGGCTGCCGCCCTTGCGACACCTGCGCCAGCGCCGATCCGACGCGGTAGACATCGCCAATGAACACATTCTGTTCCGTCATGCCGGTGCTGGAAATATTCTCGCCAAACGCGCCGGGCCTCATCGGCACCGGGCTATCCGGATACTGCGCGCGCCAGTGTGCGTAATGCTCGGCCGCATAGTGATGCACGGCCTTCTCCGGACCACCGTGATACATGCGATCACCCTGTTCATCACCCTGAAGACCGTTGAACGACAGCCAGACCTTGCCCGCCTGCAGCGTCTTCACGATACCGCTCGCCACGTCGGCGTGACCATTCCTCGGCAGCGGCTTGGCCTTGCCGATGAACAGCGCGTCGATCACGCTACGCATGTCAGCCAATCCCGAATGACGGCTTGGCCTGCGCGTTCAAGCTGCGCGCCATAGCGTTGAGTATCGCTGCGCAAAGCCTGCAAGTTAACGCCAGCGTGATGCAGCTCCACGGCATGCCCGGTGAGCCACTGCTCCAGCGCTGCCGGCTCGAACTCCGCGTGGAACTGTATCCCCAGCGCGTGCTGGCCGACCATGAAGGCCTGGCAAGGCGTCCCCGGCGTCGTAGCAATCGACGCTACGCCATCCGGCAAGCAGATGTTATCGCCATGCCAGTGCAGCACCGGGACATCGCGCAAATGCGCCAATGGGCCAGCCTGTTCGCTGATATCCAACGTAGACCAGCCGATCTCCTTGCCCGCAGCCCTGCTCCCCACTTCGCCGCCTAAAGCAAAGGCCATCAACTGCGCGCCAAGACAAACACCCAGCATCGGCCGTTTCAATTGCAGCCGCAACTTGATGCCTTCAATCTCCGCAGCCAGCCAGGGATACTGAGCCGTATCGTTGACACCGATCGGACCACCCAGCACCACCACCAAATCAGCCTCCCCCCACTGCGCGGCCGACAATGGCAGAGATGCGTGCTGATACCTCACCCGATACCCAAGCGCCTCCAACGGCGCAGCAAACGTCCCGAGATTTTCAAATCCAACGTGATACAGCACGATGCAATTCATAACTCACCTCAAAATAGGAGTCCTAATTAAAATAATCATAGCACACCTCCACGGCAACTGCGCTAACGACCCGAAGCACTATTGAGGAATATCGTTGACGCATTCCCGATCGGCGCAAACCATGCAACGATGGATACGCCAACAGAAAAAGACTACATCGATGTCAAATTGCAGGCCGTAATCGAAAGATTCAACGGCGAAGCAAAAGCACATCAGATGGCGACTGTAGTGGTCAACCCATCCCGGACACTACGTTAAGTTTTTCTTCGGTGACGGCCGGCGCCAATCCTTCATTGAACTGATGTGGCCGTATCCAGTTATACCGGTGCATCAGGTAGTGGCTGATGTCCCGCTGTGCTTCCTGTGCCGTCATGTAACCGGTGGACGGCAGCCATTCCGTTTTGAAGCTGCGGAAACAGCCGTTCCATCGGGGAGTTATCCCAGCAATTTCCCCGACGGCTCATACTCTGTCGTATACGATAACGCCACAAGCGCTGACGGAATTTTCGACTGCCGTACTGGCTCCCCTGATCCGAATGAAACAGTAGCCCCTGCGGTCGGCCTCGCTGCTCGTAGGCCATTTCCAGTGCTTGCACAACAAGGTCAGCGTCGGGCCTTGGCGAGAATGCCCAGCCCACCGCGCGGCGCGCGAACAAGTCCAGTACCACGGCCAAGTAATACCATCGCCCTTGCGCCCAGAGTAGAGTAAGAGGCAGGGCGTAGTCGAACTATCTCCCTGCCTCTCCTCTCCGAACCGGACTTGCACCTCTCAATGCATCCGGCTCTCCATTCAAGTGCTGCTCATAGCAAAGGCAACATCGGCGTAGCGCGACTCAATGGTTCGCCGCGCATCGCCCCTCACGATGTACGGATTTTCTGACGGAGTCCGCCATTTGAATTGCCCCTTGCGGCTTGTGACTAGACGCCGAAGCGCTATCGCTCCATACCAGCCACGGCTGTTACGGCCTTCTACTACCCATGTCTTCGCTTGCCCCGGTTCTGGTTCATAGACATGGTCGCGCATCAGGGACGGGAAGCCCCGCCGATACTTACGCGCAAGCCAGTACCCAAATTTCCAGAAGACAGTGCGGTCCATCTTGCTAAACATAGTGGCCGTAAAGTCGGTGTACTGATAGAAGTTTGCCCATCCTGCAAGTTGCCGATTCAGGCTTTCCACGACATCCATCCGGTTTGCACCGTAATCGCCCGACAGCTGCCTGACCAGTTTCTCGGCAAAGCGTCGGTACTTCTCCCAAGGTATTGTACTGACAGGCCGCATGCGGCCTCGTGGACCTCGCTTACGGATGATGCGATGGCCGAGGAAAACAAAACCATCGTTGACGTGCGTAACACGGGTTTTCTCCATGTTCAGCGTCAGCTTGAGTTGGTCTTCCAGAAACCCGCGACATGCTTCGCGTACTGCCTCCGCGTCCGCCTTGGTCCCTTTGACGACCACCACAAAATCATCAGCGTAGCGACAGTATGATATTGCAGGTATCCACTGCCGGTTTTCTCTCACGGCGATGGGGCGCCGATTGAGGATGCCGAAGTTCCACGCCCACCGGTCTTTGCGCACCTTCTTGTTAAGGTAATTCATCTCCATCCAAGCATCGAACTCGTGCAACATGATGTTGGACAGCAATGGTGAAATTACCCCGCCTTGCGGGACGCCTTCGCTTGCTGCTCGAAACAGACCGTGATCAACGCATCCTGCCTTGATGAATTTCCAGAGCAGTTCCAGCAAGCGCTGATCGGCGATACGCTTACGAATTCCCTTCATGAGCAGGCGGTGATGTACGGTATCGAAGTAGCTGGCTAGATCACCTTCGATCACCCAGCGGCCTGCGGTACTTTCAGCACCACCATCTTGCAGTTGAAGTTTCACCGTACGTATCGCGTGGTGCACGCTACGGGCCGGTCTGAATCCATGTGACGCCGTATGGAAATCGCTTTCCCATATGGGCTCCATCACCATCAGAACAGCCCGTTGCACAATACGATCGCGAAGACAAGGAATGCCCAGCGGCCTCATTTTGCCGTTCGCTTTAGGAATCAATACACGCCGCGCTGGCAGCGGGCGATACGACCCCGCCAACAGTTCGGCACGGATCGCCGCAAGTTCATCGTGGAGATGCTCGTCCATTCGAACCTTGTCGATACCGTCGACGCCCGGCGTTTTGGCTCCGCTGGAGGCCAGCGTAATACGAGCCGCTTCACTGAGCCAGGCTTTGTCGGCGACGAGCCTCAGGAGACGGTCGAACTTGCGCTCTTTGTTTTCCGTGGACCATGTCGCCAGCTTGCTTTGTATTTCACTGATTATCAAAGGTCTTCACCTCATTGTGGTCAGTTAATCGACCAAGCAAACCACTTGAACTACCTCCCTTCGCCATGTGACCGGATTTCCCGATCTCGGACTACTACGGAGGTTCCGCCAGCCTGCACGTCATCGGGGGCACACTCCCTTCGCATCCGTGCAGACCTTCCCCAGTTCACATGCTGGACTTAAACGCATGGGCGAGGTTGCCTGTCGCAGCCTTTGTCCTTGCTTTCCGCAAGTCGTCGCGGATGTCATGGTCTAGCTACGCGCTCTCCATGCCCCCATGTCGATCAGCATACATGTCTGATCGACACTCGCGATTTCAGGTCTTACGTGTAACTGAAACCGATCCACGTCCTGCCTGTTAAACAGTGTAGGCAGGGGTGACATTTCAACCCTCAGGTGCGGATTAACAGGTTCGTTTTCCTCAACCGTCCCATACTCAGCCTAGAGGTTCATCTTGGCGTAACTGTTTCGCCGCAAACCCCGTTTCCCACGGACTTCGTCACCTTGCCAGTGTCGGCAAGTCACCGCCGCTTCGGCTCACTTCTTCTCGTAGCAGAAGAAGGGCATTCCCGAAAAAAAATGAGACCTTATCGGTCCTGCATTCCAAACATGCTCAAGCAGCTTCACCCCTTGTGGGCGGGCTACGCTGGCTGGGCGTACCATAGGTGATGTCCCCGCACCAGACCTGATTTGGCGCCTCCACTATAAATTCACGATTGAGGTGGTTCGGAATATCGACCCGCTCTACCGTGGCCTGCTTATAGGCATGGCTGCCAGGCTGCTTGCAGACCAGCCCCAACTCCTCCATCAAACGACTGACTTTGAAGCGGCCAATTGCCGTGCCTTCCTCGCGCATCATGCCCACGATGCTGCGACTTCCCGCCGAACTACGGCTCTCG
>NZ_JAHUWK010000049.1 GCF_019219065.1 Duganella sp. sic0402 | reverse complement strand
GGAAAGCTACGAGGTCAGCGGCATGGCCGAGGTGGCCGAGCACGCGCGTTCGCTCATTGCCTGGCTTGACACCGAGATCAAGCAACTGGAAGACGACGTGGATGACCACATCGACCGCCATCCCGGCATCAAGCACGATGCGCAGCTCATCACCAGTATTCCAGGCATTGGTAACACCACCGCTGCTCGCATCTTAGGGCACTTGGGCGACATCCGGCGTTTTAGCAGCGCTAAGGCTTTGGCTGCATTGCTCGG
>NZ_JAHUWK010000048.1 GCF_019219065.1 Duganella sp. sic0402 | reverse complement strand
TCGATTACGAGTATTTAGCCTTGGAGGATGGTCCCCCCATATTCAGACAGGATTTCTCGTGTCCCGCCCTACTTGTCGTACGCTTAGTACCACCGGTCTGATTTCGTGTACGGGGCTATCACCCGCTGTGGCTGCCATTTCCAGAGCATTCCACTATCAGTCCGACTATCACGTACAGGCTCTTCCCATTTCGCTCGCCACTACTTTGGGAATCTCGGTTGATTTATTTTCCTGCAGCTACTTAGATGTTTCAGT
>NZ_JAHUWK010000047.1 GCF_019219065.1 Duganella sp. sic0402 | reverse complement strand
CGCAAGTACTGGGCCTGAGCACCGAGCAGATCGCTCATCTGGAAACTGCCGACGTCGCTGTCCTGAAAACCTCGGTGATCGCCGCGCTGACCAGCAACCAGATCGGCGCGCTGACCACCGAAGACGTAGTCGCGCTGAAGAGCGCGCAGTTTGCCGCGATGAATTCGAACCAGCTGACCGGCCTGACCACCGAGCAGATCGTCGCGATGAACTCGACCCACTTCGGCGCGCTCAACTCGACCCAGTTCAACGCGCTGTCGAC
>NZ_JAHUWK010000046.1 GCF_019219065.1 Duganella sp. sic0402 | reverse complement strand
ACCGTCGTATGATGCGATGGGGGGACGGATCGCGGAAGGTTGTCTGACTGTTGGAATAGTCAGTTTCTGCTTCATAGAAGGTGCTTAGGCAAATCCGGGCACGTAATTCAAGGGAGTGGGACGAGTGTACTTGTACACGTAGCAATCGGAAGTGGTTCCAAGAAAAGCCTCTAAGCTTCAGTCATACGAGACCGTACCGCAAACCGACACAGGTGGGCGAGATGAGTATTCTAAGGCGCTTGAGAGAACTCGGGAGAAGGAA
>NZ_JAHUWK010000045.1 GCF_019219065.1 Duganella sp. sic0402 | reverse complement strand
TACTCATCTCGCCCACCTGTGTCGGTTTGCGGTACGGTCTCGTATGACTGAAGCTTAGAGGCTTTTCTTGGAACCACTTCCGATTGCTACGTGCACAAGTGCACTCGTCCCACTCCCTTGAATTACGCACCCGGATTTGCCTAAGTGCCTTCTATGAAGCAGAAACTGACTATTCCAACAGTCAGACAACCTTCCGCGATCCGTCCCCCCATCGCATCATACGACGGTGCAGGAATATTAACCTGCTTCCCATCAGCTACGCATCTCTGCCTCG
>NZ_JAHUWK010000044.1 GCF_019219065.1 Duganella sp. sic0402 | reverse complement strand
AGGACGTTGATAGGTCAGGTGTGGAAGTGCAGTAATGCATTAAGCTAACTGATACTAATTGCCCGTACGGCTTGTCCCTATAACCTTGACGGTTATACGCATTTACTCTTGATGAGTTAATACCCCATACTTTACTTCTTCCCGATTGCGCAGTGTCGCTCAGAACAGCGGCACTGCCTACAAGTCAAAGCTTGATGACCATAGTAAGTCGGTCCCACCCCTTCCCATCCCGAACAGGACCGTGAAACGACTCTACGCCGATGATAGTGCTGCAACCAGTGTG
>NZ_JAHUWK010000043.1 GCF_019219065.1 Duganella sp. sic0402 | reverse complement strand
CCTGAAAACCTCGGTGATCGCCGCGCTGACCAGCAACCAGATCGGCGCGCTGACCACCGAAGACGTGGTCGCCCTGAAGAGCGCGCAGTTTGCCGCGATGAATTCGAACCAGCTGACCGGCCTGACCACCGAGCAGATCGTCGCGATGAACTCGACCCACTTCGGCGCGCTCAACTCGACCCAGTTCAACGCGCTGTCGACCAACAACATCGCCGCGATCGAGACCGCTGACATCGTTGGCCTGAAAACCAGCATCATCTCGTCGCTGAGCAGCGAGCAGTTCAAAGCGCTGG
>NZ_JAHUWK010000042.1 GCF_019219065.1 Duganella sp. sic0402 | reverse complement strand
ACCAGCTGAAAGCACTGGAAACCGAAGACTTCGCCGCGCTGAAAACCGCGACCGTTGCCGCACTGGGCAGCGATCAGGTCAAAGCACTGACCACCGAGCAACTGGCTTCGCTGACCACCGCGCAAGCCGCCGCGCTGACCAGCTCGCAAGTACTGGGCCTGAGCACCGAGCAGATCGCCCATCTGGAAACTGCCGACGTGGCCGCCCTGAAAACCTCGGTGATCGCCGCGCTGACCAGCAACCAGATCGGCGCGCTGACCACCGAAGACGTGGTCGCCCTGAAGAGCGCGCAGTTTGCCGCGATGAATTCGAACCAGCTGACCGGCCTGACC
>NZ_JAHUWK010000041.1 GCF_019219065.1 Duganella sp. sic0402 | reverse complement strand
GGCCTCGCTGCTCGTAGGCCATTTCCAGTGCTTGCACAACAAGGTCAGCGTCGGGCCTTGGCGAGAATGCCCAGCCCACCGCGCGGCGCGCGAACAAGTCCAGTACCACGGCCAAGTAATACCATCGCCCTTGCGCCCAGACATAGGTGATGTCCCCGCACCAGACCTGATTTGGCGCCTCCACTATAAATTCACGATTGAGGTGGTTCGGAATATCGACCCGCTCTACCGTGGCCTGCTTATAGGCATGGCGGCCAGGCTGCTTGCAGACCAGCCCCAACTCCTCCATCAAACGACTGACTTTGAAGCGGCCAATTGCCGTGCCTTCCTCGCGCATCATGCCCACGATGCTGCGACTTCCCGCCGAACTACGGCTCTCG
>NZ_JAHUWK010000040.1 GCF_019219065.1 Duganella sp. sic0402 | reverse complement strand
TTTCAAGCGCTCACACTTATCGACTGTGTTTAAAGAGAACAGCAAATATTGGGGCTGTAGCTCAGCTGGTTAGAGCACCGTGTTGATAACGCGGGGGTCGTTGGTTCGAGTCCAACCAGCCCTACCAGTTGCCGGTATTTCGTAATACCAAATGGGGGATTAGCTCAGCTGGGAGAGCACCTGCTTTGCAAGCAGGGGGTCGTCGGTTCGATCCCGTCATCCTCCACCAAATGCTTTTACGTAAGGCCAGCGCTTTAGGTAAAAGCAGTACCGTTCTTTAACAATCAGGAAGAAGTAAAGTTTTATTTAAGCGTGTAGAAATACACACTTAGGGTAGTAAAACTCATCATCACAAGTAGTAAATGCTTGAACTATAGCCGTCAAGGTTATAGGGACAAGTGAATAAGTGCACATG
>NZ_JAHUWK010000003.1 GCF_019219065.1 Duganella sp. sic0402 | reverse complement strand
CCATTTTTGACCTTTCTCGTATGCGGGCTTATGCGCGAGGCAATAGCCCAAGATACCGTTCGGACTTATAAAATGAAACAGGCAGGGGTACCAATCTGACCCACGGGCTCAATGGCCCAAATTCCGATCGGCATCACCCTGCCTGGCCGCCTCTACCACTTTATCCGATGATGGGGCGGTATGCTCAATATACGAGTTCCGGCAAACCGCCATTTCGCTTGCGAAATGGCGGTTTGCCGGAACTGACCCCGATTTTTTTTCGTTGGACTGCATCCAAACCGGGGGCTGGCGGGTAGTACTGGTATCGGCAGCGATTTCGCGCGCTGATACCTTACCACCACCAAGGAGTCCGACATGCAAACTACCCACACCGCCGTTGTTTCCGCCGCCGCCGCACTGATGCTGTCCGCCTGCGCCACCGCGCCGCAGTTCGATCAGCAGGGCTTGCCGCAAGCCGTGCAGGTCCCGGCCGGCCATCGCGTTGCCATGGAAACCGTTGGCGCCGGGGATATCACCTATGAGTGCAAGGCCAAAAAGGATGGCCCCGGCCAGTTCGAGTGGACCTTTATCGGACCGGACGCCGTGCTGAAGGACCGCAGCGGCAAAGCTGTCGGCAAATACTACGGCCCGCCTGCGACCTGGGAAAATAACGATGGCTCCAAAGTTACTGCCACCCAGCTTGCGGTAGCGCCGGCTGGTGCTGGCAATATCCCGCACCAATTGGTGCGGGCGAATCCGTCGGTGGGCAGCGGCGCCATGTTCGGCGTGGCGTATATCCAGCGGGTTGCCACCAAGGGCGGCGTGGCCCCGGCCGCTGCGTGCGATGCGGCCAATGCCGGCAGCAAGCAGAAGGTCCAGTACCAGGCCGACTATATCTTCTGGAAAGCTGCATGAGTCCAGCTATAATCGGCTGATGCCCAACGCCCCCGACTTGTTCGATTATGACGCCGTGCTGGCCGCCTGCGCCCGGGGCGAGCAGCAGGCCCTGCATCGCCTGTACCAACAGGACGGGCGGCATCTGCTGGGCGTGGCGCTGCGCATCGTGCGCCGGCGCGATGTGGCCGAAGATGTGCTGCATGATGCCTTTGTCAGCATCTGGCAGAAGGCGGCCAGTTTCGATGCCGGGCGCGGCGCCGGGCGTGGTTGGGTCTACAGCGTGGTGCGGCATCAGGCGCTGAACGCCCTGCGCGGCAGCGAGCGTGAGGTAGCGGTCGATACTGAAACGCTGGATGCGCTGCAGGAAGCACAGGGCGATACGGTGGCCGAGCAGTTTGAACTGCAAGCCAGCATGGGACGTTTGCATGACTGTCTTGAGCATCTCGATAGCGCCAAGCGGAATAGCCTGCTGTGCGCCTATGTCGATGGTTGCAGTCATCGCGAAATCGCGGAGCGCCTGAAGGCGCCGCTGGGCTCGGTGAAGGCCTGGCTTAAGCGCGGCCTCGCCGCATTGCGGGAGTGCATGGGATGAGCGAAACACCGGAACAATTACAGCAGCTGGCTGGGGAGTATGTGCTGGGCACGCTGTCGGCCGCCGAGCGGCGTGCGCTCGAACAGCGGATGACGCGCGAGCCGCTGCTGCGCGCCGAGGTGGCGGCATGGGAGCGCCGCTTGCTGCCCCTGACTTCGCTGGCGCCGCCGGTAGAGCCGTCAGCAGCGGTGTGGCCACGTATCGCGGCCAGCGTGCAGGCGGCGTTCAGCCCCGCAGGCGCAGCAGGGCCGGTGGACGCTGGCGTGACGCTGGCGGGCGGCTGGCGGCGCTGCTGGGATGATCTGCGGCTGTGGCGCGGCCTGGCTGGCGGTGCAGTGGCTGCCAGCCTGGTCTTGGCGGTACTGCTGGGCTTGCGTCCTTCCGCGCCCGAGGCGGCCTATATGGTGGTGCTGGTGGCGCCGCAAGACCGTGGCGCCGGCTGGGTGGTGCAGGCCAGCCTGAACCGTCAACTGACGCTGACGCCGCTGCACGGCACCGTCGTGCCGGACCGCAAGGCGCTGCAATTCTGGACCAAGGCGCCCGGCTGGAGCGGGCCGGTCTCGCTGGGACTGGTCGAGTCGGATCGCTCGCTGAAGCTGGCGCTGGATAAATTGCCGCCGGTGCAGCCGGATCAGCTGTTCGAAATCACGCTGGAGCCGGCTACAGGCTCGCCGACCGGCAAGCCGACCGGCCCGGTGCTGTACATCGGCAAAGCAGTGAAAGTGATGTAATCCGCAGCATCATGCTGCGCGGATTATTCTTCGTCGTTTGGATCTTTCGGCGGTGCGGCGGGAATCGCGTATTTTTCCTCGGCCCAGGCGCCGAGGTCGATCTTCTTGCAGCGTTCCGAGCAGAACGGGCGAAACTTGTTTTCCGGCTTCCACGCCACTTTGGCGGAGCAGGTCGGGCATTCAACTACAGTGGTCATGGGTATCGTCAGAAGTTACAGAGCGTGAGCTCGAATGGTACATCATCTTCCAACGGTTTGGGTTTCAGGTCGCCGCCTTGCGAGGTAAAGCGCGCCCACAACATGTATTTGTTGGCGGAGATCTCCGGAATCGCACCCTGCGATTCATCCAGCGTCAGGCGCAGCATCTGGTAGACCTTACCCTGCAACATTTGCTGATAGCTGCCAGCCACGGCGATCATCTTCACCGGCCCGCCGGAATCGCGCAGCAGGCGCAGCACCAGGGCCAGCGCGTCAAACAGCGGCGCCAGCGGGGTGAACCAGTTGATGATGTCGTTGAAGCGCGCCTCGGCCGGGCGCTGCTGCCAGGCGTAATACGAGGGCAGGTCGAATTCGCAGGCGCCGCCCGGAATGATGGTGCGGCCACGGATGCTCATCAGCCATTCATTCTCGCGCACGTTCTGGCCGGTCTTGCCCTGGGCCGCCACCAGCGCGCTGCTGACGCCGTCCACTTCGTTCAGGATGGCGTCCAGCATTTCCGGTTCGACATTGGGATTCATGCGGTAGCCCAGCAGCGTTTGGCGCTGGCGCTCCAGTTCTTGCAGCAGATCGGATTTCAGGTCGGCGCGGCCGGCCACTTCCAGCATATCGAAGATAGTCGCCAGCGCGACATGGTGCTGCATTGGATGTTCTTGATGCACAAAGAACTTGAATTTCTCGTACAAATCCTCCAGGCGCAACAACGTGCGTATGCGCTCGTTGAAAGGATATTCGTAGACGATCAAAATAACATCCCTCTATAGATGGACATGCAGCAATTAATTCTCGTGATTTTGAAGCAAGCCAAGCAAAATTACAAACGTTGCGAAGGCATTATTGCCTTATTCCGTGAAATTACCAGCGAATTCGCTGCGAATGTGCAGATAAAACGCATGCAAACGCTCAACTTGCGCCGTCAGATCCTCGATTCCTGCATTATTGACAATAACATCGTCCGCCGCCGCCAGCCTTTGCGCGCGGCTCACTTGTGCCGCCATGATGGCGCGGACCTGCGCTTCCGGCAAATTGTTACGCGCCATAACGCGCGCAATTTGCACTTCTTCCGCACAGTCTACCGCCAATAGCCGCGTCACCCGTGCACGCCAGGTGCCGGATTCGATCAGCAAGGGCACCGCGTAGATCACATAGCTGCCGGTCGCGGCGGCGGCGGCGGCCAGTGCCGCGTCGCGGATGCGCGGATGCAGGATGGCTTCCAGCCGCGCCTTGGCGCTGGTGTCGCTGAACACCAGCGTGCGCATGCGGGCGCGGTCCATGGCGCCGTCGGCGTCGGCAAATTCCGGCCCGAACGCGCGCAGGATGTCTGGCATGGCCGGGCCGCCGGGCGCGGTCATGCTGTGGGCGATCAGGTCGGTGTCGACGATGCTGGCGCCGCGCGCGGCGAACATGTCGGCCACCGTGCTCTTGCCGCTGCCGATGCCGCCGGTCAGACCGATGGCGAAGGGCGGACGGCTCATGGCCGGCCCAGGCTCATGGTCAGGCCCAGCAGTGGGCCGCCGTACAGCATGGCGATCAGGCCGGCGGCCGCCAGATAGGGGCCGAAGGGCATCGGATTGCTGCGCGCGCGTTTGGCAAACACGATCAGGCCGATGCCGACCACCGCGCCGACCAGCGACGATAGCAGGATGATGGCCGGCAGCATGGTCCAGCCCATCCACGCACCCAGCGCCGCCAGCAGCTTGAAGTCGCCATAGCCCATGCCTTCCTTGCCGGTGGCCAGCTTGAATAGCCAGTACACCGACCACAGCGCCAGGTAGCCGGCGGCTGCGCCGATCACTGCGTCCTGCAAGGGCACGAAAGTGCCGTTGATGTTGATCAGCAGGCCGGCCCAGATCAGTGGATAGGTCAGGTCGTCGGGCAGCAGCTGTGTGTCGGCGTCGATGAAGGTCAGTGCGATCAGCATGTACAGGAAGAACAGCGCCGCCAGCCCGGCATAGCCGCTGCCGAAGCGCCACACCACCGCCACCGACAGCACGCCGGTCAGCAGTTCGACCAGCGGGTAGCGCGCCGAAATGCGCGCCTTGCAGCTGCTGCACTTGCCGCGCAGGGCCAGCCAGCTGAACACCGGGATATTCTCCATGGCGGTGATCTGGTGCTGGCAATGCGGGCAGGCCGAGCGCGGCGCCATCAGGTTGTAGCGCTCGCTGTGCGGCAGTGGCTTGCCGCTTTCTTCGGCCACGTAATTGTCCGACTCGCGCTGCATCATGATCGGCAGGCGGTGGATGACCACGTTGAGGAAACTGCCAAACAGCAGGCCAAAAATGCCGGCGATGAGGCTGATGGCCAAGTCGCCGGCCGGCGCGAACAGCAGGGTGGTGTGCAGCATGGATATGGGGGGCTTAAATAGTCACGCGGCCATATTAAAGCATTCTGTCTGCGTTGCCGACCCTTTTTGAGATTGCACTCCCCCGTCGGGGAGATAGTAAAAACATTGGAACAATGGCAATGTGGCCGCTCTGCTTTTCCGCTCGGAGCACTCATTGTCGTCGTTTTCCCAGACACCGCTATTCCTGCTGCTCGGGCTGTTGCTGGCGTGCCTTGCGTTTGGCGCCGCCTTCCTGATCTGCCTGCGCCGTGTGCGGCGCACTTTCGAGGCACGCCTGCGCCTGCTGGCCGAACGCGAGCGCGTGGCCAGCAGCCTGCATGACACGCTGCTGCAAAGCATGCAGGGCATGATCCTGCGCTTCCAGGGCGTCGGCCACCGCCTGGCTGCCGACAGCCCGGAACGCGCCGCCATCGAGCAAATTCTCGACCAGGCCGATGAGGTGCTGGCCGAGGGGCGCCACCAGATACTGGCGCTGCGCATGCCGGTCGTGTATGGCGACAACCTGGGCGGCGCGCTGGCGGCGGTGGGGCAGTCGCTGCAGGAGAGTTTCAACACGCCGTTCCGCATGGTGATCGGCGGCGAGCCGGCGCTGGTCAACGGCGACTGTGGCGAGGAAATCTACGCCATCGCGCGCGAGGCGCTGTACAACGCATTCCAGCATGCGCAGGCCGGGCGGATCGAACTGGAGCTGCTGTACGGCTGCGAATTCCTGACACTGTACGTGCGCGACAACGGCAAGGGCATGGCGCGGCCACCGCGCAGCCTGGCCAGCATGCACGAGCGTGCCACCGCCATGGGCGGCATGCTGGAAGTGCTGAGCCTGCCGGAGCAGGGCACCGAAGTGATCCTCAAGCTGCCCGCCGAGGTGTGCTATCAGACGCCGCGCCATGCGGGCTGGCGGCGCCGGCTGGCGGCCTGGCTGGGCCGCACCGAAACGCACGGTTAATTGCTTGGCGGGCGAGGCCGGTTGCGCGTGCCGATGATGCCGCGCCCCAGCCCGATCAGCACGGCGTGCGTGCGGTCGTTAGCTTGCAGCTTGCTCATCAGGTTCTTCATGTGCACTTTGACGGTTTCCTCAGCGATGCACAGCTGGCGGCCGATCAGCCGGTTGCTCTTGCCCAGCGCGGCCAGTTCCAGCACCTGGATTTCACGCGGCGTCAGCGCGTCGCCCGGCAACTGGCGAGCCACCGCCCGCACCAGCAGCGGCGGCACCAGGCGCCGTCCCGCATGGACCGCGCGCATGGTGTCCAGCATTTCGCCGCGGGCGGCGCTTTTCAGCAGGTAGCCGGCGGCGCCGGCCTTCATGGCGCGCAGTACCAGCGCATCGCCTTCATAAGTGGTCAGCACGACGATGGCGGCACTGGGGAATTCTCCGCGGATCGCCTGCGTGGCCTGCACGCCGTCCAGGTCCGGCATCTGGATATCCATCAGCACCAGGTCGGGATGCTGGCGCCGGTACAGCGCGATTGCCTCGCGTCCGCCGCTGGCCTCGGCCACCAGCTGGAACGCAGGATCGCTTTCCAGCACGCTGGCAATGCCTTGCCGGAACAGCGGATGGTCGTCCGCCGTCATCACCGTTATGGGAGCCTGATCCATCATGTCGTCACTAGGGCGTGGAAAACATGACAGTGCCATAAAAGTGGCACCTTCGCCATAACTCGGTGGTGGTAGAGCTAACTACCATCGTGCAGGGATGGCGCGGCGGCGGCTTGCAACTAAGCTATGACTTCCCACCCACCACCGCAAAGGAAAGCCATGTCCACGCTCGCCCCGGCGCCACGCCGCGCCCTGGTTGTCATCGATGTGCAGAACGAATACGTTTCCGGCAACTTCAAGATTGAATATCCCGACGTGCAAGCGTCGCTGGTGCAGATTGGCCGGGCCATGGACGCGGCGCGCGCGCGCCAGATCCCGGTGGTGATGGTGCAGCATGTGCTGCCGCCGGATGCACCGATTTTCGCCAAGGGCAGCTTTGGCGTGCAGCTGCACCCGGAGGTGGCGCAGCGCCACTACGACAAGCTGGTCACCAAGGATTTGCCGTCCACCTTTGCCGGCACCGATTTTGGCGTCTGGCTCAAGGAACATCAGATCGACACGCTGGCCATCACCGGCTATATGACCCACAACTGCAACGACTCCACCATCCGCCAGGCCATGCATGACGGCTACAACGTCGAATTCCTGCATGACGCGGCTGGCTCGCTGCCGTACCGCAACCGCATGGGCAGCGCCAGCGCCGAGGAAATCCACCGCGTGGAATGCATTGTGCTGGAGTCGTCGTTCGCGGCGGTGATCGGCACCGACGAATGGATCGCCAGCCTGGATACCGGCAAGCCCGCGCCGCGCGACAATATTTACGCGTCCAATCAGCGCGCGATTGCCGAGCGCGGCTAGACCACCGAGCCGAGCTTGAAGATCGGCAGGTACATGGCGACCACCAGGCCGCCGATCAGCACCCCCAGGATGACCATGATGGCAGGCTCCATCAGCGAGGACAGCGAGGCCACTGCCTCGTCCACCTCGTCCTCGTAAAAATCGGCCACCTTGGCCAGCATGGCGTCCAGCGAACCGGATTCCTCGCCGATGGACACCATCTGCGTAACCATATTCGGGAATACTTCCGCGTTCTGCATGGCCACTGTGAGGCTGGTGCCGGTGCTGACCTCGGTCTGGATGCGGCGCGTCGCGTCCAGATAGACGGCGTTGCCGGCCGCGCCGCCGACCGAGTCCAGCGACTCCACCAGCGGCACGCCGGCGGCAAACATGGTCGACAGCGTGCGCGTCCAGCGCGCGATGGTGGCCTTGCGTATCACTTCGCCGAAGATCGGCAGCTTGAGCATCAGCTTGTCCATGAAGCGCTGCATCTGCGCCGAGCGCTGCCAGGCGCGCAAGAAGAAGTAGATGGCCGCGCCCAGCCCGCCGAAAATCACATACCACCACTGCACAAAGAATTCCGAGATCGCCATCACCAGCAGCGTCGGCGCGGGCAGGTTGGCGCCAAAGCTGGCGAACACTTCCTTGAACGCCGGCACCACCCAGATCATGATCACCGAGGTGACAATCATCGCCACCGCCAGGATCGACACCGGATACATCAGCGCCGATTTGATCTTGGCCTTCATGGCCTGGGTCTTTTCCTTGTAGATCGCCAGCCGCGTCAGCAGGTCTTCCAGAATACCGGCCTGCTCGCCGGCGCCAACCAGGTTGCAGAACAGCGGATCGAAGTACAGCGGGAATTTGCGGAATGCCTGGTTCAGGCTGGTGCCGGTTTCGATATCGGCGCGCAAATCCATCACCAGCTTGGATACGGACGGATTGGCGTGGCCTTTGCCGACGATGTCGAACGATTGCAGCAGCGGCACGCCGGCCTTCATCATGGTCGCCAGCTGGCGGGTGAACAGGGTGATGTCCTTGTCGGTGACGCGCTTGCCGGAGCGGTAGGCCTTCTTCCTGACCTTGGTGACCATGATGCCCTGGCGGCGCAGCGTGACGTTGACCACCGCCTCGCCGCCGGCGCGCAATTCGCCGCGCACAGTCTTGCCGGTCTTGTCCTTGCCTTCCCAGGCGAACACCGATTCCTTGACCTGACTGCCCGCGTTGCGCGATATCGCCATGTTCACCGTCCTATTCGTTGGTGCAGCCCAGTACTTCTTCCAGGCTGGTCAGCCCGGCCCTGACTTTGACCAGGCCGGACTGGCGCAGCGATTTCACGCCTTCGGCCTCGGCCTGGGCGGCGATCTGCATCGCGTTGCCATGCGCCAGGATCAGCGTCTCGATGGCCGGCGTGATCGGCATGATCTGGTAGATGCCGACCCGTCCCTTGTAGCCGCCGCCGTTGCAGCGCTCGCAGCCGACCGGGCCATAGGGGCGCCACGAATCGTCCACGTCCTCTTCCTTGAAACCGGCCTTGACCAGCAGCGCCGGCGCGATGTCCACCGGCTGCTTGCAGCTGCACAGGCGGCGCGCCAGGCGCTGGGCGGTGATCAGGATTACCGAAGAGGCGATATTGAACGGCGCCACCCCCATATTCATCAGCCGCGTCAGCGTGGACGGCGCGTCATTGGTGTGCAGCGTGGAGAACACCATGTGGCCGGTCTGGGCCGCCTTGATGGCGATGTCGGCGGTTTCCAGGTCGCGGATCTCACCGACCATGATGATGTCCGGGTCCTGGCGCAGGAAGGACTTCAGCGCCACCGGGAAGGTCAGGCCGGCCCTGTCATTGACGTTGACCTGGTTGACGCCGGGCAGATTGATCTCGGCCGGGTCTTCGGCGGTGGAGATGTTGATGCCGGGCTGGTTCAGGATATTCAGGCAGGTGTATAGCGATACCGTCTTGCCGGAGCCGGTGGGGCCGGTCACCAGCACCATGCCGTAGGGGCGCTGGATGGCGTCCAGCATCAGCTCCTTCTGGTCGGGCTCGTAGCCTAGCGAGTCGATGCCCATCTGCGCCTGCGTGGCGTCGAGGATACGCATCACGGTCTTTTCGCCAAACAGCGTCGGCAGCGTCGAGATACGCAGGTCGATGGTCTTGGTTGGCGACACGATCAGGCGCATGCGGCCATCCTGCGGCACGCGCTTTTCCGAAATGTCCAGCTTGGCCAGCACCTTGATGCGCGACACCAGCTTTTCCTTGATCGACAGCGGCGGCTGCGCATGCTCGATCAGCACGCCATCGACGCGGAAGCGGATGCGGTAGAACTTTTCAAACGGTTCAAAGTGCAGGTCGGACGCGCCCAGGTTGACCGCGTCCATCAGCATCTTGTTGAGGAAGCGTACCACCGGCGCATCTTCTACCTCGTTGGCGGCATCGGCGGCGGCCGGTGTTTCCTCTTCCTCGGCGAACTGGATATCGCCCTCGTCGCCGGCCAGGTCGGCGATGCTTTGTTCGCTGCTTTTGTTCAGGCGCGCCAGCAGTTGCAGCAGGCCGTCATGCGCGACGATCACCGGCTCGACTGTGGATTCGGTCTGGAACTTGATCTGGTCCAGCGCCTGGGTGTTGGTCGGATCGGAAATCGCCACCGACATCCGGTTGCCGCGCTTGGCCAGCGCGATAACGCGCTGAGTCTGCATCAGCTTGTTGTCGATGATTTTGGGCGGCAGCGCGTCGAGGTTCAGCGTGCTCACATCCAGCAGCGGATAGGAGAAGGTTTCAGCACAGAAGGCGGCCAGTGCCTTGGATTCAATCGCGCCGCTTGACAGCAGCACGTCGATGAATGCCAGCTTGTCCGCCACCGACTTTTTTTGCAGCGCTTCCGCCTGCGTGGCGGTGAGCCGGCCTGCCTGCATCAATGCCCGCGCCAGCCCCGGCATGGGGGCGCCTGAGATTGCGTTCGGTAGGACAGTGGCCATGGAAACGTCTAGTCAGGTTGGAGGGCTGATCCATTAAATGATGCTCTCCGGCATTACTTTTGTAAAGCCGTATCACTGACAGTGTACTCTGCTCTGTTGCGCGCGCCCACGCGTTTGTTTTGGTTTACAACAAGGCTTTGTTGCCGGCGCGCCGCAGCTTGACGACTTTGATCGCCTGGTCGTGCACCTGCACCACTTCGACGATGCATTGCTCAACCTTGAGGCTGACCGGCGCGTCCGGAATATCCTGCAGCAGCTCCAGCAGCATGCCGTTCAGCGTCTTCGGACCATCGAGCGGGAAGCGGAGATCGAGGCGCTTGTTGACGTCGCGCAGCGGGGTGGTGCCGTCCAGCAGGCATTCGCCGCTGGCGTCCCAGCCGAAGCTTTCAGCTTTGGAGGCGCTCGGGGTGGAGGTGGTGAATTCGCCGATCATCTCTTCGATGATGTCGTCCAGCGTGACCAGGCCTTGCACTTCGCCGTATTCATCGACGATGATGCCCAGCCGCTCCTTGTTCTCCTGGAAATACTGCAACTGGGTGAACAAACGGGTGTCTTGCGGAATGAAATACGGGGTGGTCAGCAATTCGCGGAAGTGCCCGGTGGTGAGTTCTTCTTGCTGGTTCAGCAGCGCCACCGCCTTGCGTACGTGCAGGATACCGACGATGCGGTTGATCTCGCCTTCGTAGACGGGCAGCTTGTTGTGGTAGCAGGTGGTCAGCTCGCGCTTGATTTCTTCGACCGGCATTTCCAGGTTCAGCGCCTCGACCTGGGCGCGTGGCGTCATGATGTCGGCCACCGAGATGGTTTCCAGGTCAAACAGGTTGAGCAGGATGCTCTTGTGCTTTTGCGGGATGAAGTTGCCGCCCTCCAGCACGATGGAACGCAGCTCTTCCGGCGACAGGCGCGGATCGTGGTTGTGCGAGCCGGCCTTGATGCCGAATACCTTCAGCAGCTGCGACACGAACAGGTTGACGAACCAGATCATCGGCTTGGACAGCGACATCAGCGGCTTCAGCACCATGCTGGTCGGCAGCGCGATTTTTTCCGGAAAGGTGGCGCCGATGACCTTGGGCGAAATTTCCGCGAACACGATCAGCAGGAAGGCAACCGCGCCAGTGGAGACGGTGATGACGTTATCGTCGTGGCCGAAGGACTGGATGGCGATCGAGGTCACCAGCGCGGTGGCGGCGGCGTTGAACAGCGTGTTGGCGATCAGTACCAGCGACAGCAGCTTATCGGTGCGGTCGAGCAGCCACAGCGTGGTGATTGCCTTGCGGCTGCCGCGTTTTGCTTCATGGCGCAGGCGATAGCGATTGGCCGCCATCAGGGCGGTTTCCGCCATCGCGAAGAAGGCTGAGCAGAGTATCAGGAAAAAGAGTGCAAGGAATTGCACCCAAAGGGGAACGGTATCCAAGGGGAAATGGCGTCCCATTCAGGCGCCAGCAGAACGCAATAGCGCAAATTCTAAGCGAATGATGCGTTGCGCGCAACTTGCTTAAAACAGCTCGTCCAGCTCCTTGAAGAATGTGCGCTTGGCGTTGCAGAACAGCATCTCCGATGAAAGTGGCTGGCATCATGATTCAATACCTGAAAACGAGTGGCAGGGCGGGACGGAAGTCGTGCGTACGGCCTTGGACTTCGTCGTCAAAGCTGATTTCCAGCAGATGCTCGCTGCCTTCGGCGAAAGTGACGCCGCTGGCGACTGCCGCAGCAGATAGCGCGGCGGACGGCTGGGTACAGCGTACGGCGGTGATCCGGCTCACGCCGGCCGCGTGGCGGGGCGGTGGCGGGAGCGGTTGGCCGCCAGCGAGGTAAAACCACATCGGCTCTGACAGTGGCGCTTCGCTGGCGATGCCGATGCTCATGTCCGGCGGCAGATAGGTTGGCCTGTAGTCAAAGACCGGGAGCGTCAATGCGCCGGCGTCGCGGAAACAGAGGCCGAAGGGTGAGGTGTCGCTGCCGGCGGAAAGCCGCTCGTGCAGTCTGGTCGGCGTGGTGAGCGGGCTGGTGGCTTCGACTGCGTCGGCGACCCACAATAGTTCAAGGAAGGCGTTGGCGAAGAAGAAGCGGCGATTGGCTGTGCCTTGGCCGGGATGCACATTGCCGCTGCCTTCGCTCAGGCCGAACGCACGCAGTGCAGCGGCTTCGGGCGCGCTGACACTGGCGCGGATGAAGATGTGATCTATTTGCATAACACCAGTGCATGCGCGGCGATAGGCGCGCCGTTTTCTTCACGGGCCTCCAGCGCTTGCGTAGCTAGCACAGCGAAGCCGGTGTCGGCGGCCAGTCGCTGCAGGTATGCCAGTGTGTGGGCGTAGCGGTTGGACGGGCGCAGCACATAGTCCGCACCTTCGCCAGCTTCGACTGAGAAGCAGAAACGTCCCCCCGGACGCAGCGCCGTATGCACCGCGCGGAACACCGGCGCCAGGTCGCCGATGTAGACGAAGACGTCGGCGGCAACGGCGAGGTCGAAAGCGGCGCCGCGGCCGTCCAGGTAGGTCAGCAGATCGGCGCAGGCCAGTTCGTCGTACAGGCCGCGCTCGGCCGCCTTGTCCAGCATCTGCTGCGACAGATCGACGCCATACAGCTTGCGCGAGTAAGCGCGCAGATAAGGGCCACACAAGCCGGTGCCGCAGCCCAGGTCCAGCGTCGCCAGCTCGGACGATGGCGCGACGTGGCGCAGCAGCGCATCCAGCACTGCGGGCGTTTTGTAGCCCAGCACTTCGGTCAAGTGCTGGTCGAAGTGGTTCGCGTATTGGTCGAACAGCGAGCGTACATAGTCGTTCGGCAGCGCGGCCGGTGTTTCTCCTTCACCGACGGAGGCCAGCGCGAAGGCAATGGTTTCCGGATTATCGCCATGCGCCAGCGCGGCACGGTAGGCAGCGATGGCTTCTTCCCGCCGCTCCAGCGAACGCAGAGCGTTGCCGCGATGGTAGTGCGCCAGCGCGTAGCCGGGCTTGTGCTTGAGCGCCTGATCGTAGCTGTCCAGCGCCGCCGCAAATTCGCCCAGCCGCTGCAACGAGGCGCCTTGCGCGCTGTACGCCTCCGCCCAGTCGGGACGCAGGTGAATGGCGCGGTCGAAGCTCTCCACCGCCTCAGGCAGATAACGCAGGCAGTGCAGCGCATGGCCGCGTGCCAGCCAGGCGTCGGCGTAGCGGTCTTTGAGATTGAGCGCATCCTCGGCCGCGCCCAGCGCGTCCAGATAACGCCCCTGTTCCTGCAGTACGATGGCGCGGTTGCAGTGCGCTTCCGCATACTGCGGCTGGATCGCCAGCGCGCGCTGGTAGCTTTCCAGCGCCTCGTCCAGGCGTGCGAGCCGACGCAGCGCGTTGCCGCGATTGCTCCAGGCCAGCGCATAGGCAGGAATCAGCGCCAGCGCGCGCTCATGGCTGGCCAGCGCTTCATCGGCGCGGCCGCTGTCGAGCAAGGCCACGCCCAGGTTGCAATGGGCGCCGGCCTGGCCGTCATTGACGGCGATTGCGCGCGAAATCAGTTCGATGGCAGTCGCGGCGTCACCCTGCTGGCGTGCGATCACGCCCAGCAGATGCAAGGCATCAAACTGCTGTGGATTGAGTTCAAGGACTTGCCGGTACAGCGCCTGCGCCGGCTGTAGCCGCCCCTGCTGGTGCAGTTCGACGGCTTGTTGAAGTAAGGATGCGGCCAGGGATTCAGTCATAGTGCCCGCATCTTATCATTTCAGCTTCCCCGGTAAGTTGAATAGGCCCATGGCGAGACGACCAGCGGCACATGGTAGTTCTGGTCGGCGTGGGCGATGCCGAAGGCCAGCGTCACCTCATCGATAAAGCGCGGCTCCGGCAGCGCCACGCCTTGCGCGGCGAAATAGTCGCCGGCGCTGAAGACCAGCTCATATTTGCCCTGTTTCAGTGCATCGCCCTCCAGCAGCGGGGCGGAACAGCGGCCATCTGCGTTGGTGACATCGCTCTTGATCAGCGTACGGCCCTGCGGCTGTACCGCATACAAAGCCACTTTGACGCCGGCGCCGGGCTTGCCCTGGGTGATGTCCAGAACGTGCGTGCTGAGTTTTCCCATGCTTGGTCCTATATTTGCTTGTGACAGGTATCTATTGTGTAAATCATATACTGCCATGGATCTGGGCATATATGATTAAGGTTATATTCCCCATAGACTTGCCATCGCCATGAGCACTTACGACAACTACCCGCGCGACCTGATCGGCTACGGCCCGAAACCGCCGCATGCGCAGTGGCCCGGCCAGGCCCGCGTGGCGCTGCAGTTCGTGCTGAATTACGAAGAGGGCGGCGAGAACAATGTGCTGCACGGCGACGCCGGCTCGGAGACTTTCCTGTCCGAGATCATCGGCGCGGCCTCGTTCAGCAGCCGCCACATGAGCATGGAGTCGCTGTACGAGTATGGCTCGCGCGCCGGCCTGTGGCGCATGCTGCGCATGTTCGAAGACCGCAAGCTGCCGTTGACGGTGTTTGGCGTATCGATGGCGCTCAAGCGCAATCCGGAGGCGGTGGCGGCGTTCCAGCAGCTGGGCCACGAAATCGCCTGTCACGGCCTGCGCTGGATCAGTTATCAAAACATGGACGAAGCCACTGAGCGCGCGCACATGAAGGAAGCGGTAGACATCATCCGCGAACTGACCGGCAGCGCGCCGCAAGGCTGGTACACCGGCCGCGATTCGCCGCAGACGCGCAGGCTGGTGATCGAGCATGGCGGCTTCCGCTACGACGCCGACCACTACGGCGACGACCTGCCGTTCTGGCAGAAGGTCGCCTACACCGATGCGCAAGGCCAGCCGGCCAGTGCGCCGCAACTGATCGTGCCGTACACGCTGGACACCAACGACATGCGCTTCGCCGCTGCGCAGGGTTTCAACTCCGGCACGCAGTTCTTCGACTATCTGAAGGACGCGTTTGACGTGCTGTACGCCGAGGGCGATCCGAACGGCCTGAATCAGCCGAAGATGCTGTCCATTGGCCTGCATTGCCGCATCGTCGGACGTCCGGCGCGCGCCGCCGCGCTGGCGCGCTTCCTCGACTATGTACAAAGCCACGACAAGGTGTGGATCACCCGCCGCATCGATATCGCCGAACACTGGCGCAAGGTTCACCCATTTGCTGAATGAGATTGTGATGTCCGAACCAATTCGCTTTTACTTCCGGGGCGCCGTCCAGGAAATCCACCATGCCGCGCCAACCCGCACCGTGCTACAGCACCTGCGCGAGGATCTGCATTGCACCGGCACCAAGGAAGGCTGCGCCGAAGGCGATTGTGGCGCCTGCACGGTGGTGGTGGGCAGCCTGAACGCCGAAGGCCAGCTGGAGATGAAGGCGGTGAATTCCTGCATCCAGTTCGCGCCCACGCTGGACGGCAAGGCGCTGTTCACGGTGGAGGATATGCAGCAGCCGGATGGCGCGCTGCATCCGGTGCAGCAGGCGATGGTGGAATGTCATGGCTCGCAATGCGGCTTCTGTACGCCTGGTTTCGTGATGTCGCTGTGGGGCATGTATCTGGACAAGGATGGCCAGCCGGCGCAGCGCAAGGAAATCGATAACTGCCTGTCCGGTAATCTGTGCCGCTGCACCGGCTACCGTCCGATCATTGATGCGGCGCAGCGCATGACCGAGTTGCCGAAAGTGTCGTTTGACCGCGCGGCGCTGACGCGGCAGTTGCAGGCATTGCAGCGCACCGCCGGCGCGACCTACACAGCGCAAGGGCATTCTTTCCACGCACCGCGCACGCTGGAGGAACTGGTGGCGCTGCGCGCCGCGCATCCGCAAGCGACGCTGTTGGCCGGCTCCACCGACATCGGCCTGTGGGTGACCAAGCAGATGCGCGAACTGGGCGACATCATCTATCTCGGCCATGTGACGGCGCTGCAAAGCGTGCAGCAGAAAGACGGTATGCTGGAAATTGGCGCGGGCGTATCGCTGAACGATGCGTATGCAGCGCTGTGCGAGCTGTATCCGGCGGAGCTGGGCGAGCTGTGGCAGCGTTTCGCTTCGCTGCCGATCCGTAACGCGGGCACGCTGGGCGGCAATGTCGCTAATGGCTCGCCGATTGGCGACTCCATGCCGTGGCTGATCGCGCTGGGTAGCGAGGTGGTGCTGCAAGGCCCGTCTGGCCGCCGCGTGCTGGCGCTGGAAGCCTTCTATCTCGATTATCAGAAAAAGGATTTGCAGGCCGATGAATTCGTCGCTGCCGTGCGCGTGCCACTGCCGCGCGCCAAGGTGCAGTTCCGCACCTACAAACTGGCCAAGCGCTTCGATCAGGACATCTCGGCCGTATGTGCGGCCTTCGCCTTCACACTGGATGGCGACACCGTGACCGATGCGCGTATCGCCTTTGGCGGCATGGCGGCCACGCCGCGCCGTGCGCCGCGCGCCGAAGCCGCACTGACCGGCTTGCGCTGGAACGAAGCCAATCTGCGCGTGGCGATGGACTTGCTGCAACAGGACTTTGCGCCGCTGTCGGATATGCGCGCATCCAGCACCTATCGCATGCAGACGGCGCAGAATCTGTTACGCCGCTTCTGGCTGGAGACACGCGCCGATGCGCCACTTGCGGCGGACGCCGTCAACGCTTACACCTGCCGCGCATGAAGGAGTCCAGCATGAATGAATGGAAAGCGGTTGGCGTCGCGCGTCCACATGAATCGGCCGAGCTGCACGTGCTGGGGCAGGCCACTTATACCGACGACATCCCCGAACTGCAAGGCACGCTGCATGCTGCGCTGGGCTTGTCGTCCAAGGCGCACGCGCGCATTGTAGCGATGGATCTGGCGCCTGTACGCAGTGCGCCAGGCGTGGTGGCGGTGTACAAGGCCGAGGATATCGTCGGCACCAATGATTGCGGGCCGATCATCCATGACGATCCGATCTTGTCGGCCGGTGAAGTGATGTATGTCGGCCAGCCGATCTTTATCGTGGTGGCCGATACGCACGATAACGCCCGCCGCGCCGCGCGCCGCGCTGTCGTCACCTATGAAGAACTGCCAGCTATTTTCACGCCACAGGAAGCCAAGGCTGCCGGTTCCTATGTACTGCCGCCGATGCAATTGAAGCGCGGCGATTATCAGGCTGCGTTTGAGAAGGCGCCGCGCGTGGTGAAGGGACAGCTGTTTGTCGGCGGCCAGGAGCAGTTCTATCTGGAAGGCCAGATCGCCTACGCGATTCCGAAGGAAGACAATGGCCTGCTGGTGCAGTGCTCGACGCAGCACCCGAGCGAGATGCAGCACGTCGTGGCGCATGCAATCGGCGTGCATTCACACAAGGTGCAGGTCGAATGCCGCCGCATGGGCGGCGGCTTTGGCGGCAAGGAATCGCAATCGGCCTTGTGGGCGGCATCGGCGGGCATCGCAGCATCCAAATTGCGCCGTCCGGTCAAGCTGCGCGCGGATCGCGATGACGATATGCTGGTCACCGGCAAGCGCCATTGTTTTTATTATGAGTATGAAGTTGGCTACGACGACAGCGGCAAGATTCTTGCGGCACGCGTTGATATGACCTTGCGCGCCGGCTTCTCGGCGGATTTGTCCGGGCCGGTGGCGACGCGCGCAGTCTGCCATTTCGATAACACTTACTATCTGTCGGACGTGGACATCCGCGCCGGATGCGGCAAGACCAACACCCAGTCGAATACCGCTTTTCGTGGCTTCGGCGGCCCGCAAGGCGCCATCGCGATTGAATACATCATCGACGAGATTGCGCGCAACCTGGGCCGCGATGCGCTGGATATCCGCCGCCTCAATTTCTACGGCCAGACCGAACGCAACGTCACGCCATACGGCCAGCAGATCAACGACAACGTGATCGAAGCGCTGACGACCGAGCTGGAACAGAGCAGCGAATACCGCGCGCGCCGCGAGGCGATTGCAGTGTTTAACGCCAGCAGCCCGGTGCTCAAGAAAGGCATCGCCCTCACGCCGCTGAAGTTCGGCATCGCGTTCAACGTCACGCATTTGAATCAGGCGGGTGCGCTGGTGCATGTGTATGTCGACGGCTCGGTATTGGTCAATCACGGCGGCACCGAGATGGGGCAGGGCATCAACACCAAGGTGATGCAGGTGGTGGCGCACGAACTGGGCGTGGATATGTCGCATGTGCGCGCCACGGCGACCGATACCAGCAAGGTGGCGAATACCTCGGCCACGGCGGCATCGACCGGCGCGGATTTAAATGGCAAGGCGGCGCAGGATGCGGCGCGGCAGATCCGCGAGCGGCTGGCTGCTTACGCGGTCAAGCTGTATGGCGGCGAGGACGGCCAGCCGGTGCGCTTCCAGGATAATCAGGTACTGGTGAACGGCCACCGGGTGCAGTTTGCGGAGCTGGTGCAGAAGGCTTATCTGGCGCGCGTGCAGCTGTGGTCTGACGGTTTCTACGCAACGCCAGGCCTGCACTGGGACCCGAAGACCATGAGCGGCCATCCGTTCTCGTACTACGCTTACGGCGCGGCCGTGTCGGAAGTGGTGGTCGATACACTGACCGGGGAATGGAAGCTGCTGCGCGCGGACGCTCTGTATGATGCGGGCCGTTCACTGAATCCGGCCATTGATATTGGCCAAGTGGAGGGGGCGTTCATCCAGGGCATGGGCTGGCTGACCACCGAGCAGCTGTGGTGGAACGCGGCGGGCAAGCTGATGACGCATGCGCCGTCCACCTACAAGATTCCTGGCATCTCTGATTGTCCGGAGGATTTCCGCGTCAAGCTGTTCGATAACGGCAACGTGGAAGACAGCATCCACCGCTCGAAAGCCGTGGGCGAGCCGCCGTTGCTGCTGCCGTTCTCGGTGTTCTTTGCGATACGCGACGCGATTTCGGCAGTGGGTGGGCATCGCGTGAATCCGCCGTTGAACGCGCCGGCAACCAGCGAAGAGATTCTGCGCGCCGTCTCCATCGTGGAAGTGATGGCGTGATGCATGCCTGGCTGACAGCGCAAGTGCAGGAGCCAGCGGTGCTGGTGACCGTGGCCATCGTTGAGGGCTCCGGCCCGCGCGAGCCCGGCGCCAAGATGCTGGTGACGGCGCGCAACCAGTACGACACGATCGGCGGCGGCCACCTGGAAATGTGCGCCATCGAACTGGCGCGCGAAATGCTTGAAGGCGCGGCCAGCGCGCGGCTGGAGCGTTATGCGCTCGGGCCGACGCTGGGGCAGTGCTGCGGCGGCGTGGTGCATCTGGCGTTTGAGCTGGTTGGCCACGATCTGGCTGCCGTGCTGCAAGGCTTGCGCGCCCGGCCGCGTGAAGACTGCTGGCGCCTCAGCGCCATCGATGGCCCGGCCGCCGCACTGCTGCTCGGCGCTGATGGCTTGCGCCCGGTGGCGGGCGGGCAGGGGGCGTCCGCTCCGGCGATTGACCGCGAGCGCGGTACGCATGTGCTGCGCGATGCGGACGGACGCCGCTGGCTGGCCGATCCCTGCCTGGCGCCGCGCGCACACCTGGTCTTGTTCGGCGCAGGCCACGTCGGAGCGGCCATCGTCCGGCTGCTGGGCGAGCTGCCGTGCACCGTCACCTGGGTCGATGAGCGCGAAGACATGTTCCCAGCCAGCCTGCCTGCCAACGTCACCGTGGAAGCCACCGATATGCCGGAAGCCTGCGTCAGCGCCGCCCCGGCCGACGCCAGCTATCTCGTCATGACCCACAGCCACGCACTGGACCAGCGCCTCAGCGCAGCCATCCTTTCGCGCGGCGACGTGGGCTGGTTCGGGCTTATCGGATCGCACACCAAACGGGTACAATTCGAGCGCCGCCTGGCCGCACGCGGCCTGCCGCAAGAGCGCATAGACGCCATGGCCTGTCCCATCGGCCTGCCTGGCATTTCCAGCAAACTTCCCGCCGCCATTGCCGCCTCCGTGTGCGCGCAGCTGTTGATGGTGTGGGAGCGGCAGCAAATTGCTGCGCTCAGCACGCCGGCACGGCTGGCCTTCGCAAGCTAAACTACGCACTCAGATTTAAGAAAGACCGATATGACCTCCAACCTGCAAGCCTATCGTGGCAGCTTGCTGCACTTCGTCGCCGATCCGGCCTTCAACGACCAGTCCCACAACTGGCACGAAGATGGCCTGCTGATCGTCGAAGACGGCAAAGTCCAGGCGGCCGGCGACTACGCCGCGCTGCACGCCACCCTGCCTGCGGGCACGGTAGTGCACGACTACAGCGGCAAGCTGCTGATGCCGGGCTTTATCGACACCCACATCCACTATCCGCAGACCGATATGATCGCCTCGCCGTCGGAAGGCCTGCTGCCATGGCTGGAGAGCTACACCTTCCCATCCGAGCGCCAGTTCGGCGACAGCCAGCACGCAGCCAACGTGGCCGATTTCTTCCTCGACGAGCTGCTGCGTTGCGGCACCACCACCGCCATGGTCTACTGCACCGTGCATCCAGAATCAGTGGACGCCTTCTTCGCCGCCAGCGAGCAGCGCGGCTTGCGCATGGTGGCCGGCAAGGTGATGATGGACCGTAACTGTCCCGACTTCCTGCGCGACACCGCTGAAAGCAGCGCGCGTGATACCGAAGCGCTGATCCAGCGCTGGCACAAGCGTGGCCGTTCGCTGTATGCGATCACGCCGCGCTTCGCGCCTACATCGACCGAGCGCCAGTTGCAGCTGGCTGGCGAGCTGGCGGCGGCCTATCCGGATACCTATATCCAGACCCACGTATCGGAAAACGAAGCCGAATGCGCGTGGGTGCGCGAGCTGTTTCCCAATTCGCGCAGCTACATCGACGTGTACGACAGCTATGGCATGATGCGGCCGCGCGCCATGTACGGCCACTGCATCTGGCTAAATGAGCATGACCGCCGCCGCATGGCCGAAACCCAGTCCGCAGCTGCCATCTGCCCGACCTCCAACCTGTTCCTCGGCAGCGGCCTGTTCGACTTTGAGCGCGCAGACGACGCGGGCGTGCTGCTGTCACTGGCGACCGATGTCGGCGCCGGCACTTCGTTCTCGATGTTGCAAACGATGAATGAAGCCTATAAAGTAGCGCGCTTGAAGGGCAGTTACCTGCCGGCTTTGCGCATGTTTTATCTCGCCACGCTGGGCGCCGCGCGCAGCATGCAGCTTGAAGGCACCATCGGCAATTTCGCCAGCGGGGCGGAGGCGGACTTCATCGTCATCGACCCGCAAGCCACGCCGCTGCTGCAGCGCCGTACCTCGCGCAGCAACAGCCTGGAAGAGCTGCTGTTCGCATTGGCCTTGCTGGGCGACGACCGCGCGATAGCGGCCACCTATGCGGCCGGCCGACAGGTGCATGCCCGTGACATGACTTAACCAAGGACCTACCATGAAGAAAAACCTCGTCAGCCTGAAAGCCGCCGCGCTGGCCGCCGCCGTGTTCTGCGCCATGCCGCAGGCACAAGCCGCCAACGCCAACGAAGAGGCCACCAAGCGCCACTTCGCCACCCTGGTCGCGGCGGGCAAGGAGCCGAAACTGGCCGAGCTGACGATGTTCTTCACGCTGATGCCCAAGGGCGGCGACCTGCACCACCATTATTCCGGCGCGATCTATGCCGAACAGTATCTGAGCTGGGTGGACAAGGAGGGCTTCTGTGTCAACAAGAGCAACTATCAGATCGACACCAGCAAAACGTTGACCAAGACCGAGCAGGCCAAGCCGCTGGCGGAGCGTAGCTGCCTGTCCGGCGTGGACACGCTGCAGGACAACACCTTCCTGGCCAATCTGCTGCAGCGCTGGTCGGACAAGGACTTCTACAACCACAGCGCCATCCAGTCGCCGCCGGACCGCCAGTTCTTCGACACCTTCGCCTATTTCAACCCGGTGGCGTCGACCAATGCTGTCGACGGCCTGCAGCGCCTGAAGCAGCGCGCCATCCAGGAAAACGTCAGCTACATCGAAACCATCTACGAGATCGCACCGATCGCGCAGGATGCGGACTTCGACAAGAAAGCGCTGTCCGGCGGCGTTAGCGACGCCGACTTCGCCGCGCTGTCGGCCAAGCTGGAAAAAGACCAAGCCTTCCAGGGCTGGATCGCTTCTTACCTGAAGAACGTGGACACGGTCAGCGTTGGCATTGACGATGCCAACTTCACGCTGCGCTACCAGCCGTTCGCGCTGCGTTTCCTGTCGCCGTCGCAGGTGTATGCGCAGATCGTGTCCAGCTTCAAGCTGGCCACCTCGAATCCGAAGATCGTCGGCGTCAACATCGTCGGCCAGGAAAGCGTGCATGTGTCGATGCGCGACTATGCGCTGCACATGCAGATGTTCAAATACCTCAAGTCCAAATTCCCGCAGGTGAAACTGGCGCTGCACGCCGGCGAGCTGTCGCTGGGCATGGTGGAGCCGGAAGGCCTGACCTTCCATATCAAGGATGCCATTGATGTGGCCGGCGCCAGCCGTATCGGCCACGGCATGGACATTGCTCACGAGAGCAATCCCCTGGCCATCATGAAAAAAATGCGTGATCAGAAGATCCCGGTCGAGGTCAACCTCAGCAGTAACGACTTCATCCTCGGCATCAAGGACCAGGCGCATCCGGTGACGCTATTCCGCAAATATGGCGTGCCATATGTGTTGTCGACTGATGACGCGGGCGTTTCCCGCAACAACTTATCCGGTGAATATGTACTGTATGCGGCCCGTTACCAGCCGGATTACGCGGAAGTGAAAAAACTGTCCTACGACAGTATTCGCTACTCTTTCCTTGCTGAAGCGGAAAAACAACGTATTTTGAAAGCGCTGGACGGTAAATTTGCCAAATTTGAGGCTGATATTGCCGGCGCCGCCGCCAATAGCAAACGCTAAATAAAGTATTTTCCTCAAACAAAGCCGGCGCCTCCATGCGCCGGCTTTGTTTTTTGTCAAAATTTAGCGCCATTTTGTCGCAGTTTTACTACATTTTAAAGAAATCTCTTCAATAGTTGTCATGAACAAAATTCATCGACATCCGCAGCTCTTATAATTCCGCCGAATTACGCCTCTGCTATCTATGAAAATTGCACGTTTGCAATCATTTCATATTCATTTATATGTTTTTCCACTTAATTGCTTAGTAAAAACGTATTTGTCGCGGGTTTTGCGGCATGCAATAGTTATTGGCAGTTAGAGCAATTTGACAACTTTTGTTGTCATACCAGTGTCATTTAACGCAGATACACTCTCACTTTGGTGCAGAGAAAGATTGCTCTTCACATACAATTTCGGTTCGTTTTCGTTAAAGTTTTTACAATAACACTCTAAGGGGTTTTTAATGCAATCCAAACAATCTCCGGTCTTGCGCTTGAGCGTAATCGCCGTGGCGGCTCACCTGGCTGCAATGGCAGCGGGTTCCGCTTTTGCACAGGAGGCAGCAACCGCCACTCCAGGCAAGGCCGAGGTGGTCATCACCGGTAAAAAACTGGGTATGGGCCTGATGGTAACGGAAGACGCGCCAAAAGCACGTTCGACGATTACTGCGGAAGAATTGGAAAAGCAGCGCCCAACCGGCAACGCTTATGAAGCACTGGAAATGCTGCCAGCAGTTAACAGCTACAACTACGACGCGACCGGCCTGTTCGGCGGCGGCATGACCCTGCGCGGCTTCAACTCCGACCAGATCGGCGCCACCATCAACGGCGTGCCAGTCAATGACTCCGGTAACTTCGCTATCTACCCACAAGAGTATGTGGACCAAGAGAACACCTGCACCCAGTTCGTGACCCAGGGTTCGACCGACGTGGATTCGCCACAAGTTGGCGCCACCGGTGGTAACTTCGGCATCACCACCTGCGCGCCAGAGAAAAAACAGCGCGTGCGCGTAATGCAGACCATCGGTCAGCTGAACATGCAAAAAACCTTCGTGCGCTATGACACCGGCGCTCTGCTGGATGGCAAGTTCACCGCCTTCATCTCCGGCTCGCACGCCGAAGCCGACAAATGGAAAGGCAAAGGCGAAGCAAACCGTAACCACATCGATCTGGGTGTGAACTACGACTGGGACCGTTTCAACTACGTCCACGCCACCGTTCTGTTCAACAAAGCAGTCAACAACAACATCAACAACCTGACCCTGGCCGAGATCAACGCCAACGGTTACTACTTCGACTACGCCGACACCTTCAAAGGTCACCTGACCCCAGTCAAGGGCACCGTGCAGAACGAAACCACCCAGTCGCCAGCCTACTATGGCCTGGGCGTGAACCCGTTCAAAAACATCGTCGCTTCGGCAGTCAGCAAATTCCGCCTGACCGAAAACCTCGACCTGGCTGTGACTCCATACCTGTGGTACGGCTTCGGTAACGGCGGCGTGCAGCAACGCGCCCAGTCGGAAAAGGCTTTCTACAACCCAGCCACCGGCAAGCGTGACCTGGCAGTTGACCTGAACGGCGACGGCGATACCCTGGACACCGTCCTGGTAGCCAACGCCAGCGTGACCCGCACCGTGCGTCCTGGTGTGAACATCGCCACCATCTACAACCTGGAAAACCACGAAATCAAGGCAGGCGTTTGGTGGGAACGTGCTCGCCACGAGCAGACCGGCCCTATGCTGGCACTGACCAACGACGGCAACCGCGCCGACGTATGGCTGCAAGATGGCCAGATTCAGCGTCCTGACGGCCACGCCGCCAACAGCCGCGACTGGATCTCGATCTCGACCGCTTACCAGGCCTTCATGCAAGACACCATCAGCCTGATGGACGACAAGCTGAAGCTGAACATCGGTGTACGCGCTCCGCACATCAAGCGTGACTTCACCAACTTCGGTGACGAGAACAACAACGTCAAGCCGTACCAGTACGTCAAGACCTACAGCGAAGTGCTGCCACAGTTCGGTGCCCGCTATCGCATCACCAACGATGACCAGATCTTCACCTCGATCGCCAAAAACATGAAGGCGCCGCCGAACTTCGTGTTCGGTAACATCGGCACCAGCGTGGTGGTTGATCCAGTGACCCTGCTGCCGACTTCCTTCGTGGACGTGACGCCAGAAACCTCGTGGAGCGGCGACGTGGGCTACCGTCACCAGGATTCGAAGTTCATCGCAACCGTGACCGCGTTCTACACCGACTTCAAGAACAAGCAAATGACCGCGTTTGATCCAGACACCGGCCGTAGCTTCTACCGTAACATCGGTGGCGAGAAGCACAGCGGTCTGGAAATCGAAGTGGGTAACACCCCAATCAACGGCTGGGCATTCTACGGCTCGCTGGGCTACCTGAAATCGGAACTGGAAGACAACCTGCGTGGCAGCGCCACCGTGGTTCTGCCAACCGCCGGCAAGGAAGCGCCAAACGCGCCACGCCGCAAGGCTGGCCTGTCGGTTGAGTACCAGGACGGTGCGTTCTGGGTTCGTGTAAAAGCACGCGCCACCAGCAAGCAATACGCTTCGCTGCTGAACGACGAAGTCGCTCCTGGCTACACCACCTACGGTCTGGACGGTGGCTACACCTTCGCCAACTACGGCTGGCTGAAGCGTCCTAAGCTGACCGTCAACGTCAGCAACCTCACCGACAAGCAGTACCGCAACCCGTCGTCGACCACCGTGATCAACTCGCTGCCATACCAAGGCCTGGCAGCGAACGGCGCCACCCGCTACTACCTGGGCGCCCCACGCTTCGTGTCGGCAACCCTGTCGGTTGACTTCTAATCGTTTATCGCGGCGGGTTGCTGCCCGCCTCTGATGCACGCTCAACACCCTATAAGTCCTGTACTTATAGGGTGTTTTTCATTTGGCGGCGCATTTTGTAACGTAATATTTTCCGCTCTGCGCAAGGCGCTTTGGACGGTACAATGACCGATTCAACACAACGGTTTACTGCAATGAAAAAACATCTGAGCCCGCTCGTCGGCATGACGCTGGCGGCCTTGCTGGGCGGCTGCGCATGGCTGCCGAAACAGCCGCTGCCGCCTGGTGTGACCGAGATCCAGCTGGTGGCGCTGAATGATTTTCACGGCAATCTGGAAGCCAGCAAATACACGCTGGACAGCGCCTCAGGCGGCGGTGAAAAGGTGATCACCGCGGGCGGCATCGACACGCTGGGTGCGGCGCTGCAAGCGTGGCGCAAGGATGATCCTGAGCTGCTGCTGGTCGGCGCCGGCGACCTGATAGGCGCCAGCCCGGCCATCTCCGCGATGTGGGCCGACGAACCGACCATCGGCGCGATGAACTTGCTGGGCCTGCGCGCCACGTCGGTTGGCAATCACGAATTCGACCAGGGCCGCATCGAGCTGCTGCGCCAGCAGAAGGGCGGTTGCGTATCGCCACGCGCCGACAAGGCCTGCAAGTTTGAAGGCGCCTATCAAGGCGCGCAGTTCCAGTACCTGGCGGCGAACGTGGTGGACATGGTCACCCGCAAGCCGGTGCTGCCGGCCTATAAAATCGAAACCGCGCATGGCGTCAAGATCGGCTTCATCGGCACGGTGCTACGTGAGACGGCCGAGTCGGCGCTGGCGTCCGGCATCGCCGGCCTGGAGTTCATCGACGAGGCGGACGCCATCAACCGCCAGCTGCCGGAACTGCGCAAGGAAGGCGTGGGTGTGTTCGTGGTGCTGATCCACCAGGGCGGCCTCACCACCGATAAATTCGACCAGCAGAATTGCAGCAATCTGAAAGGGCCGATCGTGGATGTGGTCAAGCGCCTCGATCCGGCGATCCGCCTGGTGATCAGTGGCCACTCGCATCAGGGTTATCTGTGCAAGGTTGATGGCCGCCTGGTGACGCAGTCCGATATGGGCGGCCACGTCATGGGCCGCATCACGCTGAGCGTGGACACCAACAGCAATAGCGTGCGCGATGTCAGCGCACAGCAGGTGGTGATGGTGCCGGGTAAATGGCCCGCCGACCCGGCGCTGGACGCCTATCTGAAGAAAGCCCGCGCCAGCAGCACCGCCGCGCTGGCGCGTCCGGTGGCGAAGATCGCGGTGGGCAGCGTGAAGCGCGACAAGGACCACAAGCGCGAGTCCGCGCTGGGCGACCTGGTGGCGGACTCCATGCTGGCCGCAGGCCGTCCGTTCGGCGCGCAGATCGCGCTGCAGAATCCGGGCGGCATCCGTCAGGACCTGGAGACGGCGCCGGGCAATGTGGTGACGCTGGGACACGCGATGGCGGTACTCCCGTTCGGCAATACGCTGATCGCGATGAATTTGCGCGGCGCACAGATCGTCGAGCTGCTGGAAGAACAGTGGGCCGGTGCCCGCGACCAGAAGCGCGGCCTGCTGCAAGTTTCGGAAGGCTTCAGCTACGAGTGGGACGAGTTCAAGCCGGAAGGCCAGCGCATCGTGCCGGACAGCGTGAAACTGAACGGCGTCAGGCTGGACATGGCCTCCACCTATCGCGTGGTGACCAATAACTTCCTGGCCGAAGGCGGCGACGGCTTCCCGGCCTTCAAGCAAGGCAGCAACCGCGCACCGACCAATATCCGTGACATCGACGCGCTGACCAGCTATCTGGCCAAGCGCGAGCAAGACCAGAAACCGGCCGGCGCAGCCGCGCCGCAGACACGCTACCAGAGCATACAAAAGGAGTAATGATGCGTCGTATTTTAGTTTCCGCCCTGATGGCGGCTGGCGTGCTGGCCGCGCCGGCGCATGCCGAATTTTCGATACCCGGCTATGAACTGGTGCAGACCGCGCCGGTCGAAACGCCGCTGCACAGCGATGACCTGCGCAGCGCGGCGCAAGTGTGGACCGAATTGTTTGACAACGCCAAAAGCGAGATCGTCATCGGCCAGTTCTACGCGGTGATCAAGCCGGGCAGCGTGTTCGACAAAGTGGTCGAGCATCTGGAGACGGCCGGCAAGCGCGGCGTGAAGATCCGCTTCCTGCTCGACCAGAAAGGTGTGGGCCTGTCGGAGAAGCCGACCATCGAACGGCTCAAGGCGATTCCTAACCTGGAATTCCGCGTCCTCGATTTCAATAAGCTGACCGGCAACGGCATCATCCACGCCAAGTACCTGGTGGTGGACGGCGCGACCGCCTTCATCGGCAGCCAGAATTTTGACTGGCGCTCGTTCGAGCATATCCACGAAACCGGCTTGCGCATCACCGATCCGAAAGTGGTGTCGCAGGTGCTGGCAATCTTCAACCAGGACTGGCGCGCGCAGGCGCTGACTTCGGCCGGCCAGGTGGCGCCGGCGCTGAACGTCAAGACTGTGGCGGCGGACATCCATCAAAACGCCTTCCTGCTGTCCAGCCCCAACCAGTACAACCCGGCCGGCGTGGGCGATTCCGAGAGCGGCCTGCCGGCGCTGCTGGCCGAAGCCAAGAGCGAAGTGCGCATCCAGCTGCTGGACTACGCGCCGCTGAGCTACGGCCCGAAAGGCACGCGTCCTTACTACGCGGTGATCGACAACGCAGTGCGCTCGGCCGCCAACCGTGGCGTCAAGGTCAAGCTGATGGTCTCCAACTGGAACCTGGAGCAGCCGGCGCAGGTGTACCTGAAATCGCTGGCCATCCTGCCGAACGTGGAAATCCGTGTGGTGACGCTGCCGGTGGCCTCGGCCGGCTTCATTCCATTTGCGCGCGTCATCCACAGCAAGACCATGGTGATCGATAACCAGGTCGCGTGGGTCGGCACCAGCAACTGGAGCGGCGGTTATTTTGACCTGTCGCGCAATCTGGAAGTGGTGATGCGCAACGAGAAAATGGCGCAGCGCCTGGCCGCGCTGCAGGAGCAGACCTGGAACTCGCAGTACGCGCAGCCGCTGGACATCAACAAACAATACCCTAAGCCATCGAAAGGCAGCCCTGAATGAAAAAGCTTGCATGCATACTGGCGCTGAGCAGCGCCTTCGCTTCCTTCAATGCCCACGCCTGGGGCAATGACGGCCACCGCGCGGTCGGCGCGATTGCCGACCAGCTGATCAAGGGCTCCAACGCCGAGAAGCAGGTACAGGCCTTGCTGCTGCCGGGCGAAAGCCTGGCCAAGGTGGCCTCGTGGGCCGACTGCGTGAAAGGCACTTACTGCGGTCCGCAGACCGAAGAGATGGTGGCTTACACGACCGCCAATCCGAAGCACAGCGAATACCACTACACCGACGTGCCGTACCAGCTGGCGCATTACGAAGACCATGGCGTCGGCACCGCCGAGCATGACATCGTGCAGACGCTGAAGCAGTGCATCGCCGTGCTGCAAGGGAAGGGCGATGCCACCACCAATCCGCACAATTTCACGCCACGCCAGGCGCTGCTGATGCTGACCCACCTGACCGGTGATATCGCGCAGCCGCTGCATGTGGGTGAAGGCTATGTCGCCAAGAATGGCGGCTTCATGGTGCCGACGCAAAAGCAGCTGGATGACAAGGAAGCCTTTGGTACATCGGGCGGCAACAACCTGCAACTGGACGATATCAAGCTGACGCAGAAAAGCGGTGAGCTGATCCCTGCCGGTCCAGCGGAGGACAAGCCTGCACCAGCCACGCCGGCGCGTCCGGCGCAGACCACGCGCGCCTTCCACTCCTACTGGGACACGACGGTGGTCAACTATGCGTTCCGCCGCATCGGCGCACGCACGCCGGAACAGTTCGCGCAGATGGTCATTGCCGGCAATCCGGTGGTGGCGGCGAACAGCGGCGATCCGGTGACCTGGCCGTATCAGTGGGCGGATCAGACGCTGGTGGTGGCCAAGCTGGCCTACACCGACGTGACGCCGGGCGCGGCGATGCAACAGACCAGCAAAAAGGGCGAGACTTACTACACCTGGCCGCTGGCGATTCCGGACAACTATCCGGTGCCGTCGTCGGCCGCCGCCAAGGCGCAGCTGATTCAGGGCGGCTACCACCTGGCCGCGGTGCTGAAAGCGATCTGGCCATAATCACTTCCCGGTAATCGGATTGAACCAGAGTTCGCCGCGTGACAGCGGCGTCTCTGTTGTCAGGTGTGGATTCTTCAGGTGCAGCACGCGCCGTCCGGATAGCTTGCCCGCCTTGATGCTGTCGCCTTTGTATTGCTGGAACAGAGCGTTCAGCGAACCATCCCTGATCATGATCTCCATGCCATCCGTGATGCGGCGCGCCAGCTGCTGGCCTTCGGCATCGCGCCGCAGGAAAAAATACAGCGGCAACGGATACTGCAACAGCAAGGCCGGCTCGATCGTCATGCCAGGATACGTCAAACGGCGCTCCCGCCACTCGCGCTGCGCTTCATCAATGCCGCGCGAGAACCAGTCGAAGCGGCCCGCGTTCAGCATCGCAAACAGGCCCGTATAGCTGGTGCCTTCAACGACCGTCAAGCCTGCACCGCGCAGCAGCGACACATCCACCCAGCCCTTGCCCTGGCCAGCGCGCAGCTCGCGCAAATCATCCAGTGTGCGCACTGCTGCAAAGCGCGGCAGATCCTCATCGCGCACCAGGAACATGCGGTAACCCAGCAGCCCCTTATCGATCGGAAGGCGCACCGGCAGGAACTGGCGCTCCAGTTCAGGTGACGTGGCGCGTGCGAACACATTGATGCGGCCGCCCGGCGTCAGCAGCTCCTGCGTCACGCGCGGCGGCGACATGGCCTGTGGCGACTGATGCAGCTCGAACGGCCCATAGCGCGCCGCAGTCTTTTGCAAGGCCACGCGCAGCACCGCCCAGTCATAATCGTAACGGCTGTCCGCATCATCCACGCTGGTGAGCGGATACACCAGGCGGGTAACGGCGCCGCAACTGCCCGCCGCCAGCCAGCAGGCTGCCAGCAGCATGGACCACAAGCCGAATTTTTTTGAAGCGTGAGACGTCGACATCCAGCCAGTGTGTCACACAAATATTAAGCCTTGGTGACTTCGATCCCCAGCGCGCGATAGCGCTCCACCGCTGCTTCCGGCGCGTCGCGGCTGACGATGATGGCGCTTACCTGCGTCAACGGCGCAATCTGGTAGGGCGAAGCGGTGTCCAGTTTCTCCGGCGACGCCAGCACCACTGTCCGCCGCGCCATGCGGCTGATGGCGCGCTTGACACCGGCCTCGTCGAAGTCACCGGTGCTGATGCCCGATTCCGGATGCAGGCTGCACACGCCCATGAAGTAGATGTCGGTGCCGATCTGCGCGATCGCTTCCAGCGCCGATGGTCCCATCGCCACGATGGAGTGCTTGAACAGCCGGCCGCCGATCAGGATCACCTCGGCCAGCGGATGCCCGGCCAGCTCCACCGCCACCGACGGGCTGTGCGTCACCACCGTGCAGCACAGCGTCGGCGGCAAGGCGCGCGCCAGTTGCACGGCGGTGGTGCCGCCATCGATGAACACCACCTGGCCGGGCGCGATCATGGCGGCCGCCGCGCGCGCGATCGACGGCTTGGCCTCGCTGGAGATCTGCTGGCGCGCGCCGAAGTCGCCCATGGCCGGCGAGGGCGGCAGCGGCGGATCCAGCGGCAGCGCGCCGCCATGTACGCGTTGCAGCAGCCCCTCTGCGGCCAGTTCGCGCAGGTCGCGGCGGATGGTGTCTTCTGACAGGCCCAGCTCATCGCTGAGCGTGCGGGCGACGATCTGCCCATCCTGTTTCAGGCGGGCGAGCAGCAGTTCTTTGCGTTGGCGGGTTAGCATATGCACGAATTTTCTTGATATTGCACGATATTGCATGATATCGTCAAAAAACGCAAACAGGAGAGCGCCATGCCCGAAGACCGTATCCGCATTCATCAGGTTGAGACTTTGTCCGACGACTGGTTCCTGCTGAAGAAGACCACCTTCGATTACCGCCGCCGCGACGGCAGCTGGCAGCGCCAGACGCGCGAAACCTATGATCGCGGCAATGGCGCCACCATCCTGCTGTATAACCGTGCACAGCGCACGGTGGTGCTGGTGCGGCAGTTCCGCTTTCCGACCTACGGCAACGGCCATGACGGCTTTCTGATTGAAGCGGCGGCCGGGCTGCTGGACCAGGCCAGCCCGGAGCAGCGCATCAAGGCCGAGGTGGAGGAGGAAACCGGCTACCGCATCGGCGAGGTGCGCAAGGTGTTCGAGGCGTTCATGAGCCCCGGTTCGGTGACGGAACGCCTATACTTCTTCGTGGCGGAGTACGAGGCCGCAGCGCGCATTGGCGAAGGCGGCGGCATCGTTGAAGAGGGCGAAGACATTGAAGTGCTGGAGTTACCGCTGGAACGCGCCCTGCAAATGATCGCCTCCGGCGACATCGCCGACGGCAAAACCATCATGCTGCTGCAGTATGCGGCACTACATTTGTTATGAAGAGACTGTTGTTGATTGCATTGCTGGCGGCAGGCCAGGCCGGCGCTGCTGGCGATCCCAAAGTTGGCGCGCGGCTGTTCCAGCGCTGCGCGTCCTGCCACGCGGTGGGGCCGTATGCAAGCGCAGGCTATGGGCCGCAGCTGAACGCCATCGTTGGACGCAAGGCGGCGTCCACCAGGGACTACAAGTATTCGGAAGCGATGCGGAAGTCGGGCCTGGTGTGGACCGAGAAGAATCTGGCGGCATTTGTGCGCGCGCCGCATGACGTGGTGCCCGGCACCAGCATGCGTTTCTGGGGAATCAAGGATGAACAGCAGGTCGCCGACCTGCTGTCCTATATGAAGACCTTTAAATGAAGGCCGTTTAACGCGACTTGACGAACGGCGTACCCAGCGCTTTCGGCGCCACCGACTTGGCCATCAGACCAGCCAGCACGATCACGGTCAGCACGTAAGGCACCATCTGGATCAGCGCACCCGGCACGCGGCCGATCACTGGCAACTCGACGCCTTCGATCTGGATCTGCACCGCGCCGAAGAAACCGAACATCAGGCAGCCGAGGAAGGTGTAGAGCGGACGCCAGTTACCGAATACCATGGCGGTCAGCGCCAGGTAGCCAGCGCCGGCCGACATATCGCGCAGGAAGAAGCCGCTCTGCACGATCGACAGATAGGCGCCAGAGAAGGAGCACAGCACGCCGGCGATGATCATCGCCATGTAGCGCTGACGCTCGACGTTCACGCCGGCCGCATCGGCCGCGTGTGGATTCTCGCCGCAGGCGCGCAGGCGCAGGCCGAAGCGGCTGTGGTAAATCACCCAGTGCACCAGCGGCACCAGCAGGAAAGCCAGATAGACCAGCACCGAGTGGCCGCCGATCAGGTGCGCATACAGCCAGCCGATGAAGGGGATGCCTTCCACCGCCGCAGTACCCGGCAGCACCACGTCAAACAAACGCGCCGAACCCAGGTCCGGCGTGCGGCCGCCTTGCTGGAAGATGTACTGCGCCACCACGAAGGTCAGGCCGCTCATGGCGATGTTGATGGCGATGCCGGCCACCAGCTGGTTGCCCTTCTGGGTGATGGCCACATAGGCTTGCAGCGTGGCCAGCAGCACCGACACCAGGATGCCAGCCATGACGCCGTTCCATGGATTTTGCGTGGTGTAGGCCACCGCCGCCGAGACAAACGCCGATGCCAGGATCTTGCCTTCCAGGCCGATGTCGATCACGCCCGAACGTTCGGCGAACAGGCCGGCCATGCCGGCGAAAATCAGCACTGGCGCATTGCGCACGGTGGATACCAGGATACTGCCGATATGCAGGTCATCTAAAGTCATATCGTCCTCACTTCTTGAATTTCAGCGCTTTGGCGATGGCCGGCGCGTACAAGTTTTCCATCGCGCCGCAGAACAGGATGATCAGGCCCTGGATCAGGATCACCGTCTCAGGCGGGATGTTCTGCTTTTCCAGCGACAGATCGAAGCCACCTTGCGTCAGCGCGCCGAACAGTACCGCCGACAGGAAAATCCCTACTGGGTGCTGCCGCCCCATCAGCGCAATCGCGATGCCGATGAAGCCCGCGCCGCCGACGAAGTTCAGCGACAGGTAGTGGGTCGAACCCATGATGGAGTTGACTGAACCCAAACCGGCCAGCGCGCCCGAGATCAGCATGACGATGATGATCATCTTGCTGATGCGGATGCCGGCGTAGTGCGCGGCGTGCTTGTTCAGGCCGGTGGCCCGCAGCTTGTAGCCCCATGCCGAACGCGATACCACCACGCCGTAGATCACCAGCGCGATGATGGCGATGAAGAAGCTGATGTTGAGCGGCGTCTCGCCCAGGATAGGAAACCATTCGTTCAGGCGCGGCATTTCGGCGGCGGCGCTGAAGGCGCGGCTGGCCGGATTCTGTTCGCCCGGCGGCACCAGCTTGACGATCACGGTGTTCATCAGCGAAGCGGCGATGTAGTTGAACATGATGGTGGTGACCACCACATGGCTGCCGCGTTTCGCTTGCAGGTAGCCGGGCACAAAGGCCCACAGCGCGCCGAACAAGGCCGCGCCCAGCATGCCGGTCGGGATCAGCAGCCATGGCGACAGCGAGCTGTCGAAGGCCAGCATGGCCAGGGTCAGGCCCAGGCCTGCAAAGTACATCTGGCCTTCTGCGCCGATGTTGAACAGGCCGGCCTGCATGGCGATCGATACCGCCAGGCCGGTGAAGATGAAGGTCGAGGCGTAGAACAGCGTGTAGCTCAGGCCTTCCGGGTTGATGACGGCGCTGTTGATCAGGATCGCCAGCGATTCGACCGGGCTCTCGCCCAGGTAGTGAATCACCAGCGCGGTCACCAGCAGTGCCGACAGCAGGTTCAGAACGGGCATTACAAACGCGGTTGCCCAGCGTGGCAGGTCTTTATTCATGATTTGTGCATCCCGCCCATCAGCAAGCCGATACGGGTTGTGTCGAATTCTTCAATTTTCAGTTCGCCGGTGATGCGGCCGCCGCACATGACCAGGATACGGTCCGCCAGCGCGCGCACTTCTTCCAGCTCCACGGACACCAGCAGGATGGCGACGCCCTGGTCGCGCAGCTTGAGCAGCTGGGTGTGGATGCTTTCGATGGTGCCGATGTCGACGCCGCGCGTAGGCTGGCCGACCAGCATCAGCTTAGGCTGCGCCAGCACTTCGCGCGCGATCACCACCTTCTGCTGATTGCCGCCGGAGAGCAGGCCGATACGCAGGTCGTGGTTGTTCGGGCGCACATCGAAGTTGCGCATCAGTTCCGCGCAACGGCCGGCGATAGCCTTGAAGTCCAGCAGGCCCCACTTGTTTTTCAGCTTGTCCTGGTAGCCGAAGATGGTGTTGTGCATGACCGAGAAGGCCTTGATCACGCCATCGCGCAGACGGTCTTCCGGCACATGGCCGATGCCCAGTTCGCGGAAGGTGCGCGGCAGGCCGTCGGCGTCGGCACGATCGCGGGGGGACAGACCGGGCAGCGGCTTGCCGAGGAAGTCCAGCTTGCCGGAGGTCGGCAGGCGCATGCCCGACAGGATTTCCATCAACTCGCTCTGGCCGTTGCCGGACACGCCCGCCACCGCCACGATTTCGCCGGCGCGCAGCGTGAAGCCGATATCGGCCAGCAGTTTGACGCCCTGGCCGTCCAGCAGTTGCAGGTCCTGCACTTGCAGCACCGGCGCGCCCGGATTGTAGGGTGCGCGCGGCAGGTTGTTTTCGATCGGACGGCCGACCATCATATTGGCCAGGTCTTCCTTGGTGGTGCCGGCGGTCGGCACCGCGCCGATCACGCGGCCGCCGCGCATCACGGTCACGGTGTCGGTGATGTCGAGGATCTCTTGCAGCTTGTGGGTGATCAGGATGATGGTCTTGCCCTGTTCCTTGAACAGGCGCAGGATTTCAAACAGCGACTCGGTTTCCTGCGCGGTCAGTACGGCGGTCGGCTCGTCCAGGATCAGGATGTTGGCGCTGCGGTAGATCTGCTTGAGGATCTCGACGCGCTGCTGCGCGCCCACCGACAAATCGTGGATGGTGGCCAGTGGATCGACGTCGAGGCGGTAGCGCGTGCAAATCTCGCGCAGCTCGGCTTCCACGGCGGCGCGCTTGGCTTTCAGCTTGAAGCCGCCTTCGCTGCCCAGCATCACGTTATCCAGCACGGTCATGTTCTCGACCAGCATGAAGTGCTGGTGCACCATGCCGATACCGAGGGAAATCGCCTCCTGGCTGTTGTGGATGCGACGCGCCTGGCCATCGAGCAGGATCTCCCCGCCGTCGGCGCGGTAGTATCCGTACAGGATGCTCATCAGGGTCGATTTGCCGGCGCCGTTCTCGCCCACCAGGCCATGGATGGAACCCTTGGCGATGGCGAAGCTGACGTCCGTGTTCGCTTTCACAGCTCCGAAATGCTTGGAGATGCCGCGAAATTCTACTGCTGGCTGCATAGGATCGTTTTTTAATTAAGTAAAACGCGCCGCAGGGGGCAATCCCCGGCGGCGCGCTCTATATTCAAACAGGTATTAAACCGGGCAGGCTGCGCCCGAGCGGATGTCGATGACCTTGATCTTGCCATCGATAATATCCTTGCGTGCACCCAGCACGCGCTTCTCGATTTCCGGCGTGATCAACTTGCGATTGTTCTCGTCCAGCGCCCAGTCCACGCCGCCTTCCTTCAGGCCCTTGGCGGTGACGCCGGCCTTCCAGGTGCCGTTCTTCATCTGCATGAAGGAATCGTAGACGGCGTTGTCGACGCGCTTGACCATCGAGGTCAGGATGCTGCCTGGGTACAGGCTGTTCTGGTTCGAATCGACGCCGATCGCCAGCTTGCCTTTTTCCTTGGCGGTTTGCAGCGTGCCCAGGCCGGAACCGCCGGCCACGGCAAACACCACATCGACGCCACGGTCGAATTGCGAACGGGCCAGCTCACCGCCCTTGGCCGGGTTGTTCCACGAGTCCGACGAGGTGCCGACCATGTTCGAGGTCACATCGACTTTGGGATTCACCGCCTTGGCGCCCTGCGTGTAGCCGCAGGCGAAGGTGCGGATCAGCGGGATATCGACGCCGCCGATGAAGCCCAGCTTCTTCGACTTGGACGCCATGGCCGCAGCCACGCCCGCCAGGTAGGAACCTTCTTCTTCCTTGAAAGTGATGGAATTGACGTTGGCGCCTTGCGCCACACCGTCGATCAGCACGAAGTGTACTTTAGGGAATTCTTTGGCGACCTTTTGCACGGCGGCCTGCTGAGCAAAGCCGATGGCGGCGATCAGGTCGAGATTTTTGCGGGCGAGGCCGCGCATTACCTGTTCAGCCTGGGTATCGCTGGAGGCTTGCACCTCGATGAAATTGATATTGGTTTCTTTTTTGAAGCGCGTTGCGCCTTCGAAAGCGGACTGATTGAACGACTTGTCGAACTTGCCGCCTGCGTCATACACGATGCCCAGTTTTGGGGCAGCCGCGGACGCGCTGGCAGCGATAAACAGTGCTGCAACCGTCAAACTAAGTTGTGAAAGTTTCATGAATAGGCTCCTGGAAGAACGATATTGTATATTTTTATTGGCCGTAGCATGTAATTACTGGCCGTTTTATTCCTCTAAATCCCTGATTTCTATCGCTAAGTGCTAGCAACTTGCTAAATTATTGCCTGAATTGCAATCCGTGGGCGCCGGCTGAATTGTCGATTGCTTGTCGCAATGCAGCAACAGGGCGCGCCGAATTAAATATTTTTATATCGTTGCTTTTTTGTCCTGGTGGACCGAGGTCGCGCCGTCGATGACAACCTGGTTTCATAGAGAAAACCCCGGAAGCGGGCGCGGCGGGCCGATCCATGACTATGCACCAGCGCGAATATGTACGACAAATTCGTTTTTTCTTAGCTATTTATACAAAATAGATATGAATCAAGTCCCGCAAAAGTCCGCTTTCCTGGGTTTTTTTCCGTGCTAGCATGATTGGTAATGTGTATATCGTTATAACTAAAACATACACTCACACATACATTCAAGGGAGCAGGACATATGAGCAAGCAACGCAATTTCGCCATGCGGTCGATGGTCGCACTGGCGGTCGCCAGCGCTTTTCCACTGGCACAGGCACAGGAAGCGCCAGCCAGCAAAGATCAGCTGGAAACCGTGATCGTGACCGCGCAGCGCCGCGCCGAGAACATCAAGGACGTGCCGATGTCGATCGCCACCATCAAGGGCGACAAGCTGGACACGCTGACCGCCGGCGCCGGCGATATCCGTATCCTGTCCGGTCGCACGCCGTCGCTGAATATCGAGTCCGACTACGGCCGCGCTTTCCCGCGCTTCTATATCCGTGGCCTGGGCAATACCGACTTCGACCTGAACGCCTCGCAGCCGGTCGGCTACGTGATGGACGACATCGTGATGGAAAACGCCATGCTGAAAGGCTTCCCGGTGTTTGACGTTGACCAGGTCGAGGTGCTGCGCGGTCCGCAGGGCACGCTGTTCGGCCGCAACTCGCCGGCTGGCGTGATCAAGTTCGATTCGGCCAAGCCGGTCTTTAAACAAGAAGGCTACGTACAGTTCGGCGTGGGCAATTACTCGGCCAAGACCGCCGAAGGCGCGTTCAACATCCCGGTCAGCGACACCGTGGCGCTGCGCTTCGCCGGCACCAGCCAGCATCGCGGCAACCGCGTGCACAACACCAATCCGGATACCACCAAGGGCACCCGCGACTTCGAAGGCTACGGCGACAACGCCTTCCGCATCCAGGCGCTGGTCAAGCCGACCAAGGACTTTGACGCGCTGTTCAACTACCACCAGCGTAATTACCACGGCAGCGCCACGCTGTTCCGTGCGAATATCCTCAAGCAGGGCACCAATGACCTGGTCGACAACTTCGACTATGGCTCCTACCCGACCGACGGCGTCAACTATCAAAAGCTGAAAACCCAGGGCGGCAGCATTCGCCTGAAATACAATCTGAGCGACATCACGCTGCACTCGATCACTGGCTACGAAAAACTCGACTTCAACAGCCGCGCCGACGTCGATGGTGGCTACGGTGCCGTCTACGCGCCGCCATATGGCCCTGGCCGCATTCCATTCGTGGTGGAAACCGCCGACCTGCTGCCTAACCACAAGCAGTTCTCGCAAGAGTTCCGCGCCGAGTCCAACTACAGCGGCCCGCTGCAATGGATCGGCGGCCTGTACTACTTCAACGAAGCGATCCAGATCGACAGTATCAGCTTCGACAGCCTGGCGCCGGGCAATCCGCAGAACATTCCGTACGCACGTCAGAATCAGAAATCGAAATCGTGGGCGGCTTTCGGCTCAGTCAACTATGCCGTGTCGGACAAGCTGAAACTGCGCGCCGGCCTGCGCTACACCGACGACAAGAAAGACTTCTTCGCTTCGCGCACCGACTACAACGCCGCCAATGTGCTGGTCACCGTGCCGCACACGCTGGACAGCAAGACCGACAATGTCAGCTGGGACGTCAGCGGCACCTACGAGCTGACCAAGGAAACCAATGTGTTTGCCCGTATCGCTACTGGCTACCGCGCGCCATCGATGCAGGGCCGCCTGAACGGCCTGGGTGATGTGCCTACCATGGCCGGCGTTGAGCGAGCGCTGTCGTATGAAGCCGGTATCAAGCAGGATCTGTTTGACAAGCGTGCGCGCCTGAGCGCCACCGTGTTCCAGTACCGTATGAAGGACAAGCAGCTGACCGCCGGCAGCGGCGGCGTCAATATGAATCGTCTGCTGAATGCCGACAAGGTGACGGGCCAGGGGATCGAGCTTGATCTGCAAGCCAATCTGGGTTACGGCTTCAGCGGCTCGGCGGGTTATAGCTTCAACGATACCGAGATCAAGGACAAGAACGTGCGCGTGCAGTACTGTGGTAACGGCGCCAACAATCTGGGCATGGGCTGCACGCCGACCAACGTCGCAGCGCCAGGCTACCCAGGCTACGTTCTGATCGACGGCAACGACATGCCGCGCGCACCGCGCAATCAGGCCAACTTCTCGCTGAAGTACAGCACCGAAGTGGGCAATGGCGAGCTGTATGCAATCACCGACTGGAGCTATCGCAGCAAGTACAACTTCTTCCTTTACACCGCTGTCGAGTACACCGCCAAGCCACTGACCGAAGGCGGCCTGCGCGTTGGCTACAAGTGGGGCGACGGCAAGTATGAAGTGGCTGCCTTCGGCCGTAACATCACCGACAAGGTGGTGGCACTCAGCGCGATTGAGTTCAACAACCTGACCGGCATGCTGAACGAACCGCGCACCTACGGCGCCACGTTCAAGATGAACTTCTAAGTTCAGATCGCATCGAGGGCGGCGCGCAGGTCGCGCCGCAGGTCTTCCACATCCTCGATGCCGACCGACAGCCGTATCAGCCCGTCACCGATTCCCAGCCGCGCACGTTGCTCGGCGGGGATCGATGCATGGGTCATCAGGGCCGGATGTTCAATCAGGCTTTCCACACCACCTAAACTCTCCGCCAGGGCAAAGATCTCGCAGCGTTCGAGGAAGCGGCGCGCGCCCGCCAGGTCGGTATCCAGGTCGATCGAGATGATGCCGCCGAAGCCGTGCATCTGGCGCTTGGCCAGCTCGTGCTGCGGATGCGAGGCCAGACCAGGGTAGTAAACCTTGCGCACTTCCTTTTGCTGTTCCAGCCACTGCGCCAGTTGCAGCGCACTCTCGCAATGACGCTGCAGGCGGATCGCCAGCGTCTTCACGCCGCGCAGTGCCAGGAAGCTGTCGAACGGGCCGGCAATCGCACCGACCGAGTTTTGCAGAAAGGCCAGTTGCTCGCGCCATGCCTGCTGGCGTGGCTCAGCGCCAACTACGGCGATGCCGCCGATGATGTCTGAGTGGCCGTTCAGGTATTTGGTGGCCGAGTGCACCACGATGTCGAAACCCAGTTCCAGCGGGCGCTGCACAATCGGACTGGCGAAGGTGTTGTCGGCCACGGCGATGATGTTGTGTTCGCGGCAGATGGCAGCGATGGCTTGCAGGTCGGCCAGCTTGAGCATTGGATTGGTCGGCGTCTCCACCCACACCATGCGCGTCTCTGGACGGATGGCCTTGCGCAGATTTTCAGGATCGGTCAGGTCAACATAGGTGAACTCATGGCCGGCGCTGCGGCGGCGCACGCGCTCGAACAGGCGATAGGTGCCGCCATACATATCGTCACCGGCGACGATGTGGGCGCCGGCGTCCAGCAGTTCCAGTACCGTCGAGATGGCCGCCAGGCCGGAGGCGAAGGCGAACGCCTGTGCACCGCTTTCCAGATCGGCGACGCAGCGCTCCAGCGCCCAGCGGGTCGGGTTGTGCGAGCGGCCATAGTCCAGCCCCTTGTGCACGCCGGGACTCTGCTGCACGAAGGTGGAGGTGGCGTAAATCGGCGGCATGATGGCGCCGGTGGAGGGATCGGGCGACTGGCCGGCGTGGATCACGCGCGTGGCGAGGTTGAGTTTATCGGTCACGGTAAAGTCCTGCGCAAATGGTTGAGAAGGTCGAAGCGGGTAATCAGGCCATGGAACACGCCGCCTTCGGACACTACGGCAGTCAGGCCCCGGTCCAGCGTGCTGCGCAGCGCATGCAGGCTGGCGTTGGGCCGCAGCGTTTCCAGCCGCGCGGTCATGGTGGCGCCAACCAGGCTGGTGAACTGGGCGGCGTCATTGTCCACTTTCAGCAGCAGGTCGGATTCGTCGATGATGCCAACCAGGCGTTCACCGTCCAGCACCGGCAATTGTGCCAGATCGGCGGCGCGCATGCGATTGAAGGCGACCAGCAGCGTGTCTTCGGGCGAAACGCTGATAACTTCACCGCGATCATGGCGGCGGCCGATCAGGTCGCGCAGATCGCCGGTCGGCTCATGGCGTAGCAGGCCCTGGTCATGCATCCAGCCGTCGTTGTAGACTTTGGACAGATAGCGCGTGCCGGTATCGCACACCAGCGTCACCACGCGCTTGGGCGTAGTCTGTTCGCGGCAGTATTTGAGTGCGGCGGCGAGCAGCGTGCCGGTCGACGAGCCGCCAAGAATGCCTTCGGCGCGCAGCAGCAGGCGCGCGCTGTCGAAGCTTTCCTGGTCGGTGATGGTGTAGGCTTTTTTGACGGAACTCAGGTCGGCGATCGATGGAATGAAATCCTCGCCGATGCCTTCCACCGCCCACGAGCCGCTGGTGTCGCTGACTTTTCCGGTGGCCACGTATTCAGTCAGGATAGAGCCTTGCGGATCGGCCAGTACGAATTCCACGTGCGGAGCGACTTTGCGGAAGTAGCGGCTCAAGCCGGTCAGCGTGCCGGCCGAGCCCACACCGACCACAATCGCATCGACCTCGTGTCCCATCTGCGCCCAGATTTCCGGACCGGTGCTGGTTTCATGCGCCAGCGGGTTGGCAGGATTGTTGAACTGGTCGGCGAAGAAGGCGCCGGGGATCTCTGCGGCGAGACGCGCCGCCATATCCTGGTAATACTCCGGGTGGCCCTTGCCGACGTCGGAGCGGGTGGTGCGCACTTCGGCGCCCAGCGCTTTCAGGTGCAGCACTTTTTCGGTGGACATTTTGTCGGGCACCACCAGCAGCACGCGGTAGCCCTTGAGGCGGCCGGCCAATGCCAGGCCCAGGCCGGTGTTGCCGGCGGTGGCTTCGATGATGGTGCCGCCCGGCTTCAAACGGCCATCGCGTTCGGCGGTTTCGATGATCGAGAGGCCGACGCGGTCCTTGATCGAACCGCCGGGATTTTGGGATTCCAGCTTGGCGTACAGCTGGCACACGCCGGTATCCAGTTGGGTAAGTTGGACCAGCGGCGTGTTGCCGATCAGTTGGAATAGTGCAGGGGTAGGCATCGACTCTCCTGGAGTGAGCGGCGCGCGGCGATTGTGTCGGCGCGGCCCTCGGTAAAAGCTGCGGATGTTAGGCCGCACGATTGCAGGAGTGAACGAATTTTTCCGTGCTTAGTTATAAATAAATTGTGTTTTAACCTTCCTGCTGCTCCAGGTAGCGCTGCGCGTCCAGCGCCGCCATGCAACCGCTGCCGGCGCTGGTGATGGCCTGGCGATACACATGGTCCTGCACATCGCCAGCGGCAAACACGCCGGCGACTGAGGTCAGGGTCGCCATGCCCGCGCTGCCGCTACGGGTCTTGAGATAGCCATTGTGCATTGCTAGTTGGCCCTCAAAGATGCCGGTGTTGGGCCGATGGCCGATGGCGATGAACACGCCGTGCACCGGCAGCTGTTCCAGCTCGCCGCTGAGGTGTTGCAGCCTCAGGCCGGTCACGCCGCTGTCGTCGCCGCATACTTGATGCAGCGTGGTGTCCAGTTTTAGCGTGATGTTGCCATGTCTGACCTTGTCCATCAGGCGATCGATCAGGATAGGCTCGGCGCGGAACTTGTCGCGCCGGTGTACCAGCGTGACGTGCGAGGCGATGCCGGACAAGTACAGCGCTTCCTCGACGGCGGTATTGCCGCCGCCGATCACAGCTACCTCGCGGCCACGGTAGAAAAAACCGTCGCAAGTGGCGCAGGCCGAAACGCCGCGTCCCAGGTAAGCCTGTTCCGATGCCAGCCCCAAATACTGCGCCGACGCGCCGGTGGCGATAATCAGCGCGTCGCAGGTGTACTGGCCTGCGTCGCCGACCAGGCGGACCGGTTTTTCGTCCAGATGGGCGGTGTGAATATGATCGGTCACCATGCGGGTGCCGAAGCGCAGTGCGTGGCTGCGGAAGCGCTGCATCAGCTCCGGGCCTTGCACACCGAGTGGATCGGCTGGCCAGTTCTCGACGTCGGTGGTGGTCATCAGCTGGCCGCCTTGTTCGGCGCCGGTGATCAGCGTGGGGTGCAGATTGGCGCGCGCCGCGTAGACGGCGGCCGAGTAGCCGGCCGGGCCGGAACCGAGGATGAGCAAACGGGAATGTTGGGGCATGGGTGGACTCGCTTAGCTGGCGGTGCGCTGCAATTGGCGCAGGAATGAATCGGGCGGCATGAAGCCGATCACGCGGGCCTTTGGCACTTCCTGGCCGCTGGCGTTGAACAGGATGATGCCGGGCGGGCCAAACAGCTGGAAGCGTTTCATCAGCGCGCGGTCGTCGGCGCTGTTGGCGGTCACGTCAACCTGGATCAGCTGCATGCCGCGCATGGCGGAGGCGACGCGGCTGTCGGAGAAAGTCATGCGCTCCATTTCCTTGCAGGCGACGCACCAGTCGGCGTAAAAGTCCAGCATGACCGGCTGCTTGGCGTTGGCCAGTAGCTTTTCCAGTTCGGCGACGCTGCGGATGCGGGTGAAGCGTGGCTCGGCGTGGCCGGCGTCCGCTGTGCCGGCGCCACTGCCGGCGCGCAGATGCGCCAGCGGTTGCAGCACGTCGGTGCCGTTGCTGGCCGCGCCGATCAGCTGGAACAGGCCGGCCAGCAGGAACACCACGCCCAGCGCCCTGGCCGCGTGAGCGCCGATGCCTGCGCCGGCCGGCACTGCGGCGCCCGGACGCAGGAATACCGCGCACAGGATGGCGAGCGCACCCCAGAGCGCCATGCTGGCGGTTACCGGCAGCACCGGGCCGATCATCCAGATCGCCACTGCGATCAGCAGCAGGCCGAACACGGTTTTGACGTGGTTCATCCAGGCGCCGGCGCGCGGCAGCAGGCTGCCGGCGGACAGGCCGGTCAGCAGCAGCGGCACGCTCATGCCGGTCGCCATGGCGAACAGCGCCCAGCCGCCTATGACCGCGTTGCCGGTTTTGCTGATGTAGAGCAGGGCGCCAGCCAGCGGCCCGGCCACGCAAGGACCGACGATCAGCGCCGACAATGCGCCCATGATGAACACGCCGGCAATCTTGCCGCCGCTCTGGCGGCCGCTGGACTCGCTGAGCCGGCTTTGCAGCGCGCCTGGCAGCTGCAACTGGTAGACATCGAACATCGACAAGGCCAGCGCAAACAGCAGCGCGCCAAAGGTCAGCAGCACCCACGGTTTTTGCAGCGCGCCGGCCAGTCCTTCGCCGGCGATCCCTGCCGCCACACCCAGTGCGGTGTAGACCATCGCCATGCCCAGGCTGTAGGCACCGGCCAGCAGCAAGCCACGGCGGCGCGTGACGTTCCCTTCGCCGACGATGATCGAGGACAGGATAGGCACCATCGGCAGCACGCATGGGGTGAACGACAGCAGCAGGCCAAACACCAGGAAGGCGCCGCCAATGCGCCACACGCTGCCGCCTTGCAGCATGCGCTGGGCCAGCGAGGCGTCATCCTCGGCGTGTTCCGGCGTTGCCGTAGTCGTCGGCTGGCTCGCGGTTGGCGGCGCTTCTACGCCGCCGGCCAGTGCCGTCAGCAAGCCCACTGCAGCCGGATCGATGCTATAGCTGCGCACCTCGGGCGGATAGCACAGGCCAGCGTCGGCACAGCCTTGGTAGCCAACCGTCAGCGTGAACGGTCCGGTGCCGCTGATCGGCACATCCAGGCTGAGCGACGAATAATACGTCTCCATCTCCTTGCCGAAGTTCTCATCAAACTTGCGCTGCCCGGCCGGCAGCTGCGGCTGTCCGATGCCGGGGCCGGTGAACGAAAGACGCTCGCGATACAGGTGGTAGCCCGGTGGAATGCTCCAGTGCAGCTTGACGGTATGCGCGTCGCGCAGTTCCGCCTTCAGCACGAAGGCTTGTTCCGGCGGCAGGAAGTCATCCGCCTGCGCCAGCGGCAGCGATGCGGCGAGCAGCAGCGCGCACAGCCAGTTGAAAATTGCCTTCATATTGTTCTCCGAAAAATGTGTCCAGCGTGATCGACAGCGAGGTAGCTCATGCCGCAGCGATCAAGGAAATCCAGTCCATCCTGTTCCAGCAGCATGGCGATGGTGGTGCAGCTGCCGGCGGTGATCGCCAGCGGCGCCACCACGCTGACCGAGCGCCAGTACGACACCGGCATGCCGCTGTGCGGATCGAGCACATGGCAGTAGCGCTGGCCGTCTATCTCAATAAAGCGTTCGTAATCGCCGCTGGTGGTCAGTGCGCCACGGCTGACCGGAATGGCGGCCACCGTGGCCGCCATGTCACGCGGGTCCTGGATGCCAATTTGCCAGGGCGCGCCATCCGGACGCGGGCCGAGGAAGCGCATATCGCCGCCCAGGTTGACGTAGCCGTGCCTGACATCCAGGCCGGCCAGTACCTCGGCCGCGCGGTCTACCGCATACTCCTTGCCGAAGCCGCCGAAATCCAGCTCCATGCCGGGCAGCGGCAGGAATACGCTGGTGTCGTCGTAGCTCACACTGCGCCAGCCGACCAGCGGCAGCAGGTCTTCCAGTGCCCCCGGCTGCGGCACGCGGCCGTGACGGAAGTCCCAGGCCTTGCGCAGCACGCCGGAGGTGATATCGAAGCAGCCCTGGCTGGTGGTGTACAGCGTGTCGGCATAGGCCAGCAGCGACGCCGTCTCGCGGTCGCAGGCGATCGCATGGCGGCCGGCGGCGGCGTTGATCCGGCTTAGCATGCTGTCGTCGCGGTAGCGCGAATACTTGCGCTCGATGCGCTGTACCTCGTCGATGGCAGGAGCGGCGATGGCATGCGCCTGCCTGGCGCCAGCCGCCGCCAGGATGATTTCGCAGCGGCTGCCCATGGCGGCGAAGCTGACGGTGTGCAGATCGCTCACCACAGCCGCGTAAAGCCGATTTGCAGGCTGGTGGCGCGCAGCGGCGCCAGGCCGGGACTGCCGCTGCCGAACACGCGCCAGGCGCCGCGCTGCTGGTAGCGCTCCAGCTTCACATCGACGCTCCAGTCCTGGTCGATCTGTTTGGCCAGCTTGAGGCCAGCGGTGACCGCACCAAAGCCGGATAGCCGCTGGTCGGCCGAGGTGAACGCCGCCCCGCCAAACACATAGCCGGGCGGGAAGGGCGCACCGATATTGGCGTCGTACACCGGATCGAAGTAGAAATCGGCTGCGCGCTGCGTGTACAGCCGCAGCGCGGGCGTGATGGTCCAGCCGCCCGCCAGCGATTGCACCCATTCGCCCGACAGCGTGTGGGCGCTGATGCCGAAGGTGTCGCGGTAGTAGCGGTAGCTCAGGCGGCTGGTGGCGTCCAGCGCGACGAAACGGTGATTCCACTGCGCCAGCACGGTGTGCTGCTCGCGCGTGCGCGGCCGGTTGTCGACCAGCTTGTACGGGTCGGAGTAGTAGCCATGGCCGGTGGAGTAGGTGTAGGTCAGCTGGCCGATATCGAATGGCGTGAACACCTGCGTCACGCCGGCCAGCAGGTTGACGGTCTGGCGGCTCTCATTGGTGACGATGCGGTTGACCGGATTGATCGCGTCATCCGATCCACCAATGCCCAGCGCCCAGATGGTGTTCTTGTCAGCGCTGTCGATGGTCGCCTGCAAGGACAGCGCGCGCGAGCGGTAGTCATGCTCGGTGGAGAAGGCCGTCCCCACGCTAACGGTACCGCCCGGCAGATAGCGGGTGACGCTGACATCGCCGGCCTTGCGGTCGTCGCTCATGCGCGATGCGCCGGATACCGCCGTGTGATAGCGCGGCGTGGCGCCGGATACCGCGTCGGAGGTGGCGCTGGCGGAGATCGACCATTCACCCGCCACCGGCGCCATCACCGAGATGGCTGGTGCATGCACGCGGATGCGGTCCAGACCGGACTGGTCTTCGCGGTAGTCCAGGTATTTGAAGCTGATGGCGCCACGTTCCGGCGCCGTCTCGGCATGCGCTACGCCGGGCAGCAGCATAGCCGCCGCCAGCAATGCCGGTCCAACGGCTGCTTGTTTGTGCTTGTCCATGAAGTTCCTTGTCAGTTACAGCCGCAGCCGCCGCCGCCAACCGCGCTGCCGCCCGAAGCGGCTTCCTTGCTGGCGTAGATGTGTTCATTGAAGCGGGTGGCGAGGCCGTCGCCCTGGATCAGCATGTCGGGCCGCGCCAGTTCGCCTTTTTCCCATGGCTGCACCGGCGTCAGCGCGCAGCCGGACAGGCCGGCTGCCGCCGCGCACAGTAGCAGTGCGCGCACAGCGTTGATACGGGCGCTCATTTGGCTGCTCCCAGCGCAGCCTTGATGCGGCTTTCCAGCACATCGCGGTCGGCGGCGCGGAAGCCGCTGTGTTCATACAGGACCTTGCCATCGGGGCCGATCAGCACGCTGCTGGGCATGCCCTTGACGCCGTAGGCGCGCGGTGTTGCGCCAGTGGCGTCGAAGGCGATCACGAAGCGCGCCGGCGTAGTGCCCAGGAAGTTGCGGGCGTCGTCGGTCTTGGCGTCCACATTGACGCCGATGATCTGCAAGCCCTGGCTGCCGTAGCGGGCCTGCATATCGTTCATCCACGGGAAGGACTGGCGGCACGGGCCGCACCATGAGGCCCAGAAGTCGAGGTACACCAGCTTGCCACGGTACTGTTCCAGTTTGACCGCGCCATCCGGGCCGTTCAGGTTGAACGCAGGTGCCGGATTGCCGGTCGCCGTTTCGGCCGCCTGTGCCGGCAGCGACACCAGCGACACTGCGCAGGCGGTGACGCCAGCCAGCGTGCCCGCGACGATGGCGGCGCGCGCTTTGCGGCGGCGCCACAGCAGCACGGCAGTCGCCAGCACCAGCAATACCGCCAGCATCGGATCGTCACCGTCCTGCGCAGCGGAGCAGCCGCCACCGCCACGGTTGTGCGAAACGCCGCCGCCCGATGCTGCCGCCGCGCCCTGGCCGCTGAGCGCGATGTTCCAGCTGGCGCCACTTGCTTGCAGGCTGACGTTGCCGCTGGCATTGCCGGCGGACGCCGGGGTAAAGCGTACCGGCAGTTCGCACGATGCGCCTGCGGCCAGCGTCAACGGGAAGGCTGCGCAGCTGCTGCTGTCGCTGGCCGCCGTGAATGGACCGCTGAAGCTGGCGCTGTTGATGGTCAGCGCCGCGCTGCCGCTATTGGTCAGCGTGAAACGCTTGACCGGACCTGCGTCGCCGACGGTGGCGCTGCCGAAATCAAATGCCTGCGGATTGACGGTCAATGCAGGTGTGACGACCGGTACGGCCACGCCATTGCCGTTCAGGACGAGCGTCAGTTGCGCGCCGCCGTCGGTCATCAGCACCACATCGGCGCTGCGCGCACCGGCCGCGCCGGGCTTGAAGCTGGCGTCGATGCTGCAGCTGGCGCCAGGGCTGACGGTGGCGCCGACCACGCAGCTGCCCGCCAGCGCGAAGTCGCCGGGGTTGCTTCCACCAAGCGCCAGTGCGGTGATCTTCAATGCCGCGCTGCCGTTGTTGCTGAGCGTAGTGCGGTGCGCAGCCGCCTGCTGGCCAACCTGGGTGGCGGTGAAAAGGACCGGTGCTGTATCCGACAGCACAGGACGCGCCACGGCCGCAGTGGTGCCGGCGCCGGTGACGCTGACCGACAAGTCAGGCGCATTCGAGCGTACCAGCAAGGTGGCGTTGACCGCGCCTTCCGCCGTCGGGGCGAAGGATAACGTCAGGTCGCAGCTGGCCGCCACCGCCAGCGTGCCGGCGCAGCCGCCGCTACCCAGCGTGACTGATGGCGCGCCGCTGACAGCGATGCTGCTGAAGTTGACCGGTACATTGCCGCGATTCGTCACGGTCACGCTTTGCGTGGCCGCAGCCGCGCCAACCGTCTGCGTGCCGAACGACAGCGCGCTTGGGTTGGCCGCCAGCGCCGGTGCGGCCACGCTGGCGTTGCCGGACAGGCCGACCGCCAGATTGCCATTGCTGGCGTTGGACGCCAGGTTCAGGCTGGCCGTGAACGCACCGGCCACGGTTGGCGTGGCCACCACCGTGACGGTGCAGCTGCCGCCCGCCGCCACAGCGGTGGACGTGGCGCAGCTGCCGCCCAGCTGGAAGATGGCGGCATTGGCGCCGGACAGGCTGATGCTGCTGAAGTTGAGTGCCGCCTGGCCGGCGTTGCTGACGGTGATGGTCTGCACCGCCGAAGCGCTGCCGGTCAGCAGCGCGCCGAAGTTCAGCGCATTGGCGGACAGCGCGACGGTTGCGGCAGGCGCCGCGTTGCCGGTGCCGCTCAGTGCGACGCTGCTGCCGCCGCCGGTCGCATTGTGGCTGAAGTTCAGCGCCGCGTTGCGCGCGCCGCCGGCGCTGGGGCGGAACACCAGCTGCACGTTGCAGCTGGCGCCGGCCGCTACGCTGACGCCGGCGCCGCAGTTGCCGCCGCTGATGCTGAAATCGCCGGCGTTGGCGCCAGCGACGCTGACGGCGCTGATGGCCAGCGCCGCGTTGCCGGAATTGGTGAGGGTGGTGCTGAGCGCGGCGCTAGCCTGGCCGACGGTAGTGCCGGCGAACGAGAGGCTGGCCGGCGCCAGCGACGCTGCCGGTGCGGCGGTTACGTTCGGATTGCCGATGTAGGCCGCCAGATCGGACAGCTCGGCGGCCGTAAATTTGCCGTTGTATAGCGAACCCATGCCGCCGCGATTGGCGGCAAAGGCGCTGCTGATCACGCCGGGATTGTTCGCTGCGGCGAGGATGCCGTTGACATTATTGGCGGGCGACGGGCCGTGGCAGGAAGCGCAAGCGGTGCCGCCGGATGCCGGGCCGTTCTGGTACAGGCTTTTGCCGTTCAGGGCGTCGGCAGCCTGCGCGGACGGCGCCAGCATCAGCAGGGCCCACGCGCCGGCTGCGCATAGCACGCCGGTGTGGGGTGGTCGAATTCTCTTCATCGCTTCTCCAATCAGCTAAGGGCAAAATAAGGTGCAACAACAGATCCGCAGACGGTCAGTGCGCCGGCGTTGCATAGCGCGTGCAGCAGCGCGCACCTGCGCCAGTCCTGCCAGCGCTGGTAGACCGCACCAAACAGCAGGCCAGGTCCGAACACCAGCGCGGCTGCCGTCAGGCCCGAGCCCAGGTGCAGGGCGCTGAACGCCAGCGCGCTGGCCAGCAACGCGGGCGCGGGCGCGGTGCGTTGCAACAGCCACGCGTGCAGTCCGGCGCGCATAATCCATTCCTCAAGCAGCGGCGCCAGCAGCACCAGGCGCAGCACAGTGGCCAGGTCCGGCTGTAGCAGGGCCGGACCGCAGAAGAGGGATGAGGGTGAGGCAAGCACGCTGGCTGAACAATCCGTCAATGTTGTGACGGTCAATACCCACGGGCCTGAAAATGGTTCAAAATTGCTAGTGAATTTATTTTTGCTTTTTTATTGAACCTTTTTTCCTGCGCCTGGTATTCACGGCATTACAGGAGAATTTGCATGCGGATTGAGGCGGTTGTGTCGGACGAGCTGGATGAAAATGCCTTATTGCGGCGTATCGTTGGCGGCGACCGGCTGGCCTTCCAGGCCTTGTATCGCGCATATTTTTCCCGCCTGGCGCGTTTTTTGGACCGCATGACCCGCGATGTGCCGCTGATTGAGGAAATCATCAACGACACTATGCTGGTGGTGTGGCAGAAGGCGGATACGTTTGATGGCAGCTGCAAGCTGTCCACCTGGATTTTTGGCATCGCCTACCGGCAGGGACTGAAGGCGCTGCGCGGCGCCGATGCGCCACAGGAGCCGCCGGAGGAGCAGTCCGGCGAGGATGCTGCGCAACCGGAACACGCGATGGCGGCGCAGCAGTTGCGTCAGGGCGTCAGCCGGGCGCTGGATGCGCTGCCGGTGGAGCAGCGGGTGGTTGTCAGCCTGACTTATTACCATGGCATGGCCTATCAGGAAATTGCCGACACCATGGGGTGTCCGGTGAACACGGTGAAAACGCGCATGTTTCATGCGCGGCAGAAGCTGAAAGGCATGCTGTCCGATCATATGGAAGAAATGCAATGAGTACCCCACGCATGATGAGCGGCGCCGAACATCTGGCGCTACAGGAACTGCTGCCCTGGTACGCGTCCGGCGCACTGGGCGAGGAAGAGGCCGGGCGCGTGCAGCAGCATTTGCGCGACTGCGCGGCCTGCCGCGAAGACCTGGCGTGGCAGCGCAAGCTGCTGGAAACGGCAGGGCCGGCGCCTGCCGGGCTGGACCCGGAGCGCGCACTGGCGCGACTGTTGCCTCGACTGGAACCGCTACCGTCACCAGCCACCGCTGCAATGCCTGCACCTGTCGGCGCCGCAGTTCTCTCGCCTGCGCCGGGGCTGGGCCAGCGCCTGCGCGCCTGGCTGGGTACTTCGCCAGGTGGCATCGGGTGGCGTGGCTTGGCGCTGGGGGCGCAGTGCGCGGCGATCACTGTGCTGGCGTCGTTGCTACTGTGGCCGCGCGATGAGCCTGCGTCCTATCAAGCGCTGGGACGCGGCGCGGCGGCGACGCCGGATCTGCTCGTGGTGTTCAAGCCGGCGGCGCGGCTGGAAGAGGTGCAGCGCATCCTGCAGGCGCATGGCGCCCAGATCATTGGCGGCCCCACGGTCACCGGCGCGTATATGCTGGAAGTGGAGCACAGCCGCCAGGCCCAGCTCCTGGAGGCGCTGCGCGCCGATCCGGCAGTCGAGCTGGCGGAATCGCTGACGGCCGGAAGCGCGCCATGAAAACCATTCTGTGCTTGTGCTTGTGCCTTTGCCTGAGCTTGTTGGCCGGCGTCGCCAGTGCGCAGTCGGCGGCCGATCTGCCGCAGATCGGACTGGAGACGCAGCAGCAGGCTGCAGGCGTGGGCGCCAGCGTTGGCGAAGGCGGCGACGGCCCGGCCAATAGCGCGGCCAGCACTGCGGCCAACACCGCCGAAGTGCTGGTCATGTTCCACCTGCCTGCACCACACTTCCGCAGCGATAGCTACGGCAGCGCCGACTACCGCGATGACGCCGGCCGCGCGGCGCGCCAGCGGCTGGCATCGGCGGTGGCGCGCGACTACCAATTGACGCTGGTGGAAGACTGGGCGATGCCGGTACTCAGCATCGATTGCTACCGCATGCGCCTGCCGGCCGGGATGGCCGCCGCACCGCTGCTGGAAGCCCTGTCGCGCGACAAGCGCGTAGCGTGGGCGCAGCTGATCCAGGACTTTGTTGCACAAGCCGGCGCCGATCCGCTTTACCGCGCGCAGCCCGCCGCCGGCGCATGGCAGCTGGATCAAGTGCGCAAGATTGCCACCGGCCGCAAGGTCGTGGTGGCGGTGGTGGACAGCGGCGTGGAAAGCAGCCATCCCGACCTGGCCGGACAGGTTCTGCTGGAAGAGAATTTCGTCGACCGCCAGAAGTATGTGCCGGAGCTGCACGGCACTGCCGTCGCGGGCGTGATCGCTGCGCGCGCCGGCAATGGCGTCGGCATCGAAGGCGTGGCACCGGAAGCGCGGCTGCTGGCGTTGCGGGCCTGCTGGCAAACCGGCACAGCCACCCGCTGCAACAGCTTTACGCTCGCCAAGGCGCTGAATTTCGCACTGGCGAACGGCGCGCAAATCATCAACCTCAGTCTGTCCGGCCCGCAGGACCGCCTGTTGCAGCAACTGGTGGAAGTAGCGCTGGCGCGCGGTATCCGCGTGGTCGGCGCGGTCGATCCGGGCCGCGCGGACGGCGGCTTTCCGGCCAATACGCCCGGCGTGTTTGCAGTGGCCTCGGACGGCGCCACGCCGTCTGCCGCCAGCCACGCCTTGCTGGCGCCGGGCCGCGACATCCCCACCACCATGCCGGGCGGGCGCTGGGGCGTGGTGGCCGGCTCCTCATACGCCGCCGCCCACGTTTCCGGCATGCTGGCCCTGCTGGAGCAACTCAAGCCGCAGCTGCCGGCGGCCAGGCTGCGCGACGGGATTGTCGTCAATGAGGCCAGCGTGGCGTTGACGGGAATAGATCTGTGTGCCACCATCAGCCGCATTTCAGGAAAGTGCTCATGCGCGTGTACACCCAGTTCCAGCAGCCGATACGCACACTCGCCCTGAGCATGTCGCTATGCTGGCTGGCGCCGGCGGCGCAGGCCCAGCTGAGTGGCAGCGCCGGTCTGCTATCCAATTATCTGTATCGCGGCATCTCGCTGAGCGACGACCAGGCGGCGGCGCGGCTGGCGCTGAATTATGACGGCGCCGATGGCTGGTTCGCCGGCGGGCAGGTGGTGAATGGCCAACTGGCGGTGGAACAGCATCGCAGCCTGCAGTGGACCGGCTATGCCGGCTATGCACAGCGGCTGGCGTCCGGCTTGTCCTGGGAGGCCGGGGCCAGCGCCTACGCCTTTCCGCGCAACTCCAGCTGGAATTTTCACGAGATGTATGTGGGCCTGTCCGGCGCCAAGCTCAGTGGCCGGCTGCATTACTCGCCCGACTATCTGGGGCTCGGCGAGCGTACGCTGTATGGCGAACTCAACGGCGGCTGGGTGCTGGCTCCGCGCTGGCAGGCGTTCTGGCATGGCGGCTATCTGTATTCGCGCGATCAGGCGCTGAGCAACCGCGCCGAGGCGCGCATCGGCGTGGCCACCGGACTGCATGGCTGGCAGGCGCAGGTATCGCTCGACCTGACGCGCACACGCAGCGCCATGCGCAACAATGCCTATACGGGCGCCAATGTCGAGGCGGACTGGCGCCGCCAGATGGTGGTAAGCTTCGCGCGCGCCTTCTGAGCAAGGCCATTCTTATGGGAAGCGGATATGCAAACTGTGGTTAATCTGTGGCCGCTGCTGGGCGTGGCCGTTATCGTCGCCGGCTTCGCGCTGCGCGCACACCCGGTGCTGGCGGTGGTGGCGGCATGTTTTGTCACCGGCTTTGCCGCCTTCATGCCGGTCGAGCAGTTGCTGGCCACGCTGGGCGCGGCCTTCATCAAGACCCGCAACCTGCCGCTGATCCTGCTGCTGCCGATTGCCGCCATCGGCCTGCTGGAGCGCTACGGATTGCGCGAACATGCGCAGGCCTCGATTGCACGCATCCGCTCGGCCACCACCGGCCGGCTGCTGATCGTCTACCTGGCCATCCGCGAAATCAGCGCCGCCTTCGGGCTGACCAGCCTCGGCGGCCATGCGAGCATGGTGCGGCCGCTGGTGGCGCCGATGGCGGAAGGCGCGGCCGAGGCACGCTACCCGAATATCACCATGGACATGCGCTACCGCATCCGCGCCATGTCCGCCGCCACCGACAACGTCGGGCTGTTTTTCGGGGAGGATATCTTTGTTGCCTTCGGCGCCATCGTGTTGATGCAAACCATACTGCAAGGCGAAGGCATCGAGGTCGATCCGCTGCACATGGCGCTGTGGGGCATACCGACCGCCATCTGCGCCTTTATCATCCACTCGTGGCGGCTGTACCGGCTGGACGCGCAGATTGCCCGGAGCGTCAAATGATACTCTCGCTGGATTTCTTCTACTACGTGCTGGGCGCGATGCTGCTGCTGATCGCCGGCATGGCGCTGCGCGACCGGCACAACCCGAAGCGCTACAGCAGCGCCCTGTTCTGGGCCTTGTACGCGGTGATCTACCTGGCCGGCGAGCAGCTGCCGCCGGTGGCGGCCGGCCTGCTGATGGTGCTGATGGCGCTGATCGCCGGCTTCGGCGGCGTCACGCTGGGCCGCTATGGCGAACGCTCCGCCGAACAACGGCGCGACAGCGCGCAGCGGCTGGGCCACAAGCTGCTGATCCCGGCGTTGCTGATCCCGTTGACCACGGTGATCGGTTCGACGCTGTTCAAGGACGTGCAGTGGGACGGCCGCTTCCTGATGGACCCGAAACACATCACGCTGATCAGCCTCGGCTGTGGTTCGCTGTTCGCGGTGGCCACCGCCTGCTGGCTGACCCGCTCGACGCCGCTGCAGGCGATGCGCGAGTCGCGCCGCCTGGTCGATCATCTGGGCTGGGCGGTGGTGCTGCCGCACATGCTGGCGGTGCTGGGCCTGCTGTTCACCGAGGCCGGCATGGGCAAGGCGGTGGCGCATGTGGTCACCTCGTATATCAATATGGATGCGCGGCTGGTGGCGGTGGCGGTGTACTGCCTCGGCATGGCGCTGTTCACCATCATCATGGGCAATGGCTTCGCGGCGTTTCCGGTGATTGCCGGCGGGGTGGGCATACCGGTACTGGTCGGCGTGTATCACGCCAATCCGGCGGTGATGGCGGCGATCGGCATGTTCAGCGCCTATTGCGGCACGCTGATGACGCCGATGGCGGCCAATTTCAACATCGTGCCGGCGGCGCTGCTGGAACTGCCGGACAAGAATGCTGTGGTCAAAATGCAGGTGCCGACCGCATTGCCATTATTGTTAGCAAATATTGCGCTGCTTTATTTTTTAATGAATCTGTGAGAGGCTGCTGGGTTAACGCATCACGGAGTTCGTGGAGATGAAAAAGATAATATTGTTAACGGGCTTCGAGCCGTTTAACAAAGAGACCATCAATCCCTCCTGGGAGGCAGTACGCAGCCTGCAGGGCTGGCACGAAGGCGATTTTGTGGTCCATGCGCGGCAGCTGCCGTGCGTGTTCGGGCGCGCGCTCAAGGTCATGCACCAGGCGGTGGAAGAACTGCAGCCGAGCATCGTGATCGCGGTCGGGCAGGCTGGCGGCAGGGTGGATATTTCGGTGGAGCGCATCGCCATCAATATTGATGATGCGCCGATTCCGGACAACCAGCAACGCCAGCTGGTGGATCAGCCCATCGTCAACGGCGGCCCGGCGGCGTATTTCTCCACCTTGCCGATCAAGGCCATCGTCAGCGAGCTGCGCGATGCCGGCTTGCCGGCGTCGGTGTCGCAGACGGCCGGCACCTTTGTCTGCAACCATGTGTTCTATGGTTTGATGCACCAGGCGCACGAATGGGGCACCACCATGCGCGCCGGTTTCATCCACATTCCCTATCTGCCGGAACAGGCGGCGCGCAATCCGGGGACGGCCAGCATGAAGCTGGAAGATGTTATCGAAGGCTTGCGCATCGCCGTGCGCACCACGCTGGCGCACACGGTTGATGTGCGCGCCGTGGGCGGGCTGACGCATTAGTCAAATTAATCGGCGCGCGCTGGGGGATTCAAAATATTCAGGAAGGCGCGCACCACCGGTGCGTCGTCGGTGGTGGTGTAGCTGATGTACAGATTGGCCGATGGCGGATCGGTGCGGATCGGCACGAACACCACGCCGGGCCAGCCGATGCGGCTGGTGGTTTCCGGCATCAGCGCCACGCCCAGGCCGGCGCCGACCATGGCCAACAGGGTTTGTGGCTCGGACGCCTCCTGGAAGATGGTCGGCTGGAAGCCGGCTTTCACGCAGCATTGAATCAGATAGCGCGGGAACGAGGATTTATCCAGGGCCAGCGTCAGCATCGGCTCGTCGGCGATGTCGATCAGTTCGATGGCTTCCTGCTTGGCCAGCGGATGATGCTCATTCAGCGCCACGCACACATCTTCGCGGAAGCAGAGTTCCTGGCGCAGGTTGTCGTTCTTTAGCACGTCCTCGTCCAGCTTCGGCTCGCGCCAGAAGCCGACGTCGATCTGCTTGGCGCGCAGCGCTTCGTATTGCAGCGTGGGACCCAGCTCGTGCAGGGTCCAGGTCACGCGCGGGAACTTGGTCTGGAATTCTTCCAGCAGGCTGGGAATCGGCCCCCACATCGCCGAGCCGACAATACCGACCCGCAGCCGGCCCACTTCACCACGGTCGATCTGGCGGATGGTGTCGATGGTCATGCGCATCTTGGCCAGCAGCTCGGAGGCTTCGCCCATCAGCGCCTTGCCTGCCACCGTCAGCTCGAAGGTGCGGGTGGTGCGGGCGAACAGTTTGACGCCCAGTTCGCTTTCCAGTTTCATGATCTGCTGGCTCAGCGGCGGCTGCGAAATATGCAGTCGCTCGGCGGCACGGCTGAAACTTTTTTCTTCAGCGACAGCGAGGAAGTACTTCAGTTGTTTCAGATCGATGGACATGGCGGGCCGCCGTCGTTAATGGGTGGATTGCATGGCCACCGCCAGCGCGGCGCCGCAACGGGCATTATTTTTCACCAGGGCGATATTGGTGGCCAGGCTGCGGCCCTCGGTCAGCGCCTTGATACGGCTGAGCAGGAACGGCGTGACGTTCTTGCCGGTGATGCCTTGCTGATCCGCTTCCTGCAAGGCTTGTCCAGTGATGCGGTCGATTTCTTCTTTCTGCATCGCCTCGGCGGCCGGCACCGGATTGCTGACCACGACGCCGCCTTTCAGGCCCAGCTGCCACTTGGTCTGGATGAAGCTGGCTTGTTCAGCGGCGCTGTCCAGCTGGAAGTCGGCGTTGAAGCCGCTCTCGCGGGTGAAGAAGGCAGGGAAACCGCGCTGGCCTACGCTCACCACCGGCACGCCGAAGGTTTCCAGGTATTCCAGCGTCAGGCCGATGTCGAGGATGGACTTGACGCCGGCGCACACCACCGCCACCGAAGTCTGCGCCAGTTCCTGCAAGTCGGCCGAGATGTCGAAGCTGGTTTCGGCTCCACGGTGCACGCCGCCGATGCCGCCGGTGACGAACACCTGGATGCCGGCCAGTTCCGCGCAGATCATGGTGGCGGCCACTGTGGTCGCGCCCAGCTGGTTCTGCGCCAGCACGAAGGGCAGGTCGCGGCGGCTGACTTTCATCGCGTCAGGTGAAGTGCCCAGTAGCTCCAGCTGCTCGTCCGAGAGGCCGATGCAAATTTTGCCGCCAATGATGGCGATGGTGGCCGGTACGGCGCCGCCGTCGCGGATGAGCTGTTCCACTTCACGCGCCATCTGCACGTTTTGCGGGTAGGGCATGCCGTGCGAGATGATGGTCGATTCCAGCGCGACGATGGCTTTGCCGGCGGCGCGGGCGGCGGCCACTTCCGGTGAGAACAATAAGTATTGGTGCATGGTCTTATCCTTTATTCGGGAACAGCGGAGCGTTCATATCAAAATCGTGTATTTCGTCGAGCACGTCGGCGGCCAGCACCGGCGATACCGTCTCGGGGCTTTCCAGCGTCATCGCGGCTACCTTCAGGCCACGGCGGCAGGCCAGCGTCAGGTCGTCGCTGCCCTGGTAGAGCGACCAGCAGACGGCGGCCGAGAAAGCGTCGCCGGCGCCGGTGACATCCACCACCTCGACCTGATGGGCGGCCAGCCAGACCAGCTCGCTACCGCGCGTGTGGTACACGCCCTGGCCGCCACAGGTGACGATGACATCCTGCGCACCTTGCATGCGCACTTCGTTGCAGGCAGCGCGCACATCAGCCTCGGTCGGCAGCGCGCGGCCGGCGCGGGTTTCCAGTTCGCCGCGATTGAGTATCAGTAAGCGCAGTCCGCGCAGGTCGGCCGGCAAGCGGGCCATCTTCGGCTGCGAGACGGCGATGATCACCAGCGGCACATTGTCGCTGCACGCACTTTCCAGGAGCGTGGTGATACTGCCGGCCGGCAGGTTGAGATCGGCTACGGTCATCGCGGCGGCCAGGCGCTGCGGCGAGCGGCTGGCGAGGAATTCCGGCGTCATGCGGTCGTACAGCGCCATGTCGGCCAGCGCCACCACCAGTTCGCCCTTGTCGTCGAGGATGGCGGTGTAGGTGCCGGTGGCGGCATCCTGCAACTTGAGGCTGCCGCGTACATCGATGCCGGCGCGTTCGGCGTGCTCTTGCAGGCTGCGGCCTGCACCATCGTCGCCGACGGCGGTCAGCAGCGCTACCGGCAGATTCAGGCGGGCCAGGTTTTCAGCGATGTTGCGCGCCACGCCGCCGTAGACTTCCTCGGCGGTGGCGGGATTGGAGGTGCCTAGCTGCATCGCCTCGACGCTGCGCAGCTTGCGGTCCAGGTTGGCGGCGCCGATGCACAGCACCGGGCGCTTGTCCGGCAGCACGTAGGCGCGCCCCAGCAGGCGCCGTTCACGTATCAGGCCAGCGATGTGGCCGGCCACGGCCGAGCGCGACAGGCGCAGCTCGACCGCCAGGTCTTGCTGGGAAATAAAGGGGTTGGCGCGGATCAGCTGGTATAGCTGTTCCTTTTTGGAGGAATCGGTCATGATGCTTTCAAACAGTTGTTTGCAATCATAAACATTTGTCCGAATCGAGTCAACCGCGCCCAGCGGCTCAGTTTGCGTTGGTTTATAATACCTCTGATTTATATCGCTTTTATATAAATGGCTAAGAAAAATGGTATTTGCCATACATATGCACGATGATGCATAGTGGCAGCTTCCCCAGCCATATCAAAATTCTTTGAGGATTCCATGTCTAATAATTCCCCGTTCCAGGCAGCTGACATTATTCGCGCCCGTCTTCCACAAGGCTTCAAGCCACGCGTTGCGATGATTCTCGGTTCCGGCCTGGGCGTGCTGGCGGAACAAATGACCGACTCGGTCACTATTGGCTACGACGAACTGCCAGGCTTCCCTATCTCCACCGTGCACGGCCACGCCGGCGAACTGGTGATCGGCACGCTGGCGGGCGTCCAGGTAGTGTGCATGAAGGGCCGCGGCCACGTCTACGAAGGCTACGGCCTGGGCGTGATGACCAGCGCCGTGCGCACCATGAAGCTGCTGGGCTGCGAAATGCTGTTCGTGACCAATGCGGCCGGCTCGCTGCGTCCTGAAGTGGACGCCGGTTCGCTGGTGGCGCTGACCGACCACATCAACTTCCTGCCAGGCACCCCGATGATGGGCCCGAACGATGAGCGTTTCGGTCCGCGCTTCTTCAGCATGGCCAACGCCTATGACGCCGACTTGCGCGCGCTGCTGCATTCTTCGGCCAAAGAGAAAAACGTGACGCTGCACGAAGGCGTGTACATCGCTTACGCTGGCCCTAACTTTGAAACGCCTGCGGAAATCCGCGCGTTCAAGACCCTGGGTGCTGACGTGGTGGGCATGTCGGTGGTGCCGGAGGTAGTGTCGGCGCGTCACTGCGGCCTGAAAGTGGTGGGCGTATCGGCCATCACCAATCTGGCGGAAGGCCTGTCGCCGTTCCCGCTGTCGCATGAGCAGACGTTGAAATACGCAGCGGTGGCTGCAACTTCGCTGGTCGAAGTCATCCTGGGCTTCCTGGGCAACGTGGCGAAAACGCCGCAGGCTTAAGGAACCAACGGGGGCGGCGCAGTCCGCCCCTTTTTGCTTTTAGGAGTACATCATGAAACGCGCATTTATCCTGTTGCTCGATTCGTTCGGTCTGGGCGCCACGCCCGATGCGGCGAAGTACAACGATGCCGGCGCCAACACCTTCGGCCACATCGCCGAGCAGGTCGCCAAAAGCGGCAAGCCGATGTCGCTGCCGACCATGGAAAATCTGGGCCTGACCGCCGCCGCCCATCTGGCCAGCGGCGAGTGGGCCACCGGCTTCACCCAGCGCGAAGGCTTCACCGCCGCCTACGGCGCCGCGCGTGAACGCTCAACCGGCAAGGACACGCAGTCCGGCCACTGGGAAATCGCCGGCGTGCCGGTGGAATTCGACTGGGGCTACTTCCCGAAGACCGTGCCGTCGTTCCCGGCCGAGCTGACGCAAAAGCTGCAAGAGCTGACCGGCGTGCCGGGCTTCCTGGGCGACTGCCACGCATCCGGCACGGAGATCATCAACAAGCACGGTGACGAGCATGTCGCCACCGGCAAGCCGATCATCTACACCTCGGCCGATTCGGTGCTGCAAATCGCCGCACACGAAGAATCGTTCGGCCTGGAGCGCCTGTATGAAGTGTGCGAGATCGCCTTCAAGCTGGTGGAACCGTACAACATCGGCCGCGTGATCGCGCGTCCCTTCGTCGGCGCCAACGGCAACTACACCCGCACCACCAACCGTCACGACTACGCTGTCGCGCCGCCAGCGCCAACGCTGCTGGACCACGTCAAGAACGACGGCGGTGAAGTCATCGCGCTGGGCAAGATCAGCGACATCTTCGCGACGCAGGGCGTATCGCGCGTGGTCAAGGGTAAGGACAATATGGCGCTGTTCGACGCGCTGCTGAAAGTAGCCGATGAAGCCGGCGACAAGTCGCTGACCTTCGTTAACTTCGTCGACTTCGACCAGGCCTTCGGCCACCGCCGCGATGTCAACGGCTATTCCAACGCGCTGCATGAAATGGATGCGCGCCTGCCGGAATTCATCGCCAAGCTGAAGGAAGACGATCTGGTGGTGATCACCGCCGACCACGGCTGCGATCCAACCTGGCCAGGCTCCGACCACACGCGTGAACACATCCCGATGATCTTCTTCGGTCCGAAGGTGAAAGCGCAATCGCTGGGCATTTCCGAATCCTTCTCCGACATCGGCCAGACCCTGGCCCATCACCTCGGCGTCAAGCCACTTTCGAACGGAAGCAATCTGTTATGAGCGACTTCAAGCGCAATGAAGCGGTCCCGCTGGACCTCAGCTGGATTAACCATATCCGCGTCAATAAATCCGCATCCGACCGCCGCGCCGCCAGCCTGGCGAACCGCCGCACGGTGAAAAAGGAATACCAGGCCGCCTGGCTGGTCAAGGCCATCGGCCTGATCGACCTGACCACGCTGTCCGGCGACGATACGCCTGGCCGCGTTGAGCGCCTGTGCCGTAAGGCGATTCGTCCGCTGCGCGCCGACCTGGTGGAAGCACTGGGCCTGCAAGACATCAACCTGGCCACCGGCGCCGTCTGCGTGTACCACGAGATGATCAAGCCGGCGGTGGACGTGCTGCAAGGCCGTTTGCCGATCGCCGCTGTATCGACCGGCTTCCCGGCTGGCTTGACCAGCATGGAAACCAAGGTGCGCGAGATCGAACTGTCGGTGGCCGCTGGTGCTTCCGAGATCGATATCGTCATCACCCGTCAGCACGTCCTGACCGGCAACTGGCAGGCGCTGTACGACGAAATGCTGGCTTACCGCAAAGCCTGCGGCGAAGCGCACGTCAAGGCGATTCTGGCGACCGGTGAACTGGTCACGCTGGAAAACGTGGCCAAGGCATCGTGGGTCTGCATGATGGCCGGTGCGGACTTCATCAAGACCTCGACCGGTAAAGAACCGGTCAACGCGACCATCCCTGTGTCGCTGACCATGGTGCGCGCGATCCGCGACTACCACGAGCAGACCGGCTTCAAGATCGGCTACAAGCCAGCGGGCGGTGTCGGCACGGCCAAGGCCGCGCTGCAATATCTGACGCTGATGAAAGAAGAATTGGGCAATGAGTGGCTGGAACCGCATCTGTTCCGCATCGGCGCATCGAGCCTGCTGACCGACATCGAACGTCAGCTGGAACACTACGTGACCGGTAACTACTCGGCCGCTCACCGCCACGCGCAACCATAAGAATCGGATACCGTCATGCCAACCATTAAAGAGATCCTCAACACCATGGAATACGGCCCAGCACCGGAAAGCACGAAAGAAGCGCAAGCGTGGCTGGAACAACGCGGCCGCCAATTCGGCCTGTTCATCAATAACGAATGGAGCGAGGCCGGTGAGCTGTTCGCTTCCATCAATCCAGCCGACGGCAGCAAGCTGGCAGACCTGACCCAGGGCAGCGCGGCCGACGTTGACCGCGCGGTTGCCGCCGCACGTGCCGCGCAACCGGGCTGGCAAGCGCTGGGTGGCCATGGCCGCGCCAAGATCATGTATTCGATCGCACGCCTGATGCAGAAACATGCGCGCCTGTTCGCCGTGCTGGAAACGCTGGACAACGGCAAGACCATCCGCGAAACCCGCGATGTCGATCTGCCGCTGGTGGCGCGTCACTTCTACTACCACGCCGGCTGGGCGCAACTGCAAGCCGAAGAATTTGCCGACTACCGCGCCGTGGGCGTGGTCGGCCAGATCGTGCCATGGAACTTCCCGCTGCTGATGCTGGCGTGGAAAATCGCCCCTGCGCTGGCTGCCGGTAACACCGTGGTCTTCAAGCCGGCTGAATTCACTTCGCTGACCGCGATGCTGTTCGCCGACATCTGCGTACAAGCTGGCGTGCCTGCCGGTGTGGTCAACATCATCACCGGCGATGGCCGCGTGGGCGAAGCCATCGTCAAGCACGCAGGCATCGACAAGCTGGCCTTCACCGGTTCGACCGAAGTCGGCCGCTTGATCCGCGAAGCGTCGGCAGGCAGCGGCAAGAAGCTGTCGCTGGAGTTGGGCGGCAAGTCGCCATTCATCGTGTTTGAAGATGCGGACCTGGACGCTGCTGTTGAAGGTCTGGTCGATTCGATCTGGTTCAATCAGGGCCAGGTGTGCTGCGCGGGTTCGCGCCTGCTGGTGCAGGAATCGGTGCAGGAGAAATTCCTGGCCAAGCTGCGCGCCCGCATGGACAAGCTGACCCTCGGTTCGCCGCTGGACAAGTCGATGGACATCGGCGCGCTGGTCGATCCGGTGCAGAAGCAGCGCATCGAAGGCCTGGTGCAATCGGCACGCGACGAAGGCTGCACTGTGTACCAGCCAGCGTGCGAACTGCCGGCCGATGGCTCGTGGTTCCCGCCGACCCTGATCACCGGCGCATCGACCGCCGCCGCTGTGGCACAGGCTGAAATCTTTGGCCCGGTGCTGGTGGCGATGAGCTTCCGCACGCCGCCAGAGGCCGTGCAGCTGGCGAACAACACCGTGTACGGCCTGGCCGCGTGCGTGTGGACCGAAAACATTTCGCTGGCGCTGGACGTCGCGCCGGCGATCAAGGCCGGCGTGGTGTGGATTAACACCGCCAACCAGTTCGACGCCGCTTGCGGCTTCGGCGGCTACCGCGAATCCGGCTACGGCCGTGAAGGCGGCCGCGAAGGCATGTACGAATACCTGACCGCCAAGTCGGAAGATGCGCGTCCCGCCGCGCCAGTGATCGAGCCGAAAGCCAAGGCCAAGGCCGCGCCGGTTGCGGGTGGCGCGTTTGCCATCGACCGCACTGCCAAGTTGTACATCGGTGGCAAGCAGGCCCGCCCTGACGGCGCATACAGCCGTGCGATCCATGGCGCCGATGGTGAATTCATCGCCGAAGTGGGCGAGGGCAGTCGCAAGGACATCCGCAATGCGGTGGAAGCTGCACACAAGGCCGGCGGCTGGACCAAGGCCACCTCGCACAACCGTGCGCAAGTGCTGTACTACATCGCTGAAAACCTGGCCGCACGCGGCGAGGAATTCGCTGCCCGCATTGCCGCGATGACCGGTTCGAAGAACGCAGAGAAGGAAGTGCAGGCGTCGATCGAGCGTCTGTTCTACTGGGCTGCGTGGGCTGACAAGTACGACGGCCTGGCGCATCAGCCGCCGATGCATGGCATTACCGTGGCGCTGAACGAGCCGCTGGGTGTGATTGGTATCGTGTGCCCGAACGAAGCACCGCTGCTGGGCTTCATCTCGCTGGTGGCGCCCGCCATCGCGCTGGGTAACCGCGTGGTGGTGGTGCCGTCGGAAGCGCATCCGCTGTCGGCGACTGATCTGTATCAGGTGTTTGATACCTCGGACCTGCCGGCTGGCGTGGTCAACATCATCACCGGTTCGGCCGATGAACTGGCGCGCACACTGGCGACGCACGGCGATATCGATGCGGTGTGGCGTCACGACGGTTCGGCCGAAGGCTGCGCTGAAGTGGAACGCCTGTCGGCATCGACGCTGAAGCGTACCTGGGTAGGCGGCGCCAAAGGCCGCGACTGGTACAGCACTTCGCAAGCTGGCGGCCGCGCGGTATTGGCGCACGCGTCGCAAGTCAAAAACATCTGGATACCTTACGGCGTCTAAGCACAGCAGCATCCCGTCATTCCGGCGAAGGCCGGAATCCATAGAAGGTCGGCTTTGACGACTCAGCATGGATTCCGGCTTCCGCCGGAATGACGCGTTTTGAATTACGGGAGAATTACATGTCCTATTTACCCCAAGAGATCATCCGCAAAAAGCGTGATGGTGGCACCTTGTCCACCGAAGAGATTCAGTTCTTCGTTGGCGGCATCACCTCCGGCCGCGTGACCGAATCCCAGATCGCCGCGCTGGCCATGGCGGTCTACTTCAACGATATGAGCATGGACGAACGCGTGGCCTTCACGCTGGCGATGCGCGATTCCGGCGAAGTGCTGGACTGGCGTTCGCTGGACCTGAACGGTCCTGTCGTCGACAAACACTCCACCGGTGGCGTCGGCGACGTTGTCTCGCTGCTGCTTGGCCCGATGGTCGCAGCCTGCGGCGGCTATGTGCCGATGATCTCCGGCCGTGGCCTGGGCCACACCGGCGGCACGCTGGACAAGTTTGATTCCATCCCCGGCTACACCACCGTGCCGGACAACGCGCTGTTCCGCAAAGTGGTGAAGGAAGTCGGCGTGGCCATCATCGGCCAGACTTCGTCGCTGGCGCCATCGGACAAGATCTTCTACGGTGTGCGCGACGTCACCGCCACGGTGGAATCGGTGGCCATGATCACCGGTTCCATCCTGTCGAAGAAGCTGTCGGCAGGCCTGGACGCGCTGGCGATGGACGTGAAAGTCGGCAGCGGCGCCTTCATGCCGACCTATGACAAGTCGGTGGAGCTGGCCGAGAGCATCGTCAAGGTCGGCAATGGCGCGGGCATGATGACCTCGGCCATCCTGACCGATATGAACGAATCGCTGGCGCCTTACGCGGGTAACGCGGTCGAAGTGCGCGGTGCGATCGATTACCTGACGGGCAAATCGCGTCCGGCGCGCCTGCACGAGGTGACGATGGCGCTGTGCGCCGAGATGCTGGTGCTGGGCAAACTGGCGGCGACCGAGGAAGAGGCGCGCGCCAAGCTGCAAGCGTCGCTGGACAGCGGCGAAGCGGCCGAGCGCTTTGCACGCATGGTGACGGCGCTGGGTGGCCCTGCTGATTTGATGGATAATCCAGATAAATACCTGGAGCGTTCGCCGATCATCGTGCCGGCGCCGGCGCTGAGTTCCGGCTACGCTGCTTCGGCCAACTGCCGTGAGATCGGTTTGGCTGTGGTGTCGCTCGGTGGCGGTCGCCGCCGCGCGGCGGATCCGATTGACTTTGCTGTTGGGCTGACCGATCTGCTTGGCCTGGGCGACAAGATTGAAGCCGGCCAGCCGCTGGCGATGGTGCATGCGCGCACGCAGGAAGCGGCCGAGCAAGCCATCCGCGAAATCCAGGCGGCGTATCAGATTACTGATGCTGCGCCGTCCACGAATCCGGTTGTCTACCGCACCATCCGCCCGTAAACCACGCGTCGCTCCCGCGCAGGCGGGAGCCCATACTCAGCATGGATTCCCGCCTGCGCGGGAATGACGGCTGTGGGAGTCCGCTATGAATAAAACTGAACTGATCGCCGAAGCCGCCGCCGCGCGCCTGAAGGCTTACGCTCCGTACTCCAACTTCAAAGTCGGCGCGGCCTTGCTGACCAATGACGGTAAAGTTTTCCACGGCTGTAACGTGGAAAACGCGGCCTACGGTTTGTGCAACTGCGCCGAACGCACCGCATTCTTCAGCGCGTTCGCGCACGGCTACCAGCCTGGCGATTTTGAACAATTGGTGGTCATCGGCCAGACCGACGGCCCAATCGCACCATGCGGCGCCTGCCGCCAGGTGATCCTCGAACTGGGCGGCAACGAGCTGCCAGTGCTGCTGACCAATCTGAACGGCGACATCTTCGAAACCACCGCTGCCGCGCAGCTGCCGAATGCGTTCGGCGGCCAGGACCTCAAGCACAAGTAAATGTAATGGCGCACAAAAAGACGATTGATGTGCAGGCGGCGGTCGCGATTGCAGCGGCCGAGGCCATCGCGGCCAGGACCCAGGGCACATTCGGCGTCGGTGGCCTGATGCTCGACCAGCATGGCAACGTGCTGAAGTCCTTGCACAACAACGTCGTCAAGGACGGCTTGATCTTTGACCCGACCGCCCACGGCGAGCGCCAGCTGATCGACTGGTACTACGCCGAACGCGCCAAGGGCCGCGCGCTGCCGCCGCCGCAGGACATCACCATCGTCACCTCGCTGGACCCGTGCTGCATGTGCAGCGGCGCGATCCTGGCCGGCGGCTTCAATGTGGTGGTGGCCGCGCCGGATCAGGAATCCGGCATCAACTACGACCACAGCGCCAGCTTCGGCGCACTGCCCACGCTGCTGCGGGCACAGGCTGCCGACAGCTTCAGCTATCCGGCCATCCTGGGTTCGTCGCTGTATGCGCGCGCGGCCAGCGGTGCGGCGCCCAAGTCTTTCTTCATCGGCAAAACGATTTCCGAAGCGACGCAAGCCTTGTGCTCGCTTGTGTTTGAGGCCACGTCGGCCGAAGTGATGGAAAAATTCAGCGCCGATCATCCGCAGGAACTGCTGAAAGATCCCGCTGCGCTGCCAGCCAGCCACGCCATCGTACGTGCCTTGAAGCAGCAATATCCTGATGCGCTGACCTACCGTTGCGCGCCGTGCCAGCCGGATGCCGGCCTGGCGCCTTTCCTGTTGCAGGCGATGGCGCGCGACCGCGAACATGGCGGAACAGGGGATGCGGTGGCTTTGCTGGATGGGTATGGCAATTTGCTGCTGTGCATGCCGGGACGGATGGCGCAGTCGGGCATCCGCAGCGCCTTCATGGAAACCACGCGCGCTTATGCCCAGCTGCGCTACAAGCTGATGCTGGGCGCCAGCCGCGAACAGCGCGACCAGGTGCGCCACTATCTCGGCCATCCGAAGGAGGGCACATTCGTGTTTGCGCGGGGACCGGACGCCAGCGCGCTCAGTTTCATGAATCTCGGGGCCTACGGCTCCACCATGGAAGGCCCGCTGCCATTGAAGAATCCTGCCCAGTTGCAGTACGTGCTGCCTTCAATGCCGGAGGCCGACATGGCCGCACTGTGCGCCGCCATGCCGCCGCTGTACCGCAACATCATCCGCATCCGCCCGACTCAGGTGGCGGACTCCGCGCTGGCGGCCGCGCTGCTGGCGGCAAACGGATCGTAGGTTCCGATACTCCAGACATGGCCTTCAAGGTCGCTGCAGGTGAAGCCGCGGCCACCGTAGTCCTCATCCTTGATGTCCAGCAAGATCTTGCCGCCGGCTTCCAGCACGCGGCCATACACCAGGTCGGCGTTATTGACCACCAGGTAGGCGCTTTGCGTGACCTTGCCGCCGATATCCGCCGGCTGTTTCAACAGCTGGCCGTATTCGGTGTCGAAGGCGGAACCCAGCATGATCATGCTGTTGCCGAAGGTGAGCTGAGCGTGGGCGACCGTGCCGTCTTCATTCGGCACCACGAACTGCACGGTAAAGCCGAGCGTGTCGCGCAGCCATTCAATCGCGGCTGGCGCGTTGCGGTAGCGCAGGCATGGTATGACGCCGCACAGGGTTTGCTTGGGTATGCTGGACATTATTCCCTCCCTAAAAGGTAGCAGTTCAGTATAGCCCCGCGCGCGTCGAATGCACGTTACATTTGCTGGAATAAATGGGTGTGGCCGCGGCTCACTTCCAGCAACTCGGGATGGCTGCGGATGCGCACCATCTGCCGCCCGCGCAGGTCGCGCGTGACTTCCTGAATCGCATCCACGCGCACCAGCGTTGAACGGTGGATGCGCCAGAATTCGTTCGGGTCCAGCTCGTCGGCCAGCTCCTTCAGGGTCTTGCGTATCAGGACTTCCGACTGCTCAGTCTGTACCCGCGTGTATTTTTCGTCGGCCTGGAAGAACAGCACTTCGCGGGTCGAGATCATGCGCAGGTTGGTGCCGACTACCGCCTGTATCCAGCGCAGGTATTCCTGCTTCGCCGGCGGCTTGCTGTGGTGCGACAGCAACTGGCTCAGCTGCCGTTCGATATTAGTCGGCTGTTGCCCGATCAGCGATTGCAGCCGCGCGCAAGTGGTCTTCAGGCGTTCGCCGCCGACCGGCTTCAGCAGGTAATCCAGCGCGCCTTGCTCGAACGCTTCAATCGCATACTGGTCGTAGGCGGTGACGAAGACGAGGTGGCAGCGGTTGAACAGCATGCGCGCCGCCTCGATGCCGGACAGGCCGGGCATGCGGATGTCGAGGAAGACGATGTCCGGCTGGTGCTGGCCGGCCAGCGCGACGGCTTCGATGCCGTTGACGGCTTCCGCCACGATCTGCAATTCGGGCCAGGCTTCCTGCAGGCGGCTGCGCAGCTGCTGGCGCATGCCTTCTTCATCGTCAGCGATGAGGGCGGTAGGGCGGCTCATTTGGCGCCCCCGGCAAAGATGTCCGGCGCATACGGCACGCGGATGCTGGCGCGGGTGCCGCCGGTCAGCGGTGCTTCGATCACCAGCTGCGCGCGGTTGCCGTACTGGATGCGCAGGCGTTCGCGCACATTGGCCAGGCCGAGGCCGTCGCCGGCGAAGTGGTTGAAGCCGATGCCGTCATCGATCACGTCCACTTGCAGCATCTGCCCGTCGACCGAGGCGCGAATGTCGATGCGGCCGCCGTCGATCTTCGGCTCCAGGCCATGCTTGATAGCGTTTTCGATCAGGATCTGCAACATCATCACCGGAAAAGTGGCGCTCAGCATTTCTGCCGGCACGTCGATCGACACCGCCAGCCGCGTGCGCATGCGGGCCTGCATGATGGCCAGGTAGGCGCGCGACATTTCGATTTGCCGCGCCAGCGTGCCTGAACCCTTGGCGCGCATTTGCGGCAGCGTGGCGCGCAGGTAGTCGATCAGGTTCTGGTGGATGCGCGCCGCCTGCGGCGGATCGGTTTCGATCAGTTGGCCGATCAGCGCCAGGGTGTTGAACAAAAAGTGCGGCTCGACCTGCGCCTGCAACGCCGCCATGCGCGCCTCGACCACGCGCCGTTCGATGCCTTCCTCGTCGGCGTGGGTTTCCGCATTGCGCGCCTCCAGCTCGGCCTTGCGCTTGCCGCCGGCCAGCACCTTCAGGCCGAAGGAGGCCAGGATGAAGGTCCACAACTGCTCATCGACGTGCAGCACCGACACCGACAGGATCAGCAACAGCAGCCAGATGATGACCAGCTTGCGCCACTCGACCTGCGCCAGCCAGTCAAAGAAATGCCACCACACGCTGACGGCGGTTTCGCCGATCTCGCGGACGATGTCCAGCAGGCTTTTGGCATTGTTATAGCCGGCCTGGGCCAGCTTGTTCTTTTTCATTCAACATCCTTGTAAGGCGTATAGCGCGAACGGCGGGCGACCAGGCTGGCGCCGCATGCCAGCTTCACCAGCAGGAACACGACAAATAGCGTCAGGGCCAGCGGCAGCACGGCGCACACCAGGGCCAGCACCAGCGCCGCGCCCAGCAGGGCTTGCGGCGACATGCCACCGATCAGGCGGCCGCCATAGCGCAGGGCGCGGCTGAAAGCGTGAAAGATTTCATCGAACAGGGCGCTGACTTTGTTCATTTGTTTCTCCATAAAGGATGTTGCGATGGAGGTACTTTAGCAAACCACGCAGCGCCGCTGTAGCGGATTCCGATCAACTGCAATTTGGCGGGGCTGGCCGGTTATTGCGCCGGATGAATGGCAGCTTCCCAGTCGCGCCGCAGCAGGCCGTAGATGATGCTGTCCGACACTTCGTCGCCGACGAACCAGCGCTCGCGCAGATGGCCTTCGCGCTGGAAGTGCAGGCTTTGCAGCAGGCGTTCTGAGGCAATATTGTCGGGATGGATATCAGCTTCCAGGCGGCGCAGTTCCAGCGGGCCGAAGGCGTGGGCGATCAGCGCCCGCAACGCCTCCTGCGTATAGCGCTGGCCCCAGTACGGCCGGCCGAGGATGTAGCCCATTTCGCAGCGGTGATTGCGCTGGTCGAAGGCATACAGCGTGACGCTGCCGATCACTGCACCAGCGTTTTGACCATCTCTTAACACCATCGCCAGGCGCAACGCGCTGCCGTCTGCGTAGCCCGCCAGCGTTTTCTGGATGTGTTCGACCGCCTGATCCAGGTGCTGCCACTCGGTACTGCTGAAGTAGCGCATGGCCTGCGGATCGGAATGTACATCAAACATTGCTTTCGCATCATCATTTTGGACGAAGCGCAACGTCAAGCGATTGGTTTGTAACTGAAAAGGTAAGAAATTGCTCATGGGATTTTTTAAGCCGTGATATACTAAAAACAATAATTGTTTAATTTTAGAAATTATCTAAAGGACAGCCTCAGATGGCGCGTATTCTTTCACTGACTACCTTGGTAACTGCCGCCGTATTTTCCGCTCACGTCCACGCAGCCGACAAGCCTGCCGCGTTGACTGCGACGCAGATGCTGCAACAGTTTAACTTGGTGGTCAGCAAAGATCTGACTTCCACTTCGCACGTGCAGGGCCGCACCTTTGTTGGCGGTAACGCGGTCGCGCAGGACTTCGTGCAGAAACCGGAAAAGATCGCCGCATCCAACTATGCGGGCGTGACCGTGCTGGGCAATTTCAGCGGCAATAACAACGACGCGCACGTGGATGCGCTCGGCCTGTATGTTGCGGGCAGCACCACCAAGGTCATCGTCAACAAGGGCGACGCTTTTGTCGAGGGTTCCGCTACCAATGGCTCGTTCCAGGGTAATACCTGGATCGGAGGCACGGCCACCAGCGTTAACCTGAACGGCGCCGCCTATGCCGGCACTTTGGTCAGCACCAACAATAATCAACAGCTCGCTGACCAGACCTCTACCATGGTGAGCAACAAGGCTGCCGCTACCTCGACCGATTTCGGCGCCGTGATGACCGGCCTGTCGAAGCAGCTGTCGGCGCTGCAAGGCAGCAAGGACAGCAGTGTGAGCATCGATAGCGCCACCAACAGCAAGGTGACCTTCAGCGGCACCGCCGACGCCTCCGGCCTGCTGGTGTTCGACCTGACCAAGAATAACCTGGACAGTAGCGTTTTCTCGTCCCAGATCACCGACTTCTATTTCAATCTGAGCGGCGCCACCACCGTCATCTTCAATACCAACGACAAGAACCTGAGCCTGACTGCCAACTTTGAGAACGCGGTATCCAACGGCAGCAAATTCATCTGGAACTTTGCCGGCGCTGAAAGCGTGACCGTGGGCCGTACCTTTGGCGGCCAGGTGCTGGTGGCGGATGGTACTTTCAGTAACATCAACGGCGCCAACGTGGAAGGTGGCGTGTATGCCAAGAATGTCAATGAATATGGCCAGATCCACATCCAGGCATTCACCGGCGTGATTCCTTCGGCCGTGCCAGAGCCAGGCACGTATGCCATGCTGCTGGGTGGCTTGGCACTGATGGGCCTGGTGGCGCGCCGCCGCAAACAATAGGCCACGCTCGGCTGCAAAGTACACAAATTTGCAGTTGTGATATCCTTCCGGTAACAAAGATTTCAAAAAGGAATTGTAATGACGAATTTGGTCAAATCGACTTTAGCGGTTGCGGCCCTGGTGCTGGGCTCGCTGGGTAGCGCGCAGGCGGGTGTGCTCGACCTGAGCGGCGCGGTTGGCAAGGCCAACGTCTTTTCCTTTACTGATTTCAGCGCCCCGTATGCAACTGTGCAGGGCGCCATCATGGCCGGCCGCGATGTGACGCTGACCTCCTATTCGGTCAACCAGAATAATCAGGATGCCTACGGCCGCTACTCGCTGGTGGTCGGCGGGCATCTGAACTTCAGCAACGGCACTATCTTCAATGGCGATGTGTACGCCGCCGGCGGCGTGACTTATCCTTCATGGGGCGCGCCGCTGAGCGCCGGCTACAGCACCTACAGCGGCACGGCGCCGGTCAATATGACCCAGCTGGCCAGCAGCCTGACCAGGACTTCCGCACAACTGGCGGCGATTACGCCGACCTCCATCGCTACGCAGACCGACAACCGGATTATCCTCACTGGCACTAAGAGCGCGGTAGAAGTGATTTCGGTCGATGCGACCATGATGAACAAAGCCACTGACTTCGTGCTGAGTAACTTCGCCACCGATGCGACCATCATCGTCAACGTGGTCGGCAACAGCGCGACCATTCAGGGCGGCTACCAGCAGTTCGACAACTACAATGTGCTGTTCAACTTTGTCGGCGCCACCGAGCTGAAAATCGGCACTGGCGCAGCGATCAGCATTCTGGCGCCGACCGCTTCGGTGTTAAACGGTTCGGGTCATATCGATGGCACGGTGGTGGTGAATTCCTGGGACTCGGGCGTGACGATCAAATCCGGCAACGCATTTGCAGCCACCAACATCGCCGCACTGGCCGTGCCGGAGCCAGGCGGCTATGCCATGGTGCTGGCCGGCCTGGGCCTGATTGTGTTCACTGGCCGTCGCCGCCAGAAGCCTGTTGTGGCGTTACGCTGATCGCTGCCAGCACCATATCGACGATGACCTTTTCGGCATCGTCGAAATCCTTTTTCGTCAGCTGTTTGCGGTTTAGCACCAGCGCCATCTGGGTGGCAAAGTCCGCATAGGACTGGGTCATCGCCCAGATCGCAAACAGCAGATGCGTCGCATTGACCGGCGCAATCTTCCCCGCGCTGATCCACTGTTCGAATACCTCGATATCCTTGCGCACCAGCGGCACCACGCGGCTCTGTATCTGCTCGCCGTAGAGCGGTGCGCCACTGATCACTTCCATTGCATAGACGCGTGAGGCCCACGGATTCTCGCGCGAGAATTTAAGCTTGGCCTGCACATAGGCGCGTAGCACTTCGCGCGGGTCCTGATCCGCCGCCGCCAGGCTTTCCATGCGCGCCAGCCAGTCGTCCAGCACTTCGTCCAGCACGCGCTGATACAGCGCCTGCTTGGTGGGGAAGTAGTACATCAGGTTCTGTTTCGACAGCCCGGCGTTTTCCGCCACCGTGGCGATCGACGTGCCCTCATAGCCGCATTCGGCGAATACGCGCACCGCTTCGGCGGTGATTTCGGCTTCCAGCTTGTCGCGATTGAGCACGCGGCGATTGATTTTTATTGTCGGCATATGAGTCTCAGGAAGTTGAGCAGTTGCGGATGGTCGGCGTAGGCGACATTGAAGCGGAACCAGATTGCTTCTGGCGCGTTCTGCATGAAGAAGTCGCACGGCGACAGCAGAATGCCGTGCTTGAGCGCGAGGTCGGCGATGACCTGGCCGTTCCATGCGGGCGAGGGCGCGTCATGCCAGCCGGCGCTGACGAACATGCCGCCACGCGGCCGCGCCAGCAAGGTCATGCCGACTTCGCGCAGGCTGGCCATGGCGCGCTCGCGGCCGGCGTCCAGCTGCGTCACCAGCTTGTCCAGCATGCGCTTGTACTGGCGCGCAGTGATGGCGTGGTAGACGGCGCGCTCGTTGATCTCCGAGGTGGTGAGCCCGGCCAGCATTTTCACCCGCAGCAGTTCCGCTATCAGCGACGCCGAGGCGCTGATCGAGCCGACGCGCAGCACCGGCGACAAGGTCTTGGAGAAGCTGCCGACGCGTATCACCCGCCGCAAGCCATCCATGGCCGCCAGCGATGCTTCGCCGCGCGGCGCCAGCTCGCGGTAGATGTCGTCCTCCACCAGCCAGAAATCGAACTGCTCGGCCAGGGCCAGCAGGCGGTGCGCCTGCGCCACCGTCAGCGAAGTGCCGAGCGGATTTTGCAGCACCGTGTTGACGAACATGAGTTTGGGCTGCGCCAGCGCTGCCTGCCGCGCCAGCGCATCCAGGTCCAGGCCATGCTCGCCGCGCGGAATGCCAACCGCGATGCAGCCGTGATGGCGTATCAGCGACAGCAGGTTGCTGTAGCCGGGATCTTCAACGAACACGGTGTCGCCCGGCTTGGTCAGCGTGCGCAGCACCAGGTCGAAGGCGTGCGTGGCGCCGTGGGTCAGTAGAATTTGTTCCGGCTGCACCGGATACAGTTCCGCGCTCAGCGTGGCCGCCATGTGCTGGCGCAGCGTGGGGAAGCCGAGTGGATGGCCGTAGCCGCGCAGCCGCGCCGCTGGAATGCGCATTGCCTGGCGCACCGCGTCGAGGATGGTGTCCTCGCCATACCACTCGGGGGGCAGCCAGCCGGCGCCCACCGGCAGCGCTTCCGACATGCCGGAATACAGATCGGCGGTCAGCGCGTCGATGGCGAGTGGGGTGATCAGGGGCGCGGCTTGCGCGGCAGCCGGCAGCAGTGTCGCCGGCAGGTCCTGGCGCGCGACGAAATAGCCGGAGCCGCGCCGCGAGGATAGCAGGCCCAGCGTCACCAGCCGGTCGTAAGCCTCGACAACTGTAAAGGTGCTGACGCCATTACACTTGGCGAATTGTCGCACCGATGGCATCTTAGTGCCAACGTGCAACTCCTTGCGGCCAACCATGCCGCTGATGGCGGAGACGATCTGCTCCACCAGCCCGCCTTTCTGCCGGCGCTCGATGGCAACACAGGGCCAATCGCCCGGCCCGCCTTGATCGATCACAGGACTCGTTTGTTCCATCCTTGACTCCACGCAGCAAAAGTGAAACTGTAGTGTTTTTGTTGCCAGTACGGTTGGACAGTTTGATGATCCGTGTATCTGTGCCATAGTTGTCCTGCTGTCTATTATTGCATCATCATTTTGCCAACTGGTAAATTATTTTTACGGTTCGCCAAAAATCCGAAAGCAGTTGTTTCATAGGAGATGTGCATGAACGAGTCACGACCCGAATCGATGGCGTCCTTCTGGATGCCGTTCACGAACAACCGCGATTTCAAAGCCCATCCGCGCTTGCTGGTATCGGCCGAGGGCATGTACTACAAGGATGTCGATGGCCGCAGCATCCTCGACGGCACCGCCGGCCTGTGGTGCGTGCCTTGCGGCCACGCGCAGCCGAAGATCGTCGCTGCGGTGCGCGAGATGGTCGGCCAGCTGGATTTCGCGCCGACCTTCCAGATGGGCCACCCGGCCGCTTTCGATCTGGCCGAACAACTGATGGCGTACACCAACCATCGCTACGGCCACGTGTTCTATACCAACTCCGGTTCCGAGGCGGTGGATACCGCGCTGAAGATCGCGCTGGCGTACCACAAGGCGCGCGGTGAAGCCAGCCGTACCCGTTTCATTGGGCGCGAACGGGGCTATCACGGTGTTGGCTTTGGCGGCATATCGGTGGGCGGCATCGCCGGCAACCGCAAGCCGTATGGCGTGATGTTGCCGGGCGTCGATCACCTGCCGCACACGCACAACCTGGAGAAGAACGCCTATACGCGCGGCGAGCCGGAACATGGCGCCAACCTGGCCGATGAGCTGGAGCGCATCGTGGCGCTGCACGATGCATCGACCATCGCTGCGGTGATCGTTGAACCGGTCGCTGGTTCAACCGGTGTGCTGATACCGCCGAAAGGCTATCTGAAGCGGCTGCGCGAGCTGTGCACCAAACACGGAATCCTGCTGATCTTCGACGAAGTGATCACCGGCTTCGGCCGCCTGACCACGCCGTTTGCCGGCGACTACTTCGACGTCGAGCCGGACATGATGACCACTGCCAAAGGACTCACCAACGGCACCATTCCGATGGGCGCGGTATTCAGCAAAAAGCATATCCACGATGCCTTTATGGATGCACCGGCTGGGATTGAACTGTTCCACGGCTATACCTATTCAGGCCATCCAGTCGCTTGCGCCGCTTCGCTGGCGACGCTGGAAGTATTCAAGCAGCAGAAGATACTGGAACACGCGGCCGGCATGGCCGACTACTGGGCTGACGCGGTGCATTCGCTGAAAGGCCTGCCGCATGTAATCGACATCCGCACCATTGGCCTGATTGCCGGCATCGAGCTGGCGCCGATTCCAGGCAAGCCAGGCGTGCGCGCATTTACCGCATTCAAAAAAGCCTTCGAAGACGGCATCCTGATCCGCACCACCGGCGACATCATCGCCCTGTCGCCACCGCTGGTACTGGAGAAAAAACACATCGACGAACTGTTCGGAAAGCTGAGGGAAGTCCTTAAAAACCTAGACTGAAGGAGACAAGCATGCTGGTCGGCGTCCCAAAAGAGATCAAGAACCAGGAGTCCCGCGTTGGCCTTACCCCGGCCAGCGTCAAGGAACTCGTTTTGCGTGGTCACCAGGTACTGGTGCAAACAAATGCCGGCGCTGCCATCGGCCTGACGGATGCGATGTACCAGGCATCCGGCGCCACCATCATCGCGGAAGCGGCGGAAATATTTGCGCGCGCCGAGATGATCGTGAAGGTGAAGGAGCCGCAGCCGCAGGAATGCGCGATGCTGCGCGAGGGGCAGATCCTGTACACCTATCTGCACCTGGCGCCGGACCCGGAACAGACCAAGGCGCTGGTGGCGTCGGGTGCGGTGTGCATCGCCTACGAAACCATCACCGGTCCCAACGGCGGCTTGCCGCTGCTGGCGCCGATGAGCGAGGTGGCGGGGCGCATGTCGATTCAGGCCGGCGCCGCGCACCTTGAAAAATCCAAGGGCGGCATGGGCCTGCTGCTGGGCGGCGTGCCAGGCGTGGCACCGGGACATATCGCCATCATCGGCGCCGGTGTGGTCGGCACCAACGCCTTGCAGATGGCAGTCGGCATCGGTGCGCGCGTGACGATACTGGACAAGAACATCGACCGCCTGCGTCAACTGGACCTGGTGTACGGCAACCGCATCGTCACCATGTATTCCAACGCGCACGCGATCGAGGAAGCGGTGCTGGATGCGGACCTGGTGATCGGCGGTGTGCTGGTGCCAGGCGCAGCGGCGCCCAAGCTGGTAAGCAAGGAAATGATCACGCGCATCAAGCAGGGGGCAGTGGTGGTGGACGTGGCGATCGATCAGGGCGGATGTTTTGAAACTTCGCGCGCCACCACCCACGAGCAGCCGACCTTTGTGGTGGACGGCGTGGTGCACTACTGCGTTGCCAACATGCCGGGCGCGGTGGCGCGCACCTCGACCTTCGCCTTGAACAACGCAACGATAGGCCATGCGCTGGCGCTGGCCGACAAGGGCTGGCAAAAAGCGCTGAAAGCCAATCCGCATCTGAAGAATGGTTTGAACGTCTGCCAGGGCAAGGTCACCTATGAAGCGGTGGCCCACGGTCTTGGCTATCACTATGTCGAAGCGGACAGCCTGCTGGGCTAAGCCGTTCATTTGAAAGAGCATCATGGATACCATCACCCATTACATCAACGGCGTTAGCGTCGATACGCAAAGCGGACGCCATGCAGACGTGTTCAATCCCGCATTGGGCGAACCCGTCGCCAGGGTGGCGCTGGGCACGACGGAGGAAGTTGACGCCGCCGTGCGCGCCGCCGAAAAGGCCTTCCCGTCGTGGTCGGCCACACCGCCGCTGACGCGCGCGCGCGTGCTGTTCAAATACCTGCAACTGTGCCAGCAGCATATCGACGAATTCGCGGCCCTGGTCACGCGCGAGCATGGCAAGACCTTCGCCGACGCGCAGGGCGAAGTCGCGCGCGGCATTGAGATGGTGGAGTTCGCGGTCGGCATTCCGCAAATGCTGAAGGGTGAGTTCACCGACCAGATTTCGCGTGGCATCGACGCCTGGTCGATGCGCCAGGCGCTGGGCGTGGTGGCCGGCATTACGCCGTTTAACTTCCCGGTGATGGTGCCGATGTGGATGTTCCCGGTGGCGCTGGCGTGCGGGAATACCTTTGTTCTCAAGCCTTCCGAGCGCGATCCGTCGGCATCGCTGCTGCATGCACGGCTGCTGAAGGAAGCTGGTTTGCCGGATGGCGTATTCAATGTTGTGCAAGGCGATAAGGTGACCGTCGATGCATTGCTGGATCATCCAGTGGTGCAGGCGGTGAGCTTTGTCGGCTCGACGCCGATTGCCGAATACATTTACTCGCGTGGCTGCGCCGCTGGAAAACGCGTGCAGGCATTGGGTGGTGCGAAGAACCATATGGTGGTGATGCCGGATGCAGACATGGAAATGACGGTCGATGCGCTGATGGGTGCGGCCTATGGATCGGCTGGTGAACGCTGCATGGCGATTTCCGTCGTCGTCGCCGTTGGCGATGCGGGCGACAAGATTGTCGATGCACTGGCAAAGCGCACCGCTGCACTGAAAGTGCGCGACGGCATGGCGGCGGACGCCGAAATGGGGCCTGTGGTAACGCAGGCGGCCAAGCAGCGCATAGAGCGCTTGATTGGCGAAGGTGTCGAGCAAGGTGCGAAGCTGGTGGTGGACGGCCGCAATTACAAAGTGGCCGGACGTGAGAACGGCTACTTCATCGGCGGCACATTGTTCGATCATGTCACGCCGGAGATGAGCATCTACAAGGAGGAGATTTTCGGCCCGGTGCTGTGCATGTTGCGCGCGCCGGATGTGGGCAGCGCGGTAGAGCTGATCAACCGCAATGAGTATGGGAATGGCGTAGCGATTTACACGCGCGATGGCGGCGTGGCGCGCGAGTTCGTGCGGCAGATCCAGGTTGGCATGGTCGGCGTGAACGTGCCGCTGCCGGTGCCGATGGCATTCAACAGTTTCGGTGGATGGAAGCGCAGCCTGTTCGGTGACCACCATGCGTACGGACCGGAAGGTGTGCGTTTCTACACGCGTCACAAAGCGGTGATGCAGCGCTGGCCGAACACCGCCAGTGCTGGCGCAGAATTTGCATTCCCTCAGATGAAATAATTCACCAGGACCCATCATGATCGAGTCGATTAGCTACCTGCCAAAAGCGAAGGAAGCCAAAGAATCACTGGCAGCACACTTCACTGACCTTGCACCGCCATTGAACGCGCGCCAGGCGGCGATTGAAGCTTCGCGCTGCCTGTATTGCTACGACGCGCCGTGCACGCGCATCTGCCCATCGGACATCGATGTGGCCAGCTTCATCCGTAATATCCACGATGAGAATATCAATGGCGCCGCCGTTGGCATCCTCAAGCAGAACATCCTGGGCGGCAGCTGCTCGCGGGTCTGCCCGACAGAGATTTTGTGTGAAGACGCTTGCGTGCGCAATCACGATGCCGAAGGACAGCCGGTGAAAATCGGCCTGCTACAGCGCTACGCCATCGACAATATGCAACTGGACGCGCATCCATTCAAACGCGCCGCCTCTACCGGCAAGAAGGTGGCGGTGGTTGGGGCGGGACCGGCCGGGCTGTCGTGCGCGCACCGGCTGGCGATGCTGGGCAACGAGGTTGTGATTTACGAGGCGCAGCAAAAATCTGGCGGGCTGAATGAATACGGCATCGCTAAATACAAGCTCACCGATAACTTCGCACAGAAGGAAGTGGCCTTCCTGTTGCAGATCGGCGGCATCACCATCAAGCATGGCCAGACATTGGGCGGCAATCTGCAACTGCGCGACCTGCACACCCATTACGATGCAGTATTCCTTGGCCTGGGCCTGGGCGCCAGCAAGCAGCTGGGCCTGACCGGTGAAGATGCGCCCGGCCTGCTGGCTGCGGTGGACTATATCGCCGCGCTGCGCCAGGCGGATGATCTGAGCAAGCTGCCGGTGCCGTCGCGCGCCATCGTTATCGGCGCGGGCAATACGGCCATCGATATGGCGGTACAGATCCAGCGCCTCGGTGCGGATGAAGTGACGCTGGTGTATCGGCGCGGCTTCGAGGCGATGAGCGCGACCGTGCATGAACAGCATATCGCCAAGGAGAACCAGGTACGCATGCGTACATGGGCGCAGCCGCAGCAGGTACTGCTGGATGCCGCTGGCCGCGTGCAGGGTATGCGCTTCGAGAAAACGGCGGTGATCAATGGCCGCCTGGCAGGTACCGGCGAGACTTTCGATATCGCTGCAGATGCGATTTTCAAGGCCATCGGGCAGGGCATGGAGGAAGCCGGCATCAGCGATCCGCTGGCGAAAACGCTGAAGCGTGACGGCGACAAAATTTACGTCGACGACCAGTTCCGTACCATCCTGCCGCGCATCTATGCCGGCGGCGATTGCGTGGCGCCAGGGCAGGACCTGACCGTTCAGGCGGTCCAGCATGGCAAGCTGGCGGCGCACGCTATTCATCACGATATCACCGGTCTGAAGGAGGCTGCATAATGGCTGACCTGAGCGTAGAATTTTGCGGCATCAAATCCATCAATCCGTTCTGGCTGGCCTCCGCGCCGCCTACGGACAAGGCCTATAACGTGGTGCGCGCATTTGAAGCCGGGTGGGGCGGCGTGGTGTGGAAGACGCTGGGCGAAGATCCTGCCGCCGTGAATGTGTCGTCGCGCTACTCGGCCCATTACGGCAAGAACCGCGAAGTCCTCGGCTTTAATAATATCGAACTGATTACCGACCGTTCGCTGGCTTTGAACCTGCAGGAGATTACGCAGGTGAAAAAGGATTGGCCGGATCGCGTGATCATTGTTTCGCTGATGCTGCCGTGCGAGGAAAGACTGTGGGCGGATATCCTGCCGTTGGTGGAAGCCACCGGCGCCGACGGCATCGAGCTGAATTTCGGCTGCCCGCATGGCATGCCGGAGCGCGGCATGGGCGCGGCCGTGGGCCAGGTGCCTGAATACGTGGAGATGGTCACGCGTTGGTGCAAGCAGAACACCAGGCTGCCGGTGATCGTCAAGCTGACGCCGAACATCACCGATGTGCGCGCGCCGGCGCGTGCGGCCAAGGCTGGCGGCGCGGATGCTGTTTCGCTGATCAACACCATCAACTCGATTACGCATCTGGACCTGGACCAGATGGTGGCGTTTCCGATTGTTGGCGGCGCCAGCACCCACGGCGGTTACTGCGGTCCGGCGGTGAAGCCGATTGCGCTGAACATGGTGGCCGAGATCGCGCGCGATCCGCTCACGGCAGGCTTGCCGATTTCCGGCATCGGCGGCATCGGCAACTGGCGCGACGCCGCCGAGTTCATCGCGCTGGGCGCCGGCTGCGTGCAGGTCTGCACGGCGGCGATGCTGCACGGCTTCCGCATTGTCGAGGAAATGAAGGATGGCTTGTCGCGCTGGATGGATCAGAAAGGCTATCAGAGCATCAGCGAATTTTCCGGCAAGGCCGTGCCTAACACGACCGATTGGAAATACCTGAACATGAATTACCAGGTGATCGCGCAGATCAACCAGGATGACTGTATCAAGTGCGGCCGCTGTTACGTGGCGTGCGAGGATACGTCGCACCAGTCGATCAATCAGCTGATCGATGCTGCGACTGGCGCGCGTACCTATGAGGTCAACAAAGAGGAGTGCGTTGGGTGTAATCTGTGCGAGATCACCTGTCCGGTGCAGGGTTGCATTACCATGGTGCCGCAGGATACCGGCAAGCCCTATATGAACTGGACGCAGGATCCGCGCAATCCGCGCGCGGAAAAAGTGGCAGAGACGGCATGATTGAGCCTGGCATGCCGCCTTGCGGGTTGAAAGAGGGCATAGAGGTACGAAACTTGCAGTGGTGGACGGATACATCAACCCGTTGGAGAGCGCCTTGAGCATAGAACCATCCGGCAGCACGCAACTCTGGAACGAAGACCTCGCGCCGACCACCGCGGCACAGCGTACCTGGCGCTGGTATCACTTCTCCGCGCTGTGGGTGGGCATGGTGATGTGCATCCCGGCCTACACATTGTCCGCCAGCTTGATCGAAGGCGGCATGTCCGGTTACCAGGCGGTGCTGACGGTGTTCCTTGCCAATGCGATTGTGCTGCTGCCGATGCTGCTGATCGGGCATGCTGGCACCAAGTACGGCATTCCCTACGCGGTGCTGGCGCGCGCTTCCTTCGGCACGGCCGGCGCCAAGCTGCCGGCGCTGATGCGCGCCATCGTTGCCTGCGGCTGGTATGGCATCCAGACCTGGTTCGGCGGCCAGATGATCTACACGCTGCTGGGCGTGATGAGCGGCGGCGATGTCGGGGGCGATAAGATCGCAGGGCTGGGCATCAATGGCGGACAGCTGTTGTGCTTCCTGGCTTTCTGGGCGATCCAGTTCTACTACATCGTGCACGGCATGGTATCAATCCGCAAGCTGGAGACCTACACTGCGCCGTTAAAGATCGCCATCTGCTTCGTGCTGCTCGGCTGGGTGCACAGCAAGGCCGGCGGCTTTGGCGACCTGCTGTCGGCGCCGTCGCAGTTTGTCGCAGGAGGGAAAAAAGAGGGCCAGTTCTGGTCCGTGTTCTGGCCTTCGCTGACGGCGATGGTGGGCTTCTGGGCCACGCTGGCACTGAACATTCCCGATTTTACCCGCTTCGCCAAAACCCAGCGCGACCAGGTCATCGGCCAGACCGTCGGCCTGCCTGTGCCCATGGGATTGCTGGCGGCGATGGCGGTGATCGTGACTTCGGCTACGGTGGTCTTGTACGGCAAGGCGATCTGGGACCCGGTCGATCTGTCGAGCCGCATGACCGGCGTGGCGGTGCTGGTGGCGCTGGTGATCCTGCTGATCGATACGGTATCGGTCAATCTGGCGGCGAACCTGGTGGGACCGGCGTATGATTTCTCGGCACTGGCACCGAACAAAATCAGCTACAAGACCGGCGGCTATATTACCGCCGCCATCGCCATCCTGATGATGCCGTGGAAGATACTGGAATCCACGCAGGGCTATATCTTCACCTGGCTGATCGGCTATTCGGCGCTGTTGGGGCCTATTGCCGGCGTGCTGATCGTTGACTACTACCTGGTCCGCAAGACCGAGCTGAATGTGACTGAGCTGTACCGCGAAGATGGCCAGTACTCGTATGGAAATGGCTGGAATAGGGCAGCGCTGGTGGCGTTTGTGCTGGGCGTGCTGCCGAATATCCCCGGCTTCCTGAATGCCGCATTTCCCGCTTCCTTCCCGGATGTGCCGGAAATGTTTAAAACGATTTATACCTATGCATGGTTCGTGGGCGTCGCCATTTCGGCGCTGATGTATGGGATCATGATGAAAGAGAAGGCTCTGTGATGAAGACTATTATTCGTGGCGGAACCGTCGTCAATGCCGACCGCGCCTTTCGCGCCGATGTGCTGTGCGATGGCGACAAGATCGTCGCTGTGGGCGAAAACCTGGAGGCGCCCGCTGGCGCCAAGGTTATCGACGCCGGCGGCCAGTATGTGATGCCGGGCGGGATAGACCCGCACACGCATATGAACTTGCCGTTCATGGGCACGGTGACGCAGGACGATTTCTACACCGGCACGGCCGCCGGCCTGGCGGGCGGCACCACCACCATCATCGACTTTGTGATTCCGGCGCCGCAGCAGAACCTGATCGAAGCCTATAGCCAGTGGCGCGACTGGGCGCGCAAGTCGGCCGGCGACTACACTTTCCATGTGGCGATCACCTGGTGGGACGAGACGGTGCACCGCGACATGGGTATCCTGGTTGAAGATCATGGCGTCAACAGCTTCAAGCACTTCATGGCCTACAAGAACGCCATCATGGCGGACGACGAGACGCTGGTGAAAAGCTTCCGCCGCTGCCTGGAGCTGGGCGCGATACCGACCGTGCATGCGGAGAATGGTGAATTGGTGTACCAGCTTCAGCAGGATCTGCTGAAGCGCGGCCTGACCGGACCCAGCTCGCATCCGCTGTCGCGGCCACCGGAGGTGGAGGCGGAAGCCGCCAACCGCGCGATTGCGATTGCCAATGTGCTCAATACGCCGCTGTACATCGTCCACGTCTCATGCGAAGAATCGCTGGAGGCCATTACCCGCGCTCGCGCGCATGGACAACGGGTGTATGGCGAGGCACTGGCCGGTCATCTGATCGTGGATGACAGCGTGTACCAGAGCGATGACCTGGAATTTGCAGCGGGCCACGTGATGAGCCCTCCATTCCGCAGCAAGCATCACCAGAAAGCGCTGTGGCAGGGCCTGCGGGGCGGGAATCTGCATACCACGGCCACCGACCACTGCACCTTCTGCGCTGAGCAGAAAGCGATGGGCAAGGACGACTTCACCCGCATTCCGAATGGTTGCGGCGGCGTGGAGGATCGCATGTCGGTGATCTGGGATGCCGGCGTCAACAGCGGCATGCTGACGCCGTCAGAATTCGTTAAAGTCACCTCCACCAACACGGCGCAAATCTTCAATATCTATCCACGCAAAGGCGTGATCGCGCCGGGGGCGGATGCCGATGTTGTGGTGTGGGACCCGGAAGGCACCCGCACCATCTCCGCGCTGACGCAGTTTGCCAGGGGCGGCTTTAATGTATTTGAAGGACGCACCGTGCGCGGTATTCCGAGCACCACGCTCTCCGGCGGCAACGTCGTGTTCCATCGCGGTGTGCTGATGGCGGTGGAAGGTGCGGGCCGCTACATCAACCGTCCTGCGTTCAAAGCCACGTCGGCGCGTTAAGGAGTCTCACATGAAAATTAATGGTGATCGCCTGTGGGCGTCGTTGATGGAGTTGGCAAAAATCGGTGCAACCGACAAGGGCGGCGTCAAGCGCCTGGCGCTGACTGATCTGGACAAGCAGGGCCGCGACCTGGTGGTCGGCTGGGGCAAGGAGGCCGGCCTGTCGATCACTATCGACCAGATCGGCAATGTCTTCATGCGCCGGGATGGCATGAACAACGCGCTGCCGCCAGTGATGACCGGTAGCCATATCGACACCCAGCCGACGGGCGGCAAGTTCGATGGCAACTACGGTGTGCTGGCCGGGCTGGAAGTTGTGCGCACGCTGAACGACTTGAAGATCAAGACCGAGGCGCCAGTCGAAGTCGCTTTCTGGACCAATGAAGAAGGCTCGCGCTTCGTGCCGGTGATGATGGGCTCCGGCGTATTCTGCGGCGCGTTCTCGCTGGAGACGGCTTATGCAGCGCGCGACGTGGATGGCAAGTCGGTCGGCGAGGAGCTGGAGCGCATCGGCTATAAAGGCCCGCAAGTACCAGGCGATCATCCTATCGGCGCCTACTTTGAAACGCATATCGAACAAGGCCCGGTGCTGGAAGACGCCGACAAGGTGATCGGCGTGGTACCCGCCGTGATGGGCCTGTCGTGGTACGACTGCGTGGTCACCGGCATGGAAGCACACGCCGGTCCCACGCCCATGCATTTGCGTAAGGATGCGATGCAGGTATCGACCCGGATCATGCAGGAAGTGGTGGCCATCGCCAACCGCTATCCTCCCTATGGGCGCGGTACGGTCGGCATGGTGCAGGTATTCCCGAACAGCCGCAACGTGATACCGGGCGAGGTGAAATTCAGCATCGACCTGCGCAATGTCAACGATGAACTGCTCAACACCATGCATGAAGAAATGCTGGCCTTTATCGACAAGACCCGCAGCGAGACGGGCCTGAAGATTGCGATTGAGCGGGTGTCCTACTATCCGCCATGTCCGTTTCATCCCGAATGCGTGGACGCGGTGCGCAATGCTACCGCCAAGCTGGGATATTCGACCATGGATGTGGTGTCCGGCGCCGGGCATGACGCCATCTATGCCGCCCGCCTGGCGCCGTCCGGCATGATCTTCGTACCGTGCAAGGACGGCATCAGCCACAATGAAATCGAGGACGCCAAGGCCGAGCATCTGGAGGCCGGCTGCAACGTTCTGTTGCACGCCATGCTGGAACGCGCTCGCATTGTTTGACCACCGCGCGGGCGCAGTGCATACTGCCCCGCATGCATACCGATCCTCAGCAAGCCTATCTCGACGCCAATCAACGCCTGGCCGCCGGCGATCTTGCCGGTGCCGAGGATGGCTATCTGCAAGCGCTTGCGCTGCAACCGTGGCACGCGGCGGCGCGCGCGAATCTGGGTTATCTGAAAGAGCAACAGGGCGCTGCCGCCGAGGCGGAGTTCCATTATCGGCAGGCGCTTGCGCTGATGCCGGATCATGCGCAGCTGCATTTGAACCTGGGTGCGCTGCTGCTGAAAGAGAAACGCTTCGCGGAGTCCGAGGAAGCGATACGCGCGGCGGTGGCGTGTGCGCCGACTTCGGCCTCCGCCTGGAACCAGCTGGGCATGCTGTTGGTGTGTACCCATCGCGAGCCGGAGGGCGAGGCCTGTTACCGGCAGGCGCTGGCGCTGGAGCCTGAACATGCGCGCACACAGTTCAACTTGAGTTACCTGCTGCTGCGGCAGGCCCGCTTTGAGGAAGGCTGGCGTATGCTGGATGCGCGCTGGCAGTTCGATCAATTCCCTCTATCCTTCGATTGCCCGTTCTGGGAAGGCGAAGCGCTGGCCGGCAAGTCCATCGTCATCGGACTGGAAGCCGGACATGGCGACATGATTCATTTCTGCCGTTATGCGCCGATGCTCAAGGCATGTGGCGCGGCGAGGGTAGACGTTGTATGCCATCCGGCGCTGCGGCGTTTATTCACTACCTTGCCTGGCGTGGATCATGTGCACGCCTTGGGCGAACAACTGCCGCAAGACTGGGATTACTGGACGCGTGCCATGCGCTTGCCGGGATTGCTTGGCACGGATATGGCATCGATTCCGGCTCAAACGCCGTATCTGCGGGCCGAGCCTGAATTGGCCGCAGATTGGCGCGGCGTGCTGCCTAAGGATGGCCTGCGTGTCGGCCTGGCGTGGCGCGGCAACGTCAACTTCGAGAACGATGCGGACCGCTCCTTGCCGTCACTGATGGCGCTGGCACCGCTGGCCGCCAGCGGCGCGCATTTCGTCAGCTTGCAGAAGGGGCCGGGCGAAGTGGACGCGCAGATGCCGCCAAGTGGTATGTCTTTGCAGCCCCTCGGTGCGCAGCTTGAGGACTTCGCGCAGACGGCCGCGCTGATCGCCAATCTCGACCTGGTCATCAGCGTCGATACGGCGGTGGCGCATCTCGCTGGCGCGCTGGGCAAGCCATGCTGGCTGCTGCTGCCCGATTACCGCTGCGACTGGCGCTGGATGGCGGAACGCGCCGACACGCCTTGGTATCCATCCATGCGCCTGTTCCGCCAGCCGCGCGGCGGAGGGTGGCCGCCGGTCATCGCGGATGTGGCGGCGGCGCTGCTCAGCTTCGGAAGTAGTGCTGCTCCAGGTCTTCGATAAGCCCCGGCCCGGAAGGCTGCCAGCCCAGCTGCCGTGTCAGCGTGCTGGACGCAGGACAGTCCGCACTGAAGAAGCGCGCCAGGAAACCGAAGTGTTCGGGTGCCTGTTCCGCCGTCAGGCTGATGACCGGCAGGCCCAGGCCCTTGCCGATGGTTTCCGCAATCTTGCGCGTTGCAATGCCTTGCTCGGCGATGGCATGATAGCGTGATCCCGCCACACCATGTTCCAGCACCAGCCGATAGAGGCGCGCCGCATCGGAGCGGTGCACGGCCGGCCAGCGATTGGCGCCGTCGCCTATGTACGCCGACACTCCTTGGGCGCGGGCGATATCCACCAGACGCGGCGCGAAGCCATAGTCGCCATCACCATGGACCGACGGCGGCAGGCGCACCAGCGATGAGCGTACGCCCCGATCCGCCAAGGCCAGCGTCAACACTTCGGACGCGGTGCGGTGCTGCGCTGGGCCGCCGCTGTCCGGTGCGTCGTTTTCCGTGCCGACGCGGCCATGCGGCAGCAGCGCGCTACCCGAGGTGGTGATCAACGGCTTGCCGCTGCCCGCCAGCACCTCACCCATGGCTTCGATGGCGCGGCGGTCGGTTTCGCCGGCCGCATGGAAGTCTTTGAAATCGTGAATAAAGGCGGTGTGGATTACACCGTCGCATGCCTGCACGCCAGTCCGCAGCGCGTCGAGATCCGACAGCTCGCCGCGATGCACGGCGATACCTCTGCTGCGCAGCAGCGCCGCGCCATCATCGCTGCGGGCGAGGCCCAGCACCTCGTGTCCCGCCGCGTTCAGTTCCTGAATAATTGCCGAGCCTACCCAGCCCGTTGCGCCTGTGACGAATACTTTCATGTCCATCTCCTTGTGTCGATGGATGCATGATAGGAGATGATCGCGGGACGATCCATGCTGTAGAATCCGTAATTTCTTTGCGTTCGTCCGAAAATCATGGATCCATTATCAGACGTGCTGTCGCTGCTCAAACCGCGCAGCTATATGGCCGGCGGCTTTGACGCTGCTGGCGACTGGGCGCTGCAATTCCATCGGCCCGAGGGCATCAAGTGCTATGCGGTGGTCAATGGCGAGTGCTGGCTGTCGGTGGAGGATGTCGCCGAGCCGGTGCGCCTGAAGGCCGGCGACTGCTTTCTGCTGCCGCGCGGGCGCGCGTTCCGCCTCGCCAGCGACCTGTCGCTGCCGCCCGTGAACGCGCTGGAGCTGCTGCACAAGCGGCGTGTCGGCGGCATCGGCATCATCAATGATGGTGGCGGTTGCATGATCGTCGGCGGCCACTTTGTTTTCAGCGGCAAGCACACCAGCATTCTGCTGGAGGCGCTGCCGCCGATCGCGCATGTGCACAAGGACAGCGACCGCGAGGCGCTGCGCTGGTCCTTGCAGCGGCTGGCGACCGAGCTGCGCGAGCAGCGTCCCGGCCATGTGCTGATCGCGCAGCACATGGCGCACATGATGCTGGTGCAGGCCTTGCGGCTGGTGCTGGTGGAAGAGGCGAGCAGTGGCGTCGGCTGGCTGTATGCGTTGGCCGACCCGCAGATCGGCAGCGCCATCGGCGCGCTGCATGGCGATCCGGCCCAGCGCTGGACGCTGGAACGGCTGGCGCAGCATGTCGGCATGTCGCGTTCCACGCTGGCGCTCAAGTTCAAGCAGACGGTTGGTACGTCGCCGATGGAATACCTGACCCGCTGGCGCATGCTGCTGGCGGGCGACCGGCTGGTGAATTCCAGCCAGCCGGTGTCAGTGATTTCGCAGGCGCTGGGTTATGAATCGGACAGCGCATTCAGCACCGCCTTCAAGCGGGTGATGGGGTGCTCGCCGCGCCAGTATGTGCGTGATCAGTCCTTGTAGCTGCGCAGGAAATCCAGCAGCACGCAAGCGGCGATGTCGGCATCGTCGGCGGTCATGGTTTCCAGCGGATTGTGGCTGATGCCGCCGTTGCCGCAGCGGGTGAACAACATGGCCACGTCGGTGACGGCCGCCATCGCCATTGCATCGTGGCCGGCGCCGGACAACAGCTCGAAGCGCGGCAGGCCGGCACGTTCGATGGCGTCGCCAAACTGCTGCATCAGGCGCGGCGCGCAAGGTGCGGCGCTGGCTTCCAGCAGTGTCTGCACAGTGAACTCGATCTGGCGGCGTGCGCAAATCGCGGCGATGCCGTCCAGGACATCGTTGACCGCCGTCTGGCGCACCGCGTCATCGGCGGCGCGGATATCCAGCGACAGCTTGCAGGCACCGGGTATCACATTGACTGAACCGCCAGGCACTTGCAGCTGGCCCACCGTGCCGACCAGCGACGGGGCTTGCGCGCAGCGCTGCTCGACCAGCAGAATGATTTCGGCGGCGGCTGCCGCAGCGTCTTTGCGCATCGTCATCGGCGTGGTGCCGGCATGGCTGGCCAGGCCGGTGAGTTCGACCAGATAGCGCGAGCTGCCGGCGATGGCGGTGACGACACCCAGCGCCAGGTCGCGCTCCAGCAAAACCGGGCCTTGCTCGATATGGACTTCCACAAATCCCAGCAGGCTGGCGGGATCGCGGGCAATCGCCGGAATACGCGATACGTCGTGGCTGGCGGCCAGCAGCGCATCGCGCATGCTGACGCCATCGGCGTCGGTCTGGTCAAGCAGCGACAGGTCGAAGCGGCCGGTCACCGCCGTGCTGCCCAGGAAGGTGCTCTTGAAACGCACGCCTTCTTCTTCCGCGAAGCCGATGACTTCCAGGTTGAAGGGTAGCGTCTCGCCGCGTGCTTGCAGGTGGCGCACGATGGCGATTGGCAGCAGGATGCCGAGACGGCCGTCGTACTTGCCTCCGTTGCGCACGGTGTCGTAGTGAGAGCCGGTGAGCAGTGTTTTCGCGTTTGGCGTGGTGGAGCGATACACGCCGGTCACGTTGCCCACCGCGTCGATATGCGCGTCCATGCCGGCGGCGCGCATCCACTCCAGCAGTTGCGCGGCGGTCTGGCGATGCGCGGGTGTCATGTAGGCGCAGGTGAGCGCATGTTCATCGTCGCTCCATGCCGCCAGTTCTTCGCTCCATTGCATGATGGAGGGGCCGAAGTCCAGCTGTACCGCCAGCAGGTCGTTCAGGCGGATCTCGGCGATGCGTTTAATCTGGCGCAGGCATTCGGCGATTTCGTCTGCGCGCTGGTTTTTCAGCCGGCGCGCAAAGGTGGCGATGACTGCCTGCCGTGTCAGTCCCTGTCCGGCCGGGCCTTTGACGGCCAGGATGAACGGGAAGCCGAAGCGGGCGTTGTAGTCCGCGTTCAACTGGTGCAGCGTGGCGAATTCCTCCGCGCTGCACAGGTGCAGTCCGGACTTGGCTTGTTCGCTAGTGGATTCCGCAGTCAGCTGTCCGGCAACGGCGGCCTTGCCCGCCAGCTCGGGGTGGGCACGTATCAGGCCCAGTTGTTCATCCAGCGTGGCGGCGCTGACCACCGCCTGCAAGGTCTGCTTCAGCGCAGTGACGCTGGCGAAAGGACGCTGCGCTGCGGCGCGTTCCGGTATCCACGGCGAATGCTCATAGATGCCGCGCAGGCGTTCGATGAAGCTGGTGCTGTCGCAGCTGTTCAGGTCGGAGAGTGTCGTCATCATGACTCCATCATAACGCGCCAGCAGCGGCGCGATATATGCGCCATGCGGTACGGTTTATATGGCTGTGCTTAGTTCTGCGTCAGCGCCTTGGCGGCCGCTGCAACCTGCTCGCGCAGCCACTTGTGTTCCGGCGCCTGATGCACGCGTTCGTGCCACAACTGGTAGAAGCGCATGGCCGGGAATTTGACCGGCACAGCGTACTTCTTCAGGTTCATCTGTTTTTCGTAGTGGCGCACGAATTGGCTGCCGGTGGTCAGCACCAGATCGGTTTGCGCCAGCATATTGGGGATCAGCCCGAAGTAGGCCGACTCCACCACCACATTGCGTTGCAGGCCCTGGCGATCCAGGTAGTCGTCGATCACGCCCTGGTAGCCGGGCAGGATCTGGGTCGGCGCCACATGCGGCAGCGCGAGGTAATCGTTCAGCGTCATCTTGTTGCTGTCGGTACGCAGCGCATACGGACAGTCGGCGCGCATCACGCACACGATGGGATCTTCAAACAGCTTGGACATATGCAGGTGCTCGGGCGGCTCGTCCCAGTTGGCGATCACCAGGTCCATGCCGCCGTCGGAAAGCAGGCGCACATAGTCCACGCCGGCGCCCAGGCTGTGTATCTTCAGGCGGCTGCTGGGAGAACTGCGACGCAGCAGCGCCACCAGATTCGGCAGGAACTGGCTGTCCAGATAGTCCGGCGCGGCGACATGAAAAGTGCGCGCCTCTTCCTGTGGCACGAAAGGTGCCTTCTTCAGAAACAGGCTCTCGGTTTCATCGAGAATGCGCTTTGCTGGTGCAAGCAGGCTTTCACCATGCTGGGTCGGCACCATGCCACGCGCGCCGCGCACCAAAAGGGGATCACCGGTCAGTTCTCGCAGCTTGCGCAGCGAGGCGGAAATCGATGGCTGCGGCTGATTCAGTTTCAGCGCGACGCGGGAGACGTTTTTCTCCACCAGCAGCAGGTAGAGGATGCGGATCAGGTGAAGGTCCAGGTGTTGCGGCAAAGCGGACATGTGTTGGTTTCGTTCATACGGAAATGGATATGTTTAATATACTCTAATGTTCATGTAGCAGGAATCAAATCCGTTTATCTTCTGTAAATTAGCCACATTCTTGACCTCTGAAACTACATGGAATATTTGATCCCTTATGGCCTGGAGTGGGCTAACCTGCTGGTGCGCTGGCTGCATATCATCACCGGTATCGCCTGGATAGGCGCGTCCTTCTATTTTGTGTGGCTGGACAATTCCATCCGTCCACCGGCGCCGGGATCGGAGTTGGCGAAGAAGGGCGTCTCGGGTGAACTATGGGCGGTGCACGGCGGCGGCTTCTACAATCCGCAAAAATATCTGGTGGCGCCGGCTGAACTGCCGAAGGAACTGCACTGGTTTAAGTGGGAAGCGTATTCCACCTGGCTGTCCGGCATCGCGTTGCTGACCATCGCCTATTACTTCAACGCGCAGGCGATGATGGTCGACAAACAGGTGGCGGATATCAGCAGCCTGCAAGCGGTCGGCATCGGTGTCGGTACGCTGCTGGTAGGCTGGACGGTGTATGACCTGTTGTGCCGCTCGCCGCTGGGCAAGCATGACTTGTGGTTTGGCGTGACCATTTTTGTGTTGATCGTGGCGGCCGCATATGGGCTGACGCATGTGCTGAGCGGCCGCGCGGCCTACATCCACGTGGGCGCGCTGATCGGCACCATTATGGTCGGCAATGTGCTGATGCTGATTATTCCGGGGCAGCGCAAGATGGTCGAAGCCATGTCGGCCGGCCGCACGCCGGACCCTGTGCACGGCCAGAAGGCCAAGCAACGCAGTGTTCACAACAACTACTTCACGCTGCCGGTACTGTTCATTATGATCAGCAACCATTATGCGATGACTTACCGAAATGATCGTGCATGGCTGGTGCTGGCGTTCATCATGGCGGCCGGCGTATTCATTCGCCACTTCTTCAATCTGCGGCACAAGGGCCGCGTCGAGTGGCGTTATCCTGCCATCGGCGTGGCCTTGCTGGCGGGCGTTGCGGTGGCGATTGCGCCAGCCAGGCCGGTGGCGGTGGTGCCGGCGGCTGATCCGGCAGCGGAATTCGCCAAGGTGAAAGCGATCATCGATACACGCTGCCTGTCGTGCCATGCAGCGCATCCGACCCAGCCTGGCTTTGCCGCCGCGCCGCTGGGCGTGGCGTTTGACACCGCAGCGGAGATCCACCAGAACGCGGAAAAAATTTACAGGCAGGTAGTGCAGACCAAGGCGATGCCGCTGGCTAACCTGACCAATATGACCGACGCCGAACGGGCGCAAATCGCCGCCTGGTATGAGGCTGGCGCAAAATGAAGGAACAAGCAATGATCAAGCAAAAACTGGCCGCATGGATCGATGCCCACTTCGACGAGGAAGTCGGCGTATTGCAGCAACTGCTGCGCGTGCCGACCGATACCCCGCCCGGTAACAATGCACCGCACGCGGACATGGTGGCGGAACTGGTCAGGGCGTATGGCTGGACGGCGGAAAAGCACGCAGTCCCGGAGCAGGCCGTGCGCGATTACGGCATGCAGAGCATCACCAACCTGATCGTGCGCCGGCCTTACGCGGCCGGTGGCCCGACCGTGGCGCTGAATGCGCACGGCGATGTGGTCCCGCCGGGCGACAACTGGACCTATCCGCCGTACGGCGGCGTGGTGGCGGATGGCTATATCTACGGCCGCGCGGCGGCAGTGTCCAAATGCGACTTCGCCACTTATATCTTCGCCACGCGCGCGCTCGAGGCGCTGGGTGTTCCGCTCAAAGGCGGGCTGGAACTGCACTTTACCTACGACGAGGAATTCGGCGGCCTGCTGGGACCGGGCTGGCTGCTGGAGCAGAAACTGACCAAGCCTGATTATGTGATCGCGGCTGGCTTCAGCTACAACATCGTCACCGCGCACAACGCCTGTTTGCAACTGGAGATTACCGTGCACGGAAAATCCGGTCACGGCGCGATGCCGGAGACAGGCCACGATGCCTTGCAGGCCGCCACACGCATCCTGAACGCGATCTACGATCAATTGCCGGAACTGAAAAAGACCAAATCGAAGATCGCCGGCATCGACTCGCCGACCATGCTGGTGGGCCGTATCGACGGCGGCACCAATACCAATGTGGTGCCCGGCAAAGTGGTATTGAAAATGGACCGCCGCATGATACCGGAAGAAGATCCAGTGCAAGTGGAAGCGCAGGTGCGTGCGCTGATCGAAAACGCGGTGCGTGGCCAGCCCGGCATTACGCTGGAGATCAAGCGCCTGCTGCTGTCGCATGCGCTGCGCGAACGTCCGGGCACGCAGAAGCTGGTGGCCAGCCTCCAGCAAAACGCGCTCACCTTCATCGGCGAAACCATCCCGGCGCAAGGCACGCCGCTGTACGCGGATGCGCGGCTGTACGGCGAGCATGGCATTCCGGCGGTGCTGTACGGCGCCGGCCCGCGCACCGTGCCGGAATCGAACGCCAAGAAGGCCGACGAGCGCCTCTATCTCGAAGATCTGCGCAAGGCGACGAAGGTGGTAGCATGCACCTTATTCGATTTCCTTGGGGAGTGAGATGTTTGCTAAAAAACTGATGGCTGGCTGGGGCGATATGGACTTCAACAGCCATATGCGCAACACCGCGTTTCTCGACAAGTCGGGCGACGTGCGGATGCTGTTCCTGTCGGAGCACGGCTTCCCGATGAGCGAATTCATGCGGCTGAAAATCGGCCCGGTGGTAATGAAGGACGAAATCGCCTATGTCAAGGAAGTGCTGCTGCTGGAGGAAATCACCGTCACGCTGTCGCTGGCAGGACTGGCCGAAGACGGCAGCCGCTGGATACTGCGCTCGGACATCATCCGCCCGGACGGCAAGCTGGCAGCGCGCGTCAACAGCACCGGCGGCTGGCTGGACCTATCGGCGCGCAAGCTGATCGTGCCGCCGCCCAAGCTGATGGCAACCTGGCAGGCGCTGGTCAAGACCGACGATTTCCAGGAGCTGCCTTCCAGCGTCAAGGCAAAGTAAAGTATTTGCGGTGCAGTTCCGCCTTCAGCCCTTGCGCCTGCAAGCGGCTGGCGGCGGCATTGAGCGCAGGCGCCAATGCGCGCTGCTCTGCGCCGAGATAGAGATACAGCGCCAATTCCTCCAGCGGCTTGCCGATGCGCCCCTGGTCCAGCGTGGCCTGAGACGCGGCGCTCAGACTGCCATCGTCGTAGATGCAGGCCTGGTCGCGGCCTGTCAGCACCATTTGCAGGCAAGCCGGCACGGTTTGCACATCATGCGGGATTAGCTGCGGTTGCAGCGATTCCAGCCTGGTTTGATACGCATGCACGCCGCGCTTGTAGCTGACCGTGCGCGCCCGCTTCGCCAGTTGTGCCCAACTGTCGATGCCCGGCTGTCCGGCCGGCGTGAATGCGTAAGTGCGTGACTGCACAAACGGTTGGTCCAGGCGCAGGTATTGTGGATGACGGCGGCCATAGTCCTTGACCCGTCCCATTTCGCCAGCAAGGCTGCCGTCGGCCATCATGGCGGCGCTGCGCCGTCCGGGCAGGCTTTGCAGCTGGCAGCGCTGGCGCACTTCCGCGCATAGCCGCCGCAGATAGTCGCTCGCATATTGGTAGACGCGGGAATCGGCTTCATGGGTGGTGCCGAAGATAAGCGTATCGGGGCCCTGCGCCTGAACGGGCACGGATGCGATGGCAAGGGCGATTGCCGGGATGGCTGGCCAGCAGCGGGACATAGCTGTCTCCGATAGGTGCTTATGTGAGTGCTTTATCATAGCCGATACGGCTTTGCCGTATGATATGGTCATTATTGACCATCCGGCCAGCCTGTGTATCGATACGATTTAATCAGCTGTCACGATTGCGGTGTGCTGCATCAGCGCCGCCCGCTGCGCCCGCGCGAGAAAGCGCGCTGCGTGCGCTGCCGTTCGGTCCTGTATCGCGGCATCCATTCGAATGCTGGCCACATGGCGGCGATCACCATGGCCACCGTGTTCACGTTTTTGATCGCACAGTTTTTCCCCATCGTGGAGCTGGAAGTCGGCGGCTACAACACCAGCGCCACGCTGCTGGGCGCCATACGCGTGCTGTGGACGGAGCAGATGCAGCTGGTGGCGGTGGTGGTATTCCTGTTTACGATATTGCTGCCGGCGGTGGAGCTGGGTTCCTTGCTGTATGTGACGATGTCGCTGCGGGCCGGCCAGCGGCCGCCGGGATTCGACCATTTGCTGCGCGCGGTCGGTATGGCGCGGCGCTGGGGCATGACCGAGGTGCTGATGATCGGCATCCTGATCACCATCGTCAAGATGACCAGTCTGGCCCAGATCGTGCTGCATCCTGGCCTGTTTGCCTTTGGCGCGCTGACGCTGATGCTGGCGATCGTGGTGTCATTCGATCCGAAGATTTTGTGGAATATCGGCGAGCACTTGCCGGGACCGCGACGCGTGGCGCAGAAGACCTTCAAGTACGCCGCGCTGGTGAAGGGAGCGCCGCTGCTGGCCTGCCATAGCTGCGGGCTGGTGGAGTCGCTGAAGTACACGGTGCGGCACCAGTACTGCGCGCGCTGCGGCGCGCGCCTGAATCGCCGCCGTCCGGACAGCGTGGGACGCACCTGGGCCTTTCTGCTGGCGGCGGCGATTCTGTACATTCCCGCCAATCTGCTGCCGGTGATGTACACGCATTCGCTGTTCGGCAAAGAGGATGACACCATCATCAGTGGCGTGGTCTATTTCTGGACCAGCGGCTCGCCCGCGCTGGCGGTGATCATCTTCATCGCCAGTATTGTGGTGCCGGTGGCCAAGCTGGTGGCGCTGGCGCTGCTGGCGTGGACGGCGCAGCGGCGCTCCCGCTGGCAGCCCTTGCAGCGCACGGTGTTGTATCGCATCGTGGAGTTTGTTGGACGCTGGTCGATGCTGGATATTTTTGTCATTACGCTGACGGTGGCGCTGGTGCGCTTCCAGTCGTTGGCGGTGATCACGGCCGGTCCCGGCGCGCTGGCGTTTTGCGCGGTGGTGGTGCTGACCATGATCGCGTCTATGCAGTTTGATCCCCGCCTGATCTGGGACCCTGTCGATACACATGGAGAGAAGCATGTCTGAAAACGAGAACGGCAATCCGCCGTTGCCCGAGCCGGAGGTGGAGAAGGCCAATCGCTGGATGCCGTCGCTGGTGTGGCTGATACCCTTGCTGGCGGCGCTGATCGGCCTGACGCTGGTGGCCAAGACGCTGCTGGATCAGGGGCCTACCGTCACGGTCAGCTTCCGCAGCGCGGATGGGCTGGAGCCGGGCAAGACCAAGGTCAAATACAAGGACGTGGACATCGGCCTGGTGCGCACGATTTCGCTGGCGCGTGATCTGTCCAAGGTGCTGGTGACCATCGACATGAGCAAGGAGGCCAAGCGTTTCACGGCGGAAGACACGCGTTTCTGGGTGGTGCGGCCGCGCATCGGCGCGAGCGGCGTGACCGGCCTGAATACCTTGTTGTCCGGCTCTTACATTGGCGTGGATGCGGGCAAGTCGGAGGAGACCACGCATGAATTCACCGGCCTGGAAAAGCCGCCGCAAGTCACCCGCGACGAGAAGGGCACGTCTTACATGCTGCACAGCGAGTCGCTGGGATCGATCGATGTCGGCGCGCCGATCTTCTATCGCCGCATTCAGGTCGGCCAGGTGACCGGCTTCGACCTGGAAGAGAAGGGCCGTGGCGTGAAGATGTCGGTGTTCATCGCCGCGCCTTACGATCAGTATGTCGGCAAGAACACCCGCTGGTGGCATGCCAGCGGCGTCGATGTACGGCTGGATTCAAGCGGTTTCAAAGTGAACACCCAGTCGCTGGCTGCGCTGCTGGTGGGCGGCATCGCGTTTGAATCGGTCAGCGGGCAGAAGCCTTCGGCAGTGGCGCCGGGCGGCAGCGTGTTTGCACTGGCGCCCGATCAGGCCAGCGCGATGCGCGAGCCGGATGGCGTGGCGGTCACCACGGTGCTGTATTTCGATCAGTCGCTGCGCGGCCTGTCGCCGGGGGCACCGGTCGACTTCCGTGGCATTGTGCTGGGCGAGGTGCGCTCAGTGGGCGTGGAATTCGACCGCGTGAAGAAGAGCTTCCGCATGCCGGTGACGGTGGATATGTATCCGGCGCGGCTGGGACGCAACTTTGCGCGTACCGTGGAGGAAGACCAGGAGCGCAACGCCGGCGCGCAAGTGCTGGAGCGGCTGGTGTCGCGCGGCTTGCGTGGACAACTACGTACCGGGAATCTGCTGACCGGGCAGTTGTACGTGGCGCTGGATTTCTTCCCGAATGCGGCGCCGGCCAAGGTTGACACTACCCAGGAAGTGGTGGAATTGCCGACCGTGCCTAACAGCCTGGATGAATTGCAGACGCAGCTGTCCAGCATCGCGCGCAAGTTGGACAAGGTGCCGTTCGAGGAAATCGGCAAAAATCTGCGCGACACCTTGAAGAGTGCCGATGTGCTGATGAAGCGTCTGGATGCGCAAGTGGTGCCGGAGCTGAAAGACACGCTGGCGGCGGCGCGGAGAACCTTCAGCGAAGCGGACCTGCTGCTGCAAAAGGATTCGCCGATGCAGTCCGACCTGCGTGAAGCCTTGCGGCAGGTGACGGAAACCATGGAGTCGCTGAATGCGCTGGCGGATTATCTGGAACGGCATCCCGAGTCGCTGATACGCGGCAAGCCGGAGAAAAAAGGAGAGCAAAAATGATGCGTGTTGGTGCAGGCGTGTTGGCCATGGCGGCGGCGATGCTGACGGCGTGCGGCAGCGTGCCGCAGGAAAAATTCTATAGCCTCAGCAATGGGCTGGGCGTCGGCAAGCCCGCGTCGGCAGAGAACACCGCGCCGGCATACTACATCGAGGTGCCGGCGGTGGTGGTGCCGAAGCAGGTGGCGCGCAATCAGCTGGTGGTAAGCACCGGCGCTGGCCGGATCGATGTGCTGGAACAGGAGCGCTGGTCGGCGCCGCCAGCGGCGGAGATCGGCCAGGCTTTATCGCTGGCGATTACCGGCGAACTCGGGACCATCGACGTATCCCGCAACCCGGTGCCGGACAAAACACCGGTTTATCGCATCAGTACCAATGTGCAGCGCTTTGAATCGGCGCCGGGACAGTACGCGCTGATCGACGCCGTATGGAGCGTTCGTCTGGCCGGCACCACACAGGTGCTGACCTGCCGCAGCGTGGCTCAGGAAAGCGCCGGCCCCGGCTATGACGAACTGGTGGCCGGCCACCGCCGCGCTATCGCCCGCATCGGCGCCGATATCTCCAAGGTCGTGCGAGCGCTGGCGGCCGGTGAAAAACCGGCCTGCTGATTCAGTCCTTTTTCGGGGCGAGCAGCGTCCGGAAGGCTTTCAAGGCGGCGGGGTGATAAATAGTCGCATGCGTTTCGGCCGGCCAGTCTTCGTAGTGGTAATTCAGGTTGTCAGTCTTGCCGAAAGCAGTTGCGAGTGCAGACTTGTTAATGAAGGACTGGCCGTCCGCGCTGGAACCGATGTACAGGTTTTTCCTGCTGCTGAAAGCCATCTTCCCAGCTGGTTGGGACAGCAATTTCCCGGCATTCCACCACAGGCTCGGGTCCAGCGCGATGTAGGTGTCGAACATCTCCGGCTCCTGTACCAGCGTTTCGAGTACGAACAGTCCGGCCAGCGACTCGCCGGTGATCGCACGCTCTTGCGTCACACGGTAACGCTTCGCTACTTCCGGCATGAGTTCATCCCGTATAAAGCGGCGGTATGCCTGCGATCCGCCGACGCGCGGCGCGATGCTGCGGTCCTTGGCGACGTCTGTCGGCCCGGTCAGATCGCGGCGCCTTTCGGTGTTTTCGATGCCGACCAGCAGGAAGGGGCGGGTGCTCATATTGGCCGTGCCGACCTGCAGCAAGCCGGCAACGTGCAGGAAGTCTTCCGCCAGGCCGCCGTCCGGCATGTACATGACGGGCAGCGGCGTGTCTGCGGCAAGGCCCGACGGGCGATAGACATTAATGCGGCGCTTTTCACCCAGGGCCGAGGAGTCGATCAGCCAGCTTTCGCCGATGATCAGCGGCGTCGCTGGTGGCGAGGCGGCGGCGGTCCGGGCGATGCACATCAGAGCGGCGACAAACAAGCATGCAACTGCTGATGGCAGGGTCCAGCGATAGAAGTGTATGTGTTTCATATTCCTGAGGATAGAGGGGGATGAAGTTCGTGGTTCAGTGCTGCATGGTGGCCGCAATCTGCTTGCGCAGCCAGGTGTTGGCCGGGTCGTTGTCGACGTTGGCGTGCCAGTATAGATAGACGTCCAGTGACGGCATGGGCAAGGGCAGCGGCAGGATCTGGTTGTTGAATTGCTGGTTGACGATGCGTGCCAGGCGGTCGGGCATGGTCAGCGCCAGGTCGGTCTGGCTGACCACGCGGCAGGCTGCGAAGTAGTGCTGGCAGCGCAGGCGGATGCGGCGTTGCAGGCCTTGCCGGCTCAGTTCCACATCTTCCAGCCCCGGCCCGCGCCGGCGTGAACTGGTCTGGATGTGCTCCAGCTGTAAATACGTCTCCAGCGTCAGCGCGCGCCGCTTCACCAGCGGATGGCCGCGCCGCACCAATACCACGGTCTGATCGCCGGCCAGCTGCGTGCGGCGGATATCGTTCGACAGCGGTAGCAGCACGTCGATGGCGGCGTCCAGCGTGCCGGCAGCCAGTTCGCCTTCCAGTTCGCGGCGGCTCACTTGCAGCGTGTTCAAGGTGGCCGATGGCGCCTGCTGCGCGACGCCAGCCATCAACGGCGGCAGTACGCTGGCTTCCAGCACGTCGCGCACCGCCAGCGAGAAGCTGCGTTCGCTGCTGGCGGCGTCAAAGCGCGCGGCACCGGTCAGCGTCACCTCGAATCCACGCAAGGCGCGCCGTACCGGTTCGATGATGGAGCGGGCCAGCGGCGTTGGCGTCATCACATGGCCCTGGCGCTCGAATAGCGGATCATCGAATAGCTGGCGCAGGCGATTCAGCGCGTGGCTGATGGCCGGCTGCGTCAGATGCATTTTCTGGCTGGCGCGGGTGATGCTGCCTTCCGTGTATATCGCGTCCAGCACGATGAACAGGTTGAGATCGACCTTGGATATATGCATGGTATTTATTCGTGAGCATTAATACTATTCATTTGATGAATTATAGGCCAGCCGCTAAGCTATAGCTCTCTGGTAGGAGGCGAGATGGGACAAATTTTTCTGGTGCGCCACGGGCAGGCTTCCTTCGGCAAAGCCAATTACGATCAGCTGTCGGAGCTGGGCTATGAGCAGGCGCGTCTGCTGGGCCAGTGGTACGCCAATACACATCAGCGCTTCAACCGGGTGATCAACGGCGGCATGGCCCGCCATCGCCAGACGGCCGACGCCTGCATGGGCGCGCTGCCGAAGAAGCTGCTGATTGACACCGAATGGATCACCGACGCGGACTTCGCCGAGTTCGATCACAAGGAAGTGCTGCTGCGGCATTGTCCCGAGTTTGCCGACGCGGCAGCATTCAAGACGCTGCTGGCCAATCACGTCGATCCGCCGCGCGCGCTGGAGCAGCTGTTCCGCGACGCCATGCAGCGCTGGATGGCCGGCAGCGATTACACCGAAAGCTGGCCACAGTTCCGCGGCCGCTGCGTGAACGCGCTGCAACGGCTGGATGCAGACAGCAGCAAGCAGACCACCATCGTGTTCACCTCCGGTGGCGTGATCGCGGCGCTGATGCAGCACCTGCTTGGGCTGCAGGACCATCAGGTGATGGCGCTGAACTGGACGCTGGCCAATTGCGGCGTCACCAAGCTGCTGCAGCGCCCCGGCCAGTTCACGCTGAGCTATCTGAATAATTACGCGCACCTGGAGTGGCTGGGCCAGCCGGGTGCGGTCACATACCGATAAGGAGACACGATGGACTTCGATTACAGCCCGAAAGTACAGCAGCTTCAGGCCAGGCTGACGGCCTTCATGGACGAGCATATTTATCCGAACGAAGCCGCCTTCCACGCCGAGGTGGACGCCAACCGCCAGGCCGGCAACGCCTGGGTGGCGACCCGCATCATGGAAGAACTGAAGCTGAAGGCGCGCGCCGCCGGCCTGTGGAATCTGTTCCTGCCGGATTCCGGCCGGGGCGCCGGCCTGAGCAACCTGGAATACGCGCCGCTGTGCGAAATCATGGGCCGGGTGCACTGGGCGCCGGAAGTCTTCAACTGCTCGGCGCCGGACACCGGCAATATGGAAGTGCTGGCGCGCTACGGCACGCCGCAACAGCAGCAGCAATGGCTGGAACCACTGTTGGACGGCCGTATCCGCTCCTGCTTTGGCATGACCGAACCGGCGGTGGCCTCGTCGGACGCGACCAATATCGAAAGCGCCATCGTCCGCGATGGCGACGAGTACGTGATCAACGGCCGCAAGTGGTGGTCGTCCGGCGCCAATGATCCGCGCTGCGCGGTGTTCATCTTCATGGGCAAGAGCGATCCGGACAATCCGAGCCGCCACCAGCAGCAGTCGATGATACTGGTGCCGCGCGACACGCCTGGCGTCAACATCCTGCGCCATCTGCCGGTGTTCGGTTTCGACGACGCGCCGCACGGCCACGCTGAAGTGCTGTTCGAGCATGTGCGGGTACCGGCCGCCAACCTGCTGCTGGGCGAGGGCAGGGGCTTCGAGATCGCCCAAGGGCGCCTCGGACCCGGCCGTATCCACCACTGCATGCGCCTGATTGGCCTGGCCGAGCGCGCGCTGGAGCAGATGTGCAAGCGCAGCCTGGCGCGGGTTGCATTCGGCAAGCCGGTGGCGCAGCAGGGCGTGACGCTCGAGCGCATCGCCGAGTCGCGCATCCTGATCGACCAGGCGCGTTTCCTGGTGCTGAATGCGGCCCATATGATGGATACCGTGGGCAACAAGGTGGCGGCCAAGGAAATCGCCATGATCAAGGTCGCCGCGCCGGCGATGGCCTGCAAGGTGATCGACTGGGCCATCCAGGTGCAGGGCGGCGGCGGCATGGCCGATCCCTTCCTGGCCCATGCCTACGCCAGCGCCCGTTCGCTGCGCCTGGCGGACGGACCGGACGAGGTGCACCGCAGCCAGATCGGTAAAATGGAACTTGCTCGTTACAAATAACCCTTTGAGGTTGAAGGTAATCGTTTTCCGCACATCTGTTGCGCGGATTTCCCACTTGTATTGACTTCTTTGGAAGCCTGATTTAATCTTGCTCGTCACTTAAGTTAAACGATTAACTAAAATTAAAACGGAGACGACCATGAAGAAACCCATCCACCTGACGCCGATGGCCTCGGCGCTTGCCTTGGCCTTGCTGGCCATGAACGCCCACGCGCAGCAGGAAGAATCCACCACCAAACCCGGCACCCTGGATACTGTCGTGGTAACCGCGAATAAACGCGTCGAAAAATTGGAAAGCGTTCCAATGTCGATTTCGGTGATGAGCGAGCAGGAAATCCAGCGCACCAATATCCGCGAGATCGAAGACGTGGTGGCGATGATGCCATCGCTGACGCTGAACGCCGGCACCACTGCCGCCAACAACGCCATCTTCATGCGCGGCATCGGCACCGTTTCGGTCGGCATCGGCGTCGAGTCGGACGTGGCGGTGATTATCGATGACATCCCTATCGCCACCCAGTTCCAGGCCTTCAAGGACCTGGCCGACGTGGCCCGCATCGAAGTGCTGAAAGGCCCGCAGAGTACGCTGTTCGGCAAGTCGGCGGTGGCCGGTGCGGTCAACATCGTCACCAAGCAGATTTCCGGCCCGATGACCTATCGCGCCAGCACCTACCTGACCAATGACCACGAATGGCGCGTCAACGCCTCGGCCGGCGGCCAGCTGGATGAGCACTTCGCGATGCGCCTGTACGCCGGCAAGACCCGCATGCCGGGCAATTTCCACAATCTGACCGATGGCCGCGATGTCAACGGCTCGGGCGGCAAGACCTTTATGGCCAAGCTGCAGTGGAATCCGATCGACTCGGTGCAAGTGGATCTGACGCCGCGCTATAACTACCAGGAAAACTCGCGCGGTGTGACGGCGGTGAATGGTTTCGTGCTGCGCACCGGCTCGGCCGCCGCCGGCACCCAGGTGTCGACGCCGATCGGCCTGGATGGCGTCTACCTGAACGGCAATCCGCTGCTGCCGGCGTCGCAACTGCTGGCTGGCATCAACGTCAATGACAAGGGCAACCGCAATGTGCGCCGCGATTTCCCGACCGGCCTGATCTCCAGCGACCGTGGCGTGGGCCTGAAAGTATCGTGGACGCTGCCGAATGACGCCACGCTGATGTCGATCACCTCGTGGAGCAAATACCTGGCCAACGACTTCCGCGACCAGGACTTTACCGACCGGCCGACCATCGCCGCCGCCGGCCAGACCGTGCCGACCATCGGCAACTACCAGTTTGGCACCTACGATATCCGTTCCAAGACGCAGGAAATCCGCTACGTCTCGCCGGACACCGGCACCTTCAAGTACGTGGCCGGCCTGTGGGCGGCGCATAACGAGATTTACCGCCACTTCATCCGTGGCTACTGCGTCGCGCCGATGACCTGCAACGCCAACTCGCCATCCAGCCCGACCAACTACTACACCGACATCTACAACACCAATAAATCGGTGTTCGGCCAGGCGTCGTGGGAGTTCATGCCGACCTGGACGCTGACCGCCGGCCTGCGCGTCAACGAGGAAATCTCGGGCTACCACTACAAGCGCAACTTCTACACCGACCAGCTGGACGAGGCGTCCTTCAAGCCAGGCCCGGTAGGCGTCGACCAGTTCCACAGCATCGGCAACACCGACCGCGCCACCACCGGCAAAGTCAGTATCCAGAAGCAGGTCAGCCCGGACTGGATGGTTTACAGCCAGTTCTCCACCGGCTACAAGGGCGAGGCGTATGACGTGACCTCGGGCCTGAAGGCATCGGCGGCGTTCCCGATCAAACCGGAAACCAGCCAGAGCCTGGAGATCGGCACCAAGGCCAATCTGTTCAACAACCGCATGTCGATCGCGGCCACGGCCTACCTGTCGGACTTCTTCGGCTACCAGCAGAACGTCACCTATGTGCTGCCGAACGATCCAACCATCTACAGCCAGCTGAATTCGATTCCGCACATCTCGACGCGCGGCTTCGAGCTGGACATGAACGCGCTGTTGGCGCAGAACCTGACCATGAACGCGGCGCTGGCCTACACCCGTCCGAAGATCGATCAGTGGGCCAACGGTCCTTGCTACAGCGATCCGACCAATGTGGCGGTGGGCACCACCAAGTACGCAGCGAATGGCTCGATCGCCGGCCAGAACGCGGCCTGCTTCCCGATCTCGCCAGGCTCGACCACCGGCGTGCAGAACCTGGACGGCGGCGTGTTCCCAGGTACGCCGAAGATCAAGCTGAACATCGGCGCCAACTATGACTTCGCGATCCCGCAAATGCCGTTCAAGGGCTTCGTCAACGTCAACGTGCGCTACCAGGGCAAGTACAGCACCAATATCAACAACGATCCGAATGCTGAAAATGATGGCTATTCGATCACGGATCTGGGCTTTGGTGTACGTGATGGCAAGGATCGCTACAAGCTGAGCTTCCGCGTCAACAACCTGTTCGACAAGTTCTACATCCCGAATGCCAACGCCAGCGGCCCGTCGTCGTTCCGTGCTGGTGCGACCTCGACCTCGCCGCAGGTTTCGGCCAGCAGCTGGGTGCCGCCGCGTGATGTGTTCCGCTACTTCAGCGTCAAGCTGGACGTGAAATTCTAAGCGTTATGCGTCTGGTGAATCTCAGGCATCAGAAAGATAAATTGGATTAATAGATTGGCGACAGGCATGATTGCACCTGTCTCCTCTATTCTCCTCCAAGGAAATAGATTTAGCCCGCTCTCTGTAGCGGGCTTTTTTTTGCTCGCCGATTAGCGGGGGACGTAGCGCCAGCCTTTGCCATCCAGTGCGAACTTCAAGTCGGTCTTGATGGCGGGCTTGGCGGGCAGCGACAGCGTCGCCTCGCAATGCAGAATCCCGCTCTTGCGGATGACTTCGCAGTTATCGACAGCTTTGACCTGCAGCGTCGTCATCGCCTGCTGGATCTGCTCATCCTTGGCCGCTTCCGGATCTGCCGCAGCCAGCTCGGTCGCCCAGGCGCGTATCAGCGCTTGCGCCTCGGCCGGTGTGGGGCCGGGATATTGTGCGTGTTTGCGTTCAACGCCTATCCATTCGGCGCCATCCTGGCGCAGCGGCAATACGACGTAGCCGTCGCGCATGGCCGCGCTCATGCCGACTAGGCAGACGACTTCTGCTGGTACTTCCGGTGACGGCTGGCAGCCAAGTAAGCTGGTGACCCGCATGGCGATGGGCAGCGTGGCGCGCGACTTGGCAATGCCAGCGTCAACCGCAGCCTGGATTTGTTGCTGGGTGGGCGTGCTGGCCGCATGGGCTGGCGAGACGGCAAGCAACGCTGCGGCGAGAAGTGTCAATGAAATGGAATGCACGGCAACCTTGTATGAGTGACAAAGGCCGCGAGTCTACCATCTATCCCTTGCGTTCCAGTGGCAGCCACAGTGTGAAGACGGTGCCGGCGCCGCTGCATGCCCAATGGACCGTGCCATCCACCGAAGCAGCGCGGCGGCGCTGGTTTTGCAGGCCGCGTCCGCCCTGGCGCAGCGCCTGCTCCAGATCGAAGCCGCCGCCGTTGTCGGCGATATACACCTGCACGCCATGCGCATCGGCAGTGGTGCCGACGCGGATCTCGGTCGCCGTCGTATGGCGCAAAATATTGGCGATGCTTTCCTGGACGATGCGCAGGATGTGCAAGGCGCTGGACGGATTCAGCCACGGCAGCGACGGCGTTTCGCGCACCTCCCACAGCAGGCTGACGCCGGTGCCTTCCAGCCGTGGCTCCAGGCGGAAGCGCAGGGTGGCCAGCAATAGCAGCAGGTCGGCCTCCACCGGCTCCATCGAATCGATGGTCAGTTTGAGGTCATCCAGACAATCTTTCAGGATTTGCGACACGCGTTCATCGCTGATATTGCCGCGTTCCACCGAGCGGATCGCGCTGATCAGCGATGAGCCGAGGCCGTCGTGCATGTCCTGCATCAGCCGCTGGCGTTCGTCGCTGATGGTCTGGCGCAGCTCGATGGCACGCAGCCGCTGGTGGCTGTCTTCCAGTTCCGCCTCGCGTTTTTTCAGGCGCTCGGCCAGGCTGGCGTTGACCCGTTCGACCTCGGCGATCGCATCGATATAGCGCCGGTACATCAGGATGCCGAAGGTGATAAAGCACACCGCCGGCGCATAGGCGCCCAGATACCAGCCTTCGGCGCTGATCAGATTGTTTTGCAGCAGCCAGTCGGACACGCCCATCGCAGTGCAGGCGAACAGGCCGTACACCACCAGCCGTCCCTCGGTCGAATGGCGCCAGGCGCAGACGCCGCCGACCACGCAGGCCACGCTGCTCATCAGGGCGGCCACCGGATAAATCAGCGGCGTCACGGTCGGCATATTTGGCAGCAGCGCCAGCCCCGGCAAGGTCAGCACGCCAACCAGCAGCGTCACTGCCAGCAGCGCGTGCGTCAGCCAGCGCAGCGGCCGCTGGTGCAGCTGGCACAGGAAGAAATGCACCGCCAGCACCAGCCAGAACAGCGAATTGACCGTCAGCCAGGCGAACCAATCGTTTTCAACCGGCAGGTCGATATAGAAATGCAGGCCGCGCAGGAAGGCGGTGGCGGCCAGGTTGAAGAACAGCAGGTAGGCAATCTCATGGGGACGACGCAGCCAGACGAACACCGCAAACACGCCGACCGCCATGAAAGCGGAACTCAGCAGCGCCGGCAATTGCTGCTGTAGCCACAGGCGAACGTGATAGGCGGCGCGCAAGCTGCTGGCCGGTCCCAGGCGCAGCGACGACAGCGATGTCTGCGACGCGTAGCTATGCTCCAGCCGCAGCAATATTTCGTGCACCGGCTGCGCGCCTGCATCGCTGTCGAGCATGAACCAGAGCGGCGTACGGGTGCTGTTCCACGAAGGGCCGTTCTGCTGCGCCTGGTGCGCCAGCTTGCCGTTGACGTAGACGGCGATGGTGCCGTCGGTCTTGACGCGGGCGCCGTACAGCGCCAGATGACGGCCGTCGGCTGGCAGTTGCCCGACCGCGATTTTCAGCCAGGTCACGTGGATCGCGGCGGAGGGCGCATTGCCGGCGCCCGACACCGCCTGCCGCAGCAGCGCAATCGGCGGGCTGAATGGCAGCGGCACCGGCTGCCACGCCGCAGGCAGGGTGGCGCTGTCCACGGTCTGCGGCGGCGGCGTGTAGCCGCTGCTGACGGTTTCCTGCCAGCCAGCGTGGCTCAGGCGCAGTGGCGCGCCGGCAGCGCCGCTGTCGTCGAGGTATAGCGAGGCTGCCACGATCAGCACCGCGATCGAAAACAGCAGTAGCAGATTGGCCAGCAGGCGCGAGGCGCGGTCCATCAGGATAGCAGGCCCTGGGTGCGCGCTTCGTAAATGGCTTCGGCCTTGGAGGTCACCTTCAGTTTGCTGTAGATGCGCCGCACGAAGGTGCGCACGGTGAAGTGCGATAGCTGCATCAGGTTGGCGATTTCATGCACGGTGAAGCCTTTGGTGATGAAGTCCAGCACCTCTTTTTCACGTTGCGACAGCAGCGGCGGCGCATGTTCGTCGGGCGGGCTGGCGGCCGGCTCGGTCGGCGTGTTGCGGAAGCGCGCCAGGACTTGCCGCGCGATGATCGGGCTGATCGGGCTGCCGCCTTTGGCCAGGCTGCGGATTTCGTCGCTCATCTTGGACGGCGAACTGTCTTTCAGCAGGTAGCCGGCGGCGCCGGCCTCGATCGAGCGCATGACATGGGTCTCATCGCCAAAATTGGTGCTGACCATGATGTTGCAACTGGGCCACAGCTGGGCGGCGGCACGAATCACTTCGATGCCGGAGCCGTCCGGCAGGCCGAGATCAACCAGCAAGACGTCGGCCGGTGGACCGGACAGCAGGGCCAGGCCTTCGGACTGGGTGCCTGCGCGGCCGACTAGTTGCATGTCGGCACTATCTTGTACGACGACGCTGAGGGCGCTGCTGAAATCAGGATCGTCTTCGACGATGGCGACGTGAATGGGACTGTCGGGAGGAGGGGTATGCGTCATCCGGCCATTCTACGATGGATCGCCGGCGTCCAAGCCCGATCAGGGGGCCGTGTAGCACATTCGTGCTACATACAGGGTGCTATATCGCAACATAAAATCCTTCTGGCTCATCATTAGTCCGATCTCTCTCATGCACGTCCCGAACAGCTTGCCGCAGCGCCCATCGCGGCGCCCCATGCTGGAACTGTCGCTGACAGGCCAGCCGCGCTCCTGGCAGGTGCGCGAACACCTCTACCGCTGCCACGGCTATGGCCGGGCGCGCTGGGGGATGGATGTGGCGTCGGTCATGGAAGCGATTGCACGCGAATATCCGAAGGCGCAGCCCAGCTTGCGCCATGAATACGACGGCCTGAGCGGCGAGCAGCGGCTGGAACTGACGCTCGATTGCCTGCCGCCTGGACCCGGTCCCGCCCGCTTGTATTATGTGTTTGACGCCGACTATGGCGCGCTGATCGAAGTCCACCTGCACTGGATCAATCACGGCGACCCGTCGCAGGAACAGCGGCTGCCGCTGGTGCAGGCCGCCACCCGCCTGGTGGGCGAGCTGATGAGCTATCGCTGGTCCGGCCTGTCGACGCGGCGCGGCGCGGTGCGCGGACCGGGCGCCTTGCTGCTGTTCTCGGGCTGCGACCAGGATGGCGCTTCGGTGGAAATCAGCCTGGACGGCGTTGCCTTTGATGTCGAACGGCCAGGCGCGCCGGGCCAGCCTGAGCATCGGCCCGCACCGCGCGGACCGGCGGCCTTGCGCCTGTCCTACCGGGCCGGTAGCTGGATCAGGAGCGAATAGCAGCGAAGTAAGGCCGGAGTAGTGTGGCTGTATGTGCATACAGTATAATTCTGGCATGACGCATACCGCACAAACCGGCTTTATCCTGACCCGTCACTGGCGCGACACGCCGAGCGGCACGGAGATCGATTTCTGGCTGGCGACCGACGCCGGCCCGAGGAAGGTCCGCCTGACCGCGCAGACCTCGGTCGCCTTCGCCGAAGCGTCCTTGCGCGAAGCGATCCAGGCGCAGATCAAGCCGGACGCGGGCATCGAACTACGCGAACTGCAACTCAAAACTTTCCAGCAGCAGCCGGTGGTGGGCGTGTACGCCTCGCGCTACAAGCAACTGACCGCGCTGGAACGCACGCTGCGCGAACACGGCGTCAAGCTGTATGAAGCCGACATCCGCCCGCCCGAGCGCTACCTGATGGAGCGCTTCATCACCGCCGGCGTGCAGACCGAGGGCGGCCATGCCAGCGGCTGCGTCATCCACAACTGCAAGCTCAAGCCTGCGCCGGACTACCGGCCGACGCTGAAGATGGTATCACTGGACATCGAAACCAGCGCCTACGAAGACCTGTATTCGATCGCGCTGGAAGGCTGCGGCCAGCGCCAGGTCTACATGCTGGGCGAGGCGCCAGCCGATCCGCCCGAGGTCGATTTCGATCTGGAATACCTGGCCACGCCACGCCAGCTGATTGAACGCCTCAACGCGTGGATGGCGCGCCATGATCCGGACGTGATCACCGGCTGGAACGTGGTGCAGTTCGACTTGCGCGTGCTGCAAAAGAATGCCGACAAATACAAGGTGCCGCTGGCGCTGGGACGTGAAGGCAAGGGCATTGAATGGCGCGAGCATCCGGGCAAGCAGGGCTATCTGTTTGCGCCGCTGCCGGGCCGTATCATCCTCGATGGCATCGACGCGCTGAAAGCCGCGTCGTGGATGTTCCCGTCCTTCAGCCTGGAAAATGTGGCGCAAGCGATGCTCGGTGAGGGCAAGGAAATCGGCGACGACTACGACAAGATGGCCGAGATCGAACGCCGCTTCCATCATGACAAGCCGGCGCTGGCCACCTACAACCTGAAAGACTGCGAACTGGTCACGCGCATCTTCGCCAAGGCCAATCTGCTGGCCTTCATGATCGAGCGCGCTACCGTGACCGGACTGGCGGCCGACCATCTGGGTGGATCGATCGCTGCCTTTAACCACCACTACCTGCCGCGCATGCACCGCGAAGGCTATGTCGCGCCGAATGTTGGCGATGTCAGTGGCGGCGCCTCGCCGGGCGGTTTCGTGATTGACTCCAAACCGGGGCTGTACGACTCGGTGGTGGTGCTGGACTACAAAAGTTTGTACCCATCGATTATCCGCACCTTCCTGGTCGATCCGGTCGGCCTGATCGAGGGCGAGATCGCAGCAGATCCGGCCGATGTGGTGGAAGGCGTCAACGGCACCGTGTTCTCGCGCGAGAAGCACTGCTTGCCGGCCATCACCACCGATATCTGGAAGCAGCGCGATGCTGCCAAGCGCGCCAGGAACGAGCCGCTGTCGACGGCGCTGAAACTGCTGATGAATTCCTTCTGCGGCGTGCTGGGCGCGACCGAGTGCCGCTTCTTCAATCCCCGCCTGGTGTCGTCGGTGACGCTGCGCGGCCACCAGATGCTGAAGCAGACCCGCGAGCTGGTCGAAGCGCAAGGCTACGACGTGATCTACGGCGATACCGACTCGATCTTCATCTGGCTGAAAAAGGAATACCCGAATCAGGAAGCGCTGGCGATCGGCCATCGTCTGGCCGATGACATCAACCACTGGTGGCGCACCATGCTGAAGGAAAAGCACGGGCTGGAGTGTCACCTGGAAATTGAGTTCGACACGCACTATCAGAAATTCTTCATGCCGACCATACGCGGCACCGATATGGGCAGCAAGAAGCGCTATGCCGGCCTGGCGGTCAACGCCAAGGGCGAGGAAGAAGTCATCTATCGCGGCCTGGAAGTGGCGCGCAGCGACTGGACGCCGCTGGCGCAGCAATTCCAGCAAGGGCTGTTCACCCGCATCTTCAAGGACGAACCATACCAGGACTTTGTGCGCGACTATGCGCAGCGCACCTTGTCCGGTGACCATGACGATCTGCTGGTCTACCGCAAGCGCCTGCGCCAGCCGCTGGACGAATACAAGGTCAACGTGCCGCCGCAAGTGCGCGCCGCCCGCATCGCCGATGAGTACAACCAGTCGCAGCGGCGTCCACTGCGCTACCAGAACGGCGGCTGGATCAGCTACATCATGACTACCGGCGGGCCGGAGCCGCTGGAAGTGGTGCGCTCGCATATCGACTACGAACACTATCTGACCAAGCAGCTGCAACCGATCGCCGACTCGATCCTGCTGCCGATGCAAGACAGCTTCACCAGCCTGACCACGGCGCAAGCCAGCCTTTTTTAATGGAGAGTTTATGAGCGAGTTCAAAAAACTGCATGACGGCAGCAAACTGCTGCACCTGCCGAACGCCTGGGACGCCGGCAGCGCGCGCCTGTTTGAAAGCCTGGGCGCGTCGGCGATTGCCACCACCAGCGCCGGCGTGGCGTGGGCGCAGGGTTATGCGGACAACGATCACCTGCCGGTGGACAGCGCGATCGTGGTGGCCGCCAACATCGCCCGCGTGCTGACGGTGCCGCTGTCGGTGGATTTTGAAAACGGCTATTCGTCCGACGCGCAGCAGGTGGCGCGCAATGTGCTGCGCTTGATCGATGTAGGCGTGGCCGGCATCAATCTGGAAGACGGCAACGATGCACCGTCGCTGCTGGCCGATAAAATCCGCGCCATCAAGCAGCTGGGCCGGGAGATTTTCGTCAATATCCGCACCGACGTTTATCTGAAAGGTCTGGCGCCGGAAGGCGAGCGCGTGGCGGAAGTGCTGAAGCGCGCGGCGCTGTACAAGGAGGCGGGTGCTGACGGCCTGTTCGTGCCGGGCATCTGCCAGGTGGCGGAGATCAAACAGGTAGTGGCTGGCGCTGGTTTGCCGGTCAACGTGATGGATTGGCCTGGCTTGCCGCCGGCGCAGGAGCTGCACGCGCTGGGCGTGGCGCGCCTGAGTGCCGGCAGCGGCATCCCGCAAGCGCTGTGGTCGGTCGCCGCCGGCATGGCGCAGGGCTTCATCGACAGTGGCAACGCTGGCCCGCTGATCGCCAAGGCCATGCCGTATGGCGATCTGCAGGCCTTGTTCCTCAAGCCTTAGCCTTGTTGGTGTAGAAGGCCACTACTTGCAGCAGGCCGCCGGCCATGGCGATGTTTTTCAGGAAGTGGATCAGCTGGTTCTGGTCGCCGAAGTTGTTGTGGAAGGCCAGCGCCGTCACCACGGAGAACGCGGCCAGCACGGCGGCCACGATACGGGCCTTGTAGCCGAAGGCCAGTGCCAGGCCGCCGCCCAGTTCCACCACTACCGCAGCGGCGAAGGCCAGCGTCGCGAACGGCAGGCCGGAGGAGGCGATGTAGCCGATAGTCCCTGCCGGCGCCATCACTTTGCCGATGCCGCTGAAGACGAAGATGGTTGCCAGCAGTACGCGGCCGATGGTCGAGATGGTATTGGTGTTCATGGTATTGCTCCTGAAGATTGGTTAGATGGGTGTATCTTACATTTCGGATATCCATCCGAATAGCCTATATAATTAGATGCTTATCATCTAAAGAATAGATATATGCTTGACGCCATGTCCATCGACCAACTGCGTACTTTTATCGCTGCGGCCGACGAGGGGAGTTTTTCCGCTGCCGGGCGCAAGCTGCGGCGTGCGCAGTCGGTGGTCAGCGCCACGTTGGCCAATCTGGAGCAGCAGGTGGGTTTTGCGCTGTTCGAGCGCACCGGGCGTTATCCGCGCCTGACCGAGGGCGGCGCTGCGCTGCTGGAGCAGGCCCGGATCGCGGTCGATGGCATGAATGCCTTCAAGGCGCGCGCCCGTACGCTGGCTGAAGGGCAGGAGGCCGAGCTGGCGGTGGCGGTGGACGTGATGTTCCCGATCTCTACGCTGACATCGGCGGTGCAGGCGTTCAAGCTTGAATTCCCTGATACACCGATCCGGCTGTATGTTGAAGCGCTGGGCGCGGTGGCGCAGCCTTTACTGGAGGGGCACTGCCGGGTGGCCATCATTGGCTCGCTGCCGGAAATTCCGGGCGGATGCGCTTCCGAATTCCTGCTGGCGGTAGAGGCGGTGGCGGTGGCCGCGCCTCAGCATCCGCTTGCCTTGCGCAAGGGCCGGATTACGCATCAGCAGGCTGGCCAGCATGTGCAGCTGGTGCTGACCGACCGCTCAACGTTGACGGCCGGCCGCAACTTCGGCGTGATGGCGAGCCAGACCTGGCGCCTGGCTGATCTCGGCGCCAAGCATGCTTTCCTCAAGGCTGGCTTGGGCTGGGGGCATATGCCCTTGCACATGGTGGAGGATGATTTGCGCGCCGGGCGGCTGGTGCGGCTGAATGTTGCCGTGCATCCGGCTCTGGGTGGCGGTTTCTCGATGCACGCGATTCACCGCAAGGACCATCCACCGGGGCCGGCGGGGCGCTGGTTTGTCAATCATCTGAAACAGTAGCGGGTGTGAGAGGGCGTACAGCGGCGTGTTTTTCGCGGCCGCATGATGGTCTGACCATTTATTCAGCCCATGCCACAAGGCGCCAGTTCTGAGTGCGAGCAGGCGTTTAGAGTCCATACCGAAATGATGTTTAAAACTTTCGCCACCAAGGAGGAGCTGGCTAATGCGGTTTATCAGCTCACCTGGCGCATGGCGGCGTTTGGCAGCGTGTTGCTCAGCGCCGGCTTTGCGTTCGCACGCTACCTTTGAATTGCTCTCCTGCGCAAAATGCGCCATCATATTTGAAAACGATTTCAAATATGGAGGAGACATGAAGAAAGCTATCCTGGCCTGGACCATCGCCAGCCTTGGCGCGTGCAGCGCGGCCATCGCGGACGACATCAAACTGAATCAGCTCGGCTTTCTGCCCGGTGCGGCGAAAGTGGCGGTGGTGCCGGACGGCGCAGTGCGGGAATTCAAAGTGGTCGAGGCAGATAGCGGCAAGGTGGTGCTGACTGGCTTGCTGGGACCCGCCGCGCGCTCAGCGGATTCCGGCGACACGGTCCGTCAGGCCAGCTTTGCCGCCTTGACCAAACCGGGAACATATCTGCTGCGCGTCGACGGCCTGCCAGACTCGCTGCCGTTCAAGGTCAGCGCATCCGCCTACCAGGCGCTGAACGCCGCATCGATCAAAGCCTTCTACTTCAACCGCGCCAGCATCGCGCTGGACGCCAAACACGCCGGCGTCTATGCGCGGCCAGCGGGACATCCGGATACACAAGTGCTGATCCATGCCTCGGCCGCCTCGCCACAGCGCCCGGCGGGCTCGCGCATCTCCAGCCCCAAAGGCTGGTACGACGCGGGTGACTACAACAAATACGTCGTCAACTCCGGCATCTCCACTTACACGCTGCTGGCCGCCTACGAAGATTTCCCCGCCTACTTCCAGCAACAGCGCCTCAATATTCCGGAAAGCGGCAATGGCAGGCCTGACCTGCTCAACGAAGCCTGGTGGAACCTGGAGTGGATGCTGACCATGCAAGACCCGGCCGACGGCGGCGTTTATCACAAACTCACCAACCAGCGTTTCGACGGCATGGTGATGCCGGACCAGGCCAAAGAACCGCGCTACGTGGTACAGAAGTCCACCGCCGCCGCGCTGGATTTCGCCGCCGTCATGGCAACCGCCAGCCGCGTCTACGCACCGTTCGATCAGAAACTGTCGGCCCGCATGCTGGCCGCCGCGCAGTCCGCGTGGCGATGGGCGCAAGCCCATTCGCGCGACTACTACAAGCAACCGCAGGACATCGTCACCGGCGACTATGGCGACAACGATGTCAGCGATGAATTTGCCTGGGCCGCCGCCGAGCTGTACATCACCACCGGCCAGGACGAATTCTACAAAGCCATGCGCGCGCCGGAGCAGCCGGCCACCGTGCCATCATGGAGCGATGTGCGCGGACTGGCGTGGCTATCGCTGGCACGGCATCGGCAGAAACTGACGCCCGCTGCCGATCAGCCGCTGATCGCCAGCCGCATCGACAAGCTGGCGCAACAACTGGCCGATGGATGGCGGCAATCGCCTTATGGCATCAGCATGCAGACAAGCGACTTTGTCTGGGGCAGCAATGCGGTGGCGCTGAACCAGGCCATGGTGCTGCTGCATGGCTACCGTTTGAACGGCAAGCGTGTTTATCTGGACGCTGCCCAGTCCAGCCTGGATTATGTGCTGGGGCGGAATGCGCTCGATATGTCGTTTGTCACCGGCTACGGCGCGCGCGCAACGCTGCATCCGCACCACCGGCCATCGGAAGCCGATGGCATCGCGGCGCCAGTGCCGGGCTTCCTGGCTGGCGGCCCGCAGCCGGGCCAGCAGGACAAGACGCATTGTCCGCAGCCTTATCCATCGGCATTGCCGGCCAAGTCCTATCTTGACCACGTCTGCTCCTACGCCAGCAACGAGGTCACGATCAACTGGAACGCGCCGCTGGTGTATGTGTCGGCCGGCTTGCAGGCGCTGACGCCGCTGAAATGAGCTTAGGCCAGCTTGACCATCTCGCGGTAAAGGTCGGCCTTGCCCTCAAAGCCAATGCCCGGCAGCTCGGGCAGCAGGATATGGCCGTTCTCGACCTTGACGCCGTCCGGGAAGCCGCCATAAGGCTGGAACAGATCCGGGTAGGATTCATTGCCGCCCAGGCCCAGGCCGGCGGCAATGTTGAGCGACATCTGGTGGCCGCCGTGCGGGATGCAGCGCTTGGCCGACCAGCCGTGTTCGCGCAGCATGTCCAGCGTGCGCAGATACTCCACCAGGCCGTAGCTCAGCGCGCAGTCGAATTGCAGCCAGTCGCGGTCGGCGCGCATGCCGCCGTAGCGGATCAGGTTGCGCGCATCCTGCATTGAGAACAGGTCTTCGCCGGTCGCCATGGGGTTGGCGTAGTAATTGCGCAGCGTGGCCTGCAATTCGAAGTCGAGCGGATCGCCCGGTTCCTCGTACCAGAACAGGTCGTACTGCGACAGCGCCTTGGCGTACTTGATTGCGGTGTCCAGATCGAAGCGGCCGTTGGCGTCGACCGCCAGTTTCTGCCCGTCCTGCAGCACGCTCAGGATGGAGTCGATGCGGCGCAAGTCTTCGTCCAGCGAGGCGCCGCCGATTTTCTTTTTCACCACCGTGTAGCCGCGGTCGATATAGCTGCGCATCTCATCCTTCAGCTTGCCGTGGTCCTGGCCCGGATAGTAGTAGCCGCCGGCTGCGTACACAAAGATGTTGCGGTCGGCCTTGCCATTCCCGTAGCGGTCCGCCAGCAGCTGGAACAGCGGCTTGCCTTCGATCTTGGCCACCGCATCCCACACCGCCATATCGATGGTGCCGATGGCTACCGAGCGCTCGCCGTGGCCGCCCGGTTTCTCGTTGGTGAACATGCAGTTCCAGATTTTGTGCGGATCGAGATTGTTGCCGCTGTCGTCGACCAGGCTGGCAGGATCGGCTTCCAGAATGCGCGGAATGAAGCGTTCGCGCATCAGCGTGCCCTGGCCATAGCGGCCGTTGGAATTGAAGCCGTAGCCGATTACCGGCTTGCCGTCGCGGATGACATCGGTCACCACGGCCACCAGGCTCAGCGTCATTTTGCTGAAGTCGATATAGGCGTTGCGGATCGGGGAACTGATCGGGACGGTTTTTTCGCGGATTTCTACGATTCTCATGCTGTACTCCTGTTGAAGATGCGATTAGCTTACTCTTGAATTTGTCATTTATAATTCACCACAATTAAAACCATTCTTCACTTGAAATGAAAAATGAAGCGGCGCCGGACCTGAACTTTTTCGTCCTGCTGGCCAAGCTGGGCAGCATGAGCGCGACCGCGCGCGAGCTGGGCGTGACGCCGCCGGCCGTCACCAGGCGCCTCAGCCAGATGGAGCAGCGGCTCGGCGTGCGCCTGGTCAACCGCACCACGCGCCGCATCAGCCTGACCAATGAGGGCGAGCTTTACCTGGCCCAGGCCAGCGACATCCTGCACCGCATCCGTGACATGGAAGAATCGGTAGCCAGCGGCCGCGCCGAGCCGAAAGGCCTGTTGCGCGTGAATGCCACGCCGGGATTCGGCCGCACGCGCATCGCGCCCATCGTCTCGCGCTTCGCCCACGCCTATCCGGAGGTGGAAGTCGAGCTGCACCTGACCGACCGTCCGATCAGCCTGGCGGAGGAAGCCTATGACCTGGCGATCCGTTTCGGCGAACTGCCCGACACCCGCCTGACCGCGCGCCGGCTGATGAAGAACCGGCGCTTCCTGTGCGCCTCGCCGGCCTACCTGAAGCAAGCGGGCGAGCCGCAGACGCCGCAGGAACTGCATCGCCACCGCTGCATCCTGCACCGCCAGAACGACGACGTGTACGGCACCTGGCGCCTGCTGAAAGGGCGCACGGTGGAATTGGTCAAAGTGCGCGGCGCAGTCTCCAGCAACGATGGCGACATCGTGCTCAATTGGGCGCTGGACGGCCACGGCATCGTCCAGCGTTCGGAATGGGATGTCGCCAAATACCTGGAAAGCGGCCGTCTGCGCGAGGTCATGCCGGGCTACACACTGCCTTCAGCCGATCTGTATCTGTACTATCTGAGCCGCCGCAATCTGCCGGCCAAGATGCGCGCCTTCATCGACTTTCTGGTGCAAGAGTTCAAGTCCACGTAACCAGCCTATATACTTGCCGTTTGTGTGAATGATCAAAAGGAAGCGTATGAGGGGAGGCCGGCTGGCATTGGTTTTGTGGTGGTGCCTGGTGTCGTTGAACGCATGGGCGGCCGCAGCCAACGATGACCTGTCATTCGAGCGCCGGCGCTGGACGCTGGCGGACGGCGCCCCAGGTCAGGCTTTCGATTTGACGCAAACGTCAGATGGTGTGATGTGGTTCTCCTCGTCGACTGGCCTGTACAGCTTCGACGGCGGCAAGTTTAAGCCGGAGACCAAGGTTTACGGCCACGGCCTGCAATCCTCGGCCACGTCTTCGCTACGCTACATCCCAGGCGGTGGCCTGGCGGTCGGCTATACCTTCGGTGGCCTCAGTTTATTTACCGCGCAGGGCGCGCGGCATTTTGTGGCGGGCAAGGATTTTCCATTGGGGAGCGTCAACGGCATCACCGCCGCAGCGGACGGTCAGCTATATGCCTGCACCACTACCGCCATCGTCAAGCTGGAGCAGGGAAAATGGGTGCAGGTGGGCCGCCGCAAGCAGTTGGCCAATCAGATCCGCTTCGACGCAGAGGGAACGCTGTGGGCCATCGGCGGCACGGAAGTCTTCGCCTTGCCTAAAGGGGCGGAAGAGTTCGCCTCTGTCATGAAGTTCCCTGCACAAGTGCGCTACAGCTTCGTCAATAAGCGCTTGCAGGTGAAACTGCCGGATGGCAGCCTGGCCAGGCTGGACAGCAATGGCGCGTTGCATCCGATACAGCTTGATCACCCGGAGCGCTACACCATCATGCTCAACGGTCCGCACGGCACGGTGGTGGCCTTGCATGAAGGCAGCGTAGCGCGGCTCAATCAGCGCGCCGATGGCAGCTGGCACGAGGTCGAGTTCTATCCGCCTATCGTTGCCTCCAGCGCTGGCGCCGGCAATGGCGGCATTGGCCTGATCACCTTGCTCGATCGCGAGGGCAATTTGTGGCGCACCTTGTACGACGGCGTGGAGCGGATACGCCTGCACCGCTTCCATCAGGTCAGGCGGCAGGATCATTTCTGGCTGGCGCAACCCGGCCTGAACGAGGAGATGTGGGTCGGCAGTAATACCTTGCCCATGCTGCGCATACGCCCCGACGGCGCCCCGGTGGAAACCCAGGTCAAAGTGCCGAACGCGATCTTGCGCACGGCGCCCGATCACGTCTGGGTCGGCACCAACGCGGCATTGTGGGAGTTCGGCCGCGATAAGGAGCAACGCTGGGAGTTGCCTGTGCCAGCCAACGCACGCCTGGGCGTGCAGGCGCTGGCGCTGGAGGGCGATGGCCGGCTGCTGGTGTCGCTGGCGCGCCATGGCCTGTGGCGTTTCGATAACGGCGCGTGGCAGCAGGACCCGCGTCTGCAAGGGCAGCAGGACCCAACACCAATCAGCATGCTGCGCGACGCGCACGGCAAGACCTGGCTCGGACTGACCAATAACCGCGTTGGTGTGCTGACGGCGGATGCGCTGAAACTGCTGCCGGCCAGCAGCAATCTACAGATCGGCAATACGCTCAGCATGCTGGACGCTGGCGGGCGTCTGCTGATCGGCGGCGACATGGGCGTGGCCTGGGTCGATGGCGACAAAGTGCAGCCGATGACTTTCCAGCGGCGCGCGCCGGTGCAGCGCGTGACCGGGATGGTGGTGGACCATCTCGGCCAGCTATGGCTGCACTGTAACGACGGCTTGCTGCGGGTGCCGGCTGCGGAACTGGCGCAGTTCTGGCACACGCCGGCGCAGCCACTGGACAGTGAGCTATTCAACTTTGAAGACGGCGTCAACGGCAATGCCTCGCCAACGCGGCCCTTGCCTTCGCTGAGCCTCGACAGTGCCGGCCGCGTGTATTACGCGACGATTGCCCAGGCAGGCTGGATTGATCCGGCGCAGATCCGCCGCAATCCGCGCGCGCCGGACGTCATCATTCAATCCTTGCAGACGGCCGACGGCGAGCTGCAGCCGCTGGATGGCATGAAATTGCCTGGACATCCGACTGCCGTGGACATCAGCTTTGCCGCCACCGCGCTATCGATACCGGAAAGGGTGAGGCTGAAATACCGGCTGGAAGGCGTTGACGGCGGGTGGAAAGAAGTACAGCACGATCGCAGCGCCCATTACACCAATCTGGCGCCGGGTGCTTATCGCTTCCAGGTGATCGCCGCCAATGAAGATGGTGTGTGGAATACCAAGGGCGCGGAACTGCGCTTCCATATCGCCCCGCAGTTCTGGCAGACATGGTGGTTCCGTTTACTGTGCGCGGCGCTGTTGCTGCTGGCCGTGGTGGCCGCGTATCAATGGCGGATTGCGACCGTCAGGCGGCGTGCCGACGAACGCGCGCGGGCGCTGCTTGAAGCGACGTTGCAGGAGCGTGGCCGCATCGCCCGCTCGCTGCATGACAATCTGCTACAGGCGGTGCAGGCGCTGATACTGCGCTTCCACACGCTGCAAAGCCGCATGCTGCAGGAGCCGGATTTACAGGCGAAGCTGGACACGGTGCTGATCCATGCCCAGGAGCTGGTCGAGAACGCGCGCGACGAAGTAGTTGGCTTGCGCTGCGATCCGGTGCGCGATGAATTGTTCACCGCGCTGCGCAAGTCGGTGGCCGTCAGCGTGCCCGCCGCTGAAAGCCTGCTGCACTTCACCACCACCGGTGCGCAGCGGCCATTGCGCGAAGACGCCACGCGTGAAGTCTTCTACGTGCTGCGCGAAGCCCTGTGGAATAGCGCACGTCACGCGCAGGCCAGCCGCATCGCGGCGGAGCTGTGCTATGGCGAGCAGGTGTTTTCTGCATCAGTTACCGATGACGGCATCGGTATCGGCACCGTTGCCGCGAGCGTAGGCCGCTGGGGCATCGTCGGCATGCGCGAGCGCGTGCAGCGGATGGGCGGCCAGATCGAGATCGGCGCAGGGGAACAGGGCGGCACGGTGGTACGCCTTACGATTCCCGCACAGCTGGCGTACGCTTAGTCTGCGTCCATGTGTAGGCGTATAACGCCAGGGTGATCGCCACCATGGCCATACCGAGCATGCGCAGACCATCCTCGGCCAGCCCGCAGCTGGCGCAGGCCTTCGACATCAGCAACTGCGTGCCGCTAACGCCGCACAGCGCCACGATAGGCCAGCCGATGCGGCGGCGGAATTGCTGGATCGCCTGCTGGCCGGCGCCGACGGAAATGCGTGCGGTCGCATAGCCATCCAAGGCATCGGTAATCGCCATCCCCAGCACAAAGGCGCCGGCCACCTGCAAGGCGCTCCAGCCATCGCCAGCCAGCTGCGCGGACGCATAGCCCCAGGCCAGCGCCTGCAAGATGCTTTCCACACCCAGCGCAAACAGCATGCCGATGCCCAGCGCGGTCAGTGGCCGCACGCTGCTCAATGGCGCCACCAGCCGCGCACTCAGACCGTTGCGAGGACCCTGCTGTATCGGCCGCAGCAGGCTGCGCGCATTCAGCACGGCCAACGTCAGCAGCAGCATGCCGGGCAGCCATTCCAGCAGATCCATGGCGTGCAGAAACGGGGAATCCAGTTGCAGCCAGGCGGACGCCAGATCGGCCAGGGCCACGATCAACAGCACGATCACGCCATGGCCGATAGCGAACAAGGCGCCCATCCACGGCGCTGCTGCGGGGCGCGCACGCATGGTCAGGCCATCGATGGCGGCCAGGTGGTCCGGCGCCAGGCCATGCCGCAATCCCAGCAGCAAAGCCAATTCAATTGTCGGTAGCGATTCGGTCATATACAATCCTTAATGCAGGTTAGTTGCATTAATTATAGACGCAATCCGGCCAGGCCGTATGTCCGTATGCTAGAATCCGCCCCCATACGTGAATGGTGCCCCGCGTCTTTTCAGCTGCGGGGTGAAACGGGAAGCCGGTGACGCGCGCGATTACATTGCGCGCCAGTCCGGCGCAGCCCCCGCTGCTGTAAGCCTGACGACGCTGACCGAACGCCACTGTGCAAGCGCACGGGAAGGCAAGGGCAGGGAAGGATGAGGGCAAGCCAGAAGACCGGCCAGTCACGATTGATGCGCAAAGCCCGGGGTGTGGCGCTTGCCTGTTTTTGTTCGACGTTTTCCATTGCTGCCTACACATACGCATGCTGCCTGCCTGCGCGTGTACGTTTGCCATGGAGCGCCGGATTATTCCAATCATTCAGTACAGAGAAAAAATCATGATCCGTTCCCCTGCCTTGCGTCCTGTCGCCGCTCTTATCGCCTTGCTTTGCAGCGGCGGCGCGTTTGCCGAAGATGCCGATGTCCTGCCGACCGTCACCGTCCAGGGCGCAAGCGCCAACGAGGGATTGGGACTGGCGCGCCAGAACGCCACCGCCAGCCGCCTCAATCTGAGCGCGCAGGAACTGCCGGCCAGCGTGGAGGCGCTCAGCGCCGATACCATGCTGGCGCGCGGCGATCTGCTGGTCAAGGAAGCGGTGACCCGCACCACCGGCCTGACCGATATCAGCTCGCCAGGCAACGGCGTCGCCTATTCGGCGCGCGGCTTCACTGGCAGCGGTTCGATCGCGCTGCTGGAAAATGGCCAGCGTCCGCAGGTGGGTTCCGGCACCGCCACCTATCCGGCTGATCCTTGGGGTTATGAATATATTGAAGTGCTGCGTGGTCCAGGTTCTATCGTCTACGGCAGCGGCACCACTGGCGCCACGATCAACGCCGTGCGCAAAGCGCCTTCGCGCACCAGCTCCTTCGAGGCGATGGCCGGTGTGGGCGGCGGCCAGGCGCTGCGCGCCGGCGTTGGTGCGACGGGCGCGCTGGGTGAGAGGGGCGCATTCCGTATCGACGCCTATGCCGACCACAGCGACGGTTTCATTGATCGCGGCGATGCGCGTCACGGCAAGGTGCTGACCAGCGTGAACTATGCGCTGACGCCGGATCTGGATCTGGACCTGTCGCTCGACCACCTGGAACAGAAGCCACAGCGCTACTTTGGCACGCCGCTGGTCAATGGCGGCCTGTCGCACGCGCTGCGCGACCAGAACTACAATGTCAGCGACGCCGACATTTACTTCGTCGACGACAAGGCTGTTGCGCGCCTGAGCTGGCGCTACTCGCCAGCGCTGACCATCAGCAACGAGCTGGCTTACATGAAGGCGCGCCGCAACTGGCGCAACGTCGAGTACTACCACTACGACGCGGCCGCGAACGTGGTCGAGCGCAGCGACTATATCGCCATCCACCACGACCAGGAGCAGACCGGCAACCGGCTGGAAGCGCGCTGGATCGAGGGTGCGAATCGTGTGGTGGCAGGCTGGGAAGCATCGACCATCAACTTCAAGCACACCAACAACTCGCCGTATGGCGGCGCATCGACGGTGGCGTCGACCGGCTTCAATCCGGGCGTATTCGACAGTCCCGATCCGCTCAAACCTAACTTCGCCTCCGATACCACCAGCAACGCCTTCTACATCGAAGATGCGTATAGCCTGACGCCGGATCTGTTGCTGCTGGCCGGCGTGCGCCACGACCGCTACCAGGTCGAACGCGTCAGCCTGCTGGGTGCTGCCGGCTTTACCTCGAAGCTGCAATCGAATGCCGCACGCCTGGGCCTGGCCTGGAAGCTGGACCACGCAACCTCGCTGTACGCGCAAGTCAGCAGCGGCAGCGATCCGGTCACCAGTCTGCTGTCGCTGAACCTGGCCAACAGCCGCTACAAGCTGACGTCATCGCGCCAGGCGGAAACAGGCGTCAAACAATCGCTGGCGGGCGGCAAGGCCGAATGGACGGCGGCGCTGTACCGCATCACCAAGGACGACATCATCACCCGCGATCCGGCCAATGCCGCGCTGTCTATCCAGGGTGGCTCGCAATCGTCGCGCGGTGCCGAAGTGACGGCCAGCGTGGCGCTGAATCAAGCCTGGCGCGTGGAAGCCAACGCCGCCTACACTGACGCGCAGTTCGACCAGCTGATCGAAGGCGGCAACGAATCGCGCGCCGGCAACCGTCCGGCCGATGTGCCGAAGACTTCGGCCAATCTGTGGCTCAACTATCGCGCTGACGGCTGGCGCGGCGCGCTGGGTGCACGCTACGTTGGTGAACGCTACATCGACAACGCCAATCGCCAGACGCTGCCTGCCTACACCACCTTTGACGCTTCGCTGGGCTGGAGCGTCAACCGCAATGTGCTGGTACAGCTGAACCTGCGCAACCTGGCCAACAAGCTGTATGCCGTCACCTCGTATAGCGACAGCCAATATCTGCTGGGCGACCGCCGCCACGCCGAACTGACAGTGCAGTGGCGCTACTGATCGTGCGCTCATGGAAGCGCCACGCGCATTTGTGGCACCGCTGGCTGGGCATCGTGCTTGGCTTGCTGGTGCTGCTGTGGTTTGGTTCCGGCGTGGTGATGATGTATGTACCGTATCCGGCGCTGACGGAGCCCGAGCGCATGGCATGGCTGGACCCGCTCGATGCGGAGCAGATCCAGGTCAACGCCTGGCACGCCTGGCAGGCGGTTGACCGGCCGGGTATGCCCTCGGCGGTGCGCTTGAATACCGTGGCAGGTCGTCCGGCCTACCACTTCAAGGGCGATACCCGCTGGTGGTCGGTGTGGGCTGACAGCGGCCAGCCAATGCAGATGTCAGCGCAGCTGGCGGTGGACAGTGCGCGCAACGCCGCCCCCGGCGCGCGCGCGTTGTCGGCTGAACTGATCGACATCGACCAATGGAGTTTTGGCCGCGTGCAGCAGCACCGGCCGCTGTACCGTGTCAGCGCGGACGACGCGGCCGGCAGTGTGCTGTACGTGTCCAGCCGTACCGGTGAACTGGTGCGCGACACCACGCGCGGCGAACGGGCATGGAACTGGGCCGGTTCGGTGATCCACTGGATTTACTTCACGCCCTTGCGCGAGCACGGCCAGTGGTGGCGGCAGGTGGTGATGTGGACTTCCGGCGCGGCGCTGTTGCTGGTGATGCTGGGCATGCTGCTAGGTATCCAGCGGCTGCGGTTGCGCCGGCCGTATGCGGGTGGCCGCCGCTCGCCATATCGCGGCTGGCAGGCCTGGCATCATTGGCTGGGGCTGAGCATCGGCGCGCTGATGCTGACCTGGCTGTTCAGCGGCTGGTTGTCGGTGACGCCGTTCGACTGGCTGTCGTCGCCGGGTGTCACCGATAAGGACAGGCTGGCGTTCGCTGGCGGGCCGCTAAGCCGCGCCGATTTATCCGCACCGGTGGATGATCTGGTCCGCCGTCATCCGGGCCTTTTGGAACTGGAGTGGCGGCGCATCGATGGGCAGATCAATTTCAGCATGCTGGATCATGTGCAGCGCCAGCTGCTGCAACCGATGCCCGCAGAGCGGATGCAGCACGCGATCCAGGCCCTGCGTCCCGGCGTGCCGGTGCGGTTTGAGCGGCTCACCGGCGAAGACGATTACCACTACAGCCATCACCAGCAAGCGGTGTTGCCAGTGGTGCGCGCGCGCTTTGCGCTGGCCGATGAAACCACGTTCTATATCGATCCGCTGCAAGGCGAGATCGTCGGCCATGCCGACCGTAACAGCAAGTGGAACCGCTGGCTGTTCAACGGCCTGCACCAGCTGGACTTTGTTGCTGAGCTGCGCGCGCGGCCGGTGTGGGATGTGCTGGTAATTGTCTTGTGCACTGTCGGTGCGATCTCCACGATGACTGGCGTGGTACTGGGCTGGCGCCGTCTACGTAGTCGCCGCAAAAAGTAAAAACATTCTCGGAAATCCGCATCGGTGGCATGTCCATGCTGTAGCAAGCGCCGATGCGCGGGAATTTAGGAATATTTTTGCGACTGTGCTTGGCTAGACTTGTGATTCGTCTGTAAGCATGAGGATCACAGGGAATGACAGAGGTTAAACGGCGCAAGGTGCACAGCGCGGAATTCAAGGCCAAGGTGGCGCTGGAAGCGCTGCGCGGGCAGCTGACGGTTAGCGAGATCGCGCAGCTGCATAGCGTTCATCCGGTGATGGTCAGCCAGTGGAAAAAAGAGGTGCTGACCCACGCCTACGTGCTGTTTGAGAGCAAACGCGGCCCCAAAACAAACTGACTATCTGTTGTATTTTCGCCCGATCGCGGCGAAATCTCCTCCCGAAAACGACGAAATTTAAGCTATCTTAACTTTGTCCTATACAGCGCCACAGCGTCGTTTCGCTAACTTAATGCGTGCTTAGCGCACAAGTCATACGACATCTTTCGCAGATAGATATACGGAATCGTTCCTTATCTTCTGCAAGCCAGCCTTTTATATTGCGCCTATTCGATTGAAGAAAGGACGCGATGAGAGGTTTACTGATTCCCTTGCTGCTGTTAAGCCTGGGCCTGCACGGCGCCGCCAGAGCAGGCGACTACCTGACGATTCAGCAGGGCGCGTTGCCACTGGTGTTCTCGGTGCCACATGGTGGCGATGTGCCGCTGGCCGGCGAGCCGGAACGCGTCAAGGGCATCAAAGTCAAGGACGATCGCGTCAATGAACTGGCAACTGCCATTCAGCGTCAACTGCGCGAAAAGAGTGGCAAGCAGGCCTACCTGGTTGGCGCGAATATCAGCCGCAAATACGTCGACTTCAACCGCAAGGCGGAGGAAGCCTATGAGTCCCCGGCCGCAGCACCAGTCTACGCCGCATATTACGCCGCGCTGCGCGGCGCGGTTGACACGGTGCGCCAGCAGCCCGGCGCGCTGCTGGTCGATATCCACGGCCAGAGCTTTGACAAGGGCGCGATCTTCCGTGGAACCGGCAGCGGTCTGACAGCACAAAATACCCCATTTTACGGCCAGCCCAATGGCCTGATTACCCGCCTCGAAGCTGGCGGCCTGAATGTCCTGCCAAAAGCAGCAGACGAGAAGGAAACTCACTTCAGCGGCGGCACCATCGTGCGCGTGTTCGGCTATCAGAACCCACAAGGCATAGACAGCGTGCAGCTGGAATTCGGCGCCAACTGGCGCGCCGATGCCGAACGTATCGAGCAAACCGCAACCGTGGTAGCCGACGCATTGCTGGCGCACTTGCGCGCAGCGGGCTACCGCTAACACTCGCAGCCCTACAGACAGGCCCGCACGCATGCGGGCCGACCATACAATTACAAGAGGAATTTGAATGAGCACTTTGAAGAAGAGCGCTATCGCGCTGGCGCTAGCATTGGTGTACGCGCAGCAGGCAGGCGCGCAGGAAGAGACGATACAGCGCGTCGAAATCACCGGCAGCAGCATCAAGCGCACCGCCGCCGAAGCCGCCGGTTCGGTGCAGGTGCTGACCCGCGACGATATTGAACGTACCGGCGAAACCACGGCGCTGGGCATCCTGACCACTACCTCGGCCATCAGCACCCAGCTGAGCGCCGCCACGCAAGGCGCGGCAACGTTTGCCAACGGTTCGTCAGGCGTCAGCATGCGCGGCCTGGGCAAGGTGTCGACGCTGGTGCTGGTCAACGGCCGCCGCATCGCGCAGTACGCGCTGGCCGACGCCGCACAGCAAAACTTCACCAACATCGACGCGATTCCAGCCGCCGCCATTGAGCGCATCGAGATCCTGAAAGACGGCGCTTCCGCCATCTACGGCTCGGACGCGATTGCCGGTGTGGTCAACATCATCCTGCGCAAAAACTTCGAAGGCGCCAAGATCAGCGCCAACTATCGCGAGGCCGATGGCTTCCGCGACCTGCGCAACCGCAATGTCACCGGCATCGTCGGCTTTGGCGATCTGGATAAAGACGGCTACAACACTTACGTCAACTACGAGTTCTACAAGAACGACGGCTACACCACCGGCGAACTGGCCAGCCATTATCCGGACTGGCACCGTTTGACGCCGGGCCGTTCGACCTGGGATGCGAAAAGCGCCTATTCGCCAACCGGTAACTACTTCCTGAGCAGCACCAACATCGTTGCCGCGCCAGGCTGCCCGGCCAGCGCCATCGACCCGGTCGATAAGCAGTGCAAATACGACTCGCTGGCCACCGATGGCGCCAGCACGGGTTCCAAGCGCTGGGCCCTGGCCAGCAATACCCACTTCCGCATCGGCAAAGAGATCGATGCCAATTTCGAACTGACCGCTGCCGGCGCCACCACCGACTATCTGCTGAGCGGCTTCACCACCAACACCACCACCTCCGCGTCGTACTGGTACGATATGTTGGGCGGCAACCTGAAAGGGCCGTTCTATTATCCTAAGCTGCCGGTTGGCCATGCCAACAATCCGTACTCGGTGCCGGTAGAATACCGCGCGCGCCTGACGGATACCGGCGATGGCTTCAACTTCAACACCACCCAGTCGCAGCAGTACCGCGCCATGCTCAGCCTGAACGGCGAGATCGGAGGCTGGGACTGGAAATCCGCCATCGGCCATATGAAATCCAGTGCCGACAAGGACTTCCGTGGCACCAGCGCGGTCGGCTACACCAACGCCATTGTCAGCGGCGCCTACAAATTCGGCCAGCAGAACGACCCGGCGCTGCTGGAGTCGATGTTCCCGGTCCGGAATACCTACGGCAAGGCCAAGATTTCATTTGTCGATGCGACCGTCAGCGGCGAAGTGGCGCAACTGCCCGCCGGCCCGCTGCGCATCGCGGTCGGTACCGACATCCGCCGCGAAACCTATGAGATGAAGAGCTCCGACAATGTGCTGCGCGGTGAACTGGTCAGCGCCTTCGGCCTGCAGGTCAAGGATACCGTCGACCACTACGCGCTGTTTACCGAAGCCACCATTCCAGTGCTGAAGCGTGTCGAGCTGACCGCCGCCGTGCGCGGCGACAAGACCAGCAACAGCGACGCGCACTTCTCGCCGAAAGTCGGCCTGCGCGTCAACGCCACCGACAGCCTGCTGCTGCGCGCCACCGGTTCCGGCGGCTTCCGCGCGCCGAATATCGTCGAATCCGGCAATGGCCTGGGCCGTGGTTCCTACTCGACCGGCGTGCAGGATTATCGCCGCTGCCCGATCGCCACGGCGCTGAACGCGCTGGTACAGAGCGCGGCCGGCGCCACCACCAGCGACAAGGCGCTGGCCAACACCTATCGCGGCAATGACTGCGCGGCGGTGCTGCCGGCCTTCGTCTCGTCCAACCCGGACCTGAAGCCGGAAACCTCGCGCACGCTGACCGCTGGTTTCGTCTGGGAGCCGATCAAGAACTGGACCATGGCGATCGACTACTACCACATCGAACGCAAGGACCAGATTGGCACGCGCACGCTGGCCGACATCCTGCAAGGTGAAGCTAATCTGCCAGCAGGCCAGTTGGTACGCGTCGATAACGCTGCGGCCGATGCGGAATTCCTGGCGCTGGTCAGCAAATACGCACCGGGCAATACCGTCAACTTCGGCGGCATCGGCAAGGTGGCGCTGGTGTATAACCCATACGTCAACAGCGGCAAGACACGCACCTCGGGCTTTGACTTCGACGCCGCCGGCCGCTTCAACACGCCGCTGGGCCAGGTGCGCCTGAAGCTGGAAGGCGCGTACACCTGGAAGTATCAGGAATACAGCGTGACCAATGGCACATATGGCGCCAACCAGGCCGGTGCCTGGGACGGCGGCCCGCGCCTGAACACCAAGCTGCGCGCAGCACTGAAAGCCGGCGACTTCGATCACGGCGCGACCATCAACTACGCCAGCGGCTACAGCAACAACAGCGTGTCCTCGCCGACCTATTGCGCCACCAACGGCGTGGCGGCCACTTACCTGGCCACCTGCGGCCATGTCGGCAGCAACACCACGGTCGACTACAATCTGGCATGGAGCGGCATCCCGCACACCAAGCTTAGCCTGTATGTCAACAACCTGTTCGAGCAGGACGCGCCGGTGCAATGGCGTAGCGGCTACTCGCCGCAATTCCGCCGCATCGGTGTGACCGCCGCCTACACTTTCTGATGAGTTGATATGAAAAAGACTGCTGCATTTGTTTTGTCCTTGTTGCTGGCCGCAGGCGCGGCCGCGCAACAATATCAGGGCCAGCCGCCGATACGCGGTGTGGTCGACACCACCAGCCGGCCGACCGACCGCCAGGGCAAGGGCGTGTTTCAGTTCAATGAAGACGGTGTGTACTTCTCCAACGAGTTTGACGGTGCGCGTTTGAACAGCATCCAGCGCACCGGGCCGCTGGAGTACACCATCGCCATCACACCGGAGAATGAGCCGATCAATATGAGCCCATGGTATGCCTTCCAGGTGTGGTCCAAAGCGCCGGCCGAGATTTCGGTCAAGCTGGTGTATCCGGAAAAAGCGCGCCACCGCTACACGCCGCAGCTGAGCAGCGACGGCCTGCAATGGAAGCCATTGGTGGAGGAACGCATCACCGAGGAAGACAAGGCCAACACTGAAGGCGGCGCCACCGCGCGGCCGAAGAGCGTGACGCTGCGCCTGCAGGCGGACACCAAGCCGCTGTGGGTGTCCGGCCAGGAGCTGCATACCTCCAGGCGCGTATTCGGCTGGATCGACGATATCGCCCGCAAGCACAAGCTGACCGTCAGTGAAATCGGCAAGAGCACCGGCGGACGTCCTTTGAAGCTGCTCACGCTCGGCAACAAGTCGGGCAAGAAGGCGATCCTGGTGATCTCGCGCCAGCATCCGCCCGAGGTAACGGGTTACTTCGCCATGCAGTCCTTTGTTGAAACACTGGCGGCCGACACCAAACTGGCGCAGCGCTTCCGCAAGGACTGGACGGTGTACGTGGTGCCGCTGATGAATCCCGATGGCGTGGATGGCGGCTTCTGGCGCCACAATGTTGGCGGCATCGACCTGAATCGCGACTGGTCCGATTTCAACCAGCCGGAGACGCGCGCGGTACGCGACTTCCTGAAGCAGCGTGCGGCCGATGGCGGCAAGTTCTACTTCGGCATCGACTTCCACTCGACCTGGGATGACATTTACTATACGCTGGACCCTAAGTTCAAGGGCAATATGCCAGGCCTGGTGCCGGAATGGCTGGAAAAAATCCAGCAGGCGATTCCACACTATAAGCCGGTGATACAGCCTTCGGATCGCCTGGAACCGACCACCGTGTCGCGTAACTACTTCCTCAAGGAGCATGGCATGGAAGCCATCGTGTTTGAAATCGGCGATAACACGCCGCGTGATTTGATCACTGAAAAGGGCAAGGTCGGCGCGACTGAGCTGATGAAGTTGATCCTCTCCAAATCGGCGCCTTGAGATGATGCAGCGCTCCGTCCTGTTCTCTCTTGTGCTGGCTGGCGTGCTGCATGCATCGCCAGCGCTGGCTGATACCGCACCTGCATCGGCATCGCGCAGCGTCGCCGCATTGACCGCCAACCTGCAAGCGCAGCCTGGCTTCCTGCATGTCTGGCGCGACGCCGACAAGGGCCGCGTGCTGCTGACCGTGAAAACGCTGGACAGCCCGTTCCTGCTGGTGACGTCCTTGCCGTATGGCCTGGGTTCCAACGATATCGGGCTTGATCGCGGCCAGCCGGGCGAGGTCAGGACGGTGCGCTTTGAAAAACGCGGCGCGCGGCTGTTCCTGGTCGAAGACAACACCGGCTATGTCGCCAACTCGGCCAATGCCGACGAACGCAACAGCGCTGTGCAAGCTTTCGCCAGCGCGGTGCTGTGGTCGGGCGACATCCTGGCCAGCGATGCGGGCGGCCATCTGGTCGACTTCTCCAGCTTTCTGCTGTCCGACCAGCACGGCGTAACGCGCCGGCTGGCGGGCGCCAAGCAGGGCAGCTACAGCATCAACGCAGCGCGCAGCGCGGTGCTGCCGGAGCTGGCCAAAAGCTTCCCTGACAATACCGAGCTGGAAGCGGAGCTGACCTTCCAGGGCGCAGGCGAGGGCGCGGCAGTGCGCCGCGTGGCGGCCGACGCCTCGGCGCTGACGCTGCGCCAGCATATCAGCCTGGTGAAGCTGCCGGAGCCGGGATTTGCGCCGCGCGCCTACCATCCGGCTTCGGGCGGCAACGCCAATCCCTACGTTGACTTTGCCGCACCGCTGTCCGCCAGCATGGAGGTGCGCTGGCAGCGCCGTCACCGCTTGCAGAAAACCGATCCATCAGCGGCCGTCAGCACGGTCAAGAAGCCCATCGTCTATTACCTGGACCGTGGCACGCCGGAGCCGATGCGCTCCGCATTGCTGGACGGTGCCCGATGGTGGGCCAGCGCTTTCGAGAAGGCCGGCTTCAAGGACGCCTACCGCGTCGAGCTGCTGCCGGAAGGCGTGGACCCGATGGACATCCGCTACAACGTCATCGCATGGGTGCACCGCGACACGCGCGGCTGGTCCTACGGCAGCTCGCTGGTCGATCCGCGCACCGGCGAAATCATCAAGGGCGCGGTGACGCTGGATTCTCAGCGCATGCGCCAGGATGCATTGATCGCGGAAAGCCTGCTGGCGCCGTATGGAAAATCAGGCGAACGCACCGACGCCGCCAAAGCCGCCGTTGTGGAGAAGACCGTGCTGGCGCGCCTGCGCCAGTTGGCCGCGCATGAAATCGGCCACACGCTGGGCTTCGCGCATAACTTCGCATCCAGCCGCCAGGGCAATGGCTCGGTGATGGATTATCCGCATCCGCTGCTGACCATCGGCGCCGATGGCGCGATCGCGCTGAACGAACCGTATGGCAATGGCGTCGGCCCGTGGGATGATTTCGTTGTGGCGCATACCTATACCGAGTTCGCCACGCCGCAAGCCGAGGCGGAAGGCCTGGCGCGGCTGCGGGCGGATGCCAGGGCGCGCAAGCTGGATTACGTCAGCGACGCCGACTCGCGTCCATCCGGCGCCAGCCATCCGAATGGCCTGATGTGGGATGTCGGCCCGGATTCGTTGTCCGGCTGGGACCTGACCATGACCGCCCGCAAGCGCGCCTTGCAGCAGTTCTCCATCGGCGTGCTGCCGGATGCGCGCCAGGTTGGCGAGCTGGAAGCGCGGCTGGTGCCGGTGTACCTGCTGCATCGCTATCAGACCGAAGCCGTGGCGCGGCTGGTGGCAGGTGCTTCGTTCGAATACGCCACCATCGGCGATGTGCGCAGCGGTGCGCGCCAGGCTGGCGTGCAAATCGTGCCGGCCGCGATCCAGCGCCAGGCGCTGCACAAGCTGGTCGATAGCCTGCGTGCCGAACAACTGGTGCTGCCGTCCAATGTGCTGGATATTCTTTCGCCGCCAAGCCAGGGCTATCAGCGCACGCCGGAATACTTCGCTACCAGCATGGAGCGCGTATTTGATCCCTATGCCGCGGCCGAAGCTGCGGCGGCGCAGACTAGTTTGTATCTGTTCGATCCGGCCCGCTTCAACCGTCTGTCGTGGCAGCATGCGCGCGACGCGCAGCAGCCGGGTGTGGCCGATACGCTGGAACTGGTGTGGAACAGCGGCTGGAAACGTGCGCCTGCGCCGTCCGCGCTGATCGGTGGCACAGCGGTGCAGCAGGCTGCCGACTGGGTAGTGCTGGAAAGCGTGCTGCGCCTGCTGGACGGCGACAAGCTGCATCCGCAAGTCGATGCCGATGTGCGACAATCGGTGCGTGAACTGGCGGCGTGGCTGGTCAAGTCGCCAGCCAGTGGCAGTGTGGCCAATAACCGCCGCCGAGCTGCTGAACTGATCACGCGCTACCTGGCCGATCCGCGCAGCGTCAAGCTGCGTGCTGCGCCGGCCATTCCGCCGGGCGCGCCAATCTAGCGAGGAGCATCCATGCGAAACTGGTTTGATCAAGGCGGCCGCGCCTATGCGCGCTTCCGTCCCGAATATCCGCCACGGTTGGCCGAGTACCTGGCGTCCGTAGCGCCGGATACGCGGCTGGCGGTGGATGTCGGCTGCGGCAATGGCCAGCTGACGCAGCTGCTGGCGCCGCACTTCGATAGCGTGATCGGCCTGGATCCGAGTGCCGACCAGATCGATAACGCTCATCCCGCTGATCGCGTCAGCTATCAATGCGCGCCGGCTGAACAACTGCCGCAGGCGGATCACAGCGTGAGCCTGATCACGGCGGCACAAGCCGCGCACTGGTTCGACCTGCCGAAGTTTTATAGCGAGGTGCGCCGCGCCGGTATGGCTGGCGGCGTGCTGGCCTTAATCAGCTACGGCGTGCTGGAACTGGAGCCGCCGCTCAACGAGCGCTTCCAGCGCTTCTACCGGGATGAAATCGGCCCTTATTGGCCACCGGAGCGCAAGCTGGTCGATAGCGGCTATGCGACCATCGATTTTCCGTTTGAGGAATTCAAGGCGCCGGCCATGGAGATCCGGCTGGCGTGGAGTCTGGCTGAATTCCTTGGCTACCTGATCACCTGGTCCGCCGTGCGCAGCGCCAGGGAAGCGGGGCGCGAGGACATCCTGGTGGAATTCGCCAGCGACATCGAAAAGCTGTGGGGCGATGAGCATCTCAAGCGCCCCGTCAGCTGGCCCATCAATATGCGTATCGGCCGGTTTTGATCAGGCCAGCAGTTTCAGCAGCGCTTCGGCTGCGGCTTCTGACGACGCCGGGTTCTGGCCGGTCACCAGCAGGCCGTCGGTGATGGCGTAGGGCTGCCAGTCGCCGAGCTTGGAATACACGCCGCCGTTTTGCTTCAGCATGTCTTCCACCAGGAAGGGTACGACGTTGGTCAGGCCGACCGCTTCTTCCTCGGTGTTGGTGAAGCCGGTGACTTGCTTGCCTTGAACCAGCGGCGCGCCATCGGCGGCTTTCACATGGCGCAGTACGCCCGGCGCGTGGCAGACGGCGCCGACCGGTTTGCCGGCGGCGATCATGTCTTCGATCAGCTTGATCGAGTGGCGGTCTTCCGCCAGATCCCACAGCGGGCCGTGGCCGCCCGGATAAAACACGGCGTCAAAGTCAGCGGCGTTGACGTCGGCCAGCTTGCCGGTGTTGGCCAGCACGGCTTGTGCTTCGGGATCGTTCTTGAAGCGCTTGGTGGCTTCGGTCTGCGATTGCGGCTCATCGCTTTTCGGATCGAGCGGCGGCTGGCCGCCGGCTGGCGACACCACCGTCAGCTGCGCGCCGGAGGCTTTCAGCGTGTAATACGGCGCGGCGAATTCCTCCAGCCAGAAGCCGGTTTTCTTGCCGGTGTTGCCGAGCTGGTCGTGCGAGGTCAGTACCATCAGAATCTTTTTCATGTTCGTTTCCTTTATCAAAGAGCTGCTTCAAGAATGCGGCGGCTGCGCGCGAGGTCAATGTCGCGATGCTCGCCAAGGCTGGTCATGCCGTGCGTTTCCAGCTGTTTCAGCACGGCCTCTACGGCTTCCTGTCCCAGCTGGTAAGCGGACAGGCGGGTTGGGATGCCCAGGCCTTCAAAGAAAGCGCGGGTATGGGCGATGGCGGCGTCGATGCGTTCCTCTTCGCTGCCGCTGGTGATGTTCCAGACGCGCTCGCCAAACTGTAGCAGCTTGGCGCGCTTCGGCTCGCGCTGCACGTCCAGCAGGGCCGGCAGCACCAGCGCCAGCGTGCGGGCGTGGTCGATGTCGTACAGCGCCGTCAGTTCGTGGCCGATCATGTGGGTGGCCCAGTCCTGCGGCACGCCAGCGCCGATCAGGCCGTTCAGCGCCAGGGTGGCAGTCCACATCAGGTTGGCGCGTGTCTCGTAGTCGTCCGGCGATGCGATGGCTTGCGGGGCGATTTCCACCAGTGTTTGCAGCAGGCCTTCGGCAAAGCGGTCTTGCACGCGTGCGTTGACTGGATAGGTCAGGTATTGCTCGGTGGTATGGACGAAGGCGTCGACCAGGCCGTTGGCGACCTGGCTGACCGGCAGCGTGAAGGTCTTGCGCGGATCGAGCACGGAGAATTTCGGATACACCAGTGCGCTATGGAAGGCCAGCTTGGCTTGCGTCGCTTTCTTGGTGACCACGCTGCCGGCGTTCATTTCCGAGCCGGTGGCGGGCAAGGTCAGCACCGCGCCGAAGGGCAGGGCTTGCTTGATGTTGGAACCGCCGCGTTCGGCGATTTCCCATGGCTCGCCGTCATACAGCGCGGCGGCAGCAACGAACTTGGTGCCATCGATGACCGAGCCGCCGCCGACTGCCAGCAGGAAGTCCAGCTTTTCCTTGCGGACGTGCTCGACAGCGCGCATCAGGGTTTCGTAGCTTGGATTCGGTTCGATGCCGCCGAATTCCTGCACGGTGCGCTGGCCCAGTGCGGTGCGCACTTCGGCCAGTGTGCCGGTCTTTTCTGCGCTGGCGCCGCCGTACAGGATCAGCACGCGGGCATGGTCCGGCACCAGCCTGGACAGCTTGGCAACCGTATCGGCGCCGAAGACGATTTTGGTTGGATTGTGGAATTCGAAGTTTTTCATCTGCTTTTCCTTTATATTAGACTGGTCGTCTAGAAAATGATTCAAAAAAATGCTTACAGTTTCAACAGGGCCAGCGTCGCCTGCCAGGCCGATTGCAGCGCGCTTGGATCGCGGCGCAGCTTGGTCAGCATGGCGGCGCCCAGCCACATTTGATACAGCGTCTGCGCCGTTTGCGCCGGTTCGGCCACGGCTGGCAGCGAGCCATCCTGCAGGCCTTGCTCCAGCGTGACCGCCAGGCGGGCGATGATGCGGTGCGTGCCGTCCAGCAGCGCTACGCGCATCGGTTCCGACATGTCCGCAACCTCGCTGCTGAGTTTGACCACCAGGCAGCGGCAGCCGCATTCGGCGTCGAACCAGCCGGTCCAGTAATCCATCAGCGCCTGCGCGGCAGTGTGGCCGGGTTTGGATAGGGTGGTATCCATTTCAGCCAGGTACTGCGTGACATAATCTTCCAGCAATGCTTCGCCGAACAGTTCCTTGGACTTGAAGTAATGGTAGAAGGAACCTTTGGGCACATCGGCGGCCGTCAGGATCTCGTTCAGGCCCACACCCGCAAATCCTTTGCGCGTGATAATGGCCTTCCCTTGATCGAGAATATGCTGGCGGACGTCGGTGTATTCGGCTTTCATGCGATGCAGTATAGCACAATTAGACCAGTCGTCTAGTTATCGGAACGTTTCGCCTGCGCGCTCTGGCTGGTAAGGTACTTCCAGGATGCGCAGCGTGGTCATTTGCCCATCCGGGCGCGGCCAGGCTATGCTGTCGCCGACGGCCAGGCCGAGCAGGGCGGTGCCGATCGGCGTCAGGATCGAGATGCCGTCCGGCAGTTCTGCCATGTCCTTGGGATAAGCCAGCGTCAGGCACAGCTGCTGCGGCGGGTTTTCGATTTCAAAGCGTACCTGCGAGCGCATGGTGACCACATTGGCCGGTATATCTTCGGGCTCGACCGCGATGGCGCGGGCCAGTTCATCCGCCAGCGCCTGATTGTGATTGGTTTCCAGCAGCGCTTCCAGGCGCTCGATATCCAGGGTTGAAACGGTGATATTCGGTTTCATTCTGTACTCCATTAAAAGTGCGTGACGATGCCGCGCGGACGGATGTCCTGCGGACGATTGCAAAGAAGGGAAGGTGGCTCGGCAGGCGGAAGAACGGAGGTTCTGGCTTACCGAGCAAAAGAAAGGCTGGCGATGTCCTTCGTGGACGCGCGGCGGCGTCCGGCCACAGGCGATGCTCCCTGGTACAGGGCGGAACAGTTGCGCGGCATGGTCATGCGGTCAGCGTTCACGGTGCGTCGTCAAAGAGCTTATCGATGAAGCCGAGTATATACCGTTTAGCTGTTACGTCAACCGCGCGCTAAATCCACGCTTGCGCGAAAAAAGGCACACTAGAGTCTGCCGCAACTCCGAAAGGTCCAGCATGCTATCCAAGCTGTCTGCAATGCTCCGCTACTTCAACGATGCAGTACCGTTCCGTCTGGTGCCCGCGATCGCTACCACCATTGTGCTGTTTGTGCTGCTGGCGCTGCCTTGCCCCGCCGGGCTGACGCCGAAAGCCTGGGCGCTGGTGGCGATTTTCCTGACCACCATCGTGGCCATCATCCTCAAGGTGATGCCGATAGGCGTGATGGCAATGATGGCCATCGTCATCGTCTCGCTGTCGCAGGTCACCGCCACTTCCTCCAAAGGCGCGATCGCCGATGCGCTGAGCAGCTTTGCCAGTCCGCTGATCTGGCTGATTGTGGTGGCGGTGCTGATTTCTCGCGGCCTGAAGAAAACCGGCTTGGGCAGCCGCATCGGCCTGATCTTCATTGCCTTGCTGGGCAAGCGCACTATTGGCATCGGCTACGGATTGACGGTATGCGAGCTGGTGCTGGCGCCGTTTACGCCGAGTAATACCGCGCGCGGCGGCGGCATCGTTCATCCGGTGATGAAGTCGATTGCCAACGCTTTCGATTCCGATCCGGCACGCGGCACCGAGGGCAAGGTCGGTACCTATCTGGCGCTGGTCAATTACCACGCCAATCCGATCACCTCGGCGATGTTCCTGACCGCGACCGCGCCGAATCCGCTGGTGGTGGATTTTGTCGCCAAGGCCAGCAACCAGAACTTTCATCTGAGCTGGACCACCTGGGCCTTATGCATGCTGCTGCCGGGCCTGGTGTGCCTGTTGTTGATGCCGCTGGTGATCAACCTGCTGTCGCCGCCGCAACTGAAGGTGACGCCGGACGCGGTGCAATACGCGCGCGGTGAACTGGATCGCATGGGACCGCTTGCGCCGAAAGAAAAAATCATGCTCGGCACCTTCGGCCTGCTGCTGGTGCTGTGGGCGAATGTGCCGGCGATGCTGTTCGGTCCGGCCTGGACGCTGGACCCGACCGTGGTTGCCTTCCTCGGGCTGTTCGTGCTGATTATCACCGGCACGCTGGACTGGGACGACGTGCTGTCGGAAAAGAGCGCATGGGATACGCTGATCTGGTTTGGTGCGCTGGTCATGATGGCCGAGCAGCTGAACAAGCTGGGCGTGATCAGTTGGGCCGCGCTGGGCATGAAGGACGCCATCGTCGCCAGCGGCATGGGCTGGGTGCCGGTGGCGACCGTACTGCTGTTGGCATTCGTGTTTTCCCACTACCTGTTCGCCAGTACCACGGCGCATATCAGCGCCATGCTGTTCGCCTTCATGTCGGTCGGCGCGCAACTGCTGCCGCCGGAATACCTGGTGCCCTTCCTGCTGATGATGACGGCTGGCTCCGCCATCATGATGACGTTGACCCACTACGCCACCGGCACCTCGCCGATCATCTTCGGCAGCGGCTACGTCACCTTGGGTAACTGGTGGCGCGTGGGCTTTGTCATGTGCGTGCTGGAACTGGCGATCTTCGCGGTTGTTGGCGGCGCCTGGTGGAAGGTGCTGGGCTACTGGTAAGCGCCGCCTAGAACGCGTGCCGGAGGCCCAGGTTGTAGGCGCGGTCGCCGCTGCCGGCTTCGCTGTTGTTGGCCACGGTGTAGCCGGCGCCGTTGCGGTTGCAACCGCTGGTTCCCGCCACAGGAGAAAGGATTGGCCACCGGCCTGTGGATCGCCGCCCCCAAACTGGGGCCGCTGATGGTGCCATCGGTCGGCCTGATCTTGATTGCGATCTGGGGCTGGCGTGAGATCTTCTACGTGACCAACTCGCCGAGCGAAAGCCGTTATTGCTCGACTGCCGAACTGCGTTACATCCAGGGCGAGGGCGGCGATGAGCAAGGCAAGCAGACATCGGATACGTCACGCATGCGCAAGATGCCATGGCTGGACGCGATCAACCGCACCAGGCAGGTGGTGTGGCCGGAAACGGTGCGCCAGGTGGCAAATTCGTGGAATATCCTGGGTGTCGCAATCGGCTATGGCTGCATGATCGGCATCAGCAATATCTTTATGTCGTGGATACGGACTACCTGGTGACGGTGAAGGGCTTTGCTTCGGTGAAGATGGGCTTCCTGGCTTCGGCGCCATGCATCGGCGCGGTGGCTGGCAATATGATCGGCGGGATTATCTCGGACCGTCTGCTGGACGGCCGCCGCAAGCCGATGCTGCTGCTGTCGGGCCTGATGCTGGGTATTGGCTTTGCCGGCTATTCGCCTTATCCGATGGGCCTGGCCAGCAAGTCGACTTATCCAACCGCCTTCGGCATCGTCAACTTCCTCGGCCAGATCGGCGGCGCCACGGCACCGCCTTGCTGTGCGCCGTCATCGTCTTCAGTGTGATTGAACCGGTGGCCGAACCGGCGCAGTAAACACCTTTGGCTCCCGATATCATTAATGTTATCGGGAGCCGCACAGGCGGCCCGATCGCGTGATCACCAGCGACGCCACCGCCTGAACCTGCTGTAATCATCATTTTGATTCTTTGATAAGCAGGTGAAAATTTCGCTCAAGTCGCCCCTAGAATGCAGCCACAAGCTGATCAAAAAAACAAACGGGGGAGATAATATGCGCAAGTCTTTGACTCATGCCAGTAGCCTGGCACGCCCAGCGATTGCTGTTGCCGTCGCGTCGGCAATGGCTATCCTGGCCAGTAACGCCGCCATGGCGCAAACCGAAACCGCTACGCCCAGCGCCACGCAGGACAAGGATGCGACTACCACAGTGATGGTGGTCGGCACCCGCAAGGCGGTGGCGTCCGCGATTGACCGCAAGATCCGCAACGCCACGGTGTCGGATTCGATTGTCGCGGAAGACATCAACCAGTTCCCGGACAAGAACGTGGGCGAGGCGCTGTCGCGCATCACCGGCGTGCAGTTGACCCGCGATTTCGGTGAAGGCTCGCAAGTGTCGATCCGTGGTGTGGCGCCGGACCTGAACCGCATTGAGATCAACGGTATGTCCGTCCTGGGCACCAACGGCAACGCCGGCCGTGGCGCCGAGCTGCGCGAGCTGGCGTCCGAGCTGATTGCGTCGATTGATGTGTACAAGGGCACCACTGCCGACCTGACCGAGGGCGGTGTCGGCGGCACGGTGCTGATCCGCACGCGCAAGCCGCTGGACTTCAAGGAGATGACGATCGCAGCCACGGTGGCGGGGGAACACTCGACCAGCCGTGGCGGCGTGCAGCCGCGTCCCAGCCTGCTGTGGGTCGACAAGTTCATGGATGGACGTCTTGGCCTGATGGCCAACATCGTCTACGACAAGGTGTTCACACAGAATGACTACAGCCGCAACACCAGCTGGCGTTTCCTGCGTGACTGGGATTTCTCGCCGGAGAAAACCGTCACCTCGCTCGATCCGGCGGTGGCCGCCATCGGCACCGTGGCCGGCTGCTCGGCCAGCACGCTGACCGCCGCGCAGAAGACCGCCTGCCAGCAGCAATGGTATGACTACAACCCTGGTACGTCGCGCTACGGCATCTGGACCCGCGACCACAAGCGCACCTCGGCCGAACTGACCGCGCAATACAAGTTCAGCAACGAGCTGAATGCGTTTGTCAGCTATCAGCGCAATGACCAGGACCAGCGCCTGAACGACCGCAACTACGGCACCGATTTCAGTGCACTGACACGCTTGTCCAGCGCCGGCATCGCGCCGGTTTACAACCCTGCAACCGGCGTGCCGAATACCGGCACAGGCACCTGTACCGCTTTACCGGCCACCACGCCATCCGGCATGGTGGTCAGCAATCACGTCGTTACCGAATACACGGTCGGCGACTGCCTGTACATCGGCGGTACCGGCGGCCAGGGCGCGTTCAGTACCTCGGCACGCGACTTCAAGCTGAAGATCGGTTCGGACTATCTCAGCACCGGCTTCAATTTCAAGCGCGGCGACCTGGAAGTGGAAGGTTTGCTGAATAGTTCCAAGTCGAAGTACCACAATGAGACCAACTCGATCGTGCTGACGCAGAATGCGCCTGGCCTGAAGGTCCAGTTGGACGCACAAGGCTTGCCGCACTTTACCTTCCCGGCCGGCTATTCGCCAGATGATCCGAATTCCTACGTACAGGCGCAGTTGCAATACCGTCCTTACGAGACCAAGAACACCGAAGATCAGGCCAAGCTGGATTTCAAATACCGTTTGAGCACACCGTTCTTCAGCAAGCTTTGGTTCGGCGCTCAGGGACGCCGTTCCGATTCGCAGCGCTACGATGGTGGCGGCTATATGGTCAGTAATAACGGCACGGCCATCACGAGCGATGACATCTATGTACCATCGGCCAACGTCAACTCGACCATCCTGTTCGACCCCTTCAATACCACTGGCAAGCTGCGCGGCAGTTCGGTGCCGGGCTATCCAAACTTCTACTACAACGACAAGTATGTGAGCAAGACGGATATGGCCGCGTTGATCGCGGCGGTAGCGGGCCGCACGCCAGGCACCTTCTTCGGTGGCTACGACGGTGTCAGCAATGTGCCGTCCGGCTGGATGACGCCGGTGTACAACAATGCGTTGCAGTACTTCGATACCTCGCACTTCAACTTCGACAGCGTGTATTCGGCCACCGGCAACGACAGCAAGGTATATCCACAAATCCCGACCTTCAAGGTCAAGGAGGAGATACGCTCGGCCTACATGCGCGCCGACTTCGACACGGAACTGTTTGACCGTAACCTGTGGGGTAATATCGGCGTGCGCTATACCGGCACGCGCAACACCTCGACTGGCCTGAACAAGCTGACCGTGCGTACGCCAACCGGCAACGGCACCGCTTATACCGATACGGTGATCAGCAATGGTATCGTCAGCGTCGACAGCAAGTACCACGATTATCTGCCGAGCGCCAACGTCATGATGTGGCTGATCCCTGACCAGTTCATGCTGCGCCTGGGCTGGGGCAAGGTGATGGCGCGTCCGGCGATTGACAAGCTGGTGCCGGCGGCGTCGTGCATTCTCGGCAGCGGATCCAACCTGGTGGGCGGCGATGGCACCGACGATTGCACTGCCGGCAATCCAGACCTTAAGCCCTATCGCGCCACCAACAAGGACCTGAGCCTGGAATACTACCCAAGCGCGGATACCCAGCTGACGGCCGGCTTTTTCCGGAAAGAGATCGACAGCTATATCGTCGACAAGGCACTGCGCAAGAATGTTGACCTGTTCCACAATGGCCTCGGTTTCGACGTGACCGGCCCGATGAACGGGCAGGGCGCCACCACCAACGGCGTCGAACTGACCTGGCGCCAGGCGCTGACCTTCCTGCCGGGCTATGCGCGCGGTCTGGGTCTGGATATGAACTACACCCGCATGAACTACAAGTACGCACCGGGTACGGCGCTGATTAATCCGCTCGACGGCACCGAGCTGACTTATCCTGGCCTGTCGAAGAACAGCTATAACGCGGCGGTCTGGTATGACCTGGGCGATGTCAATGCGCGCATTGCCTACAACTACCGCGACCGCTTCTACACCGGCGGCGCCGACGTGGCGGGTAATCCGGTGTTCCAGCAAAAGACCGGCTACCTGGATGCGAAGCTGCAGTGGCGCTATAACAAAAATATCACCATCTCGCTGGAAGGCAAGAACCTGACCGACCAGGCGCAGACGACGGATGGCGGCACCGCCTTCCGTGTGAATGAAGTGGCGTGGTCTGGCCGGCGCTACTTCCTCAGTGTCTCGGTGAAGAACTGATGCCGGGCCGCCGCCTCGCCGCCTTGCTGCTGTGGTGCTGCGCCACGGCAGCCATCGTCCAGGCCGTGCCTGCCGCCGTCAATACCGACCCGGCACGCGCGCAGATCGTCTTGCCAGAACCTGCCAATCCCAGCTTGCCGTCACTGATCCTGATCGGCGACTCCACGGTGCGCAATGGCCGCGATGATGGCCAGGGCCTGGGCGCGGCGGGGCAGTGGGGCTGGGGCAATCCGCTGGCTGCTCATTTTGATGCGGCCAAGGTAAATGTGGTCAACCGCGCGATTGGCGGCTTAAGCAGCCGCACGTATCTGACCGGCGGCCATTGGGAACGCACGCTGGCCTATATCAAGGCGGGCGATGTGGTACTGATCCAGTTCGGCCACAACGACAGCAGCGCGATCAACGACAATAGCCGCGCGCGCGGCACCATCAAAGGTGTTGGCGATGAGCGCGAGGAAATCGACAACCTCCTGACCGGCAAGCGTGAGACGGTGCACAGCTACGGCTGGTACTTGCGCCACTACGTCGCCGCGATCAAGGCGCGCGGCGCGATTGCCGTGATCTGCTCGCCGGTGCCACGCAAGACCTGGGATGCCAGCGGCAAGATCGTTCGCAACCGCGACAGCTACGCCGGCTGGGCGGAGCAGGTGGCGCGCCAGCAGCAGGTCGGCTTTATCGATCTGAATGAGCAGCTAGCCGGCCAGTACGATGCGCTAGGCCGTGACGCGGTGATGCGGCTGTTCCCGCAAACCACGCCGGACGAATATACGCATACCAACCTGGCTGGCGCCGAGCTGAATGCGCGTGCCGTGGTGGCTGGACTAAAGACGCTGCGTGCTGCCGGCCTGGCGATACCGGCTGCGGAAGATGAACGGCCGGTGGCCGATGCATCAAGGACGGATGCCGACAAGCCGCGCGACCCAGCGCTACCGACTCTGTTCCTGGTCGGTGATTCGACCGTGAAAAGCGGCGGCGTCAATGGCGCTGTCGGTTGGGGCGAGCGCCTGGCGCCGTATTTCGACACCACGAAAATCAATGTCGTCAACCACGCCATTGGCGGCCGCAGCAGCCGCACCTTCTTTACCGAAGGACGCTGGGACGAGGTGCTGGCGCAAGTCAGGCGCGGTGACTTTGTGGTGATCCAGTTCGGGCACAACGATGTCGGCCGCATAGGTGATCCGGCCGCCAAGAATCGCGGCTCGGTGCCCGGTACCGGCGATGAAACGGTCGAAGATACGCGGCCGGATGGTAGCAAGGAGCTGGTGCACAGCTTCGGCTGGTATATGGCGCGTTACGTTGCCGATGCACGCGCCAGGGGGGCGACAGTGATCCTGCTGTCGCCGGTGCCGCACCGCGATGCGTGGCGGCCAGGCCGCGACTTCGCCAACTACGCGCAGTGGGACGAGGAAGTAGCGCGCAAGGGCGGCGCCTTGTTCGGCGACCTGACGATGACGGTCACGCATGCATACCGCGATGTGGGCGGCCTGATTGTCGATAGCTTCTTTGCCGACGCGCGCACCCACACCAACGACGCCGGCGCGCGTTTCAATGCCTTGCGCGTAGTCGAGACGCTGAAAGTATTACCGGGAAATCCCTTATCCGCCTACTTCAAGAAGTAGGCGGGAAGTAGGCGGTGCAGCTTAGCCAGGGAAGCCGCGCGAGCCGCCACCGCTTTCACCGCCATTACCGCCAGGGCCGGGACCGCGAGGTCCGCCTTCGCCCGGCTGGCCCCGGAACATATTGCCGCCGTTACGCAGGCGTGAATCGCCGCTCACGCCGCCCAGGCTAAAGCTCAGCGCCACGGTGTAGATGCGGCCCGCCTGCTTGCTGTAGCTCTCCGACTGCACGGTGTCCGAATACTGGATGTTGTGATTCACGTTGCTGTTGAACAGATCGCGAATACTGGAGCGCAGCGTGATGCCAGGTGCGAGACGCCAGCTCCAGCCGGGATTGACCTGCCAGGTCGAATCGACCTGGCTCAAGCCATTCAGGCGCTTGCCGTTGTAATTCCCGTTCAGCTGGAAAGTGTGGTCCCCCGTCGTGTATTGCGCGCGCAGCTGCACGATCTTGGGATTGGAAACCAGTTCGTATTCCTTGGTGTAGCGGGTGCCGTCGGTGTTGTACTGATTCGCCAATACAGACTGGGTCAGATGCTGGAGATTGATGGTCGCGCCGAAGTTCAGCGAACGGTCAGGGCGGCCCTGGACGTTGATGCTGATGCCGTTGGTGGTCTTCGCACCATAGTTCATCGCCTCGCTGATCACGATGGCCGTGCCGGGCACCGGTGTCAAGGCGCGGCCGATCAGCGGCGAATCCTTCTCGCGGTACGGCGTGATGGTGTAATTCAGCCAGCCCGATTTATCGTCGTATTTGAGTTCGTACTTATCGCCATGCATGGGCGCGATGCGTGGATCGCCCAGCGTGTAACTGGTGTCGTTCACATACTGGACGTTCGGGTTGATGTCCGCCAGCGATGGACGCGTGATGCGGCGGGTGAACGCGCCGGTCAAGGTCGAGTTGCCCAGTTCTCCCCACGCGTACTGGACGTACATGCTCGGCATCAGCCGCTTGCTGCTGTCGCCGCTGGAATTGTTCTGGTTGATGTAATCAATGTCGCGATTGATTTTCTCGTAGCGCAAACCAGGCTTGACGGTCCAGTGGTCGGACAGCTTGGTGTTGGCGGTGAAGTAGGCCGCGTAGGAATGCTCGGTGGTCTTGAACGCGCTGGCGCGGTTGACGTCGATGATCTCCTCGCCGGTCAGCGGATCGATGTTGAAGTAATCCGCATCGGTCTGGCCGGTGTTGACGCTGGCCTTGACGCCAGCCGTCAGCAGCACCATCGGCGTGATCGCCTTGGTGTAGTCCATACCGAGTTCGCTCAGGCGGCTGGTGTTGTTATTCCCGTTCAGGAATTGCGCGCGCGGTCCGGTTGGCGGCAGGATGGTATAGCTGTTCAGGTTCCGGTTCTCGCCCTCGCGGTCGTTGCCGGAGGTGCGGAAATCGTAGGTCAGCTTATCGGTGCGGTTGAACTTTTGTTCGTAGGTGAACGCCAGCTGATACACCGTCATGTGGCTGTCGCCATTGCTGCGCTGCCGGTATTGCTGGTAAGGCGTCGGTGCGCCTTGATAGGTCAGGTAGTCATACAGCGATTCGTTATCGCTGTTGGTGCGGTTGTAGTTGAGCGCCAGCCGCGCGCGGTCCGTTTCACCGACGTTGTAGGTAAAGGTCGGATTCAACATGAAAGTGTTGGAGTTCGAGCGGCTCGATCCTTCGCGCAGGGTGGACGAGGTGCTGATGCCGCTGTTGACCACCGAATTGGACCAGCCGGTCCGCTCGTTCACGTTGCGGTTGACGCCTGCCTGCCCCTCGATCTGATAGCGGCCTTCGTTGTAGCTGCCGACTATTGACGCGTTGTGGCGGCCGTTCGGTCCGATGCCTGCGCTGACGGCGCCCTGGCCGCCCTTGGGACGCACGCGGCGCGTAATCAGGTTGAGGATAGGACCGCCGCCGCCCTCGGAGCCGAATTCCGCGCCCGGCACCGTAATCACCTCGACGCTCTCCAGCGCTTCGGCCGGATAGCTGTTCAGCGCATCACCGGCGTTCGCGCCGGAGAACATCGCCGAGCGTTTGCCGTCGACGAAAATCTGCGTGTTCTGATTGCCGCGAATGGCGACCTTGCCATCCTGGTCCACTGTGACGTTGGGGACGTTGGCAATAACGTCGGCGGCGGAGGCGGCGGGCGTGATCACTTCCTGTTTGAGATCGTAGACGGAGCGGTCGATCTGCTCATTCGGCCTTTGCGCCACCACTTCGATGCGCTGCATGGTGCTGTCGTCGGCCGGCTTTTCCTCGGGCTTTTTGCTGGCTTCCGCCGTCACGGCGGGTTTGGCGGGCGTTGCTGGCGCGGTAGGCGGGGCAGACTGCGTCTGTGCCTGGGCCGCGACGCCGGCGCACAGCAACGTCAGTCCGGCCAGACCGGCTGGGGAGAGGGGAGTTTGCATCATTGCGACTATAAAGGCATCTTGTTGCTGGCGTATTTCTGTTTTGTAAAAAGCTGATATAAATGTTAATTAGCCTTGCGCAGGCTGTCCAGCAGTTCTTTGGGTGCTGCGATGACGGTGCCGTGGCGGATGCGCTGCGGCGTACCTTCGTCGGGGAAGTACATCTGCTTGCTCACATCTTCCCAGTGCAGCATGTCACGCGAACGCAATGCGCCGTAGTGCTTGTCCTTGTATGCATCAAAATAAATGATGGTGTTGTCGCCGATCTGAATGGCTGTCGGGCCTTCTACCCAGACGCCGGGCGCGGAGATGGGCTGACTCAGTTTGCCGAACGGGCCGCGCACATCCGGTGCCTCCGCGATTTGCAGGTATTTGCGTGGCGGATTACGCGTCTCATCCTTGACTAGCAGGTACTGCTTGCCGTTGGAGCGCAGGAAAGTGGCGTCGATCACGCTGAAGCCGGGATCGTAGAACAGCCTGGTGGGCGTGAAGGCGACGAAGTCCCTGGTCGTGGTGGCGTACATGCGGTGGTTGTACTTGTCCTCGGACGAACCATCGGTCTGCGCGAATTTTCCCGTTACGGTGGAAGCCCAGAAGATCAGGTATTCGCTGTGCTGTTCATCGTAGATAATCTCCGGCGCCCAGGCGTTCAGCGTGCCCGCTTCATGCGCCATGACTGGCAGCGCACGCTGCGCTGACCAGTGGATCAAATCTGTGGATGAGGCGTAGCCGATATTGTTCTCCTTCCAGCCCGTAGTCCACACCATGTGATACACGCCGTCCGGCCCGCGCACGATGCAGGGATCGCGCATCAGCTTTGCCGTCCCGACTTCCGGCTTGAGGAAGCTGCGGCCCTGGCCCAGCTTCTCCCAGCGGTAGCCATCGTCGCTGGCGGCCAAATGCAGGCCATCCTCGCCATTACCGATGAAGTAGGTGAACAAATATCCTTGTGCCGCTGCGTTTTGCTCGTCACCGAGTGGTCGCTGATGAGTGAAGTTAGGGCTTGGCGGAATATGGAAGGTGGCCACTTGATCTGGGTGCGCGGGATCGAAGTTGCCATATCCATCGGCGATATAAGCGGCGACCGGCAGGCCTGTCTGACGCAGCCCGGTCAGCACCGCTTGCGCCAGCTGATAGCTGCCGTAGCTGTTGTGATGCGTGTTATCGATCTTGCCGGGCAGCGGTTCCGCAAAGGCTGCGGCGGATTTGTCGGGTCCCAGCGCTTCGTAAAACGACTTGCTCATTGCATTCAGATCGATGAATGCGACTCGGAGTTCCTGCGCCGATTGGCGCGCGGCGTTTGCGTAGTCCGTCAAGGTGGGAACCACTTTGCCGTTATCGTCAAAGCGGCGGCGCTCCATCGACGAGACAATCACCGGCACGCCACCATGGACACGGATCGCTTCTACATGCGCACGGATCTCGTCCTTATAGGTAGTGAATGGGCCGCCTTTGCCTTCCTTGATCTGCTTCTGATCGTTATGACCGAATTGCATCAGCACCGTATCCCCAGGCCGCATGGCACTGAGAATCTTATCCAGCCGCCGCCGCGCCAGCGAGTCGCGGTAGGTTTCGCCGGACTCGCCGTGATTGGCGACCGCGATGCCGGGCTTCAGAAAGCGTGGCAGCATCTGCCCCCAACTGCTATAAGGCTCGCCCGGCTGATCGCATACCGTGGAGTCGCCCAGCAGGAATAGTGTAGGCGTCTTTACCGGCGCGATATCGATGGCGCGGATGGCGGGATGCTCACCGTTAAACTCCAGCGTGAGCCGGCGATCCCATGCCCAAGCCTCCTGCACAGTCTCGCGCGGCACCTTTAGCTGGACTGCGCCGGCCGCCACACCCGCCGCAGTGGGAATGCGTGGCGTACGGATATTCACCGTAAAAGTGCGCGTCGTGACCGCACCCGGTGCAGTCTTCACACCTTCCAGCATCAAGCGGCGCAACTCCGCCTTGACAGTGGTGCTGGCCGCCTGAGTGCCGCCCAGCGTGACAGTCACGTTGTAATTCCCCTCCGGCAGATCGGCGGAAAAGAAGAAGGGCTTCTCGCTGGTGAGATAGCTGGCGGCATCATGTACCTCGGCGCCAGCCTCAAAGCCGTAGCCTCGCTGGGCGTCGTACATCATCTCCGCCCGCACCGCAGTGTGACCAGCAGCCGGCTTGCTTTCGCCAAAAGCGAAATGCCATGCATCGGCCGCAGCCACCTGCGCGCACGCGCTGGCCAGCAAAGCCAATATGACAAAGCGCCGCATACTCGTCGCAACTGCGGGCAAGGCGGCGGACTTGAGAAGGCTGCGTCGGCTCAGTGACATGATCTCCATCTTCTGCGTGTAATTTTCGTGCAACGAGTATCTGTATCCGTACAAATACTGTCAACGGCCGGCCACCATTAATCACTTTTGTGATTCGATAATCCCGCCGTCGATCCTGCGGCTTTGCCAGGGCTTAGCGCCTGATTACGCAAACGGCAATATGGGCTGGCCAACTCCCGCGGCCTATTGCGAGCGCAGCTACGCGCAAGCACCAGCAAGCGTTTCAAATAACCGACACTTGGCAAAGATTTTGCTTTATCAAAATACCAATGTGGTAAATATAAGCAAAATGCCCAATTTTGGGGCGCCAAGGAGAAGATCGGACATGGACATTCGACGCACATTCATCGCCACCGCCGTGCTGGCGGCCTTCAGCGCACCGGCATGGGCGCAGCAGCCTTCGGACGAAATCGAAGTCGTCAAGGTGACGGCGCAGAAGCGCAAGGAAGACCCGGCCAAGGTGGCGATGAGTATCAGCGCCGTCACCGGTACGCAGCTGCAGGCGGAGCATGTGCGCGACATCACCGATCTGACGCGCGTGGTGCCGAATATCTCGTTCACCGCCGCCAGCGGCAATGGCGGGGCCGGGCCGGGCACGTCGAATGTGGAGATACGCGGCATCAGCTCCACCGCCGGCGCGGCCACGGTGGGCATCTATCTGGGCGATACGCCGGTTACCGTGGGCAACGTCTACACCATGGGGAATATCGAGCCGCGCTTCTTCGATATCGACCGGGTGGAAGTGCTGCGCGGTCCGCAGGCAACCCTGTACGGCGCCAGTTCCATGGGCGGCACCATCAAGTTCGTGCCGAATGAGCCGGACTTGAAAGAGCGTGAATTCACCACTTATACCGAAGGCTCCAACACCAGGGGCGGCAGCGCGAACTATGCGGCCAATGTGGTGGCCAACTTCCCATTGATCGCCGACGAGCTGGCGCTGCGCATCGGCGTGCAGGCGCAGCACACTGGCGGCTATATCGATCAGGTGGATGGCGACGGCAAAGTCCTCGCCAATAACATCAACAAGATCAGCGATCAGGAGTTTCGCGCTTCGCTGAAGTGGCGGCCGACGCGCGCGCTGACGGTCACGCCGTCGGTGTACTACCAGCGCATCGACGCCAAGGACATTGCGGCGTTTAACCTGGAGCTGCCGCCGTACCAGGCGCAGAAGCAGGTGCGCGAGCCGTCGATCGACAAGCTGCTGGCGCCCAGTGTGACGGTCAACTGGGATCTGGGCGACTTCGACCTGACCTCGGCCACCAGCTACTTCCAGCGCAAGTTCGACCGCACGCAGAACGGCTCGGCGTACAACAGCTATTCGCTGTCCACCTTTCTGACTTCAACCGCCGATGGCGGCAAGGCGCCGCCGGAGCTGATTGAAGCGATTGCCGGGCTGCCGTCGGCGGTGTATCTGAATAACCAGGTGCGCCAGGTGTCGCAGGAGTTCCGCCTGGCTTCGCGTCCGTATGACGAGAAGGTATCGCCGTGGACCTGGCTGGCGGGAACGTACTTCTCGCGCCAGAACACCAACATCATCGAGAATGATCCGATCTTTGGCGTGACCGATACGTTCAGGCAGTTCGGCTTTGATATTGCGGACCCGGAGCTGCTGCCGGATGCGCGTCCCGGCCAGTTCCCGAACGATAACTCGTTTGCCGGCGCCTTCCATTATCGCGAGAAGCAGGCCTCGATCTTCGGCGAGCTGAATTACTACTTCTCGCCGTCGGTGCACGCCACGGTGGGTGCGCGCTACCTGAAGGCGAACACCACGCTGGAACAGCGCAACGGCAACTACCTGGCTGGCGCAGGCAACAACAGCGGCGCCGAGACGACATCCAGCGCGTTCACGCCGAAGTATGCATTGACGTGGGAAGTCAATCCGACCAATACCGTCTATACCAGTGTGGCCAAGGGCTTCCGCCTGGGCGGCGCCAACATCTATGTGCCGACTACGACCTGCGGCCAGGATCTGGAAGCGAACGGCATCACGGCCGGGCCGCCATCGTATTCGCCGGACAGCTTGTGGAGCTATGAGGTAGGCAGCAAGTCGCGCTTCCTGAATAACCGGCTGACGGTCAATGCGGACGTGTTCTACGTGAAGTGGAAGAACATCCAGCAGGGCGTGTACCTGCCGACTTGCGCCTACACCTACAACGCCAATGCGGGCGACGCCACCACCAGGGGCTTTGAGTTCGACATCAAGGCCAAGCCGCTGCCTGGGCTGACGCTGAGTGCATCGGGCGGCTACGTCAAGGCCGAGCTGTCGAATGATGTCGGCATCGAAAATGGTGTGGTGGGTGCAGTGGCGGGCGCGCAGATACAGGGCGTGCCGAAATATAACGCGGCGGTGAATGCGACCTATAACTTCTCGGCGTGGGAGCGGCCGGCGTTTGTGATGGGCGGCGTGCAGTGGGTGGGCGCCAGCAAAGGCTCGCTTGATCCGGAGCAGACCGACCATGACCGGCCGTCCTATCACACGGCCAACTTCAGCGCCGGCGTGACCTTGGGCGCGTATGCGTTCACGCTGTTTGTGAAGAATGCTTTTGACAACGACACCATCATCCAGCATCCGCAGGTGGCGTCGATCGTGCAGGGTTACCGGCTGGCGCCGCGCAGTGTGGGCGTCAGTCTGGCGACGAAGTTTTAGGCGATAATGCTGCCTTTGTCATACAGCACAAGGGCAGCATCATGAGCATCACCATCTACCACAACACCGCCTGCGGCACCTCGCGTAAAACGCTGGAAGCGATCCGCGCGGCTGGCGTCGAACCACAGATCATCGACTACCTCAAAAATCCGCCATCGCGCGCCGAGTTGAAAGCCATGATCGCCAAAGCCGGCATCACCGTGCGCCAGGCGATGCGCAACAAGGGCGAGCTATACACCGAACTCGGCCTGGCCGACAGCACGCTGTCGGACGAAGCGCTGCTGGACGCGATGATGGCGCACCCGATCCTGATCGAGCGCCCATTCGTCATCACCGCCAAAGGCGTGCGCCTGTGCCGTCCCTCCGAGCTGGTACAAGAGATTCTGTAAAAATCCCGAGTTGTTTAGTGGTTGCGGTGGACCGAGAAGTGGGCCAGTTGCAGCAGGGATTCTTTGTAGACGCTGTCCGGCAGGTCGGCGATGGCTTCGGCGGCGCGGCGGGCGGCGATCACCGCCTGTTCGCGCGTGTAGTCCAGCGCGCCGCTGCTGGTGATTGCGGCCAGGATGGCGTCGAAGTGCTGCTCATCGCCGTTTTCGATGCACGAGCGGACCAGCTCGCGCTGCTGCGGCGTGCCGTTTTCCATCAGGTAGATCAGCGGCAGCGTCGGCTTGCCTTCGCGCAGGTCGTCGCCGACGTTTTTGCCGATTTCGCTGGCGTCGCCAGCGTAGTCGAGCACGTCGTCGATCAGCTGGAACGCGGTGCCCAGCGAGCGGCCATATTCACCGGCAGCGGCGATTTGGGCGTCGTTGGCGCCGGCTACCAGTGCGCCCAGCTCGGCCGCTGCTTCAAACAGCTTGGCGGTCTTGGAGCGTATCACTTGCAGGTAGCGCTCTTGCGTTACGTCCGGATCGTGCATATTGAGCAGCTGCAACACTTCGCCTTCGGCGATGACGTTGGTGGCGTCCGACAGGATCTGCATCACGCGCATATTGTTCAGGCCGACCATCATCTGGAAGGAGCGCGAATACAGGAAGTCACCGACCAGCACCGACGCCGCGTTGCCAAACAGTGCATTGGCGGTGGCGCGGCCACGGCGCAGCGACGATTCGTCGACCACGTCGTCGTGCAGCAGGGTTGCGGTGTGGATGAATTCCACCACGGCCGCCAGCTCGTGGTGCGCCGTGCCTTTGTAGGAGTAAGCGTTCGCTACCAGCAGGACCAGCACCGGGCGGATGCGTTTGCCACCGGCGCTGATGATGTATTCGGCAATCTGATTGACGAGGGAAACCTCGGAATGCAGGCGTTGGCGTATCACCGAGTTAACCGCGTCCATGTCGGCGGCGATGGTTTCGATGATGGTGTTTTGGGTGACGTTTTGGGTAGCGGCAGACAAGGCGAACCTGTGCAGTTAGACTATTGGTGCCGGAATTATACGCCATGCCCCCGCGCAGAGGGGCTTTAGCCCTTGATTCCCATTCATATCTTGATCGAATGTTAAGCGCCGCACGCGATAAAATTGACTGACATACCACGCCCTCCGGCATTTGTGAATAGTTTTTGACGCAAATTCTGTTCCTGTGTATAATCTGCGGTTCTCCGGTTTCTCCGGGGATTTTTATAAACATTTGAGAGGTTTCAAATCATGTACGCGGTCATAAAAACCGGTGGCAAACAATACAAAGTTGCTGCTGGCGAAAAACTTAAAGTAGAACAGATACCGGCAGACATTGGTTCCGAAATCACCATTGACCAAGTCCTCGCCGTTGGCGCGGGCGATAGCATCAAGTTCGGTGCTCCGCTGGTTGAAGGTGCCAAGGTTCTGGTTACTGTTGTTTCCCACGGCCGTCACGAAAAAGTGACGATCTTCAAGATGCGTCGTCGTAAGCACTACCAGAAGCATCAGGGTCACCGTCAGAACTACACCGAAATCCAAGTTGTTTCGATCAACGCCTAAGCGTATCGACACTTTTTAGTATCCAAGGAGCTTTAGCATGGCACACAAAAAAGGCGGCGGCACAACGCGAAATGGTCGTGACTCAGAATCAAAACGTCTGGGCGTTAAAGTCTACGGCGGCCAAACCATCAATGCAGGCGGCATCATCATTCGTCAACGCGGCACCCCAGTGCGCGCTGGCGAAGGCGTAGGCACCGGCAAAGATCACACCCTGTTCGCTCTGGTGGACGGCGTGGTGAAGTTTGTTGTTAAGGGCGCAGGCTCGAAACAGTACGTCACCGTAGTAGCAGCAGCGTAATTTACGCTCACGGCCCGCGCGCTGGACGCGACGGGCTGTTTGTAAGGCGCAAGCCTTCAATCGAAAGGCTCTGCCCACTAGGTAGAGCCTTTTAGTTTTATGGCGGTACATCATGAAGTTTATCGACGAAGCAAAAATTGAAGTAATCGGTGGTGACGGCGGCAATGGCTGCTCGTCGTTTTGCCGTGAAAAATTCCGCCCGTTTGGCGGCCCTGACGGCGGCGACGGCGGCAAGGGTGGCTCGATCTGGGCCGTAGCGGACCGTAACATCAATACCTTGGTCGATTTCCGCTTCTCCAAAGTACACCGCGCAGGCAACGGCGAAGCCGGCCGTGGCGCCGACTGCTATGGCCGTGGCGCCGATGATATGTTCCTGCGCATGCCGCTGGGCACGCTGATCATCGATGACCTCAGCGGCGAAATTCTGGCCGACCTGAGCGAACACGGTCAGCAGGAACTGCTGGCCAAGGGCGGCGAGGGCGGCTGGGGCAATATCCACTTCAAGACCTCGACCAACCGCGCACCGCGCCAGAAAACGCCGGGCAAGGAAGGCGAAATCCGCACGCTGCGCCTGGAGCTGAAGGTGCTGGCCGATGTGGGCCTGCTGGGCATGCCGAACGCCGGCAAGTCGACCTTTATCAGCGCCGTGTCGAACGCGCGTCCGAAGATCGCCGATTACCCGTTCACCACCTTGCACCCGAATCTGGGCGTGGTCCGCGTGTCGCACGAGAAGAGCTTTGTGATCGCCGATATTCCTGGCCTGATCGAAGGCGCGGCTGAAGGCGCCGGCCTGGGTCACCAGTTCCTGCGCCACCTGTCGCGTACCGGCCTGCTGCTGCACATTGTCGACCTGGCGCCGTTCGAGGCGACGGTTGATCCGGTCAAGGAGGCCAAGGCGCTGGTCAATGAGCTCAAGAAGTACGACGAAGAGCTGGTCGACAAGCCGCGCTGGCTGGTGCTGAATAAACTGGACATGGTGCCGGAACAAGAGCGCGCCAAGAAGATCAAGGACTTCGTCAAGAAGTTCGGCTTCAAGGGCCCGGTGTTCGAGATCTCCGCGCTGAGCCACGACGGCACGCAGGAGCTGGTCAACGCGATCCAGAAGCATCTGGAAGAAACCCGCCACACCGAACAGCGCGCGGAAGAAGTGCACATGACCGAAGAAGCGCGCGGCATTTCGTCCATCGATCCGGACGATCCTCGCTTCAAAATCATCGACTAAAGGCTCGACTTAGTGCCTGCATCACCGGCATAATCAGTTATCAGCTGATTATGTCTTTCCATCTCGGCGCCCGTCCTGCCATCGCAGGGCCGGCGACTGTTAGCGGCAAAGCAGGGCAATCCGCCCGCCAAATCACAGCAGATTTTCCTACGCTTGTTTTGAGATTGTCGCCTTATGAATTCCGTCATACAAAAAGCAAACCGCATCATCATCAAGGTTGGATCGTCGCTGGTCACCAATGATGGGCGCGGACTCGATCACGCCGCGATTGCGCGCTGGGCCGCGCAGATTGCCGGCCTGCGCGCGCTGGGCAAGCAGGTGGTGCTGGTGTCGTCCGGCGCGATCGCCGAAGGCATGCTGCGCCTGGGCTTCGAGCAGCGCCCGACCGATATCCACGAACTGCAGGCTTGCGCCGCCGTCGGCCAGATGGGCCTCGCGCAGATTTACGAAACCAGCTTCCGCGCGCACCAGCTGGGCACAGCGCAAGTGCTGCTGACGCACGCCGATCTGGCGGACCGCGAACGTTATCTGAATGCGCGTTCGACGCTGACCACCTTGCTGCGCCTGGGCGTGGTCCCGATCATCAATGAGAACGATACGGTAGTCACCGATGAGATCAAGTTTGGCGACAACGATACGCTGGGCGCGCTGGTGGCCAATCTGATTGAGGCGGATGCGCTGATTATCCTCACCGACCAGCAGGGCTTGTATAGCGCCGATCCGCGCAAGGACCCGTCGGCGACACTGATTCAGCATGGCCGCGCCGGCGATGCGGCGCTGGAGGCGATGGCTGGCGGTGCTGGCAGCAGCTTGGGGCGCGGCGGCATGCTGACCAAGATTCTGGCGGCCAAGCGCGCCGCCAAGTCGGGGGCACATACGGTGATCGCTTATGGCCGCGAGAGCGAAGTGCTGGCGCGGCTGGCGGGTGGGGAGTTGATCGGCACGGAGCTGGCGGCGCAGACCGGGCATCTGACCGCGCGCAAGCAGTGGATGGCCGATCATTTACATACCGCAGGGCAGGTGGTGCTGGATGCCGGCGCGGTGCAGAAGCTGACCGGCGATGGCAAGTCGCTGCTGCCGATTGGTGTGGTGGAAGTAAAAGGCGAATTCGGGCGCGGCGCGGTAATCACTTGCGTCGATGCCGACGGCGTACCGGTGGCGCGCGGGCTGTCGAACTACACCAGCGCTGAAACGCGCCGCATCATGCGCAAGCCGTCGAGCGAGATCGAATCCATCCTCGGCTTCGTCGAGGGCCAGGAGCTGATCCACCGCGACAACCTGGTGCTCGTATGATGGTGCGCTTCCTACTTTCGGCAGCGGTGCTGCTGGCCTCTGTTGCAGTGAGCGCGGCGTAACCGGAAACGCAGGTGTTCATGGCTGGCGGCGAGTTGAATTACATCGGCAAGATCAGCGATGCGGCCAACAAGCAGGCATTCGCCTTGTACGACGCGGAGGCGACGAAACCGCCGGTGCTGCTGATCCGTAGCCAGGGCGGTGTGACCAGCCACGGCATGGCGCTCGGGCGTTGGGTGCGCGAGGCGATGCTGTCGCAGATCAAGGCCAGTCTGGCGAAAGACGTGCAACTGGAAGCTGGCTTCTTCGCCGACATCGGCGTGCAGCAAAAGATCTCGCGCCTGGGGCAGACGCCGGCCTACGAGGAGCGCTACGGCAAGGATGACAAAATGCTGGGCTGGTATTACTCGCTCGACGGCTTCCGCAAGCTGGGCGTCGATCACATTACCGTGATCAACGGGCCATGGCGGCCGCAGCTTACCTCGGCCGGCGCGGCGGGCGCCAAAGTGTTCGAGGTCACCGTCGACTAAGCCCGGCGCATCAGGCGCCGGCCGGTGCCAGCGTTTTGGCGCGGTAGTCGCACAGGTCGATCTGCATGCAGTTCCAGCACTCCGGCTTGCGCGCCTTGCAGGTGTAGCGGCCATGCAGGATCAGCCAGTGGTGGGCGTCGTGCAGGAATTCCTTCGGCACGAATTTCAGCAGCTTCTGTTCAACGATGTCGACGTTCTTGCCCGGCGCCAGGCCGGTGCGGTTGGAGACGCGGAAGATGTGCGTGTCCACTGCCATCGTCGGCTGGCCGAAGGCGGTGTTGAGCACCACGTTGGCGGTCTTGCGGCCCACGCCCGGCAACTCTTCCAGCGATTCGCGGTCCTGCGGTACTTCGCCGCCGTGCTTCTCCATCAAAATCTTGCAGGTGGCGATGACGTTCTTGCCCTTGGTTTTATACAGGCCGATGGTCTGGATATAGGTCTTCAATTCCTCCTCACCCATGTCCAGTATCGCTTGCGGCGTGTTGGCCACCGGGTACAGCTTGCGCGTGGCCTTGTTGACGCCGACGTCGGTCGCCTGCGCCGACAGCAGCACGGCGATCAGCAGCTCGAAGGGGGTGGTGTATTCCAGTTCGGTGACGGGCTTGGGATTGGCGGCGCGGAAGCGCACAAACATTTCGTAGCGTTTGGCTGCGTTCATTTGTTCTCGGATTCTTTTTTCAGGCGCGCGCGCTCCATGGCGGCGGCGATGATGGCGCGCTTGCGTTCCAGCGCGGCGGCCGATTCGGCGTCGGCGGGATCGATGGTATTCACTTTTTCCATCTTTGCCTTGGCTTTGTCGGCCAGGCGGGCGTCGTTTTCTTCCTTGTCGCGCTTGAGGCGGAAGTTGCGGAAGTCGTGGCGTTCGCGCGCCGCGTTGGCGTCGGCTGGCGCCCATGCGGCCCAGCCGGTGGTTTCGGTGACCGGGTACATGACGATGCAATCGACCGGGCAGGGCGCCACGCACAGATCGCAGCCGGTGCACAGCGACGGCACTATGGTGTGCATCAGCTTGCCCGCGCCGACAATCGCGTCCACCGGGCAGGCCTGGATGCACAGCGTGCAGCCGATGCACAGCGATTCGTCGATATAGGCTACCGCGCGCGGCCGTTCCAGCCCGTTGACCGGATTCAGCGGAATCACCTTGCGGCCGGTGACTGACGACAGCCGGGCGATGCCCTCGGCGCCGCCGGGCGGGCATTGGTTGATCTCGGCCGCGCCGTCCGCTATGGCTTCCGCATACGGACGGCAGCCCTCATAGCCGCATTTGGTGCATTGCGTCTGCGGCAGGACATCTTCGATGCGGTCGGCAAGGGTAGGATCGGTGGGCACGGCGAGCTAACATCAGGCAAAAACGACATTATCCGATATCTGCGCCCGGCTTACCGAAAAACCTCACCCGGCGCACGGTTTGCCGCTGCAATTCCTCGTCGTGCAGGCTGAGGGCGGGCTTCATCAAGTCGCTGGTGCTGACGATACCGATCAGCCGGCGCGACTGCATGTCGGCCACCACAGGCAGCCGGCCGACGCCATGCACCGCCAGCCGCGAGGCCAGCGTACGGCAGGTTTCATCGGCCAGCGCGACAATCGGCACGTTGACGCCGAACAGTTCGCCGACGCGCTGTGCGCCTGGCTTGCTGTTGATGCCAGCGCGGTCCAGCATGCCGACCAGTACAGCATCGCGCACCACCGGGTAGGCGCGGTGGCGTGGATGGGCGTGGAAGTGCGTGCGCACCACGTCTTCGATCAGCGCGTCGGCGCTGATGGTGTCGACGCTGCTGGTCATGACTTCGGCCACGCTGTGGCGCTCCATCGGGTCGATGCCGTATTCGCGGTAGATGTGGTGGCCGCGCCGGGCAATCTTCTCGGTCAGGATGGAGCGGTGCATGGTGGCGACCGTGAACGCATAGGCCACGGTGGCCGTGGCCAGCACCGGCAGCAGGGCGTTGGCGTCGTGCGTCAGCTCGAAGGCGAACACCACCGCCATCACCGGCGCGCGCATCATGCCGCCCAGCGTGGCGGCCATGAACACCAGCGGCCACACGGCTGGTTCGCCGCCCGGCAGGTAAGGGCCGAGCACCGCGCCCAGGCCTGCGCCCAGCATCAGCAGCGGCGCCAGCACGCCGCCGGATGTACCTGAGCCGAGCGCCAGCAGCCAGATCACGGCCTTGACGATCAGCAGGCTCAGAATGGCCGCAGCGGCCATGTGGTTATTCAACAGGTCGGCGATGACGTCGTAGCCGACGCCCAGCGCGCGCGGCTCGACATACCCGCCGATGCCGATTGCCAGCCCGCCAATGGCCGGCCACCACATCCAGTGCACCGGCAGCTTGTGAAAGCCGTCTTCGACGCGGTACAGCGCAGTGGACAGCAGCCAGGCCAGCATGCCGCACAACACGCCGGCGATCAAACAGGAGATCAGCGCTGACGGCGGCAGTGCTTCGGTATGCAGCGGGAATAGCGGCCCGCTTTCGATCAGCAGCGGTCGCAGGAAGCCCGCTACCGCGCAGGCGATGGCCACTGGCGCCAGGCTGCGCGGGCGCAGTTCAAACAGCAGCAGCTCGACCGCCAGTAGCACCGCCGCGATTGGCGTGCCGAAGACGGCGGTCATGCCGGCGGTGGCGCCCGCCACCAGCAGCGCCTTGCGTTCGGCGGCGCTCAGGTGGAAGTGCTGGGCGATCAGCGAACCAACCGCGCCGCCGGTCATGATGATCGGGCCTTCGGCGCCGAACGGGCCGCCGCTGCCGATGGCGATGCCGGAAGCCAGCGGCTTCAATACCGCGACCTTGGGCGACATGGTGCTTTTCTTGAACAGGATGGCTTCGATGGCTTCCGGGATGCCGTGGCCGCGTATCGCTTCCGAGCCGTAGCGGGCGATCAGGCCGATGATCAGGCCGCCGATGACCGGCACCGCGATGACCCACGCGCCCAGTGTGTGCAAGGCAGGCGAAGTGAAGGCGGTGGATAGTTTCTGAAAGAAGAACAGGTTGGTGAAGAAGCGGATCGCATGCAGCAGCAGGTCGGCGGTGACGGTGCTGACGGCGCCGACCACGGCGGCGATGCTGGTGATCAGCAGCAGCCTGGCCTGGCCGTCGAAGTCGCGGCGGCTATCGTAGTTATTCATGATGGAGATTCGGTATGGTGAACACGCCTTGCAGCGACAGCAGCTCAACGCGGTGCTGTTCCGCCAGCCGGGCGAGGATGGTTTCGCCTTGGCGCAGCAGGTGCACTTCCACGCGGCGGCGGTCGATCGCGCTGTGGCGGCGTTCGACCAGGCCCATGGCTTCGCAGCGCGTGATCAACGCGACCACGCCGTGGTGCTTGGCTTGCAGGCGTTCGGCCAGTTCTCCCACCGTGGCCCAGTCGCGGTCCGGGTAGCCCTTGATGTGCAGCAGCAGCAGGTATTGCAGCGGCGTGATGCCCTGAGCCTGCACTACATCTTCGGAAAAGCGCTCGAAACGGCGCATCTGGTAGCGGAATTCGGAGAGGGCGTTGAAGTCCGCTTTGCTGAGTTTGGAGGAGGTCATACCTCCAAATATATCACAGTATGATGTATTTAGTTTTAAAAAAACGCCCTGTGTGCTGCGACGATCTTAGGCGTCGCAGCACACAGGGCGCTTTTGATTAACCGTGCTTCTTGATGAAGGCGGTAATTTTCGGGCAGACCATTTCGCGCCAGCGGCGGCCTGAGAAGATGCCGTAGTGGCCGGCGCCTGGTGTCACGAAGTCTTCCTGCATATCGGCCGGAATGCCGGTGCACAGGTCGTGCGCGGCTTGCGTCTGGCCGGCGCCGGAAATGTCATCCAGCTCGCCTTCCACCGTGAACAAGGCCACAGTCTTGATGTCGGCCGGCTGCACCAGCTTGCCGCCCACCAGCCATTCGCCACGCGGCAGCGCGAAGTCCTGGAACACGGTCTTGATGGTGTCCAGGTAGTACTCGGCCGGCATGTCCAGCACGGCGTTGTATTCGTCGTAGAACTTGCGGTGCGCTTCGGCGGTTTCCTCGTCGCCCTTGACCAGGTGGTCGTAAAAGTCGCGGTGGCTTTGCGCGTGGCGGCCGGGATTCATGGCGATGAAGCCAGCGTGCTGCAGGAAGCCCGGATAGACCTTGCGGCCAAAGCCCGGATAGTTCGGCGGCACCGGATAGATCACGGTGTTTTCAAACCACGAGAACTTCTTCTCGGTGGCCAGGTTGTTGACGGCGGTCGGCGATTTGCGCGGATCGATCGGGCCGCCCATCATGGTCATGGTCTTCGGCAGTTGCGGATCGTTGTCCGAGGCCATCAGCGAGATCGCCGCCAGCACCGGCACGGTCGGCTGACAGACCGAGATCACATGCACATTCGGGCCGAGCGCGCGGATGAAGTCCTGCACGTAGTAGATGTAGTCGTCCAGATGGAAGGGGCCGGCCGACAGCGGCACCATGCGCGCGTCGGTCCAGTCGGTGATGTAGACGTCGTGATCGACCAGCAGCCCGCGCACGGTGTCGCGCAGCAGCGTCGAATGGTGGCCCGACAGCGGCGCGACCAGCAGCACGGTCGGCTGTTTCAGCGCCTTCAACTTCTTGTCGTCCATGTCTTTCTTGAAGTGGATCAGGCGGCAGAACGGTTTGTTGACCGCCACGTGTTCGATGATGCCTACCGTCTCGCCCTTGATCTCGGTGCTGTCGATCTCGAATGCCGGCTTTTCGTAATCCTTGCCCAGGCGGTACATCAGCTCGTAGCCGGCAGCAATGCGCTGCGAGAACGGCGTGTGCGCCAATGGCGATACCGGATTGGTGAACAGCTTGGACGACGCCTCCGCCCACTGCATCAGCGGGGTCAGAAAGGTGCGTTGCATTTCATGGAGTTGGTAGAGCATAAGGCATCCCGATTTTTATAGGCTTGGTGCGGTGCACCAATACGCACATCATAAGCCAGTTTATAGGTGCTGTGTTTTTGACGTAAAGCATTTGCAGGTGCCCCCGGGCAAGCCTACGTACTATCCACAGGCAATCTTGTAAGAAAAGATAATACCTCTGCGGGCATAAAAAAAGCAGCGTTTCCGCTGCTTTTCTGTAGGACTGTTGCTTGCCTGAGGCTTAGTCGAAGACCGGGGTTTCCACGCCCAGCACCTTGTGCAGTTTCGGCGAGGTGGTGGTGTACTGCATGTGGATTTTCTTGTCCGGGAAGATGTACGGCGCGGCGCCGAAAGCGGCCAGCGCGGCTTCGTGGAAGCCCGACAGGATCAGCTTTTTCTTGCCTGGGTAGGTGTTGATGTCGCCCACTGCGAAGATGCCCGGCACGTTGGTTTCAAACTTCTCGGTGTCCTGCACTTTCAGCTGGCGGCGCTCGATATCCAGGCCCCACTCGGCGATCGGGCCCAGTTTTGGCGACAGGCCGTAGAACACCAGCAGCATGTCCAGCGGCACGCGGCGGGTCACGCCGTCGGCTGCGGTCACTTTCAGGTGGTTCAGCTTGCCGGCGTCGTCGGTTTCGTAACCGGTGGCGGTGCCGACCAGCAGCTGCATTTCGTAGTCGTCGCACAGCGCTTTCATTTTGGCGACCGATGCTGGCGCGGCGCGGAAGTCTTCACGGCGGTGCAGCAGCACCACCGACTCGGCCTTGCCGACAAAGTTCAGCGCCCAGTCCAGCGCGGAGTCGCCGCCGCCGCAGATGACCAGGTTCTTGCCTTCGAACTGCGCCGGGTCTTTGACCTTGTAGTGCAGCTGCGAGCCTTCGAACACTTCGATGCCGTCTACCTTCAGCGTGCGCGCCTGGAACGAACCCACGCCGGCAGCGATGAAGATGGTCTTGGTCAGGAACTTGGTGCCCAGCGTGGTTTCCACGTCGAAGCGGCCGTCGTCGCGGCGCTCGACCTTGGTCACTTCCTGGCCCAGGTGGAAGGTTGGATCGAACGGTTCGATCTGCTTCAGCAGGTTGTCGGTCAGTTCCTGGCCGGTGCACGATGGCACGGCAGGGATGTCGTAGATCGGTTTGTCAGGATACAGTTCCACGCATTGACCGCCTACGGCGCCCAGCGAATCGATCACGTGGGCTTTGATTTCCAGCAGGCCGAGTTCGAAGACCTGGAACAGGCCGACCGGGCCGGCGCCAATGATGACGGCATCGGTTTCGATGACGCCAGTAGGTGTAACGGTACTATTCATACGTGGTTTTCCTGTGATTTCAATGATGGTGGCGGCTTAGCGCACCAGCAGTTGCAGTTTTTCTTTGACGTCCTTGAACTGTTCTGCGTCCGGCAGCGGCGCGACAGTCTTGGTGATCGAAGGCCAGTGACGTGCCAGATCGACGTTGATCTTGATGAATTGCTGTTGGTCGCCTGGGACGTCTTCTTCAGCATAAATCGCGTTGACCGGGCACTCAGCCACGCAGACAGCGCAGTCGATGCACTCGTCAGGATCGATGGCGAGGAAGTTCGGGCCTTGGCGGAAACAATCTACCGGGCAAACATCGACGCAGTCCGTATAACGGCAAGCGATGCAAGATTCGGTGACAACGTGGGTCATAACAGTCCTATCAATGTTGGTGTGCAGCGGCGTCGGCGGCGGGGAAGTGCCTGGCTAACCTCGGCAAAGCACTGTATTTTAAGGTAATTCGCTATTTCTCACAAATTGCGCTTATATACAATACATATAAGCAAATACATTTGAGGAACGCGACACATATCGCCGCAGCCTTTGCAGACTGGCGCGACGCCGGTGCAACTGGCATCATGGCGCCTTTGTTTACTGAGCAGGAGAGCCGCATGGCGGACATCTACATCGTCCAGCAACATCAGCTGGCGCCGGAGCAGGCCCGCGCGGCCGCGCAGCAAGTGGCCGATAAGCTGGCCGAACAATTCGAACTGGCGTGCCGTTGGGACAGCGATGACGTATTGCGCTTCGAGCGCAGCGGCGTGAATGGCGCGCTGACCCTGCGACCAAACGAGGCGCAGTTACAGATCGCGCTGGGCTTCCCGATCAGCCTGATGGCGGGTCAGGTCGAAGCCAAGGTGAGCGAAAAGATGCGCAAACTCTTCGTTTCTTGAAAAAAAAAGATAATTACATATAGGGAAAGCTAATTGCAAATAAGGAAAGCATAGGTATAATTCTTGAATATTATCTATCAAGGATTGCCCATGCGTTCCATGCTTGCCATTTCCGCTGTTGCTGCCGCTGCTGTCGCCATCCCTGTCTCGGCTGAAGTCATCGATTTGTCGAAGCTGAACCGCGTCGGTAGCGCCAAACTGGTGAATGGCGCATTGCAGCTGACCCAGGCCGGCGATGGCACCAGCGCCTCTGGCATTTCGGGCGCCGGCTGGCTGACGCAGGGCGTATCGACCAGCGCCTCGTTCAGCACCAGCTTCTCGTTCTCGCTGCAAGGCAACGACAGTGGCAAGATGGCGGACGGCATTGCGCTGGCGTTCCAGAATGTCGGCACGGACAAGCTGGGCGTCGGCGGCGGCGACGTTGGTTACTGGAATATTGGTGGCTCGGGTTCGAGCGCGGTGGGTTCGGTAATACGCTCGTGGACGCATAACGAATATGGCTTGAGCGTTGATGGCAAGGTGCAGGGCCTGGACCAGGCGCCGTTCAGCCTTGGCGCCTCCAATAACGTGACCGGCACCCAGACCGTCAGCTACAACGCTGCCACGCATGTGCTGACCATGAACGGCACCCTGACCGACCTCAGCACCGGCACCACCTACAATATCAGCGACAGCGCGACGGTCAACCTGGCTACCCGTTTCGGCAGCACCATGTATGTCGGCTTCACCGGCGGCATAGGCGGTACCGATGCTGACCAGCGGATTACCGCGTTCAGCCTGACCTCGGCGGTACCGGAGCCTGAAACCTACGCGATGATGCTGGCAGGCCTGGGCCTGGTCGGATTTGCCGCCCGCCGCAGGGCCCGTTCCCGTTAAGTCAGAACCGCGTCATTCCCGCGAAAGCGGGAATGACGGCCAGCGTTTTTATTTCAGGTCTTCGATCAGATCGATGTACAGCTGCTGTGCTTCGTCCTGGCTTTTGCCTTTCAGCTCGGCCCAGGCGTCGTATTTGGCGCGGGCGACGAAGTCGGTCATGCCAGGGCGCTCGCCGGTGGCGTCGCCGGACGAACCCTGCTTGAACAGGGCGTAGATCTTCAGCAGCGTGATGTTGTCCGGACGCTCAGGCAAATTCTTCGAGTCCGCCTGCGCTTGTTCAAACTGTTCTTGCAAACTCATACCGTGCTCCTTTAGTGGTGATCGATGGATGCGCCATCATAACCGCAGCGCCGGCAAAAGCCGCTAGAGGGGGCGCTCCAAAAACAGAAACGGCGGCCATGCCGGGACTAAGCCGCATGAACCGCCGTTGCTACCGCAGCCCTCCCGGACAGGCGGTTAAAACACCGGAAGAATTACTTCTTCTTCGTCGGGTTGACAGCCGATTTCAGCGTGGCGCCAGCCGAGAATTTCGGGGTTTTCGACGCTGCGATCTTGATCGCTTCGCCGGTTGCAGGATTGCGGCCTTTACGTGCAGCGCGTTTGGCTACGGAGAAGGTGCCGAAGCCGGTGATGCCTACCGTGTCGCCTTTTTTCAGACGTTCGGTGATGATGGCGATCAGGGTGTTCACTGCGCCGTTGGCGGCAGCAGCGGACAGCTCGGTGCGTTTCGCAAATTCTGCAATCAGTTCGCCTTTTTTCATTACTACCTCCTTGGTTATTGGAGCGCGCAGATTAGCATAAATATTGTTAAAAGTAATGGTTTCTGTATGAAGCGCGCCTTGTATTTACTGAGCTGCTGCGCCGCAATGCTACTAAAGCCTTGTATTTAAAGGGCTTACGCGTTTTTTACAAACCCGCAGCGGTTACAAAAAAGGTTTATGATGGAACGCGTAAAGGACGGAAAACATGAGCTTTTCAGACGAGACACTGATAGCGTATGCCGACGGCGGACTGGACGAATCGACCCGCTTGGCGGTCGAAACGGCGATGCGTCACGACAGCAGTCTGGTGCGCCGGGTGGCGCGGCTGCGCGCCGCGCGCGACGACGCTGTCTACGCCGACCAGCATCCGTCCACTTTACATGCCCGCCAGGGCGGCAATGTGGTGCAGCTGGCGACCTTGCGGGCGCAGCGCCTGGCCACGCAGCAGGCGGCGCGCAAGGCCGGCCGGCGGCAGTGGGGCTGGCTGGAGTGGACCGCGCTGGCGCTGGTGATGGTGCTGGGTCTGGCGGCCGGCAAGTTTGGTCTGGCCAAGTGGCAACCAGGCTGGTTTGGCGACAACACGCCGCCACCGACTGAGGTGGTCAGCCGCAATGGTTTGCTGGTGGCGCAGGGCAGGTTGGCCGCGTCGCTGAGCCAGCAGCTGGGCGGCGCGGTGCAACCGGACAGCGAGGTGCGGGTCGGGCTGAGCTTTTTGTCCAACGAGGGCAGCTACTGCCGCAGTTTTACGCTGGTGGGAATGACGCAGGATCTGGTGGGGATATCGTGCCGCGCCAACGAGGAGTGGCGCATACCGGTGCTGGTGCAGAACGCGCGGCCAGTGCCGGCGATGGGTAATCACCGCATGGCGGGTACCGAGATGCCGACGGCGCTGCTGGAAGCGATTGACCAGCGCATCGTCGGCGGCATGCTCGACACGCGAGCAGAAGTGGAAGCGCTGCGCAGGAACTGGCAGCGCTAGCGGGCTTTAATTAAACGCCCAGCAGTTCAACATCAAAGATCAGCGTGGCGTTTGGTGGGATGACGCCGCCGGCGCCGCGCGAGCCGTAGCCCAGGTCGGCCGGGATGATCAGCTGGCGGGTGCCGCCAATCTTCATGCCTTGTACGCCTTCGTCCCAGCCGCGAATGACCATGCCGGCGCCCAGGGCGAACTCGAATGGATCGTTGCGGTCTTTGCTCGAATCGAATTTAGGGCCTTTGCTGCCGTCGTCGTTGCGCAGCCAGCCGGTGTAGTGCACGGTGACGTTTTGGCCGGCTTTGGCGATTTCGCCTTCGCCGACGGTCAGTTCGATGTATTGCAGGCCGGAGTCGGTGGTGATGGTGGACATGATCTTCCTTTCATTAGAAACAGGCCAGAATTGTAGCAGGGCATAGGCTTTGCACGTAAAATGAGGTTTTGCCTCTATAGCGATCCTTACATGCTCCGCAGTTTCGTTTTTTCGTGTGTTTGCGCCATGACCGCCATCGGCAGCGCGCAAGCGAATGTGGTGGTGGTGCTCAATTCGCGCGACGCCACCGTGCAGCTGCTGGACCAGAACACGTATCAGGACTTGGCCACCATCCCGGTCGGCAAGGAGCCGCACCACCTGATGGCGACGCCGGACAATAAATCGCTGATTGTCGCCAGCTCGGTCGGCAATGAGCTGATCTTTCTCGATCCGAAAACCGGCCAGCCGCAGCGCACGCTGAAGAACATCCCCGACCCTTACCAGATCGGCTTTTCGCCCGACCAGAAGTGGTTCGTGTCGAACTCGCTGCGGCTGCACCGCGTCGATCTGTATCAATATGACGGCGTCAACGTCAAGCTGGCCAAGCGCATTCCGCTGCCCAAGCTGCCCAGCCATATGGCCTTCAACGCCGCCAGCAATATGGTGTTCATCACCCAGCAAGGCAGCGATGAAGTCAGCGCCATCGACCTGAACACACAGACCGTCAAGTGGACGCTCCCGGTCGGCAAACTGCCAGCCGGTATCGCCATGACGCCGGACGACAAGTATCTGCTGGTCGGCATCATGGGCAGCGACTACGTGGAAGTGATCGACTGGAAGGCGCAGAAAATCGTCAAGCGCATCAAGACCGGCATGGGTGCGCACAACTTCCGCTCGGCCGGCGATGGCCGCCATACCTATGTGTCGAACCGTGTTTCCAATTCGATTAACATCATTGATCAGAAGACATTGGAAAACGTCGGCCAGATCAATGTGCCCGGCGGCCCGGACTGCATGGAAGTGAGCGACGATGGCAAGACCATGTGGGTCACGCTGCGCTGGATTAAAAAGGTGGCGGTGATCGACCTGAAGACCCGCAAGGTCATCAAGACCATCCCGGTGGGACGCTCGCCGCACGGCGTATTCTTCTTCAACTCCGCGCAACGCTGATGAAACGCGCCGCCGCCCTGACCCTGATGGCGCTGGCGGCAGCGCCGAGCGCGCACGCCACCTGCAAGGGCGCCATCTATCTGACCTTTGATACCGGCAGCCAGTCGCAAGCCGAACTGATCGCCGATACGCTGAAGCGGCACCAGATCAAGGCCACCTTCTTCCTGGCCAATGAGAAAACCGTGCACAGCGATTATTCGCTCGATCCGGCCTGGGCTGCGTACTGGAAGGCGCGTGTGGCGGAAGGCCATGCAGTCGGTACGCATACCTGGGACCACGCGGTTTTCGTGCGCGACGGCGCCGATGGCAAGGTAGTGGTCAAGCCAGGCTTCGGGCCGCAGGCCGGCAAGCAGGTCAGCTGGACGCCGCAGCAATACTGCGAGCAGCTGAAGCGCGTCGACCAGCGTTTTGCCGAATTGACCGGCAAGCCGCTCGATCCCTTGTGGCGCGCGCCGGCCGGGCGCACTTCGCCGAGACTGCTGGACATCGGCAAAGCCTGCGGCTATGCGCATGCGGGCTGGGCGCCGGCCGGCTTTTCCGGCGATGAGCTGCCGAGCGCCACGTATCCGAATACGGTACTTCTGCAAAAAATGTTGCGCGACCTGCGCGGCGGCGATATCGTCCTGATCCACATGGGCATCTGGTCGCGCAAGGATGCCTGGGCGCCGGCCAATCTTGAACCGCTGATCAAGGGGCTGGAGCAGAAGGGCATGTGTTTTGCCACGCTGCGCGAACACCCGGACTATAAAAAATGATGGCATTCTTCTCTGACTGGCTGGGACTGATCCAGGGCTGGCTGTTTGAAACGGTGATACAGCCGCTGGTGTTCCAGCTCGGCTTCGGCGAACACGTCGAGGAAGCATTCGAGGGCACCGAGTGGCTGCTGATCGGCGTGCTGGAACTGGCGCTGCTGTTCCTGGTGCTGCGGCCGCTGGAGTCGCTGATCCCGGCGCAGGCGATCACCGACAGGCGCGCGCGCTGGAACGACTTTATCTATACGGTGCTGCACCGTATCGGCGTGTTCTCGCTGCTGATCTTCTTCACGCTCGATCCGCTGATGGACAGCATTGCCGCCTGGCTGCGGTTTGAAAGCTTCCAGCCGTTCAACCTTGAGTCGCTATGGCCGGGCATCGGTCCGCTGGCCGCGTTTGCCGTGTATTTCGTGGTGCTGGATTTCTGCGATTACTGGTATCACCGCGCCTCGCACCGCTTCAACTGGTGGTGGGCGCTGCATGGTCTGCACCATAGCCAGCAGAATATGAATCTGTGGAGCGATGACCGCAACCATGTGCTGGACGACCTGCTGCGCGATGTCTACATGGGCGTGATCGCGCTGTGCATCGGCGTTGAGCCGGCGCAGTATGTGCTGCTGGTATCGGTGTCGCGCATCCTGCAAAGTCTCCAGCACGCCAATGTGCGCGTGCATTTTGGCTGGATCGGCGAGCGGCTGCTGGTGTCGCCGCGCTATCACCGCATGCACCATGCGATCGGCTTCGGTCACGAAAACGCCGACGGCAAACTGGGTGGCTGCAATTTCGCGGTGTTGCTGCCGGTGTGGGACATCTTGTTCCGCACCGCGAATTTCACGCCGGCGTTTGTCGCCACCGGCATCCGCGACCAGCTGGCGGGCCGTGAATATGGCGAGGGCTTCTGGTCGCAGCAGGTGCTGGGCGTCAAACGTATGATTGAATATGCACGAAAGGATGTGGTCTGATGGGCGCTGTGATCCGCGCGTGGAGCCGCGCTTTCCTGTCGCAATGGCATGGCAAGATGCTGTTGCTGAGTCTTGCGCCGTTCCTGCTGGCGCTGGGCGTCTGGGCGGCGGCCTTGTATTTTTACTTGCAACCGTTAGTCGATTATCTACACGCGCTGTTCACCGAACATAATCTGTTCGCCACCAGCACCAGCTGGCTGCGCAGCCTGGGATTGGGCACGCTGACCTCGGTGGTGCCGCCGCTGATCGCCATGCTGGCGTTGCTGCCGCTGATGATTTTGACCGCGCTGATTTTCATCGGCGTGGTGGCGATGCCGGTGATCGGCCGCCACGTTGGCCTGCGCCATTTCCCGCAACTGGAGCAGCGCAAGGGCGGTTCGATACTCGGCAGCGTCGGCGTGGCGCTGGGCGGCATGGCAATTTTTATCGGCCTGTGGATCGTCACCCTGCCGCTGTACGCCTTCCCGCCGCTGGCGGTGCTGGTACAGGCGCTGTTGTGGGGCTGGCTGACCTGCCGCGTGATGGTGTACGACGTGCTGGCCGATTACGCCAGCAGCGAGGAGCGCCATCAGATCCTCAAGCAGCACCGCCTGCGGCTGCTGCTGATCGGCGTGATTTCCGGCGCTGCCGGCGCACTGCCGGGCGCGATCTGGCTGGGGGGCGTGATGGCGGTGGTGTTCTTCCCCTTCCTGGCGGCCGCCTCGATCTGGCTGTATGTGCTGATTTTTATCTTTACCGGACTGTGGTTCGCGTACTATTGCATGGATGCGCTGGCACAGTTGCGGGCGCGTGAAGAAATAACCAAGGAGCTGGCATGACTATCGGACTCATCATTATTGGCGACGAAATCCTGTCGGGCCGGCGGGTCGATCAGCACTTCCCGAAAGTGGTGCAGATGCTGGCGGCGCGTGGCCTGCAGCTGACCTGGGCCGAAGTCCTGCCGGACGATCCGGTGCGCATCACCGCCACGCTGAAGCGCACCTTCGCCAGCGACGATATCGTGTTCTGCTGCGGCGGCATCGGCGCCACGCCGGACGACCACACGCGCCAGGCCGCCGCCGATGCGCTGGGCCTGCCGCTGGTGCTGCATGAGCAGGGCAAGATCAATATCCAGCAGCGCATCCTGCAAATGGCGCAGGACGCCGGCCAGACCGCCGACCTGAACTCGGCCGAGAACCTGCATCGCCTCAAGATGGCCGAGTTTGCCGAAGGCGCGGCGCTGGTGCCCAACCCGTACAACAACATCGCCGGCTTCGCGCTGCACAAGCATTACTTTGTGCCGGGCTTCCCGGTGATGGCCTGGCCGATGCTGGAGTGGGTGCTGGACAATCACTACGCTGACCTGTTCAACCGCGAACCACGGCTGGAGCAGTCGGTGCTGGTGTATGAGGCGGCCGAATCGGCGCTGACGCCGCTGATGGTGGCGCTGGAGCAGCAGTATCCACGCGTGAAGGTGTTCAGCCTGCCGAGCGTGGGCGACGCCAGCACGCGCCGGCACATCGAACTGGGCGTCAAAGGTGAACCGGTGCAGACGGCGACTGCCTTCATTCAATTGTGCGACGAGTTGCGCAAGCTTAATGTAGAGTTCAAAGCGACCTAGTCCGCTTTGTGACAGTCGAATGACACGGCGTTCTTCCTTCGGGTAGAACGCCGTTGTTTTTTTGCGAAAAACAAACAGTGCTTTGCAATTATTGTGTGCCAGTGCCCGTCAGCATCTCGCTGATGTGGTGCAATGGAAGCTAGCAAGAATGACTGAAATTGTGATGCTGCCTCCTACTACATCTGAATCAACTGAAGACCATCTGGCGCAAGCGCAGATGGACCCGCCACCACCGCCGCCGCCACCGGAAGCAGGCACGCCCAGGAAGAAAAGCAAACGCTCGCGCAATGCCTTCCTGCTGGTGCTACTGGTCGGCGCATCGTTTGCGGCGTACTGGGGCTATCGTGAAACGCTGACCTCATCGATGCAGGCGCGCGTGTTCAGCGACCTGGCCAGCAAAATGACCTACCGGATGGAGAAGGGGCCGAGCAAATCGATCCGCTTCCCGCACGATAGCCCGTATGACGAACGGCTAGGCTATGCCGGCCTGCCCGACTATATCGGCAGGCTCAGTGCGCGCGATTACCAGGTCACGGCGCAGGCACGTATTTCCTCAAAGATGGCGGATATGGCGGATATGGGCGTGTTCGCCACCTACCGCGAAAAGACCAAAACCGGCCTGACGATTGTCGACTGCCGCGCGCAGGAACTGTTTGCGGCCAGTTATCCGGAGCGCATCTACAATAAATTCGAGCAGGCGCCGATCGCCATGGTCAACAGCCTGCTGTTCATCGAGAACCGCGAACTGCTGGACAACACCTATCCGAAGCGCAATCCGGCGGTGGAATGGGACCGGCTGGCCAAGGCGGTGCTGGAGAAGAGCGTTAGCGCCGTGGCGGGCGGCCACCGCGCGGCCGGCGGCAGCACGCTGGCCACGCAGATCGAAAAATACCGCCACTCGCCGGAAGGCCGCACCGGCTCGATGAGCGACAAGCTGCAGCAGATGGTGTCGGCCAGCCTGCGCTCGTATATGGATGGCCCGGAAACGCTCAAGGCGCGCCGCCGCATCGTGCTGGAATACCTGAACACAGTGCCGCTGTCGGCCAAGCCGGGCTATGGTGAAGTGAACGGTATCGGCGACGGCATGTGGGTGTGGTACGGCCGTTCTTTCGACGACGTCAACAAGCGTCTGACCGGCAAGCTGGATAAGCCGGACGCGGAAACCGCGCTGGTTTACAAGGAAGCGCTGAGCCTGATGATCGCGCAGCGCCGTCCAAGCTATTACCTGGGCGATGGTGCGGCCGACCTGGAAGTGCTGGCCAATAGCCACTTGCGCATCCTGGCGGCCGATGGCGCGATCACGCCGGCGCTGCGCGACATGGCTTTGAAGCAGGTGCTGCATCCGGCCACCGGCAACGGCTTGCAGTCGGCGCCGCCGCAAACCTTCGTCAGCCGCAAGGCGACCAATGCGATCCGCAACCACCTGGCCAATCTGCTGGGCGACAACCGCATGTACAACCTGGACCGCCTGGACCTGCGGGTGGAAAGCACGCTGGATGCGCAGGCGCAGTTCGCCGTCACCCAGGTGCTGCAAGACCTGCACGATCCGGAGAAGGCCAAGGCGGCCGGCCTGACCGGCAAGGGCATGCTGGGCAATGGCGATCCGGCCAAGGTGGTGTACAGCTTCACCTTGCTGGAGAAGGGCGATCAGAACAACCTGCTGCGCGTGCAGACCGATAACTTCGACCAGCCGCTGGACATCAACGAAGGCGCCAAGCTGGATCTCGGTTCGACCGCCAAGCTGCGCACGCTGATCAGCTATCTGGACATCATGGACCAGCTGCACAAGAAGTACGGCGGCATGGACAACGCCGCGCTGTCGCAGGTCAAGGTTGATCCGCAGGACAAGCTGTCGCTGTGGGCGCTGGAGTACTTCAAGGGACTGCCGGTCGGCCAGCGCGAGCTGACGCCGATGCTGCACGCGGCCATGGAGCGCAAGTATTCGGGCAATCCGGGCGAAGGCTTCTTCACCGGCGGCGGCCTGCATTACTTCGGCAACTTCTCCAAGGAAGACAACAGCAAGATCCTGACCGTGACCGAAGCGCTGCGCCGTTCGACCAATCTGGTATTCGTGCGGCTGATGCGCGACGTGGCCAAGTTCTATATGTTCCAGTCGCCGGGATCATCGGCGTCGCTGCTGGCGGATGCCGATGATCCGCGCCGCGCCGGCTACCTGGCACGCTTTGCCGACAAGGAAGGCAAGGAATTCCTGGCGCGCTTCTATGCCAAGTACAAGGGCAAGCCTGAGAACGAGCTGGACAAGATTCTGCTGGCGAATATCCGCAGCACGCCGGTACGGCTGGCAGTGATACACCGCACCGTGTATCCGCTGGCGTCGCAGGCGCAGTTTGCCGCCTTCCTGAAGGAGAACCTGCCGTCGCAGAACGAAGTGCCGGATGAGCGCGTGGCCAAGCTGTACGACCAGTATGCGATCGGCAACTGGTCGCTGGCCGACCGTGGCTATCTGGCCAGCGTGCACCCGCTGGAGCTGTGGATGGCGGCCTATCTGCGGCTGCATCCGGGCGCGACCCTGAGCGAGATGACCAAGGCCAGCGAGCAGGAGCGGCAGGATGTGTACCAGTGGCTGTTCAAGACGCACCGCAAGCATGCGCAGGACCGCCGCATCGCCGGCCTGATCGAGGTGGAAGGCTTTATGGAAATCCACAAGCAGTGGAAGAAAATGGGCTATCCATTTGAATCGCTGGTGCCGTCGTATGCGACCACCTTGGGTGCGTCGGCAGACCGTCCAGCTTCACTGGCGGAGATGATGGGGATTGTGGTCAACGGCGGCGTGCGCAAGACTTCACAGCGCGTGACCTCGCTGCACTTTGCCAAAGGCACGCCGTATGAAACCCTGGTGACCAAGGCGCCGCCAACCACCAACGAGCAGGTACTGGCGCCGGAGGTGGCGAAGGTAGTGGCGGAAGCGATACGCGGCGTGGTATCGGATGGCACGGCCAAGCGGGTCAAGGGCGCGTTTGTGGATGCGAATGGCGCCATCATCCCGGTCGGCGGCAAGACTGGTACCGGTGACCAGCGCTTTGATGTGTATGGTGCGGGCGGCCGATTGATCGAGTCGCGCTATGTGAACCGTTCGGCGACGTTTGTGTTCAATATCGGCGGACGCTTCTTCGGTTCGATGACCGCCTATGTGCATGGGCCGGAGTCGAAGAACTACGATTTCACCAGCGCGCTGCCGGTGCAGCTGCTGGTGGTGCTGGCGCCCAACCTGATGCCGCTGATCGAACCGCATGCCGCGCCGAAACAGGCTGCTGCGGCGCCGGTGCGGGCCTGTGGAGGTTGAGTTCGGCGGACGTGTGCCTCTTGCATAGTTTCATATTTATTGGCAATGTATCAGCCCATGAAACCTATGCGCCATCACATGTCCAAGATCCTCAAATTTACGCAGTTCTCGATACGGGACCTGATTGTTGCCGCTGCTCCAACGGTGCTGACCATCGTCGGCGTCTGCCTGCTGGCTTACTGGCTGGTGGACCCGGCGCCGCCGCGCACGGTGCGGCTTGGCACCGGCCAGGAAAATTCCGCCTACGAAGAATTCGGCAAGAAATACGCCGCCGCGCTGGCCAAGCATGGCGTCAAGGTGACCATGGTGTCGTCCGCCGGCTCCAGCGAGAACCTGCGCAATCTGAAGGAAGGCAAGGTGGATATTGCTTTCGTGCAGAGCGGCTCCACCAACGAGGAAGCGGCCGAGCGTGAAGGCTTGTCCTCGCTGGGCAGCCTGTTCGTTGAGCCTTTGTGGCTGTTCCTGCGCGAAGAGAAGGGCAAGCCGCCGGTCACCAAGCTGACTGAGCTGCGCGGCAAGAAAATCAACTACGGCCCCAAAGGTTCGGGCTCGCCACGCTTGTTCAACCAGATCCTGGAGCTGAATGGCGTGGAGAAGGGTGAGGTTCAGCGTTTTTCGCTGGCCAACACGCCGGCCACGGTGGAGCTGCTGGAAGGCCGCATCGACGGCCTGGTATTCACCTCGGCGCCGGAAGCGCCGCTGATCCAGATGCTGCTGCAAACGCCGGGCATCAAGCTGTTCGGCTTCAACCAGGCCGAAGCGTATTCGCGCAAGCTGCCTTTCCTGACGCATGTGATGCTGCCGCAAGGCATCGTCGATCTGGGCCGCAACCTGCCGGCCGAGGATTACAAGCTGATCGCGCCGACCGCCACGCTGGTCGGCCGTGAAGACCTGCATCCGGCGCTGGTGGACCTGTTTGTGCAAGCCGCGTCGGGCATCCATAGCGGCGCGGGCTGGTTCCAGCAGCAGGGCCAGTTCCCGTCGGCCAAGTACAGCGAAATTCCGGTCGATCCGGAAGCGGCCAAGTTCTACAAGAGCGGCCCGCCGTTCCTGCAGCGCTACATGACCTTCTGGCTGGCGAATTTCTTCGACCGCATGTGGGTGCTGGTGGTGGCGCTGGGCGCGCTGATACTGCCGCTGTCAAAAGTGATACCGCCGCTGTATGTGTGGCGTATCCGCTCGCGCGTGTACAAATGGTATGGACAGCTGCGCGCGGTTGAGCAGAAGGTGGAAGAGGCGCCGGTGGCGACGCGCCTGCAGGTGTACGAGGAACAGCTCAAGCGGCTGGACCAGATTGAGGAGCTGGTCAATCAGGTATCGATACCGCTATCGTTTGCCGATGGCTTGTATGGCTTGCGCAGCCACATACAGTTTGTGCGCAAACGCATCATGTTCCTGATCGGCGAAGCCACCGCCACTGCGCCGGACGCGGTCCCCGTCTAAGCGCCTATCCAAGGCAGACTGGCGTGGCACCAGCCGTTGATGTTCTTGCGGTGGCCGTGCTCGTCCTTCTCGCCCTCGAAGCCTTCGAGGATGTCGTAGCAATGCTGGTAGCCGTGTTCGGTCGCCAGCTTGGCTGCACCACGCGAGCGCACGCCGGAGCGGCACAGGAATAAAATCACCTGGTCCTTGCGTGCGATGCCATTCAATTGCTCGATAAATTCATGGTTGGCGTTGCCGCCTGGATAAGTTGCCCATTGCACCGCACCATGTTGGGCTTCCGGTATCGCCACCCGGCCGACCCAATCGCGCTCGGCATTGGTGCGCACATCGACCAGCTTGATGGCGTTTTCCGCACCCAGCAATTCATAGGCCTCCTGCGGCGTCACCGCGCCTGCATAGGGCCAGTCTTTGCTGCGGCTGCGGGCGAGCGCCAGAATCTCATCTATTTTGCTCATAAGGTTTTCCGGTTATTGGTTTAAGTTTATTATATGGCGTCCGCGCGAGTCCGCGACCCCGATGCACCAAAACCATGCGCTTTTCAGAAAATATCCTAAAATGCACCCATAAGGTGCAAAATGCAGGAATTGCACCAATTAAGTGCGCGATAAATCTGCTGTGAATGCGTTCCGGGCTGGCATGGATACTGCTTACTTAAGTCTCACGAGTTCCACATATTCCCTTTAGGAGATACGCATGGCAATTACGGCCGCAGAAGTGTTGAAAATGGTCCAGGAAAACGAAGTCAAATTCGTTGATTTCCGTTTCGCAGATACCCGTGGTAAAGAACAGCACGTCACCGTGCCAGTGTCGGCTTTCGACATCGACAAGTTCGAATCGGGTCACGCGTTTGACGGTTCCTCGATCGCCGGCTGGAAAGGTATTGAAGCATCGGACATGATACTGCTGCCGGACCCAAACACCGCGCGCATCGATCCGTTCATGGAAGAGACCACGCTGTTCATGCAATGCGACGTCATCGAGCCAGCCGACGGCAAGGGCTATGACCGCGACCCACGCTCCATCGCCAAGCGCGCTGAAGCCTACCTGAAATCGTCGGGTATCGGCGACACCGCCTACTTCGGCCCAGAACCAGAATTCTTCATCTTCGACAGCGTGCGCTGGAAGATCGATATGTCCGGCTGCTTCGTCAAAGTGGACTCCGACGAAGCGTCGTGGTCGACCGACAAGGAAATCGAAGGCGGCAACAGCGGCCACCGTCCGACCGTCAAAGGCGGCTACTTCCCAGTGCCACCAGTGGACAGCTTCCAGGACATGCGTTCGGAAATGTGCCTGATCCTGGAATCGCTGGGCATCCCGGTTGAAGTCCACCACCACGAAGTGGCTGGCGCTGGCCAGAACGAAATCGGCACCAAGTTCTCGACCCTGGTTGAGCGCGCTGACTGGACCCAGAACCTGAAATACGTGGTCTGGAACGTTGCCCACAGCTATGGCAAAACCGCGACCTTCATGCCAAAACCTATCGTTGGCGACAACGGTTCGGGCATGCACGTGCACCAGTCGATCTGGAAAGACGGCAAAAACCTGTTCGCTGGCGACGGCTATGCCGGCCTGTCGGAAGACGCGCTGTTCTACATCGGCGGCATCATCAAGCACGCCAAAGCACTGAACGCGATCACCAACCCAGGCACCAACTCGTACAAACGCCTGGTGCCAGGCTACGAAGCGCCAGTGAAACTGGCTTACTCGGCGAAAAACCGTTCGGCTTCGATCCGTATTCCACACGTGGCCAATCCAAAAGGCCGCCGTATCGAAACCCGCTTCCCAGATCCACTGGCCAACGTCTACCTGTGCTTCGCAGCGCTGCTGATGGCTGGTCTGGACGGTATCCAGAACAAGATCCACCCAGGCGAAGCAGCGTCGAAAGACCTGTACCACCTGCCGCCAGAAGAAGATGCACTGATCCCAACCGTGTGCGCTTCGCTGGAAGAAGCACTGGACAACCTGAATAAAGACCGCGAGTTCCTGACCCGTGGCGGCGTATTCAGCGATTCCATGATCGATGCTTACATCGAACTGAAAATGCAGGACGTGCAGCGTATGCGCATGACCACTCACCCTGCCGAGTTCGACATGTACTACTCGCTGTAATCGTTCCGCGCTGCGGCGCGGATGATGCTGCACAAGACGCGGGGCGAGCAGGGCTTTCCCCGCGTTTTTATTTGGATGCTGTATATTCGGGAAGGATGTTTCCCTCCACGGATTACGAATGACAATAAGTTTGAAACCGAGTGCGTTACTGGCGTTGCTGGCCTTGCTGTCCGCAGCCACGGCAGCGCATGCGCAGATTTACAAATGCACCACGGCCGACGGCCGCAAGGAACTGACCGATATAAAACGTGGCCCGCATTGCGATCTGATGGATCTGCCGGGCGTGGCCATTCCAGCGCCGCCGCGCCGCGTGGCGCCATCGCCGCGCAACGCCCAGCCAGTCGCGCCGCCGGGCGATTTCCCGCGTGTCGACAGCGCCGAGCAAAAGGCGCGCGATGCCGACCGGCGCGGCATACTGGAAGATGAACTGAGGGCCGAGACGCAAAAACTGGCCGAGCTGCGCCGCGAATTCAACGGCGGCGAAGCGGAGCGTCGCGGCGATGAACGCAATTACGCGAAGTACCAGGAACGGGTGGCCGGCCTGCGCGACAGCATCAGCCGCTCGGAGAAAAATGTCGATGCCTTGAAACGTGAGATCGCGAATATCCGATGACGAGTTTGCCATGAGTATTGTGAGTAATATCGCGGCCCGCGCGGCCGCCGCCATCCACCGTCCGCCAGCGCTGGCGGGCCTGGAGCTGCTGGCTTCCGCCGTGGTGCTGGTCGACGCCGAAGGCAAGATCGCCTACGCCAACGCGGCCGCCGAGAACCTGCTGGAAAGCTCGCTGAAGGCGCTGTCGCGCCAGACGCTGAGCGCACAGTTCATCAATCCGGAAGAACTGGACCATATCTGTGCGCAGGCGCGTGAACACAAGTTCTCCGACCTGCGCCAGGACCTGACGCTGGAGCGCGGTGGGCGCGAACCGCTGCATGTGCACAGCATGGTGTCAGCGGTTGAAGATCCTGTTGGCGGCGTGCTGATCGAGCTGCGTGAAAACCAGCAGCACCTGAAGCTGGACCGCGAGGAACGCATCCTCGACCAGAGCCAGGTCAACAAGGAACTGATACGCAACCTGGCGCATGAAATCAAGAACCCGCTGGGCGGCATCCGCGGCGCCGCGCAGCTGCTGGAGATGGAACTGCCGGGCGCGCACGCGGTGCAGCTGCGCGAGTACACCCAGGTCATCATCAAGGAAGCCGACCGGCTGCAAACGCTGGTGGACCGCCTGCTGGCGCCGCACCGCCGCCCGCACATCGTCGGCGACGTGAATATCCACGAGGTGCTGGAACGGGTGCGCAGCCTGATGCTGGCCGAGTTCCCATCCGGCCTGATCATCTTGCGCGATTATGACGCGTCGATTCCCGAGTTCCGGGGCGACAAGGAGCAACTGATCCAGACCGTGCTGAACATCGCGCACAACGCCGCGCAAGCCTTGTCGGCGCAGATTGAAGCGGGCGAGGCGCAGATTGTTTTCAAGACGCGGGTGGCGCGCCAGGTCACGCTGGCCAAGGTCCGTTACGGGCTGGCATTAGACTTGCATATCATTGACAATGGACCGGGTATCGCACCCCAGATCCGCGACCGCATCTTCTACCCTTTGGTATCCGGCAGGGAGGGCGGCAGTGGCCTGGGGCTGACCTTGGCGCAGACCTTCGTGCAACAGCACATGGGCGTGATCGAGTGCGAGAGCCGGCCTGGATGTACGGATTTCCGTATTTTGCTGCCGTTGCCATAAGCCGCGGCGGGCATTGCGGACCGTGTCCCTTGATTGACGATACTCGCGGAACCACACAATACATGAAGCCAATCTGGATAGTAGACGACGACGAATCGATCCGCTGGGTACTGGAAAAAGCATTGGCCAGGGAAAACCTGGCCACCAAGAGTTTTGCCAATGCGCGTGATGCGATCGCGGCACTGGAGTACGAGACGCCGCAAGTGCTGGTGTCCGATATCCGCATGCCGGGCGATTCCGGGCTGGACCTGCTGCAACTGGTGAAGTCACGCTTCCCCGGCCTGCCGGTCATCATCATCACCGCCTTTTCCGATCTGGATTCGGCGGTCGCAGCCTTCCAGGGCGGCGCCTTTGAATACCTGGCCAAGCCCTTCGACATCGACAAGGCGGTGGAGCTGATCCGCCGTGCGCTCGACGAAAGCCTGCGCGAAACCAGCGTTGAATCGGGGCCGGCGGAAACCCCGGAAATTCTCGGCCAGGCGCCGGCGATGCAGGAAGTTTTCCGCGCCATCGGCCGCCTGTCGCAATCGAATGTGACGGTGCTGATCACCGGTGAATCCGGCTCCGGCAAGGAGCTGGTGGCGCGCGCGCTGCACAAGCACTCGCCGCGTGCGGCACAGCCGTTTATCGCGCTGAACACCGCGGCGATACCGAAGGATTTGCTGGAGTCCGAATTGTTCGGCCACGAGCGCGGCGCCTTTACCGGTGCGCAGACCACGCGCCGGGGCCGCTTCGAGCAGGCCGAGAACGGCACGCTGTTCCTCGATGAAATCGGCGACATGCCGTTTGACTTGCAGACCCGTTTGCTGCGGGTGCTGTCGGACGGCCATTTCTACCGCGTCGGCGGCCATCAGCCGCTGAAAGCCAATGTGCGGGTGATCACGGCGACCCACCAGAATCTGGAGCAGCGGGTGCGCGAAGGCCTGTTCCGCGAGGACTTGTACCACCGCCTGAACGTGATCCGTCTGCGTCTGCCCAGTTTGAGGGAGCGCCGCGAAGACATCCCTATTTTGGTGCGTCACTTCCTGGTGCAGAGTGCCAAGCAGCTGGGCGTGGAAGCCAAGCGCATGAGCGACGCAGCCTTGCAGTTCCTGTGCAGCCTGGAGTTGCCGGGCAATGTGCGCCAGCTGGAGAACCTGTGCAACTGGATCACGGTGATGGGGCCGGGGCAGACGGTGGAGATCAAGGACTTGCCGCTGGAGCTGTCGCAGGAGCAGGCGGGCGGTACGGCTGCGTCAGCGTTGGGTGGTGCGCCGGCGGAAAGCTATAGCGTGCAGCATCATGGCACGGTCACCACGGTGGCTGGCGCCGAGCTGAACGGCAGCGCCGCCAGTTCCCCGGATGCGTGGCTGGGACTGCTGGAATCGCAGGCCGCCAGCATGCTGAGTGGCGGCCAGCAGGAAGTGATGGCGGTGCTGGGGCGGCAGTTTGAATCGGCGCTGATCCGTACCGCGCTCAAGCACACGCACGGCCGCAAGAACGATGCGGCGGTACGTCTGGGCATAGGCCGCAACACCATCACCCGCAAGATCGCCGAACTCGGCATCGACGGCGCGAAGGATGATTGAGGGGTGACGCTGGCCCCGGACTGCGCGCCGCAGTCCGGGGCAAACTGCGCCGCACAAGTTACTTCGCCAGTGCGACCGCATCCGCCCCAGCCGCCAGCCGCATCGGCGCATCGGGTTCGGTGGCCGCCCGCCATACCGCTTCCGCCACATCGCCAGCCTGCGTGACCGCCTCGGTGGACTGCGCCCATCCCGCAAACACATTCTCCGTCAATTCCGCATAAGCCTCGTGCATCTGCAGCCGTTCCTTCGCATTCGCGCCGAAGCTGGTGGATGGTGCGCGTCCCGGCAGCACCAGGTGCGCGCGCACATCGAAGGCCGCCAGCTCCAGCGCCAGCGATTCAGTAAACGCATTCACCGCTGCCTTGCTGCCTGTGTACACCGACAACAGCGGCAGCGGTTTCAAGGTCACGCTGGAGGTGACATTGATCACCACGCCCGCGCGGCGAAGGCGGAACTGCGGCAACACCGCCTGGGTCATGGCGATCGTGCCGAACACATTGGTCTCGAACACCTCGCGCACAGTCGCTATGCCGATACCTTCCAGCGCACCCAGCGCACCGATGCCGGCGTTATTCACCAGCACATCAATCGGCCCGGCATCTGCCATCAGTTGCGCGATGCTGCCGGCGTCAGTCACATCCAGCGGCAGCACGCGCAAGCGCGGCGAGGGCGGTAGCAGATCCGCCCGCGGCGTGCGCATGGTGGCGATGACGTTCCAGTCACGCTCCAGAAAATGGCGTGCGATTTCCAGGCCAAAGCCCGACGAACAGCCGGTAATCAAAATGGTTTTCATGCTAGCTCCTTGAGTTGAGTGCCTACACTGTAGTGTGCCGCTGCCGGACTAGCTATAATCAGTCGTCCAAGTATCATTAGAAAGCGTCCGGAAATGATCGATCCGCTAGCCGAAGTCGTCACCTTGCTCCAGCCGCGCGCGCAATTCTCCAAGGTGGTCAGCGGGACCGGCGCCTGGCGCGTGCGCCGTTCACATGCCGGCCAGCCGTTTTATTGCGCGGTGCTGGAAGGCGCCAGCCGGCTGACGGTCAGCGGACAGCCGCCGTTGCAACTGGAACAGGGCGACTTTGTGCTGATCCCTGAATCGCACGAGTTTGCGATGACCAGCCTGCTGCCGCCGCCGGACGCCGCTGACGATGCGCCGCCGCTGGCGCTGGGCGACGGCGCTTTCCGGCTGGGCGTGGCCGATGGTCCGGCCGAAACGGTGCTGCTGGTCGGGCACTGCGCCTTCGATTCGCCGGACGCCGCCTTGCTGCTAGCGCTGCTGCCGGAGCTGATCCATATTCGCGGCGAGCAGCGGCTGGCGACGCTGGTGCAGCTGCTGCGGGACGAGTCTCGCAGCCTGCGGCCGGGGCGCGAGCTGGTGCTGTCGCATCTGCTGGAGGTGTTGCTGATTGAAGCGCTGCGCTCGACCGCCGTCACCGCCTCGCCCGGCTTGCTGCGCGGCCTGGCCGACGAACGGCTGGCGCTGGCGCTGCGGCGCATGCATGAGGAGACAGCACGGCCGTGGACCGTGGCACAGCTGGCCAAGGAGGCAGCCCTGTCACGCTCGGCCTTTTTTGAACGTTTCAGCAGCGCGGTCGGCGTAGCGCCGATGGCCTATCTGCTGCGCTGGCGCATGGCGCGCGCCAAGCTGCTGCTGCGGCAGCGTGGCAGTGTCGCCGCCGTGGCGGAGCAGGTCGGCTACGGCTCCGCCAGCGCCTTCAGCGTGGCGTTCACCCGCCATGTCGGCGTGCCGCCCACGCGCTTCGCCAGCATGGCATGAAATGAGGTTTTTATGGCATAACAGCCATTGTGGCGCACCGTACACTGCTTCCATCAACTTAACGAAAAGGAGCAGGGACCATGAAAACCGCACTCATCACCGGCGCATCGTCGGGCATCGGCGCCATTTACGCAGACCGTCTGGCCCGCCGTGGCTATGACCTGATCCTGGTGGCGCGCGACGCCGCCAAACTGTCGGCGCTGGCAGCGCAACTGGGCGCCGCCACCGGCCGCAAGGTCGACACAATCTCCGCCGACCTTGGCGTGACGGCCGATTTGCGCCGCGTTGAACAGCGCCTGGCCAGCGACGCCAGCATCAGCATGCTGGTGAATAATGCCGGCCTGGGCGCCGTCAAATCGCTGATCGATTCTACGCCGGAAGAGCTGGATACGCTGATCAGCGTCAATGTCACCGCGCTGACCCGTCTGAGCCGTGCGGTGGCGCCGGGCCTGGTGGCGCGCGGCGCGGGCGCCATCATCAACATCTCGTCGATCGCTGCGCTGAAGCCGGAACTGCTGAACGGCACCTACGGCGGCAGCAAGGCCTTCGTGCTGGCGCTGACGCAGTCGCTGCACCACGAGCTGGGCGGCAGGGGCGTGCAGGTGCAGGCGGTGCTGCCGGGCGCGATCGGCACGCCATTCTGGGACCGTGCCGGCCACGCGGTCGAGAACCTGCCGCAGGAATGGGTGATGTCGCCACAAGACCTGGTGGATGCGGCGCTGGCCGGCTTCGACCAGCGCGAACTGGTGACGCTGCCCTCGCTGCCGGATGTGCAGGACTTCGTCCGCATGGAGCAGGCGCGCCTGGCACTGGCGCCGAATCTGTCGCATAGCAAGCCGGCCGCACGCTACTTAAGCGTTGCGTAACCTGCAGCAACATCTGTTTGAGGTAAGCTCTTGGCTATTGAGGACTAGGGCTTTCTTTTTTATGGATGACGTATGCTGATTAATTGTGTGGCCTACCAGGATGGTAAAAAAATGGCCGACATTCCGGTGGAAGATATTAGCGACTATCTGGAGAAACCGGAGACCTTCGTGTGGGTCGCCTTGCGCGATGCCCAGCCCGAGGAGCTGGCGACCATGCAGCATGAGTTTGGTCTGCACGAACTGGCGGTCGAGGACGCCAGCCGCGGCCATCAGCGGCCAAAGATCGAGGAATACGGCGATTCGCTGTTCGTGGTGGTCAAGACCATCGAGTGCCACGGGGGCGAGGTGGCGGTAGGCGAGGTGGATATCTTCGTCGGCCAGAACTATGTGCTGTCGTCGCGCGACGGTGACAGCCAGCAAGGCTTCCAGAGTGTGCGCGCGCGCGCCGAGAAGGAGCCGCACATGCTGCGCCTCGGCCCGGCCTTCGTACTGTACGCGCTGATGGATGCGGTGGTCGACCGTTACTTCCCGGTGCTGGACATGCTGGAAACCGAGCTGGAAAAAATCGAGGAGCTGATTTTCACCCAGGGGCGCCAGCGCGACAATATTCAGCGGCTGTATGAGCTGAAGGGCAAGGTCACCACGGTACGCCATGTGGTGGCGCCGCTGATGGAGGCGGTCGGGCGGCTGCATGGCGGGCGCGTGCCGTCGATGTGCCTGGAGACGCAGGAATACTTCCGCGACGTGCACGATCACCTGCACCGCATCAATGCTTCGCTGGACGGCATCCGCGACACCATCGCCACGGCGATCCAGGTCAACCTGTCGATGACGGCGATTGAGGAAAGCGAAGTGAACAAGCGGCTGGCGGCGTGGGCGGCGATCTTTGCGATCGTTACTGCGTTTGCCGGGCTGTGGGGCATGAACTTCAAATACATGCCGGAGCTGGACTGGAAGTTTGGCTATCCGATGGCGATTGCCATCATGATCGGCGTTTGCCTGTATCTGCACCGGCGCTTCAAGAAAGCCGGCTGGCTATAAAAAAAATCCCCGGCAAGCCGGGGATTTTCATATCAACCTATTAGAAATCGTAGGTTGCACGCACGTACATGGTACGGCCGAGTGGATCGGTGTAGCGTGGATCGTAGCCAGCCTGGAAGTTACCAGTCTGGTACGAAAGTGGTGGCTGGCGGTTGAACAGGTTACGCACGCCGGCGGTCAGGGTCAGGCCTGGCAGTGCTTTCCACGAACCGTAGCCATCCCAGGTGGTGTACGAAGGAACGTGGTTCTCTGGATCCTGGTCAATATAGCCCGACTTGTAGTGCGCCACCAGACCTGCGCCGACATCACCCTTGGCCCAGTTCATGTTCAGGGTATTCTGCCAACGGAAGATAGGACCGTTGCCCGAGTACACGCCGACGTTCTGATGCATGGCATCAGTCTGGAAGTTCTGGTACTCGTACTTGTGTACCCAGGTGCCGCTGTAGTTGAAGGTGAAGTTGCCGTATTCCTTGCTACGCAGCTTGTAAGCTGCCGACAGGTCGACACCGTTGGTGTTCAGGTCGCCCAGATTCTGGGTACGCAGATCGATGTAGCCGCAGGTGATCGGGTTAGGGCACTGCGAACCATCGACTGCCAGGTCACCCGAAGCGTTACGGTGGTAAGCCGAAGCGAAGGTGACCGGGTCGCCCAGCACGTCGTAATCCTGCAGGTTGCCGATTTGCTGGGTCAGGCGGATAGTCCACCAGTCAGCCGACAGCGACAGGTTGTTGATTGGCTCCCACATCAAGCCCAGCGTGCCGTTTTTCGAACGCTCTGGCGACAGCGCCTGGTTACCACCGTTCATCACCTGGAACTGCTGCGAGCAGTTGGCTGGCGACGATTTGCCTGGGATAGGCGTGCCGCCTGGGCAGTTGATCGGATCGTCCAGGGTGTTGGCCGAGTTGGTGTAGGTGTTGGCTGCGTTCAGCTCATACAGCGACGGTGCGCGGAAGCCCTTCGAGTACGAACCACGGAACATCAGCGCGTTGACCGGACGGTAGGTGAACGAGAACTTCGGATTGGTGGTGTGGCCGAAGTCGCTGTATTTGTCGTAACGGACAGCGGCGGTCACGTCCAGGTTCTTCAGCAGCGGCACATTCAGTTCCGAGTAGAAGGCCGACACATTGCGGCTGCCTTCTTGCAGCAGGTTAGGATCGATACCGGTCGAGGCCACGACTTTCTGTGCGAACTCGGTGTTGGCGGCGTCCTTGAACTCCTGGTGCTCGTACTGGGCGCCCACTGCCAGTGCTGCCTGGTGGCCGGTGTTGAGCCAGTCGCCAACTTCGCGGCTCAGTTTCAGGTCGGCTGCCTTGTTGGTGCCTTTCGAGTTACGCTGGTTGCCGCTCAGTGCTGCGCTTTCCAGCAGTGCGGTGCCGGCGGCGGTCTGGTCGCCGAACGGATTGATCACGCCATCCAGCACGCCTTTGGTGATGATGCCGCCATCGCTGTAGCCAAACAGGTTTTGCTTGACCTTGTTTTCGTTGTACGAAACCGCAGTTTCGTAATCCCAGCCTGCCAGCACGCCTTTCAGCGAGACCACCAGACGTTGCTGCTTGTTGATGTTCTCATCAGCGCGCGGGCCGTGGAACATGTCGCGCCAGCGGACGTTGACGAAGCCTGGCAGTACGCCTGAGGTCGCTTCGCCGGATGCGTCGGAGTAGGTCGGGCTGATGCGGGCGTCGGTTGGGAAGTACGGGTTAGGCGTGCCGTCCGGACGCAGGCGGTTCATGTACAGGCCGCCGTATGGTACTGGCGCAACCTGGGTCTGGACCTTGGCTTCGGTCGACAGCAACTCGACGCCCAGTTCGTGGTTTTCGTTGATCTTGAAGGTACCTTTGATCAGGCCGGTGGTGCGCTCGCTCTTCGGAATGTAGTCGACGAAGGACGAGGTGGTCATCTGGCAGGCGCCGTTTTTGCCTGGGATCAGGAACACGCCGGTGCTGCAGCCTGGACCGGCCGGATTGCCGGAAATCTCACCCTGCGACCAGTTGGCCGGGTAGGTCGATGCCGACAGGCCGCCAGCGTAGCGGGTGTTGTAGTTACGATCGGTGCCGCCCAGGCGGTTCTGCTGCTGGCGGTCGACCATCGCGAAGATGTTGAAGCCTTGCTTGTCCAGGTCGCCCCAGCCATAGCCGGCGTTGAAGTTGCTCGAATCGCCGCCTTTTTTCTCTGGGCTATCCGCGCCGACGGTGATGGTGCCGCCCTGGAAGTCTTTTTTGGTGATGAAGTTGATCACACCGCCGACCGCGTCCGAGCCGTACAGCGAGGAAGCGCCGTCACGCAGCACCTCGACACGCTCCAGCGCGGCGAACGGAATCATGTTCAGGTCGGGGGCCGAGCTGTCGATGGCGTTGTTAGCCAGGCGGCGGCCGTTCAGCAGCACCAGGGTTTTGTTCTGGCCGATGCCGCGCAGGTCGGCAAACGACGAACCGCCGGTGCCCGAACCAACGGTCTGGCTGGTGCCTTGCTGGGCTTGCGAAACGCTCAGGCTGGCCATCACTTGCTCGATGGTGGTGATACCTTCTTTCTTCAGGTCGTCGACCTTCACCACGGTCACTGGCACTGCGGTCTCAGCGTCGATACGCTTGATGGCCGAGCCGGTGATTTCAACGCGCTGGATCGGCGCGTTATCTTGTGCAAATGCCGGTTGTGCCAGCATCAGTGCGGCGCCGCTGGCGAACATCAGGCGCAGCGAGCGCGACATTACGGTTTCAATGATCATTACCACTCCTTCGAGTATTGCTTGTTACTTGTTTATTGAGATCAGCCACGTCGAATAATCTGTTTACGCGATTATTCTGTGGCGGTTATCAGACCATCCGCGCGAAACCGGGTCAATCGGAGCTCTGTAACAACATTGAAATAAACAACACTTAATGCGGTTTTAGCGCAAATTTACGAGTTTTTTACACAAAAATACAAAGTTTATGATGAATTATGCCTAGCTTGTGCTAGTGGTTGACCGAATATTGATATAGGTTAATGAAGTTGGGGAACGTTACAATAGCTGCAGAGTTAGCTACTTGGAGCCTGCCATGAGCGAAGACAGAATAAGCACGCCGCTATTCGATGCGGCTGACGGACGCGTGTTGGCCGAGGCTGCTTTGCGCTCGATCACCGCCTCGACTGCCCGCGCCCGCGGCGACGATTTCCTGCGCATTCTGGTGCGGGACCTGGCTCAGGCGCTGGATGTCCGCTATGTGATCGCCGGCCGGGTGATCAGTCTGGCGCAGGGCGAAGGCATCCGTACATTGGCCGTGTGGGGCGGCGCCGACTACGCGCCGAACATGGAATACAGCCTGCAGCACACCCCCTGCCAGGACGTGACCGAACAATGCATGTGTTTCCATGCCAGCGGCATCCAGGCCGACTATCCCGAAGACACTTTATTAGTTGAAATGCAGGCCGAAAGTTATATCGGCATGCCGATGATCGACACCGAAGGGCAGACGCTGGGCATCCTGTCGGCCATCGACACCAAACCGATTTCCGAGGATAAGCGCCTGCTGGCCTTGTCGCTGCTGTCGATCTTTGCCGCGCGCGGTGCCGCCGAGTTGCAGCACCAGGACCGCGAGCAGCAGCTGGAGGCCAAGGTGCAGCGCCGCAGCGAGGCGCTGCTGGCCGCGCAGGCCACGCTGGTGGAGCAGGAAAAGATGGCGGCGCTGGGCGCGCTGGTGGCTGGCGTGGCGCACGAGGTCAACACGCCGATCGGCGTGGCGGTCACGGCCGCCTCCACCATGGCCAGCTACGCGCAGGACTTGCTGAAGTGCGTTAACGGCGAGCGCGTCAGCCGCTCGGAATTGCTGGCGGTGGCGCAGCGGCTCAGCGAGGGCGCCCAGCTGATCGAGCGCAACCTGGCGCGCGCGGCCGACCTGATCGGCAACTTCAAGCAGCTGGCGGTGGACCAGGGCAGCGCGCACGAGGCCGAAGTGGCGCTGCGCGAGCATGCGCTGAGCGTGGTGTCGGCGCACGGGCCGGAATTGCGCAAGGTGGGATTGAATGTGACGGTGGACATCGCGCCAGAGCTGCGCACGCGGCTCGATTCCGGGCGCTGGTCGCAAGTGCTGTCCAACCTGTTGATGAACGCGGCCAAGCATGGCTATCCGGACGGCGGCCCCGGCCAGGTAACGCTGGCCGCGCGCATGGCGCTGGAGGGCGGTACGCGCTGGCTGTTGCTGGAATTTAGCGATGATGGCGTCGGCCTGGCGGGGGAGGCGCGTGAGCGCCTGTTCGAGCCTTTCTTCACCACCAAGCGCGGGCAGGGCGGTTCCGGGCTGGGCATGCACATCGTCTACACCATCATGCACCAGATGGGCGGGCAGGCGGCGCTGGCCGCCAACGCCCCCGGCAGCACTGGCTGCCGCATCAAGCTGCGGCTGCCGCTGCGGGACTGATTACGCCTGCTGCTGCGCGGCCATTGCCAGCGCGACCGCTTCGGCGACCTTGATGCCGTCCACGCCGGCCGACAGGATGCCGCCGGCGTAACCGGCGCCTTCGCCGGCCGGGAACAGGCCCTTGGTGTTCAGGCTTTGCAGCGTGTCGTCGCGGCGCTTGATGCGGATCGGCGACGAAGTGCGCGTTTCCAGGCCGGTCAGCACTGCGTCATGCTTGAAGTAGCCCTTGATCTGCTTGTCGAACGCAGGGAAGGCTTCGCGCAGCGCGGTGACCGCGAATTCCGGCAGGATCTGCGCCAGATCGGTCAGCGTGATGCCCGGCTTGTAGGACGGCACCACCGAACCGAAGTCGGTCGAGGCCTTGCCGGCCACGAAGTCGCCCATCAGCTGGCCTGGCGCATTGTAGGTGCCGCCGCCCAGCTTGAAGGCTTTCTCCTCCAGGTCGCGCTGGAAGGCGATGCCGGCCAGCGGGTGGCCCGGATAGTCGACTTCGGGCGAAATGCTGACCACGATGGCGCTGTTGGCGTTGCGTTCATTGCGCGAATACTGGCTCATGCCGTTGGTGACCACGCGGCCCGGCTCGGATGCCGCCGCCACCACCGTGCCGCCAGGGCACATGCAGAAGCTGTACACCGCGCGGCCGTTGGACGCATGGTGCACCAGCTTGTAGTCGGCCGCACCCAGGATGGGATGGCCGGCACTCGGGCCGAAACGGCAGGCGTCGATCAGCGATTGCGGGTGCTCGACGCGCAAGCCGATCGAGAACGGCTTGGCTTCAATGTAGACGCCGCGCTGGTACAGCATCTCGAAGGTGTCGCGTGCGCTGTGGCCGATGGCCAGCACCACGTGCCTGGTGGCGATTTTCTCGCCGCTCTCCAGCGTGAGGCCACGGATCTGTCGTCCGTCGGCGGTTTCTTCGACGTCGATATCGGTGACTTTGCTTTCGAAGCGGTATTCGCCGCCCAGCGCCTCGATGGTTTCGCGCATCGACTCGACCATCTTCACCAGCCGGAAGGTGCCGATGTGCGGCTTGCTGACGTAGACGATTTCTTCCGGCGCGCCGGCCTTGACGAACTCGGTCAGCACCTTGCGGCCGTAGTGTTTCGGGTCCTTGATCTGGCTGTACAGTTTGCCGTCGGAGAAGGTGCCGGCGCCGCCTTCGCCGAACTGCACGTTGGACTCCGGATTCAGCTTGCGCTGGCGCCAGAAGCCGAAGGTGTCGACAGTACGTTCGCGCACCACCTTGCCGCGCTCCAGGATGATGGGACGCAGGCCCATCTGCGCCAGGATCAACGCCGCCAACAGGCCGCATGGGCCGATGCCGATCACCACCGGGCGCTGAAAGTCCGGATGGGCGGCCAGCGTGTGGCCATCGGCAACGAATTGATACGCCATGTCCGGCGACGGCATCAGGTGCACGTCGTGCTTGAGGCGCTTCAGCAGCGCCGCCTCGTTGGCCACGTCTATATCCAGCGAGTAGGTCAGCACGATGGCGGATTTCTTGCGCGCGTCGTAGCTGCGCTTGTAGACGGTGAAGCCGATCAGGTCGGCGGCAGGGATGTCCAGGCGCGCCAGAATGGCGGCCGGCAATTGCTCCTCGGCGTGGTTGAGCGGGAGCTTGACTTCGTTTAAACGCAGCATGGGTGTTCTTCGGTAAATTGCAGGGCTCCGTAGCTAGCGGAGAGCGGAGCGGCCGTCCCCCTCGGGCGTGGCCGCAGCCGCTATTTTACCTTGCCAGGGCGCGCCAGCCCAAGCACCGCGCGCGCCATCACCGGATATTAAAGAGCAGATTATCAGCGCGGATTAATTCCGCTTAATTAACTTTTAAATAGTTGGGTGCTGAATATTAATTCCCGCATTGCTGGAGTTTCTAAAATAAAAACCAAATAAGCATATGCGCCAATTAAGTGCGTTGCGCACTAAAATTGGGCGTTGTTGCGGCACAACAGCAATTCTTTCGAGCAATTTTCGTTGACGTATCGTTTTGCTATCACATGAACCTAGTGGTATTGCTTTGTGTTCGCAATGAGACACATTGCATGTTGCACTGCACAAACAACGGCTTTTTGGAAATTTTACAGCCCCGCACAATCGTTGGTTTTACATGAATTTACAATACGTGCTTTGTTTTTACTTTGCGTTACATGAATAAAAAATCTGCAATGTAAGGAATTGCGAAATATGCAATGAAATATGTTGCGGTGCAGCATGTGTAAGTAGATTAAAGTCCTTGCATTGCCGGGCTAATTACGCTTTGTGGCTGATGTGAATTGGATTACCTCCGTTATTGACAGTTTCTGTACGCCAGTGGTTTCATGCAGTGCGCCTGCAAAATCGAAATGTCAGGGGTGTACATAAATGAGATTCAGGTCTGGATAACCCAGATATAAAAAGAATCCTTAGGCTGGCCAATTAAAAACGCTGCGGTTTAAATAGAGACGAGTGGATTGATTTGGTTGGGTTTCTCTCTATCAGGGAGTTTAATAATGGGAGTTTTACAATGATCCAAGAGAAGATGATGTCGCGTACCTTGCGCAGCGTGTTCGCCGGCTCGATGCTGGTAGGCATGACCGCAATGATGCACAACGCCATTGCACAGGATGCTGCGCCGCAGAAAATCGAATCGGTGCAAGTGACCGGTACCCGCATTACCGCGCCTGGCACGACCTCGACCAGCCCAATTTCGTCGATTACCGCTGAAGAGATCAAGCAGTCGCAACCCGTGTCGGTAGAAGAATTCGTCAAGACCCTGCCTGGCGCAGTGCCTTCGATCGGTCCTGGCACCAACAACGGCACTTCGGGCGCAGCAACCGTCGACCTGCGCGGCCTGGGCGCCAACCGCACGCTGGTGCTGATCAACGGCCGCCGCCTGGTGCCGTTCAGCCTGGACGGCACGGTGGACACCAACTCCATTCCCCTGGCACTGCTGAACCGCGTTGACCTGTTGACCGGTGGCGCATCGGTAGCCTACGGCGCCGACGCTGTAGCTGGCGTTATCAACTTCAACCTGAAGAAAAACTTCAGCGGCTTTGACGCCACCACCACTTACGGCGGCACCACCAGCGACCACGATGGCAAGCGCAAGCGCACCGACATCACCATGGGCGCCAACCTGGATGACGGCCGCGGCAACGTGGTACTGAGCATCGGCAAAACCACCTCGGACCCAGTGCGCCAAGGCGCACGCTCCTACGGTATCACCAGCCTGAGCTCGACCACCGGCCTGGCCAGCGGTTCGGCCACCACTGTGCCGGCAGCGTTTGCTGTCACCAAGCCGTTGACCGGCGGCAGCGACAATCTGGGCGGCACCTGGCAGATCGATCCGGCAACCGGCCGTCTGGTACAGCCAGCTGTGGCGTACAACACCAATCCGCTGAACTACTATTCGACCGGCCTGGATCGTACCCAAGCCACCGCGCTGGCCAACTACAAGATCAATGATCACGTAGAAGCCTACAGCGAAGTGTTCTACACCAGCAGCAAGGTTGGTTCGACGCTGGCGGAATCGGGCACCTTCGGCAACGTCTTCAACGTGCCTATCGGTAACCCATTCATTCCAGCGCCAGCGCGTCAGCAGATTTGCGACCGCGTCGGTATTCCTGCCGCCAATTGCGTGGCCGGCAACACCACCCTGGTGCCGATGACCGTCAACCGCCGCTTTGTCGAACTGGGCCCACGCCTGAACGATTTCAGCAACCGCACGCTGCAATACACCATCGGCCTGCGCGGCGACGCCTTCCTCGATTGGACCTACGATGCATCGTGGACCCGTGGCACCGCCGACCAGACCCAGGTACGCGGCAACTGGGGCTCGCTGTCGAAAGTACAGCAAGCGCTGAACTCGGTCAGCACCACCCAGTGCGTGGTCACTTCCAACAACTGCGTACCGCTGAACGTGTGGGGCGCCGCTGGCAGCATCACGCCAGCCATGCTGGGCTTCGTCAACTCCAGCGCCGTGCTGCTGCAAAGCGTGCAGCAGGACGTGGGCTCCGCGTCGCTGCAAGGCGACCTGGGCGAGAAATTCGTCAGCCCATGGTCGGGTCAGCCGATCACCATGGCAATCACCGGTGAGCAGCGCAAGCTGGCCGCTGGCACCCAGTCCGACGCTGCTTCGCAGATCCAGGGCGAAGTGCTGGGCACCGGCGCACCGACGCCAGACCGTACCGGCACCTTCCGCCTGCGCGAATTGGCGATCGAAACCCAGGTTCCACTGGTCAAGGACAAGCCGTTCATCCGCGCCTTGAATGCTGACCTGGGCTACCGCGAGACGCAGTTCAAATCGGGCAGCAAGGATTCGCTGAGCTACAACAGCTGGAAAATTGGTGCGGAATGGGCGCCAGTGCAGTCGCTGCGTTTCCGCGGCATGGTACAGAAAGCCACCCGCGCACCTAACGTGAACGAGCTGTTCGCACCGAAGGTCACCGGCCTGTCCAATCTGGCGGTAGATCCTTGCCAGCTGGCGCTGGTCAACCCGGCCCAGGCGAACACCGCTGGCACGCTGGCTAACCTGTGCCGCCTGACCGGCGTGCCGGTGAGCGAGCTGGGCAAACTGCCAGCACCATCGTCGGGTCAGATCAACAACCTGGCCGGCGGCAATCCGGACCTGGGCCCTGAAGTCGCCAAGACCAAAACCATCGGTTTCGTCTGGGAGCCACTGCCGAAGCTGGCCGTGTCGCTGGACTACTACAAGATCACGATTGCTGACGCGATCTCGCGCCCAAGCACCACCGACGTGCTGGATGCCTGCTACCGTAACAATCCTGGCTACACGATGACCGCCAACTGCCTGTTGATCGGCCGTAACCCGGCCAACGGTACGTTCAACGGCGTAGCGTCGAGCGGCGTAGCGACCGAGCGTACCAATTCGGGCCGTCAGGAAACCAGCGGTATCGATCTGAACGTACAGTACAAGCTGCAAGGTAAACAGCTGAACCTGGATCCGAAGTGGGGTAACTTTGACCTGGCGCTGGGCTACAACCAAGTCCAGAGCTTCAAGTTCCAAGCTTCGCCGATCTCGGTCAACCGCGATTGCCTGGGCTACTACTCGGTGGCGTGCGGCGACGTGGCCAACGCTCCAGTGTACAAACGCAAGTTCAACCAGCGCACCACCTGGAACGTGGGTTCCTTCTCGGTTGGCTACAACTGGCGTTATGTGAGTGCCGTGGACGTCGAGCCACTGGCACTGGCAACCACCAACTTCCTGCCAGCCTTCCGTCATATCGATGCCTACAACTACGTCGATCTGTCGGGCAGCTATACCTTCTCGAAAAACCTGCGTTTCAACGTCAGCATCGTCAACGCGGCCAACAAGAAGCCACCTATCGTCGGCGGCACCATCGGTACTACTGCTATGAACAGCGGCAATACCTTCCCGCAGTCGTATGACACCATCGGTCGTTACATCACCGTTGGCGCCAACCTGAAGTTCTAAGCTTCGGCACGGCCTGAAAACCCCGCGCACGCCTTCGGGCGGCGCGGGTTTTTTTATTCTCTTATTAGAAGCCGCCCCAGGCGGCGCTCAGCACCGACACCGCCGCCAGCGCCGCCGTCTCGGTGCGCAGGATGCGTGGGCCCATCGCCAGCGGCAGGGCGCCGTGGCGCAGCGCCAGATCCTCTTCCTGCTCGCTCAGGCCGCCCTCGGGGCCGACCACCAGCGTCACCGCCTGCGGCGGCTGGTGGCGCGCCCAGTCGGCCAGCGATTGACCGGCGCGCGGCGTCAGGATGATGCGGCGGTGCAGGTCCTGCTGGGTGATCCAGTGCTTGTAGTCCTGCGGCGGCGCCAGCCGCGCCAGGTGGTTGCGGCCGCTCTGCTCGGCGGCGGACACGATGATGCCGCGCCAATGTTCCAGTTTCTTTTCCGCGCGCTCCGCCGACAGCTTGACCACGCAGCGCTGCGCCGCCAGCGGCTGGAAGCCGGAGACGCCCAGCTCGATCGCCTTTTCGATAATCCAGTCCATCTTGCTGCCTTCGGGCAGGGCCTGCGCCAGCGTCACCGCGAACGGCAGCTCGGCTTCGCGCGCCAGATGCGCCTTGACCTCGGCGCTCACGCTGCGCTTGGCGATCTCGGTCAGCGCGGCCGTATATTCGCCGCCGTCGCCATTAAACAGTGTAACCAGCTCACCCTGGGCCAGGCGCAGCACCTGGATATGGTGGGCCACCGTTTCGGGTAACTGAACAAGCTGGCCGATGGCCAGCGGCTGGGACACGTAAAAGCGGGGCATGGTGAACGATCCGATCTGAATGATGAGCGCTCATTTTAATCGTTGCACGCCCGCCCAAAGAAATTCACAGGGCGATGAATACCGGAAGTTATTCTCGCCCCATGCTGGTGCATATTGCATCCACGTTGGTGCGTGGTAACTTTTAATTGCACCAGTAAGTCAAGTGAAATAATCGTGACAGAATTTTGTTCTGCGAGTTTGCCTTCGCAGGGGTGGGCGAAAAATTTTATATCGATATAGGGATTTTGAGCTATGGAATAAACGGAGTGCTCTGAGGATGAGGCGCATAAAATCTGCCGTTTCATCATAAATTATTTATGGCTCAACTTAAATAAAATAAACCGTTTTTTGGCATTTTTTTCGCTTTCCCGTTGTTTTGTTGCATAACAAAAGTTGTATTGTTGACACACTTGTTTGGCGCGTGTTTTTATGGACGGATAGGGCGAGCTATGGCGTCCTTAATTGTTGGTCAAGAGCTCTCCATCAGAGAGAGAATGGGTATCGTTGCCTACCAGGCAAATAATTTTTCAAATTGGGAATACACTCATATGTTTAGAAAAACTGTTCTTGTGAACGCGCTGACGATTGCCTTTGGCACCGCAGCACTGACCGCCGCCGTTGTGCAGCCGGCAATGGCGCAGTCGAATGCGTCCGGTAACGTCTACGGCCGCGTCGCTCCGGGTAGCGCAACTTCGGTTGTGCTGAAAAATCTGGATACCAACCTTACCCGTACCGCACCTGTCGACGCTAGCGGCAGCTTCAACGCGACCGCGCTGCCGATCGGTCGCTACAGCGCGACGCTGCAACAAGGCAATACCGCTGGCATCTCCGCCAACCTGGAAGTGCTGGCAGGCCAGGGCGTCGAAGCACGTTTCGAAGCCCCTGGCGTGCAATCGGTCCAGGTGACCGGCCGCCGCAGCCGCATCGACGTTTCCAGTGCTAACAACGGCGCGACCTTCACTGCCCGTGAACTGGATAAATTGCCGATCACGCAAAGCGTCGACGCCATCATTCAGCTGGCACCTAACACCACCCGTGCCGACTCCCGTTATGCTGCGGGCGCCAGCTTCGCCGGCGGTGGCGCATCGGAAAATGCTTACTACATCAACGGTTTCCCGGTTACCAATCCACTGACCCAGCTGGGCGCTTCGGAACTGCCGTTTGGCGCGATTGCCCAGGCACAGATTCTGACCGGCGGCTTTGGCGCCGAGTTCGGCCGTTCGGTCGGCGGTGTGGTCAATATTACCACCAAGAGCGGTACCAACAACTGGGAAGCGGGCGCAAGCTTCAGCATCGAGCCAGAATCGCTGCGCGCTAAACGCAAAGACACTTACTACCCGGTCACTGGCGCAAAAGAAAACTCCGGTACCAACGGCACGGATGGTACGCTGTACCGCCGTAATCAGGACAACAGCCGCACCGAGAAAATCTATGGCGCCTATGTTGGCGGTCCGATTATCGAAGACAAGCTGTTCCTGTTCGCCGCTGCTGAAGCACGCCGCATCGATCGCGAAGCTGTGCTGGGTACCCGTACCGGCACTACCAACAACAACCAGGGCTGGGAAGAAAACCAGGACAAGATCGACCGCTACATGGTCAAGCTGGACTGGAATATCACCGATAACCACCGTGTTGAGGTGACGGCGCTGGGTGATACCCCGAAAACCGACCGCCAGCTGTATAGCTACGACTACAGCAACAACACCCACGGCACCACCCAGACGGCTTCGCAGCACTACAAGAACAGCGAAGACTTCACGCCGTCGGTGGGCGCCACCACCCAGATCGCGCGCTATACCGGCAATCTGACCGATAACCTGACCTTGCAGGCACTGATTGGCCGCAGCAAGACCAAAAACTCCAATCGCTACGATATCATTGGCGCCGCACCGACTGGTCCACTGTTCCAGATCAGTGCAGCAGCAGCAGCTCGCTATCCTGGCCTGAACTACACCTCTTCGCAGGTGTTGTCCGGCCTGGTGACGGCTGGCGATTCGAGCAGCGAAATCGATTCCAAACGTCTGGACCTTGAGTACAAATGGAATAACCATACGTTCCGCGCTGGTCTGGATAACAACAAGCTGACCTCGGAAGCTGCCGGCGATGTATATGGCGGTGGCGGTACTTGGGTATACAGCCGTACCCTGACCCCGAACACCCCGGTGAGTGTTGGTGGCGGCAACAACATCGTGGTCGGCACGGGTGGCGGGCTGGGTTCTGAGGGTTACTACGTCAGCAACCGTATCTTCGACTCGACCACCGCTGCCGCATCGACCCAGGCGGCGCAGTTCATCGAAGATCGTTGGCAAGTCAACAAGGACCTGCTGCTGACCCTGGGCCTGCGTAACGAAAGCTTCAAGAACAAGAATGGCGACGGTCAGACCTTCCTGGAAGTGAAGAGCTTCCTGCAGCCACGTCTGGCGGCAGTGTGGGATGTCAACAACGACGCCAGCCTGAAAGTGTTCGGTAGCGCCGGTCGCTACGCGCTGCAGATTCCAACCCACCTGGCCGTGCGTGGCGCCAGCCGTTCGCTGAACACCCGTCAGTTCTTCACCTACACCGGTACCGATGCCAACGGTCTGCCGCTGGGGCTGCAGCCACTGACCGGCGCGTTCTCGACCAACAACGAACTTGGCCAGGCCAAAGATCCGAATACGCTGACTGCGCTCGGCATCGATCCAAGCTACCAGGATGAAATTACCCTGGGCTTCGAAAAAGCCTTCTCGCCTAACCTGAATTTCGGCGCCAAGGCAACCTATCGCAAGCTGAAATCGACCATCGATGACTTCTGCGATGAAGCAGTGATCTTCAAATGGGCTGAGCGTAACAACGTTGACACCAGCAACTACGGCGGCTTCAACTGCGCTTCGATCAACCCAGGCAAGGATACCAATCTGCTGGTTGATTTCGCTGGTAATGGCAAGTACACCAACGTTCACCTGACCAAGGCGGAAATCGGTCTGGACAAAGCCAAACGTAATTACACCGCGTTTGACCTGTTCGCCGAACACCCGCTGCGCAATGGCTGGTATGGCCGTGTCAACTACACCTGGTCGCGCAGCATCGGTAACACCGAAGGCCAGACCCGTTCGGACAATGCACAGACCGACGTGGCAGCAACCTCGACCTGGGATAACTACCCTCTGATGATCGGCGCATACGGCCTGCTGCCGAATGACCGCAAACACCAGATCAAGGCGTTCGGCTTTTACGAGCTGAGCCCTGAGTGGGCAATCGGCGGCAATCTGCTGGTCGCCTCCGGCCGTCCGCGCAGCTGCTTCGGTAACCGTCCGGACATCCCGGATGACATCCAGGACTACGGTTCGGTTTACTTCTACTGCGACAAGGAAACTCCTCGTGGCTCGCTCGGCCGTCTGCCTTGGGATACCCGCCTGGACGCCAACCTGGCATACCGTCCGGCGCTGGTTAAAGGCCTGACCGTCAAGCTGGACGTGTTCAACGTGTTCAACAAGCAAACCGAGCAAACCATCGACGAAACCTACAACAGCGGCGCTCTGATTGCCTCGACCTATGGTCGCGTCATCAGCTACACCGCGCCACGTTCGGCTAAGCTGACCGTCGAGTACAACCACCGCTTCTGATTACCCCGGTAATCTAAGCCCGAGCCGCCGGCCTGTCCGGCGGCTTTTTTTATTGAGGCTCAGGCTCTGATAGAATAGCGGACTACGCAGCTTGGCAGTTGGCAGCATCAGGATTTCAAACCTCCAGCACTTATAGACCATCATGAACACTACGCTCCCGCACCCACAAAAGGCTAACGCGATCCGCGCGCTGGCTATGGACGCCGTCCAGAAGGCCAACTCCGGCCACCCAGGCATGCCGATGGGCATGGCCGAAATCGCTGTTGCGCTGTGGAGTGGCCATTACAGCCACAACCCGGCCAATCCGAAATGGGTGAACCGCGACCGCTTCCTGTTGTCGAACGGCCACGGCTCGATGCTGCATTACGCGCTGCTGCACCTGAGCGGCTATGCGGTGAGCATGGATGACATCAAGGCCTTCCGCCAGATGCACTCGAAGACCCCGGGCCACCCGGAAGTCGGCTACACCCCAGGCGTGGAAACCACCACCGGCCCACTGGGCCAGGGTATCGCCAACGCGGTCGGCATGGCGCTGGCCGAATGGCTGCTGGCAAGCGAATTCAACAAGCCTGGCCTGGACGTGGTCGATCACTACACCTACGCCTTCGTCGGCGACGGCTGCCTGATGGAAGGCATCTCGCACGAAGTGTGCGCACTGGCCGGCACGCTGGGCCTGAAAAAACTGATCGCGCTGTATGACGACAACGGTATCTCGATCGACGGCAAGGTCGAAGGCTGGTTCACCGACGACACCCCGGCACGTTTCGAAGCCTATGGCTGGAACGTGATCCGCGCGGTCGACGGCCACGATGTGGACGCGGTCTCTGCCGCCATCGAAGCCGCCAAGAAGGCTGACAAGCCAACCCTGATCTGCTGCAAAACCATCATCGGCAAAGGTTCGCCTAACCTGCAAGGCGGCGACAAGGTGCACGGCGCCGCGCTGGGCGACAAGGAAGTCGCGGCTGTCCGCGAATACATCGGCTGGAGCGCCGCCCCGTTCGAGATTCCTGCCGACGTGGCCAGCGCCTGGGACTTCACCTCGGTGGGCGCCAAGCTGGAAGCCGACTGGACTGCCAAGTTCGCCGAATATACCGCCAAATACCCGCAAGAAGCCGCTGAGCTGAGCCGCCGCATGGCTGGCGAACTGCCAGGCAACTTCGACGCGGCGCTGGCCGCCGGCATCGCTTCGACGGTCGAGAAGAAAGAAAACATCGCCACCCGCAAGGCCAGCCAGAACGCGATTCAGGCGCTGGCGCCAGTGCTGCCGGAATTCCTGGGCGGCTCGGCCGACCTGACCGGCTCCAACCTGACCAACTGGAAAGAGATTGTTCCAGTGCGTTCCGGCAAGCCAGGCAACCACATCAACTACGGCGTGCGCGAATTCGGCATGTCGGCGATCATGAACGGCGTGGCCCTGCACGGCGGCTACATCCCGTTCGGCGCCACCTTCCTGACCTTCGCCGACTACAGCCGCAACGCGCTGCGCATGGCCGCGCTGATGAAACAGCGTTCGATCTTCGTGTTCACCCACGATTCGATCGGCCTGGGCGAAGACGGCCCGACCCACCAGTCGGTCGAGCACGTATCGTCGCTGCGCCTGATTCCTGGCCTGGACAACTGGCGTCCATGCGACACCACCGAATCGATGGTGGCGTGGGGCGAGGCGGTCAAGCGCCAAACCGGCCCATCGACGCTGATCTTCTCGCGCCAGAACCTGCCTTACCAGGAGCGCAGCGATGCGCAGATCGCCGACATCAAGCGCGGCGGCTATGTGCTGAAAGAAGCGGCTGAAGCCAAAGTCACGCTGATCGCCACCGGTTCGGAAATCGAACTGGCGCAAGCTGCCGCCTCGGCGCTGGCCGCCGAAGGCATTACCGCGCGTGTAGTGTCGATGCCCTCGACCGATGTATTTGACCGTCAGGATGCCGCCTACAAGGCTGCCGTGCTGACCAAGGGCGTGCCACGCGTGGCCATCGAAGCGGGTGTAACCGATTTCTGGTACAAGTACGTCGGCCTGGAAGGCGCTGTGGTCGGCATCGATACCTTCGGTGAGTCGGCTCCGGCAGGCGTGTTGTTCAAGCACTTCGGCTTCACGGTGGACAACGTCGTGGCGAAAGTCAAATCTGTCATTGCTTAATCTATAATTGCTGGTTGCATTAACAATATTTTTAATCAGGAGCAAAGTATGACGATCAAAGTTGCAATCAATGGCTATGGCCGCATCGGCCGTAATGTACTGCGTGCTTTCTACGAAGGCGGTAAAAAGCAAGACATCCAGATCGTGGCGATTAATGACCTGGGCGACGCCAAGTCGAACGCCCACCTGACCCGCTACGACACCGCCCATGGCAAGTTCCCTGGCACCGTGGAAGTCGACGGCGACAATATGATCGTGAACGGCGACAAGATCCGCGTGTTCGCGCAGCGCAACCCGGCTGAAATCCCATGGGGCGAGCTGGGCGTGGACGTGGTGCTGGAGTGCACCGGCTTCTTCACCACCAAAGAAAAAGCTTCGGCCCACCTGAAAGGCGGCGCCAAGAAAGTCATCATCTCGGCACCAGGCGGCAAGGATGTGGACGCAACCGTGGTGTACGGCGTCAATCAGCAAGTGCTGAAAGCCAGCGACACCGTGATTTCGAACGCATCGTGCACCACCAACTGCCTGGCGCCGCTGGTCAAGCCGCTCAACGACGCGATTGGCGTTGAAACCGGCCTGATGACCACCGTGCACGCTTACACCAACGACCAGGTCTTGTCGGACGTGATGCACGAAGACCTGCGCCGCGCCCGTTCGGCTACCCAGTCGATGATCCCGACCAAAACCGGCGCCGCCGCTGCGGTTGGCCTGGTGCTGCCTGAGCTGAATGGCAAGCTGGACGGTTTCGCGATCCGCGTGCCGACCATCAATGTGTCGCTGGTCGACCTGTCGTTCATCGCCAAGCGCGACACCACCGTCGAAGAAGTCAACGCGCTGATGAAGGCCGCTGCTGAAGGCGCGCTGAAAGAAGTACTGACTTACCAGACCGAACCGCTGGTCTCGATCGACTTCAACCACAACCCAGCATCGTCGAACTTCGATTCGACCCTGACCAAAGTGTCGGGCCGTCTGGTGAAAGTATCGTCGTGGTATGACAATGAGTGGGGCTTCTCGAACCGCATGCTGGACACCACCGTTGCACTGATGAACGCGAAGTAATTCGCGCCGCAGTATGACAAAAGGCCACCTCCGGGTGGCCTTTGTTTTTAGCGAAAGCGGTATTCCGCCGTCACGCGCACCGAGCGGCCCTGGACATCGGCCACGCTTTGCGGGATCACGCCGCCGCCATCGGCGTTGAAAGCGCGCAGGTCGAGCGGCGGCCGGCGATTGGTGATATTCCGCACGTACAGCGACAGCGTCAGCCCCTGCAGGGCCTCGTAGCTGAGGTTGTAATCCAGCCTGCCATAGGCCTTGATCCGGCATTCGGCGGCGCTCCAGTCGCGTTGCTGGCAACCGTCGAGCGTGTACAGATCATCGTAGTAATCATCGTTCAGCGAGGTTTTGCTGTTGTACACCAGCCGCAGTCCGTTGATGAGCTTGCCCGTCTGTAGCGCGGCGGTCAGATTGGCCACGGTTTTCGAATAGCCGTAGCGGCCGGCCAGGTTGTCGCCGTAATCATTCAGCGTCGAGCTGAAATTCTTCAATTCGAGTAAATAGGTGGCGTTCAAGCCCAGGTCGAGCCGGCCGATGCGGGTGGCGATGCGCGAATTGGCGCTCAGGTCGACGCCGCTGGTCTTGGTGCGCGCCACGTTCTCGAACTGGCCCGAAGTCGACAGCAGCGAGCCGGCCGTGACGCCGTAACGTGCTTGCTCGGCCAGGCTGAAGGTCTTGTCCTGCGACAGCGGCGCGCGGTTGATGACGCCGGGCGGCTGGTCGTTTTCGGCGGCCAGCAGGTCTTCGGTGGATTTCAGGCCGATCTCGTCCTTGCGTTCGATATGCCAGTAATCCAGCGACAGATTCGAACCCTTGACCGGCTCCAGCACCATGCCGATGGTGGCGCTGCGGCTGGTTTCCGGCTTCAGTCCCGGATTGTTGCGCACGATGCTGGCCACGCCCTTGGCGCATTCATTCTGATAGACGATGTCGGCGCGCGCCAGCAGCAGTGCCTGGTTTGGATCGCTGGCCGGCAGCGCCTCGGCCTGGCTGCGCAAATCGTCCGCCAGCGCATTCGCTTGGGAGCAGCGTTTCGGGTCCTGCTTGCCGTTGTCGAAGGCGAACTTGCTCGACTGCGCACTCTCGGTCAGATTGGGCGCACGGAAGCCGCCTTCGTAGGTGGCGCGCAGCATCAGCGCCGGGGTCACTTCCCAGCGCGCGGCCACCTTGGGCGAGGCGTGCGCCTTGAAGCCGGGGAATTTGTCGACGCGCGCCGCACCGACCAGCTCCAGCTTGTCGGTCACCGGCAGGTTGACCTCGGTGAACACCGCCTCGGTGGTGCGGCTGGCGTCGGCGGTGGCGGCACCGTTGCCGACGATGTCGCCGGTTAGCAAGTTGGCGGTCGGGGTGATGCGGAATTTCTCATGCCGGACTTCGCCGCCGATCGCCAGCCCGATGGCGCGGTCGCTGATCTTGCCGATCTCGCCGCTGATCTTGCCGTCGATGAAATATTGGGTGATCTTGCCGTCATAGCCCTGTTCCGGGAATAGCTGGCGCAGCACTTCCGGCGAATTGGTTTGGCCCAGCTTGTACAGCTGATTGAAGAAATTCGGATCAGCGGCGGTGTATTCGCAATAGCCGGGGAAGTTGGCTTCGCAGTCGGGATCGCCGGCCAGGGTGCGGTTGTAGTCGCCGACCACGGCCTTGAAGCCGCTGTCGCTGAGCGCGCCGGCGTTGCGCATTTTGGTCTTGCTGCCCATCACGCCGGCCGCGCTGTCCCAGTCCCATTTGCCGGCCCAGGTGCCGCGCAGACCGGCCAGCACGCGGTACTGGTCGCTATCGACCGGGCTGGCGTAGGGCGAATCGAGGAAGCGGTAGCGCAATTCCAGCGGTTCGCCGGTGGTGTTCAGCGGCGACGCCGGCGACAGGAAACGGTAGCCGAACAGTCTGCCATCGCCGGTTGCGGGATCGCCCCAGACGGCATCCGGATTCGTCGAGCCGTAGGTGCCGGACGCGCCGATATAGGTGGTCTTGGTCTTGGAATACAGGATTTCCGAATAGGCGTCGATATCGTTGTTGAGCTTCAGCTTGCCCGATACCAGCGCGTTGACGCGGTCGGCCTTGGGAATGGCCTCGAAGCGGGCGTAGCGGTCATAAATGCACAGTCCGGCGCTATTCAGCGTGGCGCAGCCGGCGATCGGCCCCTGGCCGATCAGATTGCCTGGATAGCTGAAGGTCGATGGTGCGCCCCGGTTGCCGAACTTCAGGCCGCTGCCGGGCGCCAGCGCGGAGAATTTTTCGCCGTAGCCGGGATTGATATCGTCCACCACATCGCGCCAGATGACGCTGTCGCGGTGAAAGACTTCGATGTTGGCCAGCACATTGTAACCGTCCCGGCCATAGTCGCCGACGCCGCCGGTGAGGCTGGCGGTCTTGGTTTTGAACTGCTGGTTCTTGAGCGATTGCTCATAATTTCCGCGCACCTGCACGCCCTGGAAATCGCTGCGGGTAATGATGTTGATGACACCGGCCACCGCATCGGAGCCGTAAATGGCCGAGCCGCCATTGCGCAATACCTCGATCCGGTCAATCGCGTCCAGCGGCAAAGTATCGAGATTGGTAAATACTTCGTTATAGTCGGCCAGGCCATATGGCGCGACGCGGCGCGAATTTAATAATACCAGGGTGGACTGTTTGCCGAGATTACGCAGCGATGCCGATGAAGCGCCACCGGCAAAAGAATTCGATCCGCCTATATCCGATAAAGCGCTGCTGCTGGAGGAGGTCAGAGTATCGATGACATCGCGCACGGAGTTAACCCCGAGCCGGCCAATTTCTTCCCGGCGCAATACCTGCACCGGCGTGGCGGTTTCCACATCAATCCGCTTGATGTTGGAGCCGGTAATAATCACTTTCTCTATCGGCGGATTGCTTTCCTGCGCGATTGCAATAGATGAGGTGGCCAGTGCCATGGCGACGGCAATAACACCGTCTTTTAAAACGATCTTATCCATTCAAGCTCCCTGGTGGTGATTGATAATGTTTATTTGGCGACGCTGAATTTAGTATAAGCAGCAAACCAGGAATAATCAGCAGGGATGAGCAATCGTGCGCAGGAACTTGTATCAGACTGGTTTTTGGTGTTTTCGCGCCAATTTTTAGCATGATTGGCTGAGCAGGGACGTAAAAAAGCCGGGCCAGGCCCGGCTTGTCAGGACAAATGCGGTGCTTACTGGTAAGCGCCGGAACCGATCAGATAATCATCGACCCGCTCGACATAACCCGCCTTGGCTTCTACCGTCTTGGTAAGCGGATTCGGCCATTTAAAATATACCCAGCCATTCCCTTGGTTTTTAGCAACCTTAATCATATCCTGAACGATCATTTTGCTTTCATAATCTTTCAAGCCAATAAGAGATTTTCCCACCATTTTAGGATTATTTCCGTGTGCCAAGGCATTACCCTTGAAGTCGTACACGTAGATATATAAATCACGGTCATGAAAGGCGGTATTGTTGGGATCTGAAATCGCGGCAAAGGTTTGTTCCTTGCCTTGAGTCTTTACCATTGCCACGGCTTTTTTAACCATTGCAATAGCTTCCGAGCGCGTGCCCCGTTCCGCAGCTGACGACACCCCACACAACGCAAAACTGATTGCGGCTGCCGCAAATAATGTTTTCATGCGTATTCTCCAGGTTTTAATAGCAGCTTGCGCTGCGCTTTTTTATGTCTTCAGAACTAGGCATAGTAGCGCAGCTCAGCAACCTTTGCTGGAGGAAATGTTGCTAAGTGCCAACATCGTTGCCGAACAAGCTGTCCCACAAGGCGCGTACCTGCACCGCCTGTTCCGCCACCAGCTCCGGCGCGATGCGCGCCAGGTCTTGTCCCTGCAAGCGCAATTGGTGCTGTAGCTTGCGGTATTTGCGGTAGGCATCGGCCACGCTGGCGGCCAGGCCGGCGTCGATCAGGCCGAGTTCGGCGCAGATTTTCAGCAGTGCGATATTGCCGAAGTTGGCGGTCAGCTGCGGATAAGTATGTGCATATTGCAACACCAAGTACTGCACGATGAACTCGATATCGATCATGCCGCCCGGATCTTGCTTCAGGTCGAACAGGGCGCTGGTATTCGGTTTGGCGTCGACCATGCGCTTGCGCATGGCGATCACTTCCTGCTTCAGCGGACCATCGGCTGGGCGCTCCTTGCGCAGCACCGTGTCACGGATGTCGTCGAAACGTAGTCCGATAGATAAGTCGCCGGCACAATAGCGGGCGCGGGTCAGCGCCTGGTGCTCCCATACCCAGGCCGAATTGCTCTGGTATTTTTCAAACGAGGTGACCGAGGACACCAGCATGCCACTGGCGCCGTCCGGCCGCAGCGCGGTGTCGATGTCGAACAGGATGCCGGCCGAGGTGTGCGAAGTCATCCAGGTGATGAAGCGCTGCGCCAGCTTGGCGTACTGGGCCGGCGCTTCCTGGTCGGGATCGTCGTACAGGAAGATCACGTCCAGGTCGGATACATAGCCCAGTTCCTTGCCGCCCAGCTTGCCGTAGGCGATGACGGTGAATAGCGGCACTTCGCGGTGGCGCGTGGCCACCGTCTGCCATACCGCCTTGATGGTGGCCGCGACGATGGTGTCAGCCAGCGCCGACAGGTGGTCGGCCAGCTTTTCCACCGTCAGGTCGCCGGCCAAGTCCTGCGCCAGCAGGTGGAATAGCTGGGCGTGGTGGATTTCGCGCAGGATGTCCATCTGACGCTCGGTATCACCGGGCGCGGCCGCCAGTTGCTGGTCGATATCGGTGGCCAGCGCGACCGGATCGAAGACCGCGTTGCGCACCCGGTCGTCCAGCAACTCGTCCAGCAGGATAGGGTGCTGGCTGAGGAATTTGGCGCCCCAGCCGCTGGCGTGCACCATGCGGATCACCCGCGCCAGTGTGTGCGGATACTCGGTCAGCAGCGACAGATAGGCGGAGCGGCGTGCGATCGCTTCCAGGAAATCCAGCAGCCGGCCCAGCGTCGCCAGCTGGTTGCCGCCGCTGGATTCCTGGGCGGCCTGGACGATCAGCGGCAGCGCCGCATTGATCAGCCCCTGCAGGCGGTTGCGGCTGGCTTCCGGCATGGATTGCAGGCGCGGCGCCTGCCAGGTGGCGATCAGGCGCTTGGTGGCGGCGTCCGGATCGTCGAAGCCGAGCGCGGTAAAGCGGGCCACCATCGCCTCGCGGTTGTCGGGATCGGCGCATTCATTGCTGGATTGCAGTTCGATATCGTTTTCGCTGCTCTCGGTCTTGTCCGAGAACATCTCGTCAAACTGGCCGGCGACAAACTGGCGATGGGCTTCCAGCTGGGCCAGCAGGGTGGCCACGTCGGGCAGGCCCATCATCGCAGCCACTGTCTGCCGGTCGGCGTCGTTGGCGGGCAGGGTGTGGGTCTGGGCGTCGTCCAGGTATTGCAGGCGGTGCTCCAGATTGCGCAAAAAGGTGTAAGAAGCCAGAAGTTGATAGACGATGGCGTGGCTGAGCAGTCCTTTTTCGGCAATGATGCGCAGCGTGGTGCGGGTTGAGCGGTCGCGCAGGGCGGCGTCGCGGCCGCCGCGTATCAGCTGGAATACCTGCGCCAGAAATTCGATTTCGCGGATACCGCCCCGGCCCAGCTTGACGTTGTTGCTGCGGTCCGGGTGCAGCCGTTCCTGGCGGTTCACTTCAGCGCGGATTTGCGCGTGCATATTGCGGATCGCGTCAATCACGCCAAAGTCCAGGTAGCGGCGGAAGCAGAACGGACGCACAATCGCATCGAGTGCGGCGATATCCTCGGCGCGCCCGGTGACAGCGCGCGCCTTTACCCAGGCGTAGCGCTCCCACTCGCGGCCCTGGACGATCAGATAGTTCTCCACCATGGCCAGGCTGGCGGCCAGCGGGCCGGAGTTGCCATTCGGGCGCAGGGCCATATCGACGCGGAAGGTGTAGCCATCTTCGGTGATCTCCGCCAGCGCGGCGATCAGCTTTTTGCCCAGGCGGACGAAGAATTCGTGGTTGGACAGGCTGCGCTGGCCCGGACCGGCGGCGGTGTCGCCGTCTTCCGGGTAGACGAAGATCAGGTCGATGTCGGACGAGACATTGAGTTCGCCGCCGCCTTGCTTGCCCATCGCCAGCACCATCATTTCCTGCGGCTGGCCGGCATCGTGGCTGAGCGGCTGGCCGTGCGCCGCCACCATGTCGGCGTGCAGTTCGGCCAGGTGGCGCTGGATGGCGAAGTCGGCGAAGCGTGTCATGGTTTCCACCACTTCGGCCAGGTTGGCCTGGCCTGCCAGGTCGCGGCGGATCAGCGTGCACACTAGCAGGTTGCGCAGGCGGCGCATGGCGCGCACCAGCGGCAAATTACCATTTGCTTCTTTTTGTAAATAATCCGCGAGATCGATCTTGGCAAGCGATAATTGCGCGAGTTCATCGATCTTGGCGGCGCGGTCGGGCGCGGCGGACAGCCAGCGCTGGTAGAAACGAGATGCAGATGGCGGTACGGACGGGGAGACGGACGGTGAACTCATAGAGGGATAAGGTAGAATTGCTCCGGAAAACCGAGTGTAGCGCGAGTTTGCTATTTATTTGACGCATGGCCTGATTTATTAGCGTATTAATGCAAAAAACAGAAGAGGAGACCGTGACAGGCGAAAGCCCATTGGCTGCGCGCTGGCATCGGCTTCGTGCCGCCTACCGTTTCTGCAATCTGGCCACCTATCATGTGCTGGGCTTCACGCTGAAGCTGGCGCTGCTGCTGTATTTTGCCTTCACCATCCTGTTCCTGACGCTGCGCTACGTGGTGCTGCCAAATATCGACCACTACAAGGACGATATCGAGCGCGCCGCCAGCCGCGCGATCGGCAACCAGGTCACAATTTCCCGTGTGTATGCCTCGTGGAGCGGCTTCCGTCCCAATCTGTTCCTGGGTGACGTGGTGCTGCACGACCAGCAGGGCCGTCCGGCGCTGACCTTGCCGAGCGTGTCGGCCACGCTGTCGTGGTGGACGGCGGTCACCGCCAAAGTACGTTTCCATGCGCTGGAACTGAACCGCCCTGATCTCGATGTGCTGCGCGACCGCGACGGCAAGCTGTACGTGGCCGGCATCTTTATCGACCCCAGCAAGCCGAGCGACGGCAAAGGCCTGGACTGGCTGCTGACCCAGCGCCAGATCGTCATCAACCAGGGGCGCGTGCAATGGACTGACCGCAGCCGAGCCGCGCCGCCGCTGGTGCTGGACCAGCTGGCGCTGGTGATGCAAAACAACTGGCTGCACCATGAGTTTTCGCTGCGCGCCACGCCGCCGGCCGCGCTGGCGGCGCCGCTCGACCTGCGCGCCAACTTCACCCATCCAGCGTTTGGTGCACGCGTCTCCAATTTCTCGATGTGGAAGGGCGAGGTCTACGCCGACGTGCGCGGCGCCGATCTGCTGGCCTGGAAGACCTGGATCGATTACCCGTTTGAACTGAGCAAGGGCAAGGGCTCGCTGCGCGCCTGGGTGGCAATCGACCAGTCTCGCCTGACCAGTTTCACCGCTGATGTCGGCTTGGGCGATATCACCGCCGTGCTGGGCAAGGAATTGCCGCTGCTGGACCTGCAACAGCTGCAAGGCCGGGTGGCGATGCACGAAGATATCCGCCCGGCGCTGGCGCACAAGGGGGCCGCCACGCCGCGCTTCGGCGCGCTGGGCCACACGCTGGAACTGCGCAATCTGACGCTGACCACGCGTGATGGCCTGGTGATGGCGCCGACTTCGCTGTCGGAAACCTATGTGGCAGCCGCTGGCGCCAAACCGGAAAAAGTCGAAGTGCGGGCGCGCCAGCTGGACCTGCAAACGCTGGCCGGCCTGGCTGAGCGCATGCCGCTGAGCGAACACCAGCACAAGCTGGTGGCCGGCTTCGCGCCGCGGGGTTTATTGCAGAATTTCTCGGCCGAATGGCAAGGCGTATTCCCTGCCTTGCAGACATACCGCGTCAAGGGCGACCTGGTCGGCCTGGGCCTGAAGCCGCAGCCGCCGCGCCTGCCGCAAGCCAGGTCGGGCAAGACGCCAGCGATTGCCGGCATGCCAGCCATACCCGGCTTCGATAACCTGAGCGGTTCGATTGACGCCACCGAGAAGGGCGGCAGCTTTAGCCTGAATTCGCAGCAGCTGGTGTTGCAGATGCCGGATTATTTCGCCGAGGCGTCGATGCCGTTCGACCATCTGAACTTGCAGGCGCGCTGGTCGTTTGAAGCGGACAACCAGCTGCGCTTCCAGATCGACAGCATGGACTTCGAGCAGGAGGGCTTGCAGGGCACGCTGCAAGGCACGCATCTGCTTTCGCTGGCCGGCAAAGGTCCCGGCACGGCCGACCTGACCGGCACGCTGACCGGCTTCCAGATCAACCGCATCGGCCGCTACCTGCCGATGCAGACGCCGCACGACATCACCCACTGGCTGACCGGCGCGCTGGAAGGCGGCGTCGCCAGCGATGTGACGATACGCCTGCGCGGCGACCTGGCGCACTTCCCCTTCCATGGCGAGAGTAAGTCGCGTGGTGAGTTCCGCGTGGCCGGCAAGCTGAACGACGCCAGGCTGAATTACGAGCCTGGCTACTATCTGCATGACGGCAAGGAATTGGGCAAGGATGGCAAGCCGCTGCCGCTGTGGCCGCAGGCCGAGCACATCAAGGGCAGCTTTGTGTTCGAGCGCGCGCGCATGGAAATTCGCGGCGATACCGCCACCACCGCCGGCGTTGCGCTGAGCAATGTGAAGGCGGTCATTCCGGATTTGAGCATCCACGATTCGATGCTGGAAATCGACGGCAACGCGGCCGGCCAGATGCAGGAATTCCTCAAGTATGTGGCGATCAGCCCGGTACTCGGCTGGATCTCGCACTTTACCGATGAAACCCAGGCCACCGGCAACGCCAAGCTGGCGCTGAGCCTGCGCATTCCGCTGGCGCATGCGCTGGACACCAAAGTCAACGGCACGCTGACGCTGGCCAATAATGACATCACGCTGATGAACGATTTGCCGGTGGTGCAATCGTCGCAGGGCAAGATCGAATTCAACGAGCATGGCGTCAATCTGAACCAGCTGTCGGGTAATTTCCTGGGCGGGCCGGTGTCGATTACCGGCGGCAGCCAGAAGGATAATGCCATCGTGGTGAAGCTGGCCGGCCTGATCACGGCCGACGGCTTCCGCCAGACTTACAGCATGCCGGCGATGCAGCGCCTGGCCGATCATTTCTCCGGCAGCGCACGCTATACCGGCACCATCACCGCACGCGACCATCAATTGCAAATTGCTGTGGATTCCAGCTTGAGCGGCCTTGGCTTGGACCTGCCGGCGCCGCTGAACAAGCCCGCCACCGACAGCATGCCGGTGCGCTTCCTGCTCAACGCCGGCCTGACACCGGATGCGGGCGGGCTGCTGCATGACGATATCCGCATCAGCCTGGGCAACAGTGTCATGGCGCGCTACCAGCGCCAGAAGATGATGCGCCAGCACTGGAAGCTGGTGCGCGGCGGCATCGGCGTCAACGCGCCGGCGCCGGAGCCGGAGAGCGGCCTGGCGTTCAATCTCAACCTGCGCCAGCTGAATGCGGACAGCTGGCTGGACTTTGGCGACGCCATCGCTGGCAAGGATGGCACCGGCGCTGGAGCAGCGTCCGGCGCGGACGCCAGCGACTTCACCGGCTATGTGGTGCCGGACGCCATTGCTGCCCGCTCCAGCGAACTGATTATCGGCGGCCGCAAGCTGGAAAACATCGTGGTCGGCGTCACCCATCAAAAAGGCAGCTGGCAGGCCAGCATCGATTCGACTCAGGCGAATGGCTATCTGACCTGGGCCGAGCCATCGACCGGCGCCGGCCTGGGCAAGGTGACGGCGCGGCTGTCGTCGCTGGTGATACCGGAATCCGCGTCCGGCGAAGTGCAGGAGCTGTTGGACGGCAAGAGCGCCGCCGCCACCATCCCGGCGCTGGACGTGGTGGTGGAGCGTTTTGAACTGTTCAACAAGCCGCTGGGGCGGCTGGAACTGCAGGCCAATAACGTCCAGCTGCAAAATGCGCGCGAATGGCGCGTCAGCAAGCTGTCGCTGGCCAATGCCGATGGCGAGCTGAACGGCACCGGCAAATGGGTCAGCAAGGGCGGGGTGCATGACACCAGCCTCAACTTCAACCTGGCAATCCGCGATTCCGGCAAGCTGCTGGAGCGTTTCGGCTATGTCGATACCATCAAGGGCGGCAAAGGATCGCTGAAGGGGGATATCGCATGGAAAGGCTTGCCGTATTCGCTGGACCTGCCTAGCCTGTCGGGCCAGATCATGCTGGGCGTGGAGAAAGGCCAGTTCCTCAAGCAAGATCCGGGCGCCGCCAAGCTGCTGGGCGTGCTCAGCCTGCAAGCCTTGCCGCGCCTGCTGAAGCTGGACTTCCACGATGTTTTCTCGGAAGGTCTGGCGTTCGACGGCATTACCGCCAGCGCCAACATCAATCGCGGCATCGTCCGCACCGACAACTTGAAAATGCACGGCGTGTCCGCAACTGTGTTGATGGACGGCAGTGCCGATATCGCCAATGAAACCACCAACCTGCATGTGGTGGTGATTCCCGAGGTCAACCTCGGCACCGCGCCGCTGGTGTATGCGCTGGCGGTCAATCCGGTGATCGGGCTGGGCAGCTTCCTGGCGCAGCTCTTCCTCAGCGCCCCGGTGATGAAAGCCTTGACCTATCATATGCAGGTGACCGGCCCGTGGAAAGCGCCGGTGGTCACCAAGCTGGACGCCGCCAAACTAGAACAGTCAGCCAAAGGAACGCCATGAACCATATCGTTGCCGCCGTACAAATGATTTCCTCGCCCACCGTGGAAGAAAACATCGCCACTGCGCGCCGCCTGGTGACCCAGGCCGCGCAGGGCGGCGCCAAGCTGGTGCTGTTGCCGGAATACTGGGCCATCATGGGTGTGCACGATAGCGACAAGGTGAAAGTCGCCGAGCCGCTGGGCCAGGGACCGATCCAGGACTTCATGTCCGGGCTGGCGCGCGAGCTGAAAATCTGGCTGATCGGTGGCACCTTGCCGCTGGCGTCCGATGAGGCCGACAAAGTCATCAACACCACGCTGGTGTACAACCCGGATGGCGAGCATGCCAGCCGCTACGACAAGATCCACCTGTTCGGCTTCAGCAAGGGCACGGAGTCGTACAACGAATCGAAAACCATCGTGCCGGGCAAGAACCTGGGTGTGTTCGAGGCGCCGTTCGGCAAGGTCGGCATGTCGGTGTGCTATGACCTGCGTTTCCCGGAGCTGTTCCGCGCGATGGGGCCGGTGTCGCTGATCGTGCTGCCCGCCGCGTTTACCTATACCACCGGCATGGCGCACTGGGAAATCCTGCTGCGCGCGCGCGCCATCGAAAACCAGTGCTATGTGCTGGCGGCGGCGCAGGGCGGCATCCATCCGAACGGCCGCCGCACCTGGGGCCACAGCATGCTGATCGACCCGTGGGGCACGGTCAAGTCGGTGCTGGCTGAGGGCGAGGGCGTGGTGCAGGGCGAAATCGACCTCGAATACATGGAAGGCGTGCGCGACAGCCTGCCGGCATTGAAACACCGGACCATGTGATATCCACTACAATGCCGGTAACACCTCATAGAAAGCCTCACCATGAAGCCATTTGAACCGAATCTGTCCACCCTGGCCGTAGCGCGCGATATCCTGCTGACGCCGTTCGGGCTGGACGAAGGCAAGCTGCTCAAGACCCTGGGCACCATGTTCACCCATAAAGTCGACTATGCCGACTTGTATTTCCAATTTACCAAAAACGAAGGCTGGAGCCTGGAAGAGGGCATCGTCAAGACCGGCAGTTTTTCGATCGACCAGGGCGTCGGCGTGCGCGCCGTGTCGGGCGACAAGACCGCGTTTTCGTACTCGGATGAAATCTCCGAAGCGGCGCTGCTGGACGCCGCCTCCGCCACCCGCACCATCGCCCGTGCTGGCGCTGGCAAGATCAAGGTGGCTGGCGCGATGAACCATGTCGGCGGCCGCTCGCTGTACCTGCCGCACGATCCGCTGGTGTCGCTGGATGCGACCGCCAAGGTCAAGCTGCTGGAGCGTATCGAGAAAATGGCGCGCGCCAAAGATCCGCGCGTGGTGCAAGTGATGGCCAGCCTGGCCGGCGAATACGATGTGGTGCTGGTGGTGCGCAGCGATGGCGTGCTGGCGGCCGATATCCGTCCGCTGGTGCGGGTGTCGCTGACGGTGATCGTCGAACAGAACGGCCGCCGCGAAGTCGGCTCGTCGGGCGGCGGCGGCCGCTACGACTATGGCTATTTCAGCGACGCGCTGCTGGAACAATATGCGGATGACGCCGTGAAATCGGCGCTGGTCAACCTGGACGCGCGCCCGGCGCCGGCCGGTCCGATGACCGTGGTGCTCGGCCCTGGCTGGCCGGGCATCTTGCTGCACGAAGCGATTGGTCACGGCCTGGAAGGCGACTTCAACCGCAAGGGTTCGTCGACCTTCGCTGGCCGCATCGGCGACCGCGTGGCGGCGAAAGGCGTGACCGTGGTGGATGACGGCACGCTGGCGGATCGCCGCGGCTCGCTGAACATCGATGACGAAGGCAATCCGACCCAGTGCACCACGCTGATCGAAGACGGCATCCTGAAAGGCTACATCCAGGACACCATGAACGCGCGCCTGATGAAAATGCCGGTGACCGGCAACGCGCGCCGCGAATCGTTCGCGCACCTGCCGATGCCGCGCATGACCAACACCTATATGCTGGGTGGCGATAAAGATCCGGGCGAGATTCTGGCGTCGGTGAAGAATGGCCTGTATGCGGTCAACTTCGGTGGTGGTCAGGTAGATATCACCAACGGCAAGTTCGTGTTCTCCGCCAGCGAGGCCTATATGATCGAAAACGGCAAAATCACCTATCCGGTGAAAGGTGCTACGCTGATCGGCAACGGTCCGGAAGTGCTGAACCGCGTCTCGATGATAGGCAACGACATGAAGCTGGACCCAGGCGTGGGCGTATGCGGCAAGGAAGGCCAGAGTGTGCCGGTCGGCGTAGGCCAGCCGACACTGCGCATCGACGGCGTCACCGTCGGCGGCACCGCCTAAAAACCGGGGTCAGTTCCGCCAAACGTTTGGCGGAACTGACCCCGGATTAATCAGAACTTGTAGGACGCCTTCACGTAGAAGGTACGGCCCAGCGGATCGGTGAAGCGTGGATCGTAGCCGCTCTGGAAGGTGGTGCCCTGGTTGGTGTACGGCGGCGCCGTGTTCAACAGGTTCTTGATACCTACCGTGATGTCGGTGTTCTTGATGCCGGCATAGCTGGCCGACAGCGAGTAGGTCGAGTAGGCCTTGACCTTGTGGTAGTACTGCTCCGCCACATCATTCTCATCCTCGTAGCCGCTCAGGTATTTGTTGGAGAACGCCGCGCTCCACGGACCTTTTTTCCAGCTGATGGTCGCGTTGTGCTTCCAGCGGAACACCGGCGCATTGTCGCCATACACGCCGACATTCTCAACAAACTCGCCACCGGTTTCGTTCTGGTACTTGTAGCTGTGGACCCAGGTGCCGTCGAACTGGAAACCGAAGTCGCCCGCCGAGGTGCGCGGCAGTCTCCAGCGCAGGCTGGTATCGATGCCTGAGGTCTTCACTTCACCCAGATTGTCCAGCACGGCGTTGACGTATTGCAGCGTCTTGCCGTCCGCCGAGTACACGAAGTAGTCCTTGTACTTCTCGTAGTTGTCGAAGATGGTCGACTCGGACACGGTGCCGATCGAATCCTTGATCTTGATGTTGAAGTAGTCGAACGACACGCTGACCGAACTGGCCGGCTCGAAAACCACGCCCAATGCGAAGGTCTTGGATTTTTCCGGATTCAGGTTGGCGTTGCCGCCGCTGCGGATGTACTGCTGCTGGTTGCACGCCACGTTGGGATTGGCGCCGGCCACCGCGCTGCCGCCTGGGCACAGCACTGGATCGTCATACGAGTTGCTGGTAAAGGTGGAGGTGGCCGGGCCATGCAGGTCGTACAGCGTCGGCGCGCGGAAGCCGGTGTTGTACGAAGTACGGAACATCAGCTGCTTGCTGGCTTCCCAGCGCAGACCGACTTTCGGGTTGAAGCTGCCGCCGACGTCGTTGTAGTGGTCGTAACGGGCCGCCGCCGAGAGTTCCAGGTTCTTCGCCAGCGGCACGCTCAGCTCGGAGTAAATGGCCGAGATGTTGCGCTGGCCAGCCTGGTCCTGCGCGTCGGCATAGCCGGAGCTGGAAGCCTGCGACGCCAGGTCGCGGTTGACGCTGTAGGTGGCTTTGTCGTGGCGGAATTCGCTGCCGATCGCAAAGCCGACGCCGCCTGCCGGCAGCTGGAAGATTTCACGGCTGATCTTGCCGTCGACGCCAACGCTGGTCATCTTGGCGGCCAGGTATTCGCCGCGCAGCTGGGCCGCGTCGATGTAGGCCGCGCCGTCCGCCGATTGCTCGCCGAAGGGATTCAGGATGCCGCTCAGCACGCCCGCTTTCATCAGCGTGTCGTTGGTGTAGCCGCCCGCGAAGGCGCTACTGGCTTTGTTGATGGCGTAGGTCAGGCCGACGTTGTAGTCCCAGCCCGCCACCAGGCCTTCCGAGGCCAGCACCAGGCGGTCGGAGATCGAGGTGTCGTAGCCCTGGCGCTTGCCAGCCGCTACGGTGCGCCAGTTCAGCGTCAGGTCTTCACCGGTCAGGCCGGCCACCGCTGGCACGCCAGCGCTGCCGCCCGGATAGTAAGGGCTGGCCGAGGTCATGGTGATGCCAGTCAGCGGCGACGGCGCGATCGCGCTGGCGTTGGTCGAGCGGCTGTGCAGGTATTCGACGGTGGCGATATCGTCTTCATTCAGCTTGAAGGTGGCTTTGCCGAGGAAGGATTCCTGTTTGGTTTTCGGGATCGCCTGGATGTAGGTGCTGGTGTCGGTGCGGCAGGTGCCGGCGGCGTTGGTGATCAGGCCTTTGCCGACGCAGCCGCTGGCGTAGTACGGATTGCCGGTGACGCCGTTGGCCGAGTAGAAGTTGGCCGGCTGCGAGGTGCCGCTGCTGTTGTTGATGCCACGGTCCGGACGCACGCTGGTGCTGGCGAAGTCGCGGTCGGCCGCATCCAGCGCGGTCTGCTGGTGCAGGTCGATTACGCCGAAGACATTCCAGCCATCCTTGTTCAGGTCGCCGTAGCCGCCCGACAGGTTGATGCGCGATTCGGCGCCGGCGCCGCTGGCTTGCGGCTGATAGCGCTCGGCGCTGACGGTCACGCCTTGCACTGAACGCTTGGTGATGAAGTTGATGACGCCGCCGATGGCGTCGGTGCCGTAGATGGCCGAGGCGCCGTCGCGCAGCACTTCGACCCGGTCCAGTGCAGACAGCGGGATGATGTTCAGGTCGACGGAAGAGCCGTTGAACGGGTGGTTGGCCAGGCGGCGGCCATTCAGCAGCACCAGCGTCTTGTTGCTGCCCAGGCCGCGCAGGTCGGCGGTGGCGATGCCGCCGGTGCCGGAACCGACCGACTGGCTGCTGCCGGTTACGCTCTGGTTCATCGACAGGGTATTCATCACCTCGGCGGCGGTGGTCAGGCCTTGCTTTTCAAAGTCGGCCGCCTTGATGCTGGTGATCGGCAGCGCAGTTTCGGTGGCCAGGCGCTTGATGCTGGAACCGGTCACTTCAACGCGCTGGATAGGGCCGTCTTCGGTTTGCGCAACGGCTGCGTGCATGCCAACAGCCAGGCTGCCGGCAAACATCACGCGCAGAGATCGGGTAAGAGCTCTTTCAATCATCATGGGTGTGTCACTCCTGATATTTGTTTTGGGATAGGGATTTCCATCAAAACATTCAGTGGCGCGTTGAACAATGATCGAAAGATAATTATGCTGTTTACCAACAGTAGCAAACAAATGCAGCTGTAAAGACGGGATTTTGCATTAATGTGAAAAAGTCCCGCCAGCCCGCATTCTCTGGGGGAACCGCGATTACATTTGCTTACAGATGCGAAAATGTAAAGATTGCCGGAGAGGTGTAAAGTTTTGTAGGGAGGCTGGTTTGCCGAAAAAAAATCGCTTGCCAAGCCTTGAACAATGGCGCTATAGTCAATCCATGACCAAATTCTTCTTTACCGGCTATTTTTACTTTAGCAATTCCAACCCCAAGGCGGTGGAGTAGCGGCCGGTGCACGTAGAAGCAAAACGAGTCCCAGCGAATTCCCGAAAAACCGCCTCTCCGAGGCGGTTTTTTTTTACCCTGATTTTTTATTTAGCTCACTTGGAGAACAGCAATGCCCCGTACCGATGATTTGCGCATCCGCGAGATGAAGGAACTGACGCCACCGTCCCACCTGATCCGCGAGTATGCATGCACGGAAGCGGCTGAGCAGACCGCCGCCAACGCCCGCGTGGCGCTGCACCGCATCCTGCACGGCCAGGACGACCGCCTGATGGTGGTGATCGGCCCGTGCTCGATCCACGATCCGAAAGCAGCGATGGAGTACGCGCGCCGCCTGGCCCCGCTGCGCAAGGAACTGGGCGCGGACCTGGAAATCGTGATGCGCGTCTACTTCGAAAAACCGCGTACCACGGTGGGCTGGAAAGGCCTGATCAACGACCCGTATATGGACAACAGCTTCCGCATCAACGACGGCCTGCGCATGGCGCGCGAGCTGCTGCGTGACATCAATGAACTGGGACTGCCGGCCGGCACCGAATTCCTCGACGTGATTTCGCCGCAATACATTGCCGACCTGATCTCGTGGGGCGCGATCGGCGCCCGCACCACCGAATCGCAGGTGCACCGCGAGCTGGCGTCGGGCCTGTCGTGCCCGGTCGGCTTCAAGAACGGCACCGACGGCAATGTGCGCATCGCGGTGGACGCGATCAAGGCGGCCTCGCAGCCGCACCATTTCCTGTCGGTGACCAAGGGCGGCCACTCGGCCATCGTGTCGACCAACGGTAATGAAGATTGCCACATCATTCTGCGCGGCGGCAAGGCGCCGAACTACGATGCGGCCAGCGTCGATGAAGCCTGCAAGGCGATTGCCGCGCAAGGACTGGCGGCACGCCTGATGATCGATGCTTCACACGCCAACAGCTCCAAGAAGCCGGAGAATCAGGTACCGGTGTGCGCCGACATCGCCGGCCAGGTGGCGGGCGGCGAGAGCCGCATCGTCGGCGTGATGGTGGAGTCGCATCTGGTGGGCGGCCGCCAGGATCTGGTGCCTGGCAAGGAACTGACCTACGGCCAGTCGGTCACCGATGGCTGCATCGATTGGGACAGCAGCGTGCAGGTGCTGCAGGGGCTGGCGGCGGCGGTGCGCCAGCGCCGCCTGGCGACGCTGGCGCGCGAAGCGGCCGCCAAATAAAACAAAAGCCGGGCTGAACCCGGCTTTTTTACTGCTGCGGCTTGCTGATTACAGCATGTAAGGACCGTGCGAGTAGTGCTTGCCCAGCGTCTCGAAAGCGCGGCGGATGATGTGTTTCCACGAGCGGCGGGTGGCTGGCTTGGCGGCGAGGGTAGCGGTAGCGGTGGTCATGGTGGTTTCCTGTAAGCAGCAAAAATGATCGATGGACACAGCTTACCGGAAGCGCAGATATAAATATAATTTTATATTTCGATATGTGCCATACGCAAAAAGGATAATTTGAGGATGGCGGATATATCTAATGTGAATAATAAAAAAGGCCGGCATAAGCCGGCCAAAGATACTACTCACTACGTTTAGACTTTATGTTTAGAACTTGTACTGCGCCGTGATGTAGAAGGTACGGCCCAGCGGATCGGCGTAGCGGCCATCATAGCCCACCTGATTGCCGCCGCCCGAGTTGCGCACCGAGAACGGCGGGTCCTTGTCCAGCAGATTGCGGATGCCGGCGGTCAGGGTCAGGTTCTTGATGAAGTTCAGCTTGGCCTGGTAATCGACCGTGGTGTAAGCCTTCACATCACGTTCGATCCCGGCCACGGCGCCGATGCTACCGTCGGCGTTGACTTCGCGCACTTGCGCATCATCCGCCGTCAGCGGCTTGTCGTGGTAGCCGGAACGGTAGTTGACGGTCAGCGAGTTGCTCAGCTTCTCCGAGGTTTTCAGCGTGAAGATCATGCGGCTGACCACGCGGAACACCACGTCATCGTAGGAGTTGAAGCGGCCGATCGATTTCTCGGTGCCGACGCCCGGCGTGTCCTGCTCAGCTTTCAGCATATAAGTACCAGTCCAGTTGATGCTGGCCTTGCCGATCGGCGTTGCCGCGCGGAAGGTGGTGTCCCAGTCCAGGCCCTGGAAGTGCGACGCCGCCAGATTCATCGGCGAGCGCACCGCCACCAGCACATTGCTCTTCTGGATAGGGTCGGCGTACACCGCGATCCACTGGTTGGCCAGCGTCGGGTTGGTGAACAGCTGATCCTGCGAGAAGGTGCGGATCTGGTTTTTCAGCTTGACGTCCCACCAGTCCAGGCCGACCGAAAACGCCGTGCTTGGCTCCAGGCGGAAGCCCAGCGTGGCCTGTTTCGAGGTTTCCGCTTTCAGCGCCTTGTCGCCGGTGGCCGGATTGCCGGCGTCCAGCAGGCCGTATTCCGACGAGCCCGGACGGCAGTAGACCGCGCGTGGGTCCGGCGCCTTGACCGGGCAAGGGAAGGCGTTCGACGAGCCGGCGTTTTTCAGCGGGTCGGCGATATTGTTCAGCGTTGGCGCCTTGAAGCCGGTGCCGTAGGAACCGCGCAGCAGCAGCGACTGGGTCGGGGTGTAGCGCAGCGCCAGTTTGTAAGTGGCTTTGGCGACATCTTCGCCCAGCTTGCCGCCAGGCGCAGCCTTGCCGCTGGAGTCGTAGCTGACGTTGTGTTTTTCCACCGCGTCATAGCTGTCGTAGCGGACGGCGGTGGTGGCTTCCAGATCCTTGGCGATCGGCATCAGCAGCTCGGCAAACGCGCCCCAGTTATTGCGGCTGGCGTCGAGCGCCTGCGAACCGGTGCCGCCGCCGATTTCCACGTCGGTCCAGCCCGGATTGCCCGGACCAGGACCCATGGCGATCTTGGACGGGTTGTCTTCGTACTTCTGCTTGGTGAAGTCGGCGCCCACGCCCAGTGCTGCGGCGCCGCCTGGCAGCTCGAACACTTCACGCGAGGCGTGTGCGCTGACGATGTCGAGCTTGGATTTGATCTGGCCCAGGTCCTGGCGCAGCACGGCCGAGGACAGCACCGAGGCAGCGTTGGCAGACGAGACGAATGGATTGTATTTGCCGGTGCGTATCAGTTCTTCGAACTTGTCGCCGCTCATATAGCCGGCCAGCGCCTTGTCGGTCTGCTTGTTCTGCGAATGGGTAAAGGACGCGCCGACATCCCAGCCGGCGTAGTTGCTGTCCAGGCCCAGCACGAAGTGGGCTGCGTCGGTGCGGTACTCGTCGGTACGGCCGCCGGCGTCAGCGCCGCGGTAGTACAGGAAGGCGTCGGTGACGTCGGCGGCGTTGACGCCTTGGCCGGCCAGCAGCGGCACCACCGAGGTGTTGTAGGCGCCGATGTAGTTGTTGTTGACGCTTTTAACACCGGTCACCGGGTCGGTGCTGAACACCGTCAGCGGCTGCGCGGCCGGCGCGTAGCGTGCGGTGTTGGTGAACTTGGACAGCACCAGCTCGCTGTAGGCGGTGGTGTCCTTGCCGAGTTTCAGCGAGCCGTTGGCGAACACGCTGTCGCGCTTCAGTTCCGGCAGCAGCTGCACGGTGGCGGCGTAGTCGAAACGGCAGGCGCCGCCGCGCGAGAAGGTGTTGGCCTGGGTACAGCCGTTCTTGGTCAGCAGGTCGGTGTTGAGCACCACGTCGTCGTTGGCGGTCACTACTTCCACGTTGGCCGGGGTGGAGTTGATACTGGTCTGCCAGGTGACGTATTTTTTACCGTTGTGGGTGAACGGGTGCACGCCGGACTTGGCGAAGTCGCGCTGGGTGGCGTTCAGCTCTTTCTGCTCATCGTGGCTGTACGACAGCTGCACGTTGTAGCCGTCCGCTTCCAGGTTGCCCCAGCCCTTGCTGATCGAGAAGTTGCTGCTCTTGCCGCCTTTTTCTTGCGGCGAATTGTAGGTGCCTTCGACCACCAGGTCGGTCTGGTTTTTCTTCAGGATGAAGTTGATCACGCCAGCGATCGCGTCCGAGCCGTACAGCGTCGAAGCGCCGTCGGTCAGGATCTCGACGCGCTCAACGGCGGCCAGTGGAATGCTGGCCAGGTTGACCGCGCTGCCGGTGCCGTAAGGCGCCATGCGGCGGCCGTTCAGCAGCACCAGCGTGTATTGCGTGCCGATGGCGTGGATGGATGCGGTCTGCACGCCGCCGCCGCCGCCGTTGACCGAGGCCGACGAGGTGATGAAGCCCTGCATCGACGGCAGTTGGGCGACCAGGTCGGCCACGTTCTGCACGCCGCTTTGTTCGATGTCCGAGCGGGTCAGGGTCTGCACCGGCAGCGAACCTTCCTTGGCGATGCGCTTGATCGAGGAGCCGGTGATCTCCACCCGGGCCACGACATCCGCATCCGCCTGCTGGGCCATGGCCGCAGCGTGCATGCCGAGCATCAGACCGCCTGCGCACACCAGGCGTACCGACCTGGCCATAACTGTTTCAACCATCATTGTTGTCGCTCCCTTTAGATGAAATCATTGTGTAATTCTTATGACCGGCCGCAGCCGGGAAGGCGCGCTGTTACGCCTTCATTACTTCATCAAATCACCCGCCGATATTTGCTGTCAATCTGCTCGGCCAGGTAACAACAGGTAAAACGGCCGCGCCAAATTTGCCCGAAAAGCGCTCTAATTTGGTGCGAACCGCATTGAACTGTTCGGAAACAGTGTTTTTCTATTAAAACTGAGCGAATATCTGGCGGGGCTATGGGGAACCCGTACCATCTTGGTGCAAAAGCAATTTGATTAAACTGTGTTCATGATGATACATAGCGTTACATTTATGCGACAAGCGACTCGCCCCAAGAGTGGACGGGTAACGGCGAGGCTTTGCGTAGCCGACAATTAATGGGTTTATGCTAAGGTTGAAAAGCATGTATTGTGGAAACCTGTTTTCGCGCAAGGATAGAGATGCCGGCTTTTATCGTTCGTCGCCTGTGGCAGATGCTGCCGACCATGCTCGGCGTGGTGCTGCTGCTGTTCGCACTGTTTAACTGGGTCGGGGGCGATCCGGCGTATATCCTCGCCGGCAAGATGGCGGATGCGGACAGCATCGCCAATATCCGTAGCCAGCTGGGTGTCGACCAGCCGTATTACGTGCAGCTGTGGATTTTCATCCGGCAAATTCTGAATTTGGACTTTGGCCTGAGCTGGGCGACTGGCGAGCCGGTGTCGCAGCTGATCGCCACGCGGCTGGGGCCGTCGCTGGCGGTGCTGGCGCCGCTGACCGTGCTGGAAACCGTGATCGGCGTCGCGCTGGCGTTGCTGGTCGCGTTTGCGCGCGGCACGCTGAGCGACCGGGTGGTGATGTTGCTGTGTACGCTGGCGATGTCGGTCAGCATCCTGGTGTATATCATCGTGTTCCAGTATGGGCTGGCCTACCAGCTGGGGTGGTTTCCGGTGCAGGGCTGGGGCGGACTGCGGCATCTGATGCTGCCGGTGCTGATCGGGCTGGCGGTGTCGCTGGCGCCGACGTTGCGGCTGTATCGCAGCTTTGTGCTGGATGAGGTCGGGCAGGATTATGTGCGCACCGCGCGCGCCAAAGGCGCCAGCGAGCGGCGCGTGATGTGGGTGCATGTGCTGCGCAATGCGGCGATTCCAATTCTGACGCATGTGATGTCCAGCCTGCCGGCGCTGCTGATAGGCGCGTTTTTGCTGGAGCGGTTTTTTGGCATTCCAGGCATTGGGCGCGAGGTGATCCTGGCGGTCGAGCGCAGCGACTTTCCGGTGATTAAGGCGATTACTGTGTACGTGGCGGCGGCGACCATGGTGTTCAATTTGCTGGCAGATCTGTTGTACCAGGCTGTCGATCCGCGTGTGAAGCTGGCATGAGCGCGGGTTTGTGGAGCCTGGCCTGGCGGCGCTTGCGCGCGGATTGGCTGGCGATGGCGTCGCTGGCGGTGGTGGCGGTGTTTCTGCTGCTGGCGCTGCTGTCCGCCAGCGGCCTGATTGTGGCGGACTGGGACGCAGAGGTGGGCATTAGCTATGCGCCGCCGAAGTTTGCCGCCGGCGTAGCCGGATCCACGCCGCCCGCCGCCGCCGCGCCAGCGCCGGCGGCTTCGGCACCGCCGCGTGATTTGCCCGCTAATCCTTTCGATCCTCTGGCTGAGGATATCCGCGCGCTGCGCGCTGTCGTCTCGGCGGAAACAGCGGTCCGCCTGCCGGCCTTGCCGTTTGGCGGTGACAAATGGGGGCATGATGTCATCAAGAAGACCATCAAGGGCGGCGCAACCTCGATCGCGGTTGGCCTGGTGGCGGCCTTGCTGGCGGTCAGTCTGGGCACCTTGCTGGGCGCGCTGTCGGGCTACTGGGGCGGCGTGGCGGATGATTTTTTGAACTGGTGCTACAGCGTGTTCACCGCAATCCCGTCTGTGCTGATGATCCTGGCGGTGGCGGCGGTGTTGCAGCAGAAGGGCGTGCTGAGCATCGTACTGATCCTCGGCCTGACTGGCTGGACCGGCCCATATCGCTTGATACGCGCCGAATACATCAAGCACAAGGCGCGTGAATATGTGCTGGCCGCCGACGCCATCGGTGCCTCGCACTGGCGCAGGATGTTCAGCCACATCTTCCCCAACGTCAGCCATGTGGCGCTGGTGCAGCTGTCGATCCTGGCGGTGGGCTTCATCAAGGCCGAAGTGATACTGACTTTCCTTGGCTTCGGCGTGCCGGCCGGCGTGGTGTCGTGGGGCAGCATGTTGAACGAGGCGCAGGGCGAATTGCTGCTCGGCCGATGGTGGCAACTGGCTGCCGCCGCCGGCGCCATGGCCTTGCTGGTGACCGCCTTCTCCTTATTCACCGACGCACTGCGCGACGCACTCGACCCGAAGGTGAAGCAATGAACCTGCTTGAGGTCAGCGCACTACGCGTCGCCTTCCGCCTGGACCGCCACCGCACGGTGGAGGCAGTCAAGGGCGTCAGCTTCAGCGTGCCGCACAACACCACGGTGGCGCTGGTCGGCGAATCCGGCAGCGGCAAGTCGGTCAGCGCGCTGGCCGTGATCGGCTTGCTTGATCAGGCGTCCGCCATCATTGATCCCGCCAGCAGCATCCGCTTCGATGGCCCGTGCGTGCGCGGCAAGGATATCGCGATGATTTTTCAGGAGCCGATGTCTTCGCTGAATCCGGTGTTTACCGTCGGCGCGCAAATCGCGGAAGTGCTCCGGCTGCACATGGGCATGGGGCGGCGCCAGGCGCGTCAGCGCACGCTGGGGTTGTTGGAAGAGGTCGGCATTCCGGAGCCTGCCAGCAGAATCGATGCCTATCCGCACCAGCTGTCCGGCGGCCAGCAGCAGCGCGTGATGATCGCGATGGCGATCGCCTGCGAACCCCGGCTGCTGATTGCCGACGAGCCGACCACCGCGCTGGACGTGACCGTGCAGCAGCAGATCATGGAATTGATCGCCAGCCTGCAGCGGCGGCGCGGCATGTCGGTGCTGTTTATCAGTCACGACCTGGCGCTGGTGGCGCAGATTGCCGACCAGGTGGTCGTCATGCGCCACGGCGAAGTGCGCGAGGCCGGCCCGGCCAGCCAGGTACTGATCGCGCCGGCCGACGAATACACACGTAGCCTGCTGCAATGCCGCGCGGCGCTGGCGACGCCAAGACGCAAAGCGGCGGCCGGCCAGCCGCTGCTGGAAGTGCGTGGACTCGGCAAAACCTTTTCGCTGCGCGACGGCTGGTTGCGGCGGCGTGCATTCCCGGCGCTCAATGACGTCTCGTTCACGCTGGCGCGCGGGCAGACGCTGGGCGTAGTGGGGGAATCCGGCAGCGGCAAGACCACGCTCGGGTTGACCTTGCTGCGGCTGCACCAGGCCAGCGGCGGCAGTGTCCGGATTGACGGACGAGAGCTGCTGGGCATGCCGGGGCGCGAGTTTCAGGCCTACAAGCGCCGCATGCAGATCATTTTTCAGAATCCCTACGCCTCGTTGAATCCGCGCTTTACCGTCGGCGATATTCTGCTGGAGCCGATGCGCATCCACCGCATTGGCGCCAACGAGTCCGAGCGGCTGGCGATGGTGCTTACCCTGCTGGACAAGGTCGGCTTGCCAGCGACCGCCATCGGCCGTTATCCGCACGAGTTTTCCGGCGGCCAGCGGCAGCGTATCGCCATCGCGCGCTGCCTGACGCTGCGGCCAGAGATCCTGGTCTGCGACGAATCAGTGTCGGCGCTGGATGTCCCGGTGCAGCTCCAGGTGCTCAATCTTTTGCGGGATTTACAGGATGAGCTGGGGCTGTCATACATCTTCATCTCGCACGATCTGGCGGTGGTCAGATATATGGCGGATCAGGTGATGGTGATGCGGCACGGCGCAGTGGTCGAGCTGGCGGACGCGCAGCAGCTGTACAGCGATCCACAGCAACCCTATACACGCGCCTTGCTGGCGGCAATGCCGCGCCACGGTTAAGCGTTTTTTAAGTTAAGATATCTGGATGGCGAATTTAATCCTCCTGCTTCAAGAATACGGCGTGCTGATCGTGTTTGGCCTGGTGCTGATCGAACAGCTGGGCATGCCCATTCCCGCATTTCCGTTGCTGATCGTGGCCGGCGCCATGTCGGTTGATGGCGATACTCACTGGACCGCTGTGCTGGCGGTGGCCATGCTCGCCTGTCTGATCAGTGATACGTTCTGGTTCCGCGCCGGCCGTTTCTATGGCAAGCGCATCCTCAAGCTGCTGTGCAAGATTTCGCTGTCGCCGGATTACTGCGTCAGCCAGACCGAAGACAATTTCAAGCGCTGGGGACCGAAGGCGATGATCGTCGCCAAATTCATTCCCGGTTTTAATGTGATCGCACCGCCGCTGGCCGGCGCCATGGGCACGCGGCCCGGCACTTTCCTGTGCTACAGCGTGATGGGCAGCACCTTGTGGGCCGGCACCGGCATCGCCATCGGTGCTTTCTTCCACACCAGTGTGGACCAGCTGCTGGACATTCTCAGCACCATGGGCACGACGGCGCTGATCGTGCTGGGGGTGTTGCTGTCGCTGTTTGTCGCGTTTAAATATGTGGAGCGCAAGCGTTTCCGCCAGTCGGTCGATATCGAGCGTATCACTATTGATGACTTCAAGCAGATGATGGAGCAGGGCCACGAGCCTATTCTGGTCGATGCGCGCAGCGCCACCGCACAGATGCTTGATCCGGCAGTGCCGGGCGCGGTGCTGTTCAATGGCGGTGACCTGACGGCTCAGATTGTTGGGCTGGATAAGGGGCGGCATATCATTGTTTACTGCAGTTGCCCGAACGATGTGACTGCCGCGCATGTGGCCAAGAACCTGATCGGCCAGGGCTACCACCTGGCCCGGCCGCTGCATGGCGGCCTGGAGGCGTGGAACGCCGCCTTCCGTAGCGAGACGCTGAGCCAGGACAACACCGCATCCGCCTGACCCGTCATTCCCGCGCAGGCGGGGAAGCATACAACGCCTCCATTTACACTCAGCATGGATACTCGCCTGGGCGGGGATGAGGGAGTTGAGGAAACGTTTCCAATTTTGTGCCGGTAGTCATACTACGCATCAAATTCACGCAATCGTAAAGTTCTGTAGCAAACTGTACTAAAACTACAAACATCGCTTGCTTGTGATGGCAAAAATACCTTAAGCTTAAGCCTCAACTATTTTTGATCCATCATGACTGCTCAATCCGTACAAACGCCTCCCTCCCTGACCACCGTCTTCCCTGGTGGCCCGCGTCTGCTGGCGGATGTGGGCGGCACCAATGCCCGCTTTGCGCTGGAAACCGCGCCGGGCAGGATCGAGGCAATTGAAGTGCTGGCGTGCGCCGCCTACCCAACCCTGGCCGCCGCCCTGGTTGCGTACCTGGCCATGCCCGTGGTTACCCAGGCTGGCGTCACCGGCATCCGCAACGGCGCCATCGCCATCGCCAACCCGGTTACCGGCGACCTGGTGCGCATGACCAATCACCACTGGGAATTCTCTATTGAGGCGCTGCGCCGCGAAGTCAACTTCGACACGCTGGTGGTGGTCAATGATTTCACCGCGCTGGCCAGCTCGCTGCCGCAGCTGTCGGCAGCGCAAAAACACCAGGTGGGCGGTGGTGTCGGCGTGCCTGGCACGCCGCTGGGCCTGATCGGTGCCGGCACTGGCCTGGGCGTTTCCGGCCTGATTCCGGGCAAGGATGGCTGGACTGCGCTGCTGAGCGAAGGCGGCCACGTTACTTTTGCGCCGGCCAATCCGGCCGAAGTGGCGATTCTGCAATTCGCCTGGAAAGAATTCGAGCACGTCTCGGCTGAGCGCCTGATGTCCGGCGCCGGCATCGAACTGATTTATCGCGCATTGGCCGCCATCGGCGACCTGCCTGCTGAAAAACTGAATGCTGCCGAGATTTCGCGCCGCGCGCTGGCCGGCGAATGCCCGCTGTGCGACCAGGCGATCGAGGCCTTCTGCTGCATGCTGGGCACCATCGCCGGCAATCTCGCCGTCACGCTGGGCGCGCAGGGCGGCATCTACATTGGCGGCGGCATCGTGCCGAAACTGGGCCAGCGCTTCGACCGTTCCGGTTTTCGCGCCCGCTTCGAAGCCAAAGGCCGCTTCCATCAATATCTGTCCGAGGTGCCAACTTGGGTGATCACGGCGGAATACCCGGCGTTCGTTGGAGTTTCGGCAATTTTGTCTGATCGGCTTGCCTCCGCGTAAGCTCAGTTACATTTCGATGACGCGAAATGCGCGTTTTGCGGTTTTATCAGGTACAATTCGCGTTGTTGGATGAAACGTCTGGCTTCCTGCCCACGTTTCACGTAGAAAGCAGCGGCTTCGGCCGTTGCCGGCATGTCCCTCTCTCCCGCCAGGTGCGCATAGACCTTGGCGTCGGAAAAGCAGCTTCAGCGAGTACTCCCGCCAGCCTCACTGAATGTGATTGATTTCTTTCGATTTTGCTTATGGATACTGTTGAGGCTAAAAAAGTCCTCGAAACCGCCTTGCTATGCGCTCGTGAGCCGCTATCGATCCACAGTCTGAAAAAACTGTTTGTCGAGCTGGATGATCAGGACCGGCCGCGCGGCGCCGGCGTGGGCGCCGATACGATCAAGGAATTGCTGGAAGAGTTGCGGCTCGACTGGGCCGGCAAAGGCGTGGAAGTGATCAGCCTGTCGACTGGCTGGCGTTTCCAGAGCCGCCCCGAGATGAAGCTGTATCTGGACCGGATGAATCCGGAAAAGCCGCCGAGGTATTCGCGGGCAACGCTGGAAACACTGGCCATCATTGCGTATCGCCAACCGGTCACGCGGGGCGATATTGAAGAAATACGCGGCGTTGCCGTCAATTCGCAGACGATCAAGATGCTGGAAGACCGTGGCTGGGTGGATGCAGTCGGTTACCGCGACGTCGTCGGCCGTCCTGCCCTGCTGGGCACGACAAAACAGTTTTTGGATGATTTGGGCTTGAATTCGCTGTCCCAGTTGCCGCCGTTGCAGCAAATCAGTGATGGTCAGAGCGCTATGGAAACACTGGAAGCGGCTCTACAAGAGAACTTTGAGAAGGCTGCGCAGCAGGACAGCGCTACCGAGCAAGAAGAAATTGAGCAAGAACAAGGCCCTGCGCCAGATTTAACGGTTGACGCTGAGCACAACCAAGAAACGAATAATGAACAAACCTGATACCCCTGAGACGAACGACGCAGCTGCGGCCGATGTGGTCGCCAAGCCTAAACGCCGCACCAAGGCCCAGATCGAGGCCGATAATGCCGCCGCCGCATCCGGCGACGCGCCCGCCGCCAAGCCGAAGCGCAAGGCCAAGGCGGAAGCCGAGAATACCGAGCCGGTCGGCGCCAACACGCTGGCGCCAGTGAAGAAAGCGCGTGCCAAGAAGGCCGACGCTGCTGCCGCCGCGCCTGTCGCGGAAGGCGAGGCGCCAGTCGCCAAGCCGGTCAAGCCGCGCGCCAAGAAGGCTGCGCCAGCCGCCGAGCCGGGAGCGCCGGCCACCGAAGCCGCCGCGCCAGTGGTTGCGGCCGAAACGCCGGCCGCCGCACCAGCCGAAGCCGGCGAGCGCAGCCCGCGTCCACGTGGTCCGCGCCAGATGCGCGAACTGCGCGCCGCGCGCCAGGCCGCCAATCCACGTCCGGAAGTTGTTGCCGCCGAAGCTGGCGATACCCCAGCGCCGAGCGCGGAAGAGGGGGCAGCGCCAGTGGTCGCCAAGCCACGCCACGAGCAGCGCAATGGCCAGCGTAATAATGAACGCAACGGCAAGAAAAAGAATGGCAAGCAACGCCAGGGCGGCCAGAGCGCCGGCGGCGCCAAGGGTAGCGATGCCGATGCGGCCTTCTCCTATGTCACTTCGGATGCGTTCGACAGCGACGAAGGCAAGGGCCGTCAGCCAGCCAAGGCAGTGCGCCGCGACCTGACCTCGGAAGATGACGCGCCGAAGCTGCACAAGGTGCTGGCTGAAGCCGGCCTGGGTTCGCGCCGTGACATGGAAGAACTGATCGTTGCCGGCCGCGTGTCGGTCAACGGCGAGCCAGCCCACACCGGCCAGCGCATTTTGCCGACCGATGCGGTGCGCATCAACGGCAAGCTGATCCAGCGCCGCGTCAGCAAAAAGCCGCCGCGCGTACTGATTTATCACAAGCCGGCCGGCGAAATCGTCTCGATGGACGATCCGGAGGGCCGTCCATCGGTATTTGATCGTCTGCCGACCATGAAGGCGGGCAAATGGCTGGCCGTCGGCCGTCTGGACTTCAACACCGAAGGCCTGCTGCTGTTCACCACGTCGGGTGACCTGGCCAACCGCCTGATGCACCCGCGCTACGGCATCGACCGCGAATACGCGGTGCGTACCCTGGGCGAGCTGGAAGAGGGCATGCGCCAGAAGCTGCTGGCCGGCGTCGAGCTGGAAGATGGTGTGGCGCAGTTCTCCAAGATCGCTGATGGCGGTGGCGAGGGCATCAACAAATGGTATCGCGTGATCATCGGTGAAGGCCGTAACCGCGAGGTGCGCCGCATGTTCGAGGCGATCGGCCTGACCGTGTCGCGCCTGATCCGTACCCGCTACGGCGCCATGACCCTGCCAAGCAGCCTGAAACGCGGCCGCTGGGAAGAGATGGAAGAAAACGCAGTGCGCGGCCTGATGGCTGCCTACAGCGTCGAGAAAAAGGGCGGCGCGCAGCAGCCGGCGCAGCCTGCCGCCAAAGCGCAGCAGCAAGCCAAGCCGGCGCAAAACAAGGGTCCGGAAAAACGTGGCCGAAATGCCAATAATGGCAGCCGCGACCAGCATGCCGAACGTGGCAATCGCCGTGACGAGCGTGATTTCGACGATGATGACGAAGACGACGACAACGAGCCGAACTTCAACCGCGCCGACCTCAGCAACGCAAATGCATTGCCGTTTGGTAAGCCTGCCCGTAATGGCGGCCGTGGCCAGGGTGGCGGTTTCGGTGGCGGCAACGGCGTCGGCAATGGCAACCGTGGTGGCAAGGGCCGCCCAGGCGGCCAGGGGCAAGGCCAGGGTTCCAGCCGTCCAGGCGGCCGGCCGCAAGGCATTGGCGGCTACGCCGGTGGACGTCCGCTGGGCGAAGGTCCGGCGCCGCGCGCGCAAGGCCAGGGTGGCCGTCCGCAAGGTCAGGGCCAGGGGCAGGGTCAAGGTGGGCAGGGCGCGCAAGGTCGTGGCCAGCAGGCCAAGGGCCCAAGCCGTGGTCCGCGTCAGCCAGATCCGTTGCAAACCACGTTCGGTTTCGGCGCCGCCAGTGGCGCGCCGCGTCGTGGCCAGCAACCGCGTGGCGGTGCGGCTGACCACGGTATGCCGCGTCGCCGCAAGGGCTGACCGATCAGCTTTCGCCTTGTTGTAAGTCTGCTATGCCGCCCGTGCGGCATTGCAGCGAAGTTCATATAAGGTTATAATATCCAGCCTAGTAGAAGTTCCTGATTGCGTCACTGCCAAGGAACTTTTCATCTGGCTAGGTGTTTTAGAAAGATGGGCAGATGCCCATTTTTTTTTTGTTGAACCGTTTTAAACGGCTTGTTTTGCACAAATTAACAAGCCTTAAACTGGAGAATTTCTTGCAGCTTCTGGATTTAATTGAAAAGACCGTGATTGGTCTGGGCTATGAGCTGGTTGATGTCGAACGGGCCGAGCGTGGACTGCTGCGCGTGTTTATCGATTTCAGCGCTGAAGATGCCGAAGAAAAAGGTCCGATCACCGTAGAGGATTGCGCCACGGTCAGCCATCAGCTGTCGCACGTGCTGACGGTCGAGAACGTCAATTACGAACGTCTCGAAATCTCGTCGCCGGGCCTGGACCGTCCGCTGCGCAAGCTGTCGGATTACACACGTTTTGCCGGCTGCGAGGTAGTCATCAAGCTGCGCGCAGCCATGCCGGGTACGAACAACCGGAAGTCGTTCACGGGGGTCCTGCTGGAACCCGAGGGCGAGAATTTGTCGTTGGAATTTGAAAGCAATGAAGGTCCGGCGCAGTTGGATTTCACACTCGCCGATGTGGATAAGGCACGCTTGGTGCCGCAGGTGGATTTTAAGGGACGCAAAGCATGAGTCGCGAAGTTTTGTTATTGGTAGACGCGCTGGCGCGTGAGAAGAACGTCGATAAAGATGTCGTTTTCGGCGCACTGGAGTTCGCGTTGGCGCAAGCCACGAAGAAACGTTATGAGGGTGAAGTAGACATCCGCGTTTCGATCGACCGCGAGTCGGGTGAGTTCGAATCCTTCCGTCGCTGGCACGTGGTGCCTGACGAAGCGGGCCTGCAACTGCCGGACCAGGAAATCCTGCACTTCGAAGCGAAAGAACAGATCGCTGACATCGAAGTGGATGACCACATCGAAGAGCCGATCGAATCCGTCGAATTCGGCCGCCGCTTTGCGCAAGACACCAAACAGGTGGTCCTGCAGCGCGTGCGTGACGCCGAGCGCGAGCAGATCCTGGCCGACTTCCTGGAGCGCGGCGATTCGCTGGTGACCGGTACCATCAAGCGCATGGAGCGCGGTGACGCCATCGTCGAATCCGGCAAGATCGAAGCCCGCCTGCCGCGCGACCAGATGATCCCGAAAGAGAATCTGCGTATCGGCGACCGCGTGCGTGCCTACATCCTGCGCGTGGACCGCAATATGCGCGGCCCGCAAGTGATCCTGTCGCGCACCGCGCCGGAATTCATTGCCAAGCTGTTCGAACTGGAAGTACCGGAAATCGAACAAGGCATGCTGGAAATCAAATCGGCGGCCCGTGACGCCGGCGTGCGCGCCAAGATCGCGGTCTACACCGCCGACAAGCGCATCGATCCGATCGGCACCTGCGTCGGCATGCGCGGTTCGCGCGTGCAGGCCGTGACCGGTGAACTGGGCGGCGAGCGCGTGGACATCGTGCTGTGGTCGGAAGATCCGGCGCAGTTCGTCATCGGCGCACTGGCCCCGGCCAATGTATCGTCGATCGTGGTCGACGAAGAGAAGCACGCGATGGACGTGGTGGTGGACGAAGAGAACCTGGCGATCGCCATCGGCCGCTCCGGCCAGAACGTACGCCTGGCTTCCGACCTGACCGGCTGGAAGATCAATATCATGACGGCCGAGGAATCGGCCGACAAGGCAGCCCAGGAAACCGCCGCGATCCGCGCGCTGTTCATGGAAAAACTGGACGTCGACCAGGAAGTGGCCGACATCCTGGTGGAAGAAGGCTTTGCCAGCCTGGAGGAAATCGCTTACGTGCCAATCTCGGAAATGCTGGAGATTGAATCGTTTGACGAAGATACGGTCAACGAACTGCGCACCCGCGCCCGTGACGCCCTGGTCACCGAAGCCATCGCTTCGGAAGAAGGCCTGGAAGGCATGGACGAGGCGCTGGTCGGTCTGGAAGGTATGGACCGCATCACCGCCGGCAAGCTGGGCCTGGCTGGTATCAAAACGGTAGAAGCTTTTGCCGGCCTGGCTTATGACGAGTTCGGTGCCATTCTGGCCCTGTCGTCTGACCGTGCACGAGCACTGATTACGAGTGAATTTGAAGATGTGACCGACGATGAGATGAAGTTGGTTGATGCGAAGTACGACGACCGCGCCAAAGGCCTGCAAGCCAAAGCCTGGAGTCTGACTGAATCTGCAAAGGCTTAATTTGAGTATTTTTATCATCTCCGCGACACATAGAAAAGAGGACTGAATGGCGAGTAACAACGTAGCCCAATTTGCCACCGAACTGAAGATGCCTGCAGATCTGCTGCTGACGCAGCTGCGTTCTGCCGGCGTCGAAAAAAGTTCGACGTCAGATCCATTGTCGAAAGATGATAAGGATAAGCTGCTCGATCACCTGCGCCGCACCCACGGCGCCGGTGCTGAAGAGAAGAAGAAAATTACGCTGACGCGCAAGGAAACCACCGAGATCAAGCAGGCCGACGCCAATGGCAAGGCCCGCACCATCCAGGTCGCCGTCAAGAAAACGCGTACCTTCGTACAGCGCGACGAACCGCTGACCACCACGCCGGCCCCAGCGCCAGCGCCGGTGATCGACGCGGCGGAAGTCGCACGTCGCGAAGAAGATGCACGCAAACAAGCTGAACTGATCGCCCGTCAGGAAGCGGATCTGCGCGAGAAGCAAGAGCGTCTGGCCAAGCTGGAAGCGGATAAAGCCGCCCAGGAAAAAGCCAACGCCGAAGCCGAAGCCGCCGCCAAGAAGGAAGCGGAAGCCGAAGCCAAGGAAGAAGCGAAGAAAGCTGCTGCCGCCAAGGCCGCTGCTGCGACAGCGCCGGCTGCTGCCGCTGCGCCTGCCGCCGACACCGCCGCTGAAGAAGCCAAGAAAAAAGCTGCTGCTGAAGAAGCCAAGAAAAAGACTGCCGCTGCCGCCAAGGAGGCTGCTGAACAAGCTGCCGCCACCGAGCGCGCGCGCCAGGCTGTGGCAGACGAAGTCGCCCAGATCAAGGCCATGATGAACGCGCCGCGCCGCGCCATCAAGGCGCCGGAACCGGCGCCGGCCCCGGTCAAGCCTAAAGTTGCCGAAGGCACGCTGCACAAGCCGGCGACTGCCGCTGGCGCCGCCAAGCCGGGCGACAAGAAAGACGACAAGAAGCCAGCTGCTGCTGGCGACAAGAAATCGATCAAGTCGGCCAATGTGTCGTCGACCTGGCAGGATGACGCGAAAAAACGCGGCGCCCCGGGCGGTGCGAACAAAGGCCGTGGTGCTGGCGCCAGTACCGGTCGCGACAGCTGGCGCGGTGGCAAGGGCGGCGGTCGCCGTCATCACCAGTCGGATGACCGCGAGACCAACTTCCAGGCGCCTACCGAAGCCGTCATCAAAGACGTGCACGTGCCGGAAACCATCACTGTCGCCGAACTGGCGCACAAGATGTCGGTCAAGGCTTCCGAAGTCATTAAACAGCTGATGAAGCTGGGCCAGATGTGCACCATCAACCAGGTGCTGGACCAGGAAACCGCGATGATCGTGGTGGAAGAAATGGGTCACAAGGCGCATGCTGCCGAGGAAGATGATCCGGAAGCGATCCTGGCTGACCAGGGTGAACACGCGCACTTCGAAGCCAAGCCGCGCGCGCCGGTGGTGACCGTCATGGGTCACGTCGACCACGGTAAAACCTCGTTGCTGGATTACATCCGCCGCGCCAAAGTGGCGTCGGGCGAAGCCGGCGGCATTACCCAGCACATTGGTGCATACCACGTGGACACCCCGCGCGGCATGATCACCTTCCTGGATACGCCGGGTCACGAAGCCTTTACGGCCATGCGTGCCCGCGGTGCGAAAGCAACCGACATCGTGATTCTGGTGGTGGCGGCTGACGACGGCGTGATGCCGCAAACCAAGGAAGCTATCGCTCACGCGAAAGCAGCTGGCGTACCGCTGGTGGTGGCGATCAACAAGATCGACAAACCAGGTGGCAACGTCGACCGTGTGACCCAGGAACTGGTCGCCGAGAGCGTGGTGCCGGAAGAATACGGTGGCGATTCGCCATTCGTGCCAGTGTCGGCAAAAACCGGCGTCGGCATCGACACCCTGCTGGAGCAAGTGCTGCTGCAAGCCGAGGTGCTGGAACTGAAAGCGCCGGTGGAATCGCCTGCGCGCGGCCTGGTGGTTGAGGGCCGTCTGGATAAAGGCAAGGGTCCTGTGGCCACCGTGCTGGTGCAGTCGGGTACGCTGAAGCGCGGCGACGTGATTCTGGCAGGTTCGTCCTTCGGCCGCGTTCGCGCGATGCTGGACGAAAACGGTAAGCCGATCACCGAAGCCGGCCCATCGATCCCGGTCGAAATCCAGGGTCTGACCGAAGTGCCGCAAGCTGGCGAAGAAGTCATGGTCATGGCGGACGAGCGTAAAGCCCGCGAGATCGGCCTGTTCCGTCAAGGTAAGTTCCGCGACGTGAAACTGGCGAAGCAGCAAGCGGCGAAACTGGAAAACATGTTCGACCAGATGGCCGAGGGCGAGGTGAAAAACCTGCCGCTGATCATCAAGACCGACGTGCAAGGTTCGCAAGAAGCGCTGGTGGCCTCGCTGCAGAAACTGTCGACCTCGGAAGTGCGCGTACAAATTGTGCACGCTGCAGTTGGTGGCATCACCGAATCGGACGTCAACCTGGCGGTCGCTTCGAAAGCAGTCATCATCGGCTTCAACGCCCGTGCTGATGCCCAGGCGCGCAAGCTGGCCGAGTCGAACGGTGTGGACATTCGCTACTACAACATCATTTACGATGCGATCGACGAGATCAAATCGGCGTTGTCAGGCATGTTGGCGCCAGAGAAGCGTGAAACCGTCACCGGTCAGGTTGAAGTACGCCAGGTTATCCTGGTGTCCAAGGTCGGCGCCGTGGCTGGTTGCCTGGTCACCGATGGTGTGGTCAAGCGTTCGTCGTCGGTACGTCTGCTGCGCAACAACATCGTGGTGTGGACTGGCGAGATCGACTCGCTCAAACGCTTCAAGGACGACGCGAAAGAAGTCCGCGCCGGTCTGGAGTGCGGCCTGTCGCTGAAGAACTACAACGACATCCAGGTGGGTGACTCGCTGGAAGTGTTCGAAGTACAGGAAATCGCGCGTACCCTGTAATTTACGGGTAGCACAGCAGTATCTGGTAAAGTGGACGGGCCTTCCCGTCCACTTGCCGTTTAGGGAATCATCATGGCAAAACATAGTAAAAACATCCCACAGCGCGGCTTGCGCGTGGCTGATCAGATCCAGAAAGATCTGTCCGAACTGATCGTCTTTGAATTGAAAGACCCGCGCATCGGCATGATCACGCTGGCCGAGGTGCAGCTGACCCCGGATTACGCCCACGCCAAAATCTACTTCACCATGCTGAAGGATGATGCGGAGTCGGTGAAAAACACGCTGGCCGGCCTGCATGCCGCCGCCGGCTATCTGCGCAACCAGCTGGGCAAGCGTCTGCACATCCACACGCTGCCGCAGCTGCATTTTGTGCACGATACCTCGGCCGCGCGCGGTATGGCGATGTCGGCGCTGATCGACCAGGCCAACAGCACCCGCTCGCTCGACGACGGCGAGGAATAATGAATCAGGCTCGTGTGAAACGCGTCCGCGATCTGGTGGACGGCGTACTGCTGCTCGACAAACCTGTCGGCCTGTCGAGCAACGATGCGCTGATCAAGGCCAAGCGCGTGCTGAACGCCAAGAAGGCCGGCCACACCGGCACCCTCGACCCGTTCGCCACTGGCCTGCTGCCGCTGTGCTTCGGCGAGGCCACCAAGTTCTCGCAGGACTTGCTGGAAGCCGATAAAAGCTACGACACCACCGTCCACCTCGGCCAGACCACCGACACCGGCGACACCGAAGGCCAGGTGCAGGAAAGCCGCGACGTCAACGTCACGCTGGAGCAGATCCATGCCGTGCTGGCGCAGTTCCGCGGCCCGATCAAGCAAGTGCCGCCGATGTATTCGGCGCTGAAGCGCGACGGCAAGCCGCTGTACGAATACGCGCGCGAAGGCATCACGCTGGAGCGCGAGGCGCGTGACGTGATCATCCACAAGCTGGAACTGATTTCCTACGAAGCGCCATTCCTGAAACTATCGGTCACCTGCAGCAAGGGTACCTACATCCGCGTGCTGGGCGAAGACATCGGCAAGGCGCTTGGCTGTGGCGCGCACCTGAACGCGCTGCGCCGCACCCAGGTTGGCGAGCTGACCACCGATCGCATGATTACGCTGGAAGAGCTGGCCGCGCACGCAGCGCCATTGACGCTGTTGTCGCCGGTGGACGCACTGTTGTCCAGCTTCCCGCGCGTGGATCTGGGCGAGGCGCTGGCCAAACGATTCCTGCAAGGCCAGCGTCTGCCGCTGGGCAAGGAGCCGGCGGTTGCCGTGCCGTCCGCCCATATCGGACGGGTGCGTGTCTACGATGGCGAGCGCTTGCTGGGGACCGGGCTGTTGCAGGAATACGCCATCCTTGCCCCCGAACGCCTGATCGCCGCCAGCCACACTTAAGCCACAGTTCAGCCACAGGAGCATCCATGGCCCGCAGTCTTGTCTCGTTTGTTGTGATACTGGCCTGCGCAGCGCCGGCCATGGCCCAGCTGACGCCGGAAACGGTGCTGCAAGTCGACGCCATTGCCACGCAAGTGCTGGCCGAGACAGGCGAGGCCAGCGTGTCGCTGGCCATCGTCCGCGACGGCAAGGTCGCCTACGCACAGGCTTATGGATGGGCCCGGCTTGAGCCGCGTTTGCCGGCCACGCCGCAGATGCGCTACAAGATTGGCTCCAACAGCAAGCAGTTCCTCGGTGCCGCCGTACTGCTGCTGGCGGAGGAGGGCAAGCTGTCGCTGGATGACAAGGTGGCGCGCTACTTCCCGCAGCTGAGCCGCGCCCAGGACATCACGCTGCGCCAGCTGCTGTCGCACACCGCCGGCTATAGCGACTACTACCCGCTCGACTACATCGCGCCATTCATGGCGGTTGCCACCACGCCGCAAGCCATCATGGCGAGGTGGGGCCGCCAGCCGCTCAATTTCACGCCCGACCAGCGCTGGGAGTACAGCAACACCAATTATGTGATCGCCGGCCAGATGGCGGAAAAGGCGGTGGGCCAGTCGCTGACGCAGATTATCCGCAGCCGCATCACCGATAAGCTGGGCATGCGCACCGCGATTGACATCAACAGCACCCCATGGAGCGCGGACGATCCGCTCGGCTACCAGCGCTACGCGGAAGGTCCGCTGCGGGTAGCGGTTTCGGAAGGGCGCAACTGGGCCTATGCGGCCGGACAACTGGCAATGAGCGCCGGCGATCTCGCGCTGTGGGATATTGCGCTGTTGCAGGGCAAGCTGCTGAAGCCGACGTCGCAGTCGCAACTGCTGGCCGAAGCGCGCCTGAGCGACGGCGGCGCTACCGGTTATGCGCTTGGCCTGGTGGTGGACCGCAGTCCCGAAGGGCGCGCGCGCTGGCATCACTCGGGTGGCATGTCGGGCTTTATTTCTTTCAACCGTATGTATCCCGATGACGGCATGGCGCTGGTGGTGCTGACCAATGGCCCCGGCCCGGCAGCGGGCAAGACCGTCGATCAACTGGAGCGACTGCTGCTGGCCCTGCCGAAGGCTGCGGCCACCACTGCGCCGCTGACGTCCAGCGCCGCCAGCCTGGCGGTGGTGCGCCAGCTGTTTGCCCAGTTGCAGGCGGGCCAGCCTGACCGCAAGCTGATGAGCAGTGACTTGAGCAGCTATTTCACCGCCACCGCCGTGGCCGATTTCGCCGCATCGCTGCAGCCATTGGGTGCGTTGCAGGACTTGTCCGAAAGCCGCAGCGAGGAACGCGGCGGCATGACCTCGCGCGGCTATCGCGGCATCGCTGGCGGCAAGCAGGTACGCATCAACACCTATTTCCGGCCGGATGGGTTACTGGACCAATTCCTCGTAAATATCCGCTAATGCGATATTTACGTTGAGTTGCAACGCAACATGCTATACTAGTGGGCTTTACGTACCTCCTGTACGTACCCGCAGTTTTTCCCCAAGATAACTACCATGTCTACTACTAAACGCGCAATTCGCAATATTGCAATCATCGCCCACGTTGACCACGGCAAAACCACGCTGGTTGACCAACTGCTGCGCCAGTCCGGCACCTTCCGCGAAAACCAAGCGGTTGATACCCGCGTCATGGACTCGAACGACCTCGAAAAAGAGCGCGGCATTACGATTCTGTCGAAGAATTGCGCTGTTGAGTACGAAGGCACCCACATCAACATCGTTGACACCCCAGGCCACGCCGACTTCGGCGGCGAAGTGGAGCGTGTACTGTCGATGGTGGACTCGGTTCTGCTGCTGGTTGACGCCCAAGAGGGCCCGATGCCACAGACCCGTTTCGTGACCCGCAAGGCGCTGGCCCTGGGCCTGAAGCCTATCGTGGTGGTCAACAAGGTGGACCGTCCAGGCGCGCGCGCTGACTGGGCTATCAACCAGACCTTCGAACTGTTCGACAAGCTGGGCGCTACCGACGAGCAACTGGACTTCCCTATCGTTTACGCTTCGGGTCTGAACGGCTACGCCGGTCTGACCGAAGACGTGCGTTCGGGCGACATGAAGCCGCTGTTCGACGCCATCCTGGAACACGTGCCAGTCCGTGACGACAATCCAGACGGTCCGCTGCAGATGCAAATTACCTCGCTGGACTACTCGTCGTATGTCGGCAAGATCGGCATTGGCCGTATCAACCGCGGCCGTGTGAAAACCGGCCAGGACGTGATCGTTCTGAACGGTCCGGATGCAACCCCGATCAAGGGCCGCATCAACCAGGTGCTGAACTTCAAGGGCCTGGAGCGCGTGCTGGTGGACGACGCTGTTGCCGGCGACATCGTGCTGATCAACGGTATCGAAGAAATCGGCATCGGTTCGACCGTGTGCGCACCGGATACCCCGGAAGCGCTGCCTATGCTGACCGTCGACGAACCAACCCTGACCATGAACTTCATGGTCAACAACTCGCCGCTGGCTGGCCGCGAAGGCAAGTTCGTGACCTCGCGTCAACTGCGCGATCGTCTGGACAAAGAACTGAAAGCCAACGTGGCACTGCGCGTTGCCGCTACCGAAGATGACACCACCTTCGAAGTATCGGGCCGTGGCGAGCTGCACCTGACCATCCTGATCGAAAACATGCGTCGCGAAGGTTTCGAGCTGGCCGTTTCGCGTCCGCGCGTAGTGTTCAAAATGGTGGATGGCGTGCGCCACGAGCCGTTCGAGCAACTGTCGGTTGACGTTGAAGAAGCCAACCAGGGCGGCGTCATGGAAGAACTGGGCCGTCGTCGTGGCGACCTGCAAAACATGGAATCGGACGGCAAAGGCCGTGTGCGTCTGGAATACCGTATTCCAGCACGTGGCCTGATCGGCTTCCAGGGTGAATTCATGACCCTGACCCGTGGTACCGGCCTGATGTCGCACGTGTTCGACGCGTACGCACCAGTCGACAACACCAAGGGTGAACTGGGTGGCCGTCGTAACGGCGTGCTGATCTCGCAAGATGACGGCGCAGCAGTTGCTTACGCTATCTGGAAACTGCAAGATCGCGGCCGTATGTTCGTGGTCCACAATGACCCAGTGTACGAAGGCATGATCATCGGTATCCACTCGCGTGACAACGATCTGGTGGTTAACCCGATCAAGGGCAAGCAGCTGACCAACGTGCGTTCGTCGGGTACCGACGAAGCCGTGCGCCTGGTGCCGCCGATCCAGATGTCGCTGGAATACGCAGTGGAATTCATCGACGACGACGAGCTGGTGGAAATCACCCCGAAATCGATCCGTCTGCGCAAGCGTCACCTGAAAGAGCACGAGCGTAAGAAAGCTTCCCGCGAAGCATAATCTTTCGCTGATCGCCAGATCAAGAAGCCGCCTTCGGGCGGCTTTTTTCATTTGCGTTTTCCTCCTTGCTGGGTTACTTTGGTGCATGGCAGCAAAACCGCATGGAGGATGATCTTGAGTGACGACAAGCAGAATTCCTGGCTCAACACCTGGCCTGGCAATCCCTTTAACCTGGCTCAGCAGGCGACCGATTACTGGGTCGATGCAGTCCAGCGCAGCGTCCTGTTCATGGACGTGCTGCGTGACCGTGGCGACGAGCGCAATCACCGCGCCGAGCAGACCGCTCCCCATGTATTGAGTTTCGCATTTGAAGTCGTGATGGATGGCCGCCACCTGGAGCGTCCTGTCAACTACGGCCTGCTGAAAATCCTGCAACCGGACGGCGTCGAGCCGGATCCGACCAAGCGCCCCTTCATTGTGTTCGATCCGCGTGCCGGTCACGGTCCCGGCATCGGCGGCATGAAGCATGACAGTGAAATCGGCGTGGTGCTGAAAGCCGGCCACCCGTGCTATTTCGTCGGCTTCACGCCGCATCCTGTGCCAGGCCAGACCATTGAAGATGTCTGCAAGGCCGAGGCCAAGTTCATCGCCAAGGTGGCCGAGCTGCATCCGCAGGCCGACGGCAAGCCTGCGCTGATCGGCAACTGCCAGGCCGGCTGGCAAATCATGATGACCAGCGCGCTGAATCCGGACCTGGTCGGACCGCTGGTGCTGGCCGGTGCGCCGCTGTCGTACTGGGCTGGCGTGCGCGGCAAGAATCCGCTGCGCTATCTGGGGGGGATCCTCGGCGGCACCTGGATGACGGCGCTGGCCGGCGACTTGGGCAACGGTGTCTTTGACGGTGCGGCACTGGTCGCCAACTTCGAGAAGATGAATCCGTCCAACACCTTCTGGAGCAAGAACTACAACGTTTATTCGAAGATCGATACCGAGGCGCAGCGCTTCCTCGACTTTGAAAAATGGTGGGGCAATCCGGTGCTGCTGAACGCCGAAGAAATCCAGTACATCACCGACTCGCTGTTTGTCGGCAACCGGCTCAGCGATGCGGCGTTGCTGGACAGTCAAGGCCACCGCATCGACCTGCGCAATGTGAAGTCGCCGATCGTGGTGTTCTGCTCGTGGGGCGATGACATCACGCCGCCGCAGCAGGCGCTGGGCTGGGTGCTGGATCTGTACGAGGATGACGCGGCGCTGGTGGCTGGCGGCCAGACCATCATCTACTCGATGCACCAGAGCATAGGCCACCTGGGCATCTTTGTGTCGGCCTCGGTGGCCAATAAGGAACACGAGGAATTCACCGCCGCCATGGACATGATCGACATCATGCCGCCGGGCCTGTACGAAGCGGTATTCCTCGACAAGGATGAGGAAATGCTGCAGGCGGAAATCGCCTCCGGCGATATGGCGGCTGGCGATTATGTGATGCGTTTTGAGCGCCGCAACCTGGATGCGCTGCGCGCGCTGGGCGGCAACGATGTGGCGGATGAACGCCGCTTCGCCACCGTCGCGCGCGTGTCGGAAATCAACAAGGGCCTGTACCAGACCTTTGCCAGTCCGCTGGTCAAATCGCTGGTGAGCGAGGACGTCGCCGAGCGCCTGCGCGAGGCGCATCCACTGCGCATGCGCTATACCGCTTTCTCCAGCAAAAATCCGCTGCTGAACCAGATCCCCGCGCTGGCCGAGAAGGTGCGCGCCGAGCGCAAGCCGGTGGCCAAGGACAATATCTTCCTGCATATGCAGGAAGCCTGGTCCAAGCAGATCGTTGATGCGCTGGATCGCTACAGGGATGCGCGCGACCAGGCGACCGAGAACATTTTCCTCGGCGTGTATGGCTCGCCGCTGCTGCAAGCGCTGGTCGGCCTGAGTACGGACGGCGGCAAGCCGCGCCGCATCGGCCGCGACATCGCCCGCGAGGCGACTTTCAACGCCAACCGCGCGGCGGCAGCGCTGCGCACCAAGGAAGGCGGCGTGACTGAAGGGATTATTCGCGGCTTGCTGTACATCTTCCGCAGTCCGGAAATGAGCGCGGCCGACGAACGCGCGTTTGCCGCGATGCGCCAGCTGCGTTTGCGTACTTCGGACAACAAGGAAATGAGCGTCACGCTGCTGAAGAAGATCTTGCGCGAGCAGTACCTGATCTTGCAGGTGGATGAAGAGGCGGCGCTGAATGACCTGCCGCTGCTGCTGCCGGAAGATCCGGAAGGCCGCGCCACCGCGCTGGGCATCGTGCGCCAGGTGGCCGGCGCCACCGGCACGCTGACCGGCGAGGCGGCAACGCGGCTGGACCGTGTCGCCGCCATCTTCGGGCCGCAGGCGCCGAAGCTGGCCGTGGTGCGTAAAAAGAAAGGCGCTTAACTAAGCGTTAGCGCGGCGCGCCTGGCGGAGCAGGGCGCCGCTATTGATGTCGGCGATGGTGGCGCAGCCCGCCATCGCCATGCAGATTTCCAGTTCCTCGCGCAGCAGCTTGAGCATATGCGCCACGCCCAGCGCGCCGGCCACGCTCAGCGCATACACTTGCAGCCTGCCGATGGCCACTGCATTCGCGCCTAGCGCCAGCGCCTTGAAGGCGTCGCTGCCGGACAGCACGCCGCCGTCATACATGATGGGGAAGTCCGGGCCGATTGCGGCGCGTATTGCCGGCAGCACGTCCAGTCCCGACGGCGCGCCATCCAGGCTGCGGCCGCCATGATTGGAGACGGCGACACCGGCCACGCCCGCATCGCGCAGTGCTACCGCATCGTCCGGATGCAGCACACCTTTGACCCATACCGGCAGCGTGGTCTGGCTCATCACCCAATGGATATCGTCCCAGCTTGGCGCGCCGCGCATGGCGCCCTGGAAGAAACGGCTTTCGCCAGGGCCGTTGCCGGCAAAGCGCGGCGTGGTGTCGTAGCCGCGCAGATTGAGGTTGACGCAGTCGGCCGGCAGCTGGAATTGCGCCGCCAGCGCACGGCGGTTGGCCACCTGGATCGGTGCGTCGACCGTCAGCACGATGGCGCGGTAGCCGGCCGCTTCGGCGCGGCGCAGCAGGTGCAGCGTGTCCTCCCGGCGCGGCAGCAGGTAGAGCTGGAACCAGCGCTTGGCAGCGACCGTCTCTTCCAGCAGACAGGACGATTGCGTGCTGGCGATCATGCAGGTATCGGTGGCGTCGGCGGCACGCGCGGTGTCGATCTCGCCGTTCGGATGCGCCAGCTTGTGGAAGGCCAGCGGCGCCAGGAATAGCGGATGCGCGTGGGTTTCGCCGGCCAGCGTGATGCGCGTGTGACCCTGGCTGACATCACGCAGCAGACGCGGATAGATCGCCCATTGTTCAAACGCGGTCACATTTGCCGCCACGCTCTGCCCGTAGCCACTGCCTCCCGCAATGTAAGCGTGGTGCGACGGCGGCATGAAGTGCGGCGCCAGCGCGGCGTAGTCCTGGGCGTTGCGGATCTCGGCGGGAATTGAATTGAGCGGCGGTGAAATGGTGGGCGCGGACATTTTTGATCAATGGAAGGCTGCGGGATTTTGAGTATATCGCGCAGCCCGGTTTTTCCATCGTTAAGCGATTTTCCCCAGCGGCTTGCGCATGAATACGCTGTGTGGATCGTCTGGATAGTCGCCGTAGGGACCGCACCGCTGGAAGCCGCTGCGCGTGTAAAAGGCCAGTGCTTCCGGCTGCGCCGGGCCGGCTTCCAGCACCATTTCCGGGCAGGCGGCGGAGACTGCGGTCTGCTCCAGCAGCCCGATCAGCTGGCTGGCGGCGCCGGTGCCGCGCGCGGCGGGACGCACGTACATGCGCTTGATCTCGCCATATTCCGGCGTCAGCAGCACGGCGGCGCAGCCGATGGCCGCGCCGTCGCTGTCGCGGGCCACGGCGAAACGGACGTTGGCTTGCAGCAGTGAACGGATGTCCAGCGCGTAGACCGACTCGGCCGGGTAGAGGGCGTACAGATACGCGTCCAGCTCGGCGATCAGCGTGTGGACGTCGGGCTGGTCCGGCGTTTCAAAAGCGATAGGCATGGCGTGTTAATTTATTGGATTTTAATCCAGTATAATGGAAATCATGGATATCAATCAACTCATTGCGCGCCGCGTGCAAGCCTTGCGCAACGCACGCGGCCTGTCGCTGGCGGCCTTGGCCGAACGCAGCGGCGTCAGCCGGTCCAATATTTCGCTGATCGAAAGGGGCGAGAGCAGCGCCACCGCCACCGTGCTGGACAAGCTTGCGGGCGCCTTGGGCGTCGCGCTGGCTTCGCTGTTCGCGGCTGACAGCGCGGCGCCGTCACGGCTCAGCACGCCCGACACGCAGCCGGTGTGGACCGATCCCCCCTCCGGCTACACGCGCCGCCAGCTGTCGCCGCCGGTGCGCTCCCCGCTGCACATGGTGGAAGTGGTGTTTCCGCCCGGCCGCCGGGTTGCCTATGACCAGACGCACAACGACGCCGACATCTACCAGCAGCTGTGGATGCTTGAAGGCCGTATCGAAGTCACCTCCGGCGAACAGCGCTGGCAGTTGATGCCGGGAGACTGCCTGGCCTTGCGCGAAGGCCCTGGCATCAGCTACGAAAACAAGCATGACCAGCCAGCACGCTACCTGGTCAGCCTGGTGACGCTACCGTTCTTGGCTTAAGGGCTGGCTGGCGTAATCGCCCTGGTGATCTTGCCAGTCTCGTCCAGCATGCGGATCTCCGGTGCGCCGTCCGCGCCGACGATCAGCATCATGCGCACGCGGCCCTGGGCGTCTTTGAGTTGCAGCGCCGAGCCTTTGTCGCGCGTGTTGCCCAGCCAGATGCGGTTGACGCTGAGGCGGCCTTCGCGGTTCAGTTTCTGCCAATAAGCCTCGCGTTCGCTCTCCGGCAACTGGCGAGCTTGCTCGCCATAGCGTTTGATGTCGTCCATGGAGGCGTGCTGGAAGTAGGGCACGTCGTTGATTTTGATGGCGGTCTGCTGCGCTGTGGCGCTATCGGTGTTCAGCAACTGCAGCGCCTGGTCCTGGCGGAAGCGGTCAAAGGTTAGCGACAGGCCGGACGACACCTTGCCATCTTCGCTGATACTGCCTTTCTGGATCAGACCGCCGTTTTCCGTGCCTTCCTCGTTCACGAAGATCATGCCGGCGAATGAACGGCGGTCGGGCCGCGCGCCTTCCTTGCCTTGCATGAAATCGCCAGGGAATTGGGCGCGGTTGGAAATCACCAGCCGCTTGGTGCCGTCCGGCTCAACGATGTTGATACGGCCGACTGTGATTTCGTCGAACTGCGGGTGGCGGTCTTCGCGCGCTCCGGTCAGCAGCACGACGGCGGCGAGGGCGCTGGCCATGGTGGCGGCGCCGGCGAAGAAGGTTTTAAGCTGCGGCATGCTGGCCTCCCGTGGCTTTGCGCATGCGCCATTCGACCACCAGCAACAGCAGTCCGCCAAACATCAGCAGGGCGCCGACATATCCCATGATCTTGTTCTGCGGCGGACGCACATAGGTCACGTCAGCCAGTTCAAATTTGCGCTGGCCGTTGGCGGCCGGCGCGAAGTACATGCTGCCACGGTTGCCCCAGACCTCGATGGTCTGCACCTTGACCCGGCTGGCATCGGGAGCTTGTTCAAATGTCTGGTCGGATTCGCCTTCCAGCAGCACGCCCTGCGATTTGTATTTATACAGATTGTTGGCGTAGAAGATGCCATCGTTGGCCGCCAGCATCAGCGCGAAACCCAGCAGTCCGGCGGCGGCCGCGCCCCAAATGTATTTGCGCGCATCGTGCAGGCGGCGTTGCACCTCGCCGTTCAGAAACTGGCTGACCTCCGGGATGTGGCGCAACGAGGTGTGCAGGACTTGGCGGTCTATGTCGGCCAGAAAATCGGCCGGTGCCAGTTGCAGCGATTTGATGATGCTGCTGAACATGTCCGCCGAAGGCTGCGACTTGTCATTTTCCAGCTTGGACAGATAAGACTGCTCGATGCCGATCGCCTCGGCAAACTGCGGTTGTGTCAGATTTCTCTGGGTGCGGAGTTGTTTTAACTTGTCGCCAAAATTCATCCTCAAGACCTTTCTGTGGGGAACTTAAAGCGTATTCTTGGGTATTCTTGCAAGAATAACCAGTTGAATATGGCGGAATATGCAAGAATTTTGGCAGAAGGGCGATCCCATCGCACAGCTTGAGGCAGCTTAGGGGAAGCGAAGTTGCGCTATAATGTCGACCCCAATCGATCAGCCTTGTGCCGCCATGACCACCATTCATCCGCCGACCGCCGACCAAGCACCTGTAGTGCCGAGCCGCCGCCTGTCCGTCGCGCCGATGATGGACTGGACTGACCGCCACTGCCGCGTGTTTCACCGCCACATCAGCAAGCACACCTGGCTGTACACCGAAATGGTGACCACCGGCGCGCTGGTGTATGGCGATGTGGAGCGGCATCTGCGCTTCAACGAGGAAGAGCATCCTGTGGCGCTGCAACTGGGCGGCAGCGATCCGTCCGACCTGGCCACCAGCGCCAAGCTGGGCGAGCAGTGGGGCTATGACGAGATCAACCTCAACTGCGGCTGCCCGTCGGAGCGGGTACAGAAAGGCGCTTTCGGCGCCTGCCTGATGGCCGAGCCGCAACTGGTGGCTGACTGCGTCAAAGCCATGCGCGACGCGGTGTCGATCGATGTCACCGTCAAGCACCGCATCGGCATCGATGATGTGCAGAGCTACGATTTCGTCCGCGATTTCGTCGGCCAGGTGGCGGACGCCGGCTGCAAGACCTTCATCGTGCACGCCCGCAATGCGATACTGAAAGGCTTGTCGCCGAAGGAAAACCGTGAAATCCCGCCGCTGAAATACGATTACGCATACCAGCTCAAGCGCGACTTCCCTGACTTCGAAATCATTATTAATGGCGGCATCAAGACCGAAGCCGAGATTGATGCACATCTGCAACACCTGGACGGCGTGATGCTGGGCCGCGAGGCCTATCACAACCCGTTCGTCATGGCCAACTTCGACCAGCGCTATTACGGCGACCACAGCGCGCCCAAGACCCGCGAACAAGTGCTGGAAGCCATGATTCCCTATATACAGGCACAGCTGGCCCAGTATGGCCCGCTCGGCTTGAAGCTCAATTCCATCACCCGCCACATGCTTGGCATCATGACTGGCCTGCCCGGCGCACGCGCCTTCCGCCAGACCTTGTCCGACTCCAAAAAGCTCGCCCTCGGCGACGCCAATTTGCTCCTCGAAGCCGCAGCCCGACTGCGTATTGCTCCGTAGAACTACGTATATTGACAAACTTTCATTGGCTGTGGTGGCATTTCCACACAGAAAGTTCGTTTGCGTATTTTCCGGGCAGTAATTGCTTGCTTTGAGGCAAAATTTGCATCTATAATTCCTGAATATACACACATATCCACCGACCTTCGTGCTGTATTGCGGTTCAAAAAAACTACATGCAAGCTGCTGGTGGAGCCGCAAATTTTGCATTCGCAGTCATTGTTTGCTACTGTCTAGCTTATTACTTAGCAGCAAGGGTTTTGTTTGGATGGCATCCTCAAACGCGATGGCTTCAAAGCAACTTCTATTAACGTGTCACTAAAGAAGAAGACGAAATGAATTTAGCAAAAATGAAAGTCGGTACGCGACTGGGCCTCGGATTCGCCCTGGTGCTCGTATTCCTGGTGGCAGTCACCGCTGTGGGCATCCTGCGCATGTCGCAGATCCAGAACCGCCTGGATCACGTTATCTCCGTCAACAACGTCGTGTCGCGCCTGGTGGTGGACATGCGTAACAACGTGACCGAGCGCGTCAATTCGCTGCGCGTGCTGACCATGATCGCCGATCCGGCCGACATGGAAACCGATATGAACCGCATCAAGGAACTGGGCGCAAAGTACACCGAGTTCCAGAACAAGCTGAGCGCACAATTCGCGGTGGAAGCCACCCCGGAAGAGAAGAACCTGCTGGCTACCGTGAAAGAATCGGAAGCGCTGGCCATGCCGGCCATCGCCAAGGCGTCGGAACTGTGGCTGGCCGCCAAGCCTGAAGAGGCAACCCGCGTGCTGGTGAAAGAAATCCGCCCAGCCCAGAAAAAATGGCTGACCGCGCTGGAACAACTGGGTTCGATGGAAGACAAGATGAATGCGCAGATGCAAGTGGATGCCGCCAACGGCTTCTCCAGCGCACGTACCTTCATGATCATCATGGGCCTGCTGGCCGTGGCAATCTCGGTGGCTGCCGCACTGGTCATCACCCGCAGCCTGCAGAAGCAGCTGGGCGGCGAGCCTGACTACACCTCGTCGATCGCTGGCGCCATCGCTGGCGGCGACCTGTCGATCTCGATCAACACCACCGGCGCTGACAAGAACAGCCTGGTATTCGAAATGCGTGAAATGCGCAACAGCCTGCGCGACATCGTCAGCCAGGTCCGCACCGGCACCGAAACCATCGGCACCGCCTCGCGTGAAATCGCCGCCGGCAACGTCGACCTGTCGTCGCGTACCGAAATGCAGGCTTCGTCGCTGGAAAAAACCGCCTCGGCCATGGATGAGCTGACCTCGACCGTTAAACAAAACGCCGACAACGCCCGTGAAGCCAACCAGCTGGCATCGGCGGCATCGGATGTGGCGGTCAAAGGCGGCCAGGTGGTATCGCAAGTGGTGGACACCATGAGCTCGATCGATGCTTCGGCCAAGAAGATCGTGGACATCATCGGCGTGATCGATGGCATCGCCTTCCAGACCAATATCCTGGCGCTGAACGCTGCGGTTGAAGCAGCCCGTGCCGGCGAACAAGGCCGCGGCTTCGCGGTGGTGGCATCGGAAGTGCGTAATCTGGCCCAGCGTTCGGCTGGCGCAGCAAAAGAAATCAAGATGCTGATCGATGACTCGGTCGAGAAAGTCGGCGCCGGCACCAAGCTGGTCGGCCAGGCCGGTGTGACGATGGACGAGGTAGTGACCTCGGTGCGCCGCGTAACCGACATCATGAGCGAAATCGCCAATGCCAGCCAGGAACAGAGCGCCGGTATTGCCCAGGTCAACCAGTCCATCATCGAGATGGATAGCATGACCCAACAGAATGCCGCGCTGGTGGAAGAAGCCGCCGCCGCAGCACAAAGCTTGCAAGATCAGGCCGGCGAGTTGGCTCGCGTAGTCAGCATCTTCAAGCTGGTGGAAGGTGAAGAGCGCACGGCTGCTGCAGCGCCAGCGCCAGCCGCCAAGCAAGCAGCAGTGGTCAAGCCGATCGCTGCCAGCCGCGCTCCTGTGAAGAAACTGGCCGCAAAAGCAACGCCAGCGTCTGCACCAGCAGCCAAACCGAAAAAAGTCGCCTCGGCAGCCAGCACCGCCGGTAGCGATGAGTGGGAAGAGTTCTAAGCAGTTTTTATTTGCCGCAGTCTGCCGTCCGCCCTTGTGGACATATGGCCCGCTGTGGAGTTCGTTTAACCAGTGTTTAAAAACAAATTGTTGGGAAATCGCATTATGAACAAATCTATTATCGCCGCCATCATCCTGTCCGCTACCACCTCGGCTTTCGCTGCTGAAGTGCCAGCTTCGCTGAACGACAAAAACTGCAAAGCAGAATATCCAAAAGCATCGCTGATGAACGAAGAGCAAGGCGACGTGACCATGGCTTTCCTGGTCGGCGCTGACGGCAACGTCGTCGAGTCGAAAGTGGAAAAATCGAGCGGCTACAAAAACCTCGACAAGGCAGCACTGAAAGCGCTGAGCGCATGCAAATTCAAGCCAGGCACCAAAGACGGTTCCGTGGCACAGACCTGGACCAAGGTTGACTATAGCTGGAAGCTGTAATTCGTCTCAAACGGGCCGTGCATGGGCATGGCCTGCACGCGTAATTCATACACTTGGGGAAATCAGATGTCTAAAAATAAGCGTTGGTTGAGTGTGATTGCAGCAGTTCTGGTGTCGGCCGCTCCGGCTGCCTTTGCCGCCGAAGTTCCGGCTGCGTTTGATGCAAAGACTTGCAAGGCTGAGTATCCGAAAGCCTCCCTGATGAATGAAGAGCAGGGTACGGTGTCGATGTCCTTCCTGGTGAAGGCGGACGGCAGCGTCGCGGATTCGAAAGTCGATAAAAGCAGCGGCTTCAAGAATCTGGACAAGGCTGCCATCAAGGCGCTGAGCGCCTGCAAGTTCAAGCCAGGCACCAAGGATGGCGCCCCGGCCGAAACCTGGACCAAGGTCGACTACGCCTGGAAACTGGACTGAGCTGTCGCGTGCAGAGACAAAAAAGGAACCGCCAGGTTCCTTTTTTTTCGCATGTACGGCCGCGGTGGCGAGTGTAATAATCTGTAATCGGGCGCGAACGGCGCCGCGCTTCCTTATATAGTAATATCTGGACAGAGGAGAACCGCCATGAAAACTATGATTGTCGCCATTGCCGCGCTGGCGGCCCTGACTGGCTGCGCCACGCAGCGCCCGGCCTATTACAGCGCCGCGCCGCGCGTGCAAGATCCTTACCAGTGGCATACCGTTGAGGTGTTGCCGGCCGGCGCGCAAACGCGCTCCGGCACCTGGACCGAGGAACTCCCGCCGCAGCCGCAATCGCGCGTGGTCTACACCAACGAGCCGGTCTATTCGACCTCGACCACCACCTACGTCAGCGCGCCGGTGTATTACGCGCCCGCACCGGTCTACTATGCGCCGGCCCCGGCGTATTACTATCCTCCGGTGTCGCTGAGCCTGGGCTTCTCGTATGGCCGCTGGTGCTGCGGTGGACGCTGGGGCGGACGAGGCGGTTACCGTCATCGCTGATACGTCCAGCGTATAAAAAATCCCGCTGGCCTTCGTGAGGGCCAGCGGGATTTTTCTTTGCTGCGGTGTTTAGCGCAGGGTGTAGATGGAGGCCTTGCTCAGCACGTTCTCCGAACACAGTTCGTAGGTCGACGCGCCAGCCAGCGTAATCAGCAGGGCGCCAAGTGCGATATGGAGATAGCGTGCCATGATGGACTCCTGGAAGAGGGGATCGGTATGTCTCCAGAATAGTCCACGGCCTTGGTTTCAGGCATCAGCCAAATGTCCGACTGAATGTAGGACAATTGCTCATCTGTATCTTTTCCCCAGCTTTACTTTGTTTTCCACAGGGTGATCGGGCTGGCCGGTGCGGTATCCAGCGCATTGGCCATCTCCAGCCAGTGCTGCAGGCGCTCCGGTTGCTTGAGGTGGATGCCCATGCCGTCGATGATGCCGATCTGTTCCAGCATATTGGCGGTGAGCTTGGCTTTGGACACGGTCGGAGCGCCCATCACCATGCGGTCATAGGCTTTGCGGGCCTTGTTCTCCCATTTGTGCAGGCTGCTGTCGTCGAAGCGGTTGGCTTCGAAGTACACGGTCAGCGTGCCGTCGGGATTGCCGAAGCCGACGATGCCCGCACCCTTGCGGATGGCCGCATTATTGCCTGCATCAAAAGTCTCAGTGGGAACAAAGACAGCGGCGCGGCCATCGGTATCCGGGCGGCCAATAGGCGTATCTTTGCTATAAGTGCTGACTTCAGCAATGGTTTTTTCTTGCGACATAGGACTTATACGGGGTTAGGGGATAAGCAGAAGTGGATGGTTTGCATGGGAATGCAAACGATCGTTCTATTGTAACGTTAACGTAGTTCCAACGGGCAATAAACATAGACAAAATATTGTATTGTTACTGAGCCGTAAGGAAACTGTCCGTTCTCTACATCATCCCCGACCCCGCAGTCCTGCCATCAGGCCTTGCGGTGCAGGCGCACGATCTGTTTGAGCTTTTCAGCAACAAAGCGCACGTCCTGTTCGGTGACATTCATGTGCATCGGCAGCGACAAGACTTCGTCGCTGGCGCGAGCGGCGTTCAGGCACTGGTTGGCGCTGTCGCGGTACAGCTGGTAGGCGGTATTGTCGCGATAGTGCACGCCTGGATAAATCTCGAACTCGTTCAGCGCCATCAGCACCTGGTCGCGCTGGGCCACGCGGACCTGGAACAGGTGGCGCGACGATTCACAGCCTGACGTCATCGGGATCAGGCCGATGGCCGGATCGCCGCTCAGGTGCTGTTCATACCAGGTCGCCAGCTGGCGGCGGTAGGCGTTGTCGCGGTCGAGGTAGCGCAGCGACACCAGCGCGACCGCAGCCATGATCGAGTTGCCGTGGTATTTGAAGCCCAGCTCCTCGACTTCGTACATCCATTTGTACGCGCCTTGGTTCATGCTGCGGCTGTAGGTGTCTTTATTGATGCCCAGCCAGGTCAGCTTGCGCGCGCGCGCGTCGCGTTCGGCGTCCTGGAAGCAGATCATGCCGGAGTCGGCGGTCGGCAGGTTCTTGACGGCCTGGAAGCTGAAGATGGTGCAGTCGGCGTCCCAGCCGACATGCTTGCCGTTCGAGCGGGTGCCCGCCATGTGGGCGGCGTCCAGGATCAGCACCAGTCCGCGCTCGCGGCAAATGCGCAGCACGTCCTGGTAGCGGCCGGTGTTGCCGCCCAGGCCGACAAACATGACAGCGCGCGTGCGCGGCGTAATTTTGGCCAGCAAGTCGTCCGGATCGATGCACAGCGTGTCATCGACATCGGCAAACACCGGCGTCAGGCCGGTTTGCAGAATTGCGTGGTTGGTCGAGACAAAGGTCAGCGGCGTGGAAATCACCTCGTCGCCTTCCTGCCAGCCTTTTTCTGTTCTGAACATGTGCAAGGCCAGGTGCAGGCCGGCGGTGTTCGAGCTCAGGAAGTGCGCATAGGGCAGGCCGGTATAGTCGCACCAGGCTTTTTCGATTTCCAGGGTTTTGAATCCCAGCCCGGTCCAGCCTTTTTCCAGGCACTCGCGAATGCCTTCGAGGCACTCGTCGACGCGGAAATTCGGGGTAAATAAGTTAATAGCCATGCAGGAAGCTCCAAGGTTGCGCTGGGCGCGGGATTAGGAAGATTAGCTCATCAAGGTCAGTTCGGCGATCACACGTTCCATCGTTTCCCTGACATGCGCGGCGTTGGCTGCGCGATTGGTAAATTGCATCGACTTTCTGGCGGCGGTCATGTGTACTTCCGGCGGCGCGTCAATAATCTCCTTGACCGCGCGGCCGAAGCCTTCGGTCGGGATGAACAGGATGCCGCTGTCCTGCCATTCGCCGATGACCGGCAGGGTGCTGACTTCTGAAATCACCGGAATGCCCATCGACAGCGGCCGGATGCAGCGGTTCAGCTCCAGGTGGTTGGTGTCGTAGGCGTGCATATTGATGACATAGCGGCAGTCGAGCAGATGGTCAGGCAGCGCATCGCCCCAGACATTCTGGATGACCTTGATACGCACCCCGGCATCGAGCATTTCATCGAACAGTTTCTGGCGGCGCTCGTTGAGCGAGCCATAGAACGCCACGTCATACTCGATTTGCCAGTCGGTGCGGGTGGTCTTGCCCATCGCCGGCGTCGGGAACAGCGGCATTTCAAAAGCGTGCAGCTTGATCCGGTGTTCGATGTCGCGCAGATTGGCTTCCCAGCAGTCGAATACGATGTAGCGCGACAGGAACTGCAAGTATTCATCGGTGATCAGCGCCGAGCCGCTGGCCAGCTGTTCGCCATTGAAGATGACGACATTGCGGGGGAGTGCGAGCGCGCCGATTTCTTCGTAGGAGTGTGCAAATGCGGAACCGACGCCAAACAGGATATTGGTCACAGCCGGGTCCGGATCGACGAAGTTCGCATTGATCTCCGCAGCGTAGCCCGCTTGCAGCAGCGTATTCTGCAAGGTCTTCATCGTATCCTCAAAGGTCCAGACGGTGCGTTGATGATATCGGTTGACCATGACCAGATTGATCTTTTGCATTTCTACCCTGTGTGATAAGTGAGCGGCACGAGCTTGGCGCGAGGCATTTCTCTATATGCCAGTGATTGTAGCCGCTTGGGATTGCCCCGCCTAGCTCAACGGGACGTGGCGATGAATTCCAGCAACATCCCGTTACGGAACATGGCGAAGGCGATGCAGCGGCCGCCGAAGGCAATTGCCGGTACGGGCGCGACGGTGACCTTGCCGCGATTGGTGCGCGCCCATGCCAGCGCTGCCGCCATGTCGTCGACCAGATAGGCAAAATGGTACATCTTGATGCCGGCGTTGAGCCATGGCGTCAGGGTGTCGCGGCCCGGCAGGTTTTCCAGCAGTTCGATGCGCGGACCGTGGCCGCTCAGGAAGCAGCCGGCTACGCCTTGCGTGTGATCTTCGAAAGCCTCTCCTTCCAGCTGATAGCCGAATGCAGCGAACTGCGTGCGTTCGCGCGCCATGTCGGCGCAAGCGTAGCCGATATGGTGGAAGGTATAGCCGGCTGGCAGTTCGGGTAAATCGCTCATGCGGGTCTCCGGCGCCGCATCAGTTGCGCCAGCTTGCTCAGCCGTTCGTTGATGGCGGGCCATTCCGCTTGCGTTACGCGGTGTTCGACCGCATCCAGCTGGCGGCCGCCGAGCGTGAAGTGATGGGGCAGGGTGCTGCGCGTGGTGATGCCGCAGGAGTCGTGGAAGGACACCACTTTAGCGTTCTCGGCCATGGTGCGGGAGTACAGGGTTTGCAGCTTCAGATGCTCGAAGGCGCACTGGTAAATCAGGCGTGCGCTTTCCACCGCAGCCAGCGAGCCTGGCTTCAATATCCAGCGCCCCCATTCGGCGCTGCCGCTGGCAGGGTCGAGGTCGTACACCGAGATCACGCCTTCGGCGGCCTGGTTGTCGCTACGCTCCACGATGAAGTAATAGTCGCCTTCGCGCTGGTAATAGCCAGCCAGCCAGGCCAGCTGGTTCTCCACGCTGGCGGTAATGGGCGGCAGAAAGCGCGTCAGTTCCGGATCGCTGCGCAGTGCGACCACGAAGGCCGCGTCGCTGTCGGTGATCGGACGCAGGCGGTAGCCATGGCCTTCGATGGCGATGTCATGCCGCATGGCGCGCTTCCACGGCGTTGACGATCCTGGCGACGCTGTTGAGTTCGGCCAGTTCCTCTTCGGAGAACTCGACCGACAGCTCGTCTTCCACGGCAAACATGATTTCCACATGCTTCAGCGAATCCCACTCCGGCGTGTTTTCCCGGCTGGTTTGCGCGCCCTCGGGCAGTTCCCGTTTGAGTACGGCGGCGATGGCGGTCAGGACGGTCGTTTCAATATGTGCGCGGTTCATAAGCGTGTTTTATCGTAGGTGAGTGTCAGGTTGGCGTCTGGAGTAAAGGCGCGCACGGTGGCTGCGGGCAGGCGGTGTTCGCCTTCGGCCGGCTGGCCGGGCAGGCCCAGCAGCTTGCCCAGCCAATCCAATGCCGGCTGGTTGCGCGGGCCGTGGCGTACTACGAATGCCACTTCATCGCAGCCTTCCAGCAGCGGCATGGCGGCCAGCGCGCCCAGCACCACGGTGTCTTCCAGCTGGCGGCCCATGGCGCGGCAGCTGATGCACAGTTCTTCCACGCGCAGCACGGCGCCGCTGCGTTCGGCGACCAATACGGCGATGCTGCCGCTGTCGGCCAGGCGATCGCGCATGTGCACGGTTGCCACGCAGGAGGATGGCGCGGCCATGTGCTGCGCCACTTCCGCTTCGTTGAAGCGGCGTAGCGCCAGGTTGAACTGGTTGGTTTTCTTGCACAGGTCGGCGGCGCGGCTTAATTGCTGCGCGGGATCGATGTAAAAGTCCAGCTGCACTTGCAGGCTGCGGAAATAGCTGCCCGCGTCGTTGGCGCCACTGAGCAGCGCGGCGCGCTGTGCGTTGGCTTGCAGGTCCTGTACCCGTTTGGCGTCATCGGCTTCGACGCGCCAGCGCCACAGGCCTGGATACCAGGCAATCGCCAGTTCGGTCAGGTGTGGATCGGCGCCGGCGTGCACTGTGTGCAGACCAGGCAGTTCGGTTTGCACACTGGCCAGCTCGCCGGGATTGTCGTCGACGAACAGCATCGCGTCCGGCGCGATGCGCAGGGCGGCGGCGATGCGGCGGATGGCTTCCGCCTTGGCGTCCCAGGAGACTTCGGTGACGGAGAAGTGCTCCCAGCGTAGCGGATAGTCGGCGCGTTCGGCAAACAGCGCTTCGACGTCGGCGCGTTCGTTGCGCGAAGCCAGCGCCAGGAAGATGCCGCGCTCGCGCAGCTTCGCCATGGCCTGTTGCAGATCGCCGTAGCCGTCGGCTATGGTTACGCCCTGGATGCCTTCCTCGCCCAGCACGCCTGCATGCAGCGTATGGTCGAGATCCAGCACCACCGCCTTGATCGGCGGCAGTGCGGCGCCAGGCAGCCAGTGGCAGGCCAGCTTGCGGGCGATCAGCAGCTGGGCGGCGTTGGCCAGTGGCGTGCCTGCCATCGCGGCGGTGCGCTTATCGGTCAGGTTGATCGCGGCTTCCGCGCACAGCGCCGACAGGTCGGCAAAATAGGCGCCGGGACAGGCATCTGCGGCAGCTTGCAGGACTGCTGCACCATCTGACTCTGCGGGCGCCCAGGTGGCCAGTACGACGGGGGCGCCGCTTACGGCGCGCAATGCGGCGAGGCGCTCGCTCAGCCAGCCAGCCCAGTCGGCAACGCTGCTGGCCGATAGATAGCGCTCGCTGTCCAGCCATAGCAGTTCGATGTCCGCTGGCTGATAATCTGCAAACGACAGGCTGTCATCGTAATGGCCGACATGCGATTGCGTGCCGATGCCGGCGAAGGCGAAGTAGGGTTCCGCCAGGTTCAGCACGTTTTCCACGGCGTGGTTGCGCCAGACGTTGACGCGCATGTTCTGGCGCGGCGCTGCGGCGAGTGCCAGGCCTTGCAGGGCCAGGCGGGACAGCTTGGGTGCGAACAGCAGGGGCTGCGCCTCCACGCGTTGTAGCAGATGGTCGAGCGTAGATTGCAGAGTCATGGAGTCAAGCTGATCAAATCGGAGTGACGATATTGTTGCTCGCATCATAACCCGAAGTCCAGCACCGGGGCGGGCTTTTTATTCCGAAGGCGCTGGACATTGCTGTATAGTTAATACAATAATAGTCGGGAGAATCGCATGCCATCTCACCAGAGACTCAGCGTTTTCATCATTGACGACAACGAAATGACCCGCAGCCTGTTGCGGGTGATTATTCAGGGCGATCAATATGATGTGGTAGGCGATGCGGGCACGGCGGAAGCCGCCCGTACCCGGCTGCGCTCGCAGCGCGCTGACATCATCTGTCTGGATGTGGTGATGCCGGATGGCGATGGCCTGGAACTGCTGAACTGGATACGCGACAAGCTGCCGGGAACCGAGGTGCTGATGGTCACCGCCAGCACCGACCGCAGCACGGTGGAGCAATCGCTGCGCAATGGCGCCAAAGGCTATATCGTCAAACCCTTCAATCCCGGCATCGTCATGGATACGCTGGACAAGATCGCCGCCCAGATCAAAGCGCAGCGCGCCGCCGGCAAGGCCTGGAGATAACGCACGAAAGCGGCCATCGCGCTGATGATAACCACGGCAAAGCCGGCCATGCGCCAGGTAAGCTGATAAACAGCATCGGAAAGTTCCGCCTTGGTGGCAAAGGTTTGTATCGCGTGCGTTTGAAAGGCCTGTTGATTGCTGGCGAGGACATCGATCTTGCCGCTCAGGATGGCAAGTTCTTCCCTGGTGGCATAGTTGGACTTGATGATCTCAATCGATGTGATGAGTTCTTGCATGGCGGAGGCCTTTGCGCCTGAGGATGAACGATCATCCGGCCGGCCCGATTCGATGTCAAGCAAGCTGGTGTGTGGCATAGCGATCTCCTTGCGGCTATCAAGGCAGCGTAGTCCCTTGTAAGCGGGGCCGGGTAGATGCACATCAACAGGGCGGCTAAAACGCAAAAAGCCCAGTCCGGAGACTGGGCTTTTCACTTAATTCTTTGGGGTGGCTGATGGGGCTCGAACCCACGACAACAGGAATCACAATCCTGGACTCTACCAACTGAGCTACAGCCACCGCTGATTTACTACCTGTTATTCAACTAGTGCTGAACAACGAGCCAGAATTATACAAGCCAGTTTCGATTCCTGCAAATTTAATTTCAGCATCCTTTCGATTCCGGCCAGCTGGCTTAAACATCAATCTTTTCAAGCTCTGGCGCCAGTCCCAGCAAATCGCCGAAGGCCTGCGCCAGCGCAGCGGCGTCGCCGGTGGTGTAGCCGCGCAGTGTGGCGTCCGGCTTCAGTTCCGGACGCAGCAGGCCGGCCGCTTCCAGCAGGCGGCCCAGCTGGCGCGCCACGGCGTCGCCGGTGTCGATCAGCGTCACGTCGCCGCGCGCATGCGCGCGCAGCACTTGTTCTATGCCGCTCTTCACGAAAGGGTAGTGGGTACAGCCCAGCACCAGCGTATCGGCGCCCTGTTCCAGCAGCGGCGCGACATATTTCTCCAGCATAGCGTGGATGGCTGGCGCTTGCAGATTGCCTTTTTCGATCTCGTCGACCAGGCCAATCGCCGGCTGCAACAGGAACTCGGCCTGCGTGGCGGCGCTGATCTGCTCGCGCAGTTGCAGGAATTTTTCGCCTTTCAGCGTGCGCGCGGTCGCCAGCACGCCGACCTTGCCATTGCGCGAGGCGGCGGCGGCCGGCTTCAGGCCAGGCTCGACGCCGACCACCGGCAACTCCGGATAGCGCAGCCGCACCGCCTTGATGGCGGCCACGGTGGCGGTATTGCAGGCGACCACCAATGCCTTGGCACCATGGGCCAGCAGGAATTCGGTCACCGCCAGCGCGCGCTCGACGACATACTCTTCGGTCTTGTCGCCATACGGCGCGTGGCCGGAATCGGCCACGTACATCAGATGTTCGTTCGGATACTGCGCACGGATATGGCGCAGTACCGACAGCCCGCCCACGCCGGAGTCAAAGACACCGATAGGCGCACCGGGAGAGCGGGCGCCGAGCATCAGGCCGTTACGACAGGCACGTTCAGCTGCTCGATGCGGGCTTTCCATTCCGCAGGGCCGGTGTTGTGCACCGAGGTGCCAGCCGAATCAACCGCTACGGTGACTGGCATGTCCACCACGTTGAATTCGTAGATGGCTTCCATGCCCATGTCGGCAAAGCCCAGCACGCGCGATTGCTTGATGGCCTTCGACACCAGGTAAGCCGAGCCGCCAACTGCCATCAGGTAAGCCGACTTGTGCTTCTGGATCGATTCGATCGCAGCAGGGCCGCGCTCTGCCTTGCCGATCATTGCGATCAGGCCAGTTTTTTCCAGCATCATGTCAGTGAACTTGTCCATGCGGGTGGCGGTGGTTGGACCGGCAGGGCCGACCACTTCATCACGCACTGGATCAACCGGGCCGACGTAGTAGATGACGCGGTTCCTGAAGTCCACCGGCAGTTCTTCGCCCTTGGCCAGCATGTCCTGGATACGCTTGTGCGCGGCGTCGCGGCCGGTCAGCATCTTGCCGTTCAACAGCAGGGTCTGGCCTGGTTTCCACGAGGCGACTTCTTCCTTGGTCAAGGTGTCCAGGTTGACGCGTTGCGATTTCTCGGTGTCCGGCGCCCACGACACATCCGGCCAGGTCGACAGCGGTGGCGGCGTCATGTAGGCCGGACCGGAGCCGTCCAGCACGAAGTGGCCGTGGCGGGTGGCGGCGCAGTTCGGAATCATCGCGACTGGCTTGGAGGCAGCATGGGTCGGGTGCATCATGATTTTCACGTCCAGTACCGTGGTCAGGCCGCCCAGGCCTTGCGCGCCGATGCCCAGTGCGTTGATCTTGTCGCACAGTTCGATGCGCAGTTCTTCCAGCTTGTTCTGCGGGCCGCGCTGTTTCAGCTCGAACATGTCGATGTCTTCCATCAGCACTTCTTTTGCCATCAGCATGGCTTTCTCGGCAGTGCCGCCGATGCCGATGCCCAGCATGCCTGGCGGGCACCAGCCTGCGCCCATGGTTGGCACGGTTTTCAGTACCCAGTCGATCAGCGAATCGGATGGATTCATCATGATCATTTTGGATTTGTTTTCCGAACCGCCGCCTTTGGCTGCGACTTTCACGTCGACGGTGTTGCCTTCGACCAGTTCCATGTGCACCACGGCAGGCGTGTTGTCCTTGGTGTTCTTGCGGTCGAAGTGCGGGTCGGCGACGATCGATGCGCGCAGCTTGTTGTCATCGTAGTTGTAGGCGCGGCGCACGCCTTCGTTGACGGCGTCGGTGACGGTGCCGGTGAAGCCCTCGAAGCGCACACCCATGCCGATCTTCAGGAAGACGTTGACGATGCCGGTGTCCTGGCAGATTGGACGCTTGCCCTCGGCGCACATGCGCGAGTTGGTCAGGATCTGCGCGATGGCGTCTTTGGCGGCCGGGCTTTGCTCGTGCTCGTAGGCGCGGGCCAGGTGCTCGATGTAATCAGCAGGGTGGTAGTAGCTGATGTACTGCAGCGCGGCGGCAACGGATTCAATCAGGTCTTCTTGCTTTATGATGGTCATGATGTTCTCGCGAGGATTGGACTTAGTGGTGCTTGGAATCGTGGTGCGTCATCGTGGTGATGCGGTCAGTGTAGGCGATGGCCATGGCGGACAACAGGAACACGATGTGGATGCCGGTCTGGGCGATCAGCGTTTTTTCAGTGTAGGCGGCGGCGTTGATGAAGGTCTTCAGCAGATGGATAGACGAAATGCCGATGATCGCCATCGCCAGCTTGGTTTTTAGCACGGATGCATTGACGTGCGACAGCCACTCCGGCTGGTCCGGATGGGTATCCAGGTTCATGCGCGAGATAAAGGTTTCGTAGCCGCCGATGATCACCATCACCAGCAGGTTGGAAATCATCACCACGTCGATCAGGCCGAGGACCACCAGCATGATGGTGGTTTCGTTCAGTTTTTCCGGTATTGGCGCGTTCGGCACGGTCACCGCCTGGATGATGTGCTGCAGCGCGGCGTCGTTACCGAAGGCGGCGCCGATCAGGTCTTTTAGCTCGACCCAGAAATGGAATACATAGACGCATTGCGCCAGGATTAATCCCAGGTACAGCGGCAGCTGCAGCCAGCGGGTCATGAAAATAAAAGCGGGCAGGGGGCGCAGCTTTTGTTTAGGCTCGGTCATTATCGGCAAAACTCCTGGAAATAAGGCAGACTGTAAAAACTGCCGACATTTTACACGCGCCGCCGGGCGACCGCACCGGGAGGCTGCATTGAAATATTGGTAAAATTGTTTTGCAGGCCATCCTCCGCCGGGGATGGGCTGGCTGTAAGGGCGCAGTAAGCGATCACGTTTATGTTGATAGCAAACGATTACTACACTGGAGACACCATGAGCGGCACTACTACCCAAGGACCACAAGAATCCCGTATCTTCGCGCCACCGGCGGCGTTCGCAGCGCAGGCTGCGGTATCCGGCATGGACGCCTACAACGCGCTGTGTGCGGAAGCCGAGGCCGACTACGAAGGCTTCTGGGCACGCCTGGCGAAAGAACACCTGGACTGGCAAACGCCGTTCACCCGCACCCTCAACGAAGACAACGCGCCGTTCTACCAATGGTTTGAAGACGGCAAGCTGAATGTCTCGTACAACTGCCTGGATCGCAATCTGCAGAACGGCAACGCCGACAAGACCGCCATCATCTTCGAGGCGGACGACGGCAAGGCGACCCATGTTTCGTATAAAGAACTGTACGAAAAAGTCTGCAAATTCGCCAACGGCCTGAAAGCGCGCGGCATCAAGAAGGGCGACCGCGTCATCATCTACATGTCGATGTCGGTGGAAGGGGTGGCCGCGATGCAGGCTTGCGCGCGCATCGGCGCCACCCACTCGGTGGTGTTTGGCGGCTTCTCGGCCAAATCGCTGCAGGAGCGCATTATCGACGCCGGCGCGGTAGCCGTCATCACCGCCGACGAACAGCTGCGCGGCGGCAAACACCTGCCGCTGAAAGCCATCGTTGACGAAGCGCTGGCGCTGGGCGGCTGCGACAGCATCAAGGACGTCATCGTCTACCAACGCACCGGCGGCGCGATCAACTTCAAGGAAGGCCGCGACCTGTGGCTGCACGATCTGGTCGATGGCCAGTCGGCGGAATGCGAGCCGGAGTGGGTGGAAGCCGAACATCCGCTGTTCATCCTCTACACCTCCGGCTCGACCGGCACGCCCAAGGGCGTGCAGCACTCCAGCGGCGGCTACCTGCTGTGGGCTGCATTGACGATGAAATGGTCGTTCGACCTGAAGCCATCGGATGTCTACTGGTGCACGGCCGATATCGGCTGGGTGACCGGCCACAGCTACATCGCTTACGGCCCGACCGCAGTCGGCGCGACGCAAGTGGTGTTTGAAGGCATCCCGACCTTCCCGAACGCCGGCCGTTTCTGGGAAACCGTGGCCAAGCACAAAGTCAACATCTTCTACACCGCGCCGACCGCGATCCGTTCGCTGATCAAGGCATCGGACGTGGACCCGAAAGTGCATCCGAAAAACTACGACCTGTCGTCGTTGCGCCTGCTGGGCACGGTGGGCGAGCCGATCAATCCGGAAGCGTGGATGTGGTACTACACCCAGGTCGGCGGCGAGCGTTGCCCGATCGTCGACACCTTCTGGCAGACCGAAACCGGCGGCCACATGATCACCCCGCTACCGGGCGCGACGCCGATGGTGCCAGGCTCGTGCACCTTGCCGCTGCCGGGCATCATGGCGGCGATTGTCGATGAGGCGGGCGCGGATGTGCCGAACGGGCAGGGCGGTATCCTGGTGGTGAAACGTCCATGGCCGTCGATGATCCGCACCATCTGGAACAATCCGGAGCGCTTCAAGACTTCCTACTTCCCGGAAGAGCTGGGCGGCAAGATGTACCTGGCTGGCGACGGCGCGATCCGCAACAAGGACACCGGCTACTTCACCATCACCGGCCGTATCGATGACGTGCTGAACGTGTCGGGCCACCGCATGGGCACGATGGAAATCGAATCGGCGCTGGTGGCGAATCCGCTGGTGGCCGAGGCGGCGGTGGTCGGCAAGCCGGATGACACGACTGGCGAATCGATTTGCGCGTTCGTGGTGCTGAAACAGGCGCGCCCGACTGGCGAAGACGCCAAGAAACTGGCACTGGAGCTGCGCAACTGGGTGGCGAAAGAGATTGGTCCGATCGCCAAGCCGAAAGAGATTCGCTTCGGCGACAACCTGCCGAAGACCCGCTCGGGCAAGATCATGCGCCGCCTGCTGCGCGTGCTGGCCAAGGGCGAGACGATTACGCAGGATGTATCGACCCTGGAAAATCCGGCGATTCTGGAGCAGTTGAAAGAGACATCCTAATAAGTTTTGTACTCTGAGGAATCTTTGCTATAATTCGGCGCTTCCTGATGTTTAGGAAATGCAGGAGAGGTGGATGAGCGGTTGAAGTCGCACGCCTGGAAAGCGTGTATAGGGTCAAACCTATCGGGGGTTCGAATCCCCCTCTCTCCGCCAAGATTAGTACCAATAGGTACAAAGAAGTTCAAAAAACCGCAGTTCTCCTAGGAGACTGCGGTTTTTTTTGTGCGAGGACGTGCGCCAACGTCCGAGGAGGTCCGATACTTCAGGGTCCCAAAATGGGTCCATGCTGACCTCTAGCAAAACTTCATGGACCCAAAACGGTCAAATTCTCCTGTAATGTAAAGGCACCTTTGCCTTCCCAGGGAGACGAACATGAGCAAGCGCGTATTGCCGTTATCCGACCAGCAAGTCCGCACCGCCAAGCCCCGTCACAAGATCTACACGCTCTCCGATGGCGGCGGCCTTTATCTTGAGGTCAGCCCAGCCGGGTCGAAGATATGGCGCATGAAATTTCGCCAACAGGACGGCAGAACCAATCGCCTGACGTTCGGACCTTATCCAGAAATTACCTTGGCTGCCGCGCGCGACAAGCGCCTGGACGCGCGTCGGTTGATGCTGGAAGGAGTCGATCCGGCGGAGCATCGGGAGGAGAAGAAGCGGAAGGCGCTGGAGAAGGCCTCCAATACCTTTGAGAAGGTCGCGCGCGAGTGGCATAGCAACAAGGTGCCAACCTGGAGCGAACGCACCGCGACCAACACATTGCGCCGGCTGGAGCTCGACATCTTTCCGGAAATCGGCCGGCGGCCGATTCACGAGATCACGCATGCGGAGCTGATCGCCACGCTGCGTAAGATCGAGGGACGCGGCGCGCACGAAATCGCCCACCGTCAGAAAGCCATCTGTTCATCGATCTTCAGCTATGGCATCCAGATAGGACTGTTGGAGCGCAACATCGCCGTCGACATGAAAGACGTATTGAAGACGATGCGCGGCAGCCATTTCGCCGCCATCGACAACGACGAGTTGCCGGCGTTCCTCGACGCGCTCAGGCGGAATGAAGCGCGCATGCTTAAGCCCACTCAGATCGCATTGCGATTAATGATGCTGATCTTCGTACGCACGAGTGAACTGATCGAAACGCCCTGGAGCGAGATCGATCTGGAGAAAGGGGAGTGGATCATTCCCTGGCAGCGTATGAAGCGCGGCAAGCTCACGGTAAACCCGGATACCACCGACCATCACGTTTGCCTCTCCAGGCAGGCTCTGGACCTCTTGCGTGAGCTCTATGCGATTACCGGAGGCGGCACTTACGTGTTTCCGAATCAGCGTGATCCAGGCAAGCCGCTTAGCAACAATGCCATTCTGAAATCGTTGGAGCGCATGGGGTACAAAGGCAGAATGACAGGGCATGGATTCCGCGCATTGGTAATGAGCGCCATTAAAGAACGGTTAGGGTATCGCCATGAGGTGATAGATCGTCAGCTGGCTCACGCTCCACGAGACAAGCTGTCCTGCGCATACGACCGGGCAAAGTATTTGGCTGAACGAAAAATGATGATGCAGGCGTGGGCCGATTATCTCGATAGTCTTTAATGTTGTCGATGAGGTCTTACGTTGCGGATGGCGGACACGACTAGGCTGTTTGTTCAGGCGAATTGAGGGGCGTTAATGCTGAGCTTCCGCTTGAAATTTTCAAGCGGATTTACTCTTTTAACGCTAGTGCAGGATAGGCAGTCGCCGGTAAATGTGCTCCACAATTTTTACTTCGGTGAATCAAAGAAATCTAGAGTTTTTAAGCCGGTCCGCATGTCTGCATGTTTTTTTTAAACGCTCGCTATGCTCGCCCCTGATGCGACGACGTACGAACGCAAATGGACCGCGTGGATCGAAAAAAAATCTGCAACGAGATCACGTTTCCAACTGTGCCCAGCCCTATTGGAAGCTTGATATGAATCAGCTTTGCCGCCATCGCGACGGCCAAATCCGCGCACTCGATCTACAGTAATTCCAGCATCGTACCGAGCGAGATTGTCATGGCTAAAATCATCCTACCCCTAGCGGAAATACAAGTCAGGAATGCCAAGCCCCGCGACAAACCGTACAAGCTGTTTGACGGTGGAGGGCTGTTCCTTGATGTCGCATGCAGCGGCTCGCGTACCTGGCGCTTCAAGTTTCGCCAGAAGAACGGCAAGGAAAACACCCTCACGTTTGGGCGCTACCCCGAAATCTCGCTGCTGGAGGCACGCGAGAAGCGCCTTGAGGCGCGTCGTCTGCTGGCCCATGGGATTGACCCGGCCAAGCATCGCGACGACGCCAAGCGCCTGGCGCTTGAACAGGCCTCGAATACCTTTGAGAAGATCGCGCGGGAGTGGCACGCCAACAAAGTTCCCACCTGGTGCAAAAGCACGGCCAAGAACATACTGCGTCGGCTGGAGGTCGACATATTCGACGAGATCGGTGACAGGCCTATTGGCGAAATCAGACACCGCGAGCTAATCGCCGTTCTGCGCAAAATCGAACAGCGCGGCGCCGGCGAAGTCGCGCACCGCATGAAGGCGGTGTGCGCGCAAATCTTCAGCTACGCCATCCAATGCGGCCTTGCCGACCGCAACCTGGTGGTGGACATGAGGGACGTTCTCAAAACCCGGCGTGGTTCCCATTTCGCCGCGATCGACGCCGACGAACTCCCCGCTTTCCTCGATGCGCTTGAACGGCAGGCGGCCCGCATGTATATGCCCACCCGCACGGCCCTGCGCCTGATGCTGCTGGTCTTCTTGCGCACAAGTGAGTTGATCGAAACGCCCTGGAGCGAAATCGATCTGGAGAAAGGGGAGTGGATCATTCCGTGGCAGCGCATGAAGCGCGGCAGACTGACCGTCAATCCCGACATGACGAACCATCATGTTTGCCTGTCACGCCAGGCTTTAGCGTTGCTGCGCGGGCTGCACGCCATCACCGGCCGCAGCAAGCATCTTTTTCCAAACCAGCGCGACCATGAGAGGCCGATCAGCAACAACACTATTTTGGTGGCGCTGGAACGCATGGGATACAAAGGACGCATGACAGGCCACGGCTTTCGCGCGCTGGCGATGAGCACGATCAAGGAGCGGCTGGGCTATAGGCACGAAGTCATTGATCGCCAGCTGGCGCATGCGCCGAAGGACAAGGTCGCCAGTGCATATGACCGCGCGCAGTTCTTGGCCGAGCGCCGCAAGATGATGCAGGGCTGGGCCGACTACATTGATGCTGTTGTCAAGGACTCCCACCGATAGACTCCGTTCCATTTCACGCACCGATAGCGCTCGCCACATTGGTAGTAAAGCTGAGCCGGCGTTTTATCGATGAGACTCGTACTCCTGTACAAGAACGAAGTAAAGCGGCGCACAGGCGGGCTTTTTTGTGCAAACATTGTTTGTAACTTGTAGTGATAGTGCTAAGACTGTATTGTCTAGTGTCACATCACCATTGGAGCAGAACTACGATGGAAGTCTATTCACCCTATGAACGAGTAAGTGAGAATGTCGTAAAGGCCGGACAGATCGTAATGTTCGATGTTGCGGAAAGCTGGCCTTGTTTCTTGTCGTCTCCTACAAGAATGGCAAAGTGGGGTACTTCGGATTGGATGGAGAATGTGTTGGCAAGATCGAGTATCCTACTATTGGCAAGGTATTCCTGTTCAAGAAGGACGTGAAACTAGTGTTGCCGCACGAAGCCTCTGGCAGGTCTGGTGTAAAACAGCCAACGGGACCTTTACTCGTGGCGATCGCTTCAGGGGCCACGTACTTTGTTTACTCGCAATACGATAAGCCGGCTGCGGCCAATATTGTTACTGGTGAAATTACAGACTCGCCGTATCAGGCGAATTATGTGAATTGGGCTATTTTCTCCAGTGCATCTGAACATCCACTTGTTCAGGGAGTTATTCCTGACTAAGCCCAGGGTGCCCATGTTCCGCTGCAAAAGCCGTAGTTTTTTTGGGTGGTTGCCAAGCACGGCGGCGTTGAGCGAAAAGAAAAGCGCCAATTGTGAACGATAAAAGTGGCGATCTGTCTCGACTTGCTAATAGTAGTGGATAGCCGCCGGTCGCATCGTTTAGCCCGGATATGATTGTGACTAACTTAGCGCGAAGGCAGGAGCGACGGCTCATGTCACTTGTCCATCGTAATAAATCTGCTACCCTTGCCTAGGTGGAGGAAATGCGCTTCAGTCGTATTCGGATGTGCGGCCATGAACATGGCCAGTCCTCGTTTTTCGCCCATTCTAGTTTCGTGATTCCCGAAGTGTGCCCAAGCACTTTTGTCTTTAACAGCTCCGCCATATACGCAAATCATGCAAATAGAGAGCACGCCGCAATCCTAAGCCTGAAAGTTGATAAAGCAGAAATATTGGAAATTATTGGCGCTAGCAAAAAAATAGTGTTACCCCATCATTGCATTGCATGCTTGAGAGTCGATGCGATGATTGTCGCTAGCTTTTTATAAAAATAACTAACCCACTCTAGGCATCGATAATGAAATACTGGTGGATAAATCAGAGCGCAACCTATAAAACTGCAATCGCCGCAGGTTTTGTTTGGGCTCCAATGCTTACTAAAAACGGAAGGCGCCACCCCGCAGTAAAGTTTATACGTGAGCTGTCGATTGGTGATATCGTTTTTTCGAACCACCTTGGTGGGATTTCGGCAATAGGACAAGTTGACGGCTTGCCGCGCGCGGCTAAACGACCTTATGATGAGGTTGACAGCAGTGATGGCTGGTTAGTGCCGGTGACATTTATGGAGTTATCAACTCGCATCCGGCCCAAAGATCTTCTCGGGGAGCTTTTACCATTTGTTGAGCAGCGGCCATTTCCTTTAAGTAAAATTGGCAATGTGTTGCAAATCTATCTGTGCCCGATTCCTTTTGGCTTTGCCGAAGTTTTGATTCAGTATATTGGTTCGGAATATGGCGATGTGATAAAAACACTAAGTAATCGCGAAGTCAGAAATACCTACGAAATCGGCGATGTATCGGCGTTTAATAACCCGACCAAGATAAATGTATCTTCGGCGACTGGAATTTTTCCTTATCTTCCGCAAAAAGGAAAGTTTCATATTATTACTGGTGAAAATGGGACGGGGAAGACGCGATACCTTGAAAAACTGTCTGCTGACGTATTGCATGGACTTTCGATTGGGCCGAAATTTTACTCGAGTATGATATGCTTCGCCGGCACCATTTACGACAAGTTTCCGCGGCCACCAAAATCTGACTCTGAGCATGCATACCTATATTTTGGGAATAAGACAAACAATAATATGTTCTCCGAAATATCGCCGTTCAGGCAATTGTACGCACACTTGTTTGCGCCTAAACGGGATTATTCCCAACGCAGTAAGCTGGCAGGGGAAGTTATAGAATCGATCGGATTAGAGCCGACTATTGAATTGTTACAGTCGGCAATAAGTAACAGCGAATCCAATCAGTCCGCCCCGGTAATCTTGCGTACGAAAGTTTCGTTAGATGGTCGTTATAGTCGCGACCCCTTTCCTCAAGAGTTCAACTTAACGAATATCGTGTTTGAAAAAAATGGTTCCAAGGTCAACTTAGAGAACCTCAGTTCCGGTGAGCGGCTGTATGTGCTAGTGGTGCTGGGGCTGTGTTTCTGTTTATCCGAAGATTCATTGGTTCTTTTTGACGAACCGGAAAATTCGCTTCATCCAAAATGGCAAACTAAAATCATTAAGGATATACACGTCATCACAAGCAAATTATCTGGCACATCTACTGTTGTGATTGCAACCCATTCTCCGCTCGTGGTTTCCAGTATCCCCAACGTCAATGCTCTGGTTCGAGACCTGCCCTCGACTGAAGATTGGCTAAGCTCTGATCTCTACGGCAAGAACAGTGATTCGGTGCTGGAGACTCAGTTTGGTCTCTTCTCGCCACGTTCACTTGCCGTGACGTCAGCAATTCAGGCGTGCCTGCACTCCTTGGTGATGTCGGAGTTCGAGCCTGACGCCTTCAAGCTGGCGGCCGACCGGCTGGCAACAATGGAAATCGAGCTCGACACTGCGGATCCACTTTATGCCGCAGTGAAGGAGATCACGCGTATACGGAGTGAAATGGCATGAATTTTGGCCCATCACGCCTATATCCGACCCACAGATACTTGCTGAAGAATGGGGTCAGCAAGCTAGATCGATTACTTGTCTTAAATGGAACAATCGCTTGGAAAGACAACCGATTTAAACGGGTTAAGCTCAATCTGCGTCATGCGCTACGCGAGCAGCAGCAGGGCCGCTGTATATTTTGTCGTCGAATGATCACTATCGAACGCCGGAACGCGCTGGAAGATATCGAACACTATCTGGACAAGTCAAAACCGCATTACAAGAAATGGATCTTTTGTCCGGTAAATCTGACGATTGCGTGTCGGCCTTGTAATTTTGTCAAATCCACCGCTGAACTTGGGGATGCTGCGGTTGTTACCGCGAACGAATATGTAGCGACAATGGGTGTTTTCAAGTGGATACATCCCTATTTTGACGACTATCATCAAAACATCGAAATATTAAATGGCTGGGTATATCGGGTGCGACCGGCTGCACCTAATCCGCAAGCTGCCAAAAATATGATTCGGGATTTGCAGTTGGACAATCTGGCAACCATGCACGCCTACGCTACTGAAGTGAAGGGAAAGATTTTACGGCTCACAGAACTTGCATCTAAGGCAGTGCAAATGAATAATTTGCCAAGAGCCCAAGCGTTGCTCCAAGCGTCAAAAGTCTATCAGCAACAGGTATGGCCGGATTACTGAGTGAGCAGCGCTCCAATGGAGCCTGAGCGTCCGAAATTGGGGGCGATTTCTAAAGTGGACCTGTCAGTAAAGACACTTGCCGGTTAATTTAAGCTGTGTCCAATTCCACTTTATTAGCTGCTCGACGCTGTCCCATCTGCTTTTTTCTACAGCGTCTTGCCGTCGTTGCCGAGCAGGTCACGATCAGCGCAGCGCGGCCAAACCAGCCGTGACAGACTTGGTCGGGCGCCTGGAAGCTCAGCGACGGGTGCGCTCGGCGTTGTAGAAAGTATCAGGCTGCGCTAGGCCTACCTTCAGTTCAGCCATATTTGCGTATTCCTTCAGGTACCGACGCGCCCATGCTATTGCTGATGCGACGGACAGCCCCTTGCGGCTGTGCCAGTCGCTGATAGCCACCAGATACGTGACGCTCCGCGCCAACCGGATGTAGGTGGTATTATTGACCATACTTGGTCGGGCCGCATCACCGGGACGTCGTGCAACAGGTACGGATAGAACTTGTGCCAAGGATGCGTGCGGCTCATGTCAGTCCCGGCGCAATGCCCGCTAGACCGATACTGCATATCAGGCGCTGCGCGCGCTTGCGGTTGACCACGTGGCCCGCCGTGTGCCAGAAAACCAGCATGCGCCTGCTGAAATAGAAAGGCGGGCTAGTGCATTTCCTCGTCAATCAGCGCGCAGCTTCAGCGCAGTCTCGTCCCCACATGCCTGCCGCGATGCCGTATCGATCCCGGAGTAACCGTCGCGCGAGGCGGGCTCGCCGGATCGTATTACCGCCTTAGTGGTAGCCAAGTAAGTGTCGTGGGAAGCAACCTCTTAGCTGGCGATAAACTCACTTTACAGCGGACTTCGCGTCGCGATGTTCTCATTCTGGCTGAATTTATTTACATGAGTTATAGACCGGCTAAACCCAAACGTCTGGTACAAGCCCCCTGCCACGCCATTCCTCGACGAGATGAACGTTGTTAAGTCCGCCCCAAACCTCTTCGTCGGCATGGTCGAGAACAATGATTTGGAGTCGTCCTTTTGTCTTGGCGATGATTTCGTTGAACAGTGTGAAGACCTTCCTAACTGCGACCACGTCTTCATTCTTCCAAGCGGGATCAAGCTCGTCGTCCACCATTTTTCCAGCGCGACGTGCAGGGAAGTAAACTTGGCTTGGCTGATCATAGATCAGTAGCGCGGGAACAGGGTGCTGCGGCAAGCGCAAGAAGTATCCTTGCAGCGCGAGACTGAGCGCAATGTGGTATGCAAGCCAGTTTGCACCGCTACCGATCTCCCAAAGGAAGTCGTCGCGCGTTTCGCGAATAACTTTTACGGTGAGGTCTTGGATGACAAGACGAATTGGTGCATCAGGCCACTCACCGTCGAGCTGTGGAATTAGCCTGCCAGAGATGTCTTGGATAGTGTTGAGCGCGTTCTCCAGCTTCCGTCCAATCTCATGCTCGGACACCAACTTGACCAGTCTTTCGACCTCTACCCTTAACGTCGAAATCTCTTGGTTCAGTTCAGAGGATGTGTCAGCAGCGTCGTACAGCCTGAGAGCCTCCTGCAACCGTCCAAGGAATCGGGAAATTTCCTCCCCTCGCGTGGTGACCTTCCGAGCCTCATCAGATTGTCCCTCCAGCGTGCGAATCTCCGTCCGCACGGCGGCCAAGTTGCTGAGCACGGTGTCGACCGCCTCACGTTGGCGCAGTGTTTCTTTTCCAAGCGATTCTGCAACCTCAGGATAGGACCTCAGCCTCAACTCAATGCCTTCGAGTGCTTGACACAGCTGGTCTATTCGCGCGCGACCAGCTTCGCTGGGCTCAAGAACTGCGGCTGGATGTTCTGAAGCAAGGTCTCGAATCCAAGCCGATAAGCTCAAGCGGTCACGTTGTATGTGGAGGCCATCACGGTACTCGTCGCTACTTTCGTCGAGACGACGCATTTCATGGAGGCGTTGACGGGACTGATTGAGTTCCATCGCCAGCTTCGACTCCGCTGCACGCAGTTCGGTAAGCCGGCTCATAATGACGTCCATCGCAGCCAAAGTAGGCGTAGCGAGCCGCATGTCGCTGTGGAGCGCCTCTCGGAGCAGATCGACAGTAGAGGGCCAGTCATCCGGAACCACTGTGAATGCTGGTAAAAGCCCATATTCAATCGCTAGACGGGCCCAGGCGAATCCTTCGCGCTGCCAAGCGGAACCTGTATCCCGACGCGCTTTCAATTCCCCCTCTTTGCGACGAAGGAGCCGCGACAGCCGGTCAAGGTTATGCCGAGCCTGAAGCAGTTCAGGGCTAATCGCGCCGAGCACGTAAGGGAAGATGGTCTTCAGCTTTTCCCGGTGTTCAGTAGTGTCAGCCTTGAAGAACAGCACATCGGGGTTGGCAACGATGTTCTGGGGCTGGAAGAGGAAGGCCATCAGGTCGCGGAAGCTCACTCGCGACTTGAACCGCTCATCTGTGCTAGCCTCCACTGGCAAATTCGACAGACCCGAGAGCCTGTTCAAGACGGCCTTCACATAATCGACATTCTGGTTTTTCGCCGTGATGGTTGATGGGACCTCAACGACAGGGCTTTCCAGTAGCAGCATTTCGCCGGACGCTTTCAGGCCACCGGGCTCCTTTCGAGCTAGCAGCTTCTGCCCTTCGAGCGTGTCGACTAAAACACCAAACCATGAACACGTATCTCGAATTACGCCCACGGGAATTGCACACTTTTCTGAACCCAAGCAGTAGTCAATGATCGGGATGACAGAAGACTTCCCTGTCTTGGATGCGCCGCTGATGACATTCACCATGCTGGGCTCGAATTTGACTATCCTCGGTTCACCGCCTTTTCGCGGCCACAAAATGACCTGCAACAGTTGGAAGTGCATTAGAACCCTACCTTCAATGTGTGAGCGACCTGCTGGTCGGATAGGCCGGAAAACCAGTACCCGACCTTTTCACAGGCCGGTGCGATTCGTCGAATTCGCTCAGGAAGCGACGGAGCCAGCAGTTCATGGTGCGGACTGAATGCTCGGACCGTTGCGGCACTGGGTTCGATTCTAACCAATCGAGACTGCTCGGCGACGATGAGTGATTCAAACGTTAGTTGACGGAACGCCAAGGCCCGACCGTGCACCGCCAAAAGGTCTTCGCGCTGCTCGCCAAGTTTGCCGGCGAAAAGATGCAAGCCAGAAGCTTTCTGCGTGCTCAGCACCATAGCTAGGGTCGGCCCGTGAAGGACCAGTGGCAAAAGCAAGAATGTGAGAGGTAAGGGCACAGCCTGTCCATCGCGCTCCTGAAATCCAAGACCGAATCGCCAGATCGCGTACGCGCCCAGCGCCTCATTCTGAACAACTGCAGCCTCACTTAGGCGTGATGTGCGAGTGCTATCCGTCACTTCTTGTCCTCCTCATTCAGAAGCGTCTGGTACTCCGCGTGCCAACCCAATTCTCGCCTATCGGCCAGATCGTGGAAGCCACCATGGGTAAAATGACCTGGTACTGCCCGACTATCGAGCGGTACTTCCATACCGGCACAGCGGCTGTAAATGATTCTTCCTTGAGCCTCCTGAGTTTTTTCGGAGTAAGTGTCATTGACCTCGCTCCGAGCCGCATCGTGCTTGCGCAGTAAGGTGACTTCCCAGTCCTCAACGGTGCGGTTAAAGACGAGGCCTTGTTCCGCCCACTTCACCTTATCGCCCGAAGTGCGCATGAGGTCACTGGCCGCTCGGAGCTGTTGTTCTTCAGTCGCCTCTATCAGCTGCAGTTGCCGCACAAATACAGGGCGCCTATTTAGGAGAGCCTTTGCGGCATCTTTGGATGGGGTGGCCGTGAAGGTCGGCAGATAGCCCGCCATGTTGTTCTGCTGGACAAAGGCGTGAAAGTTTGTTTGGAACTCCGCTACGGCTAACAGCGCTGGAACCTTCCTGCGAATGCATTTGTCGGCAGCCTCCTTGGCTTGCCCAATCGCAGAGGCGCAGATCACATCAAGCAACGCCTCTGGGATCGCGGGCCTCAACAGCCGACGAATGGGCTCTACTGGGTCAGTGTCTGTGGCAGAGACGATGGTCTTGCCGATAACCGCTGAGCGCAGGGTGTCAGTTGCATTGATAAACTTCTCAACATAAGGTAAGCATTTTGGCGAATTGGCTTTTTTCTTCAGCTTGTCTTTGATGTGTTTAACAAGCGCGTCAATAGATTTTGCGTCGGCTGCTGTATGAATCGCAGTACTCAGCTTGCCTGACTTCGAAGGTGTCACGTAGAGTTGGAATGATGCTTTAGCACCATCTACCTTCTGCGTTTCCACCGCGTCAAGCCAATTTGCGATCGTCTTCCAAAGATCATCCGACCAGTCAGAAAGCGGGTTGTGCGCCAGAGCACTTTTGCATTGCTCCAGCAATAGCGTACCGTCAGCATAATGGACAGCAACATCGTCCAAGTATTCAAGAGACACGCTTGCGTCACGCGGACTGCTCAGAAGGTAGTAGCATAGCCTCACTGGCTGCAACGCAAATCCAAGATACGGTCCGGCCGCCGCATGTTTAACGAGTTGAGGCAGCGTCTCGCTCATGCGGTAGCTTTCACCAGCGACCGAGTTACGGAATTCACCTTTCGAGACGTGGATTTTTTGACGCTTCCATGCGTGATTTGGTATGACCAGAAGTCATAATCATTGACAGATATGCCGCCCATAGCTAGTCCGTATCGAATGTTTTGTTTATTATATAATCATTTCCTGATGGATATGGCAATTCCTTTTGGTTTTACTATTGGGTATGTGAGGATCTGGAGGTCTTGTAGCTCCTGGCCGTCGCGACTGACGGAAGGCATCTCCCTTACGGCCGCGCCACTGCTTGCACCTCATAATTCCAAAAGGAGTCCAATGGCCATTGATGTCTCCGCAGCAGTAGCCGTCCGCGTTGCTGCCACCGAGGCCGTTTGGGCCCCATCGCGATCCACGACTATTGCGCGGAACTCGAGGCCCTCACGGGCGACGTCGACGCGCTCACGCCCGCTGAGCGACGTGGCTGCTCCGCTGAGATTCAATCGCATCGTTTGTCGGGAAGATGATTGTGCGGCTTTGCATTGGACGATGCAATAATTGGTTGAAGACTTGACCACTAGCGCGGTCAAAAGATTCATAACAATTCAGATTTATCCCGACAACTTCTTAGAGTTTTTTTTGCATGCTTAACAAACCAATTTTGAGCCGTACGGGTCTCAACAGTCATCAAATCAAGGCTTTGCAGGTTGCGCTCGACCAGAAGCGACGCGGGGAAGTTATCGATGTACCTGCCGGCAAGTCGTATGGTGCTGAGCTAGAAGTGTTAGTAAAAATGGGCGAGGACATGACTAAGAGATTTACTCGGGACTTTCAGGCCGAGTCCTGGCCAGTACATTTCGTGCTTCTGGATAGTAAAATTAGTAATGCCTACGCTTACTGGATGGCCAGCTTCGAAGTCATTTGCATGACCACCACGCTTGCGCGCGAAATCGACGAACTGTGCGACGACGTTGCACGTTATCTGGTGAATCACGCTGGTAATGTGAGCGGCTTTTCCTATCTACGGGATATAGAGTTAACAATCGAAGTCAAAAGTGCTTCGCTGAAGGGGCTTTTAGTTCAAGGAGTCATGGCATTTTTTGTCGGTCACGAAGCAGGGCATCTTCTCGCAGGACACAAGCCGGTAGTGCTTGCGGCAGCGGCTGGCGCGGGTGGCGATCTTCAGGGTGAAAAAGATCCTGAGTTTGAGTTTTTCGTGGATGATTTTATTGCGGAGGTAGCCTCTAAAAATGAGGGTGCTGGCGTTCATTCGCTGCGCTTGAATGCACATGAGATTGATGCTGATGTCCAGGGATTCTCTCTGACCGCGAGGTTTTGGTTAGAGCTGCAGGAGGTGACTCAATCAGGGGTTAAATGGCCAGCAGAGGCCGCGTTACTTCCCGCAGTATCTTCAAAACCGGATCGGTTATTGCTACTGGCAAGTACAGGTGCGGCCATAGCGATGTCTCTCATGGGATTCAAGCAGTTCAAAGGTGACTGGAACAAACAGGAGACCCATCCGTTGACGGCCGTTCGATGTGTCGTTGGCTTGGCCGTGTTAGCCAATAGGTTGGCGGACAGACCACAAGAGCGTTTGACGCTGCAGCTTCAGGGAGAATGCATCGAGGCCCTGTCGCTGGTCCATTCACGCCTAGCGAGTATCTTATTAATGGCTGCTAAAGCCGATGGCGAGTATTCTCAAGTAGCCCAGATGTTAAAAGACAAACCGGAAGACCAACAATTGGGCGTAATGTTCCACGCGACAGGCGTAGCACAGGCAGTCGCCCTTTCTAATGATGTGGTTAAGTTCTTAGCGGAACTGCTCAGGGAATTTAAAGCATGTGCTCCGGAGCGAGCTAAGGCGATACGCGTCCCGCAGGAAATGCTGGTTGAGTGGTCTGCCGTGGTGTCCACGCCATGAGTTTGGTAACGCAGCCTTCGGATGCAAATCAATGGAATCGAAGAGACCTTGTCAAGCTACTGTCGTCGCTATAAAAATTTACCGTCTCATACGTTCCGTTGCCGGCGTCGGGCTGATACTGGCGGCCGTGCGTGCTACGCTGGGCGCGTGTTGTTGTGTTGCTGCGCGAAGCGCGCCCAGCGTAGCACGCACGGCCGCCACTGTCAATCCATACGGTATTTTTACTTAAAAGCAATACTGTCATGAAAAAAGACGTTTAGAAACATCATTTCCTATGTTTTTGATGTATCTAAGCGACATTGATGATAGCATGAGAGCCATCTGTCTTATCACTATCAATCATGCGACACGATCAAACCTTTAATTCTATTGCTGTCCAGAGTGCTGCTCAGCGTCTTGGTGAGCGTATTCGCACGGCTAGAAAAGCACAGAAGCGCTCGTTGGTCGATTTAGAAAGCGCGTGCCGCGTACACCGGCAAACACTTACCCGCCTCGAACGCGGCGATCCTGGTGTTTCCATCGGTGTCTTTTTGAGTGTGCTTGAGGCGTTGCGGGAACTGTCCGGTGTCGAATTGCTCGTCAGCCAGCCAAATACGCCTGCGCATTTGCGCTCGGGCGACGATGTGCCTCTTGAGCGAGATTTCTAATGGCGATCGAGTCCTGTATAGTCTTCGACTGCTCCAATCCCGAAGCTTCGATTCCGATCGGACGCTTTGGACTTGATGCGCATGGCAACGGGCGCTTCGGATATGGTTTGCGATATCTGCAAACTTTGGGTGCGTTTTCGCTTGATCCAATACATGTGCCCTTGCAAACGCATGAAATCGCGATCCCCCGCAGAGGAGACGGGACGTACGGCATTTTCTCCGATGCCGGTCCTAACGCCTGGGGGGCCCAGCTCACCCTCAAGCTGTTGCGTGAATCCAATCGCCGCGCGCCGCAGAACGCCGTTGAATGGTTCCTAAGTTCGCTCCATCACGGTTCGGGCTGCCTTGGGTTCTCCACTGATCCCCACACGCCACCGCAGCTCAAGAATGACATCCAATCTTCGCGTGCACTGTCAGCGAGAGCGTTGCGAGAAATGGAGGCCTACACTGCCGATCCGGCGGTGCGAATCGATGCAGAAACGGCACACCTACTTTTCCCCGGCAGTGGCTTAGGCGGCGTCCGTCCTAAAACGGTTGTCATACACGACGGCACAGAACACATTGCGAAGTTCAGCCGGCCAGATGATCTATTCGACGTACCGGCCGCAGAATATGCAACGCTGAGACTGGCGACTAGGGCAGGTATCAATGTGCCCAGTTTCGAGCTCATCAAGATTTTAAACCGGTCTGTTCTGCTTATTGATCGATTTGATCGGGTGGAGGGCAGCCGCGTTCACTATGCAAGTGCGCACAGCTTTCTCGATCCGAAGCCATTCAGTCCAGACGGTCGCGAGTACGTGACCAGCTTTTCATACGCGGGAATCGCCGAGGTACTGCGGCCCTACGGGGCTGATGCGCGCGCGGATGCCCATGAGCTGTACCGGCGCATGGTGCTCAACATCATGGTGGGTAATGTTGATGATCACTTACGCAATCACGCTTTCCTGATGCTCCAACCTGGTAAGTACAGTCTTTCTCCAGCTTTCGATATCGTCCCCCATATCGAAGCGGCCGGCCGACCACAGAGCATTGGTGTCGGTGAATTCGGACCTGCAAGCACTATGGCGAACGCACTCTCCCAATGCGGCCGCTTTCTGCTCACGCAGCCTGAAGCACGTGAGATCATTCGCGAAGTGAAGGACATCGCCTCCACCTGGCGGGACGAATTCCGGGAAGCAGGCATTGCACAACGCGACATCCATACGCTCGCGGGCTGTTTCAGTGTTGCTGACGAAGCTGAACGGCAGCAGGTACAGGTTAATGCCGTGCTTGCTCACGGTCAGGTCGTGGAGTTAAATGAGACAGCGCAATCAATCCGCAAGCGCTCGAAGCCCAGATAATGTGGCTATGCCAATCTAAGTCCGAGATTTCCCAGTGGGCCAAAACGAGAGTCGAGGATACTTGGCTTCTCGTACCTAACGCGAAGCGGACCTAGGAAGGCCAACAGGATATGCGCACACAGCCATCTGTATCAATCCTGGACAGATCTCCTAGCAAGGAGAGAGATATCTCTGATGCCCGCAATCACGTGAGAAAAACTGGAGATCAATGAGTACGCCTATCACTTTGACCGTTGGAGACATCTTACTAACCTGCAATTCGATGGATGTAGGAATTGATCATGGGATGTTATTTCAAGAGTCGGACCGTCGTCGACTTCCAAAAATATTTCCGATCGACGGCAACGCCGAATCTACAGCGATCAATGATCTGGAGGTAGGTGAAATCTGCTTTTGCCGGTCATTGCGATCAATGGTCCCTCGTCTTGAATTTCTTGGCTACACCTTAGGCACAGTGAAAGCTGACTATTCCCGTGTCGTCAAAAGTGATATGGATGCGCGCCTGATCGCACACGAACTTGATCCATCGGAAAAGCAGCAACCAATAAGCTTTGAACAGTTCATCCTATTCATTAAAAGATATTCGGTAGCCAGGCTAAGTGATAAGTACGTGAAGAATTACGACGAAGAACATATAGCTAAGCAAGGAGTTTTCGCGCACGATCCCGCAATTGAACAACTTCCAGAAGGAGGTTCCTATCGTGACACTGGCGGGCACTCTGAGAGGAGCCACTTCGGAAATCTACTGGGGTTCCTTACCCCTTATTCGATACTACGTGTCCTGGCTGAAAACCCCGAAAATTTGGATCTAAACGTTGTTTGGGATTATGGAAATTTTGTAGAGGCTGGCTGGGCGGATGACTACGAATTCATCGCATGCGCAAGAAGAACGCAAACTTACCTGGTAGGGACAGAGGGGAAATCCGACACAAGCATCCTGAAGCGCGCCATTGAATTTCTTCATCCCGAAATTAAGGATTTCTTCCGATTCGTAGACGCTGGAGATTGGCATTCATTTTCCGGTGCCGGCAGTTTGGGAAAGTTTGCCGAAGGGCTTGCCAAAATAGATGTACACAACCGGGCAGTATTCGTTTTCGATAATGATGCTGAAGGTCGAGAGGCTCATCAAAGCTTGTTGCGGCATGCATTGCCGCCTAACATGGCGGCGATGGTTCTGCCGGATATAGAGGAACTTAGGAGTTTTTCCGCATGCGGGCCTGAAGGCGTTTCAAATGTGGATATAAACGGCCGAGCGGCAGCAATCGAGTGCTACCTGGACTTACGACTCAACGATCGCAAACCACCGCAAGTCACATGGACAAATTACAAGGAAAAGCAGCAGGTTTATCACGGGACATTAGATTACAAGGAAACATATGCTGCAGCGTTTTACAACGCGTCCCTTGAATCCATCAAGGCTGGCCAATAGATTGGTTCTCGATACTCTCGTTGAGCAATGTACTCAAATTGCGGAGCGAATGCATCCATTTCATGACACTGACGGGGCCAGATAAGGCCGATACGGTTGCCTGACGTGCAGTCAGGAAAAGCATCCCGGCTGTCAAATTTGATGGAGGGGCAGTCATATCGGCCGGCTCTAGGGTTTCCTCTGACTAGCGGCTGCAAATTCTAGACCGTGCTGGTTAAGTAATTACTGCGTAAATATGGACCAGCTCCTACTGGGTTATGAACGACAGCGAGAAAGAAACATCTTCTTCCTCGCAGCCATCAATCCTGGTTCGTCTACGACACGCTGGTAAGGTGTTCGTTTGCTGGGCGGGCCTCTAACCAAGTAAGCAGCACTGGGGCAGCGATAAGATTGTCGGTCAAAGCTTGTGCAGCTTGAGCACGCCACATCAGATCCCCCTGTTGCCGGAAGTCCCTGCGGAGGTCACGGATGACTATGAGAGCTTGCTCAGCCCATTCGCGGAACTGCACCACGTCCCAATGAGCTACCTGCTTCAGGCTAGGCATAGCGCCTTCTTTTGCTCGTTTGGCAGGCGTGACCAACACCGGAAGGATTCGAGCATCCTTGCAGCCTGGCACATTCTCCCGCATCCAATTAGGATGTGAGGCTGCCTGGCGAGCCTTGGTAGCATCCACGATTGTAGATTCGCCCTTGGCATTTGCATGGTCTTCGAAAACAATTACGATGTCACCAACCATCCACCATGGATCTGGCGATGCATCTTCCTCACGCTTACCTGCGGAAAAGCCAAGGTGCTCGCCGAGAAGAACTTGGGCTTGCTCAAAGCGCTCGCCATCTTGAAGCCCCTCCCTGATCGTTTTTTCGCGCGCAGAAAAGTCTCGGTTATGTAGTGTCCCCAGCTTGACCAGCCGAGCTTCCAACTGCTCAACCTGCATGAGCACTGTGCTGTCCTGGTCAGCGTCACGATCAGGACCAGAGGGGGTATCTCCCCGAGCGAGAGTAATCAACCAAGGAATGCCATTGGCGGCCTCTTTGGCTTTTCTATACTGCGTACGCGCCATAGTATCGAAACCAGAATTTCCAGCCTTCGCAGCGGCTTCCGCTGATGATCCGGCCAGGTAATGCCACAAGGCCCGATATCCTCGCAGTTCTGCGTGATTCAGCCCGCCAAGCACCTCACGTGCGGCATCGTAGGCTTTCTCATAGTCCTGATTCCAGCTCGCGGCCTGCCAAGCGATTTCATGGCTTACCACGTTTTCTAGCTGATCCATTGCAGGGAAAATCTTCTGAGTCGCTGCTGCACGCACTTCAAGAATACCTTCGTTGGCGTCCTCCCATGCTTCTTCATGTTCCAAGAAAATATCGAAGTTATCCAGGAATTCATCTGCGGTCATATTAGTGGACTGCTCAAGCCCGAACCGTAACTCAGCTTGCAACTCAGGATGGAAATAGGTCCGGCGCTCGCGGTCTGTAAGATAAGCAGGGAGTTCATTGCCGGTCACAACCACAGCAGAATAATCATTCAACCCGCGTGTGCATCGACCGATGGCCTGCAAGACGCGCGTCTGAATGCGTTCGTTGAACAGAAGGTTGGCGCCCATCCGGTTGATGAGAAAACGCTCTTGCAAGTTTGTAGTGCGCGACAGTCCTTCGACGAATAGCAGCCTGCAGTCGTCTTCGGGGAAGTCGATACCATCATACCTGTTCGCTATCACCGCGACGGCGTTACGCGAGCCGGTAAATTCGGTCTTGCTTACTTCCAAGTCGGCTGCGGTGAAGGTCGCGTAATTCAAATTTTCCTTTACATCCTCTATCACAGCGTCCGCCTCTGCTTTGCTCGGTGTAAGAACGAGGCTTCTGTGCGCCTTACGCATCAGGCGACGACGCAATTCAACAGTCTCATCCTCGGTCAACGACTTCTCTGGAAACAGGAAAAACCGCCGGCCAATGCCTTGCTTGTCCCAGCCTTCAGGAATCGGCAAGCGCATAATGCTTGGGCGCCCGGTGAGCCGTTCGAGATCGCCACCAGCACCAAGTGTGGCAGACATAAAAATCCGCTGTTTTGCCCCGATAAAAGGCGCGTGAGACCACGTTGGCGGGATCAATGGTCGAAGCATGATCTCACTGGACGAAACGTAGAGCTGGCATGCATGCAAATGGTTCGACAGCATCTTCCACGTGTACCGCTGCTTAGACTCGCTAACATTGGCGTTGATCGTTGCCCGTAGCTCATCTGCGATCTGGACAAGTTCATGGGTCGGAATTTTATCCGTCCAAGACATATCATCCACGCCTTCCCAGACTCCAAGCAGTCGCGAATAATTCTGCGTCGAAAGCAGTGGTTTCAGTACTGCGGCGACCGCCTTATGAAGTACCTCGTCTTTTTCCTCGTAGCGATCGATCCTCATTGTCCATTGACTTGCCATGTAGCTTTCAGCAGCATGGGCATCATCAACGATGATGACGTCTGGGTTCTCAAAGTACGGGTTTGTGTTGAACAGACTGTTATAGGTGGTTACCGCGACCCGATTCGCATCCTCATAAGCTGCCTTAGCATCCGGGCTGTAGTCCCTCCGTGCGCCGGTGAATGGCTGAACCGTTATTCCATATTTCTGGGACGCTTCTTCAGCAACTTGGTTGACCAGTTGCCGTGTGGGGCAAAGATAGAGGACACGTTCGCCGTACTTGCGCCGACGCCATTCTGCCAACAACAACCCAACGAGCGTTTTACCGCTGCCTGTAGGGAGCTGCAGTGCAACGTCCGAAGCTTTAATGGCTTTTGCGGCGTAGTTACGAAGCATCTGCCCTTGGTGATCGAACAAGCTAGCTAATTTTCGACGCGGCAGGTCAAGAAATAGACGGTCCGGACTGTCGGGCACGGTCGCCTGAGTGGTGAGTTTTTTAAATGCCATGAGAGCAATATCCTGGAAGTGAGGAAGACTATCAATTATTTGCTCTATAGTGAACTAGATTGGTATTTTTACCAATTATAATTTCCTTAAGGTAGCCAAAATTAACCAGTAAGAAAATTTTGGAACCATACTAGCGACATGAGCCGCGTAAGGGGATCAAGAAGGATTTTTAGATGGCTTGGGTCATAGTGGATTCGATTCCGTCAGGATCAAGGAAAATCCGCCACCAATTCAGTTATTCGCATCGTTCTAGTTTGCTGGACGCTTGATACGAATCAGCGCTTGGGCTCGTTGGAAACCCATCCCAAGATACCTGATCCAATTGGCGCACGCACCCAAGGACAAGGTTGCGAGTGCATATGACAGCGTGCAATTCCTTGCGGAGCAGCGCAGGATGATGTAGGAGTGGCCGACATTGATGCCGTAGTCAAGGACGCCTGCCGATAAAATAGGTCCGTGCCTGTTGCATCAGCGTTGCGCACGCCTTGAACGCTTTACCAAAGCAAACCTGCGGATGAACGGGAATTACGCGCAGCCCCCTCAAGGTTTAGTTGTGCTTCTGTAGCATTTAGCGTTTCTATTGCGGCTTAGAACATATAAAAAGGTTTATTACATTACGCTGTGGCCACAATGACTTCTGGTTAAAAATCGGGTTGTCACAAGCAATTTATTCTGCGATTAAGTTTATATTAACTGGCTGTTTGTCGAATTTATTACATAAAATTCTACTGCTGAGTGCATTTATCAAAATATTGTTTGAACAATGCGATTTGGGGGCGCGATTGGGGTGAAATCTGAGTCTGACTCGCTGGGAAGCCTAATTTAGAGCGGCCTACTGCTGAGATAGGACTCCCCCTCTCCCAGGAACACAAATGTAAAAAAGGCCACCTTCGGGTGGCCTTTTTGCATTTGTTTCATGGCGGAGAGAAGTGAGCCCCCCCCCCTGCAGGGCTCACGCGGGGGATTCGAAGGCATCGCCCCTGCTGGGACGAGCCGCTCCGAATCGTCCGATTGCCACCGCTATGCGGTGGCGCGCCGAAGGCGCTGCGTGCAGCGCCTATAAAATTTCCCGTAGGTACTATTTAAAATCAAGAGCGCTTCAGCTGCCCAATCACGCTAGCCACCTTGGTGGTAATCATATCCACCGCCGGGCCATTGGCGCCGTGGGGAATGATGATGTCAGCGTTGCGCTTGGTTGGCTCGATGAATTGCTTGTGCATGGGGCGCACGGTTTCCAGGTACTGATTGACAACACTCTCGACCGAGCGGCCACGCTCGGTGATATCGCGCTGCATACGGCGAATAAAGCGGATGTCCGAGGCAGTATCGACGAAGATCTTCAGCGACATCATGTCGCACAATTGCGGGTCGTACAGCGCAAACAGGCCTTCAATCACGATCACCGGCGCCGGCTTAACCGGGATGGTGCGGTCGGAACGGTTGTGGATGGTGAAGTCGTACTCTGGCATCTCGATCGCCTGGCCAGCGCGCAAGGCTTGTATATGTTGCACCAGCAGCGACCATTCAAAAGCTTGTGGATGGTCGTAATTGGTCTGGTTACGGACTTCAGGGGGGAGGTGAGTCTGGTCGAGGTAGTAATCGTCTTGCATGACGACCGACACCATATCGGCGCCAAACGCAGCCAGGACCTTCTGGGACACAGTGGATTTGCCACTGCCGCTACCGCCTGCGACGCCAATAATAAACGGTTGGAAAGAAATATTATGCATGCCGAATGATACAGGAAGCGCGAATTAAGCGACAGATAGCGACTGCGCTTGGCCGGCGAGCGTACAGAAGAGAAATCGGCACAGGTGAGCAGCACGCAGAATTCCTCGCCGCGCGCGGCACGCTTCACCTACCCCGCGAAATACGGCAGCGCCACGGTCATGATCAACAAATTGAGTGTCATGGCCGTGAGCAGCGAAGAAACGTTGATGTTCAGCACTGCTACGCTCGATTTAAGGACGTTTCAACTGGCCAATGACGCTGGCTACCTTGGTGGTGATCATATCGACCGCCGGACCATTCGCGCCATGCGGAATAATCAGGTCGGCGTTGCGCTTGGTCGGCTCGATGAATTGCTTGTGCATCGGACGCACGGTGTCCAGATATTGCCCGACCACACTTTCGACCGAGCGGCCGCGTTCGGTGATGTCGCGTTGCATGCGGCGGATGAAGCGGATGTCGGAGGCGGTATCGACAAAAATCTTCAGCGACATCATGTTGCGCAAGTCCTCGTCATACAGGGCGAACAGGCCTTCGATGACGATCACCGGCGCGGGCTTGACGGGAATGGTCCGGTCCGAGCGGTTGTCGCGCGTGAAATCGTACTCCGGCATGGCGATCGTTTCGCCATTGCGCAGGGCCTGGACGTGCTGGACCAGCAATGGCCAATCGAAGGCCTGCGGGTGATCGTAATTCTGCTGACGGCGGACTTCAGGAGTGAGGTGGGTCTGGTCGCAATAGTAGTCGTCCTGCATGACGACCGACACCATCTCTGCGCCAAACGAAGCGAGCACTTGCTGGGACACCGTTGATTTGCCACTGCCGCTGCCGCCCGCGACGCCAATGATAAACGGTTGGAAGGAAATATTTTGCATGCCAAATGATACCGGAAGCGCGGCTGGACCGACAGGGAGCGGGGCATTGCAGCCCCCTGCATCGCCCCCTGAAAAACTTCGCGATAGCGCAATCATTTCGCACAAATATTGTGCTATGGTTGCACCCATTACAAAATGTTAGCGCAATCATGCTTAATAAAAAAATACGGGGACTACGCTGGTGGATGATCAGCTTGATCATGCTGGGGGCGGTAATCAATTACCTGACCCGCAGCACGCTGGCGGTCGCAGCGCCGACGCTGCTGGCTGAGCTCAGCATCAGCACCAAGGAATATTCATACATCACCGCCGCCTTCCAGGGCGCGATCATGCTGCAGCCGCTGGCCGGCTATGTGCTGGATGTGATCGGGCTGAAGCTCGGCTTCGCCATGTTTGCCACCGCCTGGTCGATCATCTGCATATTGCACGGCATGGCGACCAACTGGCAGACGCTGGCCGTGCTGCGCGGCTTGCTGGGACTGGCGGAAGGTTCGGCCAATCCGGCTGGCATGAAGGCCGTGTCGGAATGGTTCCCCGCCAAGGAGCGGGGCATGGCGGGCGGCATCTTCAATATCGGCGCATCGTTCGGATCGATGCTGGCGCCGCCGCTGGTGGTGTGGGCGATTCTGTATTACAACTGGCAATCCGCTTTCGTGATTACCGGTGCGCTCGGCCTGATCTGGGTGGCGATGTGGCTGCTGCTGTACGACGCGCCGGCGCGCCATCGCCGCCTGTCGCAGGAAGAGAAGGAGCACATTGCCGCAGGCCAGGAACAGCATCTGGAAGGCGACGGCAAGCGGCCGTCGATCATCAGCATTCTGAAGATGCGCAATTTCTGGGGCATCGCGCTGCCGCGCTTTCTGGCCGATCCGGCCTGGGGCACGCTGTCGTTCTGGGTGCCGCTGTATCTGACCACGGTGCGCCATTTCGATCTGGCGCAGATTGCAATGTTTGCCTGGCTGCCGTTCCTGGCCGCCGACCTCGGCTGCCTGTTTGGCCCGATGGTGGTGCTGGCGCTGCAAAAGCGCGGCGTGCGCCTGATCAATGCGCGGCGCGGCGCGTTCACGCTGGGGGCGACCATGATGATGGGCGTGGCGTTTGTCGGTTATGTCGATAGCCCATATGCGGCGATTGCCTTGCTGAGCCTGGCCGGCTTTGCGCACCAGACCTTGTCGGTCACGGTGATCACGATGTCCTCCGATCTGTTCCGCCGCAATGAGGTGGCGACGGTGGCCGGCATGTGCGGCACGTTTGGCAATTTCGGCCTGCTGGTGTTTTCGCTGCTGATCGGCGGCCTGATGGCGACGGTCGGCTACACCCCGTTCTTCATCAGCCTGGCGGTGCTGGATCTGGTAGCGGCGGTGCTGTTGTGGACTTTGGTACAAGAGAAACAAGCATGATTCAGAATCCTGTCCTGCCGGGTTTTAATCCCGATCCGTCCATCGTCCGCGTGGGCGATGATTATTATATTGCGACCTCCACCTTCGAGTGGTTCCCCGGCGTGCAGATTCATCATTCGCGCGATCTGGTCAACTGGCGTTTGCTGACGCGTCCCCTGACGCGCGCCAGCCAGCTGAATATGCTGGGTGCGCCGGATTCCTGCGGCGTGTGGGCGCCATGCCTGACGTATGCCAATGGTTTGTTCTGGCTGGTTTATACCGATGTCAAACGCTACGGCCGCACCTCCACCGGCGGCGCGACCGGTAGTGCCTCGCTGCGTGATTTCCACAACTATCTGGTGACCAGCCCGACAATCGAAGGACCGTGGTCGGATCCGGTCTACCTCAACAGCAGCGGTTTCGATCCGTCGCTGTTCCATGATGACGATGGCCGCAAGTATTTGCTGAACCAGCTGTGGGATCACCGTCCGGGCAGCAATCGCTTTAACGGCATCGTGGCGCAGGAGTATTCGGTAGCGGAGGGCAAGCTGATCGGCCAGCGCGAGAATATCTTCAAGGGCACGGCGCATGGACTGACCGAGGCGCCGCATTTGTACCAGCGCAATGGCTACTACTATCTGCTGACCGCCGAGGGCGGCACCGGCTGGAACCATGGTGTGACGATGGCGCGCTCGCGCAATCTGCAAGGCCCGTACGAGCTGCATCCGGAGCAGACGATGCTGAGCTCGCGCAACCGTCCGGACGCTGGTTTGCAGCGCGCCGGCCACGCCGATATCGTCGAGACGCGGGATGGGCAGACCTATATGGTCTACCTGTGCGGCAGGCCGCTGCGTAATCGCGGCGTGTGCACGCTGGGCCGTGAGACGGCGATCCAGCCGGTGGTATGGGGCGAGGATGGCTGGCTGCGCACCCTCGACGGGCAAGGCACGCCGGAGTTGCAGGCGGCCGCGCCGGGCTTGCCTGAGCATCGTTTCGATCCCGCGCCGCAGCGGGAAGAGTTTGATGCGCCCGTGTTGCCGATTGCCTTCCAGTGGCTGCGCACGCCATGGCCGGAAGAATTGTTCAGCCTGACCGACCGTCCCGGTTATCTGCGCCTGTATGGCCGCGAGAGCCTGGGCAGCACGTTCCGCCAGTCGCTGGTGGCGCGGCGCCAGCAATCGCATTGCTACAGCGCCGCGACATTGGTGGAGTTCGAGCCGGCACATTATCAGCAACAGGCCGGCCTGGTGTGTTACTACAACGCCGCCAAGTTCCACTACCTGTACATCAGCAATGATGAGGTGGCAGGCAAGCACCTGCGCGTGATGACCAGTTTGCCCAACCATGTGCAGACCGATACCTTTACCGCGCCGATTCCGCTGCCGCCAGGGCCAGTGGAGCTGCGGGTGGAAGTGGATGAGGAGCGGCTGTACTTCGCTTATCGCGTTGACGGCGGGGCATGGCAGTGGCTGCCGCAGATATTCGATGCCAGCATCCTGTCGGACGAGGCGAATGCACCGGGACAGCCCAACTTTACCGGTGCGTTTGTGGGCGTGGCGTGCCAGGACATGGCCGGCACGCTGATGCATGCGGACTTCGATTATTTCGAGTACCGCGAGCGGCCGTATTGCGTCAATCCGAAGCTTGCTGTTTAGGCGCTGGTTTTTCGGCAGTGTTGGCGGGAGGCGTCACGATGGTTTAGACCGCCAGTCGCGCTGACAAGTTCAATATTGTTGTGCCGATTGGTGAATTTCGTAATTGCCCGGCGTGGCTGGTGACAGCACAATGGTGCGCATAAAAATATCCGAGACATTCTATGAATATCCGCCTTGCCGCTACCCTGGCCGTGCTGTCTTCATCCGCTTTCGCAGCCGCGCCGAATGAACTGAATGTGTACGCCAGCCGCCCGTTGGATTCCTGGCACATTCAGGTGTCCGACTTTGAAACCAACAAGACGCTGCAAGGCGATGCGGCCGAGATTTCGCGCCAGGTCAAGGTGCCGGACAGCGTGGTCACGGTCAGCAAGTCCACCAAGTCGAAGCAGCATGATGCGCTGACGCTCAGCTTCAACAAGGCCTGGTACGCCAGCCTGCGGGTAGACGGCGGCAAGCCGGTAGACCTGCGTCCGTATCTGGCCAAGGGCGTGCTGGCGCTGGATGTCAATGTACATGAGTTGTCTGACGGCGGCATGACGTTCAAGGTGCGCTGCGGCGAGAACTGCGAACGCAGCGTGCCTTATCTGATCCCCGGCCGAGAGATCGCCGGCAAGGGCTGGAAGCATCTGGTGTTTTCGATGCGCTGCTTCTATCGCGACGGCGATGATTTCAGCGCCGTGACCCAGCCGTTTGCGCTGGACGGCAGCGGCATTGGCAAAATCTCCATCGCCAACGTCAGGTATCAACTCAAGGGCACGCCCAACGCCAGCTGCCCGGACTATAAAACCGTGTCCGTGACGCCGGACAAGCTGAACGAATCCTGGTCGGTCAACTGGTGGACCAAGCGCCACGAGGACAAGCTGGCCGAGGCCAAGCAGTTGGGCAAGAGCGCGCAAGTGGTGTTCATCGGCGACTCCATCACCCACAACTGGGAGAAGGAAGGCCTGGCGGTGTGGAATCGCGTCTACAAGCCGCTGAATGCGCTGGACCTCGGCTTTGGCGGCGACCGCACCGAGAACGTGCTGTGGCGCTTGCAGCATGGCGCTGTCGATGGCCTCGATCCGAAAGTCGCAGTGCTGATGTTCGGCACCAACAACACCGGCCATCGCCAGGAAGATCCGAAGACCACGGCGGCCGGCATCCAGCGCAATATCGCGGAGCTGCGCCAGCGTTTGCCGAATACCAAAATCCTGCTGCTGGCGATCTTCCCGCGCGGCGAAAAGCCGGATGACAAACTGCGCGTGATTAACGAGCAGGTCAACGCCATCATCGCCGGCTTTGCCGACAACCAGAAGATCTTCTTCGCCAACATCAACCAGGCTTTCCTTGAGAAGGACGGCACGCTGTCCAGGGACATCATGCCGGACCTGCTGCACCCGAACGAAAAGGGCTATGAGATCTGGGCCAGGGCTATGGCGCCCGAGCTGAACAAGCTGCTGCCGTAAGCGCAGAAATATGGATGGGGCAATCTGCCGATCGGCGGCAGCGGTTTCGTCTCCGGCCTGGCCCGTTCATCGATGGCGGCGCCACATGGTTGCGAATTAACGACAATCAACATCAAGACGGCGGTTTGGACGATGCGCAATTCGTTGTTGGCGACATGAATAGCTTTGGCAACGTTTTCATGAGCACCGCAGGGCGCGGCATTGTTTTTGGTAAGCCAGCTGATCAATAAGTGTAAAAAACGTAATTTCTTAGGAGTATTTAGTGAATTTCGTTATGGAAAATGCGAAATTTGTTATATCAGAGCGATCCGGCAAGCGTGTAACAATATCAAGACGGCCACATTTGTCTGGGATCGGAGTAGTCGAAATGCAGATGAAGTCACATCGGATTGCGTTGCTCTTTAACGCAAACAAGATCTTTGACCGCGAAGTCATCGCGGGCATCGCCGCGTACCTGAGTTCCACGCGCGCGACCTGGGATTTATTCCTGGAGGAGGACTTCCGCCTGCGCCTGCCCGGCATCGAACACTGGCAGGGCGACGGCATCATCGCCGATTTCGACGATCCGGCGGTGGCCGCCGCGCTGACGCGCAGCCGCATTCCGGTGGTGGCGGTGGGCGGCTCGTATGACAATCAGGCGGCGTATCCCGAGGATGTGCCTTACGTCGCCACCGACAACTTCAAACTGATCAAGATGGCCCGCGATCACCTGATCGAAGCGGGTCTGCGCCACTTCGCCATGTTCTCGCTGCCGGAAGCGCAGGAGAACCGCTGGGCGCAGGAGCGCGAGCATGCGTTCCGCACGCTGATGGAGAGGGACAAGATGGAGCCGCACATCTATCGCGGCCTGGGCACCAGCGCGCCGTCGTGGGACGAGGCGGTCGACCAGCAGATCAAATGGCTGCATAGCCTGCCGAAACCGGCCGGCATCATCGCCGTCACCGATGCGCGCGCGCGCCAGCTGATGCAGGCTTGTATCATGGCCGGCATCGCCGTGCCGGAGCAGGTGGCGCTGATCGGCATCGACAACGATCCGCTGGCGCGCATGCTGACGCGGATTCCGCTAAGCTCCGTGATTCAGGGCGCGCAGGAGATGGGCCGTACCGCCGCGCACCTGCTGGACCAGATGCTGCATGGCGTGCGCATGAGCGGCACGCGGGTGCTGGTGCCGCCGGTCGGCATCAATGTGCTGGCGTCCACGCAGCACGAAGCGCCCAAGCATCCGCATGTGATGCGCGCGCGCCACTTCATCCGCCAGTACGCCTGCCAGGGCATCAAGACGCACCAGGTGGCCGAGTATGTCGGCATCTCGCGCTCGTCGCTGGAATCCTACTTCCGCCAGGAGCTGGATTGCAGCGTGCATGATGTGATCCTGCGCTTCAAGCTGGACGCCGCGACCTCGATGCTGGCGCGCGGTGAACGCAGTATTGCGGAGGTAGCGCTGTGCTGCGGCTTCACCTCGGTGCAGTATATGCACGCGGTATTCAAGCGCGAGCTGGGATGCACGCCGCGCACCTATCAGGACCGCGCCATGCTGGGCATGGTGGATGACGGTTCGTCGCTGCCCGCACCGGAGCTGGCGGCCTAGTCGCGCCGTGTGAGGTAACATAGCTGCGCAATAATAAACTGGAGACTTAAGACAATGAAAAAATTACTGAGCACGGCGGCCATCGCCGTCATGATGGCTTTCGCCGGCGGCAACGCCATGGCCGACGCCAAGAATCCGAAGATCGGCTTCTCGATCGATGACCTGCGCCTGGAACGCTGGGCGCGCGACCGCGACTACTTCGTGGCGGCCGCCGAATCGCAAGGCGCCAAGGTATTCGTGCAGTCGGCCGATGCCAGCGAGCAGCGCCAGATTGCGCAGATCGAAAACCTGATTTCGCGCGGCGTCGACGTGCTGGTGATCGTGCCTTACAACGCCACCGTGCTGACCAATGCGGTGCGCGAGGCGAAGAAGGCCAAGATCAAGGTGATCTCGTATGACCGCCTGATCCTCAACGCGGACATCGACGCCTACATCTCCTTCGATAACAATATGGTTGGCCAGTTGCAGGCGCAAGGCGTGCTGGCGGCCAAGCCGAAGGGTAACTTCTACCTGCTGGGCGGTGCGCCGACCGACAGCAACGCCAAGATGCTGCGCGACGGCCAGCTGAAAGTGCTGCAACCGCTGATCGACAAGGGCGATATCAAAGTCGTGGGCAAGCAGTGGGTCAAGGACTGGAGCCCGTCCGAGGCCATGTCCATCGTTGAAAATGCGCTGACCGCCAATGGCAACAAGATCGACGCGGTGGTGGCCTCGAACGACGCCACGGCTGGCGGCGCGATCCAGGCGCTGGCGTCGCAGAAGCTGGATGGCAAAGTGGCGGTGTCGGGCCAGGACTCCGATCTGGCGGCAGTCAAGCGCGTGATCGCCGGCACGCAAACGCTGACGGTGTACAAGCCGCTGAAGCTGATTGCGTCGGAAGCGGCCAAGCTGTCGGTGCAGCTGGTGCGCAACCAGAAGCCGGCCTTCAACGCCAAGTACAACAACGGCTTCAAGGAAGTCGATTCGGTATTCTTGAAACCAATCGCACTGACCAAGGCCAATGTGGACCTGGTAATCAAAGATGGCTTCTACACGCAGGCGCAACTGGCCGGCAAATAAGCAGCTTCGCGGAGCCCGCGTCCTGCGGGCTCCCACTTGCACATAATCATTCGTGTGATTGGTGAATTTCGCAATTGCGGCCCTCGTCGGCAAAACGCACAATGATTCAAATTCGCGCGCAGTAGCTCCCGCCATCTGACAGCAGCGAAAAAAAATACACGACGAGCGAGACGATATCAATGACGACCAGGATTCCGCGCTAAGCAGCGCCTGAGGGATAACTCATCCCGCGTTCCCGTACTACCCCCACAGATGACGAGAAATACCAAAAAAATGGCCGAAGAGCCGTGACAGATTCGTATAACTTTGGAGAGCGTAAATGAAGCATTTGAAAAAGACAGCCATCGCGCTGGGCCTGGCCCAGATGACGATGATGCTGAGTGGCGCAGCCGTGGCCCAGACGGAAGCCCCGAAAACCAGTGACGCCCCGGCCGGTGAACCGGTGGCCGTGATCGTGACCGGCCAGCGCGCGGCGCTGCAATCGGCGCAGAAGATCAAACAGAACTCCGACGAAATTGTTGACTCCATCGTCGCCGAAGACATGGGCAAGCTGCCCGACCGTTCGGTGACCGAGGTGCTGCAACGCGTGGTCGGCGTCACCATCGACCGCACCATGTCCAAGGGCGATCCGGAACACTTCTCGGTGGAAGGCTCAAGCGTATCGATCCGTGGCTTGAGCTATGTGCGCTCGGAGCTGAACGGCCGCGATTCGTTCTCTGCCAACGGCGGCCGCTCGCTGAACTTTGAAGACGTGCCACCGGAGCTGGTGGCTGGCGTCGACATCTACAAGAACCCATCGGCAGAACAGATCGAAGGCGCCGTCGGCGGCCTGGTCAACCTGCGCACCGCCATGCCTTTCGATTACAAGGGTTTCAAGGCCTCGGTATCGGCCGACCGCACCTGGTCGGAACTCAAGCGCGGCAAGACTTCGCCATCGGCCTCAGGCCTGGTGTCGAACCGCTGGAAAACCCCGGTCGGTGAAATCGGCGCCTTGCTGGACCTGGCTTACTCGGAAAGCGGCACCCGCACCGACGCCTTCCAGGTCGAGCCTTACTACCCGCTGACTGACGCCAGCGGCAAGCGCGTGTTCGTGCCGAAGGGCGCACAATGGCGTACGCTGGAATTCAACCGCAAGCGCGAAGGCGCATACGGCGCGCTGCAATGGAAGAAGGACGAGTGGTCCAGCAGCCTGACTTACTTCAAATCGAAGTACGAGATGCAGTGGGACGAGCAGGCGATCTTCGCCCAGTCCAACCCCTACAATATCCGCGTGTCGCCGGACGCCACCTTTGGCTCCAACGGCCAGCTGCTGACTGGTACGCTGACCGATGTCACCGGCGCCGGCATCAACTTCGGCGATGACACCCGCACCTCCAATCGCAAGTCCGACACCACCGACGTGTCCTGGAATCTGCGCTGGCGCCGTGACAACTGGACGGTTACCACCGACCTGCAATACATCAAGGCCAAGACCGGCAACCTGGACTCCACCGTCGCCACCGGCATCCAGATGCCGAAGGAGAAGCTGGACCTGACTGGCAACGTGCCGAAGATTATCTTCGACGATGCCGACCGCGCCTATCTGGCAAATCCAAACAACTACTACTGGGCCTTCACCCAGGAGCACCTGGACCGCAGCAAGGCCGACGAGAAGGCATGGAAGACCGACGTCAAATACGACTTCGATAATCCGGTGTTGCGCGACGTGCGTTTCGGCGTGCGCCTGACCGACCGCGAAGCCGTTACCACCAACTCCAACCCGAGCTACCACTGGGCCGCTATCACCCAGCCATGGCAGGGCGAGATTACCGGCCTGGCTTATCTGGGCGATCCGCGCTTCGCCGGCAATGTCAGCCTGCACAGCTTCGACAACTTCTTCAACGGCGGCGTGTCCGTGCCGTCGGTGGTGTTCCCGAACGTCTCGCTGGCGCAGGGCTTCCCGGACACTTACGCCCAGCTGCACAAGTATTACGAGATGCTGTGCAAGCCGGACGCCACTTGCGCGCCATGGTCGCCGGCCACCTTCGGCACCGATCCGCTGGGCACCAACCGTCAGCAGGAAAAGACCAAGGCGCTGTACGGCCAGTTGCGCTTCGGCTGGGATGCGCTGAAATATCCGGTGGACGGCAATGTCGGCCTGCGCTACGTGAAAACCGATGCGACCGCCTTCGGCTACACCGTGTTCAATACGACTGCGCCAACCGGCAACCTGCAAGGCGTGCCGATTCCGACCATCCTGCCGTTTTCCAAGTCGCAGGACTACGAGAACAGTTACCACAACTTCCTGCCTAGCCTGAACCTGCGCCTGAAGGCCAGCGATACGCTACAGTTCCGTTTTGCCGCCGCATCGGCGCTGTCGCGCCCGGACTTCTCGCAGTTGCAGGGCTACACCGCGCTGTCGCAATCGGCCAATACCACCACCATCAATGGCGTCACCACGGTCAACAGCGTGACGCATAGCGGCACGGCGGAAGGCAATCCGATGTTGCGTCCGACCACTTCCAAGCAGCTTGACCTGACGATGGAGTGGTACTTCGCGCCAACCGGCTCGTTCACCGCCGCCATCTTCAACAAGCGCCTGAAGGATGTGGTGGTCAAACAGGTGTACAACTATCAGTTGCCTGATACCGCAGGCCGCATGCAGAACTTCGTGGTCACCGGCCCGATCAACGGTGCGCGCGGCCATGCGCGCGGCATCGAGCTAGCCTACCAGCAGTACTTCGACCAGTTGCCTGGCGCCTTGTCCGGCCTGGGCGTGCAAGCCAACTTCACCTTCGTGGACAGCGAGCGCAAACTGTATAACTCGGTGTATTCGAAGTACTGCACCGGCGGCAGTGGCGCGGCCAACCTGAATCTGAACCTGAACGGCTGCGACACCGACGGCACCACCTTCGGCAACCTGCCGCTGGAAGGCCTGTCGCGCCAGTCGTACAATCTGGCGCTGCTGTACGATAAAGGTCCGGTGTCGGCACGCCTGGCGTACAACTGGCGCTCGAAGTCGCTGCAGGCGGTGAACGTCAACGGCACCAATGGCGGCGACGCGACCGATACCAATCCCGCCAGCCCGGCCTATGGCCAGACCAACGTCGCCTGGGCGCTGCCTACCTGGTCGGACGCGTACGGCCAGCTGGACGCGTCGGTGTTCTACAAATTCAGCGACAAGGTGCAGCTGGGCCTGGAGGCACAAAATCTGACCGATGCAACGTATAAGCAGTTGATGCAGCAAAATATCGGTATGATGGGCCGTGCATGGTTCAAGACCGGACGCCGCGTGGTGGCAAAACTGAGCTACGACTTCTAACTTAAAGAAAGGCTTTAAACAGATGAAGCAATCCGCCCGCCAGCTTGTTCTTTCCCTCAGTTTTTTGATGGCCGCAGCTGGCGCGGCGGCCGCCTCAGATATCCCGCAGATCGTGAAGAAGGATGGCCGTTTCGCCTTGATGGTGGACGGCGCGCCTTTCGTCGTGCTCGGCGGGCAGGCGCAGAATTCCAGTAACTATCCGCTGGCCCTGAACAAAGTGTTCGCGGCCATCAAGGATATGAACGCCAACACCCTCGAAATCCCGGTCGCCTGGGAACAGATCGAGCAGGTGGAAGGCAAGTTCGATTTCAGCTATGTCGATACGCTGGTGGCGGAAGCCCGCAAGAACAAAGTCAAACTGGTGCTGCTGTGGTTCGGCACCTGGAAAAACACCGGTCCTAGCTACACGCCGGAATGGGTCAAGTTCAACAACGCGCGCTTCCCGCGCATGCTGGACAGGAACGGGAAGATCACTTACTGCCTGTCGCCGCAAGGCGAAGAGACGCTGAAAGCCGACAAGAAGGCTTTCGTGGCGCTGATGACCCACATTAAAAAAATCGACGAAGCGCAGCGCACCGTGATCATGGTGCAGGTCGAGAACGAAGTGGGCACCTACGGCTTTGCACGCGATTTCGCGCCGAAGGCGGAAGCGCTGTTCAACCAGCCGGTGCCGCAGGCGGTGCTGGACTATAAAAAATCCCCGGTCCCGCTGGCCAAAACCGGCACCTGGAAACAGGTGTATGGCGACTACGCCGACGAATACTTCCACGCCTATTCCATCGCCAGCTATATCGAGGAAATCGCCAAGGCCGGCCGCGCCGTCTACAACCTGCCGATGTTCGTGAACAACTCGCAGCGCGATTCGACCGAAGACCCGGTCAAGCCGTGGAAGGAAAACTTCGCCAGCGGCGGCCCGACCTATGACGTGATCGATATCTACCGCGCCGCCGCGCCGCATATCGACTTCGCCGGCCCGGACATTTATGGCCCAGACTCGAAGAAGTTCACCGCCTCGCTGAACCACTTCCAGCGCAAGGACAATCCGCTGATGGTGCCGGAGATGAGCAACGCCGCCGAGTACGTGCGCTACACCTACCTGGTGCTGGGACGCGGCGCCATCGGCTTCTCGCCATTCGGCATCGACTACGCCGACTACAGCAATTACCCGCTGGGTCACAAGGCCATCGACAAGACCATGGTGGAGCCGTTTGGCAAAATCTACGCCGCCTTCCGCCCGATGGAGCGGCAGTGGGCCAAGTGGGCGTTTGAAGGCCGTACCTATGGCGTGGCCGAGGGCGACGACCGCCAGCCGCAAACCGTGGACCTGAAAGGCTGGAAGGCCACCATCTCGTTCCGCGAGTGGCAGTTCGGCGAGCGTGAATACTTCAAGCACGTCAAGGACGTACCGGCAGGGACCGAGATTCCCAACGGCGGCGTATCGATTGCGCAAATCAGCGATAATGAATTCATCATCATCGGCCAGCGCGCGCGCGTGAAGATCGACCATGCCGAAGGCAAGCCAACCATGTGGGCACGCGTGGAAGAGGGGCGCTACGACGCCTCCGGCAAGTGGATCATGGAACGCAACTGGAATGGCGATCAGACGGATTATGGCCTCAACCTGACCGGCAATCCGGTGGTGTTGAAGGTGAAGGTTGGCACTTACTAAAATACGGAGACAATATGCGCATCAAGACCCTCGCTCACGCGGCCTCGTGCCTGGCCGTGATCGCAGCCGGCCAGGCAGTGGCCGGCACGTTTGAAAAGACCGCCACCGGCGTGGTGGTCAAGCCTGACAGCGGCGCCGCCAGGGAAGTGCGGCTGGAGGTCATGGCCGATAACATCATCCATGTGGTCAAGCTGGACCAGGCGGGCAAATCGCTGACGCCGTCGCTGATGACCGTGGCCGCACCTGTTAGCGGTAACTTCAGCGTCACCGCAGCAGGCAAGGACAAAGTCACGCTGAAGGCGAAGAAGATTTCGGTGGCGGTGTCGCTGGCGACTGGCCAGGTGCAGTTCTTCAACGCCGCCGGCAAAGCCTTTCTGACGCAGCAGGCGGAGAGCATGGCGCCGGTCGATATCGACGGCAAGCCCTTCCTGGCGGTGAAGCAGGGCTTCAACTACGGCACCAAGGACGCCTTCTACGGCCTGGGCCAGCATCAGAATCACCAGATGAATCTGAACGGCGAAGACGTGCTGCTGATGCAGCACAATATGGCGATTGCCGTGCCGTTCGTGGTCTCCGATAAAAACTACGGCGTGCTGTGGGATAACAATGCGATCTCGCGCTTCGGCGACAGCAAGCCGTATGCGTGGCTGAGCCGCGACCTGAAGCTGACCGACGCCGAAGGCAAGGCCGGCGGCCTGACCGCGCGCTACTACGTGGGCGACAAGCTGGTGTTCACGCGCCAGGAAAAAGACATCGCCTACCAATACCTGAAAGACGTGGCCGAGAACTGGCCGAAGCAAGCCGGCGACCCGAAAGCCGCCAACCTGAAGGTGGTATGGGAAGGCACGATGGCCTCGGCCAAGCCGGGCGTGCACAAGATGCAGCTGTACTCGTCGGACTACGCCAAGCTGACTGTCGATGGCAAGGAAGTGATGGACGTGTGGCGCCAGGGCTGGAACCCGTGGTATCACAACTTTGAAGTGAAGTTCGAGGCCAACAAGCCGGTCAAGCTGCACCTGGAGTGGAAGCCGAGCGGTGGCATGGTGGCGATCACCCACAACGATCCGCTGCCGCAGGACGAGCGCCATTCGCTGACCTTCTCGTCGGAAGTCGCGCAAGGCATCAACTACTATGTGGTCAGCGGCGAGAGCATTGACAACGTCATCGCCGGCTACCGCCACCTGACCGGCCAGGCGCCGATGATGCCGAAGTGGGCCTATGGTTTCTGGCAGTCGCGCCAGCGCTACGAAACCCAGGAGCAGTTGCTGGGCGTGCTGCGCGAATACCGCAAGCAGGGCTGGCCGGTCGATAACATCGTGCAGGACTGGTTCTACTGGCCGGAGAACGGCTGGGGTTCGCACGACTTCGACAAGTCGCGCTTCCCGAATGCGAAAGCGATGGTGGACGAAGTCCACAAGGCCAATGCGCGCATCATGATTTCGATCTGGGGCAAGTTCTACTCCAATACCGACAACTACAAGGAGCTGGCGGCCAAGGGCCATATGTGGACCAAGAACGTCGAGAACGGCGACCTGGATTGGGTAGGCCCCGGCTACAAGAACAGCCACTATGACCCGTACACCAAGGAAGCGCGTGACATCTACTACCGCCAGATGAAGAGCAAGCTGGTGGACCTGGGCTTCGACGCCTGGTGGATGGATAACACCGAGCCTGATGTGCTGTCGAACACCCGTCCGGCGGATTTCAAAAAGCTGATCGGCCCGACCGTGTATGGCGGCGGCGAGATCACCTTCAATCCGTATAGCCTGGTGCATACCGAAGGCTTCTACAATCACCTGAAGGCGGACCAGCCTGACAAGCGCCAGTTCATTCTGTCGCGCTCCGGTTTCGCCGGCATCCAGCGCAACGGCACCGCGTTGTGGAGCGGCGATACGGCCAGCCGCTGGAACAATCTGTTCGACCAGATTTCGGCGGGTGTCAGCATGTCGATGTCCGGCATTCCGAACTGGACGCACGATATCGGCGGCTATGCGCAGGAGACGCGCTTCCAGGTTGGCGAAGTCGGTTCGGCGCAAGAGAATCGCAGCACCGGCGCCAAGCAGGGCAACCCGGAAGATATCAAGGAATGGCGCGAGCTGAATCTGCGCTGGTTCCAGTTTGGCGCATTCTCGCCGCTATTCCGTTCCCACGGCGAAGTGGTGAAGCGCGAGATCCACGAGATTTCGCCGGCTGGTTCGCCGATGCGCGAATCGATGGTCTGGTACGACCAGCTGCGCTACCGCCTGATGCCGTATATTTACTCGGCCGCCGCCGAGACGCATTACGATTCCGGCTCCATCATGCGCGGCCTGGTGATGGACTTCCCACAGGACGACGCAGTGAAGAACATCAACGACCAATACCTGTTCGGCCGCAGCATGCTGGTGGCGCCGGTGTATGTGTACGGCGCGCGCGAGCGCAGCGTGTACATGCCGAAGGGCGCCAACTGGTATGACTTCTACACCGGCGAGCTGCACAAGGGCGGCAGCACTGCCACCATCAAGGCGCCGGAAACGCGCATGCCGGTGCTGGTGAAAGCCGGCGCCATCCTGCCGCTTGGTCCGGTGACGCAATACGTGGACGAGAAGCCCGACGCGCCGCTCACGCTGTACGTCTACACCGGCGCTGACGGAAGCTTCACCCTGTACGAAGACGATGGCGTCAGCAATGCTTATCTGCGCGGTGAGGCCAGCCGCATTCCGTTGCGCTACAATGACAAGACCGGCGTGGTCACCATTGGCGACCGTGCTGGCCAGTACAAGGGCATGGTGGCCAAGCGCCAGTTCAAGGTCCGTTTCATCAAACCTGGCGTTTCCAGCACCGATAATTTCGATGTGTCCGACAAGCTTGTCAGCTACGAAGGCAAAGCTGTTACCGTGAACCGTTGATATGAAAACTCTGACCGCAGCTGTATGGTTTGTCTTGAGCGCATCCGCCGTCGCCGCGCCGGCGATGGAGCGCCGTATTGCTGTCGATGCCGGTTCCGCCGGCACGCCACGCGACCGCTTCGCCGACCTGTCTGTGGGCTCGGATTATCCGGGCACGCTGATCCGCGACGACAGCCTGGCGCAGCTCAAGATCGCCAGGGATGAACTGGGTTTCCGCTACATCCGCTTCCACGCCATCTTCCACGACGTGCTGGGCACGTACAAGGAAGTGGATGGCAAGCCGGTGTACGACTGGACCAAGATCGACTACCTGTACGACCGCCTGCTGAAGATGGGCGTCAAGCCGTTTATCGAACTGGGCTTTACGCCGCTGGCGATGCGCAGCTCGGATCTGAGCATCTTCTACTGGAAGGGTAATACCTCGCATCCCGATCCGAAGAAGTGGGCCGGCCTGGTGGATGCGTTTGTGCGCCACTTGCAGGAGCGCTACGGCAAGGAAGAAGTGCGCAGCTGGTTCTTTGAAGTGTGGAACGAGCCTAATCTGGAGGGCTTCTGGGAGAAGGCGGATCAGAAGGTGTACTTCGAGCTGTTCGATATCACTTCGCGCACTATCAAGGCGATTGATCCGGCGCTGCGCGTGGGCGGCCCGTCGACTGCGGGAGCGGCGTGGGTGCCGGAGTTCCTGGCGCATGCCAAGCAATCCGGCTCGGTGGTGGACTTCGTCACCACGCATACCTATGGCGTGGATGGCGGCTTCCTCGACGAGAATGGCAAGGAGGATACCAAGCTGTCGCCATCACCGGACGCCATCGTTGGCGATGTACGCAAGGTGCGCAAGGAGATGGTGGCCGCCGGCCATCCGGATATGCCGCTGTACTTCACCGAGTGGAGCACCAGCTATACGCCGCGCGATCCGGTGCACGATTCCTACATCAGCGCGCCGTACATCCTCAGCAAGCTGAAAGCGACCGAGGGACTGTTGCAGGGCATGAGCTATTGGACCTATAGCGACCTGTTTGAGGAGCCGGGCCCGCCGACCGCGCCGTTTGAAGGCGGCTTTGGTTTGATGAATCCACAGGGCGTGCGCAAGCCGGCCTGGTTCGCCTACAAATACCTGAACCAGTTGGGCGACACCGCCATCAAGACCGCCGACGCGCAGAGCTACGCGGCCAAGGATGGACGCGGCGTGCAGGTGCTGGCGTGGGACTTCCAGACGCCGAAGCAGGGCCGCAGCAACCGCGGTTTCTTCACCACCGTGCAGCCTACGCGCGATGGCGCGCCATTGAGCGTGGACCTGAAAGGGCTGAAGCCCGGCGCGTATTCGGTCAGCGTGTACCGCACCGGATTTGAGGCGAATGATGCCCACACCGGCTATCTGAAACTGGGTTCGCCGAAGACGTTGACGCCGCGCCAGCTGGAGCGTTTGCAGGCGCTGACGACGGATCGTCCGCAGACCAGCACGGTCAAGGTGCCGGCTTCCGGCGTCGCCAGCGTGAAGGTGAAGATGCGTGTCAATGACGTGGTGCTGATCAAAATTAACCCGCAATGAAACTGCTTGCCTTGGTCCTGGTGGCCGCCAGCGCGGCCGCCGCGCCAGATCTGACCTTGCGTTATGCGCAGCCTGCGCCGGATACGGCGGCAGGCTGGGAAAAGGAAGCGCTCCCTATCGGTAATGGCCGTATCGGCGCGATGATCTTCGGGCAGCTGGCGCGCGAGCGCTTGCAGTTCAACGACATCACGCTGTGGACTGGCGATGACAAGGCGATGGGGGCGTATCAGCCATTTGGCGATGTCTACATCAACCTGCCGGGCCACGACCAGGGCACGACCGCCTATGCGCGGCAGCTGGATATCGGCCGCAGCGTGCACAAGGTGAGCTACACGCACAACGGTGTACAGTTCAAGCGCGAAGCGCTGGCCAGCTATCCGGCGCAGGTGATTGCAGTCAGGCTGACGGCCAGCAAGCGCGGGCAGTACAGCGGCTCCATCGAGCTGACCGACATGCACAATGCGCAGCTCAGCACGCAGGGCAATCGCATCACTGCCAGCGGCATGTTGCCGAATGCGATGCAGTACGCCAGCCAGGTGCAGGTGCTGAACGAAGGCGGCAAGCTGGCGGTGGCGGGCGGCAAGATCACCTTCACCGGCAGCGATGCGATTACGCTGATCCTGGGAGCAGGCACCAGCTACGTCAACGATGCTGCCCGCCGCTTCCAGGGCGAGCCGCCGCTGCCGCGCGTCACTGCACAGGTGGCCGCCGCTGCAACGTCCACCGTCCCTTCCAGGCTATGGTCTGCGCTGCTGGCGGCGCATCAGCGCGACTACGCGGCGCAGTTCGGCCGCGTCAGCGTGGACTTTGGCGCCGCCTCTGCGGCACGCCGCGCGCTGGCGACCGACCAGCGTATCGCGGCCTACACCGCCGAGGGCAGCGATCCTGAACTGGAAGCGCAGTTTTTTCAGTTCGGCCGCTATCTGCTGATCTCCAGTTCGCGCGGATCGCTGCCCGCCAACCTGCAAGGCCTGTGGAACAACAGCCTTACGCCGCCATGGAATTCGGACTACCACACCAACATCAATATCCAGATGAATTACTGGCCTGCCGAACCGGCCAATCTGTCCGAACATCACTTGCCGTTCCTCGATTTTGTGCGCGGTGTGGCGCCGGTCTACCGCAAGCTGATTGCCGACACTGCCGCCGCAGCCATCGCCGATCCGGCGTCGGTGCGGATGTCGCAACCGGACCTGAGCGGCGAAGCCGTACAGCGCGAAGAAACCTTTGTCAGCAAGTCCGGCAAGCCGGTGCGCGGCTGGACCGTGCGCACCGAATCGAATCCATTCGGCGCCATGGGCTATGTCTGGAACAAGACCGGCAATGCCTGGTATATGCAGCACTTCTGGGAACATTATGCCTACACCCAGGACAAGGCCTTCCTGCGCAATACCGCTTATCCGCTGATGCAGGAAGCGGTAGCGTTCTGGGAAGACTATCTGAAAGAACTGCCTGACGGACGTCTGGTCGCACCGCTGGGATGGTCCCCCGAACACGGGCCGATTGAAGATGGCGTCAGCTATGACCAGGAAATCATCTGGGACCTGTTCAATAACACGGTGGAAGCCGCCGCCGCACTGGGTGATACGCAGTACCACGACCGCATTGCCGCCATGCGCGACAGGCTGGCCGCACCTGGCGTCGGCAGCTGGGGACAATTGCTAGAATGGATGGAAGAGAAGCGTGACAAGGTGCTGGATACGCCGGGCGATACCCATCGCCACGTATCGCATTTGTTTGGCCTGTTCCCCGGCCGCCAGATATCACCGACGCAAACACCGGCGTTGGCCGCCGCGGCGCGCAAGTCGCTGGAAGCGCGTGGCGATGCCGGCACTGGCTGGTCGATGGCATGGAAGACCGCCTACTGGGCGCGGCTGCTGGACGGCGACCACGCACACAAAATGTTGCGCGGCCAGTTGGCCAAACCGGGCGCGCGCGCGGCGCAGCAAAGCAGCCAGGGCACCGAGTCCAACAACGCTGGCGGCACTTATCCGAATATGTTTGACGCCCATCCACCGTTCCAGATCGATGGCAACTTTGGCGCCACCGCCGCCATCTGCGAAATGCTGCTGCAATCGCAGACCGGCGAAATCCACCTGCTGCCGGCCTTGCCGTCCGCCTGGCCGGACGGCTCGGTAACAGGCTTGCGCGCACGCGGCGGCTACCAAGTCGACCTGGCCTGGGCCAAAGGCAAGCTGACTTCCGCCATCATCCGCCGCACGGCGGGCGAGGGCGCAGGCAAGGTGCGCTACGGCGACAAAGTCGCGCCGCTGAATCTCCGGCCAGGGCAGAGCAAGCGGCTGGGCGCTTCCTTGTAGGCGGCTGTTAGCTAGGCCTGCAAACGCCATTGGCGGTAGCGTCGCGTGAGTAGCTTGAGGCGCAACTGATCTACGATCAGGGTAAACAAGGGATTGAGTCTACCGCCACCTTGGCCGCCGGAGCCCAAGGTGCGCAAACGTCGCCGCTCAAGAACCTCGACGCGCGCTTGCTGGATATCGAAAACATGATACAGACCTTGAGCGAACAGCGGTCAGCGCTGCTCGAAACGAAGAAGGAAATACAGGCTACCAAGGATAGGGGGGAATGCCCCGATAGCCTGTAAGTCAGAGCGTGCGCGCCAGCCAGTCGGCGGTGAGGTCCATCACGCGCTGGGCTGCGCCGCCGTCCGGTGCGAAGACGTTGAAGATATGGTCTGCGCCGCCGATCAGGGCGGCTTCCGCTGGCTTGCCTGGCGCGAGCTTCAGCATCTGTGCATCGCGCTGCGGCAGAAAGTCGCCGCTACCGCGTATGGTCAGGAAGGCGCCCGGATAGTTGCTCAGCGACTGGTCCAGGTCCACACCACGGAAGCTTTCGTAGAAAGCGCGCTTGGTGGTGATGCTTTTCCAGCCCGGCACCACATCCGTTGCCACGCCGTCGCGCAGCGCTTTCTGCGCCACCGGCGACGCCGTCATCTGCCGCCATTGATCGCCGCTCGGCGCGGACCACAGCACCATGCTGCGGAACCACTGTGGATGGCGCGCGCTGGTGACGATGGCGGTGGTGGCGCCCAGGCTCCAGCCCAGGACCGCGCCGCGCGCTGGCTGCACGCCTGGCTGCTTCTGCAGGAAGGCATATGCAGCCTCGGTATCCGCAATGCGGGTGTCCAGCGTGGATTCGATATTGCTGCGCTTGCGGTCACCTTCGCCACGGAAGTTGACGCGCAGCGAGGCGACGCCCATCTGCGCCAGGCGCGCCGACATGCGCTTGCTCAAATCGCCGGCGCCGTTCATATCGTCGGCAAAGCCGTGCAGGAACAGCACCGTGCGGCCATCCCATGCGCCGTCGGGCGTGACCCATGCGCCATGGACGTCCGGCGCGATGGTGACATTCTGTTCACCGGCCTGCGCCAGCAAGGTAGCGGCGCTGATCGCCATGGCGGCCAGTGCGCGCTTCATTGCTGTTCGGCGGCTACTTCCGCGCCGCTCAGGAAATGGGCGATTACAGGATTGACCACGTCGCCATGCGTGATTGGTCCCATGTGTGCGGTTGGCAGCTTGCGCGCAGTGGCGTTGGGCAGGGCGGCGCCCAACTGTTCCACCAGCAGACGCGTGGAGGCCGGGCTGCGTTCGCCCGCCATCACCAGCGACGGCATGGTCAGCATGGACAGGTCGTCCAGGCCTGCCTGTTCGCCCAGCAGCGCCTGGAAGTCCAGCTTCACCTTGGCGATCTGCGACACCATCTTGTCCTGCGCGCTGGCTGGCGCCGCATCAAAGGCGCCGGCGCGGTTCCAGTAATCGATAAAGATACGGGTGGCGTCGCGGTCGCTGGCGCAGGCGTTGATGCCGGCGACCACGCTGACGATTTCGGCCTTGGCAGGATGCTGTTCCGGCAGCAGGTGAAAGGCCACCGGCTCGAACAGCGTGAGTGACAGCACGCGGTGCGGCATGCGGCGCGCCATGTGCAGCGCGCACGCGCCGCCGAAGGAATGGCCGATCAGGTGAAATGCTTCGCCCGGCTCCAGCTCGGAGGCAACGGCCGCCACCACCGCATCCACCTCGTGTGCCAGGGTGTGGACGTAGTCCTCGCCGGCGTCGGCCGGAAATGGCGATGCGCCGTAGCCTTGCAGGTCAACGGGAATGCACCGGTAGGCGTTGTCCAATTGTGACTTCAGGGACGACCACTGGGACTTGGAACTCATGGAGCTATGCAGCAGGACGACGGCAGGTTTCATTGTCAGCGAATCATGAAAAAAGCGAAGCGCAGATTATACCGGTTTGCGCCGCCGGTCTTGAGAAACTGGCAATCATCCCCATGTGTGGTCTATACCACGCCGCCGTTATTTTTTGAGAGCGGAAAAGCGGGAAAAGAGTAGAGTAGAAGTCATGAATAATTCTAAAAAAGTCGCCGGCCTGGCAGGCCTGGTCAGTGTGCTGTGGATGGGGCTGACCGCCGCCGTGGCCGCCAACCAGAAACGCCTGCTGTTCAATCCCCTGGGAAGCAAGCGCGAGGTGCTGAAGCCTTACAGCACGGGCCACCGCACGCGTCCGATCGTGATCCGTTCCAAGGACGGCACGCGCCTGTCCGGCTGGCTGATGACGCCGCGCGTGGCGGGCACGCATCCGGGCGTGGTGTATTTTGGCGGCCGCTCGGAGGAAGTCTCCTGGGTGGCGCGCGACGCCGGCAAGCTGTTTCCTGGCATGGCGGTGCTGGCCGTGAACTATCGCGGCTATGGCGATTCGCACGGCGATCCGGCGGAAGAACACTTTGTCGAAGACGGCCGCATGCTGTACGACTGGCTCAGCGAACGCCATCATGTCGATCCAAAGCGCATCGCGGTGGTAGGACGCAGCCTGGGTTCCGGCGTGGCCGTGCAGGTGGCGATGGAGCGCGACGCCAATTCCATCGTGCTGATCACGCCTTACGATTCGATACTGGCGCTGGCCAAGCGCAAGTTCAAGGCGCTGCCGATTGACTACGTGCTGCGCCATAAATTTGAATCGGTGAAGTACGCCGAACAAATCAAGGCGCCGGCCTACGTGCTGCGTGCGGCGGTGGACAATATCGTGCCGCATTCGCACACCGATCTGCTGGTGCAGAAGCTGGGGACTTTGCATGCGGACGAAATCGTGCCTGATTCCGACCACATCAACATCCCCTACCTGGAATCGACGCAGGCGCGGATTGCCAGTTTCCTGTCCAGCCGCTTCAGTGCTTAGATCCTGACAATTGGTGATGCAGGCGGCGCAGTCCTAGCCACACGGCGCCGATCACCAGCGGCACGGCGATGCCGGTCATCAGGTCTGGATTAACCGGCACGCTGCCAGCCTTCATCGCCTTGCCGACATAGCCCACCAATCCCAGCGTGTAGTACGAAATCGCCGCCACCGACAGGCCTTCCACCGCTTGCTGCAGGCGCAGTTGCTGGGCCGCGCGCGCGTCCAGCGATTGCAGGATGCGGCGATTCTGCTGCTCCTGTTCGATCCCCACACGGGTACGCAGCAGATCGTTGCTGCGGGCGATACGCTGGGCCAGCGCCTCCTGCCGCTGCGCCACCGACACGCAGGTGTTCATCGCCGGCGCCAGGCGGCGGCCCATGAACTCCGCCAGCGTTGGCGTGCCCTCGATCCGTACTTCGCGCAACTCCTGGATGCGCGATTGCACCAGGTTGAAGTAGGCCTGCGACGCGGCGAAGCGGTAGCTGTTATTGACCGAGATCTTTTCCAGGCGCGCGGCCAGGCCGGTGATCTGGTTCAGCAGGTCCTGATCCTCATTGCCTTCTTCCTTGACCAGCGTGGCGGTCAGCGTCGCCAGTTCATTCTCGATGCTGTTCAGGTCCGGCTGCGTGGCCTCCGCTTGCGGCAGTCCGAGCAGGGCCATCATGCGGTAGGTTTCGATTTCCAGCAGGCGGCCCACCAGGCGGCCGGACTGGAATTCGCGCAGGCGCTGGTCGCGCACCACGAATCGGCTGAAGCCGTCCGGCTGGATCAGGAAGTCGGTCCATACCTCGGCGTTGCCGCCGGCGCTGCTGCCAACCAGCGACTTGCCCTGGAATAGTTCACGGATACCTTCGGCGAAGCTGTCGTCCTCCGCTTCCCCCTTGCACAGCAGGACGTGGGCGGCAACGATGATCTTGCCGTTCAAGCCTGCCAGCCACTCTTGCGGCACATGCTGCAAAGGCATGCGGTCGAACGAGGCACGGCAATCCAGGCCTGGCTCGCCGGGTTCGACGAAGGTGTAGGTGGCGAACTCGGTATGGCACTCCCATTTCAGACGGAAGCGGCCGAAGTCATGGAAGAAGTAGCGCGCCTGCGGATGCGGCGTCGCCACGCCGTAGTGCATGCACAGCTGCGCCAGGATCTGGTGCTGGCTGCTGCGGTGGTTCTGGCGCGAAGGCTGGTCCTGTTGCAGGTACAGGGCGAAATGGGTCAGGCTTTCCGGTGCCTGCAATTGCAGGAACGGGCGTGAGTGGATTTCCGCGGAGAGCGGAACGCGCATCGGGTGATTAAGCTTGGCGAAATCGGCGTTGGCGCGATAGGCGAGCGACATGAACTTCCTTAAATAACTAGGTATGTGGTAGCGCGTTGGCGCAAGGGGAGCCCTGCATATGGCAGGCGAGATTGGCGAACGTGACGGCGGCGATTTCGCGCATGGCTTCTATTGTGAAGAAGCCCTGGTGCCCGGTCACCAGTACGTTCGGGAAGGTCATCAGGCGCTGGAACACATCGTCAGCGATGATGTCGCTGGAGTGGTCCTGGAAAAAGAGGGTGCTTTCCTGTTCGTAGACATCGATGGCGAGCGCGCCCAGCTGGCCGCTCTTGAGCGCATCAATGACGGCGGCGGTGTCGATCAAGCCGCCGCGCGATGTGTTGACCAGCATGGCGCCGCGCTTCATGCGCGCCAGGCTGGTGCTGTTGATCATGTGGCGGGTGGCGTCCATCAGCGGGCAATGCAGCGACACCACGTCCGACTGCGCCAGCACTACGTCCAGGCTGGCGCGTTCGGCCACGCCATCCAGCTGCGGCGTCGGCGCCGGATCGCTGACCAGCACCTTGCAGCCCATGCCGTGGAAAATGCGTGCTGCGCAGGCGCCGATCTGGCCTGCACCGACGATGCCGACGGTCTTGCCATGCAGCGTTGTGCCGAGCAGGCCGTCCAGCGCGAAGTTGCCTTCACGGACGCGCACATAGGCGCGGTGGGTGCGCCGGTTCAGCGTCATCACCAGCGCCAGCGCGTGTTCGGCCACCGCTTCCGGCGCATAGGCGGGTACGCGTGCCATGAACAGACCAAGCCGCGCGCCGGCCTGCAAATCGACGTTGTTGAAACCGGCGCAGCGCAGCAGCACGGCACGTACGCCCAGCGCGTGCAGCGCTTCCAGCACCGGCGCGTCCAGGATGTCGTTGACGAAGACGCAGACAGCGGTGCAGCCCTGCGCCAGCGGCACGGTATCCAGCTCCAGCCGGTCGGAGAAATACGCAGCCTCCACGCCGGGCATGCTGGCGCGCGCTTCATCGAGAAAGCGGCGGTCGTAGGGTTGTGCGCTGTACACGGCAATTTTCATAAATCAGGCACCCATAAAATCAGGTCGGTCACGCCGATGTCCACGCCGGCCTGGGTCAGCAGCGTGCTGGCCTGGCCGCGATGGTGGGTCTGGTGATTGAAGAAGTGCAGCAGCACCAGGCCAAACTCCTTGCGGTAGACATCGCCGCGCGTGCTGCGGTATTCAAACACCTGTTTCAGGTCGGCGGGCGTAAGCTGCGCGGCAAAGGCGCTGATGATGGCGTCCAGTTGTTCGCGGTAAGCGCGCAGTGGCGGCAGTTCAGTGCCGAAGGAGTGCGTCAGGCCGCCAGGCTGAGGCAGTGCTTGTGCGGCCCGCAACGCAGGAATGGCGGCAGGGTGCGTACTGAATCGTTTCAACCAGATGGTGTCACCCGCCAGCAGGTGGTTCAGCGTGCCTTGCAGCGAACCAAAGAACGCCTTACGGTCAGCCGTCAGCTCTTCTGCCGAAAGCTGGGCTGCGGCATCGTACAGCTTTCGGTTCATGTCGGCGTTATACCTGGCCAGCAGGCCGAAATGCTCAACCGCGCTCATTGGGCAATGCGTCCGGATTCGGTTGGAGGAAGATCTGGTTATTCAGTTTTTCCAGCATCTGCGTGCGCTCATCATCGGACAGTTGTTCCATGCCGTAGCGCTCTGGCTCCAGCGTGGACATCAGGTCGCGCTGCATCGCCTTGCCGGATGGCGCGGTGTGGTCTTCTTTTAGCTTGCCCAGCGTGTAGTGCAGCACGCGCGATGACTGGCTGGCCTGCATCTCCATCGATGCCTTGACCAGTGCACCTTTGTCGTAGCCAATCTCGGTGCTGCTGCTGGCTGCATCATTGATCAGCACATAGCGGTAGTTCTGCGAGTTGGGCGACAGGTCCAGCGCCAATTTCGCCCCGGCTTTCTCTGGCGTGTGGTAGCTGGCCTTCAGGTTCGACTGCTGCTGTTGCGAGATGCTGCGATCAAGCTGCGAAGTACCGGTAATGCTGGTCTTCTGCGACAGCGCATAGGCGAAGGTATCCTTCTCGGTCACACGGAAGGGATTGGACGCCACCTCGGCCTGCGAAAACGAGGCTTTGAAGTCGGCCAGTCCGGTGGTCAGCGCGCGATCCTGATCGGCCAGGAAGATGCTGCTTGGAGATGCGGCGGGCGGCGTGCCGTAGTCGGTGTTCATGTCGGTAAAAGCATCCTTGAACATGCCGACCATGTCCGCATTGCCCTGGCCGCGCATGGCGGCCTGATCGACCTGCTGCAAATACTTGTCCAGCGCCTTGGCTTGCTGCTGTTTGCTGCCCCATGCCGCCGGCTGGCTCAGGTCCACATCAATCTTGGCGCTGCCCGCAGGACCGGTAAAGTTCACCGTACGCTGCGTGCTGTCAGCACGGAATTCCAGCAGCTGGGTTTCTTTTGGATTGATCTTGACCTGGCCTTTCAGGTCCACCGACGACAGCACATTGCTATCGAATTGCGTCAGGCCGGCGAGGTCGACGCGCGGCGGATCTTCGGTCAGGCCGTCGATCGACTTCTGGAAGGCGTCGGCCAGTTTGCCCAGCGCCTTGCGTTCCACTTCGGTGAGCTCACCATCGGCCTTGGCATCGACCGCGATGCTGCTCTCGCCGGCGTCCAGCTTGAGCTCGACCTTGACGCCGCTGCGGGTGGTGACGGTGAGCGCGATCTGGTTGTCGCCCATGCCGTGCTGCGACACCTGCGACGGCAGCACCAGCATGTCGTAGGTATCGGTTTGCACGCCACCCGGTGCCTGCTGCACCGTTTGCGAGAAATTCTCGCCATCGTAGGCGACCTGTTTCAGCAGCTCGCTGCCCAGGCCCTTGAGGCGGCCGGCCAACGGCTGGTTGGCGAAGTTCTGCGCCATCAGGCTGGCGGAGCTGCTGCGGGTACGGTTTTCCCACACCAGCGGCTTGGCTGGCGCGTCGTCATTGGCGCCGGCGCCCAGCGACACCACAGTGGATGAGCCGTTGCCCGTGCTGCTGGTGGCGCCGGAAGTGGACGCATAATTACCGCCAGCCACCGGGGTAACGGTGGACGGGGTGGTCCGGTTCAGGGAGGTGATGGTTGTCATAACCCCATTATAGGCCGCTCCCGGCGCGGGTCAACACGCCCACCGCCGCCTGCGGCCCGAGCGAAATCAGCGAGCCGTAGTCATGATAATGAAACAATGCAGGCGCCTCGCCGTCACTGGCGCCAGCCAGCGCGCCGGCCAGGAACATGGCCTGCTGGTGCGCGACCTGGGCGCGCGGCGGCGCCGCGCCTTTGACCGGGCAGACATAGTTGGCGCAATCCCCCAGCGCGTAAATGCGCGCATCGCTGAACGAGCGCAGGCCGGCGTCGACCAGGATTTTTTGCTGATGATTGACGCTCAGCCCCAGCCTGGCGCACAGCGGTGGCGCTTGAACGCCAGCGGCCCATAAGGTCAGCTGCGCAGGATGGCGCTGGCCATGGCTGTCGGTCACCGCGTCGGCATGGACGGCGGCAACGCTGGTCGCGGTCCGCACGGCGACGCCCAGCGAGCGCAGATGGCGTTCGGCGCGCTGCGCCTGGATCCCGTCCATGTGCGGTAGCAGGCCCGCGCCGCGCTCCATGACGGTGATGCGGATGTTTTGCAGCAGCGCCAGCGCGCGGGTGCTGTTGCTGAGTTCCGCCGCCAGTTCGACACCGGTGGCGCCACCGCCGACGATCGCCACATTCACCGGCGAGTTCCCGGCTTGGTGGCAGGCCGCAAAGAAGCGGTGGCGAAAGGCTTCGGCATCGGCCACGCTGTCCAGCGTCAGCGCGTGTTCCTGTGCGCCCGGCACCCCGTAGAAGCTGGTGACGGAGCCCAGCGCCAGTACCAGCTTGTCGTAGCCGAGCACGCGGCAGGCGCCATCCCCGCCATCCTGCGGCGACAGGGTGATGGTCTGTTGTGTGCGGTCCAGGCACAGCATCTCGCCCTGGATGAATTCGAAACCGTGTTCGCTGGCCTGGGTGCTGAACGACAGTTCATCCGCTTGCGGATCGCAGCTGCCCGATGCGACGGTGTGCAGCAGCGGTTTCCAGAAATGGCCAGGCCAGCGGTCCACCAGTACTACGCGGCTGTGCGCGCCGGCGATATTGCCCAGGCGCGTGGCGAGTTCGAGCCCGCCCGCACCGCCGCCAACAATGACGATGGTTTCCATGTGTGTCTCCAGTTTTTTTGTTTATGCGGCGCGGTGCTGCGGTACGGGGCGTTGCTGGTCTGGCGTGTAGGGACTGGCCTGCAGCTCGTGCAGGGCGTCGAAGGTGATGAACTGGCGTGGACGTACCACGTCCGTGCCGTAAGGCGCGACGGAGACAGTCCACAGGCCGGCGTCGGCAGCGGCACGCAGCGCCGGCACGGCGGTATCGATGGCGATGGCGTCGCGCGGCGCCACGCCCATGGCGTGCAGCGCGTGCGCATAGGGACCGGTGCCGGCCGGGCCGTTGAAACTGGCGCCGCCGGCCACCACGCTGAACACGCTGTTGACATCGGTGCCGAAGTAGCGGTCCAGCAGTGCGGAGGTGGCGGGTGCCGGCAGGTCGGTCAGGATGCAGATTTTGCAGCCGGCGGCGCTGGCGTCTTCGATCAGCGCCAGGGCCGCAGCTTGCGCGCGTGGCGGATGCGCCAGGATCGCCTGATGGAATTGGCGGTGCTTGTCCTCAAGCAGTTCCGCCACGCGGCGCTTGTCGCGCGACAGTGGCGGGTTGGCGACGGCGGAACCGATGGCGCGGGCGTAACCATGGGTGGCGGCTGCTGCACGCAGCGCCGGCAGCGTCCAGCGGATCGACAGTTCGGCGTTGGTGAACGCCGCGTTGCAGGCCGCCAGATGCAGCGCTTCGGTGTCGAACAGTACGCCGTCCAGGCCCAGGAAGATCACGTCTATGCTCATGTCATTCTCGCTCAACGATGTCAGATAGGTATGAATATAGGGGTAGAATGAATAAAAGAAAAATTAAAGATTATGGATAATTAATAAGGATTATTTATGTATCACACCAGTTTTCGCCAATTGCAATCGCTGGTCCTAGTCGCGCGTCACGAGAGCATTTCGCGCGCGGCGGACGCCATGCACCTGACGCAGCCAGCGGTGTCGCTGCAAATCCGCACGCTCGAAGAGATTACTGGCATCGCCTTGACGCGCAAGGCGGGCCGCAATATCCAGCTGACGGCGGCGGGAGAGGTGATGGCCGAATTCTCCGAACGCATCCTGCGGCTGTGGGAGCAGGCCACCGATGAACTGGCGGCGCTGCAGGGCGTCACCTCCGGTACGCTGCGCATCGGTGCGGTGACCACGGCGGAGCACTTGCTGCCGCCGCTGCTGGTGCCGTTCACGCTGAAGCGGCCGGACGTGCGGCTCAAGCTGCAAGTGGGCAATCGCACGGAGATCATCAATATGCTGGCGCGGCATGAGATCGAACTGGCCATCATGGGCACGCCGCCGCGCGAGTTGCGCACCAACGCGGCCCGCTTCGCGCGGCATCCGATGGCGTTCGTCGCCAGTCCCAAGCATCCACTGATGAAGAAGAAAAAAGTCACGCTCAACGATGTGATGGCGGCCAACCTGCTGGTGCGCGAACGCGGCTCGGGCACGCGCACCGCCATTGAAAAGCTGCTGCGCGAGGAGGGGCATGCGGCGGAATTCGGCTCGGAGGTATCCAGTAACGAGGCAATCAAGCGCATGGTATCGGCTGGCCTGGGCGTGGGCTTTCTGTCGGAGCACGCCTGCGCGCTGGAGTTCAAGGCCGGCCTGCTGGCCATCCTGCCGCTGAAACACGCGGTGGAAGCCGACTGGCAGATCATGCACCTGACCGACCAGGCCATCCCCAAGGTGGCCGCGTCGTTCCAGGACTTCGTCATTGAGAATGGCCAGGAGCTGGTGCGGCGCGAGCTGGAAAGTTCGTACCGGTAAAGCTACCTATACAGTAGTGGCAACTGTTTGCGTAAGTGTACTGGTTGCTGCCTGTACACTTTCCCGTACAATGCAATCACACTTATCAAACGGATACCCGCCATGTCGCCCGAAATGCTGCTGCCGCTGTGTGGCTTTGCCGCCGTCAGTTCCATCACACCCGGCCCCAACAACACCATGATGCTTGCCTCGGGGCTGAATTACGGCTTCAAGCGTTCGGTGCCGCATTTGCTGGGCATCTGCTGCGGCTTCGCCTTCATGATTTTTGCAACGGGACTGGGATTGCATGCGGTGTTCGAGCAGGTTCCGGTATTGCAGAGCATCCTCAAGTACGCAGGCGCCATCTACCTGCTGTGGCTGGCCTGGAAACTGGCGCACGCGGCGCCGATGAGCAGCGAACAGGCGGCGTTGTCCAGGCCGATGGGCTTCTGGGGTGCGGCGGCTTTTCAGTGGATCAATCCGAAGGCGTGGGTGATGGGCCTGAGCGCGCTGACCACCTATCTGCCGCAGGGCTTCAATGTGGCCGACGTGCTGCTGCTGTCGGGCGTGTTCTGGGTGATCGGCATCTTCTGCGTTGGCGCCTGGGCGGTGTTTGGCGTGGCCATGCGCAGCGTATTGCAGGACCCGCGCTCGGTGCGCATCTTCAACGTGGTGATGGCGCTCGCGCTGGTGGCCACCCTGTATCCGCTGCTGGCCTGATACCATAGCGCTTTACCGGATGTGAAGGAATACCCATGTTTCGTCGTCTCGCGCTGGCTTTCAGCGCTGCCTTGCTGGCCGCCGTCGCTGGCGCGGCCAATACCACCTTGCCGTCCAACCTGATGCTGCCGGAGCCGGATCGTGCCGCGCGCGGCTATGTGGAGAGCTGGGTGTTCAATATCGAGCTGACCGGCGATGAACTGAAGGGCATGGAGCCATGCCGGAAGATCCTGGCGGAGCGCGGCTTTGCGCCCACGCTGTCCAAGACCGCGACCTCGGCGTCGCCGGCGCTGCACTTCAAGATCGCGGGTCACAAGAACTATGCGCAGGCCAGCACCGAGGCGGACGATGCGCTGACGGCAATTCAGCAGGCCAAATGCGCCGGCGCCTTGAGCTGGACCGTCACCAACAAGATGGCGCGTCCTTAATTCCGGGCGCGTGGCAGCGCCAAGGCGTGCAGGCGGCTGCGGATCACATCCAGGTCGGCAGGCTGCGTCGCCTGTTGCGCAAGCAGATAGCCGCGCGTGAACTGGATCGCGCCGGCAGCCTGCGGATGCCGCTGCACCAGCTCTTGCAGCAGCCGGTCGGCCACCGCCAGATCGTTATGCTGGCCCAGTTCCTCCTGCACCGCAGACAGTGTTTTCAGATACGCGCGCGTGCCCTTGGTGCGATACAGCGCATGGAAGAATTCCAGTGCGTAGCGGCCGCGCTTGGCGGCGATGCGGGTGCGGTGTGCGCTGGCAGTATCGTCTTCACTCATGCGGTCGGCGCGCTTGAGCAGCGACTTGTGCAGCCGCTGCAAAATCTCGCGCGAGAACTGCGCCGCCGAGCCATTCAGCAGCGGCGCTGTTTGCAGCATCCATGAACCCAGGGCCAGCATCAATCTGGTGTAGCGCGGCGACAGGACGGCTTGCGCCGCCTGATTGCGCATGGCATGTGCCTGTTCCAGCGCCAGCGCTTGCAGCTCCATCATCCCATTGCCGCCCGGCGCGGCGTGCACGCGCGGCAGCGTGGCCGATAGCAGCACGTCCCAGTCGCGCGCGGCGCCCAGCTGTTCGCCCAGCCAGCTGACATCTTCCTGCAAGGCCGGCGGGCAAGGGGCGACCGGCTCAAACAGCTTCAAGGCCGAGCGCAGGCGGCGCACGCCGACGCGCATCTGGTGCAGGGTTTCCGTATCATGGCCTTCCACCACTGCGACCTCGTTGCGCTGGATATGTTCCAGGCAGTTGCCCAGCACGGCGGGCAGGGCTTCGCTCAGGCTGGCGTCGCTGTCCAGTTGCAGCGCCTGGGTGCGGAACGGCGCGTGGCCGGTTTCGCGCACCAGCATATAGCCGCGCTGCGCCTTGTTGATATTGCTGATGCGCAGCGGGATCTCGTCCAGCAATTGCAGCGCGAAGGCGTACAGGCCGGCCGGGTCGCCTTCCTTGAGTTCCAGCTCGACTTCATTGACCGCGACCTGATGGCCGTGGCGCTCAATGTGGCCGACATCCAGCGCGACTTCGATCAGGTTGCCGCCGCTTTCGATTTGCCACAAGTGGCGCTGCACATCCACCACAAACAGTGGCTCCAGCCGCTGCTTCAGCTTGGGCGTATTCAGGATCGCCAGCCAGTGTGCGTCGTCGCCAATCAGCTTGCGCAGCTTGCCCAGGCGCGGCCACGCGCGGTCGACCTGGCCTTCCCACTCGTTGCGGCTGTGCAGGCCGCTTTGTACGCTGCCGCCGGCTTTCATCGTCTGTATCCATACGCCATCGACCTTGCGCACGCGCAAGCCGGCGCCGTGGTGCAGCAGATGCAGGTCGGGCGTATCGAAATAGCGCGCGGTCAGCTGCTGGGTATGCGCAGGATCGCCGAGCAGCGGATGTTGCAGCAGCTGTTCGTTGTATTGCGGCGATAGCAAGAGTTTGAGTTCGACTTCCATCTCGTCAGTGTAGGCAAATGTGGGCGTGCGCGGCGCACGGCTTTACCGCTGTCGCGGCAGGGCTTGCAGGCGTTGCGCCCAGGCAGGCGTGGCCGCGCGCCAGAAAGCATCGATCGTTTCCGCTTGTATATCCAGTCCCAGGAAGCGGGCGGCCGGCAGCATCGCCTCGCGCAGCAGGATTTGCGGATCGGCACCGGTGTCGAAGGCTTGCGCGCCGGTTTGCTTGGACATCTTGTCGCCGGCCTCGTTGACCACCACCGGCACATGCAGATAGGTCGGCTGCGGCAGGCCCAGCACTTGTTGCAGGTACAGCTGGCGCGGCGTCGAATCGAGCAGGTCGGCGCCGCGCACGATGTCGGTGATGTGCTGCGCGCCGTCGTCCACTACCACCGCCAGTTGATAGGCCCAGTAGCCGTCGGCGCGGCGGATGATGAAATCGCCAACCTCATCGGTCAGGTCCTGGCTGTAGTGGCCGGCCCAGCGGTCCTCGAAGGACAGCACGCAGTGCGGCTGTTGCGGCACCTTGAGGCGCAGCGCGCGCTCCACCTTGCCCGGCGCCAGGCCATGGCGGCAGGTGCCCGGATAGACCAGGTTCAGCAGCTGGCGGCCGCTCAGCTTGACTTGCGAATCGGCGATCTCGCGGCGGGTGCAGCCGCAGGGATAGACCAGCTCGCCCAGCTGTTCCAGCGCCTGCTGGTAGAGCGGGTAGCGCCGGGTTTGCCAGGTCACGTCGCCATCCCAATGCATGCCGCAGCGCTGGATCGAGGCCAGGATATGTTCGGCTGCGCCATCGACGTTGCGGGCGCCATCAACATCTTCGATACGCAGCAGCCACTGTCCATGATGCGCCTTGGCGTCGAGATAACTGGCCATGGCGGCCACCAGCGAGCCGAAGTGCAAGGGGCCGGTAGGCGAGGGCGCGAAGCGGCCAATGTAGGGAGTACGTGCAGTCATGCCGTTATTTTAACGCGGCCTCACGGTGGATGGCTGGGCGGCAGGTCAAATCGCATACAATGTGCGCGCGGAAAAACCGCACCGACCACTGACGAATGGACATCAAAACAATGAAGACATCCTTTGTAGCCTCCGCGCTGGCCATGAGCCTGGCGCTGGCTTTCCCGGCCCACGCAGATGCTGGCAAGACCGCCGTCGTGCAGGAAGCGCCGCTGCGCGCCCATTTGCAATTCCTCTCCAGCGATCTGCTGGAAGGCCGCGGCACCGGCCAGCGGGGCGGCGACCTGACCGTTGCCTATCTTGAATCGCAAGCCATGGCGCTGGGCCTGAAGCCCGGCAATGGCGACAGCTTCCGCCAGCCGGTGCTGATCGCCGGTGTGAAGACGTTGCCGGCCGAAAGCACGCTGAAACTGGAAGCGGGCGGCAAGCCGCTGGACATCGCCTTCGGCAAAGACTGGGTATATGCGCCAGGCGACGCGGCCGCCGCGCACAGCCTGAATGCGCAGCTGGTGTTCGTCGGCTACGGCATTACCGCGCCGGATGAACAGTGGAACGATTTCAAGGGCGCCGGCCTGAAAGGCAAGATCCTGGTCATGATGGTCAACGACCCGCAGCCGACGGCAGAAGAACCAAACCGCTTCAACGGCAAGGGCCTGACCTACTACGGCCGCTGGAGCTACAAGTTTGAAGAAGCGCAGCGTCAGGGCGCAGCGGGCGTATTGTTGATCCACACCACGCCGACCGCATCGTACGGCTGGAGCGTGATCCAGAACAGCTGGTCGGGCGTCGAGCGCTTCCAGCTGGCCGCCGGCACGCTGGGCACGGCGCTGCAAGGCTGGGTGACGGAAGACACGGCGCGCGCGCTGTTCAGTGCTGCCGGCCAGGACCTGGATGCGCTGCGTGCGGCGGCCGAGAAGAAAGACTTCAAGCCGCTGGCCCTGTCGGCAACGATGACTGGTGAAATGAAGGCGGCAGTGCGCAAGGTGGAGCAATTCAACGTCGCCGCCGTGGTGCCGGGCACCGATCCGAAACTGAAAGACGAAGTGGTCATCTACAGCGCGCATTGGGACCACTTGGGCAAGCAGGGGGATAGCGGCGATACCATCTTCAACGGCGCGGTGGACAACGCCTCCGGCAGCGCGGCCTTGCTGGCAATGGCGGCCGAAGCGCGGCGTGTGCCGGCCAGGCGCAGCCAGATGTTCCTGTGGGTCGCTGCGGAAGAGCAGGGCTTGCTGGGCAGTAGCGCGTACGCTTCGTCGCCGCTGTGGCCGCTGGCCAAAACTGCCGCCAACCTGAACCTGGACAGCCTGAACTTCGTCGGCGTCACGCGCGACATTGGCACGCAAGGCAGCGAGCGCACCGAGCTGGGTAAGCTGGCCGAGACGGCGGCCAAAGCGATGGGCATGCAGATCGCGCCGGCCAAGCCGGATCTGGCCGGTGGCTACTTCCGCAGCGACCACTTCAGCTTCGCCAAGAAAGGCGTGCCGGCGTTTTCGATCTCCTCGGGCCGCGACTACATCAAAGACCCGGCGGGTGCAAAAGCCAAGGCTGAAGCCTACGGCAAGCGCTACCACCAGGCCAGCGACGAATATGATCCGGGCTGGGACCTGTCGGGCATGGTGCAGACGGCGCAATACACGCTCAACCTGGGCCGCCTGATCGCCAACGGCGCCAAGCTGCCGGAGTGGAAAGCCGGCGACGCCTTCGCCGTCCCCCGCAACTAAATTCCGGGGTCTGACCCCGGTTTTATTCGGTGGCGAAGACGGCGAGTGCGATCAGCGGGAAGCACAGGCCGGTCCACAGGACGCCGGTCCAGCCGTGGGCGGCGAACATCCAGCCGCCTAGCGATGAGCCGATCGCGCCGCCCATGAAGAATAGCGCCATGTAGAGGCCGTTCAGGCGGCTGCGGATTTCCGGCGGCAGGGAGAAGATGGCGCGCTGGCCGGTGACCAGGTTGGCCGAGACGCCCATGTCGAGGATGACCGAGGCCAGCACCAGCGCGCCCAACTCGACCAAGCGGTCGCCGTGGATCAGCAGGGGCAGTGCAAACGCCAGCGCGCCCAGCAGCAGCGCGATCAAGGTGGTGGAGCGGCTCTTGCCCTGGTCGGCGCGATGGCCGGCGATGGGCGAGGCAATCGCGCCCGCCACCCCTACCAGCGCGAAGATCGCCACGCCGGTCTGGCTGATCTGGAAATGCGGTCCCGTCAGCTCCAGCGATACACAAGTCCAGAACAGGCTGAAGGCGCCGAACATGCACGCCTGGTAGGCCGCCCGGCGGCGCAGCACCGGCGTGGTTTTCAACAGCCGCCACATCGATCCCAATAACGCGAAGTAGTGCATGCCGCCCGCCGGCTGGCGCTGCGGCAGCTTGGCGCGCAGCAGCAAGGCCAGTGCCGCGGTGGCCAGCGCGGACAGCACGAAGATGGCGTGCCAGCTCAGCGCATCCGCCACCAGGCTGGCCACCGGCCGCGCCAGCATGATGCCCATCAGCAGGCCGCTCATGACTTTGCCGACGGTCTTGCCGCGCGTTTCGGGATTCGACAGGTGGGCCGCGAATGGCACCACGATCTGCGCCGCCACCGATCCCAGGCCAATGCATAGCGAGGCGAACAGGAACAATTTAGCACTGCTGGTCACCGACGCCGCCAGCAAGGCCAGCGCCGTCACCATCAGCGCGCCGACAATCAGCCGGCGATTTTCCAGCAGGTCGCCCAGCGGCACGATGAACATCAGGCCCAGGCAGTAGCCGATCTGCGTCAGCGTGACGATCAGCCCGGCCGCGCCGGGATCAAGCCCGGTGGCGCGGCTGATCGGGCCGATCAGCGTTTGCGCGTAGTACAGGTTGGCGACGATCAGGCCGGTCGCGATCGCGAACAGCCAGACCATGCCGGGCGACAGGTCGTGCGGGGCAGTAGACTGGCGCACCTGTTACAGCCCCGCCTGCGCGCGCGCCAGCGACTGGCGCACTTCGGCGGTGATTTCGTAGGAGCGCAGGCGCTGCGCATGCTCGAAGATCTGCGAGGTGATCATCAGCTCGTCGGCGCCGGTGCGGGCGATGAAGTCCTGGATCTGGCTGCTGACGGTGGCCGCCGCGCCGATCGCGGTGCAGGACAGCACCGAGTCCAGCATCGCGCGCTCGGGCAGGCCGAGCGTGTCGAGGTAGCCGGCTTTCGGCGGCGGCAGCTGCGACGGCCGGCCGGTGCGCAGGTTGACGAAGGCCTGCTGCATCGAGGTGGCGCGGAAGTGCGCTTCTTCGTCGGTGTCGGCAGCGAACACATTGAAGCCGAGCATGACGTAGGGCTTGGCCAGTTGCGCCGATGGCTGGAAGTTGGCGCGGTACAGTGCCAGCGCCTGCTGCATCATCTGCGGCGCAAAGTGCGAGGCAAACGCGAACGGCAGCCCGAGGTGCGCGGCCAGCTGCGCGCCGAAGGTGCTGGAGCCAAGTATCCACATCGGCACCTTGGCGCCTTTGCCGGGCACCGCCAGCACGCGCTGGCGCGGATTGTCGGACAGATAGTCTTGCAGCTCCAGCACATCTTGCGGGAAGGCGTCGGCGTCGCTGTCCAGGTTGCGGCGCAGCGCGCGCGCGGTGGTCTGGTCGGAGCCGGGCGCACGGCCCAGACCGAGGTCGATACGGCCGGGGAACAGTGCTTCCAGCGTGCCGAATTGTTCGGCGATCACCAGCGGCGAGTGGTTCGGCAGCATGATGCCGCCGGCGCCGACGCGGATGGTGCTGGTGCCGCCGGCCACATGCGCCATCACCACCGCCGTGGCGGCGCTGGCGATACCGGGCATGCCGTGGTGTTCCGCCAGCCAGTAGCGGTTATAGCCCCAGCGCTCGCCGTGCTGCGCCAGGTCCAGCGTGTTGCGGAACGAGGCTGATGGATTGCTGCCTTCGGCTATCGGGGACAGGTCGAGTATCGAAAATGGAATCATGGGTGTAGTCTCTCTGGTCATCACAAGCCCATTGAAAGGGTATGGGTATAATTCTTTCTAAATGGATAGAGAAGCATACACAGATTGGGCCAAGCGTGCAGGCCAGGCCCTGATTGCGCTGCTGGCGGCGTTGACAACGGCTGTCGCCGCGCCGCTGCCGCTGGTGGTCGCGGTGGATACCGGCACGGAAATGCCGATGGCCGGCTTTCGCGCTGAACATCTGGCCGAAGGTTTTCATAAAGATCTGGGTGAAGCTTTGGCCGGCAAGCTGGGCCGCGAAGCGCGTTTCCTGCTGCTGCCGCGCAAGCGCATCACGATGGCGCTGGACAGCGGCCAGGCGGACCTGATCTGTCTGTACCTGCCGCCCTGGCTGCCAGGCGAGTTTCAATGGACGCGCGCCTTTTTCCCGGTGTCGGAAGTGCTGGTGACCGATACTTCGGTCGTTCAGCCCCACGCGCTGCGGGATTTAAGCGGCCAGCCGATAGCCACGATATTGGGTTATTACTATCCCGAATTGGACAAGGCCTTGGGCCAGGGTTTTATCCGCGATGATGGACATTCATCTTCCGCCAATTTGCGTAAAATCGCCGCCGGACGTTTGCATCATGCTATTACCCAGCAAAGCACGCTTGATTATTATATTAAAGTTGGCGAGAAACTATCGCTGTATCCGCCTTTGGTGATAAAACATTATCAGGCGCAGTGCGCAGTGTCTCCCAAGGGCCAGGTCAGCGTTTCCGAGGTCAATAAGGCAATCGGCCAGTTACTCAGGGACGGAAGTGTGAGCAAAATAATCAGTAATTATCAAACTCGCCTCAGATAATGTTTTATTTTGCCGACGGTTTTTAAAAATAGTTTTTCCGGCGCTTGCTCTTGATTTACCATTGGAAACAATAAGGTGTTCGCCTTATTCTCCTTTTATTCCAATGTAAATATTAATTCGATGGCACGCGCTATATTATTCGCCTTGATGCTGGCTTGCTGCCAGACTGTATTCGCCGCCGGTCAGCTGTACCGTGTCACGCACGAGGGCAAGACCAGTTATCTGTACGGCACCATTCATGTCGGCCGCGACGGCGTGTATCCGCTGGATGCGGTGGCGTCGCGCGCGCTGCTTGACTCCAGGGCGCTGGTGATTGAACTGGATATCCGCGAGGACAAGGCGTTTCAGCAGGCGCTGGTCCGCCACGCCCGCTATCCCGATGGCGACACGGTGCAGAATCATCTGTCGCCGGCCACCTTGCGGAAAACCGAGCAGGCGCTGGCGCGCGCTGGCATGTCGCTGGCCTCGGTGCAGCACTACAAGCCGTGGCTGATCGCCAATCTGCTGGTCGGCGCGGAACTGGACAAGAACGGCTACCAGCGCAGCCAGGCGGTCGAATACGCGCTGCTGGCCGCCGCGCAAAAGCAGGACAAGACGGTGCGCGAGCTGGAAAGCGCGGATTATCAGCTCAGCCTGTTCGACAGCCTGGACACGCTGCAGCAGGAACAATATCTGCTGGAACAGCTGGCGGATCTGGACGACGGCGACTCGCTGAAAAAATCGCAGGCGCTGATCGAAGCCTGGCGCGCCGCCGACAAGACCGGCATCCAGGCCGCCTGGCACAACGCCACCACCGGCGACAGCATCTCGGCCGGCTTCATGAACCGCGTGCTGCTGGGCAAGCGCAATCCGGAAATGGCCGCGAACATCGAACGCATCATGCAGCAGGACCAAGTGGCTTTTGTCGGCGTCGGCCTGCTGCATCTGGTGGGGGATGACGGGCTGCCGCAGCTGCTCAAGCGGCGCGGCTACCAGGTCGAACAACTGTACTGATCGCTCGTCTGACGATTGATGTATATCAATTGAAGCATGCTGACTGCACGCAATAATTGTTCGGTATCAATTTAAAGGACACCGAAATGTTGACACGCGTGACAGACGCTATTATCGAACAGATCATTGATGCCACTTGCAGCGATAGCCGCAGCCGGCATTTCTTCCGGCACGCGCTGCACGGCCTGGTACGCGTGGCCAAGGCCGAGCAGCTGCGGGAAATGCGTCAGGACGTTGAACTGGCCAGCGGCGCCATCAGTCAGCGGGCTGGCTGCGATAGCGGTTCCATAGAGCCCACATAAAGCTGGCCATGGCCATGGCCGCGTAACAGTCCACCATCCAGTCCGACACCGCGCCGCGCCGATACGGGAACATGCTTTGCACACATTCGTCGATAGCGCCCATGGCGGCGATGGTCAGCACTGCCTTGCCGGCGCGCTGCGACGGCGTGCCGCTGCCGCCGGTGAAAATCAGAAAGGTCAGGCCGGCATAGGCCAGCGAATGCAGCACCACGCCGGAAGCGACTTCGCCGATGTCCTGGCGTGCGCCGGGTATCGAGCCGACGATCAGGATCAGCAGGTACAGGGTGATGGCGGTCCAGTAGCGGAGGCGGGCGTGGGACGAGGTCAGGAAGATTTGCTTGAGCATGAGGCGCACCATACCATGCACTGCAAAAAAAGGGGAGTGGTGCACCGGAGGCCCGGTGCACCTGTTCTTCAGTCATGCCTATCGGTTGCATGTACTTAAGATGTGACCAGTATAGGCAGGGTTTGTTACGCCGTCATGACAAGGAATAAAAAAAAAGCCCGCTTACGTTAGCGGGCTTAAAACTATTTTCTTGGAGGAGAATAGTGGAGACAGGTGTAATTATGCTGCGTTGCCAGATATGTGTCTAATTGTTCTTTCAGATACCAGACATCAGGCTGAAGCATATCTCTGTCATTTGACCGGGACGGTGTAGTTCAGTGCCAGGCGGCCGCCGTCCACGTACAGGGTCTGGCCGGTCATATAGCTGGCGTCGTCGCTGGCCAGGAAGGCGGCGATCGAAGCCACTTCCTCCGGCTCGCCGCAGCGGCCCATCGGCGTGCGCGACAGAATGGTGTGGCGCGATTCCGGGCTGGACATCACCGCCTGCTTGGCCAGCTCGGTCAGGATGGTGCCCGGTCCGATGCCGTTGACGCGGATGCCGTGCTCGACCAGATTCAGCGACATCACCTTGGTCAGCTGGTTGATCGCGCCTTTCGACACCACGTAGGGCACCTGGTTGGGAATCGCCAGTTCCGCGTTGACGCTGGACATATTGATGATCGCGCCGCTTTGCTGCTTGACCATTACCCGCGCCACCGCCTGGCCGCACAGGAACATCGACTTCAGGTTGATGCGCATGACGCGGTCGAAGTCTTGCTCGCACACGTCCAGGAAATTGGCGGCGTGGGTGACGCCGGCGTTGTTGATCAGGATGTCGATGCGGCCGAAAGCGGCCAGGGTGGCGGCCACCATTGCATCGACATCTGCCTTTTGGGAGACGTCGGCGGCAAAGAAGCGGGCTTGTTCGCCCAGTGCGGCGGCCGCGTCGGCGCCTTCCGGCTTGATGTCCACCAGCATGACCTTGGCGCCTTCGGCAATCATGCGCTGGGCGCAGGCCAGGCCGATGCCCTGGGTGGCGCCGGTCACGATAGCGACTTTATTCGATAATTTCATGGGAATGAGCTTTCTGGGTGGAGATCCCAAATTTTAACAGCCCTCCATGGGCGGGTTACAATAGAGGGTTTGCAATTTTTGAGAGGGAGCCGTCGTGACTTTTATTAACAAATTATCCGCCGCGTGGACGGCCAACGACTCCCTGCTGTGCGTCGGCCTGGACCCGGACCTGGCCAAGCTGCCGGCCCAGTTCCACAACGACCCGCAAGGTATTTACCACTTCTGCCGCGAAATCATCGACGCGACCGCCGACCTGGCGTGCTCGTTCAAGCCGCAGATCGCCTATTTTGCCGCATTGAGCGCGGAAGACCAGCTGGAGCAGATTTGCGCCTATGTGCGCGAGAATTATCCGCACATTCCGCTGATCCTGGATGCCAAGCGCGGCGACATCGGCGCCACCGCGCGCCAGTATGCACGCGAAGCCTACGACCGCTATGGCGCCGACGCGGTCACCGTCAATCCCTACATGGGCTCGGATTCGGTGGCACCGTATATGGAGTGGAGCGACCGCGGCGTGATCATCCTGTGCCGCACCTCGAACGCGGGCGGCTCCGACCTGCAATTCCTGGACGTCGGCGGCAAGCCGCTGTACCAGCACGTGGCACGGCTGGTGGCGGAAAAGTGGAACAGCAACGGCCAATGCGCGCTGGTGGTGGGTGCGACCTTCCCTGAAGAACTGGCGCAGGTGCGCGCGATTGTCGGCGACATGCCGCTGCTGGTGCCGGGCATCGGCGCGCAGGGCGGTGATATTGCGGCCACGGTCAAATCGGGCCGCACCGCGAATGGCGCCGGCATGATGATCAACTCCTCGCGCGCCATCCTGTACGCAGCGCAGCAGCCCGGCGAAGACTTCGCCAGCGCTGCCCGCCGCGTCGCCGAAGAAACCCGCAACGCGATCAACCAATACCGCTAAAATCCGGGGTCAGTTGGCGGGGGCGACCAGTTCGGCGTATTCGTAGAGGTCGCCGAGGATTTGTTCGCTGCGCTCGTCGGCGGATTGCTGCAGCTCGTCGATTTTGGCGAAGTAGTCGTCGATGGTGCGTGCGCCGCCGGCGCCTTCGTAGAAGCGCGTGGCGCGGTGCTGTTCCCAGTGTTCCATTTCGGTTTCAGACAGCGTTTCCGGGAAGTTGCGGGCGCGGTAGCGTAACAGCAGCTCGGCCAGGCGGCCATCGCCAAACGCCGGCGACGCTACCGCCAGCCGCGCCGGCGATTCGCGGCGCAGCGTGTCCAGCAGGCGGCGGTCGTCTTTGCTGATGAAGCCGTTGTACAGGTCTTCGTCCACGTCCAGCGGCTGGCCGGCCGGGCGGTAAAAGACTGCTTCCCAGACCGCCGTGAGGTCGCGCCCGGCCGCCGCGATTGCCGCATGCGCCTTGCCTTGCTCCAGGTCGATGCCCCATTTGGCCTGCATGGCCGGCGACAGGGTCTTCAGATTGGATACCAGCATCGGCGATTTGTTGAGATGGATGCTTTTTACCGGCAGGCGCGTCATGCCTTCCGGCAGCGCGTCGCTGCGGGTGAAGATGCGGGTGCGGATGGTGTCCGCGTCCAGCGTGTACAGTTCGCTCGGGTCATAGCTGCAATCCCAGACGATGACTTCGTTTTTGTTGGTCGGATGCGTACCCAGCGGGTAAACCAGCGCGATGCAGCCGCGCTCGGCCGGGAACATGCCCGACACATGCAGGAAGGGCTGGCGCAGATTGAGCGCCAGGTGCATGCCGATTTCATCCGCCACGCGGTCTTTCTTGTGCAGCGCGAAGCAGAAGTCGAACAGTTTCGGCTGCTGCTGCTTGATCAGCCGCGCCAGCGCGATGGTGGCGCGCACGTCGGACAGCGCATCGTGCGCGGATTCGTGCAGCAGGCCGTTGGCCTTGGCCAGGTCTTCCAGCTTGAAGCTGGGCTTGCCGTCTTCTTTGGTCGGCCAGTTGATGCCTTCCGGCCGCAGCGCGTAGGTCATGCGCACCACGTCCAACAGGTCCCAGCGGCCGCAGCCGTTTTGCCATTCGCGCGCATACGGGTCGATCAGGTTGCGCCAGAACATGAAGCGGGTGATTTCATCGTCGAAGCGGATGGTGTTGTAGCCGACGCCGACGGTGCCCGGCTGGGCGAACGCCTGTTCGATGGTGGCGGCAAACTGGTGCTCCGGCACGCCCCATTCCAGGCATTGCTGCGGGGTGATGCCGGTGATCAGGCAGGATTGGGGATCGGGCAGGAAATCATTGGCTGGCTTGCAATACAGCATGATCGGATCGCCGATTTCGTTGAGGTCGGCGTCGGTGCGGATCGCGGCGAATTGCGCCGGGCGATCGCGGCGCGGAACCGCGCCAAAAGTTTCGTAGTCGTGCCAGAGAAAGGTCTGATTAGTCATAAGTGCTACAGAAATTTAAAAAGCTGCCGATAATTCTAGCGTGTTCAATGAGGAGCAACATCATGGCTACTCCGGTATCAGTTACTTCAGGTAATAATGCTAACGCTGCAACACCAGTGCAATCCAGGGATGAGCGGCCGGTATCGGTGACCGCCAAGGCCAAGGCTGAACTCAACGCTTCTATCGTACAAGCTTCGCTGACCGTGTCCATCAATTCCTCGAATGACCCGCTGTCGGTGGTGCTGAAAACCGCGCTGACCGGCATCAATGAAGCGCTCAAGGACGATTTCGGCGATAACGCCATCCAGAATGCCGTGTCGCAGGATAATACCCCGGAAGGCACCGCCGGCCGCATTGTATCCTTGTCGACCGCCTTTTTCGAAGCCTACAAGCAGCAGCATCCGGGCGAGGACGAGGGCGAGCTGCTGAACAAGTTCATGGACACCATCAAGGGCGGCGTCGAAAAAGGCTTCAAGGAAGCGCGCGATGTGCTGGACGGGCTGAAGGTGCTGAACGGCGACATCGCCAGCAATATCGACCAGACCTATACGCTGGTGCAGAAGGGCTTTGACGATTTCGTCGCCGCGCAGCAGGCGCGCATCAAGGATGCGGCCAGCCCGCAGGCCACTAGCCAGGCAAAGGCATCAGCGGCTTAAGCCGCCACCTGGTTGCGGCCGGCTTCCTTGGCACGGTACAGCGCTGCATCGGCGGCGGCGATCAGGTCGTGCTCGTTTTGCTGCGGACGCAGCACCGACACACCAAACGAGGCCGTGATATGCGGCAGCGGCTGGCGCATGTCGCCAAACACCTTGGCCTGGCGCATCCGCTCGCACAGCCGCTCGGCCACCGAGGCCGCCACCTTGTCGCTGGTGTCCGGCAGCAGCACCATCATTTCCTCACCACCGTAGCGTACCGCGAAATCGGTTGGCCGCAGCGCGCCGCTCAGCACTTGCGCCGCCGAACGCAGCGCCTCGTCGCCGGCCAGGTGGCCGTGGCTGTCGTTGAATTGCTTGAAGTGGTCCAGGTCGATCATGATCAGCGCCAGCGGCGCGGCCGAGCCGTGCGCGGTGGCCACCATGGTCGGCAGCAGGTCGTTCAGCCAGGCGCGGTTGTACAAACCAGTCAGGCCGTCGATCATCGACAGCTGGCGGTAGAATTCGCCCAGCTTCTGGCGTCGGCGCAACTGCGCATTGGCGGCGCGGATGCGGAACGACAGCAGCCGCAGCAGATTGCGCGCCAGCACATTCGATTCATCGATCAATTGCCACACCAGATCGGCCTCGATCACCAGCACTTCGCTGTCTTCCAGCGCGGTGATGCTGGATAGATTGGCTTCCTCGTCCAGCACTGACTGCTCGCCCACGCTTTCGCCGGGCAGGATTTTGCTGACCGTGCCGTCGGCCATGCCGGTACGCGTATCAGTGGCCACCGACAGCGCACCGCGCAGCAGGATGTACAGCCGCGCGCGGTTGGACTCGGTAACGGCGCCGCCGGCTTCCAGCAGCATGATGGGGCAATTGGCCAGCAGTCTGGCGATGGCGGCGTCGTCGTCGGCGTTGCGCAGCAGCTGTAAATCGCTGATCCGATAGCTCGATGAGCCGAATGTACTGATCTGTTTCAAGGATGTCTCACAGGTGCCAAAAGGCAATCAATCGTTCTTGAATTATCATAGCCGAAATCGTTAGAGGCGTGTTTCAATAACGGCATCTTCACTGAACTGGATACAACATGGCTTACACCGACGCGCTGGGCGTTGAGCATCAACCCGATCCGCAGGCGCGGATTGTCTCGCTGGTGCCGTCGATTACCGAATTGCTGTGCGATCTGGGCCTGGCGGCGCAAGTGGTGGGACGTACCGGCTTTTGCATCCATCCGTGGGAGGTGGTGCGGGATATTCCCAAAGTGGGCGGCACCAAGGATGTGAATCTGCAAAAGATCCGCCAGCTGGCGCCCAGCCATGTGGTGCTGAACATCGATGAAAACGAAAAGCCGGTGGCCGATGCGCTGGCGGAATTTGTGCCCAATCTGATCGTTACGCATCCGCTACGGCCTCACGATAATGTCGCGCTGGCGCGGCTGATGGGCGGCGTGTTCTGCCGCGAACAGCAGGCCGCCGACTGGTGCGCTGCCTTTGAGGCCGAATACGCGCTGCTGCGGGCCGCGCCCAAAGGGCCGCAGCAAACCATGTTGTACTGCGTGTGGCAAGATCCGTGGATGAGTATTTCGCGCGACACCTATATCGCCCGCATGCTGGAGGAAATTGGCTGGAGCGTGCCGGATCTGGGCGAGTCGCGCTATCCGGAATTCCGCTGGTCGCGCGAGCTGATCGACAATATCGACGGGGTGCTGCTGTCGAGCGAGCCGTACCGCTTCACCGAAGCGCATGCGGATGTGCTGGAACGCCAGATCGGCAAGCCGGTGCTGCTGGTGGATGGGGAAATGATGTCGTGGTATGGCAGCCGTGCACTGCAAGGCTTGCGCTACTTGCGGGAGCTGGCGCAACGCTAGGCCGCTCCCGCAGGCCGGGACTAGTCTTCCTGGCTGGCTACGACTGCGGCCGAGGTGGCCGCGACGCCTTCGGCGTGGCGCTTGCTATCATGCAGTTTGCCGACCGCGCTATCCACTGCGCGCTTGAGTTTGTCGGTGGCGCCGCTGATGGCCTGGTGCAGTGTGGCAGCATGGTCGCTGACGGCGATCGGTTGCAGGCCGGTAAGACGTGCTTCCATCAGGCAGCGATTGTCGCCATCGGCCGATTTTTGGCCCAGGTTATCGCTGAGATGCACTTCGACGCGGGTAATTTGTTCGCCGAAGCGGTGGAGCGCATTGCTCACGACAGATTGCACATGATCGTCCAGGCCAGCATGGTTGGCGATGGTTTTGTCGGTATTCACTTGGATTTGCATAGTGTGCTCCTTGTTGTTTGTCGCGTGACCATCTTACTCCTTGCAAGCTTAAGCGGGTGTTAATTGCTTCACTGACGTGTGGAAACTTGATGTTGAGGTGTTTTAAAGGAGGTAGTACATGTCGTTGATCACTGCCAATATGGCGCTGGCTTACACGGCCTATGCCATCGGCGTTGCCAGTCCCGGCCCCAGCAATCTGGCCGTCATGGCCACCGCCATGCGCGCCGGCCGGCGTGCCGCGCTGGTGTTTGCCTTGGGCGTCATCAGCGGCTCGGCCATATGGGGGATGCTGGCCACGCTGGGATTATCGACCCTGATGACGCGCTACTCGTATGTGCTGGTGGTGATGAAAGTGCTGGGCGGCCTGTACCTGCTATGGCTATCGTTCAAATCGCTGCGGTCGGCGTTGCGCAAGCACGATGCGGCGGACCTGGACGGCGGCGGTGGCGATAGTTCGCTGTGGCGCTTGTATGGCCGTGGCGCGGCCATGCATCTTACCAATCCGAAGGCAATTTTTGTCTGGCTGTCGATCATCACGCTGGCCTTGTCGAACGACGCGCAGCGCGCGGATGCGCTGCCGATACTCGCCGGCTGCCTGATGATAGGTGCGCTGATATTCTGCGCTTACGCGCTGCTGTTCTCGACGCAGTCGGCGCGGCGCATACACGCCCGCTCGCGCCGCTGGTTCGATGGCATCCTGGCGGCAGCCTTTGGCGCCGCCGGCGTGCGGATGCTGCTTAGCCGTTAAGCAGTGAGGCGGCGATGTTGATCGACAGGCCGAGGATGGCCAGGTTGTAGAAAAAGCATAGTACTGACTGGCTCAGCACCACTTTGCGCAGGCTGCGCGTGCGCACTGTCACATCGGAGGTTTGTACCGCGACGCAGATGGTGAACGAGAAATACAGGAAATCCCAGTAGTTGGGCTGCAAGGCGCTGTCCGGAAAGCCCAGCGGCTTGTCGCCGTCGTCTGCCATATAGTACAGATGAGCATAGTGCGAGCAGAACATGATCCCGACCATAAACCAGGAGCCGATCAGTGTCAGCACGCTGAGTGCGTAGCGCTGTAGCAGGTCGCCGGCGTCCTTGGTGGCGCTCAGTTGCGAGACGATGGCGGCCAGGCTGAGCAGCACCGCCAGCGACAGCAGCGCCAGGATTACCGGACCTTTTTCATCCTGCCGGCAGGCGGCGCGCTTGATGTCGTGGTGGTCGGCCTGGATCATCATCCACGCCATCGTCAGCAGATAGGTCCATACCAGAATGTCCCAGCAGGCCAGCAGGCGTGTCAGCCATGGCCAGCCGCCGGGCAGCCAGGGCAGCACCGCCAGCGCCAGCACGGTGGCCAGGCTCAGGTGAGGGCGGCTGTGGATGAGGGAGGGCAGGCGCATGCTTATTTCTTGTCGTCGTGAGGGAAGCGGTCCATGCGCGACAGCGCCGGGAACAGCACCGTCCACGCGCCGACCACGCCCAGCGTGGCGGCGCCGCCGAACAGGATGGCGCGCGTCAGCCCCAGCCAGCCGGCGGTGATGCCGGATTCAAATTCGCCCAGCTCGTTGGATGCGCCAATGAACACCGAGTTGACCGCGCTGACGCGGCCGCGGATTTCGTCGGGCGTTTCGTACTGCACCAGCAGGTGGCGCACATACACGCTGATCATGTCGCCGGCGCCCATCAGGAACAGCACCACCAGCGCCACCACAAAGCTGGTGGTCGAACCCAGCACGATGGTGCCGAGGCCGAACAGCGCCACGCCGCCCAGCATCCACGCGCCGACGCGGCGCGTGATCGGGAAGAAGGCCAGCGCGATCGAACACAAGGCCGCGCCGGCGCCGGGCATGGTGCGCAGCGCGCCCAGGCCGTTCGGGCCGATGTGCAGCACGTCGTGCGCCAGCGCCGGCAGCAGCGCGGTGGCGCCGCCGAACAGCACCGCGAACAGGTCGAGCGAAATCGCACCAAGCACGATTTTCTTGTTCCACACGAAACGCAAGCCTTCCAGCACCGTATGCCACGACGCCGGTCCGCTGGCGCTGGCCTGCTTGACCGACTTCACCAGGCACATCATGATCACCGCCAGCACCAGCAGTACCGAGGAAATCATATACACCGTTTTCGGTCCGGCCAGGTAGAACAGGCCGCCCAGCGACGGGCCGACGATCACCGCGACGTGGAACGAGGAGGAACTCAAGGCCACCGCCTTGCTGAAATCTTGCTGCGGCACCAGATTGACCAGGATGGCTTGCGTGGCCGGGCCCATGAAGGCGCGTGCGCTACCGTACAGCACCAGCACCGCAAAGATCGGCCACACGGCCGACAGGCCGGTATAAGCGAACAGCAGTAGCATCAGGCCGCACAGCATCTGCGCGAACAGCGCCAGGGCGACCAGGTTGCGGCGGTCGTAGCGGTCGGCGGCGTGGCCCGCGATCAGGATCAAGGCCAGGAAGGGCAGGAACTGCGCCAGGCCGATCAAGCCCAGGTCGAACAGATTGTGCGTCATCGAATAGACTTGCCAGCCGATGGCGACGTTTTGCATTTGCACGGCCAGCGTGGCCAGGGTGCGGGCGGACAGATAAAGCGCGAAGTTACGGTGGCGCAGGACGCTGAAACCGTTGTTTGAGTGACTGTCTGACATTGAGGCTTTCGGGAGCAGAGCCCTGGGACTCTGCATCCCGAAGGCCCTGGCGGTTGGATGCGGTTATTGGTTGAGATCGGCTTCGCTGGTGAAGGCGTCGGCGTAGAATTCTTCCTCTGGCAAGCTGCATTGGGCGACCAGGTCGGTCTTGGCCGACTCCACCATGATCGGCGCGCCGCAGGCGTACACCTGATAGCCGGACAGGTCCGGCAGGTCGGCCATCGCCGCATGGTGCACATAGCCGGTGCGGCCAACCCAATGATCCTCCGGCTGCCGGTTGGATAGTACCGGCACATACTTGAAGTTCGGCATCTGCTTTTCCCAGTCGCGGCACAGCGCGTCCATATAGATGTCCTGCGGGCGGCGGCCGCCCCAGTACAAGATCATCTGGCGCGAAGAACCTTGCGCGCGCAGGTGTTCGACAATCGCCTTGATCGGCGCGAAGCCGGTGCCGGTGGCCAGCAGCAGCATCGGCTTGTCGCTGTCTTCGCGCACGAAGAAAGTGCCCATCGGGCCTTCAAAGCGCAGGATGTCGCGTTCCTTCATGGTGCTGAACACCTGGTCGGTGAACAGGCCGCCCGGCAGGTGGCGGATGTGCAGCGCCAGCGGCTGCGCCGGGTCCGGCGGCGAGGCCAGCGAGTAGCTGCGGCGCTTGCCGTCCTTGAGCATGAATTCGATGTATTGGCCGGCGCGGAATTTCAGCGTTTCATTGGCAGGCAGTTGCAGCGTCATGACCACCACGTCCGAGGCGAGGCGTTCCATGGTGGCTACGCGCGACGGCATTTTGCGGATCGGGTAATCGTCGCTGCCGCCCACTTCGCGCGCTTCGATCACCAGGTCGCCCTGCGGGATGGCGCAGCAGAACAGCGAAACGCCACGCGCCGCTTCGTCGGCCGGCAGTGCGCGCTCCTGGTGCGGCTTGTGTTTCACTTCGCCTTGCAGCACCTTGCCTTTGCACGAGCTGCAGGCGCCATTTTTACAGCCATAGGGCAGGCCGATACCGGCACGCATCGCCGCCGCCAGGACGGTTTCGTCATCCTCGCAGCTGAATTGATGGCCGCTGGGCTGTACAGTTATTTGAAACGTCATACAATCTTTCAGATGAAAACACTACATATACACAAGTTCAGGCGGCCACGTCTGCTGATTGTCGGCTGCGGCGATGTCGGCATGCGGCTGCTGCCATTGCTGACGCCGTATTTCCGCGTGTTTGCCACCACCAGCCAGCCGGCGCGCTGCGCCGAGTTGCGCGCCGCCGGCGCCGTGCCGCTGCTGGCCGACCTGGACCAGCCGGCCAGCTTGCGCCGCCTGGCCGGGCTGGCGTCAGCGCTAGTGCATCTGGCGCCGCCGCCTGGAGAAGGCGTGCTGGACAGCCGCACCCGCAATTTGACCGCCATTTTACCTGAGCGCGGGCGTGTGGTTTATGTCAGCACCACCGGCGTGTATGGCGATTGCGGCGGGGCGCTGTTTGATGAAAGCCGGCCGGTGGCGCCGCGCAATGCCCGCGCGCTGCGCCGGGTCGATGCGGAACGCACGCTGCGGCGCTGGGCGCGTCGCGCCAACGCAACATTGGCCATCCTGCGCGTGCCTGGTATCTATGCAGGCGACCGGCTGCCGCTGAAGCGCTTGCAGCAGGGCACGCCTGCGCTGATCGAGGCGGACGATGTGTACACCAACCATATCCACGCGGACGACCTGGCGGCGCTGATCGTGCGCGCGCTGTATCGTGCGCTGCCGCACCGTGTCTACCACGCGGTGGATGACAGCGACATGAAGATGGCGCACTATTTCGATGCCGTCGCCGATGCTTTCCAGCTGCCGCGCCCGCCGCGTTTGCCGCGCGCGGAATTGCAGCAGGTGGTGACGCCGGCGCTGCTGTCCTTCATGTCGGAGTCGCGCCGGCTGAGCAATGGGCGCATCAAGCGCGAACTGGGCGCGCGTCTGCGCTACCCGACGGTGGCGGATACCTTGAAGGACGCTTGTAAAGATATGTAAAGCAAGTTGGCTTGTTTGATGCCTATCTGGCAAGTCATCCGATGTTATGGTATTGTTGACCATCTTCACGAAGGAGCTTGCATGCTAGCCACAGTGCAGCCGACCAAAGAGCAAGTCCGTGCCTACATGCGACAGCGCCAGCGCGAATTCTGCCACTGCCCGCCGCCTGTCCCCGAAGAGATCCGCCGCCAGCTAGGCTGGCACTGCACGCCAGAGCAGGCGCCGCAGTCTTCCTCCTCTACCTTATTCCTCCCAGGCACGATCGCGCAATTGAGCGCCTTGCTGGCTGTCGAGTGGTGTTTCCTGGTTGCTGGCCTGGGCCGTCCAGGCTGATCTTTACATACTTTGATACTTATTTTTACAACAAAGATCGTCTCTACCACACAATTTGCGGTTAGAATCTCACTAAATATCACAAAACGAGCCGGTGAGTTAGCCGTTTTGTAACGGAAGCGTGTATTATCTCGGTTAAGCACTAAAACGCGGCATAAATGATCGTGTTTTGTAGTGCTTCAATGGTAATTGAGCTAAAAATTTTTCTTACCCATGTGTCGCTTTTTTGCAAATGTTGCATGAGTGACAGCGAACCTACTGAAAACACTATGTCTGCTCTGAAAGAAATCACTGCATCGCCTAACTACAATCCGAACCGCGTGCTGGATGCCATCATCGAGAAACTGCAACTGAAAAACGATGCAGCGCTGTCGCGCGCGCTGGAAGTGGCCCCGCCGGTCATCTCCAAAATCCGCCACAACACGCTGCCGATCGGCGCCACCATCCTGATCCGCATGCACGAGATCAGCGATTTCAGCATACGCGAACTGCGCGAAATGATGGCGTCCTGAGATCGGATAGCTGCACAGCAAAACGGCGCGTACCTTGCGGTAACGCGCCGTTTGTTTTTTTGCCGGGCCGGTATCAGGCTGAGGTGCTGATGCGCTGGCCTATGCGCTGGCCGCTGGTATTCACGGTCGGCGCGACCGCCGCTTGCGGGGGCGGAGGCGGTGGTGCTGATTCGATGCGCTCGGCGGGGCGGTCCACCTGTCTTACCTGCTCAGGCTGGCGGGCGGGGCCTGTTTGCTGAATGGCGGTGCTGTTGCTTGCAGCGACAGAGTTAATGGCCATGACATACTCCCATGATCTTTGGATACGCCGAGTATGCCACTTTTTTGAGCAGGTTGGCGGATTTTCTTGCGGCGTCAGACCGCCAGCGCCGCTGCCAGGCGTGGCCGCGCCTGGTAGAAGCCCGCTTGCGCGCCGACCACGCCGGAATGCGCAAACTGCGCCGCCACACCGGAGTGCGCAAAATCCGCCGGGGCCGTGGCGCGCGCATAGTCTTCGCCGAAGGTTTCCTCATACAGCTGCTTCATGCGCAATCCGACCCGCAGGTGCGCCGCCTCGTCATCCTCGCCGCGCAGGCCGATATACGGGAAGTGGTGCAGGAAGTGGCCGAACACGGCCTCGCAATCGGCCGCGTATTTCAGCGTGTCGAGGATGTGGTAATGCCAGAAGGTGTCGACATCGACCAGCGGCGCCGTTTGTTCCTGAGGGAATTTCTTCATCAGGTAGAGGAAGCGGCGATACTCGAACTCGACCGCGTTGGCGCGTTCCAGCGTCCAGCCTTCGCCGGACTCCTCGTGCATCAGTTTGACTTTGATCGGTTCCAGGTCCAGGGAAGCGATGGCGTGCATTTCTTGGGCATTCATCAGATTTTCCTTTGTGGTGTGTTGAGGCGGGTTGAGAACACTACTACCGCGATTTGATTTTGCCCAAAGGAGACAACTGTTGCTTGATGTTAATCAACATTACGCGTGAAATCATGGACCGGCACGGTAATGGATACCGTGGTGCCGCCGCCTGGCATGCTGGTGATGGCGCAGCTGCCGCCCAGCAGGTGGATGCGCTCCTCAATGCCGACCAGGCCGAAGGAGCCGGTCTTGTTGCGGTGGGCGTCGCGCAGGCCGACGCCGTTGTCGCTGATGGTCATGCTCAGCATGGCGTGCGCCTGGCGCAGCTCCACCCGCACCAGGCTGGCGTGCGCGTGCTGCAGAATATTGCTCAGCGATTCCTGCAAGATGCGGAAGATGGCGGTAGCGCCGTGGTCGTCGATGCGGATGTCGGTGTCGTGGTCGATCAGTTCGCACACCATGCCGGAGCGCGCGCGGAACTGTGCGATCTGCCATTCGACTGCCGCGTTCAGGCCCAGGTCCAGCACGGTGGGGCGCAGGTCGTTGATGATGTGGCGCACGCTCTTGATGGCGCCGTCAATCTGGCCCAGCATGTGTTGCGCGCGCGCGTGCAGGCGCGGATGGCGGTGGCGGGTGCGGGTGGTCAGCAGATCGACATCGATGCGCAGCACCAGCAGGTTCTGGCCCAGGTCGTCGTGGATTTCGCGCGCGATGCGCTTGCGTTCCTGTTCCTTGATCTGGTCCGCGTGCGCCGCGAGCCGGCGCAGCTTGTGGTGCGACTGTTGCAGCCGCGCCTGGCTGGTGCGCAGCTCGCGCGTCATCTCCTTGGCCATGGTCAGCGCCTGCATGCGCGACGACGACAGTGTGTGGAACAGCAGGTAGAACAAGAGCGCGCCGGTGAAGCCGCAAGCCATCGCCAGCCATGGCAGCCACAGGTCGAAGCGGCTGTGCCAGCTCGATTTGGGGGCGCTGAAGTGGGCGCTCCAGCGGCGCTGGTGAAAATCGATGGGCAGCACCACGCTGAACTGCTCGCTGGGATGCAGCGCCGGGCTGGCCGGCCGGCTGTCGAACAGCTGCGCCGGCGCGGCCAGCGGCGGCGAGCGGCTGTCGCCGTAATCGCTGAGCACCAGCCGGGCGTCGCGCACCTGCATCTGCTCCAGCGCCGCCTGCACCATGCGCGGCACGCTGAAGCCGATGCCGACCGAGCCGATATAGGCGGCGCGGCGCTGCGCCACCGTGGTCAGCGGCGCGCCATTGCGGTAGATCGGCAGGCGCAGCGCCAAGCCGGCGCCGAGCGGCTGGTGGGCGCTGTCGATCGGCAAACCGGAGGCGCTCAGTGCGCCGCTGTCGCGGCCGTCCGCCAGCGCCTGCGCCACCGGCGGACGATAGGCGATGTCGCGGCCGATCTTTTCACGGAATGGCGCCAGCGGCTCGATCATGGTCAGCACCCAGTAGTGCGGGCGCCGCGCCGGCGGCGTGATCTGCAAGCGCTCCTGATAGCCCAGCAGAGTGTCGGCGCGGTTGCGCATACTGTTCTGGAACGCCTCGCGGTCCATATCGGATACGTAGTGGGCGTAGTTGATATTGTCCAGCGCCGGGAAGTGCTGCCGGATGTCCAGTCCGTCTACATAGCGGTGAAAGCCGGCGCGGTCGACGCGCTCGGCGGCGTGGAAAAAGCTGGCGGTGGCGCGCAGCACGTCGGTGTAGGCGTTGATGCGTGAATTGATGTTGTACTGCGCGTTCTGCGCCTGGTGCAAAAAGCGTTCGCCAGCATCGTATTCGACGCTGCGGAAGGCCGCCAGGAAAAACAGCGCACCGATGCCCAGCGACAGCATTATTCCTGCCCACCACACCGGGCGGGATGGGGAAAACAGCTGTTTGTTCGCCGGGAATGCGACCACTGTTTGCCCTTTAGGAGGAAAAAGTCAGGGATAAATTAAGAATAATTTTTTGACTATAGAAAATAACAGATCGCCAAGTCAAGCAATATTGTGAAACAACAAAAACGGCGCCCGCAGGCGCCGTTTTTGTTCAGGACATAGCTGGATTACTTGGCGGTCCAGCTGTCTTTCAGCGTGACGATGCGGTTGAACACCGGCTTGCCAGGCTGCGAATCGACGCGGTCGGCGACGAAGTAGCCGTGGCGCTCGAACTGGTAGCGCTGGTCGGCCTGGGCAGCGTGCATGCCTGGTTCCAGGTAGGCGGTGATCACTTCCTTGGCGTTCGGGTTCAGCAGCGAGATGAAGTCCTTGCCGCCGGCATCCGGCTGTGCCTCGGTGAACAGGCGGTCGTACAGGCGCACTTCGGCTTCGACTGCTGCGCTGGCCGATACCCAGTGGATATTGCCCTTGACCTTGTAGTTGTCCGAACCTGGCGTGCCGGATTTGGAGTCTTCAAAGTACTTCACGTGCACCGCGATGACCTTGCCGTTTTCATCCTTGTCGTAGCCGACGCATTCGGTGACGAAGCCGTGGCGCAGGCGCACGCGGCTGCCTGGCTGGTCGCCGACCGGTGGGGTGTAGCGGAAATAGCCTTTGACCGGGTTTTCCATGAAGTCTTCTTCCTCGATCCACAGCTCGCGCGAGAACGGGAAGCTACGTACGCCCATTTCCGGATGGTGCGGGTGGACCGGCGAGGTGCATGCTTCGGTCTGGCCTTCAGGATAGTTGTCGACGATCAGTTTCAGCGGACGCAGCACGGCGGTGGCGCGCGGCGCTTTCGGGTCCAGGTCTTCGCGCACGCAGCCTTCCAGCGTGCTCATGTCGATCCAGCCGTCGGCCTTGGTGACACCGATGCGCTCGCAGAACAGCTGGATCGCCTCCGGCGTGTAGCCGCGGCGGCGCAGGCCGACGATGGTTGGCATGCGCGGGTCGTCCCAGCCATCGACAATCTTCTCTTCGACCAGCTGGCGCAGCTTGCGCTTGGAAGTCACCACATAGGTCAGGTTGAGGCGCGAGAATTCATACTGGCGCGGTACCGGCAGCGTGAAGAAGCCGCCTTGCGACAGGGTGGCCAGCAGCCAGTCATAGAACGGGCGGTGGTCCTGGAACTCCAGCGTGCAGATCGAATGGGTGATGTTTTCCAGCGCGTCCGAAATCGGGTGCGTGTAGTCGTACATCGGATAGATGCACCAGGCGTCGCCGGTGCGCACATGGTGGGCATGGCGGATGCGGTAGATGGCCGGGTCGCGCAGATTCATGTTCGGCGACGCCATCGCGTCTTCGCTGACCTTGGCGCGCAGAATGTGCTCGCCGTCGGCGAATTTGCCGGCTTTCATGTCGCGGAACAGTTGCAGCGATTCGGCGGCAGGGCGGTTGCGGAACGGCGAGTTGGTGCCCGGCGTGTTGAAATTGCCGCGGTTGGCCGCCATATCGTCAGCCGACTGGCTGTCGACGTAGGCGTGGCCCTGTTCGATCAGCCATTCGGCCATCGCGTACAGCTGGTCGAAGTAATCGGACGCATAATGCAGATGGTGTTCGACGCCGCCGCCGGCTTGCGGATAGTCGTAGTCGAAGCCCAGCCATTTGACGCTGTCGATGATGGTGTCGACATATTCCTGCTCTTCCTTGGCCGGGTTGGTGTCGTCGAAGCGCAGATTGCAGCGGCCCTGGTAGTCGCGCGCCAGGCCGAAGTTCAGGCAGATCGATTTGGCGTGGCCGACGTGCAGATAGCCGTTCGGCTCAGGCGGGAAGCGGGTGATCACGCTGGGCATGCCATCGCGCTGATGCGTGCCGGCCGCCAGGTCGTGTTCGACGATGGCGCGCAGGAAATTGGAAGGTAGGGCTGGCGCTGGGTTGTTTTTGTCGTTGCTCATCTGAAAGGTGACTATGCTAGAAAGTTCTATATAAATGCATTTTACCGTATTGCCGGTAGGGATATGGCGGCGCGGTATAATGGTCGATTAATTTGTGTCAGCACCACGGCCCGGAGTTTCCAAAATGGAAAATTATTACAATACACTGGGTATCGCGCCGAACGCCAGCGAAGACGAGATAAAAAAAGTTTACCGCTCGCTGGCCATGCGCTTCCACCCGGACCGCAATCCCGAACCCGGCGCGGATGCGCGCTTCAAGGCGGTCACCAAGGCTTACGAGATCCTGTCCGATCCGGCCAAGCGTGAAGAGTACAACCAGAGCCTGAACCACCGCATCATCATCGACGCCGAGGCCGAGGCCTATCAGCTGTGGCGTTCGCTGTTCGCCCTGCACGGCACCACGCTGCCGGCGGCGTAATACCTGATTTAGAAGAAAGCAAGCAATGAGAAAAGTACACCCTGAGTTCGCCTATCAATCGCGCGAGCTGGAAGGCCAGATCGAAGGCATCCTGGGCGATCCGCCGGACCGCAAGAACTACCAGCGCATGGTCGATGCGCTGGTGGGCGAGTACGCCCAGGGCGGCGGCATCGAAGACGTGAACATGCTGGCCTTCGCGCTGGTCGATCACCTCGAATTCAGCGATCCGAAAGGCCTGCTGGCCGAAGCCGAGGACTACGAGTTCGGCGACGCGTCGCGGGTGTTCGCCATGGCATCCTGCAAGGGCGAGGAAGCGGCCAGGATGTATGCAGCGATTGGCGAGAGCATGCCGGACCTGGCGCGCCAGGCCATCATCACCGCCTTCCTGCATAAAAATCCGCGCAAGTGGGACGACGACGACCAGTCGCTGGACCAGCTGTCGCGCAACGACGATGGCGACGATGTGGAAGACGACGACACGGCCAGCGACGACTTCGCGCAAATGTTCGACCAGGATGGAGACTAAGCATGTCCGAAAAATCTAATCTGCCAGCCCTGAGCAAGCAAGTGACCGAGCTGGTGCTGGCCGGCTCGCTGAGCCACGCCGAGCAAGCCTTCGCCGAAGCGGCCGACCAGTTCGGCGACCTGGCGGTGGTGGAAGTGCTGAACAACATTCCGCCGCAAGTGACCGCGCTGCACATGGCCGGTTTCGACGGCGGCAAGATGTCGCTGGCGACGCTGCTGGTGCCGCCGAAAGCCTGGGCCGACAGCCTGGCCTTCATCGCCGCCACCTGGCCGGATGACCAGATCGAGGACGATCCCGAGCGCATCGCCGAGTCGCTGTTCGCCCACATCCACGGCGTGGCCTTTGCCAACGACGACGACGAGCGCCGCAATGAACTGCTGGCGGCCGCATCGGCCACCGATCATGGCGCCACCATCTTCGCCATCCTGTTCTCGCTGGCACCGAAGGAAATCCTGGAAGTGGCTGGCGAAGTGATTTCGAAAGGCCCCTACCTGACCGGCCAGACCGCGTCCGACAGCGATATCGTGCCGGTGGCGATCGCGCTGGCGCAGGCGTCGGAAGACGGCTGGGACCGCGCGCTGTTCGAGCTGTTCCCGGAGTTCCGCCACAGCGCCGATCTGGCTGACGCCGAGTACAACGACGATCCTGACGAAGAGCCGACCATGCTGCAGCGCTCGACCAAGGAACTGCTGTACCGCCTGCGCAAGCAAGTGCCATCCACGCGCGCCGCGAAGACTTCGCGCCGCTCGGTCGGCACCAACATCTTCTCGTGATGGGTGGCGACCAGATGCTGCCTGCACTCGTAGTAGAAACCCTGCCGCGCCTGACCCGCGCGATCCAGCAGCTGGCCAAGCACCCGGACGATGACGCCGCCTACACGCTGGCCGACGAGCTGACCGGCATCACCGCCATGGTGGCCGAGAAGTTCACCAACGACCGCACCGCCGACGGCATCCAGAAGGCCTTGCAGCTGACCGCAGGCTGCGTGTCGCTGGGGCTGGAGCAGGCGCTGCCGGGCAATGATGACCTGGCCGCGCTGGACCTGCTGATCGACGAGGGCGCCGAGCATGCCTTCCAGATTGGCTTCCGCATGATCAAGGACCTGGCGGCCTTGCCGGAGGACGCGCTGGTCGGCGAGTACGACACCGACCCGGTGTACGCGGCACGCCGTCTGCGCGAGAAGTTCATCGACATCTGCCAGACCGATCCGAACCAGAACTGGAATGGCAGCGAGCGTTACGCCATTCAGTTCAAGCAGCGCAAGGAAGTGCAGGCGGTGGTGCGGCTGGCCGGCTGGCTGCGCCGCCACAATACCGAGGGGCCGGTCAGCGATGCCGACCTGAATGCGGAAGGCGTGATTGCGCTGGCAGTGATTTTTGCGGTGGAGGGCGGCGGCATGATCGTCGCGCGCACCGGCCAGAAAGAGTTTGAGCGTTTCGTCAAGGCGGTGCGCAAGAACAAGCCCGACTATGAGGCCGGCTGGGCCGAGCTGGTGGCCAAGGTGCCGGTGCAGCACCATCCGGTGCTGCTGGAGCGCATCGACAGCTATCGCCAGACCTGCACCGTGCTGCAAAACATCAAGGGCCGCACCGCGATGAAAACGCTGTTCGCGGAACTGGAAAACTACGCCGGCTCCGAGCTGGACGCGGACTACTCCTAAGCCAGCGCCGCAGCCGCCTCCGTCGCCACCGCGACGAAGGCGGCCACCAGCGGCGATATGGCATCTTTTCTTTTCGCCAGATACAGCGCCGTGGTTGCTTCTGCGTCCGCCATCGGCCGGTAACACACCTCGTTCATGCGGATGATGTTGAAGGAGCTTGGCAGCACCGACACGCCGCAGCCCGCCGCCACCAGGCCGATGATGGTCGACGCTTCTCCCGCCTCCATGGCGATGGTCGGCTTGAAGCCTGCTTCGCGGCACAGCCGGTTGATCTGCGGGTGAATCCCGGTGCCGGCGCTTTCCGGATACATCACCAGTGGTTCACCCTTGAGGTCGCTGACGGCGATGCGCTGCTTGGCGGCCAGTGGATGGCCGACCGGCAGCACCATCACCAGCGGATCGCGCCGCAAGATTGTCAGCGCCACCGATTCCGGCAAATTCAGTTCCGGCGGCCGCACCAGGCCGAGATCAAGTTCGCGCGCCGCCAGCGCCTCGATCTGGCCGACGGTGGACATTTCCTTCAGCGTCAGCTGCACGCCCGGATAACGCTGGCGGTAGCGGTTGATCACCGCCGCAAACAGCGGCGTCAGCGGGGTGGAGAAGGTGAAGCCGACCTTGATCTCGCCCGCCTCGCCGCGCTCGGCACGGCGCGCCGTCAGCATCGCCTGTTCGGACAGGGCCAGCACGCGGCGCGCGTCCTCCAGGAACAGTTTGCCGGCCTCGGTCAGGCGCACCCAGCGCTTGCTGCGTTCCAGCAGTTGCGCGCCCACTTCCGCTTCCAGCATCTGAATTTGATGGCTTAGCGGCGGCTGGCCGATGTGCAGCCGCTCGGCGGCACGGGTAAAGCTTAACTCCTCGGCAACCGCAACGAAGTAGCGCAGGTGGCGTAGTTCCATTATCGTTTTAAAGTATTACTGAGGGTTTAAATATATATTGGACGGATTAATGTGGCAACCCTAAGATGAACTCATCGTAGCTCGCAGGAACCGCACCATGTCACTCAGCGCCACCTCGGCCAGCGCCATTCCGGCAACGCCCGGCCCACGCATCGCCCTCGGCAGTCCCGAATTCAAACGCAGCAACCGCGCCATGTTTTTTGGCGGCTTCGCCACCTTTGCCTTGCTGTACTGCGTGCAGCCGCTGATGCCGCTGCTGTCGCATGAATTTGCGCTGACGGCGGCGCAGAGCAGCATGGTGCTGTCGATTTCCACCGGCGCGCTGGCGGTCTCGCTGCTGGCATCAAGTGCCATTTCGGAACGTCTCGGGCGCAAGCCGCTGATGGTGGCGGCGATGGCGGTGGCTGCCATCATGACCTTGCTGTGCGCTTTCGCGCACAACTATCCGCAACTGCTGGCGATGCGTGCCATGCTGGGCGTGGTGCTGGGCGGCATGCCTGCCATCGCCATGGCGTATCTGGGCGAGGAGATCGAACCGGCGTCGCTGGGTCTGTCGATGGGCTTGTACATCAGCGGTAGCGCCTTTGGCGGCATGGCGGGGCGAGTGATCACTTCGGTGCTAAGCGACCATTTCTCGTGGCGGATCGCGCTGGCGATGGTGGGCGTGGCGGGTATCGCGGCGGCGCTGGAGTTCTGGCGCAGCCTGCCTGCCTCGCGTCATTTCAAGCCGGCCAACGGCGGCTGGCGCGCGCTGCCGGCCGGGTTCCGGCTGCACCTGTCGGACCGTGGCTTGCCGTGGCTGTTTGCGCTGGCCTTCCTGCTGATGGGCGCGTTTGTCAGCCTGTACAACTACATTGCCTACCGTTTGCTGGGCGGTCCGTTCAGCCTGAGCCAGAGTGTGGTGGGTGCGGTGTCGTTCTTCTACCTGCTGGGGATCTACAGCTCGGTGTGGGCGGGACGGCTGGCCGACCGCTATGGCCGCCGGCATGTGCTGTGGGTGATGGCGCTGATTATGCTCAGTGGCCTGCTGCTGACTTTGTCGGACTGGCTGCCGCTGATCCTGCTGGGCGTGGCCGTATTCACCTATGGCTTCTTCGCTACGCACTCAGTGGCCAGCAGCTGGGTAGGGCGGCGTGCGATCAGCAACAAGGCGCTGGCCTCGGCGCTGTACCTGTTCTTCTACTACCTGGGCTCCAGCGTAATCGGTTCGGCCACCGGCGTCATGTGGGGACACTCCGGCTGGCCAGGCGTGGTGGCGGTGCTGGCCTGCGCGCTGGGGCTGGCGCTGCTGGTCGCGCTGAGGCTGCGCCGGCTGGCGCCGCTCGGCCAAGCTGAAAACTGACGCGCGTTTGATCTGAGTCAGCGCCACCGCTGATCGCTGAAACTGCTTGCAACGCTTGCTGTCTCATCCGCACGGGCACACTGGTGCCTGCTCATGGAGGAGATCATCATGCTGCATCCCAACGATATTCAGCACCGGTTTTATTTTGTCGAGCGTGCGGTACGCCAGGCAGCGCAGGCCGCGTCGGCGGAGCCTGGCTTGCCGCGCGAGCTGCGCGATTGCCTCGAACTGATGGACCGCCACGCCGACGACGCGCGCGAGATATTGCAGTCGGGCGACGACGCGCGCATCCGCAAGCTGGTGCGCGACCTGGACATCCTGGCCGAGCGCGCCAGGCGCATCTGCAACTACATCCCCACCTTGTCCGGCCAGATCAAAGGCGCGGTCGCGGATATGCACAGCCAGATCCAGGAACTCAAACGCGACCTGAGTGTCTAACCGGAGCAGGCTGCCGCCATGGGGCCTGATACATCATGGATGACAGGCACATTCACTGGGAGCTGATCATGCATTTTGGATTTATTATGCTGTTGATGGACGCAGCGCTATTGGCCATGGTGCTGTATTACTCGGCGCGGAAAATACTGCGGAGGGCAGCAAATGAAAACGGATGAGCAAGTGGGCTTCGTCAAACGCATGTTCCGGGATAGTTTGCGGCGCTACTTTGCGCCGCTGACCGGCGCGATACGCGGTGCACGCCGCGCCATCCGGGCCGAGCTGGCGGCGTGATGATCGCGAACTGGAGCGAGAGCGGCGGCGTTGACTTCTACGGGCGGATCACGGCGATCATTTCGCCGATTTCGTCGAGGCCGGTTTCTTCAAAGCCGAAGCTGCGGTAGAAGGACTGAGCGTTGGCGTTGTCCGGCTTGTAGCAGATGGTGATCAGCTTGACGCCGGGCTTGGCTTTCAATTCGTCCAGCAGCAGTTCCATCGCGCGGCGGCCTATGCCTTTGCCTTGCTGAGCATAGTCCACCATGAAGCGGTAGATGCCGTATTCGCCGGCGTTGTTGTTCGACTGCTTGTCGTACAGCAGGAAGCCGGCTGGCTTGCCTTCATAGCAGATGCCGCGCGGGATGTAGTCATCGTAATACCTGGCCTGCGCGATCGAAAACGCGTTGCTGGCAAGGTAGCCGCGCTGGTGCTCAGGCAACTCCATCTCCATGTAGTCTTCAAAGTTGTGGGCGGTGATTTCTACCAGGGTAATCAATTACAGCACTCCTTTGGCGCGCAGGGCGGCGATGTCTTCTTCGCTGCGGCAGAGCAGCTCGCGCAGCACCGAGTCGGTGTGCTGGCCCAGCAGCGGCGGTGCGACGGCGTTGCCGGTGGGCGTGGCGGACATGCGCATCGGGCTGCGCACCAGCTTGGTCGTGCCGGCGGTTGGGTGTGGCACGTCCATGACCAGACCGCGCGCCGCTACTTGCGGATTGCGGTAGACATCGTCCATGTTGTTGATCGGCCCGCACGGCACGCCGACCGCTTCCAGCGTGTCGATCCAGAAGTCGCGCGGCTGTTGCAGCACCATCTCGGCCAGCAGCGGCACCAGTTCGTCGCGATGCTGCACGCGCAGCGGGTTGGTGGCGTAGCGTTCGTGGAAGGCCAGTTCGGGACGCCCGCCGGCTTCGACAAATTTCTGGTACTGGCCATCGTTGCCGGTCGCTACGATGATGTAGCCGTCCGCGCACTGGAAGGTCTGGTAGGGCACGATGTTGGGGTGCGCATTGCCCCATCGCTTGGGCGGCTTGCCGCTGTTGAGGTAATTGCTGCCAGCATTGGCCAGCATCGCCACCTGCACATCCAGCAGCGCCATGTCGATGTACTGGCCTTCACCGGTGCGGTCGCGGTGCGTCAGCGCGGCCAGGATGGCGATGGTGGCGTACATGCCGGTCATCAGGTCGGTCAACGCGACGCCGGCTTTTTGCGGACCGCCGCCCGGCAGGTCATCACGCTCGCCGGTGACCGACATCAGCCCACCCATACCCTGAATCAGGAAATCATAGCCGGCGCGGTGCGCGTACGGACCATCCTGGCCGAAGCCGGTGACCGAGCAATACACCAGGTCGGGCTTGACGGCCTTCAGCGCAGCGTAATCCAGGCCGTAGCGCTTCAGTTGGCCGACCTTGTAATTTTCCAGCACCACATCGGCGTGGCGCACCAGCTCGCGCAGCAATTGCTGGCCTTCGCTGCTGGCGATGTCCACCGTCACCGAACGCTTGCCGCGATTGGCGGACAGGTAGTAGGCCGCTTCGCTGGTGTCGTTGCCGTCGGCGTCGCGCGCGTATGGCGGCCCCCAGGCGCGGGTATCGTCGCCGCTGCCGGGACGTTCGATCTTGATCACGTCCGCGCCGAGATCGGCCAGGTTCTGCGAACACCATGGTCCGGCCAGCACGCGGCTCAGGTCGAGCACGCGAATATGGCCTAGCGCTGTTTGAGCTGTCATGACGATTTTACCTTTTGAGCAATAACAATCAGGCCGCTAGTGTAGTGGTTCGGCCTGCCGCTTGCCACCTATTTGACGCCGGCGGCATTCGTGATAACGTTGTCATCCATATCAACCAAGGCGCAGCCATGTGGCCCTATCCAAAAATTGTTGCACACCGCGGCGGCGGCACGCTGGCGCCGGAAAACACCTTGGCCGGCTTGCGCGCCGGGCTGGCCTACGGTTTTCACGCGGTCGAGTTTGATGTGATGCTGTCGCGCGACGGCATCGGCATGGTGGTGCACGATCCGGAATTTGGCCGGACGGTGGACGGGCAGGGCAGCGTGGCGCAGACCGATGCGATTGACTTGTCGAATATGGACGCCGGCAGCTGGTTCGGCCCGGCCTTCCGCGACGAGCCGGTGCCGTTCTATACCCAGTTCATCGATTACTGCAAGGCGCAGCGCATCTGGATGAATGTGGAAATCAAGCCGGCCGACGGGGTTGAAGCCGCCACCGGCGCCTGGGTGGCCAGGATCACACGCGACAACTACGCCGCCGAGCTGGCCAGCGGCGACCCGGCCAGCTATCCGCTGCTGTCCTCGTTCAGTTACGCAGCGCTGGCCGCCGCCCGCGACACCGCCCCCGAGCTGCCGCGCGGCTACCTGCTGGACACCATCCCGGCCGACTGGCAGGAGCAGGCCAGGCAGCTGGCGGTGGTCGCCATCCACACCAACCACAAGCACCTGAACGCGGAACTGGCGGCGCAGATCAAGGCGGCTGGCTACGGCCTGTTCTGCTATACGGTCAACACGCCGGAGCGCGCGAGAGAGATCCTGGCTTGGGGCGTGGACGGCTTTTGCACCGACCGCATCGACTTGATCGGCCCCGCCTTCGCCTGAATCACCAGCGTGGTTTTTTTGCGTCAGCGCTTGTAGCACAAACGTGTGACAAGCCGGTTTTGGCGCTGTTTTCTTGGATATGATGCCTCAGGTTGTTGCTTCCGCATCAACCTTTCCTTGGCGACGCCCCAGCTGTCGGCCATTTCATATCAAAGAAAAATAATCATGTCCAAGACTCCCCTGAATCCCGCATGGCGCTATTCGGCGCTGATGCTGTCCTTGTGCGCGGCCTTTGGTGCGCGTGCGCAAACCGCCGCCTCCTCGTCGGTCGAAACCGGCACCCCGGCCGCGCTGGAGCGGCCCGTCACCGCGCTGGTGGTGGAGCGCACCGAGCTGGACGCCAGCGGCGCCGTGGCGCCGGCCACCTTTGGCGGCTCCGAATACAACCGCGATTTCCTGCGCGGCTTCAAGAACGACAGCGCGCTGCGCAACGGCCACCGCGACTACGGCTACCTGGGCACCGAGTGCTTCTGCGCAATGGAAACCATCGAGGTGCTGAAAGGCCCGGCGTCGGCCTTGTACGGCAACGGCAAGCCCGGCGGCGACCTGAACAGCATCGCCAAGATGCCGGGGCTGAGCGACTACCGCAATATCAGCCTGTTCACCAGCAGCCCCGGCATGAGCCGGGTGAGGGTGGACGTGGCCGATGTGGTGGGCGATGTGTCTTACCGCGTCAACGCCCAGGCCTACACCGGTGCGACGTATGCCGACCGCAATAGCCGCGATTCGGCCTTTATCGCGCCTGTGATCGAATGGCGCGTGACGCCGGCGCTGAAACTGACACTGTCCTACAGCGGCGGCTACCTGGATACTACCTGGAATCCGCAGCTGCTGGCCAACCAGGCCTTGCTGTCGCTGCCGGCCAAGCGCTTCCTCGGCGAGCCGGGCAACCGCATGCGCATCGTCGACAACACCAGCCGCATGGAACTGGACTACAAGCTGGCCAATGGCGACCATATCCGTCAAGCCTTGCTGTACCAGGTGGAAAGCTACCGCGACGCCGGCCTGAGCTACGACACCTACAACTATGCGCTGGCCGATCTGGTGGATGCGGCCGGCATGGTCAAGCGGGTGTCGCAGCGCGATCATGCGCACCAGAGCATCCTGGTGTCGCAGACCGAACTGATCGGCCGCAGCACGCTGGCGCAGATGCCATGGGAATATGTGCTGGGCCTGGAGCTGGGCCGCTTCGATTACCGCTACAAGCTGGAAGTGGGCGCGGGCAGCGCCATCAATATCTACCGCCCGCAATATGGCGCGGCGATGGCGGGCAAGCTGGACACCTACGCCGACCAGGACTACGGTACCGACAACGCGGTGCTGTATGCGCAGAACCGTTTCCAGATCACCCCGGCGCTGCGTTTGCTGCTGGGCATGCGCGCCGAGCGTTTCCGCGATTACTTGCAGGAGGCCGGCGAGTCGCGCTCGACCGATACCGACTCGCTGTTCTCGCCGCGCGTGGGCCTGACCTACCAGTTGAACCCGCGCTGGATCGCGGCGCTCAGCTGGACCAACTCGTCGCGGCCGCAGATCGGCGCCAAGAGCGCCAGCGGCAAGCAGTTCCGGCCGGAAGCGGGCACCCAGGCCGAAGCCAGCCTGCAATACACGGCGCCGGATGAATCGCTGAAGATGACCACCTCGGTGTTCTCGATCACGCGCAAGAATGTGCTGACACAGGACTTGGCCAGCCCCAACTTCCAGATCGACTCCGGCCGCCGCCGTAGCCGTGGCGTCGAGCAAGACCTGAGCTACAGCTTTACGCCGGAACTGAAGCTGGACGTGTCGGCCGCCTACACCAGCGCCTCGGTCAGCCAGGACACGGTGTTGCCGGTGGGCGCCTTGCTGGCTGGTGTGCCCAAGTGGTTTAGCAGCATCTATCTCGGCTATGACCTGACGCCGGCCTTGAGCCTGGGCGCAGGCCATGTGTTCGAGTCGCGCCGCACCGCCACCTTGCCGGATAACGGCGTGTCACTGCCGGCCATGTCCAGCGTCGACCTGACGGTGACCTACAAGACCAAGAAGTGGAGCATCGACGCCACCCTGGTCAACAGTGGCAACAAGCGCGGCTTCACCTCGGATGGCTACACGGTCACGCCGATCAATCCGCGCGAGTTCCAGCTCACCGGCCGCTACAAGTTCTGAGCAAGGCTGCCGCCTGGCAGCCCGGTATTGGCATAAAACCAACTAGATGAGCAGATAGGGAGCAGCGGAGGGCCTGGCCCTGCGCTGCTCATATATAATCCATCTTTTGCATTTTGCCAGTTACCACTAGCTCACGACATGAAATCATCTGAAATTCGCGAAAAGTTCCTCAAATTCTTTGAGTCCAAGGGTCATACGATTGTTCGTTCCAGCTCCCTGGTGCCTGGCAATGACCCGACCCTGCTGCTGACCAATAGCGGCATGGTGCAGTTCAAGGATGTGTTCACCGGCACTGACAGCCGTCCGTACACCCGCGCCACCTCGGTGCAGCGCTGCGTGCGCGCCGGCGGCAAGCACAATGACCTGGAAAACGTCGGCTACACCGCGCGTCACCACACTTTCTTCGAGATGCTGGGCAACTTCAGCTTCGGCGACTACTTCAAGCGCGACGCCATCAACTTCGCCTGGGAGCTGCTGACCAAGGTGTACCAGCTGCCAGCTGAAAAGCTGACCGTCACCGTCTACCAGGAAGACGACGAAGCCTACGACATCTGGGCCAACGAAGTCGGCGTGCCGAAAGAGCGCATCATCCGCATCGGCGACAACAAGGGCGCGCGCTACGCGTCGGACAATTTCTGGCAGATGGCCGACACCGGCCCATGCGGCCCATGCACTGAGATCTTCTACGACCACGGCGCCGACATCTGGGGCGGTCCTCCGGGCTCGCCTGAAGAAGACGGCGACCGCTTCATCGAAATCTGGAACCTGGTGTTCATGCAGTTCAACCGCGACGAAGCCGGCGTGCTGCACAAGCTGCCGAAGCAGTCGGTCGACACCGGCATGGGCATGGAACGCCTGGCCGCTGTGCTGCAACACGTGCACTCGAACTACGAGATCGACCTGTTCCAGAACCTGATCAAGGCCGCCGCACGCGAAACCGGCGCCACCGACCTGGAAAACAAATCGCTGCGCGTGATCGCCGACCACATCCGCTCGGCCGCGTTCATGATTGTTGACGGTGTGATTCCTGGCAGCGAAGGCCGCGCCTACGTGCTGCGCCGTATCATCCGCCGCGCGCTGCGTCATGGCCACAAGCTGGGCCAGACCAAGCCATTCTTCTACAAACTGGTGGCCGACCTGGCGATCGAGATGGGCGCCGCCTATCCAGAGCTGGAAGAAGCCAAGGACAACGTCGCCAAGATGCTGAAGGCGGAAGAAGAGCGCTTCGGCGAAACGCTGGAAACCGGCATGAAAGTGCTGGAAGCGCAGCTGGCCAAGGACGCCACCGGCATCGACGGCGCGACCGCCTTCACGCTGTACGAAACCTATGGCTTCCCGCCAGACCTGACCGCTGACATCTGCCGCGAACGCGACATCAAGTTCGACCAGGAAGGCTATGACGCGGCGCTGAAGGAAAGCCAGGAGCTGTCGCGCAAGGGCGGTAAATCGGTGAAGGACGCCAAGGTGGAATACACCGGCGAGAAAAACAAATTCGTCGGCTACGACAGCCTGAGCCACGCGACCGCCAAGGTGATCGCGCTGTACTCGGCCGGTTCGCCGGTGCAGGAACTGGCGGCTGGCCAATCGGGTATCGTGGTGCTGGACACCACCCCGTTCTACGCTGAGTCGGGCGGCCAGGTCGGCGACCAGGGCGTGATCGGCAGCGCCGGCGCACGCTTCGAGGTCAGCGACACGCTGAAGATCCAGGCCGACGTCTTCGGTCACCACGGCGTGCTGGCGTCCGGTTCGCTGAAAGTGGGCGATGCGGTCAGCGCCGACGTCGACCAGGCCAAGCGCGCGCGCACCATCCGCAACCACTCGGCCACCCACTTGATGCACAAAGCCCTGCGCGAAGTGCTGGGTTCGCACGTGCAGCAGAAAGGCTCGCTGGTTGATCCGGACAAAACCCGTTTCGACTTCAGCCACAATGCACCGCTGACCGCCGAGCAGATCGCCGAAGTGGAAACCAAGGTCAATAAAGAGATCCTGGAAAACCACGCCACCAAGGCGCAGCACATGTCGTTTGACGACGCGGTCAAGCATGGCGCGATGGCGCTGTTCGGCGAGAAGTACGGCGACGAAGTGCGCGTGCTGGACATCGGCACCTCGAAAGAGCTGTGCGGCGGCGTGCATGTACAGCGCACCGGCGACATCGGCTTGTTCAAGATCATTTCGGAAGGCGGCGTTGCAGCCGGCATCCGCCGCGTGGAAGCCGTTACCGGCGAAGGCGCGCTGGCGCTGGTGCAAGGCCTGGCCCGCAAGCTGAACGAAGCGGCTGCCGCGCTGAAATCCAATCCGGACGAGCTGACCGTCAAGATCGGCGCGGTGCAGGATCAGGTGAAATCGCTGGAGAAGGAACTGGCTGCGCTGAAGTCCAAGCTGGCGGCAGGGCAGGGCGACGAGCTGGCCTCGCAAGCGGTCGATATCAAGGGCATCAAGGTGCTGGCGGCCACGCTGGAAGGCGCCGATGTGACCGCGCTGCGCGAAACCATGGACAAGCTGAAGGACAAGCTGAAGACCGCCGCCATCGTGCTGGCCTCGGTTAACGACGGCAAGGTCAGCCTGATCGCCGGCGTCACTGCCGACAGCACCAGCAAGGTCAAGGCAGGCGAGCTGGTCAACTTCGTTGCACAACAAGTGGGCGGCAAAGGCGGCGGACGCCCTGATATGGCGCAAGCCGGCGGCACCGATCCGGCTGGTCTGCCGGGCGCGCTGGCGGGTGTTTCCGAGTGGATAAACTCGCGCATTTAAAGCAAGCAAAACCGCTGTAAAGCTCTGTATATGCGGCCTGCGTGTGATTTTTGATCGCACGCAGGCCGTTGTCGTTCGGGGAGTCCTGTTGTATACTTTCCAGCTTGCGTTGTGAACTTGCAACGTACAACGAACTATTTTGGTGCAGCGCGTCATCCCCTTCAAAAAGGAGTAGTATGACGACACCTCCCCACAAACGAGCGGGTTACTTGATGACCGAAACGATATTAGAGAACGACATTATCGAATTCCATAAGGAATTGGATGCGCGTGGCTTGAACTGCCCATTGCCTATTCTGAAAGCCAAAAAGGCGCTTTCCGAATTGCAAAGCGGCGAAGTGCTGCGCATCATGGCAACCGACCCAGGTTCGGTGCGTGACTTCCAGGCTTTCTGCAAACAAACCGGCAACGCCCTGTTGTCGCACGTCCAGACCGGCAGTGAGTTTGTCTTTTTGATGCAGCGCAAATAATCGCCGCTGTATTTTTCCTCCAAGAAATTCGTCTATAGGATTTATTTTTTAGACGATTTCCACTAGCAAAAAATAGCACGATCGTGCTTTGATTTCTTGTGCGGGTCGGATTTCTCATATAATCTAGCCCACATTATTTGTTCCGTATCTCTCATTTTTCCCAAAGGCACAGCTATGAAAGTCTTGGTACCTGTCAAACGCGTGGTGGACTACAACGTCAAGGTGCGTGTGAAGTCCGATAACACCGGCGTCGATATCGCCAACGTCAAAATGTCGATGAATCCGTTCGACGAGATCGCGGTGGAAGAAGCCACCCGTCTGAAAGAAGCTGGCAAAGTGACCGAAGTGATTGCCGTGTCCGCCGGCGTGACCCAGTGCCAGGAAACCCTGCGCACCGCGATGGCGATCGGCGCCGACCGCGGCATCCTGGTGGAAACCACTGCCGAACTGGAGCCGCTGGCAGTCGCCAAGCTGCTGAAAGCGCTGGCCGACAAGGAACAGCCACAACTGATCATCCTGGGCAAGCAGGCGATCGACGACGACTCCAACCAGACCGGCCAGATGCTGGCTGCGCTGCTGGGCTGGCCGCAAGCGACCTTCGCGTCGAAAATCGTGCTGGAAGACGGCAAAGCCACCGTGACCCGCGAAGTGGACGGCGGCCTGGAAACCCTGGCGCTGACCCTGCCGGCCATCGTCACCACCGACCTGCGCCTGAACGAGCCACGCTACGTGACGCTGCCGAACATCATGAAGGCGAAGAAGAAAACGCTGGACGTGACCAAGCCGGAAGAGCTGGGCGTTGACGTGGCGCCGCGCCTGAAAACCCTGAAAGTCGCCGAGCCAGCCAAGCGCTCCGCCGGCATCATCGTGCCGGACGCCGCCACCCTGGTTGCCAAGCTGCGCACCGAAGCTAAAGTCATCTAAAGGAACCTCAACATGGTCGCATTAGTTATCGCAGAACACGACAACGCCAGCCTGAAGGCCAGCACCCTGCACACCGTTACCGCAGCGGTGCAAGCCGGCGGCGACGTGCACGTCCTGGTCGCTGGTTCCAACGCCGGCGCAGCCGCCGCTGCAGCAGCCGCTATCGCCGGCGTGTCGAAAGTCATCCACGCCGACGCCGCGCATTTCGCCGACGGCCTGGCCGAGAACGTGGCCGAGCAAGCCCTGGCCATCGCCGGCGCCTACAGCCACATTCTGGCGCCAGCCACCGCCTACGGCAAAAACATCCTGCCGCGCGTCGCCGCCAAGCTGGACGTTGCGCAGATTTCGGAAATCACCAAAGTCGACTCGCCAGACACCTTCGAGCGTCCTATCTACGCTGGCAACGCGATTGCCACCGTGCAGTCGAGCGACAAGGTCAAAGTCATCACCGTGCGTTCGACCGGTTTTGACGCTGCCGCCGCGACGGGTGGTTCGGGCGCGGTGGAAACCGTTGCAGCCGTTGCCGATTCGGGCAAATCCTCGTTCGTCAGCCGTGAAGTCGCCAAGTCGGACCGTCCGGAGCTGACCGCCGCCAAGGTGATCGTGTCCGGTGGCCGCGGCATGGGTTCGGGCGAAGCCTTCAAGATCCTGGAACCGCTGGCGGACAAGCTGGGCGCGGCCATGGGCGCATCGCGCGCTGCGGTGGACGCTGGCTTCGTGCCGAACGACTGGCAGGTTGGCCAGACCGGCAAGATCGTGGCGCCGAATCTGTACATCGCGGTCGGTATCTCCGGCGCGATCCAGCACTTGGCCGGCATGAAGGATTCGAAAACTATCGTCGCCATCAACAAAGATCCGGAAGCGCCGATCTTCTCCGTTGCCGACTACGGCATCGTTGGCGACCTGTTTGAAGTCGTGCCACAACTGGTAGCTGAACTGGGCTAACAACGCGTAAAGCAATCTGAGGCCACGCTGATCCGGACGCCGGATTGCCGTGGCCTTTTTCTTGGAGAGACGAGATGGCATACCAACCACCAATCAAAGACATGCTGTTCGTGATGAACGAACTGGCCAACCTGAAAGCAGTCAGCGAACTGCCGGGCTGTGAAGACGCCACGCCCGAAACCGCCGAAGCGGTGCTGGAAGAAAGCGCGAAATTTGTCGCCGCAGAAATCGCCCCGCTGAACCACGCGGCTGACCAGGAACCGAGCTACTGGACCAAGGACGGCGTGATCACCTCGAAAGGCTTCAAGGAAGCCTTCCGCCAGTTCGCTGACGCGGGCTGGCAAGGCCTGCAGCACCCGACCGACTTCGGCGGCCAGGGCTTGCCGAAACTGGTCGGCACGCCGTGCGTGGAAATGCTGCATGGTGCAAATATCTCGTTCGCGCTGTGCCCGCTGCTGTCGGATGGCGCTATCGAAGCGCTGCTGACCGCAGGCGACGACAAGCTGAAAGCCACCTATCTGGAAAACCTGGTCACCGGCAAATGGACTGGCACCATGAACCTGACCGAGCCGCAAGCCGGCTCCGATCTGGCCGCCGTGCGCACCCGCGCCGAGCCGCAGGGCGATGGCACGTACAAAATCTTCGGCACCAAGATCTTCATCACGTATGGCGATCACGACATGACCGACAACATCGTCCACCTGGTGCTGGCGCGCACGCCGGATGCGCCGCCGGGCGTGAAGGGCATCTCGCTGTTCATCGTGCCGAAGTTCCTGGTCAATGCTGACGGCTCGCTGGGCGCGCGCAACGATGCGCATTGCGTGTCGATCGAACACAAGCTGGGCATCAAGGCCAGCCCGACCGCCGTGCTGCAATTCGGCGATAACGGCGGCGCCATCGGCACGCTGGTCGGCGAAGAGAATCGCGGCCTGGAATACATGTTCATCATGATGAACGCGGCGCGCTTTGGCGTTGGCCTGCAAGGCATCGGCCTGTCCGAGCACGCCTACCAGCACGCGCTGGCGTATGCCAAAGACCGCGTGCAATCGCGCGACCTGACCGGCTCGCCGGCTGGTGTGGCGATCATCCACCATCCGGACGTGCGCCGCCTGCTGATGAATATGCGCTCGCAGACCGAGGCGGCGCGCGCGCTGGCCTACGTGGGCGCCTCGCTGTACGACCAGGCGCATCATGGCGCCGACGCCGATCAGCGCGTGCAGAATCAGGCGGTGTATGAATATCTGGTGCCGATCATCAAAGGCTGGTCGACCGAACTGTCGCAGGACGTGGCGCGTGATGGCGTGCAAATCCACGGCGGCATGGGCTTCATCGAAGAAACCGGCGCCGCGCAGCACTACCGCGACGCCAAGATCCTGACCATCTACGAAGGCACGACCGCGATCCAGGCGAACGACCTGATCGGCCGCAAGACCGTGCGTGACGGCGGTAAGGTTGCCAAGGACCTGATCGCCCAGGTACGCGCCACCGAAGCCGAGTTGGCCAAGCTGGATGGCGCCGACTTCGCCGCCATCCGCAAACACCTGGCGCAGGGTGGGGCGGAACTGGAAGCGGTGGTGGACTACGTGGTGGGCAACCTCAAGTCCGACATCAAAGGCGTGTTCGCGGGCAGCGTGCCGTACCTGAAACTGGCCGGCATCGTACTGGGCGGCTGGCAGATGGCGCGTGCCGCCGTGATCTCGCAGCAGAAACTGAATGCCGGTGACGGCGACGCCAGCTTCTACAAAGCCAAGATCGCTACGGCCCGCTTCTTCGCCGACCACTTCCTGACGCAAGCCCCCGGCATCCGCACCTCGATCACCGACGGCAGCGCCGGCGTCCTCGCCCTCGATATCGAACAGTTCTAAACCCAATCCGGGGTCAGTTCTGCCAAATGTACATGAGCTCGTGTACGATTGGCGGAACTGACCCCGGAGTTTTTATGCGTATAGCGCTTGTTTCTGATATTCATGGAAATTTACCGGCGCTGGAGGCGGTGGTGGCGGATTTTGCTCAGCGTGGTGTGGATGTGGTCGCCAATCTGGGCGATAGCTTGTCCGGGCCGCTGTTGCCGCTGGAGACGGCGCGCTTCTTGATGGCGCAGCGGGATTGGGTGCAGTTGGCCGGTAATCATGAGCGGCAGATTCTGCATCCGCATCAGCGTACGCCGTCGGATGTTTATGCGCATGCGCAGTTGGGCGCGGCGGAGCTGGCCTGGCTGGCGTCGTTGCCGCCGGATCTGCGCCTCAATCCTGACGTGCTGCTGTGCCACGGCACACCACGCAGCGATCACGAATATTTTCTGGAGACCGTCGAGCCGGGCGGGGCGCGGCTGGCAACGCTGGCCGAGGTCGATGAGCGCATGACCGGTGTGCAAGCCGCGCTGATCGCTTGCGGTCACAGTCATGTGCAGCGTGCCGTACGCTCATCTTCCGGCTGTCTGATCGTCAATCCCGGCAGCGTCGGTTTGCAGGCGTATGACGACGATCATCTTCACTATCATGTCATGCAGAACGGCTCGCCGGATGCGCGCTACGCGCTCGTCGAGCGTGGCCCGGCAGGCTGGGGCGCCGCGCTGATTGCCGTGCCTTATGACTGGCAGCCGATGGCCGCGCTGGCCGAGCGCAACGGCCGGCCTGATTGGGCGCACGCGATTGCCACCGGCTACGCTAAGCCATCACATCAATAATTGCCTGGTAGACGCGCACCGGTTCTTCGGCGATGCGGTTCAGCACGTAGAGGAAATGCTCCTGGCCGAACACCGCGTATTCGCGGGTGGGGAAGCCGCGTTGTTGCAGCCCGTCGATCTGTTCGCCGCCCAGGCCGATCAGCGATTCGAATTCAAACCAGCGCGGGTCGATGCGTTCCTCAAGGATCAGCGCGCCGAGATCGGTCTGGATGCTGCGGTCGTGCGTGGCGATCGAACATTTGTGGCCGCTTAGCAGCAGTTCTCGCGCGTAGCGGCGGTAGGCCTCGGCCAGCTCCGGGCTGTTGCGACTGTAGGCCACGCCGTCCGGCTCCAGGAATGCGCCTTTGACCAGCCGGATGCGGCCTGGCAGTTTCATCAGCGCCGGCAGGTCCTGCGCGGTGCGCAGCCGCTTGGCCGGCACGGTGATGCCGACGTTGCGCAAATCGTCTTCCTTGTGCAGCCGCGTGTAGATGGCGTAGATGTCGTCGGCACGGTCTATGCCTTCCATTGAGATCATCACTTCGCGGTTGATCTCTGCGGCGGCCAGCGCGATGCGGCGGGCGTTGCGGTAACCCAGTTCCGCATCCATCAGCGAACCGATGTGCGACAGGTCGAACGAGATCGAGCAATTCAGGTTGCGCTCGCCGATGCCGCGCACCAGATCCATGAACACCTCCGTCTCTGCCATGGCAAAGGCTTCGTCGCGCACGCTTTCGCCCATGTACTCGGCCGATGCGGCATGGCCGCGCGCGATGATAGCCTCGACCCGCGTCAGCGCTTCATCGACCGTTTGCCCGGCAACATAGCGCTGCGATACTTTGTGCATATACGGCCGCAGCAGCGGGTCGTTGCAGAACTTTTCCTTGGCGTTTTCGTCCAGCGCCAGGGCGCGCAGGGTGCTTGCAGCCTGGTCGACCAGGGACTGCCATTCAGTGGGGAAGCTGGTCATGGATTCCTTAGCGGCGGGCGATGCTGCCATTGGCGTTTTGCACGCGGTCGCCGGTCAGCATTTGCGGGTCGTGGTCGAAAGTAAAGGCGGCCTGGCGGCCATCGTCGTATTGCACATGCACGGTCCACTGTTTGCTCGACTTGGCCTTCTCTTCGATCTTCTTGCCGGCATAGGCGCCGCCTGCGGCGCCCGCCACTGTCGCCAGTTGGCGGCCGTGACCGCTGCCGACCTGGTTGCCGAGCAGGGCGCCCGCGACGCCGCCGGCGATCACGCCCAGCGCGCTGCTGTCGCCGGCTTTTTCGCCGAGCACCACTTGCGTTACCTTGCCGCAGTCCTGGCAGACCCCCGGCTTGGCTGTGCTGGCCTTAAGCTGGGCCTTGGCGTAGGCCACGGATTTGTCATATTCGGATTTGGCGTCGCGCAGGCATTGCATGCGGCGGCCGGAATCGCTTTCTTCGCTGCACAGTTTCTTGTCTTCGGCGTAGCGGGTGGCGAGGCGCTTGGTTTCCGTGTTGTAGTGTTCTTTGGGTGTCTGCGCCTGGACTGCGCAAGCCAGGCTGGCCAGCATCAGCGCGGCCAGAAGGGAACGGCTGTTCATGGTGTGCTCCTTATTAACCGTAGGCGCCACCAGTGTACAGCAAGTCAAATAGCCGCGAGATGGTGGCGATCAGGCCGCCTGCGCCTATCATCATGCTGGCCACCAGCACCACCGCCACCGGCCAGCGCGTGTCGGATTGGCGGCCGCTGGCCGGGTTGTAGCGCGGGTCCCATTTTTCATCCGCCGTCAGGCCGAGGATTAGCGCCTGCAGCATGCCGGCCAGGCCGGACAGCATCACCGGCAGCAGCTTGTAGAAGCCGTCCGCCTGCGGCGCCAGCGTGGCGACCAGCCAGGCCGCCGGCAGACAGGCCAGATGCAGCCACAGCCAGGGATCGCGCCAGCCGCGCAGATACAGCCGATGTAGCCCGATTCCGCCCAGCAGAAAGGCGAGCAGGGCGGCGATGGTCTTGTTTTTGTGGCGAACGGGATGCAAAACAGTCATGGTTGCTCAGCAAAATTGTCGGTAAACCTGCAGTATCAGGCATAATACTGCCCCCGGCACGCCTTTTTTGCGGGCAAGCCTATTGCCCCGGATGCCGGAACAAGGGATAATCTTTGATTACCCCAACATGCCCAATTATTTCATTAACGCTTGCTGCTCCGTGGCAAAGCGCGCTATAATTTGCGGCTTTTTCCGTCCTAGCACAAATTTTTTGGAAATATTATGGTCGTTATTCGTTTAGCTCGTGGTGGTGCCAAGAAGCGCCCTTTCTTCAACATCGTTGCAACTGATTCGCGCAATCGTCGCGATGGCCGTTTCATCGAGCGCATTGGTTTCTACAACCCAATGGCTTCGGGCCAGGAAGTTGCTCTGCGCATCACCGAAGACCGTCTGGCTCACTGGCAAGCTGTTGGCGCACAACTGTCGCCTACCGTTGCTCGCCTGGTTGCTCAAAACAAAAAAGCAGCCTAAGCAAGTCTGGTTACCGGTTTGACCGATAAGAATGCATCCGGGGTGAAAGTCCCTGACGATCTGGCACAGGTAGGCTTTGTCTTCGGTGCCTACGGCGTTGCAGGCTGGGTGAGGATACGTCCTTTCTCGGAAGATGCGGATGCACTCCTCAAGGTCAAAACCTGGTGGTTGGAGAAGCCAGCGTTGCACGATGTGGACGTCCAGCAGGTCAAACTGCATGGCGGCGATGTGGTAGCACGTTTGGTGGGTGTGACTGACCGGAACGTCGCTGAGTCGCTGAAAGGCGCCGCAGTGTTCATTCCGCAAAGCCACTTCCCGGTCTTGTCCGACGATGAGTTTTACTGGACCGATCTGATCGGTCTGGCAGTAGAGAATCAGCAAGGTGAGCAGCTCGGTACGGTGACTGACATGATGAGCAATGGTCCGCAGTCGATCTTGCGCGTCAACCCGGTCGCAGCCGCAGATGCCAAACCAGAAGAAGTTGAGGCGCAGGAGCGCCTGATCCCATTTGTGGACGCGTTCATCATCAAGGTGGACAAGGACGCCAAGAAGATCATCGTCGACTGGGGCCTTGATTACTAAGCGTAACATTGAGGGCGGTTCGCCATGCAATTTGATGTCGTAACCCTGTTCCCTGAAATGTTTGCCGCAATCACGCAGTCGGGTGTCACCCGGCGCGCGTTTGAACAGAATAAATGTGGCCTGTCGCTGTGGAATCCGCGTGATTTCACCACCGACAATCACCGTACCGTGGATGACCGCCCGTATGGCGGCGGCCCCGGCATGGTGATGCTGGCCAAGCCTTTGGAAGCGACGCTCAACGCGGCGAAGCAACGCCAGACCGACGCCGGTTTGCCGACGCCCCGCGTGCTGTTCATGTCGCCCCAGGGCAAGCAGTTGACGCATGAGCGTGTGATGCAGCTGAAGCAGGAGCCTGGTGTGGTGATCCTGTGCGGCCGCTACGAAGCAGTGGACCAGCGCTTGCTCGACCGTATGGTCGATGAGGAAATCAGCCTTGGCGATTTCGTGCTGTCCGGCGGCGAGCTGCCGGCGATGGCCTTGATGGATGCGGTGATCCGCCTGATCCCCGGCGTGCTGAACACCGGCGCCTCGGCCATCGAAGACAGCTTCTTCAACGGCCTGCTGGATTCGCCGCATTACACGCGGCCTGAAACGTATGAAGGTGTGGGCGTGCCGCCGGTACTGATGGGCGGCAACCACGCCGAGATTGAAAAATGGCGCCGCCAGCGCATGCTGGAGGCGACCGCGCGCAAGCGACCGGATTTGCTTATCAAGGCGCGTGAGGCAGGGCTGCTCACCAAGCACGATGAGCGATTTTTGGCAGGCCTTTAAGCCTGTCTGTTATAACCCCATCCTCTACTGGGCATCGAGTTTTTACTCATAGCGCGCCAGCAAGATGGTTTATGGAGTCTCAAAATGAACGTGATTCAACAACTCGAGCAAGAAGAAATCGCTCGCCTGGGTAAAAACATTCCTGATTTTGCACCTGGCGATACCGTGGTAGTCAACGTGAACGTAGTCGAAGGCACCCGCAAGCGCGCCCAGGCTTACGAAGGCGTTGTTATCTCCCGTCGTAACCGTGGCCTGAACTCGAACTTCATCGTTCGCAAGATCTCGTCCGGCGAAGGCGTTGAGCGTACCTTCCAGCTGTACTCCCCGCTGATCGCTTCGATCGAAGTGAAACGCCGCGGTGACGTACGTCGCGCCAAGCTGTACTACCTGCGTGATCGTTCCGGTAAATCGGCACGTATCAAGGAAAAACTGCCAAACCGTCGCCCAGCGGCGAAAGCAGCCGTTTAATTACGGTTGTGTTTGGATAGGGCGCCCGCAGGCGCCTTTAAAAGGGCGCCGCTGGCGCCCTTTTGCTTATCAAGGAATAGCTCATGGCCCAGCCACCTTTCGATCCCCAGCAGCTGCCGATAGAGGCGATAGCCGGCGAAGCCGCCGTTGCGCCTGAGCGCCTGGCTGCCGCCTGGCTGCGCAGCCGCTTTGCCGCGCCGCCGGACTGGCTGCCGGAGGGCGGTGAGCGCGCCTTGCCGGGCCGCGCCGGCCGTGCGCCGACGCCGGCCTCGGTGCTGATCCCGCTGGTGCTGCGCGAGCATGGCCTGACCATCTTGCTGACCCAGCGTAACGCCGACCTGACCGACCATCCGGGCCAGATCAGCTTTCCCGGCGGCCGCGCCGAAAGCTGGGACAAGGACGCCGTCGATACCGCGCTGCGCGAGTCGGAAGAGGAGATTGGCCTGGAGCGCCGCCACGTCGAAATTCTCGGCAGCCTGCCGGACTATCTGACCGGCACCGGTTATTGCGTCACGCCCGTGGTCGGGCTGGTGCAGCCGCCGTTTGCGGTGACCGCCGACCCGTCCGAAGTGGCTGCCATCTTTGAAGTGCCGCTGAGTTTCCTGATGGACGGCGCCAACCACCAGCGCCTGTCAGTGGACCTGCCGGGCGGCCGCCGCAGCTTTTATGCGATGCCGTACGAGGGTTATTACATCTGGGGTGCGACCGCCGGCATGCTGCGCAATCTGTTCCATTTCTTGCGTGCGGACTAAGAACTAGGCTATCGTACTGCCATTAAGGCTATGCCAACGCAAAGGACGTTTAATGACTTTTCTTTCCATTCTATGCGCGCTGCTGATCGAGCAGATGAAACCGCTGCGCGCAGACAATCCGATTTATGCCGAGATCAAGAGTCTGGCGTTGCGGATGGAGACCTGGTTCAACGCCGGCCACTCGACCCACGGCCGCCTCGGCTGGTTCCTGATGATGGTCATCCTGGTGGTGCCCACCGGCCTGATCTACTGGTTCTTCAAATATAACAACTGGACGCTGGCGGCCTTCGCCTGGAATGTGCTGATCATTTACCTGACGCTGGGCTTCCGTCACTACAGCCATTACTTCACCTCGATCCAGCTGGCGCTGAACGCCGGCGACGAGGCCGGCGCGCGCGCGCTGCTGGCCGAATGGACCAAACTTGACACGGTCGGCATGGAAGTCTCCGAAATTGCCCGCATCGCGGTCGAGAAGTCGCTGGTGACCACGCACCGCAATGTGTTCGGCGTGTTCTTCTGGTTCCTGATGCCGCTCGGCCCGGCCGGCGCGGTGATGTACCGCGTGTCCGAGCACCTGGCGCGCGCCTGGAATGAACCGGAGCACATGCGCAACGAGGCTTTCGGCCAGTTTGCCTCGCGCGCGTTCTACTGGATCGACTGGATACCGGTGCGTTTGACCGCCGTGGCGTTTGCCGTGGTCGGCAACTTCGAGGACGCGATCTACGCCTGGCGCAACTTCGCCCACCGCTGGACCAATGAAGCGCTGGGTATCATCCTGTCGGCCGGCGGCGGCGCCATGGGCGTGCGCCTCGGTTCGCCGGCGGAAACCGCCGTCAAGGCGCAAGTGGTGGACGCCAACACCGTGGATATCGAGCTGGAAGATGATGTAATGCCCGGCGAAGAGCCAAATATCCGCGCGCTGCAAAGCACCGTCGGCCTGGTCTGGCGCGCACTGTTGTTGTGGATGCTGTTGCTGCTGCTGATATCCAGTGCATGGTGGCTCGGGGCATCGCCTTAAGAGTACAATAGCGGTATTGCTCTGGTGCAGGATATGGACTTTTCTGCACCAAAGTAGGAAGTGGCAAGAAAAAGGGCTGTTATATCAAGGACTTAATAATTTAGGTCTTCTATAAGATATAATACGTAGGATCCGTTCCTCCACGCATTCTTGTTACCAACAAGTACCAACGCAGAAGCAGCCGCGCCTATGTCAGTTCAAAAACCGGCAGAACAGCAAGATTCGTTCTTCATCCTTGGCCAAACCAGCAATGGCAGACAGTTCCGTCCTAGCGACTGGGCTGAGCGCCTGTGCGGGGTGATGGCCTGCTTCAAGCCGGAAGGCTCCGGCAGCGTGCGCGATTCGCACCTGCAATTCTCTCCCTACGTGACGCCGACCGTGGTCAATGGCGTGAAGTCGGTGGTGGTCAACGGCAAGCTGCGCCAGCTGGAGCCGATGGCCTATCACTTCGTGCTGTCCTTCGCCAAGGATAACGACCTGCAAGTGGTCGACGCCTGCCTGGTTCCCGAAAAGAATTAATTTTTACTTAAGTGCCTACCCACTGCGGCGCGGTGGGCGTATGCTGCGTGTTCTATCTTTTTTTCGAGAGACTATGAACAACAGCCGTCTGAAACAAGTCGCCGCTGCCAGCGTCATGCTGTGTGGTTTGTCCTTCGTCGCCACCGGCAGCGCCTGGGCCGCCGCGCCAGCACTGCCAGCCGGCGTGGTCAAGGGACCATCGGTCGAAGGCATTACCGAATACCGCCTGCCGAATGGCCTGAAAGTGCTGCTGTTCCCGGACGCCTCCAAGCCCACCGTCACCGTCAACGTCACCTACCTGGTTGGTTCGCGCCACGAGAACTATGGCGAGACTGGCATGGCGCACTTGCTGGAACACCTGATGTTCAAAGGCTCGCCGAAAAACAAGAGCATCCCGCAGGAATTCTCCAGTCGCGGCATGGAGTTCAACGGCACCACCTCCAACGACCGCACCAATTACTACGAAGTGTTCCAGGCCAGCCCAGAGAACCTGAAATGGGCGCTGGACATGGAGGCGGACCGCATGACCAAGTCCTTCATCGCGCGCAAGGACCTGGACTCGGAAATGACGGTGGTGCGCAACGAATACGAAAGCGGCGAGAACAGCCCGTTCGGCGTGCTGCTGAAGCGCATGCAGAGCGTGGCCTACGACTGGCACTCCTACGGCCGTTCGACCATCGGCAACCGCAGCGACATCGAGAACGTCAAGATCGAGAACCTGCAAGCCTTCTACAGGACTTACTACCAGCCCGACAACGCAGTGCTGCTGGTGGCCGGCAAATTCGATCCGCAGCAGACGCTGTCGTGGATCGGCAAATCGTTTGGCGTGATTCCCAAACCTAAGCGCGCCTTGCCGCCGTTCTGGACGGTCGAGCCGACCCAGGACGGCGAGCGCAGCTTCACCGTGCGGCGCAAGGGCGATGTGCAGATCGTCGCACTGGGCTACAAGATTCCGGGCGCGCTGCAAGAGGATAGCGATGCGCTGAGCTTCATGTCCGAGATCCTCGGTGACGCGCCGACCGGCCGCCTGCACAAGCAGCTGGTGGAAAGCGGCAAGGCGGCGCAGGTGTTCAGCTTCGGTATGACCGGCTATGCGCCGGGCCTGCAAATCATCGGCGCGGTGGTCAAGGCTGGCCAGCCTTTGGCGCCGGTGCGCGAGGCGCTGACCGAGGCGGTGGAGAGCTTCGCCAAGACCCCGCCAACCGAAGAGGAAATGGAGCGTACCCGCCGCAACTTCGCCAACAGCATCGAGAAGTCGCTCAACGATCCGCAGCGCGTGGGCGTGGCGCTGTCCGAAGAAATCTCGCTGGGCGACTGGCGCCTGCTGTTCAAGGGCCGTGACCAGCTGCCGAACATCACCTCGAAACAGGTAGCCGACGCCGCTGCGCGCTACCTGAAGCGCGACAACCGCGTGGTCGGTGAATTCGTCCCCGAAGACAATCCACAGCGCGCCGAGATTCCCGCCGCACCGAGCGTGGCCGAGGTGATGAAGGACTTCAAGGGCAAGGACAGCGTGCTGACGTCGGAGGTGTTCGATCCTAGCCAGGACAATATCAACGCCCGCACCGAAATCAAAACCATCGGCGGCCTGAAAGTGGCGCTGCTGCCGAAGAAGAACCGTGGCGAGGCAGTATCGGTCAATTTGTCGCTGCACTGGGGAGATGAGAAGAACCTGATGAACACGGCGGTGGTGTCGGCCTTCGCTAACGAGATGCTGACGCGCGGCACCAGCAAGTACACGCGCGAACAGTTGGCGGATGCCTTCTCCAAGCTGAAGATCAGCGGCAGCCCATATAGCTTCGACACCACCGGTCCTAACCTGGATGCGGCGCTGCGCCTGGTCGCACATGTGCTGAAAGATGCCACCTTCCCGCAAGCGGAATTCGAGCAGCTGCGCCAGCAATGGATCGTCGGCCTGGAATACTCGCGCAGCGAACCACAGGTGATCGCCAGCGAAGCGATCGAGCAGCATTTCAATCATTACCCGAAAGGCGATGTGCGCAACGCGATCAGCCTGGAAGAGCGCCTGGCGGCGGTCAAGGCGCTGAAGCTGGAAGAGGTGATTGCCTTCCACCGCGACTTTTACGGCGCCAGCAACGGTGAGCTGGGCATCGTCGGCGATTTCGACAAGGCGGCGATCAGCAAGACCATCGAAGAAAGCTTCACCGGCTGGAACAGCAAGGCCAGCTACGCGCGCATCCTGAACACCAATCAGGACAAGGCGCCGCTGCATGTGGTGCTGAATGCGCCGGACAAGGAGAACGGTTTCTACACCGCGCGCCTGGACCTGGATCTGAACGAGAACGACGCGGACTATCCGCTGCTGGACCTGGCCAACTATATGTTCGGCGGCGGCGCGATGAAGTCGCGCATGATGGACCGCATCCGTCAGAAGGACGGCCTGTCGTATGGCGGCGGCAGCGGCCTGGATGCAGGCAGTGACGACCGGGCAGGGCAGTTCAGCATGAGCGCCATCGCCGCGCCGCAGAATCTGAAGAAACTGGAGGCGGCGATCCGCGAGGAACTGGAGCGCGCGCTGAAGGATGGCTTCACGCAAGCGGAGCTGGACGGCGCCAAATCCGGCCTGCTGCAACAGCGCGTGCAAAGCCGCTCGAAGGACAATGTGCTGGCGGCCGGCTGGGCGCGCAATCTGTACAAGAACCGTACCTACAGCTGGAGCAAGGAATACGAAGCCAAGCTGAAGGCCGCCACGCTGGCGCAAGTCAACGCCGCCTTCCGCAAGGCGATCGATCCGGCCAAACTGTCGGTGGCGATCGCCGGTGACCAGGCCAAAGCCAACACCCCGGCACCTGCGGCCAAGCCTTGATGTAGCAGAGTGCCCGGCTAACGCCGGGCCCCTGGCGCGGCGTCCATCAGCGCGCTACCGGTTCGGCGAAGGCGTTGGCCGCCAGCTTCTCGCCAACGCTGGCGCGCTCCACTTCGGTCACCAGTTCGGTGTCGGCTAGCGGGCTTTTTTGCCGTGCGTAGGCAACGATGGCCCGGCCGTCGATATTGGACAGGGTAGCGCCCTTGGTGTCGAGAATACACATCTCTTTCATGCTGGGCAGGAAACCAGGGCTGCCAGGCGGCATGCACTTGTAGGCGCGTCCGCCGATCTGCTTGGCCACAGTGTAGACCTCGGCCGCGCCCAGATCCGGACCAGCCGCCGGACGCGGCTCATTGTCCTGCACTACCCGTTCGCCCTCGGCGGTGATGTCGATGTGGCGGCTGCGTGCCGGGCTGCCGACGTCGGTGTTGCTGGTGTAGGTGATCTTGGTGTCGCAGCCGTTTTGCGGGGTGGCATGGTGGCTGTCGAGGGTGTAGCCTTCTTCCTGCTCAAAGAAGTTGACCCCGTCGCTGCGATAGGTCCTGCGGCTCATGACATAATCCTTGGGGAGCGCGACCAGCGGCTTGACCGCCACGCCCATGGCCTTGGCCGCCACAGCGCACATCTCGTAGCCCGCGCGCGCGATGGCGGTTTCCTTTTCCACCGATAGCGGCTTGGTGGCGATCACCAGTTCGTAACTTTGCCCGGCCTTGTCGGGCGCGATCTTGCCCGCTGAAACCTGGTCCGCCCCACCGGCGGTCGATTCGCCGCAGCCCGTCAATACCATCGCAACGGCGCCCGCCAGCATGCTTCCCATTATGTTGAAACGCATGTTCCAGCTCCTTCCAATAAGATTTCCCATTTGTATCGAACTCAGCCCGCCAGAAACGGCTGAGTTATACTTCGGTAGTTTTGCTATTTTTGCACTATTTTTCACTTTTTGCAGGAATCGAGTTCATGCCCTATAAAACGCTGGTAGTGCTCACCATGTCGTGCCTGGCGCAGGCCGCCTGACATAATTCCGACGCCAAGCTGACCGAGCTGGCGTCGCTACGCAACTATGAGAACGTCATCACGGCGCTGGGCGGGAGCAAGCTGTCGGCCGCCGATCCCTCCAGCGACGCGGTACCTCAACTTCAATGTCGACAAGGCCACGCTGCGCGACGATGGCGTGCCGGTGGTGGCGGAAATCGACAAGCTGCTGCGGGCCCAGCCAGATCTCAAGCTTGCCATCGAGGGCCACACCGACAATAGCGCAACGCCCAGCACAATAAGGGCTGCCATTAACATATCTGCCTGTTGACCTGGCCGCACACCGATGTTACTGTACTATCTGTAATAATACAGTGAGGTGAAATCATGAGCCGACGCGCTCCCTTAATGCTGCAGATCGTCACCGGCGATCCGCGGCCCATCGCCCGCCAGATCACGGACAGCGTCAAACGCCTGATTGCCGGCGGCGAATTGCAGGCTGGCGACGGCTTGCCCAGCGTACGCGGCCTGGCGCAGCAGCTATCGGTCAACCCCAACACCGTCGCCAAAGCCTACGCCGAGCTGACGACGGAAGGCTGGCTGCTGTCGCGCGCAGGACTGGGCCTGTTCGTTGCCGAGCAGCGTCAGCGCCTGTCGGATGGCGAGCGGGCGCGACGCCTGGACGAGGCCGTAGACCGCTTCGTTGGCGACGTTATCGGCCTCGACTACCCATCCGACACCATCCTCGGCCGCGTGGCGGAGGAGCTTTCCCATTACGACGTGAAGAAGACCGCATGAGCACCGCCAGCAACCATTACGTCATCGATACGGAAGGGCTATGCCTCAGATATAAAGGTAAGCTGGCGCTGGATCACCTCACACTGCGGCTGCCGCGTGGCGGTATCCATGCGTTCGTGGGCGCCAACGGAGCGGGCAAATCCTCGCTGTTCCGCGTGCTGCTCGGCTTTGAGCCTGCCACCGCTGGCTCGGCCCGTGTGCTGGGCCATGACTGTGCGAACTTGAGCCAGGATCTGCGCGGACGCATTGGTTTCGTCAACGAGGAGCACACGCTGCCCGGCTGGATGCTGGTGCGCGACCTGATGCGCATGCAGCAGCGCCATTACGAGAGCGCCCATCCTCAGCGCTGGAACGGTGCCCGCTTCGATGAAGTGCTGAGCCACTTCAATGTGCTGCCTGAGCAGCGCGTCAGCCAACTCTCGCGCGGCGAGCGCGCCGGCTTGAACCTCGCACTGGCGCTGGCGCAAAGTCCGGAACTGCTGATCCTCGATGAGCCGACATTAGGTCTGGACGTGGTGGCCAAGCGCGCCTTCCTCGAAGCGCTGTTGCAGTCCAGCGTGGACGACGGCTCGACCATCATCTACTGCTCGCACCAGATGGACGAGATCGAGCGCGTCGCCGACAACCTGGTGATTCTTGAGCGCGGCCAGCTGCGCAATATGAGTGGTCCTGACGAGTTCTGCGAACGTGTGCGACTGTGGGTGGCCGAATTTCCATTCAAGGCGCCCGAGCTGCGCGAGCTGGAGGGCGTGCTGGAAGTGCAGCAACTGGAGGGCCTGACCCACATTGTTACCTTCAACCAAAGCGACTCCCTTGCCTTTGAGGCGCGCCTGAAGTTGCTGGGTGCGCGCCGTGTGCAGTCCATGCCCCTGGGGCTGGATCGCGCCGTCAGTGCTTTCCTCTCCCACGGACACGCTGGCGCGCGCCGCGCCGCATAAGGTTATCCATGATCGAACTTTTCTTTTCTGAGCTGCGCCGCTTCCGCAACGCGGCTATCATTTACTTCCTCGCCAGTCTGGTGGCGGTCACTGTCCTGAATCAATTGATCGACATCGCTGCCGCCCAGCTGCCGGCGCACATGGTGATGCTGCTGCTGTACGCCTTGTCTGGCCTGGGCTTTGGGCTATACCAGTTTGGCAGCTACTGCCAGCCGAGCCGCTGGATCTGGCTGCAACATCGTCCGCTGCACCGGGCGCGCATCCTGGCCGGGATTGCGTTGGCATCTTGTGTGCTGATCGTGCTGGCGGTGGCGCTGCCACTCTTTATCGTGCTTGGCGCGCAGGACTACTTCACCCAGCGTGTGGTCGATACCCGCCACTATGCGGGCATCGCTTACCTGACGCTGTCTGCCTTATCCGCCTGGATGGCAGGCGCTTACATCATGCTGCACCGCAGCCGCTGGGCCTTCGTGATCCTGGTGCTGCCGGTTCTGCTGACCATGCACTTGACGCGCTTTGAGGTCATGCTGGGGCTTGCGCTTGTCTGCAACGCAGCGCTGGTATTCCTGGTCTATACCGTGTTCCGGCCGAACCGCCATACCGGCGGCGACCTTCCTGCGACATGCGCCTTGGCGGTTCCGCTGCAACTGAGCTTTTACATCGCGCTGCTATGGGCTAGTTCTGCATTATTCCAGGCCGGACAAATGGTGGCAGGCGCACATCCGTTGGCGCCTGAGCCGGTCGTTGCTGGTGGCGTGGCAGAAGCGCGGCGCTCGGACTCCCGCGAGATCCTGCTGGCGGGACTGGGCGGTGCTGCCGATCCGCGTGCAGCAGGCTGGCGGAGCAATCTTGGTGCGCGCAACACCAGCTTCGTCGGCCCCACGGTGCGCCAATACGCGGTGAACAAGCTGGTGTCGACGCGCGGTGTGTTGCAGTTCCAGGATCGCCTCCAGAACAACTGGACCTTCAGCCACGACAGCATGCTGTACAGCGGCCAGCATCGGCCTACTGGCGCCGCCGTGGGCTGGTTCGGCGCGGGCGGGCGAGGGGACGCTGTGCCGTTTGACTCGCAGCCGGCGCCAATGAGCGCCAATGGACGGGGTTACCTGGTGAACGCCCATGACATGTATGAATTGCAGAAGGATGGCCTGCATCTGCGGCAGCTGATGCATGTCGGTGCAGCCGAGCAGCTGGGTGGTGGTGTTGCCGTGTTGGCTAACCGCACTGCGTTGCTGACCAACCATCGGGTAGTGCTGCTGGAAGATCGCGGTGGGTGGCAATCCGCGCCACTCGCCGAAGTGCCGCTGCCAGCGCTGTTCGGCGACATCGTGCGCGTCGACGCTGCCCAGGTGTCGGATGGTACGCTGCTCAGCGTCGTTGCAGGCCACCGCCGCAACGACGGCGTGATGGCCGCGCCCCAGGTCACCTATCTAGTGGACGCCGCTGGCAAGGTGACTGAGCTGGGGCGGCGCGAACTGGCGCACGACTTCCCTGCGCTGTTTGAGCACAAGGATTGGTGGCTGTCACCGGCGCTGCAAGCAGTGGTCAGCCTGCCGGAGCTCTTCTTGGACACGGGCGTTGTGCCGGATCATGGCGCCAGCCGCCTCGCGCTGCTGATGTTGCCTCGCCCAGCTTCCGCGTGGCTGGCGATGATCGCGCTGGCCATACTGTCCGGAGCTGGCGCTGCCTGGTGGACCAGCCGCGTGAAGATGACGCCACGCGTCCGTATCGCCTGGTGCGCGGCATGTGTGTTGCTGGGCTGCCCGGCGCTGCTCTCGCTGATGGTACTGCAGCCGCGTTTGTCGCGCCCGGAGGTCGCCAGCGTACCGGCTGCGGGCCTCACAACTTTGGCAGCCGGTCCAGCGTGATCACGCGCGGATCGTTGTAGACCTTGCGCTTGTGGGCGTTGGTGTTGTGGTATTCGCCGGTCCAGAAGTTGTCCGGGCTGGTGACACCGGCGGGGCCGGCGCCGTCGTTCCAGACCAGGAACCATAACCACCATTCGCCGTTGGCGGCGCTTTGTTCGGGGTCGGGGATGTGGCTGGTTTCGGTCAGCGCGACTGGTTTGCCGTGCTGGCGCGTCTTGTGATAGGCCTCGCTGTAGTTGTTTTCGTAGACGTCGTAGCCGGCGAGGTCCACCACATCATCGCCTGGATACCAGCTTGGGTCCTGGCCATTCCACACCCAGATCAGATTGCGCAGGCCGTGCTGCTGCGTCAGGCGCTGGTGCATATGGCGCCACAGCGCGATATAGCCTTCGCGCGAGCTGCCCCACCAGAACCAGCCGCCTGATGCTTCGTGCAGCGGGCGCCACAGCACTGGTACGTTGGCGTCCTGCAGGCGCTTGAGTTCCTGCGCGATGCGGTCGATCGCTGGATCGATGTCGCGGTAATCGTTCACCGGCAGTCTGAAGGGCGTCTTCTTCGTATAGAACTCGCCGTTCTGCATCCGCCAGTGCCAGTGAAAACTCACCAGTCCTCCCTTGCGTGACCATGCGATGGCTTCCTCGGTTTGATGACGGCCATCGGCTTCGGTGGCGTCGTAGTAGTTCATGAAATCGTAGCCCATCAGCGCTGGATATTTTCCGGTATCGGCATGTACCCGTTCGGCCATGTCGGTGCTGTCGCGCCAGGTCAGATCGGCCTGGCCGGCGATGATGTTCTTGCCCCAGATGCCCAACAGGTAGTCGTAGGCTGCCTGCGTGCTGGCGTTGCGTGGCGCGGCGCTGGCGCAACTGAAGGTGAATGCGAGGAGGAGGGTGAGGTATCTCATAACCGCAATGTACCGCCGCACAGCGCCGCCATCAATGGCCGGAGCGCTGTTTAGCGTGTTGCGTGCACATTTTGCGATTATGTACTATCATTAGTTACATGAGACGAGACAGCAAACTTTCCTCCATCCTGCACGTCATGCTGCACATGGCGCATAGCGACAGGCCGTTTACCTCCGACGAGCTGGCGGGCTTCCTCGGCACCAATCCGGTGCTGGTGCGGCGCGTGCTGGCGGGTTTGCGCGAGCGTGGCTACGTCGGTTCGGACAAAGGCCATGGCGGCGGCTGGAGCATCAGCTGCGATCTGCGCAAGGTGACGCTGCACGATATCTACGAAGCGGTCGGGTCGCCAACGGTGTTCGCGATGGGGAACCGCGCCGAGCAGCCTCAGTGCCTGGTGGAGCGCGCCGTCAACGAGGCGCTGGGCAGTGCTTTCGATGAGGCTGAGGCCTTGCTGATCTCGCGCTTTAAACACGTCACGCTGGCGGATCTGTCGGCCAGCTTCAACACGCATCACAAGGGAGCACACCATGAGCATCGCTGAATTTGACGTGATCGTTGTCGGCGGCAGTTACGCTGGTTTGTCTGCTGCCACACAGCTGGCGCGCGCACGCCGACGCGTGCTGGTGATCGACGCCGGCCAGCGCCGCAACCGCTACGCCCGGCATTCTCATGGTTTCCTCGGACAGGATGGCCGTGAAGGCGCGGCAATTGCAGCGGAAGGCCGCGCGCAGCTGATGAAGTATCCGGCCGTGCGCTGGCAGGAAGGTGCGGCCACGCAGGCGGCTGCACAGGACGGTGGTTTCAGCATCACGCTGGCCGATGGCAGTACGCATCACGCGCAGCGGCTGGTGCTGGCGACTGGCATGGCCGATGAGTTGCCGCCGATTCCAGGCCTGGCCGAACGTTGGGGCGACAGCGTCTTCCACTGCCCGTATTGCCATGGCTATGAACTGGATCAGGGCCGCATTGGTGTGCTGGCGACCAGCCCGCATTCCTTCCATCACGCGATGATGCTGCCGGATTGGGGAACGGTGACGTTTTTCCTGAACGGCGCGTTTGAACCCGATGCCGAGCAACTGGCCAGGCTGGCGGCGCGCGGCGTTGCCATTGAGCGCGAATCAGTGCGCGCGGTCGGCGGCAAAGCCACCGTGGAATTGCGGGACGGCCGCACGCTGGAAATGGATGGCCTGTTCGTACTGAGCCGCCTGCACAGCGCCAGCCCGCTGGCCGAGCTGCTGGGCTGCGAGATGGAAGAAGGGCCGATGGGCAAATACCTGCGTACTGATATGATGAAGGCTACCAGCATCCCCGGCGTGTACGCTGCCGGCGACGCGGCGCGCATGGCGGGCAGTGTTGCATTTGCGGTAGCGGATGGCGCCATGGCTGGTGCGGCCGCACATCAATCACTGATTTTTGGATTGCCTGCATGAGTCTTCGCGACGATCACAGCGCCACCTTTGGCCGCTATCAGATTTTCCCTGAGCTGCGCGTGTTGCTGCGCGACGGAGACAAGATCGACCTTGGCCCGCGCGCGTTCGATGTGCTGTGGATGCTGGTGGAAGCCAACGGCGCTTTGGTCAGCAAGGATGAACTGATCGCCAGGGTGTGGGGCGGCGTCATCGTCGAAGAAAACAATCTGCAAGCGCAGATGTCCGCCATCCGCAAAGCGCTGGGTACGGACCGCGATATGATCTCGACCGAATTCGGCAAGGGCTATGCCTTGTCAGCGCCACGCCAGGAGCGAGCGGCGGCGCTGGATTTCCCGCATCCGGTTACCTCGCTGGTCGGCCGCGCCGATGAGCTGAATGATATCCAGCGCCTGATTGCCGAACGCCGTTTCGTCACGCTGACGGGACCGGGCGGCATCGGCAAGACGCGCCTTGCCATCGAAGCGGGCCACCAGCTGCGGGCCACTTTTCCAGACGGCGTGTACATGGCGGAGATGGCGAAAATTGCCGAGCCGGAGCTGGTCCCGGCTGCCATCGAAGCCTGTTTGCAGTTGTCGCCCGCGCAGTTGCGTAACAAGCGGCTGCTGCTCATCATCGATAACGGCGAACATCTGGCCGAGCCGATTGCCGGGCAGGTGGAAGCGCTGCTGAACACCGCGCCCAGCATGCATATCCTGGTGACTGCGCAGGAGCCCTTGGATGCGGCGGGCGAGCACGTTTACCGTCTGGCGCCGCTGGCGGTGCCGCCGGCCGACACGCACACGGCGGAGCAGGCGCTGGCGCATGCGGCGGTGCGGCTGTTTGTCGAACGCGTGTCGGCCAGCGTTCACCAGTTTGTCCTGGATGATGTGGTGGCGGGTGACGTCAGCGCCATCTGCCGTCAGCTGGATGGTATGCCGCTGGCGCTGGAACTGGCTGCCGCGCGCGTGCCGGTGCTAGGCATCGGCGGCGTGCTGGCCGGATTGAACGACCGCTTCAAGCTGCTCACAGCCGGCCGGCGCACCGCCTTGCCGCGCCAGCGCACACTGCGTGCGACGGTGGACTGGAGCCACAATCTGCTGGATGAGGAAGAGCGCCGCCTGTTCCGCCGCCTGTCAGTATTCGCAGCAGGATTTACCGCCGACGCGGCACGGCACGTGGGCGCGCCGGAGCATGGCGAAACCTGGGACACCATCGATGTGCTGAGCAGCCTGGCCGCCAAGTCCTTGCTACAGCCGGAGCTGAATGGCCCGCTGCCGCGCTACCGCTTTCTGGAAACCATCCGCGTCTACGCAATGGAGAAGCTGGCTGACAGCGGCGAGGTGGCCGCGACGGCGCAGCGCCATGCGGCATTCTTCACCCAGCTGGCGCGCCAGGCGTCGGACGACTGGCGCCTGAGCTATCAGGCGGACATAGACGATATCCGCGCCGCGCTGGACTGGGCGTTTTCATCGGACGGGGATGAACAGACCGGCATCGACATCCTTACGCATTCGGCGCCGTTCTGGAATCAGCTGTCGCTGCACGGTGAGTGCCAGCGCTGGCTGACGCTGGTCTTGAATGGCGAAGGACCCGCGATTGCGCCTCGCCAGGAAATGGCCTTGCAGGCATCCTATGGCACCTCGCTGGCGTGGGCGCGCGGCCCGGTGGACGAGACGCTGAAAGCGTGGACGCGCGCGCTTGATCTGGCGCATCAACTGTCGGATCTGGAGACGCAGCTACAGGCCTACTACGGCCTGTGGCTATACAAGCTGCGCTGCGAGCGTTATGTGGAATCACTGGCGCACGCCAACCAGCTGGCTGATCTGGCAGCTGGCGCGGGTGACCAGGAAGCGTTTGTCGTCGGCCAGCGGCTGGCTGGCGTATCGCAGCTATTCTTGGGACAGCATGATGAGGCGCGGCGGCAGATTGAGGCATCGCTGCGCTGGTATGAGCAAGGACGGCCGACGCAGCTATCGCGTTTCGGCATGGACCAGCATGCGGCGGCGCTGGCGTACTTCGCGCGGGTGCTGTGGTTCCAGGGGCATACCAGCGACGCGCTGGAGGCGGCAGAGGCCGCAGTGGAAAGGGCGCGCGACATCGATCACGCATGCTCGCTGTGCTGTGCGCTGGCGGAAGGCTGGTGCCTGGTGCATGCGCTGAACAATGATGACGAAGCGGTCGAGCAAGCCGCTGCTACGCTGATACGTACAGCAGCCAAGCACGGCTTAGGCGTATGGGAAAACTACGGCGACACGTTTGAACGCTGGGTTGCAGCAAAGCGCAGCGGCGCGCAGGACGCTGCCGCCATGCTGGAACGCCTGATCCACTCAGGGGCGCCGCCAGGACTGAACGGCTAGCGCACATACCGCCAGCGTGACGCCCAGCGTGGACACGCCGGTCCAGCCGAAAGATTTCCACGCCAGCATGGCGCAAGCGGAACCGGCCGCGCCGCCGATGAACATGCCGCCCATCAGGATCGCATTCAGGCGGCTGCGCATTTCAGGACGCAGCGCCTGGATGATGTGCTGGTTCGATACCTGCGCGCTTTGTGCGCCGAAGTCCAGCACCAGGATGCCGACCACCAGTCCCGCCAGCATGCCCCACATGCCCAGCAGCAGCCACGACACCACCATCACTGAGCAGGCGAAGCCGATCACCACATGCGGCCCGCGGCGGTCCGACACCTTGCCGGCGATCGGCGCAAACAGCACGCCGGCTGCGCCGACCAGGCCAAACAGCCCGGCCACTTGCGCGCTCAGATGGTAGCCGGCGTCGAGGTGCAGCGTCAGCGTGGTCCACAGCGCGCTGAAGGAACCGAACACGCAGGCTTGCACCATCGTCGAACGTCGCAGCGCAGGTTCTTCGCGCCAGATGCGGAACAGCGATTTGATCAGCGAGCCATAGCTGTCGCGCGTCTTCGGCTGATTGCGCGGCAGGATCTGCGACAGCACCGCAGTCATCATCACCGCCATGCCGATGCCGATCCAGAACATGGCTCGCCAGCCATAGCGCTCGCCGACAGCGCCGGCCAGCACGCGGCCCAGCAGAATGCCGCACAGCAGGCCGCTCATCACAGTGCCGATGGTGGCGCCGCGACGCTCCGGCGCCGACAGTTCGGCGGCGAATGGCAGGATTTGCTGGGTCACGCTGGTGGCCACGCCCAGGGCGATGGAGGCGGCAACTACCGACCATGCGTTGGGCGCCAGCGCGACGCCGGCCAGCGTCAGCGCCAGCGCCGCGTACTGGGTAAGAATGAGACGCCGGCGCTCAATGCGATCGCCGAGCGGCACAAGAAACAGCAGGCCTAGCGCGTAGCCGAGCTGGGTCACGGTCGGCACGAAGCCGATGATGGATTCCTGGCCGGGGAAGGCCGCTTGCATCATCACCAGCAAGGGCTGATTGTAATAAATGTTGGCGACGGCGACGCCGCAGGCCATGGCCATCATCAGCGTCATGCCGAAACTGATGGAGGCCGCCTGCGCAGGTGCTACGCCGGCCATGGATTGTGAATGATTCAACAACTTCTCCAGCTTGAACAAAGCGGGAGTGTGGGGCAAGGGAGCTTAAAAGTCTTTGGGCAGGATTTTCAGACATCTGAAAATGGCCTCGCGGGCGGCTTCCACCTCGGATGTCTGCTCGCCTTTCCACCAGTAGTTGACCATCATGTTCAACGGTCCGGTGGATTGCACATGGTGCCACCACAAGGTGGGCAGGTAGAGCGCGTCGCCTGGCAGCAGGTCGGCGACTTGCGCATGCGCCAGCGCCTCGCGGAACAGTGGATGCAGGGCGTGGTCCGGCGCGCGGAAATTGACCATGCTGATCGGCGTTGGCGTGGGCGCAAAATCGACCGGGCCGATATAAAGCTGGTCCACCTGCTCGGGCGGGAACAGCGTGAAGCGCCGCTGGCCGCCGACCACGCAGGCCAGGTTGTACGATTGATCGAAATGCGCCGGGGTGGTGATGGTGTTGCCGAGCCACAGGCGCGGTCGCACAGACGAAGGCAGCGCTGGCGCCGCATTGGCATCGCTGAAACGCGGCATGCATTCGTCGATCAAGGCGCTTTGTATCGCCACCGAGGGCGGCGCGTCAAACTGCGAGTAGCGCGCCAGTTGTTCGATCACGCGCGCCAGCGTCACCTTGTTGCGGACAAAGTTGAAGCCTTTCATATCCGCTGAGTAGAACAGCCGTCCACGCTCGGCGGGCGGGGTCATCACCGCGTCCACTTCAGCATTGCTGGCGAGGCCAAGCACGTACTGGCACAGCGCTTCCGGCGAGTGCAGCGCCGCCTGCACTGCCGGCCAATGGCGCACGAAGCCGCGCAGGATGGCAGGGCGGTAGCTGCCCGCGACTTCGCTGAAGAAGCGTTGCGGGTTCAGGTCCCGATATTCGATGGGCGTGTTCATGCGGCGTATGATGGCATAAAAAAGCCCGCCAGGGCCGGGAGAGCCGAGGCGGGCACAGACTACACAATGAAGCCGATTAGTATTTCACGTGTACGCCAGCGTAGTACTGCGCGCCGTTGGCGTAGAAGCGTGCCGGTTGATCCTTGTTGTAGATGTAGTTCTTCAGGATCGGGTTGTTCAGGTTCTGGCCACTGACAGTCAGCGTGATGTTCTTGCTGATGTTGTAGTTGAACGAGGCCGACAGCGTGCCGGTCGAGTCCTGGTACAGCGGCGTGCCGCGATCCTGCGCAGCCAGGAAGGACGAGCGCCATGCGTAGCTCAGACGCGCATTGAACTTGTCGTTCTCGAAGTAGATGCCGCCGTTGGCAGTGGTCTTCGAAGCGCCCAGCATGTCGCAAGGATCGCCTGCGGTGGCGGTCTGCATGGCAGGGCAGGCGCCGAAGTCCAGGTGCGAATCGGTCAGCGTAACGTTGCCGTCAATGCCGAAGCCCATGCCCACCGGTACTTGCGCGGCCAGTTCCAGCCCCTTCACCTTGGCGCCGACGTTGATCGGCGAGGTGATGGTGTAGGTTGCGAACACCGCCTTGTTCTGCTCTTGCGAAGCGCGGGTGTCGAGGAAGGAACCGGTGCTGGTACCGTAGCCCACATAGTCTTTCAGGTCCATGTAGAACACGCCGGCCGACAGCAGCGCGCGTGGTGCGAAGTACCATTGCAGCGATGCGTCCAGGTTGGTCGACTTGACTGGCTTCAGCTGCGCGTTGCCGCCGTTGCCGGTATGGGTTTCGTCGGTCAGCAGCACCGCGCCGCCCAGTGCGCCGTAGTCAGGACGGGTCATGGTGCGCGAGATGCCCAGGCGGCCGACCAGGTCGGAGCGCAGGTCGAACTTCAGGTTCAGGCTAGGCAACGGGATGGTGGTGTTGTTGTCGATCGCCGTCTGCTTGACGAAACCGCCCCATGGATAGGCTGGCAGATTCTGGCCCGCTGGCTGGTTGGGCAGGATCTGGTAGCCGTTCGAGGTGCCTTCGGTGCGCACCAGGCGCACGCCGACGTTACCGCTCCAGCCTTCGCCTTCCAGTTCACCCTGGACGTAGATCGCCTTGGTGTTTTCCTTCAGGTTGAACATGTCCTGGTAGTAGGTGCGGCTGACGTCGCGGTTGGAGTGCAGATTGCCCCATGCCTGCAAGATGGACGGATCCAGCATCCAGACATTTTTAGGGAAGTCGCCACCCAGGTCGCTGCCGAAGTTGCCAGGGTAGGTGGTGCCGTTCCATGCCGGGTTGGTGCTGGTGCCCCCCACATCGGTGTTGGACCAGTTAGGACCTTGCGCCACTTCGAAGTTCGAACGGGTGTGGTGGGTGCCACGCGCGCCGAACTTGATCTCGCGCAGCGGGCCTGCATCCAGCTGGAAAGCGGCGTCGATCTGGCCGTAGGTTTCTTTGTCGTCGGTGCTGGCTGGCGATACGCCGAAGATCCAGTCCAGCGGCGTGCCGGTGAAGACGGCGGTATTAATGTTCGGGAATTTGACGGTGGCTGGCGAACCCAGGCCGTTCAGCTGGTAGCTGGCGCCGGAGTTGTTGACGTCACCTTCAAACACGCCCTGGCTCGGGGTCACGCCCTTGCCCTTGGTGGAGCCGGCCTTGGCGGTGAATACCAGACGGTCGGTGGCGCGCCATTTGCCGTCCACGTCGAAGAACTCGGTCTGCGCGTAAGCGCCTTCGCGCACGATGTTGTCGACGATGCCGTAGCGCAGCGGCGCGGCAGCGGTGCCCTTGTTGGTAAACGAAGCCGACACCAGCGTGCCGTTGCGGATCACATAGCCAGGATCAGGTGCGACGCCAGCACCCAGCATGCCCGAACCATTCATGTCGGTCATGTAGTTGGTGTTGTAGTTCGATGCATCCATCTTCGAGCGGAAGTAGGTGGCTTCCAGCGAGAAGTCGCGGCTAGGCTTGAATTGCAGGTCGATCAGGCCGCCCTTGCGCTTGCGCTCTTGCTGGAACAGCGAAGAGCCGATCAGGCGCGGGAACCAGACATTGGCCAGGTCAGGATTGGTCTTGACGGCGGCATTGGTCGGCGCCACTTGCGTCCATTGCAGCAGCTCCTGGCCGTCGCGGCGCAGCGAGCGTTTTTCCGAGAAGCCTTGCACCATCAGGCCCAGCGTGCCGGCTTCATTCTTCCAGTTGAACAGGCCACTGAATTGCGGATCGGTTTTTTCCGCCAGCGTGGAGTACACGCCTTGCACGGTGGCTTCCATCGATACCGCGTTCTTGAAGTCCAGCGGGTGACGGGTGCGGATGTCGATCGAGCCGCTCGAACCGCCTTCCACCTGGTCGGCGGTCGGGGCTTTGTAGACCACTACCTGGCCGACGATTTCCGACGGCAGCAGCGAGTAGGAGGCGGAGCGGCCAACAGCACCGCCCACCTGATCCAGCACGAACCAGTCGCCGGTCGATACCGCGTGGCCGTTGATCAGGGTCTGGGTCAGCGATGGCGCGGTACCGCGCATCGACACGCGGTCGTTCTCATCGAAGCCGCCCGAGCCTGCGCCCGAGGTGGAGATGTTCACGCCTGGCACGCGTTGCAGCGAGTCGGCCACGTTCTTGTCAGGCATTTTGCCGACGTCTTCTGCGGTGATCACGTCGACGTTGCTCGACGCATTGCGCTTTACCGACAGCGATTGCTGCAGCGAGCCGCGAATGCCGCTGACGATCACGGTGTCCGGTTCGGCCGGCGTCTGCTGCGCCTGGGCGTTCATCGCGACGCTCAGCGTCAGGATGGCCGCCGCAGTGGCGATCGGCGTTAGTTTGGACATGGTGCTGTTATTCGAGTTGTACTGCATATTCCCTCCCGTTGTTGAAGGCTCCGCCGAGCCCACCGATTGTTGATGTGTCGTCTTTCTTTTTTAAATCACGTTCAAAACCAATCCAACGCCAATATACTCGCGTTTTAATACCAGATCACTACCACTTTAAAATTCTTTTTTGTTATGTTGTATGCAGCATACAAAGTGGGATTTCGGCAACAGCGTAATACCGGATTGATGGTGGTATGGAAAACCGTTGTGTGTGTTTGCAACATGAAGAAAGCCTTTGTCTATAAGGGTTTCTTTCTACGTAAGGAATTTATTTGGATTGCCGGAGAGGATGGGTGTAGTAGTTTGGTATTTTGTTGGTATTATCGTCGAACAATGTCAGAGAGGATGTCTTCATCGTTATGGAAAGCGATTCAATGACCCCACTGGTACACATCCGGCAGCACCTCAATGAGACCAGTAACCTGCCGCTGTACCAGCGTCTGCAGCGTGCGCTGCGCTCGGCGATCGAACTGCATTTGCTGCAGCCGGAAGACGCCTTGCCGGCTGAACGCCAGATGGCGGCAGACCTGGAGATCTCGCGCATTACGGTGCGCAAGGCCATCGACGGTTTGGTGAGCGAGGGTGTGCTGGTGCGCCGTGCCGGCTCCGGCAATTTCATCAACACCCGCATCGAGAAGAACTTCGCCAAGCTGACCTCCTTTTCGGAAGATATGCGGGCGCGTGGACGCACGCCGCGCAGCGTCTGGCTGAAGCGCTCGGAAGGGACGGTGACGCCGGACGAGGCGATGCGGCTTCGGCTCAGTCCCGGCTCCAAGGTCTACCGCTTCAACCGCATGCGCTATGCGGACGATGTGCCGATGTGCCTTGAATACGCGACCATCGTGGCGTCCTGCCTGCCGTCGCTGGAGGCGGTGGACGTGTCGATGTATGACGCGCTGGAAAAGTCTGGCAACCGGCCGGTGCGCGCCTTGCAGCGCCTGTCGGCGCTGTTGCTGAACGCGGAACAGGCGACGCTGCTGCAGGCCAGGGAAGGCGATGCCGGCCTGGCGGTGGAGCGCCTGGGTTTTTTGCGCGACGGGCGCGCGGTGGAGTTCTGCCGCTCGTACTTCCGTGGCGATATGTATGACTTTGTGGCGGAGCTCAATGCAAATTAAATTTATTCCCCTGATCGCCGCGCTGGCGATCTCCCCGGCGATGGCCGGCGAAGTGATCGGCTACTACGCTGGCTGGAAGCATCAGAGCTTCCCGGTGTCCAAGGTGGACGCCAGCAAGCTGACCATGGCGCTGTACGCGTTTGCCGACTTGTGCTGGGATGGTAAGCATGGCAATGCCGATGCTTCGGTCAACGATGTGGCGCCATGCCAGGAGCCGCTGAACGGCGCGCTGGCCTGGCGTAACGAAGCCGAGGATGGCGCCAACCTGCACGCGCTGGCGGCGCTGAAGCAGCATAATCCGCACTTCAAGGTGGTGCTGTCGGTTGGCGGCTGGGATTGGTCCAACCGATTCTCCGACGTGGCGGCGTCGCCGCAGGCGCGCGCCAATTTCATCGCGTCGTCGTTGAAGACCATGCGCCGCTACGGGCTCGATGGCGTTGATCTGGATTGGGAATATCCGGGTGAAGCCGGCGTGCCTTGCGTGAAGGGCGAGGTGTGCGCGCGAGTGGAAGACCGGCAGAACTTCATCACCTGGACGCGCGAGCTGCGCGCAGCCTATGACGCGGCGGGCAAGCAGGATGGCAAGCATTACAGCATCACCATCGCCGCTGGCGCCAACGGCAACTACGTCGGCGACGGCGTCTGGCTGAAGCAGCTGGCGCAGCATCTGGACTGGATCAACATCATGGCGTACGACTACCACGCGCCATGGGAAAAAAGCACAGGCCATCACGCGGCGCTGTTTGCTGATCCGAAGGATCCGGTGAACGCCAGCGGCTTGTACGTGGCACGCTCGGTGCAGCGCTACCTGGCGGCTGGTGTGGCGAAGGATAAGCTGGTACTCGGCGTGCCGTTCTACGGTTACGGCTGGAAGGGCTGCGCGCCGGGCGCTGACGGCGATGGCCAGTATCAGCTGTGCCAGGGACCGGTCAGCGATGGCGTCAACGGCGGCAATTCATATGGCTACGGCATGCTGCTGCAACGCGGCGAAGGCTACCGGCGCTATCGCAATGCGGCGTCGCGCGCACCGTACATGTATAACGCGGCGGAGCAGGTGTGGATTACTTATGAAGACCCGGCCTCGCTGCGCGAGAAGGCTGGCTACATCAAGCATCAAGGCTTGCGCGGAGCGATGTTCTGGGAGTTGAGCGCCGATGCTGAGGGGCAGCTGCTGGACACACTGTCCAAGGCGATGAAGTGATACTGACTGCGCTTGCGGCGGACCAGGCTGCCGCAAGCGCATGGGGGATGCTTACTGCTTTTCGGCCGGAGCGATTTTCGGCGCGCTCTGGTAGTTGATCCAGTAGCGGGCCAGGTCCGCACGTGGGTCGGTGCCAGCAGCCAGTGGCTTCAGCACTTCGAGCGATTCATCTTTCTTGCCCGAGATGGCCAGGGCGTAGCCCAGGCGCAGCTTGGCGTCGTCAGGATTCTTCGATACGCCTTTGGCGATACCTTGCTTCATCAGGTCGATACCCTTGTCGTTCTGGCCCAGGGTCACGTAGTTGTAGCCCAGGTTGACCAGGCCGACGCCGTCTTTCGACTTCTGCGCAGCTGGAATGCCGGCGTCGATGTTTTTCGCATCGTCGGCCGCGCCCTTGTTGGCGCTGGTGCGCATTTTTTCGATCTGCGCCTTGTATTGGCCGGCTGGCACAACGCCATTTGGATAGGCTTTTTCCAGTGCGATCTTGGCTTCGGTGAAGAAGCCGCCCAGCGTTGCCAGTTCGGCCTGTTCGACGTAGTCGTCAGTTTCCATGCGGCCTGGCACGGTCACGGCTTTCAGACGCACCAGGTCCAGATCCAGACGGTTGTTGTAGGTCTTCTTGCCACGGGTGCGGCTCAGCAGATCGTTCCAGTAATCTTCGGTCGGGTAGTAGCGGGTCAGCTCTTCCACGGCTTGCAGATAGGTGTCCGCTTCCTTGTTCTTGGCGCCCACGTTGGCCAGCACCAGCACGGTGTCCTTAGGTGGCGCGGTGTTGGCGGCTTTGGCGGCCTGGATGTCCTTCAGCGCTTCGGCCTTGGCGTTGGCGAAGTCGTTTTTCAGGAAGTAGGCGCGCAGCACGAATGGACGGAACTTGGCTTTGTCGCCGGTTTCGGTGGCGTAGCGGTCGAACCATTCGATGGCTTTGTCGAAGTTTTTCAGGCCGCTGTAGTAGATGTTCGCGGTAGCTTCGATGAAGCGGGCTTTTTCTTCAGGCTTCAGCTGGCCGGAGTCGATGATCGCTTGCAGTGCCTTGACGCTGCCTTCGCTGTCATCCTTGGCCTGTGCCACTTGCAGGCGCATGCGGTTCAGGATGAACTGTTCGTAAGGCGTGACGTTCGGCAGGGCTGCTGCCTGGTCGATGCGGTTCTGGAATTCGGTGTAGTTCTTGGCGTCGAGCAGCGGCTTGACTTGCGCCGGGTCGATCAGCTTGTACATCTCAGGGCGAACGGTGTCTTTCGGCGCTTCTGGCGCCTTTTTTTCTTCTGCGGCGTGCACTGGGGCCAGGCCCATGATGGCCGGAGCGGCGTTCAGGCCAACGGCGGCCAGGAGCAGGCTAATACGAGCAAGACGTTTATGCGACATGGTTATCCTTCAGTCAAACAAATAGGGATGTTAACCCGCGTATTGTTACACAAAATCGGGGGAACTCCGAATTCAACCGTGCTGTGAGCGCGCCGTCATCGGGATCAGCTGGGACAGCACGGCGACCGGGATTGCGCACACCATCACCCAGATGAAGAAGTGCTGGTAGCCCAGCGCGATCTGGATGTCGCCGCTGAATAGCTTGAACAGCACAAAACCCAGCTGCATGATGCCGGTGGCGAAGGCGTAGTGGGCGGTCTGGTATTTGCCCGGCGCGACCACCTGCATCATGTACAGGATCAGGCCGACGAAGCCGAAGCCGTAGCCGAACATCTCCACGCTGAGCGCCGCGCCGATGATGGTCAGGCTGGTCGGCTGGAACAAGGACAGCAGATAGAAGGCCAGGTTGGGCAAGTTGACCGCCAGGATCAGCCACAGGATGGCGCGCTTGAGGCTGAGCCACGAGGTGAAGTAGCCGCCGGCGATGGAGCCGACCAGGAAGGCCACCGTGCCGACCGTGCCATATACGGCCCCCACTTCGGCGGTGCTCAGGCCAAGGCCGCCGAGGTGGCGCGCTTCGCGCAGGAACAATGGACCTATCGACTGCACCTGCGCCTCGCCGGCGCGGAACAGGATGATGAAGATGATCGACACCCAGATGCCTGGCTTGCGAAAGAATTCGACGATCACTTCTTTCAGCGTGCGGGCAATGGCGGCGGCGTTGTTGTCGGCGCTGGTGGCGTTCTTCGCCAGCGGCAGCGCCCAGCTGTTGTACAGTCCCAGTGCGATCATCATCGCGCCAAGAATGCAGAAGCAGATGGTCCATGCCGGCACCACGCCCAGCGTCTTTTCGAAATGGCCGGCCAGCAGCAGTAGCGCGCCGGTGGTGAAGAACTTGGCAGCGTTGAAGAAGGTGCCGGTCCAGCCGGCGTATTTGGCCTGATCCTTTTCATCGAGGCTGGTGATGTACAGGCCGTCGCAGGCGATGTCGTGGGTGGCGGCGGCGATGCCGACCAGGGCCAGCATCGCCATGCAGGCGGCAAACCAGAACGGCGCCTGCAAAGCCAGCGCCACGCCGCCCAGGCACAAGCCGCCGAAGATCTGGAATACGGTGACCACCAGCTTCTTGCTGCTGGCCAGTTCCAGGAAGGGACTCCACAATGGTTTGAACACCCACGCAAAACCGATCAGGCCAGTCCAGTGATTCAGCTCGTCGTTGGGTACGCCCATGCTCTTCAACATCTGGTTGGCGACGATGGCGACAGCGAAGAAGGGCAGGCCTTGCGCCAGATACAGGCTGGGCACCCAGAACTTCGGATTGCGTACCGCTTGCTCTTTCATTGTGTTGTCTCTTTTATTGGGTAAAGCCTGGCACCGGTGCGTTGCCGGTGGCTTGTAGCTCGCCTGACAGCCACGCGTTGACGGCGTCCAGCGCCGGCCGCGCGAAGCCATAGGTCAGCAAGGCTGGCGCCTGGATGTCCAGCGCCTGATAGGGATTCCACAGCGCCAGGTGCAGGTCCGGACGCCAGGTGCTGCGCGCATGCTCGCCGTAGCGCAGGCGCGAGGTGGAGGCCAGCACGGTGTAGCGGCCATCCTGCGGCAGCGCGCTCCAGTCGAAGCTGTTGGCGTCGGCGAAGGTGACCAGTTCCACGTCGTACAGCTTGCGCAGCGAATCAGCCACCACGCCAGCCGGTACGCCGGCTTCCGACACGCCATCGCTGACCACATCCTGGCGCGCGACCAGGCGCAGCTTGGCGCCGGCTGCAGGGCGCTGCGGCGCCTTGCCGTCGGCGTTATAGGCGGTCAGACTACGGCGCCAGCCTTCGGCCATGATTTCGCGGTCGGCCGCGTCTTCCTTGTAGGAGCGCGGTTTGCATGGGTAGGCCTGGGCCAGCGCGGCCAGGCGCGCCAGGCGCGTATCGATGTCAGCCTGCGACAATTCGCCCGAGGCGATGGCGGCGGCGATGGCGTCCAGCGTTTCGTTCTGCGTTTCGGTGGTGCCCAGCGCCATCACCATGTCGGCACCGGCGGTCAGCGCGCGCACGGCGGCGTTGCCGACGCCATAGCGGCCGGCGATGGCGTGCATGTCCATGCCGTCGGTGATGATGATGCCCTGGTACTGCCACTCGTCGCGCAGCAGATCGTTGAGGATGCGGCGCGACATGGTGGCCGGATTCTCGGCGTCCAGCGTCGGGTAGACGATGTGCGCGGTCATCATCGCCGGCGCGGCTGCGGAAGCGATGCGGAACGGCGCCAGCTCCAGCCGGTTCAGTTCCTCGACCGGCTTGTTCACGGTTGGTAGGTCGCGGTGCGAATCGACGTTGGTGTCGCCATGGCCGGGGAAGTGCTTGACGCAGCAGGCCACGCCTTCCGCATGGCTGCCGGCCATCCACGCCATCGCCAGTTCGGCGGCGCGTTGCGGCTCGGCGCCGAAGGAGCGCTCGGCGATCACCGGATTGTGTGGATTATTGTTCAGGTCCAGCACCGGTGCGAAGTTCCAGTTGAAGCCCAGCGACTTGACCGCGCGCGCCACGGCGGCGCCGGTGCGCCAGGCCAGGTCGGTGTCGTTGGCTGCACCGAGTCCCATTGCCGCTGGCGGCGCCGGCACCCAGGTGGAGCGCACCACGGCGCCGCCTTCCTGGTCGATGGCGATCAGCGCTTCCGGCCCCATCACCGCGCGCAGGTCGGCGGTCAGTTTGGCGAGTTGCTCCGAGTCGGTCATATTCCCGCGGAACAGGCAGACAGCGCGGATGCTGTTCGCCTTCAGGTGTGCGGCGGTGGCTTCATCCAGCACGGTGCCGGGGAAGCGGATCATGATCAGCTGGCCGGCGATTTTTCTCACGTCGTTCTGCATATCAGTTGGTCTTGGTGACTTTGCTCAGGTGGCGTGGCTGGTCCGGGTCCATGCCGCGAGCGGCCGACAGTTCGGCGGCCATTTTGTAGAAGGCCTGGATGGCGACGATAGGATCGAGGTCCGGTGTGGCGGCGATCGGCAAGGTCAGATCGCGCTCGGCCACATCGGCGGGCGCCGCCAGCAGCACGCGCGCGCCACGGCCGCGCATTTCGCTGGCCAGTGCCAGCAGGCTGGCTTGCGTTGCGCCGCGCGTGGCGAAGATCACCAGCGGGTAGCCTTCTTCGATCAGCGCCATCGGGCCGTGCTTGATTTCCGCACCGCTGAAGGCTTCCGCTTGCAGCGCCGAGGTTTCCTTGAATTTCAGGGAGGCCTCTAAAGCAATAGGGAAGCTGATGCCACGGCCGACCACCATGATGTTACGCGCAGGCGTCAGCACTTCAACCGCTTTCGACCAGTCTTCGGTGGTGGCGGCGCGCAGCGATTCCGGCAGCGCCTCCAGGCCGGCCAGCAGTTCCGGATCGTTCTGCCATGCGGCCACCAGGCGCGCGCTGGCCACCAGGCTGGTGATGAAGCTCTTGGTCGCGGCCACGCTCTGCTCTTTGCCGGCGCGCAGCGGCATGGCGAATTCCGCTGCCTTGGCCAGCGGCGAGTCGATATCGTTGACCAGTGCGATGGTGGTGGCGCCGCCGTCGCGGAAGTATTTGATCGGCTCGACCACGTCCGGGCTCTGGCCAGACTGCGAGATCGAGATCGCCAGCGTGTCGCGCGTGATCAGCGGCGATTTGTTCAGCGTCACCAGCGACATCGGCAGCGAGGCGACCACGCGGCCCAGGCGCGCCATGATCAGGTAGGCGGCGTAGGCGCAGGCATGGTCGGAGCTGCCGCGCGCGATGGTCAGCGCGGTCGAGAACGAGGTGCTCCTCAATTTGCGGCCCAGTTCCGCGTACTGCTCGCCGTCGTTGGCCAGTTGCAGGGCGACGCAGTCAGCGGCGGACAGGGCTTCTTTCAACATCATTGAGGTCACAACAGTTCTCCTTCGATATAGACGGCTTTGAGGTTCAGGTCACGGTCGAGCACCACCATGTCGGCAAAGGCGCCGGCGGCCAGGCGGCCGCGCTCGGAGAGGCCGAGGTAATCGGCCGCATAGGTTGACACCCGCGCCGAGGCATCCGCCAGATCGAGGCCGAGTCCGACCAGATTGCGCAGCGCCTGGTCCATGGTGAGGGTGCTGCCGGCCAGCGTGCCGTCGGGCAGGCGCACGCCGCCCATGCATTTCATGACCTTGTGCCGTCCCAGCATGTACTCGCCGTCCGGCATGCCGGTGGCGGAAGTGGAATCGGTGACGCAGTACAGGTTCGGAATGCAGCGCAGCGCGGTGCGGATCGCGCCCGGATGCACATGCAGCAGGTCGGGTATCAGTTCCGCGTAGGTGGCGTGCGCCAGCGCCGCGCCGACCATGCCGGGTTCGCGGTGATGCAGGCCTGGCATGGCGTTGAACAGGTGGGTGAAGCTGCGTGCGCCTTGCTTCAGCGCGGCCACGCCGTCTTCGTAAGTGCCGAGCGTATGGCCGATCTGCACCCGCATGCCGGCGTCGGAGAGTTCCTTGACCAGTTCCTGATGGCCGGCGATTTCCGGCGCCACGGTGATCACGCGCAGCGGCGCCAGCGCTTCCAGTTTCTCGACATCAGCCAGCTGCGCGGCGCGCGCGTAGGGAGGCTGCGCGCCCAGCTTGCCGGAATTGATGAAAGGGCCTTCCAGGTGAGCGCCCAGCACCCGCGCCTCGCCTTTGCCGCGCTGCGCTGCCGCCTGGCCGATGCCTTTCAGCGCCAGGTCGATGTCTTCCGGCGGCGCGGTCATGGTGGTGGCCAGTATGCTGGTGGTGCCGTGCCTGGCGTGGATCGCGGCGATGGTGCGCACGGCGTCGCCGCCTTCCATCACATCCTTGCCGCCGCCGCCGTGCACGTGCAAATCGATAAAGCCAGGCAGGATATAGACTGCTTCGTTGAGCGCGGGATCGGCGCTGCTGCCGCTGATGGCGGCGATGCGGTCGCTGAACGTGATTTCACCGTGGACCCAGCCGGACGGTGTCAGGATATTGCCTTTAATTGCATCGCTCATCTGCGCGACTCCGCTACGAATTCATCATCATGGTTGTTGGATCAGGCGCAGCGCGCCCGCTGCGGAGTCGCCGTGCGGCGCTACCAGGCGCTTCAGCACCGCTTCCGGCAGGTAGGCGCGCAGCGGTGCGGCCAAGCCGCCGCACAGGGCGATCGGCAGCGTGCCGCTGGCGTCCAGCGCGTCGGCCATCAGCTGCACCTGGCGGCCGGCTTCACGCAGGATGGCGCGCGCGCTGTCGTTGCTGTCGCCGTGCTGGAGCACGATGCGCGCCAGCTGCGCATAACTGGTCTGCGTGGCCTGCGCCAGCCAGGACTGGATCGCGTTGCGCTCGCCGCCGCAGGCCTGGGCGACATCGCTGGCGAAAGCATCGCCGGGCAGGCGGCCGTCCAATACTTGCTGTACATGGTTGATGGCGCGCAGGCCCATCCACGCGCCGCTGGCTTCATCGCCGGCCGGGAAGCCCCAGCCGCCGACTTCAACATGGCGGCCATCGGCCAGCTTGATTTCGCCGACGCTGCCGGTGCCAAGCGCGATGATGGCGCCGGGCTTGCCCTGATGTGCGCCGAGCACGGTGGTGTGGCCATCGCTTTGCAGCGCGACGCGCGCGTAGCCGGGATTGGCGGCGACAAATTCCGCCGCCCATTGCCGGTTGTGCACGCCGGCCAGGCCGAGGCCGATGGCGATGGAAGATAGTGGAGGGAAGTCCCGCCCGGCGGCGCGGAAGGCGGCCTCGGCGGCTTGATGAACTGCGGCCCAGGCGTTGTCGATGCCGTGCATCAAGCCTGATGGACCGCTGGCGCCTTCGGCGATTTCAACGCCATCGGCGCGCGCCAGGCGTACCCTGGTGCCACTGCCGCCGCCGTCAACGCCGATAAAAAATTCGATCATGTTTACCTGAGAAAGCCATAGCCGGGATGCCCGCGATGAAGGGCACTATAGGGTTGGCAAACCAGCTTGTCAACAGGTATTTAACTGGTATTAAAAAATATTGAAGTGGACTGCTATTGTCTTCTTTGAATCCTTTGTTAAGTCATTGTTTTATTTGCATAAAGCCTGATTTTTCCAGTAGGCGGCTGGTGTGGCATTTGCGTGCCACTTTTTAAATCCGGGGTCAGTTCTGCCAAACGTACACGAGTTCGTGTACGTTTGGCAGAACTGACCCCGGATTTTTAGCGGTGGTAGTTGACCAGGTGGGTGCGGCTGGCGTCGGTTTTGTCGGCGACAGCGACAACGGCGTTGCCGGGACCGCGTACGGTGACGTCGCTCTGGCGCGTGTTCAGCTGCTGCGCGTTGAGGTCGCCCGAGCCGCTGATTTGCGCGCTTAGTACAGCGGCGTTGCCGGATAAGGTCATGTTGCCGGGGCCGGTGAGGCGGGCGCGTACGTTTTGCGCTTCCAGCCCGCGCACCTCCAGGTCGCCCGAGCCGTGGACTTCGGCGTCCAGTTTTTTGATGTTGCCGGCCAGGCAGGCTTCGCCGGGGCCGCGCAAGACGGCGCTGGCGGCTTCGGTGCTCAGCGAGCAGGCGTCCAGGTCGCCGGAGCCGCTGATGTCGGCGCGGACTTCTTTGGCCGTGCCTTGCAGCGCTACCGAGCCGGGGCCGTGCAGCGAGGCGCTGACCTTGCCGGCGTGCAGGTTGCTGATGTCGAGGTCGCCCGAGCCATTGACCACCAGATTCAGGTCTTGCGTGACGTTGCCAGCGTCCACATCGCCCGGTCCGTTCATTTGCAGGTTCAGGCCGCCTGTCTGCAGCGAGCGCAGGTCCAGGTCGCCGCTGCCGTTGGCGGTCACGCTCAGTTGCTCGACTTTGCCGCTGGCGCGCAGGTCGCCAGGGCCGTCCGACACCAGCGTCAGCTGCTTGCCCTGGAAGCGCTGCAGGTCGACATCGCCGCTGCCGGCGTTGCGCAGGCTTTTCAGGTTGGCGGCGTTGATGCGCACGGTCAGTTCCTGGCGCGTGTCCTTGCCCCAGTTGAAGTTGATGGTCCAGCCTTTTTTCTGCCGGCTCTGATAGCGTACCGTCAGCGTGTCGCCGCTGACCGAGGTTTCGATCTCGCTCAGGCGCTGGCTGGGGCCTGACAGTTCGATGGCGTTGCCGGCATCCGGCGTGACGATCACCCGGAACGGGCCGATCAGGTTGATGTTGCTGAACGCGGCGACGTTGCGCGTTTCGCTGCCATAGCTTGCGTTTTGCTTGCTGTCGGCGGCATGCGCGCCGGCCATCGCCAGTAGCATGGCGCTAGCCAGCGCGGCGTGTTGAATCGTCTGCTTCATGGTGGTCCTGGTGTCGAAAGTGGCGATGACTGGACGATATGTCAAGCCGGCGGCGCTGTCGCTGCCCATGGGACGGACGCGCCAAAGCGTGGGATCAACTGCAGAAAAACGGGGCTGAAACGCGCGCCGCGCGTCATTCAATTTTCGCCGCGCACGGCCGTTACTGTTTGTGTGGCCCCGCTGCGGCCGTGATGTCATAATGGATGCATCATAGCCGCCGCGACAGGCACGCGCAGCTTGAACAAGGAGCGCACATGATCAAATACTTGGGGTCCAAGAGTACCAGCGATGGTGGTGTGCTGTACGTTTTTCTGATTAACGGCTTGCAGAAAGAAATCAAGGAACATGCCTTGAAACAGTATCCGGGTTGCTATGAAGCATTGCCACCGACGGCCAAGGCGCGCATCAGCGCTAACCGGGCGTGGCTGTCCAAGACGTGATGCGGGCGCCGCGATTTGTTTCCGGCGCCTTGCTGGCGTTTGCCTGTGGCTGTGCGGCCGCACAGTCGGTTCCCTCCACCTTTGGTACCATCGTCGGCAATGGCCTGCTGTGCCGCGACCATACCGATAACATTTATTTCTACAATTATTTCGTCAAGCATTTCGGCAACTGGTACAAGCACGAGGGTGGTGCCTACTGGTTCCGCACCGCCGGCGCGTCGCTGTGGGGCACCGAGATTTCAGAGGTGATGGTCAGTGATGATACCAGTACCTTTATCTTTGTCGGCGCGGTGGCCGAGGCCAAGCCCGAGGATCTGGAGAAGGCCATCATCCGCCAGGCCGGCACCCACTATACGGTGATCGATACGTCGCCTTATCCGGTGCGCGAGGCCAAGCCGGCCAGCCGCATCGTGTATTTCGATACCAAGTCCAAGATTTATTGCGCCAAGTTCAAGCCGCTGCCGCCAACGCAGCCGGCGCCCGTGCGTCAGCTAAAATAGGCGACCGCGCACTCACTGGGCTTTCATGTATACGCAATTTTTCAATCTGAAGCAATCGCCGTTTTCCATCGCGCCCGATCCTCGCTACCTGTTCATGAGCGAGCGCCACCGGGAGGCGCTGGCGCACCTGTTGTACGGCATCGGCTCCGGCGGCGGCTTCGTGCTGCTGACCGGCGAGATCGGTGCCGGCAAGACCACCGTGTGCCGCTGTTTCATGGAGCAGATTCCGGAGAATTGCAAGCTGGGCTATATCTTCAATCCCAAGCTGTCGGTCGAGGAACTGCTGCTGTCGATCTGCGACGAGTTCGGCGTGGAATTGCCGCCGCAGGGCGCCGGTGCGGTCAGCGTCAAGGCTTATGTCGATGCGATCAACGCCTATCTGCTGGCCAGCCACGCGCAGGGCCGCAACAATGTGCTGATCATCGATGAGGCGCAGAATCTGTCGGCCGAGGTGCTGGAGCAGCTGCGCCTGCTGACCAATCTGGAGACCAGCGAGCGCAAGCTGTTGCAGATTATTTTGATCGGCCAGCCGGAATTGCGCGAGATGCTGGCGCGGCCGGAGCTGGAGCAACTGGCGCAGCGGGTGATCGCGCGTTATCACCTGGGTTCGCTGTCGGAGGCGGAGACTGGCATTTATATCGAGCACCGGCTGGCGGTGGCCGGGGCGGGCGCGATTGCGCCGTTTCCACGCAAGCTGATGGCGCTGGTACATGGACTGACCAAGGGTGTGCCGCGGCGCATCAATCTGCTGTGCGATCGGGCGCTGCTGGGGGCGTATGTGGAGAATCAGCCGCAGGTGTCGCGCAAGATTTTGAAGCGTGCCGCCAGCGAGGTGTTTGCTGGACAGGATGGCGTGGCCGGTGCGGGCGTGGGCGGAAAGGCGCGTGCGGCGCGCTGGCCGCTGGTGGCGGCAGGTGTGCTGGGCGGTGTGGTGGTGAGTGCGCTGGCGTGGCAGTTGACGTTGCGCGCGCCGCAGCCGGCGGTGCAGGGCAGGGATGGCGCGGTACCGGCTCTGACGGGAGCGGAGGCAGGTGCAGGTGCGCGGACAGGGACAGCGCATGTGGCGCTCGCAGCCACACCGGCCATCGTCCCGCAGCCGGGCAGCGACAGCGCTGCCGCCTTGCGCCAATTGGCCGGCCTGTGGGGCTTGGCGCTGACCGATGGCGAACCTTGCCCGACCGCCGCGCGCGCGAATTTGCGCTGCTTGCAGGCCAAAGGCAGCATGGAGGATATCCGCCTGCTGGATCGTCCCGCAGTGCTGAAGCTGCATGACGATCCGGTCGCGCCGAACTACGTGTTGCTGACCGCGCTGGACGAGGACCGCGCCACCATCGCTATCGCCGGCGCCAAGCCACAGACGCTGAGTGCTGCGGCATTGGCGGCGCGTTATGACGGCGAGTTCATCACGTTCTGGCGCGCCCCGCGCGCCTGGCGCGATGAGGTGCGCAGCGGCGATCAGGGGCCGGATGTCGACTGGCTGGCCAAGCGCTTGTCGCAAATCTACGATCTGCCGAAACCGCAGGAAAATCAGCCGCTGGACGCGGCCTTGCGCAAGCGCCTGACCGAGTTCCAGTCGGCGCAAAATCTCAAGGCCGACGGCGTCGCCGGTCCGAAGACTTTCATCCGCCTGTATCAGCTGGGCGGCGTGCAGGAGCCGCGCTTGCGCTGATCAGACGGTGCGGCCGTCGTAGTGGTGCACCGTGATGGCGTTGAGGTCTATCCCGTCCAGGCAACGCAGATTGATGGCGGCCATCGCGTCGCCATTCGGCGCCTTGCCTTCGCCGTAAGGATGGATGCCGCAACGCGGGCAGAAGCGGTGCTGGATGACGTGCTTGTTGAACAGGTAAGTGCTGGCGTGGTCGTCCGGCGTCAGCAGGTGTAGCGCGCTGCGCGGGATGAACCACAGCAGCGATCCCTTGCGCTGGCACATGGAGCAATTGCAGGAGAGACCGCTGTCGATCTCGCCCTCCGCTTCGAATTGAACGTGGCCGCAGTGGCAGCTGCCGGTGTATTTCATGGGTTGTCTCCGCCGGGTTGTTGTGGCGTGTAAGATAACGCGATATCGGATAAATTTAAAGCTATGTCTTATATTTTGGAAGCCTTGAAGAAGGCGCAAGCAGAACGTCAGCTGGGCAGTTCGCCCACCCTCCATGCGCCGACGCTGCAGGGCGAACAAGCGTCGCCAGCAGCACGCTTCAGCTTGCCGTTGATCGCGGCGGTGGTGGGCATGGCGGCGGTGATCGGCGTGTTGCTGGTGCTGGTGTGGCGGCCGGCTGAGCCAGCGACCCCGGCGCCATCGGTCGCGCCTGCCGTGCCGCCGGCTGCGCAAGCGAGTGCGTTGGCGCCAGCCGTGATGCCAGCTGCGCCGACACCGCTGCCTGCGCCAGTGGCGGATTTGCCGCCTTCGGTGGCCAACCTGGCGCGCGCCGCCGCGCCGGCGCCGGCAGCATCTGCGGCGACCGCGTCTGCTGCGGGCGTTGCGGCTGCCCCGGCGCCAGTGGCGGCCGCCAAGCCAGCTGCGGCGGCGGAAGAGCCAGTGGTCAATTTGCGTGAGCTGCCGGAACCGATCCAGCGCTCCATTCCGCCAGTCAGCGTAGGCGGCTATATTTATTCCAAGAACGCTGCTGATCGCCTGTTACTGGTGGATAAGGTGTTGCGCCGCGAGGGCGAGGAAGTCGCGCCCGGCCTGATACTGGAGAAGCTGCAACCGAAAGAAGCCGTCTTCAATTTCAAAGGCTACCGCTACCGCGTTCCGTATTGAAGCGTAATTCGCTTGTCATAAAATAGTGATATTTTTCTATCATTGTGAACTCAGCAAGAGGGAAAATGTCATGAAACACCTCAAGTATCTGCCTTTCCTGATCGCCGCCGCTTCCTATGTGCCGCGCGCCCACGCGGCGCAGACGGTATCGGCCGCCGAGCCGGGCGCGCTCAGCATGCTGCTGGTTTGCCTGGGCCTGATCGTGCTGGCTGGTGTCAGCGACGGCGGCGCCGTCGCCATCGATCCGGCACGTTAGGCGGGCGGCCACGCCATCGTATAATGCCTGCCATCAAGTAATGGAGAGGCAGGCAATGAAAGTCCTGGGAGTGATCGGCACCTCCGGCAGCGGCAAGACAACGCTGCTGGAATATTTGCTGGCGCAGTTGTCGGCGCAGGGCGTGAAGGTGAATGTGATCAAGCACAGCCACCACGATTTGCAGTTCGAACCGCAGCACAAGGATAGCGCGCGGCTGCGCCTGGCCGGCGCGGCCGAGGTGATGGTGGGCTCGCCGTTTCGCTACGCCATCATCCACGAACTGCGCGGCGAAGCCGAGCCGACGCTGGACGAGCAACTGGCACGCATGTCGCCAGCCGACCTGACCCTGCTGGAAGGTTTCAAGACCTATCCGATCGATAAGCTGGAAGTGTACCGGGTCGAAGCCGGCCGGGCGCCGCTGTATCCGCAGGATGAGCGGGTGGCGGCGGTGGCCGCAGATCATCCACGCCCGGACGGGGTGCGCGGCAGTCTGGTGTGGCTGGATCTGAATCAGCCGCAACAGGTGCTTGCCTGGTTGCTCACGCATCTGAAAAAAACTTCAGCGCAAGCCTAAAGTTGCTGCGCCCGGCGTCGTAAACAAGGTGATAGCCATCAATGGAGGATCACATGGACGTTACCGGTATTGCTCAGGCTGCAACGACGATTGCCGACACCGGCACCAAGCAAGCGGTAGGCATTGCTGTGCTGAAAAAGGCGCAGGACATTCAGGCCTCCAGCGCGAATGCGCTGATCGAGTCGATTCCGCCGGTGCCGAATCTGCCGCCGCACCTGGGCAACAATATCAATACCACCGCCTGAGCGGTGTTGTCGCGGCCGCGCCGCGACCTTCTTGCGCGCATCGTCCGGTGCGCGGCGCGCTTGCGCACACGCCTTTTTTGCTCATCCTGCAGTGCGTATCAGCTTGATTGCTGATACGCTGCGGGTGCTTATCATCTTTTGGAGATCACCATGAATAAACGTCAAGCCTTGATCGCTGCCGCGCTGGCGACTGTCTGCGCTACCCAGGCCGGCACGGTTGCCGCTGCCGAGGATAAAGAGAAATGCTACGGCGTGGCCAAAACCGGCCAGAACGATTGCGCCACCGCCTCCCATTCCTGCGCCGGCCAGTCCAAGACCGATAACGCCGCCGACGAATGGAAGTATGTGGCCAAAGGCACTTGCGAGAAAACCGGCGGCAAGACCACGCCACCTGCTAAATAAGTCCGGCGATGCCTGCTCAGGCGCTGGGTGTCGGCGTTGGTTTGCGGGCGCCGCATTACCGGCAGTTTCTGGCGCAGCGGCCGCGCGTCGGCTGGCTGGAGGTGCATAGCGAGAATTATCTCGACGCGGGCGGCTGGGACTGGCATGTGCTGGAGCAGTTGCGCCGCGATTATCCGCTGAGTTTGCATGGCGTCGGCCTGGGGCTGGGCTCGGTGCATGGTTTTTCCGAGGAACATTTGCAGCGGGTGCGGGCACTGGTGCGGCGTACCGAGCCGGTGCTGGTGTCCGAGCATCTGAGCTGGGGCGCGGTGGCGGGGCGGCAGTTGAACGATTTGCTGCCGCTGGTGCTGGATGCGGCAGCGCTGGATTTGATGGCGGCGCGCGTAGCGCGGGTGCAGGATGTGCTGGGCCGGCAGCTGCTGCTGGAGAATGTGTCGACCTATCTGCGCTTTCACGCGGATGCGATGAGCGAGGCGGAGTTTCTGGCAGCATTGGCGGCGCGCACGGGCTGCGGGCTGCTGCTGGATATTAATAATCTGTATGTGAATCAGTGTAACCATGGCGAGGATGCGCTGGCCGCCATGGCGGCGATCGCTCCGGGCATGGTGGGCGAGATGCATCTGGCCGGACATCTCGTGACGCCGCAGGCGGTGATCGACCACCATGGCTGCCAGGTGGCCGATCCGGTGTGGCGCTTGTATGAGGCGGCCTTGCAGCGCTTTGGCGCGGCGCCGACGCTGATCGAGTGGGATACCGATATTCCGCCGCTGGACGTGCTGCTGGCGGAGGCCGATAAGGCGCGCGAGCTGCACGCACGCGCACCGGCTCCGCTCATCGCTACCATCGCGCAGTCCGCGTGGACGCCACGGCCAGCGCCGGAAGCTGGCGGGGCGGAGCTGGCGTCAGCCGCGACCAAGGCGCTGGGCCTGACTGCGGCCACGCCTTTCCCGCCTGCGCAGGCTTCGGCACGGCAAGCGCTGGCGGATACGCAGCAGCTATTTGCCGGCGGGCTGTTTGATGCGGGGCTGGCGTCGCCGGCGCTGGCGCGCTGCAAGCCGGGCGGCGCTGCGGCCGAGGCGGGCCCGGATGCGCCAGCCGCTTTGAGCGAACATCGGCTGGCGCTGTATCGGGGCAATCAGACGGCCACCTGGTGCAAGACGCTGGCTGCCGCGTATCCGGTGGTGCTGGCGCTGGTGGGCGAGGAGTTCTTTGGCGGCCTGGCGCGCGCGTATGGACGAGCGCAGCCTTCGGATAATCCCGATCTGAATCACTTCGGCGCGCGCTTCGCCGAGTTCCTGCGGACTTTCCCGCATGTGGCGGCGCTCCCTTATCTGCCCGATATGGCTGAGCTGGAATGGGCGCTGCACCGCGCGCATTACGCGCCGATGGCGCCGGCGCTCGACGCGGCGCAACTGGCAGCGCTGCCGCCCGAGCACATCGAGGCAGCCACTTTCCAGCTGCAAGGCCAGTTGCTGACCTCCGCTTACGCGGTGACGGCCTTGTGGCTGGCGCATCAGCCGGACAGCGCCGTGGATTTCCCGGCCGAGCTGGTCCAGCCCAGCTATGCGCTGGTGGCGCGGCCGCAATGGACGCCGCTGGTGGCGCCGCTCAGTGCGGCTGGCCATGCGGCGCTGGCTGCGCTGGCGCAGGGCCAGTCTTTCGGCGACGCGCTGGATGCGGCATTTGCATTGAAGGATGATTTTGATGTGGCGGCCAACCTGCAACTGTGGCTGGCGCATGGCGTATTGCTGGGGTCAGTCGCTGCGCTTGAACGCGCGTAGCAGTTTGGCTTCGCCGCTCAGGTCGCGGTGCAGGCGGTTGGCGATGGCGGTCAGCTCGATCATGCGGTCGATCTGCACGTCTTCAAAGCGCGCCAGTTCGAGGGTGGCGTTTTGCAGCGCTTCGGCCAGCTTGCCGCGGGCGGCCTGATAGAGCGCGCCGTGATACTGGCCGGTGTTTTTCAGCAGTTCTTCGGCGTTTTCGATCACCTGGCGCAAATCGTCGAGCAGGCTTTCCTGGCTGGGGTTGCCGGGTCGTTGATCATCCATGACATCCCCCCCTCAATTAAGCGAACTGGTTAGCAAGCATAGCGCCGCCGGCGCCGGCCAATCTGCGCCAGATCAAGTGCAGGGCGCTGCTAGCAGCTTAGCGGAAAATTTCCGAAATGCAAGTAAAATTACGCGTCAACCACAGTTATCCGCACGTCGCCAACGCTGACTTGCTGGCCGGCGCGGATTTTGGCGGTCTTGCGCAGTTCCTGTTTGCCATCCACCTTGACGTCGCCGCTGGCGACGATCATCTTGCCGGCGCCGCCGCTGTCGCACAGGCCAACCAGTTTGAGCAGCTGGTTCAGCTCAACAAATTCGCCGTTTAATTCAAAACTTACTTTTTGCATTTTATCCTCTGCTGCCGTGATGTGAAGTCGGCCATGGGCTAGTGTAGCGGCATTCCGACAGGCGCGCAGTTTACCTTATCGGCCACCATTGCTAGGTAGAAAAGAAGTTGCTATGCTGAGTTAACTGCTGAATATTTAGGCAGGCGCAACGATCTTCCAGTGAGTTGCATCATGAATAAGCTCGCTTTTGCCTGGTTCTCGCTTGGGCTGTGCGGCGCCGCCGCTGCAGCCGATCCCTATGTTGTCACATTGACCCCGCCCGATCTGCTCGGACCGCTGCTGAACGCGCGCGGCCAGCGCTATCTGACCGGTGCCGAGTTCGAGCAGAAAGTCGGGCGCGCCAGCGGCATGCTGGCGTTTGGCGTGCTGCGCGAGGCGGGCGGCGGCGCCGGCATGCAGAGCATGTCGATGTTGCTGAATGCACGGCCGGCGATGCGGTTTACTTCGGTGTCGCTGGGCTATGCGCTGTCGCCGCAGGGCGCGCTGATGGTGATGGCCTCGCAGGGCAAGGCGGAATCGCCCGGCAGTCCGGACGGTTTGCTGGCGCGCGCCGTGCCGAGCCGCGTCACGGCGTACAGCATCGGTTACACGCAGCGCCAGGTGTTCACCGGCAATGACCGGCTCAGTGTGACGCTGTCGCTGCCAGCGCGGGTCAGCGATCCGGCCATGCAACGGCTGGCGGGTGTAGCCGAGCGCGATGTGGAGCTGGCTTATACCCGCTTTGTGGGCCGCGACGGCGGCAAGGCGCGGCTGACCGGGGCGTTGATGTGGCGCGTCAACCCCGGCCATGACGCCAATGCCCGCCCGGACCTGCTGCTGGGCGTGCGCTATTCCTACGGCTTTTAGCCTTTGGCGCCGGGACGGGTCATGTCCAGCGGCACGATCCACTGCTCGAACTGCTCGGCGCTGACGTAGCCCAGCGCCAGCGCCGCTTCTTTCAGGGTGGAGCCTTCGTGCTGGGCTTTTTTCGCGATCGAGGCGGCCTTGTCGTAGCCGATGTGCGGCGCCAGCGCGGTAACCAGCATCAGCGAGCGCTCCATCAGTTCGGCGATGCGGTCGCGGTTCGGCTCGATGCCATGCACGCAATGTTCCTCGAAGCTGCGCATGCCGTCGGCCAGCAGGCGCGCGCTTTGCAGGAAGTTGTGGGCGATCATCGGCTTGTAGACGTTGAGCTCGAAGTTGCCGGAGGCACCGCCCATGGTGATCGCGACATCGTTGCCGAACACCTGGCAGGACAGCATGGTCAGCGCTTCGCACTGGGTAGGGTTGACCTTGCCCGGCATGATGGAGCTGCCCGGCTCGTTTTCGGGGATGGTGATTTCGCCCAGGCCGGAACGCGGGCCGGACGCCATCCAGCGCACGTCGTTGGCGATTTTCATGAGCGCGGCGGCCAGGGTTTTCAGCGCGCCGTGGGCGCTCAGCAGGGCGTCGTGGCCGGCCAGTGCGGCAAATTTGTTGTCGGCGGTTTTGAACGGCAGGTGCAGCGCGTGCTCCAGTTCGGCGGCGATGCGGGTCGCGTATTCCGGATGGGCGTTGAGGCCGGTGCCGACCGCCGTGCCGCCGGCCGCCAGTTGCAGCACGCCTGGCAGGGCGGCCTGGATGGCGTGTTCGGCAAAGTCGAGGTGGGCGACATAGCCGGAGAATTCCTGGCCCAGCGTCAGCGGGGTGGCGTCCTGCAAGTGGGTGCGGCCGATTTTGACGATGTTTTCGAAGGCGCTGGCCTTGGCTTGCAGGCTGTCGCGCAGCTGTTTCAGCGCTGGCAGCACGTTGCCGGCCAGCGCCTGGGCGGCGGCGACGTGTATGGCGGTGGGAAAGATGTCGTTCGACGACTGGCCTTTGTTGACGTCGTCGTTCGGGTGCAGCTTGCGCGCTTCGCCGCGCACGCCACCCATCAGCTCAGAGCCGCGGTTGGCCAGCACTTCGTTCATGTTCATATTGGACTGGGTGCCGGAGCCGGTCTGCCACACGGCCAGCGGGAATTCGGACGGGTGCTGGTTGTGCAGCACTTCGTCGGCCGCCTGGGTGATGGCGATGGCTTTGGCGCCGTCCAGCAGGCCCAGGTCGAGGTTGACCCGGGCAGCGGCGCGCTTGACGCTGGCCAGCGCGTGTACCAGTTCCAGCGGCATTTTTTCAGTCGAGATGCGGAAATGCTCCAGCGAGCGCTGGGTTTGTGCGCCCCACAATTGGTGATCGGGCACGTCGATCGGGCCAAAACTGTCACGTTCGCTACGGGTGCTCATGGTGAATCCTTGGTAGGGAATTAAGATTAATGAGTGTAGCGTAGTTTGGAAAAATTAACCGGGGGCTACAAAAACGGAAAATTCAGCCGTTATAGCTGTTACACTTTTTGGAATGATGATGCAGCACAAGCTACTGACCTTGCTAATTTGCTCTTGGCTGGGCGCCGTCCAGGCGGCCGAGCTGGGCGATGTCGCGCCGCGCTCGTATATCGGCCAGCCGCTGGCGGTGGATATCGATTTGCTGTCGCTGACGCCGGAGGAAGTGGCCGGTTTGCAGGTGCGGCTGGCGGACGTGAATGTGTATCGCGGGGCGAATGTGGCGATGAATCCGGCGCTGGCGTCGGCGCGCTTGCAGGTCGAACGGCGCGGCCAGAAGCCGGTGTTGCATGTGACGACTACCCGTGCGGTGGAGGCGGATTATCTGCATTTGTATGTGCAGCTGGGCGCGCCGGGCAAGCAGGAGGTGCGGCTGGCCACGGTGTGGCTACAGCATGATCCGAATCCGGCGCCGCCGCCGCAAGCTGCGGTGCCGCTGGCCGGCGCGATGACGCCGGCGCAGGCGGAGCAGATTGCCGCCCAGGCGCGGGCGGCGCGCGTGGCGGCGGCCAGAGAGACGGCGAGCAAGGAGGCTGCGGCTAAAGAAGCTGCTGCCAAGGCTGCGGCTGAGGAATCTGCGCGGCAGGCCGAGGCGGCTGCGGCACCGGTACGCGACCGCAGCAAGCCGGCGCCGTTGCCGTCGATGCATGAGGCGGAAACCGGCGCACCGGGCGAGGTGAAGGCCGCTGCAGCGGCGCGGCGGATTGCCGGTGTGTGGGTGACCGCTGATGGCAAGCAGACCCGGGCGCCGACCAGTGCTGATCCGGCGCCAGTGCCGGTGGGGGTGGCGCAGGCGCTGTTGCCGCTGGCGCCGCTGCCGCTGCCCAAGGGCGTCAAGCGGCCAGCGCAGGCGTCTTGCGCGCCGACCGGCATGAGCGCCAAGGAGTGCCTGGCGCTGGATGCGCATAACGCGGAGCTGTCCAGCAAGTTGACTGAGCTGGAGGGCAAGATGAAGGCGCTGCAAGGCGCGCTGGGTGGTGCGGGCGCTGCGTCTGCCCAGCCGTCCGCCCCGGTTGCGACGCGGACGGCTGTGGCGCCGGGGGCAGCCGCTGCTGCGACAAGCGCGCCAGCAGCCGGTTCGAAGGCGGCGTCTGCAAACAGCGCGCCGGGCGGCGCGGCGCCCAGCCCGGTGAACAATGCGGCCAGTAGTGCGGCCGCTGTGACCACTGTGGCCAGTGCTGGCGGTAAGGTCGGGGCAGCCGGGGCGGCCAGCCATGCGGGCGCGGCGACGTCGGCCAGCGCCAGTTTGTCGGCGCGCAGCGAGCCGGAGGCGCATGCGGCCAAGGCGGCTGCCGGAGAGGGCGCCAGTGCGGGCGCGGCGGCTTCGACGCCGCCGGTGGCGACCAAGCAGGTGCGCGTGTTGCCCAAGCTGAAGTACAAGAAGGAAAAGCCGCCCGAGCCGCAGGCGGATTACACGCTGCCGCTGGCCGCCGGTGGTGTGGGCTTGCTGGCGCTGCTGGGCGCGGGATTGATCTGGTGGCGCAAGAAGAAATCCGGCAAGGGACCGCTGAAAATCTGGCAGGGCTTCCGCAAGAAAAAGGCCCCCGAGCCTGAGCCGGAGGAGTTCGTCGAGGTGAAAACCGCCGCGCAATAAGCGGCGTCATCAGCATGCTCATGCGCTTTACGCATGCTGTCATGCGATATGTGCATAAGCATATAGCTGGAAGCTCTGCCTTTGCGGCTACGTTCTGGGGTATAGTGTTTGGCGCTATTTTCCCACTATAGAGAGACCCCGCATGAGCGCAGCAGCAGATTACCAAGCCCAATACCAAGCCTTTAAACAACTCGGCCTCAAGCTCGATATGTCGCGCGGCAAGCCGGCCCCGGAGCAGCTGGACCTGTCCAATGCGCTGACCGCTGCGCTGCCGAGCTACAAGACCGCCGACGGCACCGACGCGCGCAATTACGGCGGCAGCGTCGGCCTCCCGGAAGCGCGCGCGCTGTTTGCCGAGCTGCTGGAGGTGCCAGCCGCGCAAGTGGTGGTCGATAGCAGTGCCAGCCTGTCGCTGATGCATGATGTGATCGTCTACGCCCTGCTGAACGGCGTGCCAGGCCACGCGCCGTGGGTGCAGAGCCCGGTGACTTTCCTGTGCCCGGTACCAGGTTATGACCGCCACTTCGCCATCTGCGAGGCGCGCGGCATCAAGATGATCAATGTGCCGATGAATGACGATGGCCCGGACATGGATCTGGTGGAGAAGCTGGTGGCCGAGGACGCCAGCATCAAGGGCATGTGGGTCGTGCCGAAGTACAGCAATCCGGGCGGCGTGGTGTACTCGGAGCAGGTGGTGCAGCGCCTGGCCGCGATGAAGACGGCCGCGCCGGACTTCCGCCTGATGTGGGACGACGCTTACCGCTTCCATCATCTGGGCGAGCAGAAGCGCGTGGTGGCGGATATTCTGGCGGCGTGCGCGCAGGCGGGTAATCCGGATCGCGCGATTGTGTTTGCTTCGTCGTCCAAGGTTAGCTGGGCTGGTTCGGGTGTGGCGGCATTGGCCGCGTCGCCGGCGAATATCGCCTGGTGGACCAAGCATGCCGGTTTCCGCAGCATCGGCCCGGATAAGATTAATCAGTTGCGCCATGTGGCTTTCCTGAAGGATTTGCCGACGGTGGAGGCGCTGATGGAGCAGCATCGCCTGTTGCTGAAGCCGAAGTTTGATGCGGTGCTGGCGCAGTTCCAGGCGCTGCTGGGGGATGTGCCGGGTATATCGTGGACGCGTCCGGAAGGCGGTTACTTCATTGATCTGGTGACGCCGGATGGCGCAGCCAAGCGTACGGTAGCGCTGGCGAAGGAGGCCGGTATCACGCTGACGCCGGCCGGTGCGGCCTTCCCATATGGCCTGGACCCGAAAGACCGCCATATCCGTATCGCACCGAGCTTCCCGTCGCTGGAAGAGATTAATAAGGCGGCGCAGGGGATTGCGCTGTCGCTGCGGGTCGCGTTGCAGGGATAAAAAAAGCGCCTCTACGGAGGCGCTTTTTTTTTGGGCGGTGGCGCTTACTGGTGCGCCATGCCTGGGATTTGCTTCATCCACGGATCGGTCAGGTCGCGGATTTCGCGGTCATTTGCCAGGATTTGTTTCAGCAGGTCGATTTTGCGCAGACGCTGGCCGCCGTTCAGGGCAGGTACGCCGGTGTTGACGGCGCGTGCTTCAGTAGCGCATTGGCCTTCCAGCTGGTCCAGGCGGTTCAGATCTCCCATGCGTGCAGCGGCAGCCATTTGATTGGTCAAACCGGCAATGTTTTCGTACATCGAGAGGACTTCGGAAGAGGTCATAATTCCACCTGGCTAAGTTAAGCGGAGTACCGCATGTCCTGATTAACGTCGCCTTGAGCGGGAACTTTAGGGTTTTTTTGAAAAAAATCGAAAAAAAATCGAAAAAAATCCGCCTGCGTAAAAACAGGCGGATTTTGATGTTGGAAGATTAACTTATTTGACCAGTTCTTCCAGGCCGGCGCTCAGTTCATCCGGATCAGGCATGTCGTCGATCAGGGCGTTGTCTTCCAGGCCCAGTTCCTCGGCCAGGTCGACCGGGTAGCAGGCGGCGATTTCATCGTCGCTCAGGCCGGCCTGCGCCACGCGGGCACGCCAGGCGGCCAGCGAGACCACGGCGGCCAGGCGGTTCAGCTCGCCATTGTGGTGCGGTTCAGGGAAGGCCGAGATGGTTTCCGAGAAGGTGACCGGGAATTTCCAGCGTTTCGCCAGTTCGGCGCCGACGTCGGCAAAGGTGAAGCCCAGCGATTGCTGCTCGGCGTCCAGGCGGCGCGGGTCCATCGGGCCGGCCACTTTGTCCAGCGCCATCGCGTGTTCCGGCGCGGCCGAGTGGATCACCAGCTGGCCGATGGCGTGCATCATGCCGATGGTGAACGCCAGGTCGGTGTTTTCCTTGGTCTTTTTGGCGATCCATTTGGCAGCAACGGCGGTGTGCAGGCTGTATTTCCAGAATTGCTTGAGGTCGAGGCCGGGCACGGTTTTGAAGCCGCTGACCAGGCCGGAGCTGATGACCAGCGTGCGGACGGTGACGAAGCCCAGCATCAACACGGCGTCTTCGACGGTGCCGATGCTGCGCGAGACGTGGTAGTAGGCCGAATTGGCCAGGCGCAGCAGCTTGGCGCTCAGCACCGGATCCGTCGACAATTTCTTGGCAATCTCTTCGGTCGAGACGCTGGCCTTGTCGAAACTGCTGATCAGCTCTTCCACGACCTTGGGCGCGGTAGGCAACGCAGTTGGATTCTGGAACAGTGCATCAAGTTTCATATTTATCTCCTCGGTGATAGTCGCGTTGCTCGTTGCTATAAGCTAACTATATAGGGAATCTATGAATGACAGAAGAGATTTGGTGGCCTTTCGTCGCTTTTCAGCGATCCTCGTCCATCAGGTCGTGTTTCCGGCGGTTTTTTGCCATGCGCCGCTTGGTAATGGCTTCGGCCGGCGATGGCGGCTGCTGGTCGAGCCGCTGTCGGCTTTGTCGTCGGAATAGAGTATGGGGATATATACTCCCGGTATGGAAAATCCGCAGATTGAAGACATCACGCAGACCACGCTGAAGCACTACGAGGCGACGGCGGAGCAGTTTTTCGCCGGCACGGTCGATCACGACGTGAGCCAGAATATTGCCGCGCTGCTGGAGGCGATACAAGGCTCGGCGCCTTACCGCCTGCTGGATCTGGGCTGCGGGCCGGGCAGGGATCTGAAGGCGTTCAAGGCCATGGGGCATGATCCGGTCGGCATTGATGGCTCGGCGCGCTTTGTCGAGATGGCGCGCGTCTACAGCGCTTGCGAAGTGTGGCAGCAGGACTTCGTCAAGCTCGACCTGCCGGCCGGGCATTTCGACGGCATCTACGCCAACGCCTCGCTGTTCCACGTACCCAGCGCGGCATTGCCGGAAGTGCTGCGCAAGCTGCACGCCGCATTGAAAACCGGGGGCGTGCTATTCAGCTCCAATCCGCGTGGCGACAACCGCGAAGGCTGGAACGGCCCACGCTACGGCAGTTACTACGACTACCATACCTGGGAACGTTACCTGACCGCAGCAGGCTTTGAACCTATCCAACATTACTACCGTCCAACAGGCCTGCCGCGCGAGCAACAGCCGTGGTTGGCCAGTGTGTGGCGTTGCGTACGAGAGCGCACAGAAGCCCGTCCTTAACCAGCCTATAGTAGATCCCATGCACACAGCACTGGGCTGTGTGCCCTTTAGCTAATAAGGAGTTCACCATGAACAAGGATCAAGTCAAAGGTAAGGCCAAAGAAATCGGCGGCAAAATCCAGGAAGAAGCTGGCAAGATTGTCGGCAGCTCCGAGCAGCAAGCAAAAGGCCTGAACAAACAGGCTGAAGGCAAAATCCAGAAAGGCTACGGCGACGCGAAAGAAGCCGTCGAAGACGTCGTCAAAGGCAACCGCAACTAATTGCGGATCGCCATAAAAAAACAGCCGCTAAATTTAGCGGCTGTTTGTTTTTTACTTGGACGTTTCAGGCTTCAGGTTCTTCTTGAAGAAGGCCTCGATATTGCCGTAGACGTGGCGCTGCGGACCACGGCCCGATATGCCGTGCTTGGCGCCTGGGTAGGTCATCAGCTCGAAGTGCACATTGCGTTTCACCAGCGCGTCGATCATGCGGGTGGTGTTGGTGAACAGCACATTGTCATCTGCCATGCCGTGGATCAGCAGCAGCGGCGATTTCAAGCCATCCAGATGCGAGTAGACGCCGCTGTATTCATAGCCGGCCGCGTTCTCTTTCGGCGTGCCCATGAACTGCTCGGTGTAGTGGGTGTCGTACAGCGACCAGTCGGTCACCGGCGCCACCGATACGCCCATCGCAATCTTGTCCGATGCTTCCGCCAGCAGGCGCAGCGTCATGAAACCGCCGTAGCTCCAGCCGAACACACCGATGCGCTTGGCGTCGACGAAGCTCTGCTTGCCCAGCCATTCGATGCCGGTCAGCTGGTCTTCCACTTCCACGCGGCCCAGTTGATGGTAGTTGGCGTCGGTGAAGGCGCGTTCGCGGCGGAAGGAGCCACGGTTGTCCAGGCGCCAGACGACAAAGCCTTGCTGCGCCATGTACTGGTCGAAGAAGTTGCCCCATTTGCGCGAGACGTGCTGCGAGTGCGGGCCGCCGTAGGTCGACAGGTAGACCGGATATTTCTTGGTAGCGTCAAAGCCGCTCGGCTTGATGATCGAGTAGTACAGGGTCTGGCCATCCTTGGCTTTCAGCGTGCCGTATTCGGTCTTCAGGTGCGCGTCCAGGTATTTGCCGTAAGGGTGGCTGGCGTTCAGCTCGTTCTTTTCCAGCCACTGAATCATGGCGCCGTCGGGCTTGCGGATGCTGACTTGCGGCGGCGTGTCCGGATTCGAGTAGGTATCGACAAACACTTCGCCGTTGCGGGCGAAGGACGAATCATGCCAGCCGTCGCCCTGGGTCACGCGCAGCGGCTTGTCGGCACTGCTGCCATCCAGCTTGAGCGCGTAGGTCTGGCTGTCGATGACCGCGTCGCGGTTCGATTGCACGAACAGGCGGCCGTTTTTCTCGTCCACGGCCAGCAGGCGATCGATGCCCCATTCACCTTTGGTGATGGCGTGCTTCAGCTTGCCGTCCAGATCGTACAGGTACAGATGCTTGCGGCCGCTGCGTTCCGACGACCAGATGAAGCTCTTGTTATCCGACAGGAAGCGCAGGTCGTCAAAGATGCTGACCCAGGTAGGGGAGGTCTCGGTGATTAGCACTTTCTGCGCCAGCGTGGCCGCGTCGACCGAGATCAGTTCCAGCTTCTTCTGGTCGCGGGTCTGGCGCTGGAACAGCAGCGCCTTGCTGTTGGCGCTCCAGTCGGCGCGCACCAGGTAGATATCTTTTTCCGCGCCCAGGTTGACGTCGCGGATCTCGCCGCTGACCGGCGACACGATCTTCAGCTCCACCAGCACGTTCGGATCGCCGGCGGCAGGGTAGCGCTGCTCGACCACTTCGGTGCGGTCGGCAAAGATTTCAAAGCGGCGCACCACCGGCACCGGCGCTTCATCGTAGCGCTTGTAGGCGATGGCGGAATCATCCGGCGCCCAGTAGTAGCCGGTGGTCTGCGACATCTCTTCCTGCGCCACGAATTCGGCTTCGGCATTGTGGATGGTGCCCTTGCCGTCGCTGGTCAGCTGCTTTTCCTTGCCGGTATTCAGGTCAATGACAAACAGATTCTGGTCGCGCACATACGATACATAGCGGCCTTTGGGCGAAATTTTCGGGTCCAGCACATTGCCACTGGCCACCATGCGCGCCTGATCCGGCTTGCTGGCTTCGATCAGGTAGAGATTGCCGGCGATCGGCACCAGCAGACGCTTGCCGTCCGGCGACCAGCTATAGCTCAGAATACCTTTCAGGCTGGCGGTGCGGGCGCGCTCGCGGCGGGCTTTTTCCGCATCCGACAGGTTTTCTTCCGGGACCAGCACTTTGGAGTCGACCAGGCGATGCGTGGTCTTGTCTTTCAGATTGTATTCCCACAGGTCGAGCTGGAACTGATTGTCGTCACGGCCGCGCAGGAAGGTGACGCGGGCGCCGTCCGGCGAGACTTTCAGGCTGCGCACGCCAGGGCCGCTCAGCGACGGATCGCTGTGGATGCGGTCCAGGGTCAGTTTTTCCGCCGAAGCGGCGCCCGACAGCAGGGCGAGGAAGCAAAGGATAAAGCGCATGGTGTCTCTCTATTTGGCAGAAGCCGAGACGATACCAGACGCTCAGGGCTGTGGCGAGACGGCAAGATTGGGAATCCGCGCCTGAAAACCGTTTTTCCTTCGGCGTTAGCCCAGTCTGACCTTTTCCAGCGACAGCTTGTGCAGCGCCCAGCTGAGCAGCACCGCCGCCACTGTCAGGCCGATGGTCAGGCTGATCCAGAAACCGGCGGCCGCCATATCGTGATGCAGGCCCAGCCAGCAGCCCAGCGGCAGCGCAACGCCCCAGAACGCCAGCAACTGGATCAGCATCGGCTGGCGCGTGATCTTATAGCCGCGCAACGCGCTGGAGGTGGCTACCTGGGTCGCGTCCGATAGCTGGAACAGCGCGGCAAACAGCAGCAGGTAGACGCACAGCGCCTGCACCGCCAGGTCGGAGGTATAGGCGGCCGCGATCTGCTGGCGGAAGGCCACCATCAGCAGCGCCGACAGCACGCCGAAGGCCAGCGCCATGCCAACCCCGATCCAGGCCACAAAGCGGGCCCGCACCGGCTGGCCTTCGCCCATGGCCTGGCCGACGCGGGTGATCAGCGCGATGCCAAAGCTGAGCGGCACCATAAAGGTCAGCGAGCTGAAGTTGAGCGCGATCTGGTGCGCGGAAATCTCCACCACGCCATAGCGCGCCACCAGCAGGCTGACCGCGCCAAACGCGCTGACCTCGGCAAAATAAGTGACGCCGATCGGCAGGCCAAGCCGCAGCATCGAGCGGATCTCCGGCCAGTGCGGCCACTCCCAGTGGCTGAACGGGAAGGTGGCGCGGTAGACCGGCGCACGGCACACCCAGGCCAGCATCGCCGCCAGCATCAGCCACATGCACAGCCCGGTCGACACCGCGCAGCCGACGCCGCCCAGCGCCGGAAACCCCCAGTTGCCGAACACCAGCAGCCAGTTGACGAACACATTGAACAGCAGGCCGAGGATGGCGATCACCATCACCGGCTTGGTTTCATTGATGCTGGTGCTGTAGCCGTACAGCGCGCGGTAGGCGGCAAACGGCGGCAGGCCGATGCTGATGATGTGCACGAACAGCGCGGCCTGGTCGTGCACATGCTGCGGCAGATAGAGATAGTCGAACACCAGCGTCGCCAGATTGGCCAGCAGCATTGCCACCACGCCGACGCCAAGCGCCTTCCACAGCGACTGCCGCACCGCGTGCGGCACCTTGTCCAGCGCGCCGGCGCCGACATCGTGGGCGACGATGGAGTTAATCGCCATCATCACGCCGCTGACCGTCACCAGGATGATCGCCCACACCGACGCGCCCAGCGACACCGCCGCCAGCTCGTCGGCGTTGGTGTGGCCGGTCATGGCGACGTCGGCCACGCCCATGCCGACCGTGGCCAGCTGGCCAACCAGTACCGGCCATGCCAGCGTCCACAGGGCGGCGATTTCGCGGCGGATATTCGGCAGGGTAAAGGTATGCGGCATGGGAATAAAGTCGTTACAGAAAGGCACAATTTTACTGTGTTGCCAACAGTTTTGCGCGCTATTATGCTGCAAACCCCAGCCCCGGAGATGCCCATGCACAAAATCCTCGCCGCCGCCGCGTTCAGCGCCAGCGCCCTTTGCAGCGCCGGCGACATTACGCTGTACTCGCACGAGCGGCTGGGCGGCCCGGCGATCACCCTGCATGAAGCGACGCCCGACCTGGACCCGCTCGGCTTCAACGACAAAACCTCCAGCGTGGTGGTGCACAAAGGCAGCTGGCAGGTCTGCGCGGAAAAGCACTACAAGGGCAAATGCCTGGTGCTGGCCGAAGGCGAATATGCTGAGCTGAAGGGCTTCAACAATATGATCTCGTCGGCACGCGAAGTCGATGCGCCGCGCCGCGAGCGTCAATGAGGCCTTACAATTGCTTGCAATTTGGCTATAGTTTCCTGTCAGCGACAATTCACCGGCAAGCGTTATCACCACCATCCACCACTAATTACGAGCGATCATGAAAACCATCCTCTCCCGCCTGATGAAAACCACCATGCTGCTGAGCGGCGCCACGCTGCTGGCGGCCAGTGTGCACGCCGGCGAGGTCACGCTGTACACCGACGACAACTTCGGTGGCCGTTCGGTGACCGTGCGCGGCGCCACGCCGGACCTGGTGCAGCAGGGCTTTAACGACCGCGCCTCCAGCGTCATCGTGCGTTCCGGCACCTGGGAGCTGTGCGAGCACGCCGGCTTCCAGGGCCATTGCATCACGCTGCAGCGCGGCGAGTACCGCAAGCTGGAAGGCTTCAACGACGTCATCTCGTCGGCCCGTGAAGTCGGCGACCGTGGCGGCCGCGACGACCGCGGTCCAGGCTGGCGCGGCGACCGCGATGACCGTGGTGGTGGTGGTGGTGGCGGCTACGGCCGCCGTGAACCGATCGTGCTGTTCGCGCAAGCCAATTTCGGCGGCCGCCGCGCTGAACTGCCGGGCGACGTGCGCAAGCTGGACGACTACGACTTCAACGACCGCGCCGGCTCGGTGATCGTCAACGAAGGCCGCTGGGAACTGTGCGAGCACGCCAACTTCGGCGGCCGCTGCATCGTGCTCAATCCAGGCCGCTACGAATACCTGGATGACATGAACAACCGCATCTCCTCGGTACGCCGGCTGCGCTAAGCCAGGGCGCACGCGGCCCGCACGGTTTTTGCATTTGCGCTAGACTGGCACAGAGCAATCACCGGAGCGGGCAACGTGGAATACAAGGATTACTACCTGACCCTGGGCGTGGCCAAGACGGCCAGCGAGGACGAGATCAAGAAGGCGTATCGCAAGCTGGTGCGGAAATACCATCCGGACGTCAGCAAGGAAGCCGACGCCCAGCAGAAAACCCAGGACATCAACGAAGCCTATGGCGTGCTGGGCGACGCCGAAAAGCGCGCCGCCTACGACGAGCTGGGGCGCGGCCACCAGTACCGCGCCGGCCAGGAATTCCGCCCGCCGCCGGACTGGGGGCGCGGCTTTGGCGGCGCCGGCGGTCCCGGTGCGGGACATCCCGGCGGCGGTTTCGGCGGCCCGGACAGCGACTTCTTCTCCGACCTGTTCGCTAATTTCGGCGGCGGCGCACGGCGCCGCCAGGCGCCGCAGCGCGGCGACGACAGCCACGCCAGCATCAGCATCGACCTGGCCGATACCTACCACGGCGCGACCCGCACCATCAGCCTGATGGTGGCCGAGCGCGACGCGCAGGACCGCATCGTCACGCGCGAGCGCAATCTCAGCGTCAACATCCCGAAAGGCGTCACCGCCGGCCAGCAGTTGAGGCTGTCCGGCCAGGGCCAGCCGGGCGCCGCCGGGCCGGGCGACCTGTACCTGGAAATCCAGTTCCGCCCGAACAGCCGCTACCGCCTCGACGGGCGCGACGTCTACCAGACCGTGCCGGTGGCGCCATGGGAACTGGCGCTGGGCGGCGAAATTGAAGTGAGCACGCCATCGGGCAAAGTCAACGTCACCGTGCCGGCCGGCTCGCAAAGCGGTCGCAAGCTGCGCCTGCGCGGGCGCGGCATTCCCGGCAAGGAAGCCGGCGACCTGTACTTGCTGCTGGAGGTGGTGCTGCCGCCGGCCGACAGCGAGCAAGCCAGACAACTGTATCAAACCATGGCGCGCGAACTGGCCTTCAATCCGCGCGCGGGAGGATGACGATGGAAGCGATCCTGACGGCGGTGGTGGTTGATGATGACGCCGCGCTGACCCTGGCAGAACTGGCGCAAGCCTGCGCGGTGGAGCAGGACTGGGTGGTGGCGCGGGTGCGCACCGGCATCCTGCTGGACGGCGCGGCGGGCGACGCCGGCGGCTGGCGCTTCAGCAGCGCCGACCTGGTGCGCGCGCGCCGGCTGTGCCAGATCGAGCGCGCGTTTGACGCGAATGACGATGTGGCGGCGCTGGTGGTCGACCTGTCGGAAGAAATCCGCCGCCTGCGCGGCAAGCTCAGCGCGGCCGGAGTGAAATAGGCGCAGCCACGGCGATGCCCGCCGGCGCATCCGCCGCCGGCGGCTTCGGCCGCCTTGGTTTGGCCGCGCCGGCCTTGCCGTTGTCGGCGCTGCTTGCCGGCGCCTGGTGCGGCGCGCTGGCGCACTCGCTCAGCGCGTGGTAGGCATGCGGCTGGGCCGCCAGTTGCGCTGCGTGCGCGGCCAGTTCGCGCTGCTCGCGCTCGCTGAGCGGCATCGGCTCGCCCGGCTGGGCCAGATCAAGGAACTGCTGCATCAGCCAGCGCGTGGCCGGGCCCGGCTCCTCGTCGCCACGGCGTATCACATACAGCGGGAAACTGAAGGAACTGCCCTCGGCAATCTCCAGCTGCACCAGCCGTCCCGCATCCAGATCCCACTGCACAAACTCCAGCGGCATATTGCCCCAGCCTATGCCATTGCGCAGCAGCGCGTGCTTGGAACTGAGGTCCCCCAGGCGCCAGTCGCGCAGCGCCAGCACGCCGAAATCCTGGCCTTGCGTCAGCGTGCTGCGGTCGGTCAGCACCAGCTGGGTGTGCTCGCGCAGCACGCCGGTCGGCACGATGCCGTCGATGTGCGCCAGCGGATGGTCGGGCGCCACCACCGGCACCATGGTGACAAAGCCGCAAGCCTGGCGTTCGATCACGTCCGGCGTGCCCGGCATCCAGCCGCTGATGCCGATGCGGCAAGTGCCGTCGGCCACCAGCTGCGTCACCGCGCCGAGCGCCTCGGTGCGCAGGCGCATCGAGACGGTCGGGAACTCCTTCTGGAAAGCGTGCAGGATGCGCACCAGCTTACAGGTGGAAAACATCACATCGACCACCAGCGACACCTCCGCCTCCAGCCCGGCTGACAGCGCCTTGGCGCGGGCGCGCATGCCGTCCACCTTGAGCGACACGGCGCGGGCGTCGGCCAGCAGCGCCTTGCCGGCCTCGGTCAGCGTCGGCTTGCGCTTGCTGCGGTCGAGCAGCGCCACATTCAGCTGCTCCTCCAAGTTAGCGATGGTGTAGCTGATGACTGATTGGGTGCGGTGCAGCGCGCGCGCCGCGTGGGCGAAACCGCCGTGGTCGATGACGGCAATGAACACGCGCAGCTGGTCGAGGGAGGGGAGGCCGGGATCTCGCATAATCGATTTTTTCGATAAATTAAATAGATATAAACAGCATTTCATCGATATTATAATCGTTCTATGATGGCTGCAACTCCCCACCGAAAGGAACAGCATCATGAGCAAGATTCTCCACATCGACAGCAGCGTACGTAGCACCGGCTCCCTGACCCGCCAGCTGGGCGGCGAATTCATCGCCAAACTGAAAGCCGCCAACCCGGCCGCCAGCGTGGTCACCCGCGACCTGGCCAGCACGCCGGCACCGCACCTGACCGAGCAAGTGCTGGGCGCCTTCTTCACCCCGGCCGAGCAGCGCAACGCCGAACAAGCGTCGGCCATCAAAACCTCGGACACTTTGGTGGACGAACTGCTGGCTGCTGACACCATCGTCATCGGCGCGCCGATGTACAACTTCTCGGTCACCTCCGGCCTGAAAGCCTGGATCGACAACATCGCCCGCGCTGGCCGCACCTTCCAGTACGGCGCCAATGGTCCGGAAGGCCTGGTCACTGGCAAGAAAGTCTATGTATTCGTCGCCAGCGGCGGCGCCTACAGCGAAGGCGCGTATGCCGCCTATGACCACGTCACCACTTACCTGCGCGCGGTGCTGGGCTTCCTCGGCCTGACCGACGTCACCTTCATCGTCGCCGAAGGCGTGGCGATGGGCGAAGAAGCCGTGGCCAGCGCCATCGCCAAGAGCCGCGCAAAGATCGACGCTATCGCCGCCTAAGCTGTATCATGAAGGCTCCCTGTAACGGAGCCTTCATCCATGAAACGGAATTGTCATCTGTTGATGATAGACCCGCAAAACGACTTTTGCGACCTGCCAGCCAGTTATCTCCCCACCCACCCGGTCACGCGCCAGCCCTTGCGGCCGGCGCTGCCGGTGCCGGGCGCGCACCAGGACATGCTGCGCCTGGCCGGCCTGATCAACCGTGGCCGCGCCGGCATCACGGCGATGAGCGTCACGCTCGACTCGCACCACCGCTTCGACATCGCCCACCCGACCTTCTGGATCGCCGCCGACGGTGCGCCGGTCGCCCCGTTCACTGAAATTACCGCCGCCGAAGTCCGTGCCGGCGCCTATCGGCCACGCCATCCGGCCGGCCTGCCGCTGGCGCTGCACTACCTCGACCAGCTGGAAGCGGCCGGCCGCTACAAGCTGATGATCTGGCCGGTGCACTGCGAAATCGGCAGCTGGGGCAACAACGTCCATGCCGACGTGCGCGCCGCCTACAGCCACTGGGAAGAAGCCTCGCTGGGCATTGTCGCCAAGCTGGCCAAGGGTTCCAACCCGTGGACCGAGCACTACTCGGCGGTGCAGGCCGAAGTGCCGTACGCCGACGATCCCGACACCCAGTTCAACACCAGGTTTGTGCGCACGCTGGCTGAATCCGAGCGCATCTACATCGCCGGCGAAGCCGGCAGCCACTGCGTCAAAGCCACCGTCGAACACATCGCTGATTATTTTGAAGCCGAATACGGTGCTGCCGCGCTGGGCCGGCTGGTGCTGATCACCGACTGTATCAGTCCGGTCAGCGGCTTTGAGGCCGCCTACCAGCAATTCCTGCAGGCGATGGCGGCGCGCGGCGTGCAGCTGATGCAGGCCGCCGGCGTGCTGACCGAACTGATCGCCAACGCCAGCGCCACGGAGCCGGCATGAAGCCGCCGGTGGTCCGCAGCCTGCTGGAGACGGACCTGTACAAATTCACCATGTGGCAGGCGCTGCTGCATGGCCATCCGAACTCGCACACCGAATACGAATTCGTCTGCCGCAACACGCCAGCCTTCCCGCTGGCCGACTTGCTGGACGAGGTCGGGCGCGAGCTGGACCACCTGTGCTCGATGAGCTTCCGCGACCAGGAGCTGAACTACCTGCGCTCGCTGCGCTATATGAAAAGCGACTTCGTCGACTTCCTGACAGTGTTCCGCTTCCAGCGCAAATTCATCGATGTCAGCATCGATGGCGATACGCTGAAAATCCACGCCGCCGGCCCGCAGGTGCACGTGATGGGCTTTGAAATCTATGTGCTGTACATCGTCAACGAGCTGTACTTCCGCCGCTTCGACCAGGCCGCCGCGCTGGCCGAGGGCCGCGCGCGGCTGAGCGCCAAGATCGCCCGCTTGAAAGCCTTTGGCGCCGAGCCGGCACAAGCGTTTCCGTTCGAGCTGTCCGACTTCGGCACACGGCGCCGCTTCTCGGGCGTGTGGCACGATGAAGTGGTGCAGCGGCTGGCGCGCGAAGTGCCCGAGTATTTCAAGGGCACCTCCAACGTCTACCAGGCCATGCAGTTCGACCTGATCCCGATCGGTACCATGGCGCATGAATACATGCAGTCGTTCCAGGCGTTTGGCGTGCGGCTGCGCGATTTCCAGAAAGCCTCGCTGGAAGCCTGGGTGCAGGAATATCGCGGCGACCTGGGCATCGCACTGACCGATGTGGTCGGCATGGACGCCTTCCTGGACGACTTCGACCTGTACTTCGCCAAGTTGTTCGACGGCTTGCGCCACGATTCCGGCGATCCGGTGATCTGGGGCGAGAAAGCCATCGCCCACTATGCCGCGCTGCGCATCGATGCGAAGACCAAGCGGCTGGTGTTCTCGGACGGGCTCAACCTGGATAGCGCGATCGCGCTGTATCGCCATTTCGGCGACCGCATCATGACCGGCTTCGGCATCGGCACGCACCTGACCAACGACGTCGGGCTGGCGCCGCTGAACATCGTCATGAAGCTGGTGCAGTGCAATGGCCAGTCAGTGGCCAAGCTGTCCGATTCGCCGGGCAAGACCATCAGCAAGGACGAGACTTTCCTGGCCTATCTGCGGCAGGTGTTTCACCACCCGGCGCTGTAGCGCCGGGCGGGCAGGGCTGCGGCTGGCCCGGCTCAGGCCTCGCTGGCGCCGAAGCCGCCCATGATGTTGTCGGCCTTCTCGCGCTCCTCGTCATCATAGACATCGACCGACAGCATGGCGCCGGCGCGGTGGCGCGCGGCGGCTGCCGCAGCCGGACCGCCCGGCGTCAGCGCGTCGAGCAGATTGCCGACCGTGCTGGTGGCCACCGACGGCGGCAATTCAGCATGCTTGGTCAGCTTGACGCTGGCCTGCGGGAAGCCGCCGGACAGCAGTGCGCTGCGGGCGCTTTCGGCATCGCTGTGTTGCGGGAAATTGCGGTGAATAGTACGGGACATGATGGCCTCCTTGTTGTTATTGATGGCTCAAAAACCGGCCACGACGGTGGCAAAATGCTCCACTTTCGGCGGCTGTGCAAAGAAGCTGCCGACCAGGCCGCGCCAGTCCTGGAAACCGGCGCTGCCGCGGAAATCGACCGTGTGATTTTCCAGCGTGGCCCAGCCGATTACCAGATGATAAGTGTCCGGCGCCTCGATATCGCGGTCAAGGCGCATCGACAGGCAGCCGGTGGCAGCCTTGAAGATCGGCACCGCCTTGGCGACGGCGGCCTGGAATTCATCGTGGCTTTCTGGCTTGATATACAGCTCGGCAATCTCGTAAATCATGGTCGATCCTGGCAGTTGGAGTATGCCTATTGTGCCTCAACTGCGGCAGGCGTGCGCAGGATGAAACGCATCGCCTGGTGAGCCAGCTCACGCACGTCGGCGCCGCTGCCCGGCTTATACCATTGCACAGTCCAGTTCAGTGCGCCGAAAATCAGCAGCCGGTCGAATTGCGACGGCACCGCCCACGCGCCGGAGTGGTGCAGCTCGGCGATGGCGCGGTCCCACACCGCCTCGTAGCGGTCCTTCAGCGCGCTGATGCGCTCGCGCGACTGCTCATCCAGCGAGCGCCATTCATACAGCAGCACGGCGATGAAATGGTGGTCGGGCGCCAGCAGCGTGTGCAGATGCGCTTCCACCAGCCGGTGCAGCATGGCGCTGGGCGACAGCGGCTGGGCGGCGATCGTCTCGACCTCGGCCAGCGCGCGCTGCATGCCTTGTTCCATGATCGCGGCAAGGATTTCCTGCTTGGTCTTGAAATGGTAGAACCAGCTGCCGGCCTGGATGCCGGTGGCGGCGGCGATGTCGCGCACGGTGGTGTTGTCATAGCCTTTGGTGCGGAACAGCAGGGCGGACTTCTCGATCAGTTCGGCGCGCAGGCCGCCGCTTTCGCCCTTCTGCGGGCGCCCGCGCTTTTTGGGAACAGGGACGGCAGCATCATGCATGGCGGAATGGGTTGCTGAAATGATGACACTGTCATTCTAATCCAGGGATGCGGCTGCTTTCACAAATCCTCTGCAGTGTGCTGCAACGCAACAACAGCCCGCACCTTTGCGCGAGATCATGCCGCGCTATCGACACACTCCTAAGCTTGTCCAACGACAGAGGCGACGACCATGCAACGCCCGGCTCAGCTTGACAAGCGCAATCGTGCGCACGAGGATGAGGTGATGGATACCGCCATTGACAAACTCAGGGACCACATGGACGCCGTGAGGTTGGAGAGTAACCGGCGCATGGACCGCAGCGATGCGCAATTCCGCTGGCTGGTTGGGCTGATGATCGCCACCATGCTGGGCACGGCCAGTCTGCTGTTGAGGACCATCTGAGGGAAGTGTTGGTGCCGGTATATTTCCCGACCGCCGGCGCCGGTAGTAGCCGCCGCTGAGGCGCTAATGGAAGGCATCTTAGCGGCCAAATATGACCGGCGTTTGACGCGCGTGGCGGCGAATTGCAAAGTGGGGTAGAATAAGGGTTCTGTGGGGGCGACCTGGTTTCGACGGGGGTTGCAAAGCGGAACAGGGCATACCGAGGGCTGGTTACCTCGTAAATACACCCAGAAATCAATAACTGCAAACGATAACTCGTACGCACTGGCAGCCTAAGGGCTGTTAGCTCCTAAACGCTTCTTCCCTGGGGCGGACCGTTAAAAGTCAAGGAGTCATTTACAGGGAATCGCGCTGTAACGGGTCACTTGAAGCAGCGCTAAATCTAAGGTGAATCGCCTGTCCGTAACGTGCACATCCGTGCCGTACAGGTTAAATTAAATGATAGTGCTAAGTATGTAGAACTGTCTGTAGAGTGCTTTCGGACGCGGGTTCGATTCCCGCCGCCTCCACCATCCGGATGCAAGACCCAAAGGCCTCGGCGCGCACGCGCCGGGGCCTTTGTTTTTGTGCCGGCTGTTGCTCGGCATACCAATTGAAGCCAAGTTGGGGTGGACGCCGATGATTGAGATTGCTGGGGAAGCCGAGGCTTGAGGAACACGGCGCGAAGGGCAACCGTGTGTCCGCACGGCGGCCCTTCATGCTTTAGAAACCAGGTGCCGGCACTTCCGGGATCTGGTTGTGCAGGCTGGCGTTGATGACGTTCCAACCGCGTATGGCCGCGATGGCGTAGCTCAGTTCGGCGATTTCATTGTCGGTGAAATGTTCTTTGAGTTCGGCGAAGTCGGCGTCGCTGGGGTGCTTGTGGGGCAGGGCGTTGACGGCTTCGGCCCAGTTCAGCGCGGCGCGTTCCAGTGCGCTGAAGAACGGCGCTTCGCGCCAGCCCGAGACGGCGTTCAAGTGGCGCGGCTCGGCGCCTTGCTTGATCAGGTCGCGCCAGTGCATGTCGACGCACACGCCGCAGCCATTCAGTTGCGACACGCGCAGATTAATCAACTCCACCAGCCGCACGCCAAGCGAGCTTTTCTTGACCGACGCCGACAGCGCGATCATGGCCTGCAGATTGGCCGGGGCGAGTTGGAAAAAGGGAATACGGGCAGCTTGCGTCATGATGATCTCTTTCACAGTAGCGAAGGGCGCACCGCGCGCCCTTCATACACTGTTAGACGGCCCATCCGCAGCGCTTGTGACAGCTTTCAGAAAATAGTTTGCGGCACGCCGGCCAGCTTGTCGGGGTTGCGGACGATGAAGACGGCAGCGATGCAGCCGTGTTCGATGCGGAAGGCCTGGGCTGATTCCAGCTTGCCATCGACATAGCGCAGCAACCCCGGCTCGCCGTTGACGCGCGCCTGGCGGTACGCCACCTGCTGCGGATACATATTCTCCAGCGACCAGAACGAGCCGGCCACGCGGCCAGCGCCGTGCAGCACGCGCAGGTAGGAATTGACCTTGCCGCCGCCGTCGGCCACCAGTTGCACATCATCGGCCAGCATGGCTTTCATCGCCGCGCGGTCGCCGATTTGCGCGGCGGCCATGAAGCGCCCCAGCAATGCATGGTGCTGCTCCTTGGGCACATCGAAGCGCGGCTTCTGTTGCTGCACGCGCTCTTGCGCCCTGTGCACCATTTGCCGGCAGGCGGCCTCGCTCTTGCCCAGCATGGTGGCGATGTCGGCGTAGTCGTGATCGAACACCTGGCGCATCAGGAAGGCTGCGCGCTCCTCCGGCGACAGCCGTTGCAGCACCCACAGGAAAGCCATCGACACCTCGCTGGCCAGCTCGGCGCTGCTTTCCGGCGTCTGCTGGTCCAGCTCAACAATGGGCTCCGGCAGCCACCAGCCGACATACGATGCGCGCTCGGCCAGCCGGGCGCGCAGCCGGTCGATTGCCAGGCGGGTAGTGATGGTGACCAGCCACGCCTCTGGCGACTGCACCTCGGCGCGGGCGCTGTCATGCCAGCGCAGCCAGGCGTCCTGCACCACGTCTTCGGCATCGGCGCGGGTGCCCAGCATGCGGTAGGCGGTGGCGAACAGGCGCGCGCGCAGCGCGCTGAAAATGGCGGTATCGGTCATCATGTCACTTAGACGGCCCAGCCGGGCGTTTTGTGACAGCTTACCTTATCCGGAATGCGCATTTGCTTTTTTGGAATCATTCGTCGCCAAGCCGCCGGCTTCGCGCTACCTTGGGCGGCGCCAACCAAGGAGACACGCCATGAAACTGGAAACCATCGCCGTCCACGGCGGCTACCAGCCCGATCCGACCACGCGCGCGGTCGCCGTGCCGATCTACCAGACCGTCGCCTACGCCTTTGACGACACCCAGCACGGCGCCGACCTGTTCGACCTCAAGGTGCAGGGCAATATCTACACCCGCATCATGAACCCGACGCAGAACGTGCTGGAGGAACGGCTGGCCGCGCTGGAAGGCGGCGTCGGCGCGCTGGCGCTGGCCTCGGGCCAGGCCGCCATCACCTACGCGATCCAGACCATCGCCGAGGTGGGCGACAACATCGTTTCGGCTGCCACGCTGTACGGCGGCACCTACAATCTGTTCGCCCACACGCTGCCGCAGTTCGGCATCAGCACCCGCTTTGCCGACGCGCGCGATCCGCAGTCCTTCGCCAGCCTGATCGACGAACGCACCAAGGCGGTGTTCATTGAATCGATCGGCAACCCGCTGGGTAACATCAGCGACATCGCCGCCATCGCGGCGGTGGCCCACGCACACGGCGTGCCGCTGATCGTCGACAACACCGTCGCCACGCCCTACCTGCTGCGGCCATTCGAGCACGGCGCCGACATCGTGGTGCATTCGCTGACCAAATACCTGGGGGGCCACGGCAACTCGATTGGCGGCGCCATCATCGATTCCGGCAAGTTCCCGTGGGCGCAGCACAAGCAGCGCTTCAAGCGCCTCAACGAGCCGGACGTGTCCTACCACGGCGTGGTCTACACCGAGGCGCTGGGCGCGGCGGCCTATATCGGCCGGGCGCGCGTGGTGCCGTTGCGGAATACCGGCGCGGCGCTGTCGCCGTTCAACGCCTTCCTGCTGCTGCAAGGGATAGAAACGCTTGCGCTGCGCATGGAGCGCATCGTCGACAACACCCGCAAGGTGGCCGGCTACCTGGGCCGCCACGCCAAGGTCAAGTGGGTCAATTACGCCGGGCTGGAAGGCCACCGGGATTATGCGCTGGCGCAGCGCTACCTGGGCGGCCGGCCGTCGGGCGTGCTGACTTTCGGCGTGCAGGGCGGCAAGGAGGGCGGGGCGCGCTTCCAGGATGCGCTCAAGCTGTTCACCCGGCTGGTGAACATCGGCGACGCCAAATCGCTGGCCTGCCATCCGGCCAGCACCACCCACCGCCAGCTCAACGAGGAAGAGCTGGCCAAGGCTGGCGTGACGGTGGATACGGTGCGGCTGTCGATCGGCATCGAGCACAGCGACGACCTGCTGGAAGATCTGGAGCAGGCGCTGGGCGCCGTTTAGGGGCGGGATTTTTCCTGCACAGGCACCCGTTCGACCAGCACATTGCCGTCGACGATGCTGCAGTCGATGACATGGCTATGCGAGACGCTGGTGTGGCGCGAATACAGCTGGTGGTAGTGGCCGCCGTCTTCCAGCCGCAGGTCGATGCGGAAGCTTTGCAGATTGTTGGCGGCCGCCACCTCGCGCACGCGCTGGCGGCGGATATCGGCTTCCCGGTCGCTGCGGCCGTGCATTTCCGGGCCTTCGAAATAGCGGATCAGCGCGCACTCGACCACGTCGATGCGGTCCTTCAGCAGCATGTCGGCCGCCACCGGATTCTGGTTGGCCTCCAGCTCTGCCGGATCGCCGTCGGGCGACATCACTTCCACGTTCATGCGCTGGATCAGCAGCAGCATGTCGCGGTCTTCGCTGTAGCGCTGGTGCACGCGCTGCACGCCGGTCACGCGCGCTCGCGCCAGCCGGCCCAGCGGGTCCTTGGTCTGGCCGACGTACTGCACCTCGCTGCTGAAGTTGTACGGGTTTTCATACAGTTGCAGCAGGTCGTGGATCGACAGCGCCTCGATCAGGCCGCCCCAGTTGAGTGTGATGAATTGCTCTGTCATCACGATAGACGGTTTTTTCAGCGTGGCAGCAAACGGTACCGCCAGCTCGATGGTCAGGCTATCCTTTTTTTCTTCCAGGCCGACCAGCAGCGGCACCGTCAGCTTGAGCGAGAAAAAGCCCCAACTGGTGCTGCGCGAGGTATCGAAGCGCACGCGTGGACGGCTGACCGCGAGATAGATCAGCCGCTTCTCGCTGGTCGCTTCGAGGTCGAACTGCATGCGGCGCAGGTGACGGCCAACCGGGTCGCGGATATCCGGCACCGGCGGGAAACCGGCGATCAGGTCGTACCAGTGGAATTTGGCGTCGGCCACGGTGACCACCCAGGTCTGCGGCGCGTTGCTGCGCTGTGGCATCAGCGGCAGCAGTTCCTCCATCTCGTCCGGCGGTGGGGCCAGCAGATCGAGGAAAGGCTCGGGCGCGTCTTCGAACAGCGCGCCTATACCCAGCTCTTCCGGCGACGGATCGGGATAATCGTCGTCGTCATTGCTCATTTGCGCGCTCCAAGTGTGTCATGATTCAGTGATTATAGTTGTAAAGCGGCGTTATTTCCATGTGGAAATGTGTCACAACATCAAGAAATCACTCAATGTAACACTACTCAGCCCCTGCCGCCCTTCACCGGCGCCGGTAGTGGCATGGCTGCAACCTGGGCCAGGCCATCGGCGACGTAGCAGCTCAGCAAATGACGCGGCGCCGAGCTGACAAATTCCGAGCACAGCGTGTTGTAGCAGCCGGTTTCCAGCAGCTCCAGATCGACGGTGTATTGGGCCAGATTGTTGCTGGCCTGGATAGCGGTCAGCCGTTCGGCGCGCGCCTTGCGCTCGTCCAGCTGGCGCCAGCGCGGATTGCTGCCTTCAAAATAGCGTATCAGCGCCGCTTCGATGGCGTCGATGCGCTCGGCCTGCAGCGCGTCGGCCGCCAGCGGATGCTCGTTGTGCGGCAGCGCGGCCGGATCGCCTTCAGCGCAGCTGACCTCGATCTCCATGCCCAGCACCAGGATCAGCGTGTCGTAATCCAGGCCGAACTGGGCGCGCAATTTGTGCAGCGCCGGCAGCCGGCCCTTGCCCAGCCGGCCCTCGGCATCGCGGGTCTGGCCGATGTAAGCGACCTTGCTTGGCAGCTTGAGGTTGTGGGCATAGGTCAGCAGCAGGTCGTGCACCGAAAACACCTCGACCAGGCCGCCCCAATTGAGGCTGATGAAATTCTCGGTCAGGATCACGGTCGGCTTTTTCATGGTGGCCGCAAACGGCACTTTCAGCTCGATGGTGATGGATTCCTTGAGCGCCTCGGCGCCCATCAGCAGCGGCAGCGTCAGCTTCAGCGAAAAGAAGCCCCATTGCACCACGCCGGTGATGTCGAAGCGCACCCGTGGGCGGGTGACGGCAAGGAACAGATGGCGTTTTTCGGCAGTGGCCTCCAGCTCGAACTGCATGCGCCGCATATAGCGGCCGATCGGGTCGCGGATGTCGGGTTTTTCGGCAAAGCCGGCGATCAGGTCGTACCAATGGTATTTGGCGTCGGCCACACGGACCATCCAGCTTTGCGGCGCGGTGGTCCGCTGCGGCAGGGTGGCGAATGAATCTGCATAAGGTTGCGGGATCTGGGCAACCTGTTCAGGGAAATTCATGATGCACCTGATGAGGAAAAGTTGAGTGTCGGATGACTGTCTCTTTTCCTAATCGGCGAGGTTTTGGCTTTCAGGAAATAAGTAATGCTACGCAGTCATGCGGGAGACTACGCCTACTCTGTCCACACGGCAACTAAATTATGCAACTATGATTCTTTCTTGCAACTTGGCGGAATGTTATGCCGCCAAAGCGCCTGCGGCCAGCGCCGCCTGGATCAGCGCCAGCAGCTCGGCAGGCTGCTGGAATAAGTAGTCTGCCTGCCAATGTTGCGGTTCGACGGCGCCGCAATAGCCCCAGCCGCAGGCGATGGTCAGCATGCCGGCCGCCTTGCCGGCCTGGATGTCGCGCAAGTCATCGCCGGCGTACCAGCATTGCTCCGGCGCCAGCTTGAGCCGGCTGGCGGCTTCCAGCAGCGGCGCCGGGTGCGGCTTGGCGTGCGCCGTGGTGTCGCCGGAAATCGCGCAGGCCGCGTGGCCCAGGCCGATCTGCGGCAGCAGCGGATCGGTGAAGCGTTTCGACTTATTGGTCACCACGCCCCATTGCAGCCCGGCCGCCTCGATACCTGCCAGCAGTTCCGGCACGCCGGCAAACAGGCTGCTGCGCACTGCGATGGCTGCTTCGTAGTTGCTGAAGAATTCGTCGCGCAGGGCCAGGTAGCCATCATCGTCGGGCGTCATGCCGAACGACGCGCCGATCATGCCGCGTGCGCCGGCCGAGGCGGTAGGGCGCAGGATCGCGTAGTCAGTCGGCGCCAGGCCGCGCACGCTGCGCAGCAGGTTGACGGCGGCGGCCAGATCGGGCGCGGTGTCGGCCAGGGTGCCGTCGAGATCGAACAGGATGGCGCGTGGCGCAGCAGGAATGCTCATATTCACAGTGGGCGGCGCGCGGCCACCAGATAGTTGACGCTGGTGTCGTCGTTGAGCGAATAAATCTTGGTCAGCGGGTTGTAGCCCATGCCCTTGAAGCCGGCCACTTCCAGGCCGGCGCTGCGGATGTATTGCGACAGCTCGGACGGCGTGATGAATTTTTCGTAATCGTGGGTGCCCTTGGGCAGCATGCGCAAGATGTATTCGGCGCCGATGACGGCGAACAGATAGGACTTGGGATTGCGGTTCAGCGTCGAGAAGAACACTTGGCCACCGGGCTTCACCAGCGCCGCGCAGGCGCGCACGATGGCGGCTGGGTCCGGCACGTGTTCCAGCATTTCCATGCAGGTCACCACGTCGTACTGGCCAGGCTCCTGGGCGGCCATCTCTTCGGCGGCGATCAGCTTGTAGCGCACCGCCACGCCGGATTCCAGCGAGTGCAGGTCGGCCACTTTCAGCGCTTTCTCGCCGAGGTCGATGCCAGTGACGGTCGCGCCTTTGCGCGCCATCGATTCCGACAGGATGCCGCCGCCGCAGCCGATGTCGATGACGTTCTTGCCGGCCAGCGGCGCGCGCGCGTTAATCCATTCCAGGCGCAGCGGGTTGATTTCGTGCAGCGGGCGGAATTCCGAGGTCGGGTCCCACCAGCGATGCGCGAGTTCGGAGAATTTTTGCAGTTCTAATGGATCAGCGTTCATAGCAAGATAGGAAAAAGACTAATCCCGCTATTCTAAAGCACAGGATAAAAAAAAGCCCCGCAGAGCGGGGCTTTCAGTGTTCAGCGCAGCGAATTACTTGCTGGTGCCGACCACTTCGATTTCTACGCGACGGTTTTTAGCGCGGCCTTCAGCGGTTTTGTTGTCCGCTACAGGTTGCTTCTCGCCTTTGCCTTCGGTGTACACGCGATTGGCTTCAACGCCTTTCGAGATGATGTAGGCTTTAACGGCTTCAGCGCGGCGTACCGACAGCTTCTGGTTGTACTCATCCGAACCAACCGAGTCGGTGTGGCCAACGGCGATGATGACTTCCAGGTTGATCGAACCCAGTTTCGAGGTCACGTCATCCAGCTTGGCTTTGCCTTCTGGTTTCAGCACGGCCTTGTCGAAGTCGAAGAAGGCGTCAGCAGCGAAGCTCACTTTTTGTGCGGTTGGTACTGGTGCTGGCACTGGTGCCGGTGCTGGCGCAGGGGCCGGAGCCGGTGCTGGTGCAGCTGGCGGTGGTGGCGGTGCCACGCATTTGCCGTTTTCCAGTTTTTCTGGCTCTACGCACAGTGGCAGATCGCAACCTGGCACGGCATCAGCCGGGGTCCAGTAGCCGGTGCGCCAGCACAGGCCGAACGGGTCGCGGGCAATGATGCCACGTGCGTCTTGCACGTAGGCACTCTTAGGCGTTGCAGCCTTGATGTCCTGGGTGACCGGTGCGTACGGTGGGGCGGTTGGGGTCTGTGCGATGGCCGAACCAGCGAATGCAGCCGAAATGGCCAGCATCGAAATCAGTTTTTTCATATTTTTCTTCCTTTCGGGGGTGATATCTGCAGAAAACTGCGCGACGTAGTTCTTTGCGTAGAGGAATTCTACCACGCAGGGGCGTCACACTCATTTCCCGCTTGCGAATCAAGCAATTGACTTCTCGTCCATTTTGCCACAAGCGATTAAAGTCGTTTAAAAAGCTCCAACATGGCGCTATTTCGGATTCGACCAAAATGTTGTTTTGTTGCAACGTGATTGTCGATAATAATTGAGTAATGTGTCATGAATATTACAACTTGTTACCGTGCGCGACGGTGCGCGGCACCGCATAGATGCTAGGGGAACGCGGTTTTCCGCTAGTGGCCGTACACCCATGCTAAAATCGTACGCTTGCCTTCCCCTTGGGGGAGGCTCAATAAACCACAGTAAACGACCCGCCAATGGATCAATTCGCAAAAGAAACAATCCCAATTTCCCTGGAAGAAGAGATGCGCAAGAGCTACCTCGATTACGCCATGAGCGTGATCGTAGGCCGCGCCTTGCCGGACGTGCGTGACGGCCTGAAGCCGGTGCACCGCCGGGTCTTGTATTCGATGCACGAAATGAACAACGTGTGGAATCGTCCCTACGTCAAGTGCGCCCGTGTGGTGGGCGAGACCATGGGTAAGTATCACCCGCACGGCGACGCCTCGATTTACGACACGCTGGTGCGTATGGCGCAGGACTTCTCGCTGCGCTACATGCTGGTCGACGGCCAGGGTAACTTCGGCTCGGTCGACGGCGATGGCGCTGCGGCGATGCGTTACACCGAGTGCCGCCTCGACAAGATTTCCAGCGAACTGCTGGCCGACATCGACAAGGACACGGTCGACTTCCAGCCCAACTATGACGGCAAGGAAAAAGAACCAACGGTACTGCCGACCCGCATTCCCAACCTGCTGATCAACGGCTCGTCCGGCATCGCGGTGGGTATGGCCACCAATATCCCGCCGCACAATCTGCATGAGGTGATTGCCGGCGCGCTGCACGTGCTGAACAACCCGGAATGCTCGATCGACGAACTGATCGAACTGATCCCGGCGCCGGACTTCCCGACCGGCGGCACCATCTACGGCGTATCGGGCGTGCGCGACGGCTACCGCACCGGCCGTGGCCGGGTGGTGATGCGCGCCAAGACCCACTATGAAGAGTATGGCAAGGACGGCGGCCGCACCGCCATCATCGTGGACGAGCTGCCGTACCAGGTCAACAAGAAATCGCTGCTGGAGCGCATCGCCGAAAACGTGCGCGACAAAAAGCTGGAAGGCATTTCCGACATCCGCGACGAGTCCGATAAATCGGGCATGCGCGTGGTCATCGAGCTGAAGCGCGGTGAAGTGCCGGAAGTGGTGCTGAACAACCTCTACAAACAGACTCAGCTGCAAGACACCTTCGGCATGAATATGGTGGCGCTGGTCGACGGCCAGCCCAAGCTGCTGAACCTGAAGGAAATGCTGTCGTGCTTCCTGTCGCACCGCCGCGAAGTGGTCACGCGCCGCACCGTGTTCGAGCTGCGCAAGGCGCGCGAGCGCGGCCACGTGCTGGAAGGCCTGGCGGTAGCGCTGGCCAATATCGACGAGTTCATCGCCATCATCAAGGCGGCGCCAACCCCGCCGGTGGCGAAGACCGCGCTGATGGAAAAATCCTGGGATTCGTCGCTGGTGCGCGAGATGCTGGCCCGTACCGGCGAAGGCCCGACCGCTGGCGGCATTGACGCCTTCCGTCCGGAACACCTGCCGAAACACTATGGCATGCAGACCGACGGCCTGTACAAGCTGTCCGACGACCAAGCGCAGGAAATCCTGCAAATGCGCCTGCAGCGCCTGACTGGCCTGGAACAGGACAAGATCGTCAACGAGTACAAGGACGTGATGGCGGAAATTGCCGACCTGCTGGACATCCTGTCCAAGCCGGCCCGCGTGACCACCATCATCACCGACGAGATGACCTCGATGGTGGGCGAGTTCGGCGACCCTGCCAAAGACCCGCGCCGCTCCAATATCGAGCACAACGCCAGCGATCTGAATACCGAAGACCTGATCACCCCGCAGGACATGGTGGTGACCTTGTCGCACACTGGCTACATGAAGTCGCAGCCGATTTCCGAGTACCGCTCGCAGAAACGCGGCGGCCGCGGCAAGCAGGCGATGGCGACCAAGGACGAGGACTGGATCGACCAGCTGTTCATCGCCAACACCCACGACTACATCCTGTGCTTCTCCGACCGTGGCCGCATGTACTGGCTGAAGGTATGGGAAGTGCCGCAAGGCTCGCGCAACTCGCGCGGCAAGCCGATCGTCAATATGTTCCCATTGGCGGACAACGAGAAGATCACGGTGATCCTGCCGCTGTCGGGCGAAAACCGCACCTTCCCGGAAGACCACTATGTGTTCATGTCGACCAGCCTGGGCACCGTCAAGAAAACGCCGCTGAAAGACTTCAGCAATCCACGCAAGGCCGGCATCATCGCGGTCGACCTGGACGATGGCGACTTCCTGATCGGCGCCGCGCTGACCGACGGCCAGCACGATGTGATGCTGTTCTCCGACGCCGGCAAGGCAGTGCGCTTCGACGAGAACGATGTGCGTCCGATGGGCCGCAACGCCCGTGGCGTGCGCGGCATGAACCTCGACGAAGGCCAGCGCGTGATCGCGCTGCTGGTGGCCGAGAACGAGCAGCAGTCGGTGCTGACCGCGACCGAGAACGGCTTCGGCAAGCGTACCCCGATCACCGAGTACACCCGTCACGGCCGTGGTACCAAGGGCATGATCGCGATCCAGACCTCCGAGCGTAACGGCAAGGTGGTGGCGGCAACGCTGGTCGATTCGACCGACGAGATCATGCTGATCACCACCGGTGGTGTGCTGATCCGCACCCGCGTGTCGGAGATCCGCGAGATGGGCCGCGCCACCCAGGGCGTGACCCTGATCGCAGTGGAAGACGGCACCAAGCTGTCCGGCCTGCAGCGCGTGGTCGAGACGGATATTGACGAAGTCGAGCTGGAACCGGGCCCGGATTCAGCGACGGAGTAAAGCTCACTTAACATGAGCCAGCGGGGCCACGACTATTGCGCGCCAATAGAACTGGCCCCGTTGTTATTTCAAGGAGATAAAATGAAGAAAATCGTAGCAAGCCTGATGGTATCGATGGCCCTGGCCGCCGCGCCAGTCGCCGTGTACGCCCAAGCCGACGCGGCTTCCACCGCCGCCGCCAAGGAACTGTTCGACTCGATGAACTACCGCGCCGTGATGGTTGGCGCGATGCAGCAGATGTCGCAAGGCCTGGCTGCATCGCTGCGCGGCGGCGCCGAAGCGGCGATCAAGAACAATAACCAGATGAGCGCCGACGACAAGCAGAAGGCGCTGGCCAAGCTGGAAACCGAGCTGCCTGGCGTGGTCAAGGCGATGCAGGATGTGATGAACGATCCTGGACTGGTGGACGACATCCTGGCGGAAACCGTGCCGATTTATGCACGCCATTTCAGCGCCGATGAACTGAAGCAGATCACCGCCTTCTACCGCACGCCGGTCGGCGCCAAGATGCTGAACCTGATGCCGCAGCTGATGGGCGAGGGCATGCAGATCGGCCAGCAGATCGTCCAGCGCCGCATCGGCCCGATGCTGCAAAAGATGCAGCAGCAAGCCAAGTAACACCCCACATCATAAGGAATGCAACGTGACGCAAATCTTTAACTTTTCCGCCGGCCCCGCCGTACTGCCGAAGGAAGTGCTGACGCAAGCCGCCGCCGAAATGCTGGATTGGCATGGCAGCGGCATGTCGGTGATGGAGATGAGCCACCGCGGACCGGAGTTTATGTCGATTTACCAGGCAGCCGAGCGCGATCTGCGCGAGCTGCTGGCAGTACCGGACAATTACAAGATTTTGTTCATGCAGGGCGGCGGTCTGTCGCAGAACGCCCTGATCCCGTTGAACCTGCTGGGCCACAAGCCCGCCGGTGCAACCATCGATTTCATTCATACCGGTTCGTGGTCGGGCAAATCCATCAAGGAAGCCGGCAAGTACGCCAAGGTGAATATCGCCGCGTCGTCGACATCGGCGGTGCCGCCGCAGGCAGAGTGGCAACTTACGCCTGCCGCAAGCGCAGCCTATCTGCACATGTGCACCAACGAGACCATCGACGGTGTGGAGTACCAGCCGGACTTCAGCGACGCCCGCTTCGCGGAACGCGTGCTGGTGGCCGATATGTCCTCGCACATTTTGTCGCGTGTGATCGACGTGGCCAAGTACGGCGTGATCTTCGCCGGCGCGCAGAAGAACATCGGCCCGGCCGGCGTCACCATCGTCATTATCCGTGACGACCTGCTGGGCAAGGCGCTGCCGGTCTGCCCGTCGGCGTTTGATTTCAAGCTGGTGGCTGACAATGAGTCGATGTATAACACGCCGCCTACCTACGGCATCTATATCGCCGGCCTGGTGTTCCAGTGGTTGAAGCAGCAGGGCGGCGTGGCCGAGATGGAGCGCCGCGCCAAGGCCAAGGCCGATCTGCTGTACGCCGCATTGGACGCGGACGACTTTTACCAAAACCGCGTGGCGCGGCAAAACCGTTCGCGCATGAACGTGCCCTTCTACCTGAAGGACGAGAGCAAGAACGAGGCATTCCTGGCCGGCGCGAAAGCGCGCGGGCTGCTGCAACTGAAGGGCCACAAGTCCGTCGGCGGTATGCGCGCATCGATCTACAACGCGATGCCTATCGAGGGCGTGCAAGCGCTCGTAGACTACTTGAACGAATTCGCCGGCCGCGCCGGCAAATAAGCCCCCTATGAACGACAAACTCAAACCCTTGCGCGAACAGATCGATTCGATCGACGCGCAAATCCTCGACCTGCTGAACCAGCGCGCGCGCGTCGCGCAGGAAGTGGGCCATGTGAAAGCTGAAACCGGCGCACCGGTATTCCGTCCCGAGCGCGAGGCGCAGGTGCTGCGCGGCGTGGCCGAGCGCAATCCTGGCCCGATGGGCAACGCCGAGCTGCAAACCATCTGGCGCGAAATCATGTCCGCTTGCCGCTCGCTGGAGAAACGCGTCACCGTGGCCTTCCTCGGCCCGGCCGGCACTTACAGCGAGCAGGCGGTGTACGAACAATTCGGCAGCGCGGTGGACGTGCTGTCGTGCTCCTCGATCGATGAAGTATTCCGTGCCACCGAGGCCGGCACGGCGGAATTCGGCGTGGTGCCGGTCGAGAATTCGACCGAAGGCGCGATTGGCCGCACGCTCGATCTGCTGCTGCACACGCCGCTGACCATCAGCGGCGAAGTGTCGATCGCGGTGCGTCACAGCCTGCTGACCGGCAGCGGCAATATGGATGGTGTGACCGCCATTTGCGCCCATGCGCAGGCGCTGGCCCAGTGCCAGATCTGGCTGAATAATAATTACCCGGACCTGGAGCGCATCGCTGTGTCCTCCAACGCCGAGGCGGCGCGCATGGCGCGCGACAATCACGCGCTGGCGGCCATCGCTGGCGAACGCGCTGGCGTGCGCTACAGCCTGGGTACGGTCAAGGCCAATATCCAGGACGATCCTCACAACCGTACCCGCTTCGCGGTGATTGGTTCGCTGCAGGCCGGTCCGTCGGGCGAGGACCGCACCTCGCTGGCGCTGGCGGCGCCGCACAAGGCGGGTTCGATTTATCGCCTGCTTGGTTCGCTGGCGCAGCATGGCGTGTCGATGACGCGCTTCGAGTCGCGCCCGGCACGCACCGGCACCTGGGAATATTATTTCTACGTTGACGTTGAGGGCCATGTGCAGGATGCCGCCGTGGCCAAGGCGCTGGATGAGCTGCGCGGCAATGCCGCGTTCTTCAAGGTGCTGGGTTCCTACCCGGTCAGCCTGACCTGATCATAAAGAGAGACATCATGAGCAAGAACTACGGCCCGGAATACGTCCGCGCTATCGCGCCTTACCAGGCTGGCAAACCGATCGCTGAAGTCGCGCGCGAGTTTGGCCTGGATGAGGCCAGCATCGTCAAACTGGCATCGAATGAAAATCCGTTCGGCGTGCCGGAATCGGCCAGGCAGGCGATGGCCGCCGCCGTGGCGGAGCTGGGCCGCTACCCGGACGCCAACGGCTTCGATCTGAAAGGTGCGCTGGCCAAGCGCTACGACGTGCCGGCGGACTGGATCACGCTGGGCAACGGCTCCAACGACATTCTGGAAATCGCCGCGCACGCGTTTGTCGAGCGCGGGCAGTCGATTGTGTATGCGCAGTATTCGTTCGCCGTGTACGCGCTGGCGACCCAGGGCGTCGGCGCGCAGCACATCGTGGTGCCGGCCAAGGCGCATGGTCACGATTTGCCGGCGATGCTGGCGGCGATCCGCGAAGACACGCGGCTGGTGTTCATCGCCAACCCGAACAATCCGACCGGCACGTTTATTCCCGCCGCTGACATCGAAGCCTTCCTGGCCAAGGTGCCGGCACATGTGGTGGTGGTGCTGGACGAGGCCTATAACGAATTCCTGTCGGCCGAGAACCAGTTTGAATCGGCGGCTTGGGTGAAGAAGTATCCCAACCTGCTGGTGTCGCGTACCTTCTCGAAGGCGTATGGCCTGGCTGGTCTGCGCGTGGGCTTTGCGATTGCGCAGCCGGCGCTGACGGATTTGATGAACCGCATTCGCCAGCCGTTCAACGTCAATTCGCTGGCGCAGGCGGCGGCTATCGCGGCCTTGAACGACACGGCATTCCTGCAGAAGGGCGCGGAGAACAATAGCGCCGGCTATCAGCAGCTGGTGACCGCGTTCGATAAGCTGGGCCTGGAGTATGTGCCATCGTACGGCAACTTCGTGCTGGTCAAAGTGGGCGACGATGCCGGCGCCGGCGCGCGCATCAACCTGGCGTTGCTGAAGCAGGGCGTGATCGTGCGCCCGGTCGGCAACTACGGCTTGCCGGAATGGCTGCGCATCTCGATCGGCCTGCCGGAAGAGAACGAAGCCTTCATCGAAGCGCTGACGAATGCACTGGCGGAGTAAATGCTGAACAAAGTCGTTATATTTGGCGTAGGCCTGATCGGCGGCTCGTTTGCGCGGGCGCTGAAGAAGGCCGGCGCGGTACGCGAGATCGTTGGCGTTGGCCGCTCGGCCGCGTCGATGGCGCGTGCGCTGGAGTTGGGCATCATTGACGCCATCGGCGTGAGCGGCGAGCCATCGCTGGCGGTAGCGCTGGCCGGGGCTGACCTGGTGTTGCTGGCGGCGCCGGTGGCGCAGACTGAGGCCATCCTGACGGCGATCGCGCCGCACCTGAGTGAAGGCACGGTGGTCACCGACGCGGGCAGCACCAAGTCCGACGTGGTGGAGTCCGCACGCCGCGCGCTGGGCGGCAGGATCGCGCAGTTCGTGCCGGGCCACCCGATCGCTGGCCGCGAAACCAACGGCCCCGACGCCGCCATTGACCACCTCTACATCGGCAGGAAAGTGGTGCTGACCGCGCTGGAAGAAAACAGCGCCGATGATGTCGAACGCGTGGCCGCCGCATGGCGCGCCTGTGGCGCCATCATCCACCGCCTGACGCCGGCCGAGCATGACAAAGTGTTCGCTGCCGTCAGCCACCTGCCGCACCTGCTGGCTTACGCGCTGGTGGACGACATCGCCAGGAAGCCGCATGCGGACTTGCTGTTCCAGTATGCGGCCAGCGGCTTCCGTGATTTCACGCGGATCGCCGGCTCGTCGCCGGAGATGTGGCGTGATATCAGCCTGGCCAATCAGCCAGCCTTGTTGGCGGAGCTGGATGCGTACATGGCACAATTGACGCTGCTGCGCGCGCAACTGGCGGCCAACGACGGCGCGGCGCTGGAGCGCGTCTACAGCAACGCCCAGCATGCCCGCCACCAGTGGATCACCGCGATTGAAACGGCCGAAGCGCCGCCGTCGCCCGATAAAGAGTAAATTCGGGGTCAGTGCCGACATTCGGACCCCGAAGTTAAGGAAAACAAATGACTCACGAATATATTGACCTGCAAACGGTCGCTCACGTTAAAGGCGCGGTGCGCCTGCCGGGCTCCAAGTCCATCTCCAACCGCATCCTGCTGCTGGCGGCGCTGTCGCAAGGGCAGGTGGCGATTGTGGATTTGCTGGCATCGGACGACACTGCCGTGATGCTGGCCGCGCTGCGCTCGCTCGGCGTGCAATGGCACGAAGAGAAAACCGCCACCGGCACCATCCATCACGTTACTGGCGTGGCCGGCGTGCTACCGAATAAGTCGGCGGATTTGTTTATGGGGAATGCCGGCACGGCGATTCGCCCGTTGACCGCCGCGCTGGCCGTTATCGGTGGCGACTACACGCTGCACGGCGTGCCACGCATGCACGAGCGTCCGATCGGCGACCTGGTCGACGCGCTCAACGCCGCCGGCACCAACGTTGAGTACACCGGCAACCCAGGCTACCCGCCGCTGCACATCAAACAAGGCAAGATCACCACCCAGCGCCTGTCGGTGCGCGGCGATGTGTCGAGCCAGTTCCTGACCGCGCTGCTGATGGTGGCGCCGCTGATGGCCAGGGACCACGCGATCACCATCGACGTGATCGGTGAACTGATCTCCAAGCCTTACATCGAAATCACGCTGAACCTGATCCGCCGCTTCGGCGTCAAGGTCGAGCAGAACGGCTGGACATCCTTCACCATCCAGCCAGGCCAGATCTATCAATCGCCCGGCACCATCCACGTTGAAGGCGACGCTTCGTCGGCATCGTACTTCCTGGCGGCCGGCGCGATCGGCGGCGGACCGGTGCGGGTCGAGGGCGTGGGCAACAACAGCATCCAGGGCGACGTGCGCTTTGCCGCCGCGCTGGAGCAGATGGGCGCGCAGATCACCATGGGCGACAACTGGATCGAAGCGCGCGCCAACGGCCCGCTGAAAGCCATCGACGCCGATTTCAATCACATCCCCGACGCCGCCATGACCATTGCCGTGGCCGCGCTGTACGCCGACGGCCCGTCGACGCTGCGCAACATTGCCAGCTGGCGCGTCAAGGAAACCGACCGCATCGCCGCCATGGCCACCGAACTGCGCAAGGTTGGCGCCATCGTCGAAGAAGGCCCGGACTACATCAAAGTCACGCCACCTGCGGCCATCGCAGCTGCTACCATCGATACTTACGACGATCACCGCATGGCGATGTGCTTCTCGCTGGTGTCGCTGGACGGCGCGCTGCGCAAGGGGGCAGTCACCCGCATCAACGATCCCAAGTGCGTGAACAAGACTTTCCCTGACTACTTCAGCGCATTTGCAAAAATCGCACAATAAACGATATGCCAACTTCCCAGATTCCAGTCATCACCATCGACGGCCCTACCGCATCCGGCAAGGGCACGGTCGCACACCGCGTTGCCGATAAGCTCGGCTTCCATTACCTGGACTCGGGCGCGCTGTACCGCTTGACGGCGCTGTCGGCGCTGCGCCGCCAGACCGACCTGGCTGACGAGCACGCGCTGGCCAAGCTGGCCGAGCACCTGCATTGCAGCTTCCAGGGGGGCGACATCATTCTGTCGCACGAAAACGTCACCGACGCGATCCGCGCCGAAGAGGTCGGCAACACCGCCTCCAGGATCGCCACCTTCCCGGCGGTACGGCATGCGCTGACCGGGCTGCAGCTGGGCTTCCGCAAGGCGCCCGGCCTGGTGGCGGACGGACGCGACATGGGTTCGGTGATCTTCCCGCATGCCCCGCTGAAGGTGTTTTTGACCGCCTCCGTGGCAGCGCGCGCAGGGCGCCGTTATAAGCAATTGATAGACAAGGGAATTTCTGCTAATATGGAAGACCTCCTGATGGATTTGCAGGCCCGCGACGACCGTGATATGAAACGGACCATCGCGCCGCTGGTCCCGCCAGAAGGCGCGTACGTGCTCGATACCTCGGAAATGACCGCTGATGCAGCAGTCGACCAGGTCTTGAAATGGTACGCCGGCATCACCAAGTAATACCTTTTATTAACCTAACCCAGTTGAAGTCGCATCCTGCGAGCCTTACTGGCTGACCTGGAAGTTTATTATGGAAAGTTTTGCAGCCCTCTTCGAAGAATCCCTGTCGCGTCAAGATATGCGCTCGGGCGAAGTAATTTCGGCTGAAGTCGTTCGTCTGGATCACAACTTCGTGATCGTCAACGCAGGCCTGAAATCGGAAGCTTTCATCCCTGTTGAAGAATTCAAAAATGACCAAGGCGAACTGGAAGTCAAAGTAGGTGACTTCGTTTCCGTGGCCATCGAATCGCTGGAAAATGGTTTCGGCGATACCATCCTGTCGCGCGACAAAGCCAAGCGTCTGGCTTCGTGGCTGGCACTGGAAAAAGCAATGGAGTCGGGCGAGATCGTCGTCGGCACCGTGAACGGCAAAGTCAAGGGCGGCCTGACCGTTCTGACCAACGGCATCCGTGCCTTCCTGCCAGGTTCGCTGGTGGACACCCGTCCAGTCAAAGACACCACCCCATTCGAAGGCAAAACCCTCGAATTCAAAGTGATCAAACTGGACCGCAAGCGTAACAACGTGGTTCTGTCGCGTCGCGCCGTCATCGAAGCTTCGATGGGCGAAGAGCGTCAGAAACTGATGGAAACGCTGAAAGAAGGCACCGTGGTGACCGGCGTTGTGAAAAACATCACCGACTACGGCGCGTTCGTGGATCTGGGCGGCATCGACGGCCTGCTGCACATCACCGACCTGGCATGGCGTCGTGTGCGTCACCCATCGGAAGTGCTGACCGTTGGTCAAGAGATCACCGCTAAAGTCCTGAAATACGATCAAGAGAAGAACCGTGTTTCGCTGGGCGTGAAGCAACTGGGCGATGACCCATGGACCGGTCTGTCGCGTCGTTACCCACAAGGCACCCGCCTGTTCGGTAAAGTAACCAATCTGACCGACTACGGCGCGTTCGTTGAAGTTGAACAAGGCATCGAAGGCCTGGTTCACGTGTCGGAAATGGACTGGACCAACAAAAACGTCGCTCCTAATAAAGTTGTCCAACTGGGCGACGAAGTAGAAGTGATGGTACTGGAAATCGACGAAGAGCGTCGCCGTATTTCGCTGGGCATGAAACAGTGCAAAGCCAACCCATGGGACGACTTCGGCGTGACCCATAAGAAAGGTGACAAAGTCAAAGGCGCGATCAAATCGATCACCGACTTCGGCGTGTTCATCGGTCTGGCTGGCAACATCGACGGCCTGGTACACCTGTCCGACCTGTCGTGGACCGAGTCCGGCGAAGAAGCCGTACGCAAGTTCAAGAAAGGTGACGAACTGGAAGCCATCGTTCTGGCGATCGACGTTGAGCGTGAGCGCGTTTCCCTGGGCGTTAAGCAACTGGAAGGCGATCCATTCAACAACTACGCAGCCATGAACGACAAAGGTTCGCTGGTGACCGGTACCGTTAAATCGGTTGAGCCTAAAGGCGCCGTGATCCAACTGTCGGAAGAAGTTGAAGGCTACCTGCGCGCTTCGGAAATCTCGCGTGACCGCGTGGAAGATGCTGGCACCCACCTGAAAGTCGGCGACTCCGTCGAAGCTCTGGTGATCAACATCGACCGTAAAGCACGTTCGATCCAGCTGTCGATCAAAGCTAAAGATTCGGCTGACACCGCTGAAGCGATGAAAAACATCGCTTCGGACAGCAACGCTGCTTCGGGCACCACCAGCCTGGGCGCACTGCTGAAGGCTAAGCTGGACAACAAGAACTAAGAACTAGTTCGCGATGACTAAGTCCGAACTGATTAACCGCCTGGCTGAGCGTTATTCTCAGCTGGTGGCCAAAGATGCGGAGTATGCCGTCAAGACCATTCTGGATGCGATGACCAACGCTTTGTCGACTGGTCAGCGCATCGAGATACGCGGTTTTGGCAGTTTTGCTCTGAACAGCCGGCCACCGCGCATCGGACGCAATCCGAAGTCGGGCGACAAGGTGATGGTGCCCGAAAAACGGGTGCCTCACTTCAAGCCGGGCAAGCAATTGCGCGAGCGGGTTGACGCGATGGTCGGGCAACCGATCATCGAGGACTGAAGCATTCAATAGTTAAGCAAAAGCGGCGTCCTTCGGGATGCCGCTTTTTTTTTGTTGGCCGAGGTGCGATACTGGCGCTCTTGGCACTCAACAGGATACCGGCTGATGAAATTCATCTCCCCCATCGTAGGCTTCATTATTTTTGTGCTGTTTTTCGGCTTCGCGCTGAAGAACTCGCAGGAAGTCGATCTGCAATTGTTCCTGCACTATGAGCTGCGCGGCCCGCTGGTGCTGATGCTGCTCGGCTTCTTCGTGGCCGGCGCCGTACTTGGCGTGCTGGCGCTGACGCCCACCGTGTTCCGCCACCGCCGCGAAACCAATAAGCACAAAACCACTATCCACACGCTGCAATCGTCGGCGCAGCAGGCTACCCGCCAGCCGCAGCCGGACAGCGTCAATACACAACAATAACTAGCACTCATGGAATTTGAACTCTGGTGGTTACTGGGCATCCCGGTCTTGTTTGGCCTGGGATGGCTTGCCGCGCGCGTCGATATGCGCGCCGTGGTGTCGGAGTCGCGCACGCTGCCGCGCGGCTATTACAAAGGCTTAAACTTCCTGCTCAACGATCAGCAGGACAAGGCGGTGGACGCGTTTATCGACATCGTCCGGCTGGATCCGGAATCGGCCGATATGCACTTCGCGCTGGGCAATCTGTTCCGCCGCCGTGGCGAAACCGAGCGCGCCATCCGGATACACCAGAACCTGCTGGCGCGTCCCGACCTGCCGCAGGATCAGAAAGACCATGCCAAGTACGAGCTGGGCATGGATTACCTGAAGGCCGGCCTGCTGGACCGCGCCGAGGAAACCTTCAACACGCTGCTGAACGGCTCCTATTCGGCGCAGGCGCGCCGTGCGCTGCTGGAGATTTTCCAGCGCGAGAAGGAGTGGCCGCGCGCCATCGAGGCCGCCATCGGCCTGCAGGAATCCGGCGCTGGTTCGCGCCAGAAGCAGATCGCGCAGTTCTACTGCGAGCTGGCGCAGGACGCGCTGGTGCACCTGCATCCGGAGCAGGCGCTGGAGCTGCTGGACAAATCGCTGCAGGCGGATCGCGTCAACGTGCGCGCCACCATGCTGACCGGCGATGCGCAGCTGGCACAGGGCGATGTCGAGGCGGCGCTGCTGACCTGGCGCCGCGTTGAGCAGATCAGCGTGCCGCACGTGGCGCTGGTGGCACAGCGGCTGATGGAGGGCTACCGCAAGGTCGGCCGCCCGCAGGAAGGCCTGAACCTGCTGAAATCCTATCTTGAGCAGGCCTCGTCGATCGACCTGATCGAAGTGGTCTACAAAGCGGTGCTGGAGCTGGACGGCGTCGACGCCGCCAAGCAGCTGGTATCGAACGAATTGCGCCGCACGCCGACTCTGCTGGGCCTGGACAAGCTGCTGGAAGCGCGGCTGGTCGATGCGCCGCCCAATCTGGTGACTGAGCTGTCGATGGTGAAGAATCTGGTGCACGGCTACACGCAGAAACTGGCGCGCTACCAGTGCAGCCATTGCGGCTTCAAGTCGCGCCAGTTCTACTGGCAATGTCCTGGTTGCAGCCGCTGGGAAACCTACCCGCCGCGCCGCACCGAAGAACTTAACGTTATGAATTAACCCCACCGTCATTCCGGCGCAGGCCGGAATGACGGGGTACTAAGAGAGTCACCATGAAAATCACCATCATCGGCACCGGCTATGTGGGCCTGGTCACCGGCGCCTGCCTGGCGGAGCTGGGCAACGACGTATTCTGCCTGGACGTAGACCAGGCCAAGATCGACCTGCTGAACAACGGCGGCATCCCGATCCACGAGCCAGGCCTGGAAGAAGTGGTGGCGCGCAACCGCGCCGCCGGCCGTCTGCATTTCTCGACCGATGTCGCCGCCTCGGTGGCGCACGGCGAAGTGCAGTTCATCGCGGTCGGTACGCCGCCAGATGAAGACGGCTCGGCCGATCTGCAATACGTGCTGGCCGCCGCCCGCAACATCGGCAAGCATGCGACTGGCTTCAAGGTCATCGTCGACAAATCGACCGTGCCGGTCGGCACCGGCGACCGCGTGCGCATTGCGCTGCAAGAGGAATTGCAGGCGCGCGGCAGCGACGCCAGCTTCACCGTGGTGTCGAATCCGGAATTCCTCAAAGAGGGTGCTGCGGTGGAAGACTTCATGCGTCCGGACCGCATCGTCATCGGCCACGACAGCACGGCCGAGGGCCAGCAGGCGGCGGCGCTGATGAAGCGCCTGTACGCGCCGTTCAACCGCAACCACGAGCGTACCTTCTGGATGGACGTGCGCTCGGCCGAGTTCACCAAATACGCCGCCAACGCCATGCTGGCCACCCGCATTTCGTTCATGAACGAGCTGGCCAACCTGGCCGACAACGTCGGCGTCGACATCGAAGCGGTACGCCGCGGCATCGGTTCCGATCCGCGTATCGGCCACAGCTTCCTGTACGCCGGCGCCGGTTACGGTGGCTCCTGCTTCCCGAAAGACGTGCAGGCGCTGGAACGCACCGCGCGCCACTATGCGCAGGATCTGCACATCCTGCGCGCGGTGGAGGTGGTCAACGACAAGCAGAAGCTGGTATTGGGCCGTAAGGTGCTGTCGCGCTTTGGCGCCTACCTGGGCGGAAAACACTTCGCCATCTGGGGCCTGGCCTTCAAGCCCAACACCGACGATATGCGCGAAGCGCCGGCGCGGGTCTTGATCCGCCAACTGCTGGACGCCGGCGCCACGGTGGCGGTGTATGACCCGGTCGCCATGCCGGAAGCCCGGCGCGTGCTGGCGCTCGACCTGAACGCCGCCGAACTGGCACGGGTGCGCTTTGCCGACAGCCCGATGGATACGCTGACCGGCGCCGAGGCACTGGCCATCGTCACCGAATGGAAGGCCTTCCGCAGCCCGGACTTCGACAAGATCAAGGCGGCACTGAAGCACGCGGTGATCTTCGACGGCCGTAATCTGTTCGAGCCGGAAGTGATGGCCGAAATCGGCTTTGAATACCACGGCATTGGCCGCTCGGTGCTGACCCGCAACTAACGAGGATAACTGTGACGAAGACTCTGGATAAAGTACGCATCCTGGTAGTGGGCGACGTGATGCTGGACCGCTACTGGTTCGGTGAGGTCAGCCGTATTTCGCCGGAGGCGCCGGTGCCGGTGGTGCGCATCGAGAAGCGCGAAGCGCGCCTGGGCGGCGCCGCCAACGTGTCGCGCAATGCGGCGGCGCTGGGCGCGCAGTCCGGCCTGCTCGGTATCGTCGGCAACGACGAGGCGGGCGATGAGGTGCAGCGCCTGCTGGAAGGCGGCGGCATCCGCAGCTACCTGAAGCGCGACGACGCCATCTCCACCATCATCAAGCTGCGCGTGATCGGCCGTCAGCAGCAGATGGTGCGTATTGATTTTGAAGAAGCGCCGACTGATACGGTGCTGCGCGACAAGCTGGAACAGTTCAAGGCGCTGCTGGCCGATTACGACGTGATCGTGCTGTCGGACTATGCCAAGGGCAGCCTGGTGGCGGTGGCCGACATGATCGCCGCCGCGCGCGCCGCCGGCAAAGTGGTGCTGGTCGATCCGAAAGGCGACGACTTCAGCCGCTATGCCGGCGCCACCGTGCTGACGCCGAACAAGTCGGAGTTCAAACTGATCGCAGGCACCTGGAGCAGCGAAGCGCAACTGACCGCCAAGGCGCAAGCCCTGCGTGCCGAGCTGAAACTGGACGCATTGTTGCTGACCCGTTCGGAAGAGGGCATGACGCTGTACACCGACGGCGCGCAATTCCACATGCCGGCGCAGGCGCGCGAAGTGTTTGACGTTTCGGGCGCCGGCGACACCGTGATCGCCACGCTGGCCTGCATGCTGGGCACCGGCGCAGGCTGGGAGGAAGCCGTGCAGACCGCCAACCGCGCCGGCGGCATTGTGGTCGGCAAGCTGGGCACCGCCACCGTCACGCGCGAGGAATTGTTCCCTTCGACCTGAACGCAGACCGCAGCGCTTGCGTCGTTAATGAGTGAGAGGCGATATGAAGCGACGCTATTTGCTGGTCTGGTTTTCGCTGCTGGCAGGACTGCTATCCAGCGCCCACGCCAGCAAGCCGCAAAGTGACCGGGCGCTGAAGGGCATGGGCATGCTGGTCGAATATGAACTGGCGCCAGGAGCCAGCAGCAAGGAAGGTGTCCTGGCCTTGTCCGACGCCGGGAACCGCACCTTTGCCGCCGCTGTTCTGACGGCGGAAGGCAAAGGCACTTCGACGATAGGCGGCGGCAGCAAAATGTCGTTTCCGCGCTGGGTGCAGGTGAGCTGGCGTGCGCAGACCACGCCCGGAGAATACTGGACCACCGGGCAAATCATTGGCGACTACCGCGTGCCGGTGCTGGAACGCATACCTGCGGCGATTTTCGACTATGTCGCCAGCCATCCAGGCACGGCGGTCGTGCTGCGTTTCCGCCTCCAGGACGATGGCGTGCTGTTCGGCTGGGCGGTGCAGCAACCGTGGCCGCACGGCCGCGGCTACAGCTTTGTCCAGCAGGGCGGCGATTTCTGATACGGGAGACGCCGGCACAGAGTGGAGCGGATTAAATGACGAGACGAAAGTTGTTCATGACTGCGCTGGCTGCACTGTCAGCCCTCCCGGCGGCGTGGGCGGCGCAGCCCGCCATTCCTCAATGCATGCCTTTATCGCCACGCAGTGCCGCTACGCAGGACGCCTTGATTGAGCAGCCAGGACGTTATTGCGTGAGCAAGGATTTTAGCCAGGCTATGTTGGCGGGCGGCGGTCATGCAGGGCCACGCTATGGTCATGCGCTGATTGTGATCGAGGGCGGTGATGTCATTATCGACCTGCAGCAGCATACCTTGCACACGGCGGCACGATCCCACGGCATATTGATTGCTGCCCGCGCCAACCGGGGCAAGGCCGAACGTGCTGGCGTTGAATACGGCCTGCGTACGCGTAATGTCATTGTGCGCAACGGCGTGATCGATTTGCGTGGTAGTGGCAGCGGCGTCCGGTTTGTCGACGCCTGGCTCACGGAAAATCTACTGGCAATCCCGCAGGGGGAGCGTTATCAGAAAACGCGCTATGTACTTGAAAACCTGACGATTAAAACCGACAACGTGGGCATCCGGCTGGAGGGCGATGGCAATATTGTGCGTCACTGCGTCATCGAGAGCGATGGCGATGCCGCCATCGCGATGGCCGGACCGAACAGCGAGATCGTGAATAACACCATCGTCCTGGGTGATCCTTTGGTGCCAAGCTGGATCGCGGCGAGCGAAGCGGGCGATCCTGTCAGCATCTTAATGAAACTGCCGGCAGCCCGCAAACAGACGCGCGCGGCAATCATACTTCAGCAAGGCAGTGGTGCCGTCATTCGGGGCAATCGGATCGACGTGAAGGGAAAATCGGCAACGCGCCATAGTATTTATGTCGCCCACAATAGCCGGGGGGTGCTGATCGAGGATAACACTTTTGTTGGCGAGATCGATGCACCAGTTGCCGGCGCAGCCAGCTCTACAATCATGCGCGCCAACCATGTGGCGGGCGCCAGGTGATACGTTCTGCCCGCCGTCTTGATCTTCGTCAGAGTGGCGGCGTCAACCGCACAACCGCTGCATGTCGTTAAGGTGATTCAAGGTGCGAATGGTCGCCCTTGCTTAACCTTCACGGAGACATTCTATGTACAAGCAACTACTGCTGGCGCTTGCCACGCTGATGGCAAGCATGACCTTCGCCTGGGCGCAGGTCGATGTCAACAAGGCCGACGAGGCGGCGCTGGACAGCATCCGCGGCCTCGGCCCGGCCAAGACCAAGGCCATCCTGGAAGAGCGCAAGAAAGGCGAGTTCAAGGACTGGGCCGACTTTGAGTCGCGCGTCAAGGGCGTCGGCCAGAAAAGCGCCGCGCGGCTGTCCGAAGCCGGCCTGCAAGTGAACGGCAAGTCCAAGGACGGGGCGCCCGCCAAGTCCGCCAAATAATTCCGCAGCCATCCTCTTCGTCCCCGTAGAACCCGTGTCTGCGGGGACGTTGTCTTTTTGCTCAACACAGCCGCCAGGCTGGAAGGATAGCGCATCGATAGTCGCGCACGTTTAACACTTTTGCAAAAAATACATATTTTTTCTTAAATATTTTTAAAGTGACAATGTGTGAGTATGTGTGCGTTATCTCACTATTATATTGGCGATTCTCTAACTTTCTCAGGGGATTGCCATGAAACACCGTATGATGTTCCGTAAGCAACGCGGTCAGGGGATGACCGAGTACATCATTATCGTCGCGTTGATCGCTGTGGCCGCAATTGCTGTGACACAATTGTTCGGCGCAACTGTCCGCAACCAGATGGCCGGTATCTCGCAAGAGGTGTCGGGCACCAACGGTTCGGCAGCCATCACCCAGGCGGGTACCGCCGCCAACAAAGCCGCCACCGCCGCCAAGGACGCGAACAAAAACTCGCTGTCCACCTTCGGCGACCAGGCGACCACCGGCAAGCAGTAAGCAGCTTTCGCGGGTCCGCCATGTCCCAGCTTCGTTCACGCATAACCGCGCTACCGCGCCGCGCCCGGCAACGGGGGCAGGCGCTGGTGTACGGTCTGTTCGTGCTGATTTCCGGATTGGCGGCGCTATTTTTCATGTTTAACACCGGTCAACTGATCGCCGAGAAGACCAAGTTGGTCAACACGGCGGATGCAGTGGCCTATAGCGCGGCAGTGATGCACGCGCGGGCATTGAATTTTGATGCCTACACCAACCGGGCGCTGATCGCCAATGAAGTGTTGATCGCCCAGATGGTCAGTGTGGCCTCGTGGCTGGAATATGCGGACGAACATAGCCAGCGCGTCGCCCCACTCAATTGCCAGACCCCTTACTACTCGGTGCCGGGTGCATTGCTATTGGATCGCTACACCCCTCTCTGTTACCTGATGGCCTGGCAGTTCGTACAGGCCACGCTGAGCCCAGCCGAGTCGGCCTTCGACGGTGTGACCACCGTGGCCATGGGGCTGACCGAAACGGCCAAGGTGGCGCTACAAGCGTCGCAAGTGGCGATGTTTGCCGCCTTCCTGCCGGCCCGCAAGCAGGTCATGGACCAGGTCGCCGACGCCAATTACGCTGGCTTGGGCGCAGTCAAGGTCGATACGGTACCGCTGCAGGATAACTACACACTGTTCGACGGCGGTCCTTTCATCAAGCGCTATTCCGGCAGCGAGCGCACGCGTTTCAAGCAGGTCGAAGTCAGCGCTGCCAACCGGGATACTTTTGTCTCCGGGCGCGGCTGGTCGGATGCGACGCCGGGCGGATGTTTGTGGGTGTTGCGCGGCGACGCCCACCACACCGCCAGCACCACGCTGAACGGCTTCGACAACTGGAGTGCGGCCGACGATGGCAACCTGCGCACGCAGATTCTCAAATGGCGGGGCCTGAGCCTGCGCTGCCGCACCATCAACAACTACAACCTGGGCGACGGCCGCAAATCGGCGCGCTCCAGCGGTGGCAACTGGTACTACAGCGGCGTGCCGAGTTTCTACGACCTGTCGACCGCCGCGCTGGGGTATGTGTCGACCAATGCCGATCCGGCCAAGCACGAGCCGCGCTTGCAGTTCGCCATACGCCTGACGCGCGCCGACAGCGAGCAGCGCACCTCGTCCGGCACATCGTCCGTCAAGCAGACCGGGCAGATGGACATTTATCACGGCGACCAAGCCAAGAATGTGATGGCGGCGGTGTCCAGCTCGGAAGTGTTTTTCGAACGTACCACGCCGCGCCCCGGCACGCAGAAGGAACAGGCCAGCCTGTTCAATCCGTACTGGCAGGCGCACCTGATTTCAAACTCCTCCACGGTCAGGGCCGCAGCGGTCGCCCTGCAACAACCATGAAGCACATCACGATATTGATCGCCTGGAGTGTGCTGTACTGTGGTGTGGCGTGCGCCACCACGCAGCAGGAGCAGACCGTGCTCAAGGCGCCGATGCCGCATCAGACATATACCGGCGGCGCCGCCGTTGCGGTGCACCGGGCGCGGCTGGAAGGCTATTTCGAAGGCAAAAACGGCAATGCCGCGCTGCTTGCCCAGCTCAAGCAGGAAGTTCAGCAATGCACCAAGTCGCTGGCTGACAGCGGCCGCACACTGCACCCGCCGACCGCCTGGCCGGAGTATGTGATGCTGCACCGTGAAGAAACCTATACTGCGGCCAACCGTAGCATCCGCTACACCACCGAACTGGCTTACGGCGTCAGCAAGGAAGACTGCAGCCTGCTGGCGCCGATCGTCTCCAAGGCGGTGCTGGCGTCATCCAAGGGCGTGTGCAAAATCGATATCAGCAACAAGACCGCGCGCGGCGATTGCGATAGCAGCGGCCACGCCGATGCGGCGCCGGAGCGGCGTGCGGCAGCACAGCCGCCGGCGCAAGTGCGCCAGCGCATGGCAGCAGCCAACCCGGCGCTGGCGGCGCTGCTGCCGCCAGCAAGCAGTGGCCAGCGCACCATCCTTGGCGTGCGCTGCAATGTGTTTCAGCAAGCAGCCAATCAGGACGGCGATGTCAGCACGCTGTGCTATGCGATAGGCGGCGCCTTCCTGCCCTTGCGCGCGGTCGATAAGGACGGCTTCGGTGGGCTGCTGCTGGAAAGCACCACGCCGCATGGCTATCAGCTGAAGGCGGTCGAAGCGCGCCTCGACACCGCAGTGGGCAGTGCCGTCTTCATGCCGTATGCGCGCGGCTATGCAGTCAACGCCGGAGCTGCGCCATGATGCGCCGTGGTACACCGCGCCGCGAAGATGGCCAGGCGCTGACCGAGTTCCTGGTCATGGCGCTGGCGCTGGTGCCCTTGTTCCTGCTGATGCCGATGATCGGCAAGTACCAGGACATCAGCCACGCCACTGAAATGGCCAGCCGCTACGTCGCCTTCCAGGCCATCGCCAACAATGACGGCATGAGCAGCTACCGGCCGCCGGCCGAGCTGGCGCAGGAAGTGCGCCGCCGCTTCTTCAGCAATTCCGATGCGCCGATCAAGACCAATGACGAAGCAGGCGATTTCAAGGCCAATCAGAACCTGTTCTGGGTCGACGCCCAGGGTAATGCGCTGATCAAGCAGTTCAACGATGTCACGGTCAGTTTCGGCAGCGGGCATGGCGCCAATCACGCGGATGGCAAGAGTGCCGGCGACGATGGCAAGCCGTTCAATATGCCGGCCCCATTCAAGGTCGCCCATGAGATGGGACTGAAGGATGGACTGTACCGCGCCAACGTCAGCGTGGTGGTGGCCAATCTGCAGGACATCGGTCTCAGCTACGCCTCTACCTACGAGCAATTCAAGAACATCAATCTGACGGTGACGCGCCACACAGCCGTGCTGCCGGACACCTGGACCGCGCGCGATCCGAACCAGATTGATAGCCGTATCCGGCAGAACGTGCTGTTCCCCGGCCATCATTTCGACACCGTCAAACCGGTAGTGAACGCCGCCGTGGTGGTGATCGAATCGCCAGGCAGCATCAAGAAGCCCAAGCTGGGCGAGCTGAGTTTCTGGCAGGACGAAGTGCCGCAGGACCGGCTCAAATGAGGGCGCTGCGCGTGATCACCAGCAGCGCGGTGCTGGCTGCAGCACTGCTGGCGGCGGCGTTCAGCGGCGCCCAGACGGGCGGCGCCCCCGCTTGGCCGGAAGTGTCGCTGCCACCCGGTGCGGCCAGCTACAGCATGGGCGAGCAGATGAGCGTGGATGGCATGCCGATGCGCGCCCAAGGCTTTGAGCTGGACATGTCGCCGGAGCGTACCGCCGCCTGGTTCCGCCAGCATATGCCGCGCCCGCTGATGGAAAACCATATCGGCGACAAGCTGGTGCTGGGCCGCGCCAGCGGAACGTACTACATCACGGTGCAACTGACCGGCAGCGGCGGCCGCACCCAGGGGCTGGTGGCAGTGTCGGATGTGGCGGCCGGTCTGGCGCAGCGCGCCGCCAGCCGCGCCGCCAATGCGCGCGTGGCGGCGCGGCTGCCGTCAGGCACCCAGGTGGTCACCGCGCTGAATTCGACCGATGCGCAGCGCACCGCCAATTTTCTGACGCTGGTCAACAGCTACAGCGAGGAGGTCAACCGCGAACGCCTCAAACAGATGCTGCGCGAGGACGGCATGGAGCTGGAACGCGAGTCGCGCGCGGCCGAGGCCGGAGCCAAGGCGCTGGCTGCATTGCCGGCCGGCGCCGCCAGCGGCCGCGCGCTGTTTTTCAAGGGCCGTGGGCGCGAAGCGATAGCCGTCATCAGCCGCATGCCGGATAGCCGCGTCAGCATCGTTTTAAACACTGTGACCACGATGGAGACTTACCCATGAAGCAACGACAATCCGGCCACGCCACCATGGAATACATCGCAGCCTGCGCGGCGCTGGCGTTTGCGCTGTTTGTACCGATAGGCGGCGATGCCGCCAGTCCCGGCAGCGCGCGCACCACCGTGCAGATAGTGCTCGACGGTTTTGCCCAAGCCTACCGCAATATCAGCCACGCCATTTCACTGCCCAATTGATCATGAACTTCGACCGACTCAAACAATTACGCAATTTCCGGCCCAGCAAGACCTGGACCATCCTCGGCGTGGCGCTGGCGATTGGCGGCCTGGCGGCGTTTGCCTCCAGCCGCTACCTGAACAGCCAGGTCGCCGCGATCGAGGCGCGTGCCAAAGGTCACACCATGCAGGTGGTGGTGGCCAAAGTGGATATCGCGCGCGGCGTCAAGCTGGACAACCAGAACGTCGCTATCCGCAATGTGCCGAACGAGTATGCGCACTCGGTGGCGGTGACGCCGGAGGACTTCCCCCGCATTGATGGCCAGGCGCTGGCATATCCGGTCAAGGCCGGCGAGATGATTTTATGGGGCTTGATGGAAACCCAGAAGGCACCGACTTTTTCCGCGCGGGTGGAAGCAGGGCGGCGCGCCATGACGGTGCCGGTAGATGAGATCAATTCGATTTCCGGCCTGCTGGAACCGGGCGACATGATCGATCTGATCGCCACGCTGGACCAGAACGGCAAGAAGCTGACTTTCCCATTGCTGCAGCGGGTTCCGGTGCTGGCCACCGGCCAGCGCGTGGTGGAGGAAGCAGCCGGCGAACACCGCCAGTATTCCACCGTCACCATCGATACCACGCCGGCGCAGGCGCAGAACCTGATCGTCGCGCGCGACATTGGCAAGCTGACCGCGCTGCTGCGCAATCCGCAGGATGAGCAGCCGATCGGCGCCGAGGTCAACGACCTGGCCTCGCTGCTAGGCATGAAGGGGCGCGTCAGCAGCGGTGGCGGCGGCCAGGCGCGGCGCGATGTGCCTGTCATCTACGGCAATAGCAAGGTGCCGCCGGAAGCGCTGTACCTGCGCCGCACCGCTGGCCGTGCGCTGGTTGATCCGGGCGAGGCCAAGGCGGCGCCCGCGTCGGCCGCTGCGCCTGAGCAGGAGGCGGCCGACACCACCGTCGCCACCAGCACACTGACTTCCACCACAGGCATGCGATAGCACGCCGCTGTTAATTTCGTCCATATCATGAGCCAGAACATGAGTATTCCACGACCCCTGACGGCGCAGCACGCGGCGACGCTGTCGCTCTTCCTTGGCGCGATCCTGGCTAGCGCGCCGCTGCTGGCGCAGACCGCTGCCCTACCTGCCGCGAAGCCGGCCGTACCCACTGCGAAATCGGCCGAGCCGGCCCCTGCGTCGATTGCGCCCACGCCGCTGCCACGCAATGTGGTCAGCGATACCGGCGCACTCAAGCCGCGCCGCGCCGCGCCGAAGACGGTGGAGCCGTATGCGCCCATCGGCACTGGCGGCGACGCCGCGCCGGTGCCGGAAATCGAATTGTTTGTCGGTGAATCGAAGGTGTTTCCGACGCCCGGCGTGGCGCGGATCGCGGTCGGCAACGGCCAGATCCTCAACGCCAGCGCACTGGACGGGAAGGAGATCATTGTCTCGGGCAATGGCGTCGGCGTGTCGTCGCTGTTTATCTGGAACGAGGATGGCCGCTACCAGCGCATCAAGGTCAACATCGTGCCCGGCGAAACCGCCCGTATCACGCGCGAAGTGGCGGCCTTTTTGCAGCACATTCCCAAGGCTACCGCGACCGTGGTCGGCGACAAGGTGATCGTCGAGGGCGATGAACTGTCCGACGCCGACCGCGACAAGGTGGCCGAACTGGCCAAGCGTTATCCGCAGATCGTCAACTTCACCAGCCCGATTGGCTGGGAGCAGACGGTGCTGATGGACGTGAAAGTGGTGGAGTTCCCCAAGACCGAATTGCGCGAACTGGGACTGAAGTGGAATCCTACCGGCGGCGGCGCGATCGGCGCGATCTGGTCGCCGATCAGCCGTGGCGACAACGGCGCCAGCGTCGGCGGGCGCCAGATCAATATCACTTCGCCAGCCGGGCAGGCGGCGCCGATCACCAATATCGATCCATCCAAGGGCGTGGTCTTGCCGTCGGCGCTGACGGTGATGAGCGCGGTCAACGTCGGTCTGAACGCGCAACTGAATCTGCTGGAACAGAACGGCACCGCCGCCATCCTGGCCGAGCCGCAGTTATCGACCCGCAGCGGTTTCAAGGCCAGCTTCCTGGCCGGCGGCGAGTTTCCGTATTCGGTGTCCAACCTGAACGGCGTGACCGTGGTCTTTAAACCGTATGGCATCAAGCTGGATATCGAGCCGCGCGTCGGCCGCAACGGCGTGATCCGCGCCGAGATCGATTCGGAAGTCAGCTCACTGGATAGCTCGGTATCGGCGGTGGGCGGCCCGGCGCTACTGACGCGCCGCACCAAGACCGAGTTCAATGTGCGTGCCGGCGAAACCATTGTGCTGTCCGGGCTGCTGCAACGAACCACCAGCAACGATATCGACAAGGTGCCGGTGCTGGGCGACATTCCGGTGCTGGGCGCGCTGTTCCGCTCGAAGCGTTTCCAGAACAAGGAAACCGAACTGGTGGTGTTTGTCACGCCGACCATTGTTGATGCGCGTGCGCCGGGCTTGCAGGAACGCATCGAGCGCACCACCGAGCGGCTGGGCACGCGCATGGGACCGACGCCGTATCTGAGCGATCCGCTGCAGCCGGGACGTGACGCCGGCAAGGTGTTCACGCCAGCCGCGCCCGCAGCCGCGCCTGCCACCATCCCGCCACAATAAGGAGCGGCCATGCTGGAAATTGAAATCATGTCAGGCGACGGTGATGCGCGCCTGCTGGAAGCGCCGGACGAGGCCATCCTCGGCAAGGGTGCGCACAGCGAAATCAGGCTCGATAGCTGGCGCGTCAGCAAGGAGCATGCACGCCTGTACCGCACGCCGGCCGGGGTGCTGGTGCAGGACCTGGGCTCCTACGCCGGACTGTTCGTCAATGGCGAACGGGTGGAGGCGCAGCACGGCCCGCTGGCACCCACCGACGTGGTGGCGATCGGCCCGTACAAGCTGCGCGTGCTGAACAGCATGCCGGAAGCGCCGCAGGTGCAGGCGGCCGCGCCGCAGTCGCGCTCGGCCTCGGCGCAGGAGCGCAACCGCAACGCCAGCGCGGAGTTGCAGGCGTCGCGCGTGCTGGCGGAACAGGCGGCACAAGCGGCGCGTGCGCAGGCCGGCAGCGCGGCCGACCAGGCGCGCGCACCGTTTGCCGTGGTGCTGGGCGCAGATCCGCGTCACAAGGAGCTGGAGTTCGAATGGCGCAAGCGGGTGCATGCCAAGCTGCTCGACACCATGGACTTGCGCCGCCACGACGTCTCCAGCATGAGCGACGCCCAGCTGCGCAACGAAAGCAGCCGGGTGATCGCCGAGATCCTGGCCGATATGGAGCGCGACCTGCCGCGTGAACTGGACCGCGCGGTGCTGAGCCGCCAGGTGCTGGACGAGGCGGTCGGCCTGGGGCCGCTGGAAGAATTGCTGGCTGATGGTTCGGTCAGCGAAATCATGGTCAACCGCTACGATGAGATCTATATCGAGCGCAGCGGCCGGCTGCAACGCCATCCGCTGACCTTTTCCGGCGACCGCGCGGTGCTGGGCGTGATCGAACGCATCGTCGCGCCGCTGGGCCGGCGCATCGACGAATCCTCGCCGATGGTGGATGCGCGCCTGAAGGATGGCTCGCGGGTCAACGCCATCATTCCGCCGCTGGCGCTGAAAGGACCGGCGCTGACCATTCGTAAATTCGCCACCCGCCGGCTGGCTGCGCAGGATCTGGTCGAGTTCGGCGCGCTCAGTCCCGACATGGCGGCCTTCCTGCAAATCTGCGTCGAGGCGCGCAAGAACGTCGTTGTTTCCGGCGGCACTGGCTCCGGCAAGACCACGCTGCTGAACATCCTGTCCAACTTCATCCCCTCCGGCGAACGCATCATCACGGTGGAGGATGCCGCCGAGCTGAAACTGCACCATGAACACTTGATCAGCCTGGAGTCGCGGCCGCCGAATGTGGAAGGCAAGGGCGGGGTGCTGATCCGCGATCTGGTCAAGAACACGCTGCGCATGCGGCCCGACCGCATCGTGGTCGGCGAGTGCCGAGGCGCCGAGGCGCTGGACATGCTGCAGGCGATGAACACTGGCCACGAAGGCTCGCTGACCACCTTGCATGCCAACACCCCGCGCGACGGTCTGGCGCGGCTGGAAACCATGGTGTTGATGGCCGGCATGGACCTGCCGCTGACCGCCATCCGCGAACAGATCGCCTCGGCGGTGGACATTGTGGTGCAGCAGAGCCGCTTTGCCTGTGGTTCGCGCAAGGTCACCAGCATCACCGAGCTGACCGGCATGGAAAGCGGCAAGATCCAGTTGCAGGAGATTTTCCGCTACGTCAGCCAGGGCTATGGCGAGCCGGATGCGCACGGCCTGAAAAAGGTTCAGGGCTACTTCACCGCCTGCGACATGGTGCCCAGCTTCTACGAGGAGTTGCGCGCCGCCGGCGGCCAGCTGGACATGGATATCTTCAAACCCACGCTGCCGCCCGGCTATGAGCCGGAGCGCCGCCACTGGCGCACCCGCAGCAACATCGACAGGCGTGCGCTATGAACGATACTGCAATGGTGGCCACGATCAGCGTGGTGGTGGCGCTGGCGGCCGGCATGCTGGCCTGGCTGGTGGTCGATGTCGGCGGCGGCACGCTGCAACGCTATCGCGCCGCCTTTACCGAGCGCGCACGCTTCCAGGTGCGCGAGTTCTTCCTGTTCATCGATCCGCGCCAGCTGTTTGTGCTGAATATGGTTGGTATCGCGCTGGGCGCCTTGCTGACGCTGCTGGCCACCGACAGCGTGCTGCTGGCGCTGGCCAGCGCCGCCGCGCTGGCGGCGGCGCCACGGCTGGTCTATGCGCAGATGCGCAAGCGCCGCATGCGCCAGTTCGAGTACCAGTTGCCGGACGCGCTGATGATGCTGGCCGGCGGCATGCGCGCCGGCGCCGGCTTTGGTTCGGCGCTGACCCAGCTGGTGCATGAAACCCCGGCGCCGCTGGGGCAGGAGTTCTCGCTGATGCTGCGCGAGCAGCGCATCGGCGTGACGCTGGAGCAGAGCCTGAACAATCTGGCGCACCGCATGCCGACCCAGACCACCATCCTGGTGGTGTCGGCAATGCGCATCGCCGCCGAAACCGGCGGCGGGCTGGCGGAGACGCTGGAGCGCACCGCCGGCACCATCCGCAGCCGCCTGCAAATGGAAGGCAAGATCAATGCGCTGACCGCGCAGGGCAAGCTGCAAGCCTGGGTGGTGGGACTGCTGCCGCTGCTGCTGGCGCTGGTGCTTGGCAAGATGGAGCCGGCGGCGATGGACATGCTGTGGCATAGCCGCATCGGCTGGGCCACGCTGGCGGTGCTGGCGGTGCTGGAGGCGATGGGCGTGTACGTGATCCGTAAGATCATTGCGATTGATGTGTGAGCGGAGAAACCAATAATGGAAACCCTGTTGCTGCACTATGGCTCGGCCTTGATCGTTGGTGTGGGGCTGGCGGCCGGCGTCGCGGTGGCGTTGCTGGTCTGGCTGCTGAGCACCGCGCTGGCCGAGGTGCCGCAAGAAGACCGCTCCTACAAGGATGCGCCGCCACTGGGCTTCCGGCTGGTGTGGCGGCCGATCCACTGGATCAGTTATTTCATCGCGCCGCTGATTTCGGCCAAACAGCACACGCTGATCTGGTCGCGGCTACGCCAGGCCGGGCTGGATTACACGGTGACCCCGCCGCAGCTGGTGGCGGCGCGGGTGCTGGGCGCGGCGCTGGCGATGCTGTTGTGCTGGTGGGGGCTAGGCAGCTTCGACCAGGCACGCAACGGCGAGGCCGGCTGGTCAATGTCGCTGTACCTGCAAGTGATGGGCGCCGGCGCGCTGCTGGGCTTTTACTATCCCTCGTTCTGGCTGCGCGACCGCATGAAGGCGCGCCGCAGCGAACTGCTGAAAACGCTGCCGTTTTATCTTGACATCATTACCCTGTGCGTCGAGGCCGGGCTGAATCTGCAAGGTGCGCTGAGCCAGTCGGTGGCCAAGGGACCGCGCGGCGTGCTGCGCACCGAAATCCAGCGTGTGCTGCGCGATATCCGCGCCGGCAAGGCCAGGGCGGAAGCCATGCGCGCCATGGCCGACCGGCTCAACGAGCCGAACATCACCCACTTCATCAGCGCGGTGATCCAGGCCGAGCGCATGGGCATGAACCTGGGACCGGTGCTGCGCGCCCAGGCCGACCAGCGCCGCAGCGAGCGCTTCGCGCGCGCCGAAAAGCTGGCCATGGAGGCGCCGGTGAAAATGCTGTTCCCGCTGATCGCCTTTATTTTTCCGTGCACCTTCATCGTGCTGTTCTTCCCGATCGCGATGAAGTTCATGCATCCCGGTCTGTAATTTTTTACCTAGCCGCCATGACGACTCTTGATCCCGATGCTTCCGCAAGCGCACCGCAGCTGCTGACGCGCAATGGCGCCCATCCGCTGCAACTTCAGCGGGCCGACAGTTTTCTCGGCCGCTTCCTTGGTCTGATGCTGCGCCGCACGCTGGCGCCCGACGCCGGTCTGCTGCTGCGCGATTGTCCCAGCGTGCATACCGCCTTCATGCGCTTCGCGATTGACGTGCTGTACCTGGACCGCGACGGCGTGGTGCTGAAGTGCGTGCCGCAGCTGCGGCCGTGGCGCGCCAGCGCCGGCCGGGCAGGGCGGGACGCCAGCGGGCGGCGCTACCCGCGTCCGGCGCATACGCTGGAGCTGGCGGCTGGCAGCATCGCGCGCTGGCAGGTGTTGCCTGGTGACCGGCTACAGCATCCGCAATGGTTTACCGCGCCGGTAGCGGCAGCATGTGGTGCAACTGGTGCACGGCGTACACGCCAGCGCGGCGCCGCCATCATCGAGCTGGCGGTGGTGGGGCCGCTGCTGACCATGCTCGGCCTGGGCACGGTGCAGTACAGCCAGCTATTCTTCGCCAAGAACACGCTGAACCACGCGGCCATGCTGGCGGCGCGCGCCGGCAGCGTCGGCAACGCGCGCATGGCAGCCATCCGCGATGCCTACGCCGAGGGACTGGTGCCGATGTATGGCGGCGGCCAGGATGCCGGCAAGCTGGCCGCTTCGCTGGCCAAGGCGCAGGAAGCGCTGAGCAAGCGCACCACGATTGAAATGCTGAATCCGACCAAGGAAGCGTTCCAGGACTTCAACGATCCGGCGCTCCAGACGCTGCTCGACACCAAGGGCAAGCGGGTGATTTCCAATCGCAGCCTGGCGTTCAGGGCCAACACGGTTGGTGCGGCCTCGGGCGAAACGCTGCAGGACGCGAATCTGATCAAGCTGCGCATCACTCACGGCGTGGAGCCGGTGGTGCCTATCATCGGCAGCATGTACAAGGTGTACCTGAAATGGCAGGACACCGGCGCCGATCCGGTGCGCACCAAGCTGATTAACGATGGCCTGGTGCCGGTGGTCAGCCATGTCACCGTGCAGATGCAGTCCGACGCCATTGAGCCGGACAGTCCGGTGTCGTCGCCGGGCGCCGGCAATGGCGGCAACCCGGTCAATCCCGGCGACCCGCCGGTCACCACCCAGCCGCCGCCGCGCGACGCCTGCGTCATGTTCGGCATTTGCGGCAATAACCCACCGCCCGGCGGCGGCAACACCTGCCCGGTGCCGATTGCCACGACACTCAATGCTGACACCTTGTTCGGCTTTGATGACGCGAAATTGCAGCCGGACGGCACCAAGGCGCTCGACAAGCTGATCGCCGATGCCAATGGAAAAACTTATGACACGCTGACAGTCACCGGTTACACCGATCCGATAGGCAGCGAGACGTACAATCTTGACCTGTCAAAACGGCGTGCCGAAGCGGTGCGGGCCTATCTGATTGACCATGGGTTGAAGGTGGACAACGTCAAGGTGGTCGGCGCGGGATCGGCATCGCCGCTGGTGCTGCCGGAACAGTGCGCCGGCAAGAGCGGCGCCGCCTTGCAAGCCTGCTATGCGCCGAACCGGCGTGTGGTTGTGGAGCTGAAACCGAAATGAAAGCCCAATACATGATGCTCACCAAACGCTCAGCGCTGCGCGCGGTACTGTGGACCTGCTGGCTGATGCTGGCAGCATGGAGCGGGACGCCGGCACTGGCCTGTCCCGAGGGGGGAGGCACTTGTCAGGCAGCATCCAGCGGGCCCGCCAGTCAGCCGCTGGGGGCCGCGCTGAACGTCGGTTCCGGCAACCCGATTAATGTCATGAGTGGCAACAAGTATCAGCGCGAGGAGGATATGCCGGCGCTGCCTGGCGTGCTGGGACTGGAAATCGTTCGCCATTACAACAGCATACATAGCGGTACCGGCACGGCGCCCGGCATGATGGGGCGCGGCTGGAAACTGTCGTATGAGACCGAATTGCTGGTGGCCAGCGGCGGCATGCAGCTGCGGCAAGCCGATGGCAGCGTGACCAATTTCAGCCGCGACCCGTTGCGGCCTGCGCTAGCGGTGGCCAGCAATCCCGCCTGGGGCGTGATCCAGGTACAGCGCCGCAGCGGCGTCGAGGAATACCTGTGGCGCTGGACAGACGGACGCGAGCTGAGCTTTGACCAGCGCGGCAAGCTGATGCAGATTAAAGCCGCCACTGGCGAGGTGCTGAGCCTGATGTACGATGCGGCTGGCTTGCTGGTCAAGGTCACCGATCCGCAAGGGCGTACGCTGCGGCTGGCGTATCGCGACCGCGCTGCGGCGGCGCGCGGCGATTTGTTCCGCGGCGTGCAGCGCATCGATAGCCCGGTCGGGCGCTTTCACTATGAATACGGCGCTAGCCTGCCCAAGGGCGCCGCCCTGGATCCGCGCTATCTGCTGACCAGCCTGGTAAAAGTACGCCATCCGGACGACGCAGTCGTGCGCAGCTACCACTACGAAGATCCGCAACATCCGACGCTGCTGACCGGTATCAGCATCGGCGCACAGCGGTATGCCACCTATGCTTACAACGCCGCTGGCAAGGGCATACTGAGTACCCATGCCAACGACGCGGACAAGGTGACGCTGGATTTTCAGCGTCCCGGGCTTACCGTGGTCAGCAACAGTCTGGGTCAAAAGACCAGCTACCGCTATGCGTTGCAGGATGATGATTACCGGCTGCTGGAAGTGCGTGGCGCCGGATGCGCACTGTGTGGGCCAAGCAATCGCAGCTATGCCTACAACCTGAGCGGCCAGCTGACCGAAACCACCGCGCTGGATCCGCAGGGCGCGCCGTTGCAGTCGGCCAGGACCGAGGTGGATGCGCTGGGACGGCCGTTGCGGATTACCCGCCTGATTTATACGGCAGGGAAAGTGCCGGTCGCGCGTGTCGTTGCGCGCTATGAATATGCCAGCCGCTACGGCGTGCAGCCGACGCTGATTGTCCGTCCCAGTGTGGTGGCAGGAAAAGAAGCGCAGACGCGCATCGCATACAACCAGTACGGCCAACCGGTAAGCAGCACGGAGAGCGGCTGGGCGCCTGCCGTGGACGACCTGCCTGCGCAGGCGCTGGAACGCAGCACGCGCTATCGCTACCGGCTGATCAATGGCCGCAGCGTGCTGGTGGAAATCGACGGCCCGCTGGCAAACGGTAAAACTGCTTCGCCTGCCGATTCGGATATCACCCGCTTTGAGTACGACGCCAGCGGTGCCTATCTGACCCGCATTGTGGCGCCGGGAAATATCGTGACGGAGGTGCGGCGTCGCGACGCGGCGTTGCGGCCGCAACTGATCGTCAGCAGCGATGGCGTGCGCCTGACCAGTGTCGAGGAGCAACTGGCCAGCGATGGACAGGTGCTGCAACGCCTCGAATCGGGCTGGCTGCTGGATGCCAAAGGCCAGCCCGACGCCGCCACGCGGGTAAGCAACACGCTGCGCTATCGATACGACGACCATGCACGGTTGGTCTCGTCGGAGGCGCCGGGACAGCGTATGACGGGATATCGCTATGATGCCGCCGGCAATCTGATCCAGCTGACCGCTGGCGACCAGAGCAAGATCGTACGCAGCTTTGACAGCGAGGGCAAGCTCACTGCGGAAAGCCGCTACGGACCCTGGGGCGGCGCCGGCGTGGTGCAGCACAATGTGGAGGCAGCCGGTGGCGCGGCCACGCTGGACGAGCAGACTGGACGCATCGAACAGCAATGGCCGGATGCGCAGCAACCGCTGAGCGCCAGCTACCAGCTGGGCCTGGCCGATACGGCTGCCGGCGGACAGGTGCAGATGGTGACGCGGCCGGACGGCAGCGTGGTGCGGCGCTGGACCGATGACTTCGGCCGGGTGGTGGCGACGCGTTCGCCGGAGCATGGCTTGCAGCTGGCTGGCTATGACGCGGCCAACGCGCTGATTTCGGTGCGTGACGCACGTGGCGTGCGGACCGAAATATTGCGGGATGCGCAAGGCCGGATGCGCGAGGTGCGCTATATCGATGCCGACGGCAAGCTGGCGCAGCACCGCGAGCTGCGCTACAGCGGCGTGGCGCTAAAGGAAGAAATTCTCTTTCAGCATGGGCGCGCTGACAACCGTACCAGCTGGCTGCTGGACGCCTGGGGGCAGGCGACCGGCAAAGTGCTGACCATCTATCGTGACGATGGCGGCGTGGCCGCCAGTCTGCAATTAGCCAATGACAGCCAGCCTGCGCAGCAGATCATGCGCCAGACGCTGCCAGGTGGTGCGACAGTCACCTATCGTTATGATGCTGCGGGCCGTGTCACTCAGATTGCACTGGACGGCCAGCCTTTGCTGACAGATATCCGCTACGCACAGACCTTGACCGGGTTGCGGCCGGTGAGCTTCAGTTATGGCAACGGGATGCACAGTGTCAGCGAATACGACCAGCAAGGCCGGCTGGTACGGCATGTCAACGGCCCCGATCAACTGATCCTGCGGTATGACGAAGCGCGGCGCAGTACCTTGATGAAGCGCTCGGCCGCGCCACAAGTGACTGACGGGAAAGCCGCTAGCCGCTGGTCGTGGCTGGATGGCGTGATGGGCAGCGCGCGGGCGGCTGCGCCAGTCACTGCGCCTGAAAATATCGAGCGGCGGCTGAGTTATGACAGCCATGGCCGCCTGGTGGCAGAAGCGCACGGCCAGAGCGCCGTGTGGGAGACCCGCTACGACAGCCTGGGTAACCGTGCGGGGCTGGCACCTCGGAATGTGGATGCCGACGGCAATCTGCTGACCCATGGCCGGCTGACATTCGGCTATGCCGCCAGTGGCGAACTGGTACGCGTCAGCGATGCGGACAACACGCAGGTGGCGAGTTATCGCTACGACGCCTACAGACAGCGCATCGCCAAGCGGACCAAGGCGGAAACGCGCTATTTCATGTACCACGATGGCCAGTTGGTGGCGGAAGCGGATGCTGCTGGCCGGGTGATCGTCGAGTATGTCTATCTTGGCCGCCGGCCGGTGGCACGCTTGCGTTATCCAGAAGGCGGGGAACGCGGCTGGTTGCCCGGCAGCCGGGCCGCGCCGGTGCTGGAGTATTTGCATACCGATCAGCGTGATGCGGTGGAGGCGGTGTCCAGCGAAGACGGCAAGCTGGTTTGGCGCGGCGATCTGGATGCGTTTGGCGCCTTGCGCGCGCAGACAGGGCCGGGCGTCGCCATGCCTTTGCGTCTGGCAGGCCAGTATGCCGATCCGGAGACGGGGTTGTATTACAACGTCCATCGTTACTACGATCCCGCGACAGGCCGTTATGTGCAAGCCGACCCACTAGGGTTAGAGGCCGGCTTTAATATGTATGCGTATGTCGGCAATGATCCGATGCATAAGACGGACCCGTTAGGGCTGCACATCGACCCTGATCCGGGGTGGACGGGTGTAACCATGCCATGGCTGTTTGGCACGGCTGTGCACAGTGCAATGGCGCAACAGATCAGATTAAGATTCCCTTCGGGGTGGGGAGCTAACGATGGCAGAAATGGCACTTGGGTAGGATTACGGCCAGATGCATATTTCGTCGCTCCGGGGCAGTCAGCAACAAATTACACTGGCGTTTTATGGGAACTTAAGCCTTGGACATGGAGTTCAGGAGCGAACTACGATGCGGGGAAGAAAGAAGTCAAAGATTATATCCAGTTCGCCAAAAACGGTTGCTGGATGGCGGGTTCCAGCCAGACACTGGTAGGTTTGCTGAGTCCTGATGAGGTGTTAATGAACGGCGAATTCTGGAAGATAGACTATTTGGCGGATACGACTAATGACGGCTCAGGATTACTGTTTTATACCAAGCAGAAGCTGGAAAAAAAACCTCAGCCGAGTACAGTGCCTGCGCCTGTATTGTCCAAAAAAGATAGTGATGAGTTGGAGAAACAAATGCAGGCAGTTAAGGCTCAAGGCGCTAAGGAGGGATGGTCGACTTTGGTAACGATAGGCATGGTTGCACTAATTGGTATCGCTATCGCTCTGTTGCTTGCTGTTGCTGTGGTCGCTACGCTGGCTGTTGCTGCGATCATCTCTGGTATTGCCACAGCGGTTGCGGCTGCGTCCACCGGCAGTGTGGGATTGATGGCGGCACTAGCTGCGGTGTTTGCGCTAGGCGCGGCGCCGACTTTGGCGAATGCGGCCGAGACAAAAGGTAGAGAGAAGCAAGCGGGTATGCTGGATAATGCTATCGGCTGGTTCAAGAGTTGGTTTTGATAGGAGACCAGATATTGGGAAACAGGATGATTGCTATTGAAAAATTTAGTAGCGCTTTACGCACGCTGATGGCACACAATGCACAGCATCTTCTGGAGAGAATGCTGGTGTTGATGGAGCAGGACATCGAAGATGGTTGGCGTGCATTCTACGCGCGTGAAATCTGGCTACGCAAGGAATTACCTGTTCCCTGGCTGAATGAACTGGGTACGGAATACATGGTGGAACGCTTGCGCGAAGCGATCTGGCGGCCGGCCGGCCAATTGCAAAGTGAGTATGAGTCGCCGCTGGTGCGGCGTTTGTATGACGATGCGGCGGTGCGTGCCGGTTATCGGAACTTTCTGGATGTGGGCACTTTGAAGGTGGAAGAGTTTATCGGGCCGAGCGTTGCTCTGGACGTGGTTGCTGATGAAGTCGCCACACGCCTGCTGGAGCAGGAGCATCGGCACATGCGCCACGAATACCTGCGCGATGCCGGCAACTGGTATATCGAGGCCAGTGCGCGCTGCTCGCTGACCGAACCTCTGCTGGGCTTGCCGAAGGATGATAGCGCCCCGGTACGCAATCCCGCGATTCCATTGGAGAAAGACGGCGGCTACTGGCACGCGGTTTATCCGCTGGAGTGGCGGATTGTGCGCGATGTGATGGATTATCCGGTGGCCAGCAAGCCGCAATACCACCTGGAGCTGATGGCGCAGCTTGCACCTGATTTTCCTTACAGTACCGCGCTGAGCAAGCAGAGCCGGCTGGTGTTTGTCCAGGATGGCGAGGGCGAACTGGCGTGGGCGCTGATGATTGATAAGACTAGCGGCAGTCCTGACTTTCGCTACCCACCGCAGCTTATTTTGATTGAACGCGGCTGCCGCAGAAAGCTACAGGACAAGGACATTCTATTTTCGAATGTGATCGGGACCGCGTTTTACAGCAATCTCAAGGCGCCTCGTTGCGTCGAAACCGAATTGCGTTTTCATCTGCCACGGTGCCGGCGCCTGATCGATGTGTATCAACCGTATGTTGAGCAGGCATGGGTCGAGAGATGAGGGATATCGGCGTCGTTGGTCAGCGGTTGCGCGCTCTGTTGGAGGAGCAGGCAGTATCGTTGTTTGACCACATGCTGGCGCTGATTGAGCAAGATCTGGCGCAAGGCTGGCGTGTGTTTTATGCCAGGGAGGTGTGGCTGCCGCCCCCCCTGATCAATGACCTTGGACGGCAGTACATGGTCGAGCGTCTGCGCGAGGCCATCTGGTGAAGGCAAGGAGCGGACCGCAGCGATTACCAGTCAGACTTTCTGGCGCGCTTTATGCGAGAACCACAGATGCGCGAAGGCTATCGTAACTTCCTTGATATCGGCGCGCTGACCATCATGGAAGGCCCCAATGCGCTGGTGCTGGATCAGGTAGCCGATGCGGTGGTGACAAAACAGCTTGAACAGGCGCACCGGCATATGTGGTACGAGACCACAGTGAATGCGCGCAAATGGCATGTGGAGGTAAGTCAGCGCGGAGCGTTGACCGCGCCACCGCTGGGTATCACCGATGAGGAGGTGGCGCCAGTGCGTGACCCGGTGACTCCGTTGGCAAAAGATGGTAAGTATTGGTTTGCTGTCTACCCGCTGGGCTGGCATATGCCGACCTATCCGGAAGACATGCCGGCTCGAACCACGCCGGAGCTGCATCTGGACCTGATGCGCCATATCGCACCGCACTTTCCCTATTCTCCGCTACTGAGCACGGCGAAACGGCTGATTTTCGTCCAGCAGGGCGAGGGCGAGCCGGCGTGGGCGCTGATGATCGACAAAACCAGCAATAGCCGGGATTTCCGCTATCCGCCGCAGTTGATCCTGTCGATCGCCAGCAGAAGAAAAAGCTCAAGGATGAGCACATTATTTTTACCAATGCGATCCGCACCTGGTTCCCGAGTTATGCCAGCACGCGGCGCGGCATGGAGGTGGAGCTACTGTTCCATATTCCCCGTAGCCGTAAGCTGATTGGCATTTATCAACCGTACCTTGAGAAGTTGCCTCGCTAGCGAAAATATGGGCATACGAGATTATTTTTGAGAACGTGAAGCGCTCATGCTGGATATCGATATCATCAGAAAGCAGGTTTGCACGGCCATGGCGGCACAGGCGGAGCGGTTGTTCGAACACATGCAGGCACTGATGGCGCAGGACCTGGAAGCGGGCTGGCGTGCTTTCTATGCCAGGGAACTCTGGTTCGCGCGGCATCTTCCCGCGCCACTGATTAATGCGGCGGGGCGTGCGTATATGGTGGAGCAATTGCGCGCGGCCATCGGCTCTCCGTCAGGTCAGGAGTGCTGCGTTCCGCCACCAAGTGGACAGGGCTATAGAAATTATCTGGCGCCCGGCCCCCTCAGTCTTGAAGGCTGGTCAGCAGCCCCTGCCTGGGATCAGGTGGCGGATCAGGTGGTCCTGCAGAAACTGGAGGAAGCACAGCAGCACATGCTGTTTGAGGTGCAGTCACAGCAGGAAAATTGGTATGCTGAAGCACTTCAGAAGGCGACGCTAGCGCCGCCACAGATGGGCGTGTTGAGTGACGATGTGACGCCTGTGCGCAATCCGGCCTTGCCTTTGCGTAACGATGGTCATTACTGGCGTGCGGTTTATCCGGTACGCTGGTCCATGGTCATGCACGCTGACGATTACCCGGCGCTGGTCAAGCCGGAGTGGACACTGAAACTGATGCGGCATCTGGCGCCCGATTTTCCTTACGCTGCCGAGATGAGCACCACCAAGCGCCTGGTCTTTGTCCGGCAAGGCGAGGGGCAGCTGGCGTGGGCTTTGATGATTGATAAAACCGGAGGCAGCACGGATTTTCGCTATCCGCCACAGCTTATTTTGATCAGGCGACAGCACAAGAGGAAGCTCAGGGATGAGCATATTATTTTTCAGAATGTAATCGGCAAACAATTTCCCAGTTTTGCCAAAGGGCCGCAGGGGCTGGAAACCGAATTGCTGTTCCATCTGCCGCGTTGCCGCAAACTCATCGACATTTATCGGCCCTATCTTGGGCAGGAGCTGCATCATGCTTGACCGCCAGGCGGTGGCTGAGCGATTGCGCGCCTTGTTGACTGCGCACGCTGAAGAATTGGTGGGGCATCTGCTGGCGTTGACAGAACAGGATATCAAGGATGGCTGGCGTGCCTTTTATACAAGCGAAGTCTGGATGCGGGAGCATCTGCCGGAACCGTTGATCAATGCCTTGGGCCGTGCCTACATGGCGGAGCAACTGAGGCAGCGGATCGCCCTGCCATTTGGAGAACTTAATATTCCAATGAGGTGAGCCTGTTGGCAGATGTCTCGCGACGTCTCGGTTTGACCGGATACCGCAATTATCTGCACGTGGGGCGCCTGTCGGTCCAAACCAATGCTGCGCCTTTGGATATGGTGGCGGACACGGTGGCGATGCATTTGCTGGAAAGTGAAAACCGCCACGTAGACTTTGAAATTTATCGCGACCAACACAACTGGTATGTCGAGTCGATGGCGCGTTGTACGCTAACGCCGCCGATGTACATTTTTCCCAAGCAGGGCGAGGCGCCGGTGCGTAATAATAGCGTGCCGCTGGCGTTCGATTCACCTTACTGGCGTCATCTTTACGAGCCCGATCATCGCATTGTGGTGGACTGCGACGATAACGGCATGATGGCTCCGCCAGCCAATCTGGCGCTGATGGCTGCGCTGGCGCCTGATTTTCCCTATGCCGAAGCCTTGAGCACCCGCCAGCGGCTGGTGTTCATGCAGCAGGGCGACAGTGTCTTGGCATGGGTCATCATGATCGACAAGACAGATGGCGCCAATGCCTACCGCTATCCGCCACAGCTTTTGTTAATTGATCGTTCGCTTCGCCGGAAGCTGAAAAACGAGCGCATCCTGTTCCATACATAACGTACTGTCGAAGCATTACTACACAGAAGCGTTTTCTTGTCAGGCAGCGATGGAGTTTGAACTGGCGCAAGCGGCGCTGTGCATGAGATGATGTGGGCTATGAAAATCTCCCGCATCCTCCACGCTGGCTACGCGATTGAAAGCGGCGGCACGCAGATTCTATTTGACCCGGTGTTTGAAAATCCGTTCAGCAGAAATTGCCACGCTTTTCCCGATGCCCGTTTCGATCTGGCGCAGATCCGCGCGCTGCGGCCGGACGCTGTGTTTATCTCGCACTTCCATGACGACCACTGCTCGTTGGAGAGCCTGGACTTGCTGGACCGCTCCACGCCGATCTATCTGTATTGCCTGTTCGATGAATTGTTCGCGATGATACGTGAACTGGGCTTTGTCCACGTGCAGCCGCTGGCGCTGGATGTGCCGGTGCAGGTGGGCGACATCGAAGTGATCCCGCGCCGCGCGCTGGAGGCGGACGTGGATTCGATGTTCCATATCCGCGCTGAGGGGCTGAATGTGCTAAATGTAGTCGATTCGTGGATGGACCCGGAGACGCTGCAGCAGCTCAAGCTATACGCGCCGTGGGATATGGTGCTGTGGCCATTCCAGACCATGCGCGAAGTGGATGTGATCGCGCCGTCGCGCGCCGAGCGCGGCCCGGTGGCGTTGCCGGAAGAGTGGCCGGAGCAATTGCAGGCGCTGGCGCCGCGCTATGTGGTGCCGAGTTCCTGCCAGTTCCAGCAAGAACCGTGGTCGTGGTACAACCATGCGCTGTTCCCTATCACTTATCGCCAGTTCGCGCAGGCGGTGGGCGAATGGCTGCCATCGGCGCAGGTGGTGCGCTTGAATCCGTCGGTGTCGGTGGAGTTGAACGCTGCCACGCTGACGCCGTCTACGCCGCTGTCGTGGGTGCTGCCGGTTGGCGAGCAGAATGTGGACTATGATTATCAGCCGGATATTGTGCCGCCGGAGACGGCCGACATTGCGCGCCACTTCGCGCCGCTGACGCCGGAGCAGACCGCGCTGGTGCTGGACTTTTGCCGTAGCGGCCTGCTGGCGCGCTACGAAGATATGGAACTGCCGGAAGACAGCTACTTCGCCACGCCGTGCGTGTGGCAGCTGTCGGTCTACGATCATGCCGGTACCGTGCAGCAGTTCCGCTACCAGATCCACGGCGACAGCATTGCCTTGAGCGATGGCGACGAGGCGCCAACCTGGAGCACCGAAATCCCCATCGCCAAGCTGTATGCCGGACTGGCCCTGGGCGAGTCGCTGACCAGCATGTACATGCGCATCAACGGCGCGCCGGCCGATGCCGATATCGTTGACGATCCGCTGATCCGCACTTTGTTCGACGACGCTTTCGCAGCCTACCAGGCCGCACAGCTCAAACGCATCAAGGCGCGCGCAGAATAAGGCTAGCCCTATTCGACATCATCAAAGGTGTCCCATGCCCGCCGGTACTTGGGCAGGCGGCGTTCGAGCGTGTTCTGGGCTTGGTGGTTAGCATGTGCGACCAGTGTCAGCGCAGTGCTGAGCGCGTCGCTCATGGCTTTCGCGGCTACAGTCATCGCTTCCGCCGGCGTGGGCGGAATTTTTGCCACGTGTTTGAGGAACTGCGCGCGCAGCTTGCCTGCGTTGGCCCAGTCCTTGTGGCCGGGGAACAGCACCCAGATCTCGCGCCAGGCGTTGCGGCCGTCGCCGATGGCTTCCTTGGCCATCTGATGCGGAGAGACGGCGCTGCCTTTGTAGATCAAGTCGTCGCCGACGATGGCGGCGCTGTGCCAGCTTTCGATGACGCGCATGCGTAAGCGTGTGCCCTCAGGATGGAAGAGTTGCTTCCATTGATAACCGCGCGCGGGCAGGGCGTCGGCGCGGCTTTGGGCGATCCACGCTTGCACTGCCTTGATCAGTGCCTCGCTCGGCGAGAGCGTGCTGCCGCTGTCACGCAAATAATTGCACAGCTCGGCATAAATCATTTCCGGGAGTATAGGCGGGGGTAGTGTGTGCTCAGGGTGTGCGGGAATCATTCTCTTTTCTCCTTCTCTTTCGTTCTCTTTTCTTCTCTTTCTGTCTCTTGGACCGACAAACGCGGGAAGAGTTCAAAAGAGAGAAAAAGAGACAAAAAGAGAACGCCAAAAGAGACAGTTTCCCGCACGGGGTGGTACTAGGTTCCCCCTCCCTATGTCCTCACCTTGTCCAACGGCAAGTTAGCCAGGAACTGGTGGATTTGCGACACCACCGCTGCGCCTTCGCCGACGGCGGCGGCGACGCGCTTGGTCGAGGTGGCGCGCACGTCGCCGATGGCGAACACGCCCGGTACGCTGGTTTCCAGCGCCGCGCGCGCCGGCAGGTCGCGCGGATAGACGCCGTTGGCGAAGTTGGCCTTGCACTGCGCCTTGGTCACATCGAAGCCGGTGCGGATGAAGCCATGGTCGTCGACGTCCACGCCGCAGTCTTCCAGCCAGCCGGTGTTCGGATCGGCGCCGATGAACAGGAACACGCGGCACACATCGTAATCGCGCTCCTCGCCGACACGCGCATCGCGCACGCGCACCTGACGCAAACCGTCCTCATCGCCTTCCAGCGCGACGATTTCGGTGCAGGTGTGCAGCTCGATATTCGGCGTGGCCTGGATGCGTTCGATCAGGTAGCTGGACATGGTGGACGACAGGCTGTCCTTGCGTATCAGCATATGCACCTTGGACGCATAGCCGGACAGGAACACCGCCGCCTGGCCCGCCGAGTTGCCGCCGCCGACCAGGATAATTTCCTCGGTCTTGCACAGCTTGGCTTCCACCGGCGAGGCCCAGTAGTAGACGCCCTTGCCCTCGAACTGTTTCAGATTGGCCAGCGACGGCCGGCGATAGCGTGCGCCGCACGACAGTACCACGGTCTTGGCCTGCAGGCGTTGCAGGCTGCCGCACATTTCCACCTGCAGCGGATAGGTGTCGCAGATCAGCCGCCCGGCCGGCGCCGGTATCGCCACCTCCACGCCGAACTTCTGCGCCTGCACATAAGCACGGCCAGCCAGCGCGCGGCCGGAAACGCCGGTCGGGAAGCCGAGATAGTTTTCGATGCGCGCGCTGGCGCCGGCCTGGCCGCCGTAGGCGCGGGTTTCCAGCGCCAGTACCGACAGGCCTTCCGATGCCGCATACACCGCTGTCGCCAGGCCGGCCGGCCCCGCGCCAACCACGATCACATCCCATACCTTGTCGGTATCCAGCTCCGGCAGCATGCCCAGGCAGCGGCCGATATCGACCACGCTGGGGTTTTTCTTGACCGCGCCGTCCGGGCACACCACCAGCGGCAGGTCCTCCGGCTTGGGCTGATAGTGTTCCATCAGGTCGGCCGCCTGGCGCTCATGCTCGGGATCAAGCACGATGTGCGGATGGCCATTGGCTTGCAGGAAAGTTTGCAGCGTATGGATGCGCCCATGGCCGCGCGGCCCGACAATCACCGGTCCGCCCGAGGCCTGCTCGATCAGGCCGACACGGCGCAGTATCAGCGCGCGCACGATGCGCTCGCCCAGCTCGGCGTGCGCGACCAGCAGCTGGCGCAGCGATTCCGACGGCACCACCAGCACTTCCACGTCGCCGACCGCATGGCCGTTGCCCAGCGCCGGCCGGCCCGACAGCTGCGCTACCTCGCCGCTGAACTGGCCGGGCAGGTGGGTGGTCACATACGAGGTGTTGCCAAGACCGTCATAGCGGTTGACTTCAATGCCACCCTTGAGCACCAGCATCAGGCCGAAGCTGGTCTTGCCGGCGGCGAAAATCACCTCGCCATTCTTGAAGCACACCACATGGCCGAAGCGCTGCATGTGGCGGATGTCGGTGGCGCTCAGCGTGGGGAAAATCTGGTGGCTGCGCTGCTCCAGGTTGAGCGCGGACGAGGGCGCCGGTTCGTCCGGCGTTTCTTCAGGGAGCAGTTCTGCGGTAGAGGTAGACATGGCGATTCCGGTATGAAGCTGGTTGCACGAGTGTTGCCAGTCTAGCGTATGCGGCGGGGTCTGTGGGCCGCCTTGGCGCAACTCGGCTAAAATGGTTGTTTTGGCGACTCCAACAAGAACACGATGGCTTACAAGACTCTGCAAGATACGATCGGCAACACGCCCCTGGTGCAGCTGGTGCGCCTGCCCGGCGCCGAGGCGGCGGCCCGCAACAACATCATCCTGGGCAAGCTGGAAGGCAATAACCCGGCCGGTTCGGTCAAGGACCGCGCCGCCATGTCGATGCTGATGCGCGCCGAGGAGCGCGGCGACATCAAGCCGGGCGATACGCTGATCGAGGCCACCAGCGGCAATACCGGCATTGCGCTGGCGATGGCGGCCGCCATCCGTGGCTACAAGATGCTGCTGCTGATGCCGGAAAACCTCAGCGTCGAGCGCCGCCAGAGCATGGCCGCCTACGGCGCGCAAATCATGCTGACGCCGAAAACCGGCGGCATGGAATATGCGCGCGACATGGCCGAGCAGTTGCAGAAGGATGGCAAGGGCATCATCCTCGACCAGTTCGGCAACCAGGACAATGCGCGCGCGCATTACGAAAGCACCGGCCCGGAAATCTGGCGCGACACCGGCGGCCGGGTCACCCACTTCGTCAGCGCCATGGGCACCACCGGCACCATCATGGGCACCTCGCGCTACCTGAAGGAACAGAATTCGGCAGTGCAGATCATCGGCGCCGAGCCGGAAGAGGGTTCGTCTATCCCCGGCATCCGCAAATGGCCGGAAGCCTATCTGCCGAAGATTTATGACCGTTCGCGCGTTGATCGCGTGGAATCGGTGTCGCAGGCCGCCGCCGAGCGGATGGCGCGCCGCATGGCGGCCGAAGAGGGGATTTTCTGCGGCATCTCGGCCGCCGGCGCCTGCGAGATCGCCTTGCGCATCTCGCAAACCGTGGAAAACGCCACCATCGTGTTCATCGTCTGCGACCGTGGCGACCGCTACCTGTCGACCGGCGTCTTCCCTGCGTAAAAAACAAAACGCCCTCGTCCCCTGGTCGGGGAGGAGGGCGCTGCGGGTCAACCGGGCGGATCAGCCCTGGTTGTTATTGGTGCCACCGCTTGGGGTTTCACCTTCTTTTGGTTTGAACTGCTTGTCGCTGATGCGGAACTTGTTGCGGCGGTCGCCCATCAGGTAACGCAGGTCGCGGATGCTCAGGTCGCTGACTTCGTGCATGCGGATCAGCAGCGAAGCGCCAACCGGCAGGCGGTGGTGACGGATTTTGCTGATGACCGGTGGCGCCACTTCCAGCGCGCGCGACAGGGCTGCGTCGTTTTTCAGGCGCAGGTTCTCGATCAGGGTATCGAGCAGGCGGTTGGGATTGTATTGCAGCAGATCATCGCCATCCGCATCGTTGTTCATGTCTATGCCGACTTGGTTTGTCATGTCGTCTTTTCCTTCTGTAAAGTTGTCCTGCAAAGTACAACACTCGGGGCTTTGCTGCCGTCAATGTCCAATCCTTACCAGGAGTCTTCGCACACGGACACGGATTTCAGGATAACAAGTTATATAATATATACACAATTGTACAACATCGCGCAATCTCATACCCAACAGCAATAGAAAAATCCCTATTTACCGCAGAGTATTGTTGTCGAGTTGCAACAATGTGTGAGAATTATACACTGACTTCTATGATAAGCTGCTCACGCACACTTTTAATTATCAATTAAAGTTAGTGATATAACAATTCCTGTTGCTAAGAAGCTTAGCTCCAGTAGCTGCGATGCTTCTTATGCATCTATTTTGGGCAAGTTATTTCCAAGTGTCAACAAAACAATACCGTGGCTGGCGTCACGGTACAAGCCGATTTACGCTTGCTTACATCCCTGAAGGCAAGTCCGACGTGCTGGACGCCCCTCTGGCCAGGCGTATCGCATGGCCCAGTTCCACCACCGACATGGCATAAAAATAACTGCGGTTGTATTGCGTGATCGCGAAGAAATTGTTGTTTGCGAGCCAATATTCGGTTGGCTCGGCGCCATTTTGCAGATCGATCAGGCCATACAGCTGCTCCGGCGGCGGCGTGGCGGTGCCGACCCCGGCCGCGTTCAGCTCGGCCGGGCGGTAGCTGGCTTTCAGGCCCTGCTTGAGCATCTCTTCCCAGGCGCGGTTGGGCGACACCGTGGCCGGGTAGACCACCGGGCCAATCTGCTCGCGCTGCCAGCCATGGCTGGTGAGGAAGGCGGCCACGCTGCCGATCGCATCGGTGCTGGAGTTCAGCAGGTCGATCTGGCCATTGCCGTCAAAGTCCACCGCGTATTTCATCACGCTGCTGGGCATGAACTGCGGCATGCCGATGGCGCCGGCAAACGAACCTTTCAGCGACAGCGGATCGATGCCGGTCTGGCGTGCAAACAGCAGCGTTGCTTCGACTTCGCCACGGAAGAAGGCCATGCGCTCGCGCCGCTGCGGCGCCTCCGGATAGGAGAAGGCCAGCGTGGTCAGCGCGTCCAGCACGCGGAAGCGGCCGGTATTGCGGCCATACACGGTTTCCACGCCGATGATGGCGACCAGGATTTCCGCCGGCACGCCGTACAGCGATTCGGCGCGCCGCAGCGCCTCGGCATTCTCGTTCCAGAACTTGACGCCTGCATCGGTGCGCACCGGGTCGATCATCAGCTTGCTGTAGGCTTGCCAGTTCTTCGGCTTGCCCGGTGGCGCCGGCTTGACCAGCTGCACGGCCGCGTCGACATAGCGCACCTGGTTGATCAGCGCGCCCAGTTCGGCGCGGTCGAAACCGTTGCGGGCGGCGACCTCGTCCAGGAAGGCGCGCACTTCCTTCCAGTCGCCGAAGTTGACGTACTCGCCGGTGTAGTCGACGGCGGGCGCGGCTTTCTTTTTCGGCGCGGCCGGCTTTTTCTTTTTCTGCATGCTAGGCGGCAGCTTGTAACCGTAGCGGTCCACTTGCGCGCCGGCGCTGCTGCTCAGGGTCGCTGCGCTCAGCAGCAGGGCGGTGATCAAAGTCTTCATCGGCATAAAGGTAACAGGGTTTTCAGCGCCGCCAGCGACGCCGTGCGTGATTCGGTCCCGCCGGCGCCATACTTCAGCCTACCGTACAGGTGCAAAAACTGCTCCATGGCAGCGTGTTTCGCCGGGCTGGCCGGCATCGCCCGCAAGCGCGCCGCATAGCTGCGCGGGCCTTCGGCGGGACTGCGCGCGTAACCGTGGCGCGCCTGCTGCCGGCAAAAGGCCGTGTACAAGCCGTCCAGCGGATCGGCCGGGCGGCGCCGCAGCCACCACCACAGGCCGGCCGCCAGCGTGGCCGCCATCAGCGCCAGCGCCGCCAGCACGGCGCGCCACTGCGCGACGGCGGCGCCTAGTTCCCCAAGGAAACTTCGCTGCCTATCGGGATTGTAATCCAGTACCCATTGATTCCAAGAATTATTCAGTGCGGCATAGGCGAATCTGAGTTGCGCCAGCCACGAATCGGGATCGTTTTGCAGGTCGATCAGCGGTCCCAGCCCGAACCCCGCCGGACGCGGCAGCGCCCGCGCCAGGTTGCGCTGCACCCGTTCCGGCGCCACCGCCGCAGTCGGATCGACGCGCTGCCAGCCGCTGGCCTGGCTCCAGATCTCGGCCCAGGCGTGCGCGTCGGACTGGCGCACGGTCAGGTAGCCGTCCAGCGGATTGCGTTCGCCGCCCTGGTAGCCGATGACCACGCGCGCGTGCACGCCCATGGCGCGCATCAGCACCACGTAAGCGCCGGCATAGTGTTCGCAAAAGCCGGCGCGGCTGTCGAACAGGAAGGTATCGACCGCGTCCCGGCCGGCCAGCGGAGGTTCCAGCGTGTAGCGGTAGTCCAGGCTGCGGAAGCGTGCCAGCACCAGCTGGCTGAGCTGCTGCGCGCTGGCTTGCGGCTGGGCTGCGCGCCATTGCTGCGCCTGCGCCAGCGCGCGCGGGTTGTAGCCGGCCGGCAGTTCCAGCCAGCGTGCCATGCGCTGCGGCAGTTCGCCCGCTTGCAAGCTGTAATCCAGCCAGGCGCTGGCCTGGTAGCGCACCCGGCGGGTGAGCGGATCGGCGCTGAACTGCTCCATCTCATCGGTATCGCGCAGCCGGTAGCCTGGCAGGTGCAGCTCCGGTCCCGCCAGCTCCAGCAGCGCCAGCCAGCGACTGTTGCTGGCCTCCATCGTGGCTTCGTAGCGCACCGGCGTGCCGCGCGCGTGGATGGCCACCTCCAGCCGCTCCAGCCCGCGCTTGCGCGGCACCCGCGTCCAGGTGCGGCCGTCGTAGTCGCCCAGCACCATGCTGCGCCAGTACAGCTGCGGCTGGGCCGGCGCGGCGTCCAGGAAGCGCACCCGGAAAGCGATGTCGTCCGACTGCGCCAGCGTCGACAGCGTACCCGGCGCCATGCTGTCGCTGAGGCCGGTCTTGCCGCCCAGCGCATCGCCGGGCAAGCCCCACAGCGGACCCTGCATACGCGGGAAGGCGACAAACAGCAGCAGCGCCAGCGGCGCCGCCAGCGCCGCCAGCTTGAGCGCGCCCAGCAGGCGCCGGCGCAGCGGCGGCACAGCGCCACTGTACTGGAATGATTGCTGCGCCGTCAGCAGCACCAGCAGCGCTGCCGCCGCCCACAGCGCGGCCGGCATCGACTGCGTATATAAAAAGCTGGTCAGCAACACGAAATAGCTGAGGAATAGCACCACGAACAGATCGCGTCTGGCGCGCATCTCCAGCAGCTTGAAGGCCAGCAGCAGCACCAGCATGGCGACGCCGGCGTCGCGGCCCAGCAGCGTGCGGTAGGACAGATAGACGCCGCCCATGGCGGCCAGCGCCACCGGCACCAGCAGCCACACCGGCGGCATGCGCCGGCCCAGCCAGGTCAGGCCGGCGCGCCAAAGCAGCGTGACGCAGGCCAGTGCGCTGATCCACAGCGGCAGATAAGGAAAGTGCGGCGCCAGCACCATCAGCGCGGCGGCCAGCAACAGCAGCGTGTCTGACTTGTCGCGCGTCAGCGTGCCCAGCCAGTTCACGCTGCGTCCTCCTGGCCGAACAGCGCCAGTGCGCGCAGGCAGGCGGCCTGGTGGGCGTCGCCGAGGGCGGGGCCGTAGTCGTGTTGCGCCAGGCGGAAGCGGTAGGGCACGGCGCCTTGCTCGGCCATCAGCACCCAGCGCGCCATGCGCGACAGTTTCTGTTCCAGCGGCAGCTGCGGCGGCAGCGCGGCGAAGTCCAGTGCCAGCTCGGCCACCGCGCCGCCTTCAAAATGCTTGCTGACCAGCTGGCCGCCCAGCGCCGGATCGTGGCGTGCGATCTGCCGCCATGCCAGATGCCGCAGCGGATCACCGGCCTGATACGCACGGATGCCGGCGAAATTATCCAGCCCCACCGCGCCATGCCCATCCTCGCTGGCGGCGCCGCTGGACGGCAGCGGCTGCGCCGGCAGCTCGGGCGCCGGATAGACCAGCACCTGCGCATCCGGCTGCCAGTAACTCCAGGCGCGGAACAGCCCAAGCGGAAAGCGCGTCACCAGCCGCACCCGTGGCGCCGCCAGCCAGCCGCGCTGCGGCGCCGGCGCGGACAGCAGCACTGCGCTGGCGCCGCCGGCCGCCACATCCACCGCCTGGCGCGGCTGTCCATCGGCCTGAAAGCCGATCCACAGCGCAAAGCGCTCGCGCCGGCCGGGATTGCGCACCAGTAGCTCGAACTGCGCGGCTTCGCCGGCAAACACCGGCGGCGCGCGGCCCGGCGCCAGCTGCAGCCCGGCCAGGTTGCGCGCGGTCAGCAGCATATCGGCCACTGCGCACGCCGCCGCGAAAAAAGTCAGCGCCCAGCCCAGCCCGAGGTTGTAATTCAGCGCGCCGATCAGCATCACCAGCAGCAGCACCACAAACGCCAGCCCGGCGCGCGCCGGCACGATGAATACCCGGCGCATGCCCAGCGTCACCACGCCCGGCTCACGCGCGCGCAGCTGGAACAGCCACTGGTCGCGGCCTTTGCGGTACCAGGCTTGCAGCGCGCCGCGCATGGCCATCAGACCGGCACCGACGCCTGCAATTGCAGCACCAGATCGCGGCTGGCCAGCGCCACGCCGTGCGCCGATTTCAGCGGCCGCAGCCGGTGCGCGCACACCGGCACCAGCAGCGCCTGCACATCCTCCGGCAGCACATGGTCGCGGCCCTCCAGCGCGGCCCAGGCGCGCGCCGCCTGCAACAAGGCGATGGCCGCGCGCGGGCTCAGCCCCTCGGCGAACATGCCGTTCTGGCGCGACGTCGCCGCCAGCGCCTGCACATAATCGGCCAGCGCCGGCGACACATGGATTTGCCGCAGCGCCTGCTGCTCGCGCGCCAGCTCCTCCGCCGTCATCGCCGCCGGCAGGGATTTCAGCAGCAACCGGCGGTCCTCGCCGAGCAGCAGCGCGCGCTCGGCCGCCGCGTCCGGGTAGCCCAATGAAAGACACATCAGGAAACGGTCCAGCTGCGACTCCGGCAGCGGGAAGGTGCCGACCTGGTGGGTGGGATTCTGGGTGGCGATCACAAAGAACGGCGCCGGCAGCGCGCGCGTCACGCCGTCGGCGCTGACCTGGCGTTCCTCCATCGCTTCCAGCAGGCCGGACTGGGTCTTGGGCGTGGCGCGGTTGATCTCGTCGGCCAGCAGCACCTGGGTGAAAATCGGCCCCGGATGAAACACAAAGCCGTTCTGCTCGCGGTCGTAAATCGAAATGCCGTTGACATCGGCCGGCAGCAAATCGCTGGTGAACTGGATGCGGTTGAAGCGCAGCCCCAGCGAAATCGCCAGCGCATGCGCCAGCGTGGTCTTGCCGACGCCCGGCACATCCTCGACCAGCAAATGGCCGCCGGCCAGCAGGCAAGCCAGCGCCTGGCGGATCTGCAATTCCTTGCCGACTATGATCTCGCCAACCTGGCGGGCGGCCGCGTGCAATTTTGTGCTCATGATATGTATGGTAGATTAGCGCCTGAGGGGATTCTACAGAAAAACATGACCACCGCCATCTACAGCCATCCCGATTGCCAGCGTCACGACATGGGAGACTGGCATCCTGAATCGCCTGCGCGCCTGCAGGCCATCGCCGACCAGCTGATCGGCTCGCACATCAGCGACCTGCTGGAACACCGCGAAGCCCCGCTGGTCGCGCTCAGCGACCTGGAACGCAACCACAGCAAGAACGCCATCGCCATCGTGCGCGACAACGTGCCGGCCGAGGGCGATACCTATCCGCTCGACAGCGACACCTCGCTCAACGCCTGGAGCTGGCGGGCCGCGCAGCGCGCCGCCGGCGCCGCCGTGGCCGCGACCAACGCGGTGCTGGACGGTGAGATCGACAACGCCTTCTGCTCGGTGCGCCCACCCGGCCACCACGCGCGGCCGATCGAACCAATGGGCTTCTGCCTGTTCAACAATATCGCGGTGGCGGCCAAGCACGCGCTGGACGTACGCGGCTTGTCGCGGGTGGCCATCGTCGACTTCGACGTCCACCATGGCAACGGCACCGAAGAATCCTTTCTGCACGAGCCGCGCGCGCTGATGGTCAGCTTCTACCAGCACCCGCTGTATCCGTACAGCGAGCCGCAGCCGATCAGCGAGCATCTGGTCAACGTGCCGGTGCCAGCCCATACCAAGGGCGATGTGGTGCGCCAGATCGTCACCGAGCAATGGCTGCCGGCGCTGCATGCATTCAAGCCGGAGATGATCTTCATCTCGGCCGGTTTCGACGCCCACCGCGAAGACGACATCGGCGGCATGGGCCTGGTGGAGGCGGATTACGCGTGGATGACCGAGCAGATCATGGCGGTGGCGCGGCAGCACGCCGGCGGCCGCATCGTCAGCTGCCTGGAGGGCGGCTACAGCCTGTCGGCGCTGGGCCGCAGCGCGGTCGCCCACATCAAGGCGCTGGCCGAACTCTAACGCAGATTCTTGTCGAGGAAGGCCTCGACCCTGGTCCAGAAGTCGATGCGGTTTTCCGCGTGGCGCCAGCCGTGCGCCTCTTCGTAAGTCAGGTAGTCGACGTTGGGATTGTTGGCGCGCACCGCGTCGCGGAAGCGGGTGGCGTGCACGATGGGCACGCGCAAGTCTTCCAGGCCGTGCGCCATCAGCAGCGGCTGTTTCAGCTCGGCCGCACGCAGCAAGGGCGAATAGCGCTTGAACTGTTCGGCGTCCTGGTCGGGATCGCCGATCAGCGTGCGCAGGTCGTAATTCAGCGCGTCGGTCGAGGTATCCGAATACGGCGTGTTGAACATCAGGTTGATGTCGGTGACGCCGGCCCATTCGACGCCGGCGCGGAATATTTCCGGATGCTTGATCAGCCCCATCAGCGTGGCGTAGCCGCCATAGCTGGCGCCCATGATGCCGATGCGCCTGGGATCGGCCCAGCCCTGCTGGACCGCCCACAGCGCGGCATCGGCCAGGTCGTCCTGCATGCTCATGCCCCATTGTTTCAGGCCGGCCTGGAAGTGGTCATAGCCATAGCCGGTGCTGCCGCGGAATTCCGGCTGGATTACCACATAGCCGCGCGAGGCCAGGAACTGCGCCTGGGCGTCCCAGTTCCAGAACACGCCGCGCACATTCGGGCCGCCGTGTACCAGCACGATGGCCGGGCGCGGACCTGCCGGCTGGCCCGGCGGCAGCGTCACATAGGCCGGAATCTTGCGGCCGTCGCGCGCCGTGTAGCGATAGAAGTCGCGCAAGCCCATCTGCTTGGGATCGATGCCCGGATGGGCGCTGCCCAGCGCCAGCAGCTTGCCGCTGGCGCGCTGGTACAGCACATAGCTGGTTGGCTGGCGGTCGGATGCCACCGACACCAGCAGCATCGGCCCTTGCAGGCACTCGTCGGCGCAGCGGATGGTGTTGGTGGTATTGGGCAGCAGTGCGTCAATGCGGGCCTGCTCGGCTTGCAGCTGCGGATTGAGCCACCAGGTGGAGCCGGCGTCGCCGTACAGGTGCACCCCCATCAGGCGGTGGCTGGCATAGTCGATGACCGGTTGGCCACGGTAGTCGAAGCCGGCCAGCGCCACGATCGGTTCGGCCGCCATTTTCATGGTTTTCAGGTCGTAGCGGAACAGCGCCTCATAGCCTTGGTAAGTGGCGCGCACGAACAGGGTGTCGTCGCCGTCGAAGAATTGCGGCACGAAGCCGCTGCTGCGATAGCACTCGGTGTTGTTGATCTCGCGCCAGGCGGTTTCCTGGGCGCGCCGGTAATGGCTGCTGCAACGGCCGTTCAGCTGCGTCTGCACGACGCGCGGCTGGCCATAGGTGTCGACCATCCAGCGCTTGACGGCGGCCGGCTGCGTGCCTTCCAGTGCGCTGCTCAAGGCGCGCGTGCGGGTATTCAGGCGGTACAGGCGCGAATGGATGGGGGCGCGGTCGACATTATTCCACGTGTACTTCTCGACCAGAATATCGTCCGAGCCGTCGTGCGCCACTGCCACGAAGGCATAGTCGGCGGTCAGCTTCTGCGACTTGATGGTGCTGCCGGTGTTTTGCTGCCGATGCTGCCAGTTGCCGGTGATGAGATGAACCAGGTTGCTGCCGTCGCGATCGACCGCGACTTCCTCCAGGTTGCCACGGAACTCGATGCGCATATTCTTGACGGTGGCGCCGAGACGTTTCTCGTTAATCCAGTGCACATCGGTGATGACTTCCTGGCCCGAGGTGGTGAATACGCCGCTGACCCTGGCGGGATCGCTGGTGTCGTGCACCGCCAGCACGCTGCCGCCGTCGGCAGCGGTAATCACCGCCGCGACATAGCCGCCCTTGGGCGACAGTTCGACCTGCGACACTTGCGGCGTCTGGAAAAATTGTTCGACGGTGGGCGTTGCGGCGAGCGCGCTGCCGGCAGCGGCCAGCAGGAGGAGGGGGAGCAGGGAATGTTTCATAAGACCTCTATGATTACAATATGGCAATCATAGAGGTGCATTGCTTTTTTGTCTACTGGCCTTTGCTATGCACGTCCGCGCCGCTACGGGCCGACCAGCGGTACAGGCCCGAGACGATGGCCGCACCCAGCACCAGGGCGATGATCATGGTGGTGCCTTCGCCCATGCTGTTGGCGATGGCCAGCGGCTCGCCAACACCGGACAGCACAATCATGCCGGCCAGCGCGACATTGAACAAGCTCTCGCCAACGATGAAGCCGGACATCACCAGCACGCCGATGCGCTTGGCCGACTCGCCGCCGGCTTTCTTCTCCATCGCGCGCTCGAACAGCCAGCCGGCCACGGCGCCGATCACCACCGGCGTAATCACCGCACTCGGCAGGTAGATCGCCAGGCCGACGCCCAGCGGCGGCAGCGAGTACTTATCGTTGCTGGCCTTCTTCAGCGCGAAGTTAATCAGTACCAGGCCCAGGCCGATCAGCGCGCCATAGCCCAGCAGATCCCATTGCAGATTGCCGCCGATGACGCCCTTGGCCAGCGTCGAGATCAGCAGCGCCTGCGGTGCGGCCAGCGGCTGGTCGGAGATCGAATCCAGATTCGGCGCACCGACAAAGCCGTTGGCGTGATTCAGCAGTTCCAGCACCGGCGGCACCACGCACGAGCCGGCGGCCACGCCGATCAGCAGACCGACCTGCTGCTTCCACGGGGTGGCGTTGACCAGCTGGCCGGTCTTCAGATCCTGCAGATTGTCGTTGCCGATCACCGCCACCGCCAGCACCACGGTGGTGACGAACAGCGCGAAGGCGATCAGCGCCTGTGCCACTTCCGGGCCCATCACGCTGCGGCCGACGAAGCCGACGCTGAGCGCCGCGCCGAGGATAGTCAGGATGGCGATGCCGGACACCGGCGAATTCGACGAGCCGATCAGACCGGCCATATAGCCGCACACGGCCGCCGCGAAAATACCGGCGATCAGGATGTAGCCGACGCCGACCGCTACCAGCGGCAGTGCCAGCGAGGCCAGCGGACCGCCTTGCAGGAAGCTGGCCAGCAGCCAGCCGGCCGGCACCAGCGCAATCAGCGTCACCAGGCCGACGAAGAAAATCGGAATATCCAGCTCGGTGCGATCCAGCGACGCGCCTTCCAGCTTGGCCTTGCGCGCGGTGTCCATGGCCGACTTCAGGCCGCCGAGGATAGGCTTGGCCAGGCCGGCCAGCGTGATGATGGCGGCGATGCCGATCACGCCGGCACCCATCATGCGCACCTGTTTGGACCAGATGCTGAGTGCGTGGTCAGCCACTGCCATGCCGGCAGCGGCTGGCGTCAGGCTGGTCATCAGCGGCACCAGGATGCCCCAGGCGATCACCAGGCCGGCCAGCATGGCCACGCCCACCGTGATGCCCATCAGGTGGCCGGCGCCGATCAGCGCCAGCGAGCTGGACGCGCCGATGCCGGTGGCGCCGGAGCCGGTGCGGAAGAAGATCGCCACTTCAGCGGCCATCAGCTTGGCGGCGGCGAGGGCGGCGAAAGCGGCCGAGGTCAGGCCGCCCCAGATCACCGCGCGCAGACCGGCCTTGCCTTCGGCCGCGCCTTCACGCGAGGCCATGCCGACCTTCAGCACTTCAGCGGCGGCCACGCCTTCCGGATACGGCAGTGTCGATTGCGACACCAGCGCGCGGCGCAGCGGCACCGTGTACATCACGCCCAGCACGCCGCCGATGGCGCAGGCGCCGAAGGTCGGCCAGAACGGCACGTGCGCCCACCAGCCTATCATCAGCAGGCCGGGCAGGACGAAAATCACCGACGCCAGCGTGCCCGCTGCGGAGGCAATGGTCTGGACGATGTTGTTTTCCTGGATGGTGGCGTCCTTGAACGCGCTGAGCAGGGCCATCGAGATCACGGCGGCCGGGATCGAGGTGGCGAAGGTCAGGCCGACCTTCAGGCCCAGGTAGACCTGGGCGGCGGTAAATACCAGCGTAATCAGAATGCCCAGAATAATCCCGCGTAGGGTGATTTCCTTCGGGTTGGACGGTGCAGCTATGCTCATCTTCAGCACTCCGGTTGATAAATATTGTTTATATGGTTAGAAAAGGGAAAGGCGACTCATGATAAACGAATCCTGCACCGGTTAGCAGGTAAAATAGCAGGTTGTCAGAACGTTTTTGAAGGTCAGAGCATGTCGATACAATGGTACCCAGGGCATATGAATGCCGCCAAGAAGAAGGCGGCGGAACAGATGGAGAACACCGATCTGGTGATCGAAGTGGTCGACGCGCGCCTGCCCGAAGCCAGCACCAACCCGATGGTGGAAGAGCTGCGCAAATTCCGCCAGCGCCCGTGCCTGAAGATCCTCAACAAGATCGACCTGGCCGATCCGGCCGCCACCGCTGCCTGGACCGCGTATTACAACGCGCAGGAAGGCGTGACCGCGTATGCGATGACCACCAAGAAACCGGCCGACGTGGCGCGCATCCCGGAGCTGGCCAAGCAGCTGGCGCCGCACCGTGGCGTGCCGACCAAGCCGCTGCGCATCATGATCATGGGGATTCCCAACGTCGGCAAATCGACGCTGATGAATGCGCTGCTGAAAAAGCGCGTGGCGAAAGTCGGCGACGAGCCGGCGGTGACCAAGCAGCAGCAGAAGCTGTATCTGGACAAGAACACGGTGCTGGTCGATACGCCTGGCATGCTGTGGCCGAAGATCGCCTTGCCGAGCGACGGCCTGATGCTGGCCGCCAGCCATGCGATCGGCTCGAATGCGCTGATTGAAGAGGAAGTGGCCGAATTCCTGGCCGGCGAGCTGCTGGTGCATTACCCGGAACTGCTGGTGGCGCGCTACGGCTTCAAGGACATCGAAACGTTTGACGCGATCGGTGTGGTGGAAGGCGTCGGCGTCAAGCGCGGCTTCCGCCAGAAGGGGGGCGATCTGGATTACGAAAAAGCCGCACACACCTTCCTGGGCGACTACCGCAGCGGCATCCTGGGGCGCATCTCGCTGGAAACGCCGGCCACGCGTGGCGTACGGCTGGAGCAGCACGCAGCCGAAATGGCGGCCAAGGCCGCCGAGAAAGCCGCTATCGCCGCTGAAAAAGCCCGCGCCGCCGCCAACGGCAAGCGCGGTAGCTAACCGAGCCTGAAGCTGCTGACCGCGAGGGCGCCCATGAAGGCGTCCTCGTGATACGGCACCGTCGCGGCTTCGTCTTCCGCCGCGCCCAGCACCACCATCAACGGCAGCAGATGCTCTTCGCGCGGATGCGCCATGCGCGCCGCCGGCGCCTGCTCCCAATCGATCAACTGCGCGCTACGCTGCGCCGCTGGCAGCGCCATCGTCGCGCGCAGCCAGCCATCAAACGCGTGCGAAGCCGCCGCGCCAGCCGCGTTGAAAGCGCGCAGGTTGTGATAACTCAGCCCACTGCCGACAATCAGCACCCCTTGCTCGCGCAACGGCGCCAGCAAGCGTCCCACCGCCAGATGCTCCTTTGGATCCAGTCCGTACTTGAGCGACAACTGCACGATCGGCACATCCGCCTGCGGATACACCGGATACAGCGCACTAAAAGTGCCATGATCAAATCCACGCTGGCCATCCAGCACCGCATGCACGCCGCCGGCTTCCAGCAAACCGCGCACCTGCGTTGCCAGCTCCGGCGAACCCGGCGCCGGATACTGCACCTCATAGGTATGCGGCGGGAAGCCGCCATAGTCATAAATCATCGGCGGTTTCGGCGACGACGACAGCATGAAATCGCGTCCCTCCCAGTGCGCGGTAATCACCAGCAGCGCTTTCGGCGTAACGCCGAGCTGGCGCGGGATATCGCGCAGCGCGGCGTCCAGCTTGCCGTACAGGTGGCCGACCTGGTCCATCATGAACGGCCAGGGGCCGCCGCCGTGGGACAGAAAATAAGTAGGTAGCTTCATTGTGAGTTCCTTTCAGCCTTTACTATAGGGACTCATAGTTGCGTAATCAATGCAGTAAATATAGATAGATCATATCCAAAAACTGAATGACCTTGCCGAGCGTATAATGTTGCGACGCCTCCCGCATGCTTCCTGCCCGCTTAGAAAACGATACAACATGAATTCCTCCGCATTCCGTCCGCGCCTGCTGGCTGCCGCCGTCTCTCTGTGCTTTGCCGCGCCCGCGATCCACGCTGAAGAAGCCGATGTGGCGCAAGCCGGCCAGGCGCTGGCGTCGATTAGCGTGACCGGCGCGCGCTTCGACGCCGAGCCGTCGCTGGCGCCGGTTGGCGCGATCATCATCAGCGCCGACGAGATCCGCCGTGCTGGCGCGAATGACGTCAACGCGGCCATCCGCAAGGTCGGCGGCGTGTATGGCCGCCAGTCGCTGGACGGCAGCCCGGACTTCGGCCTGGATCTGCGCGGCTTCGGCACCAACAGCAGCCAGAATCTGGTGATCGTGCTGGATGGCGTGCGCCTGTCTGAGAATGAACTCAGCAACGCGGTGCTGTCGACCATCCCGATCGACACGGTGGAGCGGATTGAAATCACGCGCGGCGGCGCCAGCGTGCTGTATGGCGGCGGCGCCACCGGCGGTGTGATCAACATCGTCACCAGGCGTCCGCAGGCCAACAGCCGCAGCGCCAGCATGTTCGTTGAAGGCGGCCAGTTCAACGCTGGTGAAGTGCGCCTGTCCGGCGCGCAAGCCTGGGATAACTTCGCTGCCGACGCAACGCTGGGCACCCAGCGCACCGACAACTACCGCGACAACAACGAATTCAAGCAAACCCACTTCAGCGGCGGCGCGCAATGGTTTGCCAGCCAGTTTGATCGCGTCGGCTTCCGCTATGAGGGCGCGCGCCAGGAGATGCAATTTGCCGGCGCGCTGAAAGAAGCGCAGTTTACAGCCTACCCACGCCAGACCTTGACGCCGAATGACTATGGCTCGCTCGACAGCGACCGCCTGACCGTCTTTGGCCAGCGCCGCCTGTACGGCCACGATATCGCCGCTGATCTGTCGTATCGCAAGAAGACGGTGGAGTCGACCTACTTCTACGACGGCGTGCCGTCGCCTGCTACCTACGACAGCAAGCAGTGGCAGTTCTCGCCGCGCGTGCGCAAGCTGGGCGCCATCAAGGGCATGGTTAATGAACTGGTGGCCGGCGTCGACCTCACCAAGTGGGAGCGCACCACCGCCTCTGGCTTCTCCGCTGCCGACGCCGAGCAGAAATCCAAAGCGCTATACCTGCGCGACGAACTGCGCTTCGATCCAGCGCATGAGGGCCGCATCTCGGCCGGCGTGCGCCGCGAAATCTTCGACAAGGATTACGCCGATCCGCTGACCTTCGCTGCCTACGACGCCAAGCAGGCGCTCAATGCGTGGGAACTGCAAGCCAGCTATATGCCGGTTGCAAATGTGACGGTATTCGGCAAGCTGGGGCAGAGCTTCCGCGTCGCGACCTCGGAAGAGGACTCCTACACGCCGTTGTTCAACAAACCGCTGGCGGCGCAGCAGTCGCACGACGCGGAGCTGGGCCTGAGCTACGCCAGCGCCACGCAGAAAATCACGGCGCGCTTGTTCCGTCACAACCTGACTAATGAAATCTTCTTCGATCCAACGGCGAACTTCGGCTGGGGTGCCAACACCAATCTCGATCCAAGCCGTCGCCAGGGCTTCGAGCTGGATGCGGAGCACAGGATCAACGCAGCATGGGCGGTCAACGCGCATTACCAGCACGTACAGGCCAAGTTCCGCGACGGCGTCAACGACGGCAAGGAGATGGTGCTGGTGCCGAAAAATACGCTGAGCGCGCGTGTGGCCTGGACCGGTGCCAGCCAGACCGCCGACGTGGGCGTGCAATGGACCGACAAGCAGCGCTATGGCGCCGACTTCGCCAACGACTGCGCGGGCCAGATGCCTTCCTACACCACGCTGGATGCGCGCTATGCGCGCACCTTCGGCCAGTGGGAATGGGCAGTGTCCGGCCAGAACCTGGCGGATAAAAACTACTTCTCGCAAGCCTTCGGCTGCAAGGCCGGCATCTATCCATCCAACGGCCGCCAGCTGAAGCTTTCGGCGCGCTACAGTTTCTGATGCGCAGCCTTGCCTTGATGCTGGCGCTGGCCGGCGCATGCACGGCGGCGCATGCGGCGATCACGGTGCAGGACGACGCCGGCAACCGCGTCACGCTGGCCAAGCCGGCGCAGCGGGTGATCTCGACCGCGCCGCACATCACCGAACTGCTGTTCGCAGCCGGTGGCGGCGAGCGCGTGGTTGGCGCGATGAACTACAGCGACTATCCGGAAGCGGCCAAGCGCCTGCCGGTGATCGGCACCAACGCGCAGATCGACATGGAGCGCCTGCTGGCGCTGCGTCCGGACCTGCTGGTAGTATGGAAAACCGGGAATACCGAGCGCCAGCTGGCGCAGCTGCAAAGCCTGGGCATCCCGATCTTCTACAGCGAGCCGAAAAAACTCGACGACGTCGCCACCAGCCTGACCCGCCTGGGCCAACTGCTGGGCAGCGACGCGGTTGCGCAAGCCGCTGCGCGCGACTATCGCCAGAAGATCGGCAAGCTGTCCGCCAGCTATGCTCAGCGCGCGCCGGTGCGGGTGTTCTACCAGATATGGGAAAAGCCGCTGTTCACACTCAACGGCGAGCATATCGTCACCGACGCGCTGCGTACCTGCGGTGGACGCAATATCTTCGCCGGCCTGAAGGTGACTGCGCCATCGGTCAGCACCGAGGCGGTATTGCAGGAGAATCCGGAAGCCATCATCGGCGGCGAGCAGCATGACGGCCAGGCCGGCATCGGCATCTGGAAGCCCTACACCGGCTTGCAAGCGGTCCAGCGCGGCAATCTGTTCATGCTGGACAGCGAGCTGCTGGTGCGCGCCACGCCGCGCATCGCCGACGGCGTTGCCGTGCTGTGTGAGAAACTGGACCAGGCGCGCCGCCGGCGCCCTTAAAAGCAGCTTAGAAGCAACTTGGCCGCTAGGCCGAAACCGGGGAAAAGTGGTAATCTCCCCGCGTTCATCTCACACTTGAAGGATAGTTATGCGTTTCCTGAACCTGCTGCGCCCCCTGATCGCCAGCGTTGCTTTTATGGCCGCTGCCGCCGGCGCTTCCGCCGCCGACTTCAAGGATGGCCTGGATTACAACAGCGTCAGCGGACCGCGTCCTGACACCGGCAAAAAAGTCGAGGTGCTGGAATTCTTCATGTACCACTGCCCGCACTGCAATGTGCTGGACCCGCTGCTGACCGACTGGCTCAAGAAAAATAGCGATAAAGTGGTATTCCGCCGCATGCACATGGGCGACGATGCGCAAGCCCACGCCTTCTACACGCTGGAGGCGCTGAACATCACCCATCTGCATGAGAAAATCTTCCACGCCATCCACGTCGACCGCAACCGCCTGAATACCGATCAGGCGCTGCTGGATTTCGTGGTGAAAAACGGCGTGGATAAAGCCAAATACCAGGCGGCCTTCAATTCTTTCGGCGTACAGACTAAACTGAAACGCGCGCAACAGGTGGCGGCGCAGTATAAACTGGACAGTGTGCCAGCATTGGTCATTGACGGCCGCTACACCACCTCGCCGGCGGTGGCAGGGCACGGACTGAGTTCGCCGGCAGACGCACACAAAGCCATGTTCGCGGTGGTGGACAGCCTGGTGGCCAAGTCGCTGCAGGAACGCGCCGCAAAGAAGTAATCAAGGAAGGACGGATAAGACAATGAAATTCCCGCGCAATGAGCGAGAAGAGGCCGAAGGCCAGGTTATGAAGATTTACAAGGAGTCTTCGCCTGCGCTGGAGACTTTGTTTGAATGGTCGCATATCAATCATCTGGCCTGGAGCCTGGTGATTGTTTTCATGGGCCTGATCTTCTGGATGGGCATCGCGCTGGTGAATGCCGAGAACCAGCGCAATGCGCTGATCAGCAAGCAGTGCCGCGATCCGGTCTTCAAGACGGAGCTGGACAAAAAGTGCCTGAGCAGCGTGCAGTCGCGCGAGCATTGGTGGCAGCACTTGACCTACGCGATGTCCAATCTGAGTCCGGAGAAGTAAGCGATGAAGCAAGTGCTTCTGGTGACCGGCAGCAGCCGCGGTATTGGCGCGGCCACCGCGCTGCTGGCCAGCCGCCGCGGCTACGCGGTCTGCATCAACTATCACAGCAATGCCGCAGCGGCCGAGCGTCTGCGCGCGCAGATTGCGGGCGAGGGCGGCGAAGCCATCGCCGTGCAGGCTGACGTTGGCGTCGAGGCCGACGTGCTGCGCCTGTTCAGCAGCATCGACGAAGAACTGGGGCCGTTGACGGCACTGGTCAACAACGTTGGCGTGCTGGAGCAGCAAGGGCAGTTGGCCGATATGTCGGCCGAGCGCTTGCAGCGTGTGCTGACCACCAATGTACTCAGCTACTTCCTGTGCAGCCGCGAAGCGGTGCGGCGCATGTCCACCGCGCGTGGCGGGCAGGGCGGCGGCATCGTCAACGTCTCGTCGGGCGCGTCGCGCCATGGCGCTGGCAATGTCTATGTCGATTACGCGGCCAGCAAGGGGGCGATCGATGTGTTCACGCTGGGACTGTCGAAGGAAGTCGGGCCAGAGGGCATCCGCGTCAACTGCGTGCGGCCGGGGATTGTCTACACCGATATCCATGCCAGCGGCGGCGATGCGGACCGCGTCAACAAGCTGGCGTCTACGGTGCCGCTGGGACGTGGCGGCCAGCCGGAGGAGATTGCTGAGACGATCTTGTGGCTGCTGAATCCACAGTCGTCTTATGTCAGCGGCGCCATACTCGACGCCGGAGGCGCCCGGTAAGCCGGTCAGCGCAACGAGGACGGGGCGCTGCGCTGCTGCGGTCTACGCCAGCTCGGCAAAACGCCGTTGCAGATACGCGATCAGCAGCGCCACGCGCGGCGGCTGATAGCGGTCGCGGTGGTACAGCAGCGTCAGCGGCTCGCTGTCGGTGAAGTATTCATCCAGCACCGTCGCCAGCCTGCCGCAGCGCAGGTCATCCGAAATATCCAGTATCGCCTTGTAAGCATAGCCCTGGCCGGCGATGGCCCATTTGCGCAAAATCTCACCGTCATTGCTTTGCTGGCCGCGCCGCAAGCGCACCGAGCGGCGCTCGTCCGCTTCATCGTTGCTGTAATAGCGCCACTCCTGCATCGCGCCCATGGCCGTTACCAGCACCAGCGTCGGCAGGTCTGCCAGGTCCTCCGGCGTGGCGGGGCCGCCATCGCGGGCAATCAGCGACGGCGCCGCGCATACCACGCGCCGGCTGGGCGCCAGCACGCGCGTCACCATGTCGCTGCCGGCCAGCTGGCCGTAGCGCAGCACCAGGTCCGGATCGTCCTGCACCATATTGGAGGCGTTGCCGCTCAGCGTCAGCGCATACTGGATCTCTGGATGGCGGGCGCGAAACTCGTCCAGCATCGGCATCAGCACATTGCGGCCCAGGTCGGACGGCGCCGAAATCTTGACCACGCCGCGTACGCTGCCGGTGCCCGCTTGCAGGTTGGTTTCCGCTTCGCTCATCAGCGCCAGCGCCTGTTCGCTGAAGTGGCGGTACAAGCGGCCTTCCTCGGTCAGCCGCAGCTGGCGCGTGGTGCGCTCGAACAGCTTCACCTGCAGCGATGCTTCCAGCCGCTGGATGCTGGCGCTGGCCGCCGCTGGCGACAAGCCCTGCTTGCGGCCGGCAGCGGAAAAGCTGCCCAGCTGCGCGGCGTCGATGAACAGGCGTATCAGGTTGCTATCCATGGATCACCACCGTGCAGCTTGTGCCGGCCACCAGCTCCAGGTCTTGCGGCTTGGCGTCGATGTGGATGCGCACCGGCACGCGCTGCGCCAGGCGCACCCAGTTGAAGGTCGGGTTGACGTCGGCCAGCAGCTCGCGGCCCAGGTTAGCATCGCGGTCCGTGATGCCGCGCGCAATGCTTTCGATATGGCCTTGCAGCTGCGTGGCGCCGCTCATCATGTGGACTTCCACCTTGTCGTTGAGCTTCAGCAGCGGCAGCTTGGTTTCTTCAAAATAGCCGACCACGTAGAACGAGCTGCTGTCGATCAGCGCCAGCTTGGCTGCGCCCACTGCCGCAAAGTCGCCCGGATGCACATTCAGATTGGTGACATAGCCAGTGACCGGCGCGCGCACCACGGTGCGCTCCAGGTTCAGCTGCGCCAGTTCGCGCGCGGCCAGGGCGGCCTGGTATTGCGCGGACGCGGTGCCGACTGCGGCGTCGGCGGTTTCCTTGCTCTCTGCGGAAACGATGGAGCTGTCGAGTCCCGCGCGGCGCTTGGCCTCCTGCGCGCGGCGGCCTTTTTCCACCTGCTGCGACGCCAGCAGCGCTTTGCTCTGCGCCAGCGCGTTTTCGTAGCGCGCCTTGTCGACCACGAACAGCACCTCGCCTTTTTGCACCAGCTGGTTATCGCGCACCAGCACTTCGGTCACGGTGCCGGCAACGTCGGCGCTGATGGTGATCACGTCGGCCTTGACGCGGCCGTCACGGGTCCAGGCCGATTCCATGTAATGGTCCCAGGCGGAACGGCCGCTCCACAGGGCCGCCGCCAGCAACAGCATGGTCAGGCAAAAACGGAAAATTTTAGATGCGCTCACAGAAGGCTCTCAAGGATAGTAATTATTGGTACAAGCTGACCAGCAGGGCACTGAAGATGCAGACGAACATGCAGAGGCGCACCAGCGCCGGGTGCCAGCTGCCGCGATACGCGCCGGCATGGCTCAGCACTGCATCCAGCACCAGCTGCAATAAGGCGCTGAGTAAGAACACCGGCAGCACGCCGGGCAGCAGCACGCCAAAAAAATCGATTTCACGCGGCACGGATATCTCCTGTCGAAAGCTGGTCCAGCAAGGACGTGTAGATGGAATGTAGATCGGTCAGCGCCGTGCTAAGGCGCGCGCGGCGCTCGTGCTGCGCGTCGGGCAGGGCGGCGCGTATGGCGCTGCCGGCGTCCAGGATGGCTTGCAGCGCGGTTTCGCCGGTGGCGCGCGATGGCGCGTCCAGATAGGCGGCCAGTTCGCGCAGCACCGCTTGCAGGCTGTCGCGCGCATCACCGGCATGCGAGGCAGCCAGCAGCTGGCGCAGCTCGATCACCGCGTGGCCGAGCTCCAGCAAGGTCAGGCCCTGGCGCACCACGGCGCGTGTTTCAGCGCCGGGCGCCGGACCGGCGGCGGCGTTCAGTTGGCTCAGCAGGTCGCGCACGCGGTTGTCGAAACGGCGCTTGAGACGATACAGCCCTTTGCTGCAGGCGTTCTGCGCCTCGCGCCACAGCGCGGCGGCGACGTGGCCGCGATGGCCCATCGTATGCTCCGGCAGCACTACCTTGAACATCAGGAAGGCCACCACCACGCCCATGGTCAGTGACAATTCGCTGCTGAGGAAGGACTCGACGTCGTAGCGCATCATATTCATCGGCACCACCAGCGTCGCCGAGAACATGCCCAGGCCGATGCCGACACCGGCCCAGCGCGGGCCGCTGCTCAGGTAAGCGGCGAAGGAAAACAGCGGCAGCGCCGCCAGCATCATCGGGAAGAAACTGTCCGAGCTGGCGACCATGAAGAATTCGGTAATGAAGTCCAGCGGAATCGCCAGCAGGAAGCCGATCAGCACTTGCTGCACCAGCGCTGTCGGGCGCGGCGATGACGAGGCCAGCGCGCAGAAAATGGTCGCCATCAGAATCGCATTGACCATGCCCGGCCAAGCCAGCCAGTACCACATGGCGGCCGTCACCAGCAGCGTGGCACCGGCGCGGAAGCCGCTGGCGGCGATGATGGCGGGCGGCGTCTTGGGCGAGTAGGCGCCGGGATCGCTGACCTGCTGGCGTTTCTGCTGCGCCAGGCCGTGGTACAGCGCGGCGAAGTCGGCCAGGTTGCCGGCGAAGCGTTCCAGCAGCTCGACCGCCGTGTCGAAATCGATCAGCAGCGCGCGCTCCAGCGTCGCGCTGGCCGCCAGCTGCGCACGCGCGAGCGCGATGTCGGCTGTCAGTGCACTGCGCATCTGCGCCAGCCGCGCCGGCGTCAGCTCCTCGGTCAGCGTTTGCGCCATGTGCGCGTACATCGGCTCCACCAGCGCCAGCACCGGGCCTTCGCCGGCGGCGCGCATGCGGTGGCTGAGGCGGTGCAGCGTATAGAAGGTGGTTAACGCCGTCATGAAGGCGGCGTTGAAGGCGTGCAGCTGGCGGGTTTGCGACCGCGAGTGGCCGGCTTCAAAGAAGGCGGCGGCGCGGCCGGATTCCAGCGCAGCGATATCGGCGGCAAACTTCAGGTGGTTTAATTCGGCCTCCGCAGGCGTGATGCGGTGTTCCAGCACCTGGCGGCAAAAGCCGATGAAGCCGGCGTAGCGTGCCTGCACGGTGCGCATCACTGCGCGCGAATGGCGGCGCGGGAAGATCACGTCGTGCACCACCGCCGAACAGAGGATGCCCAGGCCGACTTCGGTCACACGGGTGACCGCCAGCATGAACACGCCGGACGGCGCGTCAACCGCCGGCACGGCGATCATCACGGCGGTGTAGCCGGCCAGCACAAAACTGTACGACTGCTGGTTGCGGTGCATGGCCGCGCCACCGGTGCACAGCGCCACCCACAGCGCCAGACCGAGAAACAGCACGGTCGGCGACTGCGGGAACAGCGCCACCAGCGTCAGTGCGGCGGCGCAGCCGACCAGTGTGCCGAGAAAACGGTGCAGGGCTTTTTCCAGCACCATGCCGCTGCTGGGCAGGGCCAGCACAATGGTGGTGGCGAGGGCGGTATAAGGAGCATCAAGACCGAGGCGGAACGCCAGCCACAAGGCGGAGAAGGCGGCCAGCATGGCCTTGAGCACATAGATCCAGCGTTCCCCTTCGGTGCGCAGCCAGTCGGCGGTTTGCGCGTGCAGCCAGAAGAGGGCTCTCCGCGCCGCGCTGTGGTCCGAAGAAGGAGAGGCGGCGGGAGAGGCGTTCATGTGGTCAGGTCAGGTGATTGATTCTAAATTATCCAGCTGCCTTTTCAGCAGCGCTTCCAATTGCTTCACTTCTTCCGCGCTATAGCCGTCATAGGCGCGGGTGGTGGTGGCCCAGACTTCCGGCAGCACCTTCTCGGCCAGCGCACGGCCTTCGTCCGTCAGCGAGATCATCACGCAGCGGCGGTCGCCCGGACGGTTGCCGCGCGTGATCAGGCCCTGCGACTCCAGGTCATTGCATACGCGCGTCAGGTTGGCCGGCTTTTCCATGCAGGCCTCACCCAGCGTCGATGCAGTCGAAGTCTCATTGTCCGAACCGTACAGCACCGCCAGCACCATATAGCTGGCGTCGACCAGCTCGTACTTGCGCAGCGCGGCGTTACTCAAATCTTTCATCCGTTTCTGGATGTGGTAGGTCATGCGCAACAGCCGCATCAACTCCTCTGGAAACTCCGGCATTCGGCCATGGATGTTTTTTAGGCGTTTTTTAGTCGCTTCAAAACTACTCATTGCCACTCCTCTAATATTTTTGGAAAGGACTGATTGTACTATTTAAGTGTCAATTCAAATCCAGTTTTATGCCTCCGCCTAGCGCCGACATCAACAAAGCATAATTATCCAGCTGTTTGCTGGCCACTTGCGCCATCTGCTGCTGCTCGTTCAACAGCGTCAATTGCGCGTTGATGACGTTGAGCGTGTCAGTCAGGCCGGCCTGATAAGCCTTTTCCGCAAGCTGCTGCTGGCGCCGCGCCGAAGCCAGCGCGCGTTGCGCCAGCTGGTCCTGCTGCCTGACCGAGTCGATTTTAATGACTGCGTTTGCAACCTCGGAAAGCGCCTGTATCACCGTGGCGTTGTACTGTTCCACCGCGCCGTCGTAGGCTGCGGTCTGGTTGCCCAGTTGACTACGCAGTCGCCCGCCTTCAAACACCGGCAGGCTGATGGCCGGCGCGATCCCGCGCGTCTGCGAACCGCTTTCCAGGAAGTGGCCGAAGCCCAGCGACTGCTGGCCGACAAACGCCGCCAGGTTGATGTTCGGGTAGAAGTCTTTTTTTGCCACACTGATGCGCGCGCCTGCCGCTTCCACGCGCCAGCGCTGCGCCACGATATCGGGGCGATGGCCTACCAGCTGCGCCGGCAGGTCAGCCGGCACCGCCTCGGCGTGCGTGCTGGTCAGGGCCAGCAGTGGCCGGGCAATGGTTTCGCCATCGCCCGGTCCTTTGCCGATCAGTGCCGCCAGCTGGTTGCGCAGCAGGGCGATGCTTTCGCCGTATTGCTCATGCTCGCGCCGTCCAGCTGGCAGTGTGGTTTCGATGCTGCTCACTTCCATGTCGCTGGCCAGCCCGGCCGCCTTGCGGCGGCGCGTGATCTCCAGGATGCGCTGGCGCTGCGCCAGGTTGTCCGCCACGCTGTCCTGCAAGGCATACGCCAGCGACAGCTGGATATAGCTGCGGACGATGGAGGTTTCCAGCGTCAGGCGCGCCATCTGCGACTCGGCGGCGGCCAGATGGACTTCATCCAGCGCCGCCGCCAGCGCATCGCGATTGCGACCCCACAAATCCAGATCGTAGGAACCGGATAGCGTGGCGCTGTTCTTCCACGCGTAGTTCCCGGCGAGTGGTGCGGGGATCGTACTGTGCGCCGAGTACAACTCGCGGTCGGCACTGGCCGAGGCGTCAACGCGCGGCAGCGTAGCGGCCTTGGCGACGCCGGCCAGCGATTCTGCCTGACGCACACGGGCCAGTGTGGCGCGCAATGACGGGTTGTCGCTCAGCGCGGCAGTCACCAGCTGGTTCAGCTGCTGGTCGTGCAACGCTTCCCACCAGCGCTCGTCCGGCCATGCAATGTTTGCGCTGGCGGCGGCAATGGCCTTGCCCGGATTCAGGTCGGCGGACTTGAGGCGGGTGGCTTGCGGCTGGACGCTGCCCATATTGGCGCAACCGGCCAGCACGCAAACGGAAAGTGCGAACGAAAGCTGCTTCACCGGTGACGCTTAGTGCTTGACGATGTGCTTGCGGGTCTGGGCGACGTCGGAGTCGGCCTCGGTTTCCAGCAGCGTGCCGTTCTTGCGCGCTTCGAGGAACTCCGCCTGCACTTCGGCGCGGGTCTTGCCTGCGGTCTGCTTGGCGGCCGGGACCTTCTCGGTGGTTTGCGCGAAAGCGTTGGTGACGGTGGTGGCGGTCGCCGCGATGGCGAAAGCAACGGTGGCGGCCGCAGTCAACAGTTGTCTGGCAGTGGTGCTCATGATGTTCTCCGTATTTGATGTGTATAAGTATGGAGATGAATAATACATTTGTAAAGTAAAAAATTCCTATGAGCACGATAGCCTGGACCCCACCCTTAAGCGCGTGGCCGTACCGACCAGCGGCAAGCGAGATGTTTTACTATGGTTTTTATGGCAAGGAGATCATCATGGCTGACAGCACTTTAGATCCGGATAACCTTCCCGCAGGCGCCGACCGCACGCTGGGGCGCGGCCACGGCACGCGCGCGCTGGGTCCAAGCGACAACTCCGACAGCGGCAGCGACATGGTCGGCCAGCCGGGCGGCGAAATGGATAGCGACACCGATGCGCAGGGCACCGGCGAGCGTCCCAGCGTGGGACGCGAAGATATCCCCTCGGATATCGGTTATGACCATGTTGAGACGATGCCGCCGATGGACGGTGAGCTGAGCGGCGCGCCAGCCGGCGTGGACGCCGACATCGAGGGCGACGTGCCGCCGCAGTCGCAGCGCGAGGAGCGCCGCGACTGGTCGCGTGCCGACTAAGTCCTGGCGGCGCCTAGCTGGCTGCGGTCATCACTTCCGACAGCCAGTCGACAAACACCCGCACGCGCGGCGATAGCTGGCGCTGATGCGGGTACAGCACCGACACTGGCATCGGGCGTGGGCGCCATTCCGCCAGCACCTCGCGGATGGCACCGCTGCGCAGCTGCGCGTCGATGTGGTAGCGCGGCATCTGCACCAGCCCCAGATCGCCGGCGCAGCAGGCTGCGTAAGCCTCGGCGCTGCCAACCGAGACGCGGCCGGGCAGGTTGATGCTGACGTCCTGGCCATCGACGATGAACTCGAACGGGAACATCTTGCCGCTGCTGGACGAGAAGAAGTTGACCGCCTGATGGCCTTGCGTGTGCAGGTCTTCCAGCGTTAGCGGCACACCGTATTGTTCAAAGTAGCCGGCGCTGGCGCAGGTTACCTGCTGCAGGCTGGCGACGCGCCGCGCCACCATCGAGGAATCGCGCAGCTCGCCGACGCGCAGCACGCAATCGACGCCGTCGCGCACCAGATCGACCAGCCGGTCGCCCAGGCCGATTTCCAGTTCGATGTCGGGATAGCGGGCGAAGAACTCCTTCAGGCGCGGCAGCACGTAGTGCCGCGACAGCGTGCCTTGCAGATCGATGCGCAGCTTGCCGCGCGGCGCTACGCCGCTGTTGCCGAACCCGGCCTCGGTTTCCTCGACATCCGCCAGTATCCGCACGCAGCGCTGGTAGTAGGCCTGGCCGTCCAGCGTGGGGCTGACATGGCGCGTGGTCCGTTGCAGCAGGCGCACGCCGAGACGCGCCTCCAGCTGCTTGATGGTGTAGGTGGCGGTGGCGGCGGGTATCTGCAAATCCTCGGCCGCCTTGCTGAAGCTTTCCAGCTCGACGATGCGGGTGAACACGCGCATGGCGTTGAAGCGATCCATTATCTATGCGACGATGATCCGGCCCACAGATTGATCGCGCCTTCCTGCGCCTGCGCGTCGATCTGCGCCAGTTCCTCGGGGCTGAAGCTGAGGTTCTTCAGCGCGTCAACGTTCTCGCGGATTTGCGTGGCGTTGCTGGCGCCGATCAGCGTCGAGGTGATGCGCGGATCGCGCAGCACCCAGGCCAGCGCCATTTGCGCCAGCGTCTGGCCGCGCTGTCTGGCGATCTCGTTCAAACCGCGTACGCGTTGCAGATTGGCTACGCTCAGATGCGAGGGCAGCAGCGAGCCGCCACCGGGACGATGGACGCGTGCATCGGCCGGCACGCCGTTCAGGTATTTGTCGCTGAGGATGCCCTGTGCCAGTGCGGTGAAAGTGATGCAGCCTATGCCTTCGCGGCCCAGCGTATCCAGCAGGCCCTCGGTCTCGATCCAGCGGTTCAGCATATTGTAGGACGGCTGGTGGATCAGGCACGGCACCTTCCACTCCTTCAACAAGCGCGCGGCTTCGGCAGTTTTTTCGGCTGAGTAGGAAGACACGCCGACGTACAAGGCTTTGCCTTGCTGGACTGCGTGGGCGAGGGCGCCCATGGTTTCTTCCAGCGGCGTATCGGGATCGTAGCGGTGCGAGTAAAAGATATCGACGTAATCGAGGCCCATGCGTTGCAGTGACTGATCCAGGCTGGCCAGCACATATTTGCGCGAGCCGCCGCCCTGGCCGTAAGGGCCGGGCCACATATCCCAGCCGGCCTTGGTGGAGATGATCAGTTCATCGCGATATGGCTTGAAGTCTTCCTTGAAGATGTGGCCGAAGTTGGTTTCGGCGGAACCGTACGGTGGCCCGTAATTGTTGGCCAGATCGAAGTGGGTGATGCCCAGGTCAAACGCCGTGTGCAGCATCTCGCGCTGCGCGGCAAGGGGCGTGCTGTCGCCAAAGTTATGCCACAGCCCGAGCGACATCGCCGGCAGTTTCAAGCCGCTGCGGCCGCAAGGCCGGTACTGCATCTCATCATAGCGCTGCGGGGACGCGAGGTAAGTCATGCTGTCTCTCCAATAAAAAAGCCCGCAGGCGCGGGCGCTGCGGGCTTTTATTCAAGCTGCCGGTGTCGCGATTAAGCGAAATTGGCGGCAGCGAAGTCCCAGTTGGCGAGCTTGAAGAAGGTCTCGATGAACTTAGGACGCACGTTGCGGTAGTCGATGTAGTAAGCGTGTTCCCACAGGTCGATGGTGATCAGCGCTTTGGCATCGGTGGTCAGCGGGGTAGCGGCGTTCGAGGTGTTGACGATGTCCAGCGTACCGTCAGCTTTTTTCACCAGCCAGGTCCAGCTCGAACCGAAGTTGCCAACGGCCGACTTGGTGAACTCTTCCTTGAACTTGTCGAACGAACCCCATTTGGCGTTGATGGCGTCAGCCAGCGCGCCGTCCGGTGCGCCTTTGCCGTTCGGGGTCAGGCTGTTCCAGAAGAAGGTGTGATTCCAGATCTGTGCCGAGTTGTTGAAGACCGGGCCCGACGATTTCTTGACGATTTCTTCCAGCGACAGGTTTTCGAACTCGGTACCCTTGATCAGGTTGTTCAGGTTGGTGACATACGTTTGGTGGTGCTTGCCGTAGTGGTATTCCAGCGTTTCTTGCGAGATGGCCGGCGCCAGGGCGTCGATGGCATATGGCAGAGGTGGCAGAGTATGTTCCATTGTTTTTCCTTTGATTGAATGGTCTAAAAAAACCGGGTCATTTTATCGAAACGTCCACCATTGTAAAGCGGATAGGCCGTCCCCGCAGAAAACACCCCGGTTTCGTGTGGATTAGCGGGTTTTTAACGTACCCTGCGGGTGGTTTCGCGGACGATCAACTCCAGCGGCGGCACTTCGCCGCGCGCTTCCTCGCCATTGATGATGCGCAGCAAGGCGTGGGTGGCGATACGGCCGATGTCGTACAGCGGCTGGCGGATGGTGGTCAGCGGCGGCGTGGTGTATGAGGAACCGGGCAGATCATCGAAACCGACCAGCGAGATATCGTCCGGCACGCGGATGCCTTTGCGGTACAGCGCCAGCCGCGCGCCATAGGCGCTCAGGTCATTGGCGGCAAACACGGCGGTGAACTGCAGGCCGGCGTCGAACAGGCGGTTCATCGCCAGCATGCCGCTGGCCTCGTGGTAATTGCCCTCGACGATCAGCTTGTCGTCCAGCGGAATGCCAGCCTCTTGCAGCGCGCGCGCATAGCCGGCCAGGCGGTCATTCGCGTCGGTATTGTTGGACGGGCCGGAAATAAAGGCGATTTTGCGGTGGCCCAGCTCGATCAGGTGGTGCACCGCCAGATAGGCGCCGTATTCATTGTCCATCTTGAAGCCCAGCGCGCTGCGGGTCTTCAGCGCGCGGCCGGTGGAAACAATCGGCCGCTGGCCGGAAAAGCCCAGCACGGTTTCGTCATCGATACGGCCGGACAACAGGATGATGCCATCGACCTTGCGCGCCAGCAGCAGGCGGATGCGGTCGGCTTCTTCCTCGGCATTCCAGTGTCCGCTGACGATCACCGACGCGTAGCCGGTGCCCTTGAGGCCGTCGTCGACGCCGCGCAGGGTTTCGTCAAAGAAAGGGGAGGAAATATCCTGCACCACGATGCCGATGGTCATCGAACGGCCTTTTTTCAGGCCTTGCGCCATCTGGTTGGGCGCGAACTTCATCTTGTCGATGGCGGCCAGCACGGCCAGGCGCTTATCCTCGGACACCTTGGCGGTGCCGTTGAGAATGCGGGAAACAGTACTCGGCGACACTCCTGCCTGGCGCGCGACATCCAACAGGGTTGAGGGGCTGGAGGAGGGAGGGGTGTCTGCCAAAGTAGAACCTTCGCTGTAATTATGAAAACCTTTTCGGCGAAAGATTAGCACATTGACTTTCGTTCATTCTGAGTATTTAATGAAAACCGCGTTTGAAAACGTTTTCACGGGCGATGCTGACATATAATCAAGCAGCCGGAACAGAACAAAAAAGAGACAGAACGGAAAGAGACATGAAACGCGATGCATTTTCGCACCTCGCGCACGGCCCGCGCATTCTGGCCGATATAGGCGGCAGCAGCGCCAGCTTTGGGCTGGAAACTGCGCCGAATCAGATCGAAGCGATCTGGTTGGCCGAGTGCGCAGCCTATCCGACGCTGGGCGCGGCGATGGTGGCCTATCTATCGCAGCCGGCGACGGTGGCGGCGGGCGGCTACCAGGCGCGCTTTGCCGGCATCGCTATCGCCAACCCGATCGACGGCGACTGGGTCACCATGACCAATCACCACTGGTCGTTTTCGATTGAGGCGGTGTGTTCGCAATTCAGCCTGAAATCGCTGGTGGTGGTGAACGACTTTACTGCGCTGGCTAGTGCCTTGCCCTACCTGGCGCCTGAGCACAAGCACCAGGTCGGCGGCGGCATCCAGCGCAGCGGCGCGACGATCGGACTGGTGGGTGCCGATGCGGGACTGGGCGTATCGGCGCTGGTGCCGGCCGGCGACCGCTGGATCGCCATCGACAGCGAAGGCGGCCACGCCACTTTTGCGCCGATGAACGAGCGCGAGATCGACATCCTGCGCTACGCGCGGCGCTACCATGAGCATGTATCGAGCGAGCGGCTGGTGTCCGGCATCGGCATCGCGCTGGTCTACCGCGCCCTGTGCGAACGCGCGCGTGCCGAGCCGCACAACCTGACCACGGCGGAAATCATGGAACGCGGCCTGCACCGTCTCGACCCGGTCTGCGAAGAAACCCTGCTGGCCTTCTGCGAAATGCTGGGCACGGTGGCCGGCAACGTCGCGCTGACCCTGGGCGCCAAAGGCGGCATCTACATCGGCGGCCGCACGGTACTGAAGATGAGCGACTTCTTCGAACGCTCCGGCTTCCGCGCCCGTTTCGAGCAAAAAGGCCGCTTCTCTGACTACCTGGCGCACATCCCCACTTACGTCATCACCGAAAAATACCCGGCGCTGATCGGCATGTCCGCCATGCTCTCCGCCACCTAATCCGGGGTCAGTTTGGCAGAACTGACCCCGGCTATATCGACGTGGGCGCTGCCTCCGGCGAGGCGGACTGTGACGGTGGTTTGTGGCTTGAGGTCGTCCGGCGCGCGCAGGATGGCGCCTTGGTCGTCGGTGACGATGGCGTAGCCGCGCTCCAGTGTGCGTTGCGGATTGAGTAGTTCCAGTTGCGACGACAGCGCGGCCAGCGCATCGCGCTGGTGGTGCAGCTTGCGCGCGATGCCGGTCGCGGCGCGGTGTTGCAGGCTGGTCAGCGCCGAGCGGGGGGCGGTGATGTCGGGCTTGCGCGCGCCGAGGCGGCCGCTGAGGCGGTCCAGCTGGTGGCGAGATTGTGTCAGCGGCGCGCGGTTGGCATGCGTCATGGCGGTGGCCAGGGCGCGCAGTTTGTGGCGCTGCTGCGCGATTTGCGCGCTTGGATTCAGCAGCCGGCGCTGCTGGTTGTCCAGCGTTTGCTCGGCATCGTTCAGCGCGCGGCGCATGGCGCGGCGGATGTCGATGACGTCGGCACGCAATGCGCCTATCCAGTCGGCGCGTGGCGTTGCCGCCAGTTCGGCCGCGGCCGTTGGCGTGGCCGCGCGCAAGTCGGCGGCGAAGTCGCAAATCGTGAAGTCGGTTTCGTGGCCGACGCCGGAGATCACCGGCATGCGGCAGTTGGCGACAGCGTACGCCACTTCCTCGTCGTTGAACGACCACAGGTCTTCGATGCTGCCGCCGCCCCGGCAGACGATCAGCACGTCGCATTCGCCGCGCAGCGAGGCGATGTCGATGGCGGCGGCGATTTTTTCGCTCGCCAGCTGGCCTTGTACCGGCGTCGGGTAGAGGATCACTTGCACATGCGGCGCGCGCCGTTGCAATGCGCTCAGCACGTCGCGCAGCGCCGCCGCTTGCGGACTGGTGACGATGCCGATGGTGCGCGGGAAGATCGGCAGCGCGCGCTTGCGCTCGGGGTGGAACAGGCCTGCCGCGTCCAGCTTTTCCTTCAGCCGCTGGAAGGCTTCGAACAGCGAGCCGACGCCGGCGCGGCGTATCGCTTCCACATTGATCTGGTAATCACCACGCGCGCCGTACAGCGTAACCAGCGCGCGCACTTCGACCTTGTCGCCTTCGCGCGGAATGAAGTTGGCGTACTGCGCACGGCCGCGGAACATCACTGCCCGCACCTGGGCGCCGTCATCCTTGAGCGTGAAGTACCAGTGGCCCGACGCCGCCCGCGTGAAGTTGGACACTTCGCCGGATATCCACTGCAAGGGGAAGCTGCGTTCCAGCAGCCGCGCCACGGCCTGATTGAGCGCGCTCACGGTAATGACAGGCGCTGCGGCAGGGGCGGAATCTTGGCGGTCGTCGAAGTTCATAGATTTCAAAAAAGGAAACTATCCACACTATGTGTGTTTGGTCACACAGCGGTAACAGCGTAGTTAATACCCTAGCTATTATAGGTAGGTCTATGATTTTAAAGGGTAAACATTTCTGCCGTATTTGCGTGCAAAGAGGAAAAACCCTTATGTATCAAGCACTTTGCATGGACTGATGGGGGTTACGCACAAAGTTATCCACAAAAGATGTGTGAAACTTTAGTGAGCGATAGCCTTTTTTTGTTATGCATTTTACCATGCTTAAAATTTACGCACGGAAATTATATGATTACAAATCAATGACTTAAATAGTCGTGTCCGCTGTTTCTCACACTTTTATCCACAGAATTTGTGCAAAACTTTTTTCGCAGGCCTTGAAAGAATTGTTGGTGTGGGAGGGAACGAACCGCCTTCCGGCCCAGGGGCGGCAGGTGCTTTATTTTTGCGCAGGGAAATAAATTCCTTGTAAATCAATGGCTTGAATTTGCAACTGGCCCCTTGCTAACAATCTTATCCACACAAAATGTGCAGAAGTGCACAATTACCGCTGATAGCTGAAACTGATCGGTCGCGTTTTGCTGGCGAGCGGTGGATAAGCCTGTTTTTGCCGGGAAAACAGGCCCCCGGCACGACTGTGCTGAATTTTTACTCAAGGCAAAAAAAACCTTATAAATCAACGAGGTTGATACTTGTGGCCGGCCTTGCTCACAATCTTGTCCACAGTAAGTGTGGGGAAGTTCACATTCCACGTTCCCAGCAGCGTTGCGCGATTTTTAAGCTGGTTAACTATTCGCTTATAGATCAAGCACTTAGATCAAGAAAAAGATGCTTGCTCACATTATTGTCCACAGAAAATGTTGAGAACTCCACCAGACACTTGCCGACATCGCCCCAACAAGATACATTGCGCCATTAAGTTCCAGATTATCTACAGGAGTTCGTTTTGCTCGCCATCTTCCAAGCCGCCGGCTGGCCTATCTGGCTGTTGTTGATTGCTTCCATCGTTGCCGCCGCGCTGATTATCGAACGCCTGATGTATCTCCGCCGCGCCAAGCTGATCCCGAAAAAACTGCTGGACGAAGTGGTGCTGGTCTACCGCAACAAGCAAATCACGCCCGACATCATCGATAAGCTGGAGAAAAGTTCGCCGCTGGGCATCGTGCTGTCTGCCGCGCTGCGCAATGTGGATGCGCCGCGCGAGGTGATGAAGGAGTCGATCGAAGAGGCGGGCAGCGGCGTGGCGCACACGCTGGAACGCTTCCTGACCACGCTGGGCACCATCGCCACGCTGGCGCCGCTGATGGGCTTGTTCGGCACGGTGGTCGGGATGATCGAGATTTTTGGTTCGCAGAATGCTGCCGGTTCCAATCCGGCGCAGCTGGCGCACGGCATTTCGGTGGCGCTGTACAACACCGGTTTTGGCCTGGCGATCGCGATGCCGACGCTGGTGTTCTACCGCCACTTCCGCGCGCTGGTGGACAGCTTCATCATCGACATGGAGCAGCAAGCGGTGAAATTTGTCGACATCGTCCACAGCAAGCGCAAATAAGGACGCGTCATGAATTTCCGCAAAGGCCAGCGCCGCGAAGATCCGGAGATCAACCTGATCCCGTTTATCGATGTGCTGCTGGTGATCCTGATTTTCCTGATGGTCAGCACCACCTACAGCAAGTTCACCGAATTGCAAATCACACTGCCGACTGCCGATGCGCAGAAGGCCGAGGAAAAGCCGTTCGAGCTGAGCGTGACGGTGGACGCCAAGGGCAACTACACCATCAACGGCGAGGCGGTGTCCTTCCGTGATGTGGCCGGTTTTGCGCAAGCGATGCGCGAAGCTGCGGCCAAGGGCGGCGAGGCGGGCAAGTCGCCGGTGGTGATCGTCAACGCCGACCAGTTCGCCATGCACCAGATGGTGATCAATGTGATGGAAGCCGCGCGCATCGCCGGCTACGAAAAACTGACTTTTGCGGCGCAAACCGGTGGTACAAAATAATACGTCTGCGCTGGAATCCACACTGACGCGTAACTGGCTGCGGCGCGGCCCGCTGGCGTGCGCCTTGTGGCCGGTGTCGCTGATCTTCCGTCTGCTGAGCCGCTTGCGCGTGGCCTTGTTCCGCGCCGGCGTGCTGAAGTCGTCGCGGTTGCCGGTGCCGGTGGTGGTGGTGGGGAATATCTATATCGGCGGTACCGGCAAGACGCCGCTGACTATCTGGCTGGTGCAGGCACTGCAGGCGGCGGGCATGCGGCCGGGCGTGATTTCGCGCGGTTTCGGCAGCAAGGAGGAGGGCGCGCGCCAGGTGACGCTGGCCTCGACGCCGGCGCAGGTGGGCGATGAGCCGTTGCTGATCAAGCAGCGTACCGGTGCGCCGGTGATGGTGGGGCGCGACCGTGCCGCTACCGGCCGGGCATTGCTGGCCGCGCATCCCGAGGTGGATATTCTGCTGACTGACGACGGCTTGCAGCATTACCAGTTGCAGCGGGATGTGGAGATCATCCTATTTGATGGGCGTGGTGCCGGCAATGGCTGGCTGCTGCCGGCCGGGCCGCTGCGCGAGCCGGTCAGCCGCCGCCGCGATTTCACTGTGATTAACACGCCGCAGCTGACGGGCGCGCTGGCAGCCTCGGTGGGAGCGGCCCAGGCAACGCCACTGCAGATGACGCTGGCCGGCGATGTGGCCGAACAGCTGCGCGACCGCACCCAGCGGCGCAGCCTGGCGGATCTTGCCGCGCAGCCGGGCTTGCGGATTGTTGCCGCCGCCGGCATCGGCAACCCGGCGCGCTTCTTTGGCATGTTGAAAGCCGCCGGCCTGCACTTCACCGAACTGCCTCTGCCCGATCATCACGACTTCCTGGACCGGCCATTTGCCGCCCTCGATGCCGACCTAATCTTGATGACCGAGAAGGATGCAGTAAAATGTGCGCAAATTGAAGAACTCAGTGGCGATCCGAGACTATGGATCGTCCCGGTAACAGCGCGCATCGACCGCGCGCTGGCCGACCAAATTGTGGAGAAATGTCGTGGACGCTCGATTGCTTGATATCCTGGTTTGCCCGGTCTGCAAAGGCCCTCTGGAGTACGATAAAAAAGCCCAGGAAATGATTTGCAAAGGCGACCGCCTGGCTTATCCGATCCGCGACGGCATTCCGATCATGTGGGCCGACGAAGCGCGTACCCTGCAGGACAAGGCTGAATAAACGTGTCCTTCATCGTCATCATTCCGGCGCGCCTGGCGTCGACCCGGCTGCCGAACAAGCCGCTGGCCGATCTCGGTGGCAAGCCGATGGTGGTGCGCGTCGCCGAACGCGCGCAGCAGTCGGGCGCCTCGCGCGTCATCGTCGCCACCGACCATGAGGATATCCGCGCCGCCTGCCAGCAGCACGGCGTGGAAGTGTGCATGACCCGTGCCGACCATCCGTCCGGCACCGACCGCATCGCCGAAGTGGCACGCACGCTGAACCTGGCCACCGATGCCGTCATCGTCAACCTGCAAGGCGACGAGCCGCTGATCGACGCGACGCTGCTGCAAGCGGCGGCCGCCCGTATCGGTGCCGACGTGCCGATGGCCACCTGCGCCCATCCGCTGCACGCTGTTGCTGACGCCTTCAACCCGAACGTGGTCAAGGTAGTGCTGGACAAGGCCGGCCGCGCGCTGTACTTCTCGCGTGCCACCATCCCGTGGCACCGCGACGCCTTCGCGCAATCCAAAGACAGCCTGCCGGCCGGCTATGTGCCGTTGCGTCACATCGGACTGTACGCCTACCGCAACGACTTCCTGCAAGCCTATCCGGCGCTGCAAGTGTCGCCGCTGGAATCGATCGAGGCGCTGGAGCAGTTGCGCGTGCTGTGGCACGGTTATCCGATTGCCGTGCACGTCACCGGCTCGGCCCCGGCCGCCGGCGTGGATACGCCGGAAGACCTTGAACGGGTCCGCCAGTTCTATTGATTTAGCTCAATTTCAAGTCAGGAAGCCGTCAGTTCGCACTGATATAACAAGTGTAACTGTGCGATATTCATACGCTCTATCACGTTGAAATTGGCGTTCAAACTATGTTTTGTGGTAAGTTTCGTACGATCCGCTACTTACTAACCCATACCCATATCTGATTTTTAGGAATTCTTCATGCGTCTTATTCTGTTAGGAGCACCAGGTGCCGGCAAGGGCACTCAGGCTAATTTCATCAAAGAAAAATACAACATCCCGCAAATTTCCACTGGTGATATGCTCCGCGCCGCCATCAAGGCCGGCACTGAACTCGGCCTGGCCGCGAAAAAGGTGATGGATGCGGGTGGTCTGGTATCGGATGACATCATTATCGGCCTGGTCAAGGACCGTCTGGCGCAGCCGGATTGCGCTCATGGCTATCTGTTCGACGGCTTCCCACGCACCATCGCCCAGGCTGACGCCATGAAAGACGGCGGCGTAGCTGTTGACTACGTGCTGGAAATCGCTGTGCCGGATGAATCGATCATCGAGCGTATCGATGGCCGCCGCTGCCACCCGGCGTCGGGCCGCGTCTACCATGTCAAGTTCAATCCGCCTAAAGTTGAAGGCAAGGACGACGTGACCGGCGAAGACCTGGTGCAGCGTGACGACGATAAGGCTGACGTGGTCAAGAAACGTCTGGACGTGTATCACAACCAGACCGAAGTGCTGCTGGGTTACTACAACGACTGGGCGCAATCGGGCCAGGCTGGCGCGCCGAAGTATCGCCGCATCGAGGGCGTCGGTCCGGTCGATGAAATTCGTGACGCAGCGTTTGCCGCGCTGTCCAAATAAGCGGTAAAGTAGAGCGGACCGATGGTCCGCTTTTTTTTCGCCAGCGCCATCCCGATTTTTGAAGTTTTGCAGTTCGCACGTGCAGTGTGGTTTGTAAGCTTGATCAACAAAAATAAAGGGGACACTCATGGCAGGCAGCTTATGGTTGGCAGTTGCGTGCGGCGTCATCGCCGTGGTTTATGGACTATGGTCGCGTAGCTGGATTTTGCGACAGGACGCGGGCAATCCGCGCATGCAGGAAATCGCGCTGGCGATACAACAGGGCGCCGCCGCCTACCTGGCGCGCCAATACCGCACCATCGGCATCGTCGGGGTGGTGCTATTAATCCTCATTGCTGTGCTGCTCGATGTGAGCACCGCCATCGGCTTCCTGATCGGCGCGGTGCTGTCGGGCGCGTGCGGCTTCATCGGCATGAATGTCTCGGTGCGCGCCAATGTGCGCACCGCGCAGGCTGCCTCCAAAGGCATGAACGAAGCGCTGGACGTGGCTTTCAAGGGTGGCGCCATCACCGGCATGCTGGTGGTCGGGCTGGGCCTGCTGGGCGTGGTGCTGTTCTATATGTTCCTGGTGGCCGGCGTCGGCCCCGGCGTCGATCTGCACAAGGTGATTGAGCCGCTGATCGGGCTGGCCTTTGGCGCCTCGCTGATTTCGATCTTCGCGCGCTTGGGCGGCGGCATCTTCACCAAGGGCGCCGACGTGGGCGCCGACCTGGTTGGCAAGGTGGAAGCCGGCATTCCGGAAGATGATCCGCGTAACCCTGCGGTGATTGCTGACAACGTTGGCGATAACGTCGGCGATTGCGCCGGCATGGCCGCCGACCTGTTTGAAACTTACGTGGTGACGCTGATCGCCACCATGCTGCTGGGTGCGTTGCTGATGGGCGCCGCCGGCACCACGGCGGTGGTGTATCCCTTGCTGCTGGGCGCGGTGTCGATCATCGCATCCATCATCGGCTGCTCGATGGTCAAGGCCAAGCCGGGCAAGAAAATCATGTCGGCGCTGTACACCGGGCTGTGGTGGGCGGCCGGGCTGTCGCTGATCGGCTTCGTGGCGGTGACCTGGCAGCTGTGGCCGGATGAGACGATGCGCATGCGCATGATAGGCTGCACCGTGGTCGGCATCGTGCTGACCGGGCTGATGGTCTACATCACCGAATACTACACCGGCACCGACTTCCCTCCGGTTAAGCATATTGCCGAGGCGTCGACCACCGGTCACGGCACCAACATCATTGCCGGCCTGGGCGTCTCAATGAAGGCCACCGCCTGGCCGGTGCTGGCGGTGTGCGCGGCAATCCTGGTGTCCTACCAGCTGGGGCAGCTGTACGGCGTAGCGATTGCCGCCACCTCGATGCTGTCGATGGCCGGCATTGTGGTGGCGCTGGACGCCTACGGCCCGATTACCGACAACGCCGGCGGCATCGCCGAAATGTCCGGCATGCCGGATTCGGTGCGCGCGATTACCGATCCGCTGGATGCGGTGGGCAATACCACCAAGGCAGTCACCAAGGGCTATGCGATCGGCTCGGCCGGGCTGGCGGCGCTGGTGCTGTTTGCCGACTACACGCACGCGCTGGAGTCGGCAGGCCGCGCGATTACCTTCGATTTGTCGAATCCGATGGTGATCGTCGGCCTGATCATCGGCGGCCTGATTCCCTATCTGTTCGGCGCCATGGCGATGGAAGCAGTGGGGCGCGCGGCTGGTGCGGTGGTGGTGGAGGTACGCCGCCAGTTCCGCGATATCAAGGGCATCATGGAAGGCACCGGCAAGCCGGAATACGACAAGGCGGTGGATATGCTGACCGCGTCGGCGATCAAGGAAATGATCGTGCCGTCGCTGCTGCCGGTGGTGGTGCCGATAGTGGTCGGCATGCTGCTGGGACCGGCCGCGCTGGGCGGCATGCTGATGGGCACCATCATCACCGGGCTGTTCGTGGCGATCTCGATGACCACCGGCGGCGGCGCCTGGGACAACGCCAAGAAATACATCGAAGACGGCCATCACGGCGGCAAAGGTTCGGAAGCGCACAAAGCGGCCGTGACCGGCGATACGGTCGGCGACCCTTACAAGGATACGGCCGGGCCGGCGGTGAATCCGCTGATCAAGATCATCAACATCGTGGCGCTGCTGCTGGTGCCGCTGCTGCCGGCGTCGGGCTGGCTGGCGGTGTCGGCGCCGCCTGTGCATCCGCCTGCCATCGTCGCACCTGCTGACGCGCCGCCACCGCCGCCGCTACAGCAGCAGTAACTAAATGTATCCGTGGCTTCCCTCCTATCGTGCACCTGCTAATAATGGAGAAAGGAGGCAAGACCATGAACATCATCAAACCAGCCGCGCTGACTGCCGCATTTCTGATTGGCATGCTGGTCTGCGAAGCGGCGTGGGCGCAGGCGCCGGATGCGCTGGCCGCTGAGCAGGCCAAGGCCACTGAGGCTTCTGCGGCCACAGAGGCCGCCTACCTCAAATTGCCATTCTGCACGATGAATGCCGAAGGTACAGGCCTGGCTGTCGAGCCGTGCCGCAAAGCGCCCGCGCAGGTGCCGATGCCGCGCCGGCCGGTGCCGCAGATCATGCAGCCGATGCCGCAGGTAAAGCGTGCACCGCAGGCGGCGATGCCGGGCATGCAGCCATCGCCTTCATTGCAGAGTCTGACCAACCCGCCGCACGCACCGGTACCGGTCACCAGTTGCGACGTGGCCGGCTGCTACGGCGCCAACGGCGTGCGCTACAACAATATGGGCGGCGGCGTGGTCGGCCCGAACGGCAAGGTTTGCAACCGCTCGGGCGCCACCATCCAGTGCTAGGCCAACCCGCTTAGAAGCGTGCGGTCAGGCCGGCGAACATGCGCCGGCCGGGCACATAATAATCGACCAGGCCATCGGCGCTAGGTCCCTTCTTGAACAGGTTTTCCACGCCACCCCGTACAGTCCAGCTCGGCGTTACCTTGTACGACAGCACCGCATCGACGATGGTGTAGGCGCGGTTGGACAGCGGGCCGGCGTCCAGTTCCTTGCCGGTGTACTGTGCCGACACCTCAGCGAATAGCTGATCGCTCACCTGCCAGCCCAGCGCCGAGTACCATGACAGGCGCGGCGCGGACAGCAGGTTGGCGCCGGTGGTCAGGTTCCTGGCCTCGCGCATATAGGTGAAATTGTTGCGCCAATTCAGGTTCTGCGTGAGTGGCACAGTAGCGCTTGCTTCAAGGCCGCTGGTGCGGGCCTTCTGGATATTGGTCAGGCGGGTCCACCATAATTTCTGGAAGAAGCCCAGCGGCGCGTAGTCGATCTTGTTCTTGAAGTCGTTATGGAAATACGTGAGGCCGAGATCCCAGCCCTGATGCGCATAGGCCAGCCCCAGTTCGGCGGCGGTGCTGGTTTCCGGTTTCAGGTCCGGGTTGCCGGCCATGTAGCAGCCGCCGCGCACATAGCCCAGCGGCGCCAGGCTGGTGCAGCCCCGGCCGCCCGAGTTGGTGGCCGAGGCCGGCGAGTTCTCTTTCAGGCTCGGCGCGCGGAAGCCTTGTGACACGCCGCCTTTGATCGTCCAGGCCGGTAATGGGTGATACACCAGGTACAACCGAGGACTGTAGTGGTTGCCAAACTTGCTGTGGTGGTCGAGACGCAAGCCTGCCGTGGCGCTGAGATTGTCCGTCAGGAACAACTGGTCTTCGGCGAACAGTGCCGAGGTGGTGCCGGACAATGTCGAGCCTTCGACCTTGTTGCCCAGGTAGTCGGTGGGCACGGTGCCGATGGTGTCGGTATTGGTCAGCTCCTGGTCCTTCCATTGCGCGCCCACAACCAGCAGCTGCTCGACACCCCAGCCCAGACGCTTTTCCAGCGTGGCGTCCAGCGTGGTGTCCTTGGAGCGCGCCACCGTGTTGGCCACGCGGTTGTCGAAATCATTGTGATACAGATTGAGCTTGGCGGTGCCGATCTCGAAGCGGCCTTCGTAGCCGAGGCTGGCGCTTTTGCGTATCAGCTTGCTGGCGCCCCAGGCGTAGAACAGCGGATCGCCGTCCGGGTCCAGCGTGGACGAATCGCTGGCTTCCTGGCGGCCGTAGCTGGCGTCTAGCGTCAGGCTCTGGCGGTTGCCGAGTTTCCAGCTGAGCTGACCGGTGGCGGTCTGGTTGCGTTCGCCGCCGATGCCGCCGGCGTTACCGCGCACCTGTTCATCGGGATTCTGTTTGGTCTGGCTCAGGCCGAAGCGCATGCCGACCGTGTCGCTGAGCGGGCCGGCGATATTGAAGCCGAGCTGGTGCGCGTCGCCACGGCCGCTGTCCTGTGGACGGGTGGTATTGGCGGTGGCCGAGCCATTCCATTTGCCTGGCACCCTGCGGGTGATGATGTTGATCACGCCGCCCATGGCGTCGGAGCCGTACAGCGAGGACATAGGGCCGCGCACCACCTCGATGCGTTCGATCATCTCGGGCGAGATCCAGTTCAGGTCCTGGCGGCCCAGGTCGGGGCGGTAGGCGGTGTCGGCCGAGCTGCCGACGCGCTTGCCGTCGACCAGGATCAGTGTGTATTTGTCGGGCAGGCCGCGCAGCTTGATTTTGGATTCTTCGCCGACCGGGCTGGTGCCGCCGGTCACGCCGGGAATGCGGCGCAGCAGCGTGTTCAAATCGTAGACGGGCTGGCGCTCGATTTCTTCGCGGGTGATGACGCTGACGCTGGCGGGTGCATCCTTGATATCGATGGCGGCGCCGGAGGCGGTGACCACCACGGTGGGCAGGGCGGCGTCATTGGGCGCATCGCTGGCCCAGGCTTGGTGAACAGACAGTGCCAGCAATGTGGCGACAACAGGACGACAGGTAGACATAGGGCTTTTCCAGAGTGGTGTTGCCTGGCTGCCTGCCGGGTGCTAGGTGGTTCATAAAATGCGGTCGCTTGCCGCAATGAGAATGAAAATCATTTCGATTATAAACCTTCATTGGCAAAAAATAAAGTGCTTACGCGATAAGGGGCTCGCACAGGATCGGGAAGTTGACCGAATTGGCGATGTAGCACTTCTCGTGCGCCGTGTGATGCAGTTGCAGCGCCAGTTCGCGGTCGCCGGTCACGATGGTGACGCGTGGGCGCAGCACGATACGCTCGAAACGCTCATCCAGCATCGTGCCTTCCGCAGCATCCTCGTAGGCGGTGACGGCAATGCCGGCATCGGCGCACAGGTGCAGATACCACAGCTTGTGGCAGGCCGAGGCGGATGCTAACAGTAATTCCTCCGGATTCCAGCGCGCGGCGTCACCACGGAAGGCCGGGTCAGATGAGCCTGGTATCGCCGGCTTGCCTGGCGCGCTGATGACGTGATCGCGCTCATATTCGCGATAACCCGAGGTGCCGCTGCCCCGGTTGCCGGTCCACTGCACATTGAGCTGGTAATGGTGCTTCATACATCCTCCTTGCCGCAAAGTGTATCCCTATTTGGTATTCTGGTATACCATTTGCTGCATGAGTACATCAGAAAGCATCGCCGCTTCGTTGCGCGGCTTGATTGCCAGCGGCGAATTGCCGGATGGCGCCCGCCTGGTTGAGCGTGACTTGGCCGACCGCTACGCGGTCAGCCGGATTCCGCTGCGCGAGGCCATACAGAAACTGGCGGCGGAAGGGCTGGTCGAGCAGTTCAAGAATCGCGGCGCCGTGGTGCGCACGCTGTCTGACGCCGACATTGATGAAATTTATGCGCTGCGCATGCTGCTGGAAGGCGATGCCATCCATCGCGCCGTACAGCACATGGATGGCGAGACACTGGCCCGCGCCGAACTGGTCCACCGCCTGCTGGGGGAAGCCGCCACGCGCGAAAAGCAGGGCGAGCTCAATCGCGAATTCCATGCCTTGCTGTATGCGCCGTGTGGCAACAGCCGCCAGCTTAAAACCATCAGCGAACTACGCGCCCAGGTCGAACGCTACGAACGTCTGCAAGCCACGCTGCTGGCCGATACTCCCGCCTTCCAGCATGAGCACGCCGGGATACTGCAAGCCTGTATCGCCGGCGACGCCGAGCGTGCGCGCACCATGACCATCGAGCACCTGGCCAGCGCCATGCGGCTTGTAAAAAATGCACAGCGCCTCCATGTGCCTTCCCAATAACTATCTATCTCAGGGGGAAAACATGCTCGCACCGAAAGCGCCACGCTCAGTTCACGATCATCGTCCGGTTGCGGTCCAGGTGGTCAAGCAGCAAAAGTCCGGTGCTGTCGATAAGCATGTGCTGATCGTTGACGAGCCCCGCAAGCCGCAGCAGCCGCCGAAGGCAAAGTAGCGGGATTCTGCGCTACAATGCTGACGTTTACGTAAACGTCAAATAAAAACAGGAGACAGGCATGCAGATTCAGGACAGCGTATTCATCATCACCGGCGGCGCGTCGGGACTGGGTGCGGCGACCGCGCGGATGGTGGCCGGGCAGGGCGGCAAGGTGGTGGTGGCCGATGTGCAGGTGGAGGCCGGCCAGGCGCTGGCCGCCGAGCTCAAAGGCGTGTTCGTCAGGTGCGACGTGACCTCGGAAGCGGATGGACAGGCCGTCGTGGCGGCCGCGCTGGCGCAGGGCACGCTGCGCGGCATCGTCAATTGCGCCGGCATCGCACCGGCCGCCAAGACCGTCGGCAAGGACGGTCCGCACGCGCTGGAGCTGTTCCAGAAAGTGGTGATGATCAACCTGGTCGGCACCTTCAATATGGCCCGCCTGGCGGCCGACGCGATGAGTAAAAACGCACCGCTGCCAACCGGCGAGCGCGGCGTCATCATCAACACCGCCTCGGTGGCGGCGTTTGACGGCCAGATCGGCCAGGCCGCCTATGCGTCGTCGAAAGCCGCCGTCGCCGGCCTGACCTTGCCGATGGCGCGCGACCTGTCGCGCAACGGCATCCGCGTGATGACCATCGCGCCCGGCATCTTCGAGACCCCCATGTTGATGGGCATGCCGCAGGAAGTGCAGGACGCGCTCGGCGCGATGGTGCCGTTCCCGCCGCGCCTGGGCAAACCGGATGAATACGCGTTGCTGGCTAAAGCCATCATCGAGAACCCGATGCTGAACGGTGAAACCATCCGCCTCGACGGCGCGATCCGCATGCAACCGAAGTAGGCCTGCTGGCGGCCTGTATAATCGCCGCCATGAATCCTACTACCACCGGTTATCTGTGGCTGGTGCTGGCCTCCGTCGCCAGCGCCGCCGCCACCTTTTTAATCAAGATGTCCAGCCACGCCGGCGCCGGCATCACCCTGGAGCGGCTGCTGTGGCTGGGCGGCGCCGGTGGCGCGTATGGCCTCGGCTTTATTTGCTACGCCTTCGCGCTGGAACGGCTGGCCATCAGCCTGGCTTATCCCTTCATGACTGCGATTACCATCGTCATGGTGACCCTGGTTGGCACCCTGGTGCTGCAGGAGAGCCTGACGCCGCTGAAAATGTTCGGCCTGTTGCTGATCGGCGCTGGCGCCTTTGTGGTGGCGCGCTAAAACGATATACACGATTTCGTGTACGATGCCAGATGATTTGTTTGGGAGAGTACATGAATCGTTTGAAGACCCTGGCGCTGAGTATCGCCATCATCGGCGCGGCTTATTTGTCGCCTCAGGCGCCAGCTTATGCGCAACGCGCCACGCCGGATCACGCACCGGAAATCGCCACCGGCTACGCTGAGAAAGCCGGAAAATCCTCGCAAAAATTCATGGTGGCTGCGGCCAATCCGCTGGCCACGCAAGCCGGTTATCAAATCCTGAAGCAGGGCGGCGCCGCCATTGACGCGGCCATCGCGGTGCAGATGGTGCTGACGCTGGTGGAGCCGCAATCGTCCGGCATCGGCGGCGGCTCGTTCCTGATGTACTCCGACGGCAAACACGTGCAATCCTATGACGGCCGCGAAACCGCGCCCGCCGCTGCGGACGAACACCTGTTCCAGGACGCGAACGGCAAGCCGGTATCGCGCGAAGTAGGCGTGGTGGGCGGCCGCTCGACCGGCGCGCCCGGCGTGCTGCGCATGCTGGAGCTGGCGCACAAGCAGCATGGCAAGCTGCCGTGGAAAGCCTTGTTCCAGCCAGCGATCCAGCTGGCGCAGAACGGCTTTGCCGTGAGCCCGCGCCTGAACGCGCTGATCTCCTACGATAAATTCCTGGCGCGCGATCCGGTCGCCCGCGCCTACTTCTATGACGCCGACGGCAAGCCGCGCGCAGTCGGCTACATCCTGAAGAATCCTGATCTGGCGCAGACCTTGCGCGAAATCGCCGAAGGCGGCGCCGACGCTTTCTACAAAGGCCGCATCGCCAAAGACATCGCCGCCAAGGTGGCCTCGCATCCGAGCAATCCGGGCAAGCTGACTGCCGCCGATATCGCCGGCTACCAGGCCAAGGAACGTGCGCCGATCTGTAGCGACTACAAGCAGTGGACTGTGTGCGGTGCGCCGCCGCCATCTTCCGGCGGCATCGCCATCGCGCAAATGCTGGGTATTCTGGAGAACAAGGACATCAGCCCGTACAAGCCGGTGAATGGCCAACTGACAGCCGAGGGCATCCATCTGTTCACCGAAGCGGGTCGGCTGGCGTATGCCGACCGCAATCGCTATGTGGCTGATACCGACTTCGTGCCTCTGCCTGGCAAAGGCGTCAGCGCCATGCTGGACAAGGGCTACCTGAAACAGCGCGCAGCACTGATCGGCGACAAGTCAATGGGCCGCGCCAACTACGGCACGCCGGATACCATGCAAGTCGCCTGGGGCACCGACACCGCCATCGACAAGCCGTCCACCTCGCACCTGGTGGCGGTGGACGCCTTCGGCGGCGGCCTGTCGATGACCACGTCCGTCGAAGACGCGTTCGGCGCGCGCCAGATGGTCGATGGCTTCATGCTGAACAACCAGCTGACTGACTTCTCCTTCGACTCGCAGGACGAAAACGGCCCGATCGCCAACCGCGTCCAGCCGGGCAAGCGTCCGCGCAGCGCGATGTCGCCGACGCTGGTGTTCGACAAGGGCACCCACAAGCTGGTGCTGGCCACCGGCTCGCCGGGCGGCTCGGCCATCATCAACTACGTCGCCAAGGTGCTGGTCGGTACGCTGGACTGGAACCTGGACGTGCAGCAGGCGATCAGCCTGCCGAATATCGGCAGCCGCAACGGCCCGACCGAACTGGAAGCGGGCCGCGTCAGCCGCGCGGTGGTGGCGGAACTGAAGGCGCGCGGCCACGATATCCGCGAATACGATCAGAACTCAGGTTTGCAAGGCATCCAGCGCCGCAACATCAACGGCAAGCAGGAATGGTTCGGCGGTGCCGATCCGCGCCGGGAAGGCGTGGTTTTAGGGGAGTAAACCTCCCCAAACGGCGTAGACCCTGCTAACCTTGCAAGATGGGACTACAAAAGAAAACAGGCTTGATCCTGACCGGCGGCGGCGCGCGTGCCGCCTACCAGGTTGGCGTGCTGCAGGCGATATCGGAGATCTTGTGGGAGGAGGGCTGGCCGCCGGCCCGCAATCCCTTCGACATCATCTGCGGCACCTCCGCCGGCGCAATCAACGCCACCGCGCTGGCCTGCCGCGCCGACAACTTCGGCGAGGGGGTGCAGAAACTGCTCGACGTGTGGCAGAACATCGAGGTGGAACAGGTCTACCGCGCCGATTCGCTGGGCGTGATCCGCTCCGGCGCGCGCTGGCTGTCGCTGCTGTCGTTCGGCTGGCTGCTGCGCAAGTGGCGCGCCACACCGCCCGCATCGCTGCTGGATAACACGCCGCTGGTCGGCCTGCTGCACCGCATGCTGGACCTGCCGCGCCTGGACAGCGTGCTGTCCGAAGGCTTGCTGCACGCGCTGGCCGTCACCGCCTCGTCCTACACTGGCGGCAATCACCTGACCTTTTACCAGACCGCCGCCGACATCGCGCCATGGGTGCGCATGCAGCGGGTGGCTTTGCAGGACCAGATCGGCGTCGAGCATCTGCTGGCGTCGTCGGCGATTCCTTTCATCTTTCCAGCCACACCGCTGTACATGGGAGGGCACCGTGAATATTGCGGCGATGGCTCGATGCGCCAGCTGGCGCCGATCTCGCCGGCGATCCACCTCGGCGCCAGCAAGGTGCTGGTGGTCGGCGCCGGACGCCTGACCGAACCTGCGCGCAGTGCCGCCGAGAAGAACACGGCCCGCTATCCGAGCCTGGCGCAGATCGCCGGCCATGCGCTGTCGTCGATTTTCCTTGACGGCCTGGCGGTCGATATCGAGCGGCTGGAACGCATCAACAAGACTTTGTCCATGCTGCCGTCGGAGCTGCTGGAGCAAACTCCGCTCAAGCCGGTGCAGCTGCTGGTGATCGCGCCGTCCGAACGCCTGGACGATATCGCGACACGTCACATCGCCAGCCTGCCGGCGCCGATCCGCACCATGCTGTCCGGCATAGGCGCGACCGAAGCGCGCGGCGCCGCGCTGGCCTCCTACCTGCTGTTTGAATCCAGCTACACCTGTGAGCTGATCCGTCTCGGCCAGCGCGACACCTTCGCCCGAAAAAGCGATGTGCTGGCCTTCTTTGAATCCTGATGCATGCGCTGGTCTAACTATCTCCGCCGACTGCTGCTGCCGGTTCTGTTGCTGTGGCTTGCCACTGCCAGCGCCGGCGCGCCGCCGCGCACGCTGCGCTTCGAGCAGCTTAGCGTGGAGCATGGATTGGCGCAGGAAACCGTGCTGGCCATCGCGCAGGACAAGCAGGGCTTCATCTGGCTCGGCACGCAGGCTGGCCTGACCCGCTTCGACGGCTACCGCACCATCACCTACAAAAGCGCCGTCTCCGATCCGCGCAGCCTGGTGGACAACTGGGTTCGCGTGCTGCACCTTGACCCGGCCGGCCAGCTGTGGATAGGCACCGACGGCGGCCTGGATCGCTACGATTCGGCCAGCAAGACCTTCATCCATTTCCTGCCGGGAGAGTCGGCGCAGCGCGGCAACGGCAACCGCCATGTGCGCGCGATTACTGACGATGGCCTGGGCGGACTGTGGGTGGCCACCGCCGATGGCCTGCATCACTTCAATCCGGCCAGCAAACGCTTCACCAGCTGGCACCACGATCCGGCCGATGCGGGCAGTCTGGGCAACGACCATGTGAACGCACTGGCGCGCGACGCCGCCGGCCGCTTGTGGGTGGGCACCGCCGCCGGTCTGGACATGCTGCCGCCGGGCGGCACGCGCTTCCAGCACTACAGCGTAGACGCCAGCGGCGACAGCAAATTCAACTCGGTGGTGGCGCTGCAGGTGGACAGTACGCAGGCGCTGTGGGTGGGCACGCAGGGCGGGCTGGAACAATGGCGCCTGAGCGATGGAGAGCCGCAGCGCCGCCGCATCGGCGCGCGCGAGGGATTGCAGCCCGGCGTCAGCATCACCTCGCTGTACGAGGACGCGGAGGCCAATCTGTGGGCCGGCTCGCTGGCCGATGGCCTGTTCCGCTGGCTGCCGGCGCAGGGCCGGCTGGTGCAGTACCGGCACCAGGTCAGCGATGCGCATAGCGTGGCGGACAACCAGATATCGGCGCTGTTCCGCGACCGCGTGGGCACCTTCTGGGTCGGCACCTGGAACGATGGCGTGAGCCGGGTCGACATGGGCAGCGGCGGCTTTGCGCGCATCGTGCGCCAGGCCGACCAGCCCAACGCGCTGTCGGACAACAAGGTGCGCGCGATTGTCGCCGACGGCCACGGCAAGCTGTGGCTGGGCAGCAGCGGCGGCTTGAACCTGTACGATCCGGTCACGGGCGCCAGCAAGGTGTGGCGGCACGATCCGCATCAGCCCAACAGCATCAATGACGACCAGGTCACCTCGCTGTGGCGCGAGAAGAGCGGTAATCTGTGGATAGGCGGACCGGCCGGCATCAATCACCTGAATCTGGCCAGCGGGGCGATCCGCTCGCTGTCCTTTGTGCGCGGCGATCCGGCCAGCGACACCATCCGCAATATCGTGCAGGACCGCAGCGGCATCCTGTGGATCGCATCGCGCGGCGGGCTGCACCGGGTCGATCCGCAAACGCTGGAAACACGCACCTTCCGCCACAATCCGGCCGACAGCAGCAGCCTGTCCGATAACGTGGTGCGGCCGATACTGGAGGACCGCAAAGGGCAGCTGTGGATCGGCACCTTCAACGGCCTTGATCTGCTGGACCGCAAGAGCGGCCAGTTCCGCCACTTCCGCCGCGATCCGGCCGACCCTTACAGCCTCAGTCACGACGAGGTGCATTATCTGTACGAGGATGCGCGCGGCGCCGTCTGGGTCGGCACGGCGGCTGGCTTGAACAAGATGGAGGTGGCGGCAGACGGCAGCGTGCGTTTCCGCCGCTATCTGCGCAAGGACGGCATCGCCGATGATGCGATTGCGTCCATCCTGCCAGACGATGCCGGCAATCTGTGGCTGAGCACCAATAGCGGCCTGTCGCGGTTGAATGTCGATACGGGACTGGTACGCAACTACAGCGGCGCCGACGGCACCATCGAAGGCGCTTATTTCGACGGTGCGGCGCTGCGCACGCCGGATGGCACGCTGTACTTCGGCGGTTTTAACGGCATCACCGCGTTCTCGCCGGCCGAGGTGCGCGAGAACAGCGTGGCGCCGACAGTGGCGATCACCGACTTCCAGATTTTTAACAAATCGCTCAAGCCGGGGCAGGGCGACCATCCAGATGTGCTGAAAACCGCGATCGAACATACGTCCGCGCTGACGCTGCTGGAAGCGGATTCGGTGTTCTCGCTGGAGTTTGCGGCGCTGCACTACGCGGCGCCGCAGCGCAACCGATTCGCCTACCAGTTGCAGGGCTTTGACGAAGACTGGGTGGTGACCGACTCCACCAAGCGCTTTGCGACCTACACCAATCTGGATTCCGGCAAATACGTATTCCGCGTGAAGGCCTCCAACAAGGACGGCATCTGGAACGACAACGCCGCCACCCTGGAAATCACCATCCTGCCGCCGTTCTGGAAGACCTGGTGGTTCCGCACGCTGCTGGCGCTGCTGGCGCTGGGCGGCGCGTACGCTGCCTATCATGCACGGGTGCGCAGCCTGCGCCATCAGCAACTGCGGCTGGAGCAGCTGGTCGGTTCGCGCACCGCCGAAGTCGAATACAAGAACCAGCAGCTGCAACAGCAGAAGCATGAGCTGGAGCGACGCCGTTTGGAAGCGGAGGCACAGCGCGCCGAGGCTGAACAGCGCCGCCTCGATACCGAGCGGCAAAAGGAAGAAGTGGAACAGGCGCACCGCAATATCTCAGTGCTGAGCGAGCTGGGACGCGAGATGAGCGCCTCGCTGGACATCGAAGCCACCATGCAGACGCTGTACAGCCACGTCAACCACCTGATGAACGCGCAAATCTTCGGCATCGGTTTCGTGCGCGAAGAGGCGGGTGTGATTGAATTCCCGTTTGCCATTGAAGGCGGGGTGCGCTCGCTGCCCTACCAGCGCCGGCTGGACCAGCCGAATCAACTGGCCGTGTGGTGCCTGACGCATCGCAAGCCTATCCTGATCAATGATTTTGAGCGCGAGTACCGTGAGTACATGGACGACTCCGGGCTAGAGTCGCTGGCGCCGTGCCTGCGGGTGGATGGCTTGCCGCCGACGCCCGCACGTTCGATGATGTACGCGCCGCTGATCACCGGAGACAAGGTGATCGGCCTGCTCAGCGTGCATAGCCGCGAGCGCAACAGCTATCAGCGCATCCACATGGACATGCTGCAAACGCTGGCCTCGCATGCCGCCACCGGCCTGGAAAACGCGCGCGCCTACCAGGAACTGGAAGAGACACTGCAAACCTTGCGCCAGACGCGCGACCAGCTGCGCTACGCCAAGAAGAAGGCGGAAGACGCGACACGCCAGAAATCCGAGTTCCTGGCCAATATGAGCCACGAAATGCGCACGCCGCTGGCCGGCGTGATCGGCATGCTCGGCTTCGCGTTGCGCGACCTGCAGGTCGGCGCCGGCACGCGCGAGCAAATTCTGCGGGCGCAAGCCAATGCGCAGTCGCTGCTGTCCATCATTAACGACCTGCTGGATTTCTCCAAGATCGAGGCGGGCAAGCTGTCGATCGAGAACATCGACTTTTCGCTGTCGTCGGCGGTGGAGAATGTGGTCAGCCTGTTCGAGGAACAGGCGGCCGCGCACAGCGTCGGTTTCAGCCTGGAGTTTGGCGATGGGCTGCCGCAGTTTGTGGTCGGCGATCCAACCCGCTTGCGCCAGGTGCTGGTCAACCTGGTTGGCAACGCCTTCAAGTTTACTCAACAGGGCATGGTGAAGATGCTGGTGCAGCGGGTGCCTGACGAGGATGCCGACAACCGCATCCGTTTCAGCGTGTCCGACACTGGCATCGGCATCGAGGCCGATGCGATCCCGCGCCTGTTCCAGCAGTTCGAGCAGGCCGACGCATCGACCACCCGCCGCTACGGCGGCACAGGCCTGGGGCTGGCGATCTGCCGCCAGCTGGTCGACCTGATGGGGGGCGAGATCAGTGCCGTCAGCACGCCGGGCAAGGGAAGCACCTTTGTGTTTGAGCTGCCGCTGCCGAACGGCGTGCCGCCGCCGGTGGTGCCGCATGTGCCGCGCGAGCCGCACAGCCATCAACTGAAGGTGCTGTGTGCGGAAGACTTCCCGACCAACCAGATCATCATCCGCATGATGCTGGAAGACCTGGGCCACAAGGTGGACATCGCCGCCAACGGCGCGCTGGCGGTCAAAGCCTGTTCGCTGACGCGCTATGACCTGATCCTGATGGACGGCCGCATGCCGGAAATGGACGGCGCCAGCGCCACGCGGCTGATTCGTTCCGGCGGACCGGATGAAGCGCCGGTGCGCGACCAGGAACTGATGATCATCGCACTGACTGCCAACGCCAGCGAAGAGGACCGCAGCCGTTACCTGGCCTCCGGCATGGATGACTTCCTGACCAAGCCTATCGATGAGGACAAGCTGCACTTCCAGTTGAGCCGTGCGATTGAGCGGCAGTTGCAGCGTGGCTTCCAGCTGCCGCGCATGCAGCCGCGCCGCAACCCGGCGGCTGGCACGCCGGAGCTGGATTCCATGTTCGGCGTGCCGCCGGCGGCGCTGGAAACCTCGCGTCTGGCCCAGCACAGCGGCACTAGCGATCTGAAAGCGCGCCTGCGCACCGCCTTCAACCAGGACGCGCCGCTGCGGCTGGCGGAGCTGGAGCAGGCGCTGGCCGAACGTGACAGCGAAGTGGCCAGCCGGCTGCTACACGGCATGAAGGGCAGCGCCGGCTATTTGGGCGAGCAGGAGTTGCAGGTGCTGTGCGGCGACCTGGAACTGGAGGCTGACCATGGCAACTGGGCGCAGATCACATCGGCCATGGCGCAGCTGCGCCGCCTGCTAGACCAGGCCAGCGCCGCTAGCAGGCAGTAAGCCACCATCTTTATCGTGTCCAGGACGTTGCAAGCTTCGATTATTGATGTAATATCATCACAACACGACACAGGGAGCTACATGAAAGTTCTGGTAGTGGACGATGATGTCGTCTCACGCATGGTGCTGATGCACCTGATCGACAGCTGCGGCAGTTTTGAGATCGTCGAAGCGGAAGATGGCGCGGACGCATGGCAGCAGCTGGAGGACGGGCTGCGGCCGGCGATCTGCTTCTGCGACCTGCGCATGCCGCGCCTGTCGGGCATGGAGCTGCTGCAGCGGGTGAAGGCGCACGCGGAACTCAGCGGCATGCCGTTCGTGCTGGTTACCTCGGCCAACGACAAGGACACCTTGCACGAGGCCACCGAGTCCGGCGCCACTGGCTATATCGTCAAGCCGTTCCAGGCGGAGCAGGTGCGCGTCCACCTGTCGGGGTTTCTCGACCAGGCGGCGCATGGCTACGACCATCAGGCCGAGGACCCGGCTGACACGCAGCGCCGCCTCGGCATCAACGGCGAGCGCCTGCTGGTCTACCTGAGCGGTTTTCAGAATCAGCTGAGCGCCGCCGCCACAGAACTGGCGTCGCTGCTGGCCAAAGGAGAGCAGCAGGATGCGCAGGCGCGCATCGAGCGCCTGCATGCCGGCTGCGTCACGCTGGGCCTGCACGGCGCGGCGGCCGCGCTGAAAAGCTTTGCGCCAGGCCAGCTCTCCAATGATGTGGTGCAGTCGGTGCTGACCGACGTGCTGCGCGCCGTGACCCATCAGGCCGGGCTGGTGCGCCAGGAAGCCGGCTGACCAAACCAAGAACCACTTGATGTTGAGATAGTTTAAGTTTAAAGTATCTGCGCTGCCGTGGATGCCCGTCGACTTTCAACCTCAAGGCGATCATGAACCAATCTCTCACAACCAGCGCCTACACCGACCATTTCGCCCGCGCGCATTTGCCGCCGCGTGAACTATGGCCCGAGCTTTGCTTTGGACTCCCGGAGCTGCAATACCCGGCGCGCCTGAACTGCGTGGCCATGCTGCTGGACGGCTGTGCGCCGGAGCGCGTGGCGCTGCGCGGCGCGCAGCAGGAGTGGAGTTACGCCCAGTTGCAGCAGCGGATCAATCGCATCGCCCATGTGCTGCGCGATTCGATGCGGCTGGAAGCGGGCAACCGCGTGCTGCTGCGCGGCGCGAATAGTCCGATGATGGCGGCCTGCATCCTGGCGGTGATCAAGGCCGGACTGATCGCCGTGCCGACCATGCCGCTGCTGCGCGCACGCGAGCTGGGCGCCGTTGCCGGCAAGGCGCAGGTCAACGCGGTGCTGTGCGCCGACAACCTGCGCGATGAAATGGAGGCGGCCGAACAGCCGGCTGGCGCGCGCGCCAATACGCTGTGGTTCAGCGAACTGGAAGCGGCGCTGGACGCGCAGCCGGCGGAGTTTGAGGCGGTCGATACGGCGGCGGACGATGTTTGCCTGATCAGTTTCACTTCCGGCACTACCGGCATCCCCAAAGGCACCATGCATTTCCATCGTGATGTGATGGCGATCTGCGACTGCTTCCCGCGCTCGGTGCTGGAGTCGCAGCGCAGCGATGTGTTCATCGGCACGCCGCCGCTGGCCTTTACCTTTGGCCTGGGCGGCTTGCTGCTATTCCCCTTGCGCGTGGGCGCGACCGCCGTGCTGCTGGAAAAGCTGACGCCTGAGACGCTGCTGAAAGCCATCGAGACGCATCGCGCCAGCGTGTGCTTTACCGCGCCGACCTTCTATCGCCAGATGGCGGCGCTGGCCGCGCAATTCGACCTCTCCAGCTTGCAGAAGACGGTGTCGGCCGGCGAGGTGCTGCCGGTGGCCACGCGCGAAAGCTGGCGCCAGGCCAGCGGCTTGCAGATGATCGACGGCATAGGCGCGACCGAGCTGCTGCACATTTTCATTTCCGCCGCCGGCGACCAGGTACGGCCCGGTGCCACCGGCAAGCCGGTGCCCGGCTATCAGGCCTGTATTCTGGATTTCCAGGGCAGGCCAGTGGGGCCGGGCGTGATCGGGCGGCTGGCCGTCAAAGGCCCGACCGGCTGCCGCTACCTGGCCGACGAACGCCAGCGCGAGTATGTGCTGGATGGCTGGAACCTGACCGGCGACGCCTACGAGATGGACGCGGATGGCTACTTCTACTACCGTTCGCGCACCGACGATATGATTATCTCGGCCGGCTACAACATCGCCGGGCCGGAGGTCGAAGACGTGCTGCTGCGCCATCCGGCAGTGGCGGAGTGCGGCGTGATCGGCAAGGCGGACGAGGAGCGCGGACAGATCGTGGAGGCGCATGTGGTGCTGCGCGGCGGTCACCATGCGTCGGAGGAACTGGTGGCGCAGTTGCAGGAATTCGTCAAGGAGCAGATCGCGCCATACAAGTATCCGCGCTCGATCAAATTCCTGAACGCCTTGCCGCGTACTGAAACCGGCAAGCTGCAACGCTTCAAACTGCGCACGGAATGATATGAAGATAATTTGCATAGGCGGCGGCCCGGCGGGCCTGTACTTCGCGCTGCTGATGAAGAAGCAGAACCCGTCCCATCAGATCATGGTGGTGGAGCGCAATCGCCCCTACGATACGTTTGGCTGGGGCGTGGTGTTTTCCGATCAGACGCTGGGCAATCTGATGGAGGCGGACGCGCCGACCGCGCAAGCCATCGAGGCGTCCTTCAACCACTGGGATGACATCGATGTCTTCTTCAGGGGCCAGAAGGTGACATCCGGCGGCCATGGTTTCTGCGGTATAGGACGCAAGCATTTGCTCAACATCCTGCAGCACCGTTGCGAGGAACTGGGCGTGCAACTGGTGTTTGAAACCGAGGCGACTGAGGAACAGCACGACGACGCCGACCTGGTGATCGCTGCCGATGGCCTGAACAGCCGCCTGCGCACGCGCTATGCGGACAGCTACCAGCCGCAGATCGAACAGCGCCATTGCCGCTTCGTGTGGCTGGGCACGCACAAGAAGTTTGACGCCTTCACCTTTGCATTCAAACAGACGGAGCACGGCTGGTTCCAGGCCCACATCTACCAGTACGACGCCGGCACGTCCACCTTCATCGTCGAGACGCCGGAGCATGTATGGCGCGCGGCGGGCCTGGAGGCGATGAGCCAGGAAGAATCGATCGCCTTCTGCGAGCAGCTGTTTGCCGACCAGCTGGATGGCCACAAGCTGATGTCCAACGCGTCGCACCTGCGCGGCGCGGCCATGTGGATCAAGTTCCCGCGCATCGTCTGCGAACGCTGGGTGCATTGGAACGGTGCGGTGCCGGTGGTGCTGATGGGCGACGCCGCCCACACGGCGCATTACTCGATCGGCTCCGGCACCAAGCTGGCCCTGGAAGACGCGATCGAACTGGCGCGCTGCTTCGCGCGCGAGCCAGACCTGGCCGCCGCGCTGGATGGGTATCAGGCCGCGCGCTCGGTTGAGGTATTGAAGCTGCAAAACGCCGCGCGCAATTCGATGGAGTGGTTCGAGAACGTCGAGCGCTATACCGCCATGGAAGCGCCGCAGTTCGCATATTCCATGCTGACGCGCAGCCAGCGCCTGTCGCACGAAAACCTGCGCCTGCGTGATCCCGGCTACGTGGCTGATTACGAACGCTGGTTCGCCGGTGGCGCCAGCACGCCGCCGATGTTTACACCCTATACCGTGCGCGGCCTGACGCTGAAGAACCGCATCGTGGTATCACCGATGGCGCAGTACAGTGCCGTGGATGGCACGGTAGGCGACTATCACCTGGCCCATCTGGGCGCGCGCGCGCTGGGTGGCGCGGCGCTGGTACTGGCCGAAATGACCTGCGTGTCAGCCGACGCGCGCATCACGCCATTCTGTCCCGGCCTGTACGCGCCGGAGCACACGGTGGCCTGGAAGCGCATAGTCGATTTTGTGCACCAGCATAGTGACGCTGCCATAGGCGTCCAGCTGGGCCACGCCGGCGCCAAAGGCTCGACACGGGCGATGTGGGACGGCATCGACCAGCCGCTGGACAGCGGCAACTGGCCGCTGATATCGGCGTCCGCACAGCAGTACCTGGCCGGCGTGTCGCAATCCGCGCACCCGATGACAGCGGCGGAAATGGCGCGCGTGCAAGCCGACTTCGTGCACGCCACGCTGGCCGCCAACGACGCCGGCTTCGACTGGCTGGAGCTGCATTGCGCACACGGCTATCTGCTGTCGTCCTTTATTTCGCCGCTGACCAATCAGCGCGGCGACGAGTATGGCGGCAGCCTGGAAAACCGCTGCCGCTATCCGCTGCGCGTGTTCGCGGCGATGCGCGCGGCGTGGCCGTCGCACAAGCCGATGAGCGTGCGCATCTCCGCGCACGACTGGGTGGAAGGCGGTATTACGCCGGATGACGCGGTGCGGATCGCGCGTCTGTTCAAGGCGGCCGGCGCGGACATGATCGACTGCTCGTCGGGGCAGGTCAGCAAACAGGAAAAGCCGGTCTATGGCCGCATGTTCCAGACGCCGTTCGCGGACCGTGTCCGCAACGAGGCCGGGATCGGCGCCATCGCGGTCGGTTCGATCTACGAGGCGGACCACGCCAACAGCATTATTGCCGCCGGCCGCGCCGATTTGTGCGCGGTGGGACGTCCACACCTGGCCAATCCAGCCTGGACACTGACCGAAGCGGCGCGTATTGGTTACAAGGCTATCGCCTGGCCCAGGCAGTACCTGGCGGGCAAACAACAACTGGAAAGAAATCATGGAAGATGAAGAACAGCTGGACCTGGCCAGCCGATTAACGCAAGACCATCACCAGTCGCTGAAGCTGTGGCTGCGGATGTTGTCGTGCACGGTCAAGATCGAGAACGAGATCCGCAGCCGGCTGCGCGCCACCTTTGGCATCACGCTGCCGCGCTTCGATCTGATGGCGCAGCTGGAGCGCCATCCGCAAGGGCTGCGCATGGGGGAGCTGTCCAAGCGCATGATGGTCACCGGCGGCAATATCACCGGCATCACCGATCAGCTGGAGCAGGAAAAGCTGGTGGTGCGCGTGCCCGATCCGAAAGACGGCCGCGCCTACAGCGTCAAGCTGACCGCCGCCGGCCGCAAGGCCTTTGCCACCATGGCGGCAGTACATGAAGGCTGGATCGCCGAGCTGCTGCAGGATGTATCCGGCGACGACAAGGCACAGCTGATTGCCCTGCTGTCGGACATGAAGCACAAGTTGAGGACGGAACCATGAGATACCTTCCAGGCGAGCCGCAGCAATTGCCCGGCAACCGTACATCGCTGGCCGGCTATCAGGCCAGCCACTTCCTGTTTGAGGCCAGCGACGGCGTCGCCACGCTGACCTTGAATCGCCCCGAGCGTAAAAATCCGCTGACGTTTGAATCGTATGCCGAGCTGCGCGATCTGTTCCGCGCGCTGGCTTACGCGGACGACATCAAGGCGGTGGTGCTGGCCGGCGCGGGCGATAATTTCTGTTCTGGCGGCGACGTGCATGACATCATCGGACCGCTGACCAGGCTGGATATGCCCGGCATGCTGGCGTTCACGCGCATGACCGGCGACCTGGTAAAAGCCATGCGCCACTGCCCGCAGCCGATCATCGCGGCAGTGGACGGCGTGTGTGCCGGTGCTGGCGCGATGCTGGCACTGGCCTCGGATATCCGGCTGGGCACGGCCCGCAGCAAGACCGCCTTCCTGTTCACGCGCGTGGGCTTGGCCGGCGCCGACATGGGCGCCTGTTCGCTGCTGCCACGCGTGATCGGCCAGGGTCGCGCGGCGGAGCTGCTGTACACCGGGCGCTCGATGTCCGGTGACGAGGCAGAGCGCTGGGGCTTCTTCAATAGCGTACAAACAGCGGAAGCGCTGCTGGACGCTGCGCGCGCCTTTGCGCAAGGGCTGGCCGACGGCCCAGGCTTCGCGCATGGCATGACCAAGAAAATGCTGCAGCAGGAATGGAATATGGGCGTGGACGAAGCTATCGAAGCCGAGGCGCAGGCTCAGGCGATCTGCATGGCGACCAATGATTTTCACCGTGCCTATCATGCTTTCGTAGCCAAGCAAAAACCGCAATTTGAAGGCGACTGATGAGCGACAAGAATTATCTGGCGTGGCCATTCTTTGAAGCGCGCCACGCGGCGCTGGAGCAGGCGCTGGACGCGTGGGCCGCGCAGCATGTCAGCGGCGCGCACGCTGACGATGTGGATGCAGCGTGCCGGCAGCTAGTACGCCAGCTGGGCGACGCGGGCTGGCTGCGGCATGCGATCGCCGGCACGCAGTACGGCGGCGCGGGCGACAGCATCGATACCCGCGCCATCTGCCTGATACGCGAAACACTGGCGCGGCATAACGGCCTGGCCGATTTCGCGTTTGCGATGCAGGGCCTGGGCTCCGGCGCGATCAGCCTGTTCGGCAGCGAGGCCAACCGCGCCGCCTACCTGCCGCGCGTGGCGCGTGGCGATGCGATTGCGGCGTTTGCGCTGTCCGAGCCGCAAGCTGGCTCGGATGTCGCCGCCATGCAGTGTGCGGCACTGCGCGACGGCGACGACTACCTGCTGAATGGCGAGAAGACATGGATCTCCAACGGCGGCATCGCAGACTTCTACGTGGTGTTCGCACGCACCGGCGAGCAGCCCGGCGCGCGCGGCATCAGTGCCTTCATCGTCGACGCCGGCACGCCGGGCTTGCGGATCGCTGAGCGCATCAATGTGATCGCCCCGCATCCGCTGGCGCGCCTGGAGTTCAGCGACTGCCGGGTGCCGGCAAGCCAGCGGCTGGGCGAAGCGGGGCAGGGCTTCAAGGTGGCGATGGCGACGCTGGATGTGTTCCGTACGTCGGTGGCGGCAGCCGCGCTGGGCTTCGCGCGCCGCGCGCTGGATGAGGCGCTGGCGCGCGCCACGCAGCGGCAGATGTTTGGCCAGGTGCTGGCCGACTTCCAGCTGACGCAGGCCAGGCTGGCCCAGATGGCGACCGGCATTGACACGTCCGCATTGCTGACCTACCGCGCAGCGTGGCAGCGCGATCAGGGCGGCAAAGTAACCAAGGAAGCGGCGATGGCCAAGCTGCACGCCACTGAAACCGCGCAGCAGGTGATCGACGCGGCCTTGCAGATGTTCGGCGGCCTGGGCGTGGTCAGTGGACAGGTCGTGGAAAGCCTGTACCGCGAGATCCGCGCGCTGCGTATCTATGAAGGTGCGACCGAGGTCCAGCAACTGATCATCGCGCGCGAGCTGCTGAAGGAGACATGATGGAGATATTGCAACCGCCAGGCTGGGCGCGTCCGCGCGGCTATGCCAACGGCGTGGCCGCCAGCGGCCGGATGGTGTTCGTCAGCGGCATGATAGGCTGGGACGGACAGGGCGTATTCCACACCGACGACTTTGCCAGCCAGGTGCGGCAGGCGCTGCGCAATATCGTCGAGGTGCTGGCCGAAGCCGGCGCGCGTCCCGAGCACATCGTGCGCATGACCTGGTATGTGCTGGATAAAGATGAATACGTGGCGGCCTACAAGGAAGTCGGCGCCGCTTACCGCGAGATCATCGGCGCCCATTATCCGGCCATGACGGCGGTGCAGGTGGCGGCGCTGGTCGAGGATCGCGCAAGAGTAGAAATTGAGGTGACGGCAGTCGTCCCATAAAAAAACGGCGACCTGCCGGTCGCCGTCGCTTGCCGCCGCTTTAGGCTGCGGCCATGAAGCCCAGATTACGGGTGCTGAAATTGCCGATATTCGGGAAGACGGTACCCAGCTGATTATCGGGAACGCCGAACCAGCTGGCCAGTGTCGCGCCATATTGGTCCACCGACGTGGTTGGCAGCAGCGCACCGGAACCGATATCCAGGTCGTGGTTGATGCCGGTCACAGGGTAGGCGCCGTACATATTCTGGCCATTCACTGCGCCACCGAAGACAAAGTGGTGCGAGCCCCAGCCGTGGTCAGTACCGTCGCCATTGGTCACGAAGGTACGGCCGAAATCAGAGGCGGTGAACAGCGTGACCTGCTTGCGCATATCGGTGCCCATCAGGGTCGCCATGACGCTATCGAAATAGGCCACCGCGTGGTCCAGACGCGCCATCAGATCAGCCTGTTGCAGCTTTTGACCATCATGCGTATCAAAACCGCCCAGGTTGACATAGAACACCTGGCGCTTGACACCCAGTGCGCCACGGCCGGCGATGATACGCGCCACGGTTTGCAGCTGGAGCGCGAGCTGATTGGTGGTGGCCGCACCGGTACGCTGGCTGATATAGGGCGTAGGCGCTGGCACGCCGCCGGCACCGGATGGCGCCATCGCCGCCGACAGCGCTGCCTGGGAGTCGATGGCGCGGCTGTTAATCTTGCCGGCTTCGTTCTGGAACTTGCTGGAACCCTGGGCGGTAAGGACTGAGCGCAAAGGATTGGACGCAGCAGGAGCGCCAAACAGCGAGGTGTTCAGATTGGTCATCGGGGGCAGGCCCGAGGTGCTGATCTGGAATTGGCGGATTTGTTTGCCGGTCAAGAACACCGCGTTGCCACCGGCGGAGATGCAGGTGAAGGTAGCGCTGCTGTTGGAGGAAGCAAGCAAGTCGCCCATGCGGCCGCCCCAGCCCAGGCCGCCGCCTTCCGGTGCGTTCGACTGCCATACCGCTTGCTGGTCGTTGTGCGAGAACAGCTTCGGTGGCAGCGCAACGCTGTTGGCCAGGTACTGTGCTTTGGTGGTCGGCTGAATCAGCGTGCCGACGTTGGCGATGATGGCGGCGCGGCCGCTGTCAAACAGGCCTTTTACCGAACCCAGCTTAGGGTGCAGCGCAAAGGTACGGCCGCCTTGTGGGGTTTTCAAGGTAATGGGCAAAACGCCGCCGCTGGCGCCCACACCAGGCAGTGCGATCGAGACGGCGTCGCCGGTGGAGCGCAGGCGGTTATATTCGTTCCACGAAGCGCTATCGGTTGCCAGAACGGTGTTGAAGCCATCGTTGCCGCCAGCCATGTACAAGCAAATCAGTGCCTTGTAGTCATTGGCGTTTTGTGCGGCTGCCGTGCCTAGCGCTGCCAGGTTGAGCGCAAACGGCGTGGTGGCGGTGCCGGCAGCTGCCAGCATGGATTGCAGGAAATTGCGTCGGGAGAATTGATGCTTGCTCATGATCTAGTCCTTATTTCTGTACGATGTATTCAGGCGATACCATCGCCAGGTAGACAGCCATGTTGACGCGATAATTCTTGAACTTGGCAACCAGATCGGCATTGCTGCTTGTCGGGGTTGGTTGCACGATCGAATTCAGCGCGGTCAGCATTTGGCTGCGCAAGGTGGCCGACATCGAACCATTCAGCAACAGCAGATTGACACGTTCCACCAGTTGTTCCGGGGTGGCGACCAGTGCCAGTTCGTTGGCGTAGTTCGGCTTGATGTCAAAGCCGGTGCCAACACCATATGCTACTGCGTTTTGCATATAGTTGACGTAACCGATCGAGGTTGGTTCGGACATGATCTGCATTTCTGGCGCAACTTCGCCGGCTTCGGAGATCGCCGTGTTCGGCGGCGTGTAGCCAGGACGGAAGAAGTTGAAGACCGACGGCGAACGCATGGGCGCCTGGCCGAGGCCGTTGATAGGATCATCCAGCGCGGTCAACAAATAACGGCCCGAGGTCGAGGTCACGTTGAATGCGCGCATCCAGTTAGCGATACGGACGAATGGCTCACGTACTTTCTCGGTGGCGGCACCGCTGCTGCCTTGTGCTTCCGGGTCCAGCAGCACAGCGCGGATCAGGGCTTTCATATCGCCGCGTACGCCTGCGCCGTTATTGTTAAAGGCTGCCGCAACACGGCTGATGTAGGCTGGGCTTGGATTACTGGTGACCAGACGCTGGATCAGCTGTTTGCCGATGAACGGACCGACGTTCGGATGGTTGAACAAGGTGTCCAGTGCCACTTTCAAATCCGCCTCGCCAGTGGTCGCGCCGGAGATGGTGACGCCGAGGAATTTACGCTCGCTGGTCGAGTGGAATGCAGGGTAGTTCTGCATCGGAGTGACTTCCCAGGCCGCATCTTTAATCGTGCCCATGAAGCGGTTGCCGTTTTTGTCCGGGCCAGAGAAGCTCCAGCCGGTGAAGACTTTGGACAGGCCGACGATATCATCATGGGTGTACGTATCGACAGGCTTGCCGTTGACCAGTTGCTGGCTGCCATCCTGATTCAGCTTGTACAGGCCGATGGTCATCAATTGCATGACCTCACGGGCGAAGTTCTCGTCAGGCAGACGGGTCGCCGATTCCTTCTGATTGCGCAGGTGCGACATATACACACCCATCATCGGGTGCAGGGCAACCGATTGCAGCAGGGTCCGGAAGTTGCCGAAGGCATTGTTCGCCAGCATATCGTAGTAGCTGCCCACACCGCGCAGACGTTCGGCGATGTTGGGATCGTCCATGGAAATGACGAAGATTTCCGACAATGCCAGGGTCAGGCGCTGACGCAGCTGGTCATTGCCGGTAACCGCTTGTTTCCAGAACATTTCGTGGAACTGGGATTGGCTCAGCACGCCGCCGGCGGCGACATGCTGATCCATATAGGCCAGATAGGAGCCTGGTACTTTGCCGAACTGATCTGTGATCCAGATGGCAGGACCGCTGGCGACCATATTTTTGATGGTGGCTTCGGTTGGGCCGAAGGTTGCTTGCGCCAGGAAGCGCGAAGCAGCATACGGCGTCATGGCTGCGGTGGCAGTGGTGCCTCCCATGACTTGGCGCACGGCGCTGCTGACCAGCGGGCTGCCTTCATCGCTGGAGACGGTGCCACCCAACAGTTGATTCGATTGATTGCTTACGCTAGCACCATTTTCGGTGCTCCCGCCGCCGCATGCGGAAAGGACTGCGAACGAGGTTGCGGCAAGCATCGTTCGGATAGTAGCGGAATTCATTACGGTGTTCCTTGTCTGGTGAGTCGGTGAATGAATTGTATCTGTACGGAAATTAATTGCCGTACGGAATTCAAATTTATTTGCTCATCATTTAGTCAACGTTTACTCCTGAATATTTTTTTTGACGAAAATGGGCGAAGTTAGGCATGATTTAGCCGAACTTTCAAAAGTGAAAACTTAGATGATTTATGGTAAATGTCAGATTTAGACAACGGAAAATTTACCAAAAGACATACTTCTCGCATTCAGGAAAACTATTTTAAGCTAGAGAATTACGCGAAGATGACGGCGGAATGGATGGAATTGAGGTTTTTATACGGGAGTTGTCAAAACCTTTCGGACTCGGCAGGAAGCCGAGATTTTAACCCGAAATTTAACAATGTTGCTTTGAAACGTGCGATGTGCAGGGGCAAACGGCAGGGCGGAGATTTTGAAAGCGGAGGGAAGGTGGTGTCACCAACAGGAATCGAACCTGTATCTAGGTCTTAGGAGGACCCTATTCTATCCATTGAACTATGGTGACACACCGGTGCGATATGACAGGACCAGCGTCCTGTCCGCAGCGAGCGGCCATGATATAGGCTTTTAAGCGGGAAAGGAAGGCTGGGGCTTGCTCATCCTTTAATAAGAAATGCGGTCTGGGGCCTTGCTGCCGGTACAATACGCGCTTCATTCACCCATCTCTGTCGCCCTCTGCGGCGGCGGATTTTCCCTCTACTACCATGGCAGTCATCTCTCTCTCCTCTGCGCAACTGGCATTCGGCCACGTTGCCTTGCTTGATCATGCGGAATTTTCCCTGGAAACAGGTGAACGCGTCGGCCTGATCGGGCGCAATGGCACCGGCAAATCCTCTCTGCTGAAGATTATTTCCGGGCGTATCAAGCTGGACGACGGCCTGCTGGTCATGCAGCAAAACCTGAAAATCGTCTACGTCGAGCAGGAGCCGGTATTCGAACCGCAGATGTCGGTGCACGACGCGGTCGCCTCGGGACTGGGGGAGTTGCCCCTGCTGCTGAAGGAATATGAAGACCTGACCGGCCAGTTCGGCCAGGGCGACGACGACGCCGTGATGGCGCGCATGCACGATATCCAGGTAATGCTGGACGCCGCCGACGCATGGAATCTGTCGAACAAGGTGGAAACCGTGCTCGACAAGCTGAATCTGCCGGGCAGCCTGCTGATGCAGGAGTTGTCGGGCGGTATGCAAAAACGCGTGGCGCTGGCGCGTGCGCTAGTGGCGGCACCGGACGTGCTGCTGCTGGATGAACCGACCAACCATCTGGACTTCACCTCTATCATGTGGCTGGAAGGACTGTTGCGAGACTTTAAGGGCAGCGTGCTGTTTATTACCCACGATCGTTCCTTCCTGGACAACGTCGCCACCCGCATCATTGAGCTGGACCGTGGCCGTCTGCTGTCCTTCCCCGGCAATTTCACTACCTACCAGGCGCGCAAGGCCGAGTTGCTGGAAAACGAAGAGGTGGAGAACGCCAAATTCGACAAGGTGCTGGCGCAGGAAGAAATCTGGATACGCAAGGGCGTCAAGGCGCGCCGGGTGCGCGACGAGGGCCGCGTGCGCCGCCTGGAAGCGTTGCGCCTGCAGCGCGCCGCGCGCCGCGACCAGCAGGGCCAGGTGCGGCTGGAAGTATCGGCCGGCGAGCGTTCCGGCAAGATCGTCGCGGAACTGGAGAATGTCAGCAAGACCTATGGCGAGCGCAGCATCGTCAAGCAGTTCACCGGCACCATTTTGCGCGGCGACAAGGTTGGCCTGATCGGCGCCAATGGTGCCGGCAAGACCACGCTGCTGAAAATGATACTGGGCGAGCTGGCGCCGGATAGCGGCGTCGCCAAGCTGGGCACCAAGCTGCAAGTGGCGTACTTTGACCAGATGCGCACCCAGCTGAACGAAGACGCCAGCCTGCTGGACACCATTGCCCCAGGCAGCGACTGGGTCGAGATCAACGGCCAGCGCAAGCACGCGATGAGTTATCTGAGCGACTTCCTGTTTGCGCCGGAGCGCGCCCGTTCGCCGGTCAAGACGCTATCGGGTGGCGAGCGCAACCGTTTGCTGCTGGCGCGCCTGTTTGCCAAGCCGGCCAACTGCCTGGTGTTGGATGAACCGACCAATGACCTTGATATCGATACGCTGGAACTGCTGGAAGAGTTGTTGGAAGACTACACCGGCACCGTGTTCCTGGTCAGCCACGACCGTACCTTCCTGGATAACGTGGTGACGCAGGTGATCGTGGCCGAAGGCGAGGGCGAGTGGCGTGAATATGTCGGCGGTTATAGCGACTGGGAGCGGGTGCGCGCGACGGCGGCAAGCACGGTTGCCAAGGCCGGCGCCAAGCTGGCGACACCTCCTGCTGCGTTGCAGCAGAATACGCCTGGCAAGCCCAAAAAGCTCAGCTACAAAGAACAGCGTGAGCTTGAGGAATTGCCCAAGCTGATCGCGCTGCTGGAGGATGAGCAGGCGGTGCTGGCAGGGCAGCTGGCGGATCCGGATTTCTACAAGAAAACCCCGGCCGAAGCCAAGCGCATCCATGCGCGTGTGGCCGAGATCGAGGACGAGTTGCTTGCCGCGCTCGAGAAATGGGAAGAAATCGAGGCGCGATCGAAAAATTAAACGCGAAGGATAAGCACATGGGGGGATTTAAACGGGCAGCATGGGTCAGGGTGCTGCCGTTTGCTTGCTACATGCTGTTTATCGTGATCGCCGATGTGCTGGAGCGGTTCGGCGTGGACGCCGCTGAACTGCGCTGGCTCTATGTGGTTAAAGTAGGTTGCGTGGCGCTGCTGCTGTGGACTTTCCGCAAGGAATATATTGAACTCGCGCAGCCACGCTTGCACCTGCGCACGATTGCGTGCGCTGTGTTTTTTGGCATTGTGGTATTTTTGTTATGGATAGTGCTGGACGCGCCGTGGATGACGATGGGCGAGTCCGCAGGTTTTGACCCGACGGCTGGCGGAAAAATGGATTATCCGCTGGCGCTGGTGCGGATTGCCGGGGCGGCGCTGGTGGTGCCGCTGATGGAGGAGTTGTTCTGGCGCTCTTTTTTAACGCGCTGGCTAACTGATCCGGATTTTTTGGCAGTGCGTCCGGATCGTGTAAGAATTGCTACAACTGTTGTTGCGGTGCTACTATTTGGGGTTGAGCACAATTTGTGGTTCGCTGGCGTGGTGGCGGGGAGTGTGTATAGCTATTTATATTGGCGTGAGCGTAATCTTTGGCCGCCGATTCTGGCGCATGCGGTCACTAACGGACTTCTGGGCATCTGGGTGCTGGCAACGGCCAACTGGCGTTACTGGTAGCGGTTTTTCGGGTAACACCTATATTTAAAAAAGACAAAAATAATGTGCTTTCATTTGCGATCTTTTTCAGGCGGTATTTGCCGCCGTGCGCCGCAGCCATCCGGACTGGTGGCCTGGGTACTGGTCACCGGCGCTGTGCTGGCGCCGTCGGCCCACGCTGAACTCAGCGATACGATCAAGCCTTTTGTGGCGATCGGCTACACCCATGACGATAATTTGCTGCGTCTGGAGGATGGACAGCAGCTGGACGGCGGCCGGGCCGACAATATCCGTCAGGCCCAAGCCGGCCTTAGCTTCAAGTGGCCGCTGGGGCGCCAGGAATTCACCGGGTCGGCCAAGGCCAGCCGGGTCAGCTTTGACCATTTCAGCCAGCTGGATTACACCGGCCAGGATTATCAGGGCGCCTGGAACTGGGTGGTGGGCAACCACCTGAGCGGCCACCTGGGCGGCAGCTATTCGCAGACGATTGCGCCGTTTTCCGATTTTCACAGCAATCAGCGCAATCTGAAGACGCAAAAGCGCGGCTACTACGATATATTCTGGCGCTTCCATCCAAGCTGGCAGGTGCATGCCGGCTATAACCAGGACAAATTCGATTACGACCTGGAATCACAGCGCTTCAATACCCGCACCGAAAAAGCCACTGACGCCGGCTTCGACTATCTGGCCTCGACCGGTAGCACCGTTGGCCTGGTCGCGCGGCGCCTGACCGGCGACTATCCGTTTGCGCTCACCCAGGGCCAGTTCGCCCAGGAATCCGGCTATACGCAGGACGAGTTAAAGCTCAAGGTGCTGTGGAATATCAGTGAGGTGTCCCAGCTGCAATTCCTTGGTGGCCGCGTCAAGCGCAAGCATGACCTGAGCGCCTCGCATGATTCCAGTGGCACCAATGCGCGGCTTACCGCGCAATGGAGTCCGCGCGCACGCCTGCGCCTGTCCGCCGCCGCCTGGCGCGAATTTACCGCGGTCGAGTCCAGCGTGCTGAACTATGCACTGGGCAAGGGCGGCAGCGTGGTGGCCAGCTGGGCATGGTCGGCCAAGGTCCGTCTTGAAGCGCAAGCCCGGCAGGAAAAGCGCGACTTCAACGGCCAGATCGCCAATGTCCTGCCCATCAATTATGACGACACCACGCGTAGCGCCAGCGCCAGCATCACTTATGCGCCAACCGAGCGCTCCCAGTTGAGCGTGCAGTATGCGCACGAAAAGCGTGATCCCAGCAACCGCCTGTTCAGCAGCGGTTATCGCGCGAACAGCGTGGCGTTCAATGCCAGTATCCAGTTTTAAGCAGCAGCCATGAATATTAGCGACCTCCCGGTAGTCTCCTTCTTCCAGCGCGTGCTGGACCCTTTGATCATCATGGCCAGCCTGTACCTGAGCGCGGCGATAGCCGGCGCGCCGTTCAACGGCTATATGCTGATCCTGATGGTGCTGGCGTTCTACGTCTCCACGTCGATTTATTCGCGGCTGGACCCGTATCGCAACTGGCGCCGCGGCCACCTGCTGGCCTATGCGCGCGACGTGCTGGTGGGCTGGATGGCGGTGATCGGCATCCTGTGGCTGCTGGGCGAGTGCAGCGGCCTGGACACGCTGTATGACATGCATGCGGTGACGCTGTGGGCGGTGCTCACACCGTTCCTGTTGCTGGTGAATTACACCGCCACCTGGGGCAATGGCAATGGCAATGGCGATGATGAGCGGCGCACCGCCATCGTCATCGGCGCCAATGACCTGAGCATGAAGTTCGTCGAGCGCATCGAAAATCAGGCTGGCCACCTGTTGCAGGTCAACGGTTTCTTTGATGATCGCACCGAGGACCGTCGTCCCGACAGCATGCGTCATCCGATGCTGGGCAGGATGAGCGAGGTCGCGCAATACGTGCGCGCCAATAACGTCAAGATGATTTATATTAGCCAGCCGATTTCAGCTCAGCCGCGGATACGCAAGCTGATCGACGAGTTGCAGGACACCACGGCATCGGTTTATTTCCTGCCAGATATTTACGTCTTCGATCTGATGCAGGCGCGCTTTGACAGCGTGGCAGGGATGCCGGTGATCGCGATTTGCGAGACGCCGTTCACTGGGGTGAACAGCATGGTCAAGCGCATCAGCGACATCGTGCTGGCCACCGTGATCCAGATCCTGCTGCTGCCGATCATGCTGGTGATCGCGCTGATGGTGAAGCTGAGCTCGAAGGGCCCGGTAATTTTCCGCCAGCGCCGCTATGGCCTGTATGGCGAGGAAATCATCGTCTACAAGTTCCGCTCGATGACGGTGACCGAGGACGGCGACAAGGTGGTGCAGGCGCGCAAGGGCGATCAACGGGTCACCCCGATCGGTGCCTTCCTGCGCAAGACCTCGCTGGATGAATTGCCGCAGTTCTTCAATGTGCTGCAAGGAAGGATGAGTATCGTTGGCCCGCGTCCGCATGCTGTGGCGCACAACGAGCAGTACCGCAAGCTGATCAAGGGTTACATGCTGCGTCACAAGGTCAAGCCTGGCATTACCGGCTGGGCCCAGGTCAACGGCCTGCGTGGAGAAACCGAGACGCTGGACAAAATGGAAGCACGCGTCCAGTACGACCTTGATTATTTGCGCAGCTGGTCGCTGTGGCTGGATATCTGGATTATTTTGCGTACCGTGAAAGTCGTTTTGAAGCGCGATAACGCATTTTAGAGGGGCTCGCACCGCAGCAAATTTGGTGTCATTATTACCACCGAAGTTTATAATATTGATAGAGATAATGCTCAGCGGGAAAAACTTCTGGAGTCAGGCAGCGTAGTGCTGGCGCGGCCTGATTGGGAAGGGACAGGTTAGGCCTGTCATGTGCAACCGCCATCTATGCCACTACATTGAGTTGAAGGAACGACCTTGAAACACTTAAACAGCATGTCCCGTAAAACCTCCCGCGTAGCCTGCGCCGCATGGCTGCTGATCGCTGTCGTCGGCCTGAGCGCCTGCGGCGACAAAACCAAGAAACCTGGCCAGTCGCTGGCCAGCGTGAATGGCAACGAAATTACCGTATTGCAGCTCAATGAAGAGCTGCAGCGCGCAGGCGTGGCGCCAGCCCAGCAGGAAGCCGCCAGCAAGCAGTTGCTGGAAGCACTGATCGACCGCCAGCTGCTGCAGGAGCAGGCCGAAAAAGACAAGACCGACCGCGATCCTAAAGTGGTGCAGGCGATCGAGCGCGCCAAATCGCTGATCCTGGCCCAGGCTTATATCCAGAAGCGCATCGGCAATGTCGGCAAGCCGACCCGTGCCGAAGTGGAAGAGTACTTCCAGAAAAATCCGGGTTTCTTCACCAACCGCAAGCAATTCGACATGCGCCAGCTGGTGCTGGCCAGCCGCGATGTTGATGCGCCGCTCAAGGCGGCCATGGACAGCGCCAAGTCGCTGGAAGAAGTGGCGGCCTGGCTGGATGCACACAAGGTGCGTTACGCGCGCGCCCAGCTGACCCGCGCCACCACCGATCTGCCGCCTGAACTGTCGGGCAAGCTGCTGGCCATGCCGAAAGGGCAGCTGTTCATCATCAAGGAAGGCGAGCGCAGCCTGCTGATCACGATCGCCGACATCAAGGACACGCCGGTCACGCTGGAAGCCGCCACGCCGCAGATTGAACAGTTCCTGATCAACAAGCGCACCAAGGATGCGACCGACGCGGAAATCAAGCGTCTGCGCGGCGCCGCCAAGATCGAATACCTGAACAAGGCGGCGACGCCTGCCGCTGCTGCAGCGACTGCTTCTGCGCCTGCTGCAGCAGCACCTGCGCCTGCCGCAGCAACACCTGCGCCTGCTGCACCAGCCGCTGCCGCGTCGACGCCGTCCGAGGCGATCAACCGCGGCGTGGCCGGCATGAAATAGGCGTGATTAATTAATTTCTCAGAACAGGGCATATGATGAAACGATGGATGGGATGGGTCCTGGCCGCGCTGTGCGCAGGCTTGATGGGTAGCGCCACTGCGGCTGATGTCAAAATCGGCCCGAGCGATGTATTGAAGGTCACGGTCTATGGCAGTCCGGACCTGACCACCGAAACCCGCGTCAACGAGGCAGGCAAGATTACCTTCCCGCTGATCGGTGAAGTGGAAATCGGCAACCTGCCGACCGCAGAGGCGGAAAAGAAAATCGCCGGCATGCTGGAAAGCGGCGGCTTCGTGCGCAAGCCCCAGGTCAACATCCTGGTGACCGTGCTGCAAAGCCAGCAGGTATCGGTGCTGGGCCAGGTGAATCGCCCAGGCCGCTATCCGGTGGATGGCAAGCGCAGCGTGCTGGACCTGCTGGCGCTGGCGGGCGGCGTCAGCGCCGACGGCGGCGATACCATCGACCTGATCCGCAAAACCCCGGACGGCAAGACCGTGCGTGAAGTGGTGGATGTGGTGCAGATGGCCCGCACCGGCGACCTGAACCGTGACCTGGAGCTGAACAGCAACGACGTGATCTACGTCGAGCGCGCGCCACGCTTCTACATCTACGGCGAAGTGCAGCGTCCTGGCGTGTTCCGCCTGGAGCACAACATGACCGTGGTGCAGGCGCTGTCGGTCGGCGGAGGCCTGACCCAGCGCGGCACCGAACGCGGCGTGCGCATCAAGCGCCGTGGTCCTGACGGCAAGCTGCAAACCCTGGACGCCAAGCATGACGACCTGCTGCAGACCGACGATGTCGTGTACATCAAGGAAAGCCTGTTCTAAGCCATATTTGTCCGCCATATTTTAATGAGTCCAGAAACAAAGGCTACGCCATGAATTTTTCCCAGATCCTGTTGGTTTTGCGGGCGCGCAAAAAGATCATCCTGCTGACCCTGCTATTCACCGTCGCGGTGACCGTGGTGGTCAGCCTGCTGCTGCCGAAAAGCTATAAAGCAACCTCGTCGGTCATCCTGAACTACAAAGGTGTCGACCCGCTGACCGGCATGTCGATGCCCGGCCAGCTGCTGCCAGGCTATGTGGCGACGCAGATCGACATCATCTCCAGCAAGAACGTGGCGCTGCGCGTGGTGGATGCGCTCAAGCTGGCGCAAAGCCCGGCGATTATCGAGCAGTTCAACGACGCTGAAAACGGCGAAGGCTCGGTGCGCGACTGGCTGGCCGAACTGCTGCTGAAAAAACTGGAAATCGTGCCTGCGCGTGAAAGCAGCGTGGTCGAGATCAGCTTCACCGGCGCCGATCCGCAATTCGTGGCAGCCGTGGCCAACGCCTTTGCCGACGAATATCAGCACGCCAGCATCCAGCTGAAGGTCGATCCGATGAAGAAGGCCACCAGCTACTTCGACGCACAGTCGAAAGTGCTGCGTGATGCAGTGGAAGCGGCACAGAGCCGCCTGTCGAAATACCAGCAGGAACATGGCATCGTCAGCGTCGACAACCGCCTGGACGTGGAGTCGAACCGCCTGAACGATCTGTCGGCGCAACTGGTGGCGGCCCAGGGCCAGCTGATGGAAGCCAGCTCGCGCCAGCGCATGGCTGCCGGCGAATCGGGCGAATCGCCTGACGTGGCTGGCAATCCGCTGATCCAGAACATGAAAGTCGCGCTGAGCGCGGCGGAAACCAAGTTTGCCGAAGTCGCCCAGCGCCTCGACAAGAATCACCCGCAATACCAGAGCGCCAAGGCGGAAGTTGATCAGCTGCGCGCCGACCTGAAAGCGCAGACCAGGATCACCTCCAACACCGTGGGCAATAACGCGCAAATCCTGATGCAGCGTGAAGCGGCCATCCGCAACGCATTGGCCGAGCAAAAGGCCAAGGTGCTGGAACTGAACCGTACCCGCGACGAACTGAATGTGCTGCAAAAAGACGTGGAAAGCGCCCAGCGCGCCTTCGACGCCACCTCGATCCGCCTGTCGCAGACCCGCATCGAAGGCCAGGCCGAACAGTCGGATGTGGCCATGCTGAATCCCGCCGTGGCGCCGATCAAGCCGTATGGTCCGAAAGTGCTGCGCAACACCGCGCTGGCGATCGTACTGGGCAGCATGCTGGGCGTAGGCCTGGGCTTCCTGCTGGAACTGTTCGACCGCCGCGTGCGCTCGCAGTCCGACTTGGCCGACATGCTGGAAATTCCGGTGCTGGGTGTGATCGACTGGACCCAGTCCAAGCGCCGTCCATCGCGCTTCAGCGGCTTGTTCCTGCGCCGCAGCAACCTGAGCATTAACTCCTGAGAATCTGGAACCGTCCATGACCACCACTCCTAACATCGTTCCGCCACTTTCGTCCATTCCGCCGGTGCAGCGTAAGGCGGACTCCAGCATCGGTGGCCTGCTGCTGGCTTCCGGCAAGATCACGCCTGAAAATGCCGAGCGCGTGCTGCGCATGCAAAAAGAACTGGGCATCCGCTTCGGCGAAGCGGCCCAGCGTCTGGGCTTGATTACCGAACAGGACATCCAGCAAGTGCTGGCGCGCCAGTTTGACTATCCTTATTTGCAAGAAGGCGAAACCAAGTTTTCCAACCAGCTGGCGGCGGCTTTCCGTCCGTTCAGCCCGCAAGTGGAAACGCTGCGCGCGGTGCGCAGCCAGCTGATGCTGCGCTGGTTTGCCAACGGCCATAAATCGCTGGCCATCGTCGGCGTCAATCCGGGTGACGGCGTCAGCATGTTCGCCGCCAACCTGGCGGTCGTGTTTTCGCAGCTCGGTGAAAACACGCTGCTGGTGGACGCCAATCTGCGCCGTCCGCGCCAGAGCGAAATCTTCGACATGAATACCCGCGCCGGCCTGTCCGACGTGCTGGCCGGCCGCGCCGGCGTCGAAGCGGTCACCAAGATCGATTCCTTTGTTTCGCTGTCGGTGCTGGCCGCCGGCACGCTGCCGCCGAATCCGCAGGAACTGCTGAGCCGCGCATCGTTCGGCACGCTGAATAACACGCTGGCGCAGAATTACGACGTGGTGCTGTACGACGTGGCTGCTTACGCGACCGGCGCCGACTTGCTGTCGATCGCCGCCCGCGCTGGTGGCGTGCTGCTGGTGGCGCGCAAGAACGAAACGCTGCTGGCCGATATCAACACGATGACTGAACAACTGGCGCAAAGCGGCGCCAAGGTGGTCGGTTCGGTACTGGTTGAGTTCTAAATGGCGGAGACGGCGACCCGGCCTGCCGCAGGCATGCTCACCCCTGGAAAACGCGACGGTCTGATCGACATGTGGCCTTTGCTGTTGGGCATGGCCAGCCTGTTCGTGCCGAGCTTTTACCGCTTGTTTACCGGTGTCTGGGCGACCGAAGACCAGGCGCATGGCCCCATCATTCTGCTGCTGTCGTGCTGGCTGCTGTACCGCCAGTGGCCGGACATGGTGGCGCGCAGCGCCGGCCAGACGGGCGCGCCGATTGGCTGGGTGTCGCTGGTGCTGGGCCTGCTGGCCTACATCGTCGGCCGCTCGCAGCAGATTTACATTCTGGAAATCGGCTCCTTCATCTGCCTGCTGGTGTCGCTGGTGCTGATCCTGCGCGGCTGGGCCGCGCTGCGGGTGCAGTGGTTCCCGTTCTTCTTCATGCTGTTCATGATACCGCTCCCTGCGGAATTGGTGATCATGCTGACCATGCCGATGAAGATGGCGGTGTCGTGGGCAACTGAATGGATACTGTACGCGGTCGGCTACCCGATCGCCCGCGCCGGCGTGATCCTGCAAATCGGCCAGTACCAGCTGCTGGTGGCGAATGCCTGCGCCGGCCTGCAAACCTTGCTGACGCTGGAAGCGCTGGGCCTGTTCTACCTGAACCTGGTGCGTCATACCTCGGCCTTCCGCAACATCACGCTGGCGCTGTTCATCATTCCGATTTCATTCTCGGCCAATGTGATACGCGTGATCGTGCTGACGCTGATTACCTATTACTTCGGCGACGCGGCGGGGCAGGGCTTCCTGCACGGCTTCGCCGGCATGGTGCTGTTCATCAGCGCACTGGCGCTGATCCTGGCGCTGGACACGCTGCTGCAGTTCGTCGCCTCGCGCCTGAAGGCGCGCAAGCCTGAAGGAGTACAAGCATGAACCGCACTTTGCGACTCAGCCTGGTGGCGGGCGTGCTGATGGTGTCGTCGGCGGTGCTGGCCAAGATCATGACGCCGACCGAACGGCTGGCCAAGGTGCGCGCGCCGCTGGTGCTGGAAACCGCGATTCCGACCAGCTTCGGCGACTGGACCGAGGAAAAGGAATTGACCGCCCAGGTGATCAACCCGGAAACCGCCGACGCGCTGGCCAAAATCTATACCCAGACCTTGTCGCGCAACTATATCAACCGCAACGGCGAGCGCATCATGCTGTCGATTGCCTACGGCGAAGACCAGACCAGCGGCCTGCAGCTGCACTATCCCGAAGTCTGCTATCCGGCGCAGGGCTTTAATCTGGCTTCCGCCGTCAAGGGCACGCTGCAGACCAACCTGGGCGAGCTGCGCGTCAAGCGCCTGCAAACCTCGCTGGGCACGCGCTACGAGCCGGTCACCTATTGGACCACCATGGCTGACAAGGTCGTGCTGGGCGGCTACGACACCAAGTTTGCGCAGCTGGGCTACGGTTTCCGCGGGCAAATACCGGATGGCCTGATTTTCCGCGTATCGTCGATATCGAACGACCCGCAACAAGCATTCAAGGTACAGGAGCAATTTGTGCGGCAGATCGCGGACGCGCTGCCATTGGAGTCCCGTACCCGTTTCATCGGCACGCCGCGTTGATGCAGCTGACCACATACTAAGACCGGGACATCAATGAAGAACGTGGTATTCATGGGCGCCAGCACGCTGGTGCGCCTGGTGTTCGGCTTGCTGACCTTTACCATGTTGGCGCGTCTGCTGGGGCCGAACGAGTTTGGCTTGTTCATGTTCTGGCTGTCGATCTCGACCTTGCTGGGCATGCTGGCGAATTATGGCTTTACCGGCTATGTGCTGCGGGAAATTGGTGCGCGTCCGGAAGGCGCGCATGCGGTGATGGGCGAGGTGCTGTCGGCCAAGGTGCTGCTGTCGGTGCTGATCCTGGCGGGTACGCTGGTGAGCATGCTATGGATCGACGCTGCCGGCCGCTGGGTATTCCTGGCGCTGATGCTGGCCATCCTGGCCGATTCCATTACCGACTTCCTGAATGTCGGCTACCGGGCGACCAACCGCTTTTCGGCGGAGACCAGGATTGCGACAGTGGCGGCGGCGCTGCAGTTTGGCATTGTGGTGGCCAGCGTCTGGCCGGGACGTGGTGTGCTGGCTGCCGCCATCGGGTTCATGTTGTCGCGGCTGGCGGTCACCGCGATGACCTGGAGCAGCCAGCTCAAGTATTTCGCCGGGCTGCGTCCGGCATCGCTGGCGCAGGCAGCCAAGCGCTTGCGCGAGGCGATGGCGTATGCGGTGGATTTTGCGTTGCAAAGCCTGTTTGGCCAGATCGACAGCGTGGTGCTGAATTACTTTGTCGATCCGGTCGCGGTGGGCTTGCACCAGGCTGGCATGCGCCTGGTGCTGGGGGGCGCGCAAGCCGCCAATGTGCTGGCGAATGTGTTCATTCCGCGGCTGTCGGCAGTGCATGGCGACCACCAGCAACGCCAGAAGGAAGGCCAGCGTCTGCAACTGGCCTTCCTGGTGATGGGCATCGGTTTCGGCCTGTTCCTGACGGTGCTGGCGGAGCCGATCACGCACCTGCTGTTTGGTGCGGCGTTCAGTTCACTGGCGGCGTTGCTGCCGTGGTTTGGCCTGCTGTTTTTCGTGCGCTTCCTGGCGTCGTCGTTCGGTATCATGCTGACCTCGGCGGGATTGCAGGGATTGCGGGCCAAGGCCAATGTGTTCCATTGGCTGCTGATCCTGGGTGTGGCATGGAAGGCGGTGCCGATGTACGGCAACACCGGCTGGCTGCTTGCGCTGATATTGGGCAATCTGGCGCTGGCCCTGGTGTACTTCGGCGCCTCGGTAAGGCTGGTGCGGCCTACCGTGGTCAACGGCGGCCTGACGCTGGCCGGCGCGGCGGCCTTCCTGCCCTTTTTGCACTTGGCTTAATGACGTGTGTGACTTATGGACATGACTCAATTTAATTCTTCTACGTCAAACAGCCTGATTGATAAGATCAAGGAAAACGGTTTGTGCACTGGCTGCGGCCTGTGCGCTGCCGTGGCGCCGGTGGGCGCCATCACGATACAGCTGAACGCCTCCGGCTATCTGCGGCCGATGGTGCACCAGCCGCTGTCCGGTGAGACCGAGCAGCAGATCAAGGCCGCCTGTCCGGCGCTGGTGATCAAGCACGCGCCGCAGGTGAGCGGGCAGCATCCGCTGTGGGGGCCGCTGCAATCGGTGCGCACCGCGTATTCCAGCGACGCGGAAATCCGCCGCCAGGGCTCGTCCGGCGGCGTGATCAGCGCGCTGGCCGATTACCTGATCAGCTCCGGCAAGGTGGACTTTGTCGCCCAGGTGGCGACCAGTACCCACGATCCGCTGGCAAATGAACTGCAGATCAGCCGCAGCCGCGAGGACGTGATACGCGCGGCCGGTTCGCGCTACGCCCCCTCGGCACCGCTGCAATCGCTGCGCGCGCTGCTCGACAGCGGCCAGCGCTTCGCCTTTGTCGGCAAGCCGTGCGACGTGGCCGCGCTGCGCCAGTACGCGCGCATCAATCCGCAGGTCGACCGCCAGGTGCCCTACATGCTGTCCTTCATGTGCGCCGGCGTGCCGAGCATCAAGGGCACGCACGAGGTGATACGCAAGCTCAGCTCCAGCCCGGAAAAAGTGGTCAGCTTCCGCTACCGTGGTGATGGCTGGCCGGGCATGACCCGCGCGGTGCAGGCCGACGGGCAAGTGTTTGAAATGGATTACAACAGTTCCTGGGGCACCATCCTCAACAAGCATCTGCAATTCCGCTGCAAGATCTGCCCGGACGGCACTGGCGAGTTCGCCGACGTGGTATGCGCCGACGCCTGGTACGGCAAGGATGGCTACCCGGACTTTACCGAGCGCGACGGCCGCAGCCTGCTGCTGGCCCGCACCGCCGCTGGCGAGGCGCTGGTGCGCGAAGTCATGCAGCGCGAAGTGATAGTCGCCAGCGACCTGGCGGTGGAAGAAATCGCCAAGATGCAGCCGTATCAGGTGGACCGCAAGCGCATGGTGCTGGGGCGCGTGATCGCCACCCGCCTGGCGCGCGGGGTCGCGCCACATTATTCCCGCCTTGGACTGGTGAAGGCCTCGCTGGCCGCCAAGCCGGTGGTCTGGTTGAAGAGCGCCTGGGGTACCTGGCGCCGCGCAAAAGGAGAAGCACAATGAATGCCGTCATCGATACCCTGAACCCGCGCGCTGGCAAGACCGCTTCCGCGCCGGAAAAAATGATTACCGTCGGCCTGCTATGGCATTCGCTGTCGTCCGGTAATCTCGGCGTGGGCGCGCTGACCGAATCGAATATCGCCATCGTGCGCGGCGTGGCCGAGTCGCTGGGCCAGCGGGTGCGCTTCATCGTGCTCGGCTCGGGCAGCGAGAGCCTGCCGTCGCTGGCGGCCGAACTGGAGCAGGCCGGCCATGCGCTGGAAAACCAGCGCGTGCGGCTGTTCCGTTCCAGCTTCCGCGAGCAGGTGCGCCGCTGCGACCTGGTGATCGACATCGGCGAGGGCGACAGCTTTGCCGATATCTATGGCTTCAAGCGCTTCTTCTTCTACTGGCTCAGCAAGAACATCGTGTGCAGCCTGGGCAAGCCGCTGATCCTGGCGCCGCAGACCATCGGCCCGTTCGATGGCGCCGCTGCGCGTGTATTGGCCAAGCAGGTGATGGCCCGCTGCGCCAAGGTGTTCGCACGCGACAACCTGTCCAGCGACTACCTGAAACAGCTGGGCGTGACCAAGAACACCGGCGAAGCGATCGACGTCGCCTTCCGCCTGCCGTTCAAGGCCAAGCAGTTTGCCGACAATGGCAAGGTGCGGGTCGGCATCAATGTCTCCGGCCTGCTGTTCAACGGCGGCTACACCGGCGGCAACCAGTTCGGCCTGAGTATCGACTATCCGTCCACCATCCGCCGCCTGATCAAACATTTCCAGGCGCTGCCTGAGGTCGAGGTGCACCTGGTCGGCCACGTCATCGAACCGCATATGCCGAGCGAGGACGACTACACGCGCGGCATCGCGCTGGCGGAAGAATTCCCCGGCGTGATCGTGGCGCCGGTGTTCAGCCGGCCGAGCGAAGCCAAGTCCTATATCGCCGGCCTGGATTACTTCACCGGCGCGCGCATGCACGCCTGCATCGCCGCCTTCTCGTCTTCCGTGCCGGTGGTGCCGATGGCCTACAGCCGCAAGTTCAACGGCCTGTTCGGTACGCTGGGCTACAACAGCATCGCCGACTGCAAGGCGGACAGCGATGATGTGGTGGTGCAGAAAATCTCCGATGGCTACGTAAAACGGGACGCACTGAAACAGCAAGTGCAGGCCGGCCTGCAGCGTGTCGAGGAGCGCCTGGCGCGCTATGAAGGCAACGTCGCGCAGGTATTCAATCAGGTTATCGGGAAATAAACATGAGCGCCATGCTTCGACAATATTCGGCGGCATCGCTTTCGGCGCTGGCGGGCATCTTCACCAGGGCGAATCTGAAACGCCTGGTGTTGTTATGGCTGCCGGTGTTGCTGCTGTCCTCATTCATCGGCCTGTGCTGCGTGATGCTGCCATGGATGCTGAATGCGGCCTTGATCGGTGCGGTGGTCTATGCTGTGGTCATGCTGGCCAGCCCATGGCTTGGCCTGTTCATGTATGTGGTGGTGATTCTTTTCGCGCCCGACGTGAAGCTGGCTGACGTTGCGACAGCCGCCTCCTTGCTGGCGTTCTGTATTCACCTGCTGCGCCTGAAGAAGATCAATTACGCGCTGCCGCGCGAGGTACGCTGGCCGCTGTGGGGCTTTGCGGCGCTGGTGCTGCTGTCCTTCGTGACCGCCATCGCTTACTTCCACACGCAGATTCCGTATATTTACCGCGATGGCCGTAACTTTATTTACTGGCTCTGGCTGCCGCTGCTGGCTGTGTACTGCGGCAGCACGCCGGATGGCGTGCGCAAATTAAACCGGGTCATGCTGGCGGTGGCGATCCTGGTCTCGGTGATGGCGCTGTTTGCTGCCGTGACCGGCATCCAGCTGGCTGCCACCGGCCGTGTCGGCTCGCTGGAAACCGCCGGCGCAGCGCAGGGCGCGTTTACCCGCGTGCAAATGCCGGGCTTCCCCTTTGTGACCTGGGCGCTGGTGTGGCTGGTGGTGATGATGTTGTACCGCCGCGTGAACATGGCCGTCGGCATCTTGCTGGGTGGCTTGCTGGCGGCGGCGCTGGTGGTCAACTTTGGCCGCGCACTGTGGGTATGGACCTTGATCGGCATGCTGATCCCGGTGTTTTTCATCGGCCAGAGCCGCACCGCGAAATTGCTGGTAACGTTGGTGACGGTGGGCGCACTGGGCATTGCCGCACTGGCGATCGCCAAGCCGAGTACGCTCGATGCGATCATGGTCCGCATGATGAGTGTGAAGGACGAGGGCGGCAAGAACACCTCGTACGGCTGGCGCGAATGGGAAAACCAGGATGCTGTCGCCGCGCTCAAGCGCTCGCCGGTGATCGGCGTCGGCATGGGCGGCGAGTACCGCAACTGGATACCGATCCTGCGCGTTTTTGCCGAACACACCCGCTATATCCACGAGAGCTATCTGTATATTGCATTGAAGCTGGGCGTGTTTGGCCTGTTGCTGATGCTGATGGTGTTCTGGCGCGCCTGGCGGCATGGCCGCCGCTCGATGGCGCTGGCGGAGCAAGAAGACCGGCTGCCGCTGTTGGCCAGCTTGTGCGTGTTTCCCGCCTGGCTGGGCTTGTGCCTGACCCAGCCGGAGCTGATGCTGCACTCCAGCGTGTTCTTCATGACCTGCATTCTCACGGTGCTACTGTCGTCGTATAGAGGCCGCCTGCTGGCGACCGCTGCGCAAGCGAAGCACAAGTCCTCGTGGGGGGCGCTGGCGTGAAGGTCTATGTCGTTATCCTGAACTGGAATGGCTGCGCCGACACCATCGAGTGCCTGGAAAGCCTGCAGCATACTACCGGCGTTGAATACGTCGCGGTGGTGTGCGATAACGCCTCCAGCGATCGGTCGATGGAAAAATTCGCGCAGTGGGCCGGCGCGCGCTTTGCTCCGGATGAATGGCAGGTGCTGGATCGCGCCGCAGCGGAGCAAGCGCAGCCCGGCAATGCGCGCCTGATTCTGATCGACACCGGCGCCAACCTGGGTTTTGCCGGCGGCAACAATGTCGGCGTGCGCCTGGCGTTGCGTGATCCGGCCTGCGAGTTTGTCTGGCTGCTCAACAACGATACGGTGGTGGCGCCGGACGCGATCGCCCAGGCGGTGGCGCGCATGCAGGAAGACCCACGCATCGGCCTGTGTGGCTCGACCTTGATTTACTATCATGAACGCGACAAGGTGCAAGCGTATGGCGGCGCGGTGTATTCGCCCTTGCGCGGCAGTTCGCGCCATGTGGGGGCGTTCAGCCATCCCGATGCGGTGCCTGGCGCGCCGCAGGCCGTCGAATCCACGCTGTCCTATGTGATCGGCGCGGCGATGCTGATACGGCGCAGCTTCATGGAGCAGGTGGGCCTGATGAACGAAGACTATTTCCTGTATTTCGAGGAGGTGGACTGGGCCACCCGCGGCCGTGGCGAATTCAGCATGGGCTATGCGCCGCGCAGCCTGGTGTATCACAAGGAGGGGGCGTCGATCGGCACCTCCGCTTCGGGCGGCTCGCCGCTGTCGATGTTCTATCTGTACCGCAACCGCATACGTTTCACCAAGCGCTTTTACCTGCGCTACCTGGTGCCGGTGCTCGGATTCTGCGGCTGGGACGTGACCAAGTTTGTACTGCGCCGGCGCTGGCCGCAGGCGCGCGCGGCAGTCAAGGGCGTGCTGCAAGGCTTGTTCTCGGCTGCCTGACAAGGAGGAACCATGAAGTCATTGATGAAGCAGGCGGGATCACTGATGCTGGCCACGCTGCTGTGCGGCGGCGCCGCGCAAGCGGCCGATTACAACATCGGCGTGTACTACTTCCCCGGCTGGAAGGACAATCAGATTGGTGGCCCGTACACCCAGCCATGGGAAAAAATCAAGCCATTCGCCGAGCGCGAGCCCAAATTGGGCTGGTATCAGGAGGGCGATGTGTCCGCCATGCAGCAGCAGCTGGGCTGGATGAGCAAGTACGGCATCGACTACGTGGTGTTTGACTGGTACTGGGGCAAAGACGGCAAGACCATGATGGACAGCGCGCTGAATGCTTATCTGCGCGCGCCGGATCGCCATGGCGTGAAATTTGCGCTGATGTGGGCCAATCATACGACTTATGTGTTCAGCAAGGTGCAGCTGGAAGCCATGTTCAGATTCTGGGCCCAGCGGTATATGTTCCGCCCGGATTATGTGCAGGTGGATGGCAAGCCGGTGGTGTATATCTTCGCTGCCGAGGTGCTGAACAAGAACGCGCAGAGCATCGGCATGAGCTCCGCCGAGCTGATCGCCATGGGCGACAAGATCTTCAAAGATGAGGGCTTGCCGGGCTTGAGCATGATCGCCGGCGCCGGCGCCGGCATACCCGGCTACGACTATACGCCGAAGTCCGGCTATATCGGCCACTCGGCCTATAACTACCATATGGGACCGGGCGTCAGATTCGCCGGCGGGCGCGCCATCAGCCATGGCTATGGCGAACTGGATCAGGCGTATCGCGGCCAGTGGAACTGGCTGATGGAGCGGGCGTCGGGGATTTATGTGGTGCCGATGACTTCCGGCTGGGACAAGCGCCCGTGGGGCGGCAGCCAGGACAAGGACCACGATTTTTCGATCAGCACCGGCGAGGAGTTTGAAGCCCATCTGCGTGCAGCGCGCAGCCTGATGGACAAGGCGCCCGACAAGACGCGGAAAATGGGTGTGATCTGCTGCTGGAACGAATACGGCGAAGGCTCGTTTATCGAACCGACCAAAAAAGACGGCTTCCTGTATCTGGAAAAAATTCAGAAGGTCTTCAAGTCGGATAAATAAGATGTAATTAAACAAGGAAAGAACTCGATGAACGCAAATTTGAAACTGGTGGTGATTGCGCAAGAGTTCCCTTTCCCACCGAACCATGGCGGCCGCGCAGATATCTGGCGCCGTCTGCGCGCCTTGAAACAACTGGGCTATGCGCTGTTCCTGGTGTGCTGGTGCGAGCAGGACAGTCCGCCATCGCAGCAGGAAATCGACCAGGTGCGGCAGGTGGTTGCCGGCCTGCGCATCATCACCAAGCGCAAAGGCATGGCGGCGAATCTGCAACGGCTGCGCCGCATGCTGGCCGGTACGCCGTCGCACGCGGCGGCGCGCGCCGTGGACGCGCAGCAAACCGCGTCGCTGGTGAACGAATTGCGCCAGTTCGGCGCCACTGCCGTCATGCTGGAAAATCCTTACGGCGGTTTGCTGGCGCGCGCACTCAGCCAGACGCTGGCAGTGCCCTTGTTCTATCGCTCGCATAATATCGAGTTCCTGTATTTCGCCAGCCAGGCGGCAGCGGCCAGCCAGTTGAAGAACCGGCTGGCCTGGAGCCTGGCGTGCTGGCACCTTGAACGGTTTGAGCAGGAGCTGATCGCCACGGCAAAAATCAGCTTCGACATCTCTGCCGATGATATGGCTTTCTGGCGCGGACGCGGCATCCACAACGGCCATTGGCTGCCACCGCTGTCGGAAGCGGTATTCCAGAGCGCGGTCATCCCGGTCCCCGCTGCTGAAGCGGCACAGCTGCTGTTCCTCGGTAATCTGAACGCCCCCAATAATGTGCAAGGCGTGCGCTGGCTGATCAGCGCGGTGATGCCGCTGGTATGGGCGCAACAGCCGGATGCGCAGCTGACCATTGCCGGGTCGCGTCCGACCGAAGAAGTGATCAGGCTGTGCGGCAGCGACCCGCGCGTGCAGCTGCGCGCCAATGTGGCCGATGCGCCCGGCTTGATGGCCGCCTCCGGCGTGCTGCTCAACCCGGTGCTGTCGGGCAGCGGCGTCAACGTCAAGACGCTGGACATGCTGATGACCGAGCGGCCGATCGTCAGCACCCGGCAAGGCGTGGCGGGCCTGGTGGCCTCGTTGCAGTCGCTGTGCGTGGTGGCCGACGGCGCCGAGGCATTTGCCGCAGCGGTGCTGGCCAGCTTGCAGCAGCCGGAGATCGACGCGGCCGCCCGCCAGGCCGGACGCGCGCTGTTTTCCATTGATTCGGTGGCGGCGGCGGCGGCTGCAATGCAGGCGCAGCTGGCTGCGCCGCAAGCGCGCGCGGCCTGACAAGACAAGAAACCATGAAAAAAATCATTCTGTTTATTCACCAGGGTGCGGAGCTGTACGGCTCGGACAAAGTGCTGCTGAACCTGGCGGCGGGCTTGCGCGACACGCCATATCAGGCACTGGTCATCGTGCCATTTGACGGCCCGCTGGTGGCCGAGCTGCGGGCGGCAGGCGTGGAAACCCATATCGCCCCGGTGACCAAAGTCAGCCGTGCGCTGTTTTCCCCGCGAGGCCTGTTAAGCTTGCCGGTCAGCCTGTTTAAAGCGGTGCGCGGCATCAGCAAGGCGCTGGCGGGCCGCAAGGTGGCGGTGGTGTATTCGAATACGCTGGCGGTGCTGAGTGGCGCGGTATGGGCCAAGCTGCATCGCGCGCCGCATTTGTGGCATGTGCATGAAATTCTGATGCACCCTACGCTGATACGGCGCGGTTTCCCGCTGTTGCTGCGTTTGCTGGCCGACCGCGTCGTCTCCAACTCCAGCCTGACTACGCGCTGGCTGCTCGACGAGCAGCCAGCGCTGGCCTCGCGCACGGTGACGGTGTGGAACGGCATTGATCGCACCGAGGGCAGTGATGCCGCGCGGGTGGCGGCCTTGCGTGATGAAGTGGCCACGCCGGATGAGGTGCTGGTGGCGCTGGTGGGACGCATCAACCACTGGAAGGGGCATTTGCTGCTGGTGGAGGCAGCCGGCATGCTGTATCAGCGGGGCTATCGCCAGATGCGCTATCTGATTGTCGGCAGCATCTTCGCGCAGCAGGAGCATTTCCTGACCGGGCTGCAGGAAGCGATTGCCGCCTCGCCGGCGCGCGACCAGTTCACCTTGCGCGGCTTCACCGACTCGATCTGGGATGTGTGGGACGCCTGCGACATCGCGGTGGTGCCGTCAACCGAACCGGAACCGTTCGGCATGGTGGCGATCGAAGCGATGTGTGCCGCCAAACCGGTGATCGCGGCCGGGCATGGCGGCTTGCTGGATATTGTCGAGCATGAGGTCAGCGGCATGTTGTTTGAGCCGCGCAATAGCGCCGCCTTGGCCGATGCGCTGGCCAAGCTGGCCGATGGAGTGGAGTTGCGCAAGCAAATGGGGCAGGCTGGCAAGCTGCGGCAGCAGGCGCTGTTTTCGCTGGATAGCCAGGTCAGCAAAACCGCCGGTATTTATGCCGACATGACAGCCTGAGGCTGATAAATATCTGGACCATACTGGAACGTTTACTTAAGAAAGCACCGCGATGAGCGAACACCGCAACAGCAAAAAAAAGATCAAGATTCTGGGCACGCGCGGCATTCCTGCCAACCATGGCGGGTTTGAGACGTTTGCCGAACACCTGGCCTTATACCTGGTCAAGCAGGGATGGGAAGTGATTGTGTATTGCCAGGAAGATGAAGGCGAGGCGGTGTATGAGGACGAATGGCAGGGCGTGCATCTGGTGCATATCCCGGTCAAGCAGCAAGGGGCGCTGGGGACCATCGTGTTTGACTGGAAGGCCAATCTGCATGCTGCGAAGACCAAGGGCCTGATTCTGACGCTGGGCTATAACACGGCGGTGTTCTGCCTGTGGTTCCGCCTCAAGGGCCTGAATAATATTTTCAATATGGACGGGATTGAATGGCGCCGCCAGAAGTGGGGCGCGGTCGCCAAGACCTGGTTCTACCTGAACGAATGGGCTGGCGCCTGGCTTGGCAATCACCTGGTGGCCGACCATCCGGACATCAAGAAACACCTGACTTCGCGCGTCAACCCGCAAAAAATCACCACCATCGCCTATGGCGCCGAACCGGTGCGCGATGCTGACGCCGGCCTGCTGGCGCAGTATGGACTGGCGCCGAATGGCTATGCCATTCTGATCGCCCGCGCCGAGCCGGAGAACTCCATCCTGGAGGTGGTCAAGGCGTGGTCGCGCAAGCCGCGCGGCGTCAAGCTGGTGGTGCTGGGCAATTACGCCAAGACCCATGCGTATCAGCAGTCGGTGCTGGCTGCAGCCTCGGACGAAGTGGTGTTCCTGGGCGCCATCTATGATGCGAAGAATGTGCAGGCACTGCGTTACTTCTCGCGCTTCTATGTGCACGGCCACCAGGTTGGCGGCACCAATCCGTCGCTGGTGGAAAGCCTGGCCGCCGGCAATGCCGTGCTGGGGCATGACAATGCCTTTAACCGCTGGGTAGCGGGGCCGGAGCAGCAGTACTTCCGCGATGAGGATGATTGCGCGCAGGTGCTGGACCAGCTGCTGCCGGACGCCGCCCGCCTGGCGGACATGCGCCGCGCCGCGCTGACGCGCCATGCCGAAGCGTTTACCTGGGAAAAAATTCTGCGCGAGTATGAACTGCTGCTGGCGCCGTATGCGGAGCGTTCGGCCTGAGTCGGATTTCGCCATGAATTTGAGAAAAGAAAATCACTTCGACCTGTTGCGCTTTCTGGCGGCGACGCTGGTGCTGGTTTCGCATGCGTTTCCGCTGACCAGCGGTAGCCCCGCCAGCGAGCCGCTCGCCATCCTGACCGACCACCGCCTGACCTTGGGGCGGGTGGCGGTGTTGATCTTCTTCATCGTCAGCGGTTTTCTGATCGCTGGCAGCTGGGACAACCGCAAGGTGTTATCGCGCTTCTTATCGGCGCGGGTGCTGCGCATTTATCCAGGCCTGGCCGGTGTGCTGTTGCTGTCGGTGGTAGTCGGGGCGATGATCACCACCGATCGCGCGGCTTACTGGAGTACGGCGATACCGTATTTCTTCAAGAACCTGACCCTTTATCGCGGCCAGGACGCCATGGCCGGGGTGTTTCAGGATAACCCGATAGGCCCGGTGATCAACGGTTCGCTGTGGACCTTGTGCCATGAGTTCGTGTGTTACCTGGTGGTGGCTGCGGTGGGCATGGCCGGCAAGCTGAACAAGCCGTATGTGCTGGCGCTGTGGCTGGGCGCGCTGGCGGTGTCGTTGATCGATCCGTTCACGCACTATTTCCTGCAGCCGTTTTTCCCTTTGCTTAGCTGGTTTGCCGCAGGCATGTTGGTGTATGTCTACCGTGAGCTGGTGCTGCCGGCCTGGGTCTCCTGGGCGGCAGTGGCGGCGGCCGTGGCCTGCCTCTGGGCTGGCGTGGACCTGATGTTTATCAGCCCCTTGCTGGCTTACGCCCTGATCCGCCTGGTGTACCTGGATGGCCCGCTGACGCACTTTGCCAAATATGGCGATTTCTCGTACGGCATGTACATCTACGCCTTCCCGGTACAGCAATTCATGGCATGGCAGTTCAAGGATGGCGTATGGTGGCATAACGTGCTGCTGTCGCTGCCGCTGACGCTGCTGCTGTCGGCCCTGTCCTGGCACTGGATAGAAAAGCGCTTTATCGGCAGGAAAACCAAGGCGCGCGCCGCCGCTGTCAGTCCGGCCGCCATCATCGTCGAAAAATAAGCCGTGCGCGGCCAGGGGAGCAGGGGCATGAAAAATATGTCGGACATGAGGAACGAGAATCTGCAGATTCTCCGGTTTGTGGCGGCGGCGCTGGTGCTGGTCACGCACATTACCTTTTATCTGCACGACCGCATCAGCAGTGCGCATGCGATCTGGCATGGCGGCGAAATCGGCGTGCCGATCTTCTTTGTGATCAGCGGCTTTGTGATGTATCTGTCCGGCGCCAAGCTTGACCGCGACGCCAGTAGCGCCAAGTTTTTCCTGGCGCGCCGGGTCGCCCGCGTGTTTCCGCTGTACTGGCTGATTACCACCTTCAAGCTGGCGATTGTCATCCTGGCGCCGGCTGCCGCACTGCACAATCGCCCGGACTTGTGGCAGGCGCTGGCCTCCTACGTACTGTTCCCGACCTTGAATGCGGCCGGCGAAGTGCGGCCTTTGCACGGTGTTGGCTGGACCCTGCTGCACGAGATGCTGTTCTATTATGTGTTCTCGCTGTCGCTGCTGCTGCGCCAATCGCCGTTTATTTGCAGCGCAGTCATTATTGGCGCATTGTGGGGGGCTGGTTTCTTCCTGCCGGCGGATACGGCGCTGGCGCAAGTGCTGTTCAGTCCCTTGAACCTGCTGTTTATCGCTGGCATGGCGCTGGCCTGGCAGTACCAGCATGGCCGCCGCTTGCCGCTGCTGGCTGCGGTGTTGGCCTTGGTGATCGGCATCGCCACCATCGTCAGTCCTGAAATTGGCGAGACCCTGCATCGCATGCTGGGCGGCTTTAACGCCGGCGCGGTGCTGATTGTCGCGGCCATGCTGTCGCTGCAACTGAATGTCGTGCCAGCCTTTAAAAAGCTGCTGGTAAGATTGGGCGACAGTTCGTATTCCCTGTACCTGATCCACCCGATTGCCGCGCCGATCATTTGCGTCGGCCTGTTCAAGCTGCATGTGCAGTCGCCCTATGTGATCTTGCCGATTGCCTTTGTGGCGAGCGTGATTGCGGCCCACTTTGTCTATCTGCTGGTTGAGAATCCACTCAACAAAGCTGCATGGAAACTGCTTAAAAGAACGCTGTTCTCACAGGCGCCTACGCCTATTCTGACGGAAAAATAATCATGAAAAAACACACTTTGCTGACTACCTTGTTTGCCGCAGCGATGCTGGGCGGGTTGGCGCCGCAAGCCGCCATGGCCAGCGATTGCCGTGCCGGAGATAAATGTATCTTTGTCTTCGGTAACTCGATCACGCATCACCTGCCCAATAAAAATCTGGGCTGGTACGGTGACTGGGGCATGGCCGCCTCGGATTCCAGCCAGGATTTCGTCAGCCAGCTTGCCAAAATGATGACCGACAAGAGCGGCACGCCATGGAAAGCAGACACGATTTCCGGCGTCGACCTGGAGCAGGGGCCTGCGACGTTCAAATTGTCTGAGCGGGCGCAACAATTGGCGCAGAAGGCCGACATCGTGGTGGTGGAGCTGGGGGATAATTTCCATGACACCCCGGTGACGCCAGCGGCGGCCTTTGCGGACGCCTATGCGAAAACGCTGGCGGCCTTACGTCCTGCGAATGGCAAGCTGATGTGTGTCAGCACCTGGTGGGTGTCAGCACCGAAGAACAAGATCATTGCCGATGCGTGCCAGGCGGCGGGCGGCACTTACGTCGACATCAGCGGCTTGCAGGCGGTGGCCGCGAATATGGCCGGCAGCGAGCAGCGCATCGCCAACAAGGGCGTGGCCGCCCACCCAGGCGACAAGGGCATGCGCCAGATTGCCGAGCGCATTTTTAAGGCGGTGAAACCTTAAGTTCTGGTAGGCAAATGCTCCGGTATAAATAAGCTATTTTCGGTTTACAGTGAGATTTTCTCTCGTTCAATTACTCTAAAGGTAGCAATGCTGCGGTGCGTCGTAAAAGATGATATTTGATTATTATTGCCAGAGGATGCGAAACAACCCCAGTCAATAGTAAACTTATCTCAGGAGCAATACGATGAAGGCGATGATCTTGGCAGCAGGCAAGGGCACTCGGGTGCGTCCACTGACCTACGATTTACCGAAGCCGATGATACCGATCCTCGGCAAGCCGGTGATGGCTTACCTGATCGAACACCTGGCCAAATATGGCGTCACGGAGATCATGGTCAACGTCAGCTATTTGCACGAAAAAATCGAAGATTATTTCGGCGAAGGGCACCAGTACGGTGTGCAGATCGGCTATTCCTTCGAAGGCTATACCAATAACGCAGGCGAAGTGGTGCCCGAGCCGCTGGGCTCTGCCGGCGGCATGAAGAAAATCCAGGAGTTTGCCGGGTTTTTTGATGAGACCACGATTGTGCTCTGCGGCGACGCGCTGATCGACCTGGATATCAAGTCGGCTTTGTATGAGCACAAGCGCAAAGGGGCGCTGGCCTCGGTGGTGACCAAGGAAGTGCCTTGGGACAGTGTGTCCAGCTACGGCGTGGTGGTCAGCGACAAGAATGGCCGCATCCAGACATTCCAGGAAAAACCGAGCAAGGAACAGGCGCTGTCGAATTTTGTCAGCACCGGCATTTATATCTTTGAGCCGGAGGTGCTGGACCTGATCCCATCCGACCGTCCGTTTGATATCGGTTCCGAGCTGTTCCCGCTGATGGCCGAAAAAGGCCTGCCATTCTATGCGCAGCAGCGGCCATTCAACTGGATCGATATCGGCAGCGTCAAGGATTACTGGGAAGTCTGCCAAAGCGTGCTGATGGGCGAAGTTGCGCACCTGGACGTGCCGGGTATCCGTCTCGAAGACGATCTGTGGGTGGGGCTGAATACGTCGATCGACTGGAAGGGCACGCGCATCCAGGGGCCGGTGTATATTGGCTCCGGTTCGCGCATCGAATCCGGCGTGACCATCGTCGGGCCGACCTGGATTGGCCATGGCAGTCATATTTGCCAGGGGGCGACAGTGGTGCGCAGCGTCTTGTTTGAATATACTCGCGTGTTACCAGATGTTTCGCTTGATGAAATGATCGTGTTCAAAGACTACAGTGTCGACCGTACCGGCGATATGCGGCACTTGAGTGAATATGCAGACTGGGAGTGGAGCAATGCCCGTGACCGTCGCGCCAGGCGCCGTGCTGACAATATCATCAGTAAAGTTAATCAAGAAGAAAGAGTTCTCAAAGTCATATGAAAATCTACCCAGTCATCTTGTCCGGCGGCGCCGGCACCCGTTTATGGCCGCTGTCGCGCGCGGCGCTGCCCAAGCAGCTGCTGCCGCTGGTATCGGAGCAGACCATGCTGCAGGAAACCGCGCTGCGTCTCGCCGGCCGTGCTGGCGTAGAGGAGCCGCTGGTGGTGTGCGGTAACGAGCACCGTTTCCTGGTGGCTGAGCAGATGCGCGAAATCGGCGTTGCGCCGCTGGGTATCCTGCTGGAGCCGGTCGGCCGCAATACCGCCCCGGCAGTAGCGGTGGCGGCCAATTACCTGATCGCCCATGACCCGGAGGCGATGATGCTGGTGCTGCCGGCCGATCACGTGATCGAGAACGTTGATGCGTTCTACGCTGCCGTCGAACAGGCTGCGGCGCTGGCGCGGGACGGCAAGCTGGCCACCTTCGGCATTGTGCCGACCGGGCCGGAAACCGGCTATGGCTATATCCAGAGCGGCAAATCGGTCGGCGGCAACGGCTTTGCGGTGGACCGCTTTGTCGAGAAACCAGACCTGGAAACCGCCAAGGGCTTTGTCGCGGCGGGCAATTTCTTCTGGAATAGCGGCATGTTCCTGTTCCGCGCCGACCGTTACCTGAATGAGCTGAAAGAATTCCAGCCAGCCATGGCAGCCGCCTGCGACGCCGCCATCAAGGGCGATTACCGCGATCTGGACTTCTGTCGCTTGGACGAGGAGGCATTCGCCAGCGCGCCATCTGATTCGATCGATTACGCGGTGATGGAACATACCCGCGACGCAGTGGTAGTGCCGGCTGACATCGGCTGGAACGACGTCGGCTCATGGTCAGCGCTGCACGAAGTGCAGAAGGCCGACGCGCAGGGCAATGTGCAGCGTGGCGATGTGTACCTGGACAATGTATCCGGTTCGCTGGTGCGCGCTGAAAGCCGCATTGTGGCGGTGGTTGGCGTGAAGGATCTGGTGGTGGTCGAGACTGCCGATGCGGTGCTGGTGGCGCATAAAGATCAGGTGCAGCGCGTCAAGCAGGTGGTCGAACACCTGAAATCCAAGGACCGCACCGAGCACTTGCACCATACCCGCGTGTATCGTCCATGGGGCTGCTACGAGGGCATCGACATCGGCGACCGCTTCCAGGTCAAGCGGATTACTGTCAACCCGGGCGGCAAGCTGTCGCTGCAGATGCACCATCACCGCGCCGAGCACTGGATTGTGGTCAGCGGCACCGCCAGCGTGACGTGTGGCGACAAGGTGACCTTGCTGACGGAAAACGAATCGACCTATATTCCGATCGGCATGACCCACCGCCTGGAAAACCCGGGCAAGCTGCCGCTGCACCTGATTGAGGTACAGTCCGGTAGCTATCTGGGCGAGGACGATATTGTGCGTTTTGAGGATGTCTACCAACGCGCTTGATGTACAACAGCTCATCGCTCAAAAGGCCTGGTTTCCAGGCCTTTTTTCTTGTGCAAACACTATTTTAGTGTACAAGGTTCATGAAAGTTGCATCACGTTACTCAAATCCCAAAGAAAGTTTAATTTCTTAAAGCTTTGTTAGCCAAATTCCAATATACTTGCCTATCGGATGTTGCTTCTCCGATAAAATAGATGCCTTGCAGGTATCGTTTAACCTTCAATATAGGCATGGGATGAAAAAAAACGCACAAGCTATCATCGCAACGCTGTTGCTGGCGGGGGCTGCCTTTTCCGCAAACGCAGCCGACGCTTCGCACGCAACCAAAGTACTGACGCTGAATCCAGCCGGCGGCGCCGCTAACTACACTGCGAGTTTCGCCAGCAGCTTGGCTACCTCGACCTTCGCGGATACCTTCAGTTTCCGCGTGAGCGGCACCAGTTTGCTGGCTGCAGACGTGACGGCAACCGGTATCTCGGCGACTTCCGGCCTGGACCTGGCCGCTTTTGCCGTGTATTCCAGCAACGGAACGCTGTTGTATTCGGCCGTACAGAAATCCAACGGCGCCATTGATAACTGGAAGCTGAATACCAAAAATCTGATTTTGAGCGCAGGTAATTACTACCTGCAAGTGAACGGTACGATTAACGGTGCTGGTAGCCTTTCCGGCAATATCGCGCTGCGCGCCGTCGCTGTTCCTGAAGCCGATACCTATGCGATGCTGCTGGCCGGTCTCGGCCTGGTGGGGGCTGTCGCCCGCCGCCGCAAGCGCGCTTGATTGTCGACTTTAACTTCTTGAGATACGCATGAAAAAAATCACTTCTATCCTGCTGGGCCTGGTCCTGGCTGCCGCCACCGCGTTTGCCAGCGCAGCCGACTTCACCTACAGCGAGAACTTGCGTTTGTTGGACGGTACGGCGGGCTTCGGTCCGCTGAATGAATTTGCCGCAGGTAGCTTGGGCAAGACCTTCTCGGACACCTACTACTTCACCATCCCGGCCTTGAGCAGCGCCGTATCGAATGTGTCGGCGATCAGCTTTGACGATACCACCGGCATCGACTTCAGCCTGTTCAGCCTGTACAAAGTGGGTTCGAACGTGGCCGCCGCTACCGGCAGCCTGAATGCGGACAGCGGCCTGTGGGTCTTGTCGGGCAACAACCTGAGCAGTGGTAGCTACTACTTCAAAGTAGAGGGCACGGTGTCCACCGCCGACGCCGTGATCTACTCGGGCAATCTGACCGTCACCGCTGTGCCGGAAGCGGAAACCTACGCCATGCTGTTGGCTGGCCTGGGCCTGCTAGGTTTCGTCGCCCGCCGCCGCAAAGCCGTCGCCTGATACACGCCGCCAAGGCGGCGAACAGACCAACCCCTGCCAGATCGCCTCTTGCAGGGGTTTTCTTTTAGGGCAAGCTTGTCGCATAATGGAAAAAGGACGGCGCCGTCGTCCGCTTTGCCATGATCGGTCTCACCTTGCGCGCTCTGATAGTGTTTTGCCTTGCTGTATGGGCTTGCTGCGCCGCACAGGCGCAGATGGTGCGTCAAGCCGACGCCAGCGCGCTGCGTGCCGCCCAGCTGGCGCTGGTGATCAACGATGACGATCCGCTCAGCGTGGAAATCGGCGAGTACTACCGCAGCGCGCGCGACGTGCCGGCGCAGAACGTGGTGCATGTGCGCATCCCTAACCGGCCACGGCGGCTCAACGCCGAACAGTTCCGCCTGCTGAAAGAACAGATCGACGCAAAGCTGGAGCCGCACATCCAGGCGGTGCTGATGGTGTGGACCGCGCCTTACGCGGTGGAGTGCAATTCCATCACCTCCGCCTACACGCTGGGCCTGGACAGCGCCTTGTGCCAGAAGCCGTGCGACCCCTCCAGGCCCAGCCCATATTTCAATGCCGTCAGCGGGCTGCCATTCAAGGATCACGGCATGCGGCTGTCCATGCTGCTGCCGACCGAGTCGGTGGCGGCCGCCAAGGCGCTGATCGGGCGCGGCACGGCCAGTGGCTTCAGCATGCCCACCGCCAGCGCCTACTATCTGACCACCAGTGAAACGCCGCGCAACAGCCGCGCGCCATTCTTCCCCAAGGCTGGCCCGGTGCCGGCGCGCAAGCTGACCATCAAGCAGATCCAGGCCGACAGCATCGAAGGGCAGGGCGATATCATGATTTACCAGACCGGCATGGCGCGTGTCGCCAAGCTGGACACGCTGCGCTTCCTGCCGGGCGCGCTGGCCGACCACCTGACCTCGACCGGCGGCGACCTGCTCAGCGACGGCCAGATGAGCAGCCTGCGCTGGCTCGACGCCGGCGCCACCGCCAGCTACGGTACGGTTACCGAACCGTGCAATTACTGGCAAAAATTCCCGCAGCCGACTGTGTTGCTACGGCAATATTTGCAGGGAAATACGGCCATCGAAGCGTACTGGAAAAGCGTTGCCTGGCCGGCTCAGGGCGTGTTCATCGGCGAGCCGCTGGCGGCCCCATATCGCCGCTAATTCTGGTCACAACCCCCTCCAAAATTCCCGTCTTTTTGTAGGTTAATTCCTACGTCGCTGATCTCATGCTGCATTGCGGCAACCGCGAGCCCTGATTTCTCCTATGGCGGCTCGCATTATGTCAGTCAGTTTGCCCTGAATTTCCTAAAAGCATATGTTTTTTATACGAAATTGTTTCGTAACAAAACACCAATATGTGTCTTTTTGCCATGCTAGGATGATTTCGCGGTATCGATATCGCGGCCGTTAAGCGGCTTCCAACGACCTATCATGGAGGAATTATGGTTAAACTGAAATCTTTGATGGCGGCAGGCGCCCTGGCGACTGCAGCATTGGCTTCCGGCGTGGCAAGCGCCGCCGATGTGAGCCAGACCCAAGCGCTGTCGTTCAGCAGTGGCACCGCCTACTTTGGTCACAGCTTTGACGTGGCAACCGCAGGCGACACCTTCTCCGACAAATACACCTTCTCGGGCACTGGCGTGCTGAGCTCGATCGTGTCGGCTTTCACCAACCCGCTGCTGAGCGATGCGATCCAGATCACCAACTTCCAGGTGTTCAATTCGGCCGGCTTCTCGCTGGATGGCACCAAATGGTCGGAAGGCGCTTCTGACGTATGGACCGCTGGCAGTACCGCTTCGATCGCCAGCGATAGTTACTACGTGCTGGTAACCGGCAAGTTGCTGTCGTCGGCTGCTACCGCCTACAGCGGCAGCGTGTCGGTCAGCGCTGTGCCAGAACCAGAAACCTTCGCCATGCTGGCAGTTGGCCTGGGCATGATCGGCTTTGCAGGCCGTCGCCGCAACAAGGATGCAAAGAAGCTGTTCTAAGCAAGCAGTCGGGCGCCGCCCTTGCGGCGGCGCACCAAAGCAATCAAAGCCAGGCCGGATAACAGCAGCGCATAGCTGAAGGGCTCCGGAATGGCTGCGGCCAATCCCATCTGGCTTGGTCCGCCTAGCGGGTTTTGCAAAAGCTTTTCAGCCGGGGCGTAACCTGCCTCATCCTGGCCGAAGCGCGGCGCCGCTTCCTCTTCCAGCAGCAGCTCTCCCAGCCGCGCCAGCTGTCCCAGGTCCTGGCGATTGATGCCGTGGCCGATGTAAGCGTGCAACTGCTTATCGGCGCTGTCCAGCTCAATCTGGATATTCCGGCCCAGCCGTTCCAGCAGCGCTTGTTCCTCTTCCACGCTCAGCGTGCGGTTCAGCGCATCCAGCTCGTCCAGCGCTTTCAGTAATTTCTCCGGATCGACGCCATCATTGAGCGGTTCTTGGCTGTCGTGTTCGGCATCGGTCAGGCGGCAGCGGCCGGTATAACTATCCAGATCCAGTTTGCCGCCGCCATGCAGCACGCGTTGGGCGCGCACTGACAGGGCAGGGGCGTCACTGCCCTGCCAGGCGGTGGGGGCATGCTTTTTGTCGGCGGGAGGCGGGTTGCTGCAGTTGGCCAGGCCGGGATGGGGAGGCTTTGACTGCTGCGCCTGCCAGTCGGGCGGCGCTTCGACGGTGGGCACTGCGCTCACGCTCATGCAACACCCCATCCAGAGGGCGGCCACGGCGCCGGCTTCGGCAAAGCGTTTGAGCGTCAGCATGATTCCCACCTGCTTAATTACAATTTGGAAATTAGTTTAGCACGTTTTGCATCGTCCATCGTTGCGTGGCAGACAGGTTTTTTGGTATTGAGCCTTGCATTAACGCGCAATGCGCTTGAAATCGCGCAGGCGGAAGCCCATCGCCAGCAGGGCGCCGAAATACACTACGCAGCAGACCCCAACCACCAGCAGCAGCGCACCGAGGCGCAGCAGCGACTGGCCCTGCATGCCGATCCAATCGAACTGGCCGGCGCCGAACCAGGCGACGCCACCCATCACCATGCACGCCACCACCAGCTTGGAAAAGAACAGCGGCCAGCCTGGCTGCGGCCGATAGATACCGCGCTTGCGCAGCCCTGCGTAGAGGAAGCCGGCGTTCAGGCAGGCCGCCAGGCCGATCGACAGCGCCAGGCCGGCCACGGCCAGGTGCGGCACGAAGAAATAATTCATCACCTGGGTGGCGATCAGCACACCGATGGCGATCTTGACCGGCGTGCGGATATCCTGCTGCGCATAGAACGCCGGCGCCAGCGTCTTGACCAGAATGATGCCCAGCAGGCCGGCGGCATAGGCGGTCAGCGGCTGGGCCGACATGCGCACTGCCTCGGCGGTGAATTTGCCGGACTGGAGCAGGGTGGCGATCAGCGGTTCCGCCAGCAGCGCCATGCCGACTGCTGCCGGCATCGCCAGCAGAAAGGTCAGGCGCAGGCCCCAGTCCAGCAGCGACGAGTATTCCTCGCGGTCGCCCTGGCTATTGGCTTTGGACAGGCTGGGCAGCAGGATCGTGCCCAGCGCCACACCCAGCAGCGCGGTGGGGAATTCCATCAGGCGGTCGGCATAGGTCAGCCATGAGATGCTGCCTTCGCGCAGGCTGGAGGCGATATTGGTATTAATCAGCAGACTGATTTGCGCGGCCGAGACGGCAAATACCGCTGGCCCCATCTTCTTCAGCACGCGCCGCACGCCCGGATCGGCCAGCCCGCTGAACGGATTGAACGACAATCGCGGCAGCATGCCGATCTTGATCAGTGCGGGCACCTGAAGCGCCACCTGCAGCACGCCGCCGACAAACACAGCGATGGCCATCGCGTAAATCGGCTGTTCCAGGTGCTGTTGCAGGAACAGCGATGCGAGGATGGAGGAGATATTCAGCAGCACCGGCGTGAACGCCGGAATCTTGAACTCGTTCCAGGTGTTGAGGATGCCGCCCGCCAGCGCCACAAACGCCATGAAGGCGATATACGGGAACATCAGTCGCGTCATCCACACGCCGGCCTCGAACGCGGCCGGGTCCTTGTCCAGGCCGGGCGCAATCAGCAGCAGGAACAGCGGAGATGCGATAATGCCGACAATGCTGGCGACCAGTGTGGCCCACACCAGCGTGGTGGCCACATGATCGGCCAGCTTCTTGCTGGCAGCGTCGCCTTGCTGGTTCTTGTATTCGGCCAGAATCGGCACGAAAGCCTGCGAGAATGCGCCCTCGGCAAACAGGCGGCGCAGCAGGTTGGGAATGCGGAAGGCCACGTTGTAGGCGTCGGTGAAGGCGTCGGCGCCAAAGGCGCGCGCGATCAGGATTTCGCGCAATAGTCCCGTAATGCGGGACAACATGGTCATACTGGAAATAGCGGCTAGAGTTTTAAGCAAGTTCATGGGACGTGATTATAGTTGCTCCAGTAGGAAAATATCGCTATAATCCAAGGCTGTACAAAATTCTGTTGCGCAGACAATATTGTTTGGCAAGCAGTAGTTTGACTCACACGGTTCGCTCTGATTGCAACCTTGGACGCACCTGTTTGCCAAACAATAATGTTTGCAAACGCATCATTTACTGATTTAGGAAATTTCATGGCAAATACCGCACAAGCGCGCAAACGCGCTCGTCAAGCAGTTAAGCAAAACGCTCACAACTCGTCCCAGCGTTCGACCCTGCGCACCGCTATCAAAGCAGTACGTAAGGCCATCCAAGCTGGCGACAAAGCTGCTGCGACGACCATCTTCCAGGCATCGGTGTCGACCATCGACAGCATCGCTGACAAGAAGATCATCCACAAAAACAAGGCAGCTCGCCACAAGAGCCGTCTGGCCGCTGCTCTGAAAGCACTGGCAGCTTAATTCCGGTTCGCCGGTTTTAAAGCAAAAGCCCGCTCCGGTTCGTCCGGCGCGGGCTTTATCGTTTGCGCGCCGCGCTGCCGCGCGGCACTCCTGCCTAGCTTGCCAAGTCCGTTGGCGAAACCGCCATCCACTCTCCCGGCATCAGCGGATGCGTCGCCAGCGATACGCCGCCAATCGCCGTGCGTACCAGCCGCAGTGTCGGCAGGCCGACTGCAGCCGTCATGCGCCTCACCTGGCGGTTCTTGCCTTCCTGTAGCGTGATCGCCAGCCAGCTGGTCGGTTGATCCGCCCGCTGGCGTATCGGCGGATTGCGCGGCCACAGCCATTCCGGCTCAGCGATGCGCACCGCCTTGCACGGCTGCGTCACAAAGTCGCCCAGATTCAGCGGCGCCTGCAGCTTCTCCAGTGCGGCGGCATCGGCGGTACCTTCTACCTGCACCAGATATACCTTGGCCTCCTTGTGATCCGGATGGGCGATGGCGTGCTGCAGCTTGCCGTCGTCTGTCAGCAGCATCAAGCCCTCGCTGTCGTAGTCGAGCCGGCCGGCTGGATAGATATTCGGTATGCTGAGGTGGTCGGCCAGCGTGGCCTTGCCGTCCTGTTCGGAAAACTGGCACAGCACTTGAAAAGGTTTGTTAAATAAAATCAGAGGCATTATTGAAAACTGGAATTGGTGTAGGCTTGAAAACTTTGGCAGCGCGACCATACTCGTGCATAATGTGATCCAGTTGTCTTATATCTTATAGAAGACTAGCAATTCCCCTCGGAGAACCACGATGTATCAACATATCAAAGTACCGGCAGACGGCCAAAAAATTACCGTCAATGCGGATTTTTCCCTGAATGTACCAGATAACCCGATCATTCCCTACATCGTGGGTGACGGCGTGGGTAGCGATGTCACGCCGGTGATGCGCAAAGTGGTGGATGCGGCGGTGGCCAAGTGCTACGGCGGGCAGCGCCAGATCAAGTGGATGGAAATCTTTGCGGGCGAAAAATCGACCCAGGTCTACGGCGCGGATGTGGCGCTGCCGGAAGAAACGCTGAAGGCGGTCAAGGATTACGTGGTGTCGATCAAGGGGCCGCTGACCACGCCGGTGGGCGGCGGCATCCGTTCGCTGAATGTCGCGCTGCGCCAGCAACTCGACCTGTACGTCTGCCTGCGTCCGGTGCGCTACTTCACCGGCGTGCCGTCGCCGTTGAAAGAACCTGAAAAGACCAATATGGTGATCTTCCGCGAGAACTCGGAAGACATCTACGCCGGCATCGAATTCGCGCAAGGTTCAGAGGGCGCCAAGCGCCTGATGGACTTCCTGTTGCAGGAGCTGGGCGTCAACAAGATCCGCTTCCCTGAGACGTCCGGCCTGGGCATCAAGCCGGTGTCGGTGGAAGGCACCGAGCGGCTGATGCGCAAGGCGCTGCAATACGCGATCGACAACGACAAGCCGTCGGTGACCATTGTCCACAAGGGCAACATCATGAAGTACACCGAAGGCGGCTTCCGCGACTGGGCCTTCGCGCTGGCGCAAAAGGAATTCGGCGCCGAGCTGATCGATGGCGGGCCGTGGTGCAAGTTCAAGAATCCGAAAACCGGCCGCGACATCCTGGTCAAGGATTCGATTGCCGACGCCTTCCTGCAGCAAGTCCTGCTGCGTCCGGTGGAATACAGCGTGATCGCCACGCTCAACCTGAACGGCGACTACATTTCGGATGCGGTGGCGGCGCAAGTGGGCGGCATCGGCATCGCGCCGGGCGCCAATCTGTCGGACTCGGTGGCGATGTTTGAAGCCACGCACGGTACCGCGCCCAAATACGCCGGCAAGGACTATGTCAATCCGGGGTCGCTGATCCTGTCGGCGGAAATGATGTTGCGCCACATCGGCTGGACCGAAGCGGCCGACCTGATCATCAAATCGATGCAGCAAGCCATCGCCTCCAAGCAAGTCACCTACGACTTCGCGCGCCTGATGGAAAACGCCGTGCAAGTCTCCTGCTCCGGCTTTGGCGAAGTGATGATCGAACAGATGCAATAAAACCGGGGGGCAGTTCTGCCCCCGGAGTTTAGCGCATGCAGAGGTGCAGGGCGTCTTTCCAGTCGGGCAGGTGGCAGAAGCGCGTCATCAGCTTTTCGGACGACATCACCGAGTGCATCGGCCGTTGCGCCGCTGTGGGGTAGTCGGCGCTGCTGATGGGCAGCACCTTGCAGTGCAGCCCGGCCTCTTCGACGATGGCCTGGGTGAATTCATGCCAGGTGGTTTGTCCCTGCGCGCTCAGGTGGTAGATGCCGCTGTTTTGTACCCACCACTCGCGGCCGCCGGCGTGCGCCTGCGACAGCACTTGCGCCGTGACGTCGGCAACGGTACGGCTCCAGGTCGGCGCGCCGTGCTGGTCGGCCACCACGCGCAGTTCGTCGCGCTCTTTGGCGAGGCGTAGCATGGTCAGCAGGAAATTTTTACCGCGCATGCCGTACACCCAGCTGGTGCGGAAGATCAGGTGCGGAATGCCGGCTGCCTCGATCGCCTGTTCGCCTGCCAGCTTGCTGGCGCCGTACAGGTTGACCGGACCGACCGTATCGTCTTCCACGCGCGGCGATGATGCCACGCCGTCAAACACGTAGTCGGTGGAGTAGTGCACCAGCGCCGCACCCAGCGCCTTGGCTTCTTCGGCCATGACAGCCGGCGCCTCGGCGTTGATGCGGTAGCACAGCTCGGGCTTGCTCTCGGCTTCGTCCACCGCCGTGTAGGCGGCTGGATTGACGATCAGCTGCGGTTTGACGCTGCGGATCACGTCGCGCACCTGGTCCAGGTTGGACAGGTCCATGACGCCGCGATCCACCGCCACCACTTCGCCGATACCTTGCAGGCTGCGCGCCAGCTCGTAGCCGACCTGACCGCTACTGCCGGTCAACAAAACCTTCATGCGAATACCTCGGCGTCGGCCAGCACCGTCGCGGCCGCATCCTTGCCGGACAGCAGGGGCGCAGTGTCCAGCTCCGGCCATTGGATGCCGATCGCCGGATCGTTCCACAGGATCGAACGCTCATGCTCCGGCGCCCAGTAGTCGGTGGTCTTGTACAGGAATTCGGCAGAGTCGGAGGTGACCACGAAGCCGTGCGCGAAGCCCGGCGGTATCCACATCTGGCGCTTGTTTTCCGCCGACAGTTCGATCCCGTACCACTGGCCGAAGGTCGGCGAGTTTTTGCGGATGTCAACCGCCACATCAAACACGGTACCGGCGGTGGCGCGCACCAGCTTGCCCTGCGCTTGCTGGATCTGGTAGTGCAGGCCGCGCAGCACGCCTTTCGACGAGCGCGAGTGATTGTCCTGCACGAATTCGGCGTTGACACCAGTCAGTTCGGCAAAGCGGCGCGCATTGAAGCTCTCGAAGAAGAAACCACGGTCGTCGCCGAATACGCGCGGCTCCAGTACCAGCAAGCCTTGCAGAGGGGTTTGAATCACATTCATCGTTGTACTACCTTATCTTCCAAAATTTGCAGCAGGTATTGGCCGTACTGGTTTTTCTTCAGCGGCTCGGCCAGCTTGCGCAGCTGCTCGGGGCTGATATAGCCCTTGCGGTAGGCGATCTCTTCCGGACAAGCCACTTTCAGGCCCTGGCGTTTTTCGATGGTGGCGATGAACTGGCCCGCTTCCAGCAGCGATTCGTGGGTGCCGGTGTCCAGCCAGGCCATGCCGCGGCCCATCACTTCGACGTTCAGTTTACCCTGTTCCAGATAGACTTTGTTGACATCGGTGATCTCCAGCTCGCCGCGTGCCGACGGCTTGATGCTGGCAGCGATGTCGCACACCTTGTTATCGTAGAAGTACAGGCCGGTAACAGCGTAGTTGGACTTCGGCTGCGTCGGTTTTTCCTCGATCGACACGGCGGTGCGCTGCTCGTTGAATTCGACCACGCCATAACGCTCAGGATCGTGCACGTGGTAGGCGAACACGGTGGCGCCTTCGGTGTGCTCGGTGGCGCTGCGCAGCAGTGCATCCAGGTCGTTGCCGTAGTAGATGTTATCGCCCAGGATCAGCGCCGACGGCGAGTCGCCGACGAACTCCTTGCCGATGATGAAGGCTTGCGCCAGGCCGTCCGGCGATGGCTGCACCGCGTAGCTGATGCTGATGCCCCATTGACTGCCATCGCCCAGCAGGTCCTTGAAGCGCGGCGTGTCCTGCGGGGTCGAGATGATCAGTACCTCGCGGATGCCGGCCAGCATCAGCACCGTCAGCGGGTGGTAGATCATCGGCTTGTCGTAGATCGGCAGCAGCTGCTTGGAGACGCTCATCGTCACCGGGTAGAGGCGGGTGCCGGAGCCGCCGGCCAGGATAATGCCTTTGCGTTGGATGGGAGTGCTCATTGCTGGCCTTCACGGTTAAAGTAATTGGTCTCTACCCAGTTGGCGTAGCTGCCCGACTGCACGTCGGCCACCCAGGCCTGGTTGTCCAGATACCATTGTACGGTCTTGGCGATGCCGCTCTGGAAAGTCTCTGCCGGCTTCCAGCCCAGTTCGCGTTCGAGCTTGCGCGCGTCGATGGCGTAGCGGCGGTCGTGGCCCGGACGGTCTTTGACAAAGGTGATCTGGTCGCGGTAGCTGCCTTCGGCCTTGGGCTTCAGCTGGTCCAGCATGTCGCACAGCGTGTGTACCACATCCAGGTTGGCCATTTCGTTCCAGCCGCCGACGTTGTAGGTTTCGCCCAGGCGGCCCGCTTCCAGCACGCGGCGGATCGCGGCGGCGTGGTCGGTGACGTACAGCCAGTCGCGCACCTGCTGGCCGTCGCCGTAGATCGGCAGCGGCTTGCCGGCTTGTGCGTTGGCGATGATCAGCGGGATCAGCTTTTCAGGGAAGTGATACGGGCCGTAGTTGTTGGAGCAGTTGGTGGTCAGCACCGGCAGGCCGTAGGTGTGGTAGTAGGAGCGCACCAGGTGGTCCGAAGCTGCTTTCGATGCCGAGTACGGGCTGTTCGGCGCAAACGCGGTGGTTTCGGTGAACGGCGCGTCATCCGGGCCCAGCGTGCCATATACCTCGTCGGTCGAGACGTGCAGGAAGCGGAACGCCGCTTTTTCGTCTTCCGGCAGCGCCGACCAGTAGGCGCGCGCTGCTTCCAGCAGGCTAAAAGTGCCGTTGATATTGGTGTTGATGAATTCGCCTGGGCCGAGGATGGAACGGTCGACATGGCTTTCCGCCGCGAAGTGCACGACCGCGCGCGGTTTGTGTTCCTGGAACAACGCCAGTACTTGCGCCTGATCGCAGATATCGCCGCGCACAAAGGTATGACGCGCATCCTGCTTCAACGACGCCAGGTTGTTCAGATTGCCAGCGTAGGTCAGCTTGTCGAAGTTAACAACGGGCTCGTCCGACTGAGCCAGCCAGTCCAGTACGAAATTCGAGCCGATGAAGCCCGCACCACCTGTCACAAAAATCATTTGTCATTCCCGCATCAAAGTTGAATTAGTAGTAAAGGTGATTTTACGACAAAATAATCTTGCACTGCACAAAACGCTCAGCGGTGCGCAGGGTCGTTTTTTGTCGAAAGGACGCGGCATATTTGCAACACACGCCGCTGCGTAGGCGAAAAAAAACCTCGCGTGGCGAGGTTTTTTACATCTGCTTGCTTAAAGAATTAAGCGGACTGGATGTTGGAAGCTTGCTTGCCTTTAGGGCCTTGCGTGACTTCGAATTGAACTTTTTGACCTTCTTTGAGGGTCTTAAAACCGTTCATGTTGATTGCGGAGAAGTGAGCGAACAAATCTTCGCCGCCGTCATCTGGAGTGATGAAGCCAAAACCTTTGGAATCATTGAACCACTTAACAGTACCTGTTGCCATAAAAAGAACTTTCAAAATTAAAACGGATCACACGAGCCATAAAAGCAAGAAGCTTCTTGCCCCTCTCCTCACGCCCACTTCTTATCAACATGTACATTTCTGCACGAAGCCGATAAACGCATTGTTAGCGGACCAATTTTGAAAGTCAAGCAGATTTGTATGCATTTTGCTACTTTTCCAACGCTTGGTGATTTTGCAACTCTTGATTTTACGAAATGGGACCCTATCTGCGTCAAGTTCAGAAACCGCGTAAGATGGAAAACAATTGGATATGTGCAGCGAAATGCACATTGCATCAACCTCGAAAGCATTAGAATATAAGCGTATGGCAACCAAGCATGACAATGAAACCCTCTTGGAGCGGCAAACGCTGAAGCCGCCACCTTTGTACCAGGTGGCGTTGCTAAATGACGACTACACCCCGATGGAATTTGTGGTTGCGGTCATCCAGGAGTATTTCAATAAAGACCGTGAAACAGCCACGCAGATAATGCTCAGTGTTCACCGCTACGGCAAAGGAGTGTGTGGAGTGTTCTCTAAAGATATAGCCTGTACTAAAGTGGAGTTTGTTTTAACGCATGCGCGCAAGGCGGGGCACCCCCTGCAATGCGTGATGGAGGAAGTATGATTGCGCAGGAATTGGAAGTAAGTTTGCATATGGCGTTTGTCGAAGCCCGACAGGCGCGCCACGAATTCATCACGGTGGAGCACTTGCTGCTGGCCTTGCTGGACAACCCTTCGGCTGCCGAAGTGTTGCGTGCATGCGCCGTCAACATTGAAGATCTGCGCAAAACGCTCACCAATTTTATTGGTGACAACACCCCGACCGTGCCAGGCACGGGCGAGGTCGATACCCAGCCGACGCTAGGCTTCCAGCGCGTGATCCAGCGCGCCATCATGCACGTCCAGTCGGCTTCGAACGGCAAGAAGGAAGTGACGGGCGCGAACGTGCTGGTGGCCATCTTTGGCGAAAAAGATTCGCACGCGGTGTACTACCTGCACCAGCAGGGCGTCACCCGTCTCGACGTGGTTAACTTTATCTCGCACGGCGTGCGCAAAGACCAGCAGTCCGATACCGCCAAGGCGTCGGAAGGTGTGGAGGAGGGCGCGCCGGCCGGCGAAGGCCAGAGCAAGGAAAGCCCGCTCGACCAGTTCACCCAGAACCTCAACAAATCGGCTGCCGACGGCAAGATCGATCCGCTGATCGGCCGCGAAGAGGAAGTCGACCGGGTGATCCAGATCCTGTGCCGCCGCCGCAAGAACAACCCGCTGCTGGTGGGCGAGGCTGGCGTGGGCAAGACCGCCATCGCCGAAGGCCTGGCCTATCGCATCACCCAGGGCGACGTGCCGGAGATCCTGTCGAATGCCGTGGTGTATTCGCTGGACATGGGCGCGCTGCTGGCTGGCACCAAGTATCGCGGCGACTTCGAGCAACGCCTGAAAGCGGTGCTGAAGCAGCTCAAGGATAATCCGAACGGCATCCTGTTCATCGACGAGATCCACACCATTATCGGTGCCGGCTCGGCTTCGGGCGGCACGCTGGATGCGTCCAATCTGCTGAAACCGGCCTTGGCCAATGGCCAGCTGAAGTGCGTCGGTGCGACCACCTATACCGAGTTCCGTGGCGTGTTCGAGAAGGATCACGCGCTGAGCCGCCGTTTCCAGAAGGTTGACGTCAACGAGCCGACCGTCGAGCAGACGGTGCAGATCCTGCGCGGCCTGAAGTCGCGCTTCGAAGAGCACCATGGCGTCAAGTATTCGTCGTCGGCGCTGTCGACCGCGGCGGAACTGGCGGCACGCTTCATCAACGACCGTCACCTGCCGGACAAGGCGATCGACGTGATCGACGAAGCCGGTGCGGCGCAACGCATCCTGCCGAAGTCGAAGCAGAAGAAAACCATCGGCAAGAGCGAGATCGAGGACATCATCTCGAAGATCGCGCGTATCCCGCCGCAAACCGTCAACCAGGACGACCGCAGCAAGCTGCAAACCATCGACCGCGACCTGCGCAATGTGGTGTTCGGCCAGGACCCGGCGATCGAAGCGCTGGCCTCGGCGATCAAGATGGCACGCGCCGGCCTGGGCAAAACCGACAAGCCGATCGGCTCCTTCCTGTTCTCCGGTCCGACCGGCGTCGGCAAGACCGAGGTGGCGAAACAGCTGGCCTTCATCCTGGGCGTCGATCTGGTGCGCTTCGACATGTCGGAATACATGGAGCGTCACGCCGTGTCGCGTCTGATCGGCGCGCCGCCGGGCTACGTTGGTTTCGACCAGGGCGGCCTGCTGACCGAAGCCATCACCAAGAAACCGCACACGGTGCTGCTGCTGGATGAGATTGAAAAAGCCCATCCGGACATCTTCAACATCCTGCTGCAGGTGATGGACCATGGCACGCTGACCGACAACAACGGACGCAAGGCCGACTTCCGCAACGTGATCATCATCATGACCACCAACGCGGGCGCCGAGTCGCTGCAGAAGTCGGCTATCGGTTTCACCAACACCAAGCAGGCTGGCGACGAAATGGGCGACATCAAGCGCATGTTCACGCCGGAGTTCCGCAACCGCCTGGACGCCATCATCAGCTTCCGCGCGCTGGACGAGGAAATCATCCTGCGCGTGGTCGACAAATTCCTGATGCAGCTGGAAGAGCAGCTGCACGAGAAGAAAGTCGAAGCGGTGTTCACCGAGAAGCTGCGCACCTTCCTGGCGAAGAAAGGTTTCGATCCGCTGATGGGCGCGCGTCCGATGTCGCGCCTGATCCAGGACATGATCCGCAAGGCCCTGGCCGACGAGCTGCTGTTCGGCCGCCTGGTCACCGGCGGCAAGGTGACCGTGGATCTGGACGACAAGGACCTGGTCAAGCTGGAGTTCCCGGAACCGCCAGACGCGGCGCCGGCCCCGCCACCGGAAACCGTCGAAGTCGACTAAGCCACTCCCGCCAAGCCCGCTCACCAGCGGGCTTTTTTTCGCCTATACGCGCCGGGCAGGCTGTGCCAGAATATTCCATCTGACAACCTTTTTGATCCTGGCCCATGAACCTGTCCCGCCCGCTTGCCCTGATGCTGATGTCCGCCGGCCTGCTGTCCTCCGCACACGCTGCCGACGCCTACTACCGTTATCCCGCCATCCGTGGCGACGCCGTGGTCTTCACCGCCGAAGGCGATTTGTGGAAGACCTCCGCCCATGGCGGCCAGGCCCAGCGCCTGACCACGCACCCGTCGGCCGAAACCAGTGCCGCCATCTCGCGCGACGGCCAGTGGCTTGCCTTTTCGGCCTCCTACGAAGGCGCGCAGGAAGCCTACGTGATGCCGCTGGCGGGCGGCCTGCCCAAGCGCATCACCTTCGAGAACGGCGCCGTCACGGTGCTGGGCTGGAGTGCCCAGGGCGAGGTGCTGGTCAGCATGGCGGCTGGCAGCGGGCCGGGCCGCAGCTTCGTCATCGCCGCCGTCAAACCGAATGACCTGCAACGCCGCATCTTCCCGCTGGCCGACGCCAACGACGCCGCGCTGGACGACGACGGCAAGACGCTGTACTTCACCCGCAACGGCCTGGCGCTGACCAACGACAACGTCAAACTGTATCGCGGCGGCGCCTACGCCCAGTTGTGGCGCTACGATGTGAGCGGCAACAGCGAAGCGCTGCAGCTGCTGGCCTCCGACACCGGCAACAACAAACGGCCGATGTGGTGGCAGGGCCGCCTGTATTTCATCAGCGACCGTGGCGGCTCGGACAATCTGTGGAGCATGGCGCCGGACGGCAGCGACCCGCGCCAGCTCACCAATCACAGCGCGTGGGACGTGCGCAACGCCGCCATCGGCGACGGCCGCATTGCCTACCAGCTGGGCGCCGACCTGCGCGTGCTGGATCTGGCCGCCAGCAAGGATGAGCAGCTGTCCATTGACCTGCTGTCGGACTTCGACCAGCAGCGCACGCGCCAGATCCGTTCGCCGCTGGAGACGCTGACCAATGTGCAAATCGCCGGCAAGCTGCAACGCATCGTGCTGACCGCGCGCGGCCGCGTCAGCGTGGCCGGCACCGGTGCGCAGCGCCGCGTGGAGATCGCGATACCGCAAGGCGCGCGCGCCCGGGACGCGGTGTTCAGCCACGACGACAAAACGGTCTACGCGATCGTCGACAGCACCGGCGAGAACGAAATCTGGAAATTCGCGGCCGACGGTTCCGGCAAGGGCGAACAGCTGACCCAAGACGGCACCAATCACCGCTGGAAGGTGTATCCGTCGCCAGACGGTCGCTGGCTGGGCCACACCGACAAAAAGGGCCGCTTCTGGCTGCTGGACCTGGCCAGCAAGGCCAACACCATCATCGATGACGCGGGCAAGACCGGCGTCGGCGATTACGAAGAAATCCTGTGGTCGCCCGACAGCAGGAATCTGGCGCTGGTGCGCGCCGGCAGCACCGCGCAGCGCGAGCAGATCGGCCTGTACAACTTGGACGCGAAGCAGCTGCACTTCGTCACCAGCGACCGCTACACCTCGCGTTCGCCGGCCTTCTCGCCGGACGGGCGGTGGCTGTACTTCCTGTCGGCCCGCCATTTCACGCTGGCCAACGGCTCGCCGTGGGGCGACCGCAATATGGGCCCGGTGTTCGACAAGCGCACCGGCGTCTACGCGCTGGCGCTGCAAGCGGATAACCGCTTCCCGTTCAAGCCGGACGATGAACTGAGCAAGCCGGGCGACAAGCCGGCCGAAGGGGCGACCGAACAGGCGGCCGAGAAAGCGGCGGAAAAGGCCGCCGAAAAAGCCGTCGCCAAAACCGCCGGCAAGGCTGCCGAAACCAAGCCGGCCGGCAAAGCCCTGCCAGCCATCGTCTACGCCGGCCTGGCCGAGCGCCTGTACGAAGTGCCGCTGGCGGCGGGCAATTACCGTGGCCTGCAAATTGACGACAAGCGCCTGTACTTCATCGATGCCGACGGCGCAGACGGCAAGCCTGCGCTGAAGACACTCGCCATCGCCAGCAACGATCCGAAGCCGGAAGTGTTTGCGGCCAATGTGCGCGAATTTGACCTGTCCACCGACAAGAAGCACGTCTATTACCGCACGCTGGCCGCCAGCGGAGCGGGCGATATGCTGGTGGTGGAAGCGGGCGCCAAGGCGCCAACGGATACCAGCAAAGCCAGGGTCAAGGTGGATGACTGGACCTTCGTCTCCAATCCGCGCCTGGAATGGAAGCAGATGTTCAACGACGCCTGGCGCATGCACCGCGACTTTCTGTACGACGTGAAGATGCGCGGCGCCGACTGGCCAGCGGTGCGTACCAAGTACGCGCCGCTGGTGGAGCGCGTGACCGACCGCGCGGAGCTGGATGACCTGCTGGGCATGATGGTCAGCGAAGTCGGAGCGTTGCACTCGCAGATACGTCCTGGCGATATTCGCCGTTCCGCATCGGAAGGCACGCCGGCCGGCCTGGGCGCGCTGCTGACGCGCACTGCGGACGGCTACCGCGTTGACCACATCTACGCCAGCGAGCCAGAGCTGCCAACACAACGCGGTCCGCTCGCCCAGGCAGGCGTGGACGTGAAGCTGGGCGACATCATCACCGCCGTCAACGGCAAGCCGGTGCTGGAGGTGCGCGACATCGCCGACCTGCTGCTGAATCAGGCCGACAAACAGGTGCTGCTGCAACTGAAGCGCAAGAACGAGACGCGCCAGGTGATCGTGCTGCCGGTGAATATGCTCAAGCAGAACGCACTGCGCTATAGCGACTGGGAGCTGTCGCGCGCGCGGCAGGTGGAGGCAGTGTCGAAAGGCCGCATCGGCTATCTGCACCTGCGGGCCATGGGCGCCAACGACATCGCTTCGTTCGCGCGCGACTTCTACGCCAATGTCAATCGCGAAGGGCTGATCATCGATGTCCGCCGCAACAACGGCGGCAATATCGATAGCTGGATCATCGAGAAGCTGCTGCGCAAGGCGTGGGCTTTCTGGGCGCCGCCGGGCGTGGCGCCGTCGCCGAATATGCAGAATACCTTCCGTGGCCACCTGGTGGTGCTGGTGGATGAATACACCTACTCGGACGGCGAAACCTTTGCCGCCGGCGTCAAGGCGCTGGGATTGGGACCCTTGGTCGGCAAGCGCACTGCCGGCGCGGGCGTCTGGCTGAGCGATAACAACCGCCTCAGCGACAACGGCATGGCGCGCGTGGCGGAGATGGGCCAGTTCAACACGCAGGACGGCCAGTGGCTGATCGAAGGCGTGGGTGTGACGCCGGACGTGGTGGTGGACAATCCGCCGCGCGCCACCTATCAGGGCCAGGACCGCCAGCTGGAAGTGGCGCTGCAACTGCTGGATAAGAAAATCAAGGAGCAGCCAGTCAAGCCATACGCGCCGCAGGTGATCCCCGGCCTGAATGTCCGGAATTGAACAGCTGCCGTGCGGCGATAGCGTTCATTTCCGCACACCGTGCTGGCGCCACGCGCAGAAGTGTGCGTGGCATGGATGTTGCAGTTTGATGCGATAACTTCATGACGGCCTAATACCTATGGACTTTCGCATCGGCTGGCGCACCCTGGTCCAGCAACCTGCATACACCCTCACGGTGATACTGAGCCTGAGCATCGGCCTCGCAGCGAGCCTGCTGCTGCTTGGCTTTGTACGTTTTTCGATGAGCTACAACGCGGACATTCCGAATGTGGATCAGCTGTATGTCGTCAACCAGTATTACAACGTGGCGCCCGAGCGGCCGAAGTACGAAGCGGCGCCCTTGTTTCTGCGCGCGGTGGCGATCAACACGCCAGGCGTGAAAGACGCTACCAGCTATCTGCCCATGCGGCCGGTCGAACGGCCACTGGTGGTGCGCGCGCAGGCCGGCTTGCTGCCCTTGAACGGTCTGGTGGTGCTGCCGGGTTTTGACAGCACGCTGGGTTTGCAGGCGCTGCAGGGCAATCTGCGCGTCGCGCTGGAGCAGCCGGACAGCCTGGTGTTGTCCGAGTCCGCTGCGCTGCGCTTGTTTGGTACCACGCAGGCGCTGGGCCGCACCTTGCAGGCGGATGGCAAGACAGTCCGCGTCGGCGCCGTGGTGAGCGCGCCAGTCAATACCACGATTCCATTTGAAGCACTGTTTGGCGTGAACTCGGTGTTGACCGAGCCGGCCATCCGCAGCGAGATGCTGACGGGGGAGCAGGGCTGGATGGGCAAGCTGCTGATACGCGTGCAGCCGGGGGCGTCGCTATCCGCCATTCGCGATGCCTTGCAGCGGGTGGTGGCGCGCACGCCCAGCTTGCAGAATTTTCCTCCCGAGACCAAGGAGCGGCTGGCCGGCCGCAGCGCGCTCGATCTTGAACTGGCGCCGCTGCGCGACGCCTACTTTGATCACCGCGTGGAGACTAGCCGCCTGACACCGTCGCAGCGTGCTAATCCAGTTGTGCTGGCCGGGCTGGCGCTGATTGCGGTGGCGATACTGGCGCTGGCCGGCATCAACTACGTCAACCTGGCCACGGTGCGCGTGCTGCGCCGGCAGCGCGAAATAGCGATGCGCAAAGTGTTGGGGGCATCCGCACCCCGCGTGGCAGCGCTGTTCATCGCCGAATCGGTGCTGGTGGCGCTGCTGGCGACCGTGCTGGGCCTGCTGCTGGCGTGGCTGGTGCTGCCGGCCTTCTCGCACATGGTCAATCGCGAACTCGATGGCATGCTGCGGCCTTCCAATATCGCGGCTGCGCTGGCCTTGGGGTGCGTACTGGGTGTGCTGACCGCGCTTTATCCAAGCTGGATTGCGCTGCGCGTGCGGCCGGTGCAGGTACTCGCCGGCCGACCCGATGCGGAGTCGGTGGCCAGCACGCGCTTCCGCCGTGTGTTGACGGTGCTGCAAGCAGCAACCGCGATGTGCCTTACAGGCGTCACCATTGCCATCGCCTGGCAGACCAATTACATGATGCGCGCCGAACCGGGCTTCGACTCCGCACCGCTGCTGGTAGTCAGCCTGCCGGAGCCGGTGCGCTACAGCGACAAGGCGCGCAGCTTGATGGCGGCGCTGGCCGCACAGCCGGGCGTGGAGGGCGTCGCCGTGTCGGAAGACCCGGTCGGCAAGCTGGATCAGGCTTGGTCGCGCGAGCTGACGCGGCCGGGCGGCACGCCGGCGCTGATGGACATGAAAGGTGTGAGCGCCAATTTCTTCGAGCTGTATCGCATTGTGCCGGTGACGGGACGCTTGTTCGATTCGCACATCGATAAGGAAGATGATCCTGTGCCGGTGATCCTGAACGAGATCGCCGCGCGCGCGCTGGGGTTTGCCTCGCCACAGGCCGCGCTGGGCGAGACGGTGCTATTCACCGGTTTTGACAACAAGGTGGTGCGCAAGCGCGTGGTGGGCATCGCGCCTGAACTGCGCTTCCATTCGCTGCGTTCTCCGCCACGCGCAACCGCGTTTGAATTGTGGACGGCCGGCGTCACGCTCAGCCTGCGTGCGCGCGGCGATAGGGCGGCTGTGGAGGAGTCGGTGCGCCGCCTGTGGCCACAATACTTCCCTGAGCAGATATTGAAATTGCAGCGCGCCGACGCCATCCTCGCCGACAACTACGTCGAGGACGCGCGCATGGTGCGGGTGCTGGCGGCGGCCAGTGTGGTCGCGATGCTGATCGCCGCGTTCGGGACCTACACACTGTCCGCCAACACCGTGCAGCGGCGCGCGCGCGAGATCGTCCTGCGCAAGCTGCACGGCGCACGCCGTGTCGATATTGGCTTGCTGGTGCTGCGCGAAACCAGCATGCTGACGCTGCTGGCGGCGGTGCTGGGACTGCCGGTGGCGCTGTTACTGATCCAGCGCTATCTTGGCAACTACATCGCCCACGCGCCAATCGGCTACTGGACCTTGCTGCTGGCGCTGCTCTTGACGCTGTTGAGCACAGCGATTGCTACTACCCGGCACACCTGGAACGCCATTCGCCTGCCGCCCGCCGAAGCGCTGCGCGACGGCTGAAGCGGCGGCAGCCTGCTACAGGCTGGTCAGGGCTTTGAACTGGGCGGCACGGCGGCGCGAGACTTCCACCTGAAGCTGGTCGCGCAGCGTCAGGTCGAGGCCTCCGGCTTCGTTGGGCTCGACCTGTTCGACGAAGTCGAGATTGACGATGTGGCGGCGGTTGGCACGGAAGAAGCGTTCGGGGTCGAGCTTTTCTTCCAGCTGGTTCAGGGAGCGCAGCATCAATGGCTGTTGGTGCTCAAAGTATACGCGGGTGTAGTTGCCGTCGGATTCAAACAGGCGGATATCCTGTACCGGCACAAACCAGCAGCGCTCTCCATCCTTGATGAACAGCTTGCGCACCGCCGTCGGCGCCACGCCGCCAGAGGTGATGCGCTGATACCGCGCACGGCAGCGTTGCAAGGCCGCCGCCATACGCGTCGCCTGAATCGGTTTTTGCAAATAATCCAGCGCGTTCACCTCAAACGCCTGCAACGCATATTGGTCGAAAGCGGTGGTGAAGATCACCTCCGGCGCTTCCTCCAGCGCCGCCAGCATGTCGAAGCCGGAGCCGCCGGGCATCTGCACATCGAGGAAAATCAGGTCTGGCTTGAGTGCCGCAATCTGCTGCACGCCATCGGCCGCGTTGACCGCTTCGCCCACTATCTCCACCTCGGGATGGGCGGCCAGCAGACGGCGCAGTTCGGCGCGCGCCAGGCGTTCGTCATCAATCAGCAGTGCGCGCATTACGCGGCCTCCGGTAAGGTCAAGGTGGCGCGTACCCAGCCACTGTTTTCAGACAAATCCAGCTGCGCATTGTTACCCAGCGCCAGTGCCAGGCGTTTGCGCGTATTGCTCAGGCCTACCTTGGTGGAATTCGCAAACGGCACGATCGCACCGAGGTTGGCGATTTCGATATGCACCGTGCCGTCGTCCAGCCGCTGTGCGCGAATGCGGATCTCGCTGCCGGTGGCGCTGGTTTCAACGCCATATTTGACCGCATTTTCCACCAGCGTTTGCAGCGCCATCGGCGGAATGCGCACCTGTTCCAGCCCGATGCCGATTTCCACGCTGACGCGCATGCGCTCCTCAAAGCGGATTTTCTCGATGGCCAGGTAAGCCTGCACCGCTTCTATCTCCGCCGCCAGCGGTACCGTTTCGTGATGGCCCGATTGCAGCGCGTAGCGCATCACGCTGGCCAGCCGGTCGATCATCAGCGCGGCGGCGTCGGCGTCCTCGTAAATCAGCGCCCGTACGCTGTTCATGCTGTTGAAGAAGAAGTGCGGGTTGACCTGAGCCTGCAAGGCGCGCAGCTCGGCATCCTTGGCGGTGATTTCCAGCCGCAGTGACTCCGCCTCGGCGCGGTTGGCGCGGCGCAGCGAGAGCACTGCCATGTAGAAGATATTCCACACCAGGTAGATCGCCCACCATGACAGCAACGCTGCCGGCACCCAGCCAAAGCCACGATCCATGTGAGCCGGCTGAAAAATCACATATCCCAGATATTGTATAAAGGTATGGAAGGTTCCGAGCACCAGCACCGCAACCGCCACCAGCCGCCAGCTGGTGGGCTGACCGCTGCGTATGCGGCGCTTGATGATGCGGTGCCACACATCGGTAATCAGCACGCCGCTGGCCGCCCCCCAGGCCATGACCCACATCAGGCTTTGCACGCGCCAGGCGCCCATCAGGAAGGACATCAGCGGCAGGAAGCCCCAGCCGGACAGCTGGAAGATCCAGTACCAGTTCAGGCGCGCGATCAACGGACGTTTGTCGTTCATGGTGCTCGGTTCAGGAAATTGTCGATGCGATCATACATCCAAGCTGGATCGTCGTACATGATGAAGTGGCGGGCGGTGTCCGCCATCTCCACTTTCACGCCGGGCAGCTTGGCGTACTGCGTGGTGTAGGTCGCGGTGATGGCCGCCTTGGGCGCGTAGTCCTTGTAAGCGACCCAGGTGCCCAGCACCAGCGTTGGCGCCTTGATGCGGCTGATATCATCGCGCAGGTCGGTGGCCATTATTTCGCTGACGCTGTCGATAATGGTGTCGCGGTCTGAATGCTTGCTGCTGGCGAGGACGTGAGCGATGTCTTCCTGTTTGGTGATCATGCTGCGCAGCGCGCGCAGCTGGCCAGCCTTGAAGGCTGCTTCATCCTGCGCCTTCATCGAAGCGCGCATGATGTCCGCCTGCTGCTTAAGCTGTTCGCGGCTGATGGTCGGCAACTGCACCGCACCCAGCGCCGGCAGCGAGTCCACAATGATCAGGCTGCCCACTTGTTCAGGATGATTGGACGCCAGCTTCATGCCGAGATAACCACCGAGGCTATGGCCGATGATGACCGGGCGATCGAACTTGTTGTCCTTGATGTAGGCACTCAGTTGCTGTTCAACTGCTGGCAGTAGCGCCTCCTTGATGGCCGGCTGGCCCGCAAAACCGGCCAGCGTCAGCACATGGCACTGATGCTTGCCGCTGCCGCAGTAGTGCGCCACTGTGCCGTCCCACACGCTGCCCGAAGAGCCCAGGCCGGGGATCAGGATGATGGGCGCCCCTGTGCCGGTGACATCGACTTTAAACGCGGGATGGTCGGCGGCAGCGGCCTGGCCGAGGATCATGGTGGCGGCGAAGGCGGCGATGGTCTTGATCAGCATGGTATTCTCCGTTCGTGGTCTTGGTGAGTAAGTGAAGCCATGCTATCGCCCAGCCGGGGCGGCGGCGACGGCTACTTGATGAACGGTTTTTCCGGCCGGATGAACGGTAGCCGGGCGGACTATTCGCTGCCTTCGACCTTTAGTTTGCGCCACAGTGTGGTGCGGCTGATGCCGAGGTACTCCGCCGCCGCGTCGCGCCGGCCGCCAAAGCGGGCCAGCACGGCGGTGGCGCTTTCGGCCAGCGGCGGCGCCGCAAGTGCACCGGTGGACGGCGTCGGCTGCAAGCAGTGGCGCGCCGCCAGCTCGGGAGCGATGCTCAGAACAAAGGCCGGCGTCAGTGCCTGTAGCGGCTCGGCGGCCAGGAATAGCGCCAGCCGTTCGGTCAGATTGCGCAGCTCGCGCACATTGCCCGGCCAGCCGTAGCGCTGCAGCAGCAGGGCGCAGGCCGTCATCTCCGCATGCAGATTCGGATGCGGCCGCGCGCCCAGCGACGCCAGCGCATTCTTCAGCGACCATTCGGCCAGCGGCATCACATCGTCCGGCCGTGCGCGCAGCGGCGGCAGCGTCAATCGCAGCACCGCCAGCCGGTAGAACAAGTCGGCGCGGAAGCGGCCCTCGCGTACGCGCTGCTCCAGGTCGCAGTGGGTGGCGCTGATGATGCGCACATGGACTGGAATCGGCCGCGTGCCGCCGACGCGTACCACCTCGCGTTCTTCGAGTACCCGCAGCAGGCGCGTTTGCAGCGTCAACGGCATCTCTCCGATCTCGTCGAGAAATAGCGTGCCGTGGTTGGCTGCTTCAAACAGGCCAGCATGGCCGCCGCGCCGCGCACCGGTGAACGCGCCTTCCTCATGCCCGAACAGCTCTGACTCCAACAGCGACTCCGCAATCGCGCCGCAGTTGACCGCCACGAACGGCCGGTTCTGCCCGAGCGTCCGCGGCGCCTCTCGGTGGATGGCTTGCGCCACCAGCTCCTTGCCGCAACCGGTTTCGCCCTGTATCAGCACTGTCGCTGGCGACTTCGCGTACAGCACCACCGCCTGCCTTACCGTCTCCATCGCCGCTGAATCGCCACGCAGATCGGTGATGCCGTGTTTGGCGCGCAGCGTGTCCGTCACCACGGCGCCGCGCGCGCGGTTGCGGTTGGATTCCAGCTGCGTCAGGCGCGCCATTTCCAGCGCATCATCAAACGCGTGGCGGATCGACGCGGCGGAGTAGACGAAGACGCCGGTCAGTCCCGCTTCTTCGGCCAGATCGGTGATGCGGCCCGCACCCACAATCGCCTTGACGCCAGCCGCCTTCAAGTCGTTCACCTGCGCGCGTGCGTCTTCCTCGGTCACGTATGTGCGCTGCGCCACGTCGAAGCCGAAGGTGCCGGAGAACTCTGCCAGCTCCGCCAGCCGCTCCTGGTAGGTGATGATGCCAATGCGGTCCGACACGCGCCGCGCGCGTGCCAGCGCCTGCATCACATCGAAGCCGCTGAATTTCGCGATCACCACCGGCACCGACAGGCGGCCTTTCAGGTACGCGGCGTTGGAGCCGGCCGAGATGATGGCGTCGCAGCGCTCCGTCGCCAGGCGCTCGCGGATATGTCTGGCCGCATCCTCAAATCCCAGGTTGATCGGCTCGATGGTGGCGAGGTTGTCGTATTCCAGCGTGATGTCGCGGAACAGGTCGGACAGGCGCGATACCGACACCGTCCAGATAACCGGCTTGTCGTTGACGTCGAAGGGCAGGGGCGTGGAATGTCGCATGTTTCAATTATAGTTCAAATATGTTTCAGTGTTTCACAATGAAACGATAGCGCGAACGTAACTTGTTGATTTATATAGCTTGCTGGCGTGGCACGCCCCTTGCAATAAACAGCGCAACTTCAACGCAACACCGAAAGGTCAGAATATGAGTCAATACTCCGCAGGCGCCGCGTTCCGCAAAGCCGTTCAGGAAGAATCGCCGCTGCAAGTGGTCGGCACGATCAACGCCAATCACGCATTGCTGGCCAAGCGCGCCGGCTTCAAGGCGATCTACTTGTCCGGTGGCGGCGTGGCGGCGGGTTCGCTCGGTCTGCCGGACTTGGGCATTTCCAACCTGGACGATGTGCTGACCGACGTGCGCCGCATTACCGATGTGTGCGAGCTGCCGCTGCTGGTGGATTCAGATACCGGCTTTGGTGCGTCTGCCTTCAACGTCGCACGCACCGTCAAGTCGCTGATCAAGTTCGGCGCCGCTGCTACCCATATCGAAGACCAGGTTGGCGCCAAGCGCTGTGGCCATCGTCCGGGTAAGGAGATCGTCAGCAAGGACGAGATGGTGGACCGCATCAAGGCCGCCGTCGATGCACGTACCGACGACCAGTTTGTCATCATGGCGCGTACCGATGCGCTGGCGGTCGAAGGGCTGGACGCCGCCATCGAGCGCGCTGTTGCTTGCGTGGAGGCTGGCGCCGACATGATCTTCCCGGAGGCGATGATCACGCTGGAGATGTACAAGCAATTCGCCGCTGCCGTCAAAGTGCCGGTGCTGGCCAATATCACCGAATTCGGCTCTACGCCGCTGTTCACCGTCGATGAGCTGCGCAGCGCTGATGTCGGCCTGGTGTTGTATCCGCTGTCTGCCTTCCGCGCCATGAACAAGGCGGCGGAAAACGTCTATGGCGCGATCCGCCGCGACGGCACGCAGCAGAACGTGCTGGACACCATGCAGACCCGCGCTGAACTTTACGATCGCATCAACTATCACGATTTCGAACAGAAGCTGGACGCGCTGTTCGCCGCACAGAAGAAATAAGAGGAGACACCAGCATGACCGAAGCCACCACCTTCAAACCAAAAAAATCCGTTGCCTTGTCGGGCGTTGCGGCAGGTAACACCGCGCTGTGCTCCGTCGGCAAAACCGGCAATGACCTGCACTATCGCGGCTACGACATCCTGGACGTCGCCAACACCTGCGAGTTCGAAGAAATCGCCTACCTGCTGGTGCACGGCAAGCTGCCCGCCGAAGCGGAGCTGCGCGGCTACAAGGCCAAGCTGAAATCGCTGCGCGGCCTGCCGCAAGCCGTAAAGTCCGCACTGGAGGCACTGCCCGCCTCGGCTCACCCGATGGACGTGATGCGCACCGGTGTCTCGGTGCTGGGCTGCGTGCTGCCGGAAAAGGATGACCACAACATGCCAGGCGCGCGCGACATTGCCGACCGCCTGATGGCGTCCTTCGGCTCCATGCTGCTGTACTGGTATCACTACAGCCATAACGGCAAGCGCATCGAAGTCGAAACCGACGATGACTCCATCGGCGGCCACTTCCTGCACCTGCTGCACGGCGAAAAACCGCGCGACTCGTGGGTGCGCGCGATGCACACCTCGCTGATCCTGTACGCGGAACACGAGTTCAACGCCTCCACCTTCACCAGCCGCGTCATCGCCGGCACCGGCTCGGATATCCACTCGGCCATCACCGGCGCCATCGGCGCGCTGCGCGGTCCGAAACACGGCGGCGCCAACGAGGTCGCATTCGAAATCCAGAAACGCTACGAAAATCCGGACGAAGCGGAAGCCGATATCCGTAACCGTGTCGCCAACAAGGAAGTGGTGATCGGCTTCGGCCACCCGGTGTACACCGTCTCAGATCCGCGCAATGTGGTGATCAAGGACGTGGCGCGCCAGTTGTCCGAGGAAGCCGGTTCGACCAAGATGTATGACATCGCTGAACGGCTGGAGTCCGTCATGTGGGAAATTAAAAAGATGTTCCCGAACCTGGACTGGTTCTCCGCCGTGTCCTACCACATGATGGGTGTGCCGACCGCGATGTTCACGCCGCTGTTCGTCATCGCGCGTACGTCCGGCTGGTCGGCGCACGTCATCGAGCAGCGCATCGATAACAAAATCATCCGCCCAAGCGCCAACTATGTTGGTCCGGAAGACCTGCAATTCGTGCCGCTCAAGGACCGCAAATAATCATGAATACCGCATTTCGCAAAAACTTGCCAGGCACCCAGCTAGACTACTTCGATGCGCGCACCGCTGTCGATGCGATCCAGCCAGGCGCCTGGGCCAAACTCCCGTACACTTCGCGTGTGCTGGCGGAAAATCTGGTGCGCCGCTGCGACCCGGCCACCCTCAATGCCTCGCTGTCGCAGCTGATTGAACGCAAGCGCGATCTTGACTTCCCGTGGTTCCCGGCGCGCGTGGTGTGCCACGACATTCTCGGCCAGACTGCGCTGGTGGACCTGGCTGGCCTGCGCGACGCCATCGCGCAGCAGGGCGGCGATCCGGCGCTGGTCAATCCGGTGGTGCCGACGCAACTGGTGGTGGACCACTCGCTGGCAGTGGAATGCGGCGGCTTCGATCCGGACGCTTTCGACAAGAACCGTGCCATCGAAGAGCGCCGTAATGAGGACCGCTTCGACTTCATCAACTGGACCAAGAAGGCGTTCAGGAACGTTGACGTGATCCCGCCGGGGAACGGCATCCTGCACCAGATTAATCTGGAGCGCATGTCGCCGGTGATACAGGCCGTGGACGGCGTTGCCTTCCCGGATACGCTGGTCGGCACCGACTCGCATACGCCCATGGTGGATGCGCTGGGCGTAATCGCCATCGGTGTCGGCGGACTGGAGGCGGAGAGCGTCATGCTGGGCCGCGCATCGTGGATGCGGCTGCCGGACATCATCGGCGTGGAGCTGAGCGGCAAGCCGCAGCCTGGCATTACGGCCACCGACATCGTGCTGGCGCTGACCGAATTCTTGCGCAAGCAGAAGGTGGTGTCGTCTTATCTGGAGTTCTACGGCGAAGGCGCCGCGCACCTGACCTTGGGCGACCGCGCCACCATTTCCAATATGGCGCCGGAATACGGTTCCACCGCAGCGATGTTCTACATCGACGAGCAGACCATCAAATATCTCAAGCTGACTGGCCGCGATGACGAAACGGTCAAGCTGGTCGAGACCTACGCCAAACAGACCGGCCTGTGGGGCGATGCGCTGGTGGGCGCGGAATATGAGCGCGTGCTGACATTTGACCTGTCCACAGTGGTGCGCAACATCGCCGGTCCATCGAATCCACACAACCGCGTGGCGACCTCCGACCTGGCTGCGCGTGGGATCAGCGGCGTGGTGGAAAACGTGCCTGGCCTGATGCCGGATGGCGCCTGCATCATCGCTGCCATCACCAGCTGCACCAACACCAATAATCCGCGCAATATGATCGCGGCCGGCCTGCTGGCCCGCAACGCCAACGCGCGCGGCCTGACGCGCAAGCCGTGGGTGAAGTCGTCGCTGGCGCCAGGCTCCAAGACCGTCACGCTCTACCTCGAAGAAGCTGGTTTGATGCCCGAGCTGGAAAAGCTGGGCTTTGGCGTGGTGGCCTATGCCTGCACTTCCTGCAACGGCATGTCCGGCGCGCTCGATCCGGTGATTCAGAAAGAAGTGGTGGAGCGCGACCTGTACGCCACAGCTGTCCTGTCGGGCAACCGCAACTTCGATGGCCGCATCCACCCGTACGCCAAGCAGGCTTTCCTGGCCTCGCCGCCGCTGGTGGTGGCGTACGCGATTGCCGGCACGATCCGTTTCGATATCGAGAAAGACGTGCTGGGCCACGACGCCAATGGCCAACCGGTGACGCTGAAAGACATCTGGCCATCGGACGAAGAAATCGATGCCATTGTCGCCAGCGCGGTCAAGCCGGAGCAGTTCCGCAAGGTCTACATCCCGATGTTCACGCGCGAGGCCGATGACGGCGCCATTGTCAGCCCGCTGTACGACTGGCGTCCGCAGACCACCTATATCCGCCGTCCGCCGTACTGGGAAGGCGCGCTGGCCGGTGAGCGCACGCTGCGTGGCATGCGTCCGCTGGCGGTCCTTGGGGATAACATCACCACCGACCACCTGTCGCCATCCAACGCCATCATGATGGATTCCGCCGCTGGCGAATACCTGCACAAAATGGGCCTGCCGGAAGAGGACTTCAATTCCTACGCCACCCATCGCGGCGATCACCTGACCGCGCAACGCGCCACCTTCGCCAATCCAACCCTGAAAAACGAGATGGTGCGCGACGCCGAAGGCAAAGTGCAAGCCGGTTCGCTGGCGCGCGTTGAGCCGGAAGGCCAAGTGCTGCGCATGTGGGAAGCGATCGAAACCTATATGGAGCGCAAGCAGCCGCTGATGATTGTGGCCGGCGCCGATTACGGCCAGGGCTCGTCGCGCGACTGGGCGGCCAAGGGCGTGCGCCTCGCTGGCGTGGAAGCGATTGTGGCCGAAGGCTTTGAACGCATCCACCGCACCAATCTGGTCGGCATGGGCGTGCTGCCGCTGGAGTTCCAGCAGGGCGTGAACCGCCTCACGCTGGGCCTCGATGGCACGGAAACCTATGACGTGATTGGCGAGCGCAAGCCGCGCGCCACGCTGACGCTGGTGATCCATCGCCGTAATGGTGCACGCATGGACGTACCGGTGACCTGCCGTCTGGATACGGCGGAAGAAGTATCGATCTACGAAGCGGGCGGCGTGCTGCAACGCTTCGCGCAGGACTTCCTTGAATCCGCAAAGGCCGCATGATGGTGCACAAACCGCAAATCAAAATCCCCGCCACCTATATGCGTGGCGGCACCAGCAAGGGGGTGTTCTTCCGCCTGCAGGATCTGCCGGAGGCGGCGCAGCTGCCGGGCGCCGCGCGCGACCAGTTGCTGCTGCGCGTGATCGGCAGTCCGGATCCTTACGGCAAGCAGATCGACGGCATGGGCGGCGCCACCTCCAGCACCAGCAAAACGGTGATCCTGGCGAAGAGTACGCGCGCCGGTCATGATGTGGACTATCTGTTCGGCCAGGTGTCGATCGACAAGGCCTTCGTAGACTGGAGCGGCAACTGCGGCAACCTGTCCGCAGCGGTGGGCGCGTTTGCCATCAGCGGCGGCCTGGTTGACCCGGCCCGCGTGCCAAGCGATGGCATGGCGGTGGTGCGGGTATGGCAGGCCAATATCGGCAAAACCATCATCGCGCACATCCCGATGAACAACGGCGAGGTACAGGAAACCGGCGACTTCGAACTGGATGGTGTTACCTTTCCGGCGGCCGAAGTGCAGCTGGAGTTCATGAACCCTGCGGCGGAAGAAGAGGGCGCGGGCGGATCGATGTTCCCAACCGGGCAACTGGTTGATGACCTGGAGGTGCCCGGCGTCGGCACGCTGAAGGCGACCATGATCAATGCCGGCATCCCGACCATCTTCATCAATGCGGAAGCCATCGGCTATAGCGGAACTGAACTGCAGGACGCCATCAACGGCGACGCCAAGGCGCTGGCGATGTTTGAAACCATCCGCGCGCATGGCGCGCTGCGCATGGGGCTGATCCAGGACCTGAACGAAGCGGCCACGCGGCAGCATACGCCGAAGGTGGCCTTCGTGGCGCCGCCCAAGTCCTACGCCGCATCCAGCGGCAAGCCGGTGGCGGCGGAGGATATCGACCTGCTGGTGCGCGCGCTCTCGATGGGCAAGCTGCACCACGCCATGATGGGCACCGCAGCGGTGGCCATCGGCACGGCGGCGGCGATACCTGGCACGCTGGTCAACCTGGCGGCGGGCGGCGGCGAACGCAATGCGGTGCGCTTCGGCCATCCGTCCGGCACCTTGCGTGTCGGCGCGGAAGCCGTGCGGCAAAACGGAGAATGGAGCGTGACAAAAGCGGTAATGAGCCGCAGCGCGCGGGTACTGATGGAAGGCTGGGTGCGCATCCCCGCCTGAGTTGGCACAATATTGGAGGAGACATGAAGTACGCTGATTTTTATCAGCGCTCTATCGTCGCGCCTGAGCAATTCTGGCAGGACGAAGCTGCGCTTATCGATTGGAATACGCCGTTCACCCAGGTACTGGATTATTCCCGACCGCCGTTCGCCCGCTGGTTCATTGGCGGCAAGACCAACCTGTGCCACAACGCGGTGGACCGGTGGTGCGCCACGCAAGGCGACAAGCCTGCGCTGATCGCCATCTCCACCGAAACCAATACGGAGCGCAGCTACTCTTTCAACGAACTGCATGTGGAAGTCCAGCGCTGGGCGGCGATGATGCAATCGCTGGGGGTGCGCAAGGGCGAGCGCGTGCTGATCTACATGCCGATGATCGCCGAGGCGGCGTTTGCCATGCTGGCCTGTGCACGCATCGGCGCGGTGCATTCGGTGGTATTCGGCGGCTTTGCCGCCAATAGCCTGGCCAGCCGCATCGATGACGCCAAACCGGTGCTGATCGTCTCCGCCGATGCCGGCTCGCGCAACGGCAAGCCGATTCCTTACAAACCATTGCTGGATGAAGCCATCAATCTGTCTTCGGCTAAACCGCAGCGCGTGCTGCTGGTGGATCGCGGCCTGGCGCCGATGAACCGTGTGGATGGGCGCGACGTCGATTATGCCGCGCTGAGCGCCGCGCACCTGGCTGCGCAGGTGCCGGTCACATGGCTGGAGTCGAACCAGCCGTCCTATATTCTGTACACGTCCGGCACCACCGGCAAACCGAAAGGCGTGCAGCGCGATGTGGGCGGCTATGCGGTGGCGCTGGCAGCATCGATGCAGCATAACTTCTGCGGAAAGGCTGGCGAGACCTTCTTCGCCACCTCGGACATCGGCTGGGTAGTGGGGCACTCGTACATCGTCTATGGTCCGCTGATCGCGGGCATGGCGACCATTATGTATGAGGGACTGCCTATCTGTCCTGATCCCGGCATCTGGTGGAGCATTGTCGAAAAATACCAGGTCACGCGCATGTTCTCTGCGCCGACCGCCATCCGCGTGCTGCGCAAACAAGCGCCGGAGTTCATGCGCCGGCACGACAAGTCGTCGCTGAAGGCACTGTATCTGGCCGGCGAGCCGCTGGATGAAACGACATCAAGCTGGATCGCGGCGGAACTCGGCGTACCAATCATCGATAACTACTGGCAGACCGAAACCGGCTGGCCCATCCTGTCGATTGCGAAGGGTGTTGAAGATGTGCCGACGCGCCTCGGCAGTCCGGGCGTGGCGATGTACGGCTACAAGGTCCGGCTGATCAATGAGTCCACCGGCGAGGAATGTGGCGCCGGCGACAAGGGCGTGGTAACGATCGAGGGCCCGCTGCCTCCCGGCTGCATGCAGACGGTGTACGGCGACGACCAGCGCTTTGTCGATACCTATTGGACGCAGCACGGCGGCCGCATGCTGTATTCCACTTTCGATTGGGGTGTGCGCGATGCGGACGGCTACTACTTTATTCTCGGCCGCACCGATGATGTGATCAACGTTGCTGGCCACCGCTTGGGCACGCGCGAGATAGAAGAGTCGATCACCAGCCATCCGAATGTGTCGGAAGTGGCGGTGGTGGGTGTGGAAGACAAGATCAAGGGACAGGTTGCGGTGGCGTTTGCAATTTTGAAGGACGCCAGCGCCGGCACGCTGGAACAGGATGTGATGGCGGTCGTGGACCGGCAGCTCGGTGCGGTGGCGCGGCCGGCGCGTGTGTACTTCGTTACGCAGCTGCCCAAAACGCGCTCTGGCAAATTGCTGCGCCGCTCGATACAGGCGATCTGCGAAGGCCGCAATCCCGGCGACCTGACATCGATCGAAGATCCCGCATCGCTACAGCAAATTCAGCGTGCACTGTTGTAAGCCAGTGGTAAGGCTGATCTCCTATTCTGTGTTTAAGCTCTGATAGAAGAGCATCAATAATGGAGACACACAATGCACGACGACCTCGTACAACAACTCAAGCGCGACCCCAATTACCATAAACTGGTAAAGTCGCGCTCCCGCTTTGGCTGGATGCTGACCGCTGCGATGCTGGTGGTTTATTACGGCTACATCCTGCTGATCGCCTTCGATAAAGAATTCCTCGCCACCAAAACCGGTGACGGCGTCATGACCTGGGGCATGCCGATTGGCCTGTTCGTCATCCTCTTCACGGTGCTGATCACCGGCGTGTATGTACGCCGCGCCAACAGCCAGTACGATGAACTGACCCAAGCCATCCACGACAAGGTGAAAGCATGAGCATCTTGAAAAAACTGATGGCGCCAGCACTGCTGGCCGCATGCGGCGCAGCCCTGGCTGCCGGTGGCGATCTGGGCCAGGCCACCAAACAGGCGACCAACTGGACCGCGATCACCATGTTCGGCGTGTTCGTTGTGTTCACGCTGTACATCACCAAATGGGCGGCCGCGAAAACGCGTTCCGCTGCCGACTTCTACACCGCTGGCGGCGGCATCACCGGCTTCCAGAACGGCCTGGCGATTGCCGGCGACTTCATGTCGGCGGCTTCCTTCCTCGGTATTTCCGCGTCGGTGTTCCTGAACGGTTACGATGGCCTGATCTACGCCATCGGCTTCCTGGTCGGCTGGCCGATCATCACCTTCCTGATGGCGGAGCGCCTGCGCAATCTGGGCCGCTTCACCTTTGCCGACGTGGCAGCGTACCGCTTCAAGCAGGCGCCGATCCGCATCTTCTCGGCCTCCGGCACGCTGGTGGTGGTGGCTTTTTACCTGATCGCGCAGATGGTAGGTGCGGGCCAGCTGATCAAACTGCTGTTTGGCCTGGAATACTGGATCGCCGTGGTATTGGTTGGCACGCTGATGATGATCTATGTGCTGTTCGGCGGCATGACCGCCACTACCTGGGTGCAGATCATCAAGGCCGTGATGCTGCTGGGCGGCGCAAGCTTCATGGCGATTGCCGTGCTGGCGCAGTTCAACTTCAGCCCTGAGGCGCTGTTTGCCAAATCGGTGGAGCTGCACGCAAACAAAGAGGCCATCATGGGCCCAGGCACCTTCATCAAAGACCCTGTGTCTGCGATCTCGTTCGGCATGGCGCTGATGTTTGGCACCGCCGGCCTGCCGCACATCCTGATGCGCTTCTTCACCGTCCCAAGCGCGAAAGAAGCGCGCAAGTCGGTGTTCTGGGCTACTACCTGGATCGCTTACTTCTACGTGCTGACTTTCATCATCGGCTTCGGCGCCATTGTCCTGGTGAGCACCAATCCGGAGTTCAAGGACGCTGCTGGCAAGCTCCTGGGCGGTAATAATATGGCTGCGGTGCACCTGGCCAAAGCGGTTGGCGGCAACGTCTTCCTGGGCTTTATCTCGGCTGTGGCTTTCGCCACCATTCTGGCCGTGGTTGCGGGCCTGACGCTGTCCGGTGCTTCGGCCGTGTCTCACGACCTGTACGCCACTGTGATCGCCAAAGGCCAGGCCAGCGGTGCGAGCGAACTGCGCGTATCGAAGATCACCACCATCGCACTGGGCATTATCGCCGTGGTGCTGGGCATCGCGTTCGAGAAGCAGAACATTGCCTTCATGGTGTCGCTGGCGTTCGCGATTGCTGCGTCGGCCAACTTCCCGGTGCTGTTCATGTCGGTACTGTGGAAGGACTGCACCACGCGCGGCGCCACCATCGGCGGCTTTATCGGCCTGACGCTGGCGCTGGTGATGACGGTGCTGTCGAAGTCGGTGTGGGTGGACGTGCTGGGTCACGCGGAAGCGCTGTTCCCTTACGCTTCGCCAGCGATCTTCTCGATGCCTGCCGCCTTTGCCGGTATCTGGATCTTCTCGCTGCTGGACCGCAGCCCACGCGCACGCATCGACCGCGCTGGCTACGAAGCGCAGGAAATGCGTTCCGAAACCGGCATCGGTGCTGCAGGCGCTAGCGCACACTGATCTAAATAGCAAGGTATGACCATGACAATGCCCGGTTCGCCGGGCATTGTCGTTTTTAGGTACGCGAGACAAGCACTTTAATAGCGATTGCTGCGGAATGTGGTTTATTATCAGCCAACTATGTTGCCCAGGTATCGCGTATCTACTCATCCGGAGTTCGTTGCCGAAGCGCTGTCGCTGGTCGGCGTGCCCGCCTGCGCCTGTAGCGCGGACGGCACGGTATTCGCTGTGAACGCCGAGTTGGCGGCCTTGCTGGATGTCGATCCGTGCGGCCGGCCGGTGGGCGATCTGTTCGCGCGCCATGTACGCGCCGCCAGCCTGACCAGCCTGGAGAACGCTCAGCGCTGGGAAAGCTGCGTGGTGTGCGCCGACGGCCGCTATCTGTCGGTGCAGGCCTGGAGCAAGCCGCTGCCGGACGACGGCGTTACCATCGTCTTCCACGACATCACCGAAGTGCAGCGCGATCAGCGCGCCTTGCGTAAAACGCTGCTGGAGCAGCAGGCCATTCTGGAGAATGCGGCGGTCGGCATTTTGTTCAGCAAGGAAGGCGTCATCCAGGAGTGCAATATCCGCTGCGCCGAGATGCTGGGCTATAGCCGCCAGGAGCTGGAGGGCGCGCAGACGCTGATCGCCTATCCGGACGAAGCGGCCTACTTCAAGCTGGGACAGGACGCCGGGCCGCTGCTGGCGCAAGGCCAGTCCTTTACCGCCGAAATCCAGCTGCGCCGCAAGGATGGCGCCTTGTTCTGGGCGCGGCTGTATGGCCGCGCCGTCGATCCTCTGCACAACGCCGAAGGCACGGTGTGGATCATGGAGGACATCAACGCGCTGCGGCTGGACGACGAAAAACTACAGCGCATGCTGCTGGAGCAGAAAGCCATTCTGGACAACGCTTCGGTTGGCATCCTGTTCACCAAGTCGCAGGTCATGATGAGCTGTAATGTGCGCATGGCGGAGATGTTCGGCTATGCGCCTGGCGAGATGGAAGGGCAGCCGTCGTCGATGGTGTTCCAGTCGCCAGAGTCGTATGCGGCGTTTGGCCGCGAGGCCGCGCCGCTGCTGGGCGCCGGCCAGCCATTTGAAAAGCCGGCCTGGCAGTTCAAGCGCAAGGATGGCAGCATGTTCTGGTGCCGTGTGCGCGCCAACGCCGTGGACTTCGAACATCGCGGCGGCGGCACCATCTGGATACTGGAAGATGTGACCGAATCGCTGCAGACGCAAATGGAGGTCGAGGCGATCATGACCAATGCCTCGATGAGCATCCTGTTCACCAAGAACCGCCTCATCACCCGTTATAACCGTGGCTTTGCCGAGATGTTCCGCTACGACGAAACATCCGGCCTGGGCCTGCCGGGGAGGGCGCTGTATCCGTCGCAGCAGGCGTATGAGCAGCTTGGCGCCGAAGCCTATCCCTTCCTCTCCATTGGCCGGCCGTTCCAGACCGAGATCGAAATGCGCCGCTCCGACGATACGATCTTGTGGGCGCAGTTGATCGGCTACGTGGTCAATCCGGATGACCCGTCGCAAGGCACGATCTGGGTCATCGAAGACCGCAGCGAGCAGAAGCGCGCCGAGGAGGCATTGCGCAACGCGCTGCTGGAGAATCAGGCCATTCTGGATAGCGCGGTGCTGGGCATCTCGGTGGTGGAGAATGGCCGCAACCTGCGCTGCAACCGCAAGATGGAAGAACTCTTCGGCTACGCGCCCGGCGAAATGAACCACCTTAGCGTGCAAGCCTTCTACGCGGGCAAAGATGCGTGGGATCGCGCGCGCGCCGAGACCCAGCGCGATTTTGAGGCAGGCCGTGTCAACGTGTCCGAATATGAGCTGGTGCGCAAGGACGGCAGCACTTTCTGGGGGCGCTTGTCGGGCCGGCCATTCGATCTGGCGCAGGCGCGCGGCCGCTCGGTGTGGCTGGTGGACGATATCACCACGCGGCGCGAAGCGGCGGAAGCGGTGGCCCGCGCGCGTGATGAACTGGAACTGCGGGTGCAGGAGCGCACCGCCGAACTGGCCGGCGCCAATGCACAGCTACAGGGCGAGATCGTCGAGCGCCGTCAGGCCGAAGCGCGCGTGCATCATATGGCGTATCACGACAGCCTGACCGGCCTGCCGAATCGCGCGCTGCTGTCGGACCGGCTGGACCGTGCCATGCTGGCCGCGCAGCGCTCGGAACGCAAGCTGGCGGTGATGTTCATCGACCTTGACCGCTTCAAGACCATCAATGATTCGCTGGGCCATATGACGGGCGACCAGTTGCTGAAGGAAGTCGCCGGCCGCCTGTGCCGCGCGGTGCGCGCCAGCGACACCGTGGCGCGTCTCGGCGGCGATGAGTTCGTGGTGCTGGTGCCGGGCATCCGCACGCCTGATGAATCAAGCCAGGTGGCGGAGAAAATCATCGACGCCTTGTCGGAGTGCTTCCCGCTGGAGGGACGCAACCTGCACATCACGCCATCGATCGGCATCACCGTCTATCCGGACGATGGCGGCGATGTCGAGACGCTGATGCGCAATGCGGATGGCGCGATGTACCATGCCAAGGCCAGCGGCCGCAATAACTACCAGTTCTTCAAGGAGGCGATGAACCTGTCGGCGTCGCGCCACTTTGAATTGGAGACCAGCCTGCGCGGCGCGCTGGCAGCGAATGAGTTTGAGCTGTTCTTCCAGCCGATCATGGACATCGGCACGCGCCGCCTGCATGCGATGGAAGTACTGCTGCGCTGGCGGCGCGGCGGCACTGAGCTGATTACACCGGACCAGTTCATCCCCATCATCGAGGAAAACGGCATGATCGTGCCGATCGGCGAATGGGTGATACGCCAGGCCTGCCGGCAAAGCATGGCGTGGCAAAGCCAGGGCATGCTGCCGGTGCCGCTGGCGGTCAACCTGTCGCCGCGCCAGTTCATGCACCGCGGACTGGTGGCATCGATCCGCGACATCCTCGACGAAACCGGCATCGATCCGGCGCTGATCGAATTCGAGATCACGGAAACAGCATTGATGCAGCACGGCGAGCAGACGCTGGAAATCCTCGGGCACATCAACGCCATGGGCATTCGCCTGTCGATTGACGATTTCGGCACCGGCTATTCGTCGCTGGCTTATCTGAAGCGCTTCCCGGTCCGGAAGATCAAGATTGACCGTGCTTTCATTAAAGACCTGGAGGAGAGCGCGGAAGACCGCGCCATTGTGGCGGCGATCATCGCGCTGTCCGACAGCTTGCAGCTGTCGGTGGTGGCAGAGGGCGTCGAGACGGAAGGACAGTACGCGCTATTACAGCGTCACGGCTGCCAGTTCGCGCAAGGTTATCTGTTCTCGCAGCCGGTGCCGCATACGACGGCCCAGCTGCTGCTGCCACGCACTTAGTACATCAGGCGAAAGTAGCGATCACCGGCGTGTGGTCGGACGGCTGTTCCCATTTGCGCGGCACACGGTCGATGACGCAGGCCGTGCAGCGCTGCTTGAGCGCGTCGGACAGCAGCAGGTGGTCGATGCGCAAGCCTTTGTTCAGGCGGAAGCCGAGGCCGCGATAGTCCCACCAGCTGAAGGATTTTTCCGGCTGATCGAACATGCGGAAGGCGTCGGTCAGGCCGAGGTCCAGCAGACGCTTGAGCTGCGCGCGTTCTTCCGGCGACACATGCACCATGCCTTCCCATGCGGCCGGGTCGTGTACATCGCGGTCTTCCGGCGCGATGTTGTAGTCACCCACCACCGCCAGTTGCGGATACTGCGCCGCCTGTTCCTTGATCCAGTCGTGGAAGGCGTTCAGCCACGCCATCTTGTATTCAAATTTGTCCGCTCCCACTGCCTGGCCGTTCGGCACATAGGCGCACACCACGCGCACGCCATCGATGGTGCCGGCGATGATGCGTTGTTGCGGGTCTTCAAATTTCGGGTTGTTCTTGACGATATCGTGGATAGGCAGCCGCGAGATGATGGCCACGCCGTTATAGGTTTTCTGGCCGGTGTAAGCGACGTGATAGCCCGCAGCCTCCAGTTCTGCCAGGGGAAACTTGTCGTCAGTCAATTTTGTTTCTTGAATAGCTAGCACATCTGTTGGATTTTCTTCTAGCCACTTTATAACGTGCGGCAGTCTTACGTTCAAAGAGTTAACATTCCACGTAGCTATTTTCATATCATGCTTTCATGCGTTAGTTCTGGGTGGCTTGCATCTTACAGCATTCCGATTTAACACATATCCTTACCATCTTGTAAAGCTGAATGAAAAAACATGAAAAACCCTTCCTTAAGCGGGGTGCCAAGGCCTAAAATGTTACGTAAGGTGTGAAATGAAAAAATAATTGCCAATACTGTCTCGTTGTTGTCAGAATATAACTGGCAACCAAGACAAAGTGGGGAGATTAGAAATATACTAGGGTAAAAGGACAGGAAAACTTGTGTTTCCGTTTGGCAACCATGATGGCGAAATCTGCGTATCTTTGTGTTGAAATAGCGCAATAAATGATACTATACGGAAATTACTTACGGGTTTTTATAGTGAATTGCGCGTAGCGCATTTGCAAAGGAATAAAAAATGCGAACTGCATTTGAGGCATGGGCACAACGCGACGGTCATATTGTCCGCCGCCGTGAAGACAAGCCAGAGGAGTATCTGGTCTTCGAAACGCAACGCCGCTGGGTGATCTGGCAGGCCGCGCTGGAACACGGCAAAACCGCCGGCGCGCGCAAAACCGCTGCGCAAAAGGAAGCCGCAGCCGCTGAGAAGCGCTCCGTGCAACGTCCGCCTGCAATCAACGCGGACGAGGCGGCGGTGCGCAACCAGGTGCTGAACGAAGTGCTGGATGCTTTCTCGTCGCTGGGCGGTGAGCGCGGCATGGACGACATCCTGAAAGTCGTGCAAGGCTTGAAGAAAAAGCAGGACGAACAGGTTGAAGTGCCGGTGATTGCGAAAGCAGCGGCAGCACGCCAGAACGCCTGATGCGCAAGGCGTAAAGTGCAAGGCTTTACGCCGCTTGATTAAGCAAATAAAACCGCCATTGGGCTGGTACACTCGTCTGTATCTTTATTCCAGAGACAGACTATGTATCTCCGTCCCGCTGCTGCGGTTGCGCTGCTTGCCTCGCTGGCAGGCTGCGCGTCCCTGACTGAATCCACCGAACAAAACGTGCTGGTGCAGACCGTGCTCGATCACCGCGAGATCGCCGGGGTCGGCTGCGTGCTGTACAACGACATGGGCAAATGGTTTGTCACCACCCCGGCGCGCGTAACCCTGCGCAAGAGCGCCGGCCCGCTGCGCATTGATTGCCAGAAGCAAGGCAAGGGCTGGGCTTACGAGAAGGTGGAGTCTCGCGTGGATGGCAATCTGTGGGGAAATCTGGTGCTGACGGCTGGCCTGGGTACCATCGTCGACCGGAATACTGGGGCGGGCTATGACTATCCGTCGATACTGACGGTGGTCATGCGCCCTGCCCAGGAAAAAGAAGACGGGCCAGCGCCGGCAGCCGGCGTGACCCTGTTCTGATTAGTTTGAGCGCTTAGTTCGAACGACCAATCAGGAAGTTCGACAGCAGCGGCACCGGACGGCCGGTTGCGCCTTTCGCGCCGCCCGATTTCCACGCGGTGCCTGCGATATCCAGGTGCGCCCAGGTGTACTTGCGAGTGAAGTTTTCCAGGAAGGCCGCTGCCGTGCACGATGCGCCGCCCGGCGTGCCGATGTTGGCCAGGTCGGCGAAGTTGGACTTCAACTGCTCGTTGTACTCTTCGCCGATCGGCAGACGCCATGCGGTGTCGCTGGCGTTTTTACCGGCAGCCATGATCTCGTCGGCCAGCTTGTTGTGGGCGTCGTCATCACGTGTGAACAGGCCGCTCTTATGGTGGCCCAGCGCGACGATGCAGGCGCCGGTCAGCGTGGCGATGTCGATCACTGCGGCCGGATTGAAGCGTTCGGCGTAGGTCAGCGCGTCGCACAAGACCAGGCGGCCTTCGGCGTCGGTATTCAGGATTTCGATGGTCAGGCCATTCATCGAGGTGACGATGTCGCCCGGCTTGGTGGCGCGGCCGGATGGCATGTTCTCGCACGCAGCGATCACGCCGATCACGTTCAGCTTCAGGTTCATTTCGCCGATGGCGCGGAAGGTGCCCAGCACCGATGCCGCGCCGCCCATGTCGTACTTCATCTCGTCCATGCCCGGACCGGCTTTCAGCGAAATGCCGCCGGTGTCAAAGGTGATGCCTTTACCGACCAGCACCACCGGCGCATCCTTGGCCTTGCCGCCCATGTGCTTGAGGATGATGAATTTAGGTGGCTGCTCGCTGCCGTTGGTGACCGACAGGAAGCTGTTCATCTTCAGTGCTTCCAGCTGTTTGCGGTCCAGCACTTCCACGTCGAACTTGTAGTCCTTGCCCAATTTTTTGGCAACGTTGGCCAGGTGGGTCGGGGTGCAGACGTTGGCCGAGGTGTTGCCCAGTTCCTTGGTCAGGTCCATGCCGTTGGCGATGGCCACGGCTTGTGCCAGCGCGACCTTGGTGGCGGCGTTGCCTGGCACTGCCAGCGCGATCTTCTTGACGCCGGCGGCGGCCGGATCTTTCTTGCTCTTCTGGCTATCGGTGCGGAATACCGACTCGTGGGCGCTCTGCACCACGCAGCGGATCGCCCAATTGGCGTCACGCTCTTTCACTTCGGTCATCGGCAATGCGATAATAGCGTCGCTGGTGCCCAGGGTGGAGAATGCTTTCAAGGCCGCAGTCACGCCGCTGGCGAAGCTTTTTTCGCTGACAGCGTCGTCGCTGCCCAGACCGACCAGCAGCACGCGCTCGGCGGCGGCGCCTTTCAGGCCGCGCAGCAGCAGGGTGGCGCCGGCTTTGCCGGTAATGTCGCCGGACTTGAGCGCAGCCGTGATTTCACCAGCGCCATCCAGCGCCTTGGCGGCTTGCGACAGCTTTTTGTTTTCGAAGACCGCGACGGCGATGACGCCGGCTTTGGCCGTAGCGATGGTGTTTTTTGTGTCGAATGCTTTTATGCTAAAGTCCATTTGATTCTCCGTGTCGTGTACGTACTTAAAACTTGTGGTCCCGTATAGTCTGTATATATGGGCCAAACTACCGAATTATAATCTTCAATGATCTTTCAACGCGCCCTACGACGTGAAATGGCCAATACGGCCGGCGCCTCTTTCACGGTGCTGTTCAGTATCTGCGTGACCTGGGCCCTGATTGCAGTCCTCGGCCGGGCAGCCGGCGGCAAGGTGGCTTCCGGCGACGTGGTTGCGCTGATCGCTTTCGCAACGCTGAATTATCTGCCAACTATCATCATCCTCACCAGCTTTATTTCGGTGCTGATGGTGGTGACGCGGACCTATCGCGACTCCGAGATGGTGGTGTGGTTTGCCTCCGGCTTGTCGCTGACGCGCTGGATCGTGCCGGTGCTGACGTTCGGCCTGCCGCTGGTGATATTGACCGGCGTGCTGAGTTTCGTCGCCACGCCGTGGGCCAAGCAGAAAAGCGCGGAATATGTCGAGCGCTTTGAAAAGCGCGAAGACCTGCAGAAAGTCTCGCCGGGCCAGTTCAAGGAATCGGCGTCGGCCAATCGCATCTTCTTCGTCGAAGGCGTGGCCGGCAAGACGGCCGTGGTGCAGAACGTCTTCGTCAACACCGTTGATGATCGCGGCACCGCCGTTATCGTCGCGCGCGAGGGCGTGATCAACACCGGACCAAAGGGAGAGCGCTACCTGGTGCTGAAGAACGGCCGCCGCTACCAGGGCACGCCGGGCCAGGCGGACTTCCAGACCATGGAGTTCGAAAGCTATAGCATGCGGGTGACCAGCCAGACCCAGGATCTGGAGGAAGATAAAGATACCGACTCGATTCCCACCATGCGCCTGTTCGCCGACGACAGCAATGACGCCCGCGCCGAACTGCTGTGGCGCATATCGTCGCCGCTGACTTGCCTGGTGCTGATGCTGCTGGCGATTCCGCTGGGCTTCGTCAATCCGCGCGCCGGCAGCTCGGCCAACCTGATCATCGCCTTGCTGATCTTCTTCAGCTATAACAACTTCGTCAAGCTGCTGGAGTCCAGTGTGCGGCAAGGGAAATTCCTCTTTGCGCTGTCCTGGTGGCCGCTGCACGTCGCCGCCGCGCTGACCGTGTTCGCGCTGTTTGCCTGGCGCCTGAACCTGAATCACCGCTACCACCCGCTGGCCTTGCTGGCGGCGTATAAACGTTCGCGCAACGGCGCGGGCCAGAAAGCAGTCTCGCAATGAAAATCCTGCAACGCTATTTCGCAGTCTCGATACTGCAAGCTGTCGCCTTTGTGCTGGTGGCCTTCCTGGCGCTGCAAGCCTTTATGGACTTGACCGGCGAACTGCCGAAGATCAGCAAGAACGGCGTCGGCGCGCAATATGCCTTCTTCTACGTACTGGTGCAGCTGCCCGGCCACGTCTACGAAGTCATGCCGATTGCGGCGCTGATCGGCACCATCTACACGATGGCGCAGTTTGCGGCGACCTCGGAATTCACCATCATGCGCGCGTCCAGCATGTCGACCGGCATGGTGGCGTGGATGCTGGCCAAGGTCGGCGTGGTATTGGTGATCATTACCTTCCTGGTGGGCGAGTTGGTGGTGCCGCGCACCGCGCCGCTGGCGGAGAAATTCAAGCTGACCTCGCGCGGTACGACGATTTCGACCGAATTCCGTTCCGGCCTGTGGACCAAGGATATCGTCAAGTCGGAAGGCATGACCGGCACGGTGACCGGTTCGCGTTTCTTCAACGTCAAGGAAGTGCGTCCGGACGGCACGCTGAAGGATGTGAAGCTGTATGAGTTCGACACCAGCTTCCGCCTGCGCTCGATCACGCAGGCCAAGACCGGCACCTTCCAGGGCAATAACAAGTGGCAGCTGCAGGAGGTGACGGAAAACATCTTCACCAATCCGGAGCTGCTCAAGCCCGGCATTGAAGCCAACCTGGCCAATAACTACGCGCTGGAGTCCAGCATGATCGAAACTCGCCGCAGCGCGACCAAGGATCTGCTGTCGGAGATTACACCGCGCATCCTGTCGGTGTCGCGTTCCGATCCGGAGCGCATGTCGGCGGTGGAGCTGGCGGTGTACACCCGCCACCTGATCGAGAACAAGCAGGAAACCGAGCGCTTCAAGATCGCCTTCTGGAAGAAGCTGCTCGATCCGCTGGCGATTTTCGTGCTGATGGCGCTGGCGCTGCCGTTCGGTTATCTGCACACGCGTAGCGGCGGCGTCAGCCTGAAGATTTTTCTCGGCATCATGCTGGGCGTGAGCTTCCTGCTGGTGAACACGCTGTTTGCGCACCTTGGCTTGCTCAGCACCTGGCCGGCCTTCCTGACGGCGATTGCACCTAGCCTGCTGTTCATGTTGCTGGCGCTAGGCGCCTTATGGTGGGTGGAGCGACATTAGATGAGCAAACGTGCATTGATCCTGTTCGCGCACGGCGCCCGCTCGGCGTCGTGGGCCGCACCGTTCGAGCGGCTGCGCGATCTGACCCAGTCCCGCGAGCCTGAAGTGCGCGTGGAGCTGGCCTTTCTGGAGCTGATGTCGCCGCGCCTGCCGGACGTGGTGTCGGCGCTGGTGGCGGGCAGCATTACCGACATCACCGTGGTGCCGGTGTTCCTGGGGCAGGGCGGCCATGTGCTGCGCGATCTGCCGCTGATGCTGGACGAACTGCGTGCCGCCTATCCGCAAGCCGCCATCAAGGTGGTGGAGGCGGCCGGCGAAAATGCGGCGGTGCTGCGGGCGCTGTCCGACTACTGCGTCAGCGCCTTATCTCAGACGGCGCCACACTGACAGCGGCACATGCCCGTCCGGCCGCGCCGGCACGCGGTAGCTTAGTTCATCGCCTTTCAACGCATAGCGGCGCTCCTGCCGCGTGCCCTCCCAGTTGGCAAAGGCGGCGCTTTCGATGATGAAGGTCAGCGTGCGCGATGGCTCGTCAATGGCGAGTCTGCCGAAATGCGTGCTTGATCCTTCAACCGCAGCGCGGAACTCCTGCGCCGTGCCGCTCTTTTTGTCGCCACCGCTGAAGCGCGGCCTGCCTTGCTGGTAAATTTGCACCGTGTAGCGGCCGTCGCTGTCGATCATCATCAGACCGCTGGGCTGGACGCCGAAATCGGCTTCACGTGTGCCATCCGGCAGCAATCGGTCGGCGGCCACCAGTTCCCAGGTGCCTGCCAAAGGGAAGGGCCGGGCCGCCAGCGCGGCCTGGTGGGCGGGCACCCACATCATCAGGCAAAACAAACGGTTTAACAGTTTCATCGCATCTCCTTTCAAATAAAGACACGATAGGGGCGAACTGGCCTGAGCAAAATTAGCAAAACCTGCGCGGAATGTGTGCATAATTGCACAATGAGCCAACCAAACTGGGACGACCTGCGCTTCTTCCTTGCCCTGCACGATGCCGGCACGCTGTCCGGCGCCGCGCGCGCGGCCGGCGTCGAGCACACCACCGTGGCGCGCCGCATCGACGCGCTGGAGGACAAGCTGGGCGTCAAGCTGTTCGACCGCTTCCCGAAAGGCTGGTCGCTGACCGCGGCTGGCAAGGCGCTGGCGCCGCACGCGCGCAAGATGGAGGAAAGTCTGCACGGCCTGCTGCGCGAGGCCAGCGGCGGCGCCACGGCGCTGAGCGGCAAGGTGCGTGTGTCGGCGCCGCCGGCGGTGACCGCGTGGGTGCTGGCGCCCGGATTGCAGCCGGCGCTGCATAAGCTGCCGGGCATTGAGATTGACCTGCGTGCCGAGTTGCGCGTGACCGATCTGATGCGGCGCGAATCGGATATTGCCATCCGCTATAACCGTCCCACCTCGCCGGGATTGGCAGTGCGCAGCCTGGCGACGGTGACGTATCAGCTGTGCGCCAGCGAAGCGTACCTTGCAACGCGCGCACCGGAGCAGTGGGAATTCCTCGGCTACGACGAACTGCTACAGCACACGCCGCAGCATGAATGGTTGGAGAAGGTGCGCGGCGCACGTCGCTACTGTTTGCGCTCCAACGATCTGGGTACGCTGTATCAGGCGGCGCTGGCCGGTAGCGGTGTGGCGGTGCTGCCGGATTACTTCCCGGACGGTTCGCTGGTGCGCGTTGAGGCGCCGGTGTGCCCGGTCAAGCGCAAGCTGTGGATCGTCATGCATGAAGATGTGCGCCGTGCCGCGCCGGTGCGCGCCGTGGCCGACGAGATTATTGCGCTGATGACGGCCTGAGCGCCACCTCAGTCCCAGGCGCGTGCGGCCGAGCGGTGCGCGGTCCAGGTAAAGCCGATGCCGGCCGAGAGGCCGCTGTTTTTACGGAACAGCGGGCTTTCGCGATTGGCCGCATGGCTCAGATTATCGTAGCGGGCAAAGCCGAAGATGCGCCAGTCCGGGGACAGGCGGCGTGACAGGCTGAGGCCCAGCCGTGTCATCATCAGGCCGCCGCTGGCCTGGTACTGCGGCCGCGTCGCGGTGACATATTGCGGCGCGACTTCATAGAAATACTGGTTGAGCTTTGTATTGCCATACACGGCGCCGATATTGGCGTCGGCGGTCCACTTGCCGTCATCGGCGGCGGTTTCAAACACCAGGCGCGGCTCAAACACCAGGCCCTGACGCTCAAAGCCATTGCGCAGTTCCAGCGGTAGCCGCAACGGCAGTTCCAGGCGCGCGTGATCGGCCAATTGCACTTTCAGGCGCGGACCGAATTCCAGCAGCGAGTTCAGATCGGGCATGCCGGCGCGTGCGCCAGTGTCTTTGGAGCGCGCGGGCAGCGACAGCGCGAAGCCGATATCCAGTTCGACCCGCTCGGTGTTGATCAGCCGCGCGCCGATGCCGGAGCGGTCGGCGCGCAGGATCTTGCCGCGGTAGATCAGCATCGGCAGCACCAGCGCGCGGGTGGAGCGGTCTTCCGCGCCGGGATAGGCGGGCGTGGTGGCGGCGCCACCGAATACGCCAGCTTCCCACAGCGGCAGGCCAGGCGCAGGCGTGGCTTCCTGCGACTGCGCCACGGCAGCCAGCGTCAAACATGCGATACCGAAGCAGGCGCGGATGGTCATGGGTTTTATTTGCGGGGAATGATTTTGACTTCGTAGATTTTCGGCCACAGCTTGCCGGTGACGAACAGGCGCTTTTTCTCGGCGTCATAGGCGATGCCGTTCATGACGTTCTCGCCGTTCGGGCCTTTGCCCGCGTCGGGATAGAGTTTGCCGAAGTCGATCCAGCCGATGATCTTGCCGGTGGCCTGGTCGATGCGGGCGATGGTGTTGGTGTGCCAGATGTTGGCGAAGATTTCGCCATCCACCACTTCCAGTTCATTCAACTGATCAACAGCGATGCCGTCCGCTGTCACTTTGACGCGGCGCACTTCCAGAAAGGTCCTGGGATCGAGGAAGCGCAGCGTGGCGCTGCCGTCGCTGAGCACCAGCTCCTTGCCGGTGTGCGCCAAGCCCCAGCCTTCGCCCGGATAGGAGAACTGGCTTTTCAGCTCAAAGCTTTTCAGGTCGAAGACAAAGCCGGTCTGGCTTTGCCAGGTGATGCTGACCAGCGTGTCGCCCGAAGCGGTCAGGCCCTCGCCGAAATACTGTGGCGGGATATCCTTGCTTTGCAAGACCTTGCCGCTGGCCAGATCGACCTTGCGGATCGATGATTTGCCGTTCAAGCCGGTGCTCTCGTACAGGAAGCCGTCGCGGTACAGCAGGCCTTGCGTAAAAGCCTGTGCATCGTGAGGATAGCTGCGCACCACCTTGTAATCATAGGTAGGCACGGCCGCATAAGCGGCGGCTGGCAGCAGGGCGGAGAGAAGGAGGGCTTGAGCGTAAATCTTGTTCACTATGCAGTCACCGAATTTTGGAGTTCAACCATGGCGTCCAGCGTGCTGCCAGGAACATCCAGCTCCGCTTGCACGCAGGCGCGCGCTTCCGGCGCCTGCACCAGGTCGACGGCTTGCTGGCGCGCGATCGCCGCTGCCGCAGTATCGCCGCAGCCGTTCAGCAAGTCCAGTACCAATGCGACTTCGGTGGTGTAGTTGAAGACATCGGCCAGCAGTTCGGCCATGCCTTCGGTGGTCAGCACATTGACGCGGCTCTTGAGTTCATTCAGCTGCATTGCGGCCAGTGCCAGATGCTGTTCCGGCTGCGGCAGGTAGCGGCGCGCCAGCGCGTAGTCGCCGCAAGCCATCACCGACGGCAGGGCTTCGCGTGCATGCTGCTGCGCCCGCGCTTCCGGCATGCGCTCGAACAGATGGTAGGTATTCTGCAAGTCGCCCAGCTTGTCGTTGATGATGCGGATATCGTGGAACAAGCCAGGATCGACAGGCAGTTGCGCGGCGAGGCGGTCGCGCTCTTCGACCAGCGCGCGGCGCGCCGGAATGTATTCTTCCGCCAGCTTGGCCCAGGCGGCCAGCACGTAGGACAGGCGCAGCGAGGCTGTCTCCGGATCTTTTGCGGTGGCGTCGAACAGCGCGATGTATTCCTGCAGGGCCGGCTCAAATTCGCCGGCGGAGTGGGCGTTCCAGGCGCTTTCCAGTCGTTGAACAGTGTCCATTACTACCTCTTGTGGTCAGAATGGACATTTTAGTACGGAACAGCGGAATCTAGGCGCTGAGTTGGCTGGCTATTGTCTTGCTAATCTCGGTATCGGGATGCTGGTGCGGCCGTGCGCGCATCGCTTCGCCGATCATCACCAGCACCGGTCCATGCGGCGTGCCGAGGCCTTGCGTTAGCCCGGCGATGGTCATGCGGTGGATCTGCTGGTCGGTGCGGCTGACGTTTTCGATGACCACTGCCGGTTTGTCCGGCGCGTGGCCATGAGCCAGCAGGCGCTCAGCGGTGGCGATGGCTTCGCGGCCGCCCATGTATTGCACCAGGGTGTCGGTTTCCGGGATGGCGTCGTGGTCCGAGTGTTCCGGTGCGGTGGACGAGGTGAAGAAGGCAACGCTGCGGGCGACGCCGCGCTTGGTCAGCGGCTGTTTGGTGGCGGCCGCCGCTGCAAGCGCGGTGGTGATGCCGGGGACGACCTCTACTTCGATGCCGGCTTCTTCCAGCGTGCGCAGCTCTTCGTCGGCGCGGCCAAACATCATTGGATCGCCACCCTTGAGACGCACCACCAGCTGCGCCTTGTGCGCGTAATCGACCAGCATCTCATTGATCAGCTGCTGCGCCAGCGAGCGCTGGCCGCTGCGTTTGCCGGCCAGGACTTTTTCCGCTTGCGGACACAGTTCCAGCATCTCGGGTGTGACCAGCGCGTCGTACAGCACCACGTCGGCCTGTGCCAGCAGGCGCGCGCCGCGCAAGGTGATCAGGTCCTGCGCACCGGGGCCGGCGCCGATCAAATACACTTTCCCGAGTGCCGCCATGATTACAGGCGGATCATGCCGGCGGCGACGGTCTGGTGGGTGACTTCATCGATCAGGATGAAGGCGCCGGTCGCGCGGATGTCGCTGTAGGCGTCGGCGGCCAGCGGCTGCTGCACCGCCAGCTCGATGGTGGCGATGTCGTTCAGCTTCAGGCCTTCGGCGCCGTGGCGCTGCTGGGTGTTGATGTCCAGCAGGGACTCGATTGCTTTCACCTTGGCGGAAGTCTGCTTGGTGCCGTGCTTGATCCAGTATTTGCGGCGCACATCCAGCGGCTCGTCCGACATCCAGCATACATCCGCTTTCAGCTGCTTCAGCTGCGTGGCCGGCTGGTCGGCACTGGCCAGCAGATCGCCGCGCGAAATATCCAGGTACTCGTCCAGCAGCAGCGTGATCGATTGGCCGGCCACTGCCGACTGGTGCGAACCTTCCAGCGTGACGATGTCCTTGACGGTCGCGCTCTGGCCGGACGGCTGTACCACCAGCTTGTCGCCCACCGAGACCTTGCCGGCTTCGATACGGCCCATGTAGCCGCGGAAGTCGTTGGCTTCGTGGCCGTTGTGGCGCGCCACCAGCTGCACCGGGAAGCGGAACGGCGCGTCGTGCGACTCGTCGTACACCGACAGCGATTCCAGCAGCTCGATCAGCGTCGGGCCCTGATACCAGCCCAGCTTTTCGCTCTTCTCCACCACGTTGTCGCCGGTCAGGGCGGACAGCGGAATCGGCGTGATGTCCTTCAGGCCCAGCGAGGCGGCGAATTCACCGTATGCCTTGACGATGCGGTTATAGATATCCTGGTCGTAGTTCACCAGGTCCATCTTGTTGACCGCAACGATCACATGCTCAATTTGCAGCAGATGGGCGATGGTCGAGTGGCGCTTGGTCTGGATCAGCAGGTCCACACCGCCGTCTTCGCGCAGCTTCACTTTCGACACATCGACCAGGATGATGACCGCATCGGCGGTCGACGCGCCGGTCACCATATTACGGGTGTACTGCTCGTGGCCCGGCGTGTCGGCGATGATGAACTTGCGTTTCGGTGTGGCGAAATAGCGGTAGGCCACGTCGATGGTGATGCCTTGTTCGCGTTCGGCTTCCAGGCCATCGGTCAGCAGCGACAGGTCGACGGTGTCGCCGACAGTGCGCTTGTGCTTGGAACGCGACATGGCGTCCAGCTGGTCGGCGAAAATGCCTTTGCTGTCGAACAGCAGACGGCCGATCAGGGTGGATTTGCCGTCGTCGACGGAACCGGCGGTAATAAAGCGCAGCAGGCTTTGTTCGTGAGTATTCTGAGTCATTAGAAGTATCCTGCTTTTTTACGTTTTTCCATCGATGCTTCGGACGTCTGGTCGTCCATGCGCGTCGCGCCGCGCTCCGTCACTTGCGTGATCGCCGTTTCAGCGATGATCTGCTCCAGCGTCACCGCGTCCGAGGACACCGGGCAGGTGCAGGAGATGTCGCCGACAGTACGGAAACGCACCACCTGTTTTTCGACGGTTTCGCCTTCGCGCGGCGGCGTCAGGTCGGTCAGCGGCACCAGCAGGCCGTTGCGCGGAATGACTTCACGCTCGTGGGCGAAGTAAATCGGCGGCAGCTCCAGCTTTTCGCGGGCGATGTACTGCCACACATCCAGCTCGGTCCAGTTGGAGATCGGGAACACGCGCATGTTCTCGCCTGGATGCACGCGGGTGTTGTACAGGTCCCACAGTTCCGGGCGCTGCGATTTCGGGTCCCATTGGCCGAATTCGTCGCGGAAGGAGAAGATGCGCTCCTTGGCGCGGGCCTTCTCTTCGTCGCGGCGGGCGCCGCCGATGCAGGCGTCGAAGCCGTGTTCGGCGATGGTTTCCAGCAGCGTCACCGCTTGCGCGGCGTTGCGCGAATCGGTCTGCGGATTACGCAGGCGCACCGTGCCTTTCTTGATCGAGTCTTCGACCGAACCGACGATCAGGCGCTCGCCCAGCTCGGCCACGCGCTTGTCGCGGAAGGTGATCACTTCCGGGAAGTTGTGGCCGGTGTCGACGTGCACCAGCGGGAACGGGAATTTGCCAGGACGGAAAGCCTTCTCGGCGATGCGAAGCAGCACCACCGAGTCTTTACCACCCGAGAACAGCAGGGCAGGGTTGCTGCATTCGGCAGCGACTTCGCGCATGATGTGGATCGCTTCCGATTCCAGCGCATCGAGGTGGCGCGAGTTCACTTGCACGTTGTTTTCTACTAAAGCATTCATTTGGATTCTTTCAAGCTGCGACAGATTTAATGCGTATCAGTTTGCCGTCAACGACGTGGAGGCCGCATTCTTTCGATTCCGGGTTCTCCCACCACCAGCGACCGGCGCGGACATCTTCACCTGGCTGTATGGCTCGGGTACACGGTTCGCAGCCGATCGATGGATAACCCTGGTCATGCAGCGCGTTGTACGGCACGCCGTTCTCGCGGATGTAGTGCCAGACGTCTTCCTCGGACCAATCGGCCAGCGGATTAAATTTGGTCATGAAGTGCGCAGCATCGTCTTCCTCGACCATCAGCGAGCCACGGGTGGCGGCTTGCGCGCGGCGCTGGCCGGTGACCCAGGCCTTCTTGCCCAGCAGCGCGCGGCCCAGCGGCTCGACCTTGCGGATGCGGCAGCATTCCTTGCGCATCTCGACGCTGTCGTAGAAGGCGTTCAGACCGTTCTGCGCGACGTAGGCATCCACCGCCTCCTGCTGCGGCTTGTACACCGCGATTTCGTAGCCGTAGTGCTGCTTCACCTTGTCCAGCATGGCCAGCGTTTCCTTGTGCAGACGGCCGGTTTCCAGCGAGAAGATGCCGATGTCGTAGCCGCCTTTCAGGATCAGGTCAGTCAGCACCATGTCTTCCGCCGCCAGCGAGGAGGCGAATACCGCCGGACTAAAATCGCTGGCGATGCGGGACAGCGTGGCGCGCGTGTCCGCAATCAGCTTGCTCAGGTCACTCATTGCCGCTCCAATCAAATGCCGGCGGGAGTCGGGCGTGCGTGGCGGCGGAACAGCGGCGTCTTCTGATCGACCGAAGCCTGATAGGTTTCGGAGAAGTCGGACAGGCCTTTCAGCGCGTCGTGCACGTTACGGTCGGCGCGTACCGAGTAGGCGTCGAAGCCGACGCGCTGCATCGAGAACAGCTGGTCGCGCAGCACGTCGCCGATGGCGCGCAGTTCGCCGCTCCAGCCCAGGCGGGTGCGCAGGTTGTAGGCGATCGAGTAGCCGCGGCCATCGGTGAATTTAGGGAAGTCGATGGCGATCAGCGGGAACTGGTCGAGCAGGTCTTTCAGTGTTTCCGGGCGTTCGTCGGAGGCGAGCCAGACGGCGATTTCACCGGCAGCGGTGCGCGCCGCCAGCAGTTCGCGCTGCACCAGCCACAGACTTAGTGGCACGATGAATTTGCCGGCCGGGACGGCCACGGTGGCTGGATCGACAGCCGGTGCACCTTCCACCGGTTCGGCCAGGCGCAGCACCTGCCAATCATCTTCCACCACTTCACGGCCCTTGATAATCAAATGCTTAGACATATTCATCCTCTCCAACCAGGCGGCCGCTTTTTTCAGCGATCGGCGTGGCGTACACAAATTCCTTGAACGGTGCGACGCCAATACGCTGAACGCAGGCGGCAAACGATTCATCTTCAAAACGATCGCGCAGATAGACTTTCAGCAGGCGATCGATCACTTCCGGCATTTGCAGGGCGGAGAACGATGGGCCGATGATCTTGCCGATGGCAGCGTTGTTGCCTTGCGCGCCACCAATCGACACCTGATACCATTCGCTGCCATCCTTATCCACCCCCAGCACGCCGATGCTGCCGACGTGGTGGTGGCCGCAGGCGTTGATGCAGCCGGAGATATTCAGTTCGATCTCGCCGATGTCGTGCTGGTAGTCGAGATTGTCGAAGCGCTCCGAGATGGCGGCGGCAATCGGCAGCGACTTGGCGTTGGCCAGCGAGCAGAAGTCGCCGCCAGGGCAGCAGATCATGTCGGTCAGCAGGCCGATGTTCGGCGTTGCCAGGCCGTGCGCCTTGGCTTCCTGCCACAGTGCGAACAACTGCGATTGCTCGACGTCGGCCAGCACCACGTTCTGCTCGTGGGTGACGCGCAGTTCGCCGAAGCTGTAGCGGTCGGACAGCTCGGCCATGAAGTCCATCTGTTCGGCGGTGGCGTCGCCCGGCGGTACGCCGGTCTTCTTCAGCGACAGCACCACGGCCGCGTAGCCTGGCACCTTGTGCGGCTTGACGTTGCGGTTGACCCAGTTGGCGAACGCCTTGTTGCCAGCCTGCGCGGCGACCACGTCGGAGTCGTCCAGCGTTTTGTACGCCGGCGGCTGGAAGTAGTCGATCACGCGCTGCATCTCTTCGACGGTCAGCGTTTCAGGACCGTCTTTCAGGTCGGCCCATTCTGCTTCCACCTGGCGGGTGAATTCTTCGACGCCCACGGCTTTCAGCAGAATCTTGATACGCGCCTTGTATTTGTTGTCGCGGCGGCCGTACTGGTTGTACACGCGCATTACGGCTTCGGTGTAGGTCAGCAGGTGCTGCCATGGCAGGAATTCACGGATCACACTACCGATGATCGGCGTGCGGCCCATGCCGCCGCCGGCCATGAATTTGAAGCCGATTTCACCGGCGTCGTTACGCACCACGGTCAGGCCGATATCGTGGATGGCGATGGCCGCGCGGTCTTCCAAGGCGCCGTTGATGGCGACCTTGAATTTACGCGGCAGCGCGATGAATTCCGGGTGGAAGGTCGACCACTGGCGCAGCACTTCGGCGTACGGACGTGGATCGATGATTTCGTCAGCGGCCACACCGGCGTAGGGATCGGAGGTGGTGTTGCGGATGCAGTTGCCGGAGGTCTGGATGGCATGCATCTCCACCGACGCCAGGTCGCTCAGGATATCCGGGGTCTGCTCCAGCTCAATCCAGTTAAACTGGATGTTTTGACGGGTGGTGAAGTGGCCATAGCCACGGTCGTACTTGCGGGCAATATGGGCAAACATGCGCATTTGCTTGCTTGCGAGCAAGCCGTACGGCACGGCGATGCGCAACATATAGGCGTGGCGTTGCATGTACAGGCCGTTTTGCAGGCGCAACGGCAGGAATTCGGCTTCGGTCAGCTCATCGGACAGGCGGCGGCGTACCTGGTCGCGGTACTGGGCGATGCGTTCTCGGATGATGAGGTGGTCGTATTGGTCGTATTGATACATGAATATTCTTCCTGGATAGTCGCTGATTCCCCAAACTAGCGCTAATAGTAATAAACTTCGTCTTTATTCCATACGACTTAGTCTTTATTTGCTTATATAAGGATTGGGTATAAGCATGGACACTAATAATTTTAAGATGGGCCAAGACCTGCAATGAACCTTCATCAATTGCGCTTTGTGCGCGAAGCAGTACGCCAGAATTACAACCTGACCGATGCCGCCAAGGCGCTGTTCACCTCGCAGCCGGGCGTGTCCAAGGCCATCATCGAACTGGAAGAGGAATTGGGGGTCGACATCTTCACCCGTCACGGCAAGCGCATCCGTGGCCTCACCGAGCCGGGCCGGCTGGTGTTGCAGTCGGTGGAACTGATCATGCAGGAGATCGACAGCCTGAAACGCATCGGCAAGGAATACGCGGCGCAGGACAGCGGCAGCTTCACCATCGCCACCACCCACACCCAGGCGCGCTACACCTTGCCGAAGGTGGTGCAGGCCTTCATGGTGAAATTCCCCAAGGTGAGATTGTCTTTGTTGCAAGGTAATCCGCAGCAGATTGCCGAGATGGTGCAGCGCGACCAGGCCGACCTGTGCATCGCTACCGAGTCGATCGCCGGCGTGACCGGGCTGGTGACCTTGCCATGCTATCAATGGGAGCACGTGGTCGTGGTGCCGCCCGACCATCCGCTGCTGCGCACCAAGCAGCCGACGCTGGAAGAGATCGCGGCTTTCCCGATCATCACGTATGATGGCGCCTTTGCCGGCCGCAGCAAGATTGACCATGCGTTCTCCTTGCGCGGCCTGAAGCTGGATGTGCTGCTGGAAGCCATCGACGCCGATGTGATCAAGACGTATGTCGAGCTGGGCATGGGAATTGGTATCATAGCGGGCATGGCCTTTGACGCCGAGCGCGACAAGAACCTGCGCGCCATCCCTGTGGGCCATCTGTTCGGCATGAATGTGTCGCGGGTGGCGGTCAAGCAGGGCGCCTATCTGCGCAGCTATATCTATACCTTTATTGAACTGCTGGCGCCTACGCTCAACCGCAAGTTGATCGAACAGGCCATGAGCGGCGAAAAAGATAACTACGAACTATAAAGAAAGCATCAACATGATTACCAACCAGTTGACACAATATTACGCCGTCAACGCGGATAACTATGACCAGGTCTACGCGCAGGAAGAGCGCTTTGACGATCTGGACGATTTGCAGGAAATGGTCGCCGAGCTGTTCCAGGGCCACAAGGTGCTGGAACTGGCTTGCGGCACCGCCTACTGGACCGACCTGATCTCGGAAGTGGCCGATTCGGTACACGCCACCGATATTTTGCAGGAAATGCTGGATCTGGCTGAAACCCGTGGCCTGGACGAGGACATCGTCAGCTTCGGGCAGATGGATGCCTTCAACCTGCCGGATGGACTGGAAGGCCAGTACACCGCCGTGTTTGCGGCCGGCCTGTGGAGCCATGTGCCGCGCGAACAGCACGACAGCTTCCTCAAGCATCTGCGCGCCAAGCTGGGCAAGGACATTCTGCTGGTGCTGCTGGACGAATCTTATGTCGACGGCAATTCGACCGTGATCGCCCGCACCGATGCGGAAGGCAATACCTACCAGATCCTGACCGCCGACGACGGCCAGCGCTACGAGATCCTGAAGAACTATCTGACCGACAGCACCCAGCGCAAGCGCTTCACCAACCATGCGAAGCAATTCCGCATCGAGCGGCTGGAGTATTACTACTTGCTGAGTTGCAAACTCAAATAATTCAAAAATAAGTTCTGCCAAGCCGCCCTCGGGCGGCTTTTTTCACCCTGATGCTAAATAACAACAGATTATCGTTGTCACATTGTTGAAGTAATTGATAGGCATGATTCCCGCCGTGGATTCAACACGCAGCCTTTCTTCAACCTTAAGTAGAGAACATCAAGTGAAAAAACTTACTCTGGCAGCACTGATCATCGGCGGCTTCGCAGCACAAGCCCAAGCTCAATCGAACGTAACGATCTACGGCCTGGTCGATGCCGGTATCGTGAGCGAGCGCGGCGCTGCTGCCGGCTCCGTGACCAAACTTACCAGCGGTATCGGTGGCCAGTCGCGTCTGGGCTTCCGTGGCACGGAAGACCTGGGTAACGGCCTGTCGGCTATCTTCCAGATGGAAACCGGCTTCAAGGCAGATGATGGTTCGCTGGACAGCGCCAACACCATCTTTAACCGCCAGGCTTTCGTTGGCCTGAAAAGCAAGGACGCAGGCCAGCTGACCATCGGTAAGCAATACACCATGCTGTACAACGCACAAAGCCAGGTAGCCGATCCATTCGGCGCAGGCTATGCCGGTTCGCTTAAAAACCTGTTCCCGTCGGCTGGCGCCAACACCCGCGTAAGCAACGCCATCGTCTACGCCACCCCAGTCATGGGCGGCTTCAGCGCCGAAGCCCTGTATGCACTGGGCGAGCAAGCTGGCAGCGCTACCGCCGGCCGCCAGTTCGGCTTTGGCCTGAACTATGCGCAAGGTCCGCTGAACGCACGTCTGGTCTACAACAACAAAAACAACGACACCGCTGCTGTCGGCGCCACCCCGGCTAAAACCCAGGACACCGGCCGCAACACCATGTTCGCCGCCAACTACGACTTCAAAGTCATCAAGGCTTACTTCGCTTACAGCGCGGACAAGGGCGTGAACAGCGCGCAAATCCCGAACGGCAGCAACAACCCGCTCGGCCTGCCAGTCCTGCCTACCGCCAGTGTTGACAGCAACGACATCCTGATCGGCGCGCAAATCCCGGCCGGCAATGGTTACTTCATGACCTCGTACATCCGCAAGGACGACAAGACCGCGAAAAACCAGGACGCCAACCAGTTCGCACTGGGCTACCTGTACTCGCTGTCCAAGCGTACCGGCGCCTACGTTTCGTACGCCAAAATCAAAAACAAAAACGGCGCCGGCTACACCGTTGGTAACAACAACGAAGTCGGTAGCGGCGACAAAGCCTTCAACGTTGGTATCCGCCACGCCTTCTAAGCTGGCTTAAGCGGTTACGGCGGCGGCAGCGGCAGGCGGATCATGATCCGCGTGCCGCCGTCGCTGACGATGGCGATATCGCCATGCAGTGCCCAAACGCGCTCGCGCATCCCGATCAAGCCAAAGGACGATGCCTTGTCCATGTCCTGTTCGGCGATGCCGCAGCCGTCGTCATGGATCGTCACATACAGCGTGGCGTCCTGGCGATACAGCGATAGCGTCACCTTGCGCGCATCGGCGTGGCGGGCGATGTTGGTCATGGCCTCCTGCACAATGCGGAAGATGGCCGTGCTGTAGCTATCATCGAGTATCAAATCCTCTTCGGTTGCATCCAGCAGGCAGTCTATGCCCTGGCGCTTGACAAATCCCTGGCGCAGGCTCTCCAGCGCAAAATACAAACCACCTTCATCCAGCGCACGCGGACGCAGATTGCCGGCGATGCGGCGTAGCGAGCTGATTGCCGACATCAGCAATTCATCCATGCCAGCCTGCAATTGGCGCGCTGCGGCGCTATCGCTGTTGCCGTTGTAGCGCTGCAGCAGCGCAAGGTCGCCGCTCAGCGTCGCCAGCAGTTGGCCCAGGTCGTCGTGCAGTTCACGCGCGATGTGCTTGCGTTCTTCTTCGCGGATGGTTTGCAGCGCGGCCGACAGCTCGCGCAGCTGCGCGTACGATTGTTCCAGTTGTTCCTGGCGCGCGACCTGGCCCAGACGCCAGCACAGGCGCGCACCCACGGCCAGCGCGGACAGGATCAGCAGGGAGGAGGTATGGCGGTGCATGGCGGCTCCATGCGGCCGAGGGCCGCTGGAGTCACACTAAAGCAGAAGCAGGGAGGGGGATTTGATTTACATCTGCTTGAACAGATGCAGGAAGCTGCGGCTGACTTCCAGCTTGTCGGAGCGGCCCTTGATCATCACCAGGTGGCGGCCACGGATGTCGCGCGTTACGCCTTCGATGGCGTTGACGTTGACCAGCGTGGCGCGGTGAATCTGCCAGAACAGCGCCGGATCGAGTTCATCGGCCAGGTCGCGTACCGGCTTGCGGATCAGCGCTTCGTATTTCTCGGTCTGCACGCAGGTATATTTCTCATCGGAGCGGAAGAACAGGATTTCCTCGACCGGAATCATGCGCAGATCCTGGCCGATGCTGGCCTGTATCCATTGGAGGTGGGCAGGCTTCGGTGCGGCGATCTTCTCGCTGAGCTGCGCCAGCATGGCAGTCACGCTGGCGTTGACATCCACGGCAGCCGTGGGCTTGCTGAGGCGGGTCTTGAGACGATCCACAGTGATTTGCAGACGCTCAGGCTCAGGCGGTTTCAGCACATAATCGACCGCGCCGCGCTCAAACGCTTCAACCGCATAGGCGTCGTAGGCGGTGACGAACACGATATGGCTCTTGTTGCCGATGACGCTGGCAGCTTCCATGCCGGTCTTGCCCGGCATGCGGATATCCAGGAAGGTGAAGTCTGGCTTCAACTGGTCGACCAGCTCGATGGCTTCATCGCCATTTTTGGCTTCGCCAATAATGTCCAGCTCGGGCCAGACCTGGCCCAGGCGCATGCGCAATTGGTCGCGCATTAAACGTTCGTCATCTGCAATGATTGCTGTAGGCATCGTGTTCGGGTGTGAAGTGTAAATTATTTAATTAATTATTCAACGAATTGCGTTAATAAGCAATCATGTTGATTTTTTCGCTAACTGGTACGGCACCTCGATGGTGACGATCACGCCACTCGGGCTGTTGGCAGCGATCAGCAACTGGCCCTGGTCGCCGTGCAGCAGCTTCAAGCGCTCGCGGATATTGGTCAGGCCGAGGCCGGTGCCGTCGCTGGGCTTGGCGCCGAATCCCAGGCCGGTGTCGCTGACTATCACGCGGAGCTTGTTGTGGGCAACATCGGCTCGTACTTTCAGCAGGCCGCCTTCGGGCTTGCCTTCAAGACCGTGCTTGATGGCGTTTTCGACCATCGATTGCAGCATCATCGGCGGGAAGGCGGCGGTGCGCAGGCCGTCCGGCACATCGAATTCCACCGTCAGGCGCTCTTCCATGCGCATTTTCAGCAGATTCAGGTAAGCCTCGACCATGTCGGCTTCGCGGCCCAGATTGGTAATCAGCGCGTTGTCGCGCATTTGCGGCAACACCGCACGCAGGTATTTGATCAGGCTGCGCTGCATGGCGGAGGCACGCGGCGGATCGGTTTCGATCAGGTGCTCGACCGAGGCCAGGGTGTTGAACAGGAAGTGCGGCTCGACCTGGGCCTGCATCATCTGCATCTTGGCTTCGCTGAGCTGGCGCTGCATGGATTCGCGCTCGGCGGTGGCGTTGGCGGACTGGGTCTCGGCTTCTGCGCGCTTTTTACTGCCCATCAGCGCCTTGGTGCCGAACAGGAACAGCACCAGCAGCGTGATGAAACTCTTGAACCAGGTGGACGCCTGGCCGTGATAGCGGGCCACTTTCTGCTCGGCCGCGTCGTCCACGGCTTCTTCAATCGCGTTGGACAGCTCCTCGCCAATTTGCGGCGGCAGATCAATATGAACTTCTTCGCCCGGCAGCGAAGGCAGGGCAGGGATGGAAGCGGCCCCCGATTTGCCAGACTTGGCGGGCGCCGCCGGTGCTTCCGGTGCTTCCGGTGTTTCCGCCGCAGCGGGTGCTTCCGGCGTCTCCGGAGCCTCTGGCGCGGCGACCGGCGTTTCAGTGTCTTCGGTATTCTTGTTGCGGATCTTGCCGCGCTGGCTGAAGTGGATGCCGCTATCGTCGATGCGGATATTCGTGTCATTGCCCTTGCGCTTGCTGCCACGCGATTGCTCTATCTCTTCCTGAATCGGATTGGACGAGAATAATTCGTCCTGCAGGATGGAGCCGGCAATCAGCATCAGGATGGCAAACACCAGGAACTTCCACCACGACAACTGGGTAACCCAGGTGGCGACCACGTCAAAGCTGCGATGCAGCACGCTGCCGGCGGTCTTCAGGGTGTCTTGCACTTTAGGCGTAGGAAACATGAACGGCTTTCACTCTTAACATGATGCAAGTGTAGCGAGCCGCGCCCGGAGGCGCCATGCGATTGCGACAGTCTGCAAAAAATGGCGACCAGACGGCAAGTTGAAAGGAATCGCTTGCCAAACCTGTCAAAGCTTTGCTATAGTTCGGTCCCTCGCGAAACGACGCATACGCTGCAAAGCGAAAACGAAGTAGAAACGAGGGGTTGACGAGATAAATCAAGTGCTTCATAATCTCGCTTCTGTGCTGCTGAACACAACGCTTCAGCGGCAAGTAACACAGATCTTTAAAAATTCACAGTCGATAAATGTGGGCGTTTGATGCTGCAACAAAAAGCATTAAATGCTCAACAAAGAAATATTCAGTAGAAATACTGTCAGTATTTTGAGAAGAGCGAACCAGCCGGTTTGGTGTAAAAGCCAGGTCGGCAAAAACAGAGATTAAACTAAAGAGTTTGATCCTGGCTCAGATTGAACGCTGGCGGCATGCCTTACACATGCAAGTCGAACGGCAGCACGGAGCTTGCTCTGGTGGCGAGTGGCGAACGGGTGAGTAAT
>NZ_JAHUWK010000039.1 GCF_019219065.1 Duganella sp. sic0402 | reverse complement strand
TGACCAGCTCGCAAGTACTGGGCCTGAGCACCGAGCAGGTCGCCCATCTGGAAACTGCCGACGTGGCCGCCCTGAAAACTTCGGTGATCGCCGCGCTGACCAGCAACCAGATCGGCGCGCTGACCACCGAAGACGTGGTCGCCCTGAAGAGCGCCCAGTTCGCCGCGATGAATTCGAACCAGCTGACCGGCCTGACCACCGAGCAGATCGTCGCGATGAACTCGACCCACTTCGGTGCGCTCAGCTCGGCCCAGTTCAACGCGCTGTCGACCAACAACATCGCCGCGATCGAAACCGCTGACATCGTTGGCCTGAAAACCAGCATCATCTCGTCGCTGAGCAGCGAGCAGTTCAAAGCGCTGGGCACCGAACAGGTAAAAGCACTGACCAGCGCCCAGTTCGGCGCGATCAACACCACCA
>NZ_JAHUWK010000038.1 GCF_019219065.1 Duganella sp. sic0402 | reverse complement strand
CGAGGTGTCCGATGCCCCGTCCGCTCACCGTCCTTCTGCTCGCCTCCGCCCTGGCTGCGGGTCTTGCCGCGACCACCGCCGAGGCGCAGGCGCCCACGCCTGCGGCCAAGCCGTTCGAGGCGCAGGAGATCACCCGCTTCGACGCGCCGTGGGCGATGACCTTCCTGCCCGATGGTCGCCTGCTGGTCACCGAGATGGCCGGCACGCTGGTGGTCTACGACATCGAGGCCGGCACCCGCAGCAAGGTGGGCGGCGTCCCGAAGGTGGAGCATGGCGGGCAGGGCGGCTTCGGCGACGTGGTGCTGCATCCCGGCTTCGCACGGAACGGCTGGGTGTACCTGAGCTATGCCGAGGCCGGCGACGGCGGCCAGGGCGCCGCGGTGGCGCGGGCGAAGCTGGTGCTGGACGCGCAGGGTGGCGGCACGCTGGACGACC
>NZ_JAHUWK010000037.1 GCF_019219065.1 Duganella sp. sic0402 | reverse complement strand
GCAAATAGCGTAACGGATTGTCGGAGCGTTCCTTCTGGGCCTGATTCCGCTCAATCGTTACGCTGTCGATATGACAAGCCGTGACGAGACTCCTGACCCGCTAGCCCATGTTCTGGAGCAGGATCTGCTTCAACGGTATGGGCCGGTCATTGGGCAGGACGATCTACGGCAGGCGCTGGGCTACACCACGCTCGATGCGTTCCGCCAAGCCCTGTCACGTGGCCTGCTGCCCGTACCTGTGTTCCCCATCCCGCACCGCAGGGGCAAGTACGCCTTAGCCAAAGACATCGCCACTTGGCTTGCCCAGTTGCGGCTTCAGGCTCTCCAGTCCGCCGACGCGAAGGAAGCGCCATGAGCGAGCGGATGCGCATCGTTGGAGGGCCCCAGATGACCTGACGCCTTTCCTTTCCAGAGCCACTAACGGAAATGCAAAAGCCCCCAGGCGTTAGAG
>NZ_JAHUWK010000036.1 GCF_019219065.1 Duganella sp. sic0402 | reverse complement strand
CGTCAAGCCCGCCTCCCGACTTCTTACCTATGAGCGTTGAGCGAGATGACGTTGTGCATCGTCTCGTCGGCGGTCGACAGGAATTTCTTGATGTTGCGCGCCGCCTGGCGGATGCGGTGCTCGTTCTCGACGAGAGCGAGGCGCACATAGTCGTCGCCCTGTTCGCCGAAGCCGATGCCCGGAGCGACCGCGACATCCGCCTTCTCGACGAGGAGCTTCGAGAATTCGAGCGAGCCCAGATGACGGAACTTCTCCGGGATCTTTGCCCAGGCAAACATCGTCGCTGCCGGCGGCGGCACTTCGAAGCCGGCCTTGCCGAAGCTGTCGACCATGACGTCGCGGCGGCGCTTGTAGATATTGCGCACTTCGGCGATGTCGCTGCCGTCACCGTTCAGCGCCTGGGTGGCGGCCACCTGGATCGGCGTGAAGGCGCCATAGTCGAGGTAGGATTTCACGCGTGTCAGGGC
>NZ_JAHUWK010000035.1 GCF_019219065.1 Duganella sp. sic0402 | reverse complement strand
CCAGCTGCGATCGTAGCGACCGAAGCGCCGGTGCTCAGCCAGGACTGCAGGCCCAATGGATCGGCTGGACGATTGAAGTACGCTACGTACAGGGTTTGAATTTCAGTCGCGGTAGCGGCAGTAGTGGCAGCCATTGATATAACTCCTAAGGATTAATAAATTTCCTGCGTCGCAGCACAATCGCTTGCAGTAGCACGGCAGCCATAGTGGCAGAAGTCTTTACAGGTTTACGTGACGAGCGTCACATCCTTGGCCACTGGACGAAAAAAACCCCGGCACCGAAGTGCCGGGGTTCTGGGGCCTTACGAGCCCTCTTCTATGCAAGCAAGAGGGCCATCTCCGAAGAGATTACACCAGTGCTGCGGTAGCGAAGGTGGCGTTCCAGCTCAGGCTGTCACCATTGATGCCGGTCAGCTTAACGATCGAATCCGTACCGTTATCGAAGGCAGCAGTATGAGTACCGTTGTCAACAACAACGTAGGTGTCGCCTTTGAAGCTGAACC
>NZ_JAHUWK010000034.1 GCF_019219065.1 Duganella sp. sic0402 | reverse complement strand
GCACTGGACAGCTACATCCCAACCCCAGAGCGCGCAGTTGACGGCGCCTTCCTGATGCCAGTGGAAGACGTGTTCTCGATCTCGGGCCGCGGTACCGTGGTGACCGGTCGTGTTGAGCGCGGCATCATCAAAGTCGGCGAAGAGATCGAAATCGTCGGCATTATCGATACCGTTAAAACCACCTGCACCGGCGTGGAAATGTTCCGCAAACTGCTGGACCAAGGTCAGGCAGGCGACAACGTTGGTCTGCTGCTGCGCGGCACCAAGCGTGAAGACGTGCAACGTGGTCAAGTTCTGGCAAAACCAGGCTCGATCAAACCGCACAACCACTTCACCGGCGAGATCTACGTTCTGTCGAAAGATGAAGGCGGCCGTCACACCCCGTTCTTCAACAACTATCGTCCACAGTTCTACTTCCGTACCACTGACGTGACCGGTTCGATCGAACTGCCAGCGGACAAAGAAATGGTTATGCCAGGCGACAACGTGTCGATCACCGTCAAGCTGATCAACCCGATCGCGATGGAAGAAGGTCTGCGCTTCGCAATCCGCGAAGGCGGCCGTACCGTTGG
>NZ_JAHUWK010000033.1 GCF_019219065.1 Duganella sp. sic0402 | reverse complement strand
ATTCGGAAATCTGCGGATCAAAGCTTGTTTGCTAGCTCCCCGCAGCTTATCGCAAGCTACTACGTCCTTCATCGCCTGTAATCGCCAAGGCATCCGCCATGTGCACTTATTCACTTGTCCCTATAACGTTAGCTCCTGCGACTAACAGGAAGCGTTTATAGGAATAAGATATTACGTTGTTACGTTTGATGATATTACAATCATTACCCACCCACGCAGTTGCCCGCATGGGTCATAACAATTACTTACTGCTTCCAAATTTTTAAAGAACGAGAACTACACTTACGAATAACTGCGCCATTCGTAAAGGCAGTTTGGTGGAGGATGACGGGATCGAACCGACGACCCCCTGCTTGCAAAGCAGGTGCTCTCCCAGCTGAGCTAATCCCCCTATGGTAGGGCTGGTTGGACTCGAACCAACGACCCCCGCGTTATCAACACGGTGCTCTAACCAGCTGAGCTACAGCCCCGATGCTGTTCTCTAATTCATTACAGTCGATAAGTGTGAGCGCTTGAAATGTTCCGAAGAACCTGCAAACTCTAGAAAGGAGGTGATCCAGCCGCACCTTCCGATACGGCTACCTTGTTACGACTTCACCCCAGTCACGAATCCTACCG
>NZ_JAHUWK010000032.1 GCF_019219065.1 Duganella sp. sic0402 | reverse complement strand
TTCCTTCTCCCGAGTTCTCTCAAGCGCCTTAGAATACTCATCTCGCCCACCTGTGTCGGTTTGCGGTACGGTCTCGTATGACTGAAGCTTAGAGGCTTTTCTTGGAACCACTTCCGATTGCTACGTGTACAAGTACACTCGTCCCACTCCCTTGAATTACGTGCCCGGATTTGCCTAAGCACCTTCTATGAAGCAGAAACTGACTATTCCAACAGTCAGACAACCTTCCGCGATCCGTCCCCCCATCGCATCATACGACGGTGCAGGAATATTAACCTGCTTCCCATCAGCTACGCATCTCTGCCTCGCCTTAGGGGCCGACTCACCCTGCTCCGATGAACGTTGAACAGGAAACCTTGGGCTTACGGCGTGGGGGCTTTTCACCCCCATTATCGCTACTCATGTCAGCATTCGCACTTCTGATACCTCCAGCATCCTTTACAAGACACCTTCGCAGGCTTACAGAACGCTCTCCTACCATATGCTTGCGCATATCCGCAGCTTCGGTGACTGGCTTAGCCCCGTTACATCTTCCGCGCAGGACGACTCGATCAGTGAGCTATTACGCTTTCTTTAAATGATGGCTGCTTCTAAGCCAACATCCTGACTGTTTTAGCC
>NZ_JAHUWK010000031.1 GCF_019219065.1 Duganella sp. sic0402 | reverse complement strand
TGTAGTGGTTTAATGTACCCGGACACTGATTTAGGCGAGAATGCTCGCCATGGAGAGGTGTTTGATGAGCAAGCAGAGACGTACGTTTTCCCCGGAGTTCAAGCAGCATGCGGCATGCCTGGTGCTGGATCAAGGATATAGCCACATGGAGGCAAGCCGGTCGGTCGGCATCGGCGAATCAGTGCTGCGCCGCTGGGTGCAGCAGCTTCAGTCGGAGCGGCAAGGCATCACGCCGCAGAGCAAGGCAATGACGCCTGATCAGCAGCGCATACAGGAACTCGAAGCGCGCATTGAACGTCTGGAGCGGGAGAAGTCCATTTTAAAAAAGGCTACCGCGCTCTTGATGTCGGAAGGTATCGAACGTACGAGGTAATCGATCAGATTTGTGGTGACGAATCGATCGAGTTGATCTGCGCGGTGTTCGAGGTGACGCGGTCATGCCTGTATGCGTATCGGGAGCGCGCCCGGCACATCGATGTTGAGCGTATGGCACTGCGTAGCCGCGTGCACGAGCTGTTCGTCGAGAGCCGTAGTTCGGCGGGAAGTCGCAGCATCGTGGGCATGATGCGCGAGGAAGGCACGGCAATTGGCCGCTTCAAAGTCAGTCGTTTGATGGAGGAGTTGGGGCTGGTCTGCAAGCAGCCTGGC
>NZ_JAHUWK010000030.1 GCF_019219065.1 Duganella sp. sic0402 | reverse complement strand
GCCGGGATGGCGGTCGATGTGGTCATCCACGTCGTCTTCCAGTTGCTTGATCTCGGTGTCAAGCCAGGCAATGAGCGAACGCGCGTGCTCGGCCACCTCGGCCATGCCGCTGACCTCGTAGCTTTCCAGCCGGTTGCGTTCCTGCTGGCGCATATCCTTCAGGGCCAGTATCCGCTGTGACCACGCACGCAACTGGCGTTGCTCCAGCGGAGCGGGCGTCCACGTTGCCGGCGTCATCGCCGCGCAGTAACGTGCGATCAATGCTGCGTCCGCCTTGTCGGTTTTATTGCGCAGGTTCTCGCTCTGGCCAAAGCCCTTGACGCAGCCAGGATTGACGACGCTCACCGCAAACCCAGCATCATAGAGCGTGGTCGCTACCACCTCGAAATACACGCCGGTCGCCTCCATGCAAACCCGTAATGCCGCCTTGGGTAACTGGGTCTTGTCCAGCCACTCCAAGAGCAACTGATGGCCTGCGGCAGAGTTATCTATGACCTTGGTTTTAATCTTGCCGTTCACTAACAGGGCCACGTCGAGCTTTTTCTTGCTGACATCGATCCCCACGACTGCTGTTGAGTTATCCATTTTTGACCTTTCTCGTATGCGGGCTTATGCGCGAGGCAATAGCCCAAGATACCGTTCGGACTTATAAAATGAAACAGGCAGGGGTACCAATCTGACCCACGGGCTCAATGGCCCAAATTCCGA
>NZ_JAHUWK010000002.1 GCF_019219065.1 Duganella sp. sic0402 | reverse complement strand
CGCCAGGCCGGGCGCCGGGCAGACCGGGCGCATCCGGCAAGTCAGCCGCCGGGCCAGCCGAAGCCGCTGCACCTGCCGGCAGGCCGGGGCGGGTACTGCTGGGGGGGAGGTTGGGCGCCTGGGCGCCGGGCTTGAGCTGGCCGGGTGCGGCTTCGCCGTCGGCGGGGGCTTCGGCATGATCGGCCGGCGCGCCAGGCAGGCCCGGAGGAGCTGGCGCCGCGCCAGCCGGCGGCTTGCCATTGCCCGGCACGTAGACAGCCGCACCTTGCGACGGCAGGGGGGCGGCTTCACCGCCTTCGGCAGCGCCGGCCTCGGTGTACAGCACGGTGGGGGCGCTGCCGGCCGGCGTATTGCCAAGCTGAAAAGTGGGACGCGGCTGGGCACTGAGTACGGTCAGCGGCACGTTGCTGCCAACCTGGGTATCGCCCGGCAGCATCATGCGGACGGCGTTGTCAGCCACCTTGACCAGGTAGCTGCCGTCCTTCATTTTCGACATTACCTCGGCGCTGACGGTCTGGCCGACCAGGCTCTGGATGGCGCGCTGGAAGGCGGCCTGGCGGCCGTCGCCAATGGCGGCGCCGGCGCCAGCGCCATCAGCCGGCTTGACCGGCGTGATGGCGGCGTCCAGGCGCGGCAACATGGCGCGCGCCTGGCTTAGACGCTACCGTAGGCGTTGACGACGCGCCGTTCAGTGCCGGTGGAGTTGATCAGTTTGGACAACTGGCTCATCCACGGCATGGTCAGGTCGCGGATCTGGCGGTCGGCGTTCAGCATCTGGCGTATCAGTTCGATCTTGCGCTCGCGCTCGGCGCCGTACATCGGCTGCTGCGGCTCCTGCTCGCGCAGCGCCTGCACATGCGCGGCGCTGCGCTGCTCCAGCAGCGCCAGCGCGTCCCAGTCGCTGCGCGCGGCGGCCTGCACCATCTGCTCGCTGAGGTCGGCCATGGCGGCGTACACGGAAAGGACGTCTTGAATCGTCATCATAAATCAGGCGCTCGCGAGGTTGGGTTGGGGGATGCCGCTGGCGGCAGGGGTGTCGGCGATCGCGTTCCAGGCGTCGCGCAACTCGGTCAGCAAACGCTGCACTTCTTCGATGATGCTCACATCGTTCTGGATGTTGGCGGTCAGCAGGCGGCCGCTCATGTATTCGTACAGCGCGTCCAGCCCCTCGGCGATTTCGCCGCCGGCTTTCTTGTCGAGCGCGGCGCGCAGGCCGCTGTCGATGATCATGATGGCCTTGGAGATGGATTTGCCTTTCTCGCCGATGTTGCCACTCTGTATGCCGCTCAATGCCGCGTTCAGCGCCACCAGCGCGCCGTCGAACAGCATCACGATCAGCTTGTGAGGACTGGCGGCCACTACCCCGGTTTCCATGCCAACCTTGGCATAGGCGCTGGCGCCAGTTTGTCGAGATCCGAACATACTTTCTCTCCTGTTGATGCGTTCCGTTACTTATTCGCCGACAGCGCTTCGAGCTGTTGCGTCAGGAACGACTGGGTGGTGTTCATGCTGGCGATGATGGTGTCCAGCGCCGTGTATTGCTTGCGGTAGCGGGCTTCGATATCCACCAGGCGGGCGCTGAACTTGTCGCGCTGCGCGGTGATATCCTTGACCGTATCGTTGAGGCCCTTGGTGCGGCCGGCGATGACGCCGCTGCCGCCCAGGTAGCCGGCCGCCAGCGTGTTGAGCTGGTAGGCATAGCCCTGCGAGAAACCAAAGGTGCCGCGCGGGCCGATCTCGTCACCGCTGACGGTCAGCTTCAGGCCGTCCACCGGTGCGCCCGGCGCGCCGGTCAGCGTCTGGCCATCGCCGGTGGCGGTGTAGCCGCCGATGGTGCCGGCCACGTCCACGCCCTTGACGGAGCTGGCGCTGCCGAACACGGTCGAGACTGCGCTGCCGGTGTCGCTGATCACCGTGACATTGGATTTGGAGCCGTAACGGGTCGATTCCAGTTTCAGCATGCCGTTGTCATCCACCGTCACCGCCACCGTGGCGCCGGCCTTGGAAAATTCGCTGACGCCGTTGATGGCCGACTGCAATGCGGTCGCCAGCTGGGCCGGATTGTAGGTGCCGGCCGGAATGCTGACCGATTGCGTGTTGCTCAGCGTCGGCGGGGTGGTGTCGTTCAGCGTGATGGTCCACTTGGTGTCGGCCGCGATGGTGGTCTCGGCCGGCAGTGCGAGGTTGCCGGTCAGCGTGCCCTTGCTGGCCAGCTGGGTGATGTTGAGCGCATATTCACCCGCCTGGGTCTTGGCGCTGGAGCTGACAAAACTGATATCCGGGTCGCTGCTGTGGCCGACGGCGGCAAACAGGCTGGCAATGTCGGCATAATTGTTGTCGATCGCCTTTTGCAATTTGCTGCCGTCCAGCGATAGCGTGCCGTCCTTCTGGAAGGTAACGCCAATCTGCGACAGATTGGTCAGGCTGCTGCCTTGCAAGCCGGTAATCGAGCTGGACAACTGGTTGCGGATCGATGCCTGCAGGTTGCGCAAGGTCGAGTTGCCCAGCAGCGGGCCGCCAGTCTTGGTCTCGGTGTTGTAGCCGCCGAGCGTGGTGATCTGGGTATTGAGTTCGTTGTAGGCCTTGACGAAACCATTGACTGCGCTGGTCAGGCCGCTGGTGTCCTTGGAGACCGCCAGCGTGCTGCTGCCGACCTTCAGCGCATTGATGGTGACGCCCGTGATGGCGCCGGAAATGGTGGTGCTGGAACTGGTCACGTCAATGCCGTTGACGGTGGCCTTGGTGTCCGAGGCTGCCGACTTCTGGCTGAGGTTCTGCACGCCGCCCGGATCGTAGCTGAGCAGGCTGACCAGCGCGTCGTCCGGCGGATTGCCGCCGGAACCGGACAGCGTGATCTTCATGGTCGAACTCTGGCCGGTGGCGGTCGAAGTCAGGATCAGGCGGTTGGGCGTGGCGCCGGTGCCGGTCGAACCGTCCGAGACGATGCTGGCGGTGACGCCGAAGTTGCCTTTGTTAATCGCTTCCATGATGCCGGTCAGCGAGTTGTTGCTGCTGTCGATGACGATGTTGCCGGCGGTACGGCTGGCGTCCGCGCCGAAGCTGGCGCCGAGGTAGGCACCGCCGACGCCGGCGGTCAGGCCGGCGCCGGCCGGGTTGCTGCCGCCCACGTTGATCGGGCTGCCGTCATTGGAAATCAGCTGGATTGATGCTACCGCCGTGGTGCTGGATCCGATATTCGCCTGGCCGCTGTTGCCGATGCCGCCGCTGACGCTGCCTGAGACTGCCTCGGCAATGGCGATATTGCTGCCGTCGGCGTTATGGAATTGCAGGTCGCCGCCGGCGGCGGTGCCGGTGAAGGTGATGTTGGCGTCGGCCAGCGCGCGCGCGGTGGCGGTGTTGCCGCTCAGGGCGGCGTCGATCGAGGCGGCGCTAACGCCGTCGCCGGCCGCCACGCCGTCTTCCTGCAGCGCGATCTGCACGCCGCCGACCGACAGCGAGTAGCTGCCGCCGCCAGCTGTGCTGACCTCGCCGAAGCTGGCAGCGCCGGCGCCGCCGAACAGGGTGGCGCTGGTGACGGTTTCGGTGGCCTTGGCCGAGACCCCGGTGGTGGTGCTCTTGGCATTGATGGCGTCGGCCAGCAGGCGCGCGCTGCGGGTGTTGTTGTCGGTGGCAATGGCTGTGCCGTTGATCGACAGGGCGCCGGGCGTCAAGCCGCCGGAGCTGAGGCTGGCGCCCAGCTGGGTGCCGGTGATGCCGAAGGTGCCGCCGCTGACAGTGCCCAGCGAGAAGCTGACCGTGGTTTTGTTGCCCAGGCCGATGGCTGCGGTGGTGCTCTTGAAGCCGCCGGTGGCCAGCGTCTGCGCCTGGGCGATCTGCGACACATTGATGCGGTAGCTGCCGGCCTTGGCGGTGCTGTTGGCGGACGCGGTGAAGACCGACGGATCGCCGGGCGAGGTGTTCATGGTCTGGAAACCCGACAGCGAAGTCAGGCTCGACAGCGCCGACTGGAAGGTGCCCAGTGCGCCGGACAGGTTGCCGAAGGCCGACACCTGCGCCAGGTAGCTGGCGGATTTTTTATCAAAGGTAGCGAGCGGCTGCGACTCGACCGCCATCAGCTTGCTGATGATGCTGTCGACCGGAAGATTTGAGCCGATACCGGCGGAGGAGATGCCCACTTTTTGCTCCTGTTTAAAACAATAATATAAGTCAATATCGGCAGAATCAAACCGGACTTGAGAGGGGAGATTACCCGCCAGTTCGCGCAAAGCTGAAAAAACAGGCAGTGTTGACAGGCTGATACCGCGCAGTTATCGGCAGCAATGAGGGAGTTGGCTTCCTGAGCAGGATGCCATAGATGGGAAAAAAACGGCGCGCGGGGTGCGCGCGCCGCTTCAGGCGGTCTGCTGGATCAGCAGGCCGGCGCTGCTGGATTTGCTTTCCAGCGCTTTGGCGATTTCCAGGGCTTCCGGGGTCGGAATCTGGCGCAGGACTTCCTTGGTGCTTTGATCGACCACTTTCACGACGGTGCGCTTGGTGTCGCTATCGACCGAAAACTCCAGCCCCTGCGATTTGGCCTGGGACGACTTGTTGAGTTGCGACACGGCCTCGTTAACCTGGTCCAGCGTCGGTACGGCAGCGCTGCCTTTGACGGCGTTGGCTGTTTCTACCGCGGTGGCTGGCGCACGCGCAACGCCCTGCGCCGCGGTGGCGTCGGAGCTGACCGGCGAGCGGTCTGCGGTACGGGCCGAGGTGGCCGTGCCTATGGTATCGATAGTCATGATGCTTCCTTTACGAAAAATCCCCGACTGAACGAATCAGTCGGGGAACCTGGTCAGAGCGTTAGATTGTTCCCTAAATCAGCTCATTCCGGGGCTTAGCCACGCAGCAGCGACAGCACGCCGTTCGGCAGCGAGTTGGCTTGCGCCAGCATCGCGGTACCAGCTTGTTGCAGAATCTGGCCGCGGGTCATGCTTGCGGTTTCCGCAGCGAAGTCGGTATCCTGGATACGGCTACGCGAGGCAGACAAGTTCTCGGTGGTCGTGTTCAGGTTGGCGATGGTCGAAGCGAAACGGTTCTGGATCGCACCCAGGTCAGCACGGTTCTTGTTGATCTGGTTCAGCGCCGAGTCAATGGTCAACAGGGCCTGGTTCGAGCCTTCGATGGTGCTGACGTCGATCTTGTCAACCGAAGCCAGCTGGCTGCCTACCGATGCGCCGCCGGTGATTGCGCCAGCGCCGCCGGCGGTCACGATCGAGAAGCCGCTGTCGGACGAGAAGTCGACAGTGCCGCCGACCGTGGCGGTGCCGGTCATGTCTACTTCAGTGGCTGGTACCGGGGTGCCGCTGGCATCGTCAGGCAGGTCAACGCCGCGCAGCTTGGCATTGGTCATGGCGCTGTTGGTGTCATCGGTGGTGCCGACAATCTTGATGTCGTCGCCAGCGTTGTTGTCCAGCTGCAGTTCTTTCTTGTTGGTGGTCTGGTTGATCTTGATGCTGGCGGTCACGTTGGTGGTGCCGCTTTGTGCATTGATCGCCTGTGCCAGCGCCGACAGGTCGCCGTCTTTCACCGAAGCCGAAATGGTCACCGCTTCCGAGTTGGCGCTTTGCAGCGTGAACTTGACACCCTTCGACACACCCTGGTCAGCGGCGGCTACATCACCGCTGGCGTCGGTGCCGATATTCTTGATGGTGGCGGTGGTTTTGGCCAGCGCGCTGACGCCGCTGCTGCCGGTCAGGGCATTGACGTTGGCGGCAATCGTCTTGGCGCTGTCGCCGGTTTTTGCCAGCACCGTGGTTTCCACGCCGGCGCCCGAGCTGATGGTCATGGTTTCATCGGCGATCAGCAGGTTGTCGGCGGTAGCGGTTGCGCCACCCAGCGTGCTGGTGCTGTTGACCGCTTTCAGGGTATTGTTGCCCAGATCGCCAGCTTTAGCGCTTTGCACGCCAACGTTGATGGTCTGGTTCGAGTTGGCGCCTACCTGGAACTGGGTGTTGGTCAGCGAACCGTCCAGCACGTTCTGGCCGTTGAACTGGGTGGTGTTGGCCACGCGGTCCAGTTCTTTCGACAGCGATGCCACCTCGTTCTGGATCGACTTGCGGTCCGATGCCGAGTTGGTGCCGTTGGCCGACTGGACTGCCAGTTCGCGGATACGTTGCAGCAGGTCGCCGGCGGTGCTCAAGCCACCCTCGGCCGTTTGCGCCAGCGAGATACCGTCGTTGGCGTTACGTGCGGCCTGTTGATTGCCGCGAATCTGCGACGTGAACCGCTCGGAAATAGCCAGACCAGCAGCATCGTCCTTGGCGCTATTGATACGCAGGCCGGAGGACAGACGTTGCAACGAGGTCGACAGGCTAGCTTGCGACGTGGTCAGGTTACGTTGCGAATTCAGCGATGCAATATTAGTGTTGATGACTTGTGCCATGATGTTTCTCCAAACTTGTACTACGCATTGTGGGCAAGGTGCCTCATGTGGCCTTGGTCTGCCTCCCTGTTCCGAGACAATCAAACCGCAGTTATTACCGGTAACGGGTTCCCGTATGGAAAGTTTAGGGAAGAAAAGGCCTTAAATTTTCATTTTCGGCCCTAAAGTTCGTCATGCATGCGCGTCTAAACGACGCTGAAAAATGAAACTTTAGGGCGAAAAAAGATTTATTTTCGACATAAAAAAAGCCCGGCGCAGGGCCGGGCTCGGGGCAGCTGGGGCAAAAACTGGCTTATTCGGCAACCACCACCCGGTTTTTGCCCGTCTGCTTGGCGGTATACATGGCTTTGTCGGCGCGCTTGACCAGCTCGGTCTGCTCTTCATTGGCGCGGCGCAGCGCCACCCCGGCCGAGAAAGTGATCAGCACTTTCTCGTTATCGTGCAGGAAGAAATGCTTGGTCAGCTCGCGCTGCAAGCGGGTCATGGTCGAGGCGGCTGCTTCGACGGTGGTTTCCGGCATCAGGATCAGGAATTCCTCGCCGCCGAAGCGGGCGATCACGTCCATCGAGCGCAGCGTGTCCTTGACGATCTTGACCAGGTGCTTCAGCGCCGCGTCGCCGGCGATGTGGCCGTAGGTGTCGTTGAGCTTCTTGAAATCGTCCAGGTCCAGCACGGCGATGCACAGCGGCGTGCCGCGCCGGTCGGAGCGGGCGGTTTCGCGCTCGAACACATCGTCCAGGCCGCGGCGGTTGAGGCTGCCGGTCAGCTGGTCTTCGCGCACCAGTTCGCTCAAGTGCTGCAGCTTGGCTTCCAGCGTGTGGATGCGCGCCTCGGCGTCCTGCACTTCCTGCTTGGCCAGCATCATCTTGTCGCGCGCTTTCAGCGCTTCGCTTTGCACCAGCCGGGTTTCTTTCAGCACCTCGTCGAGGATGCTGTTGAGTTCGGAGATATTGTCGGCCTTGCTGATCTTGTCGGAATAGCCGCCGATCTTCTCGTGGAAGTCGCCGGTCGAGGCTGCCACCTGGCTGAGCCGGTCGATAAAGGTCATCATCATATTCTTGACGGTGAGCTTGACGTCCGCCAGGCTGTGCTTCAGCTGGCCTTGTTTATAGATGACATCCTTCAGGCTGCGCGTGGCTTCCTCCAGCGCGCGCACGTCCAGCGGGCCGGCGATCAGGTTCTGCACCGCCTCGATCTGGCCGCGCAGCCAGCTGTCGTCGTCCAGCAGTTCGTTGACGTTTTCCAGCAGCAGCTTGAATAAGCGCAGCAGCAATTCCTGCTGCTCGCCGCTGTCGCCGCCGCGCACTTCAATCTGGTAGCACAGCTGTTTCAGGCGCGCGGCGATCTCGGCCAGCGCTTCTTCGCTGTGCGCCAGCTTGGTGGCCGCGCCCAGCGATTCCGCCTCGGCCGCCAGCACCGGCGCGCCGGCCAGCAGCGAGGCCACCGCGAAGGTCAGCGTGCGCGACAGCAGATCGCGCAGGCTGCGCGCCTGTTCGCTTTCTTCGCTGGGCAGGCCGGCCACTTCGATGCCTTTCTTGGTGCTGGTAAAGTGTTTTTCCACCAGCTGCGACAGCGAGCGCGCATAGCCTTCCCAGTCGCGCGACTTGACCGCGCGGTCGAAGCGCCGGCCGAACTCGGCCAGCTCGCCGGTCTTCTCGGTCATGCGGGTGGCGAACTGGCTCAGCACCGACTCCGGTCCCGGCTCGCTGCTGCCCAGTGGGGCGGCAGGGGCAGGGGCAGGCTCGGGCGCGATGCCGGCAATTTCGTGATAAATGTCGCGATAGGCTTCCGGCGTCGGCGCAATGCGGCGCACCGCCAGGCGGCGGAACGCCTCGCGTGCGATATCGGCCGGATTTTGCTCGGGCGTGGTGGGTTTGCTGGACATGATGACGCGCGTACCTCTTTATGGATTACCAATTACGCCTATGATAAGCGCGCCCCGCCGCCGGTATTGCCCGAAATAGGGGCCGGGAAGTGGCTTTCATCAAAGCATTAACAATTTTTCTTTCAGCAACAATAAATTCGCTGCCACATTGCTATCTTACCCGGCCTTATTCAATAAGTTGATTTTTAATTGCATAATGAGTCAGTTCGGCGCTGTTCTTCAGCTTCATTTTGACCAGCAGCCGGGCCCGGTACTCGCTGACCGTTTTGACCGAGAGCGACAATTCCTTGGCGATAGTGCCGACCGTCTTGCCGGAGGCAATCATGGTCAGCGTCTGGTATTCGCGGTCGGACAGGGTTTCATGCAGTGGCGCCTCGTGGTCGTCGCCGACGTGGTTGGCCAGCTCCTGCGCCAGCGCCGGGCTGATGTATTTGAGGCCGCCGGCCACCTGGCGGATCGCCGTTACCAGCTCCTTGGGCGCGCTCTGCTTGGTCAGGTAGCCGGCCGCGCCGGCTTTCAGCGAGCGGATCGCATACTGGTCCTCGCGGTGCATGGACAGCATCAGCACCGACAATTCCGGCTTTTCCTTCTTGATCTGCTTGAGCACCTCGATGCCGTTGCGGTCGGGCAGCGAAATGTCGAGCAGCATCACCTGGCACTCGGATTTGCGGAACAGCTTGATCGCGTCGAGGCCGTTCTCGGCCTCGCCCGCCACCACGATGTCGCGCGTCTCGGCCAGGATTTGCTTCAAGCCTTCGCGCACAATGGCATGGTCGTCGGCGATGAAGACCTTGATGATGGCTTTTTCTGTCATGAACCTTTATACCCTGTTGTGTCCCGCCGCTGTGTTCTGAGACACACTATTTCGCGGTAGAAATGTTTTCTTCCGCTATTGTAGCGCCAGCCAGCGGCGTCGCGACGCTGTCATGGACAGTATCGCGCTTAATTTTAATCGCCACCACCGTGCCGCCGCCGCTGGCGTGGCTCAGGCTCAGCGTCCCGCCCAGCACGCGCGCGCGTTCCGCCATGCCGCGCAGGCCGAACGAGGCCGGCTTGCTGCGATCATCCTGGCGGATGCCGTCGCCGTTGTCGCTGATCTTCAGGCTGACGTGGTAGCGCAGCCGCGCCAGCTTGACACTGACCTTGCTGGCGTTGGCGTGCTTGGCGATATTGGTCAGCGCCTCCTGGGCGATGCGGAACAGTGCGGTGGCCTGGTCATTGTCCAGGCCGATGTCGCGCTGGTTGGCGCTGAAGCTGCTGGCGATGCCGGTCTGCTTGGCGAATTCCTTGACCTGCCACTCCAGGGCCGCCACCAGTCCCAGGTCCAGTAGTGCCGGGCGCAGGTCCAGGGAAATGCGGTGGATGGCTTCGATGGTGCGGTCGACCAGTGCATCGACATAATCGGTTTTTTCGCGCAGTGCCGGATCGGCGGCCGCAGCGCTGTTGTCCAGCCGCGCGGCCAGCATCGCCACCGCCATCTTGATGGCGGTCAGGTTGCCGCCCAGCTCATCGTGGATTTCGCGGGCGATGCGGGTGCGTTCCTGTTCCTTGACGCGGTCGGTGTGCGCCGACAGTTCGGCCAGCCGGGCGCGCGAATGGCGCACTTCCAGCTGTTCCAGCTTGCTGTCGGTGATATTGGTCATGATGCCATCCCAGCGCACCGCGCCGTCCGGCAACTGGTGCGGCGTGCTGCGCAGATTAATCCATTTAACATCCTTCCATGCCTCGACCCAGATGCGGCCTTCCCAGTTCCAGCTCCACAGCGCCCTGGCCGAAGCCTGCATCGCGTCCAGGTAGGACTGGCGGTCCACTTCCAGGATCAGCGCCAGGAAGCGCTGCGGTTCGGCGTGCAGCTCGGCCGATGGCACGCCCAGCAGCGCCAGGCAGCCGTCGCTCAGATAGGGGAAGCTGACCTTGCCGTCAGGGCGCAGCACAAACTGGTAGACCAGGCCGGGGGTGTTGGAGACGATGGCGGCAAAGCGCGCGCGCACCTGTTCCAGCTCGGCGGCCAGCGCCAGGCTATCGTGTTGGGAGTGGGGAAGTGCGCTCATGGATGCCTTATTTTATCGTGTGCGCCAGCGGCTGCGGAAGCGCTTTAGCAGGCGGCGAAAGCGTGCCAGCCAGCTGCCGGGGCGGGGCACGGCATGCAGGCGCCAGTGGCGCACGGCGGCGCGCAAGGCTTCGGCCTTGCGCCAGACGCGGGTGGCGCGCAGTTTTTCGATCCAGCGCTCTTTCAGCGCCAGGAACCAGCCGAGCAGGGCGGCGAACCAGACGATGCTCATCAGCACCGGCCGGGTCAGCAGGTACAGCCGTGCGACCGCCGCCGCACCGCCCAGCTTGGCCAGCACGATCACGCTGAGGCCGGTCAGCGGGTAGCCGTTGGCCATCGCCCACAGCGCCAGCAGCTTGACCGGGAACAACAGCGTGGCCGGCAGCACGAACAGCACCAGCGCTGCGTACGGACCGAGGCGGCAGATCCACGCTTCCAGCCGGTGCAGCGGCGGCCACTGGGCCAGCCGGTTCATCAGCCGCGCGCCGATATTCCATAGCCAGTCTTCCAGCAACAGCAGCAGCGCGGCCAGATAGACCAGGGGCGCCAGCAGCCAGCGTTGCAAACGGTGCAGTATTCTCATGGAGACTCCTTGCAAAGCATGATACGTGAAAGCCGTTACAATAGGCCGCATGAACAAAGCATTTGTCAAAGAGAGCGACCAGGATGACGACGAGGAAGCCGCTGCGCTGGCGTTGGCGATTCCGGCCGGCTCGAAGAATTACATCCGTCCCGAGGGCTATCAGCGCATCAAGGACGAGCTGCTGCAACTGATCGACGTGGAGCGGCCGGAGGTGGTGAAAATCGTCCACTGGGCCGCATCGAATGGCGACCGTTCGGAGAATGGCGACTACATCTACGGCAAGCGGCGGCTGCGCGAGATCGACCGCCGCATCCGCTTTCTGACCAAGCGCATGGATTCCGCCGCCATCGTCGATCCCAGCGTGCATTACGGCAGCGACCAGATCTTCTTTGGCGCGACGGTCACCTATAGCAACCAGGATGGCGAGGAGCGCACCATCACCATTGTCGGCATCGATGAGCTGGACCCGCTGAACGGCAAGATCAGCTGGGTGGCGCCGGTGGCGCGCGCGCTGACCAAGGCGCGCGAGGGCGATAGCATCAGCTTCCAGGCGCCGCACGGCGTGGAGGAGCTGGATATCCTGGAGGTGCGCTATCCTGCGCCGTCGGCAGATTAAGCTGTGCATCTGCCTGCTGGCGCTGCTGGGCTGGCAGGGCGCCGCGCGCGCGGTCGATGAGTACATGATCGACATGAACTCCAGCAAATCCAGCTACAGCGACAGCCATATCCTGAAGCTGGTCACCGCCGCGCTGGACGCCACCCGTGGACAGTACGGCGCGTACACCTTCCGCGTGGCGCCGCTGCGCATGGAGCGCGACCGGCTGTTGCAGGAAATGCTGAAGGGCGAGCTGGTCAATCTGAGTGCACAGGTGACCTCGCGCGAGTGGGAAAACAAGCTGACGCCGGTCCGGATACCGGTCGACAAGGGAATTTCGTCGTACCGGATTTCGCTGATCGATGGCCGCAACCAGGACCTGTTCAGCGCGGCGCGCACGCTGGAGCAGTTGAAAAGCCTGACACTGGGCGCGGGGCGGCAGTGGAGTCTCAATGCCACTTACAAGCAGGCGGGATTTCATGTGGTCGAGGGCAGCACCACGGCCGGGCTGCACAGCATGCTGGCGGCGGGGCGCTTCCAGCATTTTCCGCGCGCGATCGACGAGGCGGTGTATGAGCAGGCCGCGTATGCGCCGGCGTTTCCGAGCCTGAGTGTGGAGCGCAGTTTTGCGTTGTATATTCCGTCGCCGCGCTACTTTTTTGTTGGCGGCGGCCAGCAGCGGCGTCTGGCGCAGCGGCTGCAAGCCGGCATGCAGATATTGATCGCCGACGGCCGCTTCGACCAGCTGTTTCATGAATTCTATGACGGCATGATTGAGCAAACCGGCCTGCGCAAGCGCCGCATCTTCCGCATCGACAACCCGCAACTGTCGCCACAAACCCCGCTGTCCAACAAAGCCTACTGGTACGAAGCCCGTTGAGCTGGCTCAGCATGGGGCTGCGCGGTTTCCCGGTAACTACAAGTGGTCGAGCTATCGCTCGAATGCCGAGGGCAGGCATGATGAGTTGGTGACGCCGCATTCGCTGTACCTGCGGCTGGGGATGCACGCAGGCTTATCTGAAATTATTTCAAGAAGCATTAACCCCCATGCAAATCGCGGAAATTCGCGCGGCAGGGAATAAAAATGGGGTTTTGGGGGATAGTTTTTTTCGAGCAGCCAACCCGCGACCTTAAGCGATACACATGCCTTATCACTTAGGGGTCTGACCCCGTACGGGGTCAGACCCCGCCTGGCTGTGCGGGGTCAGCTGCGCTCGCGCAAGATGCGGTTGACGCCGGCCACGCGGCGTACGTTGCGCAGCAGCCCCGCCAGATGCACCCGGTCCTTAACCTGCACCGTGAAGCGCAACTGGTGCAGCACATTGTCCTTGTCCTCATCCATGCCAACATAAGTGATGTTGGCGTCAGACTCGCCGATCTCCGCCGCCACCCGCGCCAGGATGCCTTTTTCGTTGTTGATCAGCAGTTTGATGCGGCTGTCGAAACGGCGGTTCAGCTCGGCGCCCCACTTGACCGCAATCCAGCGGTCCGGCTCCTTGGCTTTCTGGCGCTTGGCCTGCGTACAATCGGAGGTGTGCACCAACAGGCCCTGATCGCGGCGCAGTTGGCCGATGATCGCGTCGCCCGGTATCGGCAGGCAGCACGGCGCCAGCTGCACCGACACGCCTTCGCTGCCGCAGATGGTGACGGGGTCCAGCTCGGCCGAGCTGTTGTGGTCGACCGGCGTGCTAACCGATTCGCCGCCGCGCAGGCCAAAGATATGCCGCGCCACCAGGGCCGCCATACGCTTGCCGACGCCGATGTCGGCATACAGCTCGTCCAGCGATTTGGCGCTGGATTCCTTCAGCAGTTTTTCGACCAGATAGTCTTCCAGGTCCGGACTGAGGCCCAGTGAACTCAAGGCCTGCGCCAGCAACTGCTCGCCCAGCGCGATCGATTCCGGCAGGTTGATGGTGCGCAGGTGATGGCGGATCGCCGAACGCGCCTTGCCGGTGCGGACAAACGACAGCCAGCTCGGGCTGGGACGTGAGGCCGAGTCCGTCACGATTTCAACGATGTCGCCATTGCGCAGCTCGGTGCGCAGCGAAGCCGGTTCGTTGTTGATGGTGACCGATACCGTATGGTCGCCGATGCCGGTGTGGATCGCATACGCGAAGTCGATCGGCGTGGCGCCGCGCGGCAGCGCGATGATTTTCGATTTCGGCGTAAAGACATACACCGAATCCGGGAACAGGTCGACCTTGACGTGTTCCAGGAACTCGGCCGAATCGCCGGTCTGCTGCTGGATGTCCAGCAGCGATTGCAGCCACGCGTGGGTGCGCTGCTGCAGGTCCGACATATTCGCGTCGCCATTCTTGTACAGCCAGTGCGCCGCCACGCCCGATTCGGCGGTGCGGTGCATTTCCTGGGTGCGGATCTGGAATTCCACCGGCGTGCCGTAAGGGCCGATCAGCGTGGTGTGCAGCGACTGGTAGCCGTTCAGCTTGCGGATCGCAATATAGTCCTTGAACTTGCCCGGCATTGGCTTGTACAGCGAGTGCAGTGTCCCCAGCGCCACGTAGCAGTTGGGGAAGCTGTCGACCACCACGCGGAAGCCGTATACGTCCAGCACCTGCGAGAACGACAGGTGCTTGCTGCGCATTTTCTTGTAGATGCCGTACAGCGTTTTCTCGCGGCCGTAGACTTCCGCTTCGATACTCGCCATCGACAGCGTGTTCTTGACCGATTCGAGGATCTTGGTGACCACTTCGCGGCGGTTGCCGCGCGCCGCCTTGACCGCCTTGGCCAAGGTGCGATAGCGCAGCGGGAACAAGTGGGCGAACGACAGGTCTTGCAGCTCGCGGTAGATATTGTTCAGGCCGAGCCGGTGCGCGATCGGCACATACACTTCCATGGTCTCCTTGGAGATGCGGGCCTTGGCGGCCGGCTTCATCACTTCCATGGTGCGCATATTGTGCAGGCGGTCGGCCAGCTTGATCAGGATCACCCGCACGTCCGAGGCCATGGCCAGCAGCATCTTGCGGAAGTTTTCCGCCTGCGCTTCGATCTGGCTCTGGAATTCGATTTTTTCCAGCTTCGACAAGCCGTCCACCAGGTTGGCCACCGGCGCGCCGAAGCGCTCGATCAGTTCGTCCTTTTTGACGTCCTGGTCTTCCATCACATCGTGCAGCAGCGCCGCCATGATGGCTTGCGCGTCGAGCTTCCAGTCGGCGCAGATTTCCGCCACGGCGATCGGGTGCGAGATGTAAGGCTCGCCCGATTTGCGCAGCTGTCCGAGGTGCATTTCGTCCGAGAAGCGATACGCTTCCTTGACCTTTTTCAGGTCGGCGGCGCTCATGTATTCGGCCAGTTTTTCGGTCAGATGGGACACCGACGCAACACCGGCGGTCAAGGCGGGCGGCGTGGCCAGGGGCGACGAGGAAATCACGGGAGGTACGGGGGGCGAGGCGGGTGGAACGGCGATGGAGGCATCCCCTGCACTGGACTCAGACGTGGCTTTGGCCGGCGCTTTGGCCGGCCGTTTCGCCCTGGCGGGCTTGCCACTCAGTGTCGGATCGGCAGGGATCAGATTCATACGTGTGCGTTCCGTGGTGATGAGAATGTCGAGCTACTGCCAAAACATACCACATTCACATGTTCAGGGAACGCAGCCCAACTTACATTGGGACTTTCTTCAGCATTTCCAGACCGACTTTGCCGGCTGCGATTTCACGCAGGGCGACCACGGTAGGCTTGTCCTTGGCTTCCACCTTCGGGGTGTGGCCTTGCAGCAGCTGGCGGGCGCGGTAGGTCGCGGCCAGGGTCAGCTGGAAACGGTTCGGTACGTTTTTCAGACAATCTTCAATCGTAATGCGGGCCATCTAAAACTCCTAAAATCTTGTGTATTTATTCAGCGTGGATGCCCAGTTGGGCAAAGAGCGAGGCGTTGCGTGCCGCTTGTTGCGCAAACCGGCAACGGGCCGCTCGGACTATCGCGGTCAATTCCGACAGCGCGACGTCGAATTCTTCGTTGATAATAGCATACTCGAACTCGGGAGCGTGGGCGATTTCGCCACCCGCCGCCAGCAGGCGTTTGGTGATCACATGCGGTTCGTCGGTGGCGCGTTTGTTCAGACGCTCTTCCAATGCCGCGATCGATGGCGGCAGGATGAAAATGCCGGCCGCCTGCGGGAATAATTTCTTGACCTGGCGGGCGCCTTGCCAGTCGATTTCCAGCAACACATCGGTGCCGGATTTCATCTGCTCCTCGACCATCAGGCGCGAGGTGCCGTAATAGTTGCCGTGTACTTCGGCCCATTCCAGGAACTCCCCTTGCTCGGCGCGCGCGACGAAATCTTCGGCCGTGGTGAAGTAATACTGCTGGCCGTGGGTTTCGCCCGGACGCGGCGCGCGGGTGGTGGTGGAAATCGACAGCTGGATGGCCGGTTCCTTGGCCAGCAGCGCGTTGACCAGGGTCGACTTGCCGGCGCCGGACGGTGCGGCGACGACAAACAGGCTGCCCGAAAATGCCTTGCTTGAGCTCATGGGGAATCTTTCAAAAACGTCAGCGGGCGCGTTTTACATCGCCCAAAGATGTATTTTACCAAGAGCAATGGCGGCAGTTCAATTTACAGCAGCGACAGCAGGTGTTGCGCCGCCGCCGGCGCCCGCTCCTTGGCGCCGTTGATGAAGTAGAGGTAGACCTGTCCGGACTTCGCCTGCGCCTGCCAGTCCTTGGCCTGCCTGGCCCACTTCTTCAATGCTGGCTTGCTGTAGCCGGTGTCGATGTCGCTCTGGGCATCCATCAGGCGGGCGTAGACGAACTCGCCGGTGAGGTCTGCAAAGTGTGGAAACCTGGGCGTGTCGGTGATGACCGTAGCCACTTTGTGCTTGCGCGCCAGCGCGAGGTAGTCGTCGCACAGAAAACTGTCGTGGCGCGCATCCAGCACATGCTGCAGCTTGCGTTTGCCCAGCTTGGCTGGCAGCAGTTTGAAGAAGGCTGCAATATCGTCGGCATCGAATTGTTTGGTGGCGGCCAACTGCCACAGGATGGGGCCGAGCTTGTCGCCCAGTTCGCTCAGGCCGCTGCTGATGAAGCGCTCGATCGACTCGCCGGCTTCGGCCAGCACCTTGCGGTTGGTGGCGTAGCGCGTGGCCTTGACCGAGAACACGAAATCGTCCGGCGTTTTTTCTGCCCAGCTGGCGAAGTGTTCGGGTTTGGCGGTGCGGTAGAAAGTGCCGTTGATCTCGATGCTGGTGACTTGCGTGCTGGCGTATTCGAGCTGTTTTTTGATCGGCACATCGGCCGGGTAGAAGGTGCCGCGCCATGGCGCGTAGTCCCAGCCGCCAATTCCTGCCCGTATCTGCGCCATTGTGCGTCTCCTGATAGTATCGAGGTTTCAGTCTACACCGGGATATACCATGAAAGACCTGATCGTCGTCGCCACCATCACCGCCAAGGAAGGCAATGAAGTAGTGGTGCGCGAGGCGCTGCAAAAGATCGTGCCGCTGAGCCGTGCCGAAGCCGGCTGCATCCGCTACGACCTGCACGTCGACCTGGGCAACCACGCCAGCTTCGTCATGCTGGAAGCCTGGCGCGACCAGGCCGTGCTGACCGCACACGAAGCCACGCCGCACTTCCAGGAACTGGTCGCCACCATCGGCGGCAAGGCCGACGTGCAGATCATCAAGCTGAACCAGGTGCTTTAGTTAGTCCGGGCTGAAGGCTTTGGCGGCGGCGAGGGTGTCGAGGGCTTCGCGCAGCAGCGTGATCTTGCCGTCTTTCGCCACCAGCCGGCCGGCATAGGTTTGTTGGTACAGTTTTCCGGTCGAGAGAACCTTGGCTTCGACGCTGTATTCGCCGAAAGCCTGGTCGGCGGTTTCGATGAACAGCTGCACGTCGTGGAAGCGGAAGTCCGGCACGTTCTTCAACAGGCCGCCGATGAAGGCTTCGATCGCGAGCGGGCCAACCGCGCGCACGTTCGGACCGAGCGAGGGCAATTCCAGTACGCCGTCTTCTGCAAACAAGGCTGCGGCAGCGGCTGGATTCTGGATGTTGTCGAGGTAGGCGTTGAGTAATTGGGCTGGGGTTTTCATGCTGTTTCGCTTTCAGTAGAAGTTGGAATGGCTCTACTTTAGCGTTACGTCATTACTGGATAAATCAGCTAAAAACGAAAACATTATGCATATGGGTGGATAATCGAGGTGTAAAAAAAGGAGCCGAAGCTCCTTTCCTGTTTATTCCAGATTCTGCACCTGCTCGCGCATCTGCTCGATCAGCAGCTTCAGCTCCATCGACGCATCGGCCAGCTCCTTGACCGAAGCCTTGGCGCCCAGCGTATTCGCTTCGCGGTTCAGCTCCTGCATCATGAAGTCCAGGCGCTTGCCGACCTGGCCGCCTTTTTTCAGGATGTGGCGCGTCTCGGTCAGGTGCGCCGACAAACGGCCCAGCTCTTCCGCAACGTCGATGCGGATGCCGTACAGGATCACCTCCTGGCGTATCCGCTCCAGCGCATCCTGGCGCGACAAGGCCGAATTCGATCCCTGGCAAGCCAGCCCCAGCGCATCCTGCATACGCTCCACCGCCTTTTGCTGGAACGCCGCCACTACCTGCGGGATCAGCGGCGTGATGCGCTTGACGATGCCCTCCATCGCCTCGATCCGCGAGATCAGCATCGCCTCCAGCGCCGCGCCTTCACGCTGGCGGCTGGTCACAAACGCCTCGATGGTGCGGGCGGCGAGGGCGGCCACGTCGGCTTGCAGCGACTCCTGGCCGATCTGCGCTTCCTCGATCACACCCGGCCAGCGCAGCAGTTCAGCGGCTGACATCGTTTGCACGCCAGGGAACAAGCCGCTGACTTCGCCTTGCAGGCGTTGTAATTCGGTTAATAATGGGAGATTCAGCGCCTGGGTGCCGGTGGTGGCCGCCTTGCGCCCAAAGCTGAGCCGTAGCTCCACTTTGCCGCGCGTGATGGCGCCCATGATCGCCGAGCGTAAATCGGGTTCAAGTGCACGTAAATCGTCGTTTATTCGGAACTGTAGGTCCAAAAATCGCGAATTGACACTCTTGATTTCAATAGTCAGTGTTCCCGCCGCACTCTCACTTGTGGCGACAGCGTAGCCCGTCATGCTGGAAATGCTCAATGGATATCCCCGATTTAATCTTTACAAAACAGTGATTTATCAACACAATCAGGTTGTCGAGGCGAGGAACCTTATGGCTGCACAGAACAACGCCCCCTTACCAGATGGTCTGGAAATTGCTGGATATCGCATTGTAAAGAAAATTGCGTCCGGTGGGTTCAGTATTGTTTACCTGGCATACGATACCGAGGGCGTGACGGTCGCCATCAAGGAGTATTTACCGAGTTCGCTGGCGCTGCGGCAGGAGGGGCAACTGGTCCCGTCCATTGCGCCAGCCCACTTGCCGGTGTTCCGCATCGGCCTCAAGTGTTTTTTCGAGGAAGGCCGGGCGCTGGCCCGCATTTCGCACCCGAATGTGGTCAGCGTACTCAACTTCTTCCGCGCCAACGACACGGTGTATATGGTGATGGCCTACGAATCCGGCCACTCGCTGCAAGAGCATGTCCAGCAGCAGCGCGCCAGTGGCGTTAAAGTAGGTGAACTTTTTATCCGCGCCATCTTTACCCAAGTGGTGCAGGGACTGCGCGAAGTCCACGCCAGCAAGCTGCTGCACCTGGACCTGAAGCCAGCCAACATCTATCTGCGCACCGACGGCACGCCGATGCTGCTCGACTTCGGCGCGGCTCGCCAGACTGTCAACACCGACATGCCGACGCTGACGCCAATGTACACGCCTGGCTTTGCCCCGCCCGAACTGTACGACCGCACCGGCCTGGGGCCGTGGACCGATATCTACAGCATCGGTGCCTCGATATTCGCCTGCATGGTCGGCTCGCCGCCGCAGCCGGCCGACCAGCGCAAGACCGAGGATAAAATGGCCAGCCATTTCGACAAGCTGCAAGACCAGTATTCGCCGGAGCTGATCAAGCTGCTGCGCTGGTGTCTGGAGGTGGAGCCGCTGGACCGTCCGCAAAGCCTGTTCGCGCTACAGAAAGTGCTGCAGGCGACCGCGCCGGCGCCGCTGCCCGCACCCGCACCACCGACGCTGCTGGACAAGCTGCGCGGCCTGGCCGGACGGCTGGGCGGCGGCAAACGCGCCAAGGCAGGGCCGGACACGCTTATTTGACACTCGCGAGGACAGAGCATGCAATTCTCCGTGTACCAGGAAAGTCACATTGGCGGCCGCAAGGTGAATCAGGATCGCATGGGCTACAGCTTCACGCGCGACGCGCTGCTGCTGGTGCTGGCCGACGGCATGGGCGGCCATTTGCGCGGCGAGGCGGCGGCCAGCGTGGCGTTAAAGACGATCGCCACGCTGTTCCAGCAACAGGCGCAACCCTGCGTCAAAAAGCCGCAGCGCTTTCTGGAAGCGGCCTTGCTGGCGGCGCACCACGATATCCACGCCTACCGCATCGCGCACCAGATGCCGGAAGCGCCGCGCACCACCATCGTCGCCTGCCTGATCCAGCACAACACCGCCAGCTGGGCCCATTGCGGCGACTCGCGCCTGTACTGGATGCGCGACGGCCAGATCCTGGCCCGCACGCGCGATCATTCGCATGTCGAAAGCCTGATTGCCAAGGGCCTGGCGCTGCCCTCCGAGCGCGCCACCCATCCGGACCGCAACAAGCTGTATAACTGCCTGGGCGCGGACACCCCGCCCAAGGTGGACATGGGCAGCGGCGCCGGCATGCTGCCGGGCGATCTGGTGCTGTTGTGCTCCGACGGTTTGTGGTCTATGCTGCCGGACCAGGAATTGGCGCGCCGCCTGCACGCGCAGAGCGTGGCGCGCGCCGTACCGGATATACTGCAGGCCGCGCTGCAGGCCGCCGGCGACATCAGCGACAATGTCACCGCGCTGGCCATCCGCTGGCAGGGCGGCTCGGTGGACAGCAGCAGCACTGCGGACAGCTCGGCCACGGTCACGACCGAAGCGCTGCCGGACGGCCTGCACAGCACCAGCATCCGCGACACGCCGCCGCAGGCGCCACCGGAAAACATCGACGCCTTCGATGAAGACGAAATAGAAAAAGCCATCGCGGAGATCCGCGGGGCGATAGAGAAATCCTCGCACATACTCAAATAAGGAACTGTATGACTTTTGTATCCCGTCCAAGCGGCCGCCCGGTCGACGCGCTGCGCACCCTGCGCCTGACCCGCGACTACACCAAGCACGCCGAAGGTTCGGTGCTGATCGAATGCGGCGACACCAAGGTGATCTGCACCGCCAGCATCGAGGAAAAAGTACCAGGCTTTTTGAAGGGCAAAGGCCAGGGCTGGCTGACCGCCGAATACGGCATGCTGCCGCGCTCCACCCACAGCCGCATGGACCGCGAAGCAGCCAAGGGCAAGCAGTCTGGCCGCACCCAGGAAATCCAGCGCCTGATCGGCCGCTCGCTGCGCGCCGCGTTCGACCTGGAAGCTTTCGGCGAGCGCACGCTGCATCTGGATTGCGACGTGATCCAGGCAGACGGCGGCACCCGCACCGCGTCGATCACCGGTGCCATGGTGGCGGCGTATGACGCCTTCTCCAAGCTGAAGGCGCGCGGCCTGATCGCCGAGATCCCGCTGAAGCACTTCGTGGCGGCGATCTCGGTCGGCGTGTATCAGGGCATGCCGGTGCTGGATCTGGACTATATTGAAGACTCGGGCTGCGACACCGACATGAATGTGGTGATGACCGACGCCGGCCACTTCATCGAAGTGCAGGGCACGGCCGAAGGCGCGGCGTTTGACCGCGCTGGCATGAACCGCCTGCTGGATCTGGCGCAGGCCGGTATCGCCGACCTGGTCAAGCTGCAAAAACAGGCGCTGGGCATCGCGGGGTAAAATACGCCATGACTCAACGACTGATACTCGCCTCCAATAACAAAGGCAAACTGAAGGAGTTCAACGAACTCCTGTCCACCGTCGGCTTCTCGGTGCACGCACAGGGCGAATACGACGTCCCTGAAGCGGATGAACCTTTTCACACCTTTGTCGAAAATGCACTGCAAAAGGCGCGTCATGCGGCGCGCATCACCGGCTTGCCGGCGCTGGCCGACGACTCCGGCGTCTGTGTTAACGCACTGGGCGGCGCGCCCGGCGTCTACTCCGCACGTTTCGCCGGCGAGCCGAAATCGGACGCCCGCAACAACGAAAAAATGATCGCCGAACTGGCCAGGCATGAAGACAAGTCCGCGTACTACTACTGCGTGCTGGTGTTCGTGCGCCACGCCGACGATCCGCAGCCCATCATCGCCGACGGTCGCTGGAATGGCGTGATGGTGGACACGCCGCGCGGCGAAGGCGGCTTTGGCTACGACCCGTACTTCTTCATTCCTTCGCTGGACAAGTGCGTGGCCGAGCTGGCGCCGGAACAGAAAAACGCCTTGTCGCATCGCGGCCAGGCATTGCGCGCATTGGTAGAGAAACTGAAATGATCCCGATTAAAATCGTCGGCGCCAGCACGCAGGGTAAAACCAAGCCAGCGGCCGACATCAGCGAAGCCGCCGGCGTCGCTGCGAAATACCTGCAAGGCGGCGCGCTGAATCTGACCGCGCTGCCGCCGCTGTCGCTGTACATCCATTTCCCGTGGTGCGTGCGTAAATGCCCGTACTGCGATTTCAATTCGCACGAAGCAAAAGACGGCGGCGGCTTCCCCGAACAGGAATACCTGGACGCGGTGCGCGCCGATCTGGAACAGGCCTTGCCGCTGATTTGGGGGCGCAAGATCTACACCATCTTCATCGGCGGCGGTACGCCCAGCCTGATGTCGGCTGCGGGGCTGGACCGTCTGCTGTCCGACGTGCGCACCTTGCTGCCGCTGGACAGCGACTGCGAGATCACGATGGAAGCCAATCCCGGCACCTTCGAGGCGGAGAAGTTCAAGTCTTACCGCGCCAGCGGCGTCAACCGCCTGTCGATCGGCATTCAGAGTTTCAACCAGCGCCACCTGAAGGCCTTGGGCCGCATCCATGACGGCGATGAAGCCAGGCGCGCGGTGGATATCGCGGTCGCCAACTTCGACAACTTCAACCTGGACCTGATGTACGCGCTGCCATCGCAGACGCTGGAAGAAGCGCGCGCCGATGTGGAAACGGCGATGTCGTTCAAGCCGCCGCACCTGTCGCTGTACCATCTGACGATGGAGCCGAACACGCTGTTCGCCAAGTATCCGCCGGCGCTGCCGGACGACGACGCCAGCGCCGACATGCAAGACATGATCGCCGGGCTGACCGCCGCCAACGGCTATGGCCAGTATGAGATTTCGGCTTACGCCAAAGAAGGCAAGCGCGCACGCCACAACCTGAATTACTGGGAGTTCGGCGACTACCTCGGCATCGGTGCGGGCGCGCACTCCAAGCTGTCGTTCCCGCACCGCATCCTGCGCCAGGCGCGCTACAAGCAGCCGAAAGCCTATATGGAACAGGTGAAGCTGGGCGCGCCGATTCAGGAAGAGTACGAGATCCAGCGCGAGGACATGGGCTTCGAGTTCATGCTCAACACGCTGCGCCTGCACGGCGGCTTCGATCCCAATCTGTTCAGCGAGCGCACCGGCATGAGCATCAACGCCATCGATCAGCAGCTGAACGCGGCAGAGGCCAAGGGGCTGCTGTACCGCGACTACAAACTGATCAAGCCCACTGAGCTAGGCCAGCGCTTCCTCAACGACCTGCAAGAGATGTTCTTGAAAGCTTAGAACCCAGCCGTTTGACTGGCGCGGCAGGGCGCTTCACCGGTGCTGGCGCTGGCGTCGCGCCATGCACGCCTTCGTGACCCAGCTTGAATGACGCGGCCACATCGGCCAGCCGTGACGCCTGCTCCTGCATGCTGGCCGCAGCAGCAGCGGCTTGCTCCACCAGCGCAGCGTTCTGCTGCGTCACGCTATCCATCTGGCCGATGGCGATGTTGACCTGATCGATGCCGATGCTTTGCTCGCTGCTGGCCGAGGTAATCTCGCCCATGATGTCGGTAACGCGGCGCACGCTGGACACCACATCGCCCATGGTGCTGCCGGCCTGCTGCACCAGCTTCGAGCCGATATCCACTTGTTCGACCGAGTTGCCGATCAATTCCTTGATTTCCTTGGCCGCACCGGCCGAGCGTTGCGCCAGATTGCGCACCTCGGACGCCACCACCGCAAAGCCGCGACCCTGTTCACCGGCGCGCGCCGCTTCCACCGCCGCATTCAGCGCCAGGATATTGGTCTGGAACGCGATGCCGTCGATCACGCTGATGATGTCGAAGATCTTGCGCGAGGAATCATTGATCGAGCCCATGGTGTTGACCACCTGGCCGACAATGGCGCCGCCTTTTTCCGCCACCTCGGACGCGGCATGCGCCAACTGATTGGCCTGGCGCGCGTTCTCGGCATTCTGGCGCACGGTGGACGTCAATTCTTCCATCGACGACGCGGTTTCCTCCAGCGAGCTGGCTTGCTCTTCGGTGCGCTGCGACAGGTCCATATTGCCGGAAGCGATTTCGTTGGAAGCGGTGGCGATGGTACTGGTGCCGGTCTGCACCTGACTCACCACATTGCGCAGAGCGTCGTTCATGCCGCGCAAGGCGACCATCAGATCGCCGATTTCATCTTTATTGTGCTGCGATGAGAATTGCGTGGTCAGGTCGCCGTTGGCCACGGTGGCGGCGATGTCCACGGCCGACTTCAGCGGCACCGTGATCGAGCGTGAAATAACCCACGCGGCCAGCGAGCCGATGGCCACCATCAGCGCAGCCAGCAGCATCAGCAGCGTATTGGCGCGGCTGTTGGCGGCGTCGATGGCGTGCGCGGTATCGTCGATGCCCTTGCGCTGGTGTGCCAGCAGCTCGCTGACCTTGCCCTGATAGGCTTTGGCGGCCGGCACGAAAGTGCCCTTGAACAGCGCGTCGACAGCGGCATCATCACCGGTCTTGCGGACGTTGCCGACATCGGTCTTCGCCTTCTGATATACATTGCGCAATGTGGTCACTTCGTCAAACAGCGCGCGTTCCTCGTCGCTGGTGATCAGCTCCTTCACCTGCCCCATTAATTCGGCGCCGCGCTTGCTGCTGGCGGCGATCACGTCGGCAAACACGGTGGGCAGGGTTTCGTCCTTGCTGCGTGCAATCAGTTCGGTGCGGGCCACGGCGGAATACAGCAGCACATACCAGTCGGAGACGAGGCGCTCCTTGGCCAGCGGCTTCTCCATCATATCGCGCGTGGCTTGCGCGGTGGTGCGGGCGTTGACCAGCGCCACCGAGGTAGCCAATATTGCCAGTAATAGCACCACGGCAAATCCGATGGATAGACGGGTTCCGATGCGCATCTGCGACAACACATTCATGATCATCACTCCCAACAAGAAAGCGGGAGTCAAGTATGCGCCTGTCTGCTGGCGAAGTGTGCGGTCTGTTGCTGATTGGGAACAGTTAAAAGCTGGCGGCCAGCTTGAGGTCCGGTTTCTCGCACCAGCGGGCGAAGGCCTCGGCCATGCGTTCGCTTTCGCCGATCGCCTTCAGCCAGTCGCGGTTGCGGCGGTCGTGGTCCTGGCCGTAGACATGGAAGTCTTTGCGGTCGGGCAGTTTGGCGTTGGGGAGTGAACGCACGAAATCGGCGGACGGCGACACCAGGATCATATTGTCCAGCGCCTGATCGCGCGCGCGGCGCCACGGCATCGACTTGTCCAGCCAGCCGGGCACGATGTAATCGCTGAAGTGCGGGTACAGCACCAGGCCGGGATCGCGCTGGTAGGGCAGGTGCAGGTGATAGTCGATCAGGCCGCCGTCCCAGTAAGCGCCGCCGGGTGCGCCGGCGATATTGGTCACGGCTTCCAGCACCAGCGGAATTGAGCCTGAGGCCAGCAGTGCATCGCGCAGATTGTCCGGCGACAGGCTGACGAAATGGTTGGCGAAGGCGTCGAAATCCTCGCGCAGCCAGCCCGCATGGTCGTGCTGATTGTGGAAGATCACGCGCTCCATCGACGCCGCCAAACGCTTGCGCGACAGCGCGTTGCCGGCGGCGGCCAGCAGGAAGCAGGCCATTTCGCGCCAGCGCGCGCCTTGTGCGCCAGCCAGCGCGCCGATGCCGCGTGCGGTGATGATGGACACCTGATGTTGCGGATGGTGCAGCACTTCGGTGCCACGGCCGTCCAGCAGTTCGTCGAGCAGTGTGCGGCAGGTTTGCGAGACGTAGGCCGGCGTCACCTTGTCCGGATAGCGCTGGCCGGCGTACAGCCGCGCCAGACGCTTGTGCGCCGCGACCGGCTCATCGAATGCGGCAGCGGCCATGCGCCAGGCGCCGATCGACGCGCCTATCAGTTTGCGCTGGCGCGGTGCGTTGCGGAAGAACTCGCCGAACATCCAGCAATCCAGGCCATTCAGGATCAGGCCCTTGGGGCCGCCGGCAGCGGCGGGAACAATCGCGATATCGGCAGCCTGCACGCCCTCGGCGGCAATGCGCTGGCTGGCGCGCTGGCCGAGGCGGATGGTGATGGGTGAAGTCATGCCACTGATTTTACTTCACGCCGCCGCCAAGTGTGCGATACAGGTCGATGGCGGTGGTGGTGCGCAGCAGGCGCGCTTGCACCAGCGATTGCTGGGCGCTGAATAGTTCGCGTTGCGCGTCCAGCACGTCCAGCGAGCTGGCAACGCCGTTGTCGAAGCGCAGTTGCAGCAGCCGCAGGCGGTCGGCCTGCGCATCCTGCACGGCGCGCTGGGCGTTTACCTGTTCGCCCAGGTAGTCGCGTGCGGCCAGCGCGTCCGCTACTTCGCGGAATGCGGTCTGGATAGTTTTTTCGTAGTCGGCGACGGCGATGTTTTTGCGGACCTCGCTGAGCGTCAGGTTGGCGCTGTTGCGGCCCGCGTCGAAGATCGGCAAGGTCAGTTGCGGCGCGAAGGACCAGCTACCGGAGCCGCTGTCGAACAGGCCGTGCAAGGCCGGGCTGCTGCTGCCGACTGCCGCCGTGAGGCCGATGCGCGGGAAGAAGGCGGCGCGCGCGGCGCCGATGTTGGCGTTGGCGGCTTTCAGGCGCTGCTCGGCGGCGCGGATGTCGGGGCGGCGCATCAGCAGTTCGGATGGCAGACCGGCGGGCAGGGCGCTCAGCGTATCGAGCTGCTGGTCGTTGGGCATGCCGCCCGCGGCCGTCATTGGCGCGGTCGTCGTTGATGCCGGGCCGCCGCCGCCGGATGTGCCGTTAAGCTGCTGGCCGACTAATAGTGTGAGCGCGTTCTCTGCTTGCGCGCGCTGGCGGGCCAGCGTGAGTGCCGAGGCGCGGGCGGTTTCCATCAGCGTTTCATTCGAACGCAGGTCCAGCCGCGACGAGGCGCCTGCTTCGGCGCGTTGCTGCGTCAGGTTGTAGGTGCGGGCGCGCGCCTCGTAGGTTTGCTGCGCCAGTGTGTATTGCTCGGCATAGGCGCGCTCGGTGTAGTAGGCCTGCGCTACTTGCGCAACCAGCGCGATCTGGGCAGCCTGGCGCGCTTCTTCGGTGGCGAGGTAGCTTGCCAGCGCGGCGTCGTTCAGGCTTTTGACGCGGCCGAAGAAGTCCAGTTCAAACGAGGACACCGATATGCCCACATCGTAACGCTTGCCGATGGTGCTCTGGCCTGATGAAGACAAGAAGGCCGGCGTTTTGGCGCGTGTGACGCCGGCGCTGGCATTCAGGTTCGGCAGCAGGTCGGCGGACTGTACGTTGTACTGGGCGCGCGCTTCTTCAATGCGCAGCGCCGCCGTGCGCAGGTCGCGGTTGTTTTCCAGTGCGGTGCCGATCAATTGCTGTAGGCGCGCATCGGTGAAGTAGTCGCGCCAGCCGGTATCGACGGCGGAACGCGCATTGGCCGGCAGCGGCACCGGTACGCTGGTGCGCGCGCCGGCGCCGGCACTGTCGGACGGGAAGGTGGCGGCGACCGGCGCTGCCGGACGCTCATAGGTTGGCGCCATCGAGCAGGCGGACAGCAGCGCGGCGGCGCCGAGCAGGGCGGCGGGCTTAATCGAAGGTTTCATGGTTTTTGTCGTTCAGTTCATGTGCGGCCAGCTTGCGTTGACGCTCGCTGCCCTTGAAGATGCGGCGCACCACCACAAAGAACACCGGCACGAGGAAGACCGCCAGCACGGTAGCGGTGATCATCCCGCCCATCACGCCGGTGCCGATGGCGCGCTGGCTGGCCGAACCCGCGCCGGTGGCGATCACCAGCGGCAGCACGCCGAGGATGAAGGCCAGCGAAGTCATGATGATGGGGCGGAAGCGCAGGTGCACCGCTTCCAGCGTCGCTTCGATCAGACCTTTGCCTTGTGCTTGCAGGTCTTTGGCAAACTCGATGATCAGAATGGCGTTCTTGGCCGACAGGCCGATAATCGCAATCAGGCCAACCTTGAAGTAGACGTCGTTCGGCAGGCTGCGCATATGCGCGCCCAGCAGCGCACCCAGCACGCCGAGCGGCACCACCAGCAGCACCGCTATCGGGATCGATTCGCTTTCATACAAGGCCGCCAGCACCAGGAAGGCGGCCAGCAGCGACAGCGCGAACAGCATCGGCGCCTGCGAGCCGGAAGTTTTTTCTTCCAGCGACTGGCCGGTCCATTCGATGCCGAAGCCCGGCGGCAGTTGCTGCGCCAGGCGCTCCAGCTCCGCCATCGCTTCGCCGGTGGAGCGGCCGGGCGCGGCGTCGCCGGTCAGCTTGATCGCCGGATAGCCGTTGTAGCGCACCAGTTGTACCGGCCCTTGTATCCAGCGCGACGAGGCGAACGAGGAAAACGGCACCATCGCACCGCTGGCGCTGCGCACATTCAGTTGCAGGATGTCCTGTGGTTGCAGTCTGCGTGGCGCGTCGGCCTGCACGATGACGCGCTGCTGGCGTCCGCTGCTGGTAAAGTCGTTCACGTAGGACGAGCCCAGTGCGCTGGACATCATGGAGTTGATATCGGCGAAGGCTACGCCCAGCGCGTTGGCTTTCTCGCGGTCGATCTCGACCCGCAGCTGCGGCGCATCTTCCAGGCCTTCCGGCCGCACACCTTTCAGCACCGCGCTTTTGCCCGCCAGTTCCAGCAGCTGATTGCGCGCGGCGACCAGCGCGTCGTGGCCTTGCGCGCTGCGGTCCTGCAGGCGCGCGGTAATGCCGGTGGCGTTGCCTAGCTCACGGATCGGCGGAGGACTGAGCGGAAAGATGATCGCGTCCGGAATGCCGGACAGCGCACCAAACGCGCGCTGCGCAATCGCCTGCGCCGAGTCGTTCGGCCCGCGCTCTTTCCAGTCCTTCAACGGCACGAACACCAGGCCGGCGTTCTGCGCGCTGCCGGAGAACGAGAAGCCCGCCACCGCGATGGTGCGCGCCACCGCGTCCTGCTTGCGGTAGTACTGATCGATCTGCGACAGCACCGCCTGAGTGCGCGCCAGCGAGGCGCCCGGCGGCAGCTGCACATTGGTGACCAGGTAGCCCTGATCCTCGTTCGGCAGGAACGAAGACGGCAGCTTCACATACAGCCAGCCGACCACGCCGCACAGCAGCGCGAAGATGATCAGGTAGCGGCCGGTGCGTTTGAGGATGTTGGCGATCATGCCCTGGTAGCCAGTCGCCGTCACGGCGAACTTACGGTTGAACCAGCCGAAGAAGCCTTTCTTCTCGTGGTGGTGGCCCGCTTCCACTGGCTTGAGCATGGTCGCGCACAAGGCCGGCGTCAGCGTCAGCGCCATCAGCGCGGAGAACAGCATGGCTGATACCATCGCCAGCGAGAACTGCCGGTAGATCGCGCCGACCGCGCCACCGAAGAAGGCCATGGGAATGAACACCGCCACCAGCACCAGCGTGATGCCGATGATGGCCCCGGTGATCTGGTCCATGGCCTTGCGCGTAGCCTCGCGCGGCGACAGGCCTTCCTCGCTCATGATGCGTTCGACGTTTTCCACCACCACAATAGCGTCATCGACCAGGATGCCGATCGCCAGCACCATGCCGAACATGGTCAGCACGTTGATGGAGAAGCCGAACAGCTGCATCGCCGCGAAGGTGCCCATCAGCGCCACCGGGACGACGATGGTCGGGATCAGCGTGTAGCGGATGTTTTGCAGGAACAGGTACATCACCAGAAACACCAGCAGCACGGCTTCCAGCAGTGTCTTGACCACTTCCTCAATCGAGATTTTGACGAAGGTCGAGGTGTCGTAAGGGACTTCGTACTTGACGCCCGGCGGGAAGTACTTCGACAGTTCTTCCATCTTGGCCTTGACGGCGGTGGCGGTTTGCAGCGCGTTGCCGGTCAGCGACAGCTGCACCGCCAGCGCGGAGAAGGGCTGGCCATTCAGCCGCGCGCTGGTGTTGAAGCTGGCGCCGCCCATTTCCACCCGCGCCACGTCCTTGAGCCGCACCAGCGAGCCATTGGGATTGGCGCGCAGCACGATGTTGGCGAATTCGGTGGTGGAGGTCAGCTGGCCGGTCACCACAATCGGCGCCGAGTAGGACTGGCTGGCGGGACTCGGCAAATCGCCCAGCGTGCCTGGCGTGACTTGCGCATTCTGCGCGCGGATGGCGGCGGTCACGTCGGCCATATTCAGTTTGAGGCCGACCAGTTTTTGCGGATCGATCCAGATGCGCATGGCGCGCTCGGTGCCGAACAGCTGCGCCTGGCCTACACCGGGAATGCGCTTGATTTCATTGACCACGTTGCGCGCCATGTAGTCGCCCAGACCGGTCGGATCGAGCCGGCCGTCGGTGGAGGTCAGGCCGACAAACATCAGGATGTTGGAGCGCGCCTTGTTGACCTGCACCCCCTGCTGCGTGACGGCGGCCGGCAGCCGCGATTCCACCCGCTTGATGCGGTTCTGCACATCCACTGCCGCCAGGTCCGGATTGGTGCCGGGGATAAAGGTGACGGTGATGTTGACCGAGCCATTGGCCTCGCTTTGCGCCTCGACGTATTGCAGGCCATCGGCGCCGTTCATTTCCTGTTCGATGACGCTGGTGACCGCGTCATCGAGAATTTGCGCGGTGGCGCCAGGATAGTTGGCGGTGACGACAATCGACGGCGGGGCGATGGTCGGATACTGCGACACCGGCAGCACGCTAATCGCCAGCATCCCGCCCAGCAGGATGAACAGGGCGATCACCCACGCAAACACCGGGCGGTCGATAAAGAACTTGGCCATGTGCGCTCCCGCTTATTTGGCGGCGGCCGGCGCGGCGGCAGGCTGCGCTGCTGCCGGGCCTTTCCACGGCTGCGGATTGACGGTGGCGCCAGGCTTGGCTTTCTGGAAGCCTTCCACCACGATGCGTTCGCCGCCCTTCAGGCCGGAGCTGACCACCCACTGATTGCCGTCGTTGGCGTTGGCCACCACCGGCTGCGACTGCACCTTGTTGCCGGGGCCGACGATCAGTACCGTCGCACCCTCGTTGGTGCGCACGATGGCCTGCTGCGGCACGGCGATGGCGGCTTCGCTGACGCCTTGCTCCAGCCGCGCGCGCACGTACATCCCCGGCAGCAGCACCCGCTGCGGATTCGGGAACTCGGCCCGCATCGACACCGATCCCGTGCTTTCGTCGACCGATACATCGGAGAACAGCAGCTTGCCGGCCTGCGGATAAACCTGGCCGTCTTCGGTCACCAGCGTGACGCGCGCCTGGTCCTTGCCCGCGCCTTTCAGCTTGCCCTCGGCGAGCGCACGCTGCAGCTTCAGCACTTCGGTGGAGGACTGGGTGATGGTCACGTAAATCGGATCGAGCTGCTGCACGGTCGCCATCGGCGTTGCCTCCCCCTGGCCGACCAAGGCGCCCTCGGTCACCAGCGCGCGGCTGACGCGCCCGGAAATCGGCGCTGTCACGGTGGCGTAGCCCAAGGTCAGGCTGGCGTTGGTGCGCGCCGCTTTGGAAGTGGCCAGGTCGGCTGCGGTCTGCTTCTGCGCGGTGATGGCGTCGTCGTACTCCTGCTGGCTGACCGCCTGCGCCGCCAGCAGCGGCTTGTAGCGCTTCACTTTCAGGTCGGCCTGCGCCAGATTCGCCTCGGCCTTGGCCACCGCCGCCTGCGCGCTGTCGAACGAAGCCTGGAACTGCGCCGGATCGATGCGGAACAGCACCTGGCCCGCCTTCACCTCGCCGCCTTCCTGATAGACGCGTTGCAGCACGATGCCGGCGGTGCGCGCCCGTACCTGGGCGATGCGCGAGGCCTCGGTGCGCCCCGGCAGTTCGCTGTTCAGGGTGATGCTGGCCGGTGTGACGGTGACGATGGAAACAGTGGGAGGAGGGGGCGCGCCGGTGTCGGCTTGCCTGTCGCCGCAAGCGCTCAACAACACAAGGGCGGCGGCTGCGGTGGTGCAACGAGGAACGACTCTCATGAACGGTCTCGCGATCAGTTTGATAGTTGATGCAAGATTGTAATGCAAAAAAGGCAGGACAGTGGCCGCTGGCCACGTTCCTGCCTTTGTCTGGCGGAGCGCTTAAATTAACGCATGCCGGAGATGATCTGTTTCAGCTTGCCGGTGTCGGCCACGAAGGCGCGGATGCCTTCGGCGGTCTTCTCGGTCGCCATCGCGTCTTCGTTCAGCATGAAGCGGAAGGTGGCTTCATCCATCGCGATTTTGCCCATGGCGGCGTGCTTGCCGCTGTCGGCGCTCAGCTTGCGCTCGACCGGGGCGTTGGTGTCGGCCAGCTTTTGCAGCAGGTCCGGGCTGATGGTCAGCAGGTCGCAACCGGCCAGTTCCAGGATCTGGCCGGTGTTGCGGAAGCTGGCGCCCATCACTTCGGTGTTGTAGCCGAACTTGCGGTAGTAGTTGTAGATGCGCTTGACCGACTGCACGCCCGGATCTTCACCGCCTTCGTATTCGATGCCGGTGTTCTTCTTGTACCAGTCGTAGATGCGGCCGACGAACGGCGAAATCAGCTTGGCGCCCGCTTCGGCGCAGGCGATGGCCTGCGGCAGCGAGAACAGCAGCGTCATATTGGTGTGGATGCCTTCCTTCTCCAGGATCTCGGCGGCGCGGATGCCTTCCCAGGTCGATGCCATCTTGATCAGCACGCGCTCGCGGTCGATGCCGTTCTTTTCGTACAGCTTGATCAGCTCACGGCCCTTGGCCACCGAGCCGGCGGTGTTGAACGACAGGGCGGCGTCGATTTCGGTCGACACGCGGCCAGGGATGACGCGCAGGATCTGCTTGCCGAAAGCGACCAGCAGCTGGTCGATCACGTCGCCGGTGCTGGCGTCCATATTGTCGCGCACGGCTTTTTCCAGCAGCGGCTTGTATTCATCCTTCTGCACCGCTTTCAGGATCAGCGATGGATTGGTGGTGGCGTCGCGCGGGGTGTATTGCTGGATGGCCTGGAAGTCGCCGGTGTCGGCGACCACGGTGGTGTATTGCTTGAGCTGTTCGAGTTGGTTCATAAGCGCTGCCAATTTGATAAGGGAGTTGTTTGCACGCTTATTCTACTCCTAACCCGGCCATATCAGCCCAGCCGCATGACAATTGCGCCACAGGCGATCAGGCTGATGGCCAGCACCCGGCCCGGCGCCAGCCGCTCGCCGAGGAACACGGCGGCGATGACGGCGGCAAACAGGATGGCGGTTTCGCGCAGCGCCGCCACGGCAGCCACCGGCGCCTGCGTCATCGCCCACAGCGCCAGCCCGTAGGACGCCAGCGTGCCGCCGCCGCCCACCAGCGCCACCCGCGCATGCGTGCGCGCATAGGCAGGCAGCTCGCCCCAGCGGCTGCCGGAGCACAGCAGCAGCAGGGCGGCGGTCAGCACGAACAGCCACATGGTATAGCCGGCCGGCGCACCGGAGCGGCGCACGCCGGCCGCGTCGATCATGGTGTAGGCGGCGATGATGGCGGCGTTCAGCAGCGCGTACAGGGTGGCGCGGCGGCGCGCGGCGCGGTTGGCGGCGCTGTCGGCGCCGGCGCTGGCGCCGCGCAGGATGGTCAGCGTCAGCACGCCGCCGCAGATCAGCACCACCGCCAGGTCTTGCCGCCAGTGCAGGCGCTCACCCAATAGCGGTACGCTGGCCAGCGCCACCAGCAGTGGCGCGGCGCCGCGCATCAGCGGATAGGCCTGGCTCATGTCGCCGTGCTGGTAGGCCGCCGCCAGCAGGCGGTAATAGATGACCTGGCAGCACGCAGACGCTGCCAGCCACGGCCAGCTGGCGCTGGCCGGCGCTGCGACGAAGGGGAGCAGCGGCAGCGACACCAGGCCGGCGCCGCAGGCGACCAGCAGCGTGGTCAGATATTTGTCGGGGCCGGCCTTGACCAGCGCGTTCCAGGTGGCGTGCAGCAGCGCGGCAAACAGGACGATGCTGGCAACCGGGCCGTCCACCGGCTAACCCCGGCGCGCAAGCAGTTGCTGGATGGTGGCCAGCAGCGTGTCGAACGGTACCGGCTTGCGGAAGAATATGTCGTAGGGCGGCAGCAGGTCGCGGGGCAGGATGCCGGCGCTGGCCAGGATGAAGGGAATCGCGCGCAGCGAGGGATCGTCGCGCCAGGCCACACACAGGTCGGCGCCGTTCATCACCGGCATCATGTAGTCGGAGACGACGATGTCGGGCAGCTCGCGGCGCGCGGCGGCCAGCGCTTCGGCGCCGTTGGAGGCGGTGCGCACGCGAAAACCGCGGAATTCAAACAGCATGGTATAGGCCGACAACACGTCGAATTCGTCATCCACTACCAGAATGATCTTGCCATCCGGGTGGCTGTCCATGCTTGCTGGATGGTCGCTCATGGCCAGCCGCTATCGGTTCAATATCGGTGGAACGATGGGAGGTACCGGTCCGTCGATGCTCATGCCCTGGTCGGAGATGAGCAGCACATGGTTGGCTGCGTCGTAGCTGTTTTCGCGCAGCTTGAGCACGCCGATCTGGCGCAGGTTGATGCCGGCCACGTCGACATAGCGCAGCAGGATGATGTTCTCGAACAGGATGGAGGCGGCCGCGTCGTTCTCCATCTGCCCGTGGCCGAAGTACGGCAGTTCCTGGGTGAAGAAGGTGGTGACGTTGCGCATCCGCAGCGCGTTGACAAAGGCGGCCAGGAAGGCGCGCCAGCGGCCCTCATGCATGACGATCTCGCGCAGGCCGTCCACGCCGTCCAGCAGCATGCGCGACACTTTGCGCCGGCTGATGTTTTCCAGCAGGCCCTGCGTCAGGCTGTCGACCAGTACTTCCAGCGGCGGATGCCAGATGATCTGCAGCGCGCCGTTGGCAAAATACGGTTGCAGCTCGATGCCGACGCTGCGCGCCTTTTCCAGCAGCCGTTGCGGCGATTCATAGAAGCCGACGATCAGCGCGGACTCGCCCTGGCGCAGGCCTTCGAGGATGAAGTGCAGCCCCATCAGCGTCTTGCCGACACCCGGATTGCCCAGCAGCGCCGTGGTCGAACCCTTGGCGACACCGCCGTTGGTCAGCCTGTCCCAGCCGCTGATGCCGAAGCCGAGCCGCTCGCGCGACACCGACGGCATCGCCGCCGACAAGGTGCTGACCGCTTCCAGGCGCGGATACACGGCCACGCCGTCCTGGCCCACCTCAAACACATGCCGGCCCAGCAGGTGCTTGCTGCCGCGCAGCTTGAACACCTTGATTTCACGGATCAGCTGCAGGCCGCGTTCGTACTGGCTCAGCTCAATCAGGCCGTCGACCAGCGTGTTTTCCGAATCGGCCTGGTTGCCTTCGGTCGGCGACAGCAGGAAGGTGGTGCATTCCATGGTCGATACCAGCGAATTCAGCGACAGCATGAATTCGGACAGCGTCAGGTCGGACGGTTTGGCTTCGCGCACGGTGCGGAAGCCGTCGATGATCATGATGTCCGGGCGCTGCTCGGCCAGCGTGGCGGCGATCGATTTCAGCAGTTCGCGCAGGCCGCCGCGCAGCAGGTCGGTGTAGGCGCCGATGAACAGGATGCGCTCATCGACCAGCGCCTCGTCGAAGAAGGAGAAATTGCTCAGATGATTGAGCATCTTGCCGTGGGTTTCGGCGATCAGCGTCAGAATCAGGACTTTCTTGCCCTGGTGCGCGTGCTGGAAACCGATCTGGCAAGCCAGCGTGGTTTTGCCGCTGCCAGCCAGGCCCTGGATCAGGTACAGGCTGTGCGCCGGGAAGCCGCCACCGAGGATCTCATCCAGGCCGGGAACAAGGGTGCGAAGCAGAGGTATGCGCTGGGAGGAGCGGTTGTGCATGGCGCAAGGTTATAAATGCGGCAAATAATCCGCACTGTAGCACAACCGCCCAGACGGTGCTTAGCCGATGAATGAATCGAATTGCAGGTCGAACTCCTGTAGCGCCTTCTGGGCGTTCTGCATTTTCTTGCGGAATTCCGGTCCGCGTTGCAGCGCCAGTCCCACCGCCAGCACGTCGATCACCACCAGGTAGGCCAGCCGCGCCGAGATCGGCGTGTACGGGTCGATGTTGAAGATCAGGTCGATCGGGATCAGCACCGTGGCCAGGTCGGCCAGCGGCGTGCCGGACGGCGCCAGCACGATCACCTCGGCGCCGCCGCGGCGGGCTAGCTTGACCGAACGCACCAGCGATGGACTGTTGCCGCGCTGCGAGATGGCCACCAGCGCGTCGCCAGTGCGCAGCAGAGCGGCGGCGATGCTGTGGATATGCGGGTCGGCATAGGCCACGGTCGGCACGCCGGAGCGGAAGAATTTGTGCTGGGCGTCGGAAGCCACAATGCCGGACGTGCCCTGGCCGTAGAACTCGATCTTGTTGGCCTTGGACAGGATATCCAGCGCCTTCTGGATTGCTTCCGGATCGAGATTGTTGCGCAGATCGAGCAGGGTATTGATCGAGCGGCTGCAAATCTTGTTGACCAGATCGGCCGCCAGATCGTCCTGGGTCGGCTGTTCGTTCAGTCCGGGCAGGGCCAGCGCCAGGCCCTGGGCCAGCTTCAGCTTGAATTCATGCCAGCCGTCATAGCCCAGCGTGCGGCAGAAACGCACCACGGTCGGTTCGGACACCTGCGCGCTTTTGGCCAGCGCGGTGATGTTCTGGTTGACCGTCTGGGTCGGATGTTCAAGCACGGCCAGCGCGACCTTGCGCTCCGATTTGGAGAGCGAGTCGAGCTGGGTGCGGATGGAATCGAGCAGCATCGGCGGTCAGTCTTCCGGCAGGACTTCTTCGCGCCACTGCAGGCCGTCGCGGCCGATCAGCGCGGACGCTGCGGCAGGGCCCCAGGTGCCGGAGGAATACGGCAGCGGGTAGCTGTCTTCCGATTCCCAGCTGTCGAGAATCGGCTCGACCCATTCCCATGCGGCTTCCAGCTCGTCGCCGCGCATGAACAGCGTCAGCTGGCCGCGCAGCACGTCGAGCAGCAGGCGCTCGTAGGCTTCCATGCGCGGTGATTTGAATTGCTCGCGGAAGTCCAGTTCCAGCTCCGCCTGTTTCAAGCGCATGCCGTCGCCTGGCGTTTTCGCCATCAGATTCATGCGCAGGCCTTCGTCCGGTTGCAGACGGATCACCAGCGAGTTGGGCTGGAAGCTGTTGGTCGGCTGGTTGAAGATCGAGTGCGGGATCTGCTTGAAGCGCACCACGATTTCCGCCAGGCCGTCGGCCATGCGCTTGCCGGTGCGCAGGTAGAACGGCACGCCGGCCCAGCGCCAGGTGTCGATTTCCGCCTTCATCGCGACAAAGGTCTCGGTGCGCGAATGTTCCGGCGCATCCGGCTCGTCGCGGTAGCTCGGCACGGCCTTGCCGTCGACGTGGCCGGCGCGGTACTGGCCGCGCACGATGTTTTGCGCCAGCGTGGTCGGGGTGAATTTTTTCAGCGAACGCAGCACCTGCAGCTTGGCGTCGCGCACGGCGTCCGGCGCGATCGAGGTCGGCGGTTCCATGGCGACGATACACAGCAGTTGCAGCAAGTGGTTTTGCAGCATGTCGCGCAGCGCGCCCGAGGTATCGTAATAGCCCATGCGGTTGCCCACGCCCAATTTCTCGGCGATGGTGATCTGCACGTCCGAAATCCATTCGCGGCGCCACAGCGGCTCGAACAGGATGTTACCGAAGCGCAGGGCCAGCAGGTTCTGCACGGTTTCCTTGCCGAGGTAGTGGTCGATACGGTAAATCTGCGATTCCTCGAACACCTTGCCCACTTCGGCGTTGATTTGCTTGGCCGAGGCCAGGTCGCGGCCCAGCGGTTTTTCCAGCACCACGCGCGAATTCGGCGTGACCAGGCCGTTCTCTTTCAGGTTTTCGCAAATCTGCGCGAAGATGGCCGGCGGCGTCGCCAGGTAATACACCTTGGTGATGGCTTCGTCCTTGCGCAGCGCTTCCACCAGCGAGCTGTAGCTGCGGGCGTCGGTGGCGTTCAGCGACACATAGACGATGCGTTTGGTGAAGCGTTCCCACGCGGCAGGAATCACGGCCGGCGATTTGATCAGCGGTTTGGAGGTGGTTTCGACGGTTTGCAGGAATTCTTCCTGGCTGGCGTCCGCGCGGCCGACGCAGATGATGCGGGCGGTGGGCGGCAGGTCGTTGGCCACGTCGCGCGCGTACATCGCGGGCAGCAATTTGCGCATCGCCAGATCGCCGCTGCCGCCAAACAAAACCAGGTCAAAATCGGAAAGAGCCATAGTATGAAAATCGTCGCCAAAAAAGTGCCGGAGGATGGCCGCGAACTTGACGCGGCCGCTGCTGTAAATTTACTACTTATCAGGGCGGTTTGCAAGAAATTTTACTACATTGCGCTATGGGAATCCGCTCCGAATTTCCGCGAGGAAAACGGCGCTATAATGCTTCCGATCCACCCCGCCGCTGTTCAACCACGCAGATTATAAGCTGGGCCGTGCGCGCGTGCAGTCGCATTGCGCATGGCGGCCTGGCATGGAGCGAGCCATGAGCAAGCAATACGATCCTTTGCAGGCGATTGCAGTACAGGCTGACAAGATGATGCTGTGCGTGCTGTGGGCGCTGCAGCTGTTTTCGCTGGCGCTGGCCGGCTTGCACGACAGCTGGATGCTGGCGCTGCTGATCGGCCTGCCGGCGGCGGGTCTGCCGACCGCGTTGCACTTCAGCGCGCCCGGTTCGGTGCTGACGCGCTGCGTGGTGGCGGTGTCGGTGATGGTGTACGCGGCGCTGAATATCCACCAGGGCGCAGGCCTGACCGAGCTGCACTTCGGTATCTTCGTCTACTTGGCCTTCTTGCTGGCCTATCGCGACTGGCGGCCGATCGTGGTGGCGGCCGGCGTCATCGCCGTGCATCACCTGAGCTTTCACTATCTGCAGGAATGGGGCTATGGCGTGATGTGCTTCACCCGCCCGCAGCTGTCGACCGTGTTCATTCACGCCGCCTATGTGGTGGTGGAGTCGGCGGTGCTGATTTTCCTGGCGACCATTTTGCGGCGCGCGGCTTGCCAGGCCGCGGAGCTGGAAAGCATCGTCGCGGCGCTGGCGGCGATTGAGGGGCGCATCGACTTGTCGGTCTCGGCGGCCCAGCCGCGCAGCCGGTTGGCGCGCTCGCTGACCGGTATGCTGCTGACCATGCGCGACACGATAGCCGGCGTGCGCGATGGTGCGCACACCATCGCCGGCGCTTCCGGTGAAATCGCCCAGGGCAACGCCGAACTGTCGCGCCGCACCGAGCGCCAGGCGGGAAGCATCGAGCAGACGGCGGCGTCGATGGCACGGCTGGCCGAGGCGGTGCGCCAGAATAACGATAGCGCGCGGCAGGCTAATGCGCTGGCGCAGAGCGCTTCGCTGATTGCGGCCAAGGGCGGCGAGGCAGTGCGGCAAGTGGTGGATACCATGGGCGCGATCAATGCATCGTCGCGGCAGATTGTGGACATCATTTCAGTGATTGACGGGATCGCGTTTCAGACGAATATTCTGGCCTTGAATGCGGCGGTGGAGGCGGCGCGTGCGGGCGAGCAGGGCAGGGGCTTTGCGGTGGTGGCGTCCGAGGTGCGCGGCCTGGCGCATCGCTCGGCGGCGGCCGCCAAGGAAATCAAGGAATTGATCGGCAATACCGTGCAGACGGTGGAGGGCGGCAGCAAGCTGGTGGATGAAGCTGGCGCTACCATGCTGGAGGTGGTGGATAGTGTGCAGCGCGTTACCGCCATCATGGGCGAGATGAGCAACGCCAGCCAGGAGCAGAACGAGGGCATCGAGCGGATTAACAGCGCGATTGTGGAGTTTGACGAGAGCACGCAGCAGAACGCCGCGCTGGTCGAGGAGGATGCGGCGGCGGCCGATGCGCTGGCGCAGGAGGCGCAGCATTTGACTGGCTTGGTGTCGGCCTTCAAGCTGGAGGTCTCCAGCGCTGTTCGTCCGCTGACCCGCACACCGTAAGCGGCGGGTCAGCCACCTCTCGCGTGGCGCGGGTTAGGTTTTGTAGCTGGGCTCTTCGCGGCCGGCGACATCCATCTGGATCGCCAGCAGCTTGCCGCTCAGCGGATACTGTTCCAGCTCCGCCGCCGGGCGCGCGCCGGCGCTGGTGACGTATAGCGTGCGCAGGTCAGGGCCGCCGAAGGCCGGCATGGTCGGGCAGCGCACCGGCAGCTTGATTTCATCCAGCAGCGCACCTTCCGGCGACAGCTTGACGATGCGCGCGCCTTCAAACATCGCCACCCAGTAATTGCCTTCGCTGTCGATGGCGGCACCGTCGGGACGGCCGCCGTAGTTGTTTTCCTTGTCGGCCGAGAACTGGTGCAGCAGGCGCTGGTTGCTGACTGTGCCGCTGGCTTGGTCATAATCCAGCTTGGTGACGCGGTGCGCGGCGGTGTCGGCGTGGTACATGCTCTTGCGGTCCGGGCTGAAACCGGAGCCGTTGGAGTTGGTCATGCCGCCCGACCAGGCCTGGCGTAGCTTGCCCTGTTCCAGCACGTACATCCCGGCGGCCGGCTTGTCGCGCGGCTCGTAGATGGTGCCGACCCAGAAGCGGCCAGCCGGATCGACGTGGCCGTCGTTGAAGCGGGTGATGGCCTGATCGTACGGCGCGGCGGCGATGGGCGTCAGCTTGACGTCGGCGCTGCCGGTGTCCAGATGCGCAAAGCCGCTGCGCATGGCGACCACCAGGCCACCCTGGTCGCTAATGGCCAGCGTGGCCGGCTCGCTGTCCAGCTTCCACGCGCGGTGCGCGCCGCTGGCTGGATCAAGGCGATACACGGTAAAAGCAGGAATATCCACCCAGTACAGCGCCTGCTCGCGCGGATGCCATAGCGGGCATTCGCCGGTCTGCATTACTTCATCGTAGGCGACGGTAATCATATGTGTTGCGCCGCTTTCGCCATGAAGATCAGGCCATTGGTCGAGCTGTCGTGACGTTCCGGTTTGACTTCGCCGGCCAGTTCCGACTGGATGTTCTTGGCCAGCACCTTGCCCAGCTCCACGCCCCACTGGTCGAAGCTGTTGACGTCCCAGATCACGCCCTGCACAAAGGTTTTGTGCTCGTACAGCGCGATCAGCGCGCCCAGCGCGGCTGGCGTCAGCTGATCCATCAGGATGGTGTTCGACGGACGATTGCCTGGGAAGGTCTTGTGCGGCGCCAGTGCTTCGATCTGTTCGGCGCTGAGGTTCTGGCCGGCCAGGTCGGCGCGCACTTCATCGGCGGTTTTGCCGGTCATGAAGGCTTCCGATTGCGCGAAGCAGTTGGCCAGCAGCGCGTCGTGATGGCCTGCCAGATCGTGTGTCGCGCGCAGCGCGGCGATGAAATCGATAGGCGTTACATCGGTGCCCTGGTGCAGCAGCTGGAAGTAGGCGTGCTGCGCGTTGGTGCCGCATTCTCCCCAGACTACCGGGCAGGTGACGGTATCCACTTCGCCGCCGCTGCGGGTCACGCGCTTGCCATTGGACTCCATGTCCAGCTGTTGCAGGTAGGCCGGGAAGCGGTTCAGATCCTGGTGATAGGGCGCGATCGACAGCGAGCCGGCGTCGAGGAACTGGCGGTTCCAGAAGCCGACCATGGCCAGCAGTACCGGCATGTTCTGCTCCAGCGGCGCTACGCGGAAGTGTTCGTCCATCGCGTGCGCGCCGGCCAGGAAATCGTTGAAGTAACCGAAGCCCACTGCCAGCGCGACCGACAGGCCGATCGCCGACCAGACTGAGTAGCGGCCGCCAACCCAGTCCCAGAACGGGAACATATTGGCGGTGTCGATGCCGAATTCGGCGACCGCCTTGGTGTTGGTCGAGACGGCGACGAAGTGCTTGGCCAGATTTTCCTGGGTGCCGCCGTTTTGCAGGAACCAGGTGCGCGCGGTGCCCGCGTTCAGCATGGTTTCGGCGGTGGTGAAGGTTTTAGATGCGATGATGAACAGCGTCGTTTCAGGATTTACCTGGGCCAGCGCCGCGTCCATGTCATGACCATCGACGTTGGAGACGAAGTGCATTTTCAGGCGCGGGTGTGCATACGAGCGTAGCGCCAGCACCGCCATTTTCGGACCCAGGTCCGAGCCGCCGATGCCGACGTTGACGATATCGGTGATCTGCTTGCCGCTGTAGCCCAGCCACTGGCCGTTGCGTACGCGGTCGGTGAATTCCTTCACATGGTCCAGCACTGCGTGCACGTCGGCGTTGACGTCCTGGCCATCAACCACCAATTTCTTGCCGCGCGGCATGCGTAACGCGGTGTGCAGCACAGCGCGTTGTTCGGTAAGATTGATCTTCTCGCCACTCAGCATCGCATCGCGCTGGCGTTCCACGCCGCGCTCGCGGGCCAGATCCAGCAGCAGCCCGACGCTGGTGGCGTCCAGGCGATTCTTGGAGTAATCGAGGAACAGGCCGGCCGCATCGACTGTCAGCTTGGGAAAACGCTGGCTGTCGTTGGCAAACAACTGGCGCAGTTGCCAGTTTTTGGCGTCGGCGGCGTGGGATGCAAGGGCTTGGAAGCTCGCGGTAGAAGTGAGTGCTGGCTGGCGCATAATGTTGGAAATAGGGAGGGGATGGCAGAATGATACAGGAAAATTCGGTAAATTCACTACGGTTTCAACGTGGCGCCTGAATTTTTATAGCCTATCCATAGCGTAAAAAGGGATGGTGTAACCGTGTTACAAAGCGCCAGCACATGCCAGCCTAGCTCAGAAAAGCCGATGGCTTTTCAGATTTTGTAGTAAAATTTCACGGAATCCATTCATAAGGAACGATCATGGCGTTGCATCCAGTTCTAGAACGCGTCACCGCTCGCATTATCCAGCGTAGCAAACCATCGCGCGGCGCGTATTTGGCCCATCTTGAAGCGGCCCGCGTCAAAGGTCCGCAGCGCGGCACGCTGGCCTGTACCAATCTGGCGCACGGCTTTGCCGCCTTCCCTGCGAACGACAAGCTGGTGCTGAAAGAGGTTAAAAAGCCATCGGTGGCGATCGTTTCGGCCTATAACGACATGCTGTCGGCGCACCAGCCGTTCGAGCGCTTCCCTGAAATCATCAAACAAGCCGTGCGCGAAGTCGGCGCCGTGGCGCAATTCGCCGGCGGCACGCCCGCCATGTGTGACGGCGTCACGCAAGGCCAGCCAGGCATGGAACTGTCGCTGTTCTCGCGTGACGCGATTGCGATGTCGACTGCTGTGGCGCTGTCGCACAATATGTTCGACTCGGCGCTGTACCTGGGAGTGTGCGACAAGATCGTGCCGGGCCTGCTGATCGGCGCGCTGCACTTCGGCCACCTGCCGGCGGTGTTCGTGCCGGCCGGCCCGATGACCACCGGCCTGTCGAATTCCGAGAAAGCCAAGATCCGCCAGCTGTACGCGCAAGGCAAAGTCGGCCGCGCCGAGCTGCTGGAAGGCGAGTCGCAGTCCTATCACAGCGCCGGCACCTGTACCTTCTACGGCACCGCCAACAGCAATCAGATGCTGATGGAGGTGATGGGCCTGCACCTGCCGGGCGCCGCCTTCATCACCCCGAACACGCCGCTGCGCGATGAGCTGACCAAGGCTGCCGCCAAGCGCGCCGCCGTCATCAGCGACCAGGGCAATGAATACCTGCCAGTCGGCCATGTGGTCGATGAGAAGGCCATCGTCAACGCCATCGTGGCGCTGCTGACCACCGGCGGTTCGACCAACCACACGCTGCACCTGGTGGCCATCGCCAAGGCGGCCGGTGTGGTGATTGACTGGAATGACTTCGACGAGCTGTCCAAAGTGGTGCCGCTGCTGTGCCGCATCTACCCGAACGGCGAGGCGGACGTGAACCACTTCCACGCCGCCGGCGGCACCGGTTTCGTCATCCGCGAACTGCTGGATGCCGGCCTGCTGCACGACGACGTCACCACCATTCTGGGCAAAGGCCTGCGCGCGCACTGCACCGAACCATTCCTGGGCGAGGGCGATCAGGGCGTGGTCTGGAAAGACGCGCCGCTGGAATCGGGCGACGACAAGGTGCTGCGCAAATACGACGCGCCATTCTCGGCGGACGGCGGCATGGTGCTGGTGCAGGGTAACCTGGGCCGCGCGGTAATGAAGGTGTCGGCCGTGAAGCCGCAGCACCGCACCGTGGAAGCACCGGCGCTGGTATTCAATTCGCAGGAAGATTTCATGGACGCGTACAAGGCCGGCCAGCTGGACCGCGACTTTGTCGCCGTGATCCGCTTCCAGGGCCCGCGCGCCAACGGCATGCCGGAACTGCACGCGCTGACCCCGGCGCTGGCCAACTTGCAGGACGCCGGCCGCAAAGTGGCGCTGGTGACCGACGGCCGCATGTCGGGCGCGTCGGGCAAGGTGCCGGCGGCGATCCACGTATCGCCGGAGATTCTGGCCGGTGGCCCACTGGGCCTGGTGCGCGACGGCGACATCATCAAGGTCTGCGCGGAAACCGGCACGCTGGAAGCAATTGTTGATTCGGCCGTATGGCACGCACGCTCGATGGCGCAAGCCGATATGTCGCCGAACCAGGTGGGCATGGGCCGCGAGCTGTTCTCGATGTTCCGCAACAGCGTGAGCGAAGCGGAGCAGGGCGCGACTACCTTCCCATTGCCATCGCCGATCCACACCACGGTAAACCTGCATGAAAAAGAACCGGTCGGTAATACCGTACCGGGTTCCGATGAAGACTTCTCGACCAAGAAAGATGCCTGATATGACTCTGTCTCTTCTCGATATTATGCGTACGTCGGCCGTGATCCCGGTGATCGCGATTGATGAACCTGAACATGCGGTCCCGCTGGCGAAAGCGCTGGTGGCTGGCGGCATCCGCGTGCTGGAAGTCACGCTGCGCACCAAGCATGGGCTAGGCGCGATCAAGGCCATGGCTGAAGTGGAAGGCGCCATCGTTGGCGTCGGCACACTGACGCAGCCGGAAGAATTTGCCGTCGCGCGCGATGCTGGCGCGGTGTTTGGCGTGTCGCCGGGCCTGACGCCGGCGCTGATCGCTGCGGCCAAGAGCAGCGGTCTGCCGCTGCTGCCGGGCGTGATGACGCCGTCGGAAGTGATGATCGCGCGCGAGCAAGGCTTCCGTCAGCTGAAGCTGTTCCCTGCCGTGCCAGCGGGCGGCATCGGCATGTTGAATGGTATCGCCGGCCCGCTGCCGGACGTGACGTTCTGCCCGACCGGCGGCATCTCGCAAGAAACGGCGTCGCAATTCCTGGCGCTGAAAAACGTGGCCTGCGTGGGCGGTTCGTGGCTGACGCCGAAAGACGCCATCGCCGCCGGCGACTGGGCCCGTATCACCGACCTGGCCAAAGCCGCCAGCGGCCTGCGCGCCTGAGATGTCGTTCCCGCCCAGGCGGGAACTCATGGAACGCCAGCTCAGCATGGGTCCCCGCTCTCGCGGGGACGACGGATCAGAGATGGCTGGCGATGTGCTCGCGCAGCCATTGATGCGCCGGGTCCCGGTGCAAGCGTTCATGCCATAGCATCGCCATTTCATATCCCGGCACCTCGACCGGCGGCGCCACCACCCGCAGCGCCGGATTCCCGCGCACCAGCCGTTCCGGCAGCATCGCCACCAGATCACTGCCGGCCAGGGCCGAGATCACAAACAAAAAGTGCGGCACCGACAGCACCACGCGCCGCGTCATGCCGGCTTGCGCCAGTATATGGTCGGTAACGCCGCTGAATCCACCGCCGTCCGGCGATACGATCACATGTTCCAGTTCGCAGAATTGTTTGAGCGTGGGCTTGCGCTTCAGGCGCGGATGGCCGGCGCGGCCTGCCAGTACATAACTTTCCTTGAACAGCAGCCGGTGGCGCATGCCTTGCGGCGCACCGTCGCTGGTGTGGAAGGCCAGATCGATCATGCCTTGCTCCGCCTGCCGCGCGATGTGCGGCGGCGCCAGCTCCAGCACCGCCAGCCGCGTGCCTGGTGCGGCTGCGCGCAAGCTGGCCATGGCCGGCAGCAGGATGGTGGATTCGCCATAGTCGGTGGCGGCGACGCGCCAGGTGTGCTCCGCCGCAGCGGGATCGAAAGCTGCCGCAGGCGAAACGGCGCGCCCCAGCGCCTCCAGTGCCTGCCTGAGCGGCTCGCGCAGTTCTTCCGCGCGCGCTGTCGGCCGCATGCCGCGCGGTCCCGGCAGCAGCAAAGGATCGCCGAAGATATCGCGCAGCTTGGCCAGATGCACGCTGATCGAAGGCTGCGAGAAATGCAGCCGCTCCGCCGCGCGCGTGACATTATGCTCGGCCAGCAGCACGTCCAGCGTCACCAGCAAGTTGAGGTCCAGTTTCCTGAGATTAATCATGTCTATACCTGCAATATCGGGAATTCATTTCTACTATACCTGACGCCGGCCTATGCTGAGGTTTTTACCACGGAGCCTGATTATGAATATCCTGATTGTCTATGCCCATCCCGATCCACAATCCCTGAACAGCGCCTTGAAAGACTACGCCGTGCAGCACCTGCAAGCAGCCGGGCATGCGGTGCAGGTATCGGATTTATACGCCATGCGGTGGAAGCCGACGCTGGAAGCCGGTGAAACCGCCGGTCCCGACGTGCTGCGCGAGCAGGAAAAACTGCTGTGGGCCGACACGGTAATTTTCCAGTTCCCGCTGTGGTGGTTCTCCATGCCGGCCATCATGAAGGGCTGGGTTGAACGGGTGTACACCTATGGTTTTGGCTATGGCGTCGGCGAGCATTCCGACCAGCGCTGGGGCAACCGTTATGGCGAAGGCACGCTGGCCGGCAAGCGCGCCATGCTGATGGTGACGGCGGGCGGCTGGGAGCCGCACTACAGCCTGCGCGGCATCAACGGTCCGATGGAAGATGTGCTGTTCCCGATCCAGCACGGCATGCTGTACTACCCCGGCATGGAAGTGCTGCCGCCGTTCCTGATCTACCGGACCAGCCGCATGGATGAAGGCCGCTTTGACCAAGTGTCGGAGGCGTTGGGGCAGCGCTTGGACACGCTGGAAAGCACCGCGCCTATCCCATTCCGCCGCCAGAATCACGGCGACTACGACATCCCGGCGCTGACCTTGAAGGAGCACATCCTGCCCGGCCGCTCCGGACTGGAGATCCATGTGCAGTCAGCCGCCTAGCTTGTTGTACAGCGTGCCGGGCCAGCGCTGCGTGATGCGGCTGCAATGCATCTCAAACTCGTCGCCGTCCTTGGTCTTGGTCGCGTAGAAATGATTGATGGCGATGCGCGTGGCGTCCTGTAGCGCGCCCGCCTCGGTGATCTGCTTGGGCGGCGGTTCGTCGCGGATGTGCAGCAGGTATTCGACTTTTTTCGGATCGGTGTTCTGGTCGTACCAGATCTCCACGCGGATGGCGTCGTCATCGTGTTCGCTCTCGGCAAAGCACCGGCCGTGCCGCTTGGTTTCAAATTTAAACCGCATCGCGCTCCTCCATAGAACCCTGTGAACCAGCGTAGCACGCCTGCCGCGCACGCGTAACACGCTTGCAAATCAGGAGTGTTGCAAGCGCATCTGCAAGCCGACAGGCGACATGGTGAAGGCCATCAGTTCCTCAGGCTCCCGATGGTCGACGGTATCGATGGATACGATCTCGAAGCTGGATAGCAGCATGGCGCTGGCGATCTTGATTTCGAGTAGTGCAAGATAACGGCCGGGACAGGTCCGTGCGCCGGCGCCAAAAGGCGTGGACAGATGCTTGTCGATTGTGTCTTGCCCCTGTTCCAGCCAGCGCTCTGGCTGGAATGCGGCGGCGTTGGCCACATGCGCGTCGGAGACGCTGTGGTTGCGCATCACGCACCATAGCAGGCCGCCTTGCGGAACGAATACATCGCCGACGATGCTGTCGCGCAGCGCTTCCAGCGGGATGAAGGGTGCGACCGGCTTGAGACGCATGGCTTCCTGCGCGCAGGCGTAAAGATAATCCAGTGCGTCCATTTGTTCGATGGTGAAGGCGCGAGGATCGGGCGCGATGCGCATGACTTCCTCGCGCGCCTTGCGCATGGCGCCGGGATTTCGCTGCAGCAGGTACAGCATCCACGCCAGCGTATTGCTGGTGGTGTCTTCACCGGCCAGCAGCATGGTGGCGACATTGCCGGCGACCGCGATGTCATCGACGCCGCTGCTGCCGTCGTCCGCCGCGCAGATCATCGCCTCCAGCAGATTGGCTGGGTGGGCGCGCCGTTCCGGCTGTTCTGCCAGCCGCTTGCGTGCGGCGGCGACCAGTTCATCAATCGCCTGGTTCAGCGCTTGCAGATGCCCGTCCAGCTGGCGGTCGCGCGGCAGCTTGATATAGCGCCAGTAGGGGAACAGCGCCATTGAGCGCTGCGCGACGGCTGGAAGCACCACATCCATGTGGCGCTGGATGACATCCTCGCCGCCGTCGATGGTGTTGACCTCGGTGCCGAAGGCCAGCCCGGCGACGATATCGATGCTGTAGCGTTTCAGGTCTTCCGCCAGGTCGATCGCCTCGCGATCCCGCGCCGCCTGCTGCCAGCGTTGTTGCAGCCGCAACGCCACCGCCACCAGCGATGGAAAATACGCCTTGACCGCATGCGGCGCCAGCGCCGCCATCACCATGCGCCGCTGGTCGCGCCATGCCGCGCCTTCGGCAAGGAATACACCGGGGCGTCCGCCCATTTCATCGGACACGCTGGCGGTGATGGCGGGGCGGCGGAAACCCTCCGGGCGGTCGCGCAGCACGCTGTTGACCAGCGTATGATCGGCCACCACCAGCAAGGGCGTGCGGCCGAAGGTCATCCTGAACAGGCCACCGTACTGGCGCGCCCATGCTTCCACATCCTGATGGACGCGCAAAGGCCGCAGCTGCGGCAGGTTGCCGGCCAGCGGCCATGGACGTGGCCCCGGCAGGTCGTGCATGTGGCGGAGCGCTGCGGTATCAGTGTGCTGCATGGCTGCTTTCCTGAATGAGAATGCCTCAGTGTGCGCCCGGCGGCGGCGGCCGTATTGAACGTTTACGACATTGGTATACACTAGCCGGCATGACATCGCCCACCCGATTGATTTTTCCGCGCAAGTCGCTGGCGTCCTGCGTGCGCGCCTATGTTGTGCGCAGTACCTTCGAAACGCCGCTCAGCGAGCGCAAGGACCGCTACAACCATTATCCGGCCACGCCGCATTGCTCGATCACTTTCTATATTGACGGCGAGGTCGAAGTCGCCGATCCGCCGGAAGTGATGCAAGAGCAGTTCCGCGCCGTCTTCTGCGGTCCGCAGACGCGGCCCATCACCACCTACAATCCCGGCCCGGTGCGCATGCTGATGGTGATCTTTTATCCGCAGGTGCTGCACGCCTTGTCCGGCGTCGATATCTCGGCGTGGGTTGACCGCTGGGCGCCGGCCGGGCAGGTGCTGGGGGATGATTGGGAGGCGTTGTCGCAAGCGCTGCTGGCACCGAACGCCGATGAGACGCGCCTGGCCTTGCTGGAGGATTTTCTGCAACCGCGCTGGCAGGCCGTGCGTCCGGGCGGCGCTGTTGGCATAGGTGCGATGGCCGGCGACTGGGTGCGACATCTGGCTGCGCAGGCCGCCGATACGGCGCTGGGGCGCGGCGTGCGCAATATCGAACGGCGCATCAAGACCCGTGCCGGCCAGCCCTTGCGCAAGCTGCTGCGCCTGCAACGCGCCGAGCACTCCTTCTTCAATGCGCGCGATGAATACATGGCCGGTACGGCGGTGTGGTCCGACATCGCCGCGCGCGGCGGCTATTCCGACCAGGCGCATTTATGCCGCGAGGCGCGCGAGATTACCGGCCACAGCCCGCTGCAGCTGGTGCGCCTGCTGGCTTCGTCTGACGAGAGCTACTGGATCTACCGCGTCTGGACTTAACGGCCGGGGCAGACGGCGCGCTAGCTTACGCATAGCGATCCTCATGAAGGTCGAAAGTTTGCGACAAGATTGCGGCCGTTGCGCTTGGCCTGGTATAGCGCGCGGTCGGCCGAGCCGATCAGCGCTTCGACTTCCACCGGTGCTTCAGGCTGCTGCGTGGCGATGCCGATGCTGACCGTCACCAGCTGCGATGGATCGGTGTTGCGCTCATGCTTGATCGCCAGCTCCAGCGCCCGCACGCGCAAGGCCTCGCCCATCAGGTGCGCCTGTTCGCCATCGGTTTCGGGCAGGATCACGGCAAATTCCTCGCCGCCGTAGCGCGCCATCAGGTCGCAGGGGCGCTTCAGCAGGCCGGCCAGCGCGGCCGCCACCTGGATCAGGCACTGGTCGCCTTTCTGGTGGCCGTAGTGGTCGTTATAGGCCTTGAAGTGGTCGATGTCGATCATCAGCAGCGACAGCGGCGTGCCGCCACGCTTGGCGCGCCGGTGCTCCTTCTCCATCGCCACGTCGAAATGGCGGCGGTTGGCGATGCCGGTCAGACCGTCGGAGAAGGTTTGCGAACGCAGCACTATGGTCTGCTCACGCAGCAGCTTTTCGCGGCCTACAGCGATGCTGACATTGCTGACCTGGATCAGGCAATGGCGCGGTGCGCCGTCCACCTCAATCGGCGTGACTTCCAGCGCCTGCTGGATGCGCTGGTCGCCCACATATAGCGCGAACGGCGACTTGTTCAAGGTCTGCGACAGCAGCGAGGCGAAGTTGTTGTACAGCGCGTGCTGAATCGCCGTGTCTACGCGCCCGCCGCGCAGCTCGGGACAGACGGTAAAGAAGTCGCAGCCTATCACCTGCGCGTGCGTCAGGCCGGAATGCTTGACCATCCAGGCGTTCCACAGCACCACGCGGCGCTCGCTATCGAGCACGATGGCGCCCAGGCTCACCGCGCAGAACACGCTTTCCAGCAGGGGCAGGCGGAGCGGGCTCATATCAGCCTTGCCCGATCGCGCGCGCGATGTAGAGATTGATCTGCTCCTTCAAGTCGTGCAGCGCGCTGATGGCCAGCACGAAGGCGACGTGGCCGTGGATCTGGTGCCGCTCCAGCACGAAGTCGATGTGCAGCATCAGCACCACCGTGTCGTCCAGATTGCCGCTGGCGCTGAGGATTTCCTCGCTGGTGCCGACGTGGTACTGCGGCAGCGAGCCTTGCAGCTCGCGCTGGAAAATATTGGCCAGCGTGCCGACGCAGGAGTTCAGCATGATGTTGCCGATCTCGCACATGGCTTCCTGTTCCAGCTCGGTCAGCTCTTTCAGCGGCACCGCCTCGCCAACCATCAGCCGCACGATCTCCAGGCTTTTATCTTCGGGGAACATCAGGATGGCTTCCGTCTCGAAGGCGCCCGCGTAATGCTGGCTGACGCCGCAGATGCGTTCCGGCGCAGCCTCGCAGGCGCCCAGCAGCCGCGCCGCCTCGGCGCGCGGGATGAAGCTGATCGATGGCACCGACATGCGCACCGCCTCGCTGACGATGGCGCTCATCGAGGCCGCCGCATGGCCGACGCCGATATTGAAGATCTCAATCAGCGCATCGTTTTCCAGTTCGGTGAGCTGGAACATGGCTTATGCCGCCTCCAGCGGGGACAGCAACTGGGCGATGCGTGCTTCGGTGATCGGCTTTTCGACAAAACCAATGCCCATGGCGGTGGCGCGTTCGCGCGTGGCGGTTTGCACATTGGCGGTCAGCAGCGAGATCGGCAGGGTGGGGAACTCCTGGCGCAGCTGCTCGGCGGCGGCGATGCCGCCCATGCCTGGCATGTTCACGTCCATCAGGATCAGGTCGGGCCGGGTGCTGCGCGCTTTCAGCAGGGACTCCTCGCCGGTGCCGGCTTCCTCGACGATCCAGTCGGCATGCAGCCCGGCGATATACTGGCGCGCCATCATGCGCGAGACACGGCTGTCGTCGACTATCAGGACTGTTTTGGTGCTGGTCATGTCTCTTCCCCGGCGATCTTGTGTGCAGGTGCTGTGCATGCATTTTCGCACATCCTGTGGCATTTTTAATCACAAGTGTTGCACTTTCTGTACGCGGATTCGCGAAAAAGCGGGATGGTAAAATAGCGCCATCTGATTTTCCTCGATTTCCCCTCTTATTTATTTATCATGACCCAAGACGAACTGAAACAAGCCGTAGCCCGCTCCGCCATCGCATATGTGGTGGAAAACGAGATCATCGGCGTCGGCACCGGCTCCACCGCCAACTTCTTCATCGACGAACTGGCCAAGATCAAGGACAAGATCAAGGGTACTGTGGCATCGTCGGAAGCCACCGCCGCCCGCCTGCGCGGCCACGGCATTGAAGTCTTCGACCTGAATGACGTGCCGGAGATTGCTGTCTACATCGATGGCGCCGATGAAATCGACGCTTCGGGCGCGATGATCAAGGGCGGCGGCGCCGCGCTGACGCGTGAAAAGATTGTCGCTTCGGTCGCGAAACAGTTTGTCTGTATCGCCGACGGTTCGAAACTGGTGGACGTGATGGGCAAGTTTCCGCTGCCGGTGGAAGTGATTCCGATGGCGCGCGCTTCGGTGGCGCGTCAGCTGCTTAAGCTGGGCGGTACGCCTAAGCTGCGCCTGAAACCGGGCACGGACGAGGCGTTTGTGACCGATAACGGTGGCTATCTGCTGGATGTGGCGGGGCTGTCGATTACTGATCCGAAGGCGCTGGAAGCGCAGATCAATCAGATCGTGGGCGTGATTGCAGTGGGCCTGTTCGCCGCGCGTGGCGCGAATGTTTGCCTGCTGGGGATGGCGGAAGGCGTGAAGACGCTGACGTTCTAAGGACTGATGTTCCCCGGCCGTGGCCGGGGAGAATGGTGTAACTCAGGCGGTTGGCGGCACGTAGCCTTGTGCCGCATCGGCGCCGTCGCCGAAGAAGTGTTTTTCCATCTGTGCCGCCAGGTACTTGCGGGCGCGCTGGTCGGCCAGGTTCAGGCGGTTTTCGTTGACCAGCATGGTCTGGTGCTTGATCCATCCAGCCCAGGCTTCCTTGGAAACCTGTTCATAGATTTTCTTGCCCAGCTCACCCGGATACGGAGGAAAATCCAAGCCCTCGGCTTCCTTGTTGAGTTTAATGCATTGAACGGTGCGGGCCATGTGGGTTGCTCCTAAAGCTATCTGTAAAATAGTGATTATAAGGTCTTAATCAAAACCTGGGATTTGCGCTGCCAGTTATACATGCGTTGACGGTCCTTCGGCAGGGCGTCCACGGTGGCCGGCGCAAAGCCGCGTTTGATGAACCAGTGCGCGGTGCGGGTGGTCAGCACGAACAGCTTGTTGATGCCGAGCGCGCGGGCGCGGTTTTCCATGTGCTTGAGTATCCGGTCGCCGTCGCCCTGGCCTTGCACGTCAGGGTTGACAGTCAGGCATGCCATTTCAGCCATTTTCTGTTCCGGGAACGGATACAGCGCCGCACAGCCGAAGATCACGCCATCGTGCTCGATCACCGAGAACATCTCGATTTCGCGCTCGATCAGTTCGCGGCCGCGCTTGACCAGCGTGCCGTCGGCTTCCAGTGGTTCGATCAGCTTGATAATCCCGCCAACGTCCTCAATTGTGGCGGTGCGCAGCGATTCCAGGTTTTCGTGCGAGATCATGGTGCCCACGCCATCGTGGGTGAACAGCTCCAGCAGCGCCGAGCCGTCCATGTCGAAGGAAACGATGTGCGAGCGCTCCACGCCGTTGTCGCAGGCCTTGATGCAGTGCTTCAGGTAGAAGGCGGTGGCGTCGGGCAGGAAGCCCGCCTGCAGCACGGCTTCCGCCTGGTGCGACGACAGTTCGCGGATTTCCGCGCCGCTGGCGTCGGTCATCAGCGGGGTTTCGGTGATGAAGATCAGTTTATCGGCGTGCAGGGCGATGGCGGTGCTGCAGGCCACGTCTTCCATGGTCAGGTTGAACGCCTCGCCGGTCGGCGAGAAACCCAGCGGCGACAGCAGCACCAGACCGTCCGAACCGAGGATGGAGTGGATGGTCTCCGCGTCGACCTTGCGGGTGACGCCGGTCAGTTCCAGGTCCACGCCATTGATCACGCCAAGCGGCTTGGCGGTGATGAAGTTGCCGGAAATGATACGGATCGCCGCGTTCGACATCGGCGTGTTCGGCAAGCCCTGGCTGAACGCGGCCTCGATGTCGAGGCGCAGCTCGCCGGCGGCTTCCTTGGCGCACTCCATGGCGGCGGTGTCGGTGATCCGCACGCCGTTGTGGAAGCGGCCTTCGACGTTACGCAGGGCCAGTTGTTCGGCGACCTGCGGCCGTGAGCCGTAGATGACGGTGACGTTGATGTCCAGCGCGTGCAGCAGCGACAGGTCGTGGGCCAGCACCGGCAGGGCGCCGGCAGCCACCAGTTCACCAGGGAAGGCGACCACGAAGGTCTTGCCACGGAAAGCGTGGATGTAGGGAGCGACAGAGCGCAGCCATTGGACGAATTGGGTAGGGTTTTCCATTAGCCGCATTATAATTCGGGGCGCGACGTCCGCGCCAAATACCTTTGTAAAAAACAATGTCAGAAGCCAGCAACAAGCCAAAAACTCAGCCTAGCCGTCCACAAAAAGCGACTCCCCGTCCTGCGCAAGCGCAGAATGGCCGCTCCGGGCAGAAACCACCGCGTCCCAACCTGACGCCGGAACAGCTGGCTGCGCGCGAGGCCGAGCGCAATTTCCGCAATCCGCTGCCGCCGATCACCTTCCCGGAAGACCTGCCGGTCTCCGGCCGCCGCCACGAAATCGCCGAAGCGCTGCAAAATAATCAAGTCCTCATCGTCTCGGGTGAAACCGGTTCCGGTAAAACCACCCAGCTGCCGAAAATCTGCCTGGAACTGGGCCGTGGCCAGAAAGGCCTGATCGGCCACACCCAGCCGCGCCGTATCGCCGCGTCCTCGACCGCCAAGCGCATCGCGGCGGAACTCGGTTCGCCGCTGGGCGAACACGTCGGCTTCAAGGTCCGCTTCGCCGACACGCTGCAAAAAGGCGCCTCGGTCAAGCTGATGACCGACGGTATCTTGCTGACCGAAACGCAAAGCGACCCGCTGCTCAAGGCCTATGACACCATCATCATCGACGAGGCGCACGAACGCAGCCTGAACATCGACTTCCTGCTTGGCTACCTGAAGCAGCTGCTGCCGCGCCGTCCCGACCTGAAAATCATCATCACTTCGGCAACCATCGACGCCGACCGCTTCGCGCGCCATTTCGGCACGCCGGAGAAACCGGCGCCGGTGATCGAGGTGTCCGGCCGCCTGTACAAAGTGGAAGTGCGCTATCGCCCGATTGAAAGCGATGTGGTGAATCCGGCCGTTGCCAACGCCGAAGGCAAGGGCGCCCGCACCGCCGCCGCCCGCGAAAAGCGCGACCTGATGGACGCGGTCGTCGACGGCGTTGATGAACTGGCGCGCATCGGCGCGGGCGACATCCTGGTGTTCCTGCCTGGCGAACGCGAAATCCGCGATGTCGCCGAAGCGCTGCGCAAGCACCATCCGCCGCATGTGGAAATCCTGCCGCTGTTCGCGCGCTTGTCGGCCGAGGAGCAGGAGCGCGTGTTCCGCACCACCAACGCGCGCCGCATCGTGTTGTCCACCAACGTGGCCGAGACTTCGCTGACCGTGCCCGGCATCCGCTATGTGGTGGACGCCGGCCTGGCGCGGGTGAAGCGCTACAGCTACCGCAACAAGGTCGAGCAGTTGCAGATCGAGCCGATTGCGCAGTCGGCCGCCAACCAGCGCGCGGGCCGTTGCGGCCGTGTGGCGGATGGCGTCTGCATCCGCCTGTACGACGAGCAGGACTTCCTGCAGCGGCCGAAATTTACCGAGCCGGAAATCCTGCGTTCGTCGCTGGCCTCCGTCATCCTGCGCATGAAGACCCTGCATCTGGCCGATGTGGAGACTTTCCCGTTCATCGAACCGCCGCTGGCGCGCGCGATCGCCGACGGCTACCAGCTGCTGCAAGAGCTGGGCGCGGTCGATGAATACAATCAGATCACGCCGCTGGGCAAGAAGCTGGCCAAACTGCCGCTGGACCCGCGCGTCGGCCGCATGATCCTCGCTGCGCTGGACAACGTTTGCCTGAACGAAGTGCTGATCATCGCGTCCGCGCTGTCGGTGCAAGACCCGCGCGACCGTCCGCTGGAGCACCAGCAGGCAGCGGATGAAGCGCACAAGAAATTCGCCGACGAGAAGTCCGAATTCCTCAGCTTCGTCAAGATCTGGAACTGGTTTGAAAACGCGATTGAGCACAAGAAGACTAATCGCCAGCTGCAGGACAACTGCCGTAGCAACTTCCTGTCGCAACTGCGCTTGCGCGAGTGGCGCGACGTGCACTCGCAACTGCTGACCATCGTCAAGGAACAAGGCTGGCGCCTGAATGAAACGCCTGCTACTTATGAGAACCTGCACCTGGCGCTGCTGACTGGCCTGCTGGGCAACGTCGGCTTCAAGCAGGAAGACGATCCGGGCTTCCTCGGCGCGCGCGGCATCAAATTCAATATCTGGCCGGGTTCCTCGCTGAGCAAGAAGCCGGGCAAGTGGATCATGGCGGCGGAGCTGGTGGACACCACCCGCCTGTATGCGCGCTGCATCGCGCAGATCCAGCCGGAATGGCTGGAGAAGGTCGGCGGCCACCTGCTGAAAAAATCCTGGGGCGAACCGCGTTGGGAAAAACGGTCGGCGCAGGTCACTGCCTCCGAACGGGCGACCTTGTACGGGCTGGTGGTGTACAGCCAGCGCCGCATCAACTACGGTTTGTTCAATCCGGCCGAGGCACGTGAGATCTTCATCCGCGATGCGCTGGTTGGTGGCGATTACGAGACGCGTGCGCCTTTCTTCGTGCACAACCACAAGCTGATTAAAGAGATCGAGAACCTCGAACACAAGTCGCGCCGCCAGGACGTGCTGGTGGACGATGAGCTGATCGCCGCCTTCTACGACAAGCTGATACCGGCCGAGGTGGTGAATGGCGCCGGTTTCGAGAAGTGGCATAAGGATGTCACGGCCAATGAACCGAAGCTGCTGTTCCTGAACCGCGATGAACTGATGCGCCACGAAGCCGCCGGCGTGACCACCGATCTGTTCCCGAAAAAGATGAACGTGTCAGGCCTGGAGCTGGCGCTGACCTATCACTTCGAGCCAGGCAGTGTGCGCGATGGCGTGACGCTGGCGGTGCCGCTGTATGCGCTGAATCAGCTGTCGCGCGAACGTTGCGAGTGGCTGGTGCCGGGCATGCTGAAGGAGAAGGTGCATCTGCTGCTGAAATCCCTGCCGCAAAAGCTGCGCCGTCATTGCGTGCCGCTGCCGGAGTATGCTGCCAAGTTCTGCGAGCGCATCGAAGAGAAGCACGCATTCGGCCGGGGCGAGCTGGTTGACGCCATCATCGCCGATATCCGCGCGCAGATCACGATCATGCCGCTGACCACCGACTTCAAGCCGGAGACGCTGTCGGCCCACCACTTCATGAATTTCAAGGTGATCGACGAGCATGGCCGCCAGCTGGACATGGGCCGCAATCTCGCCACCTTGCAGGCGGAATACGGCACCCAGGCGCGCGAGAGCTTCCAGAAGATGGCGGAAGCCTCCGGCCCGCAGTCGACGGTCGCCGCCCGCGCAGTGATCCCGGCAACACCCGTCGCACCGGCGAAAGCCGGCGCCCGTGCTGAATCCGCACCGACCGCGACCAGCAACATCACCCTGACCAATCTGACCTCGTGGACCTTCGGCGAACTGCCTGAGCTACTGGAAATCGCCCAAGGCAAACTGACCTTGATCGGCTTCCCTGCGCTGGTGGACAAAGGCAGCCACTGCGACCTGGAAGTCTTCGACGACCCAACGGTCGCGGCGCGCACCCACCGCATCGGCCTGCGCCGCCTGTTCGCCTTGCAGATGAAAGACCAGATCAAGTTCATCGAAAAGAGCATCCCCAACCTGCAACAAATGGGCATGCAGTTCATGAGCATGGGCACCCAAGAGGAATTGCGCGAGCAGATCATCAATAAGGCGCTGGACATCGCCTGTCTGCAAGACCCACTGCCGATTGACGCTGCCAGCTTCGCCAAGCGCAAGGACGAAGGCAAGTCGCGCCTGGTGCTGCTGGTGAATGAGATCGCACGTCTGCTGTCGCAGGTGCTGACCGAATTCCACGGCTTGCCAAAGCGTCTGCAGGGCTTGCCGCAACAGGTGGCGCAGGATATGCAGCAGCAACTGCAAGGCTTGGTGCACAAGCGCTTCCTGCAAGAGAATGAATACAGCCAGCTGTCGCATTTCCCGCGCTATCTGAAGGCGATGAATGTGCGGATGGAAAAGCTGCGTGGCGATCCGGCGCGCGATACCAAACTGATGGCCGAATGGCAGCAGGCCGCCGCAGCCTATCTGCGCGTGAGCCGCGATAAATCGGCTGGCAAGAACACCGATCCGAAAATGGTGGAATTCCGCTGGATGCTGGAAGAACTGCGCGTGTCGCTGTTTGCGCAGGAACTGAGGACGCCGATGCCGGTATCGGCCAAGCGTTTGCAGAAAGTATGGGAGTCGATGCTGCGTTAACAACGTTAGCGCGTTAAGCGCGTTAGCGAACGCGCGGCTGCGCTGCTTTCCGGTAGACTGATTTGCAACAGGAGGACGTTGCGATGGCTAAGACCGGAAAGCTGCTACGTAGTCTGATCCGCGCCGGCACGCGCACCGCCAAGCTATTCGCCGCCGCCACGGCGCCGCCTAAGCCACCCAAGCCGCGTAAACCGCGTGCCGCCAAACCAGGTGCCACCTCCAGCGCATCCGCCGCGCCATTGGCCGTTCGCGCCACGCGCCCGGTTCGTACGGTGGCGAGCGCACCATCGCCTGCCGTCGCGCCGGGGAAATGGCTTTCAGGCTATGTGCCGAACGCAGTCGGGCAGCGTATGAACTACTGGCTTTACTTGCCAGACAATCGCTCTGAAAAAGGCATGCCGCTAGTCGTCATGCTGCACGGCTGCCAGCAAACCGCCACCCAATTTGCGCAAGGTACGCGCATGAACCTGCATGCCGAGAAAATGGGCTGCGCCGTTCTCTATCCGCAGCAATCGGCCAGCAGCCATCCGCACCGCTGCTGGAAATGGTATGAGCGCGCCACGCAGGAAGGTGGTGGAGATGTCCCAACCATCATCAGCATCATCCACAAAGTGCTGACGCAGTACGACATCGACCGCTCGCGCATTTACGTCGCAGGCATCTCGGCGGGTGCCGGAATGGCCCACATCCTCGCACTAAACCATCCAGGCCTGTTTGCCGCCATCGGCCTGCATTCAGGCCCCGTGTTCGGTGCGGGACACAGCTCACTGGGCGCACTGAGCGTCATGAAGCACGGCGCCCTCGGCATGAATGCCGACATCGCTGCCCACGCGATCCTGCAACGCCATCAGCAATTCCCCGGCATGCCCGCGATACTGTTTCAGGGCGAGAGCGACAACGTCGTCAAATCCATCAACCAGATCGAGCTGACGCGCCAAAGCCTGCTGCTGAATCGCCTGTCAGCACCAGCCAAGCTCACAGAAAAACGCCACTACCGCCTGCTCGACTACTACGAAGGCCGCAAACTCATGCTGCGCGTCGCCCAGGTCGAAAAGCTGGAGCACGCCTGGAGCGGCGGTGACGCCTCACTCAAATTCAATGACCGTTCCGGCCCGAATGCAAGCAAGATGATGCTGGGGTTTTTCGCTCGTCATCGCCGCGTTTGAATACACCGGTGGTTAGCGCCGTACCTGCGACGATCAGCGCTGCGCCACGCGCCATCTTCGCGCTGAACACCTCATCCAGAAACAGCACGCCCCACAGCACGCCAAACGCCGGCACCAGGAAAGGCACGGCCATCGTCTTCGCCGCGCCGATACGCGCAATCAAGCGGAAGAACAGCACATAGGCCAACGCCGTGCTGGCAACCGTCAATGCCAGCAACGCCAGCCACGCTTGCGTCGACGGCATGGTTGCCGGACGCCAGACCAGTGCTGGAACCGCCAGCACCATCGCGGAACTGAGCTGGCTGCCGGCTGCCACGGCAAAAGGATCGACATGCGCGAGGCGCTGCTTGCTGTAGTGGGCGGAGAAGGCATATAACATGGTCGCCGCCACACAGGCCAGCACCGCCCAGGCAGTCGCGCCATTCTTGTAGCCCGCACCATCCCACACCAGCCATGTCACGCCAACGAAGCCCAGCGCCAGGCTCGCCGCGCGTGCCGCATCGATGCGTTCTCCTATCCACAGCCAGCCGATGATGGCCGCGTACAAAGGCGTGGCGGCATTGAAGATCGCCGACAGGCTGGCATTGATGCTTAGCGCCGCATAGCCAAACAGCAGGAAGGGCAGCGTGCAATTGCTCATGCCGACCAGCGCGATGCGCCGCCAGTTCTCGCGCAGTGCCGCCAGCCTGCCATCGCGCCTTGCCAGCAGCGGCAACAGCAGCAGCGCGGCGCCGGCTGCGCGCGCGCCCGCCATCGTCAGTGCGCCGAACTCGCCCGCGCCAACGCGCATGAACAGATACGATGCGCCCCATAAGGCCGCAAGCGTCAGCAGGCTGGCGAGATCTGCTTGCTTCATGGCGTAGTTACTTTGCTGATGCGGCCTTGCCCATCCAGCGTGATGACCGTCGGGATGTTCTGCACGCCGAAGGCGCGGAAGACATCGCCGTTTTCATCCAGCGCGAGCGGAATGGTGGTGCGATGTTGCTTGGCATAGTCGGCTAGTTCGGCACGCGAGGTCCATAGCGGTGATGAGATGGCCAGCCATTCGCTGCCGCGTTCTTTGGACAGCTTCTCGCTTTCGATGCGTACCCGCTCGCAAGCGGCGGAAACGGCGGGGCGGGTGTCGCGCAGATAGGATACGCACCATGGCGAGAAGAACACCAGCGTGCGCGGCTTGCCTGGGCCGAACGACAGCTTCTTGCCGGCCAGCGTGGTGATGCTGATGCCTGTCACGCGGTCGCCGGTTTTAAAGGTCGCCGGTGCGCTGCCTTGCGGAGTCAGCGGAATCGCGCCGGCGGCAGGTTTGGTGGTGGCGACTTTTTCCAGCGCATCGCGCAAGGCTTTGTCGTCCAGATGGCCGACATGCACGATGCGGCCACTGGCGTCGATGATCACATGCTGCGGCGTGACGCGCAGATTCAGCTTGCCGGCCAGGCTGCCGTCGTCAATCACCACCGGCATGTGCAGCTTGTATTTCGCCTGGAAGGCGCGCACGTCGGCTTCGGTTTCGCTGTAGCCGGTATTTACCGCCACCACCGCGATGCGCTTGCTGTACTGCTGATACAGCTTTTCAAATTCCGGCGCTTGCTCGTTGCACGGCTTGCACCAGGTTGCCCAGAACTTCAGATACACCGGCTGCTTGCCGTACAGCGCCGCCAGATCGATGCGCTGGCCATCAATTGACGTCAGCGTGGCTGCCGGTCCTGGCTGACCGATCAAAGTCTTCCCCGCGCGCTGCGCCCGCTGAGTTCCATCGTCCGCATGCGCCAGCCCGCACAACAACATCAACACCGCAGCCCATTTCATCATCCATCCCCAATCAGTTAAACATCAACCCATCGTACGCAGGACGTGGTGCAACCAAAAGGTGCAAGAACCGTCTAAACGACTAGGCCATGACGATGATCAAAACAGACGAGTTTTTGGCAAATAGAATCGTCCTTGTTATGTCGTATCCCATGGAATACAATTTAATGGACGTTCTACAGACATCAGATTTCAGTTCTTGGTTTAGCGGAATCAAGGATAAGAAGGCCAAGGTTCGCATTCAAGTGCGGATTGATCGCGCCGAGGACGGTAATTTTGGCGACCATAAGTTTGTTGGCGCAGGCGTATCGGAGATGCGAATTGACTATGGACCTGGCTATCGCGTGTATTACACCCTCCGTGGGGACGTGTTGATTATCCTTTTGGCAGGCGGAGATAAGTCCTCTCAGATAAAGGACATCAAGAAAGCTCGAATACTGGCAGCGAAAGTGTAAGGAGGGGGTATGTCGCTTAAGCTAAGGAAATGGGATAGCGTTGAACATCTCAACAGCAAGGAGGATATTGCTTTGTATTTTGATGCGTGTCTCGAAGAGGCGGGGGATGATGTCGCGTTTATTGCCAAGGCTTTAGGTCATATCGCGCGGGCGCATGGGATGACGCAGTTGGCGAGCGATACTGGACTTGGCCGGGAAAGTTTGTACAAAGCCCTCTCTGAAGAGGGCAACCCAAGCTTTGCCACGATTCTGAAAGTGACGCGCGCGCTGGGATTGCAGCTGCGCGTCTCCATCGCCGCTTAAAGCAACAGGAAGGCGATGGCAGCGACGGCGGTGGGGGCGAGGGCGCCGGCTAGCAGGCCGAGGGCGCCGATGGATTGGTCGCGGAAGCCGCTACGCAGCAGCGCGGCGCCGGCCGGGTTGGGGGCGTTGGCGATGACTGTCAGGCCGCCGCCGGTGACGGCGCCCGCCATCAGCATGTATTGCGCTTCGGCCGGGATGCCGTCGATCAGCGAGCCGAGATAGGTCAGCGCGGCGTTGTCGGTAATCGCGGTCAGGCTCATGGCGCCGAAGAACAGGGCCAGCGGCGACAGGCTTTCCACAATCGGCTGCAACCACCATTGCTGCATCCCTCCCAGTACCACCAGCCCGGCCAGGAAGAAGCCGACCAGCAGGCCTTCCTTGATGATCAGCGGGCTTTGATAGCGGGGGTAGGCCGTGGTGAATCCCAGGAACAGCATGAACAGGCCCAGGAACAGCACCGGATGATGGCCCAGCGCCACCACCGCCGCCAGGAAGCCGAGATGGATTAGTGTCACCGCCAGCGGCACCGTGGGTGCGGCCGAGGCCGCGCTGTCAGCCGGCGCTTGCAGGTGCTTGCGCAGCATGAAGCTGATCACGCTGGCGTTGACCAGCACCGCCAGCGCCGCCTTCCAGCCGAAATGCGCGGCCATGTAGGCGGTATCCCATTGCCAGGTGGCGGCTACCATCAACACCGGCGGCGCGGCATAGGAAGTCAGCATGCCGCCGATGGAGATATTGACGAACAGCACGCCCAGCGCCGCATACTTGAGCCATTCCGGCATGCCGTCGCGGAAGATCAGCGGCGCCAGCATCAGCGCGGCCAGCGTCATCGCGGCCGGCTCGGTGATCAGCGAACCGGTCAGCGGCACCAGCGCCAGGCCCAGCCAGACCAGCGCCAGTTCGGTCTGCACCGGCATCCGTCTGGCCAGCGCCAGTAGCACGCGCTGCACGATGTCCAGCACCGGACGCGAGGCCGCCACCACCATCACCGCAAACACAAACAGCGGCTCGGTGTAATGGCGCGATTCGGCGTAGGCGATGGCGGCCTGGCCGCCGTTGAGCAGGGCCAGCGCGAGCATCAGAACAAACGCCCAGAAACCAAACACCACCTCCACCTCGCCCAGCAGATGGAACAGCCCGGCGTGGCGCGGATAGCGGTGCGACAGCAGTGCGAAAGACTTGGCGGCAAAGGTGTGCAGCAGCGCCAGGCCGAATAGAACGGCGCCCACCAGTTGTATCGTTTGCAAAGTGCTTCCTTCAATCATTATTCTGATGCCATGGTACAGCAAGGCAGATAAGGCTTGCCAAATTCCGGTGTGAAGAGTACTGTGTATTTATACAGTATTTGCGGTACAATACCATGACACACCCGGAAACCCTGCACCCGTCGCTATGGCGGGCGGATCAGCTCGCCCAAAGCGCCACGCGCTGCATGGACACCGGCTTTGCCGCCTTGTCCGCGCAGTTGCCCGGCGGCGGCTGGCCGCTGGGCACGCTGATCGACCTGCTGGTGCAGCAACACGGCATCGGCGAGTTGCGTTTGCTGCAGCCGGCGCTGGCCGCGCTGGGCAAGCGCCCGATTGTGCTGTTGCAGCCGCCGCATGCGCCACAGGCGCTGGCGCTGGCGGCGCTGGGGCTGGAACCGTCGCAGCTGCTGTGGGTGCGCAGCGGCGCCAGGGAAAGCGATGCGCTGTGGGCCGCCGAGCAAATCCTGCGCAGCGGCTGCTGTGGCGCGCTGCTGTTCTGGCAAAAGCAGATGCGCGCTGAAACCTTGCGCCGGCTACACCTGGCGGCGCAAAGCGGCGAGTCCTTGTTCTGCATGCTGCGGCCGCTGGCGGCGGTGCGCGAAGCCTCGCCGGCGCCGTTGCGCTTGTCGCTGAAGCCGGCAGCGGGCGGCGTCGACATCGGCTTTGTCAAACGTCGCGGGCCGCAGCGTGATACCCCATTATTTTTACCGTTAACTCCTGCCTTGCTTCAACGCCATGCGCCTCTGGATCGCTCTACACCTGCCACGGCTGCCGCTCGAAGTATTCAGCCCACGCTGGTCAACTGATCAGTGCACGGTGGTGCTGGAGCAGGAACGAGTGGCCGCCATGTCGGAGCTGGCGCACGACGCTGGCGTACGTCTGAATATGCGGCGCGGCGGCGCCATCATGCTGGCGCCGCAATCGCAGTTCCAGCAGCGCTCGCTGCCGCTGGAAGCGGAAGCACTGCAAGCGGTGGCGCTGGCGCTGCTGCAATTCACGCCCCAGCTGGCGCAAGCAGAAGAGGCCACGCTGCTGCTGGATGTCGGCGCCAGCCTGCGGCTGTTTGGCGGCATCCGTGCGCTCTGTCACAAGGTGGCGGACAGCGTGCGCGCGCTGGGCTTTACCGGCGCGCTGAGTTGCGCGCCTACCGCGCGCGGCGCCTGGCTGCTGGCGCGCAGCGATGCGGGGAGAGCGCTGACGATGGCGTCGCTGGAGCGCCGCCTGGAGGTGCTGCCGGTGGGCCTGCTGCCGCCGGCGCGCGCCTATCTGGACTGGATGGAAGGCATAGGCTGCCTGACGCTGGGCACGCTGCGCCGGCTGCCGCGCCCCGGCTTGCAGCGCCGTTGCGGCCGTGGCCTGCTGGACATGCTGGACGATGCGCATGGCGCCCGTCCCGAGCTGCATCAATGGTTGCAGCCGCCGGCCAGCTTCCACGCCAGGCTGGAGCTGTTTGACCGGGTGGAAAATGCGGCAGCGCTGTTGTTCGGCGCACACCGCCTGCTGCTGCAACTGACCGGCTGGCTGTGCGCACGGCAGCTGGCGGTGGAGCGCATCCAGCTGCTGCTGGAGCACGAGCGGGGCCGTATCGCCGGCCCGCCCACCGTCATTGAGATCGTGCTGGCCGAGCCGACCTGGAAAGACGGTCATCTGTTGCGGCTGCTGAAAGAGCGCCTGGCCAAGCAGGTACTGGACGCGCCGGTGATCGGTTTGCGGCTGGAAGCGCCGCAGGTGCAGGCGATGGCGCCGCCCAGCGACTCGCTATTCCCCGAGCCGGGCGGCAGCAAGGAAGACTGGCAGCGCCTGCTGGAACTGCTGGCCGCGCGGCTCGGCGCGGAGAATGTGTTACAGGCCGCGCCCAGCGCCGACTATCGGCCCGAGCAGGCAAATGTGTGGCGCAGCATACAGGAGAAAATCCGCCCGGCCGACGCCCGCGCCCAGTTGCCGCCGGACCTGACCAGCCTGCCGCGTCCGGCCTGGCTGCTACCGCAGCCGATACCGTTGCTGATGCGCGACCACCGGCCTTATTACGGCTCGCCGCTGCGCATCCGTTCCAGCGCTGAGCGGATCGAGGCCGGCTGGTGGGGCACGATGCAAAGCCGCGACTATTTCATGGCCGAGGGCGAAGACCATGCGCATTACTGGCTGTTCAGGGAGCGCGACCCCTCCGCCAGGAACCGCGAACCGCGCTGGTATCTTCACGGCCTGTTCGGCTAGGTGATACAGTACGCCCATGAAATCACAACGACTGGAATTCATCGGCGCCCATGGGCACAAGCTGGCCGCACGGCTGGATGGCCCGGAGGGAGAAGTGCGCTCCTACGCACTGTTCGCCCACTGCTTTACCTGCGGCAAAGACGTGCTGGCCGCCCGGCGCGTGGCGGAAGCGTTGACCGAGCACGGCATCGCCGTGCTGCGCTTTGACTTTACCGGTCTGGGCGCGAGTGAAGGGGAGTTTGCCAATACTAATTTCTCCTCCAATCTGGAGGACCTGGTGGCGGCCGCTGACTTCATGCGCGCGGCCGGACAGGCGCCGTCGCTGCTGATCGGCCACAGCCTGGGCGGTGCGGCGGTGCTGGCTGCAGCGGCGCAGATGCCCGAGGTGCAAGCCATCGCCACCATTGCCGCGCCCGCGCATCCGGTCTACGTGACCGGCATGTTTGGCAAGCATCTGGAACAAATCGAAAGAGAGGGCGAGGCAGAGGTGCAACTGGCGGGCCGTCCTTTCCGCATCAAGCAACAGTTTGTTGACGATGCGGGCGGGCATGATTTAAAGCTGCAGATTGCCGCCTTGCGACGGGCGCTGCTGGTGATGCATGCGCCGGGCGACGATACGGTCAGCCTGGGCAATGCGATGGAAATTTTCACCGCCGCCAAGCATCCCAAAAGTTTTGTCTCGCTGGACGACGCCGACCACTTGCTCACCCGGCGTGAGGATGCGGTCTATGTCGCCAATCTGATTGCGGCCTGGGCCGGCCGCTACCTGTTTTAAAAGTCTTCCGACAGGTCTTTCCAGCCCTTGCTGGCGGCGAAGGCGTTGAATTCATCGGGCGTGTCCAGCACCAACAGGCGGCTTTCCTGCAGCACCGGGTCGCCGGCGACCAGGTCCGGGCCTTTGTAGCCGACGCTGCGCAGCTGCGCGACCACGGTGGCGATCAGCGCCTTGTCTTTGTGCAAGCCGCTGATGGGCGCTTTGAAATCCACGTAGACCTCGATCGCACCGTAACCTTCGTCGAAGATGCGGATCGCCTTGGCGTCGTGGGCACGGCCGGAGCCGTCGGTGGCCTTGAAGGGGCCGCTGAGCTGGATGTCGGTGTCATTGTTCATGGGCGCAGCATACAGCTTAGTCCACTTTCGGTAAAGCCATGCCGCGCTGCACGGCCGGGCGCGCGCCTATCATCTTCAGCCAGCGTTGCAGCTGCGGCTTGCGTGCCAGCTGCTCGCCCAGCACCGGCTGCATTTTGTCCAGCACTGCCACGGTCCACGGATAGCAGGCAATGTCGGCAATGCTGTAAGCGTCACCGGCGATGTAGGCGTGCTTGGCCAGCTGCTTGTCCATCACACCCAGCAGGCGGTCCGCTTCCTCGACGAAATGGGCGATGGCGAGCTGCGATTTTTCTTCCGAGCGCACGGCAAAGAAACCGGCCTGGCCCAGCATAGGACCGAGCCCGCCGATCTGCCAGTGCAGCCATTCCAGCACCTTGTAGCGTTCCGGGCCGGAGGCGGGCAGCAGCTTGCCTGTGCGCTCGGCCAGATAGGTCAGGATGGCGCCGCTTTCGAACATGCTGAAGCTGTTGCCGTTGCTGTCCGTTTCGACGATGGCAGGGATTTTGTTATTCGGGGAGATGGCCAGGAATTCCGGCTTGAACTGCTCGCCCTTGCTGATGTCGACTGCCAGGATATCGTATTCCAGGCCCAGCTCTTCCAGCATGATGGGGATCTTGCGCCCGTTGGGCGTGGTCCAGGTATGCAAGGTCAGCATGTGTGGTCCTCCGGATGAATTCTCGTAACGATAATCCATCCGGCCGCAATGCCGCGCCCTGTACAAGCGGACGCGGCGTGACGCTGCTTATTTCAGCGGCTTGAGGATGTCCGTCAGGCGATCCGGTGTGCCCTTGATGCGCTCCAGGCGCGGGTATTTCAGGCCGTCGTGGTAGTCCAGCGCCACGGTTTTGTACAGATTGCCTTTTTTGACCAGCAGGTTGATCGGCTCCTTCGCGGTCTTGGCCGCCGTGATGGCCGCGCGCAGCAGCTCGGCTTTGTAGGCGCGGCCGTTCACTGCCAGCAGCGTGGTGTTGCCCGACAGGCCGGCCTTAAAGCCCACGCCTTCCCAGATGAAGGATTCCAGCTTGCCTTCCGCGCTAACCGAGAAGCCCAGCGAGTACTGGAAGTTGGCCGATTTGCTCAGATCTTCCTGCGCCTTGAGGAATTCGGTCTGCTTGTCGGCGTACACCAGCTTCCAGCCGGCGCGCGCCAGGCCGTCCAGCGGTGCGCCGGGGCCGTTGCTGTCGACGCGGCTGCGCAGGAAGGCGGCCCAGTCATAAGGCTGGACACTGTTGAGTGTTTTCACCACTTCGTCAAAGGTGTAATGCTTGGCGACATACATGCCGTCGTCGACGCCGAAGAAGGCGCGCGCGAAATCGTTCAGCGAACGCTTGTCGCCGGACAGTTCGCGGATCTTGGTGTCGGCGTCCAGCCAGATCAGCTGGCCTTCCTGGTAGTAGTCCTCGCCGCGCTGCCAGTTGTTCCATACCTGCGGACGGCGGGCGTTGACGATAGGATCGTAGGTGGTGTCCTGCACCGCGCGCCATTCGCGGCCCTTGACGTTGTCCAGGCGGGCGGCCGAGGCAGCCAGCTGGTCGCGGGTGTGCTCAGGATTGATCAGGCCGGAACGGGCGGCCAGCACCGCGCCCCAGTATTGGGTCTGGCCTTCATACACCCACAGCAGGGTGTTGTCGAGCGGGGTGTTGAAGTTCGGCACGTCCTGGCCGTCCGGACGGCGGAACTTGCCATTCCACGAGTGGGTGAATTCATGCGGCAGCAGCTCGCGGCGCGCTTCGTATTTTTTCCATTCGGTGAAGTAGCCCTGCTTGACGCCGTTCTCGCTGGACTGGTGATGCTCGCGGCCGATGCCGCCGAATTCATCGCTGATGGCCAGCAGGAAGTCATAGTGCTTGTAATGCTTGGCGTTGAACAGCTTGTAGGCTTGCTGGATCAGCTCGCGGTGCGGCGCGATCTGTTCCGGCGTCGCTTCCAGCTGTTCGGCGCTGTCGGCCACCAGGTTCAGGTGCACCGGCAGCTTGGCGCCCGGATCGAGGTCGATGCGGCGGAAGTAGCGGCCGGCAAACAGCGGCGAGTCGAGCAGGGTTTCCAGGTCGAGCGGCTTGAAGGCGATCTGATCGCCCTTGCGCTCGGCCACTTCCAGCGCGCTGCCGAACTGCCAGCCCGGCGGCACGGTCAGGTTGGGCTGCACGGTGATGTTGCGGCTGCGGTAGCCGGCCGGATACAGCGCCAGCGATTGCCACTGCACGCCCAGGATGTCATTGGTGAAGGTGGTGCGGCCCTGGTTGGCCTCGACCGGCGACACGTACTGGAATTCCACGTCCACCGAGCTGGCGCCGTTCGGCACCTCGATGCTAAAGGCCCATACGTCGAGCGGATCACGCTTCCATTGCAGCGGCTTGCCGCCGGTGCTGACCTTGAGGCCGGCGAACTGGTTCAGCGCGCCGCTCGGGCCGTGGTTGGCCACCACCCATTGCGGATACAGCAGGGTCAGTTTGCCTGGCTGGGCCGGGATGTTCTGGGTGACGCGGAAGATCTGTTGCGCATTATTGGTGGCGTCCACTTTCAGCACGATGGTGCCCGGATAGGGCTGTTCGGAAATGGAAGCTGCCTGGGCGCTGAGGGCGGTAGCCAGCAGGCCGGCAAGTACGGCACGAGTCAGGGACATAATTGTTTGATAAAACGGTTGACAAGAAAAAGAGTGTAGCACGCGGGAAACGAAAAATTTTTCAAAAAAAGCTCTTGAAAGCGTTTGGAGGCGACTTATATGGGACTCAGCGGTTGCCCAGATGGGGACCGCGAGAGGGGATGCTCCCCGAATATCAACTTATCGCTTATTTTTAAAAGGATATCTATCATGCGTACTTTCGACCTCGCCCCACTGTACCGTTCCGCCATCGGCTTTGATCGTCTGGCACAAATGCTGAACGACGCCCAGCGCAACGATGCCCCTAGCTATCCTCCCTACAACATCGAACTGGTATCGGATGACCAATACCGCATCGTGATGGCGCTGGCAGGCTTCAGCCGTGCGGAAATCGACATCACCTTCGAGCGTGATTCGCTGACCGTGGTTGGCCGCAAGCAGAAGGACGCCACCGAGCGCACCTTCCTGCACCGCGGCATCGCCGCCCGCGACTTCGAACAGCGCTTCCAGCTGGCCAACCACGTCAAAGTGACCGGCGCCAGCTTCGACAACGGCATGCTGACCATCGAACTGGTGCGTGAGATTCCGGAAGCGCTGAAACCACGTAAAATCGTCATCGACGGTGGTGACAACGTGACCGCGCTGGAGCAGCGCGCTGCCTGATTCCGCTATCATGTAGTCCTTGCAACTGGCCGGTTATCCGGCCAGTTTTGCGTTGTAACAAGATATTTCGGCCGCGATTTTCTAAGCAGCGCCTAAGTTTTTAGGCTCATATTAGATACATCTAAAGTCTCATGCATAGGAGAACCGTTATGTCCAACACTACTCTCAAGCGTGCCGCCATCGCCGTCGCCGTACTGGGCGTGGTCGGCGTCGGCGGTGCGGTCGCAGTCAAGCAGAATGCCGCCGTGGCTGCCGCCAACGCGCCCACTGTCGCCATGGTCGCCCCGGCAGTCGCCGCCGCGCCAGCGCCAGTCGCTGCACCGGCCATTTCCCTGCCTGACTTCAGCGTCATCGTCGCCCATAACGGCCCGGCGGTGGTCAACATCAATGTCACCGGCAGTACCAAGACCGCCTACGATGGCGACGGCCCGCAAGGCCGCAACGATCCATTTGCCGACGATCCGTTCTACGAATTTTTCCGCCGCTTCCAAGGCCAGCAGCGCGGCCAGCAGCGCCAGATGCCGACGCACGGCCTTGGCTCCGGCTTCATCATCAGCCCGGACGGCATCATCCTGACCAATGCGCACGTGGTGCGCGACGCTACCGAGGTGGTGGTCAAACTGACCGACCGCCGCGAATTCCGCGCCAAGGTGCTGGGTTCCGATCCGCAAAGCGATGTCGCGGTGCTGAAGATCGATGCCAAGAACTTGCCGGTGGTGCCATTGGCCAAGAGCAACGACCTGAAAGTCGGCGAATGGGTGCTGGCGATCGGCTCGCCCTACGGCCTGGATAACACCGTGACCGCCGGCGTGGTCAGCGCCAAGGGCCGCTCGCTGCCGGATGGTAACGTGCCCTTCATCCAGACCGACGTGGCGGTCAATCCGGGTAACTCCGGCGGCCCGCTGTTCAACACGCGCGGCGAGGTGGTCGGTATCAACTCGCAGATTTATAGCCAGACCGGCGGCTACCAGGGCTTGTCGTTTGCCATCCCGATTGATGTGGCGAACAAGATCAAGAACCAGATCGTCGCCACCGGCAAGGTGGTGCACGCCAAGCTGGGCGTGACGGTGCAGGAAGTGAATCAGGGCTTTGCCGATTCCTTCAACCTGGCCACCCCGGAAGGCGCGCTGATCTCGAATGTGGAGCGCGGCAGTCCGGCCGACAAGGCCGGACTGAAAGCTGGCGACGTGATCCGCTCGCTGAATGGCCAGAAGATCATCAGCTCGGTCGATTTGCCGTCGATGGTTGGCCTGTCGACGCCGGGTGAGAAAATCACCCTGGATGTCTGGCGCCAGGGTAAACCGGTGCAGATCAGCGCCACGCTGGGCAACGCCAATGATAAAGTGGCGGCGCAGGCGGACGCCTCCGGCGATCAGGCTTCGGCCAAGCTGCGCCTCGGCCTGGCGTTGCGTCCGCTGAATCCGGCGGAACGCCAGGAGGCTGGTCTGCCTAACGGTCTGCTGATCCAGGACGCAGGCGGCGCGGCGGCCAGCGCCGGCGTGCAGCCGGGCGACGTGCTGCTGTCGGTGAACGGCCGCCCGGTCAACAGCATCGACCAGGTGCGCGAGATGGTCGGCAAGTCCTCCAAATCGGTGGCATTGCTGATCCAGCGCGGCGACGATAAAATCTTCATACCGGTCCGCCTGGGGTAAGCTTCGGGCCGGCAGAGAACGCTGAACAAAAACAGAAAGGAATAACAATATGCGACTTCTGCTGGTAGAAGACGATACGATGATCGGCGAGGTAGTGCTCGACCTGCTGCGCGCCGAGCACTACGCGGTTGACTGGGTCAAGGACGGCGACATGGCCGATACCGCCTTGCAAACCCAGACGTATGACCTGGTGCTGCTGGACCTGGGTCTGCCGCGCAAGGACGGCCTGGAAGTGCTGCGCTCGATGCGTCTGCGCAAGGAGCTGACGCCGGTGCTGATCGCCACCGCGCGCGACGCCAAGGAGCAGCGCATCGCCGGCCTGGACGCCGGCGCCGACGACTACGTACTCAAACCCTATGACCTGGACGAACTGCTGGCCCGCATCCGCGCGCTGCTGCGCCGTTCGGCCGGCCGCGCCGAACCGGTGTTCGAACACGGCAACGTCACCGTCAATCCGCAAACCCGCGAAGTCATCGCCGATGGTAAGCCGGTCAGCCTGTCGGCACGCGAATGGGCAGTGCTGGAAGCGCTGATCGCGCGGCCTGGCATCGTGCTGTCGCGCCATCAGCTGGAAGAAAAACTGTATAGCTGGAAGGACGAAGTCAACAGCAATGCGGTGGAAGTCTATATTCACGGCTTGCGCAAAAAGCTGGGCGCCGAACTGATTCAGAACGTGCGCGGCCTCGGCTACATGGTGCCTAAACTATGAAAGTGAGGATGCCGCCACTGCCGCGCGTGCCGGTGGTGACGCACTCCTTGCGCGGCCGCTTGCTGTGGTTCCTGCTGGCGGCCATCATCATGGCGGCCATCGCGCAAGCGATGATTGCCTACCGCAGCGCGCTCAGCGACGCTGACCAGATCTTCGACTATCATATGCAGCAGATGGCGATGTCGCTGCGTTCCAGCGCCACGCTGACCAACAAGGCAGCCGACACGGCTGCCGATCCCGAAAACGACGACCTGGTGGTGCAGGTGTGGACCCCGGATGGCGCGCAAGTGTTCCGCTCGCTGTCGCGCGCCGCGTTGCCGCAGCGCGCGGTGCTGGGCTTCTCCAACGTTCGCGTCAACAATACGACTTACCGGGTGTTCTCGGTGCAGACTTCCAACCAGACGGTGCAGATCGCACAGGACATGGCGGTGCGGCAGCGCATGGCCGGCACGCTGGCGCTGCGCACGGTCGGCCCGATTGCCGTGATGGCGCCGGTGCTGATGCTGGTGGTGTGGTGGGTGGTGTCGGGCTCGCTGGCGCCGGTGTCGCGGGTCAAGCGGCAGGTGGCGGCGCGCCAGGCCGAGGATTTATCGCCGGTGTCGGAAAACGATTTGCCGGATGAAGTACTGCCGCTGGTGCAGGAGCTGAACCTGCTGTTTGTCCGCGTGCGCACCGCGTTCGAGGCGCAGCAGCACTTTGTGGCCGACGCCGCGCACGAGCTGCGCACGCCGCTGGCGGCGCTGAAACTGCAAGTGCTGAGCCTGGAGCGCGCGCAGGACGAGGCGGCGCGCAAGGTGGCGGTGTCGCGCGTCTCGGCCGGCATTGAACGGGCGACGCGGCTGGTGGAGCAGTTGCTGATGCTGGCGCGCCAGGAGGGCGGCAGCGAGGAAATCAAGCTGGAGCCGGTCAGCCTGGGCGATGTGGTCAAGCGGGTGCTGGGCGATATGAACGGGCTGGCGCAGGCGCGCCAGATCGACCTGGGCCTGCATCATGCCGATGAGGTGGTGGTGGCGGGGCAGCAGGACGCGCTGGTGATTCTTCTGCGCAATTTGATCGACAACGCCATCAAGTACACGCCGGCTGGCGGTACGGTCGATATCGACCTGCGGCGTAGCGTGGCCGCCACAAAAAACGCCAAGCCGAGGATCGTGCTGAGCGTGGAAGATTCCGGTCCCGGCATCCCCGCCGAGGAGCGCGAACGGGTGTTCAGCCGCTTCTACCGTGTGCCCGGAAGCCCTGCTGGCGGTAGCGGTCTGGGCATGGCGATTGTGCAGTCGGTGGCCGAGCGCCACAACGCCACGCTGTCGCTGGACCAGTCCGAACGCCTGGGTGGCCTAAAAGTCAAGGTTGATTTTCCTGAGACTGGCAAGCCCACTCCAGTCTAAAATGCCGTGTTTAGACGGTGCTGGAGTGGCGCATGAAGAAAATCGGATTTTCGGGAACCCTGGACCCGATCACCAATGGTCATATGTGGGTGATCAACGAAGCCCGTTCGCTGGCGGACGAGGTAGTGGTCTTCCTGTCTGAAAATCCCGCCAAAAAGCCCAAATTCACTGCCGAGGAGCGCAAGAGCATTATTGCGCTCAGCTGCGCCGAGCAGGGCTGGGACAATGTCTCGGTGGTGATTGTGCGTGGCGACTACACGGCGCGCGCAGCCAAGAAGCAGGGCGTGCACTGCCTGATACGCGGCATCCGCACCACTGCCGATTTCGATTACGAGAACCTGATCCAGCAAACCAATGTCGACGTGCTGCAGGGCGCGAAGACGGTATTCGTCATGCCGCCGCGCGACCTGGGCTCGGTCAGCTCCTCGTTTGTCAAAGCCCTGGAAGGGCCGATTGGCTGGAACTGGATCATGAAGAAATTCGTGCCGGGGCCGGGCTATCACGCCTGGGTGCTGAGCTGGCTGCGCAAGGAATGGGAAACGCTGTGGGACTATGAGCACCGCGACGCCACCGCCATCGCCCATGCGGACGACTGGTTTGCCCGGCTCACCGGGCCGGCATGCTACGGCGGCGCGGCGCGGCACTATCACAACCTCGACCACCTGGTGCATGGCTTGTGTGAAATCCGCGTCTGGGCGGCCAATACGCGGCCGGACCCGGCCGATGTCGACATCATCAAGCAGGCGTTCTGGTTCCATGACGCCGAGTATGGTTTCGGCGGCGAGTCCGAACTGAGCAACGAAGAAGCCAGCGCGCAGCTGTGGCTGGGCAGCCACCTGGGGCAGGAAATGGGCGACGCGGCCGAGCTGATACGCGCCACCGACCACTTCCAGGGCGCATCGATCACGCATCGCCTGAAAGACGTGCTGCTGAGCGTGGATCTGGCGATCCTCGGTCAGGACGACGAGGTCTACCAGAACTACGCGCGCGCCATCCGGCAGGAATACATCCATCTGCCGGATGACGAATACCGCAAGCAGCGCAGTGGCGCGCTGGCGCACCTATGTCGCAAGGCGCAAGCGGAACAACTATTCGGCAACGGCTACTTCGCCGAACAATACAACCAGCGCGCCATCGACAATATGCAGCGCGAGATCGCCCGCCTCTAAACCGGGGTTGATTATGCTGGCGGCAGCTGGATTTGTTCCTTGCGGGCGGACATGGCTACGCCCAGCTCTTCCAGGTCCAGCTTGGTTTTGCGGACTTTGGGGAACATTTCGGTTTCTTCTTCCTCGACGTGGTGGTCGATCATTTCCGACAGCACTTTGACTTTGGCGTCGAACAGGTCGTCGGTCGGCTCCATGCTCTGGATCTGCGCGATCAGGTCCTTGGCCGAGGCGTGCTCGACAATGGCCTCGTCCATCAGGTCGTCTTCCTTGAGCACTTTGCGCACGGCGGGATAGAAGATTTCTTCCTCGATCATCGTGTGCTTGGTCAGTTCCTCGCAGATTTGCAGCGCGAGCTTGTGCTTGCTGACGTGGGCCCGGTCGCCCAGTTCTTCGAACTGTTCAAACATTGTCTTGACGGTTTCGTGATCTTCGATCAGCAGCGAAATCGCGTCTTCAGGCTGGCTTTCGGTGGGGATGGGCTTGGGAATCTTGCCCGGCGAGTGGGAGGTGGTTCTCATATCGGCTCCTTGCGTGGCTAATGAAGGGACTACCGGGCCAGTCTAAAAGCCCCGTCCCAACCGGTCTGTGCGCCGGACCACGCAAGGTGCTGCCGCTGTTGCGGTTAAAAACGATTCCAGTTATTGCGGCGGTGTTCGCTGGCTTCTTTCATCAGGTGGCTGGCGCGCAAGATGTCCTTGGGACTGTGGGCGTCGCCCAGCTCGACTGTCATGGCGAGCTCTTGCAGGGCCGGCGGATATTCGTGCTCAGCGGCTTCCTCCAGCAGTGCGCGGGCCTGTGCACGGTCTTGCTGGACGCCCAGGCCTTGGTTGTAGATGTTGGAGAGCAGGAACATGGCGTGCGCATTCCCCAACTCGCTGGCCACCGACAGCCAGTGCGCCGCCTGCGCGTCGTCACGCGTGACGCCATTGCCGTTTTTGTAGAGCAGGCCCAGGGCCAGTGCGGCCCTGGCATGCCTGCCTTGCGCCGCCTGCTGGTACCACGGCGCCGCCGCGGCCGGCGCAGACGGCACGCCCAGCACGCCGACGCGCAACATCTCGCCCAGCTGGAACGCTGCCTCTCCATCGCCACCGCGCGCCGCCAGGCCAAACAGCTTTAGCGCTTCATCACGCTGGCTGGGACGCGACTGGTAGAGTATCCCCAGTTCGCGCTGCGCCACCGGCATATCCTGCTGCGCCCAGGCCATCAGCTTGCGCTCGGCGTGCGCGTCCGCTTCCTGCTTGGCTTTCATGCCGATCACTTCGATCTGCGCGGAAGTCGGTTTTTCGTGCTGGATCTGGCAGCCGAACAGCAAGGCCGAGCCCAGCAGTGCGATGAAGAGGCGCATGATTATTTGCTCAGGTCGATGGTGTACTTGGCAAAGCCGCTGGCGTCCAGGCCGCCTTCCGCCGCCACTGCCGCCAGGCCGCTGCTCTTCGCCAGCGCCAGGTGGCCAGGCGCGGAGCGCAGGATCACCGGACCAGCCGTCGTGGTCTTGACGAAGCTCCAGCTGCGCGCGCTGCCGTTGCCGGCCAGCGTGACCTTGCCGGTGGCTGCGCCTTGCGCGGTCAGGTAGTTGCTGACCACGGTCTGGTTGGCGTCTGGCGACTTGATGATGGTCTTGCTGCCGTCGATGCCAGGCACTGCACCACCGCCGCCCGCCCGGTAGTCATTGGTGGCGACGATGAAGTCGTCGCTGTCAGCAATCGCCTTGCCCTTGTAGGTCAGGTTGACGATGCGGCTGCCGGCTGGCTTGGTCACGTCGATCTGGTAGGTCAGTGCGTTGTCTTCGGCGTAGAACACGTCGTAGTTGTAGATGGTGCTGTACGACGGCACCAGGTCCTGTTCGCTGGTCTTGGCCGGATCGATCTGGCCGAACTGCCTGGCGGCCGTTTCCAGCCAGGCTTTCAGATCGGAGCCCTTGATTTTCACCGCTTGCAGGTTGTTGTTCGAGTACAGGTACAGGTCGCCAGGATTGCGCACTTGCAGGCCGACCGGGGCCGTGCTGCTGGCGCCCGGCGCCACATCGGTGAAGTCGGATGGACCATTGCGGCCGGCCTTGAACGGCGCGCTGCACGAGATCACTGGAATGTTTTTGTAGCTGGCCAGCGTCGCGTCGGTGCTGGTGGCGATGAAGTTCTTCACATAAGCCAGCTGTGCCTGGTTGACCAGCTGGATCGCGGTCACGTCACCGGCCAGCGAGAAGTACGAGGACATCTCGAAGTCGGTGGTCACGCCCAGCGGCTGCTTGGCGAAGGCGATGGTGGCCGCGTGCTCGGTGGCGATCAACGGCGCCACGCTGCTGTCGGCGGCGATGTTGGTGGCGCCGTCGGTGTACTTGAAGCCGCGCGATTCGACCGTGGTCTTGGTCGGCTGCACCACCCATTTGCCGTTGGTGTAGGCCAGCGTCATCTTGATGATGCCGAGGCGGCGGCCCCAGCTCTGCGCCATCACGGTCGGCACGCCGTTGACGAAGCCATTGACGGCGTCGATGTTGGCGCTGGCAGGGAAGGAAGCGAACGAGGCGTCCAATGCCGCCGCGCCGACTTCTTTACCTTTCGGGAAGATCAGGTGCGAGTGGCCGATCATCAGCGCATCGATGCCGGTGGTGGTCAGGTGGTAGGAGCCGTTTTCCATTTTCGGGCTGTAGGCGCTTGGGTCGAGGCCGCCGTGCGACAGCGCTACCACCAGGTCCGCGCCTTTGGTGCGCATTTCAGGCACGTATTGCTTGGCCGCTTCCTGCACGCCGCTGACAGCCACCTTGCCTTGCAGGTTCTTCTGGTCCCATTCGAGGATCTGCGGCGGCACAAAGCTCATGATGCCGATGTTGAGTTTGACGTCCAGCTTGCTGCCATCCGGTTTCACCGCCGAGAAGGTGCGCGGCAGCAGCGTGTATGGCTGCACGATAGGCTTGCCGCTGGCGACGCCGGTGACGTTGGTCAGCACCATCGGGAAGGTTGGCGCGCCGCAGCTGCCGGTCGGCTTGGTGACGCCGGGAATGCCGAAATCGGTATTGGTGACCTGGCTCAGGAAGGGCAGGCCATAGTTGAATTCGTGGTTGCCGAAGCCGCCGCCGTCAAATTTCATGGCGTTCATGACTTTGTGCACGGCCAGTGTTTCAGCGCACGGGATAGGCTTGGTGACAGCTTGCAGGTCGCCCAGCAGCGTGCCCTGGATGGTGTCGCCGTCGTCCAGCAGCAGGTTGTTCGGGTTCTCGGCGCGGGCGGCTTTGACCAGCGAAGCTGTGCGCTCCAGGCCCAGGCTGGTGTCTTCGGCCAGCGAGTAGTAGTTGTAGCTCATCACGTTGGTGTGGATGTCGGTGGTTTCCAACAGGGCCAGCGTGACGGTGGTGCCTTCCGGGATCGCCGGGGTGGCAGGTGGTGTCACTGCAACAGGATTGTTATCGCCGCCACATGCCACCAGGCCGGCAGCGCTCAGGGCGGCCAGCATCACCAGATTCAATTTCATCGCAACCTCAAAGAATGGGAAAATTCAAGGTTGCGACTTTAGCTATTTATCGTGACAACACCATGACATTTGTCAGCAGTGCCGCTATCAGTAAGCCCAATAAGGTCCGGTCTTGCCCGCCACGGTATTGTTCTCCATGACCACAAACACGCGGCGGCCATAGAAGAACGGCATGCCCCAGTCAAAATACGTGCTGGACGAGACGCTGCTGCTGCCCAGCGTGCCGCCGACCTGGGCTGCCGTGATGGTCGAGGCCAGGCCCACCAGATTGACCACATTGAAGCTGACATCGCCGCTGGCGCTGCCGTCGGCGGCGCTGTTGGTGGCGGTCAGCGACAATGTGGCAGCCGGGCAGTAGAAGTCGCCGCCCGAGCACTGGCGGATGGTGCTGTCGCTGAAGAAGTAGCCGTTCGAGCCGCTGTCGATAAAGCTGGCGGTGTAGGCCTTGCCTTTGTAGGTGGTGGTGAAGTCGCCGCTGCTGTTGGCCTTGAAGATGGTTTCGCTGGCGATGGTGTTGTTGGTCTGCGTGTTGACGCCGAATACCAGCGTGCCGCTGACCGAGGTCAGGCCGCTGGCGCCGACGCCGGGCATGGTGATCATCAATCCGTTGTTGTTGGTGGCGAAGGCGGCCACCGGATTGCTGATCTGCCTGGATAGCGGCATGGCGCTGGCGGTGCAGCTGCCGCTGGCGCAAGCATAGTAGACGCCACTGATGGCGGCGTTGGCGCAGGCCGTGCCGCAATCCTGCTTGAACATGCCGACGCCGAGTATGCCCTTGGCGCCGATTGATGACAGCGCGCCCAGGTTGGTGCCGGCGCTGCTGCACGTCGAGGGGGTGTTGGCGTAGCTGGCGCCGCTGTCGCCTATCACCTGGATGGAAATGCCGGACGCCACTTCATCGGCCATTTTGACATCGGCCTGGCGCACCGCGCCCCAGGTGTAGCCGCTGATGAACTTGCCGCACTCGCCGGCGTCTGCGCCGGAGGCGGTGGTGACGGCCGGCAGCGCCAGTGTCGAACTCATCTGGCTGGCCAGCAGGCGCAGGCCGTAGGAGCCGGTGTCCAGCAGGACGTGATCGATGGTCTGGCAGGTGGTGGTGCCGGGACGGCAGACGGTGACGCTGACATACGGCACATTGATGACGCCGCTGACGCCGCTCGGGCCGCTGTCCACCAGGATGGCGGTGCTGTTGCTGAGCGGCGCGGTGACGCTGAGCGCGGCGCTGCCGCTGGCCGTGCCGCCATCGCCAGTGCAGGCCAGGCTGTAGGTGAAATTGCCGGAAGCCGATGGCGTGACAGTCACCGATCCCGACGTAGCCTTGCTGCCGCTCCATGCGCCACTCGCCGTGCAGCTGCTGGCGTTGGCCGAGGACCAGCTGAGCACGCTGGTCTGGGCGGTGGTGATATTCGCCGGCGCCAGCGTCAGGCTGACGGTCGGTGTCGGCGGCGGGGTACTGACGGTGACCACGGCGGTGTTGCTGACGCTGCCGCAAGTCAGGGTGTAGTTGGCCGTGCCGGCGGAACCGGCGGTGACAGTCTGCGTGCCGCTGGTGGCCAGGGTACCGCTCCAGGCGCCGGAGGCAGTGCAGCTACTGCCGGTGGGATTGCTGACGCTCCAGCTCAGCGTGATGACCTGGCCGGTGGTGGTGGCGGTTGGCGTAGCGCTGATGCTGACGACCGGCGTGGCGGTGGTCATCGCTTCAGAGGACATGGTGCTACTGGTCGTGCTGCTGGTGGACGACGAGCCGCCGCCACCGCAAGCAGCCAGCGCCAGGCACAGCAATGCGCCTGCCAGGTGGGAATATTTCATGCAGACTTCCTTGTTATTCTATGGTGGAGGTGTCGAAGCCGGCTGGCAGCGCGCTGGGTATCCAGGCTTGTCCGGCAAACGCGCGCATATGGCCGTTGGAGATGATGACGACGTCGGACTGTTCGACCGCCAGTTGCGAGTGGCCGGCTTTCGGCCGCTTGGCGGCGTTGCTGGTCATGACCGTGAATTTATCGCCGAGCAGGGTACGCAAGTCGGGCAGGGTAGGGCCTTTCCAGCTGACGGCGAACACCATGCCGCTCGCGTCCATATACTCACGCACGATGGTGCCGCTGTCGAGCGTGGACTGGCTGACGGTGTAGACCGGTGCTTCGGCGCTGGTGCTGTTGGTCGTGGTGCTGGCCGCCAGGCTGCGCGCCGCCAGCCTGGTCTGCGTGTTGGCGTTGCTGAAATTGGACGGGCTGCTGCCCAGCGCCGCCCAGGCGAGCGCGCCTTGCAGCATGGACAGGAATAACATCAGGGTGAATGCGCGGCGCATAGGAACTCCATTGCCGAAAATAAAGACAATGAAGTGTAGACCGCGCTGGCGTTGGGTTAAGTTAGCGAGATGTAAGAAAACGTTACATCTTTGACTGGGCTGGCGGGGCTGGTTGGGTGTAGATGACGACCGGCGGCAATGGCGCGGGCGGCGCTGCTTTCGGCGTCGCGTTGTTGAGCACAAAAGTAATCACGGTAATTCCCGAGCCGCCCAGTACGATGGCAGTGCCGACCACCCATTTGATCATGTCGGCGAAACCTTTGTGCATATCTACCTGAAACACATGAAGATTTTCCTCCAGGCGCACCAATCTGTGCTTTGCATCGGTAGCGAATTCCTCAAGTTTCGCCAGCCTTTGCCTGGCGTCCTCGACGAGTTCCTCAAGTTTTGCGATCCTGGTTTCCATCACCAGGATCGTATGCCTCGCCGATTGTGCCCGTCAAGCGGGCACAATTGATGTAGCTTAGAACTTCACGTACAGGCGGCCGAAGTAGGACGCACCGTTCAGGCCGAATTGCACTGACTCGTATTTGAAGCCGTTGTCGGTTTCATCCGGATTCTGCCTGGTCGGCTTGACGTTGAAGATGTTGTTGCCACCGAAGGTGAACTTCATGTTCTTGTTGATGCTGTAGGTGAACGCCAGGTCAGCCGATGTCTTCGCATCGTAGTGCTGGTTGGCCACGCCCCCCGCAGTGCCGCTGTAAGTGCCCAGCGTCTGCGGACCGAAGTGGATGATCTTCAGGTCGGTGCCCCATGCGCCGTGCGTGTAATCGAAGCCCAGCGTCGCCTTCGAGCGCGGCGCGCCTTGCTCGATGTACAGGCGTTCTTTCTCGGACAGCAGCACATCCTCATAGCCTTTCAGCGAGGCCGGCGCGTGAATGCCGGTCACTTCGGTCTTGCTGACGTTGAGCGCCAGGAAGGTGTTGAGCTTGTCCGCGCCAAACGTGGCTTTGTGCGATGCGGTCAGGTCCAGGCCACGGGTCTTGGTGTCAACCGAGTTGACGAAGAATTGCGCCTGGCCCACGCCCAGCGTCGCCAGCTTGGTCGCCAGGTCCGGATAGTTGACCTCGTCAAAGCGGCCGGACAGCACGATGCGGTCCTTGATCTTGATCTGGTACAGGTCGGCGGTGACGGATAGCGCTTGCGTTGGCGTCCAGGTGGCGCCCAGCGTGTAGCTGGTCGACTTTTCCTTGGTCAGCTTGGGAATGCCTGCCAGGTTGGTGACCGCGCTATTGTTCGGTGCCAGCACGATGTCGGTCGGGACGCCGCCGATGAAGTCGGTGAAGGTCGACGAGAAATACATCTGCTGCAGCGACGGCGCGCGGAAGCCGGTCGACGCCGAACCGCGCAACAGCACGCCAGGCGCCACGCGCCAGCTGCCGGCCAGCTTACCGGTGGTGGTCGAGCCGAAGTCGCTGTACTTCTCGTAGCGGACTGCGCCCTGTGCCTTGACGGCATCCGTCAGGTCTGCTTCCAGGTCGAGATAGGCGGCGGTGCTATGACGGTTGGCGTTGACCTGGTCGGCAGGCTGGAAGCCGGGAAAGCCCTGGCTGCCGGCATTGCCGCCGACGCCGAGGCCGTCGGCATCGATATACGAACCAGCTTCGCCGGCGTAGATCTTGTAGTTCTCGTGACGGTATTCGCCGCCGAAGGCGACGTTCAGGCCCAGGCCCACTGCGCCGTCGAAGTAACGGTTGAAGTCGAGGTTGGTGGTCAGCTGCTCAAACGAGAAACCGCCGGCGTTGAAGCTGCTCGGGCTGATGCCCTTGCCGCCGGCCAGCAGGTCCTTGTTGGCGATCGACGCGTTCAGCGTGTTGCTGATGTCGTAGATCATCTTGTTCTTGCCGTAGGTTTGCGACAAGTCCATATTCCACAGGCCGATCTGGTTGCGGTGGCCGAGGATGGCGTAGTAGTCGTCAATCCTGGCGTTGATGAAGGGCACGAAGCCGTTCGGATACATCGCGGCCGAATTGCGCGACGGGATATCGTCGCTGCCCAGGCCTTCGCGCGCCCAGGCGCCGGATGAGGCGTCGCGCTTTTGCGCGCCAGCGGTGAAGTACAGCCGGCCGCTGCCGGTGGTCGGCAGTTCGCCGTTCAGGTAAATGGTCTGGTTCTCGGTCTTGCTGTCGCCGATGGTGCGCGGGTTGCCGGCGTCGGCCCGGTTGGAGCGGCCACGGTCGAGGTATTCGCCGGTGATGCCGAGCACGCCGTTGTTGCCGATGTCGAAGCCGCAGTAGGCCGAGGCCAGCCAGTTCTTGCCATCGCCTTCGCTATATTGGCTATAGCCGGTGACCGCTTCGCAGCCTTTGGATTTTTTCAGGCCGATGTCCATCACGCCGGCGATGGCGTCCGAGCCATACTGTGCAGCTGCGCCGTCACGCAGCACTTGCACGTCCTTGATCGCCAGCATCGGAATCGCATTCATGTCGGTGCCGGTGTTGCCGCGGTTGCGCGCGCCGAACAGGTTGACCAGTGCGGTGGTGTGGCGGCGCTTGCCGTTGACCAGCACCAGCGTCTGATCCGAGCCCAAGCCGCGCAATGCGGCGGAGTCGACCAGGTCGGCGCCGTCGGAACCGGTCTGGCGGGTCGAGTTGAACGATGGCGACACATAGGTCAGCGTCTGCGCCAGGTCGAACTGGCCGCCGGATTCGCCTGCCTTGGTCATAGGGATGACGTCGACCGGCACCACGGTGTCGGTGGCCGAGCTGGTCGCGCGGCGCGATCCGACCACGCTGACTGATTGCATGGTGTTATCGGTCTGCGCGTAAGTGATTGGAGTGATGGCAACAGCGCTGGCGCCGTACAAGCTGACCAGGACGGCTTTGCGTAAAGTTTTTATTTTGAACACGTTGGTCTCTCCCATGAAAAATTTAATTCTATGCAAATATTTCATATGGATAGACGTTTTTGTATCACTTTCCCATGCAAACACTCTTTTGTGTTGTTTGCACGCGCCAACGCCAAGTTCCTCCTACGTAGCACTACGCAAACTCGGTTTTCCCGCCGATTAAAATACTTTCATCGAGGAATTCCGCGTGCAGTTTGCAGGGCGCGCCGAGCTGCACCTTGAGTCTTTGCGGAAAGTAGGTGTGGTATACTGTATAAAAACACAGTATTTGCCATGCGTTCCATCACTCCCGCTGCGGGGCTGCCGGCTTATGCCGAGCTGTTCTGCTTGTCCAATTTCTCGTTCCTGCAAGGTGCTTCGCGCGCCGAGGAGCTGGTTGCGCGTGCGCGGCAGCTGGAGTATGCCGCGCTGGCCATCACCGATGAATGCTCGCTGGCCGGTGTAGTGCGTGCTCACGCCGCCGCCAAGGAAGCCGGGCTGCCGCTGATTATCGGCAGCTATTTCCGGCTGACCAATCCGGATGGCAGTCCAGGCTTGTCCCTGGTGGCGCTGGCCAGCAACAAGAATGGCTACGGCAATCTGTGCGAGCTGATCACCATAGGGCGCAACCGCGTGGCCAAGGGCAGCTATCTGCTGACACCGGCCGATCTGGCGTCGCCACCGCCCGAGTTTGCGCATCTGAAGGGATTGCCGGATTGCCTGCTGATCCTGCTGCCCGAATATCCCGCTTACCGTCCCGAGGATGTCGATCAGCTGCACACGCAGGCCGCGTGGATGGAGGCAAGCTTTCCGGGCCGCGCCTGGATGGGGCTGAATCTGCTGTTGCGCTCCTTTGATGAAGCGCACCGGATCAGTATTGCCGAGGTCGCCTCGCAGCATCGGATGCGGGTGGCTGCGGTCGGCCACGTCTGCATGCATGTGCGTTCGCGCAAGCCGATGCTGGATACGCTGGCGGCGATCCGCGCCGGCAAGCCGGTAGGCGAGTGCGGCTACGCGCTGGCGCAGAACGCCGAGCAGCATCTGCGGCCGCGCGTGCAGCTGGCCAATCTGTACCCGCCAGCGGCCCTGGCCGAGACGCTGAGCATCGCACTGCAATGCAAGTTCAACCTGACCGAATTGCGTTACCACTACCCGAAGGAGATGATACCGGCCGGCCACACCCCGGCCAGTTATCTGCGGCAGGAAGTTGAACTCGGCGTGTTGCGCCGCTGGCCGCAAGGCGCTCCCGAAAATGTCCGCACGCAAATTGAAGCGGAGCTGACGCTGATTGCCGACCTGGAATACGAATCTTATTTCCTCACCGTGTATGACATCGTGAAGTTTGCGCGCTTGCAAGGCATCCTTTGCCAGGGGCGAGGTTCGGCCGCCAATTCGGCGGTTTGCTATGCCCTGGGCGTGACGGCGGTGGACCCCGCGCGCGGCACCTTGCTGATGGGGCGGTTCATTTCACGGGAGCGCAACGAGCCGCCCGATATCGACGTGGACTTTGAGCACCAGCGGCGCGAAGAAGTCATTCAATACATCTACGAAAAGTATGGCCGTGACCGCGCAGCACTGGCTGCCGTGGTGATCAGCTATCGGCCCAAGAGTGCGCTACGGGATAGCGGCAAGGCCCTGGGCGTTGACCTGGCGATTGTCGAGAAAGTCTGCAAGTCGCAACGCTGGTTCGACAGCAAGCATGATCTGGTGGAGCGGCTTGCTGAGTGTGGACTGGATCCCGGGTCGCAATTGGCGCAGCAATGGGCTGCGCTGGCGATTGCACTGCTGAGTTTTCCACGCCACCTGTCGCAGCACCCTGGCGGTTTTGTGATCTCGCACGAAAAGCTGACACGGCTGGTTCCTGTCGAGGCTGCGAGCATGGAAGGGCGCCATGTCATTCAATGGGATAAGGATGATCTGGAGGAATTGGGATTGATGAAAGTGGATGTGCTGGCGCTTGGCATGTTGTCGGCCTTGCGGCGCGCGCTGGCGCTGGTCAGTGCGCGGCATGGCAGCGCCATCGGCATTTATGATATTCCGCCTGAAGACCCGGCAACCTACAAAATGATCTGCGAAGCCGATACCATCGGCGTGTTCCAGATTGAATCGCGCGCACAGATGAGCATGCTGCCGCGCCTGCGGCCCAGGGAGTTTTACGATCTGGTGGTCGAAGTGGCGATTGTGCGGCCGGGGCCGATACAGGGCGGCATGGTCCATCCCTATCTGCAACGGCGCATGGGGCGACAAAAAGTTGATTGTCCGAAGGGGCTGGAGGTGGCACTGGGCCGCACTTTGGGCGTGCCGATTTTTCAGGAACAGGTGATGCAGATCGCCATGATCGCGGCCGGTTTTACCGAAGGCGAGGCCGATAAGTTGCGGCGCGCCATGGCGGCCTGGAAGCGCAAAGGCGGGGTTGATCATTACCATGATCGCATCGTCAATGGTATGACGGATCGTGGCTATGACCTCAAGTTTGCCAAGGCAATTTTCGAGCAGATCAAGGGCTTTGGCGAATACGGCTTTCCCGAATCGCACTCGGCCAGTTTTGCGTTGCTCAGCTATGCCAGTTCGTGGATCAAGTGCCACGAGCCGGCGGCTTTTCTGTGTTCTTTGCTGAACAGCCAGCCGATGGGTTTCTACAGCCCGTCGCAACTGGTGCAGGACGCCAGGCGGCATGATGTGGTGGTGCGCGAGATTGACGTGACCATCAGCGGCTGGGAAACTTCGCTGGAAGAGCCGGCCGGCAAGCGCGGGCAGCCGGCGGTGCGGCTGGGACTGAATATGCTGAAGGGGATGAGCGCCGAGACGGCAGACCGGATCGAACGCGCGCGCGCCAGCGGGCCGTTCGCCAGCGTCGCCGACCTGGCGCGGCGGGCCAGCCTGGACCGGCATGCGCTGCAGGTGCTGGCCGGCGGCGACGCGCTGCACAGCCTGTCCGGCCATCGGCGCCAGGCGCTATGGCAGGCGGTCGGCGCGGTGCCGGACAAGGATTTGCTGCGTCCCACCATGCCGGACGAGGAAACGCCGCAGCTGCCGGCGCCCAGCGAAGGCGAAAACATCCTCGGCGATTACCGTTCGCATGGCTTGAGCCTGCGCCGCCACCCGCTGGCGCTGCTGCGCGAAACGCTGCTGAAGCACCGCTTCATGCCGGCCGAAGTGCTGAATACCTATGCCAACAAGATGCTGGCGCGCGCCTGCGGCATGGTCACAGTGCGGCAGCGTCCGGGCACCGCCAAGGGCGTGATTTTCATGACGCTGGAGGATGAAACCGGCAACGTCAACGTCATCATCTGGCCAGCGCTATTGGAACGGCAGCGGCGCGAAGTGCTGAGCGCGCCGCTGCTGGGGGTGTATGGGGTGTGGCAGCAAGAGGGCACGGTACGCCATCTGGTTGCCAAACGGCTGGTGGACATGTCGCACCTGCTGGGCAGGTTGCCGACCACCAGCCGTGATTTCTGCTGATGAGCGCCGCAGTTAACGACCCCTGCGCCGCAAATGCACCGCCACCATGGACTCCTGCCCGTCCGCCCAACTGCTGAGCATGACCGGCATGCCATCCCGCAGCCGCGTCGGGCGGCGCAGGTAGTTGCGATACAGCCAGTGGCCCGCCAGACCGGCGATGCCGATGAGCACCAGGATGGCGGCGAACATTATCGGGCTCCTGGCCGCGTATCGACGCCGGTGCCGTAGTAGCTGTGCACCTGGCTGGCCCAGGTCTGGTTGGCCATGTCCGGCCAGTCGTCCTTGTCGAAGCCGGGCGCCGCTTCAATGCGCTCCTTGTCGAGGTTCAGCGTGAAGCGCTTGTTGACGGTGTCCAGCGTCAGCGCTTCCCAAGGTACGGCGAACAGTTTTTCGCCGATGGTCAGCACGCCGCCGTAGGCCATCACCGCGTAGGCGATTTTGCCGGTGCGCATGTCGAGCATGATTTCCTTGATCTCACCCAGATGCTCGTTTTTCAGGTTGTGGACGTGGTCGCCGATCAGGGTATCCGCCCCCATCAGCTCTGGACCAGGGCCTTTGTGGCCGTTGTCCACGTACATGCCATATTGATCACGATCTTCGTAACTCATCATGCATCTCCTTTCATTATGGAGTGATCATTTTGTTCTTTTGTGCAAGCCGAGTCTGTACGCTGATGCACACGGAAGATGAAGAATCAGGCGTTTTAGGGTATAATTTCAATTTCCCGCATGTGCCGTTCGGCACCATCCGCAATGACCAAATTTGTCTTCGTCACCGGTGGCGTTGTGTCTTCCCTTGGCAAAGGGATTGCCGCCGCCTCCCTCGCCGCGATCCTCGAATCGCGCGGCCTCAAAGTAACCATGCTCAAACTGGATCCGTACATCAACGTCGATCCAGGCACGATGTCTCCAATGCAACACGGCGAGGTGTTCGTCACCGATGACGGCGCAGAAACCGACCTGGACCTGGGCCACTACGAGCGCTTCATCTCCACCCGCATGAAAAAGGTGAATAACTTCACCACCGGCCAGATTTACGAATCGGTGATCCGCAAGGAGCGCCGTGGCGAGTACCTGGGCAAGACCGTGCAGGTGATCCCGCACATCACCAATGAAATCCAGGACTACATCCGTCGCGGCGCTGAAGGCTACGACGTGGCCTTGTGCGAAATCGGCGGCACCGTCGGCGATATCGAATCGCTGCCGTTCCTGGAAGCCGCACGCCAGCTGAGCCTGCGTGCCGGCCGCAAGAACACCGCCTTCGTGCACCTGACGCTGGTACCGTATATCGCCTCCGCTGGCGAACTGAAAACCAAGCCGACCCAGCACTCGGTACAGAAACTGCGCGAAATCGGCATCTCGCCAAACGCGCTGCTGTGCCGTGCCGACCGTCCGATTCCGGACGACGAGCGCGCCAAGATCTCGCTGTTCTCCAACATCGAAGAGCAGGCCGTGATTTCCGTGTGGGACGTGGACACCATCTACAAAGTGCCGCAAATGCTGCACGACCAGGGCCTGGACGCGATCATCTGCGAAGCGCTGGACATCAACCCTGCGCCGGCCGACCTGTCGGTCTGGAGCAAGCTGATCTACACGCAAGAGCATCCGAAGCAGGAAGTCTCGATCGGCATGGTCGGCAAGTATGTCGAACTGACCGAGTCGTACAAATCGCTGACCGAGGCGCTGCGCCACGCCGGCATCCACACCGAATCGAAAGTCAACATCGAGTACATCGACTCGGAAGAGATCGAAACCACCGGTTGCGCCAACCTGGCCAAGTACGACGCCATCCTGGTGCCGGGCGGCTTCGGCAAGCGCGGCGTGGAAGGCAAGATCATGGCGGCGCAGTTCGCCCGTGAAAACAAGATTCCCTACCTGGGCATCTGCCTGGGCATGCAGGTTGCGCTGATCGAATACGCGCGCCACAAGGCCGGCCTGACCACGGCCAACTCGACCGAGTTCGACCTGGACACCGCGCAGCCGGTGGTGGCCCTGATCGACGAATGGCAAGGCCAGGACGGCAAGGTTGAGAAACGCGACGAGAATTCCGACCTGGGCGGCACCATGCGCCTGGGCGCGCAGACCTGCGCCATCAAGCCAGGCACGCTGGCGTCGGAAATCTACGGTGCGGTAGTGACCGAGCGTCACCGTCACCGCTACGAAGCCAACAATCACTACCTGCCGCGCGTGGAAGCGGCCGGCCTGGTGGTGGCGGCGCGTACCCCGACCGAAGATCTGTGCGAAATCATGGAGCTGCCACGCAGCGGCGACAATGCGCACCCATGGTATATGGGCGTGCAGTACCACCCTGAATTCAAATCGACCCCACGTGACGGCCACCCGCTGTTCACGTCCTACATCAAGGCAGCGCTGGCCCACAAGGCAGCAGGAGAGGCAGCATGAAACTGTGCGGATTCGACGTAGGCCTGGACCAACCGTTCTTCCTGATCGCCGGTAACTGCGTCGTCGAATCGCGCCAGATGGCCTTCGACACCGCCGGCGCGCTGAAAGAGATGACCACCGAGCTGGGCATCCCGTTCATCTTCAAGGCTTCGTTCGACAAGGCCAACCGTTCTTCGGGCACTTCCTACCGCGGCCCTGGCCGCGAGCAGGGTCTGCAGATCCTGGCCGACGTCAAGCGCGAGCTGCAGGTGCCGGTGCTGACCGATGTGCACTCGATCGAAGACATCGAAGTCGCGTCGAAAGTGGTCGACGTGCTGCAAACCCCGGCCTTCCTGTGCCGCCAGACCGACTTCATCGTCGCCTGCGCGGAATCGGGACTGCCGGTCAACATCAAGAAGGGCCAGTTCCTGGCGCCGGGCGACATGAAACATGTGATCGCCAAGGCGCGTTCGGCAGCCAAGGCCAAGGGCCTGTTGGAAGACAACTTCATGGCCTGCGAACGCGGCGCCTCGTTTGGCTACAACAACCTGGTGTCCGATATGCGCTCGCTGGCGATCATGCGCGAAAGCGGTGCGCCAGTCGTGTTTGATGCGACCCACTCGGTGCAACTGCCAGGCGGTAACGGCACTTCGTCGGGCGGCATGCGCGAAATGGTGCCGGTGCTGTCGCGCGCGGCCGTGGCGGTTGGCGTCGACGGCCTGTTCATGGAAACCCATCCGAATCCTGCGGAAGCGCTGTCGGACGGCCCCAACGCCGTGCCGCTGGGCCGCATGAAAGACCTGCTGTCCGTTCTGATCGAACTGGACCGCGTCACCAAGAAAGCTGGCTTCCTGGAGAACAGCTTCAACTAAAGCAGCTTGCCCGGTGTGGAAATTTTATCAATCTTCTCTGCACCGGGTACAATTCCCGTTATCCTTGTTCGCAACGCGCGTAAAGACGCGGCGCGACTTCGTTTCGCCTAACTTTGGAGAATGACATGAGTGCTATTGTTGATATTATCGGCCGTGAAGTAATCGACTCGCGCGGCAATCCAACCGTCGAATGCGACGTGTTGCTGGAATCGGGCGTGATGGGCCGCGCGGCAGTGCCGTCGGGTGCGTCGACCGGTTCGCGCGAAGCGATCGAACTGCGTGACGGCGATCCGAAGCGTTACTTCGGCAAGGGCGTGCTGAAAGCCTGCGAAAACATCAACACCGAAATCTCGGAAGCCATCATGGGCCTGGACGCCAATGAACAGGCATTCCTGGACCGCACTCTGATCGACCTGGACGGCACCGAAAACAAGGCCCGCCTGGGCGCCAACGCCATGCTGGCGGTATCGATGGCGGTCGCCAAGGCCGCCGCTGAAGAAGCCGGCCTGCCGCTGTACCGCTATTTCGGCGGTTCGGGCGCCATGCAGCTGCCAGTGCCGATGATGAACGTGATCAACGGCGGCGCACACGCCGACAACAACCTGGACATCCAGGAATTCATGATCATTCCAGTCGGCGCACCGTCGTTCAAGGAAGCCGTGCGTTATGGCGCGGAAGTGTTCCACACGCTGAAAAAGATCCTGCACAAGAAGGGCCTGAACACCGCGGTTGGCGATGAAGGCGGCTTTGCGCCTTCGCTGGCCAACCACGAAGAAGCGATCAAGCTGATCATCGAAGCGATTGAGCAAGCCGGCTACGAGCCAGGCACCCAGATCGCCATCGGCCTGGACTGCGCCGCTTCGGAATTCTACAAAGACGGCAAGTATGAGCTGGAAGGCGAGGGCCTGTCGCTGACCGCGACCGAGTTCACCAACCTGCTGGCGACCTGGTGCGACAAGTACCCGATCATCTCGATCGAAGACGCGATGCACGAAGGCGACTGGGAGGGCTGGGCCATCCTGACCAAGGAACTGGGCAAGAAAGTCCAGCTGGTGGGCGACGATCTGTACGTCACCAACACCAAGATCCTGAAAGAAGGCATCCAGAAAGGCATCGCCAACTCGATTCTGATCAAGATCAACCAGATCGGCACCCTGACCGAAACCTTCGCCGCCATCGAAATGGCCAAGCGCGCCGGCTACACCGCCGTGATCTCGCACCGTTCGGGCGAAACCGAAGATTCGACCATCGCCGATATCGCGGTTGGCCTGAACGCCCTGCAAATCAAGACCGGCTCGATGTCCCGTTCGGACCGCATGGCGAAATACAACCAGTTGCTGCGCATCGAAGAAGATCTGGGCGATATCGCTTCCTACCCAGGCCGCGACGCGTTCTATAATCTGAAGTAATTAAGCAAGCGCGGCCGGAGTCGATCCGGCCGCAATCACCTTCATGCGCCTGATTACGCTCGGACTGGCTTTCCTGCTGCTGTTGATACAGTACCCGCTGTGGCTGGGGAAGGGCGGCTGGCTGCGCGTCAAGGATTTCGAGGCGCAGGTGGACGTGGCGCACAAGAAGAATGCGGAGCTGATCGCCCGCAACGCCAAGCTCGACTCCGAAGTACGCGACCTCAAGGACGGCACCGGCGCGGTCGAGGAGCGCGCTCGCTACGAGCTGAGCATGATCAAGCAGAACGAAATCTTCGTTCAAATCGTCGGCAAGGGCCAGTCTGCGGCGCTTGCACCGCTGGCGCCCAAGCCAGCTGAACCTCCCCAACACTGAGAATCCCGATGACCTTGCGCGCTGGCCTCCTGCTGATGTTAGCTGCGGTGATCGTCACGCCTGCCCTGGCGGCGGAATGCATTCCCGTCCGCGTCGGTTATATGGACCAGAACCGCCCGCCGTACTGGCTGGGCGAAGGCGACAAGGTGCCCGATCCGCCTGGCGCGGCGGTGGACCTGATCCGCGACGCGGTGCTGGGCGCCGGTTTCGGCTGCACGCCGATCTGGGTGCGCCTGCCGGCCGCGCGGCTGAAAGTGGCGCTGGCGAATGGCGACATCGATCTGGCGCCGGTTGGCGAGCTGAGTTTCTATCCGGCCGAAATCGCGCTGCCGCGCGACAAGGCCGGCAATATCGACCTGAAGCGCGCCTTGCACAACCAGGTGCTGGTGCTGGTGCGCAGCAAGGATCATCTGCCCGCTGGCACCAACCCCATGCAGTACTTCAAGGGCAAGACGCTGGGCATCCCAATGGGTAACAGCTATGCCCCGCGCCTGCGCGAAGCCGGCCTGACGCTGGACGAAGGCGCACGCGACCTGGACCGCAATATTGAAAAGCTGCGCCTCGGCCGCGTCGATGGCGTGGTGGTGGCGGCGGTCGCGCCGGCCCATTTGAAACAGACGCTGGACAAGTACAAAGGCAGCATCGAACAACTGCCGCAGCCGCTGCTGAACATCCGGCTGTGGCTGGCCTTCAACGACAGTTTCTACCACGCCCATCCGCGGCAGTCCGAAGCGCTGTGGACCTGGCTGGATAAGAATCGCGGCCGCCTCGGCTACGTCATGCAGCGATACACCAAGGACTAAACCAACTGATGCTGCATCACATTTCCCTGGACGTGCGCGATCTGGCCCATGGCGGCGTGCGAGCACTACTATGCCGCCTTCCTGGTCGACCCCGATGGCCATCGTATCGAAGCAGTGATTAACGGTCCGCTAGGCTAGAATAAGCTCCCTGTTTTCACCCGAGTCTGGTTTGAGAGTTTTATTCTTTGCACTGATGCTGGCAGCTTCCAGCGCACACGCCGCCGAGCCGGCGCTGGCCGCAGCCGATACCCTGAACGTGGCGCAGCGCGCCAAGCCGGTGATCCCCAAGTCGAGTGGTCCTAACGTCCTGCGCGCGCAAGTGCTGCTGGACCGCGCCCACTTCTCGCCCGGCGAGATGGATGGCGCCTACGGCAGCAATATGCACCGCGCGATACGCGGCTTCCAGAAGCTGCACCAGTTGCCGGTGACCGGGAATATCGACGCGGCGACGTGGCAAGAATTGGAGCGCGACCAGGCGCCGGTGCTGGATGTCTATAGCGTCACCGCCAGGGATGTCGCCGGCCCGTACACGCCGGTACCGGCCGATATGGCGGGCAAGGCCAGGCTGGCCACGCTGGGCTACGCCAGCCTGGCCGAAGCGCTGGGCGAGCGCTTCCATTGCAGCCCGGAGCTGCTGCGCCGCCTCAATCCTGGCAAGAATCTGAACAAGGCCGGCGAGCAGTTGCTGGTGCCGAACGTCGGCATCATCAAGCCGTTGCCGAAAGCGGCGTCGGTGCTGGTCGACGCAAAGGAGGGCACGCTGACCTTGCTGGACGCGGGTGGTATGCCGTTCGCGCAATTCCCCGCCAGCACCGGCAGCAAGCACGATCCGCTGCCAGAAGGCCGCTGGACGGTGCTGGGCGTGGCCACCAATCCCGAATACCGCTACAACCCCAAGCTGTTCTGGGACGCGAAGGCGGGCGATACCAGGGCGCGCATCGCACCAGGCCCGAACAACCCGGTTGGCCTGGCCTGGATCGACCTCAGCATCGACCACTACGGCATTCACGGCACGCCCGAGCCGGGCAAGATCGGCAAGACCCAATCGCACGGCTGCATCCGCCTCACCAACTGGGACGTGATGCAAGTTGTGCGCTCACTGGGCCGTGGCGCCGCAGTGTTGTTGCAGGCGTAGTCGCGGCACTCGGCAAGCGCGGCGGAAACGGCTAAGATGGCGGCTCTTGTAAAGGAGTTGTCATGAAACTGATTGGGATGCTGGATTCGCCTTATGTCCGCCGTGTTGCGGTGTCGTTGCAGTTGCTGGGCGTGAAGTTTGAACACCAGTCGCTGTCGGTGTTCAGCACCTTTGATCAGTTCAGCCGTATCAATCCGGTGGTCAAGGCGCCGACGCTGGTCGATGAGGAGGGCGCGGCGCTGATGGATTCCACGCTGATCCTGCAGTACGCCGAATCGATCGCCCGGCCCTCGTCGCGCCGCACGCCGACCATGCCGACCGAGCTGTGGCGCTCGCAGCGTCTGCTGGGGCTGGCGCTGGCTGCCTGCGACAAGGCGGTGCAGCTGGTGTATGAACGCAAGCTGCGGCCGGCCGAGAAGCTGCACCAGCCGTGGGCCGACCGCGTGGTTCAGCAACTGCGCGCCGCGCTGGATGTGTTGGAAGCCGAACAGCAGCAGCAACCGCTGGAGGTCGCCAGCGACACCATTCCGCCACCAGGCGTGATGATGGCGATTACCTGGCACTTCATCCAGCAGATGCTGCCGGATGTGGTGGCGCCAGCCGACTACCCTGCGCTGGCCAGCTATTCGGCGCAGGCCGAGGCCTTGCCGGAATTTCGCGCCGCGCCACACGGTGATGGCACGTATCAGGGATAAACTCAGGCGGAATTGCCAATCAGATAGCTATAATAAAGACTTTGTCATAAACAATGTCATTATGCTGCGCCGAGTTCTGTTTGTTTTAGCTTTGTCTGCCACCTGTTTTGCGCATGCTGCATGCCCTCCGGTACGTATCGGTTATATGGACCAGGATCGCCCGCCTTACTGGCTGGGCAAAGGACGCGAGGTGCCGGCGCCGGCCGGCGTGGGCGTCGATTACTTGCGGGCGGCTGCGGCCGTCACGATTCCCTGCCCGGTGCAGTTTGTGCGCCTGCCCGCGAATCGATTGCGGCTGGCGCTGCAGGCCGGCGAAGTGGATTATCTGCCGATCGAAGAGCGCGCCGAGCTGCCATCCGGCATTGTGCTGCCGCGTGACCGCAGCGGCGCGCTGGACCGCAGCCGCGCCATCCACACCAACATCGTTGTGCTGGTGCGCGCCGCCGACCAGCTGCCGCCGGGGACCGTTACGCCGCGCTATTTCCAGGGGCGCGTGATGGGCGTGCCATATGGCGCGCCGTATGTCGACACGCTGCGCGGCAACGGCATCCAGGTCGACGAGGGGGCAATCGACCTGGAGCGCAACATCGGCAAGCTCAGGCTCAAGCGCGTCGATGGCGTGGCGGTCACCGTCGGCGCGGTGGACGATATGGACAAGTCGATTGCCGCACGCTACGGCAATGAAATTACCCGGCTGCGCATGCCGCTGTTAAGCAGTAACATCTGGCTGGCGACCAACCAGCAATACTACGCCGCGCACCGCGATGAGGTGGAAGCGATGTGGACCTGGATGGCTGCGCACCAAAGCGATTTGATTGCGCTGTTGGCCAAGTATTCCCGTCAATAAGGACTCAAGCATGCCCGTATCTTCCTACCTGAACACCACGCCGCAACTGGGCGAAGGCTTGTATATGCACCCATCGGCGCAGGTGATCGGCGATGTCACCGTCGGCAAGGATTGCTCGATCTGGTGCAATACCGTGCTGCGCGGCGACGTCAACCGCATCGTCATCGGCAACTGCACCAATGTGCAGGACTTCGCGATGGGCCACGTCTCGCACAAGAACGAGAAAAAGCCGGACGGCTCGCCGCTGATCATCGGCGACTACGTCACCATCGGCCACCAGGCCATGCTGCACGGCTGCCGCATCGGCAATGAATGCCTGATCGGCATGGGCGCCGTCATCATGGACGACGTGGTGGTGCAGGATCAGGTGATGGTCGGCGCCGGCAGCCTGGTGCCGCCGGGGAAAGTGCTGGAAAGCGGCCATCTGTATGTCGGCCGCCCGGCGGCCAAGGTGAGGGCGCTGAGCAGCGATGAAATCGCCTACCTCAAATATTCAGCCGAGCATTATGTGCGGGTGAAGAATAACTATCTGGCCGGCTGATCACACCCGGTAAGCCGCCAGCCAGCGCTCGGCCGCCGCGCTGGCGGCCTGGCAGTCCGCCTCGGACTGCATCGCCAGGAACACCGTGGCGCCTTTCATCGCGCCGCGTCCGGTCTGCACCCGCAGGCCCTTGCTGACGGCGCTCACCGCCAGCACCTCGGTCCACTTGTAGCGCAGCACCCGGCCGTCCTGGCCCGGCGTATCCACATAGCGCAGGCCATCCTCGTCGGCCGAAAAATATTCCACATGCTGTACCAGCGGCTGCGTATGCATTAGCCAGACGAGTATCATGGTTGCCGTCAGGCTGAGCGCCAGCGGCCACGCCGACCACAACAGCCAGGACAGCGTCAGGCCAGCAATTGTCCCCAATAACGCCAGGGCCAGCGCGATGCTGCGGCGACCAGGGTTGCCGGCGGCAGGAGAGGGCATCGTCAGGGAAAGGCGGCTCATGATACGGATTGTAGCGGATTTGCCAATCTTAACGATAATATTCCTTGTAAATGAGAATCATTATTGATAGGATGCGTTCTTTGCCAGCGATCGTCCAACTCCGAGAGCCAGCCGTTTAACGCATACTCTCTCTCTTGGATAACTATGGTCGCTACCCTTACGGGCGCACGGCACAAGGCCGCGCCTTTGTCTCTTCACGTTCGTTCCGCGTTGCTGGTGATGCTGGGAGCGGCCATGGCCCTGCCAGCCGCAGCGCAGGAAACCACATCCGCCGGCGAATTGTCGGAAATCCTGGTGCAAGCCAAGCGCGACGACGCCACCTCCACCCGCAACGGCACGACCACCGTCATCGGCGTGCGCCAGCTGGAACAAAATAGCGCGGTCGACATGGCCAACATCGCCCGCTACTCGCCGCTGATCAGCGTGCCGGCGGCGGCGAGCGGCGGCGGCAGCGTGTGGGACAGCGCCGCCAACACCGGCTTCAATATCCGCGGCGTGGAAGGCAACCGCGTCAGCCTGGAACTGGACGGCATCTCGCTGCCAGACGCCGCCGGCAAGCCGGACGGCTCGACCAACAACGGCTTCGGCATCGGCCGCGACTACTTCGATCCGGAGACCTTCCGCGAAGTGCGCATCGGCTCCGGCGCCAGCCCAAGTGGTCCCGGTTCGCCAGGCCTGGGCGGTGCGGTATCGTTCATCACCAAGGCGCCGGAAGACTACCTGGACGACAAGCGCAAGCTGTACGCCGACTATAAGTTCGGCTACACCTCGGACCGTGCCAGCCGCATGCACGCAGTCACCGCCGCCACCGAAATCAATCCGCATCTGAAAGCCTTGATCGTTGCCGTGCACCGCAGCGGCGAACAGTCGGACAGCCTGAGCAGCGTGCCGATGAATCCGGACGACTGGAACTCGGACGCCGTGCTGGCCAAGCTGAACTGGACCATCTCCAAGGAACACAAGCTGAACTTCACCGTCGACAGCTACAAGGCCGAACACGACCGCGAGTACGACAACAAGACCAGCGCGCTGTATCCGGCCGGCGTGATGCAGAATTCCAATACCAAGCGTACCCGACTCAGTGTCGAACACCAGTGGACCCCTAGCGGCTTCGCGCTGCTGGACACGCTGGACAGCAAGCTGTACACGCAAAAAGCCGAAGTGGAAGACCTGACCCACGCCGATTACTTCACCACTGGCCAGAGATTCATCCGCGACATCAACACTGGCTACTACAACGACAGCAAAGGCCTGGCGCTGGACGCCACCAAGCAGCTCAGCCCTGGCAACCTGCTGAGCTATGGCATCCAGTACGAACGCCTGGAAACCCGCCGCCCATGGGCTGAGGACCGCCTGACAGTGGCCACCGGCGCGCATCAGTACATGACCAAGTCGCGCATGGCCGACATGGACACCGATAAGTACGCCGCCTATGTGCGTGGCGAATTCGGCTTCGCGCTGGCCGGCCATCAGGCCACGCTGACGCCGGGTCTGCGCGCCGAGCACCGCAAGCTGTCGCCGAAGAATCTGGAAAAATACATCGTCGCGGTGCCGGCCGCCGCCAAGGAAATCAAGGAGGACAGCGATTCCTTCCTGACGCCGTCGCTGAACCTGTCGGTCGCGTTGGTGCCCAACTTCAACGCCTACGCACAGTATTCGCGTGGCACCCGTCTGCCAACCGGGGCAGAGCGCACCGGTACTTACGATTCGTTCAGCTACACCAGCACCACCGGCTATGCTGTGCTGGGCAATCCGAACCTGGACAAGGAAACCAGCAACGCCTTTGAGCTTGGCCTGAAAGGCGCGCCAACGCCGGGTGTGGAGTTCAGCGTGTCGGCGTTCAACACCCGCTACAGCAACTTCATCGAATACGTCACGCAGCCTATCGACCGGGTCAACTATCCGACCATCGTGCAAGGCTTGTTCCGTCCGGAGAACGTCGGCAAGGCGAAGATTTATGGCCTGGAATTCAGCTCGCGCTTCACGCTGGGCCAGTGGCTGCAGAACATGAAGGGTTATAGCGTCAGCGTAGCGGCCGGCGCGTCGAAAGGCACGTCGGAAAACACCAAGACCGGCAAGCAAGCCGATCTGGCCTCGGTGCAGCCGTACAAGGCCAACGCCAGCTTTGCCTACGACGATCCGGGCCTGCGTGGCGGAGCGGCGTTCACCGCCAGCACCGCACGCGGCAAGCGCGCCGAGGGCGATGTGCTGACCGGCAGCACCACGCAGCTGTTCGCGGTGCCGGGCTACAGCGTGTTCGACCTGACCGCTTACTGGAACATCAACAAGCATGTGGTCCTGAGCGGCGGCGTGTACAACATCGGCGACAAGAAATTCTGGGACTACGCCTCGTCGCGCACCCTGGTCGCGGCGACCTCGGCAGCGACGCTGGCCGACATCGAGCGTCAGGCGCGCCCAGGCCGCAACTATGCATTCAACCTCAAAGTGATTTACTAAGGAGCTAGCCATGAAACCCCACCATCGATTTGTCCTGGCGCTGACCGGCGCTTTGCTGATCTCCTCTCTGCCGGCGGGTGCAGCCAGTCTGACCGAGCGTTACGAAGCGCTGCGCGCGGCGGAGCCACGTCTGGCGCTGCGCGACGCTGCGGCCAAGCTGAATGTTTCGGAAGCGGAGCTGCTGGCCGCCAACGGCATCGGCAAGACCGTGACCCGTTTGCAGGAAGGCGACACCGTGCCGCGTGAAATCATGCGCCGCGCGCTCGACCTCGGCAAAGTCATGGCGCTGACGCGCAATGAAAACGGGGTGCTGGAACGCACCGGCGTCGCAACCAAAATGAAACCCCAGGAACCGGTGACCGGCCTCGACGCCGATAAGGAAAAAGAACGCGAAGCGCGCATGCGCAACATCGCCGGCGGCTACCTGGGCGGCGAGATCGACCTGCGCTTCACCTTCAAGAACTGGAAATACGCGTTCGCGGTGGCCCAGCCTGGCAAGGACGGCGTGATCTCGCGCAGCCTGCAATTCTTCGACCAGTACGGCAATGCCGCGCACAAGGTCTACGTGAAGAGCGACGCCGGCGTGCCAGTGTTCGACAAGATCGTCGCCGACTTCCGCAACCCGGTGCAAAGCGCGGACCTGAAAGTGGCGGCGCAGCCGGCCAAACCGGCACCGAAGCCGGATAGCGCGGTGGACGTGAAAGAATTCCAGCTGGCCTGGAACGAAATCAACGACGTGCACCAGTTCAACCGTCTGCTGAGCGAATTCGGCGTGACGCGCGAGCAGGGTCTGCGCCTCGGCCCGGCTGACAAAGTACAGCGCATTGCGCCGCTGGCAGTGCGCCAGCTGCTGGAGCAGGCGGCCAAGCAGCAGGTGGAAATCATGGCTTTCCTGGGCAATGACGCGACCATCCAGATCTTCAGCGGCAAGATCAACAAGGTGCAGGAAACCGGCGGTTACTTCAACGTGCTGGACCCGGAATTTAACCTGCACCTGCGCGACACCAACTTCGTCACCGGCTACGTGGTCAAGCGCGCCGGCGTCGTCAACGTCGAGTTCTACGATAAAGATGGCCGCGAAGTGGTCAGCTTCTTTGGCGTACGCAGCCGCGAAAAACCAGTGCCGCAAGCCTGGATCGACCTGACTGCGGCGCTGCCCAAGCTGGATGCGCCACGTCAGGCCAGCAACTAAGCAAGCACCTCACGCGGCGTGTCGCACATCACGCGACCAGTCCACAGCCGGCGCGATGACAGCCTGCCGGCTGCGCTTCCAGACCCGCAGTGCCTTGCCCATCGCCGCGCAAAAGGCTTCAGCGCTTGCATGCCGCTTGCGCGCCTTGGTGGTCAGCGCTGGCGGCAATCCGCAAGGCAGCGTGTAATTGCCGTCGCCGCGCAGCGTGGCGTCGAGTTCACGCCACAAGGCATCGTAGTCGGCGTGGACCTTGCCTTGACGGATGGCGCTGCGCACCGTGCGGTTGTGATTGCCGACCAGGATCATGCCTGCGCACCCGTGCTCCGCGCCCCATTGGGCCGCCAGCCGTATCATCAGATTCTTCGGCCGGAGTCCATGCAGCTCATGGGTGGCGTTGCGCACGCGCTCCTGACGGTCGCCATGGTTCGGTCCCTGCAAGCCGCCGACGCCGATGTAGACCGCCGCGTCTTCATGGATGAAGCTGAAGGCAACCGAATACAGTATCCCCTCGCTGTCCAGCAATTGCAGTACCAGCTCGCCTTCGCGCTCCATCACGCTGACTGCGGATAATTGCAGCGCATACCTTTGTCCCGACCGAACCTCGACACTGGCCAGCTGGACCGGCCCGCGCGCGGCGCGCTGTACCAGACTCCCCAGGCCGTACCGTGCCGTATGCTGATAGTGCATATGCAGCAGACCGCCGCGCTGTGTGGGCGACAGCGAGGCGCTGAAGTAGGGGCGGTAGATTTTCTTCATCAGCTGCGGACTGCTGCGTAGCAGCGCGGCCATCAAGGGTTGCGTCTCCAGCTGCCGCAGCCAGTCGCGGGTGGCTTGGCGGTGCAGCAGCGCGCGCGCGTGCAGTTTCAGCCACTCGCGCAGCCTGGCCAGACCATGGTAGTTGCTGACTCCGGCACTCAGGCTGAGCGGCAGGTGCTTAGTAGGCATAGCTGACATAGAATCCACCGCTGGGATTGGTTTTGCGCTTGGTGAGCGGGCTGCGCGAGGCGTCGCGCAGCAGCTGCGTCGCGCCGATCAGCGTGGTCACGCTCCAGCGCGCATTGAAGCTGTGCTCCCAGGTCAGCATGGTGCTGGCTTCGTACAGCCCGGCTCTGGGATGGTAGGCCTTGAAACCGGACGCGGCAGCCTGCTGCTTGGTGACACCGTGGTAGGTCTGTGCGTGTCGGCTATCCGCAAAGCCAGCCGCCAGTGCCAGTGAGACGTGGTCGCTATCGCGATTGAGCAGATGCGCGGTGATGCCGGCATGCAGCGTCTTGCCGTTCTCGCGGCGTGACAGCGGCAGGTCGGCATGCAGATTGAGTTCCAGCATGGACAGCGGCCTGAAACCGACGCTCAGCAACGCGCTGGCGTTGCCTTTGATGTCGCCCATGCCTTTCAATTCCTCGCTGCCGGTGTTGCCGAACCATGACTTCTCATTCTTTTCCCGGCGTTCGCCGCGATAGCCGAGCGCGGCGCCGTAGCTGACCGGACCGTCCTGATCTTCGTAGCCGAGACCGCGTAGCGTGCTGGCATAGAAGCCGCTGGCGTGGCTGTAGTCCAGCACCAGCACCGGCCCGGCCTGATTGCGGTTGGCCCCGGCATAGCGTGCCTCGACGCCAAGGCCGCCACCGACCAGCAGTTGTGCGTCGCCGGCGGCGGCCACGGTGCTGCCGCCCAGCAGGCAAAGCGCCGCGAGCATGCGGCGAGAGCGTGTTTGCATAGTCTATCCATTCAAAGTAGCACCGGTGCCCCCTGGCCCGGTCGCATGCTTGCATTGTCGGCAACGGCGATGAAGGCAATCTGAGCCTTGCATGAAGAATCGATGAAGACGCTCTTTAGATGATCTTCAGCTTGGCATGCTCTAATAACGCCATGAAAATCCTACTGATAGAAGACGATCTGGACCTGGGCAACGGCGTGCGCATTGCCTTGTCCGAGCAAGGCATGGATGTGGTATGGGTACGCACCCTGGACGACGCCAGCCGCTGCCTCGAATATGACGGCTGCGACCTGGTGCTGCTCGATCTTGGCCTGCCCGATGGCGACGGCATGCAGCTCTTATCCCGGCTGCGCCGCAGCCGCATACGCGGCGAGAATGCGGCCGACTTGCCAGTGCTGATCCTGAGCGCGCGCGACGCCGTCTCCGACCGCCTGAACGGCCTTGACGGCGGCGCCGACGACTATCTGGTCAAGCCGTTTGTGCTGGCCGAGCTGCTGTCGCGGGTGCGCGCGCTGGCCCGGCGCAGCTACGGCTTTGACGGCGAAACCATTGAAGTGCGCGGCCTGTGGCTGCACGCGCCTACGCGCCGCGTCAGCGTCCATGGACGCGAGGTGGAGTTGACCGGCAGCGAGTATGCATTGCTGAAGATGCTGATGATGCGCGCCGACCGCGTGCTGACACGGCGCACGCTGGAAGAGCAGACCTTGCCAGGTGCGCAGACCAATGCCAGCAACGCGCTGGACGTACATATGGCCAATTTGCGGCGCAAAATCGGCGAGGGCTTTATCCGCACCGTGCGCGGGGTCGGTTATGTGATCGATGTCCAGCCGCCAGGCGGTGCGGCATGAAGCTGTTGCTGCGCGCCTGGCGCCTGGTCAGTGAACCAACACTGGTGCGCCGCCTGATGGTGGCGCAGGTGATGCTGCTATTGCTGTTATGGGCCGGCGTGTTCGTGGTGATGCTGCGCGAGGGCGGCGACACGCCGGGCTACCTGAATGCGCCGAATATTTCCAAAGCGGTGATGCTGGTGGCTGACAACCTGGCGGGCCAGCCGGACAAGCAGCAGCAGACTTTGCGCGTGGTGGATGCAGCGCTGCGCGAAGACTTTGTGGAAAACGACCTGCAGGATATCGGTCCGCTGATGATGGTCTGGCAGAACGGCAAGCTGGTGTACCAGACCGACGACATACTGAATGGCTTGAGCGGCGATCCTGAGGTCGGCGCACACACGCTCTACATACAGGGCAAGCGCTATCGCGCGCGCACCTTCCGCTCGCAGGACACCGGCACCAAGGTGATGTTCGTCGCGCCCGTTGAAGCGATGGAGCTGTTCCTGGCGATGAACTCGCGTGGCTATTTCCTGCTGCCCTTGCTGATCAGCCTGCCATTATTGCCATTGCCGGCCTGGCTGTCGATCCGCCTGGCGCTGCGGCCCTGGCGGCAGGTGACGCAGGAAGTGGCGGCGCGCGGTCCGGGCGACCTGACGCCGCTGGCATGCCGTCCGCCGCATCGCGAGCTGGCGGCGCTGGTGGATAGCATCAATGCCTTGCTATTGCGGGTGAACCAGAGCGCGCAGCGCGAGCGCAGCTTTATCGCCGACGCCGCCCATGAGCTGCGCACGCCGCTGGCCGCCATGCGCGTGCACGCGGAAGCCTTGCAGCGGCAAACCGGGAACGCCTTGCAGCACGAGCTGCTCGACGGCATTCTCAACAGCGGCAACCGGGCCGGCCGGCTGGTCGGACAGTTGCTGCGCCTGATGCGCAGCGATGCTCCGGACAGCGCGCCGCATCTCCGGCTGGCGCTGGACGCCTTGTTGCAGGACCGGCTGGCGGTATTGTCGATGCTGGCGTCGCGTAGTGGCGTGGAACTGGAAATGGTGGCGGCCGAGCCGCTGTACATACAGGGCCAGAGTGAAAGCCTGGTGTCGCTGATCGACAATCTGGTGGAGAACGCCATCAAGTACAGTCCACCGGGCGGCATGGTGCAGGTGAGCATCGTCGCTGCCGGTGCCGAGGTGGTGTTGTCGGTGCGGGATCAGGGGCCGGGCATCGCGCCGGCGTTGCGCGAGCGGGTGTTTGACCGTTTCTTCCGCGATCCGCGCCAGACGCAGAGTGGCAGCGGGCTGGGGCTGGCGATTGCGGCGTCCGTGGCGGCCAGCCACCACGGACGCATACATCTCGACGATGCGCCTGGCGGCGGCCTGCTGGCCAGCGTCAGGCTGCCGCGCGCTTAACCGAGGGCGGCGCGGCCCAGGGCCGGGTCATCGGTGAAGAAGCCGTCGATGCCGGTGGCGATGTAGCGCTTCATTTCGGCGATTGAACCGGCTTCGTTGCGGACCGTCAGGGCGCCGTTGCGGAAGTCGGCGGCGAGGAACTGGTTCTCCGGACGGAAGGTCCAGGGTTCCACGCGCAGGCCGGCTTTGTGGGCGTCCTCCACCAGCGAGGAAGGCGCGGCCAGCGTGCCGTCCTTGTTCAGCGGGATGATGGCGCGGGTTGGCGGGGCCACCACGTCGGCGTATTGGGCGATATCGCGCAGGCCGGCCGGCGTGCACATTTGCGCGAAGGTCAGCGTGCCGCCTGCCGCCGCCACGTCCATCGGACGCACGTTTTCACCAATGACCAGCTGCATCAGGCGCAGGTTGGCGCGGCGGCCCAGCTTGCCGCGCAGGTATTTCAGGTTGGCCACTTCAAACGACTGGATCTCCACCGGGTTGCGGCGTGTGTAGTCGTGCGCCGCCAGGATGGACAGGAAGCGGTCCTCCAGCGGCAGGCCGACGCTGGCGAAGTAGGTCGAGTGCTTCAGCTCCGGCACGATGCCGATGATGCGGCCGCGCGCCGCCGCTTCGGCCGCGACGAAGTCGATCATTTCTTCAAACGTCACTACCTGGAACATGCCGTTGTATTGTGCGCTGCCCGGACGGTATTGCGGGATGCGCTCCACCGCGCGCAGCGTTTTCAGTTCGGCCAGGGTGAAGTCGTCGACGAACCAGCCTTCGTGCGTTTCGCCGTCAATGGTTTTGCGGGTCTTGCGGCTGGCGAATTCGCTACGCGTGCCGACGTCTGTGGTTTCGCTCAAGAAGGCTTCGTGGCGCGCGACCAGCACGCCGTCCTTGGTGCTGACCAGGTCCGGTTCGACATAGTCGGCGCCGTCGGCGATGGCCTTGGCATACGCCGCCAGCGTGTGTTCGGGACGCAGCGCGCTGGCGCCACGGTGGCCGAACACCAGCGGGCGACCGGTGCCTGCGCCAACCGGGGCCACGCCCGGCAGGCCGGACTGGTCGCCGGCCACCGGCGCTGCGGCGAGGGCCGATGCCGGCAGCAGCAGCGACGAGCCAGCCACCGCAGCCGTGGCCACAGCAGCCGTCTGGATGAAGCCGCGACGCGAGAGTCGCGGCGGTAAATAAAGTTTGCTCATCAGAAGTCCGCCATCAAAGTCAGGAAGCCCTGACGAGGTGCAATTGGGAAGGTATTGTACGTGCCGCTGGCCGCGCCGACTACTACGTTGAGGTCGCCCTTGCGATCGGCCAGGTTGGTGACGTTCAGGCGATAGCGCGCGTTCTTCACCCAGCCGCCGTTCAGGAAGGGCAGCTTGCCCGACACGCCCAGGTTCATCAGGAAGTAGCTCTTCACTTGCAGGTCGTTGGTGTAGGTGGCGTAACGCTTGCCGACGTAGTCGCCGCCCAGCTGGAATTCGGTATCGGCGATGTTCAGCGTGGCGACGAATTTATCCATCCACTCCGGGCTGCCCGGTACTTTTTTGCCGGCGGTCGGCACCACGGCGTTGCCGTTCATGTAGTTGTCGTCGTATTTCGACTGGTTGTACGACAGCGCGTTGTACAGCGAGAAGGTACGGCCGAAGTGCAGCGTGCCGGAGAAGTCGATGCCGTTGGTTTTGACCGCGCCGACGTTGGTCAGCACTGCCAGATTGCCGCCGATAATCGACGAGATCACCGAGGTCGGGCTGATCTGCAACAGGCGGTCCTTGAAGTTGACGTGGTAGACGTTGATCTGGCCGTCAAAGCCGGTCAGCACGTCGCCGTTCAGCTGGTGGCTGGTGCGCAGGCCGGCTTCATAGGTGATCGAGGTTTCAGGCCGGGCGGTCGATTTGAACAGGTCGAACGCGCCCTGGCTGGACAAGCTCCATGGCGATGCGCCGCCACCGCCGTAGGTGACGAACTGGCGCATGTTTTTCTGGATGTTGAAGAAGGCCTGGTCTTGCCCAGTGATGTCCCAGCGGCCGCCGATCTGCGGCAGGAACCATTTCTTGGTGTCGATCTTGCCGACCGGCAGGGCGGTCGAGTTGGCGATCGCGCCGGCCTTAGGCTGCACCGGGAACTGGCCCTCGGCAAATTGCAGGCTGGATTTGAAGCCGGCTTGCAGCGACAGGTCAGGGCGGATGCGCCATTCGTCTTGCAGGTGCAACTGTACCACCTTGTTGTCGATCTCGCTGCCGTACTGGGTGATCAGCGGATTGCTTGGACGGTCGTATGGCGAGCTTGGATTGTTGACATCCAGCGCGTACCAGCGGCGGTAGGCCGACGAACGGTTGTGCTCGAACCACAGGCCGGCTTGCAGATTGTGGTCGCCCAGTTCGGTCTTCAGCGTCGACAGCCAGCCGTTGCGGTTGATTTCGTATTCGGTGGTGCGGGTCGCGTAACCGGAGTTGCCAAATACCTGCTTCAGGTTCTGGCCAGGGAAGTAGACCGCGAACAGCGCCGGCAGGCCAGCCACGCCGATCGGGCCGGCCACTACGCCGACGCCATCATCGTTGTGGTAGTAGATCTGGTTCGACCAGGTGGTGGCCTCGCCCAGGTTCATATCGAACTTGGCGTAGGTCAGGTAGTCGGTACGCTGCGCGTCGCTGTAGTAGTTTCGGTAGTTATTGCCTTCCGCCGCTGGCGTGGCGCCGGTGGCCGACAAATAGCTCAGCGCCTGCTGGAAGTTCGGGTACATGAATGGACGGGTGTAAGGCTGATACTTCTCGGTGGCCGAGCGCACGGTGCTGTCTTCGTTCGGCTCGATCTTGTCCGAATAGGCCACGTACAGGGTCAGTTTGCCCAGGCTGCTGCTGTTGATGAACTTGGCGTTGATCTGGTCGCCGCCCTGGCGGCCGTCGAAGTCCCAGGCTTTCTGCTCGTGGTGCGCGGCAGAGATGTAGGCACTGTTGCCGTCGCCGAAGTTGCCGGTGTCGTAGCGCAGGAAGGTGCGCGAAGTCTTGTAGCTGCCAACGGTCTGCTGCGCCGAGAAATTGGCGTTCGGCAGCGGATTGCTGGAGAAGGTTTCGATGGTGCCGCCCAGGTTGCTGGTCGAGGCGGTGGCCAGGTCGCCGGCGCCCGACGACAGGATCACGCGGCCGACGTTTTCGCTGGTGATGGCGCGCTGTGGCGACAGGCCGTTGTAGTTGCCGTATTGCTGGTCGCCCAGCGGCACGCCGTCCATGGTGTAGCCCAGTTGCGAGCCGCTGAAGCCGTGAATGAACAGCGACAGATTCTGTTCGTTATTCCCCCATGGATCGGCGGTCTGGAAGCTGACGCCCGGCAGCGTGTGCAGTGCTTTCAGCGGATTCACGCCTGGCAGAATTTTCTGCATCTCGTTCTTGCCCAGCTCAACCGACGAACGCGTTTTGCGGGTGGCGACTTCCACGGTGGCGATCGGTGCGGCGGCAGCGGCTTCGACAGCGGTATCGGCGGCTGGCGTGTCGGCCATATCCGCGACGGCGGCTGCGACATTGGCGGCCATGGCCAGCATAGGGATGCTCAGTGCGGCAAAACGGACGACGGAGAATTTTTTGTTCATTGTTTGCTCAGGTTGATGGATGAATAACGCTCGGCATCATAGGTGCAGAGTGTGACCGGATCATGACGCGCACATGCGTTACACTGCTGTCTGGAAATAAGGAGACCGTCCATGCGGAGATTATTGTTGGCAGCCTTGCCACTGATGTTGACAGCCTGCTCAATCGACCAGTCCCGGCTGGGCCATTTCGTCACCCAGACCGTGCAGCCCGGCATGCCGATGGAGCAGGCGCTGGTGCGCCTGCAGGCGGAGGGCTTTTACTGCAACGCGGGCAGTGGCGCCGATGCGGTAACGCCGTGCACGCGCACGTACAAGCGGCCGTTGCGTAGCAACTGCCTGGAGCGGGTCGACCTGGTGCGCAGCGCCACGTCCGCTAAAACCGTCGGCGCGATTGACGTGCTGGAAGTGAAGTGTCCCGGATAATGAAGCGACCTCGTTTTTTGCCAGATAACTTCACGCTGGCCATGATCGCAACGGTGATCGCGGCCAGCCTGTTCCCATGCCACGGCCAAGGCGCCGTGATCTTCAACAATGTCACCCATGTGGCGGTATCGCTGCTGTTCTTCCTGCACGGCGCCAAGCTGTCGCGCGAAGCGGTGATCGCCGGCGTTACGCACTGGCGGCTGCACCTGCTGGTGATGCTGTGCACGTTTGCACTATTCCCTTTGCTGGGCCTGCTGCTGAAGCCGGTATTGACGCCGCTGGTGACGCCGGACCTGTATCTGGGCATCCTGTTCCTGTGCATGCTGCCGTCGACCGTGCAGTCGTCGATCGCGTTCACGGCGGCGGCGCGCGGCAATGTGCCGGCGGCGATTTGCAGCGCGTCGGCGTCGAATCTATTTGGGATTTTCATTACCCCGGTGCTGGTCGGCTTGCTGACTTCGGCGCAGATGTCGGGCGGTTCGCCGCTGGAGTCGGCCGGGCAGATCGCCTTGCAACTGCTGCTGCCGTTTATCGCCGGCCAGGTGGCGCGGCGCTGGATCGGGGCGTGGGTGGAGAAGCACAAGCCGCTGACGCGCATGGTCGACCAGGGCTCGATTTTGCTGGTGGTGTATACCGCCTTCAGCGAGGCAGTGGGGGAGGGCCTGTGGCATCAGGTGTCGTGGGCCACGCTGGCCGGCTTGATGCTGATTAATGTGCTGCTGCTGGGACTGGTGATGGCGATCAGCGCCCAGGCGGCGCGGCGCCTGGGTTTCAATCGCGAGGACCGGATTGCGATTGTGTTCTGCGGCTCCAAGAAGAGCTTGGCCAGCGGCGTGCCGATGGCCAAGGTCCTGTTTGCCGGCGGCGCGCTGGGCGCCGTGGTACTGCCGCTGATGCTGTTCCATCAGTTGCAGCTGATGGTCTGCGCCGTGCTGGCGCAGCGTTACGCCAAAGAAGTGGATTAGTGCTTGGCTTCGCCGGCCGGGATCAAGGTCTCGACCGGTGCATCGCTGGCAAACAGCTGGGCGCAGTCGACCTTGTCGTAGGCGTAGTGCTGGCCGCAGAAGTCGCAGTTGACCGCGACCTGGCCCAGCTCCGCGATCACGCTTTCCACTTCTTCACGGCCCAGCATCTTCAGCATATTGCCGACTTTCTCGCGCGTGCAGCTGCAATGGAATTGCGGATGCAGCGGATCGAACACGCGGATGGTCTCTTCCCAGAACAGGCGCTGGATCAGCACGTCGATGCCGGTTTCGAGCAATTCCTTTTCCTTCAGCGTCGAACCCAGCATGACCGCGCGGTTCCAGGTTTCCAGCGCGTCTTCTTCGCTCAGCGGGGTGGCTTCGGCCTTGCCGCCGTGGTAAGGCAGCTTTTGCAGCAGCAGACCGCGCGAGACATGATCGTCCGCCGCCAGCCACAGCTTGGTGTCCAGCTGTTCCGAACGCAGCATGTAGTTTTCAATGACGGTCGCCACATCGTCGCCGTCCAGCGGCACGATGCCCTGGTAAGGCTGCTGGCCAGGGACTTTGTCCAGCGGGTCCAGGGTGATCACGAAGCGGCCCTTGCCTTGCGCATTCAGCAGCGTGGTCAGGGTGGCGTCGTCTGGCACGGTCGCGCCGGTGACCAGTTTGGCGGTGGCGCGCAGGCGCAGTTCTGCATCGCACTCGACCACCAGCAGGTTCACCGGGCCATCGCCGTGGATTTGCATGACGATGGAGCCGTTGAATTTCAGGTTGGCCGACAGCAGCGCGGCGGCGGCGGTCATGTGACCCAGCACTTTCTTGACCGGCGCAGGGTAGTCGTGGCGCTTCAGCACTTCGCGCCAGGTGGCGGAGATGTCGATCAACTCGCCACGCACGGCGGCATTGTCGAAGATGAATTTCTGCAGGGTGTCCTGGCCAGTGGTGGTTGGGGTGATGCTCATTGTTTTATCCAATCTTTTTGAGTTGCGTCTTGAACAGTTGGGCGCGCTTGACATAGCTGCCGGCGCTGCCTTGCAGGGCGGCGACTTCCTCCGGCGTCAATGGACGCGCGACCTTGGCCGGTGCACCGATGATCAGCGAGTGGTCGGGAAATTCCTTGCCTTCGGTGACCAGCGCGCCAGCGCCGACCAGGCAGCCCTTGCCGATCCGCGCGCCGTTCAGGATCACTGCCTGAATGCCGACCAGCGAGCCGTCACCGATGGTGCAGCCATGCAGCATGGCCTGATGGCCGATGGTCACGTTGCGGCCCACGCTGAGCGGGTAGCCCATGTCCGTGTGCATCACCGTGCCTTCCTGCACATTGCTGTTTTCACCGATGGTGATACGCTCGTTATCGCCGCGCAGCGTCGCGCCGAACCACACCGAGGTGTGCTCGTGCAGGCTGACCTTGCCGACTACCGTGGCGGTATCGGCAACAAATGACGATGCGGCGATCTCCGGCGTATGATCGCCTAATTGATAGATTGACATTGGAACCTGGCTGAGTGCGGTGGGATAGCGCTATTTTACGCTTGCTTTTTGTTTGCAATGCTATCGAACGGTCGTGCTATTATTTTGCTTTACTGCTAGCAAGGTTCCGATATGGCGCCAGCCTCCCCATTTTCAAGGTCATCGAAATGCGCAACCACCTTCCATCCCGTTCCGAATTCCTGACCATACGCGGCCTGCGTTGCCACGTCCGCCACTGGGGGCGGGAGGGCGCGCCCAAGCTGTTCATGCTGCATGGCTGGATGGATGTGGGCGCCTCGTTCCAGTTTGTCGTGGATGAGCTGAAGGGCGACTGGCACGTGATCGCGCCGGATTGGCGCGGTTTCGGCCTGTCGCAACGGAATGGACTGGATACTTACTGGTTCCCCGACTACCTGGCCGACCTGGACGCCATCCTGCGCCATTATTCGCCGGAGCAGGCGGTCTATCTGCTGGGGCATAGCATGGGCGGCAATATCGTCGGCCTGTATGCCGGCGCGCGCCCGGAACGCATCCGCAAGCTGATCAATCTGGAAGGCGCGGGCCTGCGCTCAGCCAAGCCGGAACAGGCGCCTGGCCGTTACGCCAAGTGGATGGATAGTGTGCTGGAAAAGCCGGAAATGCGCAGCTATCCGACTCAGGCCGCCGTTGCCGCGCGCCTGCAGAAAACCAATCCGCGCCTCAGCGACGACAAGGCCGCTTTCCTGGCGCAGCACTGGTCGGCGCAGAATGATGCGGGCGAATGGGAAATCCTCGGCGATCCGGTGCACAAGCAGGCAGGGCCGCTGCCGTATCACGTCGACGATGTGATGGCGTGCTGGCAGGCGATCACCGCGCCGGTGCTGTGGGTGGAAGCCGACCAGACCAATATGTGGGACTGGATGGGTTCGAAGCCGGCCGGCCGCGTGGAACTGGAGCGCCGCCTTGATCACCTGCGCGACGTGACCAAGAAAATGGTCTACGACGCGGGCCATATGCTGCACCATGACCAGCCGCAAGCGCTAGCGCAGATGATAGAGGAATTCCTCGACAGCTAACCATGTACAATGCCTGATATGAAAGTTGATCTGCATTGTCATTCCAACGTCTCCGATGGCGTTCTTGCTCCTGCCGCTGTGGCGGAAACCGCCCGCAAAGCAGGGGTGGATGTGTGGGCGCTGACTGATCATGATGAAGTCGGCGGCATTCCCGCTGCGCGTGCGGCAGCGGCCGAGCAGGGCATGCGGTATGTGACCGGAGTCGAGATTTCGATTACCTGGGCGAATGAAACCGTGCACATCGTCGGCCTGCAGTTCGATGAGCATAATCAGGCACTGGTGGATGGCCTGGCCTGCACCCGTTCCGGCCGCGACAGCCGTGGCCGCGACATCGCCAAGCAGCTGGAACTGATCGGCATCGAAGGTGCTTACGAAGGCGCGCTGAAATATGTCGGCAATCCGGACCTGATGTCGCGTACCCATTTCGCGCGCTACCTGGTGGAAATCGGCGCTTGCGCCAATACCGGCGAGGTGTTCAAGAAATACCTGTCCGAAGGCAAGCCGGGTTATGTGCCGCATTGCTGGGCCACGCTGGAACAATCGGTCAACTGGATACGCAACGCTGGCGGCATCGCTGTCATCGCCCATCCGGGCCGCTACCGCTTCACGCCGCTGGCGCAGGGCGAGTTGTTTGAGCAGTTCAAGCAGCTGGGCGGCGCCGCCATCGAGGTGGTGACCGGCAGCCATACGCCGGACCAGTATCCGGTGTATGCGCAATTGGCAAATTATTATGGCTTCCTGGCTTCGCGCGGCACGGACTTCCATGCGCCGGGCGAATCGCGCGTCGATTTTGCCGCGCTGCCGCCACTGCCCGCCAACGTCAAACCGGTCTGGCACGACTGGTTCTGAGCAGCGGTAATCGGCGCCGCCAATTACCGCTGAGTTGCATCTTGATTTTGCGTTAAGCCGGTCTTACCTTATGATCTGGGCTGTTGCCCGTACTGGAGACCCTTATCTATGAAACGCATTGTCCTGTTTATCGCTACCAACCTGGCTGTGATGCTGGTGCTGTCGATCGTCCTGTCGTTGCTGGGCATCGGCCGTCCGGGCTCGGGCGGCACGCTGCAATTGGGCAGCCTGTTGGCGTTCTCACTGGTGGTCGGTTTTACCGGCGCCATCTTCTCCCTGCTGATTTCCAAGCCGATGGCCAAGTGGTCGACCGGTGCGCGTGTGATTGATAATCCGTCTTCGTCCACCGAGCTGTGGCTGGTGAACACGGTGCGCACGCTGTCCGAGCGCGCCGGTATCGGCATGCCGGAAGTGGCGGTGTATCCAGGCGAGCCGAATGCCTTCGCCACCGGCGCGTTCAAGAACTCGGCGCTGGTCGCCGTGTCGACCGGCTTGCTGGAAAGCATGAACCGCGACGAAGTAGAGGCTGTGCTCGGCCACGAAGTAGCGCACATCGCCAACGGCGACATGGTGACCATGACGCTGATCCAGGGCGTGACCAATACCTTCGTGGTGTTCCTGGCGCGTATCGTCGGCTTCTTTGTCGATAATATGCTGAACAAGGGCAACGAAGAACGCCGTGGTCCGGGCATCGGCTACATGATTACCGTGTTCGTCTGCGAAATCGTGTTCGGCCTGCTGGCTTCGATCATCGTGGCCTGGTTCTCGCGCCAGCGCGAATTCCGCGCCGACGCCGGTTCGGCCAAGCTGCTGGGCAGCACCGTGCCGATGCAGCACGCGCTGGCGCGCCTGAACGGCGTTGAGCCGGGCACGCTGCCGCAGTCGTTTGCCGCATCGGGCATCAGCAGCGGCCGTGGCGGCTGGGGCGCGCTGTTCTCTACCCACCCTCCGTTCGAGGAACGCATCGCGGCGCTGCGTAGCGTACAATCCTAAGGTATGAGCCAATTCTTCCAGGTCCATCCGGTCAATCCGCAAGCCCGCCTGATCAAACAGGCGGCGCAGATCATCCACGGTGGCGGCATCGTCGCCGTGCCGACTGACTCGTGCTATGCGCTGGTGTGCCACCTGGACGACAAGGGCGCGGTGGAGCGCCTGCGCCGCATCCGCGGCATCGATGAAAAACATCACCTGACCCTGCTGTGCCGCGACTTGAGCGAGCTGGGCGTCTACGCCCGTGTCGACAACCGCCAGTTCCGTCTGCTGAAGGCGGCCACGCCGGGGCCGTTCACCTTCATCCTCGAAGCGACCAAGGTGGTGCCACGCCGGCTCAGCCATCCTTCGCGCAAGACCATCGGCCTGCGGGTGCCGGAAGACGCCATCATCAATGCGCTGCTGGCCGAGCTGGACCAGCCGCTGCTGGGCAGCACGCTGATCATGCCGAATGAAACCGAAGCGCTGAACGACGCCGACATCATCTGCGAACGCCTCGGCAAGCAGCTGGAGCTGATCATCGACGGCGGCGCCTGCAGCATGGAGCCGACCACGGTGATCGACCTGACCGGCGCTGACGCCGTGCTGGTGCGCCAGGGCCGTGGCGACGCGGCCGCATTCGGACTCTGAGCGTTTCCAATCAGGCGAGGGCGCCGGCCTTTGATGGCGCCGCAAGTAGGCAATCCAGCCTCTGGTAAAATCCCGCTCCATGGATATTGATAGCTTTGTTCAGACCGCCACGGTCTACGCCATCCCTGTTCTTTTTGCAATTTCCCTGCACGAAGCAGCACATGGCTATGTTGCCCGGTATTTCGGCGACCCCACCGCCGCCAATGAAGGCCGGCTCACCGTTAATCCGCTGAAGCACATCGACCCGTTCGGCACGATCATCCTGCCGCTAGCGCTGGCTTGGACGATCGGCGTGCCATTCGGCTTCGCCAAGCCGGTGCCGGTGGACTACGGCCGCTTGCGCAACCCGAAAAAACAGATGGCTTTCGTGGCCGCCGCCGGGCCGGCCGCCAATTTTTTGATGGGCTTGGCATGGATGATCCTGTGGGTGGTGCTGATCCAGGTGTTCCACGCCGATCAGGGGAATTTCTTCATCAAGATGGCGGAAGCGGGCTGGATGGTGAATGCCGTCATGTTTGTGTTTAACCTGATTCCATTACCGCCGCTGGATGGCGGCCGTATTGTCACCGGCATTCTGCCGATGTCGCTGGCGCGCCCTTACGCGCGTATCGAGCGCTACAGCATGTTCGTGTTTATCGGCCTGATCCTGGGAATGTATTTCGGCTTGCTGAACGGTTTCCTGATACGCGGCATGTACGCCGTCCATGTGATCTGGCAAACGCTGGTCTATCCGCTGCAGCTGCTGTTTAACTGAGCCGGCCATGTATCCCGATCGTGTCGTTTCCGGCATGCGTCCCACCGGCTCCATGCATCTGGGCCATTATCACGGGGCGCTGAAAAACTGGATCAAGATGCAGACCGAGCTGCCGTGCCTGTTTTTCGTGGCCGACTGGCACGCGCTGACCACGCATTACGACGACCCGACCGTCATCGAGCGCAGCACCTGGGAGATGCTGATCGACTGGCTGGCGGCCGGCATCGATCCCTCCCAATCGACCTTGTTCATCCAGTCGCGCGTGCCGGAGCACGCCGAGCTGCACCTGCTGCTGTCGATGGCCACCCCGCTGGGATGGCTGGAGCGGGTGCCGACCTATAAGGACCAGATTGACAATCTGTCGAATAAAGACCTGGCCACCTACGGCTTTCTCGGCTACCCGCTGCTGCAGGCGGCGGACGTGCTGATCTACCGCGCCAGCCAGGTGCCGGTCGGCGAAGACCAGGTGCCGCACATCGAAATGATGCGCGAGATCGCGCGCCGCTTTAATCATTTGTACGGCAAGGAAAAAGGCTTTGAGGAAAAGGCGCAGGAAGCCGTGAAAAAGCTCGGCAGCAAGCGCGCCAGGCTGTACAACGAACTGCGCACCGACTACCAGCAGGACGGCAAGGACGAGGCGCTGGAGCAGGCCAAGGCCATGCTGGACGATGCGCAAAGCCTGTCGATGGGCGATCGCGAGCGCCTGTTCGGCTACCTGGAGGGCAGCCGCAAGCTGATCCTGGTCGAGCCGCAGGCGCGCCTGACCGAAGCGTCGCGCCTGCCGGGGCTGGACGGCCGCAAAATGTCCAAGAGCTACGGCAACGCGATCGCGCTGCGCGAAGACAAGGAGTCGGTCAGCAAGAAAATCAAGACCATGCCGACCGATCCGGCGCGCGTGCGCCGCAGCGACGCCGGCGATCCGAACCGCTGCCCGGCCTGGCAGTTCCACCAGGTCTATTCCGATGCTGCGACCCAGGCGTGGGTGGTCAAGGGCTGCACCTCGGCCGGCATCGGCTGCATCGAGTGCAAGCAGCCGCTGATCGACGCCATCATCAAGGAACAGGAGCCGATGCACGAGCGCGCCCAGCCGTATCTGGACGACCCCTCGCTGGTGCGCGCCATCGTCGCCGATGGTAATGACGTGGCGCGCAAGCTGGCGCTGGAAACCATGCGCGATGTGCGCGAAGCCATGGGTCTGGCTTACCCCTAAGTAAAAGCAGGTAAAACGAATGAGTGATCAAATTTCCCCTTGGGTGCAGCGTTATGCGCCGCTGGTTCCCGGCGGCGCGGTGCTGGACCTCGCTTGCGGCAACGGCCGCCATTCGCGCCATATGGCGTCGCTGGGCCATGAAGTGGTGGCGGTGGACCGTGATCCGGCCGCACTGGCGGCCACCTGCGGTCAGGGCATCACCACCAGCGCCATCGATCTGGAGGAGGAGGGCGCGGCCTGGCCTTTTGGTCAGCATCGTTTTGCCGGCATCGTGGTGACAAACTACCTGCATCGTCCGTTAATTGCCGATATGCTGGCCAGCCTGGCGCCGAATGGCATGCTGATTTACGAGACTTTCGCGGATGGCAATGCGCAGTTCGGCAAGCCATCGAATCCGGCCTTTCTGCTCCAGCCAGGCGAGCTGCTGGCGCTGGCCAGCGAACATGGTTTAAGGGTGATCGCCTTTGAAGACGGCGTCATCGACAGCCCAAAAGCTGCCATGGTGCAACGACTGTGCGCCGTGAAGCCTGAATTTCCCCGCGAAGCGGCCCTGTTGCCGCCATTTTGAGCGCCGATTTGTCCGCCGGAATGCACCACGCGCGCGGCCTATCGACTACAATCGTTGTTTTAATACTTTACGCAGTGGTTTCCTATGATTAAGGGCAGCATCGTAGCAATCGTCACCCCGATGCACGCAGACGGCAGTCTGGACTTTGAGGGTTTGAATCAGCTGATCGACTGGCACATCGCCGAAGGTACGGACAGCATCGTCATCGCCGGCACCACCGGTGAATCGGCCACCGTCAGCGTGGAGGAACACTGCGCCCTGATCAAGGCGACCGTGGCGCACGCCAAAGGCCGCATCCCGATCATCGCCGGCGCCGGCGCCAACTCGACCGCCGAGGCGATCAAGCTGACCCGCTACGCCAAGGAAGCAGGCGCCGACGCCACGCTGCAAGTGGTTCCTTACTACAACCGTCCTACCCAGGAAGGCATGTACCAGCACTTCAAGGCCATCGCCGAAGCGGTGGACCTGCCGGTGATCCTGTACAACGTGCCAGGCCGTACCGTGGCCGACATGAGCAACGAAACCATCCTGCGCCTGGCGGACATCCCGAACATCGTCGGTGTCAAGGATGCCACCGGCAATATCGGCCGCGGCTACGATCTGCTGCGCCTGGCGCCGAAGTCGTTCGCCGTCTACTCCGGCGACGATCCGACCGCAATGGCGCTGATGCTGGCCGGCGGCGCCGGCAATATCTCGGTGACTGCCAACGTGGCGCCGCGCGTGATGGCCGATATGTGCCGCGCCGCCATCGCCGGCGACGTCGCCAAGGCGCTGGAACTCAATAATAAAGTTTTCCCGCTGCACCAGAAACTGTTCATCGAACCGAATCCGGTGCCGGTCAAGTGGGCGCTGGCGGAAATGGGTAAGATGCCTGCCGGTATCCGCCTGCCACTGGTGCAACTGGCCGATGGCTACCACGAGGCAGTACGTTCGGCCCTGCGAGAGTCCGGCATACTGTAATATCCGTAGCAACGAGCAACTAGCCCCGACTTGGGTCGGATCATATTTTGCTGCACTTCAGCTTCTTAAAACAGTAACGACATGACTATTCGCAAGACAGCTTTTATTTCCTCGCAGCGCGCCCTGGTGGTCGGTGCCATGGTGGCAACGGTAACCAGCCTGACTGGTTGCGGCATGATCAGTTCGGTAGTTGGCAACGACAAGGTGGACTACCGCTCGGCCAAGAAGGCCAGCACGCTCGACGTGCCGCCGGATCTGACCCAATTGCAAAAAGATAACCGCTATTCGCTGCCGGATTCGAACAACGGCGTGGCCACCGCTTCCGGCTACAACGCGTCCAAAGCGGCCCAGTCGGGCGCGCTGAACCAGGGCGCCGTGGTGGTGCCGGGCCAGCCGGCCACCGGCACCGTGGCGCGCACCACGCTGAGCGATATCAAGGTGGAGCGTGACGGCAACCAGCGCTGGCTGGTGATCAACCAGACGCCGGAGCAATTGTGGCCGCAGCTGAAGCAGTTCTGGGAAGATTCGGGTTTCACGCTGTCGCAGGAACTGCCTGCTGCCGGCATCATGGAAACCGAGTGGAACGAGAACCGCGCCAAGATTCCGCAGGACTTCATCCGCAACACCATCGGCAAAGTGTTTGACTCGGTGTATTCAAGCGGCGAGCGCGACAAGTTCCGCACCCGCATCGAGCGCCGCGCCGACGGCGCCAGCGAGATCTACATCAGCCACCGCGGCGTGCAGGAAGTCGCTGTGGGCGCCGACAAGGAAAGCACCAAGTGGATGGCGCGTCCGAACGACCCGGGCCTGGAAGCCGAATTCCAGGCGCGCCTGCTGAACAAGCTGGGCAATGGCGGCGAGCAGCTGGCGCAAGCCAAGGATGCCGTGGAAGGCGCGATTGTCCAGCCGCAGCACGCATCGCTGGTGGGCGCAGGCGCCGACCGTGCGGTACAAGTGGACGAGGGCTTCGACCGCGCCTGGCGCCGCGTAGGCCTGGCGCTGGACCGTGCCGGCTTTACCGTCGAAGACCGCGACCGTACCCAGGGTATTTACTTTGTCCGTTATATCAACGATACGGCCGAATCGAAAGGCTTCTTCAGCAAGCTGTTTAGCTGGGGTTCGTCGGATGAGGCGGATAAAGAAGCGCAGCGCTATCGCATTTCGGTGAAAGCAGCCGAAGGCAATGCCAGCATCGTGAAAGTATTGAGCAATGCCGGCGCGGCTGAAACCAGCCCGGTAGGCGAGAAGATTCTCACCTTGCTGCACGAACAATTGAAATAAAAGATACGCCGCTGATTGCGGCGAGAAAACCGCCCGCACTGAATGCGCTCAATCGCGCTCATTGCGGGCGGTTTTTTTATGCCCGCGAATAAGGCAGGCAAAAGGTACAGACGAAAAAAAACCGGCCAAAGGCCGGTTTTTCTCTCAAGCTGATATTACTTCGAAGCAGCTGGAGCCGAAGCGGCTGGAGCAGCAGCGTCCGAAGCGGCTGGAGCAGCAGCAGCAGCGTCAGCGGCTGGAGCAGCTGGAGCAGCAGCGTCAGCAGCTGGAGCTGGTGCTGGAGCAGCAGCTTCTGGAGCAGCTACTGGAGCTGGAGCAGCAGGAGCTTCTTCTTTTTTCGAGCAAGCAGCCAGAGCAACAGCCAGCAGGGAGGCGATCAGCAGGGATTTTTTCATGGATTTTCCTTAGTTAATTCAAAAATTAAACACGTGTTGCGATTAATAATTACCGGTAATTATCGCTCAATTAGGTCGTCTTCGAAGGCTTTCGTACCTTGAAAGGTGCCTGCCAGACAACGGAAACTTCCTAGCCGAATATTATAGCGATTTTTAGTGCATCGCAATAGTTCAACAAGCCTAACACATAACTATTTTGCGATATCGCAACATTTCGTTTCGGACCTCACTTGAGGCTAAGTCCGGCTAACTAACCGTGTTGACAGTATTCTACTCCTAACCGGCTCATAATCCAGTTGAGTTTGCTACCAAACCGGCGCTTGATTCTAACCAAATTGTAAGAAAACGTTCCAGGCTGGTTTGGAGGTCTTGAGGCCCGTTAAAAACGGCTTCTCCACGGAAATGATTGGCATGAAAACGCCGCACGATATCGCGCTGATCGGCAATGCAGAATGAATCGCTTAATTGCCTTAATTGCGGATGGCTACGGCGCAGCTCAATCTGCTGGCCATAATCTTTGAGTAACTTCGGAAAACGCGGCGCATCTCGCGCCAGGGTTTTGCCTTCATGGGCGACCAGTTGCAGATGGCCGCCGGCCTGGAAAAAACGCCGCAGCTGCGCGTCGCTGGTGCTGCCGCCCAGCTGCCAGATGCTGAAGTCCGGATCGAACATCAGCAGCGTGTGTTGGGCGCGGGAAAGGCAGGTGGCCAGGTGCTGCTGGAATTCCGCCCGCGTGGTGAAGGGAATAAGCTGCCTGTCCATCTTGCCTCCCGCGTTTGATTAGCCCAACTCGGCCCAGCCGTCCTGATACCAGGTGTACAGCGCTTCCAGCACGTCGTCCGACGCGGCGGCGAATTCCTCCGGCTCCAGGCGGCGGTTGTTGGCCAGCGCTTCCAGCGTCGCCTTGTCGGCCTTGCCGACGCCGAATGATTCACCGTTGATGAACACGTTCTTGCCGCGATACAGCATCTGCGTCTTGCGCGACAGGACCAGGCCTTTCTTCATGACGGCGTCGCCGAACTTGCCGACGGTGAGCGGCTTGGCCGGGCCGGTGAAGAATACATTGTGCTTCGGCTCGGACAGGTATTCGCCCAGGAAGATGGTGATGTCTTCCTCGGTGAAGCGCACCTTGTTGAGTTCTTCGGCCAGGTCGGTCAGCATCTGGCGCGGGATCTCGGCCGGCTTGTCGGTGGCTTTCAGGTCCGGATCTTCATAGCGGCCCGGCAGATCGATGGAATCGGCCATGAACTGCAGGAAGCCTTCGCCCAGCTCCTGGTAGGAAGGCAGGCGGAAGCCGATCGAATAGGTCTGGCAGTCGCCGATGGCGATGCCGTCGTGCGCGTATTGCGGCGGCAGGTACAGCATGTCGCCCGGATTGAGCACGTATTCTTCCTGCGGCTCGAAGTTGGCCAGGATTTTGACCGGCAGGCCTTCGATCAGCGTCAGGTCCTTCTGCTTGCCGATGCGCCAGCGGCGCTGGCCCTGGGCTTGCAGCAGGAATACGTCGTAGGAGTCGAAGTGCGGACCGACGCCGCCGCCATCGGTGGCGAAGCTGATCATCAGGTCGTCCAGGCGCGCGTCCGGCAGGAAGCGGAACTGGCGCAGCAGCGCGTCGGCCTTGGCGTCGAACAGGTTGACGCCCTGGACCAGCATGGTCCATTCTTTCTTGTCGCGCGGCGGCAGGGAATCGAGCGGGCCGTGTTGCAGCAGCCATTCGCCGTCGAAGCCAGTCACCAGGCGTGATTCGGTGTGGTTGGTAGAGGCCAGCTTGGCCAGTTCGTCAAGGCTGAGGAAGGGCTTGAAGCCGGGGATGGCGTTGCGGATCAGGAGTGGCTTTTTGTGCCAGTAGTCGCGCAGGAACTGCGCCGGCGTGATGTCGCCGAGGAGCGGTAATTTTTTCATACCGCGCATTATAAACCCCTGAGCGATAGAGCCACCCCTAAGCGATAGCGGAGGGCTAATCAGCGCGTGTGGAGCCACCTTGCATGCGCGGCGCGGGCCAGCCAGTCCAGCACGAACCCGAGGATGCCGATCAACACAATCGCCGCCATCAGCTCGTTATACGCCAGCCGGTCGCGCGCATCGAGGATGAAATAGCCCAGGCCGGCCGACACGCCCAGCATCTCCGCCGGCACCAGCACAATCCAGATAATCCCGATCGCTAGCCGCACCCCGGTCAGGATATCGGCAGTAATCCCCGGCAGCACCACCCGCAGCACCGTCTCCGTGTGCGTGGCCGACAAACTGCGCGCCAGCAGCAGCCAGTTCTGATCGAGCCGCGCCACGCCGGTGGCGGTATTCAGCAAAATCGGCCACACCGCCGCAAACGCCAGCAGGAAGTACACCGGCGCGTCGCCGACGCCCAGCGTCATCACTGCCAGCGGCATCCACGACAGCGGCGATACCATGCGCAGCAGCTGGAACAGCGGCATGGTGGCCGCCGCAAAGCGCTTGGAAGACCCCACCAGCACCCCCAGCGGAATGCCGATCAGCGCTGCCGCCAGCAAGCCGTAGCCGACACGGCGCAGACTCAGTCCGATATCGCGCCAGATGTCCGGCCCTTGCAGCATTTGCAGCAGCGCGCGGCCGGCTTCCACTGGCGCGAAGGCCGCCGCGATCGGCGTATCCTTTTCCAGCGAGGTCACGCCCGCCTGCCACAGCAGCAGCGCCGCCGCGAAACCCAGCAGCGGCAGGCCAAATCGACGCAAGACCATCAGATCGCCAGCGTTTCAGTGCGCAGCAGATTGGCTGGCAGACCGAACGCCTGCGGGCCGCCGACTGCGGCCAAGGCCTTGCGCACGAAACGGTCGTCCACCAGATCCTTGGCGACGAAAGCCGGGTCGAGTTTTTGCAGGAAGCTGGTGTCGCCTTCCACGCGTACCTTTTGCAGGGAGCGCACCATCTGCTCGGTGTACGAGGCGAACGGGTAGGGCTGGAAGTCGATACGGCGCTGGTTCCAGTCCTTGTGCGCGATGATGCCGCTCTTTTCATAGTCGGCATAGTCGGTCACGGTCAGCACTTTCGACAGCACTTGCAGCGTGTGCGGCGTGTATTTGTGGCTGTCGCCATTCGATAGCAGGCGCGCGGTGTCGAGCTGGTTGGAGCGCGTCCACAGCTGCGCCTTGACGATGGCGTTGGTGACGCGCTGCGCCCACTCCGGACGGGTTGTGATGTCGCGCTCCGACAGGAAGGTGACGCAGCAGGCGTGGTTCTTCCATACGTCGCCGGAGAAGCGCAGCACCTTGCCGACACCAGTGGTTTCGGCCAGCGCGTTGAACGGCTCGGCGACGATGAAGCCGGCGATCGATTTGCTGGCCAAGGCCGACACCATCTCGGCCGGCGCCAGCACCACCAGGTTGACTTCCCTGGCGCCGATATTGCCTTCGCGGCCTTTGCTGACCACCGTCAGGCCGTTTTTGGTCAGGATCTGTTGCAGCAGCACGTTGTGGATCGAGTACCAGAACGGTATCGCCACCGTTTTGCCACCCAGGTCGGCCACCGAGTTGATGTCCTTGGCGACCGTCAGCGCCGAGCCGTTGACGTGGTTCCACGCCACCACCTTGGCCGGGAACTTGGCGCCGTAGCGCACCGACATGGTGGCCGGCGATAGCAGGTGGATCACGTTGACCTGGCCCGACACGAACGCTTCGATGATCTGCGCCCAGCTGCGGAACAGGCGCGGCGTTTCGGTGTGCAGGCCTTCCGCCTCGAACAGCTTGCGGCCATGCGCCACCAGCAGCGGCGTGGCGTCGGTGATCGGCAGATAACCGATCTTCACCGGCTGGTCATCGCCTTTCGGGCCTTGCTGCGCCGTGGCGTCGCCGGCGAACAGCAGCGGCGCCGCCACGCTGGCGGTGCCCAGCGCGGACACGCGCAGGAAGTCGCGGCGGGTCATGCCGCAATCGCAATCGGAGGCAAGGCAGATGTGAGGTGGCTTGGTCATAATGTACTCTCTGTCGTGGTGGAGGCTGTGCTGCGCACGCCCTGCAGGGCGGCCAGGATGTCGAAACGGAGCTTGCTGGCGGCGTCGCTGTCGGCCAGGCGCGGGCGCGCCAGGTCGACCTGCCATTCGCGCACGATGGCACCGGGACGGCCGCCCATCAGCACGATGCGGTCGGCCACCAGGATGGCCTCGTCGATGTCGTGCGTGACCAGCAGCGCGGCGGTATGCCAGCGGTGCACCACGTCGACCAGCAGGGTTTGCATTTCCGCGCGGGTGATGGCGTCCAGCGCCGAGAAAGGTTCGTCTGCGAACAGCAGTTCCGGCTGGCGCGCCAGTGCGCGGGCCAGCGCGACGCGTTGCGCCATGCCGCCGGATAGTGCGGCCGGATAGCGCTTTTCGCTGCCGGCCAGGCCGACGGCGGCGATGGCGTCCTGCACGCGTTGCTGGTGTTCGGCTCGCGCAATCTTTGGCTGGCGCGCGAAGTCCAGGCCGAAGCCGACGTTGGCCGTCACGTTCAGCCAGGGCAGCAGGCTGGCTTGCTGAAACACCAGCGCGCTGCGCGGATTCGGCTCGGTCAGCGGCGCGCCGAGGAACTGCACCGTGCCGGCGCTGGGCGCTTGCAGCCCGGCCAGTACGCGCAGGAGTGTCGACTTGCCGCAGCCGCTGCCGCCCAGCAGTGCGACGATTTCGCGCGGACGCACGCCCAGCGTGATGTGTTCAAAGGTGGGTGCGCCGCCGGCATAGGCGAAGGACAGCGCGTCAGCATGCAGCGCCCAGCCGCTGTCCGCGCGCTCGGCTTCTATCGCGCCGCTTATTGCATCACTCATTGCACCACTCATTGCGTGGCGGCGTGCTTGGCCAACGCCGCCTGTAGTTGCGTGATGCTCGGCGTGATCACCGGAATGAAAGCGGACTCGCGCCAGCGGCGTGCAAAGCCGTCTTCCTCCTGCATCAGATAGGCGTGGCCGCCCTTGGCTTGCAGCTCCAGCGTGACCGCTTGCTGCACCAGGTCGGCAATGGCGATGCGCAGCTTGAACATCAGCGGCGCGGCCGTGACGAAGCGGCCGTCAGCCACGCCGTCCAGCAGCTGCTGGGTGTGCTCGGCCAGCGTCTGCCGGGCGGCGGCGATATCGTCGCTCAGCTGGCCGCGTCCCTTGGCTGCCACCGCCGCTGCTTTTTCCAGCGCGGCCGTAGCCAGGCCCAGCGACATACCGCATTGCATGCCGAGGAAGGCCGGTCGCACGTGCGCCAGCCATTCCGGCGCCTGCGTAGCGATGATGTCATCGGCCGGCGCGGCGACATTGTCCAGCTGCACCGCAGCCGTGTTGCTGCCGCGCAGGGCGATCAGCGGCAGGTTGGCGCTGCGTTCCACGCCGGCGTCGTCGCTGGCGAATATCGCCACCAGCGGCGTCGAGTTGTCTACCGGCGCCACAGCCGCCGCCGCGACAAAGCGTGGCGCGCGCAGATTGGTGATCCAGGCCAGCTTGCCTTGCAAAGTCCAGCCGTCGCCATTGGCGGTGCCGTGCACTGACAGCGGCTCCATGCCGGACAGGAATTTCATGGCGTTCGACAGGCCGGTGGCGCCGGCCAGGGTGCCATCCAGCAGCGACGGCAGCAGGCGGTCGCGCAGCGCGCTGTTGCTGCTCTGTAGCAGGTATTCGATAAAGCTGCGCTGGCCCCAGTACACAAAGGCGGCTGTCACCGAGTAGCGCGCCACGTCGGCGATGCCGAGGATGGCGTCGCGCACGTCACCGTGCAGGCCGGGTTCCCCGCCCAGCGTCAGTGGCACGCCAGCGCGGAAGCAGCCATGTGCCGCCAGCGCCGGCAGTACCTCGTCATTCAGCGTTTCCGTCTGGTCCAGTGTTTCCGCGTTGCGCGTCAGCCAGTCGTGAAGGTCGGCCATCCTATACCGCTCCGGGCAGATAGGCTTGCAGCTGGGTATTCACCGGCGTGCCGGCCAGGCTGTTGGCGAAGTTGCACAGCGTCGCCAGGCTGATGCCCAGTACCACTTCCAGCGCCTGTTGCTGGTTGTAGCCAGCGGCCAGGAAGGCTTGCAGTTCAGCATCGTCAACCGCGCCACGGCGGGCGATGACGGCGGCGGCAAAGGTGGCGACTGCATCCAGTTTGGCGTCGCCGGTCGGCTTGCCTTCGTGCAGTGCGCGCACCGCTTCCACCGGCTGGCCGGCTTTGCGCAGCCAGATGGCGGTATGGCCGGCCACGCAGAAGTCGCAGCCATGGATGCGCGCGGCGCTGATTTGTACCACTTCGCGCTCGGCCAGCGTCAGGCTGGCGCGCGAGTTGATGCCGGAGACGGTCAGATAGGTTTCCAGCGCCACCGGCGCATTCGCCAGCACGCCGATCAGGTTGGGCAGGTAGCCGTTGTTGGCGATGGCCTTTTCAACGTAGGGGCGGCTTTCTTCCGGCGCGGTATCCAGCGTGTGTAATGTCAAACGTGTCATATTCTTCAACTTTTTTGCAAGTGATGTCGATATATTATCAGTCTCGGACGAAATCGCCACTTTAGCCAACATCCTGGTGTGGCCATGATTGTAGGCGGCGTGGCGTGCTACGGCCAGAAAGGAATCGGCATATCCTTATGCGGCCGGTGCGGGAGAGGACTGGGCCGATCCAAGGTATAATCCCGGGCTAATTACAGAAAGGATGCATAACATGAAGATTGCCAAGAATACAGTCGTGACTGTGAATTACAAACTGTCCGATGCCCAGGACAATCTGATCGAAGACGGCCGTCAGCCTATGGTTTACCTGCACGGTGGCTACGAGAACACCCTGCCAAAAATCGAAGAAGAGCTGGACGGCAAAGAAGCCGGCTATGCGTCGATCATCCAGATCGAACCGGAAGACGCGTTCGGCGACTACGACGCTGCGCTGGTCAAGGTTGAGGCGCGCAACCGCCTGCCTGAGCCGCTGGAAGTAGGCATGCAGTTCGAAGGCATGCCGGACGGCGACAGCGGCGAAGAAGAAGCCATGATCTTCACCGTGACCGATATCGCTGACGACAAAGTGGTCCTGGACGGTAACCATCCGCTGGCCGGCATGGCGCTGCGCTTCTCGCTGAGCGTTGCCGACGTGCGCGAAGCCACCGAAGAAGAGATCGCCCACGGCCATGTGCACGGCGCCCACGGCCACCACCACGGTGACGAGGACGACGAAGGTGAAGAAGGCGATCACGTCGCCATCCACCCGATACACTAATCGTTGTTAGTACCGGCGCTGCCGCCCTTGATTGAGAACAAGGCGGCGGCGCCTGGGGTGACGCGGACTTCGGCCCAATCGGCGGCCATGTTCACGTGCCCCAGATTGCCGCGCCACTGAATCGCCGGCTCGGCATGCTGCGCGCCCGCCTGGGCATCAATCAGCAGCACCTTCCCCTTGTACTTCTCCGCCATGGCGCGGATCTGCTTGCGCACTTCGGCAAAGCCATCCTGCCTGGTCTGGAACGACGGCAGCAGCGAAAAGCCTTCCTCCACCGTCACTTCCGGATCGCCGTCCGAGAACAGCACCAGGCCAACCATCTTCTGCCGGTCCGCCAGCGCGAACAGGCGGTGCAGCCAGGCGCGGTTGGCCACCAGCCGGTCTTCGTATTCGCTGTTGCGGCCCGCTTCCGGGCGATAATGGTTGTTATTCGCGGGCAGATTGATGGTGGCGAACAGCACCTTGTTGACTTCCCAGTGCGCGTTTTCCGCATAGCTGCGGAACTTGGCGGTGGACGACAAGCGCGTCACCTGGATGCGGCGGATGCCCAGCGATTCGCCGTCGGCGTAAAACACCTCGCGCAGGCGGTTCAGGCGTTCGATGGCGTTGGAGCGGCCGGCGGAATTCAGGCAGGCGCTCCAGTCGCTGCCGGCCAGCGACACCACCATCGGCGCCGATGATTCGTTCAGCAGTTCGCGGCGCTGCGCATACAGCTTGTCGCCGCAAGGCTCGTTGACCGCCTTGATGCCGGTGGCCACCACGAAGGAAGGATAGTTTTGCGAAGCATCGACAATGGCGCGCTTGAGCACCGCCTCGTCGCGCCCATGCTGCAAGGGATGGCCGATGACGCCGAACAGGAAGGACTTGGGCGTTGGTGACGCCTTGGTGATCGGCGGCAGCGCGTGCGCACCCGCCGCCGCCAGCGTCGCGGCGAGCGCCAGCAGCAGGCGGCGAGGGCGCGCGCGCTGCGTCATGCCTGCGCCGACTCTGTCAGGCGCTTCAACTGGTACAGCCGGTCCAGCGCTTCGCGCGGGGTCAGCGCGTCCGGGTCCAGATCGTCCAGCGCATCCAGCAGTTCGCGCATGGCCGGCCTGGCAGCGGCGCTGGCCGGCGTTGCGACTTCTTCGTCGTTGGCGTCGACCGATGGTGCGGCGAACAGGTCCAGCTGCGGCGTGGCGTCCAGCGCTTGCGCTTCCAGCCGCGCCAGGTGCTTGCGCGCGGCCTTGATCACCGGCTGCGGCACGCCGGCCAGCTGCGCCACCTGCAAACCGTAGCTCTGCGACGCCGGGCCTTCCTGCACCGCGTGCAGGAATACGATGGTGTCCTTGTGCTCGACCGCCGACAGGTGGACGTTGCTGGCGGTCGGATGGCTGTCCGGCAGCTGCGTCAGTTCGAAGTAGTGGGTGGCGAACAGCGAGAAGCTGCGGCTCGTCTCAATCAGGTGACGCGCGATGGCCCAGGCCAGCGCCAGACCGTCGAAGGTCGAGGTGCCACGGCCGATTTCATCCATCAGCACCAGCGAGTGTTCGGTGGCGCCGTTGAGAATGGCGGCGGCCTCGGTCATCTCCACCATGAAGGTCGAACGGCCGCCAGCCAGGTCGTCGGTGGCGCCGATGCGGGTGAAGATGCGGTCGATCGGGCCGATCACCGCGCTTTGCGCCGGCACGTAGCTGCCCATGTAAGCCAGCAGCGTAATCAGCGCCACCTGGCGCATGAAGGTCGATTTACCGCCCATATTAGGACCGGTAATCAGCAGCAGGCGGCGTTCGTCGACAAAGCGGCAATCGTTGGCGATGAAGCGCTCGATCTGGTTTTCCACCACCGGGTGGCGGCCTTCCTTGATATTGACACATGCTGTCGCCACCAGCTCCGGCGCGCACCAGTTGTGGCGCAGCGCGTGGTCGGTGAGCGCGGTCAGCGTGTCCAGCTGCGCCAGCGCGCGGGCAATGGTTTGCAGCGTGCCGATGAACGGCGCGAGATCGCCCAGCAGCTGGTCGTACAGCATCTTCTCGCGCGCCAGTGCGCGGTCCTGCGCCGACAGTGCCTTGTCCTCGAAGGCCTTCAGCTCCGGCGTGATGTAGCGCTCGCAGTTCTTCAGCGTCTGGCGGCGGCGATAATCGTCCGGCACCTTGGTGGCCTGGCCGTTGGTGACTTCGATATAGAAGCCGTGCACCTTGTTGTACTCGACGCGCAGGTTGGCGATGCCGGTGCGGGCGCGTTCGCGGGTCTCCAGATCGACCAGATACTGGCCGGCGTTTTCCGACAGGCCGCGCAGCTCATCGAGTTCGGCGTCAAAGCCGCGCGCGATGACGCCGCCGTCGCGCACCATCACCGCCGGTTCCGGCATCACTGCGCGTTGCAGCAGGTCGAGGCAGGCTTCCGGCGTGGCCAGGTCGGCGTGGATGGCGGACAGCAGGCCTTGCGTATCGGTCAGCGTGCGCTGCATGCCGTGACGCAGCGACGGCAGCTGCGTCAGACCGTCGCGCAGCGCGGCGAGGTCGCGCGGCCGGGCCGAGAGCAGGGCGATGCGTGTGGTGATGCGTTCGATGTCCGGCACCTGCGCCAGCGTGTGCGACAGCGATCCGGTGGTGTCGGCCTGCGCCAGCGCGGCGATGGCCTGGTGGCGCGAACGGGCCACGTTCTGATCGCGGCGCGCGTGGTGCAGCCAGTGGCGCAGCAGGCGCGAGCCCATGGCGGTGCGGCAGTGGTCCAGCAGCGAGAACAGCGTCGGCGATTCCTGGCCGCGGATGGTTTCGGTCAGCTCCAGGTTGCGGCGGGTGGCGGCGTCCAGACCGATGAATTCGTTCTCGGTTTCGGTGGTCAGCGTGCGTACGTGCTGCAGGCCACGGCCTTGCGTCGATTGTGCGTAGCGCAGCAAAGCGCCGGCGGCGCCGAACGCCGCGCCCAGGCCATCGGCGCCAAAGCCGGTCAGCGTCGATACGGCCAGCTGGTCGAGCAGCGCCTTGTGGCCGCTGACCACGTCGAAGTGCCATTCCGGCACGCGGTTGACGTGGCAGCTCGTGTATTCCTCAAACAGTTCGCCGTTGTCGCCGCGCAGGATCTCGGCCGGCGAAATGCGTTCCAGCTCTTGCTGGATGCGGCTGTTGACGGTGTGGCTGTCGCCCGAGAACTCCATCAGGCGCAGCGCGCCGCTGGCCAGCGACAGCCAGGCCAGACCGGCGGTGGCCACCTTGCGCTGGCTGATGATGGCCAGCGCGAGCAGCGGACGTTCCGATTTTTCCGGCAGCAGGTCGGCGTCGGTCAGCGTGCCCGGCGTGACCACGCGCATCACCTTGCGTTCGACCGGACCTTTGCTGGTGGCCGGATCGCCGATCTGTTCGCAGATGGCGCACGATTCGCCGATCTTGACCAGCTTGGCCAGATAGCCTTCCAGCGAATGGAAAGGCACGCCGCACATCTTGATCGGCTGACCGCCCGACGAACCGCGCGCGGTCAGCGTAATGCCGAGTATGCGCGCCGCCTTTTCCGCATCTTCGTGGAACAGCTCGTAGAAATCGCCCATACGGTAGAACACCAGCATATCCGCATGCTGGCTCTTGATGCTCATGTATTGCTGCATCATCGGGGTCAATTTTTCAGTCGGGCTGTTTTTGACGGCTGCGGCGTTGATTTCTTTCGGGGCGGTGGTCATTGGTTCTTTAGGCGATGCGAGTCTGGTTTTTGCGGAGACTGACACCGCCTCCGCTCGTAACCCGTCATTCTACCGCTTTCGGCGATGGACGCGAAGATTGGCGCGCCAGGCCTGCCAATGCGCTCATGCGCCAGCCAGCACGCCGCCAAACAGGTCCGCATCGACATTGGCGCCACTCAGTGGCAGTCCGACCTTGCGGCCCTTGAAGCGCGGGTCGTCCTTCAGTTGCAGGGCGGCGGCCAGCGCTGCGGCGCCGGCGCCTTCGGCCAGATTATGGGTGGCGCGATAGTACAGCCGCAGCGCCTGCGCCACTTCCTGGTCGCTTACCGCGACCACATCGCGTGTTCAGCCCCAGCGCATGCCGCGCCGCGATGGCGCCACAGATGCCCGAGCCCTGGCCGACTGGCACCAGCAGCAGTTCCAGATCCGGCCGGGCGCTCAGCAATTCGTACCATCCGGTGGCGACACCGGCCACCAGGTCATGGTGGAACGATGGCACCATGTGCAGGCCGTCGCGTTCAGCCAGCAGGTAAGCATGTTCGCGGCTGGCCTGGAAATCGTCGCCATACTCGATCAGCTGAGCGCCGAGGGCGCGCATGGCGGCATTCTTTTCCTTGCTGTTACCAAGCGGCACCACGATCGTGACCTCAACCCCGTAGCGCTGCGCTGCGTAAGCCAGCGATTGCCCGTGATTGCCGCGTGTTGCCAGCATGATGCCCTGAGTGTCCGGCGCCCGCTCCACAGCTTTCTTCTGGCGAGCAATCCGATGATTCTAAAATACGGCACAAGTACAGTATAAGTACACTTTGGCACTTAATTTCATATACTGTACTGGTGAAATCGCCAATACAAAGCCAGATTAAACGGTGCCAGGAATCGCCAGGCCGCGCGCCACCGCCGGACGGGCGATGAAGCGCTCCAGCGTGGCCTGCAGATGGGGATAATCGTCCAGGCTGAGCAGCTCGGACGCCTGGTAATAGCCGCTCAGGATGCGCACCCAGGGGAAGATCGCCATGTCGGCTATCGTGTATTGCTCGCCCATGATCCAGTTGCGCCCGGTCAAGCGCTGTTCCAGCACATTCAGCAGGCGCCGCGTCTCGGCCACATAGCGCTGCAGCGGGCGCTTGTCTTGGTACTCCTTGCCGGCGAAGCGGTGGAAGAATCCCAGTTGCCCGAACATCGGGCCGACGCCGCCCATCTGGAACATCAGCCACTGGATGGTTTGGTAGCGTTGCGCGGCGTCGGCGGGCAAGAAGCTGCCGGTCTTTTCCGCCAGATACAGCAGAATGGCGCCGGACTCGAACAGCGCCAGCGGCTTGCCATCGGGGCCGTCCGGATCAATCATGGCCGGAATCTTATTATTGGGATTCAAGGACAGGAAGGCCGGCGACAGCACCCCCTGTTGATCGAGTGTGATCCGGTACGCCTCGTACGGCAGCCCGGTTTCCTCCAGCATGATGGAAACCTTGACGCCATTGGGTGTCGCCAGCGAATACAGCTGGATACGCTCAGGATGGGCCGGCGGCCACTGTTCGGTAATCGGGAAGTGGGAGAGAATATGCATGGTTGCGGTCAGGTTGGCATTGGAGCGGCATATTCTCGTCGACGGCTGCGGCCCGGTGAAGTAGCGGCCGCGATAAAGTCTTTAAACAAATCGTTAGCAATGGTCGGGAATGGATAAATTACGATGCATGGAAGTGCTGGTGTGCGTGGTCGAAACCGGTAATTTCACACTGGCGGGTAACAAGCTGGGCATCACCACGGTGATGGTGGGCCGGCAGATACGCCAGCTGGAGGAATTGCTGGGCACGCGCCTGCTTCAACGTAATACCCGCAAGCAAAGCCTGACCGACGCCGGCCTGCTGTTTTATCGCAGCGCCAAGGAGATACTCGACAACGTCGCCCGCGCGCAGGAAGCGGTGCGCGATGTGCAGACGGAGCCCAGCGGCAGATTGCGGGTGGCGGCGCCGGTCAGCATGGGGGGCAGCATGATTGCGCCGCTGCTGGCCAGATACCAGCAGCGCCATCCGCAAGTGGAGCTTGAGCTGGTGCTGGGCAACGCGCTGGTGAATCTGATCGACGACGGCATCGATCTCGCCGTGCGCATCGGTGTCTTGCCGGATTCCGGCCTGGTGGCGCGGCCGCTGCGGCCGTACCGGAATCGCATCTGTGCGTCGCCTGCTTATCTGGCGCGCGCGGGCGTGCCGATGGCGTGGGAGGATTTACGGCAGCATCGCTGCCTGGTGCATCCCGCATGGAACGCCAGTTGGCTGGCGAGCGACGGCAGCGTGTTGGCATGGCCGGAGCGGCAGGGCTTCTCCGCCAACGATGGCTATGCCTTGCGCGCCGCCGCGCTGGCGGGCGCAGGCCTGATCCTGCAGCCTGAAGTGCTGTTGCTGGACGCGCTGCGCAGCGGTGAGCTGGTGGAGGTACTGGATCAGTACGCTCCGCCGCCGCTCCCGGCGCACCTGCTATATTTGCAGGACCCTTACCCGCGCCGCAGGCTGGCCAGCTTGGTCGATTTTCTGCTGGCCGAACTGGGGTGATGAGGTTTGCCGGAACGCTTAGATCATGGCATCGCGGTACCACAGTCCTTGCAATACTGGGCGTCGCTGGCGTGGCCGGTGCTGTGGCAGCTGGAACAGGCCCGTAGTGGCAGGATGGCGCGGCCGCGCTGGTAGGTGATCTCGGAGCTGATGATGCCGGTTGGTACGGCCAGGATGCCCCAGCCCAGCAGCATCATGAAGGAGGCAATCGCGCGGCCGATATCCGTCTTCGGCACCAGGTCGCCAAAGCCGACCGTGGTCATGGTCGAGATGGCCCAGTAGACGGCGGTCGGAATGCTGGTGTAGCCGTTTTCCGGTCCTTCAACCACATACATCACGGTCCCCAGCAGGAACACGATCAGGAACACCACCGACAAAAACACGAAGATCTTGCGCCGGCTGGCCAGCAGCGCGTCGCCCAGCATGCTGTACTCCTGGATGTACAGCGTCAGCTTGAGGATGCGGAAGATGCGCAGCAGGCGCAGGATGCGCACGCCCAGCACCACATGCGCGGCCGGTACAAACAGCGAGATATAGCTGGGCAGGATGGACAGCAGGTCGATCACGCCGAAGAAGCTGCGCACATACACCAGCGGCCGCTGCACGCACAGGCAGCGTGCCACATATTCCAGCGTGAACAGCACGGTGAAGAACCATTCGGCGGCATGCAGCCACGCGCCGTGCTGAACAGCGATCGATTGCACGCTGCCCAGCACCACCACCAGCACGCTGAGCAGAATCGCGCCGATCAGCGCCAGGTCGAAGGCGCGGCCCTTGGGGGTGTCGGATTCAAAGATGATGGCGTACAGCTTGAGGCGCCAGCCGCCGTCCGGGCGGCCCAGGCGCTGCTGGGTGTCGTTCATGGTGGTCAGGATGAATAGTGCAATCGGCGCCTATCATACCGGCAAATGCGGATAGGCCTCGCCATATCGAAAGCGCATGGCACGCGGCATTTTCCGCATGCCTCGCCCGCACGCCTTTGGGCTAGCATGGCGGCATGAAAAAACTACTCATCACTTTGCTGATGGCGGCCGGACTGTCCGCCCACGCTGAATCCTTCGTCAAGGGCGCCGACATCGGCTGGCTGCCGCAGATGGAAGCCACCGGCTACATCTTCTATAACCAACAGGGCCGGCAGCAGGACCTGCTGCAAATCCTCAAAGACTACGGCATCAACACGGTGCGCCTGCGCACCTGGGTCAACCCGTCCAACGACAAGGCCAGCGGCCACAATAGCAAGGATGAAACCGTGGCGATGGCGGTGCGCGCGCAGAAGATGGGCATGCGCATCATGATCAATTTCCACTACAGCGACAGCTGGGCCGATCCGCAGCAGCAGCGCAAGCCCGCCGCCTGGGCCGGGCACGATTTCCCGCAATTGCTGAACGATGTGTATGCGCACACCCATGAGGTGATGAGCGCGTTGCAGCAGGCCGGCGTGACGCCGGAGTGGGTACAGGTCGGCAATGAAACCCGCACCGGCATGCTGTATCCGGAAGGCCATACCGATAACTGGCCGCAGCTGGCGCAACTGATCAATCGCGGCTACGACGCGGTAAAAGCGGTCAGTCCCAGCTCCAGGGTCATCCTGCATCTGGACCGCGGCAATGACCGGCAGTGGTTCCGCACCTGGTTCGATAACGCCACCGCCAATGGCGCAAAGTATGATGTGATCGGCCTGTCCTACTACCCGTACTGGTTGGATGGCCGCCCCGATTACACGTTGTCGATCGATGATCTGGCGACTAATATGAATCAACTGGCGGCGCGCTACGGCAAGGAGGTGATGGTGGTGGAAGTCGGCGGCGAAGACACGCAAGCGCAGAATACCTATGACATGCTGGTGGCCGTGCAGCAGAAGGTGAGGGCGGTGCCGGGCCACAAAGGCCTGGGTGTGATTTACTGGGAGCCGCAAGGTGCGCGCAGCTGGAGCCACTATGAGCTGAGCGCCTGGGGTGCAGACGGGCGTCCAACCAAGGCGATGGAGGCGTTCCTGGCCAAATAGAGACTAGGGCTGAGCCTGCGGATATTTCTTGTTATATGGAAATTATTCAGCTAAGCTAGCCGCAACCCTATCTCTGTCGTCATGCCACCTCTCGCATGGCGGACTCTCTTTTTACGGCCCCACCCCCGCCGTGTTCGAACTCTTTTAGCTCACTCAATAGGAAACTTTCATGTTTGCTAACCTGAAGATTCGTACCCGGCTGGTCGGCACCATGGCCCTGCTCGGCGTACTCATTATTTTTATCGGCGTCAAAGGCATTTTGGCGTTGCACGATTCCAACAATGTGCTGAAGGATGTGTACAGCAATTCGATGGTGTCGATGAAGGCGATTTACGAAGCGCAGATTCAGATTGACCGCGCGCGCCTGTCGCTGGACCGCATTGCGCTGGCGCCGGATGCGCCGAACGTGCCGGAAACCTTGCAGCGCACCCAGAGCTTCATCGAGGGCAGCGATAAATTCTGGAAGAGCTACTACTCGCTGCCGTTCGGCGACGGTGAAAAAGAGCTGGCCGACAAGGTCGCCGCCCAGCGCGATGCGTTGGTCAAGGACGGTCTGCTGGTTGCCATCAAGGCCATCAACGAGAAGAACAAGCCTGAAATTGAGCGCTTGATGCTGAGCGAAATCACGCGCCTGTTCCGCCTTTACACCGAGAGCTCCGAGAAGCTCTCGGGCTACCAGCTGAAAGCCACGGCCGACCAGTATGACGCCAGCCAGGCCGCCTATCAGCGCAATATGATGCTGGCGATCAGCGCAATCGTGGTTGGTATTGTGCTGGCCGGTGTGTCCGGCGTGCTGTTGCTGCGTGCCGTCATGGGCCCGCTGAACCAGGCGATTGCGCATTTCCACGCCATGGCGCAAGGCAATCTGTCCAACCGTATTGAGCTGGGCCGTAAAGATGAAATGGGCGAGATGATGGAAGGCCTGCAGCAGATGCAGGAACGCCTGGCCGGTACGGTGCGCAGCGTGCGTGAAGGCAGTGACGCCATCGCTACTGCTTCCAGCGAAATCGCTGCCGGCAATCTGGATCTGTCGCGCCGCACCGAGCAGCAGGCCGCCAGCCTGGAAGAGACTGCCTCGTCACTGGAAGAACTGACTTCCACCGTGCGCCAGAACTCGGACAATGCACGCCAGGCCAATACGCTGGCGACTTCCGCGTCGGATATCGCGGTCAAGGGCGGCGAGCTGGTGACGCGCGTGATCGATACCATGGGTTCGATTACCCAGTCGTCCGACAAAATCGCCGACATTATCGGCGTGATCGACGGCATCGCCTTCCAGACCAACATCCTGGCGCTGAACGCGGCGGTGGAAGCAGCGCGTGCCGGCGAGCAGGGCCGTGGCTTTGCTGTGGTGGCCACCGAGGTGCGCAACCTGGCCCAGCGTTCGGCGGCGGCAGCCAAGGACATCAAGGCACTGATTACCGATTCGGTGGAGAAGGTCGGCAGCGGCAGCGCCTTGGTCAATGAAGCTGGCACCACGATGGAAGAGATCGTCACCAGCGTGAAGCGCGTGACCGATATCATCAGCGAGATCAGCTCAGCTGGCCGCGAGCAGGAAATCGGCATCGAGCAGATCAATACCGCAGTGGCCGAGATGGATACCGTGACGCAGCAGAATGCCGCGCTGGTGGAAGAAGCCGCCGCTGCATCACAGGCGATGCAGGAGCAGGCGGTCAAGCTGGCCGAGATGGTGTCGGTGTTCCAGGTGGAAGGCGGCAATATCGCGCCACGCAAGACTGCTTCGGCACCGGCAGCAGCCCGCGCCAGGCCTGCGGCAGCAGCGACCACGGCACGCAAGCCAGCGCTGAAACTGGCGCCCAAGCCAGCCGCCAAGGCCAAGCCGGCCGCAGCGCCATCCGGTACGACACGCAAGGCGCCGGCGGATGAAAGCCAGGAGTGGGAAGAGTTCTAATCCCTCCCCAAAAAGAAAGCCGGCTTGAAAGCCGGCTTTTTTTTACTCTTCCAGCAGACTGCGCAACATCCACGCGGTTTTCTCGTGGACATCCAGACGCTGGGTCAGCAGGTCAGCGGTAGGCTGATCGTCGGCCTCGTCCACGACCGGCAGCAGCTTGCGCGCGGTGCGGGCGGTGGCTTCCTGTGCTGCCACCAGGTGGCGCACCATGTCCAGCGCTTGCGGCACGCCTTCAACTTCCTTGATGGTCGCCAGCTTGGCGAACTGGGCGTAGGTGCCCGGCGCCGGATAGCCGAGTGCGCGGATGCGTTCGGCGATCTGGTCCAGCGCGGTCCATTGTTCGCTGTACTGCGTCATGAACATCTGGTGCAGCGAGTTGAACATCGGACCTTTGACGTTCCAGTGGAAGTTGTGGGTCATCAGGTACAGCGTGTAGCTGTCGGCCAGCAGGCCGGACAGGCCGGCGGCGATCTTGGCGCGGCTTTTTTCGGTCAGACCGATATCGATCTTGATAGGTTTAACAGCCATCATCTCACTCCTTGGTTGGTCATTCGACTCTGCCATTGTAGCGCCATGCGGCCGAACGCGCCTGTCCCGCTTGCCATAGCTGTTAGCTGTTCAACTTAGCTGTCCAGCTTAGCCGGCCACCCAGCCGCCGCCGATGGCTTTGACCAGCTGCACGCCAGCCTGGCGGTAGCGGGTGGTCAGGTCCAGCTCGCTGCGGCGGGATTGCAGGTAGGCAGTCTGCGCCGTCACCACTTCCAGATAACTGGCCGCGCCCTGATCGTAACGCTTGGTGGCCAGGTCGAGTGCGCGCTGCGCGGCGGAGGCGGCCAGGTGATCGGATTTGGCCGCTTCGTCATAGTTGTTGAGCAGCGTCAGCTGATCTTCCACCTGCTGGAACGCGGTCAGCACCACCGAACGGTAGCGCTGGCCGGCCTCGTCCAGGGCGGCTTCCGCGCCGGCGATCTGCGCCTTGCGGCGGCCGCCATCCAGCAGGTTGACTGCCAGCGTTGGGCCAACCGCCCAGAACAGATTGGAGGCGCGCGCGAAGCGGTCAAAGTCGCTGGTCTGGTAACCGCCCGACACGCCCAGCGTCAGCGACGGGAACAGTGCGGTGCGGGCGATGCCCAGCTGGTCGCTGGCGGCGGCCACGCGCAGCGCGGCGGCGGCGATGTCCGGACGGCGCTGCAGCAGCTGCGACGGCACGCCGATCGGCAGCGCCGGCGTGACGAAGGCGCCGCGTTCATCGGACGCGACGCTGAAACTGGCGGCGTTGGCGCCGACCAGCGCGGCAATCGCGTGTTCCTGCACATTGCGCTGCGCTTGGCGCTGGCGCAGCAGCGAGCGGGTCGATTCCAGCTGTGTTTCGGCGCGCGCCAGGTCCAGGCCGGAGGCGGTGCCGCCGTCGTGGCGGCGGGTCATCAGCTCGGCCTGGCGCTTGTAGGCGGCTTCGGTTTCGCGCAGCAGCTTGAGGTCGGCGTCGGCGCCGCGCAGGGCCAGCAGCGTATCGGCCAGCTGGATTTGCAGCGATAGCCGGGCGGCGGCCAGATCGGCGCCGGCGGCTTTCTCCTGCGCCTCGCCAGCGCTGACCTGCTTGCTGATACGGCCCCACAGGTCCACTTCATAGCCCAGGTCGAATTGCAGCGTGCCGCTGTTGTACTCGGACGGCGAGGTGGCGCCGCGCAGCGGCCGCAGGTCGGACTGGCGCAGGCGCTGGCCATTCAGCGACGCGCCCAGCGTCGGCGATTGCGCCGAGCGGGCCACGCCGGTGGCGGCCTGTGCCTGCTGGTAGCGCGCCAATGCGCTGGCCAGGTCCGGACTGTTGGCGATCAGCTGCTGTTGCAGCGCGTCCAGCTGCGGATCGTTGTACATGGTCCACCAGTCGGCCGGCAACTGCGGCGCCTTGGTGCTTGCGTCGGTCCAGCCGGCGGGAATATCACGGAAGCTGTCGGCCAGTGGCACGGCTGGTGGTTGTTGCACCGGTGCCTGTGCGCAGGCGGCCAGCGCCAGGGCCAAGGTGGTAGCGTAGAGGACCTTCACAGCTTGGCCTTTGCGTTGTTGGCAGCGGCCACGCGCACTTGGTCGCCGGTGGCGACGCCATCTGGCGGGTTGGCGATGACCTGGTCGTTGCGGTCGATGCCGGACGCCACTTCCAGTACATTGCCAAGGTCACGGCTGACGGTGATCGGTTTCACCACCACGCGGCCGTCCTTGCCGACGGTGGCCACTTGCGTGCCGGCCTTGTTGAAAATCAGCGCGCTCGGCGGAATGCTCAGCGCGGTGCTGGCCAGCGGCGTGTTGAAATGGATGGCAGCGTAGCCGCCCGGCAGCAGCTCGCGGCTGTCGTTCTGCACGGTCAGCTGTACCAGCATGGCGCCGGAACTGGCGTTGATGGCTTGCGCCAGCGACTGTACGGTGGCGGTATAGACCTTGCCCGGACGCTCAGGGACGCTCAGCTCGGCCTTGTCGCCGACCTTGATCGCGGCCACCTGGCGCTGCGGCACATTGACGTAGACGCGCAGACGGCTGATGTCGGACACCACAAACAGTTCCGAGCCGGGCGAGCCGCCGACGCTGATCAGCGCACCGACGTCGGTATTGCGCGCGGTGACCACGCCGTCGAACGGCGCCACCAGGCGGGTATAACGCTGCAGCGCCTGCACCCGGTCGACATTCGCCTGCATGGCGTTGACCGCTGATTGCTTGGCTGCCAGGTCGCCGGCTTTCTCGTCGGCTTCCTGGCGCGAGACGGCGTCCGCCGCCAGCAGACCTTGCCAGCGCTTGGCGGTGCTGGTGGCCAGCGTCAGGTTGCTGCGCGCGGTCGCCAGTTCGGCCTTGGCTTGCAGCAGCTGCTGGTCCAGGTCGGGCGTTTCGATGTCGGCCAGCGTCTGGCCGGATTTGACTGGCGCGCCGATATCGACGTTCCAGTTCTTCAGGTAGCCGCTGACGCGCGCATAGATCGGCGCGCGCGCCCACGGTTCGATGCGGGCCGGCAGTTCCAGCGCCTGGCCGGCGGCCTGGCCTGGCGGCAGGATGCTGACCAGCGGCACGACTGGCGTGTTGGCTTGCTTGACTTGTTCGGCTTGCGACTGGCGGCTTATCACGCCGGCCGCCACCAGCGCGGCAGCGACGACGATCAGACCCAGGGCCAGCGGCTTGTGACCCATACGAGTGGTGTTAGTTGGCATGGACAGGTGCTCCGGAAATAGGTTGGTCGTTGGAGGTCGTTTTGGGCGCGTGCTTCTTGTGCACCAGGCTGAATACCACAGGCACGAACAGCAGCGTGGCGGTGGTGGCGAAGATCAGGCCGCCGATCACGGCGCGGCCCAGCGGCGCGTTCTGCTCGCCGCCGTCGCCGAGGCCGAGCGCCATCGGCAGCATGCCGATGATCATCGACAGCGCGGTCATCAGCACCGGACGGAAGCGCACCGAGCCGGCTTCCAGCGCGGCGGCGGTGGCGTCGCCCAGTTCGTCCAGGCGTTCACGCGCAAACGAGATCACCAGCACCGAGTTGGCGGTGGCCACGCCCATGCACATGATGGCCCCGGTCAGCGCCGGCACCGACAGCGTGGTATTGGTCGCAAACAGCATCCAGACGATGCCGGCCAGCGCCGCTGGCAGCGCCGAGATGATCACCGCCGGGTCCAGCCAGGACTGGAAGTTGACCACGATCAGCAGGTAGATCAGTACCACCGCGCCGAGCAGGCCGAACAGCAGGCCGGAGAAGGCGCGGTCCATGGTCTTGACCTGGCCCAGCATCTGCACCGTCGAGCCTTTCGGCAGATCGGCCTTGCTTGCTTCGATGGCCAGGTTAATATCCTTGGCCACCGAGGCCAGGTCGCGGTCCTGGGTGGCGGCGTAGATCTGCACCATCGGCTGGATGTCGTACTGGCTGACAATGGCCGACTGGGTGCCGCGCTCAAAGCGGGCGACGCCGCCCAGCGTGGCGTTGCCGGTGGTCGCGCCGTTGCCGACCGGCAGGTTGGCCAGCGCCGACAGCGAATCCATCTGCGGCTGCGGGGTCTGCATCACGATCGGGTAGCTGACGCCGTTGGCCGGATTCAGCCAGAAGGTAGGCGCTACCTGCGACGAACCTGCCAGGTTGACCACCATGCTGTTGGTGATGTCACGCGTGGTCAGGCCCAGCTGCTGCGCCTGGGTGCGGTCGATATCGACATTGAACACCGGCGACTTGTTGGACTGCTGTATGCGCGCGTCGGCCACGCCAGGAATGGCGCGGATGCGCTTCAGCAGCTTGTCGGCGTAGACATAGTTGTCGCCAATTTTCGCACCACGGATCTGCACGTCAATCGGCGCCGGTGAACCGAAGTTCAGGATCTGGCTGACGATGTCGGCAGGCGGGAAGGAGAAGGTGGTGTCCGGGAATTCTTCCGGCAGCACCTTGCGCAGCTTGCGCACGTATTCGGCGGTCGGCGCGTGCTCCTCGCCGAGGGCGATCTGGAAGTCGCCGTCCTGCGTGCCCATCATGCCGGTGTTGTTGTACACCATATTGATTGAGCTGGCCGGCATGCCGATGTTGTCGGTCATGGTGACGATTTCGTTGGCCGGGATCACGCGGCGGATCGCCTGTTCGATGCGCGCAAAGCGGGCGGCGGTTTCCTCGATACGGGTGCCGACCGGCACGCGCACGTGGATCAGCACCTGGCCGGAATCGACCGCCGGGAAGAAGTTACTGCCCAGGAAAGGCACCATCGAGAACGAGGCCAGCACCACCAGCATGAAGCCGATGATGAAGCGCTTGCGGTTGACCACCGCCGCTGCCAGTATGCCGCTGTAACCGGCGCGCAGACGCTCGAAGCGGGCTTCGAAGCCGCGCTGGAAACGCACCAGCGGATTGCGCGATGGCTCGGGCGTGCCATGGCCGCCGTGGCCGTGGGCATGGCCTTCGCCGGTGTCGTGCGGCTTCAGCAGGTAATTGGCCATGGTCGGCACCAGCGTGCGCGACAGGATGAAGGAGCAGATCATGGCGAAAATCACCGCCTCGGCCATCGGCACGAACAGGAAGCGCGATACGCCGTCGAGGAAGAACATCGGCACGAACACGATGCAGATACACAGCAGCGACACGAAGGCCGGCGTGGTGATCTGCGCCGCGCCGTCCAGAATCGCCATTTCCACCGGCTTGCCGTGTTCCAGGTGCCAGTTGATGTTTTCGATGGTCACCGTGGCGTCATCGACCAGGATGCCGACCGCCAGCGCCAGGCCGCCCAGTGTCATCAGGTTCAGCGATTCGCCGATCGCCGACAGGGCGATGATGGAGCCGAGAATGGACAGCGGGATCGATACCGCGATGATGATGGTGGAGCGCCAGCTGCCGAGGAACAGCAGGATCATCAGGCTGGTCAGCGCGGCGGCGATCACGCCTTCCGAGGCCACGCCCTTGATGGCGGCGCGCACGAAGACCGACTGGTCGTTGATCGGCGTGACCGTCAGCGCTTCCGGCCAGCCGACTTTCAGCGTATCGATCTTGGCGCGGATGCCATCGACAATCGCCAGCGTCGAGGCCGAGCCGTTCTTCAGCACCGACATCAGCACCGAGCGGCTGCCGTCTACGTGTACCACGTTGGTTTGCGGCGCGTTGCCGTCGTGGATGTTGGCGATGTCACCCAGGTAAATGGTCGCGCCATTCACTACGCGCACCGGCAGACGCGCCAGGTCGGCGATGGCCGATGGCGCGCTGTTCAGCTGGATGGTGTATTCCAGGCTGTCGATTTTCTGCGTGCCCACCGGGGTCAGCACATTCTGCGCCGCCAGCGCGTTGGCGATGTCCTGCGCCGACAAGCCGCGCGCCTGCAACAGCGCCGGGTCGACGTCAATCTGCACCTGGCGCTGCTTGCCGCCGTAAGGCAGCGGAATCGCCGCGCCGGGCACGCTGACCAGCGGTGTGCGCACCGTGTTGGTGCCGAGGTCGGACAGCTGCTGTTCGGACAGGCCCTTGCCGGACAAGGCCACTTGCAAGATCGGCACGGTGGCGGCGTTGTAATTGATCACCAGCGGAGGCGTGATACCGGCCGGCATCTGGCGCAGCAGCGCCTGTGAAATCGCCGTCACCTGTGCATTGGCGACGGCGATATTGACGCCGGGCTGGAAGAAGATCTTGACGATGCTGACGCCGGTGTAGGTGTTGGCTTCGATGTGTTCGATGTCGTTGACGGTGGTAGTCAGCGCGCGCTGGAACTGGGTCGAGACGCGGCCGGCCATCTGGTCGGGCGGCTGGCCGGTGTACTGCCAGGCGACGGCGATCACCGGAATTTTAATATCCGGGAAGATGTCGGTTGGCGTGCGCAGCGCCGCCAGCGGACCGACGATCAGCAGCAGCAAGGCCATGACCACAAAGGTATAGGGACGCCGTAGCGCCACGCGGACGATTTCAATTAACACAAAGTTACCCCCAGGGACATACTGACCGGACACTATAGCGCGGTGCAGCATTTTGAATAATGCAGCGGAACCGCATGACCCTATGAGCCAGATTAATCAATCCCCTGAATCATATGACCGTGCGATGCTGTAGTGCAGCGAAGTTATACATTAGTGAAGGATTTTAGCGTTTTAATGCTGACCGTTGACTTGAGAATTGTTTCTATCATGTATCACGGTGTATCGGGCGTGCTTGTCATCTGTTTGTAATGTGGCCGTCATCTTGCGGTCAGGGCGGGATTTCTATACTGGGCTCACATTCACTCATCAAGGAATCACCATGAAAAAGCTGTTACTTGCCGGCGCCTGCGCCTTACTGTTTTCGGGCGCGGCGTCGGCCGCCGTTAATAATATCGTCTTGGTTCACGGCGCGTATGCCGATGGATCGTGCTGGAATGAGGTCATCGCCTTGCTGCAAAAGGCCGGCAAGCATGTGACCTCGGTACAGAATCCGCTGACCTCGCTGGCAGATGACGCCGAGGCCACCCGCCGCGTGCTGGCCTTGCAGGATGGGCCGGCGGTGCTGGTTGGCCACTCGTGGGCCGGCACGGTGATCAGCGAAACGGGCAACGACGCCAAGGTGGCGGCGCTGGTCTACGTGGCGGCGCGCGCGCCGGACGCCGGCGAAGACTACGCCGCGCTGGCGGCCACCTTCCCGGCGGCGCCAGCCAGCAAGGGCCTGGTCAAGTCGGCGGACGGCTTTGCCCAACTGAGCGAGGAAGCCTTCGTGCGCGACTTTGCAGGCGATCTGGACCCGGCGCGTGCGCGGGTGCTGTATGCGGGGCAGGGACGTATCTCGCAAACCCTGTTCAGCAGCCGCACCACCCAGGCGGCATGGAAGGTCAAGCCGACTTACTATGCGGTGTCGGCCAACGACCGCACCACGTCGCCGGAACTGGAGCGCTTTCTGGCCAAGCGCATGGGCGCCAAGACGATCGAACTGGCATCCAGCCACCTGTCGATGATCTCGCACGCTGACCAGATCGCGCAGCTGATTCTGGAAGCTGCTTCCAAATGACAGATTTGTAATCCCCGCCGCCGCAAAAAGGCCGACAATAAGGGCATCATGAAAATACTGATTGTTGAAGACGAACCGAAGGCGGGCGATTATCTGGTCAAGGGCTTGCAGGAATCCGGCTATGTGGCGGACCTGGCGCGCAATGGCGTCGATGGTCTGGCGCTGGCGCTGGAACACGACTATGAGCTGATCGTGCTGGATGTGATGCTGCCGCAGATGGACGGCTGGAAGGTGCTGGCGCGGCTGCGCGAACGCAAGCAGACGCCGGTGCTGTTCCTGACCGCGCGCGACGAGGTGGCGGACCGCGTCAAGGGCCTGGAGCTGGGCGCGGACGACTATCTGGTGAAGCCGTTTGCGTTCGCCGAGCTGCTGGCGCGGGTCAAGACGCTGCTGCGCCGTGGCCCGGTGCGCGAGGCCGACGTGCTGCGCGTGGCCGATCTGGAAATCGATGTACCGCGACGGCGCGTGACGCGCGGCGGCCAGCGCATCGATCTCACCGCCAAGGAATTCGCACTGCTGCATCTGCTGGCCAAGCGTCAGGGCGAGGTGCTGTCGCGCACGCAGATCGCCTCGATGGTGTGGGATATGAATTTCGACTCCGATACCAATGTGGTCGATGTGGCGGTCCGCCGCCTGCGCGCCAAGGTCGACGATCCGTATCCGCTCAAGCTGGTGCAGACCATGCGCGGCATGGGCTATCTGCTGGAGGCGCGCGAATGAATCCGGTGCGGCGGCCGATGTCGCTGACGCTGCGCGTGGCGCTGTTGCTGTCGGCCGTGGTGGCGGCCAGTTTCCTGGCGGTCGGTGCCTATCTGTACCACACCTTGCAGCGCCAGATGGCGTATCGCGACGACGCCGAGTTGATCGGCAAGGTCGATCAGATACGCCGCATCATCGCCGGCCTGCCGTCAGCCGCAGCGATAGCGCAGGATCAGGGACCGCTGACCGACACGCTGTTCGGCCACAACGATTTCATGCTGAAGGTCAGCGCCGCTGATGGCCGCGCGCTGTTGCAGACCTCGCTGACCTCGCGGCCGCTGCCGCAGGTGGACAGCGTGCCGGCGCGACGCACGCTGACGCTGGAGGATATCCACGACTGGCAACCGGCCGCCGGCGTTGGCCGCATGGTGCGCGCGACTGGCATGGCAGGCAACGAGCCGGTGCAGATCACGCTGGCGCGCGAGCGCTCCGACCGGCTCAAATTGCTCAGTAATTACTCCGTCGACCTGCTGCTTGCGCTGTGCGGCGGCGCGCTGCTGGCGACGCTACTGGGCTATGTGGTGGTGCGGCATAGCATGCGGCGTTTGCGCAGCGTCATCGCCAAGGCCAACCAGATCCACACCAGCCGCCTCAACACCCGCTTGTCGGTGCAGGATGCGCCAGTCGAGCTGCGCGAAATGGGCGAAGCCTTCAACGCCATGCTGAACCGGCTGGAAGACGGTGTGCAGCGCCTGTCTGGCTTTGCCGCTGACCTGGCGCATGACATGCGCACGCCGGTCAACACGCTGATGGTCGAGACGCAGGTGGCGCTGGCGCGCCAGCGCAGCGCGGAGGAATACCAGCAACTGCTGGCTTCCAACCTGGAGGAGTACGAACGGCTGGCGCGCATGATCGAGAACACGCTGTTCCTGGCGCGGGTCGACAACGCCCAGCTGGCGTTGCAGCGGGTGACGCTGGACCTGTCGGCCGAGCTGCAGCGCATCCACGACTATTTCGAGATTCTGGCGGAGGATGTCGGCGTGCGCCTGAGCGTTGACGCCCAACCACTGCAAGCCGATATCGACCCGGTGCTGTTGCAGCGCGCCGTCAACAACCTGGTCGCCAACGCCATCCGCCATACGCCGCAGGGCGGCACGGTGGCGCTGTCGGCGCACGCGGTGCCGGATGGCATCGAGATCACCGTCAGCAACAGTGGCCCCGGTATCGCGCCGGAGCATCTGCCGCACATTTTCGACCGCTATTACCGCGCCGATCAGGCGCGTACCTCCGGCGCCGGACTGGGCCTGTCTATCGTCCGCGCCATCATGGAATTGCACGGTGGAAAAATTTCACTGGATAGCCGCCCAGGGGAGCAAACCCGATTTTCTCTGCTGTTCAAAAAAATTTAAAAAAAAGTGTCGATTTCCGCTGCGTTGCTTCGTCGTGGGTATAGAGTAAGCATTCAACCAGAGGAGACCACCATGATCGACAATATCACCGCACACCTGGTATGCGAAGGCGCCGCCGACGCCATCGCGTTTTACAAAAAAGCCTTCAACGCCGTTGAATTGATGCGCCTGCCCGGCCCGGACGGACGCCTGATGCATGCGTCGCTGCAGATCGGTGCATCAACGTTGATGCTGGCCGATGATTTCCCCGCCTATGGCGGCTTGGGCCCCAAAGCGCTGAAAGGCAGCCCGGTCACGCTGCATCTGTATTCGCCAGACGTCGACGCCGCCTTCAAGCAGGCGGTGGACGCTGGCGCCACGGTACGCATGCCGGTAGCGGACATGTTCTGGGGCGATCGTTATGGCCAGGTGACCGACCCGTTCGGCCATCACTGGTCGATCGCCACCCACGTGCGCGATGTGTCGCCGGAAGAAATGGCGGAAGCGATGAAGCAGATGCCGTCCGGCGGTCAGTAAGGAGAGCCGCATGCGATTCATGATCTTGGTGAAAGCCACCGCCGACTCGGAAGCCGGCAAGCTGCCCAGCACGGAACTGATGACGGCGATGGGCAAGTTCAACGAGGAACTGGTCAACGCTGGCGTGCTGCTGGCCGGCGAAGGCCTGCATCCGAGCGCCAAGGGCGCGCGCATCCGCTTTGACGGCGCCAGCCGCGCCGTGATTGACGGCCCGTTTGCCGCTACCAGCGAATTGGTGGCCGGTTTCTGGCTGATTCAGGTGAGTTCAAAGCAGGAAGCGATCGAGTGGATGAAGCGTTGCCCGAACCCGTTCGACACGCCATCCGAGATCGAAATCCGCCAGGTGTATGAAATGAGCGACTTCGGCGAGGCCATGACACCGGAATTGGCGGACCAGGAGGCCGCTTTGCGGGCGCGCTTGTGATACCTTATTACCTCAGTCTAGTCAGGAGCTTGATGTAATGGAATTCATGGTACTGCGCCGCGCGAATCAGAGCACGGAACGAGGAATACAGCCGCCGGCGCTGGAGCCGGGCACCTTCCTGCGCCCCAGCGCGGAAGCGGTGCGGCTGCATCGCCGCGACGGCGAGTGGACTGAGGTGCGCGGGCCGTTCTCGCCGAAGGAGCTGGTGGCCGGGTTTGTGTTGCTGGAAGCCGAGTCGCGCGAGGACATCATCGAGCAGGTGCGCTGGTGGCCGCTGTTCGATAGCGGCGCAGTGTATGAAATCCGCGACGCAGGCTGTCCCGGCAATTGCATCGGCTTTGACGAGCGCGGCACGGCGGCCGGCACCATCCCGCAACGCCAGGAGACGCTGACGCGCTACGTGGTATTCCTGCGTTCTGACGCGGATGCCGAAGCGGATGCCGTGCCGCCGCCGGAAGTCATCGATGTCATGAACCAGCATAATGAAAGCGGCGTGCAGCGAGGCGTGTTGCTGGCCGGCGAAGGCCTGAAAGGCAGCGGCAGCGCCGCGCGCGTGCATTATGCGAATTCCAAAACCACGGTGGTGGATGGACCGTTCACCGAAGTGAAGGAACTGATCGCCGGCTACTGGATGTTGCAGGCCGCCTCGCAGCAGGAGGCGATTGCCTGGGCCAAGGCTTACCCATATCCGCAACCGGGCGACATCACACTGGAAATCCGCGAGGCGTGCGAGCGCAAGTTACATGTGGAATTCACGCCGGAGATGGTGAAGGCGGAGGAGCGCTTGCGTGCCGAGCTGCTGGAAGCGGGCATGCGCAACGCCTTCAGCAAAGCCAGCCGTGGCGGCTGATGTCCACCAGATTGTCGACGCAGTATGGCGGATGGAGTCCGCCAAAATCATCGCCGTGCTGGCGCGCATGCTGCGCGATGTCGGGCAGGCCGAGGAACTGGCGCAGGACGCGCTGGTGCTGGCGCTGGAGCGCTGGCCGGGCACTGGCGTGCCGGACCAGCCGGCCGCGTGGCTGACTACAGTCGCCAAGAATCGCGCTCTGGATGTGCTGCGGCATCGTCAGCTGCACCAGCAGAAAGAAGCGGCGATCAGCTATGAACTCGACAGCCAGTTGCAGGACGCCGCGCCCAACCTGGAAGCGGTGGTGGCCGAGTCGCTGGAGAATGATATCGGCGACGACTTGCTGCGGCTGGTGTTTGTCGCCTGCCACCCGGTGCTGCCGACCGATGGCCGGGTAGCGCTCACCTTGCGTCTGCTGGGCGGCTTGAGTACCGATGAAATTGCCCGTGCCTTTCTGGTACCGGAGAAAACCGTGGCGCAGCGCATTGTGCGCGCCAAGCGCACGCTGGCAGAAGCCAAAGTGCCGTTTGAAGCGCCGCGCGCGCACGAGCTGGGCGAGCGCCTGGCCTCGGTGCTGCAAGTGATCTATTTGATTTATAACGAAGGCTATGCGGCCAGCGCAGGCGCTGACTGGATGCGGCCGGCGCTGTGCGAAGAGGCGCTGCGGCTGGGGCGCATCCTGGCGGAATTGCAGCCGCGTGAACCGGAAGTGCATGGGCTGGTGGCGCTGATGGAAATCCAGTCGTCGCGCGCCCGCGCCCGGCTCGGGCCGAGCGGCGAGCCGGTCCTGTTACTGGAGCAGGACCGGGCGCGCTGGGACCAGTTGCTGATACGCCGTGGCCTGGCTGCATTGGGGCGATCCGAACAGCTGGCGCTGGCAGATGATGCGTCGAGCACTGGCGGCACGCGCGGCTTGGGCCCATACGCCTTGCAAGCCGCCATCGCCGCCTGTCACGCCCGCGCGCGGCGCGCGGCGGACACTGACTGGCAGCGCATCGCCGCGCTGTACGACGCGCTGGCGCAATTATCGCCGTCGCCGATCGTCGAGCTGAATCGCGCCGTGGCGCTGTCGATGGCGTATGGACCGCAAGCGGGATTGGATGTGGTGGATAGCCTGCTGGATGCGCCGGCCTTGAAGAACTACCATCTACTGCCCAGCGTGCGCGGCGACCTGCTGGCCAGGCTGGGGCGCGCCAGCGAAGCGCGCGCCGAATTCACGCGCGCCGCGTCGCTGACGCGGAATGAGCGCGAACGCCAGCTGCTGCTGGCGCGTGCGCAGGCTGATTAAGCCAGGCTTGCTTCCAGCACCTTGACCAGCGATTCGATGCCGTCGGCGTCGGTCTGGTCGAAGCGGTTCGGCAGCGGGCTGTCCAGGTCGAACACGCCGACGATGGCGCCGTCCGGGCCGCGCACCGGCACCACCAGTTCCGAACGCGAGTTGACGTCGCAGGCGATGTGACCAGGGAAGGCGTGCACGTCAGGCACGACGATGGACTTGCCTTCCACTACGGTGGTGCCGCAGACGCCACGGCCTTTCTTGATGCGGATGCAGGCCGGCTTACCCTGGAACGGGCCCAGCACCAGTTCATCGCCTTTGAGGAAATAGAAGCCGGCCCAGTTCAGGCCCGGCATGCTGTTGAATACCAGCGAGCTGAAATTGGCGGTGTTGGCGATCAGGTCGGTTTCGCCGTGGACCAGGCCCTGCAGTTGCGGGCGCAGATCGTTGTACATGGCGTTTTTCGCGTCGGCGCTGTCGGTGCCGTAAGCGGTGTCGCTGAGGGTGAAGGTCATGATGTGTTATTCAGTAAATAAGCAAGCGCGGACGCGCCAAGGGCTATATGGTAGCCGATTGTCCGCCAGCGCGCGAAATAGGCAGTATCCGATAGCGCCGGCGGCGGATGTGCGCTACTCTGATCGACGGCGCCATGTCGCCAGAGTGGAGGAATTATGTCTGCCAGAAAATCATCGCGTTCCGTCAAACACAAGTTTCCTGCAACTACGCCCACGCCACCGCCGCCCCCCATCGATATCGAAGCCATGTTGATGGTCGGCGAGGAACGCGTGCCTCTCCAGCCCGACGAGAATGACAACGTCAGCTTCATGGCGGAACGGATCGAATAGGTGCGTTGTCTGACAGACTGAAGCAGGCCCCTGCGCGACAATCAGCGCATCTTGACTTGAAAGCCGCCTATGTCTGCAGATATGGTGATCGTACGCAAGGAAGGTCTGTACTGCGTGCCAGGCCAGTTCTACATCGACCCGTGGCGGCCGGTGGAGCGGGCCGTCATCACCCATGCGCACGGCGACCACGCGCGCGGCGGCCACCAGCATTACCTGGCGGCGGCGCCCGGCGTGAATGTGATGAAGTCGCGGCTGGGGCCGATCAATATCACCGGCCTGGCCTATGGCGAGCGGCTGGTGCATAACGGCGTGACCATCTCGCTGCATCCGGCCGGCCATGTACTGGGCTCGGCGCAGGTGCGCATGGCGTATCGCGGCGAGGTGTGGGTGGCCTCGGGCGACTACAAGGTCGAGGCCGACAGCACCTGCGCGCCGTTCGAGCCGGTGCGCTGCGACACCTTCATTACCGAATCGACCTTCGGCCTGCCGATCTACCGCTGGCAGCCGCAACAGGAAATCTACGACGATGTCAACGCCTGGTGGGCCGCCAACGCCGCGCAGGGCCGCGCCAGCGTGTTGCTGGGCTATAGCTTTGGCAAGGCGCAGCGCCTGCTTAGCGGACTGGACCCGGCGATCGGGCCAATCATCTGCCATGGTGCGGTGCAGACGCTGAATCAGGTGTACCGTGAAGGCGGCGTGTGGCTGCCTTCGACGCTGATGGTCAGCGATGTGGCCAAGAATGATATCGGCAAATCCATCGTGCTGGCGTCGCCGTCGGCCGCCGGTTCGCCGTGGATCAAGCGCTTTGGCGATTTCAGCGACGCCTTTGCCAGCGGCTGGATGCAGCTGCGTGGCGCGCGCCGCCGGCGTGGCGTGGACCGTGGCTTTGTGTTGTCCGACCACGCGGACTGGCCCGGTTTGCTGGAAGCGATCACGGCGACTGGTGCGCAACGGGTGATCGTCACGCATGGCTCGATTGCCGTGCTGGTGCGCTGGTTGCAGCAGCAGGGCTTGCAGGCCAGCGGCTTCGATACCGAGTATGGCGACGATGAGACGGAGCCGGCCGCGCCCGCCGAGGAGGCCGGCCATGCGTGACTTTGCCCGCCTGTACGCCGAGCTGGACGAGACGACTTCCACCACCCGCAAGCTGGCGGCCTTACAGACCTATTTCACCACGGCGGCGCCACAGGATGCCGCGTGGGCGGTGTACTTCCTCGCCGGCGGCAAGCCGCGCCAGGCGGTGCCGACCAAGCTGCTGCGCCAGTACGCGATGGAATACGCGGTCCTGGACGAATGGCTGTTTGACGAGTGCTACCACGCGGTCGGTGACCTGGCCGAAACCATTGCGCATATCCTGCCGCCGCCCAAGCATCCCAGCGAAATCGGCCTGGCCGACTGGATCGAGCTGGGCATCGCACCCTTGCGCGGGGCCGCACCGGAGGCGGTGCGCTCGGCCTTGTTCACGTATTGGGACCAGCTGGACACGCGTGAACGCTTTTTGCTGACCAAGCTGATTGGCGGCGGCTTCCGGGTTGGCGTCTCGCGCTTGCTGGTGACGCGCGCGCTGAGCGCCATCGCCGGCCTGGACAGCAAGCTGATCGCGCAACGGCTGATGGGCTGGACCGATGGCAGCGTCAGCCCGACCGCCGCCGGTTTCGCGCAACTGATCGCCGAACACGCGCCGGAAGAACAAGTGCAGCGCGGCGGCCAGCCCTATCCGTTTTTCCTGGCGCACCAGCTGGAGCGCGCGCCGGAAACGCTGGGCGCGCTGGAAGACTGGCAGATCGAATGGAAATACGATGGTATGCGCGCCCAGCTGGTGCGGCGCGAAGGCAAGACCTGGCTATGGTCGCGCGGCGAGGACCTGATCACCGAGCGCTTCCCGGAGCTGGCTGCGCTGCGCCTGCCGGACGGCGTGGTGCTGGATGGTGAAATCCTGGTCTGGCATGGCGGCCACGCGCCTGCGCCGTTTGCCGATTTGCAGAAACGCATGGGCCGCAAGCAGGTGTCGGCACGGCTGCTCGGCGAGCTGCCGGCAGTGATGGTCGCCTACGATGTGCTGGAGCTGGATGGCCGCGATCTGCGCGAGCTGCCGCAGGCCGAGCGGCGCATGCTGCTGGAACAGCTGATCGCCAGCCTGCAAGGCACGCCGCAGCTGCGCCTGGCGCCGCTGATCGTCGCCCACAGCTGGGACGAGCTGGCGCTGATCCGCACCGAGTCGCGCGAGCGCGGCGTCGAAGGGATGATGCTGAAGGCGGCCGATGCACGCTATGGCGTGGGCCGCACCAAGAGCGCCGGCACCTGGTGGAAATGGAAGATCGATCCGTATAGCGTGGACGCGGTGCTGATCTACGCCCAGGCCGGCCACGGACGGCGCGCCTCGCTGTACACCGACTACACCTTCGCGGTCTGGGATGAAGGCGAGGATGAGCAGCGCAAGCTGGTGCCATTTGCCAAAGCCTATTCCGGCCTGACCGACGCGGAGATCGCCCAGGTCGACCAGGCTATCCGCAAGACCACGATAGAGAAATTCGGCCCGGTGCGCAGTGTCACGCCGAGCATGGTGTTTGAGATTGGTTTCGAGGGCATCGCCAGTTCGCCGCGCCATAAATCCGGGATCGCGGTGCGCTTCCCGCGCATCCTGCGGCGGCGCGAGGATAAAACGGTGGAGGAGGCGGACACATTGGCGTCGCTGAAGAATTTGCTGGCAGCGCCATGAACGCTGTGGACTGGTTTGCCGCACGCGGCTGGACAGCGTTCCCGTTCCAGCGCGCCGTGTGGAAAGCGGCGGCACAAGGCCATTCCGGGCTGCTGCACGCCAGCACCGGCTCCGGCAAGACCTATGCCGTGTGGTTCGCCGCGCTGCACGCCGTGGCGGCCGCGCGCGCGGCAGGTGGGCGGATGCCAGCCGGCCTGCGCGTGCTGTGGATCACGCCGATGCGCGCGCTGGCCGCCGACACCCTGCGCGCCTTGCAGGAGGCGGCGCCGGACTGGCAGGTTGAAGCGCGCACCGGCGACACCAGCTCCGCCCAGCGGGCGCGCCAGAACAAGCGCCTGCCAGACGCGCTGATCACCACGCCGGAAAGCCTGACCCTGCTGCTCAGCCATCCGGACGCCGCCGACCGTTTCAGGCATCTGGCGATGATCATCGTCGACGAATGGCACGAGCTGATGGGCAATAAGCGCGGCGTGCAGACCCAGCTGGCGCTGGCGCGCCTGCGGCGATGGAATCCGGCGCTGCTGGTGTGGGGCTTGTCGGCCACGCTGGGCAACCTGGAATGCGCACGCGATGTGCTGGCGCCGGACGGTGTCATCATCGAAGGCCATGTCGCCAAGCAGATGCTGGTGGACACGCTGATCCCCGAGCATCCGGCGCGCTTCCCGTGGGGCGGCCACCTGGGCGTGCAGATGCTGCAACCGGTGATTGCCGAGATCGAGCGGCACGCCACCACGCTGGTGTTCACCAATACCCGCTCGCAGGCGGAGCTGTGGTATCAGCATCTGCTGGACGCCCGGCCGGACTGGGCCGGCCTGATCGCGCTGCATCATGGTTCACTGGACAAGGAAGTGCGGGAGTGGGTGGAGCAGGGGCTGAAGCAGGGCTTGCTGAAAGCGGTGGTGTGTACCTCCAGCCTGGATCTGGGCGTGGACTTCCTGCCGGTCGAGCGGGTGCTGCAGATCGGCAGCGCCAAAGGTATTGCGCGCTTGCTGCAGCGCGCCGGCCGCAGCGGCCATGCGCCGGGGCGGGTGTCGCGCCTGACGCTGGTGCCGACGCAAAGCCTGGAGCTGCTGGAAGCCGCCGGCGCGATTCAGGCGGTGGCCGCGCGCGACATCGAGGCGCGCCCGGTGCCGGAAAAGCCGCTGGACGTGCTGGTGCAGCACCTGGTGACGATGGCGCTGGGCGGCGGCTTCCGTTCCGGGGCGATGCTGGCCGAGGTGCGCAGCGCCTGGTCGTATCGCCATCTGAGCGACGAGGAATGGCAGTGGGCGCTGGACTTTGTGGCGCGCGGCGGGCAGACGCTGGTGGCCTATCCCGAGTACCGCCGCGTGCTGCCCGACCAGGAGGGCGTCTACCGCGTGCCGGACGCCGCGCTCGGACGGCGCCATCGCATGGGCATCGGCACCATAGTTTCCGACGCGTCGTTGCAGGTGAAGTATGTCAGCGGCGGGCGGCTGGGCAGCGTGGAGGAATCGTTCATTTCGCGCTTGCGCAAGGGCGATCACTTCCTGTTCGCCGGTCGCATCCTGGAATTTGTGCGGCTGCATGAGATGACTGCTTACGTGCGCCGTGCCACAGGTGCCAAAGGGGCGGTGCCGCGCTGGCAGGGCGGGCGGATGCCGATGTCGTCCGAGCTGGCGCACGCGGCGCTGGCGCAGCTGCGCCTGGCCACACAGGACCGCTACGAGGGACCGGAGATGCAGGCGCTGCAACCGCTGCTGGCCATCCAGCAGCGCTGGTCGTCGCTGCCGACGGCGGAAACCACGGTCATCGAAAGCCTGCATAGCCGCGAAGGACGGCACCTGTTCATGTATCCGTTTGCCGGGCGTTCGGTGCATGTGGGGCTGGCGTCGCTGCTGGCTTACCGCGTGGGCCGCATGACGCCGGTGACGTTTTCGATCGCGGTCAACGATTACGGCTTTGAATTGCTGTCTGCGCAGGAGCTGGACTGGCATGCGCTGCTGGAACGGCCGCACGGGGCCGAGGTCGGGCTGTTCAGCATCGACCATCTGCTGGAGGACGTGCTGGCCAGCCTCAACGCGACCGAGCTGTCGCAGCGGCGCTTCCGCGAAATCGCTCGGATTGCCGGGCTGGTGTTCCAGGGCTATCCGGGACAGGGCAAGAGTGCGCGCCAGTTGCAGGCCTCGGCCTCGCTGTTCTTTGCCGTGTTCAGCCAGCACGACGCCGGCAATCTATTGCTGACCCAGGCCCAGCGCGAAGTGCTGGAGCAGGAGCTGGAACTGGGCCGGCTGCGCGCCACGCTGCTGGAACTGCAGGCGCGCAGCGTGCGCTTCCACGCCATCAAGCGCGCCACACCGTTTGGCTTTGCGCTGATGGTGGAGCGCTTCCGTGAAAAACTCAGCACCGAAAAACTGTCGGACCGGGTGGCCCGCCTGGTGCGCGAACTGGAGAAGGCTGCAGGACCATGAACCATGCGATTACTATTGCCGGCGAACGCCTGCTAATGCTGCCGCAGAAGGCGCTGTACTGGCCGCGCGAAGCGATGCTGGTGATTGCCGATATCCACTTCGGCAAGGCGGCCGCGTTCCGCGCGCTCGGCGTGCCGGTGCCGGCCGGCACCACCGGCGCCAATCTGCGCGCGCTGGAAGCCTTGCTGGCGCTGCATGAGGTGCGGCACATCATGTTTCTTGGGGATTTTCTGCATGCCAAGGCGGCGCACGCACGGGCCACGCTGTCGGCGATGCGGGCGTGGCGGGAGCGCTATCCCCTGCTGCAACTAACGCTGGTACGTGGCAACCACGATCTGCATGCCGGCGATCCACCGGCCGAGCTCGGCATTTGCATGGCCGATGAGCCGCATGTGATTGGCCCGTTCGCATTTTGCCACCATCCCGACATCCTGGTGCCGTCGTATGTGCTGGCCGGGCATGTGCATCCGGTGTACCGGCTGCGCTCGGGCTGGGATTCGCTGCTGCTGCCGTGCTTCCTGGTGGGGGCGGAGCGTATGGTGCTGCCGTCGTTCGGCGCGTTCACCGGCGGCCATCCGGTGGCACCGCAGCCGGATGAACAGTTGTTCGTCACCAGCGGCGAAGCGGTGCTGCGCATCCCCTGATAGGCGCGCTCCTACGTTCAGCACTGCGTCTGTCCTATATCGCGTGGATGGGCTGTCAACTACGATGAATGCTCCTGTGCTGTCAGCAGGTACTGTTCCACTATCAGGAGGTCAAACATGGCAACCAACGACAAAGCTACAGACAAAGGCAGCAAGCAAAGCGGCAGCACCAGCAAGCGCGGGTTCGCTTCGATGGATCCGGAACAGCAGCGCGAAATCGCTGCGCAAGGCGGACGCGCCGCCCATCAGAAAGGCACGGCGCACGAGTTCACCTCGGAAGAGGCGCGCCGGGCCGGCGCCATGAGCCACAAGAACGACGCCAGCCGCAACCGCCAGAGCGCCAGCTCGGGCGCCGGCAACAAGGAGCAGGGCAACCAGTCCTGATCAGCTTCCCGCTACAGGCATATGGTGGTGTGCTTGCCCATCGCCACAGGTGCGCGGCCGGTAACGGCCGTTTTTGCCAATTGCACCAGCTGTTTCATCTTGCTGGCGCTGGCGTCCCAGTACTCGGCTGTCTGTATCTTCACCCTGATCAGCGCCAGGTGCGGATCGTCCAGTCCGCCGGGATACCAGGCGCGTGCCAGTGGATTCCACAATTCCCGTGCCTTGGCGCGGTCCCGCACCAGATAAGCCTGCCCGGTCACCGATAAATACAGGTGCTGGTCCGGGCTGGAAAAGCTGACGTTGACCTCCGGGTGGCCTGGCAGATCCTGCGTGAATTCCGCCTCGTCCGAGGTGAAAAACCACATATTGCCTTCGCTGTCGATCTGCTGCATGGTCAGCGGGCGGCTGGTCAGCACCTGCTCGTGATCCATGGTGGTGAACATGCCGAAGCGCACCTGCTTGATCTTGGCGGCGATGGTGTTGATCTGTTGTTGCGAATAGAGCGGCATGCTGCGCCTCCATGACAAGATAGGGGATTAGCCCAACCTTATCGCTGACGCCGGGGACAGACTGTGCGTGATTTCACGCTAGCTTTACATAATAGATACACAAGATGAGTTGACCATTCAAATGATAATCATTATCATTTGTATTTTTCGTCTAAGGAAACTCCGTGAGCGTACCCAGCGCCAATCCCGCCCGCAATGCCAGCCGCGCTGTCTGGCTGAAGCATTTGCACCAGTGGCATTGGGTCAGCTCGGCCATGTGCCTGCTGTGCATGTTCCTTTTTTCGATTACCGGCATCACCCTGAACCATGCCTCGCAGATCGAGGCCAAGCCCGTCATTACCCGCATGCAGGGGCAGTTGCCGGCGCCGCTGGCCAGCCAGCTGCGCGCCTATGCCGAGCAGCATGACGGCGCCAAGGAAGCCGTGCCGCAGCCGCTGGAACAGTGGCTGCAGGACACCTTCAAGGTGCAGGCAGGCGGCCGCCAGGCGGAATGGTCGGCCGATGAAATTTATCTGCCGATGCCGAAAGCGGGCGGCGATGCCTGGGTGCGCATCGGCCTGGAAGACGGCGCCGCTGAATTCGAGCATACCGACCGTGGCTGGATATCCTGGCTGAACGATGTGCACAAGGGCCGCAACACCGGCCCGGCGTGGAACTGGTTCATCGATATCTTCGCGGTGCTGTGCCTGGTGTTCTGCGTTACCGGTTTGTTGATTTTGAAGTTCCACGCGGCGAATCGCCCGTTCACCTGGCCGATGGTCGGCCTGGGGGTGTTGATACCCGTAGTTATTGCACTGCTGTTTATTCATTAATTCATCTCACGACAGGTACTCCATGAAATTACGCTACTCCATCGCGCTTAGTCTGCCACTCGCCAGTGCCTCGGCCATGGCCGCCGATCTGGCCCTGAAACTCGACGTGCCGCAGCTGAACGTGGCTGAATACCACCGTCCTTACATCGCCGCCTGGCTGGAAAACGCCGACCAGAAAGTGGTCGCCAACCTGGCCGTGCTGTACGACACCAAGAAGAAAGACAACGCCGGCACCAAGTGGCTGAAGGACATGCGCACCTGGTGGCGCAAGACCGGCCGCGAGCTGACCATGCCGATGGACGGCGTTTCCGGCGCCACCAAAGCGCCAGGCGAAATCACTCTGAATATCCCGAAAGGCTCGCTGGACAAGCTGCCGGCCGGCCAGTACACGGTGCTGGTGGAAGCTTCGCGCGAAGCCGGTGGCCGCGAAGTGGTCAAAGTGCCGCTGCAATGGCCGCCGAAATCGGCGCAGGATGTGGCAGGCAAGGGCAAGGAAGAGCTGGGCGCGGTCGTTGTGCAAGTCAAACCATAATAAGGCGAAGATATGTCCAAACGTATGAACACCATGAGCAAATCGTTGATCGCGCTGGCGCTGGCCGGCCTGTCGTTCGTGTCGCTGAACGCGCAGGCGCACAAACCGTGGATATTGCCGTCGTCGACGCTGGTAGAAGCCGGCCGTGACGGCTCCGCATGGGTGACCGTGGATGCCGCCATTTCCGAAGGCCTGTTTGACATCGACCACATGCCGCTGAAAGTGGATGGCATCGATGTGACCGGTCCGGGCGGCATCAAGGTGACGCCGGAGAATGTCAGCAACGGCAAGCTGCGCAATACCTTCGACCTGAAGCTGAGCAAGGCTGGCACCTACCGGATCGCGCTGGTCACGCAAAGCGTGTTCGGCAGCTACAAGGACAAGGACGGCGCGATGAAGCGCTTCCGTGGCACCGAGGAATCGCTGGCCAAGGACGTGCCGGCCGATGCAACCGAGGTCAAACTGTCGCGCAACGAAAGCCGCCTGGAAACCTTCGTCACCAATGGCGATCCCTCCACTGATGTGCTGAAGCCTAGCGGCAAGGGCCTGGAACTGGTGCCGGTTACGCATCCGAACGAACTGCGCGCTGGCGAGAAAGTCACCTGGCGTCTGCTGTTGGACGGCAAGCCAGCGGCCAATCTGGGCGTGAGCCTGATTCCAGGTGGCGTGCGCTATCGCGGCACGCTGGGCGAGATTCGCCAGAACACCGACGCGAAAGGCGAACTGACGCTGACGCTGCCGGCAGCGGGCGCCTACATGGTCAGCAGCAGCTGGCCGGCCGCCGCCGCGCCAGTGCCAGGCCAGCCGCCACAGATGGCGCCGCGCCGCGCCACCTACGCGGCTGTTCTGGAAATCCTGCCGGATTAAGGCTGGCATGCGCCGGGTTCTTCTGCCTCACGATATTTCCGACGACCCGGCGCCAGCAGGCGGCGTGATCCACGACTACGCTGGCCGCAGCATGGGCACCAGCTGGTCGGTGCGGCTGGTGGCTGTGCCGGACTGTGCATCCTCTTCCGCCTGCGCGCATCTGCAAGACGGGCTGCAGCAGCAGCTCGACGCCATCGTGGCTGAAATGAGCCACTGGGAAACCGAATCCGACCTGGGCCGCTACAACCGTGCGCCCGCCGACAGCTGGCATACCTTGCCGCCGGCCTTCTTCGACGTGCTGTCGTTTGCGCTGGACGTGGGCCGTGCTTCGGGCGGCGCCTACGATCCGACTGCCGGCTCGCTGGTCAACCTGTGGGGCTTCGGCCCCTGGGGGCGTTTCGACCAGCCCGACTTTGTACCGCCATCCCACGACGAAATCAGCATCGCCCGCGCGCAGCTGGCGGCACGGCCGGTGCAATTACAGCGCGACGGCCGCAAGGCCTTGCAGCCGGGGGGCGTTCAGCTGGACCTGTCGGCCGTGGCCAAGGGCTATAGCGTAGACCGGCTGTCGTATTACCTGAAAACGCAGGGCTTTGCGCATCATCTGGTCGAGGTGGGCGGCGAGCTGCGCGGCGCCGGCGTCAAGCCCGACGGGCAGCCGTGGTGGGTGATGCTGGAACAGGTGAGCGACGCCGCGCCCGGCGCCGCCGTGCCGGCCGAACTGGCGCTGGCGCTGCATGGCTTGTCGGTCGCGACCTCGGGCGACTACCGGCGCTATTTCCAGCTGAACGGCCAGCGTTACTCCCACACCATCGATCCGCGCAGCGGCATGCCGATCGCCAACGACCTGGCCTCGGTCACCGTGGTGCATGCGCAATGCATGGCGGCCGACGCCTGGTCGACCGCGTTGACCGTGCTGGGCAGCCGCAACGGCTTGCGCCTGGCCGAGCTGCAAGGCCTGGCCGCGCGCTTCGTGGTGCGCCAGCCGGACGGCGGCTTCACTGAATACCTGAGCACCCATTTACGCAGCATGTTAGACGAATGATCTGGACCAACGACACCACCCGGCTGATGCTGGTCGCGGGCAGCAGCGTGGCTTACGCGCTGGTGTGCCTGGCGCCATACCTGCGCACGCGCCGCAAGCGGCTGGCCGCCGAGCACGCAAAGGCGGAGGCGGCGGCGTCGCCCGGCTGGATCGTCAGCTACGCCAGCCAGACCGGCAACGCCGAAGAACTGGCGCAGCAGACGGCAGCCACGCTGAAAGTGGCCGGCATCCCGGCGCGGCTGGCCGAGTTGTCCGAGCTGGGCGCGGAAGACTTGCAGGGCGCCGAGCGCATCCTGTTCCTGGTCAGCACCTACGGCGAGGGCGACGCGCCGGACGCCGCCGCCGCGTTTGCCGGGCGGCTGATGACCACCGCGCTGCCGCTGTCACATCTGCACTACGCAGTGCTGGCTTTGGGCGACAGCAGCTACGCGCAATATTGTGGCTTCGGCCGCGCGCTGGATCAATGGCTACAGGCGCAAGGCGCGCAAAGCCTGTTTCCGCGCGTTGAAGTCGACCGCAGTTCGGAACAGGCGGTCGCCACCTGGCGACAACACCTAAGCCATCTGGCCGGAACCAGCGACGCGCCGGACTGGAGCGCGCCAGCTTTTGACGCCTGGCGCCTGAGCGAGCGGGTGCACCTGAACGCCGGCAGTGCAGGCGCACCGGTCTACCACCTGGAGCTGGAGCCGGTGAGCGGCGTATTGCCGGACTGGCAGTCGGGCGACCTGGTGCAGATTGCCGCGCCAGCCGATCCGGCGCAGCCGCGCGAATACTCAATCGCCTCGATCCCGGCCGACGGCCGCGTGCACCTGCTGGTGCGGCTGCACAGCCATGCGGACGGCAGCCACGGCGTGGCATCCGGCTGGCTGACGCAGCAGCTGGAAGCGGGTAGTGTGGTGCAGCTGCGCTGCCGCCAGCATCGCCGCTTCCGGTTGGAAGGCAATGTCGACCGGCCGCTGATTCTGATCGGCAATGGCAGCGGTATCGCTGGCCTGCGCGGCCACCTGAAAGCGCGTGCGCTGGCGGGGCAGGGCCGCAACTGGCTGCTGTTCGGCGAGCGCAACAGCGCGCACGACTTCCACTACCGTGCCGAACTGGACGCCTTGCGCCAGTCCGGCCAACTGTTACTGGACCTGGCCTGGTCGCGCGACGGCGGTGCTGAGCGCTACGTGCAGGACCTGCTGCCAGCGCGCGCCGAACAGCTGCGCGCCTGGGTTGCTGACGGCGCGGCGATCTACGTCTGCGGCAGCCTGCAAGGCATGGCAGCCGGCGTCGACGCCGCCCTGGAAAACATCCTCGGCCGCGCCCAGCTCGACCACCTGATCGCCACCAAACGCTACCAGCGCGACGTCTACTAAAACCGGGGTCAGGTGGCGCTGGCTTGTTCGAGGCCGCGGGCCAGGCTGGAGATCGATGGGTTGTCGATGAAGACGCAGCGTTTGCCGTTGCGCTTGCAGTAGTCTTTGACGCGCCAGTAGGCGCTGTGGCTGATGCAGCCGGTCTGGCAGATCACCAGGTCGGCCGCCGCGAGGCTGGCTTCGAGGCGGTTGGCGTTGTCTTCGAGGCCTCCGTCGTGATGGCTGAATTGCGCGCCTTCGCGCTCGATCAGCTCGCGGTAGCTGGCGACGTTGCCGTTGCGGCCGCCCACGCATAGCACCGCACGTTCGCGCAGGCTCAGCGGCATTTTCATGACGTGTTCGACCACCGGACGGGTTTCTTCCTGCGCCGGCGCCGGGATCGCCTGCTGTTCGACGGCACGCGCCAGTTCCAGCTTGAGGTCGGCGATCTGGTTGCGCATGGCGCGCTCGCGTTCTTCCATTTGCTCCAGCCGCTCGGCCAGCTTGGCGCGCGATTCCAGTCCAGGGATCGATACGCGTAACTGTTCCAGCTCGACTTTCAGCGAGTCTACCAGGCTATCCTTGCCGACCACTTGTGCGCGCAGCTGCATCAGTTGCGCGGCGTGCCTCTCGGCGTCGCCGGTCTTTTCCGCCATCAGCGCGGTGGCGCGCAGTTGGGCCTTGGCCAGGTCGTGCGTCAGGCGCTTGTTTTCATCCAGCGTGGCGTTGAATTTGGTGATGTCGGCGCGCACGCAGGCACCCGCCTGATGCTGCACCATGTGCAGGTCGCGGCACATCTGTTCTTCGAGCTCGGAGGTGCAGCGCGGGTGCGTCAGGCCGGCCCAGAATGCGCCGGCGACGTCGCCGACGTTGACCGCGTTGCGCCACATGTCGGCCACTTGTTCGGTGGTCTTGGCGTTGCGGAAACGCAGCAGCACGGCCGCGTAGCGGCGCTCCAGTTCTTTTTGCAGCGCTTCCGATAGGCGGTTGCGGCTGCCGCATTCGGTGACTGCGCCGACATGGACTTCGTAGTCGTCGGCCACCACTTTGCCGTTGGTGACTTTGTCGACCAGCTTGCGTAGCACGCCCAGCGGGAAACCGACCCCGACCAGCGGGCAGTGGCAGGCATGGCCCAGCTCCCACAGACGGCGCCGGCGCGAAGCCTGCGCTTCCGGTTCCTTCGCCAGCACATTCATGACACTGTTGATGACCGGTTTGATGACTTGCTGCTTGAGGCTCTGCTCAGGCGGACGCGGGCTGCTTACCGGGCCCGCCACCTGCGGCATGGCGGCTGCGATGATGGCCGCCAGTGGATCGTGTTTCTCGCACATGCTGTTGCGCTCCCTTAGGCCACCGACGGCGCGGTACGTGCGCGTGCCATGATGCGGCTGAGGAAGTTGGTCTTTTCCTGCTCGTGCATATTGCGCTCTACCTCGCTTGCCCATTGTTCCGACAGCTGCGCGCAAGTCGCGCTCAGCACCGGCGCCAGGTCCGGCAGGGTGGCCAGCGCTTTCAGGTGGCGCTCGATGACCGAGGCCAGCTTGACGCAACCGCCAGCATCGTCGCTGCCAGCCGTGTAGTGCGACATCAGATGCAGCACTGCGGACAGCATCAGTTCGGGATTATGGCCGCCATGCGATGGGGCGAGAAAAATCGGGTTGCTATGTTCGATGGCCATCAGACGCTCCTGAGTCGGAAAAGAGAGTTTGGCTGGCTGTTTGGCTGGCTACTCAAGGGGGAGAGTGGGACGCGGCGGCGCCCCTTAACGCACAGTTAATCGGTAAATCAGGCGGTCAGGATCAGCTTGTTCAGCTGGGTGATGCGCAGACGGTAGATACGACCGGAATGCTCAATCTCCATTTCACGGCCGCCTTCCATCAGGCTGGCGCTGTTGGTGCGCTTGACCGGCTTGATCGCTTGGGCGGCAACTGCTGCGTTGACTGGGTGGGCGGCAACTACTGGTGGCATTGCTGGGGTGGTCGTAATCATCTTCGCTTCTCCTTAAATAAGAATGATTCGTATTTGCATTCATTATTGTGGAAGCCGGACAGGAATGCAAGCCTTTTTCAGCGGTTTTTTGTTACCAAGACGCTAAAAAAATGGCCCGGTTGTGGAAACCGGGCCCAAGGCTGGGTAATGCGGAGGTAATACGCGGGAGTTAATACAGCTACTACCAAGCTACTACTTAGGTGCCACTTAGGTGCTACTTAGGCGCTACTTGCTGCTAAGGCCGGCAGCAACTGCCCCGGCGCTGTGCTGCTGCTGCCCTTGCTGCGGGCGGCGGGCCTGCCGCGCGTGCGCGACGGTGGCAGGCGGCGCAAGGTTTTCAGCGCTTCCGGGTCTTTGATGCCTATGGTGCGCTGGTCGACGCTGATCATGCCGATTTCGTTGAAGGCCGATAGCGTGCGGCTGACTGTTTCCAGTGTCAGCCCCAGATAGCTGCCGATTTCATGGCGCGTCATGCGCAGGTTGAACAGCTTGCTGGAATAGCCCATCTGCGCGAAGCGCTCGGCCAGCGCCACCAGGAAGCGCGCCACCCGCGCCTCGGCGCTGAGCGCGCCCAGCATGCCGATCATCGCCTGCTCGCGCACCAGTTCGCGGCTCATCACGCCGTACATCATGCTTTCCAGCTCCAGATGAACCCGGCCCAGCGCGGTCAGCTTCTTGAACGGCAGCAGGATCAGGTCGCAGTCCGACAGCGCCACCGCTTCCGACGAGTAGTGGCGGGTATGGATGCCGTCCACACCCAGCATATCGCCCTTCATCGGGAAGCTGAGCACCTGTTCATTGCCGTATTCGTCGATCAGCACGGTTTTGAGGAAGCCGGAGTTGACGATGTACAGCGTGTCGAAGGGCTGGCCGATGGTGTGGATGCGCTGCCCGGTCTTGAACTGCACATGCTGGAACAGCAGTTCTTCGTTGAGCATCGAATTGGCCACCGGTATATGCAGCAGGTCGCAGACTTCCTTCAGGTTCGACCAGAGCCGACCTTGCCGCTGGCGGCCCGCTTCCATCGACGATTGCAGCGCCGTCGCGGGCGGGCGCATTTCAGACGTTTGCATATACAGCATGGTGGTCTCCGGTGGGCAGGTATCTGAACAGTATGGTTTCAGTATGCCAACACAGTGATGAGATAGATATCAGCAATGGCTGAATCTGGAGGTAGGAGTCCAGCTAGCGTTTGTAGGAGTAATCCTACAGTCGGGTCTGCTTTTCTTTAGGTCTTGAACGGCGATAATAAACGGTGCGCCACCGCGTACTGCACCATTTCCGACAGCGAACTCATGCCCATCTTTTGCATGATGCGGGTCTTGTGGGTGCTGACGGTTTTGACGCTCAGATGCAGGCTGTTGGCGATCTCGGTGATCGAGCGGCCCGCCACCAGCAGCGAGAACACCTCGAACTCGCGGTCCGACAACTGTTTGTGCAGCAGCGATTCGTGCGGCATCATGATGTTCAGCGCCAGCTGCTCGGCCACTTCGGTGCTGATGTAAGGGCGGCCCGAGGCAACTTTGCGGATCGCGCCGACCAGCTGGGTGCCGGCGCTTTCCTTGGTCAGGTAGCCCTGGGCGCCGGCGCGGATGGCGCGCACCGCATATTGCTCTTCCTCGTGCATGGTAAGGATCAGGATGGTCAGCTTGGGCGCCTCGGCCTTGATCTGGCGGATCAGGTCGACGCCGCTGCGGCCTGGCATCGACAGGTCCAGCAGCAGCAAGTCGAAGCCGCCTTTGCGCACATGGCCCAGCACTTCGAAGCCGTCAATCGCTTCACCGACGATATCGATATCCGGCGCACCGTCGAGGATGCGCTTGAGTCCTTCGCGCATGATGGTGTGGTCGTCGGCTATCACTATTCGTATCATGGTGGCCCAATTGATTGATAGCAAGCATTATTAATTTTGAGATAATTTTCATCTTACTACAAAGCTTGCCCCGGCTCCTTGATCAGACGGTGCACCAGCACGGGAATTTTGGAATGCTGCAACACTTTATTGGTGACGCTGCCCAGCAGCAGCTGGCCCCAGCCGCTGCGTCCGTGCGAGCCCATGAAGATCAGGTCGCAGCCGTGCTGTTGCGCCACGTCGACGATTTTCAGCGCCGCACTCTCGTGGAAGGCGGTGATCGCCTCGCAGCGGACATTGCGCCGCGCGCAGGAGTCGGCGACGTCCTGGGTATGCTCGCGGCCGGCGCGCTGCATGGCGGCGCGGTACTCGTCCTCGCTGGGATAGCTCGGGGGGATGATTTCGACGTAGATCGGATACTGGTACTCGGGCGCCACAAACAGCACCAGCACCTCGGCGCCCAGCTGTTCGGCAAACTGCACGCCGGCGCAGGCGGTTTTGCTGGAAACGGCCGAGCCGTCAGTGGTGATCAGGATTTTGCGGTACATGATGGACCTCCTTGCGGAATCAGCTCAGGCTAGCTCACTACTTCATTGTAGTCGTAATTTACATTATTAGTAGTATGGAAATACTTGATGTTTATCAAATAAAACAGCTTTGTCCTACGATCATCGGTGTGGGCTTTTATGCGTTTTACACCTTTTTTTTGCACTAAAGCACTACTTTTGTGTCACGCAGCATACCTCGCCGATCTATCCAATGTTAGTATCTGCAAATGCAGCAAGTTTAAGCAGTAAAAGTTTAGGCAGTAACTTATCAATATGGAGAAGCAGGGATTATGACTAACGCCGCTGACGATTTCGACGCCTTATTTGAAGAAGTGTCCGCTCAAAGCAAGACGGCAGCTCCAGCGCCTGCGCCGGCCCCTGCCGCCAGCGCAGAGGACGATCTGGAGAGCCTGTTCGAAGAAGTCGCCTCAGCCCGTCCGGCCGATGCCGTAGCCGAGCCTGTCGCCGCCGCCCCTGCCGCCGCTGGCGGCGACGCCGAAGCCGAGCCGAAGGAAGACAAGGCGATGTTTGAGCGCCTGGGCGGTATCGTGCGTCTGCTGCACGATTCGCTGCGCGAACTGGGCTACGACAAGGCCCTGAACGAAGCCTCCAGCCAGATCAACGACGCCCAGGACCGCCTGGAATATGTCGCCACGCTGACCGAGCAAGCCGCCAACAAGGTGCTCAACACGCTGGACGAAGGCATGCCGCAGCAGGATACGCTGTCGAAGCAATCCAAAGACATGGAAAACCGCTGGGCCGACCTGTTCGCCGGCAAGCTCAGCCTGGAACAGTTCAAGCAACTGGCCGGCGACTCGCAGCAGTTCGCCATTGCCGTATCGGCCGCCACCGAGGCGGAAAAATCCCGCCTGCTGGAAATCATGATGGCCCAGGACTTCCAGGACATCACCGGTCAACTCATCAAGAAAGTGGTGAATATCACGAAAACCGTTGAGGGTGAACTGGCCACGCTGCTGCGCGACAACGCGCCACCGGCGGTCAAAGAAAAGATCGCGCAGAAAGAAGTATCCCTGATGTCCGGCCCGTCGGCTCCGACGGTGGCACTGAGCCAGGACAGTGTTGACGACCTGCTTGCCGATCTGGGGTTCTAATGGACGATATGCTGAAGGATTTCGTCGTCGAGGCGATGGACCTGGCGGTCAACGTCGAGGAGCATTTGCTGCGCCTTGAACGCGACCCGGATAATAAAGAAACCCTGAATGCGGTGTTCCGCTCCTTCCACACCATCAAAGGCGGCGCCGGTTTCATGGGCCTGCCGGCGATGGTGACTGCCTGCCACCTGACCGAGAATCTGTTTGACGCGCTGCGCACTGGCGCCGCGCCGGTCACGCCGCTGTCAATCGAAGCGGCGCTGCAGGCGTCTGGTTTTGTTGCCGACCAGTTGGCCGAACTGAACAACGGCGCCGAGCCGGACAGCCTGCCGGCGCTGCCGAAGGATCTGGAATCGCTGCTGAATGACGCCATCGCCGGCAAGTCCGATTCGGCGCCCGCCAAGCCAGCGGCCGCTGCGCCAGCTCCTGCCCCGGCGCCAGCTGCTGCCGCAGCTGCACCGGTGGCTGCTGCGCCAGCCGCCGCGCCGTCGGCCGACGGCCTGGATTGGGAAGGCATGTACGAGGCAGTGATGCCGGAAGGTAGCTACACCCGCTCGGCGCCAGCGCCGGTAGCGGCTGCTGTCGCTGCTGCGCCAGCACCTGCCGCCGCGCCGCCTAGCGCGGCTGAAATCGCTGCCGTCGCGGCCGAAGTCAAAGCTGCACCTGCCGCCCGCCGCGAAACCGCAGAGAAGCGCGAAGAGCGTCCGCAAAGCGCGCCGGCCAAGGAAGAATCGATCCGTATCGACGCGGTCAAGCTGGACGCGCTGCTGGAAGTGGCCGGCGAATCGGTGCAGGCTGCCAACCAGGCCGCCGTGCTGCTGGAACGCTTGCTGCAATTCAAGTTTGAAGGCCAGGCACAGACGCTGATGGCGACCCTGGCGGAAACGCTGGAACGCGCATCGCGCTATTCGACCGAACTGCAGCGCGCCACGCTGGCGACCCGCATGCAGCCGGTTGGCCGTCTGTTCCAGAAGTTCCCGCGACTGGTGCGCGAACTGGCCAAGGACCTGGGCAAGGAAGTCGAACTGGACATCGAAGGTGCGGAAACCGAAGTCGACCGCGTGGTGGTGGATTCGCTGTACGATCCGCTGGTGCATATGCTGCGCAACTCGCTGGACCACGGTGTGGAAACGCCGGAAGAACGTGCGATTGCCGGCAAGCCGATCAAGTCCTTCATCCAGCTCAAGGCATGGCAGGAAGCCAATAGCGTCATGATTGTGCTGCAGGATGACGGCAAGGGCATGGACCCGGTCAAGCTGCGCGCGAAGGCGATGCAGAAGGGCCTGATTTCCGAATCGGCACAGTTAACCACCGACGATTGCCTGCAGCTGGTATTCTTACCGGGTTTCTCGACCAAGGAAGTGGCATCGAGCGTGTCCGGCCGCGGCGTCGGCATGGACGTGGTGAAGACCGCCGTGGAGAAAAACCGCGGCGCGATCCAGATCGAGTCCGAGCTGGGCAAGGGCACCAAGTTCTCGATCCGCCTGCCGATCGAGCTGTCGATTGTGCCGACCATGCTGGTATCGACCTCGGGCGCCGCGCTGGCGCTGCCGATGGCCGTGGTGCAGCGTGTGGTCGAGCTGCCAGAGGTCTTTATGGAAGTCGGCGGCGCGCCCGTGCTGAAAGACCAGGGCCGTCCGCTGCCGGTACGTTCGCTGGCCGACTCGCTGGGCTACGACAGCTGCCGCGAGAAGGTGGGTATTGTTGTCTCGGCACCACAGCCGTACATCCTGGCCGTGGAAGCGGTGGATGGCACTGCCGACCTGGTGATTAAACCGATGACCGCGATTACCGTCGAGGGCATTACCGGCACGGCGCGCTCTGCAGAGGGCGAGCTGGTGCTAGTGGTAGGCCTATCGTTCCTAATGGACGGTTGTAGGGGTAGTGTACGCATGGCGGCTTAGTCTCAGGACCAGGCCAGAAGACCAAAAAGCCTGCGTTCACACGCAGGCTTTTTTACATTTAGGGGTCATACCAAGTGGATCGGTATGCAGAAGGCGTCGGGCTCAAGAGGCTGGACAGCGGTGACTGCTATTGCATTGCACAATATGGCATAATCAAGTTGGATAATAGTAGCAGTACCAAAAAGACATCATGAAGACGCTTTACGACAAACTCTGGGAATCCCACGTCGTCAACACCGAGGAAGACGGCACCACCATCCTCTATATTGACCGCCACCTGGTCCACGAAGTGACCAGCCCACAAGCATTCGACGGCCTGCGCGCCGCCAACCGCCAGCCATGGCGCCTGTCGGCCAATCTGGCCGTGGCCGACCACAATGTGCCGACCACTTCGCGCGCCGAAGGCATCGCCGATCCGGTATCGCGCCTGCAAGTGGAAACGCTGGACAAGAACGCCAAGTCCTATGGTCTGACCTACTTCAATATGAACGACAAGCGCCAGGGCATCGTGCACGTGATCGGCCCTGAGCAGGGCGCGACCCTGCCGGGCATGACCGTGGTATGCGGCGACTCGCACACCTCGACCCACGGCGCGTTCGGCGCGCTGGCGCACGGCATCGGCACCTCGGAAGTGGAGCACGTGCTGGCCACCCAGACCCTGCTGCAAAAGAAATCCAAGGCGATGCTGGTGGAAGTCAACGGCGTGCTGCCGGCCGGTGTCACCTCCAAGGACATCGTGCTGGCGATCATTGGCAAGATCGGTACTGCCGGCGGCAATGGCTACTGTATTGAGTTCGGTGGTTCCACCATCCGCGCCTTGTCGATGGAAGGCCGCATGACGGTCTGTAATATGGCGATCGAAGCGGGCGCGCGTGCCGGCATCATCGGCGTCGACGACACCACCATCAATTATGTGAAAGGCCGCCCGTTCTCGCCGGCCGGTCCGCAATGGGATCTGGCGGTGGCCTACTGGCGCACGCTGCACACCGATCCGGGCGCCAAGTTCGACCTGGTGGTGACGCTGGATGCCGCCGAGATCAAGCCGCAGGTCACCTGGGGTACCTCGCCGGAAATGGTGCTGCCGGTTGACGGCCGTGTGCCGGACCCGGATCAGGAAAAAGACAGCGTCAAGCGCAGTGCGATGGAAAAGGCACTGGTTTACATGAACCTGAAGCCGAATACCGCCATCGAAGATATCCGCATCGACAAAGTGTTCATCGGTTCCTGCACCAACTCGCGCATCGAAGACTTGCGCGCCGCCGCCGCTGTGGTGCGCGGCAAGCACCGCGCTTCCAACGTCAAGCTGGCGCTGGTGGTGCCGGGCTCCGGCCTGGTGAAAGAACAAGCCGAACGCGAGGGGCTGGACCGCATCTTCAAGGATGCCGGCTTCGAATGGCGCGAGCCGGGCTGCTCGATGTGTCTGGCGATGAACGCCGACCGTCTGGAACCAGGCGAGCGCTGCGCATCGACTTCCAACCGCAACTTCGAAGGACGCCAGGGCCAGGGCGGTCGCACCCATCTGGTGTCGCCGGCGATGGCTGCGGCTGCCGGCATCACCGGCCACTTCGTCGACGTACGCGCACTGCATTAATGACCGCGGCTGAGGCGCCGCACTGAACCAGGAAATCATCATGAAAAAGATCTTCGCACTGACCATCATCGCTAGCTTCGTCCTGACCGGCTGCAACACCATTTCCGGTGTGGGCAAGGATATTCAAAAAGCGGGGCAGGCAGTGCAGGGCGCCTCAGGCCATTGATAACCGGCGGGCTAGGCGCCCGTCCACAGTAGAACAATCATGGAAAAATTTACGATTTATGAAGGGCTGGTCGCGCCGCTGGATCGCGCCAACGTCGACACCGACGCCATCATTCCCAAGCAGTTCCTGAAGTCCATCCACCGCACCGGCTTCGGCCCCAATCTGTTCGACGAGTGGCGCTACCTCGATCACGGCGAGCCAGGCATGGACAACAGCAAGCGTCCGCTGAATCCGGACTTCGTGCTCAACGAGCCGCGCTATCAAGGTGCCTCGATCCTGCTGACCCGCAAGAACTTCGGCTGCGGCTCCTCGCGCGAGCACGCGCCATGGGCGCTGGACCAGTACGGCTTCCGCGCAGTGGTGGCGCCGTCGTTTGCCGACATCTTCTTCAACAACTGTTTCAAGAGCGGCTTGCTGCCGATCGTATTAAGCGAAGCGCAGATTGATCATCTGTTCAACGAAGTCAAGGCTTTCCCCGGATACAAACTGGTGGTCGACCTTGAGCAGCAGCGCATTTCCACCAGCAATGGCAGCGTCTCCTACCCATTCGAGATCGACGCCTTCCGCAAATACTGCCTGATGAACGGGCTCGACGATATTGGCCTGACGCTGCGCCACGCCGACACGATCCGTGCATTCGAAGAGCGCCATCTGGCAAACCAACCCTGGTTGGCTAACGTCATCTAAAGATCGAAAACAATGAAAATCGCAATCCTCCCGGGCGATGGCATCGGCCCGGAAATCGTCACTCAAGCGGTCAAGGTGCTGAACGCGCTGGACGAAAAATTTGAGTTGGAAACCGCCCCGGTGGGCGGCGCCGGCTACGAAGCCAGCGGCCACCCGCTGCCGGACGCCACGCTGAAGCTGGCCAAGGATGCGGACGCGGTGCTGTTCGGCGCCGTCGGCGACTGGAAGTACGACACGCTGGATCGCCCGCTGCGTCCGGAACAGGCGATTCTGGGCCTGCGCAAGAACCTGGGCCTGTTCGGCAATCTGCGTCCGGCCATCCTGTACCCGGAACTGGCCAACGCTTCGACGCTGAAGCCGGAAATCGTTTCCGGTCTGGACATCCTGATCGTGCGCGAACTGACCGGCGACATTTACTTCGGCCAGCCGCGCGGCGTGCGCGAGTGCCCGGACGGTCCGTTCAAGGGCCAGCGCGAAGGCTTCGACACCATGCGCTATGCCGAAGGCGAAATCCGCCGCATCGCCCACGTGGCCTTCCAGGCCGCGCAGAAGCGCGACAAGCGCCTGACTTCGGTGGACAAGGCCAATGTGCTGGAGACTTTCCAGTTCTGGAAAGACATCGTCACCGACGTGCACAAAGAATATCCGGACGTGGCGCTGGACCATATGTACGTCGACAACGCCGCCATGCAACTGGTGCGCGCGCCGAAGAAATTCGACGTGATCGTCACCGGAAATATGTTTGGCGACATCCTGTCGGACGCGGCGGCCATGCTGACCGGTTCGATCGGCATGCTGCCATCTGCTTCGCTGGACGCCAATAACAAGGGCCTGTACGAGCCATCGCACGGTTCGGCGCCGGACATCGCCGGCAAGGGCATCGCCAATCCGCTGGCGACCATCCTGTCGGCCGCGATGATGCTGCGCTTCTCGCTGAACAAGGTGGAGCAGGCTGACCGTATCGAAAACGCCGTCAAGAAAGTGCTGGCGCAAGGCCTGCGTACCGCCGACATCTACGAAGAGGGCACCACCAAGGTGGGCACCGAAGAGATGGGCAACGCAGTCGTCAAAGCTTTGGCGTAATAAAACAATAGACAAGGAAGAGCAAAATGAAACTCGTAGGTCTGGTAGGTTGGCGCGGTATGGTGGGTTCGGTCCTGATGCAACGCATGCGGGAAGAGGGCGATTTCGCTCACATCGAGCCGGTGTTCTTCACCACGTCGAATGCGGGCGGTAATGCGCCGGCGATGGCCAAGAACGAAACCAAGCTGAAAAGCGCCACCGACATCGATGAACTGAAAAAGTGCGAGATCATCATCTCGTGCCAGGGCGGCGATTACACCACCGAAGTGTTCCCTCAACTGCGCGCCGCCGGCTGGAACGGCTACTGGATCGACGCCGCGTCGACCCTGCGCATGGAAAAAGATGCGGTCATCGTGCTGGACCCGGTGAATATGCACGTCATCAAGGACGCGCTGGGCAAGGGCGTGAAGAACTTCATCGGCGGTAACTGCACCGTGTCGTGCATGCTGATCGGCCTGGGCGGCCTGTTCCAGCACGGCCTGGTCGACTGGATGACCTCGATGACCTATCAGGCGGCTTCGGGCGGCGGCGCGCAGCACATGCGCGAATTGCTGACCCAGTTCGGCACCATCAACGGCGCGGTCAAGCCGCTGCTGGACGATCCTGCATCGGCCATCCTGGAAATCGACCGTCAGGTGCTGGCGACCCAGCATGGCCTGTCGGTTGACGAAACCAAGCAGTTCGGCGTGCCGCTGGCCGGCAACCTGATCCCCTGGATCGACAAGGATCTGGGCAATGGCCAGTCGAAGGAAGAGTGGAAAGCCGGCGCCGAGACCAACAAGATCCTCGGCCTGGGCGCGGACTTCGGTTCCAAAGCGATTCCGGTCGATGGCTTGTGCGTGCGCATCGGCGCCATGCGTTGCCACTCGCAGGCACTGACCATCAAACTGAAGAAGGATGTGCCGCTGGACGAAATCAGCGACATCATCGCCTCGGCCAACCAGTGGGCCAAAGTGGTGCCGAACACCCGTGAAGCATCGGTGAAAGACCTGTCGCCAGCCGCCGTGACCGGCAGCCTGACGATTCCGGTTGGCCGTCTGCGCAAGCTGGAAATGGGCCCGGACTACCTGTCGGCCTTCACCGTGGGCGACCAGCTGCTGTGGGGCGCGGCCGAACCGCTGCGCCGCATGCTGCGCATCGTGCTCGACCAGTAAGCTTTTAACGCGACAAGAGAAGGGGTTTTTCCTATGTGTTCTCATAGGAGAAACCCCTTTTTGTCGTTTAAACTTGCAGAGTCAAAAGCATGATGTTATGTTGACATATCTGGGAAAGTAACATTTTCCAACTGACAACCATAAAAAAACGCCCCACTATGCCAGTACAAAATCGCCCCCGCTTTGTTTCGTTTGCGTTGAAAACTCTCACCAGCGCAGTCGCCAGCGCGGTGCTGATGGCCGCTACGGCTAATGCGGCCGGGCTAGGCAAGCTGACGGTACTGTCGGCGCTGGGACAGCCACTGCGGGCGGAGATTGAACTGACCGCCGTCACGCCGGAAGAGGCGGGCGGGCTGGTCGCCAAGCTGGCGCCGCAGGATGCCTACCGCAGCGCGAATATCGATTTCAATCCGGCGCTGATGTCGCTGCGGTTTGATGTCGAGCAGCGCAACGGCAAGCAGATCATCAAGGTATCCTCCAGCCAGACCATCAACGAGCCGTTCGTCGACATGCTGCTGGAGCTGAGCTGGACCGGTGGCCGCATGGTGCGCGAATACACCTTCCTGCTCGATCCGCCAGATCTGCGCGCCACCCAGGCGCCGCATGTGACGGCGCCGGTGGATGTCAGCAACCGTACGGCCACGCCTGCCGCTGCGCCATCGACGGCGCAGCAAGCTGCGGCACAGCCGCCAGCGCCGGCGCGTCCGGCCAAGCCGGCTGCCGCGCCGAAAGCCGCCGCCAGCGAGTACACCGTCAAGCAGGGCGACAACCTGACCCGCATCGCCAACCAGGTCAAGCCGGTGGACGTGTCGCTGGACACCATGCTGGTGGCGCTGTACCGCGCCAATCCGGAAGCCTTCAGCGGCAAGAATATGAACCGCCTGAAATCGGGCCACATCCTGGCAGTGCCGGATGCCGAGCAGATCAACGCCGTCGGCGGCGAGGGCGAGGCGCGCAGCGTGGTGGTGGCGCATGCCGCTGACTTCAACGCCTATCGTGCCAAGCTGGCCGGCCAGGTGGCAGCCAGCACGGCCGCCAAGGAAGCCGATCCGACGCAGAATGTATCGGGCAAGATCACCGCCAAGGTCGAGGAAAAACCGAATGCGGCCAATACCGCCAAGGACAAGCTGACGCTGTCCAAGGCCACCACCGAGAAGCCACAGGCAGGCAAGACCGGCGTGGCGGCGGATGAGGACCGGATCGCCAGACAGAAGGAGGCGGATGATGCTGCCGCCCGCGTCAAGGAACTGGAAAAGAACGTCAACGAGCTGGATAAGCTGATGTCGGTGAAGCACAAGAGCGCGGCGGAAGTCAAAGCCTCGGCCGCCGCGTCTGCCCCAGCTCCTGCACCGGCCGAAGCCGAGCAGAAACCGAAGCGCACGCCGGTGCTGCCGCCGAAGAAGGCACCCGAGCCTAGCCTGTTCGAAACCATCATGGACAACCTGAACTACGTCGGCCTGGCTGCCGCCGCAGTGCTGCTGGGTGCGCTGGGTATTTCCGCCTCGCGCCGCCGCAAGAAGTTCGTGGTGCCAGCGGAAGAAGAATCGATCCTCGGCGAAACCGCCGTGCAGCCGGAAGCGCCACTGATCGCCGATGCCGGCGGCCAGAGCGTAGATACCAACAACAGCGTGTTCAATTCGAACTTCGCACCTTCGGCCAGCCAGCTGGACACCAATGAGGTGGATCCTGTGGCCGAAGCCGATGTCTATATCGCCTATGGCCGCGACGCCCAGGCGGAGGAAATCCTGAAAGAAGCGCTGCGCGTCCATCCCGAGCGCCACGCTGTGCGCCTGAAACTGCTGGAAATCTACCTGGCCCGCAAGGATGCACGGATGTTTGAAACCCAGGCGTCGGAACTGTATGCGCTGACCCGTGGCCAGGGCGACGAGTGGGAACAGGCTGCCGCCATGGGGAGTTCGCTGGAACCGAGCAACCCGCTGTACTCGGGCAGCAAGGATGATAGCTTCGCCGCTGCACCAGCCGCAGGTGCAGCGGCAGGCGTGGCGCTGGCCGCCACCGAAGCCGCGCCGGAATTCAGCAATGACTACGGCAACACCTTTGCCGCCGAGCCTGAATCGGCGCCAGCGCTGACGCCGGAAGACCTCGGCCTGACCCAGGACATCGCACCGGCCGACGCTTATTCCGCTGAAGCTGCCGATCTGGAAACCGCGCTGCCGCAAGCGGCCGATGCATCGATCTCGCCAGCCTCGATAGCCGCTGAACGCAGCAACCTGATGGATTTCGACCTCGGCGGCCTGGACTTTGAACCGACCGTACCGGCGCAAGCCGGCGATGCGCCAGCAGCGGCAACGCCAGTGGACGACATGAGCATGGACTTCGGTCTGGATCTGCCAGCCCCGGCGGCGGCCGCTGACGCTGAGCCTGCCGCCAGTACCGACGCGCTCGATCTGGACCTGGCCGGCTTCGACATTCCGGAAGTGCCAGCGTTCACCGAGCCGCCAACCGCACCGGCGCCGCTGGACTTCGACACCAGCCTCGACCTGCCAGCCGAAGCGGAAACCATCACTCCGGCTCCAGCCCCGGCAGCGCAGGAATTCGACCTGTCGAGCATTGATCTGGACCTGGGCAACTTTGCCGCTGACCCTGCCCAGGCCGCGACGCCGGCCAACAGCGAGCCTTTGTCGGCGCTGCACATGGAAATGGACACCAAGCTGGACCTGGCGGTCGCCTATCAGGAAATCGGTGACAAGGAAGGCGCGCGCGAGCTGCTGGACGAGGTGCTGCGCGGCGGTAGCGACGAGCAAGTTGCCAAGGCCAATGCCATGAAGGCTCAGCTGGGATAAAACCTCGCCGTTATATAATGGCTGACTCAGACATTTAGATTGGGCAGCAATTTTGAAACGGATCGCAATCGGGCTCCAGTATGACGGCCAGGCCTGGCACGGCTACCAGAAGCAGGAGCACGGCCTTACCGTGCAGGACAAACTGGAGCAGGCCATTCTGGAATTCGCCACGGTGCCGCTGGCGACCACCTGTGCCGGCCGCACCGACGCTGGGGTCCATGCCTCCGAGCAGGTGGTGCACTTTGATACCGAGCTGAACCGCTTGCCGCACGCCTGGGTGCGCGGCATCAACGCCTTCCTGCCGCCATCGATCGGCGTGCGCTGGGCCAAGGAGCTGGATGGCGATCCAAGTGTGGACAACTTCTTCCACGCGCGCTTCAGCGCGCAGGCGCGCACTTATCACTATGTGCTGTACAACAATCAGACGCGCTCGCCGCTGCTGAATGGCCGTGCCGGTTTTTATCATCATGCGCTGGATGTGGAGCGCATGCAGGAAGCAGTCAAGCCGCTGATCGGCATGCACGATTTCACCACTTTCCGGGCGGCGCATTGCCAGGCCAAGTCGCCGGTCAAGCTGATGCACGATATCCAGATCCGCCGCCAGGGCGACCTGATTATTTTCACGCTGAAAGCCAACGCCTTCCTGCACCATATGGTGCGCAACCTGGTGGGTTCGCTGGTCTACATTGGCCAGGGGCGCGAGGACATCAGCTGGATGGGCGAGCTGCTGACGGCGAAGAACCGCCAGGTGGCCGCGCCGACCTTCATGCCCGATGGCCTGTACCTGGCCAAGATCGACTACGATGAAAAATGGGCGCTGCCGCAGGAAGCCGGCAGCCAGTTGCCCTGGTTTTAAAGGATGACTATGCGCACCCGTATCAAGATCTGCGGCCTGACCCGCGAGGAAGATGTACAGGCTGTCGTAGCGGCCGGCGCGGATGCGATTGGCTTGGTGTTTTATCCGAAAAGTCCGCGTTATGTGACACCGGAGCGTGCCGCCGAACTGCTGCGCGCCGTGCCGCCGTTCATCACTACGGTGGGCCTGTTCGTCAACGCCACGCCGGAACAGGTGGCGCAGACAGTAGGCGTGGCGCCGCTGTCGTTAATACAATTGCATGGCGATGAAAGCGTGGCGGACGCCGCCGCCATCGGCGCAGCGGCAGGGCGACAGTTCATGAAGGTGTTCCGCGTCAAACCTGACACGCGCCCGGATGAACTGCTAGAATACGAGCAGGCAAACCGCGCTGCCAGTCCCTTGTTCACCAGTCTGTTGCTGGATACCTATGTGGACGCCTACGGTGGCGCAGGAAAGGGTTTTGATTGGTCTCTCATTCCAAAAGATCTCGCGCCTCGGGTCGTTTTAAGTGGTGGCTTGAGCGTACACAACGCGACTGACGCGGTGGCCGGTGTACGTCCCTACGCAGTGGACATCAGCTCTGGTGTCGAAGCGTCCAAGGGAATCAAGGATGCCCGCAAGATTGCCGACTTTGTTGCGGCGGTGCGGGCCGGAGATGCCATTTTAGAAAGCCAAACCCATCATGAAACCCCTGTTTCACGCCCAGGATTATGAACTTCCCGACGCCAAAGGTCACTTTGGCCCCTACGGCGGCAGTTTTGTCGCCGAAACACTGACCTACGCGCTGGCCGAACTCAACGAGGCCTATGCGAAGTACAGCAAAGACCCTGAATTCCTCGAAGAGTTCCGCTACGAGCTGAAGCACTTCGTCGGCCGTCCATCGCCGATTTATCACGCCAAGCGCTGGTCCGAGCTGGCCGGCGGCGCGCAGATTTACTTCAAGCGCGAAGACCTGAACCACACCGGCGCACACAAGATCAACAACGTCATCGGCCAGGCATTGCTGGCCAAGCGCATGGGCAAGCCGCGCATCATCGCCGAGACTGGCGCTGGCCAGCACGGCGTGGCTACCGCGACTATCTGCGCGCGTTTCGGCCTGGAGTGCGTGGTGTACATGGGCAGCGAGGATGTCAAGCGCCAGGCGCAGAACGTCTACCGCATGAAGTTGCTGGGCGCGACCGTGGTGCCGGTGGAGTCTGGCTCCAAGACCTTGAAGGACGCATTGAACGAAGCGATGCGCGACTGGGTCACTAATATTGAGAACACCTTCTACATCATCGGCACCGTGGCCGGTCCGCATCCGTATCCGATGCTGGTGCGCGACTTCCAGTCGGTGATCGGCGAGGAATGCCTGGTGCAGATGCCTGAAATGACTGGCCGCCAGCCGGACTATGTGGTGGCCTGCATCGGTGGCGGTTCCAACGCGATGGGTATTTTCTATCCGTATATTGACCAGAAGGCCGTCAAGCTGATCGGTGTGGAAGCGGCCGGCGAAGGACTGGACGGCGATAAGCATGCGGCCTCGCTGACCAAGGGCTATCCGGGCGTGTTGCATGGCAACCGCACTTATCTGCTGCAGGATGAGAATGGCCAGATCATCGAGACGCATTCGGTGTCGGCGGGGCTGGATTATCCGGGCGTCGGGCCGGAGCATGCTTATTTGAAGGATAGCGGCCGCGCTGAGTACGTATCGATTACCGATGAGGAGGCGTTGAAGGCCTTCCACGATAGCTGCCATATCGAAGGCATCATTCCGGCGCTGGAGTCGTCGCATGCTTTGGCCTACGCGGCCAAGCTGGCTGCCACGCTGCCGAAAGACAAAATTGTACTGGCCAACCTGTCGGGCCGTGGTGACAAGGACATGCATACGGTCGCAGAGCGTATGGGTCTGAACTTCAACTAAGGAAACCGACAATGTCCAAAATTGCAGCAACCTTCAGCGCTTTGAAAGCGCAACACAAGACCGCGCTCGTTACTTTCATCACCGCCGGCGATCCGGGGCGTGAATCGACCGTGCCGCTGATGCATGCCCTGGTGGCCGGCGGCGCCGACATCATCGAGCTGGGCGTGCCGTTTTCCGATCCGATGGCTGAAGGCCCGGTGATTCAGCGCGCTTGCGAGCGCGCGCTGGCCAATGGCGTTGGCATCAAGGATGTGTTTGGCTACGTGGCCGAGTTTCGCAAGACCAACCAGACCACGCCGGTGGTGCTGATGGGCTATGCCAATCCGATCGAGCGCATCGGCGCCAAGGCCTTCATCGAGCAATCGGTGGCCGTGGGCGCGGATGGCGCGATTGTGGTCGACTATCCGCCGGAAGAGTGCGAAGAGTTTGCCGCCGCCATGCGCGCGGCCGAGCTGGACCTGATCTTCCTGCTGGCGCCGACTTCGACCGAGCAGCGCATCGAGCAGGTGGCCAAGGTTGGCGGCGGCTTTAGCTACTACGTCTCGCTGAAAGGCGTGACGGGCGCTGGCAATATTGATGTGGCGGACGTGGCCAAGCGCCTGCAAGCCATCCGCAAGCATGTCAAACTGCCGGTAGGCGTTGGCTTCGGCATCCGCGACGGCGCCACCGCGCGCGCTGTGGCCGAGGTGGCCGACGCCGTCGTCATCGGCAGCCGCATCATCCAGGAAATCGAAACCGCCGGCAAAGACGGCGCAGTCGCCGCCGTGCAAGCCTTCACCACCTCCATCCGCACCGCCCTCGACGCCTGACGTCCATCAAATCCCGACTGCTCACCTTGATACATAGTTAAGTACTCGCTATGTTGAAAGGGAGCGGTCGTGCGCTTCACCTGGGATGCCCGCAAAGCTAAAGTCAATCTACGCAGCATGGCGTCAGTTTTGATGAGGCATCCACGGTCTTTGATGACCCAGATGGCGTGTTGAGGTTTGACTTTCATCATTCGGCTGTCGAAGACCGATATTTTCAGCTTGGTGTTAGCGACAAGGCGCGCTTGCAAAGTGATGAAATTCATTATCTGAAAGAAGGGTGATATGAACGAGTCTGAATGGGGGCCAAATCCTTACTTTGAACGCCTGAGTAAAGAGATAACTTTTCGTCTGGATTGTAGGTCCTTGAAATATTTCGAGAAGATGGCCGAGCCTTACGGGATTTCGGCCGAAAATATGATATCGCGGTATCTTAGGCACATGGCGGGATCTGGTTATAAAGCCAATCTTGGCATTCTTACTCTGAAAAAACGTGAAGCCTTGAGGAAATCGCTGGAAGCGGAGGGGAAGCTCCCTCTGGAGGGGTAGTGGATTTCCTCTAAAGTTCGACAGGGGGGCGAGAAACGGCTACACTTCGGGCCACGAGTTAGCTGCAAGGAGAATTTATGAGTTGGTTGGAAAAACTGCTGCCCCCACGTATCCAGCGTTCCGACGCCGGCGCCCGCAAGACCATGCCGGAAGGCCTGTGGGTCAAATGCCCGTCGTGCGAAGCCGTGCTGTACCGCACCGACCTGGAGTCGAATCTGCATGTTTGCCCGAAATGCGACCACCATATGCGCATCCGCGCCCGCGAACGCCTCGACAGCCTGTTCGACGCCGGCGGCCGCTACGAAATCGGCATGGACACGCTGCCAGTCGATACGCTGAAGTTTAAAGACAGCAAGAAATACCCAGACCGTCTCAAGCAAGCGATGGAAGCCACCGGCGAAACCGATGCGCTGATCGTTATGGGCGGCTCCATCATGAGCCTGCCGGCCGTGGTGGCGTGCTTTGAATTCGAATTCATGGGCGGCTCGATGGGGTCCGTGGTCGGCGAGCGCTTCGTGCGCGGCGCCCAGGTTGCGCTGGAACAAAAAGTGCCGTTCATTTGCATCACCGCCACCGGCGGCGCGCGTATGCAAGAAGGCCTGCTGTCGCTGATGCAGATGGCCAAGACCACCGCCATGCTGACCAAGTTGTCGGATAAGAAACTGCCATTCATCAGCGTGCTGACCGATCCGACCATGGGCGGCGTGTCTGCTTCGTTCGCCTTCATGGGTGACGTGGTGATCGCTGAACCGAAAGCGCTGATCGGCTTTGCCGGCCCGCGCGTGATCGAGAATACCGTCCGCGAAAAACTGCCGGAAGGCTTCCAGCGCGCCGAGTTCCTGGTGCAGAAGGGCGCAGTCGACATGATTGTTGACCGCCGCAAGATGCGCGAAGAAATCGCCCGCCTGCTGGCACTGTTGCAAAATCAGCCAGTGGAAGTGCTGGCCTAAGATCGGGCTACCGCTACACGCGACGGCGCGCAATCGGATATCATCCGGCCTGCGCGCCGTTTTCATTTCAGAAGTCATCCATGTCGAACCTCCCAACTACTTTGCCCGCCTGGCTTGCGCTGCTTGAATCGCGCCACGCCGAAACTGTCATCAACATGGGCCTGGACCGCGTTCTCGCCGTCAAGGAACGTTTGCAGCTGAGTTTCAGCTGCCCGGTCATCATGGTGGCCGGCACCAACGGCAAAGGGTCGACCTGCGCCATGCTGGAATCGATTCTGATGCGCGCCGGCTACAAGGTCGGCCTGTACATCAAGCCGCACTTCCTCGACTTTAACGAACGCGCCCGCGTCAACGGCGACATGGCTAGCGACGAGACGCTGGTGCAAGCCTTCAACGAGGTCGAAGCGGCGCGCGGCGATACCGCGTTGACGTATTTTGAATTCACCACCCTGGCCATCATGAAACTGCTGTCGCAAGCCAGCATGGACGTGGTGATCCTGGAAGTGGGCCTGGGCGGCCGCCTGGACGCGGTCAACATCGTTGACGCCGACGTCTCCATCGTCACCAGCGTCGATATCGACCATACCGATTACCTGGGCGACACCCGCGAGAAGATCGGCTTTGAGAAGGCCGGTATCTTCCGTCCGGGCAAAACCGCGATCTGCTCCGATCCGGTGCCGCCGCAGGCGCTGATCGACCACGCCGAAGCCATCGGCGCTGACCTGTGGCTGATGGGCCGCGATTTCAATTACTCCGGCGACAAGCAGCAGTGGAGCTACGGCGGCCGCAGCCAGCGCCGCAATTCGCTGGCCTATCCAAGCCTGCGCGGCGCCAACCAGATCCTCAACGCCTGCGCCGCGCTGGCCGCGCTGGAGGCGCTGAAACTGGAATTGCCGATCGGTGCGCAGGAAGTGCGCACCGGCCTGGTGACGGTGGAATTGCCGGGCCGTTTCCAGGTGCTGCCGGGCCGCCCGACCATCATCCTCGACGTGGCGCACAATCCGCACGCCGCCGCCGCGCTGAACCAGAACCTCGGCAATATGGGCTTCCACCGCTACACCTACGCGGTGTTCGGTTCGATGCATGACAAGGATATCGACGGCGTGATCGCCGCCATGGCCGAGCACGTCGATCACTGGTGCCTGGCGACACTGCCGTCGCCGCGCTCGGCCAGCGCCTCGGAACTGGCAGCCAAGGTGCAGCTGGTGCAGCCGGAGCGCGACGAGCGCAGCATCAACGTGTTCGATGATCCCGCTGCCGCGTACGCAAATGCCATCAGCCGGGCCGGTGAGGATGATAGAATTGTGGTCTTTGGATCTTTCCTGACCGTCGCCGGTGTCATGGCGGCGCGAAAATCCTCACTCCACTGAACGCACAGGACTGAAATCACGCATGGGCTTGTTCTCGAAATCCGGTAAAAACAAGCAAGACGCTGGTCAAGACAGCGGCTATTACACCAGCGCAGATGACCAGGCGATGTCGGAGCGCGCCCGCTCCAAGCGCGCCTCGTCGGCTGACGGTCCCAAGCGCCGCACGCGCGACCGCGAAGATGATGATCCGGTGTTGCCGGAAAAGAAACGCGCGCGCCGCCGCCTGGTTGGCGCCATCATGCTGGCGCTGGGCGTCGCCGTTGGTTTACCGATGCTGCTCGACTCCGAGCCGAAGCCGCTATCGTCCGACATCGAAATCAAGATTCCAGCCAAGGACAAACCGCTGGCTGACGCTGCACCTGCGCCTTCCTCCGCCGCAACGGTCGCCGCCAACGCCGCGCTGGACAGCCGCGAAGAGATCGTCGAAGACGTGAAGCCGTCCGCCAAGCCATCGCCATCGCCATCGCCCGCTGCCGCCGCACCGGTGGTGGCAGCCATCGACACCACCAAGGCTGACCTCAAGGCCGAAGCCAAGGCGGAAGCGGATGCCAAAGCCAGGGCGGACGCCAAGGCCGAGCGCGAGCAAAAAGCCCGCCTCGAAGCCGAACACAAGCAGGAACAGGAACGCAAGCTGGCCGAGGCCAAAGCCGAAGCCAGGCTGAAAGCCGAAAAGCAGGAAGCCGAGCGCAAACTGGCTGAAGCCAAGGCCAAGGCCGCTGAAAAGCCGGCTGAAGCGAAGCCAGCCGCCAAGAATGAAGATGCGCGCGCGCTGGCCATCCTGGAGGGCAAGCCTGCTGCCGCCCCATCGGCCGAGAAATTCGTGCTGCAGGTGGCCGCGCTGAGCGACCAGGCCAAGGTCGACGAACTGCGCACCAGGCTGAAAGGCGCCGGCATCAGCACCTTCACGCAGAAAACCGCGTCCGGCATTACCCGCGTGCGCGTCGGCCCGTTCAGCAGCAAGGAAGAGGCGGAGAAGGTCAAGGCCAAGTTGAGCAGCATCGGCCTGGACGGCCGCCTGGAAACTGTCTGACGTGACGGTTTTTGACTACCTGGTGATCTTTGTCATGGTCACCTCGGTCATTATCGGACTGGTGCGCGGACTGGTGAAGGAAGTGCTGTCGGTGCTGAGCTGGATCATCGCCTTCGTGGCCGCCAACGCCTACGCCGCGCCGCTGGCGCAGATGCTGCCGGAGGCCGTGCCGGGCGAGGTGCTGCGGCTGATCGTCGCCTTTATCGCGCTGTTCATTGGCGCGCGGATTTTAATGGGCCTGTTGTCGCTGGCGCTGGACGCCTTGCTGGATGCGGGCGGCCTGAGCTTCATCGACCGTGTGCTGGGCGCCGTGTTCGGCGTCGCACGCGGGCTTGTAATTGTGCTGGCAGCCGTCATCTTGAGTGGGATGACCTCGCTGCCGCAACAGGATTTGTGGAAGCAGGCGATGTTGAGCCCTTATGCCGAGCAAGGCGTACGCATGGTCAAACCGTTGCTTCCTGCTGCAATGGCGCAGCATGTGAATTTTTGAATTCTTTAAATCTGTAGTACCTGTCCAGGAGCATCATCATGTGTGGCATTGTCGGCGTCGTTTCCCATCAACCTGTCAACCAAATGCTGTATGACGCCTTGTTGCTGTTGCAACATCGCGGCCAGGATGCGGCGGGTATCGCGACCAATCACAGCAGCATGTTCGCCATGCACAAGGCCAACGGCCTGGTACGCGACGTGTTCCGTACCCGTAATATGCGTACGCTGCAAGGCAACTCCGGTATCGGCCACTGCCGCTACCCAACCGCCGGCTCGTCGAGCGAAGAAGAAGCGCAGCCGTTCTACGTCAATGCGCCGTTCGGCATCACGCTGGCGCACAACGGCAACCTGACCAACTGGGAACAGCTCAAGAAAGAGATGTTCGAGAACGACCGCCGCCACATCAACACCGACTCCGATTCGGAAGTGCTGCTGAACGTGCTGGCGCACGAAATTGAAAAAGCCACGGTCGGCATCTCAATCGACGCCAATACCATCTTCAACGCGGTTACCGTGCTGCATCGCCGTGTACGCGGCGGCTACGCTGCCGTGGCGCAGATTGCCGGTGTCGGCCTGCTGGCTTTCCGCGATCCGTTCGGCATTCGCCCGCTGTGCCTGGGTATCAATGAAAGCGCCGATGGCGTCGAATACCTGATCGCTTCGGAATCGGTGGCGCTGGAAGGCATGGGCTTCCGCTTCGTGCGCGACATCGCGCCGGGCGAAGCAGTGTTCATCGACAACGACAAGCAACTGCACGCGCGCCAGTGCGCCGACAATCCATCGCTGAATCCATGCGTGTTTGAATTCGTCTACCTGGCACGTCCGGACTCGGTGATCGACGGCGCTTCGGTGTACGCTACCCGTCTGAAAATGGGCGAGTATCTGGCCGAGAAGATCAAGCGCGAACTGAAGGACATGAAGATCGACGTGGTGATGCCGATTCCGGATTCGTCGCGCCCGGCGGCAATCCAGCTGGCGCTGGCGCTGAACGTTGAGTACCGCGAAGGCTTCATCAAGAACCGCTACATCGGCCGTACCTTCATCATGCCTGGCCAGGCCGCGCGCAAGAAATCGGTGCGCCAGAAACTGAATGCGATCCCTGACGAGTTCAAGGGCAAAGTGGTGCTGCTGGTGGATGACTCCATCGTGCGCGGCACCACCAGCCGCGAAATCGTGCAGATGGCGCGCGATTCCGGCGCCACCAAGGTGATCTTCGCCTCGGCCGCGCCACCGGTGATCTACCCGAACGTGTACGGCATCGACATGCCAACCCGCGACGAGCTGATCGCCCACGGCCGCACGGTGGAAGAAGTGTGCCGCGAGATCACCGCCGATGCGCTGGTGTACCAGGATATCGACGCGCTGAAACGCGCCATCTCCGACGTCAATCCGGCGCTGCAGAACTTTGAGGCTTCTTGCTTCGACGGCGTGTATGTCACCGGCGACGTGACCCGCGAGTACCTCGATAAGCTGGAGTACGAGCGTCATCACCCGACCAAGGCTGCTGCGCCGGAAGACGCTGGCCGTTCGCAGCTGAACCTGAACCTGGCCGCTACCGAAGCGTAACCATGAGCGAAAAAAAGCACTACGGTTTCACCACCACCATCCTGCACGGCGACCGCCAGAAGGCCATTGAGCACGGCTCGCTGCACAAGCCTATCCACACTTCGGTAGCGTTCGGCTATGCCGATGCGCGCCAGCTGGCGTCGGTATTCCAGGGCAAGGAGCCGGGCTTCCGCTATGGCCGCCAGGGCAATCCGACCATTTCGGCGCTGGAAGAGAAGGTCAACAAGATGGAGCAGGGCGTCGGCACGATCTGCTTCGCCACCGGCATGGGCGCGATTGGCGCCGTGGTGCAGGCGCTGCTGCGCACCGGCGACCATGTGGTGTCGTCGTCCTTCCTGTTCGGTAACACCAATAGTCTGTGGCAGACCGCCATGAGCCAGGGTGTCGGCGTGTCCTTCGTGGACGCCACCGATGTCGCCAACGTCGAGGCGGCGATCACCGACAGCACCCGTGTGGTGTTTGTCGAAACCATCGCCAATCCGCGCACGCAAGTGGCGGACTTGAAGCGTATTGGCGAACTGTGCAAGGCGCGCGGCATTCTGTATGTGGTGGACAACACCATGACCACGCCGTATCTGTTCCAGCCGAAGTCGGTGCACGCCGGTCTGGTGGTGAACGCGCTGACCAAGTCGATCGGCGGCCACGGCAATGCGCTGGGCGGCAGCATCACCGATACCGGCGCTTACGACTGGAAGCAGTTCCCGAACATCTACGAGAACTACAAAAAAGCTGCGCCGCTGCAATGGGGGCTGGCGCAGATCCGCGCCAAGGCGCTGCGCGATTTCGGCTCCTCGCTGGCGCCGGACGCCGCGCACCATATCGCGGTCGGTGCCGAAACGCTGGCGCTGCGGATGCAGCGCACCACCGCCAATGCACTGGCGCTGGCCGAGCTGCTGGAGAAGGATGAGCGGGTAGCCGCAGTCTACTATCCGGGACTGAAGTCGCACCCGCAGCATCACATCAGCGCCGAGCTGTTCCGCGCCCACGGCTCGTTGCTGAGCTTTGAGCTGAAGGACGGTCTGGACTGCTTCGATTTCCTCAACCGCCTGAAGCTGGCGATCCCGGCATCGAATCTGGGCGACAACCGCACGCTAATCATTCCTGTGGCACACACCATCTTCTTCGAGATGGGCGCCGAGCGCCGCGCTTCGATGGGCATCGCTGAATCGCTGATACGCGTTTCGGTCGGCATCGAAGACACCGACGACCTGCTCGACGATTTCTGCACCGCGCTGGAAGGCTGCTGATACGTAACTGCTAAGCAACAGTCCAAACGCCGTTATTGTGACACCTTGTTTTTTTATATAGACTCAAGGTTTCAACATTGTTACGGGAGTGCGTGATGAAATCAGCTTTTGTACTGTTGGCCCTGCTCAGCGGTAGCGTGATGGCTGACGATCTGTCTGACGCCAATAAATTGCTGGAGGCGCGTGAGTATGCGCGCGCGCTGCCAATTTTTACCAAGCTGGCAGAAGCAGGCAATCCGACGGCGCAATACCATCTGGGTGAAATGTACTGGTATGGCGAAGGCGTTCCTGCCGATAGCGCCAAAGGTGACGCCTGGTTCCGCAAAGCCGATCAGGCGGGCTATCCTGCAGCCAAGACTGCTTTAGGACTGACCCCCCAACGCGCCGCGCGCCGCGCCGAAATTGACGGCTATGCGTTGCGTTACGACGGCGCGGATGTCGCGCTGGCGAAGTTCAAATGCGACACGCCCGAAATCCCCGAGTTTTCCCGAACCGCCAAGGAAATCAAGGAGGTCAGCGAGGGAATAGACGCTTGGCTTGCCTGCTATCAGGGTTTTCAGAAAAATCTGGAAGCCCAGCTGCCGGTGGGGAAAGCCATTCCTGATGATCTGACCAACCTTATGACCGATGCTGAAATCAGTCAGGTTCATACGCGTATGAATACGGCTTACGCGGCAATCAACGCTGCTGGAAAATCGCAAGCCACGCAGGTGCTGTCAGCACGTACGGCGTGGCATGAGAAAACGACTGATTATGTTCAGAACGCCGCCGCGCGCAGCAAAGGGCTGGTGGATGAACGCGAGCGCACATCGCAGCTTGCCATTCAGTCGCGCCCGTTACCGATTGTTAAAAAATAGCGGTTAAGGCGGTTGGCTTCTAATGCCAGGTGCGCATCAGGCCGACCGCCAGGCCTTCCAGGGCGAAGTCGTCTTCGCCAGGGCTGACGGTGATGACCTTGAAGTCGGGATTTTCCGGCAGCAGTTCCACCGTCGAGCCGGTCTTGCGGTAGCGCTTGACCGTGACTTCGTTGCCGATGCGGGCGACCACGATCTGGCCGTTCTTGGCGCTATCGACTTTCTTTACGGCCAGCAGGTCGCCGTCCATGATGCCGACGTCGCGCATCGATTCCCCGCGTACTTTCAGCAGGTAGTCCGGCTTGGCGGAGAACATCGCCGGGTCGACGCTATAGCTGGTTTCCAGGTTTTCCTGGGCCAGGATGGGCGAGCCGGCGGCCACGCGGCCGATCAGCGGCAGCGACATCATCAGCGCGCCCGGCACTTTCGGCGTGGCCGGTTCGGCGTGCGCGCCCAGCAGGCGAATGCCGCGCGAGGTGCCGGCGGCGATTTCAATCGCGCCCTTGCGCGCCAGCGCCTGCAAGTGTTCCTCGGCCGCGTTGGCGGACTTGAAGCCCAGTTCATTGGCGATCTCGGCGCGCGTCGGCGGGAAGCCGGTATTTTCGATGGCGTCCTTGATCAGATTCAGGATTTGTTCCTGGCGTGCAGTGAGCTTAAGCATGTGTTCGGTAGCCTGTGGATATAGACAGTCTGTATTTTTGTACAGTGCGCAGCGAAAAGCAAGGGAATTTGTTGCCTTGGACGAAATAATTTCATTTGGCCCAAGATATAAGGACGGTTTGCGATGGCGCCGCCATGCCAGCGGCAATACGGCGCTGGCGTTCTTGCCAGAAAGCTGATATAGTCGCGGGCTTACCTCTTCCCACACCTGTCTTGACGCCAGGGTGGGCTATTCATCAAGTCCTTAAGGGAGTTATACATGCGTCACTACGAAATCGTATTTATCGTCCACCCGGACCAGAGCGAGCAAGTGCCCGCCATGATCGAGCGTTACAAAACCACCGTAACGACCCGCGGCGGCAACGTTCACCGTGTTGAGGACTGGGGCCGCCGTCAAATGGCTTACCCAATCCAGAAACTGGCGAAAGCACACTACATCTGCCTGAACATCGAAGCAGATAACGAAACCCTGGTTGAGCTGGAAACCGCATTCAAATTCAATGATGCCGTTCTGCGTCACCTGACCGTCAAGCTGAAGAAAGCGGAAACCGCTCCTTCGCCAATGATGAAGTCGGTACAACGCGAAGATGCAGCGAAATCGCATCGCACCGAAGCTCCAGCCGCTGCTGCTCCAGCCGCTGCTTAATTGTTCTGAGAAGGAACCGCGCTGAACCAGCTCCAGTTCATCGCCCTCATCGCCGAACGGGATGCAATTCGTTACACCCCGGCCGGCATGCCGATCGTGAATGCTGTACTCCAGCACCGGTCGCAGCAGATGGAGGCGGGCATTGCCCGGTTGACCGAGTTTGAAGTGTCCGCAGTTGCTGCGGGCGAGATTTCAGGCCGGTTCAGCCAGACGCCGCTGGCAGGCATGTACCAGTTCTCCGGTTTTCTCAACAAAAAAAGCCGCAATAGCAAAAGCCTGGTGTTTCACATCATTGATTTTAGTGCTGTCGCAGACAGCTCAATTTAAATACAGGAGCCTAAAATGGCATTCGGTAAAAAGTTCGACAAAAACAAGCTCAAGCTGAAAGAAAAGCGCAAGCAACAAAACCCACTGTTCAAGCGCAAGAAGTTCTGCCGCTTCACCGCCGCTGGCGTTGAGCAAGTAGACTACAAAGACGTAGACACCCTGAAAGACTTCGTCCAGGAAAACGGCAAAATCATGCCAGCACGTCTGACCGGCACCAAAGCGCACTACCAGCGCCAAGTTGACACCGCCATCAAGCGCGCTCGCTATCTGGCCCTGCTGCCGTACACCGATCTGCACAACGCTTAATCGCGGCAGAGTAACTGGAGAAGAACTATGCAAATCATTCTGTTGGAAAAAGTTGTCAATCTGGGCAACCTGGGTGAAGTCGTTAAAGTTAAAGACGGCTACGCACGTAACTTCCTGATCCCGCAAAAAATGGCCCGTCGTGCAACCACGTCGGCTATCGCGGAATTCGAAGCCAAGCGCGCTGAACTGGAAAAAGCTGCTGCCGCCAAACTGGCTGCTGCCCAAGCCCAAGGCGAAAAACTGAACGGCATGACCGTGACCGTTTCGCAAAAAGCTGGCGTTGACGGCCGTCTGTTCGGCTCGGTAACCAACTTCGACATCGCTGAAGCCCTGACCAAAGCAGGTTTCGCTGTTGAAAAAGCTGCTGTGCGCCTGCCTACCGGTCCTCTGAAGACCACTGGCGAGTTCCCAGTCAGCGTTGCTCTGCACACCGATGTGATCGCAGAAGTGACCGTTGCTGTTGTAGGCGAAGCCGCCTAAGACTAGACCGGGCGGCAACGCCTGTCTGGTATGCAACACCCTTGAAAAAGCCGGGCTAAGCCCCGGCTTTTTTCTCGTCATAATTTTGTAATACTGCACAAGCAGGTATAATTCGTCGCCATGAACGCCCCCTCCGATCCGCAAGTCGAGTCGCTTCGCGTCCCGCCGCATTCCATCGAAGCAGAACAGTCCGTCATCGGCGGCCTGCTGCGCGATAACGCCGCGTTCGACCGTATTGCGGACATGATGCAGCCGGATGACTTCTACCGCTACGATCACCGCATCATCTTCGAGCAAATCGTCAAGATGATCAATGCCTCCAAGCCGGCCGACGTGATCACCGTGTTCGAGAACCTGACCCAGCTGGGCAAGGCCGACGACGTGGGCGGGCTGACCTACCTGAACGCGATGGCGCAGAACACGCCGTCCGCCGCGAATATCCGCCGCTACGCCGAGATCGTGCGCGACCGCTCGGTGCTGCGCCAGCTGATCACCGTGGCCGACGACATTTCCGGCCAGGCATTCAGCCCGCAGGGCAAGGAAACCAAGGAAATCCTCGACGAGGCCGAGTCGCGCATCTTCGCGATTGCCGAGCAGGGCGCGCGCGGCGCCGCTGGCTGGCTGGCGGTGCAACCGCTGCTGACCCAGGTGGTGGAGCGCATCGACGAGCTGTATTCGCGCGAAAACCAGTCGGAAATCACCGGCGTGCCGACCGGCTTTATCGACCTTGACCGCATGACTTCGGGGCTGCAGGGCGGCGACCTGGTCATCGTGGCCGGCCGTCCGTCGATGGGTAAAACCGCTTTTTCGGTCAACATCGGCGAAAACGTCGCCATCGAGGCTGGTTTGCCGGTGGCGATCTTCTCGATGGAGATGGGCGGCGCACAGCTGGCGATGCGTATGCTGGGTTCGGTTGGCCAGCTCGACCAGCACCGCCTGCGTACCGGCCGCCTGAATGACGAGGATTGGCCGCGCCTGACGCACGCCATCCAGAAGATGAACGACGCCCAGGTCTTCATCGATGAAACCCCGGCGCTGAATCCGATCGAGATGCGCGCCCGCGCACGCCGCCTGGCGCGCCAGTGCGGCAAGCTCGGCCTGATCATCGTCGACTACCTGCAGCTGATGCAGGGTTCCAAAGCCGGTGACAACCGCGCTTCCGAGATTTCGGAAATTTCGCGTTCGCTGAAAGGCCTGGCCAAAGAGCTGGGCTGCCCGGTGATCGCGCTGTCGCAGCTGAACCGCTCGCTGGAACAACGCCCCAATAAACGTCCGGTCATGTCCGACTTGCGCGAATCCGGCGCTATCGAGCAGGATGCCGACGTCATCATCTTCCTGTATCGCGACGAGGTGTACAACGCCGACTCGCCGGACAAGGGAACCGCTGAAATCATCATCGGTAAACAGCGTAACGGTCCAATTGGCGCAGTGCGCCTGACCTGGATCGGCGCCTACACCAAGTTTGGCAATTACTCTGGTAGTTTGGGCGTTTACCAGGGCGACTAATCTTTACGCCGGACTGGCACGACTGGTCTGGCGATCTGCAGTAGTAATAAAACGGAGAAAAATATGTTTGGACGTTTGATGCCCACCGAGGGCAAATTCTTTGACCTGTTTAATCAGCACGCTGAGCTGTGTGTCAAAGGCGCTAAAGAGATGGTGGGCCTGATGTCGAATTTCGATGACCTGGAAAATCGCGTGCACGCGATTGAAAGCATCGAGAAACAAGCCGACAAGATCACCTACCAGACCGTCGACCTGCTGCACAAAACCTTCATCACGCCGATCGACCGCGACGACATCCACAAGCTGATCACCCGCCAGGACGACATCCTCGACCTGCTGGAAGATGCGGCCCAGACCGTGTCGCTGTACGACCTGCACTCGGTGACCCCGGAAGCCAAGCGCCTGGCCGAGCTGGTGCTGGCCTGCGCCGAAAAGGTCAGGGAAGCCGTGGCACTGCTGCACAATATGGATAATTCGCGCCAGATCGTCGCCATCTGCGAAGAGATCGACCGCCTGGAATCGGACGCCGACCATGTGATGCGCGCCGCCATGTCCAAGCTGTTCCGCGACGAACCGGATGTGCGCAACCTGATCAAGATGAAAGCCATCTACGAAATCCTGGAAACTGTGACCGACCGTTGCGAAGATGTGGCCAACATCATCGAAGGCATCATCGTCGAAAACGCCTGATTACAGAAGACTGACCTCTCATGCAAACCCTACAAATCAGTATCTATGTCTTGGCAGGCCTGATCGCCCTGGCGCTGATATTTGACTTCATGAACGGCTTCCATGACGCCGCCAACGCGATCGCCACCGTGGTGTCGACCGGCGTGCTGAAGCCGCAAACCGCCGTCGCCATGGCGGCCGTGTTCAATTTTGTCGCCATCTTTGTATTCCACCAGCTGACGGTGGCTGCCACCGTGGGCAAGGGCACTATCGACCCTGGGGTGGTGGACCAGTATGTGATCTTTGGCGCGCTGGTCGGCGCCATCGTCTGGAACGTCTTCACCTGGTACTACGGCATTCCATCGTCGTCGTCGCACGCGCTGATCGGCGGCCTGGTGGGCGCGGCCGTCGCCAAGAGCGGCACCGGCGCGCTGATCTCGGCCGGCCTGATCAAGACCGTGCTGTTCATCGTGCTGTCGCCGCTGCTGGGCTTTGTGTTCGGCTCGATCATGATGCTGCTGGTGTCGTGGGTCTTCGTCCGTTCGACGCCGCGCCGGGTGGATAAATGGTTCCGCCGCCTGCAGCTGTTCTCGGCTGCTTCGTACAGCCTGGGCCACGGCGGCAATGACGCGCAAAAAACCATCGGCATCATCTGGATGCTGCTGATCGCCGCCGGCTATTCGAGCGCCGGCGAAGCCGAGCCGCCGCTGTGGGTGATCGTTTCCTGCTACACGGCGATTTCCTTCGGCACGCTGTTTGGCGGCTGGCGCATTGTCAAGACCATGGGCCAGAAGATCACCAAGCTGAAACCGGTGGGCGGCTTCTGCGCAGAAACCGGTGGCGCGATCACGCTGTTCACCGCGACCGCGCTGGGCGTGCCGGTATCGACCACGCACACCATCACCGGCGCCATCGTCGGCGTAGGCTCGGCGCAGAAGATGTCGGCAGTGCGCTGGGGGGTGGCCGGCAACATCGTCTGGGCCTGGATCTTCACGATTCCCGCCTCGGCCTTCGTCGCCGCGATCGCCTGGTGGGTCGGCCACCACATCATGTAAGCAACAACTAAGGAAGGGGGCCTCGGCTCCCTTTTTTTATCGGGCAGAAGAATGTTTATCGGTTTTGCAGAATTGCAGCAGATGGCGCTACGATCCGCCGATGTGACCATGCCTTGCACCTGTCATGGCGCGGCCTTGTGGGCGTGGCAGCCTTTGCCGTACACGCTGGAGCTGGATCAGTTCGACGAACTGGGCAGCTTGGTCGAGGACCCCTATGCGATACCATCGGTGGCGGAATACCATCCGAACGGCACGCGCTACGATAGCGATGACGCGCCGATCGCGCCACGCTATTTTCCCTGCAATCTGAGCCAGGTGGTGCGCTGCGTGAAATGCGGGCGCCACTATCTGCGCTATAACGAGGCGGGCGGCTACTTCAGCGAACTGCGCATGCGCGCATTGCGCCCACAGCTACTGGTTGACGCTGCACTATAATGGCCGGATGAGCACCGCAGAGCTTCAACTTCAACAGGAAGACCCATCGGCGCCGGACTCGCGGCAGCTGATGGAGGAACTATCGACCGCGCTGGAAGCGATCACCGGCGACAGTGGCAGGGCCTCGTTCGATGTGGAAGATGTGCGCGGGCCGATGGCGTGTTTCGTGGTCGCCCGCGACAGCCTCGGTGTGGCCGTGGGCTGCGGCGCCTTCCGGCCATTGGAACCGGGCGTGGCGGAAATCAAGCGCATGTATGCGCGCCACGGCACCGCTGGCGTCGGCAGCGCGGTGCTGCGGTTTCTGGAAGCCGAAGCGGCGCTGCTCGGCTATCAGGCAGTGTGGCTGGAAACCCGGCTGGTGAACCGCCGCGCGGTGGATTTCTACGCGGCGCGCGGCTATGCGCGCATCGCCAATTACGGCAAATACATCGGCAATCCGCTGGCCGTGTGTTTCGAGAAACAGCTGTAAGTATGGTCTTACAAGTCGTCGCGCCTGACTCCGCTTACGGACGTGCCGGGCGGCTGGCACAATACTGGCCATGAAAATCATAGATCAACGTTATCTGGATAGCGGCAACCGCTATTCCACCCAACCCTGTTTGCTCAGCATTCTGGAGCTGGATCCACTGGAAGCCGACACCGTCGCCCAGGCGCAGGAGCGCTTGTATGCCGTGCTGCCTGGCCTGAGCCGCCTGCGTGGCCTGGTTGGCAAGCGTGCTGACGCCGAGGCCGTGCCGCCGCTGGTGGAACTGGTGCAGCAGACCGCGATTGAATTGCGCCGTCTGGCGCTGAATGAAGTGACGGTCGGCTTTGTCGGCGTGGTGCCGCGCATGCAAGGGCGTTACCGCCTGGTGTTGCCGTATAGCGCGCAAGGCGCGGTGGCGCCGGCGCTGGCGATGGCCACGCAGCTGGTCAACGCCATGCTGGCTGGCCGCTCGTTTAACCTGAAAGCCGCGCTGGTGCGCTTGCGCGCCTTGGCCGACCGCCGCAGCAAGCCGCGCAAATTGATGCAAACCGCGCGCACCATGCTGATGTCGGTGATACCGAAAAAGTCCTTCTGCCTGCCGCGCATGGCCGCGCTGGGCCGTCTTTAAGCCAGCTCGACTTCCAGCCCTTCGTAGGCCAGGAACACCTGCAAATCCCCCAGCAGCAGCGCATGGCGCGCCATCACCTCGGCAAATACCGCTTCCAGTTCGTCGTCGCTGCGGGTAGGCTCGTGGTGGGTGCAGTACAGCGCCTTGGCGCCGGTACGTAGCGCCAGCGCGAAAGCAGAGTCAAACGTCCCATGGCCCCAGCCCTGCTTGGCCGGATATTCCTCACGCGTATAAGAACAATCGACAATCAGCGCATCGACGCCGCGTACGGCTGCGTCGATGGCGGCATTGCGCTCAGCCATCCATTGCGCGTAGCTGGCGTGCTCGGGATGACCGACTGGATGGATGTTGTAATGCGGCTCATGGTCGCCGGTGAAGAACAGCGAGCGGCCGTTGCATTCGACCCGGTAGCCCAGATCGGTCACCGGATGATTCATCACCACATTGCCGACAGTGGCGTCGCCGACCGCTATCGGCTGGTCCACTTCCAGCGTGCGGTATTCGATGGTCGCATCCATCTGCGTTTCGCTGACCGGAAAATAGCTGTTCTGCAGCTGCACACCCATCACATGCTCGATGCCATTGCCGGTGGCCGGATCGGTGACGCCGTGCAGTCGCACGCGGCTGTCGCGGATGAACAGCGGCGTGAAGAAGGGCAGGCCATGGATGTGGTCCCAGTGGCTGTGGGTAATGAAAATATTCGCGTGGATAGGCCGGGCTTTGTTCTGGATCAGCGACTGCGCCAGCGAAAACAGCCCGGTGCCGCCGTCAATGATAATCAGGGTGTCGTTGTCAGTGCGTACTTCGATACAGGTGGTATTGCCGCCATAACGCGCAGTGCGCGGGCCGGGGGAGGGGATGGACCCTCGGACGCCCCAAAATTTGAATTTCATACGCAAATCCCTGGTGTGCTTTTTTATTATGTTGTATTGCCGCATTGCCTGCGCCCGATGATAGCTTTTTTTTCCCGCTATAGGGAAAAAAGCCGCTGTGTAGCCACGGCCCATCAATTTCCCGATGTACAACAGCTTGCACTAAAGCTAAACTTATGAAACTACGTCCGCCTGCGTAGAGCGGCGTCGCTGCGGTTTGTCTAAAAAGGTATCTAGAAAACAACCATGCAAGAGTTGAATCAAACGCAAATCGCCGAAAGGCTGCACCAGCTGACCGAACTGAGCGTCCAGCTGGGCAGTAGTCACGATACCGACCTGCTGCTGGAGCGTATCCTGATGGTCGCCAAGGGCATGACGCAGGCGGATGGCGGCACCCTGTATCGCCCCAGCGATGACCAGCGGCAGCTAAATTTCCATATACTCATCAATGACACGCTCAAGGCCCACCAGGGCGGCTCCAGCGGCGAGCCGGTGACGGCGGGCAGCGTGCCGCTGTACAACGCCGATGGCGAGAAGAATCTGTCGGCGGTGGCGGCCTATGCTGCGCATTTCGGCCTGTCGGTGAATATCGAGGATGTGTATCAGGCGCATGAGTTCAATTTCTCCGGCATGGTCAAGTTCGATCAGCTGCGCAACTACCATTCAAAATCCTTCCTGACGGTGCCGATGAGCGATCACGAGGGCGAACTGGTGGGCGTGTTGCAACTGATTAACGCCAAAGATCCTGTCACCGGTGAAATCCGCGCCTTCAGCCGTACCGACCAGCGTTTTATTGAAGCGCTGGCGGCGCAGGCAGCGGTGACCTTGACCCATCAGCGGCTGATTGCGCAACTGGAAGAGCTGCTGGAATCGCTGGTCAACCTGATTAATATCGGCATCGACGAGAAATCGCCCTACACCGGCCGCCACTGCCAGTTTGTGCCTGAGCTGACCATGATGCTGGCCGAGGCAGTACATAACGTCGACAGCGGCCCGCTGGCCGATTTCCGCATGACTGACGGCGACCGCAAGGAGTTGTGGCTGGCCGGCCTGCTGCACGACTGTGGCAAGATCACCACGCCGGTGCATGTGGTCGACAAGGCCACCAAGCTGGAAACTATTTTCGACCGGATCGCGCTGATCGACACCCGCTTCGAGGTACTGCTGCGCGACGCGGAAATCGCCGCGCTGAAGCGCAAGCTGGCGCCCGGCGCCGACTTCGCGGCGATTGACGCCGAACTGGCGCAGCAGCAAGCGTCGCTGCGCGAGGAGCGCGACTTTATCCGCGTGGCGAATATTGGCGGTGAGGGCATGCAGCCGGAGAGCCAGGAACGCGTGCGCCAGATAGGCCGACACCGCTGGATAGGGCCGGATGGCGCCGGGCAGGACTTCTTTGACGCCGACGAGCTGCTCAATCTGACCATCCGCTTCGGTACGCTGACTGAATCGGAGCGCCAGCAGATTAACAACCACATCTCGATGACCATCAGGATGCTGGAGGCCTTGCCGTGGCCTAAGCACCTGAAGAACGTGCCGGAATATGCCGGCGGCCACCACGAGCGCATGGACGGCAAAGGCTATCCGCGCGGTCTGACCAAGGAACAGATGTCGGTGCAGGCGCGGATGATGGCGATTGCCGACATTTTCGAGGCGCTGACCGCCAAGGACCGTCCCTACAAGAAGGGCAAGATGCTGTCCGAATCGCTGCGCATCCTCGGCAACTTCTCGCTCAACGGCCATATCGACCCGGACCTGTTCGACATCTTCATCCGCAACAAGATCTACCTGGAGTTCGCCCGCAAAAACATGGACGAGAAGCAGATCGATGCGATCGACGAGTCCCTGATCCCTGGCTACAAGCCATAAGGCCGGCGCGTGCGCACCTGGTCCCGGATACTCAGGAAGTACGGCCTGCGCTGGGCGTGCGGCCTGCTGCTGACTGCTGTGGCCGTGCTGCAGGTGGCAGGGCAGTTGCGCATCGATTCGATCGAGCGCATGGATACCTTCTTTGCCGACCTGCGCATGCGGCTGGTGCAGCCGCAGCTGGAACCGAAGATCGTCATCGTCGACATCGATGAAAAAAGCATCGCCGAAGTCGGCCATTTCCCGTGGAACCGCAAGGTCGTCGCCCAGCTGGTCACGCAGCTGACCGGGCATTACGGCGTGGCTGCGGCCGGCTTCGACATTGTCTTCCCCGAAGCCGACAACACTTCCGGCTACGAGGTGCTGGACGGCCTGGCGCGGCATGAGATGAAGGATGTCAGCGGCTTCCGCGCCCGCGTCGATATGTTGAAGGACGCCATGGACTACGACGGCCTGCTGGCCACGGCGCTGGACGGCCAGCCGGTGGTGCTGGGCTATAACATCGCTGACGACCAGCGCAAGGGCCAACTGCCGAATCCCTTTTTCACCAGCGAAACGCTGAACGGCCGCAGCGTGCCGGCGATCACCTCGCGCGGCTACCTGGCCAACCTGGAGCGGCTGCAAGCGGCGGCAGCCACCGGCGGCATCTTCACCGCCACACCGGACCCGGACGGCATCCTGCGCCACTCGGCGCTGCTGATGCGCATCGGCGATGGCTTCTACCCGACCTTGTCGCTGGCGACGGCGGCGGTGGCCTTGCAGGCGCGCGCCATCACGCCGTCGTTCAGCAAGACCGTGGACCAGATGTCGGCCAGCGAGCGCGCCAACGGCGGGCTGGATGAATTGCTGATGTTCGTCGGCCAGGAGAAAGTGCCGCTGCGCATACCGGTAGGCGAGAACCTGAGCGCGCTGATCGAGTACCGTGGCCCCGGCGGTCCCAAGGGCGGCGCTTTCCCCTATGTTTCGGCGGCCGATGTGCTGGCCGGCCGCGTGCCGAAACAGGTGCTGGCGGATCACATCATCCTGGTCGGCACCACCGCACCAGGCTTGCTGGACCTGCGGCCTACGCCGGTTAACAATGAATATCCCGGTGTGGAAGTCCACGCCAATATGATCAAGTCGATTCTCGACGAGCGCTTCAAGGTGCGCCCGGATTATGCCGACGGCGTGGAAGGCATCCAGGTGGCGCTGGCCGGCGGCTTGCTGGCGATCGCGCTGGCGGTGCTGTCGCCGCTGCCGTCGATGTTGCTGGCGGTGGCGCTGGCCGGCGCCGTGTTCGGCCTCAACTACTGGGCCTACGCCGAGCTGGACTTGGTGCTGAAGATGGCGATGACACTGGTGCTGATTGCCGCCGTGTTCGTGTTCAATGTCGCCTGGGGCTATTTCTTCGAGGTGCGCCGCAACCGTGGACTGGTGTCGCGCTTCGGCGAGTACGTGGCGCCGGAGCTGGTGGCGCAGATGGCCGAGAATCCCGAACGCTACAATATGGACGGCGAGAGCCGCGAGCTGACGGTGATGTTTGTCGACGTGCGCGGCTTCACCACCATCTCGGAAGGGCTGACGCCGAAGCAGCTGCGCGAGTACATCAATCTCTACCTGACAGCGATGTCGGAAGACATCCGCAGCGCCCACCAGGGCACGCTGGATAAATATATTGGCGACGCGGTGATGGCGTTCTGGGGCGCGCCGGTGCATTTCAGCGACCACGCCCGCCGGGGCGTCGCCACCTCGCTGCTGATGCAGCAGAGCGCCGCACGGCTGAACCAGGACTTTATCGCGCGCGGCTGGCCTGAGCTGAAAATCGGTATCGGCCTGAACTCGGGCCTGATGCACGTCGGCGACATGGGCTCGAATATTCGCCGCGCGTACACGGTGATGGGCGACGCGGTCAATCTGGGTTCGCGGCTGGAGGGCATCACCAAAGTGTATGGCGTGGGCATCGCGGTCGGCGAGGCCACCCGCGCGGCCGCGCCGGAATTCGCCTACCGCGAGCTGGATCTGGTGCGGGTCAAGGGCAAGAACGAGCCGGTGGCGATTTTTGAGCCGATCGCGCTGGAGCGGGAGATCGACGACGCTACCAGGCAGGAGCTGGAGCGCTGGCATGCCACGCTGGCAGCGGTGCGCGCGCAGCGCTGGGATGAGGCGGAAAACCTGCTGGCGGAACTGCAAGCGGATTCGCCGCAGCGCGGCCTGTATCCGCTGTATGTGGAGCGGATTGCCTACTATCGCCAGCATCCTCCAGGTGAAAACTGGGATGGCGTTACTACTTTTGAAACAAAATAACCTCGTTCATGCTGTGAAATAAACTGTCTTGCAACTAATGCCAGACAGAAAACCAACACTTCCGCAGAAGCTAACGCAGGCCGCTAATGACATGCTAGCATCGCCCAATATTATTGCGAAGTAATAAACGCATTCACCTCGGCGAACACTTCGCCATATGCAAACCATGAGTCAACAAATGAAATCTACCTTGAGGCAGCTATGCGCCGCCTCCGTGCTGGCCGTCGCGGTGGCGTCGGCGTGGGGCGCGGACGATATCGTCCGTTTTGATATCGCGCGCTTTGAGGCGCAGGGAAACACGCTGCTGCCACAGGCGCAGGTGGAGGCTGTCCTGGCGCCGCATGCGGGCAAGCAGCGCGACTTCGGCGATGTGCAGCGGGCGCTGGAGGCGCTGGAAAAAGCCTACCGCGACCAGGGCTACAATATGGTCATGATTGAGCTGCCCGAGCAGGAACTGAACGGTGGCGTGGTGACGCTGCGCGTGGTGGAGGCCAGGATTGGCCGGGTCAGCGTCAAAGGTAATCAGTATTTTGATGAAGCGAATATCCGCCGCAGCCTGCCGGCGCTACAGCCCGGCCGCTCGCCCAAGCTGACGGCGGTGTCGGCCAATCTGAAGCAGGGCAACGAGAATCCATCCCGGCAAATCACGATGAAGTTGAAGCCAGGTGAAAAGAATGACGAGGTTGACGCCGAGCTGGAGGTCAAGGACGAGTCGCCATGGAAGATCATGGGCAATGCCGACAACACCGGCACCGAGGCCACCGGCAAGACCCACCTCGGCGTGATCCTGCAAAACGCCAACCTGTTCAACCGCGACCATATCGCCACGCTGCAATACACCACCTCGGCCGAAGAACCTGGCCGCGTCAAGGTGTATGGCGCCGGCTACCATATTCCGCTGTATGAGTCGGGCGACTCGCTGGACTTCTACGCCAGCTATTCCAACGTGGATTCCGGCACCATCAACGCCGGCCTGTTCAACCTCGCGGTCAGCGGCAAGGGCGCTGTGTACGGCGCCCGCTACAACCAGGTGTTGGCCAAGCGCGGCGAGCTGGAGTCCAGGCTGATTTATGGACTGGACGTGAAAGCGTTCAAGAACAGCGTGCAGCTGGAGGGTACGGAGCTTGGCAATGATGTCACCGTGCATCCGCTCAGCATCAGCTACCAGGCCAGCACGCCGATCACCAAGGGCGACGCGGGCGTGCAGCTGACGCTGCTGCGCAATATTGCAGGCGGCTCGAACGGCGACCAGCAGGCGTTCACGCTGGCGCGCATCAATGCAAAAACCGATTACACCATCCTGCGCGTGGGCGGCAGCATCACCCGCGCGCTGGCAGGCGAATGGCTGTTGCGCGCCATCGCCAACGGCCAGTACACCCGCGATGCGCTGATCCCCGGCGAGCAGTTCGGCGCCGGCGGCGCGACGTCGGTGCGTGGCTTCATCGAGCGGGAAATCGCCAACGATTCCGGCCTGAGCGTCAACCTGGAAGCGTACACGCCCAACCTGTGCTTGCGCGCCGGCTGGAACTGCCGCCTGCTGGGCTTCTACGACACTGCCCACGTCAGCCGCAACAAGGCGCTGCCGGGAGAGTTGGGCAGCACCACCATCGCCAGCGCCGGTGTTGGCGCGCGCTTTGTGCTGTCAACCTATGTCAACCTGCAACTGGACTATGGCCATGTGACCAAGGCCGGCGCCACCACCCGCGCCGACGCCAACCGCCTGCATGTCCGCCTGGGCCTGGCCTATTGATTGAAGAAGAACTCTGATGAAACCGCAAACCTCGTTTAATCTGCGCCGCAAGGTGCTGGCCGTGGTGGTGGCCGCCGCCTTCACTACCGCGCAAGCCAATCCGGTCGCGCCCACCGTGGTGCACGGCATGGCCACCTTCAATCAGCAGGGCAGCCTGTATTCGATCACCAATACGCCCAACACCATCATCGACTGGCGCAGTTTCTCCATCGCGCCGGGCGAGATTACCCGCTTCATTCAGCAAAGCAGCGACAGCAAGGTGCTGAACCGGATCACCGGCCAGGACCCGAGCCAGATCCTCGGCTCGCTGCAATCGAACGGCAAGGTGTTCCTGATTAACCCGAACGGCGTGATCTTCGGCGCCGGCGCGCGCGTCGATGTGGCCGGCCTGGTGGCGTCCAGCCTGAATATTTCCAACGCCGATTTCCTGGCGGGGAAAAACAACTTCAGCGGCGACAGCAGCGCGGGCAAGGTCAGCAATCAGGGCACGATCACTACGCCGGCCGGCGGCCAGATTTTCCTGGTGGCGCCAGCGGTCGAGAATAGCGGTGTGATCTCGGCGCCCAATGGCGAGGTGCTGCTGGCGGCGGGGCACAGCGTGCAGCTGTTCGACTCCAAGGACCCGAATGTGCAGGTGGTGGTGTCGGCGCCGTCCGACCAGGCGCTGAACCTGGGCAGCATTGTGGCGCAGGGCGGGCGGGTCGGCGTGTATGGCGCGCTGGTCAGCCAGCGCGGCGTGATCAATGCCAATAGCGCGGTGCGCGGCGAGAACGGCAAGATCGTGCTCAAGGCCAGCGACACCACGCTGGTGGAGGCGGGCAGCACGACCACCGCCACCGGCAGCAATCTCAACACCGGCGGCGACATCATGCTGCTGGGCGCGAAAGTGGGTGTCACTGGCAATGCCGTGATTGACGCCAGTGGCGACAGCGGCGGTGGCAAGGTGCTGGTCGGCGGCGATTATCAGGGCAAGAATCCGGCGGTCATCAACGCCGACGCTACCTACATCGGCAAGGATGTGGTCATCAGCGCCGATGCGGTTCAGCGCGGCAACGGCGGCACGGTGGTGGTGTGGGGCCAGGAGGCGACCCGCATGCATGGCATGCTGTCAGCACGCGGCGGTGCCACCGGCGGCGATGGCGGCCTGGTGGAAACTTCGGCTAATTACCTGGAGCTGGCCGGTGCGCGCGTGAACACCAGCGCCGCCAAGGGCAAGACCGGCAGTTGGCTGCTTGATCCATACGACATTGATATCGTGTCCGGGCGTGGTGGCGTCTTGTTGGATGTGCTGAGCTTCCTCGGTGGCCTGCCTTCTGACGTCACCTCGCTCGGCGCCGACCTGATTTCGGAATCCACGACCAATGTGGTGTTGCAGGCCAGGCACGATGTCACCTTCAGCAGCGCTATTCTCAGCGACACCAACGCTACACTGACGGTACAAGCAGGCAATGACATCAAGGTCAACGCGCCAATTTACATGCATGGCGGAATCACGTTAAGCGCCAACGACGCCGCCAGCGGCAGCGCCAGCGGTATGGGCGGCATCACGCTGGCCAGCTATGGCGGCGAGGATCTCATTCGCACCTATGGCAGCAACCTGACGCTGAAGGGCGCCTACATCACCGTCAATGGGGGCGTGAATCTGGCCGGCGGCAACCTCGACGCGCGCGCGAATGTCGCCGATGGCTATATCACCATGGGCGCCGGCAGCAATGTGAAGACCAGCAGCGGCAGTGAAGCGCTGCTGTCCTTCGTCGCGGATAACATCAACCTGAATGGCGCTGCGGGCAGCATCGGCGGCGGCGCCAGCGACGGCTACGACGCGGTATCGTTTAGCAGCTATACCGCCAATCGCGAAATTGTGCTGGGCGGCACAGCCACTGGCAAGCTGGGCTTGAGTGCGGCTGGCCTGGGCTCGGTTTCCGCCGGCAACCTGATCATCGGCCACAGTGCGGCCGGCAATATCAGCACCGGCGGGAATCTTGCGCTGACTGGTGTCGGCACGCTGCTGCTGGAAAGCGGCAACAACATCACGCTGGGTAATGCGATTAGTGGCGCACGCAACTACCGTGTCAGCGTCGACGGCGCGGGCACGCTGAGCAGCACCAGCGGCGGCGGCCTGTCCAGTAACAGCCAGTCCGGCAGCATCGCGCTGGTCGGTGACAAGATGGAACTGGCTACCGGCAGCAGTTTCGCCGCCAGCGAGATCTCGGTGGATACCTACGGTGCCAGCACCGCCATCAACCTTGGCAGCGAGGCTAGCGGCAAGCTCAGCCTGAGCAACGTGGAACTGAACACGCTGCATTCGAGCGTCCTCAACATCGGCAAAAGTCAGGAAAACAATGGCGAGCTGACGGTGGCCGGCGCGCTCAACCTGAGTGGTGGCCCGGTGGCGACCAGTCAGCTTAATCTGCGCGGAAATGGCGTGACGCTGTCGGCTGCGCTGAAGATAAACCCCGGTGGGCAACTGAACCTGGATGGTATCAGTGGCGCCGTCAGCGGGGGGGGCGAGATCACCGCCAGCAACCTGGCGATTAATGCCGGTTCGGTTTCGCTGACCGGCAGTAATGAGGTCAGTAACATTAGCGGCCACGCGACGGATGGCAGTTTCGCATTCAAGGCGGCGGGTGCCTTGAATATCAGCGGCAATCTCAGCAGCGCAAGCGAAGGTGCACACAGTATTTCGCTGACCGCCGGCGGGAATATTACCCAGGATAGCTATTCGACAGTGAGCACGGAGTTGTTGACTGTCGCCACGCCTGGTGAGGTGAATCTGGCCGGTATTACCAATCATATCGACGCACTGGCGGCGGCTAACGTGGCGTCATTGAGTGTGAATAACACTTCCGCCATCAGGCTGAATAACATCTCGCTGTCGGGAGGCGATACAGGCTCCATCAATGTCGCAGCGAATGGCAATGTGACGGTGAGTGGTGTGGTGGATGCCAAGACACGCAACGTCAGCCTGAATGGCAGCAATATTACTGGCGAAGGCGCGGTTACCGCCGGACAGTTGATCGCCACCGCTGGCGGCTACGTTGCGCTGGTTGGCGCCAACAAGGCGACGCTGGTCCGTGGCACCGCTGCTAATGGTTCTTTCACTTACAACGGCGCAGGTGACTACAGCGTCGACAATATCAACGGGGCCACCAAGGTCGCGTTGTCCGGTACAGGCCAGATTAACCAGGGCCTGTCCTATATCCTGAGTACGCCGGTGCTGGAGCTGAATACGCCTGGCCTGGCTAGCCTGCTCGGAAATAATGAGGTCGGTTCACTGGTGGCTACCAATGTCGGTTCGCTGTCGTTCACGAACAAGCAGACGCTGTCGCTGGCACAACTCTCGCTCAGCGAATTGTCTACGGGCGCCATCAATATCAAGGCGCCCACCCTTAATGTGGATGGCGTGATCAACGGCCGTGCGCAGAAAGTGACCTTGTCGGGCAATACGGTGGCAATCAATGCGGTCGGTTCTGCCGGTATCTTCGAGATTGGCGCCAACACGCTGACGCTGGGTTCAAACCTGACTGCTGACGCTATCAGTGTACGTCCTTACAGCAGCGGTTACGCCATGTTGATCGGCTCGGCGGGCTCCGGGTGTATGACGAACTGTCTGGCGGTGCAAAACTTATGGCACCTGGTCGCACCGACGCTGGCATTCGGCTCGACTGACGCTACGCTGAATGTGGGCAATATTGCAGTGGATAGCATTATTGGCGGTGGCGGGCAGACGCCGGCCAGCCGCAGCACGACCACCACGCGGATCGGCTTGCTTAGCAACGCCGGCAATATCACCCAGAGTGCGATTATCAATGTGGAGGACCTAGCGATCGCCACGTCGGGTAATGTGACATTGAACAATGCAGGCAACAGTGTCGAGAAGCTGGCGGTGGCGCAGACCGGATCTGGCAACCTGAGCTTCTCGAATACTGGCCCGCTGGCCATCGCCAAGTTGCAGGGTGGCGTCGCGGCGGAAAATGCGCTGTTCAATATCGATGGCGTCAGCAGCAATGGTGATGTGACGCTCGACGTCGTGAGCGGTGGTGTGGTGCGTAGCGACGCTACTACGCTGACTGCCCATGCGCTGACCTTGAATACCTCCGGAGGCGTCGGCACGGTCGATAGTCCTTTGGTGACCAAGGTGTCCGAGCTGACGGTGACCAATACGGCTGGTAGCAACAGCACGTCCGCGATTAACATTGCGAATACGAATAACGGTTTGTCGAACTTGATCGTGCATGATGTCAAGCAGGTGGATGCCGGCGGTGGCAACAATGGCTTGATCAAGATTGATAATACCGGCGGCATGACGATCGCCGGCGCGGTGACGACCTCCACCGGCGCGATCACCTTGCAGACGCATAGCCCGTTGGTGATTAACGGTACGGTGTCGTCGGTCAGCGGGGATATCACGCTGGCGGCGGGTACTGGCTATGATCCGAGCAATACGATTACCATCGGCAGTGGTGGTGTGGTTGCGTCGACTAATGGCCATGTGACTGCGACGGCGACTTCGTACACCTCGCAAGGTACGGTCACGGACGTGAATGGCGTGGTGACGCCGACGATAGTGCCGCCGCCAACGCCAACGCCGACGCCGACGCCGACGCCAACGCCAACGCCAACGCCAACGCCAACGCCAACGCCAACGCCGACGCCAACGCCAACGCCAACGCCAACGCCAACGCCAACGCCAACACCGACGCCAACGCCAACGCCAACGCCAACGCCAACGCCGACGCCAACACCGACGCCAACGCCAACGCCAACGCCAACGCCATCGGCCGACATCTGCACGATCGCGCCAAATTCGGCGTTGTGCCAGGTGCTGTCGCCGCCAACGGCCTCGGAGCCGGTCAAGCCGGTGCAAAAAGCATCGAGCGAGGTGATCAAGACCGTCAATTCCGCGACGCCGAATAGCGAGTCTTCGTCCGGCGGCGGTGGCACCGGTAGTGCGGCCAACTCCTCCACGCCTGAGGACGGCAAGGCTGACAAGTCCGATTCGAAAGAACTCGCATCGAATGACAAATCTGGAACGAAAAATGAATCAGCTAAAAAAATGTACTGCAATTAAGGCGCTGCTGTTGCTGGCCATGTTCTGGATGGCCGGCGCGAGCTGGGCCGCGCAGGTGGCTGGCACTGTGGTGCAACTGAGCGGGCCGTTGGTGGCCCGGAAGGCCGACGGCGCCATGCGTATCCTGTCGATGCGCTCGGAAGTCGAGAGTGGCGATACGCTGATGACCGAGAGGAATACCTACGCCATGGTGAAATTCATCGACAACAGCGAAATCACGCTGAAGCCGTCGACCACTTTCAAGGTTGAGAACTTCGCCTACGATGCCGACAAGCCGGATGGCGACAAGGCCTCGTTCAACCTGGTCAAGGGTGGCCTGCGGTCGGTGACGGGCCTGCTGGGCAAGCGCAACAAGGAAAAATTCGAAATGAAGACGCCGAGCGCCACCATTGGCATCCGCGGCACCACCTTTATTGCCGAATGGGTCGAGCCAACGGCCACGGCGCTTGCCGCGCGCGAAGCCTATCTGCTGGCCAGCACCGCCGATCTGGGCGCTGCGATGCCGATTCAGCCGCTGCTGGCGCAGAACCAGGTGCCGTTGCCGGGGGGCGCTGGCACGCTGCCGCCTGGGCTCTACACGCAGACCATTGACGGCTTGATTGTCTTGAGCAATAGCGGTGGCGTGCAGAACTTCGCCGCAGGCCAGTTCGGTTATACGGCGGCGTCGAACAAGGCGCCGGTGGTGGTGCCTAAAAATCCCGGCCTGCAGTTCGCGCCGCCGCCAGCGTTTAACGCATCCACAACCTCTTCTGGTTCGAGCTCGCCGTCAAAATCGAACGCCGTCGATTGCGAAGTCCGCTAAAAAACCTTGACCTTCCAATCGTGGGATACTTGATGCTGTAACTATGTAAAAACAGCATCGGGTGTCCCATGAATCAGCAAGCGATCAAAATTGACGGCATGAGCTGCGCCTCCTGCGTTGGCAGGGTGGAGCGGGTATTGGCAGCGGTGCCGGGGGTCGATAAGGTAAGTGTCAATTTGGCAACCGAGATGGCGCGGGTGGAGTCGGCCCAGCCGCTAGACTTTGCCGTACTGGCGCAGGCAATCGACAAGGCCGGCTATCAGGCCTCGTTGCCGCCGCCTGAACCGGGCGCCGCTCCGGCCGCTGGCAATAAAGGTGCCGCCATCGCACCCGCCGAAGGCATCCCGGCGTTGCGTCCCACCGGTGGCCTGGCCGTGTTGCTGGCTGCTTTATTCTCCCTGCCGCTGATGCTGCCCATGCTGCTTGAACTGGCCGGCATCCACTGGATGCTGGACGGCCGGCTGCAATGGCTGCTCGCCACGCCGGTGCAGTTCTGGCTAGGCGCGCGCTTCTACCGGGCTGGCTGGCTGGCCGCACGCGCGCGCAGCGGCAATATGGACCTGCTGGTCGCGCTGGGCACCAGCGCAGCCTATGGCCTGAGCGTGTATCTGCTGCTGGCAGGTGGCGCCATGCCGCACTTGTATTTTGAAGCGTCGTCGGTGGTCATCACCCTTGTCTTGCTGGGCAAGTGGCTGGAAGCGCGCGCCAAGCGCCAGACTGCCGCCGCCATCCGCGCACTGCAAACGCTGCGTCCTGAATCTGCGCGCGTGCGTCGCGGCGATCAGGACGTGGATCTCGCCATCGGCGAAGTGCGCGCCAACGACATCATCGTGGTGCGGCCCGGCGAGCGGATTGCTGCCGATGGCCTTATCACCGAAGGCGCCAGCCATGTCGATGAAGCGCTCATCACCGGCGAAAGCCTGCCTGTCGCGCGTCACACGGGCGAACGCGTCACCGGCGGCGCCATCAACGGCGAAGGTCTGCTGCTGGTGCGGGTGACGGCGATCGGCGCGGAGAGCACGCTGTCGCGCATCATCCGCCTGGTGGAAGACGCGCAAGCGGCCAAGGCGCCGGTGCAGCATCTGGTGGACCGCGTCAGCGCGATCTTCGTGCCGGTGGTGCTGGTGCTGGCGCTGCTGACCTTCGGCGGCTGGTGGCTGGTTGGCGGCAATGCGGAACAGGCCATCATCAACGCCGTTGCGGTGCTGGTGATTGCCTGTCCTTGCGCGCTGGGACTGGCGACACCGGCCGCTATCATGGCCGGTACCGGCGTCGCCGCGCGCTACGGCATCCTGATTAAGGACGCGGAGGCGCTGGAGCTGGCGCACCGCATTACCACCGTGGCGTTCGATAAAACCGGTACGCTGACCGAAGGCCAGCCATCGCTGGCGCTGCTGGCGCCGGCGCCAGAGGTCGACGAAACACGGTTGCTGGCATTGGCTGCCGCAGTACAGCGCGGCAGCGAACACGCCTTGGCGCGCGCCGTGCAGCAGACTGCCGAAACGAGGGCGATTGCGCCGCTGTCCGCCAGCGACATCAGCGCCTTGCCCGGCCGCGGCGTCAGCGCGCGCGTGGATGGTGTCCGCCTGCTGCTGGGCAGCACACGCTTAATGCAGGAGCAGGGTGTTTCATTGCAATCGTTGTCGGCCCGCGCCGAAGAGCTGGAGCGCGCCGGTCACACCATCTCATGGCTGGCCGACGCCGATGCGCATCGTCTGCTTGGCCTGCTGGCGTTCGGCGACCGCATCAAGCCGCAAGCGCAGGCTGCCATCGCCGCGCTGCACGCGCTGCACATCCAGACCATCCTGCTGACTGGTGATAACCAGGGCAGCGCTGACGCCGTCGGCAAGCAGCTGGGCGTGTCGCGCGTTATCGCCAATATGCTGCCAGCCGATAAAGCCAGCACCATTGCCGCGCTGAAGGGCGAGGGCGCGACCATCGCCATGGTCGGCGACGGTATTAACGATGCGCCGGCGCTGGCGGCGGCGGATGTCGGGATTGCCATGTCCAGCGGCACCGATGTCGCCATGCACGCAGCCGGCGTCACGCTGATGCGCGGCGACCCTGCCTTGGTGGCGGCGGCGATTTCGATCTCGCGCCGCAGTTACAGCAAGATCCGCCAGAACCTGTTCTGGGCCTTCATCTATAACCTGATCGGCATCCCGCTGGCGGCCTTCGGCCTGCTCAACCCGATGGTGGCGGGTGGCGCGATGGCGCTCAGTTCCGTCAGTGTGATCAGCAACGCGCTGCTGCTGCGGCGCTGGAAACCGGAGGAGAAATGAATATCGGCGATGCGGCCAAGGCGTCCGGCGTCTCGGCCAAGATGATCCGCTATTACGAAAGCATCGCGCTGATCCCGGCCGGGCGGCGCACCGATGCGGGCTACCGCATCTATGGCGACAACGACCTGCATACGCTGCGCTTCGTCAAGCGCGCGCGCCTGCTGGGCTTCTCGCTGGATCAGATCCGCAACCTGCTGTCGCTGTGGCAGAACAAGGAGCGCGCCAGCGGCGACGTCAAGACCATCGCCATGCACCATGTGGCGGAGCTCAATCAGCGCATCGCCGAACTCACCGAAATGCGCGACACGCTGCAAACGCTGGCCAGTTGCTGCCACGGCGATCATCGGCCGGATTGTCCAATTCTCCAAAGCCTTGCCGACTAACGTATAATCCCGACACGTTTTGGTGCCCGCGCCTCTGTCCGGAGGCGCAGTTAAACGGGAAACAGGAAGCCTGAACAGGCCAAGCTGTGCTGCCCCCGCAACGGTAAACAAGCGTCGTCTCGCGACGACTATCCACTTCGCTATGCCACTGTGCCTCGTGCATGGGAAGGTCAGGTGGGTACGCTTGCCAGCCCGGATACCGGCCAAACAGGTGGAGACGCACCAGCGTTTCTGTTCAATTCGCTCACGGGGAGGTGAGCGGCTTGCATCTGTAGTCAAACCATTTTATTCGTATTTATTCAGCGCGACGCGGCTGTGCGCCGTTGCGCGTTGCCTATTCAGGACAACGTCATGTTCAATCTGCCCACTGACGCGGCCATTCGTTCGATCGAAACGCTGCTGTATTCCATCTCCAATGTGCTGTATCTCCCCGTCTTGCTGGGCATTGCCGCGCTGGTGCTGCACATGCTGGTGTGCTTCGGCACCTTCTTTGCCGAATGGTTCGAGCGCCGCCGCGGCGTGCGTGTGCTGGTCGCCACCGCCAGGCAGGAGATGTCCGCCGCGCTGACGCGCCAGGAAGGACAACCGGCGCTGGACGCCCGCCTGGAGCGCGTGGTTCAGCGTGCCGACGCCGCTGGCGTACGCCGGTTGGACGGTGTGCGCTTCGTGGTGCGCGTCGGTCCGGCGCTGGGCCTGATGGGCACCCTGATCCCGATGGGGATTTCGCTGGCCGGTCTGGCGCAAGGCAATCTGCCGAAGATGGCGGAATCGATGACCACCGCTTTCACGGCCACCGTGGTCGGCCTGGCATGCAGCGTGGCAGCCTACGTGCTGACGCTGGTGCGCGAACACTGGCTGCGCAGCGACCTGACCGAAATCGCTTTTGCCGCCGAGTCGCTGCTGGCGTCGGAGGGCTGAAATGCGCTATCTGAACAAACACCGCTATAGCCGCCTCGGCGAGCATGGCGAAGATCCGCTGGCCGGCGTAGCCAATCTATTCGACGCCAGTATCGTGTTCATCGTGGCGATGATGCTGGCGCTGTTCTCAGCCTGGAACATGATGGATCTGCTGGACCCAAATTCCGAAGTCACCATCGCCAAGAAAACCGCCGATGGCCGGGTGGAGGTGCTGACCAAGAAGGGCGCAGAGATCAAAGTGAGCAAGGTTAGCGATAAGCCCTTGTCCGGCTCGGGAAAACGTTTGGGCACTGCGTATCAGCTGCCGGATGGGAAGGTGGTTTATGTACCGGAATAAATTGTGGGCCATTGGCCTGTTACTGCTGTCGCTGTGCATCGGCGGCTATGTGCATTCGGCGCAGTCGCCGCGCACGCTGGCGCTGATGCTGGGTGATGTGGAATCGCGTCCGGCGGTGCTGGCGGTGCGCAGTCTGCAGATGGAATTGAAAGAGCTGAATGTCGCCATTCGCATCATCCCGGTCAACGGTCTCACGCCGGCCGACCGCGCTGCGCTGGCCGGCGCCGATGTGGCGGTAGTCAACGTCAAGGGGCGCCAGGCGATGGCGGGGCTGACTGCCGAATTGCAGACGCTGCAAAAGGCGCGCAAGCCGGTATTTGCCGTTGGAGCGCTGGATGACAGCCTGCGTGACCTCGGCGTGCGCGACGACAAGACCATCCAGTCCTATCACGCCGAAGGCGGCGTGGAAAACATCGGCAACATGCTGCGCTACATCTTGCGCGGCCAGTTCGGCTCCAAGGTCAGCGTGGCGCCGGTGCATGCGATGCCGGACGCCGGCCTGTACGACGTGGTGGCCAACCGCACGGTGGGCAGCTATGACGAGTATGTGCGTGAATATGCCCAGCACAAGCCGGGCGCACCGTGGATCGCCGTGCCGTTTTATCGCGCCAGCCTGGTGGCGGGGCAAACCCTGCCGCTGGCCGCCATCGTCGCGCGGCTGGAAGCCAGCGGCTACAACGTGATGCCGGTATTCGGCTATCCGTATGAAGTGCCATTGAAACTGCTGCTGGACGAGAACGGCAAGAGCCGCGTGCAGTTGATCGTCGCGCTGGGCATGAAGGTCGGCGGCACCGCCAGCGTGGGTGCGATGCTGGACAAGCTTGGCGTGCCCGCGATTAACGCCATCACGCTGAGCCAGCAGACGCTGGCGCAGTGGCAGGAATCCAAGGTGGGGCTGGAGATTATCGAACGTACCTGGCAGCTGGCGGGCGCCGAGGCGGCGGGTCTGATCCAGCCGACTGTGGTGGCCAGCCGCGAGCGCATCAGCGATGCGCAGACTGGCCTGGATTACGTGGAAGAGACGCCGATTGCCGAACGCATCGAGCGCCTCAACGAGCGCGTCGCCGCATGGCTGGCCTTGCGCGAGAAAGCCAATGGCGACAAGCGCGTCGCCATGATCTACTTTAATTATCCGCACGGCTCCGAAACCATCGGCGCCTCCTACTTGAACGTGCTGCCGGAAAGCCTGTGGCAGATCGTGCAGCGCCTGAAGCATGACGGCTATCAGACCGGCGAGGCGCTGCCAGCGTCGGAAGAGGAACTGCAAGGCGAAATCCAGAAGTGGGGCAACTATCCCGGCAAGTCCAAGGGCGACTATATGGCGGGGCTGAAGCACCTGGCCGAAAGCGGCCAGGCCTTGCTGGTGCCGCTGTCCGAATACCAGCAATGGTTTGCCAAACTGGCACCGCCATTGCGCGCATCGATCGAGCAATCGTGGGGCAAGCCGGAGAAGGCGCCGGTCCTGTGGCGCAATGCGAAAGGCGAGGCGTTCTTTGTCTATCCGGCGCGCCGCTTCGGCAATGTGCTGATGGCGCCGCAGCCCGGCCGCGCATGGGAGCAGAACCTGGAGAAGCTGCACAATGAAGTCAGCATGCCGCCATCGCATGAGTACATTGCTTTCTACCTCTGGCTGCAAAAGGATTTCCAGGCCAATGCGGTGATGCACATCGGGACGCACGGCACGCAGGAATGGCTGACCGGTAAGGAAGCCGGCCTGTCCGACAGCGACCCGACCGAAGCGCTGATTGGCGCCATGCCGAATATCTATCCGTACGTGATGGATGACGTAGGCGAGGGCATACAAGCCAAGCGGCGCGGCATGGCCACCATCATCGACCACATGACGCCGCCGTTCGATGTGGCGGGCCTGAATCCCGACTTGCGCGAATTGCTCGCGTTGTTGAATGACTATCGCGTGGCCGAACAAAAAAGTCCGCTGCTGGCGAGCAGCCACCTGGTGGCGCTGAACCGCCTCGCTGCGAAGAGTGGCGTGTTGAAGGACATGAAGAAGAAAGCGCTCAAGTCCGAAGCCGACATGGAAGCTCTGGAGGAATATCTCGACGACACCGGCAACAAGCTGACGCCATTCGGCCTGCATACCTTTGGCGTGGCGCCAGCCCCCGAACACCGCAATGCGACCGCGCGCGCGGTGGTCAGCCTGGATAACACCGCCACGGACGAACAGAAAACCAAGCGCATCGCGCAGCTGGAAGCCGATATCGAGCAAAGTGCAAAGCTGGAGCTGGACCGTTTGATGGAGGCGCTGTCGGGCCGCTATATCCCCACCGGCGCCAGCGCGGACCTGGTGCGCAATCCAAACGCGCTGCCGACCGGCCGCAACTTCTTTGGCCTGGACCCTTCGCGGATTCCGAGCAAAACCACCTACGAAGCGGGCGTCAAACTGGCGCAGCAGCTGGCGGAGGATTATCGCAAGCGGCATGGCGCATATCCGGAAAAGCTCAGCATGAACTTGTGGGGCGTCGAGACGTCGCGCCACGAAGGCGTGATGGAAGCGCAGGCAATGGCCTTGATGGGCGTGCGCCCAACCTGGGATGAGCGCGGCCGCGTGACCGGTGTGGAAGCGATCAGCCGCAAGCAACTGGGCCGGCCGCGCGTGGACGTGACGCTGGTGTCGTCCGGCCTGTTCCGCGACCTGTTCCCCAATCTGCTGACACTGATGGACCAGGCGGCGCAGCTGGCGCAGAAGCAGGACGATGAAGGCGGCAACGTGATGGCGGCGCACAGCCGCAAGACTGCCGCTGCGCTGGCCGCCAGCGGCATCTCCGCCGACGAGGCGCAGCGCATGGCGTCGGTGCGCATTTTCGGCGTACCGAGCGGCGCTTACGGCACGCAGATCGAGAAGCTGATCCCGCTGACCAACGCATGGAAGAACGAGAAGGAAGTGGCGGATGTGTTCATCAACCGCATGAGCCATCCGTTCGGCGCCGGCTACTGGGGCGACGAGAACACCAATCCGGAGCAGCGCCGCGCGCTGTTCAAGCAGGCGCTGTCGGGCAGCCAGATCGCGCTGCACAGCCGTTCCAGCAACCTGTTTGCGACGCTGGATAACGATGACTTCTTCCAGTACCTGGGCGGCACCGCGATGGCGATCCGCAGCGTGGATGGCAAGACCCCCGAGGTGATGGTCAGCGACCTGGCCAATCCGCGCCGCGCGTCGCACAAGACGCTGGAGCAGTACATGGGTCAGGAAATGCAGGCGCGCTACCTGAATCCGCGCTGGGCCGACAGTATGCTGAAGGAAGGCTATTCCGGCGCGCGCTACATCAACCGCGTGGTGGACTATCTGTGGGCGTGGCAGGTGACGGTGCCGGAGGTGGTCGACGACGGAAAATGGCAGCGCATGTACGACACCTACGTCGAGGATCGCCACGGCCTCAAGGTGCGCGAGCGTTTCGCCAAGGCCGGCAATCTGCGCGCGTTCCAGGCGATGACCGACCGCATGCTGAGCGCCGTTGAACGCGGCTATTGGAAGCCAGGCGACGCGGTGCGCAACAAGCTGACGCAGATGAACGCGCAAGCAATCAAGGACGCGGGCGTGTCGTGCAGCGCCGATTCGTGCAGCAAGGCGACGATGAAGATCGCGCCGCAGTTCAATGCGGATTTCGTACCTAACGTCGGTTCGAACGCTGCCATCGCGCGCGGTGCTGCTGCGGCCGCGCGTCCTGGCGGCGCGGCGCCTTCGCCGCAAGCTGCCGCGCAAAACGCTGCCGCCGAGTTGCAGGTGCTGCAAGCCAAGGCCGAAGCCGAACCAGCGCCGCCGAAGCCGGCAGCGGTGCAGCCCAAGCCGCAGCCGGCGCCTGCCGCCAAGCTGGAAAAGGCCGACGCCAAGGTCGCTGGCTTTGAAATGGAAACCCTGGCCAATCTGACACCGGTACAAAAGACCGTCGGCACACTGGCGTTGCTGGCGCTGGCCGCTGCGCTGGTCGGTGTCGGCTATATCAGCCGCCGCAACAAACTCCGTAAACTGAAAGCTTATCTATGATGCGCAAATCGCTTGTGGCACTGGCGGCGGTATTGCCGCTGGCCGCTTATGCAGAAACCGATGTGGTTGAGAAGGTTGAAGTACGCGGCCACTATGATAATGGCGTGGGCACCTCCAACGCAGCCAGCCAGGGCGCTGTCACGGCGGAGCTGATCGCCAGCCGGCCGGCGCTGCGTCCGGGGGAGCTGCTGGAGTTTGTGCCGGGCGTGATCGTCACGCAGCACAGTGGCGACGGCAAAGCCAACCAGTACTTCCTGCGCGGCTTTAACCTCGACCACGGCACCGACTTTGCGACCTTCGTCGATGGCATGCCGGTCAATATGCGCAGCCACGCGCATGGACAAGGCTATACCGATCTGAACTTCCTGATACCGGAACTGGTCGACCGTATCAATTACAAGAAAGGCCCGTACTACGCGGACGAGGGCGACTTCGCCTCGGCCGGTGCGGCGCACATGACGCTGGCAAACAAGCTGCGCGAAAACACCGCCAGCCTGACCGTGGGCGAGAACGACTATTACCGTTCCGTTGTCACTGGTTCGACTGGGCTGGGCGCGGGTAATCTGGTGTACGGGGCGGAACTGGGCCACAACAACGGCCCGTGGGTGACGCCGGAAGCCTTCCACAAGAGCATCGGCGTGCTGCGTTATGCGCAAGGTGCGAGCGACGATCAGTTCAGCGTGACCGGCATGTTCTACAAGGGCGCCTGGCGCGCCAGCAACCAGATTCCGCTGCGCGCGGTGCAAAGCGGCGAGCTGGATGAATTTGGCGCGGTCGATCCGAGCGATGGTGGCGACACCTCGCGTTACAGCCTGTCGGCCAGCATGCGCAAGCGTTCCAGCGATGCGCTTTTTCAGGCCAACGCCTATCTGGTGCAATCGAGCCTGACGCTGTTCAACAACTTCACCTACTTCCTGGATGATCCGGTCAATGGCGACCAGACGCGCCAGAACGAGAAGCGGCGCATGGGCGGCTTCGATGTGGCACAGACCTGGTTCAGCCGCTGGGGCGGTCTGGATGTCAGCAACAAGATCGGCGTGCAGGGGCGCTATGACTACCTGTCGCCGTTGTCGCTGCATGCCACCCGCAATCAGCAGGTGCTAAGCACGATTTCCGAGTCGCGCGTGAAGGAGGGTAGTGTGGGCGCGTATCTGGAAAACACCGTGCAGTGGCGCGACTGGCTGCGCACCACGGCGGGTCTGCGCTATGACCGCTACCGCTTCGATGTCGACAGCAATATCGCCGAGAATTCGGGCAAGGCCAGTGCGGGTACTACGTCGCCCAAGTTGTCGGTGGTGCTGGGGCCGTGGGCCAAGACCGAATTCTTTGTCAACTACGGTGAAGGCTTTCACAGCAACGACGCGCGCGGCACGACGGTGCATCTGACGCCGAAAGAGCGCGAGCCTATCGATCCGGTCACGCCGCTGGTCAAGACGCGTGGCGCGGAGATTGGCGCGCGCACCGAGTGGCTGCCCGGCCTGCAAAGTTCGCTGGCGGTGTGGAAGCTGCGTTCGGATTCGGAGCTGGTCTTCTCCGGCGACGCGGGCGATACCTCGCCGAGCCGTGGCAGCTACCGCTCCGGCATCGAATGGAATAACCACTATATTGCGAATGCTTGGCTGCTGTTCGACCTGGACCTGGCTTATTCGCGTGGCCACTACACCGAGCATGACGAGGCGGGCGATTACATTCCCGGCGCGATCGGCAAGGTGGCTTCGTTTGGCGCGACTATCACTGATCTGGGCCCATGGTCGGCGGCGCTCCAGATGCGCTACTTTGGCCCGCGTCCGCTGATTGAGGATAATAGCAAGCGCTCGGCGACCACCGCCATTGCGTATGCGCGGCTGGGCTACAAATTCAACCGCAACTGGTCGGCACAGCTGGACGCCTTCAACCTGTTCGACCGCCGTGTCAGCGACGTGGATTACTACTACGCCTCGCGCTTGCCTGGCGAGCCGGCCGAAGGCGTGGACGACATCCACTACCATCCGGCCGAGCGCCGCACTTTCCGCCTGACGCTGAAGGCGACCTTCTAACGCGCTACGCGCATGAGGCGGTGGTGCTACCATCGCCTCATGACGACTCCCTACCAACTCTATTACTGGGACGGCCTGCAGGGCCGTGGTGAATTCGTGCGGCTGGCGCTGGAGGAGGTGGGTGTGCCATACGAGGATGTGGCGCGGCACAAGAAAGGCATGCCGGCGCTGATGGCCAGCCTGGATGGCGAGCAGGTCGACCATCCATCGTTTGCGCCACCGGTGTTGCGGGCAGGGGATTTGCTGATCGGGCAGACCAGCAATATCCTGGTGTTTTTAGGCGCGCGGCATGGCCTGGCGCCGCGTTCGCAGCAGGGCCGCCTGTGGGCCAATCAGCTGCAATTGACGATTGCGGATATCGTCGCGGAAGCGCATGACATGCATCATCCGATCTCCACCAATCTGTACTACGAAGACCAGAAGAAGGAAGCGAAGGCGCGTGCCAAGGATTTCCGCGAGCATCGCATACCGAAGTTCCTGGATTACTTTGAAGGTGTCATCCAGCGCAACCAAGGGCGCGGCGGCTACGCCATCGGCTCGCGCCTGTCGTACGTGGACCTGTCGTTGTTCCAGCTGATCGATGGTCTGCGCTACGCCCTGCCGAAAACCATGGCCCGCCTGGAGCCAGACTATCCCGGCCTGGTCGCCTTGCACGCCAAGGTGACGAAACGTCCGAATATCGCTGCATACCTCGCATCGAAACGCAGGATCGCCAATAACGAAACCGATATCTTCCGCCACTATCCAGAGCTGGACAAATAGTCAGGCGGCGCTAGTGACCGGATAGCCTGCGTCCACGATGGCCGATTGCAAGGAGGCCAGCGGCGTGGCGCTGTCGATCTTGACCGATTTGCTGGCCAGGTCAATTTCCACTTTGGCGGCCGCGTCGATTGCCTGCACGGCCTTGGTGACTGCGCCCACGCAGTGGCCGCAGCTCATGTTTTCTACTTGAAGCTGATACATCGCGTACTCCTGAAACAGTGACAATGCCGCTACTGTAATCCTTCCTGCCATGGGAAGGTCAAGCGAATTTGTTATGATCGGCCAGTTACACCCATGCGGAATGCGTTCATGAACCGGGTGTTATATGTTTTATCCTTGCGGCGGATCGTCCAGACGCGCCAGGTCGAGGCTGACCAGGGCCCAGATGCCGCCGACGTAGCCGGGTTCCTGGAGCAGCGACTCCACTTCGGAAGGGCGGATTTCGAAGGATTTGCCTTGTTCGACCAGTTGGCCGACGTGGCCGTAGATGGCTTTGGTGGCGTTGCTCATGGCTTTGTCCACGGTTTCACCCGTTGTCACGCAGCCAGGAATGTCTGGCACCGTGACGCCGTACTTCTGGGCGCCTATCGTCCGCTGGATCAGGATAGGGATGTCCATGATATCTGGGCAAAAGCGATGACTTGAATGAACCCTAGTGTCATACAGCTTGCCGCCGGTTTCAAGCACTTTCTCCGAGCGGCTTTTCCCCGTCTGTTCAGCGCTTTGGATGATTGACATCGAAGGTTGCCTCAGATAACATTCCAACCATGCTTCACTGCATCTAAAACACTTGTGTAGAAATACACATCGCCAAGGTCCCATATCCCCGTACCTGGTCAAGCGCAATGCTTTATCAATCTAACCACTACGGGGATCATCATGAAATTTGTCAAACTCGCTGCTTTGGCCGTTGCCATGGTTTACGGCACTGCTGACGTCGAGGCCGCGGTTATCACTTTCCAGACCGGCTATTCCGCTGCCGGCGCACAAACGAGCGCCATCGCCTACCGCGACGTGGTCGATGCCGCTGTTGCTAATTCGACTCACTCGACGGTGCTGAGCAACTACGACATCGTTTCCAACCAGTCGCTGTTTGGCGCTGGCGCCAACAACATCGCGTTCAAGTCGACCATCAACTTCGGCCTGGCCGCCAGCGGCAGCTATTCCTTCCGCGCTGGCGTGGACTTCGGCAATGGCGGCGCGGTGTTCCTGGACGGCCAGGCGGTCGATTACAAGACCAGCGATATGTGGTGGGCGCAAAGCTATGACAACACCAGCTCGGTGTTCACGGTGAATAACAAACAGCTGTCGGCAGGCAATCACACGCTGACCATCTACGGCCTGGAAGGCTGCTGCGACGGCGGCCAGCAGGTGCAATTCTCCGCCAATGGCGGCGCATTCCAGAGCTTCAGCGCCAACACGCTGCAGCTGACCGCCGCCGTGCCGGAGCCGGAAACCTATGCGATGATGCTGGGTGGCCTGGGCCTGGTCGGCGCCGTCGCCCGCCGTCGCCGCAATCGCGCCAAGAACTGATTTTTCGCTGAAAAAAAGCCCCGCCGGCATTGCTGCCGGCGGGGCTTTTGCTTGTCTGGCTGTTCGAACTGCTTCGGCTGTTACAGCACTTCGCTGGCGTGGTCGGCCAGGCGCGAGCGCTCGCCGCGCGCCAGGGTGACGTGGCCGCTGTGCGACCAGCCCTTGAAGCGGTCAACCACATAGGTCAGGCCGCTCGAACCCTCGGTCAGGTAAGGCGTGTCGATCTGGGCGATATTGCCCAGGCAGATGATCTTGGTGCCCGGACCTGCACGCGTGACCAGCGTCTTGACCTGCTTCGGCGTCAGATTCTGCGCTTCGTCAATGATCAGGAATTTGTTGACGAAGGTACGGCCACGCATGAAGTTCAGCGACTTGATCTTGATGCGCGAACGGATCAGGTCCTGCGTGGCCGCACGGCCCCACTCGCCGCCATCCGAATCGGACTTGTTCAGCACTTCCAGGTTGTCGTCAAACGCGCCCATCCATGGCGACATTTTCTCTTCCTCGGTGCCGGGCAGGAAACCGATGTCTTCACCGACCGGCACCGTCACGCGGGTGACGATGATTTCGTTGTAGAGCTTGGTTTCCAGCACTTGCGCCAGGCCGGCCGCCAGTGCCAGCAGGGTTTTACCCGTGCCGGCCTGACCGAGCAGCGTGACGAAGTCGCATTCTGGATTCATCAGCAGATTCAAGGCAAAGTTCTGCTCGCGGTTGCGCGCGGTGACGCCCCAGACGTTGTTCTTGTTGTGGCTGAAGTCGCGCAGGGTTTGCAGCACGGCGGTCTTGCCGTTGATCTGCTTGACCTGCCCATAGAACGGCGCTTCGCCATTCTTCGGCTCCAGGAACACGAACTGGTTGACCAGCATCGACGGCACGAACGGACCGGTGACGCGGTAGAACGTCGCGCTCTGGCCGTTCTTGTTCTCCTGCCAGGACTCCAGGTCCTTGCCATGCTTGTTCCAGAAATCGTCCGGCAACTGGACGATGCCCGAATACAGCAGGTCGGTGTCTTCCAGCACGTGGTCGTTGAAGTAGTCCTCGGCAGGCAGGCCCAGCGCACGCGCCTTGATGCGCATATTGATGTCTTTCGACACCAGCACGATGGCGCGGCCAGCTTGCTCGGCTTCCAGCGAACGCACCACCGACAGGATCTGGTTATCGGCCTTGCCCGAAGGCAGTCCCACCGGCAGTTCCGCCGTTTGCAGGCGCGTCTGGAAGTACAGGCGGCCCTTGGCGTCCTTGTTGCCCAGCTTGGACAGCGGGATGCCGTTCTCGATGGCGTCGTCGTCGGTGTTGGAGACCAGCGCGTCCAGCGTGCGCGAAACCTGGCGTGCGTTGCGCGCCACTTCGGTCATGCCTTTCTTGTGGTTGTCCAGCTCTTCCAGCGTCATCATCGGCAGGTAGACATCGTGCTCCTCGAAGCGGAACAGCGACGATGGATCGTGCATCAGCACGTTGGTGTCCAGCACGAACATCTTGGTCGTGCCGGTCTGGTCGGCGTTGCGGCTGGTGGACGACTTCAGCGCCACCTCGTTGGCCTTGTGCTTGGCCGGATGCGGCGCTTCGGCCACGATCGGCGTGACCTTGCCGCGTGGCGAAGGCTTGCCTTTGGCTTCGACCGCTTCGGCGGCGGCTTGCAGCACGGCTGGTGCCGCCTTCAGCACGGCGGCCACGGCCTTGGATTTGCCAGCGGCCGGAGTTTTGGCCACGGCGGGTTTTTTTGCTGCTGGTACGGCTTTGACGGTTGCCGCTTTCTTCGGCGCTGCTGCAGGCTCGGGAGCGATGTCGGCGACTGCCGCGAGGGCAGGCGTTACGCGGCCGGTGGCCTTGGGGTAATCTTTTGCCAACAGTATAGTCGCTGGCTTACTTGGTATTTTTGGCAGTGGCATCAGGATCTCAATCGAAAGATATCTGGAGGAATCCGCCCACAGGAAAACGTCCCGATGGGGTGGATGCTTTAAGGGAAAACAGGTGAAAGACTGCCGATGGGCATTGGTCTTGCCCGATGGGTACCGCAAGGTGGCCGGCTGGCCACCGAGGAGGGTGGAAGTTACAGTGTTGACTCAAAATGTGGTGTCGCTCGCTACGGTTTAAGCACACTGGAAGCGCGCATCCGTACAACTCAAGCCTGATGCGCTACGAATTCCAGCACTTCATCGACGTGACCCGCTACCTTCACGCCTCTCCATTCTTTCACCAATTGGCCGTTAGCGTCAATCACAAACGTACTGCGCTCGATGCCGCGTACAGTCTTACCGTACATTTGCTTCATCTTCATGACACCGAACTGCTCGCAGACCTTTTCTTCCGGATCGGAAATCAGCTCAAACGGCAGGCCCAGCTTGGCGCGGAAGCCTTCGTGCGAGCGCAGCGAGTCGCGGCTGATGCCGTAGATTTCGGTATCGGCTGCCTGGAATTGTTCGTACAGGTCACGGAAGGCCACGTTTTCGGTGGTGCAGCCTGGGGTGTTGTCCTTGGGGTAGAAGAACAGCACGGTATAACGCGCCGGACGGCCGGACAACTGGAAGGTCTGGCCGCTGGTCATCGGCGCGGAGAAATTGCTTACTACATCAGCCACAGGCGTCTCCTAAGAGGGTTACTAAGCTTGGGCAGCACCTTGAATAATCAGCTGGCCCGAGCGTCCCGGCAGTTCGCCCCAGGTGATGGGACAAACCGGCATTGGCAAGGTTCGTATCTTCTGATAGTAGTCAGCCATGGACGCCAGTTGGTATCCCTGCGCTTGCCATCCTGCCAATAGCTGCTCAAATATGGGGGCAAGTTTCTGTCCTTCAAGCTCTGCATGCAGAGTATAAACGTGGTCGCGGGTCGCGCCCTCGGTTAATTTCAGCAAAAAAGCCGCGATATTGCTGGTGGTGATGGTTAAGCCATTGATTTCACAGCCTAAAAGCTCGTCCAGCGTGGGCAGCGTGGTCGGCATCTGGAGGTGCTTGAGTACCTGGCCGCCATCGGACAGGCGGTGCGGGCCGTCGGCCGGGTTGGCCAGCGTGCCGTCGGCGTTGAGCACGCAGCGGCCGTCGGAGGCGTAAGCGTAGCCGGCGTCGTCGTGTTCGTGGAAGGCGCCGTTGTTCATCTGCCAGCCGGCCGCGCCGTGGGTGCGCGGCGCCATGCCGAAGACCTGGGTAAAGCGGGCGGCGGCCTTGCGCATCATGCTAGCCGACCAGGCGGCGTCGCGTTTGGCGACATTGTCCTGCCACAGCACATGGTCCCAGGTGTGGATGCCGCATTCGAAGCCGGCGTCCTGCACGGCGCGCATCTCGGCCGCGCAGTCCTTGCCGATGTCCGGGCCGGGCAGCAGCACACCGTACATCAGCGTCTTGAAGCCGTAGTGCTCGACCACCGAGGTGCGCGACACCTTGCTAAAGAAGCCGGGGCGCAGCGCACGGCGCATCGCCCAGCCGGTGTGGTCCGGCCCGAGCGAGAACAGGAAGGTGGCGCCGGCCTGGCGCGCCTTGAGCATGCGCACCAGATTGGGAACGCCTTCGCGGGTGCCGCGGTAGGTGTCGACATCAATCTTCAACACCATCAAGGGTCGGGTCGTCATCAGTCCATCAGGGCGTGAGCGGCGGCTACCTGGCTGCGGTAGGCGTCGAAGATTTTCTTCAGGGCGTCGGCCATGCTGGTGGATGGCTTCCAGTCCAGCTCTTCGCAGGTGTTGGTGATCTTCGGTACGCGGTTTTGCACATCCTGGTAGCCTGCGCCATAGTAGGCGCCGGAAGTGGTTTCAACGATCTTCACCTGCTTGGCGCCGGCGGCGTATTCAGGGTAGTGCGCTGCCAGTTCCATCATCATCGCGGCCAGCTCGCGGATCGAGTAGTTGTTGACCGGGTTGCCGATGTTGTAGATTTTGCCAGTGGCCGCGCCGTCCTTGTTCTCGATGATTTTCATCAGCGCGTCGATGCCGTCGTCGATGTCGGTGAAGGCGCGCTTCTGATGGCCGCCGTCGACCAGCGAGATATTCTCGCCGCGCACGATGTGGCCGAAGAACTGCGTCACCACGCGCGACGAGCCTTCCTTCGGCGTGTGGATCGAATCCAGGCCGGCGCCGATCCAGTTAAATGGACGGAACAGCGTGAAGTTCAGGCCTTCCATGCCGTAGCCCCAGATCACGCGGTCCATCAGCTGCTTGGCGTTGGAATAGATCCAGCGCGGCTTGTTGATCGGGCCGCAGATCAGTTCCGAGTTCTCCGGATCGAATTCCTCGTCATGGCACATGCCATACACTTCCGAGGTCGATGGGAACACCAGGTGCTTGCCGTATTTGGCGGCGGAACGCACGATAGGCAGGTTGGCTTCGAAGTCCAGTTCGAACACGCGCAGCGGCGCTTTCACATAGGTCGACGGCGTGGCAATCGCCACCAGCGGCAGGATCACATCGCACTTCTTGACGTGGTACTCGACCCATTCTTTGTTGATGGTGATGTCGCCTTCGAAGAAGTGCATGCGCGGATGGTCCAGCAGTTCCGGAATGCGGTCGCTATTCATGTCCATGCCGTAGACATGCCAATCGGTGGTTTCCAGAATGCGTTTCGACAGGTGATGGCCAATGAATCCATTGACGCCAAGGATGAGGACTTTTTTCATGATGAATTTTTCAGGTGATGATTAGGCCGCCGCAGCCAGGCGTGCTTGTAACTGTGCTGCGGTGATGGCGACGCCATCGGCGGTCAGCGAAGAAATCGTCAGCATGCGGCCGTCGCCACAAACACCGAAGATACGGTCATCGACCACAGCCAGGCCGGCAGGCAGGCTGAGACCGACAACATTGCCGGCCAGGCGCGCGCGCTGAATGACATAGCGTACGCCGTGTACATCAGTGAATGCGCCTGGATAGGGAGGGGCGACAGCCCTGTGCAAATTGTAGACCTGCTGCGCTGGCTGGTTCCAGTCGATGCGGCCGTCTTCCGGTGTGCGGCCGCCGAAGTAGCCGCCCTTGCTCAAGTCGTTGTGCAGGCGCGGCGCGGTCCCGGCCAGCAGCGACGGCAGCACGCGCCACAGCGCCTGCTCGGCCGCCACCTGCACTTTGCCGAACACTTCGTGTGCGGTGTCGTCGGGCAGGATAGGCACTTCGATCTGCGCGACGATGGCGCCGGCGTCCGGCTTGACAGTCATCTCGTGCAGCGTGGCGCCGGTGACGCTGGCGCCGTGCAGCACTGCCCAGTTGACGGGCGCGCGGCCGCGGAATTCCGGCAGCAGCGAACCGTGCATATTAAAGGCTGGCGCGATGTCCAGCAGCGCGGCCGGCAGCATGTGGCGGTAATAGAAGCTGAACATCAGGTCCGGCTTGGCCGCCCGCACTTGCGCCAGCAGCTCAGGCGACCTGGCGTCGGCTGGCGTGATGTAGGGGATGCCTTCTGCCTGGCACAGCGAGATCACCGATTCAAACCAGATGTTCTCGCTGCTGCTGTCTTCGTGCGTGACCACCAGCCCGACATCCACGCCACCCGCCAGCAGCACCTTCAGGCAGCGCACGCCGACGTTGTGATAGGCGAATACCACCGCCCGCTTGCGCGCTTCAAATTCAGTCATGATGGCGGCCTACCGTGCGCTTCTCGAGATGGATCGGCAGCTCGGCGTATTCGCCTGGTTTCTGCTGCAAGATGGTCTGCACCACATAGCGGGGACGCGCGCGCACCTGCTGGAAGATGCGGCCGACGTACTCGCCCAGCAAACCGATGCCGAACAGGATCACGCCCATGAAGAAGAAGGCCACGGCAAACAGCGTGAACACGCCGTCCGCTTCCACGCCCACCACCAGCCGGCGCCACGCCAGCACCACCACCATGATGGCCGAGAAGAAGGACATCGCCATCCCCAGCATCGAGTAGAACTGCAGCGGGATCAGCGAGAAGCCGGTGACCAGGTCGAAATTCAGGCGTATCAGGCTGTATAAGGAGTACTTCGATTCGCCGGCGGCCCGTTCCTCATGTTCGACCATGATTTCGGTCGGATTGCGCGCGAAGCGGTAGGCCAGCGCTGGCACGAAGGTATTCACTTCGCAGCACTGGTTCATCAGATCCACCACATTGCGGCCGTAGGCGCGCAGCATATTGCCCTGGTCGGTGATCTTGATGTTGGTGATGCGTTCGCGCACATGGTTCATCGCCTTCGATGCATAGGTACGCCAGGCCGAGTCCTGGCGCTTGCGGCGGATCGAGCCGACGTAGTCGTAACCCTCGCGCATCTTGGCCACCAGGTTGCCGATTTCTTCCGGCGGATTTTGCAGATCGGCGTCCAGCGTCACCATGATCTCGCCGCGCGCCGCTTCGAAGCCGGCCAGGATGGCCATGTGCTGGCCGTAGTTGCCGTTGAAGAGCACCACGCGCGTGACATCGGGACGCTTGCGGAATTGTTCGGCCAGTATCGCGACCGAGTTGTCGCGGCTGCCGTCGTTGATGAACACGATCTCGTAGCTGGCGCCCAGCTTGTCGAGCGCCGGGTAGAGGCGCGCGAACAGCGCGGGCAGGCCTTCCTGCTCGTTGTAGATCGGGATGACGACGGAGATTTCCGGGTTGTTGAGCATGGCGGTCATTTGATCAGGATCGCTTTCACGGCTGCGACAGCACGGTCCACATCGGCCGTGGTCATGGCATAGAACATGGGCAGCGTCACGGTCAGGCGGCCGATCTTTTCAGCGATCGGGAACATCCCTTCCTTGAAGCCGCGCTCGCGGTACATGGTGAACAAATGAATCGGCGCGTAATGGTAGCCAGTGCCGATGTTGAAACCTTGCTGCATGGCGTGCATGAAGTCGGCGCGCGTGGTGGGGCCGTTATCCGGCAGGATAATCTGGAACAGGTGGTAGTTGCTGCTGTCAAAAGCCTGCAGCGGCAGCTGCGCGCCTGATTGCGCTTCGAATTCCGGGCCGAAGGCCTGGTAGTAGCGGCGCGCCAGCGCGCGGCGCTGCGCGGTGATCTTGTCCAGATTGGCGAACTGGCCCAGGCCGATGGCGGCCATGATGTCGCTCATATTGTATTTGCCGCCCAGGACATCGACATCGATGCCATCCACGCCGCTGCGGCTCACCCCCTGCAGGCGGTACTTCTCGGCCAGCCTGGCTTCTTCCAGATTGTTCAGCACCAAAGCGCCGCCTTCACCGGTGGTGATGTTTTTATTGGCCTGGAAGCTGAACGAGACGAAGTCGCCAAAGGCGCCGATGCGCTTGCCCTGCCATTCCGAACCGAAGGCCTGCGCCGCGTCTTCGATGACGCGCAAATTGTGCTTGCTGGCGATCGCATACAGCCGGTCCATATCCAGCGGCAGGCCGGACAGGTAGACCGGGATGATGGCGCGGGTAGCCGGCGTGATCGCGGCTTCCAGCTTATCCAGGTCGATATTGCGCGTCAGCGGATCGATGTCGGCAAACACCGGCGTGGCGCCCACTTCGATGATGACATTGGCGGTGGCGACCCAGGAGATCGGCGTGGTGATGACTTCATCGCCAGCGCCGATGCCGGCGATGCGCAGCGCGATCTCCATCGTGCAAGTGCCGGAGTTAAAGGTGCGCACCGGGCGGCCGCCGAAGTATTCGGACAGCTGCGCTTCGAAGGCAGCAACTTTCGGTCCGCTAGTGATCCAGCCGGAACGTAGCACCTCGCCAACGGCGGCAATGGTGGCCTCGTCGATGGTCGGCCGGGAGAAGGGAAGGAAGGGCAGCGCAGCACTCATGGGATTAATCTATGTTTATGGGTGATCTGGCCGCATTCTAAATTGTTCGTCAGGTCCGCGCCAGCCAGGAAACCCCTACGAGAATGACGAAAATGGCAAGCAATCGCTGTATCGACAGCGCCTCCCCGAACAGATACCAGGCGCCGAAAGCGGTCACCACATAGCCCAAAGACAGCATCGGATAAGCGATCGAAACATCCACCCGCGACAGCGCGATAATCCACAGTGCGACCGATAGCACATAGCAAGCAAGCCCGCCAATTATGGGGGTCTGCGTTGCGACCTTGAAAGCGACGCTGAAAAAATTACTCAGCGTCAGATGGATTTCGCCGACGTTGCGGGCGCCGGCTTTCAATAATAACTGGGCGACGGCGTTGAGCAAAACGCCGGCCACGATGAAGCAAAAAGTAGCGAAATTCATTGTATGGTTTTGTTCATTACATATTGGTAATGACTACCCGCCGGGTGTCTGCCACCACCACGCGCATGGGGAAGCCATTGGATTTGAGCGAGGCATACGTGTCAAGTCCCAGGATGGCAAAAGCCTGTTCTTTCCGGGCGATGTGCGCATTCCAGCGATTAGCAAAGCCATGCATGTCAGGGATGGACAATTCCGGCTGCTGGCGCAGACCGAAGGTGAACTCGTCCCAGTAGTCAACCAGCGTGACGGTGTGACCAAGGTAATACGTCATGGATTGTTCATAAACGTGCACCGAGTACACCGGTGTATCCGGCTTGAGCATGGGCTTGAGTTTTTGCGCCATCGCCTTGCCGGCCCGCACCTCGCCATACGGCTCGAAGCCGCTCAGGATCAATTGCACTGAGGCAAAACTCGCCACCGCCAGCGTCACCACCATCAGGTCGCGGCGCAATTGGCGCGCATGCAGCAGCGCCAGCGCGCCACCGGCGGCGGCAATGATGGCGGCGGTCAGCACCCATGGCTGATACGCTTCCAGCAGTGCGCGCTCGCCCGGATGGCGTACCGCCGCGGAGATCATGTGCGGGATCACGGCCAGGCCGCCCAGTCCGACCAGCACCAGCAGCACTGCGGCCAGCATGCGGTTCAGGCGCGATGCGCCTTCCAGATAGATAGCCAGCAGCATCGCCAGCGCCGGGTACACCGGCAGGATGTAGCCCGGCAGCTTGGAGCTGGAATAGCTGAAGAAGCAGGTGATGAACAGCACCCACACCAGCAGCAGTAACTTGGGCTGGAAGCGCAATTGCGCATCGCGCCTGGCGCCGTTCAGCAGCGCCTGCGGCAGCAGGCCCAGCCAAGGCATCACGCCAGGAATCAGCAGCAGCAGGAAGTAGTACCACGGCCCTTCGCGGTGGTGGGTCTTGAGGAAGAAGCGTTCCCAGTGTTCATGGATGAAGAAGAAGTGCGGCTGCTCCGGATTCCTCAGCGCCACCAGCACGAACCATGGCGTGGCGATGGCAAAGAACAGCAGCAGGCCCTTGGCCAGGTGTAAGCGCTTCCAGATGGCCAGGTCGCGCGACAGCGCGCTGTAGAGTACCAGCACCGCGCCCGGCAGCACCACGCCGATCAGGCCCTTGGCCAGCACCGCCAGCGCCATGCCGGCCCAGCACAGCAGCATCCAGTTGCGCCGCTCGTCCGGCGTAGCGTCGTCGCGCTGGGCGATCAGCAGCGAGCCGAGGGCGAGGCTCATCATGCCGGTCAGGCCCATGTCCAGCGAATTGATCTGGCCGCTGGCGATCCAGAACAGGCTGGAGCCCAGCACCACCGCCGTGTAGAAGCCGGCGCGTGCGCCGAAGACGCGCCGCGCCGCATAGCCGGTGAATAGCACGCCGCCCAGGCCGCACAGCCCGGTCCACAGGCGCGCCTGCCATTCGCCCAGGCCGAACACGCTGAAGGTCAGCGCGTTCATCCAGGTTTGCAGCGGCGGCTTTTCAAAATACTTGATGCCGTTGAGGCGGGTGGTGATCCAGTCGCCGCTGGCCCACATTTCACGCGCCATTTCGGCGTAACGGCCTTCGTCAGGCGGGACCAGCGAGCGGATGCCCAGCACATACAGCCAGGCAAGGGCGAACAGGGCGGCCAGCGTCCAGACGAATTTCTTCGAATTGTACAAGTCGTTCATCAAGCACTTTTATTGATGTTATTGCGTGTCGGTATTGATGATCAGGGCCAGCGTGACCTTGCGGCCTTCGCCCATCAGGATGTTGTAGGTGCGGCAGGCGGCCTGGCTGTCCATGCATTCGACGCCGATGCGGCGCATGGTCAGCGCGGCGGTCAGTTTCGGGTGAATGAAGCGCTGGCGCTCGCCGGTGCCGAGGATGACCACATCCGGATCGTCCTGGCCGATCAGGTCGAAGTGTTCGGCGGTCAGCGCCTCGAAGGTGGGCGCGTTCAGCGGGCGCGGCGGGGTTTCCGGCAGCACGATCAGGCTGTAGTGGTAGCGCTCGGCGTTGATTTCGACGCCGCTGGCGTCGTAGCCGGTAATGGTCTGGTATTTCTGGGTGTCGCTTTGGTGGAGCTTCATGGCGCAGGTGTAAAAAACGGCAAAAAGGAGCGCCATTGTAGCCTTTTCAAGGAGGGGCCGGCCCGAAAGGTTGATTAAATCGGAGGCTTTCGGCAGAATGGTTCTTTTCGCATTGCAGCACGGGCCGGCGCCGGCGTTTTGGCAGGTCACAGAAGTTTGCCTCACATAAACAGGATTTTATTTTGCGACCGATTCAAAAATCGAACAAACTGGCGGAAGTCTGCTACGAGATCCGCGGCCCGGTGCCCGAAAAGGCACGGCAGATGGAGGAAGAAGGCCACAAGATCACTAAGTTGAATATTGGCAACTTGGCCGTGTTTGGCTTTGATCCGCCGGACGAAATTGTCCAGGATATGAAGGTCAACCTGTCCAACGCGGCGGGCTATACCGATTCCAAGGGCATGTTTGCGCCGCGCAAGGCGGTGATGCACTACACGCAGGGCAAGAATATCGCCGGCGTCACCATTGATGATATTTATCTGGGCAACGGCGCGTCCGAGCTGATCGTGATGTCGATGAACGCGCTGCTGAACAATGGCGATGAGGTGCTGGTGCCTGCGCCGGACTATCCGCTGTGGACGGCGGCAGTGTCGCTGTCGGGCGGCACGCCGGTGCACTATATCTGCGACGAGCAGCAGGACTGGTATCCGGACATCGAGGACATGCGCCGCAAGATCACGCCGAACACGCGCGCGATCGTGGTCATCAACCCGAACAATCCGACCGGCGCGCTGTATCCGGTCGAGCTGCTGTTGCAGATCATCGAGCTGGCGCGCCAGCACGACCTGATTATTTATGCCGATGAAATCTACGACAAGGTGCTGTATGACGGCGCCCAGCACGTGTCGATCGCCTCGCTGGCCGACGACATTCTGTTCGTGACCTTCAACGGCCTGTCGAAGAATTACCGCGCCTGCGGCTACCGTTCCGGATGGATGGTGGTGTCGGGCGAAAAATCGCACGCAAAAGATTACATCGAAGGCCTGAATATGCTGGCCTCGATGCGCTTGTGCGCCAACGCTCCGGGGCAGTTTGCGATCCAGACTGCGCTCGGCGGCTACCAGTCCATCGACGATTTGGTGGGCCCGGGCGGGCGCCTGTTGAAGCAACGCGATCTGGCTTACAAGTTGTTGACCGAAATTCCGGGCGTCACTTGTGTCAAGCCGAAAGCGGCGCTGTATATGTTCCCGCGTCTTGATCCGAAGATCTATCCGATCGCGGATGACCAGCAGTTCGCCTACGAGCTGCTGGCCGAAACGAAAGTGCTGATCGTCCAGGGCAGCGGCTTTAACTGGATCGCGCCGGATCACTTCCGCGTTGTGTTCCTGCCGAACTCGGACGATATGGTGGAAGCTTTCGGCCGCATGGCCAAGTTTATGGAAAGCTACCGCAAGCGCTACGGCGCCAGCTTCTAAGTCAGATCCCTGGAAATAATTATGAAACCAATCAAAGTAGGCTTGTTAGGCGTCGGCAATGTCGGCGGTGGTACGTTTGACGTACTGGAACGCAATCAGGAAGAAATCCGCCGCCGCGCCGGCCGCAGCATCGAGATCGTGGCCGTGTCGGCCCGCAACCTGGAGCGCGCCAAGACCCGCACCGGCGGCAAGGTGAAGGTGGTGGCCAATCCGGCCGACATCGTCAACGATCCGGAAATCGACATCGTCGTCGAGCTGATCGGCGGCTACGACGAAGCACGCCAGCTGGTGCTGCAAGCGATTGCCAATGGCAAGCATGTCGTCACCGCCAACAAGGCGCTGCTGGCCGTGCACGGCAACGAAATCTTCAAGGCTGCGCAGGACAAGGGCGTGATGGTGGCGTTTGAAGCGGCGGTGGCCGGCGGCATCCCGATCATCAAGGCGCTGCGCGAAGGCCTGACCGCCAACCGTATCGACTGGTTCGCCGGCATCATCAACGGCACCACCAACTTCATCCTGTCCGAGATGCGCGACAAGGGCCTGGACTTCGCCACCGTGCTGAAGCAGGCGCAGGAACTGGGCTACGCGGAAGCCGACCCGACCTTCGACATCGAAGGCGTGGACGCGGCGCACAAGGCCACCATCATGTCGGCGATTGCGTTCGGCATTCCGGTGCAGTTCGACAAGGCGCACGTCGAGGGCATCTCGAAACTCAACGCGGTGGATATCCGCTACGCGGAGCAGCTGGGCTACCGCATCAAGCTGCTGGGCATTGCCAAGCGCGCCAAGGTCAATGGCAAGGAAGGCGTGGAGCTGCGCGTGCATCCGACGCTGATTCCATCGAAGCGTCTGATCGCTAATGTGGAAGGGGCGATGAACGCGGTGCTGGTGCAGGGCGACGCGGTTGGCGCCACGCTGTACTACGGCAAGGGTGCCGGTTCGGAGCCGACCGCATCGGCGGTGATCGCCGACCTGGTTGACATCACCCGCCTGGCCACCGCCGATCCTGAACATCGCGTGCCGCACCTGGCCTTCCAGCCGAATGCGATGACCAATATCGAAATCCTGCCGATGGCGGAAGTCACCACCAGCTACTACCTGCGGATGAACGTCAAGGACGAGCCGGGCGTGCTGGCTGACCTGACGCGCATCCTGGCCGACGCCGGCATCTCGATCGACGCCATGCTGCAGAAGGAACCAGCGGACGGCGAGACGCGTACCGACATCATCTTCCTGACGCACCAGACGCAGGAGAAAAGCGTCAACGGCGCCATCGCCAAGATGGAGAGCCTGTCGACGGTGGGCGGCAGCGTCACCAAAATCCGCCTGGAAAACCTGAGCTAGGTTTGTAATACCGCATACGGCCGCACCTCACGCGGCCGTAGACTGGGCGGATGCCGAACGCCGCCCCCTCCGCCCGCTATGATTTGCCGTGGAAAGCTGCACTGACGCACGCTTTCCAGGATTTCGTGACTTCTTCTTCCCCGAACTTCATCCGCAAATTAACTGGACCAGAGCGCCACGCTTTCGCGATAAGGAACTGGCCGGCATCAGTCTCGGCGCCACGCCTGACGCCATGGTGGCCGACAAGCTGGTCGAGGTACTCTTGCACGACGGACGTGCGCAATGGGTACTGGTCCACATCGAAGTCCAGGCGCAGCGTGACGCCACCATTGCGCGCCGCGTGCTCGACTACAACTATCGGATTTTCAACGAATACGAGCAGCCGGTGGCTAGCCTGGCTCAGCTGGAGGAGTGGAGCGATGCGCTGCAGGGGGCGGAATCGCTGAAGCAGGTGTTCAAATAAAAAAACCGGGACAGCGTCTACGCACGCTGCCCCGGAAAGGGTTCTTTCTACTAGGGTACTAAGGGCTTGCCAGGAGCTTACTTCGACGCGACGGTCAGTTCGCTCTTCACTTCTTTCACGCCTGGGACGGCGGAGGCAACCTGGATGGCCTGGGTGCCGATGTCGGTGTTGGCGACGGTGCCGCTCAGGGTCACTACGCCGTCAGCAGTGGTAACGCCGATCTGTTTTTGATCAGCCAGGGAAGCCTTGATTTTGCTGGTGATAGCCTCGTCGTTGGTGGCGGTGCCGGCTTTGGCGGCGCCAGCCAGCGCTGCATCCTGTTGGCCAGCGGCGAATGCGGTTCCGGTTGCGGCAGCGGCGGTCAGGGTGGCGGCTACCATCAGGCGGGCGATCAGTTTGTTGGTCATCATGATTTGCTTCCTTTATCGAGTTTGAGGATAAAACGTCTGTGACGTTACCTACTCCTTTGCAAACCCCGTGCCAGCTCTTATTTATCCTTTGTTTTCAATGGCTTAATGCGAATTTTCTAATGGGAAATAATAACTTCATAGATTTTCAGGCCAGATTGCCACGGATTTGTCGGGAAATAGCGACGATAGCGGCAAGCTATTAATTAAGTCATTGATTTTTAAGTGTTTCGTCTTGTCGCTCGGTGGCGACATCACCGCGAAACAGGCTCGCATCCAGATTGTGTTTCTGCAGCAGACGATAGAACTCCGTGCGGTTGCGCTCGGCCAGGCGGGCCGCATCGGCAACATTGCCATCCGTGAGTTTCAGCAGCTGGACCAGGTAGTTGCGCTCGAAGCGCTGGCGCGCCTCGGTGTAACTCAGCACCTCCAGCGAAGGCACGCGCAAGGCACGCTGCACCAGCGACAAGGGGATCAGCGGTGCGGTCGCCAGCGCGCATACGTGTTCGACCACGTTATATAGCTGGCGCACATTGCCCGGCCAGGCCGAGGTGGTCAGCGCCTCCATGGCGTCCGGGGCAAAGCCGCGCACGGTCTTGTCGTATTTTTCGGCCAGCGTCTGCAGGAATTGATTGGCCAGCGGCGCGATATCCTCGCGCCGCTGCGCCAGCGGCGGCAAGGTCAGCGTGATCACATTAAGGCGGTAATACAAGTCTTCACGGAACTGGCCTTCCAGCATGGCCGCATCCAGGTCGCGGTGGGTGGCCGACAGAATGCGCACATCGACCGGCTTGGCCACGTCCGAACCCAGCTGGCGCACCACGCGCTCTTGCAGCACCCTCAGCAGCTTGACCTGCAACAGCAGCGGCATGTCGCCGATCTCGTCGAGGAACAGCGTGCCACCATCGGCTGCTTGCAGCAGGCCTTCGCGCGCGCCGACCGCACCGGTATAAGCCCCCTTGACGTGGCCGAACAGTTCCGACTCCAGCAGCGCCTCCGGAATCGCACCGCAATTAATGGCGATGAACGGGGCTTTGGCGCGCCGGCTGGCGCGGTGTATGGCTTGTGCCAGCATCTCCTTGCCGGTGCCGCTTTCGCCACGGATCAGGATGCTGGCGTCGGAGGCGGCCACCAGCCGCGCTTCGGCCAGCAGCTCGTCCATGCACTGGCTGCGGCTGATGATGGCCGAGCGCCATGCCTGGTCGCCTTCATCGGCGTGCGTTACCGGCGCCGCCAGACTCAGTGCCTGGGCGATGCGCTCCAGCAGCGTCTTGGCGTCGAAGGGCTTGGTCAGATAGGCGTAGGCGCCCAGCGTGGTCGCTTCCACTGCATCCGGAATCGTGCCGTGCGCGGTCAGCAGGATGACCGGCAGCGCCGGGTAGCTGCGGCGGATTTCCTGAAACAGCCACATGCCGTCGCGCTCCGGCAGGCGGATGTCGCTGATGACCAGACGAGGCAGCTCCATCGACAGCCGCGTCAGCGCTTCCTCGGCGCTGCCGACGGCGGTGACGCGGTAGCCGTTGGCGGTCAGCCGCATCGACAGCAGACGCAGCAGATCATCGTCATCGTCAACCAGCAGCAGATGGGCGCCCTGGCCCTGGGGTGTGGTCGTCATTTGGTCACCTGTGGCGTTGGCGCCGGGCGGGCCGGCAATGTGCGTTCGATCGTTTTCAAGCCTTCCAGCATCTCATTCAACTGGTCGATGCGGCGCTGGTTTTCTTTTTGTTGCACAGCCAGCTTGTCGGCATGTTCATATAGACGGCGCGTTTCTGCGCAATTGCTGGACAACAGCTGCGCCAGCGGGCGGTAGGGCGCAGCTTCCAGCTCGACCGAGGTGGCCACGCTGTCGAGCAGGGCTTGTGCGCGCGCCAGGTCGCCGCCACCGCGCGTCAGCATCAGCGCCATGCCCATCTGGATCGCCACGCGCGGACTGCGTTTTTGCAGACCCAGGCCACTCAATTCCTTCAGCAGTTCGCCCTGACTCATGCGGCGCAGCGACTGGTGATAGCTGAGCAGCGGGCCGATCTCATCCGGCGGCGGAGGCGGTGCGGTGACCACTTCGATCACCGGCGCAGGCATCGGCGGCGGTGGCGGATCGTCGGGTATCGGCGAGTTCAGTGTGCAGGCCGACAAGCTCAGACAGGCCAGCAGGAAAATAAGGGTATTAGATTTCATAAGGCAGTTCAATGCGGAAGTGTGCGCCTCGCTGCGAGGGCATCAGTTTCAATAGACCGCCATGCGCGGCCACGTATTCATGCACGATGGACAGGCCGATGCCGTTGCCGCGGCGCGCGCCGGCCGGCTGCCGCTGTCCCTGGTAAAACGGTTCGAAGATACGCGCCGCGTCTTCCGGCGCCACGCCTGGCCCCTGGTCGATGCAATCGAGCAGCAGCTTGCCATCCAGTTCGCCGAGGCGAAAACTGATCAATCCTCCGGGCGGACTGAAACGCACGGCGTTGGACAGCAGGTTGCCGATCGCGATCGCCATCTTGTCGGCGTCGATGGCGATCTGCGCGGCAGACCCTTCGGTGACCACGCTCAGTTGCGCGGCTTGCCATTGCAGGCGCTGGCTGTCGACAGCCTGGGTCAGCAGCGCGCCCATATCGGTTGGTTGGCGGTGCAGATGCTGTGCGTCGAAGGTGGCGGTGTTATAGCGCAGCAGCGCTTCAATCTGCGACTGCAATGCAGCAGTGTTTTGATTCAGGATGCCGGCGATCTCGCGCTGATCGGGCGATAGTGCACCGGCCACGCCATCCTCCAGCAGCGCCACGCCTTCGCGCAGCGCGGCCAATGGCGTCTTGAGCTCATGCGAGATGTGGCGCAGGAAGCGCGCTTTGTCGGCTTCCAGGTCGGATAGCCGCTGGCGCAGCCAGTTCAACTGCTGGCCGACGCGCTCCAGGTCGCTTGGACCGCGCACGACAATGGTTTGGTCGTAGCGGTTCTCGCCCAGCGTATCGATGGCTTGTTCGATCTGCGCCAATGGGCGTGACAGCCACAGGCCGAAGCCCGAGGCCAAGGCCGCCGCCAGCAGGATCGAGGCGATCACCTGGGCTTTGAGGATGGCGCGGCGCTGGTCCAGCTCGGCCAGCAGTTCGCTGTTGCGGCGTTCGACTTCATCCTTGACTTCGTCGGCCAGTTGCTGGTTCACCTCGGGCAGCGCGCCCAGCGCCTTCTCCAGGGCCTGCTGGCGCGCGCTGCGGCCACTGCCGGGACGCGACGGCGCTTGCAGAATTTGCCAGGCCTGTTCGCCGGCCAGGCGCCAGCGCTCGAACAGCTCGGCTTGCGTATAGGGCAGGGCAGCGGCAACCGTATCCAGCGAGGTGCGGGCATCGCGCCAGGCGTCGGCATAGCGCTTGCGGAAGGCGGGATCGTCCAGCACCAGGTATTGGCGGGCGCTGCGCGTCATGGCGACGCTGCGTTCCGCCAATTGCTGGGTGTGTTCGGTGAGCGCCAGCGCGTGGCGTCCGCTGTCGCGGCTGTGGGCGGCCAGGCGGTCCAGCGTCCACAGGGCATGCAGCGAGGCGGCGCTCAGCAGCACGGCAATCAGCAAAAAGACGCCCAGCAACAACTGGCGAAACGAGAGTTTCGAGAGCATCGTGGGTTAAAAAATGGCCATATTGACTGAATAATATGGCCAAACGGCCGAATTGGCCTGTTCGATTGCGCTACACGGGTTTAGGCAGCGGGGCCGACGTCCATGCCGTCGTAGGATTCGAGCTGCTGTTCTTCGGCGAATTTGTAGAATTCCTGGTTGCGCGCGTGCAGCGTATCAACCGTGTGCTTTTCCACTTTTTCGATATGCAGCCACCACAGCGCCGGCGTGTCGCCTTCCGGTTTGGAGTCGTAGATGCCGACTACCTGGTAGCCCTTGGCCGCCAGCAGCGTTTGCGCGGCTTCCAGCTTGGCCTTGTCGGCGTCGGCGAAAAAGTAACCCCATAGCAGCGGCTTGCTGATATCCCATGGCGCGTTGGCCTTCATGTCATCAAACAGCGTGACCATTTCTTCTTTGCTAATCATTGGTATTCCTTGAAGTGAGGCCGCTATTTTACCGCGTTGAAGCTGATGCTGACTTTCAGTCCATGGCTGCCGCTGGCATCGTCCAGTGTGATGGCGGCGCCGTGCAGCGTGGCGATGTCGCGTACGATGGCCAGGCCGAGGCCATGGCCGCCGGGATTGCGCTCCAGCGTGGCGGCGGCGCGGTAGAACGGCGCGAACACACGCTCACGCTCGGCAGCGGCGATGCCGGGACCATTGTCTTCCACTTCCAGCGTGACGCTGCCGGCGTTCTCGCTGACGCGCAGCGCCACCGCGCCGCCGACGGGCGTGTAGCGCAGCGCGTTGTCGACCAGATTGGCCAGCATCTCGTGCAGCAGCATCGCCTGTCCGCGCACCAAGCCTTCCTGTTCCGCTTCCAGCGACAGGTCGATCTGCCTGGCCACCGCCGCCATCGCCAGTTCCAGTCCGACCTGGCGGGCGACCGCGCGCAGCGACACCGGCGCGCTGTGCTCGCCGGCGTCGGCGCTGCGGTATTCGATGCGCGCCAGCGTCAGCAGGCGGTTGGCCAGGTTGACGGTGGAGTCGGTGGTGGCAGCCATGCTGTGCACAATTTCGCGCAGCGCAGCCTTGCTTAATTCTGGATCGGCGCCAGGCCGGTCGCATTCGCGCAGCGCCAGTTCGGCCTGGGTTTTCAGCACTGTCAGCGGCGTGCGTAGCTGGTGCGAGGCGTCGGCGATAAAGCGGCGCTGGCTGTTGATCAGCATGTGCATGCGCGAGCGCGAGCTGTTGAGGGCCGCCACCAGCGGCCGCACTTCCTTGTGCACCAGCGTCGGATCGACATCGGAGGCGTCATTCAGGCCGCGCGTTTCAACCGCGCTCTTGAGTCGCATCAGCGGTTGCAGCACCAGTCGCACTGCAAACCATACCAGCAGCGCTACCGCCGCCAGCAGCAAGGCTTGCCAGGTTAATGTGTCGAACAGGATCTGGTTGGACAGCACACGCCGCGCTTCCAGCGTTTCGCCGACCTGGATCAGCGCGATGCCGCGCATCGAATCCTCATACACCGGTTGCAGCAGCGCGGCGATGCGGATCGGCTGGCCGTTGTAGCTGGCGTGATAGAAGCGCACCAGCGCCGGATAGGCGTCGGAGCGCGGCACGTCGGCCGGTACCTGTGGCAGGTCGGCGTAGCCGGATACCGTTTCGCCGTTGATGCCAGTGACTTTGTAGTAGATACGGCCCAGCGTGTCGGTTTCGAAGCTGTCCAGCGCCACGTAGGGCACATCGGCCACCACCTTGCCATCTACCACCGACACCCGTTCCGCCAGCGCGCGCGTGGACGCCAGCAGCGAACGGTCGTAGGCCACGTCGGCCGCATCCCTGGCGTTGCGATAGACCGAGATGGTGTTCAGCGCCACCAGCACCAGCAAGGGCCCCAGCAGCCAGCGCAGCAACTGGCCGCGCAGGCTGCCCTGCATGTCGCCGGCTCGGCGGAAACGGAGCAGTTGCGGCGCCACGCCGGTCAGGCCGGTGCGCCGGTGGCGGCGCGCGGCTGTAGCAGGTAGCCGATGCCGCGTAGCGTGGTGATGACGGCGGCGTCGGGGCCGGCCATGTCGAGCTTTTTGCGCACGCGGTGGATGTACAGATCGATGGCGTCCAGGCCGGCGTCGTCGCCAAGCGAGAACACTTCATCGAACAGTTTTTCTTTCGGCACGGCGCGGCCGGTGCGGGTGATCAAGGTTTCCAGTACCGCATGCTCGCGCGGCGTCAGCGCCAGCGGATTACCGCCGTAGCTGAACATGCGGGTGATGGTGTCGAAACTGAGCGCGCCGCAGTTGTGCACCAGGATTTCGTTGCCGACGCTGCGCCGCAGCAGCGCCTTGACGCGCGCTTCCAGCTCCGCCAGCTCGAAGGGCTTGGCAAGATAATCGTCCGCGCCCATATTCAGGCCCTGCACGCGGTCCTCGACACCACCGCGTGCGGTGAGTATCAGCACCGGCGTCTTGGCGCGCGGGCCACCACGTGCACGCAGCCGCTTGAGCACCTCCAGGCCATCCATGCGCGGCAGCGTGAGATCGAGTATCACCAGCGCATAATCCTGCGTGTGCAGCAGCGCGTCGGCATCGGCGCCGTTGTCGGCGCATTCCACCGTCAGATGGGCATCGCGCAGCGCCTTGGCCAGCCAGTGCTGCAACTCGGTGTGGTCTTCAACTAACAATATGCGCATGAGGACTTGCCAGTTCGGTTAAATAAGTGCAGGGTTGAGGCCAGCATCATGGACCGGCGGAAGGCAAAAGGGAAGCCCCCGCCGTGATTGTGGTGATCTGGAGACATTGAAAGACAATTGAAAGATTGACGCTCCTATAGTGGAACCCTGATTGCAAAAATCAGACAACACATAAAATTATATTTGGAGACAATTCATGAAGCATTCCCCGTTGACCCTCGCGGTCCTGGCGCTGTGCGCGGCCGCCGGTAGCGCTCACGCCCAATCCAATGTGCAGGTGTACGGCCTGCTGGACGTCGGCATGGAAAATGCCAATAACCAGACCCCAACCGGCGGCAGCATGACCCGCGTGATCTCAGGCGGCATGAACACCTCGCGTTGGGGACTGCGCGGCAGCGAAGATCTGGGCGGCGGCCTGAAAGCGGTATTCAACCTGGAAGGCGGCATCCTGATGGACACTGGCGCGCAGGATGGCGCGCTGTTCAAGCGCCAGGCCAACGTCGGCCTGGAAGGCGCCTTCGGCCGGGTGGTGGTGGGGCGTTCGTTCACCAGCACCTATGACACGGTGATCTCTTTCGATCCGATGGGCTTTGCGCCGTACTACTCGTGGGCGACCTCTGGCCCGGCGACCGGCCCAAGCAAATACGGCTTCACCACCCAATACGACAACATCATCAAATACGCCGGCAGCTTTGGCGACTGGAAGATCGGCGCCAACTACGCCGCCGGCGAGCAGACCACCGGCACTCAGGACAGCGCCAAGATCGGCTTCACCAGCGTCTACAAAGTCGGCGGCGCCAACCTGATGGCGACCTGGGAGCGCAATAACGGCAACACCGTCGCCGCCACCGGCAATCGCGACAAAAACACCGTGTGGCACGTCGGCGCCAATTACGAGACTGGCCCGGTCAAGCTGTGGGCAGTGCTGCGCGATTACAAACTGGTGGCCGGCAAGGCGCTGACCGCCGATGTCGACGCCACTACCACCTGGGCCGGCATCGCCTACAAGACCAATGCCGTGACCACGCTGACCGGTGCGGTGTATCACGTCAACGTCAAGAACGTCGCTGCCGGCAAGGATGCTGATCCGACCATGTACGTAGCGCGCTACCGCTACGCGCTGTCCAAACGCACCGACCTGCACGTGACGGCCGCCTACGCCAAGGCCAAGAACGGCCAGTTCACCGGCCTGTCGCGCGACGATGCCGGCTATGGCACCAGCCAGCGCGGCCTGACCATCGGCATGCAGCACCGCTACTGATGAAAACCTTGCTGGCATTGATCTGCGCGCTGTGCCTGATGTGCATGGGCTTGGCGGCCCAGGCGGCAGGGCTGGAGTGCATTGTGCCGTCGAAGCCGGGCGGCGCGATGGACCTGACCTGCAAGCTGGCGCAGAAAGGCTTGTTCGGCCTGCGTGATACGCCGAACCCGCCGCCGTCGGATATGCACATCAGCTATCTGCCAGGCGGTATCGGCGCGGTGGCCTGGCATTCGCTGGTGTCCGGCCGCCGCACCGAACCGAATACGCTGGTGGCGTTTTCGGGTGGCTCGCTGCTGAATCTGGCGCAGGGCAAGTTCGGCAAGGTGAAGTCATCGGATGTGCGCTGGGTGGCGGCGCTGGGGGCGGATTACGGCATGATCGCGGTGCGCGCCGATTCGCCTTACAAAACTTTGCGCGACCTGGTGGCGGCGCTGCAAGCCAATCCGAAGAAGGTGCTGATCGGCGTATCCGGCACCATCGGCAGCCAGGACTGGGTGAAGATGGCGCTGCTGGCCAAGACCTCCGGCATCGATCCCAAAGCGCTGCGCTTCGTCGCGCTGGAAGGCGGCGGCGAAGCCTTCACCGCCATGCACGCGAATTTTGTGCAAGTGGTGTCGGGCGATGCCAGCGAGGCCGCGCTGTATTCGGCCAGCGGAAACACCCGTGTGCTGGCGGTGCTGTCCGAACAGCGGCTGCCAGGCGTACTGGCTGACGTACCCACGGCGCGTGAGCAGGGCGTGGATGTCGTGTGGCCGATCATCCGCGGCGTGTGGATGGGGCCTCATGCCTCGGACGCCGAGTATCGCCAGTGGGTTTCGCATTTCGAACGTGTGCTGGCCAGTCCGCAATTTGCACAAATGCGAGCGACATCTGGCTTGTATCCCTTCGGGCTGACCGGCGATGCGCTGGCGGCCTATGTCAAGAAAGCCGTGGATGACTACGGCAAGCGCGCCACCGAACTGGGACTGGTGCGCTGAACTAAAACCTATGGAGATTACGATAATGTTGAAACATACTGTGGCCGCCGCATGCGCGTTTTTTGCCGGTTCCGCCTTTGCGCAGGTGCCGGCGGGCTATCCTGCCGACTATCAGAAGATCATTGACGCCGCCAAAAAAGAGGGCAAGCTGGTGATCTATGGTGCCACCGACAGCAAGGCCACGCAGCCGCTGATCAAGGATTTCAGCGCCATGTACCCTGGCATTACGGTGGAATACAACGACATGAATTCCACGGAGGTGTACAACCGCTTCATCTCCGAAGTGGCGGCTGGCGGCAATACCGCCGACGCCATGTGGTCGTCCGCGATGGATCTGCAAATGCGCCTAGCTTCGGACGGCTATGCGCTGCAATATAAGTCGGTGGAAGCGGCCAAGATTCCCGGCTGGGCAGTGTGGGATGACAAAGCCTACGGCACCACCTTCGAGCCGGCCGCCATTGTCTACAACAAGCGCCTGGTCGACGCCAAGGAAGTACCGCAGACGCACGCCGACTTCACCAAGCTGATACAGCAGCCGAAGTTCAAGGACAAGGTCACCACCTACGACATCGAAAAGTCCGGCGTCGGCTTCATGTTCATGACCCAGGATGCGCGCGAGAATCCGAAATTCCTCGACATGGAAAACGCCTTTGGCGTGGCCAGGGTGCGCGTGCAGTCATCCACCGGAACCATGATGGAGCGCATCTCGTCCGGCGAGAACCTGATCGGCTACAACGTGCTGGGCTCCTACGCGCTGGTGCGCGCCAAGGCTGATCCTTCGATTGGTGTGGTACTGCCGAAGGATTACACGCTGGTGATGTCGCGCGTTTTCTTCATCAACAAGGGCGCGAAGAATGTCAATGCCGCCAAGCTGTGGCTGGATTACATGCTGTCGCATCGCGGCCAGACCATCATCGCCAATGATTCCAAGCTGTTTGCGATCCGCGCCGACGTCACCGGTGAAACCACCTCGGCGGACCTGATCAAGCAGATCGGCAAGGACAACATCAAGCCGGTGCCGGTACATCCTATCCTGCTGCAATTTCTGGGGCCTGCCAAGCGCATGGCCTTCCTGAAGCAGTGGAAAGACACCGCAGGTAAAAAGTAAGAGGCAACCACCATGCAAACACTCGCTCACTCCGGCCGGCCAGGTCGCGGCATTCGCCTCAACTGGCCGCGCGGTGTGGTGGTAACGCTGGCCGCCAGCGTTATCTTCCTGCCGCTGTTCCTGATTTTCTATCAAAGCTTTTTGAACGCGCCGTTTTTCATGCCGGCCAAGGAGCTGGGCCTGGATGCCTACCGCTTCATCTTTGAAGATCCCGATTTCGCGGTCTCCTTCAAGAACGCCTTCTGGCTGGCGGCCGGCCTGGCGCTGATCGCCGTGCCGCTGGGCGGCATGCTGGCCTTCCTGATGATACGCACCGACCTGCCGGGCAAGGGCTTTATCGCGCCGATGCTGCTGGTGCCGATCTTCGTCTCGCCGATGGTGATGGGCTTCGGCTATGTGGTGGCGATGGGACCGGTGGGCTTTTACTCGCTATGGGCCAAGGACATCCTCGGCTTCATTCCGTGGAATATCTATTCCTTCACCAGCATCGTGGTCATCGCCGGCCTGACGCACGTGCCGCACGTCTACCTGTACGCTTCGTCGGCGCTGAAAAGCCTGGGTTCTGATGTGGAGGAGGCGGCGCGCGTCAGCGGTGCCTCGCCGCTGCAAGTCATGTTCAACGTCTCGCTGCCGATGATTACACCGGCGCTGGCCTATGCGGGCGTGCTGGTGTTCTTCCTCGGCTTTGAGGTGTTCGGCCTGGTGCTGGTGCTGGGCGACCCGGAAGGCCACATGGTGCTGGCCACCTATCTGTACAAGCTGACCAACAAGCTGGGTACACCGTCGTATCACCTGATGGCGGCCGTCGCGGTGTGCCTGGTGATGGTGACCATGCCGCTGGTGATGGTGCAGCGCTGGCTGCTGAAGTCGGCCAATAAATTCGTCTCGATCAAAGGCAAGGGCGCGCGCTCCAAGGCGATGCCGCTGGGCCGCTGGAAGTGGCTGGCGTTTGCGTTGATCTTCGGTTGGCTGATGTTCACCATCATCATGCCGATGTCGGGCATCGTACTGCGTTCCTTCGTCCAGTACTGGGGGGAGGGCGTGCATCTGGGCGATGTGCTGACCTTGCAGCACTTCCGCGAGATCCTCGATCAGCCTGCGCTGGTGCGCGGCATCTTCAACACGGTGCTGATCGGCGTGATCGGCGGCGCCTGCGCGGTGATCTGCTATTGCGCCATCGCGCTGGCCATGCACCGCAAGCCGGACATGATTACCCGCTTCCTCGACTACAGCGTGCTGGTGCCGCGCGCCGTGCCTGGCCTGCTGGCCGGCCTGTCCTTCTTGTGGGTGTTCCTGTTTGTGCCGAGCTGGCTGGATGGCATATTGCGCGGTATGGACAACGGCTTGGCGCTGTGGCTCAGCGAACAGGCGATACCGGTGCTGCGCTCTTTGCGCTCGACCATCTTCGCGCTGTGGCTGGCGTATTCGGTGGTGTGGCTGGCCTACGGCATGCGATTGATTTCGACCGCGCTGCTGCAAGTGGGGCCGGAACTTGAAGAGGCGGCGCGCGCGGTTGGCGCCACGCGCGGCAAGGTGACACGCGATGTCACTGTCCCGCTGATCAAGTACGGCTTGCTGGGAGCCTGGCTGATGGTGTTCCTGATCTTTGAACGCGAGTATTCGACCGGGGTGTACCTGCTGTCGCCGGGGACCGAGGTAATCGGCGCGATGCTGGTGTCGCTGTGGGCCACCGGCTCCACCGATCTGGTGGCGGCACTATCGTTCATCAACATCTCGCTGGTGGCGATCGGCCTGGGTGTCGCGCTGCGTTTCGGCGTCAAGCTGCACAACTAAGAGAACTATTATGAAACGAGACATCATGACCAACGAACTGACCGTCAACGAGCTGCACCTGGACTATGGCAGCGGCGCCAGCGCCAATCCCATCCTGAAGGGCGTCTCCATGCATCTGCAAAAGGGCGAAGTGGTGGCACTGCTGGGGCCATCCGGCAGCGGCAAGACCACGCTGTTGCGCGCTGTGGCCGGGCTGGAAAGCCCGAAGGCCGGCACCATTGACATCGGTGAGCGCAATGTTTACGACGGCACGCGCGGCTTCGAGATGCCGGCCGAGAACCGCAACCTGGGCCTGGTGTTCCAGTCTTATGCGCTGTGGCCGCACAAGACCGTGTTCGAGAACGTCGCCTATGGCCTGAAGCTGCGCAAGCTGGGCGCCAGCGAGATCAAGGACAAGGTCGGCGACGTGCTGAAAAACCTCGGCCTCGGCCATCTGGCGGAACGCTATCCGCACCAGCTGTCCGGTGGCCAGCAGCAGCGCGTGGCGATTGCGCGGGCGCTGGTCTACAACCCGCCGGTGATCCTGCTGGACGAGCCGCTGTCCAACCTGGACGCCAAGCTGCGCGAGGAAGCGCGCGCCTTCCTGCGCGAGCTGATCGTGCGCCTGGGACTGTCGGCGCTGATGGTCACGCACGATCAGGCCGAGGCGATGGCGATTTCGGACCGCATCCTGCTGCTCAATAACGGCAAGATCGAGCAGCAAGGCACGCCGCAAAGCATGTACGAAACGCCGGACAGCCTGTTCACGGCGGAGTTCATGGGCAGTAATAACCGTGTGTCGGCGCGGGTGGTGCAGCGCGACGGCGTGCATGTGCAGCTGGATATCAATGGCGCGCGCCTGCAGGCCACCGCGCGCGGCGCCGGCGCGGGCGAGGGCACGACCATCATCCGCGTGGAGGAAGTCAAAGTCAGCGCGGAACAGGTGGATAACGCCATTGCACTGCCGCTGCTGACCTGCATGTACCTCGGTGACCGGTTTGAGTGCCTGTTCAAGGACGAAGGCAGCGGTGCCACCTTGCGCGCCTATTCCAAGTACCGGCTGGATGCGGGACGCTACTGGCTGCAGCTGCCCAAGGAAAAGCTCTGGGTATTCTGAGGAGGAAATCCAGAACGGGAAAGGCGGCGCCGCAATCGTGCGGGCCGCCTTTTTTATTGTTTTCTGCTAAAAATGGTGGTTTTTTGAGAGAATTCCCCTAAAACCGTGCGCATCTTTCGATAAGGAACAACAAAACAGTTGCTTTGTATCCATTTTTTGAGGCGAACTAGCTGAACCGTAGTTTATAATTTGAAAAGTACGCTAGCTGACATATTCTGGAACATCTAATCACATGCGCTCCCCTGGCGTTCGATTCTCTATCGCCCGGCACGCCCAATGGGCGCCCGGCCTGACCTCCCATGAAGCATGGGCCGCCTGGTCTAAGGCGCCGTTTGCCATCGCTCCCGGTGAAGAGCCGGGTGTGAAGGCGATGCCGCCGATGCTGCGCCGGCGCGCCGGCTTCCTCGGCAAGATGGCGCTGGAAGTGGCGTATCAGTGCCTGGATGGCCGTGGCGATGTTCCCACTGTATTCTGTTCGCGCCATGGCGACGTGACGCGCGCGGTGGAGCTGTTGACCGATCTGGCCAAAGGCGAAGCGCTGTCGCCGACGGCTTTCGGCATGGCGGTGCATAACGCGATTCCCGGCCTGTTCACCATTGCCCGCGCAGACCGCGCCAATCACATCGCGCTGGCTTCCGGTGCGGCGACCATCGAGCATGCGGTGATTGAAGCCTGTGGCCTGCTCGCTGACGGGGCGCCTGCGGTGCTGCTGGTGGCCTGCGATTGTCCGCTGCCGGAGCTGTTCACGCCATTCGAGTCCTGCGAAGAACAGCCTTTTGCGTGGGCATGGCTGATGACTGACGGTAATGATGATGGCGAAGCGATGGCGCTGAACTGGAACGCCTGCGACGACGTGCCGCAGGACGACCTGCCGGGCGGCCTGCGCGTGGCGGCCTTCCATCACAGTGGCGCGCGCAGCATGGAACGCTGCGATGGCCGCCTGCGCTGGCATTGGAGCCGCGATGCTTGAGGCGCTGCTGGTGCGCCTGGGACTGTACTGGAGGGTGGTTGCGACAGGTTTGAGTTTTGTGGTGTTTGGCGTCGGCGGCCTGATGCTGCGGCTGGCTGTGTTCCCGTTGCTGAACCTGATGGTGCGGCGGCCCGAACGCCGGGTAGCGGCGGCGCGCACGGTGATACGCCGCGCCTTCCGCGCCTATGTGGACCTGATGCGCGCACTGGGCGTGCTGCGCTACGAGATCAGCGGACTGGAAAAGCTGGAGCGCGGCGGCTTGCTGATCCTGGCGAACCACCCGACGCTGATCGATACCGTGTTCCTGATGGCCTTCGTCAAGAACGCCGACTGCATCGTCAAAGGCGCGTTGTGGAACAACCCGTTCACGCGCGGACCGGTGCGGGCTGCGGGCTACATCAATAACGAGGGCGGTGCGGAGCTGGTGGACGACTGCATCGCTTCGCTGGAGCGTGGCAATAACCTGATCGTGTTCCCGGAGGGAACGCGCACGCCGGGCAATGGTGTCATCAGCATGAAACGCGGCGCAGCCAATATCGCGGTGCGCGGTGCGCGCGATATGACGCCAGTGCTGATCCGCTGCGAGCCGGTCACGCTGGGCAAGGGCGAGAAATGGTGGCGCGTGCCGCCGCGCCGGGTGCTGATGCGCATTGATGTGCAGGATGATGTGGCGGTCAGCCGCTTTACCGAAGGCGGCGCCAGCGAAGTGATGGCGGCGCGGCAGCTGACCGAGTTTTTACAAAATTATTTTACGGGGAAGTATCAAAGCCATGCTTGAACTGGAAGTGAAGGAACTGATTATCGATGTGCTCCAGCTGGAGGACATTACGCCCGACGATATCGACAGCGCGGCGCCGTTGTTCGTCGAAGGCCTGGGCCTCGATTCGATCGATGCGCTGGAGCTGGGTGTGGCGCTGCAAAAGAAGTACGGGATCTCTCTGTCCGCAGATTCGGAAGATACCCGCCGTCATTTCGCCTCGGTGCAGGCGTTGGCTGCGATGATTGAAAGCCATAGAAAAAAGTAAGGGGTTGTCCATGATTGACTTGAGCGAAATGAATAAAGAGCAGCTGCAGACCTGGGTGGTCGATCTGCTGGCTGATATGTTTGAACTCGACAAGGCTCAGCTGACGGCCGAGTCGAACCTGTATTCCGATCTGGATATCGACAGCATTGACGCGGTCGATCTGGCGGTGAAGCTGAAGCAACTGACCGGCAAGCGCTTGCAGCCGGAAGTGTTCAAGACCATCCGTACCATCGGTGACGTGGTCGATGCGCTGGCCGGTATGACGGAGCAGGCAGCATAAGTACAATGCCGATGACTGTATTGACGGCGGCGATTACGCTGCTGTATCCGTTGGCGATCTGGTTCGGGCACGGACAGGTGGAGCCGCGCTGGCTGGCTGGCGTGCTGTTGCTGGCGGCCGCGACACGCCTGCCGGCCTTGAAGCTGAGCGGCGTTGCGCGCTGGTCGGTGGCCGGCGCGTTGGTGCTGGTGGCCTGCGCCATCTGGAGCAATATGCTGCTGCCGTTGAAGCTGTATCCGGTGCTGGTGAGTATGGCGCTGCTGGCCGGTTTCGGCTATAGCCTGACCACGCCGATGTCGGCCGTGGAGCGCATGGCGCGTCTGCGTGGCGGCGATTTTCCGCCGGTGGCGCAGGCTTATATGCGGACTGTCACGCAAGTATGGTGCGGCTTCTTTATCGTCAATGGCGCGATTGCGCTGGGCACCGCGCTGTGGGCGTCGGAGGCGGTGTGGTCGCTGTATACCGGGGTGATTTCCTACGTGCTGATGGCGGTGCTGTTCGGCGCCGAGTATCTGGTTCGTTTGCGTTTCAAGCGTTTGCATCATGTCTGACCGTATTGAAGATTTAACCGCCGCGATTGCGGCGCGGCCTGCGCATGGATTGGTGGGCTGGCGCGCCGGTGTGGCGGTCAGCAGTGCACAGTTCCTGGCGCGTGTGCGCGACTGGCATGCACTGCTGCGCGCGCAGGCGGGGCGAAATTTTGCGCTGTATCTGGATGACAGCATTGAATTCGGCGCGGCGTTGCTAGGTGCATGGCATGCCGGTAAAACCATCTGGCTGAGCGCGGACACGCTGGAGGCGACCTGTGCTTCGCTGCGCGCGCAAGTTGATGGCTTCCTGGGCCAATTCCCGGCGGCGTTGCATCCGCTGAACCCGCGCGACGCGGCGAATGATGACGCCGCGCTTTTCAGCCGGCTGTCGGGCGACTTGCCAGCGCTGGTGGTATTCACCTCCGGCAGCACGGGAACGGCGCAAGCCATCCCTAAAAAACTATCGCAAATTGCCAGCGAAGTAGCCACGCTGGAGCAACTGTTCGGCCGCGCCGTTGGCGATGCCGCAGTGCTGGCGACGGTGTCGCATCAGCACATCTACGGCTTGCTGTTCAAGGTGCTGTGGCCTTTGAGCAGCGCGCGCGCGATTCATGCGTTGAGCATCGCTTTCCATGAAGAGCTGGCGCCGGCGATGGCCGCCAGTCCGTGCATACTGGTCGCCAGCCCGGCCCACTTGAAACGTTTGCCAGAGCATCTGGACTGGAGCGGTGCGGCGCGTACGTTGCGCGGCGTGTTCTCGTCCGGTGGCCCGCTGCCGGAGGAAACTGCATTTGCGACCGGCGCTTTGCTGGGTGAAGTGCCGATTGAAGTGTATGGCAGCTCGGAGACTGGCGGCATCGCCTGGCGGCAGCGCAGCCGCTGCGGCGACGATTCGTGGCTGCCGTTCCCCACGGTCGATTGGCGCATCAACGAAGATGACGCGACGCTGGAGGTGCGCTCGCCGCATCTGCCGGATGAGGACTGGCTGGCACTGGCCGACCGCGCGGAACGCACAGTGCACGGTGGCGCGGCGCGCTTCCTGCTGCTGGGCCGCGCGGACCGCATCGTCAAGATAGAAGAGAAGCGCATTTCGCTGACAGCGATGGAGGCCGCATTGCTGGCATCCGGCCTGGCGGCCGAAGCGCGCGTTATTCTGTGCGAACCAGCAGCCGGCGAGCGCCAGCGCCTCGCCGCGCTGATCGTGCTGACGCCGGCTGGCCGCGCGCTGCTGGAAGAGCAAGGCAAGAACGCGCTCAACACGCAATTGCGTGGCGTCCTGTCGACCATGGTGGAAGCCGTCGCACTGCCGCGCCGTTGGCGCTACATTGAACAGATGCCGGTCAACGCGCAAGGCAAGATCACGCTAGCCGCACTGCAGGATCTGGCGCGCAGTGATGACGGAAACGAAGCCGCCGCCATGGCTGCCGCTGCCATCGGCGATGGGCGGCCAAGGTTCCCGCGCTTGCGCGAGCTGGAGCGCTCGGCAGCGGGCGAGCCGCCACGCGTGCTGTTGGAGATTAGCGCGCCGGCTGACCTGCTGTACTTCGACGGCCACTTCGATGTCGCGCCCATCCTGCCGGGCGTGGTGCAGGTTGACTGGGCCATGCACTATGGCCGCCAGTTTTTCACGCTGCCGGCCCGCTTCAAAGGCATCAATGCACTCAAGTTCCAGCAAGTGATTCAGCCGGAGACCCCGGTGCAACTGGAGCTGATCCACGACACCGCCAGGAACAGCCTGAACTTCCGCTATATGTCCGCAGCCGGCCAGCATGCAAGCGGCCGCGTCATGCTGGAGGACGCCGATGTTTAAACCCTGCATCGTGGTCCCCGTCTACAACCACGAACATGCCATCGGCGCTGTACTGGAAGGCTTGCTGCGTCATGGCGTACCGATCCTACTGGTCGATGACGGCAGCAATGCCGGCTGCGCCGCCGTGCTGGATGCGCTGGCGCGTGAACATGCGGAGCAAGTTACGCTGGTGCGTCTGCCGCACAATCAGGGCAAGGGCGCCGCTGTGCTGGCGGGCTTCCGCAAGGCAGAAGAACTGGGCTACACCCATCTGCTGCAAATTGACGCCGACGGCCAGCATCAGACCGGCGACGTACCGGCCTTCCTGGCGCAAGCTGCGGCGCATCCGCAAGCCATCATCGCCGGCCATCCCATCTATGATGAATCGGTCCCGAAAGCGCGCCTGTACGGCCGCTATGCGACCCACATCTGGGTGTGGATCAACACACTGTCGTTCGACATCAAGGATTCCATGTGCGGCTTCCGTGTGTATCCGGTCGCGCCAGTGAATGCGCTGGCGGCGCGCCGCCATATCGGCAAACGCATGAATTTCGACACCGACATCCTGGTGCGCCTGTTCTGGGATGGCCTGCAAGTGATCAATCTCGGCACCCGGGTTTCCTATCCATCGGACGGCGTCTCGCACTTCCGCGTATGGCGGGATAACGTGCTGATCTCCTGGATGCACACCGTGCTGTTCTTCGGCATGCTGCCGCGCATCCCCAAACTGCTGGCGCGAAAATGGCAACCCCGATGAGCGCGCGCGGACTGCACTGGGCTTCGATCAACGAGATCAGCTTCGTGGCTGGAATGCGCCTGCTGTTCTGGATTTGCCGCGTCTTCGGCCGCTGGCCGTTCCGCATGTTCCTCTACCCGATCCTCGGCTGGTATGTGCTGACCAAGCCGCTGCCGCGCCGCGCATCGCAGGAATACCTGCGGCGCGTGGCCAGTTACACCGGTCGCAAGCTGCCCGGCGTGCTGCGCCACTTTGCTGCATTCGGCGAGAGCATCCTGGACAAGATGCTGCTGTGGGGCGGCCTGTACAAAGTGGACAGCGTCGAACTGCACGGCGGCGAACTGATTACCGACGCGGTCGCGCAAGGCAAAGGCGGCCTGCTGATCTGCGCCCACTTGGGTAACCTCGAATTGTGCCGCGTTCTGTCGCGCCAGCGGCATGACATCAAACTGACGGTGCTGGTGCACACCAAGCATGCGCAGGCCTTCAACGATATGCTGGGCAAGCTGAATCCCGCCAGCCAGATGAATCTGATGCAGGTGACGGAAATGTCGCCCGCCACCGCCATGCTGCTGTCCGAGCGCGTAGCGCGCGGCGAGTTTGTCGTCATCGCCGGCGATCGCGTGCCGGTGTCGCACAATCCGCGCGTGGCAATGGCCGACTTCATCGGCGCGCCAGCAGCGTTCCCGGTCGGCCCGTATGTGCTGGCCAGTGTGCTGCAATGCCCGGTTTACCTGCTGTTCTCCATCCGCGAAGGCAAGCGCGCGGCGGTATATTTCGAACGCTTCCGCGAGGCGGTGCGCATACCACGCACCGGCCGCGACGCCGTATTCAACGAATTGGCCGCCGGTTACGCGCAACGGCTGGAACACTACTGCCTGCGTGCGCCGCTGCAGTGGTTTAACTATTATGATTTTTGGCACTCACCACAATTGGAACGCCCAGATGCATCTCGCTGACATTGCCCAACTCGACAAGCCGTCGCGCACCGTGCGCTTCGACCGCAACCGCCTGACGATCGAAGACATCGTCGACATCGCGCAAGGCCGCGCCACGGCCGTGTTGTCGGACGATCCTGCGTTCCGCGCCGCCATCGCACGCGGCGCCGACTTCCTCGAACGCCTGCTGCGCGAAGATGGCACGATTTACGGCGTGACCACCGGCTACGGCGATTCCTGCACTGTGACCGTTCCTGCGGAGTTGGTGGCGGACCTGCCGCATCACCTGTACACCTACCACGGCGTTGGCCTGGGCGAGTATTTCACGCCTGCGCAATCGCGTGCGATTCTGGCGTCGCGCCTGGCGTCGCTGAGCAAAGGCTATTCCGGCGTCAGCGTCGAGCTGCTGCTGCAAATTACCCGCCTGCTGGACGCCGGCCTGCTGCCGCTGATTCCCTCCGAAGGCTCGGTCGGCGCCAGCGGCGACCTGACGCCGCTGTCCTACCTGGCGGCGGTGCTGTGCGGCGAACGCGAAGTGTGGCGCGATGGCGTGCAAGTACCGGCGGCGCAAGCCTTGCAGGAAGCCGGCATCACGCCGCTGCGCCTGCGCCCGAAGGAAGGCCTGGCCATCATGAACGGCACCGCCGTAATGACGGCGCTGGCCTGCCTGGCGTACGATCGCGCCGACTACCTGGTCAGGCTGACCACCCGCATCACCGCCATGGCATCGTTTGCGATGGACGGCAATGCCCACCATTTTGACGAAACGCTGTTCTCGGCCAAGCCGCACAACGGCATGCAGCAGGTGGCGGCGTGGCTGCGCAGCGACCTGCCGACCGATACCTGGGAACGCAACGGCAAGCGCCTGCAGGACCGCTACTCGATCCGCTGTGCGCCGCATGTGATCGGCGTGCTGGCCGACGCCATGCCATTCTTCCGCAGCTCGATTGAAAATGAGCTGAACAGCGCCAACGACAATCCGCTGATCGATGCCGACAACGAACGCGTGCTGCACGGCGGCCACTTCTACGGCGGCCACATCGCCTTCGCCATGGATGGCATGAAGAACGCTGTCGCCAATCTGGCCGACCTGCTGGACCGCCAGATGGCGCTGCTGGTCGATAGCCGTTACAACCATGGACTGCCTGCCAATCTGTCGGGCGCCACCGGCGCGCGCGCACCGATCAATCACGGTCTGAAGGCCTTGCAGATCAGTGCGTCGGCGTGGACAGCGGAAGCGCTCAAGCTGACCATGCCGGCGTCGGTATTCTCGCGCTCGACCGAGTGCCACAACCAGGACAAGGTCAGCATGGGCACCATCGCCGCGCGCGACTGCCTGCGCGTGCTGGAACTGACGGAGCAAGTGGTTGCCGCGTTGCTGATCACTGTGCGCCAGGGCGTATGGCTGCGCGTCGCGGCCAGTCCGGAGTTGCAACCGCAGGCCGCGCTGGCGGAGATGCAAGCGGCGCTGGCGGCCGATATCAAGCCGGTGGAAGAAGACCGCCGCCTTGAACCAGACCTGCGCCTGCTGCTGGAGCGCATCCGTAGCCAGGCATGGGATCTGTATGCGTAAAGCCAAGGAAAGCCGCTGGTTTGCGGAAGTCGAGATGCAGGTGCAGTTTTTCGACCTGGATCCGATGGAAATTGTCTGGCATGGCCGCTACGTCAAATATCTGGAAGTGGTGCGCTGCGCCTTGCTTGACAAGATAGGCTACAACTACCCGCAAATGAAGGAGTCCGGCTACGCCTGGCCGGTGATCGACATGCAGCTGCGCTACGTGGGATCGGCCACTTTTGGCCAGAAGCTCAAGCTGCGTGCCGACATCGTTGAATGGGAAAACCGTTTGAAGATCGATTACCTGATTACCGACGCGGAAACCGGCAAGCGCCTGAACCGCGCCACCACCACCATGGTCGCCGTCGATATCGCCACCAAGGAGATGTGCTTCGTGTCGCCTCCGGTGCTGTTTGAAAAACTGGGAATCAAACATGAACAAGATTAAGTACGCTGTCGCAGTGCTGTCGCTGCTGGCGATGAGCCAGTCGCAGGCCGCCGTACCCGTCGCTAAAATCCAGGCCATGCTGGCCAAGCCTTCCGTGATGTGCGGACGTTTTGATCAGACCAAGAACCTGGCCGGCATGAAGAAACCGCTGGCCGCCGAGGGGCGCTTCTGTGTGGTGGCGGGCAAGGGCGTGCTGTGGCGCACGCTGAAGCCTTTCCCGAGCACGCTGCGGCTGACGCGCGACGAAATCGTCAACTACCAGGGCGACCGGGTGGCGATGCGCCTGGACGCCAAGACCGAACCGACGGTCCGAGTCATCAATAATGTGCTGTTCTCGCTGCTGGCCGGCGATCTGGGCCAGCTGGATACGCTGTTTGACGGCGATGGCAATGTGGACGCCAACAGCTGGAACGTGTCGCTGAAGCCGCGCCAGGCGGCGCTGGAAAAAGCCATCGGCACCATCAAGCTGGAAGGCGGCAGCTACGTCAAATCCATCGTCATGAATGAATCGAGTGGCGACCGCACCACCATTGTGTTTTCCGCCATCCAGACTGGCGAGAGCGCGATGAGCAAAGAAGAAGCGGCGCTGTTTTGACGCGCACCCGTCAACTCGCGCTGCTGTGGCTGCTGGCCGTGTGCCTGCTGCTGGGCCATAACGCCTATCTGTGGGCAGTCAAGCGTATCGTGCCGGACACCGATATCATGGCGCTGCTGCCGGTTCAGGAGCGCGACCCGGTGTTGCAGGCGTCGTTCAGCCACATGGTCGACGCGGCGCAGCAGCGCCTGATTGTGCTGGTTGGCGCAGAAGACTGGCAGGACGCCACGCGCGCCGCCGATGCCTACAGCGCCGTGCTGGCGGGACGCAAGGATGTCTTTGAATCGACACCGGTCAATGAGCAAACCCAGAACGACTGGCTGTCGCTATTTCAGCAGCACCGCCTGACGCTGTTGACGGCGCAGCAGGAAGCGCAGCTGCATCAGCAGCCGTCGCAGTTCTGGCTGGATGCTGCGCTGGCCAAGCTGTATGCGCCTTTCGGCGGTCCCAAGCTGGGCGCCTGGCAGGACGATCCTTTCGGCCTGTTTGCAGGCTGGGTGCAGGAGCGCGCGCTGGAAACGCCGGTGCGGCCGCGCGACGGCCATCTGTTCGTCGCCGACGACAAGCGCCAATACGTGCTGCTGCCAATGACGCTGAAAGTGCCCGCGCTGTCGATGACGGCGCAGGACACTGTATTGCCGCTGCTGAAGCAGGCCAGCGAGGCCGCGCGCAAAGCCACGCCAAACGTGGAGCTGATTCAAGCTGGCGTGATCCTGCACGCGGCCAACGCCAGCGGCCAGGCCAGCGGCGAAGCATCCACCATCGGCATTGGCTCGCTGCTTGGCATCATTCTGCTGATGTGGTTCGCCTTCCATTCCTTTAAACCGATTTCGCTGATCCTGCTGTCGATCGGCATTGGCTGCCTGGGCGCCTTGTCGGTGTGCTGGATGCTGTTTGGGCATATCCATCTGATGACGCTGGTGTTCGGCGCAAGCCTGATCGGTGTGGCGCAGGATTACGGCATCTACTTCCTGTGCAACCGCCTGGCGGCCGATGAGCAGCTGGATTCGCCGGCGCTGCTGAAACGCCTGTTGCCTGGGCTGGGCCTGACCTTGCTGGCTGCGGTGATCGGCTATATGGGCCTGGGCCTGACGCCGTTCCCCGGCCTGCGCCAGATGGCGGTATTCTCGGCGCTGGGCCTGGTGTTCGCCTGGCTGACGGTGGTGTGCTGGTTCCCGGTGCTGATCGGCAGCCGCACCTTGAAAAGCGGTGGCCTGGTGCGTGTCTACGGTGCGGCCCTGCAACGCTGGCCGTTGCTGCGCCTGAACCGCGCCGCATTGGTGGCCGCCGTGGTGTTCATACTGGCGGCCGGCTACGGCATCAGCCGCCTCGGCGCCAATGATGATATCCGCTTGCTGCAAAACCCGTCCAGGCATTTGATCGACGACCAGATCAAACTAAGCAAGCTGCTGGATGCGCCGACGCCTGTGCAGTATTTCCTGGTGCGCGGCGAGTCGGTGCAAGCGGTGCTGGAGCGCGAAGAGCACCTGAAAGCGCGGCTCGATTCGCTGATCGAGGCCAAGCGCCTGTCCGGCTATCAGGCCATGTCCAACTGGGTGCCGTCGGCGCATGCCCAAACCGTGCGCCGCGCGCTGATCGAAGAAAAACTGCTGGCTGACGATGGCCCGCTGAAAGGCATCGCCGCGCAGGCGGGCGAAGATGCGCAATGGATCGACGCTACCCGCAGCGGATTGCTGGCTGCCGGCACGCCGCTGACGCTGGAAGCTTTCCTGCAATCGCCGGCCAGCGAACCGTGGCGTCACCTGTGGCTGGGCGAGAGCAACGGGGTTTACGCCAGCATCGTGGCCTTGCGCGGCTTAAGCAGTGCCGCCGCGCCGCAGGTGCTGCTGGCGGCGGAAGGCCTGGATGGCGTGCAGTGGGTGGACAAGGTCGCCGAGATTTCTTCCGTGCTGGGCCGCTACCGCGCGTATATGAGCTGGGTGGTGGCGGCTGCATACCTTGTGGTGTTTGGCCTGCTGTTCCGCCGCTATCGCGGCCGTACCTGGCGTGTACTGGCGCCGACCGCGCTGGCCAGTATTGCCACGCTGGCCATCCTCGGTTACGCGTCGCAGAACCTGCAGCTATTCCATGTTCTGGCCCTGATGCTGTTGTTGGGCGTCGGCGTCGATTACGGCATCTTCATGCAAGAGCATCCGGACCGGCGCGACCATACGCCATGGCTGGCGGTCGGCATGTCGGCCGCGAATACGATTTTGTCCTTTGGCTTGCTGGGCTTGAGCTCGACCCCGGCATTGCAGGCGTTCGGCCTGACGATGCTGCTGGGGACTGCGCTAGTCTGGCTGATTGTTCCTTGTTTTGGTTCTACTACCCGAGAAAGCAGACATGAGTGACGCATTGAAGATCGAAACCGCTGAAATCCTGATCGTTGGCGCCGGGCCTGCGGGTTCGGTTGCTGCGGCCTTGCTGCGTCAGCAGGGGCGGCAAGTGCTGGTGATCGAGCGCGAGCAGTTCCCGCGCTTTTCCATCGGCGAGAGCCTGCTACCGCAAAGCATGGCCTACCTTGAGCAGGCGGGCATGTTGCAGGCGGTGGTGGAGGCGGGCTTCCAGTTCAAAAACGGCGCCGCCTTTATGCGCGATGGCTGCTACACCGATTTCGATTTCCGCGACAAGCACTCGGAAGGCTGGGGCACCACCTATCAGGTGCAGCGCGCCAGCTTCGACCACATCCTGGCCAGCGAAGCGGAGCGTTTCGGCGCGGAAGTGCGCTATCGCCACGAGGTGATGAATATTGAACTGGGCCAGGGCGCGAATGGCGGCGCACGCGTCACCGTCAAGGACCCGGATGGCCAGCAGTATGTGGTGAATGCTGGCTTCATCCTGGACGCCAGTGGCTTCGGCCGCATCCTGCCACGCCTGCTGAAACTGGAAACGCCGTCCAATTTCCCGGTGCGCGGCGCCATCTTCACGCACGTTGATGACGGTATCCGTGCCGCTGGTTTTGACCGCAACAAGATTCGCGTCACGGTTCATCCTAAACATTGCGATGTGTGGTTCTGGACCATTCCATTTGCCGGCGGGCGCTGCTCGCAGGGCGTGGTGGCGGAGACCAGCTTCCTGGACAGCTATCAAGGCACGCCGACCGAACGCCTGCGCGCCATCATCGCAGAAGAACCGTCGCTGCACGCCTTGCTGGCCAACGCCAACTGGGACACGCCAGCGCGGCAGATCATCGGCTATTCGGCCAATGTGGAGAAGCTGTGGGGACAGGGCTATGCGCTGCTGGGTAATGCCGGCGAGTTCCTCGATCCGGTGTTCTCGTCGGGCGTGACCATCGCCTTCAAGTCGGCCAGCCTGGCGACGGCCGCGTTGCAGCGCCAGTTTGCTGGCGAGACGGTGGACTGGCAGGCCGATTACGGCGTCCCGCTGCGCAAGGGCGTGGATACCTTCCGCGCCTTTGTCGAGTCGTGGTACGCGGGCGGCTTCCAGAAGATCATCTTCCATGAAGACAAACAGCCGGACGTCAAGCGCATGATCGCGTCCATCCTGGCCGGTTACGCCTGGGACCAGAGCAACCCGCTGGTGAAGGAAACCTCGCGCCGGCTGACTGCGCTGGAGGCGCTGTGCTCCTGACGCCGCACCGCTGGCGCGCCGCCGCAGTGGTGGCGATGGCGTTGACGCTGGTCGCTTGCGCCACCAAGCCGCCGCCAGCTGCTCGCCTTGGCCTGAGGCTGGCGCCTGCGGCGCTGGGCGCTTCCATCAGCGTGCAGCAGCACCTGAAGGTGGAGCGCAACGGCCGCACCGACGACCTGGATGTCGCGCTGCAGGTGGAGCCTGATGCGATCGACGTGGTCGGCCTGGCCTTTGGCCAGCGGGTGCTGACCTTGCGCTACGACGGCAAGGAGCTGACTTCGTGGCGCCACCTGATGTTGCCGTCGCAGGTACGCGCCGAGGATGTGCTGGAGGATATGCAACTGACGCTGTGGCCTGTCGACGCCGTCGCCGCCGCATTGCCGGCCGGCTGGCGCGTGGCGGAGCAGGGCCGCAAGCGCACCGTGTACCTTGCCGATCAGCCTATTATGGAGATAGTCTACAGCGGCGAGCCACGCTGGAGCGGTACGGTGGTGTTGGAAAACCTGCGATATCACTATAAGCTCACGATACAGTTTGCTCCCGAGACCTAGCATGTTGAATATTTATCTGAACGATTGCGGCATTATTTGCGCACTGGGCGACAGCCACGCGCAGGTCAAGGCGCGCCTGTACGCCGGCCAGTCCGGCGTGGCCGCTACCAGCCGCTGGTCGTCCGGACGCGAGCTGCCACTGGGTGAGGTGCAGGCGGAGCTGCCTTCGTTGGCACACCTTCCGTCGCGTCAGCGCAGCCGCAATAACGCGCTGGCCCTGGCCGCGCTGGCGCAGATCCGTCCCGCAGTGGAGGCGGCGATTGCCCGTTACGGCGCGGACCGCGTCGGCGTGGTGATAGGCACCAGCACCTCCGGCATTGGCGAGACCGAACAGGCTGTTGGCCAGCACGCCGCTGTTGGCGCTTTGCCGCAGGACTTCCATTACGCGATGCAGGAGATGGGATCGCCGGCCGAGATGCTGGCGCAGGAACTGGGCCTGCGCGGCCCGGCCTATGTGCATTCCAGCGCCTGTTCATCCAGTGCCAAGGCGATGGCCAGCGCCGCGCGCCTGATCCGCATGGGACTGTGCGACGCGGTGGTCACCGGCGGCGCTGATTCGCTGTGCAGCTTTACCGTGGCGGGCTTTGCCTCGCTGGAGTCGGTCAGCCCGGCGCAATGCAATCCGATGAGCGCCAATCGCCGCGGCATCAATATCGGCGAGGGCGCGGCGCTGTTCCTGATGACGGCGGAGGCGGCCCCGGTGGCGCTGCTGGGCTGGGGGGAATCCTCCGACGGCCACCATATGTCCGCACCGGATCCGGCCGGCCAGGGCGCGCGGCTGGCGATGACGCAGGCCTTGCAGCGCGCCGGTGTGCAGCCGGCGCAGATCGACTATATCAATATGCACGGCACGGCCACGCCGCAGAATGATGCGATGGAGTCGCGCGTGATCGAAAGCCTGTTCGGTTGCGGGGTGCCGGTAAGCTCGACCAAGCCGTTCACCGGCCACACGCTGGGTGCGGCAGCGGCGATTGAAGCCGCGCTGTGCTGGCTGGCCATGCAGGACGATAACCCGGACGGCCAGCTGCCGCCGCACCTGTGGGACGGCGTCGCCGATACGGCGCTGCCAGCGCTGAACCTGGCGCCGTTGGGCGCTGCACTGGGCCGCCCGTTGCGGCATGTGCTGAGTAGCTCTTTTGCTTTCGGCGGATCGAACGCGGTGCTGCTGTTGGGGAGGTCCGCATGAACATGCCGGATATCCGCACGCTGGTGCCGCACTCCGGCAAGATGGTGCTGCTGGATCGCGCCATCAGCGCTGACATCGATGATTTTTGCGCCGAGGTGCGCATCCATGCCGGCAGCATGCTGGCGGATGAACAGGGCGTCGGCGCCTGGGTTGGTATCGAATACATGGCGCAGGCGATTGCCGCGCATGCTGGCTGGCTGGCCTTGCAACGCGGTGATGAAGTCAAGGTCGGCTTCCTGCTTGGCTCGCGCAAGTACGAGGCGCAGCTGTCGCGGTTTGCGCTGGGCGAGGTGCTGCGGGTGCATGTGCACCGTGTGCTGCAGGCTGAGAATGGGCTTGGTGCGTTCGAGTGCCGCATCGATATCGTCGATGGTGTCAGGGCGGCGGCGACAGCCACGGTGACCGTATTCCAGCCGGATAATGTCAATCAATTTCTCAAAGATGGAAACGTAGGATGAATCAGAACAAATCCATGAGCGTGCTGGTGACGGGATCGTCGCGCGGCATTGGCAAGGCGATCGCGCTGCGCCTGGCGCGCGATGGCTATGACGTGGTGCTGCATTGCCGCAGCCAGCGCGCGGAAGCCGATGCGGTGGCGCAGCAGATCGAAGCCATGGGCCGCGCCGCGCGCGTGCTGCAATTCGATATCAGCGACCGCGCCGCGACCGCCGCCGCGCTGGAAGCGGACGTGGAACAACATGGCTGCTACTACGGCGTGGTGTGCAATGCCGGCGTGGCGCGTGACAACGCTTTCCCTGCAATGTCCGGCGAGGATTGGGACATCGTCCTGCAAACCAATCTGGATGGCTTCTATAACGTACTCAATCCGCTGATCATGCCGATGGTCCAGCGCCGCAAGCCTGGCCGCATCGTCACGCTGGCGTCGGTGTCGGGCCTGATCGGCAATCGCGGACAGGTCAACTACAGCGCGGCGAAAGCCGGCATCATCGGCGCGACCAAGGCGCTGGCGCTGGAACTGGCCAAGCGCAATATCACCGTCAACTGTGTGGCGCCGGGCCTGATCGAAACCGATATGATCGGGGACGTGCCGATGGAAGAAGCGCTGAAGCTGATCCCGGCACGCCGCGTCGGCAAGCCGGAGGAAGTGGCGGCAGCCGTGAGTTTCCTGGTTGGTGAGGAAGCGGGCTACATCACCCGCCAGGTGATTTCGGTCAACGGCGGTCTGGCATGACCCGCCGCGTCGCCGTTACCGGCATGGCCGGCATCAGCCCGCTCGGCAACGATTGGGCGGCTATCCGCCAGCGTCTGGGCGAGTACCGCAATGCGGTGGTGCGCATGGCCGACTGGGAAGACTACGAGGGCCTGAACACGCGCCTGGGCGCGCCAGCCGCGCCATTTGAACTGAACGAACGCTATCACCGCAAGGCGGTCCGCAGCATGGGACGGGTGGCGCTGATGGCGACCCGCGCCACGGAGCTGGCGCTGGCTGACGCCGGCCTGCTGGAACATCCGCTGTTGCAGAGTGGCCGCATGGGCGTGTCTTTCGGCTCGTCGGCCGGCACGCCAAGCGCTATCGGCGACTTCGGCCGCATGATGGAAGAACGCACCACCAAGGGCATCAACGCCACCACCTATATCAAGATGATGGCGCACACGGCGCCGGTCAATATTGGCGTATTCTTCGGCATCACTGGCCGCGTGATCACCACTTCCAGCGCCTGCACTTCCGGCAGCCAGGGCATCGGCTACGCCTACGAGGCGATCAAGGGCGGCAAGCAGCTTGCCATGGTGGCCGGCGGCGCGGAGGAATTGTGCGCCACCGAGGCGGCAGTGTTTGATACGCTATTCGCCACCAGCACCCGCAACGATGCCGGCCACACCACGCCGCGCCCGTTCGATGGCGGCCGCGACGGGCTGGTGATCGGTGAAGGCGCCGGTTGCCTGATCCTGGAAGACCTGGAACACGCGCAGGCGCGCGGTGCGACCATCTACGCGGAGCTGGTCGGCTTCGGCACCAATAGCGACGGCTGCCACGTCACGCAGCCGAATGCCGCCACCATGCAGACGGCGATGCAGCTGGCGCTGGAAGACGCCAATCTGCAAGCGTCGGACATCGGCTACGTCAACGCGCACGGCACCGGCACGGCGCAGGGCGACATCGCTGAATCGCAGGCGACGCTGGCGGTGTTCGGCAACCGTACCCCGATCAGTTCCCTGAAGAGTTATATGGGGCACACGCTGGGCGCATGCGGCGCGCTGGAAGCCTGGATCAGCATCCAGATGATGAACGAAGGCTGGTTCGCACCAACCATCAACCTGGACCAGGTCGATCCGGAATGCGCCACGCTGGACTACATTGCAGGCGAGGGCCGTGCGCTGCAGTGCGAGTATGTGATGTCGAATAATTTCGCCTTCGGCGGCATTAACACGTCGCTGATTTTTAAACGCTACGCTTAACAAGGAACTCCACCATGAAGAAAATGCTCTTTGTCGCCGCACTGCTGGCCGCTTCGTTCTCCGCCTCGGCGGCCGACACCATGGTCAAGCTGCCGATCGCCGGCGCGCTGGCTGCCAACGACGCCGAGAAGCGCCTGGACGAAGGCGTGAAGTTTTATTTCGCCGGCCAGCCGACACCGAAAGTCCTGACCAAGATCACCACCGACAAGACCAGCCAGCGCACCAACGGCTTCGGCAAGTCGACCGAGAAGGCTTGCAACTGGGTGTTCCTGTCGGCCATGCTGGCGCTGCAAAAGCGCGCGCAGGAACTGGGCGCCAATGCAGTGATCAACATCGTCAGCAATTTCAACAACGTGGAGATGGCCAGCGCCACCGAGTTTGAATGCGCGGACGGCAATCTGATGGCGGGTGTGGCGCTGAAGGCGGACTTCGTCAAGGTCGCCAAATAAGATGAGGCGCCGGCGCGGGTGCGCCGGCGATGCACTTTTACTGTACGCTACTGCACGCTGAAATCGTAGTAGCTATTGGCCGCCTGCGCGAAGTAGCCGATGCTGCGGATTTCTCCGGTGTACAGCACCAGCGCGTATTCACCTTTGCTCAGCGGCGCTTCCGGCGACACCTTGACCAGTACGAAGCCTTCCTTGGCGCGCGATTGGTCCGGCAGCACCTCGGTTTTAACAGCGCGTACGCGGTCCTTGTGGATGCCGGTCGAGTAGCTCATGTAGCCGCCGCCGATCATCACTTCGCGCGCGTTTTTACCGACGGCGAAATTGGCCAGTGTCAGATAGTTCTGCGGTTGCGCGTTTTTCGGCACCGAGACGATGAACTCCGGCGAAGGATTGGCGATTTGCAGTTGCGCGTTGGTGCCGTTCAGCTGCGCATAGGTGGCTACGCCGCCGAAGCCCAGTGCGCGCGCGGCGGTGCGCTGCTGCGGGATGATGTACTGCATCTGGCTTTCGTTGCCGTCGACGACCACGCTGACCACTTCGGGATTGCGTTCGTTGGAGGCTGCGGCCGGCTTGCTGGCGGCGGTTTTGGCGCCGCCGCTGCCAGCGCCCAGTACCGCATTCAGCACGGCGGCCGAAGCGCCTTTGTCCTTCAGGCGGATCAGGGCGTTGGCGGAGGTGTCGAAGCGGGCAGTCGACTTGTCAATGGCGCCGAGTACGACGCTCTCCGGCATCTTGGCCTCCAGCAGCTTGATGATCTCTGCGTTGGCCGTCGGCTCCGCCGCGTGCACCGACATGCACGCCAGCAGGGCCGAGAGAAGGACGGAAATTTTAATTTTTCGCATTGCTAGCTTCCTGGTAAGTTAAAATCGGGTTAACTGCTAGTTAATTGTATAACATTTCTTTGAGAAAATAGTTGGTTTCACATCACTCTCAAACACCTTTGCCCGCCGCGCTGCTGTGGATGGTTGATGCGGACGCAGTGACGGATGCGGACTTGCAGCGCTATCGCGGCTGGCTGACTGCCAGCGAAATGGCGCGTTACCAGCGTTTTGTGCGCGCCCACCGGCAGCGCCAGTTCATCGTCGGCCGCGTGCTGCTGCGCGCGGCGCTGGGACGCTTGCTGGCGGTGCCCCCGCTCGATATCAGGCTGGAAGAACAGGTCGGCAAAGCGCCGCGCCTGGCCGCACCTTTGCTGAAAGGCGCAGCGCCGGGTTTCAGCATCGCGCACAGCGGCCGCTGGGTGGCGTGCGCGGTCAGCGCGCAGACCGCGCTGGGACTGGACATCGAATTGCGCGACGCAACGCGCGACCTGCCGGCATTGGCGGCGCAAGCTTTCGACGTGGACGAAATGGCGCGCTGGGCGCGCATCCAGAACCTGGCCGGCGACGAGCGGGTCGATGGTTTTTACCGTTTGTGGAGCGAGAAGGAAGCCAGCTTCAAGCTGGGTGTGGTGGGCGGCGGGCATTGCGTGTCGCTGCCGCATGCCGAATTGTCGGTAGTGCTGTGCAGCGAGCAGCCGCTGGCGCGGCCGCCGCAGATTGAGATGGTCAGGCTGCCGTGATTACTGCCATAGCCAGTTCCACAAGCCGGGCAGTTGCGGCTTGGCGTCCGGGCTGCTGACGGTGGCGGCCAGCGCGGCGCGTTCCAGCGCATCGTGATCGTCATAGAACGGCTTGTCGGCCAGCGGCACCTCCAGTTCGCGCGCCACGTCGAGCAGGATGGCGATGTATTCCTCGATGTGGCGCGAAGTGTAGGTGTTCACGTCGTGGAAGGTGACCACCACCGGCGTGTAGCCGTCGACCGCAGGCATCGCACCAGCGGCCCAGCGTTTGCGGGTTTCCGCCAGGTGGGTCAGCATATTGGAGCGCTTGTGCCAGCTGAAGTTAATGCCGTAGATTTTGCCGTCGTTGGCGTTCAGGTCGGTCAGCAGCATGTGCAGGCCGTGGGCGCGGTAGGAGGCCAGCGTGTCGGCGTCATAGGCCCAGAAGGGCGGGCGTACCAGCTTGGGAGCGATGCCGGTTTCGGCCAGCAGGTCGGCCACGCCGGAGCGCATGCTCTCATCCAGCTTGTCGCGGCTCATGAAGCGGTGATTGGCATGGAAGGTGGTGGCGGAGTGCAGCGCCACCACATGGCCTTCAGCGTGTTCGCGGCGGATCAGGAAGCGGCCCATCTCGGTGCCGCCGCCATGCCAGGCGCGGGTCTGGGTGAAGAACACGGCCTTGATGTTTTTACGGGCCAGCACTTCAAGGATGTGCACCGTCGGGTTGTCATTGACAGCGGCGGCGGGGCCATCGTCGAAGGTCAGCAGGAAGCGTACCGGCGCGGGTTGATCCTGGGCCAGCGCGCCTGCGCAGGAGAGCAGTAGAGAGAAAGCAGCAAGCAGCAGGCGTGGACGGAACACTGACACGGAAAGCGATCGATAAATACGGTCCGATATTGTACGTGAATTTGGCTTACGCGCCGCGCCATGAATAACGTTGAAGAGAAGAAGAGCTTATGAGCGCCAATGTAGATTTGATGCAGCCACCCGGCGATCCCCATGTGCCGGAGACGGCTTTCGGCAAATGGTTTTTGCGTACCGAGACCTGGACCGTGCATGTGCTGGAACGCGCGCTGAAGGACCTGGACCGGCTGATGCCGGCCGGCGCGCCGCGCAGCTTTGGCGTGGTGGCGGACGTTGGCTGTGGCTATGGCCGCTCGCTGGGCAAGCTTCAACAGCGGTTCTCGCCGCAGCGCCTGATTGGGATGGACATCGATCCGGAGATGCTGGAAGAATCGGCCAAGGAAGTGGCGGCGCTGAATATCAAGGCGGAGTTTATCTGCTGCTCCAGCTCCAACATCAAGCTGGAAGATAACTCGGTGGACCTGCTGTTCTGCCACCAGACCTTCCATCACCTGATCGACCAGGAACGCGCCATCGAAGAGTTTTTCCGCGTGCTGAAGCCGGGTGGCGTGCTGCTGTTTGCCGAATCGACCCGCCGCTACATCCACTCGTGGGTGATTCGCCTGTTGTTCCGCCATCCGATGGATGTACAGAAGACCGCACCGGAATACCTGGCGATGGTACGCAAGGCCGGCTTTTCGGTGCCGGACAGCGCCGTCTCCTATCCCTTCCTGTGGTGGAGCCGCGAGGACCTGGGCATGCTGGAAACCGTCCTGCGCATCAAGCCGCCGGCGGTGCGCGAAGAAACGCTGATCAACCTGGTGGCGGTCAAGCCACAATGAAAAAAAGCCGGCGCGTAGCCGGCTTTCTTAGGTGTGCAGCCGCTTAGAACGCGTAGCGCACGCCAGCCGATACCAGATTGGCTTTGATGTTCGCGTCGCCGTCTTTGGCGATTTTGCCGAAGTATTCGTATTCAGCGACGAAGCTGACGTTTTTGTTCAGCAGGAAGGACGCGCCAACGCTGACGTATGGCGAGGTCTGGTTGTCCGAACCGCTGGCCGAGTAGCCAGGCGCCGAGCCGCGTACTTTTACGTGGTTGAACGCGGCGCCGGCTTTGCCGGTCAGCGCGAACTGTTCGCCCAGTGGCAGGGTGGCGGTTGCAGCAACGTACAGCGATTGGGCTTTGGAGGAAATGCGCGCGCCATTGCCGGTTTTCTCCGCTTCGCCCAGGTAGGCTGCACCGATTTCGGCGCCAAAGTTCGGGGTGTAGTTGAAGCCGCCATACACTTTGTATGCGGTGTCGTGTTCTTTCAGCGAGAAGCCGCTGAGGTCCACTTTTTGCTCTGCACGGCCGACGTTGCCGCCGATGTAAGCACCTTCAGCGTGAGCGGCCAGTGGTGCAGCCATGGCTGCGATCAGTGCGATCAGTACGTTCTTTTTCATTTGCTATTCCCTAAAGTGTGGCTAAGAAAGCAAAACGGCACATCCTGCGTCATGCGGTATGCCGTTTCGCTGGGGCAATATTATAGGGGAGGGTAGCAAATCATGCAAGTAAAATTAACCTGGCATTAATCCAAGCTCCAGACATACTGCATTTTTGTCCATGACGATTGCGGCACGCCGTCCACCGTGCCCGGCCGGAAGCGGCACAGGCTGAGGCCTGCCTGGGCGGCGCGGTCCAATTCGCGGAAGCCGCTGGATTTTTCAATCCGCGAATCAGCCACCTTGCCGTCCATGCCGATCAGGAACGCCAGCATGACGGTGCCGGTATCGCCGTTGCGCAGCGCATTTTTCGGGTAATCGGGCTTGCTGCAAGCCTGGGCATCGACCACGGCGGCAATGACTACTGGCGCTGCTTTAAGCTGCGGCGTCTTGGCGGCTGGCTCGGCCACGCCGCCTATTGGTGGCTGGGCGGGGGGACTATCCGGCGCCACGCGCGCCGTGACGGTGGGCTGCTGTTCCAGCGGGATGTCGGTCAGCAGCTTGGGTACGTAGATTTCCGGCCGCGCCAGCGGCGGCTCCTGCACCTGCGGCTCTCGTTCGCGCGGCTTGGGCGGCTCCAGATTGGGCACCAGATCTACCACCGGCGGCGTCGACTTGAATACCGTCAGCTTCGAGCCTTGCAGAAAAGCTCCCAGCAAGGCTACATGCAGCAGGACTACCGTCGTTATACCGGTCAGATTCTTCTTTTGGTTCATGTTTTCTCCTTGGTGGTGGCATAAATTGCTATTTAATGGAAGTATACTATGCCATGTAATGGCAAAATAAAAGCACATTTTTTGTGTTATGCTTCCATCATCAAGTACAAGCAGGTAGAAAAATGAATCCAATACGCGTGATGCTGGCCGACGACCATCCGATTGTGATGACTGGCTTTGCCATGTCGCTGCAAGGGCAGGGGCTGGACGTGGTGGCGCAGGCGCGCACGCCGGAAGAGGCGCTGGCGCAATTCCAGCAATTGCAGCCGGACGTGATCGTGCTGGATATCCGCTTCGGCGAACAATTGACCGGGCTGGATGTGGCCAAGCAGATCCTCGCGCAAACGCCATCCGCCGCCATCGTCTTTCTCAGCCAGTTCGACCAGGATAGCCTGATCAAGGAAACCTACCGCCTTGGCGGGCGCGCTTTCATGACCAAGGATTGCGATCCGGCCGACCTGGCCGCCGCAGTACGGCGTGCGCATGACGGCGAGCTGTACTTCCTGCCGCATGTGGCCGAGCGGCTTGCCAACCTGTCGGTGCGCGGCGACCTGTCGCCGCAGTCGCAGCTGGACCAGCGCGCGCTGGAAATCTTCACGCTGATGGCGGAAGGCCTGACCAATGCCGAAATCGCCGAGAAGCTGGACGTGTCGACCAAGACCATCAGCAATATCAGCCAGGCGGTGAAGGAGAAACTGGGGGTGCACCGTCCGGCTTACATCACCCGGCTGGCGGTCAAGCATGGCTTGATTGAGCCCTGATGCGCGGGCCAGCCTGGCATCGCTGGCGCCACTGGAGCGTGCGCGCGCGGCTGATGGCGATGACCGCCATTCCGCTGGCCTATCTGTTCAGCACCTTCGTCTGGTACGCCTACCAGTCGCGCCTGTCCGAAGTGCGCGAAGAGATGGCCGAGCGCGGCCCGCTGGTGGCCAAGGTACTGGCTGATAGCAGCGAGTTTAGTGTCGTCGCGCGCCGTTACGATGAACTGAAGCCGACCATCAATGGGCTGTTGCGCAGCGACGCCAGCATCGCCCGCATCGAGGTGCTGGACACGCAGCGGCGTGTGCTGGCGCAAGCGGCCGCGCGCCCGTCCTCTGCCACGCCGGAATTGCGCTATTACGAGGCGCCCATCCTGAAGCGCTTGATGTGGGTGGCGATGCTGGGCCCGGACGGCAAGCCCTATCAGAAGGACCGGCCGGCCGGCGCCAGTGGCACGACGGTGGAAACCATGGGCTATGTGCGGGTGACGATGTCACCGTCCGCGCTGCTGCTGAAACAGACGCGCCGCTTCTATGTCGAGCTGGCGGTGGGCAGCCTGGGACTGCTGGCGTGCGTGCTGCTGGCATGGCGGCTATCCACCGGACTGGACGCATCGTTGCAGGCGTCGATGCGCGCGCTGCGCGAGGCCGATGACGAGAAGCGCCGCCTGATCCGCAAGGTCAACACGGCGGTGGAGGAGGAGCGGCACAGCATCGCGCTGGAGATTCACGATGAGCTGAACGCCACCTTGATCGCGGTGCGGCTGGAGGCGCAGCGCATTGCTGAGATCAGCCCGGAAGGCGAGGCGCGCGACAAGGCGCGGTCCATCATCGCGCTGGCGCTGGGGCTGTACAACAGCGGCCGCGCTTTGGTGCGCCGTCTGCGGCCTGAAGTGCTGGATATGCTGGGGTTGGATGGGGCGGTGGAGGAGATGATGCGGCACTACGACAGTGCGCGCAGCGGCTGCCGCTTCGAATTGCAGGCCCATGGCGACTTCTCTAGCATAGAAAAAAATATTGCTATCTCCGCGTACCGGGTCGTGCAGGAAGGGCTGTCCAACATCGTCAAGCATGCGCGCGCCACGCAGGCCACGGTCAGCCTGGTGCTGGCGCACGGCCAGCTGCGGATGCAGATTGCCGACAACGGCAAGGGCTTCGACCCTGCGCAAGCCTCATCCGGAATCGGCCTGGTGGGCATGCGTGAACGGGTGTACGCGGTGGGCGGCAGCATCGCCATCGACACCGGCCTGACGGCAGGCACACATATCAACATTGCAATGCCAATTCATTAAAATTTTCTTTGAATACAAACGATTCTCATTTACTATCCTCGTTTTACAATAAGATCCGGGGAATAGAGAATAATGCGCATCAAACTCATGGTCATGGCGCTGGCTGGTGTCATGGCCTGCTGGTCGGCACACGCGGAAGAGGATATCGAGCAGGTCATCATCACCGGTGACAAACTGAAACGAACGGAAATTGACAGCAGCGCCAGCGTCGGCGCACGCAATCGCCGGCAGATCGACGAATCCGGCATGAACACCGTGGAAGAGGTGATCTCGCAGATGGCCAACGTGGGCACGGCCGAGAACCTGTCGATTCGTGGCGTGCAGTCGTATGGTCCGACCGGTGGCGGCGGCAAGACCATCACGGTGGTGGTGGACGGCGTGCCGCAGGACGGCTTTGGCCAGACCATCTCCAGCCTGAGCGTGTGGGACGCCGACCGCGTGGAAGTGCTGCGCGGTCCGCAATCGACCAATCAGGGGCGCAACTCGCTGGCCGGCGCGGTGGTGCTGAAGACCCGCGACCCGCAGGATAAACGCGATTTCAGCTACCGCGTCAATGCCGGCAACCAGAATGCCCATCAGGTGGCGCTGGCCGGCGGCGGCGCCATCGTCGAGCAGGTCGTCGCTGGCCGCATTACGCTGGAGCAGCGCCGCCGCGACGGCGACGTGTACAACATCACCCGCGACGACAAGCGCGCCAATCACGACGACGGCCACACGCTGCGCGGCAAGCTGCGCATCACGCCATGGGGCGATCGTTATCAGGCGCTGATTACACTGGTCGATGACAAGCAGCGGCTGGGCTATAACACGGTCGAAGCGGTGAAGGCGCCTGCCGACGCCCGCCTGAATTTTTCAAACGAACCGCGTGAGGTAGAAAACCACACGCGTTCCGCCGCGCTGGAGCAGACCTTCCGCGCGCTGGGCGCCGACATCACGCTGCTGACCACTTACTCGCACAACCGCTACGCGCGCGTGGCCGACTATGACGGCACCGAGTTGAACCAGGGTGTCCGCGACGGCGAGAATATCGACCGCCAGTGGGCGCAGGAGGCGCGCGCCAACTTCGACACGCAGCTGTTCGGCCATCAGCTCAAAGGCGTGGCTGGCCTGTATTACTCGCAGCAGTATTACGCCGGCGACGACAAGTTCGTGGTGCCGGTGTCGTATGTGCTGGGACTGATCGGCCAGTGCCGCGTGCAGGCCGTGTGCGACGCCACTTATGGCGCGGACTTCATCAGCCGCCGCCAGATGCAGGACAACGACAGCAAAACACGCGCCATCTACGGCGAGTTCGATTACGTGATCGACAAGCTGACGCTGACCGCCGGCATGCGCTACGACGCCGAGCGCCAGAGCCGCATCCTGTCCACCGCCACCGACGGTACCTCGGCGCTGGCGCGGCAGATCTACACGCAGCTGATACGCAGCGGTGCTTTCTCGCCGGACGGCACGCAGGACCTGGGTACTGACAACTCGGTGTGGCTGCCCAAGCTGGGCGTGCGCTATGCGCTGTCGCCGGAGTGGGTGGCCGGCCTGACTGCGCAGCGCGGCTACCGCACCGGCGGCGTGGATTACAGCTACCAGCGCGGCTCCAAGTCCTTCGGCCCGGAGTACACCAAGAATTACGAGGCGTCGCTGAAAGGCGCGCTGGATAATGGCCTGGTGGTGTCGCTGAACGCTTACCGCGTCAACTGGACCGACCAGCAGGTGAACATCGGCCGCAACACGCTGGACCAGTGGTTCGTCAACGCGGGCAGCTCGCGCCTGCAAGGCCTGGAAGCAGAACTGCGCGGCCGCGTGACCCGCAATCTGGAGCTGTTTGGCGCGCTGGGCCTGGCGCGCACCAAGTTCATCGACTTTGAATCGCCAAGCGGCGACTACAGCGGCCATGAGTTCGCACGCTCGCCACGCCAGTCGCAATCGGTCGGTTTCAGCTGGACGCCTGGCCGCTGGATGCTGAACATGAACCTGCAGCACGCCACCGGCACTTACATCGGTCCTGAGAATACCGACCGCAACGATGGCCACACCACGCTGGGCGGCAAGGCCAGCTACACGTTGCAGAATGGCGTGACCTTGTTCGCCTACGGCAGCAACTTGACCAACCAGACCTACATCACCCACAACAAGCTGGAAACCGTCACCGGCCGCTATGCGGTCGCGCTGGGCAATGAGCGTCAGATCGGCTTCGGCGTGCAGGGCGCACTGTAAGGAGGGATGCAATGAACTGGATCTGTATCGGCGTGGCGGCACTGGCCGCGCTCTGTCTATACCTGGCGTCGCCGCACCAGTCGCTATGGCCGGCCGCGTTGCGGCGCCAGGCCTTCCTGCGCTGGCTGGCGGTGCCGCTGGCGGTAGGTGCCGTCGCCAGCGCGGTGGACGCGTATGGCGGATGGTGCGGCGTGTGCATTGCGCTGTCGGGTTTCATGACCACGCTGGTGGCCTTGCCTTACCTGGACGCGTGGCGCAACAGGGGAGCGCGCCATGTGGGGTAAATCGACTGCCGCCGTATTTCTTGGCATGCCGCTGGCGGTGCTGGTCACCGGCTTTGCGGCGCTGCTCAGCAGCGACCAGGCGAACACCACGCTGCCCTGGCTGCTGGTGTTCTTCCTGATCTGGATCGCCGTGATGACCTGCACCTTCCTGTTCAAGACCGGCCTGCGCGCCTGGCTGTGGATGGGCGGCCTGACCGTGGCCGGCTATGCTGCGCTGCATTTTCTCAAGGCCAGTGGCCTGATAAGGATAGCCGCATGAAGGCCGCGACCTTACGCACGTTTATTTCGGTGCACACCTGGGTGGGACTGGTCGCCGGTTTCGGCCTGTTCATTGCCTTCTACGCCGGCGCGGTGACGCTGTTCCATGAAGAGCTGCACGCGTGGGAGACGCCGCTGCCGCAGGTGGCCATGGCGCCGCAAGATCCGCAGCAATTGATCGACGCGGTGCTGCAAGCGCATCCGAAAGCGAAACAGGGCTTCTTTCTGCGCATGCCGTCCGAGTTCGAGCCGCAGCTGATGCTGGAGTTCGACGAACGCCACTTCCGCCTGGACGCCAGCGGCAAGCTGGAAGAGTTCAAGGAGCACTCGCAGCTGGTGGACTTCGTCTACCGCCTGCACTACACGGCCGGCTTGCCGCGCAGCTGGGGTATTTATGTGCTGGGCGTGGTGTGCATCCTGTACGGGCTGGCATTGGCCAGCGGGGTGATCATTTATGCGCCGACCTTCTTCAAGGACTTGTTCGCGCTACGCATCGGCAAGAACATCAAGCGCATGTGGCAGGATGCGCACAACGTGGTCGGCATCCTGTCGTTGCCGTTCCACCTGATGTACGCGTGGAGCAGCGCGGTGCTGGCCTTGGGCCTGATTTTGCTGGCGCCGTTCCAGTACCTGGTCTTCGATGGCAAGCTGCTGCAACTGGTTGGCCCTGACATCAATGCTGCCGCACCAGCCAAGGCCGCCGGCGTGGCAGCGCCGCTGGCGCCGGCCGCGCAGCTGATCGCCGAAGTGCAGCGCGCGGTGCCAGGCATCGAAGTCGCCACGCTGAGCTACCGTCATGCGGGCGACGCCAACGCCCAGGTGCAAGTGTATGGCCATGTGCACCAGAAGACTGTGGCCGACATGGGCGCGGTGGTGCTCAACGCCAGCAGCGGCAAGGTGACGCGGGTGATGATGCCGGAGAATTTCAGTCCCGGCACGCGCTTCCTGCGCAGCTTGCAGGCGCTGCACTTCGGCAGCTTCGGCGACTTGGCGGTGCGCTGGATGTACTTCATCCTCGGCGTGGCGGGCGCTTTCCTGTTCTATAGCGGTAACCTGCTGTGGATCGAGGCACGCCGCAAGCGCCAGAAACTGGTGCAGCCGCGCAGCGGCAAGCTGATGGCGCAAGCGACGCTGGGCGTCTGCCTTGGTTGCGTGGCTGGTGTCTCGGCGATCTTCGTGGTGAACAAGCTGGGACCGGCGGGGCAGTTGCCGCTGTGGGAGGAGCGCGGCTATTACGCGGTGTTCTTCGGCTGCGTGCTGTGGGCCTTCGCCCGCCCGCCAGCGCGCGCCGCGCATGAGCTACTGATGCTGTGCGCCGCACTGACCGTGGCGGTGCCGCTGGCGCATTGGTGGAGTACCGGCGTCAATCCTTTGCTGGCGCTGTTGCAGGGCGACGGCATCGTCGTGGGCGTAGCGCTGGTATCGCTGCTGTTCGCCGCCGGCTACTGGAAAATGGCGCGCGCGGTGCTGCATCGCGGCCGTCACGGCGATCCGCACAGCGTGTGGTCGCTGCGCGCGCCGCCGGCGCAGGAATCGATGGCGCAGGCAGCTTGAGGCAACGCATGCCGGATGGTTCCGGCATGCGGTTATAATCCGCTCAATCTTTCCTGAACGGACACGTCCCTCATGAGCCAGCCCAATCAGTTTTCCCTGTTGAAGCAACGCCGTTTCGCGCCATTTTTCTGGACCCAGTTCCTCGGCGCGTTCAACGACAATCTGTTCAAGACCGCGCTGGTGGTCATCATCACCTTCGATGCGCTGAGCTGGACCACGATGTCGCCGTCGCTGGTGACCAATCTGATCCCCGGCCTGTTCATCCTGCCATATGTGCTGTTCTCCGCCACCGCCGGCCAGCTGGCTGACAAGTTCGAGAAATCCGGGCTGACGCGCTTCGTCAAATGGCTGGAGGTGGCGATCATGTGCGTGGCCGGCATCGGCTGGGTCACGCATCATCTGTGGCTGCTGATCGCGGCAGTGGTGGGCATGGGCATTCACTCCACCCTGTTTGGCCCGGTCAAATACGCCTATCTGCCGCAGCAGCTGAGCAAGGACGAACTCATTGGCGGCAACGGCGTCACTGAAATGGGCACGTTTGTCGGCATCCTGATGGGCGAGGTGCTGGGCGCGGTACTGGTGGTGCAGCAGCCGCACGGCTTGTGGCTGGAAGCCGCTGCGACAATACTGGTGGCGGGCATGGGTCTGGTGGCGGCCTACCGCATTCCGCATTCGCCGGCCCCGGCGCCGGAGCTGAAAATCAGCTGGAACTTTATCGGCGAATCGATCCGCAATATCAATTACTCGCGCAAGAACCGCACGGTGTTCCTGTCGATGCTAGGCAATTCGTGGTTCTGGTTTTACGGCGCGCTGGTGCTGGCGCAGTTCCCGGTGTATGCCAAGGATTATCTGCATGGCGACCACGGCGCGTTCGTGCTGCTGCTGACTATCTTCTCGCTGGGCGTGGGCAGCGGCTCGCTGCTGTGCGAACGGCTGTCCGGCCGCAAGGTGGAGATTGGCCTGGTGCCGTTCGGCTCCATTGGCCTGACGGTGTTTGGTGTTGACCTGTATTTTGCCAGTCTGGGTTTCAGCAGCACGGCGGCGGCTGGCGTGCACCTGGACGCCTTTGCGCTGATGGCGCAGCATGGTATGTGGCGCATCCTGTTCGACGTGCTGATGATCGGCATGTTCGGCGGCTTCTTCATCGTGCCGCTGTTCGCGCTGATCCAGCTGCGCTGCGATCCGCAGCATATCTCGCGCACCATCGCCGGCATGAATATCCTGAACGCGCTGTTCATGGTGGCAGCGGCCGGCCTGGCGATCGTGCTGCTGGGGCAGGGGCTGACCATCCCGGAACTGTTCCTGGTGACCGCGCTGCTGAATGCGCTGGTGGCAGTCTACATCTTCTCGCTGGTGCCGGAGTTCCTGATGCGCTTCCTGGCCTGGCTGCTGATCCACACCGTGCACCGCGTGCAGACGGTGGATGCGGAGCGCATACCGGCCGAAGGCGCGGCGGTGCTGGTGTGTAACCACGTCAGTTATGTCGATGCCATCGTCATCGGCGCGGCGGCACCACGGCCAATCCGATTCGTCATGGATCACCGCATCTTCAAGCTGCCGCTGCTGGGCTGGATTTTCCGCACCGCGCGCGCGATTCCGATTGCGCCAGCCAAGGAAGATCCTTGGCTGATGGAGAAAGCCTATGTGGATATCGCCCAGGCGCTGCACGAGGGTGAACTGGTGTGCATCTTCCCCGAAGGGCAGCTGACCCGCACCGGCGACATCAACGACTTCAAGGGCGGCATCGCCAAGATCATCGAACGCAGCAAGGTGCCGGTGATCCCGATGGCGCTGCGCGGCCTGTGGGGCCACCTGCTGAGCCGCAATCAGGAAAATGTCTTCGGCCGCGCGTTCCGCAGCGGCCTGCGTTCGCGCCTGTCGCTGGCGGTGGGCGAACCGGTGGCGCCGCAGGACGTGACGCCGGACGATTTGAAGCAGCGTGTTGCGACCTTGCGAGGTGCTTGGAAATAAGACATTTTTGCCTGAATGTCTATGTCATAGTCGTTAAAAAATGTAAGTTACCACAGCTTACAAATTCCATTTTTGGCTTTACAGGTTTTCTTTAGACTGCTACGCGACGCTTCATGAGAGCGTCGCATAACACTAGGGGAAAACCACAATGAAGAAATACACCTATACCGCGCTGGCAGCGGCGGCGCTGCTGGCGCTGACCGCCTGCGGCGGCTCCGATCACGTCAACACGCCGCCACAGGCTGCACCTGCACCGGCGCCAACGCCGGTTGCATCGACCATCAGCGTCGATTTCAACCAGGGCATCGATGGCTGGATTCCAGGCGTGGCCGATTACTTCGACGACGACGCGCCTAGCGAAACCGGCTACGGCTGGTCCAAGCTGCCGCCTGGCACAGGCCTGAGCGGCATGGGCTACTACCTGACCTCGCACAACAACAGCGATAACGTGATGACCTACGTGAAGCGCCAGTACGGCGGCTTCGTGGCCGGCGCCAAGTACAAGCTGACCTTCTCGCTAAGCCACGCCACCGACGCGTCGCTGGATTGCTTCGGCGTGGGCGGCTCGCGCGGCGCCAGCATCTATATGGTGGTGGCTGCCAGCGGCGACGAACCGAAGACGGTCAAGCAGGCCAACGGCGAATACCGCATGAATCTGGACCGCGGCAACAACGCCGAATCCGGCACGCAGGGCAAGACGCTGGGCCAGCTCGGTTCGGAAGCGCTGGAATGCGGTGGCGGCGGCTGGGCCAAGGTCACGCGCCAATCGGACGAGGCGATTACCGTCACCGCCGACAAGGAAGGCAAGCTGTGGATTGTGCTGGGCACCGATTCCGGCTTTGAGTCGGCCAACGCGCTGTACCTGCTGAGCGCCACCGTCAACGTCAAGCCGCTGTAAGCATTAGCGCGCCGCCTGGACCTGCTCGCGGTTGCGCCGCGCGCAGGCCAGGCGGACGATTTGTTCCAGCTCCACGGGCTTGACCAGGTGATGGTCAAAGCCCGATTCCAGCGTGCGCCGGCGCGCGTCGCTCTGGCCCCAGCCGGTCAGGGCCAGCAGCAGGATGCGCTCGGCGCCCGGCTTCTGGCGGATGGCGCGCGCGGTTTCGTAGCCGTCCATGCCCGGCATGCCGAGGTCGAGGATTAGCATGTCCGGCGCTTGCGCGTCGACTGCGGCAAGAGCGGCCACACCATCGTACACGGCGCGCGCGTCGAATCCGTCCAGCTCCAGCAGCGCGGCCAGTGAATCGGCCGCGTCCTGATTATCGTCCACCACCAACACTTGCATCTTGCGGCCGTCGCTGCCGGCCTGCTGCGCCAGCGGCACCGCGTCGCGCGCGCCGCCATGGTCCAGCACCGGCAGGCGGATGGTGAATTCGGTGCCCAGGCCAGCGCCGTCGCTGCTGGCGTCCACGCTGCCGCCATGCATTTCGGCGAACTGGCGCGCCAGGCTCAGGCCTATGCCCAGGCCGCTGGAGAACTGGCCATTGACGGTGTTGCTTTGCTCGAACATGCGGAACACGCGCGGAATGGTCTCGGCGTCCATACCGATGCCGTCGTCGCGGATGCTGACCACTAGCTGACAGCCGTCGGCGACGGCGCGCACCAGCACATGCCCGCCTTGCGGTGTGAACTTGACCGCGTTGGACAGAATGTTGGCGTAGATCTGCACCAGCCGCGCATAGTCGGCGCTCAGCATCACTTCGCTGGGCGGCAGCTGCCAGGCGATGTGGATGCGCTTGGCGTCGGCCGCCTGCTGGCATAGTTCGCCGGCGTGGCTCATCACCGCTGCCAGCGACGCCAGTTGCGGCTGCAGGGTGATCTTGCCGCTGGTGATGCGCGCCACGTCCAGCAGGTCGTCGACCAGCCGCGTCAGCAGACGCACCTGGCGCTCGACCATGTCGCGAATGCGCGCCACCGGCGCGGCGTCCGGGTACAAATGCGTCAGCAGCGACACCGAGGTGCGGATCGGCGCCAGCGGATTGCGCAACTCGTGTCCCAGGCTGGCCAGGAATTCATCCTTGCGGCGCGTCGCCTCGCGCACCTGGTATTGCTTGTGGCGGGCGCGCAGTGTGGCATGCAGCGCGGTGATCAGCGTCAGCGTGCGCACTGGCCGCTCCATCAGGCTCAGGTTGCCGAGCCCGGCCACCGCCTGGCGCACCACCGGCGAGTCGGCGCCGTTATGCGTCAGCAGGATGATGGGCAGGTCCGACCAGTCGGACTGGCGCGCCACATGGTCGCGCAGCAGCTGCAAGCCGCCTGGCGCCAGCGCTTCCTCCACCGTCAGCACGGCGCCCGCGCCTTGCGCCAGCGCTTGCGCCAGGTCGGGTAGCGTGGCGCAGACGTGGCTGTCGATGGCGGCCATGGTCAGTACCTTGGCCGCCAGTGGCGCATCCTGGCCGGTCGGAGCGTAGATGAGGATGCGCGCTTCCATGGCGATCAGCCAGCTTGCTCGCTGGCGCCTGCGCCTGCGCCGCTGCCATGGTAGGCTGGCACGCCGGTCAGCACGCCGTGGAAGTCCTTCAACACCGGTCCGACGCTCAGACCGCCGGTGTTGACTTCAAAGCGGCGGATGGTGCGCTCGTGCGCGCTACCGCGTTTCTTGAAGACTGAAATCGCCTGGCGCACTTCGCCTGCCGCTTCAAAGTAGCGCAGCATGATGACGTTGTCGGCCAGGTAGCTGGCGTCGATATTGCTGCGCATGCCACTGCCCAGCATGCCGGACTGCACCCCGACGATGATGCTGACCACGCCGCGCTGGCCCAGCCAGGTCAGCAGCTCGTGCAGATAGGTGATCAGGAAGCGTTCGTCCGGCACGGCGTTCAGGTAGCCGTTCAGGCTGTCGATCACGACAATGCGTGCGCCTTGTTCTACGGCTTGCATGACGGCGCTGGCGAATTCGCCCGGCGCCAGTTCGGCCGGATCGACCTGTTGCACGGTCAGCAGTTTCTGATCGATGGCGTCGGCCAGATGCATGCCAAGGTTGGCGCAGCGGTTCAGCATATTGTTGCGCGCTTCTTCGAACAGGAACATGGCGCAGCGCTCGCGGCGCAGCGTGGCGGCGTGCACGAACTGCGCCGCCAGCGAGGACTTGCCGGTGCCCGACGGTCCGGAGATCAGCGTGCTCATGCCTTCCTCCAGGCCGCCGCCGATCAGCGCGTCCAGTGCAGACAAGCCGCTGGAGAGCTGGCGGCGCGCGCTGCTTTCGCGCGATGCGGCCGCCACCAGGCGTGGAAAGACTTGCAGGCCGCTCTTGGCGATTTTGTAGTCGTGCGCGCCGCCGCGAAAGGCGACGCCGCGATATTTGACCACCCGCAGCTTGCGCCGCTCGGAGCCGTAGGCCTGATCGGCCAGTTCCAGCGTCAGCACTGCGTGCGCCACGCTGCGCACTTGCAGGTCGGTGCAGAGGGCGGTGCGGTCGTCGAGGAAGATGGTGGTGCAGTTGCGGCTGCTCAGGTACTGCTTCAGCGCCAGCACCTGGCGGCGATAGCGCAGCGGGCTCTCCGCCAGCAGCTGCAGCTCGGACAGTGAATCCAGCACCACCCGGCGCGGCTGGTGCCGGTCGATCGCTGCCAGGATGCGCTGGGTCGTCGTGCCCAGCTCGATTTCCGATGGGTGGAAGATGGTGTATTGCTGGTCCGGATCAAGCGCTTTTTCGTCGGGGATGATTTCCTCGATGTGGATGCCTTGCATGTCCCAGCCGTGCGACTGCGCCACGCCGCGCAGTTCGACGGCGGTTTCCGCCAGCGTGATATACAGCGTGGTGTCGCCACCCCGCACGCCTTCGATCAGGTATTGCAGCGCCAGCGTGGTTTTGCCGGTGCCTGGCTCGCCTTCGACCAGATACAGGCGGTCGCGGGTCAGGCCACCGGCCAGCACTTCGTCCAGGCCGGGCACACCGGTCGACAAAAAGTCGTTCGCCAAGCTGTTTTGTTCTTGCATGGGTAGGGTCCAGACAAAAATATATTATCTGGACGATACTACCCGAAAGCGCTAGCGCCGCGCGCGCTGCTGAATTCCCTGCTGTTTGTGGCGGTACATGGCGCGGTCGGCGCGGCCCAGCAGGGTTTCCACGTCCTGCGGATCGTCCGGATGGTGGATGGCGATGCCGATGCTGGCGCTGAGCGTGACGGTGGTGGTTTTCAGCGTGAAAGGCTGGCGCAGCGCCTGTTGCAGCTTGTCTGCCGCTTCCTGGGCGGCGTTATCGTGGTTCAGCATTTCCAGCAACACGATGAATTCGTCGCCGGCCAGGCGGCCGACGGTATCGGTCTTGCGCACCGCGTCGCGTATCCGCTGGGCGAACTGGCGCAGCAGCTCGTCGCCTTCCTCGTGGCCGTGGCGGTCGTTGACCTGCTTGAAGCGGTCCAGGTCGAGGAAGAACACCGCGCAACTCTGGCGCGAGCGGTTGGCGCGCTGTAGCGCCGCCGGCAGCGCCTGCATCAGCGCACGGCGGTTGCACAAGCCGGTCAGCGTGTCGCGCAGCGCCATTTCCTCCAGCGAGGCAAACAGCGACTTGCGCTCGCTGATGTCGTGCAGGAAGGCGATGAACAAATGCCCGCTGCTGCGCGGCACGTAGGCCAGCGAGACTTCCACCGGCAGCTCCTGGCCGGCGCGGTTGTGCAGTGTCAGTTCGACGCGGCGGCTCGGCACGGCGGCGCCGTCGCCGTCCTCGGCCAGCAGCCGCATGTCGCGCTCATAGGCGCGGCGCAGTTGCGCCGGCAGCATCATCGAGGCCAGCGGCTGACCGATGACTTCGCTGCGCTTCCAGCCCAGCAGCTTCTCCGCCTGGCGGTTCCATTCGCGTACCACGCCGCCCGGATCGAGCGCGATGAAGGCGTCGTGCGCGTTGTCCAGAATCGCCCGCAGTTCGGCCGCGCGTTCCTGCAGCAGTTGCTGGGTGCTTTGCTCCTGGCCCAGCGCGCGCTCCAATTGCAGCGCCTTGCGGGCGATTTCGCGGGTGCGTTCGCCGACGGTGGATTCCAGCTTTTCGTTCAGGCCGCGCAGTGCGTCCAGGTGATCCTGTTCCTTGCGCAGCATCTCGGCCAGCGCACGCGACAGCACTTGTACTTCATGGAAGCCGCCGTTGGCCCGCAGCGCTGGCAGTGGCGGCGCCTGTTCGGGATCGCCCAGCCGGTTTTCGATGGCGAGGCTCAGCTCGTTGAGCGGGCGGGTCAGGCGGCGTGCGATGACGGCGGCCGCCAAGGCCAGCGCCGCGCCCAGGATTGCGCCCAGCAGCAGGATCTGGCGCTCCAGCGCACGCGCGCCGGCGAGCGCCAGTTCTTCCGGTTGGCGCACCAGGATGGACCAGGTCAGCGTGGCCCGATCGGCCGAATCGCCGCTGCGGGCGTAGCCGGTCAGGTAGCTGCGGCCGTCGCCCCAGGTTTCCTTCAGCGAGCCGGAGGCGCCGCCGCGTGCCAGCGTCAGGCTGTCGCTTTCGATCTTCTGCTCCTCCATGCCCCTGGGGCCGAGGATGACGGTGTTATCGCCGCGCACCACAAAGATGTCGGCCGAATAGCGCTGGTCGGCCGGCGCCAGCATGGTCTGCACCAGGCGCCGCGCCCAGCCCCAGCTCATGTGCACGCACAGCACGCCGATCTCCTTGCCATCGCTGTCGCGCACCGGGCTGGCGGCGTCGACGAAGCGCCAGGGATCGCTGCTGGCCGGCAGTTTTTTATCGAGCAGTGTGGCGGGGTGGAAGTCGCCGGCGAATACCTGCTTGCGGCCGCCCTTGAACCAGTCGCGCTGGCTGACATCGACGCCTTCCAGCATGCCCTGGGTAGCGGCGTAGACCTTGCCGTCCGAATTGGCCAGACCGATCCAGGCGTAGTCGGGGAAAGATTTTTGCAGGCTTTCCAGCACCTTGCGCACGTCGGCGGCCGAACGCGCCTCGCGTACGCGCGGCAGTTCCGCCAGCAGCTGGACATCGCCGGTGGCCTTGCGCACCACGCTGTTGAGCGAGTCGCGCATCTGCCAGGACAGTTGCTGCAGGCGCTGGCCGGCTTCGCGGCGCGCGTAGTCGATGGCGAAATGATCGACCAGGATCAGCAGGCAGAGCACCGTCAGCAGCACCGTAGCGCTGACGCCCACGGTCACCAGGGTGGCGAGGCGCGGGCGGGCAGGGGAGGACGGCATCAAGGTGAGCTGCACGGTCGTACTAAAAGATGACAGAAAGAAATTAACTGATTGTAGCATTGCAAATGCATCACAAATCTCTTGCATTCTGCGCAGAGGCTGATTCGCCGCCTGAAAACCACACTTTCTGCCTACTTAAGCCAGCCTTAAAGTTTCCGCACTGCACAAGAATGTTGCTTGACTTAATTAGAATGATCGTTCATTCTATAGGCTGTGCTTAAATTTCTATACAGAAAGCTCATACCGATGGAAGCTATTTTCTGCAAAAAAACCATGCTGCGCACGGCCAGTGCCGCAGCCATCGTCTCCGCAATCGCCGTGCTGGCTGGTTGCTCCAAGTCCACGTCCGAAGCACCTCAACAGCAGCAGGTGGCGGAAGTGGGCGTTTTCAAAGTGGCGCAAGCGCCGCTGAACATCACCACTGAACTGCCTGGCCGTACCTCCGCTTATCAAGTAGCGGAAGTGCGCCCGCAGGTCAGTGGCCTGATTCAGAAACGCCTGTTTGTTGAAGGTGCGGACGTCAAAGCCGGCGTGCCGCTGTACCAGATCGACCCGGCCACTTACCAGGCCGCGTACAACTCCGCCAAGGCCGCACTGGCCAAGGCCAAAGCCAATCTGCTGACGGCCGCGCCGAAAGTGCAGCGCTATAAAGAGCTGGTCGCCATCGAAGGCGTCAGCAAGCAGGATTACGACGACGCCGTCGCCGCCCACGAGCAGGCCAAGGCCGACGTGGAGTCGGCGAACGCCGCGCTGGAACAAGCCAAGATCAACCTGGATTACACCCACGTCGATGCGCCGATCAGCGGCCGCATCAGCCGTTCTGCCGTCACGCCGGGCGCACTGGTGACTGCCAACCAGACCACCGCGCTGACCACCGTGCAGCAGCTGGACCCGATTTATGTCGACGTGACCCAGTCCAGCGAAGACATGCTGCGCCTGAAGCGTGAAGTGGAAAGCGGCAGCCTGAAAAAAGACGGCGGCCAGGCCAAGGTCACGCTGCTGCTGTCCGACGGCAGCAAGTACGCCGAAGCCGGCAAGCTGCAGTTCTCCGATGTGACGGTTGATCCGGGCACCGGCAACGTCACGCTGCGCGCGCTGTTCCCGAATCCTAAGCACGATCTGCTGCCAGGCATGTTTGTACGCGCCGTGGTGGAATCGGGCGTCGATGAAAAAGCCATCGCCGTACCTCAGCAAGGCGTGACCCGCAACCCGAAAGGCGAAGCGACCGCAATGGTGATCAACAAGGAAGGCAAGGTTGAGCAGCGCACCTTGGTCACCAGCAATACGCTGGGCGACAAATGGCTGGTCAAATCCGGCCTGGCCGATGGCGATCTGCTGATCGTTGAAGGCCTGCAGAAAGTCAAGCCGGGCGCGCCCGCCAAGCCGATGGCGCCAGCCGCCGCCACCGCTGCCGCCGGCGGTGCTGCTCCATCCAACGCCAAGAGCGCGAAGTAAGGAGATAGCACATGTCCCGTTTCTTTATTGATCGCCCGATTTTTGCGTGGGTGGTCGCGATTGTCATCATGCTGGGCGGCGTGATGGCGATTCTCGGCCTGCCGATCTCGCAATATCCAAGCATTGCACCGCCGTCGATTTCGATCACCGGCTCGTATCCAGGCGCTTCGGCCAAAACGGTGGAAGACGCCGTGACCCAGATCATCGAACAAAAGATGAAGGGTATCGATGGCCTGCGCTATATGTCGTCGTCGTCCGACGCGACTGGTGGTGTCAACATCACGCTGACCTTCAAGAGCGGCACCAATCCTGACATCGCGCAGGTGCAGGTGCAGAACAAGCTGCAGCTGGCGACGCCGCTGCTGCCTGCCGCCGTGCAGCAGCAAGGCCTGGTGGTCGCCAAGGCCACCAAGAACTTCCTGCTGGTGCTGGGCTTCGTGTCCGAAGACGGCAAGATGAGCAACGCCGACATCGGCGACTACGTGCTGGCCAACGTCACCGATCCGATCTCGCGCCTGGAAGGCGTGGGCGATGTGACCAACTTCGGTTCGCAGTACGCCATGCGCATCTGGCTGGACGCCGCCAAGCTGCAAAGCTACCAGCTGACACCAGCCGACATTTCCTCGGCCATCACCGCGCAGAATGCTGAAGTATCGGCCGGTGAACTGGGCGGCTTGCCTGCCGTCGCCGGCCAGCAGCTGAACGCTACCGTCACCGCACAAAGCCGTCTGCAGACCGCCGAGCAGTTCGGCGCCATCCTGCTGAAGACTTCCGCCAACGGCGCCACCGTGCACCTGCGCGATGTGGCCCGCATGGAGCTGGGCCGCGAGAACTACAACATCACCGCCCGCTACAACGGCAAGCCTGCCTCCGGCATGGCGATCAAGCTGGCTACCGGCGCCAACGCGCTGGACACCGCCAACCTGGTCAAGGCCAAAGTGGCCGAGATGGAAAAACGCTTCCCGCAAGGACTGAAGGCCGTGGTGGCGTTTGACACTACCCCGTTCGTCAAACTGTCGATCGAAGAAGTGGTGAAAACCCTGGTGGAAGCGGTCATCCTGGTATTCCTGGTGATGTATCTGTTCCTGCAAAACTTCCGCGCCACGCTGATTCCAACCATGGCGGTGCCGGTAGTGCTGCTGGGTACTTTCGCCATCCTGTCGGCGCTGGGCTACTCGATCAACACGCTGACCATGTTCGCGGTGGTGCTGGCGATCGGCCTGCTGGTGGACGATGCGATCGTGGTGGTGGAGAACGTTGAACGTATCATGAGCGAGGAAGGGCTGTCGCCGCTGGAGGCAACCCGCAAATCGATGACGCAGATCAGCGGCGCGCTGGTGGGTATCGCGCTGGTGCTGTCGGCGGTGTTTGTGCCGATGGCTTTCTTCAGCGGTTCGACCGGCGTGATTTATCGCCAGTTCTCGGTGACGATTGTGTCGGCAATGGTGCTGTCGGTGCTGGTGGCGATGATCTTCACGCCGGCGCTGTGCGCGACCATCCTCAAGCCGGTGGAAAAAGGCCATCACATGGCCGATACCGGTTTCTTCGGCTGGTTCAACCGCACCTTTGACCGCAGCAGCACCAAGTACCAGGGCATCGTCGGTTCGATCCTGAACCGCAGCGGCCGTTCGCTGATCATTTACGCCGCGATCCTGGTGGTGATGGGCCTGGCCTTCGTGCGCCTGCCGACTTCCTTCCTGCCGGAAGAAGACCAGGGCGTGCTGTTCTCGCAAATTCAATTGCCGACCGGCGCCACGCAAGAGCGTACGCTGAAGGTGATCGAGAAAGTCGAGAACCACTTCCTGACCAACGAAAAGAACAACGTCGCCTCGGTATTTGCGGTGGCGGGCTTCAGCTTCGCGGGTAATGGCCAGAACAGCGGCATCGCCTTCGTCCGCATGAAGGATTGGTCCGAGCGTCCGGGCAAGGATAATCGCGTTAGCGCGATTGCCGGCCGCGCCATGGGTGCGCTGTCGCAGATCAAGGACGCGATGGTATTCGCCTTCGCTCCGCCTGCGGTGCTGGAACTGGGTAATGCCTCCGGCTTCGACTTGCAGCTGCAAGATATCGGCGGCGTCGGTCACGAGGCGCTGATGGCGGCGCGTAACCAGATGCTGGGCATGGCCTCGCAGAGCAAGGTGCTGGTTGGCGTGCGTCCGAACGGCATGGAAGATACGCCGCAGTACAAGATCACTGTCGATCAGCAGAAAGCCATTGCGCTGGGTCTGGCGGTAGAGGATGTCAACAAGGTCCTGAGCACTGCCTGGGGTAGCGCTTACGTCAACGACTTCGTCGACCGTGGCCGCGTGAAGAAGGTGTACCTGCAAGGTGCGCCGGAAGCCCGCATGACGCCGGAAGACCTGAACAAGTGGTTCGTGCGTAACGCCAATGGCGAGATGGTGCCATTCTCGGCCTTCTCCAGCGGCAAATGGATCTACGCTTCGCCGCGTCTGGAACGCTACAACGGCCTGCCGTCGACCGAGATTCTGGGCGCGCCTGCGCCAGGTCAGAGCTCGGGTGCCGCCATGGCGGAAATCGAGAAGCTGGCGGAGAAACTGCCGCCAGGTATCGGCTACGAGTGGACCGGCCTGTCGACCGAAGAACGTGATTCCGGTTCGCAGACCACGCAGCTGTATGCGATCTCGATCCTGATCGTGTTCCTGTGCCTGGCCGCGCTGTATGAAAGCTGGTCGGTGCCGTTCTCGGTGCTGCTGGTGGTGCCGCTGGGTGTGATCGGTACGGTGCTGGCCACCATGCTGTTCAAGCTGTCGAACGACGTCTACTTCCAGGTCGGCCTGCTGACCGTGATTGGTCTGTCGGCGAAGAATGCGATTCTGATTGTGGAGTTTGCGAAGGAATTGCAGGACAAGGGCGAAGACCTGAAGAAGGCCACGCTGCACGCGGTCAAGCTGCGTCTGCGTCCTATCCTGATGACGTCGATCGCGTTTGGTCTGGGCGTGCTGCCGCTGGCAATCAGCAGCGGCGCCGGCTCGGGTAGCCAGAACGCGATTGGCGTGGGCGTGCTTGGCGGCATGCTGACCGCGACCTTCCTGGGTATCTTCTTCGTGCCGTTGTTCTTTGTGCTGGTGCGTGGCTACTTCACTCCGAAGAAGCCGGCCGCTCCTGCCACCGCTGTAGAGGTGCATTAATATGATGAAAAAATCCTTAATCACGATGGCTGCGCTGGCGATGCTGGCCGGTTGCAGCCTGGCGCCGGTGTATGAACGTCCGGCGCAGCCGGTGGCGCCGGCCTTCCCGAACGGCGACGCCTACAAGGGCGTGCCGGCAGCGGCGGCCGATGCCAAGCCGGTGTCGCAAATCCTGTGGCGCGAATACTTCGCCGACGCCAAGCTGCGCAAGGTGATCGAGCTGGCGCTGGCCAACAACCGCGACCTGCGCGTGTCGGTGCTGAACATCGAGAAGGCCAAGGCGCAGTACAACATCGACTCGGCGGCGCTGCTGCCGAAGCTGTCGGCGAATGTCAACCAGACCGCCTCCCGTACGCCGTCGACCATGACCGGCACCGGCGAGGCCGCCATCAACCGCCAGTACACCGGCGGCCTGGTGATGTCCTCGTATGAGCTGGACTTCTTCGGCAAGCTGCGCAACCAGTCGGAAGCGGGCCTGCAGACTTACCTGGGCACGGAAGAAGCCCGCCGCACCCAGCAGATCACGCTGGTGTCGGAAGTGGCGAATGCGTATTCGACGCTGATCGCCGATCAGCAGCGCCTGAAGCTGGCGCAGGAAACGCTGAAGTCGCAGCAGACCTCCTATGACCTGAGCAAGAAGCGCTTTGCCTCGGGCGTGGTGGCCGGCACCGATATGTACGATGCGCAGACCAGCGTGGAAACCGCGCGCAACGACGCAGCGGTCTACACCGCCCAAGTGGCGCTGGACCTGAACGCGCTGACGCTGCTGGTAGGTAGCGACTTGCCTGCCGAGCTGCTGCCGACCGGCGAGCTGGAAGAGGTGACGCGGCTGGCTGCCATCCCGGCCGGCCTGCCGTCGGACCTGCTGCACTCCCGTCCGGACGTGCAGGAAGCGGAACGCGCGCTGCGCGCCGCCAACGCCAATATCGGCGTGGCGCGCGCCGCCTTTTTCCCAAGCATCTCGCTGACGGCGTCTGGCGGCAGCGCCAGCTCGACCTTGTCCGGCCTGTTCAAGGCCGGCTCGTCGACCTGGAGCTTCGCGCCGCAGATCAACTTGCCGATCTTCGATGCTGGCGTCAACCGCGCCAACCTGAATATCGCCAAGGCGGACCGCGATATCTCGGTGGCGCAGTACGAGAAGTCGGTGCAGACCGCATTCCGCGAAGTGGCTGATGCACTGGCTACGCGCGGCACGCTGGATGAGCGCCTGTCGTCGCAAACGGCGCTGGTGGAAGCAACGCAGAAGAGCTACACCATCAATGAGGCGCGTTATCGGCAGGGTGCGGATTCGTACCTGAATGCACTGGTGTCGCAGCGCTCGCTGTATGCCGCGCAGCAGGGCCTGATCACCACGCGCCTTGCAAAAACCAGTAACGCCGTCACCTTGTACAAGGTGCTGGGCGGCGGCTGGCAGCCGGAGCTGCCACCTCAGCAGCAACAGCAGTAATAGCGCAGTAACAGCGCAGTAACAGCAGCTGCAAGGCTGATCCTGAATGGCGGGCGCCATGGCGCGCCCGCCGTCATATACTATTCATATACGCCCCAGGCAGATTACCAAGGACACCAATGAACACCCCGGTCAAACGACGCACAGACCCAGAGCGCGCGCAAAACCGCCGCAATCAGGTATTGCAGGCGGCCGCAGTGTGTTTCGCCCGTAGCGGCTTTCATGCCGCCAGCATGTCGGAGATCTCGAAAGAGGCCGGCATGAGCGCGGGGCATATCTATAATTACTTCGACAGCAAGGACGCTATCATCATGGCGTTTGTCGATCTGCACGCCGAGGATGTGCTGATCAAGCTGGGCGAACTGGATAGCCAGGAAGACCCGCTGCAATCGATGATCGACGGCGCGCCGGAGCATATCGAAAAACATCTGAAACCGCAGCCGACCGACCTGCCGCTGGAGATGTTTGCCGAAGCCGCGCGCAATCCGAAGATCGCCGAGGCGCTGCGCTGCGCCGACCGCAAGGTGGGCGAGCGCTTCCGCCCGATCATCAAGCGCGAGCGCGAGCGGCGTGGCCTGTCGGTGGATGACGCCTTGCTGGATGGCCGCATCGACACCATGGTGTCGCTGTTCCAGGGTCTGTCGATCCGCACCATACAGCGCCCCGACATGCAGAGCGACTCCCTTGTGGAAGGATGGCGGGTCGCACTGAAGGCATTGCTGCTGACCTGATTTGTCTCGTAATGTTTCGTGTCCTGCACAGGGGCGCGGGCTGTTGTACCATGCGTGATGTCTCTTTCCTTCTGATAGGAGCATCATGACTTCCTACGTAATTCCCGCCCATGACATCGTCGGCCTGCCGGTCGCCGGTACTTCCGATCTGTTCCCGGTGCGCCGCGTGTACTGCGTTGGCCGCAACTACGCCGGCCACGCGCGCGAGATGGGTTCCGACCCGGACCGCGAACCGCCGTTCTTCTTCTCCAAGCCGGGCGACGCGCAAGCGGTGGTCCCGGCTGCGCCCAACCGCGTGCTGGAATTGCCGTATCCGCCGCTGACCAGCAATCTGCACTATGAATGTGAACTGGTGGTCGCTATCGGCAAGGGCGGCGCTAACATCGCTGTTGAAGATGCGGCTTCACATATCTTCGGCTATGCGGTCGGCTTCGACATGACCCGCCGCGACCTGCAATTCAACATGCGCGACGCCGGGCGTCCTTGGGAAATCGGCAAGGCGTTTGATTTCTCGGCGCCGGTCGGGCTGATACACCGCGCCGATGAGGCGGGCGACATCAATCATGCGGCGATCCAGCTGGATGTGGATGGCGTGACCAAGCAATCGTCTTCGATCTCGCAGCTGATCTGGTCGATCAATGAAACCATCGCTAACCTGTCGACCTACTTCACGCTGGCGCCGGGCGACTTGATTTTCAGCGGCACACCGGAAGGTGTGGGCGCGGTAGTACGCGGCAATGTGCTCGAAGGCAAAGTGGCTGGCCTGTCGCCGATTACGGTTAAATTGGTATAAACCGTTTATAGCAGATCGTTGATCGCGCTGAGCGCGGCCAGCGATCCTGCTGCCAGGCCGACATCCTGCGGGCTGGCGACCTGCGGCTCGCGCGGATTGATGCGGATCATGTGGCCGTCTTGGCGGTTTCAGGCAAACATGACAAATACTTAAACCGGCTGCTATAATTAGCCGTTCGTCGGGGCGTAGCGCAGCCTGGTAGCGTACGTGCATGGGGTGCACGGGGTCGGAGGTTCGAATCCTCTCGCCCCGACCAACAAAATCAAAGACTTAGGCCAGCCGCGACGCTGGCCTTTTTCTTTGGTCGAAAAAACCGCGCCTGGCAGCGATGCCGATAAGGCATAGGCCAGCCAGCAACATGGTATAGATTTCCGGTTCGGGAATGGCGGACACATAGTTGGCTGGGGTGACCGAAAGCGTTTTCGGCACGCCGTAGAAAAAGGCGTTGGGCATACTAAACGACGCATATTTATCGAAATCCGCGCTGGAGACATCCATGACTGCAATGGTCTGGTTAAAGTCAGTGGAAGGAACGAACGCGACTTTGCTACTTTCCACGGAGTTATAAGCGGCTACGATAGCGGCTCCCGTATCGCCCCTCGACTGCGCTGTTGAAATGTAATCGATGCCGCTCCCGATGCCGGCCTGGCTGACCTGGCTGCCAATTATTTGCGACCCGCCCCTGGTGCTGGTTGAATAAATCGTCGCGGTTTGGTTATTGATCGTGAGCGTGGTAATGAAAGCCCCGCCAAATCCGGACAAGGCGTCCCGGTGTATGGCCGGATCGCTGTCAAAGAATTGCCAGTCGTCCGCGCCGACATTGGCTGTTATTGAGAGTGTGTAAGCCCATCCGGCGAGACTGTTTGTCACCGCCCATGTCCCTGTCAAATCGTAGCCTTCGGTGATGGTGCCGGTCGTGGTGACGGTCCATGCACCCTGGGCGCGTGCCGGCGTGGTCATTAAGGATAGCAACAGCGCTACAAGGAAAAGTATCCGTAGTTTCATTTTGAGCCTCCCTGTGCACGCGCGCGCCGGCGGGACATGCCGGCCACAGCCGTCAGACCAGCCAGCATCATTGCCCAGCTTTCAGGCTCCGGAACCTCGCTCACGAAGAACGCGTAACTGACGCTGCTGATCGTTGCGGACGATACCCCACTGTTGAGCTGATTCAGCCAGCTGGTCATCTCCACATCAACCGACGCAGACGAATGGAAAGCCATCGGCACGTTCTGGCTGTAGCTGTTGAGCGTGAATGGCGCTGCTTCTGAGACTGCCCGATGGTAGCTGTAGGCGTGCGCCGCAGGTCCGCTGCCGCCGGGGACGTATAGCGTATCGGACAGGGTGAAGCTGAAGCTACCGCCGTTTTGCGCGAGCTTGCTGGTCGCCTCGAAGGAATGCGCCAGAGCATTGGCGACGCCATATCCTGCATGGGGAATCACGACGATGGCCGGGTAGCCGTGGCCGTCGGCAATGTGCGCGCGCTCGTAGCCGCCTGGGTTTTCAACCGATACGGTAGCGCTCAGCAGATCGCTGGTGTCGAAGCTCAGGGCGCCGTTTTGCACGGAGGCGGTGGCGCCGAAAATGGATTCCATATAGTAATAATCGGCATTATCAGCGGTGATTTTGTGCCAGACGTCGCCCCAATCCGGGACGCCGGGCGGCTCTCCGGAAGCGAGCGCACTGGCCATCGGTGCGATCGTCAGGACGAGGGTAGCCATTAGTTTTCGCAACATGATTCATCCCCTTGAGTTATCGCGCCTGGACCCTCGGCACCGCATGTATTTTATGGCAATAGAAATTCATAAAGGTGTATTTTTTGAATCGTGCGCAGGTTTCTGCCATATGCCACCAGCCCAGTCTGTAGCTGGCTTGGTTCTTTTTGGGCTATTATGTTTCTTTCCTTGATGAAAGAGGTTGGATATGGCGGATTGGGACTGGAACAGCGCATCGTCCAGGGAGTCGCTGGTACTTCCGCGGGTGGATGCTTTGGCGATTTATACCAATGCCAATGGCGAAATTGTGCTGCGCCAGCAGGGCATGGAAGGGAATGAGGACAGCATTATCATCATCCCGAAAACGCAGGCGCAAGAAGTCATCAATGCGATGACCAATATGTTGGCTGACAAGTAGCCGTTAGCCGAAGAATTGCTTCACTTGGCCTCGGCGATGGCAAATTTCATGGACATAAGGTACTCCCTGGCTGAAAGCCGAGCGACTCTGCTCTGACCATGGTAGTCGCCTGCGGCAGCGTAAGAGTGATGCCGATCAGAGGAAACAATGGTTGGTATGGCACGGCACCACACTCCGTGCTATCCGGCGCACAGATGCGGACGCGGACGAGGCGGATGCAGCTGCCGCCCAGCGGATTGGCTGTACAGTTAATCCGCGCCTGCGCCGTACAAGCAGGCAAGCTGCCCGTCGCGATCGGTGTTGGCGCCAGGCTGCCATCCGCATTGCGCGCCAGCGACAGGTAATCGATGCGGACATGTGCATCGTTCACAGGCGCCCCGAGCAGCAGCGTACCGGGGCCGTCACGCAAGATCGCCGATTGGCGCACGCCGTCCATCACGCCCGGATTGCTGAAGTCGCTCGCCGCCGCCGCATGGGCCGCCCGCCGCGTCACCTCCTGCAAGGTGTTCCACAGATACAGCGCGCGCGCCGCTTCCAGCACAAAAAACACCACGCCGACCAAGATCACGATGCATAGGGCAAACTCGGCCACGGTCGCACCGCGTCCGCATCTCTGCCGTCGGTGGTGAGCGTCAGTTGCCCACATAGCGCATGGTGTGGCTGGCCCGCATGCGCAGGCTCGGTAGCGAGTCGGCGTAACCATGGAGTGTGCTTTGCAGGTCGAACATCACGGTGACGGTGACGCTGGCGGGCAGATAGTTGGGCAGGCCATTACAAGGCCCGCCATCGCAGCTGATAAAGACGATCAAGGCGCCAGGATCGGGTGCGACGGTGCCGAGCTCCTGGCGTATCATGGCGGTGGCGAGGTTAATTTCCTGTGTTGATAGCAGCGGATTTTTGATGTTCATGGCGGGCACGCTGGACAGGTAGCGCGCGCCGGCCCATGCCGATTTCTGTACGACTTCGTAGCTGTACAGCACGCGGCCGTAGAACAGCAGGCTGGCCAGCACGGTCAGCAGCACCGGCAGACAGAGTGCCAGTTCCAGCGCCACCGCCCCGCGCTGCCGGCTTCGCGCATGATTCATCGCTGTAGCTCCAGCGCACCGCTCAGCGACGATGGCGGTGCAATGCCTGCAAACTCGGTGCTGAGGCGGGTGGCGGTGGCCGGCACGGTCATGAAGAAGCGGCCGACGCCCAGCACGGTCGCGCTGGCGATGGCGCCGGGCGCAACCGGACAGGCCAGCAGCGCCACGTTGAGCACGCGCCGCTTGGCGACACCGGGTTGATGCGCCGCCGCCGGCGCTAGAAAGTGCGTGCCGCTGGTCTGGTTGTAGGGCGTGGCGGTCGATTGCGCGCTCGGGTAGCCGCTGGCGGTTGGCGGACCAGGCGTGTACAGCGAGGCCCAGGCGCTGACCGGGAAAACGGCATAGCCGTTGGCGGGCTCCGTCGCTTGCGCCGCGTAGGCTGCATACGGCACGGCTCTGGCGCCAGCCCACAGCGGCCCGTATTGTGCGGCGGTGTTGCTGGCGTCGCCGGGCAGCGGATCGGCGCGGGTCCAGAGTTTTCCGCCGCCGGTCCAGGCGCCGGCAGTTTGCGCTGCTGGTGTCGCCATCCAGCTGATGGTGGTGTAAGGGTAGGACCTGATGTTGCTGTCCGGCGGTGCTGCATCCGGCGTGCAGAGGTTGCCACTGTAGTCGTCGAAGCGCGAGTTCAGTTGTTGATACAAGGCGCTCAGTGGAAAGCCGCGCTGCACGGTCAATGCGCCACCCATGACGGTGGGCATCGCCAATTGGCCAGCGCAGATGAAGGGACCGACGACGCTGGTGGCGAAGTCGGCCGCCGTACCCGGCATGCCGGGCGACGCTAGCGGGGCGATGAGGAAGTTCTCCGGCGTCAGGCCGTTGGGATTCAGGTTCATCAAGTCGTAGGCTACGCCGCGACGAAAGCCGAATTCCACCAGCTCGTTAAAACTGCTGTTGCTGCTGACGTTGACGCGTGTGGCGGCTGGCGCTGGCGATTGCGCGCAGATCGCCAGCGGCGTCACTAGCGTGGAGACGCGCCCGGCCACTGCGCGCGCCGCTGCGCTGAGGGTACTGCGGCCATTGCTTGCTGCACGCATGAAGATGGTGCTTACCACGCCTGGGTCAACGCCGAGCAGGCGCGTGTCGACCTTGGCGTACATCATGCTGGCGGGAGAGGCTTGCGCGCCAGCGGCGCTGGTCCAGGCCGTGTCCGGCGTATCGGGTGTGGCGGCAAAGCGCAAGGCGTCACTGGACCAGCTGACTGTCTGTAGATTGTAGCGATAGTGGAAGTTGCCGGCGGCAGTGGCGGCCGCAGTGACAGCGCTGTTGACGCCACTGCTGGCGCCATTCAGTTCGCGTGCGGCGGCCAGCGCCGTGGCGTCTGCCATGATTTGCAACTCGGCCTTGCGGTTGTACAGTTGCGCCAGATCCAGCGCCAGCCCCAGCAAGCCCAGCATGCCGAGCAGCACGGCGCAGCACAGGATGGCGATCACGCCCCGCTGGCGCGTGAACTTGCGGCGGCGGGGCAGGGCGGTGGCAAACACAGGCAGCTCCTGACGATGGCGACCGTTCGATTTTATCCAGCAGGAAATATGCACTGTTGATGAGACGCAAGACTCCTGACAGAAACTGTCGCAGTCCCCCCGTACCATGGCTGCATTGTCAATCTTGAACGGAGACCCAGATGAGCCCCGATTACGTTTTGCTGTACGTTGATAACCCAGCCTCCAGCGCTGACTTCTACAGCGATCTGCTGAGCCTGCGACCGGTACAGTCCTCGCCGACCTTTGTGCTGTTTGTGCTGCCGTCCGGCCTGAAGCTGGGCTTGTGGTCGCGCCATACGGCCGAGCCCAAGGTGCTGGCCAATGGCGGCGGTAGCGAGCTGGCGTTTGCGGTGTCCGACCGTAGCGTGGTCAACGATTTGTATGCTGATTGGTCGGCGCGCGGGCTGGCCATCGCCCAACGTCCCACGTCGATGGACTTCGGCTACACCTTTGTGGCGCTGGACCGCGATGGTCACAGGCTGCGGGTGCTGAAGCTTGAAGTTTGAGCGAGTGACTTGTTGCGCGCCTTTTTCGTTGACACTCAAAATCAAGGGGTGTTATATTTATCTCAGGATTGGGAACGTTTCCAATCCCGTTTGACGCGCAACCTCGTCTCTTCGCCCCGCGAAGTTGCCGGCGCCTTGGGCGGCGCCGGTTTTTTTTTTGCCCGTCAGGCAGCAGCACCCATATAAAAATAGACGGAGACTGGATGGACAAGCACAGCACGGGCGCGACGCGCCTCGCGTGGACTTTGCGCTCGGCCGTGACCTTGCTGGCGCTGGGCGCAGGCGTTGCCGCGCAAGCCGCCGCCGCAGCCGCGCCGAAAGCGGAAGTAATGCACTGGTGGACCTCGAGCAGCGAATCCGCAGCCGTGCGCAAATTTGCCGATGCCTACCGCGCCGCCGGCGGCGTCTGGGGCGATACCGCGATTGCTGGCGCCGACCAGGCCAAGGCGGTCGCGATCAACCGCATCGTCGGCGGCAATCCACCGACTGCCGCGCAGTTCAACACCACCAAGCAATTCCGTGACCTGATTGATCAAGGTTCGCTTAATAACGTTGACGACATCGCCATCCGCGACCGCTGGGAGCAACTGATGCCGCAGCCAGTGCTGGACGTGATCAAGGTCAAGGGGCACTTCTACGCGGTGCCGGTGGACATTCATATGTCGACCTGGATCTGGTATTCCAAGGCCGCCTTCAAGAAAGCCGGCATCGCCAAGGAGCCGGCCACGCCGGACGAACTGTTCGCTGCGCTGGACAAGCTGAAAGCCGCCGGCCTGATCGGCCTGGCGCATGGCGGCCAGCCGTGGCAGGAGAACATTCTGTTCCAGGCCATGCTGGCGAATATCGGCGGCAAGGACCTGTACCTGCAAGTGCTGCGCGACCGGAGTCCGAAAGCGATCAACTCGGAGGCCTTCAAGAAAGTGCTGCTGGCCTTCAAGCGCCTGCAAGGCTATGTCGATACCGGCTCGCCGAACCGCAACTGGAACGATGCCACCGCCATGCTCATCAACGGCAGGGCGGGTGTGCAGATCATGGGCGACTGGGCCAAGGGCGAATTCGCCGCCGCCAGGCAAACCGCTGGCAAGGACTTTGGCTGCATCGCCGGGCTGGGGCCGAATGTGCCTTATCTGATCCAGGGCGATGCCTTCGTGTTCCCGAAGACGAAGAATCCGGACGCGGTGCGTGCGCAGAAGCTGCTGGCCACCAGCATGCTGGCGCCCAGCGCGCAGCTGGAATTTAACAAGATCAAGGGTTCGCTGCCTATCCTGAGCAATGTCGATACGTCGAGCATGGATGTGTGCGCGCAAGCCGGCATGGCGATCCTGAAGGACAAATCGCGCGCGGTCGGCATGATCGAGGTGCACCTGACGCCGGACCAGAACGGTGCCTTGCAGGATGTACTGACGACCTACTGGAACAGCCGCATGCCAGTGGAGAAAGCGCAGAAAGGCATCGCTTCGGCGCTGCTGGATTAAGTGCCGGTTGCTTGTCATGACTGGGTGCGTGGGTTATCCTTGCCGCCGCATAGATAGAACGGATAAGGGAACTCGTGGCAACCATTAAAGACGTAGCCCGGCTGGCGGGCGTGGGTTTGGGGACCGCCTCGCGCGTCATCAGCGGCAAGGGATCGGTATCGCAGTCCACGCAGGACAAGGTGCGCAAGGCGATTGAGGAGCTGGAGTTCCGGCCGTCGCACGCGGCGCGCTCGCTGCTGTCGGGTAGCTCGAAGATGATCGGCGTCTACATTCCGTACCTGAGCGGGACGTTCTACACGCCGATTCTGCAGTCGATCTACACGGCGCTGCGCGAAGCGGGCCTGAATATGGTGGTGGCGTTTGGCGTCGGCGACGGCGATGCGCGCAACCAGGCGATCGATGGCTTGAATTTCCTGATCGAGCGCGGCAGCGATGGCCTGATCGTGATGAGCAACGCGATGGAGGAAGAGGACTTTGCGGCGCTTGGGCCGTTCCAGTCGCGTGTGGTGGTGATCAACCAGGCCTTTGCCAGCATGGCGAAGCAGTGCTTCACGGTCGATCACGGCGCCGGCGGGCGGCTGGCGGCGCGCACCTTGCTGGATGCGGGCCACCGCGAGATCGCGGTGATTGCCGGCCGCGCGGCGGCGCCCGACAATCAGGAGCGTATCGCCGGGTTCAAGGCGGAGCTGGAAGCGGCGGGCATCGACACCGGCAAGATGTGGATGGCCGATGGCGAGTTCACCTCGGAGGGCGGACTGGCGTGTGCAAGGCAGTTGCTGGCGTCCGGCGTGGAAGTGACGGCGGTATTTTGCGCCAATGATGAGATGGCGGTCGGCGCGTTGTCGGCCTTCCAGAAAGCCGGTGTGCAGGTGCCGCAGCAGGTGTCGGTGTTGGGCTACGACGATACGCACAGCGCGGAGTTTACCGCGCCGCAGCTGACCAGCGTGCATATCCCGTGGAGCGAGATGACGATGAATGGATTGAATTATTTGCTGAATCAGTGTTACGGCTTGAATCGTCCGGTGGCGCGTGAATATCACCTGCATGTGGCGGAACGCGATTCGCTGACGCGTAAAACAAAGTAAAGATAAAGAGCACGCGCTGGTCGCATGCTCTTTTTTTGCGGTATATTGGAAACGATTCCATCAACGGAGACGGCATGCTGATAAAACGAATGGCGGTGTGGCTTGCATTTCTGCTGGCTGGCGCGGCGCAGGCGCAAAACGCCTTGCCCATGCTGCATACGGAAGGCACCCGATGGCTGGCAGCGGATGGGCAGCAAACTGCGCTGCGCGGCGTCAACCTGGGCAATTACCTGATCCAGGAGTTCTGGATGATGGGGCAGGAGAGCAAGGCCGTTGATGACCAGTGCAAGCTGGAAGCGTTGCTGGACCGGCGCTTCGGCTACGACGAGCGGCAGCGCTTGTACACGCTGTTCCGCGACAACTGGATCAAGCCGCGTGACTGGGACATGCTGTCCAAGCTGAATCTGAACCTGGTGCGGCTGCCGTTTATCTACAGCGTGATCGAAGATGAAAAGCATCCGCGCCAACTGCGCGCCGATGCGTGGAAATACCTGGACAGTGTTATCGAGCAGGCCGAGAAGCGCGGCATTTACGTGATCCTTGACCTGCATGGCGCCGTCGGCAGCCAGGGCTGGGAGCATCACAGCGGCTGCGCTGGCAAGAACAAATACTGGGACACGCCCGAGTATCAGGAGCGCACCATCTGGCTGTGGCAGCAGATCGCCGCACGCTACAAGGATCGCGGCGCGGTGGCCGGTTACAGCATTCTCAATGAGCCATGGGGCACCACGCCGGAGAACCTGGCGGTGGTCATGGGCACGCTGTACCAGGCGATCCGCGAGATCGATAAGCAGCACGTCATCATCCTGCCCGGCCATAGCAAGGGCATCGACGCGTACGGCAAGCCATCCGACCATGGCATGTTCAATGTCGCCTTCGAAATGCATCCGTATCCGGGCCACTTCGGCTGGGGCACGCCGGGGCTGGATGTGCATCGCGGCTGGCTGCAATGCACGGGTGAAGGCGACAACGTTTGCAAGTGGAAGGCCAGGCTGGAAGGCTTGAACACCGCCTTCTTCGTTGGCGAGTTTCAGCCCTGGGCCTTCATGGGCGCTGAACTCGGCGGCCAGATGCTGCGCGTCACGTACGACACCTATGTCGCCAACGGCTGGGCCTCGACCGCGTGGGCTTACAAGGTGGTGACCAACAAGGGCGGCCAGGGCAAGGGCACCTGGGGCCTGGTTACCAACGCGCCAGGCGCAAAGATTCCGCAACTCGACTTCAACCAGGCCTCGCTGGCCGATATCGAAAACCTGTTCCGCCTGTTTGGCAGCGTGCCGTATGAGCCGCAGCAAACTGCCATCAAGTGGATGAACTCTCCAACACCGCCTACTCCATTCGCCAAATAAAAACTATGACCATGATCTTTACTGACCTGCCTACGGCGATCAAGCGCTCCGACTTTGCCAGCGACTTTTTGTGGGGTGTTTCCACGTCCGCCTACCAGATTGAAGGCGCGGCCGCCGTTGATGGACGCGTGCCGTCGATCTGGGATACTTTCAGCGAGACGCCGGGCAAGATCCGCGACGGCTCCACCGGCGCTGTCGCTTGCGACCACTATCACCGCTGGGAGGAAGACCTGGACCTGGCGCAGGCGATGGGGCTGAACTCCTATCGCTTCTCGATCGCCTGGACGCGTATCTTCAACGGCGTGGATGCAGCGCCGAATCCGAAAGGGCTGGCGTTCTATTCGGCGCTGGTGGACGGCATGCTGGCGCGCGGCCTGCAACCTTGGTGCACGCTGTATCACTGGGATCTGCCGCAGTACATACAGGACCAAGGCGGATGGAACAACCGCGCCACCATCGATCTGTATCTGCACTATGTGGATGTGATCACCAAACACCTGGGCGGCCGCGTCAAGCACTGGATCACGCACAATGAGCCGTGGTGCACGGCCATGCACGGCAACTGGGACGGCATGCACGCGCCGGGCAACAAGTCGTTGCCGCTGGCGCTGCAGGTCTGCCATAACGTACTGGTGTCGCACGGCCGCGCGGTGCCGCTGATACGCGCCAATGTGGCGGAGGCCAAGGTCGGTATCGCTCTGAGCCTGCATCCGGTCAAGGCGGCCAGTGACAGTGCGGCCGATGTCGCGGCCGTGTCACGCCACGACGCGCTGCGCAACCGCTGGTTCCTGGATGTGCTGTATGGCCGTGGCTATCCGGCGGAAGCGCTGGCGCTGGTGGGCAAGGATGCGCCGCAGATCGAAGCGGGCGATCTGGAAGCGATCGCTGTGCCGTGTGATTTCCTCGGCGTGAACTACTACTTCCCTGAAGTGGTGGAGGACGCGCCGGACGCGTATCCGCTGCGCACCCGCATCGTTTATCCGCAAGACCGCCAGCGCACCGACTTTGGCTGGGAGGTGTCGCCGGAAGGACTGATTACGCTGCTGGAGCGCGTGGCGCGCGATTACCCTACCGGTGATTTGTACGTGACTGAAAACGGTTCATCCTACGACGACTACATCGGCGCGGACGATGCGGTGACTGATACCGCGCGCCGCGACTACCTGATCCGCCACCTGGCGGCGATGCGCGATGCGATTGCAGCAGGCAGCAAGATCAAAGGCTACTTCGCCTGGAGCCTGCTGGATAACTTTGAGTGGGCGGAAGGCTATCTGCGCCGCTTCGGCCTGACCTATATCGACTACGCAAGCCAGCGCCGCATCGTCAAGCAGAGCGGCGAGTGGTACAGCGCCTTTGTGCGCGGCCGCTAGCCCCCGCCGTCATTCCCGCGCACGCGGGAATCCATACTGAGCATAGATTCCCGCGTGCGCGGGAATGAAAAATAACGGAGACTTAAGCAATGAATTCGCACAACCACATCCTGCGCCGCGCCGTCGTGGCAGCCACGCTGGCGCTGGGCGCCGCCGCCAGCATCGCCGCACCCGCCGCCAGGCCACTGACCGACTGGCCGCACATCACCAGCGCGGTCAAGCAAGACCCGGCCATGGAAGCGCGCATCAAGCAGATCGTGGCCGGCATGACGCTGGCGCAGAAGATCGGCCAGATGACCCAACCTGAAATCAAGTTCAGCACGCCGGAAGACATCCGCAAATACTACATCGGCTCCGTGCTGAATGGCGGCGGCAGCTGGCCGCAAGGGAATAAGCACGCCAGCGCGGCCGAATGGGTCAAGCTGGCCGACGCCTACTACGATGCGTCGATGAGCACCGACATGAAAACGCAGATCCCGGTCATCTGGGGCATCGACGCCATGCACGGCAACTCGAATATGTATGGCGCCACGCTGTTCCCGCATAACATCGGCCTTGGCGCCGCACGCGATCCCAAGCTGGTTGGCGAGATGGCGCGGTCGGTTGCGCGCGCCGTGCGCGCCACCGGCATCGACTGGGTGTTCGCGCCAACGCTGGCGGTAGTGCGCGATGACCGCTGGGGCCGCACGTACGAAAGCTTCTCGGAAGATCCATCCATCGTGCGCGATTACGCCGGTGAATACGTCAAAGGCTTGCAGGGCGACCTGAAGTCCGACAACACCGTGGTAGCCACCGCCAAACACTTTGTGGGCGATGGCGGCACCTTCGAAGGCAAAGACCGTGGCGTCAACCAGTCGGCCAAGCCGGAGATGCTGAATATTCACGCGCCAGGCTACTACCCGGCGCTGGAAGCGGGCGTGCAGACCGTGATGGCCTCCTTCAACAGCTGGAATGATATCAAGGGCGGCGCCAACCACAGCAAGCTGCACGGCAGCCGCGAGCTGCTGACGGTGGCGCTGAAAGAAAAGATGGGCTTCGACGGCTTCATCGTCAGCGACTGGAACGGTATCGGCGAAGTAGCCGGCTGCGCGGAAGACAGCTGCGCCGCTTCGATCAACGCCGGCATGGACATGATCATGGTGCCGGAGAAGTGGAAGGCCTTCATCGCCAACACCATTGCGCAGGTGGAGAAGGGCGAGATTCCGCTGTCGCGCATCGACGACGCGGTGACCCGCATCCTGCGCGTCAAAATGCGCGCAGGCCTGTTCGATGGCAAAAAGCCTTCGCAGAACATCTACGCGGGCAAGCAGGAAGCCTTGCAGGACCGCGCGCTGGCGCGCAAGGCGGTGCAGGAGTCGCTGGTACTGCTGAAGAATAACGGCGGCGTGCTGCCGCTGGCGCGCGGCAAGAAGATACTGGTGGTCGGCAAGAGCGCGGACAATATGGCCAACCAGTCGGGCGGCTGGTCGCTGACCTGGCAGGGCACCGACAACAAGAACAGCGACTATCCATTCAGCGACACCATTCTGGCGGCGGTGCAGGATGTCGCCGGCAAGGACAACGTTACCTACAGCGAAAATGCGGCCGGTGTCGATGTCAGCAAATACGACGCGGTGATCGCGGTGATCGGCGAGACGCCCTATGCGGAAGGCGACGGCGACATCGGCCCGGCCGGCACGCTGCGCCTGTCCGGCCGTCATCCGGAAGACCTGGCGGTGCTGCAAGCGGTATCGGGCAAGGGCAAGCCGGTGGTGACGCTGCTGATCACCGGCCGTCCGCTGTACACCAACGACATCATCAACCTGTCGGACAGCGTGGTGGCAGCATGGCTGCCGGGCACCGAGGGCAAGGGCGTCACCGATGTGCTGTTCCGCAAGGCAGATGGCAAGCTCAATCTGGACTTCCGCGGCAAGCTGTCGTTCTCCTGGCCCAAGTCGGCCTGCCAGTCGCCGCTGAATGTGGGTGATGCGGACTATGCACCGCTGTTCAAGTTCGGCTACGGCCTGAATTACCGCAGCAAGGTTGCCGTGCCAACGCTGGACTCTGGCTCTCCTGAGGGCGGCTGCGGCAAATCGCTGGCGGTCCCGGTGTACAATCCGGCCGACCGCTCGACGTATGGCCTGTATGTCAGCGGTGGTGGCCAGCGGGTGGCGCTGGGTGCGGATCTGAACGCGGTGTTCAACCTGCCAACCGTGAAAGTGGAGACCGCGCAGATCAGCACCCAGCAGGACGCCAAGCGCCTGACCTGGACCGGTCCGGCCAGGCTGGAAGCACAGGCTGGCAAGGCACGCAAGTTGCCGGCGTTTGCCAGCACCGACGGCGCGCTGCAATTTGATACTATCGTGACGGCCGCGCCGCAAGGCAAGGTTTTGATCGGCATGGAGACGACGGAGCTGGACGCCAGCGCGCTCATGAAGCAACTGGTTGGCAAGGGCAAACAGACGGTCAAGATTCCGCTGTCCTGCTTTGCCGCCAAGGGCTTGCCGCTGGCGGCGTTCAGCACGCCATTCAGCGTGGCCGCCGACGCACCGTTCGTAGCGACGTTCGCCAACATCCAGATCGTTGGCGGCGCCGCCAAGGACAAAGATGCGCTGGCGTGCGGCGACTTTAAATAATAAAAGGGGAATGTAAAAGCATGGAACATTATTCGCAAACTGCCGCCGCGCCGGGGCAGTCACATGCGGGCGGCAATACCGGCCCGCTGGTCATCGTCACTATTCTGTTTTTCATGTGGGGTCTGCTGACCTCCTTGAATGATGTGCTGATTCCTCACCTGAAGGCAGTCTACACGCTGACGTATGTGCAGGCGATGCTGGTGCAGTTCTGCTTCTTTGGCGCGTACTTCATCGTGTCGCTGCCGGCCGGCATGCTGATCAAGAAGCTCGGCTACCAGAACGGCGCCGTGGCCGGGCTGACGATTGCGGCTGCCGGCTGCGCCTTGTTCTATCCTGCGGCGACCAGCGGCTACACGCTGTTCCTGATCGCCTTCTTCGTGCTGGCGGGCGGCATCACCATCCTGCAAGTGGCGGCCAATCCATATGTAGCGGTGCTGGGCGATCCGCGTACCGCATCGAGCCGCCTGACCTTGACACAGGCTTTCAACTCGCTGGGCACTACTGTGGCGCCGGCGCTGGGCGGCATGCTGATCCTCGGTGGCGGGCTTTTGAGTTCTGCCGATCTGGCCAAGCTGCCGGAAGTAGAGCAGGCCGCGTACCGCGCCAAGGAAGCGGCCAGCGTGCAAGGTCCCTACCTGGCGCTGGCGGCTGCGCTGCTGGTGCTGGCGGTCCTGTTTGCGCTGGCGCGTCTGCCAAAGATTGTCGATGGGGAGCAGGATGGCGCGCAGGGCGGTTTTACTGAGGTGCTCAAGCATCGCCACCTGGCGCTGGGCGTGGTGGCGATTTTCCTGTACGTCGGCGGCGAGGTGTCGATCGGCAGCTTCCTGATTAACTTCCTGGGCGAGCCGCATGTGGCGGCACTGCCGGCGGAGACGGCAGCGCACTACGTCAGCTTCTACTGGGGCGGCGCGATGATCGGCCGCTTCATCGGCTTTGCCGTGATGCGTACGATCAGCCCTGGCAAGGCGCTGGCCTTCAATGCGGCAGCGGTGATTGTGCTGGTGCTGCTGGCGATCTTCAGCAGCGGCTCGCTGGCGATGTGGTCGATCCTGGCGGTGGGCCTGTTCAACTCCATCATGTTCCCGACCATCTTCTCGATGGCGCTGAACAAACTGGGCCCGCTGACCGGCCAGGGTTCGGGCGTGCTGTGCATGGCCATCGTTGGCGGTGCGCTGGTGCCGTTCGCGCAGGGCTATCTGGCGGACACCGTCAGCTTGCAGCTGTCGTTCCTGGTGCCGGCCGCGTGCTATCTGTTCATCCTGTACTTCGGCCTGAAGTACGCGAACATGTACAGCGAAAAATAAGCCGCTTTTTGTTCAATCATCCTGCTTTTTAGGAAAGCGCTTCTAATCCCGGCTTTCCTGAATCGTGCGCACTGACCTCGGTTGTTTTGTCTGCCTAGAATCTGACATCTCAACTGAGGGAGTGTGCATCATGAGTCATCCTGTAAAAGCGTATTTGATCGGCGGCGGCATTGGTTCGCTGGCCGCAGCGGCCTTCATGATCCGCGATGGTGGCGTGGCGGGCGGCGATATCACCATCTTTGAAGCCTTGCCGCTGGCGGGCGGCAGCCTTGACGGCGGCGGCAATCCGGACAGCGGCTATACGCTGCGCGGTGGCCGCATGCTCACCACCGACAACTATGAGTGCACCTGGGATCTGTTCAAGAGCATCCCGTCGCTGGAGCATCGAGGGCAGACGGTGTACGACGAAACCATCGCCTTCAATGCGCTGCACAAGTCGCATTCGCGGGCGCGGCTGGTGGACCGCAACCGCTTCAAGGTGGATGTCAGCTCGATGGGCTTTTCCATGCAGGACCGGCTGGAGCTGGTGAAGCTGGAGGAGGCCGACGAAAAAGACCTCGGCGATAGCGCCATCACTGACTGGCTGTCGCCGGAATTCTTTGAGACCAAGTTCTGGTATATGTGGGCCACCACCTTTGCCTTCCAGCCTTGGCATAGCGCGGTGGAGTTCAAGCGCTATCTGCGCCGCTTCATGATGGAGTTTTCGCGGATCGAGACGCTGGCCGGCGTCAAGCGCACTGTCTATAACCAATATGATTCGCTGGTACGGCCTTTGCAGCATTGGTTGCAAGCGCAGGGTGTGCAGGTACTGCTGGGCGCCAAGGTCGAAGACTTTTCGCTGACCGAGGATGCCTCGACCGTCACCGCGATCCGCTATGTGCGCGATGCTGAGACGCACACAATCCAGGTTCGCCCGGAAGACCTGGTGTTCTTCCAGAACGGTTCCATGACCGACGCGTCCAGCTACGGCAGTATGCACAGCGCACCGCCCAAGCTGGATAAGCGTGACAGCCAGGGCTGGACGCTGTGGGAGAAGCTGGCTGCCGGTCGTCCGCAGTTCGGCAATCCGGCAGCGTTCAATTCCAGTATTCCGGAATCCTGGTGGGAGTCGTTTACGGTGACGCTGAAAGATCCGGTTTTCTTTGACCGCATGGAGAAGTTCACCGGCAATGTGGCTGGCACGGGCGGCCTGGTGACCTTCAAGGATTCCAACTGGTTCATGTCGGTGGTGCTGGCGCATCAGCCGCACTTTGCTGGACAGCCGGACGGCGTGCAGGTGTTCTGGGGCTATGGCCTGCATCCGGACCGCATCGGCAATTTCGTCGCCAAGCCAATGGCGGAGTGCAGCGGTGAGGAGATCTTGCGCGAGCTGTGCGGCCATCTGAACTTTGATTATGCCGAGGTGATGTCGAACGCGAATTGCATCCCCTGCCGCATGCCCTACATCACCAGCATGTTCATGCCGCGCCAGCATAGCGACCGCCCATTGCCGGTGCCGGTGGGCTCGCGCAACCTGGCCTTGATCAGCCAATTCGTAGAGGTGCCGGAAGATGTGGTGTTCACTGTCGAATACTCCGTGCGCGCGGCGCAGATGGCGGTTTACCAGCTGCTCGGCGTCCAGCGCGAGGTGCCGCCAGTTACCGCGCACGACGAATCGCTGAAAGTGAAATTTGACGCGCTGATCAAGGCCTTCAAATAATTACGCCAATGTGCCCATCAGCTTTTGCATGGGCGTGAGCGGTATGAGTGCGTCCGGTGATGGGCGCACGATTCCATCATGCAGGTGGTTTGTTAACCTGCTTTGCGCTGGAACAGATGGGGAAGGCGGCGCCATCGGTGTGGAAGCGATGGCGCGGGAGGACGGGGTTACAGGAAGCGGTCGAGGATTTTTTTGCTGTGCTTGTCTAGCTCGCGGATGTCGCGCACCAGGAAGTGGATGCCGTGGATGTCGGAGATCAGCAGCGTGTCGACCGTCAGGCGGCGGATGTCTTCTTCGCCGCGCAGCACGAATTCGGTGTCGCCGCGATCGGTCACCACCGACCAGGTGCAAGGTGTGGCGTAGCTGGTCACGCTGTTGATGCGCGAAATCTCCGGCATGAATTCGCGGCCGCTCAGTTCCTCCGTCACCAGCGCGCCGATCGCCGGCGGCAGGTCGCTGATCAGGTCGATCCACGCCACCTCTTTGCCATCGCTGTTGAGCAGCGAGATGCCATCCTCCGGCGCCTGCACCGGAAACGCGCGCACCGGCGATACGCCTTCGTGCACCACACCGTCCGCCGTGGTCAGGATCAGGCGGCCGAAGGAATTGCGGGTCAGTTCAAATGTCGTCGTCATCTTCTTATTCCTTGCTGCCGTCGTCCAGGTCGGTATCCACATTGCGGGCCTGTGCCTGATACAGACGGTAGTACGCGCCTTCCAGCGCCATCAGTTCATCGTGCGGGCCTTCTTCCACCACCACGCCGCGATCCAGCACCACCAGTCGGTCGGCCTTCTGCAAGGTCGACAGGCGGTGGGCAATCGCGATGGTGGTGCGGCCTTGCACCAGGTTCTCCAGCGCGCGCTGGATTTCTTTTTCGGTTTCCGAGTCCACCGAAGCGGTCGCCTCGTCAAGGATCAGGATCTTCGGATCGATCAGCAGCGCGCGCGCAATCGAGATGCGCTGACGCTCGCCGCCCGACAGGCCCTGGCCGCGTTCACCGACCATCGAGTCGTAGCCCTGCGGCAGACGCAGGATGAATTCGTGCGCATGCGCGGCGCGCGCGGCGGCGATGATTTCCTCACGCGTCGCATCCGGCTTGCCGTAAGCAAGATTCTCGGCAATGGTGCCGAAGAACAGGAACGGCTCCTGCAACACCAGGCCGATATTGCGGCGATAGTCGGCCACATTGAACGAACGCAGGTCGACGCCGTCCAGCAGGATCGCGCCCTCGGCCACATCGTAGAAGCGGCAGATCAGGTTGACCAGCGTCGATTTGCCGGAACCCGAGTGGCCCACCAGGCCGATCATCTCACCGGCCTTGATTTCCAGGTCGATGCCGCGATTGACCGCGCGGTTACCGTAACGGAAACCGACTTCGCGCAGCGAGATATTACCTTCCACCTTGCCCAGCTTGACCGGATTGACCGGCTCAGGCACCGACGATACGTGATCCAGAATGTCGAAGATACGCTTGGCGGCCGACGCCGATTTCTGCGTCACTGAAACGATACGGCTCATCGAATCCAGACGGCCATAGAAGCGGCTGGCGTAGGCGATGAACGACGTCAGTACACCGACCGTGATATTGCCCTTGGAGACCTGGTAAATGCCGAACACCCAGATCACCAGCAAGCCCAGCTCGGTCAGGAAGGACACGGTCGGCGAGAATAGCGACCACACCTTGTTCAGCTTATCGTTGACCGCCAGATTGTGCTTGTTGGCGGTGCGGAAGCGGTTGGCCTCGCGCGACTCCTGCGCAAAGGCTTTCACCACGCGGATGCCGGGGATGGTGTCGGCCAGCACGTTGGTGACTTCGCCCCACACGCGGTCGATCTTTTCAAAGCCGGTGCGCAGGCGGTCGCGCACCAGGTGGATCATCCAGGCGATGAAGGGCAGCGGCGCCAGCGTGCAGACGGCCAGCCACGGATCGAGATTGAACAGGATCACGCCGGTCATGATGATCATCAGGCAGTCGGACAGGAAGTCCAGCAGGTGCAGCGACAGGAACACGCAGATCCGGTCGCTCTCCGAGCCGATGCGCGACATCAGGTCGCCGGTACGCTTGCCGCTGAAGTATTCCAGCGACAGTTGCAGCAAGTGCTGATAAGTGGTGGTGCGCAGGTCGGCGCCGATGCGCTCCGAGGCCAGCGCCAGCACATAGGTCTTGCCCCAGCCGAAAATCCACGCCAGCACGGCCGCGCCAACCAGGCCGGACATATACAGCACCACCAGCGACGGATCGACCTCCTTGCCGTTCTGGTAAGGGATCAGCACATTGTCCATCAGCGGGATGGTCAGGTAGGGCGGGATCATGTGCGCGCCGGTGGACAGCAGCATCAGCGTGAAGCCGAGCGCCAGCTGGCCTTTATATGGCTTGGCGAAGCGCCACAGGCGGAACAGCGTCCAGGTCGACGGCGGCGTATGGACCACCTTGGTACAGACCGGGCATTCTTCCTGCTCCGGCTCCATCGGCGCCTTGCAGCTGGGGCAGACGTTTTTATCTTCCAGCAGCACCGGCTCGCCGGTGGCGTGGCTGTCGCGATGGGCGTCGAATTGTTCGACCAGGCGGATCGCGTGCAGGTTCTGGCCCAGCGTGAAACGCCAGGCGTTCAGGCGGCCCTGGTTATTCACCAGCTCCAAGTGGCCAACGCCGGCGTGGTCATGGTGTTTCAGCACCATGTCCGGCGCGAACGGCCACGATTCCCACTGCGATGCACCCGGCGCACGGGCAAGCAGGCGGCGCGGCGTGACCACCACCATGCCCTTGGAAAAACGAAGTTGCTGATCCAGGTCAACCTCCAGGGCACTTGCAACGTTTTCCTCTTGGGAAAGTTGTGCCTGTATCTCGGAACGCCAGCGTTCTGGAAGCTCGCTCAGGCTGGATACGTTGGAAAGTTGTTCGGTCGTCATCGTGCGGCGTACTCCGGAGGGGAAAAGGGCTGTTGTTGCGGCTTATTTACGGTATTCTGTCATTCATCAAACATTTGACAGAGAACAATAAAAAGCTTGTTTTGCGTTGGCGGCAAGTATACCGCACAGCAGCAGGGCAAGGGTACAGGGTTTACAATACGGCGCGGGCTTGCCAGGCCGATAACAAAGTTACAAGAATTAACACATGACTAAGAAGAAAGACATTGAAGTTCTCCGCGTAACCCATTTGCGCGGACCGAATATCTGGACGTATCGCCCGGTGATCGAGGCGTGGCTGGATATCGGCGAACTGGAGAACTTCCCATCGAATTTGTTGCCCGGCTTGTATGAACGCCTGACCACCATCCTGCCGGGCCTGATCGTGCACCGCTGCGGCGTGGGCGAGCATGGCGGCTTCCTGGAGCGCCTGCGCGACGGCACGTACGCCGGCCACATCCTGGAACATGTTGTATTGGAGCTGCAAAACCTGGCCGGCATGAAAACCGGCTTTGGCAAGACCCGCCAGATCGGCGAAGACACCGGCCTGTATAAAATGGCTTTCCGCACCCGCCAGGAAGAGGTCGGCCGCGCCGCGCTGGCCGCCGGCCGCGACCTGCTGATGGCGATGATCGAAGACCAGCCTTACGATCTGGATGCCACCGTGGCGCAGCTGACCGATATGGTCGAAGACCTGTGCCTGGGCCCGAGCACCGGCAACATCGTGGACGCCGCCGGCGTGCGCAAGATTCCATTCATCCGCCTGACCGATGGCAACCTGGTGCAACTGGGTTACGGCGCCGCGCAGCGCCGCATCTGGACCGCTGAAACCGAGCACACCTCGGCGATTGCCGAAGGCATCGCTTCGGATAAAGACCTGACCAAAACCCTGGTGTCGTCCTGCGGCGTGCCTGTGCCTGAAGGCGAGCTGGTGACCAGCGCCGCCCAGGCCTGGGAAGCCGCGCAAGACATCGGCCTGCCGGTGGTGCTGAAGCCGTACGACGGCAACCATGGCCGCGGCGTATCGCTGAACCTGAGCAATGAAGCCGACGTTGCCGCCGCCTATGAGCTGGCGGCGCAGGAAGGCGACAGCAGCAGCGTGATCGTCGAGCGCTTCATCGTCGGCGACGAACACCGCTTGCTGGTGGTAGGCCGCCGCGTGGTGGCAGCCGCCGCCGGCGAATCGCTGTGGGTGACCGGCGACGGCAAATCCAGCGTAATGGACCTGTGCAACACGCAAATCAATACCGATCCACGCCGTGGCGAAACCGAAGAGTTCCCACTGGGCCTGGTCAAGCCGCATGAGTCGGGCGAGATCGTGCTGGAGCTGAAGCGCCAGGGCATGACCCACACATCGGTGCCTGCCGATGGCCAGAAAGTGCTGATTCAGCCGAACGGCAACGTCGCCATCGACGTCACCGACAAAGTACACCCGCAAGTGGCCGCGATGGCTGCACTGGCGGCGCGCGTGGTCGGCCTGGACATCGCCGGCATCGACCTGGTGACCTCGGACATCACCCGTCCGCTGGAAGAAACCGGCGGCGCGATTATCGAAGTCAACGCCAGTCCTGGCTTGCTGGCGCACCTGAAGCCGGCCGAAGGCGAGCCGCGCAATGTTGGCGAAGCGATTGTCGAGCACCTGTTTGGCGAAGCAACCGGCCGCATGCCGATCGTCGGCATCGCCGGCAAGCACGGCACCACCATGACCGCGCGCCTGATCGCCTGGCTGCTGCAAATCAGCGGCAAGAAAACCGGCCTGGCATGCGCCGACGGCCTGTTCGTCAATGGCCGCCTGCTGCCGCGCGATGGCTTCAGCGACTGGGAAACCGGCGAACGCCTGCTGTTGAACAAGAGCGTTGAAGCTGGCGTGTTTGAAAACAGCGCGCGCATGATCCTGTCCGAAGGCCTGGCCTACGACAAATGCGCAGTGGGTGTGGTGACCGACGTCAGTGATTATGAAGACCAGGCCGAGTTCCATATCGAGAGCCTGGACAAACTGTATAACGTGCTGCGCACCCAGGTCGACGTGGTGCTGCCTAGTGGCGCGGCGGTGCTGAATGCCGCCGATCCGCAAGTGGTGGAGATGGCCGACCTGTGTGACGGCGAAGTGATTTTCTATGGCGTAGACGAACAGCTGGCAGCGATTGCCGCGCATCGTCAGGACAACAAGCGCGTGGTGTTCCAGCGCGCGGACAGCATTGTCCTGGCCAGCGGGCAGACCGATGTCGCCAGCCTGCCGTTGTCGCCACTGGTGCCGCCGGAAGCCGTGCTGGCCGCGATTGCCGCTGGCTGGGCGCTCGGCCTGACGGCGGAGCTGATCGGCGCCGGACTGCGCACCTTTGACGCGAATCCAAAGAAAACACATCACTGAAAGAACAAGAAGAATGGAAGTTATACGCACCCGCGCCCTTCGCGGCCCGAATCTTTGGAGCCACCACACTGCGGTGGAAGTCATTGTCTCTTGCCCGAAGGACGAACAATCGGTCGCCGCGCTGCCGGACTTTGAGCAGCGCCTGCACGCGCGCTTCCCTGCCGTCGGCGCACTGCACCCAACTGGCAATTCCGACGCCGTGCCACTGGCGCGCGTGCTGGAAGTAGTGACCTTGAGCCTGCAGGCGCAAGCCGGCTGCCCGGTCACCTTCAGCCGCACCCATGCCACGCTGGAAGAGGGCATCTATCAAACCGTGGTGGAATACACCGAGGAAGCTGTCGGCCGCCGCGCTGTCGAACTGGCCGAAGCGCTGATCGCTTCGGTGCTGGCGGATACCGCCTTCGACCTGGAGGCCGCGCTGAACGAGCTGCGCGACCTGGATGAAGATGTGCGCCTGGGCCCAAGCACCGGCGCCATCGTCAACGCCGCCGTCGTACGCGACATTCCGTTCCGCCGCCTCACCGAAGGTTCGATGGTGATGTTTGGCTGGGGTTCGAAACAGCGCCGCATCCAGGCTGCTGAAATGGACACCACCGGCGCCATCGGCGAGACCATCGCGCAGGACAAGGAGCTGACCAAGAAGCTGCTGCACGCCGCTGGCGTGCCGGTGCCTATCGGCCGTTCGGTGGAAGACGAAGCCGACGCCTGGAAAGCGGCACAGGAAATTGGCCTGCCGGTGGTGGTCAAGCCGAAGGACGGCAATCAGGGCAAGGGTGTGACGGTCAACATCATGACCGAAGACAACCTGAAAGCCGCGTTCCGCACCGCCAAGGAATTCCGCGACGATGTGATGGTCGAACGCTATCTGCCAGGCCATGATTACCGCCTGCTGGTGATCGGCAACAAGCTGGTGGCCGCCGCGCGCCGCGATCCGCCGCTGGTGGTGGGCGACGGCTTGCACACGGTGCGCCAGCTGGTTGACATCGTCAATGCCGACCCGCGCCGCGGCTCGGGCCATTCGACCTCGCTGACCAAGATCCGCTTCGACGATATCGCGATTGCGCGGCTGGCCTTGCAGGACCTGAACGCGGATTCGATTCCGGCCAAGGGCCAGCGCGTCATCCTGCGCAACAACGCCAACCTGTCGACCGGCGGCAGCGCCACCGACGTCACCGACGACGTGCATCCGGAAGTGGCGGCGCGCGCGGTGGAAGCGGCGCAAATGATCGGCCTCGATCTGTGCGGCGTGGACGTGGTGTGCGACAACGTGCTGGAACCGATTGAAAATCAACGTGGCGGCGTGGTCGAAGTCAACGCCGCGCCTGGCCTGCGCATGCACATCGCGCCATCGTTCGGCAAAGGCCGCGCGGTGGGCGAGGCTATCGTCAACACCATGTTTGCGCCGGGTGAGAACGGCCGCATTCCGGTGGTGGCAGTGACCGGCACCAACGGCAAGACCACCACCGTGCGCCTGATCGCGCACCTGCTGACCGCCAGCGGACTGCGCACCGGCATGACCAATACCGACGGCGTCTACATCGAAGGCCGCCAGACCGACAGCGGCGATTGCAGCGGCCCACGCAGCGCGCGCAATGTGCTGCTGCATCCGGATGTCGATGCGGCGGTGTTTGAAACCGCGCGTGGCGGCATCCTGCGCGAAGGCCTGGCCTTCGACCGCTGCCAGGTGGCTGTCGTCACCAACATCGGCATGGGCGACCACCTGGGCCTGAACTACATCACCACCGTGGAAGACCTGGCGGTGCTGAAGCGCGTGATCGTGCAGAACGTATCGGAAAGCGGTTACGCGGTGCTGAACGCGGTCGATCCTATCGTTGCCGCGATGTCGGCCAATTGCCGTGGCAAGGTGATCTTCTTCGGCGCCGATCGCACCCATCCGGTCATCGCTACGCATCTGGCGCAGGGCAGCCGCACTGTGTACGTGGAAGATGGCCATATCGTGGCCGCCGAAGGCCGCCAGCTGAACCGCATCCCGCTGTCGCAGGTGCCGATCACCCGCAACGGCGCAATCGGCTTCCAGGTCGAGAACGTGATGGCGTCGGTGGCTGCGGCGTGGGGCGTGGGCATCAGCTGGGACGCGATTCTGCTGGGCCTGAAAACCTTCGCCAACGATTCCGACAATGCGCCGGGCCGCTTCAATGTGTTCGACTACAAGGGCGCGACGCTGATCGCCGACTACGGCCACAATCCGGACGCCATCCTGGCGCTGGTCAAGGCTGTGGAAACCATGCCGGCCAAGCGCCGCGTGGTGGTGATTTCGGGCGCGGGCGACCGCCGTGATCAGGACATCACGCAGCAGACTGAAATCCTCGGCCGCGCGTTTGACGACGTGCTGCTGTACGAAGACGCCTGCCAGCGTGGCCGTGTTGACGGTGAAGTGGTGGCGCTGCTGCGCTCCGGCCTGACCGGCGCACCGCGCACCTCGCATGTCGAAGAGATCTACGGCGAGTTCAAGGCGATTGATACCGCGTTGGCGCGCTTGCAGGAAGGGGACTTGTGCCTGATCCTGATCGACCAGGTGGAAGACGCACTGGCGCACATTGCCAAACGCATTAAAGAGGCTTAGTCTAAGTCTATCAAGGCTATAGATATTTATAGTTTTTATTTATGGTTCTCGTTGTTTAAAATAGCCTTACGCTATTAAACAACGAGGAGCCATAGTATGAATCAGCCACCTATTACCACCGCCTCAGGCATTCCCGTCGCCGACAACCAGAATTCCCTGACCGCCGGCCCTCGCGGTCCTGTCCTGCTGCAAGACTTCCACCTGATCGAGAAGCTGCAACACTTCAACCGTGAACGCATTCCAGAGCGCGTCGTGCACGCCAAAGGCTCGGGCGCCTACGGCACTTTCACCGTCACCCACGACATCACCAAATACTCCAAGGCCAAGCTGTTCGGCGAGGTTGGCAAGCAGACCGCAACCTTCCTGCGCTTCTCCACCGTGGGCGGCGAGAAAGGCAGCGCCGATACCGAGCGCGATCCGCGCGGCTTCGCGCTGCGCTTTTATACCGAGGAAGGCAACTGGGACCTGGTTGGCAATAACACGCCGGTATTCTTCCTGAAGGATGGCATCAAGTTCCCGGACTTCATCCACACGCAAAAGCGCGACCCGCAAACCAATCTGAAATCGCCGACCGCGATGTTCGATTTCTGGAGCCGCACGCCGGAGAGCCTGCACCAGGTGACCACGCTGTTCTCCAGCCGCGGCACGCCGGATGGCTATCGCCACATGCACGGTTTCGGCAGCCACACCTACAGCCTGATTAACGCCGCCGGTGAGCGCGTCTACGTCAAGTGGCATTTCCTGACGCAGCAGGGCATCAAGAACCTGAGCGCTGATGAAGCCACCCGTCTCGCTGGCGCCGATCCGGATTACGCACAGCGCGATTTGTTCAACGCCATCGCCGGCGGTGACTTCCCGCGCTGGGACGTCAAGGTGCAAGTTGCCACCGATGCCGAACTGGCCGCATGGGAAGCGCGCACCGGCTGGAACCCGTTCGACCTGACCAAAGTCTGGCCGCACGCGGACTTCCCGCTGCTGCAAGTCGGTGTGCTGGAGCTGAACCGCAACCCGGTCAACTACCACGCCGAAGTCGAGCAGGCAGCGCTGTCGCCATCGAATGTGGTGCCAGGCATGGGCTACTCGCCGGACAAGATGCTGCAGGCGCGCCTGTTCGCCTACCACGATGCGCAGCTGTACCGCGTCGGCACCAATCACCAGCACCTGCCGGTGAACGCGCCACGCTGCCCTTTCCACAATCAGCAGCGCGACGGCGCCATGGCCGGCGCCAATGGCGGCGCGGCGCAGAACTACGATCCGGTGCAGGCTGGCGGCAGCAATCCGCACGGCATGGGCCACGGCGAGCCAGCGCTGGCGCTGGACAGCGCGGCCGGCCGCTACGATGGCCGTGGCAAGGAAGACGACTACACCCAGGCCGGTGACCTGTTCCGCCTGATGCCGGCGGATGAACAGCAAAACCTGTTCAACAATATCGCCGGACCGTTGAGCCAGGTCAGCACCGAGATCATCGCCCGCCAGCTGGCGCACTTCGATCAGGCCGACCCAGCCTATGGCGTCGGCGTGCGTGCCGCCCTGAGAGCGAAGGGTGTCAGCATTTCTTGATACAAATTCTTTAAGGAAATGAAAATTTCTATTTATAATTGTTTCTTTAGGAAAACACTTGTAAATAGATGAAGACCACTTTTCTTGGCACCTTGGGCGCCGCCGCATTGCTGCTCAGCGGCTGCGCCGTCAACACCTCGGTCAGCGATCCGCTGAAACTGAGCGCGCAATCGACGGCCACTTCGGTGGCCGTCAGCATTACCGCCAATACTGATGAAATCTCCGGCTTTGACACCATCAAGCTGCGCCGCGTGGCGGAAGGCGACAAGCCGGGTGACCTGAAATTGCTGGCCGAGAACCTGGTGATGAAACGCGTGGCGCCAGGCATGGCGCGCGACACCGCACTGTTCATCGGTGCGTTGCAGCCTGGCGAGTACGGATTCATCGAACTGATCGACATGTCTTCCAACCGGATGCTGCGGGTTTCTTCCGCAGGCTTGGTTGGCACCTTCAAAGTGGAGGCGGCCAAGCCGGTCGACCTGGGCCGCCTGATCGTGACCCGCGCCAATCTGGGCGTGGATTATGGCCGCAGCGCACGCGCCGTCTCCAATGTGGAGCTGATCCAGCGCTTTGCGCCTGAATACAGCAATTTGTTCCGCGAAGGCGTTGCCGGCGGCTGGACAGCTCCGCGCAGCGAGCGTGACCAGGTCGAGGACTTTGCGCGCACGCATCCGTTCGGCGCGGAATGCCTCGCCGAATTGTCCGATGGCCGCGCGGTGGCCGCCAGCCGCATGGGCGCGGTGCTGCTGCGTTCCAAGGAGGGACAATGGCGCACGCTGAATGCGCAACGCCCGGAGACGCTGGAATGCCTGCTGCCGGTAGCGCTGCCGGATACAGAGCTGGTCGCTGTCGGCGAGTTCGGCACCATGGTGCGCAAAGCGCCGGGCAGCGACGAACTGCTGCCTATTGATCCAGGCAATCTGCCACCCGGTACCTTGCTGCGCATCGGCGGCAATCCGCAGGACGGCTGGTATCTGATGCACGCGAAGGGCCGCGACCTGACGATTTTCCGCAGCCGCCAGTTGAGCGGCGGCGATTGGCAAGCGGTGCATAAGGCGGTGCTGCCGACGCGGCTGTGGTCCAGCCGACCGGTGTTCACGCCATGGCACGACGCACGCGCGATAGGCTATGCGCTGCCGAACGGCCGCATCGGCCAGGTCGATTACAGCACCGGCAAGTGGAGCGAGCGCATGGCGCCGGCCAAGGCCAAGCTGCACGCTTACCGGCACAATCACGACGGCACGGAAAGCGTGCTGGTGGCGGCTGGCTTGCTGGGCAAATTCCCGGATGCGTATTTCTCCCGCGACCTTGGCCAGAACTGGACCAAGATGGCGCCGCCGCTCAAGGTGATGGTGTCGACGGTGGTGCCGTTGAATGATGGGCGCATGCTGGTCAGTGGCCAGGTGTATGGCGATCGAGAACTGCAGGTCAGCAGCGACAACGGACAGACCTGGGCGCCGTATGCCAAATATGACGTCTTGGGTTATATCGAGATGCTGCCGTCCGGGTTGATGCTGGATGTGCAAAGCGCCTATCGCGGCATGATTACGATCCGTGCTTCGACGGACAGTGGTAAGACCTGGCGCCAGGAGTATTCCACGTTTGACCTTGAGGCCATGGTGAAACAGCTCGCCAGGTAAATGGCTTACAATCTCCATGTTGCAGTGCACCGTGGAGGTTGGACTTGAAACAGAAAGCCGCATTTCCGCCGTCGCCGGCCTTGCCGGGCCAGGTTGTTCTGGTCCTGCAGGGCGGTGGCGCTTTGGGCGCCTACCAGTTAGGCGTCTACCAGGCCTTGCACGAAGCCGGCGTTGAGCCGGACTGGGTGATTGGTACTTCCATCGGCGCCATTAATGGCGCCATCATCGCTGGCAATCCGCCTGAACAGCGGCTCGACCAGTTACGCGAATTCTGGCACCGGATGGAACGCAATTCGTTTGGCTTCACCACCATGCCGCGCGCGATTGCCAACGCTGTCACCTTGGGGCAGGGGATACCGGCATTCTTTGAGCCGAATCTGTCGTCGTGGTGGAATCCGGACGCGCGCGTCGGCGTCGAACATGCTTCCTTCTATCAGACCACGCCCTTGCGCAGCACGCTCGAAGCGCTGGTCGATTTCGATTACCTCAACAATAAACATATGCGCATCACGGTTGGCGCGGTCAATGCGCGCAACGGCGCCATGCGTTATTTCGACAGCCGCAAGGAGCCGCTGTGCGTCGAGCATGTGATGGCGTCCGGCGCGCTGCCACCGGCGTTTCCGGCGATCCGCATCGACGGCGAGCCTTACTGGGACGGCGGCATTTACTCCAACACGCCGATCGAGGCGGTGCTAGATGACGAGCCGCGCCGGCAGTCGGTGATCTTCTCGGTGCAGGTATGGAACCCGGACGGCAGCGAGCCGCAAAGCGTGCTGGATGTACTGGATAAGCAGAAGGAAATCCAGTATGCGAGCCGGGCCAGCAATATCGAGCAGCAGCGCAAGCTGCATCGTCTGCGCCACGTGATCCGCGAACTGACCAGGCATTTGCCTGCCGAAGAGCTGGCGCAGCGGGAAGTGCGCGAGCTGGCCTCGTGGGGCTGCGGCACCGATATGCACGTGGTATCGCTACGTGCGCCGCGTATCGGCAATGAGGATCACACCAAGGATATCGATTTCAGCTCCAGCGGCATCCGCGCCCGCTGGCAGGCCGGCTATGACGATACGCAGCGCTTCCTCAAGCTACGTCCGTGGGAGCAACCGATCGATCCGATCGAAGGCATCGCTATTCACGAACTGCCGGAGCACTGAGCAATTCGTCACACAGATCAAGCCAGGCGCGCGCGGCGTGTGACAAATAATTGCCGCGCCAGACGTGGGCCGGCTGCCATAGCAGCTCGGGATCGGTCAGCTTGACCTTGTCCAGGTGGCCGATGGCCAGGCGGTGAATGAAGGGTTCGGGCAGCAGCGCGACGCCCATGCCGGCCGAGGCCATCGCCACCAGCCAGTCCCATTGGCTGCTCTGCGCGGCGATCACCGGTTCAAAGCCGGCTGCGGCAAAAGCGCTGCGCAGCGTGCGCGTCATGGCGAAATCGTCTTTCAGCAGCACCAGCGGCGTGTTGGCCAGCGCTTTCAGTTTCAGCGTGGCGCGGTTCTGCTGAAACGTGCCTTGCGCCGCCAGCGCCCACACCGGGTAGCTGGCGATAGGCGAGGATTGCAGTCCCAGCGCGGGATCGGCCGGCAGTACCGTCATGCCGATTTCCAGTTCGCCGTGCGCCACCTGGCGTTCGATGGCCTGGCCGGCGTCTTCCTGCAAGGTCAGTGTGATGTTGGGATGGCGCTGGCGGAAGGCCTTCAGCACCGGCGTGAACAGCAGGTTGATCATTGGCGGGATGCCGACTGTCAGGTGGCCGCGTTCCACCGTTTGCGTATCGTGAACTTCGACTGCCAACTGGCGCATGGTCGCCAGCATTTCCACGCCGCGCGCGTAGACGACCTGGCCGGTGTCGGTCAGCGTCAGTTTGCGTCCTTCGCGCAGCAGTAATTGCGCGCCGACTTCAAGTTCCAGCTGCTTGACCATTTTGCTGATGGTCGATTGGGTGACGTGCAGCGACTCTGCTGCCTGGGTGAAGCTGTTCAGGCGGACGGTTTCGACGAAGTAGCGGAGTGAGCGCAGATCCATGAATAAAACGAATGAAAAATGGGAATTTAAGTCATAAAACTACAGTTTTCCTGATTCTATACTGAAACAAAAGAATGAGGAGAACCCAACTATGTACGAAGATCGCATCCGCCGTCCGGCGCTCATGAACAAGCTGATGAGCGCGGAGCAGGCCGCCCTTTTATTCAAGGACGGCATGACAGTTGGTATGAGCGGCTTTACCCGAGCCGGTGATGCCAAGGCGCTGCCCGCAGCGTTGGTCGAGCGTGTGCGCTCGGCCCCGCTGCACCTGACACTGCTGACCGGCGCCTCGCTGGGCAATGACAGCGATGGCCTGATGGCCAATGCCGGCGTGGTCGCGCGCCGCATGCCGTTTCAGGCTGACGCCGCACTGCGCCGCAAGATCAATTCCGGCGAGGTGATGTTCATCGACCAGCACTTGTCGGAGACGGCCGAGCAGCTGCGCTCCGGCGATCTGAAGCCGGTGGATATCGCCGTCATTGAAGCGGTGGCGATTACGCCCGAAGGCGGCATTATCCCTACCATGTCGGTCGGGAACACTGCCAACTTCGTGCAGCAGGCCGGCAAGGTGATCGTCGAGATCAATCTGAGCGCGCCGCTGGCGCTGGAAGGCTTTCATGATATCTACGTGCCCGGTGCTCGTCCGTTCCGCGAAGCGATTCCGCTGCTGACGCCATCGCAGCGTATCGGCACAGAGGCGATCCCTGTAGATCCTGACCGCATTGCCGCGATTGTGATCACCGATAGCCCGGACAGTCCGTCCAACGCGCTGCCCCCAGACCAGGAGACCGACGCCATCGCGCGCCACGTCATCGCCTTCCTGGATGGCGAAGTGAAAGCAGGGCGTATGGACCTCTCGCTACGGCCGCTGCAAGCGGGCATCGGCACCATCGCCAACGCGGTGCTGCATGGCTTGATCGATTCGCCGTTCCACAACATGACCATGTATTCCGAGGTGCTACAGGATAGCGCCATCGAGCTGCTTGATTCGGGCCAGCTGAAGATGGCGTCGGCCTCGTCGATCACGCTGTCGGCGGCCATGCATGAAAAGTTCATCCGCAATATCGAGCAGTACCGCGAGCGCATTGTGCTGCGGCCGCAGGAGATCAGCAACCATCCGGAGATCGTGCGCCGGCTGGGCATCATCGCGCTGAACACGGCGCTGGAGTTCGACATCTACGGCAACGTCAATTCGACCCACGTCGGCGGCACGCATATGATGAACGGCATCGGCGGCTCGGGCGACTTTGCGCGCAATGGCCAGCTGTCGATTTTCGTCAGCAAGTCGGTGGCCAAGGATGGCGCGATTTCCAGCGTGGTGCCGTTTGCGGCGCACGTTGACCACACCGAGCATGATGTCGATGTGCTGGTGTCGGAATGGGGCCTGGCCGACCTGCGTGGCCTGGCGCCGCGTGAGCGCGCGCCGCTGATTATCGAGAACTGCGCGCACCCCGATTACCGTCCGCAGCTACGCGCCTATTTCGAGGAAGCGAAGCTGGGCGGCGGTCAGACGCCGCATGTGCTGGAACAGGCCTTGTCCTGGCATGCCCGCTACAAACGAGAAGGGAGCATGCTGGTAAAATAATGGTCATCAGTATTCACTTAATATTGGATCAACATGACCATTAAAATCAGCCAGAACTTCGACTCCGGCGCCATTGAAGTGCTGCGCGCCGATAGTGCTGCCACCATAGAACTGAACCTGCGCAAGGACTCCCACGCGGATATCCATCAGTGGTTCCACTTCCGCGTGCAGGGCGCGCGCGGCCAGAAGCTGACGATGCGCTTCCTGAACGCCGGCCAGGCGACCTACGCCAAGGGCTACGAAGACTATCAGGCGGTGGCCAGCTATGACACCGAGAACTGGTTCCGCGTGCCGACCAAGTTCGATGGCGCGGTCATGACGATCAACCATACGCCGGATACTGACAGCATCTACTACGCTTACTTCGAGCCGTATTCGTTCGAGCGCCATCTGCGCCTGCTGGGCGAGGTGGGCGAGCATCCGCTGGCGCGCGTGCATGATCTGGGTTCGACGGTCGATGGCCGCGATATGAACCTGGTGGTGATCGGCAAGCCGGAAGCGGAAAAGAAAATCTGGTTCATCGCACGCCAGCACCCTGGCGAGTCGATGGCCGAGTGGTTCATCGAAGGCCTGATCGATTCGCTGCTGGACGATGCCAATCCGATTGCCCGCAAGCTGTTGCAGACTTGCGTGTTCTACATCGTGCCAAACATGAACCCGGACGGCTCGGTGCGCGGCAATCTGCGCACCAATGCGGCTGGCGCGAACTTGAACCGCGAGTGGATGACGCCTTCGGTCGAACGCAGTCCTGAGGTGCTGTATGTGAAGCAGAAGATGCACGAAACCGGCATCGATATGTTCTTCGACATCCACGGCGATGAGGCGCTGCCTTACAACTTCGTAGCGGGCAATGAGATGCTGGAGAACTTCAGCGATGAGCGCCGCGCCAAGCAGCAGGCTTTCATTGATCGCTACAAGGATGCGTCGCCGGACTTCCAGGACAAGGTTGGCTATGCAGCCAGCAAGTACAAGGAAGACATGCTGACGCTGGCGTCGAAGTATGTCGGCCATCACTTCGGCTGCCTGGCGCTGACACTGGAAATGCCGTTCAAGGACAACGCTGACCTGCCTGATCCGAACGTGGGCTGGAATGGTGCGCGCAGCGCGGCGCTGGGTGCGGCCATCCTGCAACCGATTCTGCTGTCGCTGAACGACTACTGAGCATGGGCGTCGAGATCGAGCGCAAGTTCCTGCTGTCCGGGGATGGTTGGATGAAGCTTGGGGAGCCGGTGTTCTTCAAGCAGGGCTATCTGTCGTCGGACAAGCAGCGGGTGGTGCGCGTGCGCATTGAGGGCGAGCGGGCGGTGATTACGGTCAAGGGCGCCAACAAGGGCGCCACGCGCGGCGAGTGGGAATATGAGATTCCTGTTGCCGATGCGGCCGAGCTGCTCGACGGTTTGTGCGAGCGGCCGCTGATCGAGAAGTATCGCCGCCGGATTACGTTTGCCGGCAATGTGTGGGAAGTGGATGAGTTCCTCGGCGTGAACGCCGGCCTGGTGGTGGCGGAGATCGAATTGCAGTCGGAAGACCAGCAGTTCGACAAGCCGGGCTGGATCGGCGATGAAGTCACCGAAGATCTGCGCTATCTCAACTCGAACCTGATTAAGAAGCCGTTCTCCACTTGGTAGGATGGGTGTTTTGTCCTAAGCTGGATGCATGGACAACGACCGCCAAACTGCGCTGGAGATGCGCTTCGATACGATACTGCCGACCTTGGCCACCAAGTCGGATATCGAAGCTTTTCGTTCGGAAATGCACAAGATGGCCGCCGAGGGTTATCGCTGGATGGTTGCCTCGATGGTTGGCATGTTTCTCGGCTTTGGCGGCTTGTATTTCGCAGCCAGCAGGCAGGAAGCCAGGCCTATAGCCGTGCCTGTTCAGGCAGCGCAGGCTCAGCCGGCGCAAACACCGCCCGCCATCATTATCAATATCCCACCGCAGAAGTAAAAAGCCCCTCGAAGTGAGGGGCTTTTTACTTAGTGGAAGTGCTCGGTGCCGGCGGGGGCGTCTTCGGGCATTTCGGCGTGGGCCAGTTCGCCTTGCGGGTCGGCGAACAGCGGCGCACCGCAGTCGTCGCAGAACTCGACCACATAACGTTCGTTATGCTTCTTGATCTGCGTGATGCCGGCCTCGTTCAGGTGCGAGATGATGTCGTCCACCGGCGTGACCGGTTTTTGCACCGCAGTCAGCGCGCCCGGACCTTCCGGCGGCGTCCCTTCCTCATCTTCCTGGCCGTACAGCGGCCATACCACGCCGTAAATCACATCCGTTGACGAGCGTTGCGTGAACGCTACGCGATATTCGTCTACCTGCGCTTCGGCGCTTTCCTCGCCAAAGCCGGCGATCACCGCGCGCAGCTCCGTTGGTTCCACATCCAGCGTGTGGGTCAGGTAGTGCACGGCGGCGCGGATCGACACCGGACGGATCAGCTTGTCCGCCTCGCGGCAAGCCATGTAGTAGGCCTCCGGCAGCAGCAGTTCGACGCCGCAACCCGGCAGCAGACGGTTGACGGTTGGTGTCGCCTGCGTACGCCATTGCTCTAGCGCGCTGCTGCGCTCGGCGGCAAAGTTGGCCTGGTGCTCCGGCATCTGCCAGCGGAACAGCGGCGCGCCGGCTGGCGCCACCACGGCCACCAGCAGGTAGCGGGTGTCAGCCAGGAAGGGGGCGGTTTCCGGCACCTTGGTGTCGGCTTTCAGCGCCGTGCCCTTGAGCGCGGCCTGCGCCAGCTTTTGTACTTTGCCGTAGGTTTCCACGTGGCTGCGCGGCAGCTGATCGATGGAGAACAGCGTCGGCGACATCGCTAGCTGCGTGCCGTCCGCCAGCAGGTGCGCGGCGAAGTGCGCCGTCAGCGTTTGCAGGATGTCGGACGGGATCGCGCCGGAGGCAATAGCAAAGCGGGTCCAGGCCAGGATGGGCGCGGCCACCAGCAGCACGTCGAACGGCTTGCTGACGCCGTCGGCGGTGTCGATGGCGAGGTGGCTGGATTCGCTGACCGCTTCCACGCTGTCCATCAGCACGTCGTAGCCGTTCAGGTCTTCCTTGAACAGCGCGTTGAGGGTGGCGTCGATGGTGTCCTGGTGACCGGTCTTCAGGAGTTTCTGGAGCTGCGCATCGAGAGAGTGTTCCCAGGCCCGCTCTTCGATACGGCTGGCCGCCTGCCCGACAGCCTGGGCGTAGGTGGCGAGGCGCTGGCTCTCGGCAGACAGTTTTTGGGATGAAGCTTTAGATGAACGACGCATAGCGCAATAAGAGTCTCATTAAAAGTGAATAAACGGATCAGTCATGCAGATGATAACCCTTATGGCGCCTATTGTAGTTGATTCGGCAAACGTGCATAAAAAAAGCCGGGCAAGCCCGGCTTTTGAAGGTTGCCTGACTAACGCATTACGCAGCCAGCAGCTGGCGCAGCACGAACGGCAGGATACCGCCGTGCTTGTAGTAGTCGACTTCGATCGGGGTGTCGATACGCAGCAGTACTTTCACGTCCTGGCTGGTGCCGTCCTGGCGGTGGATCACCAGGGTGGCCAGCTGTTGCGGCTTGATCTCGCCGTCCAGGCCTTTCAGGTCATAGGTTTCCTTGCCGGTGATACCCAGCGATTCCACCGAATCGTTGCCGATGAATTGCAGCGGCAGCACGCCCATGCCCACCAGGTTGGAGCGGTGGATACGCTCGAAGGAACGCACGATCACCGCTTTCACGCCCAGCAGCTGGGTACCTTTGGCGGCCCAGTCGCGCGACGAGCCGGTGCCGTACTCTTCGCCGCCAAACACCATGGTCGGGGTGCCTGCCGCCACGTACTTCATGGCTGCGTCGTAGATCGACAGCTGTTCGCCCGATGGCTGGTGAATGGTGATGCCGCCTTCGACTGCGGAACCGTCGGCTTTCGGCGGGATCATCTTGTTCTTGATACGCACGTTGGCGAAGGTGCCGCGCATCATGATCTCGTGGTTGCCGCGGCGCGAGCCGTAGGAGTTGAAGTCGGCTTTCTGCACGCCGTTTTCCTTCAGCCATTTGCCGGCCGGGCCGTCTTCCTTGATCGAGCCGGCAGGCGAGATGTGGTCGGTGGTGATCGAATCGCCGAACACGCCCAGCGCGCGCGCGCCGCTGATGTTCGGGTTGGTCGCCTTCGGCGTCATCTCGAAGCCATCGAAGAACGGTGGCTCGGCGATGTAGGTCGAGGCAGGCCAGTTGTAGACCTGGCCTTCGGTCGACGATACGTGCTCCCACAGCTTGCCTGGATTGCCCTTGACGTCGGCGTAGTTGGTCTTGAAGACTTTGGCATTCATCGCAAACTTCATCAGCTTGGCGATTTCATGCGAGGTCGGCCAGATGTCGCCCAGGTACACATCCTTGCCGTTCTTGCCCTTGCCAACCGGCTGGGTCATCAGGTCAACGGTCATATTGCCGGCGATGGCGTAGGCAACCACCAGCGGTGGCGAAGCCAGGAAGTTGGAGCGGATATTCGGGTGAATACGCGCTTCAAAGTTACGGTTACCCGACAGCACGGCCGAAGCGACGATGTCGTTCGAGGTGATGGCGGCGTTCAGCTCAGGCGTCAGGTCGCCGGCGTTACCGATGCAGGTGGTGCAGCCGTAGGCAGTCACGCCAAAGCCCAGCTGTTCCAGGTAAGGCAGCAGGCCGGCGGCGGTCAGGTACTCGGTCACCACGCGCGAGCCAGGAGCCAGCGAGGTCTTGATGTGCGGTGCGACTTCCAGGCCGGCTTCCACGGCTTTCTTGGCCAGCAGGCCGGCGGCCAGCAGCACGCTCGGGTTCGAGGTGTTGGTGCACGAGGTGATCGCGGCGATCAGCACGTCGCCGTTCTTCACATTGACGCCGTTGGTGGTGGTATAGGTGGCGTTCAGGTCTTCCGGCTTTTTGTTGAAGCCGTTTTCCGAGGTCGGTTTTGAGAACAGTTCGGTGAAGTTGTTTTTCACGTTGCCGATTTCGATACGGTCTTGCGGACGCTTAGGACCGGCCAGCGACGGCGTCACGTCGGTCAAATTCAGTTCCAGCACGCGGGTGTAGTCGATGTCGCCGGCTTTGGAGACGCCGTACATGCCCTGCGCCTTGAAGTAGGCGGCGAAGGCGTCGATTTCCGCCTTGGTGCGGCCGGTGCCTTCGAAGTATTCGATGGTGGCGTCATCGACCGGGAAGAAGCCCATGGTGGCGCCGTATTCCGGCGCCATGTTGGCGATGGTGGCGCGGTCGGTGACCGACAGCGTCTCGGTGCCTTCGCCGAAGAACTCGACGAACTTGCCGACCACTTTGGCCTTGCGCAGCATTTCGGTGATGGTCAGCACCAGATCGGTCGCGGTGCAGCCTTCGCGCAGCACGCCGGTCAGGTTGACGCCGATCACGTCCGGGGTCAGGAAGTAGACTGGCTGGCCCAGCATGCCGGCTTCCGCCTCGATGCCGCCCACGCCCCAGCCAACCACGCCGATGCCGTTGATCATGGTGGTGTGCGAGTCGGTGCCGACCAGCGAGTCAGGGTAGTAGACGCCGCTGCTGTCCTTGTGGACGCCGCGCGCCAGGTATTCCAGGTTGACCTGGTGGACGATGCCGAAGCCCGGCGGCACCACGCCGAAGGTGTCGAAGGCTTGCATGCCCCATTTCATGAACTGGTAGCGCTCGTTGTTGCGCGAGAATTCCAGTTTCATGTTCAGGTCCAGCGCTTTGGGCTCGCGGAAGTGGTCGATGGTGACCGAGTGGTCGACCACCAGGTCAACCGGCACCAGCGGCTCGATTTTCTTGGCGTTGACGCCCATCTTGTAGGCGACGTTGCGCATTGCGGCCAGGTCGGCCAGCAGCGGCACGCCGGTGAAGTCCTGCAGCACCACGCGGGCGACGACGAACGGGATCTCGTCGGTGCGTTCGCCGGTCGGCGCCCAGTTGGCGACCTGTTTGACGTGTTCTTCGGTGACTTTCTTGCCATCGACGTTACGCAGTACGGATTCCAGCACCACGCGGATCGAGATCGGCAGGCGGGAGATTTTGGCGCCCAGGCTCTTTTCCAGGGCTGGCAGCGAGTAGAACTTGGCCGTCTTGCCAGCGATGTCGAATTCCTTAAGCGTGTTCAGAGTGTTGTGTGACATGACCTCTCCTTCGTATTGGGTATCGTCTAGTATTAAAAAGCGTGGTGTTGCGTTTTGGGACTGCGTTTATTGAAGCGTGTTGGCCGGCGTTTCGGTGATCGCCACTGGCTTCAGCTGCTCGGCATTGCGGCACTCGTTGGCCAGCTGGCGGTTCTGCTTGGAGTCCAGCAGCATGCCCTTGGCCGGGATACCGATCCAGATCAGGCCATACAGCTTGTTCTCGAAACGCTGGGCGCCGGTGGTGGTGCCAACGCGCGTCAGGCGGTGCAGGCGCTTCTTCCAGCGCAGCGCGATGTGGCCGTCGTCGCCAGCGTTCTGGTAGATGGTGATCTTGTTGCCCAGTTCGCAGTCGAAGTCGGTGGCGGCGGTATCGGTAATGACTGGCTCGTCCTCTTCCTCGTTCGGCGCTTTCGGCTCGACCGGCTTGGCGGCGGTTTTCTTGGCCTTGGTGGCAGGCTTTTTGGCGGCTTCCTTCTTGACTGGTTTCTTGACGTCGCTTTCGGCGTGGGCGCCGGCGGCAAGGGTCAGCGAGGCCAGCGCGAGGCTGCAGGCCATGAATAATTTGGAGATCGACATTAGTTTGCTTCCTGTGGCTGGTCGGTGGAGAGACCGTTGAACAGCGGCGCCACCGATTCTGGCAGGCTCAGGCCCGCCAGTTTGGCGCGCTGCAAAACGGTCCAATAATATCTATAGCTGGCACGGTCGTGCAAGCGCCCATTTTGGGAGATGGGACCCCATTGCACGGCTGCGGCTTCGTGCAGGATGGCGGCCGCCTCGCTCACTTCCGACAGGCGCGGCGTGAAGGTCTTGATGATCGGCTTGATCTGGTTCGGGTGGATGCTCCACATGCGCGTATAGCCGAATTCGGCGGCGGCGCGCTGAGCGTCATTGGCGGCCACCGCAGTGTCCTTGATTTCGGTGGTCACATTATGCGACGGCACTTTGCCGTGCGCGTGGCAGGCGGCGGCGATGTCCAGCTTGGCGCGCACCACCAGCGGATGGGTGAACTGGCCGGGCGTGCGCATTGCCGCGCCGGGGATCGCGCCGTAGTGCGACGAGACGAAGTCCATGATGCCGAACGACAGGCACTGCACCTGGGGCAGGGCGGCGATGGCGTAGACATCGTGCAGCGCGCCGTGAGTCTCGATCAGCACGTGCACCGGCAGGTCCTTGCGGCCGGCCTTGCCGGCGTGGGTGTTAATCAGCTTGATGGCGCGTGCCAGCTCGTCGATGCCGTTGACCTTGGGGATGACGATGTAGGCCAGCCGTTTGGCGGCGGCGCAGATGATCTCGACGTCCTGCGCAAAATAAGGGCTGGCGATATCGTGCACGCGCGCGCCGATGCGGTTGAAGCGGTTGTCGTCGGAGTTGAGCAGCTCGACCACCAGCCGGGCGTGGGCTTCCTCGTTGCCGGCGCTGGCGCCGTCTTCGCAATCGAGGGTGATGTCGAACAGTGGACCAAGTTCTTGTTGCAGGGCGATCGACTTGCGCATCAGCTTTTCGGAGCCGGCGTAGTGATCACAGGCTGGCAGCAGCAGTGGCTGGCGGTTACCCTGGAATAAAACCTCGGATGGGTGCATGCGGGTAGGGTCTGATAATCGGTCGGTAGAAGAAATAACCGCCGCGCTGCTCTCGGCAGCGCGGCGGGTGCGGCGGATCGGTTGTTTAACCGGTTCCACGAAAGGGGAAGAAGCTTACGGCAGCAGGTGCTTGACGCCTTCGCGCTCTTCGGTCAGTTCTTTCAGGGTCAGGTTGATGCGCTCTTGCGAGAAGGCGTCGATGTCCAGGCCTTGAACGATTTTGTATTCGCCGTTTTCGGTGGTCACAGGGAAGCCGAACACGATGCCTTCAGGGATGCCGTACGAACCATCCGAAGGAACACCCATGGTGGTCCACTTGCCGTTGGTGCCGACGTGCCAGTCATGCACGTGGTCGATGGCGGCGTTGGCGGCCGAAGCAGCCGACGACAGGCCGCGCGCTTCGATGATCGCTGCACCGCGTTTGCCGACGGTAGGCAGGAAGGTGTTGGCGTTCCATTCCTGATCGTTGATCAGGTCTTTGACGTTTTTGCCGCCTACGGTAGCGAAGCGGTAGTCAGCATACATGGTCGGCGAGTGATTGCCCCATACGGTCAGCTTCTCGATGTCTTTCACCTGGGTGCCGGTTTTGGCAGCCACTTGCGACAGCGCGCGGTTGTGGTCCAGGCGCAGCATGGCGGTGAAGTTCTTGGCTGGCAGCGATGGCGCCGATTTCATGGCGATGTAGGCGTTGGTGTTGGCTGGGTTGCCGACCACCAGCACTTTGACGTTGCGCGAAGCGACCGCGTCCAGTGCTTTGCCCTGGGCGGTGAAGATCTGCGCGTTGGCTTCCAGCAGGTCTTTACGCTCCATGCCTGGGCCGCGCGGACGGGCGCCGACCAGCACTGCGTAGTCGACATCCTTGAAGGCGGTCAGCGGGTCGGAGTGGGCGGTCATTTCAGCCAGCAGCGGGAATGCGCAATCGTCGATCTCCATCATGACGCCCTTCAGCGCCTTCTGTGCCTTCTCGTCGGCGATTTCCAGCAGTTGCAGAATAACTGGTTGATCTTTGCCGAGCATGTCGCCGTTGGCGATGCGGAACAGCAGTGCGTAACCGATTTGACCAGCGGCGCCGGTGACAGCAACGCGCAATGGGGTTTTAGCCATGATGAATCTCCAAAGTGTGTAAGTAAAACGTTCTTGAAGCTGGACCGTCGGCCGGTCCGGGAAATCGTAATCATACTGCAAAATTAGACGCTTATAATGATGTATCTATAAGTGCTGGCGGGGAGTGTAGGCCTGCCGCCACTATCTGTCAATCCTATCTTATGTCTTATATAAGACAGATAAGTTATTGCCGTTTTTTCTGGACGGCACTGTTCATTTGTGGTGAAATCTTGGTCTATGAGTTCCGCGCCACCCAATCCGAGCCACAATGCTACCGCTGCAAGCGCCGGTAGTGCTGCCTCAGTGTCGCCTACTTTCTCCCCGCTTTACCAGCAAATCAAGGCCTTGATCACCAAGAGCCTGCAGTCCGGCGAATGGAAGCCGGGTGAACTGATTCCCAGCGAAGTCGAACTGGCCAACCGCTTCAAGGTCAGCCAGGGTACCGTGCGCAAGGCGATCGACGAGCTGGCTGCCGAGAACCTGGTGATGCGCAAGCAGGGCAAGGGGACCTTCGTCTCCACCCACCACGAGGAGCGTGCCCAGTTCCGTTTCCTGCGGCTGATGCCCGACGAGGGCGTGCCGCATCCGGGTGTCAGCCAGTTCATCGAAGTCAAACGCACCCGCGCGCCGGCCGACGTGGCGCGCCTGCTGGACCTGAAGTCCGGCGACGCCGTGATCTTTGTCAAGCGCGTGCAGCATTTTGACGGCGTGCCGACCATTGTCGAGGAGCTGTGGCTGCCGGGTATCACTTTTAAGGGGCTGACTGCGGAACGGCTGGAGGAGTATAAAGGTCCCATGTACGGGCTGTTTGAATCCGAATTCGGCACGCGCATGATACGTGCCACTGAAAAAATCCGCGCCGTCTGCGCCGCCGAAGGCGATGCCGCGCTGTTGAAAATTGCCGTGAATACGCCGCTGCTGGCGTCGGAGCGGGTCTCGTTTACCTATGGCGACAAGCCGGTCGAGCTGCGCCGCGGCCTGTACCTGACCGAGCGCCATCACTATCACAACGAGTTGAATTGAAGGAGACGCAGCGCAGGGGCGCCGGTCATACGCCCGTAGCATTGTTGCGCTGATAATACGTTGAGCTACAGAAAGTAGCCGCCAGTTGTGATGCCGACCACTATTTTTATTATATGTAACAATAGATATTGGTTATGAGAGTGGAAATCGGCGAAAATCGCAGTCTTACCAAAATTTTGTATTAGCCTGAGGAGGTCTTGTTATGTCAGAAGCCGTAAGGGAAGCCCCTAAAAAAGAACGGCCGGAGTTCCGTAACATTCATGTTACCGAACTGTCCAACTACCGTATGACGCCAGCTGCTTATGTGTCCATCCTGCACCGTATTTCCGGCGTCGGCATGTTCCTGCTGCTGCCATTCGTGCTGTATCTCTTGCAGAATTCCCTGCGTTCCGAGATCTCTTTCGCTTACTACGAAGGTTTCGTCACCTACCCGCTGGTCAAAGTGATCATCCTGGGTCTGAGCTGGAGCTTCCTGCACCATATGTGCGCCGGCATTCGCCACCTGGTGATGGACTTGCACATTGGCCTGGACAAACAGTCCGCGCGTAAATCGTCGATCACCGTCCTGGTCATCAGCCTGGTGCTGACCGCCCTGATCGCCCTGAAACTGTTTGGAGTATTCTGAAATGTCCATCAACGATAACGGTATCGGCCCTAAGCGCCGCGTTGTAGGCGCCCACTACGGCGTCAAGGACTGGCTGGTGCAGCGCGTCACCGCAGTCATCATGGTGGCATACACCGCCATCCTGCTGCTGGCTTTCCTGACCGGCCAGAATTTCACCTATGAAGGCTGGGCCGGCCTGTTCGCCCAGCAATGGTTCAAACTGATCAGCGCCGTGACGCTGATCGGCCTGTTCTACCACGCCTGGGTAGGCATGCGTGACGTCTGGATGGACTATGTGCGCGCCGTTGGCCTGCGCCTGTTCCTGCAAATCGCCACCATCGCCTGGCTGATCGGCTGTGCCGTGTGGTCGATTCAAATTATCTGGAGTGTGTAATCGTGGCAGCTATTAAATCTGGTATTCCAACCCGCCGCTTTGACGCGGTAATCGTCGGCGCCGGCGGCTCCGGCATGCGCGCATCGCTGCAACTGGCCGAAGCCGGCCTGAATGTGGCGGTGCTGTCGAAAGTCTTCCCGACCCGCTCGCACACCGTGGCTGCCCAGGGCGGCATCGGCGCTTCGCTGGGCAATATGGCGGAAGACAACTGGTTCTGGCATATGTTCGACACCGTTAAAGGCGGCGACTACCTGGGCGACCAGGATGCGATCGAATTCATGTGCCGCGAAGCACCGAAGGTGGTCTACGAGCTGGAACACTTCGGCATGCCGTTCGACCGTAATCCTGACGGCACCATCTATCAGCGTCCGTTCGGCGGCCATACCGCCAACTTCGGTGAAAAAGCGGTGCAGCGCGCCTGCGCCGCCGCTGACCGTACCGGCCACGCACTGCTGCACACGCTGTATCAGCGCAACGTCAAGGCCCGCACCCACTTCTTCGTTGAGTGGATGGCGCTGGACCTGATCCGCGACGCCGAAGGCGATGTGGTTGGCGTGGTCGCGCTGGAAATGGAAACCGGCGATGTCATGATCCTGGAAGCCAAGACCACCATCTTCGCTACCGGTGGCGCCGGCCGTATCTTCGCCGCGTCGACCAATGCCTTCATCAACACCGGCGACGGCATGGGCATGGCGGCACGCGCCGGCCTGCCGCTGCAGGACATGGAATTCTGGCAGTTCCACCCGACCGGCGTGGCCGGCGCGGGCGTGCTGATCACCGAAGGTGTACGCGGTGAGGGCGGTATCCTGATCAACTCGGAAGGCGAACGCTTCATGGAGCGCTATGCGCCGACGCTGAAAGACCTGGCGCCGCGCGACTTCGTGTCCCGCTCGATGGACCAGGAGATCAAGGAAGGCCGCGGCTGCGGTCCGAACAAAGACCACGTCATGCTGGACCTGCGCCACATCGGCAAGGACACCATCGAGAAGCGTCTGCCATCGATTCTGGAAATCGGCCACAAGTTCGCCAACGTCGATGCGACCAAGGAACCAATTCCAGTCGTGCCGACCATCCACTATCAGATGGGCGGCATCCCGACCAATATCCACGGTCAGGTCGTTACGCCGAACGGCGACGGCACGCAGAAAGTGGTCAACGGCCTGTACGCGATCGGCGAATGCGCCTGCGTATCGGTGCACGGCGCCAACCGCCTGGGCACCAACTCGCTGCTGGACCTGGTGGTATTCGGCCGCGCGGCCGGCAACCACGTGGTCGCATCGAACCTGAAGCAGAAGGAAAACAAACCGCTGCCGAAGGACGCCGCCGACTTCGCGCTGAACCGCCTGAACAAGCTGGAAACCTCGACCGGCGGCGAAAAAGTGCAGGGCGTCGCCAACGACATCCGCGCTTCGATGCAGAAGTTCTGTGGCGTGTTCCGTACCGACGACATGCTGCAAAAAGGCGTCGAAGAGATCATGAAACTGGACGAGCGCCGCAAGCACGTCTCGTTCAAGGACAAGTCGAAAGTGTTCAACACCGCCCGCGTGGAAGCACTGGAACTGGACAACCTGATCGAGACCGCGAAAGCCACCATCGTCTCGGCAGCAGCGCGTAAAGAATCGCGCGGCGCCCACGCCCACGACGATTACCCGCACCGCGACGACGACAACTGGATGAAGCATACCCTGTGGTACTCGGAAGGCAACCGACTGGATTACAAAGCAGTCGTGACCAAGCCGCTGACGGTTGATACCTTCAAACCGAAACCACGTACTTTCTAAGGCTATATAACATGGCACGCACTCTTAAACTGAAAATTTACCGTTACGATCCGGACCAGGACGCCAAGCCGTACATGCAGGACGTCACCGTCGAGTTGAAAGACACCGACAAGATGCTGCTGGACGCGCTGCAACGCATCAAGTCCGACGTGGATGACTCGCTGGCCCTGCGCCGCTCGTGCCGCGAAGGCGTGTGCGGTTCGGACGCGATGAACATCAACGGCAAGAACGGCCTGGCCTGCACCACCAACCTGAACGAGCTGACCGAGCCTATCGTGCTGCGTCCGCTGCCAGGCCTGCCGGTGATCCGCGACCTGATCGTCGACATGACCCAGTTCTTCAAACAGTACGATTCGATCAAGCCTTACCTGATCAACGAATCGATCCGTCCTGAAAAAGAACGCCTGCAAACCCCGGAACAGCGCGAAGAGCTGGACGGCCTGTACGAGTGCATCCTGTGCGCGTGCTGCTCGACTTCGTGCCCGTCGTTCTGGTGGAATCCGGACAAGTTCGTCGGTCCTGCCGGCCTGCTGCAAGCCTACCGCTTCATCGCCGACTCGCGCGACGAAGCCACCGGCCAGCGTCTGGACAACCTGGAAGATCCATACCGCTTGTTCCGCTGCCACTCGATCATGAACTGCGTCGATGTCTGCCCTAAAGGTCTGAACCCGAACAAGGCAATCGGCAAAATCAAAGAGCTGATGGTACGCCGCGCAATCTAACGCGCACACTGCGGGCGGCAGCATCAGCGCCGCCCGTTTTTGTTTTACGGTTTTAGAATCTGCGCTCCAGCAAGAACGGCGCGCACAGTGTAAAGTTAAAGCTTATGACTGAAACGAATCACGCAGCGCATCAGTCCGACCCAGCCAACCGTGCCCGCCTGCGCTGGCGCGCCCGCCGGGGTCTGCTGGAAAACGACATCATCCTCACCCGTTTTCTGGATGCGCGTGAAACTGAATTGACCGACGAGGAAGTGGACGCTTTAACGCGGCTCCTCGACTTGTCGGACAATGCCCTGATGGATCTGGTACTGGCCCGTAAGGAGCCGGAAGGCGAAATTGACCTGCCGCACGTTCGCGCGTTGCTGCAGCAGTTGCGCCAAGCGTAAGCAGCACACCCAGTTTCTTTTTACTTGCATCATCTCTCCAAGAAGGAAGAGTCCATGAATATCTCTGATAACAAAGCCACTCTCTCGTTCTCCGATGGCAGCGCATCGGTCGAATTCCCGATCTACAAAGGTACCGTTGGTCCTGACGTCGTCGACATCCGTAAGCTGTACGGCGCGACCGGCAAGTTCACCTACGATCCAGGCTTTATGTCGACCGCAGCGTGCAACTCGTCGATCACCTACATCGACGGCGACAAGGGCGAACTGCAATATCGCGGCTACCCGATCGAACAGCTGGCGGTCAACGCCGACTTCATGGAATCGTGCTACCTGCTGCTGAACGGCGAACTGCCGAACGCAGTGGAGAAAAAAGAATTCGTCGACACCGTCACCAAGCACACCATGGTGCACGAGCAGATGCAATTCTTCTTCCGCGGCTTCCGTCGCGACGCGCACCCGATGTCGGTACTGGTCGGCACCGTCGGCGCGCTGGCTTCGTTCTACCACGACTCGCTGGACATCAACGATGCCAAGCACCGTGAAGTGTCGGCGATCCGCCTGATCGCCAAGATGCCTACCCTGGTGGCGATGGCGTACAAATACTCGATCGGCCAGCCGTTCGTGTACCCACGCAACGACCTGTCGTACTCGGCCAACTTCATGCGCATGATGTTCGGCAATCCATGCGAAGAATACAAAGTCAACGACGTGCTGGTGCGCGCGCTGGACCGTATCCTGATCCTGCACGCTGACCACGAGCAGAATGCTTCGACCTCGACCGTGCGTCTGGCCGGTTCGTCGGGCGCCAACCCGTTCGCCTGTATCGCTGCCGGTATCGCCTGCCTGTGGGGCCCTGCCCACGGCGGCGCCAACGAAGCGGCGCTGACCATGCTGAAAGAAATCGGCTCGGTGGATAACATCCCGGCCTTCATCGCTCAGGTCAAAGACAAGAACTCCGGCGTCAAGCTGATGGGCTTCGGTCACCGCGTCTACAAAAACTTCGACCCGCGTGCGAAGCTGATGCGCGAAACCTGCTACGAAGTGCTGAACGAACTGGGCCTGCAAGACGACCCGCTGTTCAAACTGGCGATGGAACTGGAAAAGATTGCACTGAACGACGAATACTTCGTTTCGCGCAAACTGTACCCGAATGTCGACTTCTACTCGGGCATCGTGCAATCGGCGCTGGGCATCCCAGTGTCGCTGTTCACCGGCATCTTCGCGATGGCGCGTACCATCGGCTGGATCGCTCAGTGGAACGAAATGATCGCCGATCCAGAGCAGAAAATCGGCCGTCCACGTCAGCTGTTCATCGGCTCGACCGTACGCGACGTACCACCACTGGACAAGCGTTAATCCACGCTGGCAGCGAGTGCAAAAAACGGGCTTCGGCCCGTTTTTTTATGCGCGGTCGAAATGCAGCATGTGTTCGACGTGGACTTTGATTTCGCTGTTCAGGCTGGCGAAGGCTTTGCGCAGGGTGCGGGCGGCGGCTTCGCCGATGCCGTCGACGGTGATGCTGTGCTCGTAGCTGCCGCCACGGCGCAGGATCAGCCATTTGTCGATGCGTGCTGCGGAGCTTTTCAGCGTGGATTCCAGCTGGCCGGCGGCCGGTTGATCTGCGCCCAGCGACAGGTGGAAGGTGTGCGTCATGCGGAACTGGCTGTCCAGCGGGGCGGTGTGGTGGGACGTGGTCATGGGTTCTCCTGAAAGCTTGGCTCGATTTGGAGTAACCATGTCACACCCGCTTCGTTGCCGTTAAAAGGCCGCATCGCCGTAGAGGCTTCCACCTTGCCCGGGGAGGCAGGTTGGCGTCGGATCAACCGACTCTTGATGCTGATGAGCTATACCGGAAATCCGTTATAGCGAAACTGTGTTCAATATAGCGGAAAATCGCTGGGCATGCAATACGCTGCCGGTTATTGCGTTTCTTGCAGCAGCTGGTGGAAGACGGCGCGGCTGTCGTCGTCGATGCGCAGGAATTGGACGCCGGTCTTGAAGCCATGCTCAGCGTCGGGATCGCTGTAGACCACCTGGCCCATGGCCAGCACACTGTGGTCGACCTCGCCCAACTGGACGCTGAAGGAGATGGCGCAGTATTGCGCCAGGCGGATCTGGCTTTCGGTCTGCAGGCTGATGCCGCCGTGCGACAGGTCCAGCGTGCGGACTTCGTGGCGGCTTTCGTCGGTCATGGTCAGCACGGCCGGCTGGCGAACAGCATGGCGGCGGGCGGTGCGGGCTTTCTGGTCCATAACGCTAGCGGAAGTTTGATTGTGGAAAGATTATCACAATCTGCGCTTGCGGCGGTCGGGACGCAGCACTAATAACCACCAACACAACACCCCGAGCGTCAATTGCGGCAAATTGAACAGGAATTTGTCGAGCGTGACATCGCGCCGCTGCGGCCAGGCGCTGTTGGCGGTCTCGGCGATGATGTTGGTGTGGTACAGGCAGGCAGCCAGCAGCAATAATGCAGCGATGCCCCATACCGCCGGCAGGCTGGTGATGCGGTGCCGCAGCAGTGCCGCGAATGGATAGGCCAGCACGCAGCAGAATACATAGGCAAACAGGTTGGCCGGCAGATTGGCCAGGCTAAAGTGCGGCAGCACCACCGGCACCGCGCAAATCGCCACCGCCAGCAGGACGGCAATGACGGGATGGGCGTGTTCCGGCCAGGAGTTGAAACGGCTGGTCATGGACATGGGCTAGATAAAAGGGCTTACATTGTAGTGCCATTTGCCGGGATGGCGGAGGATCCGTTCATCCCTGTCAAAGGCCGGTTGGCCCCGTCCACAGCGCAGTTCGTCGTAACTTTCCATCAAGCAGCCCGAAGCGATGCAATACTTGCATCTTCCCATCCCTATCCGAGGCCAGTAGATGAAATTAACCGTGGTTCGCCTGTTTTTGGTGTTGATGATGTTCTGTTCGGCGGGCGCCAGCCGGGCCTTAGGCTACACCCCTTGTGCCGATGCCGATAAGTTTGCAGATTTAAAAGGAAGCGTTTGCAAGACCAACATGCTGCCGATGTCCTATGAGGCGGCTACAGACGGGCCGCAGGCAACGATCTTTGTTCGCAAATTCCCCGCTGCAGGCGTGTCCCGAGGCGCCGTCTGGCTGGTTTCGGGTGGACCGGGAGAGTCCGGCGCGTCGCTCTATCCGATGCTGCCGACTTTGCGCCGCAGCTTTCCCGGCTTCGACCTGCTGATCCCCGACCATCGTGGTACCGGGTATTCTTCGCGCCTGTGTCCGCAGGAAGAGGGCGTCGATAGCTTGGGCGGCATGGCGCTGGCAGGCGCGGAATGGGGGAGCTGCTTTCAGCGACTCGGTGCACATCCAGAGCTCGCCAAGGACTTTTCCATCACCAGTGCCGCACAGGATTTGCGCCGCCTCGTGGAGGAATCGGATCGCGGCAAACCGGTCTACATTTATGGTGTTTCTTACGGCACGCAATTAGTGTTGCGCGCCCTGCAACTTGGCGATGTGCGGGTTAACGGCGTCATCCTCGACTCGCTGGTGCCCTTGCAGAACGCTGCGGCATGGGACCTGAGCCAGCGCTCGAACGTGGTCGACGCCGTTGGCCGCAAGGTGCTGGCTGACTGCGATACCGACCCGGCGTGCCATGCGGCGCTGGGGGAGGAGGCTGCTGTCTTGTATCGGCGCGTGCTGGCGCAAGCCAGCCAGACGCCGGCGATGCTGGCCGATATTCCAGGTAAAAATCTCAAGCGTTTCCTCGGCGGCGCACTCGATGTGCCGGCTGCGCGCCAGCGGATTCCTTTGCTGATCAAGGCGCTGGCGACTGGGCGTGGCGACGAACCTGGCCTGACCATCGCCGCGCTGCAAGCGGCTGGTGCGACGCTGGGCGCTTATCCGCAAACGCCACCCTCGGTTCCGCTGGTCAGCATCATCAGCATATCGGAGAATAATCTGCGGCCGCAGCTGACGATGGCCGAATTGGCGCAGGAGGAGGCCCAGCTATTGTTCTCCAGCCGGCTGCCGGAGCTGCTGGTCAAGCCAGCCTTGCCAACCTATCCGCGCGATGTCTATTTCGGGCAATTGCCGCAACACCTGCCGCCGTTGCTGGTATTGAGTGGCACATACGATCCGAAGACGCCTTACGAGGGCGCGCGGGAGCATGTGGCGGCGTTGCGGAAAATCGGCCAGGTGGATTGGCTCACTGTCCACGGCGCGCCGCACTTTATCCTGTGGACAGCGCCGGATTGTTTCGCCCGGCACGTGCAAGATTTCATCGACGGACGCCCGGCACGGGACCAGGCGTGCCAGATGACACTGTAACGCGCTTATTTGTCCTGATCCAGCAGGGCCTGAATTTCTTCGCGTTCTTTTTTGCTGACGTGGCCGCCGCGCAGGGCGGCCAGGACCAGGGCTTTGCCGGAGCCGGCGAAGGCTTTCTGAATCAGGTCTTTCAGCAGGTTGGTTTGCACCGAGTCTTGTTCCTGCACTGGGGCGTAGATATGGGCGCGCTGGCTTTCGTCGCGGCTGAGCAGACCCTTGGTATGCATGATTTGCAGCACCCGCAGCACCGTCGCGTAGTTGGCGTCGGGACGGGTTTCCACGGCGGCTTCGTGCACCTGGCGCGCTGTCGCCGGACCGAGCGCGTACAGCAGGCGCAGCATTTCCAGTTCGGCGGCGGTCGGTTTGGGCAGGTTATTGGTACTCATGGATGTAGAATAAAATATCTAGAATGAATTGTCTAGCTGTTCCTGGATGCTTTTGAAGCGCGGCGTACCTAACTGGCAGGCGGCTTGCAGTTCCCGCAACGCCGATGGCGTGCTGTCGCTGCGGTCCAGCAGCTCTTCCAGCAGGTTGCCGAAGGCGCGGACTTCCAGCGTTTGCAGCGCGTCGGCTTGCCGGCCGGCCGGATCGTAGAAGGAGGCGGCGCCGAAGTCGCCCAGCAGCGTGTGGCCGTGGTCGTCGTGCAGGATGTTGTGGCCATACAGGTCGCCGTGCAGGATGCCGTGTTGGTGCAGCTGGGCAGCGGCGGAGGCGATGCCGCGCGCGATGCTCAGCGCGGTTTGCAGCGGGAAGCGTTTATCGGCGGCGTAGATGTCGTGCGTGCAGCTGTCCAGGCTAGGCGGGCCTGCAAGGTTGTGGAATGCGGGCGAGATCAGGTCCATGACCAGGCCGTGCGTGTGCTCCGGATGGTCTTCAACGTGCCCCAGGATAGGGATCAGGTTTGAATGCGCGCCGGCGCCCAGGCAGGCCGCCATTTCGCTCAGCGGCGAGCCGTCGCTGGTCATGGCGCCTTTGAAGAGTTTGACGGCGACTGGGCGGCCATTGGCCAAAGCGCTGGCAGCGGCTGCTGCATCTGACGGCGTGGCCGCTTGCCAGTCGGCACGATAGATGACGCCGGAGGCGCCTTCGCCTAGCTTTTCGCGCAGCGTCAGCGTGGGCCAGCTGATTGCGGCCGAGGGCGTGTGGGCGAGCGCGTCCTCGCGCTGTTCGCTGAAGGGATTGCCGGCGTAGGCCAGCCACGTCAGTCGCGGCAGCGCCAGCAGCCAGTCAGGCAGTTCGGCCAGCTGGTTGCTGGCAATGCGCAGCAGTTCCAGCTTGTGCAGCTGTGCCATCGACGGCGGCAGGGCGCGCAGGCGGTTCCCGGCGAGCATCAGCTTTTGCAGCTGCGGGCGTTCACCCAGCGCGGACGGCAGTTGCTCGATATGGTTGTCGGTCAGCACCAGCCAGCGCAGGCTGGCCGGCAGCGCGGCAGCGGGAACGTGGCGGATCTGGTTGGCTTTGAAGCCGATCATGCTTAGCGCAGGACAGGCGCCCAGCACAGCCGGCAGCTCGGTGAACTGGTTGTCCGAGCAGAAGATGATGCGCAGCTTGTGCAGCCGGTGCAGATCATCCGGCAGCGTCGACAGCGCATTGCCGCTCAGGTCGAGGATTTCCAGGCTGTCGGCCAGCGCAAAGATTTCGCGCGGGAATTCGGTGAGGCCGCAGCGCAAGGTCAGGCGTTGGATGCCTGCCAGCGCGCCGCTGCGCAACTGCTCCAGGGTGTGCATGTGAGGTGGCGATAGAAAACGACGCCGCAGTGTATCACTTCGACGTCGCCAGCGCCGCCTCAGCGGCTTACCATTTCATCTCGCCTTTGGCGACCTTGGCGCTGATGTCCAGCGCGCTTTCCAGGCCGGCGTTCGGGTACAGCTGCTTCATGCGCGCGATCAGCGCGGCCGAGTTGGCGGCCTTGGCGGTTTCCGCTTCAAACTTGACCAGGTAGTCGCGGGTGTGGGCTATGCTGTCCGGCGTCAGCGGCAGGCTCGGTGCGAAGTGGCCCGGCACCACGGTGACCGGCTTCAGCGAGGCGATACGGTCCAGCGTCGCCAGCCATTGCTTGCGCGCAGCCGGCGTTTGCGCGTCGGCCGTCCAGACGTGCAGGCCGTTGAACACCGCGACGCCGCCAACCACCGCCTTGATCGATGGAATCCACACATAGTCCGCCGTGATGTCGAGTTTCTGGCCTTCCAGCGACAGATTGCCTTTCAGTGGTTGCGGCACGATCACTTCCTTCGGCGCGTTCTCTTTCAGGATCGGGCCCCAGTAGGCGACCTTGGCGTCTTTTTTTGCCTTGATGCCGTCAATCACGTGCGGCAGCGCGACGATCTTCGCATCCGGGAAGGCGGCGTGGATCACGTCCAGGCCAAAGTAATAGTCTGGATCGTCCCAGCTGATGTAGACCGTGGTCAGGTGCTTGCCGCTGGCCTTGATCTTCTCCACCAGCTTGATCGCTTCGCCGCGCGAGAACTGGGCGTCGATCAGCACCGCGTCCTTGTCGCCGCTGACGAGTACCGACGCGACCGGGAAGATGGCGGCCTCGCCTGGATTGAATACTTCAAGCTTGAGTGGCGCGGCTTGGGCGCTGATGGCGGTGGCGAGGGCGGCGGTCAGCAAGGCTTGTTTGAACATGATCACTCCAGATAAGTAAGAATGACGCCATCTTAAATTGCTCGATCCGTTAGAAAAATACGGTAATCTGCGCTTGTTAATTGCATAAATCGGACGAATCATGGATCGTATCACCGCCGCACGGGTATTTATCAGCATCGCCGAGCGTGGCAGCATGATCGCCGCCGCCGAAGCGCTGGACATGTCGCGCGCCATGGTGACGCGCTATCTGGCTGAAATGGAGGCCTGGGCCGGCGCCCGCCTGCTGCATCGCAGCACCCGCCGCCTGAGCCTGACCGATGCGGGCGAACTGACGCTGGCGCGCTGCCGCCGCATGCTGGAAGTGGCCGATGATATGGCGGTGGCGGCAGGCGCAGACGCCGACACGCCGCAGGGCTTGTTGCGCATCACTTGCTCGCAAGCGCTGGCCCAGGCTCAGCTGCTGGGCGCTGTCGGCGAGTATCTGCAGCGTTATCCGCGCACCTCGGTCGACTTGCAGATGAGTAACCGCGCAGTCAATCTGATCGAGGAGCGCATCGACCTGGCGCTGCGCGTCACCAATACACTGGAGCCGAACCTGATCGCCCGCCAGCTGGGCGTGTGCGACTCGGTGGTGTGCGCCGCACCATCCTATCTGGCGCAGCACGGCACGCCGCAGCTGCCGCAGGACCTGGCCAGCCACAACTGCCTGACCTATACCTATTTCGGCAAAAGCCTGTGGCAGTTCAGCGATGCCGGCGGCGCCGCGCTGTCGGTGCCGGTCAGCGGCAATCTGTCAGCCAACGAGGATTTCATCCTGCTGACAGCGGTGGAGCAGGGCGCCGGCATCGCCCTGCAGCCGCGGTACAGCGCCGCGCCGCTGATCGGGCAAGGCAAGCTGGTGGCGTTGCTTCCGGGCTACACTCCCTTAAGTATGGGGATTTACGGGATTTACACCTCGCGCCAGCATATGTCGCCGGCGCTGCGCGCCATGCTGGACTTATTGCTAACCCGGTTTGAGAGCGAGCAGCGGCGCGGCTTAAGTTAACATTAATGCTGAAAGTTTCATCGGTATTTTTCCGCACAAATGGTTGTTGCGATACAATACCGGTGCTATGCTGAATGGCCCGTTTTAGGTAACACCCGAACAAAAGCCCTTCCCCCACAACTTGATGTGCAATCCGCTAACCGGTCAGGCCGTGTCGCGGAAGGTTAGACTAACCCGCTAATTCCTCGCGAAACGCGAAGAAAGGTGAGCAAGAATGATGCAACAATATACGTCCAACTCCTACCTGTTCGGTGGGAATGCTCCGTACGTTGAAGAACTGTACGAAGCGTATCTGAATAACCCAGGCTCGGTTCCAGACAACTGGCGCGCCTACTTCGACGCCATGCAACACGTGCCGGCCGTCGATGGCTCCAATAAAGCCGACGTCGTCCACGCTTCCGTCATCGCCTCCTTCGCCGAGCGCGCCAAAGCAGGTCCTATCCGTACCGTAACCGCTTCCGCCGACGTCGAAATGGGTCGCAAGCGCGTGGCCGTTACCCAGCTGATCGCAGCCTACCGTTATCTGGGCTCTCGCTGGGCTAACCTGGACCCGCTGCAACGCCAGGAGCGTCCAAGCATTCCTGAACTGGAGCCTAGCTTCTACGGCTTCACGGATGCGGACATGGACACCGTATTCAACATCAGCAACACCTATTTCGGTGGCGAGACCGCGACCCTGCGCGACTTGCTGAACTTCCTGCGCGACACGTATACCCGTTCGATCGGCGCAGAGTATATGTACATCTCCGATCCGACCGAAAAGCGCTGGCTGCAAGAGCGCCTGGAGTCGATCCGCTCGACCCCAAGTTTCAGCCCGGAAAAGAAAAAGCACATCCTGGAGCGCCTGACCGCTGCCGAAGGCCTGGAACGCTACCTGCATACCAAGTACGTCGGCCAGAAGCGCTTCTCGCTGGAAGGCGGCGAAACCTTCATCGCCTCGATCGACGAGATCATCCAGCGCGCCGGTGAAAAAGGCGTGCAAGAGATCGTGATCGGCATGGCCCACCGTGGCCGTCTGAACGTGCTGGTCAACACCCTGGGCAAAGCGCCCAAGGACCTGTTCGAAGAATTCGAAGGCAAACACGGCGACGACCTGCCAGCAGGCGACGTGAAATACCACCAGGGCTTCTCGTCGGACATCTCGACCGCTGGCGGTCCAGTCCACCTGTCGCTGGCATTCAACCCATCGCACCTGGAAATCGTCAACCCAGTGGTTGAAGGTTCGGTCAAAGCGCGTATGGACCGTCGCGGCGACCACGGCGGCAAACAAGTGCTGCCTATCCTGGTACACGGCGATGCAGCATTCGCCGGCCAGGGTGTTGTGATGGAAACCCTGAATCTGGCGCAAACCCGTGGCTACGGCACCGGCGGTACTGTGCACATCGTGATCAACAACCAGATCGGTTTCACCACCTCCGACCCACGCGACGCCCGTTCGACCATCTACTGCTCGGACGTGGTCAAGATGATTGAAGCGCCTGTGCTGCACGTCAACGCCGATGATCCGGAAGCGACCGTGCTGGCATCGCAGATCGCCATGGACTACCGCGCCGAATTCGGCAAGGACATCGTGGTCGACATCATCTGCTACCGCAAACTGGGCCACAACGAGCAAGATACCCCAGCGCTGACCCAGCCGCTGATGTACAAGAAAATCGGCAAGCACCCAGGCACCCGCAAGCTGTATGCGGACAAGCTGGCCACCCAGGGCGTGATCGCGGCCGATGGCGGCGAGCAGCTGCAAGCGGCCTTCCGTGACGCCATGGACGCCGGCAAGCACACCGTTGATCCAGTCATCTCCAACTTCAAGAACAAGTTCGCCGTCGACTGGCTGCCGTTCCTGAACAAGAAATGGACCGACGCCGCCGACACCGCCGTACCGCTGACCGAACTGAAACGCCTGGCCACCCGCATTACCACCGTGCCGGAAGGTTTCAAAGTCCACTCGCTGGTGGAAAAAGTGCTGGCTGACCGCGCTGCCATGGGCCGTGGTGAAGTCAACCTGGACTGGGGCATGGGCGAACACCTGGGCTTCGCGTCGCTGGTGTCGTCGGGCTACGCGATCCGCCTGACCGGCCAGGACGCCGGCCGCGGCACCTTCGTGCACCGTCATGCTGTGCTGCACGATCAAAACCGTGAACGTTGGGATGCCGGCACCTATGTGCCGCTGCAGAATGTTGCTGAAGGCCAGGCGCCATTCACCGTGATCGACTCGGTGCTGTCGGAAGAGGCCGTGCTGGGCTTCGAATACGGTTATTCGACCGCAGAGCCAAACACCCTGACCATCTGGGAAGCCCAGTTCGGCGACTTCGTCAACGGCGCCCAGGTTGTCATCGACCAGTTCATCAGCTCCGGCGAAGTGAAGTGGGGCCGTGCTTCCGGCCTGGTGATGATGCTGCCACACGGCTACGAAGGCCAGGGTCCAGAGCACTCGTCGGCACGCCCGGAGCGCTTCCTGCAACTGTGCGCGGACAACAATATGCAAGTGGTGCAGCCAACCACCGCCTCGCAGATCTTCCACGTGCTGCGTCGCCAGATGGTGCGTCAGTTCCGCAAGCCGCTGGTCATCATGACCCCGAAATCGCTGCTGCGTAACAAGGATGCAGGTTCGCCACTGAGCGAACTGGCCAAAGGCGCGTTCCAGACCGTGATCGGTGAAGTGGACGAGAGCATCGACGCCAAGAAAGTCAAACGCGTTGTAGCCTGCTCGGGCAAGGTCTACTACGACCTGGTCAACGCACGCAAAACGCGCGGCCAGACCGATACCGCCATCGTGCGTATCGAGCAGCTGTACCCGTTCCCGCACAAGGCCTTCGCTGCCGAACTGAAAAAGTTCCCAGCCGCGACCGAAGTGGTGTGGGCACAGGACGAACCGCAGAATCAGGGCCCATGGTTCCAGATTCAGCACAACATCTTCGAGAGCCTGGAATCGGGGCAGCGTCTGGCTTACGCCGGCCGCCCAGCTTCGGCGTCGCCAGCGGTCGGTTACTACGACAAGCACTACGCTCAGCAAAAAGAGCTGCTGGAAACCGCATTCTCGAAACTCAAGGGTTTCATCCTGACCAAATAAGCAGCACCACTTTATGAACGGAGCGCCCGGCTGCTACGCGGCGGGCGCCGCAAAAACAAAATATACGGAGTTTTTTCATGGCACAAATCGAAGTCAAAGTTCCTCAACTGTCTGAATCCGTCGCTGAAGCGACCATGCTGACCTGGCACAAAAAAATCGGCGAAGCTGTTGCGCGCGACGAAAACCTGATCGACATCGAAACCGATAAAGTCGTGCTGGAACTGCCAGCACCAGCCGCAGGCGTGCTGGTACAAATCATCAAAGGCGACGGCAGCACCGTGGTGGCTGACGAAGTCATCGCGATCATCGACACCGACGCTGGCGCCGCTGCAGCACCAGCCGCCGCCGCTCCTGCTGCTGCACCTGCCGCCGCGCCAGCCGCTGCCGCTGCTCCAGCCGCCGCAACTGGTGGCTCGAAAGGCGACGTGGCGATGCCAGCCGCCGCCAAGATCCTGTCGGAAAAAGGCCTGAGCGCTGGCGATGTCGCCGGTTCGGGCAAAGATGGCCGCGTGACCAAGGGCGACGCCCTGGCCGCTTCGGCATCGTCGACCCCAGCAGTTGCACCACTGGCCGCACCAGCCGCCAAGCCAGCGCTGGCACAAGTCGCTGCGCCAGCAGCCGCCAACCTGGGCGATCGTCCGGAAGAGCGCGTGCCAATGAGCCGTCTGCGCGCCCGTATCGCCGAGCGTCTGCTGCAATCGCAATCGACCAACGCCATCCTGACCACCTTCAACGAAGTCAACATGGCGCCAGTCATGGAACTGCGCAACAAGTACAAGGACAAGTTCGAGAAAGAACACGGCGTCAAGCTGGGCTTCATGTCGTTCTTCGTTAAAGCCGCTGTTGCAGCGCTGAAGAAATACCCGATCATCAACGCCTCGGTTGACGGCAACGACATCATCTACCACGGCTACTTCGACATCGGTATCGCTGTCGGTTCGCCACGCGGCCTGGTGGTGCCTATCCTGCGCAACGCCGACCAGATGTCGATCGCTGAAATCGAGAAGAAAATCGGCGAATTCGGCGCCAAAGCCAAAGAAGGCAAGCTGACCCTGGACGACCTGACCGGCGGCACCTTCTCGATCTCGAACGGCGGCACCTTCGGTTCGATGCTGTCGACCCCGATCATCAACCCGCCACAATCGGCGATCCTGGGCGTGCACGCGACCAAAGACCGCGCCGTGGTGGAAAACGGCCAGATCGTGGTGCGTCCGATGAACTACCTGGCAATGTCCTACGACCACCGCATCATCGACGGCCGCGAAGCCGTGCTGGGCCTGGTGGCCATGAAGGAAGCGCTGGAAGATCCTGCACGTCTGCTGCTGGACCTGTAATTCATCGCATGACCTCGGGGCCGCATGGCCTCGGGGGATTCTCAGGAAGGTCATGAATGAGCGTTGCTGAAGAAATCAAGCGTTTGCACGAACTGCACCAGGCTGGCGCGCTGTCGGACCAAGAGTTCGCCGCCGCCAAAGCCCGTTTGCTGAACGACCAGCCCAGCCAGGGCGCCGGCATCTCCGATGACATCACCCGCCTGCGCCGCTCGCGCACCGACCGCTGGCTAGGCGGCGTGTGCGGCGGACTCGGTCGTGTCACCGGTGTTGATTCCTGGATCTGGCGCTTGCTGTTTGTGCTGTTTGTCTGCACCTTCGGTTTCGGCCTCGCAATCTACATTCTGTTATGGATCTTCGTTCCTGAAGACGAACTGATTGGACAATAAAAAATGAGTAAACAATTTGACGTAGTAGTTATCGGCGCAGGTCCTGGCGGTTATATCGCCGCTATCCGCGCTGCACAGCTGGGTTTCTCGGTGGCCTGCGTAGACGCATGGGCAAATGAAAAGGGCGGTCCTGCACCAGGCGGCACCTGCACCAACGTTGGTTGCATTCCATCCAAAGCGCTGCTGCAATCGTCGGAGCACTACGAGCACGCCGGTCACGCGTTCAAGGACCACGGCATTGACGTGTCGGGCCTGTCGCTGAACCTGGGCCAGATGATCAAGCGCAAGGACACCGTTGTGAAGCAAAACAACGACGGCATCCTGTTCCTGTTCAAGAAAAACAAGGTCACCTTCTTCCACGGCCTGGCATCGTTCGCCGGCGCCGCCACCGCTGAAGGCTACCCGCTGACCATCTCGGCGCCTGCCAACGAGAGCATCACTGCCAAGCAAGTCATCATCGCCACCGGTTCGAACGCGCGCGCTCTGCCAGGCGCTGAATTCGACGAGCAACTGATCCTGTCGAACACCGGCGCGCTGGCCATCGGCGAAGTGCCGAAGAAGCTGGGCGTGATCGGCGCCGGCGTGATCGGCCTGGAAATGGGTTCGGTATGGCGTCGCCTGGGTTCGGAAGTGACCGTGCTGGAAGGTCTGCCGACCTTCCTCGGCGCGGTGGACGAGCAGATCGCCAAGGAAGCCAACAAGCTGTTCACCAAACAAGGCCTGAACATCAACCTGGGCATCAAGATCGGCAAGATTACCAAGGGCGCGAACGACGTTACCGTTGAATTCGAAAACGCCAAGGGCGAAGCCAACACCGCCGTGTTCGACAAGCTGATCGTATCGATCGGCCGCACCCCGAACACCAACGGCCTGGCTGCTGACAAAGTCGGCCTGGCGCTGGACGAGCGCGGCTTCGTGGCGGTTGACGACGACTGCAAAACCAATCTGCCAGGCGTCTGGGCAATCGGCGACGTGGTACGTGGCCCGATGCTGGCGCACAAAGCGGAAGAAGAGGGCGTTGCCGTTGCCGAGCGCATGGCTGGCCAGCACGGCCACACCAACTTTGCGACCATCCCTTGGGTGATCTACACCTCGCCGGAAATCGCGTGGGTAGGCCGCACCGAGCAGCAACTGAAGGCCGACGGCGTGGCTTACAAAGCCGGCACCTTCCCATTCCTGGCCAACGGCCGCGCACGCGCGCTGGGCGATACCTCGGGCATGGTCAAGTTCCTGGCGGACGCGAACACCGACGAAATCCTGGGCGTGCACATCATTGGCCCGATGGCTTCGGAACTGATCTCGGAAGCCGTGGTTGCGATGGAGTTCAAGGCTTCGGCTGAAGACATCGCGCGCATCTGCCACGCTCACCCTTCGCTGTCGGAAGCGACCAAGGAAGCCGCGCTGGCAATCGACAAGCGTACCCTCAACTTCTAAGTTGATGTAGCTTGTAAACAGGGCGGGCCGCTATGGCCCGCCGTTTTTGTTTGTGCAGAATGAACTTATGAACGTCCAAGAGTACTACCACAACGCGCTGTCGCAGCGCGGCTACAAGGCTGACGAGGCGCAGCAGCGCGCCATCACCCGTCTGCAGCAATGCTATGACGAGTGGGTGAGCTACAAGGGCCAGCGCTCCAGCACCTTCAAGCGCCTGATCAACCGTCCGGCGGTGCCGAAAGGCGTGTATATGTGGGGCGGCGTCGGACGTGGCAAGTCCTTCCTGATGGACAGTTTCTTCTCGGTGGTGCCGCTGGTGCGCAAGACCCGGCTGCACTTCCATGAATTCATGCGCGATGTGCACCGCCAGCTGGACGAGCTGCGCGGCGTGGCCGACCCGCTGGACGAGGTGGCCAAGCGCGTCGCCAAAAAATACCGGCTGATCTGCTTCGACGAGTTCCACATCTCGGACGTGGCCGATGCGATGATCATGTATAACCTGCTGAAGGCGCTGTTCGACAACGGCGTATCCTTCATCATGACCTCCAACTACGATCCCAACCTGCTGTATCCGGACGGCCTGCACCGCGACCGCATCCTGCCGACCATTGCGCTGCTGTACGAGAAGCTGGATGTAATGAATATCGACGCCGGCATCGACTATCGCGGCCGCGCGCTGGAACAGGTCGAGGCCTACTACACGCCGCTCAACGCCAAGACGGATGCGGCGCTGCGCGAAGCCTATGCCAGCGTTGCTGAAACTGCCGACGAAGATCCGGTGATCCGCATCGAGGCGCGCGAAATCCGCTCGCTGCGCCGCGCCGGCACCATCATCTGGTTCGACTTCAACACCTTGTGCGGCGGCCCGCGCTCGCAGAACGATTACCTGGAAATCGCCAGCCGTTTCCATACCGTGATATTGTCGGGTGTGCCGATGATGTCGGCCTCGATGTCGTCGGAAGCGCGCCGCTTCACCTGGCTGATCGACGTGTTCTACGACCAGGGCGTAAAACTGCTGATGTCGGCCGAAGTGGCGCCGGAAGAGTTGTACACGACCGGCGCCATGGCCAACGAATTCCATCGCACCGTGTCGCGTATCGTTGAGATGCAATCGCAGGAATACATGAACCGCCAGCAGCGTGGCGCCGCCGCGTCGCTGTCGTGAAGGATAGGATGATGAAAGCCCGTTTTATATTCATGGCGCTGGCCGTGCTGAGCGCAGCGGCGCCAGCCCAGCCAGTTCAGCCGGTGCAGTCGGTCGAGCAGGCCGATGCTGCGCTGGCGCTGGTCGCCAAGGACCGCAACGCGGTCAACGCCGAGTTCTCCGCCAGCGAGCGCGAGTGCTATACCAAGTTCTTCGTCAATAACTGCCTGGACAAGGCCAAGGAAAAGCGCCGCGTGGCGCTGGCTGAGATCCGTGTCCGCGAGGTGGATGCCGAACACTTCAAACGGGTCGCCTCGGTTGCCAAGCGCGACGCCGACCTGGCCGAGCGTACCCGCAAGGACGCGGAGGAAGCAGCGCTGCGCGCGGCCCAGCCGCCGAAGGCGCCAAAAGAAGAGCATGCGGAGCCGAAGGCGCCGACCGGTCCGCGCGTGGCCGAGCGCGAAGCCCAGCATGAAGCGAAGGTAAAGCGTCAGGAGCAGAAGGACGCAGCCAACGCCACCAAGCGCGACGCCAATGTTGCCGCGTTCGAGCGCAAGCAGGCGGAATCCCAGCGTCGCCAGGAAATCGTCGCCCGCAAGAAGCTGGAGAACGAAGAGAAGGCGCGCAAGGCCGCCGAGAAAGAAGCGGCTGCCGCGAAGAAGGCGGCGCAGCCAGCGCCAGCCAGGTAATCAGGTGCGCGGGGCGGGCGGCGCCAGCTTGATGATGGCCATCGAGCAGTTGTCGCCATTGCCCTGGGCGCGTTCGGCCGCCTTGCCGATCAGCTTTTCGGCGGCCTGGCGCGGTGTATGGCGCGCCACCACGGCTGCCAGTTCTTCCTGTGCAAACAGCTGCCACAAACCGTCCGAACACAGCATCAAGGCGTCGCCGGGCTGCAAGCCCTGGTGCGTGCCGACAGTGATAAACGGATTTTTCAAGTGATTGCCCAGTGTGTTATGCAGCAGACGCGAGTTGCGGTGCTTGGCTGCCGCTTCAGCCGGCAGCTTGTCGTGCTCAACCAGGTGCGCGAGGTAAGCGGCATCGTCGGTGCGCATTGCGCAGCTTTCGCCGCTGAAGCGGTAAATGCGCGCGTCGCCGACATGCGCCCACACCGCCTGCGCCTGTGGCGTCAATACCAGCAGCGCCAGCGCGCTGTGTGGCTCGTCGAGGGCGGCGATGGGATGCATCCGCACCACATCGTGCGCCTCCTGGGCGATGTCGCGCAACAGCTGTTCCAGCCGCTGCAAACTGGCGCCGCCGCTGCCGCGGAAGGCGTCAAACAGATGTTTGCTGGTGAGTAGCGCCTGGTCGGAGGCGATGGCGCTGTTGCCGCCGTCGGCCAATACCGCCATCACGTAGCCGGGCGCCTGGGCCGAGGTGAACAGCGCGACCCGGTCGTGCTGCTGCTTGCGGTTGCCGACGTGCTGGGCGGTTCCGGCCTCGATTTTATAAGGGCTCATAAGATGATTTGTTGGCGTCCGACGCGGCGTAGATTAAACTATGCACCGTGTCGCAGTTTGTATGCAACGGGGTTAGCAAAAGTGTTGTTCAAGTGAAACCAATTGGCTGAGAAATATGACTGATGTACAAGATATCCAGCGTCGACTGATCGAACTCGACGTCGAACACCGCGATCTGGACGCGGTCATCGACATGCTCACCCTGGACGGCCACCACGATCAACTGCAATTGCGCCGCCTCAAGAAGCGCAAGCTGCAACTGAAGGACCATATTACGCTGCTGAAGATGCAATTAGTGCCGGACGTGCCGGCCTGAGCCGAACGCCACTACCAAGTTTATTTTGACCGAACACCTTCCACCTTCCAGCGACGCCACGCCCGCCGTCATCGGCGCTACGCCTGAACAGCCTCCCGGCAAGTACGATACCGAGGTCGAGCGCCTGTTCGGCGCCGGTGGACCGCTGGGGCCGGCTGTTGGCGACTTCCGTCCGCGCCGCTCGCAAACCGAGATGGCCAAGGCGGTCGCGTCCGCTATCGCCGGCCAGACCACGCTGATCGCCGAGGCAGGCACGGGCACGGGCAAAACTTTCGCCTATCTGGTGCCAGCGCTGCTGTGGGGCGGCAAGACGATTGTCTCGACCGGCACCAAGAACTTGCAGGACCAGCTGTTCCTGCGCGATATCCCGACCGTGCGCGCGGCCTTGCAGGCGCCGGTATCGGTGGCGCTGCTGAAAGGGCGCTCGAACTATCTGTGCCATTACCATCTGGAGCGTACGCTGCAGAACGGCCGCATGACTTCGCGCGATGACGTCGGCTATCTGCGCGAAATCTCGCGCTTCCTCAAGATGACCAAGACCGGCGACAAGGCCGAGCTGGCGCGCGTGCCGGAAAACGCGCTGATCTGGAATCTGGTGACTTCGACCCGCGACAACTGCATGGGTTCGGAATGCCAGTACTATCAGGACTGCTTCATCATGAAGGCGCGCAAGGAAGCGCAGCAGGCGGATGTGGTGGTGGTCAATCACCACCTGTTCTTTGCCGACGTGGCGCTGAAGGATTCCGGCGTGGCCGAGCTGCTGCCGTCCGCCAATACGATTATCTTCGACGAGGCGCATCAGCTGCCGGACACCGCCACCTTGTTCTTTGGCGATACGTTCTCCACTTCGCAGGTACTGGAGTTATGCCGCGATGTGCTGGCCGAAGGCCTGTCGCAGGCGCGCGACGGCGCCGACTGGGGCAAGGTGGTGACTGTGGTGGAAAAGGCCGCGCGCGATCTGCGCCTGACCTTCCCGCAGGATATCGTGCGGCTGTCGCTGCCGCAGATCGCCCCGTCGAGCGACTTCTTCCCGGCGCTGCAAACGCTGAAAGACGAGCTGGACGGCATGATGGCGGTGCTGGAAACCCAGGCCGAGCGCGCTGAGACGCTGGAACAATGCCGCCAGCGCGGCCTCGACCTGGTGTCGCGGCTGGCCGCCTGGAAGTTCGATCCGAAAGCCAAGGTTGCCAAGGGCGAAGAGGCGGTGTTCTGGGTCGAGGCCTATGCATCGTCGCTGCAGTTGCACAAAACGCCACTGTCGATCGCGCCGATTTTCGCCGGCCAGCGCGAAGGCGTGCCGCGCAGCTGGATTTTCACCTCGGCGACGCTGGCGGTGAAAAAAGATTTCAGCCATTTTTCCGAACAGATGGGGCTGACCGACGAGCCGTCGATGTCCTGGCCGAGTCCGTTCAACTACGAAGAGCAGGGCATTTTATACGTGCCGACCGGCTTGCCGGACCCGAATTCCTTCGGTTATACCGACGCGGTACTGGACCTGGCGCTACCGATTATCGAAGCGGCGGGCGGGAAAACTTTCCTCTTATGCACGACTTTGCGGGCCGTCAAGCGCGCCGCCGAGCGCCTGCGTGACGAGTTCGAAAAGCGCGGTTTGCCGTTTCCCTTGTTTGTTCAGGGCGACAAAGGCCGCACCGAATTGCTGGATCAATTCCGCAAGGCTGGCAATGGCGTGCTAATCGGATCGCAAAGCTTCTGGGAGGGCGTGGACGTGCGCGGCGATGCATTATCGCTGGTGATTATTGACAAATTGCCATTCGCACCGCCGGACGATCCGGTACTGGCCGCACGCATCGAAGTCATGGAGAAGCAAGGCAAAAACGGCTTTATGCACCACACTTTGCCGGAAGCCATCATCAATCTGAAGCAGGGCGCCGGCCGGTTGATCCGCGACGAGGGTGACCGTGGCGTACTGATGCTGTGCGATCCCAGGGTGATTTCCAAGCCTTACGGCAAGCGAATCTGGCAAAGCCTGCCGTCCTTCAAACGCACCCGTGAGCTGGAAATGGTGCTTGAATTCTTCCGCAACAAGAATTCCAATTAGTAACTTTCAGTATCAAAACCCCAGTACGGAAAGCGGTCTGCCCCTTACGGGAGCAGACTCCGGCATATCGCCGTGCGGGGTGAGATCTTGCTCAACGCTGCTTTTGAGGCAACACAACGATCTTGCCAGTCACCCGCCGCGCCGCCATATCGTTCAGCGCCTGGGGCGCATCGTTGAGTGCGTAGCGCGCTGAAATCCGCGGCTTGATCTTACCCTCCTGCAACCACTGCAACAGCTGCCGCATATTTCCCATATTGCCTTTTGGATCACGCTTGGTGAACTCGCCCCAGAACACGCCGACCAGTGAGGCGCCTTTGAGCAAGGTCAGATTCAGCGGCAATTTGGGAATCTCCCCATTTGCAAAACCGACAACCAGATAGCGTCCGCCCCACGCAATCGAACGGAAGGCCGGCTCGGCGTAATCGCCGCCGACCGGGTCGTAAACCACATCCACCCCTTTGCCGCCAGTCGCCGCCTTGACCGCCTCGCGCCAATCCTCCCGGCTGTAGTTGATCAGCACGTCGGCACCATGCTGGCGGCACACTGCCAGCTTCTCCTCGCTCGAAGCGCAAGCAATAATGCGGGCTCCAAGGGCTTTTCCGATCTCGATCGCCGCCAGGCCCACCCCTCCAGCTGCGCCAAGAATGAGCATGTTCTCACCATTTTTTAGCTTGGCCCGGTCGACAATCGCATGATACGAGGTGCCATAAGTCAGGGTAATGGCCGCCGCCGTGTCGAAATCCATGCCTGGCGGCATGGGGATCAAGGCTTGCACAGGCGCTAATAATTGTTGGCCAAAACCACCGGTTGACGTGAAGGCGATGACCTTGTCGCCGACCTTGAAAGTTGTCACATCAACAGCAATCGCGCGGATCACGCCCGACACTTCGCTGCCGGGCACGAAGGGCAGTTCCGGTTTGAATTGATACTTTCCTTGCACGATTAACACGTCCGGAAAGTTCACGCCAGCGGCCTGAACCTCAATCACCACCTGGCCAGGGCCGGGTTGAGGATCTTGTAATTCTTTTACTTTTAAGGTGTCAGGCAGGCCCCACGCTTCGCATACGACAGCTTTCATTCTGGTCTCCTTGTTTTAAATAAAGAACGAAAAAAGAACGCTCGTTATATTTTCATCTTACCTGAAAGCGCCAGCCGTTTGCGCAAACTTCAGACCGACGCACCTTTGTTCTGCCTCAAAGTGTCTGCACAAAGGATTGTTAGAGTTGGTTAAACGAAGGGGAATATCATGACGATCCGTCACGGCTGTTTTATCAGTTATGCGCATGGCCGGCACGCTTATATGAGCAAGTTCAAAAGCGATCTGGTCGAGGCGCTGCAATGTTATCTGGAGCCTCACTTCGACAACGAGAACGAACTTTTTGTGGACAGCGAGCAGCTTGGTGGCGGCGACGACATCGACAGCAAGATTGCGCGTGCCTTGTGCGAAAGCGCTTGCATGATTGTTATTTATACACCGAAGTACGAAGCCCATGGCTACACGCGGCGCGAGTTTGCAGCAATGCAACTAATCGAGCATGAGCGTCAACAGTGGTACACGCTGCCCGGCCACCTGATCATTCCCGTCATCATGACGCGCCATCCGGTCAGCCTGCCGCCGCAGATCACCGGTGGCATGTATGTGGATTTTTCCCGCTACACCTTGGCCAGCGGCGACCTGAAGGCCAATCCGGATTTCATTCCTGACATCGAAAAAATCGTCCACCGCATCGTTGAGCATTACCACTGTCTAAAACAGAGCACGCCGCCGGGGCATGACTGTAGCCGCTTCGTCTTGCCGGATATTCCGCCGGAATGGCGCGCCATTCCTCCTCCACATTTTCCTCGCTAAAGGTTAGTCATGGAACTCACTTCCCCGTCGCTACCACCGCTGGGCACCACCGGCGAAGTCATTACTTTCTATTCTTACAAGGGCGGCACCGGGCGCACGATGGCGCTCTCTAATATAGCGGTGCTGCTGGCGCGCCGGCATGATGCGACCGAACCGGTGCTGATGATCGACTGGGATCTGGAGGCGCCTGGCCTGCATCATTATTTCGATCATCATCCGGACCACAAGCCTGGCGTGCTGGAATTTTTCGAAGCCTGCCATGAGCAGCTGCAAAGCCGCCTCGATGGCGTGGCGCTGGACGAGGAGACACTGGCGCACGAGGTACTGGGCGCGGTCGGCTGGGAGCATTACGTCACCCGCGTCGACGAGGGCAGCCAGCTGTACCTGATGCGCGCCGGCCGCCTCGACGATACCTTTGCCGAGCGGCTGGCGGCCATGGACTGGGAACAGCTATTCCATCGCTGCCCGGCGCTGTTCCGCTGCTTCGCTGACCGCTTGGCGCGGCATTTCCGCTATGTGCTGGTCGATTCGCGCACCGGCCGCACCGATGTGGCCGGAATTTGCACAACCTTGCTTCCGCGCAAGCTGGTGCTCGTGTTCACGCCCAACCGGCAGAGCCTGGATGGCGTGCAAGCGCTGGTGCAGCGCGCCACCACTTACCGCCGCAGCCACGAGGACGAACAGCGGCCGCTGATGGTTTATCCCTTGCCGTCCCGCATGGAAATGGACGACAGCGCCCAGCGCGCCCAATGGCGGCGCGACGATGCCTCCCAACACATCGTCGGCTATCAGTCCGGCTTTGAACAGGTGCTGCGCGACAGTTATGGCATGCAGCAGCTGTCGCTGGAGAGCTATTTCGACGAAGTCCAGCTACAGCAGACCCGCGCGCTGGCGCATGGCGAGCAGGTGGCGGTGCGGCAGGAATGCGGCGGCGACCGTTTTTCGCTGACGCGCACTTTCGAGTCGCTGCTGGCGTGGCTGGCGCCCGGTTATTTTCCGTGGCAATCGCTGCGCGAAATCGCGCTGCTGGACCTGATTGGCGAAGCGCGGCGGGCACTGGAACGGGGCGGGGTGGCGGCGCGCGCGGTGGCCGCACCGCTGGCGCGCGAGCTTAACGCGCTGGGCGCACTGTACCGCGACGAAGGCCGCTGGCGTCAGGCACAGGCAAGTTTTGAGGAAAGTGTGGCGCTGCGCCAGCGCGGCCTGGGCGAAGACCATCCTGACACCCTGCTGAGCAAGGCCAACCTGGCTGGCGTGCTGCGCCGGCAGGGAAGGCTGGATGAGGCGCAGTTCCTCGACGAGTCCATCGTCGACGCCCGCGATCGTCAGCTGGGCGCCGAGCACCTCGATACATTGGCCGCGCGCGCCGATCTGGCAGACACGCTGGCCGCCCAGGGCCGCCTGGCCGAGGCCTTGTCTTTGCAGGACGCCGTGCTGGACGCCTATCTGCGCTTGCTGGGGGCTGAGCATCTGCAAACCCTGTCGGCGCGACTGGCGCGCGCCGGCCTGTTGTTGCAGCTGGGCGATATCGACAGCGCGCGCAGCATACAGGAGCAGGTGCTGGCGGCGCGCAAGCGCTTGCTGGGCGCCGAGCACGCGGAGACGCTGCGTGCCAAGAGCGCACTGGCCAATACCTTGCTACAGATGCAAGAAACCGACGCCGCCCGCAGCCTTCTGGACGCCGTCCTGCAAGCGCAGCTGCGCCGGCTGGGGCCGGAACATGCAGAAACCCGCAATGCCCGCGATCAGCTAGTGGACGCGCAAATGCAGCTGGGCGTGCCGGCGGGTGAGGCGCCGCTGGTGCCGGAGCTGCACCAGAACGCGTCCATGGACGACTATGGCGATGCGCTGCTGCGGCCGTCGCGCCGGCACGGCGCCCCGGTGAATAAAAATTTATACGAAAAGGGGACGGCCGGCATGCGCAGCCCAGCCATTGCTTCGGGTAAAATCCTTTGAATGAGAATCCTGATAAGCAACGACGACGGCTACCTGGCGCCTGGCATCAATGCGCTGGCCAATGCGCTCGCCCCGATCGCCGAGATCGTGGTGGTGGCGCCCGACAGCAATCGCTCGGGCGCGTCCAACTCCCTGTCGCTGGACCGGCCATTGTCGGTACAGCAGGCCAGCAATGGTTTTTATTTTGTCAATGGGACGCCTAGCGACTGCGTCCACGTGGCGCTGACGGCCTTGCTGGATTACCGGCCCGACCTGGTGGTTTCCGGCATTAACAACGGTCCCAATATGGGCGACGACACGCTGTATTCCGGCACTGTCGCAGCCGCGACAGAAGGTTATCTGTTTGGCATTCCCGCCATCGCCTTTTCGCAGGGCGCGTATGGCTGGGAACACATCGACGACGCCGCCCGTCATGCGCGTGACATCGTGCAGCGCTATTATGAAACGCTGCCGCATCCCTATCTGCTGAACGTGAATATACCCAACCGTCCTTATGATCAGCTTAATCAGGTGGTAGCCACCCGGCTCGGGCGGCGCCACCAGTCTGAGCCGGTGATCAAGGCCAAGGACCCGCGCGGCAGGGATATCTACTGGATTGGCCCGCCTGGCGCCTGCAAGGACGCAGGCGAGGGCACGGACTTCAATGCTTGTTCGCAAGGCAAGACGTCGATCACTCCGCTACAGATCGATCTTACCCACACCACCCAACTCAATGCACTGGCAAAGGCCTTGGCATGACCGAAAAAAACCGTACCTTTCCTTTGCCGCTGTCCTCGGTAGTCGATCAGGGGGCCAGGAAGGCAACGGTATTCAAGCCGGTGGCAACACCGCAAACCGCCACACAAAACGCCGCGCGCTACGCGCCGCCGCAATATCCCGCCCCGCGTTCGGTGGCGACCCCATCCAAGTCGCATAGCTACGCGCTGGAGCGCGCCCAGCCCGCGCCGTCCCAGGTGCCGCGCTCGAATCCGCTGGTGTCGGACGCCGTGCGCCGCGCCATGGTGCAGCGCATCGCCAAGCAGGGCGTCAAGGACCCGGTGGTGCTGGGCGCGATGGACACCGTACCGCGCCATATGTTCATGGACGAGGGACTGGCGCCGCAAGCCTATGTCGATGCTTCGCTGCCGATCGGCCATCACCAGACGATTTCCCAGCCTTATATCGTCGCCCGCATGATCGAAGTGATGCGCAACGGCGGCCAATTAAGGCGCGTGCTGGAGATCGGCACCGGCTGCGGCTACCAGGCCGCTGTGCTGTCCTGCGTGGCGCAGGAGGTGTATTCCATAGAGCGCATCAAGCCGCTGCACGAGCTGGCCAAGGCCAATTTGCGGCCGCTGCGCGTCCCGAACCTGCGCCTGCACTACGGAGATGGTATGCTTGGGCTGCCGCAAGCTGCCCCGTTTGACGGTATCATTCTGGCCGCGGCCGGAATGGAAGTGCCGCAAGCGCTGCTGGACCAATTGGCAATCGGCGGCCGCCTGGTCGCGCCGGTAGGCGTCCACACGCAGCATTTGGAACTGATTACGCGCATCGGCAAGCAGGAGTGGACCAGCGAAACGCTGGAAGACTGCCACTTTGTGCCCTTGCGTCCGGGCGTTATCTAGATAGCGCCCGTACCACTAGATGAAGATGAGAATGACGAATAAAAGCAATGTGCTCGCCATGGGCTTTGCGCTCGTTTTACTGAGCGCCTGCCAATCCCCTCCGAACAAGGCGCCGGTTATCGATCGCCCGATCACGCCAGCTGTCAAACCCGCCACGCCAAGCGAAACGGCGCAGATCGCCCGTGAAGAGCGCGGCCTGTACACCGTCAAAAAAGGCGATACGCTGATCCGCATCGCGCTGGAATTTGGCCAGAATTACCGTGACCTGGTGGTGTGGAACAATCTGTCCAACGCGAACGACATCAAGGTCGACCAGGTGCTGCGCGTGCTGCCTCCGGAGAGTGCGCCGAACAGCCCTGGCGTGGAAACCGCCGCCGTGATCATGCCGCCGTCCGACAAGGCGCCGCCGCCAGCGCCGGTGGTCAAGAAAACCGGCCCGAAAGGCGAGAAGAAGCCGTACACCGAAGCCAATCTGGCGGAATTGCAGCGCGCCGACAATGGCAAGGAAGGCGCCAGCGCGCCTGCTGCGGCGCCAGCCGTGGCCGCCGCCAGCCGTCCGGCCGCACCTGCCGCAGCGCCTGCGGCGCCGGCCTTGGCCGCCGACGATGCCAGCCTGACCTGGATCTGGCCGGCAGAAGGCAAGGTCATCGCCACTTTCGACGAAGGCAAGAACAAGGGCGTTGACATCGCCGGCAAGGCTGGCCAGCAAGTCGTGGCTGCCGGCGCCGGAAAAGTGATGTATGCCGGCAGCGGCATCCGTGGATATGGTAATCTCGTCATTGTGAAGCACAGTAATAACTTGTTGTCTGCTTACGCGCATAACCGGACCATCCTGGTGAAGGAAGGGCAGAGCGTGAACAAGGGACAAATGATCGCGGAAATGGGCGACTCCGATACCGACTCCGTCAAGCTGCACTTTGAAATACGGCAGCAGGGCAAACCGGTGGACCCTTCCCGTTTCCTGCCTAACCGCTAGCTGAGCCATGTAAGCCATGACCTCTACGCCGCACGATCCGATGGATGACGACTCGCTCCCGGACGACTTCCGGGATGAGGCGGACGATGAGGCAGTCCATGATGGCGCGGACGCCGCCGGCGCACCGGAATCCAGTGCGGTGCTGGAGACGGTCGATGAGCTGAAAAAAGTGCTGGCCGCCGAGCTGTCCACCGACACCACCCAGCACTATCTGAACCAGATCGGTACCCGGCCGCTGCTGACCGCACAGCAGGAAGTCCACTACGCCACGCTGGCCAAGGCCGGCGACTTCTCGGCGCGGCAGACCATGATCGAACACAATCTGCGGCTGGTGGTGTCGATCGCCAAGCACTACATCAACCGTGGCGTGGTGCTGCTGGACATGATCGAAGAGGGCAACATCGGCCTGATGCGCGCCATCGACAAGTTCGAACCCGAGCGCGGCTTCCGTTTTTCTACCTACGCGACCTGGTGGATACGCCAGAGTATCGAGCGCGCCATCATGAACCAGGCGCGCACGGTGCGGCTGCCGGTGCACATGGTGCGCGAGCTGAACCAGATCCTGCGCGGCAAATACCACCTCGAAGCCCTGCACCACAACGGCAAAGACGCCACCGCCGAGGATATCGCCGAGCTGGTCGGGCGGCCGGTGGAGGAGGTGCAGGATATTCTGGCGCTGTCCGAGCACGCTACCTCGCTGGATGCGCCGCTGGACAATGATCCGCAATCGTCGCTGATGGACATGCTGCCCGGCGACAGCGACGACAGTCCCGATGCCCGTGCCGAGCATCACGAAATGACGGTACTGGTGCGCGACTGGCTGACCAAGCTGCCGGACAAGCAGCGCATCGTCATCATGCGCCGTTTTGGCCTCGACAACGACGATCCTGCCACGCTGGAAACACTGGCCGAAGAGATGGGCGTGACGCGTGAGCGGGTGCGCCAGATCCAGCAGGAAGCGCTGGTCAAACTCAAGCGTGCCATGGCCGCCCGCGGCGTGGTCCGCGATTCCCTGCTGTAGTCCCTGCCTGTTCTGGTATCATGTCGCCCCGGCGCATTGCCCGCCGACGCCCGCCTTTTCATTCAAAGATTAATCGTTATGCAAGAAAATACCATCGACATCAAATCGCTCGACATGGACGCCCGTGGCGTCGGCCATATTGAAAATGAAGACGGCACGCCGGGCAAAGTGGTGTTCGTGGAAGGCGCGCTGCCAGGCGAGCGCGTCAGCTTTGAAACGTTTAAGAAAAAGAAAAACTGGGAAGCCGCGCGCATGACCGCGCTGCACCGCGAATCGTCGATGCGTGTCAAGCCGAAGTGCGAACACTTCGACTACTGCGGCGGCTGCTCGATGCAGCATCTGGAGCCAACCGCCCAGGTCGCCATCAAACAGCGCGTGCTGGAAGACAACCTGTGGCACATCGGCAAAGTCACCGCCGACAACATCATGCGCCCGATGTACGGCCCGACCTGGGGCTACCGCTACCGCGCTCGCCTGTCGGTGCGCTGGGTCGAGAAAAAAGGCACGGTGCTGGTCGGCTTCAAGGAAAAGCGCTCGGTCTTCGTGGCGGATATCAAGAGCTGCCAGATCCTGCCTCAGCATGTGTCCGACCTGTTCATGCCGCTGCGTGCGCTGATCGGCTCGCTGACGCTGTTCAACCAAATCCCGCAGATCGAACTGGCCATCGGCGAAGACGTCACCGTGCTGGTGCTGCGCATCATGGACGCGCTGAGCGCCGACGACGAAACCAAGCTCAAAGCCTTCGCCGACCAGCACAAGATCCAGTTCTGGCTGCAAACCAAGGGGCCGGAAACGGCCGCGCCGTTCTATCCGCTGGAACCGCAGCTGCACTACCTGCTGCCGGAATTCGGCGTGCGCATGCCATTCAAGCCGGTTGACTTCACCCAGGTCAACCACCACATCAACCGCGTGCTGGTGCACAAGGCGCTGCGCCTGTTGGATGTGCAGGCGGAAGACCGCGTGGCCGACCTGTTCTGCGGCCTGGGCAACTTCACGCTGCCGCTGGCGACGCTGGCGCGCGAAGTGGTCGGCATCGAAGGCAGCCAGGCGCTGACCGACCGCTCGCTGAGCAATGCCAAAGCCAACGGCCTGGACGGCAAGACCACCTTCTACAACCGCAACCTGTTTGAAGTGACAGCGCAGGATCTGATCGACCTGGGCAAATTCGACCGCATGCTGATCGACCCGCCGCGCGATGGCGCGATGGCCTTGTCGCAGGCGCTCGGCGAGCTGCGCAAGACCAATCCGGAGTTCCTGCCGAAGCGCATCGTCTACGTTTCGTGCAGCCCATCGACGCTGGCGCGCGACGCTAGCGTGCTGGTCAACGAAGCCGGCTACAAGCTGGACAAAGCCGGCGTGGTGAACATGTTCCCGCACACCTCGCACGTCGAATCGATGGCCGTCTTCGACCTCTAAACTCCCGGGGGCAAACTCCCGGATGTTTTTTTCTTAACGTTATTGACTTTGCGGGAGGCGTGCGCAACACTGAGCTGATCTCATCAGCTCCCCGGAGTTGGCATGCGCCTCCTGTCCCGTATCATCGCGATGGCTGCTTTTTGCAGTCTGCCGCTGGCCGTTCTGGCCGATACTTCCGTTCTCTCGTTTTCGCCGACCGGCACCGTCAAGGATGTGCGCCAGGTGGCGGCACGTTTCAGCGCGCAGATGGTGCCGCTGGGCGATATGCGCCTGGGCGATCCGTTCAATGTCGATTGTCCGGAGCTGGGCAAGGGGCGCTGGATCGACGGACAGAACTGGAGCTACGATTTTGCGCGCGACCTGCCAGCCGGCGTGGCCTGCCGCTTTACGCTGAAGGACGATGTCAAGGACATTGACGGCAAACCGCTCGGCGGCCAGCGTCAGTTCTCATTTGATACCGGCGGCCCGGCCATCGTTGAAGCGGCGCCGCGCGAGGGTTCCAGTTATATCGACGAGCAGCAGATCTTTGTGCTGGGCCTGGATGCGCCGGCAGTCGAGCAGACGATTACGTCGCACGCCTGGTGCCAGGCCGAAGGCATCAACGAGAAAATCGGCGTGCGCGTGCTGCAAGGCGCAGAACGCCAGCGCGTGCTGGAACTGCGCAAGTCTTTCACCGAGCGCTATCTGTCGCTGTACTTCAAGGCGCGTGGCGTGGTGTGGCGCGCCAAAACGCTGGTGAACAACCAGCGCCTCGATAAGCTGCCGGTCGCTGTCCTGCAGTGTCAGCGCAATCTGCCACCGGGGGCCGAGGTGTCGCTGGTGTGGGGCGCGGGCATTGCCGCCGAGAGTGGCATCGTCACCACGCAGGCGCAAACGCTGGCGTTCAGGACCCGGCCTGATTTCAGCGCGCGCTTTAGCTGCAGGCGACAGTCAGCCGATGCCGGCTGCGTGCCGTTCATGCCGATGCGCGTGCAGTTCACCGCGCCGATTAAACGCGCCGACGCGCTGGCCGTGAAAATCGTCGGCCCGCGCGGCCAGGTGTACAAGCCTGCTCTGGAGAAGGATGAGGGCAAGAGCGAATACCTGGAATGGCTGAGCTTCAACGGACCATTCCCCGAACAGGCCAAGCTGACGCTGTCGCTGCCGGCGAATCTGAAAGATGATGCCGGCCGCGCGCTGGTCAATCAAACGCGCTTCCCGATGGTGATCCGCACCGATGCGCAGCCGCCGCTGGTCAAGTTCCCGGCGCGCTTCGGCATCATCGAGGCCAAGGGCGACAAGCTGTTGCCAGTCACCGTGCGCAATGTGGAGGCCAGTGTGCGCGGCGCCAAGGTCGACGGCGGCGCGCTGCGCGTCAACGACGCCGCATCCTCCAGCGAGCAGCAGGACCAGCAGGTGATCGGGTGGCTCAAGCGCATGGGGTCCAGCTATAGCTGGCAGCCACGCGAGTTGCACGCGTCTGCGATGGACAAGCCGCTGCTGGGCGGCGGCGCCAGCAGCGGCAAGGTTGAACGCTTCTCGCTGCCCAAGCCGGGCGGCGCCAAGGCGTTCGAGGTGGTCGGCATCCCGCTGCGCAAGCCGGGCTTTTATGTGGTGGAGCTGGCGAGTCCGAAGCTGGGCGCCGCGCTGGCGCTGGAAGGCGGCCCGGCCTATGTCAGCGCGGCGGCGCTGGTGACGAATATGGTGGCGCACTTCAAGCGCGGCGAAGAGTCGTCGCTGGTGTGGGTGACCTCGCTCGACAAGGGGCAGCCGGTGCCGCAGGCCCAGGTCGCGGTGCGCGATTATCGCGGCAAGCTGCTGTGGCAGGGCATGACCGACAGCGGCGGCCTGGCGCACATCCGCAAGGAGCTGCCGCGTAACCCGGAGGACCGTTATTTCATCAGCGCGCGCCTGGGCGCCGATATGACCTTTACCTTGTCCGACTGGGATCACGGTATCGAGACCTGGCGCTTCAACCTGCCGAGCGCTTACGACAGCCCCCGCAACATCATCGCCACCACGGTGTTCGATCGCACGCTGCTGCGCGCTGGCGAAACGGTGCATATGAAGCACTTCCTGCGCCGCCACGTCGAGCAGGGCATCGTCCGCGCCCCCAAGGAGCAAGGCGACAAGCTGACTATCCTGCATGAGGGCAGTGAGCAACGATATGAGCTGCCGCTGAAGTGGCAGGCCAACGGCTCCGCAGAAAGCACCTGGACCATTCCAGCCGACGCGAAACAGGGCTGGTATGCGCTGATGCTGAGCGGACGTTCCGCAGGACGCTTCCGCGTCGAGCAATTCCGCGTGCCGACCATGAAGGCGGTGCTGCAAGGGCCGAAGGCGCCGGCGGTGCAGGCATCGTCGGTGCAGCTGGATGCGCAGCTCAGTTATCTGTCCGGCGGCGGCGCAGCCGACGCGCCGGTGCAGTTGCGCACTGTGGTGCAGGAGAAGAGCGTCAGCTTCGAGGATTACGCGGACTTCAGCTTCAGCGCCGGCGATGTCATGGTCGGCGCCGAGCGCAATCGTCCGGTGTTTGATGATGACGAGGGCGAGTTCGAAAGCGAGGGAGATGCCTCCGGCGGTCCGGCCAACATCAAGACCCGCAATCTGACGCTGGACAAAGCCGGTGGCGCGCGCGTCACGCTCGATCAGCTGCCCGCAGCACAAACGCCGCAGGAAGTGCTGGCCGAGATGACCTTCCAGGATGCCAATGGCGAAACGCTGTCCGCCGCGACGCGCATTCCGTTGTGGCCGTCCAGCTATGTGATCGGGATTCAGCCGGACGGCTGGGTGATGAGCAAAGACGCGCTCAAGTTCACGGTCGCAGTGCTGGACTTGCAGGGCAAGCCGGTGGCCGATGCGCCGGTGGCGGTGGACTTCTTCCAGCGCCAGTCCTATTCGCATCGCCGCCGCTTGATCGGCGGCTTCTACGCCTACGAGAACAGTAGCGAGATCAAGGCGCTGGGCGCGGCCTGCGAGGGCAGGACGGATCAGCGCGGCCTGTTGATCTGCAAGGTGAAAGCACCGGCGTCGGGTACTCTGATTTTGCGCGCGAAGACTCAGGATGCACAGCAGCGCGTCGCTGTCACCAAGCGCGAAACCTGGGTGGCCAACGGCACCGATTGGTGGTTTGCCGCCAGCGATAACGACCGTATCGATCTGCTGCCGGAGAAAAAGCGCTACGAGCCGGGCGATTCCGCCAGCTTCCAGGTGCGCATGCCGTTCCGCGAAGCGACTGCGCTGGTCACCGTGGAGCGTGAAGGCGTGATCGACACCTATGTGCGTCCCTTGAGCGGCAGCGAGCCGGTATTCAGCATCCCGATCAAAAAGAACTATGCGCCGAATGTCTACGTGTCGGCGCTGGTGGTGCGCGGCCGTGTGGATAGCGTGCAGCCGACCGCGCTGGTCGATCTGGGTAAGCCGGCCTATAAGCTTGGCATCGCGCCGGTACGCGTGGGCTGGTCGGCGAATGAGCTGAAGGTGCGGGTATCCGCCGACAAGCCGGTGTACAAGGTGCGCGACAAGGCCACGGTGGCGGTGAAAGTGTCGCGTCCCGACGGTTCGGCGCCGCCGGCAGGCGCGGAAGTGGCGCTGGCCGCTGTCGATGTCGGCCTGCTGGAACTGATGCCCAACACCAGCTGGGATCTGCTGGAGGCGATGATGGCGCAGCGCAGCCTGCAAGTGAATACGTCCACCGCGCAGATGCAGGTGGTCGGCAAGCGTCACTTCGGCCGCAAGGCAGTACCGGCCGGCGGTGGTGGTGGCAAGGGCGCGGGCCGGGAGCTGTTCGATACGCTGCTGTTCTGGAAGGCGCGCGTGACGCTGGACGCCAACGGCGAGGCCACGGTGCAGGTGCCGCTCAACGATACGCTGACGGCGTTCCGCATTGTCGCTATCGCCAGTGCGGACGCGGATTTGTTCGGCACCGGCCGTGCCGATATCCGCACCTCGCAGGACTTGATTTTGCTGAGCGGCCTGCCGTCGCTGGTGCGCGAAGGTGATCGCCTGCGCGCCAACTTCACGCTGCGCAATACCACTGAGGCTGCGGTCAAGGCCACGCTGAGCGCCAATGCCGGCGGCATGGCGTTGTCGCCGCAGACCGTGTCGCTGGAGCCTGGCCAGGCGCGCGAAGTTGGCTGGGATGTGCAGGTGCCGGCGTCGGTCAGCACGCTGGCGTGGGATGTCAGCGCGGCGGTGGAGGGCGGCGCGGCATCCACCGACCGTATCAAGATCACGCAGAAGGTGGCGCCGGCCGTGCCGGTGACGGTGATGCAGGCGACGCTGCTGCAACTGGACGGCAAACAATCCATGCAGGTGCGCCAGCCGGAGGACGCGCTGCCGGGACGCGGCGGCGTGCAGGTGCAGTTCAGCCCCAATCTGGGCGGCGACCTGCCGGGTGTGCGCGAATACATGCTGAAGTATCCCTACACCTGCTTCGAGCAAATCACCTCGCGTTCGATCGCGCTGCATGACGAGGCCTTATGGAGGTCGGTGCTGGACAAGCTGCCTGCGCATCTCGACAGCGATGGCCTGCTGAAGTACTTCCCGCCGATGTACCTCGGCAGCGATACGCTGACAGCGTATGTGCTGTCGGCCGCCGCCGAAGCGGGCTACGCGATTCCGCCAAATCTGAAAGGCCGCATGGAATCCGCGCTGCTGGACTTCGTGCGCGGGAAGATTACGCGCTACTCGGCCTTGCCGACTTCCGATCTGGCGGTGCGCAAGGTGGCGGCGCTGGCAGCCTTGTCGCATTCGCGGCCGGCCGAGGCGGATGACCTGGCGTCATTCACCGTGCAGCCGAACCTGTGGCCGACATCCGCCGTCATCGACTGGTATCAGATCCTGCAACACTCGCCGGCCCTGCCGCAGCAGGCGGCACGCTTGAAAGAGGTGGAGCAGATCCTGCGCGCACGCCTCAACCTGCAAGGCACGACGATGACTTTTTCCACCGAGCGTAGCGATGACTGGTGGTGGCTGATGTCCTCCGCCGACAGCAACGCCAACCGCTTGCTGCTGCTGATGGCCGATAATCCGGCCTGGAAGAGCGATATCGGCCGGCTGGCGCGCGGCGCGCTGGGGCGACAGCAGAAAGGCCGTTGGGGCACTACCGTTGCCAATGCCTGGGGCGTGCTGGCGATCGACAAGTTCTCGCGCCTGTTTGAAAGCGAGAAGGTCAGCGGCAGCTCTGCGGCCACGCTCGGCAACGCCAGCAAGAGCGTCGCCTTTGGCGGCCAGCCGCCGGGCGGCACGGCGCTGTTGCCGTGGCCGCGCGGCGCCGGCCAGCTGGAGCTGGAGCACAAGGGCGCAGGCAAGCCATGGGCCACGGTGCAGACTTTGTCGGCCGTGCCGCTGAAGGCACCGCTATCCAGCGGCTACAAGATCGTCAAGACCATCACGCCGGTGGAGCAGAAAGCCAAGGGCGCCTGGTCGCGTGGCGATGTGTATCGCGTCAAGCTGGAGCTGGAGGCGCAGTCGGATATGACGTGGGTGGTGGTGGATGATCCGATTCCCGCCAGCGCCACGGTGCTGGGCTCCGGCCTGGGCGGCGATACGCAGATCATGACGGCCGGTGAGCGCAGCAGCGGCTGGACCTATCCGGCCTTCCAGGAGCGCACCTTTGAAGGCTATCGCGCGTATTACGAGTTTGTGCCGAAAGGGAAGTGGAGCGTCGAGTACACCGTGCGCCTGAATAATCCGGGCCAGTTCCAGTTGCCGCCGACGCGAGTCGAGGCGATGTATAGCCCCGAGATGTTCGGCGTTGCGCCGAATGCCGAGGTGACTGTCAAATGAAGTCGGCGATTGTCTTGTTGCTGGCGCTGGCAGGTGTGGCGCATGCCGCGCCGAGCTTCGAGCAGGTAAGGGCGGCCTACCGCCCGTCCGATGCACAATTGCTGGATCGGCATGGCGAAGCGATTCAGTCGCTGCGCATCGATATGACGGTGCGCCGTTTACCGTGGGTGGCACTGAACGATATCTCGCCGGCGCTGCCTGCTGCGGTATTGCAAGCCGAAGACCGCCGTTTCTATCAGCACGATGGCGTGGACTGGAGCGCGGCGGCCCAGGCGGCCTGGGACAATCTGTTCCGCACGCGGCCGCGCGGCGCTTCGACCATCACCATGCAGCTTGCCGCGCTGCTCGACCCCGCCCTGCAACCCGGCGCCACTGGCCGCAGTCTGGGGCAAAAGTGGGATCAGGTAAAAGCTGCGCGTGAACTGGATGCACACTGGACCAAGCAGCAGATCATGGAGGCCTACCTGAATATGGTGTCCTACCGTGGCGAGCTGCAAGGCGTTAGTGCGGCAGCGCGCGGCATGTTCGGCAAAGCGCCGTCCGGGCTGGATATGAGCGAGTCGGTGATACTCGCCAGCCTGCTGCGCGGGCCGTCGGCGGGGCAGAAGGTGGTGGCGCAGCGCGCCTGTGCGCTTGCGCACGAGCTGCACCTGCCGTCAACGTGCAGCGAGATCCAGTTGCGCATTATCGTGGCAATGAGCCGGCCGCAACTGGCGGCCTATCTGCCGCCCGCGCCGCAGGTGGCGCAGCAGCTGTTGACGCGCAGCGGACAGGCCTTGCGCAGTACGCTGGATGCGGGCTTGCAGCGTCATGCGCAAAGCGTATTGCGCCAGCAGCTGGCGGCGCTGTCCGGGCGCAATGTGAACGATGGCGCGGTGATTGTGCTGGATAACGCCAGCGGCGAGATTCTCGCGTATGTCGGTAATGCGGGCGGCGGCGAGGTGGATGGCGTGGCCGCCCTGCGCCAGGCTGGGTCAACCCTCAAGCCTTTCCTGTACGAGCTGGCGCTGGAGCGCAAGCAGATCACGGCGGCATCGCTGATGGATGATACGGCGATCGATATTTCCACGCCGTCGGGGATGTACATTCCGCAGAACTACGACAAGAATTTCAAGGGCTACGTCAGCGCGCGCACCAGCCTGGCCAGTTCGCTCAACGTGCCGGCGGTGCGTACGCTGGTGATGACGGGCATGGAGCGTTTTCACGAACGCTTGCATGAGGTGGGCTTGAGCAGTTTGACGCAGCCGGCCGAATACTATGGTTATTCGCTGGCGCTCGGCTCGGCCGAAGTGTCGCTGCTGGAGCTGAGCAATGCCTACCGCGCGCTGGCCAACGGCGGCATGTATGACGCGCCGACCCTGGTGCCGCGCGCTGCATCCACGCCGCGCCGCGTGATGGATGCGAAGGCCAGCTTCATCATCAGCGACATCCTGGCTGACCGGGCGGCGCGCAGCATCACCTTCGGCCTGAAAAATGAGCTGGCCACCACTTTCTGGAGCGCGGTCAAGACCGGCACCAGCAAGGACATGCGCGACAACTGGTGCGTGGGATATTCCGACCGGTACACGGTTGGCGTCTGGGTCGGTAACTTTGATGGGCAGTCGATGTGGGATGTCTCCGGCGTCAGCGGCGCGGCGCCGGTTTGGCGCGATGTCATGGATTACCTGCATCGCGGCCAGATCAGCCGCGCGCCCAAGCCGCCGGCCGGCGTGGTTCGCCAGCAGATCGTGTATGAGCCGGCCCTGGAGCAGGCACGCAGCGAATGGTTCATCGCAGGCACGCAAAGCCCGGTGATCGCTCTGTTGCAAGACCAGCACCGCGTGCCGAAAATCCTCTATCCGGGCGAATCCAGCATCATCGCGCTCGATCCCGATATCCCAGACGCCATCCAGCGCGTGTTCTTCCAGGCGCAGGCCGGGCAGGGCCTGCGCTGGCAGCTCGACGGCGAGCCGCTCGGCCAGGCCAACGCCGACTACGCCTGGCGCCCAACCCCCGGCCCGCACCAGCTGGCTCTGATCGACGTCAACGCCAATGCAGTTGCCCGCGCCAGCTTTCAGGTGCGCGGGGCTGGCGCGCAATAAAAAAGCCGGCGCGAGGCCGGCTTTTTGGGGAAACTGCTACCGCTTAGTCGCGGTCGCCACCGAAGATGCCCAGCAGGGACAGCAGGTGGGTGAAGATGTTGTACACGTCCAGGTACAGGCTCAGCGTGGCGCGGATGTAGTTGGTCTCGCCGCCGTTGATGATTTGCTGCACGTCGTACAGGATGTAGGCCGAGAAGATACCAATTGCCACCACCGAGATCACGATCGCCAGCGCCGGGATGTGCAGGAAGATGTTGGCGATCGACGCCAGCATCAGGATGATCACGCCGGCGAACAGCCAGGTGCCCATGCCCGAGAAATCACGCTTCGACACCGTGGCCACCGACGCCAGCACCGCGAACACCGCCGCCGTGCCGCCGAACGCGGCCATGATCAGGAAGCCGCCATTGGCGAAGCCGAGTATCCGCGACAGCAGCGGCGTCAGCATCAGGCCCATGAAGAAGGTGAAGCCCAGCAGCAGGGCCACGCCCAGACCGGAATCCTTGTTCTTCTCAATGGCCCAGATGAAACCAAAAGCCACCGCCAGGAACAGCAGCGCCATCATCCCGCCGCCCAGCGGCAGGTGCAGGGACACGCCAATGGCTGCGCCGAGGACGGTCGGAACCATCGACAGGGCCAGCAGCCAGTAAGTGTTGCGCAGCACGCGGTGCTGCACGGCTTGGCGGCTACCCGCCAGGTCGTAAGTTTTTTGCATGTTAATCATATTGCCTCCAGTAAAGGATTTCGGGTACTACTTTGGTAGAAGCATAGCATGTCAGGGTAAAAATACGTAAAAACATGCTAGAAAAGCACTTAATTCCGGCTTAAACCGGGTTAATGTCAGCGTTAAAAGCCGTGTTGCAGGCTTATATACCCGCTATGCTTCGGAATATAGGGCGTTCTATGGTAAAATCAAAGGTTGATTGGATTATCAATTTCGTTTTAAACCTTTCTTTTTATTGGAGTTTTTCAAATGGCAATCGAACGCACCCTGTCGATCATCAAACCAGACGCAGTTGCAAAAAACGTGATCGGCAAAATCTACACCCGCTTCGAAGAAGCTGGCCTGAAGATCGTTGCCGCGCAAATGAAGCAACTGACCCGCGAAGAAGCTGAAGGCTTCTACGCTGCGCACAAAGAGCGCGGTTTCTTCAAAGACCTGGTGGACTTCATGGTTTCGGGCCCAGTCATGATCCAAGCGCTGGAAGGCGAAAACGCCGTCCTGAAAAACCGCGAACTGATGGGCGCCACCGATCCTAAGAAAGCCGACAAAGGCACCATCCGTGCTGACTTCGCTGACTCGATCGACGCCAACGCAGTTCACGGCTCGGACGCTGTGGAAGCCGCTGCTGTTGAAATCGCTTACTTCTTCGGTAAGTAATTTGTAAGGATTCCGTTTCCGCACTGCGGTGCGGAAACGGGATAAATGATAAGTACTGATTTGAACCAGAATATGAACGCTCCTCTGACCAACCTGCTGGACTTCGATCCCGCGCAGCTCATCGCGTATTGCGCCGAGTTGGGAGAGAAGCCGTTCCGCGCCAAGCAACTGCAGCGCTGGATCCATCAATTCGGCGCGTCGGATTTCGACGCCATGACGGACCTGGCCAAGTCGCTGCGCGACAAACTGAAAACCCGCGCCTTCGTGGCGGCGCCGGCCATCATCAGCGACCATACCTCCACCGACGGCACCCGCAAATGGCTGGTCGACGTCGGCAATGGCAACGCGGTCGAAACCGTGTTCATTCCGGAAGAAAACCGCGGCACGCTGTGCATTTCGACCCAGGCCGGCTGCGCCGTCAACTGCCGCTTCTGCTCGACCGGCAAGCAAGGCTTCAGCCGCAATCTGAGTGTCGGTGAAATCATCGGCCAGCTGTGGATGGCGGAATTCGAACTGCGCCGCACCAAGGGTGTCGAGATGGGCCCCAAAGGCGAGCGCCAGATCACCAACGTGGTGATGATGGGCATGGGCGAGCCGCTGCTGAACTTCGAGCCGACCGCCACCGCGCTGAAGCTGATGCTGGACGATAACGCCTACGGCCTGTCGCGCCGCCGCGTGACCTTGTCCACCTCGGGCGTGGTGCCGATGATCGACAAGCTGTCGCAGGAAGTGCCGGTGGCGCTGGCGGTCTCGCTGCACGCTTCTAACGACGAGCTGCGCAACGGCCTGATCCCGCTCAACAAGAAATATCCGCTGAAGGAGCTGATGGCGGCCTGCAAGCGCTATCTGGAATTCGCGCCGCGCGACTTCATCACCTTCGAGTACTGCATGCTGGACGGCGTCAACGACAGCGACGAGCACGCGCGCGAACTGATCGCGCTGGTGACCGACCGCGAATTCGGCGTCAACTGCAAATTCAACCTGATTCCGTTTAACCCGTTTCCGGAGTCGGGTCTGCTGCGCTCGAAGAACCCGCGCATCAAAGCGTTTGCGCAAATCCTGGTGGATGCCGGCATTGTCACCACCATCCGCAAAACCCGTGGCGACGATATCGATGCTGCCTGCGGCCAGCTCGCCGGCGAAGTGCAGGACCGCACCAAGGTCCAGCAGCGCATGGAAAAGATGGCCGAGTACCAGCAAAAGTTTGGCGCCAATTTCGGCAAGATCGTGGAGATCCATTCCTGATGACCTTATTGGCGCAGCGTAGCCGGCTTACTCTCGTCGCCCTGTGCGCGGCGGGGATGCTGGCCGGTTGCGCCTCGCAGGGAGCAGGGCAGAGCGGCAAGGCGGAACTGGCGACGGCGTCGGACCAGACCGCAGCGCAGCGTAAGGTGGACATCCGCATGCAGCTGGCGATCGGCTACTTCCAGCAGGGCCAGTACGCGGTGGCGCTGGATGAAGTCAAGCTGGCGCTGGCGGCCGATGCCAACCATGCGGACGCCTACGGCATGCGCGGCCTGATCTACCAGCAGATGGGGGAGACCGCGCTGGCCGAAGACAACTTCGTCCGCGCGCGCAAGCTGGCGCCGAGCAGCCCGGAGCTGGCGAATAACTACGGTTCCTTCCTGTGCCAGCTTGGCCGGGTAAAGGAAGCGCTGCCGCTGTTTGATGCGGCCCTGAATAACCGTGCCTACCGTTCGCCGGCCAGCGCCGCGAACAATGCCGGTTCTTGCGCATTGAAGATCAAGGATTACGCCAGCGCGGAGCGTTATCTGCTGCAAGCCTTGCAGTTGACGCCTGACCTGCCGGCCACCAATGCCAATCTGGCGCGCGTGTATATGGAAAAGGGCGATTATGTGCGCGCCAATTTCTTTATCACCCGCCTGGGCAAGGTGGCAAAGATGGAGAGCCTGACGGCCGATGTGCTGTGGCTCGCGATTAAGGTGCAGCATAAGCTGGGCGATACGGATGCGGAAGCGGGCTGGGCGACGCAATTGCGCCGTCACCACGCCGGATCGGCCGAATATGCTGCTTATCAACGTGGGGCGTTTGATGAGTGAAACAGGGATACCAATGAATTCTGAGTGGGCAGAACCGCCGAAAGAACATGGCAGCACTGGCAAGGCTACGCCCGGAGCATTACTGGCGGCCCAGCGTGAGGCGATGGGCTGGACGGCCGAGCAGATTGCAGATCAACTGAAACTGGCGGTGCGCCAGGTGAAGGCATTGGAAGCCGGCGATTATGCCGCGCTGCCCAATATGGCGGTGACGCGCGGTTTTGTGCGCGCCTATGCCAAGGTATTGAAGATGGACGCGGCGCCGCTGGTCGCGATGATTGAAGTCGAGCCGCCCACCAGCCCCGAGGTGATGGCGCCGCGCAAGGATTTATCGGGCGCATTCTCGGAGTCGCGCTTCCCGTCGATGACGGAGCGCTCGTCCGGCGCGTCCGGCTGGCTGATCGGCCTGGCGGCGGTTGTGGTGGTGGGCGGCGCGGCCGCTTACGCCTACCAGAATGGCATGATTCCGGCGTCGCTGTTTGAGCGCAAGGAAGAAGTCAAGACGGCTGAAACCACGCCGCCGATCGAGACCACGCTGGTCAAGCCGGGTGAGGAAAACGCAGCGCTGCAGCAGCCGAATGTGCCGCTGATTTCGGTACCGCCGCAAGGCGAGCAGGCCAACGCGCCAGTCGCATCGGCCGCCGTGCCGGAAACTGCACCTGCGCCTGCCCCGGCTCCGGTGGTTGCAGCAGTGTCGCCACCGGCCGCCGCGCCAGCACCAGTGCCAGCGCCGGCTGCCGCCGCACCTGCGCCGAGCGTAGCGACGCCGGCGCCTGCCGCGCCGACGCCAACCATCTCGGCAACGGCGAATGGCGTGGGCCATCAGCTGGTGCTGAAGCTGAGCGAAGATTCGTGGGTGGAAATCCGCCGCCCTGGCACGACGCCGCTGATTTCGCGTCTGGTGAAAGCCGGCAGCACCGAAACCTTTGATATCAAGGACCCGGCGCTGCTGATCATCGGCAAGCCAACCGGGGTGCAGGCAACGCTGGGCGGTTCGCCGCTGGCCTTGCCGGCCATCCCAGGCGGCACGATTTCACGCGTGAACATCAAATAAGATTAAGTAAGAACAGAGTAATCATGACGCAAACTGCTATTCCATCGGGACCAACGGATCGCCGCGCCAGCCGCCGGGTGTTGATCTCGCACGGCGAGCGTAAAATCTGGGTGGGCGGCGATGCGCCGGTGGTGGTGCAGTCGATGACCAACACTGACACCGCCAACGCGATTGAAACCGCGATCCAGATCCGCGACCTGGCGCGCGCCGGCTCGGAGCTGGTGCGCCTGACCGTGGATCGTCCGGAGGCCGCCGAGGCGGTGCCCTACATCCGCGAGCAGCTGGACAAGATGGAAGTTGACGTGCCGCTGGTCGGCGATTTCCACTACAACGGCCACACGCTGCTGAACGATTATCCGGAATGCGCCAAGGCCTTGTCCAAGTACCGCATCAATCCGGGCAACGTGGGCAAGGGCGCCAAGCGTGATTCGCAGTTTGCGCAGATGATTGAAGTGGCGGCCCGCTACGACAAGCCGGTGCGCATCGGCGTCAACTGGGGCAGCCTGGATCAGGCACTGCTGGCGCGCATCATGGACGAGAACGCCGTGCGCGCTAATCCATGGACCGCGCAGCAGGTGATGTATGAAGCGCTGATTACCTCGGCCATCGAAAACGCGCAGCGCGCCGAAGAACTGGGCCTGGGCCGCGACAAGATCATCCTGTCGTGCAAGGTCTCTGGCGTGCAGGACCTGATCGCGGTCTACCGCGAGCTAGGCAAACGCTGCGACTATCCGCTGCACCTGGGCCTGACCGAAGCAGGCATGGGCAGCAAGGGCATCGTTGCTTCGACGGCGGCGCTGTCGGTGTTGCTGCAAGAGGGTATCGGCGACACCATCCGTATTTCGCTGACACCGGAACCGGGCGGTGACCGCACCAAGGAAGTAGTGGTGGGCCAGGAGATTCTGCAAACCATGGGCCTGCGCAAATTCACGCCGATGGTGATTGCCTGCCCAGGCTGCGGCCGCACCACCTCGACCACCTTCCAGGAGCTAGCGGATAACATCCAGACCTTCCTGCGCGAGCAGATGCCGGAGTGGAAAAAAACCTATCCGGGCGTGGAGGCGATGAACGTGGCCGTGATGGGCTGCATCGTCAACGGTCCGGGCGAGTCCAAGCACGCCAACATCGGCATCAGCCTGCCGGGCACCGGCGAATCGCCGGCCGCGCCAGTGTTTGTTGACGGCGCCAAGGTGGCGACGCTGCGCGGTGAGCGCATCGTTGAGGAATTCCAGGAAATCGTACTGAATTACGTGAAGAAGAACTACAGTAAAGAATATGTCCAAATCTGAAAAAATCACTGCCGTTAAGGGCATGAACGACATCCTGCCGCAGGACTCGCACCTGTGGCAGCTGTTCGAGAACACCGCGCAATCGGTGGTGCAGAGCTATGGCTTCCAGCAGATCCGCACGCCGATCGTGGAAGATACTGCGCTGTTCAAGCGCGCGATTGGCGCGGTCACCGACATTGTCGAAAAGGAGATGTACTCCTTCGAAGATTCGATGAACGGCGACCAGCTGACGTTGCGCCCTGAAGGCACGGCCGGCGCGGTGCGCGCGGTGATCGAACACAACCTGGTTTACGAAGGTCCGAAGCGCCTGTGGTACACCGGCCCGATGTTCCGCCACGAGCGTCCGCAGCGCGGCCGCTATCGCCAGTTCTACCAGTTCGGTTGCGAAGCGGTCGGCTTCAGCGGCCCGGACGTGGACGCGGAAATGATCATCATGTGCCGCCGCCTGTGGGATGACCTGGGCCTGCCGGAAATCCGCCTGGAACTGAACTCGATCGGCGACGCCGAAGAGCGCGCGCGCCACCGCGTCGACCTGATCGCCTACCTGGAAAAGCACGAGGACATCCTCGACGCCGAAGCCAAGCGCCGCCTGCACAGCAATCCGCTGCGCATCCTGGACACCAAGAACCCGGCGATGCAGGACATGGTCAACGCCGCGCCTAAGCTGATGGACTACCTGGGCGAAGAATCGCTGGCGCACTTCAACGGCGTGCGCAAGATCCTCGACCATAACAACATCCCGTACGTGATCAACACCCGCCTGGTGCGCGGCCTGGATTACTACAACCGCACCGTGTTCGAGTGGGTCACCGACGCGCTGGGTTCGCAGGGCACGGTGTGCGCCGGCGGCCGCTACGATCCGCTGATCGCTTCGTTCGGTGGCAAGCCGACGCCTGCCGTCGGTTTCGCCATGGGCATCGAGCGCCTGCTGGAACTGATGAAGGAAGCCGGCGAGCCGGATGCGCCTAACCAGTGCGACGTGTACCTGGTACACCAGGGCGAGGCCGCGCAACTGCAAGCTTTCGTGCTGGGCGAGCGTCTGCGTGACGCTGGCCTGGACGTGATCATGCACGGCTCCACCGCAGCCGGCGCCGGCAGCTTCAAGTCGCAGATGAAGAAGGCCGACGGCAGCGGCGCTGCCTTTGCCGTCATCATCGGCGAAGACGAAGTGGCGAACCACACTGCCGCCGTCAAATCGATGCGCGCGGCCGAGGGCGAGCAGCAGCAAACCACCGTGCCGTTCGACGGCGTGGTGGACTTTGTGGTGGACCAGATCACCGACAGCGGCGATCACCACCACCATGTGCACGATGAGCACTGCAATCACTAAGCATTCCATTCAACTATAACGGCAGACGAATACCATGGCATACGATCTTGAAGAACAAGAACAACTCGCGTCCCTCAAAGCGTGGTGGGACAAGTACGGCAATCTGGTTAGCTGGGTGCTGATCGCCGCGCTGGCGGCTTACTCTGGCTGGACCTACTGGAAATACCATCAGCGCACCCAGGCTGTTGAAGCATCGGCGCTGTACGCCGAGCTGCAGGCCGCAGTCGAAGCCAAGGACAACGCCAAGGTGCTGCGCGCTGCCGGCGACATGGAAAGCAAGTATGGCAGCACCGCCTACGCGCCTATGGCCGCGCTGACCGCCGCCAAGAGCGCCTTCGACGCCAACGATCTGAAATCGGCCAAGGCCCAGCTGCAATGGGCGGCCGATCACGGCGCCGCCGAATTCAAGGCGGTTGCCAAGATCCGTCTGGCCGGCGTGCTGCTGGACGAGAAAGCCTATCCGGAAGCACTGAAGGCGCTGGAAGGCGATGTGCCTGCGCAGTTCGCCGGCGCCGCCGCCGACCGCAAGGGCGACATCCTGGCTGCGCAGAACAAGCTGGCCGAGGCGCGCAGCGCCTACGAGGCAGCTTATAACGCCACCGACAAGAGTAATCCTGGCCGTCAACTGATCCAGATGAAACTGGAAGCAATCGGCGGCACCGTGCCTGCTGAAAAAGGCGCTGCTTAATCCCGACACGTAACGATCAAGGCTTAAAAATTATGCGTATTACCGAAAAAGTAGTTGCAGCAAGCGTGTTTGCGATGTTGGCCGGTTGTTCCTTGTTCGGATCGAAAGAAAGCAAGAATCTGCCAGCGCCGCTGGTGGAGCTGAAGAACCCGTCGCTGACGCCGAAAGTGGTATGGAAATACTCGCTCGGCAAAGCCGGCAACGCCGTGTTTGCGCCTGCCTTCTTTGGCGACAGCATCTATGTGGCTGACGCCGACGGCGCCGTGGTGCGCCTGAACGCCGCCACCGGCAAGGAAATCTGGCGCGTCAAGACTGGCGTCGATCTCACCGCCGGTGTAGGCACCGACGGTGAGGTGGTGGTGGTTGGCGGCGCCAAGGGCCAGGTGCTGGCCTACGATATCAATGGCAAGCAGCTGTGGAAGGCGCAGGCGACCAGTGAAGTGCTGTCGTCGCCGGAAGCGGGCGGCGGCCTGGTGGTGGTGCGCAGCGTCGATAATATGATCGCCGGTTACGACGCCAAGACCGGCGCCAAGAAGTGGAATGTGCCGCGCACCACGCCGGCCCTGACGTTGCGCAATGCGCCGGGCATGGTGATCGATGGCCAGAGCGCCTACGTCGCCCAGCCGGGCGGCAAGCTGCTGGTGCTGAACACCGCAGCCGGCACCACCCGCTTTGAGGTGGTGGTCGGCGAACCGCGCGGCTCTACCGAGCTGGAACGCGTCACCGACATCGCCGGCACGCCGGTGGTGTTTGAAAAAGATGTGTGCGCGGTGTCCTACCAGGGCCGCGTGGCGTGCTTTGACGCCACCAACGGCGCACCGCACTGGAGCAAGGCCACGTCCTCCGACAAGGGTGTGGCGGTGGACCAGCGTTTCGTATTCGTCTCCGACGACAAAGGCGCAGTATCCGCCTACAGCCGTGAAAACGGCGCCAACGCCTGGAAGAACGACAAGTTGTCGTACCGCGTGCTGTCCACTCCCGTGTCCTATGGACGCACGGTGGCGGTGGGCGACTACCAGGGATACATCCACTTCCTGTCGCGGGAAGATGGGGCATTTATTGGTCGTGTGGCGACCGACGGCAGCGCAATCAACGCTGATCCCGTCATCGCTGGCACGAATTTGATTTTCCAAACCCAATCAGGGACTGTGACCGCTCTCGCGGTCGAATAATAAAATGAAGCCGGTAATCGCACTAGTGGGTCGACCCAATGTAGGGAAATCGACCTTGTTCAATCGTCTGACCCGCTCGCGCGATGCGCTGGTGGCGGACTTGCCTGGGTTGACGCGAGATCGTCACTATGGCGAGGGCCGTGTCGGCGAACGTCCCTTCCTCGTTATTGACACCGGCGGCTTTGAGCCGGTGGCCAAGGAAGGCATCCTCCACCAGATGGCCAAGCAGACCAAGCAGGCCGTGGCCGAAGCCGATGTCGTCATCTTCATCGTCGACGGCCGCCAGGGCTTGACCCCGCACGACAAGACCATCACCGACTTCCTGCGCAAGAGCGGCCGTCCGGTGATCCTGGTCGTCAACAAGGCGGAGGGCATGCGCTACAACGCGGTGGTGGCGGACTTCTATGAACTGGGCATGGGCGAACCGGCTGTCATTTCGTCGGCACACGGCGACGGCGTGCACGACCTGGTCGACCTGGCGCTGGACACGGCATTTGAAAAGCGTCCGGAAGATCCGGAAGAGCTGGAGCCGACCAATCGCGGTATCAAGATCGCGCTGGTGGGCCGTCCCAACGTCGGCAAGTCGACGCTGATCAACACCCTGGTCGGCGAAGAACGCGTGATCGCTTTCGATATGCCGGGCACCACCCGCGATTCGATCGAGATTCCGTTCGAGCGCGAAGGCAAGCAGTACACGCTGATCGATACCGCCGGCATCCGCCGCCGCGGCAAGGTGTTTGAAGCGATCGAGAAATTCTCGGTGGTGAAGACGCTGCAATCGATCTCGGAAGCCAATGTGGTAGTGCTGATGCTGGACGCGCAGCAGGACATTTCCGAGCAGGATGCGCACATCGCCGGCTTCGTGCTGGAGACTGGCCGCGCGCTGGTCATCGCCGTGAATAAATGGGATGGCCTGGAATCGTGGCAGCGCGATGAAATCAAGATCGATATCGACCGCAAGCTGGACTTCCTCGGCTTCGCCAAGATGCACTTTATCTCGGCGCTGAAGGCGCAGGGCATCGGTCCACTGATGAAATCGCTGGACCAGGCGTATGCGGCGGCGTTTGCTGACCTGTCGACGCCGAAGCTGACCCGCGCGCTGATCGAAGCAGTGGAAAAGCAGGAGCCGCGCCGCAAGGGTTCGATCCGTCCGAAGCTGCGCTATGCGCACCAAGGCGGCATGAATCCACCGGTCATCGTGATCCACGGCAATGCCCTGGACGCCATCGCCGATCCGTACAAGCGCTATCTGGAAAAGCATTTCCGCGAGACCTTCAATCTGGTGGGCACGCCGCTGCGCATCGAACTGCGTACCGGCAAAAACCCGTTCGCAAAAACTTCCGGAAAATAATGCGTTTTTTTGCAGGAACACCCTGCAAAAAAAACAAAAACAGGTTACAGTGGCTTAGAAGCACCACTTTAGACGTGGCGAGCGGTGTTTCAGCGAAAATAGTTTGACTTTTTTATGACTTTTCGCTGGGCCACGACCTTGAAATCAAGCGTTTCGCCTCCACTTCCAACACAACAACATAAAATGGAGCTGTTATGAGCAACAAAGGGCAACTGTTACAAGACCCATTCCTGAATGCCTTGCGCAAGGAACACGTTCCTGTTTCGATCTACCTGGTCAACGGCATCAAGCTGCAAGGCCATATCGAGTCGTTCGATCAATACGTCGTTTTGCTGCGCAACACCGTGACCCAGATGGTTTACAAACACGCCATCTCCACCGTGGTACCGGCCCGCGCCGTTAATCTCAATATTGAAAACGAAGCGGAATAAGCATTGCAGCATCGCTTCTTTTCACCTAGCCTGACCGTCGTATGCGTGCAGCTCTAGTCGGTATCGATTTCGGACAGGGCGACTTTGCCGCCAGCGTCGAGGAACTGAACCTGCTGGCTCGTTCAGCGGGCGCGGAACCAGTGACGATCATCACGGCAAAGCGTTCTTCCCCGGACGCAGCCTATTTCGTTGGCAGCGGCAAGGCCGATGAAATCGGTCAGGCCGTGCTGGCGGACCGCCTCGAAATCGTCATCTTCAATCATGCGCTATCGCCGGCGCAGCAACGCAATCTGGAAAAGCGCCTGAACATCCGGGTGCTGGACCGGACCAGCCTGATCCTCGACATCTTCGCGCAGCGCGCCAAAAGTCACGAGGGCAAGCTGCAAGTTGAGCTGGCGCAGTTGCAGCACTTGGCCACGCGCCTGATACGCGGCTGGACTCACCTTGAGCGCCAGAAGGGCGGTATCGGCTTGCGCGGTCCTGGTGAAACGCAGCTGGAGACTGACCGCCGGCTGATCGGCGAGCGCGTCAAGGCATTGCGCGCGCGCCTGGCCAAACTGCGCAAGCAGCACGAGACCCAGCGCCGTTCGCGCAATCGTACCCAGACCTTCTCGATTTCGCTGGTGGGCTATACCAATGCCGGCAAGTCAACCTTGTTCAATAGCGTGACCAAGGCTGGCGTGTATGCTGCCGACCAGTTGTTTGCCACGCTGGACACGACTTCGCGCCGTGTCTACATGGGTGAGGAAGTCGGCAACGTGGTGCTGTCCGATACGGTCGGCTTCGTGCGCGAGCTGCCGCACCAGCTGGTGGCGGCGTTCCGCGCCACGCTGGAGGAAACCATCCACGCCGATCTGCTGCTGCACGTGGTCGACGCCGCGTCGCCGGTGCGCATGGAGCAGATCGAACAGGTCAACCTGGTGCTGAAGGAAATCGGCGCCGATCATATTCCGCAGATTCTGGTGTGGAACAAGATCGATGCCGCCGACCTCCAGCCATCGGTTGAACGGGATGAGTATGATAAGATTTCCCGAGTCTTCCTCAGTGCCCGCACTGGTGAAGGACTTGATCTGCTGCGCGGCGCCATCACTGAATGGGCCAAGGATGCGCCAGGCGCGCGTCTGCAGCAGCCATATCAGGTCGATGCAGACCCAGAAGAAGAATTAGCAGTAGAGAGCAATTCCACCCACCTTGACGTTGGATCACACTAATGCGTGTCTCCTCACTTATGAAACGACTCGGCTTGAAGCTGTCGCTGAACGACCCTCGCTGGGGTAAGGACGATAAGCCGCAAGCCAATGAAAGCAAGAAGCCCGGCGAGGGCGGACCGCCCGACATGGAACAATTGTGGCGCGACTTTAATAATCGCCTCAATAATCTGTTCGGCCAGAAAAAGGGCCCGAACAACAATAACAACGGCGGCGACAATGGCGGCGGCGGTGACGGCGGCGGCAATCGCCCCGACTTCTCCGGCGGCATTCGCGCTACGGCTGGCGCGGTCGGCGCGGTGGTCGCGCTGATCTGGCTGGCCAGCGGCTCGTTCATCGTGCAAGAGGGCCAGACCGGCATCGTCTACACCTTCGGCAAAGTCAGCCATACCACCGGCTCCGGTTTCAACTGGCGCTGGCCATATCCGTTCCAGAGCAACGAGACGGTCAAGGTATCGCAGATGCGGATGGTGGAAATCGGCTACCGCGGCAATATCAAGAACAAGCAGGCGCGCGAATCGCTGATGCTGACCGATGACGAGAACATCATCGACATCCAGTTCGCCGTGCAGTTCAAGCTGAAAGATCCAGTCGCCTGGTTGATGAATAACCGCGACGAGGAAGACACCGTGCGTCAGGTCGCAGAGACCTCGATCCGCGAAATCGTCGGCAAGAACAAGATGGACTTCGTGCTGTACGAGGGCCGCGACAAGGTCGCCTTTGAAACCCAGCAGCTGATGCAGCAGATCCTCGACCGCTACGCTTCCGGCGTGCTGGTGTCGAGTGTGACGCTGCAGGCGGTGCAGCCGCCGGAGCAGGTGCAGGTGGCGTTTGACGATGCCGTGAAAGCAGGGCAGGACCGCGAGCGTCAGAAAAACGAAGGCCAGGCCTATGCCAACCAGGTTGTGCCGACCGCGCGCGGCGCAGCGTCGCGCCTGATGCAGGAGGCCGAGGGCTATCGCTCGATGGTGGTGGAGAACGCCACCGGTAACGCCTCGCGCTTCAAGCAGGTGCTGGTCGAGTATCAGAAGGCGCCGGGCGTGACCCGCGACCGCCTGTACCTGGAGACCATGCAGCAGATCTTCTCCAGTACTTCCAAAGTGATGGTGGATGCCAAGTCGGGCAGCAATCTGCTGTACCTGCCATTGGATAAGTTGATCGCCCAGGCGGCGGCTACCGATGCGCAAGCAGCGGCGGCCCGCGCCGCGCAAGCTGGCGGGGCGCCTGCCGCCAGCACCACGCTGCCGTCGGAGTTGATGCCGTCGGTGGAAGTCAGCCGCCAGCGCGATCCGCGCTCGCGTGATACGTCTCGTGACCGGGAGAGCCGTTAATGAATCGCATAGCTAGTACCGTTGTCCTGGCGTTTATCGCACTGATGTTGCTGTCGTCGACCGTGTTCGTGGTCGACCAGCGCAAATATGCGATCGTGTTCGCGCTGGGCCAGATCAAGGAAGTGATCCGCGAGCCGGGCCTGCACTTCAAATTGCCGCCGCCATTCCAGAATGTGATCTTCCTGGATAACCGCATCATGACGATTGAATCGCCGGACGCCGAGCGCTTCATCACCGCCGAGAAGATGAATATTCTGGTGGACAGCTTCGTCAAGTGGCGCATCGGCCGCAACGAGAATCAGCCTAAGCTCTATTACGTCACCTTTGGTGGCGACGAGAGCCGTGCGCGTGACCGTATGTCGCAGATCATCAAGGCGGCGCTGAACGAGGAAATCACCAAGCGCACCGTTGCGGAAGTGATTTCCGGCCAGCGTGGCAAGGTGATGGAAGGCATCCGCACCAAGGTGGTCAACGAGGCCGCGCAGATTGGCGTCGAGATCATCGACGTGCGCCTGAAGCGGGTTGAGTACGTTGAGCAGATCAATACCTCGGTGTACGAGCGTATGAAGGCTGAGCGTACCCGCGTGGCCAACGAACTGCGTTCGACCGGTTCGGCGGAATCTGAAAAGATCCGCGCCGATGCCGATCGCCAGCGTTCGGTGATCCTGGCGGAAGCCTACCGCGATGCCGAGCAGATTCGTGGCGAGGGCGATGCCAAGGCATCAGCCATCTACGCCGAGGCATTTGGCCGCAATCCTGAGTTCTACAAGTTTTACCGCAGCCTGGAGGCCTATCGCGCCACCTTCAAGAATCACGGCGACGTGATGGTGATGGATTCCAGCTCGGACTTCTTCAAGTACTTCAAAAACTCCGGCACCGGCGGCGCAGCTGCGCCAGCCAAGAAGTAACACCTGCGGGGAGCCTCTGGCTCCCCGTATCGCATCTTTTTCCCCTCGTTAGACGCATTTTCGCGTAAAATATCAGGTTCGGCCCTCCGCTTGGTGGGCCGTGGCCTGCGTGCCGCATTGTTCATTTCTTAATTAAATAGACCCATGCCGAATTGGCTGCTGCCTGAGAATATCGCCGACGTTTTGCCGTCGGAAGCGCGCAAGATTGAAGAGTTGCGCCGCCTGATGCTGGATAATTTCCGTACCTACGGCTACGAGCTGGTGATGCCGCCGCTGCTGGAGTACCTGGAGTCGCTGCTGACCGGCGCCGGCGAAGACACCGATCTGCGCACCTTCAAGCTGGTGGACCAGCTGTCCGGCCGCATGCTGGGCCTGCGTCCCGACATGACCACGCAGGTGGCGCGCATCGACGCGCACCTGCTGAACCGCGCTTCGGTCACGCGCCTGTGCTACGCCGGCAGCGTGCTGCATACCCGTCCGTCGGGCCTGCACGCCACCCGCGAGCCGCTGCAGATCGGTTGCGAGATGTATGGCCACGCCGGCCTGGAAGCCGACGCCGAAATCCAGGAGCTGGCGCTGGCCTCGCTGGCCCTGGCTGGTTTCGACAAGGTGCGGCTGGACCTGACCCATGTCGGCGTGCTGCGCGCGCTGCTGGACACCTGTCCGGCCGCCCAGCGCGACCAGGCCCGGATCCACGCGGCGCTGCGCGCCAAGGACGTGCCGGACCTGCAGGCGCTGGCGGTGAACTACGATCCGGTGGTGCGCGACGCCTTGCTGGCGCTGCCATCGCTGTACGGCGACATTGACGTGCTGTCGAAGGCGCGCGAAGTGCTGCCGGACCTGCCGGGCATCGCCAAGGCGCTGGCCGAACTGGCCGCGCTGGCGGCGTCGGCGCTGGGCCGCGCGCAAGTGGCGATCGATCTGGCCGACCTGCGCGGCTACCAATACGAAAGCGGCGCGATGTTCGCGCTGTATGTGCCAGGCTTGCCGAACGCAGTGGCGCGCGGCGGCCGTTACGATCACGTAGGCGAGGCCTTTGGCCGGGCGCGTCCCGCCACCGGCTTCTCGCTCGACCTGCGCGAACTGGCGCGCCTGTTGCCGACTGCGGAGCGCAAGCATTCGATCCGCGCACCGTGGGGCAATGCGCCGGAATTGAAGGAAAAAATCGCCGAACTGCGCAAGTCCGGCGAAGTGGTGATCCAGAGTATGCCGGGTCACAGTCACGAGCTGGACGAGTTCGAGTGCGATCGCGCGCTGGTCCTCGACGAGAATGGTAGTAACTGGATTCTTAAAAACTTAGGTTAATGTGATGTCAAACAAAAACGCAAAAAACGTCGTCGTCATCGGTACCCAATGGGGCGATGAAGGTAAAGGCAAAATTGTCGACTGGCTGACTGACCACGCTCAAGGCGTGGTGCGCTTCCAGGGCGGCCACAACGCCGGCCACACGCTGGTCATCGGCGGCGTGAAGACTGCGCTGCAACTGATCCCGTCGGGCATCATGCGCCCAGGCGTGGCCTGCTACATCGGTAACGGTGTGGTGGTGTCGGTGCCGGACGTGCTGCGCGAAATCGACAAGCTGGAAGCGGTGGGCGTAGAAGTCGCCTCGCGCCTGAAAGTGTCGGACGCAGCCCCTGTGATCCTGCCATACCACTCGGCACTCGACCTGGCCCGCGAAGCGGCCCGTGGCGAAGCCAAGATCGGCACCACCGGCAAGGGTATCGGCCCTGCATACGAAGACAAGGTCGCCCGCCGCGCCATTCGTATCGCCGACCTGCTGAACGAAAACCGCCTGGCTGAAAAGCTGAAGGAAAATCTGGACTACCACAACTTCGTGCTGGAGAACTACCTGAAGGCGCCGAAAGTGGATTACCAGAAGACCCTGGACGACGCGCTGGCCTACGTGCCGCGTCTGCGCCCTATGGTCACCGACGTGTCGAGCGCGCTGTACAAAGCGCACAAGGCCGGCGCCAATCTGCTGTTCGAAGGCGCGCAAGGCTCGCTGCTGGACGTCGATCACGGCACCTATCCGTTCGTCACCTCGTCGAACTGCGTGGCCGGCAATGCCGCCGCCGGTGCTGGCGTAGGTCCGAGCATGCTGCACTACGTTATGGGCATCACCAAGGCTTACACCACCCGCGTGGGTTCGGGCCCGTTCCCTTCGGAACTGCCGACCGATGCAGGCGTGGGCCACCACCTGGCGCAAGTTGGCCACGAGTTCGGCACTGTGACCGGCCGTGCCCGTCGTTGCGGCTGGTTCGACGCTGCGCTGCTGCGCCGCTCGGTCCAGATCAACGGCGTAACCGGCATGTGCATCACCAAGCTGGACGTGCTGGACGGCCTGGAAACCCTGAAGCTGTGCACCGGCTACACCATCGATGGCGAAGCGGTTGACATCTTCCCGTCGGGCGCCGAAGAAGCCGCGCGCTGCGTGCCAGTGTACGAAGAAATGCCGGGCTGGAAAGACAGCACCGTGGGCGCCAAGTCCATGGACGCGCTGCCGGTTGCCGCCCGCAACTACGTCAAGCGTATTGAAGAGTTGGTCGGCGTGCCGGTCGACATGGTATCGACCGGTCCGGATCGTGAAGAAACGATCGTACTGCGTCACCCGTTCGCGTAATCAAGGAATTTTATGACCACCACCCCACAATCGAACGAAAAACACCTCTGGGTATCCTGGGATGAGTACCACCGCCTGATCGAGCGCCTGGCGCTCAAGGTGCACGAATCCGGCTGGCAGTTTGACATGGTGCTGTGCCTGGCGCGCGGCGGCGTGCGTCCTGGCGACGTGTTCTCGCGCATCTTCGACGTGCCGCTGGCGATCCTGTCGACCAGCTCCTACCGCGCCGAGAAGGGCACCGTGCAGGGCGATCTGGACATCGCCAAGTACATGACCATGACCAAGGGCCCGCTGAGCGGCAAGATCCTGCTGCTGGACGACCTGGCTGATTCCGGCGTGACGCTGATGAAGGTAGTGGACCACCTGAAGCAGAACTTCGCCGGTGTGACCGAAGTCAAAACCGCAGTGATCTGGACCAAGGGCAGCTCGGCGTTCAAGCCGGACTACCAGATGGAAGAACTGCCGCACAATCCATGGATACACCAGCCGTTTGAAGACTACGACGCGCTGCGCCCGCATCAGCTGGCAGCATGGATCAAGAAAGGCGAAACGGCTGCGTAAGCCGTTCGAGCAAGGGAGCTTCGGCTCCCTTTTTCGTTAACCCACTCAGATGCCCATGACCCAAGACTTTTTCCAGACTTTCATCCTGTTGGTACTGGTGACCGACCCGTTCGGCAACGTGCCGCTGTTTGCCAGCGTGCTCAATCCGGTGCCGGCGGCGCGCCGTCCGCGCATCGTCATCCGCGAGTGCGGCATCGCCTTTGTGCTGCTGCTGATCTTCATGTTCTTCGGCCGTCACTTCCTCAGTGCGCTGCACCTGTCGGAAGTGGCGCTGCGCATCGGTGGCGCGGTCATCCTGCTGCTGATTTCGATCCGCATGATTTTCCCGCATCCGGACGGCGTGCTGGGCCGTACCGACGGCGCCGAGCCTTTCATCGTACCGCTGGCGATACCGGCGCTGGCTGGCCCTTCGGCACTGGCCACGGTGCTGCTGTTCTCGCGCGAGAGCACCGGCGAGGTGCTGGTGCACGTTGCCGCGCTGGCGGCGGTGGCGGCGGTGTGGCTGGCGGTGTTCCTCAGCGCCGAGCGGCTGCAGAAAGTGCTCGGCCCGCAGGTCATGACGGCGTTTGAGCGCCTGATGGGCCTGATCCTGACGGCGATGTCGATCGAGATGCTGCTGGGCGGTATCCGCGAATTCGTGAAGTCGCTGTAATTTCAAAAGGCGGGCGCTTGACGCCCGTCTTTTTTCATCCTATATTTAGATAACTGTCTAATTAGATGATTGCCTAATGAACGCCACCAACAGCGCCTTCAAAGCGATAGCCGATCCAGCGCGACGCGAGATTCTGCGTCTGCTGCGCGCTGGCGAGATGACGGCCGGCGAACTGGCGCAGCATTTCGACATGAGCAAGCCGACCATGTCGCACCACTTCGCAGTGCTGGCGGAAGCGGACCTGATCACGCGCCGGCGTGAAGGGCAGACCATCTGGTATGGCCTGAACACCACTGTGCTGCAAGACGTGCTGGCCTGGATGATGGACCTGGCCGGCGCGGAGACTCAAGGGAGAAAAAAATGAAGAAGCCGCATCTCATTGTTTGCCTGCTGATGGTCGCCATTGCCTGCGCCGCCACCGCCTACTATTGGCCGCTGCTGCCGGAGGTGGTGCCGGTGCACTGGAACGCCGCTGGCGTAGCCAATGGCTACGGTCCACGCGCCAGCTATTGGGCGATAGGCCCAGGCATGATGCTGCTGGCAATGGCCGCTTGCTGGGTGACGCCATGGCTGTCGCCGCGCCGTTACGCAGTGGATTCGTTCGCCGCCACGTATTCCTACATCGGCACCGTGGTGGTAGCGATGATGGGCTATATCTATGCGCTGGTGCTGACCGAGGCGGTGCATGGCGGCGTGGCGATCGGGCGCGCCGTGCCGGCCGGCATGGCGGTACTGCTGATCCTGATCGGCAACCCGATGGGCAAGGTGCGGCGTAATTTCTTCCTCGGCATCCGCACGCCGTGGACCCTGGGCAGCGAAGCGGTCTGGTACGGCACGCACCGCATGGCGGCCAGGCTGATGGTGGGCAGTGGCTTGCTTACCTTGTTCGCGCTGTGGCTGGGCGCTTCGCCCTGGTTGGTGCTGGCGCTGATACTGGCTTGGGCGCCGCTCGCGGTGGGCTATTCGCTGTTGCTGTACAAACGTCTTCCTCACTGACTGGAGAAAAGTATGCGCTTCAAATTCATGCTGTCGTTGTTGATGGTGTCCTTGTCTGCGGCCGCCGCTGCGGCACAGCGGCCGGTGTCGCTGGACGTTGGCGGCGGCACCGTCTATGGCACCGAGCTGACGCCCGATGGCGTCACCGGCAAAGTGCCGGTGGTGCTGCTGCATTCCGGCTCCGGCCCGACCGACCGCGATGGCAACAGCAAAATGCTGCCCGGCCCGAATGACTCGCTGAAAATGCTGGCGGAAGGCCTGGCCAGGCAGGGCATTGCCTCGATCCGCTACGACAAGCGCGCCATCGCCGCCAGTGCGCTGCCGGTCTGGAAAGAGGAGAACCTGCGCCTCGACGACTACATCGGCGACGCTGCCGCATGGCTGAAGAAACTGCGCGGCGATGCGCGCTTCTCGCGCGTGATCATGGCGGGCCATAGCGAAGGCGCGCTGATCGCCTCCGAAGCTTGCGCGCAGGGCGGGGCGGATGCCTGCGTGCTGATCGCCGGCACCGGCCGTCCACTCGACGAACTGCTGCGCGAGCAATTGAAGGACAAGCTGCCGCCGCCGTTGATGGCGGAGAGCGACCGCATTCTGGGCGATCTCAAGCAAGGCAAGACCACCGACAAAGTCCCGCAGCCATTGATGTCGCTGTATCGCCCGGACGTGCAGCCCTACCTGATCTCCACCTTGCAGCATGATCCGCGCGTAGCCATCGCCGCGCTGAAGATGCCGGTGCTGATCCTGCAAGGTACGAAAGACATCCAGGTGCCGGAAGAAGACGCCAAACTGCTGTCCGCCGCCGCGCCGAAGGCCAAGCTGGTCATCATCGACGGCATGAACCACGTCCTCAAAATCGTCGGCGACGACCAGGCCTTGCAGCAGCAGTCCTACGTCAGCCCCATCCTGCCCGTGGCGCCGCAACTGATCGACGCCGTGACGACGTTCGTCAAGGCGCCGAAGTAAGCCGGGCCAGCCAGACAGTGCGGCCGCCGCAGTCAGGGTCTTCCGATACTGTGGCAGCGACATCGAACCCGTGCTGGGAGAGTAGCTGCCGATATTCGGCCGGAGCCAGGCTGGCGTGATAAAGCGGCTCGCCGTGCAGCTCGCCGATTGCCTCTCCGTGCGCGGGACCGCTGCTGAACATCAGGGCGCAGCCTGTGGCGGCGTGGGCACGGAAGACTTTGAACATGCTGCGCTGGTCGTCGTGGCTCAAATGGAAGAAGCTATCCCACGCCAGCATGCCGTCAAAGCTGCGGTTCAGGGATAGCGTGCGCATGTCCGCCACCATGGCCTGCTGTTGCGGCAAGCGTTCGCGGAACAAGCCTATCATCGCCGGCGAAGAATCCACGCCCGTAATCTCATATCCTCGCTGGACCAGATAGCTGGATACAGGCGCACCAGCGCCGCAACCGATATCCAGCACTTTCCCGCCGGGTTGGACCAGTCCACAGAACTTGTCCATCCATGCGCGTTCTGTGAAGCGCGTTTGATGCAGGCGCGCCGCCACCCATTCCTGTGCATGGCGCTCGTAGAGACTCACGACCTTGTCGGCGGCGGCCTGCATAATATGGCGTCAAGCGATATTGTCCGCGCCCGGTGCGCCGAACAGTTGCTGCTTGAGGATGTGGAGCTGGTCGCGCACTTGTGCGGCCTTCTCGAATTCCAGGTTCTTGGCGTGATCCAGCATGGCTTTTTCGAGGCGCTTGATTTCTTTGCTGATCTGCTTCTCGCTCATGGACTCGTACTTGGCCGTCTCCTGCGCCACCTCCAGCACTTCCTTGGCGGACTTCTCGCTGTAGACACCGTCGATCATGTCCTTGATGATCTTCTTCACGCCGCGCGGCACGATGCCGTTGGCTTCGTTGAAGGCGATCTGCTTGGCGCGGCGGCGTTCGGTCTCGCCGATGGCGCGTTCCATTGAATCGGTCATGCGGTCGGCATACAGCAGCGCCACACCGTTGAGGTTACGCGCGGCGCGGCCGATGGTCTGGATCAGCGAACGCTCGGAACGCAGGAAGCCTTCCTTGTCCGCATCCAGTATCGCCACCAGCGACACTTCCGGCAAGTCCAGACCCTCACGCAGCAAGTTAATCCCGACCAGCACATCGAAAGTGCCGATGCGCAGATCGCGCAGCAATTCCACGCGTTCCACGGTTTCGATATCGCTGTGCAGGTAGCGCACCTTGATGCCGTGATCGCTCAGGTATTCCGTCAGCTGCTCGGACATGCGTTTGGTCAGCGTGGTCACCAGCACGCGCTCGTTCTTGGCGACACGGTCGGTGATCTCGGACATCAGGTCATCCACCTGCGACAGGGCAGGGCGTACGATCACCAGTGGGTCCACCAGACCGGTCGGACGCACCACCTGTTCCACCACCTGGTCGGCGTGCGATTTCTCGTAATCGGCCGGCGTGGCGGAGACGAAGATGGTCTGCCGCATCTTGCTCTCGAATTCCTCGAACTTCAGCGGGCGATTGTCCAGCGCCGACGGCAGGCGGAAGCCGTAGTCGACCAGATTGGTCTTGCGCGAACGGTCGCCGTTGTACATGGCGCTCAACTGGCCGACCAGAACGTGCGACTCATCGAGGAACATCAGCGCATCTTTCGGCAGATAGTCCACCAGCGTTGGCGGCGGTTCACCTGGCATGGCGCCGCTGAGGTGGCGCGAGTAGTTCTCGATGCCCTTGGTGAAGCCGATTTCCGCCATCATCTCCAGGTCGAAGCGGGTGCGCTGTTCCAGGCGCTGCTCTTCAATCAGCTTGTTCTCCTTGCGGAAGAACTCCAGGCGGTCGCGCAGCTCAGCCTTGATGGTTTCGACCGCGCGCAGCACGGTGGAGCGTGGCGTGACGTAGTGCGAGCCAGGGTAGACGGTGAAGCGCGGGATCTTCTGCTTGACGCGGCCGGTCAGCGGATCGAACAGCTGGATCGATTCCAGTTCGTCGTCCCACAGTTCCAGGCGCACCGCCAGGTCCGCATTCTCGGCCGGGAAGATGTCCAGCGTATCACCGCGCACGCGGAAGGTGCCGCGGCCGAAGTCCACTTCATTGCGCGTGTACTGCATCTGGATCAGGCGCGCGATGATGTCGCGCTGTGACACGCGGTCCTTCTGGCGCAAGGTCAGTATCATCTGGTGGTATTCGTTCGGATTACCGATACCGTAAATGGCCGACACAGTCGCCACGATCACCACGTCGCGCCGCTCCATCAGCGACTTGGTGCAGGACAGGCGCATCTGCTCGATGTGCTCGTTGATCGACGAGTCCTTTTCAATGAACAGGTCGCGCTGCGGCACATAGGCTTCCGGCTGATAGTAATCGTAGTAGGAGACGAAGTACTCGACCGCGTTCTCCGGGAAGAATTCGCGGAACTCCGAGTACAGCTGCGCGGCCAGGGTTTTGTTCGGCGCGAACACAATCGCCGGGCGCCCCTTGCGCGCGATGACGTTGGCCATGGTGTAGGTCTTGCCGGAGCCGGTCACACCCAGCAGTGTCTGGAAAAACAGGCCGTCGTCGATGCCTTCGCACAGCTGGTCGATCGCCGTCGGCTGGTCGCCGGCGGGAGGGAAGGGCTGGTGCAATTTGTAGGGCGAATCGGGGAACGTCACCACGGTTGCCTTGGGATTTTCTGCTACAGGTAAATCAGCCATCTTGCTCAGACCTTTGTTAGAATAATGGCCTGCCAGCGGCCTGAAGTCGTTATTTTAAAGGGCGCTGTCTATACATCTCTGCTGCGAACCGCTTCCACTCGAATCCAATCTTATCATGACGAATCCTAGCTTGTTCAGCGCCATCGACATGGCACCACGCGACCCTATCCTGGGTATTACCGAAGCCTTTAATGCCGACCAAAACCCGCAGAAAATCAATCTGGGTGTTGGCGTTTATTATGACGACAACGGTAAAGTGCCGCTGCTATCGTGCGTACAGAAAGCGGAAGAAATCCTGATCGCGGCGCCGGCGCCACGCACCTACCTGCCGATCGAAGGCCTGGCTGCCTACGACAAGGCGGTGCAGGAACTGGTATTTGGCGCCGATAGCGCAGTAATTCAAGAGAAACGTGCAGTCACCGTGCAAGCCATCGGCGGCACCGGCGCACTGAAAATCGGCGCCGACTTCCTGAAGCGCTTTGCACCGGACGCCGAGGTCTACATCAGCGATCCAAGCTGGGAAAACCACCGCGCGCTGTTTGAAAGCGCCGGCTTCAAAGTCAACAACTACGCCTACTTCGACGCAGCGACCCACGGCGTCAACTTCGCCGGCATGATCGCCGACATCAAGGCCATGCCGCGCGGTTCCATCGTGCTGCTGCACGCTTGCTGCCACAACCCGACCGGCGCCGACCTGACTTCGGAGCAGTGGACCGAAGTCATCGCCGCGATCACCTCTGGCGGCCTGGTGCCGTTCCTGGACATGGCTTACCAGGGCTTCGGCGCTGGCATCGCGGAAGATGGCGCGGTAGTGCGCCGCTTCGCTGACGCTGGCGGCCCGCTGCTGGTATCGAACTCGTTCTCCAAATCGTTCTCGCTGTACGGCGAGCGTGTGGGCGCGCTGAGCGTAGTGGCTGCTTCGGGCGAAGAAGCGGCACGCCTGATGTCGCAACTGAAACGCGTGGTGCGCACCAACTACTCCAACCCGCCAGTACACGGCGGCAAAGTGGTGGCGACCGTGCTGACCACCCCGGAACTGCGTCAGCTGTGGGAAGATGAGCTGGCCGGCATGCGCGTGCGCATCAAGGAAATGCGTGAGGCGTTTGTGGTCAAGCTGGCCGCCAAAGGCCACGACTTCGCGTTCGTCCGCGACCAGATCGGTATGTTCTCGTACTCGGGCCTGAGCAAGGCGCAAGTAGAGCAGCTGCGTTCGCAGTCGATTTACGCGGTGGACACCGGCCGTATCTGCGTAGCGGCGTTGAATTCGCGCAATATTGATATCGTTATTGACGCCATCGCTAAAGTGCTCTAAACTCTTGTTTCTTCGCGCTGCGCTGTAAGCGTAAAACGAAGAACTGGCAACATGAAATACCGCAGTAAATTGCATCTTGCTGATGCGAAAGAAACAGTATAAAATGTTGCCTCTAATCCCTGATAGCTCAGTCGGTAGAGCGACGGACTGTTAATCCGCAGGTCCCTGGTTCGAGTCCAGGTCGGGGAGCCAGAATATAGAAAAGCCCAATCCTTGCGGATTGGGCTTTTTGCATTGTGTTTGGCAATTTACAGTCGGCAGAGGTGCCCGCTGCAAGGGTCTTGCAGACTCTTCGCCTGAGACGTGCGAAGGCTAAAATAAATTGGCCAAAATTGATTTTCCCCTATATAATTCTGGCCTCAATTCCCTGATAGCTCAGTCGGTAGAGCGACGGACTGTTAATCCGCAGGTCCCTGGTTCGAGTCCAGGTCGGGGAGCCAGAATACGAACGGCCCCGCGAGAAATCGCGGGGCCGTTTCCTTTTGTTGCCGCGTCTGCGTAAATTGCCAGAATGTTACATAGTGTGCATTTTGCAATGATTTGACGTGCTACCGTTCCTGATGCCAATAACTGTTTTTATATGGCATATGTCCAACTCACTAGGGAGGGCGGTCAGATGAAGCAAAAAAATATGTTAAGAATGGGAGCGCATGCCGCAGCCGGGGTCATTCTCGGGGCGGTATGTTTGCTTCCATGTAGGGCGGCAGGTGCGGGAGCGTGTTCGAGCGAGCTGGGGCAGCCTCTGCTCAAGCTGGAGGCGAAGACCGCGAATCCGCCGGACAGCAATGGCGGATTTATCAACCGTATCGCGTCATGCAATATGTGGCAGAACTTCTTCTACCTGAATTGGCCGGCTCTGGCGGGCCAGGCTGGTGTGCCGAACGCCAAAGCGGTGTTTGGCTTGCCGGGCGATACAGTCTGGCAGACCTTCGCCTCCCCGGATCAGGTTTTTCTCGCGAACGGCAAGCAGCCGTCGCCTTGGGGAAAATGGACGGTGGACGCTGATCTTCCGCAAGCCATTGCAGGTGAGGTAAGGGCAGGCAAGCTGCGCGTCCTGCGCCAGGTCGTCAAGCTGGGCGGCGATAAAGCCAAACTCCACGATATTCTGCAGGTCGACGAGCTGGTGCTGTATGACCAGCAAACCAATCCGGTCTACTACGAAGTGATGCTGAACAAGACGCTGTACGACTACATCGTCAGCAATCGCTTGTATGAGGCCGCCGCGCAGGCAAGCTACGCTGCCAAGAAGGCGATTGCGCCGCCGGAGGGCTCCTTCGAACTGAAGGCGGCCTGGAAAGTGCTGACCGATCGCGAAGTCGCCAGCAAGCGATTTTTCACCGCGCGCGCCTACGTGATTCCGCCGGGCGGCGGCGGTAGTGTGCAGACGGTGGGCTTGGTGGGATTGCATATCTTTGCCGGCGGCGGATCGGGCACGCAGGGAAATTCCGCCGGACTGTGGGGAACTTTCGCCCAGGTCGATAACGCGCCATTGCAGGGCCAGGCCCAGCCTTCTGCCACCTATAGTTTCTATAATCCAGCGTTGAACGCTATCCCCAATACACCGGTCAAAGTCGGTGGCAAGCAGGTGCCAGCGGTTACCCAGGTCACCCAGGTGTGGGCCGATGACACCGATGCAGCGACGGTGACCGCCTATGCGCAAAGCCTCGTCGTGGCTGGGAATAAGAACGCGCCGTGGCAGTACTACAAGCTCATCAACACGCAATGGCCGAGGGGAGCGTACTCCGCCACGCCGCCCGTTCCGCAGAGTGCCCCCTTGCCCTTGACCAGTTCGGCGGGAGCGCCCAACGCCATGCAATTGCTCAATCCCGTGCTGGAAACCTATATGCAAGTCACGCAGGCGCAAAGTGCGGCACAGCGCAGCTGTATGGCTTGCCACGCCTATGCCCAGGTGGCCGATAAGAATTTGAAGTATGCCACTGGATTCAGCTTCCTGTTTGGGCGTGCCCAGGCGGCACCCAGCGCGAAAGCACAGCCGTCCCGTTAGGTCGGTGGGCGGAATTCAGCAAGCCTCATGTGTGATCCACATGGGGCTTTTTGCTTTTTGACACATGAAATTCACAAAAATGCACGATTCAAGTGGACGGGAATCTTGCACCTCGGTATTCTGAATCCTGTTTCCGCTCTGTATGGCTGTGGAAACGAAGCTTTCATCTTTAGATAAGTAAGGTAGAGAATTATGAGCAGCGAAAACGAAGGTGTTGTCTACGGCACGGAAGACCTGCTGGTGAGTCTGTGCAACTCGGTAAGCCGAGTGCTGAACGTGGCAACCCAAAGCAAGGTGAATTACTCCGGCATGGTGCAGCGGATTACCAAGATCGGCCTGAAGCCCGATATCGGCTGCTTCGTGCTGTTCGACGGCGGCTTTACCGGCCTGGTGGTGCTGAACTTTGCCGCTGACACGGCGATGGAAATCTATGAGCGCTACATGCTGCACATGGGCATGCCAAAGTCGGAGCTGGCCAGCTCCCATACGTCGGACGAGGTGTCCAACATCCTGGGCGAGCTGATGAACCAGATCGTCGGCGACTTCACCGGCAAGATCCGCCGCGAGCTGCAAACCAATATCACCCAAAACCAGCCGAAGATGCTGGTGCTGAACAAGCAGATCGTGCTGAGCGTCGACACGCCGCTGGATCGCCCGGAAATGCGCCGCGTCAGCTTCTACACCGAGAAGAGCAATATCTTCTATCTGGAACTGGCTATCGACCGTACCGAGTTCATCCGCGTCAGCGACTTCGATTCCAGCGAAATCGCTGATCCGGACGCGCTGCTGGATCAGGAGCGTGACACCCACAAGAGCGCCAGTGCGCCAGCCGCCTCGGCCACCGATGCGGATGCCGATGAGCTGCTGAAATCGCTGGGCATGTAATTCCGCCAGTTCCCGCCTCCTCACACGGCCAGCCTCGCGCTGGCCGTGCTGCTTTCTGTGGCAAATTTCCTACATTTGCCAGCCCTTCATACCGCCGCATGGTACCAGGCTAAGCTTGTCGTTCTCACCATGTTGTGGTCGAGCCGACACGCCTAAGCCACTGAATATTCAGTTCTTGCATATGCTTAGCCAAATTTCTAACAGTTAATTAGGTTTCAGATATATTCGCCTTGCAATACACGGTATCAATGAAAGAAAATATCGCCTTTCAAAAAAGTCAGTGCACTATTGATAGCAACCGCGACGGCGTAGAGGCCATTGCGCTACCACGATCACGACAGATGACCGGGTAGTGACCTACAAAAAGAGAAAGCAGGAGACAACTGTTTCTAACTCTTTGCACTACATTTAAATCGGGAAATTGAATGATCAAACTGTCGAAGATGCACAAGCGCCTGCTGGCGCTGAGCGCCGTTATGCCTATCGGTACTGCCCTGGCGCAGACTGACGTCGCGGCTACCACCCAGCCACAGCTGGAAACCGTCACCGTGACCGCCCAGCGCCGTGCGGAAAACATCAAGGATGTGCCGGTCTCCGTGACCATGCTGAGCAATGAAAAGCTGGACGTGCTGTTGTCCGGTGGTCAGGACATCCGCTTCCTGGCAGGCAAAGTGCCTTCGCTGAACGTTGAATCGTCGAACGGCCGTACCTTCCCGCGCTTCTACATCCGCGGCTACGGCAACACCGACTTCTCGACCTTCGCCTCGCAGCCAGTGTCGCTGATCTATGACGACGTAGTGCAAGAGAACGGTATTCTGAAAGGCTTCCCGGTATTCGACGTGGCTGGCGTGGAAGTGCTGCGCGGCCCGCAGGGCACGCTGTTCGGCCGCAATACCCCGGCTGGTGTGGTCAAGTTTGAATCGGCCAAGCCTAACCTGGACAAGATCGAAGGCTATTACAGCGCTTCGCTGGCCACCCACATGACCTCCAGCGTCGAAGCTGCCGCCAACATTCCGCTGTCGAGCGAATGGGCGATGCGCGTATCGACCCTGCGCCAGCACCGCGACGACTTCGTCGACAACACCTACACCAAGCAGAACGATTCGCTGGAAGGCTACAACGAACACGCCGAGCGCGTGCAGTTCCTGTACAAGCCTAGCACCACCTTCAACGCGCTGTTCAATGTGCACTCGCGTTCGACCACCGGCAGCGCGCGCCTGTTCCGCGCCAACCTGATCAAGAAGGGCACCAACGATTTCACCGACGGCTACGACTTCACCAAGATCTCGACCGACGGCCTGAACTTCCAGAACCTGACCACCAACGGCGCCAACGCGCGCCTGACCTGGGATCTGGGTTCGGTCAAGCTGTTCTCGATCACCGGCTACGAAGGCATCGACAACTACTACACCCGTGGCGACATCGACGGCGGCTCGCCTGCCAACCCGCCACGCTTCCCGGTGCAGACCGCCGGCGGCATCAAGCAGCTGTCGCAGTACAGCCAGGAATTCCGTGTTGAGTCGAAAAACGCAGGCCCGCTGAACTGGCAGACCGGCGTGTACTACTTCAAGGAAAGCGGTACCGGCTTCAGCGACAACTTCGACAGCACCACCCAGCTGCAAACCTCGGACCTGACCAGCCACCAGAACAACACCGCCTATGCGGCCTTCGGTTCGGTGACCTATGATGTGTCGAGCGACTTCACCCTGCGTGGCGGCCTGCGTTACACCCACGACGAAAAAGACTTCCGCACCGTCAACGCGTGGAATGTCACCCAGATCGGTCCTAAATCGGTTGAGGTCAGCAAGAACAAAGCCAACTGGGACCTGAGCGGCACCTACAAAATCAACAAGGATGTCAGCGCTTACGGCCGCGTAGCGACCGGCTTCCGCGCACCGTCGATCGCGGCTGCTTCGGCATCGGTGCCTATCACCGTGGCGGATGCGGAAACCATCACTTCGATCGAAGCCGGCATCAAGGCTGACCTGTTCAACCGCCGCGCCCGCGCGTCGCTGAGCGTGTACAACTACGAAGTCAAGAACCAGCAGCTGACCGTGGTTGGCGGCACCTCCAACGTGACCAAGCTGATCAACGCTGCCAAGACCAACGGCCGTGGCGTGGAAGCGGAGATCGAAGGTTTCGTGACTCCGGACTTCAAGGTCAGCCTGAGCGGTTCGTACAACCACACCGAGATCAAGGATCCGAGCCTGTACGCAGCCACTTGCGCCAGCACCTACTGCACCGTGACCGATCCGATCGTCAACGGCCTGGCCTCGATCAACGGCAACCCGCTGCCGCAAGCCGCCAAGTACATCGTCAATGCATCGGCGCGCTACAACTGGCCACTGGCAAACGGCAACCTGTTCGTGCTGACCGACTGGTCGTACCGCAGCAAGATCAACTTCTTCCTGTATGAAGCGAAGGAATTCACCGGCAAGGAAATGCTGGAAGGCGGCCTGCGCGTTGGTTACAACTGGGCTGACGGCAAGTACGAGCTGGCTGGCTTCGCGCGTAACATCACCAATACCGAGCGCATCATCGGCGGTATTGACTTCAACAACGCGACCGGCTTCGTCAACGAGCCACGCCAGTTTGGCGTACAGTTCCGCGGCGCTTTCTAATAAATCGCCGTTCAGCCTAGACAGCTGAAAAATGGCCGTATATAATGCGGCCTCTTTTCCCTGATAGCTCAGTCGGTAGAGCGACGGACTGTTAATCCGCAGGTCCCTGGTTCGAGTCCAGGTCGGGGAGCCAGAACACAAAAAAGCCCAGCCTTTCCAGGTTGGGCTTTTTGCTTTTATGGCTGCGCTGTTATCCCGCAGCAGTTTGGGATTTGCCAGCGCTTATATACGCGGCTTTGCATTGCGGCGAGATGACTTACAGGTGCTTCACCTGCAGGGTTTGATCTGGCGTCTTGATGTTGAACAGACGGTCGATGTTGGGATGTTTCCCTGGATGGGCACGCGCGTCCTGCGTGTGTTCGGCATAAATCGTCAAAGCGCATTCCGCTGCTTCGGGCGTAATCGCACCGAGCGTTTCGGCCAGCCAGCAGTAAACGCGCAGCGATCCGGCCTGGCCTGGTTTATTTTCGATCTTTGCCACTGGCACACCTGATTGGTCGACAAGCTCGATGGCGGCAACCGTGTCCATTAAAGGAAGCAGGGCGAGGTTTTCTGAAAATTTATCGCTGAAATTTGGTCGTTGCATAGGTACTCTTGCAGATGCTCATGTGGTTAAAACGGTATTCTGGCATAGGTAGCAGTTTGTTGGCGACAGATGCGCGCGCTGGCGCGTTGTCTTTCAGTACCTGTAAGCATTTTTCTTTCCAGAGGCAGTGGCGGTAGAGTATGATTTTGCTACCTATTCAACAAGGGACTAAGCATGAGTCAGAAGAACATAGAAGTTAGTATCCTGGAAGCGATCAACCACCTGCTCGCCAACCATCCAAGCTTGCTCCCTACCGTGTATGACATGGTGCATACGCAGCTGGGCTTGCCGAAGGACCAGCTGCGCTGGCTGTCGGGACAGAACCGCATTCCGATGGTCGATATCGACCAGTTTGGCTATGACGAGCAACTCGGCGTTGTGCACGATATCCGCACCAAATACAACTTCGATGGCGACATAGCGCATATCTACGCGGAGAACAAAGGCTATCTGGTGCACAAGTGGCACCACTACCTGCCGCTGTACGACCGCTATTTCAGCGCCTATCGCGGCAAGCCGCTGCGCTTCCTGGAAATCGGCGTCAGCAAGGGCGGTAGCCTGCAGATGTGGCGCAAGTATTTTGGCGAGCAAGCCATCATCTACGGCGTGGATATCAACCCGGAATGCGCAGCGTTGAATGGCATCGCAGGCCAGGTCCGCATCGGCTCGCAGGCGGATACGGATTTCCTGGCATCGGTGGTGGAAGAGATGGGCGGCGTCGATATCATCCTGGATGACGGCAGCCACCAGATGGAACACATTCCGGTCACGCTGAAGGCGCTGTTCCCTAAAGTGAGCGAGGGCGGCCTGTACATGATCGAAGACCTGCACACGGCCTACTGGGAGACGTTCGGCGGCGGTTACCGCTCACCACAGAACTTCTTCAGCACGGTGCTGCAGGACCTGGTGGACGACCTGCATCACTGGTATCACATCGATGGACAGAAGACGCCTGAAGTCAGCAACTTCTGCCCAGGCATCCACATCCATGATTCGGTTGTCGTACTGGAGAAGCAGCGCGTGCAGAAGCCATCGCGCTCGCTGGTCGTCTGACGAAAACTATTTGCCACCGTACGGCGAGATGGTCTTGATGTTGCCATGCTCGTCGTAGAACAGCTCGGTCACTTTCACCGAGCGCAAGTGGGTGATGCCTTTCGACAGGCTGCTGTCGTGGTAGTAAAGGAACCAGCGGCCGTCGACTTCCACGATCGAATGGTGCGTGGTCCAGCCGATCACTGGCGTCAGGATCTGGCCCTGGTAGGTGAACGGGCCGTATGGATTGTCGCTGGTGGCATAGCACAGGAAGTGGGTGTCGCCGGTCGAGTACGAGAAGTAGTACTTGCCCTTGTACTTGTGCATCCACGGACCTTCAAAGTAGCGGCGGTCGTGATCGCCGGCCAGTAGCGGCTTGCCGTCCGCGTCCAGCATCTCCACCGCACGCGGCGCTTCGGCCAGCGATTTCATATCGGCCGACAGGCGCGCCACGCGGGCGGTCAGCGCCGGCTGGTCCGCCGCAGGCTCCTCGTTGCCTTCAGCGTAGACGTTATCGCGGTACTTCTGCAACTGGCCGCCCCAGATGCCGCCGAAGTAGATATAGAACTCCCCCTGATCCTCAAACACCGCCGGATCGATCGAGTAGCTGCCTTCGATAGGCGTGGCTTCGGGCGTGAACGGGCCGGCCGGATGGTCGCCGACCGCAACGCCGATCTGGAACACGCCATCCGCCTTCTTGGCCGGGAAGTACAGATAGTATTTGCCATCCTTGCGAGCCGCGTCGGGCGCCCACATCTGGCGCGCCGCCCATGGCACGTCTTTGACGTGCAGCGCGACGCCGTGGTCGGTGGCAGGGCCGTCCGGATGGTCCTGGGACAGCACATGGTAGTCCTCCATGCCGAAGTGGTCGCCGTTGTCGTTGAATGGAATGCCCGCTTCAATATCGTGCGAAGGATAGATATACACCTTGCCGTCGAACACGTGCGCCGATGGATCGGCGGTGTAGATATGGCTTACCAGCGGCTGCGAGATGGCGTGTTGCAGTGCTTGTTCTTCAGCGGGAGTCAGTTGTTCCGACATTGTATTTACCTTGTTAATTGGTGGCGGCAGCGCGGCGTGCGAACAGGTCTTGTTCGATGGTGCGCTCGGCGGCCTTGTTGATTTTGTAGAAGTACAGAATGGCCGCACCCAGCAGGAACGGAATCGATGCATAGATGCTGATCGAAACGCGGATGCCATCTGCCACAGCCGGAGCCTGTTGCGTCAGCGTGCCGTCGTAGCCGTAGCTCGACAGCAGCGCTGCGACCAGCGCGCCGCCGATGCTGAGGCCCGCCTTGAGGCCGAAGATCATCGCCGAGAACAGCAGCGCGGTGGCGCGGCGGTTGTTTTTCCATTCCGAGTAGTCGGCAACGTCGGCGATCATCGCCCACAGCAGCGGGATGGTGATGCCGTAGAAGAAGCCGTGCAGGATCTGCGCGCCGAAGATGATGCCAATCGAAGTCGGCGAGAAACCATAGAACACCAGCATGAATACGGTCGATGCAAACAGCGTGGCGGCGTAAACATCGCGCTTGCCGAAACGGTCAGCCAGCGATTTGGAGAAGCCGATGCCGATGATCATGCAGAGGATGCCAGCGCCGTTGAACAGGCTGAATGCCGAGGTAGCAGGATCTTCCGGCCACTGGAACTTGGTCAGGCCTACGCTATTCAGCGCGGCGTTCAGGTGCACGATGAAGCCATTGAAGCCAATATCGTTGAGGAACTGCGCCAGCGCCGCCTGTTGCAGGTAGTCCTTGAAGTAGTAGATGTACAGGCCGCCCTTGAGCGCCAGCGTGATGAACACCAGAATGGTCAGCAGCAGCATGACTACCCACGGTTTGTTGCCCAGCAGGTCGGCGATGTCCTGGCGCACGCTGGAGCGTTGCGCGGCGGTCGGCACGATGCGTTCGCGCGTGGTGAAGAAGGCGATCAGGAAGCAGATGGTGCCGGCCACGGCAAAGATGATCATGGTGTTCTGGAAGCCAGCTACCTTGTCGCCGCCACCCAGTATCAGCACCAGCGGCAGCAGCAGCACCTGGATGATCAACTGGGCGATCATCACCGCGACGAAGCGGTAGGCCGACAGGCTGTTACGTTCCTGCATGCTGCCGGTCAGCACGCCGCTCAGCGCCGAGTAGGGCAGGTTGTTGGCCGAGTAGACCAGCATCAGCATCAGATAGGTCAGCGTGGCATAGATGATCTTGCCGCGCTCGCCCAGGTCCGGCGTACTGAAGGCCAGGATGGCGATCAGGCCGAACGGGATCGCAGTCCACAGCAGCCATGGACGGAACTTGCCCCAGCGGGTGACGGTGCGGTCGGCCAGCAGGCCCATCAGCGGATTGAAGCAGGCGCCAGCCAGGCCGCCCAGGAAGATGATGGTCGCGGCGGCGTTGGCCGGAATCTTGTAGACGTCCGTGTAGAAGAACGCGATGAAGGTGAGCAGGGTCTGGAAGATCAGGTTGGCGGCCAGGTCGCCCAGGCTGTAACCGATCTTTTCCGTGACCGAAAGTTTGCCCGCTGGGCTAGAGGTGACGTTGGTCATGATGTCCGATATTGTTGTGTCTGGCCGGGTCTCCACGGCGGTTCATGGTATTACCATGTTGCGGTGCGCAAAATGAATAGCGCAACCATTTCATTGTCACTTTTCTGACAAGTATCGTCAAGCGGATTAATTGGCGGCCGCAAGCAGGTTTGGCGCGGTTGATGGATAATCGGCAAATCGTTCATTTTGAAAGCATCGAACCATGGCAGATTTGTCCGCATTTCCTATCACCGCCAAGTGGCCGGCCCAGCATCCTGAGCGCATCCAGCTGTATTCGCTGCCAACGCCGAACGGCGTGAAGGTGTCGATCGCGCTGGAGGAAGCCGGCCTGGCCTACGAGCCGCATCTGGTCAGTTTCGACACCAACGACCAGCTGTCGCCGGAATTCCTGTCGCTGAACCCGAATAACAAGATTCCAGCCATCATCGATCCGAACGGCCCGGACGGCAAGCCGCTGCCGCTGTTTGAATCCGGCGCGATTCTGCTGTACATCGCCGAGAAGACCGGCCAGCTGATTCCGAAAGACGCTGCCGGCCGCTACGAAACCATTCAGTGGGTGATGTTCCAGATGGGCGGCGTTGGCCCGATGTTCGGCCAGGTGGGCTTCTTCCACAAGTTCGCCGGCAAGGAGTATGAGGACAAGCGTCCGCGCGACCGCTATATCAATGAAGCCAAGCGTCTGCTGGGCGTGCTGGAGCAGCGCCTGGAAGGCCGGCAGTGGATCATGGGCGATATCTACACCATCGCCGATATCGCCATCTGGCCGTGGGTGCGCAACCTGGTAGGCTTCTATGGTGCTGGCGACCTGGTTGAATACAGCAAATACACCAATGTGCAGCGCGTGCTGGGGGCCTTCGTCGCCCGTCCGGCCGTGGCCAAGGGCCTGGAAATTCCGCAGCGCGGCTAATTAGCTGTGCGCCGGCCTACAGCGGGCGGCGCCGGCGGTTCATCGGCAGGCGCGGTACGTGTGTGCGCGACCAGGGCGGTGAGCAGCGTGATGTCGGTGTCGCCGTTGGCCTGAGCTGGCGCGGCTGGGACGGTGGCTGGCTTCGCCGCCGGTTTGTGCGCGACGCGCGAAGCTTGCCGTGCCGCGCTCGCGAGATTGGCGACTGCCGCAGTCATCGCACTTGGCGTCGGCGCGGAGGCCGGAACTGCCCGGTTTTCCTGCAAGGCCGGCAGGTTGATGATGGCTGCCGGTTGTTCCGCAACCCCCGTTGCAGCAGGCCGGGCTTGCGTCACTGTCCCGCGCGCGGTTCTGGCCGCCGAGGCGTGGCGGAAAGTCTGCGGCGTGATTTTCTTGTCGTGCATCAGCCACGCCACGCAGCACATTAACAGCAGCAGCGCCAGCAATCCTATCGTCCATCCATCAATACTCCAGGCGCTCGCCCGCGCTGGATGGGCCGGCGCGCGTGGGCCGTGCTCCAGCTGCGCCAGAATGCGCTTGCTTTCCGCTACGCGCCGTGAGGCAGCCATCAGGTCAGGTTTCGATGTATCCACAATATCTCCCTCGCATTTGATCTGGCCGACATCGCGGTGCTGCGAACGGCTTACGATGAAGTGTCCTGTCTGTGGCGTCGGCCCGTCTTGATGGAGCGCACCATGTTTCTCTTTTCCATGCTGTTGTTCTTTGTGTTGACCTGTATTTGCGCCTGGCTGCTGGTGTTTCCCGGCGGGCGCGAAGTGGTGATGCAGTCTGCTGGTGTCGCGGGACTGCGGGCTGCCGCGCATTTTTTGCGCCGCCGCTATTTATTGATGCTGGCGGTTGTGGTGTTGCTGACGGTGCCGCCGCTGCTGGCGCTGATGCTCAGCGGTCGTGGCATGCTGTCTGGCTACGGCAGCGATAGGCACGCCGTCAACGATCAGATCGCCGGACTGCTGGAAGGCGAGCAGCTCAGCGTCCCCGCGCCGCCGCCGCCGCTGACCTTTACCACCGCTGAAGTGACACTGGTACGTCCCATGCTCGACAGCGCCAATCGAAACTGGCAATTGCTCGATCCCGCCTTCGCGCAGCGGCTGCTGCTGGTCTTCAGAATCATGAAAGAACGTCACGGCTACGACATGGCCATCCTGGAAGGCTACCGTAGTCCGGAGCGGCAGAATGCGCTGGCCGCCGCCGGTCCCGGCGTGACCAACGCCAAGGCCTTCCAGAGCTACCACCAATTTGGCCTGGCGGCGGACTGCGCGTTCCTGCGGGATGGCAAATTGCTCATTTCGGAACAGGACCCGTGGGCCATGCGCGGCTATCAGCTGTACGGCGCGGCCGCCGAAGCGGCCGGCCTGACCTGGGGCGGCCGTTGGAGCATGATGGATTTCGGCCATGCCGAGTTGCGCATGCCGGGCACGGTGCAGAAATAAGCGCCATTGTTCTTGCGCAAGAAATGCTGGCGTTGTTGGTGGCAACATTGTTCGGTCCGCCTGTCGCCTGGGCGTAGCAGTCTTCGCCGGACATCACCATCATGCGCAGAATCTGGAACTCTCTGACTGATCGCCGCACGCTTACTTTTATCGGCCTGCTGGCGGCGATGGCAATGTGCTATCTTGGGGCGCAAGTGCTGGCGCTGGCACTGATCTGGTCACTGATCGCGATCATCGCCTTGCTGGCGCTGGCCGGCGCGTTCTGGGGCTGGCGCCGTTGGCGAGCAAGGCGGGAATCCGAGCGCTTGGGGGAGGCGATTGGCCAGTCCGCAGATCCCGCCATCGCTGAAGTCAAATCCATCCGCGAAAGCATGCTGAAAGCGCTGGAGACGATCAAAGGCTCAAAACTGGGCATGCTCTCCGGGGCGCGCGCCTTGTACGAATTACCGTGGCTTATGCTGATCGGTAATCCGGCCGCAGGGAAAAGCACGGCGATCAGCAACTCCGGCTTGCAGTTCCCCTTCGCCGACAGCAAGGTGCTGCAAGGCGTGGGCGGCACGCGCAACTGCGACTGGTTCTTTACTACCGAGGGCATCCTGCTCGATACGGCTGGCCGCTATTCGGTGCAGGATGAGCACCGCACAGAGTGGCACGGCTTGCTGGACCTATTGAAGAAGTACCGCCGGCGCGCGCCAATCAATGGCGTGATTATCGCGGTCAGCATCGCGGAGCTACGTGGCGATGATCCGGAGGCGGGCATCAAGCTGGCGCGCAGCCTGCGCAAGCGGGTGCAGGACCTGATCGAACGGCTGGAGGTGTTTGCGCCGGTGTACGTGGTGTTCACCAAAGCTGATTTGATCGCTGGTTTTACCGAATTCTTCGCGCAGGCAGGGCGTGCCGAACGTGAGCGCGCCTGGGGCGCTACCATGCCGTATCAGCGCAACGCCAGCAGCCAGCAAGTGATGGCTTTCTTCGATCATGCCTTCGATGAACTGTGCGATGGCCTGAAGGCGATGAGCATCGCCACCATGGGGCAGCTGCGGCGCGAACGCATGGAGCCAGGCGTGTTCACCTTTCCGCTGGAATTTGCCATGATACGGCCGGTGCTACGATCTTTCATCATCTCGCTGTTTGAAGAAAATCCGTTTCAGTTTAAACCTGTCTTCCGTGGCTTCTACTTTACCAGCGCCTTGCAGGAAGGTGCGCCGCTCAGCGAGCAGTCGCAGCGCATCGCCAGACGCTTTGCCCTGAGTGCGACGAATGCCGTGCCGGCGCCCGAAGCGGGGCAGTCCGGATTCTTTCTGTTGCACTTATTCCGCAAAGTGATCTTTGCCGACAAGGATCTGGTATCGCAGTACGCCAGCAAGAACAAGCTGCGGCTGAAGTATGCGGTGTTCTTCGCGGCGGTGCTGTTGCTGGGCGGCGCACTGGGGGGCTGGAGTTGGTCCTACATGGGCAACCGGCAACTGGTCAGCAATGTACAGGCGGACCTCGACAAGGTTATCAGGCTGCAGGCGGCACGCCAGGATCTGCAGTCGCGGCTGGAAGCGCTGGATATTATTCAGGACCGCCTCGAACAGCTGGAGAAGTATCGCGATGCGCGTCCCTGGTCGCTGCGCCTCGGGTTGTATCAAGGCGAGACGCTGGAGCGCAAGCTGCGCGAGGAATATTTCGCCGGTGTCAGGCATGTGATGCTGAAGCCGGTGGCCGAGAGTCTGGAAACGCTGCTTTCGGAAATGAACGCGCACGCCAGCGAACTGGAATCATCCAGCACGCCCCGACCGGCTGGCGATGGCCAGTTCCAGCAGGCGTCGCCGACCAATGTGGACGATGCGTACAACGCCCTCAAAAGCTATTTGATGCTGGCCGATAAAGCGCATGCGGAAGCCAGCCACCTGAATGACCAGCTGCCACGCCATTGGCGCGCGTGGCTAGAGCGGCATCGCGGCGTCATGCCGCGAGAGCAGTTGATACAGGGTGCGGAGCGATTGATGACATTCTATCTCGCGCAAATCGCCGATCCGGCGTGGCCACGCATCGAGGCGAAGCTGGCGCTGGTAGACCAGTCGCGCGAAAACCTGCGGCGCGTGGTGCGAGGGATGCCGGCGCGGGAACGCGTCTATGCGGACATCCGCGCCCGCGCCAGCACGCGCTTCGCGTCAATGACGGTGGCGCGCATCGTCGGTGAGCAAGATCAGCAACTGCTGACCGGAAGCCACGCGGTGTCAGGCGCGTACACGCGCGAGGCATGGGAGAAATTCGTACAGGATGCATTTCGCGACGCCGCCAGCCGCGAGTTGCAAAGCACCGACTGGGTGCTGAAGACCGCCGCGCGTGATGATCTTACGCTGGAGGGAAGCCCTGAACAAATTCAGAAAGGCTTGACGGACTTATATAAGGCCGACTATGCGCGCGAATGGCAGAAGCTGGTGCAGGGCGTCGGCATCGCCAATCTCAATGGTCTGGATGCCGCTGTGGCGGCGATGAACCGGCTGGGCGATCCGCAGTCTTCCCCGTTATCGCGGCTGCTAGCGGAAATCTATCAGCAAACTTCCTGGGACACTCCTGTAGTGCCGGGAGCGCACGTCGAAGCAGCGCAATCAGGTTTCATCAACTGGATCAAAAACAGTCTGCTGCGCCAGGCGCCGGCGCAGATCACTATGCCGCAGCCAACCGGCGCGGCGGGAGCCGTAGGGCGCGAGTTTGCGGCGATTGCCAAACTGGTGGCGCTCAAGGACAAGGACGCGTCGCTGATGCGGGCGTATATGGACCTGTTGTCCAAGCTGCGCGGTCGCTTGAACCAGCTGAAGAACCAGGGCGATCCCGGTCCGGGCGCGCGCCAGTTCATGCAGCAGACTTTGGAAGGCAGCGGATCTGAGCTGGCCGACGCACTGCGCTATGTCGATGAACAGATGCTGACGGGGATGACGGACACGCAGAAGCAAACCATCCGTCCCATTCTGGTACGTCCGCTGATGCAGACCTTTTCGGTACTGGTCGGCCCCGTGGAGACGGAGATCAACAAGACCTGGCAAGCGCAAGTCTATGAACCGTTTGAGCAGGCGCTGGCCAACAAGTATCCGTTTTCGCCGACGGCTCGGCTAGAGGCATCTGACGCGGAGATAGCACAGTTCTTCGGCCCGGAGGGGCTGGTGGCGCGCTTCGGATCGACCACACTGGGGCAGTTGGTGCTGCGTCGTGGCGACGTGCTTGCGCCGCGCAGCTGGGCAGAGATGGGCGTCACGCTATCGCCTCAGCTGCTGCGAAGCTTCCCGCGCTGGATAGCTGCGCCGGGTGTGGCCATCACGCCAGCCGCCGCGCAGACCGTATTCCAGATCCAGCCCATGCCAGCGCCAGGAACGCTTGAATACACGGTGGAGATTGATGGCCAGCAGCTACGCTACCGCAATACACCAGCGCAGTGGGCGAATATGGTGCATCCGAGTCCGCAAGGCGCGCCAGGTGCGCGAATCACGGCGGTAGGGATTGATGGACGCAGCACGGATGTCTTCAACGAGCCGGGCCAGCATGGCCTCAAGCGTATGATCGACACGGCCACCAAGCAAAAGCGCGATGGCGGTGTGTTTGAGCTGCGCTGGAATAGCGGCGCGATCACGGTGGCGATGGGCTTGAAAATCATCAGCAGCGCGGAAGCGGGGCCGCAGCAAGAGCCGGGACTGGTTGGCATGCGGCTGCCGAAGATCATCGTCGGGGCGGCATCGGCGGAGGCGACGCGATGAAGCGGGCCACGCAGGCCGCACGCATAGGCTATTTCGGCAAGCTACCCAGCCTTGGTGACTTTATCAAGGCTGGCGACAACCTGGCGCTGGCGAATCTACTGGATGACTGGCTGGCCGAAGTCATGAATCTGCTGAGCGAAGACCCACGCTGGAAGCGCAATTATGACGCCACGTCTCCTGTGAATTTTGCTTTCACCGGAACGCGAAGTCGGCGTGCGATAGCGGGGCGCCTGATCGCCAGTAGCGATAGCTCACAGCGCCGCTATCCTTTTCTCGCCATGAGCACTTTCGAGGTGGATGCGCCCCCGGTTTTCATTCCTCAAAGCCCGCTGGTACTCGCGCCGCTGTGGGATGCCTTGGAGCTGCGCACCGCCGACGTGATGAGCGCGGCCGCGCCGGAAGCTGCATTGCGGGCGCTATCAGCTACGCCAGTCGAAGTCGATCCATCCGACAGTCGGCACGAACAGTGCTTTCTTGATTTTCTCGATCAGCATGATATCCGCACCTTGGAAGCGATGCTATCGCAAGCCACGGTGCGCCGCACGATACTGGCCATTGGCTTGTTATTGCAACCAGTTCGCAGGAGCGATGCCGAACGGCTGGATAAAAGCCTGGTGCTGCCATTGCCGATGGTGATAAGCCAGCGCTATCAGATTGCCGCATTCTGGCTGAATCTGATCGCTCCCTTCCTGCGTCAGGCAGATTTTGAACTGAGCTTGTTCTTTGCCGAGCAGCGCCGGCGGCCAGCGCTGGTTATCGGCTTTGGCGGCGCAGCACCAGAAACGCTGGCGGCCATCATTGATCCGCACAGCGCTACTGAACAGCAGATCAACTTCGAATACGCAGGGTGGGTCGATGAATTAATCGCCTGCGACTCAAGGGTGCAAAAGCTGTCTGCTTATCTGGAGCAGGAGCGGCTTTCGCTGCGCTCGGTGTGCGCACTATTCCATGAAACCTTCGATTGAAAGGAATGTCGTGATGCTGAAGAAGATGAGTTTTTTGCTGCTGGTGTGCGCCTGCGCTGCCGCTCAAACACCGGGACAGGTCGTCGTCAGCGGCGGCGTGCCGGATGAGGCCAGCAAAGCTTCGTTGCTGGCTAGCGTGCGTGCGCTGTATGGCGCGGAGCGTGTCGTTGACCAGGTGACGATAGCGCAGGTGTCGCTGCCGCCCAATTGGAACGGCTATGTACAAAAACTGATAGCGCCCAATCTGAAGTTGATCAGCAAAGGTGAGTTAAAGATCGACGGCACCAGCGTTACCGTGCGCGGTGAAGTGGCGAACGAGGCGCAGCGGCAGCAGATCGCCAGCGACATCGCCACCAGCCTCAATCCGAGCTACACGGTTAACAACGGCCTGCGTGTCAGTGCTGCGGAACAAAACCTGCTGGATGAAGCACTGGCGAAGCGCATCATCGAGTTCGATAGCGGAAAGGCGACCCTGACGCCAGCCGGCCAAGTCATTCTGGATGAGATGTCCGTAGCGCTGCATAAAGTCAAAGGGAAGAAAGTTGAAGTCATCGGCCATACAGATAATGTCGGCCTGCGCGACAGTAATCTGATGCTCAGCCAGCAGCGCGCCGAAGCCGTGCGCTGGTACTTGTCTGGCAAAGGTGTCGATCAGGATATGGTGATGGTGTCCGGCCAAGGTCCGGATCGTCCGGTGGCGGAGAACAGCACGGCGGAAGGCCGCGCGCGCAACCGCCGTATCGAGTTTCGCGTGGCGCAGTAGTCAGGGCAGGGTAATGGTCACAAAAGCAGGTCGCGGCGCCAGCCTGACCAGATCCGAATATGCAGCTAACGATTCCTCCGTCGAGCGTGACAGCGACGCTTCCATGCCGATGTATGCGCTCAGCGCCATCACGCCGAATATGGCCGAGACTGCCCATATCGGCGTATTGGAGCGCAGCTTGTGGATGATCTGGTCCGGCCGTTCGGCCTGCGGCGCAAAGCCCTTGCTCTTGCCTTGCATGTGCGCGATCTCATCGCCAAGGCGCGCCGTCAGGAATGCCAGTTTATCGCTGGCGTCGAGCGCGTACTTGCCGCGAAAGCCAATCAATAGGCACATATGAAATACCTGTAGCGCGGCCAGTCGTGAACCGCCGGCGCTACGCAACGTCTCCAGCCGGTCAAAGAAGTGTTCGCCGGCCAGCTGATCGCCAAAGATCACCAGCTGCAGCGGGCGGCGTTCCCACGCCAGGCGCACGGAAAACCGCGATGACAGGATGATTTCGTCAAGCGCCGCGCAGAAAGCGTATTTCGCGGCGTCGATGTCTTCGCCTTGTGCCCGCAGCTTACGTGCTTCGCGGTCAAATTCCGCCAGGTAGGCAGTGACAGTGTCGAGGAACGGTGCCTCATCCGGCGGCACGCTGCCATTCTTCAGCATAAACAGCAGGTAAAAGCCTTCCTGCATCAGATCGAGCAGCGTTTGTACATGACCATAGCCATGCTGGATCTGTTTGCGCTGGCCACCCATCTGCGTGGGGTTCGCGCGGCGTTCTACAGCGGCGCTCATGCTGTCACCGCGATCAGGTTAAGACGCAGCTCGCGGATTCCCGACGGGACGTAGATCGAAATCGACTGCGCTTTGAGCATTTGTTCGTATAACATGCCTTTTCCTTCCAGGGCAAAGTAGTAAGTCTCCGGCTGAATCGGAATGGATGCCGGCACTTGCGGCGCATGGGTGAGCTTCACGCCAGGCATGGCGGACAGGACGCATTTCTCCACATCGTCCGGTGCGCCAACCTTGACACGCAGCGGAACCACTTCCACCAGTTCCAGCGCGGGCAAGGCGGCGCTGACGGACAGGTAAAGCATAGTGCGTGCGTCGATTTTTCCCGAATCGAGTTTGCCCAGGTGATAGCTGGGCTTTTCTTCGACCAGCGCGATGGAAAAATATTTGGTTGAGATGACGGTATCAAGAAGGTCGCGGATGATGTCGTCCAAGGCGGTGAAGCATTGCGCAGGATCGTCATGGCGGTAGCAGGGCAGGTCAATCAACGCATACTGCTTGGAGTAGGTCATCATGGCGCCCGCCAGCGCAAGCAGCGCTTCAAAAAGGCGTTCAGGATGCAGCTCGGGATGGCGCGCATAGTGCATCAGCGTTGCGGCTGAGGTGCTGACGGTGTGTACCAACCAGAAGGACGACACATCACCGGAGCGGAATTCGATCACATTGCGGCTGGGCTCACGCATATGGCCTTGTAGCGACTGTATCTTGGCCTGCAATGCGTCCAGCAGGCGATCCAGCATGGCCTTGAGCGCGGGCGCGCTGGTGATCGACACGCTGGGCGGAATGAATGAGGGATCTGGCTCAAAGCCTCCGGTCACGGTTCGCCGCAGGCGTATCACCGGCACGCACTCGAAGGCGCCCAGCGGCTCCAGGTCTGAAAGCAATCTGACCGCGTTCTTGAGGAAAAGGACGTCTGTGCCGACGGCTTGCGTGTACAGGTCTGCCGTTTCGCGGCTGGACTGGCCGTAGCGCGCACCGCTGTGCTGCTCGCCGATGGCGCCGGCATTGCCGCCAGCAGGAGATAGCGAAGGCAGTACCGCGTACCACGTCATATCCATCACACTGGCCGGTATGCGCGTCAGATCAACTGCGACCGGCAGCGGCGTACTGGATGGCGCGTCAACAAGCTCGCCATCGGTAAAGATCAGCGACAGCGTTTCCAGCCGCAGCTTGCCGGCCTTGAGCGCGTCGAGATCCCATGTGATGTCGCGCACGCCCCATGCATACGGCGACAGTGTCCTCACCATCTGATGCAGGCGCGATTCGTGGTACTGGTCTTGTTGCTGGAAGTGCTGTGGACGCAGGAACAGACCTTCGCCCCACAGTACTTTGGATGGAATGGTCATGCTTCCTCCTCGTTGATATCCATCCATTAGAACGAAAGCCGCAATGCCGCTGTTTGCGACGGCTCAAGCAATTAGAAAAGAGGATGCTGCTTGAGTAAGCGCAATTGGTGTCATATGTATTTCATGAATACTGGCCATCTTCTCACCCGGTTATGCAAAGGAGAAAACGATGGGTACATCAAAATCATGGCTGCCCTGCGTCGCCAGTCTACTGTTACTGACGGCATGCGCGACGGATGGCGCCAGCGTACGTATCGAAAAACCACCAGTCGCAACGCTGGAGCGCTCGCTGGCGGAGGCCGACGCAGCCTTGGCCACAGGGCAGGCCGACAAGGCACATGGCATCCTGAAAAGCGCGGCCGCAAACCACCCGTCGGACAAGGCGCCGTGGCTGCAAATGGCACAGATCAAATTTGATCGTGCCAGCTATGGCGAAGCAATCGTCAATGCGCAGGAAGCGTTGCAGCGCGATCCCGGCGACAGGCTGGGTAACAGCATCATCGCCGTTAGCGGCTTGCGTCTGTCGACCAAAGCGCTGGCGGACCTGAGCCAGCAAAACAATCTGAACGGCTCGCTGCGCTCCGAAGCGCAGGACCTGGCCAGGCTGCTGCGCACCAGTCTGGGTGAGGACGTGCTGGTGCCCGCCACGAACACCGCCGCGCGCAAGCAGGTCACGCCCGCGCCAGCCAGGAAGGGCGCTGCGGTAAAGAACAACAACCAAACCAATGATCCCTTTGGCGGATTGAAATAAGGAGCTTCCATGGCTAACGGCGACAGTGTTCAAAAACGCTTGACCAAGGTGCGTCCGGCACGCGTGCAAATGACGTATGACGTGGAGATCGGCGACGCAATGGAAAACAAGGAGCTTCCCTTTGTCGTCGGCGTTGTCGGCGATTTTGGCGGTAACTCGGATGTCGAGAAGAGACGCCTGAAGGAACGCAAGTTCGTCAGCATCGATAGCGGCAACTTCGATGAGGTGCTGGAAGGCGTGGCGCCGGTGGCACGTTTTCAGGTGCAGAATCAGCTGAAAGACGACGATAGCAGCTTCAATGTCGAACTGCGGTTCAAGTCGATGGCCGATTTTCGGCCGGAGTCGGTGGTGAAGCAGGTGGAGCCACTGGCCAAGCTGCTGGAAGCGCGCGGCAAGCTTGCCGATCTGCGCAACAAGCTGGCCGGGAACGACAAGCTGGAAGATATCCTGAGCGAGGTATTGCAGAGTACCGACAAGCTGGCCAGCCTCACATCGGCCAAAGGAGACTGATATGTCGGCACAGATCAATCAGTCCGCACCGGTGGTGACGGTGCTGGAAGGCGAGAGTCTGCTGGACCAGATCGTTGAGCAAAGCAAGGTCGCCAAGTCCACCGTGGAGCATGATCGCGCCAAGGACATCATCACCGAACTAGTGAGACAGGTGCTGGCGGGAACGGTGACCGTGTCGAATAATTTGTCCGCGATGCTGGACGTCCGCGTGGCGGAACTCGACCGGCTGATTTCTTCGCAATTGAGCGCCATCATGCACGCGCCGGCCTTCCAGAAACTGGAACAAAGCTGGACCGGCTTGCACTACCTGGTGAAGAATTCCGCTACCGGAAGCGGCCTGAAAATCCGTATGCTCAACGCCACCAAGCGGGAACTGGTGAAAGACTTCCAGTCTGCGCTGGAATTCGATCAGAGCACAATGTTCAAGAAAGTCTACGAGGAAGAATTCGGAACCTTCGGTGGCGCGCCTTACGCCGCGCTGATCGGAGATTTTGAAATCTCACGCCAGCCGGAAGATATGTACTTCATTGAGCAGATGTCGCATGTGGCTGCGGCATCGCATGCGCCTTTCATCGCCGCCGCGTCGCCCGAGCTGTTCGGACTGGAAACGCATGGGGACCTGGCTAAACCACGCGACCTCTCCAAGATCTTCGATACGGTGGAATACGCCAAGTGGAAGGCTTTTCGCGAATCCGAGGACGCGCGCTACGTCGGGCTGACGTTGCCGCGCTTCCTGGGCCGGCTGCCTTTCAATCCGGTGGACGGTACCACGGTGGAAGGCTTCAATTTTGTCGAGGAAGTGGACGGCAGCGATCATCAGAAATATTTGTGGTGCAATGCTGCCTACGCCTTCGGCGCCAAGCTGACGAAAGCCTTCGATGATTTCGGCTGGTGCGCAGCGATACGCGGCGTGGAAGGCGGCGGTCTGGTGGACGACCTGCCGACCCACACCTTTAAAACCGGCGAAGGCGAGATCGCGCTCAAATGCCCAACCGAAGTGGCGATCACCGACCGCCGCGAGAAAGAACTCAGCGATCTTGGCTTCATTTCGCTGGTTCACTGCAAGAATACGGCCTATGCCGTATTCTTCGGCGCGCAGTCGGCGCAGAAGGCCAAGAAATACACCAGTGACGCGGCCAACGCGAATGCCGTGTTGTCGTCGCAGCTGCAATACATCTTTGCGGTGTCGCGCATCGCCCACTACATGAAGGCCATGATGCGCGACAAAGTCGGCAGCTTTGCCGCCGCATCGAATGTCGAAGACTTCCTGAATCGCTGGCTGATGAAATACGTGCTGCTGGACGATAACGCCAGCCAGGAACAGAAAGCCCAGTTCCCGCTGCGCGAAGCGTCGGTGCAGGTCCATGAGGTGGCCGGACGGCCGGGCGTATTCCGTGCAGTGTCCTTCCTGCGGCCGCACTTTCAGCTGGATGAGCTGTCCGTTTCACTCCGTCTGGTCGCGGAGCTGCCGCAATCGACCAACTACTAACACCAACCCAACCAGAGGAGCATCCAATGGCAATCGACGTTTATCTGTACATTGATGGCATCAAGGGCGAATCCAATGATGACCGCCACAAGGACTGGATCGAATGCAAATCGGTCAGCTTCGGCGTGGAGCAGCCGAGGTCCGCCACGGCGTCTACCGGCGGCGGCCACACGGCCGAACGCTGCGAGCACCGTGATATCGTCATTTCCAAACTGGCCGACATTTCCTCGCCGATCCTGCTGCAAAACTGCGCCGCCGGCCGTACTATCCCCAAGGCCAAGTTCGAATTCATGCGCGCGGACGCGCAGGGCGAGCGGGTGAAGTACTACGAAATCGAAATCGAGAATGTGCTGATCGGCGCCGTATCGCCAGCCGTTGATGAAGGCGATATCCTGACCGAGGACGTGGCCTTCAAATTCTCCAGGATCAAGTGGAAGTACACGCAGCAGAAAATCAGTGGCGGTGCCGGTGGCAATACCTCCGGCGGCTGGGACCTCTCCGCCAACCGGATCGTCTGATGGTCCTCCTGCCAGGCCGTTCGGCCTGGCTTTCTTTCGAAAGCACGCGATGAAAGGCTTTACTCCCGGCCTGCTGGACCGTCTGCTGGGCGAGCACGATCGCCCGATGTCGCTGGAACAGTACAAGGACAGCGTGGCGCGGGACCTTGAAGACCTGCTCAACACCCGCTGCGCATTAAGTGAAGAGCTGATGCGCGCCTACCCTGAGTGTACACGCTCCATCGCCAATTACGGATTGATGGACTTCGCTGGTCTTTGCCTGAGCAGTGCTGAGGACCGCAACCGCGTCTGCGCGGCATTGAAAGCAGCAATTGAACGTCACGAGCCACGCTTGCGCAATGTGCAGGCGCGGCTGGAGCGCGATGCTGGCGCCATTAACCACATCAGCTTCTCCATCTACGGCACGCTGGCAGGACTGCCTTTTACCGAAGCCGTCAGCTTTGACGCGGTGCTGCAACCGTCATCGCTGCATTATTCGATCAACCGCGGCGCCCGGAGGCTGTCATGAACCTGAAAACGCTGATCGGAAAACTGAATGACACGACCCGCCTGGCCACCACACGCGCTGCCAGCATCTGCGTGGCGCTGGGCCAGCACGAGGTGGAAGTGGAGCATCTGTTTTTGGCCTTGCTGGAACAGGAACGGTGCGATGTCGCGCTGATTGCGCGCAGCTATGGTGTGAACCTGGACATGCTGGAGGCGGACCTGCACCAGGAAATCGGCCAATTCAAAACCGGCAGCACGCGCACGCCGGTTTTCGCGCGCCATGTGCCGCTGCTACTGGAGCAGGCGTGGCTGATTGCCTCATTAGACGCGATGCCCGGCTTGATCCGCAGCGGCCACTTGTTGGTCGCCTTGCTTACCGAGCCGGAACTTGAGCAACTGGCGTTGCGCGCCTCGCCACAGTTCGCAAAAATCCCCATCGACGAGGTGAAGCATCAACTGGAAAAGCGCACGCAAGGTTCGCAAGAACAAATCACCAATGCCACCAAGGCCGGCACGCCGGCGCTGGATCTGTACACCACCAGCCTGACGCGGCAGGCGCGTGAAGGCAAGCTCGATCCGGTGATTGGCCGCGAGGCGGAGATCCGCCAGGTGATCGATATTCTGCTGCGCCGCCGTCAGAACAATCCCATGCTGACTGGCGAGGCGGGCGTCGGTAAGACTGCCGTGGTGGAAGGGCTGGCTTTGCGCATAGCCGCCGGCGACCTGCCAGCCACACTGAAAAACGTGGAGATACGCACGCTGGACATGGCCTTGCTACAAGCGGGAGCAAGCGTCAAAGGCGAGTTTGAGGAGCGCCTGAAAAATGTCATCAACGAAGTGAAGCAAAGCCTTGATCCCATCATTCTGTTCATCGACGAAGCGCACACCATCATCGGTGCCGGCGGTCCGGCAGGGCAGGGCGACGCAGCCAACTTGCTCAAGCCGGCATTGGCGCGCGGCGAACTGCGCACCATCGCCGCGACTACCTGGAGCGAATATAAACAATACTTTGAAAAAGATGCGGCACTGGCGCGGCGTTTCCAGGTCGTCAAGGTGGAAGAACCCAGTGAAGATATCGCCGCCGCCATGCTGCGCGCAATGGCGCCGTTGATGGAGCGACACTTCGGCGTACGTATCCGCGACGAGGCGGTGACCGAAGCGGTGCGCCTGTCGCATCGCTACATCAGCGGACGCCAATTGCCGGACAAGGCGGTCAGCGTGCTCGATACCGCTTGCGCGCGCGTGGCGCTGGCGCAAAGCGGCACGCCGGCGCTGCTCGAGGACACCGCCATGCAAATGGCGCGCATCACTGCGGAAATCGTGGCATTGCAGCGCGAGGAGGGCGGTGCCGCGCTGCATCAGCGCTTGCAGCATTTGCAGGCCAGCCATGCGGTATTTGAGGAGGAGCATGCGCTGCACGCCAGACGCTGGCAGCGGGAACAGGCGATTGTCGCCGCTATCAAGCGTCAGCCAGAAAGGGAATCGGAAGTCCAGGCGTTAAAGGAGGAATTGACCACACTGCAAGGGGAGACGCCGATGGTGCCGCTGGAGGTGGATGGCGCCATCGTCGCAGCCATCGTCTCCGGCTGGACCGGCATCCCGCTGGGCAGGATGGTCAAGGATGCAATCCGTACTGTGCTCTCGCTGCCGGATCTGCTGCAAGCCCGCATTCTGGGGCAGACACATGCAATCGCCGCCGTTACGCAGCGCGTGCGTACCGCGCGTGCCAATCTGGATGATCCCAACAAGCCGAAAGGCGTGTTTCTGTTCGTCGGTCCTTCGGGCGTGGGCAAGACTGAAACCGCGCTGGTATTGGCGGACTTGCTGTACGGTGGCGAGCATAAACTCATCACCATCAATATGAGCGAATACCAGGAGGCGCATAGCGTCTCAGGTCTTAAAGGCTCGCCGCCTGGCTATGTCGGATATGGCAGGGGGGGCGTCCTGACTGAAGCCGTGCGTCGCCAGCCTTACAGCGTGGTGCTGCTGGATGAAATCGAAAAAGCGCATCCGGACGTGCTGGAATTGTTCTACCAGATCTTCGACAAGGGCGTGATGGATGACGCCGAGGGATGCGAGATCGACTTCCGCAACACCATCATTATCGCGACCGCCAATGCAGGTTCCGCGACCATCATGCAGGCATGTCTTAACAAGGAAGCGCCGCCGGATCCGGAAGAACTGGAACTACTGCTTCGCCCCCAGATGGTCAAGCACTTCAAGCCCGCCTTTCTCGGCCGCGTAAAGGTGGTGCCGTATTACCCGATACCGGATGCGCTGCTGAAGCAGATCATCGGCCTCAAACTGGCGCGCATTGGACAGCGTATTCGCGAGCAGTACCATGCGGAGTTCAGCTATGACGCCGCACTGCTGGACGCGGTGCTGGCGCGCTGCACCGAAGTTGACTCCGGCGCGCGCAATGTCGATCACATCCTGAACGGCACACTGTTGCCGGAAATTGCCCAGACGGTGCTGGAGAAGATGGCGCAGGAACAGGGGATTGCGTGCATCAAAGTGAGCGTTAATAGCAAGGGCCGGTTCAAGTACATCGTCAAATAGGAGGCGTCCATGTTCAACGTAGCGCAACTGCTGCGCCCCATCAGCGATGCACAGCGCTGCGGCGAAGACCTGACGTTCAGCAGCGAAGTGGACCTGATCGCCCAGGCGCGGCAGCATGACGACCCCACGCTTGACCAGGGCGAATGGACAAGCACGTTGAAGGAGGCTGATTGGCCGTTGGTCGCCACTCGCTGTGCGGACTTGATCACCACGCGCAGCAAGGATCTACGGCTGGCCGTGTGGCTGACCGAGGCCTTGGCCAAGACGCAAGGCCTGCGTGGCCTCGGCGATGGCTACGCCGTGCTAACCGGATTATGTGAGTTGTATTGGACAGATTTGTATCCGTTAGTCGATAACGGCGACTGCGATCAGCGCATCGGCAATCTGTTCTGGCTACTGGCGCGCACGCCGTTTCTGGTGCAGGAATGCGCTGCCCAAACAGCAGCATTGGCCGATGCCGAGTACTGCTTCTCCACGCTGACTGCGCTGGAACGCGTGGTAGATACGCAACTGGGCGCGGACGGTCCGGGCTTCAGTAACGCACGCGACGTGCTGCAGGCCGTGCTCAGGAATCTGGCGCCGTATGGGAGTTCCGTGATGCTTGCAGAAAGCGAGCCATCCACTGTTGGTAACGTTGCCAATGCCGCCACGAGTGGCTTGCAGAATCGCACGCAAGCCCTTCATCAGCTGCGCATGGTTGCTGAATATTTCCATCGCACCGAGCCGCATAGTCCGGTTGCCTACCTGGCCGAACGCGCGGCGAGCTGGGGCGAAATGCCTTTGCATGTCTGGTTGCGCGCCGTGATCAAGGACCCTGCCTCCATCGCTATGATGGAAGAGCTGCTCGGGAACCCATCCGTAGGCGAATAATGCTGCACTGCAATGCTGAAAGTTTCTTTTATGCTACATAAACTAAAGAAATTAGTGCTAGGATGAACTGGACAATCCAGACTTTTAGGTAGGGAGTTAGCTATGAACAATCTTAAGATCGGTACGCGTCTCGGCTTTGGCTTTTCGCTTATCTTGTTACTGTTGGTTGCGATGACTGCCATCGGCATTCTGCGTTTGAGCAGTGCCAGCAGCAAGACTGACGAGATGATTAACGTGAAGGTGCGCGATGAGCGCCTGACCGCCGAATGGGGCAAGATCATTGAAGTTAACGCCGCGCGCACTACCGGCGCTTTCATGGTGGCCAATCCGGCTGACCAGAAAAAACTGGAAGCGCTGATGGCCGAATCCTCCGGCCGCGCAACCCAGATCCAGGACCAGATCGGCGCCAACCTGGATGAAGAAGAACTCAAGCCACTGTTCAAGAAAGTGCTGGATACCCGCAAGGCCTACACGGATTTTCGCAAGTCTGTCTTCGCCGCCAAGAACGCGGGCAATCTGGAAGCCGCCGGCAAAATTTATGAAGGCGAGATGACCCAGAGCCGCATCGCCTACCTGGGCGCGCTCAAAACCTTTGCCGACCGCCAGGCCGCCTTGCTGGACGCCGCCGCCGTCGAGATCCATGAACAATACCAGAGTGGCCGCACCTTGCTGATTATGCTGGGCCTCGCGGCAATTGTGCTGGGCGTGGTCGCCGCATGGTGGATCACTCGCACCATCACGCAGCCGATCAACGCGGCGGTGCGGGTGGCGGAAACCGTATCGTCGGGCGACCTGACCAGTGACATTCAAGTCAACAGCAACGACGAAACCGGCCAACTGATGAACGCACTGAAGACGATGAACAGTAATCTGGTGAGCATCGTCGGCCAGGTGCGCAACGGCACGGAGCTGATCGCCACAGCCTCGACGCAGATCGCCGCCGGCAATCAGGATCTGTCCTCGCGCACCGAGGAACAAGCCAGCTCGCTGGAAGAAACCGCATCGTCGATGGAAGAATTGACATCGACGGTGCGCTTCAATGCGGAGAACGCGCGCCAGGCCAATGAACTGGCGATTAGCGCATCGGAGATCGCCAGCCGTGGCGGTTCGGTGGTGGGCGAGGTGGTCAACACCATGGGCTCGATCAACGATTCGTCGCGCAAGATTGTAGATATTATTTCGGTCATCGACGGCATCGCCTTCCAGACCAATATCCTGGCGCTGAACGCAGCGGTAGAAGCTGCGCGGGCTGGTGAGCAGGGCCGCGGCTTCGCGGTGGTGGCGTCTGAGGTGCGCAATCTGGCGCAGCGTTCCGCGTCGGCCGCCAAGGACATCAAAGGCTTGATCGATGATTCGGTGCAGAAGGTGCAGATCGGTTCCGAGCTGGTGGACAAGGCTGGCCAGACGATGGAAGAAATCGTCCAGAGCATCAGCCGCGTCACGCAGATCATGACGCAGATCAGCAATGCCAGCGAAGAGCAAAGCCAGGGCATCGCGCAGGTCAATGACGCCATCACGCAGATGGATCAGGTGACGCAGCAGAATGCGGCGCTGGTCGAGGAGGCGGCGGCGGCGGCCGAGTCGATGCAGGAGCAGTCCGCCAAGCTGGCGGATGTGGTCAGCGTGTTCAAGCTGGACGCCTCATTTACATCGCCAGCCCTGCCGCGCGCGCCGGCCAGGCCAGCGCTGCCGCGCCGTCCGGTCGCAGTGGCCGCGCCCAAGCCGGCAACCGCTGCCGCGCCTGCCGCGCAGGAAAAGCGCAAGCCGGTCACCGCCAGCGAAGGCGACTGGGAAGAGTTTTAAGCCACTGTACAATGGCGGTCTATGAATACCGCCAGTACCTCGTCATCTGAAACGCGGCGCGCCCTCTGCGCCGCGTGTCTGCGCCCACGGCAGACCTGCATCTGCCACTGGGTGACAGCGCTATCCAATCAGGTGGAAGTCCTGATCCTTCAGCATCCCATGGAAGTCAGCAATGCCAAGGGCAGCGCGCGGCTGCTGCATTTGAGCCTGGCCAACAGCAGGCTGGAAGTCGGGGAGCGTTTCGATCCGGCGCGGTTGCAAGCGATGCTGTCGCCGGAGCGGCGCAATGTGCTGCTCTATCCTGATACCGAAGACGCCGCGCTAGGCCTGGCCAAGCCGGAGCCGTTTGATCCAGCATGGCTGCGAACGCCATTGCGGCTGGTGGTGTTGGACGGCACCTGGCGCAAGAGCCGCAAGATGCTGTATCTGAATCCGCTGCTGCAATCCTTGCCGCGCATGCCGCTGCGCGAAACGCCGCCGTCACACTATTTGATACGCAAGGCGCATCTGCCGGATCAACTGTCGACTCTGGAGGCTAGTGTGTATGCGCTAGCGCAGCTGGAAAATGACGCCACCCAATATAAGCCGCTGATCGATGCCTTTGATGGCTTTGTCGCGCAGCAGGCCAGCTACATCAAGCGATCAGCTTGAGGCCCGGCGGCAGCGCATCGCCCAGCATGCGTTTTTCGTCGGCCTGGTCGAGTTGGACCAGCTCGCGCACCATGGCGCTCCAGCTGGCCGGTGCACCAACGCCGGCCAGGCGGCGCAACACCTCGGCGCGCAGCGTTGCATTGATGTCGCGCGAGCGGTCGCCGGTCATGCGCGCCAGATGGGATGCGGCAAAGCCGGCTGGTTCAACCTTCTTCCAGTCCAGCGTCATCACTTCGGCCAGCCATGACTCCACGATGGTCGTCTCCACCACATCATGGGCGCTGCCGTGGAAAGGCTGGCGCGCACCTACGCGGCTGAGGCCCCACAGGAAGCGGCCTTGCGTGGCCTCGGCTTTTGACAGGTCGGCTGCACCGGTACGGGTTTTGTTGGCGGCGGCTTTGCCGGCTGACCTGGTGGCTTTTTGTAATTGGCCCAGCATCCATGCGCCGATTTCCGCCTTGTAGTTGCCGGGAATGCGCTCCAGCGAGGCGCCCAGCCGCAGCATGTCCTCTTCGCTGCCGTTGACCAGCGCGGCCGGACGGCGGCCGCGTTCCGCCGCATCGGCCTGAACGTTGAAGGCGAAATCGTCCAGCACGCGCAGCTGCGCTTCGACGCTGAGTCCACCGGACACGCGGCGCCACAAGGTCCACCATTCGGCGCAGACCTGGCTGTCCTTGTGGTTTTGCACGCCGGACTCGAACATTGTCCACAGCTGATCGATACGCCACGCGTCGAGCGTATGGCCAAAGCCCGGCCGCAAGCAGTAGCCGCTCAGGTTGAGCCATGCGCGCTCGTGTTCCGAGGAACGGCGGCGGCCTTTGGCGCGCTCCATCAGCGCGTCGAACAGGCGGCGCAGCAGTGGCGTAGTCCAGGCCTCGCGGCTGCCCAGCAGCTGTTCAAGCTGGGCGCGCAGTTGTTTGACTTCCTTGATATCGACCTGCTGCGCGCGGCTGCCGAAGATGCGGTCAATCTTGTCGATGGCTGCGCCCAAGCCGGCCGGCATCGGTGTTTCACCTGGAAGGGCAGCTTCCGGCACCGCATCGCCGCGCAACTGGAATTCCAGCAGCCAGCGTTGTTTGTCTTCGGTGGCGACGCAATGGACTTCCAGCGTGCCGACTTCGCTCAGCATCGCCGCCAGCTGGACTGGTATCTCCTTGCGCGCATCGGCGGCGCTGTGGTCGCGCAGCACGGTGGCGATAGGCGGCAGCTGGACGTATTCATCTGGCCGCAGTTCCACTACGTCGCCGGCTTGCGGCGCATCTGCGGTGGAGGAAGCCAGGTGAAAGCGGACCGGCCGTCCAAGGCGCAGCGCGAAGGTGCGATCGGCCAGCAGCAGCTCGCGATTTTCAGCAGCGCCGCGCGGCAGTATGCAGATGGCGCGACGCGGCTTGTCGGCCTGGCCGGCGTCGTCCAGCAGCAGGAAGTAGCTGCGCGCCGAGCCGCCGCCGATGACTGGTGCCTGGCCGGCCTGTCCCAGCGCATAAGCCACGCCGCCGCGCGCGACGGCGACATCCGGATTGTCGTTGTGCAGTACGCGCAATGGCTGCTGGCGCCAGCGCGCCAGCACGGCTTCCAGGCGACGCGCCAGTGCGTCCGCGCGGAATACGCCGCCGTTGAGCAGCAGCGTGTCGGGAATGGGAATCGTGTTGCTGTGCGCCGGCAGGCCGAGGGCCTCGCGCATGGCGCCGGCGTGCTGGCGCAGGAAGCCGGCGAGGTGGCGTGTGATGGCGGCGTCGCTGGCGTAGGGCAGGCCGAATTCGACAATCGCGCCCCGACCACGCTTGGCCGCTTCCTGTTGTTCGTTGAGCGGGAAGAAGCCGTCAACCACCAGCGCCGCGACTTCGGCGCGTGTCAACTCGGCGGAGCGCGAACCGCCGATCAGTTTTGAGCCGGCGCCCAGCAGCGTGACGGTGGTGCGCTCCGGCGCATCGGCCGCCAGCAGTTGTTCTTTCGCGGCGCGGCAGCGCTCAGCCAATTGCGACAGGCGGCTGGCAGACAGGCGCGCCTGCGGTTCACCGCCGGCCATGCGCGTTTCGGCCAGGTGCGCCAGCGCCAGGTCCATATTGTCGCCGCCGAGGATCAGGTGGTTGCCCACGCCGATGCGGCTGATCTGTGGCTTGCCGTCGGCCAGCGCCACTTGCATCAGGCTGAAGTCGGTGGTGCCGCCACCGACGTCGCACACCAGCACCATCCGTGTGTCGGCCAGATCTTCGGCAAGCGAAGCGCGTTGGCGGAACAGCCAGTCGTAGAAGGCCGCTTGCGGTTCCTCCAGCAGCCGCAAGGAAGGCAAGCCGGCCATGCGCGCCGCCTCCAGCGTCAAGGCGCGCGCGCCTTCGTCAAACGATGCGGGGATGGTCAGGACAATCTGCTGCGCGTGCAAGGGATGCTGGGGAAAACGTGCATCCCAGGCGCTGCGCAAATGCGCCAGATACGACGCGCTGGCCGCCACCGGCGACACCTTGGCCACATCGGCTTCGGCGCCCCATGGCAGGATGGGCGCCATGCGGTCCACCTGCGGGTGCGACAGCCAGCTCTTTGCACTGGCAACCAGCCGTCCGGGAACTTGCGCGCCGAGCTTGCGGGCCAGTTGGCCGATCACCGCCTGCGCCGCGTCCTGCTGCGGCCAGGGCAGCTGCACATCGCCCGGCGCCATTTCGCCGTCAGCTGGATGGTAGCGCAGCGATGGCAGCAGCGCCGCAGCACCAACCTCGCCGGGCGCCGTCAGCTGCTCGATATTGAACAGCTGAATCTGCGCGCTACCGGCTTTGGCAAAGGCCATCACCGTGTTGGTGGTGCCCAGGTCGATGCTGACGACGTATTGGCTCATGCGTGCTTAGTTAGCGGCTTAGTTAGCGGAACGAACGTCGAACTCCACTTTCCAGCGCTGGCCGTCATTGGCAACGGCGGCCAGTTCCAGCGTGCCGGACTCGGTCGCCATCGCGTGCAGGCGCACTTGCACCACATCGCCGGCCTGGCGGCCTTCCGGCGACAGGTTGGCCTGGATCTCGTTCATCTCGATTAGTTCATCCGGTCCCCAGAAATCGAGCAGGTCGCCGATCTGGTCCTGGCGGCGTACTGAGGAGCCGAAGAAGCGGAACTGCACCGGCTCGCCAACCACCAGGCCAAACTCCTGGTTCGGCAATTCGATCTCGCTGCCTTCCTCCATGCCGAACGGCGCCACGCACAGCGCCTGAATCGGCGGCTCCATGCCTGGAATGGCGGGCATCGCGGATTCAATCGCCACGTAGTAAGAACGCGCCGTGCCGCCGCGAATGCGCACGCCGCTGCCGCGACGCACGTAGCTGTAATAAGCCGCGCCACGTGCCACCGCCAGATCCAGGTCTGCGCCGCCCAGCATGCGCGCTGGTTCCGCGCCTTCCATGTACAGCCAGTCATTGATGGCGCCCATGACGCGTTGCGCCAGCAGCTCCGACTTGAACACGCCGCCGTTGAACAGCACTGCCGTTGGATGCAGGAAGGTCGCGTCAGCGCTTTGCTTGCCGGCGTAGCCTTCCAGCTCCGCCGTCGCGCCCAGCTGACGCGCCAGGAATGCGGCCAGGTGGCGGGTGATGCCGGCGTCCTGCGCATACGGCAGGCCAAGCTGCGTCAGGCCGGCGCGGGTGCGCACGGCGGGACGCGCCGATGCTTCCACTTTCGGGAAGAAGCCGTCGAGGATGAAGGTGCTGACTTCATCGCGCGTCAGCTCTGTGCGGATCGAGCCGCCGATCAGTTTGGAGCCACGGCTCGGCACCACGATAGGCCAGTTGGCCACGGTGGCGTCGGCCAGCAGTTTCTCTTTTGCGGCGCGGCAGCCGTAGGTCAGGGCGCGCATCTGCCAGGCGTCCAGCTGCGTGCCGTTGGCGGCCAGCTTGCGCGCAACCAGGTGCGCCAGCGCCAGATCCATATTGTCGCCGCCCAGCAGAATATGATCGCCGACAGCGATGCGGTGCGGTTCCAGCACGCCATCGCGTTCCAGCACGGCGATCAGCGAAAAGTCGCTGGTGCCGCCACCCACGTCCACCACCAGGATCACGTCGCCCGGCTTGACTTCCTTGCGCCAGCGGCCTTCGCTACCCTGAATCCAGCTATACAGCGCGGCCTGTGGTTCTTCCAGCAGCGTCAGATTGGTGTAGCCGGCGGCGCGCGCCGCTTCGGCGGTCAGTTCGCGCGCGCCCGGGTCGAAGGATGCGGGGATGGTCACCGTGACCGCCTGTTCGCCAAATGGCGCATCGGGATGCGCCTGCTCCCACGCCTTGCGCAGATGGCTCAGGTAGCGCGTCGACGCTTCCAGCGGCGAGACGCGGGTGACTTCTTCCGGCGCGTCGTGCGGCAGCAGGGCGGAGCGGCGGTCCACGCCGGGATGGCTCAACCAGCTCTTTGCGCTCGACACCAGGCGGATCGGCGTGGTGGCGCCACGGCTGCGCGCCATGTCGCCGGCGACGCTGTTTTGTTCTTCAGCGCTTTGCTGCCATGGCAGATTGTTCTCGCCTGGCGCCAGTTCGTCGGCGTGCGGCAGGTACAGGAAGGACGGCAGCAGCGGCAGTTCTTCGACGGCGCCCGGCGCGGTCAGCTGCGGAATGGCCAGCACACCGTGCTGGGTTTTCTCGCCATCGCTGGCTTGCAGGTTCACATATGACAGCGCGCTGTGCGTGGTGCCCAGGTCGATACCGATGGCGTAACGGGGATCGCTCACAGCTCCACCTCCGCCGGCGCGATGATGGCTGCGTCATGCGCTTCCGCCAGTTTCGGCAGGCGTACCTCGGCCGAACGCCAGCCGCGATGGCTCAGCGTGCCGCGGAACGGCGCCTTGCCGACCACGTTGCCGGTCAGGCGCACGGCGGCGGCGTCGAAGCCTTCCGGCAGTTCGATGCGGCTGCCTTCCGCTTCGCTGCGGACAGGCTGAATGGTGAAGTGCTCTTTCAGCACCTTGGCGCAACCTTCGTGTACCACGCGCGCGGCGGCGCCGATGTCGGCATCGGAGTAGGCGCTCAGGTTTTCCTGGGTGAAGTCGATCAGGCGTGCTTCGCGTTGGAGCAGCGACAGCAGTTGCAGCGCGGCGTCCGGCGTGGCGACGCGCAGCGTGACTGGCGCCGGGGCAGGCACGGGTGCAGGGGCCGGCGCTGGTGCTGGCGGCGCGACTGGCGCGGCGGCCGTTTGTGGCGCGTCATCGATGCGCGTCAGGCGGGCTGCGTATTCAGCGTCGGACAGGGCGCGGAAAAAGGCGCCGATCGCGATCGAAATCCGGCTGAAGAAAGACGGCAGAGGTTGGCTCGAATTATTCATGTCATGACTCACAGTAAGGTTGCCGAACGTCGCGCCGGGCGCGCGTTGGGGCGAAGCCCGGCATGATACCAGCTTGCCCCGGCACACCCAAAGGGCACAAGCGGATTTCGCTTGATATACCGGCCTGTCGCGCCTAGAATACTGTATATGTATACAGTATTTATTGTGCCGCCATGTCCCACGACGAAAACAAGCAGGAACACGTGATGTTGCCTCCGCCTTCGCTGAAGGCGCAGAAGGGGCGTGGCGCGGTGTCGAATATGCAAGGCCGTTACGAATTGAACGCCCGCGTAGCCTATGACGATGGCTGGGAACGCGAGGAAGAGGAGGTGAAGCCATGGAAAACCCAGGTTACCGACGAAATCTGCAAGTCCATTCTCAGCCGCAATGCATCGCCGGACTTGCCGTTCAGTGTCTCGCTCAATCCCTATCGTGGCTGCGAGCATGGCTGCATTTACTGTTTCGCGCGGCCCACGCACAGCTATCTGGGGCTGTCGCCGGGCATGGAGTTCGAGAGCAAGATTTTCGCCAAGGTCAACGCGCCGGAAGTGCTGCGGCGCGAGCTGGCCAAGCCTGGCTACGAGCCGCAATCGATCGCGTTGGGCGTCAATACCGACGCCTACCAGCCCTGCGAGCGCGAATACAAATTGACCCGCCGCATTCTGGAGGTACTGCAGGAATGCCAGCACCCGGTCGGGCTAATCACCAAGAACTCGCTGATCGAACGCGACATCGACATCCTGGCGCCGATGGCGGCCAGGCAGCAGGCGGGTGTTGCCATCACGCTGACCACGCTGGACCCGGCCATCGCCCGTACGCTGGAGCCACGCGCGGCTTCTCCCGCGCGCCGCCTGCGTACCATTCGTACGCTGACCGACGCCGGCATTCCGGTCGCGGTCAGCATTGCACCCATCATTCCCTTCATTACCGAGCCGGACATCGAGCGGATACTGGAAGCGGTCAAGCAGGCCGGCGCGGTCAGCGCGCACTACACGGTGTTGCGGCTGCCGTGGGAAGTGGCGCCCTTGTTCAAGGAATGGCTGCAAGCGCACTTTCCGGAACGCGCGCAGCGGGTAATGAACCGGGTGCGTGAAATGCGTGGCGGCAAAGACTATGACAGCAATTTCGACACCCGCATGAAAGGCGAGGGTGTGTGGGCGGAACTGATACGCCAGCGTTTCAAGATCGCTTCCGAGCGGCTGGGGCTGACGGGCCAGGGCAGCCGTTTTCACCGCATGGATGCGTCCCGGTTCACGCGGCCGCTGGTGGTGCCTCCGCTGGGCGCGCGCGCCAAAGCGGCTGCCGATGCGGGGCAGCTGGATTTATTCTGAGCGCAATGCCGCCAGGTGGCGCTCGATGTCGAAAACGTGCTGGTCATGGCGGCCCAGTTCGCGCAGCGCGCTTGCCAGATGGTTGAGGTAGTCGCTATTCGGGCCGCTGGGACCGGTGGAGCGGGCGATGTGTGCGGCGATTTCCTGTTCGCTGGCGGCGCCGAGGAAGGCCGTGTTGTCCGCCGTGGCGATATAGACCAGGCCTTCGGTCTGATCGCCATCCTCAAACGTCATCGACGTGGCCAGCCGCAGATAGCCGTTTTTTTCGCGGTGGTCGAGGTGGGCGAAGACTTCCGGCGTGATCAGGTAAGCCATGCCGTGGCAAATGGCGTCTGCTTCGGCGATCAGTGTGACCACGCGGCCCGGTGCTTCCGGCGTGCCGCGATGGTCGTGTGAGCCTTGCCAGAAGCGCCGCGTCCAGCCGCCAATGCTGGCCGGGCGGCGTTGCAGGTAGGGGAAGTCCGCCTTGTAGATCAAGGAGCCGTAGCCAAACAGCCAAACGCTGTGATGGCCGTCGAACTTGTCCATCAATTGATTGATGGCGATGGTGTCAGCAGTCATGCCTCATTATAAGACAGCGATAGCGCTACCATCAGGCGGCTCTTTGTAACTCCAGTGCTTGTTGCAAATCGGCCAGCTTGCGTACCACATGCAGATGACGAATGCCCATCGATTCGAAGGCGGCTTTCAACTGGGACTCGTGGTTGTGCATCAGCTTTTCCTGGCAGTCGCGGCCCATGACGTCGCAACCAGAGGTGATCAGCAGCAGATGCAGGTGCGCGCTGCCCTCGCTGGCTGTAACGGTTTGCAGTTCCAGCAGGCGGTCCATCCAGGCTTTCAACGTCGATGGAATCGAGAAGTTATGCATGGGGGCGCCGAGCACAACCACGTTGGCATCCTGAAATTCCTTGAGCAGGGAGGCGCTTTGCAGTGCTTCGGCGCGCAATTCTGCATTCATCGGGATATCGGCGTCCCAGCGTTGGCTAATGACTTGCAGCAGCGGACCGCTGGCGTGGGACAAAGGGGAGGCCGCGAGATCGCGGTACAGCACGGTCGCCTGATCATAATTGGTAGTCAGTGCCGCAATAGCCGCCGAAGTAATCTGGCGGGAAGTCGAATGATCGCCTAAAGCGCAGGAATCTATGTGCAAAATGTTCATCAATGAAGCATACACAAATGGAAACCGCTTCCACAATGGATTTGTGGCAATTAATTTTGTTCGTGTGAAATAAATTCCGGATTTTTGATATAGCTCACACCGTCGATGGCATATTCCATTCATGCGTGGCAATGAACTCATGTAGGAAAGCAACAAAACTCTCGGCGGCCGGCGACAGTGCGCGGGCGCCACGGGTGTAGACGAAGAAACGCCGCGTCAAGGCCGGCGCTTCCAATGGGCGCATCTTCAGGCCGTACAGCTGCACCATCTTCTCCGCATAGGGCAAGCAGACGGTAATGCCTTGTCGGGCGTGCACCATGGCAAGCGCGGTGGTCATGAAGGTGACCTCGTTGTGCGGGCTGAGGGAGAGTTCCCTAAAGGAAATATGTACATCGCGCAGTAGCCGTTCCGTGAACTGGCCTTGCAGGGAAATAAAAGGGTAACGGTTGACGTCGCTCCAGGTGATGCGCTTGCGCTGGTCCAGCGCATGGCCCGGTGGATAGACCACGACAAACGGCATTTCAAACAGCGGCTGGGCTTCGATTTCGGCAGTAGCGTCGCGCTCCGGGCCGATGCCGAAGTCGACCTCGCCGCTGAATACGCGTGCCGATACCTGCTCCAGCGGACAATCAGTCAGTCTGACCCGCACCTCCGGATGGCGTTCGCGATACGCGGCGATCACTTCCGGCACCATCGTGCAGGAGAGCATTTGCGGCGCGGCCAGCCGCACTGAGCCTTGCTTCAAGGCCTTGCGGCTGGCGATGTCGGCCATGGCGCGATCGAGATCGTGCAGCATCTTGTCGAACAGCGGCGTCAGCTCGCGTCCCAGCTCCGACAACTGCGTCTTGCGCGTGGTACGCTCGACCACACGCATGCCTAGCAGTTGCTCCAGTTCTTTGATCTGGCCGCTAAGCGCCGATTGCGTCACATTCAGGTGATCGGCGGCCAGCGTGAAGCTGCCGGTTTTGGCCAGCGCCACCAGGGCGCGCATTTGCCGCAGGCTGGGATTCATTGAGAATTCTGATAAATGGCGAGATAAATACGATTTGTATGATATCTGAAACTGTCATTTAATGCGGGCATGAAGATGGAGACTCCTATGAAAATCAAGCAAATACATCACGTTGCCTACCGCTGCAAAGACGCCAAAGAAACCGTCGAGTGGTACGTCAAGCACCTGAACATGGATTTCGTGCTGGCCATCGCCGAAAACGAAGTCCCATCGACCAAGGCGCCGGACCCGTACATGCACGTGTTCCTGGATGCCGGCAACGGCAATGTGCTGGCGTTTTTTGAATTGCCGACGCAGCCGGATATGGACCGCGACCGCAACACGCCGGCCTGGGTGCAGCACCTCGCGATGGAAGTCGCCAGCATGGACGAACTGCTGGCCGCCAAAGAGCGCCTGGTGGCCGCTGGCATCGATGTGATCGGCCCGGTCAATCACACCATCTTCAAGTCGATTTATTTCTTCGATCCGAACGGACATCGCCTCGAGCTGGCGTGCAACACCGGCACGCCGGAGATGATGCAGAAGCTGGACCAGGTCAAATGGGACATGCTGGAAGAATGGTCGCAAACCAAAAAAGCGCCCAAGCACGCAGCCTGGATGCACGGAGGTGAAGCTTGAAGCTCGCCACGCTGAAAGACGGCAGCCGCGATGGCCGCCTGGTGATCGTTAGCCGCGACCTGTCGCACTACCAGCATGTGCCAAAGATATCGGCCACCATGCAGCATGCGCTGGATAACTGGGAACTGGTGGCGCCGCGCCTGCAACAAGTCTACGCCACGCTGAACGCGGGCGAAGCGGTGGATGCCAAACCGTTCAATCAGCACGATTGCCACTCGCCGCTGCCGCGCGCCTACCAATGGGCGGACGGCTCGGCTTATATCAACCACGTTGAGCTGGTGCGCAAGGCGCGCAATGCCGAGGTGCCGGCGTCCTTCTATACCGATCCGCTGATGTATCAGGGCGGCTCGGACAGCTTTGCCGGTCCGCGCGATCCTATCTATGCGCTGTCGGAAGCGTGGGGCATCGACCTGGAGGCCGAGGTGGCGGTCATCACTGGTGACGTGCGCATGGGCGCCACGCCGGACGATGCGGCCAAGTCGATTCGCCTGCTCATGCTGGTCAATGACGTCTCGCTGCGCAATCTGATCCCGAACGAACTGGCGAAAGGTTTCGGCTTCTTCCAGTCCAAGCCGGCCAGCGCCTTCTCGCCGGTGGCGGTCACGCCCGACGAGCTGGGGGCGCACTGGGCAGACAACAAGCTGCGCCTGCCCTTGCTGGTCGATCTGAATCAGCAGCCGTTCGGCAAGCCGAATGCGGGCGAGGACATGACGTTCAACTTTGCCCAGTTGGTCGCGCACGCGGCGGCAACGCGCGAGCTGGCGGCGGGGACCATCATCGGTTCCGGCACCGTCTCCAACAAGCAGGGCAGCCTGCATGGTTCGAGCATCGCCAATGGCGGCGTGGGCTACTGCTGCCTGGCCGAAGTGAGGATGTATGAAACCATCGAAAGCGGCAAGCCGCAAACGCCTTTCCTCAAATTCGGCGATAGCGTGCGCATTGAAATGAAAGATGAGCGAGGCAGTATTTTCGGCGCCATCGAGCAGACCGTCACCCACTATCGGGAGCGGCGCTGATGAAGCTCTACACCTATTTCCGTAGCTCGGCGGCTTACCGCGTACGCATTGCGCTCAACCTTAAAGGCATCGCCTACGATGCCGTGCCTGTGCACTTGCTGCGCAACGGCGGCGAACAACTCAGCGACGCGTATCGCGCCATCAATCCTGCCGCGCTGCTGCCAGCACTGGAGGACGATGGCGAAGTTATCGGCCAGTCGTTGGCAATCATCGAATACCTGGAAGAGACGCAGCCGCAAGCGCCGTTGTTGCCCGCCGATCCGATGAGCCGCGCACGCGTACGCGCATTGGCGCTGACGGTTGCGGCGGACACGCACCCACTGGGCAATCTGCGCGTGCTGAAATATCTGACGGGCCAACTGGGGCTGACAGAAGAAGTCAAACTCGCCTGGCAACAGCACTGGCTACGCACCGGCCTGACCGCGCTGGAACAACTGCTGGCCAATGACCCGCGCACCGGCCGCTACAGCCATGGTGACACGCCAACGCTGGCCGATTGCTGCCTGATTCCGCAAGTGTTCGGTGCACAGCGCTTCGGCGTCGATATGTCGTCCTATCCGACCATCATGCGCATCCACGCCGCCTGCGCAGAGCTGCCAGCCTTCCAGCAAGCCCACCCATCGCAGCAGCCGGACGCCGAGTGATCAGCGCTGGCTTGGCTGGCGGATAGCCGCTTGCGCCATCTGCAGCGCGGTATCCAGCGCGGCGGATGGCGCCACCATGCGGTTGGGCTGGACGCCGCCGCCTTCCCAGTTGTAGCGGGTGATGACATTGCTGGCGCGGGTGATCGCGATAGAGGTTTGCAGCTGGCGCGAGATGCGCTGTTTGGCGCCGACGCGCGCGTCGCCCATCGTCGGTGCGCCAATCAGCACGGCGCGATTGACATATTGCTGCAAGTCGTAAGCGAAAGCTTCGGCCGCGCCGCTGGTGCGTTCGTTCACCAGCAGGTACAGCGGCTTGCGGCCGCCAAAGCGTTTGCCCGGCACGTCGGCCCAGGTCCAGTATTCCTGCGTCACCCTGCCGGCGCGGTCGATCTGGTCATGCAGGTGTATCTGTTTGTCGCGGAAGAACCAGCTGCGGCGGTCGACCAACAGGTAGCTGGATAGCAGCGCCGCCATCTCCTGGCTGTCGCCGCCAGCATCGCGCAGGTCGATGATCAGGGCGGGGCAGTCCGCCGCCTGATTCATGAAGCGGCTGGCCATGTCCAGCGCGCCACGGTCCAGCGGCGCAAAGCGGGTGATCTTCAGGTAGCCGATATTGTCGTCCATCAGTTCAAACTTGCGCATGCCGTAGTTGTCGGTGGCAGGTGACGGCGGTGGAGGGCGCTGGCGCTCGTCGCCCAGGTCATACGGCACAAACTCCAGATAGGTGTGGCGGTCCGGCGCGATTGCCGCCACGTCGCGGGTGACGCGGATGGCCAGCGCGCGCGCCGTCAGCTGGTCGTTGTACTCGCCACGCGCCAGGCGCTGACGCAAATCGTCCGCCGCCGCCTTGGCGCGCGGGCCGTCGACGTGCAATTCCGTCAGCCGGTGGGCAAACTCGTTGATGATGTGGGCGCGGGTCGGCGCATCCAGCGCTTCGTCCAGCACCGGCGGGCCGGATGTTTGCGCGCCGGCGCCCAGTGACAACATCAGCACGGCAGCGGCTATCCAAGGTGTGCGACCCATTTATTCCCCAAAATCAGACATTTATTCAAAAATTATATTAACACTTTCCCATCAGAAAATGCCGCTGGGGGCGCCGGCGCGTTACAATCTCACCTTTCCCCAATGGCAATTCCTTCATGACCATACCAAGCTCCATCCTGGAGGCGCTTGATCGCGCCGATGTTTCCTGGCGCCCATTGTTGATCAAGGGGCTGGAAGCCATGATGGCGGCCACGCCGGATTATCTGCCGCAGCTGGCGCAGGATCAGTACCTGCCGACCGAACAGCGACTGTTTGCCGCTTTCGCATTGCCGCTCAATAAGGTGAAGTATGTACTGGTTGGCGAAGGACCATATCCGCGAGCAGAGAGCGCCACCGGCGTCTGTTTCATGGATGGGGCGGTTGGCAGCCTGTGGTCGGCGGAACCCGGTGGCGGCCTATCCAAGCCGGTCAACAAGGCGACTTCCTTGCGCAACTTCATGAAAATGCTGCTGGTGGCGGATGGCCAGCTTCAACTGGCGAACACTGCTGGCGACGCAATGGCGGCGGTATCGGCCCAGGCGCGCAGCGGCGCGGGCAGCCATATCCTGACTTTGGCGGACATGCAGCACAAGCTCACCCAGCAGGGCTTTCTGTTGCTGAACGCTACGCTGGTGTTCCGCAGCCACGTCGCCCCGGCCAAGGACGCGAAAGCCTGGCTGCCGTTCTTCGAAACGGTGATGGCTGGCCTGGCCGCGCAGGCTGCCAGTGTGCCGACCATGGTGCTGTGGGGAAAAATCGCTGAGCTGCTGGCCAAGTTGCCTGTAATGAAAGACTTTCCGCAGGTCACCGCAGAACACCCGTACAACCTGAGTTTTATTGGCAATAAGGAAATGCATCAGCTGTTTCAGCCGATGCAATTGCTGAAGGGGTAAAACGAAGGGGCGACCAGCAAGCTTTATTAAAGTTTGGTATACTTGACTAATTCGATCAACTACTCAGGCTTTGAATAGTATTGAGGTCGATATTTTAACCCAACCGAGGTAGTGATGCGTCTGACCACCAAAGGCCGTTTTGCTGTGACTGCGATGATTGACTTGGCGTTGCGCCAGGGCAAGGGACCAGTCACGCTGTCGGGCATCAGCCAGCGTCAGGCGATTTCCCTGTCCTACCTGGAGCAACTGTTCGGCAAGCTGCGCCGCCACGAGATCGTTGAATCCATTCGCGGTCCGGGCGGCGGCTACAGTCTGGCGCGCCGTGCCGACAAAGTCACCGTCGCCGACATCATCATCGCTGTCGACGAGCCGCTTGATGCGACGCAGTGCGGCGGCAAGGAAAACTGCCATGGCGCCGATGCTGCCAGTGGCGTGCGTTGCATGACCCACGAGCTGTGGGCCACGCTGAACGAAAAAATGGTTGATTACCTGGATTCCGTCTCGTTGCAGGATCTGGTCGATCAACAAAAGCAGAAAGACGCGGCGCAAAACGTGGTGCACCTGCACCGCACCGGCAACCACGCCGCGCTATAAAAGTTAACGGAGTAACAGATGAACGCCCCAGAAAAAAACATCGCTGACGTGAAGTTCCAGACCGCGCCGCATTTCCCGATCTATATGGATTACTCGGCGACCACGCCGATCGATCCGCGCGTCGCCGATGCAATGATTCCATACCTGCGCGAACAGTTCGGCAATCCGGCCTCGCGCAGCCACATGTATGGCTGGACCGCTGAAAAAGCGGTGGAAGAGGCACGCGCCAACGTGGCGGCGCTGGTCAATGCCGACCCGCGTGAAATTATCTGGACCTCGGGCGCCACCGAATCGAACAACCTGGCCATCAAGGGCGCGGCGCAGTTCTACAAAACCAAGGGCAAGCACATCATCACCGTGAAAACCGAGCACAAAGCCGTGCTGGACACCGTGCGTGAACTGGAGCGCCAAGGCTTTGAAGCGACCTACCTGGAGCCACAGGACAATGGCCTGATCACCATCGAGCAGCTGACCGCCGCCATCCGTCCGGACACCATCCTGATCTCGGTCATGCTGGTCAATAACGAGATCGGCGTGATCCAGCCTATCGACCAGATCGGTGAACTGTGCCGCTCGAAAGGCATCATCTTCCACTGCGACGCCGCGCAAGCGACCGGCAAGGTGGTGATCGACCTGCAAAAAACCAAGGTCGACCTGATGACCTTCACCGCGCACAAAACCTACGGCCCGAAAGGCGTGGGCGCGCTGTACGTATGCCGCAAGCCGCGCGTGCGTATCGAAGCACAGATGCACGGCGGTGGCCACGAGCGCGGTCTGCGTTCGGGCACGCTGCCTACCCACCAGATCGTCGGCATGGGCGAAGCCTTCCGCCTGGCGAAAGTGGAAATGGACAGCGAAATCGCCCGCATCAAGGCGCTGCGCGACCGTCTGGCCAAAGGCCTGCAAGAGATCGAAGAAACCTACATCAACGGCGACATGGAACACCGTGTGCCGCACAACCTGAACGTCAGCTTCAACTACGTTGAGGGCGAGTCGCTGATCATGGCGGTGAAAGACCTGGCGGTATCGTCGGGCTCCGCTTGCACTTCGGCCTCGCTGGAACCATCTTATGTATTGCGCGCGCTGGGCCGTAGCGACGAACTGGCGCACAGCTCGATCCGTTTCACCATCGGCCGCTTTACCACCGAAGCCGATATTGACTTCGCGATCGAACTGATGAAGTCCAAGGTACACAAACTGCGTGAACTGTCGCCGCTGTGGGATATGTTCAAAGACGGCGTCGACATCAGCTCGATCCAATGGGCAGCCCACTAATTTTACAGATACAGGAGCATTAAAATGGCTTACTCGGAACAAGTACTGGACCACTACGAAAACCCACGCAACGTTGGCGCCTTCGACAAGGGCGATGACAGCGTCGGTACCGGCATGGTCGGCGCGCCAGCCTGCGGCGACGTGATGAAACTGCAAATCAAGGTCGGTGCCGATGGCCTGATCGAAGATGCGAAATTCAAGACCTACGGCTGCGGTTCGGCGATCGCATCGAGCTCGCTGGTGACCGAATGGGTCAAGGGCAAGACCCTGGACCAGGCGCTGGCCATCAAGAACACCCAGATCGCAGAAGAACTGGCGCTGCCGCCAGTGAAGATTCACTGCTCGATCCTGGCGGAAGACGCCATCAAGGCTGCGGTGCTGGACTATCAGAACAAGCACGCTACCGTAGAAGCGTAATTTACGACACGTCGCCCCAGTCATCCTGGGGCGCGGGAGAATCACATGGCAATCACCCTGACCGAAAAAGCAGCGAAACACATCAACCGCTATATCGAGCGCCGCGGCAAGGGCCTCGGTCTGCGTTTTGGCGTGCGCACCACCGGCTGCTCGGGCATGGCCTACAAGCTGGAATACGTGGACGAAGTGACCGATGAGGACAGCGTGTTCGAATCGCACGGCGTGAAAGTGTTCGTCGATCCGAAAAGCCTGCCGTACATCGACGGCACGGAGCTGGACTTCGCGCGCGAAGGCCTGAACGAGGGCTTCAAGTTCAACAACCCGAACGAGAAAGACGCTTGCGGTTGCGGTGAAAGCTTCCGCGTCTAAGCCGTCATGCAGAATCACTTTGAGCTATTCAATCTGCCGCAGCAGTTTGCCGTAGACGCGGGCGCGCTGGACAGCGCCTACCGCGACGTGCAAAGCCGCGTCCATCCCGACAAATTCGTCAACGCCACCGACGCCGAAAAGCGCGTCGCCATGCAGTGGGCCACCCGCGCCAACGAAGCCTATCAGACCCTGAAAAATCCGCAGAAGCGCGCGCAGTATATGTGCGAGCTGCACGGCGTCGATTTGCAGACCGAGTCGAATACGGCAATGCCGATGGCTTTCCTGATGCAGCAGATGGAGTGGCGCGAAGAACTGGGCGACGCCCGCGCCGGCAAGGACAGCGACGCGCTGGAGTCGCTCGACAAACAACTGCGCAACGCCCGCAAGGAGCAGTTGGCGCAGATCGAACAGCAGATCAACGCCGGCGATTACGCCGCCGCCGCACAAGGCGTGCGCGCGCTGATGTTTCTCGAAAAATTCGGCGAAGAAGTCCGCTTCGCCTTTGAAGCAATCGAAGCTTGATGCCTGGCGCCGCTGGCCGGCGCCCCGCCTCAGCTGACCACATAAGAATACAGGTCTCACCCATGGCACTTCTGCAAATTTCCGAACCAGGCATGTCGACCGCGCCGCACCAGCATCGGCTGGCGGTGGGCATCGATTTGGGCACCACCAATTCGCTGGTGGCGACTGTGCGCAACAGCATTCCAGAAGTGCTGAACGATGAAGATGGCCGCGCGCTGTTGCCGTCGGTGGTGCGCTATCTGCCCAACGGGCACGCCAACATCGGCTACAAGGCGCAGGTCGCACAGACCACCGATCCGAAGAACACCATTGTGTCGGTCAAGCGTTTCATGGGCCGTGGCCTGGCGGATATCGCCTATGCTGAAAACCTGCCATACGATTTCCAGGATACGCCAGGCATGGTGCAGCTGAAAACGGTCGCCGGCGTCAAGAGCCCGGTCGAAGTGTCGGCGCAAATTCTGGCCACACTGCGCCAGCGCGCTGAAGACTCGCTGGGCGATGATCTGGTGGGTGCGGTGATCACCGTGCCGGCGTACTTTGACGACGCGCAGCGCCAGGCAACCAAGGATGCGGCGCAACTGGCCGGCCTGAACGTCCTGCGTCTGCTGAGCGAGCCGACTGCGGCCGCCATCGCCTACGGGCTGGATAACGCTTCGGAAGGCATCTACGCCGTCTACGATCTGGGTGGCGGTACCTTTGATATCTCGATCCTGAAACTGAGCAAGGGCGTGTTTGAAGTGCTGGCCACCGGCGGCGACTCCGCGCTGGGCGGCGATGACTTCGATCACCGCCTGTTCTGCCACATCCACCAGGAAGAGAAACTGGCGCCGCTGTCGGATGAAGACACCGCCGTGCTGATGGTCAAATCGCGCGAAGCCAAGGAACTGCTGTCGGCCAAGGCGGAAGTCGTCGTCGATGCAACCCTGAAGTCTGGCGAGCAGGTGCACATCACCATCACCGCAGAGAAGTTCCAGGAGATCACCAGGCACCTGATCGAGAAGACCATGAAGGCCATCAAGAAAGCGCTGCGCGACGCCAATGTCGATGCGGACGATGTCGATGGCGTGGTCATGGTCGGCGGTGCGACGCGTATGCCGCATGTGCACCGCGCGGTCAGCGAGTATTTCCATACCACGCCACATGCAAATATTGACCCGGACAAGGTAGTGGCGCTGGGCGCCGCCGTGCAGGCCAATCTGCTGGCCGGCAACCGCGCCGCTGGCGATGACTGGCTGCTGCTGGATGTGATTCCGCTGTCGCTGGGCATTGAAACCATGGGCGGGCTGGTGGAGAAGATCATTCCGCGCAATTCCACCATTCCTTGCGCGCGCGCGCAGGAATTCACCACCTTCAAGGACGGCCAGACCGCACTGGCGGTGCATGTGCTGCAAGGCGAGCGTGAGCTGGTGGCCGATTGCCGTTCGCTGGCGCGCTTTGAGCTGCGCGGCATTCCGCCGATGGCGGCCGGTGCGGCGCGTATCCGCATCACCTATCAGGTGGATGCTGATGGCTTGCTGTCGGTGTCGGCGCGCGAGTTGCGTTCGGGCGTGGAAGCGTCGATCAGCGTCAAGCCATCGTATGGCCTGGGGGATGATGATGTGGCGCGCATGCTGCAGGAATCGCATACTTCGGCGGATGTCGACATGAAGGCGCGTGCGCTGCGTGAAGAGCAGGTTGAGGCGGAACGCATTCTGCTGGCGACGCAAGCGGCGCTGGATGAAGATGCAGCCTTGCTGTCGGACGAGGAGCGTGTGGCGGTTGATGCATTGATGGCAAAAACGCGCGAGATCGTCGCGCAATCGCAGACTGGGGCTGTAGACCATCAGGCCGTGAAAGCCGCAGTCGAGGCGCTGGCCCACGGCACCGAAGAATTTGCGTCCCGCCGCATGGACCGTAGCGTGCGCAGCGCGCTCGCCGGCAAAGCGCTGGATCAAGTCGTTTAAATATATAAAGAGTTTAACCATGCCACAAATCGTATTCCTGCCCCACGCAAAACTGTGCCCGGATGGCGCTGTCGTTGAAGCCGAAGCCGGCAAGACGCTGTGCGACATCATGCTGGAGAATGACATCCACATTGAGCACGCCTGCGAGAAATCCTGCGCTTGCACCACTTGTCACGTGCTGGTGCGCGAGGGCATCAACTCGCTGAACGAAGCCAGCGAAACCGAAGAAGACCTGCTGGACAAAGCCTGGGGCCTGGAAGCCGTATCGCGCCTGTCTTGCCAGGCTGTAGTGGCGGACCAAGATCTGGTGGTCGAGATTCCGAAGTACACCATCAACCACGCCAGCGAAGGCGGTCACTGATATGAAGTGGACTGACATCACCGCGATTGCGGAAGCGCTGTACGACAAGTACCCGGACGTCGATCCGTCCACCATCCGCTTCACCGATCTGCACAACAAGATCATCGAGCTTGAAGAGTTCGATGATGACACGACGCGCGGTGGTGAAAAAGTCCTCGAAGCAGTGCAACAGGCGTGGATCGATGAAGCAGCCTAAGAAACCAGTCCAGAAGATCGGCGCCACCGTCACCAGCGCCGACAATATGCCGGAAATCCGTGAAGGCCAGACTGTGGCGCTGCTGCAGGAGCTGCACATCCTCACGCGCGACGGCAAGATGAACCAGGACAGCCGCCGCAAGCTGAAACAGGTCTACCACCTGTACCAGTTCATCGAGCCGCTGCTGAAAGAAGTGCTGGCCGAGAAAGACAATGTCTCGCTGGTCGATCACGGCGCAGGCAAGTCCTACCTGGGCTTTATCATCTACGACCTGTTCTTCAAGGCGTTACAGAACGACTCGCATATCTACGGCATTGAAACCCGCGAAGAACTGGTCGCGCGTTCGCAGGAACTGGCCAGCCAGTTCAACTTCCCCGGCATGTCCTTCCTGCCGCTGTCGGTGGCGGAGTCCACTGAATCGAAGCTGCTGCCGGCGCAGATCGACGTTGTCACCGCGCTCCACGCCTGCAATACGGCCACCGATGACGCCATCCAGTTCGCGCTGAAGAAGAAGGCCAAGCACATCGTGCTGGTGCCATGCTGCCAGGCCGAAGTGGCCTCGGTCCTCAAGAAAAACAAAGGCCAGTCGCTGGGCAAATCCGCGCTGACCGAAATCTGGCGCCACCCGATCCACACGCGTGAATTCGGCAGCCAGATCACCAACGTGCTGCGTTGCCTGCAACTGGAAGCGCACGGCTACAGCGTCACCGTGACGGAACTGGTGGGCTGGGAACACTCGATGAAGAATGAACTCATCATCGCCACCTACAAGAACCTGCCGCGCAAGCGTCCGTCCGAGCGCCTGAAAGAGGTGCTGGAAACTGTCGGCCTGCAAGAGATGAATACCCGTTTCTTCGCTGAAGAAGAGGTGGCGTAATGGAGAACTGGCTCGACCTGCGTAGTGACACCGTCACGCGCCCAAGCGCTGCCATGCGCGAGGCCATGAACGTCGCCGAAGTGGGCGATGATGTCTACGGCGACGACCCGACCGTCAACCGCCTGCAGGAATACGCCGCCGACCTGTTCGGCTTTGAAGATGCGCTGTTCGCGCCGTCCGGCACGCAGAGCAATCTGCTCGCGCTGCTGGCGCACTGCGGCCGTGGCGACGAATACCTGGTTGGACAGGAAGCGCACACCTATCGCTACGAAGGCGGCGGTGCTGCGGTGCTGGGCAGTATCCAGCCGCAGCCGATCATCAATCAGGCCGACGGCAGCATTGCGCTGGCCGACATCGTATCCTATATCAAGCCGGATGATTTCCATTTCGCCCGCACCAAGCTGCTGGCGCTGGAGAACACCATCAATGGCCGCGTGCTGCCGATGGACTACGTGCAGCAGGCCACGAAACTGGCGCACGACAAGAGCCTGGCCACGCACCTCGATGGCGCGCGCGTTTGCAACGCGATGGTCAAGCTGGGCGTCACGCCGCGCGAAGTCGTGCAAGGCTTCGATTCCGTATCGGTATGTTTGTCCAAAGGCCTGGGTGCACCGGTTGGCTCGGTGCTGCTGGGCAGCCGTCCGCTGATCAAGGAAGCCAAGCGCTGGCGCAAGATGCTGGGCGGCGGGATGCGCCAGGCTGGCGTCATCGCTGCGGGTGGCCTGTACGCGCTGGAGCGCAACATCTCACGTCTGGCGGAAGACCACGACAACGCCGCTTACTTCGCTGGTGAACTGGCGAAGATGCGCGGCCTTAAAGTCACCACGCCACAGACCAACATCTTCTACGTCGACATTCCGCAGTTCGTGCTGAAAGGCCTGGGCGATGTGCTGGAACTAACGCGCATCCGCATGTCCTTGGGCACGCGCACGCGTATCGTCACCCACATGGACGCATCGCGTGAAGACATCGACCGCGCCATCACCGTTTTTGGAGACTTCTTTGGATAACACGATACGTCTCTCCAAGCGGGTTGCCGACGAGCGTCAATGCTCGCGCCGCGAAGCCGAACTGTATATCGAAGGCGGCTTTGTCAGCGTCGATGGCGAAGTCGTGGAGGAGGTGGGCGCGCGCGTCGCACCGGAGCAGCAGGTCACGCTGGCGGATGACGCCACGCTGCTGGAAATCACGCCCGTCACCATCCTGCTGCACAAGCCGGCCGGCGCGGCACAGCCGCTGCACCTACTGAACGCCGATACGCTGACACGCTCCGCGCCAGGCCAGCGCTTCCTCAAGCGCCATCTCACCGGTCAACAGGAGATGGTGCCGCTGGATACCAAGGCCAGTGGCTTGGTAGTGTTCACGCAGGACTTCCGCGTCAACCGCAAACTGAGCGACGAGGCGCTGGAGCAGGAGATCATCGTCGAAGTCGCTGGCGCCATCATCGAAGGCGGCTTGCAGCAGCTGAACCAGATCAACGGCAAAGTCAGCTGGCAGAACGAAACGCGCCTGCGCTGGGCCGTCAAAGGCCTTAAGCTGGGCACGATTGAGAAGCTGTGCAAGGAAGTCGGCCTGAAGGTCGTCTCCATGAAGCGCATCCGCGTCGGACGCATCTCCATGGCCAGCCTGCCGTCAGGCGAGTGGCGCTATTTGCAGAACTACGAGCGATTTTAAGCGGCGCTCGCCGTTTTCTTTTTCTTTTCCAGCGGCGGCAGTTGCACCAGGCGGGTGCCCGCCAGTTTATCGTGCAGGAACTGGCGGTCTTTGTCGAAGAAGGCCGTCAGCGACCATGCCACGATACCTATCAAAATCGCGCCCAGCGCATGCCAGCGGTGCAGGTCTGCGGCCAGCGAGATCACCAGCGCCGGCAAAATCCACATCCAGCTCAGCAGGTAGCGCACGGCCGCCACGCGTGGCGTCACCGGGCCGCCGTTGACGGTGACCAGCTTCAGGCGCCAGGTGCGCATGGCCAGCGTCTGGCCTTCGCGGGTCCATTGATGGATGAAGTAAACGCCCAGCACCAGGAAGGCCAGCGCCTGCCGCATGTGCTCGACCAGCGGCGTGTGGCTGCCGCCGCTGGCGACTTCGAAAATCAGGAAGGGCAGGAACAGCACGGCAAAACCGAGCAGGGCTTCGTACACCATCGAAATCAGACGGCGCTTGACGGTGGGCTTGCTGGTGAGCGGATTATTTGACATCGGCAGGAGGCGCCGCCTGCGTAGGCGGCGTGGATGTGGGAGGAATCGGCGTCACGTTGGAGGCGTTCGGCAGCAGGGCGTTCGGATCGACCGGCGGTGCGGCCACCGGCGGTGCGAGCGATGCGGCGGCAGCTGGCACGGCCGGCTTGACCGGCGCCGGCGTTGGCATCTTGGCTTGCGTTGGCGTCGGCAGATTGACCACCTGCTTTTTGGTCGCGGCCTTGGCGGCAAGTTCTTTCTTCTGTTCGTCGGACAGCGTCTGGTACTCCTCCCATGACACCGCTTTCTGCGTCGGATTCAGCTTTTGCGCGCGCGCGTAATTCTGGCGGATCTGGCGCCGCTCTTCCGGCGACAGGCGCACCCACTCGCGCATGCGCTCTTGCACACGCGCCTGCTCATCTTCCTTCATGCGCGCATAGCGCTTGGCGATGGCCAGCCATTTCTGCTTGCGGATCGGCTCGATCTCGTCCCACTCGCTGGCCAGCGGCTCCAGCGCTTTCTGCTGGGCGGGCGTCAGATCTTTCCACATGGTTTTGTCGGCCAGCTTGGCGGCGCTCTGGCCGGTGACCGCTGCGACCGGCGCCGCGACCAGGTCGGCCGCATCCGGCTGGGCAGCGATCCACGCGCCGCCACCTGCTACCGCTAACACCGCCGCTGCTGCGCCCCACTTGGCGCGACTGCTCCATGCCATCGCTTACTCGCTTCGCGTCAGGTAGGCGTTAAAGCCATGGTCGAGGTAGGCGTCCAGCGGCAGCTCATCCGACAGCACGGCGGCGTCGATTTCCGCCAGGTCGGCGATGCGTTCCTGCTGTTCGTACTGATAGATGCCGACCATGCCGACCACCAGGGCCAGCGCCGGCACCAGCATGCCCCAGCGGCCCAGCCAGTTAAATTGCGACATGAAGCCGCCGCCGACAGCCGCCAGTTCAGTTTTGACAACCCGCACCGCCAGTGGCACTTCCACATGGGCTTTCTTGCGGGCGAGCGCCAGTTTGCGCGCCTGCGCCAGGCGGTCTGAGGTCGAAGCAGGCAGCTCGTCCAGCTTTTCATTGAGCGCGTGGCGCACTTTGTAAGCGAAATTCAGATCGTCGGTGTTCATAATTTAATTCCCTTGGCTGCCAGCGCTTCGGCCAGCGCATGTGTTGCACGAGAGCAATGCGTTTTGACGCTGCCTTCCGAGCAGCCCATGGCTTCGGCAGTTTCAGCTACATCCATATCCTGCCAATAACGCATCAGGAAGGCTTCTCGTTGACGTGCCGGAAGCTTTTGTACTTCGGCATCGATGATGTCCAGCGTCTGCTGGCGCTCGAACTTGTCGGCACCGGATTCGGCCGCTTCGGAGCCGGCTTCGGCCGCGTAGGATTCCAGCATGTCGAAGTCTTCATGCTCGTCGCCAGACGGGCCCATGCCGGAAAACAGGCTGACCCAGGTGTTGCGGACCTTCTCCCTGCGGAAATAGTCGAGGATGGTGGTCTGCAAGATCCGCTGGAACAGCGCCGGCAGCTCGGCGGCCGGCTTATCGCCATATTTCTCGGCGAGCTTGATCATCGCGTCCTGGACGATGTCCAGCGCGGATTCGTCCTTGCGTACTGCATAGACGGCTTGCTTGAAGGCCCGGCGTTCGACGTTTTCGAGGAAGTCGGATAATTCTTTGTCTGTGGCCATGCGGCTGCCGGGTGTTTTGAACTGAGCCGCATCCTAGCAAAAAACCTCACATTTTGCATGGTTTTAGCTCAAAACCCATCAATTTCCAAATTAGCTCTTGCTGAAAAGGAGAGGCCGGTGTACCGTATGGGACGCTTTGAACAACCCCGAAGCTCTATGGTCTGGTCGCAGCAGGCACACAACGCCGCAAACGACACGACGCGCTTTCATTTAGTAGGCAGTTTGCTCTCGCCCACGCCACAAGCGTGAGAGGTATGCAACACCACTACGGAAAACCCGGCCAAACGAGAGTTTGCGCTAGCACCGCTTTGCACGTCACTACGGTTGACGGAAGAGGCAGTGCGACCGCATAAGTAAAGGGAAGCCAGGCAGAGCTGTAGCGGTATTCGTACTTCGTAAGGACAGAGCATCCGATCAATCTCCTATGGACCTTGAAAGGAATGTTTCATGAATACCGAAGCATCTTCATCATCGCAGTTAACTGGCGCAGAAATACTGGTGCGCTGCCTGGCCGAAGAGGGCGTTGAACACGTCTTTGGCTACCCAGGCGGAGCCGTACTGTATATCTACGACGCCATCTTCAAGCAAGACAAATTCCAACACGTTCTGGTACGCCACGAGCAGGCTGCGGTCCACGCTGCCGATGCATACTCGCGTTCGTCGAACAAGGTCGGTGTCGCGCTGGTCACGTCCGGTCCGGGCGTTACCAATGCCGTGACTGGCCTGTCCACCGCTTACATGGATTCCATCCCCATGGTCGTGATCTCGGGCCAGGTGCCTAGCCACGCCATCGGCCAGGATGCGTTCCAGGAATGCGACACGGTCGGCATTACCCGTCCGGTGGTCAAGCACAATTTCCTCGTCAAGGACGTCAAGGACTTGGCCGAGACCGTCAAGAAAGCCTTCTTCATCGCCCGCACCGGCCGTCCAGGCCCTGTGCTGGTCGATATTCCGAAGGATATCTCGATGCACAAAACGCATTACTCGTACCCGAAAGAGGTCGAGATGCGTTCGTACAAACCGGTAGACAAAGGCCATTCCGGCCAGATCCGCAAAGCAGTCCAACTGCTGCTGCAAGCCGAACGCCCGATGATTTATACCGGCGGCGGCGTGATTCTGGCCAGTGCTGCACCGGAACTGAATAAACTGGTCGACAAGCTGGGCTTCCCGGTCACCAACACGCTGATGGGCCTGGGCGCCTATAAGGCGTCGAGCGAGAATTTCGTCGGCATGCCAGGCATGCACGGGACCTACGAAGCCAATATGGCGATGCAGAACTGCGACGTGCTGATCGCCATCGGCGCGCGTTTCGATGACCGCGTGATCGGCAACCCGAAACACTTCGCTTCCAACCCGCGCAAGATCATTCACGTGGACATCGATCCATCGTCGATTTCCAAGCGCGTGAAAGTGGACATTCCGATCGTCGGCAACGTCAAGGACGTGCTGATCGAATTCCTGGCGCAGCTGGACGCGTCGGATGCCAAGCCTAACCAGCCGGCGCTGAAAGACTGGTGGAAGCAGATCAACGAATGGCGCGGCCGCGACTGCCTGAAGTTTGCGAGCTCCGATCTGGTCATCAAGCCGCAATCAGTGGTGCAGAAGCTGTGGGAAGTAACCAAGGGCGACGCCTTTATCACCTCCGACGTCGGCCAGCACCAGATGTGGGCAGCGCAGTACTACCCGTTCGACAAGCCTAAGCGCTGGGTCAACTCGGGCGGCCTGGGCACCATGGGCGTCGGCCTGCCGTACGCCATGGGCGTACAGATGGCGAATCCGGATGCGACCGTGGCCTGCATCACCGGCGAAGGTTCGATCCAGATGTGCATCCAGGAGCTGGCGACCTGCAAGCAGTATCACCTGACGCCGAAGATCATCATGCTGAACAACCGCTTCCTGGGCATGGTCCGCCAGTGGCAGCAGATCGACTACGGTTCGCGCTACTCCGAGTCCTATATGGATTCGCTGCCGAACTTCGAGAAGCTGGCCGAGGCTTATGGGCACGTTGGCATGCGTATCGAAAAACCGGGCGACGTCGATGGCGCACTGCGCGATGCGTTTGCGATGAAGGACAAGCTGGTGTTCATGAATTTCATCACCGATCAATCGGAAAACGTCTGGCCGATGGTTAAAGCAGGCAAGGGTCTGTCCGAAATGCTGCTGGGTTCGGAGGATCTCTAACATGCGACACATTATTTCTGTATTGCTGGAAAACGAAGCCGGCGCCTTGTCCCGCGTGGTGGGCCTGTTCTCGGCACGCGGCTACAACATCGAAACGCTGACCGTGGCGCCGACCGAAGACGCGACCCTGTCGCGGATGACCATCGTCACCACCGGTTCGGACGACATCATCGAGCAGATCACCAAGCACCTGAATCGCCTGATCGAGGTGGTCAAGGTGGTGGACTTGACCGAAGGCCAGCACATCGAACGCGAACTGATGCTGATCAAGGTGCGCGCGGTGGGCAAGGAGCGTGAAGAGATGAAGCGTACCGCCGACATCTTCCGCGGCCGCATCATCGACGTCACCGAAAAGAGCTACACGATTGAACTGACCGGCGCCAAGAGCAAGCTCGATGCGTTTATCGACTCGATCGACCGTGCTTCGATACTCGAAACGGTACGCACCGGCGGTTCCGGCATTGGACGCGGCGAACGCATCCTCAAAGTTTAAGCAGCACGCAACCCATACATAACGAATTTACTTAGGAATGAACATGAAAGTTTTCTACGACAAAGACGCTGACCTCTCCCTGATCAAAGGCAAAAACGTGGCCATCATCGGCTACGGTTCGCAGGGCCACGCCCACGCGCAAAACCTGAGCGATTCCGGCGTCAACGTGACCGTTGGCCTGCGCAAAGGCGGCGCTTCGTGGCAGAAGGTGGAGAAAGCCGGCCTGAAAGTCGCTGAAGTCAACGACGCTGTCAAAGCCGCCGACGTCATCATGATCCTGCTGCCGGACGAGAACATCGCCCAGGTCTACAACGAAAACGTCGCGCCTAACGCCAAGCAAGGCGCGGTGCTGGCCTTCGCCCACGGCTTCAACGTGCACTACGGCCAAGTCGTGCCACGCGCCGACCTGGACGTGATCATGGTTGCGCCGAAAGCCCCAGGCCACACCGTGCGCGCCACCTACACCCAGGGTGGCGGCGTGCCGCACCTGATCGCTGTGTACCAGGACAAGTCCGGCGTCGCCCGTGACATCGCCCTGTCGTACGCATCGGCCAATGGTGGCGGCAAGGCCGGCATCATCGAAACCAACTTCCGCGAAGAAACCGAGACTGACCTGTTCGGCGAACAAGCGGTTCTGTGCGGTGGCGCGGTTGAGCTGATCAAGGCCGGCTTCGAAACCCTGACCGAAGCGGGCTACGCACCGGAAATGGCATACTTCGAATGCCTGCACGAACTGAAACTGATCGTTGACCTGATCTACGAAGGCGGCATCGCCAATATGAACTACTCGATCTCGAACAATGCCGAGTACGGCGAGTACGTGACCGGTCCTAAGGTTGTCACCGCGCAGACCAAGGAAGCCATGCGCCAGTGCCTGAAAGACATCCAGACCGGTGAATACGCCAAGTCCTTCATCCTGGAAAACAAAGCAGGCGCACCAACCCTGATCTCGCGCCGCCGCCTGACCGCCGAGCACCAGATCGAAGAAGTCGGCGCTAAACTGCGCGCCATGATGCCTTGGATTGCTAAAAACAAAATGGTTGACCAGTCGAAGAATTAAGCAGTTTCTTCCTCAAACGAAAAGCCGGCAGATGCCGGCTTTTTTTTAGTTCAAGATAAGCATGTTTAGTAAAAATCACTAAATTCAGCTTGAAATTGAATGTTTGTTGAGTGGAAACGATGCTCCTTTGTTATAACGTTATTAGTTATATGCAAGGAGTGGTGTAATGACAATGAAAACGTGTGCTGTGCTGCTGGCCGCCGGAGTGTGCGGCGCCGTGCCTGCCACGGCAGCCGTGCCGGCGCCGCTGTCCTATTCATGTCTGCGCGCCACCGCCCCGATCCACATCGACGGCAAGCTTGATGACGCCGCATGGCGCAACGCGCCGTGGACTGAGGACTTCGTCGATATCGAAGGCGACAGCCAGCCGCGCCCCAAATACCGCACCCGCGTCAAGATGCTGTGGGACGACCACTACCTCTACATCGCTGCCGAGATGGAGGAGCCGGACGTGAAAGCCACGCTGACCCAGCGCGACTCCGTCATCTTCAAGGACAACGACTTTGAAGTCTTCATCAAGCCCTTGCCGGACTCCGACAGTTATTACGAATTCGAGATCAATGCGCTCAACACCGGCTGGGATCTGTTTTTGCCCAAACCGTATAACCAGGACGGCCAACCGGACAACAGCTGGGATATCCAGGGCCTGAAGACCGCCATTGCCGTACAGGGCACGCTGAACAATTCAAAAGACACGGACCACGGCTGGAGCGTGGAAATCGCCTATCCCCTGAGCGCCTTCGCCTCCCGCCAGGCGGTGCCGCAGCCGCGCGATGGCACCACCTGGCGCATCAATTTCAGCCGCGTGGAATGGACCGCTGGCAAGGCAAAGGAAGACAACTGGGTGTGGTCGCCGCAAGGCGTGATCGATATGCACGTGCCGGAACGCTGGGGTTTTCTGCATTTTCGCACCAGGCCAGTGTGGTAAAACGGCCTCGTTCCGGTTTAGTAAATCAAACTAAACTTCGCCCCAAGTTTGGAAAACGGTTGAGGCAGCCGAAGTTACTTTGTATAAATTTCAACGGGCGAATGCGATGTTCAATAATATGCAGGCATCTCCGGCGTTTAGTAAAACATCCGGCGGCCACCCTACTTATAACAAGCCCGAAATCGGGCACAACCTGGAGATGACCACATGACTACCTTGCATCACACTACACGGCAGTTACGCTGCCGCGCCACGCCGATCGCCATGGCGGTCGGCGCCGCATTGCTGTCGCTGAGCGCGCAGGCGCAGACCGCAGCGCCAGCAGCAGACGCCAAGCCCGCCGACGATACCGTCGTTGTCGTTACCGGCTACCGCTACGCGATCGAGAAAAGCCTGGACCAGAAGCGCGACGCCAATTCCATCGTCGAGGTAGTGACCGCCGAAGACATCGGCAAATTCCCTGACAAGAACGTGGCCGATGCGCTGCAGCGCGTGCCGGGCGTGATCATCGACCGCAGCGGCGGCGAGGGCAAGAACGTCAGCGTGCGCGGCCTGTCCTCGGAACTGACGCTGACCGAATTGAACGGCAACTACGTCGCCACCGCCGAGTCCAACGGCGACCCGACGCGCTCGTTCAACTACACGCTGATGCCGTCCAATATGCTGTCCAGCGCCGAGCTGTTTAAAACGCCGGAAGCGCGCATCGACGAAGGCGGCATCGGCGGCACCGTGATCCTGCGCACGCGCCGTCCGCTGGACGTGAAGTCCGGCAGCGGCTTCGTCTCGGCCGAAGGCACCTGGGCCGACACCACCAAGAAAACCGACGGCCAGTTCTCCGGCCAGTACGCCTGGCACGACGAGCAAAACCGCTTCGGCGTGCTGGTTGGCTACACCCAGCAGAAGCGCACCACGCGCACCATGGGCGCCAGCACCGAAGACTGGAAGTGGTATAGCGACGATAACACCGCGCACCCGGCCACCGACGTCAATGGCAAACCGTCGAAGATGAACAGCTACTGGTGGGGCGAGTCGGGCTTCTATGACCAGAGCGGCAAGTACTACAGCAATTTCATGATGCCGACCTCGGTCAACTTCGACGTCAAGACCGAAGAGCGCGAGCGCAAGGGCGGCCAGCTGACGCTGCAATTCAAGCCAGTGCGCAACCTGGTCCTGACCGGTAATTATTTCCGCTTCGACCTGTCGCAGAACTCGCAGACCAACACGCTGAAAATCCCCGAGTGGAACCTGGCGCGCTACAACGGCGACGGCAACTGGGCCGGCGGCCGCCTGCTCGATGGTCTGAGCTTCGACCCGAGCAAGACCATCGTCACCGGCGCGCAATACAGCGTCCACCCAGGCAAGACCTACTATTGCAGCGAAGCGCAAGCGGCCGCAGGCGGCCAGAAACCTGGCGGCTGGGGGCCGGACGATTGCACCATCCCGACGCCGCAAATCACCGGCAGCTACAACCGCGAAAAAGCGCTGTCGCAGACCGCCGACATCGAAGCCGAATGGCGCGGCGAGTCGGTGGACGCCAGCTTTAAGCTTGGCCGTACCTGGGCCACCGGCGGCCCGGAAGTGCAATTCTCGATGCCGATCAAGCCACGCATGCAAAATGCCGACGGCAGCTGGACGCTGGGCAATTACGCCAGTGCGTGGAGCCTGAACGGCACGCCGACCATGACCTTCTCGCCGGAACTGATGGCCAATCTGCAAAAAGGCATCGGCGAGATCGACCTTGGTTCGACCCAATCGTCGTGGACCCGCAATAGCACCGAGCAGAAGTACGCACAGGCAGACGCCACCTGGCACACCGACCGCGGCTGGCTGGACTCGGTGATGTTCGGCGCCAAATACCGTGATGGCGGCACCCACCGCAGCACCGGCAACAGCTACTGGGCGTGCAAGGGCACCGACGTCAGCAACTACGACAACCGCTACCAGGCTGGTTGCGACCCGACCGCCAACAAATTCCAGCCGCAGTTCCTGTACAGCCAGTCGCTGGACAATATCGTCGGCGGCATCAACGCCAGCGCCTTCCCGGCGATTAATTTCCCGGCCTATGTCAGCTACCTGAACCAGACCTACGGCGCGATGCAGACCCGTAACGAAGACAACTTCGTCTACAACGTCAGCGAGAAGATCGCTTCGGCCTATGTGCAAGCCAATATCAAGGCGGAACGCCTGCGCGGCAACGTCGGCGTGCGCGTGGTGCGCACCCGCCAGCATGCCGATTCGACCGACCAGGTCGACAACTACAGCGACTACTTCTTCGATGGTGCCGACGGCAATCCTGCGCCTTGCCTGGCAGGCGGTGCACCAGCGGCCGGTGCGCCTGCCGGCTCCGGCTGCATCAGCGGCTTCACCACGCTGCCCGACAGCATCGCGCACACCAAGTCGTTCGCTGTCAGCTCGCTGGACCGCACTTACACCGATGTCCTGCCAAGCATCAACCTGGCCTACGACCTGAGCGACACGCTGCTGCTGCGCGCGGCAGCCTCCAAGGTGGTGGCGCGTCCTAGCTACAACGATATCGCCTACCCAGGCGGCCTGCGCAACTACAGCCAGGAATACGTCAACGACCGCCGTCTGATCGGCGGCGGCGACCAGCAGGGCTGGTACGGTTCGGGCAGCAACAAGGAACTGGAGCCGTACAAGGCCAACCAGTTCGACCTGGGCCTGGAGTGGTACTTCCAGCGCGGCTCGGTCCTTGGCGCCAACGTGTTCCGCAAAAACGTCAGCAACTTCTCGGTGCCGGTGGTGCTGAACGTGCCGCAGACGGTCGGCGGCCAGAGCGTGACGGTGCAAAACTATTCGACCACTGCCGGCGGCCGCAACGGCGTCTCGCAAGGTGTCGAATTGTTTGCGCAGCACACCCTGGCCATGGGCGTTGGCTTCCAGGTCAACTACACCTACAACAAGACCAACCAGGCGGCGATCACGCTGGGCGATGGGACCGAACTGGGCAAGTCGCCGCTGGTCGGCAGCGCCAAGAACCAGGCCAACGTGACCGTGTTCTATGAAACCGACAGCTTCCTGGCGCGTGCGTCGTACAACCGTCGCGGTGTGGTGGTGGACGGGTTGATGAACGGCCTGAATATCTATCGCGATCCATACAGCCAGGTCGACCTGAACGTCGCCTACAACTACAGCAAGCAGCTGAGCTTTACCGCTTCGGTGCTGAACGTGACCAAAGAAGAATCGAGCTCGCATCTGGGCAACGATACCAAGAACCGTTTCTATTCCAATAGCTACGCCGGCCGCATCGCGTACTTTGGCGCGAACTACAAGTTCTAAGTTCTGAGTTCCGGTCCTGCCCCGTCCAACCGGACGGGGTAGTGTCTTCTTCTTTGGATGCCCGTATGCATCAACAAAACCACATCAACAGCATTACCGTCGTCGGTGGCGGCAGTGCCGGCTGGATGGCCGCCACGGCTCTGGCCACATACCTGGGTAAAGGCGCCAGCATCCGCCTGATTGAATCCGAAGAAATCGGTATTGTCGGCGTCGGCGAAGCCAGCGTTCCGCACATCCGGCTGTTCAACGGCCAGTGGCTGGGCATCGACGAGGCCGAATTCGTCAAGCGTACGCAGGGCACGATCAAGCTCGGCATTCAATTCAAGGACTGGGGCCGTATCGGCGACAGTTATATCCACGGTTTCGGCGCCATCGGCCGCTCGATGGGGCCGCTGCCGTTCCACCAGTTCTGGCTCAAGCTGTTCCAGTCCGGCCGCGCCGCGCCGATTGGCGCCTATACGCCGCAAACGGTGATGGCGCCGCAGGGGAAATTCGCGCCGCGCGACCACAATGCGGCGCCCGGTTCGCCGCTGGCCGACATCGCCTACGCCTACCATTTCGACGCCACGCTGTACGCGCGCTATCTGCGCGAACTGGCCGAGCAGCGCGGCGTGCAGCGCATCGAGGGCAAGATCACCAGCGTCCAGCAGCGCCCCGATGATGGCCATATCGCATCGGTAACGCTGGACAGCGGCCAGGTAGTCGATGGTGAACTGTTCATCGATTGCTCCGGCTTTCGCGGCCTGCTGATCGAGCAGACGCTGAAGACCGGTTATGTCGACTGGTCGCACTGGCTGCCGTGCGACAGCGCGCTGGCGGTGCCCAGCGCGAGTGTCGATCCGATCACGCCGTACACCCGCGCCAGCGCGCAGAAGGCGGGCTGGCAGTGGCGCATTCCGCTGCAGCACCGCACCGGCAACGGCTATGTGTATTCCAGCAAGCACATCAGCGACGATGAAGCCGCAACGACGCTGCTGGCCAATCTCGACAGCGAGGCGCTGGCTGAGCCGCGCCAATTGCGTTTCACCACCGGCATGCGCCGCAAGTTCTGGAACAAGAATGTGGTGGCGCTGGGCCTGGCCAGTGGCTTTCTCGAACCGCTGGAATCGACCAGCATCTATCTGGCGCAATCGGGCATCACCCGCTTGCTGAGCATGTTCCCGCAACGCGACTTCAATCCCTTGCTGGTGGAACGATACAACCAGGAATCCGCGTTTGAGTACGAGCGGGTGCGCGATTTCCTGATCTTGCATTACAAGGCCACCGAACGCAACGACACGCCGTTCTGGGACTATTGCCGCACGATGGCGATACCGGACAGCCTGCGCGATGCGATCGACCTGTTCCGCAGCAACGGCTGCTACTTCCGCAACGGCGACGATTTCTTCGCGCTGCCAAGCTGGGTGCAGGTGATGCTGGGGCAGGGCATCGTGCCGCAAAGCTACCATCCCATTGTTGATGAAATGCCTGAGTCCAAAATCATCGAGCAAGTGGAAGGCATGGAGCGCATGCTGGCGCATGCCGTCGCCGCCATGCCGACGCACCAGGAATGGATCAACCGCTACTGGAAGGCCGCGCCATGAGCGCGCTGCTGCGACTGCGCCTGCTGCTGGCGGCGCTCTGCATGGCGAGCCTGACCGGCTTCGCCACGGCGGCGCCGGAGCAGCTGGTCATTAACCAAGGCTGGACCTTCCGTGCACTGCCAGGCAATGCGCAACTGGGCGCACACCCGCAAGCGGCGTCGTGGCGCGCTGCCCAGGTGCCGGGCACCGTGCATACCGACCTGCTGGCCAACAAGCTGATCCCAGATCCTTACGTTGGCGCGCCCGAAGCGGGCCTGCAATGGATCGGCCTGGCCGACTGGGAATACCGCACCCATTTCGATGCACCTGCCTCGGTGCTGAAAAACAGCCGCAGCGATCTGGTGTTCGACGGCCTGGACACCTACGCCGAAGTCTGGCTCAACGGCGCACAGGTGCTGAGCGCTGATAACGCCTTCCGCACCTGGCGCGTGCCGGTGCAGGGCAAGCTGCGCGCCAAGGGCAACGAGCTACGCATTGTGCTGCGTTCACCGATCAGCAAGCTGCTGCCGCAGGTGCAGGCGATGCCGCACAAATTGGCCGGCAACTATCCGTCGCCCTACGGCGATGAGCCGAAAGATGCGATGACCGCCAACTTCGTGCGCAAGCCTGGTTATCACTACGGCTGGGACTGGGGGCCGCGCTACGTCACTGCCGGCATCTGGAAGCCGGTGATGCTGCAAAGCTGGGACGCGCTGCGCATCGACAATCTGCAGCTGCGCCAGGATCATGTGGATGAGGCGCGCGCCGACATCGTCGCCATCGTCTCGGCCGACGCCGTGCGCGATGGCGAATTCGCGCTGCGCCTGTGGCAGACTGCGCCGGACGGCAAGCGTTCGCTGGCCGCGCAGCAGCGCGCTGGCTTGCGTGCCGGCGGCAACCGCATCGCACTCCCGCTGCACATCGACCGTCCGCAACGCTGGTTCCCGAACGGCTACGGTGCGCAGCCGCTCTACCGCTATGAACTGGAATTCGCCGACGGCAAGACCGTGGTCGCCAAGGCCAGCGCGCGCACCGGCTTGCGCAGCGTCGAACTGCGCCGCGAGCCGGACGACAAGGGCCGTAGCTTCTACTTTGCCGTCAACGGCATTCCGGTGTTTGCCAAGGGCGCCAACACGATTCCGTTCGATATGTTCCAGCCACGGGTGAGCAAGGCGCAGTTGCGCGGTGTGCTGCAATCCGCGCGCGACGCCAATATGAATTTCCTGCGCAGCTGGGGGGGCGGCTATTACGAGAGCGACGATTTCTTCGACCTGGCCGATGAACTGGGTTTGCTGGTGTGGCAGGACTTCATGTTCGGCGGCGGCATGCAGCCGGCGTATGACGACGCTTTCCGCGCCAGCGTCATCGCCGAAGCGCGCGACAATGTGCGCCGCCTGCGCAACCACCCGAGCGTGGTGCTCTGGTGCGGCAACAACGAGGAAGAGATCGCCTGGAAGTATTGGGGACCGGGCCAGGAGCTGAGCAAGGCCGATCCGGCCTTCGCCGACAAAGTCTGGAAAGGCTACGTCCAGCTGTTCGGCGCCGACCTGCGCAAGGTGGTGGCGGAAGAGGGCGGCGGCATTGCCTACTGGGCCAGCTCGCCGGGCGACGATCTGGCCGAGGTGGCCAACACCCCGGCCAGCGGCGACATGCATTACTGGGAAGTGTGGGGCAACCCGGCGCATCCGCCATCGAAGTACCTGGAGATCACGCCGCGCTTCATGTCCGAATACGGCTTGCAGGCCTGGCCGGTGCAGCGCACGATAGACGCTTTCGCCAGGCGCGGCGAGCAGGGCATCGCCACGCCGGTGATCGAGGCGCACCAGAAGTTCCTCGCCGGTAAAGGCAACCAACGGCTGATGCAATACGTGGACTACGAATTCGGCGCCACCAAGGATTTTTCTGCCTTCGTTTATCTGAGCCAGGCTGCGCAGGCCGAGGGCATCGAACTGGCTGCGCTGCACCATCGCGCCAGCCGGCCGTTCACCATGGGTTCCCTGTATTGGCAGCTGAACGATGTGTGGCCGGGCGCCTCGTGGTCCAGCGTGGACTGGTATGGCCGCTGGAAGGCTTTGCACTTCCATGCGCGCCGCTTCTACGCACCGGTGGCGGTGGCCGCCTTGCGTACGCCGCAAGGCGCTACCTCAATCAGCCTGCTGAACGACCGCACGCACGCGGTACGCGGCGAACTGCGCCTGCGGCTGCTGAGCCTCGACGGCAAGCTGCTGCGCGATCAGCGCAAGCCTGTTGAACTGGCGCCGCTGTCGTCCGCCAAACTGGCCGACTATACCGACGCGGCTTTGCTGAGCGGCGCCGATCCGGCATCCACCGTCGCCGTGTTCGACCTGCAAGCCGAAGGCGAGCCCGCTTCGCGCGGCGTGGTGTATTTCCAGCCGGCCAAAGCCATGCGCTGGCCGGACGCCGGCCTGCATGCGCAACTGCGCGCCAATGGCAAAGGCTACACGCTGGATCTGGGCGCCGCCCAATTCGCCCGTGCCGTCTGGATCGATTTCGGCGCTGCCGACGCCGATGTTTCTGATAATGCACTGACACTGCTGCCGGGTGAAAGCGTGTCGCTGCATGTTTCATCCAGGGCCAGCCTGGCGACGCTGCGCAAGTCATTGCATGTGCGCTCACTGGCCGAGTATTATTAAAAAGGAGATCGTTTTCATGTCCGTATTCCCCCTCCCGTCGCGCGTGGCAGCCTGCACGCTGCTGGCCGTGCTGACGCTGCCGATGGGCGTCACGATGGCCGTGACCGCCGCGCCGCCCAACACCACCCCGGTCAATACCTTCATCGGCACCCAGGATGAGGGCAACACCTTCCCCGGCGCGTCCGCCCCGTTCGGGATGATCCAGGTCAGCCCGACCGGCGAGCACTACGCCGGCTGGCGCTACAGCGACAGCCGCATCCGTGGCTTCGGACACTCTTATCTGTCCGGCGCCGGCTGCTGGGAGCAGGGCGGGCAGCTGCAGGTGCTGCCGGTCACCGGCAAGATCGGCCCCGGCGGCGATTTCGACACCGCCAAGCCGGGCGGCTTCGATTACAAGAAATACGCGGCCGAGTACACGCACGAAGGCGAAGTTGGCCAGGCCGGCTATTACAAGGTGAAATTGACCAGCTACGGCGGCATCACCGCCGAGGCGACCGCGCTGACCCGCGCCGCCGCCGAGCGCTACACCTTTGCCGCCAATGCGGCCAGCGGCAACGTGCTGCTCAACGTCGGCCAGGCGAATGAACGCCATTCGGTGACCGGCAGCGAAGTCACCGTGGTGGACGACCGCACCGTCGAGGGCCAGATCACCACCAAGAGCTTCTGCGGCGGTGCGCAATACACCACCTGGTTCCGCATGCACTTTGATCAACCGTTCACAGCGCACGGCATCTGGGATGACCGGGGCGGACAGCTTGGCGCGAAAGGCCCGAGCCAGCAAGGCGAAGCCCGTCCGCACGGTGTCTGGCTGAGCTTCGACCTCAAGCAAGGCAAGGCCGTGACCGCAGTGAGCGCGATCTCGCACGTCGACATCGAAGGCGCACGCACCAACCTCAAGTCTGAAGGCATGGCGAACGGCCAGCCGCTGAGCTTTGACGCCATGCGTCAACAGGCACAAGCCGCCTGGCAGCGCGAGTTGAGCAGTGTACGCATCGAGGGCGGCAGCACCGACGACCGCACGGTGTTCTACACCGCCTTGTACCACGCCTTGCTGCAACCGCTGACCGGCAACGATGCCGACGGCCGCTATCGCGGTTACGACAATGCCATCCATAGCGCCAAGGACTGGACCTACTACGAGTTCTTCTCGCTGTGGGATACCTACCGCGCGCAGAACCAGCTGCTGGCGCTGCTGCGTCCGGAACGTGCGCGCGACATCGCTAATTCGGTGCTGAAGATCCGCGAGCAGGGCGGCTGGCTGCCGCGCTGGGGCTATGCCAACTTCGAGACCAATATCATGACCGGCGATCCGGTTACGCCGTTCCTGGTGGACCTGTGGCGCTATGGCGCGCTCAAGGGCCGTGAGGCCGAAGCTTACACCGCACTGCGCGAAAACGCCTTCGGCGTGCCGCCGCATGGCATCCGCGCGCAAGGCCGCGCCGGCAACCAGAGCTATCTGAGCCAGGGATTTGTGCAGTACGACCGCAGCTTCCCATCGAAAGGCATGGACGTCGATCCGCACCACGGCGCGTCTTCCACGCTGGAATACGCGGTTGGCGACGCCGCCTTGGCTACGATGGCCAAGGCGCTTGGCCACAACGACGACGCCAAATTGCTGGCCCAGCGCGGGCTGAACTGGCGCAAGGTCTGGGACCCGAAAGCCCAGGACAAGGCGACCGGCTTGAGCGGCTTCCCGCGTCCACGCCTGGCGGGCGGCGACTGGTTCGCCGACGTCGATGGCAGCTACGATCCACGCAGCGAGCGCGGCTTCCACGAAGGCACCGGTTGGCAGTATCAGTGGCTGGTGCGGCAGGATATCCCCGGCCTGGCCGAAGCGATGGGCGGGCCAGCCAAGGCGCTGCAACGCCTGGACCTGTTCTTCGATTACGACGCCTTGCAGGCCGACCCGCAAGTGGTGCGCAAATCGTGGGTGGTCGGTCCGTACAGCTACTACAGCCAGTTCCGCTACAACCCGAACAACGAGCCGGACCTGCATGCGCCATGGGTGTACACGCTGATGGGCCAGCCTTGGAAAACCACTACCGTGCTGCGCGCGGCCGAAACCTTGTTCGGCAACGGTCCGAGCGGCGTGACCGGCAACGACGACCTGGGCACGATGTCGGCCTGGTATCTGTTCAGCGCGCTGGGCCTGTATCCGGACACGCCGGGCAGCGGCCGATTCCTGCTGCACGCGCCGCGCTTCGCGCGTGCCGAAATCGATTTGCCGCAAGGCCGCCTGCTGCGCATCGAAGCGCCGGACGCCAAGCCGGGCGAGCGCCGCTTCGTGAAATCGGTCAGCTGGGGCAACCAGCCGGTATCGCGCGTGTGGCTGGACTGGGAGCAGTTGCAGGCCGGCGGCATCCTCGGCTACCGCCTGACGCCGCAAGCGGATACCGCAGGCTGGGGCACACGCGGCCGCGACTTGCCGCAGGTACCGGCTGGGCTGAAAAACTGATGTAAGTCAGCCCTGGGAGCGCATCAGCGCCCCAGGGCGACGCCGCTGAAATCAGCGCAAGGCGAAGAAGATAGAGAATGCTGCCGTCAGCGTGAGCACGCCGACCATGACGACGCCCCACTCAGGCACCAGCATTTTGCCGTCGTCAGCGTACGGCGGCAGCATTTTGTTGCTGAAGATTTCCCTGGTGCGCACGGCGCGCGCCCGGCCGAACGAGATGATGAAGATGACGAACCGTCCCAGGCTGTACATCAGCACTTCCATAAACAGGTAGAACGCGAACTCCGCGACGATCATCATGACGGCTCCCTTGTGGATGCCGCATCATAACTGGCCTGTTATTAGAATATCCTTAAAAATCGAAATGTTACAAACAGACACTATGTCTTACAGGTGCGCGCGGTAAATTCATGTAGAGTTCGGCTTGTCGTAAACTTAACCTGGAGCCCGTAATGCATATTATGAAAAAACTCGCCGCCGCCGCCGCTGTGTCCTTCGCGCTGGGTGCGCACGCCGCTCCAACGGAATCGCTGCCGACTACCGGCACGCTGGTCGTGGTGCCAGCCTACGGCGAAGTCAAGCACGCCAACGACCAGGCTGTGGTCACGCTGGCGGTGGAAGAACAGGATAAAGACAAGGCCGCCGCCGCGTCGCGCGTCAACCAGAAGATGAAGCAGGGCCTGGAGATCGTCAAGAAAGAAGACCCGAGCGCCAGCCTGAAAACCCAGGGCTATTACACCTATCCGGTGTATCCGGAAGAACGCGTGCTGCCGAACGGCCAGCCGGTCAAGCAGCGTGTGCCGACCGCATGGCGCGTGGGTCAGTATCTGGAAGTCACCACCACCAATCTGGACAAGCTGCCGAAAACCGTGGCCGCTGCGCAGAAGATTCTGACGCTGAACAACATCAACTTCGGCCTGACGCCGGAAACCACGCGCAAACTGGATGACCAGCGTATCGCCGCCACCTACAAGAACCTGAACGAGCGCATCGGCTCGATCGCCAACGCCATGGGCCGCAAGGTCGGCGACGCGGTGATCGACACCATCGACTTTGAAGGTTCGGGCAACTATACCGAGTCGCGTCCCGCCGCAGCGCCGATGATCATGATGCGCGCCAAGGCCGCCGACATGGCCGAAGTGGCCGAGCCTAGCTTCGAGCCGGGCGAAACCACGCTGCAAATGCAGGTCGTGGGCAAAGTACGCTTCAAATAAGCGAGTTGAGGTAGAGTTGCAGTTTTCCTAACTGGAGACTGCGATGAAATACCTTGCTGTTGCTGCCGCATTGCTGGCGTGCGCTGTGGCGCACGCCGATACTTTGCCGACCAATGGCGCGCTGGTGGTGGTGCCTGCCTTCGGCGAAGTAAAGCACGTCAACGATCAGGCCACCGCCACCTTGTCGGTCGAGGAAATCGACAAGGACAAAGCCGTTGCCGCCTCGCGCGTCAATCAGAAGATGAAGCAGGGGCTGGAAATCCTCAAGAAGGCCGATCCACAGGCCAGCCTGAAAACCCAGGGCTATTACACGTATCCGGTGTATCCGGAAGAAGCGCCGCCAATGCCGGGGCAGGTGCAGCAGCCGCGCAAGCCGCGCGTGCCAACCTCCTGGCGCGTCGGCCAGTCGGTGCAAGTGGTCACGTCCAATCTGGAAGCACTGCCGAAGACCGTGGCGGCCGCACAAAATGTGCTGGGCCTGAATAGCCTGCGCTTCGGCCTGACGCCGGAAACCACGCGCCAGCTGGAAGACCAGCGTATCGCCGCCATCTACCAGAATCTGAATGAACGCGTCAACGCGATCGCCAAGGCCATGGGCCGCAAGGTCAGCGACGCGGTGCTGGACACTGCCGACTTCGAGGGCTCGGGCAATTACGCCAACCGCGTTGAGGTGAGCGGTTCGCGCGTCATGGCCTATGCCAGCAATATTGCCCCGGCAGCGCCACCACCGGTAACCGAGCCGAGCTTCGAGCCGGGCGAAACCGTGCTGTCGATGCGCCTGGTCGCCAAGGTGCGCTTCAAGTAAGGACTAGGGCTGGACGCCGCGCGCCAGCAGGGTGTCCAGCTGCGCGAACAGCGTGGTGAATTGCGCGTTGGCGGTGCGGCAGTAGCGACAGGTCTGCAAATGTGCCGCCAGCGCATCCTGCTGCGCGCGGTCCAGCGGCTGGTCGCGCGCGCCGATGACCAGATAGGTCGTCTCGCGGCAGGTCAGTGGTTTGTTCATTCGAGTTCTCCCCATCCGCGCACGGCGCATTCGCGCAAGCGCATGCGGGCACGGTACAACGTCACACGTAGATTGCCGGCACTGATGGTGCAGCTTTCTTCAATTTCCTTCAATTCCATGCCCAGGTATTCGCGCATCAGGAACAGGCGCGAAGTTTCTTCGGGCAGGCGGTTCATGCAGATTTCGATGATATCGAGCAGCTGCTTTTCGGCCGCCTTGGTTTCGCCGCAGACGGTATCGACAAACACCTCCGGGTGCCAGGCGTCGTCGCTGGTGAACAGCTGATCGAACTCGCGCTCGTCCTCGGCTGCCAGCGCATCCGCAGCCGGCGCCGTGAAACGGCGGGCGCGGATGGCGTCGACAATCTTGTGGCGCAGGATGGCGGTAAGCCAGCTGCGCAGGCCGGCGCGGCCCTCGTAGCTGGCCCAAGCCTTGATCGCGCCCAGCAGCGTTTCCTGTACAGCGTCCTCGGCGTCGGCGGCCGAGGCCAGTTGCAGCCGCGCCAGGCGCAGCAGGAAGGGCCGCTCCTGCGCCAGCTGGCGCCACGGATCGCTCGCACTCATTGCGAGCGGCGTCCCAGCGAAATCGCGTAGGCTGGCGCGCGCGCCGCCAGGATCGGGTCGGCCGATGGGCTAATCGCGGCCGGCAGCGTCACCGGCATGAAGACGATGCCGTCGCAGCTTTGCGCGGCCAGCGTGTTCACCCGCAGCGTACCCAGGGCAATGCGGCCATTGCCCTGCCACGGCTGCGACGAGTCGATCAGCGAGTCGGCCGGCGCCGGCAATTGCGCGTAGATGGTGAACTCGACCGGCTTGGCTGCCAGGCGCTGCGTCAGTTCCGCCTCCAGGAAGTTGTCTGGCATGGTTTTTTCCTCCTCTTCGGTCAGGTAGCGTGTGCCGGCGGCGGGTTCGACCACGATGCGCGCGTGCTGCCTGGCGCCGCCAGTGCCTTCAAATACAAAGGCATTGGTGGAGAAGTAGGGCGTGGCGGCATACGAGGCCGGCGCGGCGTGCGCGGCCAGCAGGGCCGGCTGATTCTTGCCGTCCGGGTATTTGGTATTATGCGCCGCAAGCTTGGCGGGGTCCGGCTTTTTGGTGGCCGGATCGGGCACGCGGGCTTCCAGGAAGCTGACGAAGGAGGCTGGCGTGGCAGCAAAGAACACTGGTTCGGAGATCAGCAGCAGGTCGTAAGTTTCATTGCCGCCGGTCAGCCGCATCGACAGCCCGCGCACCGAGCGGCTTTTGTCGGACACGCCCGGATTGCCGCCGCCGATGGAAAAACGGATGGCCGCGTCCACTTTGGACTGGGAGAACAGCGGGCTGTTGGCGAATTTCGCCGCATCGCGCGCCGGGGTAAAGTCGCCGCTGGCGCAGAAGCCCTTGGCGTGCGAGGCGCGCTTGCCGGCATGCTTGCCGAAAGTGCCATTCAGCGCGTCAATCAGCGCGGCCGGGCCGGGTGTCTCCTGGGCGGTGGCGGAAATTTGTTGGTTGAGCAGCAGCAGGCTAGCGGCAAGGATGGCTGGTTTCACGTTGTTCTCCAAAGAGGTTGAGATAACGTTAAGTCGGTCCACTGCTCAGTTTGTTACAGGCTTTTTTGATGATGCATGGTAACAAGTCCTTTTTTATTGTCTCCTCCTCTATAATGACGGAGCAACACTACCTGATAAGAGAACGGATCGCCATGCCCAATTTTCCCCGCCGCCGCGCCAAGAATGCGGCCGTAGCCAAACTGCCCAAAACGTCGCGTTTCAGCCGTTTTGCGCGTCGCGCCCGCGGCGAGGACCTCGACCGGCCGCGCCACCGCGGCATTTACCTGCTGCCGAACGCCTTCACCACCGCCGCGCTGTTCTGCGGTTTCTACGCCATCGTCATGGCGATGAACCAGAAGTTCGAGCATGCAGCCTGGGCGATTTTTGTCGCCATGATCCTGGACGGTCTGGATGGCCGCGTCGCGCGCCTGACCAATACGCAGAGCGAATTCGGCGCGCAGTACGATTCGCTGTCGGACATGGTGTCGTTCGGCGCCGCGCCGGCGCTGGTGATGTATGAATGGTCGCTGCGCGGCCTGGGCAAGCTGGGCTGGATTGCCGCCTTCGTGTACTGCGCCGGCGCCGCACTGCGCCTGGCACGCTTCAACACCAATATCGAAGTGGTCGACAAGCGCTACTTCCAGGGCATGCCCTCGCCATCGGCCGCCGCGCTGATAGCCGGCTTCATCCTGATGATGCTGGACCTGGAAGTGTCTGGCCTGGACATGGGCTGGGTATCGTGGGGTATCGCCGTGTTTGCCGGCCTGACCATGGTCAGCAATGTGCCGTTCTACAGCTTCAAGGACGTGAACTTCCGCAAGCCGGTGCCATTTATCGGCGTGTTCCTGATCGCGCTGGGCTTGGCGGTGATCGCCATCAAACCGGCGGCGACGCTGTGGCCGCTGTTTGCGATTTACGGCGTATCGGGCTACGCGGTCGCTGCCTGGCGTGCGGCCAAGGGCAAGAAGGTCAGCCTGATCCAGACCGAGATGGACAGCGACGACCCGAGCGAACGGCACTAAACCTGGGGCGGTCGGCCCTGAGATTCAAGCAACGAAGCGCAACGCAGCCACGGAGCTATCATGAGCAACTCATCCAACCGCCTGATCATCTTCGACACCACCTTGCGCGACGGCGAGCAATCGCCGGGCGCGTCGATGACCAAGGACGAGAAAGTCCGCATCGCCAGGCAGCTGGAACGCTTGCGCGTTGATGTCATCGAAGCCGGCTTCGCGGCCGCCTCGCCGGGCGACTTCGAGTCTATCAAGGCCATCGCCACGGCGGTGCGCGAATCCACTATCTGCTCGCTGTCGCGCGCCAATGAGCGCGACATCGCCCGCGCCGCCGAAGCGCTGGCGCCGGCCGAGCGCAAACGCATCCACACGTTTATCGCCACCTCCAAGCTGCATATGGAGGCCAAGCTGCGCATGCTGCCGGAGCAGGTGCTGACGCAGGCGCGCAACGCGGTGCGCTTCGCCCGCCAGCATACCGACGATATCGAATTCAGCCCGGAAGACGGCAGCCGCTCGGACGAGGACTTCCTGTGCCGCGTGCTGGAAGGCGTGATCGAGGAGGGCGCGACCACCATCAATTTCCCCGACACGGTAGGCTATGCGGTGCCTGAGATGTTTGGCGCAACCATTCGCCGCCTGCGCGAACGCATTCCGAATTCCGACAAGGCCGTATGGTCGGTGCACTGCCATAACGACCTGGGACTGGCGGTGGCCAATTCGCTGGCCGGTGTGGTGATCGGCGGTGCGCGGCAGATCGAGTGCACCATCAATGGCCTCGGCGAGCGTGCCGGCAATACCGCGCTGGAGGAAGTGGTGATGGCGCTGCGTACGCGCGCCGGCTACTACCAGCTGGAGTGCGGCATCGACACGACGCAGATTGTGGCGGCGTCCAAGATGGTGTCGCAGATTACCGGCTTTGCGGTGCAGCCGAATAAAGCGGTGGTGGGCGCGAATGCGTTTGCCCATGCTTCCGGCATCCACCAGGATGGCATGCTGAAGTCGCGCGAAACCTACGAGATCATGCGCGCCGAGGATGTCGGCTGGACCGCGACCAAGATCGTGCTGGGCAAGCTGTCCGGCCGCAACGCCTTCAAGCAGCGCTTGCAGGAGCTGGGCATCGAGCTGGAATCCGAAGCAGAGGTCAACGCGGCATTCGCACGCTTCAAGGAGCTGGCTGACCGCAAGGCGGATATCTTTGACGAAGATATCCTGGCGCTGGTGTCGGACGAGCAGCAGTCGCAGGAGAGCGAGTTCTATCGCTTTGTGTCGCTGGAGCAGCGTTCCGCCAGCGGCGAGACGCCAAGCGCGAAGATCGTGTTCAGCATCGAAGGCGAGGAGCATGTCAGCGAAGGGCGGGGCGATGGCCCGGTTGACGCCACCGTCAACGCCATCGAGGGAGAGGTGGGCAGCGGCGCGGAGCTGGTGCTGTTCTCGGTGAACGCCATCAGCACCGGCACCCAGTCGCAAGGCGAGGTGACGATGCGCTTGTCGAAGGAGGGCCGCATCGTCAATGGCGTCGGTGCGGACCCGGATATTATCGTGGCGTCAGCGAAGGCGTATCTGTCTGCGCTGAACAAGCTGCATTCAAAAATTGAGCGAGTGAATCCGCAACCATGAGTGAGCATTTTGATGTTGTAGCGCTGGGTGAGGCGATGGTCGAGTTTAACCAGGCCGAATCCAGCGAACCGCTGTACCGCCGGGGCTTTGGCGGCGATACCTCCAACGCGGTGATTGCCGCCAGCCGCCAGGGTGCGCGCGTGGCCTACCTGAGCCGCGTCGGCGAAGACCATTTTGGCCGCATGCTGCTGGACCTGTGGCAGTCGGAGGGCGTGGATGTCAGCGCGGTGGCGCGCGATCCGCAAGCGCCAACCGGTTTGTACTTTGTGAATCACGGCCCGAACGGGCATGCCTTCAGCTATTTGCGTGCCGGCTCGGCAGCCAGCCGCATGCAGCCGCAGACCATGGACTTGAGCGCGACGGCGCGCACGCGCTGGCTGCATGTGTCGGGCATCTCGCAGGCCATTTCGGCCGGCGCCTGCGACACCGTGTTCGCCGCGATTGACACCACGCGCGCGGCCGGCGGCAAAGTAAGCTTCGATCCGAATCTGCGCCTGTCCTTGTGGCCATTGGCGCGGGCCCGCGCGACCATCGCCGCAACCATCGCCATGACCGATCTGTTCCTGCCCAGCCTGGACGAGGCAGTGGCGCTGGCCGGCACCGACGACGTGCCGGCGATCTTTGCCTGGGCGCGCGCGCATGGCGCCGATACGGTGGTGCTGAAAGCCGGACCATCCGGCGCCTGGTACGCCGAGCCGGGCACGGAGCCGCAACTGGCGGCGTCGCGCGTGGTGCAGGCGGTGGACGCCACCGGCGCCGGCGACTGCTTCGATGGCTCGCTGCTGGCGCGCTTGGCGGCAGGTGACGCGCTGGCAGACGCAGTGCGCTATGCGAATGCAGCCGCTGGTCTGTCCACCTTGGGCCACGGCGCGGTCGCGCCGATTCCCACGGCGGCGCAGGTACGCGCCGCGCTGGGCTGATACTTCGTTCCAGGCCGAAGCATACGCGCAGCCTGATGGCTATCCTGATGTTTTCAACAGGAGGCTTCAATGGCTGTCACTTGCTTTATCCGTTACGAGATCGATCCATTCCAGCGCGAGGCGTTCAAGCAGTACGCCGAAAACTGGCACCGCATCATTCCGCGCCTGGGCGGACGCCTGCTCGGCTACTTCCTGCCGCTCGAAGGCAGCAATTACGAAGCGTGGGGACTGGTCGGCTTCGGCTCGCTGGCCGAGTACGAAGCCTATCGCGCCCGCTTGCGCGCGGATGCGGATGCGGTGGAGAACTTTGCCTACGCGCAGCGCGAGCGTTTCATCCTGCGTGAAGAACGCACCTTCCTGGCACAGGTGGCGCTGTGATCCGGCTGGAGGCTGCCGGCGCACCAACGCTGGCCTTGTACCACCGTCCCGCATCGGCCGACGTGGGCGATGTCATCTACGTGCACGGTTCGACGTTTGGTGCTGAGCTGTCGGTGCTGTATCCGCTGGATGGCCGCTCATGGGCGGACGCCCTGTGCGAGGCGGGCTTCAACGTATGGGCTTTCGACTTCGCCGGCTACGGTGCGTCCGACCGCTATCCGCACGATGCGGCACAGCCGGTGGGCGACCTGGCGCAAGTGCTGCCGCAGTTGCAGCGCGTGGTTGCCGCCATCCGCGCCCGCAACCACGGCCGCCGCGTCAGCTTGCTGGCGCATTCGTGGGGCGGCACGGTGGCGCTGCGTTATGCCTCTGAGCATCCGCACGACCTGGCATCGCTCACATTGTTCGCGCCGATACTCTCCCGTGACGCCGGCGCAGCGCCACCGGCGCCGGCGGCATCGCATCTGCTGCTGTCCGCATGGGCGCAATACCGCCGCTTTACTGAAGACGTGCCGGCAGGTGCAGCGCAGCCGCTGTCAGAGGCGCACTTCCAGGCATGGAGCACAGCCTTTCTCGCCACCGATCCCGATGCCAGCACGCGCTTGCCGCCAGCCGTGCTGTCGCCAGCAGGGCCGCAATCCGATGTGCGCGCACTGCGCAGCGGCCAGCCGCTGTACGATGCTGCTGCCATCGCCACGCCAACCCTGCTGGTGCGCGGCGAATGGGACAGCGCCTGCGATGCGGCGGATATGGACCGCTTACAGGCCTTGCTGGCAAACGCCAGGCAGTCCACCATTCCCGGCGCGACGCACCTGATGCATCTGGAAGCTGCGCGAGGCCTGCTTTACAATACCGTCAACACGTTTTTATCGAGAGGCGTCACATGATCGCGGTAATTTTTGAAGTGACGCCCAGCGCCGATGGCCGCGCCGAATACCTGGAGCGCGCGGCGCAACTGGCGCCCTTGCTGGCCGGGGTGGACGGCTTTATCTCGGTCGAGCGCTTCACCAGCATCAGCACGCCGGGCAAGATGCTGTCGCTGTCCTTCTGGCGTGACGAAGCTTCGCTGCAGGTGTGGCGGCAGCAGCAGGAACATCGCGCTGCGCAGCGGGCAGGGCGTGATGGCGTGTTCGACGACTATCGGCTGCGGGTCGCTTCCGTCATCCGCGACTATGGCATGAGTGACCGGGCGCAAGCGCCGGCTGGCGCGCTGGCATGAACACCGCGCAGCCGCGCTTCGCGCGCGTGGCCGCAGCCATCGGCGACCCGACGCGGGCGTTGATGCTGTCGCGACTTCTGGATGGCCGTTTCTACACCGCCACCGAACTGGCGCAGCACGCCGGCGTGGCCGCGCCTACGGCCTCGCAGCACCTGAAGCTGCTGGTGGATGAAGGCTTGGCCCGGGTGCGTGCGCAAGGTCGCCATCGCTACTACATGCTCGCCGATGGCAACGTGGCGCACGCGCTGGAAGCGCTGCTGCGTGTGGCGGACGGCGCGCTGCCCGAAACCACGCGCTGGAAAGCGCCGGCCATGCGCGGCCTGCGCCACGCGCGCAGCTGCTACGGCCATCTGGCCGGTGTGCTGGGCGTAGACTTGTGCAACTGCTTTGTTGAAAACGGCTGGGTGGAAGGTGATGTCAACGACTACGCGCTAACCGCAGATGGCGCCGCGCGCCTGCGCGGCCTCGGCATCGTGCTGAACGAAGGCCCACGCCAGCTGTACGGCTGCGTCGACTGGTCCGAACGCCGCGACCACTTCGCCGGCCCGCTGGCGGTGGCGCTATTGGACAACTTCATCGAGCGCGGCTGGCTGCGCCGCAACGACGACAGCCGTGCGCTGCAAGTCTCTGCCTGCGGCGCGAGGGCCCTGGCTGACTTGTTTATTTGAGCAAGCCGTCCCGCGAGGGATCATGCAGACGCTTGAGCAGGGCCAGCGCCGCAGGATAGTTCTGCTGCGCCGACTTGGCCAGCCAGTCGCGCGCCTCGTCGTTGGTATCTTTGCTTCCTTGCTCCAGCAGCACCCTGGCCAGGTAATACTGGCTGCGAGGCTTGCCTTGTTCGGCCGCCTTGCGGAACCAGTATAGCGCCTGTTCGGGATTGCCCGGATTGTCGCCTTCGGGGATCAGGCTCAAGGCCAGCTTTTCCTGCGCGTTGGCATGGCCTTGTTCGGCGTTTCGCTGCAACGATGTCTGCGGCTCCCATGCGTAGGAGATCAAGGCCCAGACCTCTTGCTCCTGCGGGGCGAAGGTGCAACTGGCAATGTGGTTCATCGAGGCGGCATCCAGCTGTGGATTGCCGCTGGACTTGTGGATGAGGGTTTCGCGCACCTTGCCGTCCTTGCCCAGTCTTAGCTTGACCGTCAGCGCGCCTTGCGCTCCGGGCGGCAGCACCGGCTTGACGCAGTCGTTGAGACCGATGCGTGGCTGGTCGGCGGCGCTGGCGTAAAGGTGGGTGGCGGCGATGAGCGCCGCCAGCGCGGCAAGGTATTTGTTCATATCGGCACATTCAACAAGGAATGTGCCAATTTAACATGCTTGCCGATTTAGAAGCGAACTTTGACATAGGCGGCCGGGCCGTGCAGACGCACGTTCAGGTCGCTATTGTCGCGGTTGCGGTTCAGGCTGATTTTGTGGGCGGTGTATTCTGCCACTACGCCAACGGCCTTGGTCGGATACCACTCAACGCCCAGCGCGCCGCCGTAGATGTGGCCTTCGATGCTGCCGCCGTTTTTCTTGATGCCGGAAGCGTCCGCGTAGAGGCGCACATTGTCCGACACTTGTTGGCGCCAGCCCAGTTCCAGCAGCGGCGCGTAGGCGTGTTCTTTTTCCTTGTAGTCGCCGCTGCCGGCCACGCCGTTCAGCACGCCGCTGGCGGTGCCCTTGATGCTAGCCGAGTAGTAGGCGGCGCCGACGCCCACGCCGAAGACGCTGTTGCCGCTGCCGATCCACCATTTATAGGCCAGATTGGCCAGATCCAGCTTCAGCTTGGCGTTCAGCTGGCCATTGCCAGTCAGCGGCAGGCCGTTGATATTGGTCGCGCCGCTCAGCGACGGATTGTAGTTCTTGTCATAGCGGTAGTAGTCGAAGTCCAGGCCCTGCGAATCGCCGATCAACAGCGAGGCTTTCACGCGTGGCAGGGTGACGTGGTCCAGCTCGTAGCTGCCGGTGTCGATGCGGCCGTAGTTGGTGTCGCCCTGGTAGTCGATTTTTGGCTCGGTATAGAAAGCGCCGACCGACAGGCTGGCGCGGTCCAGCGCTGGCGAAGGTTCGGCCCAGCACAAGGCGCTGGCGGTGGTCAGGGCCAGCAGGGAAGCGGCGTAAATGGCGTGGCGGGCTGGGGGCGTACGTAAAGACATGGGTTCTCCATAGGTTGCAATGTTGATGGGAAAATAATAGCAACCACGGCCAGCCAAACACGTCGGCGCACGCCCATAGTGCGCGTGGGAATCATCCTACTCTAGCGGCGACGGTTTTCGCGTTCCTCGTCCGGACCGTTGACCAGAGCCGTTACCACGCCTTGCCGGTTGAATTCCACCGACATCATCGAGTTCCACACATCCTGTTCCTTGTAGCGGTACAGCCACACATCGCCATCGACGCTGGCATAGTGGGTCACCTGCGTCGGCCGGCCAAGGATGGTCAGCACGGTTTGCTGGTTGTCGCGGCCGGGCTTGATGGTGGCGAATTTCTCGCCGCTCAGCACCTGTTCGTAGGAAATCAGCCGGCCGTCGGCGCCCAGGCGCGCCATCCAGGTGTACTGGCCCATCGGGCCGGTGGCGTATTCCAGCAGCGTGGCGTCGCCGCTGTGGTAGATATTGGTCGGCTGGCCGAGGCGGGTGCGGACTGCCTCGGCGCTGTCGCCCGGCTGCGGTGGCGGGGCGCCGAAATGGGCGCAGCCGGCCAGCGTGAAGGAGAATATTGCAAAAATGCCCAGGCGTTTCATCGCGGATTTCCTGAAAAAGAGCATACACGGCTGACATTTTCCGTTATACTCGCGGGTCTGGTCTTTCCGACCAGGCTTTATTGTAACTTCACGGTGGGCAGGGTTACGACTCCGCGCACCGCATGTTAAAGGTAAATATCATGACCGTAGAAAACATCAACAAAGCAGCGATCATCGCTGACAACGCCCGTGGCCAAAAAGACACCGGCTCCCCAGAAGTGCAAGTTGCACTGCTGACCGCCCGTATCAACGAACTGAACGGCCACTTCAAAGAGCACAGCAAGGATCACCACTCGCGTCGTGGCCTGATCAAGATGGTTAACCGTCGTAAGAGCCTGCTGTCCTACCTGAAGGACAAAGACGCTACCCGTTACCGCGATCTGATCGCTAAACTGGGTCTGCGTAAGTAATTTTTGCGCCGTCTGGCTTAAGTCGAAATGCCTGCGTCAGTTTGCTGTCGCGGGCATTTTGTCTTTCTAGGTATTAAAAAATTGCCAAGTAGAACGTAGTTGTAAAGTTGTAGCAAAGGTGGCTTGTAGCATGGGCTGCCTGTGGTGAGGTGAACGACAGCCCCTGAAAATCTGTCGGCAAATAGAAAGGGATTACCCATGTTTAATAAAGTTACGAAAACCTTCCAGTACGGTCAACATACCGTCACGCTGGAAACCGGCGAAATCGCTCGCCAGGCTTCCGGCGCGGTGATGGTGTCGATTGAAGACACCGTCATTCTGGCTACCGTGGTGGCGCGTAAAGACGCGAAACCAGGCCAGGACTTCTTCCCGCTGACCGTCGACTATCTGGAGAAAACCTATGCTGCGGGTAAAATCCCTGGCGGTTTCTTCAAGCGCGAAGGTCGTCCTTCGGAAAAAGAAACGCTGACATCCCGCCTGATCGACCGTCCTATCCGTCCGCTGTTCCCGGAAGGCTACCTGAATGAAGTGCAAGTGGTCATTCACGTTCTGTCGGTCAACCCAGAAATCGATCCAGACATCGCCTCGATGATCGGTGCTTCGGCTGCGCTGTGCGTGTCGGGCGTGCCGTTCAATGGTCCGATCGGCGCCGCCCGCGTGGGTTACGCCAACGGCCAGTACATCCTGAATCCTACCGTTGAACAACTGAAGACCTCGCAGATGGATCTGGTGGTTGCCGGTACCGAAACCGCCGTGCTGATGGTGGAATCGGAAGCGCAGCAACTGTCGGAAGAAATCATGCTGGGCGCCGTGGTCTATGGCCACACCCAGATGAAGGCTGTGATCGATGCGATTCACGACCTGGTGCGTGACGGCGGCAAGCCGGAAATCGAATGGGTCGCTCCAGCCAAGAACGAAGCGCTGATCGCACGCGTGGCGCATTTCGCCGGCGAGAAAATCGCTGCTGCCTACCAGACCAAAGACAAGCAGGAACGCACCGGCAAGCTGAAATCGGCTTTCAGCGAAGTGCTGGCTGACCTGTCGGCCGAAGCTGCTGCAGCTGGCGCCGCGCCAATCGACGCCGCTGAAGTCGGCAACATCCTGTTCGACATCGAAGCCAAGATCGTCCGTTCGCAGATCCTGGAAGGCGAACCACGCATCGACGGCCGCGACACCCGCACCGTGCGTCCAATCTCGATCCGTACCTCGGTGCTGCCACGTACCCACGGTTCGGCACTGTTCACCCGTGGTGAAACCCAGGCACTGGTCGTAGCGACCCTGGGCACCGCCCGTGATTCGCAGAAGATCGACGCGCTGATGGGCGAGTTCACCGACCCGTTCATGCTGCACTACAATATGCCTCCGTTCGCTACCGGCGAAACCGGCCGCGTCGGCACGCCTAAGCGCCGCGAAATCGGCCACGGCCGTCTGGCCAAGCGCGCGCTGATCGCTGCGCTGCCATCGCAGGAAGAGTTCAGCTACTCGGTGCGTCTGGTATCGGAAATCACCGAATCGAACGGTTCGTCGTCGATGGCTTCGGTCTGCGGCGGCTGCCTGGCGCTGATGGATGCCGGCGTGCCGATGAAAGAGCACGTGGCAGGTATCGCCATGGGCCTGATCAAGGAAGGCGGCCGTTTCGCCGTGCTGTCCGACATTCTGGGTGACGAAGATCACCTGGGCGACATGGACTTCAAAGTAGCCGGCACCCGCAACGGTATCACCGCGCTGCAGATGGACATCAAGATCCAGGGCATCACCAAGGAAATCATGCAAGTGGCGCTGGCGCAAGCCAAAGAAGGCCGCGAGCACATCCTGGGCGAAATGCAAAAGGCCGTGCCAACCGTGAAGACCGAGCTGTCGGACTTCGCACCACGCCTGATCACCATCAAGATCAACCCAGAGAAGATCCGTGACGTGATCGGCAAAGGCGGCGCCGTGATTCGCGCGCTGACCGAAGAGACCGGCACCCAGATCGACATCAGCGACGAAGGCGTGGTCACCATCGCTTCGGTTGACGCTGCTGCCGGCCAGGAAGCCAAGCGCCGCATCGAAGAGCTGACCGCATCGGTTGAAGTAGGCAAGTCCTACGACGGCGTTGTGCTGAAGCTGCTGGACTTCGGCGCCATCGTTCAGGTCATGCCAGGCAAAGACGGCCTGCTGCACATCTCGCAGATCGCCAACGAGCGCGTCAACGCCGTTGCCGACTACCTGAAAGAAGGCCAGGCAGTACGCGTCAAGGTTCTGGAAACCGACGACCGCGGCCGCCTGAAACTGTCGATGAAAGCCGCTGCGGAAGAAGCTGCCGCCGCTGCCGCCAACGCGCAGTAAGCTGAGCTAGCCTCACCAAGAGCCGCCGGGCGCGCAAGCCCCGGCGGCTTTTTTATTGTTCTTTGATGTACCCCCAGCTTCAATTGAAATTTCATTGTGACGGCGGCTTGACAGGTCTAGCATGGGTCGACCTCGGCGGCCAAGCTGTCGGGTTGCCGGCAGCTCAGAATTTCCGCGCCTTACATACAGCGACAAAGATTTCGCCCCTTTCGTCAACTACCTTGGCCGACGCTCTGCAATGACTTTGCTCGCCTGAAGCGATGTTGAAGAATGGCTGTTTCACTTTATCCGACACCAGCCCGTGGACCTTGGTCCAGGCACTGGCGTCGGATTTTTATCCCGATTACTTGCCGTCGTAGGTGACGCGGAAGATGCGGCCGGCGTAGTCGTCGGAGATCAGCAGCGAGCCGTCGGCCAGCGTCACCACATCCACCGGACGGCCAACCACTTCGTCACCGCGCAGGAAGCCGTCGATGAAGCTGGTGTCGCTGACCATCTTGTTGCCGTACAGTGTGATCAGGCGAACGTTGTAGCCGATCTTGGTCGAGCGGTTCCACGAGCCGTGTTCGGCGACGAAGATGTTGTTGCGATACGCTTCAGGGAATTGTTTGCCGGTGTAGAAGCTCAAGCCCAGCGGCGCGACGTGCGGCCCCAGCTTGGCGACTGGCTCGACAAACTCTTCACAAGTGCGGCCCTGGCCGAATTTCGGGTCCGGCACCACGCCGCCATGGCAGTAGGGGAAGCCGAAGTGCTGGCCGAACTTGGTCAGCACGTTCAGCTCGCACGATGGGGTGTTGTCGCCCATCTCGTCGCGGCCATTGTCGGTGAACCACAGCTGCTTGGTGGTTGGATGGAAAGCGAAGCCCACGGTGTTGCGCACGCCGCGCGCGATTTCTTCCAGCTGGCTGCCGTCGGCATTCATGCGGTAGATTTTGGCGCTCTTGGTATCATCGGTGTCGCAGATATTGCATGGCGCGCCGACTGGGATGATCAGCTTGCCGTCCGGGCTGGCCTTGATGACTTTTTCGCCGTGCCATTTGTCGTTGGGCAGGCTGACTTTCACCACTTCATACGATGGCTTCTGCGCGTAGCGCTTGTCGATATTGTCAAAGCGGATCACGCGGCTGATTTCGCCGACGTACAGCGCCCCATTCAGCAGCGTTACGCCGATGGGATTTTCCAGGCCTTCGGCAACCGTCACCACCTCGGCAGTCTGCTTATCCGCGCGCGGCACCAGTGCGTACACCTTGCCGGCCTTGCGTGAGCCGACGTAGACGATGCCGCTGTCCGACACCGCCATGCTGCGCGCTGTGTTCGCGCCTTCGGCGTAGACGCTGATGCGGAAGCCTTTCGGCAGCGTGAAGCCGCTCAGCAGGTCAGATGCTACAGGTTTGACTGGCGCAGCGGCAGAAGCCGGAGCCGCCGCCAGCTTCTTGTTGGCGTTGGCGGCGATGTAGTCGGCCAGCAGCGCAATCTGTGACGTGCTCAGGGCAGGCGACCACGCCGGCATATTCTTTTCCGGCACACCCTTGCTGATGACTTTGATCAGATTGGCCTTGGTCGGCTCACCGTGCAGCCAGGCGTGCTGGCCCAGTGTCGGGCCGATTGCGCCTTCCATTTTGGCGCCATGGCAGACGGCGCAATTGGCTTGATAGAGTTGCTGGGCGTTGAGGGCCGGCGCGGCGGTGGCGGCAAAGGAAGCGAACGCCATGCCGATGGCGGCGGCTTGCAGAGCGGTCTTGTACATTGTGAGGTGTCCCCTGGTGAATGATGGCGCCATTGTACAGTCAGCGCAGGGGAGTGAGGCGGTGCTGTGGCCGCCTCAAAAGCATCAGCCGGCGGCGCTGTTGCGCAGGCGTGGCAGGGCCGGGACGCGTGCTGCGGCTTGCGGCGCGCGCGCCTTGGCCAGCGAGGACACGCTGGCAGACGAAGTGGCGCCGTCCAGCTTGAATACGCTAACCAACTGCGCCAGATGTGTCGACTGGCCTTGCAGCGATTCTGCCGCTGCCGCAGCTTCCTCCACCAATGCGGCGTTCTGCTGCGTCACGCCATCCATCTCGCCGATGGCCTGGTTGATCTGCTCGATGCCGGCTTCCTGTTCCTGGCTGGCGCTGGCAATCTGTTCCATGATGTCGCTGACGCTGCGCACGCTGTTGACGATTTCCGTCATGGTATTGCCGGCCTGGTCCACCAAGGCTGCACCGCTTTCGATTTTCTCCACCGAGTCGCTGATCAGCTCCTTGATGTCCTTGGCGGCGCTGGCCGAGCGCTGCGCCAGGTTGCGGACTTCCGACGCCACCACGGCAAAGCCGCGGCCTTGTTCGCCGGCGCGGGCTGCCTCCACCGCTGCATTCAGCGCCAGGATATTGGTCTGGAAGGCGATGCCATCAATGACGCCGATGATGTCCACCACGCGCTTGGACGAGGTGCTGATCGATTCCATGGTGGTCACCACTTCCGCCACCACGCCGCCGCCGCGCACGGCCACGTCGGAGGCGGTGGCTGCCAGCTTGTTGGCCTGGCGTGCGTAGTCGGTGTTCTGTTTGACGGTCGAGGTCAGTTCTTCCATCGACGACGCGGTTTCTTCCAGCGAGCTGGCTTGCTGCTCGGTGCGCGACGACAGGTCCATATTGCCGCTGGCGATTTCGTCCGAGGCGGTGGCGACGGCTTCGGTGGTGGTGCGCACTTCGCCAACGATGGAGGCCAGGCGGTCGCGCATGGCGGCGATGCTGTACAGCAGGCTGGAGTTGTCGTTGGCTGCGAGGTCCACGCGCACGGTCAGGTCGCCGGCGGCGATGCGGTCGGTGATGCCTGCGGCGTAGCTCGGCTCGCCGCCCAGTTGTTTGAGCACGGAGCGGGTGATTAGCCAGCCCAGCAGTACGGCCACGGCAACCGATACGACGGCCAGCACTGCCGACAAGGAAATGCCGGCCACGCTGCGGTCATGCACGGCCTTGCCGGTTTCATCGATGGCGGCGCGCTGGCGTTCAGCGACGGCGCCGATGGCGGCGAGATAGCGGTCGCAGGCGGGCACGAACAGATCGCGGATGCGCTGGTTGGTCAGTTCGGCGTTGCCGCTATCGCGCGCTTCCAGCACGCTCTTGCGGGCGGCCTGATAGGTGTCGCGCTCGTTCAGAGCCTTGGCGTACAGTTCCTTGGCGCGCGGATCAACCAGGCGCTCGTTCAGCAGTTTTTGCACTTCGGCGTTGCGCTGGATGGCGCTGGACAGCCCGTCATCAAAATACTTGCGGTCTTCTGGATTGCTCAGGCGCGCAGACGCTTGGGCGCGTTGGATATTGCTCTGGATGCTGGCTTGCCATTCGGTTACCAGGCGTTCGGTTTGCAGTTGCTGTTCCAGCAGGTTATCGGTGTCTTCGGTGATGCTGCGCATCGTGACCGAGCTGCCGATGGCGATCACCATTAGCAGTACCAGGCACGCGCCAAAGCCGATGGCCAGGCGGTTACCCACTCTCATTTTGGCAAAATTCATAGGTTTCCTTGATAGTCAAATGCGGTGGATAAAAATTATCTCAATAACAATATGTATTGTGATTGGGCAATTTTAGCACTGATTTGAAAAAATGTGCTTCGTGGAAATACCTATGGTGCGCGGTATAAGTCTTTGTAAGATAAGCGAAGTTAGAGAATATTGGCGGTGAGATGGCGTCGTTCAGATTTACTTTTATTTACAAAGTGACGTGGCTTGGGTAGGCTGGAGGGATGACTTCCATTATTGATTTCGATGTGCCGTTCGACGGCCATACGCTCAAGGCCGACCACTATGTCGGCCGCGACAGCAATCGTATCCTGTACCTGCACGGGGCTGGCGCCAGCACGCGCCGTGGGCACCATATGCTGCGTTCGGCCTTGCAGCAGTGCGGGCTGGGCAGTATATGTTTTGATGCGATCGGCCACGGCGACACGGGCGGCACGCTATCGGAATCATCAATCGCCAGTCGCACGCGGCAGGCGCAGGCTGTGCTGGCGGCGCGTGCGATGCCGGAGCCGTTGGCGATCGTCGGGTCCAGCATGGGCGCCTACAACGCGATCCGTCTGACGGAGCACCACAAGGTTGATGCGCTGGTGCTGATCGTGCCCGGCGTGTACACGCCATCGGCTTACGAAGTGCCGTTCGGTCCCGGCTTTTCAACCGTGATCCGCCGCGAGCGCAGCTGGGCCGATAGCGACGCCTGGCACATCCTGTCGCGCTTTGAAGGAAGGTTGCTGGTCCTCCATGCCGAGCACGACGCCACCATCCCGCTGGAAATCTCCGACCGCCTGTTCGGCGCAGCGACACGCGCGCAATCACGCCAGCTATGCATCGTGCAAGGCGCCGAACACAATCGGCTGTGGGCGCTGCTAAAAGAAACCCCAGCCGACTTCGACGCTGCGCTGGATATGGTGGTGGAGGTTGTGAATGGCGGAAGGCAGTAGGAGTCGAACTTACGAGGGAGCGGCTGACGCCCCCCACCGGGTTTGAAGCCCGGCCCCATCACCGGATGAGTATGCCTTCCTTTTGATTGCTACGTGCTGTACGACCAGCTTGCGTTGGGACGTATCAGATGGACGTTGCCAATGCGGCGAGTATAGCCGACACGGTCAAAGAACTCCAACACCTGTATAGCCCGCTTGCGTCCGAGGCCGGTGGCGTCGCGGAACGACGCGGCTTGCACTTCGGGCAGGGTGGCAAGCAGTTGCGCCAGCTCGTCCAGCCGCTGCGGATGGTAAAACAAATCTTTCACCACCTGATTCAGCTGGCCGGTCTTGGCTAGCTTGAGTAGCAGTCGGCGAACCTCTGCTTCGGACATCTGATGTTCGCGCATCAGGTCGCGCACCCATGGCGGGTCGTAGCGGCCAGCCAGCAGGGACGCCATCAACGGTGCCGCCAATGCCTGTTCCTCGGCACTCAGCTCGACGCTGTGCTCGGGCAGGCGCAGGCTGCGGCCGCGTTGCCTGATGGTGCCATCTTGCAGCAGTGTATCGATCAAACGACTCCACAAACGGTCTTCCATGTCGGTCGAGACGATGCGTTTCAGGCGCCATAGCTCCGGTCCGGCATCATCCGGCGCGCGCGCGTGGAATTCGGCCAGCGCCGCCAGGATGCGCGCTTGCAGCGTCTGCACTTCTGCGGCGGCGATCAGCAGCGTGTCGCCGCCTTGCAGCGGGACTTCCACCGTGCCGGATGGCGCCTTGATCTGCTCCGCCGGCAGTTGCGACAAGCGCACCAGCGTGGATGCGCGCAATCCGAGAGGCCCGCGTGCGAGCAGGGCGGCGATGTCGCCGTTGCCGATAAAGCCTTCAAGCGCATCCAGCCACGCGATGCGCACGGCGCTACGCCGCTTGCGCGCTGGCCCGAAAGGATCGAGCACCACGCCGCCACCAATAGTGGCGGTAGCCTGCGCATTGCGGATCACGAAGCGGTCGCCCGGTACGGCATGCACCGGCGCATCCAGCACCAGTTGCACGCGGCCGGTGTGGCCTGGCGCCAGCACGTCATCGTCCAGCATGACCACGTTGGCGGTGTGGTGTGCGGCGCCCAGGTGCACATGCACCGGCGACCACGGTTTCAGCGTCAGGCCGCAATCCGGCGTCAGCGTCAATCGAACATCGACGCGCTCCGAGCACTCGCCCAGTGCTGGCGCGACCACCCAGCTGCCGCGCGCGATATCGTCCCTGGATGCGCCGCTCAGGTTCAGTGCCAGACGCTGTCCGGCGCGTCCCGCATCGGCGGCGCGGTTTTGCGCGTGGATGCTGCGCACCCGCACCTGCTGTCCGCCCGGCGCCAGTTGCAGCGTATCGCCGACGCGCACGCTGCCCGCCAGCGCGGTGCCGGTGACGATGGTGCCCTGTCCCGATAGCGTGAACACGCGGTCAACACCAAGCCGTAACAGGCGGCGTTCGTCATTGGCTGGCAAGGTAGCGGCGACTTGCGACAGGTGATGCAGCAGCGCTTTGACGCCAGCGTCGCCTTCTACCGTTGCGTTGGTGCGGAACACCGGTGCGCCGGCGAAGTCGGTGGATGCCAGCAAGGAGTGGATTTCCTGCTCCAGCTGGTCCATGCGCGCGGCGTCGACACGGTCGATCTTGGTCATCGCCACCGCGCCGCGTCTGACGCCCAGCAGGCGCAGGATGGCCAGGTGTTCCAGCGTTTGCGGCATGATGCCGTCATCCGCCGCGATCACCAGCAGCGCGGCGTCGATGCCGGTGACGCCGGCGGCCATGGTGCGGATGAATTTTTCGTGGCCGGGCACGTCGATTACGCCGAGTACGTCGTCACCCAGCGGCGTGTAGGCGTAGCCGAGTTCAATCGAGATGCCGCGCGCTTTCTCTTCCTTCAGACGATCGGTATCGACGCCGGTGAGGGCGCGCGTCAGCGTGGTCTTGCCATGGTCGATGTGGCCTGCGGTGCCGACGATCATGCTTGAAGCAGCGACAGTTGTTCGATGAAGCGCTGCTGCTGATGGTCCTGCAGGCAGCGCAGGTCGAGCCACAGCGCGTCCTGCGCCACGCGGCCGATGACTGGCAGCGGCAGCGCGCGCAAGCGCTGCTCCAGCACGCCCAGCGCGTTGCTGACGCGGCCTGCGGCTGCGGGACGCACCACCAGGCCGTGGCTCGGCAGCTGATCGACAGGCAGTGCGCCGCTGCCGATCTGGCTGGTCATCGCTTCGTCGGTGACATCGTAGCCTTCTCCCAGCGCGGCTTGCAGCAGCGGCAGCAGGGTTTGCGCCTGTGTGCGCATGCCGGCGGCGGGGCGAGTCAGCAGTTTGAGCGTGGTCAGGCGTTCGGGCAGCAGGTCGGGCGCGCGGTATAGCGCGAGCACGGGTTCCAGCGCAGCCAGCGTCAGTTTACCGACGCGCAGCGCGCGCTTCAGCGGATTCTTTTTGATCTGCGCGATCAGGTCTTTGCGGCCAACGATGATGCCGCATTGCGGGCCGCCCAGCAGCTTGTCGCCGCTGAAGGTGACCAGGTCGGCACCGCCTTCGATGGTTTCGCGCACGGTGGTTTCGTGTGGCAGTCCATACTGTTCAAGGTCCACCAGCGTGCCGCTGCCGAGGTCTACCGCGACCGGGATGTTGTGCTTCTTCGCCAGCGGCGCCAGTTCATCCAGCTCGATGCTCTTGGTGAAGCCGGTGATGGCGTAGTTGCTGGTGTGGACCTTCATCATCAGCGCGGTGTTCGGGCCGGCTGCTTCATCGTAGTCTTTGAGGTGAGTGCGGTTGGTGGCGCCCACTTCGCGCAGGACGGCGCCGGCGCGGGTCATCACGTCGGGAATGCGGAAGGCGCCGCCGATTTCCACCAGTTCGCCGCGCGAGACGATGACTTCCTTGTTCAGCGCCACGGTGTTCAGCATCAGCAGCACGGCGGCGGCGTTGTTATTGACGATGGTGGCGGCTTCGGCGCCTGTCAGCTCCAGCAGCAATTCTTCAATCAGCTTGTCGCGGTCGCCGCGTTTGCCGGTGTCGATATCCCATTCCAGGTTCATCGGCCAGCGCATCGCGTCCACTACGGCTTGGACGGCGGCGTCCGGGAGCAGGGCGCGGCCAAGATTGGTGTGCAGGACGGTGCCGGTCAGGTTGAAGACGGGGCGCAGTGGCGAGGCATTCTGTTCTTGCAGGCGGGCGGCCAGCATGGTCAGCAGCGATGGGATGCTGGTGTCCGGCGCTGGCGTGGCGGTGGCGACGTCGCCGCCTTCGCGGGCGGCCAGCAACATGGCGCGCAGCTCGGCCAGCAAGGCGCGCGCGGCTTCCAGCGTCTGCACGCGGCCATACTGCGCGATCAGCAGCTCGCAGCCGGCGTCGGACAGGATCAGGTGCACTGCAGGCAGGCGGATCGCGCCCGGCGCCTTATCCGCGGCGACGCTGCGCTCGTTTGCCGCAGTGGCGGGCGTCGCGGGGGATGCCGGTTTGCTCATTCCGCGTTGAACCACAGCAGGGGATTGCCGCTGGCGCGCGAGTAGCCGGCTTCGCCGACCAGCAGGTCCAGCGCCAGGCTGGCCAGGTCGTCGGCTAGTGGCTCGACGAACAGGTCGTGCTCCTGGTTGAAGACCTTGCGATAGGTATGACAGTCCTCGCAGGTTTCGGCGCGCGCCACCTTGCTTGGATCGTTGGCCTTGTTGACTGGCTCGGTCGGCGCAGGCATGCCGCCTTCCGGTTCGATGCTCTGGTAAGCAATATTGGAGGTGCTTTCGCAGCACGAGCATTTCACGCGCACCATATGCCATTCGCTGGCGCAGCACGAGCATTGCAGGTAGCGATAGCCTTGCGACTGTCCACCGATGCGGATCACGCTGGCCACCGGATGCGCACCGCACACCGGGCACAGGGTGTTGGTCACCAGCGGCTGCACGCGCGGCGCGTCCAGCTGGCTGGCGCGCATGGTCCACATGACTTGCAAGGCCGCAGCCACAAACGGCGCATGCAGCGGATGCACGCCTTCGGTCAGCTCGGCCAGCACTGCGTCGGCGCAGCCCTCCAGTTGCGCACTGTCGAGCGAGCGCAGCTCTTCCAGCACGGCCGCCAACTGTGGCTGGCTTGCTGCAAGCGGGTCCAGTTCATTCAGGATGGCGTCGAACACGCGGCGCCAGGTGGCCGGGCGCTGGCCGCTGACCGGCAACGGCGGCATGTGATGATCGATCGCCAGTTCGATGCCGGCGGCATCTGGCAAGGCGAAAGTCTCAGGCGGCAGTGAACGGATCACGGCAGCTTGTGCGTCAACCAGCGCAGCCATCATCTTCAGGTAGCCGCTCATGGTCTCGCCGACCGGAATGCCCTTGATTTGATTATCTGCCAACTGGCGAAGGCGCGTCGCGCGCGCGGTGAACAGACTGCGTGCTTCCGGGAGCAGCAGGCGTGGTATGGCGGTGTGATCGAGTGCCTCGATTTCGCCAGGTTCTAGCAAGCGTTGTACCAAAAAAATCTCCCGTATTGCCGGCAGCAGAATCGCTGCCGGCTCAGGGAGTATTTTAATCCCAAAACGGGATCACCGCAGGCTTAGTCCAGCTTGGTGCGGCCTTTGCGGATGACTTCTTCGAACCAGCGCGGATGGTGCTTGCGCGCCCACCCATAGGTGACCGTGCCGCGCACCATGGCGCCGATCGAACCCTTGACCCAGAAGGCCGCGTAGATGTGCACGATGATCGACATGATCAGCACCGTCGCGCAGAACGCGTGCAGCAGGGCGCCGAGACGCACGATCTCGATCGGGAAGTAGAACGCGAAGTATGCGCGCCAGATCACGATGCCCGACAGCAGCAGGCCAAGCATGCTGGCCACCAGCACGAAGAACAGGATCTTCTGGCCGGCGTTGTACATGCCGATCTTCGGAAGCTTTTCTTCGCGGTTGTTCAGCACATCGTCCATCTGCTTGAGCCACTGCTTGTCGCTGGTGTCGATATGGTTGTGGTGCCAGAAACGGAACACCAGGCCAGCGAAGGACGCAAACATCACCAGCCCGATGAACGGGTGAAGAATACGCGTCCACTGGCCGCCGCCAAGGAACACCGCCATCCACGACATCGCCGGATGGAACATGGCGAGGCCGGAGACAGCCAGCAGAATGAAGCAGATCGCCGTGATCCAGTGGTTGCTACGGTCGTTGGCCGTATAACGCTGGATCAGCGGGTTGCCATCTTTATCGTGGTCAGGTGCACTCATTTTGCTTCCTCCCTGATACGTTGGGCCTCGGCGACTGCTTCGGCTTCTTCTTCCTTCGACACTTCGTTAGGCCCCACGCGCGAGTAATGGAACCAGCCCGCCAGCGCGGTCACTGCCATGCCGGCCAATGCCAGTGGCTTGGTCAGGCCCTTCCACAAACCGACCGTGGCGCTGATGCTCGGATCTTTCTTCAATCCGTGATACAGCGTCGGCTGGTCGGCGTGGTGCAGCACGTACATGACGTGCGTGCCGCCCACACCGGCAGGATCGTACAGGCCGGCGTTCTGGTAACCGCGCGACTTCAGATCCTCGATGCGTTCCTCGGCGTGCTGGTGCATGTCCTCCTTGGTGCCGAAGACGATGGCACCGGTAGGGCAGGTCTTCACGCAGGCAGGTTCCTGGCCGACAGCCACGCGGTCCGAGCACAGGGTGCACTTGTAGGCGCGGTTGTCCTGCTTGGAGATGCGTGGAACGTCGAACGGGCAGCCCGCTACGCAGTAGCCGCAGCCGATGCAGTTCTCCTGATGGAAATCCACAATGCCATTGGTGTACTGCACGATCGCGCCCGGCGAAGGACAGGCTTTCAGGCAGCCCGGATCTTCGCAGTGCATGCAGCCGTCCTTGCGGATCAGCCATTCGAGGTCGCCCTTGGTGTTCTCGTATTCCGAGAAGCGCATGACGGTCCAGGATTGCGCCGTCATGTCCAGCGGGTTGTCGTAGACGCCGGTGGTTTCACCCACTTCGTCGCGCAGATCGTTCCATTCCATGCAGGCGGTCTGGCAAGCCTTGCAGCCGATGCATTTGGAGACGTCGATCAGCTTGGCGACAGTGCCGGTCACCGGCGTGCGCGCCACCGGTGTCTGCACCGTCGTTGCCGACATGCGCTTGATATCAAGTGATTGTAATGCCATGTTTTATCTCCTTCGGCGTTAAGCTTTTTCCACTTTCACCAGGAACGATTTCGATTCCGGTGTCTGTGAATTGCCATCGCCTACAGTAGGCGTCAGCGTGTTAACCAAGTAGCCCGGTTTGGTGAGCCCCTTGAAGCCAAAGTTGATCGGCAGGCCGACGTGATGCATCGGTTTGCCGTCGATGGTCAACTGCTTGATACGCTTGGTCACCACTGCCTTCGCAATGATGTAGCCGCGCTTGGACGATACCTTCACGCGATCGCCATGCACCACACCAACTTCTTTGGCCAGCGCTTCGCCGATTTCGACGAACTGCTCCGGCTGAATAATCGAATTCAGGCGCGCGTGCTTGGTCCAGTAGTGGAAGTGTTCCGTCAGGCGGTAGCTGGTCGCCGCATGGGGATACTCGTCCTTCTTGCCCAACTTCTTGCGGTCGTTGGCGAACATCCGGCCGGCCGGGTTGTTGAAGGCCTTGGGATTGTTCGGATGCATCGGATTGTGCCCGATCGGCGACTCGAACGGCTCGTAGTGTTCCGGGAACGGACCTTCGGCCATTGCGTCACGCGCGAAGAAGCGTGCCACACCTTCCGCCAGCATGATGAAGGGACCCATGCCGTTTTCCGGTGGTTCATCCGCCTTGAAGTCCGGCACGTCGGCGCCGCCCCAGTTGGTGCCGTTCCACGAAATCAGCTTGCGGGTCGGATCGAAAGGCTTGCCCTTGACATCGCACGATGCACGGTTGTACAGCACGCGGCGGTTGGCCGGCCAGGCCCAGGCCCAGTTCAGCGTATTGCCGATGCCGGTCGGGTCGCTGTTGTCGCGGCGGCCCATCTGGTTGCCTTGTGCTGTCCACGAACCGGCAAAGATCCAGCAACCGCAAGCGGTGCTGCCGTCGTCCTTGAGTTGCGCGAAGCCTGCCAGCTGCTCGTTCTTCTTCAGGATCACCTTGGTCGGATCTTTCGGATCGGTGATTTCCTTCAGCGCTTTACCGTTGAATTCCATCGCGATTTCTTCCGGCTGCGGCGAGTGCGGCTGCGCGTAGTTCCAGGTCAGATTCAGGATCGGATCGGGGAACTTGCCGCCTTCGGTCTGATACGCTTTCTTCAGACGCAGGAACAGCGCCGACATGATTTCCAGGTCGCTGCGCGCCTGGCCCGGCGGTTCGGCGCCTTGCCAGTGCCATTGCAGCACGCGCGAGGACGACACCAGCGAGCCACGTTCTTCGGCGAAGCAGGAGGTCGGCAGGCTGAATACCTCGGTCTGGATCGCGGCCGAATCGACCTTGTGGAAGTCGCCGTGCGGTTTCCAGAACTCCGATGTTTCGGTCTGCAGCGGATCCATGATGACCAGCCACTTCAGCTTGGACAGGCCGTCGGTGATCTTCTGCTTGTCCGGGCCGGAAGCCAGGATGTTGAAGCCCTGGCAGATGTAGCCGGTCATCTTACCCTGAGTCATCAGCTCGAAAGCCTGCATCATGTCGTAAGGTTTATCCAGCTTCGGCAGGTAGTCGAAGGCGTAGTTGTTTTCCTCGGTGGCGTGATCGCCCCACCAGGCTTTCATGAAGGACACCAGGAACTTCTTCGAGTTGCTGTAGTAGCTCAGCTGGTTCGGACGCAGCGGTTTCAGCGCGCGCTTGGCCACATAGGCATCCCAATCCTGCTCGGCCTCGCCAGGCAGGCTCAGATAGCCCGGCAGCATATTGGTCAGCAGACCCAGGTCGGTCAGCCCCTGGATGTTGGAGTGGCCACGCAGCGCGTTCATGCCGCCGCCGGCGATACCCATATTCCCCAGCAGTAGCTGGATCATGGCCCCGGTACGCAGGGTTTCCGCGCCGGTCGAGTGCTGGGTCCAGCCCAGTGCGTACAGGATGGTTGCGGCGCGGCCCGGTACAGCGGTCGACGCCAGTGCTTCCGCCACCAGATGGAATTTCTCCGGCGGCACGCCGCAGGCGCGTTCCACCATCTCAGGCGTGTAGCGCGAGTAGTGCTTCTTCATCAGCTGGTACACGCAGCGCGGGTGTTCCAGAGTCGGGTCGATCTTGGCATAGCCATCTTCGCCCATCTCGTAGTTCCAGCTGCTCTTGTCGGTGTACTTGTTCTTGCTATCGTCCCAGCCGGAATACAGGCCGTCGTTGAAGGCAAAATCTTCGCGCACGATGAAAGGCATGTCCGTGTAATTGCGGACGTACTCGTGTTGAATTTTGTCGTTGGTGAGCAGGTAGTTGATGATACCGCCCAGGAACACGATATCCGCGCCGGTACGGGTAGGGACGTAATGGTCCGCCACCGAGGCCGTTCGGGTAAAGCGTGGATCGACCACGATCAGCTTCGCGCCGCGATGCGCTTTCGCTTCCGTGACCCATTTAAACCCGCAAGGGTGTGCTTCTGCTGCGTTGCCGCCCATGACCAGGATAACATCAGCGTTCTTGATGTCTACCCAGTGATTCGTCATCGCACCACGTCCAAATGTCGAGGCAAGACCTGCCACCGTTGGACCGTGTCAAACACGTGCTTGGTTGTCGAATGGGAGCATGCCAGTGGCACGCATCGTTTTATGGGTTAAGTAGCCGACTTCGTTGCTGGCTGCGGATGCACATAGCATGCCAGTGGTGGTCCATCGGTTGACGGTTTTGCCGTCTTCGGTTTTTTCGACGAAATTGGCGTCACGGTCCTCTTTCATCAGCTTGGCGATGCGGTTCAGCGCGTCATCCCAGGAGATCGGGCTCCAGTCCGTTGCACCTGGGGCGCGGTATTGCGGCGCCAGCAAGCGGTTAGGCGAGTGGATGAAGTCGATCAGCGAAGCGCCTTTCGGGCACAGCGTGCCGCGGTTGACCGGGTGGTCGGCGTCGCCTTCAATGTGGATGATGCTGGACTTGGCGTTTTTGGCGCCATCACCCAGGCCGTACATCAGAATGCCGCAACCGACGGAGCAGTATGGGCAAGTGTTGCGGGTTTCGGTGCTGCGCGCCAGCTTGTACTGCCGGACTTCGGCCAAAGCCGTAGCCGGTGCAAAGCCGAGGAGCGCAATGCTCGAACCCGCGATGGTCGCGCCGGTTACCCGAAGGAACTGGCGTCTCGACATCTGGTTCATGGGAATACCTCTCTTGTTTGTCTAGTGACCTCCCAAGTTTATCACCCGCATTAACCCTATCGTGAGTACTGATTTGTATTAATTGTTGCTAACGCGCCAGAAACGCCTGTTGGTATGAGTGAATTGCTAATTTTTATGCTGGTTGTAACAATATTTCAACTGCTTGTAGTCGTAAAAATGGCTGGATGGGGTAATCCGGGCGGCATTGCAGGCCGGCTTGAAGTCGGTTTCGCGCTCGTTGTACAGTATGCGCACCAGCGTGTGGCCGGACGCATTCTGGTACAGGTCCCATTGGATATTGGCTGCCATCGGCGCCACCTGCGCACCGCGCCAGCTGCTATGTTGGTAACTATAGGTCGCTGCGTGCGGCAACTGTTCGGACATGCCGGGCAGGCCCAGGGCACTGGCCATGGGGATCACGATCTCGGCATGGGCGAAGCGCAGCTTGGCGACGCGGCTGCGGTTGCCGTGGTCGATGGCGTCCGCTTCGCTGAAAAAGTCGGCCAGCAGCGGCGCGGCCATGCGCCAGCTGACATCGCTGTTGTCGATGCTGCCGGGACCTTTTTCGTAGAATGCGATAGCGTCCTCGGTTTCGGCGAATGCGCGCAGGTCGTTTGGACGCAGGTACTGGCTGAAGTCGGCCTTCAGTTCGTGGCGCATGTCGGCGGCCGCGGCGTACAGGTCGTAGAGCGCGAGCGCCGCATCGGCGGCGGTGCTGATTCTGGTTTCGCCATCGCCGCTGAGGGTGGTGGTGAATTTGCCGTCGGCGCTGGTATAGGTGCGCGTGCCGCTGCTGGCGAAGCTGATGCGGCCTTCGCCCAAGTCGGCCAGGAAGGAGGACTTGAACAGTGCTGTCAACGACATCAGTGCGGCTGCTTGCAGCTGCGGACGCTGGTGGACGGCGCTTACGCGCGCCTTCAAGGCGTCGCTGGCGGCCCAGCGCTGGTAGGCCAGGCTGGCTTCCGGCACTTGCCCGTCCTGATGCGCGTTCAGCTTGTGGAAGTACAGTGTGCTGCGGTCGATGCTGGTGTCGATCAGCGCCGCCAGATCAGGCTGGCGCAGCACCAGCGCGTGGCTGAAGAAATAGCCGCTGTCGGCCGCGCGGTCCTTGCCCGAGCTGACCACAGCGATGCGGCGCGCCGGTGCGCCGGGCGCCGCGCGGAACAGTTCCGGCAGGCGCGCGTACAGCCGCTGCGCCAGGCCGCTGTGTTCCTCAATGCCCTGCATGGTTTCGTTGCCGTATCCCGGCTTGGTGATGCCATCCACGCCATAGCCCAGCAGCGCGTTGGCCTTCATCATCTCTTCCAGGTCCGGCCCGAGTTGTTCGGCCAACGGCGACAGCGCGTCCTGCTGCCTGGCCGTCAGCCACATATTGTACAAGGCCAGCTCCGTCTTGAAGCTGCTCAGGCCACGCGATCCGTGGCGCGCCAGCATCTGTGTGTAGACTGCATGGTAGCCTTGCGGCGGCGCCTCATAGCTGGCGCTGTCCTGTTGCGGTGCGTAGGGCGTCTTGGTTTGATAAAACGGTTCGCCATGCGCGGGCGACAGCAGCAGGGACAGCGCGGCGCCGGCCGCAAGCGGGAATGGTTTCATGCTCAGAAGTCTACGCGAACATTGACGCTGGCGGTGCGCGGTGCGCCCAGGTTCAGGTAGTTCTCCTGATAATAGGTCCAGTACTTGCGGTTGGACAGATTCGAAATATTGGCGCGCACGCTGATCATCTTGCCGAAGTAGCGGTGGCGATAATTGAAGCCGGCGTCAAACAGCGTGTAGGCTGGCAGCGTGTTGACGTTGGCCGCGTCCATCGGCAGGTCGCCGAGATACTGGCTGCCTACATGCAGCGCCAGGCCTGGCAGCACTTCGCGCCAGGTGGCTTGCACCGAAGCCTGGCGGCGCGGTGCGCCGACCGCGTGCTTGCCGCTATAGCCTGGTGCGGCGTCTTCCAGCTTGGCGTCCAGCAGCATGATGCCGCCTTCGATCGACAGGTTTTTTGCAGCCTGCACCACGGTGTTGAATTCCATGCCCTGATAACGGGTTTCGCCATCCATCACGTAGACATTGGCGGCGTTGGTGTACTGCGCGCCACGCTCGATGCGGAATAGCGAGGCGGTGGCGTTCCACCAGCTGCGCTCCGTTTTCACACCGACTTCGGTCTGCTTGCTCTTGATTGGTGCAAAGGTCTGGTTGGCGTTGGCGGTGGAAGTTGGAGCGTTGGCGGCTTGCTCCAGCGCTTCGACATAGCTGGCGTACAGCGTGGTGTCGGCGGCCGGCTTGAACATCAGCGCCACGGTTGGCGTGGTCTTGTCGGCCGGATAGCTGGCGGTCAGCACACCCTTGGTGGAATAGGCTTTGTCGATGAACTGCGTGTGGCGCACGCCGGCCAGCACCGACCAGTTGTCGTTCAGCGTGACCGTGTCGCTGGCGAAGACGGCTTCCTGGCGGGTGGTTTCGTCCTGGTAGGTGCCGCCGCTGTAATTGATGCCCCAGACGTTGATGATGTTCGGCGCGTACAGATTGCCGATGCCGAGGTAAGTCTTCGGCGTGACCACCGACGAGGTGGATTTCAGATTCTGCGACATCAGGCCCAGCACCAGTTCATGCGCGCCCAGCTTGCCGCTGAGCGTAGCCTGTAGCTGATCGAACTGATAGCCATGCAGCTCGGAGGTGACGCGGTCCTTGTAATCGCCGGCGTTGCTGGCGATGTAGTATTGGTCCTTCTTGTACACGCGGGTGGAGTCGGAGGTACGGTACGAGGCGTTCACCATCCATTCCGGCGCCAGGCGGTACTCGATACCGGTGGTGGCCAGGTTGTATTCCACATCGCTGCCGGCGCCGATGCTATTCAGCCTGGTTTCGCCATCCAGCGGCGATGGCACTTTGTAGGCCGGCGCAATGATGATGTCGGTGCCGCCCACCGTGGCGCGGCGCTGGTAGATTGCGTCGTAGGTCAGTGCCAGGTCCTTGGTGATGCGCCACTCCAGATTCAGGCCGGCGGCGTTGCGGTTGATCGAGCCGCTTTCCTGTTTGACGTCGCCGTCTTCATGCAGCAGATTCAGGCGATAGCCAAAATCGCCTTCTTCGCCAAGACGGCCGCCGATATCGACGTGTTCCTTGATCGCGCCGCCTTCCTGATAGCCCAGCGCCGCGCTGAAGCTCTTGTCGGTGGTCGGGCGCTTGCTGACGTAGTTGACGATGCCGCCCGGCGAACCGAAGCCGTACATATAGCCGGTGAGGCCTTTCAGCGCTTCCACGCTTTCAAACATCTCCAGCGGCATTTCGGTGCCGCGGTTGATATTGGCCAGGCCGTTGACCTTGTAGCCGTTCAGGTCGTCCAGGCGCAGGCCGCGCATCTGGATGGTGGCCGGGTGGGTGGAGATCGGTGGCGAGATGGCCGTCACCGAAGCGTCGTACTTCAGCACTTCGGAAATGCTGGTGGCCAGGCGGTCTTCGATCTCATCGCTGGAAACCGCCTTGGTGGAGAAGGGCGTATCGAGTTCCGACTTGCGCCCCAGCGCGCCGCTGCTGACGTTGTCGCCGAGTTTTTTCTTTTCGGCGGTGGCCTTGACTTCCACCGTGGACAGCGCGCCGCCCACATCCTCCGCCAGGGCGGAGAAATGGAAGGCGCACAGACCGGCGGCGGCAAGCGCCAGTTGCAGACGGGATGGGGCGAAGGGAGCGGACATGAAGGGCCTGACGAAGTTGGACTAAGAAGCCCGCCATCGTATTGGCCGCATGTGACAACTCTGTGACGAAACAGATTACATATTCGTAATGTTCTCGATGTCGCGCAGCGATGGCGGCGATGCGCCCGCGCCCAGGCAGGCGGCCGCGCCGGCGGCGACCGAGAACTGCAAGTGCTGCAAGGGCGTCGCCTCAGCGCGATGCATCATGCTCCAGGCCAGCGCGGCGATGCTGGCATCGCCCGCACCCACCGTATCGATCACCTCGATGCGCGGCGCCGGCAGCGACCAGCTATTGTCGCCAATGTGCAGCGAGGCGCCGTCGCCACCCTTGGTGTAGAGGTAGGTGGCGGCGGGATTCCAGCTGCGCAGCGTGTCGAACGCGGCGGCGATATCGCCGGTGCGGAACAGGCCAGCCAGGTCTTCCTCCGACACCTTGACCACATCGGCCAGCCCCGTCATGCGGCGCAGCGTGGCGTCGTAGCGCTCGTCCATCAGTAGCCGGTAGTTGGGGTCGTAGCTGATGCGCACACCATCCTGTTTGAGCTGTTCGGCCAGCGCTACCAGCTTGCCGGCCAGCGGCTCGCGCGCCAGGCTGATGCCGCCGAAGTGCGCCCACTGGCAGTGCGCGCGCCAGCCTTGCGGCAGTTGGGCTGCATCGAAGTGCAGGTCGGCGGCGTCATCGCCGACAAAGAAATAGGCCGGCGGGTCAGTGCGGTGCACGATGGCCAGCAGCGGCGATTTCTGATAGCGCTGCAGGAAGCGCAAGTCCAGCTTGGCTTGCTCGCTGGCCTGCCACAAGGCGTCGCCGAACACGTCCTGGCTGATCGCGCCCGCGAAGGCGGTTGTCACATCCAGCCTGGCCATCGCGCGCGCCACATTCCAGGTCGAGCCGCCGGTGAGGCTGCGCCAGTGCTGCTGCGCGCCGTCCTGTACCACCATGTCGGTCAGCGCCTCGCCCGCCGCCACAAATGTAGGAAACATCTCAATCCTTCTTCAATACGTTGAGCACTTCATAGCAGGCGCCCATGGTGTGGTAATCCACCTTGCCGGCCGGGCTTTTCTCGTCGGTCAGCTTGCTGTTGTCGGGCGACAGTATGCGATACCACGCGCCATGCTGATGGTCGACGAAATGTTCCCAGCTGTAGCCCCAGATTTTGTCATACCAGGTCCAGTAGCGTTGTTCGCCGGTACGCGCCGCCAGCAGGGCAGCGGTGGCCAGGCTCTCCGCCTGCACCCAGAAATACTTGATGTCGTCGCAGATGCTGCCGTCCGGCGCGAAGCCGTAGTAGATGCCGCCGTGTTCATGGTCCCAGGCCTTGGCCAGGGCCGCGTCAAACAGCTCCGCCGCGCGCGGCAGCAGCCAGTTCGGATTCTGCGACAGGTGCGGCGCATGGCGTTCCAGCAGCAGCAGCAGCTTGGCCCACTCGGTCAGGTGGCCCGGCTGGTAGCCCCATGGACGGAAGATATTGGTCTTGTCGTGGCGGTTGTATTCGCTGTCCACCGACCAGTCGGCGTGGTAGTGCTCCCACACCATATTGTCGGCCAGCGCTGCCTGCCGCACGGTGATGTTGTGTGCCAGCTGTTCCGCGCGCAGCAGGTAAGCGCGTTCGCCGGTGGCTTCAAAGGCGGCGATCAGCGCTTCGCAGGTGTGCATATTGGCGTTCTGGCCGCGATAGCCGTCCAGGTGCGACCAGTCGGCGCTTGCCTCGTCGGCGTACAGGCCGTGCTGCGGTTCCCAGAAACGCTGCTCCATCAGTTCAAACGTTTCGGTGATCCACGGCGCGGCTTGCGTTTCGCCGGCCATCAGCGCGTGGCTGTAGGCCAGCAGCACGAAGGCCAGGCCATAGCAATGGTTGGTGCCGTCGGTGACCTGGCGCTGGCCGTTATTCCAATCCAGTTGCCACGCGTAGCCGCCGGTGGCGGGATCGCGGTGCGCATCGCGCAGGAAGGACAGCGCGTGGCGCAGGCGCTGGCGATCCGCCACATCGCCGAACTGCCGCCACGCCATCGCATAGTTGAAGACGAAACGCGTGCTGCTCACCAGGTGACGCGTGTGCGCATCGTAGATCGCGCCATCATCCTTGTAGAAGTGATACAGGCCGCCGCTGGGATCAACGCAGCGCGCGTCGTAGAATTGCTTGGTGTGGCGGATGTGGTTCAGCAGGGTGGTGCGGGATCGGAAATCAGGGGCCATTATCAGGTCCGTTTGAAATTGACTAGGTTCTTCGGTCGCCAGCCGTCCATGACGGTGCTGGCGCGTATGATTAACTCAACCGGTGAGATCTTCTCCACCGGTTCTTCTTGCTGGCCGTTGAGCAGCATTTCCACGCCCAACGCGCCGAGTGCTTTTTTGTCGATGCGCAGCGTGGTCAGCGGGCGGTGGCCCAGCACTGCGGTCGAGATATCGTCGAAGCCGACGATGGCAATATCGTGCGGGACTTTCAGTCCCTTCGCTAAACAGCAGCGCATGGCGACCAGCGCCGCGCTGTCGTTGTAGCAGAACACCGCATCCGGCGGATGCGGCAGCGACAGCAGCTGTTCCATCGCCTCCCAGGCGCCGGTTTCCAGATCCACGCCGTCCGGCAGATAGGCTTCCAGCTTCGGGTTGGCGAGGATGCCTTCCTCGAACAGCGCCTGGCGGTAGCCGCGCTCGCGTTCGCGGATCGAGTAGTGCGACAGCGGGCCGGAAATGAAACCGACGCGGGTGCGGCCGGTATCGATCAGGTGCTTGGTCGCCAGGTAGCCGCCCATCATATTGTCCGGATTGACCGAGCTGTAACCGCGCAGCTGCATATCGATCAGCACCAGCTGCTTGCCGGTCGAGCGCAGGGCGCTCAGCGTTTCCGGCTCAAAGAAACCGGCGCAGACGATGCCGTCCGGCGCGTGCATGCGGATCTGGTCGATCAGGCCATCGGCTGGCCCCACCGCCATGAACGACAGCACGATGCCCTGTTTGCGGCAGGCTTCTTCGGCGCCGTGCAGCACCGGCGAATAGAACGGGCTGCTGGCCGCCGTGTTGTGCTGGCGGTGCAGCAGGAAGGTCAGGCGGCGCAGGCGCTTCGGGCGCAGCTTGCAAAAATCGTAGCCCAGACCGCGCGCAGTCTCCAGCACCATCTGGCGGGTTGCTTCGGTCAGGCCGGGTTCATTTTTCAAGGCGCGGGAAATCGTCCCCGCCGATACGCCTGCGACACGGGCGATGTCCCTGATCGTGATGTTCGTCCCCATTATTTTTGTGTCTCCTCGGTGTGATGGAAGTCTTGCATTAGCGTCTATTGATGGTCAACCGCGATATCAAGTTGGCCTTTGAGTTTAGCGCAATTTACTAAACACGCTTCATTTAGTGAAGATGGCTAAACTAGGGCCAAAATTCGTTTGTTGTTTGACCGGCTGGCGGCAACTATGCAGAATCTTTTTATTAATATAAAAACCATCCATACGAGGAGACTGTCAATGGAACACGTTGCATCCGCAACTACGCGCCCGCACGCCCATGCGGAAGGTGGGAACACCGTCCCGCTGGTCATCATTACACTGCTGTTTTTCATGTGGGGGCTGCTCACGTCGCTCAACGACGTGCTGATCCCGCACCTGAAGTCGATCTATACGCTGACCTATGTGCAGGCCATGCTGGTGCAGTTCTGCTTCTTCGGCGCCTACTTCATCGTCTCGCTGCCGGCCGGGATGCTGATCAAGAAGATCGGCTACCAGCGCGGCGCGGTCAGTGGCCTGGTGCTGGCGGCCGCCGGTTGCGCCATGTTCTTCCCGGCGTCGACGAGCGGCTACGCGCTGTTCCTGCTGGCCTTCTTCGTGCTCGCGAGCGGCATCACCATTCTCCAGGTGGCGGCTAATCCCTATGTGACAGTGCTGGGCGCACCAGCCACCGCATCCAGCCGGCTGACGCTGACCCAGGCGTTCAATTCGCTGGGCACCACCATCGCGCCGGCGCTGGGCGGCATGCTGATTCTGTCCGAGGGCGTGGCCAGCGTGGTGCGCTCCAAGGCGGAGGAGGCGGCCGCCGTGCAAGGTCCTTACATCGCGCTGGCCGCCGCGCTGCTGGCGCTGGCGGTGCTGTTCGCGCTGGTGCGTCTGCCGAAGATCAGCCACGCCGATGACGAACTGGCAACCAGTGTGGAGACGGGCGTGCTGGCGCACCGCCACCTGCTGCTGGGCGCGATCGGCATCTTCCTGTACGTGGGCGGTGAGGTCAGCATCGGCAGCTTCCTGATCAACTTCCTCGGCGAAGCGAATATCGCCAGCCTGCCGCATGGCGAGGCGGCGCACTACGTCAGCTATTACTGGGGCGGCGCGATGATCGGCCGCTTCATCGGCTTTGCCGTGATGCGCTACGTCAGTCCAGGCAAGGCGCTGGCGTTCAACTCGGCCGCTTCCATCATCCTGATCCTGGTGGCGATTTTCGGTCATGGCCAGCTGGCCATGTGGTCCATCATCGCCGTTGGCCTGTTCAACTCCATCATGTTCCCGACCATCTTCAGCATGGCGCTGCACAAGCTGGGCCGGCAGACCGGCCAGGGCTCCGGCATCCTGTGCATGGCCATTGTCGGCGGCGCGCTGGTGCCGTTTGCGCAAGGCCTGCTGGCGGACACCATCGGCCTGCAATGGTCGTTCTTCGTGCCGGCCGCCTGCTACCTGTTCATCCTGTATTTCGGCCTTAAGTACGCCGGCATGTATAGCGGCAAGGAGGCTGTATGAAGTTGAAACTGGCGCTCGCGCTGGCGCTGGCTGCGATGTCGGCGCAGGCGGCGGAACAGGCATGGCTGGATAAATCGCTCAGCGCCGACAAGCGCGCCGAGCTGGCGCTGAACGCGATGACGCAGCAGGAAAAGCTGCGCTGGGTGCTGGGCCACTTCGGCTCGGACTTCGGCAACAAGACCAGGAAGCACCCGGCGGCGCTGCCATTTTCCGCTGGCTATATCGAAGGCGTGCCGCGTCTGGGCTTGCCGGCGCTGTTTGAGACGGACGCCGGCCTGGGCGTCGCCACCCAGGCATCGAAGACGCCGCGCGAGCGTACTTCGCTGCCATCCGGCCTGGCCACGACCGCCAGCTGGGACCGTGCGCTGGCTTACAAAGGCGGCGCCATGATCGGCGCCGAGGCGCGCGCTTCCGGCTTCAATGTCATGCTGGCCGGCGGCGTCAACCTGCTGCGCGAGCCGCGCAACGGCCGCAATTTCGAGTATGCGGGAGAAGATCCGCTGCTGGCTGGCGTGATGGTGGCCGAGCAGGTCAAGGGCATCCAGTCGAATCACATCATCGCCACCATGAAGCACTTTGCGGTCAACAATCAGGAGACTGGCCGCTTTGTGCTTGATGCGCGCATCGACGACGCCAGCAACCGCATGTCGGACTTGCTGGCCTTCCAGTTGCTGATGGAGCAGGCCGATCCCGGTTCGGTCATGTGTTCCTATAATCGCCTGAACGGCGTCTACGCCTGCGAAAACGACTACCTGCTCAACCAGGTGCTGAAGAACGACTGGGGCTACAAAGGCTATGTGATGACCGACTGGGGCGCGACCCACAGTACGGTGGAATCGGCCAATGCCGGCCTTGACCAGCAATCCGGCTGGGAGTTCGACAAGTCTCAGTATTTCGGCGGCGCGCTGGAAGAGGCGGTCGCCAATGGCCATGTGCCGCAAGCGCGGCTGGATAATATGGTGTTCCGCGTATTGCGCGCCATGTTTGACAAGGGCGTGGTGGACAATCCGGTCGCGGAGGGCGGCAATATCGACTACGCCGTCCATGGCCAGGCCAGCCGCGCCGGCGCGGAAGAGGGCATGGTGCTGCTGAAGAATGCCGGTAATGTGCTGCCGCTGAAAGCCGGCGCGAAGAAAATCGTGGTCATCGGCGCGCATGCCGATGTGGGCGTGCTGGCTGGTGGCGGTTCGTCGCTGGTGTATCCGGTGGGCGGCAACGCGGTGCCGGGCATTGCGCCAACCTCGTGGCCCGGACCGGTGATGTATCACCCTTCCTCGCCGCTGAAGGCGATCCAGGCGCTCGCGCCGGGCGCTTCGGTCAGCTACCACGATGGCAAGGACCCGGCCGCCGCTGCGCGGGCAGCGGCCGATGCGGACGTGGTGCTGGTGTTTGCCCAGCAGTGGGTAGGCGAGGCGCTGGATGCGGTGTCGCTGTCGCTGCCGGACAATCAGGATGCGCTGGTGGCCGCTGTCGCCAAGGCCAATCCTAAAACGGTGGTGGTGCTGGAGACTTCCGGTCCGGTACTGATGCCGTGGGTCGATCAGGCGGCCGGCATTCTGCAAGCCTGGTATCCGGGCACCAGCGGCGGCGAGGCGATTGCGCGCGTGCTGTTTGGCGAAGTCAATCCATCCGGCCATTTGCCGGCGACCTTCCCGGCGTCGGAAAGCCAGCTGCCACGCCCCAAGCTGGATGGCGATCCTAAAAACGACACCGCGCGCTTCACGGTGAATTATCATGAAGGCGCGGCGGTCGGCTACAAGTGGTTTGACCTCAAGGGACTGAAGCCGCTATTCCCGTTTGGCCACGGCCTGTCGTACACGCAGTTTGCCTATTCCGGCCTGGCAGCCACCCAGAAGGACGGCAAACTGTCGCTGAGCTTCAAGGTGACCAACACCGGTGCAGTCAAGGGCAAGGACGTGCCGCAGCTATACGTGGCGCCGCTGAACGCCCAATGGGAAGCGCCGAAGCGACTGGCCGGCTGGGATAAAGTAGAGCTGGCGCCGGGTGAGAGCAAGCAAGTCAGCGTCAGCGTCGATCCGCGCCTGCTGGGCGTCTTCGACAGCAAGAGCAAAACCTGGCGCATCGCCAAAGGCGGTTATAAAGTACTGCTGGCGCACGACGCGGCGGACACCAAGGCAGCGAGCATCACCGTCCAGCTTCAGCAACGCACGCTGAACGTCAACGGAAAATAAATAGAGGAGCGAGACTTGAAACAACTATACAAATTCTGCGCCGCCGCCATGATGATCGGCGCGTGCAGCATGGTCGAAGCGGCGCCCGCCGCCAAGAGCGACTTCGTCACTGTCAAGAAAACCCATTTTGCACGCAAAGGCCAGGCCTACTATATCGCCGGCGCCAACTTCTGGTACGGCGGCTACCTGGGCGCTCCCAGCGGCGTGGGCGATCGCGCGCGCCTGCTGAAAGAGCTGGATAATATGAAGGCCATCGGCATCAACAACCTGCGCGTGCTGGCTGTCTCGGAAAAGACCGAGATGAAAAGCGCCGTCAGCCCGGCCACCACCAGCGCGCCAGGCCAGTACGACGAAAACCTGCTGGCCGGCCTGGACTTCCTGATGGCGGAAGTGGCCAAGCGCGACATGACCGTGGTGATCTACCTGAATAACTTCTGGCAGTGGTCGGGCGGGATGACGCAGTACCTGAACTGGTTTGAAGGCACGCCGGCACTGGACCCGAACGTGACCAAGGACTACGACACCTATATGCAAAAGACGGCGGGCTTCTATCGCAACGCCGCCGCGCAGGCCGAGTACCGCAATGTCATCGCCAGGATCGTCAAGCGCGTCAACACCATCACCGGCAAGCCGTACAGCGAGGACACGCACATCCTGTCCTGGCAGCTGGCAAATGAACCACGCCCAGGCAACGGCAAGGCCACGCCGGAAGAAAAGGCGGTCTACGTCAAGTGGATCGACGAGGCGGCGGCGTACATCCATAGCCTGGACAAGAACCACCTGGTCAGCACCGGCAGCGAAGGCCTGGCCGGTTCGGCGCACGATGCGCAACTGTTCCAGGACGCGCACCGCAGCAAGCATGTCGATTATCTGACCTATCACCTGTGGCCCAAGAACTGGGGCTGGTTCGACTCCAGCAACCCGGCCGGCAGCTGGGATAACGCCATCGGCAAGAGCCGCGACTATCTGAACTCCCACATCGAGCTGGCCAAAAAGCTGGGCAAGCCTATCGTGCTGGAAGAATTCGGACTGGATCGTGACGGCCCGTCGTTCAGCATCAAGGCCAGCACCACTATCCGCGACCGCTTCTATCGTGAAGTGTTCGACATCATCACCACCCGCGCACAGAAGGGCGATCCGATTGCCGGCTTCAATTTCTGGGCATGGGGCGGCATGGGCCGCGCGGCGAATGCGGACTACTGGTGGAAGCCGGGTAACGACTTTGTCGGCGATCCGCCGCAGGAAGAGCAGGGTCTGTATTCGGTGTTTGATTCCGACGTCAGCTCGCTGCTGCTGATCAAGGAGTATGCCGACAAACTGCACGGTATCAAATGATGAAGCGCCTGCTTCTGTTGCTGGCGCTGTTGATCAGCGCCCAAGCCCACGCCCAGAAATTTGCCGGGCTGGCCGATACGCCGCAGATGGGCTGGAACAGCTGGAACTCCTTCGGCTGCGACATCAACGAAAAGCTGATCCGCGACACGGCGGACGCCATGGTCAAGCTAGGCCTCAAGGACGCCGGCTACCAGTACGTCAATATCGACGATTGCTGGCATGGCAAGCGTGACAAGGATGGCTTCATTCACGCCGATCCCGGGCGCTTCCCGTCGGGCATCAAGGCGCTGGCGGATTATGTCCACAGCAAAGGCCTCAAGCTGGGCATCTATTCGGACGCCGGCGCCACCACCTGCGGCGGCAAGCCGGGCAGCCGTGGCCATGAGTACCAGGACGCCAAGACCTACGCCGACTGGGGCATCGACTACATCAAGTACGACTGGTGCGACACCAAAGGCCTGAGCGCCGTCGGCGCCTACACCACCATGCGCGATGCCATCCGCGCCGCTGGCCGGCCGATGTTGTTCAGCATGTGCGAGTGGGGCGACAACAAGCCGTGGGAATGGGCAAAGGACGTCGGCCACTCCTGGCGCACCAGCCCGGATATTTATCCGTGCTGGAACTGCGAGCTGAATCACGACGCCTTCTCGCGCCTCGGTGTGCTGCGCATCTTCGACCGCCAGGCGGGCTTGCGCAAGTACGCGGGACCAGGCCACTGGAACGATATGGACATGCTGGAAGTCGGCATGGGCATGACGGAAGACGAAGACCGCGCGCACTTTGCGATGTGGGCGATGATGGCGTCGCCGCTCATCCTCGGCAACGACCTGCGCAAGATTCCGCAGTCCACGCTGCGCATCCTGGAAAACAAGGACGTGATTGCGATCAATCAGGACAAGGCCGGCATCCAGGCGTGGAAGTTCTTCGACGATGGCAAGCTGGAATACTGGGCCAAGCCGCTGGCCAATAATGAATGGGCGCTGATGGTGCTGAATCGCGGCGAACAGGCGGCCAGCGTCAACTACGACTGGAAAGCACACTTTGTCAGCGATGAGCTGAGCAAGCGCGAAATCGACTTCAAGCTGGCGACCTACGACTGGCGCGACATCTGGGGCGGCAAGTCCGGCGACACCAGCAAGAAGCTGGAGGCCAAGGTGGCGCCGCACAGCGTGCTGCTGTTGCGCCTCAAGCCGCAGCCGCTGGACGGCGCCGCATGCAGCACTACGCCGGCTCCGCGCAAGCTGAGTTACCACTGGATGTCGCGCGCCCGCTGGCAGCAGATGTTTGAAGAGGATGTCGAAGTCGCCGACAAGGGTGGCGTCGATCTGCTGTTTGTTGGCGACTCGATCACCGAGGGCTGGAATGCGGATGTCTGGAAGCGCTCCTTCGGCCAATGGCGCACGGCCAACTTCGGCATCGGTGGCGACCACACCGGCAACGTGCTGTGGCGCTTGCAGAATGGGCACGCTGAAAAGCTGCACCCTAAAGCGGTGGTGCTGACCATCGGCGTCAACAACTTCAGCTTCTGCAATGCGACGCCGGCGCAGGCCTTCGATGGCGTCAAGCTGGTGGTGGCACAGTTGCGCAAGCTGTATCCGGATGCGCGCATCCTGCTCAACGCCATCCTGCCGCACGGCGAATCGCCGCAAAGCGTGGAGCGCAAGCGCGTGCTGGAACTGAACCGCATGGTCGCCAAGCTGAACGATGGCAAGCATGTGTTCTTCCACGATTATGGCCAGGCTTTCCTGCAGCAGGACGGCGTGATGTCGGCTGATGTGATGCCGGACTTCCTGCATCCGACGCCGTGGGGCTACCAGTTGTGGGCCGACGCCATGCTGCCGGATATCCGCAAGCTGATGGAGTGAGCGTGCGCCGTCTTCGCCTGCAACGCCGCATGCCAGCCGCACTCGCGGCGGCGGGCATGGCCGGCTGGCTGGCCGCCGCAGGCCAAGCCGGCGCGGTCACCATTCCAGCCGCCGATCCGCACGTTGCCCGCATGGGGCGCACACAGACGCAGGCGGATGGCGGTGTGCGTTTTAGCTATCCCGGCGTAAGCTTCCAGGTCAGCTTTGAAGGTACGCGCCTGATCGCCACCATGTACGCCAGCGGCAAGCAAAGCTATGTGGACGTGATTGTGGATGGCACCGCGCGCAAGCTGCGCTTGCAGGAAGGCCGCCAGACGCTGGTGCTGGCCGCCGGCCTGGCGCGCGGTGTGCACAGCGCCGAAATCGTCAACCGTTCCGAAACCTGGCAGGGCAGCGCAGCCTTGCTGGACCTGGACACCGACGGCGCATGGCGCGCGGCGCCGGCGCTAGCGGAACGCAAGCTGCTGTTGCTGGGGGATTCCGTCACCTGCGGCGCGGCGATAGACCGCGTGCCGGGTGAGGAGAACGGCGCCGCATCGGCCAATCCGCGCGCATCCTACGGCATGCTGCTGGCGCGGCAGCTCAACGCGCAGGTGCAACTGGTGTGCTATGGCGGTCGTGGCTTGATCCGCACCTGGGAAGGCAAGACCAATGAGCTGAACCTGGCCGGCTACTACGGCATGGCGCTGCCGATCCAGCCGGTAGCCGTGCCATGGGATCAGCGCGATTACCGGCCGGATGCGATCCTGGTTGCCATCGGCACCAACGATATGACCACCGGCATACCGGAGCGCGAGCAATATGTCGCTGCTTACGTGTCGCTGGTGCGCACGCTGCTGCGGGATCACCCGCAGGCGCAGCTGATGCTGACCGAGGGCGGCATACTCACCGGCGAAAAACAGGCTGCGCTGACAAGCTACATTCAGGAGACGATACGCCGCGTGGGCGATGCGCGCGTGCACGCCATTGCGTCCACCGGCTATCCGGGCGACGCCGCCAACGGGCATCCGACCCGCGCGCAGAACGTCAGCATCGCCAGCGACCTGCTGCCGCAGGTGCGCAAGCTTATGCGCTGGTAATCAGGTGGCCCAGCATGGGCGCCAGCAGCACCATCAGCACGCCGCTGAAGATCATGGTGAGGCTGGCGACTGCGCCTTCCTGCGGACCAATCGAGCGCGCCTTGCTCAAGCCGAAACCGTGTGCCGCCGCTCCATAGGGTGCGCCGCGCGCAATGCGCATGCGCAGCGGCAGCCGCGCCAATAGCACCTGGCCAAGCAGGATGCCGAACAGGCCGGTGATGATGACGAAAACGCCGGTTAACTGTGCAGAGCCGCCCAGGTGGCGCGTGGCTTCCAGTGCGAATGGCGTGGACACCGAGCGCGCCAGCAGGCTTTGCGCCACGCTGCCGTGCAGGTCCAGCAAACGGTCCAGCAGCAGCGTGCTGCCCAGCGAGGCGGCGATGCCGGCCACGCTGCCCAGCGTCAGCGCCAGCCAGTGCTGTTTCACCAAATCGCGATATTGATAGATCGGCAGCGCAAACGCCACCGTGGCGGGGCCGAGCAGCCATGACAGCCAGCGCGTATCGCCAAAGTAGACTGGGAACGGCGTGGACGACAGCTGCACCACCGCGATCAGTACCGCCGAGGTGGCGATGGCGGGCGTCAGCCACAGGCGCGGATAGCGCTTGTGCAAAGCCTGATTCGCGTAGAACAGGCCCAGTGTCAGCAGTAGAAACAGCAGCGGTTTCATGCGGCGCGCTCCGCGCGCAGACGGCGCAGCTTGCGGCCGCGCTCAAAGCGGCACACCCATTCGACGGTGAACGCGGTCGCCAGCATCACGCAGGTGAAGCCGATGCCGATGGCGGCGAACAGCCGCAAGCCATCCTGTTTCAGCAAGCCGGTGAACTGCACCACCGACACCACCAGCGGGATAAAGAACAGCAGCATATTGGACAGTAGCCAGTCCGCGCCATGCTCGATGGCGCTAGGCCGCAGCAGGCCGCTTTGCAGCAGCGCGACCATGATGATCAGGCCGACCACGCCGCCGGAGAAGGGCAGTCCGGCCCAGGCTGACAGGCGGTCAGCGGCATACCACGCCGCGATCAGGCCAAGCACCTGCGCCAATGTGTAGAGAATGCGTTTCATCGTGCCATTCTAGGTGGCGCGGAATAAAAGATAAAATGAATTAAAATTATAAAAATCATTCTATATTGGAATAGTGTATGGATATCCGCGCGCTGCGCTATTTCGTCGCGGTCGTCGATCAGCAGAGCTTCAGCCGCGCGGCCGAGGCGCTGCACGTCACCCAGCCCACGGTCAGCAAGATGGTGCAGCAGCTGGAGCAGTCGCTCGACCTGACACTGCTGGAACGCGTCGGCAAACGCTTCACGCTGACCGACGCCGGCAACGTGGTGCTGCAACGCGGCCGCGCGCTGCTGGCAATGCATGCGGAGATGAGTGTGGAACTGGCGGACTTGCAGCAACTGCGGCGCGGCGACTTGCGCATCGGCGTGACCCAGCAGGCGCACGCGCCGCTGGCGCCGCTGCTGGCGGCCTATCACAAGCGCTATCCGCAGATCGAACTCAAGCTGTTTGAAGGCGGCTCGCAGGGCATAGAAGCGGACCTGCGCAGCGGCGCGCTGGAGCTGGGCACGATGCTGCACTACCCCTCCAACGCGGCCGCATGGCGGGACTTCGATTCTTTGCCGTTGCTGACATCGCCGATGTGTCTGTTGGCGCCGGCCGACTCGCCCTGGCGCGGCCGGCGCGGTGTCGCGCTGCGCGAACTGGCTGATTGCGCCTTCATTTTCTATGGCGAGGGTTTTGCGTTGAATGAGGTGATCGCCGACGCCTGCCTGCGCGCCGGCTTTACGCCGCGCATCAGCAGCCGTAGCGGCCAATGGGATTTCGTCGCTTCGCTGGTACGGCTGGGCGTGGGCATAACGCTGCTGCCAAAGGTGTTCTGCGATACGCTGGAGAAGGGGAGATTCACCGTGGTCCGCTTGCAGGAGCCGGCGCTGGACTGGAAGCTGATGCTGGCCTGGCGGCGTGGCGGACATCTGTCCTTTGCTGCCCGTGCCTGGCTGGATCTGGTGCGCAGCAAGGCCGCCTAGCGTGCGCAATCTTCAAATCTTGATGCGGTAAAGCCCAGGATGTGGCAATCTGATCATCTTTAAGCATGCTGACTAAAACATGAAGAGATACCACCACCTTGCTGCGTGCATACTGGCCCTGAGCGCGCTGATTTCTTCCGCCCACGCAGCACAGCAGGAAGCATTGAAGATGCGCTGGGAAGTGCTGAACAATGATGTGAGCAAGCCTGAAGCCCACACCAGGGCACGGCTGAGCGTGACGGCGCTGCGCGGCCATGCGCTGCCGGCGCAGGGGTGGTCGCTCTACTTCAATATCGCTTACGGCGTGGTCACCGGCCCGCTGGACGGAAACCTGATGATCGAACAGGTCGGCGGCGGCATGTACCGCGTGCGGCCCACCACAGGCTTCAAGGGGCTGAAAGCGGGTAGCACGCTACATGTCGATTACGATTACACAGGCCTGCTGATCAAGATGGAGCGGGCGCCGGCCGGGCCTTACCTGGTCTACGACGCCACCCCGGACGTGGGGCACGCCGTCAGCGACTACCAGATCGTGCTGCCGACCCGCGCGACTCAGCTGCAACGTCCGCAAGACCGGCACGCCTTGGTCACGCCGCAGGACACCTATCGCCGCAACGCGCAGGCGGCGCTGCTGCCGGCCGCCGCGCTGCCGCCGGTGTTCCCGACGCCGCTGGCATTGAAGATGGGCGCGGGCAGGGTGCAGCTGGTGCGCGCGCCGCAGGTGATTTCCGGCCCCGGCCTGAAATACGAAACTGCGTTTGCCCGTGCGCTGTTCGCGCGCTATCTGCCGCAGGGCGATACATCGCACGCGCCGCTGCCGCTGCGCTTGCGCATCGGCGCCGTGGACGCGCAGCAGTCGCCGGAAGCGTATGAGCTGAGCATCAGCGGCGACGACGGCATCAATATCACCGGCAACACGGCGGCCGGCGTGGCGCGCGGCCTGCAATCGCTGCACGACCTGCTGCCGCTGCCATCGCCAGGCGCAACGCAGATCGAACTGCAGGAGCTGGAGGTGATCGATGCGCCGCGCTTTGCCTACCGAGGCTTCCAGCTGGACGTGGCGCGCAACTTCCAGCCCAAGGAAGTGGTGCTGAAGACGCTGGACCTGATGGCCACCTACAAATTGAACAAGCTGCACTTCCACATCACCGACGACGAGGGCTGGCGGCTGGAAATCCCCGGCCTGCCGGAGCTGACCAGCATCGGCGCGGTGCGCGGGCATAGCGCGAAAGCGGGCGTGCGCCTGCCGCCGGCCTATGGTTCCGGCCCGCGTGCGGATGACCCGCACGGCAGTGGCTACTACACCCGCGCCGACTATATCGAAATCCTGCGCTACGCGGCCGCGCGCCATATCGAGGTGATCCCGGAGATCGAGATGCCGGGCCATGCGCGCGCCGCCGTCAAGGCCATGGAGGCGCGCTATCACCGCATGCAGGCGGCCGGCGAATCCGGCGCGGCACAATACCTGCTCAGCGATTTCAACGACCGTTCGGTGTATCGCTCGCCGCAGGAGTACAACGACCACGTCATCAACCCCGGCCTGGAATCCAGCTACGCCTTCATCGACCACGTGGTCGGGGAGATCGCCGCGCTGCACCGCGAGGCTGGCGCACCGCTGAAGACCATGCACGTCGGTGGCGACGAGCTGCCGCATGGCGCGTGGGAAAAGTCGCCGCTGGCGCAGGCGCTGATGCAGCGCGAGAAGCTGGCCGGCGTGGCCGACCTGTGGGACTACTTCTACCACCGCGTGGATGGCATCGTGCGCAAGCACGGCATGTATGCCTCGGGCTGGGAGGAGCTGGGCGCGCGCCGCTCAACGCAGGAGGGCGCACAGCAGCTGCCGAATCCGCGCTTCACGCAGCGTGGTTTCAGCCTGTATGTGTGGAATAACACGCCGGGCAACGAGGACTTTGCCTACCGTCTGGCCAATGCCGGCTATGACATCGTGCTGGCGCCGGTGACCAATATGTACCTGGACATGGCCGCCAACGGCAATCCGGAGGAGCCGGGTGTCAACTGGGGCGCTTACCTGGAGCTGGATACGGTGTACGGCTTCAAGCCCTTGGGCGCGCAGCTGACAGAGGCAGGGCGCCAGCATATCCGTGGGCTGGAGGCGACGCTGTTTTCTGAAACCATCCGCAACAGCGCCCAGCTCGATTACCTGATGATGCCGCGCCTGCTGGCGCTGGCTGAACGCGCCTGGGCGCCGGACCCGGCCTGGGCGCAGGCGGTCGACTCTACCCAGGCGGCCGCCCTGCAGCGCAGCGCCTGGTCGGGCTTCGTCAACACGCTGGGCCAGCGGGTGCTGCCGCGCCTCGACCTGGAGCGCGGCGACGTGGCATACCGGATCGCCCCGCCAGGCCTGCTGCTGGAGGGCGGCAAGGTGCTGGTCAACCATGTGCTGCCCGGACTGACGCTGCGCTACACCACCGACGGCAGCACGCCGACCGCGCGCAGCAAGCCGGTCACCGGGCCGATCGCCGCCAAGGGCAGCATTTCTGCCGCCGCCTTCGACCGCACAGGCCGCGCCGGGCTGGTGGCGCGCATCGTCAACCGCTAGTTCCTGCGGTTTTCACCGTCCAATCCCCGTTTTGTGCAGTTTGTCGCAATTCGGGGATGCCTGCCCGCGCGCGCGGGATATGATGGCCATATCAACATCAGAGGATATGATATGAAGAAGCTTTTCCAGTTCGGCTTGCTGTTTGCCGCGTTTTGCGCCCTGTTTGGCCGTGCCGACGCCGCCGACGACAGCAGCGAAACGCGCGTGATTCCGATTGATGCGCGGGTGGTGCGGGTCAAGATCGACGGCGTTATCGACCTCAAGCTGCGCCAGGGCGATACCCCGACGCTGAAAATCATCGGCGAAAAGCGCTACCTGGACAAGCTGACCGCGTCGCAGTCGGGCGACACCCTGCATCTGGATACCGAAGGGCGCGGCATCAAGGTCGGGCGCACCCGCGCCGAGCTGATCCTGCCGAAGTTGCGGGAAGTGGTGGCCGAGGGCGTCGGCCAGACCGAAATCAACGGCTTTAGCGGCGACCAGCTGGAGCTAACCATGGATGGCGCCGGCAGCATGAAGGTCGTGTGCGACTACAAGGTGCTGAAAGCCAATCTGGGCGGCGTCGGCAGCATGAATCTGTGGCTGAGCGAAAACGACGAGGCGGACCTGGACCTGCGCGGCGCCGGCTACATCACGCTGGGCGGGCGCAGCAAGCTGCTCAAGGCGAATCTGGGCGGGGTAGGCGGGCTGAACGCGCAGCAGTTCCAGGCGGAGTCGGTCAATGTCGACCTGAGCGGCCTGGGCAACGCCACCGTCACCGCCAAAACCAATGCGACGCTGAACCTCAGCGGCCTGGGATCGGTCATTGTCTATGGCAAACCGTTGAACCGCAACGTCTCGGTGGACGGCCTGGGCAAGGTCAGCTGGAAGTAAACACATCTATACATATAACGCGATATGAAAAAATTCATACTAGCGATCGTCATCGCACTCGGCTGGCAGCAAGCCGCGATGGCAGGATTCGCCGAAGGGGCGACCGCGTACAACAGCAAGAATTACGCGGTGGCGTTGAAAGAGATACGGCCGCTGGCGCAAGCCGGCAATGCGGATGCACAGCACTTGCTGGGACTGATGTATTACATGGGCCGTGGCGTGCCGCAGGATTACAAGACGGCGCTGGAGTGGCACCGCAAGGCGGCGCTGAAGGGCAAGGCGGACGCGCAGTATGTGGTGGGCGCGATGTATTACACGGGCAATGCGGTGATACAGGACCACAAGCAGGCGGTGTCGTGGTTCCGCAAGGCGGCCGAGCAGGGGCATGGCCAGGCACAGCAGGTGCTCGGGCTGATGTACCGCTATCACATGGGCGGCGTGCCGCAGGATAATGTGATTGCCTATATGTTATGGAATCTGGCGGCAGCGAACGGCTCGGTGAATGCGGCCGAGCAGCGGTCGGCGGTGGTCAAGATCATGACCCAGGAGCAGGTTGAGGAAGGGCAGGCGCTGTCGTCGGCCTGGCGGCCCAACACGCCGCTGCCGCAGAAGTCGCGGACTGGCGGTGGCTGACCCCCAAGGCGGCAACGGGGCAGCCACCGCAGCTTGGCGCCGCGCGGGGTAAAATCGTGCTTTCCCTGAAAGGCACCCTATGCGCGCGATCGAAATCACCCAACCCGGCCCGGCCGATGTCCTGAAACTGTGTGAACGCCCGATGCCGGTGGTGAAGTCCGGCGAGGTGCTGATCAAGGTGCACGCGGCCGGCGTCAACCGCCCGGACGTGTTCCAGCGCACCGGCAATTACGCGCCGCCGCCGGGCGCCTCCGACATCCCCGGCCTGGAAGTGGCAGGCGAAATCGTTGATGGCGACCTCGACTACACCACCCTCGATATCGGCGATCACGTTTGCGCTTTGGTGCAGGGCGGCGGCTATGCCGAGTATGTTGTTGCTCCGATACAGCAGGTTTTACCGGTGCCGAAAGGCTGGTCGATGCTCGAAGCGGCGACCATTCCGGAAAATTACTTCACAGTCTGGAGCAACGTTTTTGACCGCGCCAATCTGAGCGCTGGCGAGACGTTATTGGTGCAGGGCGGCAGCTCCGGCATCGGCGTGACGGCGATCCAATTGGCCTCGGCGATGGGCCACCGGGTGTTCGCCACCGCCGGTTCGGACGACAAGGTCGCGGCCTGCGTTCAGCTCGGCGCCGAGCGCGGCATCAACTACAAAACCGAGGACTTCGCGGCGGTGGTCAAGTCGCTGACCAACGACCGGGGCGTCGACGTGATTCTGGACATGGTGGCCGGAGACTACCTGCCACGCGAGGTTTCCTGCCTGGCCGACGATGGCCGCATCGCCATCATCGCCACGCTGGGCGGCGGCAAATCGACGCTGGACATGGGCCAGGTGCTGCGCCGCCGCCTGACCGTGACCGGCTCCACGCTGCGTCCCCGTTCGGCCGAATTCAAGGGAGCGATCGCCAAAAAACTCAAGGAAAAAGTCTGGCCGATGATGGCCGAGCGCAAACTCAAGCCGGTGATCCATACCGTCTTCCCGCTGGAGCAGGCCGCCGCCGCGCATGCGCTGATGGAAAGCAGCAGCCATGTGGGAAAAATCATGTTGCAGGTGATTTGAGCGGCATTTCGTTGTAAAATGCGTAGTAAATTTACGGTTTTGGACAGCCGGGGAATCGCTTTGCCTGTTTGACCGTGCCTTTTTGGGCGCGGTACAATGGCGGGTTATTAACCTTTGGGCTTGCTATGCGTCAGAAACTCGTGATCGGCAACTGGAAAATGAATGGCAACCGCGCCAGCAATACGGCACTGTTGTCGGGGATAGTCGCCGGCTTGAACGACTTTGGCGCCGATTGCGCGGTGTGCGTGCCCGCGCCTTACCTGGCTCAGTGCCAGGCCGAGCTGGCAGGCACCCCGGTGCGCTGGGGCGCGCAGGATGTATCGATCCACGCCGGCGGCGCTTATACCGGCGAGGTGTCGGCGGCGATGCTGCAGGACTTCGGTTCGACTTACGTGCTGTGCGGGCACTCCGAGCGCCGCGCTTATCACCACGAAAGCAACGAATTGGTGGCGCAAAAAACCGCGGTAGCGTTGGCGGCGGGCCTGACTCCTGTAGTATGTGTAGGTGAGTCGCTGGAGCAGCGCGAAGCAGGGCAGACTGAGCAGGTGATTTGCGCCCAGTTGCAAGCAGTGCTGGAGGCAATAGCGCCGCAGCAGATTGCGGACCTGGTGCTGGCCTACGAGCCGGTGTGGGCGATAGGTACTGGCAAGACTGCCACGCCGCAGATTGCGCAGGATGCGCATCGCCTGCTGCGCGCCTGCCTGGCGCAACGGCACGCCGAAGCGGCGGCAGGGGTGAAGATACTCTACGGTGGCAGTATGAAGCCGGAGAATGCAAAAGAATTGATGGCGCAGCCGGATATTGACGGCGGCCTGATTGGCGGCGCTGCTTTAAAGTCGAGTGATTTTCTCGGGATTATCCAGGCTGTTTAAGTAGTAGAAACAAAACGATACAAAACTTTTAATTTGGAATGGAATAACATGAGCAGCTTTTTCAATCTGGTTATCGTAGTGCAGGTGATTTCGGCCATCGCCATTATCGGCCTGGTGTTGCTGCAGCACGGTAAGGGCGCCGACATGGGCGCAGCCTTCGGCTCCGGCGCTTCCGGCAGCCTGTTCGGCGCAACCGGTTCCTCCAACTTCATGTCGAAATCGACCGGCGTTGCGGCGCTGATCTTCTTTGTCGCCACGCTGGCGCTGTCCTATATCACCACCCACCAGGCGAACAACGTCAGCGGCGGTGTGATGGATCGCGTGCAAGCCACCGTGCCTGCAACGCCTGCTGCCCCGGCAGCCGCACCTGCAAGCGCACCGGCTGCACCAGCCGCTTCGGCCCCAGTTGCCCCAGCGCCTGCAAACTCGATTCCAAAGTAATATAATCTCCGTAGTAATTTAGTGTCGTTGATAATTTTTTAAGTTGTTTGCTCATAGTTTTAGCAGTATCTTTGTGAGCAGAAAAAATAGTTAAAGATTTATTGATTTTTCCTTGTTTTGACGCAATACGGGATTAACAACCGCGTGAAAACGAAGTAAAATAACGGCCTTATGCCGACGTGGTGAAATTGGTAGACACGCTATCTTGAGGGGGTAGTGGCGCAAGCTGTACGAGTTCGAGTCTCGTCGTCGGCACCAGAATATAGGCCAGCAAGGGTGGTACCAAGCTGGCTTTTTTTACGAGGATGTGTCGTTCGATCCTGGTCTGAGCAGTTTTACGATTGGGGCGAACGTTAAGCGCACCGCAGAATACCGCGATGTGTCCTTTAAACTGATCGTTCAACATAAGCTCTTCAATCGTGAACCTCGAAAATTATCTCCCCGTCCTGTTGTTCATCCTCGTCGGTCTCGGCGTAGGTATTGCTCCCCAAGTGCTGGGCCATCTGCTGGGTCCGAAACGCCCTGATGCAGCCAAGCTGTCCCCGTATGAATGCGGCTTCGAAGCTTTCGAAGACGCGCGCATGAAATTCGACGTGCGTTACTACCTCGTCGCGATTCTCTTTATTTTGTTCGATCTGGAAACGGCATTCTTCTTCCCATGGGGCGTATCCATGCGCGAACTGGGCTGGCAAGGCTTCATCACGATGATGGTCTTCATCGCTGAATTCGTGGTCGGTTTTTGGTATATCTGGAAGAAAGGTGCCCTTGATTGGGAATAAGCCATGGCTATTGAAGGCGTATTAAACGAAGGTTTCATCACCACCTCGGCCGACAAGCTGATCAACTGGGCGCGTACGGGTTCGATGTTCCCGATGACGTTCGGTCTGGCCTGCTGCGCGGTCGAAATGATGCACGTGGGCGCGGCCCGTTACGACATGGACCGCTTCGGCGTGGTGTTCCGTCCATCGCCGCGTCAATCCGACGTGATGATCGTGGCCGGCACGCTGTGCAACAAGATGGCCCCGGCACTGCGCAAGGTCTACGACCAGATGCCGGAGCCACGCTGGGTCATCTCGATGGGTTCCTGCGCCAACGGCGGCGGCTACTATCACTACTCTTACTCCGTCGTGCGCGGCTGCGATCGCATCGTGCCGGTCGACGTGTACGTGCCGGGCTGTCCGCCCACTGCTGAGGCCCTGCTGTACGGCATCATGCAGTTGCAGAACAAGATCAAGCGCACCAACACGATCGCACGCTAACGGGGGCGCTACACAATATGACTACTCATCTGGAAAAACTCCAAACCGCCCTCGGCACTGCCCTGGGCGACCGCGTTTCTACGGTCGTTGCGCTGGGCGAGATCACGCTGACCGTCAAGGCCGCTGATTACTACGCCGTGATGCAGACGCTGCGCGACGACGCCACGCTGGGCTTCGACACCGCCATCGACCTGTGCGGCGTCGATTACCTGAACTATGGCGACGGCGCCTGGGACGGCCTGCGTTTCGCCGCTGTCATCCATCTGCTGTCGGTCAAGCACAACTGGCGCGTCCGTGTACGCGCTTTCTGCGCTGACGACGAGATGCCGCTGCTGCCGTCGCTGACCCCGCTGTGGCGTTCGCTGAACTGGTACGAACGCGAAGCCTTCGACATGTTCGGCATCCTGTTCGAGAACCACAACGACCTGCGCCGCATCCTGACCGACTACGGCTTCATCGGCCACCCGTTCCGCAAGGACTTCCCGGTCTCGGGTTACGTGGAGATGACCTACGACGCCGCACAGAAGCGCGTGGTCTACCAGCCGGTCACCATCGAGCCGCGTGAAAACGTGCCGCGCGTGATCCGCGAAGAAACCTACGGGAAGTAAGAACATGGCAGAAATTAAGAACTACACCCTGAACTTTGGCCCGCAACACCCGGCCGCGCACGGCGTGCTGCGCCTGGTGCTGGAACTGGACGGCGAAGTGATCCAGCGCGCCGACCCGCACATCGGCCTGCTGCACCGCGGCACCGAGAAGCTGGCCGAGCAGAAGACCTATCTGCAGTCGGTTCCGTATATGGACCGCCTGGACTACGTGTCGATGATGTGCAACGAGCACGCCTACGTCATGGCCATCGAAAAGATGCTGGGCCTGGAAGTGCCGCTGCGCGCGCAATACATCCGCGTGATGTTCGACGAGATCACCCGCATCCTGAATCACCTGATGTGGCTGGGCGCGCACGCGCTGGACGTTGGCGCCATGGGCCCGTTCCTGTACTGCTTCCGCGACCGCGAAGACCTGTTCGACTGCTACGAAGCGGTATCGGGCGCGCGCATGCACGCGGCTTACTACCGTCCGGGCGGCGTGTACCGCGACCTGCCGGATGCCATGCCGCAGCACAAGCCATCGATCATCCGTTCGGCAAAAGCCATCGACAACCTGAACAAGGACCGTCAGGGCTCGATGCTGGACTTCATCGAAGCCTTCACCGCGCGCTTCCCGACCTATGTCGACGAATACGAAACCCTGCTGACCGATAACCGTATCTGGAAACAGCGTACCGTCGGCATCGGCGTGGTCTCGCCGGAAGACGCAAAAGCCATGGGCTTCACCGGCGCCATGCTGCGCGGCTCGGGCGTGCAGTGGGATCTGCGCAAGCATCAGCCGTACGAAGTGTATGACCTGATGGACTTCGACGTGCCGATCGGCACCAACGGCGACTGCTATGACCGCTACCTGGTACGCGTGGAAGAACTGCGCCAGTCGAACAAGATCATCAAGCAGTGCGTTGAATGGCTGCGCAACAACCCAGGTCCCGTCATGACCAGCAACCGTAAAGTTGCGCCACCAGGCCGCGTGGACATGAAGACCAATATGGAATCGCTGATCCACCACTTCAAGCTGTTCACCGAAGGTTTCCACGTGCCGCCAGGCGAAGCGTACAGCGCTGTGGAACACCCGAAAGGCGAGTTCGGTGTCTACATTGTGTCGGACGGCGCCAACAAGCCATACCGCGTGAAACTGCGCGCTCCAGACTATGCACACCTGCAGTCGCTGGATGAAATGGCGCGTGGCCACATGATTGCCGACGCCGTCACCATTATTGGTACGCAGGACATCGTGTTCGGCAGTATTGACCGCTAAGTGCGAGAGGCAAAAAGTATGTTGTTATCCGAGCAGTGCTACAAAAAAATCGATCGCGAGCTGGCCAAGTATCCAGACGATCAGCGCCAATCGGCCGTGATGGCCGCGCTGGCGCACGCCCAGGTTGAACTGGGCTGGATCTCGCCTGAAACCATGCAGGAACTGGCCGACTACATCCGCATGCCGGCCATCGCCGTGCAGGAAGTCGCGACTTTCTACAATATGTACAACCTGAAGCCAGTTGGTAAGCACAAGATCACCGTGTGCACCAACCTGCCTTGCGCCCTGTCGGGCGGCGAGCGCGCGGCGCACCACCTGAAACAAAAGCTGGGCATCGACTACCGTGACACCACGGAAGACGGCGAGTTCACGCTGATGGAAGGCGAGTGCATGGGCGCCTGCGGCGACGCGCCGGTGCTGCTGGTGAACAATCACCGCATGTGCAGCTTCATGTCCAACGATAAAATCGACTCCCTCGTGGAGGAACTCAAGAAATGACGTCACTCCACGACCGACATATCGATCCAGTCATTCTCGCCGGCCTGAACGGCGACAACTGGCATCTGGAAGATTACGTAAAACGCGGCGGCTACAGCGCCCTGCGCCGTATCATCGAAGAAAAAATCACCCCGGAACAGATCATCGCCGACCTGAAAGCGTCGTCGCTGCGTGGCCGTGGCGGTGCAGGTTTTCCTACCGGCCTGAAGTGGAGCTTCATGCCACGCCAGTTCCCGGGCCAGAAGTATCTGGTATGCAACTCAGATGAGGGCGAACCGGGCACTTTCAAGGACCGCGACATCCTGCGCTACAATCCGCATTCGCTGATCGAAGGCATGGCCATTGGCGCCTACGCGATGGGCATCACGGTGGGCTACAACTACATCCACGGCGAAATCTTCGAGGTGTACACCCGCTTTGAAGAAGCGCTGGAAGAGGCGCGCGCGGCCGGCTTCCTGGGCGACAAGATCCTGGGCAGCGAGTTCAGCTTCCAGCTGCACGCGCACCATGGCTATGGCGCCTACATCTGCGGCGAGGAAACCGCGCTGCTGGAATCGCTGGAAGGCAAAAAAGGCCAGCCGCGCTTCAAGCCGCCATTCCCGGCCTCGTTCGGCCTGTATGGCAAGCCGACCACCATCAACAACACTGAAACCTTCGCCGCGGTGCCGTTCATCCTGAACATGGGCCCTGAAAAGTACCTGGCGATCGGCCGTCCGAACAACGGCGGCTCGAAGATCTTCTCGATCTCGGGCGACGTTGAGCGTCCGGGCAACTACGAAGTACCACTGGGTACGCCGTTTGCCAAACTGCTGGAACTGGCAGGCGGCATGCGCGGCGGCAAAAAGATCAAAGCAGTGATTCCTGGCGGTTCCTCGTCGCCAGTCATTCGCGGCGAGATCATGATGCAAACCGACCTGGATTACGATTCGATCGCCAAGGCCGGTTCGATGCTGGGTTCGGGCGCGGTCATCGTGCTGGACGAGACCCGCTGCATGGTCAAGGCCATGGAGCGCCTGGCGTACTTCTACTTTGAAGAGTCGTGCGGCCAGTGCACGCCATGCCGTGAAGGCACGGGCTGGATGTACCGCATGATCCACCGCATCGAAAACGGTCAGGGCCGCGCATCGGACCTGGACGTGTTGAACTCGGTATGCGACAACATCCAGGGCCGCACGATTTGCGCGCTGGGCGACGCGGCAGCAATGCCTATGCGTGCGTTCATCAAGCAATTCCGCGAAGAATTTGAACACCACATCGAGCACAAGCAATGCTGCGTGCCCGCTTACATCTAAGCGTCACAGGTAACGATCACCATGGTTGAAATCGAAATAGACGGCAAAAAAGTCGAAGTCCCTGCTGGTAGCATGGTGATGGACGCCGCCAACAAATTGGGAACCTACATTCCGCACTTCTGCTATCACAAGAAATTGTCGATCGCAGCAAACTGCCGCATGTGCCTCGTCGAAGTGGAGAAGGCGCCTAAGCCTTTGCCAGCATGCGCAACGCCGGTCTCGGCGGGCATGATTGTGCGCTCCAACTCCGACAAGGCCACGCAGGCACAGAAGTCGGTGATGGAATTCCTGCTGATTAACCACCCGCTGGATTGCCCGATCTGCGATCAGGGCGGCGAGTGCCAGCTGCAAGACTTGGCAGTCGGCTACGGCAAGGGCGAATCGCGCTACGAAGAAGACAAGCGCGTTGTCACCCCGAAAGACGCCGGCCCGCTGGTGTCGATGCAGGAAATGGCGCGTTGCATCCAGTGCACCCGTTGCGTACGTTTCGGCCAGGAAGTGGCCGGCGTCATGGAACTGGGCATGATCGGCCGCGGCGAACATTCGGAAATCACCGCGTTTGTCGGCCAGACCGTCAACTCGGAAATGTCCGGCAATATGATCGACCTGTGCCCGGTCGGCGCACTGACTTCCAAGCCGTTCCGCTACAGCGCCCGTACCTGGGAACTGTCGCGCCGCAAATCGGTCTCGCCGCACGACGGCCTCGGCGCCAACCTGATCGTTCAGGTCAAAGCGGGCAAAGTCATGCGCGTGCTGCCGCTGGAAAACGACGCGGTCAACGAGTGCTGGATTTCCGACAAGGACCGCTTCTCGTACGAAGGCCTGAACACCGACGACCGCCTGACCCAGCCGATGCTGAAGCAGGGCGGCGAGTGGAAGGAAGTGGATTGGCAGACCGCGCTGGAATACGTCGCGCACGGCCTGAAAAACATCCGTCACGAACACGGCGCCAATGCGCTGGCCTCGCTGGCCACGCCGCACTCAACGCTGGAAGAACTGCACCTGCTGCAAAAGCTGACCCGCGCCATGGGCTCGGACAGCGTCGACACCCGCCTGCGCCAGACCGACTTCGCGTCGGACGTGACGCCATGGCTGGGCATGTCGATCAGCGAATTCGGCGCGCTCAACCGCGCCTTCGTAATCGGTTCGTTCCTGCGCAAGGATCACCCGCTGCTGGCTACCCGTCTGCGTACCTCGGTGAAGGGCGGCGCCAAGCTGTCGATCCTGCACGCGACCGACGACGACCAGCTGATGACCATCGCCAACAAACTGATCGTTGCTCCTTCCGAGTGGCTGTCGGCGCTGTCGCAAGTGGTGGTGGCTGTTGCTAAAGCCAAGGAAGTTGCCGCACCAGCAGGCTACGAAGGCGTTACCGCCTCGGACGCCGCTGCCGCGATCGCTGCTTCGCTGCTGTCGGGAGAGAACAAAGGCGTATTCCTGGGTAACGCCGCAGTACAGCACCCGCAAGCTGCCGCCCTGCACGCCGCCGCACAATGGATCGCTGAGCAGACCGGCGCCAAGCTGGGCTACCTGACCGAAGCCGCCAACACCGTCGGCGCCTACATCGCCAACGCCAATGCCGGCAAAGCGCCAGTGTTCTCCGAGCCGAAAGCTGCCTACGTGCTGCTGAACGTTGAGCCTGAACTGGACGCGCACAACCCGCAAGCTGCCGTCGCCGCGCTGAAGAAAGCCGACATGGTCGTGGCCCTGTCCGCCTACAAGCACGGCATGGACTACGCCGACGTGCTGCTGCCGATTTCGCCATTCAGCGAAACCTCGGGCACCTTCGTCAATGCCGAAGGCCGCGCGCAAAGCTTCAATGGCACCGTCAAGCCGCTGCTGGAAACCCGTCCTGCGTGGAAAGTGCTGCGCGTGCTGGGTAACATCCTCGGCCTGGACGGCTTCGACTACGAGACCTCGGAAGCGATCCGCGACGAAGTGCTGGGCGCCGGCGTGACCGATGTATCGGCCAAGCTGAACAACGTGTCCAAGCTGCCGCTGACCGCCGCTACCGCCACTTCGGCCGGTACTGAGCGCGTCGCCGACGTGCCGATCTACTTCGCCGACGCCGTGGTCCGCCGCGCCGAGTCGCTGCAGAAAATGGCCGACGCGGCTGCGCCAAAAGCGCACCTGTCGAGCGCGCTGGCGCAACAACTGGGTGTTGCCGAAGGCGACAACGTCAAAGTTACCCAAGGTTCCGGCAGCGCGATCCTGGTCGCCACTGTCGACGCCAAACTGCCAGCCAACGCCGTGCGCGTGGCCGCTGCTCACGCATCGACCGCCGCCCTGGGCAGCATGTTTGGTTCCATCACCGTTGAAAAAGCAGGAGAGGTGAAATAATGGCTCTGCCTGAATTCGTCACTACACTTCATACGCTGGGCGCGAACAGCGTACTGGCGCCAGTCTGGCCAGTCGTCTGGTCGCTGATCAAAGTCCTGTGCGTGCTGCTGCCGCTGATGGGCCTGGTTGCTTACGCCACGCTGTGGGAACGTAAGTTCATCGGCTGGATTCAGATCCGCGTCGGTCCCAACCGCGTCGGTCCACTGGGTCTGCTGCAACCGATCGCTGACGCGCTGAAACTGCTGTTCAAAGAGATCATCACCCCGGCCAAGGCCAACCCAGGCCTGTTCGTGATCGGCCCGATCATGACCATCATGCCGGCACTGGCATGCTGGGCAGTGGTGCCGTTTGGTCCGGAAGCCGTGATCGCCAACGTCAACGCCGGCTTGCTGCTGCTGATGGCAATTACGTCGATGGAAGTCTACGGCATCATCATCGCCGGCTGGGCGTCGAACTCGAAGTACTCGTTCATGGGCGCGATGCGCGCTTCGGCACAGATGATTTCCTACGAAATCCCGATGGGCTTCGTGCTGGTGGTGGTACTGATGGTGTCCGGTTCGCTGAACTTCGGCGACATCGTCGCCGGCCAGCAAAAAGGCATGATGGTCGAGCAGGGCCTGAACTTCCTGTCGTGGAACTGGCTGCCGCTGCTGCCATTGTTCGTGGTCTACCTGACTTCCGGCCTGGCCGAGTGCAACCGTCACCCGTTCGACGTGGTCGAAGGCGAGTCGGAAATCGTTGCCGGTCACATGGTGGAATACTCGGGCATGGCCTACGCCATGTTCATGCTGGCTGAATACGCCAACATGATCCTGATCGCCACGCTGGGTTCGATCATGTTCCTGGGCGGCTGGTCCGCACCGTTTGCCTTCCTTGAATTCTGGGGCGGTTTCGGCGGCTTCTTCTGGTTGTTCGCGAAAGCGTTCTTCCTGGTATCGGTCTTCATCTGGGTGCGCGGTACTTTCCCACGCTACCGTTATGACCAGATCATGCGTTTGGGCTGGAAAGTATTCATTCCGCTGACGCTGGTGTATCTGGTGTTCATCGCTGGCTGGATGCAGACCTCCTGGAATATCTGGAAGTAAGGGATTAAAGAAAATGGAACGTTTAAAAGACTTTATCGGCAGCTTCATGCTGACCGAACTAATCAAAGGGATGGCGCTGACGGGCAAGTATATGTTCTCGCGCAAGATCACCGTGCAGTACCCGGAAGAGAAGACGCCAATGTCGCCGCGCTTCCGTGGCCTGCACGCGCTGCGCCGCTATCCGAACGGGGAAGAGCGCTGCATCGCCTGCAAACTGTGCGAAGCAGTGTGCCCGGCGATGGCGATCAGCATCGAATCCGAGCAGCGTGCGGACGGCTCGCGCCGTACCACCCGTTACGATATCGACCTGACCAAGTGCATCTTCTGCGGTTTCTGCGAAGAGTCGTGCCCGGTTGATTCGATCGTGGAAACGCATGTGCTGGAATACCACGGCGAAAAACGCGGCGATCTGTACTACACGAAAGAGATGCTGCTGGCCGTAGGCGACCGTTACGAAAACGATATCGCCGCAGCCCGCGCAGCGGACGCTCCTTATCGCTGAGACGGCGCCTGTCCTGACCTCGCCAAGGCGAGGCCACAGGCAGGCACCTGTTAATCAGGGATTCGATCAATAAAACTGTACGTCTCTTGGGTTAGTTATGGAATTTAAAACTGCTTTGTTCTACGTCTTCGCGGCCATCATGATATTGGCCTCGCTGCGCGTTATTACGGCCCGCAATCCGGTGCACGCGGCACTGTTCCTGGTGCTGGCGTTCTTCAACGCCGCCGGCATCTGGATGCTGCTGGAAGCCGAGTTCCTGGCCATCGTGCTGGTGCTGGTCTACGTTGGCGCCGTGATGGTGCTGTTCCTGTTCGTGGTCATGATGCTGGACATCGACACCGAAAAGCTGCGCGAAAACTTCTGGGGCTATCTGCCAGTTGCTTCGTTTGTCGGCGTGGTCATCGTGCTGGAAATGGCTGCCGTGCTGTGGCGCTCGTTCCTGACCTTTGATCAGGAAGTGGCCAATCCAAACAACATCGGCGGCACCAAGGAACTGGGCCTGCTGATCTACACCAAATACATCTATGGCTTTGAGATTGCCGCCGTGGTCCTGCTGGTTGCGATCATCGCAGCCGTGGCGCTGACCCTGCGCAAGCGCAAAGACACCAAATTCTTCGACCCAGCCGACGCTGTCCGCGTCAAGCGTAATGACCGCCTGAAGATCGTCAAGATCGACCCGGTCACCACCCGTGGCCAGGCCGAAACTGAAGTTAAGGAGGCACCATGACTTTATCCCTGGCTCACTACCTGGTTCTGGGCGCGATCCTGTTCGCGATCTCGATCGTGGGTATTTTCCTGAACCGCAAGAACGTCATTGTCATTCTGATGGCCATCGAACTGATGCTGCTGGCAGTGAACATGAACTTCATCGCGTTCTCGCATTACCTCGGTGATGCGGCAGGCCAAATCTTTGTCTTCTTTATCCTGACCGTCGCTGCTGCCGAATCGGCAATCGGCCTCGCGATCCTGGTGGTGCTGTTCCGTAATCTGGACACCATCAACGTAGAAGACCTGGATAGCCTGAAGGGCTAAGTTTTAACCTCCGAAAAATAACGATTAAGGTTCATCATGGCGGGTACACTTAACGCTAATCTCTTGCTAGCCGTACCACTGGCGCCCCTCGCGGGCGCAGCGGTAGCGGGCTTGCTGGGAACTAAATTCTTCGGCAACGTGGTGGGTCGCAAGACCGTGACCGCGGCGACCATCCTGGGCGTGCTGGTGGCATTCATTATTTCAGCGATGACGCTGAATGCGGTGCTCGACGGCGCGCGTTTCAATGAAACCATCTACACCTGGATGACCGTGGCCGGCATGAAGCTGGAAGTCGGCTTCCAGATCGATTCGCTGTCGGCGATGATGATGTGCGTGGTGACCTTTGTGTCGCTGATGGTGCACATCTACACCATCGGCTACATGGCGGAAGACGAGGGCTATAACCGCTTCTTCTCGTACATCTCGCTGTTCACCTTCTCCATGCTGATGCTGGTGATGTCGAACAACTTCCTGCAACTGTTCTTCGGCTGGGAAGCCGTGGGCCTGGTGTCCTACCTGCTGATCGGTTTCTGGTACACCCGTCCAACCGCCATCTTCGCCAACATGAAGGCCTTCCTGGTCAACCGTGTGGGTGACTTCGGCTTCATCCTGGGCATCGGCCTGCTGCTGGCTTACGCCGGTTCGATGAACTACCAGGAAGTGTTCGCCAAGAAGGAAGCGCTGTCGGCGCTGACCCTGCCGGGCACCGACTGGGCGCTGCTGACCGTGGCCTGCATCTGCCTGTTCATCGGCGCGATGGGCAAGTCGGCGCAGTTCCCGCTGCACGTCTGGCTGCCAGATTCGATGGAAGGTCCAACCCCGATTTCCGCACTGATTCACGCGGCAACCATGGTTACCGCCGGCATCTTCATGGTGTCGCGCATGTCGCCGCTGTTCGAGCTGTCGGACACCGCGCTGTCCTTCATCCTGGTGATCGGTTCGATTACCGCGCTGTTCATGGGCTTCCTGGGCATCATCCAGAACGACATCAAGCGCGTGGTGGCTTACTCGACGCTGTCGCAGCTGGGCTACATGACTGTGGCACTGGGTTCGTCGGCTTACTCGGTGGCGGTGTTCCACCTGATGACCCACGCATTCTTCAAGGCACTGCTGTTCCTGGGCGCTGGTTCGGTCATCATCGGCATGCACCACGATCAGGACATCCGCAATATGGGCGGCCTGCGTAAATACATGCCGATCACCTGGATCACCTCGCTGCTGGGTTCGCTGGCCCTGATCGGTACGCCGTTCTTCTCGGGCTTCTACTCGAAAGACTCGATCATCGAAGCCGTGCACGAGACGCATATCTGGGGCGCCGGCTTCGCCAACTTCGCCGTGCTGGCTGGCGTGTTCGTGACCGCGTTCTACTCGTTCCGTATGTACTTCCTGGTGTTCCACGGTAAAGAGCGTTTCGGCCAGGCGCATGCCCACGGCCATGACGACCATCACGCACCGGCGGCCGCCGCTGCGCATGATGACCACGGCCATGATGCACACGATGAGCACGGTCACGACGACCATGACGACCACGCACACCACGGTCTGGCCCCAGGCCAGAAACCGCACGAATCGCCATTCGTGGTCTGGTTCCCGCTGGTGGCACTGGCCATCCCGTCGGTGCTGATCGGCTTCTTCACCATCCAGCCTATGCTGCATGGCGACTTCTTCAAGGACGTCATCTTCATCGGTGAAAACCACAAGGCGATGGAAATCCTGGGTGAAGAGTTCCACGGTGCGGTTGCCATGGCGCTGCACTCGCTGACCACGCTGCCGCTGTGGCTGGCCATTGCCGGTGTCGCATCGTCGTACTACTGCTACATGATCAATCCACGCGTACCGGCATGGTTCTTTGCCAAGTTCACGGCCGTGCACACGCTGCTGGACAATAAGTACTACATGGACAAGTTCAACCAGACCGTCTTCGCCGGTGGCGCGCGTCTGCTGGGCGAGGGCCTGTGGAATTTCGGCGACAAGAAACTGATCGACGGTCTGCTGGTCAACGGCAGCGCCAAGCTGGTTGGCTGGTTCTCCTCGATCACCCGCCTGGCGCAGACTGGTTATATCTACCACTACGCCTTCGTGATGATCCTCGGCATTCTGGGGTTCCTGGTCTACTTCCTGCCGTTTTGGCACGCTTAATTAGCTGATACGCATAGAGATAACGATAACCATGATGTCAACAATATCTTCATTACCTCCGTACCTGAGCCTCTCGATCTGGCTCCCGATTCTTTTCGGCCTGATCGTGCTGGCAGTAGGGCGTGACAGCAACGCGCCATTCACGCGCGTGCTGACCCTGATCGGCTCGATCGTCAGCTTCGCCGCGACGATCCCGCTGATCACCCACTTTGACAATGCCGCCCACGGCATGCAGTTCGTCGAGAAAGCGCCTTGGATCGAGCGCTTCAACATCTGGTACTCGCTGGGTATCGATGGCCTGTCGCTGTGGTTCGTGCCGCTGACCGCCTTCATCACCATCATCGTGGTGATCTCGGCCTGGCAAGTGATCCAGAAACGCGTCGCGCAATACATGGGCGCGTTCCTGATCCTGTCCGGCCTGATGATCGGCGTATTCACCGCCATGGACGGCCTGCTGTTCTACTTCTTCTTTGAAGCGACCCTGATCCCGATGTACATCATCATCGGTATCTGGGGCGGCGACAACCGCGTGTATGCGTCGTTCAAGTTCTTCCTGTACACCTTCTTCGGTTCGCTGCTGACGCTGGTTGCCATCGTCTACCTGTACAACGTGACCGGTAGCTGGGACATCCTGCTGTGGCACAAAGCGCCGCTGACGATGACTGAGCAGATCCTGATCTTCCTGGCCTTCTTCATGGCATTTGCCGTGAAAGTGCCAATGTTCCCGGTCCACACCTGGCTGCCGGACGTCCACGTGGAAGCGCCGACCGGCGGTTCCGCCGTGCTGGCCGCAATCATGCTGAAACTGGGCGCATACGGCTTCATCCGTTTCTCGCTGCCGATCACCCCGGACGCTTCGCACTACCTGTCGGGCTTCGTGATTACCCTGTCGCTGATCGCCGTGATCTACATCGGCCTGGTGGCGCTGGTACAGAAAGACATGAAAAAGCTGGTCGCCTACTCGTCGATCGCGCACATGGGCTTCGTCACGCTGGGCTTCTTCGTGTTCAACAACATGGCAGTGCAGGGCGCCATCATGCAGATGATCTCGCACGGCTTCGTGTCGGGCGCGATGTTCCTGTGCATCGGCGTGCTGTACGACCAGGCGCACTCGCGCCAGATCGCCGACTACGGTGGTGTGGTCAACAAGATGCCTAAGTTTGCCGCCTTCTTCATCCTGTTCTCGATGGCCAACTGCGGCCTGCCAGCAACCTCCGGTTTCGTTGGCGAGTTCATGGTGATCCTGGGCGCTACCCAGTACAACTTCTGGATCGGCCTGCTGGCAGCAACGGCACTGATCTTTGGCGCAGCGTACTCGCTGTGGATGGCCAAGCGCGTCATCTTCGGCAAAGTGACCAACCACCACGTGGCGGAGCTGGTTGACCTGAATGGCCGCGAGTTCTTCATGCTGGGCATTCTGGCGGTCGCCACGCTGTACATGGGCCTGTACCCAGCACCATTCACCGACACGATGCAAACCTCGGTCGCTGACCTGCTGGCACACGTAGCACACAGCAAGCTGCCTTAAGAAAAAACGGAAACGCATAAATGACTACACCTATTGCACAAGACGCCATCAACCTGGTCCCGGCCTATGCCGAGATCGCGTTGCTGATCGGCGCTTCGGCCATCCTGCTGATCGACATGTTCCTGTCCAAGGCGCAGCGTTCGTTCACCTACGTGCTGTCCCTGCTGATGCTGGTGGTCCTGGCTGGCATCAGCTATTCGGACTTCGCCGCCGGCACCACGACCTATACCTTCCACGGTATGTTCGTCGCCGACCCGATGGCCAACCTGCTGAAACTATTCACCTACCTGACCGTGGGCATGACGCTGATCTATTCGCGCCAGTACGCGACTGACCGCGATATGCTGAGCGGCAACCTGGGCGGCGAGTTCTACGTGCTGGCGCTGTTCGCCATGCTGGGCCAGATGATCATGATCTCGGCTTCCAGCCTGCTGTCGATCTACCTGGGCGTGGAACTGATGTCGCTGTCGCTGTACGCGCTGGTGGCCATGCGCCGCGACAACGTCCGCGCAACTGAAGCAGCGATGAAGTATTTCGTCCTGGGCGCACTGGCGTCGGGCTTCCTGCTGTACGGCATGTCGATGCTGTACGGTGCGACCGGCACGCTGGACATCCGCGAAATCGCTACCGCTGTTTCTGCTGGCACCATCAAACCGACCATCTTGGTGTTCGGCCTGGTGTTCCTGGTTGCCGGCCTGGCCTTCAAACTGGGCGCCGTGCCATTCCATATGTGGGTGCCAGACGTTTACGATGGTGCGCCTACGGCCGTGACCCTGCTGCTGGGTGGCGCGCCTAAGATCGCCACCTTCGCCATCTGCATCCGCCTGCTGGTGGAAGGCCTGTTGCCGATGGCGTTCGACTGGCAGCAAATGCTGATGGTGTTGGCTGTGATGTCGCTGGTGGTGGGTAACGTCACCGCGATCGCGCAAACCAACATCAAGCGTATGCTGGCTTATTCGACCATCGCGCAAATCGGTTTCGTGCTGCTGGGCCTGCTGGCTGGCGTGGCAGGCACCACCAACCGCACCGGCATGGACGCCGCCTACAGCTCGGCCATGTACTACGTGATCACCTATGTGCTGACCACGGTCGGCACCTTCGGCACGTTGATGCTGCTGTCGCGCGCCGGTTTCGACGCCGACAACATCGCCGACTTCAAAGGCCTGAGCAAGCGCAGCGGCTGGTTCGCCACCGTGATGACCATCCTGCTGTTCTCGCTGGCCGGTGTGCCGCCGATGATGGGCTTCGCCGCCAAATTCGCCGTGCTGAACTCGGTGCTGGCGACCGGCCAGATCTGGCTGACCGTGTTTGCCGTGATGTTCTCGCTGATTGGCGCGTTCTACTACCTGCGCGTCATCAAGCACATCTGGTTTGATGAGCCGGTCGACAACGCGCCGCTGGCCGCGCCAGGCGACATGAAGCTGGTGCTGAGCCTGAACGGCCTGGCCATCGTGGCGCTGGGCGTGCTGCCTGGCCCGCTGCTGGACGTGTCGCTCAAAGCCATCAAGGCAACCCTGGCTGCCTGATGGATATTTCCACCGCTGGCTGGCTGGTGATCGCGATGGCTATCGCGGCCGCCAACCTGCCATTCTTCAACGACAAGGTATTCGCCGTACTGGGGACCAAGTGGAGCGGCAAGCCGCTGTTCGTGCGTCTGCTGGAAATGACGGTGCTGTACTTTGTCGTTGGCGCGGTGGGTTTCGCTCTGGAAACCCAAATCGGTGCGCGTTTCCCGCAAACCTGGGAGTTCTACGCGATCTCCGCCTGCCTGTTCCTGGTTCTCGGATTCCCCGGATTCATCGTCCGCTACCTGCGCAAGCCCCACGGCTGATACACTGTCGTCTATTCGACGATAGTGGAGCAGGGATGGACAACCTCAAAGAAACGCGTGTGGACGGCGAACTGGCTTATGACGGCCATTTCCTCAAAGTTCAGCGCGACACCATACAACTCCCCAACGGCAAGCACACCAAGCGCGAATACATCCTGCATCCCGGTGCGGTGGTGATTCTGCCACTGCTGGACGACGGCACGGTGCTGATGGAGCGCCAGTTCCGCTATCCGCTGCATGATGTGTTCATCGAATTCCCGGCCGGGAAAATCGATCCGGGCGAGAACCCGCTGATCGCCGCCAAGCGCGAGCTGGAAGAGGAAACCGGCTACACCGGCGGCGAATGGCAGTACGTCACCAAAATCCACAACGCCATCGCTTATTCCGACGAATACCTCGACCTGTACCTGGCGCGCGGCCTGAAGGCGGGCGCGCAAAAGCTGGACGAGGGCGAATTCCTGGAAACCTTCACCGCCACCATCGACGAGCTGCTGCAATGGGTACGCGAAGGCAAGATCAGCGACGTCAAGACCATCATTGGCATCTTCTGGCTGGAGAAGCTGCGCGCTGGCGACTGGAAGCTATGAAATGCTGGCTGGCGTTGGCTTGCCTGCTTGCCGGCGCCGCTGTTGGCGCTGCGCAGGCCGCCGCGCCGCGCACGCCGTTTCAGATACGCTGTGAGGACACGATCAGCAAATCGGTGTCGGTGCTGAAAGCGCAGCAGGACGGCTACACCATCAACAACCAGCTGCCATACCGCGCGCTGACGGCGCGCACCGGCAGCAGCAATCGTGGCATGCAGACGCTGGGGCTGACGGTGACGCAGGGCATGCACAAGGCATCCGTGGGCGGGCCGATCTTGCAGGACCGTGAAAGCGGCTATGAATGCATCGCGCCCAAGGTGGACATCCAGCTGTATTATTCGTCGGTGCGGATTTATGTCGGCAACGAATTCGCGCCTGGCACCTGCGCTTACAAGGAAATCCTGGCGCACGAAATGCGCCACCTGAAGGCGCATATGGATAACCTGGCGCGCGTGCAGAAAGTGGTGGGCGACGCGTTAAACAAGCGCTTCGCCGGGCAGCCGATGTACGCGCCGTCCGGCACCGCGATGTCGGCGCTGCAGCATGAAGTGGGCAGCACCTGGTTCAACTTCATCCGCGACGAATTCGACAAGGGCAAGGTGGAGCAGGAAAAGATCGACACGCCGGCGGAATACGCCCGGCTTGGCAAGGCATGTAATGGCGAGATCGCGCAGATCCTGGCGCGTCGCAGCAAGTGAAGAGAGTTATGACTGAACAGCATCAAGCAATCCCGCAGCCGTCCGCAGCGGCGACGCAATCCGCGCCGGCCCGCCCGCGTTATTTCGCGCTGCTGCCGGCCGCCGGCGTCGGCGCGCGCATGGCGGCGAACGGCCCCAAACAATACCTGACGGTCGGCGGCCAGCCGATGCTGCGCCACGCGGTGGACGCCTTCCGCGCTTCGCCGCTGGTAGCACACACCTACGTGGTCGTCAGCCCCGATGATGGGGTGATTGACTCCGTGCTGCCGCCCGGCCTGGACGGCGTGACCGTGCTGCGCGCCGGCGGCGCCACCCGCATGGACTCGGTGCTGAACGGCCTGCGTGCGCTGGGTGGCGTACTCGCCTCGGATGATCTGGTCATGGTCCACGACGCCGCTCGCCCCGGCCTGACGCCGGCATTGATCGCGCGGCTGATAGCAGGCGTCGGCGACGACCCGGCCGGCGGTCTGCTGGCGCTGCCGGTGGTCGATACCATGAAGCGCAGCGCGCCCGGCGCGGAAGGCGCCAGCGTTAGCGCTGCTACCGTGCCGCGCAATGGTCTGTGGTCCGCGCAAACGCCGCAGATGTTCAGCTATGCGCTGCTGCTGCGCGCACTGGGCAGCGCGCCCGATGCCAACGCCATCACCGACGACGCCAGCGCCGTCGAAATACTCGGCTACGCGCCACGCCTGATCGAAGGCCATCCCCGCAATCTCAAAGTAACGCTGCCAGCAGACATCCGCATCGCCGAGATGTACCTGGCTCACAAGGAAGACTGAATATGAGCAAACTCCCGTTCCGTATCGGCCAAGGCTATGATTGCCACGCGCTGGTGGAAGGCCGCAAGCTGATTATCGGCGGTGTCGACATCCCGCACCACGTCGGTTTGCTGGGCCATTCGGATGCCGACGTGCTGCTGCACGCCATTACCGACTCGATCCTGGGCGCGGCTGCGCTGGGCGACATCGGCAAGCATTTTCCGGATACCGATCCGGAATTCAAGGGCGCTGATTCGCGCAAGCTGCTGAAGGAAGCGGCCAAGCGGGTGGTGGCCACCGGCTATAGCATCGGCAACATCGATTGCACCATCATCGCCCAACGTCCGAAGATGGCGCCGCATATTCCATCGATGCGCGCCAACATCGCCGACGATCTGGGCGTGGATATCAGCCAAGTCAACGTCAAAGCCAAGACCAACGAAAAGCTGGGCTACCTGGGCCGCGAAGAAGGCATCGCCGCCGAATCCATCGCCTTGCTGATTTCCTCGTAAAACAGGATCGCCTCATTCTCGCTGGCGCTGATGGCAATGCCGCGCGGCACCGCTGGGTAATCCTGCAAGAAGTCGTTCACGCTCTTGCCGGCCAACAGATAATCAAACATACGCTTGATCGGCACTAGCGTGTTGGCAAACACCGGCGTGCCACCCAGAATAGCCGGGTCCATCTGCACCTCCGGCGTTAGCGACAGCGCATGCGCCAGTAGTTCCGGATCAACAGGGTCGAGCGGTGATTTTCTAGGTTCAATTACGCGCCCTTTAAAGCGGACAACCGGGTTAAAATAAAATCCCGATTCCAGTGGGGGGCAATCGTCGTCAAATGCGATTTCATCATCTGGCCCTGGTATGACATCTGACCATTCACTAACTTCGCCCAAATAGGGTTCGGCGTTCTTTTCGTGTGGTTTTTCTGAAAGAGATGATTCGTATTCCATCGTTTCGCTCCGTGTAAATGACGGCAAGCTCTTGCCCTCGCAAGGAGCCTAGCGTCAGAAAGCGACGCTCGTTATAGAGATAGCGTTTGTCCTCAATCGTGACCGAGCGACTATCTTCGATGATTGCTCGACAGTCCGCGAAATCCAGCCCGTGACTACGAAGATTGCTTTTGCGCTTAGCCTCGTCCCAAAAATAGATTGTCATCTCAGTCTAGCCGCTGGAAGATATCCTTCAAGCAAACTGAACAAGACAATCAGCCCAGGACATCATTCTGTTATCCTGGACCGTTCTGCTGGGCGGGCATGAAGCCAGATCAATTAGGCGCGGGGCGTTCGAGCAGGACGCCGAGCACATGTAGACGGCCGCATCTGGGATGCCATCATGCAGCGAATTTCCGCCATATGAATTAATGATCGGCCCACTTGGGCGACGGTAACGTTCTTCAATTTCGGTAGCCAGGTTGAAGAAGCTTTCGCGCGCAGAAAACACCAGAAAAGTGACTTTCGAGTGCAGATTGAGTAGTCAAACCGCCACCATTTAGCATGCCAAAACCGCATTGATTAGCGTCGCGAAACCACCAGCGGTTAGCATCGTGAACCGCCACTTGGCTTGGCGCCTCAGTTTGCCTATGGCGGTATTCTCATCACTACCGCGAGCGACACACATAAGTTGCCGTCCCCTGTTCCCACTCGCCACCGCCACACCATAGCATTGAACACCGCCACTCGGACTTGTGAGATTTCGCGTATTTTTCAGATGAGCAAGATGCTATCCTCTATGGTCACCGGCCGAGTTCGGCCAGAAGCCGACCTTCACGGCTTGAAATGCTTCGTTTCAAATCGACAAAAAAATGCCGCATAATAAGTGAAACGGTCTGCTACCCCACGTAGCAGGACGCACATGGGGGAGACATGGCGCAAGTGCTGAGGATACTGGTGGTCGATGATGTCGAAACAATGCGCAAGGTCACGGCTGGCCAACTGGCCTCGCTTGGCTATGGGCCGGTGGAGCTCGCATCCGATGGAGCCGAAGCTTGGCGCATGATTGAGCGCAAGCGTTATGACTTGGTGATCTCCGACTGGAATATGCCGGCCTTGACCGGCATCGCCCTACTGCAGATGATTCGCTCCAGTCCGCGCCATATGCACATGCCGTTCATCATGATCACCGCCGAGGCCGAGCGCAGCCGCATCGAAACGGCTATCAGCAGCGGTGTCAGCGACCTGCTGGTCAAACCCTACACGGCGGGACGGCTGGCCACCAGCATCAAGCGCGCGATGGCGCACCAGGTTGCACCACCAGTGCCGGACACGAACATCGATGCGCCGCTCGTTGCCGTAACCGTAGACGAGGTGGTTGTCATGCCACCAGCTGTGGTTCATTTGCCACCACTGCAACCTTTGCCGCCGACCTTGCTCTTGGTCGACGACACTGCCGACAACTTGTACGTGCTGGCCAATGTGTTCAAGGGCCGCTACCGCATCAAGGCAGCGCACAACGGCGAGAAAGCGCTGGCCTTATGCTGTGGCGACACGCCGCCCGACCTAGTGCTGTTGGACGTCATGATGCCCGGCATGGACGGTTTTGAAGTGGCGCGACGCATGCGCGAGCATCCCGGCGCGGAAAATGTACCCATAATCTTCGTCACCGCACTTACCGACGACGCCGCGCGCCTGCAAGGCATGGAGTTGGGGGCGGTGGACTTCATTACCAAGCCAATCGACCCGGTCCAGCTCACACTGCGGGTTGACAACTTCATGCGCTATGTCGAGCTGCGCCGCCACCTGCAAGCCGATTACGACAATATGCTCGCCATCGCCCGCCTGCGCGATGACGTCGAGGCCATGACTCGGCACGACCTCAAGGGCCCGCTGGCCGGTGCCATCGGCATCGTGCAGTCGCTGATGGACGCCGGCGACCTGGACCGCCGACAGCTTGAGAATTTGCGGCTGGCCGAGCAGGCCATGCTGCAGGTGACCGACATGGTCAACCTGTCGACCGAGCTGTACAAGATCGAGACCGGAAAATACGTGCTCCATGCAGCGCCGCTGCCCATCAGCGACATGCTGCGGCGGGTGGTTGAGACGGCACGCGCCACTTACGCGGGCAAGCAGCTGGTCCTGGCGGTCGACACTGATTTCGATGTAGGCACCGACGCTCCGCTAGCGCTGGGCGATGCCATGCTGACCTATTCGCTGCTGAATAATCTGATCAAGAACGCCTGCGAGGCAGCGCCCGAGCGCACCCGCGTCATCGCCACTCTGTACGCCGGAAGCCCGCTGCGCATCGAGATCGTCAACAAGGGTGCTATCCCGGAACCGATACGCGAACGCTTCTTCGACAAGTTCGTCACCGACGGTAAGTCCGGCGGCACCGGCCTGGGCACGTATTCGGCACGTCTGCTGGCGCGCGCACAATATGGCGAGGTGGCCTTCGCCGTCGATGACGAACTCCAGACCACCACCCTGATCGTCAGCCTGCCGTCGGCGCCGGCCCCCGCCTGAGGCGAGTCGCGCGGCGGCCTTGCTTGTCAGGCTGCCTGCACCACGGCGTCAAGCGCTTCCAGCGCGGCGTCGAAGTCGAAGCGTTCAATTGCCTGGCTGACTTTGCGCAGCTGTCGCGCCAGCGGGTGGCCGGCAGCTTGCGATTCCAATGTCTCCAACACGTCCAGCGCGGCGGTGTCGCTGTCGGCCAGCAGCTTGCGCAGGTGGGCAAGTGTGGAGGCCGCGTCCGGCGGCAGGGCGGAAGCCGCTCCGATGGCCCCGGCCGGAGTATGCTCTGCCGCTGCAGTGTAGTTGACCAGCGCGGCCAGACCAGACAGCACCGGCGTCAGTTCGTTTTCGACCGCCGTCAGCAACGTGGCCAGTTCGGCTTCGGCTACACCGGCTTTGCATGCCAGTTCTAGTGCGGTGGCTGTCGCGGCCACGCCTTTGGCGCCGACGTTGCCGGCGGTGCCGCGCAAGGTGTGGGCTACCCGCGCCGCCGCTGTGGGGTCATCGCTTTGCCGCGCCGCCTCGAAGTCTTCCCGCAGTCTGGCGTGGCCGTCGCGGAAGCGCATCAGCATGCGCAGGTAAAGGTCCTGCCGGCCCATGCTGGTCGCCAAGCCGGCGCGCTGGTCGATACCCGGCAGTTGGGCAGGCAGGGCGGCGGCCATTTTATCTGCGGCATCGGGCTGCGCCGCTGGGGGCGCTGCTACAGCCGGCTGTGCCGGGCGAATCCACTTGCTCATGGTGGCGAACATGGTGGTGACGTTCAGCGGTTTGGAGATGTGGTCGTTCATGCCGGCCGCCAGCGCCATTTCGCGGTCGCCGGCCATAGCGTTGGCGGTCATGGCGATGATCGGCAGCTGAGCGTAGCGGGGCTGGGCGCGCAGGCGGCGGGTGGCTTCGTAGCCATCCATCACTGGCATCTGGCAGTCCATCAACACGCCGTCGAAGGCGACGGTCCCGGCTTGAGCCAGTAGGTCCAGCGCCTGTTGCCCGTCACCTACGATGGTGAGCACAATGCCAGCACTTTCAAGCAGCTCGCGCGCTAGTTCCTGGTTCATGTCGTTGTCCTCGGCCAGCAGCAAGCGCGCGCCGGCCAAGCGGGCCTGATCGGCCGCGCTGCGGTCCTGCCGCTCGGCTTGGCGGGTTTCTGCCACTACGCCCTTGCCCAGCACCTCGCCGATGGCTTCGAGTAGGGTTGATGGCGTTACCGGCTTGGTCAGCACCGCCGGCAGCGCGACCTGCTGGCGCGCCGCCGCTTCCTGGGCGTCGTCGCGGCCAAAGGCCGTCACCATGATGACCGACGGGATGCGATTCACGGCACCGCTCTGCATGCGCTGCAACGTCTCGACGCCGTCCATGACTGGCATGCGCCAGTCCAGCAGCACCAGGTCGTAGGGCAGTCCTTTGCGCTCGGCGTCGATCATGGTGTGCAGCGCGCTGTGGCCGCTGTCGGCCAGGTCCACCTCCAAGCCAAAGCTGCGCGCCATGGTCGATAGGATCTCGCGTGCGCTGGCGTTGTCGTCGACCACCAGAACGCGCAGGCCGAGCAGCTCGTCGGCATGGAACATGCGTCGAGGCTGCACCTCTGTCTGGCGCCCGAAGCGAGCGCTGAAGTGGAAAGTCGAGCCTTGGCCCGGTGTGCTTTCGACCCAGACCTGGCCTTCCATCAGCTCCACCAGCTTCTTGGAGATGGCCAGGCCCAGCCCTGTGCCGCCGTATTTGCGCGTGGTCGAGCTGTCCGCCTGGCTGAACGACTGGAACAATCGCTCGCACTGCTCGGCCGTCATTCCGATGCCGCTGTCGCGCACCCAGAAGTGCAGCTCGACCTGCTCCCCCGCTTCGGCCGCCAGCTCGACCCCGACGACGATCTCGCCGCGCTCGGTAAACTTGGCAGCGTTGTTGCCGAGATTGACCAACACTTGGCCCAGCCTTAGCGAATCGCCCACCAGCGCCGTGGGCAGGTCGGCCGAAGTGGCGAACAACAGTTCCAGACCCTTGTCCTCGGCCTTCAGGCCGATCATGTTGGCGAAGTTTTCCAGCACGTCCTCCAGCCGGAACGGTGCCTGCTCGATGCTCATCTTGCCGGCCTCGATCTTAGAAAAATCGAGGATATCGTTGATGATGCCAAGTAGGTTCTCGGCCGAGCGGTGCACCTTCTCTATGTAGTTGCGTTGTTTCTTATCGAGTTCGGTGCGCAGCGCCAGGTGGCTCATGCCGATAATGGCGTTCATCGGCGTGCGGATTTCGTGACTCATATTGGCTAGGAAGTCGCTCTTGGCGCGCGTAGCGTCCTCGGCGATCTCCTTGGCGCGCAGAACCTCGGCCTCCGCCAGCTTGCGGTCGCTGATGTCGCGCACCGAGGCGCACACGCAAACGCCGCGCTCGGCGATGGCCGGCAGCCGCGACAGGCCGATCTCGACCGAGAAGCGGCTGCCATCCTTGCGCATACCGTGCAGATCGGCGCCTGTCATGCCCATCTGGCGCGCCGTGCCTTGCTCGATGAAACCATTGCGCGAGCCGACGTGGCGCCCGTGCGCCTCCGGTGGCACCAGCGTTTCAATCGGCAAACCGGCTAACTCGCCGGCCTCGTAGCCGAACAGCTGGTCGAGCTGGGGGTTGGTCATCATGATCAGGCCGTGCGCATCGATCACCAGCATGCCGTCCGGCGCCGCCTCGATGATGCCGCGATACCAGGCCTCGGTGGCTTTCAGCACCACCTGCTGCGCTTCGAGTTCGGCGGCCATGGTCTGCACAGCGTGGCTACGCGCCTTGATCTCCAGCGACATCGCCAGTTTGGGCAGCAGCTCGTCCATCAGCACTCGGCCCGATTCGCCGGGAGCATCGAAGCCGGCCAGCTCCAGAACGCCCATCAAGCGCTCGCCGTGCAGCAGCGGCAGCACCTGCAGGTGGCGCGGGTGCGACTGTCCCAGTTGCGAGTGGATTTGCGCGTAGTCATCCGGCAGCGTGTCGAGCCGCCGCGGCTGGCGATCCTGCGCGCATTGGCCCAGCAGGCCGCTGCCCAGCGCCAGTTGCGGCGCCGGTGGATGGTCAGGGTCGGCCGCATAGCTGGCGGCTAGGCGCAGTGCGGCAGCATCTTCGTCAAGCAGGTAGAGCGCGCCCTGACCGGCCTGTACCAGCGGCGCAAGCAGCGTCAACAGGCGCTGCGCGGCCTGGTCGAGGCTGGCAGCCTGCTGCAGCTCGGACTGGATCGAGGCTTCCTGCGACTTGATCCAGCGTTGCATGTCGAGCTGGCGCGATTCGACTTGCAGCTTGGCGACGGCGCGAGCCAGGTCGCCCGTTTCGTTCTGGTAGTCGGTGTGGGGAATCACGCTGTCGAGCTGGCCAGCGGCCAGCGCATCGACCGCCTCGCGCAGGCGGTTGACCGGGCGCCGTATCGAGATGCTGATCCACCAAGCGCACAGCAGCGCCACCGCCAAGCCGCCGATCAGCAGGGCGTATGTTAGGGTGCTGCTGGTGAGCGCGAACTGGCGAATGTTGTAGATGGTGCTGCGAGCGTTGGAGTCCTTGACGGCGGCGATCTCGGCCATCTGCAGGTCGGCCGTGCGCAAGGCCTGCTGGAAGCGTTCGCTGTTGAGCAAGGCGTTGGCCTCGCCGTTGCGGTTCAGGCGCGTGAGCTCCACGGTCTCGTCGGCGATACGCTCGGCGCGCGCCAGCATGGTTTCGAAGACCGCATGGCGTTGCTGGTTGTCGGTGCGCAGCAACGTGGCGCGCGCCTCGTCGACGGCGAAGTGCAACTGCTCGCGCGCCTTGTCGAGCTGTTCCAGCGCCTCGTCGGCGGCTACCGGGTCCGGGGCGTTGGTCAGCTTGTGCAGCATCAGCTCGAAGCGGGTGAGTTGGATGCGGGCCTCCTTGACCTGCACGATGCCGATCATGCCCTCGCTGAGCAGGCGCTGCATGTCGCCGCTTAGCTGATCCTGGGTGCGCAGGCTTTGCACGCCCAGCGCAAGGGCCAGCAGCAGCACCGCGCAGAAACCGGCCGCCAGCTTCTGGCGCAGGCGCAGCCGTTCGAGATAGGCCAGTGGCGAACGCATGCGGGCGCTCACTGTACAGGCAGGGTATGCGCGATGGCGGCGGCCTGCTTAGCCATGTCGTGATCGCTGTCGGCGTAGCGTGCGGCGACCTGCTGGAAGGCGGGCAAGTTGGCCAGGAAGGCGTCGCAGACGTCAGGATCGAAGTGCGAGCCGCGTCCTTCCGCGATGATCTGCACCGCCTTTTCATGCGGCATGCCTTCCTTGTAGACGCGGCGGCTGATCAGGGCATCGTAGACGTCGGCCACTGCCATCAGGCGAGCCGAGATTGGGATGGCGTCGCCGGCCAGGCCTTCAGGATAGCCGCTGCCGTCCCATTTTTCCTGGTGTGAGTAAGCGATCTCCTTGGCCAAGCGAAGGAAGTCGACGTCCATGCCCAGTTGTTGCTCGGCGTGGGCGATGGCGTCGCGCCCGAGCGTGGTGTGGGTTTTCATGATTTCGAATTCCTCAGGCTCGAAGCGGCCAGGCTTGAGCAAGATGCGGTCGGGGATGCCGATCTTGCCAATGTCGTGCAATGGCGCCGACTTGAACAACAGCTTGATGGTGTCGGGGTCGAGGAAAGCGCGGAAGCGCGGATGCTCGCGCAGGTGTTCGGCCAGCACCTTGACGTAGTGCTGGGTGCGGCGGATGTGGTTGCCGGTCTCGTTGTCGCGCGTCTCGGCCAGCGAGGCCATGGCGTGGATCGTGACATCCTGGATCGCGCTCAGTTCGCGCGTGCGGCGCTGCACCTCTTGTTCGAGGTAGTCGTTCTTGTCGCGCAGGAAGTCGGCCGCATCTTTGACCTTGAGCTGGGTGCGTACGCGCGCCAGCACCACTGGCGGGCTGATCGGCTTGGTGATGTAGTCGGCCGCCCCCAACTCCAGACCGTGCGTCTCGTCCGCGCTGGAGGCCATAGCGGTCAAGAAGATGATGGGGATGTCGCGTGTGGCCGGGTCGCTCTGCAGTACCTGCGCCACTTCGTGGCCGGTCATCACAGGCATCATGATGTCAAGCAGGATGAGGTCAGGAGGCGGTGCATCCCGCGCGATGCGCAGCGCCTTCTCGCCGTTATTTGCTGCTTTGACCGTATAGCTATCCTTGAGCAAGTTGGCCATCAACAGAAGATTATCTGGCGTGTCGTCCACGACAAGGATTACAGGCCTGATGGGACGGGTAGAAGATGGGTTCATGCCTAAACGCTCCAATCAGGTTGCACTAATTTATTGCCTAGACTATATCTGTGTGCTGTGCGCAAGTAAACCGCATATAAGTTTTGCGAATCGCTCCCGTTGCCTACGCTGCCTTCTCCCGATCTCTGGGTATTGCATAGAATTCCTCATCCTGGCATACAAGCTCTTGCGAGAATCGCTAACCTACGTATTTTCAATCAAGATTTCTAAAATGAATATGGTGTAGTGGGGGGGCGTTTTGGGAGACTTCCGCCGCCAAGCTGAACTTCTGCTTTGGGGCGTAAGCCGCCGGTCACCGCGCGTCCCACAGTGGTAGTACAGCACACGCTATTCACCGGGCCATCAAGTGGTGGATTCGCATGCGAATCGCTGGGGGGGGCGGAGGCTAATCGGTGGTTGCTATGGCATGCTAAACGGTGGCTGGTTGGATGCTCATACTCATGCAGATTCAGCACGTTCAGATAAAACGCACTGCGGGCAAGCAAAACGGATAGCGCTCAAAGTCGGGGATGGCATCCGTCTTCAATCGTACTTGCGAGACAAACTGTTCAGAGAACATGAGATCCCTGCGTCAATACGGTGAGCGCCGCTACCAGTTGATCCAGTTCCTCAGTCGTCGTGGTGAGTGCGACAGTGGCACGAACAATGTCGGTGTAGCCGATATTGCGCTCGACGGTGAAGATGTTGAAGCGGTTCAGCAGTGCCTGCTGTAGTTCGCGCGCATGCATGCCGTCAATGGCGAAGGCCACCAGCGCCGTGCCGTGTTCCGCTTCGCGGGGCGACAGTAGCCGCAGGCCGGGCAGGCGGGCGACACGGCTGACCCAGTAATCGCGCAGTTCGGCAATGCGTGCGGTTTTGGCGGTGGTGCCGCCCAGGCTGGCGTGAAAGTCGAGCGCGGCCGGCGTGGCAAGGATGGCGCCCAACGCAGGCATGCCGACGTGAAGGCGGCAGCGGATGTCAGTAATCGGATAATCCTTGTCGCCCATGTGCGGCTCAATTTTGTGGAGTTGCGAAGCGCGGATAAACACAAAGCCCAGTCCCGGCGGCGCACCCATCCACTTGTGCAGGTTGAAGCCAGCAAAGTCCAGATTCATCTCCTGTACATCTACCGGCAACTGGCCCAGCGCATGTGCGCTATCGACCAGCACATCGACGCCATGCTCACGTGCAAACGCGACGATCTCGCGCACCGGCACTTGCTGACCGTTGCAGGGATAGACCTGCGACAGCAGCATCAGCTTCAACCCAGGCGTATTGCGGATGGCGTCCTGGTACTTTTCCAGCAGCGCCGCCTGGCTGATCGGTAACTCAAATTGCAGCGTCAATGGCGTCACGCCGCGCCGCTGTTCCAGCCACGCCATGCTGTTGCGCATGGCCGGATAATCGAGATTGCTCCACAAGACCACATCACCCGGCTGAAGCTGGTGATACTGCCCAATCAGCACCTGCATCGACTCGCTGGCGCTGCGCGTGAGCAGTATCTCGTGCTGCTCGGCGTTGATCAGCGCCGCCAGCCGGCCGCGCAGAATATCGACATGCCGCGCGGTGAAATCGCCGCGCACAAATGGACTCAGATGCGCGTTCGCATAGCGTACAGCGTCCTCAAACGCCGCCTGCACCGGCAACGCCATGGCGCCGAAATAGCCATGCTCAAGATTGATCACCGTGGAACTGGATTTGGGATACTGCGACGCAATGTCATGCATGGGCTGCTCTTTCGCCTTGGAGATATCCTATTCTATCCAAAGATGGCATTACTGCGTGCTGCTGGCAGGCAGCAGCAGATCGCGCAGACGGTCGTGTGTGCCGGGGATGCGTTCCAGGCGCGGATAGCGCAGTGAGCCGAAGTAGGGGATGCTGGCTTCGTGCGTGTCGCCATCTGCCTCGAAGGATAGCGCGATTGGCTGCTTGCTGACTGCCGCCTCGCGCAGCGCCTGCTTGAGCAGATCATCGGTATAGGGCTGGCCGGCGACAGCCACCAGCCGCGCGCCCAGGCTGATGCCGGCTTTAAACGCCGGGCTTTCCCACGCCACGCTTTTGATCGCACCTTTTTTGCCCACGACCAGACCGAGGGAGGTCGAAAGGTCCATGCCACCCAGGTCGGCCTCATGCAGCGTAAAGTAGGCGCTCGGCGCATCGGTGTAGATCAGGCGATACCCGCCGCGTTTTAGTCCATCCAGCAGATATCGGTCGTCATGCGCCTGCAAGCGTTGCTTGAAATACGTGGCCCAGTCGTACGGCGCGATGCGGTTCAGCGTTTTGCAAACATCATCAAACGTGTAGGTGCTGATAGTACGCGTATTCTGTTCCGCACCGAAGAAGACGGCGGCAAAATCCAGCATGCTCTTGCGGCCGCTGCTCAATTCGCGCAACAGCATATCGACATCCAGCCAAAGCAGCACACCTTCAGCATAGTAATCTTCACGGCGCTGCCAGTCGCGCCAGTTGACTGGTTTGGCCGGCATGTAGACTGCGTCGATGGTGCTGTCCTGTAGCGACTTCCAAGCACGGCCGGGGCGATTGGACATCAGCGACGCATCCACCGCCAGGGCGTCCAGGCTTTGCTGCAAGCTACGCAGGCCCTGGCGTGTGCTGATGACATGCGCCCAGAATTCGGTCTGGCCTTCATACACCCACAACAGGCTGCCGCGCATCGGCAGGTTCAGGTTCGGCGTCCACAGGTCCGCCGGCTGGCGCGTACGGCCGTTCCAGGAGTGGATGAATTCATGCGCCAGCAGGTTGGCCATTAGCACCTGTTCGCCTACGTCATGCGCGTAGTTGGCGGAGACATTGATCTCGGTCGACTCCTGATGTTCAACGCCACCGCCGGAAGGCAGCACATCCGACAGCGACATCAGGAAATCGAAATGGCGGTAGTGCCGCGAGCGGAATAGCTGCGGCACAGCGGTGGCCAAGGTCTTGAACTTCGCGATCAACTCCAGCGGCAGCTCCAGTGCCGCCGCGTTATCGCCGAATATATTCAGCCTTACCGGTGTGGCATCCAGTTCGATGCGCTTGTAATAGCGGCCCGCGTAGACTGGCGCATCGACCAATTCCTCCAGGTTGGCTGGCTTGAAGCTGACATGGTTGGCGCTGGCCTGCGCTGTTTCCAGCGAGGTCGCAAACTGGAAGCCTTCGGGCATGGCCAGCTCCGCCTGCACGCCGATGTTGTGGATGAACCAGCCGGCAGGATAGAGCACCACCTTTTGCCAGGGCAGGATCAGCATATCTCGCGACATCAGCTTCGGGCCGGTCGCGGCGGGCAAGTGCTGGAACTCCAGCGCAAGCTCGCGTGCCCCGGCCGGCACGGTGATGTGGAAGGCGTGCGGTTGAACTTCGTCGCGGCGCCAATCCAGCCGGCGTCCATCCGCGTGGATGATCAGGCCGGCCAGCGGCGCTACTTGCTGGGTGGCTGAATGGCTGCCGGTTTCCCATTCGGGATACAGCAGCACCATGGCGCCCGACTTCTGTACCGGGATGGTTTGGCGCACGCGGAAAATCTTGTGCGCGGTGTCGGTGGCGTCGACCTTTAGCTGGATCTGGCCTTGGAAGGGCAAGTCGCGCGGCGCGGGAATCGGCTGCGCCATCGGGGCGCAAGGCAGAATGAGAAGCAGGGATAGCAGAAGTTTTTTCATGCCATGTACATTGCAATATGCATGCCAAAGCAAATCGGTTGAATATGCAGCATACAGGCCTGTCCGCGCGCTGCAAAGCTGTCCGTGCGGACGTCCGCTCTGCTACCATGGCGGCTTTTGGAGGAAGTGAAGATGGCGCGGGATATGACTGCGTACCGCCAGATGGCGGTGCAATCGGTGGAGTGGAACGGGCAGGTGGCGATTTACCCTCTGCCGGGACAGGCGTATTCCACTGACCTTCCTGTGCAGTGTTCGCGCCGCCTGAGCGACACCAGCGTCTATCCGGTCGGCACCTGCTTCCTGGTGGACGCCAAGCTGACCGACCGCATGGGCGGTCCGCAGTACCTGTATGTCTGGCATGGCGATGCGATCAAGGTACTGTCAGACAAGGAGGCCGAAGTGTTCCTCGGCGCCTATCGCCGTGTCCGGCTGTAATCGGTTTTAATCGACTTTAATGCACCGCGTGCAGCTTGGTGGCGGGCTTCTCGCCATCGCGCGCCCACAACAGCGCAATCGCTGCCATGGCCAGCGCCAGCACGCCGCCAACCACCATCGCGCTGGACACGCCCAGATGATCGACCGCCAGACCACCCACCAGCGCACCGCTGGATAGCGCAATCTGCGCGGTGGTGACGAATACCGCGCCGCCGCTTTCCATCGCATGCGGCGCCGCCTGGAAGATCCAGGTCTGTACCGACATCGGCATCATGCCGAACGCAATCCCCCAGATCACCACCAGCACGCCGGCGCCAATCAGGCTGGTGCCCAGCAGCGGCAGCGCCACCGTCGACAAGCCGAGCACCACACCAGTGGTAATCAGGCCGGCACGCACGCTGCGCGCCAGGATCTTGCCGCCAATGACATTGCCCGCCAGGCCAGCCGCGCCGTAGACCAGCAACAGGATGCTGATGGTCTTGGCGTCCAGCCTGGTCGCCTGGCTGAGGAAAGGCGTGATGTAGGTGTACGCCGCAAACTGGCCGATGAAAATCAGCATGGTGATGAAGATGCCGAGCCGCGCCTTCGGCACGCGCAGCAGTTCCGGCAACTGGCTGAAACTGACCGAGGTCTTGGCCGGCAGCGGGGGCAGCAGGCGCATCTGCGTCAGCAACACCAGCACGGCGACCACGCTGCCGGCGTGAAAGGCGGTACGCCAGCCGAACAGTTCACCAATCAGCGCACCGGCCGGCACGCCGGCCACGGTGCCGATCGAGACGCCGGCGAAAATCATCGACAGCGCTTTCGGCTCCATGCCGGGCGGCACCAGCCGTGTGCTGAGTGCCGGACCCAGCGCCCAGAAGCCGCCCACACCGACACCCAGCAGCGCGCGGCCAATCAGTATCAGCGGGAAGGAATGCGAGAAGGCGACGATCAGATTCGATAGCAGCATGGTGCTGGTCAGGCCCCACAGCACAAAACGCCGGTCAGTCTTGCCGATGCCCACCGTGACCAGGATCGCTGCCACGGCGGCAACCAAGCCCGGCACGGTGACCATCATGCCGGCCACGCCCTCAGTCACGCCCAGTTCGGCGGCAATCGCTGGCAACAGGCCAACCGGCAGGAATTCGGTAGTCACCAGCGCAAACGCGCCGATGGCGATGGAAACTACGCCCGGCCACGGCGAGTGGTGAGGGCGGGGCGACAGCTGCTCGTCGGCGACGGCAGCCTGGGTTTGGGGATTTTGCATGGGAATTCCTGAAAAGTGCTTGAGTTTTTTACTGGTCGGTTCATAATGTGCGCAGCAAAGCACTTTGTCAATGAATTTTTAACCGATCGGTATGAAAGAGCGAAAATTAGGCCGTCCGCGTACCTTCGACGCAGATACGGCGCTGGAAAAAGCCATGAAGGTGTTCTGGGAGAAGGGCTATGAAGGCAGTTCGCTGCCCGAGTTGACCGAGGCCATGGGCATGAATCGACCCAGCATGTACGCCGTGTTCGGCAACAAGGAGAACCTGTTCAAGCTGGCGCTGGAGCGCTATGGCGCCAGCCACGATCCTTTGTTCGAGGCGGCCTTGCAACAGCCAACCGCGCGCGAAGTGGTCGAGCATTTCCTGCGCGGTAACGCTGATGCACAGACCGAGGAAGAGAACCCGCACGGCTGCCTGGTCATCAACGGCGCGCTGGCGTGCAGCGACGACGCGCTGCCGATCCGCAATACCCTGATCGAACGCCGCGCTGCGGCCGAGGACAGGCTCAAGCAGCGTTTCATCCGTGCCAGCCAGGAAGGTGATTTACCGCCGAATTTCTGCGCCGGCCAGATGGCGCGATACGTGATGACCGTGTCCAACGGCATGGCGGTGCAATCGGCAGCCGGCGCCACCCGCGAGCACTTGCAGCAGGTGGTGGACCAGGTACTGTACGGCTGGCCGAAGAAGTGACAGCTTAATCGCCGCTGGCGTCGTCCTCATCACTCTCGACCGCGCCATCCTTGACTTCGTGCGCGCGGGCCGCGTCGGCACCGGTTTTCAGTTTAGCGGCGTTGGCCAGGAACTGATCGAGGCTGCGGTCTTCGCTCTGGCGTACTTGCGGCGGCAGCAGCACCGACATGTACAGCTCGTCCGCCGCGCGGCCGGTGCTTTGCAGGTTGGTCATCACCATCAGTCCCGAACCCGCCAGCAGCATCACCGTCGCGCTGATCAGGAAGCGGCGCGGGTGGTGCGGCTTGATGGTCAGCAGGTGGAAGAAGATCATCGCGCAGGCGATGCCCAGTGTGACCAGGTTGCCATAGCGCGTCAGCGATTCCGCCGACCAGGCGTAGGCCAGCACCGCGCTGCCGGCGCGCCACAGGCCGACCACCGCCAGTGCGCCGCCGAGGATGAACAGATGCCGCCCCATGCGCGCATGGCTGCCGAACAGGCGGTTGGCCAGCGCCCACACACCCGCCCACAACAGGCCAGCGGCCAGGCTGGAGGCCAGTACCAGCAGGTAGCGGATCAGCGCGAACGGTTCCACATCCGACAGCCAGGTCTCAAAGCAGCTGAACAGGGCAATCAGCAGCAGGCCGATGGTGGCCGGCGTCGTGCCTTCCCAGCCATGCATGGTGGTGTCGGCAATTTCCGGCGCGACCGGGAAGTCGGCGCCGCGCACGCGCAGCCGGGTGTGGCCGAGGCGTACCACGGCATCGCCGTCCAGCGTCAGGCTGGTCTGGCGGCGGCCCTTGTAGACCGTGCCGTTCTTGCTGCCGAGGTCGCGTAGTACCACCTGATTGTGGTCGTCCGTTTCGATGATGGCGTGGCTGGCTGCGCTGTGCGCGTCGTCGAGGATGATGTCGTTGTCGTAGCTGCGGCCGATGCGGATCGGCAGGCCTGCTACCTTGTGACGGTGCAGCACGTCGCCGTTACGGGCGAGGATTTCGACGAAGTAGGGCGCCTTCATTTCGCCGCCCCTTTCTTGGCCGGCGCGGCTTTGGGCGCGAGCGACAGCGAATCGAGGAACACGCGCGACAGGCGCATGCCGTTGTCATACGAAACGCCGCGCGCGTCGAGCCGGCTTTGCAGGCTCATCAGGCCTTGATCGGTGCTGGCGGTCAGCAGTGCAAAGTCGTACAAGCCGGTGAACTTGCGGTAGGCGCGCACGCACAGCACGGCGCGTAGCGGCAGGGTCTTGTTCTTGACGAAGCTTTCGGTGCAATTGGGGCCGGTCAGGCGCGCGTCCTTGTTGCTGCCGAAATGTTCGTTCTTGAACGAGGCGCTGGACAGTTGCGCGAAGCGCAGCTTGTCGAGGCCGGTGCTACGCAGGAATTGGTGGCGGATGGCGATCTGTCCGGTCTGCAGCGAGCCGCTGACGAAGATCGCCGACTCCATCGCGCAGCTGGCGTCATCGACCGAAAATGGCTTGTCGGCCTTGACGTTGGAGCGGCCCCAGCAGCGCATTTGTTCCGACTCGCGCACCGGCACCTGATAGGGGCCCATCGGCTTCAGGCTCAGCGGGCTGGATAGCAGCTGGTTGACCATCGCGGTCTGGTGCGCCAGCAACTGGCTGGCCACTATGGCGGTGAAGTCGGTCGGTGTTTTTTGCTGGGCTTCGACTTTTTTCAACAGGTCTTGCGCGTAGCGGGCTGGGACCAGGAAGCTGACCAGCTCGCCGTCCAGGCGCTTGGAGACATTGACACCTGCCACCGAGCCGTCGACGGTCACGCTGGGGCCGCCGCTCATGCCGGAGTTGATCGGGCCTGTAAACATCAGCTGGTCGTAGAAGCTGCGCGTGATGACGCCGTTGTAGGCGCCCTCGGAAATGGCAAAGCCGAGGTCGAGCGGATTGCCCATCGAGTACAGGTACTGGCCTTGGGTCAGGCGCGCGAGTTTTTCCGGCATCTTGAAGAAGCCGGTGCCGTTGCGGTTGACGCGCAATACGGCCAGGTCATGCAGCACGTCGACTGCCAGCAGTTCGACATTGCCGCGCTGGCCGCTGGTGTCCACCCATTCGCCGACATACGTGTCGGGATCGAGCGCGAACTGGGAGACGACGTGGTAGTTGGTCAGCACCAGGTTGCTGGTGCCGATCAGGAAGCCGGAACCGACCGAGGACTGGGTGCGGCCGCTTTTCAGCAGCGAGCGCACTTGCAGGATGTCGTTCTTGGCGGAGGCGTACAGGTGTTGCGCCGCGCTGGAAGGCGGCGGCAGTGCGGCGCTGTCGGCGTCGCCAGCTTCTGCGCCGGCTTGGCCGTTCGCGCCTTCGGCGCTTTGGGCGTGGCTCGGCGCCGGTGATGCCGGCCGCGTTGCGGTTGCCGCCCCGCGCGTTGCCGGATTGGCGGACTGCTGGGCGGTGGCGGATTCGGGCGCGGCCTGTGCGATGCTAGCGCCGGCGCAGGCCCAGGTCAGAACAAGAGTGCTAGCGAGCTTGGTGACTTTCATGCAGTCCTTAAAACAACATTACAGCGACAACGTTACAGCGCGCCATCCTCCACCGGCGCCGGCGTCAGCGGCGTCATCATGTGGCCCAGCTTGGCGGCCTTGGTATCCAGATAATACTGGTTAAAAGCGTTGCGGTTGACCAGCAGCGGTACGCGCTCTGCCACTTCCACGCCCAGATTGGTCATGGCATTGATCTTACGCGGATTATTGGTCATCAGGCGCAGGCTTTTCACGTTGAACTGTTCCAGCATCGGCTTGACCAGGCCATAGGTGCGCTGGTCCGGCTTGAAGCCCAGCTGCTCGTTGGCCTGCACCGTGTCGGCGCCAGCCTCTTGCAGGCGGTAGGCGCGGATCTTGTTGACCAGGCCGATACCGCGGCCTTCCTGGCGCAGGTACAGCAGCACGCCGCGGCCTTCATCGGCAATTTTCTTCAGCGCGCCTTCCAGCTGGGCGCCGCAGTCGCAACGTTGCGAGAACAGCACGTCGCCGGTCAGGCATTCCGAGTGCACGCGCGCCAGTACCGGTTCGCCGTTGCCGATATCGCCCAGCACCATGGCCAGGTGCTCCTTGCCGGTGGCTTTTTCGACGAAGGCGTGCAGGGTGAACTGGGCCCAGGGAGTGGGCAGGGCGCAGGACGTGACGTAGTTCAGTTCGTCTTGGGACGGGATTTCTGCGCTCTGCGACATGGTTTTGCTCTTTATTCGGTTCATAGACAGGTAAAAAAGGCGCGCCGGGCTGTTCCAACAGACCCGGCGCGCCCTTCATGATACCAAAACTGGCGGAAATGTTTTGAAGGCCCATCGGGCCCTCAAGCCTGCTTATTGTTTAGGCAGGTCGAACAACAGCAGTTCCGCATCTTCCGCCTGATCCAGCGTGACCAGTGGCTCGTCGCTCAGTTTCAGCGCATCGCCGGCTTTCAGGTGCACGCCGTTGACGGTCACCGCGCCACGGATCAGGTGCACATAACCGATCCGGCCTTCTTTCAACTCATGCTTCAGGCTGTCGCCCTCGGCCATGATGGAGGCGTAGATCTCTGCATTCTGGTGGATCAGCACCGAACCTTTGCGGCCATCGTTCGAGGCAATCAGGGCCAGCTTGCCTTGTTTGCTCTCTGGCGCAAAGTTCTTTTCCTCGTAGCTTGGAGGAATGCCGATCTGGTTAGGCTGTATCCAGATTTGCAGGAAGTGCACGACCTCATCACGGTTATGATTGAACTCGCTGTGACGCACACCGGTGCCGGCGCTCATGCGCTGCACATCGCCGTAGTGCAGTACCGAACCGGTGCCCATGCTGTCCTTGTGTTCCAGCGCGCCGCTCAGCACATACGAGATGATTTCCATGTCGCGGTGTCCGTGGGTGCCGAATCCCTGGCTGCCTTGCACTTTGTCTTCGTTGATCACCAGCAGCGGACCGAAACCGACATGCTCAGGATCGTGGTAGTGACCGAACGAGAAGCTGTGTTTGGAATCCAGCCAGCCGTGGTTAGCTTTACCGCGGGAATCAGAATGACGTACTTGTAACATGATGTGCTCCGTTTCTTGTTGGGGTTAATGTGCGATAATTTTGAAAGTGTTTCCTGGTGATTGCTTTCGTATCGCTGCATCCATGAATCACATTGTAGACCCCTGATTCCAAATAAAAAAACGGAAAAATTACCGTCGTACTATCGAAAAAATCGAATGCTCAGATTAAGCCTGGAAGCCCTGCAAATCGTGGACGCCATCGACCGGCGCGGTTCCTTCTCTGCCGCCGGCAAGGAATTGCACCGCGTGCCATCGACAATTTCCTACACCGTCAGCAAGCTGGAGGATGACCTCGGCGTGCAGGTGTTCGAACGCAACGGCCCGCGCGTCGAGCTGACCGCCGCCGGCGCCGAACTGCTGAAAGAGGGGCGCTACCTGCTGAAGGCGGCGCAGGACCTGGAGCACCGCGTGCGCCGTGTGGCGTCCGGCTGGGAGACGGAGCTGGCGGTCGGCATGGATTCGATGTTTTCGGCCTGTTTGTTCCATGACGACGTGCCGGCGTTCTACGAGGTGGCCAAGCAGACCCGGCTGCGCATCGTGCAGGAAGCCTTGTCCGGCACCTGGGAAGCGCTGTTGCAGCGCCGTGCCGATATCCTGGTTGGCGCCGCTGGCGACGGCCCGGCGGGCGGCGGCTATGTGTCCGAGCCACTGGGCAAGCTGAACTTTGTGTTCGCAGTGGCGCCATCGCATCCGCTGGCAGCTGTCCAGGACAAGCTTAGCCGCACGCATTTGCAACATTACCGTGCCGTCAGCGTGGCCGATTCGGCGCGCCAGATGGCGCCGCGCACGGTAGGGCTGCTGCTGGGACAGGACACGCTGACCGTGCCCGATATGAAGACCAAATTCCAGTACCAGGTGGCCGGCATGGGCTTTGGCTTTTTGCCTGAACCCTGCGCCCGCGCGGCGATTGCAGCCGGTTTGCTGGTGGAAAAGGAAGTGGACGAACCCAAGCCTGCCGAGACTTTTTACCTGGCCTGGCGCAGCGGCGAAAACGGCGCGGCGCTGAACTGGTGGATAGACCGCATGCGACAACCGGGGCTTTTTGAGCGGCTGATCAGTCAACTGCCCCATCATAATGTTGACCAAGGCCAATAGTTTCGTGCAACATAGCAGGATCATTGAACGCCTTGTGCTGGAACATTTCCATGACCGCATTGACTGCCACGCCGCCTGTGTTTTTGCATCCTCTGGCTGACCGTAACGGTAGTCCGGCAGCGCTGTTGCTGGACGCCGCGCACCTGCTGGCCGACGCAGGCGAGGCGCCAATGAAAGTACTTGAAGAACTGGCCAGCGGCAGCATGCACTGCTTTTATCGCGGCGGCGCCGACGAGAGCCTCAACAAAGCTTTGCAGCAAGCCGGCTGGAAGCCGCTGCCGGCCGATAAGCTGCAACGCGCAGACGATGTGCTGCCGAAAGAGCTGCCATCCGGCGTCAGCTGGATCGAAGGCGACTGGTTCCTGGCCGCGCCGCCCAAGCCGGTCGGCGCGCAAGCCGCGTCGCGTACACTGGCGCTGCAACTGGTGCAGCTGGTGTCTGCTGATGCCGACACCCACGCCATCGAAGCGCTGCTGCGCAAGGACCCGACGCTGTCTTATCATCTGCTGCGGCTGGTGAATTCGCTGGGCATGGGCAGCGGCCGCCGCGTCACCAGTTTTTCGCAAGCCATTCTGATACTTGGCCGTTCGCAACTGCGCCGCTGGCTGAACCTGATGCTGTTCTCGTCGCGCGAAGGCGACCAGCGTTCCGCCATGCTGCTGTCGCGCGTGGCGGTGCGGGCGCGTTCGATGGAATTGCTGGCCAAGGCCATTGGCGCCGACAAGCCGCATCAGGAGCAGGCCTTTATGGCCGGCATGTTCTCGCTGCTGGGCGTGTTGTTCGGCATGTCGCTGGAGGAGGTGCTGAAGCCACTGACCATCAGCGAATCAGTGCAGCAAGCCTTGCTGTCGCATGAGGGCGAGCTGGGCCAGCTGCTGTGCGTGGTGGAATCGGCCGAGCGCGAGGATTATGCCGCGCTGAGCGGCTGCCTGGCGGCGCTGCAAATCGATAGCGCCAGCTTCAACCGCATCATCGCCGACGCTTACCTGTGGATGCAGGATGTCAGCGCCGGCAAGGCCGGCAGCGCCCATGGTTAACGCGATCGAGCGTTGCCTTGAGCTGAGCCGGCAGGCGCGCGGCCAGCAGGGCGAGGCGCTGGCGCAAACACTGGCGGAGCTCGACGCGGTGCTGCAACTGGCGCGCTCGGCGATCAAGCCGGCCGACATGCCGGCCATGCCGGATCCCGGCGCCACCCTTGAACTCGACCTGACCGGCTATGTCACTGGCTGGAGCGCTGGCGCGCAAGCCATGTTCGGCTACGCCGCCGCCGAGGTGATCGGCCAGCATGTGCTGTTCCTGTATGCCGAAGACGATGACGATGGCAATATCGCCGAGCTGTTCTTCGACCACAGCCCCGGTGAAGCGGCCGCGCGCACCGAGGTGCGGCGCCGCAAGAAGAGTGGCGACATCATCTGGGTGCACCTGGACATCAATCTGCGTCTCGACGAGGGCGGCGATCCGTCCGGCATGCTGGTGCGCGTGTCGGAGGCGCAGCAGGCCTTGTCGGACCAGGATAAGATCAATCTGCACGCGCGCATCATCGAGGACAGCGAGCAGGGCGTGCTGGTCACCGATGCGCATGAACGCATCGTCTCGATCAATTCCTCGTTCACCCGCATCACCGGCTACACCCCGGCCGAATCGATCGGCAAGACGCCCGACCTGCTGCGCTCCGGCGTGCATGACGCCGAGTTCCGCGCCAAGGTGCGCACCGCCATGCAGGGCGGCGGGCCGTGGCGCGGCGAGATTGTCGGCAAGCGCAAGAATGGCGAGCTGTTCCCGCAGTCGGTGACCATCAGCGCGGTGCGCGACCAGAGCGGCAAGATCAGCCATACTTTCTCGCTGTTCTCCGACATCAGCGTGCACAAGGACGCCGAGGCGCGCATGCAGCGCATGGCCAATTACGATCCGCTGACCGGCCTGCCGAATCTGTGCCTGCTGACCACGCTGGTGGGACAGGCGCTGACCGAAACCAAACGCTCTGGCGAGCATGGCGCCTTGCTGGTGGTGGAGATCAGCCGCATCGGCGCGATCAGCGACACGCTGGGCCACGAGATCGGCAACGAACTGCTGTGCGAGATCGGCCGTTTGTTCCGCGCCACGCTGCGCGAGGGCGATGTGCTGGCGCGGCTGGATGGCTACCGTTTCGCCGTCGCGCTGCTGCATGTGGAAAAGCGCGAGCATGCCGGCATCGTCGCCGAGAAGCTGCTGGCCGCGCTCACCTCGCCGATCATGATCGCCGCACACAGTCTGCAGGTGGGCGCGCATGTCGGCATCACGGTCTACAACGAGGATGGCGCCGATGTGCCGACCCTGATACGCTATGCCGACGTGGCGGTGGCGCGTGCAGCGCAAAGCCTTGAATCCAACTTCCTGTTCTACAGCGAAGAGATGAACCAGCGCGCCAAGGAGCATTTGCGCATCGAAAGCGAATTGCGCCAGGCGCTGCAAAACCACGAGCTGCAACTGTACTACCAGCCCAAGGTCAGCTTGCGCAGCGGCCGCATTGTCGGCGCGGAAGCGCTGCTGCGCTGGCGGCATCCGCTGCGCGGCATGGTGTCGCCCGGTGTGTTCATCCCGGTAGCGGAGGAGACGGGCCTGATCCACGACCTTGGCGCCTGGGTGCTGGAGGAAGCGTGCCGCCAGGTCAGCGAATGGCGTGGGGCCAATCTAAGCATGCCGCCGATCGCCGTCAACCTGTCGGCGCGCCAGTTCGACAGCGAGCTGCCGAAGCGCATCGCGGCGGTATTGCAGAAGCACCAGGTGCAGCCGGAGCAGATCAACCTGGAAATTACCGAAAGCCTGCTGGTGCGCGGCACCGATAAAATCATCGCCATCATGAACGAGCTGGTGGCGATGGGCATGGCGCTGGCGCTGGATGACTTCGGCACCGGCTATTCCAGCCTGGCTTACCTGAAGAAGTTCCCGATCAGCACGCTGAAGATCGACCGCTCCTTTGTCATCGGCCTGCCTTACGAGGAGAACGACTGCGCCATCGCGCGCGCCATCGTCACCATGGCGCAGCAGCTGCGCCAGGAAATCGTGGCCGAAGGCGTGGAAACCGCCGAGCAGATGAGCTTCCTGCGCGAGCTGGGCTGCGACCAGTTGCAGGGCTATCTGTTCAGCCAACCGGTGCCGGCGGAAGAATTTGCAGGTATGTTGCGCGAAGGCAAACGGCTGGCCTTTCCCAACCGCTGAGCAGTGTGCTACGCAAGAGCATGGCGTGCTATGTTACAGGTGAACAGAATGGTCTGTTTTCAACCACCTACGGAGACTTCCATGCTAAAACGTATTTTTGCAGCAATGACACTGGCGTGCGCCGGCCTGGCGCTGAGCGGCTGCACCACCACCACCGGCGAAGCCAAACCAAGCGCGGCCGCCGTCAAGACGGAAATCGAACAGGGCGCCTACAGCACGCTGGAGCGCCTGTATAAAGAAGTACCGGGCTCGCGCGAGCTGGTGCGCAAGGCCAACGGCGTGCTGGTGTTCCCGAATGTGGTCGCGGCTGGCCTGGTGGTCGGCGGCGAGTACGGCAAGGGCGTGTTGCGCACCGGCGGCCAGGTGGCGGATTACTACAGCGTCGCTTCGCTGTCGGTCGGCTTCCAGGCCGGCGCGCAGTCGAAGGCGGTGGTGCTGCTGTTCATGAGCCGCGAGGCGCTGGACAAATTCCGCAACGGCAAAGGCTGGACCGCCGGCGTCGATGGTTCGGTGGCGCTGATCAAGGTCGGCGCCAACGGCGAAATCGACACCGCCACCGCCAACAATCCGATTCAGGGCTTCGTGCTGACCAATGCCGGCCTGATGGCCAACCTGAATCTGGAAGGCACGAAGATTTCCAAACTCAATTTATAAGGCAATAATGAGCCGTAACATCCTGGACCAGTCCCGCATCCATCCCGCCGCCCTGGCGCAGATCAGCAATTACCACCGCGACCTGGTGGCGGAGGTGGAGGCGGCGATTGCCGCTCATCCTGTGGTGGTGGTCGGCATGGGCCTGAATCCTTTCCCGGCCAAGGCGCGCAAGCTGCTGGACCGCAATGGCACGCCATATCTCTATCTCAGCTACGGTAATTATTTCTCGCAATGGCGGCCACGGCTGGCGCTGAAGCTATGGAGCGGCTGGTCGACGTTCCCGCTGGTATTCGTCAAGGGCACGCTGATCGGCGGCGCCAATGATCTGCAAAAGCTGATCGCCGGCGGCGAGCTGGCGCGCATGCTGGGCTAGTCCGGGTCGACTTCGTCATTGAGTTTTTCGGTCAGCTCCTTCAGCGGGGGCGAGGCCTGTTCCAGGTGATAGCTGACGCAATGCGCCTGGCCGCCATCGTCCACCTCCAGGTCGTAGCGGAAGTCCCATGACTGCGGCGCGCTCTTGACCAGCTTGGGCGGCAGCGCGAAGAAGTCGCTGGCGCTGAGCAGCTGGCGCAGCTGGCTGGCCTGTTCCTGCGGCAGCTGCGCCAGGTCGACGGTGCGGGTTTGCGCACCTGCGGGTCCGGCAAAGCCGCCGGTGCATTTTAAGATCAAGCGCATATGCTTTCCTCAGGCCACGCCGACCACTTTCCACGCCGCTTGCACGGCGTGCTGTTCGGCCGAGTCTGCGCCATACAGCAGTGTGGCTGACTCGGTAGTCGCCTTGGCCATGTCGGCGAAGCTGGCGTTGGGTGTCAGCAGCGCCATCGCCTTGTACCAGATCGGCGCGGCCTTTTCCCAGGAGTTGCCCTTGAGCGCCAGGGCGGCCGCGTAGAAAGCGTGATTCGGGATGCCGGAGTTGGTGTGCACGTCGCCGTCCTCGATATAGCCGGACATATGCTTGGGCTGGTCGTCGCCGGACCAGGTCAGCGCCTGGTTGCCCGGATCGGCCATCGAGCGCAGCGCCTTGCCGACGCTGGGCGCCATGATACCTGCGCCGATCAGCCAGTCGGCCTGTTCGACGTTCTGCTTCAGCGTCCATTGCTTGACCACGCTGCCGAACACATCGGACAGCGATTCGTTCAATGCGCCGCTCTGGTCCTCATACACCAGTCCGCCCGGCACGGCGAATTGCGTGACGCCGTGGGTCAGCTCGTGGGCGATCACATCCAGCGCGCCAGTGAAGCCGAGGAATAGCTTGCCGTCGCCATCGCCGTAGACCATTTGCTGGCCGTTCCAGAAGGCGTTGTTGAATTTTTTCTGGTAGTGGACGGTGGAATCGAGGCGCATGCCTTTGCCATCGATGGAATTGCGTTTCAGGATTTCGCGGAAGAAATCGTAGGTCGCGCCGGCGCCGTCGTAAGCCTGGTTGACGGCGATATCGGTGGAAGGCTTGCTGTCCTCGCCGCGCACCAGCTTGCCGGGCAGCGTGGACTTGGTCTGGGCATCGTAGACGGTGCGGCGTTTTTCTCCGGTGGCGCTGGCGGCGATGCCCATCACCACCGGCGCGATCGAACGCTGGCCGCGCAGGTGGGCGGACATTTCCGCCGCATCCAGCAGGCAATGGCGCTCGCTGGCGTCGGATGTTTGCTCCGCCAGCTTGCGCAACATCTTGGGCGGAATAATGAAGCAAGTACAGCCATGCGGATGCTCAGCCATTACGTTCTCCTAAACAATGCAATAACGTATTTATACACGGATTTGCATGGCCGGGATGTCACGCTTGACGCATGCTCTGCCGTAGCGGATCGAGCAGCATGCGCAGGTTGTTGTGGTCGAGTTCGTACATCAGCGCGATCAGCCCGCCCAGTTCGCCGGACGGAAAACCTTCACGCGCGAACCAGCCCAGATAATGGCCGGGCAGGTCGGCGATTTTACGGCCTTTGTACTTACCATAGGGCATTTCACGCGTGAGCAGCAGGGTGAGTTTTTCAGCATTCATGCCCTGATTCTAACGCGATCCCTGCACCTTAGAAACTGGTGACGACGCGCAGCATCACCGTGCGTGGATCGCCGAGCGGCAGCACGTTGTTACTGAGCACGCCTGCGTAGTAGTCGCGGTCGAACAGGTTCTTGACGGTCAGCGTGACGCGGTAGCGGCCGGCGTCGTAGCCGAGGTTGGCATCAACAGCGGTATAGCCCGGCACCGTGTACGACACGGCCGGCCCGGTCTTTTGCGCTTCGTAGCGGACGCCGGCGCCGGCGCTCAGGCCATGCAGGGCGCCGCCACGGAAGCGATAGCGGCTTGACAGGCTGGCGCTCTGGCGCGGCACGTTCAGCAGGCGCTTGCCGAGGTTGCCCGCGTTGTCTTCGGTGACCCGGCCATTGATCAGCGACAGGGCGGCCTGCAGGTCCCAGCCGTTGCGCAGGTCAGCGTTCAGCTCGGCCTCGAAGCCCTTGGTACGCTCCTCGCCGGTTTGCACTTGCGCACTGGGCAGGATGGCGATGTGGGCCGGGTCCGGATCGGCGGTGGTGACGTTTTTGCGCTTCAGGTCATACAGGGCGACGGCGCCGGTGATGCGGCCGTTGTCGTATTCGAACTTGGCGCCGATTTCGGCCTGCTTGCCTTCTTCCGGCTTGAACTGCGCGCCGAAGAAATCGGCGCCGCTGACCGGCAGGAAGGAACTGGCGTAGCTGATGTAGGGTGAGACATGCGGCGTCAGGCGATACAGCAGCGCGGCGCTGCCGGTGGTGGCGTTGTTGCGCTGCTCGGTGGTACGGTTGGTCAGCTCGTTGTACAGCTTGTTCTTGCTGCGGTCGTGGCGTGCCGACAGGCTCAGGTTGAGCTGCTCATTGAGTGCGATCTGGTCGCGCAGGTAGAGAGCGGCATAGCTGACCGTGGTGGTGTTCTGGCTGTTACGCGTGGTGTTGCAGGTGTAAGGCTGGTAGTACACCGGCGCGTACAGGTTCAGCGACGGGATGCGGCAACTGGTTGCGCCGTTGCGTACCTGGTCGCCGTTCAGGTCGAGACCAGCCATGACGGTGTGGCGTTGGCCGCCCAGGTCGAAGGCGCGTTCCACGTACGTATCCAGGGCACGGTTGACGCCTTGCACGTCCTGGATCGAACCGCTGCGCGCCTGCGTGGCTTCATCCGCCGCCAATGCGCCCAGCGAGACGAAGCGGCCGTCCATGTCGAATTGCTGGAAGCGGAAGTTCTGCGCCAATTTCCAGCCGTTGCCGAAGCGGTGTGTCAGGCTGTAGCCAATGGCGGCCTGGCGCGAGTTGTACGGACCGAAGCCTGGTTCGCCGGTGAATTGGCCGCGGTTGAAGGCGCCATTCTTGTTGGGCAGCAGTGTGCCTTTCAGCGGAGCGCCCTGGCTGCGCAGGTATTCGCGTTCGGCGTAGGAGGACAGGAGGGTGAAGTCGGTATCCGGCCCCAGGTCGAGCGATAGCGATGGCGCGATGTAGCGCTTCTTGAAGTAGACGTAATCCAGCGGATCGTCCTGGTCCGACCACATGCCGTTGATGCGCACTGCGGTCTTGCCGTTATCCGACAATGGGCGGCCGAGATCGAAGTCCAGCTGCTTGAAGTCCTTGCTGCCGTAAGTAGCGCCGATTTCGGCGAAGGCGTCGGCGCGCGGGCGCTTGCTGACCATATTCACCAGACCACCCGGCTGTACCATGCCGAAGTTGATCGAAGCAGGGCCTTTGAGGATTTCGATGCGCTCGGCACCGAATACGTCCTGGCCTACCCACTGATTCTGGCCGCGCTTCAGGCTGTCGATGTACAGCGATTCCGAAGCGCGCTGGCCGCGGATGATGAAATCGTCCCAGCCACGGCGCCCCCAGTTGCCGGAGGTGACGCCGGCACTGGTTTGCAGCGCTTCGTTGAGCGTGGTGACGGCGCGTGCGTCCAGCAGGTCGCGGGTCAGCACGCTGATCGATTGCGGGGTTTCCAGCAAAGACAGCTCGGACTTGGTGCTGGCCGTGTTGCGGGCGGCATAGCCGGCGCCGTCGGCGCGCTGGCCGGCGATTTCCACCACTTGCGGTGCGGGATCAGTGGTGGCGGCATCGTCCGCGTGGGCCAGGGAGAGCGAGGAAAGCGCGCTTATCGCCAAAAATAATTGATGTGTCGTGGTCATGAATATAATTATTAAGTGAGAATCATTCTCATTATACTCATATGATGTCGTATGACTATATCCGGAAGAAATAGTCGTTGTGTCAATTATTGCGTTGGGTGCAAATATGTTTTGGATTTTGGTGACTTTTTCTCGTGAATGAAAGTCCCGATACTGCATGGCATCATCTTTCAAGGAGTTTTGCCATGCCTATTGCACTACTGGCGCTGACCATCAGCGCGTTCGCCATCGGAACCACGGAGTTCGTCATCGTCGGCTTGTTGCCGACTATCGCCGCCGACCTGGGCGTGAATCTGCCTTCGGCCGGGCTGCTGGTCAGCCTGTATGCCATGGGCGTTGCGGTCGGCGCGCCGGTGCTGACCGCGCTGAGCGGCAAAGTGCCGCGCAAGCTGCTGCTGGTGTCGCTGATGGTGCTGTTCACGCTCGGCAACCTGCTGGCATGGAAAGCGCCCAGCTATGAATCGCTGGTGATCGCCCGCATCCTGACCGGGCTGGCGCACGGTGTGTTCTTCTCGATCGGCTCGACCATCGCCACCTCGCTGGTGCCGAAGCAGAAGGCGGCCAGCGCGATCGCCATCATGTTCACCGGCCTGACGGTGGCGCTGGTGACCGGCGTGCCGCTGGGAACGTTCATCGGCCAGCACTTCGGCTGGCGCGAGACTTTCCTGGCCGTGGCGGCGCTGGGCGTGATTGCCATCATCGGCAGTGCGGTGTATGTGCCGTCGTCGATCGAGCACAAGCAACCGGCCTCGCTGCTGGAGCAGATGAAGGTGCTGGCCGAACCGCGTTTGCTGCTGGTGTACGCCATGACGGCGGTTGGCTACGGCGGCTCGTTTATCGCCTTCACCTTCCTGGCGCCGATCCTGACTGAAATCACCGGCTTCAGCGCCAATGCGGTCGGGCTGGTGATGCTGGTGTATGGCGTATCGGTGGCGGTCGGGAATATCTGGGGCGGCAAGCTGGCCGACCGGCGCGGCCCGGTTAGCGCGCTGAAGATCATCTTCCTCGGCCTGGCGGCTGTACTGGTGGTGTTGACCTTCGCTGCGCCGTATAAATGGCTGGTGATTGCTACTGTACTGGTATGGGGCGCGGTGGCGTTTGGTAATGTGGCGGGTCTGCAAGTGTATGTTGTACAGCAGGCGGAACACTACACCCCGCGCGCTGTGGATGTGGCGTCGGGCCTCAACATCGCCGCCTTCAACCTTGGCATTGCTGGTGGTGCGTGGGGTGGTGGTTTGATCGTCGAGCATGTGGGGCTGGTGCACACTGGCTGGATCGGCGGGCTGGTGGTGCTGGGCGCGTTCGGCCTGACTGCGCTGAGCGGCCGGCTGGATCGGCTGAATCCACGCCCGGCCAGCGCCGGCGGTGGTCAATCTATCCGCGCCGCAGCCCACTAGGCGCGGCCGGTGTATAGTGGCGGCGATTCGAACTTCACCGCCACACCATGTCCGCAGTCTCCCTGTTCAGCCTTATCTCTGCGTATTTCGCGCTGTTGTTGATCGTCGCCTGGCGCACCTCGCGCAACGCCAACAACGACAGCTTCTTCATCGGTAACAAGAGCAGCAACTGGCTGCTGGTGGCGTTTGGCATGGTCGGCACCACCATGAGCGGTGTCACCTTCATCAGCGTGCCGGGCGCGGTTGGCCGGGACGGTTTCGGCTACCTGCAAGTCATCATCGGCTATGTGCTGGGCTACATCGCCGTCATCGCCATCCTGCTGCCGCTGTACTACCGCCTCAAGCTCACCTCCATCTACACCTACCTGGAACAGCGCCTCGGCCCGCGTTCCTACCAGAGCGGCGCGGCCTTCTTCATCCTGTCGCGCACCATGAGCGCGTCGGCGCGGCTATACCTGGTGGTGAACATCCTGCAAATCACCATCCTCGACAGCATGGGCGTGCCGTTCTGGCTGACCACCGTGGTCATCCTCGGCATGATCCTGCTGTACACCTACGAGGGCGGGGTCAAGACCATCGTCTGGACCGATATGCTGCAAACCGCCGGCATGGTGCTGGGCCTGCTGATCTGCGCCGGCTGGCTGCTGCACGCGCTGGACCTCGGACCGCTGGACAGCCTGGCGCGGATGCATGAGCAGGGACTGACGCGCGTGGTCACCACCTCGATCGACAGCCCGGCCAATTTCTGGAAGCAGGTCGGCGCCGGTTTCTTCATTGTGCTGGCGATGACCGGCATGGACCAGGAAACCATGCAGAAGAATATCTCCGTCAAAACGCTGCGCGATTCGCAGAAGAATATGGCGCTGATGACGATTGTATTGACCGCCGTACTGGTATTGTTCATGTACCTGGGTGGCTTGCTGTACCTGTATGCGCCAAGCGCCGGCATCACTGCCAGCGGCGATAAAATCTTCCCGGCGGTGGTGATGGGGCAGATGCCGGCAGCGCTGCAACTGATCTTCTTCATCGGCCTGATTTCGGCGCTGTTCCCCAGCGCGGACGGCGCCATGACCGCGCTGACTTCGTCGTTCAGCATCGACATCCTTGGCGTGCAGCGCCGCACCGACATGACGGAAGCGGCCAAAGTACGCTTGCGCCACCGCGTGCACCTCGCCTTCTGCGGGATTTTCCTGCTGCTGGTGCTGGTGTTCAAATGGGTGGACAACGCCAGCATGGTCGGGCTGGTGCTGAAGCTGACCGGCTATACCTATGGCCCGCTGCTGGGCCTGTTCGCTTTCGGCATCCTGACCCGCCGCGCCTTGCGCGACCGCTGGGTGCCTGCTGTGGCGCTGGCCGGGCCGCTGCTGTGCTATGTTATTGATTTGAATCAGGATGTGCTATTCGGCAGCTATCGCATCGGGCTGGAATTGCTGATCCTGAATGGCTTGCTGGTGTTTACTGGTCTGATGCTTATTTCCAAAAAGCACGCGTAGCAGTATCATCATTGCAAATTCCGCAACCATTGGAGTGTTGATGAGTCAATCCCCGTTATCCTATATTCGCCGTGGCTTCGCCTTTTTCTGGCGGGCGCTGGACGCCAGCCGCCGCACGGTGCTTAACCTGATTTTCCTGGCCATTGTGCTGATCCTGCTGTATGCCATCTTTGGCGGCGGCGCCAAGCCATTGCAGCCGAAGACCACGCTGGTGCTGGACCTGAAGGGCCAGCTGGTTGAACAATCCAGCGTCAGCACCACCGAGGCCGTGCTGGCCAACGCGCGCGGCGCCGAAGTGCACAAGATGATACAGCTGCGCGATGTGCTGGCGGTGCTGGACAACGCCGCCAAGGACCCTGATATCGGCGGCGCGGTGCTGCTGGTCGACGACCTGCAAAGCGCTGGCCAGGCCACGCTGCGCGAAGTCGCCAGCGCCATCGACCGCTTCAAGGCTGCCGGCAAGCCGGTGGTGGCCTGGGGCGCCAGCTATGACCAGCGCCAGTACCTGCTGGCCGCGCACGCCAGCGAGGTGTATATGCACCCGATGGGCATGGTGATGCTGGAAGGCTTTGGCCGCTATCGCAATTACTACCGCGATGCGCTGGACAAGCTCGGCGTGACGGTCAACCTGCTGCGCGTCGGCACCTACAAGGCCGCCGGCGAGCCGTATGTGGCCAATGGACCGTCGCAGGCTGCGGCCGAGGCGGACGCCTATCTGTACAACGCGCTGTGGGCTTCGTACACCGACAACGTCGAGAAGGCGCGCAAGCTGCCGCAAGGTCAGATCATGAAGACCATCAATGAACTACCGGCGCAGGTGGCTGCGGTCAACGGCGACCTGGCCAAGCTGTCGCTGTCGGCCAAGTTTGTCGATGGCCTGAAAACCCGCGACGAAGTGCGCGAGCTGATGGTCAAGCGCGGCGCGCCGGATGCGGAAGGCAAGAGCTTCCGCCAGGTCAGCTTCGATGAGTACCTGGCGCGGGTGCCGCGCAAGCTGACCGGCGACGCCGTCGGCGTGATCGTGGCGCAGGGCGAGATTGCCGATGGTTCGGCTGGTCCTGGCTCGATTGGTGGTGACTCGACTTCCAAATTGATCCGCATGGCGCGTGAAGACGCCAGCATCAAGGCGCTGGTGCTGCGCGTTGATTCGCCTGGCGGCAGTGCGTTCGCTTCGGAGCTGATTCGCCGCGAGCTGGAATTGACGCGCGCTGCCGGCAAGCCGGTGGTGGTTTCGATGAGCAATCTGGCGGCGTCGGGCGGCTACTGGATTTCCATGTCGGCCGATGAAGTGATCGCCGAACCGAACACCATCACCGGTTCGATCGGCGTGTTCGCAATCCTGCCGCGCGCCGACAAGGTAGTCGACAAGCTGGGCATCCACACCGCCGGCCAGCCGACCACCTGGCTGGGCGATGCAGGCAATCCGCTGCGCCCACTGGACCCGCGCTTCGGCCAGGTCATCCAGGGCAGCATCAACCACATCTACGAAGAGTTCACCACCAAGGCGGCCAAGGCGCGCAAGACCACGCCAGCCAAGATTGATGAAGTGGCGCAGGGCCGCGTGTGGACTGGCGTGCAGGCCAAGGAGCGCGGTCTGGTGGATCGCCTGGGCAGCTATGGCGATGCGCTGAAATCGGCTGCTGGCCGGGCCAAGCTGGCGGCGGATTACCGCGTGGTATATGTCGAGCGCGATATCAGCAAGTTTGACCGTTTCGTGGAAATGATTGGCGGTGGCACGGCGAAAGCGGTGGCGCAGGCGGTTGCGGCGGAGCTGAAGCTGGGCGCTGCGGCGACTACCGGTCTGCCGCCGACTGCGGCCAGTGGTATCGCCAGCGATTTCGGCTGGCTGTCAGATCTGAGCACGCAGCACAAGCCGTTCACCGCGATCACCCACTGCCTGTGTGAATCACCTTAACCGCCGTTCCCGCGAAGGCGGGAGTGACGCTTAAGCCAGCGGCAGTTCAACCTCGAAGCAGCTGCGTCCATCTTTCATCAGGACGCAGCGCGCTTCGCCACCATGGCGGCGGGCGATCTGCCGCACCAGCGCCAGGCCCAGACCGGCGCCAGTATTATCCAGCGTGCCGCGACGGCGGAAGAAGGGCTCGAACACGCGCTCAAATTCCGGATCGGGCACGCCCGGCCCCTTATCCCACACACGCAAAGTCGCCATCCCGTTGGCACAGCTAATCTGCACGCTGGCCGGCGGCACGCCGTGCCGGTGCGCATTCTCCAGCAGATTGCGCAGCAAGCGGCGCAGCAGGCGCGGATCGCCATGCATGACGGCTGACTCGCCATCCAGCGTGGCCTCGTCGTAGCGCGCGCATTCCTCGGCCGCCAGGGCCAGCAGGTCCAGTTCTTCCGTATCGGTGTTTTCCTGGATCGCGCCCAGCCGGCTGGCCAGCAGGATCTCATCCAGCAGATGATTCAGCTCGGCGATGTCCTGCTCCAGTCCCTTGCGGCGCCTGGCGTCGATGCCTTCCGGGATCAGTTCCAGCGCCAGGCGGATGCGCGCCAGCGGAGTGCGCAATTCGTGCGAGGCATTGGCCAGCAGCGTCTTGTGCGCGCCCACCAGCTGTTCGATCTGGTCGGCGGCGCGGTTGAAGCTTTGCGCCAGCCGCGCCACCTCGTCCTTGCCTTCGACCGGCACGCGCGTGGTCAGGTCGCCGGCGCCCAGTTTTTCCACACCGGCCTGCAGCCGCTCCAGTCGCTTGGTCAGGTGCCGCACCAGCGGGAAGGCGGCGATGCCAATGCCGAGCGCCAGCAGCAGCATCGCATTGTGCAGCATGGCCTTGGGCCGGTTGAAGCCCAGCGGTTCGCTGGACAGCAGCTTGCGGCCGTCGGGCAGACGCACAAAGGATTCCGGCGGCGGACCGGTCACGCCTTGCTTGCGCCAGTGGCGGGCAGGGATCATCTCGCCGACCACCGCCAGCGGGCGCCAGTCGCGCGTGTACAGCGTCATATGGGCGTTCATGCCTTGCGCCAGGCGGGCCAGCGCGGCCTGCTGTGCTTCGGGTGGTGCGTCCGCCGGCGCCAGCATATTCTGCATCAGCTTTGACAGCGTGACGTTGGAGCGTTCCAGCGGGCCGCCGGTGCGGCTCCAGATCATCGTGGTGGCGACCGCGAACAGCGCCAGGATGAACAGCAGCGCCACGTAAAAGCGGAAGTACAGGCGCGGCAGGCCCATGCTGAAGCGTTTCATCAGTCCTGTACCTTGGCGAAGAGGTAGCCGGCGCCGCGCACGGTGATGATGCGGCGGGGCTTTTTCGGATCATCCTCGACCGCCGCGCGGATGCGCGACATGTGCACGTCGATCGAGCGGTCGAAGGCTTCCAGCGGCTCGCCTTTCAGCAGATCCATCAGCGCGTCGCGCGACAGCACGCGGCCGGCGTGTTTGGCCAGCACCAGCAGCAGGTCGAATTGGTAGGCGGTCAGCTCGCACGGCTGGTTATCCAGTTTGGCTGAATGTGCGGCCGGGTCGATTTCCAGCCGGCCGAAGCGCAGGAATTCCTCGCTGGCGGCGCCAGAACGCGGCGTCTCCAGGTGGCGCAGATCGACGCGGCGGCGCAGGATGGCACGCAGCCGCGCCAGCAGCTCGCGCGGCTCGAAGGGCTTGGGCAGGTAATCGTCGGCGCCGATTTCCAGCCCGACGATGCGGTCGATGGCGTCGCCGCGCGCGGTCAGCATCAGCACCGGCACATCGGAAGTGGCGCGCAGCTGGCGGCAGACATCCAGCCCGTCCATATCGGGCAGCATCAGGTCCAGGATAACGGCGTCGATGCCGGCGCCGGCGATGTGGTCCATCGCGGCGCGGCCAGTGGGCGCGTGGGTCACGCGAAAGCCCGATTGGCCCAGGTATTCGGTCAGCATCTCGGCCAGGCGGGGATCGTCTTCAACTAACAATATGCGGTCTACAGGGTTCATGTCAGCCATTCTACGACAGCGGTTTGGCGGGCCGATGTCACCTCGGTAAAGAAATGTAAAGCTAGATGAATGATATCCACGCAAAGTCCTTGATTTGTAGCGAGATTGTATCGTCGGTGTTTCACCCACAGACACCGCGTATGCCTTGTGCTAGAGTCCCGGCATTGAGGCCATGGCGCGTTTGCCATGGACACGCACGCCTACAAAAAGGATAACGATGGATTCGCAAGCCAAGCCGACTTTGAATGCCAACCCGCCCAAACGCAGCCGCAAGCTTCTCGGCAGCGTGATCGCCGTCGCCGCCATGGCCGGCCTGGGCGGCCTGGCGTGGTACTTGACCCACCAGCCGGCCACGCCCGCCGGTGGGCCGAGCGCCCAAGGTCCCGGCGGTCCTGGCCCAGGCGGTCCCGGTGGCCCTGGCGGTGGCGGACGCCGTTCGCCGGCCACCACGGTAGGCGTGGCGACTGCGGAAAAGGCTGACATCCCGGTCACGCTGGAAGCGCTGGGCACCGTGACGGCGGCAGCCACCACCACGGTGCGTCCGCAAGTATCCGGCATCCTGCAAAGCGTGTTGTACAAGGAAGGGCAGATGGTCAAGGCAGGCCAGGTGCTGGCGCAGATCGACCCGCGCCAGTTTGAAATGGCGCTGATGCAGGCCACCGGCACGCGCCAGCGCGACGAAGCCCAGCTGGAAAACGCCAGGCTGACGCTGAACCGCTACCGCACGCTGCTGACCCAGGATTCGATCGCGCGTCAGGACGTGGACACGCAGGCGGCGCTGGTCAAGCAGCTGGAAGGCACGGTCATGACCGACAAGGCGGCCGAAGGCACGGCCAAGCTGAACCTGGGCTACACCAAGGTGGTGGCGCCGATCTCCGGCCGCGTGGGCTTGCGCACGGTCGATATCGGCAACCTGGTCGGTTCCAGCGACACCAGCGGCATCGCCGTGATCACCCAGCTGTCGCCGATTGATGTCGAGTTCTCGATTCCGCAGGACAGCGTGCCGTCCGTGGCGCAGCGCGTCAACGAAGGCGCGGCGCTGCCGGCGCTGGCGCTGGACCGCACCCGCACCAATCCGCTGGATAACGGCAAGTTCTACGCGATGGACAATCAGATCGATACCTCGACCGGCACGGTCAAGGCCAAGGCGCGCTTTGCCAACACCAAGTCGGCGCTGTTCCCGAGCCAGTTCGTCAATGTGCGCCTTGAGCTGAACACCATCAAGGACGCCATCATGGTGCCGGTGACCGCCGTTCGCCATGGCACCAAGGGCGACTTCGTCTACGTGCTGAAGGAAGACAAGACCGTTACCGTGCGCCAGATCAAGCGCGGCGCCGCGACTGTCGACAAGGTGCAGATCACCGAAGGCCTGAAACTGGGCGAGCAAGTCATCACCGAAGGCGCGGACCGCCTGAAGGAAGGCGCCAAAGTCACGCTGCCTGGCGCCAAGCCGGCCGGCGCTGGTGCAGGCGCTGCATCGCCAAACGGCGAACACCATCGCCGTAACAAGGAAGGCGCCGCAAAACAATGAGTCCATCCGCACCCTTCATCCAGCGTCCGGTAGCGACTTCGCTGCTGATGCTGGCGATCGTCCTGGCGGGTATCGTAGGTTTCCGGTTCCTGCCGCTGTCGGCGCTGCCGCAGGTGGACTTCCCGACCATCCAGGTGCAGACGCTGTACCCGGGCGGTAGTCCTGAAGTGATGGCGCAGACCGTGACCGCGCCGCTGGAGCGCCAGTTCGGCGCGATGGCCGGCCTGTCGCGCATGAGCTCCACCAGCGCGTCCGGCGTCTCCATCATCACGCTGCAATTCGGCCTGGGCCAGTCGCTGGACGTGGCCGAGCAGGAAGTGCAGGCCGCGATCAACGCCGGCTCCTCGCTGTTGCCGACCGACCTGCCGGCACCGCCGGTGTACGCCAAGGTCAATCCGGCCGACGCGCCGGTGCTGACGCTGGCGATCACCTCCGACACCATGCCGCTGACCGAAGTGCAGAACATCGTCAACACCCGCCTGGCCTTGAAGATCAGCCAGGTGTCCGGCGTCGGCCTGGTCACGCTCAGCGGTGGCCAGCGGCCGGCGGTGCGGATACAGGCCGACACCAACGCGCTGGCATCGTATGGCCTGGGGCTGGACACGCTGCGCACTGCGATCACCGCCGCCAATTCCAACGGCGCCAAGGGCAGTTTCGACGGTCCGAGCCGTGCCTACACCATCAACGCCAATGACCAGCTGGTGACCGCCAAGGATTACAAGGAACTGATCCTGACCTACAAGAACGGTGCGCCGGTACGCCTGAACGACGTGGCGCAGGTGGTGGACAGCGCCGAGAACGTGGAGCTGGGCGCCTGGGCCAATACCAAGCAGGCGATCATCCTCAATGTGCAGCGCCAGCCGGGCGCCAACGTCATCGCCACGGTAGATGCGATCAAGGCGCGCCTGCCGGAGCTGCAAGCCGGCCTGCCGGGCGCCATGCATGTCGAAGTGCTGAGCGACCGCACCAAGGGCATCCGCGCCTCGGTGGAACACGTCGAGATGGAACTGGTGCTGGCGGTGGTGCTGGTGGTGCTGGTGATTTTCGCCTTCCTGCACAGCCTGCGCGCGACCGTGATTGCCAGCCTGTCGGTGCCGATTTCGCTGATCGGTACTTGCGGCGTGATGTATTTGCTCGGCTATAGCCTGAACAATCTATCGCTGATGGCGCTGACCATCGCCACCGGTTTTGTGGTCGATGACGCCATCGTCATGATCGAAAATATCGCGCGCTACATCGAAGAGGGCGAAACGCCAATGGCCGCGGCGCTGAAGGGCGCCAAGCAGATCGGCTTCACCATCATCTCGCTGACCGTGTCGCTGATCGCAGTGCTGATACCGCTGCTGTTCATGGGCGACGTTGTGGGGCGCTTGTTTCGCGAATTCGCGATCTCGCTGGCGATCACCATCCTGATCTCCGCCGTGGTGTCGCTGACGCTGGTGCCGATGATGTCGGCGCGCTGGCTGAAGCCGCACGGCGAGGAACAGCCTAGCCGCTTCGCTCTGCGCTTCCAGCAGTTTTTTGACTGGGTTATCAGCCATTACGACAAGTCGCTGACCTGGGTAATCCGGCATAGCGGCCTGACGCTGCTGGTGGCGCTGGGCACCTTGCTGTTGACGGCGCTGCTGTATGTGGTGATACCGAAAGGCCTGTTCCCGACCCAGAACACTGGGCAGCTGCAAGCGCGCCTGGAAACCGGCAAGGCCGTCTCCTATCAGAAGATGGCGGAGTTGCAGCAGCAGGCGGCCAAGGTCATTCTGGATGATCCTGGCGTGGAAAACCTCAGCTCCGTGGTGGGCGTGGACGCGGCCAACAACACCATGCTGCATACCGGTAGCATGCTGATTAACCTGAAGCAGGAAGGGCGCAGCAACCAGCAGGAAACCATGGACCGCCTGCGCAGCCGTGTGGCCGATATCGCCGGTCTGACGCTGTATTTGCAACCGACCCAGGACTTGACCATCGACGCGGAAACCGGCCCGACCCAGTTCCGCGTATCGGTGGAGGGAGCAGACAACGCCACCGTCAACGAATGGGCGTCCAAGCTGGCCACCCAGATGCGTACCAAGAACCAGCTGCGCAACGTGGTGTCGGACGTGGGCGCCAGCGCCGCTGCGGCCTATGTCAGCGTTGACCGCGACACTGCCTCGCGCCTGTCGGTCACCGCCGCCTCGATTGACGATGCGCTGTACAGCGCCTTCGGTCAGCGCATCGTGTCGACCATCTTCACCGAAACCAACCAGTACCGCGTGATCCTGGAAGCGCGCCGCGACGACATTACCACGCCTGCCGACCTGGGCAACCTGCAACTGAAGACCGGCTCCGGCAAGGCCACGCCGCTGTCGGCGGTGGCCAGCGTGACCGAACGCCAGGCGCCATTGCAGATCACCCACGTCGCGCAGTATCCGGCCACCACGCTGGGCTTCGACACTGCGCCTGGCGTCTCGCTCGGCACCGCTGTGGACAGCATCAAGCAGGCCGCCGCCGAGATCCATGTGCCGGCCGCAGTCACGCTGACCTTCCTCGGCGCCTCCGGCGCTTACCAGAAGTCGCTGGACAACCAGCTGTGGCTGATCCTGGCCGCCGTGGTCTGCGTCTACATCGTGCTGGGCGTGCTGTATGAAAGCTATATCCACCCGCTGACCATTTTGTCGACGCTGCCTTCGGCCGGCGTCGGCGCCTTGCTGGCGCTGTGGATCTCCGGCCAGGACCTGGGCGTAATCGGCATTATCGGCATCATTCTGCTGATCGGCATCGTCAAGAAGAACGCCATCATGATGATCGATTTCGCCATCGAGGCGGAGCGCGACGAGGGCAAGCCGCCGCGCGAGGCGATCCACCAGGCGGCGCTGCTGCGTTTCCGCCCGATCCTGATGACGACGCTGGCGGCGCTGTTTGCCGCCGTGCCGCTGATGCTCGGCTGGGGCGAGGGTTCGGAGCTGCGCCGCCCATTGGGCCTGGCCATCTTTGGCGGCCTGATTGTCAGCCAGTTGCTGACGCTGTACACCACGCCGGTGATTTATCTGGGCTTCGACAGTCTGGCGCGCCGCCTGCGCGGCGAGCGCCGGCCGCAAGCTGAAGGCGGTGTCGCGTGAACCTGTCTTCGCCATTCGTCAAGCGCCCGATTGCCACCGTCCTGCTGACGGTGGGCGTGGCGCTGGCCGGCATCGGCGCGTTCTTCGTGCTGCCGGTGGCGCCGCTGCCGCAGGTAGATTTCCCGATCATTTCGGTGAACGCCACCGTGCCGGGCGCCAGCCCATCTACCATGGCCACCAGCGTGGCCACGCCGCTGGAGCGCCACCTGGGCACCATCGCAGGTGTCAACGAGATGACCTCGCAGTCGAGCACCAGCACCGCCAACGTCACGCTGCAGTTTGACCTGAACCGCAATGTGGATTCGGTGGCGCGCGAAGTGCAGGCGGCGATCAACGCCAGCCGCGTCGACTTGCCGGCCACGCTGCGCAGCAATCCGACCTACCGCAAGGCCAATACCTCCGGCTCGCCGGCCATCATTCTGGCGCTGACGTCCAAGACCCGCACGCCGGGCCAGATCTATGATTCGGTGTCCAACATCGTGCTGCAACGCCTGTCACAGGTGACCGGCGTCGGCGACGTGGAGCTGGGCGGCAGTTCGCTGCCGGCGGTGCGGGTGGAATTGAATCCGTATGCACTGAACCAGCAGGGCCTGTCGATGGAGGACGTGCGCGCCGCCATCCAGGCTGCCAACGCCAACCGGCCGCGCGGCGCGATTCAGGGCAATGGCCGCCGCTTGCAGATTTATACCGAATCGGCCAACGCCGTGGGCGGCCGCAGCGCCGCTGACTATCAAAACCTGATTGTCGGTGTGCGCAACGACACGCCGATCCGGCTGAAGGACGTGGCCGAGGTGGTGGATGGCGTCGAGGACCAGAACAATCTGGGCCTGTTCAACGGCGAGCCGGCGATTATTGTGCTGCTGCGCTCCCAGGCCGGCGCCAATGTCATCGAGACGGTGGACAGCGTGCGCGCGCAATTGCCGATGCTGCAGGCGCAGCTGCCGCCGGACGTGAAAATCCAGGTGGCCAGCGACAGCACCAACTCGATCCGCTCGTCGCTGCATGAAATCGAAGTCACACTGATTATCTCCATCCTGCTGGTGGTGCTGGTGGTCAGCGTCTTCCTGCGCAACGTGCGCGCCACCATCGTGCCAACCGTGGCAACGGTGGTATCGCTGCTGGGCACCTTCGGCGTCATGTATTTGCTGGGCTTCAGCCTGAACAACCTGTCGCTGATGGCGCTGACCGTGGCCACCGGCTTCGTGGTCGATGACGCCATCGTGGTGCTGGAAAACACCACCCGCCACATCGAGGCCGGCATGGACCGCTTCGAGGCGGCGCTGCTGGGCGCGCGCGAAGTTGGCTTCACCGTGCTGTCGATCAGCTTGTCGCTGATCGCGGTGTTCATTCCGCTGCTGTTCATGGGCGGCCAGTTCGGCGCGCTGTTCAAAGAGTTTGCAATTACGCTGTCGGCGGCGGTGATGATTTCGCTGGTGATCTCGCTGACCACGACGCCGATGATGTGCGCCTGGCTGCTGACGCCGGGCGGCCACCAGGCCAAGCCGCCGGGCCGCGTGGCGCGTTTCTTCGAGCGTGGCTTCGACGCCATTCTCAAGGGTTACGAGCATGCGCTGGACTGGGCGCTGCACAGCGTGTGGCTGGTGATGGTCAGCCTGGTGTTTGTCATCGGCCTGAATTTCTACCTGTTCGCGGCCATTCCCAAAGGCGGCTTCCCGCAGCAGGACACGGGCCAGATCAGCGGCGGTATCCGCGCCGATCAGAGCATCTCCTTCCAGGCCATGCAGGGCAAGCTGCGCCAGCTGGTGAACATCATCAAGGACGATCCGGCGGTGGACACGGTGGTTGGCTTTACCGGCGGCCGTCGCGCCGGCGGCGGCTTCATGTTCATCAACCTGAAGCCGGCCGGCCAGCGCGACGTGGCTGGCCAGGCGGTGATCGCGCGGCTGCGGCCCAAGCTGGCCAAGGTGACGGGCGTCAGCCTGTTCCTCAACCCGGTGCAGGACTTGCGTTCGGGCGGCCGTTCGGCCAACGCCAACTATCAGTACACGCTGAAGTCCGACAGCCAGGCGGACCTGAAGAAGTGGGCGGCGCGGCTGGCTGACGCGATGAAAACGCAGAAAGCGCTGATCGACGTGGATTCCGACCAGGCCGACAATGGCGTCGAAACCTTTGTCACCATCGATAAGGACAGCGCCTCGCGCCTCGGCATCTCGACCAAGGACATCGATAGCGCCTTGTACAACAGCTTTGGCCAGCGCCAGGTGGCGACCATTTACGATGAGCTGAACCAGTATCACGTCATCATGGAAGTGCCACGCGAATATGCCCGCAGCCCGAACGCGCTGAACGACGTGTACGTGCCGTCCAAGGGCTTGCCGTCGCCTAGCGCCGCCAATCCAAGCGGTGCGCCGACGGTTACCACCACGACCACCTCGTCCAGCGGCGCGACCACGACCACCGCCACGGCGGCCAATGTGGCCGCGCCGGCGGTCAAGGATGCGTCGTCCGGTTCGGCGCTGAGCACCAGCACCACCACCATGGTGCCCTTGTCGACAGTGGCGCGCTTTGCCGAAAGCTCGGCGGCGACCTCGATCAACCACCAGGATGGCGAGCTGGCCACCACCATCGCCTTCAATCTGGCGGAAGGCCACAGCCTTTCCGACGCGGCGGCGGCCATCGCCGAGGCCGAGGCGGAAATCGCCATGCCGAACAATGTGCGCGGCAGTTTCGCCGGTTCGGCCAAGCAGGCGCAGGACAGCAACAAGTCCTTGCCGCTGCTGATCCTGGCCGCGATTGTGGTGATCTACATCGTGCTCGGCATCCTGTACGAAAGCCTGGTGCACCCGGTGACGGTACTGACCACGCTGCCGTCGGCCGGCGTCGGCGCGGTGCTGGCGCTGCTGGTGTTCAAGATGGAGTTCTCGACCATTGCGCTGATCGGCATCTTCCTGCTGATCGGCATCGTCAAGAAAAACGCCATCATGATCATCGACTTCGCGCTGGAAGCCGAGCGCTCGCGCGGCCTGTCGCCGCTGGAAGCGGTGCGCGAAGCCTGTCTGCTGCGCTTCCGCCCGATTTTGATGACCACCCTGGCTGCGGCGCTGGGCGCGCTGCCGCTGGCGATCGGTTTCGGCGAAGGCTCGGAGCTGCGCCAGCCGCTGGGCGTGGCCATCATCGGCGGGCTGATCGCCAGCCAGATGCTGACGCTGTTAACCACGCCGGTGGTCTACATCCTGATGGACAAGCTGCGCCGCCGCGGCCCGTCCGAACAACAACTAAGCCGCATCCATGGCGACGAATCGCCCATTACATCATGAGCAAACACGCATTCTCTCCCCGTTACTCCCTGATCGCGCTGGCCGTGGCGTCGGCGCTGCTGGCCGGCTGCTCGGTCGCGCCTGCCTACAAAGTGCCGGAAACGGCGGCGCCATCGGCCTACAAGGAAACCCCGAGCGACGCTGACAAGGTGGCCGCCGGCTGGACTGCCGCCGCGCCGGCCGACACGCTGGAACGCGGCCCTTGGTGGCAGCTGTTCGGCGATCCGCTGCTGAACCAGATGGCCGACAGCATCGAGGTGAATAACCAGAACGTCGCCGCCGCAGTCGCATCCTATGCGCAGGCGAGGGCGCTGGTGGCCGAACAGCGCGCGTCGCTGTTCCCGTCGGTGGCGCTGAACGGCAGTGCCACCCGCTCCGGTGGCGGCGATAACACCCAGACCGCCAACCAGTACCGCACCAATATCGGCGCCAGCTGGGAGCCGGATGTGTGGGGCAAGCTGCGCGCCGGTGTCGGCAACGCCAATGCCAGCCTGCAGGCCAGCGCCGCCGACCTGGCCGCCGCACGCCTGTCGGCGCAAGGCGAGCTGGCCACCAACTACTTCTCGCTGCGCCAGACCGATGCCGAGAAAGCGCTGCTGGACGCCACGGTGGAAGGCTATGAGCGGGTGCTGCAAATTACCCAGAACCGCTTCGACGCCGGCATCACTGCCAAGTCAGACCTGCTGCAAGCGCAGACGCAGCTGGCCAGCGCGCGCATCGACCAGATCACGCTGGTGCGCCAGCGCGCCAACTATGAACACGCGATCGCGGTCCTGCTGGGCAAGCCGGCCGGCGACTTCACGCTGGCGCCGGCCGGCTGGAAAGTGACGGTGCCGGATATTCCGGCCGGCGTCCCATCGACGCTGCTGCAACGCCGCCCGGATATCGCTGCCGCCGAGCGCCGCGTCGCCGCCGCCAACCAGAACATCGGCATCGCGCGCAGCGCCTACTTCCCGAGCCTGAACCTGACCGGTTCCTATGGTTACGGCTCTTCGTCCACCGGCGGCTTGTTCAACGCCTCCAACAATCTGTGGTCGCTGGGCCTGACGGCGGCGCAGACGCTGTTTGACGCCGGTGCCATCAAGGCCCGCGTCAGCGGCGCCGAGGCGGCGCGCGACCAGGCCATCGCCAACTATCGGCAGACCGTGCTGACTGCGTTTGCCGATGTCGAGAACCAGCTGGCCGCCACCCGTACGCTGGCGCAGCAGCAGGATCTGCGCAAGGCGGCGTCGGAAGCGGCCGACCAGGTCGAGGTGCAGATGCTGAACCGCTACCGCGCCGGCCAGGTCAGCTACAGCGACGTGGTGACCGCGCAGCAGACCGCGCTCAACGCGCGCCGTTCGTTGGTGCAGGCACAGGCCGACCGCCAGACCACCGCCATTGCCCTGATTCAGTCGCTGGGCGGCGGCTGGCACGCAGCCGCCGAATAGCTCTGTTGTATAATCATCTGGCAAGGTTGATAAAATGCCTCGATGATCAAAACTAGCGCCACCGCCACTGTTGCAGCCGCAACGCCGATGCCCATCGTGGGCATCGGCGCTTCTGCGGGCGGGCTGGACCCGATCTGTGAATTCCTGGCCAGCGTACCGCCCGACGGCGGCTTCGCCTACGTGGTGGTGCAGCATCTGGACCCGGTACACAAATGCATGCTGCCCGAGCTGCTGAAACGGGTGACTGGCATGAACGTGCTGGAAGTGGAAGACGGCATGCCGCTGCGCGCCAACCAGGTCTACGTGGTGCAGCCGCATAACGACATGCGCATCGAGCACGATCATTTCAGCGTGCGCCCGGCCGACGAACGGCGCGGACGCCATCTTCCCATCGATATTTTTTTTCGCTCGCTGGCCGCGCACAGCCGCGATGTGGCGGTCGGCGTCGTATTCTCGGGCATGGGAGCGGATGGTGCGCTGGGCCTGAAGGCGATCCGCGACAATGGCGGCCTGACGCTGGCGCAATTGCCATCCACGGCGCGCTTCGATCCGATGCCTGCCGCCGCCATCGCCGCGCGCGCGGTGGATATTGTCGAGCTGCCGGGGCAAATGGCGGCACGCATCGTCGCGTGGTGGAGCACCCAGCAATCCGGCGTGCCGGAACAGGCGGTGCTTCAGCGCGACGGCTTGCAGCAGCTGTTCCAGTTGCTGCTCAAGCAGACCGGCGCCAACTTCTCCGACTATAAACTCAGCACGGTATTGCGCCGCATCGACCGCCGCATGAAGTTGCGCCAGTGCGCCTCGCTGGCCGACTATGTCTGTTTCATGCGCAGCCACCCGGCCGAGGTGGAGCTGCTGTTCAAGGAACTGCTGATCGGCGTCACCAACTTCTTCCGCGATCCCAAGGTGTGGGAATACCTGATGGGCAGCGCGCTGCCGCAACTGATCGCCGCCCATCCGGAGGGCGCCACCTTCAAGGCCTGGGTGGCCGCCTGTTCCACCGGCGAGGAAGCGTACTCGCTGGCGATCGCGTTCAACGAAGTGCTGGAAAAGCTGCGTCCCAAGGCGCGTTACGCCTTGCAGATTTTCGCCACCGACCTGGATGATGACGCGGTCGACCAGGCGCGCCAGGGCGTGTTTGGCGCTGACATCGAGGCGGATGTGTCGGAGGGGCTGCTGCAGCGCTATTTCATGCCGGCGGAGAAGGGTGGCTACCGCATCCGCAAGGATGTGCGCAACACCATCATCTTCGCGCGCCAGAATGTGATTTCCGATCCGCCGTTCACCAAGCTGGACCTCCTGTGCTGCCGCAACCTGCTGATTTATTTCACCGCCAAGCTGCAGGAGCAATTAATACCGCTGTTCCATTACGCCTTGCGCACTGGCGGCCTGCTGATGCTGGGCAGCGCCGATACGCCCGGCCATTTCAGCCAGCTGTTTGCACCGATGGCCGGCGCGGGCCGTGTCTACCGGCGGCTGGACGCATCGATCAACCGCGTCGCCAATTATTTCCCCACCCGGGTCAGCAGCGTTTCGGCGCCCATTCTCATTGAACCGAACAATTCCACCATGAACGGTAATCTCCAAAACCAGGTCGAGCAGCAGCTGCTCAAGAAGCACGCGCCGGCCGCCGTGCTGCTTAACGCCCATGGCGACATCCTGTACATCCACGGCCGCACCGGCGCTTTCCTGGAGCCGGCGGCCGGCAAGGCCAACTGGAATATCCATGCGATGGCGCGCGATGGCTTGCGCCACGAGATGGCGGAGCTGCTCAAGCGCGCCACCCAGGAATCCGGCGTGATCTTGGTGCAGGGCCTGATCCAGCGCGACGAAACCGGCAAGCCGGCGCAGGCGCTGGACCTGACGGCGGAAGCGATGCCTGACACCGGCCCGCTGCCCGGCACGGTGCTGCTGACCTTTGCCACTGCGTCGCTGCCGCCGAAGAAGCGCCGCAGCCGTTCCAGCAATCCGCATGTGCTGGAGCTGGAACAGCAGCTGGCGCAGGCGCGGCTGGAGATCCAGGCGGTTCGCGACGAGATGCAGGCGTCGCGTGAAGAGCTCAAGTCGGCCAACGAAGAACTGCAATCGACCAACGAGGAGCTGCAATCTACCAATGAGGAACTGACCACCTCCAAGGAAGAGATGCAGTCGCTGAACGAGGAGCTGTACACCGTCAACGCCGAGCTGCAATCCAAGGTGGACGACCTGTCGCTGGTCAACGGCGACATGAAGAATCTGCTCAACAGCACCGACGTGGCCACTATCTTCCTCGACAGCGCGCTGCGGATACGCCGCTTCACCGACCAGACCACGCAGATTTACAAGCTGATACCCAGCGACGTTAACCGCCCGCTGAGCGACATTGTCAACGACCTGCTATACGCCGACCTGGAGGCCGACGCGCAGAACGTGTTGCGCACGCTGGTGTTCTGCGAAAAGCAGATCGAGACGCACAGCGGCGGCTGGTACACCATGCGCATCCGTCCCTACCGTACCGTGGATAATGTTATCGACGGCGTGGTGGTCACCTTCATCAATATCACCGAGCTGAAGCAACTGGAGGCACGGCTGCTGTCGCAACCCAAGGACGCTGGCCGCGTATGAGCAAGCGCGCCCGCCCCGAGCTGGATCCCGGCCAGTTGCGCGCGCTGGCGGAGCGGGGGGCGGCCGCGCTGCCACAGCCGCCGGCCAGCGCCGACAGCGACGAGCTGCGGCGCTGGCACGAGCTGCAGGTCAGCCAGCTGGAACTCGATATGCAGCAGCAGGCGCTGGCCGAGCTGCAAAGCGAGCGCGATGAAGCCGACAGCATGCGCCTGCGCTACGCGGCGCTGTACGACCAGGCGCCGGCCGGCTATCTGTCGCTGGACGAGGATGGCGCCATCGCGCGCGCCAATCTGGCGGCGGCCGAGCTGCTGCAATGCCAGCGCGACCAGTTGTTCGGCAAGCGCTTCGAGCAGTTCCTGGCGCCGCAGGCGCAGGCGGGCTTGCGCCGCTTCCTGGCGCGGCTGTTTGCCAGTGGCGTGCGCGATGTGATGGAGGCACCGCTGTTCGACCGCCACGCCAGCGATGGTGCGTCGCCGCTGCGGCATGTGCGCATCGAGGCCAACCTGGACGCAGAAGCGGCGCGCTGCCGCATGATCCTGACCGATATGGGCACCCCCGGCCTGCGCGACGCGGCGCGGCTGCGCGCCATGCAGGTGCTGGACAGCATAGGCGAGGCGGTGCTGGTGTGCGACGCCGAGCGCAATATCGTTTCGGTCAACCATGCCTTCGTGACGCTGACCGGCTATCCAGTCGAAGAGGCGCTGGGCCGCAATCCGCGTTTCCTGGGGCGGCCGGGCGCGCATGACGCGGGCTATCACGCCGAGGCCATGCGCCAGCTGCGTGAGCAGGGTCAGTGGTCCGGCGATGTGTTCAACCGTCGGCGCGACGGCTCGCCTTACACCGCCAAGATGTCGCTGACGGTGATGCGCGGCGAGGACGGCGCGATCAGCCATTTCATCGGCGTGTTCTCCGACGTGACGGCGCAGCGCGCGGTCGACGCCGCGCTGCTGCGCTGGTCGCGCGAGCTGGATGCGCGGGTGGCCGAGCGCACCGCCGAGTTGTCGGAGTCGCGCGAGCAGCTGCGCAAGCTGGCCGAGCACCTGGAAACCATCAAGGAAGAAGAACGCAAGCGCATCGCCCGCGATATCCACGATGAGCTGGGGCAGAATCTGCTGGCACTGCGCATCGATATGTCGCTGCTGAGCCAGCGTACCGGCGCGCGCCATCCGCGCCTGCACCAGCGTGTCAACGCCGCGCTGGACAATGTCGACGCGACCATCCGCAGCGTGCGCGGCATCATGAATGAATTGCGGCCGCCGGTGCTGGACCTGGGCCTGCCGGCTGCGCTGGAATGGCAGGCTGCGGAATTCCGCAAGCGCAGCGGCCTGGCGTGCGCGTTGACGCTGCCGGACGAGTCGGACTGCGCCAACCTGGCGCCGGAGACGGCGATCGTGTTGTTCCGAGGCTTGCAGGAAGCTCTCAGCAATGTGCGCCGTCATGCTGGCGCCAGCCGGGTCGAGATCGTGCTGGCACGCACGCCGGGGCGGTTGGCGCTGAGCGTGGCCGACGATGGCGTCGGCATGGCGGCGGACCAGGGCCAGCGCGGCGGCGATGCGTTTGGGCTGATCAGCATGGCGCAGCGGGTCGCGGCGCAGGGCGGCAGCCTGCTGATTGACAGTCCGCCGGCCGGCTGCGGCTGTAGGCTGACGCTGAGCTTCGATCTATAATACCGGCGCCGTCATACAATCAGGGGCCATATCTTGTTAAAATATTTAGTCATTCCAGCCGCAGTGCTGTGCGCCACAAGCGCATATGCAGACGAAGGCCAATGGCAGCCATACCAGCTGCCGCAACTGAAATCTGAACTGAAACGCATCGGCATCGCCATCCCGGCGGAAAAGCTGGCCGACTTGTCCAAGCACCCGATGAGCGCCATCGTATCGCTGGGCGGCTGCTCGGCGTCGTTCGTCTCGGACGCCGGCCTGGTGGTCACCAATCACCACTGCGCCTATGGCGCCATCCAGCGCAATTCGACGCCTGAACATAATTACATCGCCAACGGCTTCCTGGCCAAGACCCGCGACGCCGAACTGCCTGGCGGCCCGAACACGCTGGTGTATGTGACCGACAAGGTGGAAAACGTCACCAGCCGCGTGCTGAAAGACATCACCCCCGCGATGAACGGCAAGCAGCGCAGCGACGCGGTGGATAAGGCCATCAAGTCGCTGATCGCCGAATGCGAAAGCGACAAGAGCTACCGCTGCTCGGTACCTGCCTTCCATCGCGGCCTGGAATACTATCGCATCCGCCAGATGATGATACGCGACGTGCGCCTGGTGTACGCGCCAGCCAATTCGCTGGGCGACTTTGGCGGCGACATCGATAACTACGAATGGCCGCGCCATGTGGGCGACTATTCCTTCCTGCGCGCCTATGTCGGCAAGGACGGCCGGCCGGCCGATCCATCGCCGGACAACGTGCCGTACAAGTCCAGGGACTTCCTGGTGGTGTCGGCCGAAGGCTTGAAGAACGGCGATCCGGTGCTGCTGGCCGGCTACCCAGGCCGCACCAGCCGCTACAAGCTGCCGTCGGAAATCCGCTATGCGCGCGACGACGCCTATCCGGCCAAGGCTGGCGAGATCCAGTCCGACCTGGACGTGATTGCTGCCGCCACCAAGGACAGCGAGGCTTCGGCCGTGCGCTACGCCAGCGTGGTCAAGAGCCTCAACAACGTGATGAAGAAAACCCGTGGCCTGATGGACGGCTTCGCGCGCAAGGATATCGCCGCCATCAAGGACGTGCAGGACGCCGAATTCCGCGCCTGGTACGCCAGGCAGCCGGGCAGCAAGCAGCTGCTGGCGGAACTGGACGCGCTGATCGCCGCCGACATCGCCCTGAGCAGCGAGGAATTCGGCTATAGCGTGGCCACTACCGGCGACCTGCTGAAGTCCGCGTCGTCGCTGTACCGGCTGGCGCAGGAAAGCGCCAAACCGGACGCCGAGCGTGAACTGGGCTATCAGCAGCGCGACCTGACCTTCATCAAGGCGCGCCTGAACCGCCTGGAGCAGTCGTATGTCGGCGGTGTCGACCAGGCGCGCTTCATCGCCGCGCTGCAACGCTACGCCAAGCTGCCGAAGGCCATGCATGTGAGCGGCCTGGATGCGCTGCTGCCGTCGGTGGACGCGGTGCCTGCGCTGTACGCGCAGTCGAAGCTGGGCGACACCGCCACCCGTTTGTCGTGGGTAGGCAAAGACGCGGCTGCGGTGGCTGCCTCGGACGACGCCTTCGTCAAGCTGGCGGTAAAGATCGATGGCGTCAGCAAGTCGCTGATCGAACGCCGCAAGGAACTGGACGGCAATCTGGAACGCGTGATCCCGCAATACATGGCGGCCGTGATCGCGTGGAAGAAGTCGCAGGGCAAGCCGGTGTACCCGGACGCGAATTCGACGCTGCGCGTGACCTACGGCACCGTATCGGCGTACTCGCCGAAGGATGGCATTACCAAGGGCCCGTTCACTACCATTGAAGGCATCGTCGAGAAGAACACCGGCAAAGCGCCATTCGACGCGCCGCAAAATCTGCTGGATGCGATCAAGGCCAAGCGCTATGGCAAGTTCAAGGACCCGGTGCTGGGCACTGTGCCGGTTGATTTCCTGACCAGCGCCGACACCACCGGCGGCAACTCCGGCTCGGCGGTGATGAACAAGAACGGTGAGCTGATCGGCCTGAACTTCGACTCGACCTATGAGTCGATCACCAAGGACTGGTACTTCGACCGCGACATTACCCGCGCCATCCATCTGGATATCCGGTATATGCTGTGGGTCATGGCGGAAGTCGACCATGCCGACAATCTGCTCAAAGAAATGACCATCAAGTATCCGAAAAAATGACGACGCTGCAGCTCCTTCTGAGTTACGCCAATATGCCATTGCATCTGGCGGTATTTGCCACGACCCCGCTGGAGCTGCTGTCGTTCCTGCTGTCGGTGGCGACGGTGTGGCTGAACATCCGCCAGAGCCATTGGGCCTGGCTGTTCGCCATCATTTCGTCGGCCACCTACGGCCTGGTGTTTTATGGTTCGCGGCTGTATGGCGACATGGGCTTGCAACTGGTGTTCATCACAGTGTCGATCTTCGGCTGGTATCAGTGGCTGCATGGCGACGATAGCCATGACAAGCTGCCGGTGACGGCGCTGTCGCCGCGCGGCCGCGTGCTGGCGGGTGTGGCCTGGCTGGCCGGCTTTGTGCTGCTGGCCTGGTTCCTCAAGACCTATACCGATACCGACGTGCCGAAGTCGGATGGTTTCCTGACGGCCGGCTCGCTGGTCGGCCAGCTGCTGCTGTCGCGCAAGAAGATCGAGAACTGGCATGTCTGGATCATTGTCGATGTGCTGTACGTCGGCCTGTACCTGCATAAGAATTTGATACTGACCGCGCTGCTGTATGCGGTGTTTGTCGGCATGGCGGTGATCGGGCTGCGCGCCTGGCGCGGCGATACCCACACCGGCGGCGGTCGCCTGGCGCTGGAATGAGCACTGCGGCGCTGCGCATTGCCATTCTGGGCACAGCGTCATCCGGCAAGTCGACGCTGGCCGCCGCGCTGGCGGCGCGTCACGGCACTATCTGGGTGCCTGAATATTTACGTGAGTTCGTCGATACCGCCGGCCGGGTGCCGGTGGAGGGCGATCAGATCCACATCGCCCGCACCCAGCGTGCGCACGAAGACGCCGCAGCACCGGGCGCGACGCGTTACCTGTTCTGTGATACCTCGCCGCTGATGACGGCGGTGTACAGCCGCCATTACTTTGGCGGCATCGATGCGCAACTGGCGCCGCTGGCCGATGCGCATGCGCGCGACTATGACCTGACGCTGGTGACCGCCGCCGACATTCCCTGGCAGGCGGATGGGCTGATGCGTGAAAACGAAGCGGTCAGCATCACCATCAACCGCATGCTGCATGCAGAACTGGCGGCACGCGGCATTGCCTATGTGCCGATCAGCGGCAGCATGGCGCAGCGCATCGCCCAGGCGGACGAGGCGCTGGCCGCGCTGCCGTAATTACAGGTCGAACTGCGCCGACACGCGCACCGTGCGCGAGGCGCCTGGCATCAGGTAGCCGCCCAGGTCCGGCGTGACATCGCGCCAGTAGAACTTGTCGAACACATTGTCCACGCTGGCGCGGAAAGTCGTGCCGATATCGCCGATGCGGGTTGCGTACGAAGCGCTCAGATTGGTCACATGGTACTTCGGCACGAACACGCTGTTGGCCGCATCAAAGGCTTTCTTGCCGGAGTAAAGCCAGTTGGCGCCGACCTTCAAGCCTTGCACCGCCGGCACGGCATAGTCCGCATACACCGACGACTTGAACGCCGCCACATCGGTCACGCGCTTGCCGTCCAGCTCTGCCGAACCGGTGCCGCTTTGACGCGTATCCAGCGCGGTGGCCGAGAAGCCCACCATCAGCTCACGCGTGGCGCGGCCGGCCAGCGCCAGTTCCAGGCCACGGTTCTGCGCTTCGCCGTTGCGCACGAAGTAGTTGGCGGCATCGGTGTATTCCAGGCCTTTGCGGATCTGGAACAGCGCCACGCTGGCGCTCAGGTCCGGACGGATATCGGTCTTGATGCCCACTTCCACCTGTTTCGATTTGCCCGGCTCCAGCGCGCGGTGCTCGTTGACGGTTCCCATTGGCGCCACGCCGCCATGCTCCAGACCCTGCGCGTACGACACATAGGTCGAGACGTTAGGACGCACGGCATACACCAGCGCCACGTTCGGCAGCCAGAAGCCGATGTCGGTATGCGCAAAGTCGCCGCCGTCGGTCAGCTCGTCGCGCTTGACCTGTACATAGCGTGCGCCGGCGTGCAGCTTCAGTTGCTCATTCAGGCTGACGATGTCCTGTGCGAACAGCGCGCGCTCGTTGTCGCGGCGGCGCTCGGATACCGGACCGCTGCTGCCGGGCGCTGGCGCGACCACCACCGGGTGGTAGATATTGCTGGTGCCCGACCAGTCGTACAGGTAGTCGCCCCATTTTTCGCTGTTCTTGAAGAACGACGCGCCGCCGGTGAACTCGTGCCGGATTACGCCGGTGGCGAAGCGGCCTTGCAGCAGCGCCTGCGCCGTCAGCGGCGATTTCTTTTCGCCCAGGCTGATGTAGTTGTAGACATCGTAATCGCCATTGCCGCAGAAGCCCGGATAGAGTTCCTGCGCGGCGCAGCCGTAAGGGAAGGCGGTGTAATCGTCGCGCTTGAAATGGTGCTGGTTGGCGCTGATGGTGGCGTTCCACTCCGGCGAGAATTGGTAGGTGAAGCGCGCGCCCACATTGCTGCTGGTGGTTTCCACCGGGCGGCTCCATGGCTGGTCGTTCAGCAACTGGTCGGCCGGCACGTTGGGCAGCGTGGCGTTGTTCAGCAGCTGGTAGCCGGGCGCGGTGATCTGCGATTTGCGCTGGTAGTCGGCGTCGATTTGCAGCAGCGCCTGAGGCGAGATGCGCCAATCGAAGGCGGCCGAGACAAATTTGCGGTTGCCGTCCGCGCCCTTGATGTAGGAGCGCAGGCGCTCGCCGGCGACGTTGAAGCGGTAGCCGAAATCGGTATTCTCAAAACGACCGCCCAGATCCAGCGCGCCGTACAGCGTGCCGCGCTCGCGTGCTTCCAGCACCACGGTGCGCAGCGGCGTGTCGGTAGGGCGCTTGGTGACGAAGTTGATGATGCCGCCCGGCGCGGCCACGCCAGCCTGCAGGCCGGACAGGCCTTTCAGCACTTCCAGCTGCTCCTTGTTTTCCAGCGCGATCTGGGTGTCGCCGGCGATGGCCATGCCGTCCTTGCGGTAGCTGGACGCGTTATCCAGCTTGAAGCCGCGGATCGAGAACTGCTCGGCGTAGCCGACTGCGTTGTAGGCATCACTCAGGCTGGCGTCGTAGCGCGCCGCGTCGGTGGTGGAACGGATTTGCAGATCCTGCATCTGCCGCGCGCTCAGCACACTGACCGATGCCGGAGTTTCCAGCAGCGGGGCATTGGAGAAGCCGGCGATCGAAGCCGAGCCAGCGCGCAGCTTGACGCCGCTGACGACCACTTCGGGCATGGTCTGATCGGCTTCCTCGGCGGCGTGCGCGCAGGCGGAAGTCATCTGTAACACCGCCAGGGCGATGGCGGATACTGCAAAGTTTGGTGTGGACATATCTGCTCTCTACGTGTTCGGCTGGATGCCGGCGAAGAGAGCCATCAAAGGAGGGGAGGGACCGACTTTTGCGCTTTCCTTCGCTGGCATTATCCAGATCAGGTACGAAGGGTATCTCTCACCCGGAAACGATGTTCCAGGACCCCTAGCGAGGCGCCAGTGTAACACAGTTGTCATGTCGCGCCAGCCAGCGCGGTGGCGTGCGCCATGTTTTGCGCCGCGCCGCTACACTGCGGCATCGCGCCGCCACAGGGCGGCCACTGAAAGGATTTGAATGAAGCAGTCGTATCAAGAGGGGAGCTGGTTTGCCGTGCCGTTGCTGGACGGCGGCTACGGCTGGGGTCTGGTGGCGCGCCTGACGCCCGGCAGCAAGATCATGCTGGTCTATCTGTTTGGCCCCAAACTGCCGCGTTTCCCGTCGCTGGAAGAGTTGAACACTTTGCAGCCGCAGGACGCGGTCAAGGTGCTGCGCGTTGGCGATATGGCGCTGGCCAGCGGCCACTGGCGCGTGCTGGGCGACGCTGCGGACTGGCAGCCGGCGCGCTGGCCGGTACCGCAATTCCTGCGCCGCGCCGATGCGCTCAAGCGCGCCTGGCGCGTCACCTACGCCGACACCGATCCGGGCCGTTCCGAGCGCGAGGAGTCCGTGCCTTATGAAACACAAGGATTGGAGGCGGACTCGCTATACGGCTATGGTTCGGCGGAACTGCTGCTGACCAAATTGCTGGAAGCGCCCGATCACCCGATTAACCGGCAGAATTCGCACAGCTGACATTCCAGGCCGTGTATTCGCCACGGCTCTTGCGCACCGCTACCCGCACCAGCGTATCGCGGTCGCTCTCAAACACCATGCCGACCATCGACGCCGCGCCGTTCGACGGCGGCGCCGGCTCGATCGCGGCCAGGCGGAAGGTCAGCGAGCGCTGGCGGGCGCAGGATGAGTTACCGGCAAACAGCAGGCGCGCCCGCGCCAGCAGCGTGCGGTGCTGCCAGATCAGCGCCTTGACATCTTCGGGATTGACCTGCGGGTCCATGCGGGTGGTGTACTGGATGGCGCTGCAAATCACGTTCGGCGTGGCCAGCCACACATACCATTCCGGCGCGGCCGCCGACGGCATCCAGCGCTCGCCCTTGGGCGCCTTGGGGTTGTAGATGTAGCTGGTGCGGATTTGCCGGCACAGGTCCGGCGTGTGGCGGCGCGGCGACGAGTCGACGCGGGCGATTACCTGCCACGGCTCGCCACGGCGGCGCTGTATGTCAAACGCCGGCGCGAACAGCGATGGTCCGCCGCTGACGCGCGGCGGCACTTGCAGCCGGTAGTATTCGTCGAAGGAGCTGCGTTCTTCTTCGGTCGGTTCGCGGGTCTGCGGCGCCTGCGGTTTGGCCGCATGCGCGGCGCAGGCTGCGCCCAGCAGCGCAAGCACCGCGTAGTTCAGGAGACGGCGCATTACAAGCCTTTCATGACGATCTGGATCAGCAGGCCGCCGCCATCGCGGTTGCGTACCTGGAGTTCGGCGTTGTGGCGGGTGATCACGCGTTCGACGATCGCCAGTCCTAGGCCGGCGCCGTTGGCCTGGCCGCGCGCCTCGTCGAGCCGGGTGAAGGGCTTGAGCAACTGCTCGATCTGCGCGGCCGGCACGCCGACGCCGTGATCCTGCACTTCGATGACGATGCGCTTCGACCCGTGCGCACCCTTGATGCGGCAGCTGATGTCGATGTCGGTGTACTCCTCGCCCGGCGTCTTGCCGTAGCGGCGCGCGTTTTCGATCAGATTGTTGATCACCCGCTTGATGTCGGTGGCGTTGCCCATGGCGTGCGCGCCGGGTGCGATGTCGGTGCTGATGCGCAGGTCGGGCAGGCGCGACGCCTCGTGTGCGGTGTCGCGCAGCAGCTCGCTGATGTCGATATCGAGGAAGCTGGAGGCCTCGGTCGGCTTGGCGTAGTCGAGGAACTGGCCGATGATGGCGTCCATCTGGCCGATATCCGACTGCATGCCTTCGCGCGCCTCGTCGGACAGGTGGGCCATCTCCACTTCCAGCTGCATGCGCGCCAGCGGCGTGCGCAGGTCGTGCGAAATGCCGGCCAGGATCACCGCGCGGTCGGACTCCACCTGCTGCAAGTCGTCGACCATCTGATTGAAGCTGCGGTTGGCCTCCATAATCTCCATCGGGCCTTTTTCCGGCAGTGGCGCAGGGCGCTTGCCCTGCGCGAAATCGCGCGTGGCCTGGGTCAGGCGGCGCAGCGGCAGGTTGACCAGGCTGGAAATCAGCGCCGCGCCCAGCAGCGACACCACCGACACCACGCTGGCCCAGCCCAGCCACTGAATGCCTGTCAGGCCGCGAATGCGCTCGCGCTCCAGCATCAGCCAGTACTGGTCGTCGTCGATATTGAAGCTGACCCAGAAACCGGCCACGCCATTCACCTTGGACGAGAAGCGGGTGGCCGCGCCCAGCTTGGCCTTGACCAGCTTTTCGATGTCGGGCATCAGCGCGTTGCTGGCCGGCGGCTCGACCTTGTCGTCTTCTTCCAGCGGGAATACGCGGATGCCTTCATTCGACACCAGCTCGAACAGCAGCTCGCGGCGCAGCTCGGGCGCCGAGTGGGTCAGCGCCGCATGGGTGATGGTCACCACCGAGATCACCTGCGAGGAAATCTGCTGCACCTGCGGCTCGTGCTGCACCACGCTGATCATGCCGACCCAGGCGGTCATGCTGGTGGTGGTCAGCGCCCCAAGCAGGAAGAAGGTGCGCCAGAACAGGCCGCTTTTCAGGCTGGCGAGACGCAGGCCAAACGGTAACTTCAATGGCAGGCTCAATAGCAACTTCATGCGCGCGCCCACGCCTTAGCGCGGTTGTCCCTCCGGGATGAACACATAGCCCAGGCCCCATACGGTCTGGATGTACAGCGGGCTGGAAGGATCGGGCTCGATCAGCTTGCGCAGGCGCGAGATCTGCACGTCCAGGCTGCGGTCGAAGACTTCGTACTCGCGGCCGCGCGCCAGCTCCATCAGCTTTTCGCGCGACAGCGGCTGGCGTGCGTGGCGGGCAAACACTTTCAGCACCGAGAACTCGCCGGTGGTCAGCGGCACCGTCTCGCCGTTTTTCTTCAGCGTGCGCGTGCCCAGGTCCAGCACGAACTGGCCGAACTCGAAGGTCTGCGGGGTTTCCGACGGCGCGCCGGGAATTTCGTCCGGGCCGCGGCGGCGCAGCACCGCGCCGATGCGGGCCACCAGCTCGCGCGGATTGAAGGGCTTGGGCAGGTAGTCGTCGGCGCCCATTTCCAGGCCGACGATGCGGTCCACGTCCTCGCCCTTGGCGGTCAGCATGATGATCGGCGTCTGGTCGCCGGCACCACGCAGGCGGCGGCAGATCGACAGGCCGTCCTCGCCAGGCAGCATCAGGTCCAGCACCAGCAGGTCGTAGCGCTCGCGCAGCCACAGCTTGTTCATGGCGGTGGCGCTTTCTGCGGTGAACACATTGAAACCCTGCTCGGTCAGGTAGCGGCGCAGCAGGTCGCGCAGGCGGACGTCGTCGTCCACCACCATGATCTTGGCGGCGTGGCCCTGTGCGTTGGCGGCTGCGGTGTTGCCGGAATCAGTCGTTGTACTAGTCATTTGGCTGCCAGATTTGTCTTATTCATGTTGCTATGGTAACGTCATATTCGTCCTGCGAAAACGCGTGCGGGACGACCCATTACAAATTATTACAAACTTTACCCAATTCGCCTTACCCCCTCGGTCAAAGCATCATACACTGCGGGCATAGATTCAGCTTTCCAGGGAACGCCATGTTCATCGATCACAAAAAAAAATCCGCGGCAGCAAGCGCATCTTTTTGCGTTCGATCCTCCTTGGCTGGCGCGCTGCTATGCTGCGGCCTGCTGGGCGCGGGGGGGGCAGGCTTGGCGCAGGCGCAGGCGCAGGATGGCCAGCGCCGCGAGGCGCAACCGCAACAGCAGGGTGGCCAGCGCGGCGAGCAGCCGCGTTCCGGCGACGCGCGCCAGCTGGATGCCCGCCGCTACGAAGAGCGTGCTGAGGAACAGCGCCGCGCCATGCAGGAAGCCAGCCGCAACGCCGAGATGAATCGCCGCGTCGGCCGCATGACGCCGGACGAACGGCGCGATCTGCGTCGCCAGATCAATGAAGTGGGGCAGGACCTGTATTCAGTGCCGCCCAAGCGTTAATTTTCAGCAATTAAACGTATAAAATCGCTATAGTTGTTATTTGAGTATTATTGATCTGTATCAATATCCTGACACATAGCGCTCGCCGCGTATTGTTTTCCCTATTTTTTGCTTTGTCTAAGTGTAATATTAATTTATTACACGCAACGCCCTTCGGCTGCATGCGTGCCGTTGGGAGGATATCGTGGTTCAAGACGTTGCATCCGCAGCGCCAGCCGCAGGTCAGGAGCCACAAGCTCCCGGACCCGGCTTGCCGATAGGTTTAGTCAAGCGCGCGGACGGAATTTATATCGATGTCGGCATGAGCAAACCGGCGCTGACGGCGGCGGTGGCGCACGTGTTTCAGTCGGACTGGTATTTCGCCGGCCTGGATTACGCCGCGCTGATCAATGCCTTGTACGGCGTCGGGCCAGACATGGGCCAGCTGCAGGCCCTGCGCCTGGCCGACGCGCTGCAGCCCTTCGATCCGGCCCGGCTGTCGCTGTACAAGCCGCCCAAACTCAGCCTGTCCTACGCCGAATATTATTTCCAGCAGCTGTATCTGGAAGAGGAAACACTGGCTGACGGCAGCGTGCTGCCGGAGCGCCCGGTGCAGCTCGACATCGACGAATTCATCGCCTTCATGTGGCAGCAGGGCATACGCTTCGGCATCGACGTGGCGGCAGTGCGCGCGGCGATGGCTTCGCCCAAGGCCGACCGCATCACCTTTGCCACCGACCTGGAGCCGGCGCCGGGCCAGCACGCCAGCGTGGTTGAAGTCTCGGCCGACCTGCATCGCAGCGACGCGCCCAAGGCGCGCGCCGACGGCCGCATCGACCTGCAAAGCTTCCAGAACCGCTTCCCGCAGATCAAGGCGCAAGTGCGCCTGCTGAAAAAGCTGGAGGCGGTGCCCGGCCTGCCGGGCTTCGATCTGGCCGGCCGCAAGACCGAGCCGGAAGCGCCCAAGGACCTGACGCTGCGCTTCCTGGCCGGCGAGGGGACGGAGGCGCGGATGGCCGAGGATGGTGAGTACCTGGTGTCGACCCGCGAGGGTTTCCTCAGCGTGGACTCCAAATCCAACCGCATTTCCATCACCGACAAAATCATCAGCCTGGAAGGCGTCAGCGGCCGCACCACCGGCAATCTGCAACTGGCTGGCGCCTATGAGGAATATGGCGATGTGCAGGAACAGCGCGACGTCACCGGCAGCGATATCACGGTGCACGGCAACGTCTACGGCAATATCCATTCGCGCGGCGGCACGGTGGTGCTGGACAAGAACCTGGTCAGCGGCAGCGTGCACAACGCCGCCGGCGATATCCGCATCGCCGGCGTGGCGTCGAATTCGGTAATCTACGCCAGCAATGGCGCGGTCGTGGTGCAGCGTGCCGAGAACTGCGTCATCTCCGCCACCCGCGTCAAGATCGAGGAAGCGTCCAACTGCGAAATCATCGGCGAGGAAGTGCTGGTGTCGGTGGCCGAAGGCTGCGTCATCGCCGGCCGCAACGTCGAAGTGGAAAGCGCCGGCCCGCGCCGCCGCACCGAGATGGTGATCTATGTGCTGGTCAAGGACGTGACCCAGTTCGACCGCGAGATCGCCGATCTGGAGCTGCGCGTGGCCACCTTCGCACAGGCCAATCAGGACAGCCAGCTGGAGATGGAGCGCATCGCCGCGCTGCCGGATGTGCGCCGCTATCTGGCGCTGGCCGCCAAGCTGCGCACCCAGGAACTGGTGCTGACGCCGGAGCAGGGCCAGCACCTGCGCAAGATCGCCAGCGCCGTAGCCGAAGAGATGAAAGCGATCCAGAAGCTGAAGCTGGATGTGCAGGTCGGCCAGACGCAGCACAAGCTGCTGAGCGACCGCCTGGAGCGCGTGATCGAACAGAAAGTGGCGGCGGCTGGCATCGCCCGTTGCGGCCTGCATATGGCCAACGGCGAGACCATGGTGCGCACCATGCCGTTTGCGGCCGACACGGCCGCCTTGCGCCAGTTGCAGGCAAAGGACTTGAAGCAGCGCCTGCGAGGCACGCCGAGTGGTGGTGAACTGCTGTTCGCGGACAGCAGCGGCACGCTGGATTGGCATTTGAATCCGCGCTTGCGTGTGACTTTCCCCTGATGCGGCTGGCGCAAGCCGTCGCTAACATGCTAACCTTGCGCTAAGATTAAAAAGTGAAGGGGCCATGCCATGGCATGGCGGCCCGACGTACATCATCCTGGGGATTAGACTGTGTCAGACGACGCTACGGCGCTGGAACAAACTGCGGAAGGCGAGCTCCCTGCAGCCATCGTCCGGCGCGCGGACGGTGTTTATTTTCAGGCTGATGCCGCCGCCGTGGCCTGCCTGACCGCCGTCAGCCAGATGTTCATGAGCAGCGCCTATTTCGCCGGGCTGGATTACGCGGTGTTCAGCAAGATGCTGTACAACGTCGGCCCGGACCTGCCGGAATCGCTCCGTAGCCAGCCCTTGCTGCGTTTCGCCGACAGCATCCAGCCATTCCACGCGGCGCGCCGCGCTTTGTACAAAACTGTCAAAGTGATCAACGGCGAAGCGGAATACTATTTCGAGCCGGTCTACTTTGAAGTGCCGGATCTGCCGCCGCAGCCGGCGCGCCTCAACTTTGACGAATTTGTCGCCGACATGTGGATCAAGGGCATACGGTTCGGCATCGATGCGCCGGCCGTGCGCGAGGTGATCGGCAGCGGGCGGCTGGCGCGCATCACCGTTGCGCGGCGCCTGAATGCGGTGCCGGGCAAGGATGCTGCCATCGAGGAAGTGTCGCAGGACATCCACCGCAGCAACGCACCCAAGGATATGGGCGATGGCCGGCTGGATCTGCAAACTTTCCAGAATCGCTTCCCGCAGGTGAAACCCAACGTCAAGCTGCTGCGCAAGGTGCCGCGCACGGCGGGCGTGCGTGGCTACGAGCTATCCGGCCTGGTGCTGGAGCCGCCGGTGCCCAAGGATATTGAGCTGGCCAGCGTGGCCGGCGAGGGGACGGTGGTCGAGAACCTGCGCGGCGGCGAGTTCCTGGTGTCCGCTGTCGAAGGCTTTCTGAGCGTCGACCCGGCCAGCAAGCGGCTGTCGATCGGGCCCAAGATCATCAGCCGCGAAGGCGTCAGCGCGCGCACCACCGGCAACCTGCAGCTGACCGGCGAGTATGAGGAGTTCGGCGACGTGCAGGAACAGCGCGTGGTCGAAGGCGGCAATATCACCATCCACGGCGACGTGTTCGGCAATATCGCGTCGCGCGGTGGCGATATCTCGCTGAACAAGAATCTGATGGGCGGCACGATCACCAATGCCGACGGGGCGATCCGCGTGCGCGGCGTGGCGTCCGGCGCGGTGTTGCAGACGCGGCATGGCGAGATCGCGTTGACGCGCGCGGAGAGCTGCATCATTTCCGGCACACGGGTGGTGATTGGCGAAGCCAGCAATTGCGAGATCATTGCCGAAGAAGTGGTGATCAAGGTGGCTGAAGGCTGCGCCATCGCCGCCCGCAAGATCGAGATCGTGCACGCCGGGCCGCGCAAGCAGAGCGAGATGCTGTTGTACGCGCTGGTGCCGGATACCAGCAAATTCGACAAGAAGATCGCCGAGCTGCTGCCGCGCGTGACGTCGGCGGCGCGCGAGGCCGAGGCGCATCAGGCGGAGATGGACAGCATCACCAATCAGACCGAGGTGCGCAACTACCTGACGCTGGCCACCCGCGTGCGCAAGCGCGAGCTGACGCTGACGCCGGAACAGCTGCCGCTGTTCCAGAAGATGGCGGAGGCGGTCGGCCCGTCGCTGCGCCAGGTGGCCAAGATTTCGCTGGCAATGAAGGCGGCCCAGGTGCGGCATGAGCAGGCGCAGGAGGAGGTTGGCAATGTGCGGCGGCAGAAGTCGGCCTTGCAGCGCGGCTCTCGCTGCGTGGTGGAGCTGCTGACCGGCGAGGTGCTGTTGCGCACCATGAGTTTCATGCCCGGCGAGCCGCCGCCTTATGACCGTCCGGCCAAGGAGGTCAAGGCGAAGGTGCGCGGCGCGGCTCCCGGCATGACGTTGCTGCACAGCGGCCCGCTAGGGCCGATCAACTGGGCGCCGCCGGTCGACGATTAGCGCCGCCAGCAATTCGCGCGCATAGCCGGGCAGGGCTTCGGCGTCGCGCACGCAGACCAGCAGCTTGCGGTCGGCCCAGGCATCGCTGAGCGCCACCAGCCGCAATGGCTCCGGGCTGCGCCGCGCGGCGGTGGCCGGCAGGATGGCCAGTCCGGCGCCGCTGGCCGCCATGCGGGCGACCGCTTCAAAACTCAATAGCCTGATCTTGCAGCGGAAGCGGCGGCCCAGCCGAGCCGCCTGTTCGGTGGCGTTCTGCTGGAAGGCGCTGTCGCCGGCCAGACCGATGAAATCGTGATCCAGCGCCTGCGCGAAGGCGATCCGGCGCCGGCCTTTCAATTGCTGCGCCAGCGGATGGCCACGCGCCATCGCCAGCACCAGCGCATCGTCGCGGAAGGGAAAGGTCTGCAAGCCGGCGTGGTCCACCGCGTCCGAGATGACGCCGATGTCGGCGGCGCCGTCGGCCACCGCCTGCACGATCTCGCGGCTCATGCGCTCTTCCAGGTTGATGCTCAGTTGCGGATGGCTTTTGAGGAAGGCCGCCAGCGCTTCCGGCAGGAATTCGGTGATGGCCGAGGTGTTGCACAGCAGCCGCACCTGGCCTTTCAGTCCGGTGGCAAATTGCGCCAGGTCGGCGTGCATATTCTCGGTCTGGCGGATGATGGTGCGCGCGTGCTGCAACAGCGTGCGGCCAGCCTCGGTCGGCTCGGTGCCGCGCCGGCCGCGTTGCAGCAGCGGCACATTGAGCGCTTCCTCCATGCCCCGGATGCGCGCGCTGGCCGAAGCCAGCGCCAGGTGCGCCAGCTGTGCGCCGGCGGTGATGCTGCCGCTTTCGGCGATGTGGATGAAGAGCTGCAAGTCAGTCAGGTCGAAGCGCATAGCCTAAGTATTATCCGAAGTCTGACTCAGTATATTCCACATTTTCAGCTGCGCTGCGGGCGGGCACAATACGCTGCATGGACATCTTATTTATCGCTGTGGTTTTCATTGTGGCTGGGCTGGTGAAAGGCGTCACCGGCATGGGCCTGCCGACGGTGGCGATCGCGCTGCTGTCGCTGCGCATGGCGCCGCTGGAGGCTGCCGCGCTGCTGATCGTGCCTTCGGCTGTGACGAATGTATGGCAGTTGGCCGCCGGCCCGGCGCTGTATCCGCTGTGGCAGCGCTTTCGCTGGGTGATGCTGGCTATCTGTGCTGGCGTCGCTGCCGCCGGTATGCTGGGCGCGGCCGGCTGGAGCGGGGCGGTGCTGGGCGTCGCGCTACTCGCTTACGGGCTGCTCGGTCTGACCGGCTGGCGGCTGCACGTGGCACCGCGCCATGAACGCTGGGCCGGGCCGCTGGCAGGCGCCACCACCGGCATGATGGCTGGCGTGACCGGCGTGTTCGTGATGCCGGTGGCGCCATACTTCCAGGCGCTGAATCTGGACAAGGACGATCTGGTGCAGGCGCTGGGCATGGCGTTCACGGTTGGCACGGTGGCGCTGGCGGCGCTGCTGGCGATCCACGGCGAGTGGCACGCGTCGGCCGCCGGCAATTCGGTGCTGGCGCTGCTGCCGGCCATCGCCGGCATGCAGCTGGGCCAGTGGCTGCGCGGCCGCATGCAGCCGGCGCTGTTCCGCCGCTGCTTCTTCCTCGCGCTGCTGGCGCTGGGCGCGCATCAGCTGTTGCGATAATAGAGAAGAAGCTAAAACGCGACCTTGCCGCGCAGCTGTTTGCGTTCGCCGTCCCTGGCCTTGCCGTCGAGGCGGCGGCGCTGCGAGCTGAAGGTGGGCTTGGTGGCGCGGCGCACGGTGGGCAGCACCGCCACGCTGTCGACCATCTCCTGCAGGCGGCGCAAGGCGTCCTGCTTGTTGGCGCCGAGGCTGCGCGACTGCTGCGCCTTCATCACGATCACCCCCTCGCGCGTGATGCGGCTGTCGCGCAAGGCCTGCAGGCGCAGCTTGATGTGTTCGGGCAGCGACGAGGCGGCGATGTCGTAGCGTACATGCACGGCGTTCGACACTTTGTTGACATTCTGTCCGCCCGGCCCCTGGGCGCGGATGGCGGTGAATTCTACTTCGTCAGGATTGATCTGGGTGTTCATCGGCCGATTGTAGCAAACCCGCTTGCGCGTCGGGTAAAGTTGACGCCTGTCAACGTCGAACGGTTCGGGCGCGGTTAGCATGGCTACAGCTGTCTTCCCGAACGAAAGGATCATCATGGCTTCCTCCAACACGCCGCAGGCCGAGGCGCGTCAGTACCTGGTGTTCCGGCTGGGCGGGCGCGATTACGCGCTGGATTTTGAGCGTGTGCAGGAGCTGCGGCCCTTGCAGGCGCTGGAGCGCCTGGCTGGCGACGATGGTGGCGTGATCAGCGGCCTGGTGGTGTCGCGCGGCGTCATCATGCCGATCGTCGATATGCGCATCGCCTTCGGCCCGCGCCCGCCGCAGCACGATCCGCGTACCGACGTGATCGTACTCAAGCTGTCCAGCTGCGTGATGGGGATGGTGGTGGATGGCGTGACGGATATCGTCGCGCTGAAGCAGGAACAGATCCAGCCGGTGGCCAGTGCGACCGAGGTCGATTACCTGACCGGGGTGGGGGAGGTGGAAGGGCGCCGCCTGATCGTGGTGGACATCGACAAGCTGATGTCGGTCCGCAAAATCCAGTACGGCGCCCGCCAGGCGGCATAGCCGTTTTAGCTGAGCGCTTCCAGTTCTTCGCTCAAGGCCAGCCACTGTTCTTCCAGCTCGCCCAGTTCCTTGGTGCAGTAAGCCTGGTCGGCCAGCAGCTCCTTCAGCCTGGCCTTGTTGGCCGCGTCGTAGATCGACTCTTCGGCCAGTTGGGCGTCCACTTCAGCTTTCTTTGCGGTCAGCTTGGCGATCTGCTCGTCCAGGCGCTTGATCTTTTGCTCGATCGGCTTGCGCAGCCCTGACAGGCGCTGGCGCTCTTCCGCACTCTGGCGCTTCTGTTCCTTGCCGGCGGCTGGCGCGGCGGCGGCTTTAGGCGGTGCCACTGGCGACTGCACCGGGAAGGCGGTCTTGTTGTCCTTGCCGGCGGCCGGCAGCACATCGGTGCCTTTCCCCAGCTTGGTCTGGAACAGCCAGTCCTTGTAGTCGTCCAGATCGCCGTCGAACGGTTGCAGCTTGCCGTCGGCGACAATGATGAACTGGTCGGTGGTGGCGCGCAGCAGGTGGCGATCGTGCGATACCACCACCAGCGTGCCTTCGAACTGCGCCAGCGCTTCGGTCAGCGCTTCGCGGGTTTCCAGGTCCAGGTGATTGGTTGGTTCATCCAGCAGCAGCAGGTTGGGGCGCTGCCAGACGATCAAGGCCAGCGCCAGGCGGGCTTTCTCGCCGCCGGAGAACGGCGCGATCGAGCTGGTCACCATGGTGCCTGGGAAGTTGAAACCGCCCAGGAAGTTGCGCAGTTCCTGTTCGCGCGTGGTCGGCGCGATCTTCGCCAGGTGCCACAGCGGCGATTCGTCGTGGCGCAGCATCTCCACCTGGTGCTGGGCGAAGTAGCCGATGTTCAGGCCTTTGCCGGTGGTGGATTCGCCGGTCAGCGGCGCCAGCTCGCCGGCGATGGTCTTGATCAGCGTCGACTTGCCGGCGCCGTTGATACCCAGCAGGCCGATACGCTGGCCGATCTGCAGCGAGAAATTGATATCGCGAACGATGGTTTTCTCGCTAATGTCGCCGGTCTGTTCGTTTTCGCTGCGGTAGCCGGCGTTGACGTCTTCCATCACCAGCAGCGGGTTCGGCGCGTTCAGCGGCTCGCGGAATTCGAAGGAGAATTCGGCGGCAGCGCGCAGCGGCGCCAGTTCTTCCATCTTGGCCAGCGCCTTCATCCGGCTCTGTGCCTGGCGGGCCTTGGAGGCTTGCGCCTTGAAGCGGTTGACGAACGATTCCAGGTGGGCGCGTTTGCGTTGCTGCTTTTCCAGTGCGCCAGCGGCCAGTATCATCTGCGCCGCGCGCTGGCGTTCGAAGGCCGAGTAGTTGCCCGAGTAGCGTTTCAGCTTGCGCTCGTCGATGTGCACCACCACGTTGACGATTTCGTCGAGGAAGTCGCGGTCGTGGGAGATGATCAGCAGCGTGCCGGTGTAGCGTTTAAGCCAGTCTTCCAGCCAGATGATGGCGTCCAAATCCAGGTGATTGGTCGGTTCATCAAGCAGCAGCAGGTCGGAAGGGCACATCAGCGCTTGCGCCAGATTGAGGCGCATGCGCCAGCCGCCGGAGAAGCTGGCCACCGGTTGCTGCATCTGGTCGAGCGAGAAGCCAAGGCCCAGCAGCAGCTGTTCGCCGCGCGACTGCACGGTGTAGGCGTCGGCGTCGGCCAGCGCGCCGTAGATGTCGCCCATGGCGATGCCGTTCTCGGTGGATTCCGGTTCGGACTCCAGGCGCGCCAGTTCGGCTTCCAGCTTGCGCAGGCCGACGTCGCCGTCGATGGCGTAATCGAGGGCGGCGCGCTCCAGCGGCGGGGTTTCCTGCGCTACGTAGGCAACGCGCCATTTGGCCGGGAAATCGATGTCGCCCTGGTCGGGATGCAGCTCACCGCGCATCATTGCGAACAGGCTGGATTTGCCGGCGCCGTTGGCGCCGATCAGGCCGATCTTGTCGCCGGGATTGAGGGTGACATCGACTTGTTCCAGCAGCGGCTTCACGCCGCGCATTAAACTAACTTGATTAAAACGGATCATTGTTTATTCTCGCGCCTTCGCTCCCGCGCAGGCGGGAGCCCATACTCAGCATGGATTCCCGCTTGCGCGGGAATGACATTAAATTTTCAGTTGGTCGGCCGTCAGCAGGAAGACCATGTCGTCGCCGTTGCTGGTGGTGAGCCAGGTCAGGCCCAGTTCACCAAATGCGGCTTCGGCAAATTCTTTTTCATTGCCGATCTCGACGATCAGCAGGCCATCGTCGGTCAGGCGTTCGGCGGCACCGGCCACGATGCGGCGCACCAGGTCCATGCCATCCTTGCCGCCATCCAGCGCCAGTTCAGGCTCGGCGCGATATTCCATCGGCAGCTTGCTCATAGAGGACGAGTTGACGTACGGCGGATTGGTGATGATCAGGTCGTACTTCTTGGCCGGCACATTGGCGTACAGGTCGGATTGAATCAGCGTCAGGCGGTCTTCCAGCTCGTAGGTGGCGACGTTGCGCTTGGCGACTTCCAGCGCGTCGGCCGAAATGTCGACCGCGTCCACCGCAGCATCAGGGAAGGCGTCCGCCATCATGATCGCCAGGCAGCCGGAGCCAGTGCACAGTTCCAGGATGTTGCTGACATTCTCAGGCTCGTTGACCCACGGTGCGAAGTATTCGGGGATCAGCTCGGCGATGAAGGAGCGCGGCACGATGGTGCGTTCGTCCACGTAGAACTTGTAGGTGCCCAGCCACGCCTCGTTGGTGATGTAGGCCGCCGGAATGCGTTCGATGACGCGGCGGTCGATCACCGCCAGCACCGACGCCACTTCTTCCGGCAGCAGCCTTGCGTCCAGGAAGGGATCGAGGCGGTCCAGCGGCAGCTTCAGCGTGTGCAGGATCAGGTAGGCTGCTTCGTCAAACGCTTCCATGCTGCCATGGCCGAAGAACAGCTGGGCGGTATTGAAGCGGGTGACGGCGTAGCGCAGCAGGTCGCGCGGCGTGGTGAAAAGTGTCGTGGTCATGGCGGTTTAAGTAAGCAGGTTTTCCAGCGTGCGGCGGTAGATATTCTTCAGCGGATCGACGAAGCGCAGTTCGATATGCTCGTCGATCTTGTGAATGCTGGCGTTCGGGGGGCCGAATTCTATCACCTGAGGGCAGATCTGCGCGATAAAACGGCCGTCCGAGGTGCCGCCGGTGGTCGACAGCTCGGTGTCAACGCCGGTTTCCGACTTGATCGCCGACGACAGCGCATCGCTCAGCGTACCGCGCGGGGTCAGGAAGGGCAGGCCGCTCAGCGCCCACTTGATATCGTAGTGCAGATGGTGCTTGTCGAGGATGGCGTGCACGCGGCGCTTCAGTTCTTCGTGCGTGCTGGCGGTCGAGAAGCGGAAGTTGAAGTCGATCACCATCTCGCCGGGAATCACGTTATTGGCGCCGGTGCCGGCGTGGATATTGGACATCTGCCAGGAGGTCGGCAGATAGTATTCGTTACCGTTGTCCCAGACTTCGGCCGCCAGTTCGGCCAGCGCCGGTGCGCCCAGGTGGATCGGATTCCTGGCCAGCTGCGGATAAGCGATATGGCCTTGCACGCCTTTGATGGTCAGCTTGCCGGACAGCGAGCCACGGCGGCCGTTCTTGATCATGTCGCCCAGCGTTTCGTCCGAGGTCGGCTCGCCGACGATGCAGTAATCCAGGGTTTCGCCGCGCTCTTTCAGCATATTGCAGACGATGACCGTGCCATCGGTGGCCGGGCCTTCTTCGTCGCTGGTGATCAGGAAGGCGATCGAGCCTTTATGGTCGTCATGTTTGGCAATGAATTCTTCGCAGGCCACCACGAAGGCGGCGATCGAGGTCTTCATGTCGGCCGCGCCGCGTCCATACAGCTTGCCGTCGCGATGGGTTGGCGTGAAGGGCTGCGAGCGCCATTGCTCGACCGGGCCGGTTGGCACCACGTCGGTATGGCCGGCGAATACCATCAGCGGCGATTGCGTGCCACGGCGGGCCCACAGATTGGTCACACCGTTCGAGACGATGGTTTCGCACTTGAAGCCGAGAGGCGTCAGCAGGTCGATCAGATGCTGCTGGCAGCCTTTGTCGTCCGGGGTGACGGAGGACAGGGAGATCAGCTTTTCGGTCAGCGCCAGGGTCTTGGAAGGAGTCATGTCAGCTATTTATCAGCTATTTATCAGCTATTAAGGATTTGTTGGTACTGCGCGTCGGAGAAACCGACCGAGAAGGCGCCGTCTTTGTCCATCACCGGACGCTTGATCACGGATGGGTTCTCCAGCATCAGCGCGATGGCCGCTTCGTCGTCTACGATGGATGCCTTGCGCTCATCGGACAGCGCACGCCAGGTGGTGCCCTTGCGGTTCACCAGCACATCGCGCGACAGGTGCTTCAGCCAGCCAGCGACGATCTCGCGCGTCAGGCCCTGCTTTTTAAAATCGTGGAAGGTGAACTCCTGCTGCTGGTCGGCCAGCCAGGTACGCGCTTTTTTGACGGTATCGCAGTTCGGGATGCCGTAGAGAGTAATGGTCATGATTCGTCGGGGAAGTTGGACCCGGTAGGATACCATGGCCGACGCCCCGGCCGATAGTTGCAATCTACTTAACGCCGCCCGTATAGCGCTTGCTGGCTGCACCATTCAGGCATCCCAGCGCCACGCCTGTTGCAAGCGCGCTTGAAGATAGTCGATAAAGGCGCGCACGCGCGGTGCGAGGTTCTGGCTGTTGGGGAAGATCGCGTGTAGCGGCGCGGTTGGCATGGAATGCGACGGCAGCACGCGCTGCAGGCGTCCGGCGAGGATGTCGTCGCCCACGTCCCAGATCGATTTGATCACGATGCCAGCCGCCTCCAGCGCCAGTGCATGCGCCGCCTGACCGTCGCTGGTAATGAATGTGCCGCTCACCCGCACCGCTACCTGCTCTTCGCCATGAAAGCGCCATTCCGCCCGCCGCTGGTCGCCGATCAGAATACAGCGATGCTGGGCCAGTTCGGCCGGATGGCTGGGCGTGCCGTACTGCGCCAGATAAGCCGGAGCGGCACAAGCGACGCGGTAGTTGGGCGCCAGCCTGCGCGCGACCAGGCTTGAATCTTCCAGGCTGCCGAAACGGATCGCCAGATCATGCCCGCTTTCCAGCAGATTCAACACGGCATCGCTCAGATCCAGCTGTATCGCCAACTGCGGATGCTGGCGCTGAAAGTCCGCGGCGATGGGCACGATGTGCTGGCGGCCGAATTCACCGGGCGCGGTCACGCGCAGCAAGCCGCTGACTTCACGGCGGCTATGTGACAGCAGCGATTCCGCCTGCTCGATCTCATCCAGAATGCGCAACACGCGCGCATGCAGCAGCACACCTTCCTCAGTCAGCGCCTGGCGGCGCGTGGTCCGCTGCAGCAGCCGCACGCCCACGCTTTTCTCCAGCTGCGCCAGACGCTTGCTGATGACCGACAGCGGCAGATCCAGCTCGCGCGCGGCGGCGGACATGCTGCCTGCGCTGACAATCCGGGCAAAGGCGGCAAGGGCGGGCAGGTCGTCGATCATATTGATTCTTCGCGAAATGGAGAATATCTATCCCTCGATGTGGGCTATTTTCGTGGGATTTCTGTCTCTATTATAGACACATTCACCACCCAACTATTGCTGAAGGAGAGATGATGAAGCTATTCACCGACACTGATGCGGCTGATCCTGGGCGCCGCAACTTCCTGGGGCAAGCCGGCACGCTGGCGGCCGCCGGCCTGCTGGCGCATACGGCAAGCGCGCAAACCTCGCAAGCCGCGCCAGCGCTGGCCGCCAACAACAACGGCGGCTTCTGGCCGAACAACGCGCGCCTGGTGATTTCTATCTCGATGCAGTTTGAAGCCGGCGGCCAGCCACTGAAAGGCACCGACAGCCCGTTTCCGAAAGTGGACTTCCCCGCCAGCGTGCCGGCCGACCTGGTCGCCAACACCTGGTTTGCCTACGGCTACCGCGAAGGCATCCCGCGCATGCTGGACCTGTGGGACAAGCACGGCGTCAAAGTGACCTCGCACATGATCGGCGAAGCGGCACGCCGCAATCCTGAGCTGGCGCGCGACATCGTGCGGCGCGGCCACGAGGCGGCGGCGCACGGGCCACGCTGGAGTTCGCAATATGCGATGAGCCGTGCACAGGAGCGCCAGTTTCTGATCGACGGCACGCGCATGGTGGAAGAAGTGACCGGCCAGCGCCCGACCGGCTACAACGCCAACTGGCTGCGTCGCGGCCCGAATACGCTGTCGCTGCTGCAGGAGCTGGGCTACACCTACCACATCGATGACCTCAGCCGCGACGAGCCCTTCATCGAACAGGTCAACGGCAAGGATTTCATGGTCGTGCCATACACCTTGCGCAACAACGACATCATGCTGATCGAAGGCCGCAACTATTCACCGGGCCAGTTCCTTGAACAGGTCAAGCTGGAGTTCGACCAACTGTACGAAGAAGGCGCCACACGCCGCCGCATGATGTCGCTCAGCACGCATGACCGCATCAGCGGCTCGCCGCAAATGGTGCGGATGCTGGACGAGTTCCTGCGCTACGCCAAGTCGCATCCAGGCGTGATCTTCATGCGCAAGGATGAGATAGCGCGCTTTGCGGCAGGCAGGGCGGACACGCTGCGCGAAACTGAAACCATTTGATAGTACGAGGACATGATGAGCAAACTCGAAGGAAAAAAAGTACTGGTGGTCGGTGGCAGTTCTGGCATTGGCGAAGCGGCAGCGCGGGCGCTGGCGGAGCTGGGCGCGCAGGTGGTGATCGCCTCGCGCGATCCGGCCAAGCTACAGGCTGCGGCAACGCGGCTCGGCGATGGTGTACGCACCGCCGTTCTCGATACGGCCAGTGATGCAGGCGTGGAAGCGTTCTTCGCGGCGCAGGGCGAATTCGACCACGTTGTCGTCTCTGCCGCGCAAACCTCATCCGGACCGGTGCGACAGTTGCCGCTGGTGGATGCCTACGCGGCGATGAATAGCAAGTTCTGGGGCGCTTACCGCGTGGCGCGCTCGGCCCGGATTGCCGAAGGCGGCTCGCTGACGCTGGTGTCTGGCTTCCTCAGCACCCGTCCCGGCAAGACCTCGGTGCTGCAAGGCGCGATCAACGCTGCGCTGGAATCACTGGCGCGTGGCCTGGCGCTGGAGCTGTCGCCTGTTCGCGTGAATACCGTATCGCCAGGGATGATTGCCACGCCATTGTGGTCAGGTGTGAGTGACGAGGCGCGCAAGGCCAGGTTCGACGCCGTTGCTGCGCGGCTGCCGGTGCAGCGCATGGGCCAGCCGGAAGATGTGGCCAACGCCATCGTCTATCTGGTGACCACGCCTTACGCCAGCGGCTCCACCGTGCTGGTGGACGGCGGTGCGGCGATCGCCTGAGCTTAGGTGTTGAGAGTGAACTCGGTGAACGAGGCTTCGCTGCTGGGCGGCTTGGCTTCCGGCTCGGCCTGGGCTTTGCTGTCCGGCCCATTGTTGAGCAGCCACAGCAGATTGGTGGCGGAATCGGCGTTGGCCAGCGCCTCGTCCTGGCTGACCTGGCCGTCCTGCACCAGTTTCAGCAAGGCCTGCTCGAACGATTGCGAGCCGGGCGACATGCTTTTCTCTATCGCCTCCTTGATCTGGCCGATTTCGCCTTTCTCGATCAGGTCCGAGATATAGCGCGTGTTGACCATGACCTCTACCGCCGCCGAGCGCGCGCCGCCGCTGGCCGAGCGCACCAGCCGCTGCGACACAATCGCCTTGACGGTGCTCGACAAATCCTGCAGCAGGGCAGGGCGGTTCTCGATCGGATAAAAACTGATGATGCGGTTTAAGGCGTTGTAACTGTTATTGGCGTGCAGCGTCGCCAGCACCAGATGGCCCGACTGCGCATAGGCCAGCGCCGCCGCCATCGTCTCTTTGTCGCGGATCTCGCCGATCAGGATGCAATCCGGCGCCTGGCGCATGGAGTTGCGCAGCGCGGTGGCAAAGTCGGTCGCATCGCTGCCGATCTCGCGCTGGTTGACGATGGATTTTTTGTTCTGGAACAGGTATTCGATTGGGTCTTCCAGCGTCAGGATATGGCCGGAACGCAGTTCGTTGCGGTGATCCAGCATCGACGCGATGGTGGTCGACTTGCCGGAACCGGTCGAACCGACCAGCAGCAGCAAGCCGCGCTTTTCCATGATCAGTTCCGACAGGACCGGCGGTAGCTGCAAATCCGCCAGCACGGGAATGCTGGCCGGTACAAAGCGGAACACGGCCGAGATCGAGCCGCGCTGCTTGAATGCGGACAGGCGGAAGCGGCCCAGATTGGGGACCGACACGCCCATATTCAATTCGTTGGTAGTGGTCAGTTCATCCATCTGCGCTGGCGTGGCGATTTCCGCCAGCAGGGCATGGATGTTGTCCGGCTCCAGCTTTTGCTGGTTGATCGGGATGAGGTTCCCGTTGATCTTGATATGCACCGGAGAGTTCACCGCGAAGAACATGTCCGACGCATTTTTTTCCTTCATCAGCTGGAACAGGCGGTCCATGGCCATGATGTGACTCTCCGGTTTTTAAAACAGCAGCTTAAACGCCGCGCAGCAGCTCATTGATGCTGGTCTTGGAACGCGTCTGCGCATCCACACGTTTGACGATCACCGCGCAGTACAGCGAGTACTTGCCATCATCCGAAGGCAGCGAACCCGATACCACCACCGAACCCGAAGGCACGCGGCCGTAAGTCACTTCACCAGTAGCACGGTCGTAGATCTTGGTCGACTGGCCGATGTACACGCCCATCGAGATCACCGAGTTCTCTTCAACGATCACGCCTTCAACGATTTCCGAGCGCGCACCGATGAAGCAGTTGTCTTCGATGATGGTCGGATTAGCCTGCATTGGCTCCAGCACGCCGCCGATGCCCACACCGCCCGACAGGTGGACGTTCTTGCCGATCTGCGCGCACGAACCGACGGTGGCCCAGGTGTCAACCATCGCGCCTTCATCGACATAAGCGCCGATGTTGACGTAGGAGGGCATCAGCACCACGTTCTTGGCGATGAAGGAGCCACGGCGCGCCACAGCTGGCGGCACCACGCGGAAGCCGCCCTTGGCGAAATCGTCGGCGGTGTAGTTGGCGAATTTGGTCGGGACCTTGTCGTAGAACTGCATGGTGCCGTCCGATGGCAGGACCACGTTGTTCTCCAGGCGGAACGACAGCAGCACGGCTTTCTTGACCCACTGGTTGACCACCCAGCTGCCGGTGGCTTTGTCAGCCACGCGGATGGTGCCCGCGTCCAGGCCGGCGAGCACGTGGTTGACGGCGTCGCGCAGTTCGGCAGTGCCGTTGGCTGGGTTGATGTTCGCGCGGTCTTCCCAGGCGGTTTCGATGATGTTCTGGAGTTGTTGGCTCATGATGGACTCAATAATATTAAAGGGACTTGCAGAATTGGACGATGCGCTGCGCCGCTTCCAGGCCTTCCGCCGTTTCGGCGACCAGCGCCATGCGGATGCGGTTGTGGCCAGGATTGACGCCATGCGCCTCGCGCGCCAGGTAGCTACCCGGCAGTACCGTGACATTATATTCGGCGTACAGGCGCTGAGCGAATTCGGTGTCGGACAGGCCGGTACGGCTGACGTCCGCCCACAGGTAGAAACTGGCGTCCGGCAGTTCCACGTCCAGCACTTCCTTCAGCAAAGGCGTGATGGCGTTGAACTTGGCGCGGTATTGTTCGCGGTTTTGCTCGACATGGGTCTCGTCGTTCCAGGCCGCGATCGACGCAGCCTGCACGGCGGTGCTCATGGCGCCGCCGTGATAGGTGCGGTACAACAGGAATTTTTTCAGCACTTCGGCGTCGCCGGCGACGAAACCGGAGCGCATGCCCGGCACGTTGGAGCGCTTCGACAGGCTGCTGAACACCACCAGCCGTGCGTAAGGGCGCTCGATAGTGGCCAGGCCCAGCTGATGAGCGGCCTCCATCGCGCCCAGCGGCGGCTGCTCGCCGTGGTAAATCTCCGAGTAGCACTCGTCGGCGGCGATGATGAAGTTGTAGCGTTCCGACAGCGCGAACAGGTGTTCCCAGTCGGTCAGCGACAGCACCGCGCCGGTCGGGTTGCCGGGTGAGCAGACGAACAGCAGCGCCACGCGCTTCCACACGTCTTCCGGAATGCTGTCGTAGTCGCAGCCGAAGTTGCGCGCCGGGTCGGAGTTGACGAAGTAGGGTTCGGCGCCGGCCAGGTAGGCTGCGCCTTCATAAATCTGATAGAACGGATTCGGGCTGACCACCACCGAGCCGGCATCCTTGTCGATCACCGCCTGGGCCAGCGCAAACAGCGCCTCGCGCGAGCCGTTCACCGGCAGCACTTGCGTGGCGGCGTTCAGCTTGGGCAGGCTGTAGCGGCGCTCCAGCCAGCCGGCGATGGCGGCGCGCATCTCGGGCGTGCCGATGGTGGTCGGATACACGGCCAGGCCGCCGAGATTGTCGACCAGCGCCTGCTGGATGAAGGCTGGCGTCGGATGCTTGGGTTCGCCCATGCCCAGGCTGATGGCCTTGTATTGCGGGTTGGGCGTCACCTGCTCAAACAGCAGACGCAGTTTTTCAAACGGATAGGGGTGGAGCTTGTGGAGAAGTGGGTTCATAGTCCTTGATTATAGCGCCTCAGCGCGCCGCCGGTCATCCATGCTAAATTGTTAAAATATACGAATTCACCATCGCAGGTTCATCACAGGTTCAGATAATGACGGAAAACGAGATCGTGCTGGAAGCGCAGGTCAGCCGCCGGGTCATGGCGGCGCGGCTGGCGGTGGGGCTGGTGCAGGGATTGCTGCTGTATTGGCTGTACGCCGCCTCGCGCGATGTGGCCTGGCCCGCCACCGCAGCGTATTTAATGGTGCCGCTGATGCTGACACTGCTGGTCTGGCCGGTGCTGCTGGTGTCCAGTCTGGGCCATCTGGCGCCGCGCAAGGCCGCCGCCTGGCTGCTGGTCGCGCTGATCGTCCTGCTGGCGCTGGCCACGCATGATGTGTGGCGCGGCATGAAATTCATGCCCCTCCTGAGCAATTGGGAGTACAAGCCGGTGGCGTCGCCGTCGACCCAGCTGGTGTTCTTCAGTGCTGTGCTGTTCTTTATCGCGCACACGCTGGTGATGGCCGGCGCGCATGAGGGCCGGCGCATCGCCAGCTATAACGGCTATTTCGAGGCGGCCTGGAAGCTGGCTATACAACTGTTGTTTTCCACCTTCTTTGTTGGCGCGCTGTTCTTTGTGCTGTACATGGGGGCGGAGCTGTTCATGCTGGTCAAGCTGCGCTTTCTGCGGGAACTGATGCGTGAGTCGTGGTTCAACGTGCCGGTCATCTGCACGGCGTTTTCGTGCGCCATGCATGTCACCGACGTGCGGCCGTCGATAGTGCGCGGCATCCGCACGCTGCTGCTGGTGCTGCTGTCGTGGATTTTGCCGGTGGCCGTGGTGCTGGTGACCGGCTTCCTGTGCACGCTGCCGTTCACCGGCCTGACGGCACTGTGGGAAACCCGGCACGCCACCGCCGTGCTGCTGGGCACCGCCGCGCTGCTGCTGGTGCTGGTCAACGCCGCATTCCAGAATGGCGAAGCGATAGTCGCGCTGCCGCTGCGGGTGGGTGCGCGTACCGCCGCGATCCTGATCCTGCCGGTGGTCATGGTCGGCATATATGCGCTGGGACTGCGGGTGGCGCAGTACGGCTGGACCTCGGACCGCGTCTGCGCCGCCGCCTGCTTGCTGGTGGCGTCGTGCTACGCCATCGGCTATCTGTGGGCGGCCTATCAGTACGACACCTGGCTGCAGCCGCTGACCATGGTGAATGTCTACACATCCCTGCTGATCCTGGCGGTGCTGCTGGCGCTGTTCACGCCGATCGCCGATCCGGCGCGCATTGGCGTGCAAAGCCAGATGGCGCGGCTGGCGAACGGCAAGACCAGCGCCGCCAAGTTCGATTTTCACTATCTGCGTTTTGAGGGCGGCCGCTATGGGCGGGCCGCACTGGAGCAGCTGAAGAACGCCAGCGGCCCGGATGCGGCACTGCTGCAAGCGCAGGCCACTGCCATGCTGGCGCTGGAAGACAGGGATCGCTGGAAGCCGCAGCGGCGCGCGACCTCGCCGGCCGTGGTGGCGGACAACCTGACCGTCTGGCCAGCCGGCGCGCAACTGCCGGCCAGTTTCCTGGCGCAGCCATGGGGCGAGGTGCAGGACGATAGCAAGCCATCCTGCCTTAGCACCAAAGAAGGCAAGTGCGACGCCTTCGTGCTGGACGCAGACGGCGATGGCAAGCCTGAAGTCCTGCTGCTGGAGAAGAAGGGCGGCCGTAGCCAGTTGTACGCCGAGGGCGGCGACGGCAAATGGAGCGCGGCCGGCAGCCTGCGTTATAGCGATGTCGCCTGCAAGCCACTGGTCGAGAAACTGCGCAAGGGCGAATTTACGCTGGCCGCGCCACGCTTCAAGGAGCTGGAAATCGGTGGCAGGCGCGTGGAGTTTCTCCAGGAGCCGGCAGCAGGCGAGACGTGCGACAAACTCAAGTAGCGCCTTGCAGGGGGCAGGCCTGCATATCCTCGCCGAGGCGGCGCGCCAGCTCGCCGCGCAGCAGGTGCAAGCCGCTAATGCGCTGGTCGATATCGGCCAGCTTGCGTTGCAGCGCAGCGCGCAGCTGAGGCGCGGCGGCGTCCGGCTCGGCCAGCAGCGGCAGGTCGGCTTCGATTTCTGCCAGTGTAAATCCGAGCGTCTGCGCCAGGCGGATGTAGCGCAGCCATTCCACCGCTTCCGGCGGATAGTCGCGGTAGCCGTTGGCGCTGCGGCGCGCGCGCAGCAGGCCGCGTTTCTCGTAAAAGCGCAGCGTGTCGCGGCTGATGCCGGTAGCGCTGGCGATTTCTCCAATTTGCATGTTCAGTCTCTGAATATCGCTTGACCCTGGAGTGTACTCCAGGCTTTAGCATGGCCCCATTACTCAACGGGAGAGCCCATGCTGAATATCGCCACTTATCGCCGCATCGTCAGCGCTAGCGCCATCTATGACCTGCTGGTCACCGCGCCGTTTGCCACGCCGTGGAGTTTCGCCTTCGTCCACGCCCGGCTAGACCAGCTCAATCAAACGCTGGGCGGTGCACCGCTGCCGCCCTTCACGCCCTTCCATGTGCTATTCGCCTGCCTGCTGGGCAGCGTGGTGCTGGTGTGGTCGGTGTTGCGCATCCGCGATCCGCAGCCCCTGTATGGCCGCTATGACGGCGTCGCGCGGCTGCTGTTCACCACCTGGATGATCTGGGCGCTGCACGCCACCGGCGCACCGCTGCTATGGCTGTTCATCGTGCCGGAGCTGGCCTGGGGGATTGCTCAGTGGCTGCCGGTCGCTGCAAGCCGGCGGCCACCTGCTTAGGCCGCTTGCGCCAGTTTGGCCGGAGCGCCCCAGACCTGCTGCGCCACGCGCATCATATTGCGGCCCAGGACCAGCTCCGTTTCCATCTCGCTCATGCCGGCGCGGCGCAATGCGGCTGGCAGCGCGCGCCAGACCTCCGGTTGGGTGAAGCTGGGCGGCCGGTCCATGCTGTAGCCGGCCGAAGCTGGCCACCAGTGCACGGGGTCGAAGCCGCCGGGCGGCGTGTCGTCCAGGCCCGGCTGCTGGAAGCAGATATCCAGCCCGATGCCGGCATGGCGCACGCCCACCAGATCGGCGATATAGGCCACATGGCGCGCCACATCGTGCGCATCCGGCTGCTCGCTGCCGAGGAAGAACGACAGGCCCGACACGCACACCACGCCGCCAGTAGCGGCGCACGCGCGTATCTGCTCATCGGTGACATTGCGGCCGTGCTGCACCAGCGTGTAGGGATTGGCGTGGCTGAAAATCACCGGCTGCGTCGATGCTTCCATGATCTCCAGGCTGCACAGCTGGCCGGTATGCGAGCAGTCCATCAGGATGCTGTTGTCATTGACCGCTTGCAGCATGCGGTGGCCCAGCGGCGTCAAACCCTGTGGCGTATCGTGGCAGCCGCCCGCTACGCTGTTGTTGCGGTTGTAGGCGAAGTGCATCTGCCGCACGCCCAGCTGCGCATAGAGTTCCACCATTTCAGGCTGCTCCAGCAGCGGCAGCGCACCTTCCAGATCGAAGGAGATGGCCATGCGGCCGTCGGCGGCGGCCTGGATGATGTCGTCCACGCTGGACACCAGGACGTAGCGTTCCGGATCGGCGGCGATGGTAGCGCGGTAGCCGGCGATCACCGACATCACTTGCGTGAGCGGATTCATGTCCGCGCCGACATTGAGCGAAACGTAATTGACCCCGGCCGCGTGCAGCCGGCGCACCGGCGTGAAATCAGCCAGCGGATGTTGCGGAAGACAGGCGTGAGCGTCCCAGTGGATCATGGTATTTTTCTTTATCAAAACGGCTATTCTGCATGATAATGCATTGCGTGTATTCACCACCGGGGAAATTCTGATGCGTTTATCCTGTTTGCTGCTCTCGGCGCTGCTGGCCGCTGCCGCGCAGGCGAAAGAATCACCAAGAGATCCCTACCTCGACAAGCAAGTCTCGGAGGCTGATATCAAGGCGCTGCAAGGCCGCAGCGACCCTGTCGTGCAAAAAGCGGTGGCTGAGATAGTGGTTGCCGAACCGGCGCCGGAGCCCACTCCGGTGCAGGCGGGCGTGGTGGCGCTCAACCCGATCAAGCAGGATGTGATGAGCGCTGCCTTTGACGAAGCCAAGGTCCCGGATTGCCTGCATTCGGAAGGACTGAAGCGTCAGCCGACGTTTTTCCTGAAGGGTATCCTGAAGCTTCCGTTCGTCCCGATTGCCTATCTGCGAGGGGTGTGCAACTAGCATGCTTTATACTGGCGCCTGTTTAATTGAATTCAGGCCGATATGTCTTTCTCCACCCTGGGCCTAGCACCCTCCCTGCTCAACGCGATCACCGAAATCGGTTATCAGGAGCCGACCGCCATCCAGCGTGCCGCCATCCCCGCCATCCTGCGCGGCGACGACGTGCAGGGCGCGGCGCAAACTGGTTCCGGCAAAACTGCCGCGTTCGCGCTGCCGATGCTGCAAACGCTGCTGGCCAAACGCGGTGGCCCGCGCCGGCTGCATGGCCTGATCCTGGTGCCGACGCGCGAGCTGGCGGCACAGGTGGGGGAGGCGGTGCGCAAGCTGGTGTCGATGCTGCCGACCACTTACAAGGTGCAAGTGGTGTTTGGCGGCGTGTCGATCAATCCGCAGATGCTGGCCTTGCGCGGCGGCGCCGACATCCTGGTCGCTACGCCCGGCCGCCTGCTGGACCTGATCGACCACAACGCGGTACGGATAGAGCAGACCTCGATGCTGGTGCTGGACGAGGCGGATCGCCTGCTGGACCTGGGCTTCAGCGAAGAGCTGAACCGCATTCTTGAACTGCTGCCCCAGCAGCGCCAGAACCTGTTGTTCTCCGCGACCTTCCCGCCGGCAGTGCAAAAGCTGGCCGACAGCATGCTGAAATCGCCTGCGCGCATCGAAGTGCTGTCCGAGGCGGCCAGCCAGCCAGCCATCACCCAGCGCGCCATCAGCGTAGACGTGCCACGCCGCACCATGCTGCTCAAGCACCTGATCCTGGAGCACAAATGGCGTGGCGTGATGGTGTTTGTCGCCACCAAATATGCTTCCGACCATGTGGCGGATAAATTGCGCCGCAATGGCATCCATGCCGAATCCTTTCATGGCGAACTGAGTCAGGGCGCCCGCACGCAAACGTTGACCGATTTCCGTTCCGGCCATCTGCAAGTGCTGGTGGCGACCGATATGGCGGCGCGCGGCATCGACATCGCGCGTCTGCCTGCGGTGGTCAATTACGATTTGCCGCGTTCTGCGGTCGACTACACGCACCGCATCGGCCGCACCGGCCGCGCCGGCGAAAGCGGTACGGCGATCAGTTTCGTCATTGCCGACGCCGAACAGCATTTCCGCCTGATCGAGCAGCGCCAGAATATGCGCGTGCCGCGCGAGGTGATCGCCGGTTTCGAACCGACTGACATCGCGCAAGCGGTCAGCTCCGTCACGGACTTCGTGAATGGCGGCATCAAGGGCAAGCGCAAGAGCAAGAAGGACAAGTTGCGCGAAGCGGCTGCGCTGGGCGCATCGGGCGCGGCGTCCGACGAATAGTCAGCCGCCGCTGGCGTGAAAATGGCGCCGGTAGACGGACGGCGAGGTGCGCAGCGCGGCGCGAAAATGCTGGCGTAGCGACAAGGCCGAGCCGAAACCGGCTTCCTGCGCTACTATCTCAATCGATAGCTCGCTGCTTTCCAGCAGCCGCTGCGCATGCGCCACGCGCTGGTTGAGCAGCCATTGCTTGAACGAGGTGCCGGTGGCGTCGCGGAAGTGGCGCGTGAAATTGCGGCGGCTCATGGCCGCGCGTGCGGCCAGCGCATCGATGCTGTGATGGTCGGCGAGATGCTGGTTGACCCAGGCCAGCACCTGCGCAAAGCGGTCGTCGCTGCCGCTGACCGGCACCGGGCGCTCGATAAACTGCGCCTGGCCGCCTTGCCGGTGCGGCGCCACCACCAGTTGCCGCGCCACGTGGTTGGCCGCTTCGGCGCCGCGTAGCTGGCGCAGCAGATGCAGGCAGCAGTCCAGACCCGCTGCCACGCCGGCCGAGGTCAGCACATCATCATCGACATACAGCACTTCACGATCGACTTCTACAGCGGGATAGCGCTCGGCCAGCGTATCGGCAAAGGCCCAGTGGGTGGTGGCGCGGCGGCCCGCCAGCAGGCCTGCTTGCGCCAGCGGGAAGGCGCCCAGGCACAGTCCGACGATGCGGGCGCCACGCCGGTGGGCACGCTTCAGCGCCTCCAGCAGCGCCGGCGGCGCGTCGCGGCAGTCATCGTGCCAGGTCGGCAGGATGACGATGTCGGCGCGCGCCAGCGCCGACAGGCCATGGCGGATGGTGATATCGAAGCCGCCGGTGGTGTGCAGCGGCGAGGCGTCCGGCGAACAGATGCGGATGTCAAAGGCGGCATCACGGAATACCATGCCGGGCACCGACAGGTGAAAAGGGGTGATGCCGTCGAAGGCGATGACGGCAATCCGATAGCTTTGGGCGGTGGGCGCGTTCATGGCCCGATTATATCGTATGTATGCCTTCGGGCCGCTGTTGCCGGATCGCTCCGGCGCGCAGAATGGCTGTCATTGCAAACCCATACAGGAGAATCACCATGCGCCGCGCCCTGATCGTCATCGACGTGCAAAACGAATACTTCAGCGGAAATATGCAGATCGAGTACCCACCGGTGGATGTCACGCTGCCCAACATCACCCGCGCCATGGATGCTGCGCGCGCCGCGGATATCCCGGTGGTGGTGGTGCAGCATGATGCGCCGGAGCAGTCGCCGATCTTTGCCAAGGGTTCACCAGCCTGGCAGCTGCACGATGAAATTGCCAGCCGTCCCTCCAGCCACCATATCAACAAGACCTATGCCAGCGTGTTCACCGGCACCGACCTGGGACAGTGGATCGCCGATAACGGCATCGATACGTTGACCATCGCCGGCTACATGACGCATAACTGCGAGGCGTCGACCATCTACGAGGCCGCTCACAAAGGGCTGGCGGTGGAGTTTTTGTCGGACGCCAGCGGCTCGCCGTCCTATGAGAATGCGGCCGGCAAGGCCAGCGCGGAAGAGATCCACCGGGTATTCAGCACGGTGTTCCATTCCGGGTTTGCAGCGGTGGCCAGCACCGAGCAGTGGATTGCGGCGGCACGCGAAGGCAAGGCGCTGGAGCGCGACAATATTTACCTGTCGGTCCAGCGTACGCGCAAGGGTGCTTCGGTGTGATTATCCGCCGACGCGTTTGGGCTTGTGGCCAAGTTTCGTCAGCTCGGCCATCACGCGTTCGCAATGGTCGCCCTGGATTTCCAGCACGCCGTCCTTGACCGTGCCGCCCGAGCCGCAGGCGCTGCGCAGCTGCTTGCCCAGCGCCGCCAGTGCCTCGGCGTCCAGTGGCAGGCCGCGCACCAGGGTGACTGTCTTGCCGCCGCGTCCTTTTGATTCGCGCGCCACGCGCACATTGCCGTCGCCGGCTGGTTTGGCCCTGGCGGCGGCTTTGCAGGCGCAGTCGTTCAGCGGCTTGCGGCAGTCCGGGCAGATGCGGCCGGTTTCAGTAGAGTAGACCAGGGCCATGGCTTAGTCCTTCAGCAAACGCGGCATCACCAGCTCGAAGAAGCGCTTTTGGTCTGAGACCAGGCACACTTGTGCGTTCGGCTTGCCCGGTTGTTCGCGGGTGTAGCCTTCGTTATCGACCACAATGCGCAGCGGTGTGGCGGGGCAGACGGCCGGATCAAGCAGCCAGGTGACCGGCACCACGTCAAACAGCGATGGCATATTGCTGGACCAGGGCTGGTAGGCATTAATCCACTGGTGATAGAGCAGGGCCAGCGCGTCGGTGACCTGCGAACCATGGCCTAGCAGGGCGTTGCGCTCCACTTCGTCCAGGCGGATTTGCGTCGAGTCGGTCGGCATCATCACGATCGGCACGCTGGAGGTGAACAGCTTTTGCGCGCTGGCGATATCGGAAACAATGTTGTATTCCTTGTCGGCCGGGCGCGCCGGCACGTATTGCGACTTGCGGTAACCGCTGCGCACCGAGCCGCCCATCATGACGACTTGCTTGAACTGGCGGAAGGCGGCGGCGTCACGCTGGATGGCGGCGCCGACGTTGGTCAGCGGGCCGAGTGCCAGCAGGGTGATTTGACCGGGCTGGCGCTTGACCTGCTCCAGCATGAAGTTGACCGCCTCGATCCTGGCCGGCAGTTTGCCGCGCTGGGCGTAGCGGGCCTGCGTGAATGGCTGCGGATTGTCTTTCGTTACCAGGCCTTGCGCGATCGGGATCTGGCTGTGGCCTGTCTCGCGCAGCATGCGCTCCAGTAGTTGCGCGCGCAGCGCGGTGTCGCCCCAGGCGGTGGTGATGCCGACGATCTCGATTTCCGGGCTTTGCAGCAGCAGGCCGAGGGCAAAGGCGTCGTCGATATCGTCGCCGATGTCCATGTCGACGATGACTTTCTGTGGCGCGGCGTGCGCGGCGACGGCGCACGACAGCGCGAATGCGGTGAGCAGCCCGCGCACTGGGCGGGCGAGAGAGTAGGCCATGACAATCCTTGATGCGGTGAAGCGGGAATTTTACAGGAAGCTGGCTTTCCTTAGCGTGGCCGGGACGATGCGGCGGTGGGCCGGGGCGACAAACAGCATGTACAGCCGGCCCAGCGCATTCTTGGTGTGCACCACGGTGCTGATGGCGACTTTCCCCGGCAGTTTGCAGACCGAGAGGTTGACGTTGAGGTGTTTGTCGGCGTCGCCGAGGATGACTTCCTGCTCGCTGAGGTAGATGATGGTGAAGATGCCGACGCGGTCGCCGACTTTGTATGCGCTGGCTGGCTTGTTCTGATCGATATCGCTGAGCAGGCCGAGATTTTTCAGGCCGGCCAGTTGCACGATGCGGTTGCGCAGCGCCATGGCGGCGTTGACCCAGCCGGGCGTGGTGGCCACCACGCGCAGGTAAAGTTCCAGTGCGGTGAGCGGCGTCGGTTGCAGGTCGGTTTCGTAGCAGTCGTGGAAATCGGCGCCGCGAAGTTTGTCGGCGATCTGTGTGTGCGGCGGAATCGCGGTGGTAGTGATGTTCATTTTTCGGTGGCCAGGTCGATGCGGCGCTTGATGCGCTGGGCTTCGGCGGTGTCGCCGGCTTGTTCGGCGCGCATGGCTAGTACGCCCAGCCAGGCGAGTAGCGGACGGCGCCAGCCTTGGGCGGAGGCGGTTTCGGCTGCGTCCGCCAGTAGCTGTGGACTGGCTTTGCCGGCGCGCAGCAGCACGCCGCTGGCGACCAGTTTCGAGAGCGGATCGGTGATCGCTTGCACCGCGCCGGCCGCCGCCGCGTCGCTCGTCGCCGCAGCCACCGCCTGGTGCTGCGCAGGCAGCAGGGCGATGTCGGACGGGGAGAGCGGGGCGCCGGCGCCGGAAAGGCGGCCTGCGAGGTAGGCGGCGTAGGCGCGGTCGGCGGGGCTGGCGTCTTGCGCCAGCTTGGTGTAGCCGGCGCAGTCTTCGAACACCAGCGCGGCGACGCGCGCGGCGCATTGGATCAGTTCTGCGCGGATGATCAGATCGACCTTGCCGGTGCTGGCCAGCGCGCTGCGGGCGCGCTTGAATTCGGCGGCTTCGATGCGCGTGTTGCCTTCCATGTAGGCGGCGGTAGCGCGGTCGATGCCGTTGTGTGCGTTCATCTGCCAATCCGGCACCGGCGGGTTGTTGCTGCAGCCGGCCAGCAGCGCAGCAGCGGCAGCGATGGTGATGGTGTTCTTCATGGCAGCTTGATCTCCGTGTCGCGCTTGAACGGCCATTTACGGTTGATTTCATTGACCAACTGCTCAACGCGGCGCAAGCTGCTTTCCACTTCGCCGCGCAGCGCGCCCAGGTCGGCGGTGGCTTCCTTGGTATTGGAAGCGACGGCTTGCGCCTCGACCAGCACCGCGTCCATTTTCTTCAGCGAGTTGCGCGCATCCGCCAGCAGCCCGTTCAGCTGCTGCACCGTGGCCTGGGCATCCGTCATCACGCCTTTCTGGCCAAACACCTGTTCATCCGCATGGCCGATCAGGCTATCCGCCTTGACCGCCAGCGCGTTCACCGTCAGCAGCAGCTTGTTGGCGCGCTCCATCAACTGCTGTGCGTTCTTGTCGTCGCCAGCGATCAGGCCCATCGCGCCTTGCGGACCGTTCAGCTTGCCGGTCACGCCCGCGACGTTGGCCAGGCTGGCTGCCAGGGCGGAATTCTCCGCCGTCAGATCATTCAGGTTTTGCAGCAGGTCGCGCGCTGCCGCCAGCAGGCGCGGAATTTCGGCGCCCGGATCGCCGACCAGCAGTGCGCGCGCCGCGCCGTCCTCCAGCGGCGGATCGGTCGGTATGCCGCTGAAAGCGCGCAACTTGGCGCCACCGACCAGGCCACGCTCCAGCGTGAAGATGCTGGAACTGCGCAGCCAGTGCGCATCCTTGCTCTGCACGTCCACCACCAACCGCGCCTTGCCCTCGTTGCTCAATTCAATCCGGCGTACCCGGCCGATGGGGAAGCCGGCGAAGGTCACATCCATGCCGACCACCACGCCTTCCGAATCGTCGGCTTGCAGTATCAGCGTTTGCGTGGATTCGAACGCGCCGCGCGCATACAAAAGGTAAAGCGCCGATCCGGCCACCAGCACCACCATCAGCACCAGCAGCAGGGCAGCCTTGAATTCTGCGTTGCGCACCGGCGCGGCTTCGTTATGTTGTTCTGTCATATCAGTAGTAATTCCCCATGAGCGAGGCAACTTCGATCAGCAGCATCACAGCAAACAGCCGCACCATGTCCGACAGGCCGTGCGATACCTTGTTGCGGTAGCTTTCGCCAAAAAAGAAGGAGGACGCCATCGGTATCAGCCCGACGGCAAAGCTGAAGAACACGATCTTCAGCACCAAAATCATGGTCACGGCCGGATTGAAGACCTGCCCGACCACACGCGTATAACCGGCCAGCGCCCACGGCGTAAAGCCGTACAGCGACAGATAGGTCAGGATGAGTGTCAGCACGCAGCTGACGGCGGCCAGCATCCACACGGCGAAAATGCCCGCCGCCACGCGCGGAAAGAATTCGCGGTGCAGTTCCGCCTCGGTGACGTGATGGCCGGCAGTGCGGCCCTGCGCGAATTCCAGTCCGGCGGGCAGGGTGGTGCGCAAGGCCACAAAAGCGGCAGCGGTCAGCGGGATCAGCTCCAGCACCAGCACCCGCACCACCATTTCCAGCGCATAGCGCGTCAGGCCGTAACTCTGCGAAGTCACCACCACGATGCGGATCAGCACCAGGCTGACCAGCGCCGATAGCACGCCGTACCAGGCCAGGTTGGGTACGGTGTCGGCCACCAGGTGCCGCGCCAGCAGCGAGCGCCGCGAACGGCCATAGCTGGACGGCGACAGCGCCACGGTAACCATCAGCACCGCGAATTGCGTCAAGCGCCACCAGCTTTGCAGCCAGCCGACCGCGCCACGGTGCAGCCGTTGCAGGAGATTGGGAAGGGATGCTTGCGTACTCATATTGGCATATTAGCACCGGAGCGGCGGCGGGCGGTGTCCGCTACTTTTCCGGGAAGCTGTCGATGATGGCGTCGGCCGCCGCACGCACGCGGGCGCTGCGGCCCAAATCGGTGTGCATCGCCAGCCAGACATCGTAATGGTCGAGCCGCTCCGGCCAGATGCGCACCAGGCGTGGATCGGCGTCGGCCATGTGGCAGGGCAGTTCGGTCACGCCCATGCCCAGCCGCGCCGCCTCGATCAGTGCCAGTCCGCTGTTGACCTCCATCGCCACGCGCGCATTGTGCACCGGCTCCAGGCAGATTTTCTCCTGATGGCGCGGCGCCACGCTGGCTTGGTAGATAACGATGTCGTGCCCCGCCAGCCCGTTGCCGGGAATCGGCATGCCGCGCGCTTCCAGATAGGCCGGAGTGGCGTACAGGCCCATGTTGCGGCGGGTCAGGTGGCGCGAAATCAGGTCCGGATCGGTGGGCTTGAGTGTGCGCACCGCCAGATCGGCCTCGCGCCGCGTCAGGCTGGTGATGCTGGTACTGGTGCTGAGCACAATGCGGATTTCCGGGTGCATGACGTGCAGCCGCTGCATGGCGGCGATGACGAAGTGCGCTGCCATGGTGTCGGAAGTGGTCACGCGCACGCTGCCGGACAGGCGGTTGTCGATGCCCTGCATCTCGCGCTGGAACTGCAGCGCCGCCTGTTCCATCTTTTCCGCGGCGGTGACCGCCAGTTCGCCTGCCGGCGTGGCCAGGTAGCCGGATGGCGTGCGCAGGAACAGGCGCGCGCCCAGCGACTTTTCCAGCGCGTTGAGGCGGCGGCCGACGGTGGCCTGATCGATATCCAGCAGCGCTGCGGCTGCGCGCAGCGTGCCTTTGCGGTAGATGGCGAGAAAAATGCGGGCGTTGTCCCAATCCATGGCGAGCTCCGTGATGCATTTTTGCATCTTAGCGCCGATGTTATGCGTATTTACTGCATCACGCAAGCGGCCTACCATGCGCGCATGCATACTTCGACTACCACTACTACCAAGACGGCCCGGCAGGTGCCGCCCCTGTTGATGCTGATGACGCTGGCCACCGGCTTTGTCATGGCGATGATCGACGTCACTGCCGTCAACACCGCGCTGAGCGATATTTCGGCCAGCCTTGCGGTTCCGCTCACCGGCCTGGTGTGGGTGGTGGACGGCTATACGCTGACTTTCGCCGCGCTGCTGATGGCGGGCGGCGCACTGGCCGACCGTTTCGGTCCCAAGACTGTCTACCAGGGCGGCTTGGGTGTGTTTATCCTTGGTTCGGTGCTGTGTGCGCTGGCGCCGAGCGGCAATGCACTGATCGCTGCGCGGCTGCTGCAAGGCTTGGGCGCGGCGCTGTTCATGCCCAGTTCACTGAGTTTGCTGACGCACGCTTACGAAGATCAGGCCACGCGGGCGCGCATGCTGGGCACTTGGTCGGCCATCGTCGGCTGCTCGTCGGCGGCCGGACCGCTGGTGGGCGGCCTGCTGGTGCACGAATTTGGCTGGCGCAGCGTGTTCTGGGTGAATGTGCCGATCGGACTGCTGGGCATCGTGCTGACGCAGGTGCTGGCGCCGGCTACGCCGCGCCATGCGCGTGATCTGTCGATGCTGAGCCACTTGCTGGGTGTCGTAGCGTTGGCAGCGTTGAGCTTTGTGCTGATTGAAGGGCCGGTACTGGGCTGGACCTCGGCTGGGGTGCTGGCGGCAGGGTTTGCAGCGGTGGCGACAGCCTGGCTGCTGGTGTGGCGTGAGCGCTCCGGTGCACATCCCCTGCTGCCGAAGGCGCTGTTTGAGACGCCGGCGTTTGCAGCGGCGAATGGGGTGGGCTTTTTGATTAATTTCGCGGTGTTTGGGCAGTTGTTTTTGCTTAGCCTGTTCATCCAGCAGGGCGGGGCGGATGCGCTGCAAACCGGCTTGAAGCTGATCCCGATGATGGCTGCTTTCGCTGTCGGCAACCTGACTTCGGGGCGGATTACCGCGCGGGTGGGGACGCGGCCGCCGATGCTGTATGGCTTGCTGGTTGGGCTGGTGATGGCGCTGGCGATGCTGCTTGGCTTGCGTCCGGATACGCCTTACTGGTTGCTGGTGACTGCGGCGGTGCTGATGAACGTGGCTATCGGGATCGCGATTCCGGGGATGACAGCGACGGTGATGCTGGTGGCGGGCAAGGCGCACGCGAACAGTGCGGCTGCGGCCTTGAATGCGAATCGGCAGATTGGGGCGCTGGTGGGCGTGGCGATGATGGGCAGCGTGCTGCATTTGACGCCCGAATGGGCGCTGCGCATGCCGCTGGCGTTTGGCCTGATCGCAGCGGCATACGTAGGCGCGCTATGCTTGGTATATCGCTACGTCAGGCTGGCAAAACCGGTTTAAAGCTGGTTTTAAATGCCGTTGCGGGTACGCCACTCGATCATCTCGGCGATGGTCAGGATCGGCATCTGGTGCAGTTCGGCGAAGCGCTCGATGTCGGCGCCGCGCATCATGGTGCCGTCGGGGTTCATCAATTCGCACAGCACCGCCGATGGATTCAGGCCGGCCATGGTCGCCAGATCGACCGAACCCTCGGTGTGGCCTTTGCGGGACAGCACGCCGCCCGGCGTGGCGCGCAGGGGGAACACATGGCCCGGATGCACCAGGTCCGACGGCTTGGCATTGGCCGCCGTCGCAGCACGGATGGTGGTGACCCGGTCGGCCGCCGACACGCCGGTGGTCACGCCTTCGCGCGCCTCGATCGATACCGTGAACGGCGTGCCATAGCGGCTGCCGTTGTTGGCCGCCATCATCGGCAGTTCCAGCGCGCGCACCTGGTCGGCGCTCAGGCACAGGCAGACAATGCCGCTGCACTCGCGGATCATCATGGCCATGGTCTGCACGGTCATTTTTTCGGCGGCGACGATCAGGTCCGCTTCGTTCTCGCGGTCGAAATCATCGAGCAGAATGACCGGCACGCCGGCGCGCATGGCTTCCAGCGCGGCGTGGATGCGGCTTTCCAGATCGTCGGATACCAGGGAATAGGGGGATACTGCGGTGTGGTCCAGCATGGTGATACGCTCCTTGATAAGATAGGAACGCGACAGGGCAAGCGAATACGCGCAGCCAACCACGCCGATAGCTCGGGCAGCAGGATGCGTAAAGCGCACATCTTCTTTCATCCGGACTTTAACCGTCGGCCCTGGAGTTACACCAGATCTGCGCGTTTCCGCGCTCGCGGGCTTTACCGCCGGTGGGGAATTACACCCCGCCCCGAAGACGTTGTTGTTGCCTACCGGACGGCAGGCAAGAGGATTCTAGCCTAAATCGCGGATTTCAGTGTAAGGTAGCTGTTCTCTTACATATTTTGCATTCGGAATGAAGCTGATTACCCTGCGTATCGTGTCCGGCGCTGCACTTCTGGCATGGTCTTTTCTGGCGCAAGCCGATACTCTCCCGCCACTGAAGCTGAGCGACCAGATCCCGGTTGGACCGCAGGTGAAAGTTGGCAAACTGGCCAATGGCCTGACCTACTACATTCAGAAGAACGGCCGCCCGGAAAACAAGCTGGAACTGCGGCTGGTGGTCAAAGCGGGCTCCATTCTGGAAGACGAGGACCAGCAAGGCCTGGCCCACTTCACCGAACACATGGCGTTCAACGGTTCGACGCACTTCAAGCGCAACCAGCTGGTGTCTTATTTGCAGTCGATCGGCGTCAAGTTCGGCGCCGACCTGAACGCCTACACCAGTTTCGATGAGACTGTTTATATTCTGCCTATCCCCACCGATAAAAAGGAAATCGTCGAACAGGGTTTCCAGGTGCTGGAGGATTGGGCGCATGGCCTGTCGTTCAACGATGCGGACATCGACAGCGAGCGTGGCATCGTGCTGGAGGAACTGCGCCTGGGTAAAGGCGTGGACGACCGCATGAACAAGGTGGTGCTGCCCAAAGTGCTGAACGGTTCGCGCTACGCGCAGCGCATGCCGATCGGTAAAGAAGAGATCATCCGCAATTTCAAGTACGACGCGATCAAACGCTTTTACCGCGATTGGTATCGGCCCGACCTGATGGCGGTGGTGGTGGTGGGCGACATCGAGCCGCAAGAAGCGCAGCGGCTGATCGAGCAGCATTTCACCAAGCTGAAAAATCCGGCCAATCCACGCCCGCGCGAGTACGCGCAAATCCCCGAGCGGCAGGATTCGGAAGGCATTGTCTTCACCGACAGGGAAGTTAGCGCCAATACCGTGTATATCCGCTATCCGATCCAGTCCTGGCCGGCCGGCGAGACCATCGCCGACTATCGACAGAAGCTGATCGAGGGCATGTACAGCTTTATTCTCAGCCAGCGCATGTATGAGCTGACGCAGCAGGCCGATCCGCCATTCCTGCAAGGCGGCAGCGGCATGAACAAGATCGTGCGCGGCTACCGTTCCTTCGGTGCCGGTGCTGTGCTGGGCAAGGGCGGCGCCACGCCGGCTATCAATGCGCTGGTGGAGGAAGACCAGCGCGCGCGCCAGTATGGTTTCAGCGAATCCGAAGTGGAGCGCGCCAAGAAAGGCATGCTGCGCAATTATGAGCGCATCTATAACGAGCGCGAAAAATCCGATTCGGCCGGCTACGCGGCGGAATACATCCGCAATTTCCTGGAGCAGGAGAGCATTCCTGGCACGGCCGCCGAATACCGCTACGCCACCGAGCTGATACCGGGCATCAGCGCGCAGGAAGTGAATGCCGCCGTGCGTGCGGTGATCCCGCATAACCAGAGCAAGCTGGTGATCTACACCGGCGTTGACAAGCCGGGCGTTGCAGCGCCGCAGGCGGACCAACTTGTCGCCATCGCCACGGCGGCCGAGAAGATCGCGGTCAAGCCGATTGAAGACAAGGTCTACGCCAGCCAGCTGATGCCGTCCTTGCCGAAGGCTGGCAGCATTGTCAGCGAAAAGATCAACGCGAAGATCGGCACCACCGAACTCACGCTGAGCAACGGCGTCAAGGTGGTGCTGAAGCCGACCGACTTCAATAACGACCAGGTGATACTGGGCGGCCTGCGCTACGGCGGCTGGTCGCTGCTGCCGGACAGCGATGTTTTCGCCGCCCATTACGCCAGCAGCATCGTCGGCCAGATGGGCGTGCTGACATATACTCCGAACGATCTGGTGAAAGTACTGGCTGGGAAAAGCGTGAGTTCCAGCGCCAATGTCAGCTCGCTCAACGAGTCGGTCGGCGGCAGTTCCGGCAGCTCGGATGTGGAAGCCATGCTGCAACTGGTGTACCTTCAGATGACGCAGCCGCGCAAGGACGCCGCCATTTACAGCGCCTACGTTGACCGCCAGCGCGAACTGGCGCAGAACAATCTGGCGCGGCCGGAGTCGGTGTTCTACGACACCGTGACCGCCACGCTGTACAACAATAGCCCGCGCGTGCTGCGCGCCGCCAAGCCGGCCGACTTCGACCAGCTGGCGCTGGACCGCGTGCTGGATATTTATAACAGCCGCATGTCCAGCGCGCGCGACTTCAACTTCTTCATCATCGGCAGTTTTGATGTCGAGAAGATCAAGCCGCTGATTGCCACTTACATCGCCAGTCTGCCGGCCGGCGAGATTCCGGTCGCCTTCAAGGATGAAGGCGTGCGGCCGATCAAGGGCGTGGTCAAGAAGGAAGTGCATGCCGGCTCGGAGCCAAAAAGCACCATTTCGCTGTCCTTTACCGGCGAGGTCGAATACTCGCGCGCCGCGCGCATGCGCTTGCAGGCGCTGGTGGAGGTGATGAACATCAAGCTGATCGAAACGCTGCGCGAGAAGATGGGCGCGATGTACAGCGGCGGCATGAGCGGCACCATGAGCCGCATCCCTTACGGGAACTACGCGATCAACGCGACGCTGCCGTGCGCGCCGGAGAACGTTGATAAGGTGCTGGCCGCCACTTTTGCCGAAATCGACAAGATCAAACAGGCTGGCGTGGACGAGGCGGACCTGAACAAGGTCAAGGCGTCGTGGATCAAGGGTTATCGCAAAGGCATGCGTGAAAATGGCTACTGGATGGCGTCGTTACAAAATGCCTTCTTCAATAATAACAATCCAGAGGATATACTTACTTATGAGTCGCGCGTGAACGCGCTGACGGTCGCGGACCTGCAGCAGGCCGCGCAACGCTACTTCGATACCAACAATTATCTGCAAGTAGTGCTGTACCCCGAGAAGTAAGGAGCATCATCATGGCAAAGAAAAAAGAAGAGCTGGACCCGGAAACGCTGGAACTGATCAACTGGTGCATCGAAGTGGAGGGCTTCCTGGTCAAGGGCGGCGCCACGCAGCAGGAGGCGCAGGACCATATTGAAGAGCAGGTGGAATGGTTCACCGACCAGTTCTACGACGGCCTGACGCCGGAGGAAGCGGCCAGGGAAGCGCTGGCCTGACTGGATAAGCAATGTTCAAAAAAGTAATCGTCGGGATCTCGGCGCTGGTCCTGATCCTGTTCGTGGTCGCGGCGTTCCAGCCGTCCAGCTACACCGTGGAGCGCGCGGCCAGCATCAAGGCGCCGCCGGAAAAGATCATCCCGCTGATCAGCGATTTCCGCCAGTGGCCGCAATGGTCGCCATGGAAGAATATCGAAGCCGGCCGCATGGAAGTGCTGAGCCAGACGGCGACGCGCATCAAGGTCAAGCTGGATTTCCCTGGCGAGCAGGCCAAGCCGTCGCTGATGGAGTTCTGGGTTGAGCCGCAGGCCGACGGCGCTGCGGTGCGCTGGAGCATGAGCGGCGAAACCGACTTCACCGGCAAGATCATGAATATGATCATCAGCATGGACCGGGCGCTCGGCCCGGCCTTTGAAAGCGGCCTGGCCAAAATGAAGGTGGCCGCCGAGAAGTGATACGCGCCGCCGCTTCAGGCGGTGCGCCAGGCGCCGGGATTCATTCCGGCCCATTCCTTGAAGGCGTGGTTGAATGCGCTCTGCTCCTGATATCCCAGCAGGAAAGCGATATCCACCAGGCTCAATTCCTGCCGTTTTAAATACTCCTTCGCCAGCGCGAAGCGGGCCTGGTCCAGCACCTGCTGGAAGGTGGCCCCGGCTTCGCTCAGCTTGCGCTGCAAGGTGCGCGGCGACAGGTTCAATTCATCCGCAATGCTGGCCAGCCTGACCTGGCCGCGCGCCAGGCTGGCGACGATGGCCGCATGCACCTGGTGCGTGATCGCCGGCTGGCTGGTGGCGCGCTGTTGCAGCAGCTGTTCGGCGTGCTGTTGCAGCACCGGGTAGAGACTCACGTCTGCATTCGGCACCGGCCAGGACAACATCAGCGCGTTGAAGCTGGCCACATTGGCGCCGGCGTTAAACACCGGCACCTCGCCCAGCACCCGCTGGTATTCCTCGCGCAGCTCGGGCGGGCCGCCGTCGTGCGTCAGTTTCAGGCTGTTGGCCGGCAGGGTGATGCCGGCCAGCCAGTTGCTGAACACGCGTATGCCGGCGAACACGCTGTCGGCCAGGTGGCGATGCGCGCTGCCGTAGTTGCTATGCCAGGTGTAGTAGGCGATGTCGTCTTCGATGTCGATGCTGGAGCGGCCCAGGTCATGCGCCAACTGCTCGTAGCGCATGGTCTGCTCGAATACGTGGCCGAAATCGCGGCAGCTCAGCAGGATCAGGCCATATACAGTGTAGGTGCCCAGCTTGACGCATTGGCCGACGTGCAGGCCGAAATGTGGATCGTTCGCCAGATCGGCGCCGACATCGAGCAGGCGTACGTAGTCGTCGGCCGGCAGCGATTCGGGCAACGGCTCCAGCGCTCCCGGCGCCAGGCCGGCGGCTTGCTCCAGTGCTTGCGCGGTCACGCCGCGCTGGGCGGCGGCCTCCAGCAGCGGTTGCAGGTAGGACCCCGCGACGCGTTTGGCATGATCGAACAAGGTGGCTGTCATGAATGCGCAATACCGGCGAACGGCATTATCTTAATCTTAACTGGTGAATAATCGGAGCGCTCCAGTATAGCAAGCGCTCCGCCAGGGAGATGAAAAAACGATGCGACGCTGGAATGGTTGGGGCGATGAGGAGGTTGAATTTGCGTTGAGCGAGCATGCGCTGGCGTTTCTGGCGCAGCGCATCGGCGCCGGCAAGCCGGTGGCGGACGCCGGCTTTGAGCAGGCTTGCGCGCAGATCGGCGCGCCGCGCTTGCCGCCGCACCGTCTGATCGACAGCGCGCCGGCAGTCCGCTTGCGCAATGCGCTGGGGCAGAGCCTGCCGGATTGGCTGCGGCTGCGCTATGGGGTAATCGGCAATGTGCCGCATGGTGTGGCCTATCCGGAAAGCGCGCAGGACGTGCGTGACTTGCTGGCGTACGCGCAGCAGTACGGCGTGGCGCTGATCCCGCATGGCGGCGGCACCAGCGTTGCCGGGCATTTGAGCGCGCCGGCCGGCTTGCCTTCGCTGGTGGTCAATATGACGCGCATGCGGCAGCTGCTGTATCTGGACACCGAATCGCAGCTGGCGACTTTCGGCGCGGGCGTGTTCGGGCCGGATCTGGAAGCGCAGCTGCGCGCGCGTGGCTACACGCTGGGGCACTTCCCGCAGTCGTTTGAGTATTCGACATTGGGCGGCTGGGTGGCGACCCGTTCGTCCGGGCAGCAGTCGCTGCGCTATGGGCGGATCGAGCAGATGTTCCGTGGCGGATCACTGGAGACGCCGGCGGGCACGCTGCATTTGCCGACTTTTCCGGCGTCGGCGGCCGGGCCGGATCTGCGCGAGCTGGTGCTGGGCTCCGAGGGACGGCTGGGTATTCTGACCGAGGCCACGGTGCGGGTGACGCCGGCGCCGGCGTATGAGGCGTTTCATGCGGTGTTCTTTCCCGACTGGCGCGCGGCCGAGACGGCGGTGCGGCATATCGCGCAAGCAGGACTGGCGCTGTCCATGTTGCGGCTGTCGAACGCGGTGGAGACCAGCACCATGCTGGCGCTGGCCAGCCATCGGCGCTTGATCGGCGTGCTGGAACGGTATCTGTCGCTGCGTGGCTGCGGTGAGGGCAAGTGCATGCTGATGGTTGGTGTCAGCGGGCGCAAGTCGCAGACGCGCGTGGCCTTGCGTGAGTCGCTGGCGCTGACCTTGCCGCATGGTGGCGTGCATGTGGGGCGCTTCATGGGCGACAAGTGGAAGCAGAACCGGTTTCGTAATGTCTATCTGCGCAATGCGGCGTGGTCGCATGGCTATGCCATCGATACGGTCGAGACGGCGGTGGACTGGCCGCGCGTGGAGATCATGATGCAGGCCATGGAGAAGGCGGCAGCGGTGGCGCTGGGCCAGTATGGCGAGCAGGCGCATGTTTATACGCATTTGTCGCATCTGTATGCGCAAGGGGCGAGCGTCTACACCACTTTTGTGTATCGGCTGGCGGGTGATTACGAGTCGGACCTGGCGCGCTGGAAGTCCCTCAAGAAGGCCGCTTCGCTGGCGATTGTGGAGCATGGCGGGACGATCAGCCATCAGCATGGCGTCGGTACTGATCATGCGTCGTATCTGCCGGCGGAAAAGGGGCGGTTGGGCATGTCGCTGCTGCGTACGATGTTTGAACATGTTGATCCGCAGCAGATCATGAATCCGGGGAAACTGGCGCCATGAACCGCTCCGATTTCGCGCGCGATTGGGATCTGATAGTGATTGGCGGCGGCATCACTGGCGCGGGGATATTGCTGGAGGCGGCGCGGCGCGGTTTGAAAGTGCTGCTGGTCGAGCAGCGTGATTTCGCATGGGGTACGTCGAGCCGGTCTTCAAAACTTGTGCATGGTGGTTTGCGCTATTTGAAGCAGGGGCAGTTTGGCCTGACGCGCGAGTCGGTGCATGAGCGCGAGCATTTGCTGCGGCAGGCGGCGGGACTGGTGGAGCCGCAGAGTTTTGCGTTTGGCGATTATGTGGGACGCAAGCCGGGCAAGCGGGCGTTTCTGGCAGGGCTGGCGATTTACGACCGCATGGCGGGGCAGCGCGGGCGGCACTATTACAGCCGCGACGAGTTTGCGGCACTAGCGCCGAATGTCGCCACCGACGGTCTTCAGGGCGGCATGGTCTATACGGACGCCAAGACGGACGATGCGCGGCTGGTGCTGCGCGTGTTGCAGGAAGCCCGCACACATGGCGCCGTCGCGCTGAACTACATGGCCGTCGTAGCGCTGCTGCACACCGCTGCCAGCGGTGACTCTGCCTCCGACGTCGACGCCAGCGCCTACGCGGGTGATCGTCCTGCAGCGGCCGACGGTGTGCGTGGGGTGCGGCTGCGCGACGGTGTGAGCGGGATGCAGCACGAGGTCCGTGCACGGATGGTCATTAATGCAGCCGGGGCCTGGGCCGACCAGCTGCGCGCAACGCCTGCCGCCGAGGCGGATGGTCGCACGGATGGGCATCGCTTGCGGCCTTTGCGTGGCAGTCATCTGGTATTGGCGGCGTGGCGGCTGCCGTTGGCGCAGGCGATCAGTTTGATGCATCCGGCTGATGGCCGCCCGGTCTTTGCCTATCCGTGGGAGGGCGTCACGCTGGTTGGCACCACGGACGTGGATCACAGCGACGACCTGTCGCGAGAAGCATCCATCACCCGCTCCGAGTGCGATTACCTGCTGGCCGCCCTGCAAGCGCAATTCCCGCAACTGCACCTCAACGACGACGACATCATCGCCACCTACGCCGGTGTGCGCCCGGTGATCGACAGCGGCAACCCCGACCCATCCAAGGAAACACGCGACCACGCGCTGTGGCTGGAAAACGGCCTGCTGACCGTTACAGGCGGCAAGCTGACTACCTTCCGCGTCATCGCGCTGGACGCACTCAAGCTGGCCGCCAAGCGCCTGCCGGAGTTGCAAGGCAAGCTGGCGCCACAGCCAGTATTCGCAGCAACGCCAGCGCTATGCTACACGCCAGACCTGCCGCCCGGCCAGGCACAACGCCTGCAAGGCCGCTACGGTGCACAGGCACAGAAACTGGTCGATGCAGCGCGGCCCGGCGAACTGGCCATCATCCCTGGCACAGAAACCATCTGGGGCCAACTGCGCTGGGCCGCGCGTCATGAAGACATCTGCAAGCTGGAAGACCTGCTGTTGCGGCGCACGCGCATAGGCATCCAGCTGCGCGGCGGCGGCATCGCCATCCTGCCACGCATCCGCGCCATCTGCCAGCCGGAACTTGGCTGGGACGATCAGCACTGGGAACAGCAGCAAGCCGCCTACCTCGCACTCTGGCAAGCGCATTACAGTGTGCCAAAATAAATCACATGACGAGACACCATGGCAGACCAATACCTGCTTTCCATCGACAACGGCACGCAAAGCGTTCGCGCGCTGCTATTCGACCTGAATGGCAATCTGGCCGCGAAATCGCAAATCCACCTGCAAGCCTACTTCTCCGAGCATCCAGGCTGGGCCGAGCATGACGCCGATGGCTACTGGGACGCCGTCAAAGCCGCCTGCCAGCAACTGTGGCGCAGCACCGACATCCCGCGCAGCGCCATCAAGGGCGTCGCTGTCACCACCCAGCGCGGCACGGTGATCAACCTGGACCGCGATGGCAATCCGCTCAGGCCTGCCATCACGTGGCTGGACCAGCGCCGCGTGGGCAAGCAAAGGCCGCTCAGCTGGTGGTGGCGCGCTGCCTTCAAAGCCGCACGGGTGGAAGGCACCATCGAATACTTCCGGCGTGAGGCGGAGATTAACTGGATCGCCGAGCAGCAACCGGATATCTGGGCCAAGACTTATAAATACGTGCTGCTGTCCGGTTTCCTCAACTATCGGCTGTGCGGATTGCACGTCGACTCCACCGGCTCGCAAGTCGCCTACCTGCCATTCGACTACAAGCGCCACCAGTGGGCTGGACGGCGCGACTGGAAATGGCAAGCCTTGCAGGTGCGGCCGGACATGCTGCCCGAGCTGGCGGAGCCCGGCACGGTAATCGGCGCCATCACCGCCAGCGCCGCAGCGGCAACCGGCATACCGGAAGGGACGCCACTGGTGGCCGCTGCCGCCGATAAAGCGTGTGAAGTGATCGGCGCCGGCAGTCTGGAGCCGCACATCGCCTGCCTCAGTTACGGCACCACCGCCACCATCAACACCACCAGCAAAAAGTATGTCGAAGTTACGCCCTTCATTCCGCCATATCCGGCGGCCGTGCCAGGCGCGTACAGCACCGAAGTGCAAATCTTCCGTGGCTACTGGATGGTCAACTGGTTCAAGGAGCAGTTCGGACATCTGGAAAAGATGGCGGGTGCGGAGCAGGGCATGGCGCCGGAAGCCATGTTCGACCAACTGGTCAACGAGGTGCCGCCGGGCTCCATGGGGCTGATGCTGCAACCCTACTGGAGCCCTGGTATCCGTATCCCCGGCCCTGAGGCCAAGGGCGCGATGATCGGCTTCGGCGATGTTCACACGCGCGCCCATATGTATCGCTCCATTCTCGAAGGACTGGCTTACGCGCTCAGGGAAGGCAAGGAGCGTATCGAAAAACGCAGCGGCGTCGCCGTGACGCAACTGCGCATTGCCGGGGGCGGCTCGCAAAGCGACGCGGCGATGCAACTCACGGCAGACATTTTCGGCTTGCCTGCCGCCCGCGCGCACGTCTATGAAACCTCCGGCCTGGGTGCGGCGATTGCCATCGCCGCCGGCCTCGGCCTGCACAAAGACTTCGACACCGCCACCCGCGCCATGACCCGGCCTGGCCGGGTGTTTTACCCCATTCCCGCCAACCAGAAAATCTACGATCAGCTTTACCGGTGCGTCTACCTCAATATGTACAAGCAGTTGCAGCCGTTGTACCAGCAAATCGCCGACATCACCGGCTACCCGGAACGGCTATAGGCTGCCGCGCAGTTCGAGAGCAATCGTGCGTGGCGCGGTGACGCTGGCGTAAGGCAGGCCGAAGGCCTTGGTCTGGCCATCCAGATTGTAGACGTAGCGCTTGTCGAACAGGTTATTCACCAGAAGGCCGATGCCGAACTTGCCGTTGGCCGCATCCCAGCCGACGCGCAGGTCCGCCTTGCCGCCGGACGTCCCGGTGCGAAAGGCGGGCGCGTTCAGGCATTGCAGCGCGCGCGTGTCGTCGTTGCAGCGCGATTTGCCGTGGTAGTTGCCTTGCAGCGTGGCGCTCATACGACCGTTCAGTGCTTCCCAGTTGGTGCTGACGCCGGCCATGCCAGTGAAGCGCGGTGTGCCGACCGTCTGGCCGGACAGGTCCAGCGTGGCGCCGCTGCTGTCGGTGGTCTGATAGCGTTGGTAAGTCTGGTCGATCACTTCGATGCCAGCAAAAGCGGTCAGGCGCGGAGAGACGCGGATGCGGGCGTCCAGGTCCAGGCCCTTCGCTTCCTGGTCGCTGTTGATGATGTTATAGGTCGGGATGGCGCTGGTGCCGCCCAGCTTCACATCCTGCAGATTCTTGAAACGATAGGCGAACAGCGCGCCATTGATGGTGGCGCGCAGCGACGGCGCGGTCAGCTTGAAGCCTAGTTCCAGATTGGTCATCTTCTCCGGATTAAAGCTGGGGTCGCGCTCGCGCGGATTGGCCGATGCGGCATTTGGCGGCGTGAAGACATTGAAGCCGCCAGCCTGGTAGCCGCGCGACAGCGAGGCAAACAGCAGCAGGTCATCGTTCAGCTTATGGTCGAGTACCAGGCGCGGACTCCAGTCGGTCCAACTGCGCTTGGCGTTGACCGGCGTGGCGGCCAGCGGGCCGGCCGCCGCGAAGATGATGTTGGATGGTAGCGCCGACGCATCCAGTCCCGCCGCAGGGCCATAGGTGTTGAGCAGCCCATCCAGCGCTGTCGACACGCGGCCCGGTACATGCCATTGCATCTCCTTGCGATCGCGGCTCCAGCGCAGGCCGGTGGTGAGGCGCGTGCCAGGGGCCAGTCGCCAGATCAAGTCCCCGTAGACCGAGAAGGCGCGTGTGCGCAGCTTGGCGTTGTTATCTTCCTGCCAGCCGAATACCGAGCTGTCATCCACCCCAGGCACGCCGGCCATGCCCAGTCCACCGAACAGCGTGGCGAAATCAGCGCCGCCGCCTTGCATCAGGCTGAGACTATCCAGCGTGGCGGTGTTGAGAATGGCGGAACTGCGCTGCCGCTCGCGGTTGTCGTAGAAGCTGGCACCGGCGATCCAGTCCAGCATGTCGGTGGTGCCGGAGAGCTTGAATTCCTGTTGCCAGTTGTAGGCTTTCTTCTGATCCTGCGTGGCGAGCCGGAAGTCGACCCGTGCTGTGCCGTCGTTGTCGGTCAGGTTGTATGAGGAGAATGTACGGAAAGCAGTGGTGGAGCGCAACGTGGCGCCGCCCAGCGGGATCTCGGCACGCAGCGTGACGCCGTCGAAGTTGCGCGTTTCGCGGCCGTCGGTATCGTTCTCCAGTCGCGCCTTGCGTGGATCGCTGAAATGGGCGACGTAGGCGGCATCGTAGACGCCGGTGTAGCCTGCAAACGGCAGCGTTGGATCCTTGACCACACCAAACGCCGGCCAGCCTTTCTGGCGCAACTGCTCGTGCTCCCAAGACAGCAGCAGCGTGGCATCACTGATCTTCTGCTTGAGCGACAGCCTTGTGGCCCAGCTATTATCGCCGGTGGTGCGGTTGCCGGTGCTGGTGTTGCGCACCCAGCCATCGCTGCGGGCGCGGACGAAGACCAGACGCGCGGCGGTGCTGGCCCCCAACGGCACATTGAGCATGGCATCGAGATCGGCCCGCCCATAATCGCCGACGCGCACATGGCCGGCCGCATCAAACTCTGCTTCCGGCTCATTGGTGACCACCGCGATGGCGCCTGCCGCGCTATTGCGGCCGAACAGCGTGCCTTGCGGGCCTTTCAGCACCTCCACGCGCTGGATATCGATGAAGTTCATCAGCGCGCCACCGGTCTTGCCGGTGTAGACGCCGTCCACATAAATGCCGACTGGCGTGTCGGTGCCGATGCCGAAGTCGCCCGCCTGCACGCCGCGTATGCCGAAGATCGGCTGCGTGGGCTGGGTGGCGTCGACCTGGAAGCCGGGCAGGTAGCCGGTGACATCGCCGAGATTGCGTGCACCCAGATTCTGTATATCGCGCGCGGTAATCACTTCCATGGAGATAGGTACTTCCTGCGCCGACTGCGCACGCGATTGCGCGGTGACGATGACTTTCTGGATATCGTCGTCGGCGTGCGCGCTGAGCGTGCCGGCGAAGGCGAGGGCGATGCTGTGCGCCAGCACGCGCATAAGGCAGGATGATTGGGATGGCGGCTGCAATGCATGTGGCTTCACGGTCTCTCCTTTGTTGTTTGGTTTTTTTCAATGTAGACGCGCGCATCACCGCACCGGGGGCCGGACCGGACAGACAAGGATGCCATCCCGGCCAAAGCGCCCAGATGTTGCGTGGCCGCTTCGGCTCCCCGCCTGTCCTTTTTGCCCCCGTCCCGGCGTGGCTTTGTTTGCACAATGCAGCCAGGACTTACAACCATGGGGGAGCACATAATGATCACAAATGAGATTACCGACTGCGGCAACGCGGTCTGCGTGGTGGGCGCCGGGCCGGGCGGCCTGTCGGCGGCGCGCGCGCTGAAGGCGATGAACCTGGCGTACGAACAGTTCGAGCGCCACGCTGACGTTGGCGGCATCTGGGACATGCAGAATCCGGGCAGTCCGATTTATGAGTCGGCCCATTTTATTTCATCCCGCGACCTGTCGGGCTTTATCGGTTTTCCGATGCCGAAGTCCTATCCCGACTATCCGACCAACCAGCAGATCCTCAGCTATGTGCGCAGCTATGCGGACGCGTACGGCCTGCGGCCGGCGATCCGCTTCAACATGCCGGTGCAGCATGTGCACAAGGAAGCCGATGGCAAATGGCTGGTGACGCTGGGCGATGGCACGCGCCGTCGTTACCTGGCCGTGATCTGCGCCACCGGCTGCAACTGGGACCCGAATATGCCCGAAGTAAAAGGACAGTTCAATGGCGAGGTGCGCCATTCCGTCACGTATAAAAGCAGCGACGAATTCGCCGGCAAGCGGGTAATGATCGTCGGCGCCGGCAACTCGGGCGCGGACATCGCCTGCGATGCGGCGAGCCGCGCGCAGCGCGCCTTCATCAGCATGCGGCGCGGCTACCACTTCATTCCCAAGCATTTGTTCGGCATCCCGGCCGACCAGGTGGGCGAGAGCGGCCCGCCGCTGCCGATCTGGATGGCGCGCCCGGTCATGGGACTGCTGCTGAAGATGTTCACCGGCGACCTGACGCGCTTTGGTTTGCCGAAGCCGGACCACAAGCTGTTTGAAAGCCATCCGTTGTTGAATTCGCAGCTGCTGCACAATCTTCAGCACGGGAATATCGCGGTCAGGCCGGATGTGTCGCACTACGATGGCGACGATGTGGTGTTCAAGGATGGCAGCCGCGAGGAGCTGGACCTGGTGATCTACGCCACCGGCTACAAGTGGAGCTGCAAGTACGCGGCCGAGTACTTTGAATGGCGCGGCGGAAGGCCGCAGCTATATCTGTCGATGTTCAGCCGCGATCACCGCAACCTGTTCGGCATCGGCTACGTGGAAACCAACTCCAGCGCCTACAAGCTGTTTGATACAGAAGCCTTCATGATTGCCGCCTACCTGCGCGATCAACTGGATAATCCGGCAGGCGCCAGCCGCTTCGACGCATTGATCGCGCATGACAATCCGGATTTGTCGGGCGGCCTGAAATTTGTGCAGTCGCAGCGGCATGAGGTGTATCTGGAAGCGCACGCGCTCAAGTCCTACCTCAAGCGCTTGCGCCGCAAGATGGGCTGGCCGGAGCTGACCGAACATTACTACGACCGGCTGCGCGTCGATACGGCCGCTGCGCGGCCTGCGGCTTTGCGTGCGGCGGCGTAAGGGGGCGCAGCATGGAGAAAACCTTTGAGTTCTATCAGCGCCAGGCCGCCAGCCTGGATTTCGAGACGCGTGCGCTGATCGATGGCCGTTTCGTTAACGCCATCTCGGCCGAGGAATTCGACACCATCAATCCCGCCACTGGCCGCCGGCTGGCCGGCATCGCCCGTTGCGGCGCACTGGACGTGGATGAGGCGGTGAGCGCCGCGCGCCGCGTATTCGAGCGTGGCGACTGGTCGCGCGCCACGCCCAAGCATCGCAAGAAGGTGTTGCTGCGCTTCGCCGACCTGGTGGAGTCCAATCTGGAGACGCTGGCGCTGATGGAGAGCCTGGACTCCGGCAAGCCGATACGCGATGCGCTGTCGGCCGATTTGCCGGACATGATCGAAAGCCTGCGCTGGCACGCGGAAGCCGCCGACAAGCTGTATGACCAGGTGGCGCCAACCGCGCCCGATATCGTGGCCATGATCGTGCGTGAACCCATCGGCGTTGTGGGCGCGGTCCTGCCGTGGAATTTTCCGATTTACCTGGCTGGCTGGAAGATCGGCCCGGCGCTCGCCAGCGGCAATTCCATCGTCATCAAGCCTGCCGAGCAGACCACGCTGACGGCGCTGGTGCTGGGCCGTCTCGCGCTGGAGGCAGGCGTGCCGGAAGGCGTGCTGAATATCGTGCCGGGTTATGGCGAGACGGTGGGGCAGGCGATAGGCCGGCATCGCGATATCGATTGCGTCAGTTTTACCGGCTCCGGCGAAGTGGGGCGGCTGTTCCTCAAATACTCGGCCGAGTCGAATATGAAAAGGGTGGTGCTGGAATGCGGCGGCAAGAGCCCGGCGCTGGTGCTGGCGGACGCGCACGACCTGGCCGGCGTGGCGCAGCAAGTGGCGCTGGGCGCCTTGTTCTGCCAGGGTGAGAATTGCAGTGCCGGCTCGCGGTTGATCGTGCATCGCTCGCGCAAGGAGGAGCTGCTGGCGGAAGTGAAACGCGCTTTCGACGACTGGCGCGTCGGCGATCCGCTCGATCCTGCCACGCGCCTCGGCGCACTGATCGAGCCGCAGCATATGCAACGCGTGCTGGGCTATATTGACAGCGGCAAGCAGCAAGGCGCACAGCTGGCCTACGGCGGCCGGCAGGTACGGCAGGACAGCGGCGGCAGCTTTGTCGAGCCGACCATCTTTGACGGCGTGCGGCCGTCGATGACGATTGCACGCGAAGAGATTTTCGGCCCGGTGCTGTCGGTGTTGACGTTTGACGGCCTGGCCGAAGGCGTGGCGATTGCCAACGACACCAGCTATGGCCTGGCGTCGTCGGTCTACACCAGTAGCCTGGATGCGGCGCATGGCGTAGCGAAGCAGATCCGCGCCGGTACGGTGTCGGTCAACTGCTTCTCGGAAGGCGACACCGGCGTGCCGTTTGGCGGCTACAAGGAATCCGGCTTCGGCGGACGCGAGAAGTCGCTGCTGGCGCACGACCAGTACACCGAAACCAAAACCATCTGGATGCAACTGGGGAGGGGCGGCGCATGACGACCACTGTAACGGGCCGCGTGGCCCTGATTACCGGCGGCGCCGGCGGCATCGGCCGGGCCATCTGCCGTGGCTTTATCGCGCGCGGCATCCAGTGCGTGCTGGCGGATTACAACCAGGCTTCGCTGGATGTCGCGGTGGCCGAACTGGGGCCGGCCGCCACCGGCGTCGAGATCGATCTGCGCGACTTCAGCAAACTGCCGGAACTGCTGGCCTTTGTGCAGGAGCGCTTTGGCAGGCTGGATATTCTGGTCAACAACGCGGCCATCACCGGCACCGGGCATTTTGAGGAACGCTCGGTCGAGAATATCCTCGGCGAGCTGAATATCAATCTGCTGTCGCCGATTGTGCTGACGCGGCTGGCCTTTCCGGCCTTGCAGCGTGCCGGCGATGGGCGGGTAATCAACACCGTGTCGCTGGGCGGGATCTTCCCCTTGCCTGAGACGGGCATCTACTCGGCCACCAAGTTCGGCCTGCGCGGCGCCATGCTGTGCCTGGGCATGGATGCGCAACGGCATGGCGTGAAAATCGGCAGCGTGATGCCGTCAGCCACCGAGACGCCGATGCTGATGCGCGAGGCCATTGAAGGCGGCAACACGCTGCAGTTCATGGACCCGCCGCAGCAGCCGGAGGACGTGGCCAGGCAGGTGCTGCGCATGCTCGATCATCCCTGCCTGGAGCGCTATCCGCGCGTCAGCGAATCGTGGACGGTGCGGCTGGCGATGCTGGTGCCGAACCTGCTGCCCCGCTTGATTCCGCTGTTCCGCAAGAAGGGCTTGCGCGGACACGCACGCTACCTGGAGTCGCTAAGGCGGCGCGGCCTGGTGCAGATGCGCGACGGCCAGTGGGAGCTATATTAGGCGCGGTGCCGCCGCGCCGTGGCGGATCTGGTTCGGCAGCATGCCGGACCAGCGCTTGAAGGCGCGGCGGAAGTTGCGCGCGTCGGTAAAGCCGGTCGCCATGGCGATATCGACCAGCGGCATCTCGCTGCGCTTCAGCAGGTCGAGCGCCGCTTCGTAGCGTACCTGGTCCACCAGCCGCTGGTAGGAGGTGTCCAGCTCCGCCAGCCGGCGGCGCAGCGTGCGCTCGCTGAGATTGAGCGTGGCGCCGACTTTCGCCAGGCCGGGCACCTCGTCCACCGAGCCGCGCAACTCGTTCATGATGGATTCCACCAGATCATTTCGCGGCGTTTCGGTTTCCAGCAACTGGTCGATCTGCGCCTGCAGACCGCCCTGCATATAGCGGTCGTGCGTAGGCAGCGGGCAGTGATACCAGGCCATGTCGCAGATCAGGCGATTCAGCGGCGCGTTGAACACCACCGGGCAGCGGAAGTACTCGCTGTAGGCGGCCGCGTATTCCGGGCGCGGATAGCGCAGCTCCAGCCGCGCCGGGCGGAAGTGCGATCCGACCATGGCGCGCGACACTTCCACGCCGCTGACGAAGATCTCTTCGATGAAGAACGGCTCCAGTTCGGGATCGTGAAAGCGGGTCGCCACCTCGGTGACGAAGTGGTGCTCGTCGAGGATGCTCATCTCGTTGGTGGTCAGCGCACCGGCCGCGCGCTGGTATTTGATCAGGTACTGGAAGGCTTCACCCAGCGTGGCGCAGGTCAGCATGCCCAGTCCCGGCAGGCCGAAGCACACGACCGTCTGGCGCGCGCCGGTGGCCAGGCCGATGGCCGGGTCGCCCCAGCGCTGCATGGCGCGCCGTATCAGCAGGCTGGTCTGGCGGTAGGAGACGCGGAAGTTGGCGTCGCACAGATTCTCCGGCGTGAAGCCCAGCCCCTTGCACAGCCGCTCCGGTGAATGTCCACGGCTGGCCACCAGTTGCAGCACCTGGCGTATCACATGCGGCGGCACATCGGCTGCGGCTTCGGCGTCGGGATGATGCGGCTTGACCGGCATGGGCGCTCCTCGGGTGGATGGTGGGGCTAGCATAGTACGGTTTGTGGCGGCTGGAGCACGCTGTGGCGAAATGGCCGCCTTGTCGCCGTGTTTGGCCATTTTAGACCCCTTGCACTACAGCGCCGTCGTAAGCTGTGAAAAATACAACACGGGGACTAACCATGCGGACCTTCATCCTTTCCTGCGCCTGGGCGCTGGGCATAGGCGGCACTACCTTGATGCCGCTGCTGGTGACCAATGCGATGGCGCGGCTGCAGCTGGACGAAGGCCAGGCCACCATGCTGGTTGGCGCCGAGATGATCGGCATGCTGATCGGCTGCATCGTGCTGCCGCCGCTGGCGCGGCGCTTGCCGGCGCCGCTGACGGTGGCCGCGCTGGTGCTGCTGGCGGTATGCCAGGCCGCCTGCGCGCTGGTGCTGCCGGTGCCGTTGTTCAGCATATTGCGGCTGGCGGCCGGTGTCTGCGAGGCGCAGATGATCGTCATGGTCGGCATCTGCCTGGCCTGCCACCCCGACGCGGAGCGCCTGTGGGGACTGGTGCTGCTGCTGTCCGGGCTGGCGGTGGCGGGCGTGTTCACGGTGCTGACGCTGTTTCCCGATGCGGCCAGCGGCGCGGCGGTGTGGCAAGGGCTGGCACTGATGGCGGCGGTGCTGGGTGTGGTGGCGGTGCGCGTGCCGTCGCTGGCGCCGCAACGCGCGCCGCTGGTGCTGGCGGGGCGGGCCAGCGGCCGGGCCGGAATCTGGCTGGCGTGGGGCGTGTTTGTCGGGGTGTACAGCGTACAGGCGGGCGTGTGGGCGGTGTCGGCGTTGCAGGGCGAGCGTATCGGCCTGACGCTGCCGCAGATCGGCGTGCTGCTGTCGGTGTCGTCGCTGCTGGGATTCTTTGGCGCAGTGGTGCCGGCGATACCGGCGCTGGCGGCGCGGCGCGGCTTGACCGTGACCGCTGCGCTGGCCGTGATGTGCGCTTCGGTCGCCTGCTTCTTCCTGGCGCAGGATGCGCTGCTATACTTCGTCGGGCAGCTGATGCTGAACGCCGCCTTCTACACCATCATGGCGGTACTGAACAGCTTCATCTCGGCGCAGGACCGCGACGGCTCGCTGCTGTCGCGCTCCGTGGTGGTGACGTTTGCCGCCGTGGCGCTGGGCACGGTGGGGGCGGGGGAATTATTCCAGGACGCCGGCGGCGCTGGCGTGATCGCTTTCGCGCTGCTGGCGCTGGCCGCCAGCGTGCCGCTCGGACTGAAAGCCCTGAAAGCCAGCGTCAGCGCATCACCAGCGCTTTGACGGCGGCCAGCGAGGCGCCGCCGGTCCGGGTGGCCTGCACCTGATTGCGGCCGCCTTCCTTGGCCACGTACATGGCGCGGTCGGCGGCGACAAACAGCGATTCGGTGTTGTCCAGCTGGTGCGGATGGATGGTTGCTACGCCGATGCTGACCGTCAGCCACGCCGAGGTGGTCGAGCGCGGATGCGGAATCTGCAGCGCCTCGATGCGCGCGCGTATCGATTCCGCCAGCTGGTAGGCCGCGTCGCCGTCGGTTTCGGCAAACAGCAGCACGAATTCCTCGCCGCCGTAGCGCGCCGCCAGGTCGGTCGGCCGCAGTGCGTGGGCGGCAATCGCCTGCGCCACTTGCTGCAGGCAGGCGTCGCCGGCCGGGTGGCCGAGCGTGTCGTTGTATAGCTTGAAGTGGTCCACGTCCAGCACCACCAGCGACAGCGGCTGGCCGCTGCGCATGGCGCGCTGCCATTCTTTTTCCAGGAAGCTGTCGAAGTGGCGGCGGTTGGCGATCTTGGTCAGCGGATCAACCATGGCGGCGCGCAGCAGCGTGTCCTCGGATTGCTTGTGGTGGGTGATGTCGTGCAGCAGGCCGATGAACAGCGGCTGGCGCAGATACATCGGCGTCAGCGTCAGGTCCATGCACACCGAGCTGCCGTTGCGGTGGCGGATGATGACTTCGCGCGTGCCGTGGTTGTGCGCGGTCTTGGGCGCGGCGGCGTAGCGCTCGAAGTAATCCAGGTATTCCTGCGCCACCAGCGGGTTAAGCAGCCCGGCAATGGTTTTGCCGGCCAGTTCCTCCGGCTGGTAGCCCAGATATTTGTCGCAGGCCGGATTGGTGAACTGGATGCGGCCATCGGCTTCGATGATCATCAGTCCTTCGGCCATATTGTTGACGATGGTGCGCAGCCGCTCCGCCTGTTCCTCATGCGTTTCGCTCTTGCTGCGGATTTGCAGCTGGGTGCGCACGCGCGCGCAGACTTCGGGCATGCGCAAGGGCTTGCTGATGTAGTCGACCGCGCCCAGGTCGAAGCCGGCCACCACGTCATCGGTGCCGGTGCGCGCGCTCATGAAGATCACGGGAATGCGCTGTGTCGCGGCGTGGCTCTTGAGCTGGCGGCAGGTTTCATAGCCGTCCATGCCAGGCATCATGATGTCGAGCAGGATCAGGTCGGGGTGCACGCGGCGGGCGATTTTCAGTGCCCGTTCGCCGCTGGTGGCGACAAAGGTCTGATAACCCTGTTCGACCATCAGCTTGCGCAAGGCGCCGAGATTCTCGGGTGCGTCGTCAACGATCAAGATGGCGGCATCGCGCCGCGTGGCGTAACTCAGACTTCCGGAATTCATTGGAGATCGCCTTTAACCTGGTGGGTTGAATTGGCGTGTTTCGGCGGTTGCGCGGGTCGGCAACGGCGGGGGCAAGCGAAGGTGACTGGTGCGCGTTTCAACAAAGGCTGGCCTGATATGAAAGTGACTATCCGTCGAAATCATACCGCTTTGCTCAGCAGCGAGGGAGAAAATTTCCTGTGATTTTTGAATGTTGCTTCAGTTTCATCAGGCCGCAGCCACGCTAGCGCCAGATGGTATAAGTAATGTTGGCGGGATGTTAAAGGATTCGCCGGTTTTGGTGACTATTGGTGATAAAGTCATCATTGACGGTGTTGTATTTTTGCGGGCGGCGAATGCCGCCCGCAGAGGGTGCTGCCCAGATCTGGCTTAGACTTTTGCGGCGATCAGCTTGCCCAGAATTTCGATGCCGTGACGGATGCGCTCAGGCGGCACGGTAACGAACGACAGGCGCAGCGTGTTGCTGGCCGGCTCGTTGGCGTAGAACGGCGAACCCGGCACGAACGCGACTTTCTGCGCGATCGCCTCGTCCAGCAACTGCATCGCGTTGATATGCTTCGGCAGCGTGACCCAGATGAACATGCCGCCTTCCGGCTTGGTCCACTCGACGCCAGCCGGGAAGTGCTGGGCCATCGCGTCCAGCATCACCTGGCACTGGTCGCCGTACAGCGCGCGGATTTTCGGGATGTGCTGTTCCAGGAAACCGTCCTTGATCACTTCGTGCACCACCATCTGGGTCAGCTGCGAAGTGTGCAGGTCGGCCGCCTGCTTGGCCAGTTCCAGGCGTCGCGCCAGCGGCAGCGGGGCGACCACATAGCCGAGGCGGATGCCTGGCGTCAGCACCTTGGAGAAGGAGCCCATGTAGATCACGCCGTCCGGGTTCATCGCCACCATCTTCGGCAGCGGCTCGCCCTTGTAGCTCAGCGCACCGTAAGGATCGTCCTCGATCAGCGGCAGGCCGAGGCGGGCGCAGGTTTCGACCAGTTCCACGCGGCGTTCCGCCGACAGCGTGCGGCCGGTCGGGTTCTGGAAGTTCGGCAGCGAGTACAGCAGGCGCGCGCCTTGTGCGACGGCGTCGATCGACGATGGCACCAGGCCATTTTCATCGGTGTCCACCGATTTGAATTCCGGGCGATACACCGAGAAGGCCTGCAGCGCGCCCAGGTAGGACGGGGTTTCGACCAGCACGCGGCTGCCTTCGTCGATCAGTACTTTGCCCAGCAGGTCCAGCGCCTGTTGCGAACCGGAGGTCATCAGCACTTGTTCAGGGGCGATACGCGCGCCGCCGGTCGACAGCGAGTCGGCGATCCACTGGCGCAGCGGGGTGTAGCCGTCGGTCGGGCCGTATTGCAGCGCGACTTTGCCGTTTTCGCTCAGAACTTTGTCGTAAGCGACTTTCATTTCGTCGACCGGGAAGGTCAGCGGCGATGGCAGGCCGCCAGCGAAGGAGATGATCTCTGGCTGCTGCGTGATCTTCAGGATCTCGCGGATGAAGGATGCCTGCAGCTGTTCGGCGCGTTCGGCGAACTGCCACTGGATCGGATTGGGGTTTTCAATTTTCATACGTGTCTCACTAGAGAATGGCAACAAGCGCGCTTGCGGCGTGCTTTTATAGATGGAACGGCAGCGGCGAAGTGGCAGATGAACTGCCGCCCGCTTTACGCGACTTCTGCGATCAGTTCGATTTCGACGCAGGCGCCAAGCGGGATTTGGGCGACACCAAAGGCAGAGCGGGCGTGCTTGCCGGCGTCGCCGAAGACTTCGCCCAGCAGCTCGGAAGCGCCGTTGGTGACCAGGTGCTGTTCAGTAAATTCAGGGGTGGAGTTCACCAGGCTCATGACCTTGACGATGCGCTTGACGCGGGTCAGGTCGCCGCCGACTGCCGCTTGCAGGGTGCCGATCAGGTCGATGGCGATGGCGCGCGCGGCGGCCTTGCCTTCTGCGGTGTCGATGTTCTTGCCCAACTGGCCGACCCATACGCTGCCGTCGGCGCGCTTGGCAATGTGACCAGACAGGAATACCAGATTGCCGGTTTGGGCGTACATGACGTAGGCGGCGGCTGGCGTGGCCGGTGCTGCCAGAGTGATATCAAGCGCTTTCAGTTTTTCATAAACAGACATGTAGTTATCCAGTTAATTTTATAGGTGGAGACCGATATTGTACTCTCGCGGCGGAGGATGCTTACAGTTGCCGCGAAATCCAGATACTGTACGGCGTCAGCCCCGTTTTACCTGCATTTTGCGGCCCACGCCCACGGTGGCGATGACGGCGATTGCGAAGAACAGGGTTGGCCACTCCAGCGTTTCGCCCAGCACCAGGGTGGCCCCCAGTACAGATAAGAAGGGCTGCACCAGCTGTACTTGCCCGACCCGCGCCACGCCGCCCAGCGCCATGCCGCGATACCAGAAGAAGAATCCGATAAACATTGAAAATATGGAAACATAGGCGAAGCCGCTCCATGCGGCGGCGCTGGCGTGGGCGATCTGCGTGGCGTCTTGCCAGGCCAGCCAGCCGACCACCGGCAGCAGTGGTGGCGCGGCCAGCACTAGCGCCCAGCAGATGGTTTGCTGGCCGCCCAGTGTCTGCGACAGGCGGCCGCCGGCGGCGTAGCCCATGGCGGCCAGCAGCACTGCCAGGAAAATCGCCAGGTCCGCAGCATGCAGACTGCCGCCGCTCTGGCGCAGCGCAAATCCAATCACCAGCGCCGAGCCTAAGATGGCCATGATCCAGAAGCCTTGCGATGGCTTTTCCCCGCCGAGCAGGGCGGCGAACATGGCGGTGGCCAGCGGCAGTACGCCGACCAGTACAGCGCCGTGGGCGGCCGGCAGGCTGCGCATGGCGACTGAGGTCAGCCAGGGGAAGCCGATCACGCAGCCGATGGCCACCATGGCCAGCGCCGGCAGGGCAGAGCGTGGCGGCAGCGGCGCGCGCTTCCAGTACAGCCAGCCGCCGGCCAGTGCAGCGGCGGCCAGCGCGCGGCCCAGCGCGACGAACATCGGCGACAGGCCGCCGGCGCCATCAGCGTCGCCGCTGACGGCCAGGCGGGTGAAGGGCAGCGTCAGGCTGAAGATGGCGACGCCGATCAGGCCGAGCAGCATGCCGGTGGTTTCGTCACTCAGGCGGCTGTGAGTGGTTAGCGTAGGTGTGGGTGTCATGGAGTCAATCCTACGTGACAAAACCAGTACAGTGCCAGTACACTTGCAAACATAATTTGACATACTGTGACGGTAAAATGACCAATACACGACCACGCACCTCCCTGTTGGGCGCCGCAGCAGCTGCGGCTGCGGAAGCAGTCAATGAGGCGCTGGCCGCCGCCCAAGCCCGCGAAGCGCGCGCCATGGCAGCGCCGGCGCCCGGCCCGTCAGTGGCGTCGGTGCCAGTGCCCGCACCCACGCCAGGCGCAGGTGGCGTACCCGCCAGCCGTGGCGGCACGCGCGCGTCCGGCCGGGCGGCTGGCGGGAGCGCAGACGGGCGCGGCGGCTCCGGGGCGATGCTGGGCTTGCTGCTGCGCGAATCGGGCGAAACGCTGATCGACCAGATTGTGCGTTCGGTGGCGGCGCGTATTGATGATCGCCTGCTGCGCGGCGGTGCGCGCATGCCGTCGATCCGCGCGTTTGCGGCGTCGCATGGGGTGTCGGCCTTCACCGTGGTGGCGGCCTATGACAAGCTGGTGGCCACCGGCTACCTGGAGTCGCGCCGTGGCGCCGGTTTCTTCGTGCGCGAGCGGCCGGCGATGGCGCTCAACGCCGCCGACGGCGGACTGTCCGGGGGCGCATCGGCGGCAACGCTACGCGCCGCGCACTCCGGCTTCGACGCCAAGCCGATCGACGTGGTATGGCTGGTGCGGAATATGTTCCGCCAGATGCCGCACCAGCAGATGCCCGGCTCCGGCGTGCTGCCGCCGGAGTGGCTGGACGGCCCGTCCATTGCCAATGCGCTGCGCGCGGTCAGCCGGCAGAATCCGAATCTATTATTAAGCTACGGTGTGCCGCAAGGCTTCCTGCCGCTGCGCCAGCAGTTGCAGCACAAGCTGGCGGAACTGGAAATCGCCGCTGCGCCGGAGCAGATCGTCACCACCGCCGGCGTGACCCAGGCACTGGACCTGGTGGCGCGCGAGTTTACCCGGCCCGGCGACACCATCTTCGTCGACGATCCGGCCTGGTTCCTGATGTTCGGCTCCTTTGCCGCGCTGGGCGCCAAGGTCATCGGCATCCCGCGCCTGGGCGACGGCCCGGATGTGGCGCGGCTGGCCGAACTGGCGGCGCTGCACAAGCCCAAGCTGTACATCATCAACTCGGTGCTGCACAACCCCAGCTCCACCTCGCTGTCGGCGGCCAAGGCCTTCCAGGTGCTGCGGCTCTCCGAGGAGCATGACTTCATCATCGTCGAAGACGATATCTACTGCGACCTGCATCCCGGCAGCGCGGTGCAGCCGGCCACGCGGCTGTCGGCGCTGGACCAGCTACAGCGGGTGATCTATCTGAGCGGCTTTTCCAAGACCATGGCCGCCAATCTGCGGGTCGGCTTTATCGCCACCTCGCCGGAGCGCGCCGAACGGCTGGCCGACCGCAAAATGCTGTCCACGCTGACCACCAGCGACATCGGCGAGCGGGTGGTGTACAAGGTGCTGTCCGAGGGCCTGTACCGCAAGCACGCCGACCGGCTGCGCGCGCGGCTGGACGGCGTCCGCGCCAAGACGCTGCGCCAGATGGAACGGATCGGCCTGAAAGTGGATGGCTCGCCGCCGGCCGGGATGTTTGTCTGGGCCGACGCCGGCCGCGACACCAATGTACTGACCGAGCGCGCCATGGCGCACAACCTGCTGCTGGCGCCGGGCAGCCTGTTCTCGCCCAAGCAGCTGCCGTCAACCCGCATGCGGCTGAATGTGGCGGCGATGCAGGAGCCGGCCGTGTGGCGTTTCCTTGAAAGGGAATTGGTTGGCTCTTGAAAAGCCTCTTATAATCCCCACCTTCCCGAAATCTTAACCAAAAGACTATTCAAAAATGGCTGATACCGAAAAACAAACCCTTGGATTCCAGGCCGAAGTGAAACAGCTGCTGCAGCTGATGATTCACTCCCTGTACTCGAACAAAGAGATCTTCCTGCGCGAACTGATCTCCAACGCTTCCGACGCATCGGACAAGCTGCGTTTTGAGGCGATCAACAACGACGCCCTGTACGGCAACGACCACGAACTGAAAATCAAGGTCAGCTTCGACAAGGCGGCGCGCACCATCACCATCTCCGACAACGGCATCGGCATGAGCCGCGACGAGGCGATTTCGCACCTCGGCACTATCGCCAAGTCGGGCACCAAGGAATTCTTCGGCAAGCTGTCGGGCGACCAGCAGCAGGACGCGGCCTTGATCGGCCAGTTCGGCGTGGGCTTCTACTCCGGCTTTATCGTCGCTGACAAGATCACCGTTGAAACCCGCCGCGCCGGCGCAGCTGCCGCAGAAGGCGTGCGCTGGGAATCGGAAGGCCAGGGCGACTACTCGGTCGAGCAGATCGAGAAGACCGGCCGTGGTACCGACATCATCCTGCATCTGCGCGAAGGCGAAGACGAACTGCTGTCGTCGTGGAAGATCAAGTCCATCATCCGCAAATACTCGGACCACATTTCGCTGCCTATCGTGATGCAGAAAGAAGAGTGGGACGAAGAGAAGAAGGAAACCGTCCTCAAGGACGAGCTGGAAACCGTCAACCAGGCCAGCGCGCTGTGGGCGCGCAGCAAATCCGACATCACCCCGGAGCAGTACGAAGAGTTCTACAAGCACGTCTCGCACGACTTCGCGGCGCCGCTGACCCACACCCACAACCGCGTCGAAGGCCGCAGCGAGTACACTCAGCTGCTGTACATTCCGGCCAAGGCCCCGTTCGACCTGTGGGACCGCAACAAGCGCGGCGGCATCAAGCTGTACGTCAAGCGCGTGTTCATCATGGACGACGCCGAGCAACTGATGCCGACCTACCTGCGCTTCGTCAAAGGCGTGATCGACTCGGCTGACCTGCCGCTGAACGTGTCGCGTGAAATCCTGCAGGAATCGCGCGATGTGAAAGTGATACGCGACGGCTCGACCAAGCGCGTGATCGGCATGCTGGAAGAACTGGCCAACGCCGATGAACAGGAAAAGAAAGACAAGTACGCGACCTTCTGGACCGAATTCGGCCAGGTGCTGAAAGAGGGCATCGGCGAAGATGCGACCAACAAGGACCGTCTGGCCAAGCTGCTGCGCTTTGCCTCGACCGCCAACGACAACGACCAGCAAATCACCTCGCTGGAAGAGTACCTGTCGCGCGCCAAGGAAGGCCAGGACAAGATCTACTACGTCACCGCCGATAACTATATCGCCGCGAAGAACAGCCCGCACCTGGAAATCTTCCGCAAGAAAGGCGTGGAAGTGCTGCTGCTGACCGACCGCGTGGACGAGTGGATGCTGTCCTTCCTGACCGAGTTCGAAGGCAAGGAGCTGGTGTCGGTGGCCAAGGGCGGTCTGGATCTGGGCGCGCTGGAAGACGAAGCCGAGAGGAAGGAGCACGAAGAAACCGAATCCTCGTACAAGGATCTGGTCGAGAAGATGAAGGAAGCGTTGGCCGATAAAGCCAAGGACGTGCGCGTGACCTTCCGCCTGACCGATTCGCCAGCCTGCCTGGTGGCGGACGAGAATGAGTTGTCGGGCAATCTGCTGCGCATGCTGAAAGCGGCCGGCCAGAACGCGCCGGAATCCAAGCCTATCCTGGAAATCAATCCGGACCACCCGCTGGTGCAGCGCCTGAAGACCGAAGACGTGGCCAGCTCCTTCAGCGACTGGTCGAACCTCCTGTTCGATCAGGCGCTGCTGGCCGAAGGCGGTGCGCTGAGCGATCCAGCCACCTTCGTCAAACGCCTGAACGAGCTGCTGCTGGCGAAATAAGCCCTGCCGCCTGCCGGTGTGTTGTGATACTTTAGCGTTTCACAACACACCGGGGCGTTCATGAAGAAATCCGCATTGGCGCTGGCTGTCCTGGCCAGCGTTTTCCTCTCTGCACACGCACAAAACACCTTGCCCAGCGAGACGCCTGAAGAGTTCAAGGCGCCGGTGGACAGCTTCGACTACATCAAACGCACGGTGATGATACCGATGCGCGACGGCGTGCACCTGAATACGGTGATCGTCATTCCGCGCAAAGCCCGCCACGCGCCGCTGCTGCTGACCCGCACGCCGTATGGCGCCGAGGGCATGACCAGCCTGGCCGAAAGTTCGCAGATGGAGTCCATCCTGCAGGGCTACGACAATCAGGCCGACGTGATCGTCAAGGGCGGCTATATCCGGGTGGTGCAGGATGTGCGCGGCAAGTACGGCTCGCAGGGCGATTACGTGATGAACCGCCCGATGGCCGGCACGGAGTTCAATCCGACCCCAATCGACCATTCCACCGACACCTGGGACACCATCGAATGGCTGACTAAAAATGTGCCCGAGTCGAACGGCAAGGTCGGCATCATCGGCGGTTCGTATGACGGCTACCTGCCGCTGATCGCGCTGGTGAATCCGCACCCGGCGCTGAAGGTGGCAGTGCCGATGAATCCCATGGTGGACGGCTGGCGTGGCGACGACTGGTTCCACAACGGCGCTTTCCGCCAGGTGAACCTGGCCTACATCCTGGAGCAGGTGGTCACGCGCCGCAATGATGCGCGCTGGTTCACCAGCAATTACGACGATTACGACACCTTTATGCGCGCCGGTTCGGCTGGTGCGCTGGCACGTCAGCGCGGCGTGGAGCAGAGCGGTTTCTGGCGCAAGGTGCTGGCCCATCCATCCTATGACGCGTTCTGGCAAAGCCAGGCGGTGGACCAGATCCTGGCAAAGCAGCCGGTGACCGTGCCGACGCTGCTGGTGCACAGCCTGTGGGACGCCGAAGATATCTACGGCGCGATTGCCGTCTACAAGGCGATCAAGCCGAAGGACAAGGATAACAAAGTGTTGCTGGTGATCGGGCCGTGGAACCACGGCGGCCAGGATGGCGACGGCAGCAAGCTGGGGGCCATCAAATTCGGCAGCGATACGGGACTGCACTTCCGCGAAGAGATCTTGCAGCCCTTCCTCGACCGTTATCTGAAAGATGATCCCTCGCCGGAAGTATTGGCAGCGAAGATCGCGCCGGTGACGGCCTTTGAAACCGGCAGCAACAAGTGGCGCGCGCTGGACAATTGGCCTGCCGGTTGCGCCAGCGGCTGCGCCATCACGCCCGCTGCATTGAAGCTGGGCGCCAACGCCACGCTGCAACTGAACGGCGCCGCGCCGGCGGCCTTGCGCGCGCCGGCGCAAAAGAACGCCTACGATGAATACATCGCCGATCCGGCCAAGCCGGTGCCGTACCGCGCGCGGCCGATCGCGGCGGTCGGCTACGACGAGGCCAAGGGGCAGACCTGGCCGCGCTGGCTGGTGGACGATCAGCGGGAGGCGTCAGGCCGCACCGATGTGCTGACCTACACCAGCGAGGTGCTGGCCACGCCGGTGAAGATCAGCGGCGAGCCGGTCGCCCACTTGCTGGCGGCGACCAGCGGCACTGACGCCGACTGGGTGGTGAAGCTGATCGACGTGTATCCGGACCAGGTGGCGTCGCAGCCGGAGCTGGGCGGCTATCAACTGATGGTGTCGGCCGATATCTTCCGTGGCCGCTACCGCGAAAGCCTGGAACACGCCAAGGCGATCATCGCCAACAAGCCGCTGCCATACCGCTTTGCGCTGCCGACCGCCAACCACGTTTTCCTGCCTGGCCACCGCATCATGGTGCAGATCCAGTCCAGCTGGTTCCCGCTATACGACCGCAATCCGCAGACCTTTGTGCCGAACATCTTCCACGCCCAGCCGGCGGATTACCAGAAGGCCACCCAGCGCATTTACCACGACAGCTATATCGAGCTGCCACTGGTATCAAAGAGCGGTGCGCAGCGCGAATAGTTCCGGGAACAGCACCACGTCCAGCATCTTGCGCAGGTAGCTGACGCCGGCCGTGCCGCCAGTGCCGGTCTTGAAGCCGATGATGCGCTCGACCGTGGTGACGTGGCGGAAGCGCCAGAAGCGGAACGCCGTCTCCATGTCGACCAGCTTTTCGGCCAGCTCGTACAAGGCCCAGTAGCGGGTCGGGTCGCCATACACCTGCAGCCAGGCTTGCTGCACCGATTCATCGGCCTGGGTCGGCAAGCTTGGATCGGCGTTCAGGCGCGCTTCGGAAATCGGCAGGCCGTTGCGCGCCAATAGCTGAATCGCTTCGTCGTAAATCGATGGCGTGTGCAGCGCCTCCTGCAGCAGCGGGAATTCCGGCGTGGTGGCGTGGACGTTGAGCAGCGCCGCGTTCTTGTTCCCGAGGATGAATTCGATCTCGCGGTACTGGTAGGACTGGAAACCCGACGACGCGCCCAGGTAAGGGCGGATGGCGGTGTATTCCGGCGGCGTCATGGTGGCCAGCACGTCCCAGGCGTGCACCAGCTGATCCATGATGCGCGCCACGCGGGCCAGCATCTTGAAGGCCGGCGGCAGGTCGTCGGCGCGCAGGTGGGCGCGCACGGCGCGCATTTCATGCAGCATCAGCTTCATCCACAATTCGCTGGTCTGGTGCTGGACGATGAACAGCATCTCGTTATGATTCGGCGACAGCGGGTGCTGGGCGTGCAGGATCTGGTTCAGGCCCAGATAGTCGCCATAGCTCATCGCATTGCTGAAGTCCATTTGTGCGCCGTGCCATTGACCAGCTGCGTCGCCGGCTGGCGCTGCCGCGTGCATCGGGCAGCCGCTGGCGGGTTTGTTTTCGTTCATATTATTTATCTCGTTTCAGGTCACGGCGTCGCGTTTGGCGTCCACGTTGTAGTCTTGGCGGTCGAGAATGTCGCGCAGGATCTCGACTGCATCCCATACATCGGCGTAGCTGGTGTACAGCGGCGTGAAGCCGAAGCGCATGATGGCCGGCTCGCGGTAGTCGCCGATAACACCGCGCTGTATCAGCGCCGCCATCACCGCATAACCGTGCGGATGGGTGAAGCTGACATGGCTGCCGCGATGGGCGTGATCGCGCGGCGTGACCAGGCCCAGCGGATGGGCGGCGCAGCGCGATTCCACCAGCTCGATGAACAGATCGGTCAGCGCCAGCGACTTGGCGCGGATTGCGTCCATGCTGGTCTGGTGGTGCACATTCAGTCCGCATTCGACCAGGGCTAGCGAAACAATGGGCTGGGTGCCGCACAGCGCGCGGGCGATGCCGTCTGCCGGCTGGAACGCGGGCGCCATGGCGAACGGTGCGGCGTGGCCCCACCAGCCGGACAGCGGCTGCTGGAAGGCCTGCTGGTGCTTCTGCCGCACCCAGATGAAGGCCGGTGCGCCGGGGCCGCCGTTCAGGTACTTATAGGTGCAGCCGACGGCCAGGTCGGCGCCGCCGGCCTGCAGGTCGACCGGCACCGCGCCGGCCGAGTGGGCCAGGTCCCAGATGATCAGCGCGCCGTGCGCATGGGCGAGGGCGCTGGTGGCCTGCATGTCGTACTGGTAGCCGGTGCGGTAGTTGACGTGGGTGAGCATGACCAGCGCGGCATCGTCGCCGATGGCGGCTGGCAGTTCATCCGGGCTGTCGATCAGGCGCAGCGTGTAGCCACGGTCCAGCCAGCGGGTCAGGCCTTCGGCCATGTAGATATCGGTCGGGAAGTTCGAGCGTTCGGTGACGATCACGCGTCGGCGGCTGTGTGCTGCATCGGTGGCCTGGATGTGCAGCGCGGCGGCCAGTGCCTTGAACAGATTGACCGAGGTTGTGTCTGTGACAACAACTTCGCCGTCTGCGGCGCCGATCAGCGGGGCGAGCAGGTTGCCGAGGCGCTTGGGCAGTTCGAACCAGCCGGCGGCGTTCCAGCTGCGGATCAGGTCGTGGCCCCATTCCTGGGCGATGACTTGCTGAGCGCGGGTGAGGGAGGCTTTCGGCCGCGCGCCCAACGAGTTGCCATCTAGATAAATTACGCCGGCCGGTAGGTCGAACTGGTCGCGCAGCGGGGCGAGCAGGTCTTGCGCGTCACGCTCCAGGCAGTGGTTGCGAGTTGTCATAGGGGTAAGTGCTTGAGGTTTAAAGTGGCAGTTTAACCCGAAAAACCCAGGGCCAGCCCGCTGCGGAGTCTGAGCCTATGCGCCCCAAACCCGCATGAATACGTACTTTGAGGGGTTTTCAAAAAATTTTCGATTTTTTTTAAAAAAACCCTAAAGTTCCCAAAACCGCCGCCGTTACCGTTCTTAGATGGGCGGAAAGCCGTGTGAAAAATAATTTAAAATTTTTCGCAAAAACCCTAAAGTTCTTCAAAAGGCTGCCGTTACCGGATTAGATGTCGCAAAAAAGAGTCGCTTTACCGCTTTATTTTTCGATTCAAAAGGGATGTTTTTTTGAAACTTGTATCCCGAAAGAAACCTACGCCGCAAGGGCGTAGCAGCTGATCTGCGAGTGTTTGTAAGACAAACACCGACAGGTCGCACCCGCTATTTCCCGACCAAAAATACGGAGAGTTACCTCTACTCGTGTTTTTGTTGCTCAAGCAGAATGTATCTCAACGGAAACGCAAATGTGTTCCGACAGAGAGAAAACGCAAGGAGTGGGAAAATGACCGCAAACGATATGATGGCTGAAATTCGCGACGCCAACCTGAGCTACCTGATGCTGGCTCAGCAGATGATTCGCGCCGACAAAGTCACCGCGATCTTCCGTCTGGGCATCGCTGCTGAAATCGCCGACCTGATCGAAGGCATGAGCAACGCGCAAATCCTGAAACTGGCAGGCGGCAATATGATGCTGGCCCGCTTCCGCTTCGACGACAGCGCCATCCTGTCGATGCTGACCAACTACAACAAAGACCGCGTACTGGCCCAGTCGCACGCCGCCATCCTGATGGCCGGCCAGCCAGTCGAAGAAATCGTTTAACAGTCGTCCGGAGCATAGATCATGGCCGCCAAGAAAAGCGTCGTATCGGAAGCCCAGGAAATTCAGCTGGCCATCGAATTGATCCAGTTGGGCGCCCGCCTGCAACTGCTGGAATCGGAAGTGTCGCTGTCGCGCGAACGCCTGCTCAAGCTGTACAAGGAGCTGAAAGGCGTGTCGCCGCCCAAGGGCATGCTGCCTTTCTCGACCGACTGGTTCCTGACCTGGCAGCCGAATATCCACTCCTCGCTGTTCATTAATATTCACAGCTTCCTGGTGACCCACGCCGGTGCCACGGGTGTTGAGGCTGTGATGAAAGCCTACAAGCTGTATCTGGAACAGATGCCGCCGGAACCGGGCGAAGAGCCGTTGCTGTCGCTGACCCGTGCCTGGACGCTGGTGCGCTTCTTCAGCAGCAAAATGCTGGAAACCGCCCCTTGCGGCAAATGCCAGGGCAAGTTCGTGGTCAACGCCATGGACCTGAACGGCAGCTATGTCTGCGGCCTGTGCCACATGCCTTCGCGTGCCGGCAAAACCAAAAAATCGCGCGAAGCCGAGGCAATCGCGGCATAATGCCCGCGTGACTGAAACTTATCTCAAGCGCATCACCCGCGCGCCCGCCGTGCGGGCCATGCTGATCCAATGCGGCGCCTTGCCGCTGACTCTGGCCATTCTGTATGTGATGGCCAGTTTCCGTTTACCCGCCGATTATCTGACGCTGGCCGTAGTGCAGGGGCTGGTGGCCGCCTTGCTGACCTGGAAGCTGGCGCTGGCGGCCTGGTGGCGGGCGATCCAGCTGCTGTTTCCGCTGGCGCTGCTGACCACGCTGGCGCTGCAACTGCCGCCGTGGCTGTTCGGCGCCGGTTTTTTGCTGCTGCTGGGCTGGTACTGGTCGACTTTCCGCACGCAGGTGCCGTATTACCCGTCCGGCCCTGCAGTATGGGATGCGCTGCGCCAGCAGTTGCCGGCAGAGGGGCAGGGCGGCCGGCCGTTGCGGGTGATTGATATCGGTAGCGGACTGGGCGGACTGGGTTTGTACCTGGCGCGGGTGCGGCCGGAGGCTGAGATCACCGGCATCGAGCTGGCGCCGCTGCCGTGGCTGGTCAGCTGGCTGCGCGCCAGGCTGGGCCGCAGCCAGGCGCGCTTTGTTCGCGGCGACTACGAGCGGCTGGATTTCAGCCAGTTTGATGTGGTGTTTGCCTATCTGTCGCCAGCCGCCATGCCCGGATTATGGCGTAAGGCCAGCGCCGAAATGCAGACTGGTTCGATGCTTGTCAGCTATGAATTTGTCATTGAGGAAATGGCATCGCAAAGCATCATTCGTGCCACAGAAGCAGAGCACCCCCTCTATATATGGTACTTTTAAGCATCATTTGACGTTATTCACTTGCCCGTCCCCCCCTAGTCAGGCTATTGTAGTTCTATATGTAAATTCTTTAAAAAATCTGGCCATAGCGTAACATTTGGCCGATTTTTGCTCTGGGGAGTCAGCGCACTTGTTAGTCATTATCGGATATGTGGTGGTCTGCGTCGGCGTGTTTGGCGGCTATGCCATGGGCGGCGGGCATCTGGCCGCGCTGTTTCAACCGCTGGAGCTGGTCATGATCGGTGGTGGCGCGTTCGGTGCTTTCCTGGTTGGTAACAACGGCAAGACGCTGAAAGCGACCACGGCCGCGCTGCCGACCATCTTCAAGGGCTCGCGCTACACCAAAGACTTGTACATGGAGCTGATGTCGCTGCTGTTCGACGTGCTGTCCAAGGTCCGCAAAGAGGGCCTGATGTCGATCGAGGGCGATATCGATAGCCCCGAGCAAAGCCCGCTGTTCAGCAAATACCCGACCGTGCTGGAAGACCATCACATCGTGGAATTCATGACCGATTACCTGCGCCTGATGGTGTCCGGCAATATGGATGCGTTCCAGATCGAGAACCTGATGGACATCGAGATTGAAACCCACCACCACGAAGGCGCCGCGCCCGGCCACGCGATTGCCCGCCTGGGCGACGGCATGCCGGCCTTCGGTATCGTGGCGGCGGTGATGGGGGTGGTGCACACCATGGAATCGGTGGGCCTGCCGCCGGCCGAGCTGGGTATCCTGATCGCGCACGCGCTGGTCGGCACCTTCCTCGGTATTCTGCTGGCGTATGGTTTCGTCGGTCCGCTGGCCAGCCTGCTGGAGCAGAAGCTGGAAGAGTCGACCAAGATGTACCAGTGCGTGAAAGTCACGCTGCTGGCCAGCCTGAATGGCTACGCGCCGGCGCTGGCGGTGGAATTCGGCCGTAAAGTGCTGTACTCGACCGAGCGCCCGACCTTCAACGAGCTGGAAGACCACATCAAGAAATCCAAGTCGAAGTAAGCCATGCAGCGCACACTCTATTGTTTAAGGATGAATCATGGCTGAAGAGGGCCTGCGGCCGATTATCGTCAAGCGCATCAAGAAGCATGGCGGCGGCCACCACGGCGGCGCCTGGAAGATTGCCTACGCCGACTTTGTGACGGCGATGATGGCCTTCTTCCTGCTGATGTGGCTGCTGGGTTCAACCACCAAGGGCGACCTGAACGGCATTTCCGAATACTTCAAGACACCGCTGAAAGTGGCCATGTCCGGCGGTTCCGGCAGCGGCGACAGCTCGTCGATCCTGAAGGGCGGCGGCAAGGACCTGACCCGCACCGACGGCCAGGTCAAGGCCAGCGACGACCCGCAGGTCAAGAAAACCTATAACCTGACCGCCGCCAAGGCCGCGCTGGAAGCGGAAGAAAACCAGCGCCTGCAAAACCTCAAGGAGCGCATCGAGAACAAGATCGAGGCTAATCCGCTGCTGAAGAAATACAAGGAACAGCTGCTGCTGGATATCACCAGTGAAGGCTTGCGGATTCAGATCGTCGACGAGCAAAACCGCCCGATGTTCGCGCTGGCCAAGGCCGAGCTGCAACCCTACACCAAGGAAATTTTGCATGAGATCGGCTTCGTGCTGAACGACGTGCCAAACCGCATCACGCTGTCCGGCCACACCGATTCCACGCCATATATGAGCGACGCGGGCTACAGCAACTGGGAATTGTCGGCCGACCGCGCCAACGCCTCGCGCCGAGAGCTGATCGCTGGCGGCATGCAGGATAGCAAAATGCTGCGTGTGGTCGGGCTGGCCTCGGCCATCAACCTCGACAAGGCCGATCCGTTCAATCCAATCAACCGCCGCATCAGTATCGTGGTGATGAACCGCCGCGCCGAAGACAGTGTGCTGCGCGACGGCCGCAAGATCGAGGTCGGCGACACCGACGACGCGGCCGCCATCGGCGCCGCCGCCGCCGCGCCTGCCGCGCGGCCTGCCGGCCCGCCGGTACGCAAATAAGAGTAGTAAAGAACGAGACTGTTATGACGAGAAAAAAAATTCTGGGTTCCCATGTCAAGCGCCTGCTGTCCGGCGTGTCTGACCATGGCCGCCGGCATCTGACCGAAGTCGAGACCGACCTGATCCAGACTGGCCTGCTGCTGGAGGAAGCGATAGAAAAGCTGTCCTACAACTTCATGGCCATCCACCAGACGGTGGAGGCGGAGCAGGCCACCATCCAGCTGCTGCTGGACGGCGGCACGGTGACGCCCGAGCAGCGCGCGCAGCTGGAAGCGCTGCAAGGCCAGGTGGGCAACTATGTCAACGCCGCCATCACCAGTCTGCAGTTCCAGGACATGACCAGCCAGCTGCTGGACCGCACCCTGAAACGGGTCACCGGCTTGCGCGAATTCCTCGGCACGCTGGGCGCGCATGGCGCGGAAATGCTGCCCGAGAGCGATAACGAGCAGATCGTCGAGCTGCTGGGCAAGGTCAGCATGGCGCTGGCGATACAGAGTCTGGAATTGCGCAGCGTGCTGCGCAAGGCGGTCAGTCAGCAGCACCTGGAAAGCGGCGACATCGAGCTGTTCTAACACCTAAACAACGTGATTTACAAGAGAGAATAAGATGGCTAAGACTATACTTGCAGTTGATGATTCCAGCTCCCTGCGCCAGATGGTGGCTTTCAGCCTGAAGGCTGCCGGCTACCAGGTGGTGGAGGCGGTGGACGGCCAGGAAGGCCTGGAAAAAGCCAAGCTGCAGAACGTCGATCTGGTGCTCACCGACCAGAACATGCCGCGCATGGACGGCCTGCAACTGATCGCGCTGCTGCGCGAACTGCCGAGCTACGCCAAGACCCCTATCCTGATGCTGACTACCGAATCGTCCGACGAGATGAAAGCCAAGGGCCGCGCCGCCGGCGCCAATGGCTGGCTGGTCAAGCCTTTCGATCCACAGCGGCTCATCGAGGTCGTCAAAAAGGTCATCGGCTGATATAGGGCGCGCAATGATGCGAAGCGAACGTTACGGAGTATCACCATGACCATCGATATAAGCCAGTTTTATCAGGTCTTTTTCGATGAGGCTGAGGAGCTGCTGGCTGAAATGGAGCGGCTGCTGCTGGCCGTCGATGTGGAGTCGCCTGACGCCGAGGATCTGAACGCGATCTTCCGCACCGCCCACTCGGTCAAAGGGGGCGCGTCGACCTTTGGCGTGACCGACATGAGCGAGATCACGCACGTGCTGGAAACCCTGCTGGACCGCATCCGCAAAGGCGAGATGGCGCTGACCGGCGAGCATGTGGACGCCTTCCTGGCCGCCAAGGACATACTCAAGATGCAGCTGGACGGCCACCGTCTGGGCAGCGAAGTTGACCAGGACGCGGTCGGCGACGTGCGCATGATGCTGCAATCGCTGGCGCAGGATGTGCCGGTGGTGGCGCTGGCGCCCGTCGCGCCGGCCTATAACGCAGTGGAAACCAAGCAGGTCGATCACATCGGCGGACGCCGCTACCGGCTGGAGCTGCCGGCCATGGCGCACCGCGAAGTGCAGGCGCTGGGCGAGGAACTGGGCCTGATGGGCCACGTCTCGATCACCCCGCTGGACAAGGACCGCAATGCGATGCTGGTCACCACCCACGAGAGCCTGGACGACATCATCGCCATCTGCTCCTTCGTGCTGAATCCGGACGAGATGCAAGTCACCGAACTGCCGGCGCTGGACGATGCGCAGGCGCAAAAAGAGAAGGCCGCGCGCGACCAGGTCGAAGCTGACCTGGGCTATGGCTTCTTCGATACCACCGAACTGAAACCGGCCACCGCCTCGGGCCAAGGCTATGGCTTCTTCCAGCCGCTGGATGAAATCCGCGCCAACGCCAGCGCCGCGTCCGAGGATGCGCAAGGCTATGGCTTCTTCCAGCCGGTCGAACAGATCCGCGCCGCCGCCGGCATCGTCATCGAGACCCCGCCAGCCGAGGAAGAGAAGAAGGTCGTCAAGAAAGAAGAAAAGGAAAAAGAGAAGGCGCCAGCGCACGCCGGCGCCGAATCGTCGTCGATCCGCGTGTCGATCGAAAAAGTCGACCAGCTGATCAACCTGGTCGGCGAGCTGGTGATCACCCAGGCGATGATCGAGCAGCGTGTCGATACGCTCGACCCGATGGTGCACGAGCGCCTGCTGAACAGCGTCAGCCAGCTGACCCGCAACACCCGCGACCTGCAGGAAGCGGTGATGTCGATCCGCATGATGCCGATGGACTTCGTGTTTTCGCGCTTCCCGCGCATGGTGCGCGACCTGGCGCACAAGCTGGGCAAGAAGGTCGATTTCATCACCAATGGCGCCGCGACCGAACTGGACAAGGGCTTGATCGAGCGCATCGTCGATCCGCTGACCCACCTGGTGCGCAATTCGATCGACCACGGCATCGAGATGCCGGAGGTGCGCCGCGCCGGCGGCAAGAGCGACGCAGGGCGCTTGTTCCTGTCGGCATCGCACCAAGGCGGCAATATCATCATTGAGGTATCGGATGACGGCGGCGGCTTGAACCGCGAACGCATCCTGGCCAAGGCTCAGCAGAACGGGCTGGCGGTCAGCGATACCATGAGCGACGCCGAAGTCTGGCAGCTGATCTTCGCGCCCGGCTTCTCCACCGCCGACGTGGTTACCGACGTGTCCGGCCGCGGCGTCGGCATGGACGTGGTCAAGCGGAATATCACCGCCATGGGCGGCGTGGTCGAGATCCGTTCGGCCAAGGGCTTTGGTACCACCATTTCGATTTCGCTGCCGCTGACGCTGGCGATCCTGGACGGCATGTCGATCCGCGTCGGCGACGAGATTTACATCCTGCCGCTGGGCTTTGTGATCGAATCGCTGCAACCGGTGCCGGAAGACGTCAAGGAAATCAGCGGCAAGGGCCGGGTCATCAAGGTACGCGGCGAGTACCTTCCGCTGGTGCCGCTGTACCAGATGTTCGACATCACGCCGCGCTTCGACGATCCGTGCAAGGGGATTGTCATCATCGTCGAAACCGATGGCCGCAAGGCCGGCCTGTTTGTTGACGAGCTGGTCGGCCAGCAGCAGGTGGTGGTCAAAAACCTGGAGTCGAATTACCGCAAGGTGGCCGGCATTTCCGGCGCCACCATTCTCGGCGACGGCGGCGTGTCGCTGATCCTGGACGTCGCCGCATTGATACGCTCGTCGCGCCAACTGGCCGACGAATCGATTTTTTCTTGATAGGGGGCCAACATGGCAGAGATCCAATCCACTACGGCACACGCCGCCGACATCGCCGGCCACGAATACCTGGCCTTCAAGCTGGGTGCCGAAGAATACGGCATCGACATCCTGAAGGTGCAGGAAATCCGCGGCTATGAGGCGGTGACCCGCATCGCCAATGCGCCCGAGTTCATCAAGGGCGTGATCAACCTGCGCGGCATCATCATCCCGGTGGTGGACATGCGCATCAAGTTCAACCTGGGCGATCCGGTGTATGACCAGTTCACCGTGGTGATCATCCTCAACATCAACGGCCGCGTGGTCGGCATGGTGGTGGATTCGGTGTCGGACGTGACCACGCTGACCGCCGAACAAGTGAAGCCGGCGCCGGAAATGGGCACCGCCTTCAGCAGCGATTATATGATCGGCCTGGGCACCATCGATGAGCGCATGCTGATCCTGGTGGACATCGACAAACTGATGTCGAGCCCGGACATGGGCCTGATCGACCAGCTGGCGGCCTAAACCGCGCCGCAGCTGCAGTAGCAAGGATGCGCCCCAAAAAGAAGGGCGCGCCGTACACACGACGATAAAGCAAGAGGGGAGCAACACATGAATTTACGCGATTTCAAGATCGGCGCGCGGCTGCGCATCGGCTTCGGCATCATTTTGCTGATCCTGGTGGTGATCGTGCTGATGACCAATTACCTTAACTACAGCAATAAGAACAAGCTGACCAAGGGATTGGCCACAGCAACCACCAAGAATCTCCAGGCCGGCACGATGAAAAGCGCGATGCTGGAAACCGGCATCGCCATGCGTAATATCGGCCTGCAATCGGACGTGAGTCTGATGCAGAAGGAAGAGCAGAAGGTCAAGGACCAGCGCGCGCGCTACGACAAGGCGTTGAATGCGCTGAAGGCGCAGGGCCTGAACGACGCCGAGCAGAAAGTGCTGGCGCAGCTGGCGGCGCTGGACGCCGACACCGACGCCGCGTTCAAGGACGCGATCGGGCAGATCCTGGCGTTCAACAGCGAAGGCGGCGCCAAGGTGATTTCGGGCCGCATCGATCCGCTGAACACGCAGACGCTGGCGCTGATCAACAAGCTGGTGGAGATGCAGCAGGCCAATGCCGAGGAAGTGATGGACGGTTCGGTCACTGCCGACCGCAGCCTGATGGTGGTGCTGTTCGTACTGGGCGGCGTGGCGGTGGTGCTGGGCGTGGCTTGCGCTACGGTGATCACCCGCTCGATTACCGTGCCGCTGTCGGGCGCGGTGGGCGTGGCGCAGAAAGTCGCGGCCGGCGAACTGACTTCGCATGTGCAGGTGGAAGGACAGGACGAAACCAGCGAGCTGCTGCAGGCGCTGAAGGACATGAATGAAAGCCTGGCCAAGACGGTGGGCGATGTACGCACCGGTACCGAGCTGATCTCGACCGCGTCGCAGGAGATTGCCTCGGGCAATGCCGATTTGTCGGCGCGTACCGAATCGCAGGCCAGCTCGCTGGAGGAAACCGCATCGTCGATGGAAGAACTGACTTCGACGGTGAAACAGAATGCGGACAACGCGCGCCAGGCGAATCAGCTGGCGGTGTCGGCGTCGTCGGTGGCGGAGAAGGGTGGCCAGGTGGTGTCGCAAGTGGTGCACACCATGGGCTCGATCACCGAATCGTCGCGCAAGATTGCCGACATTATTTCGGTGATCGACGGTATCGCCTTCCAGACCAATATCCTGGCGCTGAATGCGGCGGTGGAAGCGGCGCGCGCCGGTGAACAAGGGCGTGGTTTCGCGGTGGTGGCGTCGGAAGTGCGCAATCTGGCGCAGCGTTCGGCGGGCGCGGCCAAGGAAATCAAGGAACTGATTACCGACTCGGTGGAAAAAGTCGACGCCGGCAGCAAATTGGTGGACGAGGCTGGCCAGACCATGGATCTGATCGTGACCTCGATCCGCCAGGTGACCGATATCATGGGCGAGATCACGGCGGCGACGCAGGAGCAGAGCAACGGTATCGAGGAAGTCAATCAGGCGATTTCGCAGATGGACGAGATGACGCAGCAGAATGCGGCGCTGGTGGAAGAAGCTGCGGCTGCGGCGGAAAGCATGCAGGAGCAGGCGGAGTTGCTGTCGCAGGCGGTCAGCATTTTCAAGCTGTCGCATGACGCGGGTGTGCGCCGCGCAGTGACGCCGGCGCCACGCCGCACGGTGGTGGCGGCCAAGCCGGCCGTTGCTGCTGCGCCGGCAATCGCCACCGCTGCCCGGAAGCCGGCCGCCAAGCCAGCCGCGCCGAAAAAATCCCTTCCAGCGTCCTCGGGCGCCGATGAGTGGGAAGAGTTTTAAGCTGTACGTTGGCATAGTTAGCACATAGAGAGGATTTAACATATGCCGCAATCAAAAGACACCGTCAAAGAATTTGACTTTAACGCCCGCGATTTCGAGCGGGTGCGTGGCCTGATCTACAAGCGCGCCGGCATTTCGCTGGCGGACAGCAAGCAGGAGATGGTCTACAGCCGGCTGGCGCGTCGTCTGCGCGCCACTGGCATCGACTCGTTCGCCAAATACCTCGACGACCTGGAAGCCGGCCGCCTGGGCGAGGAATGGGAGTTGTTCACCAACGCGCTGACCACCAACCTGACCTCGTTCTTCCGCGAAGCCCACCACTTCCCGCTGCTGGCCGATCACGTCAAGGGCAAGCGCGAGCCGCTGACCATCTGGTGCTCGGCCAGCTCCACCGGCGAGGAACCCTACTCGATCGCGATGACCGTCTGCGAAGCCTTCAACACGCTGACGCCGAACGTGCAGATCGTTGCCACCGACATCGACACCAATGTGCTGGCCACCGCCGCCAACGGCGTGTACGGCATGGACCGGCTGGACAAGATGTCGCCCGAGCGCCAGCGCCGCTTCTTCCTCAAAGGCAAGGGCGACCGCGAGGGCATGGCCCGCGTTAGGCCGGAATTGCGTAATATGATAACGTTCAAGCAGTTGAATTTATTGGCGGACAGCTGGCCCATCAGCGGCCAGTTCGACGCGATTTTCTGCCGCAACGTGATGATTTACTTCGATAAGGCGACCCAGCGCAAGATCCTGTCGCGCTTTGTGCCGTTGATGAAACCGGATGCGCTGCTGTTCGCTGGGCACTCGGAGAACTTCCTGTATGTCTCGGAGTCGTTGAAACTGCGCGGCAAGACCGTCTACGAGCTGGACGATAGCTCGGCCGCCCGTAAAGCACCGCCGCACCGCAGCTGAGAGAAAACATGGACCTCGAACAATTTGCCACCAACGTCTATTACGACCGGACGTTCGACTGTCAGGCCGCCAAGATCCTGCCTGGTGAGTATTATCACACCAACAAGGATATGTTGATCGTCACCGTGCTGGGCTCGTGCGTGTCGGCCTGCATCCGCGACCGCACCACCGGCCTGGGCGGCATGAACCACTTCATGCTGCCGGACGGTGGCGGCGACAATGGCAGCCCGGTGTCGGCTTCGGCGCGTTATGGCACGTATGCCATGGAGATCCTGATTAACGATCTGCTCAAGGCCGGCGCCAAGCGCGAGAACCTTGAAGCCAAGGTATTTGGCGGTGGCGCCGTATTGAAGGGCTTCACGGCCATTAACGTCGGCGAGCGCAATGCGGCTTTTGTGCTGAATTTTTTGAAAGTGGAACGGATCAGGGTGGTGGCGGAAGACTTGAATGATATCTACCCGCGCAAAGTGTATTTCTTCCCGCGCACCGGCAAGGTGCTGGTCAAGAAACTGATGCAAAGCCATAACGATACCCTGGTCAAGCGGGAAATCGAATACGCCAGCCGCCTCAAGGTGGCGCCTGTGGCTGGCGAGATCGATCTGTTTTAAATAACAAGAAAGTATTTTATGAAGATCAAAGTCCTGGTGTGCGACGACTCCGCACTGATCCGCAGCGTCATGAGCGAGATCATCAATTCCCAACCCGACATGGAAGTGGTCGGCGCGGCGCCCGATCCGCTGGTCGCCCGCGAGCTGATCAAACAAACCAATCCCGACGTGCTGACGCTGGACGTGGAAATGCCGAAAATGGATGGCCTCGACTTCCTGGAAAAACTGATGCGCCTGCGCCCGATGCCGGTGGTGATGGTGTCGTCGCTGACCGAGCGCGGCTCGGAAATCACCATGCGCGCGCTGGAGCTGGGCGCGGTGGACTTTGTGACCAAGCCGAAAATTTCGATCCAGGCCGGCATGCGCGAGTACACCGAACTGATCACCGACAAGATCCGCGCCGCCTCCAAGGCACGCGTGCAGGCGCGCCGCCTGCCGCAGCCGGGCGCCGAAGGCCATGCCGCGACGCCGCTGTCGGCGCTGCGCAACCCGCTGCTGTCGTCGGAAAAACTGATCATCGTTGGCGCCTCCACCGGCGGCACCGAGGCGATCCGCGAGTTCCTGATGCAGATGCCGTCCGACTGTCCTGGCATCCTGATTACCCAGCACATGCCGGAAGGCTTTACCCGCTCGTTCGCCAAGCGACTCGATTCGCTGTGCAAGATTTCGGTGCAGGAAGCACAGGGCAATGAACGGGTGCTGCCGGGCCACGCCTATATCGCGCCAGGCCACTCGCACCTGTACCTGACCCGTAGCGGCGCCAATTATATGACCCGCATCGACCAGGCTGAGCCGGTCAACCGTCACCGTCCGTCGGTGGATGTGTTGTTCCGTTCCGCAGCGCAGGCGGCCGGCAAGAATGCGGTTGGTGTTATCCTGACCGGCATGGGCAAGGATGGCGCGGCCGGCATGCTGGAGATGCGCAATGCCGGGGCGTATAATTTTGCCCAGGACGAGGCAAGTTGCGTGGTGTTTGGCATGCCGCGCGAGGCGATTGCAGTCGGGGCGGCGCATGAAGTCGGCGCCCTGCAGGCGTTGCCGGGCATGGTGCTCGGCCACCTGGCACAACACGGCATGCGCGCGCTGCGTGTTTAATTGTGCAAGTGTGACGTTTTACTGCTACTTTGTTCGCCTTAAGGCAACGAAAATGCTATCCTACAACTTAATGCCAAATTGTAGGCACTATTAACAACCGCGTAGAGAATCAACGGAGCAATTCATGGCTGATCCAAAGATGAAATTTTTAGTTGTTGACGATTTTTCGACGATGCGTCGCATCGTCCGGAATCTGTTAAAAGAACTGGGTTATGCCAATGTCGACGAGGCAGAAGACGGCGTGATGGCGCTGGCGAAACTGCGCGCAGAATCCTTCGACTTCGTCGTGTCCGACTGGAACATGCCGAATATGGACGGTCTGACGATGTTGCAGAACATTCGTGCCGATCCAGCCCTGGCCAAACTGCCAGTGCTGATGGTGACTGCCGAAGCGAAAAAGGAAAACATCATCGCGGCGGCGCAAGCCGGCGCCAACGGCTATGTGGTGAAACCATTCACCGCCGCCACCCTGGACGAAAAACTGAACAAGATCTTCGAAAAACTCGGAGCTTGATCGTCCGCTGCGGGCGCCAGAAACGCCAGGCGTTTCTGGATCTGCCCGCCGCAAGCTGGCCGCGCGGACGCGGGCGCTGCCGGGCTACCCACATAAAGCGATGCACCATACCCATTTTCTCGTCCGTGAGCCCTTGCTGGACCCGAAGCAGCGGGTGGTGGGGTATGAGCTGTCCTGGCGCCAGTCCGCCACCCCCAGCGCTTCACTGCGCGACGCACTCGATTCGCTGATCGCCTTTGTTGCCAGCCAGGTCAACGACGAAGACGATGGCTGGCTGCTCCGCGATAAAATCCTCTTCCTTGAAGCCGTGCCCGACATGCTGTCGGCTGACGCGCTGTATGACATGCCGCCGGAGCGCACTGTACTTTCCATCAAGGCGGTGGAACTCGCCAACCCCGATACCATGGCCGCCGTGCAGGGCTTGCGCGCGGGCGGCGTCGGCATTTTGCTGCGCGAAGCCGACCTGGCGCGCATCGGCGCACGCCTGCCGACCATGGCGTCGTATGTGGAAGTACGCTTTTCCGGCGCCGACGTGGCCACCCAGGCGCGCATGTACGCGGCGCTCAAGCAATCCACGGTGGGCATGATTGCCCGTCCGGTCAGCAACTGGGCTGATTTTGACGCCTGCGCGGCGCTGGGGCTGAACGCCTTTGTCGGCAAGCTGCACCTGACGCCGCGTCCCAGCACCGACACCAAGGGCCTGAATCCGGCCCAGGCCGTCATCATGCAGCTGATGCAGATGGTGCGGCAGAACGCCGACATCGCCCAGCTGGAGGCGGTGCTGAAGCGCGACGCGACGCTGTCGTACAAGCTGCTGCGCTTCATCAATTCGGCCGGCTTTGGCGCGGGCAGGGAGGTGCAGTCCCTGCGCCAGGCGCTGGCCTTGCTGGGCTATACGCCGCTGTACCGCTGGCTGACGCTACTGCTGGCAACCGCCAGCACCTCGGGCTATTCGCCGGTGCTGCTGGAAACGGCGGTGGTGCGTGGCCGCCTGGCCGAACTGCTGGGGCAGGCGGCGTTGGGCAAGGGGGAGGCGGAAAACATTTTCGTGGCCGGCATGTTCTCGCTGCTGGACCGGCTGCTGGGCATTCCGATGGAGGAGGTGCTGGCCAATGTCCAGCTGTCCGAGGATGTGGTGGCCGCGCTGCTGACGCGCAGCGGTAAATACGGCCCCTATCTGGCGCTGGCAGAGGCCTGCGAACTCAGCTCCGACCTGGTCTCCTCACTGGCCGGCGCGGTCAAGCTGGGGCCGCTGGAGGTCAACCGCGCGCACTTGTCCGCTTTGGCCTGGGCGCAAAACATCGCCGCTTGAGGTATCTCAAACACCTTGCGTGCGCCGTTTGACGCTACGCCTTGCACGGCGCATGATGCTTCATCATGAACGCCAATTCCGACAAAGAGTACATCGACAACAAGGTGGGCGACCTCCGCACCGCCGTGGATGACCTGCGGCTGTCAACCGGTGAGCGCGTCGGGGCGCTGCACGGTAGATTTGATGCGGTGGATGCCCAGTTTAGGGCGATGGGAGCTCAACTCGATGCCTTGGGCCTCAAGATTGCAACTACGGTTGAAGCAGCGAAGGCGGAAATCATCAAGTGGATTGCCGGCTTGCTGATCGCGATGGTGGCGCTGTTTGTCGGCTCGGTCGGCACCATCGTCAATCTGCTGCCGCACCAGCAGCCTCAGCCAGCGCCGGCGATCAGCACACCGGCGGTGATTATTCAGCTGACGCCGCAGGGCGCAGCCGTGCTGCCGGCCGTACCTGCGCGCAATCCGCCTTAAATTTCCAGGTTGTCGATCAGGCGGGTTGTGCCGAGCTTGGCGGCGGCCAGCACCACCAGCGGCGTGCCTTGCGCCAGGTCGCCGGCGTTAGGCGGTTGCAGGTCGTTGCGCTTGCGGATAGAGATGTAGTCTGGTTGCCAGCCACGCTTAGCCAGCTCATCCATTGCCTTGTGCTCCAGCTGGAACACATCCAGATGACCGGCGCGCACCTCATCGGCCACCGCATTCAGCGTCCGGTACAAAGCCGGCGCCTCGGTGCGCTCGGTTTCCGACAGATACATATTGCGCGACGACAGCGCCAGGCCATCTTCCGCACGCCAGGTTTCAGCCGCGATGATCTCGGTCGGCATGGCGAACTGGCGCGCCATATTCCGCACAATCATCAACTGCTGGTAGTCCTTCTTGCCGAACACCGCCACGCGCGGTTGGACGCACGAGAACAGCTTGGTCACTACCGTGCACACGCCGTTGAAGAAGCCCGGACGGAACTCGCCTTCCAAGGTATTGCCCAGGCCATCCGGCGGCTGCACGCGGTACTCCTGCGGCTCCGGATACAAGTCCTTCTCGGTCGGCGCGAACAGCACGTAGACGCCTTCCTTCTCCAGCTTCTCAACGTCTGCCTGGAAGGTGCGCGGGTATTTATCGAAGTCCTCGTTTGGGCCGAATTGCAGGCGGTTGACGAAGATCGACGCCACCACCGGGTCGCCGTGCTTGCGCGCCAGGCGCATCAGCGACAGGTGGCCTTCGTGCAGGTTGCCCATGGTCGGGACAAAGGCGGTGCGCAGTTGGCCGCTGAGTTGGTCGCGCAATTCTTCAATCGAGGTGATGATTTTCATGGTGTTAGCTCATTCTGTTGCCGGCTTATGCCGGCGAGTAGGCCAGCCGCACGTAAATCGGTGCGAACGGTTCGGCCTGGGTAATTTCAATCAGGGTTTCTTTGGCCAGCTCCAGCAGCGCCACAAAGTTGACCACCACCACCGGCACGCCGCCCGCCACATCGAACAGGTCGGCAAACTCGACAAAACGGGCCGATTGCAGGCGCCGCAGGATGCCGGTCATGTGCTCGCGCACCGACAGTTCTTCGCGGCTGATTTTGTGGTGCTGGGTCAGCTTGGCGCGCTTCATCACGTCCATCCACGCCTGCTGCAAGTCGCTGGCCACCACGTCCGGCCAGGTCGGCACCAGGCTTTGCTCGATGAAGATCTCGGTGCGGACGAAGTCGCGGTCGACTTGCGGAATGGCGTTCAGCTCGTAGGCGGCCAGCTTGATCTGTTCGTATTCCAGCAGGCGACGCACCAGCTCGGCGCGCGGGTCGTCTGCCTCCACGTCCAGGTCGGCCTGGCGCTGCGGCAGCAGCATGCGCGATTTAATCTCGATCAGCATGGCGGCCATCAGCAGGTATTCGGCCGCCAGTTCCAGGTTGGACAGGCGGATCTGGTCGACATACTTCAGGTATTGCAGCGTCAGCTGCGCCATCGGGATGTCGAGGATATTGAAGTTCTGCTTGCGGATCAGGTAGAGCAGCAGGTCCAGCGGACCTTCAAACGCGTCCAGAAAGATTTCCAGTGCGTCTGGCGGGATGTACAGGTCGGTGGGCAGCTTTAGCAGCGGCTCGCCGTACAGGCGGGCCAAGGCGGAGACTTCGGCCGTCACGGCGGTAGCTTCAGCAGCGGCGTCACTTGCCGCATCGGCTGCTGATGCATCGCTTGCGGCGAACGGATGGACGCTGTCGTCCGGCGCGCCGGGTTCGGCGTCCGGTACTGGCGGCTGCGCGTCAGCCGTATCTTCTGGCAACATCCTTGCCGCCCCGCGTGTGACTTAAACCTTGTTCTGGTAAACGTAGGCTTGTTGCTTGACAGCCGATTTCAGCTGACGCTCCTGCTCATCCAGCGAAATGGCCGGACGATCCCACAGCAGTGCACGGCCTTGTTGCTGGCCGGCTTCAATGCCCGGATTCTTTTCCTTCAGCGCCTTGATGAACAGGGTGTGATCGGACTCGTACATCGAATGTTGTTTAGAAAGTTTCATATTATCTAAGTGGGTGGATCAGCAACGGCTATTTTACCGCGCCCCGGCGCTCCAACGCTATTGCTATCGCTTCTCACCGGCTGGATCGGGTATGCTCTGGTGAATAATGTTGCACGAATATCAAAAATGAGCGATAAGACCACCGCGCGGCTAAGCGCGCACACCATTTTCCTGCTGACCTTGCCACCGCTGCTGTGGGCCGGCAACACCATCGTCGGCCGCCTGGTGCACGAGTTGCTGCCGCCGGTGCTGCTCAATTTCCTGCGCTGGGGCATCGCTTTCTTCATCCTGCTGCCGCTGGCCGGCCCGGTGTTCCGCCGTGAAGCAGGGCTGTGGCAGCACTGGAAAACCTACGCCATGCTCGGCCTGCTGGGCATCGGCATGTACAACGCGCTGCAATACATGGCCCTGCAAAGCTCGACGCCAATCAACGTCACGCTGGTGGCGTCCGGCATGCCGGTGTGGATGCTGCTGACCGGCTGGCTGTTTTTCGGCGTGCCGGTCAGCCGCAAGCAGGTAGCAGGTGCAGTGCTGTCGATTGCCGGCGTGCTGCTGGTGCTGGCGCGCGGCGAGTGGCGGCATGTACTGGAACTGCGGTTGGTGCCTGGCGACCTGTTCATGATACTGGCGACCATCGCCTGGTCGTTCTACAGCTGGATGCTGACGCGAACCACCGAACCGGCCGGCATCCGCGCCAACTGGGCCAGCTTCCTGCTGGCGCAGGTGGCGTTTGGCGTGCTGTGGTCGGGCGGCTTCGCCATCGGCGAGCAGGCGCTGGGCGCGGTGCAGGTGCAGTGGAGCTGGACGCTGGCGGCGGCACTGCTGTATGTGGCCACCGGGCCGGCGATTGTCGCTTTCGGCTGCTGGGGCGCCGGCGTCCGCGCTGCGGGGCCGTCTGTCGGCTCGTTCTTTGTCAACCTGACGCCGCTGTTCACGGCCGTGCTGTCGGCGGCTTTCCTGGGCGAGGCGCCGCACGGCTACCATGCGGTGGCGTTCGCATTGATTGTTGGCGGCATCGTGGTGTCGGCCCGACGCAGCTAGCCGCCGCCAGTATGTGCCTTCAGCGCGTCGATAAACACCCGCACCTTCTGCGGCACGCGCGCGGTGGCAGGGTAGACGGCGTGGATGTCGCTTTCCGGCAGCGACCACGCCGGCAGCACCTGCACCAGCCGTCCCGCCTCCAGATCCTCCTTGACTGAAAACAGCGTGGCGCGCAGCACGCCGTCGCCGCCGAGCGCGGCCGCGCGGTTGGCGTAGGCGGTGTTGGAGGAAAAAACGGTATTGCGCATGCGGACGTCCGCCACCTGACCGGTGCGGTTGGTCAGCCTGAATTGGCTGGGCTGTGCCAGCACCGATAGCGCGACATGGGGCAACTCCGCCAGGTCATCCGGCGTCTCCGGCATGCCGTGCCGGGCGATGCATGCCGGGCTGGCCACCAGCAAGTGGGTCAGCTTGTCGACCCGCGCGGCCATGTGGCCGGAATCCGCCAGCTTGCCCAGCCGTACCGTGACGTCGATGCGTTCGGCAATCAGGTCGATGAGCTGTTCGCCGCAGGTCAGGTCGATCTTCAACGCCGGGTAGCGGGCGCGCAATTGCGCCAGCACCGGCGACACCACCATCAAGCCATAGTCGATCGGGCAGGCCACGCGCAGCGTTCCCTGCGGGCTGTCGCTGCCGCTGCGCGCCTGTTCAATTGCTGCCTCGGCCGCCGCCAGCAACTGGCGGCTGGACTCGTAGAAGCTGCGCCCGGCTTCGGTCAGGCTCAGTTTGCGGGTCGAGCGTAGCAGCAGGCCGACGCCGATTTCCTGTTCCAACAGCTGCATATGCTTGCTGACCATAGACTTGGCCAGCCCAAGGCGCTCGGCGGCGGCGGTCAGCGAGCCGGCCTCCACCACGGCGACAAAGGTGGTCAGACGGTTCAGATTGATGGCATTGAGATCAGTCATGGCGAGATTGTACACTTTAAGTGGACTATGATTCCTCTTTTGTCCGGCTTATCAGCACGACATTGTCTTCTTATACTGGCTCCATCATTCACTCACCAGGAGTCATCATGAAACTGTACGGCATTCCACTTTCCGGCCATTCCCACCGCGCGCGGCTGTTCCTCAATCTGCTGGACTTGCCGCACGAATTTGTGGCGGTCGATATGGCCAGCGGCGAGCACAAAAAGCCGCCATTCCTGGCGCTGAACGCCTTTGGTGAAATTCCGGTGCTGCAAGACGGCGAGGTGACGCTGGCCGATTCCAACGCCATCCTGGTGTATCTGGCCGCTAAATATGATGCCGATGGCCGCTGGCTGCCACGCGATCCGCTGGCCGCCGCCCAAGTGCAGCGCTGGCTGTCGGCCGCCGCCGGCAAAATCGCCTACGGCCCGGCCACCGCGCGCCTGGTCACGGTGTTCAATGCGCCGCGCGACCATGACGCCGCCAAAGCCATCGCCGTGCGCCTGTTCGATGTGATGGAACAGGAACTGCAAGGCCGTCGCTGGCTGGTCGGCGAGCACGCCACCATCGCTGACGTCGCCGGCTACAGCTACATCGCCCATGCGCCGGAAGGTGGCGTATCGCTGAAGCCATACCCGAACATCCGCGCCTGGCTGGATCAGGTACGCGCGCTGCCGGGCTTTGTGGCGATGCCTGCGACCCAGGCCGGCCTGGCTCCAGAGGAGGTGTAATCATGGATGCCGCCGCCTCGATTTTCCATGCCGGTGAACTGGCGATCCAGGAGCGCGTGGGTGTGCGCGAGCAGATGGCTGGCGCGGCGGCATACATACGCGATTACATGCCGGAGCAGCATCGCGATTTTTATCACAGCCTGCCGTTCTTTTTCCTGGGCGCGCTGGATACCGCTGGCCAGCCTTGGGCGACCATGCTGGCCGCCGATGCGGGCTTCATCGTGTCGCCGGATGCGCGCACGCTGAATATCAGCGGCGGCATGCTGCCTGGTGATCCGCTGGAAGGCCAACTGCATCCCGGTGCGCATATTGGCGGACTGGGACTGGAACCCACCACACGCCGCCGCAACCGCGTCAACGGTGAAATCGTGGCGGTGGACGATGGTGCGGCGCGCATCCGCGTCACGCAGAGCTTCGGCAATTGCCCGCAATACATCCAGCATCGGCAGCACACCGCCGCGCCCGGCGATGGACGCAAGGTGCAGGTGCTGCGCGGCGTCGCGCTGAGCGCCGCCGATCGTGAGCTGATCGCCCGCGCCGACACCTTTTTCATCGCCAGCGCCAATCTGGCGCCTGATGCAGGCAAAGGGCGTGGCGTGGACGTGTCGCACCGCGGTGGCCGGCCAGGTTTCGTGCGGGTGGACGATGAAGGCACGCTGACCGCGCCCGAGTTCGTCGGCAATTATTTTTTCAATACCATGGGCAACCTGCTCAACAATCCGCGTGCAGGCTTGTTGTTCATCGACTTTGAGAATGGCGACATGCTGCATATTGCCGTTGAAGGGGAGATCATCTGGGACGGCCCGCAGCTGCAAGCCTTTGCCGGCGCGGAAAAGCTGCTGCGCTTCCATGTCCGCGAAGTGGTGCGCAATATCGGCGCGCTGCCGTTCCGCTGGTCCGAACCCAAGCCAGCGATGCAGAACGCCCGCACCGGTAGCTGGGGCGAGGCGGACCGCGTGCAGGCCGCTGCCGCGCTAACTACCAGCTGGCGTCCTTACACCGTGAGCGATGTGGTTCGGGAGAGCAGCGATGTGCAGTCCTTTTATCTGGAGCCGGCCGATGGCATGGGCGTGGCCTCGCATGTGCCGGGCCAGTTCATCTCGCTGCGCGTGCCGGAATGGGCGACTGGCGGCGCGGCGTCGCAGATTCGTAGCTACACCATTTCCGATGCGCCGGATGGGCGCCGCTATCGCATCAGCGTCAAGCGTGATGGCGTGGTGTCGTCATGGCTGCACGCGCATCTGTCGCCCGGCGCGCAGATCGAGCTGATGGGGCCTGGCGGCGACTTCACCTTTGAAGAGGGAACGCAGCGCCCGGTGGTGATGCTGTCTGCTGGCATCGGCATCACGCCGATGATCGCCATGCTGAATGGACTGCTGGTCAACGGTAGCCGCACGCGGCATAAGCATCCGATCTATTTCATCCATGGTTCGCGCGAGGTGGCGCATCCGTTTGCCGTGCATCTGCAAACGCTGGCGATGGGACATAGCAATCTGGCGGTGCATGTGCAGCAGCAGCAGCGGCTCAATATGGAAGTGCTGAAGGAGCTGCTGCCGTTCGATGATTACGATTTTTACCTGTGCGGTCCGGCGGGCTTCATGCAGGATATGTACGACGGCCTGCGCAAGCTGAATGTGGCCGATGCCCGCATCCGCTTCGAGGCGTTTGGACCGGCCAGCGTGCGACGTGGTACGGCGGCAGACAAGGCTGCCGAGGCCGCGCCGGCTCAGGCCATTCAAGCGGTGCCGGTGCGTTTCGTGCGCTCAGGCGTGGACGCTAGCTGGGATGGCACGCATGGCAGCTTGCTGGAGCTGGCCGAAGCCAGCGGCATTGAAGCGCCGTCCGGCTGCCGTTCCGGCCTGTGCGGTTCCTGCGCGGTTGGCGTCGAGGGTGGTGCGGTCAGCTACACCCGCGTCTGCGGTAACGAGCCAGGCGCTGGCGAGGTGCTGCTGTGCTCCGCAGTGCCCAGCGCGGACGGTGGTCCGCTTACGCTGGCGCTGTAAGCCTGCCGAGAGCTTAGCGCTTGGACTTGACGGTCTTGTCTTCGCACGGCGCGTGGGCTGGCGCGGTGGAGCCGCCGTCGGTATGCGCGGTATTGCAGTCGACCTTGTTTTTGTCGCGTTTCGCCTGCTTGCGGTCCTTGCTGGACTGGGTGGCGTCGGTGTTCTGACGGTTGCTGTTGTTCTGCATGGTGGTCGCTTGCTGCTCGCCGCTGGTGGCGTTGCTTTGCCCCTGGGCTGGCGTGCCGGTATTGCTGGTGCCGGAAGTCTGCGTCTGGGCCATGGCGGCGCTGCTCAGGCAGGCGGCGGCGATGATTGCAATCAGTTTGCTGTTCATGAGGGACTCCTTTAACGTTTCACGTCTGGGTGAGGGGTGGTGGGGGCGGCGTGCGGTTCGGCGGCTTTGCCATTGTGTTTGCCGCAGGCGTTGTCCGCCTTGGTCTTGTCGGTCTTGGCGTGCGCCTCGACGTTCTCTCCGCCACTGGCGTCAACGCCGCCTTGCATGGTGGTGCAGTCCGACTTATCGGTCTTCTTCTTGGCTGGGGCTACTTTGCCGTCGCCGGTCTTGACCGATGGATCGGGATCGGTTTGGTGCGCGTAGGCGCCAGCGCCGGTGCCGAGGCATGCTGCCAGTACGTAGAGTGCAAGTTTCTTGTTCATGGTGAGCTCCTTGTATTGCCACCATTGTTCCACGCCGGGCCTGTTACTTGCGTAGGAGCACAGGCCGTCGTCAGGTCAGATCATAGGAATTAACGCACCTGGCCGGAATTGTCGTTCTTGCGCATGCCATTGTTGTCGCAGGCAATGCGGTTGCCGGTTGCGTTGGAACCGCTGCGGGTACCCGTGCCAGTCCCGGTGCCGGCGGTGGTGCGGCTGCGGTCGGTGTCGCCGTCGATACAGTCGGTGTTGTTGTTATTGCTGGCGTTGTTGTTCTTGCCGCTGCGGTTGTTGCCGGTGGTGTTGCCATGCGTTTGGAGATCGGTGGCGCTGCGATTCTGGCCGGCCTGATTGGTGCCTGTCTGGCCGCTGGTGCCGGTTTGGCCGGTGCCGGTCTGTCCCGTCCCCATCTGGCCCGAGCCGGTCTGCCCGCTGCCCGTTTGTCCGCTACCGGTTTGTCCGGTGCCGGTCTGGCCGGAACCGGTCGGGGTCGATTGTGCTACCGCGACGGTGCTCATGCAGGCTGCGGCGAAAAATGCGATCAGTCGAGTGTTCATGTCTGTCTCCTTGGTAAGTGAGCAGACATTTTTTCACGCACCGGCAAGCGGCGACGTAGGAGCTTCGCCCGTGAGCGTGTCAGTTTCGCAGCAGACGTCGCATGACCAGCGGCGCTGGCTCCATCGGATTGGCGTGCGAATACTCCAGCTCCTCGGCCAGCTCGAACTCGTAGGCGGCATAGAAGTCGATCAGCTTGGGCTGGTCGGCGCGCACCGCGAGGCGCACTTCCTGCACGCCGGCGGCCAGGCCGTGATGGATCACTGCTTCCAGCAGGTGCTGCGACAGATTGCTGCCGCGATGTCCCGGCAGTACGCCCATGCGGCACACTTCCCAGATGTCCTGCTCGGAATCCAGCGGCAGCCAGCGCACCGAACCGATCGCCTCGTTTTCGACCTCCAAAACAAAACCGCCGCCATCGCGCAGATGCTCTGCAACGATGACGGCGGTTTCGCGGTGGCCGCTGGAGGTGACGCTGACCTTGCCGGCCCACGCGGCGCGCGTGAGCTCGGCGATCAGCTTGGCATCATCCTTTGTTGCTTCGCGCACCCTCAGGTTCATGCCGGTCCTTAACGAATGCGCATGCCCGGCTCGGCGCCCGGCCATGGATTCAGGATGTAGATGCCTGGATTGGCTTTCTCATCGGCAGCCGATGCGGCCATGACCATGCCTTCCGAAACGCCGAACTTCATCTTGCGCGGCGCCAGATTGGCCACCAGCACGGTCAGCTTGCCGATCAGGTCTTCCGGCTGGTACATCGACTTGATGCCGGAGAAGACGTTGCGGTGGCGGCCTTCGCCGGCATCCAGCGTCAGGCGCAGCAGCTTGTCCGAGCCTTCGACATGTTCACAGTTGACGATTTTGGCGATGCGCAGGTCGACCTTGAAGAAGTCGTCCACGGTGATTTCCGGCGCCATCACTTCGATGCCGGTTTCGGTCACGGCGACGGCCGGTGCGGTCTTGGCCTTGGCCGGCTTCTCGGCCTTGACGGCTGGTGCAGCGGCAGGCTGGGACGACGGCGCGTCGAACAGGTCTTCGATCATCTTGGCGTCAACGCGTGTCATCAGGTGGGCGTAGGCGCCGATGGTACGGCCCAGCATGGCGCTCGACACCACGCCGCTGGCGACATCGGTATCGGTCCACACCAGTTGCTCGTCGTTGAGGAACTTGGCGACGTTGGCGGCCACGCCCGGCAGCACCGGCGACAGCAGCAGCGTCAGCTGGCGGAACAGGATCAGCGCGGTGGTGCACACGTCGTGCAGCTCGGCCACTTTCGATTCATCCTTGGCCAGGATCCACGGCTTGTTCTCGTCGACGTACTGGTTGGTGATGTCGGCGATTTCCATGATCTCGCGCAGCGCCTTGCCGAATTCGCGCGCCTCGAAATTGGCGGCGATATTGGCCTGACGCTCGACGCCTTCAGCCGTCACCAGCGCGCGCTTGATCCAGGCTTGCGCATTGTCGGACAGGCTGGCGGCCAGCTTGCCGTCAAATTTCTTGGCGATGAAACCGGCGCAACGCGAAGCGATGTTGACGTATTTGCCGATCAGGTCCGAGTTGACGCGTGCGACGAAGTCTTCGCCGGTGAAGTCCAGGTCTTCCACCTTGGAGTTCAGCTTGAAGGCGATGTAGTAACGCAGCCATTCCGGATTCATGCCCAGGTTCAGGTAGCGCAGCGGCGAGATGCCGGTGCCGCGCGACTTGGACATTTTTTCGTTGTTGACGGTCAGGTGGCCGTGCACCGCCACGCGCATGCGGTCGATGGTCGGGTGATCGGCAAACTTCAGCATGGCCGGCCAGAACAGCAGGTGGAAGGAGACGATGTCCTTGCCGATGAAGTGGATCTGCTCGGTGTTGGAATCGCGCAGGAAGGCGTCGTAGTCCAGGCCTTTTTTGCTGAAGTAGTTTTTCAGCGAAGCCAGGTAGCCGACCGGCGCGTCCAGCCAGACGTAGAAGTATTTGCCCGGTGCGTCAGGAATCGGGATGCCGAAGTAGGGCGCGTCGCGCGAAATATCCCAGTCGGCCAGCTTTTCGCCGGCTTCGCCCAGCCATTCGGAGACTTTGTTGACCATTTCCGGCTGCAAGCGGCCAGGCGTGTTCAGCCAGTCGCGCAGGAATTCGTAGCAGCGCTTGTCCGACAGCTTGAAGAAATACTGCTCCGACGGCTTCAGCACCGGCGTGGCGTTGGTGAATACCGAGAACGGGTTCACCAGGTCGGTTGGCTGATAAGCCGCGCCGCACACTTCGCAGTTGTCGCCGTACTGGTCCTTGGCGCCGCATTTCGGGCATTCGCCCTTGATGTTGCGGTCGGCCAGGAACATGCCTTTGACCGGGTCGAAGAAGCGGTCCACGGTCTTGGTCTGAATCAGGCCGGCATCGCGCAGCTTGCGGTAGATGCCTTGCGACAGTTCGACGTTTTCCGGCGAATCGGTCGAGTACCAGTTATCGAAAGCGATGTGGAAGCCGTCCAGGTACTGGGCGCGGCCAGCGGCGATCTTGGCCACGAATTCCTGTGGCGTGATGCCTTCCTTCTCGGCAGCGATCATGATCGGCGTGCCGTGGGTGTCGTCGGCGCCGACAAAGTGCACTTCGCGCGCAGCACCGTTGTCGCGCTGCATTCGCTGGAACCGTACCCAGATGTCGGCCTGGATGTACTCCATCATGTGGCCAATATGGAAAGCGGCGTTAGCGTAGGGCAGGGCAGTGGTGACGAACAGCTTGCGAGTCATGGTTGTTGCACTTTGTGGGTGGAAAAGGGGCATTTTAACAGCGGATGCGGCACTTGCGCAGCTTGCGCTAGAATGACGGCATATTTATCGGAGAGTTACATGAGCATCGCAGTAGAAGACGTCAAGGCCGCCCTGTCGAAAATTGTTGACCCAAACACAACGAAGGATTTCGTCAGTGGCAAGGCTATCAAGAATCTCAAGGTCGATGGCAGCGATATTTCGCTGGACATCGAACTGGGCTACCCAGCCAAAAGCCAGATCGATGCCATCCGCAACAGCGTGATTGCCGGCCTGAAAACCCTGCCCGGCGTGGGCAATATCAGTGTCAGCGTGTTCAGCAAGATTATTGCGCACACCGTGCAGCGCGGCCTGAAGCCGATGGTGAACGTGAAGAACATCATCGCGGTTGCCTCGGGCAAGGGCGGCGTGGGCAAATCCACCACCGCCGTCAACCTGGCGCTGGCGCTGGCCGCTGAAGGCGCGTCGGTCGGCCTGCTGGACGCCGACATCTATGGCCCATCGCAGCCGATGATGCTGGGTGTCAAAGGCCGCCCGATCACCAAGGATGGCAAATCGATGGAGCCGCTGGAGAACTACGGCGTGCAGGTGTCCTCGATCGGCTTCCTGATCGATCCGGACGAGCCGATGGTGTGGCGCGGCCCGATGGTCACCCAGGCCCTGCAACAGCTGCTGGAGCAGACCAACTGGCGCGACCTGGATTATCTGATCGTCGACATGCCGCCAGGCACCGGCGATATCCAGCTGACCCTGTCGCAAAAAGTGCCGGTCACCGGCGCCGTGATCGTCACCACGCCGCAGGACATCGCACTGCTGGACGCGCGCAAGGGCCTGAAGATGTTCGAGAAAGTCGGCATCCCTATCCTCGGCATCGTGGAAAACATGAGCGTGCATATCTGTACCAACTGCGGCCACGCTGAAGAAATCTTCGGCCACGGCGGTGGCGAGAAGATGTGCAAGGATTTCAATGTGGACTTCCTCGGCGCGCTGCCGCTGACCATGGCGATCCGCGAGCAGGCCGACGCCGGCAAGCCGACCGTGGTGGCCGATCCGGATGGCCAGGTCGCCGCGATCTACAAGGCGATTGCCCGCAAGGTGGCTATCCAGGTGTCCGACAAAGCCAAGGATATGACCAGCAAGTTCCCGACCATCGTCGTCAAAAACGACTGATGTCCCGGCAGTCCGCCGTCCTCGGCGTACGCAAGGCGCCGCGCCAGCGCCGCTCCACGCATACGGTGGAAGCGCTGCTGGAAGCGGCGGCGCTGGTGCTGGAGGAGGGCGGACTGGAAGGCTTCAATACCAATGCCGTTGCCCAGCGCGCTGGCGCGAGCATCGGCACGCTGTACCAATATTTCCCCAATAAAGATGCGTTGACACTGGCCTTGCTGATACGCGAGGAAGCCAGCGCGCACGCGGCTGCCGCAGCGGCTGCCGCGCTGCCGTCATGGCGCGAGGCGCTGGCAGCCTTCATCGCCGTGGCGGCGCAGCAGCAGCTAAGCCGCCCGCAGCTGGCGCGCCTGCTCGATCAGGAAGAAGAACGTCCGCACATCCGCGCGGCCAAGGATGGCGCGCATAGTTTCAGCGAGCTGCTGCTGATCGTGCTGGACAAGCCGGATGCGCCGCCGCAGCTGCGCGATTCAGCCCGCCGCGCGCTTGCCGCCGCCGACCTGCTGGCCATCATCCGCGCGATGGTGGACGCCGCCGGCCAGCGTGGCGAACGCGATGCGGACGACCTGGCGCGCCGCGTCCGCGCCGCCGCCTTCGGCTACCTGGAGGCCTAAGCCTGCCAGGGCCAGGGGATGCTCAGGCCCACGCCAGCGCGGCGCGCGGCCTTCTCCAGATACTCTCCCAATACCAGATCTTGCAGCGCCAGGCCGGTCATGTCGAATACGGTGATGTCGCCGGCGGCGCGCGCGAATGCCGTGCGGCCGGTCAGCAGTTGGCCGAGCTGTATGCAAGCGACACCGTTTGCCCATTGCATTTCGCCCAGTGCGCTGGCCTGCGTCTGATCGTCCACCACCACCTGCGCCCGCTGTAACAGGCCGTCCGGCAGCTCGCGCTTGCCGCATGTATCCGCGCCGACGCAGTTGAGGTGCGTGCCGGGGCGCACGGCGCTGGCGCTGAACAGCGGTCCGCGCGCTGGCGTCGCGGTAATCACGATATCGCTGGCGGTCACCGCCGCATCGGCATCGGCTGCGTGGATCAGCGTGCAGTGCGGCGCGCCGAGCGCCGCGTAGCGCGCTGCAAAGTTCTCGTCCGGCTGCCCGGTGCGTGTGATATAGCGCGCTTCGCGCAGCGAGGGCAGGGCGCGCAATGCCGCCGCCAATTGCGCGCTGGCTTGCACGCCAGTGCCGAATACGCAGACGGATGCGCTGTCCTGCCTCGCCAGCGTGCGCAAGCCAAGTTCACCGGCGGCCGCAGTGCGCACGGTGGTGATGGCGTTGCCGTCAAGGATGGCGCGCGGCCGCCCTGTGGCCGGATCGAATAATATAACCGTGGCCTGATGCGGCTCTCCGCCCAGCTCGCGGTTGCTGGGCCAGAAGCCCGCCGCCTTGAAGCCCAGCAGATCGCGCGAGGCGACATCGCCGGATTTGATGCCGAACACGCCGCCAGTGGCCAGCGCCTCGCGCACCACCGGGAAGATGCGGCCCTGGTCCGAGCCCCGCAGTGTGAATGCGGTGCTCACTGCTTCGAGTGCAATCGCAGGTGTCAGCAGGCCGGCGATCGCATCGCGGTCCAGCAGTAAAAGTTGGGCATGATGAGGCATGATTGGCTTATTTGTCTAAAATTGGATAGAATGTATTGTATCGATATTTGCGGAGCAAGTCATGCATCACAATCTGGAGACGCCGGCGCTGTTGCTGGATGAGGGACGCATGCAGCGTAACATCGAGCGCATGCAGAATCGCATGCATCAGCTGGGCGTGGCGTTCCGGCCGCATGTGAAAACCAGCAAATGCCTGGAAGTAGTGCGGCGGCAGATGGCGGCGGGCGCGCGCGGCATCACGGTGTCCACGCTGAAAGAGGCGGAGGAATTCTTCCGCGCCGGCGTGGAAGATATTCTGTATGCCGTGGCCATCGTGCCAAACAAGCTCGATCACGCGCTGCGGCTGATCCGTGCCGGCCTTCGCCTGACGCTGCTGGTGGAGTCGGCGGCGATGGCAGAGCAGGTGGCGCGCCATGGCGCGGAGCATGGCGTCTGCTATGCGGTGCTGATCGAAATCGATACCGATGGCCATCGCTCAGGCGTCAAGCCGGGCGATCCTGTGCTGTTGCAGATCGCAGCCGCGCTGCAAGGCGGCGCCCGCCTCAAGGGCGTGATGACGCACGCCGGCGCCTCGTATGACTTGAACACGCCGGAAGCATTGGCGGCCATGGCGGAGCAGGAACGCTCGCGCTGCGTGGCCGCTGCCGAAGCGCTGCGCGCCGCCGGGCATGCGTGCGATGTGGTCAGCGTCGGCTCCACGCCAACCGCGCTGAGCGCGCAGCACCTGGACGGCGTGACTGAAGTACGCGCCGGCGTCTACGTTTTCTGTGACATGGTGATGGCCGATGTTGGCGTCTGCACGGCGGACGACGTGGCGCTCAGCCTGCTGTGCACCGTGATCGGCCACCAGACCGGCAAGGGCTGGGTGATCACCGACGGCGGCTGGATGGCAATGAGCCGCGACCTTGGCCATCAAAGCCATGGCTACGGGCTGGTCTGCGACGCCGACGGCAAGCCGGTTGACGGCCTCTGTTTCGGCAAGGCGAATCAGGAACACGGCGTGCTGCAATGGACGGGCGAGGGCGACATCAGCCAGCTGTTCCCGGTGGGCAGCAGCCTGCGCATTCTGCCAAATCACGCTTGCGCAACCGGCGCACAGCACGGCCAGTATCATGTGATCCCGCAAAAAGGCGGCGAGATGAAGGTGTGGCCGCGCTTCAGCGGCTGGTAATACTCAACCACCGTCATTCCCGCGAAAGCGGGAATCCATAGAGCGTATGCCAGGCAAATTCAGCATAGGTCCCGGCTTTCGCCGGGACGACGGCGCTTTATTTCAAGCAGGCCGCTTGATAAATGCGAGCAATATGGCGTTGGTGGTCATAAGTCATTGAGGGGAAAGGATTTTTCGCCGAGGGAAAGCGAGTTGATGGCAGCTGGGGCTGGTCTTATTCTGATGGCTTCACCAACAGGAGTAAGACCATGAAATTCAACCATCTCAGCTTTCCTTCGAGCGATGTACGCGCCACCGCCAACTTCTTTGTGCAGCATCTCGGCTGCTCGCTGGAATTCATCAGTCCCGCCGCCGCCATGCTCAAGCGCGCGGGCTTCGACATCGTCATTGAGGCCAAAGACCACACCGTGGCCTGGCCGCACAACTTCCACCTTGGTTTCGAGCTGCCGTCGGTGGAGGCGGTAAGCGAGCTGTATCAGCATCTGCAAACGCAGGGCGTCACCATGAAGACCGGCATGTTTCATCACGAGCGCGGCTCGCGCTTTTTCTGCGAAGCGCCCGGCGGCCTGCTGTTCGAGATGAACACCCGCGCCGACGCCCACGCGCAGTACCGCGCCAGCTTTGAGCGCCAAGCAGCCGCCGACGCGGTAAAATAGCTGCTTTTATATCTCAGCTTTCACTCCGATGACCAACGCACCAGCCAAGCCAGTCCGCACCCGTTTTGCACCGAGCCCGACCGGCTACCTCCACCTCGGCGGCGCCCGTACGGCGCTGTATTCCTGGGCCTTCGCCCGTCACTTCGGCGGCACCTTCGTGCTGCGCATTGAAGATACCGACCTGGAGCGCTCGACCCCGGAAGCCGTGCAGGCTATTATCGAAGGCATGGCCTGGCTGGGCCTGAATCACGACGAAGGTCCGTTCTACCAGATGCAGCGCATGGACCGCTATCGCGAAGTGGTGGCGCAGATGCTGGAAGCCGGCACCGCCTACCATTGCTACTCGTCGCCGGAAGAAGTGCAGGAAATGCGCGACCGCGCCGCCGCCGCCGGCCAGAAGCCGCGCTACGATGGCACCTGGCGTCCAGAGCCAGGCAAAACGCTGCCGGCAATTCCGGAAGGCCGCAAGCCGGTGGTCCGCTTCAAGAATCCGCTGGATGGCGACGTGACCTGGAACGATTTCGTCAAAGGCAGCATCACCATCGGTAATAAAGAGCTGGACGATCTGGTCATCGCTCGTCCGGACGGCACGCCGACCTACAACTTCTGCGTGGCCATCGACGACCTGGACATGGAAATCAGCCATGTGCTGCGCGGCGACGACCACGTCAACAACACGCCACGCCAGATCAACATTCTGCGCGCCATCGGTGCGCCGCTGCCGGAGTACGGCCACCTGCCGATGATATTGGGTTCGGATGGCGCCAAGATGTCCAAGCGCAAGGACGCAGTCAACGTCATGCAATATCCGGCCGAAGGCTATCTGCCGGAAGCCATTCTGAACTATCTGGCGCGCCTGGGCTGGAGCCACGGCGACGACGAAGTGTTCTCGATGGAGCAGGTGTGCTCGTGGTTCGACGGTTCGCACCTGTCGAACTCGGCCGCGCAGTTCAATATCGAAAAACTGAACTGGCTGAATAACCACTATATTAAGCAGGCGGATAACGAGCGCCTGGCAGAACTGGCCACGCCACGCCTGCTGGCCAACGGCGCAGTGTTCGAAGGCGCGCCGTCGCTGGCGGTGGTGCTGGGTCTGCTGAAGGAGCGTACCAATACTGTTAACGAACTGGCCGACGCCGCCATGCTGTTCTACCGCGCGCCGCAACCGGATGCCGCGCTGCTGGCCCAGCACGTCACCGACGCGGTCAAGCCGGCGCTGGCCGATTTTGCCGAGCGCTGCAAAACAGTGGAGTGGAACAAGGCGGCGCTGTCGGCCATGATCAAGGAAGTGCTGGCTGCGCATGGTCTGAAGATGCCGCAGATCGCCATGCCGCTGCGCCTGTTTATCACCGGCCAGTTGCAGACCCCGGCGATCGACGCCGTGCTGGAAATCTTCGGCCGTGACACGGTTGTGGCGCGCCTGGCCAAGTTCCTTTAATTTATTCATTGAAGCAGGGGCAAAGTTGCAAAAGGGTATTTGCATAATACGGCGCCTCTGCTATACTCTTGTCTCTCGCGCAAACGGGGGTATAGCTCAGCTGGGAGAGCGCTTGCATGGCATGCAAGAGGTCAGCGGTTCGATCCCGCTTACCTCCACCAGTTTGCAGAGTTTGTAGTACGGTAGTTCCAGGGTCCCCATCGTCTAGAGGCCTAGGACATCACCCTTTCACGGTGAGTACCGGGGTTCGAATCCCCGTGGGGACGCCAGCTTCGCCAACGCTGGTCTGGTAGTAAATGTTCTGTGCCCTGAGGGGGTATAGCTCAGCTGGGAGAGCGCTTGCATGGCATGCAAGAGGTCAGCGGTTCGATCCCGCTTACCTCCACCAACAAGCACAGGATAGTTGTACGGTAGTTCCAAGGTCCCCATCGTCTAGAGGCCTAGGACATCACCCTTTCACGGTGAGTACCGGGGTTCGAATCCCCGTGGGGACGCCAGCTTCGCCAACGCTGGTTATGAGTAGTCACTGTTTTCTGCGCCCGGGGGGTATAGCTCAGCTGGGAGAGCGCTTGCATGGCATGCAAGAGGTCAGCGGTTCGATCCCGCTTACCTCCACCATTCGCGTAGAAGGCAATATCAAGAAGTTCCTTGGTCCCCATCGTCTAGAGGCCTAGGACATCACCCTTTCACGGTGAGTACCGGGGTTCGAATCCCCGTGGGGACGCCAAAGCAAGTCAATGATCAAGCCGCCATGTAGCGGCTTTTTTGTTTTCTGCGCTCGTGATTATCTACGCATTTTCGGTTTCGGCAGGATGCTATTCTGTTGTCCCTAACCTTGAATGGATACGTGGAATGATGATCCTGCGGCTTGTTCTCTCCTTTTTCCTGTCGTTTGGTTTTGTGCCGGTTGCGAAGAGTGGCCCGGCAGAGACAGCCGCTGCCGAATTTGTGCAGCAGCGTCAGCTTGGACGTAACTTGAAAACGCTGGCGGGCACTGTCGCGGTGAACACGCAGACATACGCTATCCTGGTATCCAAACTGGGAGCGGGCAGCGCGCAAGCCCTGGTGTCGAAAGAGCTGGATGCTTATATCGGCCAGTATCTGGGCAAGTGGGATGGTAACCTTGCCCAGATCTATGCGCGCCATTTCACGGCTGAAGAGCTGCGGTCGCTGGCGTCCGAAGGGCGAAATTCGCGCTTTATGAACAAGCTTGCCAGCAAGCAGGAAGTCATCGGTGCTGAAATGGAGGGGCAGTCCAAGCCCATTTTATCCAGCTATGTCAGCGCCGCTTTGAACAGCGCTTTCCAGAAAGCCCCGCAGAAATAATATTTGCTTCCGGCGCCGGTGCGTCTTGTGCTTTCGTTTAGATAAGATGCTATTCTGCCCCTGACTTTCAAAGGATGCGATGAAAAAAATAATGTGGGCTTGGCTATTTGCTTTGGTTGCGCCATTAAGCAGTGCTTACACCGTGACGCCCGAGATTGGTGGCATCAAGCAGCTTATCGAGATTGATGATGGCGGCGCAGGCAAGCCTGCGCTGCTGTTTCTGTCGGGTGGTCCAGGCAGTTCGATGATGAATAATGCCGGCGCGTATACCAATATCCTGAAAAGCAGGTTCACCATTGTTCAATGGGATCAACGGGATGCGGGCAAAACGCTCAAGCTCAACGCTTCCCCTGTGCAACCCTCCGTCGCATTGATGGAAAGAGATACCTATGAAGTCGTGCAGTTTTTGCGCAAGGAGCTGAAGCAGGAAAAAATCTATGCGTTGGGTAGTTCCTGGGGCAATGTGTTGGGATTTTCGTTGGTGAGAAACCACCCCGAGTTATTGCACGCATATTTTGCCGTGAATCCCGTCGTCAGCCAGCTCGCCAGCGAAAAGGAATTGTTGACCATTCTCAAGGTGCATTTCAAAGATAATGCCGTCGCCAGCGAGGAGTTGAATCGCGTCGCCATTCCTTTTAAGGCTGATGAGGATTTGTTTTATCTGCGGAAGTGGCTGTTTTATAGGGACGGAAAAACCTTTGTGACCAGCGACGATTTTAAAAAAGGTTTTCTTGGATGGTCGAAAACCTGGTCGCCAGCGTGGAATCAGGTGATGCATATCGATTTGCCGGCCACGCTGCCGAGCGTTGATTGCCCGGTGTATTTCTTTGTCGGTAAAAACGATATTCAGACCTCCACGCACATCACGGTAGCCTACTTTGAAAAATTACGGGCACCGAAGAAAGCGTTGTATGTTTTTGAAAAATCCGGACATCAAATTCATCAGGATGAACCGGAGCGCTTGCAGCAGCTGATTGTGCAGATGGTGGAATAGGGTTGTAGAGCTGCCAATCTTGCTGTGTTTTTTCAGCAAAAACAAGGGTTTGCTATTGCGTTCGCGGTAGGCTGCTGCTATGATTCGCGCCTTGGAAATGTCCCCATCGTCTAGAGGCCTAGGACATCACCCTTTCACGGTGAGTACCGGGGTTCGAATCCCCGTGGGGACGCCAAAAGACATTTCCAGATTGAGCAGTACAAGGCCAGTACGGACAGTTTCTGTCCCCATCGTCTAGAGGCCTAGGACATCACCCTTTCACGGTGAGTACCGGGGTTCGAATCCCCGTGGGGACGCCAAATCAGCAAAAAGCCGCCTTGTGCGGCTTTTTGCATTCCTGCGCAGTGACGAGAGACCGCACACATGATGACATTCCGCCGCCTGGACCTGTTTTGCCGCGTAGTCGACAACTATGGCGACATCGGCATCTGCTGGCGCCTGGCCAAGCAGCTGGTGCGTGAACACGGGCTGGCGGTGACGCTGTATGTGGACGATCTGCTCAGCTTCCAGCGCATCTGCCCGGAAGTCGATACGGAGGCCGAGCTCCAGCAGGTGCAGGATGTCAGCGTGCGCCACTGGCGCGGCCAGGACGGCGTCTACACGCCACAAGACGTGGCCGATATTGTGGTGGAGTTCTTTGCAGTCGATATCCCGCCTGGCTACATCGACGCGATGGCGCAATGCACGCCGCGTCCGGTGTGGTTCAACCTGGAAGGCCTGACGGCGGAAGAGTGGGTAGAAGGTTGTCATCGCTTGCCATCGCCGCAGCGTCAAGCGCTGATGAAGCATTTCTTCTTCCCCGGCTTTACCGCCCAAACCGGCGGCTTGCTACGCGAGGCTGAGCTGGAGCAGCAGCGCGCGCAATTCGATGCCGCTGCCTTCCTGCGGCATTTGGGGCTGAGCGAAGCAGAAATCGCGTCGCAAAAAATGTCGCTGTTCTGCTATCCGCACGCGCCGGTGTCAGCCTTGTTGGATGTGTGGCGGCAGGGCGCTGAGCCCATCACATGCCTGGTGCCGGAAGGCGTGGCGGCCGACGCCGTGCGTAAATTTACCGGCGGCGCGACAGTCGCCACCCACGGTGCGCTGACGGTGCGCGTACTGCCGTTCGTGCCGCAGCCGGATTACGACAAGCTGCTGTGGGCCTGCGACCTGAACTTCGTGCGCGGCGAGGATTCCTTCGTGCGCGCGCAGTGGGCGGGCAAGCCATTCATCTGGCATATCTACCCGCAGGATGAAAACCTGCACCACAAAAAGCTGCGTGCTTTCCTGGAGCGCTATGCCGGCGAGCTGCCGCAACTGGCGGCGTTTTCCTTGCGCTGGAATGGTGCCCCGGCTGGCGGCGCGGCGGACGACTGGTCCGGGCTGTGGGCAGGGCTGGAGAGCGAGCGCGAACGCGCCGCCGCACGCGCGCTGGCGTGGCATCAGCAAATGCTGTCGCATGGCGATTTGGCCAGCAATATGCTGTCGTTTGCTGCCACGCTGAGATAGGCGCTGACAGAAAAACACGGTACAATGCCGGGTTAATCTTTATAACGCATTTTTTACCCGATCAAGCGTAAGCCGGCTCGGCGACGATGATCTTTACGCAACCACCTTATTAAGTAGAATCACTATGAAACCTGCAAAAGAAATTCGTGTTGGCAACATCATCATGGTCGACGCTAAGCCATTCATCGTGCTGCGCTCCGACGTGAACGGTTCGAGCCGCACCGGCTTCACCTACAAGTGGAAGATGAAGAACCTGCTGACCGGCGCGCCTTTCGAAAGCGTGTTCCGCGGCGATGACAAATTCGACGTGGTCGTTCTGGACAAGAAGCCAGTGACCTACTCGTACTTCGCTGACCCACTGTACGTGTTCATGGACGCAGAATATGAACAGTACGAAATCGAAGAAGAAAATCTGGGCGACGCACTGAACTACCTGAAAGACGGCATGGAATGCGAAGCTGTCTTCTACGATGGCAAAGCCATCTCGGTTGAACTGCCAACCACCATCCAGCGTCAGATCGTTTACTCGGAGCCGGCTGTTAAAGGCAACACTTCGGGCAACGTGACCAAAGAAGCCAAGATCGAAAACGCCATCGAATCGAAACAGTTCACCATCCAGGTGCCACTGTTCGTATCGCAAGACGACGTCATCGAAATCGACAGCCGCACCAACGAATTCAAGAAAGTTGTGCGCAACTAAGCCACGATTTCTTGTAGAAAGCACGCCCGCGCAAGCCGGCGTGCTTTTTTTTTATCAATTCTTGTGGTGTAAGTTGCAACCTGCTGATATATTAATGCAACGCAACAAATTCGGCGCATTGGTGAAACCAACCACGGGGATGGCATGGATCGCAGGGATTTCGTAAAAATCGGCTTGGCGGCGGGTGCTGCCACTACCGCCGCAGGCATGGTGCAGGGCAAGCCACTGGGCGCCGGCAGCATCCTTGACGCGGGCGTGCGCGAGCAGCAGCAGATGATGGAGGCGGGCAAGCTGACCTCGCATTCGCTGACCTCGCAATACCTGGCGCGTATCAAGACCATCGACAAGTCCGGCCCCCGGCTGAATTCCATCATCGAGATCAATCCGGAAGCGCTGAAGATTGCGCTGGATATGGACCGTGAGCGCAACCTCAAGCGCGTGCGCGGTCCGCTGCACGGCATCCCTGTTCTGCTGAAAGACAATATCGCCACCGCCGACCGCATGAGCACCACCGCCGGTTCGCTGGCGCTGGCCGGCGTGCGCGCGGCGCGCGATGCGCATGTGACGGCGCAGTTGCGCGCGGCCGGCGCGGTCATCATCGGCAAGACCAATCTGAGCGAGTGGGCGAATATGCGCTCGACCAATTCGGTCAGCGGCTGGAGCGCGCGCGGCGGCCTGACCTTGAATCCGTATTCGCTGGACCGCAATTGCAGCGGTTCCAGTTCCGGCTCCGGCGCGGCCATCGCAGCAGGGCTGGCGACGCTGGCGGTGGGCACGGAGACTGATGGATCGATCGTTTCGCCGGCCTCGATTTGCGGCCTGGTCGGCATCAAGCCGACGCTGGGGCTGGTGAGCCGCAGCGGCATCATCCCGATCGCGCATTCGCAAGATACCGCCGGGCCGATGGCGCGCAGCGTGGCCGATGCGGCACTGATGCTTTCCGCCATGACCGGCGTGGACCCGAAAGATCCGGTGACGCAGGAAGGCGTGGGCAAGGCCGGCGACTATCGCGCGGCGCTGGACAAGGCCGGGCTGAAAGGCGCGCGCATCGGCGTGGCGCGCAACTTCTTCGGCCATCATGCCGAGCTGGATGCGGTGATCGAAAAGGCGCTGCTGGACCTGAAGGCGCAAGGCGCGGTGCTGGTGGAGGCGGACGTGCCCAACGTCGGCAAGTACAGCGACAGCGAAACCGAAGTGCTGCTGTATGAATTCAAGACCGACCTGGCGGCTTACCTGAAGGAATATGCGCCGAACGCGCCGGTGTCGAATATGGCGGAGCTGATCGCCTTCAATGAAAAACACCGCCAGCAGGAGCTGCCTTATTTCGGCCAGGAGTATCTGCTGCAGGCGCAGGCCAAGGGTGGCCTGGAGTCGCCGGCTTACAAAGAGGCGCTGGCCAATAATCATCGCTATTCACGCGCAGAAGGCATCGATCAGGTGATGAAGGCGCACCGGCTGGATGCGCTGGTGGCGCCGACTGGCGGTCCGGCGTGGCTGACGGACTTCGTCAACGGCGACCATTACGTCGGCGGCTTCTCGTCGCCGGCGGCGGTGGCGGGCTATCCGCACATCACCGTGCCGGCGGGCTATGTGCATGGGCTGCCGGTTGGCTTGTCGTTTGTCGGCGCGGCGTACAGCGAGGCGGCCTTGATACGCATGGCTTATTCGTACGAGCAGGCGACGCTGCACCGGCGCGCTCCGCAGTTCCCTCCGAGCGTCTCGCTGGCGGCGCGCTAGCTTTTCAGTACGTGGCGGAAGGTGGGCTCGATGCCCATCGCGTGCAGGTGTTTGACGATGTCTTCCAGCGTGGCGTCTTTCAGCAGCAGGCTTGCTTGCGGCGCGGGTGCTTTGTACACTGGCGCCGGCTTGGCGTGGCGGCGCTGCAGCGTATTGAGCGCGTGCGCGAATTCCTCATCGCTGATGCTGTCCAGTTTTTCCAGGAAGGCCGCTTGCGCCATATCGTTGGGCGTGACTTCCAGGCCCAGATCATCGGCGAGAGCGCCACCCATGCTGGGATTGATGAACGCCGCCCATAAGCCGGTGGCAACATGCAGGCATGGCGGCAGCTCGACCATCGTACGGCCTAAATCTATGTCCTCATCTTCAAAGTAAGCCTGATGCAGCAAAGCGAGGAACTGGCGCGCCTGCGTGACGGACAGCGGCGAGGCCAGCGACAGCCACAGGCGATAGCACTCGCCGCCAGATACGCTGACAGCAGGCGCCGGCAGGCCCAGTTCCGTTTGCAGGGCATTGGCGACGTCGCACAGGCGCAGCCAGTGCTGCTCATCGGTGGCCTTGTTAAAATCGATGACGATGGCGCGCGTAACGCCGTCCTGCGCCAGATCGAAAGCAAACGTCGCCTCGCCGCGCAAATGGTGTTGCAGGCGCTGGTGGTTGTCGGCGCTGGGCAGGTACAGCCGTTGCAGTTCAGAGATTAATTTGTCCATGCTCGCATTATCGCTGATTAGTGCGTGATGTACGAAGCCAGTTCCTGCGGCGCTCCGGTGGGGAAGGCCTCTTTCAAATAGGCGAGGAAGGCGGACACGCGTCCGCTGAGCAGCCGCCGCGATGGATACAGTGCCCACAGCGCGATCTCCGGCGCGTCGATATCGCCCCAATGCGTCAGCGTACCTTCAGCCAGGTCATGCGTCACCAGCGACAGCGGCAGGCGCGCCACGCCGACGCCCATGCGCACGGCGTCCCGCACCATGAACATCGATGTCAGGCACAGCACCGGCTGCACGGCGAGGCTGCTGGCTCCTTGCATCTGCCAGGTTTGCGGACGCTCACCGGCGCCGCGCACCACGGCCGGGGTTGGCGTGTTGTCGGTGGCGCGCGCAAGCTTGGGCGAGGCTACCGCCACCAGCCGGTCGCGCAGAAAAATACGGCCGATCAGGTTCTCATCCGGGTCCGGATTGACGCGGATGACCAGGTCGTAGCCTTCTTCCACCATATCGACCGCACGGTCTTCAGCGGTGACTTCCAGCTGCACTGCCGGATATTGGAGCGAGAATCCGGCCGCCAGCTTGCCCATGGCCGCCTGAGAGAACAGCAGCGGGGCGCTGATGCGCAGCCGGCCGCGCGCCTGGTTGCCGCCGGGCGCGATGGCGACCGCGGCTTCGTCGATTTCGGTGAGCAGCGCAGCGGTGCGCTGATGCAGCGCCTGGCCCTCCTGCGTCAGCCTGAGCGTGCGCGCGCCGCGTTCCAGCAGGCGCACGCCCAGGTTGCCCTCCAGTTCCGCCACACGGCGCGATAGCGTGGCCTTGGGGCGCCCGGTGGCGCGGGCGGCGCGTCCGAAGCCGCCGTGGCGGGCGACGAGGTTGAAATCGACGAGGGCGAGCAGGTCCATGTATTAAGTGTTCCATATACGAGACGGAGTGTCCAAATATAGCATCTATCGGACCGTGGGTGGAATGCCTAAGATGAACCTGTCTTTCAACTACACAGGAGTACACATCATGAGCATCTTAGTTACTGGCGCTACCGGCACCGTAGGCCGTCAAGTGATCGACCAACTGATTCAGCGCGGCGCGCACGTGCGCGCACTGGTGCGCGATCCGGCCAAGGCGGATCTTCCGGCCGGGGTCACCGTGGTTCAGGGCGATTTGTCCGATCCTGATGCGCTGCGCAGCGCCTATCAGGGCGTCTCGACGCTGTTCCTGCTGAACGGCGTGGTGGCGGACGAATTCACGCAGGCGCTGATTGCGCTGAATCTGGCCAAGGAAGCTGGCATTGAGCGCGTCGTCTACCTGTCGGTGATCCATAGCGACCGCTTCGTCAACGTGCCGCACTTCGCCGGTAAATTCGGTGTTGAACGCATGATCGAGCAGATGGGCTTTAGCGCCACCATTCTGCGTCCGGCTTACTTCATGAGCAATGAGCTGACCATCAAGGACGCGGTGCAGGGTTACGGTGTCTATCCGATGCCGATCGGTAGCAAGGGCCTGGCGATGATCGATCCCCGCGACATCGGCGAAATTGCAGCCATCGAATTGATGCGCCGCCATGCCGCCAGCGCGGCCGCGCCGCTGGAGCGCATCAACCTGGTTGGTCCGCATAATTTGACCGGCACCGATGCCGCAGCCATCTGGTCCGAAGTGCTGGAGCGCGCCATCGCCTACGGCGGTGACGATACGGTAGCCTTCGAACAAAACCTGCGCAACTTCATGCCGGGCTGGATGGCCTATGACATGCGCCTGATGAGCGAGCGTTTTCTGAGCGACGGCATGCTGGCTGGCGACGGCGAAGCCGAACGCCTGGTCACGCTGCTGGGCCGTCCGCTGCGCACCTATCGCGACTACGTGGCTGAAATGATCAAAGGAGCGAAATCATGATCTACGCCAGTGCTACGGTGCCGGTGAATCCGGCAGGCGAGATTCCGCTGACACGCGCGCAAGTGTGGCATGGCCTGGTGATGAAGGCACGCGATGCCCGATTGTTTCTTCCGCCCGGTCTGTGCACGCGCTGCGAAGTGATACACGACGGCGACACCCACATCGTGCGCGAAGCCACCATCGCCGGTGACGATCTGCGCGAGATTATCAGCTTTGAGGCCGGCAGCAAAGTGTCCTTCTTCCAGGCGGGTGGCCCGCGCGAGGGCGTCATCATCAACGAATTGTTCGAGGATGAAGGCGGTGCGCTGCAACTGCGCTTTTACTGCCTGCTCGGCTTGCGCGGAAAGCAGCCGGGCGGTCCGGAAGAACAGGCGGAACAGGCGCGGATGAGTAGCGATGGCGGATACAGGACGGCCTTGCTGTCCACCTTGAAGCGCAGCCGCGAGTTGCTCGGACAAGGCAAGTTGTAAGTAGGGATGTGAGCGGCCCAAAAGTGAATTATTATGCAACTGCGCAGCGCATGGGCCGCTGCACATCACAAGGGAGTCTGCATGAAAGCTGTGTTGATGGTGTTGGCGTTGAGTTCCGGTTGGGCCGCAGCGAGTGAGTTCGCTGTGCCGCATACCTTGGTCGATGTAGGTGGCGGCCGCAAGATGAATTTGTATTGCAGCGGCGCGGGTGCGCCGACGGTGGTGTTTGATGGACCGGCCGGCGATGCGGGTTGGGCGTGGTATCAGGTGCAGCCGGAAGTGGCGAAGCACACGCGGGCCTGCATCTTTGACCGCGCGGGATTTGGCTTCAGCGATCCGTCAGCGCAGCCGAATACTGCTGAAAGCGTGGCCGCCGATCTGCATCGGCTGCTACAGGGGGCGGGTGAGAAGGGACCTTACGTCCTGGTTGGCAATTCGCTGGGCGGCGCCAATCTCCAGGTCTACGCTTACCGTTATCCGCAATCGGTGAAGGGGCTGGTGCTGGCCGAGGCGCAGCACGAAGACGAAACCGAACGCCTGGACCGTGTATCGGGCGGCAAGATCAAACAGATTTATGCGATGTACGCAGGCCAGAACCAATACTGCCTGGACGCCGCCGAGCAGGGCTTCGCCAAGGACAGCGAAAAGCAGACGCAATGCATCGGCGAGCCGTTGACGAATTACGGCGCCAAGCTCGGCGCGGCGATATTGGCTGCTGAACTAAAGCCATCGTACTGGCGGACCAAGTCCGCGGAATACGATGCCATGTCCACCAGCGATGAACAACTGCGTAAATTACGCCGGCCATTTGGCGACATCCCGGTGCTGGTGCTGACGCGCAGCCTCAGTCCCTATGCGGTGCCGGGCCAGCCCCAAAGCGCCGCCAACAAAGCCTTCGAGGATGAGAATGTGCTGATTCAAAAAGAGTACACCAAACTCTCGACGCGCAGCAGCCAGCGCATCATCCCCGGAGCAGGCCACGCCATCCAGGCTGACAAGCCGGAGGCGGTGGTCGCTGCGGTGCTGGAGGTGCTTAAGCAGGTCAAGCCTTAGCGCAACCCGCCCAGCACAGGATCCGCCCGGTACTGGGCGGGCAGGATACGCTTGAGATCCTTCAGCTTCGGCAGATCGTTGTAGACGATGTAAGGATCGTTCGGATGCAGCGCCAGATAGTTCTGGTGGTAGGACTCGGCTACATAGAATTGTTTGCCGGGTTCTATCCTGGTCGTCAGCGGTTTGCTGAACGCGCCCGATGCATTCAACTGCGCGATGTAGCGTTCCGCGACGTTCTGCTGCGCCGGCGTTTGCGGGAAGATGGCGGAGCGATATTGCGTACCGCTGTCCGGGCCCTGGCGGTTCAGCTGGGTGGGATCGTGCGCCACTGAGAAGAAAATTTGCAGCAGCTTGCCGTAGCTGATCTGCGTCGGATCGTAGGTGATCTTGACCGATTCCGCATGGCCGGTGTCGCCGCGTTCTACTGCTTCGTAGCTGGCGCTGCGGCTCTCTCCGCCAGCGTAGCCGGAGACGGTGTTGCTGACCCCCTTCACATGCTGGAACACGCCTTCCACACCCCAGAAGCAGCCGCCCGCGAAGATGGCGGTGGCTTTGTGTTCGGTGCTGGCCGGTTCGTCCAGTGCTGGCGCTGAAATCACTGTCGGGGATTCCGCCGACATCGCCTGCTGCTGGCAGGCCGCGAGGCTGAGCAGGACAAGCGCGCCGCCCAATGCTTTGCTGATGTTGTTCATGGTGGTTCTCCTCAGGCTTGGCCGGCGACAAAGTTCAGCGCCACGCCGTCGATGCAGTAGCGCAGGCCGGTCGGTTCCGGACCATCGTCAAACACGTCGCCCAGATGGCTGCCGCAGCGGCGGCACACCACCTCCACGCCATACATGCCCAATGACGTGGTGCGGCTGGTGCTTACGCCACGGTCCAGCGGCTTCCAGAAGCTGGGCCAACCGGTGCCGCTATCGAATTTATTTTTGGACGAGAACAGCGGATTCTGGCAGCCGGCGCACAGGAATTTGCCGGCGCGGTGTTCCTTGTACAGCGGGCTGCTGAACGGGCGCTCGGTACCGTGCTTGCGCAGCACTTCGTATTGCGCTGGCGTGAGCAGGGCACGCCATTCGGCGTCGCTGCGGGTGACTTCCCAGGCGGCGGCAGGCGCGGCAACGCCGCTGCGGTAAGCAATCCCCGCCAGCAGGGCGGCCCCGCTGGTCAGGATGAAAGAGCGTCGTGATGTCATGGTGTCCTCGGTCAGTGAAGTAGCGATGGCGCCATTCTGCGCCCGCAGTGCTGACAAAATCCTCACGTAAACTTAAACTAATTGTGATACTTTGGCGGTTCGGAATGCGGCACAATGACGTCCATGGACAACAAACGTGTACTGATCGTCGAAGACGATATTCATATCGCAGATCTGCTGTGCATGCACCTCAAGGATGAGGGGTATCAGGTGACGCATTGCGCGGACGGCACGCAAGGACTGGCCCAGGTGCGCAGCGGCGGCTGGGATGCGCTCATTCTCGACATCATGCTACCCGGTGTCGATGGGCTGGAAATCTGCCGCCAGGCGCGCGCCATGGCGACTTACACGCCGATCATCATCACCAGCGCGCGGTCGAGCGAAGTGCACCGCATCCTGGGCCTGGAACTGGGTGCGGACGATTATCTGCCCAAGCCATTCTCCGTGCTGGAGCTGGTGGCGCGTGTAAAAGCGCTGCTGCGGCGCGCCGATGCGATGTCGCGCAACCAGCGCGGCGAGGGCGGGGCGCTGGAGTTGAATGGTGTGCGCGTCGATCCGCTGACGCGCCAGGCGCACCTGGACGGCGCCGCGCTGGACCTGACGCCGCGTGAATTCGACCTGCTGTACTTCTTCATCAAGCACCCTGAAAAAGTCTTCTCGCGCCTGGACCTGCTGAATCAGGTATGGGGCTACCAGCACGACGGCTACGAACACACGGTCAACACCCACATCAACCGCCTGCGCGCCAAGATCGAAGCCGATCCGTCCGAGCCAGTGCGCATTCTCACCGTGTGGGGCAAGGGATACCGATACGCCAGCGGGGCCGCATGAAGCTGACGCTATCGCAGCGGCTGTCGCTGGTGTTCTCGGTCCTGCTGCTGGCGTGCTGCGGCGCGTCCGCATGGTTGCAGATCCGCGCCAACATCATGCATGAGAAAGAGGTGGTGCAGGGACTGTCGCGCGGACTGGCGCGCAGCATCGCGCTGGACGCGCAGCTGATGCATGCCGAGGATGCGCAAGCGCTTGGTCCCGATATGGTGCGCCGCCTGTTCAGCCGCCTGATGGATGTGAATCCCAGCGTGGAAGTCTACCTGCTCGATATGAACGGCCGCATCGTCGGCCATGCCGCACCGGATGGCAGCCTGAAACGCGAGCACGTCGGCCTGGAACCGATCCAGCGCCTGCTGGACAATCAGCCCTTGCCGATTCAGGGCGACGACCCGCGCAGCATGACCGGCCGCAAAGTGTTCAGCGCAGCCCTCCTGCGGGCCGGCGAGAAAAAGGTGGGCTATATCTACGTCATCCTGCAAAGTGAAGAACATGACCGGCTGGCCGCACGCGCCACCGCCAGCTCGGTGCTGCGCACCACCTTGTGGTCAATGGTGGTGGTGGCAGGGCTGGTGCTGATTGCCGGCCTGATCGCCTTCCGCCTGATCACGCGCCCGCTGCGCCGCCTGACCACCACCATGCGCCAGCTCGACACCAAGGCCGATCAACTGGCCTTGCCAGCGCCCGGCCCGGATAGCCCGCGCGACGAAATCGCCGTACTGGAACATGCTTTCGGCGATATGGCGACACGCATCAACGAACAATGGCAGACCATGCGCCAGCTCGATCACGAGCGGCGCGAAGTGGTGGCGAATATCTCGCACGACTTGCGCACGCCGCTGGGTTCCCTGCATGGCTACCTGGAGACGCTGTCGCTCAAGGATGACATGCTGACGTCGGCCGAACGCCAGCACTACCTCGGCATCGCGCTGGCGCAAAGCCGGAAAGTGGGGCGGCTGGCGCAGGCCTTGTTCGAGCTGGCGCGGCTGGAACACGGCTCGGTGCAGCCGGAGCTGGAGCCGTTCTCGCTGTCCGACCTGATCCAGGACGTATTCCAGAAATTTGAATTGCAGGCAGCGGAGCGCCAGCTGCGCCTGATGGCCACGCTGCCGCATCCGGCGCCGATGGTGCGCGCGGACCTGGGGATGATGGAGCGCGTGCTGACCAATCTGTTCGATAACGCCATCCGCCATACGCCGGCCGGTGGCGAGGTCGAAGTGATTGTGGCTCCGGCGGCCAACGGCCAAGTGGCCGTGACGGTGCAGGACACCGGCCCGGGCGTGCCGGCCGCCATGCGCGAGAACCTGTTCCGCCGCCCGGTAGCGCTGCAAGGCGAATACCGTGTTGGCGGTCTGGGACTGTTGACGGTCAATCGCATCCTGCAACTCCACCATAGCAAGATAGAACTGGTCAGCGCGCCCGGCCTGGGCGCGGTATTCCGGTTTAACCTGGATGCTGCGTAAGCGGCTGGCGCCATTCGGTCAGATAGTGCTGCGGCGTTTTGCCGAGGATGCGGCGGAACATGGCGCTGAACGCGCTGGTGCTCGCATAGCCCAGCGCCGCCGCGATCTCGCCCACGCTCTGGCCCTGCGCCAGCCGGCCAAAGGCCTCCGCCAGATGCACCTGCTGCACCCACTGGCGGTAATGCAGCCCAGTCTCGCGCGGGAATAGCCGTATCAGTGTGCGCGCGCTGGCGCCCACCTGGTCCGCCCATTGTTCGATATTCCGGCTGCTGCCCGGATCGGCCATGATGGCCGAGCATACTGCCAGCAGGCGCCGGTCGCGCGGCCAGGGGATCGCGACCGGCACCGTCTCCGCCGCCTTCAGCTCGGACAGAATCAGCATCGCCAGATGTTCGCCGCGCCCAGGCAGCGGATATTCAATCGGCTCTTCCAGCAGTGCCAGTATCAGCTCGCGCAGCAGCGGACTGACTTCGATCACGCGGCATTGATCGCCAAAGGCGGCGGCGGTTTGCGCCTCGACGTAGATGGAGCGCATGGTGACCTTGCTGATCGCGGTCCAGTGATGCACGACGCCGGGCGGCACCCACAGCGCGCGGCGCGGCGGCAGTATCCACATGCCGGCGTCGGTCAGCACGCGCATCATGCCGTTGGTGGCGTACAGCAGTTGCGCGCGTTCGTGGCTATGCGGCGTGCCGGACACGCCATGCTCCACGTCGCGCGAGATGGCGGTGACCACGCGAGGTACGTGCTGGTAGTCGCGGTGATCCTTGCTGCGTGCACTATCTGGCATTTGTCACTTATTCGACGATTATTGGAATATCAAGAGATTCGAGCCATATTACACTGAAACGTCCAAAAATAAAGGCTTTACACCATGACTACTGCAACTATCAGCCGTCCGCACGGCGACACGGTCATGCAGATACTCGGCGCGGTCGCGCTGGTCCACCTGCTCAACGACCTTACCCAGGCGATGCTGCCTTCGATTTATCCGATGCTGAAAACAGAGTTCGGCCTGAGTTTCACCCAGGTCGGCCTGATCACGCTGACCTTCCAGTGCACCGCCTCGCTGCTGCAGCCGTGGATCGGCCTGTACACCGACAAGCGCCCGATGCCGTTCCTGCTGCCGGCGGGGATGGTGGCCACGCTGATTGGCGTGCTGATGATGTCCTTTGCGTCCTCGTTCCCGCTGCTGCTGATTTCGTCGGCGCTGATCGGTGTCGGCTCATCGACCTTCCACCCTGAAGCCTCGCGTGTGGCGCGTGCCGCATCTGGGGGGCGCTTCGGTTTTGCGCAATCGCTATTCCAGGTCGGCGGCAATGCCGGCTCGGCGCTCGGTCCAGTACTGGCGGCCGCCATCATCATCGGCCGTGGCCAGGGCAATATCGCCTGGTTTGCGCTGCTGGTGCTGGCCGCGATCGTGGTGCTGGTGTACGTGAGCCGCTGGCATAGCCATCATCTGGCGCAGCCGAAGAAGGCTGCTGCTGCCACCATCTCGCCGCTGCCGAAGGCGCAGGTGTATGGCGCCATGACGGTGCTGGCGCTGCTGGTCTTTTCCAAGTACATCTACATGTCCAGCCTGACCAGCTACTACACCTTCTACCTGATCGATAAATTCGGCGTGTCGGTATCGAACGCGCAGATGTATCTGTTCCTGTTCCTGGCGGCTGTCGCTGCTGGCACCTTCATGGGCGGGCCAATTGGTGATCGCATCGGCCGCAAGCGCGTGATCTGGATCTCGATTCTGGGCGCCGCGCCGTTCACGCTGGCGCTGCCATATGTTGGCTTGTTCTGGACGGCGGTGCTGTCGGTGGTGGTCGGCTTCGTGATCTCGTCCGCTTTTTCGGCCATCGTGGTGTTTGCGCAGGAGCTCATGCCGGGCAAGGTCGGCATGGTGGCGGGCATTTTCTTTGGCCTGATGTTCGGCGTCAGCGGCATCGGCGCTGCGGCCATGGGCCACATCGCCGATATCAAGGGCATCGCCTATGTGTATCAGCTGTGCTCCTACCTGCCGCTGCTGGGCATTCTGACGGTGCTGCTGCCGCACATTGAGCAGCCGAAGCACCGCTAAGCGGCTCAGGCTTCGATAAAGCGCATTTTGAAGTTACGGCCTTTGAATGCGCCGAAGTCGCCGCCGAGCGGGTTGCCTTTGCTAAGGTTGGCAAAGGCGTCGTAAGCGACGCGGCGGTCGATGGCGACATAGGTCTGGAACTCGGTCACATTGATCTTGCCGACTTGTTCCTTGCTCAGGCCAGCGTCGCCAGTCAGCGCGCCCAGCACATCGCCTGGACGCAGCTTGTCCTTCTTACCGCCAGAGATCACCAGCGTCATCATCGGCGCCGGATCAACGCCGTAGTCGTTTTCATCCAGGCTGCCCAGATCGAACCACTCGACTGGCTGGCCCTGGTATTCCTCGATCAGCTTGACCCACTTCTTCTCGTTCGGTGCGCACAGCGACAGCGCCAGGCCTTGCTCGCCGCCACGGCCGGTGCGGCCGACGCGGTGGATGTGCACCTCGGTGTCCTTGGACACGTCAACGTTGATCACTGCTTCCAGGTTGGGGATGTCCAGGCCGCGCGCGGCCACATCGGTGGCCACCAGTACAGAGCAGCTACGGTTGGCGAACAAAATCAGGATTTCGTCGCGCTCACGCTGTTCCAGCTCGCCGTACAGTGTCAGTGCGGAGAAGCCCTTGGATTGCAGGTGTTCGACCAGTTCACGGCATTGCACTTTGGTGTTGCAGAAGGCGATAGCCGATACCGGCTTGTAGTGGCCCAGCAAACGCGCCACCGCTTCATTGCGCTGGTCGAAGCCGATTTCAAAGAACAGCTGTTCGATCTGGCTGTTGTCGTGCTGCGCTTCCACGGTGACTTCGACCGGATCGACCAGGAAATCATCGGTGGCGCGGCGGATATCGTCCGGGTAGGTGGCCGAAAACAGCAGGGTCTGGCGACGTTTCGGGCAGGCGCTGACAATGCCGGCGATTTCGTCGTAGAAGCCCATGTCGGTCATGCGGTCCGCTTCGTCCAGCACCAGCGTGCCGACTTTGGACAGGTCCAGCGTCTCGCGGCCCAGGTGATCGCGCACGCGGCCCGGCGTGCCGACGATGATGTGGGCGCCGTGTTCCAGCGAGGCGATCTGCGGCCGCATCGGCGAGCCGCCGGTCAGCACCAGCACCTTGACGTTGCCGGTGGAGCGCGCCAGGCGGCGCAGTTCGCCCGCGACCTGGTCAGCCAGCTCGCGGGTAGGGCACAGCACCAGCGCCTGCACTGCGAACCAGGCCGGATTCAGCTTCGCCAGGATGCCGATGCCGAAGGCGGCGGTCTTGCCGCTGCCGGTCTTGGCCTGGGCGATCAGGTCGCGGCCTTCCAGTACCGACGGCAGGCTTTGCGCCTGGATGGTCGTCATCTCCTTGTAGCCGAGCGAGTCGAGGTTGTCCAGGAAGGCGGAGTTCAGCGGCAGGCTGGCAAAGGAGGTGGAAGTCATGGTGGCGGACCCTGTTCAAGAAGGATGTGGACACAGTCTAACAGGCGTCTGGCCCACTGTGCGGGAGGTGTGTATGTGGTGTACGGCAGCTGTGCCGTATCAGTCACGCTTCCATACCGGCAAACCGGTCAGATCGAGATTTTCGTCGCGTACCCAGAGCGGCAGACCGGTAGTGTCGGTCGGCTCCAGCAGTTCCAGCTGCTCCTGCTTGGCCACCGTGCGGCGCACGCGCGGTGGTGGAGGACGCTTGGCTTCCGGTTCGAGCGGCGCGGCGGGAGTAAAGCCCGGCAGGTCGAACGTAGCGTTATCTTTTTTATCTCTCATCTGGGAAAAAACAAAAGCCCGGCTGTATTAGTCGGGCTTCGTTAGCTTACATAATTGTGCGCAGTTTAACACAAAGCGCCATCTCAACGGAAGCTCAGCGCCCCCGTCAGGTCGCCTGGCGGCGTGGCGTGGCGGGCCGCGAAAGCCTCATTGCGCGACTTGATCCCTTCCAGCAGCGGCAGGTCGTGCAGGCGGGTGATGAAGCGCATGATCGACGTGGTGTCGTAGAAGTTGTGGTCCACATGGCCTTTTTTCGCGAACGGCGAAATGACGATGGCTGGAATGCGCGAGCCCGGACCCCAGCGGTCGCCCTTCGGCGGCGCGACGTGATCCCACCAGCCGCCGTTTTCATCGAAGGTAATCACCACCAGCATGTTCTTGAACTGCGGCGACTTCTTCAAGTGTTCGATGATGTTGGTGATGTGGGCGTCACCGGACTCGATGTCCGAGTAGCCGGCGTGCAGATTCAGATTGCCTTGCGGCTTATAGAAGGTGACCGCCGGCAGCTTGCCGGCCACCGCATCGGCGATGAATTTGTTGGAAATCGGGCTGTCGCCCAGGCCGCCGTCGCGCAGGTGTTCTTCGCGCTCCTTGGTGCCGGGCGCGAACTGCTGGAAGTAGTTGAATGGCTGGTGGTGGTACTGGAAGTTCGGCTTTTCGCCGCCGCCGCGCGCATCCAGCGCTGCCTGCCATGCGCCGCCGTACCATGCCCAGCTGATCTTTTTGCGGGACAGCAGATCGCCGATGGTGTCATAGGTTTGCGGTGGCAGGGTGCCGGCGTCTTTCGGATCGGCGTGCAGCGGATCGCCATCGTAGGCAGGGCGGATATAGCTCGGCTGATATGGCGGCGCCATGGTGTTGACCGCGTAGCCGTCCGGCGTGATCGCGCCGTTGTTGACGAAGTGCGGATGGCCGTCCATCGCCGACGCCGGCGAATCCTTGGTGACGGACAGGCGGATGCCGGTCGGGCCGTCGTCCAGTACAGCGATCTTCTTCTTGGCCGCGGTGTCCTTGGCGTTGAAGTATTCCGGCACGCGGCCGGTGATCAGGAATTGGTGATTCAGGTAGGAGCCGCCAAACGCCGCCATGAAGAAGTTATCGCACAGCGTGTATTGTTCTGCGATCTTCCACAGGCCGAGGTTCTTGTTGCTCTCGCTGTAGTAGCCCATCACCATGCCGCCGGTGTTGCCCCAGGCGGCGAAACCGTCGTTCTTGCCACCGTTGATCTGCATCTGGTTCTGGTAGAAGAGGTGCCACAGGTCGCGGGTGATCACGGCTTCCGGCAGCGGCTTGCCTTCGGTGTCGACCAGCTTGAACGGTCCATTCGGCAGGCCCTTGATATCGTCTTCCTTGATGGCGTATTTTTTACCGCCGATGTCCTGGGTGTTCGGCACCATGCCGCCCCAGATTTTTGGCAGCGATGGCAGCACCGAACCGTCACGGTCGCGCTGCGCACAGGCGGCTGCCGTTGCGGCCGACAGCGGGCTGGCGGTGCCAGGGAAGTTGGCGAACAGGTTGTTGAAGCTGCGGTTCTCCAGATAGATCACCACCACATTCTTGATATTCGCCTTGAGCTTCTGGTCAAGCGAGCCTTTGGTGAGCGCTTTGGCCGGCGCGGCTTCGGCCAGTGCTGGCAAGGTGGTCGCCAGGCCGGCGGCGCCGGCCGCCTGGAAGATGCGGCGACGCGAAGGATTGACCGGGGCGTCCTGCGCCTGTTGTTCTGCTGCGTGTTCCTGATCCTTCACTCGGCTCTCCCTGGCTAGACTAAAAGACCGATTGTGCCAGCTTTGCGTCAGATTGGGTATGGGCGGAATGCTTGCGCTAAAAGCAGTTTAACGAAGGCGCGTAAAAGGTCGTGCCGGAATTGAAAAAGCCGTTGATTTTCTGATGAAAATCAACGGCTTATCGAATCTGGTTGCGGGGACAGGATTTGAACCTGTGACCTTCGGGTTATGAGCCCGACGAGCTGCCAGACTGCTCCACCCCGCGTCTGAAGGCAAGATTATATACAGGTCTGAAGTATTCCGCAAGCCCGCATTTTTAATGCGCTTATGCGGCGCCCAGGCGCCATAGTGAAGTGACCTCGGCGGCGCGGGCCGCGTGCAGTGGATCGGTGGCGTCCGCGGCGCGCGGGTGGACTGGGCGCACGTCTTGCCGGCCCAGCACTTTCAGGCCGGCGGCGGCGATCCATTCCAGCAGCTGTTCCCGTGGACGCAGGCCGAGATGCTCCGCCAGGTCGGACAGGATCAGCCAACCTTCGCCGCCCGGCGCCAGGTGCGCCGACAGGCCGGCCAGGAAGCCGCGCAGCATGCGGCTGTCCGGATCGTAGACGGCGTATTCGATCGGCGAGCTTGGACGGGCCGGCACCCACGGCGGATTGCAGACCACCAGTGGCGCGCGTCCCGCCGGGAACAGGTCGGCCGCCTGCAATTCGACTTTGTCGTCAAGGCCCAGCAGTGCCAGGTTTTCGCGGGCGCAGCTCAGCGCGCGCTGGTCCTGGTCGGTGGCGATCACGCGTTTCACGCCGCGTTTCGCCAGTACCGCCGACAGCACGCCGGTGCCGGCACCAATGTCGAACGCCAGCTCGGCGCCCGATGGCAGCGGCGCGTCCGCCACCATCTGCACGTATTCGCCACGCACTGGCGAGAACACGCCATAGTGCGGATGGATGCGGGCGCCCAGCGCGGGAATCTCGACGCCGGTGCGGCGCCACTCATGCGCGCCGATCAGGCCAAGCAGCTCGCGCAGCGAGGCGATGAACGGTTCTTCATAGCGGCCGTAGGCTTCGTTGCAAGCCAGTTTGACGTCCGGCGCACGGCGCAGCGGAATGGTGTAGCCCTCGTCGAAAGGAATCAGCAGCATGGCCAGCGTACGGGCGCGCTGCGACTGGGCCTGGCGGTGCAGGTGGAAGGCTTCGGTCGGCGAGGCTGGCACTTTGGGTGCTTTGGCTTTCTTGCCAGTCCGGCCTTTGTGATCCGCGCGGCGGGCCAGCGCTTGCAGCAGCTGGCGCGCATTTTGGAAGTCGCCGCGCCACAGCAGTGCCGTACCTTCGCAGGCCAGGCGGTACGCGGTGTCGGCATTGGTGGTGTCGTCGGCGATGATGACGCGCTTCGGCGGCGGCATGCCGGCTTCGGAGCGCCAGCGCGCGGAGCGCTGTTCGCCATTCTCCTCCCAGTGGATGTGTTGAGGTGACGGAGAGGAGGTGTGTTCGGACATGTTGGGGCGATCGGTAAAAGAGGAACGCGCCACGCGGAGTTGCGTGGCGCAGAGCCGCTATTATACCGATGCGTTTTGCGACGGCGGCGCGGCGGTGTCGGTGGCTGGCGCTTCAGCGGCGGGCGCCGGCGTTTCCGCCGTCACCGGTGCTGCGGTTTCGGCGTCGGCTTCTGCATCGGTGGCGCCGGCGGCTGCCTTGGCCTTGTCGGCAGCCGTCGGCGCTGCGTAGGTGTTGGTGTCCTTGCTGTCGACCAGGTTGAGCAAGCGCAGCGACAGGCTGCGCAGGGTGCTGCGGTCGATGCCGTCGTCGGTTTTGCTGCCGGCCTGGCCGCCGCTGGACAGCGCGCTTTGCAGGTTGCGGCCGATCAGCTGGAACAGGTCCGCCAGCGTGCCAGGGAAGTCAAGATTCGGCAGTTGTACCACTGGCAGGTCCTGGGTGTCGGTGTTTGCTTCGGCGCGTGGCTTGCTATCGGCATTGTTGGCGTTGCTGGTCTGGCTGGCGGCCGCGCTCAATTCGGCGTCGTATTGGACTTCCACTTCAAAGTCGAACTTTCGGCCATCGGCGGTGGTGATCGTGCCTTTGCCGACGAAGTGCGAGCTGTCGGTCAGGCTGAAGGCTGCCGCGTTGGTGACGCTGTTGCCGCTGCGGCTCTGCTGTACGCCGGCGGCAAAGGTGGACGTGGTTTCAAGGCTGGCCGAATCGAAGTCGATCACCGCGCCCTTGGCGTCATCGCCGAATAGCGCCTGGGTGAAGCTGTTGACGAAATCCTGGGCAAAATCCACCGTGGCATTGCCGACCGAGGCGACGCGGCTGGTCAGGTCCAGCGGGTTGCTGCCGACTTTGGCCGGCGTGACGCCTTGCGTTTTTTGCAAAGTCGTCGCCTTGCTGTCGGCCGCCTGGCTGCCGCTGTACAAGGAGGGCAGCCGGTTGCCCAGATTCGAGATGATAGACATGATGGATTCCGTTCGATGATACTTCTGCAACTCTTTAACGGTATCCTAGTCCAATACTTGAGGGCCCGGCGCGCAATTTAGTGGTGGTGGGTCCAGCCTTCCGGCGCCGCCAGGTAGGACGCAACTGCCTCTTTCTGGCCGATGGCGTGGTGGCGCACTTCGCCGCACGGGCAAACGCCCACGTAAGGCTGGATGTGCGAGCAGGCCGATACCTTTTGCAGGCGGACTTGAACGGCTTTGGCGCATTTGGTGCATTTAAAGGTGAGGGTGCGTGGTGCTTTTAACATGATTGCGTGACTGCTTATGAAGACAAAGGCAGGATTTTATCATTCACGCGAAGGTGTCGACGCGGGGCCGGACTGCCGGCCCGTCGCCATAGGCGCGCTGCGCCAGTTCGGCCCTGGCCTGCATTTCCATCTGCTGCGCCTGCGCGGCCACGGCGCGGTCCGCGCCCGACGGCTCGGCCGGCGCCAGTGCCGCCGACTGCACGGCGCGTGCGCGCGCTATGGTTTCTTCAGGCGTGGCGCCGGGCGAGGTATCGATATTGACTTCGCCACCGATGGCGTAATCGATGCCGTTCGGGCCGCGCTGGTAGGTGTAGGAGGCGCCGGATGTGGCCAGCCCGCCCGCAGCCGCCATATGGGCCTGCTCATGCTGGCGTACTTCCAGGTCGCGGGACTTGAGCTGGTCGATTAGGGCCAGCGCTTGGTTGGATAGCTGTGTTGTGGAGGAAGTGGAGGGTGTGGCTGTGGCCGCAGCCGTGGTCGTCTCCGGCGCGATGCGTGGCGCGGGAGCGGTGGCGTAGCTGGAGGTGGCGCTTATCTGCATGACATCAGGGCATCAGGGCCGGTTGCCGTAAACGTTCCTGAATGATAGCAAAAAAACAGTGCCTGGCGTGGCGATGCGTGTTATTCGGCCACGCTGGCGACGCGATGACCTTTCCAGGCTGCCGTGCCCGCCCACCATTGGTAACCGTGGTGGATTTCATCTGGCTGGTCGTGCCGAGCGGCGCGAACAAATCTGTACGGGCCACCTATTGAACGCTGATGGTGCTACGGCCACCGGCGGATGGCTGGACCAGGATCTTGGCGGAGATTCGTTCGGTCATTTCCTGCACGTGAGAGATGACGCCGACTTTGCGGCCCATGGCTTGCAATCCATCCAGCGCGTCCATGGCGACCCGCAGGGTGTCGGCGTCCAGGCTGCCGAAGCCTTCGTCGATGAACAGCGATTCGACCCGCACGCGGTTGGATGACAGCGACGCCAGGCCCAGCGCCAGCGCCAGCGACACCAGGAAGGATTCGCCGCCGGATAGCGAGTGCACCGAACGCATTTCGCCGCCCATGTCCTGATCGCGCACCAGCAAGGCGAGCGACGGTGCGGTGTTGTTCTGGATGCGCTCCAGCTGGTAGCGGCGCGACAGGTGGTTCAGGTGGGCGTTGGCGTAGCCCAGCAGGACATCCAGTGTGAATTGCTGGGCATAGTTGCGGAAGCGCTTGCCGTCGGCGGAGCCGATCAGGTCGTCCATGCGCGCCCAGCGTTGGGCGGCGGCTTCCTGCCGCTCGATTTCGGCCAGCATCGATTGCGAGCGCTGGCGCTTGTCGTCATCCTGCGCCAGAGCGAGGTGCAGCGCGGTCGCGTGGTCGTTGGCGGTTTTGCGTTCGGCCAGCAGCGCGTTGAGTGCGGCGACCACGGCGTCGGCCGGGGAAGTTGCCGGCGTCGGCGCCGGCGCCGGCCCGGATTCGGACCATAAGTCGGCGACGGCCGGTTCGCTGTGCTCTTCGGGCGCTTCCGGGCAACGTGACGGCGGAGCGCTTAGTTGATGCTGTTCGCGCTGGCGCTGGCGTTCTTGCAGCACGGTTGCTGCCTGGTCGGCGGCGCGGGCCAGCGATTGCAGTGCGCCGCGTTCGGCCGCGATGTCGTCGGCGTTGATGGCGAGCAGTTCGCGCAGCTGCGCCAGGTCGTGCAGGCCGGCTTCGGGCTGGCGTTGCTGGAAGGCGGCCAGCCAGTCGGCCAGGCGTTCGGCTGCCGCTGCGGCGGAGGCTTGCAGTGTTGCGAGGCGCTGCTTGGCTTGAGACAGCGCTTCGTCGCAACGCGCGCGGTCCTGGGCGGCTTGCTGCGCGGCGGCTTGGCTGGCGGCCTGGCGCGCTTTGGCAGCGTCAATCGCCGTTTGTAGCGCGGCTTCGACATCACGGATCTCTTTGCCGTTCCAGATTGCCATGCGCTGATCCTGACTGGCTTTGAGCGCAGCGTCGGCGGCGCTGAAGGCGCTGCGGGCGGCAACCGCGTCCTGCCCGGCCCTGGACAGTGCTTCGCTCAGCGTGTTCAGTTCCACCTCTACGCCGGCCAGTGCGGCGGCGCGTTCGTCGTAAGCCGCGCGCTGCGCCAGCCATTGCTTGCTCTCCGCCTGACGCGCTGCATAGAAACGCGCCGGCCCGGACTTCCAATCCTCCTTCCATTCTTCGCTCGGAATATCGCCGCCGCTGAAGGCCGCGTCCAGATCGGACAGCAGGCCGCTGAGTACCAGCGCAACTTCGATACGCTGGTCTTCCAGTCCCTTGTATTCGGTATTCGCTTGCGCCAGCGCGGTTTTCGCGGCGGACGCCACGGCTTGCAGGCGCGTGTGCTCTGCGGCGGCGCGCTCGTATGCCGCTTGTGCCTGATCGCGGGCAAGGCGGGCCGCGTGCAAGGCACGCTCCTGCTGCTCGACGATGTGCAGCGCGTTGTGGGCTTCGCCCAGTTGCGCGGTGAACCAGGCGGTGCGTTCCGCATCCGGCGGCAGATCGCCGCCGTCAACCAGCGCGTGAGCTGCCCAGGCTGCGGTGACGCGGTCCAGCGCCTGCTGGAGCGAGCGCTGTTCGGCGGCCAGCACGTTCAGCTGGTCTGCGCTGGCCTGCGCGGTGGCGCGTTGCGCGGCCTGCTGGTTGACATTTGCTTCCATCTGCTGGCGGCTGTGCGCCACATCGCCCTGCAATTCGCGCAGCATGGTTTGCAGGCTGTCGTCGTGATGGCGGTAGGGATGTTCCCTGGCGCCGCAGACCGGGCAGGGCGTGTCATCTTCCAGCGTCTGCCGCAGCGATTCCACGCTGGCGGCGGTCGCAGCTTCCGCCAGCTTGAGCGAACGTTCGGCCTGCGAGAAGGTCGCCATGATGGCGATGCCTTGCTGCTGAGCGTCTGCCAACCGGGCTTCCGCTGCTGCCATCGCCTGGCGCAGTTGCGCTGATTGCGCTTCAATCTGCGTCTGCCGCGCGTGGCGGGATTCCAGGTCCAGCCAGATTTTTTCCGCACTGGTCAGCAGCTCGCGGTGTCGTTCCCAGCCGCTGCGCGATTCGCGCAATTGCTCGACGGGATAGGCAGCAACAGTTTCGGCAGCTTGCTGGCGTTGCAGCTCCAGCGTTTGCAGCGCCTGCAGCGCATTCGCCAGCCGGTTGCTGGCGTCCGCTTCTTCTTCGCGATGTGTTTGCGCGTTGCGTTGTACACGGGCCAGTCCGTTGTGCAGGCGCTCGGCCTGCGCGGCGGCCTGGCCGGCCTGCACGAACAGCACGTCCCAGCGCTCCCATTGCTGCGCCAGTGCTTTCCAGTGCTTGTGCTGCTCCAGCCATGTCGTACCGGCTTGCTGCTGCGCTGCCGCCCGGGCATGCTCGTTCTGGCGTGCTTGCAGGGCGGCTTTCGCGGCGGCGTCGGCGTTGTCGGCTTTTTCGCAGGCCGCTGAGGCCTGGCGCCAGGCGGGTAGCATGGCTTCGATACGGGCGTCCAGCGCCTTGGCCTGGTCCAGCTGCGGTGCGGCGGCACGTTGCGCTGCCTCGGCTTGCTGCTGGCTGTCGGCGGCTTGTGCGTGCGCAGCGTTGGCTTGTTCCAGCGCCGACGCGGCCTGCTGTGAGGCTTGGGTGCTGGCGGCGATGGCGTTGTGGGTGGCGGCGATGTCGGCATCGATGCGACGGATGTCGTCGTCGAGTGGCCGCGCCGGTTGTACGGCGTCGGTGCGCGCCAGGGCGGCATGGCGCGGCGCCGCGTCATCCACGGCCGCCAGCGCGGCCACGCTGGCTTGTCGCGCGGCTTGTTCTTCCTGCGCCAGCTTGTCAGCTTGCTGATGCCAGCGCAGTTCTTGTTCCAGCGCCGCTTTTTGCTGGTCCAGCGCTTGCAGGGCGATGGCGGCGTCGGCGCTTTGCGATTGCAATTCGGCGCGCTGGTCTGCTGTCAGCGGCTTCTGGTCCGCCAGCCGCAAGGTGAGTTTTTGCAGCGCGGCCTGTTCCAGCTTGTTGCGCTCGAACGCGCGGATGGAAATGTCGGAGTAAATGGTGCTGCCGGTCAGGGTTTCCAGCAGTTCGCCGCGTTCATTGTCTTCGGCCTTGAGGAAGGCTGAAAATTCGTTCTGCGCCAGCAGCACGGCGCGCGTGAACTGTTCAAACGACAGGCCGATGCGTTTTTCGATTTCCGCCTTGACTTCGGTCTTGGTGGCGCCGATCGGCTGTTCCGCCGGCAGCAGCTTCAAGGTCATGGCGGTCGGCTGCAAAGCGCCTTCCGCCTTGGTACGCGAGCGGCGCACGCTCCAGCGCGCGCGGTAGCGGGCGCCGTCGCTGCCGACGAAATCCACTTCCGCGTAGCCTTCCGCCGTTCCGCGCCGCAGCAGCGTGCGAGGGTCTTGCGTGGAAACCGTCTCGCTGCCCACATCGGACAGGTAGTTGCGGCCGGCCACGCGCAACAGGCGCGGCGTGGCATCGTACAAAGCCAGGCACAAGGCATCCAGCAAGGTGCTCTTGCCGGCGCCGGTCGGACCGCTGATGGCGAACAGGCCGGTGGAGGCCAGCGGTTCGGACTCGAAGTCCACGCTGAATTCTTCGGCCAGCGAAGCCAGATTCTTGCCGCTGATTTTCAGGATTCTCATGGCTGCATCAACTCCGCAAAGGCGCTCAGTTGATCGGCTGGCGCTTCGTTGCCGAAGCGCTGTTCGTACAGCTGCCTGAAAATATCGTCGGGCTTGAGTTTTTCCAGCTGATCCAGCGTCATCACTTGCTTGTCGATGGACGAGGCGCGGGCGGCGGAAGACGTTTCGATCTTCGCCAGCCGCACATGCTTGCCGTCCAGCGCTGCCTCAATGCGCGCGCGCAGGCCGGGTTCCGGCTGCTCCAGCAGCACGCGCACTTCCAGGAAGGGCTGCTGTTCGGCCGGCGCTTCCGGCGGCGACAGGGCGGCCAGTTCTTCCAGCACCTGCGCCGGTGGCGCCGGCCGGGATGGCACGCGCAGCAGTTCCACCGCGCGCGGCACCGGCACGGGCGTGATCTCGCGCACCGTCGCGCCGTCCAGGTCGATGCGCAGAATCTGGTGCGGGTAATTCACTTCGGCGAAGGATAGCGGCAGCGGGCTGCCGCAATAGCGGATATGCTGCTGCTTGCCGACGCTCTGCGCCAGGTGCAGATGGCCCAGCGCCGCGTAGGCGATGGCTGGGTCGAAGATCCCGGCCGGCAGCATCTCGGTGCCTCCGATGACGATGCGCCGTTCGGAATCACTGGACATCTGGCCGTCCACCATGTGGCAATGGCCCATGGCGATGATGGCCTGGCCCTCCTGCCGCCTGGCTTGGGCCAATTCGAATGCCTGCCGGTAGAGCAGGGCGATGCCGGCCAAATAGGGATCTGCGCCTTCTTCGCTGACTACGCGCGGCACATCGCCCGGACGCAGGAATGGCACGGCCAGGCACCAGGCGGCGACTTCGCCGTCACGGCCGGTCAGCGGCAGCACCAGCGATTCAACCTCAATCTCGCCTTCGGCATTGCGCTGCACGGCGCCGATCACGCGCGTGCCATGCGCTTCCAGCAGCGGGCCGGGCGCATCCAGCCGGCCCGGCGAGTCGTGGTTGCCGGCGACGATGATCAGGTTCAGCTGCGGTGCGCGCTCCTTCGCCCGCCGCAGGAACTGGTAGAGCTGCTTTTGCGAGGCGGACGATGGATTGGCGTTGTCGTAAATATCACCCGCGATCAGCAGCGCGTCGGCCTGTTCGGCAACGATGGCGTCGAGCAGCCAGTCGAGAAAGCGCTGGTGTTCATAATGACGCTCGAAATTATGCAGGGATTGGCCGAGGTGCCAGTCGGAGGTGTGCAGCAAACGCATGAAGTTGTGTCAAACAGCCGGAAAAACGCCAATATAGCGCATGCCGGCTGCAGCCGGTTTGATTTATGCCACGTTGCCCGCTGGGGCGTGCAGCACCTGCCCGGCGCGGAAGGTGTTGCGGCCCGCCTGTTTGGCCTCGTACAGCAGAATGTCGGCGCGGTTCAGCAGCTCGGCCGGGCTGACTTCCTCATCGCGGTAGAAGGTCAGGCCGATGCTGGTGGAAATCGACACCACGGTGCCGTCCAGGTCGAAGTCCGCCTGCATGGCGGCGACGATTTTGGCGGCCAGCGCTGCCGCGTCGTCTACGCGGTGGATGCGCTCCATGATGATGGTGAATTCATCGCCGCCCAGGCGGGCGATGGTGTCGCTGGCGCGCATGGTGTGGGTCAGGCGGGCCGAGAAGGCTTTCAGCAGCGAGTCGCCGACCGCGTGGCCGAAGGTATCGTTGACTGGCTTGAAGCGGTCGATATCCATATACATCACCGCCATCAGGTTGCCGTTGATGCGGGCGGCCAGCATCGAATCCTGCAGCTTTTGCAGGAAGCCGGCGCGGTTGGTCAGGCCGGTCAGCGCGTCGACCTGCGACAAGCGCAGCAGCCGCTGCTTTTCGCGTTTCTGCACGGTGATGTCCTGCCGCATGACGTGGAAGCCGATGACGGCGCGGCCATCTTCGTCCAGTTGCGGAATGTAGACCACCTCGTAGGTGCGCTCAGTGGTGTCGCTATTGTCGTCTTCTTCAAAGGTCAGCGTCTCGCCTTGCAGCGCGCGCTGCACATAAGGTTCGAGGAAGGCGTGGCGTTCCTCGCCTATGGTGTCGCGGATAGTGCGTCCCAGCACCGTGGTGCCGGTGCGGTTGAATTCCCGTTCGTAGGCGAGGTTGTGGAAGCGGTAGACCTGGTCGGCGTCGATATACGCCACCATGGCTGGCAGCGTGTCGGCGATGGTGCGCAGCCGCGATTCGCTTTCGCGCAGCGCCATCACGGACTTGCGGACATGGGTGATGTCATCCACCGTGCCGACATAGCCGTAGGTTTTGCTATCCACCACCATGGCTGCGATCTTGAACGACACCCAGACAATCGCGCCGTCAGGGTGGACGCAGCGCAGCGTGTCCTGATAGGGCAGGCTGGTGCGCAGCATGTGGCCCAGCGCGTTCTTCAGCACCTGGCGGTCCTGTGGATGGACGGCACGCAGCCAGGCGTCGCCCAGTGCTTCTTCGCGGGTCAGGCCAGTAATCCGTTCAAACGTGCGATTGACGTAGGTACAGTGGCCGGTGGCGTCGGCGCGCAGCAGGCCAAGCGGCGAGGCGTCGTTGACGGCGGCCAGCTCCGCCTGCTGCTTGCGGGCGGCCAGTTCGATCTCTTTGCGCGAGGTGATGTCGCGTACGTTGACCGCCACGCCGTCGGTGATCGGCACGATCTGGTGATGCAGCCAGTGGACGGCGCGGTTGGGCAGGAAGTCGACCTCGAATTCCTCTTCCAGCGGCTGCCGCGTTTCCAGCACATGGCGGTATTTTTCGACAAAGCCCTTGGAGTGCAGATCCGGCATCACCTCGACCAGCCGCTTGCCCTTGATCTCGGCAGCGAGATAACCCATCAGCTGCGCGCCGCGTTCATTCAGGTCGGCGATGGTGAAGTCCAGGATCTCGCGCCGTGCCCCGCGCATGCGGCAGGCCTTGAACAGATACACGGCATCCAGGCTGGCGTCGGCGGCGGCGCGCAGCATCAGCTGCGCTTCGATCACCATGCTGGCGGTGCGGCGCAGCCGGTGCGCCTGCCGCACCAGCAGATAGACGAATAACAGCACCAGCGCCGACGCGATGGCAGCGGCGGCATAGTACATATTGCGGCGCTGCGCGAAGCGGGCCAGCTGGGTGTCGGACGGATTCCCCACCACCGCCGTCAGCTGGTAGCGCGGCATTTCGGTGTAGCCGTAGATGCGCCGGGTGGCGTCGAAAGGGCGCTTGAGCAGGAATTCTTCCGGCGGCTGGTTGAGGCCAGCCACCGAGACGCTGAAGTCGATGCTGTCACTGATGATGACCTGGTCGTCGATGCGCGCCGCCGACATGCCGTTTTCCCGGCTGATCAGCATCACCGCGCCGCCGGCGTCCACGTCCAGCCGGTCGTAGTCCTCCACCAGATAGGCTGGATCGATCATCACCATGATCACGCCGGCGAAGCTGCCATTCGGCTGGTTCAGCCGGCGCGACACCTGGATCTGCCATTTCTTGGTGCGGCTATCGACCACCGGCGTGGCCACCAGCGCGCTGTCGGCATTATTGCTGGCGTGGTTTTTGAACACCGGATGCTGCCGCAGATTCGGCCCAAAGTAGCCGTTCATGCTTTCCACCACGCGGCCTTCGCGGTCCAGCACCGCCAGCGGCAGATCCAGCTTGGTCGGCAGCAGCGAATCCAGCAGGCCGTTCTGGCGAGTGAATTCAGACAGCCGCATGCGGCCCCCGCTTTCCTCGTATTTGATTTTGAACAGCTGGGTGGCGTGATCGACCTGGCGCAGCAGGTGATTGGTATGCTCGGCCAGCGTACGCGCCAGCGATTGGCTGTGCAGCACCGCCTCGTAATGGGCGGTGTGCTGCTCCTGGCGCACCTGGTAGCCGATCGCGACCCAGGTGAAGATCAGCAGCGCTGCACCGAAGGCGGGCAGCAGGAATGCGCGGTACAGGCGGCGGAGCAAAGGAAGCATCGGGTGGTAATCCTGTTCGGTCGTCTGAAGGCTTTGCGGTTATTCTGCACGGAAATATCGCTTTTGGCGTGAAAGCTGTGAAATAAACCTCATCCGGTTCACAGGCAATGTTGAAAACTTTATTAGAATAGCGAGCATGACCGAACCGATATTGAGCCTGTCCGCCGCGCGGGCGCTGCACCTGGCGGCGCAAGGATTGTTGCAGCCGCGCCGCCGCAAGGCGCGTCAGCCCGACGTGCTGGAGGCGATCCGGCAAATGGGCGTGCTGCAAATCGATACCATTCATGTGGTGGCGCGCAGCCCCTACCTGGTGCTATGGAGCCGGCTGGGCGACTATCCGCAGCCGTGGCTGGAGCAGGCGCTGGCGGCAGGTGAATTATTTGAATACTGGGCGCACGAGGCCTGCTTCGTGCCGGTCGAGGACTATGGGCTGTACCGGCACCGCATGCTGGACCCGGAGGCGATGGGCTGGAAGTATTCCGCCACCTGGATGAAGGAGCGCCGCGCCGAGGTGGACGCGGTGCTGGCGCATATCCGCACCCGCGGGCCGACGCGTTCGTCGGACTTCGAGCGCACCGATGGCCAGTCCGGCGGCTGGTGGAGCTGGAAGCCCGAAAAGCGCTCGCTCGAAGTGCTGTTCACCACCGGCCAGCTGATGATCGCCGCCCGCCATAACTTCCAGCGCGTCTACGATCTGGCCGAACGGGTACTGCCGCATTGGGATGATAGCCAACTGCCCGCCATCGAGCAGGTGCGCCGCGCGCTGGTGCTGAAAGCCGTCAAGGCCATGGGCTGCGCGCGCGGGCCGTGGATCAGCGACTATTTCCGCACCCGTCCGCCGCGCCTCGATCCGAAGACGCTGGTCGAGGAAGGTGCTTTGCTGCGCGCGTGGGTGGCGGACTGGGGCGATCCGGTCTATGTCCATCCCGATCACGCCGAACTGCTGGACAGCGCTGCCGCCGGCACGCTGGCGCCTACGCTGACCACGATTCTGTCGCCGTTCGATCCGGTGGTATGGGACCGGCGCCGCGCGCTGGAGTTGTTCGGCTTCGACTACCGGCTGGAGTGCTACACGCCGGCCGACAAGCGTCAATACGGTTACTTCACGCTGCCTATCCTGCGCCGTGGCGCGCTGGTCGGACGGCTGGACGCCAAGGCGCACCGGCGCGACGGCGTGTTTGAGGTGAAGTCGCTGGTGCTGGAGCCTGCCGCGCGCGTCAGCGAGCGCTTTACGCGTGACATTGCCGGCGCCTTGCAGCGCCTGGCCAGCTGGCACGCTTGCCCGCAGGTCCACATACAACAGGTAGCGCCGGCCGCATTCGGCCCGCAGCTGCAAGCCGCGCTGGACGCGGCCGGAGCAGAAAAGGAAGCCGCATCATGAGTTTGCCCGCCGCCCCCGCCAGCTTGCTGGCCGCCGACGGCCAACCGCTGTTCGGGCGCTACGCCGGCCAGGTCGGAAAGATCGACTGGAGCCTGCTGGCCGCGCCGTTTTCCCGCAGCCCGCTGTGGCGGCGCTTTCACCACAAGCGCTGGCATTATGTGGCGCTATGTACCGAGGAAGTGTTCTGCGCGGTCGCCATCGTCGACCTGGGCTGGATCAGCACTGCGTTTGCCTACGCCTTCGACCGCCGCGACGGCGATATGCTGGCCAATTTCTCGCAGGACGGATTGCCGCTGCTGTCGGCGCGGCTGGCCGACCACGCCGGCGGATCAAGCAGCTTCAAAACGCGCGGCTGCCAGATCGCCGTCGATAGCCAGGGCGACGGCAGCTATGCGCTGAGGCTGCACTGCGATTACCTGGAGATCGACGCCGTCTTCGGTCCTTCGCCATCGCCGCTGCTGCTGGCGACCGGGCCAATCGCCCAAGGCTCGGTGCACGCAACGCAGAAGTCCTCGGCCATGCCCCTGCGCGGCGAAGTGCGCACCTGGCGCGAGGAATACCAGCTCGATGGCGGCGTCGCCAGTTTCGATTACTCGAATGGCCTGCTGGCGCGTAACACCGCCTGGCGCTGGGCTTCCGCGCACAATGCGGAGCTGGGCTTCAACCTGCAAGCCGGCTATTTCGGCGGCCATGAAAACGCCTTGTGGCTGGACGGCGATTTGATCGCGCTCGGCCCGGCCCATTTCCTGTACGATAAAAAGGATGCGCTGTCGCCATGGCATATTTTCACCGAAGACGATATGCTGGACCTGACCTTCACGCCGGAAGGCGCGCGCCGCGACAACAAGAAAATGATGGTGGCGGCCAGCCGCTACCTGCAGCCGATTGGCACCTTCAGCGGCTGGGTGCGTGGCGCACCCGATCAACCCAAACGCATGGTCACGCAGCTGATGGGCGTGACCGAAGATCACTCATCCCGCTGGTAGCCCTATGAGCATCCGCAATCTCGATCGCCTGTTCCAACCCCGTTCGGTCGCCGTCATCGGCGCCTCGGATAATCCGCAGCGCATCGGGACGCGGGTGCTGGCCAATCTGCTGGCCGGCGACTTCGTCAAGCATGGAGGCAGCGTCTGGCCGGTCAATCCCAAGCACCAGAAGCTGCAGGGCTTGCAGGCCTATGGGCGCGTCAATGCGCTGCCGTTGGCGCCGGACCTGGCCATCATCTGCACGCCGCCGGCCACCGTGCCGGGGCTGATCAGCGAACTGGGACAGGCGGGCGGCAAGGCAGCGATTGTGATGACGGCCGATCCCGGCCATAGCGGCGGGCGTTTCCTGCATCAGCCGATGCTGGAGGCGGCGCGGCCCTATCTGCTGCGGGTGCTGGGCGCCGGCAGCGCGGGCCTGCAATCGCCTGCGCTGGGATTGGACGCCAGCTTCACTCAGATGCCGGCGCAAAAGGGCAAGCTGGCGTTTGTGTCGCAATCGGCGGCGCTGGCGACGGCGGTGCTGGATTGGGCCGGGCAGCGCGGCATCGGTTTCTCACGCTTTGTGGCGATGGGCGACGGCGTTGACGTGGACTTCGGCGACCTGCTGGACTATCTGGCCGCCGATGGTGAAACGGAAGCCATCCTGCTGTGCATCGAGCATGTCAGCAGCGCGCGCAAATTCATGTCGGCCGGGCGGCTGGCGGCGCGCGGCAAGCCGGTCATCGTGCTGAAAGTAGGGCGCGATGCGGCACCCGGCGCCGACCTGGTGTTCGATGCGGCGATTCGCCGCGCCGGCATGCTGCGCGTGAATTCCACCGAAGATTTGTTCGACGCAGTTGAAACCCTGGCGCGCCAGCGCCCGCAGCGCGGCGAGCGGCTGGCGGTGCTGACCAATGGCGGCGGCCTGGGGTTGATCGCCGCCGATGCGCTGGCATGCAGCGGCGCGCAGCTGGCGGCACTGTCGCCGGCCACCCAGAAGCTGCTGACGCAGGCCGGCGCGCCGCACGCCAATCCGGTCGGCCTGCTGGCCGACGCGCAGGTCGAACGTTACATCCATACAGTGCAGGCGCTGCTGCGCGAGCCGCAAGCCGATGCGCTGTTGTTCCTGCACGCGCCGACCGCGATGGTGCCGAGCCACCGCATCGCCGAGGCGATTGCGCCGCTGATGCAGGCTGGCGACAAGAATGTGCTGTCCTGCTGGCTGGGCGGCGGCTCGGTGGCGCAGGCGCGCCGGGTGTTTGCTGAAGCTGGCCTGCCCACTTACGATACGCCGGAAAAAGCTGTGCATGGCTTTTTGCAGATCGCCCAGTATCGCCGCAACCAGGAGCTGCTGATGGAAGTGCCGGCCGGCGTGCCGACGACCAGCGCCGCCGGGCGCTCGACCGCGCGCAAGCTGGTGCAGGCGGCGCTGCACGCCGGCCACAGCGAGTTGTCCGATGTCGACGCGCGCGCACTGATGTCCGCGTACGGCATAGCGCTGGCGACGCCGCAGCAGGCGGCGCTTGCCGGCGCCACGCTGGCCGCCGCGCGCATCCAGATCAGTCACGATCCTGTCTTCGGGCCGGTGGTGTTCTTCGGCCAGGGCGGCATCGCGGCCGATGTGGCGGCTGACCGCGCGGCCGGCTTGCCGCCGTTGAATATGGCGCTGGCGCGCGACATGGTCAGCCGCACGCGCGTCTCGCGGCTGCTGGAGCAGGGCCAGACTCCGGCCGACGCCGAAGCGCTGATACGCACCTTGGTGCAAGTGGCCGACATGGTGGCCGACCTGCCAGAATTGCTTGAGCTGGACCTGAATCCGCTGCTGGCGATCGGCGGCAGCGTGGTGGCGCTGGGTGCACGCATGCAACTGGCCAAGGCGCGCGGCCGTCGTGCCGAGCTGGCCATCCGCCCCTATCCGCAGGAGCTGGAGGAGCGGCTGGACTGGAACGGCGGGCAGATTCTGCTGCGGCCGATCAAGCCGGAGGATGGCGCGCAGCACCAGCAGTTCTTTAGCGCGCTGGCGCCGGAAGACATCCGCTTGCGCTTTTTCTCCGCGATGCGCGAACTGCCGCCGGCCCAGCTGGCGCGGCTGACGCAAATCGATTACGACCGCGCCATGGCTTTCATCGCCACCCGTCCGAACGCGCAGGGGCAAGCGGAAACGCTGGGGGTGGTGCGGGCCGTGCTGGACCCGGACAATCAATCGGCCGAGTTCGCCGTCATCGTGCGTTCCGACTTGAAAGGCAAGGGACTGGGCTACATTCTGTTCCAGAAGCTGGTGGATTATTTCCGCGCCAGGGGCACGCGGGAAATCGTCGGCGATGCGCTGTCGGAAAACACCGGTGTGCAAAAAATGATACGCCACTTCGGCGGCGTGGTTTTGCCGCATCCCGAGCTGGGTATGGTGCGTTTGCAATTGCCTTTGCGATAGCATTCGCGGCACGCTTGAGATACTATGGGGGTTACCAAGGCGCTGGAGCAGTTTGTTCTGGCTCAAGGCGCCGCTGTCGGGAAACTTTACACTTTTACTTCCGCTACCTCAGCCCTGGGAGTCAGAATGTTAACCGCCACATACACTTTGGTCGCTTTGTCGGTCGAACAGGCCAGCGTTCGCTTGAGCCTGATATCGTTTCAAAAGTATGTGCGCACCACGCTCATGCAGCAGAACCGCATGACCTTGTCGCAGCTCGAATACGCTTGCGAAAACCTCAATACCCTGTATCAAGCCTGCCATTGGCGCAAGACGGAGATGTATCTGATCCCCGCGCTGCGCGACGCCACCGAGCGCGCCGATCATTTGCTCGATGAATTGAACCGGCTCAACCAGGCGGCGCTGACGTCGATTCGTCTGTTGCAGGAAAAGCTGGGCGCGCTGGCCGACGTGCGTGACGAGCAGGTCAGCGAGGTGTGCGACAGCATCGACGCGTTTTGCGCCGCGCTGCTGAAGCGGCTGGAAAAAGAGGAGCAGGAGCTGTTTGCACTGGCGCGCAACGCTATTGCCGGCGAAACCTGGTTCTCCATCGCCAACCAGCTGATGATGCACGACAAGCACCTGGACGAAATGAAACGCTCCGGCCTGCCGCCGGCGGAAGCGGCGCAAGTCGCGGCGCGGCGACGGGCGCTGCCGGGTGGCGACGTGGATGATGGCCAGATTACGCTGCCTGGCCTGCAAGTGTTGCCGTTGGTTGAGCTGGACGATGTGCCCAGAACGCGGATTCCGCCATCGGCGCGACAGTTGTCGCGCGACGATGCTGTCATGAAATAAACGCCCTCATCGAGTACTAGCACGGCAAATTCCGCCTGCTTTGCTATGATGGTGGTTTTAGCCATCACCATAGCGCACCATGTTTGATTTCCTCTTTAAGCGTGCGACCGAAACTTCGGCCGTTCCCACCGCCCCGGCAGCATCGCCGGAGCAGGATGCGGCCACTGCCGCTACCGCCAGTCGTCGCGATGAGCAGACGCAGCGCGCCTCCGCGCTGAATGGCAATGAAGCGGCTGCGGTCGCGCTGATACTGGAGAGTGAATTTGCCGGTGTGCGCCTGAGCGCCGCCGAGCATGTGCAGTCGCAGCCGGCGCTGGAGCAGGTGCTGCATGCGGTGCGCAACACCGACCGCCGCGTGGCCAAGTTGATGCAGGGCCGTCTGGACGCGATCCGCTACCAGCACGCTGAGCAGCAAAAAGCGCAGGCTTGCCTGGATCATGCGCAACGCCTGCTGGCAGATGAGAAACTGACGCCGAATCAGGTCGCTGAGCTGGATCGTCAGTGGCAGGTGGTTGCCGAAGTGCCAACGCTGGCCGGGGCGTACGCCAGTGCGCGTGCGGCCCTGGCGGCGCGGCTGGAGGCGCAAGTCAGTCTGCAACGCACGATCATCGATGCGATGGCGGAGCTGCGCAAGCTGCCGCAAGCCGGTCTGCCAACAGAGGAAGCGCTGCAAGCACTGGAGCGCCACGCCGCAGCGCAGGCCGACTATCAAGCGTCGCCAGAACACAAGGCCTTGCCGCGCCACCTGCTGAGCGACTTCGCCGCCGCGATCGACCAAGCCCGCGCCGCGCTGACCGCGCCACCCAAGCCGACCGTCGCGCCTGCGCCTGCCGCAGCCCAAGCCAACGCCAACGCACACGCTGGCGCCACCGCAGCCGAGGATGCAGGCGGCCCAACGGCGGCGGCAGAGGCTGTCGCTGGTGGCGACCGGGCATCTGCTGCCCCGGCGGCGGCTGCCAAACAAGCTAAACAACCGAAGCCCGCGCCCAAGGAAACCGACAAGAAATTTCTGGAAACCATGGACGCGCTGGAAGCCGCTCTTGAACAAGGCCAGCTGCACGCTGCCGCCGAGCACGACAAATGGCTGCGCGACCACAAAACCCGTCTGAACCAAGCCCAGACCGATCATCTGAACCACGTCCGCGCCGAACTCAAGCGACTGGGCGACTGGGCGCGCTGGGGCGGCAACGTCTCGCGCGAAGAACTGGTCAAGGCCGTGGAAGAGCTGCCGGCCCAAAAACTGGCCATGAGCGAACTGGCCAAAAAAGTCGGCAGCATGCGCGACCGCTGGAAGGCGCTGGACGCCGTCTCCGGCCACGCGCCGAAATCGCTGTGGGAACGCTTCGACGCCGCCTGTACCAGCGCCTACGCGCCGGCCGCCGCGCACTTCAAGCAACTGGCCGACGAACGCCACGCCAACGCCGCCAAAGCGCAAGCGCTGATTTCCGAAACCCAGGCACTGGCCGAATCAGTCGCCAACGATGGCGCAGATCTGAAAAACGTCGCTGCCGCCGGCCAGCGCCTGCGCCAGATGTGGGGCCGCCTGGGCACCATAGACCGCAAGGAAAAACGCAAGCTCGACCACACTTTCGACAAGGTGCTGGCCAATATGCTGGCGCCGCTGTCCGAGCAGCGCAAGGTGGAAGCCGCCAAGCGCGAACAGCTGATCGTGGAAGCCGAAGCGCTGGAGCCATCCGACCGGCACACGCTGGAAAAGCTGCGCCGCCTGCAGGAGCGCTGGCAGGAGCAGGCCAAAGCGCTGCCGCTGGAGCGCAAGACCGAGCAGGCGCTGTGGCAGCGTTTCCGCGCCGCATGCGACGCCATCTTCGCCAGGCGCAAGGAAACCGCCCACGCCGCCGATCACGAACGCAAGGAACACCTGCACGCCCGCGAAGCGATCTGCAAGCAGCTGGAAGAAGCCACCTTCAGCGGCGACGACAAGGCCCAGCAAGCTGCCATCGCCAAGGCGCTGAAGGACGCGGCCAGCGCCTGGAACGCCAGCGGCACCGTGCCGCGCGCGGCCGAGGCGCGCATAGGCCAGCGCTATCACAATGCCGTCGGCAAGGTGCAGGCGCAGGCGGATGCCATCAAGCGCCGCGCCGGCGCCGCCCAGGCCAACGCGCTGCGCGACAAGCTGCGCCTGACGCAAGCGCTGGAAAGCGATCTGGCGTCAGGCGCCGCCATCGATGCGGCCGGCTGGCAAGCCAAATGGGCCGAACTGCCATCGCTGGGCAATGATTACGAGCGCGCGCTGCAAGGCCGCTTCAACGCCGCGCTGGCTGCTGTCGATGGCAAGCGCAGTGCGTATGCGGCCCAACTGGAAAGCAACCGCGCCAAGCTGCTGGATGAAATCCTGCGTCTGGAAATTGTCGCCGGCGTGGACAGCGGCGCCGAGTTCGCCCGCGAGCGCCTGAAAATGCAGGTGGAAGTGCTGCAATCGTCGCTGAAATCCGGCCAGAAGCCGCAGTCGGCCAGCGCCGCCTACCTGCAGCTGTGCGCCATGCCGGCGCTGGCCGACGCCCGCACCGCCAGCCGCATCGAGCAGCTGTTCCGCCGCATCGGCGCGTCGGAGCGCGCATGAGTTTGAACGAAGTCCGCATCCAGACCGAGGATTTCGATCTGACGACGGAGGTGGCCCGGCTGCGCGCCGATTATCCGGAAGTGGGGGGCGTGGTCAGCTTCGTCGGCACGGTGCGCGACCTGAATGAGGGCGCGGCCGTGTCGGAAATGGAACTGGAGCATTATCCGGGCATGACCGAGCAATCGATCAGCGATATTGTCGATAAGGCAAAACAGCGCTGGCCGATCTTCAGCGCACTGGTGATTCACCGCGTCGGGCCGCTGAAGCCCAAGGAGCAGATCGTGCTGGTGGCGGTCACCTCGGCGCACCGGGGAGAGGCGTTTGCCGCCAGTGAATTCATTATTGATTATTTGAAAACAGAAGCGCCGTTCTGGAAGAAGGAGCAGACGCCCGAAGGCGCGCGCTGGGTCGATGCGCGTGTTAGTGATGACGCGGCCTTGAATAAGTGGAAGTAGCTCCTATCTAGACGATAAGTTAAATCTATCGGAGCAACACCATGCGTCACGACAAACTCACCACCAAACTCCAGGAAGCCCTGTCGGACTCGCAGAGTCTGGCTGTGGGCAATGACAACCAGTACATCGAACCGCTGCACCTGCTGACGGCGTTGCTGAACCAGGACGACGGCAGCGCCCGTTCGCTGCTGCAACGCGCCGGCGTCAACGTCGGCGGCCTGACCAAGGCGCTGACGGCGGCCATGGAGCGTCTGCCTAAAGTCTCCGGCAATGGCGGCAATGTGCAGGCCAGCCGGGAGCTGGTCTCGGTGCTGAACCTGGCCGACAGGGAAGCCCAGAAACGCGCCGACCAGTTCATTTCCAGTGAAATGGTGCTGCTTGCGCTGACCGAAGACAAGTCGGACGCCGGCACGCTGGCGCGCGAAAACGGCCTGGCCCGCAAAGCGCTGGAAAGCGCCATCGACACCGTGCGCGGCGGCGCCAAAGTGGATAACGCCGACGCCGAAGGCCAGCGCGAGGCGCTGAAAAAATACACCCTGGACCTGACCGAGCGCGCCCGCATGGGCAAGCTGGACCCGGTCATCGGCCGCGACGATGAAATCCGCCGCGCCATCCAGGTGCTGCAACGCCGTTCCAAAAACAACCCGGTGCTGATCGGCGAACCTGGCGTGGGCAAGACCGCCATCGTCGAAGGCCTGGCGCAGCGCATCGTCAACAACGAGGTGCCGGATTCGCTGAAAGGCAAGCGCGTGCTGGCGCTGGATATGGCGGCGCTGATTGCCGGCGCCAAATATCGCGGCGAATTCGAGGAACGCTTGAAATCGGTGCTGAAAGAGCTGGCCATGGATGAAGGCCAGACCATTGTCTTCATCGATGAGATGCACACCATGGTCGGCGCCGGCAAAGCCGATGGCGCGATGGACGCGGGCAATATGCTGAAACCGGCGCTGGCCCGTGGCGAGCTGCATTGCGTCGGTGCGACCACGCTGGACGAGTACCGCAAATACATCGAGAAGGATGCCGCGCTGGAGCGCCGCTTCCAGAAGATTCTGGTCGATGAGCCGACCGTTGAGGCGACCATCGCCATCCTGCGCGGCTTACAGGACAAGTACGAGCTGCACCACCAGGTGGCGATTTCGGACGCGGCGATCATCGCTGCGGCGGAGCTGTCGCACCGCTATATCACCGACCGCTTCCTGCCGGATAAGGCGATCGATCTGATCGACGAGGCGGCGGCCAAGATCAAGATCGAGATCGACTCCAAGCCGGAAGTGATGGACAAGCTGGAACGCCGTTTGATCCAGTTGAAGATCGAGAAGGAAGCTGTCAAGAAGGAAAAGGATGAGGGTTCGCGCAAGCGCCTGGAACTGATCGAGGAAGAAATCGTGCGCCTGACGCGCGAGCTGAACGACTTCGAGGAAATCCTCAAGGCCGAGAAAGCCGTTGTGCAGGGCAGCACCCACATCAAGGAAGAAATCGAACGCATCAAGCTGGAGATGGAGCAGGCCACGCGCGACAGCAACTGGCAGCGCGTCTCGGAGCTGCAATACGGCCGCCTGCCGCAGCTGGAAGCGGAGCTGAAACAGGCCGAAGCTGCATCGGCGCGTGGCGTGTCGATTGAGAAGAACACGCCAGCCAAGCAGAAGCTGCTGCGTACTGAAGTCGGCGCCGAAGAAATCGCCGAGGTGGTGTCGCGCGCGACCGGTATTCCTGTCTCGCGCATGATGCAGGGCGAGCGCGACAAGCTGCTGCATATCGAAGAGAAGCTGCACGAGCGCGTGGTGGGGCAGGACGAGGCGATTTCCGCCGTGGCCGACGCTATCCGCCGTTCGCGTGCCGGGCTGGCCGATCCGAACCGTCCGTATGGTTCGTTCATGTTCCTGGGCCCTACGGGTGTCGGCAAGACCGAGCTGACCAAGGCATTGGCGGGCTTCCTGTTCGATACGGAAGAGTCGCTGATCCGCATCGATATGAGCGAGTTCATGGAGAAGCATTCGGTGGCCCGTCTGATTGGCGCGCCGCCGGGCTATGTGGGCTATGATGAAGGCGGCTATCTGACCGAAGCCGTACGCCGCAAGCCGTACAGCGTGATCCTGCTCGATGAGGTGGAGAAGGCGCACCCGGATGTGTTCAACGTGCTGTTGCAGGCGCTGGACGATGGCCGCATGACCGATGGTCAGGGCCGCACGGTGGACTTCAAGAATACCGTCATCATCATGACTTCGAACCTGGGCTCGCACAAGATTCAGGCGATGGAGGATTCCGATCCTGCGCTGGTCAAGCTGTCGGTGATGGCCGAGGTGCGCTCGCACTTCCGTCCGGAGTTCATCAACCGGATTGATGAGATTGTGGTGTTCCACGGCCTGGATGAGAAGAACATCGGCGCGATTGCCCGCATCCAGCTGGCGATACTGGAACAGCGCCTGGCCAAGATGGAGATGATCTTGTCGGTCACCGACGCGGCGCTGCACAAGATCGCCGAGGCGGGCTACGATCCGGTGTATGGTGCGCGGCCGCTGAAACGGGCGATCCAGCAGCAGATCGAAAATCCGCTGTCCAAGCTGATCCTGCAAGGGCGCTTCGGACCGAAGGATACGATCAAGGTTGATGTCGCCAACGGCGAGCTGAGTTTCAGCTAAGCCGTCGTCCCCGCGAAAGCGGGGACCCATGGTGACGGTTAGCGGTGGACGATGCGGTTGCGGCCATCGCGCTTGGCGCGGTATAAGGCATCGTCCGATCGTTTCAGCACATCTTCATAGGACAGGTCGCCGCCTGTCATCTCGCTCAGGCCGCCGCTGATGGTGGCGCCGGTCTGCTCCTCGATGCGCAGGCGCAGCCGTTCCGCGATCGGCAGCGCCTGGATGCTGCCGGTATGCGGCATCAGCACCACAAATTCATCCCCGCCCAGGCGCGAAGGAAAGTCGGTGGCGCGCAACTCGCGCCGGCACACCTCCGCCGTGGTGGTGATGGTCTTGTCGCCGGCCAGGTGGCCGCGGGTATCGTTAATGCTCTTGAAGTGGTCGATGTCGAAGATCAGCACCGAGGCTGGCGTTTTGTAGCGCGCGAATAACTCAAAATGTTCGGTCAGGGAGCTGATCAGCTTGCGGCGGTTGGGCAGGCCGCTTAGCGCGTCGGTTTCGCTCTGCATGCGCAGCAGCGCTTCCAGCTTTTTGCTGGCGGTGATATTGTTGGCCACCCACAGCACCGCGTCTTCGCCCATCACCTGGTATTGCAGCGGCTGGACGCGGCCTTCGAACCAGATGGTTTCGACCGGCCCGGCGCCGCCCACGCCTTTGATATCGTCGGCCGCCAGCGGATATTCGACCACGTGCAGGCCGCCTGCAGCCAGCGCGATGGCGATCTGCGCCAGGAACCAGGCAGTCTTTTCCTCGTTGAGCACATCGCACAGGTATTTGCCGACCAGGCTGCTGCCATCGTGGTAATAGCGCGTGTCGGTACCACCGAATAGCGCCGCATAGCGGCCAGCGCGGGTGATGATGAATGCCGGATCGGGCAGCGATGACAACAACGCTGCAATCTGCTCGTTTGAAAAGAGCGACAGGTCCGCCATGCGATATCGGGTGTCTAATTGATTAGTTCTCACTAATGTACCGTACTTTTGTCCAAGCTCACGTTAACGGCACAAAAAAAGAAAACTTAACGAACGATTATTATTGTTGTTATCCAAAAAAGGTTGAGGGCGAGCAGCCGAAGGTTTTCTTGAACATGGCCGAGAAGGCGGATTGGCTGGCGTAGCCCAGTTCTACCGCCACCTGGGACAGCGGCACGCCGCGCGCAATCAGCGGCGCCGCGTGCGCCAGCCGGACTTGCTGGCGCCATTGCACGAAACCCATGCCCAGTTCGCGCTCGAACAAGCGGGCCAGCGTGCGCTCGGAGGCGCCGACGCGGTTGGCCCAGCCAGCCAAAGTCAGTTCGGCGCCCGGTTCGGCGATCAGCGCGTCGCACAGGGCTTTCAGGCGCTTGTCCTCGGGCATCGGCACGCGCACCGGGCGCACCGCGCAGCGCGGGATTTCGTCGAGGATCATTTCCATCAGCAGGTGGTGGCGCTGCGATGGTTCCTGCTGGTCGTGCTGCTCCAGCGCCGTCAGCAGCTCGCGCAGCAGCGGCGACAGTGCCAGAATCTTGCATTCATTGCCGGGGAAGGGCGCACGGCCGGCGTACACCCGCATCGGCCGCAAATGGGTGTTTTCCAGCACCGTGACGCTGTGCACCACGCCCGGCGGTATCCAGATCGCCCGCTGTGACGGCACGATCCAGCTGCTGTTGTTGGCGTCCGCCCGCATCACCCCTTGCAGCGCGTAAGTGAACTGGCCCCAGCTGTGCAGGTGCGGTTCCAGCACGGCGGCCGCCTTCAGGTCGCGGCCGGACATGGTGATCGGCTTCTCGGCAGTGGGCGGTTCGTTGTGCAGGTCGAAACGCGTGTGCTGGACGATTTCTATGGGCATGGCGGAAATTCGATAAATGTTGTCACTCTATCTTAAATCAGACTGCTGCGAATTGCTTACACTTTGGCAATCAAACCAGGAGAAAGCAGCAATGAATAACAAGACTTTGCGGCGCCAGGACGCCCGCGTGATCACGCTGGTCGGGCTGGCCCACGGCACTTCCCACTTCTACCATGTGATACTGGCGGCGCTGATACCGTGGCTGAAACCCGAGTTCGGCCTCAGCTATTCGCAGCTGGGGCTGCTGATGACGGTGTTCTTTGTGGTGTCCGGCGTGGGGCAGGCGATGGCCGGCTTTGTGGTTGACCGTCTCGGTGCGCGTGCGGTGCTGTTCAGCGGTATCGCGCTGCTGGGGCTGTCGGCGGTGATGCTGTCGAGCGCACACAGCTATGCGCAGCTGATGCTGGGCGCTTTGCTGGCCGGCTGCGGCAACAGCGTTTTCCATCCGGCCGACTACACCTTGCTGAACCAGCGCGTGTCCACGGCGCGGCTGGCGCATGGCTTCTCGGTGCACGGCATCAGCGGCAATATCGGCTGGGCGATGTCGCCGCTGTTCCTGACCTTTGTGGCGGGGCGCACCGATTGGCGCACCGCGCTGCTGTGCGCCGCACTGCTGCCGCTGACGGTGCTGGCGCTGCTGGTCTGGAATCGCCACGCGCTGCGGCCAGGGCCGGCGGCCGCGCCGATGGCAGGCGCCCAGGTGGTGACGGCGGACGCCAGCGCCCTCGGCTTTCTCAAGCTGAAGGTGGTGTGGCTGTGCTTTGCCTTCTTCCTGATTTCGGCGGTGGCGCTGGCCGGTATCCAGACCTTTGCCGCCACCAGCCTGGTCAGCCTGTACGGCATGTCGTTGTCGACCGCCACCGCGTCCTATACCTGCTTTATGTTTGCTTCGGCGGCTGGCATGGCGTATGGCGGCTTCCTCGGCGCGGGCAGTCGCAACCATGACCGCATCATCATGCTGGCCTTCGGCTCGGCGGCGCTGTTGTCGCTGGTGCTGGCGGCGGCGGTGGTGCCGTCGTGGATGGCGGTGGTGCTGATGGGGCTGATCGGCCTGGTGACCGGCATTTCCGGTCCGTCGCGCGACCTGATGATACGCGCGGCGGCGCCGGCCAACGCCACCGGCCGCGTGTTCGGCGTGGTGTATTCGGGTCTGGACAGCGGCCTGGCGCTAGGGCCGCTGCTGTTCGGCGCGCTGATGGACGCCAACCATCCGGCTGGCGTGTTCGTGTTCATTGGCGTGTTCCAGGCGCTGGTGATCCTGACTGCGCTGGGCGTGGGCAGCAAAACGCGGGTGACGGTGGCGCCGAAAACCGCGTAATATTTAGTCATCTGATCATAGTCCTGGAGGATGACGATGGCCTTTGCCACCACTGATTTATGCGACGACAACGCCAATCTGCTGGAGGACGGACGGCTGGCGGTGCTGCCGCCGGTGTTCCGCCACTACGGCCAGCGGGTGCGCTTCTCCGGCCGGGTGGTGACGCTGAAGGTGCATGAAGACAATGCGCTGGTGCGGTCGACGCTGGAAACGCCGGGCGACGGCAATGTGCTGGTGGTGGATGGCGGCGGCAGCCTGCGGCGGGCGCTGGTCGGTGGCCAGCTCGGCTTGCTGGCGCAGGACAATGGCTGGGCCGGCATCATCGTCGATGGCTGCATCCGCGACAGCGATGAAATCAACGCTTGCGACATCGGCGTGCGCGCGCTGGCTGCGCATCCGCAAAAGAGCGGCAAGAAAGGCGTGGGCGAGCGTAATTTGCGGGTGCATATCGCCGGGGTGCCGGTCAACCCTGGCGACTGGATTTACGCCGATGCGGACGGCGTGCTGGTGGCGCAGCAGAAGCTGGCCTGATACGGAGTTTTTTGGTGGCGGGCGCGTTCTGAGGGATAATGTCGGATTGAATCAATCAGGATCACCAGCTTATGTTCTCTTACCGCCATGCCTTCCACGCGGGTAACCACGCCGACGTGCTGAAGCACTTCGTCACCATCCAGTTGCTGCAGTACCTCAATCAAAAGGATGTGGCCTACACCTACATCGATACGCACGCTGGCGCGGGTGTCTACGAGCTGGATAGCGGCTTCGCGGCCAAGAATGCCGAGTACGACACCGGCATCGGCCCGCTGTGGAACCTGACCGACATGCCGGAGCAGATCAGGGAATATGTCGACCTGATCCGTGGCATGAACCCGAGCGGCAAGATGCGCTACTACCCTGGTTCGCCGTACATCGCCGAGCAGGTGGCGCGCCCGCACGACCGCCTGCGCCTGTTCGAGATGCACCCGGCCGACGCCAAGCTGCTGGCGGATAACTTCCGCAGGCTGGACGAGCATGCGGCGGCGCAAGGCATCCGCCCGACCGTGCGCGGCCAGCGCGTGCTGGTCACCCGCAGCGACGGTTTCGCCTCGCTGAAAGCGCTGCTGCCGCCGCCATCGCGCCGCGCACTGGTGCTGATCGATCCACCGTACGAAGACAAGCTGGACTACAAAAAGACCAAGGATGCGCTGGCCGAGTCGCTGGGCCGCTTCCCGACCGGGACCTACGCGGTCTGGTATCCGCTGCTGCAGCGCATGGAATCGCGCCAGTTTGCCGACAAGCTGAAACAGCTGCCGGCCGCCAACTGGCTGAATGTGACGCTGACCATCAAACAGCCGATGCCGGACGGAATCGGCGGCCTGCACAGCAGCGGCATGTTCATCCTGAATCCGCCGTACACGCTGGAGCCGATGCTGAAACAGGTGATGCCGTGGCTGGTCAAGGCGCTGGGCCAGGATGCCGGCGCGCGCTTCACCCTGGAGACTGGCACGCAGACGATGGGCGCGCGCAACAGTGGTGAGCGGCGCCCTCCGGTTCGCAAGAAAAATGTTGTAAAGATCGCATAATTCAGTATAGGCTGGTAGCAACCTAGCAATGGGAGCTCCCCATGATGTCAGCCTCGCCGCCGGCGCCGTCAACACTAGCTGATAATTTCTTTCTCGCTCGCCAGCCCATCCTCAACCGGGGGCAGCGGCTGGTTGCCTACGAGCTGCTGTTCCGCGACGCCGCCTCCCGCAATGACGCCCACATCACCGACGATACCCGGGCCACCGCCACCGTGATCGCCCACGCTTCCGAGCTGGGGCTGGGGCAGGTGGTGGGCGACCAGATGGCGTTCGTCAATGTCGACGAGGTGGGCTTGATGAGCGACTTCATACGCTTTTTGCCCAGTGACAAGGTAATCCTTGAAATCCTCGAAACGGTCAAGGCCACGCCGGAAGTGCTGGCCCGCGTGTACGAGCTGCGCCAGGCGGGCTTCAAGTTTGCGCTGGACGACGTCATCGGCCAGTCGGAGGATGTGCAAAAGCTGACGCCGCTGTGCGACGTGATCAAGGTCGATATCAAGGACATGCAGCCCGGCACCTTGTCGGCGCTGGCGCGGGTGCTGAAGAACCCGAAGCAGAAGCTGCTGGCCGAGAAGGTCGAGACGGCGGAGGAATTCCAGGAATGCATGGATCTGGGCTTTGAATACTTTCAGGGATATTATTTTGCGCGGCCGGTAGTCCTTAGCGGCAAGAAAATCTCGCCTTCGCAGTTGGGTGTGCTGCACTTGCTGGAATTACTGGACCGTGGTGCCAGTAATCAGGAACTCGAACGCGGCGTCAAGCATGATGCGCTGATCGCGCTGAATCTGCTGCGACTGGTGAATACGCCGGCGGTAGGCGCACGCCAGCGCATCAACTCAGTCGGGCACGCGCTGATGGTGCTGGGGCGGCGGCAGTTGCAGCGCTGGTTGCAAATCCTGCTGTATGTCAAAAATGGCGGGACACAGGAGTTTACCTCGCCACTGCTGCAACTGGCGACCATGCGCGGCAAAACCATCGAGCTGATGGTGGCGCACCGGCGGCCAGGAGAGCGGGTGAGTGCTGATATCGGCTTCACGGTGGGGGTGATGTCACTGATGGACACCTTGTTCTCGATCCAGATGCGGGAAGTGCTGGATAGCGTCAACGTACTGGATGACGTGCGGGCGGCGCTGCTGCACCGCTCTGGCGACTATGGCAACATGCTCAGCCTGATCGAACACCTTGAGCGTGGCCGCGACGGCAGCGCGCTGGCCGCCATGCTGCAACAACTGGAAATGCGCCCGGCCGAGCTCTACAACATCCAGCTAGCCGCCATCGAATGGGTCACCGAATATACCCGCGGCATCTGATCATCCCCGGTTTCATTGGGCGAGCAGGAGGAAGACGGTGGGCTTTTTGTGGAAGTCAGGGGGCGGGGCGGTTTTCCATTGTGCGGCGGTCATGGTGCGGATGGTTTCGCTTGGCAGGCTGAGGTCGGTGGCGACGCAGAGCAGCGTGTTCGGCGCGCAGGCGGCGGCCATGGCTTCCAGCATGGCGGCGTTGCGGTAGGGCGTTTCGATGAAGAGCTGGGTTTGCTTTTCCTTGCGCGAACGTTGTTCCAGGTCTTTGAGGCGGGCAGTGCGCTGCGCGGCATCGGTTGGCAGGTAGCCGTTGAAGGCGAAGCTTTGTCCGTTCAGGCCGCTCGCCATGACGGCCAGCAGCAACGAGGAGGGGCCGACCAGCGGGCGCACCGGGATGTTGTGCTGGTGCGCCAGGCGGACCAGGTCGGCGCCGGGATCGGCTACCGCCGGGACGCCGGCTTCCGAGACCAGGCCGCCGTCCTGGCCGGCCAGCAACGGCGCCAGCAGGTCTTTCAGCGCAGCGGCCGGGGTGTTGACGTTGAGTTCGGCGATTTTGATTTCCTGCATCGGCTTGCACAGGGGGTGCTGGGTGCCGACCAGTTTCAGGAAGGCGCGCGCCGTCTTGGCGTTTTCAGCGACGAAGTAGTCCAGCTGTGCGGTGATGCGCTGTACCTGCTCGGGCAGCACATAGTCGAGCGCTTCGGTTTCGCCCAGGGTGTTCGGGATTAAATAGAGAGTGCCGGTCATATCAGTGTTGGAAGAAAGTGAGGCCAAGGTTGCGCAGCATGCCCGTCAGCGCGATTAAAGGCAAGCCGGTGAGGGCGCTCGGGTCGCTGCTGTCGATGCGCTCCAGGATGGCGATGCCCAGCGCCTCGTTTTTGGCGCTGCCGGCGCAGTCATACGGCTGCTCGATGCGCAGGTAGGCGTCCAGCTCGGCGTCCGGCAGGTCGCGGAACTTGACTACGGTCTGGATGTCTTCCAGCTGGTGCGTGCCATCGCGGCCATCCCAGACGCATAGCGCGGTGTGGAAGATGACTTCGCGGCCGCGCATTTTCTGCAATTGTGCCAGCGCGTTGGCGTGGTTGCCAGGCTTGCCGATTTGTTCATCGTCCAGCGTGGCAACCTGATCGGAGCCGATGACGATGGCGCCCGGCATCTTGGCCGCCACGGCGGCGGCTTTGTCGCGCGCCAGGCGCAGCGCGGTGGCGCTCGGGGTTTCGCCTGCCAGCGGCGTCTCATCGATGGCCGGCACGGCCACTTCGAACGGCAGTCGCAGGCGGCTGAGTAATTCCTTGCGGTAGGCAGAGCTGGAAGCCAGTACGAGTAAACTTGATGTCATGAGGGGAATGTTATATGCTTTGTCGCCGGCGATTTTTGCGACAGATTGCCAGATAAATCGCTAAGGCTTTGACTTAAATACGAAAACCCTGCTATTATCGCAGGTTTTCCGGGGAAACTCTGCAATGAATGCTTTTGTGATCGACACCTTTGAATTCTGTCGGACCAACAGCAGCCGGGAAGGCGTGACGCCTGTTGCTGAAATGACCCGCCTGGCCAAGGAGTGTGCGAATGCCTCCGGCGAGATTGCCTGGAAAGCAGTAGGAAGCACCCACAAACTGGGCTTCCCGCAGATGACGCTGTCGGTCAACGGCACCGTGCAACTGGTCTGCCAGCGTTGCCTGCAGCCTTATGCTCACCACCTCGATTCGTCGACCGTGCTGATGCTGGGTAAGGATGATGAACAGGCGGACGAAATTGAAGAAACGATAGACGACGAATCGATCGACGTGATCGTTGGAAGTCGCAGCATGGAGCTGATGTACCTGGTGGAAGACGAAGCGTTGCTGGCCTTGCCGCAGTCGCCACGTCACGATGTCTGCCCGGATTCCAGCCTGCTGGACAAGGCGAAAAGCGAGAAAATCTCGCCCTTCGACGCTCTGAAGAGCCTCACCCCGAATAAGTAGTTTGTAATGGACGTGTCAATACGCGTGTGATATCGAGTCTTGGCAAGTTAGCAGTAGCAAAGTAGTAGGGCTCGATTCGCATGTTGTATGCCGGTCGATTGTGTTAGAATTTTAGAACTTATGTATTAGGAGTCATTAACATGGCAGTTCAACAGAACAAAAAATCCCCATCGAAGCGCGGTATGCACCGTTCGCACGATTTCCTGGTTGCTCCACAACTGGGCATCGAGCCAACCACCGGTGAAACCCACCTGCGTCACCACATCAGCCCTAACGGCTTCTACCGTGGTCGTAAAGTCCTGAAAACCAAAAACGACGAGTAATCGAACGTTTTTGCTGGACCCAGAAACAGGCGGTGCTGACTTGTGTAGCATCGCTTTTTCTTTTTTAATCGGCTGCAATTTGGTTTTGCACACCGTCATGTTCCAACGCGGATTCCGGATGTCGCGGTTCTGCCGCTTGCCATAACAATGACAATCAAAATTTCTATCGACTGCATGGGTGGCGATCACGGCCCCTCGGTCACTATTCCCGCAGCTGTTTCCTTCGTCAAACGCGAGCCTGAGGCCGAGCTGATCCTGGTTGGCCTCGAAGACGTCATCCGCGCCGAACTGAAGAAGCACCACGCCGACGCGCACCCGCGCCTGAGCGTCGTGCACGCCTCCGAACAAGTCACCATGGACGATCCGCTGGAAGTGGCGCTGCGCCGCAAGAAGGATTCGTCGATGCGCGTCGCCATCGAGCAAGTCAAGGACGGCAAGGCCCAGGCCTCCGTCTCGGCCGGCAATACCGGCGCGCTGATGGCCGTCGCCCGCTATGTGCTGAAGACCATGAGCGGCGTCGACCGTCCGGCCATCTGCAGCATCATGCCGAATCAAAAAGGCGGCCCGACCTATATGCTGGACCTGGGCGCCAATGTCGACTGCGAACCGCACCACCTGCACCAGTTTGCGATCATGGGCTCGGTGCTGGTATCGGCCATGGAAAACACCCCGCGCCCGACCATCGGCCTGCTGAACGTCGGCACCGAGGACATCAAGGGCAATGACGTGGTCAAAGCCACCAGCAAGCTGCTGCAAGCCGATCACGAGCGCGGCGCGCTCAACTTCTACGGCAACGTGGAAGGCAATGACATCTTCAAAGGCACGACCGACCTGGTGGTGTGCGACGGCTTTACCGGCAACGTCACGCTGAAGGCGGTTGAGGGTGTGGCGCGCTTCTTCGCCGACACGGTCAAATCCGAATTCACCCGCAACCCGCTGACCATGCTGAGTGCGCTGATCGGCCGCAGCGCCTTGAATAACATCAAGAAGCGCCTGTCGCCATCGCGTTACAACGGGGCCAGCCTGCTGGGCCTGCGCGGCCTGGTGTTCAAAAGCCATGGCGGCGCCGACGCATATTCCTTTGAGTGGGCGATCAAGCGAGCGTATGATGCTGCAAAAAATGACGTGTTGCCGCATATCTCGACCTTGATTACCGAGTTGATGCCGCGTAACACCGAAACACAGGAAGTACCAAGCTCAACTATTTAGTGGACGGTAAAACGGCATGACCCTGTATAGCAAAATTATTGGCACCGGCAGCTATCTGCCGGAACAGCGTGTGACCAATCAGGAATTGACTGATCAACTCGCCGCCAAAGGCATCGAGACTTCGGACGAGTGGATCACCACCCGCAGCGGCATCGCGGCGCGCCACTTTGCCGCGCCTGAGCAGAAATCGTCCGACCTGGCGGTACACGCCGCTAAAAACGCGCTGGATATGGCTGGCTTGCAGCCCAACGACATCGACCTGATCATCGTTGCCAGCTCGACCCCGGATTTCTTCGGCAGCTTCCCGAGCACCGCCTGCATCGTGCAGCAAAAGCTGGGCATCACCAACCATGGCGCGGCCGTGGATGTGCAGGCTGTGTGCAGCGGCTTCGTCTACGCGCTGTCGACCGCCGACGCCTTCATCCGCGCCGGCGTGCACAAGAATGTGCTGGTGATCGGCGCCGAAGTATTCTCCCGCATCCTCGATTTCAGTGACCGTACCACCTGCGTGCTGTTCGGCGACGGCGCTGGCGCCGTGGTGCTGAGCGCCTCGGAAGAGCCAGGCATCCTGGCCACCGCGATGCATGCTGACGGCAGCCATTCCAGCATCCTGTGCATGCCGCATACCTTCGGCGGCGCGACCGCTGGCGAAGCCTATCTGTACATGGACGGCCCGGCAGTGTTCAAGCTGGCGGTGTCGGTATTGGCGAAGGTGGCGGACGAGGCACTGGCCAAGGCGAATATGCAGGCCGGGCAAATCGACTGGCTGATCCCGCACCAGGCCAATCTGCGCATCATGAGCAGTACCGCTAAAAAGCTGGGCCTGCCGATGGAAAAAATGGTGGTCACCGTTGACCAGCACGGCAATACCTCGGCCGCATCGATTCCGCTGGCGCTGGACGCCGCCGTGCGCGATGGCCGTGTCAAGCGTGGCCAGAACATCATGCTGGAAGGTGTCGGCGGCGGCTTTACCTGGGGCGCGGTGCTCGCACGTTTTTAACTGAATTAGAATTAGAGTTCTAACGGGCTCAACGGTAGCGGCGCTGTCATGTTTGCATGCTAGCGTTGCTCCCAATAATAAAAGAGATGGATGGAAGTCATGACTAAATTTGCTTTTGTATTCCCAGGCCAAGGCTCGCAGGCCATCGGCATGCTGAATGGCTTTGCCGGCAATCCTGTGGTGGCGCAGACCGTTGCTGAAGCGTCGGAAGCGCTGGGCTTCGACCTCGGCAAACTGATCGCCGAAGGCCCGAAAGAAGAACTGGACCTGACCACCAATACCCAGCCGGTGATGCTGACCGCCGCTGTTGCCGCCTATCGCGCATGGATCGCCGCTGGTGGTCCTGCGCCGTCGGTGGTAGCCGGCCACAGCCTGGGCGAGTACTCGGCGCTGGTTGCCGCTGGCGTGATCTCGTTCAAGGACGCCGTGCCACTGGTGCGCTTCCGCGCGCAAGCCATGCAGGAAGCCGTGCCAGTTGGTCAGGGCACCATGGCCGTGGTGCTGGGCCTGTCGGATGATGACGTGCGCGCAGCCTGCAGCGAAGCTGCCGCTGGCGGTGGCGTGGTCGAGGCAGTCAACTTCAATGCACCTGCACAGGTGGTCATCGCCGGCGACACCGCTGCGGTTGAGCGCGCCTGCGACATCGCCAAAGGCAAGGGCGCCAAACGCGCCATGAAGCTGCCGGTGTCGGCGCCGTTCCATTCGTCGCTGCTGAAGCCGGCGTCGGACCGCCTGCGCGACTACCTGGCCAAGATCACCTTCTCGGCACCGCAAATCCCGCTGATCAACAACGTCGACGTGGCCGTGCTGAATGACCCGGACGCGATCAAGGATGCGCTGGTGCGCCAGGCCGCCGCGCCGGTGCGCTGGGTGGAAACCGTGCAGAAGATCGCCGCCGACGGCATTGTTGACGTGGTCGAGTGCGGTCCGGGCAAAGTGCTGATGGGCTTGACCAAGCGCATCGACGGCAACCTGGCCGGTGAGGCAATCTTCGACCAGGCTTCGCTGGACGCCGTATTGAGCAAGCTCAAATAATCGTTTGCGCTTTCAGGCACACTCAGAATTTACTGTAGAAGGACTTACATGACTTTAGCAAATCAAGTCGCCCTGGTAACGGGCGCATCGCGCGGCATCGGCAAGGCGATTGCCCAGGAACTGGCGCGCCAGGGCGCGAAAGTGATCGGCACCGCCACCACCGAAGCCGGCGCCGAAGCGATTTCCGCTTACCTGGCCGAGATCGGCGCTGAGGCAGGCAAGGGCATGGTGCTGAACGTCACCAACGCCGAAGCCTGCGCCGCCATCATCGACGACATCAGCAAGACTTACGGCGCGGTGGGCATCCTGGTCAACAACGCCGGCATCACCCAGGACAACCTGGCGATGCGCATGAAGGATGAAGAGTGGGATAGCGTCATCGCTACCAATCTGAACTCGGTCGGCCGCCTGTCGCGCGCTGTGCTGCGCGGCATGATGAAGGCCAAGGCTGGCCGCATCATCAGCATCACTTCGGTGGTGGCGTCGTCCGGCAATCCGGGCCAGATGAACTACGCGGCGTCGAAGGCTGGCGTAGAAGGCATGACCCGTGCGCTGGCGCGGGAAATCGGCAGCCGCAACATCACCGTCAACAGCGTGGCGCCCGGCTTTATCGACACCGATATGACCAAGGCGCTGGGCGAAGAGCAGCACGCCGCCCTGTTGACCCAGATTCCATTGGCGCGTCTCGGCAAGCCAGAGGATATCGCCGCAGCGGTCGCCTTCCTGGCGTCGCCGCAAGCCGCTTATATTACCGGTACTACCCTGCACGTGAATGGTGGTATGTATATGAACTGATGAGAATGGGCATAAAATAAAGCCCATTCAAATCTTTTAGTAGTAATTTCGGTATATTTAGCAGCACTCACCGAAATTAGTTTTTCAGTGCGCAAACCTGATAAAATGCGCGCTTTCCGTAACAAACAAATGGAGCCATAACATGTCGGATATCGAACAACGCGTTAAGAAAATCGTCGCTGAACAACTGGGCGTCGCCGAAGCAGACATCAAAACCGAATCGTCGTTCGTCGACGACCTGGGCGCTGACTCGCTGGACACCGTTGAACTGGTGATGGCCCTGGAAGACGAATTCGAAATGGAAATCCCTGACGAACAAGCAGAAAAAATCACCACCGTGCAGCAAGCGATCGACTACGCTACCGCGCACGTCAAGGCGTAATTTCTGCCCGATCGACTTTAGGAGAATCGCTTGAGAGGTTCTAAAAACCGTCGTGTTGTCATTACCGGCCTGGGCGCCGTGACTCCGATCGGCAATAATATTGCTGATTCGTGGGCCGCAGCGGTCGAGGGCAAATCCGGTATTGCCACCATCACCAAGTTTGACGCATCTGCTTTCAGCACCCGTTTTGCCGGTGAAGTCAAAGGCTTCAACATCGAGGACTATATCTCCGCGAAAGAAGCCCGCCACATGGATACCTTCATCCATTACGGCATGGCGGCTGGCATCCAGGCTGTGCAGGACTCCGGCGTGGTTGTCACCGAAGAAAACGCCGACCGCATCGGCGTGATCGTCGGTTCCGGCATCGGCGGCCTGCCGATGATCGAAGAACAGAAGGAAGACTACGACAAGCGCGGTCCGCGCCGTATCTCGCCGTTCTTCGTGCCGGCCTCGATCATCAATATGATCTCGGGCAACCTGTCGATCAAGTACGGCATGCGTGGTCCTAATCTGTCGATCGTGACGGCTTGCACCACCGGCCTGCATTGCATCGGCGCTGCCGCTCGATTGATCGAGTACGGCGATGCCGACGTGATGGTCGCTGGCGGCGCCGAATCGACCGTGTCGCCACTGGGCCTGGGCGGTTTCGCCTCGGCCAAGGCGCTGTCGTCCCGCAACGATGATCCAGCGACCGCATCCCGTCCATGGGATACGGACCGTGATGGTTTCGTGCTGGGCGAAGGTGCTGGCGTGATGGTGCTCGAAGAGTACGAACACGCCAAGGCGCGCGGCGCCAAGATTTACGCCGAAGTGCTCGGTTTTGGCATGAGCGCCGATGCGTATCACATGACCTCGCCTCTGGAAGATGGCAGTGGTGGCAGCAAGTCGGCGCAAGCCGCGCTGGCCAACGCCGGCATCAATCCTGACCAGGTGCATTATGTGAATGCGCATGGTACCTCGACGCCGCAAGGCGACGTGGCGGAAGTGCAGGGCATCAAGCGCACTTTCGGCGACCACGCCAAAAAGCTGGTGGTCAACTCGACCAAGTCGATGACCGGCCACCTGCTGGGCGGCGCTGGCGGTCTGGAGTCGGTGTTTACGGTACTGGCGGTGCACCATCAGGTGTCGCCTCCGACCATCAACATCTTCAACCAGGATGCTGCTTGCGACCTGGACTTTGTTGCCAATACGGCCCGTGACATGAAGATCGATTACGCAGTGAAAAACTCGTTCGGCTTCGGCGGCACCAACGGCAGTTTAGTCTTCGGTAAGATCTAAAAAAGTTTGAACCTATTCTCGCTTCGCCCTGTCCAAACAGGGTAAGCGAGAATTCGGCGCCGGCATTCGCTGGCGCCTGAATTGCCCGGCCTCGCGGCCGGCGCTTCCACGCAGTCTCTCCCGTTTTTTTAATGCATGTGTTTGTGGTGCTGCCGTCATGTCGATCGCGGTGTCCATCGTCGTTCGTCCTTCGCGCGGCTTGCGCATTGCGCATGCCGGCTTGTGCTGTTGCGTGATGGCCTCTGCGGCTGTCTGCCCCGGCATGCTGGCGTCCGCGCTGTGCCTGCTGAGTGGTGCGCTGGCTGGCTGGTTTGGGCGGCCGTCCGCTATCGCACGCCGGGTTGATATATCCGGTGTCGGCCAGTTGCGGCTGGCGGTATACCAGAACCACGGCGACACCGTGCATTTGCTGGGCGGCTCGACCTTGTGGCCGCACCTGCTATTGCTGCGCCTGCGCGACGCGGCCGGCAGGACACAAGTGCTGCTGGTGTTGCCGGACTGCGTGGCGCCTGCCGAATGGCGGGCGCTGGCCCTGGCGTGCCGCGCGGCGGCGCGCAGTGAAATAAACACGCTGGCAGATTGAACTTCTTGCAGCGGGCTAACTCTATAGCTTATGGCTAGACGAATTGGCAGCGCTGCAGGCCACCGAGGAATGCAGTGACAACAGAACGCGAATGTGACCAGTTGCTCGTCGAGCGGGTGTGCGATGGCGACAAGCAGGCGTTTGATTTGCTGGTGGCGAAATATCAACGCCGGCTGATGCGCCTGTTGTCGCGCATCGTGCACGATCCCAGCGAGGCGGAGGACGTGGTGCAAGAAACCTTTATCAAGGCATACCGGGCGTTGCGGCATTTTCGCGGCGACTCCGCCTTTTACACCTGGCTGTACCGCATCGGCATCAACACCGCCAAGAATGCGCTGGTCACCCAGGGGCGGCGCATGCCGACCTCGACCGATGTCGATAGCGAGCTGGCCGAAGCGTTTCACGATGGCGAGCATCTGCGCGACATCAATACGCCGGAGTCCATGTTGGCGAGCAAGCAGATTGCCCAGACTGTCAACGCGGCGATGGACGCCTTGCCGGTCGATCTGCGCACCGCCATCGCGCTGCGCGAAATCGAGGGGCTCAGCTATGAAGAGATTTCCGCCATCATGGCGTGCCCGATCGGCACTGTCCGCAGCCGTATTTTCCGCGCCCGCGAAGTCATCGCGGAAAAACTGAAGCCTTTGCTGGACACGCCGGTTGACAAGCGCTGGTAAGGCGGGAATGATGGTGATATCCGGCAATTTGAATGGCGGGATCGAATGGACACCGACAAAAAACTGCGTGAACATATCTCGGCGCTGGCCGACGGCGAATTGCCCGATAGCGAGTGCGAACTGGCGCTGGCGGCGCTCGACAGCGTAGCCGGCCGGGCAGCCTGGCAAGCCTATCAGCTGACTGGCGACGTACTGCGCGCCACCCCCGGCAGCCAGCTGAGCGACGATTTCAAGGCGCGTCTGGCGGCGCGCCTCGCCACTGAGCCAGCGCACAAGCGCGCTGCGGCGGCCCTTGAAGATCAGCCTGCCGCCATCATTTTCCCCTAAGTTTGCTGGCCTTATAATCTCTCGCGCATACGGTATGGCGACTTTTCGCTTACCATGTGCTAGCCTCTTGTCGCGCGACGCCGTGCCGACACCAGGGCGACGCACTTGCATCCCGAACTTTATAGAGATCAATACTCATGAAAAATAACTTCTCTGCTGGTCGTAAAACGTTGTCCGCGCTGATCATCGGCGCGAGTTTATGGATGTCCGTGGGCATGGCGCCTGCCACTGCGGCGACGGCGGTCACAGGCGCCGTCATCGGCTTGCCGGACTTTGCCGATCTGGTCGACCGCGTCGGCCCGGCGGTGGTGAATATCCGCACCACCGAGCGCCCGAAGCAGCCGCAGCGCGGCGCGCCTGGCCTGCAAGGCGATGAAGACATGCAGGAATTCCTGCGCCGCTTCTTTGGCGGCCAGATGCCTACCCCGAACGGCCGCGCGCCGCGCCGCCAGGCGCCGTCCGACGAGCCGGTGCAGCGCGGCGTCGGTTCCGGCTTCATCCTGTCTGCCGACGGCTATGTCATGACCAACGCCCATGTGGTGGACGGCGCCGATGAAGTGTTTGTCACGCTGACCGATAAGCGCGAATTCAAGGCCAAGGTGCTGGGCGCCGACGCCCGCACCGATGTGGCGGTACTGAAAATCGAAGGCGAGAAGCTGCCGTTCCTGCTGATGGGCGATTCGGACAAGATCCGCGCCGGCGAGTGGGTGATCGCGATCGGCTCGCCGTTCAACCTGGAAAACACGGTCACTGCCGGCATTATCTCGGCCAAGGCGCGCGACACCGGCGAATACCTGCCATTGATCCAGAGCGATGTGGCGGTCAATCCGGGCAACTCGGGCGGCCCGCTGATCAATATGCGCGGCGAGGTGATCGGGATTAACTCGCAGATCGCCACGCTGTCCGGCGGTTCGAACGGCATTTCGTTTGCCGTGCCGGTGAATGAGGCGATGCGCGTGTCCGATCAGTTGAAGCAATCCGGCAAGGTGACGCGCGGCCGCATCGGCGTGCAGATCAGCGAAGTCAGCAAGGAAGTGGCGGAGTCGCTGGGCCTGAAGTCGGCGCAGGGCGCCGAGGTGTCGCTGGTGGAGCCGGGCGGTCCTGCCGATAAGGCTGGCATCAAGTCGGGCGATATCATCCTGAAGTTCAATGGCAAGCAGGTCAATCGTTCCAGCGATCTGCCGCGCCTGGTGGGCGAGACGGCGCTGGACAGCAAGGCGACTGTGACTATCTGGCGCAAGGGCGCCGAGCAGACCTTGCCGGTGACGGTGGCCGAGCTGGATGCCGACAAGAACGTCAAAGGCGCGAAAGGCAAGGGCGGCAAGGCTGAACCGGTCGAGCCGGCCAAGGCGAATGCGCTGGGCTTGAAGGTCGAAGACCTGACTGCCGAGCAGAAGAAGGAGCTGGGCGTCAATGGCGGCGTGCTGGTGGCCGATGTGGAAGGTGTGGCCGAGCGCGCGGGGCTGGATGAGGGCGATGTGCTGCTGCAGCTGAATAATACCGAGGTGAAGGACGCCAAGCAGTTCAATGCGGCGGTGGCCAAGCTGGATCCGAAGAAGCCGTCGGTACTGCTGGTGCTGCGCGAGGGGAATACGCGCTTCATCTCGCTGCGTCCTAGCGCCAAGGCAGAGAAGTAAACATGGTGGTACCGGCTTGCGCCGGTACGACGGGGCGGCCATGCACTTTACTCTCTACTCCCGCAGTTATTGCCATTTATGCCAGGACATGCTGGATGCGCTGATGCGCCTCCAGCCTCTGCCTCCGGCCGCGCCGTTCAGCGTCGAGGTGATCGACATCGATGAGGTGGATGATCCCGCGCTGCTGGCTCGCTACGACGAGCTGGTGCCGGTTTTGTTCGCCGATCTGTCGCAACCCGAGCTGTGCCACTACTTCCTGGATGAAGCCAAAGTGCGCGAACTGCTCAAAATCTAGGCAAAATTGCATTTCTCATGGCATAAATCGGGCTTTCCCCTCTGAAATCCGGTAAAATGCCGGGGCAAAGCATTTTCCACAAGGCGCTCGCCAGGGCATAGCCCGCCCGGAGCGCTTTTTTGTGTTGCGCGCACTTTCGCGCCGTCGTGTCAAACCCGTTTTTGAATATTTGTTAATGAACAACATACGCAATTTCTCCATCATCGCCCACATCGACCACGGCAAATCGACGCTGGCAGACCGCATCATCCAGCTGTGCGGCGGCCTGTCCGACCGCGAGATGGAGGCGCAAGTGCTCGATTCGATGGATCTGGAGCGCGAGCGCGGCATCACGATCAAAGCGCAAACCGCCGCCCTGCAATACAAAGCCCGTGACGGCGTGGTGTACAACCTGAACCTGATCGACACCCCAGGCCACGTCGACTTCTCGTATGAAGTGTCGCGCTCGCTGTCGGCCTGCGAAGGCGCGCTGCTGGTGGTTGACGCCTCGCAAGGCGTGGAAGCGCAGACCGTGGCCAACTGCTACACCGCGCTCGACCTGGGCGTGGAGGTGGTGCCGGTGCTGAACAAGATCGACCTGCCGAACGCCGATCCGCCCAGCGCCATCCAGGAAATCGAAGACGTGATCGGCATCGAAGCCGGCGACGCCGTGCACTGCTCGGCCAAGACCGGCCTGGGCGTGGAAGATGTGCTGGAATCGATCATCGCCAAAGTGCCGCCGCCGAAGGGCGATCCCACGGCGCCGCTGCAGGCGCTGATCGTCGACTCCTGGTATGACGCCTACGTGGGCGTGGTGATGCTGGTGCGCGTGGTCAACGGCACGCTGAAACCAAAAGAGAAAATCAAACTGATGGCGACCGATTCGGTGCAGCTGGTGGAAGACGTGGGTGTGTTCTCGCCGCGCTCGTTCTCGCTGCCGCAATTGTCGGCTGGCCAGGTGGGCTTTGTCATCGCCGGCATCAAGGAATTGAAAGCCGCCAAAGTGGGCGATACCATCACCCACGCGGTCAACTCGGCGCCGGCGCCGCTGCCAGGCTTCAAGGAAGTGCAGCCGCAGGTGTTTGCTGGCCTGTTCCCGGTCGAAGCCAACCAGTACGACGCGCTGCGCGATTCGCTGGAAAAACTGAAACTGAACGACGCCGCGCTGATGTACGAGCCGGAAGTGTCGCAGGCGCTGGGCTTCGGCTTCCGCTGCGGCTTCCTGGGTCTGCTGCACATGGAGATCGTGCAGGAACGTCTCGAACGCGAGTTCGATATGGACCTGATCACCACCGCGCCGACCGTGGTGTACGAGGTCGAAATGCGCGATGGTTCGGTGATCAAGGTCGACAATCCGTCGCGCATGCCGGAAACCACCAAGATTAACGAGATCCGCGAACCTATCGTCACGGTCAATCTGTACATGCCGCAAGAATATGTCGGCTCGGTGATCACGCTGTGCATCAGCAAGCGCGGCGTGCAGATGGACATGAGCTACCACGGCCGCCAGGTCAAGCTGGTGTATGAGATGCCGATGGGCGAGATCGTGCTGGACTTCTTCGACAAGCTGAAATCCACCTCGCGCGGCTACGCCTCGATGGACTACGAGTTCAAGGAATACCGCTCGGCTGACGTGGTCAAGGTCGACATGCTGATCAACGGCGAGAAGGTCGATGCGCTGGCAATCATCGTGCACCGCTCCAACTCGGCTTATCGCGGCCGCCAGGTGGCTGCCAAGATGCGCGAACTGATCCCGCGCCAGATGTTCGACGTGGCGATTCAGGCCGCCATCGGTGTCAACGTGATCTCGCGTGAAAACGTCAAGGCGCTGCGCAAGAACGTGCTGGCCAAGTGCTATGGCGGTGACGTCAGCCGTAAGAAGAAACTGCTGGAGAAGCAAAAGGCCGGTAAAAAACGCATGAAGCAGGTGGGCTCGGTGGAGATTCCACAAGAAGCGTTCCTGGCAATCTTACAAGTGGACGAGAAATGAACATGCAAGTCATCTTAGGTAACTTTGCATTAATTTTGTTTGTGCTGATGGTGATCACCGGCGTGATCTGGTGCCTGGATGTGTTTTACCTGGCCAAGCAGCGCCGCGCCGCCGCCAACCGCGCGCTGGCCGAGTACGACGCCCGCAACGCCAAAGCAACTGCCGACGGCATCAAGCTGGATAACCAGGGCCGTCGTGGGCAGATCGAAGCCGACATCCTGCGCCAGCCGACCTGGGTCGAGTATTCGGGTAGCTTCTTCCCGGTGATTGCGCTGGTATTCGGCCTGCGCTCTTTCCTGTATGAGCCGTTCAAGATTCCATCGTCGTCGATGGTGCCGACTTTGCTGGTTGGCGACCTGATCCTGGTGAACAAGTTCACCTACGGCATCCGCCTGCCGGTGATCAACAAGAAAATCGTGCAGATCAACGACCCGCAACGCGGCGATGTGATGGTGTTCAAATATCCCAAGGATATGAGCCAGGATTACATCAAGCGCGTGGTTGGCGTGCCGGGTGATAAAATCACGTATGAAAACAAGCGCTTAACCGTCAACGGCGTGGAAGTGAAGTACGCCGCGCTGGACGATTACCTGAATGACGAGCGCCTTGTTTACAACAAGCAATACGAGGAAAACCTGAGCGGCGTCAGCCACCGGATTCTGAATGACGAGTCGGCGCCGACGTATCGCCGCGAAAACGTGGAAATGTTCCCCGGCAGCGAGAACTGCACCTACCGCTATGAAGGCTTTAGCTGCACGGTTCCGGCAGGTAACTACTTCATGATGGGCGATAACCGCGACAATAGCCAGGACAGCCGCTACTGGGGCTTTGTTCCGGATAAGAATATTGTTGGAAAAGCATTCTTTGTCTGGATGAACTTTGGTAGCCTGCGCCGTATTGGCGGCATCCAGTAAAACAGACGGGTACAAAAGGGGCTAAGATGAAAACACGGCAGGAAGGCATTTCGCTGGTCGGTTTGATTTTGCTCCTGGCCGTGCTGGGCCTGGTGCTGGTGCTGGGCATGAAGATACTGCCGACGTACACCGAGTACCGCGCGATCAAGAATGCCATCGTCACGGCCAAGGCGGCCGGCAGCTCGGCGGCCGAGATCCAGAAATCCTTCGACGCCAACGCCACCACCGGCTATATCAGTTCCATTAGTGGCCGCGACCTGTTGATCGAAAAGCAAAACGGCGAAACGGAAGTCAGCTTCGCCTACGAAAAGAAAATCCCGCTGGTCGGACCGGCCAGCTTGCTGCTTGAATACGAGGGCACCACCGCCAAGGCTGGTGTCAAACCCACAGAATAAAGAACCACAATGAATCTCCAGTTATTGCAAACTCGCCTAGGTTATACGTTCCAGGATGCTGGCCTTTTGCAGCAAGCCTTGACGCACCGTAGCCATAGCAGCGTGCATAACGAACGACTGGAATTCCTGGGCGACTCCATCCTCAACTGCGTGGTGGCGTCGATTCTGTATGACCGGTATCTGGACATCGACGAGGGCGACCTGTCGCGCCTGCGCGCCAACCTGGTCAAGCAGCAGTCGCTGTTTGAAATCGCGCAGAAGCTGGAGCTGTCGCAGTTCCTGCGGCTGGGCGAGGGCGAGCTGAAATCGGGCGGCTTCCGCCGTCCTTCGATCCTGGCCGACACGCTGGAAGCGCTGCTGGGCGCAATCTTCCTTGACGGCGGCTTTGAGCCGGCGCGCACCGCCATCCGCTCGTTCTATATTCCGATCCTGGATACGGTCGACCCGCAAACGCTGGGCAAGGACGCCAAGACGCTGCTGCAGGAATTCCTGCAGGCGAAAAAAATCTCGCTGCCGCTGTATAACGTGATCGCCACCCATGGCGCCGCGCACAGCCAGGAGTTTGAAATTGAATGCCTGGTGCCCAAGCTGGGTATCCAGGTATTTGGCCGCGGCGGTAGCCGCCGCGCCGGCGAACAAGCGGCCGCCAAGCTGGCGTTGGCCGCCGCCGAGCAGGCCGCGCAGAAAGCGCCGTCGGCCGCCCGCAAGTCCAAGCCGCGCGCCGCGCAGCTGAAGCTGGCCGGCATCGCTACCGTGCAGGACCAGCCGACGCCGTCGGCCAAGGCAGCCAAACAATAAAAGAGAACACCATGACCACCGAAACGACCTCCGCCAACAACTACCGCTGCGGCTACATCGCTATTGTGGGCCGCCCGAACGTGGGCAAGTCCACGCTGATGAATACGCTGATTGGCGCCAAGGTCAGCATCACCTCGCGCAAGGCGCAGACCACGCGCCACCGCATCACCGGCATCCAGACCTATGACGACGCGCAATTCATCTATGTCGACACGCCGGGTTTCCAGACGCGTCACGCCAATGCGCTGAACAAGACGCTGAACAAGACCGTCACCAACACGCTGATTTCGTCGGACCTGATCCTGTTCGTGATCGAAGCGGGCACGTTTGGTCCGGCCGACCAGCAAGTGCTGGACCTGCTGCCGACCGAAGTGCCGGTGGTGCTGGTGATCAACAAGGCGGACCGCGTCAAAGACAAGGCAGCGCTGATGCCGTTTGCGCAGCAGGTTGCGGCCAAGTTCAACTTCGCCGCCATCGTGCCGGTATCGGCCAAGCTGCGCTTCCAGCTGGACGGCCTGGAAAAGGAACTGAAGCGCTTGCTGCCGGAGAACGAGGCGATCTTTGGCCCGGACGATATCACCGACCGCAGCGAAAAATTCATGGCCTCGGAAATCGTGCGCGAGAAGCTGTTCCGCTTTGTCGGCGACGAGCTGCCTTACACCAGCACGGTGCTGATCGAAAAGTTCGAGCAGGAAGGCGACTTGCGCCGCGTGTTCGCCGCTATTCTGGTGGAGCGCGATACGCACAAGTCCATGATCATCGGTAACAAGGGCGCGCGCCTGAAGGAAGTCTCGACGCAAGCGCGTCTCGACATGGAAAAACTGTTCGGCGGACCGGTGTACCTGGAGATCTGGGTCAAAGTGAAATCCGGCTGGGCTGACAACGAAGCAGGCCTGCGCGCTTACGGCTACGAGTAAATCCACCACCAGCATGTCCAACACGCCAGACGCCACCCTGGACGCGCCGCCTCACGCAGCGCCGATGGAGGCGGGCGTGCTTGCGGCGCCGGCATCCCCGCCTGCGCCCGCCAAGCGTCCGCGCGCAGCGCCGCGCGAGCGCACCATCGGCACCAAGGTCGCCGGCCAGCCTGCCTTCGTCCTGCACAGCTATCCCTACAAAGAAACCAGCCTGATCATCGATCTGTTCACGCGTGACTTCGGCCGCGTGGCCTTGATCGCCAAGGGCGCCAAACGGCCGCACTCGCAATTGCGCGGCGTGCTGCAAACCTTCCAGCCGCTGTCGTCGAGCTGGGTCGGCAAATCCGAACTGCGCACGCTGACCGACGCCGAGTGGGTGGGCGGCATGCTGCCGCTGGAGAAAACCGCGCTGCTGTGCGGTTTCTACCTGAACGAATTGCTGGTCAAGCTGCTGGCGCGCGACGATGCGCACCCGGCCTTGTTCGATCACTACGTGTCGACGCTGAACCAGCTGGCGCACAACGAACCGGCGCCCATCGTCTTGAGAAAGTTCGAACGGGCCTTACTTAAAGAGACAGGTGTTGCGGCTGATCTGACCCGCTGCATCGAAACGCGCAGCGCGGTGCGCTCCGACGTGTTGTATGTGGTCGATCCCGAGCGTGGACCGCGTCCCGAGCGCGCTTCCGACGCCTGGCCGCGCGTCGCCGGCAAGACCCTGCTCGACATGGAATGTGAAAATTACGAAGACGTCGCCACGCAAGCCCAAAGCAAGCAACTGATGCGCTTCCTGGTGGCGCATCATCTGAATGGCGCGCCGTTGAATACCCGGCAGATCCTGATTGATCTGTCCCAGCTATAAGAGAAAAACAATGAGTTTCCTGCAACCATCCGGCACCATCATCGATCTGGGCGTGAACATCGATCACGTCGCTACCTTGCGCAATGCGCGCGGCACCAAGTATCCGGACCCGATCCGCGCCGCGCTGCTGGCCGAGCAGGCCGGCGCCGACTGCATCACACTGCACCTGCGCGAAGACCGCCGCCACATCAAGGACGCCGACGTGATCGCGCTGGCGCCGCAGCTGATCACGCGCATGAACCTGGAAGCCGCCGTCACCCAGGAGATGATCGACTTTGCCTGCCAGATCAAACCGGCCGACGTTTGCCTGGTGCCGGAGAAGCGTACCGAAGTCACCACCGAGGGCGGCCTCGATGTCGCCGGCAACTACCATGCCGTCGAGCGTGCGGTGAAGCAGTTGCAGGCCGAAGGCATCCGCGTCTCGCTGTTCATCGACGCTGAAGAAGCGCAGATGGACGCCACCGCCGCGATCGGCGCACCTGTGATTGAACTGCACACCGGCCGTTATGCCGACACCGAAGGCGCCGAACAGGCCGCTGAGCTGGAACGGATTAAACGCGGCGTACTGTATGGCGTCGGCAAAGGCCTGAAGGTCAACGCCGGCCACGGCCTGCACTACACCAATGTGCAGGCGATTGCCGCGATTCCGGAAATCGCCGAGCTGAACATCGGCCACGCCATCGTCGCGCATTCGGTGTTTGTTGGCTGGGAAAACGCCGTGCGTGAAATGAAGGCCATCATGGTTTCCACTCGCCTGGGCGCAAAAAAATGATTTACGGGATCGGCACCGACATCTGCAAGATTCCGCGCATCGAAGCGGCGCTGGCGCGGCATGGCGACCGCTTTGCGAAGAAGATTCTCGGACCGCAGGAGTTTGAGAAGTATTTGGCGCGCAAGGCCAAGCATCCGGTGCGCGGCATCCGCTTTGTGGCGACGCGCTTCGCCGCCAAGGAAGCCTTCGCCAAGGCCATCGGCCTGGGCATCCGCATGCCGATGACCTGGCCCGCCGCGCAGATGCTGAATCATCCCAGCGGCAAGCCGATGATCGTGTGCAGCGGCGTGCTGAAAGAATTCATGGAAAAGCATCAGCTGTCGGCCCAGGTGACCGTCAGCGACGAAGAAGACTACGCGGTCGCCTTCGTCATTGTGGAGCAGGAAAAGTGACTGAAGAAGTAAGCGATCCGCGCGAACAAGTATTAGCCACTGTCGCGAAACTGCCCAATCTGCCGGGCGTGTACCGCTATTTCGACGCCGAGGACAAAGTCCTCTACGTCGGCAAGGCGCGCGATCTGAAGAAGCGCGTGTCGAGCTACTTCCAGAAAAACCTGAGCAGCCCGCGCATCGCCATGATGGTCGAGCGCATCGCGCGGCTGGAAACCACCGTCACGCATAGCGAGGCGGAAGCGCTGATCCTTGAGAACAACCTGATCAAGGCGCTGAGCCCGCGCTTCAACATCCTGTTCCGCGACGATAAGTCCTATCCCTACCTGAAGATCACCGGCGGCGATGCGCCGCGCATGGTCTACTACCGCGGCGCGGTGGACAAGAAGAACCAGTACTTTGGGCCTTTCCCAAGTTCGTGGGCGGTCAAGGAATCGATGCAGATTTTGCAGAAGGTATTCCAGATCCGCACCTGCGAGGAAAGCGTCTACGCCAACCGCACGCGTCCCTGCCTGCTGCACCAGATCGGCCGCTGCTCGGCGCCGTGCGTGGACCTGATCAGCAAGGAAGACTACAAGCTGGACGTGGACAATGCTGCGCGCTTCCTGCGCGGCCGCCAGTCCGAAGTGCTGGAAGACCTGGAAAAGAAAATGCACGCCTACGCTGCCGAGCTAAAGTTCGAGCAGGCCGCATCGGTGCGCAACCAGATCCAGTCGCTGTCGCGCGTGCTGCACCAGCAAAGCATGGAAACCACCGGCGACGCCGACGTCGACATCATCGCCGTGCTGGTGCAGGGCGGGCGCGCCTGCGTCAACCTGGCCATGGTGCGCGGCGGCCGCCACCTGGGCGACCGGGCCTACTTCCCGACCCACGTCAGCGACGCCGAAGCGATTGCCGAGGACGCGATTGAAGTCGAAGTGCTGTCGGCCTTCCTGGCGCAGCACTATGCCGATAAATTCATTCCCGGCACGCTGATCCTGAATATCGAATTCGATCATCCGGCGCTGATCCAGGCTTTGCAGGAGCAGTGCGGCCACCGCATCAACCTGATCTTCCAGCCGCAGGACCAGCGCCGCAAATGGCTGGAACTGGCACAGAAGGGCGCAGAGATCTCGCTGGCGCGGCTGCTGTCGGAGCAGGGCTCGCAGCAATCGCGCACGCGCGCGCTGGTCGACGCCTTGCAGCTGGAGCCGGAGGACATCGACACGCTGCGTGTCGAATGCTTTGACATCTCGCACACGCAAGGCGAGGCGACGCAGGCCTCGTGCGTGGTGTTCCATCACCACCAGATGCAGAATGGCGAATACCGCCGCTACAACATCAACGACATCACGCCGGGCGACGATTACGCCGCCATGCGCCAGGTGCTGTACCGCCGCTACGAGAAGGTGGCCAATGGCGACGGCGTGATGCCGGACGTGGTGCTGATCGACGGCGGCAAGGGCCAGATCGAAATGGCGCGCCAGGTGTTTGCCGAACTGGGGCTGGACATCAGCCTGATCGTTGGCGTGGCCAAAGGAGAAGGGCGCCGCGTTGGCCTGGAAACCCTGATGTTTGTCGATGGCCGGCCGTCGCAGGAATTGGGCAAGGAATCGGCGGCGCTGATGCTGGTGGCGCAGATCCGCGACGAGGCGCACCGCTTCGCCATCACCGGCATGCGCGCCAAGCGCGCCAAAACGCGCCAGACCTCGCGCCTGGAAGAGATTGAAGGCATAGGTGCCAAGCGCCGCCAGCGCCTGCTGGCCCGCTTCGGCGGCCTGCGCGGCGTGGTCAACGCCAGTGTCGAGGATCTGAAGACCGTAGAGGGCATCTCCAGCGCCTTGGCCGAGGAAATCTACAAGCAGTTGCATTGAGCGCCAACTGTGCTGGTTTAATGCGCGGCGTCAAGGTAGACTAGCGGCGCATTATAAAATTTCAAGACTGGCCCTTACTAACTTGCTATGCCCTTCAATATCCCGATCCTGTTGACCTGGTTGCGCGTTGCGCTGATCCCGCTGGTAGTGGGCGTCTATTACCTTCCCACTACCGTGCTGCCGGTGGCGGATCAGAACCTGGCAGCTACCCTGGTGTTCATCATCGCCGCCGTCACCGATTGGTTTGACGGTTTCCTGGCCCGCCGCTGGAACCAGACCTCGGCCTTCGGCGCCTTTCTCGATCCGGTGGCGGACAAGCTGATGGTGGCCGGCGCCTTGCTGGTGCTGGTGCAGCTGGACCGCGCCAATGCCGTGATGTCCTTCATCATCATCGGCCGCGAGATCGCCATTTCGGCGCTGCGCGAATGGATGGCGCAGATCGGCGCGTCGAAATCGGTGGCGGTCAGCTCGCTGGGCAAGATCAAAACCACCGCGCAGATGATGGCGATCCCGGCCTTGCTGTTCCATGACGTGCTGTGGGGCGCCATCGACACCCAGTTCTGGGGCGCGCGCTTGCTGGAAGTGGCTGCGGTGCTGACCGTGTGGTCGATGTTCTACTACCTGCGTCTGGCGTGGCCGCTGATCAAGGAAAAGTCGGGCCAACTCTAACCGTATAAACAATATTTTCATTCGGCATTGACAGCCAGCGTAGAACCTCTATAATGCTGGCCTGTTGTTGATGACGACGAAGCAAAGCGGGAGTAGCTCAGTTGGTAGAGCGCAACCTTGCCAAGGTTGAGGTCGAGAGTTCGAGACTCTTCTCCCGCTCCAAAATGGCGTAATCAAAAACAACTAGTACTAGCAGAAACAGCAGCTTGCTGCTATGATGTTGGACTCCAAGCGGGAGTAGCTCAGTTGGTAGAGCGCAACCTTGCCAAGGTTGAGGTCGAGAGTTCGAGACTCTTCTCCCGCTCCAGTTTCTTCGGAAACGAGATAGGCGCAGTAAGCAGTAACACTCCATGCGGGAGTAGCTCAGTTGGTAGAGCGCAACCTTGCCAAGGTTGAGGTCGAGAGTTCGAGACTCTTCTCCCGCTCCAGGATTTCGGATGGCAGCCAGTAACCAGCTGTCATCTTGTAGTAAATGTTTCCTCTGGCGAGGTAGCAAAGCGGTTATGCAGCGGCCTGCAAAGCCGTCTAGGTCGGTTCGACTCCGATCCTCGCCTCCAAAAGCTCCTAAGCGGGAGTAGCTCAGTTGGTAGAGCGCAACCTTGCCAAGGTTGAGGTCGAGAGTTCGAGACTCTTCTCCCGCTCCAGTATGAAGATGGGCAGCCCGGTGGGCTGCCCTTTTTGCTTTTGGGGCCTCGTATCGTCGGCACTTCGCCGTCCTTGTAATCCATCCGCTACCTGACCCAGCCGCTATCGTCGGGTGGACAATTGACTGGCCGCCAGCTGCCACCGCCACTACGCGTCGCGGCCGCATAGCCGGCCGCTCCGCTCATATAGCATTTTTGACGTGGGCCCTTTGTTATCCGGGTGTAGATAACGCCATCCGGCGCGGTGTAGTGGTGAGTTATCTCGGATGTATCGCCAACAAATGCGTTTGCTATTCCCCGGCCCAGTCGCATGCGCGGGCTATCCGCACGTTCGCCGCGTACTGCTTTAACGCTGCCCAGTATCTCCTTGTCGATCTGATGCAGATCGCGTCTTGCGTTTTTCATGATGTCATATGCGCTGGGAAGCGGATCGATGGCCGACGTGTCAGGCGCCGCAATCTCCGGCGGTGCCGTCGGGGCGGGCGCCTTCCCCGCGATGACGTTTAAAGGCGCTACGATTGGATGCGATCGCCGGACAGTGGAAGCAGGGGCGCTGCGAAACGTGTGCTCCTCCGGCTTGGGTTGAGTTGTAAGTAGCACGAGGAAGGGGCCAGGCTTCTTCGGCACCTTAACTGACCGCTGACCAGGGGACAGAAATAACAGCATTATTGAACAATGAATAAAGAAAGCTATACCGAGCGCCCCAACCCGCTTAAACGGTGATGGTTTCGCGATGCTAAACAGGGGCGCTTTTGGCATGCTAAATGGCGATGGTTTGGATTATCTCAATTCGCAAGAGAAGCTCCATATGGCGCCTCCGGCAGATCCCAAATCGGCAGCTGCAATCGTATCGATAAAATCTTGAAAAGATTTACTCCCCACCGAAAAATTGATACGGCGATCAGCGGACACCGATTTTTCGCTCTGTCCCATTAGGCAAATACTCATATCGAATTTTTCATCTTCATTTCTTGTAACCCAGATTTTAAAAACTCCACCAGCAAAATCCCTGGAAAAACTTCCCATTTGATACTCTAGCGATGATCGTAAGGACAATCGCAGGGCTCTTTTCATTATGTGATGAAGGTTTTCTAGCCCGTCTTCATTGACATACAACGCTGCGGCGCAAACTAACCCTGCAATGGATAAATTTAATTGCAGTGTAGTGGTCAACCCATCCCGGACACTACGTTAAGTTTTTCTTCGGTGACGGCCGGCGCCAATCCTTCATTGAACTGATGTGGCCGTATCCAGTTATACCGGTGCATCAGATAGTGGCTGATGTCCCGCTGTGCTTCCTGTGCCGTCGTGTAGCCGGTGGATGGCAGCCATTCCGTTTTAAAGCTGCGGAACAGCCGCTCCATCGGGGAGTTATCCCAGCAATTTCCCCGACGGCTCATACTCTGTCGTATACGATAACGCCACAAGCGCTGACGGAATTTTCGACTGCCGTACTGGCTCCCCTGATCCGAATGAAACAGTAGCCCCTGCGGTCGGCCTCGCTGCTCGTAGGCCATTTCCAGTGCTTGCACAACAAGGTCAGCGTCGG
>NZ_JAHUWK010000029.1 GCF_019219065.1 Duganella sp. sic0402 | reverse complement strand
AGCTTAACCGCAAGGAGGGCGCTTACCACGGTAGGATTCGTGACTGGGGTGAAGTCGTAACAAGGTAGCCGTATCGGAAGGTGCGGCTGGATCACCTCCTTTCTAGAGTTTGCAGGTTCTTCGGAACATGCCAAGTGCTCACACTTATCTGCTGTAACGTTCTTTAACAATCGAGAAGAAGTAAAGTTTTATTTAAGCGTGTAGAAATACACACTTAGGGTAGTAAAACTCATCATCACAAGTAGTAAATGCTTGAACTATAGCCGTCAAGGTTATAGGGACAAGTGAATAAGTGCACATGGCGGATGCCTTGGCGATTACAGGCGATGAAGGACGTAGTAGCTTGCGATAAGCTGCGGGGAGCTAGCAAACAAGCTTTGATCCGCAGATTTCCGAATGGGGAAACCCACCCTTTTAGGGTATCACTCACTGAATACATAGGTGTGTGAGGCGAACGCGGCGAACTGAAACATCTAAGTAGCTGCAGGAAAATAAATCAACCGAGATTCCCAAAGTAGTGGCGAGCGAAATGGGAAGAGCCTGTACGTGATAGTCGGACTGATAGTGGAATGCTCTGGAAATGGCAGCCATAGCGGGTGATAGCCCCGTACACGAAATCAGACCGGTGGTACTAAGCGTACGACAAGTAGGGCGGGACACGAGAAATCCTGTCTGAATATGGGGGGACCATCCTCCAAGGCTAAATACTCGTAATCGA
>NZ_JAHUWK010000028.1 GCF_019219065.1 Duganella sp. sic0402 | reverse complement strand
AGCGGGTGATAGCCCCGTACACGAAATCAGACCGGTGGTACTAAGCGTACGACAAGTAGGGCGGGACACGAGAAATCCTGTCTGAATATGGGGGGACCATCCTCCAAGGCTAAATACTCGTAATCGACCGATAGTGAACCAGTACCGTGAGGGAAAGGCGAAAAGAACCCCGGGAGGGGAGTGAAATAGATCCTGAAACCGTGTGCATACAAACAGTAGGAGCCTCGTAAGGGGTGACTGCGTACCTTTTGTATAATGGGTCAGCGACTTACATTCAGTGGCAAGGTTAACCGAATAGGGAAGCCGTAGAGAAATCGAGTCCGAACAGGGCGATAGTCGCTGGGTGTAGACCCGAAACCAAGTGATCTACTCATGGCCAGGATGAAGGTGCGGTAACACGCACTGGAGGTCCGAACCCACTAATGTTGAAAAATTAGGGGATGAGCTGTGGGTAGGGGTGAAAGGCTAAACAAACTTGGAAATAGCTGGTTCTCTCCGAAAACTATTTAGGTAGTGCCTCAAGTATCACCACCGGGGGTAGAGCACTGTTATGGCTAGGGGGTCATCGCGACTTACCAAACCATTGCAAACTCCGAATACCGGTAAGTGCGAGCTTGGGAGACAGACGTCGGGTGCTAACGTCCGGCGTCAAGAGGGAAACAACCCAGACCGCCAGCTAAGGTCCCAAAGATTGGCTAAGTGGAAAACGAAGTGGGAAGGCTAAAACAGTCAGGATGTTGGCTTAGAAGCAGCCATCATTTAAAGAAAGCGTAATAGCTCACTGATCGAGTCGTCCTGCGCGGAAGATGTAACGGGGCTAAGCCAGTCACCGAAGCTGCGGATAT
>NZ_JAHUWK010000027.1 GCF_019219065.1 Duganella sp. sic0402 | reverse complement strand
AAGGTTATAGGGACAAGCCGTACGGGCAATTAGTATCAGTTAGCTTAATGCATTACTGCACTTCCACACCTGACCTATCAACGTCCTGGTCTCGAACGACCCTTCAAAGAGCTCAAGGCTCTGGGAAATCTCATCTTAAGGCAAGTTTCCCGCTTAGATGCTTTCAGCGGTTATCTCTTCCAGACTTAGCTACCCGGCAATGCCACTGGCGTGACAACCGGTACACCAGAGGTCTGTCCACTCCGGTCCTCTCGTACTAGGAGCAGCCCCCTTCAAATTTCCAACGCCCACGGCAGATAGGGACCAAACTGTCTCACGACGTTTTAAACCCAGCTCACGTACCACTTTAAATGGCGAACAGCCATACCCTTGGGACCGGCTACAGCCCCAGGATGTGATGAGCCGACATCGAGGTGCCAAACTCCCCCGTCGATATGAACTCTTGGGAGGAATCAGCCTGTTATCCCCAGAGTACCTTTTATCCGTTGAGCGATGGCCCTTCCATACAGAACCACCGGATCACTATGTCCTACTTTCGTACCTGCTCGACTTGTCAGTCTCGCAGTTAAGCACGCTTATGCCATTGCACTATTAGCACGATGTCCGACCGTACCTAGCGTACCTTCGAACTCCTCCGTTACACTTTAGGAGGAGACCGCCCCAGTCAAACTGCCTACCATGCACTGTCCCCGATCCGGATAACGGACCAAGGTTAGAACCTCAAATGAACCAGGGTGGTATTTCAAGGTTGGCTCCATAGAGACTGGCGTCCCTACTTCAAAGCCTCCCACCTATCCTACACAGATTGATTCAAAGTCCAATGCAAAGCTACAGTAAAGGTTCATGGGGTCTTTCCGTCTAGCCGCGGGTAGATTGCATCATCACAAACATTTCAACTTCGCTGAGTCTCGGGAGGAGACAGTGTGGCCATCGTTACGCCATTCGTGCAGGTCGGAACTTACCCGACAAGGAATTTCGCTACCTTAGGACCGTTATAGTTACGGCCGCCGTTTACTGGGACTTCAATCAAGAGCTTGCACCCCATCATTTAATCTTCCAGCACCGGGCAGGCGTCACACCCTATACGTCCACTTTCGTGTTTGCAGAGTGCTGTGTTTTTATTAAACAGTCGCAGCCACCATTTTATTGCAACCTTTTCGCCCTATCACAGTAAAGTGACCAAGCTACCGAGGCGTACCTTTTCCCGAAGTTACGGTACCAATTTGCCGAGTTCCTTCTCCCGAGTTCTCTCAAGCGCCTTAGAATACTCATCTCGCCCACCTGTGTCGGTTTGCGGTACGGTCTCGTATGACTGAAGCTTAGAGGCTTTTCTTGGAACCACTTCCGATTGCTACGTG
>NZ_JAHUWK010000026.1 GCF_019219065.1 Duganella sp. sic0402 | reverse complement strand
AAAACAGAGATTAAACTAAAGAGTTTGATCCTGGCTCAGATTGAACGCTGGCGGCATGCCTTACACATGCAAGTCGAACGGCAGCACGGAGCTTGCTCTGGTGGCGAGTGGCGAACGGGTGAGTAATATATCGGAACGTACCCTGGAGTGGGGGATAACGTAGCGAAAGTTACGCTAATACCGCATACGATCTAAGGATGAAAGTGGGGGATCGCAAGACCTCATGCTCCTGGAGCGGCCGATATCTGATTAGCTAGTTGGTGGGGTAAAGGCCTACCAAGGCATCGATCAGTAGCTGGTCTGAGAGGACGACCAGCCACACTGGAACTGAGACACGGTCCAGACTCCTACGGGAGGCAGCAGTGGGGAATTTTGGACAATGGGGGCAACCCTGATCCAGCAATGCCGCGTGAGTGAAGAAGGCCTTCGGGTTGTAAAGCTCTTTTGTCAGGGAAGAAAAGGCTGCGGATAATACCTGTGGCTCATGACGGTACCTGAAGAATAAGCACCGGCTAACTACGTGCCAGCAGCCGCGGTAATACGTAGGGTGCAAGCGTTAATCGGAATTACTGGGCGTAAAGCGTGCGCAGGCGGTTTTGTAAGACTGTCGTGAAATCCCCGGGCTCAACCTGGGAATGGCGATGGTGACTGCAAGGCTAGAGTTTGGCAGAGGGGGGTAGAATTCCACGTGTAGCAGTGAAATGCGTAGATATGTGGAGGAACACCGATGGCGAAGGCAGCCCCCTGGGTCAAAACTGACGCTCATGCACGAAAGCGTGGGGAGCAAACAGGATTAGATACCCTGGTAGTCCACGCCCTAAACGATGTCTACTAGTTGTCGGGTCTTAATTGACTTGGTAACGCAGCTAACGCGTGAAGTAGACCGCCTGGGGAGTACGGTCGCAAGATTAAAACTCAAAGGAATTGACGGGGACCCGCACAAGCGGTGGATGATGTGGATTAATTCGATGCAACGCGAAAAACCTTACCTACCCTTGACATGGATGGAATCTTCGAGAGATTGGAGAGTGCCCGAAAGGGAACCATTACACAGGTGCTGCATGGCTGTCGTCAGCTCGTGTCGTGAGATGTTGGGTTAAGTCCCGCAACGAGCGCAACCCTTGTCATTAGTTGCTACGCAAGAGCACTCTAATGAGACTGCCGGTGACAAACCGGAGGAAGGTGGGGATGACGTCAAGTCCTCATGGCCCTTATGGGTAGGGCTTCACACGTCATACAATGGTACATACAGAGGGCCGCCAACCCGCGAGGGGGAGCTAATCCCAGAAAGTGTATCGTAGTCCGGATTGTAGTCTGCAACTCGACTGCATGAAGTTGGAATCGCTAGTAATCGCGGATCAGCATGTCGCGGTGAATACGTTCCCGGGTCTTGTACACACCGCCCGTCACACCATGGGAGCGGGTTTTACCAGAAGTAGGTAGCTTAACCGCAAGGAGGGCGCTTACCACGGTAGGATTCGTGACTGGGGTGAAGTCGTAACAAGGTAGCCGTATCGGAAGGTGCGGCTGGATCACCTCCTTTCTAGAGTTTGCAGGTTCTTCGGAAC
>NZ_JAHUWK010000025.1 GCF_019219065.1 Duganella sp. sic0402 | reverse complement strand
GCCAGCGTTCAATCTGAGCCAGGATCAAACTCTTTAGTTTAATCTCTGTTTTATGATCATTTCTGACCATGGTTCGCTCACTCAAAATACTGACAGTATTACTACTGTTTTATTTCTTGTTGAGCATTTAATGCTTTTTGTTGCAGCACCAAATGCCCACACTTATCGACTGTTGATTTTTAAAGATCTTGTGTTGCTAGCTGAAGAAGCGTTTTGTTCATCAGCGAAGAGGCAAGATTATGAAGCATTTCAACCATCTCGTCAAGCTCTTCTTTTTCCCGCTTCACTCTGCATTTGCATGCTTCGTTTCGCGAGGGACAGAATCATACCAAGCGCCCGCTGCTTTGACAAGGGCTTTCACGCATTATTGATCACCACATCGACGCGCTTGTGAATGTCCTCGGCAAACGCCAGGAACTCACGCATCTCGTCCGGCTGATTGACGTCCAGCGCAAACCATTCCGCCGAGCCGCCCGCCTTGCGGATTTCCGTCACCAGCGCGTGCAGCTTGCTGGAGCGGCGCGCACCCAGCACCACATGATGTCCCTCGCCTGCCAGTTGACGGGCTGTCGCGGGACCGCATCCCCGGCTGGCGCCGGCAATCAGAATTACTTTGCGATGAGCTTGAGTCATGATGCAGTCCTTCCTAGCCATTAACACAGGCTGCATCTTACGGACGAATCGCCATGCTGCGAATGCACATGCCTATGTAGTTCTTGCCTAATCCTATGCATCGCAACGACAGCTGTAGCGATCAGTGCGGGAATCATGGATCATTCCTATTCATCACCGCAAATAAGGAGTGTAGTGTGGAACGCATGATTGCCCTGCATATGCAGCTGGCGCGCAACGAGGGCTATACCGAAACCCTGGTGGACGACGTGCGCCTGACACGCGCCAACCAAAGCGTGACCAAGTCGCCGGCCATGTACGATCCCTGCATCGCCATCGCGCTACAGGGCCGCAAGCGTACCTACTTCGGCAACGACATCCTGCAATTCGACGCCGATCATTACCTGGTGGTGGCCGTGCCCATGCCATTCACCGCCGCTACCGAAGCGTCGGAGGAACATCCCTTCCTCGGTCTGTCGATCCGCGTCGACCGCACCACGCTGGCTGACCTGATGTTCGCCATCGACCAGAGCGATAACGAAGTGCCGGCGCTCCCCAAGGGGATGATGACCACCCGCATGGACGAACGCCTGCGCGAAACGGTGCTGCGGCTGCTGGAGGCATTGAACTCGCCACTGGAAGCGCGCGTGCTGGGACCAAGCATCGTGCGCGAGATCTGCTACCGGGTGCTGATGGGCGAGCAGGGCGCCGCCATGCGCGCGGCGCTGACCAGTCAGGGACAGTTCGGCCGCATCGCCAAAGCACTGCGCCGCATCCATGCCGACTATGCCGCCGATATCGACGTCGGCATCCTGGCGGCGGAAGCCAGCATGAGTGTGCCGGCCTTCCACGTGCACTTTAAATCGGTGACACATTGTTCGCCGATTCAATACCTGAAGTCCGCACGCCTGCACCAGGCGCGCTTGCTGATGGCGCGCAACGACATGACCGCGCAAGCCGCGTGCGCGCAAGTCGGCTACGAAAGTCCGTCGCAATTCAGCCGTGAATTCAAGCGTTACTTTGGCCGCAGCCCAAGCGAAGAAGCCAACGCCATGCGGCGCTTCCTCACCGTACAGCCGGCCGAGGCGTCACGATTGGTGTAAGCCGGGATACAGCTGCGCCAGCACGGCCGACACCATCTGCTCCATCAATAGCTGCAACGTCGCCTGCTCACGGCGCGCCTGTTTCCACACGGCGGCCAGCGCGGCCTCGTGCTGCGCCACCACTTGCTCCACCGCGCTTTGCCAGAAGGCCGGCGCTTCGCTGTCAACAAAGCTGCCACGCCCACGGCCGAAGTGCGCCACTGCCAGGTAACGCAAGATGCCCGCCACTACCAGCGTGCGCATGAAGGCGTCCGTGAACTGCATGGTGGACTGATTTCGGTCGGTGCTGGAATTGAAGCCCCAGGCCGCACCGGCAAAGGTCAGCGCACCAGCAAGGCCGCCCAGCAAGGCGCCGCCACCGAGCGTCAGCCCTCCCGCCAACAGGTCTGCTGACAAGCCGGTGGCTGCGCCGGAAATCATCGCGCCCAGCAGGCCTGCCTGTGCCTTGTCGATCGGCGCGCGTACAGAGAAATGATCTCGCACTTGCGCATTGATGTCGGCGGCGCCGGCAGGGTCAAGTTGATGCAGCACCAGCAGCGCGCGCGTCATCGCGCCAGTGTGCTGATTGAGGCGCGCGACCAATTCGCCCATCGCTTGATCCTGGCGCTGCTGTTCGGCGTTTTTGCCGATGCCAACGACTTTCAATGCCGACTTGAGCAGGCTCGCGCCTTCTTGTGGCAGTGCCTCGCTATCGCGCGCGGCAACCAGCAACTGCTCCGACAACAGCCGCATCGATTGCGTGTAGCGTTCCGCGTTACGTGCTTGCCACGCGGCGAGCAGACGCGCATATGCTGGCTGCTGTTCCGCGCTGAGCAAGCCTGTCAGCGACGCGTAAAACACGCGTTCGTGCACCCAGCTGCGCGCGAAGGCGTCCAGTGCCAGCACCTCGCGCACGGCGGGATACTGTCGCAGGTGATCACGCCAGCGGGCCTGGTCGGCCTGCTCTTCCGCCAACGGGCGTGGACGGCCAGTCTGGTTGAGGATCACCACCACCGGCTTGGCCAGCCATTCGAGAATCTTCATCTCTGCCGGCACGTAGCCGGCGTCTTGCGGATCTTCCGCCGAATTCACCAGGTACAGCACGATGTCCGCTGTATCACGCGCGGCGCACAAGGCCTGTTGGCTCAACCAGAACGGGCGATCGCGATAGCGATCCAGCATTTCGCGCAGGAACCAGCCGATGGGATTGCCCGCCTGCGCGAGACGCTTTTGCAAACGCACCGAGTCGCCAAAGCCGGGCGTATCCCACAGCTGTAGCGTGTCGCCTTCAGCGGTAGCCAGCAGCGTGTGCGGCTCGGAGTGGACGGTCACGTGAGCAGCGTCGCGCACCTCGCCGACATCGACACCCATCAGTGTGCGCGCCAACGTGGTCTTGCCGTTGTTGGTGTGCGAAATCAGCGCCAGTTGTATCGTAGTGCTCATGCCGGCGCCTGCAAGTTGACGACGCTGGCGCTGACGCCGTGGAAGCGGCAGAACTCCTGCCACAGCGCGACGCGCTCGGCCAGGCGTTCCGCGCCCATGCGCTCCAGGTACGCCGATTCGTCCAGCAGCACGGTAAGACCGCGCGGCGTCGCCTTTGACAACACATCCAGGAAGGCGCCGTGATTTTCCTGTTCCGGCGTCGCACTCAGATTGAATAGAGCGGCCGTTGCGGCAAGCTCGGCGTCATCGCTGACTTGCGGCGTCTCGCCATACGGCGTGGATGGCCGCAGCATCAAGCGCCCCTGCTCGCCGAACATCTCGGTGGCGAGCAGTTGCAAGCGCCGATGGCGTTGCTCATCGACCGTAAAACTATAGGGCAGCACGCGCAGCGTGCCGCCTTGCGCCATGCCCATCGCATCATTCAGCTTACGGAAATAGGGCTGCTCCAGATCGAGCGGGAAATGGCGCGACAGGCGCGTCGCCTGCCATTGTGCGAACGCCGACAACAGCAAGCGCGGCACGATCACCAGCAGCAGAATGGTGGCCGCATACAGATGCACCCAGCGCGCGCCGCCTTCCGCTGCCGTGACTTGCGGGAAGCGCAGCGCTTCAATCTCCGCCAGCGTGAAGCCTTGCAACTGGAACAGCGCAATCGCTGGCGCGAACAACGTCGATAGCAAACCATGTACCTGACGCGCGTCGAGGAAAGTGCTTTCCCAGCCGGCCGCATATTGCGACAACAGGCCGCGCGCGTACAACGACGCCAGTGCGCCGATGGCAAACGCCGCCGCGCTCAGATGCACAGTGCGGCTCAGGCGAGCGGCGTTCAGCCGGGCGCTGAGCTGCGCCCATTCGCGCATGAAATCTGTCACTGCGGTCGAGAGCACAGAAGGCAGCTTGCGCGGCGCCTTCAAGCGGTGTGGCGCGCGCGGGCGTGATGGAATAAACAGCCAGATCAGCAGGCCCAAGTAGACCAGTAGATTCCAGACGATGATCAGCAACAGCGGCGCCGACAACAAATCGACGCGGTGCGGATCGGTGATGCGGTCCAGGCCTGCGCCAAGCAGCAAGCCAATCAGCGGCAAGGCCCAGGCCAGCGGCTGCAATGGACTGCGTTGTTTGACGAAGCCGGCAAAGGCGGCGTGGCGTTCTGCCAGGCGTTTGAGGATTTGTTCGGCGCGCTGCTGGAGGAAATCGTCACCGGTGGCTTCAGCCTTGCGGTCGGCGGCGCGCCACTGGGCCAGCTCGCGCGCGCTGCGGCTGGCGTACAGGCGATCATCGTCGCTGAGGATTTCCTTGTTTTGATCGGCGGTCTCGATGGCACGGACCAGCACGACGTCTTTCGCAGTGTGTTCGTTCATGCGAACGATTGTAAACGCAAAAAGGCCCGGTCACAGACCGGGCCTTCTCACTTAATAACTAGCTTGACGATAACCTACTTTCACACTGGTTGCAGCACTATCATCGGCGTAGAGTCGTTTCACGGTCCTGTTCGGGATGGGAAGGGGTGGGACCGACTTACTATGGTCATCAAGCTTTGA
>NZ_JAHUWK010000024.1 GCF_019219065.1 Duganella sp. sic0402 | reverse complement strand
TTCCCAGAGCCTTGAGCTCTTTGAAGGGTCGTTCGAGACCAGGACGTTGATAGGTCAGGTGTGGAAGTGCAGTAATGCATTAAGCTAACTGATACTAATTGCCCGTACGGCTTGTCCCTATAACCTTAGCAGGTTATAGATGAATAAGAAGTACGTTGAAACGTTCGTTGATATCACTTCATTACCTAAAACAATTACTGCATAAACGATATAAATCGTTTATAATACTGTCTTCCAGATTTCATGGCTTCACGGAGAAAGACGTGAATGCTAGTACAAGTTAAAGCTTGATGACCATAGTAAGTCGGTCCCACCCCTTCCCATCCCGAACAGGACCGTGAAACGACTCTACGCCGATGATAGTGCTGCAACCAGTGTGAAAGTAGGTTATCGTCAAGCTAGTTATTCAAAGAAAAAAGCCCGCTCAGCATCCTGTGCGGGCTTTTTTTATTTCCGCCTAGTTACAAAAAAGGTATGATTAGCTTCTTTTTAAGTGAGGAAGCGAATGAAAAAGACCCTGGCGTCATCTCTTACCCTGGCTGTGCTGCTTGCCGCGTGCGGCGGTTCCGATACCACATCCAATACACCCAAGAGCGCCGCCATGGGCGCGCGCTCCGTGCAAGGCGCCTCGGCGGCACCCGAGCAATACACCGAGCTGGTGCAAAGCATGTACCTGGGCTTCTTTGGCCGCCCGGCCGATGCGCCTGGTTTGCCGTTCTGGCGCAAGAATTTCAGCAATGCCAGCCTGCCGCTGACCACGCTTGAGCTGAGCCTGAACTACACCGGCAATGCCGACATCCGCCGCATCGTCGATGCCTTTGCCGATAGCACCGAATCGCAGGACCTCTATACCGGCAACAATAACTCCTTCGTCAACGCGGTTTACCTGAATGCCTTCAACCGCAACGCGGAAGCGGCTGGACGCGAGTTCTGGGCCGGTTTTATTGATCGCAAGGAGCTGACCCGCGCGCAGGTGCTGCTGCGCATATTGCAGGGCGCGCAAAACAGCGACGCAGCCGTGCTGGGCAAGAAACTGCAAGCTGCGCTCTACTTCACCGCCGCACTCGACCAGGAACAGGAAATCGTCGCCTATGACGGCCGCTCGGCCAACCAGGGCGCGCGCGATCTGTTGGCGACGATTACCGACAGCACTGACATGGCCGCTTTCCAGAAGCAGATCGATGACTTCATCGTCGCGCTGGGCGGTGGCGCCGAGCAGTTGGTGGTGAAGCGCTACGCTGGCTTCCATTATTTGCAGGACATGAGTAACGCGCCGGCTTACCCCGCCTATTCCAGCTACGTCAGCTTTGGCGTCGCGCCCCCAGGGGCCAATGGCAAGACCGTGTATGGGGAAATTCCGCAGACGGTGACCTGGACGCGCGACCCGAACACGCGCGCACCGGTGTATTCAGCGCCGGTGTTGTCCAATGCCGGCCTGCCTGCCGGCAGCGTCACGCCGGAGGTCGCCATGCTGTGCACGGCGGTGGCCACGCCGAACGGCGATGTCACCAAATCCACCGATGTGCTGGTGGCGCGTTCGGCGCGCCAGCTGAGCAACGCCAGCCAGCTGGCCGGACAGACGCTCAGCATCTACCGTGAGAACTGCGCGACCGGCGGCAGCAATGTCACCCGCTTCAGTTTTGACGCCAGCGGCAATGGCAGCTTCCCGAGCAGCAGCGGCCTGCTGACTTTCGATGCCGCCGCGGTCACCAGCGTCCTCAATGGCCAGGTGCTGCCTGACCTGTCGACCGGCAAGTGGCTGTCCTTCACTGCCTATAGCTATGTGCGCGCGGATGACAGCACCGGCTACTTCGTGGTGCAGCACCTCGGCAATCGCAAGAGCGGCGTCAGCGACGGCGTGCTGGCGATCTGGTCGCAGGAGTAAGCTTCTACCTGAGCGGCGCCGACATCGGCAAGGTCAGCGTGAAGCGGGTGCCGCCACCCACTTCGCTGCTGACGTCGATGCGGCCGCCGAGAATTTCGCTGACGATGTTGTGCACGATATTCAGGCCCAGGCCGGAGCCGCCGACCCCCATCTTGGTGGTAAAGAACGGATCGAAGATGCGCTGCAGATCGCCGCGCGGAATACCGACGCCGTGGTCTTCCACGCTCAGTCTCACCCAGCCCTGCGCCGACAATTGTGCGGCGACCGCAATCACGCCTTCGCTACGGCCCTCATAGCCGTGCAGGATGGCGTTGTTGATCAGGTTGGTCACCACCTGGCCCAGCGGACCCGGATAACTCTCCATCATCAAGTCCGCCGGCACCTGCTGCTGGATAAGGAACGGCGTGCGCTTGATGGTCGGCTGCAAGGTCAGCAGATTGCCGGCGATGACTTCCGCCAGCAGAAAGCTGCGCCGCTGTGAACTGGTCTGGTCCACCGCCACCTGCTTGAAGTTGGTGACGATGTCGGCCGCGCGATGCAGATTGCGGCTGAGGATGTCGACCGACAGCCGCGCGTTCTCGATGTAGTGGGCGAACTCCTTGCGGGTGACGCCGCCCGCGCCAGTCAGGTGGCGGTGTATCTCGTCGGTCTGCATCTCGAAGGTGGTGGAGGCCATCAGGCTGTTGCCGATCGGCGTGTTCAGCTCGTGCGCAATGCCGGCCACCAGTGCGCCCAGTCCCGCCAGCTTCTCGTTGCGCACCAGGTCTTCGCGCGCCCGCGCCAGCATGGCGATCATGTCCTGCAATTCGCGGTTGGCGCGGCGCAGCGCCAGGTGGGTGTTGATGCGCGCCAGTACTTCTTCGATCTGGAAAGGCTTGGTGATGTAGTCGACACCACCGGCGTCGAAGCCGGTGACTTTCTGTTTGGGATCGGTCAGGCCGGTCATGAAGATCACCGGCACGTCCTTGGTGTTCTTGCCGGCCTTGAGGCGCCGGCAGGTTTCAAAGCCGTCGATATCGGGCATGACCACGTCCAGCAGGATCAGATCCGGTTCGGCGAACTCGGCGCGCATCAGGCCTTCGGCCGCCGTCTGCGCCAGCACGATCAGGAAGCCATGCCGTTCCAGCCGGTCCAGCAGCGCCGACAGGTACGACGGCGAGTCGTCGACGATGAGTATCGTCGGCATCGGCACCACGGGGACCTCGCTCTGGTTCATCGCGCACCCTGATATTTACACGGTGCGGCCAGTATATAACGGGCTCTAGAACAAGCCGAGGCCTTTCAGCATCACCACCAGGATCAGCAGCGGCGACACATAGCGCAGCAGGAAAAACACCACGCCTGTCACTGTGGCGTTATGCAGCGCGCCCTGGTTGGACAGCGCGCGCTGGAAGTTGTCACGGCCCCACACCCAGCCCACAAACAAGGCTAGCGAAATGCCACCCAGCGGCAGCAGCACGTTGGAAGATGCGAAGTCGAACAGGTCGAACATATTCATGCCGAATAGCTTGAAGTTGGCCAGTACGCTATTGGTCAGCGCGCAGCTGGAACCCAGCACCATCAGGATGGCGATGGTCAGCACGGTGGCCTTGGCGCGGCTCATGCCGAAGCGTTCGTGCAGGATCACCACCGGCACCTCCATCATCGACAGCATGGCGCCGGTGGCGGCCACCGAAGCCAGCGCGAAGAAGGCGATCATCAGCAGCTGGCCGCCGGGGATTTGCGAGAATACCGCCGGAATCGTGATGAACACCAGCGATGGCCCGGCCGATGGCTCAAAGCCGAAGCTGAACACCGCCGGAAAGATGGCAATGCCGGCCAGCATGGAGACAAACAGGTCGGCCAGCATTACGCGCATGGTGGTGGAAGGGATGTTCTGGTCGTCGCGGAAGTAGGAGCCATAGGTCATCATGGTGCCCATGCCCAGCGACAGTTTGAAGAAGGCCAGGCCCATCGCGGTCAGAATCACGCCCGCAGTGATCTTGCTGAAGTCTGGCTTGAACAGGAAGGTGATGGCTTCCGCCACCTTGGGCAGCGTCAGGCTGGCCGCGCACAGCAGCAGCAATAGCAGGAACAGCGCCGGCATCAGTTTCTTGGTGATGCCTTCGATGCCCTTGGTGACGCCCATCAGCAGGATGCCGCCGATCAGCACCAGCACGCCCCATTGCCACAGCAGCGACTGCAGCGGATCGCTGATCAGTGCGCCGAAGGCTGCTTCAGTCACATGACGGTCGCTGCTGAGGATGCTGCCGCCGATGGCTTTGAACACATAGGCAAACACCCAGGCCACCACTTCCGAATAGAAGGACAGGATCAGGAAGGCGGCCAGCATGCCGGCCGCGCCGACCAGCCACCATGGCAGGCTTTTTTTTGGCGCCAGGCTTTGCAGCGTGGTGATGGGATTAGCCTTGGCGGCGCGGCCCATGGTGATTTCCGCGATCATGACCGGTAAGCCGATCAGCAATGTGGCCAGCAGATACACCAGCAGAAAACCGGCGCCGCCGTTGGCGCCGGTGAGGGAAGGGAACTTCCAGATATTACCGAGACCAACTGCGGAGCCCAGTGTGGCGGCCAATACGCCGAAGCTGGAACTGAAGCCGCTGCGGCCTGTCATCTTATTATTCATAGCATTTTGCCGAGGTTTTTGAGGACGAGATTGTAGCAGTTGAAAAAAGAGGGTTGACGAGATGAAAGCCACACGGCATAATCTTGTCTCTTCGCTGACGAACAAAACGATTCGCAGCAAGTAGTACCAGATCTTTAAAAATTCACAGTCGATAAATGTGGGCGTTTGATGCTGCAACAAAAAGCATTAAATGCTCAACAAAGAAATATTCAGTAGAAATACTGTCAGTATTTTTGAGAAGAGCGAACCAGCCGGTTTGGTGTCAAAGCCAGGTCGGCAAAAACAGAGATTAAACTAAAGAGTTTGATCCTGGCTCAGATTGAACGCTGGCGGCATGCCTTACACATGCAAGTCGAACGGCAGCACGGAGCTTGCTCTGGTGGCGAGTGGC
>NZ_JAHUWK010000023.1 GCF_019219065.1 Duganella sp. sic0402 | reverse complement strand
GACCATAGTAAGTCGGTCCCACCCCTTCCCATCCCGAACAGGACCGTGAAACGACTCTACGCCGATGATAGTGCTGCAACCAGTGTGAAAGTAGGTTATCGTCAAGCTAGTTATAAGTCAAAGAGGCCCGCCGGTTTATCCGTGCGGGCCTTTTTGCGTTTACCTCAGTACCGACAGCATGCGTTCAAAGCGCACACCCGCCAGGTGCAGCTTGTCGAGGATCTCTTCGTCCAGCTCAATCTCATCTTCCAGCGTTTGTTCCGCTTTGCCGAAGCCCAGGTTGCTGATCGTCGAACGCATGCGCATCGACAGGAAGCAGGCAATCGCGCGGTACATATGCGCTGCGAACGATGCGTCCTGTTCCATCTTGGCGTGCAAACGCTCCTGCTCCACAGCGAGGAAAATGGTTGCCTGGGTGGCGGTGACGCTGGCGGTGGGCGCCTGCTTGTCAACCAGCGACATTTCACCGAGTATTTCGCCCACGCCCAGACGCGCCAGTTCGGCGCCGTTCGGCAGCGTCACCGCCACCGCGCCTTCCAGCAGGAAGTAAAGCATGGATGGACGCTGGCCCGCGTGTATCAGGGTCTGGCCGACGGCGCAGTGGAATTGATGTCCGTGCCGGACGATCCATTCCACGTCGGCGTCACTCAGTTGTCCCAATATGCTTAATACTTTACGCACCATTTACTCCTTAAGTTCGGCCTGTTGATGCCGCGCGAATTGCGCGAACAGGCCATCTTGCGCCAGTAGCGCTTCAAAAGTTCCTGCTTCGGCCACTTGGCCGTCGCGGATGAAGAGAATCAGGTCGGCATGCCGCACCGTGCTTAGCCGGTGCGCCACAGCGATACGCGTTACGCCGAGTCGTTCGACGTTGCGCACGATGTGTTCCTGCGTGACGTTGTCGAGGGCACTGGTGGCCTCATCCAGAATCACCATGCGTGGCTTGCCGACCAGCGCGCGCGCCAGCAGCAAGCGTTGGATCTGGCCGCCTGAAAAAGCCGCGCTACCTTCGGTGACCACGGTATGCAGTTGCATCGGCAGTGCGCGGATTTCTGCGTCGATGCCGGCCAATGCTGCGGCGTGCCAGACATCTTCCTGTGTGCCGACATTGGCGCCAAGGATGTTCTCAAACAGCGAACCGCTGAATAGCTTGCCGTTCTGCCGGCACACGCCGATCTGCCGCCGCACGGCCGCCAGATCCAGCTCATTGAGGTTATGGCCATCGTAAAAGATCGCCCCCTGGCTGGGCTGATCGATGCCGAGCATGAGCTTGATCAGCGTCGACTTGCCGCAGCCGGATGGTCCTACCAGCGCGACAAATTGTCCTGGCTCGATGCGCAAGGAGAGGTTGTTCAATATTGGCGGACAGTCGGGATATGCGAAGCTGACATTGGCGACTTCGATGGCGCCAGCGAGCGCGCCCGGCGCTTGCATGCCGCCTGCGGTTTCCGGGGCTTGTTCCAGCAGTGGCTTGATGCGGTCGAGCATGGGCAGCAGCTGTACCAGCTGCCGCATGGCGCCGCTGAATGCCATCGATGCGCCGAGAAAGCCTTGATAGGCAGCCGCGAACGCCAGGAAGGCACCGGCTGAGAGGACCGCATCCTGTGTGCCGAGTACCAGCAGCATCAGCGCCATGGCCAGCAGGTCGTAACCACCCAACACGGTGCTGAGCAGGATGTTGCTGCGTTGTGCCGTCAGTGACATTTTGCGCAGTTGGGTGGCCTTGCGCGACCACTGTACAAAAGCGCGGCGCTCGGCCCCGAACACACGTAGCGTCGCCATGTTTTCCATCAGTTGCTGGGTGAAGCCGGCGACACTGGCGCTCATCTGCGCGCTGTTTTGCAGATTGCGCAGTTGGCGCAGGCCGCTCCCCACATTCAAGGCAATCAGGCCGGCAAACAGCAGCAGCGCCAGGCCGGCGCCAGCGGCACTGTAATGGCATAGCAGCGCGATCGCCGATACGCCGAAGATGCCGGACAATACGCTGTTCAACGCGATACCGGTCAGGGCTTGCCGCACAGTGTCGATCGACAGCGCCCGCAACGCCAGGTCGGTGGAGGAATAGCGTCGTAGCACGGCGGCCGGCAGATGCAGAACGCGGTCGATGACGCCACCCTGTAGCCTTACCGCGAGGCGGCCGTCGATGCGCAGCCGTGCGACGTCGGCGCTCAGTCTGAGTAGCAAACTGCACAATTGGCCGACGCCCAGCATCACACCCAGCATCAGCAAGGGGCCGCGCATCTGGCTTGGCACCAGGGTGTCAATGATGGCGCCGGTGGCGATAGGCACCAGCAATCCGAGCAGGGATGCGAGCAGGGCGGCGGCGGCCAGTGTCAGCAGGTCTGCGCGGCACAGTGAGAGGCCGATGAGTAGCAGGTCGTGGGCGCGCAATGGGCGTGCTGGTAGCGGCAGGGTGACCGCATGCGCGCCTGTGCCGAGTGCGCTGGCCAATGTGGCGTTGACTGCGCGTGGTGCGGCGCCTCGGCAATGCAGGCGATAGTGTCCGCGCCAGTCGGGCAACAGGGCGACGCAGCGCCCGTCGTGTTGTGCGACCAGCGGTCCGAGATCGGTGCGCCACCAGCGTCCTTGCAGACTCACCCAGCGTAGCGGCAGGTGGTGTGTTGCCGCAAAGTCGGCGAAATCGCTTGCCTGGTGCTGCCTGCGCAGGTCGCCGGCGCTACCGCCGATCATGCGATAGACGTAATGGAAATCGTCTTCATCGGTGGCAGGAGCTGACGGCTCCAGCATGCGCTCATGGCCTTCCATTACGGTGGCCAGATCATCTGCTTGCTGCGCGTCGCGCCTGGCACGGCGGGCGGCTTCTTCTTCGTCGCGTGCGGTGAGGCGCTCGGACAGTGCCGCCAGCAGAGCGTTGTGGCTGGCGGCCAGCGCGGCCGCAGGATCGTCCACCGGGAGCGTTGCCGGCGCCAGGCCCGCCGCCGCAAATAGCTGCGCATGCCAGACGGCGACGGTGCCGTTATCGCTATTACTTTCACCGGCCAGTGGCGGTGCCATCGTGGCCAGTGTACCGCCTTCTGGCGCCAGCGCGATCAGGCAGCCGTGCGTGGCGGGCGCTGACAGCAGCGCTTGTCCTGCCGCGATTTCCATCAGGTAGACGCGGCGATCGCCGATCAGCGCATACACTTCAAAGCGGCCGTCGAGAATGGCGTATTGCAGGCCGGGCCGGTCCAGCCTGAGTAACGCACCCGGCGCCAGCGTGGTGTCGGGTGTGTTGCGCAACGGTGTAGTGGTGGTCACTCAGGCACCCACCAGGTTGAAGTACACTCCGTGCTGCGCCATCAGTTGCTGATGCGTGCCGCTTTCCACCACCGTCCCTTGCTGCATGACGATGATGCAGTCGCAGTCGCGGATGGAGCTCAGGCGCTGAGCGATGATGACGCAGGTACAGCCGCGCCGCCGCACCGCATCCATGATGGACACCTCCGTAGCGGGATCAAGCGCGCTGGTGGCTTCATCGAGCACCAGCAGCGACGGCTCCGTGGCCAGCGCGCGTGCAATCGCCATGCGCTGGCGTTCGCCGCCGCTCATATTGCCTCCACTTTCCATCAGAATGGCTCGGTAGCCCTGTTTCATGCGCATGATGAAATCGTCTGCCTGCGCGTCACGTGCCGCCGCCGTCACGCGCTCGGCCGGGATACTGTCGTCCCATAGCACCAGGTTGTCCATCACGCTGCCCTCAAACAGCACCACATTTTGTTCAACGTAAGCCAGCGTCGGAGCGGCGGGATCACCTTCCCAATCGGCGCGGCTGCGGCCGCGCACATGCAGCGCGCCCTCCGACGGCGCCGCCAGGCCGGCGATGATGCGCCCCAGCGTCGACTTGCCGCTCCCGGAGCTGCCGACCAGCGCGATCCGGCTACCAGCCGGGACATCAAAACTGACGTCTTGCACGATGGCTGGACTCAGCGGTCCGTAGCGGAAGCCAATCCCGCGCAAGGACAGGAAGGCGCGCTCGTTGTCGGTGGGCTGCGGCGGCGCTGATGTTGAAATCGCCGCTGGTGCCGGCAACTGAGCCGGCCGATAGCGCTGCACATCGTCGAGCCGTGCGGCGAGTCCGCGCGCCGCCTGCAGCCGGCCGCCGACATTGACCACGGCCAGCAGCGGGCCGACAAAACTCCACATCAGCGTCTGGAACGCCAGCAGCCCACCGATACTCAGCGCGCCATCCATCACACGCAAGCCGCCCGCCACCAGGACGGCGACTGCGGCACTGCCGATAATCAGCCCGGAAGTCTGACTGAGGCGCTGCGCCTGCAACGCGGCGGCCTGGCTGGCGTCGACCACGCGCGCTTGCGCGCCAGCCCAGCGCGAGGTGTAAGCGCCGCCGGTGCCGGACATGCGAAATTCTTCGATCAGCGCCATGCCTTGTATCGTTGCCGAGTACAGCTTCGCGTCGTACTGCATGGTACGGCGCGCGGAATTGTCCATCTGGCCCATGCTCAGCAACAGCAGCAGAACGGCCAGCAGTGCGGTAGCCAGCGTGATCGCTGACAGCACCGGATCGATCAGCACCAGCAGCAGGAAGAACACCACCAGATTCGGGATGCCGATCAGCGCCGGCGCCAGGGTATGCGACACCAGGCCGGAAAGCTGCTCGACCAGGTTGAACCGGTGCGCGATATCCCCCGCATGGCGCTGCGCAAAAAAGCCGAGCGGTAGCTGCAGTAAGCGCCACATCTGCCGCGCCGCCAGATTGGTGGCAATGCTGGCGTCCAGCCGCACCAGCGCGCTGGCGTTCAACCATGACAGCAGCATCTTCAGCGCGGCGGCGGCAGCCATGCCGCCCACCAGTGGCGGCAACCAATCACGCTGCCCGCCAATCAGAATGCTTTCGACGTAAAATTGATTGAAGCCGGAGGCGAGCATCGCCGGAATGATCAGACCCATGCCGGCCACCACGGCGAACGCCAGGCCACGCCGGTAGCCTTGCAGATAACTGCTCAAGGTTGAGCACAGGGCGGGGCGGGCGCCGGTGCGCACAAAGTCCGGACCGGCCTGGAACGCCAGTGCGATGCCGCTATAGGCTTCCTCAAATTCGGCGCGGTTGATGGTGAGCGGCCCGCTGGCAGGATCTACCAGGCGTACGCTCTTGGCGTCGATGCCTTCGACCACCACGAAGTGATTAAAATTCCAGAACACGATCAGCGGCAGAGGCAGGTGGCATAACTCGTCTGCGGTTTTCTGCAAACCCTTGGCCACCAGGCCGTTCGCGCGCGCGGCTTTCAGGATGTTGGTGGCCTTGGTGCCGTCGCGGGTGATGCTGCAATGCTCGCGCATTTCTTCCAGCGTGACCCAGCGTCCGTACCAGGCCAGCACCATGGTCAGGCAGGCGGCGCCGCATTCCACTGCTTCCTGCTGGCCTATCATCGGTACGCGCCGCCGCAGCAGCGCTTGCAGCCGCTTCACGAGGCGTCGCCCGGCAGCAGGCGCCGTGCGGCCGGCATCAGCAGGCGCAGTACAGTTTCTTCACGGATGATGATCGATGCCGCGCACAGCGTGCCGGCGCTCAGCCTGGTCGCCGGGCCGCGCGAGGATGACCAGCGCACGCCGCTCGCGGTGGCGGGATCGGTTTCCAGCGCCACGACCACTTCGAATGGCGCGCCGCCGGCCGACAGTGCTTGTACCAGTTGACGGTTGCCGAGTGCGCGCTGCATGCTTTCCGGCGTTGCCGGCATCGGCGCGACTGACACCACGCGGCCTGACACAAAACCGTATTCCTCACGCTTGAAGTTGGATGGCGCCAGTTCCACCCGCATGCCGGGATGGATATTCTTGCCGTCCGCGGTGGACGCGTAGACGGTAGCGATCAAGGGGGCATCGGGCAGCAGCGCAAGCACTGCACCGCCAGCTTCGACGATGTCGCCATCATTCAGCGTGAGTTCAGCGACGGTGCCGGTGTAAGCTGTGAGCAGGGGCGCATCGCCGATGTCGGCAATGACTTGTCCCGCGCGCACATGCTCGCCCGCGCGCACGCGAATATTCCGCACCGGGCCGGCGCGATCTGCCAGCGCTTGCTTCACGCCCTGCATCGTTGTCAGCATTCCTTGCGCCTGTGCCTTGACCGGCACGCGTATCAGGATGCTGCCCGCCAGGCAGGCCGCAACGATCAGCAATGCCGCGCTCAATAGCAATCCGGAAGCGGGCGTAACCAGACGCGCGCCCATATCGAGGCGGTCTGGCGATGCCATGCGACCAGGCGTGGCAGCCGGCTGGCTGCCTCGCTTGTCTGGCACGATCAGGCTAAGCGGCCGTTGGCGAATTTAGCGAACTTGTTGTCGGTCGATTCGTCTTCGGTTGGCTTGGTGGTCTCGGTGGTGTCGTTGCGCACCGAGGTTTGGGTGCCGCCGACGACGCCGTCCAGCGTCGCCTCATCCAGGCCAGCTTCTGCGTCCAGTTGTTTGTCTTGTGCTTTTGGATCTTGAGGTTTGTTCATGACAGCTCCTTGTGAGGTGAAACAGCATTGGGTGTCGTACTGTAGTGCTGTTTGCTTTCACTGTCTGTCACACGTTTGTGCTACAACGCTAGAATTGATAGGCGCCGCTTGCACCTAGCAGCCAGCCGCGTCGTGGTGCGGCTTCGTAATAGCGTTTGTTGGCGTCGCCGACGATCACCGAGCCGACGTAGTTTTTATCGAGCAGATTGTTCAGACGTGCGAACTGCTTGAAGCGCCATCCGCCCCACTGCTGGTGTGCGGTGATGTGTGCGTTCAGCAGGCCATAGCCTGGCGCCGGCTGATCGGTGTTACTGTCCTCGGCGTAGACTTTGCTGCTTGCCACGCCTTCCAGCGCGGCGCTCCAGCGGCCGGTGCTTTCCCGCCATGCCAGCTCCGCGTAGGCGTTCGCGTTCGGCACGCCGGGCAGGCGGCTGCCTTTCAAGACGTTGCCGTAGCCTTGGTCGTAGACGGCGCGCAGTGTGGTGAGTGCCGCGCGTGCGCTGAAGCCGTGCCGCAATGACGTCTCCAGCGATAGCTCGGCGCCCTGGCGCAAGGTCTTGCCGCCATTGCGGTAGCTGGTGCGGCCGCCGCTGGCGTTATCGACCACCAGTTCGTCCGAGGTCTTCACTTGGAACAGCGCCGCGTTGATGCGCGTGTCTTCGTCCAGCTTGGCCTTGACGCCGGTTTCTACGTGCGTGCTGGTTGCCGGCTGCAAGCGGAAATTGAAGCCGCCGCCAGTGCCGGAGTAGAACAGCTCATTCAAGGTGGGCGCCTCGAAGCCGCGCGCCGCGCTGGCGTACACATTCAGTTGCGGCGTCACGCGATACAGCACTCCCAGCACCGGCGTGGTGTGGCTGTAGCTGAGCGAGCCGCTGTCATTGCCATTGCTGAGAAATCGGTCGTCCACCGATATTTTCACGCGGCTGTGACGCAGGCCGCCGCTGAGTTGCCACGCGCCGGCATCCCATTCGGTTTGCAGATAGGGATCGAGGTTGCTGACCTTGTCCTCTTCATCGCGGCGTAGCGTGCCTTTCACGCCGAAGTCGGCGCCGATGAAATTCTCATAGCCTCGGCGGGTATCGTTGGAGCGGCCGTATTCGAAGCCGGCGGTGGTGGTCAGTTTGCCGCCGGCCAGCGGGGCGACGTGCGACCAGTTGATATCCGCGCCCGAAAAGTCGCGCGCAAAGTCGACCACGCCGCCGGAATGGCTGGCCGGTGCCTGGAAGGCTTTTGAAAACGACTGGTATTGAATCACTTCGCGGTTGCCGCCGTATGCGCTGATGCGCAGGCGGTCGTCATCAAAGCGCTGCTCCCAGGTGGCGCCGATTTGCTTGTGGTCGATGCTCTTGCGGGTGTTATAGCGGTCGGCCAGCGTGCGCTTGGGGGATTGCGTATCGCTGCTGTCGATTTCGCCGGCGCGCGGGTCGCGCTGATACGTCGCCCAGGTCACGCCCAGCGCGTCCTGCGTATCATCCTGGCGTAGCGCGTTGGCGACGATGTTCAGTTTGGCGCCATCGATGGGTGTCAGCGTCAGTTTGGCGTAGGCCTGATCGCGCGTGGCGGCGCTGTGCGCCCGGTAGCCATCGGTGTCGAAGCGCGATGCATCCAATACATAGCCAATATTGCCTTGTTTGCCCTGTGCGTTAAGGTCGGTCTTGCGCGTGCCGTAGCTGCCGCCCACCACATTGAGTTCAACCGATGGCGCACCTTCGCCTTCTTTAGTGAATAGCTGGATTACGCCGCCAGCGTGATTGCCATAAATAGCGGAGTAGGGCCCGCGCAGCACTTCGATGCGTTCGGCCATGTCCAGGTTGAAGGTGGCGGCTTGGCCCTGGCCGTCCGGCATGCTGGCCGGGATGCCGTCGGTGACCAGGTGCACGCCGCGCACGCCAAATGCCGAGCGTGCGCCAAAGCCGCGGGAAGAGATCTGTAAATCCTGAGCGTAGTTCTGGCGGTTCTGCACCACCAGGCCGGGTACGGCGGCCAGGGCTTCGGAAACGTTGACGCGCGGCTGGCTATCGTCCGGCTTTGCCACGTCGATGGAAGCGGGCACATCAAAGCTGGCGCGCTCGGTACGCGTGCCGCTGATGATGACCACAGGCGCTTCTACGGCAGCTGCCGCGAGGAGGGCGGTGAGGAGCAAGGTGTCTTCCTTGGAAACGGTGAAAACGAAATATAACAAAAGCCCTTGTCAGGCAGCGCAGCCCTTGTTATGATTCTGTCCCTCGCAAGACAACGCATGCAAATGCTGAGTGAAGCGAGAAAAAAAGAAGGTTGACGAAATGCTGTAAACGCTTCATACTCTTCCTTCTTCGCTGACGAACAAAACGCTTCGCAGCTAGCAATACAAGATCTTTAAAAATCAACAGTCGATAAGTGTGGGCATTTGGTGCTGCAACAAAAAGCATTAAATGCT
>NZ_JAHUWK010000022.1 GCF_019219065.1 Duganella sp. sic0402 | reverse complement strand
CTCACCCGTTCGCCACTCGCCACCAGAGCAAGCTCCGTGCTGCCGTTCGACTTGCATGTGTAAGGCATGCCGCCAGCGTTCAATCTGAGCCAGGATCAAACTCTTTAGTTTAATCTCTGTTTTTGCCCGCTTGGTTTTGACACCAAACCGGCTTGGTTCGCTCTTCTCAAAATACTGACAGTATTTCTACTGAATATTTCTTTGTTGAGCATTTAATGCTTTTTGTTGCAGCACCAAATGCCCACACTTATCGACTGTTGATTTTTAAAGATCTTGTATTGCTAGCTGCGAAGCGTTTTGTTCGTCAGCGAAGAAGGAAGAGTATGAAGCGTTTGCAGCATTTCGTCAACCTTCTTTTTTTCTCACTTCACTCAGCATTTGCATGCGTTGTCTTGCGAGGGACAGAACTATAGCAAGCCCCACGCAGTCTGGCAAGGGTAGAATATTAAATTCTTCGATTCACCATACAGCCCCATGTCCATCACGCCTATTCATAACGACGCCCTCGCCGCCCAGCTCGATCGCGCCATTAATAACAAGACCAAGCCGCTGGGCAGCCTGGGAGCGCTGGAGGCGCTTGCCAAACAGATCGGCCTGATCCAGAACACCGACGACATCGCCATCACCCAGCCCACCATATTAGTGTTCGCCGCCGACCACGGCGTGGTCGCCGAAGGCATCTCCGCCTATCCGCAGGACGTAACCTGGCAGATGGTGGAAAACTTCCTGGCGCGCGGCGCCGCCATCAATGTCTTTGCCGCGCAGAATAACTGCGCGCTGCGCGTCGTCGACGCCGGCGTCAATCACGACTTCGGCCCGCGCGACGGCCTGACCGACCGCAAGCTGGCCCACGGCACCCGCAACTTCGCGCAGGAACCCGCCATGAGCCGCGACCTGTGTCAGACCGCGCTGGCCGCCGGCGCCGCGCTCGCCAATGAATTGGATGGCAACGTGGCCGGCTTCGGCGAAATGGGCATCGGTAATACCACTGCTGCCGCCGCGCTGATGCACAAGCTGACCGGCATCCCGGTCGCGCAATGCGTGGGCGCCGGCACCGGCCTGTCCGCCGCAGGCATCCTGCATAAACAGCGTGTGATCGAAGCGGCCGTGGCCAAACACGCAAACGCCACAGAACCATTGGACATACTGGCCACCTTTGGCGGCCTGGAAATCGCCATGATGACCGGCGCCATGCTGAAGGCCGCCGAGCTGCGCAAGGTGCTGCTGATCGACGGTTTCATCGTCACCAGCGCGCTACTGGTCGCTGCCCGCATGCAGCCGGCCATACTGGACTACTGCGTGTTCACCCACTGCTCCGACGAGAACGGCCACCAGCAAATGCTGGCTGCGCTGGACGCCAAGCCACTGCTGAATCTCGGCCTGCGCCTGGGCGAAGGCACCGGCTGCGCGCTGGCGCTGCCGCTGCTGCACGCCGCCGCCAACTTCGTGCACCAGATGGCTACCTTTGAATCGGCCCAGGTCAGCGAGAAGTCGGAATAATGCATCAGCTCCGCCTGTTCTTCACCGCGCTACAGTTCTTTACCCGTCTGCCGATTCCGCGCTGGGTCGGATTTGATCCGGCGTGGCTGAACCAGGCCTCGCGCTACTTCCCGCTGGTTGGCGTGGTGGTGGCGCTGATTACCGCTGCAGTGTACGCGGCCGCAGCATGCCTGCTGCCCGCACCAGTGGCCGCCATCCTGTCCACCGCTGCCGGCATCTACGCCACCGGCGCCTTCCACGAAGACGGCTTCGCCGACATGTGCGATGGCTTCGGCGGCGGCATGACGGCGGAACGGGTACTGGAAATCATGAAGGAGTCGCGCATCGGCGCTTATGGCGCCATCGGCATCATTTGCATGCTAGCGCTGAAGCTGACCGCCTTGTCAATGCTGCCGCCACTGAGCGCCATCGGCGCGCTGCTGGTGGCGCATCCACTATCACGCCTGATGGCGACCTCGCTGATCTGGCGCCTGGACTATGCGCGCGCCGAGGGCAAAGCCAAGCCGCTGGCGCAAAAAATGCGCGGCCGCGAATTCCTGATTGCCACCCTGACCGCAACCCTGCCCGCGCTGGCTGTCGTTGCACTGGGCTGGCTGACGCCGGGCGCGCTGATCACCGGCATCGTTGTCGCCACCATCGCCACCTTCTGGCTGGCGCGCAAATGCGTGCGCCGTATCGGCGGCTATACAGGCGACTGCCTGGGCGCCGTGCAGCAGGTGGCGGAAGTGATGTTCTATCTGTGCGCCCTCGCCAGCGTGCAGCCATGAAGCTGATTCTGGTTCGCCATCCGCAGCCGCAGGTGGCGCCTGGCGTTTGTTACGGCAGCACCGACCTGGCGATTGCGCCCGGCCAGCTTGAACAGACGCTGGCGGCGCTGCAACTGCCGCCACATCTGCCGATCTATTCCAGCCCGCTGCGCCGCTGTGCCGAACTGGCTGCGCGGCTGAGCGACACCCCCATCTACGACGCCCGCCTGGCGGAAATGCACTTCGGTGCATGGGAAATGCAGCCCTGGGACGCCATCCCGCGCGCCGCCATCGACGCCTGGGCCGCCGACATGGTCGACTACCGCCCCGGCGGCGGTGAGAGCGTCTTGCAGATGGCCGAGCGCATCGCAGCTTTCTACCAGCAATTGCATGGCGACGCGGTCATCATCTGCCACGCCGGCGCCATGCGTCTGTTGGCCGCGCGCCACGCCGGCCTCTCCCCTGCGGAGATGGCGCTGCAAGCCGCGCAAACCGCCCACCAAATCCCCTACGGCTCCACTTTGACCCTTTAAACCCGTATAATGTGCGGGTTTTGGTGCCCGCGCGTCTGTCCAGATGCGCAGTTAAACGGGAAACACGAAGCTGATATCAAACGGCCAACGTGTGCTGCCCCCGCAACGGTAAGCAAGTGTCGCGCACCATGCGACAAATCGCCTCTGACAACCACTGTGCTACAGCATGGGAAGGTGAAGCGGTTCGACTTGCCAGCCCGGATACCGGCCAAAACAGGTGGAAGCGGGCCTGGTCCCGCTTCTGTTCACAACTGGCCTACGGGGACGTCGGCCGGCTGCTACTAATAGAACGAATATCATGACTTTCCGTATCTCCCGTCCTGCGGCGTTGACGTCGCTGGCTATGGCCATGGCTGCCTGCTATGCGCACGCCGAACCTGCCGACACCGTTGTCGTCACCGCCACCCGCACCGCCCAGCCGCTGGCCAATGTCATCAGCGACACCATCACCATCGATGCCGAGCAGATCGCCCAATCCGGCGCCGGCTCCATCGTCGACCTGCTGCAACGCCAGCGCGGCATCGAGATCGCCCGCAACGGCGGCGCAGGCACCTCGTCCAGCGTCTACATCCGTGGCGCCAACAGCAACCAGAACATCGTACTGGTGGATGGCGTGCGCATTGGTTCCTCGACCACCGGCGCCGCCAACTGGAGCGCCATCCCGCTGACCGCCATCGACCATATCGAAGTCGTCTACGGTCCACTGAGCTCCCTGTACGGCGCCGACGCCATCGGCGGCGTGATCCAGATCTTCACCAAGAAGGGCAAAGGCGCGCCGGCAGTGACGGCCTTCGCCGGCTACGGCAGCGACAAGACCCGCGAAGCCGACGCCACCCTGTCCGGCGCCACCGGCGGTGAGCACAGCTTCAGCTACGCGATCAGCGCGGGCAAGGAAAAATCGGACGGTTTCTCGGCCACCCGCCCAGGCTCCAGCAGCTACAACAAGGACGACGACGGCTACGACAAGGAAAACGTCTCCGGCCAATTCAGCCTGCAACTGGCGCCAGGCTATGAAGCCGGCGCGCTGTTCTTGCACAGCAAGCTGGACTCGCAGTACGACGGCGGCGCCTCGGCCTATGATGTGCGCAGCAAAGCCGAACTGCAAACCGCCGCCGTCTATGGCAAGGCCAAGTTCGTGTCCAACGTCGACACTCTGCTGCAATACGCGCAGACCGAAGACAAGGGCCAGAACTGGAGCAGCGCCGCCGCTTCCGGCTACTCGCGCATCGATACCAAGCAGACCACGATCACGCTGCAGAACGATATCCGCATCGGCGAAGACATCGTGCAAGTGCTGTACGACCACCGCAAGGAAGAAGTGTCGACCAACGGCGCCGCCGTGATGAACCGCGACCGCACCACCAATTCGTGGGCCGCTTCATATAACGCACGCCGTGGCGCCAACCTGCTGAACGCATCGATCCGCCGCGATAACTCGGTATACGGCTCGAAGAACACAGGTTCGATCGGCTACGGCTACGACATCAATTCGCAGCTGCGCGCCACCGCCAGCTACGGCACCAGCTTCCGCGCGCCGACCTACAATGAACTGTACTACCCAAGCTACGGCAATCCGGGCAACAAGCCGGAAGAAGGCAAGAACGCCGAAATCGGCCTGCGCTGGGATGATGGCGTCAACGCGCTGAGCGCCAGCTATTACCACAACCGCCTGACCGACCTGCTGGTCAACACCACGCCATGCCCGTTCGGCACCATCGGCTATAGCTTCGGTTGCGCCTACAACGTCAACAAGGCAACGCTGGAAGGCCTGACCATTTCGGGCGCCACCAAAATCGCCGGTATCAACCTGAGCGCCAGCATCGACCTGCAGGACCCGAAAGACGACACCACCGGCAAGCGTCTGGCACGCCGCTCGAAAAAGCACGGCAACCTGGCCGCTGACTACACCTTCCGCGCACTGAAGTTCGGCGCCGAGCTGGATCTGTCGGGCGACCGTTACGACGACGCCGCCAACAAAAACCGCCTGGGCGGCTATGGCCTGGTGAACCTGTACGCCACCTACGCCTTCAGCAAGGACTGGTCGGCGCTGGTCCGCTGGAACAACGTCGGCGACAAGCAGTACGACCTGGCGCGCTTCTACGCAACGCCTGGCTCGAATGTGTTTGCCGGCATCCGTTACGGCTACAAATAATGGTATAACCTGCCGGGGATGATTCCCCGGCAGTTTTATTTTGAAAGCAGTGCATGCATTCTTTCTCCCGCAATCTGCGTAAGCGCGCCACCATCACCCTCATCGGGTTGTCGCTGCTCGCGGTTGCCAGCCTGATTTTCTCGGGCATGACCGGCTCGGTCTCGATTCCCCTCTCCGAAATTCCTCCAGCGCTCAATGAGCTGCTGCATGGCCAGGCCTCGACGCTGGCAGCCACCCTGCTCGACCTGCGCGCCAGCCGCGCATTCGCCGCTTTCGTCACCGGCGCCGCGCTGTCGCTGGCGGGCGTGATGATGCAGGCGCTGTTGCGCAATCCGCTGGCCGATCCTTATGTACTGGGCCTGTCCGCCGGCGCCTCGGTCGGCGCGCTGGCGGCGCTGATGTTCATGTACGCCGCCTGGGTGGTGGATGCAGCCGCGTTCGGCGGCGCGGTCGCCGTTTCGATGATGCTGTATGTGCTGGCCCGGCGCGACCTGCGCGGCGGCACGGCGGCCGAAGCCGGCACCTCGCAGTTGCTGCTGACCGGCGCCATTCTGTCTTCGGGCTGCATGGCGCTGGTGACGTTGATGCTGTCGATCGCCCCCGAAAGCCGCCTGCGCAGCATGGTGTTCTGGATGATCGGCGACCTGTCCGGCGCGCAGATGCGCTGGATGCCGTGGCTGGTGCTGTTTGCCGCACTGGCTTTTGCGCTGCGCAACGCGCGCGCCATGAATGTGATGGCACTGCATGCGGAAGCGGCGGCCACGCTGGGCATCCGTGTCGGCGTGCTGCGCAAGGGCTTGTTCTTCGTCTCCGGTCTGCTGACCGCCAGCGCGGTGACCAGTGCCGGCAGCATCGGCTTTGTCGGGCTGATCGTGCCGCACGCCTGCCGCTACGCGGTCGGCCCCGATCACCGCATCCTGATTCCGGCTGCCACGCTGGCAGGCGGCACCTTCCTGATGCTGGCCGATACGCTGGCCCGCACCGCCATCGCGCCGCAGCAGTTGCCGGTCGGCGTGGTGACCGCGCTGATCGGCGCGCCGGTGTTTCTGTACCAATTGCACCGCTTACGCAAATGATCTCCACCCACCAACTCTCCCTCAAAGCGGGCCAGCGCCAGCTGCTCGCGGATCTCGACTGGCAGGTGCGCGAAGGCGAATGCTGGAGCATCATCGGCCGCAACGGCGCCGGCAAAAGCACGCTGATGCGCGTGCTGGCAGGACTGCGCGCGCCGGAGGCAGGCCATGTATCGCTGGGCGGCCGCATGCTGTCCGAGTGGCCGCTGGACCAGCTGGCGCGCCAGCGCGCCTTCCTGGCGCAGAGCCGCAGCGACGCCTTTTCCTACAGCGTGATCGAAACCGTGCTGTCGGCGCGCCATCCGTATCACGACAACCGCTATTGGGAAGACAGCGACGACCACGCCATTGCCATCAGGTCGCTGGAAGCGATGGAAGTGGCTGACCTGGCGGCGCGCGATGTCCGCACGCTGTCCGGCGGTGAACGCCAGCGTGTGGCGATTGCGGCCATGCTGGCGCAGGACACGCCGCTGCTGCTGCTCGACGAGCCGGCCAATGCGCTGGACCTGGCGCACCAGGTCAGCGTGATGAGCATCCTGGCGCGCCTGTGCCGCGAACAGGGCAAGACCGCCATCATGATCGGCCACGACCTGACGCTGGCGCACAGCGTCTCCAGCCACGCACTGCTGCTGAAAGGTGACGGCCGCTGGCTGGCCGGCGCCAAGGCGGATGTCATGCTGGCCGACATTCTCAGCGACTACCTCGGCCACCCGATCGACGTGATCCAGCACGGGGAGCGCAGCATCTTTATTCCGAACCAGGAGATCGCATGAGCGACGACATCAACGAACGCCACCGCCTGCGCATGGAGCGCAAGAAGGCCATAATCGACGCCAAGATCGCCGCCGCCGACAAGCAGATCGGCATCATCATCGTCAACACCGGCAACGGCAAGGGCAAAAGTTCCAGCGGCTTCGGTATGGCGATCCGCGCCATGGGCCACGGCATGAAGGTGGGCGTGGTGCAGTTCATTAAAGGCGCGATGCAGACCGGCGAGGAAAAATTCCTGCGCCGCTTTCCCGATGAGATCAGCTTCCACGCCATGGGCGAAGGCTATACCTGGGAAACGCAGAACCGCGAACGCGATATCGCCAAGGCGCAGCAGGCATGGGAACAGGCCAAACTGTTCCTCGCCGATCCGGAAATTGGCCTGGTGCTGTTCGATGAGCTGAACATCGCGTTGAAATACAAGTATCTGGATGTGGAAACCGTCATCAATGATCTGCTGGCACGGCCGGCGATGCAGCACGTCGTCATCACGGGTCGCGGCGCGCCGCCGGAGCTGATCGAGATCGCCGACACCGTCACTGAAATGGAAGTGGTGAAGCACGCCTTCAAGGCTGGCATCGGCGCCCAGGCGGGGACCGAATGGTAAAAGCATTGCTGGTGGCCGCTGTCTCATCCGGACAGGGCAAGACCACCATCACTGCCGCGCTGGCGCGCAAGCTGGTCCGGCTGGGCAAGCGCGTGCGCGTATTCAAGTGCGGCCCGGATTTCATCGATCCGATGCTGCTGGAACGCGCCAGCGGCGCACCGGTGCGTTCGCTGGATTTGTGGATGGTGGGCCAGGATTTGTGCGCACAGCAGTTGGCGCAAGCGGCCGCCGAGGTGGACGTGATCCTGATCGAAGGCGTCATGGGCCTGTACGACGGCACGCCCTCCTCCGCCGACCTGGCGCGCGCTTTTGGCGTGCCGGTGATGGCGGTCATCGACGCCGGCGCCATGGCGCAGACGGCCGGCGCGCTGGTGCTTGGCCTGCGCGACTACGGCCCTGTGGAAATGGCCGGCGTGATCGCCAACCGCGTCGCCAGCGAAGGTCACGCGAAGATGGTCGCCGCCTCGCTGCGCGACATTCCGCTGTTTGCCACATTGCCGAAGCAGGCGAAGTCGCTGCCAGAGCGCCATCTCGGTCTGGTGCTGCCGGGCGAAGTGGCCGATATCGATCAACTGCTCGACGATCTGGCCGACCAGCTGGTGTTCGACGAGTCGGCGTGGAATAAGCTGCGCGAGGTGGACTTCGCACCAGCGCCAGCCCCGACACCAGCCGCCACGGCACCGCTCACCGGCAAAACCATCGCCATTGCGCGTGACGCAGCCTTCATGTTTCTCTACCCCGCCAATGTCGACGTGCTGCGCGCTCTCGGCGCTACGCTCACCTACTTCTCGCCGCTGGCGAATGAAGCCGTGCCGGCGCAAGCGGACGCAGTCTACCTGCCTGGCGGCTATCCCGAGCTGCATGCGGAACAGCTGTCCCAGGCCACAAGGTGGCAAACATCGATCCGCGCCGCGCACGCCGCCGGCCTGCCCATCGTCGCCGAATGCGGCGGCATGATGGCGCTGGCCGACACACTGGCCGACAAGAACGGTGCGATATGGAATATGGCCGGCCTGCTGCCCGGCGCTGTGGCGATGCAGCCACGCCTGGCCGGCCTCGGACCGCAAGGACTGCCTACGCCACAAGGCGTGTTGCGCGGCCACACCTTCCACTACTCCACACTGGACACCAAGGTGGAACCAGCGGCGTACACTGTCAAACATCCCTCCGCTATACAGGGGGAAGCCTGGTATCGCGTCGGTACGCTGACGGCGTCGTATTTTCACGCCTATTTCCCATCTAATCCGGTGGCCACGGCCGCCTTGTTCCTGAGGAGTGAGACATGACACGTACACTGATTCTGGGCGGCGCGCGCTCCGGCAAGAGCGGCTACGCGGAACGCCTGGTCGCGGAGTCCGGCAAGGAAGTTGTCTATATCGCCACCGCCACCGCTGGCGACAGCGAAATGTCGGCGCGCATCCGGCACCACCGCGCCAGCCGCCCAGCGGAATGGACCACGGTCGAGGAACCACTGGCGCTCGGCAACCAGCTGCTGCGCTGGTCATCGCCGGAACGCATCATCATGGTCGATTGCCTGACGCTGTGGCTCAGCAACCTGCTATTCAGCGGCGGCCAGGAATATCCGGCAGTCGGCGAAATCACCTTGCCGGCGCTGTTCCATGAGCAGCAGGACATGCTGGCCAGCGCACTGACGAAATGCGCCAGCGATGTGGTGCTGGTGTCGAATGAAGTGGGCCTGGGCATCATGCCGATGGGCGCCGTGTCGCGCTGCTTCATGGATGAACAGGGGCGCTTGAACCAGTCTGTCGCCGCCATCTGCGACCGCGCGGTGTTTGTCGCCGCCGGCTTGCCATTGCAGCTCAAAGGATAACTGTGCTGAGTGGTCTGCATTTTTCCACCATCGCTATGCTGATGGTGGCAGCCGTGCTGCTGGACCTGTGGTGGGGCGAAGTACGCCGCTGGCATCCGCTGGTCGGCTTCGGCAATTGGGCAATAGCACTGGAGCGCCGCCTGAATCAAGAGTCCATGCGATTCGCACGCGGCGTCCTGGCGTGGATGCTGGCGGTGTTGCCGCTCACCGCGCTGGCCGCGCTGCTGATCTGGGCCCTGAGCATGCCGCTCGCGCAAGCAGCAGCGCACACGCTGCTGCTGTACTTTTGCCTGGGCATGCGCAGCCTGCGCGATCACAACCTGCCCATCGCCGACGCACTGGCACAGCGTGACCTGCCCAACGCGCGCCGCCTCACCTCTTACATTGTCAGCCGTGATACCAGCAGCGCCAGCGAAACCGAGCTGACCAAGGCCAGCGCTGAATCGCTGCTGGAAAACGGCAACGATGCAGTCTTCGGCACGCTGTTCTGGTTCATCGTCGCCGGCGCTCCTGGCGCGGTATTGTTCCGCATGGCGAATACGCTGGACGCGATGTGGGGCTACCGCACGCCGCGCTTCCTGCAGTTCGGCTGCGCTGCGGCGCGTATCGACGATGCACTCAATTACATTCCGGCGCGCCTGACTGCGCTATCGTATGTGCTGCTGGCGCCAGGACTGCAGGCCAAGCGCCGCGCCTGGCAATGCTGGCGCACGCAAGCACCGGCATGGGACAGCCCGAACGCCGGCCCGGTCATGTCCAGCGGTGCAGGTTCACTCGGCGTGCAGCTGGGCGGCGCAGCGATTTATCACGGCGAAGTGGAATACCGGCCAACGCTGGGCGACGGCCCGCCCGCTGTCGGCGCGGATATCAAGCGCGCATGGCATCTGGTCGCGCGCACCACCGTGCTGTGGCTGGCCGTCGCCTGCGCGATAGCGACATTGATGGAGATAACACATGCTTGAACATGGCGGCAATCTGCGCGACGCCGCACAGCGCTTCGGCCGCGACGACTGGATCGATCTGTCGACCGGCATCAATCCGCGCTGGTATCCCGCGCCACAGGTAGCGGGCAATGCCTGGCACCGTTTGCCGGAGCCTGATCCAGCGCTGACTGCGGCGGCACTGGCGTTCTATGGCGCGCCGCACATGCTGCCGGTCGCCGGCACGCAGGCGGCCATCCAGGCCTTGCCGCGTTTGCGCGCGCCGTCGCGCGTGGCGGTCAGCGCACCGTCATATGCCGAACACGCGCACCACTGGGCTGGCCACGGCCACACCATGACGCTCACGCCATACGCAGAACTGGACGACGCAGTCGCGCAAAACGACGTGGTGGTAATCGTCAACCCGAACAATCCGACCGGCGCTGTGGTACCGGCAGCACAGCTGCTGCAATGGGCGGACCAGTTGGCAGCGCGCGGTGGCTGGCTGGTGGTCGATGAAGCGTTTGGCGATACGGCGCAAGAAAACAGCGTCGCCAGCCACACCGGCCATCACGGCTTGATCGTGCTGCGCTCCGTCGGAAAATTCTTCGGACTGGCCGGCATCCGCCTTGGCTTCGTCGCCGCGCACACCGACCTGCTGCGTGGCCTGAGCGAGCTGCTGGGCCCCTGGACGATCAGTGGCCCGGCGCAGCAAGTGGCGCTGGCCGCACTGAGCGACCACGCCTGGCAGGCGACCACACGCGATGAGTTACGCATCAGCGGCGAGCGCCTGCAAACGCTGCTGGCCTCACATGGCATTCAATCCAAGGGCACGCCACTATTCCAGTGGTGGGCCGAGCCGCAACCGGAAGCGTTCTGGCAGCACATGGCCGAACGCGGCATCTGGGTACGACTGTTTACGCAAGCCGCACGCGGCATCCGCCTTGGCTTGCCTCCGGACGAAGCAAGCTGGCAACGTCTGCACCTGGCACTCACTGAATGGACTACACAATGAAAAAACTGATACTGGCAGCCACCCTACTCGCCGCAGCCATCGCCAACGCGGCGCCGATTACCGTGCGTGATGATGACGGCAACGTCGTCACACTGCAAAAGCCCGCCCAGCGCATCATCGCCCTGTCGCCGCACGTCACCGAGCTGCTGTACGCCGCCGGCGCCGGCGACAAGATTGTCGGCACTGTCACCTATAGTGACTATCCCGAAGCGGCGAAGAAAATCCCACGCGTCAGCGACAACCGCCTGATCGACATGGAGCGCGTGGCGGCCATGAAACCAGACCTGATCGTCATCTGGATGCACGGCGGATTTGAACGCCAGATCGAAGGCCTGCGCAAGCTGGGCGTGCCGCTGTTCCACAGCGAGCCGACCAAGCTAGACGGCATCCCTGATAACATCACCCGCCTGGGCCAGCTGGCCGGCACCGAAGCCACCGCCAATCCCGCCGCAGCCGAACTGCGCACGCAATTCGCCGCCCTGGCAAAAGAGTACGCCAACCGCGCACCAGTGCGCCTGTTCTACCAGGTGTGGGATAAGCCGCTCTACACGCTGAGCGGCAGCGCCATCGTCAGCGACTCCATCCGCCTGTGCGGCGGTGTAAATGTCTTCGCTGACCTGAAAGTAACCGCGCCGGTGGTGAGCATCGAAGCGGTGCTGCAAGCGAATCCGGAAGCCATCTTTGGTACTTTGGAGAAGAACTACGCCAGCGTCGACCTGTGGCTACCGTACACCAATATGCTGGCGGTGAAGAACAACAATCTGTTCCGCCTGCAGCGCGATCTGTTGTACCGCGCTGGCCCGCGCATGCTGCTCGGCACGCGCGAACTGTGCGAGAAAATTGAAGAAGCCCGCCAGCACCGCAAGCATTGATATGTCATTTCCCTACTCGACCCTGATGGTTCAGGGCACCACCTCGGACGCAGGCAAAAGCACGGTAGTCGCTGCGCTATGCCGGCTGCTCAAACGCCAGGGCGTGCGCGTGGCGCCGTTCAAGCCGCAGAACATGGCGCTCAACAGCGCCGTTACCGCCGACGGCGGCGAAATCGGCCGCGCGCAGGCGCTGCAAGCCATCGCCGCCGGCGTGGCGCCGCACACCGATATGAACCCGATCCTGCTCAAGCCGTCGAGCGACATCGGCGCGCAAGTCATCATCCACGGCAAAGTATGCGCCGAGATGAACGCGCGCGACTACCACCAGTACAAAACCGTCGCCATGCAGGCCGTGCTTGAATCCCACGAGCGCCTGCTGCAACAGTACGACTGCGTGATGGTGGAAGGCGCCGGCAGCCCGGCCGAAATCAATCTGCGCGATCGCGACATCGCCAACATGGGCTTTGCCGAAGAAGTCGATTGCCCGGTGGTGCTGGTGGCGGACATCGACCGTGGCGGCGTATTCGCCCACATTGTTGGCACGCTGGCCTGCCTGTCGGAGAGCGAGCGGCGGCGCACCATCGGCTTCGTCATCAACCGCTTCCGTGGCGACATCAAACTGCTGGAGCCGGGCCTGGACTGGCTGGAACAGCAAACCGGAAAACCGGTACTGGCCGTACTGCCCTACCTGCATGGCCTGTTCCTTGACGCGGAAGACGCGGTACAGCCGGTGCAAGCCGCACGCGGCGCTTTTCGCGTGGTGGTGCCCAGCCTGCCGCGCATGAGCAATCATACCGACTTCGACGCGCTGCGCGCCCACCCGGATGTCGATCTGCGCTTCGTCCGCCAGGGCGAGCCGATTCCACCAGCAGACCTGATCATCCTCCCCGGCAGCAAAAACACGCGCGGCGACCTGGATTGGCTACGAGCGCAGGGATGGCCGGAGCAAATCCAACGCCACCTGCGCTATGGCGGCAAGGTGATCGGCGTCTGCGGCGGCTTCCAGATGCTGGGCCAGGAAGTGACCGATCCGCTGGGCATGGAAGGCAAGGCTGGCGCATCGCCCGCCCTCGGCCTGCTCGACATGCGCACCGAGATGAGCCCGGAAAAACGCCTCAAGCAGGTGCAGGGCGTATGCGCCTTCGATAACGAACAAGCCCCCGTCAGCGGCTACGAAATCCATATGGGCGTTTCCACCGGCGGCGCGCTTGCCACGCCAGCTTTCACCATTGAAGGCCGCCCGGAAGGCGCATTGTCTGCCGATGGCCAGATCCTCGGCACTTACCTGCACGGACTGTTTGACACGCCGCAAGCCATCAGCGCATTGCTGCGCTGGGCCGGCCTCCATTCACAGCACACGGTGGACACTTCCGCCCTGCGCGAAGCCAGCCTGGATCGGATTGCCGACGCCACCCAGCCACTGCTGGACGCCCTGATCGCATTGAAATGAATCCGCACGCTTATACCGACGCCGAAATCTCCGGCGTCTACCGCGCCATCCGCGAACGCCGCGATGTGCGCCACTTCAAACCAGGCCCGCTAGAACCCGGACAACTGGAGCGCTTCCTCGGTGCAGCCCATTACGGCCCCAGTGTCGGCTATATGCAGCCCTGGCGCTTCATCCGCATCACTGACGCGGCGCTGCGCGCCAGCATTCACCGCCATGTGGACGAAGAACGCATCAAGACCGCCGAAGCGCTGGGGCAGCGCGCCGACGAATTCATGAAGCTGAAGGTCGAAGGCATACTGGAATGCGCCGAGGTGCTGGTGGTCGGCCTGATCGACAAACGCGACCAATACGTCTTCGGCCGCCGCACCATGCCGGAAATGGACCTGGCCTCGGCCGCCTGCGCGCTGCAAAACTTCTGGCTGGCGGCGCGCGCGGAAGGCATAGGCGCCGGATGGGTGTCAATGTTCGATCCGCAGCGGCTGCGCGACATCACTGGCATGCCGGAAGGCAGCCAGCCGATCGCCGTGCTATGTGTCGGCCACGTCCACGAGTTCTACACCGCGCCGATGCTGGAACTGGAAAAGTGGGACCAGCGCCGCCCGCTCGACGACATCCTGTTCGAAAACCGCTGGGAGCAGCAGGCTTAAACGCTGTAGCATTCCTCGATGCGGCGGTTGCCCGGCCCAGGCAGCACGCGCAAGCTGCGCTCCGTCGCCGCCGTAAACTCGTGCTTGAACACAGTATCGACAAAGCGCCAGTCGCAACGCACCTGCTCATGGCTGGCGGTGACGATCATATAGCCACGCTTGCTGGTCTGTGCATAGTACAGCGGTTCGATCAGGTCCACCATCATCGCCGCCACGTCGTCCGGATCACGGTCCGGATATGCGCCCTCCATGCCGGGCGACGATACCGAGGCGGTGGCAAACTCCACGCCCACCTGCCGCCCTTGTGCGTCGCGCAGGTCGCTGGCCCAGGCGTTGTGGGTATCGCCGGCCAGCACCACCAGATTCTTACGGTGCTTGTGCATCATCTCAAACACCTGCTCGCGGTCGGCCTGATAGCCATCCCAGGAGTCCAGGTAGCACGGCAAGGTCGCGCCGGCCAGCCAGCGCTGTTCTTTCTCGTTGACGCATGATGGATCGGCCTGGGCCCGCAGCTTCAGCGCGCAATAGTCGGTGGTATTGCATTCGCCCATGACCACCGCCGCCGGATACTCCATGCGCGCCATCAGCACCTGCTGTCCCAGCATCTGCCAGCGCGCGGTCGAGCGACTGACCTGCCCTTCCAGCCACGCCATCTGTTCGTGGCCTATCATCTGCCGGCGCGGTGAGTACACGTCCTGCTTGTACTTCTCTACATCGAAGCGCTTGTGCGCGTCATAGTAGGACGACATCATCAGCTGCTGATCGCGCGCTATCAATCGGGTGTCCAGCATATGCAGCGAGACGATGCCGCCAAAATCGAAGGAGCGGTAAATCTTGTCCGGCGCCGCCGCATCCGGAACGCGAATCGGCATCCATTCGTGATAGGCGGTCAGCGCGGCCAGCTTGCGCAGCTCAAACGGCCCGTACTTGCTGGTCTTGTGGTCAACCGAGCCATCGCGCCAGGTATCGTCGGCGATTTCATGGTCGTCCCACACGGTGATGAAAGGCATGGCCGCATGCACCGCCTGCAGGTCGGGATCGGAGCGATACTGCGCATAGCGGCGCCGGTAATCGTCGGTGTGCAGCAGCAGCTCGCGCGGTTCGGACACGCGGCCCAGCGCTTGCGCATTGCCGCTGGCGTAGCCGGTGCTTTCGTATTCGTAGATGTAGTCGCCGATATGCAGCGCGGCATCGATATCGTTCTGGCGCGCCGCATCGGCGTAGACATTGAAATACCCGGCCGGATAGTTCGAGCAGGAGAACACCGCCAGCCGCACTTGTTTCGCATCGCCGCGCGCCAGCGTCTTGGTGCGGCCCACCACCGACTTGCCGCCGCCATCCAGCGCAAACTGGTAGTAGTAGACGTGTCCCGGCAGCAGGCCGGCCGCGTCCACCTTCACCGTATAGTCTTTTTGCGCCGAGGTGATGACGCTGCCGTGCGCGATCACCTGCTGCATGCCCGGATCGGTCGCCATCTGCCACCGCACCGGGATATCGCCGTCACGCGCCGGCGTCACGCGGGTCCACAGCATCACGCGGTCACTCAGCGGATCACCGCTCGCCACGCCGTGACGGAAACCCGGCACGGCCCCTTCGGCGATGCCGCCGGCGGTACTGGTGCAGCCGGCGAGGCCAGTCGCGCCCACGCTCAGCAGCGCGGTCGATGCCGCCATCTGGCGGATAAAGGTGCGGCGCGGCTTGATCTGCATGTCCTCTCCCATAGGTCCTGGCACTGACCGCAACTTACGCCCTGTACGTGACCGGCTTATGACCGTACTGTTTATTTTGTGTGACAATCACGCCTATGAATGCCGATGCCGCCAAACGCTACCTGCCCTGGGTAGTCGCCACCACTCTCTTCATGGAACAGCTGGACTCCACCGTGGTCAACACCGCGATTCCGGCAATGGCCGCCAGCTTGCAAGTCACGCCGCTGAGCCTGAAAGCGGTGGTCACCAGCTATATCCTCAGCCTGGCCGTATCGATTCCGATCAGCGGCTGGATGGCGGACCGCTTTGGCACCCGCCGCGTGTTCATGACCGCGATTGCCATTTTCACCTTCGCCTCGATACTGTGCGGCCTGGCGGTGAACTCGCCGATGCTGGTCGCGGCGCGATTGCTGCAAGGCTTCGGCGCGGCGATGATGATGCCCGTCGGGCGACTGACCATCGTCCGCACCTACCCTAAGAGCGAGCTGCTGGCGGCGATGAATTTCGTGATCATCCCGGCGCTGATCGGTCCCCTGCTCGGCCCGACGATCGGTGGCCTGATCGTGCACTGGCTGACCTGGCGCGACATCTTCTTCATCAACGTGCCGGTCGGGCTGGTGGCGATCTGCCTGGCGCATCGCTACATGCCGGACTATCGCGGAGACCAAGCCCGGCCACTCGACTTCATCGGCTTTGTCTTGTTCGGCACCGGCGTCGCGCTGCTGTCATGGCTGCTGGAAGTATTCGGCGAGCATAAGCTGGATGTGACCTCGGCCTCGGTGCTGCTGTTCATCTCCTGCGCGCTGCTGGGCGCGTATGTGTGGCACGCCAAGGACGCACCATTCCCGCTGCTGCGGCTGGCGCTATTCAAGATACGCACCTTCCGCGTCTCGGTGCTGGGTGGTTTTGTCACGCGCATCGGCGTCGGCGGCCTGCCCTTCCTGCTGCCGCTGCTGTATCAGCTGGGCCTGGGCCTGCCAGCCTGGCAATCGGGCTTGCTGATGATGCCGTCCGCCGCCGCCGCGATGGGCATGAAAGTGATTTCAGCGCGTGTGCTGGGCCGCTTTGGCTACCGCAGAGTGCTGACAGTGAATACGCTGCTGATCGGCCTGACTATCAGCATGTACGCGTTTGTCGAACAGGGCACGCCGCTGTATGTGATCGTGGCGATCAGCCTGTGCCTGGGCTTCTTCAATTCGCTGCAATTCTCCAGCATGAACACCATCGCCTATGCCGATGTCGAAGGACCGGATTCCAGCATGGCCAGCACCATGGCCAGCTCGATGCAGCAGCTGTCGATGAGTTTCGGCCTGGCGGCCGGCTCGCTGGTGACCGGCTGGTTCCTAGACGATATGCCGCAGTCCAACCGCGTGGCGCTGACATCGGCGCTGCATCACGCCTTCATCACCCTGGCGGTGCTGACGGTACTGTCTTCATTCACCTTCTGGTCGCTGCGCAAGAGCGATGGCGAAGCCATCATCCATAGCAAGCGTCCGGACGAACGATCAGCCGGTTGACATACGGGTCCAGCTGCAGCGGCCCCGCATAATGTTCTGGCGTGTAGCGGTAGGCGTAGCTGGGCAATAGCGAATACTGGATTTGCAACATCAGGCGCGCATTCAGCTGCGGTGCCGTGCCCTTGTGGATGCCGGCCGTGTCCACCGCAAAGCAGAAACCACGCGAGCCGGTCGCGGTCAACAGTTGATCCGCGCCATGGGCTGCCGAGATTTCACTATCGCTGTAAAAGCGCAAGCGCACCGGTGCCTGCGTTAAATGGCTGCCGTGCAGATAGACGTGCGGCCCGGCGCCGTCATCGACATCGGTCAGATAGACCAGCACTTTCAGATAACGCCAATCCTCGGAGTCGCGGTGAAACGCCTGCAAGGCGCTATCGTCGCCCGGCACCGGAAATGACCAGCGCAGACCGAGCGCGGAGATGGTCGGCCGGCATTCCATATAGCGCGCGGCCAGTCCCAGCAACTGCGGACTGTTGGCCAGCGCCAGGATGTGCGGACAAGCGATCACGTCGCGCAAATGATAGTCGGCCACGCGCACCGCGTCGGCGCGCTGCGCCAGCGTGAAACCGGGACGCGGACGGTCACGGTCAGTCAGCAGTTTGTCGGCAAGCCAGGCGCGGATATCATCGCACTGGCTGCCGTCGAGCAGATTGCCGAGCGGCGCATAACCGCTGCGATGCAAATCGGCCAGGGCCGAATCTTCGGCGCCGGTCGCCGCATGCAGCTCCCGGCCCGAGCCCTGGCGCAAGCGCACCGCGCCGCTCAAAGCACGCACCACCAGCCGGCGCAACGACGGATAAGTCACGATGCGCTGGCTGTAATACAGCATGCTTTGTAGCAGAGCAAACCGCCGGCCAGGTTTTAGCTGCGCATATTCCATCGGGCACTCCTTCCAGGATCACTCTGAGAAGGTAACAACCCGGCAGACAGCCCACCTTGATGTGGACTAAACCTTGTTAAAACGCCGTCAGTGCCTTGCCGAACTTGATCAGCCACAGGCGGCTCGGACGCTCCACGTCCGTGCCACGCGCCACGCGGATGCTGTTGGCCGCATTGCAGCCAGCCGAACTGCTGGTGATGATGGCGCCATTGGCATCGATATTGCACTTGGTGACGTCCGCGTCCTCGATTACCTTGCCGCTGGCGTCGAACATCTTGGTCTTCATGCCGAAGTCGTTGTCATTGGCCAGCGCCAGGGTGTTGCCGTCCACAATGGTCAGGCCTTCGGCTTTCTCGGCCTGCCAGCCGATGGCGTTCAAGTCCAGCAGCAGTGTTTTCTTCAGCGTCGTGACCGCTTTCCAGTCAGCGCCATTGACCACCGCGCCGGCCATGCTGCTCTTTTCCAGGTCGGAGGTGGAAACGTTGAAGGCGGCGGCGGAAATATCGGTAGCCGAGGCGATTTCCACCAGCATCAGCTTGTTGAACACCTTGCCGCTTGGCGCCGCACCCTGTTCGATCACGATGAATTTACCATTCCCCAGCGCGACCACGTCACCCAGCTTGGCGTTGCCGGTACGGCCATCCTGATAGTCGGCCGCGTCCAGTGGGTAGGCGTACATCTTGCCGGACTTGCCGGTGTTAGGATCGAATTCGGTCCAGCGGGTGAAGCGCGCGAAGCGCTCGATCTGCTCGTTCTTGCCGGTCACCGAGTACAGCGCACTGCCATCGGTCAGCGGGCTTTGCAGGAAACCGTGCAGCTTGTCGGTACTGGTGTCCAGCGCCATCCCTTCCATGCCGCGATTGGCGCGGCGCTTCAGGAAGATATCAGGCAAACCGGAACCTGGTGCGTAGCGGTTCAGAATGATGCCGGTAGCTGGATCAATCTTGACGATGAACGGGCCGTATTCATCCGACACCCACAGCACATTGCGCTTCTTGTCGACCACGATGGCTTCGGTATCCAGGCCATTGGCGTCGAACGTGGCTTTGCTGTTGGCGTCGTACTTCATCACATCGCTCACCGGCAGCTCGGCCGAATTGCCGACCGCGCCAGGCGGCACTGGCAAGCCGGTGGTTTTCACTGTGGCCGATGCCTTGATCGGCGTGGAGGATGTCAGCACCGCGCCAGACTTGCCAACGGTGATCACGCCAAATGCCGGCGCAAAGCTCGGCGATGGGAAAATCTTCGCACCGGTGACGCCGCTGCCGCTCAGCGATGGCAGGTTCGGGCCATCGCCATTCGGGCCGCGATCGGTCAGGCCGTAGAACTCCAGATCGCCATTGGCATTGGTGCCCTTGAAAGCGATCGACGAACCGTAGGATGGCAGGAAGCCCAGCGGGAACTCTTCCTTGACCTTGGCATTCGCGCCTTCGTATGGGATGTAATAGCTGCTGGCAGCCTGGATCTGATAGCGGGTGACTGTGACCGACACCGCGCCCAGCGGCGTGGTCTGGCTGAAAGTTTCGTTGAATGGCGTGCCAACCTTGGAGGCCAGCGTGTCTTCAAAGTGCTCGCGCGCCAGCGCGCGGCGGCTGTCGTCGATGCCACGGGCAGCATATTTGGCGCCGGCGGCGGTGAGGTTGGCGCTCATTGCGGTATTGAAGGCTGCGGCAGTGGCGCTGAAGTCGGCGCTCTTGGCGGCCAGCGCGGTTTTCACGTCTGCATTCAGCTTGATGCCGTTGGATGGATCGCTGTCATCATCCAGCAGCTGCAAAGCCAGCAGGCGGTTCACTACCTTGGTGTCCTTGATATCGGTCACGCCAGCCAGTTGCAGCGGCGTGATGGTGGCCGCGCAAGTTGCGCTGCCCAGCGCGATGCCGCCGACGCTAAAGCTGACGGTGTCGCCGGCGTAGCAGGTGAACTCTCCCTTGGCGTTGGTGCTGGCTTTGGAGGCGGTGCCGGCCACATAGTCCAGGTTTTCCACCGCGCCATCCAGGAAAACGCCAGTCACCGGCGTCTTGGCCGGCTCATTGTCGCCACCGCAGCCCGCCAAAACAGAGAATACCGCGAGCGATACCAAGGAGAATTTCTTCATGCTGACCCCAACTATCATAGTTATAAGAGCCGCAAGCTTAGACACCTTGCATGACACGCCTGTGACAGACATTAAGACAGACGCAAAAAAGCCCCAACAGGATCATCCTGAAGGGGCTTTTTCTAATAACTAGCTTGACGATAACCTACTTTCACACTGGTTGCAGCACTATCATCGGCGTAGAGTCGTTTCACGGTCCTGTTCGGGATGGGAAGGGGTGGGACCGACTTACTATGGTCATCAA
>NZ_JAHUWK010000021.1 GCF_019219065.1 Duganella sp. sic0402 | reverse complement strand
GACATCAGCCACTATCTGATGCACCGGTATAACTGGATACGGCCACATCAGTTCAATGAAGGATTGGCGCCGGCCGTCACCGAAGAAAAACTTAACGTAGTGTCCGGGATGGGTTGACCACTACACTCAACCTTCTATTGGTAAGCCTGGCCTAAGCGAAATTGTATCGAAGCCTATGCTTTGTTAAGTAGCTTTGGTTTGCTGATGTCAGTGGCCTTAGTTTGGTGTACCTATTTAAGCCCAGAATATCGCGATCCTCAGCGTTAAGTTTGGAGGCAATCTGTAATTCCCCGAGATTCGAGAACGAGATGAGACCTTGGTCGAATAAGCGATCAATATGGGCTGCCAACAGAAGACCATTGTTGACATCTAGTCTCTCTTCATTGTCGCAGAGTGCCCACGGTACGATGTGTGAGGCGATGACAAGATTAAGATTCTGCAGCCCCGTCAGTGCGCAACGTCCTTCCCAGCGTGTAATAAGGTCCTGTCTAAACTTCCCTTGTCCCAGACGAGCTTGAATTAACATCTCACGGGTGGTCTTCGTGATGTTTTTAGAAGAGCGGTTTCCGGCGTCAATCAGCGCCTCATCGATCAGTTTGGTTTGCTTAGTCGCTTCGAGCAGAAACATCCCGGCATCCGCAGGCAGATGTGACATATAGATCTGATTGAGCGTACCTCGATTGTTAAAGAGAGACGGCGTAGTTCTGTCATCAAATCGCGTAATAAATTCTTGAGAGATTTCATCCCGCGGTATTTTTCTGTCCAGTGGAATGATTTCGACATCGACACGATTGCCCATTTCATCCCACTGTTCAAAAGCGCTGTTGCCGGGCTTGCTTTGTTGATAGGCATCCGTTTGTGCGAGTGCTAGGAAACCGATGCACTGGTTATAGGCGCAAAAAATCACATCGCCTTGCTTAACGTTGGCAACGTTATCCCAGTAGAGCCGCGTGACCTCGTTGCCAATGCTGCTAATGGAACTAATGGGCGCCCAGAGAAAATATTGATCGAGTACAGTTTTATATGTACCACCAATGTTGACCCAATAGAATTCCATGCTGCACACCTCGACGTTTATTTTTCGATATAAATTCTATCTTGGTAACATTGCTAGTGCAATAAATGTTAGGTGTTCGTCTAAGGCAGATTTAGCATAAAAAAAGCCAACCATGATTTGGTTGTAGGATCTCAAAAAACATGAAATTCTTATTCCTATAAATTAAGGACTTAGACATGTATTTTGAGAATTTTGCGAGAGAGTGTCTAAAAATACATGAAGTTTTCCTAAAGAAATCTCATAATATCTGAAATTTTCCGACAGGACAGTGGCAGCTCGTTGAACAACAACTTGACCATGCTTCGAGGGGCGCAGCAAAGGCGTTCATGGCGTGGTGTGGCTTGGGGCTTGCAATCCTGGCTGTACCCCGGTTTGAAGGCAGAGTCCCTGAAGCGCACGCACCTCGTCGGGATTTTTCGGGAGGCTGGATGCATAGGCGTCTGCGCGGGCTTGGACAACGGCTATCACTGTCTGCAGGACGTCAGGTTTGGCAAGCCCGCCGTGTTTGATGCCTGCGTCCGACAACAATGTTGCAAGGGTCTGGCTGGACATGACCTTCACGGACTCTGCCAGTACATTCGTTTTGACCAGCTTGACAAAGAGGCGCCTGAACTGTTTTTTGTCGCATTGCCCGGCATGGCGGAACATGAGCTCGATCCGCAGCGCGCTTTCGTTGCGGCCGCTGGAGGGAGCGGGAGGTACCGCATAAAGGGCTTTCAGCACTTCGGGCACCAGCCTGGCGCGTGCCGGAGTCGCCACTTGTAACCCGTCCAGCACAAAGGCCAGACTGCGCAGCCGACTGGCCGTCAGGGCCTGCGCGAAGCGTGTGGTGTCGATGCTGTCCAGAACTAGGTCCAATAGATAGGGCCGGCGGCGAAGCCATTCCAGCGTCCTGGAGTCGCTTGCCTCGAGCAGGCCGGTACGATAACCATCAAGCTGCCTGCCGTCGGCAAGGGTTTTGCAAAGCGTATCGCGGAAAAAAACGGGCGTTAGTCGCGCAAAGGCTTCTAGCAGGCTTTCTGCATGGTCCGGGCTGAGGCCAGCGAAGTTATTGGCAATGGCACGAGCAATTGAGCTGTCGTGGATTGACTCCGATACCCATTTAAACGTCGGCTCGCCATGAGCGTGGGCGGCTTCCAGCAATCCGACGATGCCTCCCGGAGACAGGTACCGGCAGGCCTTCATGAAGCGCGCCGCCTCCAGGTTCCTGATCCGTTGCCAACAGTCGTCGATCAACGCGCTACGGTTTGTAGCGAAGACGAGATACGCGGCAACGCCCTGCAGCGGTTCGTCGCTCTCATTGATGTAAGCACCAACCCGTTCGCTGATATAAGTCCAGAAGGTCTCCTCGACGCCGGTTTCCTTGTACAAGGCACCAATGACGGGAGCGTAGCCAAGGGAGAATTGCGGCGAAAAATGCCAAAGCTGGTCTTCGATCCGGCGAAGTAGTTCCGCTGCTTCGTCCTTCGCTTTGTTGTCCAGTAGTTGTCGGATGACGAAACAGGCTTGAAAAGGGTCTCTTGCCAGTAGCTCCTGCCAAAGGGAAGTCTCGTCGACACTAAGACATTCCAGAATGAGGCCACCCAGGTTGTCGTGCGCCAGCCTGAAGCGGCGTTGCCTCTCGTTTTTCGTAACAGACTCCGTGACTAGCCCGCGCTCAATGAAATGTTGCGGGGCAATCTCGTCGAGGCTGGCGAACGATGCTGGCATCTCGTGCCGAGCACAAAGCGCGATGCATGCGAGCGCCTTCTGTTCTTCGACCGGGCTATTCTCCAGATATGTTGCCCGGAAATATGTTGCTGCGTCTTCTTTGCTTATATGGGGAAGGTCACCTGCTTTCATGGCTTTTGCCTGCGAAGCGAGCGCAAGCCGGAACATGACCATATCTAGCGCCAATCCATGCCACTTGTCGAGGTCTTCCGTCCGCGGCCTCGGGAAGTGTTCGGAAAGCGCCGCTCTGCGGGCATGCAGTTCGTACATCGCATTTAAATCGCCGGCTTCGATGTGCAGCTCAAAGTTTTCGAAAAACCGGTTACTCCCGCCGAGTGCGCTTAATTGTTCGGCACTGGACTTTTTACCCACGAACAGTAAACGCGGCTGGTTGTCCTTATCGATAAAGGCCCGGCCGATCTGCGACAGGGCTGTTGCGGTAAGGCGGTGCTGCCCATCGACGACGAAGAGTGTATTTTTGCTGCCGAATTCCTTCAGGCGTGCGACGATCGTAGTAGTCAACTGCGAAGTGTTTGCAGCTTGATCCAACACATCGATGTAAAACGCGGTGCGCTTACCTTTCTTGATCCATCGATGAGCCACGGCCTTTGCCAAGGTTGACTTCCCAACACCACCTCGTCCGGAAATCAGCACGCTCGGGGAGCGGGACAACTTGCCCATCACTTCGGCGATGCGTTGCCTTGCAACGACCGTTCCGTTTTCATATTCGACAAACGTCGGCATGCCCGCCGCACCGTAGGGAAGTTCGCGGATCTCAGTAAAAGGAGCGACGTCGGTTGGCAGGTTTAGGTCCGCCATCAGACCCAGATAATTTGGCCGGCAAAGCTCCTTGACGAGGGTGTCGAGGAACCAGAACTCGATCTGGCCCGTTGAAATTCCCAGCGCTTGCAGTTGCAGCCGATAATGATCCACTCCTGGCTTGGCCTTGGCCGGATTCGCATTCTTCTGTGGGATCAGTGGGGGACCATCCGCTAGGACGAACAGGGAAAAAGCCTTCGCTTGCCCGCCCAGCGCAGTGATCCCGGGAATATCTTCTTTGGTCACGTGATTGCGCCAGTCTCCCACTGTCGTTTCGATAAGAAACTTGTCGCCGTTCGCTTGCGGAGCGTAAGCGTCAGGGTACCCTTTGGTCGGTTGCCCGTTTGCATTGCGACCTTGTGGAACGATGTGCTGATACGCGACGCCGCCCTTGATCCGCATGAAGTCTTCTGCAAAGAGCTGAAACTTACCCGGTGACGGCTTCAGCGCGAGCAAGGCCTCGCGAATATTTTTCTCAGCTGGCATGGCTGGCATTGTTGTATTTCCCTGGACGTTCAGTATGGGACTGAGAGAGTTTGTATTTTACGATGTAAATATGCTCAGTTCCTAATGTCGGTCGCGCCCGCCGTTACGTTTGGCGGCCACCACCGGCGTCCGTTGCCCAAGTCCACTTTTTTGTCAACATCATGTCGTCCAAGCGCTTGTAGGGCAGTGCGCTTATCGAATAGACTTAGTCCTTGGTTTTCCAAGTCTCCATTTGTTTTGAGTTAATTTGAACAGCTATCCAATATGAAACGCCGAACGCATGTTGCCCATCACTATGTGCCAGATTTTTTATTGAAGAATTGGCATACTCTGCCAGATGATAAACTCACGCAGTATAGCTGGGTGCCAGGTAAACTGGATACACAGCGCCGGAAGGCCAAACATGTTGCGAAAGAGGACTATCTTTATGGTACTTCGTCCGCTACAGGGGAGTTAGATGTTCGTGTAGAAACGGAGTTCTTTACACAAGTAATCGACAATCCGGGGGCTCCGGTATTGAAGCAACTTTGTTCTGAGGGAACTAAAGGTCTTCGGGAATCGGAACGTCAAATTTGGGCACAATTTCTGGTCGCGCAAATGGCTCGGACCCCTGCAATGGTTAAGCATTTTCAATCGGCCGCAGAAAAGGACTTCAGGGACGGGGCTCAACGAATCGCCGATCAGCCAGGCCGCGCTAATTTCCTTGCCTATGTTGATACCCATGCTCCTAACACAGGCAAGAACATTGGGGTGGAGATACTGCCCGAAGTCATCGGGAATGCCAAGCTTATATCGGCTGTCCAGGCCGCTCAGTGGCACGTCATGGATCTTAGTTCCTCTCCTTTAGATCTATTAATTGGGGATCGACCACTACTCATTGTCGGCCCTCTTAATATGAATTTTTTGATGACCCTACCGCTGACGCCTAAGCATCTTTTTTGTGCAGCGTTTCATCAGGGGACTATAGATTCGATTTCCCGATCTCGACCTATCGAAATTGCTAAAACGATGAACAAGGATATGGTATTGCATGCAGCTAAATACATATATGCAACGTGTGATTTACACACTCCTTTAGTAAGAAAGTACCTGCGGCGAACGTAACAAAGGTTATTGAGGCTGCATAACCACGGATTGGGAAAACATCACCACCGCACGGGAAGATCAAAAGTACGATCTAGTCCTGTGTATCCCAAGCGGTATCGCACTTTAATACTTGGACTTGACTCTATCGCGATTGATATTGATATATCATGGGTATAATGAATGGGATCGATCTTTTATATTACATATAAAAATTTATTTCTTTCTATATTTTTTTGAATTTGTACCTAACTTCGGATTATTTTCATATTCCTCTGCAGCAATTTGCACGACAATAGACCAGCTAGTGGCGTAAATTGCGATTGCTGACATTAGAAAACAAACAAACCAAAACCAATCAGGCAGGATTGAAAAATTCACATAGGTAATTAGCAAACCTAACACCCCCAAGGTTAGGGAAATGAGTGCGGCTGTGAAAGCTGATACGTTAGTTTTATATACGTCGCTCAATCTATAAGTACGACTACCAAGCTTCTGAGTCTTTATCGCTATCTTATACGCGATGTGAGCCTTCCGGACATTCCATAGAGCTGATGCGCCTGATGTAGTACAAATTCCGAGGAAAGTTGTCGCTACTGCTTCACTTAGCCCTAAGGGACCGAGCAATACTGCAGCAAGTGACAGTGCAAGCGGTAAAAAAATATTAAGTGCAACTTGAACAATAATATCATTGCAAATGCGTAGATAGCGCTGCCTTAGTTGTACGGGAACCAGTGGTAAGTTTTTGCGTTGAAAAATAGGTGTTGCAACTAGAGTTCCTAAAACTGACGCAAGTGTCACTAGTTGAAGTATGTGAGAGGTCCAAAATTTCATGTGTGATAGAGATTTTTAGCGAACGCGATTTCTAGGTTTTTAGTTCAATTTGTTCTTGTTGTCTTACATCCAACGTGAGTGTCTCTCGAACAGCTGTACAAGATCGTGGTGAGAGATCAACGGTTTCAGCGAAGAATAAACAAATTCGACTTCAGGAGCTGGCAACCAATCATCATCGTCATTCAATCCCTCTAACATGGCGCTCAGCAGACACCGTACCGCATATGCGGACGGAGGTGAAAGATTTTCTTGTATCCGCTCTTTCAAAGCTTGAATGATTTCTGAGTGAGAATGACATTCTTGGCGCAAGCTAAGATTAGACGAAATGTATGGAATGTGACCACGCTCGCCTTGCATTATGGTTATTACGCCTAGATACAATTCGCGCGTTTCCGAGGGGGTTAGATATAGTTGGGGGGCACCATGCCCCATGTTATTCTGCAGTTCTTCTATTGTGGCTAACAGGCCTAGCGTGCGATAGTGTTCGTCTTCTAGTAGTGACAGTTTTCGATGTTCCGAAATTCTTGTTTGCTCCGCCCATAACCTAGTTAGCATTCTGCGCCGCCCAGGCCGTCGCCATGGCCAGCTTGCGTTAACCTCTCCTTCGATAAGCCATTGTCCGATGGCCGGAAGAAATTTTTCACGTATCCACGTAAGAGTTTCTGCGCATGACATCCACTGTCGAGTGGCAAGTTCAAAGTCTTCGAACGAATTGGGGGGATCCCAAGTCAAAACTACATTATCTCCATAAGAAAGTCCCTCTAAATCGGTGCGGGCTCGGATGAAGGCATGATAGCCACGGTCAAAATCGGGATGTGGCTTCGTTGTATATACCTTCACGTAGTGTTGATTAGCATCGAAGATATTCCAGTTGCCGTCGCCAGCGTCTGCATCATGCGCGCGTGCGAAACTGAGCATTTGATTCCACAGTTGTGTCGGTACCGTACAGATTGCGATCACCGTATCGCTACCGCGACCGATGAAGGGAAAGCCCTGGGCTCCCCAACGTTGATCGAGTGCGTGCAATGCATCTGTGTATACGGGAGCAAGTTTGTCGAGTGCTGAACACATTGCGTCTAAGCCGTCAGAAGGAATCTGCAGGCGCGCGCTATGAAGGTCAATTGTGATTTCAGAATTAGGCTGCAAAGAAACCGGCCCAACGATAAACGGGCGATATGCATGTTCAGCTGGTGCGCCGGCATGAGCAAAAAGGTTTTTTAGGAGCCATTCTTGTGACAGTGCAACGGTGAATCCGGAAGTTGATGGTTTCTTGACCACTATGCCGATAGAGCCTGAAAAAAATCGCTTGCTGGGTAGCAATGCATCAATATGGATCCATGGACTTTCAATGCTCCAATTATTTTCATAGGAGTAGATTTTTTCAAGGTGAGACTCCGTCTCGTCTTCGCGCCCCTTTTGCCCAAGAAACTCCTGCGCGATTCTTCTAACAACATGTCGCTCATCAACTAGTGCCTTCTGCAGCTGCATCCAAAAATCGACGCGCCGCATCCATTCGTTGCAGTACATATCTGCATCGACACCAGGAAAAAAACGACTCAGAATATCCGGATGAAGACGGATGCGTTCTGTTAAGTGTACCCCAGTCCACAATTCGCCCACAATTTTTCGGACTCGAAGTTCCTTCCGCGCCTCATCCCATGCCTTAGATAGCTGTCCAATGCTTTGCTGTGCGACGATCAATACGAATCGTGTACCAGGTGTTGCCCACGGTCCGGCAAGAAAAAGTTCGACTGCTTTTGCTAACTTAGTAGACGTGAAACTTTCCCAGCATTTACACTCAAAAACGATAAGCTGTGTTTTGTCATTTTGCGCATATGCAAACAGATCAATTCCACCTTGTTTACGCCCAGATCCACCAATTAGCTGGCAGCCTTCGATGTCATGATCTCTTTGCAGCAGCCACCAGCAAAATTGCTCGAACTGAGGTGCATTCATATCCTCAAATTTTAAGGGATGATTACCTAGCGGAGCTGAACCTGATACCGGCTCAGTCGGTGCAAAAGGGCCTATATGTGGCGGAAAGTCTTGTGGAAAACGGTGATTAGGCATGCAGTGATATCAAACGTGGGATTGATTGCCCCATGATAACACTGTTTTTTCATACAGTGTTGTCTGGTAACTGATATGCCGGCTTGTGTTTGGTTCTTTACTCTCTCGGAAAACGCGCCCCCCTACCTAATGTTGATTAAGATTAGGAGCGCAACTTAGTGAATTCAGTATCGAGAAAAATCAGCCCCGAATGCTACCGACGATGGCGCTGACTTTAGATCAGAAATGGCGCGTTGCCAAAGACCTGCTGGCGGCCAGGCGCCCAGCGTGCAGCGAAGCTACGCGCAGGCCTTGTTGGTGGCCACGCCCAGCAACATGGTTGTCGGCGAAACCAAGGCCAGAAAAATGTCTGGTGTGAGCGCTGATCAGATGGCGAAAATAGAGAGAGAAATGGGAAATCTGCAGGCGCAGTTCAAACTTGCAGAGCAGTCCTATGGCCAGGACGTCCTCAACTTAGTATTAGCCAGGGGGTATTTGGCGAAGCTGATGGCCAACGACTCTATCCTGCGTCACCTGACAAAACATCACCCGGATGTGTTGAACGAATTCGGCGCCATCGTGAACATGGTGGCGCTGGACAAATAGCCGGCAAATACTCGGGTGTGATCGTTGAATTCCTTCCTGATGGTAGCTCGTAGTGCTGCCCGCGTGGACGACACTGTTCTTTAACAACCTAAATGTATCAAGGGCCATCGTCGCCGAGACGCCGCTGTTGCATCCGCGCCGGAGAGGATGGCCGACAGGCACGCCGCTGGCCTGCTCATTGGCAATAGGAACAGGCTAATGAGCAAACAGCGGCACCTAAGCCTCGCTGAGTCCGAGGCCATCTCGATCCGATTAAACGGGCAAGAAAAGGCCGTGTGCTCGGTATCCAGAAATATCAATCCTGAGTGGTCCGGGTGAAGGTATCAATCAGACTGGTGATGACAGCGGCAGGCCTTCGTTTTGCTTTTCTTAGCTCACAATCGACACTTATCTGACGAAGTGCCGCGTCTATCATGGAGTTGCGCTCATAAAGATAAACATGGCCGGCGTCGATTCCAGGCCCGCTAATGGGGTAGATTTTTAAATCCTTGAGACTTCGCACAATGTAGCCAGGTAGCCAGCCGTATGTCTCCCTGATTTCATGGCAAAGAACGTATTGATCCGTGAAATCCACCAAGGCCTTCTCCGACACGAGAGGATGGGCCAGCTCTGTATGGTTAGTCCATGCGATGCGGCCTGTCAGCGTTAGGTGATATACAGCTTGCTGCCTGATCCGCAATCGACGTGCCGTCTCAGGTATAGTAAGGAGATCCTGACGATGGCTGCGCCGACGCTCCGCTATCCATGCCACGAGCTTAGTGCGGTCGAACAACCACGTGGGAAGTTGGCAATCGACATTGGAGACTGCCACAGGCAAGATCTCGCCGAGAAATATTGCAACAATAAGTGCGGGAAACAGAAAGGGTTCGTGCAGCCAATATCGAAGTGCATAGTCCAGCGACACCAGCTCCGGTCTTCCTTCCTCGGATACATGAGGAAGGTCCTGTGCAAGCCCGAGAACAGACCCTAAATTTTCCTTTGGTATCCCCCAGCGCGAGATTTTTCCCTCTTTCGGTTTGAAGATTGATCCGATGGCCTTTCCATGAAGGAGCTGCGCCATCCTTGACTTTTTCAATCCGAGCATCTGGCATGCGTTTTTGAGATCAACCACATTTTCCAGCGCAGAACGCATGGCGGCAATTTGTTCACGACTTACGCATGTAACCTTTCGGCCGAGTTGCGTTGTAGTCACGTGCGCGTCGATCGTTCTTTGGTCGATTAACAACTGCAGTTTCCGTTTCGTGGTGTTCAATTCGTTTGCCATTGCATTGATGGGCACCCAGACATGCCGTCGACGAAGATCGACCGATAGTCTAGAGTTGCGTTCGGCTAGCGAACCGCGCCACGTGCGGGCGACATAGGCTTCAAAGCCCTGATGCAAGAACGTGTACTCTGGTTCCTTCAGTTCTTTGTACAGATATTGGTAGAAGAACCCAAAGCGTTTGGATAGTCGTTGATCGTTGACCGATATTTCTCCCGCCTTTCGTAGAGAACCGAGCAACTTGAAGAACGAGCCAGGCCATTCGATAAGAATTTCAGCGGCGGCCAAGACAAGTGGGTGCGCGATTTGCATATCGGGGAGGTTGCTAACTTTTTGTGAAAATTTTCGGCCACCATTTACGGCATATGCACCGAGCATGAAGACTACCTTGTTAAGTTGTGCGATCGAGAGTAGTTGTAGATGTTCTGGCCCAGACTCGGCTTCTCGGAGCTTCATAGCAAAAAGTTTGGATAGTTCACACTCATGTTTCGTTGCCTGAGTAGCCGTTGCGCTCGCAAGCCCCGTTGCACAGTCGCAGCTCGTTAGACTGCGACGTTTCCAGTTCAATTTTGTGTTGCAATGGCTGCATTCGTCGACCAGCAATACCTCATGCAACGGGCAGCTCGTGACAAGTGTCAGCTCCCACTCCCAGCGCCATTGTGATCCCTCGCTCAAGCAGCAAGGACAATAGCGACTAAAGCGTCGGTTCCAAAGTGGGCGTGGTCCGGTCTCGACAGAAAATTGTGGAAGGATCTCATCCAGGTTGGTGACATTTCCTGGCCACTGTTGAGAACCCAAGCGTTGATACAATACGTCGATCGACCTCTGACGTGTCGGCCAAAGTTGAGCGATTCCCGCTAGGCCATTAGCCTCCGACAGTCGAAGAAGATAGCCGTTCATGCCTTCGTCAGCAAAACGGGAGGGACGCACCAACAATGCTTGAATTGGATTTCGTACATTCATAGAAGTCTTTCTTATCTATAGGCTGGCGTCTGCAGCCTTATGTGTTACTGGATCATCCCAGAGCTCAAAGGGCTCCCCGGCCTTATTAAGTTGACGAAGAATTGCGTCAGGGGTGAAAGGATTGAGTGCCGGCGGGACACCATTCCAGACGGACTCCTGAAATGCGAGTGCAAGCGTGTTCAAATCAATTTCAGTTGATTCCTGACGCCCAACAATTTGCACGGCCTCATCGATGATCTTTGCGATGTAGTCAATCAGACCGTTGGTCGCCATGAAGAAGCGGCGCGCGAGGTTGGCCTCATGAAGCTCCATGCACTTTACGGGTAGGCGAGAGTGGATCTCCTTGAGGATGCCTCGAAACTCCTTTTGCGTCTCTTTCGACTCATATGTGAATGAACGCAGATGAGCCCCCGACGAGAACCGCCTGGCAAGCTGTTCGTTCATCCTAATGACAGCGGATGCACGGGGAAGCCCTACCACGACGACTGGAATTCCTGCGACGTTGAGTACGCTCTTAAGCCAATCGGTTACTTGGCTTGCTGCGCTACGTCGCGGCGTATCGCAAAAATGTTGAAACTCATCGATTATCAGTAGCTCGACTTGGCATGCCCGAAGCAAAGTAAACATGCGGCGCGTCTTCTCCCCGGTTGATCCTTTATCGATATGAGGATCTCCCAAGGCATGCAGGATCGCTTCCACAAGATTCTTCACGGACGGCGCTGCAGGAGTTTCGACCACGAGCACCGGTACGACGGTTTGTTCGGAGTGGTCGCGTCGTGGAAAGCGGGCGCGATAGTACTCGAGGAGTGTCGTCTTCCCGGAGCCAGACTGGCCAGTAATGAGTAGCCCGATTGAGACATGGGCCAAACGGCCGCGGTTATGTACATGTTCGATCTTGCGCAGACTTTCACAGAAGGCATCGAATTCGATGATCCGATGCCGAACGGAAAATTCGATAAGAGAATTTTCCTTGCTATGAATGGCGGTGCTGGAAGGATGCGGTTGTTGAATATGTTCCATGGTCACGCCTGCTTCCAAACCGTGCTTCTTTCGGACGAGCGAAAGACCGGTAGTTCATCATCGAGGCCCGCGTCGAGTGGCGCCGCCGCCGCCGGCTTCGCCGACTTGGGAGTCGACTTTGCCCGTTCAAGCGGTGACTGCTCACCTCTGAGGATTGACTCGCTGTCATGCCGCAGAAGACTAGCGCCGCGTTTTCTCATTTTCATTTTCTTGTGACTGAGTGCGGTGGTGACAATTTCTTGAATTTCTGCTTTGGCCTCTAACAATCTCGCCGCATTAAAGCGATTGCCGTGCTTGACTCGAACGGCGGCCTGAATCAGTGTATGAACGTGTCGTGTCAATCCTGCGGTATAGTCCCAATCGGTGGCCGGAACTCGAAGATACGAAGCGGTATACGGATCGAGAACGTGGATGTACGAGATGTCATCTTCATAGTATTTGAGGCTCAACTTCAACTTCGATTCCGCGCCCGCGCGGCCGAAGATGGCTTGAAGATCTGCGCTGTTGTAAAACAGATTGTCCACTTCCAGACCATAGCGGAACAATGTCCGTTTGGCGGGAATGCCGACGAGGACGTCCATCTGCTCCGGATGTGCCGGTAGTTCAATGGAACGCTCGCCAAGTCCGTCCGTCCATTTGGCAAGTGGCGTCATACCTAGTTTTCGATGTTTCGAGCAGTGGTATACCTCGACGACCCATTTTGTCATCAGATGCATAAGAGTTTTCAGATCAATCGCGGCGACCTCCTCCGATGGGTAGTCGCCGCGCTGATCAACGTTCGAGAAGACACTACCTGGAAGTCGGTGTATGAGGCCTTGACTGATTGTTCTAAAAAATCGTTCGACGGAGCCCTTATATTCCGGCTCCTTGGCGGGACAAAACAGAAGTTGAATGCCCATCTCCTCGCAGATCTTCACGAATGCGTCAGAGTGGAGGTCCATCCCATTGTCGCTTGCGATTAGCTCAGGAATACCATGACAAGGCCATGGCTCTTTGATATCAGGATATTTCATCAGCCATGCTTCCTTTGGTAAAACTGCTCGTTTGAGGCATTGAAGAATGGAGAAGGAAGACGGTTCATGAAAGCAGACGTAGAAGCCCATGATCATCCTGCTGTAGCGGTCAATTGCGACAGTCAGCCATGGACGACCAAGAGGTAGTGCGGTGTCTTCGTCAATGACAATAAGGTCGAGCGGGGTGTGGTCTACCTCGATTCGTTCCAGAATCCGCTTGACCTTTACTGAACCAGTTACCGGCCTGTATTTTCTTTCGGCGGCGCGCTTCCCAAGTCTGGCCTGATCAACCAGGTCTTGTTCAAGGGCGGCAATGCGTCGATAGATGGTTGCTCGTGAAGGACATGTGACTTGCAGGTCTTTGTCGGCTTGCTTATTTGCGATTCTGATGTTGAGGCACATTTCGTCATAAACAGCAGACGACGGATGTTTTTGCGGGTCGAGATAAATTTTAGCCAGCGCCTCTTCGAAGAATGCGTCTGCGCTTGTGATGCGCGGTCGGCCAGAGCGTTGGCGCCGTCGATCAGACGCGAGACGGACTTGGTGTTATGGTATGCGCGCCACCAGCGATAAATGGTGATTGGACTAGGCGCATTCGCGTCTCCAAGCTCGGCAGCAATTCTTTTTATGTGCGGTCGCAACTGCTCTGCCACCGACATCTTTAATTGATCGCCCAGCTTGGTCAAATAGTACTGTCGTCGCGTAGCAGCCGCTCGCAAGTCCTCGCGATACGAAGAGAGATCACGTGGTGTCGCTAAGTAGAAGGCATTCTCAGTGCGTGAAATGCTCTCTTCATCAACTATGAGCTCACGTTTTTCCCATCGAGTGAGGATCTCGCTTTGCGACAGCGTCATGACTTCGCCTTGTTCATCCTCCAGTTGAAATTTTTGGTTCACCAGTCTGCGCAGGAGTGTCCAAATGCGTTGGCGCTCGAAAAAACGTAGTCCTTTTCTAAAAGAAAAGCGAATCATTTGGCGCTCCTTTGAAAGTGGTGTGAATAGCGGTGCCATTTTGAATTGGCTCATTGAGGTCGCAGGTAAGGAGGCCTGCGGCGAGCAGGCGAAAAACTAAGGTAGGTCCACCAAACACTTCGGAAAAGTCGGCGAACGACGCCGACGTTCGTGGCTCCAGTGCGCTCAGCAGCGTGTCCAGGTGTAAGGGCATCAGTGTTTCGCGGCGGTGATATGCCAGGAGTTTTAGGTTCGACAATCGGGGTTCTTTCCGGATTTCGTCGTCTGTCAGAATCCAGAATTGGCGTGCCTGACGCTCATACTGCGCGGCGATGAGGGAGAAACGCGCCCTCGTTGTGCGACCTTTTAGTTTCTCAGCCGGCTTCACCTCGACATGGGCGACTGATCCATTGCGAAGAGTCACGGCAAAGTCTGGAAAATATTTCCGGGGCGATGAATCGTCATAATAGATTTCGACGGAAGGTTGTTCTTCGTACGAGACCACTCCAGGTGAAAGCTCGAACAGGATGATCGCGTCCCGTTCGAGCAAGGATTCCCACGCAACCATTCGCTGGTTCTTCGTGGATGGGAAAAGGCCGCGGATGTGCCGACCTGATCGTGTGACAACCTTCCTCATTGCCATAATTGCTACCTCGTCAAATTTGCAGGCGTAACGGCGCCCTCGCGACGTTTTAGTCGACGTCGCGTATATAAAAAACACGGAATTTAGGGCGCAAAATCCCCTACCTTGGGAAATAGGCCAAAGCGATCGTGTTACGAATGAAGGGGAGCGGCTTGACGCGCGCAGTCGGTAGCGCGATACTGGAGATTCCTAGGTCCCCGTAGCACGCAGCTATGGCTTACCAAAAACGGGGCAAGCCAATAGGTTTGTCCCGTTTTTACATCTGGGCCTCCGTCTCTTTCGAGCCTACCTTCTCCGGGAGCTGCAGATCAATCATGGGCACGTCTAAGCTTAAAAGTGCCCGGATTGCTTGAAGTTGAGGAAGCGGAATGCGATCGATTTTGTCCCACAATTCGCTGCAAAGGCGGAACGCGTCTGGATGAACCTCACGTGGAAGGACGAACCTTTGTTGTGATTGTTTAACAACCTTGGCGAGCTCGTCCTGCTCTTGAGCTGTCATCTTGAAGGCACGAATTAGACGGGTGAGGAACTCCTCGTTTGTCGGGCTTTTTGTGCCCAGTTCGAGGCCGGAGATGTAACTCTGCTCATAGCCCAGCATTTCGGCAAGCTTCGTTTGGCGAAGGCCAAAGCGGTTCCTAAGTTCCGAAAGATAAACCGAAAAGGGGCTCATTTTATTGCTTTTGCAAAGTGAGTAAAACACAAAAGATAGTATTTGGCGTAAAAAATGTCAATAAGTCTTTGATTTTAAAGGAATTGTGACATAAAAATAGCAGAATTCCGACGTTGGAAAAAAGGTGGCTGGCGTTCCCAATCTGGCCGGTTGTGCTTGAGATCCCAAGTTAATTAGCATTCCTCATATTGGACCCGATTGGGCAACTATAGAAAAGTTAGTCACTATAAAAATTTGATACTTGGATCATAGATTAGGAATAAAATTGCCTTTCCAGCAGGAAAAGGCGTCTGTATATGAGACCGTGCCTGCATACAATGTTTAGGCTTATCGCCAGCGAAGCAGATGCGCGGTGTCGGCGCGGGAAGGGAAAGAGTGGATCAAGCCACAATGAATGACCTCGGGATTGACCAGGGCATATGGGTCGCACTACGCGAATGCCAGAAGAACGCAGTCCGGTGCGGCATCGGTTATCTTAACAAACCACTAGTTCAACAGGATCACAAAGCCTGCTTACTCAGCCTTCCCACCGGTGCAGGGAAATCAGGAGTTATATCGACGCTTGCTCACTACGCGCCGCAGAATAAGGTACTTGTCCTTTGTCATAGGCGTTACGTCTGCAATCAGCTAGCCAAGCAGATCGCAGGGGAGTTCTTTAAGAAGGCGGCGCCAGAGTCCTTGACCGCACAGCGAACTGTACATCGCTCGATCCAGGACATTGATCAGAATGGCATATATGTGACGACTTTCCAGATGCTCTCTCACCAGACGCCGGAGCAGCTTGCAAAGGTCCGGGAGCAATTTGATCTTATCATCATCGATGAAGGTCACTCTGAACCGTCGCCGGTATGGCGCACTCTGGTTCGTGGAACGCATGCCCATCGAATCATAGTCACTGCAACTCCTTATCGTAATGATCTCTTCCAGTTTGACGTAGGTACACAAGCAAGTTACATCTACACTTTTGCGGAGGCTGCCGAGGACGGAGTTTTATACGCTCCGAGCGTGGCGTCTGTGAATGAGCATGAACTCGACGCCGTTATTTCAGCTTTCTTAGCAAAGGATTCAGAGCTGAAATGCATCGTTAAGTGTAAGAATTTCGACGAAGTCCAGCACTATTTCGGGCGGTTTTCAAAGCTCGCGCCGACGATTGCAGTGCACGATGCCTATAAGAATGATTCACGACAAACTGAACGAGTGTCGGTTCCACAAGACATCGCGACTAGTTCGTACCGCATCCTAGTTCATCAGCATAAGCTTGATGAGGGCGTTGATATCCCCTGTGCGAAGATGCTAGTCCTAACCTACGTAGTTGGTAGCGGACGGGAGCTCGTTCAGACAATCGGTCGCGTGGTCCGCGCGTTCAATGGAAGCGATCCAGTTGTGATCGAATTGGGTGGCGACTCAAACCAAGTCATGTGGGAGAGCTATCGTGACTTCGATGCGTCGCTTAGAACAGCGGCCGGAGTATCGAAGTTCCTTACCTCGTTAGACAGTGCGAAATTGATCGAGCTGTACTTGGACGCATTCCCGAAATACAGCTATCACCAGAGCCGGTTCGTGGGGAAATTTGACATTAATAATTTCGACCCAGACAAGGCGCTAGTCATTCCGACAGCATCAATTTGTTTCCTCAATACGCACAACAGTTTCTCAATGGATCAGGCGTTAGACACGCTATATTGGCGCGCGACAAACTGTGGAGAGTTATGCAAGATTTTTAAGTCGAACAGCACTTCGATGCATGTCGTGTTATCCATAGCGTTCAATAAGTCCAGGTTCTTGGCGAACGAACTTTTCTTCGAGCCTAGCCTCGAAATCACATTGATGCGTGTACTGAAGAATGGCGTGGTTGCTGTGTTTGACAGCCGAGGTCGATCATTCTCAGGCGATACGGAACTTGGATTGACGCTTCCTCTGCCGCAGGAAAAGCTGTTAAAGGTCATGATACGAGACGGCCGCATGCGCCCAAAGGAAACAAGTACACGTGCCATTGGAAAGCCAGCTCGCCGGCCAGAATCAATGCACTTAAAGGGCCCAAATCTGGACGAGCTAGGAGGACAGCAACAATTTTCCGGTTACCGAATGTCAACGTTGAAGTGCGATACCTTGAACAACCAAGGGAAGAAATCTGGAACTTTCTATGTGGGCGTCGACGCTGGACGAATCTCAGACCACAAAGATCGTCAATTCAGTTTGTCTGACTTGGACGAATGGTTTGAGATGATCGAAGAGTGCTTAGCATCGAACGAGGTAGCGACTAGCCGTGTATTAAGTGCGTTTGCCAAGCCAATTGTCCCTAGTAGACCGCTTGAGCTTGAAGCGCTGATGTTTGAGTTTGACGGCGGAGAAAATCCGATTATTGTAGAGGTTGACGGAGCGCGAAGCGAGTTCGACGATGAGTTTGCTTTCTACCCATGCGTCAATCAGTTCGAACTAATCGAAGGAATTCAGGGAACAGTCATCGATGTTAGTGTGAACCTGCAGGAACCCTACTTAACTTTTTCACCTCGGGCAAGTATGGAGGTGCACGCTGATGGAGTGGATAATATCAACGACCTTCTGACTAAGAAATTGGGCAAAGCGCTGTTCAAGGATGGCATCACATATTCCGGAGGTAGATTCTATGAATTGTCCTTGCCAACAAAGGGGGGATTTGAAATCGAGAAGTCTGAATTGGGCAATATTATCGTTGGACTCCCAGCGTTGCTGCAGACAGGCCTGACCGAGAAGGGGACGAATACAGGAGCGATAAATGACGAATTTGATTCGTTGTCCGTGTTCTACCAAATCGATAAACTGAAAAACTTCTCGCTAGCCAACCCCTCGCTCCAAGACTTAGGCCCCTTCTACGACTATGTCACTCATCCAGATATTCTGCTGTGCTCCGATATGGGAACAGAACCGGCAGACTTCGTCGTCTCATCAGCAGACAGACTTGTTTATATTCATGTGAAATGTGGGTCTTCGAGCAAGCGTCCGGAGTCATCTGCCGGTGCAATTGCTGAAGTCGGCTCACAGGCGGTGAAGAACTTGGAGATGCTTATAACAAGTGACCGCAATTTACTTGCCGCGAACTGGACCGAGCTTCTTAATGACTGGCCTACAAACGGAGCGGCAAATCGCCTCAAAAGTCGTATTCGCATGCTGGATCGAAAGCGTTTCGATGATTCAACCTCGGATTTGGAATCAGAGATGACGCGCCTGTGGGGGCTCATCGCCGATAGACGGAGGAATCACGCGGTAAAAAAAGAGGTGTGGGTCGTTGCGGGAAACAGCTTCTCGAGAAATCATTTTGCCACCCAAATGAATCTCGGTGCGGCTGGGAGCAGCGAATCGCTGCAAGCCTATCAGCTAATTCAGGGATGGATTGGTGCATGCTCCAACCTCGATGTTGAGCTTCGCATCTTCGCTGCTCCATGAGGTTACCAGCCTCGGTACTATGCATGTAGCCATCCAGCGGCTGACCCCGGTCACGATGTAGATCTTCGATGACGGTGTCGAAATTCCTGGTGACGTTGCAGCCATCGGCGAGCTCGGGCAGCAGCCTGAACGGGACAACACGCGGTCGGCCCCCCAAAGGTTTAGGGTTTTGCTGTTCTTGGCTTGGCCGCAATGATGGCGCGCATCCGAGCCATTACCTGGTCATGCGGAACGCTGGGGCGCGGGTCGTCAATGGCTTCCTGCACCTGTGCGCGGAACCAGCGATCGTACCCCTCCGCTTCCTCAGCGGTGGCGCACTCTGATTCAATCGGGGGGAAAGGGACTTTCATAGCCTCTAGGCTACACCAGGTCGGGCGCGTCGGCCAGCACGTCGGTTACTCATTTGACTAACCTCCCATCGGTCTGCGTGGTGGGCAATCGATGTGAACGATGTGTGTCGGGTCTGAACTAGTAAAATTTATTTCAGTTTCTTGAGCTCAGCCACAAACAGCTGACGAGCGGCTGGGTCTTCAGTCTTGGCTGATTCGAACTTCGCTTTGACATAAAAGAGCATCGATTCTCTCAGCTTGAGGGTGAGCTCCAAATCATCAGGCAGTTGGTATTCCCCACCGATGGCTTGCCGCTGTTCAGCTTCGAGCTTTGGGTTGGGCGTGACGAGAACATCCACGAAAGTGTTCCACTCGTTGTCAGCCGCAGGATCGATGTCCGTTTTATCCACATCGCGCGTAACAAGTATGCGCCCTAGTACAAAGTCGAGGAATTTACGGCGTGTATGGCAGAACGCTCGCACGTGCCAGCGCTCCCCGTCTGAGGCAAATGCGTGAGGCGATATCCAGCGCCATTCGGGGGCAAGGCCCGTCATGGATTGGTATTGCACCTCGATTTTCCGTCGCTCTCGCACACCCTCCACCACCACCAAAAGTACGTCAGGGCTTGCGCGCCGGAGAGGTAGTGGCCAACGGACGAGGGGCACCTGCGCTGATGGCATGTCAGCAAATTCATCTAGGGTGTCTGGCTGAATCAACGCCGGAGAAAAGCCAGGCTGCGGGATGTACCGTCTACGGGACTGGTTGTACACCATTTTTCCCGGGAAGCTGTCCATGTAGAGACGAAAATCTTTCGCCGCCTGAACGGTCGTAACCTCAAATGTGCCGACCAGGTCGGCTCGCTGTACTTCTCCCTTCCAGAAGAGGCAACGCTCGATATGCATGAGCCGCTGGCGAATACTCGTCGGAAGCGGCGCCGTCTCCGGAGGCGGCAATAGAGCAATTCGGGATTGGGTCACGCAGGAGTCCTGTGATTTCGTACAGTATTGACAGATGTTAACACAAACAGTTAAGTTTCGATATATGTAAATTAAATTTACGGGTAAATAATATTTACCCTATTTCTTATCCCTATCCAAACTTAAGGAGTGCCTTGATGATCGTCGAGAGTTCGCCCCCGGTGAGTCTTTTTGAATTGAACAGATTGATTATGGTGGACTCCTATACCACGGGCCGGATCACAGAGCTTCCCCTTTATGGTGGGACTGCGATTACAGGGCGCAATGGTCGGGGAAAAACCTCACTCTTGAAGTTAATCCCTGCGTTCTTCGGTGAGCGTCCAGATCGTATCGTGCGACCTGTCAGCAACCAGCAGACATTTGCCCGCTATTATTTGCCGCGGTCGACCTCGTACATCGTCTACGAATATCGCAGGGAAGGCGTGACATGTTGCGCCATTCTGTGTTCGGACGCCACCGGCGAGACGGTCGAGTATCGCTTCGTGGACGGCCCTTACCAACGCGACTGGTTTGTCCATGAGGATGGTAAATCGCTGGTGGCAAGTGCCAATTTATTCGAACGGTTTAAGCTGCGGGGCGTCACCTGCAGCCGAAAAATGCCTCTCGACCAGTACCGTGCCATTATCCAGGGAAAACGTGCCCACGGTAGCGATCTGAAGCAGCATCGACGCGACGTCTTGGCATACTCCTTTTGCCCGTCAAGTCAGCCGCTACCACATATCGAACGCATCGTATTCGGTATGTTCACCCGGAAAACGAATTTCGCCGATCTGCAGCGGATGATAGTTGCCACTGTCACCGACGCGGCAGGCCATATCTCGCTCGGAACGGAGCGCAAAAAGGTCGCGAGTTGGCCCGACGCCTACCACAGCTATTCGGCCGTCATGGCCCATGCCAGCCGCATGGGAGAAGTGGAGGCCGCGTACTTGGCGTCATTAGCGTCAGAGCAGGAATTGCGTGGCTTACATGGCCGCTTCCAGGCACTCGACGACTGTCTCAGAGCGCAGCAAACAAACCAGCATTTGGAACTCGAGGCCGTGCTGGAACAACAGGATGCCGCTGATCAGAAATTTACAACGATGCGCAACGCCATCCAGGATCGAATTCGCGGAGCCAAGCTCTCGATCGAAGATGCCGAGCGCAAGTTGAATCAGCTTTTTCGGCAAAACGAGCAGTTTGAGAAAGAAGGTATAGGGGAGAAAGCTGCCCTAGTCGATCTGGAAAGTGAAATTCGCCAGTCCAGTGCTCGTCTGCGTGAGCGCAAAGGCTTGCTGCTAGACGAGCAGTCGAATATCGAAGCGGAATATGAGAGGCTCGGCCGAAATTTGGACCTCGAGCATAGCCAGCGATCGCATGCTTTCGAACGACAGCGGTCCGGCGCAAGACAGGAACATCAGCTTAAGATGGAGGACGTGGCACGCGATTGCGAAGTACAGCAAGAACAGGCCCGTCAACAGGCGATCCCGGAAGATAAAGAGCGTCAAGAGGTACTTGAGGCTGCAAACATAACGCTGGGACTGGCGAAGGCGCAGCTACAAAATCCCCAGCCTGACGCCGGCTTGGTCGAGATCGCGACCCAACAAGAGGACAATGTCGCTCAGGCTCGCGACAAATACGATGAGAGCACTACTCAGCATGCACTCGCAGGTAATGCACAGGAGCGGGCGAGACTCGCTTTTGATCAGGCAGAACGTCAATTGCAGGTTCTGAGCGCTGAACTGAATCATGCCGAGGCCCGCCTGGAAGTACTCCTCTTGAATGCAACCCCGGACCAAGATAGCGTCCTCTATATCTTGCGCGCGCAGCACCCGCAATGGACACAAGACATCGCCAAAGTGCTGCGTGAAGATTTGTTGACCCGCACCGACCTCGCTCCGGCGATAGGTGAGCTTACTGACAGTATCTACGGTTTACGGATTGATCTGGACGCAGTCGAAGCGCCCTTGATCGCTGACGAAAATGCACTGCAGCGCAAGATCGACGCCACGCGTGATGATATTCGCAAGATCAGAGAGCGAATCGTCCAGCAAGAAGCCAGCATGACCCAAATCGCTGCCGAGCGCCTTTCAGCACAACGCACGGCTGATTCACTTTCAGCGCAAGCGGCTATCGCAAAGGCTAGCTTGACCTCGGCCGAAAAAATGCTGAAATCAGCGCGCGCGAACGTGCAGCGAAGCCGCGAAGCAGCGATGGAGCAAGCACGAAAAACTCATGATGATGCCGACCGTATGTGCCTGCAGGCAAAGGAGCGGCTTATAGGATATCGCAAGCGTATTGAGGAGGGCATCGCACAGTTGGTGGCACAACGCGACATGCGCAAGCAGGAAGGCCAGCGTGTTCTTGAACAGGTGCTTGCCGAAATCGATGTCCGGGCAAGTGAGGCTGAGAAGCGTTATACGGACCATCGCGCTCAGATCGAAGAGGACCGGACGATTAAACTTAAAGCCAGCGGTGTTGACACGGTGGCTTTGGCGCAATTGGAGGCGCAAATCAAGACGGCGCAGGAGCAACTTCTGGCCATTGAAAATGCGCGTAATCGAGTAGCCGAGTGGCGTCTCTGGCTTGCTTCCGAATGGAACGAGCGCACTCATTATGAAAACGCGCTGAGGTCAGCAAAGGAGGAGCAGACAAAAGAGGAGCACGCCAAGCTGACCTGCATGAAGTTGTGGGAAGAAGACAAGACAACCCGAGCGCAGGTGTTAAAGGCGCTCCGTAAACGAATCGAGGAAATCGTCACTGAACAGCAGAAGGTGTCCAAACATCTTCAACTGTTAGAACCCTATGCTGTTGCGGTGCATGCCGTCCCGGCGTTCGACCCCGCTTGGCAGTTGGCTGCACTTATCGGACAGTATGTGCTCCAGGTAGGGGAGCTGAAATCCAGTGAAGAGCGATTGACGCGTGAAATCGAGGCCATCAAAAAAGCGTTTACTGCGCACCGCCTCTCACCACCAGACCAATACTACGACACCCATCGTCAAGCGATAGGGCCGGATCGCGCTGGGCAAGCGAGGGAATGGGTGTCTGCTTTCAAAAATTGGTATACGAGCGAGCATTTACATTATCAAAATCTGTTGCGTGTCGAGGCTCGGACGATCGCGGAGGCGGTAAGTGACTTTCGCAATCGAATGGATAGTTTCCACCTCCGAGTCCAGCAATTCAACAGAGAGCTGCAAGAAAGTTTGAATGCTAATCAAGGCTTTGAAAGTATCGGTCAGTTGAGCGTGGAAATCGTGTCATCAATTCGCGAACTGGAGTACTGGAACACCATCCAAAAAGTCATTGATGCGCGTAATGACTGGCAGGGTGGCGAACTAGTTGACCTGCCCCCACCTTCTTTTGCCACAGCGCTGCGCGAGCTCTTAGACCATTGGCATTTAAAGGAAGGCATCCAGGCAGAATTGACCAACCTCGTTCGTATTCAGGGTGAGGTCGTCGAAAATGGCAACCGACGTCCATTCAAGAAAGCGGAGGACCTGGAAACCATTTCCTCAAATGGTCTTTCGTATATCGTGATCGTTCTTATATTTGTGGCTTTCATCAACCGGATTCGTGGCAAGGCGCCGGTTAACGTGGTCTGGGCATTGGATGAGATCAAAGATCTCGATCTTGGGAATGTGGAGTTATTGATGGACATACTAAATAGAAACAACATCACGCTGGTGTCGGCTTGTCCAGATCCAGATCCGGACGTGCTCGCACTGTTTCGCAACCGGCGATCGATTAGACTTGATCGATGCATCTACGACCCAACCATTGCTGCGTCGATTGACGGGCCAGCGGTGCACTAGAGGGAGCTACATATGTTTGAACAGGCCATGCCACTGCTGTTGGAGGGAGAGTTTATCTGTGAAGTCCGCTATCCGGACGCGTACCGCTTTCTCGCCATCGAATCGAATCAGAAGGATGTCAACGCGTATTTGGCCCGGATCGGCCGTACCCTCGTAATAACCGAGCAGCGCGGCGCATGGTATTCCGCCTATGAGCGCATTGGTCCCGATGAGAAACACGCGATCAAGGATGAATTCGCCCGCATTAAACAAAGAATTAGGTTCCTGGTTGAATTTTTTGTGAAGGCGATGCGTGCCAGCGGCATGGAAATATTTTACTCCAGAGGTGACAAAATCGAGGCACATGCACTCATGGCCGCGATCGATGGTAATCCCGGCCTGCGTGCTGAGTTTCAGGCGCTGGGGACTGTCGGACGAGGTGGCGCCACTGACGGCAAGTTGAAGGGGAGCCTAGATCGGCAATTAAGCCTACTGGCCGACGAAGGGTTCCTTATTTTAGTAAACAAAGAGCGTGAAATTTACCAAGTCACGGGCAAGATCGAATATCTCACCGAAGTCGCGCAATTCCTGATGACGGCCGAAAATATCGGCGACGACATCGAGGAGGAAGAAGCACCTCAACCACGATTGTTATAGTTCACGATGCCAGATCACCCAGACCTTGTTATTGCTCACCTGAGCGAACTTTATAAACACCGACAGCTCATCGCTACGGCATATAACCGCGGTGAGGTCGATTATTCCGACGATCCGGAAGGAGGGCGAGGGATAAGCAAGCTGAACCAGGCGCGTATTCTTCTCCCCTTCAAAGAAGGTACGTATCGTCTGGCGAGTTCACTCACCAAGCATCTTGACGAGGCGCTCCGTGTCGATAGGCTCTATTCTATGGTGGGCGCTGATGTCGCAGATCTTGATCGGCGACTTCCGGATATTGCGGACTTGGTAGCTAGCGCCATCTTTGACGGGCGCCCGGAAGATGCCGACCGCTACATCGACGAATTCGATCGGGCTGTTTTCGCCTTATCCGACAGTGTGACAGTCGCTCTGCAGTTCCTCCGTGTACTTGCCGATAACCGTTTCGCCAACGTTCCGACCTATGCGGAGAAACGCGCCCAGAACGAATTTTATCTTGGACGTGTCGAGAGCATCAGCCAGGCATTGGGTGCAATCCAGTCGAACGACTTACTACACACGCTGGAAGCCACGCCTGAGGGCGAGCGGATGTGCGAAACCTATCGCTCTCAGATCGTAAATCACCTTCCGCAATGGCGTGCCCAGCTGCTCGACATCACTGAGATTTTGCGGGACTATCTTTTCCGCACCAGGCAAATCCAACTGCTCGCAAAACGTATGCGCGCGTTTGAGCTATTTTTAAAGCGTACACCGTCCTTTATTCCGCAAGAGATCGAAGTGTTCGATGATGCGCCGGCGTGGATGCGTCGGGCCGCTGGTTTTTCATTAGTGGCGCATCCATGTGTTCAAAATCCAATCCAGGAAGAGGTGTTTTACGACATTGCGATGTCGATCCCAAGCGCCAAGCCATCCGTCAGCCCGCCACCGCGGCTCGGTGCGCTGCTGCCGGATGAACCTGGGCTGAAGGGTGACGAAGTAGCTAGTACTCAACCGTGGCAAGAAGCGCTGGCGGCAATGCTTGCCGATCTCGGAGACGTACCTGTATCCGCGCTCGCTTGGAAAGCACAGCGTCGCGACCTTGCGCATCTCGATGACGACATCTGGTTGCTGTGCCTACTACACGAGGGTTCTTTGCGCCGCAGGCGAAGCGCCGATGTGAGTTTCGATCCCATAACAATTGATACAGAGCTGTTGTGCGGGAATATTTATGTTACAGACCTATTGCTATCGAAAGTGTGTTGATGACCACAAAAATGCTCGCGCAGAGCTTATTGAAAGTTGTGCAGAGCCCACCAGAGCGAGTGCAATTCCGTGCCTCGAAGACGCTGACAGTATTCGTCGCTGAAAGCGGCATTGGCACTCTGCAGGGTAAGAACGTCACGTTTAACGCAGCGCATAAAGTCCGGATCTGCGATTGGCTGCGAGCAGACAAAATTGATCCGACTACTCCGGCGAATGCTTGGGCTGATGTTAGTCGTGCTGCAGCACTGGAATTGGGGCCTGATGAGAAATGGGCCGGACTGGCTGTACGTGCCAACCGGATTATGCTGAAGGCGCTACCGGGGCGGCCATTGATATGTGGCGGCGAATCTATCTTCCTACCACCGCGGGCTAACTTAGAGTTTGATGTCTTGGATGCGCTAGAGTGCGTTCGCCATGATTCGGTAATCGTTGTCGAAAACTGGGAGGTTTTTGAGCGCATCAACAATCTCGAACTCGATCTGCAACCTGCTGGGGACAACCCTCTTATATTGTGGCGAGGCGGCGCCCATGTCTCGATTGGCGCAGCAATAAGTTTTCTCGATGCGTTTGAGCGTGCGGTTTGGTCGGCTCCAGATTACGACCCCGAGGGGCTTGCCATTGCATCGCGCTTGCCTCACCTGAAAGGAGTCCTGGCGCCTCCGGACGAGGTGTTGCGGAGCTTGTTGAAAAAATCCAAGCTGCAGGGACGATATATCAGTCAATTGGCAGGTTCACAGGCGGTACTTGAGCATGCCCAACATCCTGATGTTCGTCGGCTGTGGTCAATAGTGAAGGAGAGTCGCAACGCGCTTCCCCAAGAACGGTTCTGTAGTGTCGGGAACTAGCGTAACAACCGGATACGCCTGCTGGCGCCAGACGGGGAGCTTTCCCGCAACGTAATGCCGTGGGTGCAAGCGCGCCGTCAAGCCCTTGGAATCGATGCCTGCTAAGTCCGTGAGAAAGTGCGTATTTCCTTGCCGGAATAATGGCGTATAGTCAATGAGTTTCGGCCGTGTCCGAGGATGCACTGCCGCCAAACTTGCGTTGGCTGGCCTGATCCGTATCCTTCTTGCATCGCGGGCAATTCCGTGTCGAGCCGAAGGAAAATTGAAGTCAGGCATCAATTTTAAACAAACTCCAGCAATGACCAATCGCTCAGCTAACGCAACGATCAAAGGCTACTTCTACCAGTTCGACCACACGGTCGTGCAGGTCCTGTCAGCGCCGTCTCCGGCTTCAGTTGTCACCGTCGAGGGCATCGAGGACGTGGATTTGGCAGCGGGCGGCGAAAGCGTCCTAACCCAGTGCAAGTATTATGAGGGCACCGAATATAACCATTCCGCCATCAAGGATGCGGTAATCCACATGCTGCGGCACTTCAAGGAGAGCGGCGGCCTCGCTGGCCCGCCATTCCGCTACCGCATCTACGGGCACTACAGCGGAGGACTGTAGTGGTTTAATGTACCCGGACACTGATTTAGGCGAGAATGCTCGCCATGGAGAGGTGTTTGATGAGCAAGCAGAGACGTACGTTTTCCCCGGAGTTCAAGCAGCATGCGGCATGCCTGGTGC
>NZ_JAHUWK010000020.1 GCF_019219065.1 Duganella sp. sic0402 | reverse complement strand
ATTACTCACCCGTTCGCCACTCGCCACCAGAGCAAGCTCCGTGCTGCCGTTCGACTTGCATGTGTAAGGCATGCCGCCAGCGTTCAATCTGAGCCAGGATCAAACTCTTTAGTTTAATCTCTGTTTTATGATCATTTCTGACCATGGTTCGCTCACTCAAAATACTGACAGTATTACTACTGTTTTATTTCTTGTTGAGCATCTAATGCTTTTTGTTGCAGCATCAAACGCCCACATTTATCGACTGTAAATTTTTAAAGATCTTTACTGCTGCTGAGAAGCGTTTTGTTCATCAGCGAAGAGGCAAGATTATGAGGCGTTTCGCACATTTCGTCAAGCTCTTCTTTTTCCGGCTTCACTCTGCATTTGCATGCGTCGTTTTGCGAGGGGGCGAACTATAGCAAGGACCGGCGTGTCTGGCAAGGGTAAAATACGTGTATGTCTATCTTACTTACCACGCTTAACGCCCGCTATACCCATGCCTCGCTGGGACTGCGCTATTTGCTCGCCAATATGGGCGCGCTACAGGACCAAACCAGCCTGCAGGAATTCGTCATCGGCGCCAAGGCGACCGAGATCGTTGAACGCATCCTGTCGTACGCGCCAAAGATCGTCGGCTTCGGCATCTATATATGGAACGTCGAAGAAACCACCAAGGTCATCGCCATGCTCAAGCGCGTGGCGCCGCAGGTGGTCGTCGTGCTGGGCGGTCCGGAGGTCTCGCACGAGACCAACGAACAGGAGATCGTCAAGCTGGCCGATTATGTGATCACCGGCTGGGGCGACGTCACCTTCCCCAAACTGTGCGGCGAAATCCTCAACGGCCCCAAGCCGCTGATGAAGGTGCACGCCGGCGTGCAGCCGCCGATGGCCGAGATCAAGCTGCCCTACTCGCTGTATAGCGATGACGACATCAAGAACCGCACCTTATATGTAGAGGCCTCGCGCGGCTGCCCGTTCAAATGCGAGTTCTGCCTGTCCGCGCTGGACAAGACCGCCTGGCCGTTCGCGCTGGATAACTTCCTCGCCGAGATGGAGTCGCTACACCAGCGCGGCGCGCGGCTGTTCAAATTCGTCGACCGCACCTTCAACCTGAACATCAAGACCAGCCTGAAGATCATGCAGTTCTTCCTGGATAAGCTGGAAGCGAACCCCGACGATCCGGTCTACGCCCACTTCGAGCTGGTGCCCGATCATCTGCCGGATGCACTAAAAGAGGGCATCAGCAAATTCCCGCCTGGCGCGCTGCAATTCGAGATCGGCATCCAGAGTTTCAATCCGGCGGTGCAGACGCTGGTCAGCCGCAAGCAGGATAATCAAAAGGCGGCCGACAATATCCGCTGGTTGACCACGCAATCGCACGCCCACATGCACGTCGACCTGATCGCCGGTCTGCCCGGCGAGACAGTGGAGAGCTTTGCCGAAGGCTTTAACAAGCTGTGGGCGCTGCAGCCGCACGAGATCCAGTTCGGGATTCTGAAGCGCTTGCGCGGCACCCCGATCATCCGCCACACCCCGGAATACGGCATGGTGTATGACCCGTATGCGCCGTACACCATCCTGGCCAACCGCGATATTGACTTTAGCACCATGCAGCGGCTGGTACGCTTTGCACGCTACTGGGATCTGGTGGCCAATTCCGGGCGCTTCGGCCACACCTTGCCGGTGCTGCTGGGCGAGCTGCCATTCCAGCGGTTTATGGCGTTTTCGGATTGGCTGTATGCCAATACCGACGCGACCCACCGGATTGCGCTGGAGCGGCTGGTGGCGATGGTGTCGCGCTATTTGCAAACGCTGGGGATGGAGAAGGCGGAGGCGGAGGCTTTGCTGGCGTCGGATTATTCGCCGGCCAAACCCAAGGCCGCCGAAACCCCGGCGCCCAAGCGGCAGGCCCGAAGGCTGGCCGCCTGAGGCTTGTACCCCGCCTGGCTGTGCGGGGTCTGCCTTTAGAGCGAGCCAGCGCACTCCGGAGATACGCACTGGTAGCGGCCAGGGCCAATCTCCCTTAAACTTGCGGTATGCCTACCGCCCAAGAGCCTACCCTGACCCTGAATGCCGGCGCCATCGCCGCGACCGGCACTTGGCGGGTTCACGCGCTGGCGCAGGGCAAGGCGATGGCCACCATCACCACCGTCCTCAAGACGCTCAAAGATAACAACCTGAAATGGGACCTGTCGGCCATCGACAGCATGGACCACATCGGCGCCCAGTTGTTCTGGAACGCCTGGGGCAAGACCCGCCCGGCCAACCTGCAACTGGCGCCGGAGCTGGAAGAATTCTTCAAGCGACTAGAAGCCACCGGCACGCTGGAACTGCCGCGCGCGCGCCAGCACCGCCTGACGCTGGTGATGAAGCTGGGCTTCGCCGTGATGCTGTTCTTCGAACACCTGACCGGCCTGCTGCGCCTGATCGGCCAGCTGGTGCTGGACATCGGCCGCTTTGTCCGCCATCCGATGCGCGGGCCGTGGAAGGAAATCTCTGCCAATATTTACCACGCCGGTTTCCAGGCGCTGGGCATCACCGCGCTGGTCGGCTTCCTGATCGGCGTGGTGTTCTCCTTCCTGTCGGCGCAGCAGCTGCGCAACTTCGGCGGCGATATCTTCCTGGTCAACCTGCTCGGCATGAGCATCATCCGCGAACTGGGGCCGCTGCTGGCAGCCATCCTGGTGGCCGGCCGCTCCGGTTCATCGATCACCGCGCAACTGGGCGTGATGCGCGTGACCGAGGAGCTGGACGCCATGCTGGTGATGGGCATCTCGCACGGCTTCCGCCTGATCATGCCGAAAGTGCTGGCCCTGGCGATCGCCATGCCGCTGCTGGTGATCTGGACCGATACCATCGCGCTGCTGGGCGGCATGCTGTCGGCGCAGGTGGAGCTGAACCTGTCGCCGCAGTACTTCCTGATGAAACTACCGGAAGCCGTACCGCTGGCGAACTATATGATCGGCATCGGCAAAGGCGTAGTGTTCGGCATGCTGATCGCGCTGGTGTCCTGCCACTTCGGCCTGCGCATCAAGCCGAATACCGAAAGCCTGGGGCGCGGCACCACCACCTCGGTGGTGACGGCGATTACCGCCGTGATCCTGGCCGACGCGGTGTTCGCGATTGTCTTCAGCGGCGTGGGGTTCTGATGAGCGAACACGAAAGCACCTGCGGACCAGGCGCCGGCGAACTGACGCTGGACGGCAGCGTGCCGGTGGTCGAGATCACCGGCCTGTGGACCAAATACGGCCGCACGGTAGTACATCAGGATCTGAATCTGGAAATCGAACAAGGCGAAATCCTGTCCATCGTCGGCGGCTCCGGCACCGGCAAGACCACACTGGTACGGCAGATGCTGGGCCTTGAACACCCGGCGCGCGGCTGCGTGCGCGTGTTCGGCGAAGACATCAGCGAGATCGGTTCCGATCAGCTGCAGCAGCTGCGCAACCACTGGGGCATGCTGTTCCAGCAGGGCGCGCTGTATTCGGCGCTGACGGTGTTCGAGAACATCGCCCAGCCGATGCGCGAGTTGCAGGTGCTGCCGGAAGAGCTGGTCCACGACGCCGTGCTGCTGAAAATGAATATGGTCGGCCTGGGCCCGGAACACGCCAACAAAATGCCGTCCGACCTGTCCGGCGGCATGGTCAAGCGGGTGGCGCTGGCGCGCGCGCTGGCGCTGGAGCCGAAGCTGCTGTTCCTCGACGAGCCGACCGCCGGCCTCGATCCCGATTTGTCGGAAGCCTTTGTGCGCCTGATCAAATCACTGCATCGCGAGCTGGGCCTGACGGTGGTGATGGTCACCCACGACCTAGACACGCTGTTTGCGCTGTCCACCCGCATCGCGGTGCTGGCGGAAAAACACGTGATCGCGCTCGGCCCGCTGCAAGACCTGCTGAAAGTCGATCACCCGTTCATCAAGGAGTTCTTCCTCGGCGACCGCGGCCGCCGCGCGCTGGAAGCGCTTGAAGAAAAAACATCCACGGAGAACTGATGGAAAACCGATCCCACGCCCTCACCACCGGCTTCTTCACGATCACGCTGCTGATCGCGGCCATCCTGTACGGCCTGTGGTTTAACCGCGACCGCGTCGAGCGCACGCCGTATGTGATCGCCACCGCGCAAGCCATCCCCGGCCTGAACCCGCAGGCGCCGATCCGCTATCGCGGCCTGGAAGTAGGCCGCGTCGGCGGTATCGCCTTCGATCCGAAAGTGGCCGGCCAGATCCTGGTCACGCTGAACATCAACACCGACGCGCCGATCACCACCACCACCTTCGCCGCGCTGGGCTACCAGGGCGTGACCGGCATCGCCTTCATCGCGCTGGACGACGACAAGGTCGGCTCGCCGCTGCTGCCTTCCAGCGCCGGCCATCCGGCCCGCATTCCGCTGCGCCAGGGTTTCTTCGACCAGCTGGAAAAACGCGGCAAGGAAATCCTCAGCCAGACCGAGGAAGTGACGCGCCGCCTGAACGACCTGCTCAGCCCCGAGAACCGCAAGACCATCCTCGGCGCGTTTGAGGATGTCAGCGAGACGGCGCAGAAGTACCGCGACATTCCGGAAAAACTCCAGCCGACCATCGACAAGCTGCCGGCGCTGGCCAGCGAAGCGCAGAAGACGCTGAACTCGGTCAACGCGCTGGCCACCGATGTCAACCGCCTGACCACCGGCCTGCAGGCGCCTGGCGGCCCGATCGACCGCATCACCACCCAGGTGGAGCGCATCGGCAGTTCGGTCGACGCGGTGGCCGGCGGGCTGGAGCTGGATACGCTGCCGCAGGTGAATTCGCTGTCGGACGACACCCGCGCCTCGATGCGCGCGCTGCGCCGTACCATGAACAAGATTAACGACCGTCCGCAAAGTCTGATCTTCGGCGCGCCAGGCACCCCGCCCGGCCCAGGCGAAGAAGGCTTTGCAGCGCCCACCAAATAAGGACAAGGCGATGATGACCACCACCATCCGCAACGGGATCATGCTATGCGCTGCGGCGCTGGCACTGGGCGGCTGCGCCAGCAAAGGCCAGCCGACCGCGCAGTACGATTTCGGCCCGCTGTCTGCCAGCACCGCACCGGCCAGCGCCAGCCAGATCGGCGCGGTCATCGTGGCCGATGTGACTGGCCCGGCGGCGCTGGATTCAGAACGCATGCAATACCGGCTGCTGTATGCTGATGCGCGCCAGTCGCGCCCCTACGCCTACAATCAGTGGACCGCCACGCCGTTGCAGCTGCTGACGCAGCGCATGAAGACCAATCTGTCGCATGGCGGCGTGAAAGTGCTGTCGACCACCGACGCGGCGGCCAGCGCCACCGTGTTGCGCATGGAGGTCGAGGATTTCGCGCAGAACTTCGACAGCGCCACCAGCAGCCAGGCCGTGCTGCGGGTGCGGGCGTCGGTGTTCCGCCATCACAAGCTGGTGGACCAGAAAACCTTCAGCAGCAGCCAGCCCGCGCCGAGCGCGGATGCGGCCGGCGGCGCGCGCGCCATGGCCGACGCCAGCGACGCGGTGGCGGCCGAGCTGCTGACCTGGCTGGCGGCGCTGCCGCCGTCGACATGACGGAACACACGCCGGCCTCCGAGCCGGCAGCCGCCCCGGCCGACGCCACACCGTCGCCCGCCGCGCCACCACAGCAAACGACGCACGCTGACGCCGCCGCTGTAGCAGCATCCGTCGCAGCCGCGCCCCCGGCCGACACCGGCGCACAGGCCTTGGCCGCGGCCGGCGCCGCAGCAGCGGCCACACGCCAAAAGGGGGCCAAGCCGCCGCTGGCGCCGGCCAGCCGCAGCTCGCCGATCACGCGCGCGGCGCTGCTGGCGTATCTGCTGCTGATCATCTACGCCAGCTGGTTCCCCTTCTCCGGCTGGCACAACCAGGGCCTGTCGCCGTTCATCTTCCTGGAAACCACGAAGATGCCGCGCTACTGGACCATGTTCGACGCCGTCACCAACGTCATCGGCTACATCCCGCTGGGCACACTGACCGTCTACGCGCTGTACCCGCGCATCAAGAACATCTGGGCGCTGCTGATCGCCGCCGCCTGCGGCGCACTGGTGTCCGGCAGCATGGAAGCGGTGCAGACCTATCTGCCCACCCGCGTCTCCTCCAACCTGGACTTCTACACCAACGCCATCGGCTGCGCCATCGGCGGCCTGATCGGTGTCTTGACCGTGCGCCGCCTGCTCGACCAGAGCGAGCTGCAACGCCTGCGCCGTGCCTGGTTTGCGCCGCATGCCAGCCAGGGCCTGGTGCTGCTGGCGCTGTGGCCGCTGGCGCAAATCTATCCGCAGAACTTCCTGTACGGCCTGGGCCAGCTGCTGCCCATCCTGTCCGACTGGCTGTCGCAGCTGCTGGACATGGAGATCGACCTGGGCAACCTGATCCGCCCCGATGTCGAACTGACAGTCGAACAATACTGGCTTTCCGAAACCATCATCACCGCCTGCGGCATGGTCGGCGCCGGCCTGACCCTGCTGTGCCTGCTGCGCAAGCCGTCGCCGCGCGGCCTGCTGGTGGCGGCCATGATTGCCTGTTCGGTGCTGGTCAAAGGCCTGGCCTCGGCGCTGCTGTTCTCGCCGGAAAACGCCTTCGTCTGGGTCACACCGGGCGCGCAGGGCGGCTTCCTGATCGGCGCCATCATGCTGGCCGGCCTGGCTTACGCGCCGCATGTGGCGCAACGGCGGCTGGCGATCGCCACCCTGCTGTTGGGCCTGGCCATCATCAACACCACCCCGGCCAACCCGTATTTTGTGGCCACTTTGCAAACATGGGTGCAGGGGAAATTCCTGAATTTCAACGGCGCAGCGCAATTCCTGTCGCTGCTGTGGCCCTTCTTCGCGGTCTGGTTCCTGTGGCTGCCGTCCCACAAGCTGAACGCGGCCAAGGTATCATAGCGGCTACGATTTCCGAGAGGTACAGCCATGAGCGATACACCCTACTACAAACACCACGTCTTTTTCTGCATGAACAAGCGTGAGGACGGCCGCAACAGCTGCGGCGACCACGGCGCCGAAATCGCGCAAAAGCACGCCAAGAAGCGCTGCAAGGAACTCGATATGTACGGCAAGGGCGAGGTCCGCATCAACCAGGCCGGCTGCCTGAACCGCTGCGAAGAAGGCCCGCTGCTGGTGATCTATCCGGAAGGCACCTGGTACACCTATGTCGACACCGCCGACATCGATGAAATCATCGACCGCCACCTGGCCAAGGGCGAAATTGTGGAACGTCTGAAAATCTGAGCCTATGAACAAGAGCGAAAAATTCACCCTGGCCGGCGCCGCCGGCCAAATGGAAGGCGTCATCGACTACCCGCACGATGACGCGGCCCCGCGCGGCATCGCGCTGGTGGCCCACCCGCACCCGCTGTACGGCGGCACCATGGACAACAAGGTGGCAGTGACACTGATGCGCACCTTCGTCAGCCTCGGCTACGTGGTGGCGCGCATCAACTTCCGCGGCGTCGGCAAGTCCGAAGGCGTGCACGACCACGGCCAGGGCGAAACCGACGACATGGCCATCCTGCACCAGTGGATGACCGGAAAATTCCCCGGCCTGCCGGTGGCGCTGTCGGGCTTCTCCTTCGGCACCTATGTGCAGACCCACCTGGCGCAGCGCCTGGCCGCCGCCGGCACGCCGGCCGAGCGCCTGGTACTGGTTGGCGCGGCCGCCAAGAAATGGCAGATGGCCGACATCCCGGCCGACACCATCCTGATTCACGGCGAACTGGACGACACCATCCCGCTGGCCGACGTGCTGGACTGGCTGCGCCCGCAGGATATCCCGGTCATCGTCATTCCCGGCGCGGACCACTTCTTCCACCGCAAACTCGGCCATATCAAGCGCTGGGTGGCGCTGCTGTGGGCCGGCGCTGGCTTAATCGAGGCTGAAACGGACACCGCAACTGCCGACTAAGCAACTATAATCATCCGGCTTTTAACTTTTACACCAGATCCCAATGAAGAAAATTATCGCGGCCTTGGCCACCAGTGTGATGTTGATAACCTCGGCCGTGGCGCAAACGCTGCCTGCCCCGAACATCGCCGCCAAGTCCTGGCTGCTGCTGGACGCCACCAGCGGCCAGATCATCGCTTCGCAGGACCCGAACGCCCGCATCGAGCCGGCGTCGCTGACCAAGATCATGACCGCCTACGTGACCTTCGGCGCGCTGCGCGACAAGAAGATCACGCTGAACCAGATGGTCAACGTATCGACCAAGGCGTGGAAAGTGGACGCCAGCAGCTCCAAGATGTTCATCGACCCGGCCACCCCGGTCAGCATCAACGATCTGCTGTACGGCCTGATGGTGCAATCGGGTAATGACGCCGCCGTGGCGCTGGCGGAAGCGGTGGCCGGCGACGAGTCGGCCTTTGTGGTGCTGATGAATAAAGAAGCACAGCGCCTGGGCCTGACCTCGACCCACTTCGCCAATCCGCACGGCCTGCCGTCGCCGGAAAACTATTCGACCGCGCAAGACCTGTCGAGCCTGGCGCAGCACGTCATCAAGGACTTCCCGGAGTTCTACAAGATCGATTCGGTGAAGAGCTTCACCTACAACAAGATCACCCAGCAGAACCGCAACCGCCTGCTGTGGCTGGACCCGACCGTGGACGGCATGAAGACCGGCCACACCGAAGCGGCCGGCTACTGCATGATCGCCTCGGCCAAGCGTCCTAACGGCGCCGGCGAGCGCCGCCTGATCTCGGTGGTGCTGGGCACCTCGTCGGACCAGGTGCGCACGCAGGAAAGCCAGAAGCTGCTGAACTGGGGCTTCCAGAACTTCGACACCGTCAAGCTGTACTCGAAAGGCCAGCCGATCGCCACGCCGGAAATCTGGAAAGGCTCGAAGAATGCGGTCAAGATTGGTTTCGCGCAGGACGTGATGGTCACCGTGCCGAAGGGCGTGGCGGGCAAGATGAAGCCGGCGCTGGAACGCAAGGATCCGCTGGTGGCCCCATTGGCTGAAAACAGCCGCGTTGGCACGTTGAAGATGGTGGTGGACGGCAAGCCAATGCTGGAACTGCCGGTGGTGGCGCTGGAAACCGTGGAGCAGGCATCGATCTTTGGCCGTGCCTGGGATTCGATTCGTCTCTGGCTGAAATAAACCCGGCCGCGCCGCTGGCAAGTTCAGCGGCCGAGGGGGCTGGCCGCGTACCGGGTCGGCCCCCGATGCTGCACGCGGTGCCGGTTTAGTCGGCGCTGGTGTGCTGCATCGAAGCCTGCGCCCACTGGAAGGCCGCCTGTCCAACCAGCGGCAGTTTGTCGATATCGATCTCCAGCCTGGCCGCAATCTCCAGCGCTGGCTCGATCTTGTCCCGCTGTAGCAGCAGCACCATCGTCAAATACGGGCTGTAAACGCCCTCCTTCCCCAGCAGCACATCGCGGATATCGTCCGACAGGTGCATCTTGTCGACCAGCTTGTCCATCGGCACGCCCAGCAGTACATCAAACAGCGACAGCAGTCCCGCCAGGAACAACTCATCCCGCCTGGCCTGCGGCAGCGTGCTGCACGTCTCCAGGAAACGCGCGCGCGTCAGCGCCACTTCCAGCAGCGACTCGTCGCGCTCCTTGTTGGCGCCGGCGCCCAGGCGGAACATCGACACCGTCAGCCCGCGATACAGCTGATTCCGTCCCAGCACCATGAAGGCCTGCTGCAAGCTGGTCACCTTGGTGGTCTGCCCGTTGGCCGGCGCATTCGCCCATTGCAGCACCTGATACGTCATGCCGGGATCGCGCTTGGCCACCTCAATCATGGCCGGCAGCTCGGCATCGGTGCGCAGCAGGTTGAGCAGCTCGATCGAGGTCATGCGGCTCTGGTCGATCTTGGCGTCCGGGTCGACCTGGTCGGTGGTAGTCAGGTAATCGCCCATGAAATAGCTGGCGCCCCAGGCCAGCACCATGCGCTGCTCATCCCAGGTGGCAACGTCGTCGACGATCAGTTTCAGATTCGGATAATGCAGGTTCAGGTGCTTGCACAGCGCTTGGAATTCCGGCAGCGGCTGCGCGTGCAGCGACAGCAGCGCCATCTGGGCCGAGGCCAGCAACGCGCTGTTCTCGTCTTGCAGCGTGACGCCATGCACGGCCACCTGGCTGCCGGCGGCGCGCAGTACGGCGGCAGCATCGGCGGCCTGCCGGTCCAGCAGAAACACGGTCTGCGGCGCAAGCAGCGGCAGGTGTAGCCCGGCCTGTATCGCCTCCGCACTGAGCGGCACCAGCGCGATGCGCTGGTGCGCGTACTCCGGCAATTCCGCCGCCACCAGCGCGTCAACCAGCTCCGCTTCGGGCAGCGCCGCGCCGACGCGGTAGCCGCACAGGCGCTGGCGTTTGTCGACGATGGCGGCACGGGTGATCAGGGCGGTGGCGTCGTTCGGCGGCGCATCGGCGTCATCCGGCGCAGGGACGGCATCTGGCGCGCCCTCGGCCGTATTGGCGGCGGATTCCGGCTTGGACTTCAGAAACGATAAAAATCCCACGTTGAGCTCTCCGTTCGGTCAGGCAGACGTGACGATCATACTATAATTCTTGCCTTACATTTACGCTTGGAAAGTATGCTCATGACCAATCTGTCCTGCCCTTCCCTCGTTACCTACGCCGGCGGCCTGACGCTGTCACGCATTGTCGCCGGCATGTGGCGCATGAATGAATGGAATCTGTCGCCACAGCAGCGCGTCGACTGGATAGAGCAGGCGCTGGCCATGGGCGTCACCAGCTTCGACCACGCCGACATCTACGGCGGCTACGGCGTCGAGGCCACTTTCGGCGAAGCGCTGAAGCTACAGCCTTCGCTGCGCGACAAGATGCAGATCGTCAGCAAATGCGGCATCAAGCTGATCTCGGCGGCGCGCCCCGAGCACACCATCCAGCACTATGACACCAGCGCCAGCCACATCATCGCCTCGGCAGAAAATTCGCTGCGCCAGCTGGGCACCGACCATCTGGACCTGCTGCTGATCCACCGCCCGGACCCGCTGATGAATTTTGATGAGATTGCCGGCGCCTTCGCGCAGCTGCGCCAGGATGGCAAGGTCAAGCACTTCGGCGTGTCCAACTTCAGCCGCCACCAGTTCGAGAGCCTTAACCGCCGCATCGCGCTGGCCACCAACCAGGTCGAGTTCTCGCCGCTGCATGTGGTGCCAATGTTCGATGAAACCTTCGACGGCCTGCAAGACCTGGGCGTGGCGCCGATGATCTGGTCGCCGCTGGCTGGCGGCCGCCTGTTCAGCAGCGATGACGCCGCCAGCGCGCGCGTCCGCACCGTGATCCAGAAAGTCGCCGATGAGCTGCAACGACCGTTCGGCAGCGTGGTGTTTGCGTGGATTATGCAGCTACCTAGCCGTCCGGTGCCGCTGACCGGTTCGGGCCGCATCGCGGCGGTGAAGGAAGCGGTAGAAGCGACCCAGTTCAGCCTGAGCCGCAGCCAGTGGTTCGAGATCCTGCGCGCGGCGCGCGGCCACGAGGTGGCTTAACGGGCGCGCTTAACCCTCGTCGCCATAAATAACCGGCGGGGCGATCCCCGTCCAGCCGGTTTTCCACGCGCCATTCAGCGCCAGCGTAAACGCGATATAGAACGCGAAGAACAGCACGAAGTACAGCACTTGCAGCCAGGCCAGCAGGCCCAGGTTAATCAGCAACACCACCAGCGCGCCCCAGCTTTTCTTCTGCTTGGAGCTGGGGAAGCGCACGGTCGACACCATCAGGCTGCCGACCACGAACAGCAGCAGCACGATCAGGCTGCCCTGCAAGGCCGACGCGGCCGGATCAGGCCAGGCCACCACCACCGACGCCACGCAAGCCGCGCCAGCGGTGATCGGCATGCCGACAAAGTAGCGCGGATCGGTGCGCCCCACATTGACATTGAAACGCGCCAGCCGCAGCGCCCCGCAGGCGACAAAGAAGAAGCTGGCCATGCCGCCCAGGCGCAGCAGCGTCGGATAATCGGCGCCCAGCTGCTGGAAGCCCCAGCAATACAGCAGCAGCCCCGGCGCACAGCCAAAATTCATCACGTCGGCAATCGAATCGAGCTGCATGCCGAACTCGGACTGGGTATTGGTGGCGCGCGCCACGAAGCCGTCCAGCGCGTCGAACACGCCGGCCAGCACCAGCAGCACGGCAGCCAGGCGGTAATCCTGGGCCGAGCCGACCATGGCGTTGTCGACCGAAATGACGATGCTGCCGAAGCCGCAGGCGATCGACATCAGGGTGACGATGCTGGGCAAGGCAAACTTGGCGCGCTGCATGCGCTGACGGTGTAGTGGCTTCAAAACAGGGGCAATCTCAAAGAAACGGCAAGCTTACCATTTTTAGCACATCCCTAACGCGTGCGGCGCTTTTGAAAACCGGCTTAGAATTGCTTCCATGGCAGAGGAGCTCATCATGAAAAAATGGCGACTATCCGCAGCGGGCGTGCTGGCGGCGAACTTGCTGGCCGCCGCCCTGCTGACGGCATGCGGCGGTGGTGGCGGCGACACGGTGGCGATCACTACTCCGCCACCGACGACCACACCGCCAACGCAGGAACCGGGCATGCCTACGCTGAGCGGCAACGGCGCCAACGACGGCTATGTCTGGATCAATTACCGGCGCGCCCAGGTCGGCGTGGCGGTGCTGTCGCGCAACAGCCTGATCGACAAGGCAGCGCAGGGCCATTCGGATTATCAACGCATCAACAATACCATCAGCCACCAGCAGACGGCCGGCCTGCAAGGCTACACCGGCGCCTCCCTGAGTGACCGCCTGACCGCCGCCGGCTACCGCACCACGGCGCCGTCCGCCATCGGCGAGGTGATCTCCGCCACCAGCAACACCTCCGGCTTCTATCAGGCGGAGGAGCTGATCACCGCGATCTACCACCGCTATGTGATCTTTGACCCGCGCTTCCGCGAAATCGGCACCGGCTCGGCCACCGTTACCGGCGGCTATACCTATTTCACCGCCGACTTCGGCGCCAGCGGCGGCTACAATGCGCTGGGACGCGGCAATATCGCCACTTATCCGATCAGCAACCAGACTAGTGTTCCTGTCAATTTCTATAGCGACACGGAAGCGCCCGACCCGGTGCCGGATCAGAACCTGGTCGGCTATCCGGTCAGCGTGCACGCGGACGGCAGCGGCAGCGACACCATCGTGGTGCGCAGCTTTACCATCACGCCGCGCGGCGGCACCGCCCTCAGCACCCGCCTGCTGAGCTATGACGCCGGCACCAACAACAGCGTGCGCAATGCCGCCGCCATCATCCCGCTGGCGCCGCTGGCGGCGGCCACCACCTACGATGTCAGCTTCAACGGCACGGTGGCCGGGGTGGCGGTCAGCCGCAGTTGGTCGTTCACCACCAAATAAAGTGTGTACTCTGTTATGGTAGCGGCTATGACCTCAACCAGTCCGCCAGTCTCAGCCGCTCCTACCGGGGGCCATGTTTTGCAAGTGGAAACCGGCTTGCAGCAGCTGATGGGCGACCGCGACCTGTATCTGCAGATACTGCGCCGTTTCCGCCAGCGCTATCCGGACAGCGGCTGCCAGGCGCGCAAGGCCTTCGACGACAACGAACCCGGCCACGCGCAGCGCATCATCCACACTTTGAAGGGTGCGGCCGGCATGATCGGCGCGCAGCAGGTGTATCTGCTGGCGTCGCATCTGGAGCCGCTGTGCGCCGGCCCGGCGCAGGTGTGGTCGGCGCCGCTGGCGCAGCTGGAACAAGCGCTGCGCAGCCTGATCAGCGTGATTGACGAGGTGCTGGATGGCGATCCGCAGCAGATCCTGGCGGCGCAAGCGCCCACGGCAATGGAACCGGCAATGGTGCCGGAAACGCGCATGCTGCTGTTGCATCTGATGCGGCTGCTGGATGAAGGCGATGGCGCGGCGATCGATGTGCTGGAGCAATCGGCGACGGTGCTGGCGGCCAGCCTGGGAGTAGAAGTATTTCAGGAAGTGACGGAAGCGGCGCACCAGTTCGATTTTGAAGCGGCGCTGGCCAGCTTGCGGGCGGCGATGGCGTAATGCTGGCCGACGGCTAGCGGGTGTATTCCTTTTCTTCGTCAAACGCGTCGGCGCATTCCTTGTCGCAAAAACGGCGCACATTGTCCAGCGGCTTTTCGCAATACCAGCAGGCGCCCTTGGGCGGCAGCATGTGCCGCGCGCGTACCGGCGGCGTCGCCGGTGCGACGCCGGGCGGCCTGCCGGCCCCGTCGTCGGGGATGCTCTCTTGTATCGGTTCCACGATCCTCTCCTTCCAGGCCAAGCTAGGCTAAGTTGCAAGATTACTTCAGCGGAATTGCCACGAACATGAGATTTCTCAACGGTTGCCTGAAACCGCATGGGCGTTTGCGACAATCAATAATAGCAGGATAAATGCGGCCGCCGCTGCGGCAGAAAAGAACGAAATATTTTTCAATGAAAAAGGTGGAAACGATAGTTGATGCAAGCTGCGCGGCTCGCCTTATAATCGTGACACGTTTATCCTTCCTGTCAGGAAAGCACGCATGTCTGAACCCGGCACTTCCCCGTCCAGCCCTTTGTCCGCGCGCGTGCTCGGACTTGCCCAGCTGGGCTTGATCGTCATCGACGCCAACCTGCACATCGTCATGTGGAACCAATGGATGGCCAGCCGCTCGGGCCGCTCGGCGCAGCGCGTGACCGGCCAGGACTTGTTTGATTTATATGGCGAGCTGCGCGGTCACCGGCTGGAGCAGGCGGTACTGAGTGCGCTGCAAAGCAATCTGCCGCAGCAGCTGTCGCCGACGCTGAATCCTTCGCCCTTCCCGCTGTATCCGGCTGGCAGCTGGGGCGGCGAACGGGTTGAACAGCAGGTGTCGGTGACGCCGTTCAACGAAGGCAAGGAACGCTACTGCCTGATCGAAGTCAGCGACATCAGCACCATCGTCGGCCGCGAGCGCCAGCTGCGCAGCCAGGCCGAACAGCTGCGCGCGCAATCGTATGTGGACGGCCTGACCGGCATCGCCAACCGCCGCCACTTCGACGTGGCGCTGGACCGCGAGCTACGGCGCGCGATCCGTAACGAAGGCCAGCTGTCGCTGCTGCTGATGGACATCGACTCGTTCAAGGCCTATAACGACCACTTCGGCCACCAGCAGGGCGACGCCTGCCTGACGCTGGTGGCCGAAGCATTCGCCGCCAGCCTGCAGCGCCCGGCCGACCTGGCGGCGCGCTACGGCGGCGAAGAGTTCGGCGCGGTGCTGCCGGACACCAGCGGCGAACAGGCGGCGCTGGTGGCGGAAACCATCCGCGCCCGCATCGCCTCGCTCAACCTCAAACACTCGCCGGCGGCAACCCGGCCGCACGTCACCATGAGCATCGGCGTGGCCACCTTCGACAAAGACCATCTGGCCGACGCCGCCGCCATGCTGGCCGCCGCCGACAGCTGCCTGTACGCCGCCAAGAAAGCCGGACGCGACTGCGTCATTGTCTACCAACATCAACAGGAGAATGCAGCATGACGTTACGTAGCGCCCTGACCGCGGCGGCCTTGCTGGCTGCCTCCCACACCTATGCCGCACCGGTGGCCTGCACCGGCCAGGCCCCGGCCGGCGAACTGAGCGCCACCCGCATCGCCGCCGCCAACAGTACCCGCAGTGAACCGGGCCTGTACGAAGGTCCGGTGTGGATCAAGGATGCGCTGTACTTCTCCGACTTCACCTTCGGGCCGGGCTTCCCGTCGCGTATCATGAAGCTGGATGCCAGCGGCAAAGTCAGCGTGGCGATCGACGACAGCGGCAGCAACGGCCTGGCCACCGATGGCGCCGGCAACCTGCTGGCCGCCACCCACAAGTACAAATCGGTATCGCTGTACACGCTGGACGGCAAGCGCAGCGACGTGGTCGGCAAGTTCGACGGCAAGGTGTTTAACTCGCCGAACGATATGGCGCTGGCTGCGGACGGCACGCTGTACTTCAGCGATCCCGACTTCCAGCGCGCCGCCGCACCGGGCGGCCAGGACAAGACCCGCGTCTACCGCGTGGCGACTGACGGCAAGATCACGGTGGTGGACGACACGCTGAAAAATCCGAACGGCGTCTCGCTGTCGCCGAAGGGTGATGTGCTGTACGTGAACGGCATGGTCGGCGAGCACGGCGTGCTGCGCGCGTATGCCATCGTGAACGGCGTGCCGCAGCAAGGCAAGGACCTGGTAGAGAAGCTGGGTATTCCCGACGGCATGGCGGTTGACTGCTACGGCAACATCTACGTTACCGAACACACCGACAAACGCCTGCGCGTCTTCACCCCGGAAGGCAAACAGATCGCCACCATCAAGGTCGACGCCAACGTCACCAACGCCGCCTTCGGTGGCGCCGACGGCAAAACCCTCTACATCACCGGTGCCGGCGCCGTCTGGCAAATCAAACTCGACGTCACCGGCTCGCCGTACTAGACAGCAGAAAACTCCGGGTCAAATCTGACATGAGCACATGAGCTCGTGGGTCAGATCTGAGCTACCCCGGTTTTTATTTGCCAATACAGAAGCGGCTGAAGATGACGCCGAGCAGGTCGTCGGAAGAGAAGGCGCCAGTGATGCTGGACAGCTGCACTTGCGCAAGGCGCAGTTCTTCGGCGAACAGGTCCAGCGACTGGTCGTTCTGCGCCGCGTGCTCGCCGGCGCGCGCCAGATGGGCGCCGGCGTTTTTCAGCGCAATCAGGTGGCGCTCGCGCGCCAGGTACAGCGATTCGCCGGTCTGCTGCCAGCCGGCGATGCGCAGCAGTTCCTTGCGCAGCAGATCGATCCCCAGGTGGCTGTTGGCCGACAGGTAGATGTGGGTGGCGTCGTCCATCGCGTCCACCGCCGGCTTGTGGCCCGACAGGTCGATCTTGTTCCAGATGCGCAGCACCGGCACGCCCTGCGGGAAGGCGGCCATGATGTTTTCGTCGGCGCGCGACGGGCCGTGGTCGGCGTCCAGCAGGTGCAGGATCACGTCCGCCTTGCCGATTTCGCCCCAGGTGCGCTCGATACCGATCCGTTCCACCACGTCCACCGCCTCTTCCGGCGCGCGGATGCCGGCCGTGTCGATGATGTTCAGCGGGATGCCTTCGATCTGGATGGTTTCGGTGACCTTGTCGCGGGTGGTGCCGGCGATCGGCGTGACGATCGCCACATCATTCCCCGCCAGCGCATTCAGCAGCGAGGATTTGCCGACGTTGGGCTGGCCGACCAGCACCACGTTCAGGCCCTCGCGCAGCAGCGCGCCCTGGGCCGCCTGGCGGAACACTTGCTCCAAAGCGTCAACAATGCCCTTCAGTTGCCCACGCGCGTCGGATTTTTCCAGGAAGTCGATTTCCTCTTCCGGGAAGTCCAGTGTCGCCTCGACCAGCATGCGCAGGTTGGTGACGCTGCCGACCAGCGTGTTGACCGTCTTCGAAAACGCGCCAGACAGCGACTGCGAAGCCGATTTGGCCGCCGCCTCGGTGGAGGCGTCGATCAGGTCGGCCACCGCCTCGGCCTGCGCCAGGTCGAGCTTGTCATTGAGGTAGGCGCGGCGCGTGAATTCACCCGGCTCGGCCAGCCGCAAGCCGATCTCCTGGCCCGCTTCCAGCACCCGTTGCAACAGCATTTGCAGCACGATCGGGCCGCCGTGGCCTTGCAGCTCCAGCACGTCTTCGCCGGTGTACGAATGCGGCCCTTTGAACCAGATGGCGATGCCCTGGTCGATCATGGCGCCGTCCGCCTGGGTGAACGGGATGTAGGTGGCGTGGCGCGGCTTCAGCGCGGTATCGCCGAACAGCGCGGCGATCAGCGCCTGCAGGTTTTTGCCGGAGGCGCGCACCACGCCGATGCCGCCGCGCCCCGGAGCGGTGGCAATCGCGGCGATAGGGGAAGAGTCGATGTTCATAGTCGGATTGTAGGGTAAAAAAAAAGCCCGCGATCAACGCGGGCTTGGGTGTTGTTGCTTTTTAAGCCTTGGCAGGCTCGGCCACGCCGTATTTCTTGGAGATCACATACTGCTGTCCGATCGACAGCACGTTGTTCACCACCCAGTACAGCACCAGGCCGGACGGGAAGAAGAAGAACATCACCGAGAACGCCAGCGGCATGAACAGCATCATCTTGGCCTGCATCGGATCGGCCGGCGCCGGATTCAGCTTGGTGGTGATGTACATCGAAATCGCGTACAGCACCGGCAGGATCGCATACGGATCATGCTGCGCCAGGTCGGTGATCCAGCCCAGCCACGGCGCGCCGCGGATTTCCACCGCCGACTGCAGCACATAGTACAGCGCGATGAACACCGGCATCTGCACCAGGATCGGCAGGCAGCCGCCCAGCGGGTTGATCTTCTCGGTCTTGTACAGTTCCATCGTGGCCTGGTTCATCTTGGCCGGATCGCCCTTGTAGCGCTCGCGGATGGCTTGCATCTTCGGCGTCACCAGCTTGATCTTGGCCATGCTGCGGTAGCCTGCCGCCGACAGCGGGAAGAACAGCAGCTTGATCAGGATGGTGAAGGCAATGATGGTCCAGCCCCAGTTGCCGGTCACGGTGTGGATGTGCTCGATCACCCAGAACATCGGCTTGGCGATCATCGCCAGCCAGCCGTAGTCGCGCACCAGCTCCAGGCCAGGCGTGACTTTTTCCAGCAGCTGCGCTTCCTGCGGGCCCGAGAACAGGCGTGCGCTGTTGGACACGGTAGCGCCCGGCGCCAGCGTACCCAGCGGCTGCTTGACGCTGATGCCGTAGACGTTGGTGTCGATCTTCTCGGTGGTGATGTCATGCATCAGCTTAGGCTGAGGAATGAAGGCCGAGACGAAGAAGTGCTGCGAGATCGCGATCCAGCCGTTGTCGGCCTTGGTCACGTGGTCCTGCGCTGCCGGCTGGCCGGTCTTGGCGGCTTCCTGCGCGGCTTTTTCCAGTTTCTCGAATTGCAGCTTCTCGTAGCGCTTTTCGTCCGTGTACATGGTCGGACCGGTGTAGCTGCTGTTGAAGAAGGAGTCGCCGGCCGGCTTGTTGCCGTCGTGCGCCAGTTGCAGGTAGAGCTGCGGCGATACCGGTGCGGCGCCGGTGTTGGTCACGTCATGGCGCACATCGACCACGTAGTCGCCGCGCTTGAAGGTGAAGGTCTTGGTCAGCTTGACGCCGCCCGATTCCGATTCCAGCACCAGTTGCACCTGGTTGGCGTCGTTCAGCATGCGCGGGCCTGGCTTGGCCACGAAGCCGCTGGTGTGGTTAGGCAGGTCTGGCGCGCCGATCAGGCCGGTGCGGCCCAGATAGGTCTTGCCGGTGCCGGCGTCCACGTCGAACAGCACCACGTTCTTGCTGTTGTCGCCTGGCTTGCACCAGTCGAACAGGCCAAAGCAGCCGCCGAACCAGCCCGGATGGCTGTTCTCTTTGTACTTCAGCAGTTCCAGGCGGCGGATCACGCCGCCCTGGGTATCGATATCAGCACGTACCACGTCGGTGGTGATGGTGATGCGTTCGGCCTTGAACGGCACGGCGTCAGCGGCGCCGGCGCTTGCAGCGGCTCCCGGCACGGCGGCAGCGGCGGCGCTGGCGGCGGCCGGCACGTCGGTTTTCTTCGCCTCAGGCGCCTTGGCGGCCGGTGGTGGCGGCGCGAACATCGATGGATGGCCGTTCGAGACTTGCCAGTTGTTCCACAGAACAAACAGCGACACCGCAAACACGATCCACAGGATAGTACGTTTATTGATATCCATTAGGTATTTTCAGGAGTGGTTGCAACCGCAAGCGGTCGATGAAGAATGGGTTTTGCCATCGGCCGGCGGAACCGGATCGTGCCCGCCAGGGTGCCACGGATGGCAGCGGCACACGCGTTTGGCAGCCAGCCAGCTGCCCTTGGCGGCGCCGTGCACTTGCAGCGCTTCCAGCGCATAGTTCGAGCAGCTCGGATAAAACCGGCAGCTCGGCGTCATCATCGGGCTGATGGCCAGTTGATAAAAGCGCAGCAGGAAGCGGAGCACGGTTTTCATGGCGACCTAGATGGAGGCGGCGGCGATGAAGGCAAGGCCGGCGCGGCCAATTTGGCCTGCGCGGAGAACAGGCGCGCCAATTCCAGCCGCAAGGCTGCTTTCAGCTTTGCAGTGGTGGCGGGTCCGTCCTTGCTGTTGACCGGTTTGGCCAGGCGCACCACGCAATCGATGGGCGGCAGGCCGGTGACGCGGAACAGCTCGCGGGTAACGCGCTTGATGGTGTTGCGGGTGACGGCACGCGGCGCAAAGCGCTTGGCCACCACGACCCCCAGCCGCGCATGCGGCAGTTGGTTCAGACGGGTGTACAGCACGAAGTGCGCGCTTTTTTGGCTGGGGCGCAAACGAAAAACGGATGAAAATTCATCCGTTTTAACGATACGCCGAGCGCGCGCGAAGTCGTGTGAACCCTCGCCTGTCGAGCCGCTGTTAATGCAGCTGTCCACGCGTTCAGCTAACAAGCAGATGGCTTATACAGCCAGACGCTTGCGGCCTTTGGCGCGGCGTGCGTTCAGCACTTGGCGGCCACCACGGGTAGCCATGCGTGCGCGGAAGCCGTGGGTACGCTTACGGCGTACAACGGAAGGTTGGTAAGTACGTTTCATGTTGGTCTCGCTTAAAGCAGAAAAAAATGCAAAATCGGGTCAGACGGCCCGTCAGTTTTTGGTGCCAATGACACTTCGCGCACCCATGCCAACGCTATCCGGCACAAGCTGGGTCCATCTCATCGCCCGCTAAATCCTCGCTACTCCATATTGATATCCATGTGAAGAAACAAGGAATACGGGCGGGGAACCCTGAATTATCAGCATTTCGGCCTCGCTTGTCAACAACCAAGCACCCCGCCCCGGTGCGCCGGCCACGCCGCCGGCATGAAAAAATCCTGCCGCGCCTGTGGATAACTTGGGCGAGCGAGAGTAGAATAGCGCGTTACGTGTGAAAAACTTCAAAGTTGCCCACACCCTTATACAGTAAGAACACAGATAGTCGATTCATGGAAAATTTCTGGCAGACCTGCTCCGCCCAGCTGGAGCTGGAGCTGACGCCGCAACAATTCAGCGCCTGGATTAAGCCGCTTATCCCCCTCGATTACGAGGCGGGCAAGCTGCGTATGGCCGCACCCAACCGCTTCAAGCTGGATTGGGTCAAAACCCAGTTCGCCAGCCGCATCACTGCGCTGGCCTGCCAGTACTGGGAGCAGCCGATCGAAGTGCAGTTCGTGCTCGACCCGCGCCTGAACGCACCGAAAAAGCCGACCGCCACGGTCGCGCCGGTGCCGGACGTCAACGGCGGCGCACCGAGCAACAATGCCCGCATGGCCGACCAGCCGCCGCCGTCGGTGCCGGAAATGCCGGCCTCGGCGCAGCCGCGCCGCGAGCAAAGCCGCATCAACACCGACCTGACCTTCGACAGCTTCGTGACCGGTAAGGCCAACCAGCTGGCGCGCGCCGCCGCAATCCAGGTGGCGAATAATCCGGGCGTGTCGTACAACCCGCTGTTTTTCTACGGCGGCGTCGGCCTGGGTAAGACCCACTTGATCCACGCAATCGGCAACCAGGTGATGGCCGACCAGCCGGGCGCGCGCATCCGCTACATCCACGCAGAACAGTACGTTCGCGACGTAGTGACCGCTTACCAACGCAAGGGTTTCGACGATTTCAAGCATTACTACCACTCGCTGGACATGCTGCTGATCGACGATATTCAATTCTTCGGCGGCAAGAGCCGCACCCAGGAAGAATTCTTCTACGCGTTTGAAGCGCTGATCGCCGCCAAGAAGCAGATCATCATCACCTCGGACACCTATCCGAAAGAGATCACCGGCATGGACGACCGCCTGATCTCGCGCTTCGACTCCGGCCTGACGGTGGCGATCGAGCCGCCGGAACTGGAAATGCGCGTGGCGATTCTGCTGAAAAAAGCCAAGCAGGAAGGCGTCACCTTCTCGGACGACGTGGCCTTCTTCGTCGCCAAGCACCTGCGCTCCAATGTGCGCGAGCTGGAAGGCGCGCTGCGCAAGATCCTGGCCTATTCGCGCTTCCACGGCAAAGACATCACCATCGACATCGTGAAAGAAGCGCTGAAAGACCTGCTGTCGGTGCAGAACCGCCAGATCAGCGTGGAAAACATCCAGAAGACGGTGGCCGACTTCTTCAACATCAAGGTGGCCGATATGTACTCCAAGCGCCGGCCGGCGAATATCGCCCGTCCGCGCCAGATCGCCATGTACCTGGCCAAGGAACTGACGCAGAAGTCGCTGCCGGAGATCGGCGAACTGTTCGGCGGCCGCGACCACACCACGGTGCTGCACGCAGTGCGCAAGATCGCGCTGGACCGCACCAAAAACCCGGAGTGCAACCACGAATTGCACGTCCTGGAACAGACGCTCAAGGGCTAGCATGAGGCAGGGTTTGGCTTTATCATTTAGTTAAACCTGTCCGCCTGCTCACAAGGCAAAAAGTATTGAAACATCGTTAATTTTTACTGAGGATATTCTATGCAATTGGTCAAAACCACCCGAGATACGCTACTCCGGCCACTGCAGATCGTGAGCGGTATTGTCGAGCGTCGGCACACTATGCCGATTCTGGCCAATATCCTCATCCGCAAAGAGGGCGAGAGCGTATCCTTCCTGTCGACCGACACCGAAGTACAGATCACCACCAACGCCGAAATCGGCTCCGGCGCGGAAGTGACCGGCACCACCGTGGCCGCGCGCAAGCTACTGGACATCCTGCGCGCGCTGCCGGAATCGGGCGACGTCACCATCACCCTGCAGAACAAGCGCCTGGCCGTACAGTCGGGCAAATCGCGCTTCGCGCTGCAAACCCTGGCGGCCGAGGAATTCCCGACCGTGCAGCAGGCCGACAGCTACAGCGCCAGCGTCACGCTGCCGCAGAAAACCCTGAAGCACCTGTTTAACATGGTGCACTTCTCGATGGCCCAGCAGGACATCCGCTACTACCTGAACGGCCTGCTGCTGGTCCTGGACGGCAATAACGTGATCGCCGTGGCCACCGACGGCCACCGCCTGGCCTTCTGCCAGGTCGAAACCGAACAGTCGTTCGCACGCCAGGAAGTGATCATCCCGCGCAAGACCATCATCGAACTGCAGCGCCTGCTGGAAGAAAACGACGAGCCGGTGCAGCTGGACATCGCCGCCAACCAGGTCAAGCTGACCTTCGCCGACATCGAGCTGATCTCGAAACTGGTGGAAGGCAAGTTCCCTGATTACACGCGCGTGATCCCGAAGGGCTACAAAAACGAATTCATCATCGGCCGCGATGAACTGCTGCGTTCGCTGCAACGCGCCGCCATCATGACCAGCGACAAATTCAAGGGCGTACGCTGCATCATCACGCCGGGCCTGATGAAAATCAGCTCCACCAATGCCGACCAGGAAGAGGCAGTGGAAGAACTGGAAATCGACTACGGCGGCGACAGCGTCGACATCGGCTTCAACGTCACCTACCTGCTGGATGTGCTGAACAACCTGAAATGCGACCAGATCAATGTCGCGCTGGGCGATTCCAATTCGTCGGCGCTGATCTCGATCCCGGACAATGCCGACTTCAAGTACGTCGTCATGCCGATGCGCATTTAAGCCTCACCGTTCACCGCACCTTAGTCATCGAATTTAGAGAAAGCAGCACATGTCCGAAGAGAACGCAGCACCAGTACCAAAGAACGAAGAATACGGCGCCTCCTCGATCCAGATCCTGGAAGGTCTGGAGGCAGTCCGCAAACGTCCCGGCATGTACATCGGCGACACCTCGGACGGCACCGGCCTGCACCACCTGGTGTTTGAAGTGCTGGACAACTCGATCGACGAATCGCTGGCCGGCTATTGCACCGAAATCCACGTCACCATCCACTCGGACAACTCGATCTCGATCACCGACAACGGCCGCGGCATCCCGGTCGGCCTGAAGATGGACGACAAGCACGAGCCGAAACGCTCGGCTGCCGAGATCGTGCTGACCGAGCTGCACGCCGGCGGCAAGTTCGACCAGAACTCGTACAAAGTCTCGGGCGGTCTGCACGGCGTGGGTGTGTCCTGCGTCAACGCGCTGTCGAAACTGCTGCGCGTCACCATCCGCCGCGACGGCAAGGTCCACCAGATGGAATTCGCGCGCGGCGTGGCGCAGAACCGTGAACTGGAAACCCGCGACGGCGTGCTGGTCTCGCCGATCAAAGTCATCGGCGAAACCGACAAGCGCGGCACCGACGTGCACTTCTGGGCCGACGAAGAAATCTTCACCCACGTCGAATTCCACTACGAAATCCTGGCCAAGCGCATCCGCGAACTGTCGTTCCTGAATAACGGCGTCAACATCAAGCTGACCGACCAGCGCACCGGCAAGGAAGAACTGTTCGCGTTTGAAGGCGGCACCCGTGGCTTCGTCGAATACATCAACAAAGCCAAGACCGTGCTGCACCCGACCGTGTTCCAGGCCACCGGCGAACGCCAGTCGGACCAGAACACCACCATTTCGGTGGACGTGTCGATGCAATGGAACGACGCCTACAACGAACAGGTGCTGTGCTTCACCAACAACATCCCGCAGCGCGACGGCGGCACCCACCTGACCGGCCTGCGCGCGGCGATGACACGTGTCATCAACAAATACATCGACGAGAACGACTTCGCCAAAAAGGCCAAGGTTGAAATCTCCGGCGACGACATGCGCGAAGGCCTGACCTGCGTGCTGTCGGTCAAAGTGCCTGAGCCGAAGTTCTCCTCGCAGACCAAGGACAAGCTGGTGTCGTCCGAAGTGCGCGGCCCGGTCGAAGAGATCGTCGCCAAGACGCTGTCCGACTACCTGCAGGAAAAACCGAACGACGCCAAAATCATCTGCGGCAAAATCGTTGAAGCGGCGCGCGCGCGCGAAGCGGCCCGCAAGGCACGCGACCTGACCCGCCGCAAAGGCGTGATGGACGGCCTGGGCCTCTCGTCGAAACTGGCCGACTGCCAGGAACGCGACCCGGCGCTGTGCGAACTGTACATCGTCGAGGGTGACTCCGCAGGCGGCTCGGCCAAGCAAGGCCGTGACCGCAAATTCCAGGCGATTCTGCCATTGCGCGGTAAAGTGCTGAACGTGGAAAAGGCGCGCTTTGAAAAAATGCTGTCGTCGGAACAGATCACCACGCTGATCGCCACGCTGGGCACCTCGATCGGCCCGGACGAATTCAACGTTGAAAAGCTGCGCTACCACCGCATCATCATCATGACCGATGCGGACGTCGACGGCGCCCACATCCGCACCCTGCTGCTGACGCTGTTCTACCGTCAGATGCCGGAACTGGTCGAGCGCGGCCACATCTACATCGCCCAGCCGCCGCTGTACAAAGTGAAGGCCGGCCGCGACGAGCGCTACCTGAAGGACGATGCCGAAGAAGCCGGCTACATGATGAACGTGGCGCTGAACACCGCCGTGCTGACCCCGCGCGAAGGCGCCGAGCCTATCCAGGGCGAAGCGCTGGGCGAACTGGTACGCCAGTTCAACCTGGCCAACGTCATCATGACGCGCCTGACCCGCGTGATCGACCGCGCTGCGCTGACCGCCATCATGACCGGCGTGACGCTGGACATGGGCACGCTGGAAGCGGCGGAAGCCTCGGCCCGCGCGCTGGAAAGCAACATCAACGACATCGCCGTCAAAGTCAGCGTGCGTTCGGACGAACTGAACGAAAAACACGCGCTGTGGATCGAGCGCATGCACCACGGTAACGTCAAAGTCAGCACCATCGACGCCGACTTCGTGCTCAGCGCCGACTACCGCGTGCTGGCCGAAGCAGCAGCCACCTTCACCGGCCTGATCGGCGAAGGCGCCTACGTGCGCCGCGGCGAAGGCGAGCGCACCAAAGAATCGGCCGTGACCGACTTCCATCAGGCGATGCAATGGCTGCGGGACGAATCGGAACGCGTGGTATCGAAACAGCGCTACAAAGGTCTGGGCGAGATGAACCCGGAACAGCTGTGGGAAACCACCATGGACCCAACCGTGCGCCGTTTGCTGAAGGTGCAGATTGAGGACGCGATTGCTGCGGACCAGATATTCACTACGCTGATGGGGGATGATGTTGAGCCGCGCCGGGCGTTCATTGAGACCAATGCGCTGCGTGCGGGGAATATCGACGTTTAAGTATATATCCTCAGTTCCCCTCATCAAAAAGCCAACCAATGTAGGATCTCAAAATACTTGAAATAAATCTCAATATTTGAAATCACAGCGGCCCTAACAAAGGGCCGCTTTTTATTTTAGGATTCCGAGAAAAATCAATACAGAAGTTAAGCTCTTGCCCAATTTTCCACACAGAATTCATGGTAGCTGCTGGAGTTGTCATCAAAAAGGTCGCTGTACTTAGATAAGCAAGCCCTGCGCGACAAGTTGGCCGCTATGCGGTCCATAACAACCACGTTGCGGCAAATCCGGGAATACGTTCGGATCAATCACACGCCCACGGACCGGAGAAATTGCTGCTCAGTGACGTGGTAAAGCGCAAACTCTCCCTTTTTCTGCGCTTGAACTACCGGTGTGCAAGCGGACATCGTGGCAAGATAAAAAATGTGTCCCTCAATGTTGAAGTACACGTACGTGCGCGAGCGCTTCCACTTCTCAATAAATTGCTTGCTGCGGCCATACCAGCTCATCGAATAGAAAGTAGATCCCCCGTACTCGAAAGGGGACTCCCTGCTAAATGAACACCGAAACGATATTGCATTGAAATTAGTTTCACTATGGATGTGGATGAGCCAGAACATGCGACCGCGCGCAGAATAAAATACTTCACGCGCATCGCGCTCTTTCTCCGAAATTGCGGAGTGCTGTAGTTCGACAGTGGTACCAACGCAACCGGGTAGTTGGAGAAAGACATCTGCCCTATGGCGTTCTTGCGTTGCGTGATCAATCATCGGAACCTCACGTGAGTGCAGTGGAAATTTCTCCTTCCACGCCAAGTGCCACTCCCCCTCGGGCTCGCTCCAGGGATCACAGTCACCGGCCTTGTGCCGCCAATGAGCTTTGTTATCTTGCGGGACAACTGCGAGCAGCTCGCCCGCGCAGCAATTGCAAACGGTGCGTTCTCCTGTAGCGATCGGCTGGCGATAAACATTGCCAATCCATGCGTAGAACATTGTCTTCTCCGGCCAAGTAGCGTCTACGTGGGGCTCGCTGGAGCGACTGCGCCCAAAGAGCCACCGTTCAAGCGCTTGGTGTGATATCGCTGAACTAAAAAGGCACTTACTGCAGCAGCAGATGTGTTGATCAGCCGCGCGTAGTGTTCGTTGATTATGTAAGCACCGGGCTCCTTTCCGTGTGCAGTTCCAAAATGAGTTCGTAACGCACCAATACCTTGACAAATGCTCTTGATGCCGCCAACTACAGATTTGAGGTCTTGATCGGCCTCCTCGTCTTCTGACAGACCAAGTGCCTTTTCGCATTCGCCAATCAAACTAGTCATCACTTGTTTCGCCGGCATCGGTATGCCAAGGCCCGCCAAAATATGCTTACAAATCGACTCCACATAGCTGCTGCTCTTTGTAATCGATTCGGCCGGGTCGACTGTTATCTTGTCGTGCGCATCCTTCCAGGCTTTGACCAGGTTTGAGTCGAACGACTGCAGAGTTTCTACGGCGTCGGTGTGCACCTGAATTGTTTGAAACTCAAACACTTTTGTCAGTCCCGAAATCGAGACATCGGTCGATGCGATTAACGAATCGAGAGCAAGCTCCAGACGAGAGGTAAGAATGGCGATATTTTCGGGTATTGCCAGCTTTTCAAGCCACTCCGGTGAAGTTTTAGCGAGGGGACACAAACTGTATTCTTGTTCCTCCTCTGGCACGCCGTTAAACGACTCTTGGCGATCTTGTTCTGTACTTCTATATGCAACCCTCAGGGTACTATCCGAGAAAGACAAATAGCCATAAGTGCTTTCGTCAAATGCATACTCCTCAAGTGTTACGTCGGGCGTATGAGCTCTGATATCGAGTCCGTCGAAAATCTCCGCCAGGTTTCTTTCTAAATCAAACAGATGAGTCGTCAAAGCGCCGCGCTTCGACTTCAACGCTTCAGTTTTTTGGCGCAACCGGTCGAGTGGCGTACTCATAGAATTCTATTTCAGAAGAGGGTCGCGGAACCTGCGGAATGATTTGTCGCTGGACGAATCTGTACTAAATGACATATCGTTTGTACAAAGATATTCTGACACCGAACCTCAATGCGTTACAAGCCGTCAATGGCTGCAGCAACGGCAATAACATGCAACAGAGCGAGGCGGCCATATCCGCCAATGGGGTTTTGAGACATTTACCCAGGGAACTGCGCCGAAAAGTAAAAAGGCCCTGCAATGCAGGGCCTTCAATAGATGGGGGCTTGAGCCATTAGGAATTTGTAGCTAGGCTACTGCATCCGGCCGGGTCGCGCCCCGCTTAGACGTTTGGTCAACATTTAGTCAACACACAGAAAATAATATACACGCTATGCTTCAATTTGTCAACCGACGTGAAAATATCGCAGTAGTGCGACTACTGGAATTTTTGTCCCCCTTCCGTCCCTGGTATCGCTCACTCTGGGGAGTCGGCGTTATTCTCGCTATGGAAGAACTGTTTGAGGCTTGTGCTGCCATGAGACAGGGGCACCTAAGTGACGCAGCCATCAAACGCATGGCATCCGCGCTACAGCGGCGCGTCGGCGCACACCCCGCGTTCACGGATCAAGAAAAAGTATTCCTGCGCGAACAAGTACAGCAAGTGCCACGTGCGGAAGGCGCTGCACATTTTGGTATCCGCGATCTTTCAAGACTAGTCGCCGCCGACTATCTAACTCGGTGGGGACACTCTGTTGCGGCAAATAGATTCACACCAGAACACTTTGGCCGCAGCGTGGCAGCTCACCTGCTCGACGCCGGGTTTTCTGGCGTGTATCTGCACAACTTCGTAAAGAGCCGCTTAAAATCTGCAGCGCCGATCACGCTGCCTCAGCTATGCGAAGAGTTGCAGAACGAAGTGAATGCTAGTCCACGGCGAGAGTTTGAGGTACTCTTGGCTTTTGCGACTGTGCCAAAGTTCCCAAATGGTTTGCCTCAGACCTGGCTACAGGGACCTGAGATTACCGCCTGGCTGAAAGAGAATGGATTTGACATTGCCGGCGTTCGCGCGCAGGCGGCACTAATTCTAAAGGTCCAGGCCCGCGATATATACGGTGCCGCGCAAGCGGCACGCAGCGAATCGGACCGCTATGCTGCACGTTCTCTCATCGCAATGGCCGAGCCGCTGAACCGCGTACCATGGCTTTGGGTCAAGGGGGCTGGGGCACCTGCATCCCTCAAGGAAGATGCTCGCGGGGTGGGAGTTAAAGAACTGTTCCGCGAGGACCGCGTATTCTCTCCTGACGCAAGTCACAGCGTGGATGCTGCTTTGGAACTCTTAGCGCACCTGGAAGGCAGTTCCCCGCCTGCAGCAATTGCGGGTGGCTGGGGGGCGATTGAGGGGCTGCTTGCCGATCCGAGCGACCGAGCTTCAGCTGCCGATAATCTTGCGACGCTGGTCACTTGTTCGTTTCCACGTGCTGAGCTGACCGCTTTGTCGTATAAGGCGCAGGGCGCTCATCCTCAGGTTTGCAGCGATATAGCCAACGCTCAGACCAACCGTGATCGATGTCGCGTTCTAGCGCAACTCATTATCGATGGCGCTTTGCCCCGAATGCCTTCAGTTACGGATGAAGCGGCTGTTGATCGCCTCAGGAAGCTATTGGGCAATCCAGGTCCTGAATTGAAGACGATACGTGACGCCATCGGTGAATCCTTCCATCGACTGTACCGCCAGCGAAATCTCATCCTCCACGGAGGGCGCCTGGACAGCGTGGCTCTAGAAGCGAGCCTACGAACAGTAGCCAAACTGGCGGGTGCTGGCATGGACCGTATTACGCACGGCCACTACGTGCAGAACCTTAAACCAATGGAGCTTGTTGCAAAGGCCAACCTTGGAATTGCCTTGGCCTCCCGCGACAACGTTCTCGATTGCGTCGACCTTCTGGAAATCAATTGCCCCCCAACTCAAGGAAAAAAACGTGAATACCTTTAAATGCCTTAGCCTCGGTCTTGGCATTGTTGGACTGGTTACGGGAGTCTATGCCGCGTATTTGTGGAACATCGCGAGCAAGATCCCCGTCACTCCGACCCACCTTCAATTTGGCGGCATAGAGCCACTGGACCAAGCCATGTCCAACGCACAGTGGATCGTCGGGCTGCTTCAATCAATCAAACAATCCGGCATTTTCAATCAACGGGCGGCCAAGTGGACTGCGGCTACTGTACTATTTGGCAGTGCCGCGAGTTTCCTTGGCTTGCTCTCTTAAGTAGCGGTCCGCTCCCAGTTGCGGTACGTTACTTCGAGCCCGCCATACAATTAATTCGGCAAATGGGCTTCTGCTCACCTCTCGAGAAACAATCAAGTTTGGCACCACCGGGACGAATGCCGCAGTTGCATACTACTTGCTTACTGTCTTCGACCTGGTAAGGAGTTTCAAAAGCGTCGAAAGCGATTGCTGCGGCGCCCCGCACGAACACCAATGTTTATTGGTAAGTGTCTGTTCAAAGACGTCTTGAGTGGATCGGCAAATTAATCGATGATGGCATCACCCCGCTGGGAAGCCGCCTTATCTCAACGGGCTACGGGCAGATTGCAGTTCCAAGGCAAGAAATCATCTATATAAATCGCCAATCGACCTGGAGACTCACGCACTTTCTGTTGTGATGGCGTATTGTGGCGGATCATGTAAATGGATTTTTCCGGTATTAGCCAGGTTACTCCTTCAGCCATGTCTTCTTAATGCTCGCGAAGTCCGGATTGGTCCATTCCTTCTTCCACAGCTCGAAATAGGGTATGTCGCTCGACGATGGCTCCGGAGCGCACTGGTGGATTTTCACGAGCGAGGGCATAACGACGGATTCGCCGATCAGCAGCGCTTCCCCGGCCCCGAGCGTGGGTAGCTTGTCGCTCAGGTTACCGAGCGTGTCTGGAAGCAGGCGCGCGACGTAGCTCTGGTCGCTCGGGTTGGTTAGGCGCATCGCCAGGAAGTTGCTGCACTGGGAGAAGATCGTTTCGGAGATTTCCGACGGGCGCTGGCTCGAAAGCAGTAGCGTGACGCCGTATTTCCGGCCTTCTTTCGCAATCCGCTCGATGGACATCTTCGATGCTCGATATTTCGCGAGCTCGCTGTTGGGGACGTACTTGTGGGCTTCTTCGTACACGAGCAAAATAGGTACGTCGTTGTTGATCTTCTGTCCCGCTCCGCTCCGCAGTATCTTGTAGTAGTAACCGTACTCGAACAGTATACGGGAGATGAGCGATACCGTGATGCTCAGAACCTCGAATGGCACGCCGCTCAGGTCGATGACAGTGACGTTCGACTTGGTCCCGCCGTAGCCGAGGAGGGCCTGCAGAGTTCCTTCGAGCGTCGCCGAGTCGGCGGCGGATCCGAACAGGAAATTCAGGCGATCCTGGGATACTTTCGACTCGAACCGCGTGTAGAACTTGTCTAGCGTGCCGTCGGCGTAGTCTCCCTTGGTGATGCTCTGCGCCTTCGAAGCGTGGAATTCTAGTCGGCCCTCGAAATACATCTTCAGTCGATCTACTGCCGAAAGTTGCAATCCGTGGCTTGCATCTGTCTTGCCTTCGGCAAGGAGAGTGTACGAGCCATCATTGACCATGTAACGCGACTCGTTTTTCGCGTTTATGGTTTCGCTCTTAATGTTGTACAGTGCGTTTAGCACCTCCTGGATCTTGAACTGCAAGGGGCTGTCATAGAAGACCGATGGGGCAACCGGGTTGTGTTTCCGCTTGTTCTCCGTGACGAGATTTCGGAAGACGGACGACTGATTGTAGTTGTCGCGTTCTCCGGTATCAAGCAGGACTTCCTCCAGTTCCTCGCTGTTCAGTAGCCAATATGGAAGGTTGAGATTGCTTATGTCCAGGAAGTTCGCGTCCGGAAAGGCCGTCTTGTATTCGGAATGGATGTCAAAAATGACGACGTGGGAGTTGTTGAGCGAATAGCCTCCGTCTTTCGCGGCTACCGCCTTTTGGACGATGGACGAAATGGTGTGCGACTTGCCAGCACCGGTCGAGCCGACGACGGCGATGTGCTTGTTGAAGAACTTGTTGCCGTCCACCGGGATGCTAATACCGGCATTAGCTGCCAGCGCGCAGAAGGTGAACTTCTTGTTTGGCTCGACCGATTCATCAAAGATCTTCTTGATGTCCTCCTCCGTCGCCGGCACTACGCCCGTCGGTGGGATGGTTAGGGTGTCGCCTCCACGAATGAATTTCCCTTCACGGATGATCCCCAGCGGCAATGCCTCGATGACGTGGCGGCGTTTGTCTTGATCCGTCACCTCGATGCAGAAATTCTCTATGATCGCGATCAGGGCGCAGTCTTCGTTGTCGGTGATCTTCAGGTAGGAGCCAACCTTGATGGGTTCGCCGCCGGAGAAGGCAGCGATGTCCTCGACCGAAATCTTCACCTTATCGGGGAAGACGGCGATCACTTCTGCGTGGGTCTTGTTTTCGGTTGACATATTAGATGGCTCCGTTAATGAAATACACCGTGTCGGTTTTTATCCTGTTGTGTGGGACGCCGGTCGGCACCGTAGCTGGGTCTAGCGATGATGTCTTGTAGAAGTCGAATATCTCCATAGTCGATCCTGCAATTTCCGCTGCGACCTGGCGAAGCTGCGAGGGGGCTCCAATGAATTTCAGCTTCGTCAGGTCGTCCTTGGTTGGAGGCCGCGCCAGCCGTGCGGCCGAGAACTGGGCCCCGTCGAAGGCGTGTCCGTCTGAGAGCTCAATGCCCTGCGCCAGCAGGTTCTCCTTCAACGAGATCAGTTCTGCAGGGGATACGCCTGACAGCAGGACGTATGGGCAGAACCTGTCGGCCTGGATAGTGCGCGTGTTCTCGACGTGCGAGAAGCGGTTGCCTATCTTGACGAGCAGTTGCGTCAGGTTCGACAGGTCGAATTCGGATGCGGCGTCCATTGCAAAAACGCGAGCAGACTTGGGGACTTTCGTAGTCGACGGAAAGCGGAAGTGCTTCTTCTTGACCGAGCGCGCGTAGTGTTCGTCGCCGAATTTCTTCCGCAGCCAAGCGCTGAATACCGGTTCCTTGCGATTCACTTCAGCGATGAACCTGGCCTTCGTGATCTTCCGGTCTGTCACGTCCGCCTGGATCGCCAGCGACTGGACCACGTTGATAGCGTTGGGGTAGTAGAAAGCTTCCGCATCCTCCATCTGGCATCCCGGAATCTGCGCCTGCAGGAGGCGTATGACCTCGCCTTGCTGGTCGTCATAAGACTTCGCGTTGACGTCTATTTCGAGGAGCTTGAGGAAGCCTTCAAGTTCGGGGGCACCGATCAAGAGCTCAGAGTGCATCTCATGCGTGACGCCCTTGTGCGTGTAGGTGAGCAAGTGCTTCTTCAGGAACTCGATGTCGAGATTTGCGGGAAGCTTGTCCTGTCTGTAGTGGTCAACCCATCCCGGACACTACGTTAAGTTTTTCTTCGGTGACGGCCGGCGCCAATCCTTCATTGAACTGATGTGGCCGTATCCAGTTATACCGGTGCATCAGATAGTGGCTGATGTCCC
>NZ_JAHUWK010000001.1 GCF_019219065.1 Duganella sp. sic0402 | reverse complement strand
GGAAAGCTACGAGGTCAGCGGCATGGCCGAGGTGGCCGAGCACGCGCGTTCGCTCATTGCCTGGCTTGACACCGAGATCAAGCAACTGGAAGACGACGTGGATGACCACATCGACCGCCATCCCGGCATCAAGCACGATGCACAGCTCATCACCAGTATTCCAGGCATTGGTAACACCACCGCTGCTCGCATCTTAGGGCACTTGGGCGACATCCGGCGTTTTAGCAGCGCTAAGGCTTTGGCTGCATTTCTCGGGGTGACGCCGCGTCAGCGCAGTTCGGGAAGCTCGATCAAGGGCCGTACCATCATGAGTCGAAACGGCAGCACCTCAATGCGAGCTGCGCTTTACATGCCTGGCATGGTGGCCAGCCGCCACAACCCATTGCTACACCAGTTTGCTCTGCGTCTGGCCACCAACGGCATGGCGAAAAAAGCCGTAATCGGCGCCGTGATGCATAAGCTCGTGCATCTCATCTATGGTGTCATTCGTACCGGCAAGCCCTTTGACGCCAATTACCTTTCAAAAGGGCTTGCTATTCAAGACGGTATCTGACCCCGGATTTTTTGGCGGAGAGTGCCGGGAGGATATTCTTTGCGGTAGCGGCCGCGCCGTTGCAGTTCGGGGACGATGAGGTCGACTACGTCGCGCATGCTTTCGTGCGAGAGGGCGTAGGCGAGGTTGAAGCCGTCGATGCCGGTTTGGTCTTGCCATCGTTCGAGCTGGTCGGCCACTTGCTGCGCGTCGCCGACGAGCACGGGACCGCGGCCGCCCAGTCCGATGAATTCGGCGGCTTCGCGGACTGTCCATGTGCGCTTGGGATCGGCGGCGCTGAAGGAGGCGAGCGCGGAGCGGCCGGCTTCGGAGTCGATGTATTCGATGGTGGCGTCAAGCGGGAAGCGGCTGAAGTCGACGCCGGTCCAGCCGGAGAGCAAGGCTAGCGCTGCTTCGATGTCGATGTAGCGCTTGTAGTCCTGGTATTTTGCTTGTGCTTCGGCTTCGGTTGGCGCGGTGATGATGAGCGCTTGTGCGTAGATTTTCAAGTCTTCGCCATTGCGGCCGGCCGCGCGCACGGCGGCGCGCAGGTCGTCGGCGTATTTTTTCACTACCTTGATGCTTGGACCGCTGACGAAGGTGCATTCGGCGTGCCTGGCGGCGAACGCCGTGCCGCGCGGCGACGTGCCGGCCTGGTAGAGCAGCGGCGTGCGTTGCGGCGACGGTTCGCACAGGTGGAAGCCGGGCACCTTGAAGTATTTGCCTTCGTGATTAATCGGGTGGATGCGCGCTGGCTCGGCGTAGACGCCGCGCTGTTTGTCGTTGACCACCGCATCGTCGTCCCAGCTTTGCTCCCACAGCTTGTGGACCACTTCCATGTATTCGTCGGCCAGGTCGTAGCGTTCGTCGTGGCTCAGTTGCTGGTCAAGTCCAAGGTTGCGCGCTGCGCTGTCCAGATATCCGGTCACGATGTTCCAGCCGATGCGGCCGCGCGTCAGGTGGTCGAGCGTCGACATGCGGCGTGCAAACGTGTACGGATGCTCATACGTCAACGCGCACGTTACGCCGAAGCCGAGGTGTTTGGTAACCTGCGCCATCAGCGGCACCAGCGCCAGCGGATCATTCAGTGGCGCTTGAACTGCGTGGCGCAGTGCCGTGTCAGCGCTGCCTTGATAGACATCGTAGGCACCCAGTACATCGGCCAGGAAAATGGCGTCGAACAGGCCGCGTTCCAGCAGCTGCGCCAGTTCGGTCCAGTAGTCCGGATCGGTGTAGCGGTGCGCCTCGGCGCGCGGGTGAGTCCACAGTCCGGGCGACTGGTGACTCACGGTGTTCATTTGAAAAGCGTTGAAGCGTATCGGTTTGGGCATTACTTTTCCAGGGCGAGCTGGTAGTCGGTCTTGGCGTAGTCCTGGAAGTGCTTGTTGGTGATGGCGAGGAATTCACGCGAGCGATACGCGGCGGCGATGTCCTTGGCGAACTGCTTGTCCTTGTCGGCGGTGCGCACGGCCACCAGGTTGGCGTAGGCCGGCGAAATTTTTTCGGTGATCAGCGCGTCCTTCAGCTTGAGGCCCGACGCCTGTGCGTAGTTACCGTTGATGAACGCGTAGTCGGCATCCTGCAAGGAGCGTGGCAGTTGCGCGGCTTCCAGCGGCAGCAGCTTGAGTTTCTTGATGTTGACAGCCACATCCCGCTCCGACGCCTTGAGCGGATCGGTTTTTTCTTTCAGCTTGATCCAGCCCTGCTGGTCCATCAGCACCAATGCGCGCGCCTGGTTGGTCGGGTCGTTCGGCAGGGCGATGCTGGTGCCTTCCTTCACATCGCCCAGCGTTTTATGCTTTTTGCTGTAGAGAGCGATCGGCGCGGTCGGAATCTTGATCAGCTCCGACAAGGCCAGCTTGTGGTCAGCCGAGAATTTGCTCAGGTAGATGATGTGCTGGAAGACATTGGCGTCCAGCGAGCCTTCGGCCAGCGCGAAGTTGGGCTGGATGTAGTCATTGAACTCAATGATCTTGACCTTGTAGCCCTGTTTTTCCAGGATGGGCTTGATGCCGATCTTGAGCTGGTCGGCGTAGGGGCCGGCGCTGGTGCCGATGACCAGTTCTTTCGGATCTTTGGCATAAGCGGCAAAGCTGACGGCGGCGGCCATTGCGGCCACCAGCAGGGTGCGGCGAGTGTTCATGTGTTTCCTTGTTGTTAGCGTTTATCGATGCGTTTGGCGATACGGTTGCCGGTGATCTGGATGGCCTGGACCATGAGGATCAGGATGGCGACGGTGGCGAACATGATGTCGGTTTCGTAGCGGTAGTAGCCGTAGCGGATGGCGAGGTCGCCGATGCCGCCACCGCCGACCACGCCGGCGACGGCGGTGTAGGAGAGGAAGCTGATGGCCAGCACGGTCAGCGCCAGTACCAGTCCGGAGCGCGCTTCAAGCAACAGCACGCGCACAATGATCTGTAGCTCCGATGCGCCCATTGCGTGCGCTGCTTCGATGACGCCCTTGGGCACTTCGCGCAGGTTTTGTTCGACCAGCCGCGCGAAGTAGGGTATCGCCGCGAACGATAAGGGCACCGCAGCAGCCAATGGTCCGATCGAGGTCCCGGCAATGCTGCGCGTGAGCGGCCCCAGTACCACCAGCAGGATGATGAAGGGGAAGGAGCGGATCACGTTGACGATCCAGCCTACGATCAGCGCCGTAGGGCGGTTGCGCAAGGACTGGCCGTCGCCGACCAGGAACAGCAGGATGCCCAGCGGGCCGCCGATCAGCAATGCGGACGACAGGCCGATGCCGAGCATGAGCAGGGTCTGGCCGAAAGCGTCCCAGATTTCCGGCGTCATATCGTTGATGTTGTTGAGGGATGCGCCGAGCTGCGAGAGAAGTTCAGACATAGTCGTTCTCCGGAAGCGGGGCGATGGCCGCGAGCACGCTGGCTGCGGCGGTGGCGGCAAGTTCCCGGCCTAGCGAGGTCTGGCGCGGTGCTGTCAGGCTGGCGGCGTCGTTCAGCGCAAATTGCTCGGCGATGGCGCCGTTCTCGATGACGGCGACCTGGTTGCAGATTTCGCCAATCACGTCCAGTTCATGGCTGACGATGACGATGGTGACGCCCAGCCGGACATTGATGTCCTTCAGCGTGGCCAGCAGCGAACGCGTGGTTTCCGCATCCAGCGCAGAGGTCGGCTCGTCGCACAGCAGCACCGCCGGCTTGCTGGCCAAAGCACGCGCAATTGCCACGCGCTGTTTCTGGCCGCCGGAGAGTTGGGCAGGATAGCTGTCCGCCTTGTCGGAAAGGCCAACCAGGTCGAGGCAGTCCGCTACCCGTGCGGCGATCTGCTGCTTGTCCTGGCCGCCGTGGATGTGCAAAGGGAAGGCAACGTTGTCGAACACGCTGGCGTTTTGCAGCAGGTTGAACTGCTGGAAAATCATGCCGATGTTGGCGCGGGCGTCGCGCAGGTCGCGCTTGGACAGCGAAGTCAGTTCGCGGCCATCCACAGTGATGGCGCCGGCGTCGGGGCGCTCCAGCAGATTGATCAGGCGCAGCAGCGTTGATTTGCCGGCGCCGCTTTTGCCGATCAGGCCAAAGATATCGCCCTGGCTGATGTCCAGCGATACGTCGCGCACTGCGTGGAAGGCGCCAAAGGATTTGCTCGCATGTTCGATGCGAATCAGGGGAGTAGTCATCAGGAGTAAGCAGTTGGTTCAGGCAGCGTGCCGTCGAGCGCATAGCGCCCGAGGTCGCGGATTTTGTAGTCGACCGGATCGTGCAGGGTGTGCACGCGCACATTGCGCCAGAAGCGGTCATAGCCAAATTTGCTGGAAGTTGAGCGCGCGCCGGTCAGTTCGAAGAACTCGCTGCTGACATCCACGCCCGCCTGGTGCGCCAGCACCTTGGCTTCGGCGACGGCCACCGCCAGCTCGCCGCGCTGCTGTGCGGTCAGGGCGGAGCCGAGACGGAACAGGCGGTCCAGCTGTCCGGCGGCGTGGTCGGCCAGCACGGCGGCAGGGCGCAGCTTGAGCCACAACTGGCCAAGGCGGTGCTGGATCAGCGTATCATCGCCAGCCCTCTCGACGCCGGAGGCGAACCAGGGGCGCGCTTCTTTCCCGATGTAGCCGCGTGCTGCCTCGAATGCGCCTTCGCCGATGCCCAGATACAGATTCGCCATGATCAGCTGTGCCACTTGCGAGCGCAAGGTCGCCTGCACGGTCGGCTTGGCGCCAGGCGCCTGCAGCACCTGGGTGGACGGTAGCGACACCTGATTGAAATGCACATTGCCGCTGTCGGTTTGCTTCTGGCCGAAGGCGTCCCAATCCGCTTGCACCGACACGCCGTGCTGGCGGGTGGGCACTACGCCGATCAATGCCGACTGGGTCTCTTCGTGCCATGCCGAGATGGTCAGCCAGTCCGAGCCCACGGAGCCGGACGAAAAACTCTTCACGCCATCCAGCTGGAAGCCATAATCGGCGTCGGTGGCGCTGGTGCGCTTGTCCAGCGGATTAAGCGCATTACCCCAGAAAAGATTCTGCTCCACCGTCTGCGTCAGGAAGCGGCGCTGCTGCTGCGCGCTGCCGTACAGCTGTATGCCGGCCAGTTGCAGGTGATGGAAGCCGAAGATGTGCGCCAGTGCGCTGTCAGCGCGGGCCAGGATGCGGATCACCTGATAAACAGTAGGCCAGTCGGCGCCCTGGCCGCCATAGACGGTGGGGATGGACAGCGTGAGCAGACCGGAGGCGCGTATCCATTCGCGTTCCTGCGCCGCATGGCCGCCCGCCTGGTCGCGGGCATTGGCGGTGGTGGCCAGCCGCTGCGCCAGGTCAGTCGCGATCTGGAGCGGATCGTGCGCACGGTTGTGCGACGTTTTTAGTAAGGCATGAGACATGGTATGTCCACTGTATGGAGGTATCGGTTTTGCTAGTATGCAGACGCCCCTAAACGCAGTACACGAAGAATTCCGGGTTTTCTTATGCGGAAAACGCATGCAATGGATTTTGCATATCGAAGCGTAAAACTATTCGTTTTGAATTCAAACGTGGACATTTATGCTAAACGCCACGATCAAAATCAGGGGACCACACCATGAGCATTCTTCTCGTCAGCGGCAGCCCGGCAGCGCCTTCCAGTACCGGCCGTTTGCTGGACCATGTCGGCGACAAGCTGGCTGCGCTGGGCCATCGCCACAGCAAGCTGCAAGTGCGCGACCTGCCCGCGAAAGCCTTGCTGCATGCGGATTTCGCCGATCTGGCACTGAAGCGTGCGATGGATGCCGTGGCCGAGGCGGACGCCATTGTGATCGCTACCCCTATTTATAAAGCTTCCTATACCGGCGTGCTGAAAGCCTTCCTGGACCTGCTGCCGCAGGACGGTTTGAAGGACAAAGTGGTGCTGCCGCTGGCCACCGGCGGCAGCCAGTCGCACATGCTGGCGCTGGATTATGCGCTGCGCCCGGTGCTGCACGCGCTGGATGCGCGCCAGGTGTTCACCAGCATCTTTGCGACTTCGCAGCAGCTGACCTGGAATGATGTCAGCGGCTTGACGGTGGACCCGGCCATCGCCTGGCGTGTGCAGGCTGGCGTGGACGCGCTGTCCGCGTCGCTGAACGCCTTGCGCTCGCAGGCGGATGATGTGTTTATTACGCAGGCGCAGCCAGTGCGCCTGGCGCGCTAAGGAGGCCGCATGCGCATCGATCAAAAACGCGCCTCGCGCCGGCATACCCTGGGCCTGCTGTTTGCAGCGGGCGTGATGGCCGCAAGCAGCTCGGCGCCAGCACAGGCGCAGGCCAGGCAGGAAGTGCGCATCGGTTATCAGAAATATGGCACGCTGACTTTGCTGAAAGGGCGCGGCACGCTGGAACAGCGTCTCGCCTCGCGCAATGTCACCGTCAAATGGACCGAATTCCCGGCCGGCCCGCAGCTGCTGGAAGGACTGAACGTCGGCAGCGTGGACTTCGGCACCGTCGGCGAAGCGCCGCCTATCTTTGCGCAGGCGGCCGGCGCCAATCTGGTTTACGTCGGCAACGAGCCGCCATCGCCAGGTAGCGAGGCGATCGTCGTGCCCAAGGATTCCAGGCTGCGCAGCGTCGCCGACCTGAAAGGCAAGAAAGTCGCGCTGAACAAGGGCTCCAACGTGCATTACCTGCTGGTGAAGGCGCTGGAGAAGGCTGGCGTGGACTACAAGGATATCAGCGTCGTCTACCTGCCGCCAGCCGATGCGCGCGCTGCTTTTGAGCGTGGCGCGGTGGACGCCTGGGTGATCTGGGACCCGTTCCTGGCCGCTGCCGAGAAGCAGATCAGCGCGCGCGTGCTGGCCGATGGCAAAGGCCTGGTGGCCAACCATCAGTTCTACCTTGCTGCGCGTCCTTACGCCGAGAAGAATGGCGAGATTATCCGCATCCTGCTGGAAGAAATCGCCAAGGTTGACGATTGGGGAGCGAAGAATCCGAAGGAAGTTGCGCAGATCCTTGCGGCCCAGACCGGCCTGGATGTGGACGTGGTGGCGCTGGCCGCTTCGCGCTACAGCTACGGCGTCAAGCCGATCAGCAACGAGGTGCTGGAACAGCAGCAAAAGCTCGCGGATGCCTTCGCCAAACTGAAACTGATCCCGAAACCAATCGCGGTCAAAGATGCACAGCTGCCGGCGAAGCAACTGGCGGCGCAATAAGGAATGTCGAATGTCTCTGAATTTGTTCTGGTTTATTCCGACGCACGGCGATAGCCGCTACCTTGGCACTTCCAAGGGCGCGCGTCCTATCGACGCTAATTATCTGAAGCAGGTGGCGGTGGCCGCTGACACGCTGGGCTACGACGGCGTGCTGCTGCCGACTGGGCGCTCCTGCGAGGACGCCTGGGTGGTGGCGTCGTCGCTGATCCATGTGACGCAGAAGCTGAAGTTCCTGGTGGCGATCCGCCCCGGATTGACCACGCCAGGGCTGGCGGTGCGCATGGCGTCAACTTTCGATCGCCTGTCCAATGGCCGGCTGCTGATTAACGTTGTCACCGGCGGCGACCAGGGTGAACTGGAAGCGGACGGGCTGTTTGCCGATCACGCCAAGCGCTATGAAATTTCGGATGAGTTCATCCGCGTGTGGCGCGCGTCGCTGACGGGCGAGGGCGGCGACAAGGGCTATGACTTTGAAGGCAAGCATATCACCGTCAAGGGCGCCAAGACGCTGTACCCGCCGGTGCAGAAGCCGTACCCGCCGCTGTACTTCGGCGGCTCGTCGGAGCCGGCCCATGAACTGGCGGCCGAGCAGATGGATGTCTACCTGACCTGGGGCGAGCCGCCGGCTGCGGTTGCGGCCAAGCTGGATGATATCCGCGCGCGCGCCGCCAAACATGGCCGCAGCGTCAAATTCGGCATCCGCCTGCACGTCATCGTCCGCGAAACCAATGAGGAAGCGTGGCGTGCGGCCGATGAACTGATCAGCCACCTGGACGATGAAACCATCTCCAAGGCGCAGGCGGCATTCGCCAAAATGGATTCGGTAGGACAGCAACGAATGGCAGCTTTGCACGGTGGCCGCCGTGACAAGCTCGAAGTATCCCCCAACCTTTGGGCCGGCGTGGGACTGGTGCGTGGTGGCGCCGGAACCGCGCTGGTGGGGGACCCCGACACCGTGGCCGCGCGTATCCGTGAATACGCCGAGCTGGGTATCGAGACCTTTATCTTCTCGGGCTATCCGCACCTGGAAGAGTCGTACCGCTTTGCGGAGCTGGTGTTCCCGCTGCTGGGCAAGGGCAAGGACCACGGCGAGCAATCGCTGACCGGCCCGTTCGGCGAGATCATGGCCAGCGATATCCTGCCCAAGAAGAAGGCCGCGTAAGATGAAGAAGCAAAGCGCATGGACTCCGTGGGTGCTGCCGGTACTGCTGATCGCGGTCTGGCAGTTGTCGTCGCAACTGGGCTGGCTGTCCAGCCGCATCCTGCCCGAGCCGTGGGCTGTGGCCAAGGCCTTCTGGGCGCTGGCCGTATCCGGCGAGCTGTGGACGCATCTGCGCACCAGCTTGTGGCGTGCGGCCAGCGGCTTCGCCATCGGCGCCGGCCTGGGCCTGGCGCTTGGCCTGCTGACCGGCAGCTTCCGCCGCGCGGAAACGCTGCTCGACACCACGCTGCAAATGATCCGCAATATTCCGGCGCTGGCGCTGATCCCGCTGGTGATACTGTGGTTCGGCATCGATGAAACGGCCAAGCTGTTCCTGCTGGCGGTGGGGGTGTTCTTCCCGGTGTATCTGAATACCTTCCATGGCATCCGTTCGGCGGACCAGGGACTGATTGAAATGGCGCGCAGCTACGGCTTGTCCGGCTGGCCGCTATACCGTGACGTGATCCTGCCGGCGGCGCTGCCTTCGATACTGGTCGGCGTGCGCTTCTCGCTGGGCCTGGTGTGGGTGCTGCTGATTGTGGCGGAGACGATTTCGGCGCAGGCGGGCATCGGCTATATGACCATGAACGCCCGTGAATTCCTGCAAACCGATGTGGTGCTGGTCGGGATACTGCTGTACGCCTTGCTGGGCAAGGCTGCCGATCTGGTGTCGCGCGGGCTGGAAAAACACTTCCTGCGCTGGAATCCAGCCTACCGTTAAGGAGAACGCATGTCTATTTCAAGCACTTTATTCGATACGGGAGCGCTGCCGCGCGAGAGCGCGACCTGGACTTCTGCGCCGCCGCCGCGTCGCCAGGGCGTGTCGCTGAATCTCGATAGCGTGAGCAAGTCATTCGGTGCGCGCCAGGTGCTGCATGATGTACAGCTGGATTTGCAGCCGGGCGAATTCGTCGCCGTGGTCGGGCGCAGCGGCTGCGGCAAGAGCACGCTGCTGCGCGCTGTCGCCGGGCTGGAGACGGTGGAGCAGGGCAGTATCCGCATTGGTCAGGGCAGCATCGCCGCCAGCATCCGCATCATGTTCCAGGAGGCGCGCCTGCTGCCATGGAAGACGGTGCTGGAGAATGTGGCAATCGGCTTGCCACGCTCGCTGAACGCGGCGGCTGCCACGCTGGCGACGGTTGGTCTGGCCGAGCGTGCAGATGATTGGCCGGCCGAGCTATCCGGCGGCCAGCGTCAGCGGGTGGCGCTGGCGCGCGCGCTGCTGCATGAGCCGCAATTGCTGCTGCTGGACGAGCCCTTGGGCGCGCTGGATGCGCTGACCCGCATCGAGATGCAGCAGCTGATTGAATCGCTATGGCTGTCGCGCGGTTTCACCGCTGTATTGGTCACGCACGATGTGCAGGAAGCGTTGGCGCTGGCTGACCGTGTGGTGCTGATCGAGGAAGGGCGCGTTACGCTCGATATGAAAGTCGATCTGCCGCGTCCGCGTGCGCGTGGCAATGCCGCCTTCGCCGCACTGGAACAGCGTTTGCTGAGCCGTATCCTGCATCAAACTCCCGCCGCCGAGGCAGCCGCTATCGCCGCTGCCGCCTGATTTGCAGCCGGTTTACCCGCTCGGGTAAGCCGGCTGCATGCCTTAAGACAGATACCCTTCGCCTGGCGTTCCGTTATGATAACGGCACGCAGATATGATCGATTTTATCGATAGTAAAGCGGTAAATTTTTCGTTTTACAACTTTAGATGTCGCGAGCATAATCGTCCTCACTCGAACAATCTTGTTCACCACATTAGGAGTTTCTAAATGAAAAAAATCGTTGCCCTGCTGATCGCCGCTGGTGTTTCCCTGTCCGCCTTCGCCGCACCTGAAACTTTCTCGTCGGACGAAAATCACACTTTCTCCAGCTTCAGCTACAGCCACTTGGGCTTCTCGACCCAGCAAAGCCGCTTCAACAACACCAAAGCCAAGTTCACCATTGACCGCGCCGCCAAGACCGGTTCGGTAGAAGCGACCATCGATGCCAAATCGGTCGACACCGGCTCGAAACTGTTCGATCAGCACATCCAGGGCGAACAATTCCTGGACACCGCCAAGTTCCCGACCATCACCTACAAGTCGACCAAGGTCAACTTCAAAGGCGACGTGCCGGCCACCGTGGAAGGCAACCTGACCGTCAAAGGCGTCACCAAGCCAGTCACCCTGACCATCACCCACTTCAAATGCGCTGATCACCCAATGGCCAAGAAACTGGCTTGCGGCGCCAACGCTACCGCGACCATCAAGCGCACCGAGTTCAACGCCGGCGCCTACGCACCGAACGTTGGCGACGACGTGACCCTGACCTTCGCCATCGAAGCACTGAAAGACTAATTCGAGAGAACTGAGCTGGCCTCAATTCTCTGACACGCTGCCGGCGCGGCATACCAACCGCGCCGGCATTTTATTTTCCAGGAGTAGTTATGAAATTGACCCAGCTTGCATTCGCGGCGGCCATCGCCTGTGCGTTCTCCGCGCACGCCACCGACCTGATCATTACCAATGGCAAGGTCGCCACCATGACCAAAGAGGGCGCCTTTGCGCAGGCCCTGGCGATCAAGGACGGCAAAATCGAAGCCGTGGGCAGCAACGCCCAGATCCTCAAGCTCAAATCCTCCAGCACGCAAGTCATCGACGCCGCCGGCAAGACCGTGATTCCCGGCCTGAACGACTCGCACCTGCACATCATCCGCGAAGGCCTCAACTATAACGCCGAGCTGCGCTGGGATGGCGTCACCTCGCTGAAGAAGGCCTTGCAGATGCTCAAAGAGCAGGCGGCGCGCACGCCGGATGGCGAATGGGTCAAAGTGGTCGGCGGCTGGAACGAATTCCAGTTTGAAGAAAAGCGCTTGCCGACGCTGGAAGAAATCAACGAAGCGGTGCCCGACAAGCCGGTCTTCCTGTTGTACCTGTACGGCCTTGGCTTCCTGAACAAGAAGGGCATCGAAACGCTGGGTTACGACGCCAACACCAAGTTCAAGGATGGCGTGGTCGAGCTGGGCGCGGATGGCAAGCCGACCGGCAAGCTGATCGCCAAGCCGAACGCCGCCATCCTGTATGGCACGCTGGCCAAGACCAATGTGCTGTCGCGCGAGCAGCAACTGAACTCGACCCAGCAGTACTACACCGAATTGAACCGCCTTGGCCTGACCAGCGCGATTGACGCGGGCGGCGGCGGCCAGGCCTATCCGGACGACTACGCGGTCAGCCTGGAGCTGGCCAGGAATGGCAAGCTGACCGTGCGCACCTCCTACTACCTGTTTGCGCAAAAGCCGGGCAAGGAGCTGGAAGACTACCAGCGCTGGCTGACGCTGAGCAAGCCCGACAAGAACGATCACCTGTTCTACGCCAACGGTTACAACACTGAAGGCGGCGGTGAGAACCTGGTGTGGAGCGCGGCCGACTTCGAAAACTTCCTGGAGCCGCGTCCGGACATGCCGTCGCATATGGAGAGCGAGCTGGAACCGGTGCTGCGCCTGCTGATCAAAAACCGCTGGCCGTTCCGCATCCACGCCACCTATGACGAGAGCATCGACCGGGATCTGGCGGTGATCGAAAAAGTGAATCAAGACACGCCGCTGAACGGTCTGCGCTGGTTCTTCGACCACGCCGAAACCATCAGCGACAAGCAACTGGCGCGCGTGAAAGCGCTGGGCGGCGGCATCGCCGTGCAGAACCGCATGTACTTCCAGGGCGAGCTGTACTGGAAACAATACGGCGAGCAAACCCGTCAGATGCCACCGATCAAGAAAATGCTGGAGATGAAGATTCCGGTCGGCCTGGGCACGGACGGCACGCGCGTGTCGAGCTACGGTCCGTGGCCGTCGATCTACTGGGCGGTCAGCGGCAAGACGGCGGGCGGCCTGCAAGTCTGGCAGCAGAAAGACGTGCTGAGCCGCTATCAGGCGCTGAAACTGATGACCCAGGGCAGCGCGTGGATGAGCGGCGAAGAGAAGCTGAAAGGCACGCTGTCCAAAGGCCAATATGCCGATGTGGTGATCCTGCCGCAAGACTACTTCACGATGGACGTCGAGAACATCAAAAACCTCGGATCCAGCCTGACCATCGTCAACGGCAAAGTCGTCTACGCCGCCCCGGAATACCAGCAATACGCCCCCACCAGGCTGGATGTATTGCCCGACTGGAGCCCGGTGAAATACTACGGTGGCTATCAGAACAAGTAACGCTGCGGCCGGAATTAATTGTGGAATGATAGGAGCCTGACATTGACTTTGTGCGGGCGTCGTCCATACTCCTTGAGCGCATCACCGATCGGGCGGCAGCCCCACTCTCACCAAGGATCATGATGAACGTTATGCTAGCCCCCAGCCAGGAAGCAGCTCCAGCCGCACCTTTGTTCCAGCCCCGCCATGATGACGCCTGCAGCGCTGTGGTCGAGCGCGGAATTATCGTGCAGAACAGCTTTAACACCGTCTGCGCGATTGAGTACATGAAGTCGCACAATGTCCATCCGCGCATCATCGAGCGCGTCCTGCTGCATCCGGAACAGCGCCGCCAGGCAGCCCATTGATATGCGCTGCCGCTGTTTAGTTATGCACAAATCATGTTGACAAGAATTTTTTTGAAAAGTTTTCTTGTTACAATGCGTGATAATCTAAGTCATTGATTTAAAACACTTTTGCTTTTGCCTCTTGGATGGGCAGTTTGTAGAAAACCGCGCCGTTACAGGCGATATTCATTGTCAATGGGGGTATATCCACATAGATATCCACAGCAATTGTGGATATCTGAAAAAAGGCTTATGGATCCGATACTTAAGCCAGTCTTAAAGTGGTTTTTTGAGCGCCTGCAAGATGCTGCCGACGATGATGGCGCCGCCATCGTCACTGCTGGCGGTAATGCGTAGGCGCACCTCTTGTCCATCGCGTCGCCAGGCGGTGACGACATCGGTCCAGGCTTCGCCATCCTTGAGCGCCTGTAGCGCATCGGCCAACTGGTCCTGCGGGTAGGGCGGGGCGTGCAGCAGGCGTGGATCGGCACCCAGCAGTTCTTCCCGGCTGAACTGGAAGGCGGCGCAGAATTTGTCGTTGACCGAGGTGAACTTGCCGCGCATGTCCAGCGTGGCGATCACCGCGTGCTGATCCACCGCCACCAGTAGCTTGCGCGCCTGCGCCAGTTCGGCCTGCAGGCTTGCCGTATGCTGATGCGCTTCCTCCAGGCCCGCATAGGCACGCAGCGACGAGATCACCGTGGTAAACAGCTTGCGCGTGGTCAGGTCGGTCTTGCACCAGAAGTCATTGATGTCGTAATCGAGAATGATGCTATGTTCCAGCGCCTGTCCCGGCTGGCCGGTACGCAGCACGATGCGCACCAGGTTGTTATGCAGCGTGTCGCGGATCTGGCGTGCCACCTGCAAACCAGCGTCGCTGGTTTCCATGATCACGTCCAGCAGCACCAGCGCGATGTCTGGCGTGTTGCGCAGCACGTTCAGCGCCTCCTCGCCGCTGTAGGCGTGCAGGAAGCTCAGGCGGCGCCCCTGGAAGCAGGCGTTGCTCAGGGAGAATTTGGTGACAACGTGCACATCCACGTCGTCATCGACGATCAGCACGCGCCAGGGTGGCGGCGCCGGGGTCGCATTCGCGCTGCCAGCTTGCGCCTGATTAGCCGGCTGCGCTTCGTCTTCTATCATCCAATCGGTATCGTCGTCGTTCTGATTCATGCAGGCTATCCCATGGTAAGTCGAACAGTCCGAACTCCAGAGTGACACTATTCCTCGCCAGCACTTTTGTCAAAGGATTCCCTGTGCGGCGCAACAACGGTGTGTCCCTTCTCACTTATGCACATAAAATTTATTTTCAAGATGCGGAAAAGCCGTCAAGCCGCGACTTTCCATATTTTGTAAGTGCTTGATTTTACGTGATAAAAATTCTGCCTGTGGATTAGGCATTTTGTTGTAGAGCCTGCTGTTACTGGGTTTCTGGCCTGTCAAGTGGCGGTTATTCACACCCTTATCCACAGTTGATGTGGATATCTGAAAAAACCACTTTAAATACGTACGCTTATCCCATTTTGCTGAGAAAAAGCTTGCGTTCTGTCTTCAGAGAGATGGCGGCTCAGCAAAATCAGGAACACTACCAGCGCATGCAGGGCCAGCGCAAAGGTAATGGCCAGATTGGCGTCGTTGCCGGCCAGCGTAGTATAGGCCAGCAATGCCAGCGCCGGAGACAGGCCGTAACGGTCGGATTTTAACAGTTGTCGGGCGTCCAGTTTTGCCCAGGCGACGATGCCGGCAGCAAACAAGACCCAGCCGGCCGATGGATAAGCCAGTGCCGCCAGCGCAATGGCGGACAGCAGGGCGATGGCGCTGACGGGCAGCGGCAGGGAATGCAGGCGGCGTTGGATGTTCATGATGGTATTCTTTCAATGCTGTGGATCTTGTGTACAGCTTAATGTCCTGACTTTAATTGGTAAAATTTATTGTTTCTATTTATTTGATAGGTTTTTACATTTTACGTTTTGGTCTATGATGAGCGCATGGCAAAAATTCGTTACTTTTTATGCCTGTGGGCTATGTTATTGGGTGCGCCGGCCAGCTGGGCGCTGGACCCCAAGGTAGACCTCAGCGACTACCATCACGATATCTGGACCGGCAAGGACGGCGCGCCGGCCGAAGTGTCCAGCATGGCGCAGACCAGGGACGGCTGGTTGTGGATCGGCAGCAGCAATGGCCTGTTCCGTTTCGACGGCGTGCGCTTCCGCCGCTTTGAAGCCTTGTCCGGCGAGGTGGCGGCCAGGCGGCCGATCACCGCCCTGAAAGCGCTGCGCAATGGCGACCTGCTGATAGGCTATATTTTTGGCGGCCTCAGCCTGCTGAGCAATGGCCATATTACCGATTATCCCTCGCACATCGGCCCGGACCTGATGGGGCCGGTGCTGAACGTCATCATGGATGAGCAAGGCGTGGTCTGGGCGGCCACCACCAATGGGCTGCTACAGCTGCGGGACGGCGCCTGGCGCAATGTCGGCCCGGAATTGGGGCTGCCGGAAGGCCGCGTGTCCAACATCATGCTCGACCAGTACCAGCAGATCTGGCTGGCTGCGGGCGAGCAGCTGGTGGTGCTGGAGCGCGGCGCCACACACTTCCGCACCGTGCTGCGGGGCTACAGCACGGTCAATTTGACTACCTCGCCTGACGGCCGTCTGTGGCTCGACACGCACGGCAAACTGATCACTGTGCCGGCCCAGCATCCTGGTCCGCAGTTGCCGCGTCCCGACTGGATGGCGCAGGCGGAAGGGCAGGAAAGCGGCTGGTTCGACCGCGATGGCAATTACTGGACCTTGGCCTGTCCCGGCGTGTGCCGCACCGACGGCATCGGCAATCAGGCGAGTTCGGTGTATTCGCCGGCGGTCCAGCCGGACAGTCAGCTGGACCAGCCATGGCAGGTCAGCAATCTGACCGGCAATGTGGTGTTCGAGGACCGCGACGGCAATGTGTGGATAGGCACGCAGGCCGGCGTCGAGCGCTTCCGCAACAACCGCCTGACCAGGGTGCAGATGCGCGGCGGCGAGCGCTTTTTTACCTTTGCGCGCGATGCGGCGGGACAAGCCCTGGTCTGGGCCAAGCCCACCAACGAGCTGTGGCGGCTGCAGCCGGATGGCACGGCGGTGCTGCTGGAACGCGGCCCCGAGAGCAACTTCGGCGTGCTGTCCAACGCGCCCGATGGCGCGCTGCTGAAGGCCGGCGCCGACCATATCGAACGCCGCCTTGGCGAACAGGTGGAAACGATAGCCTATCCGGACGGCCTGCGCGGGCCGGGCGGCGTGGAGGCCACCCGCATCATCGGCGACGGCCGCGCGCTGTGGCTGTCGGTGTCGCGGCGCGGCAGTTACCGCTGGCTGGACGGGAAGTGGACGCCGCAGGCGGAACTGGGACTGCCGAACGGCATCGCGTTTGCCGCGCCCGGCGGCCCCGGTGTGATGTGGTTCGGTTATAACGACGGCCTGGTGCTGCGCTATGACAATGGCCGGATGCAACGCTATCCGCCGCAGGCTGCGGGCGATGTCGGCCCGGTCACCTTCATTCATGGCGGGCCGCAGGTGCTGATCGGCGGCAACGAAGGCATCGCGGTACTGGACGGCGCGCAATTCCGCCGCATCCAGGTGCAGGATGGCGAGGTACTGTCGCGCGTGTCGGGCATGGTGATCTCGGCCAACGGCGACCGCTGGTTCAATGGCAGCAAGGGCGTGGTGCATGTGCGTGCGGCGCAATGGCAGGCGGCGCTGGCGCACCCGCAGGCGCCGCTGGAATACACGCTGTACGGCGTACTGGACGGCTATCCCGGCTTTGCCGCCACCGCCAACCGCTCGCCGAGCGCGATTGCCGATGCGCACGGGCAGTTGTGGTTTGCCGGTGTCAGCGGCATCGCCCGGCTGGACGCTACGCGAACCTATCCGGCACTGCATCCGCCCGAGGTCAAGATCGAGACGCTGGTATCGCAGGGTAAGCGCTACCTCGATTTCATGCAGCCGGTGCTGCTGCCAGCCGGCGCCACCTCGCTGCGCATCGAATACACGGCGCTGAGCTACAGCATGCCGGAAGGGCTGCATTTCCGCTATCAGCTGGAAGGCGTGGACGCGGGATGGCAGGATACCGGCACGCGCCGCGCGGTGTCCTACACCAATCTGGGGCCGGGCGATTACCGCTTCCGCGTGGCGGCGGTCAACCAGTTCGGCCAGTGGAGCAAGGAAGAGGCGGCGATCTCGGTGCGCATCCTGCCGAAGTTTACCCAGACGCCGCTGTTCTACGGCCTGTGCGCGCTGGCGGCGGCGGGGCTGCTGTATCTGCTGTACCGGCTGTGGCTGCGCCAGGCCACGCTGCGCATCACCACCCGCGTGGCCGAGCGGGAACGCATCGCCCGCGCGCTGCACGACAGTTTCCTGCAAAGCGTGCATGGGCTGACGCTGAGCTTCCAGTCGGCGCTGGGCGGCTTGCCGGCCGACTCGGCCGCGCGGCGCAAGATCGAGCGCATGCTGCTGATGGCGGACAAGGTCATGGAAGAAGGCCGCAACGAAGTGCAGGAGCTGCGCTCCGGCGCCATGGGCGACGGCGACCTGGAGCACGGCCTGAGATTGGTTGGCGAGGTGCTGCAGGAAAGCTATCGCGCCGTGTTCACGCTGCGCGTGCTTGGCCGCCCGCGCGTGCTGGAAGAACAAGCGGCGTGCGAAAGCTACAGCATCGGCAGGGAGGCGCTGATGAACGCCTTCCGCCATGCGGACGCCGGCTCGATCGAGGTGACGCTGCACTACGCGCCCGCGCAGTTCGTTTTGCAGGTACAGGATGACGGCAAGGGCATCTCGCCGGAGGTCATCAGCAAGGGCAGCGCCGGGCGCTGGGGCGTGACAGGATTGTTCGAGCGCGCCACCCGCATCGGCGGACAGCTGACGCTGGATAACGTGGAGACTGGCGGCACGCTGGTGCGGCTGGTGGTGCCGGGCAGGTGCGCCTATGCCGGGCAGCCGCGCTGGAGGCGCTGGCTGCCGCGCCGTTTTAAGGATTAAATCTGTGCCAGCAGTTTGCGCACGGCGCCGTGTGCCATCACCAGCTCAGGGCCGTCGTGCAGCAGCGCGTTGTATTTGGTGCGGAATGCCTGATCGCCTTCCTCGCAAGGGCCGATCAGCATTTCCAGCGACTGGCGGAAAGCCTTGGCTTCCTGCGGCGTGACCGGCTCGGCGTCGTCCAGCCGTTCATCGATCTGCGCCATCAGGCCGGACAGCTTTTGCAGCCAGGCAAAATGTGGATGGTTGGTGATCAGCTGCAAATGCTCCAGCGGGCTGCCGACGGCGCCGAAGTACTGGGTTTCCAGGGTGATCAATTGCTTGTGCAGGTCGCGCAGGGCGCGGCTCAGTTCGGTGAGTTGTGTCTTCATGATGGAGCCATCTTAGCAGACCCAGGGTTAGCGCGGAGCCTACATTTAGATGAGTAGTTTTTAGCGCGGCCGCCGCCTAAGATGACGTTTCCTTTTACACCACATGGAAACCCATCATGAGCAATCCGAAATTAGAAGTGCTGACACCGCACAACAGCCAGCTGATCATCATCGATCACCAGCCGCAAATGGCGTTTGGCGTGCAGTCCATCGACCGCCAGGTGTTGAAGAACAATACCGTGGGCCTGGCCAAAGCCGCCAAGGTCTTCAATATCCCGACCACCATCACCACCGTGGAAACCGAATCGTTCTCCGGCCATACCTATCCTGAACTGCTAGACGTGTTCCCAGGCAAGGACATCCTGGAACGCACCTCGATGAATTCGTGGGATGACCAGAAAGTCCGTGACGCGCTGAAAGCCAACGGCAAGAAAAAAGTCATCGTGGCCGGTCTGTGGACCGAAGTCTGCAACACCACCTTCGCCCTGTGCGCCATGCTGGAAGGCGACTACGAAATCTACATGGTGGCCGATGCCTCCGGCGGCACCTCGAAAGAAGCGCACGACCAGGCGATGGCGCGCATGGTGCAAGCCGGCGTGGTGCCGGTGACCTGGCAGCAAGTACTGCTGGAATGGCAGCGCGACTGGGCGCACCGCGACACCTACGATGCGGTCATGGCCATCGTACGCGAACACTCCGGCGCCTACGGCATGGGTGTGGACTACGCTTACACCATGGTGCACAAAGCGCCGCAGCGTACGACCACCGAGCACAAAACGCTGGCGCCGGTCCCAGCCAAGTAATCAAAACACGCTGAGCAAGCCGCGCCGGGCCGCCACTGTGGCGGCCTCGGTGCGGCTGGCCACGTTGAGCTTGGCCAGAATGTTGTTGACGTGGAATTTCACCGTGCCGACTTCAATGTCGGCGCTGCGCGCGATCATCTTGTTGCTCTTGCCGGTGGCCAGGTGCGCCAGAATTTCCAGCTCGCGGCGCGACAGCTGGCTGCTGGCCTTGCGTTCGGCCAGCTTGACGGCCACGGCGGCCGGCAGGTAGCGCTGGCCGCTGGCGACGGTGCGCAGGCAATCCACCAGTTGCTCCGAAGCGCCATCCTTCAGCAGATACGCTTTGGCGCCGGCCCGCAGGCCGCGATACACGTCTTCGTCACCCTGGTAGGTGGTAAGGATGACGATGCTGGCGCTGGCGTCATCGGCGCGGATCTGCTCGATGGCCTCGACGCCGTTCAGGCGCGGCATGCTGAGGTCCATGATGACCACGTCCGGCCGGTGCTGGCGGTAGAGCGCCACCGCCTGCACGCCGTCGGTGGCCTGCGCCACCACGCGGAATTCGGGCATTGCACCCAGCAGCGAGCTCAGGCCCGCCAGGATCAGCGGATGGTCGTCCGCGATCAGGATCGAGATGGGGTCCATAAGGTGTACTCCTTGAAACTGAGATGAAAAACAGCGCCATGCGGCAGGCCGGCTTCGCTCCAGATGCACCCGCCATGAGACTGGACGATGCCCTGACAGATCGCCAGGCCCATGCCGGTGCCGCCTGGCCGGGTGGTGAACAATGGTTCGAAGATGCGCGCTGCCAGGCTGGCGGGAATGCCGGGGCCGTCGTCGCAGACGCTGATGCGCAATGCGTCATCCACCAGCGCGGAACGCAGCGCCAGCGCGCGCGGGCGATCATGCACATCCTTCAGCGCCTCAATGGCGTTGCGCAGCAGATTCATGACCACCTGCATCAGCTGCACGCGGTCGGCAAATAGTTGGTAATTTCCTAGCGTAAATTCTTCGCCGAGGCTGATGGCGTGCTGGCGCAATTCGCCGCGTAGCAACTGCAATACATCGCGCAACACATCGTCAACGATCAGCCAGTCGCGCTCGGGCTCGGCCTGGCAGGCCATGCCGTGCAGGCTGCGCACCATGGCGCTGGCCGCCACGCTGGCTTGCAGCACCACTTGAAGGGCGGCGCGCGCCTGGTCCAGCCGCGGAGGGTCGTGGTCCAGCCACTTCATGCAGGCTTCCGCGTTCAGCGTCACGGCCGCCAGCGGCTGCTTTACTTCATGCGCGATCGACGCGGCGAACTCGCCCAGCGCGTTGAGGCGCGCCGGACGCAGGTCGGGGGAGGGCTTGCTGCTGGCCATGCTGCGGCTCCTTGGATGGGGACAATACGCATCATGCAGGATAGGCCAGAGGAGGGAAATACGGCAGATTTGCAAGAAGCGGCTTACCCTATCGGGTTAGTCGCTTCTTGCTTTAGGTTAAGACTGGCTTAGGACTTGAGGAAGGCCAGCAGGTCTGCGTTCAGTTGGTCCTTGTGGGTGGTCGGCAGGCCGTGCGGTGCGCCCTGGTAGACTTTCAGCGTGGCGTTTTTCACCAGCTTGGCGGCCGCCTTGGCCGAGGTATCGATCGGCACGATCTGGTCGTCGTCGCCGTGCACGATCAGGGTAGGTACGTCGATTTTCTTCAGGTCTTCGGTGAAGTCGGTTTCCGAGAACTGTTTGATGCAGTCAAACGCGCTCTTGATGCTGCATTGCATGCCCTGGCGCCAGAAAGCCTCGCGCACGCCGGCCGATTCCTGAGCACCGGCACGGTTGTAGCCGTAGAACGGAATGGTCAGGTCCTTGAAGAATTGCGAACGGTCCTTCAGCACGCCATCGCGGATGCCGTCGAACACCGACAGCGGCAGGCCGTTCGGGTTGTTGTCCGATTTGACCATCTGCGGCGGCACGGCGCCGACCAGCACGGCTTTCTTGACGCGCGCGCTGCCGTGGCGGCCGATGTAGCGGGCCACCTCGCCGCCGCCGGTCGAGTGGCCGACCAGCGTGGCGTCCTTGATGTCCAGCGCGTTCAGCAGGGTGGCCAGATCGTCGGCGTAGGTGTCCATATCGTTGCCGCCCCATGGCTGGCTGGACTGGCCGTGGCCGCGGCGGTCATGGGCGATCACGCGGTAGCCCTGGCTGGCCAGGAAAATCAGCTGGTCTTCCCATGCGTCGCCATTCAGCGGCCAGCCGTGGCTGAACACCACCGCCGGGCCGCTGCCCCAGTCCTTGAAATGAATGCGGGTGCCATCTTCCACGATGACGCTATCGACCGTCAGTTTGCTGTTCGACATGAGCTACTCCTATGTGAGTGGATGAGAATACGACAGGGGCAGTGTAAGCAGCGCACGCCAGGAACACCCCTGCCAAAAGTTGGGTTGGTACTTAGGGGATAGTTCGGGAATCGTTCAGTTCAGGTGCACCAGGCCGCGTTTGGCCGCCACCATTGCTGCCTCGGTGCGGGTGCAGACATTGAGCTTGCTCATGATGCTCTTGACGTGGAATTTGACGGTGCCGACGCCAATGCCGGCGGCGCGCGCGATCACCTTGTTGCTCATGCCGGTGGCCAGGTGGCAGAGGATGTCGCGTTCGCGCGGCGTCAGCTGGTTGCCGTGAATGCGGCTGGCCAGCTTGACCGCCAGTTCCGGCATCATGAATTTCTTTCCTTGCAGCACCGAGTGTATGCATAGCATCAGGTCATCCAGCTGCGCGCTTTTCAGCATATAGGCGTGCGCGCCGGCGCGCATGCTGCGGTCGGCGTCGTCCTCGCCGTCATGGCCGCTGAGAACGATGACCTTGGCGTCGGGATGCTGGGCGCGGATGCGGCCGATGGCCTCCACGCCGTCGCAGCCCGGCATGTTCAGGTCCATCAGCAGCAGGTCGGGCTGCAGGCGGCCGCACATTTCCAGCGCCTGCTGGCCGTCGCTGGCCTGGCCCAGCAAGGTGAATTTGCCGTCGGATTCAATCAGCGCAGCCATGCCGGCGCGGATCAGCGGGTGGACATCGGCGATGAGGACGGATGCGGTATTCATGGGCGGGCTCCAGTGGAAGAAGTGATGCAGCCATTCTCTGCAACCTGGCCCGCCCCGTATAGTTATACCTTGGTATAGGCGCGCTTACCAGCGGTATGCAGCCGACACGATCACCTTGCGCGGCTCGCCATAGAAGCAGCGGTACGGACAGGCGGTGATGAAGGTCTTGTCGCTCAGATGGCTGATATTGAGTGCCAGCCGCCACGCACCGGTGCTGTAGCTGGCCATGGCGTCGAGTACGGTGTAGTCGCCGCCATGCATATCGTGCCATTGGCTGGTGGTTTCGCCGACATGGCGTCCGCCCGCGCCCAGCTTGAGCTGCGGCAGGCCGAACGCGGCCAGCGTGCTGTCCGCCCACAGCGCAACCTGGTGCGGCGGAATGCCACTGGTACGCTTGCCGGTTTCTTCCGGATAGAGCGGGCTGGCCTTAGTGGTCTTTGCATCGGTATAGGTGTAGGTGGCAAGAACCTGCGCATCGCGGCCGATGCGGCCTTTGGCTTCGAGTTCGACGCCGCGCGAGCGTACCTCGCCCTGCTGCATCTGGTAGCGTGGATAGGCAGGATCGTCGGTCAGCACATTGGTAGACCACGCCGGCGCGGCCAGTGGTGGCCGAGCTGCGTTCGCCGGCGACACCGCACACACTGGCGTCGAAATAATCGCACTGGTCCTGGCGCACCTTGTCGTGACGGCCGCCAAGCAGCAGCACCCATTTATCGGCAATCTTCATCTGGTCCTGCTCGTACAGGCCAAGCTGGCGGGTCTTGGTGCGGGCGCTGATCGACAGTTGCGGTGCGCCGATTTCATGTGGTAGCGGCGCAGCCGGTGCTGCAGCTTGAGCTGATCGCTGAACGCATGTTCCAGCAGGTAGCCCAGCGAGTAGCGGTCGAGGTCGAAGTGGTCGTAGCCCGGCTCGCCGGTGAAGCGGGTGCGCGGGATCGGACCGTTGCGGTTGGGCGCTACCGTGCCGGCAGCCGGCAAACCATCGCCGCCGTAAGCGCTGCGGTCGCGCTGCACCTCGGTCAGCAGCGTCAGGCTGGTGGCGGCGTTCGGTTGCCATTCCAGTGCTGCGATGTAATCGCGCTTGTCCTGGATGAAGCCGATGGCGGTATCGCTGTCGCGCTTCAAGCCGGTCAGGCGATAGCTCCAGACGCCTTCTTCCGACAGCGCGCCGGCAAAGTCGGCGGCCACCTGCTTGCGCTTGAATGAACCCAGTTCCTTTCAGTACCTCGATACGTTCCAGTCCATACGGTTCCTGCTGGCCGTCAAAGCGGTTGCCCTGGTAGCGCATGCCGTCGCGGAAGGAGGTGGGGATCATGAAACCGCGCAGCATTACCTCGTCGCCGGTACGCTCGATATACGGCGCGCGCGCCGCGCCGACCGAATAGGCGATGGCATCGGTCAGGCTTTGCGCCTTCAGCGTTTCGATCTGCTCGGCGCCGATGATGGTCAGCGACTGTGGTGTTTCGAGGATGGGCGTATCGGTCTTGGTGCCGCTGGCGCTGCGCTTGGCCACATAGTCCTGGACCGGGCCTTCGGCGTTTTCCTGATTGGCCGAAACCGCGATCTGAGGCAGGGGGGTATCGGTCGGGGCAGGCAGTTCGGCGGCGCTGGCGCTGGTGGCCAGGAACAGACTGGCCTGGATGGCGCTGGAAATATTTCTCATGGGGCTGACTTAAGTGGGGCGGAACGTATAAGACGTTCCGGCCCACTGTCTGTTTAGTCAGCCCGCCTTCAACGTGCGCTGTAGGCGGCAATCAGGCCGGTGAATGCCCGCACGCCGACAGCGATCACGCTGTCATCCGCCAGGAAGTGCGGCGAATGATTCGAGGCTGCTGTCGCCGGATCAACGCCGTCCGGTGTCGCCCCCAGGCCAAAGCTGACGGCGGGAATGCGCGAACTGAATTCCGCCATGTCGTCGGCCGCGTACACGCCGTTGGCGACTCTGACCTCGCCAGTGCTGGAGGCGGCTTTCAGCACCGGCAGCAGGCGATCAACCAGTGCACTGCTGTTGGCGCCGGCCGGATAGCCGCCTGGCAGTACCTTGAAGTCGGCGCTGGCGCCCACGCTCTCGGCATTATCCTTGAAGCTACGTTCCAGCCGCGCCACCACGTCATCGCGCTGCGCCCTCGTGACGCTGCGGATAGTGCCCTCCAGCCGCACTTCGCCGGGGATGATGTTCTGCCGTACACCGCCTTCGATCTTGCCGATCGAGATCACCGGCGCCGGCAGCGACAGATCCGACTGGCGGCTCGGTATGGTCTGTAAGGCCAGGATGGCTAGCGCCGCCGCCGGCACCGGATCGACACCGCGCCATGGCGCCGCCGCGTGCGTGGACTTGCCGATGATGCGGGCGACGAAGATGTCCGACGCCGCCGTAGTGCGCTCACGGCTGACCGAGATGGCGCCGGCCTTGCCTGCGCCGACGTGGGTCGAGAAGAATACTTCCGGTGTTGGCGCGTTCAGTACGCCTTGCTTGATCATCAGCGCGGCGCCGCCTTCCTCGCCATCCGGCGCGCCTTCCTCGGCCGGCTGGAAAATAAACTTGACCGTGCCTTTCAAGTGCTTGCGGTCGGCCGCCAGCACTTCCGCCACGCCGAGCAGGATGGCAATGTGGATGTCGTGGCCGCAGACGTGGGCCACGCCGACCTGCTTGCCGTTGTATTCGGTCTGCACCCTGGAAGCGTAAGGCAGGCCGGTCTGCTCGGTGACGGGTAGTGCATCCAGCTCCGAGCGCAGGCCGATCACCGGGCCGGGCAGCGCGCCTTTCAGCACGCCGACCACGCCGGTGCCGGCAATGCCGGTCTGAACTTCCAGCCCCAGCTTGCGTAGCCGCTCGGCCACCAGCGCCGAGGTGCGGGTTTCACGGTTGCCCAATTCGGGATGCTGGTGGATGTCGTGGCGGATGGCGATCAGGCCGGGCGTGGCGGCGGTGATCAGGCGTTCGATTTCCGGCGAGGCGGCATTGGCCAGCACGGGTGCGGCCAGCAGCGCCGCAGCGATAAGTTTCAGTTTCATGGTGTCCTTTCAATTACCAGCGGTAGGTGGCGCTCAGGCCGAAGGTGCGCGGATCGCTGTTGGAGTAGCCAACCACGTTGTTACCGTAAGGGATGGCGTTGGTCTTGTAAAAGCGGCCCGTCACGTTGTTGACGTAGACGGTCAGGTTGACCTTCTTGCCCGGCGGCAGATATGACAGCTTCAGGTTGCCGACCGTGTACGGCTGCTGGATGTAGTTGGGATCAGTCTCATTGGTGGTGACGAAGAAGTAGCGGCTGCGGTAATTCCAGTTGGTTGAAAACACGGCTTCGCCGCCGTTCGACAGCGGCTGGCGGTACTCGCCGCCCAGCAGCACATTGGTGTGCGGCGCGCGGCCGAATTCGTTACCGGTATAGACGCCGTAATCGGTGTATTTGCTGCGCAGCAGGCCGATTGCCGCGTTCAGGCGCAAGCCTTGTGCGACTTGCGCCGCCAGCTCGAATTCCGCGCCGCGCGCCTTGGCGCCAGCGCTGTTGGTCAGGCGTGAAACCGGACCAGTCGGCGTGCTGACCACCTGGTTCAGTTGCACGTCCTTGTAGTCGTAGTAGAACACGGTGACGTCGGCGGTGACGCGGTTATCCAGCCAGGCGGTGCGCAGGCCGGCTTCGCCGGACGTCAGGTATTCCGGGCTGACGATGGCGGTGGTGGCCTGGGTGGTGACGCCGCCGTTGTAGCCGCCGCCACGGAAACCCTTGGCCGCGCGCAGATAACCAGAAACATCGGGCGTGAATTTGTATTGCGGCGTCAGATCCCAGGTGCCTGCCTTCCAGGTGTTATCCGCATTTTGTGTGGCGGTGGTGGCCAGGGTGGACGATACCGAAGAACGTTGCCACCACTGTTCGGTATTCCGGTACGTGACGGCGCCGCTGTTGGCCACGCGGTTGAGTGCGATCTCCTTGCTTTCCGACGTCCAGCGCAGGCCGCCGGTCAGGTTGAAGCGGTCGCTAAAGTTATAGGTGGCGCTGCCGAATAGCGCATAGCTGCTGGTGTCCTGGTGCAGGCTCAGGTTGTTGAAGGCGCTTGGAATGGTGCCGGCCGGCGCGGGCAGGGCGCTCACGCCGGGCAGGTTGCCGGAGGAGCTGTTGTTGTCCAGCTTCTCCTTGAAATAGTGCAGGCCGGCGATCCAGTTGAACTGATCGCTACGCGGTGAGGCCAGACGGATTTCCTGCGCAGCCTGGCGGGCGGCGATTTCCGCGTGGCTGCGGCTGATTTCCAGTGGTGAGGCGTCGCCGTCGCCATTGGTGGTGCGCGCCACGCGCTCGTAGGAAGTAATCGACGTTAGCTCGTTGCGGCCCAGGTTCCAGCGCAGGGTCAGCGAGGCGCCGCTGTTACGCAGTTTATCGCTGGTCGGCGCATTGGTGGCGATATCGGCCGTGCCCAGTCGCGGCAATACATAGCCGTACAGATTGGTGCCGCCGGCTCCCAGGCCCAGGCCTTGCAGCGCATCGCCGCTGCCGTGGTAGTCGCGGCCGTGGATATTGAACAAGGCTTGCAGGTCCGGCGAGATGTTTGCCAGCAGTTGCAGGCGTACCAGGTGGTCTTCTTCTTTCTTGCCGGTCTTGGTTTTCTGGAAGGTGTTGTCGGCGTAGCCGTCGCTGCTGTCGCTGTAGACCGAGATGCGGCCTGCCAGCACGTCTTCCTTGAGCGTGCCGCCAGCAGCCGCTTCAACGATGTGGGCGTGATGGTTGGCGACCTCCGCCTTCACATAGCCTTCTGGTTTGAAGGTCGGCTTGTTGGTGGTGAAGGCGACCGCGCCGCCGGTGGTGTTCTTGCCCCATAGCGTGCCCTGTGGACCGCGCAGCACTTCCACCTGGCGCAGGTCGAACGGTGGGCTGCCGCTGAGCAGCGGCGAATTCAGGTATACCTCGTCGATGTAGAAGCTGACCGGCGACACCAGATTGGCCGACTGGTCGCCGCTGCCGATGCCGCGTATCCACCAGCGCGTGCGCACGTGGCCGTCATTGGTCGGACCGGAGGCGTTGGGCACCAGGTCCATCACGCCGCCAGCGGAGAGGTTGCCGCCGCCTTCGCGCAAGTCCTTGCCGCTGATGGCGGAAATGGCGGCCGGTACGTCGCGCGCCAGTTCATTGCGCTTCTGTGCAGTGACGGTGATGGTTTGCAGGGCGGCTGCCTCGCCGTTTTCGGCGGTATCCGCAGGTTCGGCGGCGTGACCGAAGGCGCTCAGCGCGCTCAGGGCGGCCAGCAGGTGCAGGTTGATGGTGGTACGTCGGGGCTTGTGCATCGTTGCTCTTCCTTTTGGTGTGTGGACAGATATCTGTCTGCAACTTGCATGCCGGAAGAAAACGATGTTTTTTGCTGCGGAGGCCGCAGTGTGTGCGTGCTTTGCAACAGTATGTTGTTGCAGAGCACGCAGAAATCACAGCAGTGTTACGGCCTGTTCAAAATTCAGCCGTGGGCTGCGGGCGAACAGCGAGGCGGGATCGCCATAGCCAAGGTTGACAATGAAGTTGACTGCGTGGCCACCGTCGGCGAAGAACTCGGCATTGACGGCGTTGGCGTCGAAGCCGGATAGCGGACCGGCGTCCAGTCCCAGCGCGCGTGCCGCCAGGATCAGGTAAGCGCCTTGCAGTGAGCTGTTGCGCACGGCGGTCGGCTCCACCAGCGCCGGGTTGGTTTCAAACAGCGGCTTGGCGTCGTAGGCAGGAAACTGCTCCGGCAATTGGTCGAAGAAGCGTTTGTCGTGGGCGATGATGACGGTGGCCGGCGCAGCGATGGTCTTGGCGCGGTTCTTATCCGACAGTGCCGGCGCCAGGCGCTGCTTCGCCTCGGCGCTGCGCAGCACGATGTAGCGGGCCGGCTGGGCGTTGAAGGCTGTAGGACCCCATTTGAGCAGGTCGTACAGGGCCTTGATGGTGTCGTCGTCGATGGCTTGCGGGAGGAAATTGCTGTAGCTGCGGGCGCTGCGGAACAATTGGTCCAGCGCCGCGTCATTGAGGATGGCGGACAAGATGACTCCTTGGTTGCGGGTTAGATGATGGCTTCGGCTTTCTTGAGGTAGGTGCGCAAGATATTGCGGCTGATGTTGAGGTGTTTGGCGGTGCGCACCTGATTGCGCTGGCAATGCTCCCAGGCCGCCAGCACCAGTTCCTGCTGCAGGGCTTCGAATTCGATCGGCTCGGCGGAGGCCAGCAAGGTTTGCCAGGCACGGTGCAGGGCTTCGCTGGCTGGCGCGGCCGCGGCAGGTGCGATCGCTGTCGCCGCCGCTGCTTGCGGCTCGGGCGTTAGCGCCAGCGCAGCGGCGGGCGGTGCAGCCGGTTGCAGGCAGGCTGGCTGCGCGTTATGCCAGCCCGGCAGGTTTAATTCCGATGGTGTAATCAGGCCGGCGCGCGACAGCAGCACCGCGCGGTGCATCACATTTTCCAGTTCGCGGATATTGCCGGGCCATGGATAGGATAGCAGCGCCCGTTCCGCCTCCGGCGTCAGGCGCGCGTCATCCACCTGCAAGCGGCGCGCGTAGGTGGACAGAAAGTGGTGCGCCAGCGGCAGCACGTCGCCGCTACGCTCGCGCAGCGGCATCACTGGCAGCGCAATCACCTGCAAACGGTAGTACAGGTCTTCGCGGAAGCGGCCGGCGCGCACGGCTTCCGATAAATCGATATTGGTGGCGGCGATCAGGCGCACGTCGATCGGCACCGCGCGGCGCGCGCCCAGCCGCACCACCTCGCGCTCCTGCAACACGCGCAGCAGCTTGACCTGCATCGCCAGCGGCAGATCGCCGATTTCGTCGAGGAACAGTGTGCCGCCATTGGCGGTCTCGAACCAGCCGGCCTTGCCTTGCAGGGCGCCGGTGTAGGCGCCGCGTTCGTAGCCAAACAGCTCGCTCTCGACCAGCGTTTCGGAAAACGCGCCGCAGTTGATCGCCACAAAACCGGCGTTGCGGCGGTTGCTCAGGCCATGCACATGGCGCGCCACCAGCTCCTTGCCGGTGCCAGTCTCACCGGTGATCAGTACTGTTGCCTCGCTGGGCGCGACGCGCTCGATGACATCGTGCAGCGCGCGCGTGTGTGGATCGGCAAACACAAATGCGGTTGCCCTCACCATCAGGCTCATCTGCTCGGCGTCGCGGAAGGCGATCAGCGGCTTGGCGCCGTGCTCATCAACATTGGCAACACCTTTCTCAACGCCTTTTGCAAGATCGGCGCTACGGGCAAATTCGGCAGAAAAGTTGTGTGCGAGAAGTTCCATGCAATGAATATATCCCGCACAGATGCAAGCCGTGAACGAATCATGCCAATCTAGCTTATCCGGATTTGGCATAAAGCTGCGCTGCTGTAGTCGCCGCAACAGCCACTGTTGCGGAATCAGCAGAATGCTGGTCAGCCAACATGAAAATCAGCGTTTCAGCCCGGTTTTTGGCTGGCACGCTTAATGCGACCTGTGGTGGGAGGCCAACATTCACAGGAGAAACTGCATGAGCATCGAATTCATCTGGCAACTGCCGACCGCCGGCGACGGCCGCTACGCACAAGCTGAGCGCCTGCGCCGTGGCGAGCGTAGCGATCGGCAGCGTCCACCGTTCACCGACGGCGTTAGCGATCCGCGCGGCAACAAGTTCAATTATTTTGACTATGCGCACCAGGTGGCGCGTGCGGCGGATATCTCCGGCTTCGACGGTCTGCGCATCCGTCATGACTTTGAGGGCGACGATAGCTGGATCATCGCCGGCTACCTGGCACGCGGCACGCGCCACATCCGTCTGCTGACCGAATTCGAGGCGTCGTGGGGCTCGTCGGTGTATGCGGCCAAGAACGCCGTCAGCTTCCAGCGCGCTGCCAATGGCCGCTTTGCCTGGCAGTTGGTGCAGGGCGGCGACGAAGCCCGCCGCCGCCAGCATGGCGATAATTTGCCGCAGAGCGAAGTGCTGGCACGCATCGATGAATTTGTCACCGTGGCGCGCGGTGTACAGACCACTGCGCCGTTCACCTTCAAGGGCCGCTATTTCGAGGTGCTGGACGGCGGCTTCCGTGGCCCGCTGGCTGGCAATCCGCTGCCGCCGGTCTATCTGTCTGGGGATGGCGCCGAAGCGCTGGCCCTGTCCGCGCGTCAGGCCGATGTGCATGTCTTCGACGCTGCACCGCTGGAGCAGATTCGCGCCAATATCGCCGCGCTGCGACAGCAGGCCGATGGCAATGGCCGCCAGATCGGCGCAGGCCTGCGCATCGATGTGCTGGCGCGCGAGACACAGGAAGAGGCAGAACGTGACGCGGCCCGCTATCGCCAGCAGACCGGCGCAGGTGCTGTCGTTCCACCGTTGGGCGAGGACCGCTACTGGGACGGCTATGCCACCGCGCGCAGCGGTGCACGTGCCGCGCTGGTCGGCAGCTATGAACAGGTGATTGCCACCTTGGCCGCCTACGCCGACGCGGGCGTCAGCAGCTTCCTGCTGGGCGCTGAGCCGGCACTGGAAGAAGCCTACCGCATTGGCGAATACGTATTGCCTGCGTTGCGCACCCGCCTGGCGCCACCCGCCCAGCAAGCTGCCTAACTCCACACTGACAGGATTTTTACTATGACGATCGATATCTTCTGGCGCATTCCAACTCACGGCGAACCAAGCTCGCACCGCGCCCGTACGCCGTTCCGTGGCGACTGGTTCCCCGGCAACGACAATCTGCGCAAGGCCGGCCTGGGTGGCGGCGGCGCCGATGGCTTCAATTACCTGGACTACATCGCGGAGATCGCGCACGCGGCGGAAATCTCCGGCTTTCAGGGCGGCCTGATTCCATCCTTCCCGATGACCGACGAGCCATGGGTAATTTCCTCGCTGCTGGCGCGCGAGACCAGTACCTTCCGCTTCATGATTCCATTCCAGCCGGGCTTCCTGAATCCGGTGGTGGCGGCGCGCATGACGGCCAGCCTGCAGCGCGCCACCGGCGGCCGCGCGCTGTACAACGTGATCACCGGCGGCGGTGGCCCGTCGCAACTGTGGTGGGGCGATTCTGCCGGCCACGATGACCGTTACACCCGTACCACTGAATTCCTCGATGTGGTACGCGGCGTCTGGCGCGGCGGCCCGTTCTCTTATCAGGGCAAGTTCTATCAGGTGGAAAACGCCGGCCTTGCGCATCCGCTGTCGGAGGAAGAATTCCCCGAAATTTACTTCTCCGGTTCGTCCGATGCGGCGCTGGCGTCGGCTTCCAAACACGCCGACTACTATCTGACCTGGCTGGAGCCACTGGACCAGTTGCGTGAAAAGTTCCGCCGCGTGAAAGAGAAGACGGATCTGCTGGGCCGCAAGATCAAGTGCGCGGTACGGGTCGACATCATCGCCCGCGCCACCGAAGAGGAAGCCTGGGAAGAAGTGCGCAAGGGCTTCGATAACGTAGCGCCTGAGACCCTGCGCGCCTTCCTTGGCCAGGATGGCAGTGATTCGGTTGGTGCGGCGCGTCAGCGCGGCAACCGTCCGACCACCATCAACAGCTACAAGGACCTGATTACCGAGCCGAATATCTGGTCCGGCTTCAACCTGTTCCGTGGCGGCCAGACGCAAGGCATCGTCGGCAGCTACGAACAGGTAGCCGAACGGCTGGACGACCTGGTGCAACTTGGCGCCGACGCCTTCATCCTGGCCAGCACGCCACACCTGGAGGAAGCCTACCGGGTTGGCGAGGAAGTGCTGCCACTGGTGCGCGGCCATAGCAACCCGCAACTGCTGCGCGCAGTCGGTTAACGCATTTAATAAAAATAAGGATGTTTATGAGTAGTTCAAATATTGTTCCCTTCAAGCACCGCTCTGGCAAACCGAAACTGACTGTGCTGCTGCGCGAGATGCACGCCGCTTTCGCCATCGCCATGGGCGGCGGCGCCTTGCTGATGGCCGGTCTGGCACACGCCACCGATGTCCCGCCAGGCGCTGTGCCCGGTGTGACCGGCAACGCCGACGATGCTGCCGATCCCGCAGGCGAAGCGGCGGCGGCATCGCTGCAAGTCATCAAGGTCACGGCGCAAAAGCGCGAAGGCAAGGCGCAGGAAGTGCCTAGCGCGATTACAGTATTGGGTGGCACGCAGCTACTGGAAAACGGTATCGGCCGCTCCGCCAGCGAGATCCTCAACTATGTGCCGAATGCGTCCGCCGGCACACAGCAGCACGGCCGTCCACGCTGGTGGATACGTGGCGTGGGCGCAGGCCAGCAGCAGATCGACTTCCCGAATCCGGTGGGTTTCTATCTGGATGATGTTTACATCAGCAATTCCACCGCCACCGGCTTCCCGCTGTTCGATGTCGAGCGGGTGGAGGTGCTGCGCGGGCCGCAAGGCACGCTGTGGGGCAAGAACACCACCGGCGGTGCGATCAACATCGTGTCGCGCAAGCCGAGCGAGTATGTCGATGGCTACATCAAGGCTGACTACAGCAGCCACGAGACCAAGCTGATTGAAGGCGCAATCGGCGGCGCGCTGAAGGAAGATGTGCTGGCCGGCCGCCTGTCGTTCCATTCGGAAGATCAGGGTGAAGGACCGTTGAATAATCTGTACACCGGCAAGAAAGACGGCGCGCTGCGCGATAACGCCATCCGCGGCCAGTTGCAGGCCAAGTTCAACCGCGACCTGACCGCCAACCTGAACCTGCATTATCGTGACTATAAAACCACGGGCGCCATCACCACCACCGGCAGCTATGCTGCGAATGGCGTCTACCGCAACGGCTATATTCCGAGCACCGATAGCGAAGATGTCAGCACCAACGCGCCGACGCTGACCGGCATCAAGCAGGGTGGGGCCAACCTGAATATCCAGTATGACCTGGGCGGCTACACGCTGACCTCGATCACCGGCTATGAGGACTTCAAGACCGATACGCTGGGCGACAGCGACAACACGCCACTGGAAGTCAGCCGGGGCTGGAGCAAGGCAAGCAGCCATCAGTTCTCCCAGGAGCTGCGGCTGGCGACGGCCAAGGATGAGAAGGTCAGCTGGGTCGGCGGGCTGCATTACTTCAATGAGGGCATCCGCTCGTCGTCCGCGACCGCGCGCCTGCCGAACGATATCGCCGGCGCACTGGCGGGCAGCACGCAGCCGGTGGGCTACAACGCTACCACCTTTACCCACGATACGCGCAGCTTCGCGCTGTTCGGCAGTACCACGGTCAACTTTACCGACCGGCTGCTGGCTACCGCCGGTCTGCGCTGGACCACCGAGACCAAGGATCTGGACCTGCGCCGTATTCAGGCGGCTTCCGGCAGCGTCACGTTTGGCAGTGCTGCAAACTGGTGGCAGACAGTCCAGGGAGGGAACTTCACGGCGGCGTCGGTGGCGAACAATAACTTCACGTCGAAACCGTCCACCACCTGGCGCGCATGGACTTACGATTTTACGCCGGAGTACAAGATCACCGACCAGGCGCGCGCCTACTTCAAGTACGCGCACGGCATCAAGTCGGGCGGCTACAACACCGGCGCCAGCGATGTACGGGCGTTGAACACGGTGGCGCCGGAGAAGCTGGATTCGGTGGAGCTGGGGCTGAAGTCCGAGTGGCTGAACCGCCGCCTGAACTTCAACGCCAGCGTGTTCCATTACGATTACAAGAACGTGCAGGTGAATATCACTGGCGTGTACAACGGCGATCCGACGCAAAGTGTGGCTTATCTGCAGAATGTCTCCAAGGCACACGTCAATGGTGCCGAGTTCGAAATCGAGGCACTGCCGATCGATGCGCTGCACATCAACGCCAACGTCGGTATTCTGCGCACAGAGTTCGACCAGTTCGATATCCAGAACAACGGCGGTAATCGCAATGGCAATGAGTTTGTGCGGTCGCCGCACCTGACGGCATTGCTGGCGGCGGACTATCGTATTCCGCTGGCGAATGGCGGCAAGATCGTGCTGTCCGCCGATGTGCGCTATACCTCGAAGCAGTTCTATTATGTGGACCCGCAGAGTACGTCGCGCTATCTGTTGAACCAGCCCGGCTACTCGCTGATCAATGCGCGCGCATCGTACACGCTACCGGGGGGGAATCATATCTTCACGCTGTATAGCAGTAACCTGGGTGATAAAGTGTTCAAGAACCACACCTTGACCACCTATGTGCCGGGAACGGCGAATGGCGATACCATTTATTGGGGGCAGCGTCGCACGGTTGGGGGATCGTACACTTACTACTTCTAACCCGCACACTGCTGCGGCCAGGGTCTGACCCCGTATGGGGGCAGACCCTTCCGTTTGGGGTGAAAATTTTATGCGGCGGCGCGCAGAGTGGATTGCAGGCGCTGCCGGGCCTCGGCCAGCGGACCGTGATCAGCCCACGCATACACATCAATATCCCGATCCAGCAAGCCATGCACCAACTGGAAGTGCTTCTGCTGGTTAAACAGCGCCAGGCGCTCATCCGACAAATCCGGCGCCAGATCCAGGTGGAAGCCATCCCGATACGCCTCCACCACGCTATCCGCCGAGCCGCGCGTCTCATCCTGAAGGATCGCCCGCAGTTCCGCCAGATTGTGCTTGGCCCATTCGGCCGCGCGCAGCGTCTGGGTCAGGAAACGCACCACCAGCTCACGATGGTTGGCCAGGAAATCGGCGTGCACGGTAATCGGACGCGGTGTGCCGTTATTGACGCGGAAGCGTTTTTCCGGCAAATGGTCGATGTCGATACCGACCACCAGTCCAGCCTCGCGCGCCGCATGTGCCGCCGCCGCGCCTTTGACATATACCGCGTCCACCTCACCGCGACTCAGTGCTGCGATGCCTTGCCACAGGCCGCCGCCCAGGTCTGCACGGCCCCAATCTCCCAATTCCGGCGCGCGGCGGACGCGCGCCTCTTCGGCCGACAGTTCAACCAGTTTGACATCATCCAGCGTCAGGCCGGCGGCCGCCAGAGCGCCCTTATAGCCGGCCAGGCTCATGCCGCGCGCGATGCTGTTGCCACGGCGGTTGCTGGCGATATCCTCGGCGCGGAACGGTGGCAGCGCCAGGCGCTTGCCTTTGAGGTCGGCCGGTTTGCTGATGCCGGAGCCGGGACGGACCAGGATGGACTGCCACTCATCGATCCAGGTCAGACCGATCAGGCGTGTCGGCGCGCCCTGCGCGCGGGCGGGAATGGCCAGCAGGTTGCCGCCTTCGCGTATCAGCGTGTTGAGCTGATGGTCGTAGTGGTGCTTGGCCAGTTCGCCGCCGGCTTCCTGCAAGGTCTTGATGGCGATGCCGTCGGCGGCGAATTCCTGTTCCAGCCAACCCAGTTTGTAGGCCAGCCCGGTCGCGGTGGGAACCGGACAGCGGGTGAACCAGATGGTGTCGACGGTGGAGTTGGGTGTGCTCATGTACTTCCTTGGTGGTTGATGAATGCAAGCAGTTGAGCAGAAAGCATGCCCGCAGCTCGGCGGGGAGGCTGCTGCGTGTGCAACAGTGTCTCGCGGGTGCGCTGTTGGCTACGCAACAGTTGCTGCTGGCTGAGGGGCGTTTTGGCCCCTGTGGTGCTGGCACAGCGATTGCACTACTCAGGAGACAACCCCTCAACTCCAGGAGAATCCCATGACAGAAACCGCAACCGCCCGCTTGAGCGAACAAGTGCTGGCCTTTGCCGAGCAAACCCGCAAGCAGGCGCAGATCGCTTTTGATGCGCTGCGCAGCACCGGCAGCCTGACCGCTTTCGGCACCGTCGGTTTCGTTGAACGCGTGCCAGGCGAGGAACTGGTGGTCATCGTCAATGACCCAGGTCCGTTCCGCAAGGGCGAACCGCTGGTGGCTTCGGTGCTGGGCCTGGACGGCACCATTTATGCCGGTAATAACGGTGGTGGCGGCAACCGCTATCTGAAGCTGTTCCGCACCCATGCCGACATTACCACCATCTCGCACGTGCATTCGCCATCGCTGGGCGCCTGGGCGCAGACGCACCGTACGCTGCCGATCCGTTATGTGCCGGTACAGCGCTTCCAGTTGATACGCGAGATCCCGATTTATATCGACCGCCGCCAGCCGGAGGTGGATTTCATCCTCGATCAGATCGACAACAACCCGTACCACACCGCGATCCTTGAAGCGAATGGCGGCTCCACCGTATGGGGCAAGCAAGGCTTGCTGAAAACGGCGGAATTCATCCTGCTGCTGGAAGAGGGCGCGAAGATTCAGATCGAAGCGGAAGCCATCGGCGGTTCGCGCGATTTCGGCCCCGGCGTGCTGCGCCAGCAGTGGAAAATGAGTCCGCTGTATGAGAAAGCACGCGAACTGAACCTGCTGCCTGCCACCGATCTGTAAGGGGATGCATACGATGTTGGAAGCTTTTGTTGTACAGCGCCGCCGCTTGCTGGCGGCAGCTTTCCTGCTGCTGTCCGGCGCGGCCAGTGCCGCGCCAGCTGCGGGTTTGCCGGAAGCCGTGCGGATTGCCGCCGTGGCGCGCAACGCCAATGGCGGCAAGGCGCTGTTTGCGGGTTCGTCGGCGCTGGTGGCAAGTCAGGGCTGGCTGGCGTCCGAGCTAGGCAAGCTGGGCGTGAAACTGGAGTGGGTGCCGGTAACCACCAATTCGGTTGCGGTGCAGGTCAATGAGGCGTTTGCCAACAAGTCGATCGACTTCGCGCAGTACGGCGATCTGCCTTCGATTATCGCCAATGCTTCCGGGCTGCACACGCGGCTGGTGGTGCCAGGCGGTAGTCTGAATAATACCTATCTGGTGGTGCCATATAACTCGACTGCGCGCTCGATCAACGATTTGAAGGGCAAGAAGATTGCACTGCATCGTGGCCGGCCCTGGGAGTATCCGTTTTCACGGCTGCTGGCGGCCAACGGCCTCAAAGCCAGCGACGTCAAGCTGCTCAACCTGAATCCACAGGCAGGAGCGGCGGCGCTGGCCAGCGGCAGCGCGGATGCGTTCTTCACCTTGAGCGACGCCTTCCTGCTGGAGGATAAGAAAATAGGCCGCGTGATCTGGGCCAGCAAGACGCCGCCGCAAGACTGGAAGATGCGTGCCGAATTGTGGGGCAGTGCGGATTTCCTGGCGAAGTATCCGCAGCTGGCGCAGCTGGTTGCCACCGCTTACGTCAAGGCGCATCAAGGCGCGAGCGTGGAGAACGGCCGTGAAGAGTACATTCGCGCTGAAGCTGCTGCCGGTCAGCCGGAGAGTGTGGTGCGGCGTGAACTGGATGGCGACAACCGGCCATGGAAGGCGCGCTGGTCGCCGCTGTTGACGGCTGAAGTCAAGGCGCACTATGCGGCGGAGGCACTGTATGCCAAACAGGCTGGCCTGATCGCCAAGCCACTGGATGCCAGCAATTTGTACGCGCCACAGTTTGTCGAGCAGGCGCTGGTCAACCTCAAGCTGCAACAATATTGGGCGCCATGAGTTCCGTGCTTTCCAGTCAGGCTTCAGAGACGTTGCCGGTGCGCGGCGCCGGTAAACGGCAAGCCGCACCGGCGCGCGTGCTGGCGCGCCCTGGCCTGGTCGCGCGCTGGCTGGCCTGGCGCTGGTCTGCCTGGACCTCGCCATTGTTGTTGCTGGCCGTATGGTCACTGGCGACGTGGCTGGACTGGGCGCCGGATCAGATCCTGGTGTCGCCATTACAGGTACTGCACACGGCATGGGAGCTGATCGAAACCGGCGAGCTGCAACAGCATCTGGAAATCAGCCTGTTGCGCCTTGCCGGCGGCTTCGCCATCGGCGCCATGACCGGCATCGCGTTTGGCCTGCTGCTCGGTCTCTCACCAGGTTTGCGCGCCTATACCGCGCCGACCTTCAATGTGCTGCGCCAGTTGCCATCCGTGGCACTGATCCCGCTCTTCATCCTGGTATTCGGGATTGGCGAGAGTTTTAAAATCTTCATCGTGGTCAAAGCCACGTTCTTCATCGTCGCGCTGGCCGTACATGACGCTGTGGCTGGCCTGTCGGAACGCTACATCGAAGTCGCCCGCATTTATGGCTTCACACGCTGGCAACAGGTGCGGCGGGTAGTGCTGCCGGCCATCGTGCCGGCCACACTGACGGGCGTGCGCATCGCCTTGAGCCGTTCGTGGATGGTGCTGGTCGGCGCCGAGCTGCTGGCCGCCGATAGCGGCCTTGGGCAGATGATGGAAATGGCGCGCCAGATGTTCCGTCTGGACGTGGTCATGGTCGGCGTTGTACTGACCGGCGCCATCGGCTTCGCGCTGGATCGCGGCTTACGCTGGCTGGAGGCGCACCTGATGCGCTGGCAGCGCGGTGACAGGGAGTCTTCATGAAATTGCATATCGCGGCCAATGCCGCCAAAGGCCTGGTGCTACCGCTGGTTGTGCTGGCGGCCTGGGAATGGGCCTCGCGCCAGGGCGCAGGCGCTGCCTACGTATTCGTCCCGCTGGAGCAGTTGTGGCTAGGCCTGGTCGATCTGCTGAACAGCGGCGAACTGGCGCTGCACCTGCGCGCCAGCTTGCAGCGCACCTTGCAAGGGCTGCTGATCGGCGGCCTGCTGGGCATCGCCACCGGCACGCTGATGGCGCAGTCGCGCGTGGCGGACCGCCTGATTGGGCCGCTGTTCCATAGTATCCGCCAGGTGCCGCTGCTTGGCCTGGTGCCCTTGCTTGGATTGTGGGTAGGTAGTGGTGACGCCGCCAAGCTGCTGGTGGTGATCATCGCCGCGTTTTACCCAACGGTGTTGAACACCGCCGAAGGCATGCGCCGCGTCGACCAGTCCTACCGCGAAGTCGGCCAGGTGCTGACGCTGACCCGCGCACAGACCTTCCGCCGTCTGTTGCTGCCAGCCGCTCTGCCGGCCATCGTTACCGGCGTCACGCATGCGCAGGCGTTCAGCTGGCTGGCCTGCGTCGGCGGAGAGCTGCTGTTCGCTGCCGGACCGGGCATCGGCTCGCTGTTGATCAACGCGGAGCAGGGCGGACGCATGGAAGTGGTGCTGATTTCCGTGCTGGCGATTGCACTGCTGGCGCAGTCGATGAACTTTGCGTTCCAAAGGGCAGCCCGCCTGCTGGTGCGCGGGCGTAGTACGCAATGAACGCGCCGGTGATCGAGGCGCGCGCAAGCGCCGTGCCGGACGCGCCATCCGCTGAGGTGCGGCGCTTCCTGATCGGTTTTGTCGGACTGACACTACTGTCCGGTATGACCATCGGCATGAACAAGGTATTGAGCACGCTGCTGGGCATCCACCTTGGCGTCAGCAACCTGCAACTGGCAGTGATCAGCAGCGCCGAGACGTTTGCCATGGCGCTTGGCACCATCCCGGCCGGCTACATTCTGGCGCGCGGCAATCCCAAGTATTTGTACGCGGCTGTCAGCTTGACCTTATCGCTGGCGTTTTGCGCCTTGCCGTGGCTGCCGGGGTGGCAATGGGTGGCGCTGCTGATGTTCCTGGTTGGATTGTGCATCTCGCTGCGGATCGTGGCGATGAGTACCGTATTCCTGGTGCGCTTGCCGGAGATCGGCCAGTCCAGGGCCGGCTGGTACAAAGGCACGCTCACGCTGGGCATGCAGTTTGCTGGTCCGCTGACGGGTAACTACGCGATTGCGAATATGGGCTTGAAGGCCGGCTTCCTGGTCTCGGCGGGGATGTTTGCGCTGCTGGCGGTGCTGGGCTGGCATGTGCTGCCGGAGACGTCCGGCCGCAAGCAGGTGGCGTCGTCGTCTTCGCAGGCCGCGAGCTGGCGTGCCTTGTGGCGGCTACCGGCGGTGCGCACCACCTATTTATTCGAGATTTTGGCCAGCTTTACCGCATCCAGCGTCGGCGTGTTCTCGCTGTTGCTGGCAATGCGCGTGCTGCAATGGCCGCATCAACATGCGGTCTGGCTGATGGCGGTGCAGGGCTTGAGCTTCGTGGTGGTTCTGCTCTTCCTTGGCAAACCGGTGCTGGGTAGCCCGCAGCGCGAACGCATCTATGGTGGGGCGCACCTCGCCATCATGCTGGCGCTGCTGCTGCTCGGCACGTTGCCAAATACCGTTGCTTATCTGTTTGCTTCCGTGTTGCTTGGTCTTGGGCTGGGCGTAAATGCGCTGGTCAACACCGACCGCATTGGCCGCGCGCCAGTGGACAAGGCGCGCGTCTCGTCGCATCTGACTTTGTTCGGCATGGTCGGCGGCACCAGCGGCGCGCTGGCGGCCGGCAAGCTGGCCGATAGCATCGGCTTACAACAAGTATTCCTGGTCTGGCTATTGCCATGGCTGGCGGCGTGGGGCTTTTATCACCTGCGCCGGGCGACACACAAAGGAGAAATTTCAGCATGAACGCCCCCATCAACTTCAAGGCGGCTGCACGCGCCGGCGGCCTGCGCATCGAGCATGTCAGCAAATCATTCCAGTTGAAGGCTGGTCCGCTGCTGGTGCTGGATGATATTTCACTGACCGTCGAACCGGGCGAGTTTGTCGCCATTGTCGGTGGTTCCGGCTGCGGCAAGTCGACGCTGCTGCGCCTTCTGGCTGGGCTGGATACCGATTATCAGGGCGAACTGCTGCATGACGAACAGCCGATCTTCGGCACCGGCCTGCAACGCGGACTGGTGTTCCAGGATCACCGCCTTTTCCCCTGGCTGACAGTGGAGCAGAACGTGGCGCTCAGTTTCACCAATACCGATGTGCCGCTGGCCGAGCGGCGCGAACGCGTGGCTGCCGAAATCACCCGTGTAGGCCTGGACGGTTTTGCGGACGCCTACCCGCATCAGCTATCCGGCGGGATGTCGCAACGCGCCGCCATCGCGCGCGCGCTGGTCGGCCGGCCGGACGTGCTGCTGCTGGATGAACCACTAGGCGCGCTGGATGCGCTGACGCGTGTACGCCTGCAGCAGGAACTGCGCAGGCTTTGGCAGGACGAAGGCATCACCATGGTCATGGTCACGCACGATATCGAGGAAGCCGTGTATCTGGCCGATCGCATCGTGGTGCTGGAAGCACGGCCGGGGCGCGTGCGCCGCATCCAGCAGGTATCGCTACCCCATCCGCGCCAGCGTGGACAGGCGGAATTCGTCGCGATCCGCGATGGCCTGCATGCGGATTTCGGCGACCTGCGCGATGCGCCACCGGAAGCTGGTACGGCGATTTCGCCATGGGATGCAAACGACTGGGCGCGCCGTCTGGCGCTATAACCTCAACTCAAGGAGAACTTCATGAGCAATCAACTCGACACGCTCTGGTACACCCGCTGCCCGGTCCCTACCGGCCTGGGCATCGCCGTTCAACAAGGCTGGCTGGAACAGGCTTTTGCCGCGCAAGGCACGGCCATTGGTTCGCTACGCGAATCCAGCGACCAGGCAGTGCGCGAATCCCACTTCGACCATACGCTGCAGAATTCGGTGCGCCACGGCGGCAATATCCCGGCGCTGTGGGCCAAGGCCGATGGCCGCGACACGCGTGTCATTGGCCTGTCGTGGGCCGATGAGACGCAGCGCATCCTGGTGCTGCCGGATAGCGACATCAAGACCGTGCGTGACTTGAAAGGGCGGCGTTTTGGCCTGCCGTTGTGGCGCCGCGCGCAGATCGACTTTTCCCGCGCGCAGGCGTTGCGTGGTCTCGAAAACGCACTCAAGCTGGATGGCCTGTATGTGCATGATCTGACGCTGGTGGATTTCGCCATCGACGCCGGCCAGAGTGACCAGGCGGCGGAGAAGGTCGCCGGCACCAACGTCTTCAGCGGTGGGCGCGGACAGAATCCGGAGCTGCTCGGCCTGCTGCGGCGCGAGGTGGATGCGATCTTCCTCAAGGGCGCGCATGCCGAACAGGTAGCCCGACAGTTCGGCCTGCGCACGGTGATCGACACCGGTGTCCATCCCGACCCGCTGATCCGCGCCAACAATGGCACACCACGCACGCTGAGCGTCGACGCGCATCTGCTGGAGCAGCACTTCGATTCTGCAGTGACCATCGTCGACCAGGTACTGCGCGCAGAAGCCTGGGCGCACGCCAATCCGGACCAGACGCGCCGCTTCCTGGCGCGTGAAACCAATAGCAGCGAGTACAACGTGGTCAAGGCGTATGGCGAAGACGCTCACCTGCGTCTGCGAACCGACCTGTCCGAGAGTTCGCTGGCCGGTTTGCAGGACTTTGCCGATTTCCTGCATCGTTGGCACTTCCTGCCGGCAGCGGTGGATGTGCGTAGCTGGATTGATCCACGGCCGCTTGAGGAGGCGCTGGCGCAACGCCGGCAGGCTGCCTGATGGGTACGCGCTGGTTATCCAGGCTGTTGCGGCAGTTTTCCCTGGCTGCGCTTGCGACGGCGCTGAGCGCCGCCGGCGCCATCGGGATTGCTCGCGCCGAGCCGGGCGTGGTGCGTATCGCTACCACCGCTTTCACTGAGAACGGCAAAGCCGCCATCGGCGGCGTAGCCTATCGCGTCCAACAGGAAGGTTGGCTGGCTGCGCAGCTTCAGCAGCGTGGCGCGACGCTGGAGTGGCTGCCGGTCAGCGGCGACACCGGCGCCACCATGAACGAAGCCTTTGCCAGCAAACGCATCGACTTTGCCGCGTATGGCGATTTGCCGTCGGTGATCCTGAATGCCGGCGGCGTGCGCACGCAAGTGGTGGTGCCGTTCGGACGTGGAGCGGATGTTTTCCTGCTGGTGGCGCCAGGATCGCAGGCGCGCTCGATCCGTGACCTGAAGGGCAAGCGTATCAGCGTGCATCGTGGCCGGCCGTGGGAGCTTGGGTTGCGCCATCTGATTGAGGACAGCGGCCTGAAGGTCAGTGACTTCACGCTGGTGAACATGGATATCAAGCCTGGCGCAGCAGCCTTGGCGACTGGACGTGTCGATGCGCTGTTCGTGCTGGGCGGCGACGCGCTGGAGGACCGTGGCGCTGGCCGTATCATCTGGAGCAGCAAGGGCAAGCCGGAGCGCAAGATGCGTGCCGAATTGTGGGGCAGGCAGGAGTTCACGCAGTCCAACCCGGCGCTGACACAACTGGTGGTCACTGCCTGGCTGCGCGCACAGCATTGGGCGGCACAGGAAACCAACCGGGACGCCTTCCTGCTTGACGCCACCCGCGCCGGTGTTCCCGAGCGTGTTGTGCGGCGCGCTTACGATGATCCGCAACTGGCCTGGAAGGAGCGTTTTTCGCCAAGCTACGATGGACTGGTGTATCGTCATTACCGCGAGGTGCTGGCCTTTGCACATCAGCAGAAGCTGGTGCGCAAACAATTGAAGGTCGAGGAATTGCTGGAACCGCGCTTTGTTGATGCCGGTCTGCGTGAACTTGGACTGACCGATTTTTGGAAACAGGAGAAGCAATAATGACTGAAGAGCGCAAGCCGGCAACGATCTGGTACTCGCGTGGATCGATACCGACACCGCTCGGCCTGAGCGCGCAGCTCGGGCTGTACGACAAGGAGTTTTCCGCCGACGGCATCACCATCAAGTCCTTGCAGGATTCGGATAACCCGAGCGAACTGGCCTCGCACTTCGAACACAACCTGCCGGATTCGTTCCGGCTTGGCGGTGCGGTGCAGCCAATCTGGGCGCGCGCCAAGGGGCGCGACACACGGGTGATCGGCATCTCATGGATCGATGAATACCAGGTCATTCTGGCTTTGCCGGAATCCGGCATCGTCACGCCGCGCGACCTGAAAGGCCGCAAGCTTGGCCTGCCCAAGCAGCCTGCCAATGCCGATGGTGTGGACGTCAGCCGTGCCGAGGCGCTGCGTGGCCTGCTGGTGGCGCTGGAGACGGAAGGCTTGGGCTATAAGGATGCGGAATGGATTGATGTGTCGGCACGCGTCAATGCTGTGACCGAGCCGGATACGCCGGTGCGCCGTGGCGCGCCGCACCGTTACACGGCGCTGGTACATGCGCTGGTCAGGGGCGAGGTGGACGCCATCTACGTCAAGGATGTGCGCGGCGCCGAGGTTGCGCATCTGCTGGATGCGCGCGTGGTGCTGAATATGGGATTCCATCCGGATCGCTGGGTGCGCGTCAACAATTGCACGCCGCGGCCGCTGACGGTCAACACGCTGACCTTGCAGCAGCACCCGGATCTGGTTCGGCGCTTCCTGGGCAGCATCGCCTCGGTGGATAGCTGGGCGCGGCGTAATCCGGGCCAGGCACTGACGCACATCGCGCGTGAAACCAATTGGGCGGAATCGTGGGTGCGCTTTGCCTATGGCGACAAGCTGCATGAAAAACTCGGCGTTGGCCTGAACGACGAAGGACTGACAGCGTTGGCGCAGTTCAAGCAGTATCTGCTGGACTGGAAATTCATTCAGCGCGATTTTGCGCTGGACGAATGGATTGATCCAGCGCCATTGCGCTCGCTCGGACTGGCGTAATCGGTTGCATCCCCTTGGTAAGGTACACTACCTTACCGATAAAACAACGAGGGGACACAATGGATATACGCATGTTGACCGCGGCCTTGCTGGCTGCGGGGCTGGTATTGCCGCAGTCGTTGATCGCTGCGCCGCAACAAGCGGCGGAGTGGGAACAGCCCGAAGTAGTGCAGCTAAACCGCGAGCCGATGAAGGCGACTTTCTTCAACTTTGAGTCGCGCCCATTGGCGCTGGCGGCCGATAAGGCGGCATCGCGTAATTACCTGTCGCTGGACGGCACCTGGTCGTTTGCCTATTCGCCGAATCCGGAAGCGCGGCCCAAAGAGTTCTTCCAGCCGTCGTTTGATGTCAGCAAATGGGGCAGCATCCAGGTGCCCGGCATGTTGCAGACGCAGGGCTATGGCAAGCCTATCTTCACCAACATCGTTTATCCTTTCCCCGCCAACGAGCCTTTCATTCCGCATGAGCTGAATGAAGTGGGTTCGTATCGCCGCAACTTCGACCTGCCCGAAGACTGGCGCGAGCGCGATGTGTTCCTGCAGATCGGCGCCGCTGGTGCAGCGTATTATGTGTGGGTCAACGGCCAGCGGGTCGGCTATTCGGAGGACTCCAAGCTGCCATCCGAGTTTGACCTGAGCCGTTATGTGAAGCCAGGCCGCAATGTGATCGCCATCGAGCTGTATCGCTGGGCCGATGGTTCCTATCTTGAAGATCAGGACTTCTGGCGCGTCAATGGTATCGAGCGCAGCGTCTATCTTTACGCCGAGCCGCGTACGCGGCTGCGCGATTACAAGGTCAGTGCATCGCTGGACAAGGCTTATCGCAATGGGCAGTTTGAGCTGACGGCGGAAATTGCCGGCGCCCCGGCCGATGTCAACGTCAAGGCCACGGTGCTGGATGGGACCAATGAAGTGCTGCGGGCCAGCGCGGCGCCGGGCGTGGATCGTCGGGCTGTGTTGCGCGGCACAATTCCGGCGGTGCAGCCATGGTCGGCGGAGACGCCCAAGCTATACACCTTGCTGATCGAAGTGACCGACGCGCAGGGCAAGCTGGTGTCGGCCACCTCGCGCCGCATCGGCTTCCGCACGGTGGAGATAGCCGATGGCGAGGTGCGTGTCAATGGCAAGCGGGTCATGATCAAGGGCGTCAATCGCCATGAACATGATCCGCATACCTATCGCGTGATGTCGATGGAGAGCATGCGCAAGGATATCGAGCTGATGAAGCGCGCCAATGTGAATGCGGTGCGCACTTCCCACTATCCGAACGATCCGCGCTGGTACGATCTGGCCGACGAATATGGCCTGTACGTGATGGACGAAGCGGATATCGAATCGCACGGCTACATGGAACTGGGCGACAAGGCGCCCGATGCGGCCGGACGGGCGGCGATCCAGCTGGGCTACAAGCCTCACTGGCGCGTGGCGCACCTGGACCGGGTGTCGCGCATGGTGGAGCGTGACAAGAACTCGCCATCGATCATTTTCTGGTCGCTGGGGAACGAGGCCGGCACCGGTCCGAATTTCGAGCAGTCCGCCGCATGGATACGCAAGGCCGATCCATCGCGTCTGATCAGCTATTTGGGTTACGGCACGCTGAATGAGGTGCACCGGCCAAACGACTATGTCGATATCTACGCGCCCATGTATGACGACATCGAGAAAATGGCTGATTACGCGCAGGACCCAGCGTATCGCCAGCCGATGATTCAGTGCGAGTACGCGCACGCCATGGGCAATTCGCTGGGCAATCTGGAAGACTACTGGCAGGTGATACGCGCGCATCGCAAGCTGCAAGGCGGCTTTGTCTGGGACTGGGTGGACCAGAGTGTGGCAGCCAAGGATGACAAGGGCCGCACCTACTGGGCTTCCGGCTTCGATGTGAATCCCGAGCGTGGCGACGGCAGCGTGGTGGGCGACGGCGTGCTGCGCTCAGACCGCACGCCGGACCCGGAATACTATGAGCTGCAGAAAGTCTATTCTCCGGTGGTGTTTGAGGGCGATCCGCGCAAGGGCGCGGTGGAAGTGGTGAACCGCTACGACTTCCGCGACCTGGGGCACCTGGCGCTGGAATGGAAGCTGGAGCGCGACGGTGTGCACGTGGCGCAAGGTGCGCTGGCCGCGTCAAATGCACGCGCCGGTGGACGACAGGCCATCAAGCTGCCGTCCGCCGCGACGGCCGCCAAGGGCGGTGAGCTGGTGCTGACGCTGAGCGCGCGCAGCAAGGCGGCGGAGCAGGGCGTCGAGCAGGGCGCAGTGGTCGGCTGGTCGCAGTTTGTGTTGTCGAAGGCGACACCGGCGGTGGCGAAGGCTGCATGGGTCAAGCCGGTGAAATCGGGGGGCGGCTATGAACTACGTGCTGGCAAGGCGGTGCTGCGGCTGGCGCCGGACACCGGCCTGCTGACCTATAGCGTCAACGGCCAGCAGGTACTGAAAGGCGGCAGTCCGAACTTCTGGCGTGGCCTGATGGACAACGACGAAGGCGCAGGCGTCGACAAGACCCACAAGGTGTGGCAGACCTTTACCAATCAGCGCAAGGTGCGTTCGCTGGAAGTGCAAGGCGACAGCCTGAAAGTGTTGTTCAGCTTTGGCGCTGGCGCCGCGCACTGGCAGAACATCTACCGCATGCGCAGCGATGGCGCGCTGGAAGTGCAGGCGACCTTCACGCCGCTGCGGGATGATTTGCCGGATCCGCTGCGCTTGGGCCTGCGCTTTGACAGTCCTGCGGCGCTGAATCAATTGCGCTGGTACGGCCGCGGTCCGCATGAATCCTATGTGGACCGCAAGACGGGCGCGGCGCTGGGCCTGTATCAAGGGGCATTGGCAGACCAGTATCATTCGTATATCCGGCCACAGGAAAGCGGCAACAAGACGGATGTGCGCTGGTTCTCGCTGTCCGGCGCGCAGGCCGGCGTGACGGTGCGCTCGGATGCGCCGTTCTCGTTCAATGCGCTGCCGTTCCCGTATGAGGACTTGTATCTGCGTCCGCGCGGCGAATGGAAAAGCTCGGAGATCGCGCCGCATGGCGATGGCAGTGTCCTGATCGACATGGCGCAGGCCGGCGTTGGTGGCGATACCGGCTGGAGCCTGGATGGCCGTCCGCACGTCAGGTATCGCGTGCCGCTGACACCGGCCAGCTACCGCTTTGTGATCACGCCGTAACGCCTATGGCCTGATGCTTCAATTCCTCGTAGCGTTCGAGGAATTGAAGGTAAGCCCGCTCCGGCCCGACCGGGATGATTTTCCCGGCGGCTGGCGGCGGCAGATGTCCCCATTCCATCCATGCTGGCGGCAGCAAGTCGCGCAGCTCGGTCGCCATGCACACCAGGTCCGCGTGCTTGATTTCGGGACGCTCGTCCTGGAAGCCGAAGCGCCGGCGCAGTGCGTCCTTGACCGGATGCACGCGCTGCTTCACGTAGTCGCGGCCCAGCATCACCTTGACCGGCGACGGCCAGTCGCCGAGAAACTCCTCACAGTCGTGCATCAGCGCCGCATAGGCGAATTCCGGTGCGACGATGCGCGACACCATCACGCAGTGCTCGGCCACGGAATACCATGGCCGCGCGGCGCCGCCCCAGCGTGGCTGCGACGACAGGCACAGGGCGATGTCGGTGATCGGCATGCCGCTGGCGTCCGGCGCCATCAGGTCGAGTACGAAGCCGGAAGGCAGCAGGATGGCGGTGCGGCCATCTGGCTTGTGGGTGGTGTGGTCCATGGCTTGCATTTTACACCGCAGGGCCCGAATTTATTTTTCGCAACAGTGCCAGAACTGAAATACACTTAAGGAATTGTCCACTTTCCTTTCTTGAGGCCATGGCGAACAGACCTTCCTATATCTACCAGGGCGGCTCGGTGATGATGCATGCACCGCTGCAGTTGAAAAACTCCGAGATGTACGGCTTTTTCGTCAAGGGCGATTCGGCGAAATTGCAGGCGACGATCGACGGCACGCTGAACGCCGTTGCCGGTGCGCGCATGCGCTTCAAGGCGATTTCGCCGTATGTGCTGATCACCTTCACACAGGTGAATCACGCTGATTCGGCGGCGCCGGTCGATCACGCCAAGGGCTGGATCACGGAGATCGATATCGTCACCTGGATCATGGTGGGGGCGATGGATGAAGAGGGCGAGCTGGCGCATATCTACTACTATCCGGCGCACATTTTTGTCGATGACGCGATGGCGCTGATTAATGGCCGCGAGCTGTTCGGCTATCCGAAATATTTGTGCGAGCACGAGATCAGCGCGCAGCGCTGCGCGCTGTCGGCCAAGGGCTTTCACCCATTTTCACCGGAGACGCGGATTGCCATGCATCCGCTGCTGGAGGTGACGGCCACCCAGAAGTCCGGCGAAGAACGGCCGCTGGAAAACTGGCTGGACCTGATTGAAGAGGCGATCAAGCTGTTTCTGTCGATCCCTGATTTCTTCAATATGGATGCCGCTGGATGGAAGGATATCCTGTCATTGCTGCGCAATCCGCGCATCGATCAGATCTTCCTCAAGCAGTTCCCGGACAGTGCGGGGCTGAAGGCGGTGTACCAGGCCATCCTGGCGGCGCCGGCCACCATCGAGAAAATCCACGGCGGCAAACTGCTGGCGTATGAATATGAGGCGGTGCTGCATGCCTTCGACAGCTTCCCGCTGAACGAAACGCTGGGCCTGAAACTGGGACCGCAGCAAGCGATCCTGCCGTATTACCTGAATTTCGACTTCACCGCGCAACCCGGCGAGGAACTGGTGGACAACTCGGCTATCGCTCCGCAGAAAATCGCCATCCTTGGCGGCGGCGTCAGCGCCATGACCACGGCTTATTATTTGACCGGGCAGGCGGGCTGGCAGAATAATTACGACATCACCGTGTACCAGCAGGGCTGGCGACTGGGTGGCAAGGGGGCGAGTGGGCGCAATGCCAAGCTGGGGCAACGCATCGAGGAACATGGCTTGCACATCTGGTTCGGCTTCTATTCGAATGCGTTCAAGATGATCAAGGAGGCTTACGCCAGCCTGGACCGGCCAGCCGGTGCGCCGCTGGCGACCTGGCGCGACGCGTTCAAGCAGCATGATTATGTGGCGTTGTCCGAGCAGGTTGGCGACCAGTGGCACAACTGGTCGATTGTGTTTCCCACACTGCCGGGCGAACCGGGCGAGGGCGACCAGAAGATCACCCTGTGGCAGATGGCGGTGGCGATGGTTGGCTGGATCGAGCAATGGATACGCAGCCTGGATAGGCTGACCAAGGAGATGGAACTGGCGCCGCATCCGCATCACACCGGCATCATTCCTGACTGGCTGTATCACCTGGCGGAAGGCGTCACGTCCTCGGTGGAAGAGTTGATCGACGATGTGTCGCTGCTGGCCGGCGCCTTGACTGGCATGGTGTTCAATATGGCGGAAGATGCGGACGAAGGCCAGCATCTGGCGCTGGCCGGTGCCATGGCCGGCGTGCGCGGCAAGCTGCACACGCGCTACGACAAGCTGATCGCGCGCGCCGAGGGGGATGTGGCTGACGATATTCGCCGCCTGTTCATTTGCCTCGATCTGGGTATCACGGTGATGAAGGGCGTGTTTGAGGACGGCGTGATCAAGCATGGCTTCGACGTGATCAATGATCTCGATTTCCGCGACTGGCTGCGCAAGCATGGCGGGGACGAGAAGCTGTGTGTGCAATCGGCGCCGGTGCGTGGTTTCTACGACCTGATTTTTGCCTACGAAGGCGGCGACTTCGCCAAACCGAATGCGGAAGCTGGCACCATGCTGCGGGCGATGGCGCGCATCGGCCTGGCCTACAAGGGCGGCATCATGTTCAAGATGCAGGCCGGCATGGGCGACACCATCTTTACGCCGATGTATCAGGCGCTGCTGAAGCGCGGCGTGAAGTTCAAGTTCTTCCACAAGATCGAGGAGCTGGTGCCGGACGGCGCGCAGATCGGCAGCATCCGCATGACCCGGCAAGTGCAGCTGGCCGGTGCGGACTACGATCCGCTGGTGCCTGTGAAGGGATTGGATTGCTGGCCAAGTGAACCGCTGTACGGCCAGATCGATCCGGCGCAGGCGGTGCTGCTGCAGGAGAAGGGCATCAATCTGGAATCGCATTGGACCGATTGGCCGCAGGTGTATGAGGAGGCTTATGGTAAGCCGCTGCCCACGGTGACGCTGAAACGCGGCGTGGATTTTGACCAGGTAGTGTTCGGCATTTCGATCGGTTCGCTGCCGGTGCTGTGTCCGCAATTGCTGGCGCAAAGTCCGGCGCTGCTGGCGACTTCCGAAAAAGTGCAGACTGTGGCGACGCAAGCTTACCAGGTGTGGCTGGACAAGGATCTGACGCAGATGGGCTGGGCCTATCAGCCGGATGGACAGCAACCGGTACTGAGCGCGTTCACCGAGCCTTACGATACCTGGGCACCGATGGATCAGCTGCTGGTGCGCGAGGACTGGCCGGCGCCGCTTGATCCGCGCAATGTGTCCTACTTCTGCAGCGCGCTGCCGGTCGGCAGCTATCCGCCCGCCAGCGATCATGACTTCCCCCGGCGGATGGCGGAAGCGGCGAAGCAGGGGGCAGTCAATCAGTTGGGCAAGGAGATTGCATCGCTGTGGGCGGCGGCCGGTCCGGCTGGCGCTTTCCCCTGGAACTGGCTGGTGGACGGCAGCGAAGCGACTGGCGTGCAGCGCTTTGACGCGCAGTATTGGCGCGCCAACGTCGATCCCTCCGAGCGTTATGTGATGTCGGTGGCGGGCAGCACACGCTATCGCTTGCGCACCGACCAATCGGGCTTCTCCAATCTGTTCCTGACCGGAGACTGGATCAAGACCGGCCTTAACGCGGGCTGCGTGGAGGCGGCTGTGATGGCGGGCATGCAGACCTCGCGCGCGATCAGCGGCTATCCGGTGGTGATCGAGGGCGAGACTGACTTCTAAAGCTGCTTGTAGAAGAAGGTGGTGGCGCAGTAGGCGCCGTCCGGCATCAGCGCGTAGTTGGGCACTGAGCCGGCGCTGATCCAGCCGGCGCGCTGGTACAGGCGTTCGGCGTCGCCACCAGTGACGGTGTCCAGTACCAGTACTTGCTTGCCTTCCTCGCGCGCAGCCTGATCGACGGCGGCCATCAGCAGCGCGGCAACGCCCTGGCGGCGGGCGTCCCGGTGGACCAGCATCTTGGCGACGTCTGCGCGGTGCGGCTGGTTGTCGGGCAGGGCAGTGATCAGTTGCACAGTGCCGATGATGCGGCCTGCAGCGGTTTCCGCCACCAGCAGCACGCGTTCCTTGCGCGCCGCACCTGCCAGCACGCCGCGCCAGAAGTCCAGCGCCTTGTCACGCGATAGCGGCAGCATAAAGCTGACCGACGCGCCGCCTTCGACGCAATCAATCAATACATCGGCCAACACCTGCGCCAGCGGCTCCGCGCGTGCCGCCGCTTCGTCCACAGCCACGCGCCGCACGGTGACTGGCGCCGCTGCGGCGCTCATGCTCCCCTCCGGGTAGCCGGCTGGGTGGTCAGCGCCACCAGGTAGCGCGCTGCTTTGTTGCTTGGGTTGTGATAAACGATGTGGCGGTCTAGCCGCATGGCCAGCGTGTCGCCGGCTTCGAGCCTCCAGTGCTGTTCGCCGGCCCTGATTTCCATCGCGCCGTCGATCATCCATACCTGCTGGTGAATGTCGGCGTTGTGCGGCACACTGTCGTAGGCCACGCGCTGGCCTGGCGGGAATACCACATCCACCAGCTGCAAGGGCGAGGGCGCTGCCGGCGACAGGCTGCGGCGTATATAGCCGGAAGCGGGATCGGTCCACACCGGCTGGTCGGCCACACGCGCTACCGGCGATGGCTCGGCGTCGCCTTCGCCGGCCTTGTCCTCAAACAGCGTAGCCAGCGCCACACCCAGCGCGCTGGCCAGCTTGTCGAGCACCGCCGCTGTCGGGCTGCTCTCGCCGCGTTCGATCAATGAGATATTCGAGCGGCTCACACCGCTGCGGGTTGCCAGCGCGTCCAGCGACAAGCCATGGGCGTCGCGCAGCTCCCGCACGCGGCGGGCGATTAAAAGATTGATGTCCATGGATTTCCATTTTACAGGAAATCCACGTCCAGTAAAATGGAATTAGCGATTACCTTTGCGGTTGGTGTCGGAATAGTCGTCGCCGCGCGCACCGGCTTTCTTGTCGCGGTGCGTGGCGGCGGTGGCCGCTGCCGCAGCGCTTTGCTGGCTGGCATGCGGGTTATCGTTGCCCGGATGGCCGGTGGCGTGATTGCCGCTATCGGACATGCCTTGTTTTTTAGGATCGTAACCGTCCTGCGGCATATTGGCGCCGGGTTTGAAACCGCGTGGGTCTGGTTTGTTTGGCTGGCTCATGATGTGTCTCCTTTCAAATAAATGTAGCGCTATGCTAAGCCTGCCCGGCGTAGTTGAGCGTAGGTGCACGCGCCGTTGGCCTGTAGGAGCGTGCGTGAGCGCACGGAGCATGACTCGGCAGCATGCCAAGCTGGCTTCATACAAGGAGGCCAATATGGCAGAAGTACGAAAAGGACAGGCGCCGCAGCCGCTGGAACGCCAGGAGTTTCATCTGCAATTCATGCGCTCCTTTAAGGACCCGGCGTTTGAGGCAGCCAGTGAGGCGCTGGCACAGGTTGAGGAAATCGCCTGGAAAAATTACCACGCCGGCCGCAAGGCGCCGGTCACACAAAAAGCTGGCCTAGGGTTTGCCGATCCGGACTACGATTTGTCGGTAGAGTGGAAGGCCACGCGCGACAGGCTGCTGGCCGCCGAGCGCCGTCAGAAGGACGCGGCCACGCGCTCGCGGGTGCTGCTGATCATCGGCGCGGCGCGCAACGACGGCACTTGTCCCGGCGAGATCTCCAAGACTTACCGCATGACGCTATGGGCCAGGGAAGTGCTGGAAGCGGCCGACATCGAAGCCGATGTGCTGGACCTGAGCCTGCTGACCTCCAGCTATGACTTGCACATCCACCCCTGCAAGGGCTGCGTTTCCACCGCCATGCCGCTGTGCCACTGGCCGTGCAGCTGTTATCCCAATCACGCCGAGCGCCAGACCAGTGACTGGATGGCCGAAATTTATGAGAAGTGGGTGGCGGCGCATGGCGTGATCATTCTCACGCCGACGTACTGGTATCAGGCGCCGTCGGTGCTCAAGCTGATGATTGACCGTCTGGTCTGCGCCGACGGCGGCAATCCCGATCCGACCAGCACGCATGGTAAGAAGGCCAATGAAGCCAAGGATATCGAGCTGAAAGGATGGGATTATCCCAAACACCTGGCGGGCCGCGCTTACGGCCTGGTGGTGCATGGCGATGTGGCCGGCACGGAAAGCCTGCGCCGCAACCTGGCCGACTGGCTGGACTGGATGGGCTTGATCGACGCCGGCCACCAATCGGCGCTGGATCGCTATGTAGGCTATTACGAATCCTATGCCGAAAGCCACGCCGTGCTGGACCAGGATGAGAAGTTCCAGCAGGAGGTGCGCAATGTGGCGCGGTCGGTGGCGGCGGCGGTGCTAATGCTGCGCGAAGGCCAGCTGCGCAAGCCAGATGCGGGTGTGCGGCCTGCGCGGCCGAAGTAGCGGGCCTTGGTCCTAGCGCTTAAGGGCCAGCGTCACGCCATCGCTGATCGGCAGCAGCGAGATGTCGATACGCTGGTCTTCGCGCAGCTTGATGTTCAGCGCTTGCAGCGCCGCCATGTCGTCATTGTCGGCGCGCTCCAGCACTTTGCCGTCGCGCAGCGTGTTGTCGAATACGATCAGGCCGCCGGGACGGACCAGCCGCAGGCAGCACTCATAGTAGGCGTCGTAGCTGACCTTGTCGGCGTCGATGAAGGCGAAGTCGTACAGGCCGGCCTCGCCATCCTTCAGCAGCGATTGCAGCGTCTCCAGCGCCGGTGCGATACGCAGGTCGATCTTGTCGGCGACGCCTGCCTCACGCCAGAACGGCCGCGCTACGCTGGTGTATTCCTCACTGATGTCGCAGGCCAGCAGCCGTCCCTCCGGCGGCAAGGCCAGCGCCACCGAGAGCGCGCTATAGCCAGTGAATACGCCAATTTCGATGGCGTTGCGCGCGCCGCTCAGCTTCACCAGCAAGGCCATGAACTGGCCCTGTTCGGGCGATATCTGCATGCTGGCGCGTTCGTGGTCGCGGGTGGCGGCGCGTAGCGCGGCCTGGGCTGGATGCTCGCGCAGCGAATGCGCCAGCACGTAGTCATACAGCGCGTCGGTCAGGTTAAGCGTGCGGTTGGACATGCTGTCATCTCCTGTCTTGGTTTGCCGAAGAGTGTAACAGCGTCCGCCCGATCACGGCTCACGGTTGCTGCGCCACCGCCAAACGCGCGAAGCTGGCGATGCAGGCCACGCCGGCAAACACCGCGCCCAGCACCAGCGCGTACGAGGTGCCGCGTGTGGCGGAAATGGTGAAGCAATAAGCCACTAGTGCCGCGCCGGTCGCCTGGCCGATCAGCCGCGAGGTCGCAACCACGCCACTGGCGCCGCCTGCGCGCGATGGCGGCGCGCTGCCCATGATGGCTTTCAGATTCGGTGCCTGGAAAAAGCCGAAACCGATGCCGCACCAGGCCATGCGCCAGCCGATGTCGAAGAAGGTCGGCTGGTCCGGCAGCATCAGCAGCGACACCATGCCGGACGACAGCAGCGCCAGGCCGATGCCGCCCAGTGCACCGGGCGGATAGCGGTCGCTCAGCTTGCCGGCGATGGGCGCCATCACCGCCACCAGCACCGCCCATGGCGTCATCAGGAAGCCGGTTTCTACCGGTGAGCGGCCCAGCGTATGCTCAAAATAAAACGGCAGCGAGACGAAGGCCAGTCCCTGCGTGGCGAAGGTGCATGCCGCCGTCAGCGACGACAGCGCGAACAGCGGGCGCTTGAACAGATCCACCGGCAGCATCGGCGCGGCGTGGCCGGCCTGGCGGCGCAGCAGCAGCGCAAAGAAGAACAGCGTGGCAAGGATTTCCGGCAGCAGCCTGCGCCAGCCTTCCTGGTGCGCGGCGTCGCCGAAGGTGAGGATCAGCAGACCGAAGGCCAGCACGTTGAGAACGGCGGTGGGCGTGTCGATCTTGTGGCTGGCGCGCGGCGACGACGGCAGCGCGCGGCGCGCCAGCAGCACGGCGGCCACGCCCAGCGGCACGTTGATGGCGAACAGCCATTCCCACGAGGCCACCGCCAGGATCAGCGAGGCGGCCGTCGGGCCGACCGCAAACGACACCGCCACCACCAGCGAATTCAGGCCGAAGCCGTGGCCGTGCAGCTTGGCGGGGAAGATGGTGCGTACCATGGCGGTGTTCACGCCCATCATCGCGGCGCCGCCTATGCCTTGCAGCAGCCGCGCCGCCACCAGCGACGGCAGCGACCACGCCAGCGCACAGGCCAGCGAAGCGGCAGTGAACAGTGCCAGGCCAAAGATGCACACGCGGCGGTAGCCGATCACTTCGCCCAGCGCGGCAAACGGCAGCAGCGTCGCCACCATGGCCAATTGATAAACGTTGACAATCCAGACAGAGGCGGCGGGCGTGGTGTGCAGCTGGTCGGCGATGGCAGGGAGGGCGGTGTTGGCGATCGCGGTATCGAGCGAGGCCATGCCGACGCCGATGGCGACCGACAGCATGGCAAGCCGCCGCGCATCGGGCGGCAGGCCGTCGCGCGCGGCCAGCGCGCTATCAGGATGATTCATGTAATGTCCGATGCAATGGAATGAGGCTTCCCATTGTCGCGGAAAACCGCAAACTTTGCTTAGGCCGCCGCCGCGTTGCGCAAATCGGCGCAGGCCTTGTCCAGCGCCGCCTCCACGTCCGGCAGCATATCGATCACTTCGACCAGGTCGCCGGCGCTGGCGGCGGCTTCCATTTCGTGGCACAGCGAATGCAGGTGTGTGGAATTCAGGTAGCCGGCGCTGCCTTTCAAGGCGTGGATGGCCGCCGCCGCCGCGCCGCTATTGCCTGCCACCACCGCCGCGCGCGCGGTTTCCAGCCGGCGCGGCGCTTCGTCAAGGAAGGCCTGGGTGATGCGCTGGATATGCTTGTGCGACAGCCCGGCCAGCGGCATGATCTGCACCGTGTCCGGATTCGCCGCCGGCAGCGCTTCCGGCGCCACACCGAACTGCTCGTCCAGCTTGCTGCGCTGGGCGGCCAACTGCTCCGCGTCGGTTGCGCGCAACTGGCGGCCACGGCTGAGGTGCTGAGCGATGATTTTCTCCACCTGGTCGTACAGCAGCCGCTCGTCCACTGGCTTGCTGAGGAAGCCGTCCATGCCCACCGCCAGGTAGCGCGCGCGGTCATGGTCGCTGGCGTTGGCGGTCAGCGCGATGATGGGAATCGCCGGATCGAGCACGCGATAGTCTTCGCTGCCGCCGGCGCGGATCAGCCGCGTCGCCTGTTCGCCATCCATCATCGGCATGCGTCCATCCATCAGCACCATGTCGTAGGCAGCGGTGCTGAGCGCATGCAGCGCCTGCAAGCCGTTTTCGACGATGCGGATATCGTGGCCCATGCCTTCCAGCAGCGTGCTGACGATGATCTGGTTGGTGCGCACATCCTCGGCGCACAGCACCCGCAAGCGGTAGGCATGATGTTCCTTGCGCGGCAATATGGACGGATCGCCGACCGGCGCCGCGCCCAGTTCCAGCGGCAGCGTAAAGCTGAAGGTGGAGCCGGCGCCTACGCGGCTCGACACGGCAATGGCGCCGCCCATCAGTTCCACCAGCTCTTTGCAGATCGCCAGGCCCAGGCCTGTGCCGCCGTAACGGCGCGTGGTCGAATGGTCGGCCTGCTCGAATTTCTGGAACAGCCGTGGCAGCGCTTCGGGCGGGATGCCGGGACCAGTGTCGCTGACATCGAAGCTGATGCTGGCGCGGCCGTCGGTATTCCGCAGCGCCGATGCGTCCAGCCGTACTTCGCCACGGTCGGTGAATTTGATGGCGTTGCCCAGCAGGTTGAGCAGGATCTGGCGCAGCCGCGTCGGATCGCCGCGCACATAGCGCGGCAGGTCCAGCGCCAGCTCATAGCGCAGCAGCAGGCTCTTGGCGTCGGCTTGCTGCTGCAGGATCCCGACCGCGTCGTCGATCAGCGCAATCAGGTCGAAGTCCACGGTTTCAATCGACAGGCGGCCGGCGTCGATCTTGGAAAAATCCAGAATGTCGTTGAGGATGGCCAGCAGCGACTCGCTGTTTTGCAGGCCGATGCGCAGGTATTCCTCGGTACGGCCGCGCACTGACTGGTCGCGCATGGCGAACTTGATCATGCCGATCACGCCGGCCAGCGGGGTGCGGATGTCGTGGCTCATCGCCGACAGGAAGTCGATGCGGTGGCGGCTGACCACTTCCGCGTGTTCCTTGGCTTCGGTCAGTTCGACGGTGCGTTCGTTGACCCGCTGTTCCAGGTTGTTGCGCAGCAGGCGGATCTGGTCGGCCAGCGCGAACGCCAGCAGCACCCCATCCAGCGTGCCGCCCAGCAGTGTGAACAACTGCGCATTGCTGACCAGTGCCGGGATCAGGCCAACGTTGGCCGGCAAAATCACCAGCCCCGGTATCATCAGCGCCACAAAGCCCAGCACGAAGAAGCGCGCCGGATAATAGCCGCCGCGCCAGACGATGATGCCGGTGGCCAGCGCCATTGTCATCCAGATGGTGATGACGATGGTGGCGATGGTGTGCGCGTAGCTGAGCGCCAGGAAACAGCTCGGCAATGTCAGCAGCGGCAGCACGATGTTGATGCGGCTGAGCCGGTACAGGCGCGGTGCGGTTTCCTTCAGCCGCAGGAAGGTGGTGTAGAACAGGGTGCTCAGCACAGGCAGCAGGAAGAAGGGCACGTAGTGCCAGTGCAGCTTATGCCAGCCGAACAGGTCGGCCGACATGTGGAAGGTCATGCCCCAGGCCACCGCATAGCACAGCACATACAGCGAGTAGTACAGCGAGGAGCGGTCGCGCGTGATCGAATAGATGAAGAAGTTGAACACGGTCAGCGCCAGCAGTGCGCCCACCGAGCCGATGATCAGCACATTCTCCCTGGCCACCAGCTGCTGGTAGTCAGTGCGCGGCAGCACCGAGAACACCGGTGTGCGCGCATAGTAAGGACTGGAGAAGCGTATCAGCACCTGGTAGCGCTGGCCCGGCTCCAGGTCGATGTCCTTGCCATAGTGGAGCATATAGGAATGCGGCTGGCGGTAGCCGGTCAGCAGCTGGCGGATCCCGCCATCCTCGCTGTAGACCTGGATGTCGACCATGTCGATCAGCGTGTCGTTGGGATCGATCACCCACTGCGTCTGGCCGCCGGTATTATGCAGTTCCGCGTACAGCCAGTAGCCGCCGCCCAGCAGGTTGACGCTGTTTGCGGGCTTGAGGCTGGCCAGCATGGCCGGCAGGCCGGCGGCGTTGAGCGGATACGGTTCGCCGTTGTCAGCATAGAGCTTGCCGGTCTTGGCCAGGTCGATGCTGGCGTTGGCTAGCGCGATGGGCGTAGCGCTGGCGGGCAGGCAAAGAGTCAGCAGGAGGAGCAGGGCATAGCGGCGCAGATAGGCGATCAGGCTGTGGGTCATGCTCGCTTTGCTCATCGGTGTGCGCGCGCCGGCTGTTATAGAAGTTATTTCAGCCATTTTAAACGAGAACTTAGCGCTTTGGTATGATGAAGGTTTTGCGCCGTAGGGAAGTATCTTGCTCATCTCGCCAGAACAGTTTATTGGATTTCTCAGCGCCGCGCTGCTGATCACCGTTTCGCCGGGGCCGGACAACCTGATGGTGCTGAGCGTTGGCATGTCGCGCGGGCGCCGCCAGGGCATGCTATTTGGCCTGGGCTGCGCGCTGGGCTGCCTGAGTCACACCGTGCTCGCGGCGTTTGGCGTCGGTGCGCTGATCAAAGCTTCGCCGATGGCGTTTGGCGCGCTGAAACTGCTGGGCGGCGCCTATCTGATCTGGCTAGGCGCCGGCGCCTTGCGCAGCCGTGGCGGCGCGCGCGTGGAAGGCGCGGGCTTGCCGGATGAAAGCCTGGGCAAGCTGTTCACCAAGGGACTGTTCGCCAATATGATCAATCCCAAGGTGGTGCTGTTCTTCCTGTCCTTCCTGCCGCAGTTTGTGGTGGCGGAGCGTGGCGATGCGGCCTGGCAGACGGCGCAACTGGGTCTGCTGTTCACTACGCAGGCGGTGCTGCTGTTTGGTTTGCTCGGTTATTTTTCCGGCGCGGTGGGCGCGTGGATCAATCGCACGCCGAAAGCCGGCAAGTGGATGGACCGCGTCGCTGGCGCTGTGTTCATCGTGCTTGGCCTGCGCCTCATCATCGCCCGTTAAAAAGTTTATTCGGGAGCGCGCCATGTCATCATGGCGTCATGCGGGGCTGAGATACTGTCTTTGCTCTTTCAAGTCTCTCCCGATTTGAAACCTTCGGCCCGCGCCTTTGCTGCGGGCCTTTTTTTATTTGGCCAGCAGGTCGAAGCGCAGTTCCATCTGGTCCTGCACCGACATGGCGCCGGCCATGACCGAGAACGGCGTGAGGCCGAAATCGGTCTGCTTCAGCGTGAACGCGCCTTTCACCTGGATGGCGCCCGCTTCTTCGCGCAGCTCCACCGGGACCTCCAGCGTGCGCGTGACACCATGCAGCGTGATGGCGACCCGCAGCGGCTGGTCAGTGGCAAGGCGTTCCGCCTGCACCCGCACCAGCGGATAACGGTCCGCGTCCAGCACTTTGTTCAGCATGTTGAAGCGCGTGCCTTCGATGGCGTCGGCAGAAGGCTGTTTCTCCAGGCCGGCGGCCTGGCGCAGATCCGCTTCATCGATTTTCATCTGATCGAGGCGGAACGTGAAATCCGCGTGATTGCGCGATGGCGAAACGCTGCCGCTGATGGCGTGACTGGCCACCACATGATCGTGGCCCAGCCGCGCCAGCATGCCGCCGCGCCGCACTGTCGCCACGATCAGCGAGCGCGCGCTGTCGATGTGCAGCAGCGGGCCGCTATCGGCGGGCTGCTGCGCCTGAACGGCCGCTGCGTGCGGCGGCGGTGAGGCAGGCGCTGCCGGTGGCGGCAATGGCGAGCAAGCGCTCAGTGCCAGCAGCGCCGCAGATAATCGCAAGGTAAATTTTGTGTACGTCATTTCGCCGTCATATTGTCCAAATATTATTGCTTCCGCTGGCAACAGCATGCTGCAACTGGCCCCGCGCCCAAGATGGCGCGGACGTACACGCAGCATAGCTCAGCAGGCTGGCCGGTGGCCTGAAACACCGGCACCACTCCTCCCGCTTAAGTTTCCTTAAGCATTACCTTAATGAAGTCCTAAGCCTGTCTTTGCCGATCGGTGGCAAAGTAGAACCCATAGCGCGAGGTTAAGCCCAGCGCCCGGTTGCCGGACCGAGAAAGCCCGGCACAAATTTGCTCCAGGCCGACACCATAGTCGGCGGACCTCAGTAACATCCCCACGCTTTCGAGCGTTTTGTAACCAGCACCATCTCGCGATGATGCTGGTTTTTTTTTGCTTAGCCGGCGTGCTGTTTCAGCCAGGCGTCGATCTGCGGCAGGCGTTGCGTGCGCACCTTGATGCGGTACTCAATCGACGCGATCGCGGTTTTGGTATCGCCCTGCGCTTCGGCGCGCAGGTATTGCGCAGCGTAGGCGCGCAGCTTGCCAATCATGGCCGGATCGGACGAGCGTCCGCCCAGGCCGGGGAAGTAGCGGCTGCGCGACGCGATGTCGACGATCTTGTCGATCTGTTCGCGGTGGGCGATGGCAAAGTCAAACGCCAGGTCTGGATGATTGCCCGCCACGCGGCTGATGATCGATGCACCGGCCGTGGCGCCCGGTTCGTCGGTCAGTGCCAGCTCCAGCGCGCGCTGCGCCAGCGCCTTGTCGTCGGCTGCGCCCAGCAGGTTATACAGCTCGGCCTTGATCATGCTCGATTGCTCGGCTTTGGCGGCGGCGTGCAATTGCTCCCAGGTCGCTGCATCGGCATTGGCCGCGATCACGCCCAGCACAGGACGGCGCAGTGCTGGCGGCAGCGCCGTCTTGTCGGTCGCGGAGGCCGCATAGCGGCGATTGGCTTCGGCGATCACGGCCGGGTCGCCGACTTCGCCCAGCACCCGGATCAGGGTGGCGCGCAGATTGGCGACGGTTGCAGCTTCGTCCTTGTTGGCAGTCCAGCCGACGCGGGCAAATACCGGCGCCAGGCGCGCACGCGTAAATCGTTCCAGTGCGGCGCGCTGTTCCTGCTGGCCTTCGTAGCGGCCATGCAGGCCGGCCAATACGCCGGCGATGCGCTGCCACACTTCCGGTGCAGCGTCGGCAGGTGCGTTGGCGGCCAGATCGAGGAAGCCGGAGGCTGGCATGTGGCCGGCCAGGCCCAGCGCCCAGCTGTCGGCCAGCAGGCCCAGTTGATCGATGGTCGGCATGCTGGCGAAATCGGCGGCCAGCGTGCTGAACGCCTTCGGCGAGTACAGCGTGCGGTAGTAGCCGCTCTGGCCGGCGTTGACCAGCACCGCGCCGCAGCCCGGCAGCGTCATGCTGGCCTTGCCGCCGCTGACCAGCGCACGCACGGTGGTGCCGCCGATGGTCTGCGCGATGACCGGCACGCGCCAGCTCAACGGCTTCTTGTTTTCCTGATCCAGGCTGAATTCGCCCTGGGTCAGCTGGACGGTGGTCTTGCCGTTCTTGCAGACGGCGTCCGCCACGCGGATCAGCGGTACGCCAGGCTGCAGCGTGAAGTCGTGTGCAATCGCGGTGATCGGCTTGCGCGCGGCTTTTTCGATTTCGCGCCACAGGTCATCGGACACCGTGTTGCCATAAGCATGCCTGGCCATGTAGCTGCGCACGCCGCTGCGCCAGGCGTCTTCGCCGACATAGCTTTCCAGCATGCGGATCACCGCCTCGCCCTTGCTGTAGGTGATGCTGTCGAAGGCCTGGCTGGCTTGCTCCACCGTGGCGATGCGCTGCACCACCGGATGGGTGGTGGCCAGCGCGTCGCGGGCCATCGCGCCGTCTCGCGTGTCAACCGCGCGCAGATGCCAGTTCCATTCCGGATGCAGGCGGTCAGTGGTGCGCGATTCCATCCACGAGGCGAAACCTTCGTTCAGCCACAGGTCGTCCCACCATGCCATGGTGACCAGGTCGCCAAACCATTGGTGCGCCATTTCGTGCGCGGCCACCAGGAAGGAGACTTCCTTGTCCGATTGCGTAGCGACGCGCGGATCGAGCAGGATCGAATTTTCAAAGGTGAAGATGGCGCCCCAGTTTTCCATCGCGCTGAAGAACTGGCTGCGGCCCGGCGCAGCGATATTATCCAGCTTGGGCAGCGGGTATTTGACGCCGAAGTAGTCGTTGTACTCTTTCAGCACGTCGCGCGACGAGTCCAGCGCAAACTGCGCCTGGCCCAGCGTACCCTTTTGCGTAATCACGCCCAGCTCCACGCCGTCCTGCATGGCGGTGGCGCGCTCGAATTCGCCCACGCCGAAGAACAGCAGGTAGGTCGACATCTTGGGCGAGGTGGCAAAGCGTACCAGCTCACGGCCGTCGGCCAGCTTGCTGGTCGAGGTGACCGGCATATTCGACACCGCCAGCTGGCCGGCCGGGATGGTCGCTTCCAGCGCGAAGGTGGCTTTGTAGAATGGCTCGTCCCACGACGGGATCATGCGGCGCGCGTCGGAGTTTTCAAACTGCGTATACAGCGCGCGTTTCTTCACGCCGCCGTTGTCATAGTCCAGCGAGAACAGGCCGGACGCCTGGGTGCCGATAATGCCGGTGTAGTCCAGCTTGAGCTGATAGCTGCCCGGCTTGAGCGATTCTGCAAAGTGGAAGGTAGCGGTCTGCTGATCAGCATCGACATCGATCTTGCTGGACTGCTGCAATGCCTTGCCTGGACCGGCGCTGATGGCAGCGGCGCTGAATTTCAGGTCGGCTGCCTGCAGCGTCAGGCTGGAGGTGGCTTGCTTGACGTCGAGCGCGATGGTTACGCTGGCGCTGAAGCTACTATTGGCGGCGTCGGGTGTCAGCGACAGCGCATAATGCGTCGGGACGGCGGTGCGCGGAAGCTGGGTGGTGACTTGCGCGGCCTTGGCGGCAGGAGCGGCGGCAACCAGGGTAGGTGCGCCAGCGGACAATCCCAGCAGCGCCATGACGGCGAGCGAAATCAGACTGCGTTGCATGTTCTTCCTTTGATAAACTGGCCTTTTGGGCAAGCGAGCAATCTACGGCGAACTGTGGGCGCTGTCAAATCTCAAATAGGATTATGATCTGGCCTGGTGAATTTTTCCGGAAAAGGCACAGACATGATCGATTTGTACACAGCCGCTACACCCAATGGCCACAAAATCTCCATCGCACTGGAAGAGCTGGAACTGGTCTACACGCTGCATGCGCTGGACCTGGCGGCCGGCGAGCAGAAGCAGCCGTGGTTCCTGGCACTGAATCCGAACGGGCGCATCCCGGCCATTGTCGACCGCGCCGAGGATAATTTCGCGGTGTTCGAGTCCGGCGCCATCCTGATCTATCTGGCCGAAAAGACCGGTGAGCTGATGCCCTCGGACTTCAAGGGACGTTCGCAAGTGCTGCAATGGCTGATGTTCCAGATGGGCGGCATCGGCCCGATGATGGGACAGGCGAATGTCTTCCATCGCTATTTTCCGGAAAAGATACAGCCGGCTATTGACCGCTATCAGGGCGAGAGCAAGCGTTTGTTCCGCGTGCTGGATGCGCACCTGGCAGAGCATGAGTACCTGGCGGGCGACTATTCGATCGCCGACATCGCCAACTGGGCCTGGGTGCACACGCATAACTGGTCGGGTGTGGCGGTCGACGATCTGCCGCATTTGCAGCGCTGGCTGGAGGTGATTGCCGCGCGGCCGGCGGTGCAGCGCGGCATCATCATGCCGCCGCGCGCCGAACGGATCGATACGAGCAGCGTGCAGACCATGCTGGAACAAGGACAATCGCGATGAAGCTCTACACCTCTGCCCGCGCGCCGAATCCGCGCCGGGTTGCCATGTTCATTGCCGAGAAAGGCCTGGACGGCATTGAGCAGGTACAGATTGACCTGGGCGCCGCGCAGCACCGCAGCGCCGGCTACCTGGCGCGCAACCCGTTCGGCCGCGTGCCGGCGCTGGAACTGGATGATGGCCGCATCCTGTGTGAAACCCGCGCCATCTGTTCATGGCTGGAAGGCCATGCGCCCGAGCCGAACCTGATGGGCGAGGACTATGATGAACGGGCTTTTATCGAAATGACTGATCGCCGTGTGGAGCTGCATCTGTTCTACGGCATCGCCAATTGTGTGCGTCACACGCATCCGGGCCTGGCGATGCTGGAGCAGCCGCAGTTTCCTGATTATGGCGCGGCGCAGGGCGAAAAGATGCGCGAGACGGCGCGCTGGCTGGATCAGGTGCTGGCCGGCCAGGATTTCGTCGCGGGACAGCGTTTCACCATTGCGGACATCACGGCGTTTTGCGCGCTGGAGTTTGCGCGCGGCCTGATGCGCTTCCGGCCGGGACAAGAAGGCATGGCGCATTTACAGGCCTGGCGTGATCGCATCGCTGAAAGGCCAAGCGCTGCCGCGCAAGGCTAAGCAAGACGCTTGTACCAGGATTGGTGCGGCAGCAGCGGCTTGTAGCGGCGCGCGCGGGGATCAAATTCGTCAAACGGCCGGTCCAGGGCCAGCACGCCGAATCGCGTGAGGCTGTCGTCGAACAGTTGCAGTACGCGCTTGCGCAGCGGTGCCGCGAACTCGGGCAGGGCACGCTGGCCCAGTATCATCTGGAATTCGTTGAACGAGGCGTCGGTGACCAGGTTGTACTGCGCCCAGGTGATGCGGCTGGCCAGATGCGGTTTCAGCACGGCGCCGTCCTCGCCGGTATCGAAGTAATCGGTCAGCTTGCCTATGCCGCCGCTGCGCAGGTAGTTGGCCTGCAGTTCTCCCAGCCGCGCCAGCGGCAGCAGCTCCTGCTGCACCTCGGCCAGCATGGCGTCGCTATTGACGGTGGCGTAGATTTCGGTGCGCGAGGCGAGTTGTTCCTGATCGAGCAGGATGGCCAGCGTCCATGCCTGCTGTGCGCCGGCGCAGTCGGCCAGCCAGATGCGTGGCAGCGCTGCACTGTGCAAGCTGGCGCCCAGCGACAGGCGCAGCATCGATGCTTCCAGCGGATCGTCGAATAGCTGTGCTGGCGCCACGTACAGCGCACGCAGCAGGATGTGATAGCTATCTTCGTCGTGCAGCACGCGCGCTTGCAGCGCGGAGATGGTGGACAGGCCGAGTTGCGCGCACAGTGTCTCCACTTTACGCGCGATCAGGCTGCGCTCGTAACCGCTGAAATCGTAGCCATGGCGCTGCCGCAGTGCTTCCAGCAGCAGCTCCAGTTCAAGCGCCTCCACCGCTGGCGGAGGCGGCCGGCGCATGGGCTGGGAAGAGAGCAGGGCTGGCATCAGTGCAGCCAGACGCGCATCAGCGACAGCAGCTGCGCCACATCCACCGGTTTGGTGATGTAGTCCGACGCGCCGGCTGCGATGCATTTGTCGCGGTCGCCCTTCATCGCCTTCGCCGTCAGCGTGATGATCGGCAGCGACTTGAATTTAGGGATGCGGCGGATGGCACGCATGGTGTCGTAGCCGTCCATTTCCGGCATCATGATGTCCATCAGGACGATCTCGATGGTCGGATCGCGCTCCAGTACCTCGATGCCGTCGCGGCCGTTTTCGGCGAACGATACCTGCATCTGCTGGCGCTCCAGCAGCGACGACAGCGCGAAGATGTTGCGCAAGTCATCGTCGACGATCAGCACTTTGCGTCCGGCCAAGCCGCTTTCGGCCGCGTGGATTTCTTCCAGCATGCGCCGCTGCGCTTCCGGCAGGCTGGCTTGCGAGCGATGCAGGAATAGCGCCGTCTCGTCCAGCAGGCGCTCCGGTGAACGTGCATCCTTGATGACGATGGTCTTGGCGTAGCGCTTCAGTTTGGCGACTTCCTTGCGGTTCAAGTCCTTGGCGGTGTTGATCACCACCGGCAGGTCACGCAGCGATTCATCCTTGCCGATGGTGTCCAGCAGGTCGAAGCCGCTGATGTCAGGCAGCGTCAGGTCGAGCACCATGCAGTCGAAGCGCTGTTCGCGCAAGGCCTCCAGCGCGGCCTGGCCGGTATCCACAGCGACGATATGCACATCCACATTGCCGATCAGCGCGAGGATGGAGTCGCGTTGTGCGGGTTCGTCATCCACCACCAGCAGGCTGCGTTTCCCGCCCAGCAGGAACTTCTGGATGCGCGAAAACTCTTCCTGCAAGGCTTGCTTGCTGACTGGCTTGTTCAGGTAGGAGATGGCGCCAAGGCGCAGCGCACGTTCGCGTTCGCGCAGCGACGACATCACATGCACCGGAATATGCCGCGTGCTCGGGTCGCGCTTCAGGCGGTCCAGTACGGTGAAGCCGTCGATGTCCGGCAGGTCCAGGTCCAGCAGGATCGCCGATGGCAGATAGTCGCGCGCCAGGCTTAGTGCCGAATCGCCGTGCATGGTGACGATGCCCTTGAAATTCTTCTCGCGCGCGAAGCCCAGCACGACCTGCGAGAAGCGCTCGTCGTCCTCGATGATCAGTACCGAGGGATCGCCCGGCGCTATCAGACCGCGGTCGTCGCTGCCGCTGTATTCGTCGAGGTCTGCCTCCAGTTCGGCGATGGCGCTGTGATCGGAGGAAATCTGCTCTGCCTGCGCTGGCGGCGTATACAGCACTTGCGGCGATGGCAGCGGCAGGCGCACTTGCGGTGCGCGCACCATGTCGTAGTTGATGAAGCCGGCGCGGTTATACGGCAGGAACAGGGTGAAGGTCGAGCCATTGCCGACCACCGACTCGACACGGATCTCGCCGCCCAGCAGGCGGGCCAGCTCGCGCGAGATCGACAGCCCCAGGCCGGTGCCCCCGTATTTGCGCGCGGTGGAGCCATCGGCCTGCTGGAAGGCTTCGAAAATCAGTTGCAGCTTGTCCGCTGCGATGCCGACGCCGGTATCGCTGACCGCGAACGCCAGCACCGCATCTGCATGCAGCAGATTGGGGTTGTCGCTGCTAAAGCCGCTGCTGACCATGCTGATGACCAGCGATACCTGGCCGTTGGTGGTGAACTTGAAGGCGTTCGACAGCAGGTTTTTCAGCACCTGCTGCAAGCGCGTGGTGTCGGTCATCATTGCCGTCGGCAGGCTGTCTTTCAGCTCCACCGAGAAGCCAAGGTGTTTGGCTTCGGCCATGTGGCGGAAGGTGCGGTCCACATAGTTGCGCAGGTTCTGGAAGCGGTATTCGGACACGTCCAGCGTGACCGTGCCGGATTCGATCTTCGACAGGTCGAGAATGTCGTTAATCAGCGTGAGCAGGTCAGAGCCCGAACCGTGGATGGTCTTGGCGAATTCCACCTGCTTGCCGGACAGGTTGCCGTCCGGGTTGTCGCCAAGCTGCTGCGCCAGGATCAGCAGCGAATTCAACGGCGTGCGCAGCTCGTGCGACATATTTGCCAGGAATTCGGACTTGTACTTGGACGACAGCGCCAACTGGGTGGCTTTCTCTTCCAGCGCCAGCTTGGCTTGCTCCACCTCGCGGTTCTTGCGTTCCACCTCGATATTCTGTTCGGACAGCAGACGCGCTTTCTCCGCCAGCTCCTGGTTAGTCTGTTGCAGTTCCTGCGCCAGCGACTGCGATTGCGTCAGCAGCGATTCGGTGCGGCTGTTTGCCTCGATGGTGTTCAGCACCACGCCGATCGATTCCATCAGCTGGTCGAGGAAGGACAGGTGGGTTTCGGTGAAGCGGTCCAGCGAGGCGATTTCAATCACGGCTTTCACCTGCTGCTCGAACAGAATCGGCAGCACCACAATATTGTTTGGCGGCGCCGCGCCCAGCCCTGAGGACACCACGATGTAATCGCGCGGCACATCGGTCAGCCAGATGCGCACTTTCTCCAGCGCGCATTGGCCCACCAGGCCTTCGCCCGGCAGGAAGGAGGTTGGCAGCTTGCGGCTGGAACGGTAGCCGTAGCTGGCGATCATGCGCAGGCGGGCGTCGGACTCCTGCGAATCCATCATGTAAAACACGCCGTGGTGGGCCGACACCAGCGGCGCCAGCTCGGACAGAATCAGCTTGGTCACGGCCTGCAAGTCGCGCTGGCCTTGCAGCAGGCGGGTGAAGCGCGCCAAGTTGGTCTTCAGCCAATCCTGCTGCGCATTTTTCAGCGTCGTATCCTTCAGATTACGGATCATCTCATTGATGTTGTCCTTCAGGTAGGACACCTCGCCGCGCGCTTCCACCTGAATGGAGCGTGATAAGTCACCGCGCGTCACGGCGGTCGCCACCTCGGCAATCGCGCGCACCTGGTTGGTCAGGTTGGCGGCCAGCTGGTTGACGTTTTCGGTCAAGTCTTTCCAGGTGCCGGCCACGCCGGACACGTTGGCCTGGCCGCCCAGCTTACCTTCCGTACCCACCTCACGCGCCACGCGGGTCACCTCGGAAGCGAAGGAGGACAGCTGGTCCACCATCACGTTGATGGTGTCTTTCAGTTCCAGAATCTCGCCTTTCACGTCCACCGTGATTTTCTTCGACAGGTCGCCGCGCGCCACCGCCGTGGTCACCGCCGCGATGTTACGCACCTGGCCGGTCAGATTGGACGCCATGAAGTTCACGTTGTCGGTCAAGTCCTTCCAGGTGCCGCCGACGCCCGGTACGTAGGCCTGGCCACCCAGCTTACCTTCCGTACCCACTTCTCGCGCCACGCGGGTCACCTCGGAAGCGAACGATGACAGCTGGTCCACCATCACGTTGATGGTGTTTTTCAGTTCCAGAATCTCGCCTTTGACGTCCACCGTGATTTTCTTGGACAGGTCGCCATTGGCCACGGCGGTGGTCACATCAGCGATGTTACGTACCTGGCCGGTCAGATTGCCCGCCATCGAGTTCACGCCGTCGGTCAAGTCTTTCCAGGTGCCGGCCACGCCGGGCACGTTGGCCTGGCCGCCCAGCTTACCTTCCGTACCTACTTCCCGCGCCACGCGGGTTACCTCGGAAGCGAAGGAATTCAGCTGGTCCACCATCACGTTGATGGTGTTTTTCAGTTCCAGAATTTCGCCTTTCACGTCCACCGTGATCTTTTTCGACAAGTCGCCGTTGGCCACGGCAGTGGTCACGTCGGCGATGTTACGCACCTGGCCGGTCAGGTTGCCCGCCATCGAGTTCACCGAGTCGGTCAAGTCCTTCCATGTGCCGGCCACGCCTTTCACCTGCGCCTGGCCACCGAGCTTGCCCTCGGTGCCCACCTCACGCGCGACGCGGGTCACTTCGGAAGCGAAGGAGGATAACTGGTCCACCATCACGTTGATGGTGTTCTTCAGTTCCAGAATCTCACCCTTCACGTCCACCGTGATTTTCTTCGACAGGTCGCCATTCGCCACCGCTGTCGTCACCGCCGCGATGTTACGCACCTGGCCGGTCAGATTGGACGCCATGAAGTTCACGTTATCGGTCAAGTCTTTCCAGGTGCCGCCGACGCCCGGCACATAGGCCTGGCCGCCCAGCTTGCCCTCGGTGCCGACCTCGCGCGCCACGCGGGTCACCTCGGAAGCAAAGGAGCGCAGCTGGTCCACCATCACGTTGATGGTGTCTTTCAATTGCAGGATCTCGCCGCGTACGTCCACCGTGATTTTCTTCGACAAGTCGCCATTGGCCACTGCGGTGGTCACCTCGGCGATGTTACGCACCTGCGAGGTCAGGTTACCCGCCATCGAGTTCACCGAGTCGGTCAAGTCCTTCCATGTGCCGGCCACGCCTTTCACTTGCGCCTGGCCGCCCAGCTTGCCCTCGGTGCCGACCTCGCGCGCCACCCGCGTCACCTCGGACGAGAACGACGACAGCTGTTCCACCATGGTGTTGGCGGTCATTGCCGCGCGCAGGTACTGGCCTTTCAGCGGATGGCCATCGACTTCCAGCGCCATGGTCTGCGACAGATCGCCTTTTGCCACAGCGCCGATCACGCGCGCCATTTCCGTGGTTGGCCGCACCAGGTCATCGATCAGGGTATTGACCGAACTGATGATGGTGGCCCAGCCGCCCGTGGTATTGGTGGTTTCTGCGCGCTGCGTCAGCCGGCCTTCGCGGCCCACCACGCGGCTGACTTCCGTCACTTCGCGCACCATGCGCGCCTTGGTGTCGATGATATCGTTCAGCGTATCGGCGATCTTGCCGGCCATGCCGGTCCAGTCGGACGGCATGCGCACTGAAAAGTCTCCTTTTTTCAGCGCCATCAGCGTCGATAGCAGCGTCTTGGCATCCAGCTGTTCGCCTAAGTCGGTCATATTATTCATAGCTTATTCCTCGTTGCTTAGGAGGGAAGGTGGGGTTGAGTGGATTGCGTTGATATTGGTGTCGCCGGTTTGTTCGAGTAGCCCGGCCGCCGGCAGCGGCGGATAAAACAGTTCACCCTGGCAGGCATGGCAGCCCAGTTCCTGCAACACTTCCAGCTGCAGCCGGGTTGCGACGCCCAGCGCGATGACGCGCATGGACAGCGCTTTGGCCAGGTGGATGACGGCGGCCACAATGTCGGTGCCGCCTTCGTTGTTGCCGATGCCGCGCACAAAGCTGCTGTCTATCTTCAGCGCGTTGAGCCGCCAGCGCTGGCAGGCGGCCAGCGACGAGCGCACACTGCCAAAGTCGTCGAGCGCGATGCGCACGCCGGCGTTTTGCATCTGCGCCAGCAGCTGCTCCAGTTGATCGGAAGGGGCCAGCAGCAGCTTTTCATTCAGCTCGACGCCGATGCTGCATGGCGCCAGTCCGTGCTTGCGCATGTTCAGCAGCAGCACTTGCAGCACATCCGTGTGCAGCTGCGGCGTGGCCAGGTTGATCCAGACGCATAGCGTGGCGGACAGGGAAGCGTGCAGGCTTTGCCACAGCGAGGCGTGCGCGCAGCTCTGCGCGATGACCCAGGCGTCGATCTTGTCCAGCAGTGCGCGTTCCTGCACATGCGGCAGGAACTGCGCCGCCGCCAGCAGGCCCTTCAGCGGATGGCGCCAGTACAGCAGCGCTTCGGCGCCGATCACGTCGCCGGTATTCAGGTCCTGCTGCGGCTGATAGCGCAGTTCCAGCTGGTTAGCCGCCAGCGCCTTGCGCAGTTCCAGCGTCCATTGGTCGCGCTCACGCTCGCGCACATTGAGTTCTTCGTGAAAGAACTGCACCGGCGCGGCTGTGGTCTGCTTGGCGTGGTACATCGCCGTATCGGCGTTTTTCAGCAGCGCCTGTGCGTTGGCGCCGTCCTCCGGATACAGGGCGATGCCGATGCTGGCGGCAGTCTTCAGCCGCAGACCGTTGACATCGAAGGGCAGGGCGCAGGCCATTTCGATCTTGCGCCCGACGCGCGCGGCGTTGGCCGAAGCGGATTTACCTTCGATGAGCACCACGAATTCATCGCCGCCCAGGCGTGCGACGATATCGGCCACGCGCACCGCTGCCATCAGCCGCGCCGCCACCTGGCGCAGCAGTTCGTCGCCAGCTTCGTGGCCGTGAGCATCGTTGATCAGCTTGAATTTGTCCAGGTCGAGGAATAGCAGCGCGAAGCCGACGCCGCTGCGATCACTGCTGGCAACGGCATGTTCCAGCTGCTGTATCAGCGCGCGCCGGTTGATCAGATTGGTCAACGCGTCGCGCGTCGCCAAGTCATGGGCGCGCTGCTCCGCCTGTTTGCGTTCCTTGATCTCCTGTTCCAGCTCGGCGTTGATGCGTTCCAGATCCTGCAAGCGCTGCGCGCGCAGGTCCTGGTTGAGCCGCGCCAACTGCTCGCTCTTGATGCGCAGTTGCAGATTCTTGGCCGCCAGTTCGACGAATACCGCCACTTTGGCTTGCAGGATTTGCGGTATCACCGGCGTGAACAGGTAGTCGGCCGCGCCTTTCTGGTAGCCCTTGAGGTGGTTTAGCTCATCGGTCTGATAAGCGGTGATGAAAATGATAGGCGTACCGGCCGAACGCGGATGGGAATGGATGGCTTCCGCCGTCTCGAAACCGTCCATTCCGGGCATGCTGACATCCAGCAGGATGACGGCGAATTCATGCAGCAGCACCTGGCGCAGCGCCTCCTTGCCGGAAGCGGCGGTCGCCAGCTCATACAAATGCTGATCCGCCGCATCAAGCAGCAGGCTTTCCAGGGCGTACAGGCTGGCCTGGTCGTCGTTGACAAGAAGAACTTTGGGAATCTGCACGGCGGCTGGCAAAGGTAGCAGTTTGGAAGGTAAAAGATACTCTTGTGGGTTAGGGAGTCAAGCAAAATTGTGCGGTGCGACAAGCTATTAGCGGCGCTTATTTTATTATTTTTACAACCAAATTTCCAGCTTTTCTAGCCATAAAAATATTATCGGAAATAAATTTTCCCCAGCGCACAATTGGCTTCGCCGTTGCTTACCGTGCAGCATTTTTATATAGTATGCTGCTGTGACGCAAAACCCCCCAGCGTGAGGATGCATGCTCAAATCGGCTGATAGCAGCAATGCGGTAAACGGGTCGCGCCTGCTATTGTGGGGCGTAGGCTGGCTGCTGGCAGCCGGTGTTGGCGCGTCGTTGTATAGTGCGGCAGCCCGCACTGTCCATGACGATGCCGCGCAGCGCTTCGAGAATCTGGCGCGCAGCACCCAATACAGCATTTCCGCGCGCATCAAATCCTACGCCGACCTGACGCGCGGCCTGGCCGCCTTGTTCCAGACTGCGGACCATATCTCGCGCGCGCAATTTCACCAGTATGTGGCCAGCCTGGACATGCCGCGCTATTTCCCTGCCATCGAGGCGCTGACCTGGGCGCCGATGATCAGCGACGCCGAGCGCGACGCCTTTGTCGCAGGCGTGCGCGCCGAGGGCTATCCGGAGTTCGACATCACACCGCCTGGCCGCCGCGACCAGTACGCGGTGCTGACCTATCTGGAACCGGCCATGATGGATACGCGCCATGGCGTCGACCTTGCCGCCAATCCGGCTATCGCCAAGGCGCTGGAACTCGCGCGCGATACCGGCGCGGTGGCCGCCTCCGGCCAGCCGATTGTGTTCCAGCATCCCAAGCCCCACTATGGGATGGGCGTGCGTCTGCCGGTGTACCGGCGCGGCATGCCGCTGACCACGGTGACGGAGCGCCGCGCCGCCTACCTTGGCTCGGTTGGCGCGGGTTTCAGCATTCCCAGGCTGGTGCAAGCCGCGATCGATGACATGGCGGTGCGCCAGGTGCATCTGCTGTTGTATGCGGACGGTAGTGCCGATGCCGAACGCCGCCGGCTGGTGATCGAAGATAGCGACCAGCTGCTATTCAACGATAACGGCGCGATGACCGTCACGCCGCTGCCGCCAGGGCAGCGCGCCGAGTATCTGGAAACCGTGCTGCCGATTGATTTCAATGGCAGCTTGTGGAAAGCGCAGTTCCAGGTGCGCCGCGACCTGATGCTGACCGGCTTCGATCATTACTTCCCGTGGGTGGCGGCGCTGACCGGCTTTGCCGGCATGCTGCTGTTGTACAGCTATGTGTTCGTGTTGTATGCGTCGCGCCGCCGCGCGCTCAAGCAGGGGGTGCTGCTGGATACGGTGCTGAACAACGTCGACGCCCACGTTTATATGAAGGACCAGTATCGCCGCTTTCTGTACGTGAATGCCCGCATGGCCGAGTGCATGGGGCGGCCGGTGCAGGACATCATCGGCAAGCTGGATCGCGAGCTGATGCCGCCCAACGAGGCGGACGCCGCCTGGGCGCTGGAGCGGCCGGTGTTTGCCGATGGCCTGAAGCGCTCGGGCGAGACGCAGTTTATCGGCCGCGACGGCGTGACTCAGCACTTGTGGACGGTCAAGGTGCCGGTCGAGCTGGGGCGCTCGTCGACGGCGGTGATCGGCCTGGCGACCGATGTCACGGCGCTGCACCAGCTGAAGGAGGAGGCCGACGCCGCCAACCAGGCCAAGAGCGATTTCCTGTCCAATATGAGCCATGAGATCCGCACCCCGATGAATTCCATCATCGGCATGGCGCATCTGGCGCTGAAGTCGGTCACCCATCCCAAGCAGCGCGATTACCTGCAGAAGATTTATCACTCTGGCCAGCACCTGCTGGGCATCATCAACGATATTCTCGACTTCTCCAAGATCGAGGCGGGCAAGATGGACCTGGAGGTGCTGGACTTTACGCTGGATGCGCTGCTGGCCAATATCTCCAGCCAGCTCGGCGAAAGCGCCGAAGCGCGCGGGCTGGCGTTGGTGTATGAAATCTGGCCGGGCCTGTCGCATCAGCTGCGCGGCGATCCGTTGCGGCTGGAGCAGGTCTTGCTGAACTTTGTCGGCAATGCGATCAAGTTCTCGGAAAATGGCCAGGTCACCATCCGCGCCCGTCCGGTGGAGGAGCGGGACAGCCATATCATGGTCAAATTCGAGGTGCAGGACCATGGCATCGGCATGACGCGGGAACAGATGGCGCAGCTGTTCCAGTCTTTCCATCAGGCCGATACCTCGACCACGCGCAGCTACGGCGGCACCGGCTTGGGTCTGGTGATCAGCAAGCAGCTGGCGGAACTGATGGGCGGCGGCGTGGGCGTCGACAGCAAGCTGGGGGGCGGCAGCACCTTCTGGTTCACCGCGCGGCTGGCCAAGGGCGCGTGTCCGCTGGCGGCCGACAGCGCATCGGTGCAGCCGGATGTGCTGGACAGCATACGCGGCGCGTCGATCCTGCTGGTGGAGGACAATATCTTCAGCCAGCAGGTCGGCCGCGAGTTGCTGGAGGACGCCGGCGCCACCGTGTGCGTGGCGAATAACGGCCGGGAAGGCCTCGACCTGCTGCTCAAAGAGCGTTTCGATTGCGTGCTGATGGACGTGCAGATGCCGGTCATGGACGGCTACGAGGCGACCCGGCTGATCCGCGCCCATCCACAGCTGTCGGCCACGCTGATTATCGCCATGACCGCCAATGCCGGGCGCGGCGACCAGCAGCGCTGTCTGGACGCCGGCATGGACGAATTCGTGACCAAGCCGATCGCGCCCAAGCTGCTGTTCGACATGCTGTCCAAGTGGATGAGCCAGCGGGCCAGGGCGGCCAGCAACCCGCCGCCCAAGCCGCCGCCATATTTTTCGATGCCGGAAGGGACCGCCGTGCTGCCGATGCCGCCGGTGTTCGCCGTGCCGCAGGCATCTGCGCCGTCGCCAGAGCCGGAAGTGCCGGCACAACTGTTCGATGTGGAAGCGCTGGCCACCACTTTCGGCGGCAAGCAGGACAAGATGCGCAAGTACGCGCTGCTGTTCCTGAGCTCCGCCCGGGACGGACTGGCGGAAATGGACGAGGCGCTGGCGATGGAGGATCTGGCGCACCTGGCGGAGCTGGGCCATCGCACCAAATCCGCCGCGCGCGCGGTCGGCGCCATGCAGTTCGGGAACCTGTGCTACGCGCTGGAGCAGGTGCGCAACGACGCCGACACCAGCAAGGCCGAAGCCATCATCCGCGAGCTGCATGCGATGCTGGCTGTGCTGGATCAATATATAGAACAGGAACTGCTGGCATACGATCCGGGGTAGAGCGATAATACGGCTTCGATCACAGCAAAGAGTCCTATGCACCCTGGCATCACCCCCGGCCTGCTGATTTTGCACGGCAATCAGATGGAACAGTTGCGCGCCGCCGTATTCCAATGGCTGCGCAATCATCCGCTCGGGGCGCTGGAGCCGGAAATCTTCCTGGTGCAGTCCAACGGCGTGGCTGAATGGCTGAAAATCGCGCTGGCCGAGGAAATCGGCATCTGCGCCGCCTCGCGCGTGGCGCTGCCGGCGCGCTTCCTGTGGGACGCCTATCGCGGCATGCTCGGACGCGATCGCGTGCCGCCCGTTTCCGCATTCGACAAAGGACCGCTGACCTGGCGTTTGATGCGGCTGTTGCCAACGCTGCTGGCCGAGCCGGTATTCGCGCCGCTGCGCCACTTCCTGGCCGATGGCGAGGCGGAGCGCCGGCTGCAACTGGCGGAGCGTCTGGCCGACTTGTTCGACCAATATCAGGTGTACCGGGCCGACTGGCTGGATGACTGGGCCGCAGGCCGCGACCAGCTGCGCAACGCGCGCGGCGACGTGACGCCGCTGCCGGAAGACCAGCGCTGGCAGGGCCAGTTGTGGCGCGCCGTGATTGCCGACGTCGAGCCGCATGAGCGCGAGCTGGGACGCGCCACCGTACATACCGAATTCGTGCGCGCCAGCGCCGCCGGCGAACAGCCGCAGGGCTGGCTGCCGCGCCGGGTGGTGATCTTCGGCGTGTCGGCGCTGCCGTTTCAGACCTTGCAAGCGCTGGCGTCCATCGCCCGCTACACGCAGGTGCTGCTGGCCGTGCCCAACCCTTGCCAATACTATTGGGGCGACATCATCGAAGGCCGCGACCTGCTGCGCAGCGCGCACCGCCGCCAGCAGCTGCGCAACGGCCAGGACCTGGGCCAGATTCCACTGGAGGAGCTGCACGCCCACAGCCATCCGCTGCTGGCGGGTTGGGGGCGGCAAGGCCGCGACTTTGTGCGCATGCTGGATGAATTCGACGAGGCCGCGCAAGCCCACGCCGCCGAGAACGACGACGTGGCGCTGCTGCGCGTGGACCTGTTCAGCGAAGGCGACGGCGACACCCTGCTGACGCAGGTGCAAGCCGCCGTGCGCGAGCTGCTGCCGCTGTCCGAGCATCCGGGCATTGCGCCAGCGGACAGCGACCGCTCGATCGAATTCCACGTCACCCACAGCGTGCAGCGCGAAGTGGAAGTACTGCACGACCAATTGCTGAAGATGTTTGCCGACGCCGAGCGTGACGGCCGCCCGCTGCGTCCGCGCGATGTGGTGGTGATGGTACCGGACATCGACACCTTCTCCGCGGCGATTCACGCCGTGTTTGCGCAGCACCGCCGCAACGACGCGCGCTACATCCCGTTTGAAATCGGCGATGTCAACGACCGCAGTGTCAATCCGCTGCTGGTGGCGCTGGAATGGCTGCTGCGCCTGCCGCAGCAGCGCTGCCGCCAGAGCGAAGTGCGCGATCTGCTGGACGTGCCCGCGCTGGCCAACCGTTTCGGCCTGCATGAAGAAGATTTGCCGACGCTGGGCCGCTGGATCGAAGGTTCGGGTGTGCGCTGGGGGCTGGACCAGCAGCACCGCAGCGGCCTGGGACTAGGCCCGGCCGGTGAACAGAATGCCTGGATCTTCGGCGTGCGCCGCATGCTGCTTGGCTATGCAAGCGGCAATGGCGGCGAAAGCGGCGGCAGCTTCGCCGGCATCGAGCCGTATGGCGAAGTTGGCGGACTGGATGCGGCGCTGGCCGGTTCGCTGGCGCAGCTGGTGGAAGCGTTGCTGCATTGGCGCGCGGTGCTGGCCGAATCGCGCTCGCCGGCCGAATGGGGCGTGCAGGCGCGTGCACTGCTGGCGGCGTTCTTCAAACCGAACGAAGAGGGCGACCGACTCACGCTGAGCGAGCTGGATAGCGCATTGAATAAATGGCTGGACACTTGCGAAGGTGCTGGCTATGACGAGGCGGTGCCGCTGGCGGTGCTGCGCGAAGCCTGGCTGGGCCTGATGGCAGAGCCGACGCTGAACCACCAGTTTGTGTCCGGCGGCGTCACCTTCTGCACGCTGATGCCGATGCGCGCCGTGCCGTTCCGCGTGGTCTGCCTGCTGGGCATGAATGACGGCGACTTCCCGCGCCGCGCGCCGAAAGCCGACTTCGACCTGCTGGCGCAGCCGGGCATGGCGCGGCCGGGCGACCGCTCGCGCCGCGATGACGACCGCTATCTGATGCTGGAAGCGGTGCTGGCCGCGCGCGACAAGCTGTATATCAGCTGGGTCGGCCGCAATGTGCGCGACAACAGCGAGCAGCCGCCGTCGGTGCTGGTGTCGCAGCTGCGCGATTATCTGGCTGGCGGCTGGCAACTGGACCTGCACGCGCGCACTACCGAACACGCCTTGCAGCCGTTCAGCCGCCGCTATTTTGAAGATGGCGGCCTGCTGACCTATGCGCGCGAGTGGCGCGAAGCGCACGGCGAAGAGGGAGGCGCGATGGAGGCGGCCGCACTGCCGCCGTTCGACATCGACGATAAGTTCCGCCTCAAGCTGGGTAGCTTGCACAACTTTGTCCGTCAGCCGGTGCGTTTCTTTTTCCGCCAGCGATTGGGGGTGATGTTTGGCGAGGCCGCGCTGGTCGGCGAAGACGAGGAACCGTTCTCGCTGGACGCGCTACAGCGCTACGTGCTGGAAGATACGCTGCTGGACGACGACGAAACGCCAGAACTGATCGAAGAAGTCTACGACAAGCTGACCCAGCGCGCCGAGCGGCTGGCGCGCGAAGGCCGTCTGCCGATTGGACTGATCGGCCAGCAGTACCAGGACAAGCTGGTAGACGCGCTGGTGCCGGTGCGCTGCGCCTGGCTCACGCTGCGCCAGCATTACAGCCTGCCGGCACCGAAAGTGGCGCTGAACCTGGTCCTGGCGGGCGTGCCGCTGGATGACTGGATCGACCAGTTGCGCAGCAACGGCAACGACACCGTCTGGCTGGCGCAGATGTCCTCGCGCGTCGCCGACAAGCAGGGCAAGCCGCGCGGCGACAAGCTGATTGCCGCATGGTTGCGGCAACTTGCGATATCCGCCACCGGCATGCAGGTCACCGGCCATCTGGTTGCGCGCGACGCCATCGTTACCATGCAGCCGCTGGACCCGGAGCAGGCGCAGGAAGCCTTGCGCGAGCTGGTCTGCCTGTGGCGTGACGGCATGAACCGGCCATTGCCGACTGCCTGCAAGACCGCGCTGGCGCTGGTGCGCGAAGGCGATCCGCGCGCGGTGTATGACGGCGGCTTCGATACGCATGGCGAAAATGAGGACTTGTGCCTCAGGCGCATGTGGCCGGACTTTTCGACGCTGAACGCCGAGCCGGATTTCCATGATGTGTCGCAGGCCCTGTATGGGCCACTGGCAGACTGGATGGATCAATCTATCACAGTGGCCCAGATCGAAGGCGAGGATGCGGCATGAGCAACATCGCCAATCAACTCGCGCCGCTGACCTTCCCGCTGCATGGCTCGCGCCTGATCGAAGCCAGCGCCGGCACCGGCAAAACCTGGACCATCGCCGCACTGTACGTGCGGCTGGTGCTGGGGCATGGCGGCGAAAACGGCTACAAACGTCCGCTGCTGCCGGCCGATATCCTGGTGATGACTTTTACCCGCGCGGCCACGCGCGAGCTGTCCAACCGTGTGCGCGAGCGGCTGGTGGAGGCGGCGGCGTATTTCCGCGAACCGGCGCCACACCAGAAGCCGGATGCGTATCTGGACCAGATTCTGGAGTCCTATCCCGACCACAGCGCCCAGCAGCAGGCCGCGCACCGTTTGCAACTCGCGGCGGAAACCATGGACGAAGCGGCCATCTTCACCATCGACGCCTGGTGCCAGCGCATGCTGCGCGAGCACGCGTTCGATAGCGGCAGCCTGTTTGACGAAGAACTGGTCAGCGACGAACAGGCGCTGTTTGAAGACGCCGCCCATGACTACTGGCGTCAGCAGGTCTATCCGCTGAACGCCGTTTCGCTGGAAGCGCTGCTGTCCTGCTGGGGCGATGTGGGCGCACTCAAACGATCGATCCGCGAACTGGTGAAGCGCGCCGATATCATCGGCGAGTCCGGCAGTGGATCGCTGGGCGTGCTGATCGCCGAGGTGCAGCGCGAGCAACAGGCGCAGCTGGCTGAACTCAAGGCCGGTTGGTACGACCGCGCCAACCGCATGGAGCAATGGATCGCTCAGCATCGCGCCGTCGATCCGAAGTGCTTCAACGGTAACAAGATGCGGCCGGATTCGCTGCTCAACTGGTTCAACGGGCTGCGCGAGTGGGCGCAGAATCCGGCCATGTTCCGGCCGGATATCTCGGACACCGCCTGGAACCGTCTGACGCCAGAGGGGCTGGAAGATGCATCGGCCAAGCATTTCAGTGCCGTTGCGCCGGAAGACTTCGATGCCACTCAGCCCTTGAAGAATGCGCTGGCCGAGATCGAACCGCTGTCGCATGCCTTGTACCGTCACGCCGCCGCCGCAGTCGCCGCGCGCATGGCTGAACTGAAGAAACGCAGCCGCCAGTTCGGCTTTGCCGACATGCTGGACCGGCTGAACGCCGCGCTGCAAGGCGAAAACGGCGCCGCGCTGCGCAAGCGCATCACCGACCAGTATCCGGTGGCGCTGGTCGATGAATTCCAGGATACAGCGCCCAACCAGTACCAGATCTTCAATGCGCTGTATCGCGTGGCTGACAACGATACGGAAACCGGCCTGTTCCTGATCGGCGATCCGAAACAGTCGATCTACGGCTTCCGTGGCGCGGACATTCACAGCTACTTATCGGCGCGTCGCGCCACGACTGGCCGCCACTACCAGCTGGGCACCAATTACCGCTCGACCAAGCCGGTGGTGGACGCGGTCAATCATCTGTTCCTCAACGCCGAGGGGCGTGTTCCCGGCGAAGGCTTTGCGCGTGGCGCCTTCCGCTTCCGCGATCCGAAAACGCGCGAGAATCCGCTGCCATTTGAGGCGGTTGGTGCGCAAGGCCGCAAGGAGCGGATGGTTGATGCCAGCGGCGACGTGCCGGCACTGGTGTTGGCATGCAGCGCCACGCAAGACCTCAAGGCCGACAGTTACCGCGAATTCTTTGCGTACTACTGCGCTGAAGACATCGTGGCGCGGCTCAACGATGAGCGCACCGGCTTTGCGGGCGACGCCTTCGAGCGGCTCAAGCCGGCCGATATTGCGGTACTGGTGCGCGACCGCAAGGAGGCCGCCGCTATCCGTCGCGCGCTGCAACGGCGCGGCGTGCCGAGCGTCTACCTGTCCGACAAGGATTCCGTCACCGACAGCGAAGAGGCGGCCGATGTGCTGCGCTGGCTGTCCGCCGTCGCCAATCCGCTCGATGGCGCGCTGGCGCGGGCGGCGTTCGCGACACGTACCACCGGCCTGCCGCTGGCCGAGCTGGCGCGCCTGTCATCGGATGAACTGGCGTGGGAGGAGCGCGTCGAGCAGCTGAAGGCACTGCACCTGATCTGGCAACGGCAAGGCGTGCTGGCCATGCTGCGCCGCTTCATCCACGAGCTGCAATTGCCGGCGGCGCTGCTGCAACAGGTGGGCGGTGAGCGCCGTCTGACCAATCTGCTGCACCTGGCCGAGCTGCTGCAATCGGCCAGCCGCCAGCTGGATGGCGAACAGGCACTGATACGCTGGCTGGCCGAGCAGATCGAAGGCGGCGAAGGCGCGGGCGACGAGCGCGTGCTGCGTCTGGAGAGCGACGCGGAGCTGGTCAAGGTAGTCACGGTCCATAAGTCCAAAGGCCTGGAATACCCGCTGGTGTACCTGCCGTTCGCCGTCACTGCACGCAAGGTGGAACGCCGTAACCGCAGCTTCTTCGAATACAGCGACGATGATGGCGTGCGCCAGATCGATATGGCACTGACCGATGCCGCGATGGATCTGGTCGAGCGGGCGCGCTTGCAGGAAGACTTGCGGCTGATGTATGTGGCGCTGACGCGCGCGCGTCATTTCCTGTGGCTGGGCGTGACCGCGCTATCGGCGCGCAAGGCGGGCGACAACACGCTGCATGAATCCGCGCTAGGCTACCTGCTGACCGGCGGCGCGGCGCTGCCGTCGGACCTGATGCTGGAGCGCTGGCAGCACGCTTGCCAGGATTGTGGCGATATCCGCATCACGACGCTGGAGATGAACCCGCAGCAGCTCACGCGCCTGAGCCGCACCGAACATCGTCCGCCGTTGCGCGAGCCGCAGCATTACACCGGCCATTTCGAGCGCGACTGGTCGGTCGGCAGTTTCAGCTCGCTGGCGCGCCGCACCGGCCCGACCGGGACCATCAGCGCGGCCGGTCCTGTGCCGCGCGACGCCTTGCAGGAGAAGCTGCTGGAGGACGATGGCCAGCCAGTCAACGCCATGCCGGCGCGGGTGGAAGACACGCCATGGCACCGCTTCCCGCGCGGCTCGGTGCCAGGTAACTTCCTGCACGAACAGCTGGAGTGGATGGGGCAAGAGGGCTTTGCGATGGTCGATCATGAGAACTTTGCCTCGCGCCTGACCCGCCGCGTGGAGCGCGCCGGCTGGGCCAATCGGCTGGACGACACGCTGGCCTGGCTGCGCGAAATCGCCAGCACGCCGCTGCCCCACTTGAATGCGCCGCTGAGCGCCATCGCCGCACCATTGCCGGAAATGGAGTTCTGGTTCCCCAGCGAGCGGCTGGCCACCGGTGCGCTGGACCGGCTGTGCGCGCAGCACCTGCTGGGCGGCGCTGCGCGGCCGGCGTTGCCGGAGCGGGAACTGCACGGCATGCTGAAAGGCTTCTGCGATCTGGTGTTCGAGCACGAGGGCCGCTACTGGATACTGGACTATAAGTCGAATGCGCTGGGTGGCAACGATGCGGCTTACCACGAACCTTCGCTGATCACGGCGATGGCCGAGCATCGCTACGATATTCAAGGCGCGATTTACATGCTGGCGCTGCATCGGCTGCTGCACAGCCGCCTGGGCGACGCCTACGATCCGGCCACGCAGCTGGGCGGGGCGATTTTCATGTTCCTGCGCGGCATAGGCAATACGCAAACACGCGGCTGCTACTGGATCGCGCCGGATCCGGAATTACTGGATGGGCTGGATAGCCTGCTGGGTGCAAGCAATGAATAAAGAATTTTTCGCGCAAGTCGATCTGCTCACCGAGGCCGGGCAATTGCGCCGATTGAGCGGCGCCTTTGCCCGGTTCATCGCCTCGGTGGGCGACAGTTCGCCGCAATTGATGGCGGCCTGCGTGCTGTTGTCCGAGCTGGAGGGGCGCGGCCATAGTTGTTTGATGCTGGATGAGCTGAACGCCGACCCGGCCGCGCTGCTGGGCTGGAGTGGCGACGAGTGGCGTGATCTGCGCGCCACCGTCGGCGACTGGCCGGAGAGCAGCGCCGCGTGGTGCCAACTGCTGCTGCGTTGCGGTCAAGTCTGGGCCGCGCATAGCGTGGACGATCATCAGCCGCTGGTGCTGGATGGCGAGCGGCTGTACCTGCGCCGCTATTGGCAGGACGAGACGCACGTCGCCAAGGCAGTGCGCGGCCGCGCCTTGGGCGGCGTGCTGGCGGCGGATGACGATCAGCAGACCGGCGAGATTCGCCGCTGGCTGGATATCCTGTTCCCGCATGCGGTGCGTGGCGGTGGCGTGGACTGGCAAAAAGTCGCCTGCGCGGTGGCCATGCGCGGCAAGCTGGGCATCATCACCGGCGGCCCCGGCACCGGCAAGACTTACACGGTGGCGCGTTTGCTGGCGCTGCTGTTTGCCACGGCGGGCGCGAGGCAATCCGGCTTGCGCGTCGCGCTGGCGGCGCCGACCGGCAAGGCTGCCGCGCGGCTGAAGCAATCGATCGATACGGCGCTGGATGAGCTGGCGGACAAGGTCGGCGAGGAACTGCCTTTGCGCGAACTGGCTGCCCGCATGGGCGCCGCGCGCACGCTGCATAGCCTGCTCGGCGCGCGGCCCGACACCCGCGCTTTCCAGTACAACGCCGGCAAGCAGCTGGACGTGGATGTGTTGATTGTCGACGAAGCGTCGATGATCCACCTGGAGATGATGTCGGCGCTGCTGGCCGCCTTACCGGATACCGCCACGCTGATCCTGCTGGGCGACAAGGACCAACTGGCGTCGGTGGAGGCTGGCGCGGTGCTGGGCGATTTGTGCCACAACGCCGAGGCAGGCGCCTATCTGCCCGAGACGCTGTCGTATGTGCATGCCAGCACCGGCCAGCAGATACCGGAACACTTTGCCGGGCAGGGTGGTCCCATCGCCCAGCAGACCGTGATGCTGCGCGAGAGCCGGCGTTTCGGCGGACCGATAGGCGCGCTGGCGCTGGCGGTCAATGCCGGCGATGCGGCGGCGGCGGTCAAGGTCTTGCGCGAGGCGCAGGAAGGCAAGGTGGCCTGGACTGATCTGGCGCAATCCGCCGACCTGCTGCAACTGGCGCTGAGTGGCCGTCCGGGTGCGGAGGGTGGCTATCGGCGCTATCTGGCGCTGGTAAAAGCCGCACCGTCCGAGGCGGATGAGCTGACGCAACTGGCCTGGGTAAAGTCGGTGCTGAAGGCGTTTGAAAGCTTCCGGATTCTGTGCGCGGTGCGCGAGGGCGAGTGGGGCGTATCTGGCCTCAACGACGCCATCGAGCAGCGCTTGCAGGCGGCCGGTCTGCTGAAGCGCAGCGGTGAATGGTATGTGGGCCGGCCGGTCATGGTCACGCGCAACGATTACGCCACCGGCGTCTTCAACGGCGATATCGGCCTGACCCTGGCCGATCCGGCACGTCCGGGCGCGTTGCGGGTCTACTTCTCGGAAGGCGAGACGGTGCGCAGCGTGCTGGCCACGCGTTTGCGGAATGTGGAAACGGCGTTTGCGATGACGGTGCACAAATCGCAGGGCTCCGAGTTTGCGCATACGGCGATGGTGCTGCAGAAGGATGGCGGCGGCATGCTGGCCAGGGAGCTGGTGTATACCGGGATTACCCGCGCCCGCGATTACTTCACGCTGCTCACGCCGAATGGCCAGGTGCTGCTGGATGCTATTGGCCAGCGCACCCAGCGTGCCAGCGGCCTACGCAATCTGCTCAGCCATTAAAAAAGCCGGACATCAAGTCCGGCTTTTGCTTACATTGCGCGGCGTACACGCTTGGTCTGTTTGACCGCTTTCTTCTTGGTCTTGGCCGAAGCTTTCATGACCTTCGGTTTTTCAGCCTTTTCATCCGGACCCGCGATCAGGCGGCGGATCTTGACTGCGTCCATCTGGCGCACCGAGTTGGCGCCGGCGTTCAGCAGTACCAGGGTGTTGTTCTTGCCGCCGGACTTGAAGCGCATGATCAGGCAGCGGCCAGCTTCTTCGGTATAACCGGTCTTGGAAAGGCCTACGTCCCAGCCCTTGGCGCCGACCAGGCGGTTGGTGTTGTGATACTCAACCTTGCGGCCCTTGATGTTGATGATGTCTTTCTTGTCGGTGGTGATGCGGCGGATTTCCGGGTAGGCCGACGCAGCCGATGCCATCTTGACCAGGTCGGTCGCGGTGGACATATTGTGCGGCGACAGGCCGGTTGGCTCCTCGATCACGGTCTGGGTCAGTCCCAGCGTGCGGATCTTGTTGCGCACCGCCATGCGGAATGCCGGTGCGCCGCCCGGATAGGTGCGCGCCAGCGATGCGGCCGCGCGGTTATCCGAGGACATCAGCGCCAGTTGCAGCACGTCGCCGCGCGACAGCTTGGCGCCGACCGGCACGCGCGACGCGCTGTGCTTCAGCGTATCGACGTCGGTGCGGTCGATTTCGATCTTTTCGTTCATGTCCAGTTTGGCGTCCAGCACCACCATCGCGGTCATCAGCTTGGTCAGCGAGGCGATAGGCACCTGGTCATTGGCATTCTTTTCGAGCAGCACTTTGCCGGTGGCGTCTTCGACCACCAGCACCGACTGCGAACCGAGTGGTACGGCGGCGAAGCTCACCGCAGTAAACGAACTCAGTAATACAGCAACTATTTTCTTGAGCATGGTATGTGATGAGGGAATAAGGAGTCTATCGGACACGTCTGGGCGACGCGGCGCGCGTAAAAAATCTGGCTATACGGCAATATTCTCTAGGGGATAGACAATAACATTAAAGTGGCTTCTCGTCTATTGTGTGTAAGTCCCGGATTCTTATATTTTTTTTGGCAGTTAACTCAGCCTAAGCCCAGCTTAAGCAAAAAAGCCCTGAGACGGGAGTCCTCAGGGCTTTTTTCCGTAGACCGGCCGCGGCGGCAGCCGGGACGGGTTCTTTACTAGTTGCCGATTTTGGCGATGGAAACTTCGGTGGATTTCACCAGCGCGATGACTTCGCTGCCGACCTTCAGGTCCAGGTCCTGAATCGAGCGCGAGGTGATCACCGAAGTGACGATGCCATGCTGGGTTTCCACATCGACTTCCGAGACCACCGGGCCAAAGATGATTTCTTTGATCTTGCCACGGAATTGATTACGTACATTAATTTCAGAGATGGCCATCGCGCTTCCTTTATCTGGTTAATTACTACGCCTCCAGATTACGGGCGCGCTGGCCATTTGAGAACGAATCTCTGCGTATATTGTTATTTGTTATAAATCTTGTCGAACTCGCCGCCATCGGCAAAGTGCTTGGCCTGGGCTGCTTTCCAGCCACCGAACACGTCATCGATGGTGAACAGGCTGACCTGCTTGAAGTTGGCGTTGTACTTCTTGAAGGCCTTCTCCGAGCGTGGGCGCAGCGAATGCTTGGCGATGATTTCCTGGCCTTCTTCGCTGTACAGGAAGTTGATGTAGCCGGTGGCCTGCTTGCGCAGGTTGCGCTTGTCGACCACCCGGTCAACCACCGCCACTGGCGATTCGGCCAGGATAGAGATCGAAGGGTAGACCACGTCGAACTTGTCGCCGAACTCTTCGCGCACCAGGTTCACTTCGTTTTCGAAGGTGACCAGCACGTCGCCGATTTCACGCTGGGTAAAGGTGGTGGTGGCGCCACGGCCACCCGCGTCCAGCACGGGCACGTTCTTGAAGATCTTGCCGACCAGCTCGCGCGCCTGGGCTTCGTTGCCGCCTTTCTTGATCACGGCGCCCCAGGCGGCCAGATAGGTGTAGCGGCCGTTGCCTGAGGTTTTCGGATGCGGGATGATGACCTTGACGTCGGGCTTGGCCAGATCGCTCCAGTCCTTGATCTGTTTCGGATTGCCTTTGCGCACCAGGTAAACCATGGTCGAGTAGAACGGCGATGCGTTGTTCGGGAATTTCTTGGCCCAGTCGGCCGTAACGGCGCCGCGCTCGACCAGGATGTCGATGTCGTTGGCCTGATTCATGGTGACCACCGAGGCTTCCAGGCCGTCGGCGACCGAACGCGCCTGCTTGGACGAGCCGCCGTGCGACTGGTTGACGTTGACCGTTTCGCCGGTGGTTTTCTTCCACTGGGCGCTGAAGGCCGGGTTGATTTCCTTGAACAGTTCGCGTGTGACATCGTAGGCGGCGTTCAGCAGCACGGTGTCGGCAGCATGCGCCTGTGGCAGGCCGAACAGGGTGGCCGAAGCGGCCAGGAAGGAGGAGAGTACCAGGCGGCGCGTCGTATTTTTGGTGGTCATCATGAGCTTTCGTAATAACGAGACATCCATGGTGTAAAATTTCGCCCGGAAAAGATACGAATTTTTCGTTATATGCTTAGATGTAGACGTATAAAACGTATATGGTTTTGCGAAAACATTCGTGGGCAAATGCGGGGCCACCCTCTAGTCTGGCAGCATCCGACGGCCTAACTCAGCTTGGTGTATAGTCGTTACCAGCACTAAAAGTAATGTTTGTGAGCCTACATGAGTCTTGAAATTCGTATTGCTGCTTCAACAGATGCGGAGGCAGCGTGCACGGTATTGCGCCGTTCGATCAAGGAATGCTGCGAACTGGATCATCAGAACGATCCCGCCATCCTTGATGCCTGGCTAGGCAATAAAACTCCGCAGATGGTGGCTAACTGGTTCAGTTCGCCAACCAATTTTTCGCTGGTTGCGATCAGTGAAGGCGCCGTCGTCGGCGTCGCCTTGCTGACTGGCGCCGGCAAGCTGGCCCTGTGTTATCTGCTGCCGGAAGCGCGTGGTCACGGTGTTGGCAAGGCCTTGCTGAAGCGGGTGGAGGAGCAGGCCTGTAGCTGGGGCGTGAAAGCCCTGCAACTGCATAGTACGGCGACCGGCAAGGAATTTTTCGCCCAGCGCGGCTATATCGACGCCGGCCTGGTGCGCTCGCCGTATGGCGTGGAGACGGTATTCTTCTGGAAGCAGCTGGATGATGACGCCACCTGCCCCAATGCGCCCAAGCGCAAGAAATTCTGCAACTGTAATACTGCCTAGTAAGCCACCCGCAAATTCTCCTGGCGCTGCTCCGGCGCCGCTCCCACTTCCACGCCACCGGCGAACAGCTTCAGTTCGCCAGCCTTGAACTGCGTCCATTGTTCGTTGGAGGTCAGCGGCTGGGTGGCGATCACGGCGATGCGGTCGTCCAGGTGGTTGTGGCGGCTGAAATCGATGCTGAGGTCGCAGTCGATCAGGTGCGCCACCGAGAACGGATATTCGCGCACCACCACATGCAGGTCGGTGCTGCAATGGGCGAACAGCAGGTCGCCGTTGGACAGGATGAAATTGAAGCTGCCGTGGCCGGCAATCTCGCCGGCCAGCGTTTCCAGTGCTGCGTACAGGTGGTGGCGTTCCGGCTGGCTGGAAAAACGCAGCGCCAGGCCGGACAGCAGGTGGCAGAAGGCGCGCTCGCTGTCCGTGTCGCCCCACGGCGCGTACAGGCTGGGATTCGGATCGAATAATTTCAGATCGCCGTTGTGGGCGAAGGACCAGGTCTGGCCCCACAGTTCGCGCGTGAACGGATGGCTGTTTTCCAGCGAGACGCGGCCTTGCGTCGCCTTGCGGATATGCGCGATCACGCTGCGCGCCTTGATCGGGCTTTGCTTGAACTGCGCGGCCAGCGGCGAGTGGATCGACGGCAGGTAATCGGTGTACAGGCGGCAGCCGGTCGGCGTGTGCAGGGCGATGCCCCAGCCGTCCTTGTGGTCGCTGGTGCGGCCGCCGCGTTCGGCAAAGCCGGCAAAGGAAAAATCTACCGCAGCGGGTTTATGGCTGCTCATCGCGAGAAGTTGGCACATGGTGGACGGCGACAGTTAAACGATGACCTCACGATAAAGCGCGCACCCCAGTGTAGGAAGGAATGTTTTGGCATATCCATAGGCGAAAGCATTCGTTCTGCTTTGCCGCGCACGGGCATACGCTGTCGACATTCTTAGTGCCCGTAGAGGAGTTCCATGTCATTCCCCATCCTGCAGAAGTACCTGGCGCGTCTATCCGACGCCACCGGCGCCGCTTCCAGCATCTGGCTCGATCACGAGGGCAAGGCGCAAGGGCGGTTTTTCAATTGCACCATGAGCAGCGCGTTCCAGCCTATCCGCCAACTGGACAGCGGTGAGGTGCTGGCCTACGAAGGCCTGGCGCGCAGCGTGTCGGCGCAGGACCAGGGCCTGTCGCTGTGGAAGCTGCTCGACCATGCGGCCAGCGACGATGAATCGATCGAGCTGGACCGTCTGTGCCGCATGCTGCACTCCATTAATTTCTTCCGCCAGGCGGCGGACTCACAGGCTGATTTGTATCTGAATGTGCATGACCGGCTGCTCAGCGCGGTCAGCAGCAATCACGGCCACGCGTTCCGGCGGATACTGGATGCGCTGGAGCTGCCGCTGAGCAGGGTGGTGCTGCAATTGCCGACGGCGACGCCGCAGCAGGGCTGGCTGTTGAATTATGTATCGGATAACTATCGCCGCAACGGTTTCCGGTTTGCGGTGAATGTGCATAGTCCGCGCGATGCGCTGGGCGTGCTGGATCGTCTGCGGCCGGATGTGTTCAAGCTGGACGCGCGCGAATTGCAGGACAGGGAAGGGCTGGATCAGTTGCTGCAGCGTTGCGCTGCCGCCAAGGTGGCGTTGGTATTCAAGCGGGTAGAGACAGAGCAACACCTAGCGGCTCTGCGCGAACTGGGCGCGGCCGCAGGTGTATCGTTGCTGGTGCAAGGTTATCTGCTGGACGAACCGCGCTCGGCTTTGCTACAGGCGCCGGCGCGGTGGGCAGCATGACACGCACTTAGTTCAGAACCCATTTGTATTGCACTTGGGCCCAGACTGGCTCTGCGCCATTGGCGGCTGGCTGGAATTTGCAAGCGGTGCTGGCGCGCAGCGATGCTTTGTCCAGGGCGATGTGGCCGCTCGACGAGATGACTTTGGTTTCTTGCACATTGCCTTTGGCGTCAACCAGCACGGCCAGTTTGACATTGCCTTGCAGTTCGTCGTCTTGCCAGGTGTTGCGGTACGATGGGGCATCGCACTCGCCGCTAGCCAGACGGGTGTCAGCGGCAGCTGCGCTGGCTGGGTTGATGGTCGACAGGGCGATCAGGCCGAGGGCGATAACAGAACGGATAATGGTGATCATGGTAGGCTCCAGTTAATTAGTTCGACGGGACAACTTATTGGGTACAGCTGAACTATACTGCGACGCACCATATATGCCTACTTTATTGTTCGAATGCCAGCCATCAATAATTCGTATAACTATGTGGCATCTTTAGTTTCTGATACGCAATATTTGAGTCACTCACGCAGCTGTATCATTTCTTAAGCGTAAGTTAAGCCTGTTTGTACTTCCCTCTGCATGGGCTATAGTGTCAACATTGCTTTTCATGGATAGCCTATGGCATCGCGCAGAGATTTCATTCAGCGGGGCGTCGGACTGACCGCCGCCAGTTTCTTGTCTGTGCCACTGATCGGCTGCGCTTCCAGTGCGCCGGTGCGGCATAGCAATATCACCACGTCCACGCCCAAGCCCGTCAAGCAGATGGCGCGTGCGTCGGAGCAGTCGGCGCCATCCGGCAGTAGCATGATGGAACCGCCGCCCGATATTTTCGACGCCCAGGCGCTGGACCTGGAGTTCTGGCTGCGCCCGCGTACCATCGAAGTGATACGCCCGGCCAGCAAGGAACGCGCCAAGCTGCTGTACTGGCGTGATGGCGAGATCATCGATTCGGCCTACCAGGACTTGTGTCATCTGATGCGCGACGTCAACGGCGGCAACGAAACCCGCAATATCGACCCCAAGCTATTTGAAACGCTGTGGGGCACGCAGGCGTTTGTACAGCGTTACGGCATCGACTCGCCGGTGGAAATCCTGTCCGGTTACCGCACTCCGGCGTCCAACGCCAAGTTGCGCGAGGCGGGCGTGCCGGCGGCGCGGCAGTCGCTGCACATGGTGGGGCGGGCGGCGGATATCCGCCTCGCCAACCTGAATGCCGAAGTTCTGGGCGGACTGGTCAAGAGCTTCCGCCAGGGCGGTGTCGGTTTCTATTACCGCTCCGGACCGAAGGGCGGCTGGATACACGCCGACACCGGCTTGCAGCGCACCTGGAAGGGTTGACCCCGGATCGGCTACACTGGCGGCTTGCTAACGCTTCAGGAATAATATGCAAGACAATAACGAGCCGCCACGCTTTCGGCCGGTGCCTTGGAGCCATTTGGAAACGCCGGCCGATGTCGAGCTGTGGATCGAGGAATATAACCAGGCGCTGCAACAGCATATCGGTAAGCACGAAACCGGCTACGGCGTCTGCTTCACGCTGGCCGAGGGCGGCGAGATTTATCTGCAGACCACGCAGGACGGCCATCTGGTGCTCGATGTGACCGAAGAGGCGGAATGGGTGGCGCCGCTGATCATGGCGGCCGCGCGCGTGAACGAAGCGCCGCCGGGGCGCATGTGGGTGCTGCCGGATGATAAGCTGGTACAGTTGATGATAGGACTGAGCGGCCTGATCGCCAGTTCCATCCTGGTCGTGGGCCATCACTTTGGCTTGCGTCGTCGCATGGGCGCCTGGTAAGCGCCCGCCATTAAAGGAATTCCATGTTCAAACGTGAATTTATGCTGGCGCTGGCCGCATGCTGCCTGGTCACTGCTGCCGCGCCGGCGGCCGCCGCCGATCTGCTTACCACGGTCAAGGCGCGCGGTACGCTGAAGGTGGCGCTGGAAGGCACTTATCCGCCCTTCAATTACAAGGAAAAGAATGGCGAGTTGGCCGGCTACGATGTCGATGTCGCCAAACTGCTGGCTACCCGGCTGGGCGTCAAAGTGGAGTTCGTCAGCAGCGAGTGGGCCAGCATCCTGGCCGGGCTGGCCGCCAACAAATACGATGTGATCATTTCGCAGGTGGGCATCAATCCCAAGCGTGAGCAGGCGTTCGACTTTTCCCAGCCGTATATCTATTCGATGCCGCAGCTGATTGTGCGCAACAACGACAGCGCCGTCTACACAACGCTGGCCGACCTGAAAGGCAAGAGGCTGGGCGTGGGGCAGGGCAGCGTGTATGAGCAGCAGGCCAAAGCCGTGCCGGGCGTCGGGATACGCAGCTATGCGGCGGCGCCGGAAACCATGGCTGACCTGGCAGCCGGCCGTATCGACGCGGCGCTCAACGATAGCCTGATGTCGGCCTATCTGCTGAAGATTTCCAAACTGCCGATCAAGGCCGGCGCCCGCGTTGGCGCGGTCGAGCGCATGGGGATTCCGTTCAAGAAGGGCAATCCGGCCTTCAAGCAGGCGCTCAACCAGGCGCTGGCCGAGGCTGCCGCCGACGGCAGCCTGAAGGCGATTTCGCTGAAGTGGTTTGGCGTCGACGTCAGCAAGGCGCCGTAAGCGATGGAATGGCTGCAGCTGTTGCACGAGGCCGCGCCGGTGATGCTGCGCGGCGCCGGCTATACGGTGCTGTTTGCGCTGGCGGCCATGCTGGGCGGCTTGCTGATCGGCTTCCCGGTGGCGGTGCTGCGCATGCTGCCGTACCGGCTGCTGGCGTGGCCGGCCCATGTGTATGTCAGCCTGATGCGCGGCACGCCGCTGCTGGTGCAGATGTTCGTCATTTATTATGGCCTGCCCAGCGTAGGCATTGAATTCTCGCCGGTGACGGCCGGCATCCTGGCGCTGAGCCTGAACTCCGGCGCTTTTTTGTCGGAAAGCCTGCGCGGTGCGATCGGCGCGGTCAGCAAGGGACAGTGGGCTGCCAGCTATAGCCTGGGCCTGGGCTATTGGAACACGCTGTACTACGTGGTGCTGCCACAGGCGCTGCGGGTAGCGGTGCCAGCGATGAGCAATACGCTGATCAGCCTGATCAAAGATACCTCGCTGGTGTCGGTTATTACCTTGACCGAGTTGATGCTGTCGACCAAGGAAGTCATCGCCACCACCTTCCAGCCTTTGCCGCTGTACCTGGCGGCCGCCGCCATCTACTGGCTGCTCAGTCTGCTGTTTGAAGCCTTGCAACGGCGCGCGGAACAACGGTTGAATCGCGCCCACCATCCACGCTAGCTGCCGTACTCGACATCCCCTTTTTCAGGTGTTATTATAAAAACATCAAAAGAGGGGAGTATGGATACGATAGTTCCCGAATTGCCAGGTTTGCCAGCCTTTGCCGGGCACGCGGCGCCATATGCCACCCTGGATGGCGAGCCTGCGCCAGCGTATTTCAACGCGCTCTACCTGTTGGCGCCGGTTGGCTATTTCGTCCTGTCCTTCGATGCCACCATCTTGCAGATGAATGTGGTGGGTGCCGACCTGCTGGCCCTGCCGCGCGCCAATCCCGAACGCGCTGCCTTGCGCGAGTTTATCGCGCCGCGCTTCCACGGGGATTTCGACCGCTTCCTGCGCCGTGCCATCAGCAGCGGCCAGCCCGAGCATTGCAATCTGCAACTGCTGGCGCCGCGCGGTCTTGGCCCGCAAGGCGTGCCGGTGTCGCTGTGTGCCAGCCTCGATAGCAGTGGGCAGGCCGTGCGTGTGCTGCTGGAGCCGGCTGAGGGCAAGCTGGCCGCGCTGGAACGCAGTGAGGAGCGCTTTCGCCACATCGTCCATAACGCCGCCGAGGGCGTTTGGGAAATTGACGCCACTGCCCGCACCAGCTTTGTCAATCCGCGGATGGCGCAGATGCTCGGCTACGCCATCGAGGAAATGCTGGGGCAGCCGCTGGTGGCCTTCATGGACGAGGAGGGCCGCGCCATCCTCGAACGCAATATCGCACGCCATCAGCAGGGCCAGGCTGAGCGCCACGAATTCAAGTTTTTGCGCAAGGACGGCAGCGGACTGTGGGCGACACTGGCCATCAATCCGCTCTTCGACGCCAGCGGCGCCTATCGCGGTGCGCTGGCGCTGGTCAGCGACATCACTACCAGCCGCGCCACCGAGAAGCTGATCTGGCAGCAGGCCAATTTCGATGCGCTGACCACGCTGCCCAACCGCCACATGCTGCTGGAGCGGGTGGCCCAGGAAATGAAGAGGAGTCGCCGCGAGGAGGCGCCGCTGGCGCTGCTGTGCATCGGCCTGGATGGGGTCAGGGAAGTCAGCGACACGCTCGGGCGCCAGCAGGGCGACGCGCTATTGGTGGAGGCGGCGCGCCGGATTGGCTTGTGCGTGCGTACTTCGGACGCCGTGGCGCGGCTGGACGGGGATGCGTTCTGCGTGATTCTGTGCGGGCTGGAGCAGGTGAGCAGCATCGACCGCATCGTGCAGAATTTGCTGGCGATGCTGAACCGTCCATTTACGCTGGGGACGGCACAGGCGGCAATGTCGGCCAGCATCGGTATCGCGTTGTATCCGGACGACGCAGCAGACGCGGACGCCTTGCTGGGCAATGCTGGCCAGGCGATGCACGCCGCCAGGCAGGGCGGTGGCAACCGCTACAGCTATTTCACCGACGACCTGCAACTGGCGGCACAGCTGCGCCAGCAGATGACGCTGGACTTGCGTTGCGCGCTGCAGCAGCGCCAGTTCGAGCTGCACTATCAGCCCATCGTCAACCTGCGCAGCGGCAAGATCGAGCGGGCCGAGGCGCTGTTGCGCTGGCGCCATCCACAGCGCGGCTTGCTGGCGCCGGCCGCGTTCCTGCCCTATGCGGAATCCGGCGGCCTGATGCTGGAGATCGGCGACTGGGTGTTCCGCCAGGCTTCGGCCCAGGCCAGGCACTGGCAAGACGAATTGGGCGCCGGTTTTCAGGTCAGCGTCAACCAGTCGCTGGCGCAACTGCGCGGCGATACCGCGATGTATGTCGAGTGGCTGCGGCATGCAGCCAGCCTGGGGCTGCCACCACGTAGCATCATGCTGGAAATTAGCGAAAGCGCCTTGCTGGACGGCGCCGCCCGCACCACCGAGCGCTTGCGGGAGCTGCGCGAGATGGGGTTGCAGGTGGCGTTGGACAATTTCGGCGCTGGCTATGCCTCGCTGTCGCACCTCAAGCATTGCGGCATTGACCAGCTCAAGCTGGATCATAGCCTGATTCAGCATCTGGCGTCGGACAGCGGCGACCTGGCGATCTGCGAGGCGCTGATCGTGATGGCGCACAAGCTGGGGTTGCGGGTGGTGGCCGAGGGCGTGGAAACAGCCACCCAAAGCGGCTTGCTGGTGATGATGGACTGCGACTACGCCCAGGGCTATGTGTTTGCCGGTGCGCTACCGGCAGACGAGTTCGGCGCGCTGGCGCGGCGCGGCCTGCAACTGCTGCATTGAAGGGAGTTAACGCAGGCTGAGCAGCGACAGCACGCGGTCGCGGCTGATGCCGGCCAGCGCCGACGTGATCGACAGCAGCGACTGGTAGCCGGGCTGCTTGGTGGTGCTGACAAAATTCTGCGCCACTTGCGCCATGCCACCACCGCTTTCGGCCGGCGCCGCGTTTTGCACGCGCGCCGCCACCTGCGCCAGCGCCTGGCGCACCGAAGCAATCGACTGTTCCACCTTGGCCAGCGCACCAACCACCTGGGCCAGCGTGGAACGGATCGATTCCGCGTCAGTGACTTGCCAGGTGTCTGGTTCCACTTGTGCGCTTGCTGCCTCAGCCTTGACGCGGTTCAGCTGGCCGGTAGGGAAGCGGATGCCGCCGCCTTGCACGGCGATGGTGTCGCGTACATTGGTCCATTGCGACTCCGGCGTGGAAAACTCCAGCTGGCCATCGTCATTGATGCGGGTGCGCACGCCAGCCGGCGACAGCGCCTCGTCGAAGCGTTGTGCGATCTGGGCGTCGCTCAGGCCGGGTTCCAGCACCACCGAGCGCACATTCTGTCCGCCGCCGACCGACACCGCCACCACTTCGCGCGCGCCGCTGCGCAGATTGGCCAGGTTCATGCCGCGCACGGTGAAGGTGGTGTTGCTGCCCTTGGCGTTGTATTGCAGCTGCGCGTCCAGCGTGCCGCCGGAGGCGCCGCTGCGGTTGCGCCAGCTGTTGCTGAACTGGCGCACGCGCGCTTCCAGCGCGCCGTCGGCGCGCTGGCGGTTGGCCAGGCGGCTGCTCAGGTCAGCCTTCAGATTGCGTAGCTGGGCCGCGCTTTGTTCGAGGAAGTCGAGCGCTTGCTGGGCACCGGAAATATCGCCCTGCAGCGGCTGGTCCCAGTTGCTCAGTCCACGGCGCAGCGGGGCGGCTGCATTGTGCGTCGGCGTGACCGGCGTGGCGGTGGCGGCGTTTTCGCCGTTCAGGCCCAGCGAGGTGCCGTCCACGGCAGCGGCATTGCCCGCATTGCCGGCCTGTGAGCCAGGAACAATGACTTGCGGCGTGGAGGTGGACGTGATTTGCATACGCTGACCGGACTAAATAATTACAGGACGTTGAACAGGGACAGATTGCTGATCTTCGCGTAAGCCTTGTACGAAGCCTGCAGTGCGTTATTGTAGCCGCTCAGTTCGGTCGCGGCCTCGGCCATGTCCAGCGAGCCCAGATCGATGATCGCGGTCTTGTTCGACAGGCTGACGCTGGCGTGATTGCCGTCCAGCGTGGCCATGACATTTTGTGCGCCGCCGAAGCTGGCGATCTTGCCGGCCATCAGGTCCAGCGTGGCCATGGCGCCTTCCATGTTTTCTTTCAGCGTGGCTTGCAAATCGATGCCCGGCGCCCCCTGGTTGGACAGCGCGTTAATGGTGCGGTCCATCATGTTCAGCAGGTCTTCCAGGCCTTTCACGTCAACGTTGACGGTTTGCGTGATGCCGTTGCCGACCACCGATTTCTGCTCATTGGTGTTGCCCTCGAAAGTGTAGCGCGGATCGCCGTTCTCATCGAATTTAATGGCAGGGGTGTCGGTCAGCGTGCCGGAAAAGATGTAGCGGCCTTCCTGGTCCTTCTGGTTGGCCGAGTAGAACAGGCTGTCGCGCAGCGAAGTCATGCTGGTCACCATCGACTTCAAGTCGTCCGGCGTATTGCTGGCGTCGGAGGCCCAGACCAGCAGGTCGTGGCTCTGGGTGATGTCGTTGACCATACTTTGCATATAGGTCTCGTTGCTGGCCAGGCGGATCTTGATGGCGGCGATATTGTCGCGGTACTGGCCGACAATCGCTTCCTCGCGGTCCAGGCGCGACAGGCGCACAGAAGTGACCGGATCGTCCGAAGGCACCTGAATTTTGTTGCCGCTGGCCATGCGCGCGGTCAGCGACGCCAGCGCGTCCTGATTGAGCGACAGGCTGCGGGTCATGGTGGCCTGGAATTGGCTGGTGGCGATACGCATCTTTTCTACTCCTTAACCGAACATGGACAGCGTGGCGTCGAACAGCGTGTTGGCCACGGCGATGACCTTCATGTTCGCTTGGTACATATTCTGGAACTCCATCAGATTGATGGCTTCTTCGTCCCCGTTGACGGCGCTGGTCGACTTCCAGTCATCCTCGGCTTGCGAGCGGATGGTGGTAGCGGTCGCCAGCTGTGCCTTGTTTTGCTGGCTGTCGATGCCCAGCTTGCCGACCAGCTGGGTGTCGGCATCGCCCAGCAGCACCTCGCCCAGCGAAGTCAGGGTGATTTTCTGGCCCTTGATCGCCACCAGGTCTTGCAGATTGCCACTGTCGCCCGGCGTGCCATCGCTGGAGAAGGCCAGGTCGGTGGTCTTGAAGCCTTCCTTGATACCCAGCAGGCCGGTGGCGCTGGTCGGGGTGAACACCAGCAGGTCCTCGCCCGGCGAGCCATCGCTCTTGCTCCCGTTGCCCAGCACGGTATTGATCTTTTCGGTCATCTGCTGGGCGATCTCGCGGATCGAGGTCTGCAGCGGCAGCAGGGTGTTGGTCTTGTAGTTGCCCAGGCCGCCCAGCTGGCCGCCGACGGCGGTCTCGTCCAGCGGGAACTTGGTGTTCTGATAGTTCAGCATCAGCACCGGCACGGTGATCGGGTCGCCGGCTGGATCATCCGGATTCGGCACGCTCTTGTTGGCGAAGTTCAGCGTCGATGAGCCAAAGCCGACCACCAGCGGCTGGCCGCTCTTCAAGGAGACATTGACGCTGCCGTCGGGATTGCTGACCACTTCCACGCCGACCTGGCGCGAGACGGTGTCGATCAGCTGCTCGCGCTGGTCCATCAGCGCCGAGGTGTTGGTGCCGCTGGAACCGACCGAGACGATTTGCTTGTTCAGCGAGGCAATGCTGGCCAGCGATTCATTCAGCGACGGCAGGATCGCGGTCTGCTGTTGCTGTACCGAGATCACCTGATTGGCGGTGACGCTATAAATCGAGTTGAACTGCTGCGCCATCGAGTCGGCGGCGGTGATCACCTGTTGGCGCAACGGGCTGGAGGTCGGGTCGACGCCGGCCGCGTTGAGCGCCTTGAAGAAGTTGTCGATGCCATAACTGATGCTGGACTTGCTGCCGCTCATCACGGTTTCCATTTGCGTCAGATAAGGCTGCACCTGCTCGCGGTAGCCCATTTCCGAATTCGAGCGCCACATCTGTTGCAGCTTGTAGGAATCGCTGAAACGCAGCAGGGAGCCCACTTGCACGCCATTGCCCGGCGACAGATTGCCGGCGTCAGTGGCCACGGCCTGCAGCAGTGCACCCTGGCGGGTGTAGCCCTTGGTCTGCACGTTGGCAATATTTTGACTGACGGTGTTCAGGGCAGCCTGGGCGGCCAGGGCGCCAGACAGTGCGTTGTACGAAATGGTCATGGTGCGGGTCTTTCCTGGTGAAGTCCGAAGGGCCCGTGGTGCGCTGCGACAGGGCTGGCGCCCACCGGTCCGATATCAGTAATGGGCGACCATTTATTGCTGCTGATTAAGCGTTTTGCTGTTTAAATTTTGCGAGTCGGCAACATTGCCTGTCGGCGCAGCTTGTGCTTGCGGCAATGCTTGCTGCGACGGCTGTGGTAGCAACTGGCGCAGGATCGCATCGGCCACGCCAAACGCGCGGCGATTGGCCAGCTGGTCGGCCACCAGGTTGTCGGCCATGTCCAGCATATCGTCGTTGATGCGGCTCTTGTTCGGGCTGTCGTCGGCGGCGAAGGCGCGGGTGCCGTCGCGCATCTGGTGGAGCATCTTGCCGATGAAGAAACTTTCAAACTTGACTGCCGCCTCGGTGGCTTTGGCGCGGTAGGCTGGATCAACCGTGTCGCCGGCCTGTGCCGGCAGTGGCGCCACTGCGTTCGGACTCAGTTGGCCGGCGGTGCCGTTGGCAAGCAGGCGGGCGGTGGAAAACTGGGCGTTGTCGTAGCTCATGGGATTCCTCAAATAACGACCAGTTCGCCTTCGATGGCGCCGGCCTGGTCGAGGGCTTGCAGGATGGCCATGATGTCGTCGGGCGTCGCGCCCAGGCTGTTGACCACGTCAATGATGGTTTGCAGCTTGGCGCCGGCCGGCCAGTTGAACATCTGCGCCGGCCCCTGGTCGGCACTGACCTGGGATTGCGGCGAGGCGACCGTCGAGCCGCCGGCCAGCGCGTTTGGCTGGCTGACCTTGGTCGATTCGGAAATCACCACCTTCAGCGAGCCGTGGGTGACGGCGGCGGCGCGCACGCGCAGGCCTTCAGCAATCACCACGGTGCCGGTGCGCGAGTTGAACACCACTTTCGGCGCGTCTTCGCCGACATCCACGCTCATCGATTCCAGCTTGGCCATGAAGGCCACGCGCTGGGTCGGATTGTTCGGCGCGACCACATCGACGCTGGTAGCGTCGCTGGCGGTGGCGATGTCGCCAAAGCGCTTGTTGATCGAGTCGACGATATTGATCGCGGTCTGGAAGTGCGGATGGCGCAGCGACAGACGCACCGTCGGCTTGCTGTTGAAGTCGGTCGGGATTTCGCGTTCGATATTCGCGCCGCTTGGAATACGGCCGGAGGTAGGCGTGTTGACGGTAATCGACGAGCCGGACTTGCCTTGGGCGCTGTAACCGCCCACCACCACATTGCCTTGCGCCAGTGCGTAGGTTTCGCCGTCGGCCGCGCGCAGCGGAGTCAGCAGCAGGGCGCCGCCGCGCAAGCTCTTGGCGTCGCCCATGGACGAAACCACCACGTCGATCGACTGGCCTTTGCGGTAGCCGGGCGGGAACACCGCCGACACCATCACGGTGGCGACGTTCTTGGATTTGGCGTCCGTGCCGTCCGGCACCTTGACGCCAAACTGCTTCAGCATATTAATTACCGACTGGCTGGAGAACTTGACCTGGGTCGAGTCGCCGCTGCCGTTCAGGCCGACCACCAGGCCGTAGCCGACCAGCGGATTGTCGCGCACGCCTTCGATGGCAACCAGGTTGCGCAGCGCCTGCGCGGCTTGCACTGGCAGCGTGGCGCCCACGGTGAGGCTCAGGGTCAGCGACAAGGCGATAAGCTTGCGGAATTTCATGGGGTCACCCGTCTTTCAAGTAAAACTCAGAACGGCATCAGCGGGCCGGCGAAGAAACGCGTCAGCCAGCCTGGCTGTTGTACGTCGGCCAGCGTGCCTTGCGCCGAATAGGCGATGCGCGCATTGGCGATGCGTTGCGATGACACCTGATTGTCGGCGTCGATATCGGCCGCGCGCAGGTAGCCGCGCAGGCGCACGAATTCTTCGCCGTTGTTCAGTGTCAGGGTCTTCTCGCCGGAGACGCGCAGCAGGCCGTTCGGCAGCACTTCCTGCACGATCACGGTAATCGCGCCGCTCAGTGCGTTTTGCTGGGTGCTGGTGGAGTCGCCGGTGAAGGTGTTGGATGCGCCCAGGCCCAGGCTGGCTTTCGGGAAAGTCTTGCCGAGCAGGTTAGGCGCGTTGATATTATCGGCCGATTCTTTCGAGAAGCTGGTGCCGGCTTTCTTGCTGGCCTGCGTGGTTTCCTGCAGGATGATGGTAACGATGTCGCCGACGCGGAAGGCGCGGCTGTCCGAGGTCAGCGACAGCCCCAGGTCCGGGCTGAACACGCCGCCCGAGACGCCGCGCGGCTGGGCAGTGCGGTTGACGGCCGGCGGTTCGTCGGACGGGCCGGGACGCACCGCCGGCGGCTGCAATACGGAGCAGCCGGCCAGCGACACGGTCGCGAGCAGGGCGGTGACGGCTTTTTTCATCAGCGTGCTGCCTGCGACAGGTATTGCAGCATATTGTCGGCTGCCGACAGCACCTTGGTGTTCATCTCGTAGGTGCGCTGGGCGGCGATCATGTCGACCATTTCTTCCACCACTTGCACGTTCGAGCCTTCCAGCGTGCCTTGCTTGATCTTGCCCCATTGCGCGGTGCCTGGCTGGCCTTCGGTCGGGGTGCCGCTCGACGGGGTTTCGGCAAACAGGTTTTCGCCCAGGGCCAGCAGGCCGGTCGGATTGATGAAGGAGGTCAGCGTCAGCTGGCCCAGCTGCTGCGGCGCGACGTTGTCGGCCACCTTGGCGGAGACGGTGCCATCTTCGCCGATCGACAGCGCGGTGGCGTTGGCCGGCACGGTGATCTGCGGGATCAGCGGCAGGCCGCCGGCGTTGACCAGGATGCCATTGGCGTCGACCTGCAACTGGCCGGCGCGGGTGTAGGCGGTGGTGCCGTCAGGCTGGCGCACCGACAGGAAGCCGTTGCCCATCACCGAGATGTCCAGCTCGCGGCTGGTGGTTTGCAGGATGCCCTGGGTGAACACCTTCTGGGTGCCGACCATGTGCACGCCGTTACCCAGCTGCACGCCGGACGGCGCCAGGGTGTTGTTGTCGGCGCGCTGCGCGCCCGGCTGCGCTTCCACCGAGTAGAACAGGTCTTCGAACACCACGCGGTCGCGTTTGAAGCCGACGGTGTTGGCATTGGCGAGGTTGTTGGCGATGGTTTGCAGTTTCTGGTCCTGCGCCTGCACGCCGGTCTTGCTGATCCACATTGCTGGATTCATGATTTCTCCCTGGTGGAATGAGGTACGCTAGGTTAGTTACCGCTGACGAGGCGGTTGCCGGCTTGAACCATCGAGTCAGTCGACGAGAACAGCTTCATCTGGATTTCAAAAGTACGGTTGAGACTCATCACCGCGACCATTTCCTCGACCGCCGAGACATTGCTGCCTTCCAAATGGCCGGCGCGCAGCACCACGGTCGGGTCGGTCGGCAGCGGATTGCCGTCGCGGGCGACGATCAGCCCGGCTTCGTTCTTGGTCAGCTCGGAGGCTTCGGCTTTCACCAGGCGCAGCTTGTCGATGGTCTGCATGGTGGTGGTGCCTGGCGCCTGGATCGAGATGGTGCCGTCGTTGCCGATTTCGATGCGGGTGTACTCGGGCAGCGTGATCGGACCGCCTTCGCCCAGCACCACATTGCCGTTGACGCGCAGCGTGCCGTTTTCATCCAGCACCATGGCGCCGGCGCGGGTGTAGGCTTCGCCGCCGGCGGCGGTCTGCACCGTCAGGAAGCCGTTGCCGGCGACCGCTACGTCCAGGTCGCGGCCGGTGCCTTTCATTACGCCCGGCTTGGTCGAGACGCTGTTGGCCTGCATTTGCGACAGGTGGCGGTCGTCGTAGCCGTAGCCGTTGACCGCCTGCGCCGACGACTGCTCCATATTGGCGCGGAAGCCATTGGTGTCGGCGTTGGCCAGGTTGTTGGCGTGTACCTGCTGGCCACGCAGGGCCCGTTCGGCCCCGCTCATAGCGGTGAAAATCAGCGCATCCATGTGTCAGCCTTCGATATTAAATAGCCTGCATCAGCGATTGCAACATGGTGCTCTCGGTCTGGATGACCTTCGAGTTGGCCTGGTAGTTGCGCTGCGAGGTCATCAGGCCGACCAGTTCCGAGGTGATGTCGACGTTGGACTGTTCCAGCGTGCTGACATTGATCTTGCCGTTGATGCCGACGCCGGCCACGTCGGTATTGGCCACGCCCGATTCGTTGGAGGCGATCCAGCTGGTGTCGCTGACCTGGGTCAGGCCGCCTTCGTTGGCGAAGGTCGCCAGCACCACTTTGCCGACCGTTTGGGTCAGGCCGTTGCTGTACTTGGCGATCACCGAACCGTCATTGCCCAGCGAAACGCCAGAGAAGGTGCCAGCCGAATAGCCGTCGGTCGGGGTGTTGGTGGCGGTCGATGGCTCACCCGAGAAGAAGGTGGTGCCGGTGTAGTCCAGCGTCACGGCCGCCATTTTGGAGCCGCTGACGAAGTTCGGCCATGCATTAGGGTCGGTGGTGTCCACAGCTGCCAGGTCGATCAGGGTGGTGATCTTTGGAACGGCAGGATCGTCCGGGATCAGCTGGCCGGTGCTGGTGTCGAAGTTCAGTACCTTCGGATCGCCAACCGCATTGCCGTCCAGCGCGTAGTTGACGGTGACCACGCCTGGTGCGGTCAGGCTGAAGTACTGGGTCAGCGAGTGCTGCTTGCCCAGCGTGTCGTACAGATTGGTGACCTTGGACATATTGTAGGTGTCAGCATCTGGCGGGGTGTCCGGGGTGATCGGTGCGGCACCAGGGAAACCGGCGACGACCTTCCAGTCGGACGACAGGTTGCCGATGTAGCTGGCGGCGGTGGTCACCTGGGCAGGAATCGCGCCGTTCGGGATTTTCAGGTCGCCCTCGGCGCCCAGTTCGGTGCTTGGCGGCGTCATCGCGCGGCCTTGCACTTTGCGGCCGGAAGCGTCCACCAGGTAGCCGTCAAGCGAGGTGTCGAAGATGCCGACGCGGGTGTATTGCAGCGAGTTGTCGCTGGCGCGGGTGACGAAGAAGCCGCGGCCGCTGATCGACGCGTCCAGCGAGCGGCCGGTGTTCAGGATGCCGCCCGACAGGCCGATGTTCTGGGTGACCGAACCGACTTGCACGCCGTTCATCTGGTTGCCTGCCACCAGCGTGGCGAAGTTGGCGCGGTTGGCCTTGTAGCCATAGGTACCGGCGTTGGCGATGTTGTGGCTGGTAACGTCCAGCGATTCGTTGATGGCCTGGATGCCCGACAATGCGATATCAAAACTCATGATGGATCTTCCTTAAAGAGTAGATTGCGTGGCGGTCGCAGGACCGTTGAATGCGGTAATAGCGGCGGTGGAGGTCTCGCCGACGTTGGCAACGTTCAGCACCACGCTGCCGGTGGCGCTCAGGCGCACGCTGTTCAGGCGGCCCTGGATATCGATGGTCGGCGTGGTGCCGCTGCTGGTGGTCACCTTCATCGTATAGCTGCCTTCTTCCAGGCCCAGCTTGGCCGGGTCGATGGTGAACGGCACCGTGCCCGGTGCTTGCACGCCCAGGTTGATGCTGTGCTCGACGCCGTCGGCGCCGGTCAGCACCAGCTTGGTGGCGCTGCTGGAGGCTTCCAGCGTGATCTGGCCCTCGACGGCGGTTTTGCCGTCCAGCTTGACGGTCTCGGTTTCCGCCATGACGTTCGAGCCGACCTGCTGGCCCAGCGACAGCACCTGCATGCTTTGCAGGATGCTGGAATTGGCGCTGGTCAGGTTGGACAGGTTCTGCAGCGTTTCCGTTTGCGACAGCTGGGTCAGCTGCTGGACGAATTGTGCCGGATCGGTTGGCGACAGCGGGTCCTGGTTGCGGATCTGCGCCACCAGCAGTTTGGTGAACATATCCGACGCTTCACTGGCGCTATTGCCGGTGATGCTGGTGCCGCTGGTGGCCGCCGTATTGGTGTTGCCGTTGTTGAGGAGACTGACTGCCATGACTTAGCCTTCGCCGAGTTTGAGGAGGGATTGTTGCATTCCGCGGATGCGGCCGAGGACTTCGACATTGGTTTCGAAGGCGCGCGAAGCGGCCATCATGTCGGTCATCTCGGCCACCTGGTTGACGTTGGGGTAGAACACCATGCCTTCGGCATTCGCCATCGGGTTGCCTGGCTCGTAGACCTGGCGCAGCGGCTCGGCCGACTCGACCACGTCCAGCACCTGCACCTTGCCGCCGGCGCTGTTCATGCCCTGTGGGCTGTCGCTCATCACGGTGGCGAACACCGGCTTGCGCGCGCGGTAGGTGTCGCCCTCGGTGGCGGCCACCGAGTCGGCATTGGCCAGGTTACTGGCGATGGTGTTGAGACGCACGGTCTGGGCAGCCATGGCCGAACCGGCGATCTCGGAAATATTCTTAAAGGACATAAACTACGCTCCTGTCGGCGGCTTATTGGCCGGCAATGGCTTTGGCCAGGCCTTTGAACTTCATATTGGCGAAGGTCAGGCTGGTCTGGAAGTCGGTGGCGTTTTGCGAGAAGGCTGCCTGTTCGACGCCGATCTCGACGGTGTTACCGTCGCGGGTAGGGTGGAAGGGCACGCGGTACATGCGCGCGCTGTCGCCGCCATCGCCCAGGTCGCCCTGGTCCAGCGCCTGCTGGTTTGCCATCGCGGCACTGAAGTCCATATCCTGCGCCTGGAAGCCGGGCGTATTTTCGTTGGCGATGTTGGCCGCCAGGATGCGCGTGCGTTCAGCGCGTAACGCCAGCGCGTCACCGTGTAGCCCTGCCGCATCTTTGAAGTTAATGCCCATAATCTTCCCCTGTGTGGACGTTGCAGTAAAACACGTTTTCATCAGCTACAACAGCTACCTGCCATGTAGAATGACGGCCGAGCGCTTCCCGCGCGACCATCTCCGGCATCATAGTAGAGGTATTGCTCATGTTCAACAAATCTATTGTAACTGTTTCGGCCGGAATGTTGCTATGTTGCATTCCATTTTCTTCGGCATTTTCTGCTGGTGCGCCAGTCGCGGCCGAGCAGGTGCCGTCGATTGTCGAGGCTGCGGCGCGCAAGCACGTCGAGCGCTGGGTCGCTGGCGCCGGCCTCAGCGAGCCGCAATTTTCCATCAGCGTGGTGCCGGGAGCCCGGCCGTTGACGGCTTGCAGCGGGCCAGTCACGGCGCAGGGCGCGGATACGCGGCTGCCGAGCCGCATGCGTTTCGTCGCCGTTTGCGCCGGCAACAATGGCTGGCGATATGAGTTCATCGTGCGCGCGCAAGTATCGGCACGGATTGCGGTAATGGCAAGTGACTTGGCGGCAGGGAAAGTTCTGGCAGACGAAGATCTGTTGCTGGAGCGCCACGATATCTCGTCGATCAGCGACAGTATTGCCGATCCGCAGGACGCGGTTGGCATGAGCGGTAAGCGCACATTGCGCGCCGGCGAGATACTGCGCAAGAATTTGCTGATGTCGCCGACGCTGGTCAAGCGCGGCGAGCCGGTGCGCATCGTCGCGCGCCATGAGCAGATCGAGGTGACCATGGCGGGCGATGCATTGGATGCGGGCGGCCGTGGCGATACGGTGCGGGTGCGTAATTCGAATGGTACGGTGATACGCGCCAGGGTGACAGGCGCGGCGACGGTGGAACCTGTCACGCTGCCGGTCACTGCTATTTCTCCGCGGGAGTAGGGCTGAGGCTGCGCTGCAGTTGCGCGGCTACCTTGCTCAGCTTGTCTGCATAATTTGGATCTGTGGCATAGCCTGCCCTGGCCAGTCCGCTGGCGAAGGCGCGGGCATCGCTGCCGGTGTTGAGGGCCGCCGCGTAGCGCGGATTGCTGGTCAGCAGATCGGCATAGTCGCGGAAGGCGCTGGCGGTGTCGGGATAGCTGCGGAAGCGCTCGGTCTTCCTCAGCATGGCGCCATGTTCATATTCGGTGGTGCTGGCGACGGCCACATCGCCCTGCCAGCCGCTGCCGGCCTTGATGCCGAACAGGTTGTTGGCGTTGGCGGCGCCGTTCTTCAGTGGCTGCTTGCCCCAGCCGGATTCCAGCGCGGCGTGCGCCGCCACCAGCGCTGGCGAAATACCCAGCTTGTCCGCAGTTTCCTGCGCCCAGGGTTTGATCGCGGCCAGGAATTGCTGCTGGGTGTCGCTGTCTGCACCGCTGCCTTCTTCAGCGATGCTGCCGGCGGCGCGGTTGCGCAGCGCCATCGCCTGCAAGCTCATGGCCTGGGAAGAGGGCACGGCGTCCTGGCGGAAGCCGCCATCGCCGTGGCTGATATAGCTGGCCACGTCGGCCTGTACCTGCTGGAATGCGCTGTTGAAGGCGCCCGCAGGCGCAAAACCGCCAGTGGCCGCGGTAGGGCGGCTGGCGGTGATATTGGAAACAGTGGCGGCAGTGGGTGCGGTCGCTTGCATGCCGCTAAGCTGGCGCATAAATTTGCTCCTCGCCATGCAGCACGCGCTGCATGATGGTGTATTGCTCAGCCAGTAAATCGCCATTGCGCTTGCTGAGGCGCTTGCACTCGGTCACTGCTTGCTCCAGCAATGACCAGTCCGCTTCCATTTTCTCTCGCGCAGTATTTTTCAGCAAGGCGAATGCTTGTGCCATATTGCCAGTTTCACCAACTAAACGTTGTACCAGCGCCACGCGCTCGGCGCGGCGTTGCTCCATTGCGTCAACTAGCGCGCTGATAGCGTCGGCGGCAGCGGCCAGTTCGCTGGATTTGTGGCGCAGCGCCGCTTCAAATTGCTGTTGCAGCGCCTGCTGTAGCTGCGCATAGGCTTGCAGGTCGGCGGCGATGCCAGCCAGCAGCAGACGCATCGCGTCCTGTCGGCTCATGCTGCTGATATTCACTGCTCACTCCCGTGGAAACGCTGGATCAGACCGGCCAGCTTGGCAGGATCGAAGGGCAGCTCGCCCTTGGCCAGCGCGTCGCGCAGCTGGTCGACTTTTTCCTGGTCGATTTCCGGCATGTCGCGCATGGCTTGCAGCGCTGGCTGCATCACCGCCGATTGCAGCGGCGCCGGCGTTGGCGCGACGATGGCGTCAGGAGCGTCCACCGGGGCGCTGTCGGCCACGCGCTGGACGGCCAGACCGTCCGGGGTCGATGTCGGGATTCTCATGCGGCTACCTCTTGTTGGCTTGGTTTCCATACGTCAGTCTTATTTGTTGCGGCGCGGGTCGCGTAACGGGGTCTCAGCCTGGCCGTTGAGCTGGTTGCGCAGTTTTTGCAGCAGTGTCGCGTCCGGCAATGCGGTGTCCACATCGTGGATCAGCGCAGTGCTGTTTTCCGGCATGCCGAACATCGCGGCGATGGTCTTGGCTTGCGCGGTGGTCAGTATCAGCAGTTCGATGCGGCGGTTGATGCCGGCGTCGGCGCGCTTCACGTCCAGCGGCGCGCGGTCGGCCATGCCCACCACTTGCAGCACCGATTCCGGATTCATCGAACCGGCCAGCAATTGCGAGCGGGCCGACATGGCGCGGTTGGCCGACAGCGTCCAGTTGGAGAAGGCGGCGTAGCTGGTGTCGGCGTATTGCAGCGAATCGGTGTGGCCGACGATCAGCATCTGGTTTTCCATCTGCTTGAACAGCGGGCCCATCTTGCGCAGCAGCGCGCGGAACTTGTCGGTCGGCACGGCGCTACCGCGCACGAACATGCCCTGACGGTCGGTGTCGTGCATCATCACGCGCAGGCCGTAAGGGGTAATTACCGCTTCCAGATTGGAGGTCAGGCCGAATTCGGCGCTCATCCGCGTCAGTGCGCGCGACAGCGCTTCCAGGTCGGCCGGGCTGTCGTATTTGACCTTGGCGGCAGGCGCGGTCGGCGTTTCCTCGGCCGCTTCCTTGGTCGCTTCGTCCGTGGTTTCCGCCTTGGATTTCTGCTTGCCTTCGGCTTCGGTATTGCCGAAGTGCGGCATCGGGAAGCGGTCGATCAGGCTGCCGCGCGGGCCGCCGACCTGCTCGGGCATCACGCCCTTGCCCTGGTCGGTCTTGGCGCCGTCGGCCTCGGTCAGGATCTGTTCCAGCGATTCGGTGTTACGCGCCGCCATCAGCCACAGCACCAGGAACAAACACATCAGCGCGAGACAGAAATCGGCGAAGGCTACCTTCCAGGCGCCGCCGTGGTCATCGTGCTTGTGCTTGCCGCCACCGCGCTTGACGATGGTCTGGTCATGCGCCTTGTCATGCGGCTTTAGCACCACGGCCTCCACGACGCGAGTCATCGGCTGGCGCGCTGTCGCGGCCTTCCAGGTCATTGATCCAGCGTTCCAGCTGGGCGAAGCTTGGCTTGATGTTCAGCGCCACCAGGCGGCGGCCGGCGTCGATTGCCAGCAGCGGCGGTTTGCCGGCCACGTGCGTGACCAGCACCACCTTGACGGTTTCCTTGTTCGAGGCTTCCGAATTGATGAGCTGTTTCATCATATTGCACAGCGGGTCGATCAGGCCGTAGCAGAAGAAAATACCGATAAACGTACCGACCATGGCCGCGCCGACGTGCTCGGCGATCTCGCCCGAGGTCGCGCCTTCGTTCACGGTATTCATGGTGATCACGATGCCCAGCACGGCGGCCAGAATGCCGAAGCCCGGCATCGCCTCGCCGATCTTGCCGAGCGACTTGGCCGGCTGTTCCAGCTCGGTGTGGATGGCTTCCAGTTCCTGCTCCAGCACGCCTTCCAGCTCGTGCGCGTTGATCTTGCCCATCGCCATCAGGCGGAAATTGTCGACGATGAAGGCCAGCAGTTTCGGCTCTTCCAGCACGCGCGGATAGCGCTGGAACAGCGGGCTGTCCTTCGGCGCTTCGACGTGGGCGTCCAGCGCCTTCAGGCCGCCGGCCGCCAGTTGCAGCAGTTCATACATCAGCAGCAGCAGCTGACGCTGGAATTCGGAGTCGTATTTCTTCTTGGTGATGATCTTTTTAATCTGCGTCATCATCTCCTTCAGCACATGGCTTGGGTTGCCGATGACCAGCGCGCCCAGGCCGGCGCCGGCAATGACGATCAGCTCGATCGGCTGCCAGATCTGATGGAATGCGCCGCCCATCATGAAGAAGCCGCCGAAGACGCTACCTAAAACTATGAGAAGACCGACTATTTGCTGCATGATGATTCGCCTTTCCGCGTCATTTTTCTATTCCCTGGGTGCCACGCGCCTGTTTTGGCTCAGGCGTTTTGCAGTACTGCTTTCATTTTGTTCAGCGCTGCCTTGTTGAGCTGACAGACACGGGCGTCAGTCAGGTCCAGCACGGCGGCGATTTCCTTGTAGCTCAGCTCGAACTCGTAATACATCTGCACCACCCGCTGTTCGCGCTCGTCCAGCCCGCGCAGCGCCTGTTCCAGGCTACGCCGCACCACCAGCTGATCTTCCGGGCTGGGTGCGCTGTCGTTGCTGACACTTTCCTGCAGGATGTCGTCGAAACTGGCGATCAGCTCGGCGTTCTCATCCATCAAATAAGCCTGGTAAGCTTCCGGCGTCAGTTGCAGGCCGCTCATGATTTCCTGTTCGCTCGGTTCATGGCCCAGCTTGCGGGTGAGGGCGCGCACCGCATCGCGCAGCTTGTGGCTTTGCTGGCGCACCGCGCGCGGACGCCAGTCCTGGCGGCGCAGCTCGTCGAGGATGGCGCCGCGGATGCGCAGGCTGGCATAGCTGCCGAAGGCGTTGTCCGGCTCGCCGTAGCGGCGCAGCGCTTCCAGCAGGCCCATCAGGCCGATCTGTTCCATGTCGTCGCGGTCGATGGCGCCGGCGATCTGCGAATTGAGCTGGCGCACGATGCGCTTGACCAGCGGCGCATACGCCAGCAGATGCTTTTGCTCGTCGGCCACGCTGTGCATGGCCGGCACAGCGCCGTGCTCACCGTAGCTCTCGGCATAAGTGTCTGCGAATTCTTCTACGTATCCCATGCCCGCTCCACTTTTGTTCATGCTGCCTTGGCCTACTCGACGATGAGTTTGCCTATCATGACTTCGTCAAACGGCTTTTCGCGGCCTTCCTGTTCGAATGCATGGTCGAAGGCCTTGTTCAGTTCTGCGGCAAACTGGTCGATGGTCATCACGCGCGCGCTGGCCATCGGCAGGTTGGACAAGGTTTTCACGGCGACACTGCGCAGCATCGGCAGGTTTTCCTTGGTTTCCTTCTCGCGCTTGGCATCGGTGGCGACCACCAGGTCGGCCGACAGATAGTGCGTGACATTCTCTTCCGGCTGATGCTTGAGCATCACCACCACCTTGTCCACGGTCAGGTACTTAGGCGGCAGCTCGGATTTCTTCTCTTCTTTTTTCGGCTTTTTCTTGCTGTCCTTGCTTTCCTCGGCGTGCTCCTCGCCGCCCTTGGACATATACCAGACCGCTCCCCCGGCGACTGCGGCACCGACCACGGCGACCAGCACAAAGGCAATGATGACTTTCATATTCTTCATTTAACAGATTACTCCCCGGTCATGGCAAAGGTGGCGGCGCTGTCGTCTTCCGACAGCGCGCGGCCTGGCGTACGGCCGTCATCCTGGCCGCGCTGCTGGCCGGGGCGACCCTGGCCACCCTGGCCCTGGTCGGCCTGGGCCTGAGCGCGCGACGAGGAGACGCTGACGGAAACATCGGCGAACTGGCGGCTGGACAGGTCCTGGCGCACGCCGTCGCTGATGGTGTTGAGCTGGCGCACCACTTCGCTATTGCTGGCCGACAGATTGACCTGCAGCGAGCCGGCGCTGTGGCGGATCGAGATTTCGATCGCGCCCATATTCGGCGGTTCCAGGCGGATGACCGCGTGATCGTTATTGCGTTGCAGCTGCAGCTGCAGACGATCGCCCAACGCTTCGCGCAGCGGCTGCTGCCATTGCTCCGGCGTGCCGGCCAGCTTGACGGTGGCGGCGGCCTGGCCGCTGGCAGGTGCGGCGGTCTGCGCGACGCTGACCGTGGCCAGCGGAGCGGTGGTGGTCAGGCTGTTGCCGTCGTCGGCGGTGTTGCCGGCGGCCGTCTGCGCGGCGCTTGGCAGCGCGCTGCGGACGGTTGCTGCAGTTTGGGCGGTGTTGGCTGCGGCGTCAGGCGTTGGCTGCGGCTTTTGCGCCACGCTGAACTGCGTCGGCAGGGTAATCTCGCTATCGGCGGCAGGCGCAGGTGCAGCTACTGGCGTCTCGGTTTCGCTCTGGCGGGTGGCGACTGCGGCCAGCGCGGCGCTGTTGGCGGCCACGGTTTGCGGCGCGCTTACCTGCGTGGCGTTCAGTTTGGCGGCGGCGGAAGCAGCAGCGTTGGCGGCATCGTCGGCTGCCTGGGCGGCCGGATTGACAGCCACGCCGACGGCGGCGAGGTTGAGGCGGGTGGCGCTGGCGTTCAGGCTGGAGACGGCACTGACAGCGTCGGTGCGCGCGGCTTCACCTTCGGCGGCTGGCGCTGCCGGCGCTGGCGGCGCCACGTTCAGCATCGAGGTAATCATGGCAGGCAGCACGTCGCTGGCGGCGGCGCTGCCGGAACCGGTGGCGTCATCGCTGCCGGCCTGGCTGTCGGTGCTGCTGTCGTCGCTGGCGGGAGCGGCCACATCCGCCAGGTTCAGCAACTGGGCGAACAGCGGGGCGGCCGCGGCCGGTGCGCTAGTGGCGGCGCTCTGTGTGGCTTGCGCGGCGGCCGCAGTTGCAGCGGTACTGGCGCGCTCGGCTGGCTGGCTTGCGCCGTTGGCAGCTTGTTTTTGGCCAGCTGGCTTCTGGCCAGGCTGGGCGCCGGCGGCGGTCTTGCCGGCAGTGTTTGCACTGTTAGCGCTGTTGCCGTTGCCGCCGGACGGCTTGCTGTTGGCGGACGTGTTCCTGGCACCGCTGGCGGTGGCCGGCGTGGTGGCGGTATTGGCATTGGCGGCCACCGGGGCGGTCAGTTCGGCTTGCGCGGCCTTGGCCGCTGCGGTTGCGCTGGAGAGTGTCATGGTCATGCTTGGATTCCGTTTTCTGCTGTTTCACTTTCGAGGGCGTAAGCGACAAAGCCCTCTCTGTTGGCCTGTATCTCGTGCAGCTTGCGGCCGAGTTCATCGGTCGCCTGGTTGCAGCGCTTGACTGCTTCATTATGCATCTGGCGCAGCGCTGACAGGGCGGCCAGCTCGGCGCTGCTCCATTTACCCTGGGCCGCCATCTGCGGCAGCGCGGTACCCATTAACGTATTAATCGCCGCCAGCGTCTTCCAGTCCTGGGAAGCGATGGCGGCGCTCATTTTCTGCGCCATTTGCAGCAGGGTGCGCTGCCTATCCATTGGTTTTCGCCTGCACGCCCAGCCATCCTTTTTTAATGGTGGTCAACAGGCTGGTGACCTCGTCAATGATGGCCGGGTCCAGGCTGACGCCGGCCGTGTACAGGCGCCCGGCGCAATAATCATACAGGCGGCCGAGGTTTGCCACCACCTCGCCGCCGTTGTCGAAGTCGAGCGAACTCGACAGACCGTTGATGATATCGGTACATTTGTTCAGGCTTTTGGCCTTCAGCTCATAGCGCTTGCCTTCGATGTGGCCGCGCGCGCGCGCCAGCTCTTCAAGCAGGCCGTCGGTGAGCACCAGCACCAGCTCAATCGGCGACGCGCGGGTGACCTGTGCGTCGAGATTGGTGGCGTGGTAACTGCTATAAGCTTCGTGGTTCATCATAAATCACCGTACGGTCAAAAAATTACTGGTTAAGGCTTCAGCTGTCGCTGTTCGACGAGAACATCGCCGTGAACATATTCGAGGTGCTGGTCATGCTGGATTGCAGTTGCTGTAGCGCGGTGAACTGCGCCAGGTAGCGCTTGTAGGCGTTGTCGAACTGAGTCTGCACAGTGGCCTGGCGGGTCGTCAGGTCGCTTTGCAGCTTGGTGTTTTGATCCCGGCGTTGGGTGATCAGGCCGCCAGCGCTGCTGGTCCACAGCGTGGTTAGCTTGTTCATCGCACCGAGCACACCGCTATCGACGCCGATGCCGGTGCGGCCGAACAGCTTGTCCAGACCTTCCGGATTGGCGGCGATCGCCTTGTTCAGGCGGGCAGAGTCCAGCTTCAGCGTGCCGTCCTTGGTAGCGCTGATGCCATAGCTGATCAGCGACTGGCCGCCGGAAGCATCGCGCAGAATGCCGTTCAGGCGGTCGCGCAGGCTCAGCAGGCCGGAGTCGTTGTAGAACGCCGCGTCTGGCGAGGTGGTGGCGCTGCCGGTGGCCGAGGTCAGCGTGTGATCGCCGGCTGCGGTCAGGGTTTTGATCACGCCCTGTAGGGTGTTGTAGGCGTCGACGAATTTCTGCACGTTGGCGGCGGTGCCGGCGTTGTCGGCGCCGACCGTCAGGTTGACATCGGCGTCATTGGCGCCTTGCGCCTGGGTGATAGTGAACTTGACGCCGTCGATGATGCTGAAGGTATTCGAGGCCTGCTCGATTGGCGTGCCACTGTTCTTGCCGCCCGCCAGCACGATGGCGTTATTGGCCTCGGTCATGGTTTTTTGCCGGCCGGCTGCCAGCGCGTCTTCCAGGTCGCTGTTGACGAGGCCGCTGGTGTCGATCGCGGTGACCGCGTTGGCTTTGCCAGTCTGGGTGGAGGTCAGCACCAGACGGGTGTCGCCGTTGAGGGTCATCACCGAGGCGGTGAGCTGCCCATTGTTGTCGCTGGAGGCATTGATGGCGGCCGCCAGTTCCTTGGCGCTCAGCACGCTGTTGCCGTCGGTATTGGCGCTGCTCAGGTCGACGTCAATGAACTGCTGGTCCGGGCCGGCCGGACCCAGCGCGATCTTCATGCTGCCGGCGCTGGCGCCAATATTGTCGGGAATGGTGTAGCCGACCTGGCCAGCGGTGGCCAGTTGCTGGACGTAGAACGCATAGCTGCCCGCCTGTGCGCTAGCGGTGGCGGTGCCACTGCCGATCGCGGTGTTGCTGAAAGCCGCCTTGGTCGAGGTCACCGTGGTCGTGCTGTTGGACATACCTGCCAGCGCCGTCTGGAAAGCGCTCAGCGCCGAGCCCAGCTTGGTCAGTCCGGTCGCCTTGGCGGTGGCATCGCTGCTCTGCTTGTCGAGGATGGCCTTGGCCGACGCCACATAGCTATTCGCCAGACCCTCGGCGGTAGTTTGTGGATCATAAGTTGGGGCGGTGATAACTGCCATGTTCGAGCTCCTGGAAAGGATGAATGAAGTGTACCCTGTTATAGGGCGACCTTAATCGTTTCCGTATGAAAATATTTCTAACAATTTTTTGTAACTGCGCTTATTTTTGGCCGCGCAGCCACAATTGGGTGGCTAATTCGTCCTGCTGCTTGCGCTCCTTGACGTTTTGCTCGCGGTTGACCACCTTTTGCGTCTTGTCCAGCACCTTGCCCAATACTTCGCGCCGGGCCCAGGCGGCGTTCAGCGCCTGTTGCGAAACCGCCATATCGGCCTCGTGCATGTGCAGGTCGAGGCGGTGGCTGTCGGCCATGACCATCACCGCCTGCTTGTAATTGCCACAATTGCCAGCCAGGGCGGGGTGCAAGTTGCCGCTGGCGCCGCTATTGGTGTACAAGCTGGTCAGGCGTTCCAGATTTTTCTGGTAACGGTCACGCAGATGGGTTTTTTCCGCCATCTCGGTCTGCAGACGCTCCACTTCCGTGTTGCGCAGGGCCACCAGCGTGGTCAGGTTACGGATTTTTTGTTGGCTCATGTCGTCATCAGCTTTTCAAGTTGCGCTATGCACTGGGCGATCGGGGCTTCTTCCTTGGTGCCCTGACACAGAAAATCTTCAACCTTGGGGTGGAGCTGTACTGCCTTGTCGGTGACCGGATCGGCGCCCGGCACATAGGCGCCGAGCGGGATAAGGTCGCGCACGCGGTCGTGGCGCGCCATGCTGGCTTTCAGCGCACGCGCCGCCATCTGGTGTTCATGGTCGATCACTTGCATCATGCAACGGCTAATCGAGGCGGCGATATCGATCGCCGGGTAGTGGCCGCGCTCGGCCAGTTCGCGGGTCAGCACGATGTGGCCGTCGAGGATGGCGCGGGCGGTGTCGACCACCGGGTCCTGCTGGTCATCGCCTTCGGCCAGCACGGTATAGATGGCGCTCATGCTGCCGGTCTGGTTTTCGCCATTGCCGGCCGATTCGATCAGCTGCGGCAGATTGGAGAACACCGATGGCGGATAGCCCTTGGTGGCCGGCGGCTCGCCGAGCGCCAGCGCCACTTCGCGCAGCGCCATCGCATAGCGGGTCAGCGAGTCGACCAGCAGCAGCACATTCTTGCCCTGATCGCGGTAGTGCGCGGCGATCGAGTGGCACAGTTCGGTAGCCATGACCCGCATCAGCGGGCTTTCGTCGGCCGGCGCGATCACCAGCACGGCTTTTTGCAAGCCTTCCTTGCCCAGCGACATATCGACAAATTCGCGCACCTCGCGCGAGCGTTCGCCGATCAGGCCGACCACCACCACATCGGCAACGGTCTGGCGCGTCATCAGGCCCAGCAGCACGGATTTGCCGACGCCGGAACCGGCCATCAGGCCGACCCGCTGGCCCTTGCCTAGCGTGAGCATGGAGTTGATGGCGCGCACGCCGACGTCCAGCGGCTCGGTCACCGGTTTCTTGCGCAGCGGATGGACGCGCGGCGGCTGGGTTTCAAGCGGGAAGTCGCCGCTCAGCTTGCCGAGGCCGTCGATGGGTTCGCCCAAGCCATTGACCATGCGTCCCAGCCAGCCGGAGCCAATTTGCAGGCTGACTTTTTCAGGGGAGGGCAGCACGCGCGCGCCGGTGGTCAGGCCGATGGCTTTTTTAAATGGCATCAGATACGACAGTTTTTCGCGGAAACCGACCACTTGCGCGTCCAGCCATTCGCCGCCGACTGTCTCTATCTGGCAACGCTGGCCGGTATGCAGCGGGCAACCCACGGCCTCAAGCAACAAACCGGATGCGCCCACCAGGCGACCGGTAGGGGTCGCCATGGGTACCGAACCCAGTTCCAGATTGCGTAAGGCATCTGCGATCACTCTTCGGTCTCCGGTTCATCGCCGCTGTCGGCGATCTGCAGCTGATTATCGACCTGTTCCATGACCGCCGCAAGACGTTGATGGCAGCCGGCATCGACTTCATTATCGCCAGCCTTGATACGGCATTCACCGACCTCAAGACGGGCGTCGGGGATCAGATTCCAGCGCTTGGAACGTTTCGGGTCCAGCTCGGCAATACGCTTCAGCTCTTCCGGATTCAGGAAGACATCGATTTCGTCGCGGGTAGGCGGCATCGAGGCCAGCGTTTCCTCCACCAGCGCCATCAGCTGCACCGGCTGCAAGGCCAGTTCGGCGCGGATCACCTGGCGCGCGACTTTCGCCACCAGATCGACCACTTCCTTGCGCTGCGCGGCGCGGTAATCGGAACGCAGTTTTTTCAGGCTTTTCAGCATGGCGTCGACCGGGCGCGCCATCTGGTCATAGGCCACCAGCGTTTCGTGGCGGCCTTCCTCGCGGCCCTGTTCCTGGCCGGACTGGCGGCCAGTTTCAAAGCCGTCTTCCTGGCCACGCGCCAGGCCGATTTCGTAGCCGTCGCGCTGGCCCTGTTCAAAGCCCTCGCTGACCGAGGCAGCCCACTGCGCGCCACCGTCGCCGCCATGGCCGTGAGCATGGCCCTGCGCGGCCGCAGCAGCAGCACGCTGGGTGGTGAACTGCGCCAGCGGCGGGAAGCGGTAAGGACGGAATTGCTTCATTCAATCACCTGTTCCGCGAACAGTTGAATCTCGACTTCGCCGGCGTCGGCCAGCGCCTTGACGGAGGCCATGATTTCCTGGCGCGTCTGTTCGATCCGCGACATCGGTACCGGACCGGCGCGGCGCATCATGTCCTCGAAGGCCTGCGCCTGGCGTTTCGGCATGGTTTTCAGGATCGCGTCGCGCACCGAAATATCGGCGCCCTTGAGCGCGATCGCCCATTGTTCCAGCGGCACGTCTTCCAGGATGCGGGTAATCGCCTGTTCGGTCTGGTTGCCGAGGATGAAGAAGTCGTACATCGACAGTTCGATCTTTGATACCACGTCCGGATCGTGGGCGCGCAGCAGCTCCACCATCTGCGCGCGGTTGCTTGGCAGGCGGTTCAGAATTTCTGCGGTCTGGCGGATGCCTTCCACGCTGGTGCCTTGCGAGTCGAACGAGCTGAGGCAGCGGTCGACCAGTTCGTCCAGCTCCTGCAGCAGGTCGGCATCGACTTCTTCCATGCGCGCCAGATTCAGCAGCACCAGGTCGCGCGTGTCCTGCGGCAGGCCGTCGATGATCTGGCCGGCCAGCGCGGCGGGCAGGAAGGCCAGGAATACCGCCTGCATCTGCACGTGTTCATTGGAGATGTATTCGGCCAGCCATTTCGGCGAGGCCCACTGCAGGCGCGCCATTTTCGGCCGCAGTTCGTCGCCGTAGATATTGTTCAGTACGGTGTTGGCCAGGTCGCCGCCCAGCGCCAGGTCGAGCGAGCGCTTCAGGTAGGAGCGCGACGCGCCATGCACGCCGGACTGCTCGCGGTAGTCGTCGAAGAACTTCTGCATGGCGAGCTTGACCGATTCCACCTTGATGCCGCTCATGCGCGACATCACCTGGGTCACTTCCAGCAATTCCTCGCGCGACAGGCAGCGCAGCACGGCGGCGGCCGGCTCCTCGCCGATACTCAGCAGCACGATGGCGGCTTGCTCCACCGGCGTCAGCTTGGTCGGCATGGCGTATTCGCCGCCGTCATCATCCATGTTATTGAGTTCGGCCATTTTTCTGCATCCATTGTTTGACGACTTCGGCGACGCGTTCCGGTTCTTTCGCGGCCAGTACTTTCAGGTGATCGACCATCACGTCTACAGCCGAGCCCGGCGGTGGCAGATCGTAGTTTTCCAGCAGTGGCACCACCGGCATGCCTGGCTGGCCAGTGCTGCCGCCCAGTGCCAGGCCAGGCGCGGCGCCGTCGGCCAGTGCCGCCTGGTCCTTGGCGGCGGCTTCCTTGGCTTCCCTGGCAGCGGCCACGGCAGCCTGCTCGGCGGCACGGCGCTCGGCGGCGACGCGTGCCGTTTCTTTCGGATCTGGCGTGAGGCGCACGGTCACCAGGCGCATGATCGGGCGCAGCAACAGCAGGTAGCCGAGCAGGGCGGCGATCGCGTAGATCGCGTACTTGCTCATGTCGACGATATTGTCGCGTTCTTCCCACCAGGCGGCGGGCGCGGTCCTGGCCGGGAAGTTCATCGCCGACACCACCAGCTGGTCGCCGCGCGCGGCGTTGATGCCCAGGCCGTTGCGCAGGATCTTGTCGATATTGGCGATTTCGGCGGCGCTCCAGCCGGTTTTCGGGGTCGGCGCGGCGGCTTGCGCCAGCACCACGGCCACACTGAGTTTCTCCAGGCGGCCACGGCTGCGCTTGGTCTGGATGATGCTGCGGTCGTAGGCGTACTGGCGGGTGGTGGCGTTCTTGCGCGCGCTGCCGTCCGGCTGCTGCGCGTTCGGATCGTTGGCGCCGCCGGCGGCCTGCTGGGCAGCGGCGGCCGGGTTGGCGTTGGCTGGCGGCGGCCGGTTGGACAGCGTGCCCGGCACGCCCATCACCAGCCGGTTGCGGTCCTGCTCTTCGCGCATGGCTTCGCTGGTCACGCGCGGATCGGCGCCGTATTTTTCCACGGTTTCTTCGACGCGGTCGTTATCGACATCGGCCGCCACCGACATGCGGTAGTTGTCTTCGCCGATGACCGGACCCAGGATGCCCTTGATGTTCGATTTGACCTGGTCCTGGTAGCGCTTGGCGGCGTCGTTGCTGCTGGTGCCGGTATCAAAGCCGTCGGCCAGGTCGATGTGCGCCGACAGCAGATTGCCGGCCTGGTCCACCAGGCTGACACGGGCTGGCGCCAGGCTGGCGACGCTGCCAGACACCATGTTGACCACGGCAGCGATGGCTTCCGGCGTCAGCGTGGCGCCGGGTTTCAGCTGCACTACCACCGAGGCCGAGGATTTCTCGCCATCCGACGACACGAAGGAGGTCGACTTGGCGATCGACAGGTGCACGCGCGCATGCGAGATCGCGTCCAGTGTCATGATCGATTGCGCCAGTTCGCCTTCCAGGCCGCGGCGGAAGCGCACGTCCTGCACGAATTGCGACACGCCCAGCGGGTCGTTTTTATCCATCAGCTCCAGGCCGGCCGGCAGCTGCGCGGTAACGCCGCGGGCGGCCAGCAGCATGCGCACCTTGCCCAGCATCGAATCCGGCACCAGCACCTGGCCGCTTTCCGGGTGGATGCGGTAAGGGATGTGTTCGGTATCCAGCACCGTCATCATGTCCGGCGCCGAAACGCGTTCGCGCGCGCCAAACACCGGCTTGTAGCTGGACTGGTTGCTCCACATATACATCAGCACCAGCGCGGTCAGGCCGATGGCCAGCATCAGCAGCGGATACAGGGTTTTCAGCAGGGCGGGGGACAACGACGGCGCAGACGGGTTCGCGCGCCAGCGGTCGAAGGCGGACTTGAAGGTGTTAATCACGTTGATTGCTTTCGCGGAGGCTTACAGCGGTAATTTGATCAGTTCGTCGAGGCCGCCCATGACTTTGTTGCGCACTTGCATCAACATCGAGAAGGACAGGCTGGCTTCCTGGCTGGACAGCATGGCGCCGACCAGGTCATCGCTTTTGCCGGAATCGACATCGGCCATCTTCTGGCCGGCCTCGACATCCTGGCCGTTGACCTTGTCGATGGCGTTTTGCATCGACTGGGCAAACGAGAAGGCGGGCTGCGCGTCCTGCCCGGCGAACTGGTTGGCCGCAGCGATATTGGTGCTGCTGTTCGCCAGGTTGTGCGCCGCATTGGTCAGCGACGCCAGGTCGGCCTGTATCAGGCTGGAGAATCCATTGCTCATCTTGCTACCCCCGTTTTTGCGGTATTTTTTTACCGCTTTGAATCCAGATGACTACCATAGCGAGATTGCCGAAAAGCAGCAAGTCTATTGGTAGATTATGTGACGTTCTATAGCTAAGCTGCCACACATCCGTTGTGCATGTCACAGTCTTGTAAGAAAGATAGTGTACGGATGTCGGACTAAATCGGACGCGTGGCGGGATTCGGGTCCCGTGGCGCCGCTGCGGCTGCGGTGGCTGAATTGTCGTATGTCAAATCTCCGCATCGCGCCGTAAGGCGGTGGTTAAAACCGTTATCTTGAAGCAAATCTCGTTATAAATCATTCACTAAGCGCCATGTGTTCATGTATGTTGCGGAGCAGCGAAATATACCCACAAGTCGAAGTTAGCTTACCGGCTAGCAACATTCTTGTAAAGCGATATTTGTCTTGGAGGAAATTTTTTGGCCAAATATTGTTGATTAGCAATAATGTGAATTTTCAGGTATGCTGCTACCAAGATCGTCCTACTTTGAGAAAAAATTGCGCCGGAAGTAACCAGTTATTAGCTGGATAGTGCGATGATGGAGGAGTAGGGAAGAATTAACCGCCATGGCCAATACATGACAACGACAAAACAGACGCAACATCAAGTGCTGGACCCGTGCCTGCTGGGCCGTCCGGTACATTTGCTGCATATCTTTGCGGCGCAGTTGCGCGACGATCTGGCGCAGTCCATGCGCCTGAATATGAACCGCCGTTACTGGGGCGGCTTCCAGGTGGAGGATGTCGCATTCAGCCGCCTGGAAGGCAAGGAGATCCGCAGCCGCTGGCTCAGCTTTGCCGCGCCGGCCGGCCAGATCGCCTTTGCGATGGAACGCAAAGTGCTGCTCAGCGTGCTGAATTACCGTTATGGCAGCGGCGCCAAAGCCGACGCCAAGGCCGACACCGCCGCGTCGGTGGATGAGAATGCGGTGCGTGTGACTGCCACCGAAGAACGGCTGGCTGTGGTACTGGGGCAACAGTTGGCTGGTACGCTGGCTGGCCGCATCGAACTCAATCTTCCCGCCACTGACAAGCCGGTCCCGGCCGAAGGGCAGGACAGCGCCGACGCCGAGTTCAAGCCGGCGCCCGGATCGCATCCGCCCAAGGGCACCTGGATCATCACCGTGACCGTCGCCGATGTCAGCAGCGGCGCCACCGGCCAGTACTGGTTTGCGCTCGACAAGCAACTGATGGCCAGCGTGCTGCGCGGCCTGCTGCGCGACCGCGACAGCGGCAAGAAATCCAAGGCCGCCGCGCCACTGGCGCAGCGCCTGCAAGTGGGCCTGATTGGCCGCCTGGCCAGCAAGGAAGTGTCGCTGGGCAGCTTGTACGATTTACAGGTTGGCGACGTGATCCCGGTCAGCCTGGCCAGGGCGGACGTCCTGCTCGAAGATTCGCGCCTGTTCACGGCGGCCGTCACCGAGCACAAAGGCAAACTCTGTTTAACCTCTTTTGAAGATGCAGAATAATGATGAACATGAACGTAGCCAATCCTAGCGACGCCCTGCTGGAAGACCTGTCGGAAGAGATGATCATCGATCAGCCAGGCGCCGAGCTGACCGACCTGCCAGCCGTTGCGCCACGCCGCGACCTGCCCGCCATGATGCGCAAGATCCCGGTGACGCTGACGCTGGAAGTTGGTTCGGCCCGCATTTCGCTGGAAGAGCTGATGAACATCGGCGCCGACAGCGTGGTGGAACTGGATGTGCTGGCCGGCGAGCCGCTGGTGATCAAGGTTAACGGCACCGCCATCGGCCGCGCCGAAGTGGTGGTGGCGGGCGAGAACTATGGTCTCAAAGTGATCGACCTGGACGGCCTGAATCTGGACATGATGACTCCATGACCTGGAGCATGAACGCGCACTGGCGGCGGCGCCTGCTGGCGCTCGCGCCGCTGGCCGCCTTGCTGGGCCTGGGCCTGACCAGCATGCCGGCCCAGGCTGTCGATTTGCTGGCCAATGTGGTGCCGGGAGCCAAGACCGAACTGACGGTCAAGATGCAGATCCTGATCATCATGACCTTGCTGGGCTTGCTCCCGGTGATGGTCATGATGATGACCAGCTTTACCCGTTTTGTGATCGTGCTGTCGCTGCTGCGCCAGGCGCTCGGCTTGCAGCAGGGTTTGCCCAATCGTGTCATCACCGGGGTGGCGCTGATCCTGACGCTGCTGGTGATGCGGCCGATCGGCAATGAGATCTGGACGCAAGCCTTCGTCCCCTACGACCAGGACAAGATCGGCCTGGAAACTGCCTTGCAGATCGCCGAGAAGCCGGTGTCGCGTTTCATGCTGGCGCAAACCAGCAAGGCCGCGCTGCAGCAGATCGCCCACCTGGCCGGCGAGGACAAGATCACCGATCCGACCCAGCACGCGTTCACCGTCAAGCTGGCGGCGTTTGTGCTGTCCGAGCTGAAGACTGCGTTCCAGATCGGCTGCATGCTGTTCATCCCCTTCCTGGTGATTGACCTGGTGGTGTCGTCGGTGCTGATGGCGATGGGTATGATGATGCTGTCGCCGCTGGTGATTTCGCTGCCGTTCAAGCTGCTGCTATTCGTGCTGGTCGACGGCTGGACGCTGACCGTGAACACGCTCGTGACGAGCATACAGGCGTACTGAAGAGGCGAGCCTTATGTTGACTCCTGAAATAGCCGTCGATCTGGTGGTCGAGTCGCTGCACATCGTCATGCTGCTGGTGGTGGTGCTGGTGGTGCCCGGCCTGATCGTCGGCCTGCTGGTGGCGCTGTTCCAGGCCGCCACCCAGATCAACGAGCAGACGCTGAGCTTTCTACCCAGGCTGCTGGTGACGCTGCTGGCTGTCATCCTGGCCGGGCGCTGGATGTCGACCTACCTGATGGATTTCTGCGTGTCCATCTTTACCCGCGCCGCCACCCTGGTCGGCTAGCCAGCCGCGTCTGCCCCCATGGAACCGATACTCTCCCAGTTGCTGCCGCTGCTGACCGCCATCTGGTGGCCGTTCTGCCGCATCCTGGCGATGTTTATCGGTGCGCCGGTGCTGGGCGAGGCGGTCACGCCGACCACCATCCGCATCCTGATCGCGCTGGTGCTGGCGATCCTGATGCTGCCGCTGACCAGCGGCATGGACTGGGGGCCGGCGGCGATCAATCCGTTTTCGCTGCACGGCGTGGTGGCCACCATCGAGCAGGCGCTGATCGGCTTCGTGCTGGGACTGGCGTTCCACTTTGCGATGTCGGTGATCGGCGTGCTCGGCTTCATGGTGTCGTCGCAGATGGGCCTGTCGATGGCGGTGATGAACGACCCGCTCAACGGCCAGTCGTCGGACGTCACCTCGGCGCTGCTGTCGACGCTGGCCATCATCGTGTTCTTCGCCATCGACGGCCACCTGGTGATCGCCAACGTCATCGGCCAGAGCTTCAAGGCCTGGCCGCTGGGGCAGGGCTTCGGCAACCACCTGCTGGAGGCGGTGGCCTACAACGTCGCCTGGATCTTCTCGGCGGCGATGCTGCTGGCGCTGCCGGTGGTGTTTTCAACCATGGTGGTGCAGATCGGCTTCGGCTTCCTGAACCGTGTGGCGCCCAGCCTGAACCTGTTCGCGCTGGGCTTTTCCGTGATTACCATCTTTGGCCTGATGATGCTGGCCCAGGTGGTGCGTTTCATCCCCGAACATTATGTCCGCATGACCAATATGGTGCTGGAGATGATACGTCAGCAAATGCAGGTGGCGCATGGCTGACGACAGCACTGGCGATAAAACAGAAAAGGCTTCACAGCAGAAGCTGAAGAAATCCCGCCAGGAAGGGCAGGTGGTCCGCTCGCGCGACCTGTCGACCGCGATCGGCATCCTGGTCAGCCTGAAGCTGTTTGTCTACATGCTGCCGGCGTATATGACGGAAATGAATGAGGTGTTCCACCAGAGCTTTGCGCCGCTGGACAGTGAAGGCGCGATCGATAACGCCATGTCGAATGTGTTCAGCAGTTCGATGTGGCTGCTGATCAAGATGCTGCTGCCGCTGTTCGTGGTGCCGCTGTTTATCGTGCTGGGCGCGATGGTGCCAGGCGGCTGGGTGATCTCGATGAAGAACTGGGAGCCCAAGCTGTCGCGTATGAGTCCGGTCGCCAATATCGGCCGGCTGTTCAGCGGCAAGCACGCGTTTGAGCTGCTGATCTCGATCGGCAAGGCGGGCGTGCTGATCGCCGTGCTGATCCATGTGGCGCGCAGCATGGTGCCGGACTACACCCAGCTGCAGATGATGCCGCTGGGGCAGGCGCTGCTGTCCGGTTCGAACCTGATGCTGGACGGCCTGATGTCGCTGGTGGCGGTGTTTATCATCTTCGCGCTGATCGACGTGCCGGCGCAGGCCTGGTTTTTTGCCAAGAACCAGCGGATGTCCAAGCAGGACCTGAAGGAAGAACACAAGACCACCGAGGGCCGGCCCGAAGTCAAGGGCCGCATCCGCCAGTTGCAGCGCGCCATGGCGCGGCGCAGCGCGCGCAAGAGCGTGCCGACCGCCGACGTGGTGATCGTCAACCCGGAGCACTATGCGGTGGCGCTGAAATACGATCTGGACAAGGCGGCCGCGCCGTATGTGGTGGCCAAGGGCGTGGATGAAATCGCGCTGTACATCAAGATGCTGGCGGCCGAATTCAAGATTGAAGTGATGGAACTGCCGCCGCTGGCGCGGGCCATCTACAACACCAGCCAGGTCAACCAGCAGATCCCGGTGCAGCTGTACCAGGCGGTGTCGCAGGTGCTGAACTATGTGCTGCAATTGCAGGCTTTCCGCGCCGGCCGGCGCAACGCCGAGCCGCTGCGTCCAAATGAACATGAAGTTGTTGTGCCCACATCCATGAGCGAGGTTAAGCAGTGAATTTTCTCAAGACGCTGATTGCAGAGGCACGTCGCCACAAGTTTGCCACGCCGGCATTCCTGCTGATCATCCTGGCGATGATCATCCTGCCGTTGCCGCCGATATTGCTGGACGTGATGTTCACGTTCAATATCGTGGTGGCGCTGATCGTCATCCTGGTGTCGGTCTCGGCCAAGCGGCCGCTGGACTTCTCGGTGTTCCCGACAGTGATCCTGGCCACCACCATGCTGCGGCTGACGCTGAACGTCGCGTCGACGCGGGTGGTGCTGCTGCACGGCCATGAGGGCACGGCCGCGGCCGGTCATGTGATCGAGGCCTTCGGCAATGTGGTGGTCGGTGGTAACTACGTGGTCGGTATCGTGGTGTTCGTGATCCTGATGATCATCAACTTCATGGTGGTGACTAAAGGCGCGGAGCGGATTTCCGAGGTGTCGGCGCGCTTTACGCTGGACGCCTTGCCAGGCAAGCAGATGGCGATTGACGCCGACCTGAATGCCGGCCTGATCAACCAGGAAAAAGCCCAGCTGCGCCGTATGGAAGTGGCCTCGGAAGCCGACTTCTACGGCGCCATGGACGGTGCGTCGAAATTCGTGCGCGGCGACGCCGTGGCGTCGATCCTGATTCTGATCATCAATATGGTCGGCGGCGTGGCGATTGGCGCGCTGATGCAGGACATGTCGTTCGGCGACGCCTTCAAGCAATACGCATTGCTGACCATCGGTGACGGCCTGGTGGCGCAGATCCCGGCGCTGCTGCTGTCGGCTGCGGCCGCGATCCTGGTGACCCGTATCTCGGACTCGGGCGACTTCGAGCAGCAGGTGGGCAGCCAGGTGCTGACCTCGCCGCAAGTGATGTTCAGCGCGGCCGGCATGATGATGATCCTGGCCATGGTGCCGGGCATGCCATGGCAGATGTTCGCGCCGTTCGCACTGGTGCTGGCCTATGTCGGCTGGAAGCTATTGAACCGGGTGCAGAAGCCCGACATCAGCAACACCGATGCGATTGAAGCCGCGCTGCGCGACGACCGCCAGCCGGATCTCGACTGGCACAGCCTGCCAGCGGTGCAGCCGCTGCAAGTGGCGGTCGGCTACAAGCTGGTGACCTTGATCGACAAGGCGCATGGCGAGCCGCTGACCAAGCGCGTCAAGGGCGTGCGCCAGAGCATCTCCGAAGCGATGGGACTGCTGCTGCCGAGCATCACCGTGCGTGACGACCTGGGCCTGAAACCGACACAGTATTCGGTGATCCTGTCGGGCAGCGTGGTGTCGCAGGCGGAAGTGTTTGCCGACCGCCTGATGGCGATCCCGTCGCCGAATGTGTATGGCCAGATCGACGGCATCCCCGGCATCGAACCGGCCTATGGCATGCCGGTGACCTGGATCGAAACCAGCGAGAAAGCCAATGCGCTGGGGCTGGGCTACCAGGTGGTGGAGACGCCGAGCGCGATCGCCACCCACTTGTCCAAGCTGATCCGCGAATACCTGCCGGAACTGTTCCGCCATGAAGACGTGCCGGCGCTGTTGGAGCGCCTGACCGCGATCGCGCCCAAGCTGGCGGCGGCGCTGGACAAGTCGCTGACCCACACCCAGCTGCTGCGCGTGTTCCGCGTGCTGCTGGCGGAAAATGTATCACTGAAAGACATCGTGCCGATCGCCACCACGCTGGTGGACAGCTCGGAAACCACCAAAGACCCGATCCTGCTGGCGGCGGAAGTGCGCTGCGCGTTACGGCGCCAGATCGTCACCGCGCTGTTCGGCCAGAAAACCGAAATGCAGGCGTTCAATCTGGGCGGCGACCTGGAGAATATGCTGCTGGGTTCCCTGAACCAGGCGCGCCAGAGCGGCAAAGTCGTGCTGGACAACTACCCGATCGACCCGCACCTGCTGTCGCAATTGCAGGTCAACATGCCAGTAGCGCGCGAGCAGATGAAACAGCAGGCGACGCCGCCGTTGCTGCTGGTGCTGCCGCAGATCCGGCCGCTGCTGGCGCGTTACGCGCGCCTGTTCGCCCCCGGCCTGCACGTCCTCTCCTACAACGAAATCCCGGAAAACCGCGAAGTCAGCATCATCGGCACCGTCGGCTAGCCGTGCAGCTTTTGCGCCCAGGCGGGCAGGCGGTTGAACAGGCAGTGGGTGCCGCCGTTGAAGCTGCCGAATTGCAGGCCGCGCTGTTCGGCCAGCAGCACCAAGCTTCTGTTGGAGAACAGACTGATGTGGCCGTTGCGTGGCGAGGCATACCACCAGGTCAGGCGGGTGTTGGGCTGGATATGCCCGTCCGATAGCAGGGTCGAGAAGATCACCATGCACTCGTTTTCCATCAGCGTGCCGAGATTGTTCATCAGCTCGGTCACATCCGGTACGTGCTCGAAAACCTCAAAGGCGGTGATCAGGTTGAACTTGCCGAGCGCCGCGATTTTCTGCTCGCTGCGCGGGAACGGATCATAGCTGGTCGAGTCCCAGCCTTGGCCGCGCAAGGCCTCCGACAGCACACCCGCGCCGCCGCCGTAGTCCAGATGACGGATCAACTGACGGCTGTCGCCAAACAGCTGGCGCACGAATTCCGCATTGGCCAATGGCCGCCTGCTGACGTAGTCCGGATCGATCTCGATATAGCGCTCGTTATAGATATGCTGCTGGAATTCCTGCTCGCTCCAGCTGCTGAATTCCGGCGCCAGCACGAATCCGCAGCCGGTGCAGCGGTGGTAATAGATCGGCCGCCCCGATAGCGGCAGGAAGTGCTGGCGCGCTTCCTCGCAGCTCTTGTTGAAATCCACGACGTCATGGATCACGGTCGCGACGGCGCAGACCGGGCAGGCAACGCTGGCCGGTGTGGACTGGTGTTGGGTCGGCATGCTGTGAGGCTGTGCAGCAGGGTTTATTGGAGCTCGTCGGCAAGGACTGGCTGGGACAGCAGTGTCGCCACTTCGGCCATCGCCTTGAACAGCGCCAAGGTCAGCGCGGCGGTATGCAGACGGGTCGGATGGCTGTGTTCGCCCGCCGGGGCCGGCAGCTCGCGGCGCAGGCGGAAGCGCAATATCGTCAGGCCGGAACGGCTGACCACGGCCGCCAGTTGCGGCAGGAGGTCGCGCATGTGCTGCATCGCCGCAGTTTGCGTCGCGCCGATTTCCATTACCACGCCATTGCTGCTGGCCGGTTCCATCTGAATCACCACCCGGCCTATGCCGGGCAGCATCAGCTCCAGCCGCAGCGCTACGCGCGAACGGCGACGGCGATTGCGTTCATATTCTTCATCATCCTTGACCACCACCCTCAGCACCAGGCGCTCAGCGCCCCAGGCGAACACGGCAAAGCGCCATGGTTCCATTTCGGTTACCAGCGGCATGCCGGGACGGCTGTCGCGCGGCGTGTGATCGGCCATGAACAGGCTCGATGGCAGGTGCCGGCCGCTTGCCTGTTCCAGCCAGGCGGCGCGCTGTTCTGCGTAGGTGCGTATCATCACCTGCCAGGAAGCGGCCATCAGATTGGTGTCGGGGGGCTGCCAGACCAGCTGACGCGACAGGAATACCTGGTTGGGACGCATGGCGGCCGGATCGGCGCCGTCCGGCACGTCGGCCAGTGCGCTGGCCAGTGCTTCGGCCGCGCCGGGCGGCAATTGGCGGGCGTCGGGGCCGTCGAGGATGGCGCCGACCGCATTCGGGCCGCCGGTGCCGTTGGCGCCTCCAGGGGCGAGCGGGCCGACCGGGAAATCGATATCAAGCGAGCCTTCGCTGCCGGGCACGCGCGTGACCTGGCCTGGCTGCGCCAGCGGCCGGTCCGGGACGCTCAGTGCGCGTGGTGCCGCTCCGATACGATCTACAGCCATCAGACTCGCTTTCTCACGTTACGAATAGAAAAAAAGCCAACCGAAAATCTCCGGTTGGCCCTTGGTAGCATCCGGATATGCTGGCATATCCGGATCTTACTACGATTACTGCAGCAGGGACATAACCAGCGACGAGGTGCTGTTCGACTGCTTCAGCATCGCGGTGCCAGCTTGCAGCAGCATCTGCGACGAAGTCATGTTCGACGACTCAGCAGCGAAGTCGGTGTCCATGATACGGCCGGTAGCGGCAGTGGTGTTGCTGGAGATGTTTTGCAAGTTGTTGTAGACGTGGTCCAGGCGGTTTGCAACCGCGCCCAGTGCCGAGCGCAGGGTGCCGACGGCGTCAATCGCGTCTTTCAGAAGGTCGATGGTGGCGTTGGCGGTGTCTTTATCGATTTCGGTGCCAGCAGCGCCGCCAGCAACTACGCCCGCGTCGCCGGCGGCGCCGGTCGATACGAACTTGGTGGCTGCCAACACGATCTTGTCATTCATGTCCGACACCGAGGTGCTCAGGTCGACACTCATTTTTTCTTCCGTGCCAGCACCGATCTGGAAGTTCAGGGCTGCGGTGAAAGTACCGTCGGTGTCCTTGAACAGCGCGGTGCCGCCGAACGAGGTGTTGCCGACGATGTTGCTCAGTTCGTTCGACAGTGCGTCGAATTCAGCTTGCATTGCGACACGGTCATCATCGGTCGACGATGCGTCAGCCGACTGGGTCGCCAGATCCTTCATGCGGACCAGGATGGTGGTGGTTTCGTCCAGTGCGCCTTCGCCGGTTTGCAGCATCGAGATCGAGTTCTGGGTGTTGCGCATCGCCATGGCCATGCCGCTGGTTTGTGCTTTCAGGCGGGTTGCGATCTGCAGGCCTGCAGCGTCGTCCATTGCCGAATTAACACGATAGCCGGTGCTCAGGCGGGTTTGCGAGGTCGACAGATTCGACTGGGTGCGCGAGATCGAGCTTTGTGCGGAAAGGGCCGCGGAATTGGTGTGAAGGCTCAGCATGAAATAACTCCTGGTAGGTGGATTCAGTTCGGAGCAACGAATCTATTTCGCTCTCCCAAGTACAAGACGACCGTATCTGGAAGGACATTAAATGCTTTAAGGAAATTTCTCAAAATATTTTCATTTATCCCTGGAAGCCGCAGTTTACCGACGTTTCCCGCCTGCTGATTATGAGCCGATTACTGCCGGGGATCAAATAAAAACAGCGCGGCTGGCGGGCCGCGCTGTCTTGGTTGTTGCTTTAATTACATGTTTGGGTAATTCGGCCCGCCGCCACCTTCCGGCGTGACCCAGACGATATTCTGGGTCGGGTCCTTGATATCGCAGGTCTTGCAGTGCACACAGTTCTGTGCGTTGATCTGCAGGCGGTCGGCGCCGTCGTCGTTCTTGACGAATTCATACACGCCGGCCGGACAGTAGCGTGCTTCCGGGCCGGCGTACTGCGCCAGGTTGACATCCACCGGCACGCTCGGATTCTTCAAGGTCAGGTGGATAGGCTGGTCTTCCGCGTGGTTGGTATTCGAGATGAATACCGACGACAGGCGGTCGAAGGTCAGCTTGCCATCCGGTTTAGGGTAATTAATCGGCGCGAACTGCGAGGCCGGCTTCAGGCACTCGTGATCGGCATGCGAATGGCGCAGTGTCCACGGCGCTTTGCCACGGAACACGATCTGGTCGATGCCGACCATCAGCGAGCCCAGGTACAGGCCCTTGTTCAGCCATGGCTTGACGTTGCGCGCCACATGCAGTTCCTCGTGCAGCCACGACTGCTCGAACGCGACAGGGTAGGAGGCCAGCTCATCGCCCTGGCGGCCGGTGGACAGCGCCTCGAACGCCGATTCGGCAGCCAGCATGCCGGACTTGATCGCGGCGTGCGAACCCTTGATGCGGCTCATGTTCAGGAAACCGGCGTCGCAGCCGATCAGCGCGCCGCCCGGGAATACCAGCTTCGGCAGCGATTGCAAGCCGCCAGCGGTGATCGCGCGCGCGCCGTAGGAAATGCGCTTGCCGCCTTCCAGGAATTGACGGATTTCCGGGTGGGTCTTGTAGCGCTGGAATTCCTCATAAGGCGAGAGATACGGATTTTCGTAATTCAGGCCCACCACATAGCCGACCATCACCTGGTTGTTTTCCAGGTGGTACAGGAAGGAGCCGCCGTAGGTTTTGCTGTCCAGCGGCCAGCCGGTGGTGTGGATCACCAGGCCGGGCTGGTGCTTGGCAGGATCGATTTCCCACAGCTCTTTAATACCGATGCCGTAGGATTGCGGGTCCTTGCCCTTGTTCAGGTCGAACTTGGCCATCAGTTGCTTGCCGAGGTGGCCGCGCGCGCCTTCGGCGAACAGCGTGTATTTGCCGTGCAATTCCATGCCCAGCTGGAATTCCGGACCGGCTTCGCCGTCGCGCTTGACGCCCATATTGCCGGTAGCAACGCCTTTGACCTGGCCGTCGTCGGTGTAGAGAATTTCCGCTGCGGCGAAGCCAGGGAAGATTTCCACGCCCAGCGCTTCGGCTTGCTGGCCCAGCCAGCGCACCACATTGCCCAGCGAGATCACGTAGTTGCCGTGGTTTTCGAAGCACTTCGGCAGCAGCAGGTTAGGGGTTTTGATGGCGCCGGTTTCGGTCAGGAACAGCACACGGTCTTCGGTGACCGGGGTGTTCAGCGGCGCGCCTTTTTCTTTCCAGTCAGGGATCAGTTCGGTCAGCGCCTGCGGGTCCATCACGGCGCCGGACAGGATATGCGCACCGAGTTCGCCGCCTTTTTCCAGCACGACAACCGACACTTCCTGGCCTTTTTCCGCCGCCAGCTGCTTGATCTTGATGGCTGCCGACAAGCCTGCCGGGCCGCCGCCGACGATGACGACGTCATACTCCATCGCATCGCGCGGGCCGTACTGTTCTACTAGATTTTGAGGCTGTGTCATGGTCTATTGTTATAGTGATTTTGGTGAATGAGAAAATTTTAGCACGAGTGTGCTTCTTTTTCGTCTGGAATGCAATTGTGGCGCCATTGTCTTCGACATTATTAGACACCGCAATCTAATACTGGAGATTTGTGTAATCATTATGTTTAGACACCTCAATCCGTAACACAGGGAGCAATCCGTGGGCATAGAAGTCAATTTTGAAGGAAAGATCGCGCTGGTCACCGGCGCTTCCAGCGGCCTCGGCGCGCGGTTTGCCAAGGTGCTGGCGCAGGCCGGCGCGCAAGTGGTGCTGGCGTCGCGCCGCAGCGAGCGCCTGAAGGAGCTGCGTGCCGAGATCGAGGCCGACGGCGGCGCGGCGCATGTGGTCAGCCTGGACGTGACCGACTACGCCAGCATCAAGTCGGCGATTGCCCACGCGGAGACCGAGGCCGGGCCGATCGACATCCTGGTCAACAACTCCGGCGTGTCGACCACCCAGCGGCTGGTCGATGTGACGCCGGAAGACTATAACTTCGTGATGGACACCAATCTGCGCGGTGCTTTTTTTGTCGCGCAGGAAAGCGCCAAGCGCATGATCGCGCGCGCCAAGGGTGATCCGGGCAAGCAGCACCGGATTATCAATATCGCGTCGGTGGCCGGCTTGCGTGTGCTGCCGCAGATTGGCGTGTACTGCATGAGCAAGGCCGGCGTGGTGCAGATGACCAAGGCGATGGCGGTGGAGTGGGGCAAGTACGGCATCAACACCAACGCGATTTGCCCCGGCTATATCTCGACCGAGATCAACGAGGACTACTTCGGCACTGAGCAGGGCCAGAAGCTGATCCAGATGCTGCCGCGCAAGCGTCCCGGCAAGCCGGAAGACCTGGATGGCCTGCTGCTGCTGCTGGCCGGCGAGGATTCGAACTTCATCAATGGCGCCATCATCTCGGCCGATGATGGCATGACCGCGATGTAGCGCCGGCTAGAGCTGCGCGCCGACCAGCTTGTGCACCAGCTCGGACGAGGTGGCGGCGGAGAATTTGCGCATCAGCCGGGCGCGGTGCATTTCCACCGTGCGCGGGCTGAGGTCGACCTGGCGCGCGATGCTTTTGCTGGTCTTGCCTTCGACCAGCAGCGCGGCGATTTCGCGCTCGCGCGGCGTCAGCTCGGCGGTCACCGGGCGCTTTTCGCTGACATCTTCAAAGGTCCAGATACCTGGACCAAGCGGCAGGCTGGATTGCATGGCGTGGCCGGTCACATGGCACCAGAACAGCTCGCCATCGGCGCGGCGCATGATGCGTTCATCGGAATAGCGGCCCTTGGCGTTCATGATGGGAATGATGCGGTCGCCGGTGCGCAGGAACTCATCCATCGTTGGGTAGAGCGCCTGGAAGGACAGGCCGTCCAGCTGCGCGCGGCTGTAGCCGAACATGGCCGCCAGCGCCTCATTGCAAGTCTGGATGGTGCGGTTTTCCGAGATGCACATGCCAACTGGTGCATGGAGGAAAATCGATTCGTAATCAATAATCGGCTGAGCGTGCATGAGTGCAGGTATTTCTACGGTATTGAACTTTTGCTGCGCGTATTCTATGCTGGATCGCCGCATGGCTACGTATTTAACAACGTTGGCTATGCACACGCAACATAATTCATAAAGGGACATCCATGAACAAGATTTATCCGGACGCCACCACCGCCCTGGCCGACGTCGTGCAAAACGGCCAGACCATTGCTGTAGGCGGCTTTGGCCTGTGCGGCATCCCCGAGGCGCTGATCGGCGCGCTGCGCGATTCCGGCGTCACCGGCCTGACTGCCATCTCCAACAACGCCGGCGTCGACGGCTTCGGCCTCGGCCAATTGCTGGAAACCCGCCAGATCAAAAAGATGATTGCCTCTTACGTTGGCGAGAACAAGGAGTTCGCCCGCCAGTACCTGGCCGGCGAACTGGAACTGGAATTCACGCCGCAGGGCACGCTGGCGGAAAAACTGCGCGCCGGCGGCGCTGGCATTCCGGCCTTCTTCACCAAGACTGGCGTTGGCACCATCGTCGCGGACGGCAAGGAAATCCGCGAGTTCGATGGCGAGCAATACGTGATGGAGCGCAGCCTGGTGGCCGATGTGGCGCTGGTCAAGGCGTGGAAGGCCGACAAGGCCGGCAATCTGGTGTTCCGCAAGACCGCGCGCAATTTCAATCCGAACGCCGCCATGGCCGGCAAGATCTGTATCGTCGAAGTCGAACAGCTGGTCGAGACCGGCGAGATCGATCCGGACCAGGTGCACCTGCCGAGCATCTTCGTGCATCGCATCGTGGTCAACGCCACGCCGGAAAAACGCATCGAGCAGCGCACCATCCGCGCCGCCAACTAAAGCATACGGAGATACTGAATATGGCATGGACTCGTGATGAAATGGCCGCGCGCGCGGCAAAAGAGCTGCAGGACGGCTACTACGTCAACCTCGGCATCGGCTTGCCGACGCTGGTGGCCAACTACGTGCCGCAAGGCATAGAAGTGTTCCTGCAATCGGAGAATGGCTTGCTGGGCATCGGCCCGTTCCCGACCGAAGAGGAGATCGACGCTGACCTGATCAACGCCGGCAAGCAGACCGTGACGGCGCTGCCGGGCGCGGCCTACTTCAGTTCGGCGGATTCGTTTGGCATGATCCGTGGTGGCAAGATCAACCTGGCCATCCTCGGCGCGATGCAGGTGTCGGAGCAGGGCGACCTGGCCAACTGGATGATCCCCGGCAAAATGGTGAAGGGCATGGGCGGCGCGATGGACCTGGTGGCCGGCGTCAAGAAAGTGGTGGTGCTGATGGAACACGTGGCCACTGCCAAGGACGGCTCGACCTCGCACAAGCTGCTGCCGAAATGCGATCTGCCGCTGACCGGCGTGGGCGTGGTGGATCTGGTCATCACCGACCTCGGCGTGATGGAAGTGAGCGGCGCCGGCCTGAAGGTGACCGAACTGGCGCCGGGTGTCAGCAAGGACCAGATCCAGGCCGCCACCGGCGTCAAACTGGACTTGTCGGCATTGTAGTTGCTGCTATGCCGCTCGCTTAGGCGGGCGGCTTGCCTCTCGGCGGCGTGCCTTTTGCTAAAAGTGGCTTCCAGGTCGGGTTTTTTGCCCAGAAAACCGGTAGGCTGTTATCGGGAGTGCTGTGCTCAAATGCCAGCAGCAGTGCCGAACCTGCATAGCCCAAGGCATGCGGAACGCCCAGCTTGTCACCGTATCGCATCATTATCTGACGCACCCGTTCGCGGTCTTCGTAGTCAGGTATTAGTGTGGACTCGGATGACAATGGCTGGTCTCTACGGGTCAGTTCCAATGGGGCCAGCGACTTCAGGATGGTCCGTTCCTGAATATAGTCGCGACCAGGTTCGCAACTGACCAGCGTTGCCCAGATGCTCGGACAGCCTGGTGGTAGCGCACCTGCCTTGTCTTGCAGTGCTTGCCATTCTTCTACGCATTGATGGCCGCTGGCGAGTAAATCGTCCAGCATGATCACGGGATCGCCGTCACTTACAAATTCTTTGATGCTGTCGTATGTAAGAAAACGATCGGCTGAGATGCGATTGCGGTTTCTGAATATATAAGCCACCAGGCCGCCTGACTTACCGGCCCCCCCGACGGGAACAAACCACGCGTTATCAATCGCAGCGCCCAGTTCTTTTTTCAGCAGCTCATACAGCTCAACCGCCATTACCTGCATGCGGCTAAAGCTGATGTATTGAAAAGCCTGGAGCAGCCGAAACACTAGTTCGCGTTCAGTATCTTCAAATTGGTTCAGCCAATCCTGGATGGCGGTGTCACTGATGGCGCCATCCAAGAGTAATGGCGGTAACGATGGTGCAGCAGAAGCCGGCTGGTCGGCAGCAACGGCGCCAGATACCCCTGCGCGGATCGGTGGCGTAGTGCAGAGGAACCCGATAATTTCTGCATGCGTCATGGGCATCGGCAATTGCTCGGACGTGCTGCTAAGATACTCCACCTGATAATCGTGCATGGCCTGTCTGAAGCCGTTGGTGGTGATGGTATGAACAGTTACACGCATACCGTCCATTAAGGAACATAACTCTTTCTTGATTGCCAGGGGATCGAAACTGGTCAGTTGTTCGCCCAGTTCATATTCAGTGCGTTTTGGGGAGTTTTCGCGGATCAGCTTGTGCAGCGTTTCAATCGCCAGAATCGCTGGCAAGCTTACCCAGTTTCCGGCCAGCGCTTCGACTTGCCCTTTCATGCTCAGCCTGTCTCTGACGTGACTGGCCATTCTTGCCAGGTCTTGCGATGACAAGCCTTTTATGCGAATCCGGACCTCCTCGCTCCAGCCGCGCGGGACCGACGGCTCCCTGGCGTAGAATGCGCACACCTTCCAGCCATCGTTACGGAACAGTTTGCCGATGAAATCGGTCAATTTGTAGTTCGGGCTACGCATGGGCAGTTCGTGTAACACGCCTTGTGCCGAGCACACCAGGCCATCGATTTTGCTTTCTTTAAACCATTTTTCGAGCAACTCCAGTGCATCGTTAAAGCGCATGGTGAAGTCACCTTGGATGACAACGAACTCTTTGCCGCACTGTGCCAGGGATGCCGCGCGTTCGCGCGCTTTGCTCGCGCCACTATCGCTGTACTCAATCATGACGGCGCGTGAAATTCCGGTGTTGTTCAGCACATGCTCAACCTCTGATCCGTCCGCTCCGCCTATGCAGAAGTAGGCAAGGTTCTCCGGCGCGAGTATTCCTTGTTTCGTTCGGAAATCAAGGTCGTCAATAATGTACTGAACTTTGCGTCCACCTTCATCGGCAAACGTCTCCTGATACTCCACATCGTGGCCGCCAGTCTGGTAAGAACCAGCGATCACCGCGTTGATGAATTCACTTAAATTGCGCATGCTAATTTCTATTGGCTAATGACTATTGCTATAGTATTCCTTGTAATCTTCTAAAATCTCTCCAGATGTCACGCTGCGATTGCGATGCCGCGATAGCGGCGCCGATACAATACCGCAACGGTGGCAGCGAGGATGACGACTGCGGCGGCAGCCAGCAGATCCTGGCCGCCGTGCGTGACCACGGCCGGCTGGCTGGAAATCATGGTTGACGCGGAAAATTTCTTGCCGGCGTAGCGCGCGCCGATCACGAGTTCCTGATTATTGATAGCGTTCACCAGGTACAGGCCATAGCCGCCGGGATGCACGGTCATCTTGCGGTCGCGGTAGACAAAGGAGCGGCGCTCATCGCCGACGCGGATGCTGCCGGCCACATGGCCGGCGTTGTTGACCGCCGTGGCAAAGCTGTCGCCGTAGCCGATCAGCGCGCCCAGGTCAGTCATGCGGCCGCGCTCCCACACAAACGCATGCCAGCGCCGCCCGGCGGTTTCTGATGCGCCCACCACCACGCCGTGATCGTTGACCGCGCTGGCGCTGCTGATACGGCCGCCCAGCGTGCCCAGGTCCTGCATATTCCCGCCCGCCAGCGTCAGAAAGGCGTGGCGGTATCCATCGGGCAGGGCTGCGGTGCCGACGATGTCGCCGCGGTTGTTGATGCCGGCCGCGTAGCTGATCTTGCCGCCCAGCGTGCCGAGGTCAAGCGGCGCGTGCCGGCCGTCGCTGCTGAAGGCGCGGTAGTAGCCGTCGCTGGTGTCGGCATAGCCGGCCAGTTGGCCATGGTCGTTGATGGCGGCGCCGTAGCTGCTGTTGCCGCCTAGCGTGCCGAGGTCGCGCATGGCGCCGCCGCGCTCCACCACGAAGGCACGCCAGTAGCCAGCGGCGTTTTGCGCCGAGCCGGTCACGTCGCCATGGTTGTTGAGGTCTTTGGTGTAGCTGTCGCTGCCGCCCAGCGTGCCCAGCTCAATGGAGCGCTGGTCGTACAGCACGGCGCGCTGGCGGCCGCTGTCTTCGAGGATGACGCCGGCCATCTGGCCGCGTGCGTTGATGTCGACGGCGATACTCTCTTCATCGCCGCGCGCGCCCAATGTCAGATCCGCCATGCTGTCCCCTTATTTTAAAAATACAAGAAGAAGTGCAAGTCCCGTGCCATCGGCATGGTGCGCCTGAATCGCCGGCAAGTGTGCGGAAATGAACGCTGCTGCTGTCCGCTTATGAACAAACAAGAACAAAAAAGCCCCGGCATCGCTGCGCGGGGCTTCTGTCGGAGCCGCTGCGGTTTAGCGGGCGGCTGCGGCGGCTGGGTCCATCGGTTCCAGCTCAGCTGCGGTGACGGTTGAACCAGGATTGTTCAGTTCCGCATTCAGCTTGTCGCGGTCCAGTTCTTTTTCCCAGCTGGAGACGACGACCGTGGCCACGCCGTTGCCGACGAAGTTGGTCAGCGCGCGGCATTCGCTCATGAAGCGGTCGATGCCCAGGATCAGCGCCATGCCGGCCACTGGAATGGTTGGCACCACAGCCAGCGTTGCCGCCAGGGTGATGAAGCCGGCGCCGGTGATGCCCGACGCGCCTTTGGAGGTCAGCATCGCCACGCCCAGAATGGTCAGTTCCTGCCACAGGGTCAGCTCGGTGTTGGTTGCCTGGGCAACGAACAGTGCGGCCATGGTCATGTAGATGTTGGTGCCGTCCAGATTGAACGAGTAGCCGGTTGGGACCACCAGGCCGACCACAGGCTTGGAGCAGCCCAGGCGTTCCAGCTTGGTCATCAGCGAAGGCAGTGCCGATTCCGACGAGCTGGTGCCCAGCACGATCAGCAGTTCTTCCTTGATGTATTTGATGAACTTGAAGATCGAGAAGCCGGTGTACTTGGCGATCATGCCCAGCACGATAAACACGAACAGGAAGCAGGTCAGGTAGAACGAACCCATCAGTTTAGCCAGCGGGATCAGCGACGCCAGGCCGTATTTGCCGATGGTGAAGGCCATCGCACCGAAGGCGCCGATCGGAGCGGCTTTCATGATGATGTTCACCACGCCAAAGATGACGTGCGAGATTTCGTCGATGAACTTGGTGATCGGACGGCCGCGCTCACCCAGCAGCGACAGCGAGAAGCCGAACAGGATGGCGATCAGCAGCACTTGCAGGATGTCGCCCTTGGCGAATGCATCCACGAAGGTTTTCGGGATGATGTTCATCAGGAAGTCGGTGGTGGTCAGGCCTTCCGCGTGGGTGTACTGCGCGATCGACTTGGTGTCCAGGTGCGCAGGGTCGGCGTTGAAGCCGGCGCCAGGTTTCAGCACATTGGCGACGATCAGGCCGATGGCCAGCGCGAAGGTCGATACCACCTCGAAGTAGATCAGCGCCTTGCCGCCAACGCGGCCGATTTTTTTCACGTCTTGCATACCGGCAATGCCGGACACGACGGTGCAGAAGATCACTGGTGCGATGATCATTTTGATCAGTTTGATGAAGCCGTCGCCCAGCGGTTTCATGGCGACCGCGTCGGAAGGCAGGTAAACGCCCAGCAGCACGCCGCAGACAATGGCGAAGAGTACCTGTATGTACAGGACTTTATAGAATGGTTTTTTCACGGTGTCTCCTCGTGGTTCGTGTGAGGAGTGCATGATGGCCCAGCGCGGCAGATATCACTATTGTGGAAAACCGCAAATTCGCGCCAGTGATATCTGCCGGAGGTAAGGGATACTACTTAGTGCCGCTTATTGTGCGACCCAGCCGCCGTCCATATTCCACGCCACGCCGCGCACCTGCTTGGCCGCGTCCGAGCACAGGAACACCGCCAGCGCGCCCAGTTCTTCCGGCGTGACGAACTCGCCGGACGGCTGTTTGTCGGCCAGCAGCGCTTTTTTGGCCTGCTCGTTGCTGATGCCGTCCTTGGCGGCGCGGTCGTCCACCTGCTTCTGCACCAGCGGCGTCAGCACGAAGCCGGGGCAGATGGCGTTGACGGTGACGCCGGTGGTGGCGGTTTCCAGTGCATTGGCCTTGGTCAGGCCGAGCAGGCCGTGCTTGGCGGCCACATAGGCCGACTTGCCGGCCGACGCCACCAGGCCGTGGGTCGAGGCCAGATTGATGATGCGGCCCCAGTTATTGGCGCGCATGCGCGGCAGCACCAGGCGCGAGGTGTGGAAGGCCGAGGTCAGGTTGATGGCGATGATGGCATCCCATTTCTCGGCCGGGAAATCTTCCACATTGGCGACAAACTGGATGCCGGCGTTATTCACCAGCACATCGACGCCGCCGAATTTCTCGCCAGCGAAGCTGATCATCGCTTCGATTTGCGCCGGCTTGGTCATATCGGCGTTGTGATAGGCGACCTGCACGCCGAATTCCTTGGCCAGATCGGCCTGCAATTGCTCGATCTCCCTGGCATCGCCAAAACCGTTCAACAGCACATTCGCGCCTTCTGCCGCCAGCGAGCGGGCAATGCCCAAACCGATGCCGGAAGTCGAACCGGTAACCAACGCGGTTTTACCGCTTAAAGTCTTGTTTGCCATACTGTCCTCTACAGGGTTGGTGATAGTTGATGATTGAGGTCGCGCTGCGCTACACTTTAATGGGATTTTAACCACAACGCGGTAAAATGGTATTTCTGAACATCAAGGAAGTCGCATGCCCGAAGCCAAAATAAAGTCTGTTCAATGCCTGTCGCTGGCGGGCTTGCATCGCATGTCCTATAAAGAGTGGGGCGACGAGAGCAATCCCAGGGTGCTGCTGTGCGTACATGGCGTGACCCGCGTCGGCGACGACTTCGACTACATGGCGCGTGCGCTGGCCAGCGACTACCGCGTGATCGCACCGGATATCGTCGGCCGCGGCCGCTCCGATTGGCTGATGAACCCGCAGCTATACATCATCCCGCAGTATGTCAGCGATATCGTAACCCTGCTGGCGCGCGTGCTGCCAGACGGCGAAAGGCAGAGTGTCGACTGGTTCGGCACCTCAATGGGCGGCCTGATCGGTATGGGCCTGGCTTCGCTGCCGGGCAATCCGATCCGCAAACTGATCCTGAACGATATCGGCCCGGTGCTGGCGCCGATGGCGATGCAGCGCATCGGCGACTACATCGGCCAGGACCTGCGCTTTGATAGTTTTGACGAAGGCGCCGCATTCGTGCGCGCCGTGTCGCAGTCGTTCGGCGAGCATAGCGAAGCGGAATGGCACAAACTGGCCAGCGATGTTTTGCGCCAGGACAAAGACGGCAAGTGGGTGCGCCATTACGATATGGGGCTGGCTCAGCCGTTCCGCGCCGCCACGCCGGAGCGGGCCGAGGCCGACCAGGCCATGCTGTGGGCCGCCTACGACGCGATCACCTGTCCGACGCTGCTGGTGCGCGGCGCCGACTCCGACCTGTTGTCGGCGGAGACGGCCAAACAGATGAGCGAGCGCGGCCCGAAAGCGCAACTGGTGGAGATACCCAACGTCGGCCACGCGCCGACCTTCATCCACGACGATCAGATTCACATAGCAAAGCAATTCCTGTTAGGTTAAAAAGTATGGAAATCAAACGACTGTATGTAGGCAAACGCCTGTCCGAAGTAGCGATCCACAACAGCACCGTCTACCTGGCGGGCCAGATCGCGGAAGACACTTCGGCCGACATCCGCGGCCAGACGCGCGAAGTGCTGGGCCATATCGACCGTCTGCTGGCTGAAGCCGGCAGCGACAAAACCTGCATCCTCAGCTGCCAGATCTATATCCAGGACCTGGCCGACTTCCCTGGCATGAACGAAGAGTGGGATGCCTGGGTGCCCCAAGGCCACACGCCGCCGCGCGCCACCGTCGAAGCCAAGCTGGCCGATCCGAAATGGCTGGTGGAGATCGTCGTCGTCGCCGCACAGCGCTAGGAGCACCAATGGTATCCACGACTGCGCTGACCAGTGCCAATTCGGAGCAACTGGTCCAGGGACTCACGCCTGATGAAAGTGTGCGCATGCTGGCCGCGCTGGAATTTGCCAGCAGCGCCTATGGCGACAAACATTGCAGCAGCGGCCAGCTGGCGCTGGACTTTGCCGTTGGCGTGGCCAGCACGCTGTCCTTCCTCAGCAGCGACGTCGAAACCCGCATTGCCGGCCTGTTGTTTGAACTGACGCTGCTCGACACCGAGCAGGCGGCTGTGATCGAGCCGCGCTTCGGCGAGGAAACCAATGAGCTGGTGTCGGGCGTGCGCCAGCTGATACGGCTGCGCGAACTGACGCAACACCAGAATACCGGCACCGCTGCGCCAGGCCGTGGCCGCAACGCCCAGCAAATGGCGGTGGCGCAAGTCGAAACGCTGCGCAAAATGCTGCTGGCGATGGCGTCGGACATGCGCGTGGTGCTGGTGCGGCTGGCCTCGTGCGTCACCACGTTGCGCTACTTTGCCGATATCAAACTGTTCAACGACATGACTTGCGCCTATGGGCGCGAGACGCTGGACCTGTACGCGCCGCTGGCCAACCGGCTGGGGATCTGGCAGCTGAAATGGGAACTGGAAGACCTGTCGTTCCGCTTCATCGAGCCGGAAACCTACAAGCGCATCGCCAAGATGCTGGAAGAGAAGCGCATGATGCGCGAAGGCTTCGTCACCAATGCGATCGCGCGGCTGCAATCGGAAATGGCGGCGGCCGGCATCCAGGCTGACGTGTTTGGCCGGCCCAAGCACATCTACTCCATCTGGAGCAAGATGAAAGGCAAGGAGCTGGACTTCACCGACCTGTACGACGTGCGCGCCTTCCGCGTCATCGTCGCTGACGTGAAAACCTGCTACACCGTGCTGGGGGTGGTGCACAACATCTGGACGCCTATCCCGAAAGAATTCGACGACTACATCTCGCGGCCCAAGCCGAATGGCTACCAGTCGCTGCACACGGTCGTGACGGCCGATGACGGCCGTCCGCTGGAAGTGCAGATCCGCACCCAGGACATGCACAGCTTCGCCGAATACGGCGTGGCGGCGCACTGGCGCTACAAGGAAAGCGGCGGCTCCAACTTCTCCGGCCAGAAATACGACGAGAAAATCGCCTGGCTGCGCCAGCTGCTGGCATGGAAAACCGACGTTGCCGACGCCGTAGTCGGGCAGGAAGACCAGCAGCGCGAGTGGGTGGAAAAACTCAAGGCGGCCGCCTTGGATGACCGCATCTTCGTGCTGACGCCGCAGGCGCGCGTGATCGAATTACCGGTCGGCGCCACGCCGGTCGATTTTGCCTACCACCTGCATAGCGACGTTGGCCACCGCTGCCGTGGCGCGCGGGTGGATGGCGTGATGGTGCCGCTGAACACGCCTTTGAAAAATGGCCAGACCTGCGAAATCATCACCGCCAAGGGTGCACCTGGTACTGCAGGGCCTTCGCGCGACTGGCTCAGCGACGAATACACGGTGGCGACGCGCACCCGCTCGAAAATCCGCGCCTGGTTCCACGCCATCGACATGCAGGAAACACTGTCGCACGGCCGCGCCATGGTCGAGAAAACCCTGCAGCGCGAAGGCAAGACCGCAGTCAACCTGGAAGCGCTGGCCAACAAGCTGGGCTTCGCCAAGGTGGACGATTTGTTCCTGTCGGTCGGCAAGGACGAATTCAGCCTGCGCCATATCGAGCAAGCCTTGCACGACAGCGGCGAGCCGGCCGAACCGGTGGACGAAGTCTTCCTCGGCAAGAGCCGCGCGTCGAGCGTGGAGCAGGGCGCCAAGTCGGGCGTGCTGGTGGTGGGGACGGACGGGCTGATGACCCAGCTGGCCAAATGCTGCAAGCCGGCGCCGCCGGATGGCATCATCGGCTTCGTCACGCGCGGCAAAGGCGTCTCGATCCACCGCGCCACCTGCAAAAACTTCGCTGAAATGCGCGCCAAGGCGCCCGAGCGGGTGATTGTGACCGAATGGGGGCGTGCCGGTTCAGACACCGTCTACCCGGTCGACATCTTCATCCTGGCCAACGACCGCCAGGGCCTGCTGCGCGACATCTCGGAGGTCTTCTCACGCGAGAAAATCAACGTCATCGGCGTCAACACCCAATCGGCCAAAGGCTTTGCGCGGATGACCTTCACCGCCGAAATCGGCGCCACGGCGCAGCTGCAAAAAGCCCTCAACGCCATCGCTGAAGTCACCGGCGTCCAGGAAGCCCGCCGCAGCTGAATCCGCGGATTATTTGATGGTGCGGGTGATGCGCTCGGCGATGGCTTCGGCTAGCAGATGGACGTGGTAGCCGTCGACGAAGCCGTGGTGGGCCTGGACTGCCATCGTCATCGTCAGCTTGCCGTCAGCGCGTGGCGCGCTGTAGCGGCCCCAGGCCAGCGAGGGAATGTCGTAGCTTTTGTGCTCGTAGATCGGGTGCTCGATCGATGACAGTTTCAGCCACGGCATGCAGGTGATGTAGATGTTGCGGCGCTGTTCGTATTCGCTCAGCTCTTCGGCGGTGTTGACCAGCCTGGTGCTGGCTTCCGCCTGCTTGGCCGAAGCGACGCTGCGGGCGATGAATTCGTTCAGATCGTCGCTCATCTCAAAACGGGCAAAGTTCAGGTTCTGATCCTGATTGATGACCGTGTACGAGGCCCAGAAATCCTCGATCTTGATCACTTCCTCTTGGTAGATCCGGTACATATAGTTGTCGATGCCCTTGAGCGCGTGCAGTACGTGGTAAAGGAAGAAGTGGAAGGTCGGCAAGCCGTGCTGCTTGCAGTAAGGCCGGAAATCCGGCACTTCCAGCGCAAAGCTCAGGTTGACCAGCGGGTTTTCGAACGACGCAAAAGCATTGTATCGGTCGCGGCGTTTTTCAAAATTCTGCATAAGACGGGGAGGTTCATTTGGATGGCCCCGGCATTATAGCGAGAATGGCCGAAAGGAGATCCGCAGAGCGTCTTTGCCCGTAGCCCTTGCCGTATGCGCTGGAGGTGATGACGACCACTGCGCGCAGCGCCGGTATCACGTAAATCTTGTTGCCGCCATTGCCGGAGGCGAAGTGGACGGCGATGTCGCTCCCGCCCACCCGGTGCGTTTTCTGATACCAGAAATAGCCGTAATGATCCGCGTAGCGGTCCACCTTGGCGATGGGTACGCGCGGCGCCAGCGCGGCTTGCAGCCAACCGGCGCTGAGGACCCGGCGGCCGTTATACATGCCCTGGTCCAGCACCATCTGTCCGATTTTGGCTGCGTCGCGCGTGCGCAAGAACAGGTTGCCCTGGCCCTTGGGATGGTTGGCGGCGTCGCGCAGCCATTGCCACTGCTGGATGCCGAGCGGCTTGAATAGCGCCTCGCGGGCGAAATCCTCCAGGTCGGAGTCAGTGGCTTTTTCCACCAGCAGACCGGCGAGATAGGCGGTCATGGAGTTGTAGCGGTAGCGCGTGCCGGGCGCGGTTTCGGCCGGCGTTGCCAGCGTGAAGGCGACCGGATCGGCGGCTTCGTCCATGTTGTCTTCGTTGCCTGGCGAGGCGGGGTCTTCGTCGAAGGCGGCCAGACCGGAGCGCATGGTCAGTACCTGGTCCAGTGTGACGGCTTGCAGCGCCGTGCCTTTGGCTTGCGGCCAATAGCGCTCGATAGGCTGGTCGGCGCGCAATTTGCCACGATCGACGGCGGCGCCGGCCAGTAGGGCGGTGATGCTTTTGCCGGCCGAGCGGATGTCGTGCAAGGTGTCGGCGGTTTCGCCGTTGTAGTAGCGCTCGGCGACGATGGCGCCGTTGCGCATTACCAGCACGCTGCGCAGGTCGCGATGTTCGTCGCGGTCCCAGCGCGCCAGTACCTCGTCCAGCGGCTGCGCCAGCGCGGGCAGGGCGGCCATCAAAAGTGTGCACACAAAGTATTTCATGGCATTCCTTCTCGAAGATGGCGCGCCGCGAGGTCAGCGCGCCGGGGTGGCCTTGGGCTGCGGCGCGACTTCCGCTTGCAGCGTGATGTGGTCGATGCCATGCTTTTCCAGCAGCATGGCTTTGATGGCGTGCAGGATCCCCGGCCAGCGTTCCAGTTCGGTGATTTCGACGTGGCCGATCAGCGCCGGCTGGCCGGGCGACATGTCCCACACATGCAGGTCGTGCACCGAGCAGATGCCGTCGATCTGTTCCAGATCGGCGCCGACATTGAGGTAGTTGATGGCTTCCGGCACGCCGCCCATCAGGAAGTGGTAGGACTCGCGCAGCACGCCGGCTGTGGACTTCAAAATCAGCAGCGCGACAAACAAGGACAGCAGCGGGTCGATCTGCATCCAGCCGGTGTAGTAGATGACCGCGCCGGACACCAGCGCCGCCACCGAGCCGAGCAGATCGCCCAGCACATTCACCAGCGCCGCGCGGGTGTTCATATTGCTGTCGCCGCGCGACAGCAGCCATGCCAGCACCAGGTTGATCAGCAGGCCCAGCGCCGCGACGATGAACACGGTGGCGCCATGCACTTCCTGCGGATGGGAGAAACGCGCTAGTGCCTCATACGTAATCCAGCCCACCAGCAGCAACAGCACCAGGCTGTTGACGAAGGCTGCCAGCGCCTCGGCGCGGCCGAAGCCAAAGGAGTGGCGCGCCGAAGGAGGGCGCTTGGCAATCAGCTGTGCCAGCAGGGCCAGTCCCAGCGCGGCGGCGTCGGTCACCATGTGGCCGGCGTCGGAAATCAGTGCCAGCGAATTCGACATGAAGCCGGTCACCACTTCCACCACCGCAAAGCTCAAGGTCAGTAGCAGCGACCAGGCCAGCACCGACTGGCTGCGCTGCACGGTGTAGTGCTTGTAGCGGGCGTCGCCGGCGCGGTGTTCGTGCAGGTGGGAGGAAGGCGAGGTGGTGTCTGCTTGCATGAATGTGATGTTGAATATTAATAAGCACAGTGTAATGTAAGCCAGAACACCACGCTTTTAGGTCCTCATAGGGGAAATAGAAATGTTTCCTATGATTACCCTTGTTTTTCTTCGGATCGCTCTCTATAATGCTGGTCTTCGGGCGGTTAGTTCAGCTGGTTAGAATACTTGGTCGACATCCAAGGGGTCGGGGATTCGAATTCCTCACCGCCCACCAGAATTCGCAGTAAAGCGGTACAATTTAAAGCATTACCCACGGGCGGTTAGTTCAGCTGGTTAGAATACTTGGTCGACATCCAAGGGGTCGGGGATTCGAATTCCTCACCGCCCACCAGACATCTGTAAGAGCGAGAAAGGCAATCACGGTTATGACACCGCGAACTACTACCAAGTTTTGGGAGTGACGCTAGTCAACGGGATTCTTTTGCTTGAAAAAAAAGAAAACGCGGCTAGCCCGCGTTTTTTTTCGTCCGCATTTTTCTTACCTCAATTTTTTTACCGGCCCGCGCGCCAACATTGGAGATAGCCATGATTTCAGTTCGCCTTCCTGATGGTTCTGCCCGTGAATTTGACGGCCCAGTCACCGTTGCACAAGTGGCGTCCAGCATTGCTACCAGCCTGGGCAAGGCTGCACTGGCTGGCAAAGTCGACGGTAAAGTCGTCGATACTTCCTATCTGATCGAGAAAAATGTCGATCTGGCCATCGTCACCGACAAAGATCCGGAAGGTCTGGACGTGATTCGTCACTCGACCGCCCACTTGCTGGCTTACGCGGTCAAAGAGCTGTTCCCGGACGCGCAGGTCACCATCGGCCCGGTCATTGAAAACGGCTTCTACTACGACTTCTCGTACAAGCGCCCATTCACCCCGGATGACCTGGTCGCCATCGAAAAGAAAATGGCCGAACTGGCGAAGAAAGACGAGCCAGTCACCCGCAAGGTGCTGCCGCGCGATGAAGCCGTGGCGTACTTCAAGTCGATCGGCGAAGCCTACAAGGCCGAGATCATCGCGTCGATTCCTGCCGACCAGGATGTGTCGCTGTACAGCGAAGGTAATTTCACCGATCTGTGCCGTGGCCCGCACGTGCCGTCGACCGGCAAGCTGAAAGTCTTCAAGCTGATGAAGCTGGCTGGCGCCTACTGGCGCGGCGACAGCAAGAATGAGATGCTGCAGCGTGTCTATGGCACCGCCTGGACCAAAAAGGAAGATCAGGAGCAGTACCTGTTCCAATTGGAAGAGGCGGAAAAGCGCGATCACCGCAAGCTGGGCAAGCAGCTGGACTTCTTCCACTTCCAGGATGAGGCGCCGGGCCTGGTGTTCTGGCATCCGAAAGGCTGGACCATCTGGCAGCAGGTCGAGCAGTACATGCGCAATAAATACCAGGTCAACGGCTATCAGGAAGTGAAGGCGCCGCAGATTCTGGATGCCAGCCTGTGGGGCAAGACCGGCCACTGGGATAACTACCGTGAAAACATGTTCGTCACCGAGTCGGAAAACCGCTCGTACGCGCTGAAGCCGATGAACTGCCCAGGCCATGTGCAGATCTTCAACAGCAATATGCGTTCGTACCGCGATCTGCCGCTGCGCTACGGCGAGTTCGGTCAATGCCACCGCAATGAGCCTTCGGGTGCGCTGCACGGCATCATGCGCGTGCGCGGCTTTACCCAGGATGATGGCCACATCTTCTGTACCCATGAGCAGATCGAGCCGGAAGTGGTGGCTTTCCACACGCAAGCGATGGAAGTGTATAAAGACTTCCATTTCCACAACATCGACGTCAAGCTGGCGCTGCGTCCGGACAACCGCATCGGCACCGATGCAATCTGGGATGAGGCCGAAGAAGCGTTGCGCGCCGGCCTGCGCGCCTGCGGCGTGACCTGGACCGAGCTGCCGGGCGAGGGTGCGTTCTACGGTCCGAAGATCGAGTACCACCTGAAGGATTCGCTGGGCCGCCCATGGCAGGTCGGTACCATGCAGGTCGACTTCTTCATGCCGGAGCGCCTGGGCGCCGAATACGTGGCGGCCGACAATAGTCGCCAGGTGCCGGTCATGCTGCACCGTGCGATCGTCGGTTCGATGGAGCGTTTCATCGGCATCCTGATCGAAAACTATGCGGGCGCGCTGCCGGCATGGCTGGCGCCGGTGCAAGTGTCTGTCCTGAACATCTCTGATGCGCAGGCGGAATATGTGCAACAAGTGGCTGAAAAGCTGCGCCGCTGCGGGTTCCGCGTACAGACCGATTTGCGCAACGAGAAAATAAACTATAAAATACGTGAACATTCCGTCCAAAAACTGCCGTACATCCTCGTGGTGGGCGACAAAGAACGGGATGCCAACACCGTCGCCGTGCGGGCACGGGGCAATGTCGATCTGGGCGTCATGTCCGTCGATGCCCTGATAGAGCGACTTCAGCAAGACGTCGCCACCAAGGCCTGATCGCACTGGCATTTCATTAGATTTTAAAAGGAATCACCATAGCTACTGACAAGTCGTCGCATCGCATCAATGGCGAAATCACTGCCCCTGAAATGCGTTTATCCGGGGTCGATAACGAGCCGCTCGGTATCGTGAGCCTGGCCGAGGCCTTCCGTCTTGCGGAAGAGGCAAACGTCGACCTGGTCGAGATCGCGCCTAACGCGGTCCCGCCAGTCTGCCGTTTGATGGACTACGGCAAGTTCAAGTATTCGGAGCAGAAAAAGGCTCACGAAGCGAAATTGAAGCAGAAAATCATCTCCGTGAAGGAAGTTAAATTCCGTCCGGGTACGGATGACGGCGATTACAATATCAAGCTGCGTAACCTGATCAAGTTCCTGGAAGACGGTGACAAGACCAAAATCACCCTGCGCTTCCGTGGCCGCGAGATGGCGCACCAGGATATTGGCTTCCGCATGCTGGAACGTCTGAAAGCCGATCTGGAGCCGCATGGCCAGGTCGAGCAGTTCCCGAAAATGGAAGGCCGCCAGATGATCATGGTGCTGGCGCCGAAGAAAAAGAAGTAATCCTGCTATAAACAGCAGATAAAAAGGGCACGGATAGTGCCCTTTTTCATTTTCTGGGCTATAATTGTCGGCTGTAGTAAATGTAGTGGACTCGCATCCGCTGCACAAACAAGTGAGAGCAGGCATCTAAGAGCGACGTAGTGTTGCCACCTGTAATCCTGTTTAATAGGAGCTGTCCGAGAGGGCAGAATATCTATGCCAAAAATGAAAACCAAGAGCTCCGCGAAAAAACGTTTTCGCGTTCGCCCAGGTGGTACCGTTAAATCGGGTATGGCTTTCAAACGCCACATCCTGACCAAGAAGACGACGAAGAACAAGCGTCAACTGCGCGGCACCCGTAACATCGATGCGACCGACGTCCAGCGCGTCTACGCAATGATGCCAACCGCTTAATCTCACACTCATTTAAGGAGCTAATATGCCTCGAGTAAAACGTGGGGTTACTGCGCGTGCCCGTCATAAAAAAGTACTGAATCTTGCCAAAGGCTACCGCGGTCGTCGTAGCAAGGTATACCGTATCGCCAAGCAAGCAGTGATGCGCGCTGGTCAATACGCATACCGTGACCGTCGTAACAAGAAGCGCGTCTTCCGCCGTCTGTGGATCGCCCGTATTAACGCTGCTTCCCGTGAGCACGGCGTTACCTACAGCGTATTCATGAACGGTCTGAAGAAAGCTGCAATCGAACTGGACCGTAAAGTCCTGGCCGATATGGCAGTGATGGACAAGCCAGCGTTCGCTGCGATTGTCAACGTCGTTAAAGCTAAAATCGCTGCTTAATTTTAAGTACTGATTTACGCAAGGAACGGGGCAAGGGTCATACCTGTGCCCCGTTTTTGATTCAAGGATAAGAAAAACGCATGGACTCCCTGGAACAACTCGTCGCCTCTGCAGTGCAGGATTTCGACGCGGCCAAAGATGACGCCGCCGCACTGGAAAACGCCAAAGCCAAATACCTGGGCAAGACCGGCCAGATTACCGAATTGATGAAGGGCTTGGGCAAGCTCGATCCTGACGCCAAGAAGGCGCAGGGTGCGCTGATTAACGCCGCCAAGCAGCAGATCGAAGCCGCGCTGACCGCGCGCCGTGACGCCTTGGCCGAAGCCCAGCTGCAAGCCCGTTTGAACGCCGAGGCCATCGATGTCTCGCTGCCAGGCCGCGGCCGCGCCGGCGGTGGCATCCACCCGGTGATGCGCACCTGGGAGCGTGTGGAAGAAATCTTCCGCTCCATCGGTTTCGACGTGGCCGATGGCCCGGAAATCGAAAACGACTGGACCAACTTTACCGCGCTGAACAGCCCGGAAAACCATCCTGCGCGTTCTATGCAGGATACCTTCTACATCGAAGGCAATGACACGCAAGGCAAGCCGCTGCTGCTGCGCACCCACACTTCGCCGATGCAGGTGCGCTACGCGCGCAGCCATACGCCGCCGATCAAGGTGATCGCGCCGGGCCGTACCTACCGCGTGGACAGCGACGCGACCCACTCGCCGATGTTCCACCAGGTCGAAGGGCTGTGGATCGCCGAGAACATCAGCTTCGCCGATCTGAAGGGCGTGTACCTGAACTTCGTCAAGGCCTTCTTCGAGACCGACGACCTGCAAGTGCGCTTCCGTCCGTCGTACTTCCCGTTCACCGAGCCGTCGGCCGAGATCGATATTGCTTTCGGCAGCGGCCCGCTGAAGGGGCGCTGGCTGGAAGTGTCCGGCTCGGGCCAGGTGCACCCGTCGGTGGTGCGCAATTTCGGCCTGGACCCTGAGAAGTACATTGGTTTCGCGTTCGGCTCCGGCCTGGAGCGCCTGACCATGCTGCGCTACGGGATCAACGACCTGCGCCTGTTCTACGAAGGCGACCTGCGTTTCCTGAAGCAGTTCAACTAAAGAATACCGTCATTCCCGCGCAAAGCGGGAATCCATGCTGAGCTCGCGTTCTATGGGCTTCTGCCTGCGCAGGAGCGACGCGACAACTAGAAAGAACGAATATGCAATTCTCTGAAAATTGGCTGCGTACCATGGTCGATCCGAAGATGACTTCGGACGAACTGGCCCATCTGCTGACGATGTCCGGCCTGGAAGTGGAAGAAGTCGAGGCGGTCGCGCCACCGTTCTCCAATGTGGTGGTTGGCCACGTGCGCGAGATGGCCAAGCACCCGAACGCCGACCGCCTGAACGTCTGCCAGGTCGACGTGGGCACCGGCACCTTGCTGACCATCGTCTGCGGCGCGCCGAATGTGCGCCCCGGCCTGAAAGTGGTCTGCGCCATGGCTGGCGCTGTACTGCCGCCCGGTGCCGACGGCAAGCCGTTTGAAATCAAGGTAGGCCAGCTGCGCGGCGTCGAGTCGCAAGGCATGCTGTGCTCGGCGAAGGAACTGAAACTGTCGGAAGAGGGCAGCGGCCTGCTGGAACTGCCGGACGATGCGCCGATCGGCAAAAACTTCCGCGATTATTACGCGCTCAACGATCTGAAATTCACCATCAAGCTGACCCCGAACAAGGCGGACTGCCTGTCGGTGCTGGGTGTGGCGCGCGAAGTATCGGCGCTGACCGGTGTGGCGCTGAATGTGCCAGCCTTCCGCCCGGTCGCGGTCAACCTGGACGAAAAACTGCCGGTGAAAATCTCGGCGCCGGACCTGTGCGGACGTTTCTCGGGCCGCGTGATCCGTGGCCTGAACGCCAAGGCCGCCACGCCGGACTGGATGAAGCAGCGCCTGGAGCGCAGCGGCCAGCGTTCGGTGTCGGCGCTGGTGGACATCTCCAACTACGTGATGCTGGAGCTGGGCCGTCCTACCCATGTGTTCGATCTGAACAAGATCCACGGCGGCCTGGACGTGCGCTGGGGCCGTCAGGGCGAATCGCTGAAACTGCTGAACGGTAACACTGTGGCGGTGGACGAATGGGTGGGCGTGATCGCCGACGACCAGGAAATCGAATCGCTGGCCGGCATCATGGGCGGCGACGCGACCGCTGTCTCGCTGGACACCGAAAACATCTACCTGGAAGCCGCATTCTGGTGGCCGAACGCCATCCAGGGCCGCGCCCGCAAGTACAATTTCTCGACCGATGCGGCGCACCGCTTCGAGCGTGGCGTCGATTACGCCACCACCGTCGAGCACATCGAGCGCATCACCTCGCTGCTGATCGAAATCTGCGGCACGGCGACCACGCAAGTGGGGCCGGTCGATGACCAGAGCGTCAACCTGCCACAGCGCGAGCCAGTCAAGATGCGCACCGCGCGCGCGCAGAAAGTCATCGGCGTGGCGCTGGATGACCAAGTCATCGCCGACATCTTCACCCGCCTGGCGCTGCCGTTCACGCTCGAAAACGGCGTGTTCTCGGTGACCTCGCCGTCGTACCGCTTCGATATCGAGATTGAAGAAGACCTGATCGAAGAAGTAGCGCGCGTCTACGGTTTCGAGAACATCCCGACCGTCGCGCCGGTGGCTGCCAACACCATGATCATCGCGCCGGAAAACACCCGCTCGCTGTTCGCGGTACGTCACCAGCTGGCCGACCTGGGTTATCAGGAAGTGGTCAACATGAGCTTCGTTGAAGCGGCATGGGAACAGGACTTTGCCGGCAACGACCATCCGATCAAGCTGCAAAATCCGATCGCCAGCCAAATGAGCGTGATGCGCTCGACGCTGGTCGGCAGCCTGGTGGCCAACGTCCGCTACAACCTGAACCGCAAGGCCAGCCGCGTACGCGCGTTTGAAATCGGCGCCATCTACCAGCGCGACGACAGCGTGGCCGACGGCGCACTGACCGTGGCCGGCTATCACCAGCCGAAGCGCGTGGCCGGCATCGCCTACGGCGGCGTGGCCGACGAGCAGTGGGGCCAGGACAGCCGCGCGGTCGATTTCTTCGACGTCAAAGCCGACCTGGAACACCTGTTCGCGCCGCTGCAGCTGCGCTTCGTCAAGGCCGAGCACCCGGCGCTGCATCCAGGCCGCTCGGCGCATGTGCTGCTGGATGGCAAGGTGATCGGCTTTATCGGCGAGCTGCACCCGCGCTGGCTGCAAAAATATGAGCTGCCAAACGCTGCGATCGTGTTCGAACTTGATGCGCTTGCCTTGCAGCAACGTCCAGTGCCCAAGTATGATGAGATCTCGAAGTTCCCAGGCGCCAGCCGCGACCTCGCCGTGGTCGTCAAGCAAGACGTTCCAGCGCAAGCGCTGCTGGATGCATTTGATGCTGCTGTGCAACTGATTCCGCAAGGTAAGATTGTGCAAGCCATTGTTTTGTTTGATGAATATCGCGGCAAAGGTTTGGAGGCAGACGAGAAATCACTTGCTTTCCGCTTTAGCTTGCAAGATACTCAAAACACGCTGCAAGACGACGTGGTGGAAGCCGTGATGGCCGCCGCCAGCGACGCCGCCAAGCAAAAACACGGTGCGCGTTTGCGTTAATCAGCCATAGGAGTCGCTCGGGCGCAAGCCGGAATGACGAAGTTATGAAGTCCGGCCTGTGCCGGACTTGTTCATTTTTACTATAAGGCAGGGCTGGAAAATTAATAACAACGACGTTGATTCCGCCGTACTCCAATCCGCATTGGCTGCCGATCTGCACCGGGCCATGCAGGTTGCCAAGGTGCGCCAGGATGCGGAAAAAGATTTGCCGACGCTGACCAAGGCGGAACTGGCCGAACTGCTGTTCGAGCAAGTGGGTCTGAACAAGCGTGAGGCCAAGGACATGGTCGAAACCTTCTTTGACGAGATCCGCAATGCGCTGGAGCGCGGCGAAGCCGTCAAACTGTCTGGTTTCGGTAACTTCCAGTTGCGCGACAAGCCGCAGCGCCCTGGCCGCAACCCGAAAACCGGCGAAGAAATCCCGATTACCGCGCGCCGCGTGGTGACCTTCCACGCCAGCCAGAAACTCAAGGGCATGGTGGAAGAGAGCAATCCGATGGCGCGCGCCGCCTGAGCCGGAGCTGAGCCGCAATGAACGAGCGTCTCGCCAAGCCCGAGCTGGTGGTCCTGCCGCCTATCCCGGCCAAGCGCTACTTCACCATCGGCGAAGTCAGCGAACTGTGCGGCGTCAAGCCGCATGTGCTGCGCTATTGGGAACAGGAATTCACCCAGCTCAAGCCAGTCAAACGGCGCGGCAACCGCCGTTATTACCAGCATCACGAGGTGCTGCTGATACGCCGCATCCGCGAGCTGTTGTACGAACAAGGCTTCACCATCAGCGGGGCGCGCAATAAACTCGACAGCCGTGCTGCCGGCAGCGCCGCAGCGGCGTATGATGACGGCCTTGTCAACGGTGCGCCGCCGGCGGACGTTATTGCTCCGCTGGACCGTGACCTGATACGCAGCGAATTGCTGGCTATCCTCGACTTGCTGAAAGCTGACTGAGGACCCCGCGCACTGCTGGCGCAAAGCGCGACAGTCAGTTGATTGCTGCTATACTTTCAATATTATTCGACTATCAGTGATGAAACTGATGCACGGTGGCGGACAGTCCGGGTCTATGCCGGAGACGACGAGAGGAAACAATGATACGCGTTGCCATTTGTGACGACCATCAAATTGTAAGAGCAGGCTTTAAACAGATTTTTTCATCCTCGGATGATTTCGAGGTAGTGGCGGAAGCTGGTACCGGCCGCGAGGCGCTGGACATCGCCCGCCGCGAAATTTGCGACGTGCTGTTGCTCGATATCGCCATGCCTGATCAGAGCGGTATCGATACCTTGCGCACCATCCGTCAGGGACAGCCTGACCTGCCGGTGCTGATTCTGTCCGGCTATCCGGCGCAGCAGTACGCGCTCAACCTGTTCAAGATGGGCGCCAACGGCTATCTGAACAAGGAATGCGAGGCGGACGAGCTGATCACGGCAGTACGTACGGTATTCCAGGGCCGCCGCTACGTCAGTTCGCAAGTGGGCGAACTGCTGGCGCAAAGCTTTGACCGCGACCCTAACAAGGCGCCGCATACCGAACTGTCGGACCGCGAGTTCCAGGTGTTCCTGCGGCTGGCGCGCGGCGCCACTGTGTCGGACATCGGCGTGGCGCTGTCGCTGAGCATCAAGACCGTCAGCACCTACCGCACCCGCATCATGGAGAAGATGGGCATGCAGTCCAACTCCGACCTCACGTATTACGCAATGAAGAATAATCTTCTCGACTAGCAATATGTGCGCACTGTTGAAGTGCGCACAGACACATCAATTTTTCTTCCAGTCTATAATTGGTTTAACTTGGCGTATCTTCGCCCAGTCCCAATAGTGAAGGAAATGGATGTATTTCACCGTCGAAACAGCGCCGCACCATCGCATGCCGCTGTACAAGACCGTCTTGTGCGTGACTTGCGCGTTGCTGCTGATCGTCAACGGCTTCAGCCTGTTCCATAATTTGCAAGCATTGCGCGGCGCCCAGGTGCTGCTCAGCCAGACAGCGCGTGTCGCCGATCGCCTGCAATATCTGAACGTGCTGGTGCTGGATGCCGAGAGCAGCATGCGCAGCTATTTCCTTTCCGGCCGTGATTCCTACCTGGGACCGACCCGCACCGTGCTGGCCGACAGCGAAACCGAATTCCGTGAGCTGGAAAAACTGCTGGCCGATAATCCCTCGCAACTGAAAAACCTGTCCCAGCTGCATACGCTGGTGCGCCGCCGCCTGAGCATCATGAACCAGGCGATCGAAGTCTATCGCGACGGCGGACTGCAGGAAATCGTCAATATCGCCAAACTCAGCGACGACCGCGCCAGCATGGATGAGATCCGCCTGCTGGTGGTGATCATGGAGCAGGAACAGAACGAGATGCTGAACACGCGCAGCGCCGTGTTCTATCAGGAATACCAGAAAGCCGTGTGGCTGGGCGTCAGCATCAATGCGCTGGCCATCCTGGTGCTGATTATGTTCTACCAGCTGGTGCGGCGCAGCTTTGCGCACCGCGCGGCGGTGGAGTATGCGCTGCAAAGCGCCAACGAGAACCTGGAGTCCACGGTGCAGCAGCGTACCGAGCAGCTGTCTGTGCTGTCACGCCGCCTGATCAGCGTCAGCGAGGAAGAGAAGGTACGCCTGTCGCGCGAGCTGCACGACGAGCTGGGCGCCAATCTGACCTCGATCAGCATGGACATCGCCGCTGTCACCCAGCAATTGCGCAATACCCATCCGGAACTGGCGGAGCAGCTGAAGCGCGCCCGTGGCACGCTGGTGGAAACGGTGGAAATGAAGCGCCGCATTGTGGAGAACCTGCGCCCCAGCCTGCTGGATAATCTCGGCCTGTGCGCGGCGATTGAAAGCTATTGCCAGGAATTCAGCCGCCTGTCACAGGTACGTTGCGACTGCAATGTGGCAGCCGAGATTGAAGGCCTGAGCCGCCATTCCGGCGACCTGTCGATTGCCTTGTTCCGCATCGTGCAGGAATCGCTGACCAATATCCGTAAATATGCGCAGGCCAGCCGCGTGACCGTCACGCTGAGCCGCAATGCCGAGGGATTGATGTTGCGGATTATCGATGACGGCGTTGGTATCGCGCCGGACACCATCATCAAGCCAATGTCGCATGGCTTGCTGGGCATGCGCGAGCGCGCTTTGCAACTGGGCGGCATGATGAATATCCGCCGTGGCCGCAACGATACCGGCACCTGCATTGAAGTGGCGATACCGCTGCGCGGTGCGGACGCCGCTACGCCGCCTTCCGAACCGCCTGCGCAGGAGCGCAGGACCGTGAATCAAAATATGACGCCGACCATTCTGCCGCCGGCGATCAGTGATGTGATCAGCAGCGCGCTACATCCAGGCGCAGACGGTCAAACTCCGTCTTCGCAACCTTATAGCACTCACCCGCATACGCCTCCAAGCCTGAGCGATCAAGCACAGTGATGTTGCCGCGGCGGTAGGTGATCAGGCCTTCGTCCTGCAGCTTGCCGGCGGCGGCGGTGATGCTTTCTCGGCGCACGCCCAGCATGATGGCGATCATTTCCTGCGTCACCTTCAGCGCGTTGGATGGCGAGCGGTCCAGGCGGTCCAGCAGCCAGCGGCACAGTTTCTGTTCGATCGAGCTGTGACGGCCGCCGACGGCGTTTTGCGCCATCTGCGCAAACAGCGCGGTGTTGTAGCGCATCAGCAGGGCAGGCAGTGCGCCGCCTTTGGCGAAGGCGGCGCGCAGGTGCTCGGCTTTCATGCGGTAGCCGTAGCCAGCGGCTTGCACGACAGCGCTGCACATGGCGCGCTCGCCTTCAAACAGCGACACGCCAACCACGCCTTCATGGCCGACCACAGCGATCTCGGTGGTGGCGCCATCTTCCATGACATACAGCAGCGAGACGATGGCGGTGGTAGGGAAGTGTACATACTCCATCGCATTGCCGAATTCGAATACTTCTTTACCGAACGGCAGCTGTACCAGTTCCAGATGTTCAAACAGGGACTCCAGTACCTCACGCGGCAGCGCGCCGAGCAGCTCATTCTGTTGTGCGCCACTGAAGGTGACGACAGGGCTGACCACAGTCCGGGGCGCAATATTCTTGTAGACTTTATTGGCGATTGCGTTGACTTGGGTGTTGTTCATGGAGTTCCTCACAAGCTAGTTACGTATTGGTGTAACTTTATGAGGAATGTTAATTGGCGAACATAAGAGCAGCGGACGCACGAATGTAGGCATGGAACAGGCAGACTTGTAGTCCTGATCCTACGTGGCCTCTGTTTTTCCAGAAGGGGCAGCGGCATAATGGCATACATCCCGATAACAGGGCGCACGACTATGCAGATACTCGTAGTGGAAGATGATGCGGTGCTGGCCGACGGGCTGCGCCGCGCACTGGACGGCCATGGCATGCAGGTCGAGGTGGTCGGCAATGGCGCGCAGGCCGACCAGCTGCTGCAACGCGCCGGCGTGGCGGACGTGGTGGTGCTTGACATCGGCTTGCCTGGCCTCGATGGCTTTGAGGTAGTCCGCCGACTACGCGCGCGCGAAGCCAGCGTGCCGGTGCTGCTGCTGACTGCGCGCGACGCCATCGAGGATCGCGTGCGCGGCCTGGAACTGGGCGCTGACGACTACCTGGTCAAGCCGTTTGCCACCGCCGAGCTGGTGGCGCGTATCAAGGCGCTGGCGCGGCGCCATGCACACAAGCCGGCGGCGCTGACGCTGGGCGGGTTGACGCTGGACCTCGCCGCCAAGCGCGCACGCGCCGGCGGCCACCTCATCGAACTCTCGGTGCGCGAATGGGCGGTGCTGGAATTCCTGTTGCAGCACGCAGCACGCGTCGTCTCCAAGCAGCAGATCATCGACGCCATCCTGCCATGGGGCGACGACCTTAGCTTGAACGCGGTGGAAGTGTATATCTCGCGCCTGCGGCTGAAGCTTGCCGACGCTGGCGTCAGCATCCGCACCATCCGCGGCTTCGGCTACATGCTGGAGCAGGCCGCATGAGCAGCATCCGCCTGCGGCTGCTCAAGTGGCTGATCCCTCCCATCCTGCTGATGAATCTGGGGGCTGGCGCGCTGGCCTACGCGCTGGCGCCGCCGCCGTTGCGCGAAGCGGTGCTGCGTACGCTGGTGCTGCTGGAGATCGCGCTGGCGCTGGGCTGCGTGGCGCTGATCTGGTTCTCGGTCAGCAATGGCCTGCGTCCCTTGAACCGCTTGCGCGCGCGCCTGAACCAGCGCAACGGCGATGACCTGACGCCGGTCACCGTCGCCGACATGCCCTATGAACTGGAACCGGTGGTGGGTGCTTTCAACGGCCTGCTGGCCAAGGTGGGCGAGGGCACGCAAGCCCGCCAGGACTTCCTGGCGAACGTCGCGCACCAGCTGCGCACGCCGCTGGCCGGCTTGAAAACCCAGCTCGAATGGCTGGGTGCGCGCCACGCCGGTACCGACAGCGCGCAATCTGTGCGGCTGATGCTGGCCGCCACCGAGCGCATGATACGGCAGACCAATCAGCTGCTGTCGCTGGCGCGCGCCGAGCCGCAGCACTTCGAAAAGGCCAGGCTGGAGCCGCTGGCGCTGGATGCGCTGGTGGCGGAAGCGGTGCAATCCTTTGTCGACCAGGCCACGCTGAAAAGCATCGACATCGGTTTCGACCTGCAGCCGGCCAGCGTGACTGGCGACCGCTTCCTGCTGCGCGACCTGATCGACAACCTGATCGACAACGCGATCCGCTACACACCACCGGGCGGCGCGGTCACCGTCACCGTGCGGCCAGGCCTGCTGGCGGTAGAAGACAACGGCCCCGGCATCCCACCCACGCTGCGCGAGCAGGTGTTCAACCGCTATGTCCGGCTGGACGACAAAACCCATGGCAGCGGCCTCGGCCTGGCCATCGTGCGCGACATCGCCACGGTGCATGGCGCCGCGCTCAGCCTGGCCGAAGGCGCCGGCAGCAAGGGCGCGCTGTTTAGCGTGAAATTTCGCTGATTTTTGTGCAGTTTTCAGCGTTTTGTCAGGTTTCTCTCAGGAAAATGCAAGCTGGCGGGGGTACACTGGACTGCATCGGACGACGCACGGGGAGCATGTCGATGAAGCGCATCCAGCAGGGTTTTACACTGATTGAAGTGCTGATCACCGTCGCCATTGTCGGCACGCTGCTGGCGGTCGCCGTGCCGGCCTATAGCGACTACGTGACCCGTGGCCGGCTGAATGAAGCGTTCACCGGGCTGGGCGGTGCGCAGCCGGCCGCCGAACAGTTCTGGGCAAATAACCGTAGCTACGTCGGCTTTGACGGCGCGGCCGGCTTCCCGCAGGCGACGCCCAATTTCACTTATGCGCTGAGCAACGCCACCACCTCCACTTACACCATCACCGCCACCGGCCGCAGCAAGGCATCCGGCTTCGCCTACACCATCACCGAAAACGGCGCACGCGCCACCACCGCCGGCCCGACCGGCTGGGGCACCAGCAGCAGTTGCTGGGTTGACCACAAAGGTGGCGCATGTACGGAGTAAGCCGGGCCGCCGGATTCACGCTGGTCGAGCTGCTGGTGACCATCACCGTGTTCGGCATCATGCTGGCGATCGGCATCCCCAACGCCAGCAACTGGCTGCTGGCCAACCGGGCGCGCGGCGTCAGCGAGTTCTATGCCGAAGGCTTCGGCATGGCGCGGCGCGAGGCGGTCGCCCACAACACCGCCAGCCGGATTTCGCTGACGCCCAACGCCAACACCGGCCAGATGGATTGGCAGGTTGATCTCTGCTACGTTGGCGCCGACACGCAATGCTTGCCGGGACAGGATGGCTGGTCCACCACCAGCACCCCGTCGGCGAACGATCCGCTGGGCGAGGCTGGTTACAGGTCGGTATTCCGCTCTGCCGATGCGCTGCCATCGGCAGAGGTGCTGCGGCCATCGATACAGCCGGAGGGCAGCTCGCAGGTGTATTACACGGCGCTGGGCTGGGTCAACACCACCTTTGACGAACGCCTGAGGCGGCTGCGGCTGGACCCGGCATCTAAGTATGCGCATGAAGTGCCAGTGGTGGCGCTGAACATCACGCTGGCCGGCATGGCGAGCAAATGCGATCCCACCTTGAGCGGCCCCGACAACCGGGCCTGTCCGCCATGAGTACGCGCACCGCCCGCCAGTATCGCCAGCAAGGCGGCATCGCCCTGCTGGAAGCGATGCTGGCCATCGTCATCCTCGGCATTGGCCTGCTGGGCACGGTCGGAATGCAGGCGCGCGCCTATGCGGCGCTATCGGATGCCGGTATGCGCGCCGAAGCCACATTGGCCACTGAAAAGCTGATCGGCGTGATGAGCGCCGACCTGCCGAATATCGGCCAGTACAACCTGGCGGAGAACGGCACGCCGAATGCGCAGCTGGGCGCATGGGCCAGCGAAACCAAGGCGGCGATACCGGGCGCCTTGCTGTCAGTGACGGTGGCGGACCAGCCGGCGCAGAACCGCTACCAGGTGGATATCTCGGTGCGCTGGCAGCGCAAGGCCCGCAGCGATGTCAACCGGCACCGCGTCACTTCCTACATCGCGCGCTGACATGAACGCCTTGACGACATGCCGCGCGCGCGGTTTCTCACTGGTGGAGCTGATGGTCAGCGTGGTGATTGGCATGCTGGCGCTGCTGTTCGCCACGCGGCTGGTGATCAGCGGCGAAACCAACAAGGACGCCGCCGTCGGTGGCGGCGACTCCATGCAGAACGGCATGCTGGCAATGTTCCAGTTGAGCGGCGACGCCGCCACCGCAGGCTGGGGCCTGAACGACCGCACCGTCAACGGCTGCGCCACCACCTTCAGCGACCAGCGCGGCTACCAGTTGCTGACGGCGCAGCGCGACGGCGTTGCGATCACGCCGCTGGCGTCGGTGGTGATCCAGTCCAACGGTGCCAATCCGGATGTGATTTCCTTCAATAGCGGCAGCGCCAACGCCGGCATCGGCTCGACCCTGATGAAAGCCGATTACGCGGGCGAGTCGTTTCTGAGCGGCGCGGAAAACAGGCCATACGGCTACAACGCCGGCGATGTGCTGGTGGTGGCGCCGCAGGTGCCGGACCGGCCGTGCACGGTGGTGCAGATTGCCGGCTTCAACCCGGCCAACGGGCGCGGCGCTGAAATGCTGCTGCAAAGCGGCAGCCAGTACCGCTACAACGCGGCGGCCAGCATGGTCCAGGGTTACCGCATGAATGTCACCTTTTTGTACAACCTGGGCCAGCCGGACCAGCTGCATTTCCATACCTGGTCGGTCAGCAATGGCGTGCTGCTGCTGCGCGCCACTGACCTGGCGGGCGCCAGCGCGGCCGGCGTATCGGTGGCCGACAACATCGTCTCGGTCAAGGCGCAATACGGTTTCGACACGCGGGTGCTGGCCAACTACGATCCCAATCCGAGCAACAACGGCAAGCAGCTGCTGCCGACCGCCAACGGCGGCATGCAGATCGGCGCGTGGAGCGGCGCCATGATCGATGCCGACAGCGATGGCGCCAGCGGCGGCCTGGGCGACTACCAGCGCATTGCCGCCGTGCGTATCGCGGTCGTCGCGCGCAGCAAGACCGTGGAAAAGCCGCGCCCCGGCGGAGAGTGCACTGCCACCACGGTGATGCCGACTGTGTTCGCCACCAGCGTGCCGTCCGGTGTGACGCCGCTGCCGGTGCAGGTCAACGTGGCGGTGGCGGGCGACGCGCTGAGCTGGAAGTGCTACCGCTACCGGGTATTTGAAAACATCGTCCCCATTGTCAACTCCCAGTACCGGCCATGAAGCATCCTGCCTACCAGCGCGGTATTGCCTTGCCCATCATGCTGATCATGCTGGCGGTGATGATGGTCAGCAGTATTTATCTGCTGAAGTCCAGCACCTCGACCACGCTCACCACCAGCAACCTGGCCTATGACGCCGCCATGAGCAAGGCCGCCGACGCCGGCCTGCATGCCGGCTTTACCTATCTGCGCAATCTGGCCACCAAGGCCGACCTGCTGGCCGACCAGCCGTCGGCCGGCTATGTGGCGACACTGTCGCAGACCTGGACCGCCGGCAATCCCAACTTCTGGCTGGGATCGATTACCTTGCCCGCCGACGCGGACGGCAACCGCGTCGAGTATGTGATCCATCGCATGTGCGATTTTCCCGGTTCGTATGACAGCAGCAACCGCTGCCAGACCACGGCGCCAAGGCCGGGCAGCACCGGTCCGCGCGCGCTGGGCGAGACGCTGCGCGTGGACGCGCCCAACCTGGCTGGCGCGGCGCAGATTCATTACGTGGTAACAGCGCGCGTGTTCGGTCCGCGCGGCGGCAATGTGGTGACGCAGGCCGTCATCATGAAAGGGCCTTGAGGAGATCATCATGAAGAAGCTGCTGTTATTCCTGTTGATGCTGTCGGGCGGCGCACCGGCGATGGCGGCGACCACGCAGATCGCCCAGGTGCCGCTGCTGAACATCACCGGCACCGGCAGCGTCAAGCCCAACCTGATGCTGCTGTTCGATAACTCCGGCTCGATGGACCAGACCTACACGCCGGACTACGTCAACGACAATCTGTGCCGCAGCAATCTGACGCTGGCGCTCGGTGTCATGGCCTGCAATGTCGGCCATCCGCCGTTCATGAGCCCGGACTTCAACAAGCAGTACTACAACCCGGCCATCCGCTACATGGTGCCGATCAAGGCCGATGGCAGCTTCTATCCGGAACAGAACGCGGCCAACACCAGCAACTGGACGGTGGTCAGCAATGACGGCTTTGGCGCGCGCCGCGCCGACCTGTTCGGCAATACCGGCAGCAATAACATCAACCTGGTGAGCGGCTTTCCCGACCTGAAGTGGTGCCTGGTCAGCGCGCTCAATCTGTGCGCCTTCAACAGCGCCAGCTATACCTATCCGGACCTGCTGTACCGCACGGCGGTGGACATCACCACCGCGCCGTATTACTACACCATCGGCGTTGGCCAGTACTGCACCGACGACACCATGAAGACCTGCAAATCCACCACGCTGGGCGCGGCGGCGCCGGACGGTTATCCGGTGCCGGTCAAAGTGCGCTGGTGCAGCGACCGCGCGCTGACCCAGTGCCAAGGCAAGCGCGTGGGTTCGTATGTGTATCCGGCGTATTCGCAGCCGACCGGCGCCATCGTCTCGTTTGGCACGATTGCGATTGGCGCGTCCGGCAGCGCCACCTCACTCGGCATCAGCAATGTGCAGGTGACTGACACCAGCAACAATGTGACCACGATCAGCAGCGGCACGGTCACCGCCAGCACCGGCACCAACAGCGCCATCAAGCAGCAGACCATGGCCAGCGCGCTGGCTGCCAATATCATTGCCACCTCGACCGCCACCTTCAACGCCAATGTGACGTCGACGCGGCTGTACTACGCCTGTGTGCGTACACCGACCGGCCAATCCACCGTGCCAGCTTGCAGCACCTTCGGCATCAATCTGAGCGCCGATAACGTGGTGGCGGTGGTGCCGGTGCTGAGCTGCGCCGGATCGTTCATCGTGCTGAACTGCACGCCATACACCGATGGCACGCGTTCCGGCTGGGGCTTGTCGGCCACTTCCAGCGCACTGCGGTTGTCGCCCGCCTCGGTGACGTTCAGCGGCACCACCGGCAATTCGGCGCGGCTCACTGTCAGCTTCAACGGCACGACCTTGCTCAGCAACGCCAGCCTGGGCAACGGCCGCAGTGCGGCGCAAGTGGCGGCGTCGATGGTGAGTGGCATCGGCACGCTGAATGCCTCTGCCCGCGCCTATATCGGCGGCAGCAGCAATTGCCCGGCGCCGCTGGGGAACACCGGCGTGTGCCTGATCGACGCCACCAGCACGTCGAGCGGCGGCACGATTGCGCTCTCGGTGGCCAATGCCGGCAGCCTGAGCTGGAACAACGTCAACGCCGTGGTCGACACCATCCCGCTGACTTACGGCGCCATTACGCCCGGCCTGGCGGCGCCTAATCCGTTTGTGCGGGTGAATATCGTCAGCGGCCAGACCTATCCGAAAACCGCCGACCGGGTCGATTGTCCCGGCGCCACCTGTACCTATGCGGAGGAGATGACCAACTTCGCCAACTGGTATGTGTACTACAAGAGCCGGCTGCAAATGATGAAGACCTCGGTCGGCATCGCGTTTTCGCCGATTACCGCCAACTACAAAGTCGGCTACGTCAAGCTGTCGGCGGCGGGGGCGGGCAGCGCCATCGACATGAAACCGGCCGAGTTCTCCGGCGCGGCGCGCACCACCTGGTACAGCACGCTGTACAACACCACCACCTCCGGCTCGACCCCGATCCGCACGGCGATGGACAATGTCGGCCGCATGTTTGCCAATCTGAGTCCGTACAACTACGCATCCAACCAGGAAGTGGTGCAGTACCCGTGCCAGCCGAATTTCCTGATACTGACCACCGACGGCTACTGGAACGGCAGCACCACCAACAATGTGGTCAACAACGACAACGTGGAAAATCCGTCGCGCTTCTGTTCCATCGCCACCGGTTGTGTCGACAAGCGCGCGCAAAGCCAGCCGTCGATTGCTGACGTGGCGCTGCACTGGTATAACGGCGGCTCCAGCACCGGCACCGTGTCGCTGCGGCCGTCGCTGGAGCCGGACATGAGCAAGCCTGGCTCGGTGCCGGCTGCAGCCGGCGAAAACACCCACCTGCACATGAATACCTACACGCTGGGACTGGGCGTGGACGGCATCATGACCTATGAGCCGAACTACGACACCGCGCCCAAGCCAGGCGGCGACTTCTACAACCTGATCACCCAGGCGCCCAGCGGCTGTCCGTGGAATGGCGGCGGCGCCTATGTGTGGCCGAATCCCGATGTGACCAATACCGCCAGCACCGTGCAGGAGCGGGTGGACGACCTGTGGCACGCGGCCATCAACGGCCATGGCAAATACTTCAGCGCGCAGGACCCGAAAGACGTGGTCAACGGCCTGCGCGAAGCGCTGTCGAACATGCAGGTGCGCACCGGTGCAGCGGCGGCGGCAGCGACTTCGACACCGAATATCACGCTGACCGATAACGACATCTTCTCCGCCACCTTCACCACCGTGCACTGGTACGGCGAGCTGACCGACCGCAAGATCGATACCAGCACCGGCCAGGTTATCGCGCAGCCCGACTGGAGCACCAATACCACCGTCGGCAGCGCGCTGGCGACACGCAAAATCAAGATGATGAAGCCCGACCAGGTGCCAGGCTCGGACCCGGTCGATTTCCTGTTCACCGACGCGCTGATGGACGCCACCACCAAGAGCTGGTTTGCCAGCAAGTGCAGCATCCTGTCGCAATGCACATTGCTGTCGGCTGCGGACAAGGCCATCGCCAACAATGGCGCGCACCTGGTCAACTGGCTGCGCGGCGTGCAGACCTATGCCGACGACAATATCTTCCGCGCCTATACCACGACCACCGACGCCAACGGCAATGCGGTGCCGATCGTCATCGGCGACATCGCCTCGTCCAAGCCGGCCTATGTGCGCGAGCCGCACAACAGTTATCCGGACCAGTCTTACACCCAGTACAAGACCGACTATGCGGGCCGGGTGGGCACGGTGTTTGTCGGCGCCAACGACGGCATGCTGCATGCCTTCAATGGCAAGACCGGCGCCGAGCGGTGGGCCTATGTGCCGCGCATCGTCATGAACAAGATGGCGGCGCTGGCCAGCATCACTTACGGCACCAATCACCAATTCAGCGTTGACGGTTCGCCGGAAGTGGCGGACGTGCAGATCGGTGGCGCCTGGCGCACCGTGCTGGTGGCCGGTCTGAACGCGGGCGGGCGCGGCTACTATGCCCTGGATGTCACGCAGCCGGACGATCCCAAGGTGCTGTGGGAACTGTGCGCCGACCCGGTGGTATGCCCGCAGCATCATGATGCGGACCTGGGCCTGACCTTCGGCAATCCGCAATTCGGCAAATGGCGTGGCAGGTGGGTGGTGTTCCTGACCTCGGGCTATAACAACGTGACCGGCACCGACGGCGTGTCCGGCGGCTCCGGCGTGGGCACGCTGTTTGTGGTGGACGTGGCGACCGGCGAAGTGCTGGCCAAGGCCACCACCTCCGGCGACGCCGGCACGCCGTCCGGCCTGGCCAAGATCACCGCCATCAGCAATGACCCGCTGGCTGATCCGACCGTCACCTACATCTATGGCGGCGATGTGCTGGGGCAGATGTGGCGCTTCGACCTGAGCAGCGAAACCGGCCCGATCACCGTGCTGCGCATGGGCACGGCGGGCGCCGCCAGGCCGATCACCACGCGGCCGGACGTGACCTTGTGTGGCGTGCCGGTCACCAGCACCAACGCCAACGGGGTCACCAGCACGCGGATCTCCGCGACGCGGGTGGTGCTGTTCGGCAGCGGGCGTCTGCTGGATGTGCCGGATACCTCCAACACCGACGTACAGAGCCTGTACGCGCTGAAAGATGGCGGCACGGCGCTGGGCAGCCTGCCCACGTCGAATATGGTGCAGCAGGTGCTGAGCGTGAAAGGCTCGTCCAGCAACTCGGTGACCTATGCGGTCACCAATAATCAGGTCGACCTGGCGCAAAAGGACGGCTGGTATCTGAACTGGAACCTGAATCTGGGCGAGCGCATGAATCTCGATCCGCAAATCGTCAGCGGGGTTGCGAATGTGATCACCAATATACCGTCGTCCTCATCGGCCTGCTCGGTGGGCGGTACCAGCAATCTGTACCAGCTGGACGTGTGCAGCGGGCAGGGCGTCAATGGCGATCCCGCCGGAGCGACCTTGTCGAACACCTCGGCGGCGGTGGGCTTCATCATCGTGCGGCTGCCGAGCGGGCAGCTGAAACTGATCACCACCTTTGCCGACGGCACGAATGCCACCAGCGCCGCCAAGGAGCTGGACACGGCCGAGGCGCACCGGGTGGGCTGGCGGCGCATCAAAGGGCAATAATAAAGAGTTCTGGCGTGGGGGAAGAGGCGGTATAATCGAGGGTTTGCAGAACCGCCTCAGATCGCGCACACATGGTCAACGATACCGAAAACACAATCCCCGAGAATAACGACGCCGCAGGCGAGTCAACCAGCGCCAAGACGCCGGCCCTGATCGCGCGTGAAGTCCAGCGCCGCCGCACCTTCGGCATCATCTCCCACCCGGATGCGGGTAAAACCACGCTGACCGAAAAGCTGCTGCTGTTCTCGGGCGCGATCCAGATGGCCGGTACGGTCAAGGCGCGTAAATCGGGCCGCCATGCGACTTCCGACTGGATGGAAATCGAGAAGCAGCGCGGCATTTCGGTGGCCTCGTCGGTGATGCAGTTTGAATTCCGCGACCACGTGGTCAACCTGCTGGATACGCCGGGCCACCAGGACTTCTCGGAAGATACCTACCGCGTGCTGACGGCGGTCGACTCGGCGCTGATGGTGATCGACGCCGCCAAGGGTGTGGAGGCGCAGACCATCAAGCTGCTGGACGTGTGCCGCATGCGCAATACGCCGATCGTCACTTTCATGAACAAGATGGACCGCGAAACCCGCGATCCACTGGAACTGCTGGACGAGCTGGAATCGGTGCTGAAAATCCAGTGCGCGCCGGTGACCTGGCCGATCGGCATGGGCAAGAACTTCCGCGGTGTGTACCACCTGCTGAACGACACCATCATGCTGTTCAAGGCTGGTGAAGAGAAGGCTGACGGCGCGTTCGAGCTGATCGAAGGCATCGACAATCCGCGTTTGCAGGAAATGTTCCCGCTGGAGATGGATCAGCTGCGCATGGAAGTGGAGCTGGTCAGCGGCGCATCGCACCCCTTCGATCTGGCGCAATTCCTGGCGGGCGTGCAGACGCCGGTGTTCTTCGGTTCGGCGATCAACAACTTCGGCGTGCGCGAGATCCTGTCGGCGCTGGTCGACTGGGCGCCGGCGCCGCGCGAGCGTGACGCCACCGTGCGCGCGGTCGATCCGAAAGAAGAACCGTTCACCGGTTTCGTGTTCAAGATCCAGGCGAATATGGACCCGGCGCACCGTGACCGCATCGCCTTCCTGCGCGTCTGCTCGGGGCGTTTCGAGCGCGGCATGAAGGTCAAGCACTTGCGCCTGGGGCGCGAGGTCAAGGTATCGTCGGTGGTGACGTTCATGGCGTCGACCCGCGAGCAGGTGGAAGAGGCGTACGCCGGCGACATCATCGGCCTGCCTAACCACGGCAATATGCAGATCGGCGATTCGTTCTCCGAAGGCGAACTGCTGACCTTTACCGGCATCCCGTTCTTCGCGCCGGACTTCTTCCGCCAGGTACGCATCCGCAACCCGCTGAAGATCAAGCAGCTGCATAAAGGCCTGCAACAGCTGGGTGAAGAGGGCGCGGTGCAGGTCTTCAAACCGGTGCAGGGCGGCGAGCTGGTACTGGGCGCGGTCGGCGTGCTGCAGTTTGAAGTGGTCGCCAGCCGACTGATGAACGAATACGGCGTCGACGCGGTATTCGAAAGCACCAGCATCAGCAGCGCGCGCTGGGTATCCAGCGACGACAAAAAAGCGTTGTCGGACTTTGAGGATCAGCTGGGCCACAACGTCGCCTACGACGCCGCCGGCAACCTGGCCTATCTGGCCACGTCGAGCGTCAATCTGCGTTTGACGCAGGAGCGCTGGCCGAAGCTGCAATTCCACGCCACCCGCGAACACTCCGCCAAGCTCTAAATTCCCCGGATTAATTGGTGGAGAGGGTGCGCAGCAGGGCCGGGATTTCGTTGCTGATTTCGCGGGCCAGGTAGCCTAGCGGGCCATGTTTGAGGGCCAGCTGTTCGCCAGCCATTGCGTGTAGCGCTACGCCCCAGGCGGCCGCTTGTTCCAGTGTTGCGCCACGCGCGGCCAGGCCGGTGATGATGCCCGCCAGTACGTCGCCCGAGCCCGATATCGCCAGGCCGGTGTTGCCGCCTTCGTGGCGCCATTGCTGGGTGTTTGCGTCGGCGATGATTGTTAGCGCGCCTTTTAGTACGACTGTCGCTTGCCAGCGCTGGGCGGCCAGTCGGGCGGCGGCGTCGGGCTGGGAGCGGATGTCGTTCTTGTCGGCGCCGGTCAGGCTGGCGAGTTCGCCTGCATGCGGTGTCAGCATTACCGGTGTATGGAAGCGGAATGGGCCGTCCGGGCCGCAGTCGGCATCGCGGCTGGCGATGCTCATGCCGGCGGCGTCCAGTATTAATGGCTTGTCGGCACAGTGCGGTAGCATGGCACGGACCAGCTTGCAGCAGGCTGCTTGGTCTTGCATGCCGGGCCCAATCAGGACCGCGCTCGCTTGCTGGCAGGCTTGGTGCAGGCGGTCGGCATTGTCGGCCAGCAGGCCGCCGTCTGGCGTTTCCGCCAGGCCGATCACTCTGGCTTCGGGGACAGCCACGCCGACTTGTGGCGCGACGCTGGACGCTGTGGCGATGACCAGTTTGCCCGCGCCGGCACGCAGGGCTGCGGTGGCGGCCAGCAGGACCGCGCCGGGCATTTCGGTTGATCCGGCGATGATCAGCACATAGCCGCGTGCCTCTTTGTCCGCCTCGGCTTGCGGCATCGGCAGTGGCCAGTCGCGCAGCAGGCGGGCGGTAATGTCTTCGCTCATGATTTGGCCGCCGCAGGCTGGTCTTTTTCGTGCGTGACCGGGGTGCCGGTCTGTTCCAATGGCGCGACGAAGTTGGCTTGCAACAGCACCAGTTTGCCGTGCTTGCCGGCCTCCGGATCGAAGCGGTATTCGGTGATGCCGCAATTGGGCACGTCGCCGGCGCGGTCGATGGCCAGGATGGCGTCTTCGTCCAGCCGCTCCAGCAGGTAGCGGAAGCAGTTCACAATCACCTGGTGGGCGACGATCAGCACCCGTTCGCCCCGGTATTCGCGGGTGATGGTGTCGATGACGCTGCGCAGCCGCAGGATGACGTCGCACCAGCTTTCGCCGCCCGGCGGCCGGAAATAGAATTTGCCGACGTGGGCCCGCTGTTCCGCCAGCTCCGGATATTTGTCGTGGATGCCCAGCGGCGTCAATCGGTCGAGGATGCCGAATTCTTTCTCGCGCAGGCGCTCGTCGGAGGCGATGGCGGTGAGTTGCTCGCGGTTCAGTTGCTGCAGCACGGCTTGGGCGGTGTCGCGCGCCCGTACATAGGGCGAATGCAGCACCACCGTCGGCTGGCCTTCCGGCCCTAGCGCGTGAAACCAGCTGCTCATGGCCTCGGCCTGGCGCTGGCCCAGTTCTGACAGGGGCACGTCGACATCGCGATCGGCGATGTCAATCAGGAATTGTTTTCCGGCTTCCGCCGCCTCGCGCGCGACATTGCCGGCGCTTTGGCCGTGCCGTACCAGCCAGAGTTGCTGGGGCCATTTTTGTTCCATCAGCTTATCCTTTTGATATCCAGCTCGACCCAGACCGGCGCGTGGTCGCTGGGCTTTTCGCGGCCGCGCACATCGCGGTCGACTTGCGCGTTTTTCAGCGCGGGCGCCAGCGATGGACTGAGCAGCAGGTGGTCAATCCGCAGCCCGGCGTCGCGGCCGTAAGCGTTGCGGAAGTAATCCCAGAAGGTGTAGATTTTCTCGCCCGGATGCATGCTGCGCAGCGCGTCGGTCCAGCCTTGCGCCAGCAGGCGATGATAGGCGTCGCGGACTTCCGGTCGGAATAAGGCGTCGTCCAGCCAGCGCTCCGGTTTATATACATCCAGCTCGGTCGGCATGACGTTAAAATCACCCGCCAATATAGCCGGGCTATCCAATAATTTTTCAGCATGAATAATCAGCTGCTCAAACCATTTAAGTTTGTAATCAAATTTTGGTCCTGGCGCGGGATTGCCATTCGGAAGATATAAACCCCCAATCAATATGCCGTCGACTACCGCTTCGATATAGCGGCTTTGACTGTTATCGGGATCGTCCGGCAGGCCACGGCCGGTTTCTATTGGCAGCTGTCCGCGCGCCAATATGGCGACGCCATTCCAGCTTTTCTGCCCGTGCCAAATAGCTTGATATCCTGCTGCCTGAATAGCATCGACCGGGAATTTTTCTTGTGGCGCTTTTAATTCTTGCAGGCAGACCACATCCGGCTGGGTGTCTTCCAGCCATTGCAGCAGTGCGGGCAGGCGGGCGCCGATGCCATTGACGTTGAAGGTGGCGATACGCATGGCCTTAGTATAGCCACGTAAAGCCCAGGGCGGCCGTGCGCCGCCGCACGCAAACGCCCTCAGGGCACGCCAGTAATTGGCGCGATCAGGCCAAGTGCTGGCGTGCAGCCAACACAGCGCTTGACATCATGAAAATTTTCACATACTGTATTAATCAACTAATACACAAATACGAGTACCATGGTTAGCCACACTTCCACTCTGTTCTCGATAAGCACCGGCTCGTCCGATCCCATTTACCGGCAATTGATCGAGCAAGTCCGGCGGCTGGTTGCGGCCGGTGTTTTAAAACCGGGCGATGTTTTACCGTCGGTGCGGGATGTCGCTGTGACCTTGGCCGTTAATCCGATGACGGTTTCCAAGGCATATAACATGCTGGAAACCGAGGGCTTATTAAGCCGCGCCCGTGGAGTGGGCATGCTGGTCGCCAAAGGAAATAAATCTCCGGGCCGCGAACATCTTTTAATCCCGACACTGGAACGCGCCGCTGCCGAAGCGCGCCAGCTGGAACTGGACACTGAAACTGTTATTGCGCTGTTCACCAAAATTCTTGGAGAAACCAAATGAAGTCAGTCGTTGAAATCAATAACCTGTATAAAGCCTTTGATAAACAGCAGGTGTTGCAGGGAGTTAATTGGACTATTCAACCGGGCAAGGTGATCGGGTTGCTTGGCCGTAATGGCGCCGGCAAGTCGACGCTGCTGGAATGCCTGCTGGGTTTGCGCGAAGCGGACTCTGGCGGCAGCACGCTATTTGGCCATCCAGCGTTGGCGCTGAACGATGCAGTGCGGGCGGACATCGGCTATGTGCCGCAAAAGTCCGAGATCTTTGAATGGTTGACTCCCTTGCAACTCCTGGACTATTTCAAGGCGCTGTATCCGCGCTGGAATCAGGCCAAGGTGGATGGCCTGATGCAGCGCTGGGGCTTTAATGGCGAGGCCGCGCACAAACAGATCGTCAAGCTCTCCGGCGGCCAGAAGCAGCGCCTGTCCATCATCCGTGCGCTGGCCCATGATCCCAAGCTGCTGGTGCTGGACGAGCCGGTCGCCAGCCTGGACCCGATCGGCCGCCGCGATTTTCTGCAAGAGCTGATCGGCGGCGTCATCGAACGCGATACCACCGTGATCTTCTCTACCCACATTCTGTCCGACCTGGAGCGGGTGGCGCTGGACGTGGCCTTCCTGCAAGGCGGCAAAATCGTGCTGCAAGGCGCACTGGATGAGCTACTGGAGGGCAGAAACCTCAGCCTGGAAGACCTGTTCTTCGAGGTGGCGAAATGAGCGCGACCGGCTGGCCGGCATACCGGCAACTGCTGTTGCAGCTGGTGCGGGACCAAGCCGCTTACCGCACGCTCAAGCGCGTCAGCATCATACTGCTGGCCGGTGCATTGCTGATTGTGGCTGTGGCGCTGTGCTTCGGCAAGCCGCTGGCGGGGAAGGGCCTGTTGGCCTTGTTCCTGTGGGCCAACGGGCAGATGTGGTGTAGCGCCTTCCTGAAGGGGGCGATTGCGCAGAACCGGCCAGAGTACGCCAGCCTGGTGCCGCAGCTGCGCGTGCGTTTGATCAGGCTGACCGCTGCGTTGTGCATCGCCAGCTCGCTGCTGCTCGGCCTGTCGGCGGCGCTGTTGTTTGGCCATGGGGGCTATGCCTTGCTGGTAGGCGGCATGATGAACGTCTATATTCTGTTCACCACACGCCACGGCTGGCTGGCATTTTCCCCGGCCGCGATCTTCCTGCCCCTTACCCAGACCGACTCGCCGGATAAGATTGCGCTAGCCCTGCATCATGGCTTGGGCGAGCCCGCTGTCGCCGCACTCGGCAGCCTGCTGTTGCTGGCGCTGGGCGCCTGGGGATTGCGCACGGTATTCCCGCAGGGAGGCGATGCGCACTGGGCCTGGTTCAAACGCCATTTGCGCAACAAGGATGCGGTGCGTTCACCAAGCCAGCTTGTACCGCTCACGCGCTTGGGGGCATGGTGGCAGGCCATGCGCAGCAGCCGTTACCAGGCGGAGCTGCGCGCGGACAGCCGCAATGGCGGGACGCCGCAACGCATGATGATATACGCGCTCGGGCCGGGCGCCCATCCGGCAGGCTATGTCACTTCCGTAGCGGGCAATACATTGATTGCGCTGGCCGTACTGGCGCTTGCCGATGGCCACGTCAAACCCGGTGTCTTTGCGTTGATGGGCATCATAGCGCAGTGGTCAATACTGATGGCTGCGCTGATGTATATCACCAGCGTGGTGGACGGCGCGCAACGCTATCGAACTGAGCAAGAGATATTTTTCCTCAGCGCCGGCGCCCCGGCGCAGGCCAGCATCAACCGCCTGCTGGGTGGCGCGATGCTGCGCGGCTTCTTCACGGTGTGGCTGGCAACGCTGGCGAGTGTGGCCGGCATCGACTGGCTGGTGCACGGGGCGGCCGGCTTGCGCGGCGTGACTTTTATGCTGGCGACACTGATACTGCCGCTGGCCTGCATGATGCTGCGCAATTATCTTGTCATGGCAACCGTGAGCAGTCCCTCGTGGAGCACATTGCTTGTGCTGTATGCGATCGTTTGCAATGTATTGCTGTCGGTAGTCAGCGCGCGATTTGAGGTGCCGTGGTTCTGGCTCGGCGGAGCGGTTGCCGTGCTGAGTTTGCTGGAGCTGTACCGCCGCTGGCGCAAGCTGCTGGCGCTGCCGCCGGTGCTGCCGGCGGGGCGGCTGGCGGTTTAAGGCGTTTGCAGCACCAGGCCGATCGACACCAGCCGCTTGCCGAGCGTGGCGTCGATCTGCACCCGATCCGGGATCAGCGCGTGGGCGAAACCGAGCTGCAAGCGCCCATGGCTGCGGCGCTGTCCAAAGCTTTCCGCCGTCAGCGAGTTGCGCTCGTCCAGCTTGAACTCAGCGCCGATGCCCCAGCTGGGATCGGTAACGCGCCGCGTCTGGCTGCGGATCGCGCCGGCGTTGAGGTGCAGCAGTACGCTGTCGCCGCGCAGCGAAAAGCTGAGCGGCACGTTGACCGACAGATCGCCATCCAGCCCGCGCCCGCTGCTGAACTGGTTGGCCAGCACCAGGCCCGCGCCCCAGCCGTCCGCTTCAAGCGGCTTGAACACTGTCTTGGCTTGCAGCCGGCCCAGGTGGGTGTGGGTGGCGCCTTCCTCCACCACGGCGCCGCCGAGCGCCAGTTCCCAGTCGCCGCCGACGTTGCAGGCCGGGGTCGCCCAGAATTCCCGCACCTCGCCGGCGCGCTGGACGTAGCTCTCCAGCTGGCATTGGCCAGGCGATACGATGGCCGCATCGTCCACTGTCATCGGACGGCCGGCATGGGCGGGCAGGGAAGCGCAGGCCAGCAGGCCCGCACCGATCGCGCGGTGCGACCGGTTCAGGGTATTTAGCAGCATCATGTGGGAAACAGGCAGGGGGATAGTTTGCGGCGGATTGTAACAGCGTGTGGCAGCGAATTGCTCGCTGTCAGCATTACAATCAGGATAGCTTGGCAGGCCGGCTAAGCCACAGCACATCGACCACCGCACTGACCCAGCACAGCAGCACCACCGCTGACGCCAGGTTGGTGGCGAAGTTGTCGGCGCCCGAGGCATGGACGCGCTCCAGCACTACCACCGGATCCAGCGCCAGCCTGCCATTGTTGATTTCATCCAGCAGCTGATTGGTCAGTTGCAGGATGGTGCTGAGCAGGTACAGCACGGCCACCGCAGCCGGCACCAGGAACAGCATGCCGCGCGCAACGCGCCGGGGCCGCAGCGCCAGGTGGCCGAGGCCCGGAAACAGCAAGGCGGATATCAGTACAGCGCGTGACGATGCTTTCAAGGTCGCTCCCGTGGTTGGTCCGCGTAGATTACAGCATCTGGGCGGATGCTGTGCGCCAGCGGTCTCCGGTTTTCCGGATGTAGTGGTCAAATACATAGCGCCACGGCATGGCCAGCGGGATGATGATGGCAACCGAGCATTCGAAGGCGGTGGTGATGATGGCGTCGTCCATCTGGCCGCTGCGCCACGCGGGCAGGGCGACCAGCAGCAGCCATAGCGACTTCCACGTCATTTCCCACAGCAGCACCGGCAGCATCTGCAATGGGTAGCGGATGCCGACGATGCACAGCAGGCTGAAGGCGGTCAGCATGCATTTCACCACGCCCTGGGCCATTCCCCATGGTTCGGCGTGGTGGATCACACCCGGCCACACGGCCAGCGCCAGTCCCAGCGCAATGATCAGATAGACGGCTCTCAGCGAATACAGGCGAAACAGCGATACGTGTGGCATGGCGATGCTCCCGGTGAGTGTTATTCGACTTCTTTCAATACTTTTTCGATGGCGATGATGCGGGTTTTCAGGTCGGCCAGGGCGGCGGCCGTTTCTTCCTGCGCGGCGACGGCGCGTTCGGCGATCAGGCGGTAAGACTCTTCGCCGTCGGCTTGCAGCTGCGCCTTCTTGATGATGGTCTGCGAGCGTATCAGGAAGATCATGAAAATGGTGCCGAATAAGATGGCCAGGGTAGTCAGGTAAACCGGTTCAGACATATGCGCCTCTATTTTTCAGGGTTGTGTGTCAGGGTTGCCGTTGCCGCCGCGATCATGGCGGGTGTCAGATCGATGGCGAAAGGCGTGGTTTCAAAAAAATTCAACGCCTTGCCGTCTTCCGACAATTCCATCTGGCTGCTTACCAGGCCGGCTTCCTCCAGCTTCTGCAAATGCAGATGCAGCAAGGGCCGGCTGATATTCAAGTCACGCGCCAGCTGGCTCACATAATTGCGTCCGCCGGAAGCCAGCGCCGCCACCACCCGCAAACGGTGCGGGTTGGACAGCGCCGCCAATGCCGCCAGCAGCTGATCGCCTGTGAGATGTTTTGATTTCATGTGTAAAGAATATCTGACAGGTGTAAGGAATGCAAGCAAAAAAAATCCCGGCGCGCGGCCGGGATTGTTGAAGGCGGACTAGCTTACTCGTAGTCGCTGATCGGCGCGCAGCCGCAGAACAGGTTGCGGTCGCCGTAGACGTTGTCGGCGCGGCCGACCGGTGGCCAGTATTTCTGCTTGCGCAGCGACGGCACCGGATAGGCTGCAACTTCGCGCGAATACTTGCGCTCCCACACATCGGCGGTCAGCACCTCGGCGGTGTGCGGCGCGAATTTCAGCGGGTTGTCCAGCTTGTCGAATTCGCCGCTTTCCACCTTGGCGATTTCGCCACGGATGGCGATCATGGCGTCGATGAAGCGGTCCATTTCGGCTTTCGATTCCGATTCGGTCGGCTCGATCATCAGCGTGCCCGGCACCGGGAAGGACATGGTCGGCGCGTGGAAGCCGAAGTCCATCAGGCGCTTGGCCACGTCTTCGTTGCTGATGCCGGTGGCGTCCTGCAGCGGACGCAGGTCGATGATGCACTCGTGCGCCACCAGGCCGTCGTGGCCTGCATACAGCACCGGGAAGTGGGGCGACAGGCGGCGCGCGATGTAGTTGGCGTTGAGGATCGCGGTTTCGGTCGCGGCGGTCAGGCCTTCCGCACCCATCATGGCGATGTACATCCACGAAATCGGCAGGATCGACGCCGAGCCGTATGGCGCGGCCGACACCGAACCGATGCCGGCATTGTCGCGGATATAGCCGTTGGAGCGCTGGTTAGGCAGGAACTTGGCCAGGTGCGCGCCGACGCCGATCGGGCCGACGCCTGGGCCGCCACCGCCGTGCGGGATGCAGAAGGTTTTGTGCAGGTTCAGGTGCGACACGTCGCCGCCGAACGCGCCCGGTGCGGCCACGCCCACCAGTGCATTCATGTTGGCACCGTCCACGTAGACCTGGCCGCCGTGGCTGTGGATGATCTCGCACAGCTCGCGGATGCCTTCTTCAAACACGCCGTGGGTCGACGGGTAGGTGACCATCACGCAGGCCAGGTTGTTCGAGTGCTGCTCGGCCTTGGCTTTGAGGTCGGCCAGGTCGACGTTGCCGTTGGCGTCGCAGGCGGTCACCACCACCTGCATGCCGACCATCGATGCCGATGCCGGATTGGTGCCGTGCGCCGACGATGGAATCAGGCAGATGTTGCGGTGGCCTTCGCCACGCGACTGGTGGTAAGCCTGGATCACCAGCAGGCCGGCGTATTCGCCTTGCGAGCCGGCGTTAGGCTGCAGCGAGATGGCGGCGTAGCCGGTCACCGCGCACAGCATTTCTTCCAGCGAGGCGATCATCTCGCGATAGCCGATGGTCTGTGCATCCGGCGCGAACGGGTGGATGGTCGAGAATTCAGGCCAGGTCACAGGGATCATTTCGCTGGTGGCGTTCAGCTTCATGGTGCACGAGCCCAGCGGAATCATGGTGCGGTCCAGCGCCAGGTCTTTGTCGGCCAGCGAACGCAGGTAGCGCAGCATCTCGGTTTCCGAGTGATAGCGGTTGAATACCGGGTGGCTCAGGTAGGCCGAGGTACGCGCCAGCGCTTCGGGGAAGGCGCGTCCAACGGCGGCTTCCACGCTGTCGAAGTCCGGGCCGTGGGCCGGGCCGCCGACCGGATGCGAGAACACGGTCCACAGCAGCGCAATGTCTTCGCGGGTGGTGGTTTCGTCCAGCGATACGCCGACGTGGGTGGCGTCGATCACGCGCAGGTTGACGCCGTGCGAGTGGGCCGAGGCGTGCAGCTGTTCAGCGTTGTTGACGGCGACGGTCAGGGTGTCGAACCAGGTGTCGTTGGTGACGGTGTAGCCCAGCGTTTTCAGATTCGACGCCAGCACGCCGGTCAGGCGGTGCACGCGCTTGGCGATCTGCTGCAGGCCTTGCGGGCCGTGGTAGACGGCGTACATCGACGCCATCACTGCCAGCAGTACCTGCGCGGTGCAGATGTTGGACGTGGCTTTTTCGCGGCGGATGTGCTGCTCGCGGGTTTGCAGGGCCAGGCGGTAAGCCTTGTTGCCCTGCGCGTCGATGGTCACGCCAACCAGGCGGCCTGGCATCGAGCGTTTGAATTCGTCACGGGTGGCCATGTAGCCGGCGTGCGGGCCGCCGAAGCCCAGCGGTACGCCGAAGCGCTGCGAGTTACCGACCACCACGTCGGCGCCCCATTCGCCTGGTGGCGTCAGCACGGTAAGCGCCAGCAGATCTGCGGCGGCGACTACCATCGCACCCTTGGCCTTGATGGCTTCCACGTCGGCCTTGTAATCGCGCACGTTACCGTTAACGCCTGGGTATTGCAGCAGCACGCCGAAGCATTCGCCCACGCTTGCCAGTCCGGCCGGGTGGAAGGTTTTGACTTCGATGTCCAGCGGCTTGGCGCGGGTCTGCACCACTTCCAGCGTTTGCGGCAGCACGTCGTCGGCCACGTAGAACACATTCGATTTGGATTTGCTGACGCGCTGGATCAGCGTCATCGCTTCGGCAGCGGCCGTGCCTTCGTCCAGCATCGACGCGTTGGCGATGCCCATGCCGGTCAGGTCGGTGATGGTCTGCTGGAAGTTCAGGATGGCTTCCAGGCGACCTTGCGAAATCTCTGGCTGGTAAGGCGTATAGGCGGTGTACCAGGCCGGGTTTTCAAAGATGTTGCGCAGGACGACGTTCGGCGTCAGCGTGTTGTAGTAGCCCTGGCCGATCAGCGACTTCAGCACCTTGTTTTTTGAGGCGATTTTTTTCAGCTTGTTCAGCGCTTCGTTTTCCGGCATTGGCTGGGTGTAGGCGCCCAGCGGCAGGGCGGCCTTGTTGCGGATGTTGGCGGGTACGATGGCGTCGATCAGGGCGGCGCGCGTGGCGTAGCCGAGTACCGACAGCATGTCCTGCTGTTCGGCGGCATCCGGGCCGATGTGACGGGCGATGAAAGCGTCGCGTGCTTCGAGTTGGGTCAGGCTGGTGCGGGTCATGATGTGGGCGAGGGCAGAGAGAGAAAGACTGTCGTTCCGGCGCAAGCCGGAACCCATGCTGAGCTGGCGTTCTGTCGGCTCCCGCCTGGGCGGGAGCGGCGGGAATCAGGCGCCGGTATTTTTGGCGTAGGCCGCAGCGTCCAGCAGGCCGTTGATGGCTGCGGCGTCGGCTGGCTTGATCTTGAACAGCCAGGCAGCGTAAGCGTCGCTGTTGATCGACTCAGGCGCGTTGACCACGTCGTCATTGACCGCCACCACTTCGCCCGATACCGGTGCGTAGATGTCGGAAGCGGCTTTCACCGATTCCACCACGGCGGCGTCGTCGCCGGCGGTGTAGCTGGTGCCGACTTTTGGCAGTTCAACGAAAACGATATCGCCCAGCGCATCCTGTGCGTATTCGGTAATGCCTACAGTGACGGTGCCGTCGGCTTCAGCGCGTACCCACTCGTGGGATTCGGTGTACTTCAGGTCTGCAGGAATGTTCATGTTGTAATGCTCCAGAGGGTGAGGGTATTAAATTCAGACGGCCAGGATTTTGCCGTTGCGGACGAACGGCAATTTAACCACAGACGCGGCCAGTTTCTTGTCGCGGATTTCCACATGCACGGTGTCGCCGATGTTGACGCCGTTCGGCACGCGCGCCAGCGCGATCGCCTGCTGCATGGTCGGGCTGAAAGTGCCGCTGGTGATTTCGCCGGTGGCTTCGGTGCCGGCCACGATGACTTTCTGGTGCGCGCGCAGCACGCCGCCTTTTTCACGCAGGATAAGACCGACGAATTGCGCGTTTTGGCCCTTGGCTTGCAGCGCCGACTTGCCGATGAAATCGCGCTCGGACACCAGATCGATGGTCCATGCCAGGCCGGCGTCCAGCGGGTTGACGGTGTCGTCCATGTCCTGGCCGTACAGGTTCATGCCAGCTTCCAGGCGCAGCGTATCGCGCGCGCCCAGGCCTGCCGGCTTGACGCCAGCGGCGGCCAGCGCGTTCCACAGCTTTTCAGCTTGATCAGCGGCGACGCCGATCTCAAAGCCGTCTTCGCCGGTATAGCCGGTGCGGGCGATCATCGCCTCGCCAAACGCGGCGCTTTGCGCGAAGGCCACGTTGAATGGCTTCATCTCGGCGGTGGCTTGTTGCGATTCCGGGATTACTTCCCATACCTTGGTGCGGGCGTTCGGGCCTTGCACGGCGATCAGCGCCATGGCGTTGTCACCATCGCGGCGCTGGGTGATAGCCAGGCCGTGGTTGCCGGCGGTGTTCTGCTGCTGCATCCACGCCACGTCCTTCTCGGCGGTGCCGGCGTTGACCACCAGGCGGAACCAGCTTTCGTTGATGAAGTAGACGATCAGGTCGTCGATGACCGTGCCTTCTGGATTCAGCATGCAGGAGTACAGTGCCTTGCCCGATACTTGCAGCTTGTCGACGTTGTTGGCCAGCAGGCTGCGCAGGAAGGCGCGCGCATTGTCGCCCTTGATGTCGACCACGCACATATGCGCCACGTCGAACATGCCGACGTCGGTGCGCACGGCGTTGTGTTCTTCGATTTGCGAACCGTAGTTGACCGGCATGTCCCAGCCGCCGAAATCGACCATGCGGGCGCCGGCTGCGCGGTGTGCGTTATTGAGGGGGGTAGCTTTGAGCGTCATGGTACGGTCCGAACGAAAAGAGGCGGTTAACAGAAAATCAGGGAGTCAAATGAATGATTCCATCATGCTGCGCCCCTCTGTCCTTGGTACCTGAGAGATAGCGGAAGCAGGTTCCGCACGCCCCTTCGGTGGGTTGCGTCCGCAACCTCTCTCCAGAGTTTGAGCCTGCGCTGTGACAGCTGCGAGGCCCCTTGACCGGTCCTTTTGCCTGAGAGTTTTTGGGTAGTGCCCCTTCGGCGGCAACGCGAGTTTGCCCTCTCCCGATCAAGACTCGGAAATATATGTCAGAAGGGCTTGAATGTCAATCTTGCCCGGCCGCGCACGAATGAACGGCAGGGAAGCTGAAAAAGCAACAATTTGCTAGAATAAATCACATTATTTTGAGAGCCCAGAAATGCGCCAAGACCAAACCAATTACGACGGGCACGCGTGGTTCACCTTGTCCGGGGATGTCAACAGCGATATGGTGCGCCGCGTGTTCGATGCGGTCGCCGATATGACCGAAGACCGCATCACCACCGCCCACATCCTGATTCAGTCCAATGGCGGCTACGTCAGCGACGGCATCTGCCTGTACAACTACCTGAGCAAGCTGCCGATCAAGATCGTCACCTACAACGCCGGCGCGGTGGCGTCGATCGCGGTGATCCTGTTCCTGGCCGGCGCCGAGCGCTATGCCAGCGACACTGCGCGCTTCATGGTGCACAAGTCGCACGCCAGCGCGCCGCATGGCGCCCGTCCGGACGCATTGCGCATCATCGTTGAAGGCCTGCAGGCAGACGACGCCCGTACCGAGCAGATCCTGCGCAAGCATGTCGAATTGACTGACGAGCATTGGCGCACGCACGAGTATTCCGACCTGCACCTGACGGCGGCCGAAGCGCTGAAAGTAAAGCTGATCAATGGGGTGGAGGATTTTGTGCCGCCCGAAGGCCAGCGTGTGGCCAATATCTGATGATGCCGGCATGCGGCGCGCGCGGCGCCGCACGAACCGCTGATTGCCTACTTAGCGGTTGCCGGACTGTTTGTCGTTTTTGTGGCTTTGACGGCCAGCTTCGACATGTTGCTCATGGCTGCCGCCCTGGGTGCCGGTTTGATTGGCGCCACGCGAACCGCTGGACGAGCCTGCGCTGCCCGATTGCTTGCCGCTGCCTTGGCTGGAACCTTGTTTCGAGCCCTGGTTGCTGCTGCCTTTTTGATTCGAGTTCATTTTGATTCCTTTGTAAAAGTGAAAAGAACGTACTCGCCAGACTCGTCCCGGCTATGGTGGTAGCTGAGGCGTTTCCGGTGAGGCCATGATGCGTGCTCGCGCTTCGGACCGGTATCGGCGTCCTTCCCAGTGGCTTGTAGGAGAGAACCTTGGACTTTTCGTGTGGTTTAAGGTGAACCTCACTTTTGTTGCGCTGCAATGAAGGCTAAAATGTTGCCATATGATGAAATAGGAAGAGCGTGATGTTCTGGTGGCACTGGTTAAGTGTGGTGGGCAGTCTGGCGGTGACAGGACCAATCAGCGTCGCCATCGTGGTGTGGCTGGTGGCCGGCAAATCATGGCGGCTGACGCGCGCCTGGGTGCTGCTGTTCGGCGGCGGCATGGCGCTGGTGGTGCTGACCAAGATGCTCTTCATCGGCTGGGGCATAGGCGTCGCCTCGGTGGACTTTGGCGGCTTCAGCGGCCATGCGATGCGCGCCGCGGCGGTGTATCCGGTGGCCGGTTTCCTGGCGACGCGCTCGTCGCCGCCATGGGCGCAGATGCTGGGCAGTACCGCCGGTGTGCTGCTGGCCGTGCTGATCGCGCTGTCGCGCATCTATGTCGAGGCGCATTCGCCGTCCGAAGCCTGGACCGGCTGCCTGCTGGGCCTGGCCGTGGCTGCCGGCTTCATCTGGTGCGCCAACGAGGAGCGCCACCTGGCGCTGAGCCGTGTGCTGGTGGCGCTGTGCGTGCCGGTGCTGCTGGTGGCGCCGCAGCTCAAGCCCATCCCGGCCGAAATGTGGATCACCAAGGCTGCGCTTTACCTGGCCGGACACGACCATCCCTACACCCGCGCCAACTGGCATAAGCCGCGTCCGCAGGTGCGTTGAGCAATGGTGTAGCGCAATGCCTTTTTGGCCTGATATGATGCACAAAATGGTATTATTGTGGAATTTTCCAGCCCAAACACCTAGATAACAACGTGCGTCTATCCTCCATCAAATTGTCGGGATTTAAGTCTTTCGTTGATCCCACCAATTTCCAGGTGCCGGGTCAGTTGGTTGGCGTGGTGGGTCCCAACGGCTGCGGCAAGTCGAACATCATCGACGCCGTGCGCTGGGTGCTGGGCGAATCCAAGGCTTCCGAGCTGCGCGGCGAGTCCATGCAGGACGTGATTTTCAATGGTTCCACCCACCGCAAGCCGGCCGGGCGCTCATCGGTGGAGCTGGTGTTTGACAACCATGCCGGCAAGGCCGCCGGGCAGTGGGGCCAGTATGCCGAGATCGCCGTCAAGCGCACGCTGACGCGCGACGGCACTTCCACTTACTACATCAACGGCCAGCCGGTGCGGCGCCGCGACATCCAGGATATTTTCCTCGGCACCGGCCTTGGTCCGCGCGCTTACGCAATCATCGGCCAGGGCATGATCTCGCGGATTATCGAGTCGCGCCCCGAAGAGCTGCGGGTGTTTCTGGAAGAGGCGGCCGGCGTCTCCAAGTACAAGGAGCGCCGCCGGGAAACCGAAAACCGCCTGCACGACACGCGCGAAAACCTGCTGCGCGTCGAAGACATCCTGCGCGAACTGAACACCAACCTGGAAAAGCTGGAGGGCCAGGCCGCCGTGGCAACCAAGTTCCACCAGTTGCAAGCCGACCAGGAAGAGAAGCAAAAACTGCTTTGGCTGCTGCGCAAGATCGAAGCCGAGAACGAGCAGAAAAAATACTTCCGCGAAGTCGAGCAGGCGCAAAACGATCTGGAAGAGCAAACCGCCAAGCTGCGCAATGTCGAGCTGTCGCTGGAGCAGATGCGCCAGTCGCACTTTGCCGCCGGCGACCGCCTGCATTCGGCGCAGGGCGCGCTGTACCAGACCAATGCCGAAATCGGCAGCCTGGAAGCGCAGATCAAATTCGTGGTCGAATCGCGCGGCCGCCTGCAAGCGCAGCTGGCCGCATTGACGGCGCAGCGCGATCAATGGCAGCGCCAGGCCAGCGAGGCCGGCGAACAGATCGAAGAAGCGGAATTCTCGCTGGAAGAACTGGGCGCCAAGGTCGAGGAAGCGCAGATGATGGCCGAGCAAAAGGCCGAATCGCTGCCGATGCTGGAACAGGCCTGGAAGGAAGCGCAGACCCGCAGCACCGAATCGCGTTCGCGCATCATGCAGGCGCAGCAGCAGCTGGAGCTGGAATCGGCGCACCAGCGCAACGCCAACAACATCCTCAACGGCCTGGCGGTGCGGCGCGAGCGCCTGCAACAGGAGAAAAGCGGCTTGAGCCTGCCGGACAGCGCGCACCTGTCCAATCTGCGCTTGCAATTGGAAGAAAAGCAGCAGGCGCTGGAAGAGCAGAACTTCGTGCTGGAAGAGGCGCTGGAGCAGCAGCCCAAGCTGGAGCAGGAGCGCCAGGAAGCCCAGCAGCAGGTCAACGCCGAAACCGCCGCCAACGCGCAGCTGGAAGCGCGTCTCAATGCGCTGCGCCAGTTGCAGGAACGCGTGCAGACGCAGGGCAAGGTCACGCCGTGGCTGCAAAAGCACGAGCTGGAGTCGCTGCCGCGCCTGTGGCAGAAACTGAACATCGAAGCAGGCTGGGAGCCGGCGCTGGAATCGCTGCTGCGCGAGCGTACCTCGGCCTTGCAGATGTCGAATATCGAATGGGCCAAGGCCTTTTTCAACGATGCGCCGCCGGCCAAGCTGGCGCTGTATGCGCCATCCACCGCCGTGCCGCCGGTGACTACCGAGGTGGCCGGCCTGAAGCCTTTCCTGGATCTGCTGAAGATCAACGATCCGGGCCTGCGCGGCCTGTTGCAGGACTGGCTGCACAACGTCTACATCGCCGACGACACCACCCAGGCGTTTGCCGACCGCGTCAAGCTACCGGCAGGCGGCAGCATCGTCACCCGCCAGGGCCACATTGTGACGCAGGGTAGTGTGCGTTTTTACGCCGCCGACTCCGAGCAGGACGGCATGCTCGGACGCCAGCAGGAAATCGACAACATCACCAAGCAGCTGCGCGCGCAGCAGATGCTGGCCGACGAAGCGCGATCGCGCTCGGTGCGCGCCGACGCCGCCGTGTCGGATCTCACGCGCCGTCTGACCGAATACCGCGCCAAGCTGCAAAGCCTGCAGCAATCGGTGCATACGCTGCAACTGGAAGTGGTCAAGCTGTCCGAGATCGAAGCCCGCTTCAACCAGCGCAGCACGCAGATCGAAACCGACCTGGCCGAGATCACCGCGCAGGAAGAAGAACAAACCCAGATCAAGCTGGAGTCAGAAGAGAAGTTCGAGCAGCTGGACATGGAACTCGGCGAGCTGCAAGGCACGCACGAGGATGGCCAGACCGACTTTCTGCAAAAAGAACAGCGCCTTGCCGACGCCCGCGAAGCCTTGCGCGACCTGGAGCGTGCGGCGCAGGAAGTGCAGTTCGCGGAAAAGACCCAGCGCAGCAAGATCGAGGAATTGCGCCGCAATGTCGCCACGGCGACGGCGCAGGTGGCCCAAGTGACGGAAAGCCTGGAGTCCGGCCGCATGGAGCTGGAGGGCCTGGACCAGGGCAGCGCCAACGACGGCTTGCAGGCGCTGCTGGATCGCCGCACCGAACAGGAAAAAGCGTTGTCGGACGCGCGCCACGAACTCGATCAGATCGCGCAGCAACTGCGCCTGTTCGAAGAAGGCCGCATGTCGACCGAGCGCGCGTTGCAACCGCAGCGTGACAAGATCATGGAAATGCAGCTGAAGGAACAGGCCGCGCGCCTGAACCAGGAACAGTTTGCCGCGCAGTTGGCCGAAGTGCAGGCCGACGAGGCGGCGCTGGCCGAGAAGCTGCATCCGGACATGAAAGCGTCCTATCTGCAAGGCGAGGTGACGCGTTTGACCAACGCCATATCGATGCTGGGCGCGGTCAACCTGGCGGCGCTGGACGAACTGGCCACCGCCTCCGAACGCAAGAACTTCCTCGATGCGCAGAACGCGGATCTGATGGAGGCGATCACCACACTGGAAGACGCCATCACCAAGATCGACAAGGAAACCCGCGATCTGCTGCAAGATACGTTCGACCGCGTCAATGGCCACTTCTCCGAGCTGTTCCCGATCCTGTTCGGCGGTGGCCAGGCCAAGCTGATCATGACCGGCGACGAAATTCTGGACTCCGGTGTGCAGGTCATGGCCCAGCCGCCGGGCAAGAAGAACGCCACCATCCACCTGCTGTCCGGTGGCGAGAAAGCGCTGACCGCCACCGCGCTGGTGTTCTCCATGTTCCGGCTGAATCCCGCGCCATTCTGCCTGCTGGACGAGGTGGACGCGCCGCTGGACGACGCCAATACCGAGCGCTTCTGCCGTATGGTCAAGCGCATGTCCGAACACACACAATTCCTCTTCATCTCGCACAACAAGATTGCGATGGAGATGGCCAATCAACTGATCGGTGTGACGATGCAAGAGCAGGGTGTATCGCGCATCGTGGCGGTGGATATGGAATCCGCCGCAAACTTCGCTTCCGAGGCACAAGCAGCATGACAGATCTCCAAATTAGCTTAATCGCAGCCGCCGGCGTGTTTGTCGCCGGTGTTTTCACGTACAACAAAATCCAGGAATACAAGGCCAAGAAAAGCGTCGAACGTGCTTTCTCGACCGACCACGACGATGTGCTGATGCGCACCGGCGACGAGCCGCAACTGGCGCCGGGCGCTGATGCTGCGCACGCGCCTCATGCTCCACACGTTCGCCAGGAGCCCAGCTTCTCGCTGGACAGCGCCGCACCTGGAATCGCAGGCGGCGAAGCTTCGGCTGCTGCTGCGGCATTGGGCGCGGTCGCGGCGGAATTTACCACCGACGACGGCACTGGCAGTCCGGCCAGCGAAGACGAATTGGCCGCGCGCGCCAACGCTGCTTCGGCGGCGGCTGCCGAGCAGGCTACGGCGCTGGTCGATCCGCTGATCGACTGCCTGCTGCCGCTGGCGCTGGAGGCCCCGGCGCGCGGCGACAAGCTGCTGCCGGTGCTGCAAACGCTGCGCATGGTCGGCAACAAGCCGGTGCACTACATCGGCAAGGCCGTCAGCGGCGACTGGGAACCGATCGCCCACGGCGGCGTCTATACCGAGCTGCAAGGCGGCGTGCAGCTGGCCAGCCGCAGCACCGCGCTGAACGAACTGGAATATTCGGAACTGGTGACGCGCCTGCGCGCCATGGCCGACGAAATCGGCGCCGAACCGGCGATTCCCGACATGATTGAAGTGATGGCCGAAGCCCGCAATCTGCACCGCTTCGTCGCCGGACACGACGCGCAGCTGGGCGTCAACCTGCAAACGAATGGTGCGCCATGGGCGATCAACACGCTGATCAGCGCACTGGAGAAGCAGGGCTTCGACCTGCGTCCGGACGGCCGCTTCGTGATGCCGGACGGCGAGGGCGGTTTCCTGTTCTCGCTGTCGACCAATGTCACACCGGCCGAAGAAACCACCGCGCGCCTGACGCTGCTGCTGGACGTGCCATGCGTGGCGCCGGCGCGTGACGGTTTCGGCGCCATGGTCGCTTGTGCCCGCAGCCTGATGGCACGCCTGGACGGCACCATCGTCGACGATTACAACCAGCCGCTGTCGGATGGCGCGCTGACCGAAATCGCTGGCCAGGTGCAGGACTTCTACGCCGAGATGAACGACGCTGACATCCCGGCAGGCTCCACCCGTGCACTGCGCCTGTTCAGCTAAGAAAGCCAGTTCATGTCAGAAGTAGATTTTAAAACGCGCATCGAGCAACTCAGCGCGGAGCTGAACCGGCATTTGCACGCCTATCATGTGGAAGACGCGCCGACCATTCCGGACGCGGAGTACGACAAGCTGTTTATCGCGCTGCAAAAGCTCGAAGAATTACATCCCGAGCTGGCGCTGCCGGACTCGCCGACCAAGCGCGTCGGCGCGGCGCCGCTGCCGCAGTTCGAGCAGGTCACTCACACGGTGCCGATGCTGTCGCTGAATAACGGCTTCACCGACGAGGATATCGAGAACTTCGACCGCCGCGTGCGCGAAGGCCTGGATACGGCAGCGCTGGTCGAATACGCGGCCGAAGTCAAATACGACGGCCTGGCGATCAATCTGCGCTACATTCACGGCGTGCTGACCGAAGCCGCCACGCGCGGCGACGGCTACACCGGCGAGGATGTCACCGCCAATATCCGTACCATCCGCAGCATTCCGCTGCGCCTCAAGACAGACAATCCGCCCGCCATCCTTGATGTACGCGGCGAGGTGCTGATGTTCAAGAAGGATTTCGAAGCGATGAACGCGCGCCAGCGCGAGGCAGGCCAGAAGGAGTTCGTCAACCCGCGCAATGCGGCGGCGGGCAGCTTGCGCCAGCTGGATTCGCGCATCACCGCGTCGCGCAAGCTGAGCTTCTTTGCCTACGGCGTTGGTGCGCTGGAAGGCGCCGACATGCCGTCCTCGCATTCCGGGCTGCTGGACTGGTATCGCCAGCTTGGTCTGCCGGTGGCGAAGGAAGCCTCGGTGGTGCGCGGCTACGACGGCCTGATGGCGTACTACAAGCAAATCGGCGACGCCCGCCCAGGCATGCCTTACGAAATCGACGGTGTGGTGTACAAGGCCAACCGCCTTGAAGACCAGCGCACGCTGGGCTTTGTTTCGCGCGCACCGCGTTTCGCGCTGGCGCACAAATTCCCGGCCGAAGAAGCGTTGACGGTGGTGCAGGCGATTGAGGTGCAGGTCGGCCGCACTGGCGCGATCACCCCGGTAGCGCGCCTGGCGTCGGTGTTTGTCGGCGGCGTCAATGTCACCAATGCCACGCTGCACAACGAAGACGAAGTGCGCCGCAAGGATGTGCGCGTCGGCGATACGGTGATTGTGCGCCGCGCCGGCGACGTGATTCCGGAAGTGCTGGCGGTGGTGCTGGAGCGCCGTCCTGAATCGACGGTGGCCTACGAGCTGCCGAAGGAGTGCCCGGTGTGCGGCTCGCATGTGGTGCGCGAAGAGGGCGAGGCGATTGCGCGCTGCTCGGGCGGCTTGTTCTGTTCTGCACAGCGCAAGGAAGCGATACGTCACTTCGCCGGCCGCCGCATGATGGACATCGAAGGCCTGGGCGACCGCTATATCGACAACCTGGTCGAACATGGCAAGGTGCAGCGCGTGGCGGACTTGTATTCGCTCAAGCTGGATGACCTGCTGGAGATGAAGCGCCTGGCCGATGAACGTGACGGCACAACGCCGGAGACGGTCGCACAAGGGAAAATCGCCACTAAGTGGGCGGACAATTTGCTGGAAGCGATTGCCGCCAGCAAGAACCCGCCGCTGGAGCGGCTGCTGTTCGCGCTGGGCATCCGCCACGTCGGAGAATCCACCGCCAAGACGCTGGCCGAGTGGCTGGGCCGCTTCGAGCTGGTGCGCCGCGTGCCGGCTGCGCTGCTGCGCGTGCTGCCGGATATCGGCGGCACGGTGGCCGAATCGATTGCCGATTTCTTTGCCGAACCGAAGAACCAGGAAGCCATTGATGCACTGCTGGCCGCCGGCGTGGCGCCAAAAGGCGAGCATGCGCCGAGCGCCAAGCTGCGCGAAAAGCTCGACCCGGCGCAGCTGCTGGCCGCGCTGGCGATTCCCAAACTGACCGAGCCACGCAGCAAGCAGCTGGTGGAGCAAGGCGTGACGCTGGAAGCGCTGGCTTATCTCCAGGTATTCAATGTATTCGGTTTGCCTGCCACGGTGACGGAGTCGCTGGAAAACTGGATGGCCCAGCCAGGCAATCGCGAGCAGGTAAAAGCCCTGCATCGGCTGCGCGAAGACTTGCTGGCGCAGCTGCCGCAGAGCGTCGCCGCTGAAGGCCACCTGACCGGCAAGACCTTTGTGCTGACCGGCACGCTGCCGACCATGGGCCGTGACCAGGCGGGTGCGCTGATCGAGGCGAAGGGTGGTAAAGTGTCCGGCTCGGTATCGAAGAAAACACACTATCTGGTTGCCGGCGCAGACGCTGGCAGCAAGCTGGCCAAGGCGCAAGAGCTTGAAGTCGCCATCCTGGATGAAGCCGGCTTGCTGGCATTACTCGCACAAGAATAACCATGTCAAGAATTAAAAAAGCAGTGTTCCCGGTTGCCGGTTTGGGCAGCCGCTTCCTCCCTGCCACCAAGGCGCAACCGAAAGAGATGCTGCCCATCGTCGACAAGCCGCTGATCCAGTATGCGGTGGAAGAGGCGGTGGCCGCCGGCATCACCGAGATGGTGTTCATCACCGGCCGCAACAAGCGCGCCATTGAAGACCATTTCGACACCGCCTATGAGCTGGAGGCGGAACTGGAGGCGGCCAACAAGCAGCAGCTGCTGGAACTGGTGCAGAACGTCATTCCCAAGCATATCAACTGCATCTACATCCGCCAGCACGCGCCGCTGGGTCTGGGCCACGCGATACTGTGCGCGCGTCCGGTGGTTGGCGACGAACCGTTTGCCGTGCTGCTGGCGGATGACTTTATGGACACTGCCGACAATGTCAAGCCTGTGCTGGCGCAGATGACCGAACTGTATGCCTATGAGCGCTCCAACATCCTGGCGGTGCAGGAAGTGCCGCGCGAGTCGACGCGCCAGTATGGTATTGTCAGCTCCAGCAACTACCAGCCCAAGCTGGAGCTGGTGCATGGCATCGTCGAAAAGCCGGCGCCGGATGTGGCACCGTCGACGCTGGCCGTGGTGGGGCGCTATGTGCTGTCTGGCCGCATCTTCAGCTACCTGGAAAACATCGGCAAAGGTGCGGGCGGCGAGATCCAGCTGACCGACGGCATTGCGGCGCTGATGAAGGATGAACGCGTGCTTGCCTACCGCTATGACGGCACGCGCTATGATTGCGGTTCCAAGCTGGGCTACCTGAAGGCCACCACCGCCATGGGCCTCAAGCACCAGGAGACGGGCGAGGATTTCTGGCAGTTCCTGTGTGATATCAAGGAGAGAACGCAATGACGGTTCGTGAAATCCTGAAGATGGGCGATCCACGCTTGCTGCGCGTCGCCGAGCCGGTGACCGAGTTCGACACACCCGCCATGAAGCAGCTGATCGCCGATATGTTCGACACCATGCACGCGGCCAATGGCGCCGGGCTGGCAGCGCCGCAAATCGGCGTCAACCTGCAACTGGTGATCTTTGGTTTCAAACAGAATCCGCGTTATCCGGATGCGCCGCAGGTGCCGGAAACAGTGTTGATCAATCCCGTGCTGACGCCGTTATCCGACGAGATGGAAGAAGGCTTCGAAGGCTGCCTGTCTGTGCCTGGCCTGCGCGGTAGCGTGCCGCGTTACGTCAAGCTGCGCTACGCGGGCGTGGATGAACATCAGCAGCCGATCCTGCGCGAGGTGGACGGCTTCCACGCCCGCGTGGTGCAGCATGAGGTGGACCATTTGCTTGGCAAACTGTACCCGATGCGCATCAAGGACTTTTCCAAATTCGGCTTCACCGAGGTGATGTTCCCCGGCCTCGATCCCAACGACGACGATTGACTATGCCCCCATACTCGTTCCAACAAAAAGTATTCCTGCTCCTGCTGGCCCTGGTCACGATAGGCTTTGCATGGATACTGGTGCCTTATGGCGGTGCGATTTTTTGGGGCGTGATACTGGCGATTGTATTTGCGCCGGTCTACCGCTGGCTGTTGCAGCGCACCCGTAACCGTGCCGCCCTGGCGTCGATACTGACGCTACTGCTGATTGTGGTGATGGTCATCCTCCCGCTCACTCTGGTCTCGGTGTCGATCATCAACCAGGCGGCCTCGCTGGTGGAACTGGTGCGTTCCGGCGAGATCAGCGTGGCCGGCTTCTTCAACAAGATCATGGCGGCGCTGCCGAACTGGCTGGTGTCGCTGCTGGACCGCTTCCATTTAACCAGTCTCTCGTACTTGCAGGACAAGCTGACCGAGGGCGCTTCGCAAGTCAGCCAGGAGGTGGCCAAGCGCGCCATCAACGCCGGCCTGTACACCTTTGATTTCCTGACCAGCCTGTGCATCTTGCTGTATCTGCTGTTCTTCCTGCTGCGCGATGGCGACAAGCTGGCCAAGCGTATCCGCGAGGCGGTGCCGCTGAGCCGCAAATACAAGCAGCGCCTGTTCCAGAACTTCACCACGGTGATACGCGCCACGGTCAAAGGCAACATCCTGGTCGCGATTGTGCAAGGGGCGCTGGGCGGTCTGGCCTTCTGGTTCCTGGACGTGCGTGCGCCGATATTGTGGGGCGTGCTGATGGCCTTCCTGTCGCTGCTGCCGGCAATTGGCGCGGCCATCGTCTGGGCGCCGGTGGCCGTATATTTTCTGGCCACCGGTGCGGTATGGCAAGGCGTCAGCCTGGCGGTGTTCGGCGTGTTCGTGATCGGACTGGTGGACAATTTTCTGCGCCCGGTACTGGTTGGCCAGGACACCAAGATGCCAGACTACGTGGTGCTGCTGTCAACCGTGGGCGGCATGGCGCTGTTCGGCCTGAATGGCTTTGTCATCGGCCCGGTGGTGGCCGCGATGTTCCTGGCTGTCTGGGACCTGTTTGCGTCGGCCAGCGAATTCCATACTGACTAATTGTCTTCGGCGCCCAGCAGGTCGCGCGCATTCAGCAATGCGTAGATGATTTCAGGGTGCCGGCCCAGGCAGCGGCGGATCGCGGCAGGAATGTTTTCCCGCGTGCGCCGGCACAGGCCCGGTTGCTCCGCCAGCTTGATCTGCAGGCCCATGACGGTGCGTACGCCGTTGGCGCTGGGGGTAATGCTCAGCCGGATGCCCAGCAGTTCCCGCATCCGCTGCTCGATGCGGCCCAGCGCCGCGTAACTGTCGACTGTTTCGATGCGGGCAATCAGCGCTTTTTCCTCTTCACGGGTCAACTGCAGCACGCGGATATCAATCTGCTGGTCGTGCTCCCACGCTGCCAATAGCTCAAGCTGCCGGCACTCGCACGCGCCGGGCGGGCACTCTTTGCGGATCATGAAGGGCAGGGCTGAAGGCATGGTCGTGACGGCGCAGCAAGCTGGAAAATCCGTCGATTCTACTCCAATCGGCGCTGCAGCAGGGCGAGTACGGCGGCTTCCTCGGGACGCAGGGCGTGCAGGTCTTCCTTGAGTTCCTGGCGCGCGCGGCGGCGCAGCGTATCAAGCATGGTGCCGTCCAGGTAGGATTCGATCACTGCCGGATGCACATAGCATTTGCGGCAGATCGTCGGCGTGTTGCCGAGCTTCTTGGCGACCGACTCGATTGCCTGCACGATGTTTTTCTTGGCCTGCGCTTCCGAGTCGTACTTCTCGTACTCCAACAGCGCGACGGCGGCCAGCACGGTGCCGGCCCAGGTGCGGAAGTCCTTGGCGGTATAGTCCGCGCCGGTGATCGATTGCAGGTAATCGTTGACGTCGGATGAGTCGATGGCGTGCGGACTGCCGTCGTCGTCCTCGTACTGGAATAGCTCCTGCCCTGGCAGGTCGCGGATGCGCGCGATGATGCGCGCCAGGCGCCGGTCGTGCACCTCGACCGCGTGATGCACGCCGCTCTTGCCGCGGAACTTGAATTGCACTTTGCCGCCGTCGAGCCGCACATGGCGGTCGCGCAGCGTGGTCAGGCCGAAGGATTTGTTCTCGCGTGCGTATTCCTCATTCCCGATACGCATCAGTGTCGCTTCCAGCAGATGCACAATGGTGGCCAGCACTTTCTCGCGCGGCAGGCCGGGCTTGCGCAGCGCTTCATCGACGGCTTTGCGGATGGCCGGCAGCGCTTTGCCGAAGCTGAGCATGCGCTCGTACTTGGCTTCGTCGCGGTGGCTGCGCCAGCGGGCGTGGTAGCGGTATTGCTTGCGTCCGCGCGCATCGCGCCCGGTGCACTGCAGATGGCCGAGCGGATGCTTGCAGATCCACACATCGGTCCATGCCGGCGGGATCACCAGCGCTTTGATGCGCGCCAGCGTGTCCTCGCCGGTGACGGCCTTGCCGTCGCTGTCGAGATAACGGAACTGCTTGCCGCGCTGCTGGCGGGTGATGCCTGGCTGGTCGTCGTGAACGTAGCGCAGGCCCGCCAGCTTGGCGGCGACTGGCGCCAGGCTGGCGTCCGGGATGTCTTCGCGCTTCATCGTGTTCCTTGGAGGGCAGAGTACATGGGCAGATTACAAGGCATCGTACCCGGCCTCACCAGGCCATGATGTGCGCCAGCGTACGAAGTGTTTAGTCCATGCGCTTCAGGCGCTGGCCGACAATGCTCCACTTGCAGGCTTCGCCGTCGACGCTGCCGGTTAACACCCAGCCGGTGCCGATTTTTTCGACGCCGATGTCGCACTCCAGTTCCTTGGCCAGTTTTTCGGCCCAGCCTTTGGCTGCGCCTTGTCCCTTGAATAGTTCGTGGCCATCATAGATGACGGTGGCGTCGAACACGGGGGCGGCAAAGATAGTCATGATGGTCTTCCAAAAAAACAAGCCGTTATTGTGCCACGACTGCGCCTCCTGTATTAAAATGCGGCGCATTATTTTTTATGCAAGGAAGCCATGCGCCGTTTGTCCGCTTTGATGTTGTTGGCGGCGATCGCGCCTCTGTCCCACGCCGCGCCGCCGCCGGGCAGTGATGTGGTGGCGCAAGCGCGTGATTTGCGCCGGCAAGCAGCCAGCGCCGACGTGCAGAACGCGACGGAACTGCTGGAAGAGGCGCTGCGTTTACTGAGGGAGGTGGAGCAGGCCAGTGGTAATCCGGCGCTGCGCCAGGAAAGCTACAACACGCTGCTGCCGCTGGCAGCGCTTTACAGCCGCCAGCGGCGCAAGGAGCAGGCGCTGGATGCGCTGGATCAGGCGCGCATGGTGTTCTGGCTGCCGGCCGCCGCGCAGATGCTGCGCAATGACAGCGACTTTGACGCCTTGCGCAACGAACCGCGCTTTCAAGCGGTGCTGGCCGCGTCGGAAGTGCCGCAGCGCTTGTGGAAAGGCCCGGCCAGCGACCAGTCCTACAAGGAGAAGTTGACGGTCGAGGAACGCATCGCAGGGCTGACGCAGTTCTGGGCCGAGGCGCGCCACAGCTTCGTCTACTTCGACAAGGTGCCGGAGCTGGACTTGAATCAGGTGTATATGGATTATCTGCCGAAGGTGATGGCGGCGCAGACCACCCGCGACTACTACGCCGTCCTGCGTGAGCTGGCGCCGCTGCTGAAGGACGGCCACACCAATATCTGGGCGCCGGGCGAGTTGAATGCGGAATTTGAAGCGGTGCCGCCACTGCGCACGGCGCTGGTGGAAGGCCGCGTATTGGTGGCGCATGTCGATGATGCGGCGTTGCGCGGCCGCGTGCGCGTCGGTGACGAACTGCTGGCCATCGACGGCGTGGCGGTGCACGATTATGCCCGGCTGCGCGTCATGCCGCTGGTCAGCGCCGGTGCGCCACAGGACCGCGACTTCCAGACGTACACGGTCGGCTTGCTGCGTGGCGCCGCGAAAGAACCGCTGACATTGCGCCTGCGCGCCGCCAATGGCAAAGAGCGCGAAGAGAAAATCGACCGCAGCGCCGGCTACCACTGGCCGGAGGCGCCTGAGTTCAGGATGCTGGACAACGGCGTGGCCTACATCCGCATCGAGCACTTTACCGACGATAGCGGTATCAAAGCATTCGACGCTGCGCTGCCGCAGATCCTGAAAGCGCGCGCGCTGGTGATCGATATGCGCCGTAATGGCGGCGGCAATGGCGACATCGGCTACAAGATTCTGAGTTACCTGACGCGCAAGCCGCTGATTGGCGCCACCAGCTACGTGCGCGGCGCCGACAGCTATATGCGCGCGTCCAGCGGCAGCATGGTGAACTGGCAGCGCATGCCGGACTGGCAATATGCGCTGACGCGCGAGCAGGTGTATGACGGTCCGGTGGCAGTGCTGACCGGGGCTCAGACCTATTCGGCCGGCGAGGATTTCGTCCTCAGTTTCACCATCATGCAGCGCGGGCTGACGATAGGCGAGGCCACCGGCGGCAGTACCGGACAGGCGATCAACTTTACCTTGCCTGGCGGTGGCGCGGCGCGCGTCTGCGCCAAGCGCGACACCTTCCCGGATGGACGCGAGTTTGTCGGCATTGGCGTCACGCCATCGATCGAGGTGCGGCAGACGGTGGTCGCGCTGCGCGCCGGACGCGATCCGGTGCTGGAGCGCGCGCTGGCGGAACTTAGCAAGCGTTAATCAAGGTTGGAGCAGGTAGGCGGCGATGTCGCGCGCGTCCGATTCGCTCACGCCCATCGCCGGCATGGCGCTCTGCGGCTGGTAGCGTTGCGGCTCCTGTATCCAGCGCGCGAGATTATCGGCGCTATTGGGCAGGTGGCCGGCGATGTACTGGCGTTTCGCCAGCTTGGCCAACGGTGGCCCGACCATGGTAGCGGGGCCGGTGACGCCATCGATCTGGTGGCAGGCATTGCAGGCGTACTGGGTCAGCGCCAGGCGGCCGCGTTCCGCGTCCGGTAGCGCGTGGGCCGGGCGTGCTGCGCGCTGCGGATGGCCGGCCCGCGCGATCAGCGCCTCATAAGCCGGTGGCGATAGCGCCGGCATCACCGTCAGGAAGGCCACCAGCGCCCAGATGTCCTGGTCGGCCAGGTGGTACTGCCATGCCGGCATGCCGCTCATTTTGATGCCGTGACGGGTGATCCAGTATAGCTCGTTCGGCTGCCAGCGGCGGGCGGCATCTGCTAGCGGGCCGGGGATGGGCTGCATGCTTTTGCCGATGTCGCCTTGCGCCACACCCGGTGCGCCGTGGCAGACCACGCAGTTGTCGCGATACAGTCCTGCGCCGCGTAACGCCAGCATACTGTTGTTGAGTTCAGCCGGCGGCGTGATGTCGCGCGCGTGCTGGCGCACCGAGCGGTGCAGCGCGATTTCCAGCAGACTGTGTACCCATTGGAAGTGCGAGCGCGTAGCGCCGGCGTTGTAAAAGCCGCCATACAGCACCAGCGCGCCGCCCATAGCGGCGAGTGACGCCAGCACCGCGAGCGTGGCGATGATGGTGGCGATTAGGAATCGGCGGCGCGCGATGCTCATTCACTGCGTCCTGTTGAAAAGACAAGAATATTGTGATTCTTATAGTATATCGGGACGACAGGCTTCAGCAGGTTCCCAATCGTGCGCATCCTCCTACTCCTTCCGCTGGCATGGCTGGCTGCTTGTGACAGCGGCGGCCCCGCGCCCGCGCGCGTGGAAGGCGGCAGCGTTGCGCGGGGCAGGGTGCTGCTGGCACAGTATCAGTGCGGCGCTTGTCATCAGATCGCGGGCGTGGCGGCGGCGCGTGGCCAGCTTGGTCCGCCGCTGGACAGTTTCGGGCAGCGCAGCTACATCGCAGGCAGTCTGCCGAATACGCCGGACCTGTTGCGCCACTGGCTGATCGATCCTCCCGCGCTGAAGCCGGGGACCACCATGCCCGCCATGGGTGTGTCGGAAGACGATGCGCGCCATATGGCGGCTTACCTGTATTCGCTGCCATGACGTATGCGCAGCAATCGGCATTGCACCCGGCAGGTCCGGATGCGGAGATTATCGCGCAGCTGGCGTGGGTGCTGACCGGTGGCGCGGCAGTGGTGTTTGTCGGGGTGATGGCGTTGTGCGTGCTGGGCTTGCGCAAGCGCCGCGTGGTGCATATACGCTGGTGGCTGTGGGGTGGCGGTGTGGTGTTGCCGCTGCTGGTGTTGTCTGCGCTGCTGGCGTTTTCCACACTGCGCAGCACGCAACTGAGCATGCCGTCGTCGCAGCATGCGGTGAAGATTGCGGTGATCGCGCGGCTGTGGTGGTGGGAGGTGCGTTATACCGACCCTGCTGGTGGGCCGGATATTGTGCTGGCCAACGAGATTCGCCTGCCGGCTGGGCAGCCGGTATACCTTGGGCTGAGCAGCGCTGATGTAATCCATAGTTTCTGGGCGCCCGCGTTGGCCGGCAAGGTGGACATGGTGCCGGGCCGCTTGCATGGCATGACGATACGCGCCGACCGCGCCGGCGTGTATCGCGCGCAGTGTGCTGAATACTGCGGCGAGCAGCACGCGCGCATGGCGCTGCATGTGGTGGCGCAGAGCCAGCAAGCGTTCGACGCCTGGCTGGCCGCACAAGCCGCGCCGGCGCGCACCACGGCGGACGCGCGCTTCGATGCGGGACGCAAGGCGTTTGCGCAGCAACGCTGCAGCGCCTGCCACACCGTGCGCGGCGCAGACCAGGACGGCGCGGCGCGCGCCTGGGCTGGCGGCGAGGGCGCGCTGGGGCCGGATTTGACGCATATTGGCAGCCGGCTGTATATCGGTGCGGGGACGCTGCGCAATGACGCTGGTGCGCTGGCTGCCTGGATTGCCAATCCGCACGGCTTCAAGCCGGGCGTGCGCATGCCCGCCAGCGCGGATATGGACGGCGAAACCTTGCAGGCGCTGGCCGGCTATCTGGAGCAGCTTAAATGAGTACACCGGGCAAACGCCTGCCGAGCAGTCTGCCGCGTCCCGACGGCGAGCGCGAGGAACTGGAGCGCGTCTGGCGCACGCCGCGTGGGCTGCGCTTCCTCACCACCGTCAACAACGCCACCATCGGCCAATTGTATATCGGCACCGCGCTGCTGTTTTTCGTGCTGGCTGGCGTGCTGGGGCTGATGATACGCGCGCAGCTGGCGGTCCCGGACAGCACGCTGCTCAGTCCCGGCTTGTACAACCAGGTATTCACCATGCATGGCACGGTGATGATGTTCCTGTTTGCGATTCCGGTGGTAGAGGCGATTTCAGTGTTTCTGCTGCCGGCCATGCTGGGCGCACGCGACCTGCCGTTCCCGCGCCTGTCCGCCTACGCTTATTGGGCTTACGCTGCGGGCGGCCTGGGATTCTTCGTCAGCCTGTTCGCCGGACTGGCGCCGGATGGCGGCTGGTTTATGTATCCGCCGCTGACCGGCAAGGAGCATTCACCCGGCATCAATGCCGACTTCTGGCTGCTCGGCATAGGCTTCATTGAAATCTCGGCCATCGCCGGTGCGATCGAACTGATCGTCGGCATCCTGTTCACCCGCGCGCCGGGCATGACGCTGGCTCGTATGCCGGTCTACGCCTGGGCCATGCTGGTGATCGCGCTGATGATCGTGTTCGCCTTCCCGGCGATTATCGCCGGCACCGCGTTGCTGGAACTGGAGCGCGCCTACGATTGGCCGTTCTTCATCCCCGCGCGCGGCGGCGATCCGGTGCTGTGGCAGCACCTGTTCTGGTTCTTCGGACATCCGGAGGTATACATCATCTTCCTGCCGGCGGCTGGCATGGTGTCGATGATGCTGCCGTCGCTGGTGGGCGCGCCGCTGGTCGGCCACCGGCCGGTGGTGATCGCGCTCGGCGCGGTGGGCGTAATCAGCTTTGCGCTGTGGGCCCATCATATGTTCACGGCCGGACTTAGCCTGTGGACCTCGACGCTGGTGTCGGCGGCCAGCATGATCGTCGCGGTGCCGACCGCGTTGCAGGTATTCGCCTGGCTGGCAACACTGTGGCGCGGGCAGGCGCGGCTCAATGCACCGATGCTGTTCGTACTGGGCTTCCTGTTCATCTTCGTGCTGGGCGGGCTGACCGGCGTGATGGTGGCGGTGCTGCCGTTCGACTGGCAGGCGCACGACAGCTATTTCATCGTCGCCCACCTGCACTACGTGCTGATCGGCGGCCTGGTGTTCCCGATGTTCGGCGCGCTGTATTACTGGCTGCCACTGGTGAACGGAAATCGTATGTCCGAGCGCCTGGCGCGCTGGGTGTTCGGGTTGATGTTCACCGGCATGAACCTGACGTTCTTCCCCATGCATATCAGCGGCTTGCTGGGCATGCCGCGCCGCGTCTACAGCTATTCCAGCGAAATGGGCTGGGATGGACTGAACCTCGCCTCCAGCATCGGCGCCTTCATTCTGGCGCTGGGCATTCTGCTGTTCATGGTGGATATGGCGCGTACGCTGCGCAAGCCCAGGCGCGCGCATGGTAATCCATGGCAGGCGTCCACGCTCGAATGGATACCGGCCGAGGACTACGCCACCCGCAGCATCCCGGACGTGCGCTCGCGCGAGCCGCTGTGGGATGATCCAGACTTGCCGCAGCAGGTGGAGGCCGGCGCGCACTGGCTGCCAGGCACTGCGACCGGCCGGCGCGAGAGCATCGTCACCAGTGTGCTGCAAGCGAAGCCTTTGTATGTGCAGGTGCTGCCGGGCGACAGCTGGTGGCCGTTCGCTGCAGCGCTGGGCACGGCCGGTTTCTTCCTGCTGCTGACGGTGAAGCTGACGCTGGCCGCATGGGCATGCGGCGTGATCGCTGTGGCTGCGGTGCTGGCGTGGATGTGGCAATCGGACAGCTTGCCCCTGCAGCGCGAGGCGCGGGTGGCGGACGATGTGGTGCTGCCGGTGGGCGCGCATGGCTTGCGTTCGCACTCGCTGTGGGCGACGGTAATCATGCTGGTGGTGGATGCAACCGTGTTCGCGTCGTTTGCGTTCGCCCACATCCACACGGCGATGCGGCTGGAAATTTGCCCGCCGCCCGGCAGCAGCCTGCCGCCACTGTGGTGGAGCTGGGCGGTGTGTGCCGCGCTGGCGGCGGGTTCGCTGCTGATCGAATGCGCGCGGCGGCGCACGGCCGATGGCTGGCAGCGGCTGGCGCTGACGGCGGCGCTGGTGTGCATGCTGGCGGCTGTGAGCATGGATATCGGCAGCCAGCTGACGGCGGGGCTTGACCCGGTGGCGAGCGCCTGGGGCGCGACCGTGGCGGCGATGCTGGCCTACCAGGGACTGCACGCAGTGCTGCTGGCCATACTGGCGCTTTACCTGTGGCTGCGCTCATGGCGCGGCCGGCTCAGCGCCGTCAACCGTGCCACGCTGGATAACTGCGCGCTGGTGTGGCATTACGTCACGCTGCAAGGAGTGGCACTGGCGCTGGTGCTACGCGTGGTCAGTGGTTCTTGAAGAAGTTGTGGACGATGGCGTCGATCTCGCCGACGCTGCGCATATGCGCGATGGCGCTATCGAATTGCCGGACAAAGTCTGATTTGTAAGCGTACTTGCCGTTGTCGCGGTTGGTGTAGCCCAGATAGCCCTGCTTGACCGCGATGACCGCCGCTTCGGCCAGCACCGCGTGCGCGCCGCCTTCATCGTACTTGCCTGCCGCCTTGAGCTGGTTGCGGGTCCACTGGATGGACACGCGGTCGTTGATGTAGCAATCAATCCGCCCCAGTCCCAGCTTGATGATATTGGTTTCACTGTCCTTGGCTTCTTCCAGCCGCAGATGGCCGGCGCGCACCGCCTGGTCGAACGCTTCCCCGCCGACGATGAAACCGGCGTTGTTGCCGATGGTGAGGCCGTAAAAGTCTTCCGGCCAGCGCTTGCGTGGCTTGGCCGCCAGTACCTCCTTGCGGCATACCGCCACCACGCGCTCATCGTACAGCGGCAGCGAGTAAGGCCAGGTCCACGGCTCGTCCCTGGTGTTCATGTATGGCGGATACAGCGCGAAGCCGGTGCCGGTGCGCAGCAGCGCCATGCCGCGCTTCCAGGGTACGGTCTGCACCTCGATTTTGTAGCCATGCATGCGCTTGAAAGCGGCGCTGACGATCTCGTAATACAGGCCGGCCGGCTTGCCGTTCTTCTCGTAGGAATAGGGCGGATAGCCGGCGTCGGCGTAAATCGTGACGGGAATATCGGCCGCCTGTGCGCCGGCGCACAGCGTCGAGATAAGCAGGATGGGCCAGAATTTCATCGAGCCATCCTAACATGATAGTCAAGGATGAAGATAACTTCCTGCCCATTGCATGATCTGGGCAACGATGTACAGCAACAGCCCGATCATGCCGCCGACCAGTGTGCCGTTGACGCGGATGAATTGCAGGTCTTTGCCGATATTCAGTTCGATCTGGCGCGACAGGTCCTGGTTATCCCAGGCTTTGACGGTATCGCTGATATGCCGCGTGAAGAAGCTGGAAAAGGCCGGCGCCAGCGTGCGCGCCATGCCGGCCAGGTGCTGGTTCAGCGAGGCGCGCATGGCCGGATGCCGCAGCAGTTCCTCGCTGAGCCAGCCGGCGGCCTGCATCACGCCGTCGTTCAGGCGTGAATCGCCACGGGCGATATCGGCCTTGATCCAGTCGCGTACGCTGCCCCACAAGCCGCTGATGTAATGGTTGAAGGTGTCGCCGTCGCGCAGGTAGCGCTTGAAGTCTTCGCCTTTGGCCGCAAAGGCCGGATCGGATTCCAGCCGCAGCAGGAAACGCTGCACCACGCCGTCGAACTTGATGCGCAGCTTGTGTTCGCGGTCGGCGGCGATGTCCTCCATCAGATTTTGCAGTGCCTTGGCGATCATCGAGGCGCCGCTTTCGCTGATCCATTCGGTCGGCAGCATCAGCTCCATGGTGGCGTGTTCGCGCTTCAGCCATGCCGCAATCTGCGTGGCGATCAGCTCGCGCGTGGCAGGGCGGTTGACCAGGCCAATCAGCGCTACCATGCCGTCGTCCAGCAGTTCCTGATGGCGTCCATCCCTGGTCAGCCCGGCCAGCAGCGTGCCCAGTGAGCGTGACAGATCCAGCTTGCCGATGGCGGTGTTGAGCGCATCGCGCAGCAGCTGCTGGATGCGCGCATCATCGATGGTGGCGAGAATTTCCGGCAGTAGCCTGAGCAGATGTGCGGCCAGATAGCTGCGATTGGCCGGCTGCTGCAGCCATTCGGCGACATGGGTCGAGGGATCGGTTTTGAGGATGACTGCCGCCAATGATTCCGGCTTGAGGAATTTTTCGTCGACAAAGCCGGCCAGGTTGTCGGCGATGCGGTGCTTATTATTCGGGATGATGGCGGTGTGGCGCGAGATAAACGGGATGGGCACTTTGCGGAACAGCGCCACCACCGCAAACCAGTCGGCCAGCGCGCCCACCATGGCCGCCTCCGAGATGGCGCGCAATCCATCGACCCAGAAGCCGCGCGGCAGCAGCGAGGTGATGACGAACAGCGTTGCGGCTGCCGCCAGCAGGGCCAGCGCCAGCTGCTTGGAGCGGCGGAGTTCTTGTTCTTTGCTCATGTGCCGATTATGGCATGACATGGCATGGCGCCGCCGGCGCGCGGCTGAGCTTAGCGGTATTTGCTGCTGTTAAGCTGATTCAGCATGCGCGCCAGTTCATCCTGCATGAGCGGCGACAGGTTGATGAACTGGCAGCCGATCTGCACCTGCTCGCCCAGCAGGAAGGACCGGAAGGTGCGCGACAGGCGCACTTCCAGGTCGGCGATCATCACCGAATCCGGGCCCAGCTCCAGCCGCACGCGCTGCAGCTTGCGGCCGACGTGCAGGCCGACCGCGTCGCGCGGCGCGGCGCGCATGCCGACGCCGCCGGCGGAAAAGTCGTACAGTTGCAGCTCGTACGGCTTGCCATTAAGGACGAAGGACGCCATGTAGTACACGCCCAGCGGGGTTTCCAGGCGTGCCGAGGCGCGGCGGTTCAGCACCATGCACTTCAGCGGGAATTCCAGCGGAAGCAGCGTCGGCTCATCCGGCTTGGACGCCCAGTCCGGGGAGCTCAGCGTGAACTGGATCTTGGCCGAACGCAGCCAGGCGACAAAGGTGGCGTCGCCTGGCGGCAGGAATTCACCTTCGTTCAGTTCCAGCACAAAGTAGGGATTTTCCGGATCGACCGATTTCAGCCTGGCCATCACCACATTGGTGGCGCTGGAAGGATAGATAGACACCGGCTCGCCGCTTTCGGCAAGCGCTGTCAGGGCATCACCGATGTCATGCTCATCGGTCATGTCGTGGGGCTTCGAACCCGCAGCGATTGGCTCCACAGCGTCTTTTAGGGTGGGAGGCCCGCGGCGAAATTCATTTGGTATAGGATCGTTCACGACGGCATATCTCTTTGATAATGACTTCCACAATGCGAGGTCGATCTGCGCAGTTTACAGCGGATTCATGATCTTGGCTTGCAAAATGGCAAGAAATTTTAGTATCTTGTGGTTCAAAAGCGCTCGTCGGGGCGCAAATAACGCCATTGGCCGACCGGGAGGTCACCCAGTTTCACTTTGCCGATGCGGACTCGTTTCAAACCGACAACTTTCAAGCCCACCATGTCGCACATGCGGCGGATCTGGCGCTTTTTGCCTTCGCGCAGCGTGAAGCTGAGCTGGTCGTCGTTTTGCCAGCGGACCTTGGCCGGCAGCAGTGGCTTGCCATCCATCCACAAGCCGTGATTGAGTTTCTTCAGGTCGCTGTCGGGCAGCTTGCCCGGCTTGGTGTATTCGACCCGCACCAGGTATTCCTTGTCGACGTCGGTGGTTTCGCCGATCAGGTGCTTGGCGACGCGGCCGTCCTGGGTCAGCACCAGCAGGCCGACCGAGTCGATGTCCAGCCGCCCGGCCGGCACCAGCGAGCGCAGCTGCGTCGGGTGGAACTGTTCCGGCGAGGGATCGTCGGCCCAGCGGTTTTCCGGCTTGATCAGCGCCACCGCCGGCTGGTAGCCGTCCTCGGCCTGGCCGGACACATAGCCCATCGGCTTGTTGATCAGCACGGTCACGCGCTTGGACTGCTCGGCAGCCGCCTGGCGTTCGACCGTGACTTTCTGGCTCGGGTAAATCTTGGTGCCCAGTTCGGACACGACCTGGCCGTCAACGCGGACCCAGCCGCGCGCAATCCATTCATCAGCCTCGCGGCGCGAGCACAAGCCCAGTTCGGACATGCGTTTGGACAGGCGGAGTAATTCTTCAGACATAGTGATGCTCTTTAAAACGGGTTAAACCTTGATGGCGTCCAGCAGGTCGGTTTCCAGCAGGATCTGGTTGCGGGCGTTGCTCAGCACTGCGCCATCGATCAGGAAGACGTCTTCCACGCGCTCGCCCAGGGTCATGACCTTGGCCGTGTGCAGGTTGATCTTGTATTTGGTCAGGACATTGGCGATCGAGTACAGCAGGCCGGTACGGTCGTTGGCCGCCACCGACAGCAGGTAGTACTGGCCGCGCTCGTCCGGCCGCAAGTCCACCGTCGGCTGGATCGGGAAGGTGCGCGACAGGCGCGACAGCCGGCCCTTGCCCGGCGCCGGCAGCGGCTCCGGATTGGTCAGCAGCGCGCACAGCTCATGCTCGATCAGGTTGATGATGTCGCGGTAGTTCTTGGCGAAATTCTGCTCGGTGACCATGAAGGTATCCAGCGCGTAGCCATGGCGCGTGGTATGGATCTTGGCGTCGAGGATGGAGAAATTCTTGCGGTCGAAATAGCTGCAAATGCGCGCGAACAGGTCTGGCTGGTCCTTGATGTAGACGGCGATCTGCAAGCCTTCGCCGATCGGCGCCAGGCGGCACTTGACTACTGCCTGCTCGCTGTCGAAGCGTTCGTACAGGGCGCGCGTCTGCCAGGCGATGTCGGAAGCGTCGTGGCGCAGGAAGTAGGCCACGTCCAGCTGCTTCCAGAAGGCTTCGTGCGCGTCCGGCGCCAGGCCGTACAGGCGCAGCGTGGCCAGCGCTTCCTGCTGGCGGTTGCGCAGTTCGTTGTCGGCGCTGTGCGGCTCGCCGCCCAGCACCCGCAGCGTGATTTTGTACAGGTCTTCCAGCAGCTTGGCTTTCCATGCGTTCCATACCTTGGGGCTGGTGCCGCGAATGTCGGCCACGGTCAGCAGGTACAGGCCGGTCAGGTGGCGTTCGTCGCCGGCCACTTTGGCGAAGGCCTGGATCACGTCCGGATCGGACAAGTCCTGCTTTTGCGCGACCTGCGACATGGTCAGGTGGTTCTCGACCAGGAACACCACCAGCTCGGTGTCCTCGTCGCTCATGCCGTGCTCGCGGCAGAATTGCTCGGCGTCGGCCATGCCCAGCTTGGAGTGGTCGCCGCCACGGCCCTTGGCGATGTCGTGAAACAGCGCGGCCAGGAACAGCACCCACGGCCGGCGGAAGTTGGCCATCAGCTGGCTGCAGAACGGGTATTCATGCGCATGTTCGGCCATGGTGAAGCGGCGCATATTGCGCACCACCATCAGGATGTGCTGGTCCACCGTGTAGACGTGGAACAGGTCGTGCTGCATCTGGCCGACGATCTTGCGGAAGTTGGGCAGGTAGCGGCCCAGAATCGACAGATCATTCATGCGGCGCAGCGCATGCAGAATGCCGCGCGGCGCCTGCATGATCTGCAGGAACAGCGAACGGTTGGCCGGGTCGGCGCGGAAGGCGGCGTCGATCTGGAAGCGCTCGTGCCACAGCGCGCGGGTGGCGCGCGCGGTCATGCCCTTGATCGACGGGCGCTCGGTCATCAGCAGGAAAATTTCCAGCATGGCCGACGGATTCTGCTCGAAGGTATCGTCGTCGGCGATATCGATCAGGCCATTCAGGTCATTGAAGCGGGCGTTGATCGGCACCGCCACGCCGTCCTGCGGGAACAGCCGTTCTTCGATATTTTGCAGCAGGATGGTGTTGAGCTGGGTGACGGTCTTGGCGGCCCAGTAGTAGCGCTGCATCAGGTATTCGCTGGCGCGGCGCATGTGCACGCCGCTGCCGGTGGCGGTCAGGCCCAGCGACTCGGCGATGGCGGTCTGCACGTCGAACACCAGCCGGTCTTCGCGGCGGCCGGCGTGCAGGTGCAGGCGCACGCGGATGTCCTTGAAGGCGCGTTCCTTTTCCATCAGCTGGCGCGCCTCGGTCTGGGTGATCAGGCCGCTGGTGGCCAGCGTACGCCACGAGTTGGCCAGGCCGGCGGCTTTCACCAGCCACAGGATCACCTGCAGGTCGCGCAGGCCGCCCGGGCTTTCCTTGCAGTTCGGTTCCAGGCTGAAGGCGGTGTCTTCGTATTTGGCGTGGCGCTGCTTCATCTCCAGCACCTTGGCGTGGAAGAAGGCGCGCGGGTCCATGGCGGCGTCGTAGCGCGCCTGCAGTTCGGCAAACAGCTGCTCGTCGCCGCAGATGATGCGTGCTTCCAGCAGGCTGGTTTGCACCGTGATGTCGGCCGCTGATTCGCTCAGGCACTCGTCCACGGTGCGGATGCTGTGGCCGATCTCCAGGCCCAGGTCCCACAGCAGCTGTACCAGTTCTTCCAGCTTTTCGGTGGTGGCGGCGTCGGGCGCTTGTGCCAGCAGGATCAGCAGGTCGATGTCGGAATAGGGGAAGAGCTCGCCGCGGCCGTAGCCGCCGACGCCGATCAGCGCCGTGTCTTCCGGCAGGCCGGCCGCGTGCCAGGCCGTGGTCAGCACCGCGTCCACGCTCTGGCGCAGGCTGCGCAGCAGTTTTTCCGGCTTGTTGTCCTCCTTGAAGGCGGCAATGACGACCTGGCGGTCGGCCTTCAGCTGGCGCTTGAGCTGTTCGCGTAGTTGGTTCTTCATCACGGCCGCGTTCACGGGATTACGCTGCCTTGACAGCGGCGCCGCTGATGAAGGCGGGCGGCGGTGGGCTGCCGGCCGACAGCGTCAGCACTTCGTAGCCGGTGTCGGTCACCAGCAGCATGTGTTCCCACTGCGCCGACAGGCTGCGGTCCTTGGTTTTGATGGTCCAGCCATCGTTCATCTCGCGGATTTCGCGGCGGCCGGCGTTGATCATCGGCTCGATGGTGAAGATCATGCCGGCTTCCAGCTTGACGCCGGTGCCTGGCTTACCGTAGTGCAGCACTTGCGGCTCTTCATGGAAGACCTTGCCGATGCCGTGGCCGCAGAATTCGCGCACCACGCTATAGCCGGCTTTTTCCGCATGCTGCTGGATGGCGTGGCCGATGTCGCCCAGCGTGGCGCCCGGTTTCACTTGCTGGATGCCCAGCCACATGCATTCATAGGTGATGTCCGACAGGCGCTTGGCCAGGATCGACGGTTCGCCGATGAAGAACATGCGGCTGTTGTCGCCGTGGTAGCCGTCCTTGATGACGGTGATGTCGAGGTTGACCACGTCGCCGTTCTTCAGCACCTTGTCGCCCGGAATGCCGTGGCAGATCACGTCGTTGACCGAGGTGCAGATGGCTTTAGGGTAGGGCGTGTAGCCTGGCGGGCAGTAGTTCAGCGGCGCCGGCACGGTGCCTTGCACGTTGACCATGTATTCGTGGCACAGGCGATCCAGCTCGCCGGTGGTGACGCCCGGCTTGACGAAGGGGGTGATGTAGTCCAGCACTTCGGAACCGAGGCGGCCGGCAATGCGCATGCCTTCGATATCTTCGGCGGTTTTGATGGAAATAGACATATTGGATCGCAATCAGCTAAAAACTTGGGAATAGGCGGTGGGCGTGCGCCGCGCCAGCCGCAGGCAGCGGTGGCGCGGGGCGCGCAATATGTCGAAATTATAAACGACGCCGGGCTGGTCGCGTGCGGCGTCGTCGGGGATGGCTTAGCGGGCGGCTTGCGCTGCAGCCTTGCGGGCGCGGCGGCGTGCCTGCCAGCCGACCAGGCCGAGGCCGGCGGCCAGCATGGCCCAGGTGTCGGCTTCCGGCACCGGCGCGGCTGGCGCGTCGCTGATTGGCAGGCTGATGCCGCCGCCACCAGACAGCCTCTGGCGGCGCGCCAGCGAATCGGCGTCCTGGCCCATCGCGGCCAGTAGTTCTTCGGCCGACAGCTCGCCCAGCAGGCCGGTCATTGCCTGGTAGCGGCGCTCGGCGGCGGCACGGCGCATTGCGCCTTCGATGCCTTCCGGCGACATGAAGGCGGTCGAGAGGTCGTCGCGCAGCGGCGCGTCGTCCAGGCCCAGATCGACCTCGCTGAATGCGGCGAACTGCTGTTCGGCGGTGGCGTCGAACAGCTCTGCCGATGCATGGGTGGCGTCTTGCTCGGAGGCGGCCGCAGCGGCGTTGCCGCTGCGGCTGATGCGGCTGACGTTGCCGCAAATGCGCGGCACCAGAATGCAGTGCTGGTCGACGCAATACACGGCGCCAGGTTCGCTGCGGCTTTCCGTCCATTTGCTGCGGGTGACGCTGGCGCAGAGCGAAGACTTGCCGAAGTGCATGTCACGGATGGCCGGGTCGTACTGGTGCTTGCCGCTGATGCCGTGACGGGTGATGCTGACCTGGTCGTCCGCCTGGCCCTCTTCGAGCCGGCGCTTGAGGGTGAGGCGCACTTTCTCGGGAATGTCGGTGTAGTGGTCGATGGCGGCGGCGGTGGCGCCAGTGTAAGGATTGTGTCCGGGATTGTCCCACGAGCAGACTGGCTGCACTGCGGCGGCCAGCGTAACGGCGAGGAGTAACGGCATAGGCGATCTTTCAGGCTGTATGCTCGCTATGCAGGGATTAGGCGTTGCGAAACTTTGGTTGATAGGAAGGAATTGTTATGTCCGCAATGATATTGTATTTTCTGTATCTCCGCATCAATTACCTGGGATTAATTTTATCCTGTGTCCGCTGCTGTGGCGCGGCGCCGGTGAATACCCTGTTTTTGCGCTTGGAAACTTGCGCAAGTCGCTGTTTTTAGGGTAGAATCTCGGGTTGCTTGGATTTGATTTGAGCAATGTTGTTATTTTCGTTAATTTAAACACGCGAATCCGGTTGACAAGGGTGCCCAGGCTGAGCTTGGGTGACTGATCGGATTCCAGAACTAACCCTGGAGTATATTATGTCCGTAACTATGCGCGAAATGCTGGAAGCCGGTGTCCACTTCGGTCACCAAACCCGTTTCTGGAACCCAAAGATGGCACCGTTCATCTTCGGTCACCGCAACAAGATCCATATCATCAATCTGGAAAAGACGATGGGTATGTATCAAGAAGCGATGAAGCATGTTAAGCAAGTAGCCGCTTCCCGTGGCACCATCCTGATGGTGGGCACCAAGCGTCAAGCTCGCGATATCATCGCTGCAGAAGCCCAGCGCGCAGGCGTTCCTTATGTTGACCAGCGTTGGCTGGGCGGCATGCTGACCAACTTCAAAACCATCAAAACCTCGATCAAGCGCCTGAAAGACATGGAAGCCGCTGTGGCCGATGGTTCGGCTGAGAAGATGTCGAAAAAAGAAGCGCTGATGTTCCAACGCGAAATCGTCAAGCTGCAAAAATCGATCGGCGGCATCAAAGACATGGGCGGCGTTCCTGACGCTATCTTCGTTGTCGACGTTGGCTACCATAAAGGCGCCATCACCGAAGCCGCTAAACTGGGCATCCCAGTGATCGGCGTGGTCGATACCAACCACTCGCCAGAAGGCGTGCAGTACGTCATTCCAGGCAACGACGACTCGTCGAAAGCCATCACCCTGTACGCCCGCGGCGTAGCAGATGCGATCCTGGAAGGCCGTTCGGCAGCTGGCGCAGAAGTTGTTGAGCTGGTTAAAGCAGCAGCCGGCGACGAATTCGTCGAAGTCAGCGAACAGGCTTAATCGTTCCTGGCAGGCTGTAATGAGAAAAGGGGTGGCCAACAGCTCCCCCTTTTTTTTAACTAACCACCCCCGAATACCGAATTACAGGAGAAACACATGGCAGCTATTACCGCAGCAATGGTAGGCGAACTGCGCGCGAAAACCGACGCGCCTATGATGGAATGCAAAAAAGCACTGACCGAAGCCGATGGCGACATGGCACGTGCGGAAGAGATCCTGCGCGTCAAGCTGGGCGGCAAAGCTGGTAAAGCAGCAAGCCGCATCACCGCTGAAGGCGTGGTCGCTGCTTACATCGCCGGCGGCGTTGGCGCCCTGGTCGAAGTGAACTCGGAAACCGACTTCGTTGCGAAAAACGACGATTTCCTGAACCTGGCCAACACCGCAGCCCGTCTGGTCGCTGAGAAAAACCCGGCCGACGTAGCTGCCCTGCTGGCCCTGCCAGCTGGCGACGAAGGCAAAACCCTGGACGAAGTCCGTGCAGCCCTGATCGGTAAAATCGGCGAAAACATGTCGATCCGCCGCTTCCAGCGTTTCGAATCCAGCGCCAAGCTGGCGTCGTACCTGCACGGCACCCGTATCGGCGTGATCGTTGAATTCGACGGCGCTGACGAACAAGTCGGTAAAGACGTGGCGATGCACATCGCTGCAATGAAGCCAGTGTCGCTGTCGGCTGACCAGGTTCCTGCCGAACTGATCGAAAAAGAGCGCTCGGTTGCTCAGCTGAAAGCTGACGAAGATGCAGCTGCTGCTGTTGCCGCTGGCAAACCAGCTCAGCCTGCCGACATCGTCGCCAAGCGTCTGGAAGGCTCGGTACAGAAGTACCTGAAAGAAGTATCGCTGCTGAACCAGGCTTTCGTGAAAAACGACAAGCAATCGATCGAGCAGATGCTGAAAGAAAAAGCAACCACCGTAAAATCGTTCGTGATGTACGTGGTCGGCGAGGGCATCGAGAAGAAGGTAGACGACTTCGCAGCAGAAGTGGCCGCTCAAGTGGCCGCTTCCAAAGGAGCGTAATACAGAAAACGGGCCGAGAGGCCCGTTTTTTTAAGCCCGCAGCAGAACGCGGCGCCGGGCAAGGTATCATAGGCGCCGCAGCATAACCCCGAACAACCCCCTCAATAGGAGCCCCGTCTCATGTCCAAACCAGCCTACAAGCGCGTCCTCCTCAAATTGTCCGGCGAAGCCCTGATGGGCGATGATCCATATGGCATCAATCGCGCCACGATCGAACGGACGGTGGCCGATGTGGCCGAGGTCGCGAAACTGGGCGTGGAACTGGCGATCGTCATTGGCGGCGGCAATATCTTCCGTGGCGTTGCGCCCGGCGCTCAAGGCATGGACCGCGCCACCGCCGACTACATGGGCATGCTGGCCACCGTGATGAACGCGCTGGCCCTGGCTGATGCCATGCGCCATGCCGGCATCACCGCGCGCGTGATGTCGGCGATCGGCATCGAGCAGGTGGTCGAGCCGTATGTGCGCCCGAAAGCGCTGCAATACCTGGAAGAAGGCAAGGTCGTGGTGTTCGCGGCCGGCACCGGCAACCCGTTCTTCACCACCGACACCGCAGCAGCGCTGCGCGGCTCGGAAGTGAGCGCGGAAATCGTGCTGAAGGCCACCAAGGTCGACGGCGTGTATACTGCCGACCCGAAGAAGGACCCGAACGCCACGCTGTACAGCTCGATCAGCTTCGACGAAGCGATCGCCAAGCATTTGCAGGTCATGGACGCCACCGCGTTTGCGCTGTGCCGCGACCAGAAACTGCCGATCAAGGTGTTCTCCATCACCAAGCCAGGCGCGCTGATGCGTGTCATCATGGGTGAGGATGAAGGTACACTGGTTCACGTTTAATTAGATATTTCAGATATACAGGAGAGCAGCAATGTCCGTAGCTGACGTTAAAAAGAGTGCGCAAGACCGCATGACCAAATCGCTGGAAACCCTGCGTGGCGATCTGGCCAAAGTGCGTACCGGCCGCGCCCACACCGGCATCCTCGACCACGTCACCGTGGATTACTACGGTAATCCAACCCCGATCAACCAGGTGGCCAACCTGACCCTGGTCGACGCCCGCACCATCGGCGTCCAGCCATTCGAGAAAAAGATGGCTGGCGCCATCGAGAAAGCCATCCGCGACGCCGACCTGGGCCTGAACCCGGCTGCGCAGGGCGACGTGATCCGCGTGCCGACCCCGCCGCTGACCGAAGAACGCCGCAAGGAAATGGTCAAACTGGCCAAGGGCGAGGCGGAAGATGCCAAGGTTGCGGTCCGTAACATCCGTCGCGACGCCAACGAAGGCTTGAAAAAGCTGGTCAAGGATAAAGCCATCTCGGAAGACGACGAGCGCCGCGGCACCGACGACATCCAGAAGCTGACCGACAAGTTCATCGTTGACATCGATAAGATGGTTGGTGAGAAAGAAAAAGAAATTCTGACGGTTTAAGCGCCGCCAGAAGTTCGTCATTCCCGCGCCGGCGGGAATCCATGCTGAGCGTGCGTGCACGCGGCTGATGGATTCCCGCTTTCGCGGGAATGACGCTTCTACGGAGCTCGTCTTGTCTTTTTGTCTCACACCTGCAATACTTTGCACTTTGGCACCGACGTTTTCATGAAATATACGAGTTCGACTACCGAGGTTCCAGACGCGCCTGCCGTGCCGCGCCACGTGGCCATCATCATGGACGGCAATGGCCGCTGGGCGACCAAGCGTTTCCTGCCGCGCGTGGGTGGCCACGTCAAGGGCGTGGAAGCCGTGCGCACCGTGGTCGAGTCCTGCGCCCGCCGCGGCGTCGAATACCTGACCCTGTTTGCCTTCAGTTCCGAAAACTGGCGCCGCCCGGAAGAGGAAGTGTCGCTGCTGATGCGCCTGTTCGTCACGGCGCTGGAACGCGAAGTCTCAAAGCTGCACGCCAACAATATCCGCCTCAAGGTGGTGGGCGACCTCAGCCGCTTCGACGAGAAGCTGCAGAACATGATCGCTTCCGCCGAGCGCAAGACCGCCGCCAACACCCGCATGACCGTCACCATCTGCGCCAACTACGGCGGCCGCTGGGACATCATGCAAGCCGTGGCGCAAATGGTCAAAGCCCATCCGGGCGCAAGCGACTTCAGCGAAGAGCAGCTGGCGCCGCACCTGGCCATGGCCTACGCGCCCGAGCCCGACCTGTTCATCCGCACCGGCGGCGAGCAGCGCATCTCCAATTTCCTGTTATGGCAGCTCGCTTATACCGAGCTGTTCTTCACAGACACTTACTGGCCGGACTTTTCCGCCGAGTGTCTCGATGAGGCGATCGCCTCCTACCAGCACCGCGAGCGGCGTTTTGGCCGTACCGGCGCGCAACTGGCTGAAAAGACAAACTGATGCTGAAAACGAGGATTATTACCGCGCTGGTATTGCTGGCGGTGCTGCTGCCGGTCCTGTTCTTCAACTATTTCCCTGCGTTTGCCCTGGTGGTGACGCTGTTTGTCGCTGCCGCCGTGTGGGAGGGCGCACGCCTGTTCGGCCTCGGCGAAGGCAGGGCGCGGGTGGCCGGCTTTGTCGGCGGCGCGCTGTTTGTCGCGCTGATGTACTCGGCCAAGCCGGGCGCGGTCAACGCGCTGTACGGCGTGGCCGCCTTGCTGTGGCTGATCCGTTACGCGCCAACGCTGGGGCTGGGCTTGCCGCAAATGGGCGGCGCCGCCAACTGGTCGCTGGCCATCACTTTCTGCTTTGCCGTGTTTGTCGCCTTCTTCGCGCTGGTCGGCCTGTACCTGAAATCGCCGCTGTACCTGCTGTCGGTGATGGTGCTGGTGTGGGTCGCCGATATCGGCGCCTACTTCTCCGGCAAGGCCTTCGGCAAGCGCAAGCTGGCGCCGACCATTTCGCCGGGCAAATCGTGGGAAGGCGCGATTGGCGGTGCGCTTGCCGTGCTGGTGCTGGCCGTCATCTCAGTGATGCTGGCCGGCGGCGCCGCGCCATGGCTGCAGGACACCTTCGCCTACAAGCTGCAGGCCCGCTTCGGCTGGGGCCTGGCCTTGCTGGTGCTGCTGGTGCTGGTGATGTTTTCGGTCATCGGCGACCTGTTTGAATCCGCGCTCAAGCGCCGTGCCGGCATCAAGGACAGCAGCAATCTGCTGCCTGGCCACGGCGGCGTGCTGGACCGCGTGGACGCGCTGATCCCGGTGCTGCCGATGGCGGCGCTGGTCTCGTCCTGGATCTGAAAGAATACCCATGCAACGTATTACCGTATTAGGCGCCACCGGTTCGATCGGCGTGTCCACGCTGGACGTGATCGCCCGCCATCCGCAGCGTTATGCCGTCTACGCGCTGTCGGCGCATAGCCGCGTCGAAGAACTGGCCGCGCAATGCGTGCAGTTCCGTCCGGCGCGCGCCGTGGTCGGCACTGCCGCCGCCGCCGCCCAGTTGGCTGCACTTTTGCGCGCAGCGGGCGTCAACACCGAAGTGGAGTGGGGCGAACAGGCGCTGTGCAGCATTGCCAGCGCAGCCGAAGTCGACAGCGTGATGGCCGCCATCGTTGGCGCGGCCGGCCTGGCGCCGACACTGGCCGCAGCGCGCGCCGGCAAGAAAATCCTGCTGGCGAACAAGGAAGCGCTGGTGATGTCCGGCCAGCTGTTCATGGACGCCGTGCACGAATCCGGCGCGGTGCTGCTGCCTATTGACAGCGAACATAACGCCATCTTCCAGTCGATGCCGCAGTTCGGCGGCAAGCTGCCGGCCGTGCGCGACAGCGCCGCCGGCGTGGCCAAGATTCTGCTGACCGCTTCTGGCGGCCCATTCCTGGCGCGCGATGTCGCGACGCTGGACGCGGTGACGCCGGACCAGGCGTGCAAACACCCGAACTGGTCGATGGGGCGCAAGATTTCGGTCGACTCGGCCACCATGATGAACAAGGGCCTGGAAGTGATCGAGGCGCACTGGCTGTTCGGCGCGCCAGCCGAGCAGATCGAAGTGCTGATCCATCCGCAGTCGGTGATCCATTCGATGGTGTCCTATGTCGACGGCTCGGTGCTGGCGCAGCTGGGCAACCCGGACATGCGCACCCCGATCGCCCACGCGCTGGCCTACCCGGAGCGCATCGCTTCCGGCGTGGCCCAGCTGGACCTGACGCAGATCGCCACGCTGCAATTCCAGAAGCCTGACTTCGACCGTTTCCCATGCCTGGCGCTGGCCTTTGAGGCGCTGCGCGCGGGCGGCACCGCGCCGGCGCTGCTGAACGCCGCCAACGAAGTGGCGGTGCAAGCCTTCCTCGACCTGAAGATCGGCTTCCGCCAGATCGACCGGGTGATCGCCCACGTGGTGGAGACGCTGCCGCACGGCGACGCGCATAGCATCGAAGCGGTGCTGGCGCAGGACGCCGCGGCCCGTGCCGCCGCTGAAACCTGTATCGCCGGGCTGCGCAAATGAGCTTCCTGCAAACCGTGCTGGCGTTTGTCTTCTGCCTTGGCCCGCTGATCGTTTTTCACGAGCTGGGCCACTACCTGGTGGCGCGCTGGTGCGGGGTCAAGGTGCTGCGTTTTTCGGTCGGCATGGGCACGGTGCTGTGGTCGCGCCGTTTCGGCAAGGACCAGACCGAATGGGCGATTTCCGCGCTGCCGCTGGGCGGCTACGTCAAGATGCTGGACGCCCGCGAAGGCGAGCTGGCCGGCCTGCCGGAATCTGACCTGAAACGCGAATTCACCCGCCAGAACGTCTGGAAGCGCATTGCCATCGTGGCGGCCGGCCCGCTGGCCAACTTCCTGCTGGCGATCCTGCTGTTCGCCGGCCTGTATATGCACGGCGTGGAAGAACCAAGCAGCAAGATCAGCGTACAAACCGAGGCGCCAGCCTGGCAGGCCGGCCTGCGCAGCGGCGACGTGGTCAGCGCCATCAATGAGCAGCCGGTGCAGGTCTGGTCGGAGCTGCGCTGGCAGTTTATTCAGTCGGCCATCGACAAGCATGAGATCCGCCTGGCGGTCGAACGTCCGGGGCAGGGCCGCGTGTCCGCCACCGTACCGGCAGCGGCGCTGGAAGGGCTGGACCTGGACGGCGACGTGCCTGGCCTGCTGGGCATCGGCGTGGCGCGTCCGGCGCCGGTGATCGAGCAGGTGGTGGCAGGCAGCCCGGCCGAACGCGCCGGCTTGCAGGCGGGCGATCTGTTGACCTCCGTCGATGGCGTGCAGGTGGCGGACGGCATCGCCTTCATCGATATTATTCGCGGCGCTGCCGGCAAAACCGTGCTGGTGACTTTGCAGCGATTGGGCCAGCCGCTGACCGTCAGCGTGGTGCCGCAGGCGGAACAGGCAAAAAGCAGCAAAGGAACTGTAACAGTCGGTAAGATCGGCGCTTACGTCGCGCAGCGCCCGGATATGATCAAGGTGCCATCTTCCCCGGTGGCGGCGGTCGGCAAGGCGCTGGACAAGGTCTGGGATACTTGTGCCATGACGCTGAAAATGATAGGCAAAATGCTGACTGGCGAAGCCTCGCTGAAGAATGTCACCGGGCCGATCACGATTGCCGACTACGCCGGCCAGACCGCGCGGATGGGCGCGGCGCACTATTTGAGCTTCATTGCCTTCATCAGCATCAGTCTTGGGGTGATGAATTTGCTGCCAATTCCCGTTCTAGACGGGGGGCATTTGCTGTATTATTCGCTGGAAGTTTTAACTGGGCGTTCTGTGCCAGAGCGCGTTGGTGAAATTGCGCAGCGCCTGGGCATTGGTTTGTTACTGACGCTGATGCTGTTAGCGGTGTTTAACGACGTTGTCCGGCTGCTGTAGCTGTAATGTGTAGTTCTCGTTGATTGAGCCATTGAACCCGATGAAATTATATTCTGACCGTATTACTTCAACTTCCTTGCGCCGCAGCCTGATTGGCGCCGCCGTCCTGGCACTCTGCAGCGGCAGCGCCATGGCCATCGATCCCTTCGTCATCAAAGACATCCGCGTCGAGGGGATTCAGCGTACGGAAGCCGGTACGGTATTCAGCTATCTGCCGGTGCGTGTCGGCGAAACCTTCAACGACGATAAGTCGGTCACCGCCATCAAGGCGCTGTACGCGACCGGTTTCTTCAAGGACGTCAAGCTGGAAAAAGACGGCCAGGTGCTGGTGGTGCTGGTCGAGGAACGTCCGGCCATCGCCAAGGTGGACTTCACCGGCACCAAGGAATTTGAAAAAGATATGCTGGTCAAGGCGCTGAAAGACATCGGCGTCGGCGAAGCCAAGATTTTCGACAAGGCCTCGGTTGACCGCGCCGAACAGGAACTGAAGCGTCAATACCTGTCGCGCGGCCTGTATGGCGTCAAGGTTGAAACCACCGTCACGCCGCTGGAGCGCAACCGCGTCAACATCAATTTCGTGGTGGACGAGGGTGAGATCGCCAAGATCAAGGAAATCAACATCGTCGGCAACAAGGTGTTCTCCGACAAGGAGCTGAAGGAAAACCTGGCGCTGAACACCGGCGGCTGGTTCAGCTGGTACACCAAGGCCAACCAGTATTCCAAGACCAAGCTGACCGGCGACATCGAGTCGCTCAAGTCCTTCTATCTGAACCGCGGCTACATCAGTATGAATATCGACTCCACCCAGGTGTCGATCACGCCGGACAAGAAGGATATCTACATCACCATCAACATCACCGAGGGTGAGCAGTACAAGGTCAACAACATCAAGTTCGAAGGCGAGACCTTCGGCCGTGAAGACGAACTGCGCCAGCTGGTGCTGCTGCGCAAAGGCGCGACCTATTCGGGCGAGCTGCTGACCGCCACCAACAAGCTGATTTCGGACCGCCTGGGCACCTTCGGCTACGCGTTCGCCAACGTCAACGCCGCGCCGGACATCGATGTCGAGAAGCGCGAAGTGTCGTTCACCTTCTTCATCGATCCGGGCAAGCGCGCTTACGTGCGCCACATGAATATCGCCGGCAATACCTCGACCCGCGACGAAGTCATACGCCGCGAATTCCGCCAGTTCGAATCGTCCTGGTACGACGCCAACAAGATCAAGCTGTCGCGCGACCGCGTCGACCGCCTCGGCTACTTCAAGGACGTGACCGTCGATACGCCGGAAGCGCAGGGCACTTCCGACCAGGTGGACGTCAACCTGACCGTGACCGAACGCCCGACCGGCAACTTCCAGATCGGCGGCGCGTTCTCGCAATCGGAGAAATTCTCGTTCCAGGCGGCGATCCAGCAGGCCAACTTCGCCGGCTCGGGCACCACCGTCGGCCTGGAGCTGAACACCTCCAAGTACAGCCGCACGATTTCGTTCTCGCAGACCGACCCTTACTACACCGACGACGGCGTGTCGCGCGGCTACGAGCTGTATCTGCGCACCACCAAACCGCCGGCGGTCAACATCGGTATGTACACGATTAAACAGCAGGGCGGCCGCGTCAGCTGGGGTGTGCCGTTCTCGGAAGTCGACACCGTATTCTTTGGCGTCGGTCTGGAACGTTCCAAGATCACCACCGACGAAACCTCGCCGACCCGCTTCCAGGATTACGTGCGTTCGATCACCGGCATCGCCAGCGGCGTCGGCACGGCCAACGCCACCGCCGTGCCGCTGACCGTGGCATGGGCGCGAGACAGCCGCGACTCGGCCACCACGCCAACCATCGGCCGCTATCAGCGCGCCAACCTGGAGCTGGACGTGATCGGCGAACAGAAATACTACCGCGCCGTCTACGAGCAGCAGTGGTACAAGCCGCTGTTCTCCAAAGTGACGCTGGCGTTGAAGGGCGAGATCGACTACGGCCGCGGCCTCGGCAACAGCAGCTACCCGGTGTTCAAGAACTTCTACGCCGGCGGTATCGGCTCGGTGCGCGGCTATTACAGCTCGTCGCTGGGCGCGGTCGACACCCGCTACGGCGATGCGCTGGGCGGCGCTTCGCGCCTGATCGGCAATGCCGAACTGCAGATGCCATTCCCAGGTTCCGGCCAGGACCGCAGCCTGCGCTGGTTCGCCTTCCTCGACGGCGGCCAGGTGTATCAGGAAGCTGAAAAGATGCGCTTCTCGCAATTGCGCTATTCTTCGGGTCTGGGCATCAGCTGGATTTCGCCGGTTGGTCCGCTCAAGTTGAGTTATGCTAAGCCTTTGAACGCCAAATACGGCGACCGCCTGGAACGCTTCCAGTTCCAGATGGGCACCGGCTTCTAAGGCCGCATTTGTTAAAGAGAGTATTAATTTTGCCTCGGAGAAATAAGTTGAAGACTGCATCCGCAACCATGACCAAATATCTTGCCGTGCTTGCATTGGGCTGGTGTTCATTGGCGCCGGTGCAGGCTCAGACCTCGGCCTCGCGCATCGCGTGGATCAGCCCGGAGCGCATCTACAATGAATCCAAGCTGGCCAAGCTGGCTGGCGAGAAGCTGCAGGAAGAGTTCAAGAGCCGCGAAAAGGCGATGAACGAGATGGGGCTGCGCCTGAAAACGGCGTCGGAGAAACTGGAGAAAGATGTGCCGGCGCTGGGCGAGGCCGACCGTGTCAAGCGTCAGCGTGACGTGTTTGAGCTGGACAAGGAATATCAGCGCCGCCAGCGCGAGTTCCGCGAAGATCTGAGCCAGCGCACCAACGAGGAGCGCCAGGCGATTTCCGAAAAAGCCACCAAGATCATCAAGCAGCTGGCCAATGTAGAGGGCTTTGATATCGTGTTGCAGGACGCCGTCTGGGCCAGCCCGCGCATCGACATCACCGACAAAGTACTGGCTGCGCTGGACAAAGACAAGTAACAACCTCAAAGATTGGATCACCCGATGGGCACTCGACTAGGAGCATTGGTCGAACGCTTGGGCGGACAGCTGGTGGGCGACGCGAACCTGGAAGTCACCGGGATCGCGCCACTGGCGGAGGCCGGCGTTTCGCACATCAGCTTTCTCAGCAATAGCAAGCTGCGCGCACAAGCGCAGCAGAGCCAGGCGGCGGCACTCATCGTGTCGGCCGCCGATGACGCTTTTATCGCCGCCGCGTATACCGGTGCGCGCATCGTCGTCGCCAATCCGTATGTGTACTTCGCCCGTGCGGCGCAGTATTTCGCCTCGCTGACGGCGATTGTGCCGGCGGCTGGCGTGCATCCGACCGCCGTGGTGGCGCAGACCGCGCAGGTGGCCGCTTCGGCGCATATCGCCGCGCGGGTGGTGATTGAAGACGGTGCGGTGATCGGCGAGCACGCCGTCATCGGTGCCGGCTGCTTCATTGGCCGCGAGGCGGTGATTGGCGACGCCACGCAGCTGTTCGCCAACGTCACCTTCCATGCCTACTGCCAGATCGGCCAGCGCGGCATCATCCACTCCGGCGCGGTGATCGGCACTGACGGTTTCGGCTTTGCCAACGAGGGCGGCGTCTATATCAAGATTCCGCAAACCGGGCGGGTGATGATCGGCGACGATGTGGACATCGGCGCCAACACCACTATCGACCGTGGCGCGTTGGCGGATACGATCATCGAAGACGGCGTGAAGCTGGATAACCAGATCCAGATCGGCCACAACTGCCATATCGGCGCGCACACGGCCATGGCCGGCTGCGTCGGCGTGGCCGGCAGCGCCAGGATAGGCAAATACTGCACCTTTGGCGGCGCGGCGATGGTGCTGGGCCACCTGAGCATCGTCGACAAGGTGCATGTGGGCTCCGGCTCGATGGTGTCGCGTTCTATCCTGGAGCCAGGCCAGTACACCGGTTTCTATCCGCTGGCGAAGAACGCCGAGTGGGAAAAATCGGCTGTCATCGTGCGCAATCTGTCATCCATGCGCGATAAAATCCGCGCGCTGGAAAAAATTATCAAGACCAAAACTGAGCAAAACTGAGAATACGAATCATGACCACTACCCAGGCTGAAACCCCTAAGACCATGGACATCTGCGAGATCAAGTCCTACCTGCCGCACCGCTATCCGCTGCTGCTGGTGGACCGCGTGCTCTCGTACGAAGAAAACAAGTCCATCACCGCCATCAAGAACGTGACCGTCAACGAGGAATTCTTCAATGGCCACTTCCCGCACAAACCAGTCATGCCCGGCGTGCTGATGATCGAAGCGATGGCGCAGACGGCGGCGCTGCTGTCGTTCAAGACCATGGGCATCAAGCCTGACGAGAATTCGGTGGTGTACTTTGTCGGCATCGACGGCGCGCGCTTCAAGCGCCCGGTCGGTCCTGGCGACCAGCTGAAGATGGACATCGAGATCCTGCGCGTCGCGCGCGGCATCTGGAAATACAAGGCGGTCGGCTCGGTCGACGGCCAGGTCGCGGTGGAGGCGGAACTGATGTGCACCATCCGCAGCACCGCTGACGCTTCGCAGCCAGCAGGCCAGTAATCATGGCCAAGATACACGCCAGCGCCATCGTCGACAGCAAGGCCGAGCTGCACGACAGCGTGGAGATCGGCCCGTATTCGGTGATTGGCCCGAACGTGAGCATCGGCTCCGGCACGGTGGTGGGCCCGCATGTGGTCATCGAAGGCCACACGACCATCGGCAGCGACAACAAGTTCTTCCAGTTCTCGTCGATCGGCGCCGCGCCGCAGGACAAGAAGTGGAACGGCGAGCCGACCCGTCTGACCATCGGCGACCGCAACACCATCCGCGAGTTCTGCACCTTTAACACCGGCACCGTGCAGGACAAGGGCGTGACTTCGCTGGGCAACGACAACTGGATTTCGGCCTACGTCCACCTGGCGCATGACTGCGTGGTGGGCAGCAACACGATCTTCTCGAACAACGCGCAGATCGCCGGCCACGTTGAAATCGGCGACTACGTGATTATGAGCGGCTTCGCCAATGTGCACCAGTTCTGCAAGATCGGCGCGCACGCGTTTGTCGGCATGAGCACTTCGCTGACGCAGGACGTGCCGCCGTTTGTGCTGTTGAACGGTAATCCGGCTGCCGCGCATGGCGTCAATATCGAAGGCCTGAAACGCCGGGGCTTTAGCCGCGAGCAGATCAACGGCATCCGCGCCGCGTACAAGATCATCTACCGCTCCGGCCTGACGCTGGAAGAAGCCAAGGCAGCGCTGGTCGCCGAAGAGGCTGCGGTGCCGGCCGACGTGGCGCTGCACATGCGCGCCATGCGCGACTTCCTCGATACCGCAAGCCGTGGCATTGTCCGCTGACCTGACGCCACACGCCGCCCCGCCTGCCGCGCAAGCTGCAGGCCGGGCGGGGCGGGGCACTGCGGCCGGCAGGCCGCTGTCCCTGGCCCTGGTGGCAGGCGAGCCGTCCGGCGATATGCTGGCGGCTCGTTTGCTTTCCGGCCTGCGTCCGCACCTGCCGGAGGCGCGCCTGCATGGCATCGGCGGTCCGCAGATGATGGCGCAGGGCTTCGAATCGCACTGGCCGATGGACCAGCTGACCGTGCGCGGCCTGCTGCCGGTGCTGATGCGCTACCGCGAACTGAAAGGCATTCAGAACGCGCTGCGCGACCAGTTGCTGGCCGAGCGTCCCTCGGTCTTCATCGGCGCCGACTTCCCCGGCTTCAACCTGGGCCTGGAGGAGCAGCTGAAGGCGGCCGGCATCCCCACCATGCATTATATCGGCCCGCAGATCTGGGCCTGGCGCGGTGGCCGCATCAAGAAAATCCAGCGCGCGGTGTCGCACATGCTGGTAGTGTTCCCGTTCGAGCAAGAGATTTACCAGAAGGCCGGCGTGCCGGTCAGCTATGTCGGCCATCCGCTGGCCGAGCTGATTCCGCTGGCGCCCGATGAAGGCGCGGCCAAGCGTCAGCTCGGCTTGCCGGAGGATGCGAACGTGGTCACCATCATGCCGGGCAGCCGCATCTCGGAGATCAAGTACAACACGGTGGCTTTCGTACAGGCGGCAAGGCTGCTGCAAGCCCGCGACCGTTCGCTGCGTTTCGTGGTGCCGATGGCCGGCGAACGCCAGCGCGCTTACTTCCAGCAGCTGATCGCGCAAGCCGGCTTGCAGGACGTGCAGCTGCAACTGCTGGACGGCCAGTCGCACACCGCGATCGCGGCGGCCAGCGCGGTGATGGTGGCTTCGGGCACGGCGTCGCTGGAAGTAGCGCTGTTCAAGAAGCCGATGGTCATCGCCTACAAGATGATGGAACTGGAGTGGCAGATACTGCGCCACTTCGGCTACCAGCCGTGGATCGGTTTGCCGAATATCCTGGCACGCGAATTCCTGGTGCCCGAGCTGCTGCAACACGCAGCCAGCCCGGAAGCGCTGGCCGAAGCGATGTGGAAGCAGCTGAGCGACGCATTGCATCGTCAGCGCCTGGTCCAGCGTTTCACCGACATGCATCACAGCCTGCTGCGCGATAGCGCGGCGGAGAGCGCAGCCGCCGTGCTGCGCGTTATCGGCGCCTGAATGTCGTTCCCGCCTGCGCGGGAACGACGGAATGAAGAGTAACTAACGTGAAAAACCAAAACCTGAGCTTATTTGACGACCTGCCTGCATCGCCGGATGAAATCATCTGCGGCGTGGACGAAGCCGGGCGCGGGCCGCTGGCTGGCCCGGTGTTCGCGGCCGCCGTCATCCTCGACGCCAGCCGTCCGATTGAAGGCTTGCGCGATTCAAAAAAGCTGACCGAAGCCAGGCGCGACCTGCTGGCGCCGCTGATCAAGGCGCAGGCGCTGGCCTGGGCCATCGCCGAGGCGTCCGAAGAGGAAATCGACAAGCTGAACATCCTGCAAGCCTCGATGCTGGCAATGCGCCGCGCCGTGGAAGCGCTGAGCACCGTGCCGACGCTGGCGCTGATCGATGGCAACCGCTGCCCGGTGATGAAGATTCAGAGCATCGCCATTGTCGGCGGCGACGACAAGGTCGACGCCATCTCGGCCGCCTCGATCCTGGCCAAGACCGCACGCGACGCCGCGCTGGTGACGCTGCATGCCCAATACCCGCAATACTGCTTCGACCAGCACAAAGGCTACGGCACCGCGCTGCACTTGGAGCGGCTGCGTGAGCACGGGCCATCGCCGGTGCATCGCCGCTCGTTTGCGCCGGTGCGCGCACTGCTGGAGGTGAATCTGTGAAGACCATCAGCTCGCGCGACAACGCGCAATACAAGGAACTGGTCAAGCTGGCCGGCAGCCAGCAGGCGCGCCGCAAGGCCGGCCGCACGCTGCTGGACGGCGTGCACCTGTGCCAGTCCTACCTTCAGCTGCGCGGCATGCCGGAGCAGTGCGTGGTCAGCGAAAGCGCGCTGCATAACGCGGAAGTGATGGAGATCGTCGGCCGGCTGGAAGCGCAGCGTGCGCATGTGCTGGCCCTGCCGGATGCGCTGTACAACGGCGTCAGCCAGGTCGAGCATGGCGTCGGTGTGATGTTCTTGATCGACACGCCGGAACCTGCGGTCACGGTGCCTGTCAGTGTCTCTGCGGTGCTGCTGGACGGCGTGCAGGATCCCGGCAATGTCGGCTCCATCCTGCGCAGCGCGGCGGCAGCTGGCATCAAGCAAGTATATTGCAGCGGCGGCACGGCGTTCTGCTGGTCGCCGAAAGTGCTGCGCGCCGCCATGGGCGCGCACTTTGTGCTGGATATTTTTGAGAATGTCGACCTGGTGGAACTGGTGCGCGCGGCGCGCGTGCCGACACTGGCCACCAGCGGCTATGCTGCTCAAAAGCTGTACGAAATCGACCTGCGCCAGCCGGTGGCCTGGATCTTTGGCCACGAAGGCCAGGGCGTGGCGGACGATCTGCTGTCGCAAGCGACCCACAAGGTGGTCATTCCGCACATGGGACAAGTGGAGTCGCTGAATGTCGCCGCCTGCGCGGCAGTATGCTTTTTTGAACAACTGAGGCAAAATCAGCAGCATCAGAGCTAAAGCACACACTGGAGGCGGTCATGGACATCGCGCAGTTGCACTTTCTGGTAGCCGAAGGGGATCAGGTACAACGGCGTGCGCTGGCCGACATCCTGGTGCATACAGGCGTCGGCCATATCACCCAGGCGCCCGACGGCCACACCGCGCTGCGCCACTTCAGCGCCGGCATCACGCCAGCGGTGGACATTGCCATCATCGACCTGGCCTTGCCGGGCATGGACGCGCTGGAGCTGATACGCCGGCTGGGCGAAGCCCGCTGCAAGGCGGGCCTGATCATCGTCGGTGCACAATCCAATGCAGTGCTGTTCTCAGCGGAGACGATGGCGGCAGCCTACGGCGTCAATGTGCTGGGCGCGATCGGCAAGCCGGTCATCGGCGGCCGGCTGGTGGCGCTGATCCAGAACTACCTGCCGCCCGGCGCGGCCCAAGGTGCGCGCGAGGCCGCTCTTGCGCTGTCATTTGACGAAGTGGGCAAGGGCTTGCAGAACCGCGAGTTCGATCCCTTCTTCCAGCCGAAAATCGAACTTGAAAGCGGCCAGGTCAAAGGCCTGGAGATGTTTGCGCGCTGGCGTCATCCACTGCATGGCGTGCTGGGGCCGGCATCCTTCATGCCGGCGCTGGAAGCCGCCAAACGCGTAGACTTCCTCGACTGGACCATGATTGAAAAGTCGGTGGCCGCCTGCCGCAGCCTGCATGACCAGGGCGTGCCGATTTCCGTCTCGATCAATGTCGACCAGAGCACGCTGGCGCATCCGCAGTTCATGGAGCAGATCGCGGCCTGTATCGCGCGGCACCGCATCATGGCCGACTACATCACCTTTGAAATGACCGAATCAGCGGTGCTCAGCACCGAGCCGCATTTCCTTGAATGCCTGCTGCGGCTGCGGATGGCGGGCTTCGGCCTGGCCATCGACGACTACGGCACCGGCCGCAGCAACCTGCAACTGCTGGCGCGCATCCCGTTCTCGGAACTCAAGATCGACCGCAGCTTTGTCGATGGCGCCTCCAAGCGCTCGGCGCTCGGCACTGTGCTGCGTTCCTGCCTCAGCCTGGCCCGCAGCCTGGATCGTAAGTCGGTGGCGGTTGGCGTCGAAACCAAGCAGGATTGGGATTTCCTGCAAGGCCTGGGCTGCACTTATGCGCAAGGCTATTACATCGCCAAGCCGATGCCGGTCGAAGAATTCCCCACGTGGCTGGCCGACTGGCAGCATTTCTTCTGACATCGATCAAACACGCCTGCTGACCGGCGCTGCACACTCGACCTCCATCCAATACAGGAGGTCGATATGGGGAAATGCACGAATACCGGCGCCGACCAGCTGGCCGCCGGCATGCCATTCAATGCCACCAAGCCGCTGGAGTATGGCGAAGCGGCCTACACGCCGCATGCTGGCGAGACGCAGGCGCCGCCGGACACCGTCTGCCATGAACTGAGCACCAACCAGGGCGTGCCGGTGGCGGACAATCAGAACTCGCTGAAGGCCGGCCTGCGCGGGCCGACGCTGATGGAAGACTTTATCCTGCGCGAGAAAATCACCCATTTCGATCATGAGCGCATACCCGAGCGGGTGGTGCATGCGCGTGGTTCGGCCGCACATGGCTATTTCGAGAGCTATCAGGACCTCAGCGACATTACCCGCGCCGCGCCGTTTGCGGCGGTGGGCAAGCGCACGCCGGTGTTTGTGCGATTCTCGACCGTGGCCGGTGAGCGCGGCTCGGCCGATACCGTGCGCGATGTGCGCGGATTTGCGGTCAAGTTCTACACGGAAGAGGGTAACTGGGACCTGGTCGGTAACAACATCCCGGTGTTCTTCATTCAGGATGCGATGAAGTTCCCGGACCTGATTCATGCGGTCAAGCCTGAACCGAATAACGGCATACCGCAGGCTGCCAGCGCGCATGACACTTTCTGGGATTTTGCCTCGCTCAGTCCCGAAATCGCCCACATGCTGCTGTGGCATACCTCGGACCGCGCCATTCCGCGCAGCTACCGCATGATGCAGGGCTTTGGCGTGCACACCTTCCGGCTGGTGAACGCGGAAGGCGCGTCGGTGTTCTGCAAGTTCCACTGGTCGCCGCTGGCTGGCACGCATGCGCTGGTATGGGACGAGGCAGTGCGGCTGGCCGGCGCCGACCCGGATTATCATCGCCGTGATTTGTGGGAAGCGATTGAGGCCGGCGAGTTTCCCGCGTGGGAGCTGGGCCTGCAAATCTTTACCGAAGAGGAGGCTGGGCGTTTTCCTTTCGATATTCTCGATCCGACCAAAATCGTACCCGAGGAAATGGTGGCGGTGCGTACCATCGGCAAGCTGGTCCTGGACCGGAATCCGCATAACTTCTTCAGCGAAACCGAGCAGGTGGCGTTCTGCGCGGCGCATGTGGTGCCGGGCATCGACTTCACCAACGATCCGCTGCTGCAAGGGCGCCTGCATTCGTATATCGATACGCAGCTCACGCGACTGGGCGGGCCCAACTTCCATGAGATTCCGATCAATACGCCGCTGGCGCAGATCCATAACAACCAGCGCGACGGCTTTCACCGGCAGCAGATCAACCGCGGCCGTGTCAGTTACGAGCCGAATTCGCTGGCTGGCGGCTGTCCGTTCCAGGCCGGTGCGCGCGGTTTTGTCAGCGTGCCGGAAGTGTCGCAGGGCAGGGAGGTGCGCGGCAAGCCGGAACTGTTTGCCGATCATTATGCGCAGGCAAAGTTGTTCTGGATGAGCCAGAGCGCGATCGAGCAGCATCACATCATTCAGGCGTTCCGCTTTGAACTCAGCCGGGTGCGCACGCCGGCGGTGCGCAGTCGCACCCTGTCGCTGCTGGCAAATATCGATGCGCGGCTGGTCGCCTCCGTGGCCGAGGGGCTGGGCATGCAAGTGCCGCCGCCGTTGCCGCCGGCAAGCGACCGGCCGCCGTATGACTACATGCCCTCGCCGTCACTGTCGCTGTTTGCGCGGCCGGGGCAGCTTGGCATACGCACGCGCCGTGTGGCGCTGATGGTGGCGCCGGGTGCGGATGGTGCGCTGATTGGGCAGCTGTTCGCGTCGCTGGAGGAGGCTGGCGCCGTGCCATGCCTGATCGGCGCGCGCATCGGGCAGGCGGCAGCGGCCGATGGCGCCGTACTGGACGTGGCGGACAGCTATGAGAGCGCGCCGTCGGTGCTGTGGGATGGCGCTATCGCGATTCAGGGAGCGGGTGCCCTGGCGATAGAGTTCATCAAGCTACAGTACCGGCATGGCAAGCCGATACTGGCGCTGGGCGGGGCGGTGGAGTTGCTGAAGGCGGCCAAAATTCCACGCCGGCTGCCGCAAGGTCTGCCCGATCCGGGCGTGATCATTGTGACGCCAGCCGACGTGGCAGAGGGACTGGCCTGCTTCACCTCCGTGCTGGCCCAGCACCGCGTCCACGCGCGCGAGACCGACCCGCCGCGCGTGTGAGCCTTAGTACTCGCGCCGGTCCGGCTTGATCTCTTGCAGGATGGTGGTGGAGATTTCTTCAATCGACTTGGTGGTCGACGACAGCCAGCGTATGCCTTCGCGCTTCATCATCGCTTCCGCTTCGTTGACCTCGTAACGGCAATTCTCCAGCGACGCGTATTTGCTCCCCGCGCGTCGTTCGTTACGGATCTCGGTCAAGCGCTCCGGCGTAATCGTCAAGCCAAAAATCTTGGACTTGAACTCATATAGCGACGACGGCAGCCGGCCGCGCTCGAAGTCATCCGGTATCAGCGGATAGTTGGCCGCCTTGATCCCATACTGCATCGCCAGGTACAAGCTGGTTGGCGTCTTGCCCGAGCGCGACACGCCCACCAGAATGACATCCGCCGACGCCAGATTCTTGTGCGACTGGCCGTCATCATGCGCCAGCGAGAAGTTGATCGCCTCGATGCGGTTCTTGTATTCCTCACTGTCGACGATATTGTGCGAGCGGCCGATGGTGTGGGTCGATTTCACACCCAACTCTTGTTCCAGCGGGGCAACAAAGGTCTGGAACATGTCCATATACATGCCTTTGCATTGCCGTATGACATCAGACAGCTCGGTATGCACCAGCGTCGAAAAGATGATCGGGCGATGGCCGTCGGTGGCAAACGCCTCATTGATCTTGCGTACCGCATCGTAGGCCTTGTCCAGGGTATCGATGAACGGCAGCCGCACCTGGCGGAAGCGCAATTCGAACTGGGTCAGCACCGAATGGCCGAAGGTTTCAGCGGTGATGCCGGTGCCGTCGGAAACAAAAAATACGGTGCGCGCTGCGGACGGCAAGGGTGGGCGTTGTTCTTGTGTCATGTTTAGTGCAAGTATCCTATTGTGAATCGTCAATTCGCGCCACAGGCTGTAGAATGTGCGCCAACAGGATGCATTGTGCGGCACGACCACCAGAATAAGCAAGAACATGGGTCTGCGCACCGCCGGAAAGATTTCTATCATCAAAAAGGTGTTTTTATGTCCAACGCAGCATTGAAGGAGCAAAACAACGAAGCAGTCTACGTTGCCTCGTTTGAAAATTTACGAATGACGGATGTGGAGTCTGTCGGCGGCAAGAACGCCTCGCTCGGCGAGATGATCAGCCAGCTGGCAGGCGCCGGCGTGCGCGTGCCTGGCGGCTTTGCCACCACCGCGCAGGCATTCCGCGACTTCCTGTCGCACAGCGTCGACGGCGGCAAATCGCTGGCCGACCGTATCGCTGACCGCCTCGCCGATCTGAACATCGACGATGTGCGCTCGCTGGCGCAAGCCGGCGCGGAGATCCGTCAGTGGATCATCGACACGCCATTCCAGCCACGCCTGGAAGCGGAGATTCATACCTTCTACGAAAAACTGGTGGCCGATTCGTCGACCGAAATGTCGTTCGCCGTGCGCTCGTCGGCTACCGCCGAAGACTTGCCGGACGCTTCGTTCGCCGGCCAGCAAGAGACCTTCCTGAACGTGGTCGGCATCGACAACGTGCTGGATGCGATGAAGCACGTGTTCGCCTCGCTGTACAACGACCGCGCAATTTCCTACCGCGTGCACAAAGGCTTCACCCACGCTGAAGTGGCGCTGTCGGCTGGCGTGCAGCGCATGGTGCGTTCCGACCTGGGCTCCGCCGGCGTCATGTTCACCATTGATACCGAGTCCGGCTTCAAGGATGTGGTGTTCGTCACCTCCAGCTATGGCCTGGGCGAGACGGTGGTGCAGGGCGCGGTGAATCCGGACGAATTCTACGTCCACAAACCGATGCTGGAAAAAGGCAAATCGCCTGTCATCCGCCGCAACATCGGCTCCAAGCTGCTGAAGATGGAATTCACCAGCGAAGCCAAGGCTGGCCGCTCGGTCAAGACTGTGGACGTGCCGGTGGAACTGCGCAACCGCTACTCGCTGAACGACGAAGAAGTGGTGGAGCTGGCCAAGTACGCCGTGATCATCGAAAACCACTACGGCCGTCCGATGGACATCGAGTGGGGCAAGGATGGCCGCGACGGCAAGCTGTACATCCTGCAGGCGCGTCCTGAAACCGTGAAGTCGCAGCAGAAGGCCACCGACGTGCAGCAGCGCTTCAAGCTGAAATCGAGCGGCACCGTGCTGGCTTCGGGCCGTGCGATTGGCCAGAAGATCGGCGCCGGTCCGGTGCGCGTGATCCACGACCCATCGGAAATGGAACGTGTGCAGCCTGGCGACGTGCTGGTGGCCGATATGACCGATCCTAACTGGGAACCGGTGATGAAGCGCGCCTCCGCCATCGTCACCAACCGTGGTGGCCGTACCTGCCACGCTGCGATTATCGCGCGTGAGCTGGGTGTGCCGGCGGTGGTTGGCTGCGGTGATGCGACCGATGTGCTGAAGGATGGCACTTTCGTGACCGTGTCCTGCGCCGAAGGCGACGAAGGCAAAATCTACGACGGCCTGCTGGAAACCGAAATCTCGGAAGTCTCGCGCGGCGAGCTGCCGAAGCTGCCGACCAAGATCATGCTGAACGTGGGTAACCCGCAGCTGGCGTTCGACTTCCAGGCCGTGCCGAATGGCGGCGTGGGCCTGGCGCGCCTGGAGTTCATCATCAATAACAATATTGGTGTGCACCCGAAAGCGATCCTGGAATATCCGAACATCGACGCGGACCTGAAGAAGGCGGTCGAGTCGGTGGCGCGCGGCCACGCATCGCCACGCGCGTTCTACGTCGACAAGCTGGCCGAAGGCATCGCCACCATCGCTGCCGCGTTCTGGCCGAAACCAGTGATCGTGCGCCTGTCGGACTTCAAGTCCAACGAGTACAAGAAGCTGATCGGCGGTTCGCGCTACGAGCCGGATGAAGAAAATCCGATGCTGGGCTTCCGTGGCGCCGCCCGTTACCTGGCCGACGACTTCGCCGGCGCATTCGAAATGGAATGCGCAGCGATGAAGCGCGTGCGTAACGACATGGGCCTGACCAACGTCGAAATCATGGTGCCGTTCGTGCGTACGCTGGGCCAGGCCGAGAAGGTCGTGAACCTGCTGGGCAAAAACGGCCTGGTGCGCGGCGAGAATGGCCTGCGCCTGATCATGATGTGCGAAGTGCCATCCAATGCCATCCTGGCGGAGCGCTTCCTGGAGCACTTCGACGGCTTCTCGATCGGTTCCAACGACCTGACCCAGCTGACCCTGGGCCTGGACCGCGATTCCGGCATGGCACTGCTGGCGGCCGACTTCGACGAGCGTGATGACGCTGTGAAAGCACTGCTGTCGCAGGCGATCCAGGCTTGCCGCAAGCAGGGCAAGTACATCGGCATCTGCGGCCAGGGCCCTTCGGACCACCCGGACTTCGCGGCGTGGCTGATGGAGCAGGGCATCGAGTCGATGTCGCTGAATCCTGACTCGGTGATCGATACCTGGCAAAAGCTCGCCAGTCTGCAAAAGTAATTGACGCAGACTAACGTGGTATAAATGAACCCTCGCATCCCATGATGGGATGCGGGGGTTTTTGTTTTTCGACAGGAGACGATGATGACTGACTGGAGCTATTGGCTGGCCGCGGCTGGCGCGACGGTGATACTGGAGCTGTTCGTCGGTACCTTCTATTTATTGATGATCGCGATCGGCCTGGCGGCTGGCGGTGCTGCGGCGCTGCTGGGCTTTGGGCCGGCGCTGCAGCTGCTGGTGGCGGCCGTGGTTGGCGTTGCCGCCACCGTGGCGCTGCGCCGCAGCCGCTATGGCCGCGCGCAGGAGCGCGTGCAGGCCGAGCGCGATCCCAACGTCAATCTCGACATTGGCCAGACCGTGCATGTGCCGGCATGGCAGGATAACGTGGCGCGCGTGATGTATCGCGGCGCGCTGTGGGACGTCGAATTGGACATTGGCGTGACACCGGGGGCTATCGCCGCGCCGGGCGCCTACACCATCCGCGAAGTACGCGGCAGCCGCCTGATTGTGGCGGCATAAAATCAACTACGGAGAACTACATGGACATCAGTATCGGTAACGTCACCTTCATCCTGTTTATCTTGGCGCTGGTGTTCGTCTTCAAGACGATCAACGTGGTGCCGCAGCAGCATGCATGGGTGGTGGAGCGGCTGGGAAAATACCACGCGACGCTGGGGCCGGGCCTCAATATCGTGATCCCGTTTGTCGACCGCATCGCCTACAAGCATGTGCTCAAAGAAATCCCGCTGGACGTGCCGCCGCAGGTCTGCATCACCCGCGACAACACCCAGTTGCAGGTGGACGGCATCCTGTACTTCCAGGTGACGGACGCGATGCGCGCATCGTATGGCTCGTCGAACTACATCGCCGCGATCACCCAGCTGGCGCAGACCACGCTGCGTTCGGTGATCGGCCGCATGGAGCTGGATAAAACGTTTGAAGAGCGCGAGCACATCAACACCACCATCGTCAACGCGATTGACGAGTCGGCCTCCAACTGGGGCGTGAAAGTGCTGCGCTACGAAATCAAGGATCTGACGCCGCCGAAAGAAATCCTGCACGCGATGCAGGCGCAGATCACCGCCGAGCGTGAAAAGCGTGCGCTGATCGCCGCTTCGGAAGGCCGCAAGCAGGAGCAGATCAATATCGCCAGTGGCGAGCGTGAAGCGCAGATCGCCCGTTCCGAGGGCGACAAGCAGGCCGCGATCAACCGCGCGCAAGGCCAGGCGGCGGCGATCGTCGCGCTGGCGGAAGCGAACGCCAGCGCCTTGCGCCAGGTCGGCTCGGCGCTGCGCGAACCGGGCGGCGACGAAGCCATGAACCTGAAAGTGGCGGAGCAGTACGTCAACGCCTTCGGCCAACTGGCCAAGACCAATAATTCGATTATCATACCGGCCAATCTGGGCGATATGAGCGGCCTGATCGCGACCGCGCTGCAGGTCGTCAAGACGCAAAGCAAAATCATCAAGGAGTAAGACTATGGGCACGTGGGCGGTAGACGCGTTCGGCAACGACTACGCGCAGGACTGGGCACAGGACCTGCACGAAACCAGCAATCTGGACGCGGTGGAGGACACGCTCAACACCGCCTTGGACGCGGCGGGCGAACTGGACGCGCCATTCGCCGCCGAAGCCCTGGTGGCCATTGAAGTACTGGCGCGCCTGCAAGGCAAAGGCGGCCCGTCCACGCAAGACAGCGCCCCGGTTGACGAATGGGTCGCCGCGCGCAAGCCCAAAGCCAAACACCGCGCCGACCTGGCCGACAAAGCCGTCCGCGCGCTGGAACGCATCCTCTCCGCCGACAGCGAACTGCGTCAGCTCTGGGAAGAAAGCGAACATTACAAGGACTGGCTGGCCGCCGTCGAAGACCTCCGCTCCCGCCTCTGATCCCGGATTGCTGTAACATTCGGGGATGAACCTGAATCAGCAAACCGATCATCTGCTTACGTTTTTGCATCAGCACCAGCGGGTGCTGGTGCTTACCGGCGCTGGCCTGAGTACGGCTTCCGGCATTCCTGATTACCGTGACAAGGATGGCGTGCGGCGTGGCCGCAATCCTATCCAGGGACCGGATTTCCGTAAGTCGGAGGCAGTGCGGCGGCGGTATTGGGCGCGCAGTATGGCCGGGTATCCGACTTTGGCCGGGGCGGCGCCCAATGCCGGCCATCGTGCGCTGGCCGAGCTGGAGGCGGCGGGGCGCATTCACGCCATCATTACGCAGAACGTCGATGGCTTGCATCAGCGCGCGGGTAGCCGTAAGCTGATTGAGCTGCATGGCAATATTCATGGTGTGTTGTGCCTGGATTGCCGCATGGTGCATCCGCGTATCGGGATCCAGAACTGGCTGCTGGAGGCGAATCCATCGCTGGTGCCTGGCGGGCCGGTGGGCGAGGTGGTGCCAGAAGCGCGGCCGGATGGTGATGCGGAGGTCGAGCTGGACGAGTTCCAGGATTTTCATCTGCCTTATTGCAGCGTCTGCGGCGGAACCTTGCAGCCGGACGTGATTTTCTTTGGCGATAATATCCCGGCCCAGCGCACCGCCGATGCGCTGCAACTGGCCGATGAGGCCGACGCCGTACTGGTGGTCGGCTCATCGCTGATGGTGTTTTCCGGCTATCGCTTCGCCAAGCTGGCGGCGCAGACGAACAAGCCGATCGCTGCCATCAACCTGGGCAAAACCCGGGCGGATGACTTGATCGGCTTGAAGGTGGAAGCGTCCGCAGTCGATGTGCTGCCGCTGTTGGTGTAATTAATTCCGCTGCAGCATCGAGCGGACGATGGCTTCCTTGGCCAGCACGTAGTCGTGGCCAGCCAGCACGAAGTTGGTGTTCGGCTGGATCACCTTGATGTTGATGAACACCATGTCACTGGTTTCGGCGTAGGAGCCGACCACAATCGCCTGCGCATTGTGGGTGGTGGCCACTTCGCCGATTTCACGTGTCAGCATCAGTTCGCCCTGGTTGCGCTTCAGGTAGACGCTGTTGCGCAACTTCATTTCCAGCATGCTCAGGCCGCCTTGCGCCATGCGCGTCGACAGCTGCTCCGATATCAGCCGGCCCAGCGTCGTGGTCTGTTCCAGCGCATCGATATTCACCACCGTGGCGACGATCAGCGGCTTGTCCTGGCGCAGCTTGCCATTCAGCTGCGACAGCAGCACATCGGCCGCCTTGTAGTTGGCGTTGATGAACTGGTTGGGCGAAATGGTGGCGTAATTGCCTTCGTCATTCTTCGGCGTCGACGAGCAGGCCGACAGCAGCAGCGGCAGCGCCAGCAGGGAGACGCGGGCCAGGGATTTCATGTGCATCAGATATCTCCGCGTACCTGGAAGGTACGGGTAATTTTAGGTTCTTCGGGCTGGGGATCGATGATGCCATACAGCACGCGATCGGTGTCCGCCACATAATAGGCCGAGGTGTTGCGCGCCAGATAGCGGTACTGGTCGGACACGGAAACGGTGACGATGATTTCGGTCTTCGGCGTCTCGCCAGGCGCAAACTGTGAATTCAGCCATTGATGGCCATCAACGGCGGCGAGCGCCGTGCCCGCATTGAAAGCAAAGCCGGCGTCAAGCGCGCTTAGCACGACGATACCGCCCGCCAGCACGGTTTTTTCGCCGTAATAACGGTATTGCGGGCGGTCGGCGCTGAAGGTCAGGGTCTGCACGTCCAGCTCGACTTTCAGCGAGCCGGCCGCGTTGCGCGACACTACATAGCCGTCGTTGACCAGCGAGGTGGTCAGCTGCGCCGCCAGCGCGCGCTGGAATGGGCTCGGGTCTTTCGGCTCAGCGATATACACCGGGCGGGGTGGGCTCTTGCGGAGCTCCAGCGCTACCCGCCGTGAGATATTGTCGGAAATGACGCCCCAGTGATGCGCCGCTTGCAGCTTGGCCTGCTTGGTGGTGGGGAAGTTGGCCGCCAGCGGCGTTGGCGTGTAGCGCGAAGCGCAGCCCGCCAGCAAGATGCCAGCCACCAGAGCCATTGCAGTTTTCAGCGCCATGATTGCCTCGTCGTCAAAATTGTCCAAATCACAGGCACACGATGTCCGTGAATGTGAAATCACTCTCCGCCAAGTTTAGCATGGATGTTTCTAATTAGAAATTCTCCGCGCAATAAAAAACCCGGCGTGGGGCCGGGTTTTGTACAGCGTGCGCAACAGATTTAGCGCTTGTGAACTTTCATCGCCTGCGCGACTTCGCGTTTGCCGTCGCGATCTTTCTCGGTGGCACGCTTATCGTGCATTTTCTTGCCTTTGGCCAGACCGATCTCGCATTTCACGCGACCGCCCTTGAAGTGCAGGTTGAGCGGCACCAGGGTGTAGCCGGCGCGCGTGACCTTGCTGATCAGCTTGTCGATCTGCTCGCGGTGCAGCAGCAGCTTGCGGGTGCGCACCATGTCGGGCGTGATGTGGGTGGAGGCGGTCGGCAGCGCGCTGATGTGGGCGCCGAACAGGAACAGCTCGTCGCCCTTGATGGTGACGTAGGCTTCCTTGATCTGCACCTTGTTGTCGCGGATGGCCTTGACTTCCCAGCCTTCGAGCACGATGCCGGCTTCGTAGCGGTCTTCGATGAAATAGTCAAAAAAGGCTTTTTTGTTATCGGCTATGGTCATGTGGTGGTATCGGTTAAACTACTGCTGCGCGCCTTCAGACGCGAATAATTCAACATCATAGCAAATGGTTAGACAATGGCAGTAGTGCACAAATCAGTTTTCCTCGGTTACAGCGCCCAGCAAATGTTCGATCTGGTGGCGGCGATCGAGGACTATCCCAAATTTCTGCCGTGGTGCGGTGGCGTCGAGATCCGGGAGCGCAACGGCAATACGGTGGTGGCCAGCGTTGGCATCAACTACCATGGCGTCAAGCAAAGCTTTACCACGTCGAATGAAAACACCGCGCCCACGTCGATCAAGATGAAGCTGGTGGACGGTCCTTTCAAGTGCCTGGACGGCGTGTGGACCTTTAAACCGCTGCGCGAGGACGCCTGCAAGATCGAGCTGGACCTGCACTACGAATTTTCCAGCGGCCTGCTGGATAAGCTGATCGGCCCGGTGTTCGGCATGATTGCCAACAGCATGGTCGATTCCTTCTGCAAGCGGGCGGAAACCGTGTATGGCGGCTGAGACTTTTTCGATCCAGGTGTGCTATGCGAGCGACGCAGTGCAATTCCTGCGTGAGCTGCAGGTGCCAGCCGGCACCACGCTGGAGCAGGCCATTGCGCTGAGCGGCGTGCTGACCGAGTTGCCGGGACTGGATCTGAGCCAGCTGCAAACCGGCATCTACGCCAAGAAGAAACCATTGGACACCATCTTGCGCGCCCACGACCGCGTCGAACTCTACCGTCCGCTGATCGCCGATCCGAAAAACGCCCGGCGCCGCCGCAAGGCCCCCGCGCCGGCCGATCAGGCTGTCGAGCCAGAACATTGAAATTCAAGTGGCAAGAGAAGCTGCTGGAAGAAATCGGCAAGGCGCCCCATGAAACCTTGCTGAGCAGCTGGCTGAGCTTGCTACTTGGCTTGTTTATTCTTGGCATCGCTGCCTTGGATAGCGTCCCCAAGCTGCGCGCCTATCACTGGGTGGCCGGGGAGGCGCGCGTGGTGTCTACCGATATGTACCAGCGAAGCGGAAGAAGCCACAGCTGGTGCGGCCGTATCCGCTATGCTTATCTGGTGGATGGCCGCAGCTACAAAAGCCGCGAGCTGACATCGTCGATCATTTCAGACCAGGGCTGCCACCTCGACAAGGCGAGGGTCGCCGCCTGGCTGGCCGCTCGGCCGGCTGGCACCAGCATCCGGATTTTCTACGATCCGGCTGCGCCGGAACGGGCAGCGATCGTGCGCGAAGGCCTGAAATGGCATGACTTTCTTTTTTGGCTGATGGCGATATTCGTGCTGGCCTTCAGCGCCTACTGCATCGTTCACGCAAGGCGTGTGCTGCGGCGCCCCAAGCCAGCTAACCGAGATTGTTGAGCAGGAATTCCCTGGTAGCGGGATGCTGGAAAAATTCGGTGTGCCAGACCTCGTTTTGTTTGTGTTCGGCGCTGCCGAAATTGAGTAGGCGGCTGGCGTCCGGCGTGGCTTGCGGCAGCAGGACGTTGCCGTAGGGGATGACCAGGTCGTTTGCGCCTTCCAGCAGCGCGTGGCTCAGCAGGGCGCCGCTGCGTTCCAGCAGCGAGTCGCCATAGGCGTAGTTGGCGCGGGCGTAGTAGCTGTTGCCGGCATTGAGCAGCGAGCCGGAGCGGTCCAGCTGCGCGATCAGCGCTGAGCCGGTCGCCAGCGCCTGCACGCTGGGACGGCCGAAGCCCAGCGACACCACCATCCGCGCCAGCCCGATCACCAGGTCCAGCGCCATGCCGCCGCTGAAGGAGGCCAGCATGGCCGCCACGTTGAGGAATTGCTTGATGTCGTCGGGCGAGGCCAGCGGCGAACCCTGGTTGGCGGCCGCCACAAACATCACTTTGCCCACTTTGGCGATGCGTCCTGCGCGAGCCCGCGCGATATCGGCCATACCCTCGGTCAGCAGCGAGCGCACCAGCAGTCCGCCACGGCTGTGGCACAGGATATCGACTTCCCAGCCGGCGTCGGCCGGCAGGCGCTGTAGCAGGTTCAGCGCGTTCTGTTGCGGCGTTTTGGCGATGGTCCAATGGTCGTAGCCGAACACGCGTCCCTGATAGCGCTCCAGCAAGGGCTGTAAGTCCAAATCGCCGAAGCCGCCTTCGATCGAGCTGAATACGCCATGCACCAGCAATAGCACTTTGCGGCCGCGCGCGGCAGCCAGGTCTTCGGGCATTGCTGGCATGCCGTGTCCACGGTTCAAGGCCAGCAGCTGTTCCGGCTTGTTGTGCGCTTCGATCTTGTTGATCATCGCTTGGGTCATGCGCTCGCCGGCGCGCAGCGAGGCTTGTACGATCCAGTTCCAGGCAGCCGGCGCCGGAGACAGCGCGGCCGGTGCGGATACACTCTCACCCGGAAAGACCAACTGCACGCAGCCGCTATCCTTGTGCCGCACCACATGCAGTGCCTCGTCTTCGATCAGCGTGACCGGCAGGGGAGGTGTACCGGCCAGCGGTTGCAGGTCGGGCATGGCAGCCAGCAGGGCGTGATCATCCATCGCATCCTGCAAGGCGCGGTGCAGTTCAGCTTGCTTATTGGGAGTCAGCCGCATGCCGCCCAGTGTACCGTAAGCTGCCGCGCAGGTTATGCATCATTGCAAGCAAGCTTTGCAGAAACATCGCTTTCTCACACCTGCGCGGCAGCCTAAGATAAACTCATCATTACCAACAGATAAGAGTTCATGATGAGACGCAAATACTTGCTGCTGATTGCCAGTTTGAGCTGTTGGAGTCCAGCGGCGCGCGCGGGCGCGGACTGTCCGGTAGTCACACGCGTCGGCGTCAGCGACCTGGGCTATACCTCCTACCGCGAGCAGGGCCGGATAGCCGGCATCGCCATCGATGTGGCCCATGAAATGGCGCGCCGCACCGGTTGCAAGTTCGCGTTCCAATGGTATCCGCGCCAGCGCTTGTTCATCGAACTGGAAGCGGGCCGCATCGATATGACCATGGGCTCGATGCGCACGCCCGAACGCGATGCCTACGCCCGTTACCTGCCTTACGCCTATCTGCAATACGATTTGCTGCTGACGCAGCAGGATGGCCGCCAGTACACCAGCCTGGCCGACTACGTGGCGCGCGGTGAAGGCCGTCTCAACGTCACGCGCGGTGTCGCCTACGACGCTGGCATCGAGACGCAACTGGCGACGCTGGCCTCGCATGGCCGGCTGGAAGTGGTGAATGATTTTGAAACCGTGTTCGGCAAGCTGGCGCTGGGCCGCGCGGCTGGCACGCTGGCCACGCCGCCGATCTACGGTAAATATCTGAAGGACAGCAAGTTGCGGATGACGATCGTGCCGCTGCCGGAATCGGCCCCGCGCTTCACCGGCATTTACTTGTCGAAGCAGACCATATCGCCGCAGCTGCACCAGCGCTACGCTGCCGCATTAAAGGCGATGACGTCGGAACAAAGCGTGCGCGCGATTTATGCGCGCTACTTTGACGACGCCACCGTCAAGCGCACCTTCCGCAATGGGCAGGCGCCGTTGATGACGGCCTTGTCGGCCGTCGATTAAAGCAGGCTGGCTTGCTGCTTATTTACCGTTCACGTCCACGGTCTTGGCGTCCAGCGTGACCTTGACGCTGGCGGCTGGCTTGGCGCCGGCCGAATCGGCCAGCGTCACCAGGTATTCACCGGCGGCGATTTTCCAGGTCTTGCTGGCGCTATCGTAGACGCCCAGCAGGCGCGGATCGACCTTCACCGTGGCCTTGCCGCTGGCGCCGGCTTTCAGGTCCAGCTTGTCCCAGCCAGCCAGGCGTTTCGGCGCTTCCCAGCCGCCGGCCAATGGCGACACATACACCTGGCCAACCGTCTTGCCATCGCGTTTGCCGGTGTTCTGAATGTTGAAGCTGACTTCGATGCCATTGCCAGCCGGTTTGGCGCTCAGGCCTTCATACGAGAAGCTGCTGTACGACAGGCCGTAACCGAATGGGAACAGCGGCTTCAGGCCTTTCAGGTCAAACCATTTGTAGCCGACCGCAGCGCCTTCGATGTTGTAGTTGGTGGTGACCTTTTCGATGATGTTCTCATCCTTGGTCTTGCCGTCGCCATCGAGCTTGGGACGCGGCAGCTGGTCCAGCGAGGCCGGGAAGGTCGCTGGCAGGCGGCCGGATGGATTCACATCGCCATTCAGCACGCGCGCAATCGCCGCGCCGCCGTTGGTACCCGGATACCAGGCTTCCAGCACCGCGCCAACCTTGTCCAGCCATGGCATAACAACCGGGTTACCGGTTTGCAGCACCACCACGGTTTTCGGATTGGCCTTGGCGATGGCGGCGATCAGATCGTCCTGCTTGTGCGGCAGCGACAGGTCGTCTGCGTCGAAGCTCTCGGCCATCCACTGGTTGGCGAAGACGATGACCACATCGCTGCCCGCTGCCAGCTTGGCGGCGGCGGCGACATCCTTGCCGTCGTGGTAGGTCAGCTTGGCCTTGGTCAGCCTGGCCAGTTCGCCCATCGGCGACGAGCGGTGGAACACGATCGGGCCAGGGAAGTGGGCCGGGCCTTCGTTCGGTACCGGCGACAGGCCGATCGGATAGACCTGGGCCGAACCGCCGCCCGACAGCACGCCCTTGTCCGCATGGCCGCCGATCACGGCGACGCTGCGCACATTGGCCGCCAGTGGCAGCAGGCTGTTATCGTTCTTCAGCAGGACGATGGCTTCTTCGGCATCGGCCTGGCTGATTTTGCCGTGGGCGACAAAGTCGATGCCAGCGTCGTCGGACTTCGGCTTGGACACCGGATGCTCGACCAGGCCATGTGCGAACATGGTGCGGGTGATGCGCTTGACCATATCATCCAGGCGCGATTGCGGTACGTGGCGGTTGACCACCGCTTCCTTCAGCGGGCCGTTGAAGTAATCCGATTTGTCGAACGGGTAGCCGGACTGCTGGTCCAGGCCGCGCAGCGCAGCCGGAATGGTCGAGTGGGTCGCGCCCCAGTCGGACATGACGTAGCCGGTGTACTTCCAGTCCTTCTTCAGCACCTCGTTCAGCAGGTATTCGTGTTCGCAGGCATAGTCGCCGTTGACGCGGTTATACGCGCACATCACCGAGCCCGGATCGCCACGCTCGATGGCGAATTGCAGCGCCAGCAGGTCCGACATGCGGCCGTTCTTGTCGTCGATAATGACGTTGACGTGATTGCGGTTGGTTTCCTGGTCGTTGAAAGCGTAGTGCTTGACGGTGGAAATGATGTGGTTGGACTGGATGCCGCGGATCTGCTCGCCGACCATGATGCCGGCCAGCAGCGGATCTTCGCCGCCATATTCGAAGTTGCGGCCATTGCGCGGCTCGCGTTGCAGGTTGACCCCGCCGGCCAGCTGCACGTTGAAGCCCGAAGCACGCGCCTCGGCGCCGATCATCGCGCCGCCCGCGAAGGCCAGCTTGGTGTTCCAGGTGGCGGCGGTGGCGATACCGGCCGGCAGGGAAGTGCGCTGGTACGGTTTTTTCGACACCGCCTGGGTGGCGACGCCGACACCGGCGTCGGTTTGCCATTGCGGCGGCAGGCCGAGGCGCTCGATGCCCGGCACGTAGCCGGCCGAATCAGGGCGGCCTTCCTTCGGCTGCTCATGCTTCTTCGGCGTGAATTCGGTCGAGAAGTAGGCGAACACGGTCTGGATTTTTTCATCCAGCGTCATCGCTTTCACCAGCTGGTCGGCGCGCGCGTCGGGCGACTGCTTCGCGTCCAGCCAGGGGCGGTCTGCGTCTGCGGCGTGTACGGCGCCGGTTAACATGAAGGGATAAACCAGTGCCAGAGACAGCCAGAGACGCTTTTTCATACGATTACAGTGTCCTTATAATTTTAAGTTGATCTTCAGCGCGGAATCAGAACCTTCAGCGCATATGCTCCGCCTGCAACGATACCGGTGAAAACGTTTTCAGTCAAACGCTTGTCCCCGTCCCAGACTTGCACCTGCTCGACGTCAGCGCGCTCTATCGATACATCGAAACTGGCATGACGGAACTTGCGCGCGACTTTGATGCCGTCCCAGTGTGCAGGCAGCTGCGGATTGATGGACAGGCCATCGGCCGTACCTTTCAGGCCGCACAGGCCTTCAACAAAGCACAGATAGACCCACGACACCGTGCCGGTGTTGAACAGCTGGCTGGAACGGCCGGCGGTGCGCGGGTACTCGCGCCAGGCACCGCGATAGTAATTCGGGATGAACACCGGCAGCTGGCCGCGTTGCAGGTAGTCCTGCTCGCTCGGGCCGGGCAGCATGCGGCGCAGCAGGTCGTAGGCGCGCTCGCTTTCGCCGGCGGTGTACAGGCTGTAGATGTAGAACACGGCGGCGTGGTTGTAGACCGCGCCGTTCTCCGCCGAGCCAGGGTGCTTCTGCGTCACGCGTCCGACGTCGTCGCGCATGGCGCTGAACGGCGGCGCGAACATCTGCACGCCGTATGGCGTGACCAGGTGCTCATCGACTTGGGCCAGCATCGATGCGCGCTGGCCGGCATTGGCGGCGCCGCTGAGGATCGCCCAGGCCTGCGGATTGAGCCAGATGCGGCCTTCCTTGTCCTTGCGGATGCCAAAGGTGACGTTGTCGTCGGTGATGCCGCGCGCGAACCAGTCGCCATCCCACAGGTGTTCGTTGGCGGCGCGGTTGACGGCATGCGCACCGGCGCGGAAGTGCCTGGCGCTTTCCGCCAGCGAGGAACTGGCGCCGGTGGTTTCGCAAATCTCGGCCCACAGGTTGAGCGCATAGGCGGTGGCCACGGTCAGCCAGCCAGAGACACCACGGCCCTTGTAGCCGACCATATTCATCGGGTCGCACCAGTCGCCTTGCGCGATATAGCTCAGGCCACGCTTGTCGCGCGCCTGCAGCAGCCAGTCCATGGCGCTGCTGACGCGCTCGGAGACGGTGAGCGCGACGCCGCTCTCCTTGCCGATCACGTCTTCGTTGAGGATGTCGTAGTCGCCGGTTTCGTCGAGGTAGACTTTAAGCGCGACCGGCAGCCATACGCAATGATCGGTGTGCGGCACCTGGTTGATGTATTTGAGCTCCGCGCCTTCCGCCAGCAGGATACCGTCGGGCATGGCGCCGCTGGCTTCCTGTTGCGACAGCGCGTGCAGGAAAGCGGCGCGCATCACGCCGGGCTTGATGAAGCTCATGCCCATATTGTCTTGCAGGTAGTTGCGCGTCTGCGGGTCGGTGCTGAGGCGATTCACGTCGCCGTGGTAAAACACCTGGCGCGGCAGCCAGTTGTTGACGAAGTTATCCAGGTCCGCGTCCGGCGTTTCGATGCGCAGGCAGCCATCGCCGCTGGCGACGTAGGCTGCGTATTCCTGTGCGGCGCTGTCGAAGGCGGCCGCGCTCAGGTATTTTGTACGCATGGCGCGGATTTCCGCATCATCGAATGCGGGGCCGAAAATGAAGCGGTAGTCGCGCGCCTCGCCAGCGGCCAGCGCCAGGCGGTATTGCACGGCAGCGGTCGGGGTTTCGTAGCGCGCATCGCTGCCGCCCAGTTGTTCGGCCTGAATCGCTGAGGGATGCTGCAAGCCGCCTTCGCCTTCAAATGCGGACTGGCGCACCTCCCACGCATCCGGCGCGTGTTCGCACAGGAAGTAGGTCTTGTCCTTGAAGTCTTTCTGCTTGAAGTAGTCGGCCACTTTTTGATACGGCGTGACGCTGCTGGCCACCACGCCGCCCAGGTCCGCGCGGTATTCGCCGGACTGGTTCATCCACGACATATAGCCGATCGGGAAGTAAGGATAGACGCTGATCTTGCGCGCACGGCCGGACAGATTGGTCAAGCGCAGCGACCACAGCTCCACCACATCGGCAGTTGGCAGGCCGAGCGTCAGCTCGACGCGCACGTCCAGGTGCTCGACTGTCCATGCGATATTGCTCTTGCCGACCGAGAAGGCGAAGCGCTCCACCTTGGCGCGCGCCGGCTCGTATGGTGCGGAAAAGATCTCGCCAGTCTCCTCGTCCTTGATGTAGAAGAAGCGGCCGGGATGGTGCGCGTAGTAGTTCTGCTCCGGCTGCATGAAGGTCTTGGCCTCCAGGTTGGGTGCATACGCGTACTTGGCTGGTTCCGGCTGCATGTACTGCGCGGTGGCGTAGCCGCGGCAGGTGATCTGTATCATCATCTTCTGATTCCACAGGAAGCCCGCTGCCTGCGGCATGGCCGTAGGGCTGGTCAGTTCGTAGCGGTCACCGTTGTGGGTCGGGCGTAGCATAGAAATCTCCATCAGGATTTGCGCGCTTCCAGATCTTTTTGAATCTGTAGCAGCTTGTTGTTATCGAGGTTGTACATGAACATCACGGCCACCGCGAGCAGTGCGAACACGGCCGGGATAAACGACATCAGCCAAACGATGCCCGCTTGCGAGCCTGCGGTCTGCGCGGCGTTGGCGACATAACCGAGCTTGGTGAAGATGGCGCCGATCACCGCGACCGCGACTGCGGTGCCGAGCTTTTGCGAGAAGGTGGCGGCGGCGAAGGTCATTGCCGTGGCGCGGCGGCCGGTGCGCCATTCGTTGTAGTCGGCGGTGTCGGCATACATGGAGAAGGCCAATGGCGACTTGGGGCCCAGCACCAGGCCCATGCTGATCTGCAGCGTGAACATCAGCCAGATCTGATTCTTGGGCACGAAGAAGAAGGCCGACGACAGGATGGCGGTGATGGCCATCAATATCATCATCAGCTTTTTCTTGTCGACGAAGCGCGTCATCAGCGGCGTCAGCGAGGCGCCGGCGGCGGCGGCCATCATGTACGCCGGCACAAAGCCGGCCATCAGGTCGGGACGTTCGACCACGTATTTGAAGTAATAGGCAGCGCTGCTGGTGCGCAGCGTGATGGTGATCATGATGATCAGCGCCAGGAAGAACAGCGCCACCCACGGGCGGTTTTGCGACAGGTCGCGGATGTCCTGCCAGACGTTGGTCTTTTGCTCAGCCGGCGGCGCGACACGTTCGCGGGTGTTGAGGAAAGTGAACACAAACAGCACCGAGGCAAACACGCTCCAGGTCAGCATGGTCAGCTGCCAGCCCAGCTCGTCGTTGCCGCCGCCAAGCCATTGGACCAGTCCCGGCGTGGCGGCCGTCACCAGCGTGCCGCCGGCGAAGGCAAAAATGAAGCGCAGGCCATTGACGGTGGAGCGTTCCTGCGGATCGGAGGACAGCACGCCGGACAAAGCGTTGTAGGGAATATTGATGCAGGTGTAGCACACCATCATCGCCAGGTAAGTGCCATAGGCCCAGATGATCTTGCCGTCTTCCGACAGGTCCGGCGTGGTGTAGGTGAGAAAGGCGGCGCAGGCCAGCGGCAGCGGCACCCAGATCAGGTAAGGGCGGAATTTGCCCCAGCGGGTGACGGTGCGGTCGGCGGCGGCGCCGATCATCGGGTCGGTGAAGGCGTTGATGATCTTGATCGTGAACATCATCGAGGCGGCGGCTGCGGCGGAAATGCCGAATACGTCGGTGTAGTAAATCAGCAGGAAGGTGGCGACATTGGTCCAATAAAAATTGAAGCCCATATCGGCAATGCCGTAGCTGATTTTCTCGCGCCAGGTCAGTTGTTTGTTCACGGTCGCCTTGATCGTCTTACATGTAAAAGCAGGCAGCGTATCACTGCCTGAACGGAACTTGCTGATGTTCCGGGGAGAGCCGGTTGCTGATAGCGGTAACTATCATGTCTTAATTCATGTTCTCAATATCTGCTGCACCAGCTGGGCCGGCGGCTCGGCGATATCCAGCACCAGGCCGGCTTCATCGTCCTGCAGCGGTTCCAGCGTGGCCAGCTGGCTGTCGAGCAGCGTGGTCGGCATATAGTGCTCCTTGCGTGCCGCCATGCGTTCGGCGATCAGTTCGCGCGGGCCGGCCAGGTGGGCAAAACGCAGCTCGGGATCGGCGCTGCGCAGCAGGTCGCGGTAGCGGCGTTTCAGCGATGAGCAGGACAGTACCAGCCCGGTTTGCTTAAGGCGCGCGTCGCGGATTTCCTTGTGCAGCGCCAGCAGCCAGTCAGCGCGGTCGGCGTCGGTCAGCGGCACGCCGGCAGTCATCTTGGCCACATTGGCGTAGGAGTGATACGTGTCGCCTTCGAGGAAGGGCACTTGCAGCGCGCCCGCCAATTGCAATCCGATCGAACTTTTGCCGCAGCCGCTGACACCCATGACGACCCAACGAGTTTGTGTGTTCTTTTGCATATGTTTTCAAGAGCAATGATAGCGCTAACAGTTTGCGCGAGTTTAGACGGATTGAAAAATTTGTAAAGAACTATCGATGCTGCGACGCAGCAGTGGTATTTCCGGCCTAGGCGCTCTCACGCGCCATCAGCGTGAAGCCGAGGTCGATCTGTTTGCTGGCCGGGGCTTCGCCCTTGATCACCGAACGCAGCAAGGTAGCCGCTTCATAGCCGATGCGGTAGCGCGGCGTGCCGATGGTGGTCAGGGAGGGATTCATCCAGGCGGAGGCAGGCAGGTCGTTAAAGCCGCAGATGGCCAGCTGCGACGGCACCGCGATGCCGCGCCGCTGGCATTGATAGATGGCGCCGTGGGCCAGGTCATCGTTGCAGCAGAAAATGGCGTCGCAGTCCGGCGCCTGCGCCAGCATGCGGCCCACCAGTTCTGCGCCGAGGGCGATGGTGGACGGCTCGCCGACCATCACTTCCAGCTTGGGATCGGCAAGGCCGGCTTCCTGCATCGCCTTGCGGTAGCCTTCGGCGCGGCGCAGCGTACGCTCGTCCAGTTGCGCGCCGATGAAGCCGATGCGCTTGTGGCCCTTGTCGAGCAGGTAGCGGGTCATCGCGTGGCCGGCCTGGAATTGCGAGAAGCCGACAGTCAATTGGTCCGGATCGGTGGACATGTCCATCATCGACACCACCGGCACGCGCGAGGTGGTCAGAATCTGCTGCACGCGCGGGCTGTGGGTGAGGCCGGACAGCAGCATGCCGTCCGGGGCCGATTGCAGATAGGTGGCGATCAGCTTTTCTTCTTCCTTGTCGGAATAGCGGGTATTGCCGATCAGGATCTGGTAGTCATCGGCGTCCAGCGCGTCCTGGATGCCGGCCAGCACTTCGGTGAACACCGCGTTCGATAGCGAGGGCACCAGTACCGCGATTACCTTGGACTGCGACGAGGCCAGCGCGCGGGCGGCGCGGTTGGGCACATAGCCGAGTTCGGCCACAGCCTGGTCCACCCGGTCACGCAGCGCCTGCGATACCATCTCCGGCTGGGTGATGGCGCGGGAGGCGGTCATGGTGGCCACGCCGGCTTTCTCGGCCACCATCGCCAGGGTGATGCGCCCACTGGCGCGGCTCTTGCCCGCTTGAGTCTTCGTCATTGATGAGACTGGAATGATATTGATAGCGATATCATACGGCAGCTACGCCCAAAGTATCATCCTCTATTTGCAATCAACCAACACTTTTTGCGTGTTTTTACGCAAATCTTCGCGCTGGGCGTCATTCATATAGCCGCGCTCGCCATTTTGATCGAAAGTGCTCAGCCTTAAGCCCTGATCCAGCGCCAGTTGGTTCTTGCGGGCAGCGTCACAATTGGCGGCTTTGTCAATTGTGTGTTGCGCCTCGCTGGCGGCGCTGCGGGCGGCCTCGGCAGTGGCTGCCTGGCGCTTGTTGAAATCGGCGTTGCGCTCTGCGATGGTGGGCGGCGCCTTGATCGCGGCCGGCTCGGATTCGGCGGGCGCGTAGGGGTTAAACACAGGCTTGCCCGGCGATTTCAATATGCGGTTTTCCGCAACGCTGGGTGGCGGTGGGCGATCCGACAGTTGCTTGAAGCCCTTGTCATCGATCCAGATATATTGTGCGGTCGCCAGCGGCGAAATTGCCAGCAGGGCGGCGGCGAGGGTAAGTCCTACACGGATGGTCATGAGGTGGCGCTCCAGTAACGCTTGCATAGATTTCGCCACTATTCGTGGCGACTGTCAACTGGAGCGCCGGACTACATTACTGCTGCTGTTGCTTGCGACGACGTGCGACGAAGCCCATCAGGCCCAGACCGCCCAGCAGCATGCCGTAGGTGGCAGGCTCAGGTACGGCCGAAACGGTGATGTGACCGGAGTATTTGGCCAGGTCCGAATTGAGCACGCTACCATTCAGGGTCAGTTTGAATGGCGAGGCCGAGGTGATTTCAAACAGCGCCGAGGTGGTTTTGCTGCCATTCACCAGCGAGAATGGCGTTTGGCCGTTAATCGACGCGGAAGTCAGATTGACATAGTTGCCGCTGACCGACAGTTCAACCTGGTACCAGCCAGCGCTCAGGCCGGTAAAGGTCAGTACGTCGGTATTTCCCGACAGCAGGCTGTCGGTGGTGGTGGCAACACCTTTGAAATCGAAGGTGATGTCAGGTGCGATCAGGATTTCCTGATCGGCAGCGCTGGCGGAGAAAGCGGTTGCGGAGAGCAGGGCAGCAGCAGCGATAAGCTTCAGTTGTTTCATTGTAGAACCCCTAAATACATAAAGTTATAGTGACCGGCAGATCAGCCGCCGGACTGTTGATTGCCGTTAGGCGATGCAACAATAACAATTTTCTTAAATTGGCGAGAAAACAACACCAATTCCGCGCAGCAATATTTAACAATTGCCAATGGGAATTGTTGATTGGTAGTATTTAAATTCAGACTGATAACAGAGTTATCGAAGAGGAATCGCTATGGGGAGCGTGAGGAATTGACTGGAAGGAAGGGCGCTGCTGGCCGCGCCGGCGTCGAGCGCGGCGCGTGCCGGATATGCTGAGCGCTTGTTAATGCTTGGGAGAAGGCTCGGGGATCGTGATGACGCCTAGCAGGGATTCGCCAGCGACGTACTGTGCATGCAGTTCTTCGAAGGTGTAAGAAGCTTCGTACTTGTATCGAATGCACGCGGCATTCAGGATGCGCCAGGCGCTACGCAATGCATGCGCTTTGCCGCCCATGTTGAAGGTGCCGATCCATGCCAGTGAGGCCGTGCCGACAAACGCCACGACGCGTATCGATCCTGTCAGCGCCTCATCCGTGCCGACAAAGGTCGCGACAAACAACGAGCAGGAAACACTCAGCGCGCCCAGCAGCGCATACAGCCGGCTAAGCCTGGCCGCCTTGCGGTCCCATTCGTTAAGCGCAACCTTCATCTCTTCAGGTATCGGTCGATTTTGCGACTCGGTCATCGTTACATCTCCAGTGGTGAACGGTGCCAATGATGATAGAACGAAACTATTACCTTCGCAATCAAAGTCTCCGCCCTTCGCTAAAGGGGCGCCTAGCCATGCCTCGAAACCTCGTTGATACGGGGTGGTTAAGGGTTTGAGCGCGAGCGCTTGCTAGATACCCGAATACACAGGTCCGGCAGTGCACAGCGATCGGCGTTATGTACACATTGAGTTTGCGAAATAAGTGGCGGAATTGTTGACACGGTTGACAAACCCAGACAAAAAAACACGATGAAGATATTAGCTTTCCTCCTGTGCCGGGCGTGGTCTGAGGAAGTCCAAGACAAAATTTTGTTGTTCCTGTATAATGCCGCTTTGCGCCTATAGGAAATGCTATGCGTCTACTTCAAAAAGCACTCACATTCGATGACGTGCTGCTCGTCCCAGCGTACTCCAACGTTCTTCCTGCGGATACGTCCCTCAAAACCCGTCTGACTCGCAATATCAGCCTGAACATTCCTCTGCTGTCGGCAGCGATGGATACGGTCACCGAGGCGCGCCTGGCAATCGCCATGGCGCAAGAGGGCGGTATCGGTATTATTCACAAGAACCTGAATCCGAAAGATCAGGCGCGTGAAGTGGCGCGCGTCAAGCGCTTCGAGGCCGGCGTGCTGCGTGATCCGATCACCATTCCGCCAACCATGAAGATCCGCGACGTCATCCAGTTGACCGAGCAATATGGCATTTCCGGTTTCCCTGTGGTTGAAGGCAAGGAAGTCGTCGGCATCATCACCAACCGCGACCTGCGTTTCGAGCAAGAGCTGGACGCCGAAGTACGCGCCAAGATGACCCCGCGCGAAAAGCTGGTGTACGTCAACGAAGACGCCGACACCACCGAAGCCAAGCGCCTGATGAACAAGCACCGCCTGGAGCGCGTGCTGGTGGTCAATGAAGCGTTTGAACTCAAGGGTCTGATCACCGTCAAAGACATCCAGAAATCCACCGAGCACCCACTGGCGTCGAAAGACTCGCAGGGCAAGCTGCTGGTCGGCGCTGCTGTCGGCGTTGGCGCCAAGGATGAAGAGCGTATCGACCTGCTGGTCGCCGCTGGCGTGGACGTGCTGGTGGTCGACACCGCCCACGGTCACTCGCAAGGCATTCTGGACCGCGTAAAGTGGATCAAGACCAAGTACCCGCACGTGGACGTCATCGGCGGCAATATCGCCACCGCAGCCGCCGCCAAAGCACTGGTGGAATATGGCGCGGACGCGGTCAAGGTCGGTATCGGCCCAGGCTCGATCTGCACCACCCGTATCGTGGCGGGCGTGGGCGTGCCGCAAATCACCGCCATCTCGAATGTGGCGGAAGCACTGGAGGGCACCGGCGTGCCATGTATCGCTGACGGCGGCATTCGCTTCTCCGGCGACATCTCGAAAGCGCTGGCAGCTGGCGCCTCGACCGTGATGATGGGTTCGATGTTTGCCGGTACTGAAGAAGCGCCAGGCGAAGTGATCCTGTATCAGGGCCGCTCGTACAAATCGTATCGCGGCATGGGCTCGCTGGGCGCGATGTCGGATGGTTCGGCCGACCGCTACTTCCAGGACGCGGCCATGAAGCAGGACAAGTTCGTGCCGGAAGGTATCGAAGGCCGCGTTGCCTACAAAGGCTCGGTGCTGGCGATTATCTTCCAATTGGTCGGCGGCGTGCGCCAATCGATGGGTTACTGCGGCTGCGCCACCATCGAAGAACTGCGCAACAAAGCCGAGTTCGTCGAGATCACCTCGGCCGGCATGCGCGAATCGCACGTCCACGACGTTCAAATCACCAAGGAAGCGCCGAACTACCGTTCCGGCGACTAAGCACCTTGCAAACGCCGGCGGCCCACGCCGGCGTTTTTCTATATTCAAACTGGTTCAAACTCCATGCACTCTAAAATCCTCATTCTCGATTTCGGCTCCCAAGTGACCCAGCTGATCGCCCGCCGCGTGCGCGATTCCGGCGTGTTCTCGGAAGTGTATCCGTATGACGTCAGCGACGAATTCGTGCGCAGCTACGGCGCCGCCGGCGTGATCCTGTCGGGCAGCCACAGTTCCACGCTGGAAGGCGACGCGCCGCGCGCGCCGGACGCTGTGTTCGAACTGGGCGTGCCGGTGCTGGGCATCTGCTACGGCATGCAAACCATGGCCGCACAGCTGGGCGGCAAGGTCGAGAACGGTAAAGTGCGTGAATTCGGTTACGCCGAAGTGCGCGCGCGCAATCACACCAAGCTGCTGGACGGCATTGTCGACTTCGTTACCGACGAAGGCCACGGCATGCAAAAGGTCTGGATGAGCCACGGCGACAAGGTGCTGGACATGCCGCCAGGCTTCGTGCTGATGGGCGACACGCCATCGTGCCCGATCGCCGCCATGGCCAACGAAGAGAAATCGTTCTACGGCGTGCAATGGCACCCGGAAGTCACCCATACGGTGCAGGGCAAGGTCATGCTGAGCCGCTTCGTGCACGAAATCTGCGGCTGCAAATCGGACTGGAATATGCCGGACTACATCTCGGAAGCAGTCGAGAAAATCCGCGCGCAAGTAGGCACCGATGAAGTGATCCTGGGCCTGTCGGGCGGCGTGGATTCGTCGGTGGCGGCTGCGCTGATCCATCGCGCCATTGGCGACCAGCTGACCTGCGTGTTCGTCGATCACGGCCTGCTGCGCCTGAACGAAGGCAAGATGGTCATGGATATGTTCGCCAACAACCTGGGCGTGAAAGTCATCCGCGTGGATGCGGAAGACCAGTTCATGGGCCACCTGGCCGGCGTTAGCGATCCAGAACAAAAGCGCAAGATCATCGGCCGCGAATTTGTCGAAGTGTTCGACAAGGAATCGGGCAAGCTGGTCAACGCCAAGTGGCTGGCGCAAGGCACCATCTATCCGGACGTGATCGAGTCGGCAGGCAAGGGCAAAAAAGGCCAGACCATCAAGTCGCACCACAATGTTGGCGGCCTGCCGGAGCACATGAAGCTGTCGCTGCTGGAACCGCTGCGCGAACTGTTCAAGGACGAAGTGCGCAAGCTGGGCGTGGCGCTGGGCCTGCCGCATGACATGGTCTACCGTCATCCGTTCCCGGGCCCTGGCCTGGGCGTGCGCATTCTGGGCGAAGTCAAGAAGGAATACGCCGACCTGCTGCGCCAGGCCGACGCGATCTTCATCGAAGAACTGCGCAACACGCCGTACGAGGCGACCATCGTGCCTGGTTTCGACCAGGACGCTGCGCCGCAGAACTGGTACGACGCGACCTCGCAGGCGTTTGCCGTGTTCCTGCCGGTGAAATCGGTGGGCGTGATGGGCGATGGCCGCACCTACGAATACGTGGTGGCGCTGCGCGCCGTGCAGACGCAGGACTTCATGACCGCTCACTGGGCGCACCTGCCGCATGCGCTGCTGGGTAAAGTGTCGAACCGCATCATCAACGAAGTGCGCGGCATCAACCGTGTCGTTTACGATATTTCCGGCAAGCCACCTGCGACCATTGAGTGGGAGTGATAAGCCAAGACGTTGACTGAAAAAGGGCAGCAGACATGGTGCTGCCCGCCTTCTTGCTGCGCAACGCCGCGCTCAGCCAGCCTGCCAGCCACCACCAAGCGCTTTGTATAGCGATACCGTGGCCTGCAGGCGTTTGAGTTTCAGCATTCCCAGTTCATTTTGCACGTCCGACAGGCTGCGCTGGGTATCCAGCACGGTCATCAAGTCTTCCGCGCCTTCCTTGTAGCGGATCTCCGACAAATTGAATGCCAGGCGTGACTGTTCCAGCTCTACCTCTTTTAAGCGGCGCTGCTCGTCAAGGCTGCTGATTTGGCCGAGCACGGTGTCCACCTCCGCCAAGGCCGCGAGGACGGTTGAGCGGTAGGTCTGCACCAGCTCCTGTTTCTGCTCGATGGCAAGGTCACGTTCGGTCCGCAAACGTCCGCCATCGAAAATCGGCGCCACCAGCGAGGCGCCGACATTGGCGAACAAATTTTGGGCATTGAGCAGCGACATCAGGGCACTGCTCTGCGCGCCTGTCGATCCGGTCAGGCGAATGCTGGGGAACAGTGCTGCGCGCGCCGCTTCCACGTTCGCGCTGGCCGCTGCCAGGATTGCTTCCGAACGGCTGATATCGGGACGCCGCGACAGCAGTTCGGACGGCATGCCGGCCGTTACTTCGGGCAGGTGGATGGCGTCGAGTCCGCTATCGCTGATCCTGAAGGTTTGCGGCGACCGGCCGAGCAAGATCGCCAGCGCGGATTGCGCCTCGCGCTCTTGCTGCTGCAAGGCAGGAATAGTGGCGCGCTGGCTGGCGACAGCGGAGCGCTGACGCGCCAGATCGACCGAGGTGGCGGCCCCGACGCTGCTTTGGGCTTCAACCAGCAACAGTACACGCTCCGCAGTCTTGGCATTCTCGCGCGCCACGTCGAGACGGTCGTGCAGCGACAGCAGTTGCAGATAAGTCGACACAATGCCGCTGGTCACGGTCAGGGCCACGGTTTGACGATCGTAGAAATTGGCCCTGAGCGCAGCCTCGGCTGCGGCGGCGCTGGCAGCGTTCTTGCCCCAGAAATCGAGCTCGTACGACACCTGCACCACGCCGCTGGCCGAAACATTGGCGTTGTGATTGCCGCCGAGCGGCAAATCCCGGCTGGCGCCGGCGGATGCGTCGACCGATGGCAGCAGGGCGACGCCGGCGATCCGCGCCTGCGCGGCCGCCTGGCGCACCCGCGACATCGCTGCGGCCAGTTCCAGATTGCTGTCCTGGCCTTCGCGCACCAGCTGGCTCAGCTCGTCGCTGCCGAAGCGTTGCCACCAGTGGCTGTCCGGCCATGCCTGGCTGCCCGCCGTCCCCGCCTGCGACCAGCCCGCAGGCAATTCGATCGCCGGCGCCGGTTCCATGACGGGCTTGGTGTGCGAGCACGCGGCCAGCAACACGCCGGCCACGCATCCCGTCCATCCTCTCATGCGCCGGTTCATGGAGCTCCCACCGGCTCGGCTTGCTGGGGCTGAAGCGCCGACGCTGGCGCGGGACCCACCAGTACTTGCTCTCCCGCCGCCAGGCCGGACAGCACTTGTACCTGCTGTGCAGTGCGCAAGCCGATTTTCAATTTGCGTGCCACGATCTGCCGGTCACGGTTCACCACCTGGACCTGATACGTTCCCGCCGCGTCGCGCTGGCCCAGCAAGTCAGCTGGCAACAGCACCGCATCCCTGGCCTGCGCGACGATGAACTGCACCTGTGTCGACATGCCGCTCATGAGTTCCTGTTCCGGATTGGCGACCTCGAACAGAACATTGTAAAAGGTTTGCTTGCCTTGCTCGCCTGTCCCGTCAGCGGGGACGGGAATCACCTGACGCAGTTTGCCGGACCAGGTGCGGCCGGGATAGCCGGGCGTCTGGAAGTTTGCCGTCATGCCGCGCTTCAGGCGGGTCACATCTGCTTCCGCCACACGTGCCTGGACCGTCATTTGCGACAGATCCGCTATCCGCATCAGCGGCAAGCCCGCCTGGCCGACGCCCACCGTTTGCCCGGCGCGCGCATTTACTGCCACCACGGTGCCTGACAGCGGCGCCAGAACTTGTTTATGCAGGCTGCTTTCTTCATCGAATTTCAGCGTTGCCTCCAATTGCCGGACCTGCGCGTTGATGGAGTCCATTCGGGCGCGCGCCGAAGACAAATTCATGCGGCTGGACTCGAAGCTTTCTTCTCGGGTGGCATTTTGGGCCTTGAGCTGGGTCTGGCGCTTGAACTGCAATTCGGCGAAGTCGGTCTGCGCCTGTTGGTCCGCCAGTTCTGCGCGCAGCCGTGCCATTTGAGCCCGGTTGCCTTCCATCTGGTGAGCGCGGATTGCGGGTGAAATTTCCATCACCAGCTGGCCATCCTGCACGGCATCCCCGACGGCATACAGCACCTCCTTTATCTGACCAGCAACTTGGGCATTCACATCGGCAAACCGGTGGAATTGCAATTTCCCGGTTGCGTCGACGGTTTGCAGCAGGTCGCCGCGCTGCACCGTAAGCGTCTCCAGCCTGACTTCGGCCGAGCCGGGTGACTGCGCGAATGACATATCAGCATGAAGCATCAGCGCCAGCGCGGCTGCGGCGAACAAGATAGGGGGGCGAGCGCCATCTTTTTTGTGGTTCATCAGTTTTACTTCATTAAAAAACAGCGCTCATTTTAGCGCTTGGCGCGACACTTTCAGCAATTTCCCATTCTCTACCGGGCACTAGCGCCGCCATTTGGCGCGGCTGCATTTCGGAAGGAGTATTTTTTGATAATATGAAGTGCAACGCAAGCGATGGAGCTGCCCTCGTAATTTTTGAAAGTGATGAAATGACACAGGCTGGAATGAAATCGGTCATGTTGATGGCCATGCTGACATTGATGCCGCCTGTGTTCGCGGCCGCGCCGGCTCCCGGGGTGAGCTTCCTGGCTGGCGACCATGGATGGGCTTGGTGCCGCTATGAGACGCCGATCGAATTGCAGCCGGGCGTTCGTTCGCGCTTATTGATCATCGCGCAGCGGGAAGGACATGGCCCGAGCAGCGTTCACCTGGAAACGCCAGCGGGCGCCCGTTCGGAGAACGCCCGGACGGTCCGGCTGCTGGTGCCGGACAGCGCGCCGCTGCTGAGTATTCAATTGCCCACAGGCGGGCGTAAGGAATTGCCGCAAGGCGCGGTCACCGCAGTGTTGGACGCGCTAACGCAACGCGCCGATCTGATGCTTGAGGTGGGCGACGGTGGAGCGACGACGAAGGTGCTGGTAACCCCCGTGTTTCCCAGGGACGCCGACTTCAAACGTCAATGGCAAAGCTGCGTGAAAGAGCTTGCCGGTGCGTGAGCAACAGTCTTTTCGTTCGGCGGTCTGTGCACCACTTAACATTGCTAGCACATTTCAATTCGGAAAGCCACTGGACTTTGTTGTATTTTTGAATTATAATTGACGTCAATTTACAACAGATATCGCAGTAATCTCTGCACCGGGCCTTGCGCCCACACCCTTGAGCGTGGCTGAAAGTCCTGTAGCCCAGCCTCCTTCAGCACGCACAAAAGCACGCACATGACACCCCGGCTTACCGGCGCATGCTCGTCGGTTCCCCCGTGTCTCTCCTTGATCCGTTGCCTGCGCGCGCCTCTGCGCCGTGGTATCGCCGACGGCTCAAGGTTCGCTGATTCCCATCGCCAGCCTACGGCCAGCAGGGTGTCATTCCATTCGTCTAACCGAAGGAGAACCACAACGTGGCTAAACAAATCATCATCGACCATGTCTTCAAAGTATTCGGCGATCAGCCCGAAGAAGCGCTGGCGCTGGTCCGCCAAGGCGCCAGCAAGCAAGACATTCTCGCCAAGACCGAATGCACGATCGGTGTGTTCGACGCCACCTTTACCATTGAAGCCGGCGAAGTGTTCGTCATCATGGGCCTGTCCGGTTCGGGCAAGTCGACTCTGGTGCGCATGCTGAACCGCCTGATCGAGCCGACTGACGGCCGCATTCTGATCGATGGCAACGACATCAACACGCTACCGGACGCGCAGTTGCGTGCGCTGCGCCGCAAGGACATCAGCATGGTGTTCCAGTCGTTCGCGCTGCTGCCGCAGTTGACTGTGCTCGACAACACTGCCTTTGGCATGGAGCTGGCCGGCATGCCGAAAGCCGAGCGCCATGCGCTGGCGAAGCAGGCCTTGGAGCAGGTCGGCCTGGCGGCTTACGCCGGCAGCTATCCTGATGAATTGTCCGGCGGTATGCAGCAGCGTGTCGGCCTGGCGCGTGCGCTGGCGTGCGATCCCTCGATCCTGCTGATGGATGAGGCTTTCTCCGCGCTGGACCCGATCATGCGCACGGAAATGCAATCGGAAATCCTGCGCCTGCAACAGATCAAACGCCGCACCATCGTGTTCATTTCGCACGATCTGGATGAAGCCATGCGCATTGGCGACCGTATCGCCATCATGAAAGATGGCCATGTGGTGCAGGTGGGCACGCCGGAGGAAATCCTGCGCAAGCCGGCCAACGATTATGTGCGTAGCTTCGTGCGCGGCGTGGATGCTGCGGCCGTGTTCAAGGCCAGCGACATCGCCCGCAAGAGTCAGATCGTGGTGTCGGAATCGCCGGCCCGTGGTGCGCGCGCTGCCTTGACCATGCTGGAAGACCAGGATCGCAGCTACGCCTACGTGGTTGATCCGAAACGTAAATTCCTCGGCATGGTGTCGGCCGACTCGCTGCGCGACGCGCTGGACGGCCACGCAGGTCCGCTGGGCCTGGCACACGCCTTCTTGCCCGAGGTGCAATCGATTAACGCGGATGAGCCGGTTTCCGGCCTGTTCGGCCAGGTGGCGCAACTGCCTTATGCCGTGCCGGTGGTGGCGAATGACGGCAGCTTCCACGGCGCTATCAGCCGTACCACGCTGCTGAAGTTCCTGGACCCGACTACACCACCGATCGCCGAGCAACACGCACAGAAAGGACACGCATGAATCCGAATGACGTTACCGCAATCGAACCGGTCGTTGAGCAAGCAGCTCCGATCAACCCATGGCTGCCAACGCCGCCAACTGATACTGCCTGGCTGGACGCCGCCAAGCCGGCAGCCGCGCCAGAACACGCCGACGGCCTGCACAAGCTGACGCAAATTTTCGACGGCGCCTTGCCGCTGGAGTCCTGGATCAATCAGGGCCTGGGCTGGGTGGTGGAGCACTTCCGTCCGTTCTTCCAGGCGGTGCGTGCGCCGATCGACGCCACGCTGAACGGAGTGGGCGAGGTGCTGACGTCGGTGCCGTCGCTGTCGATGATCGCCATCATCGGCCTGCTGGCGTGGCAGTTTACCAGCCGCGCGCTGGCGATCGGCACCGTGGTGGCGCTGCTGGTGGTGTCGATGCTGGGCGTGTGGCCGGAGGCGATGGTCACGCTGTCGCTGGTGCTGACCTCGCTGGCCTTCTGCCTGCTGATAGGCCTGCCGCTGGGGATTGTCCTGGCCAGCAATGACCGCGCGCAAAACATCCTGCGCCCGCTGCTGGACGCGATGCAAACCACGCCAGCCTTTGTGTATCTGGTGCCGGTGGTGATGCTGTTTGGTATCGGTAATGCGCCAGGCGTGATTGTGACCATCATCTTTGCCTTGCCGCCGCTGGTACGCCTGACCAACCTGGGTATCCGCCAGGTGCGTCCGGACCTGATCGAAGCAGCGCGCGCCTACGGCGCTTCGCCCTGGCAGTTGCTGACCCGCGTGCAGCTGCCGCTGGCCATGCCGTCGATTATGGCCGGTATCAATCAGTCGCTGATGCTGTCGCTGTCGATGGTGGTGATCGCTTCGATGATCGCGGTGGGTGGCCTGGGCCAGATGGTGCTGCGCGGTATTGGCCGCCTGGACATGGGCCTGGCAACGGTCGGTGGCTTGGGTATCGTGCTGCTGGCCATCGCGCTGGATCGCCTGACGCAAGCCATGGGCCAGCCACGCCGCGGCGCCCGCCACTGGTATCAAACCGGCCCGGCAGGCCTGTTGCTGCGCCTGGTGCGAGGCAGTGCAGTCCGCTCTGAAGCGGCTGCTCCCGCCAAGACCGCTACCGCACAATAAAAAAGAAAGGATGACGATGCAACGTATTGAACAATTTAAAAAGACGTATAAAACGCAACGCAAATGGCACTGGATTTCCGCACTGGCGCTCGCTGCGCTGGCCCTGACCACCGGTGTGGCGATGGCGCAAACGCCGGATGCCAGCCTGCCCGGCAAGGGCATCAAGGTGCAGGCGCTGCAAAGCTCGCTCGCCGAGGAAACCTTCCAGACCATGCTGGTCGAGCGCGCGCTGGAGAAACTGGGCTATGAGCCTGAGCCGGTCAAGGAAGTGGAATATCCGACTGCGCACATCGCCATCGCGAATGGCGATGCGACCTTCCTGGCGGTGCACTGGGACCCGCTGCACCAAAGCTATTACGAGAACGCGGGCGGCGACGCCAAGCTGCTGCGCACCGGCGAATACGCCGGCCCCGCCGCACAGGGCTATCTGATTGACAAGGCCACGGCGGATAAATACAACATCACCAATGTAGAGCAATTGCGTGATCCAGGCCTGGCCAAGCTGTTCGACCACGATGGCGACGGCAAGGCCGACCTGACTGGCTGCAATCCGGGCTGGGGCTGCGAGGCGATGATCGAAAACCATATGGATGCCTACAAGCTGCGCGCAACGGTGCAGCATGTGCAGGGCAGCTACTCCGCGCTGATGGCCGACACCATCAGCCGCTACAAGCGCGGCGAATCGATCCTGTACTACACCTGGACGCCGTACTGGGTGAGCGGGGTGCTGGTGCCGGGCAAGGACGTGGTATGGCTGCAAGTGCCGTTCTCGTCCACGCCGGACCAAGCCAACACCCGCCTGGCCGACGGCAGCGATTACGGTTTTGCCGTCAACACCACGCGCATCGTGGTGAACCGCGCCTGGGCCGAGAAAAATCCGGCAGCGGTCAAGCTGTTTGAAGTGATGCGTCTGCCGATCGCCGACATCAATGCGCAAAACGAACGCATGCGCGATGGCGAAAACACCCAGGCCGATATCGCCCGCCATGCGGCAGGCTGGATCAAGTTCCACCAGCAGCTATTTGATAGCTGGATCGCCCAGGCGCTGGCGGCAGCCAAGTCCTGAGATCAAGGCGTCTTTACAAGCACATGGCCGGCGCGTTCCAGCAGCGCGGCCGCTTTGGCCATGTCGCTGGTCTTGAGCAGCAAATGATCGCCATCGAAAGTCGAGACTACAAACACACCAAGCCCACCTTCCGACAGCGGCCGTACTACCGATAGCACAATGCCGGTCGCGCCAAAGGCGAACGGGCCGACAAAGCGCAAACAGGTCCAGCCGCTTTCTTGCTGGGTATCGGCTGGCACGCGTTCGGTCAGGCAGACGACGGACAGCTCATGCGCTGAACGGCTGATGGTCACGAAGCCGCCGCCGTCGGCCCATGCCGGTAGTGCGGCATCGGGCGCCAGCCGGCATACGGCGTAATCGCCGTTGGTCTGTTCCAGCGTGATCTGATGAATTTCCTTGGCTGCTTCCATATCGCCCTCATAAAGAAAGGCTGAAGCGTAGAGGATGGCTGCCGATTAGTACAATGAATGATGTTCATACTCCATTCATAAAACTAATCAGTCCACGCTGCGTCCGTGCATGTAGCGGCCGGGCGGGACACCCACGGCCTTGCGGAACATGGTGACGAAGCTGCTGGCGCTTTCGTAACCGAGCTCCGCCGCGACTTGCTGGATCGACGCGCCAGCGCCCAGCCGCTGCACCGCGAGGATGATGGTGATCTGCTGCCGCCATCGGCCGAAGCTCATGCCGGTTTGTTCGGCAATGAGGCGTGACAGCGTGCGTTCGCTGAGGCCTGCAAGCTTGGCCCAGCTGGTGATGGTACCGCGTTGGCCGGGATTGGCGAGCATCATGTCGACAATCCTGCGGGCCCGCTTGTCGCTTGGTATCGGCAGATGCAGGTCGGCGCGCGGTGTGCGCTGTATCTCTTCCAGCAGCAAGGCAATTAGCCGCGACTCGAACCCGCCCTCCGGATACAGCGCCGGAAAGCTCGCCGACCGCCGCATCAACTCCCGCATCAGTTGCGAAGCGGAGTAGGCGCTGCACGTCTCAGGAAGCATGGGCAGGGCGTCCGCATCGATGAAGGCTGTATAGCCTTCCACCACGCCCTCCATCTTGAGCGCGTGCTCTGTATCCGCAGGTATCCACAACGCGCTCTGCGGCGGCACAAGCCAGAAGCCGCCGGCTGATTCGCAGGTCAGCACGCCACGCAGGCACAGGAAAAACTGCGCCTTGATATGCGAGTGCGGCTCTATCTCAAGGCTGCCCGTCTTTTCGGCGTTGATGCCGACGGTGACGACGGGCCGGGGCACCGTATCGGGGTCGATCCAGTCCGCAGGCAAGGGCAGGTCCAGGCGGGGAAATTCTTTTAAAACGGGCATGGTGGCAAGATCGCTAAATCATTTGACTAAGTTTAGCATTGTTGCCGTGGCCCGCCGCGCTTATCCTGACTGCCAGATCAACAAGAGAGTTGCGATATGACGCGGTTAGACGATATGCCGTTTGAACTGGACATGGTAGATGAGGCGATGCTGATCAGCATCGCCGCTACGCTGTCGCTGCTGGTGCAACTGCTGGCCGAGATCATCGAACTGCTACAGTTCGATGACGGCTTTGCGCTGTTCGTGGAGTATCAGCGCTGGGTGATGGTGGAGTAGGGCGAGCGTCACGCGCTCTTGCGGCGCCAGCCGCTGATGCTCAGCGACAGCGCCGACACCAGGAAGTAGAACGCGCCGAATCCCGCATAGCCGGCCACGGTGGCGATGGTTGGCATGGCTGCCGCCTGGGCCTGGATAATGAAGAAGCTGCCGGCCAGCGCCGACTGGCCGCCGCTCAGCACCATCGCCCATTGCGCGCCATGCAGTTTCCAGCGGCGCAGCGCCGTGCCGAGCTGGAGCAGTCCGGACAGGATGGCCCACACGCCGAACACGGCCAGCACCTGATGCATGTCCGGCAGCGCGATCCAGATTGCCACCGCCACCAACAGGCTGGCGACAGTGTTCAGCAATTGTGTGCGGTTGCGCATCACGCCGCCGCTGCGCATGCCGTCCACCAGGTTGGCGAGCGCGTCCCACAGCGGGTAGAACACCAGCAGCGCGGCGGCGATGGCGGCCGAATGCTGGGCGACGCTGAAGGCCGCCAGCATCCACGCGCCCGACACGGCGGCGCGCGCATAGTAATAGGTTTTCAGCCATTGTTCATTGGTGTTGAGCTTAGTTTGTTTCATTGCAATCTCCATCCTACTAGTTGGTAGGGAATATGGTTAAAAAAACGCCGAACTCATCGCTCAGCTTGATGGGGTTAATCGCTCCAGTTGCGGCATCATGATGGTGCTGAAAATGCCAGCATCGCCATAAGCCCGCGCCGACAGCATCGCGCCGTGTACCGTCGCCATGAAGGCTTCGGCCTCGACCTGGGCCGTGTCGCGCAGCGCGATCGCACCTTGCTGGGCGCCTTGGCTCAGCACCGAACTCAGCCACCCTGACAGAAAGCGGAAATAGGCGCGCACTTCCAGCGCCACTTCCTCCGGCAGTATCGGCATTTCGCTTGCCAGCAGCGCGCAGACGCAGAAGGGCGCGCTGGCGTCGCCGAGGCAGGCTTTCCAATAGGCGATGTAAGCGTCCAGCTGCGCAAACGGCTCGGGAATACTCTGTTGCATATTACCGACGCCTGCTTCTGCCTCGCGCCGGTACTGCACCAGCAAAGCCTTCACCAGATCGACCTTGCTGGGGAAATGATGGTGTATGCTTGCTTTACGGACACCAACTACCTCAGCAATATCGGCATAGCTGAAGCCGTTATAGCCGCCGCTCGCAATCAGCTTGCGGGCGCACGCCAGAATGTCGTCGTAGGTAGTCGATAGTTTGCTCATGGATGGTAGCCTACCTTCTGGTAGGTAAGTGGTCAAGCAAATTCGAGCAAAACTTTGTAAATGGCTTTGTGGCAGAAAAACCTTGCGTCTCCTATTATATGTCTTATATAAGAGTTGTTGGTGTACAATAGTACCCAGTACAGGCGGTTGACGATCATCATTGCCTGCCCTGCAATTAACCCTGACGAGAACTCTCATGCTAGCTGCTTACCGCGCCCACGTTGCCGAACGTGCATCCCTTGGTATCCCTCCGCTGCCGCTGTCCGCAGCCCAGACCGCCGACCTTGTTGAACTCCTGATTAACCCGCCAGCGGGCGAGGAAGAATTCCTGGTCGACCTGATCACCAACCGCGTACCAGCCGGCGTTGATGATGCCGCCAAGGTCAAGTCGGCCTTCCTGACCGCCGTCGCCAAAGGCAGCGAAAGCTCGCCGCTGGTATCGCGCGAACTGGCAACCAAGCTGCTGGGCACCATGCTGGGCGGCTTCAACATCAAGCCGATGATCGATCTGCTGGACGACGCCGTTGTTGGCGACGTGGCTGCCGAGGGCCTGAAGAAAACCCTGCTGATGTTCGACTACTTCCATGATGTCAAGGAACTGGCCGACAAGGGTAGTGTGCGTGCTCAGGGCGTGCTGCAATCGTGGGCCGACGCCGAGTGGTTCACCTCGCGTCCTGCCGTACCGGAAAGCCTGACCCTGACTGTGTTCAAGGTCTCCGGCGAAACCAACACCGACGATCTGTCGCCTGCACCGGACGCGACCACCCGTCCGGACATCCCGATGCACGCGCTGGCGATGCTGAAAAATCCACGTCCAGGCATCAATCCGGAAGAGCCAGGCAAGGTCGGCCCGCTGAAACAGCTGGAAGCACTGAAGGCCAAGGGCAATCTGGTCGCCTACGTTGGCGACGTGGTCGGCACCGGCTCCTCGCGTAAATCGGCCACCAACTCGGTGCTGTGGTTCACCGGCGAAGACATTCCATTCATCCCGAACAAGCGTTTCGGCGGCGTGTGCCTGGGTACCAAGATCGCCCCGATCTTCTACAACACCATGGAAGACGCTGGCGCACTGCCGATCGAGCTGGATGTGACGCAAATGGAAATGGGCGACGTGATCGAGCTGCGTCCCTACGATGGCAAGGCGCTGAAAAACGGCGCCGTCATCGCTGAATTCAAGGTCAAGTCGGACGTGCTGTTTGACGAAGTGCGTGCCGGTGGCCGTATTCCTCTGATCATCGGCCGTGGCCTGACTGCCAAGGCGCGTGAAGCGCTGGGCCTGCCGGCATCGGAACTGTTCCGCCTGCCGCAAAACCCGGTCGACACCGGCAAGGGCTACTCGCTGGCGCAGAAAATGGTTGGCCGTGCTTGCGGTCTGCCAGAAGGCAAGGGCATTCGCCCAGGCACCTACTGCGAACCGAAGATGACCACCGTCGGCTCCCAGGACACCACCGGCCCAATGACCCGCGACGAGCTGAAAGACCTGGCTTGCCTGGGCTTCTCGGCTGACCTGGTGATGCAATCGTTCTGCCACACCGCCGCCTATCCGAAAGTGGTGGACGTGAAGATGCACCGCGAACTGCCAACCTTCATCGAAAACCGTGGCGGCGTTGCGCTGCGTCCGGGCGATGGCGTGATCCACTCGTGGCTGAACCGCCTGCTGATGCCGGACACCGTCGGCACCGGCGGCGACTCGCACACCCGTTTCCCGATCGGTATCTCGTTCCCGGCAGGTTCGGGCCTGGTGGCGTTTGCCGCCGCCACTGGCGTGATGCCGCTGGATATGCCGGAATCGGTGCTGGTGCGCTTCAAAGGCACGATGCAGCCAGGCGTGACCCTGCGCGATCTGGTCAACGCGATTCCGCTATACGCGATCCAGCAGGGCCTGCTGACCGTGGACAAAAAAGGCAAGAAGAACATCTTCTCCGGCCGCATCCTGGAAATCGAAGGCCTGCCAGACCTGAAGGTTGAGCAAGCATTCGAACTGTCCGACGCTTCGGCAGAACGTTCGGCCGCCGGTTGCACCGTGCACCTGGATAAAGCGCCGATCATCGAGTACATGACCTCGAACATCACGCTGATGAAGTGGATGATCGCCAATGGCTACCTGGACAAGCGCACGCTGGAGCGCCGTATCAAGTCGATGGAAGCATGGCTGGCCGATCCGCAACTGCTGTCGCCGGATGCCGATGCCGAATACGCTGCCGTCATCGAAATCGACCTGGCTGACATCCATGAGCCTATCGTCGCCTGCCCGAACGATCCGGATGATGTGAAGACCCTGGCCGACGTGGCCGGCGCGAAGATCGACGACGTGTTTGTTGGTTCGTGCATGACCAACATCGGTCACTTCCGCGCCGCATCGAAAGTCCTGGAAGGCAAATCGGATATCCCGGTTCGGCTGTGGATCGCACCACCGACCAAGATGGATGCGCAACAGCTGACCGCCGAAGGCCACTACGGCACGCTGGGCCGCACCGGCGCGCGCATGGAAATGCCGGGCTGCTCGCTGTGCATGGGTAACCAGGCGCAGATCCGCAAGGGCGCCACCGTGATGTCGACTTCGACCCGTAACTTCCCCAACCGTCTGGGCCTGGAGACCAATGTCTACCTGGGTTCCGCAGAGCTGGCGGCGGTGTGCTCGGCACTGGGCCGCATCCCGACCAAGGAAGAGTACATGTCGCATATCGGCGTGATCGACAAGAACGCTGCCGACATCTACCGCTACATGAACTTCGACCAGATCGAAGAGTTCCGTACCGTGGCGGATACGGTTCAGGTGTAATACCGGCCGGCCCATCGCGCCGGCCCAGGCCCCACCAGGTTGATAGCAGCCTGGTGGGGTTTTTTTATGGCTCCGCAGTGTACGTCAGCGCACGATGGCGATTGGGCTAATGTGAGATAGTGGGGAATGGATACAAAAATAACTCCCCGCTCCGATGCGCGCCAGGCTTCGATTGTGCGCCAGGGACTGGAGTGGGCCCAGACCTACGGCCAGCGTAGCGCTGCCGCCTATCTGCTGTTCCGCAACGTGCCGCGTTCCATCGTCGAGCGCATTTTCTCCAGCGCCTGCCGCCAGGACGACCGCGCCCGATGAGCTGCTACGCCGTGTCGATGGCACCCGCCTTATGGTTTGTCGCGGCGGGCGGCGCGGGCGATGCTTTCGGCGAACAGCGGCGTTTCGCGGCGATTATGATCACCGGAGGCAGACTGGCGGTCGGCAGCAGCTTTTTCCCACGTCACGCCGTTTTCCTTGATGAACGCCAGGAACTCCTCGGTCGGATGTGAAATCACGCCATTGGTGTATTCGCAGCGCTGATCGTCCAGCTTTCTGACGCTCAAGTCCCAGATCACCTGCACCTTGGTGCGGCCGTTCGGCGTGAATACATCGGAGGTCGACACCATGCGGCAATGTGCGGCTTCCGTGATTTCGCCGACGTAGTGCTGTACCACCAGGCCAGAGCCGATCATCTCGACGTTGATCGACATGCGGCGGCCGTCGTCGGTATAAGTGGCGCCGGCGGCGATGTGGTCGGGCGGAGCACAGCGCTGGTATTCGGCGTCCGGCAGCGTGAACAACCATTTGGCAATGTCGACTTTTTCAAACGGCACATCGATGATGTGGCTGAAAGCGGATTGCGATAAAACCAGATCGGTACGAATGACAGTCATGATATTTCTCCTTACATGGTGAGAACAATTTTTCCAACATTCAGGCCGTCCTCCATGCGCTTTTGCGCGGCGCCGGCTTCAGCCAGCGGGAAGACGCTATCGATCACCGGCGTCAGGCCATCCTTGACGAAATGACCCAGCCAGCGTTCCTTGAAGCGGCGCGACATGGCGTGCTTCACTTCCTGTGGACGCGACTTCATTACCGTACCGATGATTTGCAGGTGGCGGTACAGCAGGCGGTCCAGCGGAATCTTTGCGTTTTCGATGCCGCCCATGATGCCGATCTGCACCAGGCGGCCGCCGAAGGCCAGCGAATTGACGTTGCGTTCGAAATAGGGCGCGCCGATGAAGTCGAGGATCACGTCGACGCCGCGATTCTCTGTCAGCCGCGCCACCACTTCGGCAAAATCCTCGTCAACATAATCGATGGCGTGGTGGGCGCCCATACGCTGCACCAGCGCATGGGCTGGCTGTTGCGCGGTAGTGATGACAGTGGCGCCCATTGCACGCGCCAGTTGCACCGCCGCGCCGCCGACACCACCGGCGCCGGCGTGGATCAGCACTGTTTCACCGGCTTGCAGCCTGCCGAGATGGATCAGCGCCTCGTGCGCGGTGACGAAAACTTCAGTGATCGCTGCCGCCTGGATGTAATCGAGCCCCTCCGGAATTGGCATCGCCATGCGGTAGTCGATACGCGACACCTCGGCGTAAGCACCGCCGCCGACGATGCCCATCACGCGGTCTCCGACCGCAAAGCCTTGCACGTTGTCGCCGATGGCGATGACGTCGCCTGCGATTTCCAGGCCCATGATGGTGGAGTCGCCGAAATCCGGCCAGCCGTAGCCGCCTTTGCGGTGCGTCAGATCGGCGCGGTTGACACCGGCGGCGCGCGTACGCACCAGCAGGTCGTCGGGGCGCAGTACAGGCTCCGCGACGTCACCGATTTTCAGTACGTCGGCGGCGCCAAATTGGTCAAAGGTGATGGCTTTCATGATGCGTCCTTAAAATGTGATGAGAGTGAAGTCAGCCTGGCTGCGAAGCGGCGCCCCTCTCTGAAGTGATCTTTTTTAGCGTAGCAACGATCAGGCAGCGTGGTAACTGCCTGATGGTGATGGACCGCTACGCGTCTTTTGTGCAACTCAGGCGCCGGCTTCTTCGCTGAAGGTGGCGTTGGCATACGCCGACGCCGTGATGGCAGCCGGGAAGCCGGCATAGAACGCCAGATGGGTAATCACCGCGCTGAGTTCCGTCTTGGTCAGGCCATTCTCCAATCCCCGCCGCAGGTGCGCCGGCAACTCGTTCGGGTGGTTCAGCGCTACCAGACAGGCGATGGTGATCAAGCTGCGGTCGCGCGGCGACAGGTCCGGATCGGTCCATACCTGCGAATACAGCGGCTGCTCGACGAACTCGCTCAGTTTTGGGGTGAAAGGGCGGGCGGCAGCGCGTGGGCTGGTGAAATCAATGGCTTTCATGGGACTCTCCTTTAGATCTGGCTGATGAATTTGTTGGTCAGGTAGTGGGCGATGCCCTCGGCGCCGCCTTCGGAGCCGTGGCCGCTCTCCTTCATACCGCCGAATGGCAGTTCGGTGGCGATGATGCGGTACTGGTTGATGCCGATCATGCCGGCCTCCAGGCCATCGCCGACGTCCAGCGCGGTGCGGGCGTCGCGCGTGAACGCGTAGGCGGACAAGGCGTAGGGCAGGCGGTTGGCTTCGGCCAGGCCGTCTGCCATTGTGTCGAACGGGCGCAGTACGGCAATCGGGCCGAATGGTTCTTCGTGCATGATGCGGGCGCCCATCGGCACCTTGGCCAGCACTGTCGGCTCGAAAAAGTAGCCGGGTCCGGCCATGCGCTTGCCGCCTGCCAGCAGCGTGGCGCCTTGTTCGATCGCGTCCTCCACCAGCGATTCCATCTTGGCCAGTTGGCGTGGGTTGGCCAGTGGGCCGACTTGCGTGTCCGGCGCCAGGCCGTTACCCACCACCAGTTTTTTGGTCGCCTCGACAAAGCGTTCGACGAAGCGGTCGTAGGCGCCGCGCTGTATCAGGAAGCGCGTCGATGAGATGCAAATCTGGCCGGTGCCGCGGAAGCGGTTGGCTGCGCCGCCGGTGGCAGCCGCTTCGATATCGGCGTCCTCAAACACCAGCACCGGGCCGTGACCGCCCAGTTCCAGCGTGATCGGCTTGACGCCGGCCGCAGCGCGCTCCGACAGCAGGCGGCCCACCGGTATTGAGCCAGTAAAAGCCACCTTGCGTATCACCGGCGAGGCGATCAACTGCGCCGACACCATGTCCGGCACACCGAAAACGATTTGCAGCACGCCTTTCGGCAGGCCTGCGTCATCCAGGCAGCGCGCCAGCGCCAGGGCGGTGGCCGGGCTTTCTTCCCCTGGTTTCAGGATCACGCTGCAGCCGGCCGCCAGTGCCGCCGACAGTTTGCGGGCCGGTGTAATCGCAGGGAAGTTCCATGGCGTGAAGGCCGCTACCGGGCCGATCGCCTGCTTCTTGACCAATTGCTGCACCCCTGGCCGATTGGCAGGGACGACGCGGCCGTCGATGCGGCGCGCCTCTTCGGCGAACCATTCGAAGTAGTCGGCGGCACGCAGCACTTCATCGCGGCTTTCGGTCAGTGGTTTGCCTTCTTCCAGCGTCATCAGCGTGGCGATGTGTTCGGCGCGGTCGCGCATCAGTGTGGCGGCGTTGCGCAGGATGCGGGCGCGTTCCGCAGGCACGGTATGGCGCCAGAGCTGAAAGCTGTCGCGGGCGGTATTCAGGGCCAGGTCCAGGTCGGCGGCGGAGGCCAGTGGCAAGCGGCCCAGAATGGCGCCATCGGCCGGATTGATGACTGCCGCCGTGTCACGCTCGCCGGCTTCCAGCCAGGCGCCGTTGATGAACAGGTACAGAGGGTCATAGATATACTTAGGCATAGTGTTTTTCCTCGGGTGGGTTTGTTAGCATGGAAGAAGCTTAAAACCGCAGGGCGTCGCTGATAAGACGGTTTCCACCAACAACGGCTATGCGAGGAATGCACAGATGCAGTCAGAAAAATTTGCGGAGTTCTTGGGCGTGTTTGTCGATGTGGCGCGCGAGGGCAGTTTTTCCGGCGCAGGCCGGCGGCGCGGCCGCACCCCATCGTCCATCGGCCGTCAGATCGATACACTGGAAGAGCATCTGGACACACCGCTGTTCCTGCGCTCCACGCGGCTGCTGACGCTGACCGATGCTGGCGAAGCCCTGCTGGTGCGCGCCCGCCAGATTCTCGATGCCTTGACCGACGCCCAGCACGAGCTGGCGTCGATGAAGGGCGCCGTGACCGGCGTTTTGCGGGTAGCGTGTTTTCCGACCTTCGGCAAGCGCTATGTGTTGCCGGTGATGGCGGCGCTGGTGCGCGAGTATCCCGATTTGCGGCTGGAGCTGGATCTTACCGAGCGGCTGGCCGACCCGGTGGTCGAGCGGCTTGACCTGGTCATCCGCATAGGCGACATGGCCGACAGCACGCTGATCGCCAGCCGTATCGCCACGCAGACACGCGTGTTGTGCGCCAGCCCTGCCTATCTGGCGCAGGCCGGCACACCGGCCACGTTTGCCGGCCTGCTCTCGCACCAGCTGATCGACAAGCTGCACGGCGCCGACCTGCTGTGCTGGACCGACGTGCTGGGCCATCCTGCGCGCGCCAACAGCTGCCAGGCCGTCTTCGCCTGTGATGACTTCGAGGCGATGCGCCTGGCGGCGCAGGAGGGCATGGGGATCGCCTATTTGCCGGACTGGGTGGTGGGACCGGACATCAAGGCCGGCCATCTGGTGCAGTTGTTTCCCGAATGGTCGGCGCAGCCGCGCGCTTGCACTGGCATCCACGCCTTGCGGGCGCTGAGGCAGCCGCCGGCGCGCGTGACCGTATTCCTCGATGCGCTGCGGGCCTTCATCGGCCAGCCGCCCAACTGGGCGCTCAATGCGTGTCCATAACTGCGCGGACTGCGCAATTATTTGATTGTATGGCCGGATGTTCAACGATTCGCCAGCGCGGTGATAGACTAGGCGTCTATCTGTTTTCGATGTCATTCGATAATGATCATTTCTTCCGCAACCGATTTCCGTGAAGCCGCGCGCCGCAAGCTACCGCCGTTCCTGTTTCACTACCTTGATGGCGGCGCGGGCGCGGAGCAGACCTTGCGCGCCAACGTGGACGACTTGCAGCAAGTCCGGCTGCGCCAGCGGGTGCTGCAAGGTTCCGAGCAGCTGGACCTGTCGGCGGAATGGTTTGGCCAGCGTCAGGAGTTGCCGATAGCGTTGGCGCCGGTGGGCCTGGCCGGCATGTATGCCCGCCGTGGCGAAGTACAGGCGGCGCGCGCGGCCACCAGGCGCGGCATTCCCTTCATTCAGTCGACGGTGTCGGTCTGTCCGCTGGCGGAGGTGACGCAGGCCGTCGAACGTCCTATCTGGTTCCAGCTGTATGTGCTGAAGGATCGTGGCTTTATGCGCGACGTCCTGCAACGCGCCAGGGCGCTGGGCGCCACCACGCTGGTATTCACGGTCGATATGCCGGTGCCGGGCGCGCGCTACCGCGATGCGCACAGCGGCATGAGCGGGCCATACGGTGCGCAGCGGCGCATGCTGCAAGCCTTGACCCATCCGCGCTGGGCTTGGGATGTGGGCCTGTTCGGCCGTCCGCATGATCTCGGGAATATCTCCGCCTATCGCGGCAGCCCGACCGAACTGGAAGACTACATCGGCTGGCTGGGCGCCAACTTCGATCCCGCCATCAGCTGGAAGGACTTGCAGTGGATACGCGATGAATGGCAGGGGCCCATGGTTATCAAGGGCATCCTCGAAGCGGACGATGCGCGCGATGCGCTGGCGTTCGGCGCCGACGGCATCGTGGTGTCCAATCACGGCGGCCGCCAGCTGGATGGTGCGCTCTCGACCGCGCGTGCGCTGCCGGCGATTGCCGAAGCGGTGAAAGATAAGCTCACCATCTTTGCCGACGGCGGCGCACGCACCGGCACCGATATCTTCCGCCTGCTGGCATTGGGCGCGGACGGCGTGCTGCTGGGCCGCGCCTTTGTCTACGCGCTGGCGGTAGGCGGCCAGGCGGGCGTCGAAAAACTGCTGGCTATCCTGGAGAAGGATATCAGGACCAATATGGTGCTGACTGGCGTAAAATCAGTCAAGGAAATCGGCCCGCATTTGCTGGCACAATAAGAAACGGAGCGCGTGTGATCAAAACCTGCAGGCTGTTACTGTTAGTGGGATGCTTGTCCAGCCTGGCGCAAGCGCAGACGGTTGACCTGGCGTCGCTGGCGCGGCAGGAGCAAGTGCTGCAATTTGATAGCTTCAACTCCGACACCGCGCTGGCGCTCGGTAACAAGGTGGTCGAACTGGCGCGCACCGCAAACAAAAAGGTGGCGGTTAATGTCACCCGCGATGGCCTGATGCTGTTCTACTTCGGCATGGAAGGCATGACCGCCGACCACGCCAACTGGATACGCCGCAAGAGCAATCTGGTCAACCGCACCGGCCACAGCTCGTTCTACACGCACAACGAGGTAAAAAACAGCGGCGGCAATTTTGAAGCGCTGCCGGGACTCGACATGCGCGACTACGCCGCCCACGGCGGTTCATTCCCGCTGCTCGTCAAAGGCCAAGGACGTATCGGCACCATTACCGTCACTGGCTTGCCCGGCCCGGAAGATCACGCGATGGTGGTGGCGGCGCTCAAGGCCGTGCTGAAGGTCGAGGGCGATCTCTGACTTACCAGTCGCGGCGCAGCTTGAGCATGGCGTAGGGCTGGGTACGCGTGATGTTGTGCTCGAAGAAGTCGACATTGCTGGCGTAGCGGTCGCCGCCGGCGTAGTGCAGGCGATCGTAGGTGATGCTGCGGCTGGCGAGGTTGTTCAGCTCCAGCGTCACCATCATATTCGACGCTGGACGGTAGTTGACGTAGGCGCGTGCCCAACCGCTGCCGCTGCTGGTGTCGCGTTCGGCCACCTGCCAGCTGTCGTTGCTCCAGCCGTTATCGACCGAAAAGCCCCAGACCGTGCGTTGCTGCGGCAAGTCCTGCGAAAATTCGACCCGCCACGACAGCGGCTGCTCGCCCGACAGGCGACGCGCGGTCTGCGTGGTGGGATCGGTGACCGTCGATGAACGCCAGGTCGTGGACAGCTTGAGCAAGCCTTGCGGCAGCGCCCAGTTATCGGTCGGCAGGTTCAGCATGCCGGTGACGCTGTCGGCGCTGGCGTCGCCGATATTGCCGGCGGCGTCGTAGGTGGACGAGGCGGTGCGGATCGGCATGCGGTCGATCGCATCGCTGATATGCGCCTGGGTGTAGCTGAGGATGGCCGCGCCACGGTCCCAGAAACGGTATTCCAGCGCGCCTTCGCATAGCCAGGTCTTGGCCGGCACCAGGTCCGGATAGTCGGCGCGCAGCGTCTTGTCGGCCATGCCGAAATAAGCGGCGTTGTCACCGAAATTCAGCTGACTGATTTCGCGTTCCAGCCGCAGCCGCAATTGCAGCGCCGGTAGCGGCGACAAGGCCAGTCGCAGGCGCGGCTTGGGATAGTTGTAGGCTTTCGCATCGCCCTGGCTGGCACTGGTGCTCAGGCTGGAGTGGGCAAGCTTGACGCCGGCTTCGGCGCTGAGCGAGCTGTCGACCTGCCATGCGGAAGAGAGCTGGCCTTCGACGCGCGATTCCTGTACCCACGCGCCCATGCCCGGTTGCACCGGCGCCTGCGCATTGGCCTGCCAGCTGCTGGCGCTGTCGTTGGCATTGACGACGCGCTCCACGCCGCCACGGAGCACCACGCCGTCGAGTGCCTGCCAGGTCAACTGGCCTGCCAGAATCTGTTCGCTGGCGGCGTTTTCGGTGATGGAGTGGGAAATCGTGCCGTCGGCGGCATAGGCCGAGTCGCCGATGAATTCCGAGGTCCGGTACAGCGCCTTCAGGTCCATGCTGGCCCCAGGCCACAAATCGCGGGTGTAGGCCAGGCCTTGTTCCACCGTGCGGCCGCTGTTGTCGTTGGTGGCGAGCGCCATGGTTTGCGCCTCCTGCCGCGACTGCGACTGGTAGATCCACGGATTGTAGGCGCCATTCCAGCTGATTTCGCCGTCCAGCAGTTCTTGTGCGTAGTTCAGCTTGACGCTTTTATTCTCCGTCATGCCGGAACCGGCCAGCGACAGTTCCGCCGGCTGCTCGCGGTCGGCATATTGCGTGTTGCGCTGTCCGAGTCCCTGGCCCGTGTCCGGCGAGCGGCGCCAGCCCAGCGTCAGATTGATGCTCTTGTCGCCGCGCTTCAGATTGTAGTTGCCGTCCAGCGCAGGCTGCCAGCCGCCGTCCGCCATCACAAAATTGGAGACGGTCAGCGAAGAGGACACCAGGTCTATCGGCTTGATGATGAAGTTCGCCACCGTGGCATGGCCCTGCATGTCGATGCCGCCGGCGCCGCCATTGATCACGTCGATGCGCTCGACCGCAGCGGCCGGAATGCGGCCCAGCACGTCGTTCAGCGAGTCGGTCTTGGAAGTGGGGCGCTTGCCGTTGATGAGCACATTGCCGGCCGCGCCGCGCGACGGATTACCGCCGTCAAAGACAAAGCCCGGCAGCCGCGTCGCCATGTCCATGGCGCTGCTGGCCTGGAACTGCCGGAAGTAATCGGGCGCATACGATTGCGGCGCCGACGCCTCGCCAGCACCGGCCGCGCCGGCGGTCCCGGCGGCCAATGTGCAGGCCAGCAGGACTGCATGGCGGAGGCGGGCGGCGTTGCTCATCCCAACATTGTGCAATGAACACGATGTAACCGCAACAGGAACCGGCGTGTACCGTAGCGATATTGCTTTATTGGAAACGCCTTGGATTAAAAGTCCAGTGTGGCCGATAGCGCCACGCTGCGCGGCTGGCCCTGGTACAGCCATGCTCCGGAGCCGCTGGCCCAGTAATCCCGCGCGAACAGGTTGGTGATGCTGGCACGCAACATCAGCGGCCGGCCCCAGGCCGTGCTGGCATAGCGCGCGCCGGCGTCCCAGCGGGTCGTGCCGGGGATGCTGCGCGTGTTGTCCGGATCGACCACCTGGGCGCTGGTGGCGATCATGCGCGCCGTCAGCGTTAGCCCTGCAAGGGCGGCGACATCGTACTCGGCGCCGATGTTCAGCTGGCGGCGCGCGACGTTGGGCGCGAAGTTGTCGTCGTACAGGCCGCGGTCGGTATGCGTCAGGCGCGCGTCGGTGTAGACCACGCCGCCCAATGCGCGCACGCCTGGCGCAAGTTCGCCAAAGAAAGTCAGTTCCACGCCACGGTTGCGTTGTTCGCCATCGACCTTGTAGGTGGCGCTGCCATCGCCGTTGGATATTGCCAGCCCGCTTGGCCGGGTGATCTGGAACAGCGCGGCGGCGGTGCTGAAACGGCCGAAGTCATATTTGGCGCCCAGTTCATACTGTTTCGTCTCTTTGGGCGCGAACACCTGGCCGGCGTTGGTGGTGCCGATAGGCGCCGTATCGCCCTGGCTCAGGCCTTCGATATAGTTACCATAGAGTGCAAGCCCGGTCTGCGGCTTGAACAGCACCGCCAGCATTGGCGTGGTGGCGCTCTGGTCGTAGACGGTTGCGCCTCGGCCGGTGCTGGTGTTGTAAGCGGTATTCTTCACCTGCTGATGACGCGCGCCCAGCGTGACCGCGATGCGTTCGCCGGCCGTGGAAATGGTGTCGGCGACCGCGTAGGAGGTGAGTTCCAGCTTGTCGGTCTTCGGTGGCGTGTAGGAGATGCCGGCCAGCGACGGCGCGGGCACAAACACCGGGTGGTAGATATTGGTGTCGAAGCTGGCGATGCCATAGTAATCAGCCGAATAACCATTGGTGCGTGTCAGCGACGAGGCGTTGAGGTTCCACTGGTGTTTCAGGCCGCCGCTGTGAAAGCTGCCTCGCAGGCCGGCTTGTGCGCTGCGGTGACGGTCGTAGTTGGGCCAAAAGTAAACAGTCGCCTGGGCGTTGCCTGCCGCGTCTATGACGAAGATATCGGTGGACAGATAGGCGAAGCGGTTGTTGCTGCCGCCCGCCGCGCCATACACCGTCAACGCCGGTGCGATGTCGTATTCCGCCTTGAGCAGCGCGTAGTCGCTTTTGGTGTCGGCGAACTCCCAGTCCTGCGCGGTTTGCCGGCGCGGATCAGGAGCAGCTGGAATGGACAGGCCGTCGGCGATGCCCAGGCCACCCGCGCCCAGCGGCGCCTGGTTGTCCAGGCGCTGGTGACCGGCATCGAGCGAGGCGCGCAGGCGCTCGCCGCGATAGTCGATGGCGACCGTGGCCGCTTGCATGTCGACCTTCTGGCCGTCCGTTGCGGTCTTGCCGTTGCGGTAGACGCCATTGAAACGCAGGCCCCATTCATGCTGCTCGCCGAAGCGGCGGCCCACGTCCAGATGGCCGCCAAACACGCCTTCCGACGCATAGTTGGCCGTGAGGCGCGTCAGCGGTTTGTCATCGGCGCGCTTGGGCGCCATGTTGATCGCGCCGCCCGATGCGTCGTAGGGGGCCATGCCGTTCAGCAGGGCATTTGGTCCTTTCAGCACTTCGATGCGTTCGGCGGTTTCGACCGGCAGGGTGCGCGATGGCGCAATCCCGTAGATACCGTCGAACATGACCGAGTTTTGCACGTAGAAGCCGCGTATCATGAAGGAGTCGCCCGCGCCGGCCGCATTGGTCAGCCCGTAGGATACGGTGCGCACCGAAGGATCGTTGGCCATCACGTCGGCCACGGTAATCGCCTGCTGGTTGGCGATCAGCTCCGAGGTGTAGCTGGTGACGCTGAACGGCGCGTCGTTGACGTCGCGGTTGCCCAGCATCCCAAGCCGGCTGCCGCGCGCGACCTGGCCGCCTGCATAGGCCTGCGGCAGCTCGCCGGGAATGGCGTCGGCCGCCACGCTCACCAATGGCAATGTGGTTTCCGCCGCGCGTGGGGCAGCCGCGCGGATGATGATGGTCCCGCCTTCCTGCTGCGCTGTCAGGCCGCTGCCGGCCAGCAGTTGCGCCAACGCCTGGCGCGTGCTCAGCACACCGCTGATCGCCGGCGCCATCTTGCCAGCGACCAGGGCGGGCGAGAATGCTAGCGGAATCCCGGTGGCAGTCGATAATTCATTCAGCGCCGCGCCTAGCGGCTGTGCGGCGATGGCAAAGGTAATGGCGCTGTCGGCGCTTTGGGCATGAACCAGGGCGGGGCTGGCAAAGGCCAGCGCGACGGCAAGAGAAAGTGGGTGACGCATCGGGTGCTGATCCTGAATGGTAGTTAAAAAAGTCTCACTATCATCTAAGACGCACCAGCCGGAAAAATGTACACCCCCGGTGATTAGTTTTTTCGGACCACTTCGGTCAGGCCGTCCGGGCGCTGGATCAGCTGTACCGGCATGATGTGCGGCAGCACCTGCACGAACGCTGCCGGATGCAGCACCTGGTAGCTGCCGCCGATCGGCATGGCCGCTATCTCCGGGTCGCGGATCAGCAGCTTGACCGGCGCGTAGCGCTCAAATTCCCGCAGCGCCTCGGCCAACGGCGTGCTGGTGAAGCGTATCAGGCCTTTGCGCCATGGCGCGATGCTGGCCGGGTTGATCGATGCGACCGCGCCCAGGCCTCCGGCAGCGTACACCTGGACTGCCTGGCCGGCGCGCAGCTCGGCCACGCGGGGCGGGGCGGCGACGTGGACGTGGCCTTGCTCGACTTCGACATTGACGTCGGTAGCGCCTTGTTGGCAAGCGTTGCAGCGCACCGAGAAGCGCGTGCCCAGCACGGTCACGCGCGCCGTGCCAGCCAGCACGCTGAATGGCTTGGCGGTGTCGTGCGCGACGCTGAACATGGCCTGGCCGTGCGACAGCCGCACTTCGCGCCGGTCGCGGTAAAGCGCCACCTCCACGCGGGTACTGGTGTCCAGCGTCAGCTGGCTGCCGTCCGGTAGGGTGATGTCGCGGCGCTGGCCGCGCTCCGAGGCGTAGCTTGCGCTGAATGCGGGCATGGCCTGCCACAGTTTCCATCCGGCGCCAACCGCCAGTAGCGCGACGCAGGCAAACGCCAGCGCGGCCGGGCGCAGCGCCATTCTGGCGGACAGGCGTTCGCGCCATCCCTGCCGCACGCGCTGGCGTGATGGCGCCGCACGGCGCAGATGGGCGATGCGTTCGACTGGCAGGGCGCGCACGTCGCGCAGGCTGGCGTTGAGGTGTTCAAACGCTGCCGCATGTGCAGGGTCGGCCGCCAGCCATTGCTGGAATTGTGCATCTTCCTCGTTGCTCAGACCCTGCTCGGCGCGGGTATGCCATTCCACGGCGGCGAGATCTACAGGCGATTGCGCGCGCAGGAAGGCGTCGGCTTCACGCATGGCGATCTGGTCTGCGGCTTGCTTCATTGGCTTGCTTCCATGGCCGTGCGGCAGGCGGCGCACGCCAGCTTGCCACGGCCGATATACTGGTTGACCATGCTCAAAGAAATACCCATGCGCTCGGCGATTTCCCTGTTCGATAAATCGTCAAACACATACATGCTGTACGCCTCTCGGCAGCGCTCGGGCAGTTGTTCGATGGCTTTTATATAGGCTTCTGCCGCCTGCGAAGACGCATACGCCTGTTCTGGTTGCAGGTGTGCCGGCGCGGCAGGCGTCTCTGCCTCGCCCAGCGCATCGATATCGTCGTGGCGGCGAATGTCGGCACGACGGTCCATATCGATTTTGAGGTGCAGCGCCACTTTCTTCAGCAGCGCGCGCGGTTCCAGCACCTGCTGGCCGGCGCGCTCCATGGTCAGCACGCGCACATAGCTTTCCTGCGCCAGATCGGCGGCGGCGTGCGGGTCCCTGACTTTGCGCAGGCAGAAATTCAACAACTCTCGGTAATAGTGCGTGATCACAGCCATTCCAGCCACAGTAGGAACAATGGAAACTGCCTTCCCTGGTACGTGGCTATATGGCTGGACGGGAGAGCGCGGCTATCTTATCACGGAAGCAATCGGGTATAGGTGATCGAGCCGTAGGCCTTGCGCCGGCCGGTGACGGTGGTCAGCGAGCTGCTGTTCTGCGCCGAAAAGGACAGCGCGGAGTCGCCCCAGCCGTAAGCGAATCCCACCAATCCGACCACCTGCGTCTCGCGCAGCTTGGCGGTGCTGCCTTGTACCGGCTGGTTGCTGCCGATACCCATCTGCGAGAACATGCGGTCGGCATGCAGGCCGGTATAGGCAAACCAGCCGCGCCCGATCACGCCCGGATCGCCGCTGCGCATCGCGAGCCGCATCACGGTCGGATAGCTTTGCTTCAAGCCAGTGCCGTAGCGCAGCATCAATGTGACGCCGGCCGAGGATTGCCAGTTGCCGAGCGATGCGCCACCCAGTGCGATGAAATCGGTGCCGGGCCTGTCGGCCGTGTCGCCTTCGGGCGTGACGCGGATGGCGCGATAGCGCTCGATGCCGAGCAGGGTGCGTTTGTGCACCTGATAGTCCCAGCCTTGCGGCTTGTCGGAGCCGGTGATGCTATGGATGAAGGTTTGCGTTTGCCGTGCGCCCGATGCGGGGCCGATGATACCGAGGTTAAAAGCCAGCATATCGGCAATATCGTCCTGCACCGACACCTGCGCCGAGCGGTACCACAGCGCGCCCATGTAAGGCGAATCGGCGGGATCGGGAATTTTGCGGGTGAGGTCGGCAGGCGTCATCATCATCTGGTTCAACGACGACAAGGTCAACGTGGCCGGGCCAAGGCCGAACCAGGACGTGACTGGCGCCAGCAGCCATTGCGGCGCGATCGATGTTTCGCCCGGCGACGCGCTGCGCATACTCGCGAGCGCGATACCGTTAGTGTAGCCGCCACCGTCGCTGCCGGCGAAGATATCGTTTTGCAGCGTCACCGAAAAACGCGTTTCTTCGGCGTGCGTGGACGCCGCCAGCATCAGCATGGCCGGCAGCAGCAGGTATCGATGGCGCATCAGTGGTCGGTGTGCAGATAAGAAGGCGTTTTCGGCAGGCGCGTGCTGAACAGGAAGGCGACCACCATCATCAGTGAGACATAGATAAAGAACCAGTTCTCATGCCCGATGTTCTTGAACGCCAGGCCGACGAATTCCGCCGAGCCGCCGAAGATGGCATTGGCGATCGCGTAGGAGAAGCCGACACCCAGCGCGCGTACTTCGGGCGGAAACATCTCGGCCTTCACCAGGCCGCCAATCGAGGTGTACAGGCTGACGATGGCCATCGCCACGGTAATCAGCACAAAGGCGAAGTAGGGATTATCGTTACCGCGCAGGATGGCCAGGATCGGATAGGTGGCAATCGCACCCAATGCGCCAAACAGCATCATCGAACGGCGGCGGCCGATACGGTCGGCCAGCATGCCGAACAAAGGCTGCATGCACATGTACAGGAACAGCGAGCCGGTCATCACCACGCTGGCGGTCTTGGCCGGCATGCCGGCACTGTTGACCAGGTATTTCTGCATATAGGTGGTGAAGGTGTAGAAGATCAGCGAGCCGCCGGCGGTGTAGCCGATCACGGTGATGAAGGCGGCGCGGTGATTTTTGAAGATGCCGGCCAGCGTGCCCGCATCCTTGTTCTGCATGTCTGCGGCCTTGCTGGTTTCATGCAGCGTGCGGCGCAGTAGCAGCGACACCAGCGCGGCAATGGCGCCGATCACGAAAGGAATGCGCCAGCCCCAGGCTTTCAGTTCCGGCTCGGTCAGGAATTGCTCCAGGATGACGATGGTCAGCACTGCCAGCAGTTGGCCGCCAATCAGCGTCACGTACTGGAAGGAAGAGAAGAAGCCGCGCTGCCCGCGCAGCGCCACCTCGCTCATATAGGTTGCGGTGGTGCCGTATTCGCCACCGACTGACAGGCCTTGGAACATGCGGATAACCAGCAGCAGCAATGGCGCCGCCACGCCGATGCTGGCGTAGGTCGGCAGCACGGCAATCGCCAGTGAGCCGGCGCACATCATCAGCACGGAGATCAGCATGGATTTCTTGCGGCCGACACGGTCGGCGATGCGGCCGAATAGCCAGCCGCCGACAGGACGCATCAGGAAACCCACCGCAAACACGGCGGCGGACTTGAGGAATTCCGCCGTGGCGTTCCCGCTGGGGAAAAATTGGCTGGCAAAGTAAATCGAGGCGAAGGAGTAGACGTAGAAGTCGAACCATTCCACCAGATTGCCGGAGGAGGCGCTGATAATCGCAAACACGCGTTTGCGTTTTTCCTCAGCGCTGTATTGAGGATGATCGGTCATTTTTTTTCTCGCTGCTTGTAACTTCTGATCGATTGTAAAGCATCCTCGGAAATGCTGCAGGAGGGCAAAGGTTTTGCTATGTGCACTGCCAAACGGAAGAGGACAAATAATTTGGGCTATTATCAAGCTTGTTCAATTCATCCATACACGTCGAGGATATTTCCATGCTGAGTTCCGCTCCGGTTCAGGCACTTAGTGCGCAGCAGTGGCTATTTGCTTACGGCGGCGTGCTGTTGTCGCTGCTGGTGCTGGACGCTTTGTGGATAGGTTTGTACATGGCTTCGGCCTACAAGACAGCGCTGGGCGACTTGATGCTGGCGCAGCCGCGCTTTGTTGCGGCGGCCTTGTTCTATTTTCTTTACGCGGCCGGTGTGGCGTTTCTTGCTGTTGGTCCTGGCTTGCGTGAAGTCAGCTGGCAGACCGCCGCCTTGCACGGCGCGGTGTTGGGACTGGTCGCTTACAGCACCTATGATCTGACCAACTATGCGATTCTGAAGGTGTGGCCGCTGGGATTGTCGGTCGTGGATATCGCCTGGGGCGCGTTCATGACGACGCTGGCCGCCACTGGCGGCTGGTGGGTTGCCAACCGCTGGGGTTAATTCAGCTTCACGGCAAAGCGACGGCGCAGCCAGCGGATCGGTGCGCCGACCACCGGCAGCTTTTGCAGCAGTTCTTCGGCGGCGTCCCAGTAATCCCGGTGCAGCGTCACCAGGCCATCTGCACCGAAGCGGAAGTGCGTGCCGCCGACTACCCCATACACTTTGCCGCGTAACGTGCAGACAAAGGTCCAGGTCACGAACGCCTGCTGGTGCTGCACGATGCGTTCACCGATGATGAAATGCGGGTTGTCGCTGTGCGCGAACATATGCCGCAGCACGGCTTCTATTGCGGGCACGCCGCGCACATCGTTGAAGGGATCGCGGAATTGCGCGCCGGCGGCGTAGAACTCGCCGGCGCGCGCGACGCTGTAGGGCGTCAGGCTGGCGTACCAGGCCAGCAATGGTTCGAGTGTGCTGCTCATGTGCTTACCAACCGGGATATCAATGGGAAGCGCAGCCGGTAGGGCAGCCAGCGCACCAGTTTGAGCGCCAGTGTGAAGCGGCGCGGGAAGTGGATTTCGAAACGTCCCGAGGCGATGCCGTTGCGGATGGCGCGCGCCGCCGCCTGCGGTGTTTGCAGCGCCGGCATGGCGAATTCGTTCTTGGCCGTCAGTGGCGTTTGTACAAAGCCGGGATTGATCAGGTAGACGCTGAGGCCGCGTGGGCGCAGGTCGACGTAGAGCAGTTCGGCCAGGTTGATGAGCGCGGCCTTGCTCGGTCCATAGACGCTGGCGTTGGGCAGGCCGAAGTAGCCGGCCACGCTGGCGACGATGGCGATGCCGCCGCTGCCGCGCGCCAGCATCGCCGGCAGCACGGTGGCAAGGCCGGTGTAGACGCTGCCAAGGTTGGTTTCGAGCGTGTGCGCGGCGCGATCGGGCTCGATATCCCAAGCCCGCTCCGGGTGGTAGTCGGCTGCGCAGAAGACAATCAGATCGACGCCGCCGAAGTGCTGGCAGATGTGGTCGTGGCGCTCGCTCCAGGCTTGCTTGTCGAGGATGTCGAATGGCGCGATCAGCGCGTGCGGGTGGTCGTCGGCGACGGCTTGCAGGCGCTCGGCGCGGCGCGCGGACAGCGCCACGCGCGCGCCGGCTTGCAGTGCTTCCACCGCCAGTGCAGCGCCGATGCCGCTGGATGCGCCGATGACCCAGACTCGCTGGCCGGCCCAGTCGTGGATGGGAGGGTTCAAGGGGAACATGCGCGCCTCCGGAAGGTCAGTGTGACTTGGCCCAGCTCGATGCCGAATTTGCGCATGCTGGCGCGGTTGATCATGGTGCAGCGGTCGATCAGGAACATCCAGTCGTCGAATTGCATTTCGTAGGTGGTGCCGTCGACCGGCAGCAGCAATGTGTATTGCCAGCGCAGGGCGTTGCCGGCGGTTTCGCCTAGCGCTGTGCCTTTGACATCGCCGGCGGTGCCGCGCCAGCGCCCTTCGCCATCGCGGGTCAGGCGCCAGATGCGTTGCTCTGTCGTGCCGTCGTCGTAGCGGAAGCGTTCGTCCAGCGTCAGCACGCCTTCCTGCTGGGTGCCGGTGATTTCGACGTGGAAGCGTTTGGTGACTTCGCCGCTGCGTTTCTGGAACATGCCCCAGGCGTCGGTGGTGCCGGTGAAGTATTCGGCCGGGTCGAGTTGCGGTGTGGCTGTCTTGTATTGCTGGATGTCCGGCCCGGCGCATGCGGCAAGGAGCATCGCCAGCAGGGCGGTGATGATGCGTTTCATGTGGTGCTCCAGTGGGAGATGCAGCGGCGCAGTGCCGCCATGGCCAGTAGTTTGATGAGGCAGGGCAGGACGGCGTAGGCCAGCACCAGGCTTTGGCCACCGCCTTGGCCGGGTTGGTAGTCGAGCCAGGAGAGCAGCGGTAGCGAGAGTCCGGCAATCGCCAGCGACAGCTTGCCCAGCAATGTGAACAGGCCGAAGCCGGCGCCAAGCCGTTCACCGAGCGCTTGGCCGAGCAGCACGGGCGGCAGTGCCAGATCAGCGCCCAGCGCGACTCCCGCGGCGATGCAAACTGCCGCGTAAGGCAGCAAGTCGCCGTGGCCAAGTAGCGCAGCACCGCAAAATCCCGCCACCGACAGCAGCATGCCAAGCTGCCAGCAACGCAGCGGCCCATATCTGCGCGCCAACGCAGCCCAAGCCGGCAAACCGCAAGCCGCCGCGCCGAAGTAGCAGGCCAGGAAGGCGCCCGACAACTGCGGCGCGCCCAGTTGGTCGGCAATGAAGAACAATGCCAGCGTGGCCGGAATCGCCACCGACAGCGCGTTCAAAAAATAAGGCAACAACAGTGCCCGCAATTTCCTGTTCCGCGCCAACTCGCGCCAAGTGTCCCGCCATCCCCCATCGGCACCGCTGATCGCCAGCGCTCCCGCCGCCTCGTTCGCGCCCGCTGTCGCCGGGGCAGGCGACTGCGGTGGTGGCGCTCTGCGGAGCAGCGCGCGAATTGCTGCTAGCATCAGTAATACATAGATCATGCTGTAGACCGCGAGACGCGTGCGGACCTGCGCCGGATCTCCTGCCAAAATGGCGGCTGGCACCAGGCTGGCGACGATCATGCCCGCTAGCCCGAGTCCTTCGCGCCACGCGGCGGCAGCCAGCACTGCAGGCATCCGTGCGCCCCAGGCCAGATAGGCGATGTTGACCACGCTGTGCGCGCCGTATGCGACCACCAGCATTAACGCGAGCCATATGCCTAGCCCGACGCCGGATTCCGTTGAAGGCGGCAGCCAAAGTGCGGCAAACGCCAGTACCAGCACGCCAGCGCCCAGCGTCATCCAGCGGCGATGCCGCGCCGGCGTGCGGTCAAGCAGATGGCCCAGCAGCGGATCTTGCAGCATGTCGATTGCCCGCGCGACGAACAGCACTACCCCCAAAGGCCCCAGCGCCATGCCCAGATGCGTCGCGTAGTAGGCCGGCAACTGCACAAATAAGGGCAGCGCCGCCATCGCTAACGGTGCACCGAGCAGTCCGTAAGCGGCATTGCTCATGGCTGCGTTCCCATTAAACGCTGCCGCAGTTTCTGATCGCGGCTCTCTGGATTCAGCCAGATATCGAAGAAAGCCCGTGCCAGCACCTGATCGTCCAGCTCCGCGAGCAGACGCTGGCGGTTGTATAAGCGCATGCCTCTGCCTGGCAGGTAGACGCCAATCAGCTCATCCCCCTCGCTGACATCCACGAACGCCGAGCTTAACAGCGCTTCCCAGCGCGACCGCGTGGCGGCAGGTAGCGGCGCGCGGTTGAGCCGGCGGATCTCGTCCATGCTGGTGTCAACCAGTCGCTCGCGGCTAATGGAGCGATAGTAATGAAGCTGCAAGGCAAACGGCTGCGTTGAATCGAACGGCCGGCTGGCAGACCACAAGGTCGCGCGGTAAATGCGCAGGCCGAACCACGTCAGGTCGCCACCGCCGAGGGCCTGCGCCTGCGGCACCAGCGCGCGCCAATCGGTGCCTGCGGCATCAGTGGCCAGGCCCGCACCTGCGGCCGTGCAGGAGCCTGCTGCCATGCCCACACCCAGGCTGGCCAGCAGCGTCGCGGCGCGGAGCAGGCGGCGGCGCTCAGGATTTGTGCAGATGGAACTGGACAACATCGGTGCGCCCCTCATCAAACGCTGCTTCGCAGTAGGCAAAATACATATCCCAGATCCGCATGAAATGCGTGTCCAACCCAAGCGCGCTGGATTGCGCAGCGGTTGCGTGATACGCCGTCCGCCAGCGGCGCAAGGTTTCAGCGTAATCGCGGCCGAAGGCGTAATGCTCCGTCGAACGCAGCCCGGCACGCGCTGCACCACGTTCGAAGCGGTCTACACTAGGCAGCATCCCGCCGGGGAAGATGTATTCCTGAATGAAGTCCGCCGTGCTGCGATAGCGCTCAAAATGACGCTCATCGATCGTGATCGACTGCACCAGCGCCTGGCCGCCCGGTTTCAGTCGCGCCGCCACGGTATCGAAGTATTCCGTCCAATAGCGCTCGCCAACCGCTTCGAACATCTCAATCGACACCACGGCATCGTAAGTGCCGTCGACATCGCGATAATCGCGCAACTCCAGTTGTGCAAGTTCGCCCAGTCCGGCGGCATCGATGCGCTGGCGGGCAATCTCCAGCTGCGATGGCGAAATCGTGAGCCCATGCACATGAATGCCTTGACGCGCTGCCTGCTCGGCAAATCCACCCCAGCCGCAGCCAATCTCCAGCACACGGTCGCCCGCGCACAGACCAAGCGTATCGATGATGCGTTGATACTTGCGGTGCTGCGCCAGTTCCAGCGGCTGTTGGTAGTTACCGTCAAAGATGGCGGCGGAGTAGGTCCAGCTGGGGTCCAGCCACAAGCGATAAAACGCATTGCCGATATCGTAGTGACTGTGAATATTGCGACGGCTGCCACTGCGCGTATTCGGCCGCAACCAATGACGCAGGCGATACCAGCAGCGTGCCAGCACGCCGCCAAACACCGCTGGCTCCAATGCCGCCTCGTTGCGGATCGCCAGCCGCAGCAAGGCCACGAGATCTGGGCTGCTGACCCATCCAGCCGCCCAGGCTTCGGCTAGGCCGATATCCCCCGAACGCAGAATACGGCCGCAAGCGCGCCAATCGTGCACCTCAAGCGTCGCGCCAGGACCAGCATGCGCATTGCCAAACACCATGCGCGTATGGTCGGGCGTGATCAGTTCCAGATGGCCGATGCCAATGCGGCCCAGCAGATTCAGGAACACCCGCGCGGCGGCGGGGGCGGCCTGTGTAGTGGTCGACAGCGTTTGGCTCATTGGAGCGGCTCCTCATGGATGGTGATGTGAGTAATGGAACGCGGCGGCTTGCGGAAGAAGGGCACACCCTTCAACCACAGGCGCAACGCCTGCCAGTGAATGCGGAAAACGATGCCGAGGCCGAGCAGCGGATAGCGCAGTAAAGCGGCGGCTGCCGTCGCATTGCTCATGGGCAGGGCCTGGCCAGATAGCGTGGTACGGATCAGCAAGCCTTGCGGATCGTGATAATCGATGGACGCGTGCTGCCGGGCGTCTTGCAGCCGGAAGCGGAAGCGATAACTGCCGCTGGTCTCGCAAAAAGGCGACACATGCATCTGCTTGAGGCAGGCGCCGTGGCCGCCTTCGCTCAGTTGCAGCAAATAGCAGTGCGTTTCGCCAAAGGTGTTATTGACCTCGGCCAGCACGGCACGCAGCCGGCCATGACTGTCATGGCAATGCCAGAAGCTCACCGGATTAAACACGTAGCCGAACACGCGCGGGAAGGTCTGCAGCCAGATTTCGCCGTCGGCCTGAATGCCGTGCGATGCCAGCAAGGCGCGCATCCATTGCTCCAGACTGGAACCATCGCGCGGCCCATAGTCGCGCGTGCGGATGGACAGTGCGCGGCGGCGGTCGATGCCGAACCAGGCCGACTGGCAAGCGTCCAGCCGCGCCAGATTCACGCGCACATAGAACACCGGGTAGACGAAGCGGTGCAATGAAGGCCTCAGCCGCGCATGCATCACGCGTGCGTGTACCAGTTGGGCTGGCGCCGTTTGTTTCATGGCAGCGTAGTCCATGCAGGCGCGGCGTTGAAGGCGGCGGCGATGCGCAAGGCGGATTTGAGCCCGTCTTCATGGAAGCCGTAACCAGTCCAGGCGCCTGCGTACCACAGGCCGCCCTTGCCCTGTATCGTCGCCAGGGCCTGCTGGGCGTTGATTGCTGGCTGATCCATGATGGGATGGTCATATTCGAAGCGCGCCAGTACCTTGTCGGCCGCAGGCGGTGAGGGCGGATTCAGCGTCACTACCACCGGCGTGTCGAATGGCAGGCTTTGCAGCTGGTTCAACCAGTAGCTGACGCATACCGGCCGGCTGCCATCCGCCTGTTTGGCCGATAAATAATTCCACGCCGACCAGACCTTGCGCCGTTGCGGCATCAGCCGCGCATCGGTATGCAGCCAAGCGGTGTTGGGCTGGTAGCGCACCGCGCCGAGGATGGTGCGCTCATCGACGCTGGCGTCGGCCAGCATCGCCAGCGTGGCCGGTGCGTGGGTGGCCAGCACCACGTCGTCGAACTGTTCAATTTGCTTGCCGGTGTCGACCAGCACCTTGCCATGCTCGCGGCGCAGCGAGCGCACCGGTGTATTCAGCCGATAATCGGCCAGCGTTGCGGCGATGGCTTGCACGTAGTTGCGCGAGCCGCCGCGCACGGTGCGCCACTGCGGCCGGTCGTTGACTTGCAGCAGCGCGTGATTCAGGCAGAAACGCAGGAAGGTCGCGGCAGGAAATCCCAGTATGTCCTTGGGCGAGCTGGACCAGATGGCGGCCGCCATCGGCAGCAGATAGGCATCACGGAACATGCGGCCGTAGCCGTGGCGCGCGAGCAGTTGGCCCAGCGTGGCGCCATCGGCCTGGCTTTGCACGAGAAAATCCTCGGCACGGCGATTAAAATGCAGGATATCGCGCAGCATGCCAAGGAAGGCTGGCGAGGCGATGCGGCGGCGTTGCGCGAACACGGTGTCGAGATTGGTACCAGCCCATTCCAGCGCGCCGTCGTCCATCGACACGCCAAACGACATATCGCTGGCGATGCTCTCCACGCCCAGTTCATCCAGCAGCGCGATCAGGTTCGGATAGGTTTTTTCGTTGTAGACCAGAAAACCGGTATCCACCGCACACGGCTTGCCTTCAACCTGGATGTCGACGGTATTGGCGTGGCCGCCGAGGTAGCTGCCGGCTTCAAACACCACCACGTCGTGGCGGCGTTGCAGGAAGTAGGCAGCTGCCAGGCCGGAAATGCCTGCGCCAATGACGGCAATACGTTTGCGTTTGTGCATAGATTTGGAACTGTTAGGCTACCGATATGCTAATATTACTACCAACAAATCAGAAACGCTACTGATTAGTAGCAAAACTTATCAATGAGTATTCTTTCGAAATTTAGCTTCAAGGATCAGGCGTTCAAGTTGCGTGAGAGCGCGATTCTTGACGCCACGACGACCGTGCTTAGCAGCAAGGGTTACGACTTGATGACCATGGACGATGTGGCTGGCGCGGTTGGCATCTCCAAACCAAGCTTGTACAAGCATTTCAAGTCCAAGGAGGAACTGGTGGGCGAGGCGATGATCCGCCTGCTGGATGGTGCGATTGAGCAGGTTGCCGCGATGGATGCGGCGCTGGGGCCGGTGCAGAAGCTATCGGCGCTGCTGGAGTGGGCGCTACGGGTGCGCTTGCGCGGTGGATTGCCGTTTCTGCCGTCGACCAGTCCGCATGTGCGGGACATGTTGATGCGCAATGTGAAGTATATGCTGCGGGTCATGAAGCTGAACCGGCAACTGGAGGCGCTGGTGAAACAGGGGCAGAAGGAGGGATTGTTGAATAAGGAATTGCCGAGTGATGTGATCCTGTTCAGCTATTACGCCCGCACTTGCGATCCGGCGGTGGAGTTCCTGGCGAAGTTCAGCAAGATGAGTGATGAAGATATTGTGCAGCATATGCTGACAGTGGCGTTCAAGGGTATCTAGCCACGACCGCCGCCGTCATTCCCGCTTTCGCGGGAATGACGGCGGGGCGGGCTTACTGGGCTGAACCCGCTGCGCGCAGCAGTTGGCCTTTCAGCTTGCCGTTTTCCACTGACGCGACGATGGCGTTGACGATGGCGCCGCCATTCGCGTCCAGCCCCTCAACGCTGGCCGGATTGTACTGGCCTGGCAGCGAACGATACGCTTTATCCATCTGCCCGCGAATCGCTGTGGCGTCGCTGGTCGTGCCGGCCAGCTTCATTGCCGCGATGGTCGCGTGCACCGCCGAATAATTCAGCGCCACTTCGCTGCTTGGGTCGCGTCCTTCATTGGCCTTGCGGTAGCGGGCGGTGAAGGCGGCGGCATCCGGACGGTCGTCGCCGCTCATTGGCATCACGCCGACCGCGCCCTCCAGCGCCCCATAGCCGCCGGTGACTTTGGCCATCTCATCCAGCTTGGCCTGATCCAGCACGATGAAGGCGCCCTTGAAGCCCAGTTCGCGCGCCTGCTTGGCCACCAGCGCAGTCGGCTCCGACGCGCCACCAATGAACAGCACATCCGGCTTGGCCTGAATCACGCGGCTGACGCCACTGTAAAAATCCGCCGCCTTGTTATATGACATCGGATTATCGGCAACCACCTTGCCGCCAGCCGCTTCCCAGGCCGGCTTGAACGCTGCCGACCAGGCCTTGGCATAATCATGATCCGCCTGTGCCAGCGCGACGTTCTTGCCGTACTTGCTCATCGCAGTTTTGACGAATGGTGAAATATAAGTCGTGAAGTCGGGGGGGATGCGCACGGTCAGCTTGTTGCCGCGCTCGGTCGCCTGAGGCAGGCTGGTGTACGCCAGCAGCAAGACCTTCAACTTTTCATTGGCCGCCTGCGCCGCAAACACGCCGCCCGAATGCGGCACCAGCACCACCGCCGTTTTGTGCTGCTGCACCAGCCGCTGCAAGTTGATGCCGGTTTCGCTCGGATTGTATTTATCATCCAGCGCAACCACTTCCACCTTGTAGCGCTTGCCAGCGATCTCGACCGGCTTGGCGTTGATTTCCTCGGCGGCCATTTGCATCCCGCTCAGGACATTCTTGCCGTACAACGCAGCGCCGCCGCTCAGCGGGCCTGAATAGCCGATCTTGATCGTTTCCTGCGCGTAGGCGCCGCTGACAGCAAAAGTCAGCGCGAGCGCGGCGGCATTGAAGCGTTTTTGCATGGTTTGTCTCCTTATTTATAGCTTATTTATAGGTATACAACTAAGCGCCGATATAGGCTTTACGCACTTGCTCGTTGCCGAGCAGTTCTTCCCGACTTCCTTCCAGTACGATCTTTCCCTGCTCAATGACGTAGGCACGGTGCGCAATGTTCAGCGCCGCGTAGGCATTCTGTTCCGCCAGCAGCACCGTGGTGCCGGCCTTGTTGATGCGTGCGATGATCTCGAACATCTGCCTGACCACCAGCGGCGCCAGGCCGAGCGACGGCTCATCCAGCAGCAGCGCTTTCGGCCGTCCCATCAGCGCGCGGCCGATAGCCACCATCTGCTGCTGGCCGCCGGACAGCGAGCCAGCCGGGCAATCCTTCTTCTCGTGCAGGATCGGGAACAGGCCGAACACTTCCTCAAGCAGGCGCTGGCTGCCGCGCGGATCGCGCCGATGCACATAAGCGCCGAGCATCAGATTCTTCAGCACCGACATGCCGGGGAACAGCTGCCGTCCTTCCGGGCAATGCACTAGGCCGTCGGCGACGATCTGTGCAGGCTTGCGGCCGACCAGCTCGCGGTCGCCGAAGCGGATGCTGCCACCCTTGGCGCGGCGCAGGCCGCTGATGGTGTGGAAGATTGAACTCTTGCCAGCGCCGTTCGCGCCCAGCAGCACCACCAGTTCGCCCTCGGCGGCATGAATGTCGACCGCATGTAGCGCCTGGAAGCCGCCATAAGCCAGCGATACCTTTTCAAGCTTCAGCATGTTCGCTCCCGAGATAGGCTTCGATCACCACCGGATTGGCGCGCACTTCGGCCGGCGTGCCCTCGGCGATTTTTTCGCCGTAGTTGAGCACCAGGATCTTGTCGGCCAGGTTCATGATCATGTCCATCTTGTGTTCGATCAGGCAGACCGTGAGGCCCATGGCCTTCATCTTGCGCACCAGGTCGGCCAGGCCTTCGGTTTCTTCCGGATTGACGCCGCCGGCCGGTTCGTCCAGCAACAGCAGCTTGGGATCGGTGGCCAGGGCCAGTGCGAAGGCCACGCGCTTGCGTTGCTCCTGCGAGATATCACCGGCCAGCCGCGCTTCCAGATGCGACAGGCCGACAAAGTCCAGCGCCCCGCGCGCTTTGGCACGGCTGGCTGCTTCCTCGTCGCGCAGGCGGCGTGTGCCGAGCAGCACATCGATCAAATTGGAGCGCGTGCGCAGGCGATGGCCGACGATCAGGTTATCCAGCACGCTGGCGTTGTCGAACAGCGTGGTGCTTTGAAAGGTGCGGGCGATGCCGCGGCGCGCCACCTGATCGGCGCGCAGGCCAGTGAGGTCATCGCCATCCAGAACGATGCGGCCCGAGGTCGGCGGCAGTGCGCCGCTGGCCAGGTTGAAGAAAGTGGTCTTGCCAGCGCCATTTGGACCGATGATGGCGTTGATGGTGCCACGCTCAAAACGTACACTGACATCGTTGACGGCCACCAGGCCGCCAAAGCGTTTGCTGATCGAAGTCATCTCAAGCACGGCGCACCTCCTTGCTGGCCACTACGCGCAGCGCCGCCGTGGCATGTTGTGCGGCCTTGCGCTTGCGGCGCGCGATCCAGGTGCCGACTATGCCGTGCGGCAGGAAGATCACCAGTAGCACCAGCAACGGCCCGAACACCACGAAGCGATAGTCCTGCAGGAATTGCAGTTGCTGCGTCACCCACGGTACGGTGATGGCGCCGAGCAGCGGTCCCGCCAGCGTGCCGATACCGCCGACCAGCATATACATGGTCATGTCGAAGGTATGCTCGACGCGGCCCAGATCAGGGCCAAGAAAGCGCACATAGCCGGCATACAATCCGCCCGCCAGTCCGGCGAAGAACACCGACAGCATAAAGGCCAGCAGCTTGTTGCGCATCAGGTTGATGCCCAGCGCCTGCGCCAGTTCATCGCTGTTGCGGATCGCCATAAAGGTATGCCCCAGCAGCGAATGCACGATGCGATGCATGAGCCACATGCTGATGACCAGGAACAGCAGCACCAGATAGTACTGCGTGCGCGGCTCGGAGAAGTCCAGGCCCGCAATCGATTCCGGCGCCGGAATGCCGACGATGCCAGCCGTGCCATGCGTCAGGCTCTCCCATTTCTCAATCAGCAAGTACATGATGTAGCCCACGCACAGCGTGAAGATCGAGAAGAAGTGCGTCTTCAATCGCAGCGACACCAGCCCGACAAAGAAGCCGATGCCGGCCGCCACCAGCCCTGACAGCGCAAACGCGGCCCAGAACGGCATCTGGTAATCGACCGTCAGAATGCCGACCGTGTAAGCGCCGACCGCCATGAAACCGCTGTGCGCCAGGTTGAACTGGCCGGTGTAGCCAGTGATCAGGTTGAGCCCAACGGTGGCGATGGCGTAGATATAGGCGGTCGACATCACGGTCAGGTGGTAGTCGTTGCCGGCAATGAAGGGGAAGGCCAGGCCAAACAGCAGCAGGGCGCTCCAGCCCAGGCGTGCGGTATTGCGCATGCTAGTGCGCTCCTTTCTGGAACAGACCCTGCGGACGCAGCGACAGAATCAGCACCAGCAGCGCGAAGGCAATGATGTCCTTGTAATCGGTGGAGATATAGAAGGCGCCGAACGATTCCGCAAAGCCGATAATCAGCCCGCCCGCAATCGCGCCCGGCACGCTGCCCATGCCGCCCAAAACGATAATCACGAACGCCTTGGTAATCACCAGATGGCCCATACCGCTGTAGACCAGGTTGATCGGCGCATACAGTACCGCCGCCATCCCGGCCAGTGCGCCGGCGATGGCAAAGGTCAGCATCGCAACGCGGTTGGCATCGATGCCGACCAATGCCGCGCCGTCGCGGTTCTGCGCCATGGCGACGATGGTGGCGCCGGTGATGGTCTTCTTCAGGAACAGCTGCAACAGCGCCACCAGCAGGAAAGCGGCCACAATAATCATCAAGCGCTGGGCCGGCAGCGTGACATCGCCAAAGCTGAGAATCTGCGGATAGGGGCTGCTCATGCGATGGAAGTCCGCGCCCCAGATCGCCTGCACGCCGGCTTCCAGAAACAGCAGGATGCCGATCGAGGCGATCATGTGGTGCAAATAGGGCGCTTTGCGCAGCGGGTGAAACACCAGCCGTTCCGACAGCACCGAGATCAGCGCCACCGCAGCGGCCGCGCCTGCCATCGCCAGCCAATAGTTGAATCCCAGCCGCTCCATCAGGAAGAACGATGCATAAGCACCGGCCATATAAAACGCGCCGTGGGCGAAATTGGGCACTTGCAGAATGCCGTAGACCAGTGTCAGCCCCAACGCCACCAGGCAATACACCCCGCCCAACGTCAGTCCGTTGAGGACCTGTTGCAGAAATAACTCCATCGTGTCTCCATCATTATGATAGTTTTGCTGTGCGAAACTCAGTTGTGTAGAATGGAATAGCACGAGCGTACGGCATTTTTAAAAGTGCAGCAACGGCTTTTTCCCGCATGCGCTTTTTACAACAGAGGCAATGATGCAACACAGCGACACCGAGCAGGAACATAGGTATTTCATCACCGCGCTGGCGCGTGGGCTGGACGTGCTCGCATGCTTCCGCGTCACCGATCAAGGCCTGACAAATCAGCAGATTGCCGAGCGCTGCAAGCTGCCCAAATCGACTGTCACCCGCGTCACTTTCACACTGACGCAACTGGGCTATCTGCTACAGGACCTCAATGGCCGCTATCAGCTGGGCACGGCCACGCTGCGACTCGGTAGCACGATGTTGTCCGGGCTGGATATCCGCCAGCTGGCGCGGCCCATGATGCAGGAACTGGCCGATACGGCCGGCGCCACCATTGCCATCGCGGTGCGCGATCGTTTATCGATGATTTATGTGGAGCAGTGCCGCAGCAAGGCGGCGCTGTCGTTGTCGCTGCAAGTGGGATCGCGGCTGCCGCTGGCGCTGTCGGCCAGTGGACGCGCTTATCTCGGCATGGCGTCGGCGGCTGAGCGTGACGATATCCTGCGCCAGGCCGGCGGGCGTGGCGAGCGCATACATCAAGGCGTGCGGCAGGGGATGGAGCGGGCGCAGCGCGATCAGCAGCAGTACGGCTGCGCCACCTCGTTTTGCGAATGGCAGCCGGAAGTCAACGGCATTGCGGTCGGCTTTATGCCGATAGGCGGCAGCCAGCTGATGTCGATCAATTGCGGCGGGCCTTCCAGCAGTATCACGCGTGAATTCCTGCTTGACCAGGTGCGTCCGCGCTTGATCGAAACGGCTAGGCGCTTGTCGTCCTGAGAATCTGCCGCGCCGATTCGATGATGTGCGTGGACAGTTCCTCCATGCGCGGCGATTGCACCGTCCACGTATGCCAGTACAGCGCGATATCGGTTGGATGGCCCGGCGCCAGATCGATGAGCGGATCATCGGCGTGGTCTTCGCTGGCCAGCAGCCATTCCGGCACCATGGCGTAGCCGGCGCCGTAGCGCACGGCGTTGAAGTGCGCCACTGCGCCCGGCACATAATGGCTGGGATATGCGCCTTCCGGCAGACCGAAGTGGGTCAGCAGGAAGCTCGATTGCAGCGTGTCCTTGCGCGTGTACGCGACCACTGGCGCGCGCCGCGCCGTGTCACGGGTCAGGCCGTCCGGCAGCCAGCGCTGGCAGAAGGACCTGCTGGCCATCAGCCGGTAGCGCATCGTCCCCAGCGCCTGCGCGCTACAGCCGCGCATTGGTTCGGCGTCGGTGCTGATGCAGCCGATCACCATGCCGGTTTTCAGCAGTGCGAACGTGTGGTCCTGGTCTTCCACCACCAGGTCGAGGATGAAGCGGTCTTTCGCCAGCAGGCCGGCCATGGCCGGGAAGAACCAGGTGCCCAGGCTATCCGAATTCAGTGCCAGCGAGATGGTGGTCGGGCCGGCGTCCAGATTGAGCAAGTCGGCTTGCAGCTCGTTCTTCAGCAGTTCGGCGCGGCGCAGGTATTGCAGCAGCCGCTGGCCCATGGGCGTGGCCCGGCAGGGACGGGTGCGCAAGACCAGCGCCGCGCCCAGCGACGACTCCATCGCCCGGATGCGCTGCGACACTGCCGATGGCGTGATGCTGAGCCGGCCGGCGGCGCGTTCAAAGCTGCCGGTTTCGGCGACCGCCAGGAAAGCTTCGGTCTGCTTGGGTTCGAGGTCCATACACTGTATCTGAAGAAAAATTAATCGTAGGCGAAAAAGCCTTAAGTTGCTTCATATATGCCTGTTTAACAGGCAGAATGCGGCACTTTACCTGAAGGCGTGTCGATTGCTCTACATTATTTACCTGGTCGCCATCTCGGCGGAAGCCGCGTCCGGCGCGTTGATGGCCTTGCGCCGCAAGATGGATCTGTTCGGCGTGGCTGTGGTTGGCACGGTAACGGCGCTCGGCGGCGGCTCGATCCGCGACATGTTGCTGGGCCATTATCCGCTGGGCTGGGTCCAGCATCCGCAATACCTGCTGTTCACCATCGGCGCAGCGATTGCTGCCGCGCTGGCGGCGCGACTTGTACACCGGCTGCGCTCGGCGTTCCTGGTGCTCGACGCGCTGGGACTGGTGGCGTTTTCCATCATCGGCTGCGACATTGCGGCCAGCGCCGGCGTGCATGTGGCTATCGTGGTGTTGATGGGCATGATTACCGGTATCGCCGGTGGCCTGCTGCGCGATATCCTGTGCAACGAGGTGCCGCTGGTGCTGCGGCGCGACCTGTACGCCACCGTGTCGCTGCTCACCGGCGCGCTGTATATGGCGCAGTTGCACTTCAACGTGGACCAGCACGTTGCCACGCTGGTGGCGCTGGGCGTGGGCTTTTGCTTCCGGCTGGTCGCCATCTACTTCGTGCTGGCGCTGCCGGTGCTGGAAACGGATCACGACTAGAGATAGCGCCGGTAGCTGGCCGGCGTTTCGCCAAAGCTGCGCTTGAACAGGCTGATGAAGGCGCTAGCGGTGGAGTAGCCGAGGTCCAGCGCGACCGTCTGCACTGGCACGTCGTCGGCAAGCATTTCCAGTGAGCGCATCAATCGCGCGCGCTGGCGCCAGGCGGTGAAGTTGAAGCCTGTCTCGCTGACGAAGCGGCGGCTCAGCGTGCGCGAGCTGACGGCGGCCCATGCGGCCCACTGTTCCAGGTCGCGCTCATCGGTGGGATCGCTGATGATGGCCTGGGCGATGCGCATCAGGCGCGGGTCTTGCGGCAGCGGCAGGCCCAGAGGTTCGACCGGCAGGCTGCGGATTTCGTCGAGGATCACCGCCGCCACGTTGCGATTTCGCTGGCTCCATTCGCCAACCGGCCAGGTGCTGGCGCGCAGCACCGCTTCCTTCAACAGGGCCGAGGTGCGTATCATGCAGGGCCGGCCTGGCAGGTCGCGGCAGGCGTCCGGCGTGACATAGGCGCTCCAGCCGTGGAACGGACCGTGAGAGCGGCCGCCGTGCGGGTGGTTGGGCGGCAGCCAGACGGCGTGTATCGCCGGCACGATCCACACGCCTTCCGCCACATCCAGCGACAGCAGCCCGCGCATCGAACCGCACAACTGGCCGCGCGGATGGCTGTGCGGCGCCGATATCAGCTCGGCTTCCTGGCTGCCCACGGCAACGATCACGGAGGGGCCGTCCAGTGCGGAATGCGGGTCGATATTGAAAGGCATGGCGTAAGAATGATATTAAATGGCTTGGATGGATTATAGCCGCCATTCAAAACGGATTAATCTGGTGCCTACATCAATACAGGGGCACAGCATGGCCGATCTCGACGCACTTTACGCACCACCTTCCGAAATGATACAGCGGGCCGTCATGGACCGCTTGCTGGACTTCCATCAGGACTACCTGAAAGTGGCGACTTTCTTTTGCCTGGCCACTGGCAGCGATAAAGGGCTGGATGCTTCGCCGCGCGGCGGTCCTCCAGGCTTCGTACGCGTGCTGGATGAGCGCACGGTGGCGTATGCCGACAGTCCGGGGAATAACCGCATTGAATCCATGCGCAACCTGGAGCGCGATGCGCGCATGGGGATGTTGTTCATCTTTCCTGGGCTGGACCTGTTCATGCGCATCAACGGGCGTGGCACGGTGTCCACCGATCCTGCGCTGCTGGCGCAATTGAGCGAAGGCGGCAAGGTAGCGAAGACGGCCACCGTGGTTGCTATCGACGAAGTGCTGCTCCACTGCGGCAAAGCCGTCAACCGCGCCAAGCTGTGGGAGGCGAGTTCTCAACTGGATCACAGCAGCCTGCCCACGGTCGGCCAGATGATCGCCAGGTTCAGCAAGATGGCCGATCCGCAGTCGGATATGGATGACTCCCAGGTCGCGCAGGTCAACCAGCACTATGCGCACGCCGTCAGGAACGATCTGTATTAAGTATGCGCGGTAAAATATGCCCTTTTACGGAGGGTAAAAACCATGCGCTTCAAGCATTACAAAGGCGGCGAGTATGAACTGGTGTGCGAGGCTACCATGGAGGCCGACCTGACGCCGATCATTGTGTATCGCGCCGCGAACGGCACGATCTGGTGCCGTCCGCGCGCGGTGTTCTTCGAACAGATTGAGGTCGATGGCAAGCAGGTGCAGCGCTTTACGCCGATGGATGCGTAGCTAGCCGGGTAAGCTGCTCGGCGCTGCATGCATTGCAAGTCACGCTGAGCGACAAGGTGTGCAGGCCGGCGCTGAAGCCGGCGCCTTGCGCCACGCGGTGCAGGTTCTCGGCAAAGGTCGCGTCCTCGATCTCCATGCGCCGCGCGCAGATGCGGCATACGGCGGTGTACACGGTAGGCGGCAGTACCGCCGGCGCCAGCAAAAAGCGCGACTTGCCCGCCTGGTCGCTCTTAGACCAATGACGCAGCAGCAGCCCGGATTGCGACAATTCCTGCAACACGCGGTAGATGCTGGCCATGCTGAAGCGCAGGCCCGCGTCGTACAGCGACAGATAAACCTGTTCGGCATTGCGATAATTGCCATCGGCTTCATGCAGCACTTGCAGCACGCCGATGCGGGCGGCAGTGGGACGGATGCGGTGCTCGCGCAATTGCTCGTACACGCGGGTTGGCGTCGGATTACTCATATGCGCCAGCCTAGGCGCCGCCCATGCAATTTATGTGGCGAATGGATGGAGATTTGATGGAGGCACCGTAGGATGCCGAAAAATACCGGCAGTGGCGGGCTGCGCTGTAAAATAGGCATCCACTCTTAAAATTGTCTTTATGCCATCCCCGCAGCCTCCAAGCACGACCTCTGATATCAACTGGCTGGCTGGCGGGGGCGAGATGGCCGCGCTGATCGCAACCATTGACTGGTCGCGCACGCCGCTGGGCCCCATCGACGCATGGCCGCAAAGCCTGCGCACCACGGTCAGCCTGTGCCTGTCGTCGACTTTCCCCATCCTGGTGGCGTGGGGACCGGACTATATCCAGATCTACAATGACGCTTACCGCCCGATCTGCGGCGGCAAGCATCCGCAGTCCATGGGCGAGCCGTTCAAGGTCTGCTGGGCCACCGCCTTGCCGGTGGTCGGTGACAAATTCGACCGCGCGCAGCAGGGCGAGGGGACGTACATCAAGGACCAGCGCATGTTCCTGGACCGTGACGGCTACCTGGAGGAAGCGTTCATGACCTTCTCGTTCTCGCCGATCCGCGCGGAATCCGGCGAGGTGGGCGGCATTTTCCACCCGATCACCGAAACCACCGCGCTGGTGCTGAATGCGCGCCGCACCCAGAGCTTGCGCGACCTGAGCGCCGCGATTGCCGACGCGCGCACGGTGGACGACATCGGCCGCGACCTGGCAGGGCAATACGAGCAGCTGTCGCTGGACGTGCCTTTCCTGCTGTTCTATCAGCGCGACGAGGAAAGCGGGCAGTTGCATTTGCGCGGCCATGCCGGTGTGGCGGCGGGCAGCGAACTGGCGCCCTTGCAGACCGAGGGCGACCAATGCTGGCCGTTTGCGGCGGTGGCCGCCAGTGGCAAGGCGCAGCAGGTGAACGGTCTGGCGCCGCGCTTTGGCGGCACCACTGCTTGCGGACCGTACGAAGAATTGCCCGACTGCGCTCTGGTGCTGCCGGTCAGTCTGCCGGGACAGCAGGACGTATTCGGCTTTGTGGTGGCCGGTGTCAGCGCGCGCCGCGCGGTGGATGATGACTATCGCAATTTCTACGCACTGCTGAATGCCGCGTTCAACGCCGCCGCCGGCAATGTCACCGCCTATGAACAGGAACAGCGCCGCGCCGAGGAACTGGCGCGTATCGACCGCGCCAAGACCGCCTTCTTCTCCAATGTGTCACACGAATTCCGTACACCGCTGACGCTGATCCTCGGTCCATTGGATGACGCGCTGGCGAATGAGGGACTGGCGCCCGAGCAGCGCCGCCGCATTGAAACCACGCACCGCAACGCGCTGCGCCTGCTCAAGCTGGTCAACTCCTTGCTGGATTTCTCGCGCATCGAGGCTGGCCGCGTGCAGGCCAGCTATCAGCCGGTGGACCTGGCCCGCCTGACGGTGGAACTGGCGGGCGTGTTTGAATCGGCCATGGCCAAGGGCGGCTTGAGCTACTCGCTGGACCTGCCGCCGCTTGCCCAGCCGGTCTATGTAGACCGCGATATGTGGGAGAAGATTGTCTTCAACCTGCTGTCGAACGCATTCAAGTTCACGCTGGAAGGCGGCGTGACGCTGACCCTGCGCGAGCACGCAGGTATGGCGCGGCTGTCGGTAAGCGATACCGGCGGCGGCATTCCGGAACACGAGCTGCCGCGTACCTTTGAGCGCTTCCACCGCATCGAAGGCGCGCCCGGACGCACTTACGAGGGTAGCGGCATCGGCCTGGCGCTGATACAGGAACTGGTGCGCCTGCACGGCGGCCAGATCGCGGTGCACAGCGTGGTGGGCGAGGGCACGCGTTTCGATGTCGATATCCCGTTTGGCCATGTCCACCTGCCGGCTGAGCGGGTGGCGGCGCCGGATGCTGATCCAGACCTCGCCAGCAGCGGCACGCCACGCACTGGTGCAGCGTTTGTCGAAGAGGCCTTGCGCTGGCTGCCGGACGAGGATGAAGGCAAGCTGCCAGTGCGCGCCGTGTCCAGCGAACCGCAGGCGCTGGCGATTCATCGCCCACGCATCCTGATCGCCGACGACAACAACGATATGCGCGCCTATCTGAAGTCGCTGCTCGATCCGCACGCCGACGTGATAGTCAGCGCCGATGGCGAAGCGGCGTTCGAGCGCCTGCAGCACGAACCCTGCGACCTGCTGCTGAGCGATGTGATGATGCCACGGCTGGACGGCTTTGGCCTGATCGCCCGCATCCGCGCAGATGAAACGTTGCGCCGCCTGCCGATTATTCTGCTGTCCGCGCGCGCCGGCGAAGAAGCCAAGATCGAAGGCCTGCAAGCGGGCGCCGATGACTATCTGGTCAAGCCATTCTCCACCAATGAGCTGCTGGCACGCGTGCTGCGGCAGGTGACGCTGGCGCGCGAACGCGATCAGCAGCGCCAGGATTCCTTGCTGCGCGAAGCCTATTTCCATGCATTGATCGACGCCTCGCCGGTGATGCTGTGGACCACCGACGCGCAAGGCCACACCACCTATCTGAGCCAGCGCTGGTACGACTACACCGGCCGCACGCCGCAGCAGGATCTGGGCAATGGCTGGCTGGATAATGTGCATCCGGACGACAAGGCGTATGTAGAGGCCAGCTTCGGCACCGCATGCGCAACCGGTACACCGTATTCGGTCGACTTCCGCCTGCGCCGCGCGGACGGCAGCTACTGCTGGTGCATCGACGCCGGCATGCCGCGTATCGGCGACGACGGCCAGGCGGTCGGCTTTGTCGGCACCGTGATCGATATCCATGCGCGCAAGGTGCTGCAAGAGCGCTTCGAGCGCGTGGCCGGCGCCGGCAATATCGGCGTGTGGCATGCGGATGCGCCGTTTCTCGCATTGCGCCTCAATCAGCAGATGTCGGCGCACCTGGGCATGGCGGATGGCAGCGCCACGGTGGGCCAACTGCTGGCCGTGGTGGATGCTGCGGACCGCGAGCGCGTCGCCGTCGGCATTGCCGCGTCCTTGCGCGATGGCGTGCCGCTGGATGTGGAGTTCCAGGCGGGCGGGCGCTGGTTGCGCGCGGTCGGCTGGTGCGACGTGGACGACCACGGCCAGCCAACCCGTTTCGATGGCATCAGCCTGGATATCAGCGTGCATAAGCATGCCGAGCTGGAATTGCAGCGCCTGGCGCATGAGCTGACCGAGAAGAACCGCCGCCAAAGCGAATTCCTGTTCACGCTGGCGCATGAGTTGCGCAATCCGCTGGCGCCGATCCGCGCCGGGCTGGAGCTGATGGCGGCCGGTCCCGGCGCAGTGTCCGGCGATGTGCAAGGCATGATGCGGCGCCAGGTCGAACACATGGTGCATCTGGTGGATGACTTGCTGGATATTGCCCGTCTGGCCGAGGGCAAGGTGACGCTGAAACGCGAACAGGTATTGCTGGCTGATGTGGTCAGCGATGCGGTGGAAATCAGCACGCCGCTGGTGCGCAAGGGACAGCATCAGTTGTCGCTGCATTTGCCGCCCCAGCCCCTGACGCTGGATGTGGACCGTCATCGCATCGCCCAGGTGTTGAGCAATTTGCTGAACAACGCGGCCAAGTACACGCCGCAGTCAGGAAAGATTTCGCTGTCAGCCAGCGTACACGAGGGCGAGGTGGTGCTGGTGGTGGCGGACGATGGCATCGGCATCGAGCCGCATTTGCTGTCTACCGTGTTTGATATGTACGCTCAAATGGAAGCAGGGCAGCAGATGGCGCAAGGTGGACTTGGCGTCGGGCTGAATCTGGTGCGGCAAGTCTTGCAGCTGCACGATGGCCACGTGTCGGCAGAAAGCGACGGCCCAGGTAAAGGCAGCCGCTTCACGGTGCGCTTGCCGCTGCCGTCTGCGTTGCCTTCGCCGCAGCTGGTTGCGTCCACCGCGCCGGCAAGCATCCCGCTCGCCGGCTTGCGAGTGCTGGTGGTGGACGACAATGTTGATGCTGCCGAAACGCTGGGCGCGCTGCTGGAATACAGCGGCCATCAGGTGCAGGTGGCGCACAACGGCGCGGCGGCGATCAGCAGCGCCAGGGCGCATTTGCCGCAAGTGGTGTTCATGGACATCGGCTTGCCCGACATCAGTGGCTATGACGCGGCGCTGGCGCTGCGCGATATCGACGGCATGGCCGGCGCAAAAATCATCGCATTGACCGGCTGGGGCGCGCCTTCGGACAAGGAGCGGTCCAGTGCCGCCGGCTTTAACCAGCATCTGACCAAGCCGGTCGACTTCAATCACCTGCTGGCGGCGCTGGCTAGTTAGGGCTCATGCGCCGGTAGTAGCGAAGCGTTCGCGATAAACCTTGGGCGTGATGCCCAGCTTCTTCATGAACACCCTGCGCATGTGCGCCTCGTCGGTAAAGCATGCGCGGGCGGCGACGCTCTTCAATGGCAGCGCCAGGTCGGCCAGCAATTGCGTGGCGCGTTCAAAGCGGCACATTTCGATAAATTCCTGCACGCTGAGTCCCACTTCCTGCTGGAAGACGCGGGCGAAGTGGCGCTCGCTCATCATCGCCTTTTGCGCCAGCTGCGAGACGGACAGCCGCTCGTCCAGATGGTCGAGTATCCAGTTCTGTAGTTCGCGGATATTCGGCCGGGTAGTGCGCTCGCTGCGCAAGTGCGTGCTGAATTGCGACTGGCCGCCAGGGCGCTTAAGGTAGACCACCATCTCCGTCGCCACTTCCAGCGCCAGGTCGCGGCCGTAATCTTCTTCCACCAGTGCCAGCGCCAGGTCGATGCCGGCGGTGACGCCGGCCGAAGTCCATACATTGTCCGAGCGGATGAAGATGGCGTCGGCATCGACTTCAATTGCCGGATACTCGGCCTGCAAGCGGTCCGCCACGCTCCAGTGGGTAGTGGCGCGCTTGCCGTCCAATACGCCGGCGGCAGCCAGGAAGAATGCGCCCGAGCACAGCGCCGTCAACGACTTGATGCGCGGCGCCACGCTGGCTACCCAGTCGGTGATGGCCGCGCTTTCCTGCATCGCCTGCTGGATATGGCGCGCGCCGACGATGATGGCATTGTCCGGCAGCGCCAGCGGATTCAGCGCCTTGGTCGCTTCCAGCGACATCAGTGTGTCGGAGCGTACCGGGCCGGTTTGGTGAGAAGCGATGCGGACATCGTAGCCGGGTGCTTTGCCGCGCCGCTGCAAATGCAGGTTGGCGTATTCAAAGACCGACATCGGACCGATGGCCTCCATCGCTTTAAAGCCTGGATAGACCACGATATCGACCGTGACCGGAGGCTTGGGTGAAGATAGGTTCATAAGGTACTCAGGAAAATCCGGTCATTATTGTATCAATTCCTGCCATTCTCATTTGGCGACTACCACGCGTGAGCCGGCAGCGGTCACAATGTCGTCATCTTTTTACGGGAGCACGCATGAAAACCAAAGCAGCAGTTGCATGGCGCGCCGGCGCGCCGCTGACCATTGAAGAAGTCGACCTGGCCGGCCCGCGCGCCGGCGAGGTGCTGGTCGAGCTGAAAGCCACCGGCATTTGCCATACCGATTACTACACCTTGTCCGGTGCTGATCCGGAAGGCCTGTTCCCGGCCATCCTGGGCCACGAAGGCGCGGGCGTGGTGGTGGATGTTGGTCCGGGCGTGACCACGCTGAAGAAGGACGATCACGTCATTCCGCTGTACACGCCGGAATGCCGCCAATGCAAATTCTGCCTGTCGCAGAAGACTAATCTGTGCCAGGCGATCCGCTCGACCCAGGGCCGTGGCCTGATGCCGGATGCGACCAGCCGCTTCTCGCTGGACGGCAAGCCGCTGTTCCACTACATGGGCACCTCGACCTTCTCCAACTACATCGTGGTGCCGGAAATCGCGCTGGCGAAGATCCGCTCTGACGCGCCGTTCGACAAGGTGTGCTACATCGGTTGCGGCGTGACCACCGGCGTGGGCGCGGTGCTGTTCTCTGCCAAGGTGGAGGCGGGCGCCAATGTGGTCGTCTTCGGTCTGGGTGGTATCGGCCTGAACGTGATCCAGGCGGCCAAGATGGTTGGCGCGGACAAGATCATCGGCATCGACATCAACCCGGCACGCGAGGCGATGGGCCGCAAGTTCGGCATGACCCACTTCATCAATCCGAAAGATGTGGAGAATGTGGTGGACGCCATCGTCCAGTTGACCGACGGCGGCGCCGACTACAGCTTCGAGTGCGTCGGCAATACCACGCTGATGCGCCAGGCGCTGGAGTGCACGCACAAAGGCTGGGGCCAGTCCTTCATCATCGGCGTAGCCGCTGCGGGCCAGGAAATCTCGACCCGTCCGTTCCAGCTGGTGACCGGCCGTGAATGGAAAGGCTCGGCTTTCGGCGGCGCGCGCGGCCGCACCGACGTGCCGAAGATCGTCGACTGGTACATGGAAGGCAAGCTGAATATCGATGACCTGATCACGCACCGCCTGAAACTGGAAGATATCAACCAGGGCTTCGACCTGATGAAGAGCGGCGAATCGATCCGTTCTGTGGTGCTGTACTAACAGCAAAAATGGACCGGGTTCTGGTAAGCTCGGTCCATGATAAAAATATCGGGACGACTCTCGGCGGCTTGCCTGTTGCTAGCATCTGCAACGGCGCACTGCGGGGACTGCATCGGCTTTATTCCCAGTGGTGGTGGCGGCAGCTTCTGGAAGAGTGTCAACAGCGGCGCTGTTGATGCAGGCAAGGAGCTGGGCTACGACATCTATTTTCGTGGTCCGCAGGCCGAGGACCAGGCAGGCATCCAGAACATGGTGCTGGAGATGATACGCCAGCGCGGCTGCAAGGCCGTGGTGATCGCGCCTGGCTCGCTGGAAGTCCGTCCCGCCATCGACAAGCTGCGTGACGCTGGCATTCCCTGGATTTATGTTGACCGCAGCATGGGCGCGCAAGCCGCTGCCGGCATGGTCGGCACCGACAATTACAAGGCCGGCCAACTGGCTGGCGAGGCGATGGCGCAGCGCTTGAACGGCAAGGGAACGGTGCTGCTGTTCCGCATGAAGCATGGCTGGCAGACCACGGACCGGCGCGAGCTTGGCTTTGCCGACGCCGCGCGGCGCAAGGGATTGAAAGTCATCGACGCTGGCTACCTGGGCGCGGTGTATGGCACCGCAATGATCAATGGCTCGGCGGCTCTCGGCCGCTACAAAGGCCAATTCCAGGGCGTGTTTGCGCCGAACGAAGCGACCAGCATGGCCGTGCTGGCGGCATTGCATGAACAAGGCATCGCCGGCAAGGTCGCCTACATCGCGGTAGACGTGACCGACCGGCTGCTGGAAGGCGTGCGTGACGGCACGGTGGCTGGCCTGATCGCCCAGGCGCCGCACGCGATCGGCTACCAGGCCGTGCGCATGGCCGCTGCCGCCATCGACAAAAAACTACCTGCCCAGCGCGAGGTGATACTGGACGCGGTCTATCTCACAAAGACGAATATTGAGAGCTATCTGCCATAGCCTGTCTTGCCCACAATAGCAATAGGCCGATAGTCGCCGAGAGGGCCATCACCATGGCCATCACAGTGAGCTGATTCCCCGCCAGCAGTCCGACCAGCGCGCCGGCGCTGGCGCCACCCAGCATCTGCATGGAGCGCAGCAGTGCTGCCGCGCTGCCGGCGATATTGCCGACCGTGGCCAGCGCCTGATGGGTGGTGTTTGGCATGACGATGCCGGCACAGACGTTACTCAGCATGACGCAAACTGTGACCAGTGCAATCGACGCGGCGCCAGACATGGCAGCGGCCAGCAGCGCAATGCTGATCGCAGCGGAGCCAATGACGCCAACGGCCAGCAGCCGATCCGCTCCCCAGCGATGCGCGAGGCGTGCGCCCGTGGCCGCGCCCAAGATGGTGCCGGCGGCGGTGAGCGCGAACAGCGCGCCATAAGCGCCGCTTGATACGCCCAGCATATCGATGAAAACAGCCGACGAACCGGTTATGTAGGCAAACATGGTGCCGAACGATGTCGCCAGCAGGGCGGCGTGTATCAGATAGTGCTTGTTGCGCAACACCTGGCCGTAGGCGGTCAGGGCGGCGCTCAAGACACTGCGGTTGTCGTGATGATCATCCGCAGGCTGCGGCCGTGTTTCCTTGTAGCCGAAGCTGCCCAGCAGCAGTAGCGCGATGCCAACCACGCCCAGGCAGGCGTAGATCAGCCGCCAGCTACCCAGTTGTAGCAGCCCGGCGCCGAGGACGGGCGCCAGCAGCGGCGCCACCGCGTTGACCAGCGCGACATGGGACTGACGCGACAGCGCAGCGTGGCCGCTGTACACATCGCGCACGATGGCGGCCGGCAGTGCGGCGGCCGCGCCGGCTGCGAAGCCCTGTATCAGCCGCAGCAACAGCAGCGAACCGATCTGGTCCGCACAGGCACACGCCAGCGCAGCGAGCGAGAACATGCCAAGGCCGAACATCAGCACGGGCTTGCGGCCGTAGCGGTCGGACAGCGGGCCGAACAGGATCGGTCCCACCGAGAAGCCCAGCAGGAATACCGTCAAGGTGCGGGTGGCCTCGCCGATGCTGATGTGAAAAGCCGATTGCAGCGCGGGGATGGCTGGCAGGCCCATGTCGATCGCCAGCGGCGGCAGTGCGGAAAGAAGGCCGAGCATGACGATGTAGAACGGCGAGCTGGAGGGGATATATTTGCGTGGCATAATGGAACTGTATCGTTAGGCGGTACAGTATAGCACTGTATCACGATGCGGTACATTTCTCATGAGGAGCTTATGGAAGGCATCCAGGTCATCGCGCGCGCGGCAGCGATACTGCGTGAAGTCGGCGCGCAGCCGGACGGACTGAGTCTGGGGAAACTGGCAAATGCAACCGGTCTGGCCAGGTCCACGGTCCAGCGGATTGTGGATGCGCTGGAAACCGAACATCTGCTGCAGGCCGGCGCGGGTGGCGTGCGTCCCGGCTGGGGCTTGCGGCGGCTGGGCGAATTGCCCGGTTCCGGCATCGCCCAGGAGTTGCGGGCGGCGCTGTATCAGCTATTTGAGGCAACGCATGAGACGGTGGACCTGTCCACGTTGAGCGGCAGCGAAGCGCTGTTTATGGATCGCTTTCTGTCGGATCAGGCCGAGCGCGCGGTGCCAACCTTGGGTGGGATTTATCCGGCCTATACGATGGCCACCGGCAAGGCTTTGCTGGCCTGCCTGTCCAATGCAGCGATCACCCAGCTGTATCTCCACGCGCCGCTGCAATCACTGACCGTGCATTCCATCACCAGCATGGATGAGCTGCTGCGCCAGATCGCGGGCATACGCGCCGGTGATTTCGCTTACGACCTGGAAGAACATGCGCTGGGACGCAGCGCGATTGGTCTGCCGATTGGCATACACAAAGGTGTGCCACTGGCGATTTCAGTGGTACTCCCTAGCCAGCGTTTCGAGCGCCAGCGCGCGACTGTGGAAGCGGCGCTGCGCAGTTGCGCGGAGCACTGCCGGGACCGGTTGAGCGTGATGTAATCTTGCGCACCGGCTGAAGCTGCGATAACATGAGAATAATTCTTATTTCCATTTAAGCGGACAATGCCGGCGGTCGAGATCAACTTGCAGCAGCAGGTGGCTTCCCTGTACAGCGACCATCATGGCTGGCTGTTTGGCTGGCTGCGCAAGAAACTTGGCTGCGCCGACAATGCGGCAGATGTCGCGCAGGATACCTTCATGCGCATCATCACCTCGCGTGATGCGGTGATGCGCATGCAGGAGCCGCGCGCCTACCTGACCACCACCGCCAAGCATCTGATGGCGAACCGGGTGCGGCGGCAGCTGATCGAGGAAGCCTATCTGGCCGAGTTGTCGCTGGCGGCCAGCCAGTGCGAAGGTTTCCCGTCGCCGGAGCAGATTTGCGCTGCCGTCCAAGCGCTGGAGCAGATAAGCAACGCCTTGCAAGGCTTGCAGACCAAGCCGCGCCTTGCCTTCCTGCTGCATTATCTCGACGGTCAAACCCAGGCCGAGGTGGCGGGCGAGCTGGGCATATCTACCCGCATGGTGCAGAAATACCTGGCGCAGGCGCTGCTGCATTGCCATCTGACCGGTTCCGCACTGTGACCGATGATATCGCGCGGCAGGCGGTGCAGTGGATTGTCCAGCTGTCCGCCGATGATGATGGCGAGCGCGCTGAAGCGGTGGCCGGCTTCGATGCCTGGAAGGCCGCCGACCCGCGCCACGCGGAAATGGCGGCGCGCATGCAGCGCATCATTCACCAAACACAGACGCTGCGCGGAGAGCAGGGCGGTGGAGTAGGTCCGGCCCATGCCGCGCTGAGCGCGGCGCAAGCAAGCGGCAGGCAGCGTCGCCCGAAACGCGCCATCGCCGCCCTGGCACTGGCCGCCGCCCTGGCCGTCCCGTGCTGGCTGGCGCTGCAAAGCTACCCGCCTGGCTATCTGATGGCGGACCTGCGTACCGGCACCGGCGAATGGCATACCACCACGCTGCCGGACGGCACCCGCATCACACTGGGCAGCGCCAGCGCTGTCAATCTGCGCTTCGATACGCAGCGCCGTGCGCTGGAGCTGGTGCAGGGGGAGATGCTGGTGGATGTCTCCCATGACGCCAACCGGCCATTCCTGGTCGAGACGGACGAAGGCAGCGTGCGCGCGCTCGGCACGCGCTTTGTGGTGCGCAATGAGCGTAGCGCCACCACGCTGTCGATGCTGGAATCCCGCACGCTGGTGCGCACCGCCGCCCAGCGCGCCCATCCCGATCCATCCCAGCCGGGCGTCGCAGTCGGCGCGGGCCAGCGGGTGCGCATCTATCCCAACGCGCTGGGGCAGTTGGAAAGCATCGACGGCCGCAGCATCGAGGACGCCTGGAGGTTCCATCAACTGGTGGCGCAGGGCCGGCTGCTGCCGGAAGTGCTGGATGAGTTGGGCCGTCACCGCAAGGGGCGTATCCAGTTCAATCGCGCCGAGCTGCAAGACATCAAGGTGTACGCCGTGCTGCCGCTGGATGATACCGACCGCGCGCTGCAACTGCTGGTGGACAGCCTGCCGGCGCTGCGGGTTCGCAAGTTCAGCCGCTATCTGGTGATGGTGGATGCGGCGGAGGAAAAATAATTGGCGCTTCCGGTTCGTGTTTTTGCTTCTCGCGTGTCAAGCAGGGTGAGATTAACTTAATAGGAAGTCCACGCCATGCAGTTCAAGCACATTCCCCTGGCAGCGATGATGTTGTGCGCCAGCGCCGCCATCCACGCCCAGAACAAACAATTTGATATTCCGGCCGGTCCGCTGGGCGAGGCCTTGAACCGCTTTGCCCAGCAGTCCGGTGTCGCCATCGTAGTTGAGGCCAACCAGGTGCAAGGCCTGCTGTCGCCTGGACTGACGGGCAGCTATGGCGTGGACGAGGGTTTCAATACGCTGTTGCGCGGCAGCGGCTACGCGATCGACAAAACGACGGCGGGCTACCGGCTGGTGGCCATCCCCAAGCCGGCCGGCGGGATGGCGCCGGATTCCGTCCTGCCCGCCGTGAGCGTGAAAGCCGCTAGCGAGCATGCCGATGGCCCGGTGCCGGGCGTGGTTGCCAAGCGCAGCGCCACAGGCACCAAGACCGACACCGCCATCGTCGAAGTGCCGCAATCGATCTCGGTGATCGGCGCGCGCGAGATTGACGACAAAGGCATGGTCACGCTGACCGATGCACTGGCGCAGACGCCGGGTGTCGCCGTCAATCCCTTCGGTTTCGATTCGCGCGCACCGGACTGGGTGATGCTGCGCGGCTTTGACGGCTGGTACACCAGCAGCTACCGCGACGGCCTGGCGCAGAATGTCGGCATCACCTTCCTGGGCGTGCAGACGGAAATTTACGGGCTGGAGCGGCTGGAAGTGCTGCGTGGCCCGGCTTCGGTATTGTTTGGCAAGGGCGATGTGGGCGGCGTGGTGAATCGTGTCAGCAAGGTGCCTGGCCTGGATGCGCAACGAGAAATCGGCGTACAAGCTGGCCGCTATGACCGCAAGCAGGTGATGGCGGATGTCGGCGGCGCGTTGGATGCGGATCAGCATTGGCTGTGGCGCGTGGTCGGGGTTGGTCTCGACACTGGCACGCAGGACACTTACCCGAATGGCACGCGCATGCAGCAGGAACGCCAGTACCTGGCGCCGTCGCTGACCTGGAAGATCTCCCCGCAAACCGCGTTGACGCTGCAAGCCGAGCTGCTGTACGACGACAGCGACGACGATGTTCAATACGTCACCGCCGCCGATGGCTCGCCAACCCGCGTCAAGGAAGGCGATCCGCGCTATAGCCGCATCAAGACCGAGTCCGAGGCCGCCGGCTACCAGTTGAGCCACCAGTTCGACAACGGCTGGCAGTTGCAGCAGAAGATGCGCTATGCGCACCGCTACATGGACAAGCATCACATCCTGTCCTTCTTCGACGCCGATCCGAACCAGCTGCTGCGCCAGGCGCGGCACGATGTGGAATCGGTCAACGAGACTGCGCTGGATACGTCGGTGCAGGGCGCTGTCACGGCCGGCGGCGTGACGCATCGGCTGCTGTTTGGCGTGGACTACGACCGCAGCCGTGCCGAATGGCAGCGCTGGCAGGGCATGGTGGCGTCGCTGAATATGCTCAATCCAGTCTACGGCATTGACCTGCCGACGCCCACCGCACAGTCGCGCGACAAGCAGGTGGTGAGTGAGCAAATCGGTTTGTACGCGCAAGACCAGATCCGCTTCGACGATCACTGGCGCGTCACGCTGGGCGCGCGCCAGGACCGCGCCCGCACCCGGCTGAACGACAGGCTGGGCGAGGTGCGCGATCAACGCAGCGACAACGCCACCACCGGCCGCGTTGGCGCCAGCTACCAGCTTGGCAATGGCTGGGCGCCTTATGTCAGCTATGGCGTATCCTTCGTGCCGGTGCTGGCGATTGACGATGACCTGCTGTTCAATCCTAGCCGAGGCAAGCAGATCGAACTGGGCGTCAAATACATTCCGGAAGACCAGCCGCTGTCGTTCACTGCGGCCGTGTACAACCTGAAAAAAACCAATGTGGTTTCCTACGACCCGGTGGAATTCATTCCGCATGCCTTGGGACAGGTGCGCTCGCGCGGCCTGGAGCTGGAAGCGCGCGCCGAATTGAGCAAGCAGCTGTGGCTGACGGGTTCCTTCACCGCGCTGAACATGAAAATCCTGTCCAGCGCGATACCGGAAGAGGTGGGCAATACGCCTATCCTGACGCCAAAGCAAACCAGCTCGCTATGGCTGGACTACGCACAGGCTGGCAGCGGCGCACCGGGCTTCAGCATAGGCGCCGGCGTACGCTACACCGGCAAGCGTTATAACGACGCCGCAAACAGCTCGTTTGAAAAAGGCTATACGGTGGCCGATGCCGCCATCCGCTACGACACCGGCCCGTGGCGCCTGGCCCTCAATGTCAGCAATCTGTTTGACAAGGAGTACCTGAGCGGCCGCGCCTACGGCAGCTACTTCCGTGGCGCCGAGCGTAACGTCATCCTCACGGCGAAGTACCGCTGGTGACCTTGACCTCTGGCCGTGGCAGTAGCTTGACCACGGCCAGGTCATTGGCCAGCTTGAACTCCTGCGCGAGTGCGCGCACGCTGGCGGGCGTCAGTGTGGCGGTCAGCTGCCTGCTGTCGTCCAGGTAGCGGGCGTCGCCGTACTGGGCGTAGCTCAGTTGCAGACGGCTGAACTGGGCGCTACTGTCGGCGGCACGCTTGGACTCGTCGCTGCGCATTTGCTGGATTTCCTCGCTGAGCATGGCGTCGTCCAGCTGCTCCGGCAGGCGTTCCAGCACGCGCCTGGCGGCCGCCCACAGTGTATCCAGACGCTCCGGTGCGGCGGTAAAGGATAGCTCGCTGGACAGGCGGTTGCGGCCTGGCTCCAGCGTCAGCTTGTAGCTCAGGCGGTAGATGCCGGCTTCCTTCTCGCGCAGCTCCTGGCGCAACTGGCGATAGACGATGCGCGACAAAATCGCGGTGCGCATCGCCCGTTCCGGCGACCATTGCAGCTGCTGGCTGCCGATCACGCGCAAGCTGCCCTGTGGCTCGATGCCGATTTCCAGGCGGCTTTCGTGATAGCCGGCGGCTTGCAGCAGGGGGCTGGCGGAATGGGCGGCTGCCTGGCGCGGTATGCCTGCCAGGTAGCGAGCGGCCAGTTCTTTTACCTGCCCGGGATCCGCAGGACTGCTGACGAAGTAGGTGGCCGGCTGGCTGCTGATGTCGCGCCATTGCTGGCGAACGGCCTGTAATCCGGCTGGTGTCATCAGCGCGCGCACGGCGCCTGCGTCGGGATAGCCATCTTGCGGCAGCGCGCCATAACGTAATTTTGCCATTTCCGCCGACATGCGTTCGTTCACGCTATCCGGACGACGCGCTGACTGGCGAGCCAGTTGGCGGCCGGATCCGTTCAGGGCGGTCATGGTGATGTCGCTTAGCGTCTGGCGGGCGGCGTATAGCTGCAGCAGCTCCGCCAGTTTGGCTGGTTCGGCCTGAGCGCTGTAGCTCAGCTGCGTTTCGCTGTGCTGCTGTGACAGGTTCAGCTTGCGCTCGCTGGTCCAGCGGCGCAGATCGCCTTCCGCCTGGCCGTTGAGGTCCGCATTCTGCCCAAGCTGCGCCGCCAGCTGCCATTGCCACGATGGCGCGCCAGGCAAACGGTAGCCGGCACCGCTTTGAGCGACGAAGCGGGTTAGCGTGTCTTGCGGTGCGTGCCTCCAGATCAGGATGTCGCCATTGGATAGGGTCCAGCGTTGCGCGCCTTGGCCGATATCTTCCTGCTTTGTGATATTGCCGGTGGTACCGTTGCCCGGCATTCGGACAGGGACCACTTCCGGCGCAGGCGCGGCTTTGGTCGTGACCAGCGCGGGCAGGCTGGTGCTGGCGACCGATCGCTGCATCGCGCCCACTTCGGCAACGCTTGGCAGCGCCAGTGGGCTGAGTCCGGGCGCCATCATGAACAGTACGCGGTCCGGGGCGTTGATCCAGCTGCGCGCGCGCGCGTTGATGTCATCGGCGCTTAAAGCGGCGAGGATCTGGCGTATCTGCGCTTGCTTTTGCACGGGATCTTGCAGCACGCGTTCCGCCTGCACAGCCTCACCGAGCATCTGCACCCAGCCGGAGAAATCGCGTGCCGCCTGCTGGGCCGGGCCTTTCTCGTTGAGGCGGCGGACCTCGTCGATTTCCGCGCGAATATCCTGCGCGCGCAACCCTTCGCTGAGCACCCGCTGGCGCAGCAATAGTATCTGCTGCAAGCCCGCCTGGTGCCCGTCCACCGCCACGCTGGCGGCAAGGCCCAGCGATGCGGTCGATTCGCCAAGTTCGCCCTTGGAGCTGGTCAGCGATTCCACGCCGGACGGCAGATTCTCCGCCACTTGCCGCACCAGCGTACGCAAGCTGCGCTCCGCGATGCGGTCGATGATACGGTCCCGCAGGCCGGCGTCATTCTGTTCCTTGTTCACGGCGAAGCGGTTAACCCATCCAACCTGGCTGCCGCCGCTTTCCGCATCCTGCAAGCGGACGATGCGCAACTGCTCGCGCAGGTGCGGATCAGCCGCATTCCGCGCAGGCAGGGTGCCCGGCTTCAATGTACCGAAGCGGGCGCGGATGTCCGCTTGCAGCTGGGCCTCATCGACATTACCGACCACAATCAAGGCCATATTCCCCGGACGATACCAGTCCGCATAAAACTGGCGCAGTGACGCTGCGGGCTGCTCGGCGATGCTACGCTCCGTGCCGATGGTTGGACGCTGCGGATACAGCGATCCCTCGCGCAGCATGGCGCGGCGTTGTTTTTCCATGCGTTCGCGAACGCCCAGCTTGGTGCGCCATTCTTCCCGAATAATCTGGCGTTCGCGTTCCAGACCTTCGGCCGGGATCTGCGCGCCGCCGGCGATTTCGGACAGCGCCGTCAAGCCGGCGCTGATACGCTCCGGCCGCTTGTCTAGCGCCAGCTGGTACAGTGTCCGGTCGAAATTGGTCTGCGCGTTGTAATGCTTGCCGATGCGCCAGCCCTGGCTTTCCATATAGGTCCGCAGACCTTGCGGATGGCCGGTGGTGGCGTGAAATACCATGTGCTCGACCATATGCGCCACGCCGGACTGGTTGTCGCGCTCGTCCAGCGAGCCGACGCGCACCAGCAGCTGCATCGACACCTGGCTGCCCTTGTCCTTGACGATGTAGTACGAGAAGCCATTCTCCAGCTGCCCATGCCGCACGCGGCTATCCCACACAAAATCTTCGGCGCTGGCGCACAGTGACAGCGCCACGCCCAGCGCGAATAAAGCCAGTTTAGAACGCATAGCCGATCTCCAATGCAAAGGTGCGGCCGCGCTCATACGCTACAAAGCTGTCGCTGATAGCCATCTGGTTTTTCTTGTTGGTGATGTTCTCGATGGTGAGTTTCACGTCCAGTCGCTGGTCGCGATAAACACGCGGCGACCAATGCACCACCGTATCGAGCGCAGTCGAACGCGGCAGGTTGGCGATCTCGTAGTTGTCGATGCTGGCGCCCTGATAGATGACCGTGCCGTTGCGGACGAACTGCTGGTAGCCGCCGCGTACGCGCAGGATATTGCTGATGCTGAGCTGCTGCGAGGCGATGGTGCTCATGGCGCCGACGCGCAAGGTCCACGGGCGATTGAAGTTATCGGCCGGCTTTTCCGAGTAGTGCATCACTTTGCCGTCGTAGTTAATCAGCGTATCGTCGAGTAAGCTGGCGCCGACCGTCGACGTGTAGTCCGAGTAGTTGGAGGTGATGTCGCTCTTGTTGGCTGCCACCCACATGCGCGTGGCCACGTTGCCGGTCTTGAATGCGCGCGCGTTGGACCAGCTCACGGTCAGGTCCTTGGCAATGCTGGCGCCATTATTCGTGTAGACGTAGCACTGGCTGCCAGCGCAATCGGTCTGGCCGCGCTTGATAATCTTGACGATCTGGTCGTGGCCATTGCGGCGCGTGAAGCGCACGCTCAACGGGCCGGCCAGCAGGTCGCCGTCATAGGTCAGGCCAGCCGTGAATTCGTCATCGTAGGGCGAGCGCATATCGTCCAGCCGGTTCTCCGGGCGATTGATGGCTGGCGCGCTAAAACTCAGCGTGCCGTTGCGGCTCTGCGTGGTCTTCAGCGTGGCGATTTTTTCCTGTAGCGCGTAGGCGAACAGGTTGCGTCCATAGTAGCGGTTCAGGCCCACATCGAGGTACAGCGGATCGGCGGCCTGCCAGCCCAGCTTGAGGCGCGGAGCTACGCTGGTGTTGCCGGTCAGGCCATCCTTGTCGGCGCGGATGCCAACACGCAGTGTCAGGTTGCGCCAGCTCAGGTCATCTTCCACATAGCCGGCCCATGAGTTGGTGCTGAGGTCAAAGCTGCCAGCACGATAAATCATCAGATTGCGAAAGTACTGGCCGGCGCCTTGAATCAGCGTCGGCGCACTGGAACAGGCGGCGGTGTCATAGCTGCCGTCACTCAGCTGGCAGTTGGCCATGGCGCCGCTGGCCGGCAGCAGCGCCGACGTGTAGTAGTAATACTGGTCCTTCAGCCGTGCATACTCCGCCTCCTGATGGCGGGCTTCCAGGCCGGCCACTACGCGGTGCTTGCTGGCGCCCAGCGTGAATGGTTTGAACACCGAGCGGAATTTATATTCCAGCGACTTCATTTCCTGATCGATGTCGCCCCACGAGCCTTCGCCGCTGGTCGGATTGGTGGTGGCGGTCGGATCGCCCCAGTTCTTGTCGGTGGACCAGCGCCACAAGCGGTATATACCGGCGTCGCTACGGCGTGATTGCTGGTTACGCGAATAGGACAGCTGATTGGTCAGGGTCGCCATGGCGTAGCGCGATTCCAGCCGGCCGCTCAGGTTCAGGCCACCGCCGTCGATGGTGTAATCGCCGTCACGAAAATTCTCGATGTAGTAAGTGTTGGCTGAGGGCGCGTACACCATGGTCAGCTCGGCCTTGTGCGGGCTGCCTGCCGGTGTGTAGTCGGACTTGACGACTAGCGTATCCTGCTTGCGGCGCTGGGTCATGTCCTGACTGAGCGTGCTGTCTTCGTTGGCGGTTTTGAAGCGGCGCAGCGGAATGGCCGAGGTTTTGCGGACGGCGCTGACCAGCACTCCCCATTCGTCTGTTGGCCGCGCCTCCAGCGTGGTCTTGTAAGTCCATTTGCTGAAACGCGGCTGGTAGTTCTCGTTCGACGATTGTTCAAACTCCACCTGCCGCGCAGGATCGATGAACAGCGTGCTCCAGTCGGACGAGGTGTAGCCGACCGCCACGCTGCCGCCCAGCTTCTTGCGCGCCGAGCACACGCGCGACGTGACCACGCCGCCGGTAAAGCGGCCGTATTCGGCCGAGACATTGGCATCCTTAACTTCGATATCGCACAGGATGCTGCTGTCGATCGCCAGCGATTGTGCCGAACCCGGTATCAGTTCGATGCTGCTGGCGTTCATTTTGTTGCCAGGATCGATGTCATTGGCGATGGAGACGCCGTCCAGCAGGATCTCGTTCTGAAAAGGCTTGGCGCCGTGGATGCTGATTTCGGCCGGCGCGATCTCGCCGCCGGTATGCGAGGACAGCAGCGCTTCGGCGTACTGCACATTCGGATTGAGTTTGAGCTGGCTGGTCAGGTCACCGTTGATGGTGGCCAGGTTGACGATCATTTCGCGGTCCAGCTTGTCGACAGTTGCCAGCGTGGATGCGGTGACGGTGATTTCACCCATTGCCGCATCCGGCTTGGCCTCGGCCAGCGGCTCGCGGGACGGTGGCGTGGCACGCTCGCGCAGGATATAGGCGCCGCTACGGGCCAGCACTGCCTCATAGCGGGTGCCTGTCAGCAGCGTCTGGAAGCCGGCTTGCAAATCGTACTTGCCCTGCAAGCCTCTGGATTGCAGGCCGCGCAGCAGGTTGGCGTCAAAGACCAGGATCACTCCGGCGTCGGCGGCGAAGCGGTTCAGCGCCTCGGCCAGCGGTGCGGCGGCGATGGTGTAGGTTTTGGAAGGGGCATCAGCGGCGTGCGCCGGCAAAATCACCCCGGCGCTCAGCAACGCGGCGAGCAGGGCAGTCTTGGGGACCAGTTTCATGTGTTCGGCTCAAAAGTTATCTTGTTACTGGTAAGCCGAACGAACATCAGAAAAGGACAACGGCCAGGCAAAATATTTTCAACGGGGGCGGAATTGCCAGCCGTCCGCTGTTTTGTCGAGCCGCACGGCCAGCACGTCGGCCAGGGTTTGCAGCGAACGTTGCGGTGCGTCGATCTGGAAGGTGCCGGACACCCGGCGGCTCGCTACAGCCGGCGCCACCGCGACCGGCTGGCCGGATTGCAGTGCGAATTGCTCGGCAAATTCCGCGAGCGGCATATTCATGGCCATGATCAGGCCTTTGGTCCAGGCGTCTTCGGCAACCGGCGCACGTTCAGGCTGGCCGCAGCCGGCGGCGCTGAAGGACACCCGTTGGCCGGCTTCGATGCGCACTGTGGCGCCATTCAGCGGCAGAACTTCGACAGCGTGCTGCTGCACGGCCAGCGCGGTGCGTGTTGGGTATTCGCTGATGGTCAGCCGCGTGCCGAGTGGCCGTACCATGCCGTCGCGCGTCAGAATTCGCAAGGGCCGCGCTTGCGGATCGCTGCCGCTGGTCAGTTGCATCGCGCCATGCGACAGATAGATGTCGCGTGCGCCGGCATGGAAGGCGACGCCGATGCGCGTATCCGATCCCAGCCAGAGCTGGCCGCCGTCCGGCAGCCGGATGGCGCGGCGCTCGCCGCGCAGGGTGCTGTTCCAGGCGATTTGTGGCGCTGCCGGCCGGGCTGGCAGCAGCGCGTAGATCAAGCCGCCCGCCAGCGCCAGGCCCAGTGCGCCCAGCGCATGCCGGCGCGGCTTGCGTTGCGGCGCTTGCAGCGCAAGCCGGGTCTGGCGTGGCGCTGCGGCCAGCAGGCTTTGCAGCTTTTCCACCTTTTGCCAGGCCAGTTGATGCGCGGCGGCGGCGTCGTGCCAGCGCTGCCAGCGGGCGCGCGTTTCTGTCGAGGGATCTTCGGCCAGCAGCAGGAACCAGTCGGCCGCTGCCTCCAGATGCTGTCCGGTCAGCGGCGTCACAGACATTTCAAGCACTCCGTAACCGCCTTGCGCATGTATTTCTTGACGCTGCTAACGGAGACATCCAGCTCGCTGGCGATGCTGTCGTAATCCAGGCCGTCGATCTGCGACAGCAGAAAGGCTTGCCGCACCTTGGGACCGAGGCCGGTCAGCATGAGATCGATGGAGCATAGCGTTTCCAGCAGCAGCGCGCGTTCTTCGGGCGAAGGCTGCAAGGCCTCCGGCACCAGCGCCAGCTCGGCCAGGTAGGCCTGCTCGATGTCGTTGCGGCGGAAGTGGTCGATCATCAGCCCGCGCGCGATGGTGGCCAGGTAGGACTTGGGCTGGGCGATGTCCGCCACCACCGGACGGGACTGCAAAATGCGCAAGAAAGTGTCCTGCGCGAAGTCGGCAGCGCGGTCCGAGCAATGGCCCAGCCGCGCCCGCAGCCAGCCGGTAAGCCAGGAACTATGCTCGCGATACAGACTTTCTACACTGACAGCCAATGCGCATCCCTCTTAAATAAATGAGAATTATTATCATTTAAAAAGGGGATTGTAGCAGGTCTTTTGCGTATTCCGGTAGTTTTGAAGGCCAGCGGAGTTTCAGGCCTCGCTCCACTGGCGCAGCAGGTTGTGGTAGTGCGAAGTGACGCCAACCACCTCGTCGCAGTCGCCGAGGCGGGCGCGCAAGGCCTGGATATTGCGGTCCAGGTCGAACAGCATGCAGCGTTTCATATCGTCGCGTACCATGCTCTGGCTCCAGAAGAACGAGCAGATGCGGGCGCCGCCTGTGACCGGCTCCACGCGGTGGATGCTGGTGGATGGATAGACGATCAGGTCGCCGGCCGGCAGCTTGACTTCGTGCGTGCCGTAGGTGTCTTCGACCACCAATTCGCCGCCCTCGTATTCGTCGGGATCGGTCAGGAACAGGGTCGATGACACGTCGGTGCGCAGCCACTGGCCGTTGGGCGACATGCGGCGCATCGAGCCGTCCACATGGTTGCCGTAAGTGCCGCCGCCCGCGTAATTGTTGAACATCGGCGGGCAGGTGCGCAGCGGCAGCGCCGCCGAGAAGAACAGCGGGTTGCGCGCCAGCGCATCCAACACGATCTGGCCTAACTCGGTGGACAGCGGCGTGAATTCGGCCAGCTGGCGATTATTCTTGACCTTGACGCCCTGGTCGCCGACCGTGGCGCGGCCGTCGATCCAGTCGGCGTCTTTCAGGCGCTGGCGCATATAAGCCACTTGTTCGGGCGTCAGCACGCCGGGGATATGTAACATCATGCTTGTGCTTCTCCATAGTAGAAAGTGTTTTGCAGCGCTGCCGCTGTCATTGGTTCGCTGAAGTAAAAGCCCTGTGCCTGGTCGCATTTCAGCTGGCGCAGGAAGTCGCGCTGCTGCGAGGTTTCGACGCCTTCCGCCACCACCGTCAGGCCCATGCTGTGCGCCAGTGCGATGACGGCGCCGGCGATCGCGCCATCGTCGGCATCGGCCGAGATGTCGCTGACGAAGGAGCGGTCGATCTTCAGCGCGTTGATCGGGAAGCGCTTCAGGTAGGACAGGCTGGAATAGCCGGTGCCAAAGTCGTCGATGGCCAGTTGCACGCCCATGTCGCTCAGGCGTTGCAGTGTGACGGCGGCGGCGTCCGGCCGATCCATCAGCACCGATTCGGTGATCTCCAGTTCCAGCACATCCGGCCGGCAGCAGGTTTCCTCCAGCACCCGCGCCACCATCGTGTCCAGTCCCGGCTGGCGGAACTGGCGTGCCGACAGATTGACGGCGATGCGCAGCGACGGCAGTCCGGCGCGTTGCCACGCCACCTGTTGCGCGCAGGCGGTGCGCAGCACCCATTCGCCGATGGTGACGATCAGGCCGGTTTCCTCGGCAATGGTGATGAAGGCGTCCGGCATCACCAGATGCTGGCCGGCCGGCTGCCAGCGCAGCAGCGCTTCGGCGCCGACCACCGTGCCGCTCGCCAGGTCGATTTGCGGCTGGTACTTGAGTTGCAGCTCGCCGCGCTCGACCGCATGGCGCAAGCCGCTTTCCAGCGTCAGCCGGTCCAGCGTGCGGGCGTTCATTTCTTCGGAATAGAACTGGTAGTTGCCGCGCCCCATGGCCTTGGCCTGGTAGAGCGCGGCGTCGGCGTTTTTCAGCAATGTTTTGCCATCGGCGCCGTCGCGCGGGAACAGGCTGATGCCGACGCTGCACGCGGGCGCCAGCTCATGGCCCTGGATCAGCATCGGCTCGAACAGCGCGTTGAGGATTTTTTGCGCCAGTCCGGCGGCGATATTCTCGTTGGGTAGCTCCGGCAGCAGTACCACGAATTCGTCGCCGCCGAAGCGGGCCACGGTGTCGGCGTCGCGCACCGCATGTTTGAGGCGGCGGCCGACTTCGACCACCACCCGGTCGCCGGCGTCATGCCCCAAACTGTCGTTGATGGTCTTGAAGCGGTCGAGATCGAGAAACAGCATGGCGACCTGGTTGCCGCTGCGGCGCGCCTGGGCGATGGCCTGCGATACGCGGTCCAGCAGCAAGGTGCGGTTGGCCAGACCGGTCAGCGCGTCGTGGCGCGCAAGGTGCATCAGTTCTTCCTCGAACTGCTTGCGCTGGGAAATGTCTTCGATCACCGCCACCAGCGTGGCCGCGCTGCCGTCCGGCTGCATGGCGGTCACCGTCGCCTTGACCCAGACCTGGTGGCCGCCCTTGCACAGATAGCGCTTTTCGCGGGCGGAGGTTTCCAGCTCGCCGTGCGCCAGCGCGTGCAATAGCGGCGCGTCCATCTGCCAGTCTTCGGGCGACACCAAGTCGGACAGGTGCATGGAGCGCAGTTCTTCTTCGGTGTAGCCGACGATGTCTTGCAGCTTGCGGTTGACGCGCAGCCAGCGGCCTTCGGCCGACAACTGCGCCAGGCCGACTGCCGCTTGACCAAAGGCTGCGCGGAAGCGGGCCTCGCTGTCGCGCAGCTGCTTGCGGCTTGCTTGAATGTAGGTGTCCAGCGCCAGGCCCATGTCGAAGCTGGCTACTTTCATCAGCGCGTTATAAGTGGGCAGCAGCAGGGCGGGGCGGTCGTGCAGCAGCTCCTGCAACACCGGGCCGAGATCGCCCAGGTATTTGCGGTAGGCGCCGATATACCATTCCGGCGCCAGGCCGATGCGCTGGTGGGCCAGGCCGACGCGCAAGCGGTGGCGTACGTAGTCGGGGCCATAGTCGCCGGCGGTCAGCGTCTCAAAATACGCGCCTTGCAGCTGGTGCAGCCGGTCCAGTACCACCGGGTCGGCCAGCATCCTGCGCAGCACCGGCATGGTCTGCAGATGGCGATAGAAGCCGGCGATGATTGCCGGTAGCCGTGCTTGCAGCAGCGGATGGATCTCGCGCAACAGTCTGATGTCCTCGGCCGTTACCTCCAGAAACAGCAGGCGCTGCTGGATGTCGGCGTCGGAGATCATCATGGTACTGGCGGTACGGTCCAATTCCGTCGGGTCTGCAAGCATGCGTGGCTTCCTATGGTGGGCCGACGCGCAAGGGCGCGCCGCGCGCGGCAATCAGTCTAGCCCGCGCGGCAACGCAAAAAAATGTCCTAAATCAAGTAAGAATGCGTTTAGTTATCGAAAATTCAGCCTGAGGAGCGCTTGCTTACTTAGGGCCGTAGTGGTTGTAGATGGTGGCGTTGCCGTCCTGTTTGACCAGGTAGACGTCATACGGGTCCTGGCGTGGACCTTCCATGCCGGGCGAACCCATCGGCATGGCTGGCACCGCCAGTCCTTTGGCTTTCGGTTTTTGTTTCAGCAGGCGCTGGATATCGGCGGCCGGTACATGGCCTTCCAGCGCATAGCCTTGCACGACGCCGGTGTGGCAGGAGCCGAAGCGCTGGGGAATGCCAAACTTTTCACGGTAGTCGGAAGGGTTGTCCACCTCATGTGCGTGAACGGTGAAGCCGTTCTTTTCCAGATGCTTGATCCATTCCTTGCAGCAGCCGCAGGTGGCGCTCTTGTACACATCGACCACCGGCGATGCGGCCCATGCCGTGGCTTGAATGGACAACAGTATTGCTACTGTGATGCGTTTCATATTTACTCCCTTGGTGTTAAGCGTACCGGCACGATACGGTGCTACAGGCTTGCTGATCTTTGATGCAAATCAAACTAAGCTTAAGTGAGAATGTGTGTATTTTTCCGCACGCCAATTTGTTATTATTGATACATTGCTTTAACTTCAAATACACATGACCGCTATTTCCTTGTTTCTGCTGATCGCTGGCGCTGCCTTGCTGATCCTGGGTTTTAAGAAAAACAATCGCGCATTGCTGGTGGCTGCCGCATTCGTCTGGCTCGCACATGGCGCTGGCGAGGACTTCGTCCGTGGATTTAAAGATGGCATAAGCCATAGTGCCAAACCGGCCGCCACTTAAGTGAGGTATTTCGGGCGGATGCTGGATATCTGCGGCGTGGAGAACTCGGGCGAGTTATTCAACGTCTGGCGCTATGGATTCCCGTATGGCTGGCTAAGCTAACGCCGACTGTCTCAATTCGCTTCCTCCGGCTTTAACACCATTTCTACATGGTTCTTGCGGTCGAGGAAGCGTTTTGCGGCCGCCTTGATGTCTTCGGCGCCTACGCTATTGATGCGCTGCTCGACCTTCAGAATTTCGTGCGGGTCTTTATCTTCCAGCACGCCCTGGCGCAGGTAATTCATCCAGTAGCCGTCCTCGCGCAGCGCGCGACGGTAGGATTGAAGCCGGGCTTGCTTCACCTTGTTCAGATCCTCCACCGTCGGCCCCTCGGCTTGCAGGCGCTCGATTTCGGCCCAAACAGCGGCTTCCACCTTCTCCACGTTTTGCGGTGAGGTCGGCAGCGAAATCGCCACGGCGTATGAGCCGCGCGGTATTTTTTCGTAGCGAACGCTGGCGCCGCCGGAATAGATGAGCTTCTGCTTCTCGCGCAGTTCGTCGGTGATGCGCAGGTTCAGCACGTCGGCCAACAGGCTCAGTGGCCAGGATTCCGCGTAGACGTATTGCACGTCGCCGCCAAAATCGAAAGTGACCAGGCTTTTCTGCTCGACGCCTGCTTTGACTTCCTGCCGCAACACGCCTGGCACTTGACGGATGCCCGCATCGCGGTAAGTGAGCGGCAGGTCGCTTACTGGCAGAGTCGCCACATAAGTCGCCAGCAAAGGCTTGAGCTTTTCGATGTCGAAGTCGCCAACGAACAGGTAGGTCATGCCCTTGGCCGACGACATGCGCGTGCACAGCAGGTTCAGCGTGCGGTCCAGGTTGAGCTTTTCAAAGTCCTGCGGCAGCGGCGGCAGGTCCAGCTGCGGGTGGTTGCCGAAGACGGTTTTCATGCGTGCTTCAGTAAAGCGCATTTCCGGCATGGCGGAGCGGTTGCGCACCGATTCTGCGCTGCGCGTGATGAAGGAGCGGAACAGATTCTCGTCGCGGCGCGGGCTGGTCACGGACAGGTAGTTCAGTTGCAGCATCGATTCGATGTCTTCGCTGCGGCTGCTACCGCTCAACTGGTCTGCATACAGATTCAGCTGAGCGCTGAAGGAGACGGCTTTGCCAGCCAGCACGCGTTGCAGATCGGCTGGCGTGTAGGAACCGACACCCATCGCATTCTGTACCGCGCTGGCGAAGCGGACGGTGCTCTTCTCGGAGAGCGGGAAGGCATTCTGCCCGCCGGGCCGCACCGCCAGCATCAGCACCTTGTCCTTGCTGAAGTCAGTGGGTTTGAGCATGACCTTGACGCCGTTGGACAGCGTCAACGTGGTCACGCCGAGTGTCTTGTCTTCGGTCTGGTTGATGACGGTACCGGGTTCCGGCTTGTAACTCATCAGATTGGCCGGCAGCGCTTTCTCTTCGGGCTTCGTCACCGGCAGTTTGGCGGCTGCTTCCGCGCGCGCCAGCAGTTCGCTGCCGGTCGGCGCCGTCTGTCCAGCGGGGACGCTGTTGTTGTGGGCGAAGTACAGCACCAGCTTGGGCGCGGTCGCGGGGATCATGCTCTTTGCATAGGCGTTGACTTCGTCCAGCGTGATGGTCGGCAGCAGCGTCTTGGCGTAGGCGTTTTCCTGATCGGCGCCGGGAATCGCGCCACCTGCCAGGAAGTGGCGGATGTACGGACCTAGCACGATAGCCGAATCACGGGTGGCGCGCGAGCTGGCGTTGTATTCGTAACCGGCCAGCATATTTTGCTTGGCCACGTCGAAATCGTTGGAAGGGAAACCGAACTGGCGGGCGCGCATGTTTTCCTGCACCAGTGCGTCGATCGCCGCATTGACGCCAGCCTTGCCAACTGCGGCCGCTGCGGTAAAGCCGAATTGGTTGACGCCGAATGGCACGGCATTTTCGCCAGCACCGCCGCCGAGGAAAGGCGGTTCCGCGACCTGGGTCAAGCGGCCGAAGCGCATCTTCATCAGCTGGCTGAACAACTGGCGAACCAGAGCATCACGGAATTCACCGACGGTTTCCGGCGGCTTGCGCGCAAAGGTCGAGTAGTACAGCAGCACGTTGTTGGCCGGCGCTTCCTTGTCGAGAAAGACCAGGGCGTCCGGCGTAGCCAGCGGCGCCGGCGTGTAGGTCGGGCGAGGGCGCGGATTGGCGGGCATGCTGAGGCCGGCGAAGTGACGCTTGATCATCTTTTCCGCCTGCTCCGGATCGACATCGCCGACCATGATCACGGCCATCAGATCCGGGCGATACCAGTCGGCATAGAAGCGGCGCAGGGCTTCTGGTTTGGCGTTCAGGATCGAATCCTCGGTGCCAATCGGCAGCCGGTCCTTGTAGCGCGAGCCGTTGGTCAGCTTCGGCAGCATGGCTTCCGTGCTGCGCTGGCCGTAACCGGCGTGCATGCGCTTTTCCTGCAGCACGATCTGGCGCTCGTCGTCAATGTCCTTGTCGGACAGCGTGAGGCCGTGCGCCCAATCCTCCAGCACGGTCATGCCTTGTTCCAGATTGGCTGGCTTGTCGGTCGGGATGGGCAACATGTAGATGGTCGCGTCGAAGCCGGTGGAGGCGTTCAGGTCCGCGCCGAAGCGGACGCCGATTGATTGCAGATAGGCGATCAGTTCATGCTTTTTGAAATGCTTGCTACCGTTGAACGCCATATGCTCCAGCAGGTGAGCCATGCCGCGCTGGTCGTCGTCTTCCGACACCGAGCCTGCGTTGATGACCAGGCGCAGTTCGACGCGCTGGGCTGGCTTGGCGTTGCGTTCGATGTAATAGCTGAGGCCGTTGTCGAGCTTGCCGGTCTTTAGATTGGGATTGGCGGGCACCTTGTCGCTTAGCGCCGGTGCTGCGGCCACTGACGCAGCCAGCAGCAGGCCGGCGATAAGCGCAGGGAAGGTCAGATGTTTGGTCATTGCGTGGTCCTGTCATGGATAAGCGGGCGACCGTCCCTGCAACCGGATCGAGGGGCGCACTACGGCCGTCACCAAGGCAGACTTTAATCAAAAAACATCTTTCCATCAACGAAACAATAAGTTTTTTGATAAGGTGATGGCGAAGCGCGTGCTTGTCAGTCAAGGAGGGGAGTCGATGGCGTGACAAAGCGCGTATTTCGGAGTTGCCATGGTCGTGTATAGTTTTCCATCAATCAATTTTTATGATTTGTTATGACTTTTCATTCCCGACGCGCGCGGTCGCTGGCGATCTTGAAAGATACGGGCATCTGGCGCTGCAATTATGAGCCTCCATATCTGCGTCTGCTTTGGCGGATGGGCATCGACATGCCACCGCCTCACTTTATGCCCTTTTTTCAAACGGTGGTTTTGGCGGCTGGGTGGTTCAGCGGTGCTTGGGGCGTTTGCATGTGGTTCTCCATGTGGTCACAGCAAGGCCTGAGCGGAACGGCCGCCATCGCCGTTTCTTGTTGCGCCGGACTGTTCTTTGGATTTTTGATGGCGCTCTACTACGCGCATGCACGTCGCAAATACGGCTTGCCGTCGTGGGCGTCGTTGGGTGAAGTCCAGAAGCGGGAATGATGCTCTTGGCCTGCGGCAGCGTTTAGGATTTGTTTACGGATGCATGAAAGACTTGTTGACTGCGAACGGCCCGCAGCAGACGGTGGCAACTGAAAGATGGCAAACTGTGTAGCGGGCGGCATAGTCATTGGGGGGCTACCGTTATTAGCATTCAAGTTCGATGGCTTCAGTTACAAGCTATACAAGTCGTGCGCAATTGATTTGCAGAGTTCAGAAGAAGTCAAAACCCATCCTGATGGGCTATGCCACATACAGTAGCTGATGGCTTCTAAAGGCCATTATAGGCCGGCAGGCACCTTGCGGCCATGGGCGGACTTACATGATTCAAGAGAGGATTTATGAGGAAATTTTCACCGCTTGCCATACTGCGTCAATTTGGTATTCAAGCCGCTATCCCTACGGCAATAGTGCTAGGTGGGCATTGGGTTCGATATCGTACACTTGATCTCCAAGACTTTGTAACTGCTGCGGGCGTGTTCATTGTGTATTTGCTTTCGGCATCTTGGCTTGAATGGAGAAAAACTCCTAAACTCTAATGATGTCAGAAAGCGGCCAAAAGCAATGGGATGGACTGTAGGGTGGATAGCGAAGGTGATAGTTCGGATGGGCTTCGAGATGATGCCGCGCGATGAGCCCGGTCTGCGCGAGGTTGACCATCACGGGTACGACCATCATCCAGGCGGCGGCATACCCTGCCACCATGATCACGAGGCTAAGACGACGCCGCTCGCCGGCGGCTGGGTGGGTGTGCATGCTGGCTCCTCCGGTTGGGTTGATTAGAGAAGCCATTCTGAGGCGCTGCTTGCTGTGTGTGAAGCTGTCAGATGTCCCTGTTAGATATGGCAGGGAGCGCGGTGTTAGATCTGACAGGTGAGCAGGCCGAGGCACTTCGCTATAGTAGCGGGGGCGTAGCGGAAAAATGCGGTTACGTGCGCCATCGACATGCTAACCGTGCCGGGAACAGGAGTAGACAACGTGGTCGTGCCAACCAAAATTTTCTTGCATTACCTGAGCAGGCTACGCGAAGTGCTCGACCGTGTACGTGCTGTCGATAAAGCGATCGGCGGCCAGCGGCTCTATCCGGATATGTTTCCGCTGCTGCAGCAGGCGAAAACGGCGATCGGATTCACACTGCGCACCGTCTGCCCGCTAGCCGGCCGGGATATCGTCTCCTTCAGCGACGACGTGGACAGCTTTGAAAGCGTTCTGGCCGAGCTGGACTCGACCTGCGCTTATCTGGCGGCCATTCCCGATGATGCGTTCGGCCGGATTGGCGCGCAGTCCGTTTCGACGGCGGCAGGCTTTGCCGATCTGAACTTGGACGGGTGGGAGTACTACCAGATGTACGCCATGCCGAATTTCTTCTTCCATTATGCAATGGTGTATGCGATCGCCCGCCATGCCGGGGTGCCGATCGGGAAAGCCGACTTCGACGGCTATCATCGATACCCGCTCGGCTTCGTCTTCACCGACGAGTGCGATCCGGCCGATCTGGACAACCTGCAGTAGCGATGGACTATTCCCACCTCCGCGCATTCCGCGATGCCTTGTCGAAGGCGCCTCACCTGACAGATTTGAAATCCATCTGCAGGGACTTCTGTAGCGCGACCAGCATGCCGCACTATATGTTCGCCGTATGCGAGGCGGTGTCGCTGACCTCGCCGCGCCTGATCACCGTGACGAATTTTCCCACGGAGTGGGTCGACCATTATCTGCAGCGCCGAGCATCCTCGGTCGATCCGATCCTCCAGTACAGCTTTTCCAATACCGCGCCAATCCTCTGGAGTGAACTGGAATATCTGCCCGCTGCCCAGGGAGGCGCCGGCGAGGGAAAGGCCTTCATCGAGCGCGGCAGGGCGCATGGCCTGCACCGTGGCTTGACGGTGCCGCTCAGTCCTCCGAGCGGGCAGACCGCCTTCTTCTGCATGGCCAGTTCGGACCTGACGCTGGACGACGACCGGCTCGGCAATCTGCTGCCGGCCGCCGGCATCTTCAGCAATTACCTTTTCGACGCTTACATCCGCATCGACAAGATCGAGAACCCCAAGGTCAACGAATTAACCGAGCGCGAACTGGAGTGCGTGTTCTGGGCATGCGAGGGCAAGACCGCCTGGGAAATGGCCCAGATCGTCGGCGTGGCGGAACGCACCATCAATTTTCACCTCACTTCGGTGATCAAGAAGCTGGGCGCCTCGAACCGCCAACATGCCGTGGCCAAGGCCGTCATGTACGGCCTGGTCAAGCCGCGCGCATGAAGTCCGTCGAGGTAGTTACATGCTAAGTGAGTAGTAGCATCCAAACCACCACCATTTAGCATGCCAACCATTGATTAGCATCGCGAAACCACTAGCGGTTAGCATCCTGAACTGCCACTTGGCTTGGCTCCTCAGTTTGCCTATGGCAGTATTCTCAGCACTACCGCGAGCGATTCACATAAGTTGCCGTCCCTGTTCCCACTCGCCGTCTCCCTCCATGGCATTGAACACCGCCAATCGGACTTGTGAGATTTAGCGTATTTTTCAGATGAGCAAGATGCTATCCTCTATGGTCCCGGCCGAGTTCCGCCACATGCGGACATTAGCTCAATCGAGTCCGCGCCTCAGGAAAATGGTTCGCGTTTTTCCAATCATAATGAGACCCAGCGGCATACAATGTTTCGCGTATTTTACGCAAAGGACATTACGATGATCATCAAACGACTGGCAGGAATCTTCGCTCTGTTGGCATTTATAGGTCACGCGGAGGCACACATCGGAACTAAGGAGAAGACAATGCAGGCTTCAGGACAATTCGACGTCAAATTGACACCGCAGCCGCCGGCTCCGGGCATCGAGCCCACTGGTCTCGGCCGGATGACTATTGACAAACAATTCGATGGGGATCTTGTGGCGCACAGCTTGGGTGAGATGCTGGCATTTCGCACCGCGGTATCCGGTTCCGCCGGCTACGTGGCGATGGAGCGCGTGGAAGGCAGTCTAAACGGGCACAAGGGCAGTTTCGTGTTGCAACACAGCGGTACGATGAATCGCGGCGCATCGTCGCTCGTGTTGACGGTGGTACCAGATTCCGGAACGGGCGAGCTGATGGGCATCACCGGCGCTATGACGATAGAGATCACGAGCGGAAAACACTATTATCACTTCGACTACTCCCTGCCTTGAATGAGATTCTTCGAGGACTCAGGCTGAATCGTCGCAAATGATAGATCGCCGGATTCGGCCAGGAGCCGCCGCCCAGTGGTGTAAGAATTCTGAACGACTTAGACATAGTTGATGAAATTTACAAAGATTTTTTCTGAAGCCCTAAGATTCCGGCCACATGAAATTGATATCTCCGACGGCGAATTGCGAGGAGGCAGTGGTGGTTATTTTCCGACTCTATCCAGAGCTTGGGATGTTGCGGAGAAGCACTCAAAACGTCTGAGCGAATTTCATCAAACCATGGTGTGGGCAATTTTCTGTGGACTGCACAAAAAGGCGGTCAGTGACTTAAGATCAGGAGGTCGGCGGATTCGCAAAGTGCATCTTGACTTGGTGTATGTAGAGCAAAAATTTTCAGAGAGTGCGCTAAACGGCGGTAGGTACTACAAGCAAGTTCGAAACTTGTATGTAAATGACTTGCCGCCAGCGACGGTTGCCTGAAGCGTGCAGTGAAATACCGAAACCGGCCAGAAGCGGAAGTTCACGATGTCGTTGCAGTGCAATTTAAGTCGACCCTATGATTAGTAAAGAAACTGCCCCGGAGGCTTGGGCTACGCTCATGTACGAGCTGGAAGACGCTCAGGAGCACTTGACCTCGCTAATATCCAAGATGAATAGCGATACCGAATACGACGAGGTGAATCTACGTATCGACCTTGGGCATGTGTTTTCACATCTGAATAGAGCTTGGAACCGGCGAGATGCTTCTGGTGACACAGATAAGGAAAATTGGCAGCGTGACAGTCAGTTTCCTACAGACTTAGAACCAACGTGACCGAGTTCGGCCACAAGCAGACGGAGTTGTAAAAGTGAAAAAAATATTTGTACTGTTTATGGGTTTCGCTGCTTTGGGTGTGAATGCACAAGTTTCGTCGAACCCAGAGCTGAAAGCGCTTGTTCAGGCCGACCAATCGGACCGAGAAGGAAACGACGTAGACTGGCGTGCGGTCGATGAGCGAGATTCTCAGCGAGCCACAAGGGTAATACAGTTGCTTAAAGATGCGCAGCTTAAGACTGCGGAGGACTTTTATAACGCTGGGATGATTTTTCACCATAGCAGCAGCCCAGATGACATAAAGCTTGCTTTCTCTCTTGCAACAGTTTCAAGCCGATTAGCGCCGACGCATCCTGCTCCTAAGTGGTTAGCTGCGGCAGCATGGGACCGTTATATGATGTGGAAAAAACAGCCTCAATGGTACGGTACACAATCTCAATATTTTAAGGAAACTGGTAAAACTTCCCTGTATCCGATACTACCGAATGCAGTAACCGACGTGGAGCGTTCTGAAGCACAGGTACCTCCGCTTGCGAAGATAATTTCGGATATTGAGGCGAAGAATAAATAATTTTCCGTGACCGAAATCGGCCAGGAGCAGACTTCTGTCCAACGAAAATAGATAATGAATCGTAACCTGTTACTTTTAGCGCTATTACTTATCATACCTATGACTTCGATTGCACAAGTGTGGGCCACTGCTGTCGCTCGCAATAACGCGGAGGACACCGCAATTGTTTATCGCTACATCAAAGAGTTCCAGAAGGAGTTCACAAAAAGCGTGCAGCCTGACCGAGTCATTGTTGTCTGGCGATATCAAGGCAATAAGGGTATGCCTTCAGTAGAAGAACGAACAAGAATGGACGAACTAGAAGACGCGCTTGCGCCTATGCAGGAGGATGGCTTTTCAACACTCGCGCTCGTCTCAACTGGCAATAACCTCAAAGAGTGGACTTATTATGCTCGCAACGAAGATGAATTCTTTCAGCGACTTAACGAAGCGCTTCACTCTAAACAACTATTTCCCATCGAAATCCATGCCGCGCCCGACCCATCTTGGACTACATATGAGCGATTTGCGACCAGTGTAAAGCAATAGCCGATATCGGCCAGAAGCGGAAGTCTGCAACAGAGGGAGTATAACTCGTCGCTGACATAAAGATTAATAAAAAGAATGATGCGATCACCCAGAATAGTTTTCCATGCGCCTCTACTACTTCACCTCTGATGCCGTCGCTATCCAGCATATATTGCCGGAACGGCGATTGAAGTTGTCGCAATTTCATGAGCTAAACGATCCCTTTGAGCTTGAGGCATTTGCTTTAGGCGATAAAAAACTTCGACAAATTGCCCGTGCTTTGCAGCGAGAATATTTTGGTAAAAAGGGGATTATCTGTTTTAGTGATAATTGGCGCTCTCCGGTCATGTGGGCGCATTATGCGATCAAACATTCTGGCATTTGTTTCGGATTCGACATCGGGCGTGATGGTGCGGACGATGACATCGTTCGCCAAGTAGCGTATGAATCAGATCGTCTTAGGTTCCAACTTCAAGATGGCGTACCATTGTTCGGCATAGATGAAAATTTCGTGAAAGCTATGCTCTACACGAAAGCCAACGAATGGGCCTATGAGCGAGAATGGAGAGTTACCGCTGATTTGGCAGTTCGTGACCTGCAGACTGGCTTTCATTACGTCGACTTCGGCCCGCAGATGCAACTAAGAGAGGTAATCCTTGGAGCAAGGAATCATCGAACTCCGGAGAAAGTTGCAAATCTCGTTTCGAAGAATTTAAGTGATGTTACTGTCTTTAAGACGCGGCCTGCATTTCGTCGGTTTGCAATGACACGAGATCGGCTTACACCAAGAATCATCGTTCAGGGAGAGTAGTGATACGCGATGCGCGGTCGTAAGCCTTTAAGCGTATGTTGGATATCGGCCAAGAATGGCCTTTCCGATATTTACATGTTAGTTTAAAGCGTGCGTTCTTTATCTGCGCCCATAATCTTCTGAGAAATCCTTGTTTCATTAATAAATATGCCTTTACCTAAGAGAAACGTAATAAAAGCGGCCATTGTTGAGATTCTTCAGGAGCAAGGTACATTACCTGTTCCGGTAGTCCATGAAATTTTGGCAGAACGATTCAACCTCAGCGCACAGGACAAGGCTGTTTTGCTAACCTCTCAGCCACAGTATAAGGTTGAAATTAGGTGGGCTCGACAAGAATTGGTCGTCGAAGGAGTTTTAGAAAGATTACCTGCCTCCGGTCGCGGTTATTGGCAGCTTTCAGGAAAAATAAATTCAGCGGACTTGTACGCGGATGAAGCACTTCCCGATGGGCCTTATAAAGAAGGATCAGTCAAAAAAATAACAGTTAATAGTTACGAAAGAAATAAAAAAGCGCGAGCTGCATGTCTTGCGCATTTTGGTTACAGCTGCATGGCCTGTGGGTTTAATTTTGAACTATCATATGGCCCTCTGGGGAAAAATCAAATTCATGTCCATCACATCGTACAGATTTCCTCGATTGGCAATGAATATGAGCTCATTCCAACGGAGCATTTAGTTCCACTGTGCCCTAATTGTCATCACATGGCTCATCGGAGGGAACCTCCCTTCACACTTCAAGAATTGCGAGCGATGGTGAAGTCTGCGGCAAAAACCGTCTAATTGCCACATTTCATCTTCGCCAAACGTGAACGTCCGAGAAGGGGCGTAAGCCGAAGTTGAGCCAGCAGGGGCGATTGGTCAAATATGAATTTTTTCCACGCCCGACTTGTCGAATTCCGTAAAGGTGATCCGTCGTCATTGTTGAGTAGCTGGTATTTCACCGCATCACAACTTGGGAGACGTAATGAACAAGCAAATCATCTTCAACCTGCCCGTCAAGGATCTGGACACGTCCAAGGCTTTCTTTGCCGCGCTGGGATTCAGTTTTAATCAGCAGTTCTCCAATGAGCAAGCTGTTTTCATGGCGGTGCTGGAGGACAGCATCTACGCCATGCTGATGACCGAGGATTTCTTCAGGTCGCTTACCAACAAGCAGGTGATGCAGGCGAGGGAGGCGAACGAGGTGATTATTTGCCTCAGCTGCGAGAGCCGGGAAGAGGTCGATGCGCTGATCGCCAAAGCCACCGCCGCCGGCGCCCGCATCCCTCATCCGCCCGAAGATCATGGCTTCATGTACGACCAGGGCTTTGAGGATCTCGATGGCCATCTATGGAACCTGGTATGGATGGCGCCACAGACCTGATTTCCACCGAGAAAAGTCACTTGCTGACCGATAAGTCACCTACATTTAGCCTAGGTTTTACTGTAGGATACCGTCTTCGTCCGTGCTGAGCAGCAGCCAAAAGCCGATGCTGGCGGGGAAGTGACTTAATTTTGGGCAAGGGAATCACGCGTATGCTTCCATGTCCCGATCTCTGGAGACGGAATGGGAGTTTTTAGCCCAGCTAGACAGCGGCCAGGCAAGCTGGTCATGCTGTTATGCATTGCTATCGTTGCAACTGTGGCGACCGCCGAGGGCTGGCGCTGGTCGCGTTCGCCCCACCATCAGGCCCGGCCTCAGGCCGTCAAGGCGGCCAACCCGCAGCCGGTGACGCTGACTGAATTGTCGCGCGCGATTATCCCGATGCCGAAAGGCGTGCCTTCTGCGCATGCCAGCGCGCTCGCGCAACTTCCGCATGGTGATCTGATTTCCTTCTGGTGGGCCGGCAGCCGCGAGAGCGGCCCGGACGTCAAGGTGTACGCTTCGCGCTGGAGTAATGGCCGCTGGAGCGACAACTGGGAAGTCGCCAGCCGCGAATCGCTGGGCCAGGTGCTGGGCCATGGCGTGCGCCGCATCGGCAATCCGGTCGCCTGGACGGGCGCCGACGGCACTGTGCATTTATATGTGGTGGCTACCGGCCTGGGCGGCTGGGCTGCCTCGCGGGTGGTGCAACTGCAATCGAAAGACGAAGGTGCGACTTTTACGGTGCGCCGCGTGCTGCCGATGTCGCCGGTATTCAATACCAGCGTGCTGGTGCGCTCGTCGCCGGTCGGACTGGCGGACGGCGGCTGGTGGTTGCCGGTGTATTTCGAAATCGGCCACAAATATCCGATGCTGGTGTCGTTCGACGCCAATGGCGATCCGCAGCGCCTGACCCGCATCGGCGAGCGCACCCGCTCCTTGCAGCCGACCCTGGTGCCAGTCTCGAATACCGAGGTGCTGGCCTGGATGCGTGACGCCACCAAGGAGAATTCGGTAGTGCAGCAGGCGGTCAGCCACGATGGCGGCGTCAGTTGGGAGGATATGGGACCGACATCGATCAGCAATCTCGGCACTTCGCTGGCAGTGCTGCGCCTGGACAGCGGCATTCTGCTGATGCTGCGCAACCAGGGCACGGACAGCGAAACCGCGCGCAGCACCTTGTCGCTGTCGCAGTCGGCCGATGGCCACACCTGGCAGCCGCTGACCGATATCATTGCCGGCCAGCCGGGCGACGAATACTCCTACCCGGCCATGTATCAGCTGGGCGACGAGCTGCACATCACGTACACCTATCAGCGGCGGGCGATCGCGCACCACCGCCTGAAGATCAAGCTGGCGAAGGACGCATCATGAGTTTGCCCGATCTCTCTTTGCAGATCATCTACGCGCGCCTGGCCTGGGCGCTGGTTGCCGCTTCGATGCTGCTGTCGGTGCTGCCGGCGCTGTTGCCTAAGTTGTTCCCGGCGCTGGCCCAGCGCACCAAGCTGATCGTCGCCGCCACGGTGACGCTGGTGATGGTGCTGCCGGGCGAAGCTTCGCCGGCGTACTGGCTGACGCTGGTGTTCCAGTATCCAAGCGGCCTGCTGACTGGTTACAGCCTGGTGGCGCTGTTCGCGCGCTGGAATGAGAAACCGGTCGATTTCCTGCTGCATCCGGCGTTTGCGGTTTTTCTGTCGCTGCTCGGGGCGGTGCTGTATCTGGATGCGTTCGGTGTGGTCGCCTTGGGACTGTACTACCGCGGCTTTGACGCCGCCGCTGCCGCCTTGCTGGCCTGTGCTGCCGCCGCGGCGGGCGTTGCCGCCATCTGGCTGCGCTTTGGCGCGGGCGGCGCGGCGCTGCTGACCGGCGTGCTGCTGTTCTCGCTGCTGCGCCTGCCGAGTGGCAATCTGTGGGATGCGCTGCTGGATCCGCTGCTGTGGGCCTGGGCGCTGGCTTCGGCCATCATCGCCGGCCGCCGTTTATATCTGAACTATCAGGCCGACAGCGCTGCGCGGCAGGGCGGCCTGCAAAAAGCCAGGCCGGAACTGGCGCAGACCCGCGCCAGCGGCATAGAATAATTTAAGTACATAGCACACAAACAAGGGAGTAATACATGGTAGCGACGAAGTGGTACATACATCCGGTGATCGCGGTTGGGGTTCTCATCAATGTCTTCGTGCTGGGCCTGGCGATTGCGTTCGCCCACGACCAGGCCGCGCTGTGGCGCCTGCTGGTGGAAGACGGCATTGTCGAATGGATGCAGTTCCTGTGCTTCGTGTTCCTGTCAGCCTTGCTAGCGTTCCTGGCGGTCGAACAGTGGCAGCGCGAGCCCAAAGTCAACCTGCAGCTGCTGGCCTTTGTCGGCCTGAGCGCGCTGGTGGGCCTGGCGGCGATGGAAGAAATCAGCTGGTTCCAGCGCGTGCTGCACATCATTCCGCCGGAGTTCTTCGCGCAGAATAACCGTCAGGGCGAAACCAATCTGCACAATCTGGCCTTGGGCAGCAGCAGTCTGCACAAGGCGGTGCTGCTGAAGATCATCGCCATCGTTGGCCTGACCCACAACATCATTCTGCCGCTGCTGGCCAAGAAGCGGCCGGGCGTGCGTACCTTTGTCGAGAAGTTCGGCCTGTACCTGCCGCCGCTGTCGGCGTCGGTGATCTACATCGTGCTGGTGGCGCTGTCGCACCTGCTGGTCGATCATCCACGCAAGGGCGAACTGGGCGAAACCTTCGGCGCCGTGCATTACCTGGTGACCGTGATGGCTGCTTACTTCTTCGGTGTCAACTACGGCAAGAAACCAGTGTTCCAGGATAACGCCGACGCCCGCCGTATCTCGACGCTGTTCTGCATGATGCTGGTCTTCCTGCTGCTGATCGGCTGGATGCTGAGCGCCGGCGCCGGTGCAGGCGCCTACATCGCCAGCCACCCAGGCTTTGGTGCTGAATAATGTTCCGCCGCCCTGATAGCTGGTTGGACAAGGTCGCTGGCCGCCTGGCTCGCTTGACCTTGTGGGCAGGCCCATTCGCTGGCCTGTTGCAATTGCTGTTGCTTGGGGTGGTCATTTTCTCGCTGTCGCGCGCCGGCCTAGTGCTGTGGCAGTGGGAGCGCGTGGCGGCGACTGGCATCCCGCTGCGTATCATGGTGCAGGGCGTGCGCGCTGACCTGATCATGCTCGGCTATCTGATTGCCGTGCCGATGCTGCTGGCGCCATTCCTGGCGCATCGCAAGACGCTGGGACTGTGGAAGGGTTTCACGGTGGCGTGGGGAACATTTGCGCTGATCTTCATTGTGTTCATGGAAGTGTCGACGCCGCAGTTCATCATGCAGTACGACGTGCGTCCGAACCGCCTGTTTATTGAATACCTGTCGTATCCGGAAGAGGTTATTTCGACGCTGTGGAACGGCTTCCGCATCGCCTTGATACTGGGCATGGTGGCTACCGTGGCTCTGGGTACCGGCATCTACAAGCTGCTGAAGGGATCTTCGAAGGATATCCGCGCCATCGGTTCGGTGAAGCTGCTGCTGCTGTGGCCATTGCTGGTACTGCTGGTGGCGCTGCAGATCCGATCGACCCTGGCACACCGTCCGGCCAATCCGGCCTTGTTTGCGCTGACCGGCGATGCGATGATCAATTCGCTGATCATCAATTCGCCGTGGTCGGTGCTGGATGCCTGGGCGGCGATGAGCCATGAAGCCAATTCGTCGGAAATCTATGGCGAGTATCCGCGTGAAAAAGTGTTCCAGGTGGTGAAGAGCGCACCATGGCTGCGCGATCAGGAATTTACCTCCGCCGACTTGCCGACACTGCACAAGCAGGTGCCGGTGATGCAGCGCGAGCGTCCGCTGAACCTGGTGATCGTGCTGGAAGAAAGCCTGGGCGCGACCTTCGTCAAATCACTGGGCGGTCTGCCGGTAACGCCGGAGCTGGAAAAACTCAAATCGGAAGGCTGGTGGTTCGAGCAACTGTATGCCACCGGCACGCGTTCGGTGCGCGGCATCGAAGCGGTGGTGGCTGGCTATCCGCCGACACCAGCGCGCAGCGTAGTTAAATTGTCGTTATCGCAACAGAATTTCTACACGCTGGCGGCCGGCTTGGGACGCCAGGGCTATCACACGGAATTTGTCTACGGCGGCGAGGCGCACTTCGATAATATGCGCGGTTTCTTCACCGGCAATGGGTTCCAGAAGGTGGTGGACCGTCGCGATATGAAGAATCCCAAGTTTGTCGGCAGCTGGGGGGCGTCGGATGAGGATCTGTTCGATAAATCGCTGGAGCGCCTGAAAACGCTGCACGATACGGGCAAACCGTTCTTTAGCCTGATTTTCTCCTCGTCCAACCACGAGCCTTTCCAGTTTCCGGATGGGCGCATCGCACTGCATGATGCGGAGAAGCAGACTGTCAATAACGCCGTCAAATATGCGGATTATGCGCTGGGCCGCTTCATTGCCGAAGCCAAGAAACAGGCTTACTGGAAGGATACGGTGTTCCTGATCGTGGCCGACCACGATAACCGCGTGTATGGCGACAGCCTGGTGCCGGTCAAGAAGTTCCACATCCCCGGCCTGATCCTGGGCGCGGATATTGAACCGAAACGCATCAAGACCATCGCCAGCCAGGTGGATCTGGGCCCGACGCTGCTGTCGCTGATGGGCATCGCCAGCGAGCATCCGATGATAGGCCGCGATCTGGCCAGGGATAGCGACACGCCGGGCCGCGCGCTGATACAGTTCGACAACTACTTCGCCTGGCTGGAGGGTAAGTCGGCCACGATTCTGCGCCCCAACCAGCCGCCGCTGCTGGGGCACTATGACGCCGCGACCGGCGAACTGACCACCGGCGGCACCCCGAGCGCCGCCCAGGTCGACAAAGCCATGTCGCACGTGGTCTTGCCGTCCGTTCTGTACCGGGAGCAGCGCTACAAGTTGCCGCCGGTGCATTAGACCGCCGCCTCTCCTGAAAACCGCCGTTGAAACCGGCGGTTTTTTTACGTCTTGAACATCTGATTATGTTGTTTTTTTACACAAATTAACAGCAAAGTCTGTCGCATATTCGAGACGCTTAACTGTTCAGGGGAAACATATAGTTATGCAAACTTTGTCCTGCCGATACAAAAATTGTTTCAATTTGTAACGGCAAAACAAATGTTCTTTAAATTGAGATTTTACAAAATTTGTGCTTGCAGAATCATCTACGGCGGAGCAGCGCTGTCAAATTCGGGGCGTTCTATGGCGCCGGGGCCTTCATTGACATTCGGCAATGCGAATGTTGAAATCGTCTTTTGGGACACCTACCGTTTTCCGAAAAAGCCATCGACACAGAAGGCACAGTACACCCCACTTATACAGCGGAGAGAAACTTTGAATAACAAATTAGTCTTGAAACAAGGCGTCATTGCAATCGCATTGGCATTGGGTTCGACCCAGTTCGCGATCGCTCAGGAAGTGGCGGAAGCGCCGATCGCGAAGGTATTCGTGACCGGCTCCAACATTAAGCGTTCCGACAAGGAAGGCTCGTCGCCAGTTCAAACCGTGACGTCCAAGCAAATTGCCGCCACTGGCGCCAACACCGTTGCCGAACTGCTGCACTCGATTCCAGCCTTCGGCTCGGGCGCATCTATCGACATCGTTGACGGCGGCTTCTCGCGCGGCGCGGCAACCGCCTCCCTGCGTGGCCTGGGTTCCTCGTCCACGCTGGTGCTGCTGAACGGCCGCCGCATCGCATCGTCCGCCTATGCCGACCCGAATCAGGGTAAATCGGCAGTGTACGACCTGAATTCGATCCCACTGTCGGCCATCGACCGCGTTGAGATCTTCAAGGACGGCGCATCGGCTGTGTATGGCTCCGACGCGATCGCAGGCGTGATCAACTTCATCACCAAAACCGACTACACCGGCTTTGACTTGTCGGCCAGCACTTCCGCCAACGGCGACGGCGAATTCGCCCGCAAAAACGTCAGTGGCGTGATCGGTTTCGGCGATCTGGATAAAGACCGCTACAACGGCTTCCTGTCGTTCGACTTCTCCAAGCGCGACAGCACCGTCATCGGCGACGCCACCGGCGGCATCGACCAGGCCTCATACAGCTACATCAATGCCCGTCTGAACCCGTATTCGAGCAGCCTGACCGACCAGCCGTTCTTCTACCGCGAACGCACGCCGAATGGCCGCAACTTCGCCACCACCTACGCACTGCGTGCGGACGTGATCAACCGCACCAATTGCGATCCGTCGAAACAGCTGGTGGGCAGCATTGCCGACCACAACCTGACCGCTACCAGCGTGCTGGTTGGCCGTACCTTCTGTAACTTCAACGTCAACGATTACACCGAAGTACAGAGTGCCGGTAAAGACGCCAACCTGCTGGCGCGTGGCACGTTCAAGGTCAGCGAATCGGTCACCGCCTTCTCGGAGGCATCGTACTCGCGCGCTGAGCGTACCTATCTGGGCGCACCGCGCACCATTTCGAGCACCTCGTCGAGCACCGTGTTTGCAGCCGATGGCAAGCCATCGTCGCAATTCCAGCTGATCCTGCCAGTCGGCCACCCGGACAATCCGTTCAATAACACGCCTACCGGCACCGGTTCGCGCACGGCCGTCGGCTTCCGCTTCGTCGGCCATCAGGGCGGCAGCGACAACATCAACGAATCGTACCGCGTGCTGGCCGGCCTGAAAGGCACCACCGGCGTATTCGACTGGGAAACCGGCGTGCTGTGGAACCGCAGCGAGCGTACCGAGCACTATTTCGGCATGCTGTACCGTCCAGTGGTTGAGCGCATCATGACCGAAAACCGCACCATCGCGGCAACCATCGCTGATCCGAACTCGACCCGCAATCTGGAAAACAAAGGCTTCTCGCAAGTGGTGCAGATCGATGCCAAAGCGTCGACCACCCTGGGCAAACTGCCTGGCGGCGATATCGGCCTGGCATTCGGCGCCGAAGCGCGTCAGGAAAAAATCGGCCTGACGCCAGACGCAGAAACCCGCGCCGGCAACATCATCGGCCTGGCCAACTCGGTTGCTGATGGTCAGCGTAACGTGAAATCGGCCTTCATCGAACTGCGTACGCCGTTCCTGAAGAACTTCGAGATGGACTTCGCCGGCCGCTACGACAAGTACCCGACCGAATCGAGCTTCGTACCGAAAGCTGGCACCAAGTGGACCATCAGCGAAGCAGTCGCAGTGCGCGGCAGCTTTGCACGCGGCTTCCGCGCACCAGCGCTGACCCAGGTGTCGCCAGGCGGCGTGCAGTCCTTCCAGACTGTGACCGACTCCGTGCGTTGCCCGGATGGCGTGGTACCAATTGGTAATGCCACCACCGCTGACTGCTCGAAGAGCATCTCCAGCCTGTCGAAAGCCAATCCTGAGCTGAAACCGGAAAAATCGAAATCCGCTTCGCTGGGCCTGATCCTGCAGCCGACCAAGAATCTGGACATTCTGCTGGACTTCTACACCATCGAGCTGCGTGATGAAACCGCGCTGCTGGGTGCGCAGACGGTGATCGACCATCCTAACCAGTACCCAGGCGCTGAAGTCCTGCGTGACACCAACCCAGCCAACCAGCTGGTGCTGGCGAACGGCACCGTGGTGCCGAACTCGGGTCCGCTGCTGCAGGTTAACCGTTCCTACATCAACCAGGGCCTGACCAAGACCAGTGGTGTGGATCTGGAAGTTGCGCTGCGCACCTCGCTGGGCGACTATGGCCGCCTGACCAACACGCTGAACTGGAGCTACCTGAACAGCTTCAAGCGCGCCATGCAGCCAGGCGACGTTGCGCACAACACCGCAGGTTCGAACGGCGGCCTGTCCGACTGGGCCATCTCGGCCGGCGACAACCCGCGCAACCGTTCTTCGTGGTCGAGCAACTGGACCAACGGCGTGCATAGCGTTACCGGTATTGTGGACTTCATTGACACTGTGTCGCTGAAGCGTCGTTACGACAACGCCGATGTGTACCCAGTGGCGTACTGCCACTACGGTACCGGTCAGCCATCGAGCGCCTATCAGCTGGGTGGCCTGGCGAAGTACAGCAATGCTGGCTGCAAAGTCGCAAGCTGGACTACGCTGACCTTCAACTACGCGTACACTGGTATCAAGAACCTGACCCTGTCCGTCAACGTGAAAAACGTTCTGGACCGCGCAGCGCCTTACGATCCACGCTACCCGACCGAAGGTTTCAACACCCAGCTGCATAACGGCATGGGCCGTAACTTCCGCCTGACCGCGAAATACTCGTTCATGTAATTCGCCTCAAAACAAACGCCCCCGTCAGCGCAAGCCGACGGGGGCGTTTTTCTTTTAGTGAACCGTGATTAGCCGAGTGGCCAGTTCAATTCGAATAAGGTACCGCCGAGTTTGGATGGCCGGCATACCGCCTGGCCGCCATGGGCAACCGCGATTGCTTTGACGACTGCCAGTCCAAGACCGCTGCCGCTGGCGCCGGGTTCTTGCGTGAGCGCGCCGCGATGGAAGGCCTCGAATACACGCTCGGCCAGCGCAGCGTCGATGCCCGGTCCCTGGTCTTCGACGCGCAAGCGGTACATGCCCCCTGATATCGCGCTGCTGACCCGGACCACACCGGGCGTTGCATGCTTGCGCACATTTTCCAGCAAGGCCAGCAAGGCCTGGCGGATGCGCATTGGATCGCACAGCACGGGTTGCACGGTCAGATCCAATGCGAGCGCAAAGCCAGCCACTTGCAGCCACGGCGCCGCCAGCTGCACCACGGTTTCGATTTCGCCGGCCAGGCTGGCGCGTACTTTCTGCAAGCCGAGGTGGCCGCTTTCTGCCAGCGCCACCATGCGCAAGTCTTCGATCAGTCGTCCCAGTCCCTCAACGTGGGTCAGCAGATTGCGGAACTGCGTCTGATCGGGCACGAATACGCCATCGGTAATGCCTTGCAGGCGGCCGCGCAGAATGGTCACCGGCGTGCGCAGTTCGTGCGCGATGGCGGCGTTCCAGAACACGCGCTCCTGTTCCATGTTTTGCAGGCGCTCGGCCATGTGGTTGAAGTCGGCCACCAGCTGGGCTGCTTCGCCCATCGCGTGGTCGTATCTGGTGGCGCGCGCGGTCAGATCGCCTTGCGCCACCTGGCGCAGGCTCTCGGCCACGGAGTTCAGCGGCGCCAGGATACGGCGCGACAGCTTGCTGGCCGCCAGCACCGCAATCACCACCGAGATGAAGGTAGTGACCACCAGCCAGACGACTTCTTCCCGTGTTGGCGTCAGGTCCATCGGGTCGCCGGACATGAACTCCGGCGAATGCCGTATCAGGTAGGCATACAGCGCATATGAACTGATTTGCACCAGCAGGATGATGCCCAGCGCGACCAGCGACATGGACAGCGAAATCTGCCGGCTGATGCCGGCGTTGAGCTTCATGCCGCGCTGCCCAGGCGGTAGCCGACGCCGCGCACGCTTTCCAGCAGGCCGGTGAGGCCGGCCGCTTCGACTTTCTTGCGTAGTTTGCTCAGGTGGCTGTCGACCGTGCGTTCCAGTGTTTCGCCTTCCGGCAGGCAGGCAGCGAGCAATTCGGCGCGGCTGAATACGCGCTTGGGCGCACGCAGCATATGGGCCAGCAGGCGGAATTCGGTCAGCGTCAGCGACAGCAGCTGGCGCGGCTGGCCGTCAGTGCTAACAGCAGCTTCGTAGTGTTCGAGGTCGACTTCCAGGCCTTCGGCGCGCAGCTGCTTGCTCGTTTGCGCACTGTGCTGGCCGGCGGTGCGGCGCAGCACAGCCAGCACGCGCGCCACCACTTCGGCCGGGTTGAAGGGCTTGACCACGTAGTCGTCGGCACCGATGCGCAGGCCGGTCAGCTTGTCGATGTCCTGGTCCATCGCGGTCAGCATGATGACGGCGGTATTGCCGCGCTGGCGGATTTGCGACAGCACGCTCCAGCCGTCCAGTTGCGGCATCTGCACGTCCAGCAGCACCAGGTCGGGTTTGAGCATCTGCTGCATTTCCAGCGCGCGGCGGCCGTCGGGCGCGTGCGCCACGCGCAGGCCGGCCCGCGACAGGTAGGCCATCAGGATCTGAGCGATTTCCGATTCGTCTTCGGCCACCAGCACCAGGGCCTGATCGGTGGCGGGCAGTTCTGTATTCATGTCGACATGATACTGCATCAGCTGACGCCGCCGCCCAGTGCCTTGTAGAGCGCGATGGCGGATTTGAAGTGGTCGCGGCGCAGTTCCAGCAGGGCGCTTTGGGCGGCGTAGGCCTGGCGCTGGGCGTCCAGCAGTTCCAGGCGGCTGTCCTGGCCGGCACCATAGCGCAGATTGGACAGGCGCTCGCGCAGCGCGGCGGCGTCCACCACGCGCTGCTGGGCGACGATTTGGCGCTGGTAGGTCTGGTTGCTGGCCAGCGCGTCGTTGACTTCGCGGAAGGCGGTCTGGATGGCGTGTTCGTACTGCACGATGGCGATGTTGCTACGGACTTCGGCCAGTTTGAGTTCGGCGCGCAACTGGCCGCCGTGGAAGATAGGCTGGGTGATCTGCGGCGCGAACGACCAGCTGCGGTTGCCTCCCTTGAACAAGCTGCCCATTTCGGCGCTGCCCAAGCCCAGTTGCGCCGTCAGCGACACGCGCGGGAAGAAGGCGGCGCGGGCGGCGCCGATTTCGGCGTTGGCGGCGACCAGCGCTTGTTCGGCCTGCATCAGGTCAGGGCGGCGGGCCAGCAGCTCGGACGGCAGGCCGGCGGGCAGGGTGGTCATCACCGGTTGCTGGGCCAGAGGACGGCCGCGCGGCAGGTCTTGCGGGAGCTGGGTGCCGAGCAGCAGTTCGAGGTTGTTACGGGCCAGGTGCAGGGCGCGGTCGCGGGCGTGCAGGTCGGCTTCGGCGGTGGCGACCTGGCCGGCGGCTTGCGCGACATCCAGTCCGCTGCGTTGTTGGGCGGCGTGCAGGCGTTCGGTCAGCGTCAGGGCCAGGCGCCAGTCGGCCAGCGTGCGTTCGGTCAGTGCTGATTGTTCTTCGGCCAGGCGCAGTTCGAGGTAGGCGTCGGCCATGGCGGCGATCAGCGTCAGGCGCGCGGTGCGCTGGCCTTCAACCGACGCCAGGTAGCGGGCGAAGGCGGCTTGCGATTGCGAGCGCAGACGGCCGAAGAAATCCAGCTCGAAGGCGTTGATGGCCAGGCCGGCGCTGGTTTGCTGCGTGACGGCGCCATTTGGCGCGTCGGCCGACGACGCCCGCTGACGCGAGCCGCCAGCGGTGGCATCCAGCGCCGGCAGCCGGTTCGCATCCTGAATCTGATACTGCGCCTGCACGGCAGCGACATTCAACGCAGCCTCGCGCAGGTCGCGATTGTTCTCCAGCGCCAGTTCAACCAGGCGTTGCAGCGCCGGATCAGCCAACATCTGCCGCCAGTCTGGCATTGTGCCGGACGCTTGCGCGTCGTGGTAGGCGGCTGGCACCGGCATGGTTGGCTTGGTCAGCGGTGGATTCATCGAGCACCCGGCCAGTAGCGCGGCCGACATCGCAATCATTGCCCGCATGTTTTCACTCCTTTATTACGTAACTTGCCTAGCCGCTCCGCGCCGCCAACGACAGCCACAAAGAACACCGGCACAAAGAAAATCGCCAGCACGGTGGCCGCGACCATGCCGCCGAACACACCGGTGCCGATTGCATGCTGCGTCTCCGCACTAGCGCCCGACGCCAGCATCAGCGGCACCACGCCCAGCGTGAAGGCGAGAGATGTCATCAGAATTGGCCGCAGACGCAAGCGCGCCGCCTCAATCGCCGACTCCACCAGTCCTTTGCCCTCTGCATGCAGCTGCTTGGCGTACTCCACAATCAAAATCGCATTCTTGGCCGACAGACCGATAATCGTAATCATGCCCACCTTGAAGAACACATCATTCGGCATGCCGCGCACCATCACAGCCAGAAGCGCGCCGAGCAGGCCAAGCGGCACCACCAGCATGACGGAAAGCGGAATGGCCCAGCTCTCGTACAGCGCCGCCAGCACCAGGAAGACCACCAGCATCGACAAAGCCATCAGCAACGGCGCCTGCGCCGCAGACTCGCGCTCCTGTAGCGACTGGCCGGTCCAGGCGACCGCAAAGCCGGCTGGCAGCTGCGCCACCAGCCGCTCCATCTCCTGCATCGCCACACCGCTGGAAACGCCGGCTGCCGCGCTACCGCTGATGCGCGCCGACAGATAGCCGTCGTAGCGTACCAGTTGCAGCGGCGTCTGCTCCCATACCGGATGCACGATCTCGCCCATCGCCACCATGCCGCCAGCGCTATTACGGATACGCAGCGCCAGCACATCGTCCAGCTGCATGCGTGCCGAAGCTTCGGCCTGCACGATCACCTGCTGCATGCGGCCGTGGTTCGGGAAGTCGTTGACATAGGTCGACCCGGTGGCGCTGGCCAGCATATCGCTGACTGCCGCAAACGACACGCCCAGCGCCTCCGCCTTGCGGCGGTCAATCTCCAGGCGAATGCTGTTACCCGGCGGCAGGGCGTCCGGATAAACGCCTTCCAGCAGCTTGCTTTGCGCGGCGAGTCCCAGCAGCTTGTCCTGCGCCGCCTGCAGCGCGGCGATGCCATGGCCCGCGCGGTCTTGCAGACGCAGCGAGAAGCCGGACGAGTTGCCCAGTTCATCAATCGCTGGCGGCATCACCGTCATGATCATGCCTTCCCTGGCGCTGGCCATCGCCTCCTGCGCCTTGGCGACTTCCTCCACAGCGGTGGCGCCATCACGCTTGTCCCAGTCCTTCAGCATGGTGAAAGCCATGCCCGCGTTCGGGCCGGAACCGGAGAAGCTGAAGCCGATCAGCGACTGGTTGACCTCAATGCCCGGACGGCTGGCGACGTGCTTTTCATACTGCTGAATCACGTCCAGCGTGCGATCCATGGTGGCGTCGGACGGCAGCTGGAACGAGGTCATGATATAGCCCTGATCCTCTTCCGGCAGGAAGGACGACGGCAGTTGCGAGAAGCCCCAGGCCACACCGGCAACGATGGCGGCGTACAAGCCCAGCACGCGGCCGCCGCGCTTCAGCAGGGCGGTGGTGCGCGCCGTGTAGCGCTCGGTCAGCGCATCGAACTTGCGGTCGAACCAGCCAAAGAAGCCTTTCTTCTCATGGTCGTCCGGGCCGATGGGCTTGAGCAGGGTTGCGCACAAGGCAGGCGTCAGCGTCAGCGCCAGGAAAGCCGAGAACAGGATGGACACCGCCATCGCCACCGTGAACTGGCGGTAGATCACGCCAACCGAGCCGGAGGCCAGCGCCATCGGGATGAACACCGCCGTCAGCACCACGGTGATGCCGATCACCGCACCACTGATTTCGCGCATCGCCCGTGACGTTGCCTCCCTGGGTGACAAGCCTTCGGCCGCCATCAGCCGCTCAACGGCTTCCACCACCACAATCGCATCATCAACGATGATGCCGATCGCCAGCACCATGCCGAACATGGTCAGTACGTTGACCGAATACCCGGCCACCGCCATCACCGCAAAAGTACCGAGCAGCGCGATCGGCGCGACAATCGCGGGAATCACCGTGTAGCGGACTTTTTGCAGGAACAGATACATCACCAGGAACACCAGCACCATGGCTTCCACCAGCGTGCTGACGACCTTCTCAATCGAGATTTTCACGAACGGCGCGGTATCGAATGGAATCGTGTACTCCATCCCGGCCGGCATGGACTTCGACAACTCGTCCATGCGTTCACGGATCAGCCGCGCCGTTTGCACCGCATTGGCGCCGGGAGACATTGAAATCGACGCGCCCGACGTGGTCTTGCCATTCTCGCGCGCCTTGAAGGTGTAGTCGCGCGCGCCGAGCTCCACGCGCGCCACATCGCCCAGCGTGACGCTGGAACCGTCGCGTTCCGCACGCAACACGATAGCGGCGAATTCTTCCGGCGTGCGCAACTGGCCCTGCACGGTCAGCGGCGTGGTCACGCGCTGGCCGGAAACCGATGGCGTATCGCCGACACGGCCCGGTGCGATCTGCACGTTTTGCTGGCCGATAGCGTTGGTCACGTCGCCCATGGAGACGTTATGCGCCACCAGCTTGGCCGGATCGACCCACACCCGCATGGCGCGCTCCGCGCCGAACAGCTGCACGCGACCCACACCAGGCACGCGGCGCAGTTCTTCCACGACGTTGCGGGCCAGGTAGTCGCCCAGTTCCTGTTCGTCGTGGCCCTTGGTCGAGTTCACGCTGATAATCATCAGGAAGCTGGAGGATGAGGATTCCACCGTCACACCGCTCTGGCGCACGGTTTGCGGCAGGCGCGGTTCGATCGCTTTCAGGCGGTTCTGCACATCCACCTGCGCCATCTCCGGATTGGTGCCCGGCTTGAAGGTGACGTTGACCGACGCAGAGCCAGAAGTGTCGGTCGACGATTCAAAGTACAGCAGGTTCTTCACGCCCGACAGCTCGCGCTCGATCAGGCTGACCACCGCGTCGTTCATGGTTTGCGGCGAAGCGCCCGGATAGCTGGCGTAAATCGAGACGCTAGGCGGCGCGACGGAAGGGAAGCGCGCAATCGGCAGATTGGGCAAGGCGATCAATCCAAACAGGATGATGAAGATCGCCACCACCCACGCAAAAACGGGGCGGCGTATAAAAAATTGAGACATCTACTCAGTCCTTGTCATTTTGCGGCGGCAGCGGAAGGGGGAGCGGACGCCGAGATCTGTGCTGGCGCTTTCCACGGCAGCGGTTTGGCGTGTGCGCCTTCCTGCAGGCGTTCCTGGCCTTCGACTACCAGTGTGTCGCCTGCGGCCAGGCCGTTGCGTACCAGGTATTGATGATTGATGACCTCGCCGACGCTGATGTTGCGCTGGCCGGCCTTGCCGGTTTTATCCAGCGTCCACACGCTGGCGTGGCCGTCGGCGGCACGCTGCACTGCTTGTTGCGGCACCATCAATGCGTCGGCTGGCGCAGCACGTGCGATGCGGGCGCGCACGAACATGCCCGGCAACAGCGCGCGGTCCGGATTCTCCACCAGGATACGGATGGTGGCGTCGCCGGTCCCGGCATCGACATTCAGGTCGGCGAACAGCACTTTGGCGTCAACCTTGTAAGGCTGGCCTTCGGCGGACAGAATGACCGCCTGCTGCTTGCCCGGTTCGCGCATCGCGTGCAGGGACGCCAGCATGGAAGCCGGCTGGCGCACGTCCACATACACTTTATCGATTTGCAGAATGCGCGCCATCGGATTCGCGTCCGACAGGCCTACCAGCGCGCCTTCCGACACCAGCTCCTGTCCGATGCGGCCGCTGATGGGCGCCTGTACGGTGGCAAACGCCAGGTCCAGGCGCTTGCGTTCCAGCGTGGCCTTGGCCTGCGCCACATTGGCGGCGGCGAGATCGCGGTCGGAGACGGCGTCGTCGTAAGCCTGGCGGCTGATGGCGTCCGCATCGATCAGGGGTTGCAGGCGCTCAGCCTGGCGGCTGGCGCGGGCGAGGGTGGCTTGCGCGTGCTGCAGGGACGCGGCGGCGGTATCGAATTCCGCTTTCAGCGGCGCGGGGTTGAGCTGGAACAGCGGCTGGCCGGCCTGCACCTCGGTGCCTTGCTCGAACAGACGGCGCAGCACGATACCGCCAACTTGTGGGCGGATGTCGGCGCTGCGGTAGGCAGCGACGCGGCCTGGCAGATCATCATTGAGCGTAATGGAAGAAGGCTTGAGCGCCAGCACGGTCACCGACGGCGGCGGTGTTTTCTGTTCCGCCTGCGGTCCTTTGGAGCACGCCGCCAACGCCACGACGGCCAGCAATGCCGGCCAGTTCTTGAGATTCATAGTCTTTCCCGCCAACGAACAAAACCGCAAGCTTACTGAGTCGGTTTGCAGGTTTTGTGTGGGAAGTATGGAGATTGCGTGGAGCGGGAAGTATTTGACATACGCGGCGTATGCAAATAACATACGCCGCGTATGTCAACAAGGAGGCTGCATGCAGCGACGTACCCGCACCCAGATGATCGAAGAAACACGCGCCAAATTGCTGGCCACCGCGCGCAAGGCCTTTGCAGAACATGGCTACGCCAATACCTCAATGGACGAATTCACGGCGGCGGTCGGGCTGACGCGCGGCGCGCTGTATCACCATTTCGGCAGCAAGGAGAAATTGCTGATCGCTGTCATCGATCAGCTGGAAGGGGAACTGGCGCAACGCCTGCAACAGATCGCCGACGCCGCGCCAACGCCGTGGGAAGCCTTTCGTTGCCGCTGCCGTGCTTACCTTGAACTGGCGCTGCTACCGGAGAACCGGCGCATCATTCTGCAAGACGCGCGCGCCATGTTCGGCGACGTCCCGCAGGAGAACCAGAATACCGGCATCGCCGCGCTGGAAGCCGCGCTCCAGGAACTGATCGACGCCGGCACGGTGGTGGAGGTGCATGCCGGGCTGATGGCGCGCATGCTGTACGGCGCCGTCACCGAGGCGGCGTTCTGGATCGCGGAACCGGACAGCGACCCGCCGGTACGGCTGGCGGTGTCGCTGGAGGCGCTCGACAAATTGCTCAGCGGGCTGCTGCCTCGCTAGCCAATTCAGGAACTGATTATGCAATGGAAAAATACCGCACACCGTTTTGGCGCGCTCGCCAAATTCTTTCACTGGACCAGCGCCGCCGCCTTCATTGGCGCCTACATCGTGGTGTACTACGTGATCTGGTTTCTCGATGAGGACGCGCCCAACTTCCTGCCGGTGCTGAATATCCATTGGGTGCTTGGCGTGCTGGTTGGCGTGCTGGTGCTGCCGCGGCTGGTGTGGCGCATGCTGGACGTGCAGCCGGACGATCCGCCTGGATCAGCACTGGAACACAAGCTGGCGCATGCCGCGCATTGGGGCTTGTACGGCCTGCTGATACTGATGCCGGTAACGGGCTACATCGGCACCAGCGCGGCCACCGATTTCGGACTGTTCGCCATTCCGAGCTTCCGCGACACGGCGGCCTTTGACTGGCTGGCATCGATCTTCGGCTTTACCTGGGAAAGCTTTGAAGCGCCGGTCGATGTGGTGCATCACTTTGTCGGCAAGTGGGTGGCATGGGGCGTGGTGGCGCTGCACATCGCGGCAGCGCTATATCACCACCGCGTGCGCAAGGATAATGTCCTGACCCGCATGCTGCCTTAAAGCGCCTTGCTGCACAGTTGGAATTCCGGATCATCGTCGTACGGACGGATCTGGAAGCCCAGGCTGGCCATCAGCTTCAGCATCGGGCGGTTCTTGCGCAGCACCAGGCCGACGATTTCGCTCAGGCCGCGGTCGCGCGCCACGTCCATAATCTCCAGCATCAGGCGCGTGCCGAGTCCCTGGCCGCTGAATTTGTCGTCCACCAGCAGCGAGAATTCACAGCTGCTGCGGTCCGGATTGGCAATATAGCGTGAGACGCCAATGATCTGTTCCGTTTCGGTGAAGCTGCCGTCATCGTCGGCGGTGCGGGTGGTCAGCACCGCGACCAGCGCCATTTCGCGGTCATAGTCGATCAGCGAATAGCGCGCCAGCATTTGCGCCGACAGCTCGCGCAGCGACGAGGCGAAGCGGTTGTAGCGCGACTGGTCGGACAGGCCGCGCACCAATGCTTGCAGCATGTCCGCGTCGGTCGGCTGCACCGGGCGCAGCGTGTATTCTCCGCCACCGCGCATCGGCCAGTCGCTGGCATAGCGCGAAGGGTAGGGCATGATGGCCAACTGGTCGTAGCGCTGCGCCGATGGCGGCGCCACGCCAACCACCACGCGCGCGTCCACTGCCAGCACGCCGAACTGGTCAACGATGAGCGGATTGATGTCCAGCTCACGCAGCTGCGGCAGTTCGCACACCATTTCCGACACGCGCAGCAGGATATGTTCGATGGCTTGCATGTCCACCGCCGGTGCGCCGCGCCATTCGTCCAGCGTCAGCGCGACGCGGGCGCGGTGGATCAGGCGCTGCGCCAGGAACTGGTTCAGCGGCGGCAGTTCGACCGCGCGGTCGTTGAGCAGTTCCACCATGGTGCCGCCGGCGCCGAAGCCGATCACCGGACCAAATAGCGGATCGCTGGCGACACCGATATACAGCTCGCGGCCATCTCGTTTGCCTGCCATGCGCTGCACGGTAACGCCATTGATGGCGGCGGCCGGTTGCAGGCGGCGCACATTGGCCAGCATGTCGCCGTAGGCGGCGTTCAGTGCGGCGGCGTCGATGATATTCAGCACCACGCCTTGTACTTCGGACTTGTGTGGGATGTCGGGAGAGTCGATTTTCAGCGCCACCGGATAACCCAGCTGGGCGGCGATCAGTTGCGCCTCGGCCGCGCTGCGGGCCGGCATGGTGGGCGTGATCGGGATGTGGAAAGCAGCCAGCAGGGCTTTAGATTCCATCTCGGTCAGCACGCTGCGGCGCTCCGCCAGCACGCTTTCGACCAGGCGGCGCGCGCCGTCCAGGTCTGGCTTTGCCAACTGCGACAGCGACGGCGGGGTTTGCTGCAACAGCTGCTGGTTCTGGTAAAACGCGGCGATATTGCCAAAGCCGTCGACCGCTGCTTCAGGTGTGCGGAAATTGGCCAGCCCGGATTGCGCGATCAGATGGCGCGCCGGCGCCACGCGTTCGTCGCCCATCCAGCAGGCCAGCAGCGGCTTGCCCAGGCCTTTGGCGGCTTCCGTCACACCTTGCGCCACTGCCACCGGGTCGCCATCCAGCTTGGGCGAATAAATCACCAGCAAGCCATCGACTTGCGGATCTTGCGCGCAGGCGCGGATGGCGGCCGCATAGTGCTGCGGACCGGCTTCCTCCGACAAGTCCAGCAAATCGGTGAGGGTGGCGTAGGGCGGCAGTTGCGGCGCCAGCGCCTTGGCCGCTTCCGCGCCAGGCTGGCCCAGTTGCAGTCCCAGCTTGCCCAGCCAGTCGGCGGCCAGCACGCCGGGACCGCCGCCGTTGCTGATCACCGCCAGGCGCGGACCCACAGGGCGATAACGCGACGCCAGGCATTTGGCGGCCGAGAACAGCTGCACAAAGGTGGATACGCGCACCGCGCCGGTACGCCGCAGCGCCGCGTCAAACACCTCGTCGCTGCCGATCATCATGCCGGAGTGGGTGGCCGCCGCGCGCGACGACGCGGCCGCGTTGCCGGATTTGATGATGACCACCGGCTTGGTATTGGCCGTGCCGCGCAGCGCCGACAGAAAACGGCGTGCGTCGGTAATGCCTTCCATGTAGATGACGATGCTTTCGGTGGCCGGGTCGGTGGCCAGGAAATCCAGTGTCTGCGCCAGGTCGACCGCCGTGTTGGGACCGAGCGACACTACCGCCGACAGGCCCACCGAATTGCTGCCAGCCCAGTCGAGGATGGCCGAAGTCAGCGCGCCGGATTGCGAGATCAGCGCCAGGCTGCCGCTTTGCGCCAGCTTGCCGGCCACGCCGGCGTTCAGCTTCAGGCGCGGGCGCTGGAAGCCAAGACTGTTGGGGCCCAGCAGATACAGGTCATGTTTGCGGGCGATGGCGTGCAGCTCGGCCGCCAGCGCCGGCGACACGCCGGACGACACGATCAGCGCCGACTTGCACTGGATGCGGCCAGCCACTTCCAGCGCAAACGCCAGTTCCTCGTTGGGCAGCGCGATCAGCGCCAGGTCGGCGCGCGACTGCACCAGATCGGCCAGCGTGCCGGTCATGCTGACATCGAGGAAGCTTAGCGCGCCATCGTAGCCGCCTTCGCGCAACTGCGCGCAGACGCTGCGGCCGTAGGCGGTCTGGCGTTCCGGCTGGTCAGGCGGGCCGGCAAACACCACGATGGATTTGGGCGCGAACAGCGGGCTAAGGTAATGCAGGTCCATGATACTTTCTCGACAGTGACTGGCAGCCCACACTATACGCCAACCAGGCGTATTTTTGCGGCGGCGCGGCAAATCGCCGCCACTTGACCTGGATCATGGATTTGCCAAGCCGGCTTGGGCATAGTAGCGCTAGCCTAATGCCACCCTGGAGTAGTCATGGACACCAATGCCTTAAGCGCCGACATGGTACTCGGCATCCCCTTGTTTGATGAGGCGCATGCGGCGCTGGCCGAGCAGATCAACGTGCTGCTGGAAGGCCCGGATGAAGAATTTGAAGAAAATCTGGCCGCGCTGATCGAGTGCCTGGAAGATGATTTCCGCGTCGAGGAACAATTGATGGAGGCGATCGACTATCCCGCCACCCGCAGCCACCGCGAGCAGCACGCGCGCGTGCTGGCGACCTTGCACGGCCTGGCGCCGGGCGATATCGACGCCGGCCGCAAGGTGGCGGCGCTGATACTGCCCTGGTTCCAGGTGCATCTGGCCACGGCCGACACGGCGCTGGCCATCGCCTTGCAGATCGCCGGCCGTGCCCATGGCGCTCCGGCCGGACAGGACGATGTGCCGGCGGCGCGCTTATCGCCGCGCCGCCGCCCGATTCCCCACCTCAGCTGATCCAGCGCTCAATCGTCGAGCGCCAGCGGCGCGCCCGCCGCCACCATTTCCACATCCGCACGGCCAGGCAGCATGAAGGCACGCTGACCCATGCTCAACCATCCACGGCGGCGCAGTGCGCTAAGGCAGCGGCTGACGGTGGACGAAGTCAATCCCAAGTAGTCGGCAATATCCTGGCGCGACATCGGCAAGGTCGCCTTCGCCATATGGTGAGCCACGCCTTGCGCCTGCTCCAGCCGGTGCAGCAGGAACTGCGCCACCCGCTGTACGGCCGAGGTGCTGCGCAACATGGCGGCGTGCTGCTGGTGGCGGGCAATGGTGCCGCTCAACAGCTGCCCGAACGCTTCGGCGCTCCGTGGCTGACGGTCCAGCAAAGAGCTCAGCATGGTGTACGGTATGCTGGCAATTTCGCATTCTGTCAGCGCCACCGCACCAGCGTGCCGCTGGTCTTCGTTCAGCGATTCCAAGCCTATCCAGGCGCCAGGGCCGAGGAATTCAATGATGTGCTGGCCGCCATCACGGCCGTGCTGATACAGCTTGATGTCGCCACTGCGGATGATGTGCAGGTGCTGGTCAGCCTCATCCGACACGCGGAACAGGTGGTCACCGCCGTTCAGGTGCAGGCAGCGCTGTTCCAGGCATGGCTGTTGCGGCGCCACGGCGCCGGACGGCGCTTCGTCCAGACACAGGGTGTTGAGCGGACAGTCCTGACAGCGGCGGATGGCGTCTGTCACGCTGTCGGTGACCAGGCGAAGTCGGTGTGCCATGGTTTAGCCCTCCATGCCGGCGGCGGTGCGCTGCAGCGCATCCGTGTCAAGCAAGGTCAGATCGCGCCGGTGCAGCTGCAGCATGCCTTTACGGCGGAATTGGTCGATCAGGCGGCTGACGCATTCCGCGCTGACGCCGATGTAGCTGGCAATATCGCAGCGCGACATCGGCAGGCGGAAGCGGCGCGGCGAATAGCCATTGCTATGATAGGCGTTGGACAAACTGAGCACCAGGTCTGCCATGCGCTGGCGCGAATGCGTGTGATGCAGCAGCAGTGTGGCCTGCTGGGCGCGGCGGATTTCCCCGGCCAGCAGGGCGTGCAGGCCGTTGCGCTGCATCGGCTGGCGGCGGCCCCGGAAGGCCTGGCGGTCCCAATCGATGACGCAAACCTCGCTATCTTCCAGCGCGACCGCGCTGGCCGTGTGGCCAGCCGCGCCCAGCGTGTTCAGGCCGAGGAAATCCGGCGCCATCGCAAAGGCGATCACCTGTTCCTCGTCTCCTGGGCGCGCCATCACCAGCTTGAAGCTGCCGGAACGGATGCAGTAAATACGGTTGCCCGGCGATTCGCCCACCCGGTACAGGCTGTCGTGGCGGCGCACGCGCAGCCGGTGCCCGGCAATGTGGTCGTTGTCGGCCGTGCCTTCGCACAGGTGCAGGTGAATGCAGCGGTCGCAGTTGCTGCGGTAAGAATCGATACCCATGCTACCCCGCTTAATGCGCCATCAGTACTGGCAAGGTCATCGACTGCAGCACGCGGCGCGTGACGCCGCCCAGCACGATCTCGCGCCAGCGTTGGTGCCCGTAGGCGCCCATCACCAGCAAGTCGGCGCCGATGTCGGCGGCCAGCGACAGCAGCGCGTTGCCTATATCCAGGCCGGCCGGCGTATGCTGCTGCGTGACCTCGACCTTGACACCGTGGCGGGCCAGATACAGCGCGATGTCGGCGCCCGGATTCTCGCCGTGGGTGCCGTACTGCGTTTGCGCGTTGAACACCGCCAGCGTCACGCGCTGGCTGCGCCGCAGCAGCGGCAGCGCGTCGGTGACGGCGCGGGTGGCTGCGCGGCTGCCGTCCCAGGCCACCAGTGCGTGCTGGTCGATATGTTCGTAGCGGACGGCGTAAGGCACCAGCAGCACTGGACGGCCGCCGTGCAGCGCCAGGTGTTCGGGCAGCTTGTACAGGATATTCGGACCGGTCAGTTCAGGATCGCTCTGGCTCAACACCAGCAGGTCGGCGTAGCGCGCTTGCAGTACCATGCCGGTTTCGGAATCGTCGTCGCTGATGCGGCGTTCGTAGGCCGTGCCAGCGGCATCGGCCTTGGCGACGAAGGCGTCAAGCGCCTGCTTGCTGTTGCTGGTGACCAGCTCCACATCGGTCGGAGACAGCACGCCGCCATAGGCGAAGGCGGCGTTGCGGTAAGTCTCTTGCGTCAGGCCCGTGAAGGCCGCGCCGACCAGGTGGGCGTCATGCGCAAGGGCGAGCTGGCAGGCGAGCGCGTAACGCGTGGCGGCGTGCGGGGAAAGGTCGGCATGAACCAGTATCGTTTTGTAAGTCATGATGAGCTCCTTGTGATGTCCGTTATCAGGCTATCAAAGCTCATCGACAAATTTTATGATCTGGATCAAATTTCCATGGATAAATTATTGCGCTGGCTAGTTGACAGGCCGGCGCGCCAGGATTACGGCGGACGCGCCCAGCAGCGCGGCGATCCACAGCGGCAGCAGCGCCAGCGGTCCGCTCCAGGGACTTAGACCGGCCAGGGAAGGCGAGGGCGTGAACACGGGCACCTGGTCAAAGTCGCGGAAACCGTAGCCGCCAAGGCAGGTTTGCGGACAGGACTTGCGCTCGTCGCCCAGCGCCGACAGCTGGATGGCCTGCTGGAAGTAGTCGCGCAGCGTTTGCTGGTGGCGCTGTACCTCGGCCAGGAAGCGCTGGTGGCGGACGGCGTCATTGCCGGCCAGCGCGGTCAGCGACTGGTAGGCCAAGGTGACCGGGCTGAATCCCTGAAGACGGTCGAACAAGGCCCGGCGCTGCTCGGCGGCCTGCTGGAACTCTCGGTCGACGCTGGCCATGACCCGTTCCAGCTCTTGCGCGCGCTGCAGGCGCGAGACGCTGGCGGAGACTTTATCCAGCGCGCCAGCCGGCTTCCAGCCCGGATGGCTGTCATAGAAGCGGGCAAGGCTGCTGAGTTTATTGGCAGCCACCTGGTCATTGGCGTCGCGCATCGCTTGCACATAGCGCTCACGCTGCGGCACTGGCGCGCTGGCCTGCACTATGGCGCTCAGTGCGCCGGGAATCAGGATCGCCAGCACCAGCCACGCGCCGAAACCGGCGAAAGCGGCGCTCATGCGGTTGCCGCAGGCGGCGCAGACGGCAATTGCCACCGCCGCCCAGAACAGCGAATACAGCAGCACCACGCCTGCCCACTGCGCCAGCGCCATCAAACCATGGGCACTGGCGGGCAGCGCGCCGGACAACAGCGCCGCCGCGCCGCAAACCAGGATTAACAGCGCGGTGGCTGCCAGCGTGCGCGCGCTGACTTGAAGATCCAGCATGCGGCCCGGCTTGACGCCTTGCAGTTGCAGCGCACGCAGGCGCAGGCTTTCACGGTCCTGCGTCAGCACCGAGGTGGTCAGCGCCAGTAAGATCAGCGGCCACAGATAGATCACGAAGAACATCAGGTCAAAGCGGCCCACCGCCAGCAGCGCCGGATGTTCGATTTCCAGCGCCGTGCGGGCGGACTCCATTGATTCGGCGCGCACCCGCACATAGGCAGGCAGCAGGTCGGCCTGACCCACGGCCAGCGCGGCGCCTGGCGTCTGCGGCTTGGCGGCAAAGCCGACGTGTTCGCGGAAGGCGTAGCCACGGATGTCCACTGGCGTGCGCCACCATTGCAGGCCGGCGAATTCCGGCGCGTCCGGTTGCGTGAAGTAGCGTCGCGCCAGCGCGTTGGCCGCCTCGCGGGCCTGCGCCTGTTGCGCCGTGGCGGCTTGCGCGGCGTCGCGGCTTTGCTGCTCGAAGCGGCTGCCTTCATAGAGGCCGAACAGGGCGAGCAGCAGCGCGACCGCCAGCAGTGCCAGTGTGCCGCGCTCGCGCAACTGGCTGCGCAAGTCGTAGGCGATCAGGGTATACATGTGTTTCATCGCAGATTTCCGTTACGTAGTTGACGCAGGCCGGCGGCGCACAGCAACAGGCTGGCCGCAAACAGCGCTGACAAGGGGAGCAGGTGGCGCCACCATACGCTGGCGTCCAGCGGCGGGTAGACGAACTGGAATGGCGGTATCTTGCTCCACAGCGACTGGTCGCCTTCGTAGCGCACGCCGTCCTGGTCCTTGTGCTCGGTGATCGCCTGGTTCAGCACCACTTGCATGATGCGGCGTTGCTGTTCAGCGCCGTTGACGAACTGGATGTGGTGGCTGGTGTCGCTGCCCGCGACGGCGCTGGACAGGCCTGCCACCGCAACCGACGGCGACAGCCATCCCGCCATCGCCGCAACTTCGCTCTGGCGGCGCATGGCGTCGAACAGGCGGCCATAGTGGGCGTCGAATATGCGGTCACCGTGTTCTTCGCCGCGCTGGATGCTGATGCCGGCCCAATTGAAAGGCAGATCCCTGGCATCGGTGACGTTGTGCTCGCGCAGCAGTTGCTGCTGGTCGCGGCGCGCCTGTTCTGGGTCGTCCGGCATGCCGAGCGCGTTGTCCAGCGCGGCGCGGAAGGCCTGCATCGACGGCAGCGGCGCCGCCAGTTGGGCCAGCTCGGCGGCGCTGCGCGGCGCCACCAGTGCCGTCATTGCCCACAAGCCGATCAGCACCGCCAGCGATGTACGCAAGCTGCGCGACCAAGCCGATACGCCGGCGATCAGCGCCGCCCAGGTGCACAGATATAGCAGATAGCCCAGCGCGAACAGCCCGGCGCGCAAGGCGCCGTCGCTGAACGGACTACGGCCGCCCATGCGCCACTCGACCAGGCCGACTGCGATACAGGCCGGCGCCACCAGCGTCATCGACAGGAATAACAGTACCGAGCCACGCGCCACCGCGATAGCGCTCAGCGGCGCCGCGTTAATGCGCAGGGCGGCCAGTGTGCCGCGTTCGCGTTCGCCGGCAAACATGCCGAAGCCGAGGAAAATCATTGCCATCGGCGTCAGCACCTGCATGACAAACGCGGGATTCAGGCGGAATTGACGGTTCGCGCCCGGATCGTCGTTGGCGGGACGGTACACCAGCTCGTTCTGCTTGTGCGCCTCCAGCCAGAGGCTGGCGCCGACGTAGTGTTCTATGCCGGGATCGAGCGCAGCCAGTGCGGACAGCGGCTTGAAAACGTAGACGCCGTAGTGCGCCGCCGAGTGCGGATTCTTCTTGCCTTGATGGGCCCAGCGCTGCTGCTCGGCCGCTTGCGCGCCGTTGCGCGCCTCCAGCGTGGCTTGCAGTTGCAGCGATGACAGGAGTGCCGCACACGCCGCCAGCGCCAGGCCGGCCAGCACCACCAGCCATACCCGCCAGTCACGCCGGCGTTCGCGCCAGTCGGCTTGCCATGCGCCGCGCAAGGCGCTCAGCCAGCGTTGCGGTCCTTCCGCCGGCTCAGTTGCGGCAGGCGAGGATGTCAAGGTAGTTGCGTTCAAGTTCGCCTGCATTCAATTCTCCCAATGTCCATTCGCCGGCCAATTGGCCGCCCACCAGCATGCCGCAGCGGTCCGCCAGTTCCTGTGCGCGGAACAGGTCGTGGGTCGCCATCAGCACCGCCGCGCCTTCATCGGCCAGTGTCCGAACCAGTTCGCCAAAGGCGACGCTGGCTTCGGGATCGAGGCCGGATGTTGGCTCATCCAATACCAGCACTTTTGCACCTTTGGCCAAGGCCATGACAATGCCCACTTTCTGCCGCATCCCTTTGGAATAGCCTTGTGCCTGGCGATGCCAGGCATGTTGCGGCAGGCCGGCGCGTTCGAGCAGCGCTTCGATGTCGCGGCGCTTGGGCGTATGGCCCAGCAACCGCATGAAGAATTCGACGTTTTCAACGCCGCTCAGTCGCTCGTACAGCGCGACGTTTTCTGCGATGTAAGCGGCGTGCCGCACCGCCGCCTGGGCAGGTGGCAGATCGGAGTCCGCCAGGCGGATGGCGCCGGCATCAGCCTGCACAAAGCCCAGCAAGCAGCCGATGGTGGTGGATTTGCCGGCGCCGTTTGGGCCGAGCAGCGCGTACACCTCGCCGCCACCGACGTGCAGGTCGAGGCCATGCAGCACGATGCGGCCCTCGTAGCGCTTTACCAGTTTTTCTATCTGTATCATGCGTGTCCTCAGAATGCGTAACGGGCTTCGGCAAACAGCGTGCGTCCTGGGTAAGGATGCAGCTGGTAGGCCCGGTTGTTATTCAGGTTGTCGACGCCGATAGCAAGTTCGGTGCCCTTGGCCGGCTTGAGCAGCAGCCGTGCGTCCAACTGACGCACGCGCGACACGCCGCCGTAAACGTCGGTGTTGTAGTCGGTGTTGTTGATTTCGTTGAACTGAGGGCCGGAATAACGATACGTAGCGGACAGGCTCCAGGTGTCAGCCGGCGCATACACCAGCGTGGTGGCCGAGCGCACACGCGGCACACGCGACCAGTTTTTGCCCACTGATGGCAGGTAGTTATCGTTTTCCAGGATGGTCGATTTGCTGAACGCGATATTGGCTTCCGCGCTCAGGCCTGGAATGCCGAGCCGGTCGATCTGGCCGGCCAGCTCCAGGCCGCGTGTGCGGACGCGGCCGACGTTCTGTACATTGGTCACGATCGGGAAGACATTCAGGTTTAACTGGCTCCAGATGGTATTGCGTATATCGTCCTGGAACATCGAGGCGCGCAGGCTGCCCAGCGTGTAGCGTTGTTCGGCGCTGAGCTCCAATGCGGTGGAGCGCTCCGGTTTAAGATTTGGATCGTTGATGGTGATGCTGCTGCCCGCTGCCGTGCCCTGGAACAGTTCCGCCACCGTGCCAAAACGCGTGCCGCGACCGAACGAGGCGCGCAAGGTGGTGCCGGCGTCCGCATCCCAGGCGACGGAAAGCTTGGGCGACCAGGCTTGTTCACTGCGTCGCTGGTAGTTGACGGTGGCGCCGGGCGTAATGCGCTGCACGCCATCGCTGGCTTGCCAGGACTCTGCGCGCAGGCCGAACACCGCATGCCATTGCGGCGCAAAGTGCCAGGCATCCTGGCCGTAGATCGCCAGAATGCGCGTTTCGCCGCCGACGTATTGGGTTTCCACGCCGTTGGCATTGCGCCAGTCGATGGTGGTGCGCATGGCCTGCTTCAGTGTGTAGGTATCCGCATGCACGCCGAAGGTCAGCGAGTGCGTGTCGCCAGCGCGATTGATACTGGCGTCCAGCGATTCAAAGCCGCTGCCGTCGCGCACCACGGCGGTGCCGGCGCCGCCATTGGCCGCCATTGGATCGGACGTGCTGGCGTTGCGCTGCACATCGTCCAGAATGCGGTAAACGCTGGCGTTGACGCTGGCGTTCCAGCCGCTGCGGTTGCGCGTCTTGGCGCTCAGCCCCAGCAGGGCATGGCGCTCGTCGCGTGTGTACGGCGCGAAGGTGGATGCGGGTAGCGTGAAGGTATTGACGCCGTCGCTGACTTTGCCCGACCACACGGCATTGCCTGCCGCGTCGCGCAGGAAGCTGCGGTTGCTGGTTTTGCTGTCATTGTCCCACCACGCAAGCAGCGCCTCGGTGCTGATCGTTGGGCTGAAGTCGTAGCCCAACGTCAGCTTGCCGGTGTTCTGGATGGTGTTGTCGATGGCGCCAGCGTTGGCACCGAAGATCGCGCGGCGCATGCCGAAAGCATTGGTGTCATAGACGATGCCGCTGACTGGCGTGGCCGCCCCGCTGCCAGTGGCGGACGGGAATGCGCCAGCGGCGTTGGCGTTGACCGCGTAGTAGCCCATCGGCTGGCTGGTCGCGTCCTGATGGTTGATCATCAGCTTGTACCACAGTCCTGAAGCCAGCTTGTCGGCCAACAGCGCCGATGCCTGGTAATTGCGGTAGTGGTCATGATCGCCATACTGGCTGTAGTTTTGGTCCTGGCCTGCAATCCGCACCGAACCTGAAAATCCGCTAGGACGGCTGGTGGTGATGGCGATCGTCGTGCCGATGGCGTTGCCGGGGTAGAGCGCCGAAAACGGGCCGTATATGACATCGATGCGCGTCATCTCTTCTGGCGCAATCATATTCCAGCGCGGCGCGTCGAAGCGGCCGAGGAAGTTGGACAGCAGGTAGCCGTCCATGTAGACCAGTGCGCGCGGCGCCTGCGTGGTGGAGAAGCTCCGCCCGCCGACCAGCGCGTTGCGGTCACCGCTATAACGTTTGCGGATGCTCATGCTGGGCAGGTTGCGCAGCGCGTCTTCCGGATTGAAGATGTTTTGTTGCTGGCGCAGTTCCTCCTGCGTTTTGCTGGCACTGGTGTTGGGCAGGTCGCGGTCAAGCGTGCTGCGGGCGCTGTTGACGGTGACGGTTTGCAGTGCCGGATCTTCGTCGTCTGCGTGGGCGTAATGAATCGTCAGGGCGAGCGAAATCGCCACGGCCATAGGCCGTAATGTGCTGGTCATGATATGAAGTGGAAGAGGTTGAATTATTATTGCAACTGAATTGCATAATAATTCCTTATCCTCACTAATGCAACATAATTGCGTTAACTGTGGTTTATCCCGTTAGCGCACGTGTCACCATGATGATGTTGAGGGTGACGATGACCGCCATCATCAGCCAGGCTAGCCAGCTGACCGCGCGTGGCGTGGCGAAGCCGCCCATGATGTTGCGGTCGCTGGCGTAGCGTATCAGCGGCCACATGGCGAATGGCAGTTGCATGCTGAGGATGACCTGGCTCAGTAGCAGCAGGCTGGTGACGCCATGGTCGCCGTACAGCAGCGTGACCACCAGCGCCGGCACGATGGCGACCGAGCGCGTAATCAGCCGCCGTGCCCATGGGGGCATGCGGATCTGCACAAAGCCTTCCATGACGATCTGCCCGGCCAGCGTGGCCGTGACGGAGGAACTGAGGCCGGAAGCCAGCAGCGCCACGCCAAACAGGATACTCGCCAGCGCGGTCCCGGTCAGCGGCCCGAGCAACTGATAGGCCTCTTCCAGATCCGCCACATGCGCGTTGCCGGTGGTGTGGAATACCGCCGCCGAGGTAATCAGGATGGCGGCATTCACCAGGCAGGCCAGACCCAGCGCGACGATGATGTCAGCGGTGGCGAAGGAAATCGCCTTGCGCTTGCCTGCGTCGCTGGTGTCGAAGCGGCGGGTTTGCACGGTTGAGGAATGCAGGTACAGATTGTGCGGCATGACGGTGGCGCCGATGATGCCGATGGCCAGGTACAGCATACCGGGATCGGTGACGGTTTGCGCCGATGGCAGAAAGCCTTCCGCGACCGCACGCCATTCGGGCTGTGCCAGCGCGAGGTTGATGGCGAAGCAGATGAATATTACGCCCAGCAGCGCGATGACGAACGCCTCCAGATAGCGGAAGCCGCGCTGTTGCAGCCACAGGATGGCGAAGACATCCAGCGCAGTCAGGATCACGCCGTAGCTGAGCGGTATGCCGAATAGCAGCTTGAGGGCGATGGCGGTGCCGATCACTTCCGCCAGGTCGCAAGCGCAAATGGCGACTTCGCACAACAGCCACTGGACGAAAGCGGATCGGCGTGACGAATGCTGGCGGCTCAGCTGCGCCAGATCGGCCTGCGCGACGATGCCCAGGCGTGCCGTCAGCACCTGTAGCAGCATGGCCATGCAGCTGGATAGCCCGATGATCCACAGTAGCGAATAACCGTAGGCGGCGCCACCGGCCAGATCGGTCGCCCAGTTGCCGGGGTCCATATACCCGACTGCGACCAGGTAGCCGGGACCAACGAAACTGAGAAAGCGCCGCCACCATGGACCGTGCTGGCGCACCTCCACACTGCGCTGGCCATTGACGCCAACGCCGGGTTGCTCCAGCGATGAAGGGACTACTGGTGGCGTCATGAACAGGACTCCTTTGCGGCCGCCATAGGCCTATTTATTTTCTGATAATGCGTGGCGGCGGGTGGCTGGCTACGTCCTGGAGCGTAATAGTACGATATTTTGCGGCCGCCGCCTCGACAGCCGCGCGGGCGCTTTCCGCATAGCGTAACAGCGTGTCGCCAAAGCCGCCGCGCGCCTTGGCGTCGCAACGTGCGCTGGTAATCACGCGTGGCGCTGCGCTCCAGGCGAAACGTGCGCCGCTCAGCTCCAGTGCTTTGACCAGGGCGACATCTTCGCTGCAAGCCAGCGGCTCGAATCCACCGGCGCGCAGGTAGGCTTCTGCCGATACGCCCAGGTTTGCTCCGTGGATGTGATGGTGTCCGTCGGCGTCCGTATAGTTGTCATGGAAGTAGCTGCGCAACAGTTCTGCATTGTGCCGGTGCGGCGCCCAGTCGTGTACCGCGACAGTACCGCACACTACATCGACGTTCAGGCGCAACTGTTCGGACAGCCATTGTGGCGATACCTGGGTATCCGCGTCGGTGAATGCTAGCCAGCGGGCGCCGTGCTCCAGCATGTGGCGGGTGCCGGCGGCGCGAGCATGGCCAACGTTGCGCGCATCGACGCACAAGTGATCGATCCAGCATACGGTGTCCGATTGTGCAGCGTGACGTTCGACAATCGCGCGCGAGCGATCTGTGCAGCTATCCAGCACCACAGTGATGTGGACCGCTTCGCCGTTCAGTGCCGTATCGGCGGCGGCAGTGCGCGCTGCGTGCAGGCAGGCGTCCAGGTACAGTTCTTCGTTGTGTGCCGGGATGATGATGCCGATCATGCGGTAACTCCTTCTCGTTGCGCGACAGAGCGCGGGCTGCATGACCAGACATCAAGCAAAAAATCCGCCTCGCCATGACGGGCGATGCTGTGCAGTTCCGGACAGGCATCGAAGGCGGCGTGGATGGTGTCTGTGTCCAGCTTGCGGTCGGAAAATGGACGGCGCCAATGGCACAGCACCAGCGCGCCATCGCTGGCCAGGGTGCGTACAGCGTGGCTGCGAAGTTGCTGCAACTCGGCTTCGCTCAGGTAATAGGCCATTTCACTGATCACGATCAGGTCGAAGCTGACGCCGGCCGGCCAGTCATAGGGCATGCGCTGGCAACGTACGGCGACCTGCCCGCCAGCGGTGTTTCCCAGGCGTTTGCGCGTCAGCTGCACGGCGGCAGGTGACAGGTCGCTGGCGGTGACCTGGCCGGCGCGACGCGCCAGCAAGGCGGTCAATTCTCCGTTGCCGCAGGCTGGCTCGAAGGCGTGGCGATAGTGCGGTTCCGGCAGACTGGCCAGCAGCAGGGCGCGCTTGCGCTGTTCGTACCAGCGCTGGCGCACCTGCCAGGGGTCGTCGCTACGCTCATATAGCTGTTGGAAGTGGGCGTTCATAAGAAGTAGATTTCGTAAGGATGCAGTAGCCGGCCTAGTACGTATGGAGGCAGGATCGCCGGCTGGCCGGTGCTGGCGTCGTCGCGCAATTGCGTCTGAAAGCAGGCAATCGCCTGCTGTTTGCGCTTCAGCACAGCATCACTCAACGGCAGGCGGCGCGCCTGGCGCCATGGCAGCCGCTGGTCGCCGGGCGCCGCCCAATGCCAGCTCCAGACCGGCATTTCGATCAGCCTCGCGCGGCAACTGCGCGCAGCCAGCGAGGCGGCCAAGCCGCAAGCTTCGTGGTCGGGATGGCCGTCGTGGCGCCAGGTGGAGAACACCACATCGTCCGGCCGTAGCAGTTGCAAAAGAAGGTGGTGCAGCTGTTCCAGATTGGCGCTGACCTGTCCGTCGCGGATGCGGGCGCGGACGATCTGCGGGGATACGCCGAGTGTCGTCAGCGCCGCCACGGTTTCCTGTGGCCGTAGCCGTGCCAGGTCGAGCGGGGAAAGCAGCGCCGAACCGGGATGGCTGGCATCGCCATCAGTGACAGCGAGCAGCACGATTTGCGTTCCCTGGTCTTGCAACTGTTGCAGCAGACCGCCGCAGGCCAGGATTTCATCATCCGGGTGCGGTGCGACGATGACTGCGCGTCGATGCGCGGGAACCAGGTCGGCAGCGCTGGTGACGGGCATGGCGCTCAGGCCCGGCCAAGCCTGCCAGTCCGCGTCTGGCGTGCCGCGTCCGTGAATGCGGCGTTGCTGGGTGTGGGTTGTGCTCATAAGGTCCATGGCGCGTGCTCCTGCTGTGCCACCAGTTCGCCCAGCGCAGCGAGGTCACGCTCAGCGTGGCTCTGGCGCAAAAAGACCGGGAGGTCGGCCGCCAATTGTGCAAAGCGGGCATCACGGCAGATGGGCCCTGCGCCCAGCGCGCGGGTGACGTGGTGCAGTACCTTGGTGGCTGCATCTTCAACCGCCAGCCGTAAACGCATCGCCTTTCGGCCGGCATACGCGCCGGGCGCCTGGTCGAGCGCACGGGCGGTGTCGCGCATCAAGGCGGCAGCGCTGCTTAACGCGATTTCGACCTGGCCGAGATGGGCCAGCCGGTGCGGTTCAGCAGGGACTTGTCCACGCGTGGCGGCGTGCAGGTATCCGGCCAGTGCTTGCGCTGCACCGAACCAGCAAGCCGCGATGCCGGCGCCACCGTACCAGAAGCCGGGACGGTTCAGGTATGCACCGGGTGCGCCGACGGCGATGGCGGGTACATCGTCAAATACCACATCGACGCTGGCGGTAGCGGCCATGCCGACAGCGTGCCAGCCATCGCTGGTGATCGTAACACCCGGATCGCGCAACGCGACAGCGGCAAGTTGGCGTTCACCGTTGGCGTTCGTGCAACTGACCAGTGCGTGGCTCAGTGCTGCCGCTCCGGAGCACCATTGCTTACGCCCCGCAAGCACTATCTGGCCTTCGGCGGATTGGCGCAGCACCAGCCCTGCATCACGCGATTCCGCGCACCATACGCCCCATGCAGCGCCGGGACGTGATGGGCCTTGCAGTTCGTCGAGGATGGCCAGCGCGTCGGTATGGCCTTCGTATAGCTTCGCCAGGCTCAGATCGTGGTGCGCGGCCAGCGCCAGGCATTGCCAGCGCTGCAGCGTGGCGCCGCGTGCAGGGAGAGGTAATTGATCCTGTCCGGCGTCGATCAACTGCGCCAGTTGTCTGGCCGGGCTCTGCTGCGGCTCCAGGCGCGCGAGTGCTTCGCTCAACGAGTGCGCCGATGCATAAGGTAGACGGTCGATTTTCATGGACCCATCATCGGGTGGGCCGGTCCAGACTGTCTGTTAGCCCGCGCACGCTTAAGGTCCTGGCGGGTAACCGTGTGTTGTCGCACATACCAACATCAGGTGATAGGCGATGCTGGTCCACGTCGTCACTACCTGCACAACACCCATGAATGACTGGATCGACCTGTTGCAATGGCCGGCCATGGCCATCACCGTGCTTGCGGGCCTGCTGGTTGGCTCCAAATCGGCTTTGCGCCGTAAAGCTGGTTTCATCACCTTCCTGCTGAGTAACGCGCTATGGATAGCCTGGGGATGGCACGACGACGCCTGGGCGCTGATCGCACTGCAGCTTTGCCTGATCGTGACCAATGTGCGTGGCGTTTTGAAAATCGAAGGAAGGACCTGATGAATTCTACTTATTCCGTCCGCCTGAACATTAACGGCGAACCTCAGCAATTTGAAGTTGAAGCTTGGATGTCTTTGCTGGATCTGCTGCGCGAGCGCGCCGGCATGACCGGGACCAAGAAAGGGTGTGACCACGGCCAGTGTGGCGCGTGCACCGTACTGGTGGATGGGAAGCGCATTAACTCCTGTTTGACACTGGCTGTCATGCAGAATGAACGCGACGTGATCACCGTCGAAGGCCTGGCGGACGGCGAACAACTGCATCCCTTGCAGCAGGCGTTTATCGAACACGATGCTTTCCAATGCGGGTACTGCACACCGGGTCAGTTGTGTTCTGCCGTGGGGCTGATGAATGAAGGCCAGGCGAGTACTGTGGCCGACGTGCGTGAGCTGATGAGCGGGAATATCTGTCGCTGTGGCGCGTATCCGGGCATCGTCGCTGCCGTCACGGAGGTGCTTGGGCTGCGCCAAGACGTTCCTGGCCGGCCTTATGAGCCGGGTACGGTGCCGGCATGAATCCAATCAGCTATCTTCAGGCCGGCGATGACCGCCAGGCATTGACGCACATCGGTGATGAGGCAAGCTTCATCGCCGGCGGCACCAATCTGCTCGATCTGATGAAAGAGTTCGTGATGCGGCCGGCCACGCTGGTCGACATCAACCGCTTGCCCCTGGAAGCCATCACCTCATCAGATGATGGTGGCCTGCTGTTGGGGGCCACGGCACGCAACGCGGATACTGCCTATCATCCACTGGTGCGCGAAGGCTATCCGATACTGACTGCTGCCATCCTCGCCGGCGCCTCGCCGCAGATACGCAATATGGCCAGCAATGGCGGCAACCTGCTGCAACGCACGCGCTGCCATTATTTTTATGACGTTACCGTGCCTTGTAATAAGCGCGAGCCTGGTCGTGGCTGTTCGGCGATCGGCGGGCTAACACGCCAGCACGCCATCCTTGGCGCCAGCGATCAATGCATTGCCGTTCACCCCTCCGATATGTGCGTGGCACTGGCTGCGCTGGAAGCAGTGGTGCACGTACGCTCGCTGCGTGGCGAGCGGCAGATTCCCTTCGCCAGCTTTCACCGCTTGCCGGACGACCGGCCCGAGCTCGACACTACGCTGGCGCCGGATGAGCTGATTACGCATATCGAACTGCCGCCTAGCCAGCAGTTTGCCGGGCACTCCTGTTACCTGAAAATCCGTGACCGCGCATCGTATGCGTTTGCGCTGGTGTCAGCGGCAGCCATGCTGGATATTGGCGAGGACGGCATGGTGCGCGGGGCGCGCTTGGCCTTGGGCGGCGTGGCGCACAAGCCCTGGCGCTTGCCGGCGGCGGAAGCCTTGCTGGTTGGCCGCGCTGCGATAGCGGACAGTTTTTCGGTCGCGGCGGATGCATTGCTCAACGGCGCGCAAGGCCAGGGTGGAAATAGTTTCAAAATCCCGCTGGCCAGGCGCGCCGTGATGCGCGCTTTGGAACTGGCGGCTGCGGGAACTTACGACAACACCGGGAGCGACAGTGACTGATCTGATTGAAGCATTACGCACGCCATCGGCGGAACCGGGTACAGGAGCGGTCAGCATCGGCATGGCCGTTTCGCGTGTTGATGGCCGCGACAAGGTAATGGGCAAGGCACGCTATGCGGCCGAGCATCCAGCCGAGGATCTGCTGTACGGTGTGGTGGTCAGTAGCAGTATTCCGGTTGGCCGCATCAAGGAGATACGTGTTGCAGCCGCATTGGCGACGCCCGGTGTGGTGGACGTGATTACGCATGCGAACCGGCCGCGCATCCGTTCCTTCGATATCTTCTACAAGGATATGACCGCGCCTTCAGGCTCGCCATTCCGGCCGCTGTACGATGACAAGATTGCCTACAGCGGGCAGCCGGTCGCACTGGTGGTCGCCGCAACCTTTGAAGCCGCACGTTACGCCGCCCGGCTGGTTGAGGTAGATTATGAGGTGGAAAATCACGCTACCTCGCTGGTGGAGAACCGCGAGCGCTCCTATAAGCCCAGCCGCTTGAAAGCGGGCTTCACGCCACCTCCTGATCCGAAAGGCCATGCGGATGAAGTGTGGGAAAAGGCGGCCGTCAAAATAGAGGGGCAGTACTACAGCGGCGTAGAGCATCACAATCCACTGGAGATGTTCGCCAGTACGGTGATCCGCAGCGAAGACGGCCACCTGACGATATACGACAAGACGCAAAGCTCGCAAAACAGCCGCTGGTATGTGTCGCATGTATTCGGTCTATCGAAGCACAAGGTCACGGTACGCAATCCCTATGTGGGCGGCGCTTTTGGCTCCGGATTGCGGCCGCAGTACCAGTTGCCGCTGGCCGTGATGGCCGCGTTGAAGCTGGAGCGTTCGGTGCGCGTGGTGTTGACACGGCAGCAGATGTTCACCTTCGGCCATCGCCCGGAGACTGTGCAGCGCGTCAAGCTGGCCGCACAAGCGGACGGCACGCTGAGCGCCATTATTCATGAAGCGGTGGCGGAGACTTCACGCATGGAAGACTATGTGGAGGTGGTGGTCAACTGGTCAGGCGAGCTGTATGCATGCGAGCATGTTCGGCTGGGCTATCACCTGGTGGACCTGGACCACGCCAGCCCCATGGACATGCGGGCACCGGGCGCCGCGCACGGCATGCACGCACTGGAAGTGGCGATGGATGAGTTGTCGTATGCCTTGAACATGGACCCGCTGGCGCTGCGCTTGAAAAATTACGCGGAGATCGATCCCTCACACGGCCTGCCATACTCCACCAAAGAACTGCGCGCCTGTTACGAGCAGGGGGCTGAGCGCTTTGGCTGGAGCAGGCGCCCGCTGGCGCCAGGAACGATGCGCGAAGGCCGCGAGCTGATAGGCTGGGGCATGGCGACTGGTATGTGGGATGCGATGCAGATGTTCGCGCGCGCCAGCGCGGTGCTGCATGCGGACGGCTCGCTGGTGGTCAGCAGCGCCGCCACCGATATCGGCACAGGCACCTACACCGCGATGAGCATTATCGCTGCCGATGCGCTTGGATTGCCGTTGGAGAGGGTACGCTTCCAGCTGGGCGACTCCACGCTGCCGGTTGCACCTATTGAGGGCGGCTCTTCGCATGTTGCCACAGTGGGATCTGCGGTGCAGGGCGTGTGCGAGAAGCTGCAAAAAACGCTGTTCAAGCTGGCGAAGAAACTGCCGTCATCGCCGTTGGCCAAGGCGCGCTTTGCTGATGTCGAATTTACCGGCGGACTGCTGCGAGTGAGAGGCCGGCCCGAAACTGCGATTTCGTTGGTGGATGTAATGGCGGGCAGCGGTGAATCCCGTCTTGAAGAGAAGTACATGATGCTGCCGAATATGCTGAAGCAGATGAAGTACCAGCGATCAACACACTCGGCGGTGTTTGTCGAAGTGCGTGTGGACCCGGAATTCGGCACGGTGCGCGTGACAAGGGTGGTGAGCGCCATCGCGGCCGGCCGCATCATCAACGCCAAAACGGCGCGCAGCCAGATTGTTGGCGGTGTGGTGTGGGGCATCGGCCAGGCGCTGCATGAAGAGACGTTCTGCGATCACCGGCTTGGCCGCTTCATGAATCACAATCTGGCCGAGTACCATGTTTCGGTGAATGCGGATATCCATGAGATTGATGTCATCTTTGTGCAGGAGGATGACCGTATCGTCAGCCGTATCGGCGCCAAAGGCGTGGGCGAGATTGGGCTGGTGGGCGTATCGGCGGCAGTGTGCAACGCCATTTATCACGCGACAGGACGGCGCGAACGCAGCACACCTATGACTCCAGACAAATTAATGCAGTAGACTTGCATTTGTGTATAATGCAGCTAACTTGCATTATTAAACGGAGCCTTCATGTTGGAAGTACGTTCTACGCACCTGGCGCTTTGCCTGGCTGCGGCCTATCCGCTTTTCGCTGTAGCGGATAATACGGTGGATGATGTTGTGGAGATTGTCGGCGCGCGCCAGCCATATCGCAGCCTGTCCGCCACCGGCGCCACCAAGACCGAAACTGACTTGAAGGATCTGCCGCAAAGTGCGCGCGTGCTGACGGAAGACATGCTGCGCGACGCAGGCGTCAGCCGCTTTGCCGACGCGCTGGATATGGGCAGCGGTATTTCGCGCCAAAGCAACTTCGGCGGCGTGTGGGACAGCTACGCGGTGCGCGGTTTTACCGGCGATCCCAACTACGGCTCCGATTTCCTGGTGAACGGCTTCAGTTCCAGCCGTGGCTACAACGGCATGCGCGACAGTGTCAATGTCAGCAGCATCGAGATCCTGAAAGGTCCGGCGGCAGCGCTGTACGGGCGGGGAGAGCCGGGCGGCATCATCAACATCGCCACCAAGAAGCCGCTATTCCAGCCTTCCTACACGCTGAGCCAGTCGCTGGCCAGCCATGACACCTGGCGCACCGCAGCCGACTTCACCGGTCCTTTGAGCGGCACGGTGGCGTACCGCCTGAATGCCGCCTATGAAAAGGGCGACAGCTTCCGCGATACGCTAAGCTCCAAGCGACACATGGTGTCGCCATCGGTGATCTGGCGCCTGACCGACAATACGACGCTGTCGTATGAATTGGAATCCTTTGAACAGCAGGCTTACTTTGACCGTGGCGTGCTGGCGGTAAAAGGCGTGCTGGGTCTGATACCGAATTCGCGCTTCCTCGGCGAGAAGGCGGACGGCCCGATGACAGTGAAGTCGACCGGACACCAGCTGTTTGTGCAGCATGACTTCAGCAACGGCTGGTCGCTGCAAAGCGGACTGTCATACCGCAGCAGCGAGATGGTGGGCTTTTCTACCGAGGCTTCTGCCTTGCAAAGCGATGGCCGTACGCTGTGGCGCCAGCGCCGATATCGCGATTTTTCGGCGCAGGACTGGTCCGGCCGGGTGGAGTTGCTGGGCAAGGTAGGCGCGCACCATGTGCTGGTTGGCGTTGACGGCTACCGCTTCATCGACGACCGTCTGCAACTGCGCAAGAGCCCCAACGCCGCCGCGCCGTATGCGATCGATATTTACGCGCCGGTATATGGTGCGCCACAGCCAACCACGCTGGGACCGTCGATCGACACCCGCGAACAGCAATGGCAGACCGCCGTGTATGCGCAGGACCAGATCGATCTGAACACAGAGTGGAAGGCGCTGCTGGGCGTGCGCCGCGACTCGTATCGTCAGACCATCACCAACTACAACCGCAATGGCCTGCGCAATCACCAATCACTGGAAACCACCAGTCCGCGCGCTGGCATCGTCTATCAGCCGAACAAGCAGGTATCGCTGTACGCGTCGGCCGGCAAGTCCTTCCGTCCGAATAGCGGCATCGGTATCAACAACGAGTCCTTCCCGGCCGAAACCAGCCGTGCCTATGAAACCGGCGTGAAATTCGATACGGCGGATAGCAAAATCAGCAGCACGCTGGCACTGTATTCGATCAAGAAGGAAAACGTGCTGACGCTGAACCCGCTCGATACCAATTACTCGCTGGCTGCCGGTCAAGTGGGTAGCAAGGGTGTGGAGCTGGATGTCGCCGGCGAGGTCGCGCGCAAGCTGCAACTGTCCTTGTCGTATGCGTACACCGATGCCAAAGTCTTGCGCGATAACGTACTGGCGGTCGGCGGGCGTTTGGCGAATGTACCGAAGCAGGCGGCCAATGTGATGCTGGTGCAGGAGTTTGGCCTGAACGGCGGCGCGCGCGCGACTTTCGGCGGCGGCGCCAATTATGTCGGCGAGCGTAATGGCGACGTGGCGATCAGCAGTACTTTCCGCCTGCCTGCCTACACCACGGCCAAGCTGGTGTCCTCGTATTCACCGTCGAAGAAACTGCGGATTTCGCTGGATATCGATAATCTGTTCGACAAAGTGTACTATCCAAGCTCTTATCAACAGACTTGGATAGCGCCTGGCGAAGACCGCCGCGTGACCCTGAAAGTGGAATACAAGTTATGAGTGGTGTGCGTGCGCGTGGCGCGCGTGTGGCGTCAATCGACGTCCTGCGCGGGCTGGTGATGATGATTATGATGGTGGATCACGCGCGCGAAGCGTTCTTTCTGCACCACCCGGTCAGCGATCCGATGAATCTGGCGGAAACCGATCCCGGATTTTTCTTCGGCAGGGTAGCGGCACATTTTTGCGCGCCGGTGTTTGTGTTCCTGACCGGCCTGTCGGCATGGCTGTATGCGCACCCATCGTCCGGTCCACGTTCGCCGGCGGGCTTTCTGTTCAAGCGCGGCCTGTTCCTGATCCTGCTGGAGATTACCGTCATTACGGCGGTGTGGGCAGTCCAGCTGTCGCCGCCGACGATTTATTTACAGGTCATCTGGGCCATCGGCCTGTCGATGATCGCGCTGTCGCTGTTGCACCGCCTCCCGCGCGGCGTGCTGATTGCGCTTGGCTTGGCCATCGTGTTCGGCCACAACCTGCTGACGCCAATTTCGTTTCAGCCTGGCGAAGCGGGCTATATTCCATGGACCATTCTGCATGATCGCGGTTTCCTGGTGAGTGAGGGATTGGTAAGAATCAAGGTCAGTTATCCATTGCTGCCGTGGATCGGTGTCATCTTGCTTGGATATGCGGTGGGGCCGTGGTATGCATCGGCCACCGCGCCGGAGCAGCGCCGCAAACTGCTGCTGTCTGCCGGCGCCATCGCATTAGTGTTGCTGGCGGTACTGCGCGGTTTCAACATCTACGGCGAGACTTTGCTGTGGGAGCAGGGCGCGGACGCGCTGCACAGCGTGATGTCGTTCCTGAACGTGACCAAGTACCCGCCATCGCTGGCGTTTCTGCTGCTGACGCTGGGCGTCGGGCTGCTGGTGCTGGCCTGGCTGGAGCAGCGTGACAACTGGTTTCTGCGCGCCAGCGCGGTCTTCGGTGGCGCGCCCATGTTTTATTACCTGCTGCACCTGTATGTGCTGTTGGCCTTGCAAATGGCGGCCATCGCCTTGCTGGGTGCGAATTATGGCAAGCGCTATGAGTTCGACCATTTGTGGCAGGTATGGGCTTTGAGTGCTGTGCTGCTGCCGTTACTGTACTGGCCATGCCGGGCGTTTGGCAACTTCAAGCGTCGTACCACGATGGCCTGGGTGCGCTATCTCTGAGCCAGTTCGTGCCTGAGGAATTCGACACAAACGCGCACCTTGGCCGAGCCTTCCAGCCGCTGAGGGTAGACGGCCCAGACATTGGCGCTTTGGGTGTACTGGGGCAGTACCTGTACAAGTTCGCCACTGTCCAGGTATGGCCGGGCGTCCCAGTGCGAGCGCAGCACGATGCCGGCGCCAGCCACTGCCCATTGCAGCGCGATTTCGCCATGGTTGGATGACAGCGAACCTGTCACCTTCACCGTTTCTTCTTGTCCGGCACTGGCGCGCAGCGCCCACACGCCAAATGGCATATCGCGCTCCTTGATCACCAGGCAGTTGTGGCCCGCCAGCTCCTGCAGGGCGCGTGGCGTGCCGTGCTGTTTCAGATAGCCGGGCGCCGCGCACAGGATGCGGTGATTGTCCATCAGCTTGCGGGCGATCATTTGCGGCGCGATCTCGTCGCCGATGCGTATATCCAGGTCGAAGCCTTCAGCCACAATATCGACCAGCCGGTCGAATACCTCAAAGCGCACCTGCAACGACGGGTGTGCCGCGACCAGCCGCGCGACCACCGGCGCGACCACGTTCCGGCCAAAGCCAAAACTGCTGCTGATGCGCAGCAGGCCGCGTGGCACGTCGCGCCGCTCAGCCAATTCATTAAGCAGGCCGTCAAGATTTTCCAGAATGGTGATCGCGTGCGCGTAGACCTTTTCGCCATCCTCGCTGACGATCACGCGGCGCGTGGTGCGATGGAACAGGCGCACGCCCAGCATCTGCTCCAGTATGCCGATACGCTTGCTGACATAGGCGGACGACATGCCCAACTCCTCGGCCGCCGCCGCGAAGCTTGCTTTGCGTGCTGCCGTGACAAAGACGCGAAGGTCTTCGTTATCGATACGTTTATCCACGATTCGTGTTTTATGGATTTACATTTTGCGGCATTATAAACGATCTGCTAGGGTATATGCTGTGGTTTTGCGTTGAGGAGGGCAGTCATGAAAGTACATAAAATCGCTGTGATGGCAGGCGACGGTATCGGCAAGGAGGTCATGCCGGAAGGGATGCGCGCAGTGGAGGCGGCCGCACGCCGGTTTAATTTTGGCGTCGAATGGACCACCTTTGAGTGGCCAAGTTGCGAGTATTACCTTAAGCACGGCAAGATGATGCCGGATGACTGGATGGCGCAGCTGCAAGGCTTTGACGCGCTGTTCTTCGGTGCGGTTGGCTGGCCGGAGACTGTACCGGACCACGTATCGCTGTGGGGATCGCTGCTCAAGTTCCGCCGCCAGTTCGACCAGTACATCAATTTGCGTCCGGTGCGCCTGCTGCCCGGCGTGCCTTGCCCGCTGGCGAACAAGCAGCCTGGTGACATCGATATGTACATCGTCCGCGAGAATACGGAAGGCGAATATTCCAGCGTCGGCGGCCGCATGTTTGAAGGCACCGACCGCGAATTCGTGCTGCAGGAAGCGATCTTTACCCGCACCGGCGTGGACCGCGTGCTGAAGTTCGCGTTTGAACTGGCGCAAAAACGGCCGAAGAAACACCTGACTTCCGCCACCAAGTCCAACGGCATTTCGATCAGTATGCCGTACTGGGATGAACGCGTGGACGTGATGGGGGACAGCTATCCGGAGGTCCGGCATGACAAGTACCACATCGATATCCTGACTGCACGCTTCGTGCTGTCGCCGGAGCGCTTTGATGTAGTGGTGGCGTCCAACCTGTTTGGCGATATCCTGTCCGACCTCGGCCCGGCGTGCGCGGGCACCATCGGTATTGCGCCTTCCGCCAATTTGAATCCGGAGCGGACCTTCCCGTCACTGTTTGAACCAGTGCATGGCTCGGCGCCCGATATCTACGGCCAGAACATCGCCAATCCCATCGCCATGATCTGGTGCGGTGCGATGATGCTGGACTTCCTCGGCTATACCGAGGCGCATGACGCCATTGTGGCCGCAGTGGAGCGCTGTCTTTTGGACGGACCGCGTACGCCGGACATGGGCGGCAAGGCCAGTACAACCGATGTCGGCACGGCGATCGCTTCCATTATTCAGATTCCAGCAGCGGCTTCACGCTAAAGCCGTGCACCAGTATCGACAGCATGATCACGCCCAACGAGATGCCGGTCAGCTGCTTGGCCAGATTGGGCGGCAGGCCGGCTTCGATGGCGTAGACCAGATAGAAGATCGAGCCGATGCCACGCACGCCGAACCAGCCGATGGTGGCGCGCATGCGTTTGCTGGCACCGCTGCCGATCATGCCTATAAACACCGATAGCGGCCGCGCCACGACAAACAGGAAGGCGGCGACGCCGATGGTTTCGTAGGGCAGTTCGCGCAGCGAGATCATGCCGCCCAACAGCAGCACCAAAGTCAGTTCGGACAAACGCTCCAGGTGCTCCTTGAAAACCAGCGCCTCCGCGCTGACGACCAGCGGCGCGTCCTTGCTGTCACTGGCTTGCGCGGCGGCGGACTTTGCCAGTTCCGGTTCGCGCAAGCCTTGCCTGTCTTTGGGCGCACCGGCCAGCTTTAATTCTGTCTGCCGCAGTGCCACAGCGGCGAAGAACACCGCCAGGAAGCCGGATGCTTTCATGACGCTGGCCAGGCCGAACACGATGGCGATCAGGCCTAGTCCTACCAGGTCGTCCATGATCTCGTGGCGTGGCTCCAGCACGCGCAAGCGCCAGCCCAGCCGCGCCAGGCCTGCGCCGGCGATCACGCCAATGAGCACCGCGCCGCCCGTGGCCCAGATCACATCGACCAACAGCCAGCGCCAGTAGTGATGTTCGCCTGCTTCGCCCATGTGCAGCATGCCCAGGCCCAGCAGCACGAAAGGGAAGGCGCTGCCGTCGTTCATGCCGGCTTCGCAGGTGAGGTTGAACCGCAGCTCGTCCTTGTCGCCGGCATGGCGCACTTGCACATCCGTGGCCAGCACCGGATCGGTGGGCGCCAGTATGCCGCCCAGCAGCACGGCGGCGCCGGCCGGCAGATGCAGAACGTAGTAAGCGAACAAAGCCACCAGCCCCACCGTCAACGCCATCGACAGCCAGGCCAGGCGCAGCGGTGCGCTCCAGCGCGACAGCTTGAACGGTACCGGCATCTTGATCCCCGCCGAGAACAAGGAAATTAGCAGCGCGACCTCGGCCAGCATTTCCAGCAGTTGCGATTCTTTGGCAGGATCGAAATTGAAGATGTTCAGCGCGCTCGGGCCCAGCAGCAAGCCGACGCCGAGATAGACGATGGCGGAAGTGAACGGTGAACGTGAGATGGTGGTTGCAGCCAGGCCGCGCGCCAGCATCAGCAAGCCGACCAGCAGGAACCATTGGTTGACATTCATGGCGTCTCCAGTACCGCTAGCACGGCATCAGCGGCGCTGGTCGGGGTAGCGCTGCAGCGTGGCGATTTCGCGGCCGGAAACCATGAATTCGCCGTCGCCACGGTAGTGCAGTGTCTTGGGCAGCTTGGGCGTGCTGGCGACGTGTGCCCTGACCACCTCCCATACAAACAGGGGATGGTTGGGGTTGGGATGCGCATCAGCCAGGCGGCACTCCAAGCTGGCATAGCATTCGCCGATCAGCGGAGCCGCCACGTCCTCGGCTGGCACAGAGGTCAGTCCGAAGCGCTCAAACTTATTGGTATCCGCACCACTGCAATTGCCAATGCCGATGACTTGTTCCAGCAGGTCGGCGGTCGGCAGGTTGATCACGCATTCACCACTCTGCGTCACCATCTCGTAACTGTGATTGCTCTCGTCGATATAGCAACCGAACAACGCGGGCGTGAAGCCGATCATCATGTGCCAGCCCATGGTCATGATGTTTTGCTTGCCTTGCCACGCGGAGCTGACCAGCACCACCGGCCCAGGCTCTAGCAGGCGGCGGACGTTGGCCACGTCAAAGTGCTGCTTGCGGTATGTTTTCATCATGGCCTGAGATTAAGAGGATTTCTTCAAGAAGTCTGTGGGGTAGGACACGATGAAACGGTTATACTCAACGCCACCATGAAAAAACTCCTGCTGTCCCTGTTCGGCCTATTGCCTGTGATCGCCTCGGCTGCGCCGTGCTTGCCGTCCGAAGCACTGATCAAGCTCGACTCGCAATATGAAGAGGCGCTGCGTACCGGCGACGTGCCGTTCCTGCAATCGCTGCTGGCGGATGACTATGTGTGGGTGCATACTCTTGGCACTCAGATTGAGACGCGCGATATTTTGCTGGCGCGGCTGGCGAAGCCGGTGGTTTACAAGGCCCGCAGTACCAGCGATGTGCATGTGCACGTTCAAGGCGATACTTCTGTGGTGCGCGGCGTCAGCACGACCGAACAATGGAATCAGGACGGCGCTACCTTCCGCAGCAACCGCTATCAGTTCATGCGCACTTATGTGAAGGTGGCGGGCAAATGCAAGCTGCTATCTGTACAAACAATGAATTTGAAGTGATGAGTGATGTGAATACCAACGCCGTTTCCGGCGTGGCGCTGTCGCGCGCCGAATTGGAAGAGTATCTGACGCAGGGCGTGCGCCATTTCGATAACTGCGCTTTTGATGACGAAGATTTGTCGCGTCTTGATCTGCAAGGCGTGCGGTTTGAACGCTGCACCTTCTCCGGCACGACGTTGTTTGCCTGCAAGCTGGCGCGCTCGCATTGGCTGCGTTGCCGCGCGGGCGGCGCGGATCTGGAGTCGGTGGATGCTGTCGATGCGCGCTTTGATGGTTGCGACCTGAATAACGCCAAGTGGCGCCGCGCCAAGCTGGCGTCGGCGGCCTTCCATGGCTGCAAGCTGACCGGCGCGTCGTTTGAAGAGGTGGCGCACCTCGGCATTCACTTCGAGGAATGCCTGCTGGTCGGCGCGGACATGCGCGGCTTCTCGTTCCGTAAGGCGGTGTTGAAAGAGCTGGATTTTTCAGATGCTTATCTTTCCGGCTGCGATTTCCGTGATGTGGTGTTTGAAGGTGGCAGCTTGCGCAATGCGGTGCTGAAGCTGGCAAAGTTTCAAGGTGCGGATTTGCGCTCGGCGGATATCGAAGGCGTGAAGCTGACCGAGGCGGGCCTGTTTAAGGGGGCGACCATTTCGCATGCTCAGGCGGCCAACTTCCTCCGCGAGCTAGATCTGAATGTTATATAAGTAGCTTCATTTTTCATATGTTGCACCCCAGCAATGGTGTTAGAGTGAGCTTTCATTTCTGATATTGTTGCGAATTTTTCAAAAAGGGGATGTATGAAAAAAACGATGATGGCGGTTGCTGTTGCGATGATGGCGGCGGGCAGCGCGCAAGCGGCTGATTGGCCGAGCGGTTTTTCCAAATGTGCGGACCAGGGTGGTACGTGCAAGGCGGGGAGCAGCGCGCGGCAGGTTTCGTTCGGCATCAAGGACAAGTGGGTTGTGCAGGCGCTGTCCGGTGATGTGGCGTGCACGGTAGCCAGCTTCGGTTCGGACCCGTATCCTGGCAAGGATAAAAAGTGCGCGATAGGTCCGGTGGCTGCGACGCCAACGCCAACGCCAACACCAGTTCCAACGCCAACGCCAGTTCCGACGCCGACTCCTGCTCCGGCGCCAGCCCCTGGCGGCGACGCCACCTACGAAGCCGCACCAGTTGGCGGTTGGGCGGGCCAGAACGGCGGCACGACCGGCGGCGCAGACGCTGCCGCCAACGCCATCTATAAAGTCAGCTCCGCCTCGCAGCTGGTGGCTGCAATCAAGGCCCAAGGCGACAAGCCGAAAATCATCAAACTGTACGGCACCATCGATCCAAGCGCTGCCGACAATGGCGGCCCATACACCAGCACAACCGACCAGGCGGCACGCCTGCAAATCAAATTGGGCAGCAACACTACGCTGATCGGCATGGGCAGCGACACGAAACTGGTCAATGCCAATATCGTCATCAACGGCGTTCAAAACGTCATCGTGCGCAACCTGAATATCCAGGCGCCGTGCGACATCGCGCCGGTATGGGACCCGGATGACGGCAGTGCCGGCAACTGGAACTCGGAATACGACGGCATCACCGTGCTGGCGTCGAAAAACGTCTGGATCGACCACAACGTCTTCACCGACGCACCCAAGACCGACGACCAACTGCCTACCGCGAACGGCCGCCTGAAACAGTGCCACGATGGCGCGCTGGACGTGAAGAATGGCTCGGACTACGTCACCATCTCCAACAACCGCTTCGAGCTGCATCAGAAAAATAACCTGATCGGTTCATCCGACTCGCGTACCACCGACGACGGCCACTTGACCGTCACCTTCGTCGGTAATCACTTCCTGAATGTCAGCGAGCGCGCGCCGCGTGTGCGTTTCGGTAAGGTCCACATCTATAACAACTATTTTGAAGGCAGCCGTTCGCACGCTGTGTATCCGCACCATTACAGCATTGGCGTCGGTTACCTGGCCAAGATCATCTCGCAGAACAATGCATTTGATGTGGCGGGCGCCAGCAGCTGTACGCAGATCATCACCAATCCTGGCTCGTCGAGCAAGAAGGGCGCGATTGCCGATAGCGGCTCGCTGCTGAATGGCGCGGCACTGGACGTGGCGGGCAAGTGCAGTTTCAGCAATGTGGTCGGCTGGACTTTGCCTTATACCGTCGCTCCGCTGAACGCTTCGGCCGTCAAGGCCTCGGTGCTGAACAATGCCGGCACCGGCAAGGTCAGCGTGCAGTAGACGCTTCTTCTTCGCGTAGCTGCGCGCTCATGCCGTCGCAGCTCTCGGACCATGCCGTCAGCCATTGCGGCATGGCCGGAGACTGCTCCGGCATGCCCAGGTCGCGGACGATGTCGGCTGGCGGCACCGTGCCTTTGGGCGAACGGAACACGCCGCGCATCACCACCGTGCCAGCCACACGGCCATCCTTGACGAAGCGGTGTTCAAGGAAGCTCCATTTCTCATCCCAGCCCAGCATGCGGGTGTGGATTTCAAAGGTTTCAAACAGCTTCAGCTCGCGGCGGAACTTGCCCCAGGCGTCTCCGACGATGGGCACGGCCTTGTGGCGCAGCGCCGTGCGGAAGGCGCCGGTTTTCAGCACGTAGTCCATACGGCCGATGTCGGCCAGCGTGAAATAGCGGCCATTGGTGACGTGGCGGTTCAAGTCCAGGTCCAGCGGCCATACGCGCATGCGCACCACCGTGGTGGAAAACGGGTCGGCGGGTTTGCGCCACGGACGCTTGAGCAGCATCCAGATCAGTCGGAACCAGAGATTCATAGTGTACAGGTAAGGTGAGTAGAGGAGCGCCACCACTATAGGTGATGGGTTTCTGTTAAGGTAGATGCACAAATGACTTTTTCCATGCGAAATCTGCCATGCATATTACTTTGCTGTTTGCCGACCAGTGTTCCGCCGCCAGCGCAACCACCGCACTGGAGATACTCACCGCCGCCAATTTGTTTTCCGAACAGCCGGTATTTGACATCGTCACCGCCTCGCTTGACGGCAAGCCTGTGACGACGCTGCGCGGCCAGACACTGCAACCGGAAACCGCGCTGAACGATATCGCGGATACAGACCTGGTGCTGATCCCAGGCTTCCTGTTCACGCTACGCGAAGCCTTGCCAGGTTTTGGCCGCTATGGTGAATGGCTGCGCAAGCAGCATGCGCAAGGCGCGGTACTGGCAACCATGTGCACCGCCACCTTTATGTTGGCCGAAAACGGTTTGCTGTCGGGAGCGCGCGCCACCACGCACTGGGCGTTTGCGGACCTGTTCCGCAAACGCTACCCGGATGTAGGCATGGATGAGCGCCAGAATCTGTGCGAGGACAATGGCCTGATGACCAGCGGCGGCGCCAGCGCGGCGATGGATTTGCTGCTGCACCTGATCCGCCGTTACGGCTCGCTGGAGCTGGCGCAAAAATGCAGCCGCTACCTGCTGATCGATAATGCACGCAGCGAGCAGTCGGTGTACGTGCTGTGGTCCATGCCCAAGAGCCATGGCGATGCCGATATTCTGCGCGTGCAGAATTGGCTGGAGCAGAACTATGACAAGCCGCTGTGCATGGATGAACTGGCGCCACGCTTCGGTTTCGGCGTGCGCAACTTCATACGGCGCTTCAAGGATGCCACCGGCTATACGCCCTTGTCCTATCTGCAAACGCTGAGGCTGGAGAAGGCCAAGCACTTGCTGGAATCGACGCGCATGAGCCTTGATAGCATCACCTTCAAAGTGGGCTACGAAGACAGCAACTCGTTCCGCCGCCTGTTCCAGCAGCGTGTGGGACTGCTGCCGGCGGCGTACCGGAAGAAGTTCCAGCCGCAGGCCGCATGACTTGACCCGGCGCCGCTACCGCTGACAGCCTGCATGTCGGCCACCTGCAAGGCTGATGTTGATGCGCTGGCTACAGCGCGCCGGCCAAAAGCCGCTGTTGCTGATTGGCGGCGCCACCAGGCGCATCGGTGACCCGAGCTTCCGCGACAGTTCGCGTCCGTTGCTGGATGCAGGCGCCATTGTACCGACACTGGTAGTGGACTGCATGCGCATCGATGCCGGCGTCAGTCTCGAGGAATTGCTGGTGGAGGCAGGTTTGGCAGCATCGCGCAGCGCTGCGCTGCGCGCAGGCTGGCCGAAGGTGGGGGCTTGCGGCTCGATGGGGAGGGCGCAAGCGCCGATCAGGTGCTTCCTGTCGGCGCGGGACCGTGGCGCTTGTCGGCAAGCCGCAAGCGCCACGTCCAGATTGTCAGTTCAGCAGCGAGCGCTTGCGGGCGTAGGTGAAGTAGATCACCAGGCCGATCAGCATCCAGATGCCGAAGGCCACCCAGGTATGCCAGCTCAGGTAAGCCATCAGCGTGACGCAGAAGATGACGGCCAGCGCTGGAATCACCGGCACGCCTGGGCAACGGAAGGCGCGTGGCAGGTCCGGGCGTTTTTTGCGCAGGATGACGACAGCGATCGAAACCAGCGTGAAGGCGGCCAGCGTGCCGATGTTCACCAGTTCGCTCAGGATGTTCAGCGGGACGAAGGCCGCCATCAGGCCAAACACGATACCGACCAGCCAGGTGGCGAAGAACGGCGTCTGGAAACGTGGATGCACTTTCGACAGACGTTTTGGCAGCAGGCCATCGCGTGACATGGCGTAGATGATGCGGGTCTGGCCATACGCCATCACCAGGATCACCGTGGTCATGCCGAGGATCGCGCCCAGGTCGACGAAGCCGGCGAACCAATTTTCACCTGCGCGTTGCAGTGCCAGCGTGACTGGGTGATCGATGCCGAGGAATTCCTTGTACGGCACGATGCCGGTCATGATCGCCGATACGATCACGTACAACACGGTGCAGCCGGCCAGCGAACCGATGATGCCAATCGGCAGATCGCGCTCTGGACGTTTGACTTCTTCCGCCGCCGAGGTCACGGCGTCGAAACCGATAAAGGCGAAGAACACCAGGGCCGAGGCGCTCAGCATGCCGTTCATCCCGTAAGGCATGAAGGGCGTCCAGTTTGCTGGCGTCACGTGACGCGCGCCGACGGCGATGAACAGCAGCACCACGCCGATCTTGATGACCACCATGACGTTGTTCACGCGCGCCGACTCGCGCACGCCGAGGCTCAACATCCCGGTCAGCAGCAGCATGATGCACAGCGCCGGAAGGTTAATCACGGTATCCACGCCAGGCAGGGCACCTGGAGCAGCGCTGAGCGCAGCAGGCAGATGCCAGCCGAAACCGGAGATCAGTGATTGGAAATAGCCGGACCAGCCGACCGATACGGCCGATGTGGCCAGGCCATACTCCAGCAGCAGGTCCCAGCCGATCATCCACGCGGCCAGTTCGCCCAGCGTGGCATAGGAGTAGGTGTAGATGGAACCGGCCACCGGAACGGTGGAGGCAAATTCAGCGTAGCACAGCGCGGCGAAGCAGCAGGCAATCGCCGCCACCACGAAGGACAGCGTCAGCGCCGGGCCGGCGGTGACAGCCCCTGTGCCGGTCAGCACGAAGATGCCAGTGCCGACGATGGCGCCGATGCCCATCAGGATCAGGTCGAACGGACCAAGTACCTTTGCCAGGCCGCCCGGCTTGCGGGCGTTGGCAATCATCTCATCCAGATTCTTCGTTCTAAAAATGCTCAAAATAGCTCCCGTGCTTTTTTGTGTTTTATCGTTGTGTCCCAAGGCGGGCCTTGTGGGCTGCGTTTGGGCAAGCGGGAATAATACAGCATGTTTTCCGCAATTCCGAACTTGTTGTTTTATCTGTATCAGATAGTTTCATGGGCTGGACAAGAGCACAGAAATGTAGAGCAAAAACCGGTCTTCCAGACGCGCCAGATCCAGCCCGGTGATCTCGCCGATGCGGCGCAGACGGTAGTCCAGCGTGTTGCGGTGGATGTGCAGCGCTTCAGCGGTGGCGGCCGGATGGCCGTCATGCGCGAACCAGACTTCCAGTGTGCGCTGCAGCATATCTTTGTTCTTGCCGAGCTTTTCAATTGGTGCGCGCAGCTGAGCTGCCTGCCAGCCGGTGTTCAGGCCGGACAGCAGTACGGGCAATGTGTGGTCGTAATAACTGTATAGACGCTGGCCGGTACGGCTGGCGTCACGCGATCGCCCGATCCGCGCCGCCGTCCTGGCGCTTTGGTAGGAGGTGGCCACGCCGGCGATACCTTGCAGCGCAATGCCCATGGTGAGCGCATGCGGCTGAGGACACAGTTCGCGCAGCACGGTGGCCAGCATGGAGGGCTGCTTGTCCTGTAAGTCCAGTATCGCCAGTTCGTGCGGCCCGGCGGCGGCCGTCAGCACGGATGGCAGGCGCGCCTGCAAGCGCAGTTGCAGGCTTTGCAGGTCGATGCCGTTGTCATCCAGCTCAAGCAGATAGGCAGCGTGCGGCTGCTCGAAGCTGATGTCGAGCCGGTGCGCCCATGCCGCGAGGTCGGCCGCATTCGCATGCTCGCCGTTGATCAGGTTGAGGACGAAGGCTTCGCGGTAGCGCGAATCACGCTGTAGCTCGCCGGCCAGCTGCGCTTGTTCCAGGATCATCTCGGCCGTCAGGCGCACCAGCTCACCGAAGTGCCGAACTTCGTCCGGTGCGCCGCTCAGGCCTACTGCGCCGCACAATTGTCCATGCACCGTCAGCGGCAAATTGATGCCGGGCTGCGCACCATGCAGGTTGCGCGCGCTGGCTGCGTCGATTTCCATTGTCAGTTTTTTGGCGAGCGCCAGCAGCGCGCCTGCATGCAGCTCGCCGATACGGGCGGGATTGCCGCTGGCGATAATGCTGCCATGCGCGTCCATTACGTTGACGTTGTAGGGGATGATGCGCATGGTGCGGGTAACAATATCCTGCGCCAGCGCCGTGCTTAAGATGTTCATATTGGCTATTTTAGGGCATTTGCACAAGAATTGAATGGGCAATATACCTAGATTGGGGCGTTCGGCCAATGCTTTTTTGTGAATGATTCCAGATAATCCCTGATAACATTAAAAGACACTGGAGACTCGCATGTCCATACTCGACGGCGCCTATAAAAAGGCCAGCTGGCACCTGATTCCCTTTATCTTCGTTTGCTACCTGTTCAATTACCTCGACCGCGTCAACGTCGGCTTCGCCAAACTGGAGATGCTGGACGCGCTCAAATTGAGCAATACTGTTTACGGATTAGGCGCAGGCATCTTCTTCATCGGCTACGTGTTGAGCGGCGTGCCGAGTAATCTGATCCTGCACAAAATCGGCGCGCGCCGCTGGATTTCGGTGATGATGATCGTCTGGGGCGGCCTGTCCGCCTGCATGTTGTTCGTCACCACGCCAACCTCCTTCTACGTGCTGCGCTTCTTCACCGGTGTGGCGGAAGCGGGCTTCTTCCCCGGCATGGTGTTGTACTTCACCCATTGGTTCCCGACGCAGAAGCGCGGCCAGGTGATGGCGCTGTTCATGTCGGCGATTCCGATTTCGGGGCTGATCGGCGGGCCGCTGTCAGGCTGGATGCTGTCGCATTTCTCCAGCGGCCAGGGCGGCATGATGGGCTGGCAATGGCTATTCCTGCTGCAAGGCCTGCCGACCGTGCTGCTGGGCGTGGGTGTTTATTTTTATCTGAATGATGGCATCGCGCAGGCCAAGTGGCTGAGCAGCGAAGAGAAAAGCGCCATGCAGGCCGCGCTGGCCGCCGACGAGCAGCAGCGCGCCGCCGTCAGTACCGCCGGTGATTCCTTCAGCGCCGTGCTGCGCAACGGCAGCGTGTGGATGCTGGGCGTGATCTACTTCTGCATCCAGATGGGCGTCTATGCGATCAACTTCTGGCTGCCATCGATTATCAAGTCGCTGGGCTTTGACAGCGCGGTCACCGTGGGCTGGCTGAGCGCCGTGCCGTATCTGCTGGCCGCCGTGTTCATGGTGTGGGCAGGCCGCTCCGCCGACAAGCGCCAAGAGCGCCGCTTCCACGTCTCGCTGCCGATGGTCATGGGGCTGATCGGCTTGCTGATGGCGGCCAATTTCTCCAGCAATGCGCTGATCGTGATGATCGGCTTGAGCATGGCGACCATGGGCGCGCTGGCGGCGTTGGCGCAGTTCTGGTCTTTGCCGGCTGCCTTCCTGGGCAGTGCGGCAGCGGCAGGCGGCCTGGCGCTGATTAATTCGCTGGGCCAGATTGCCGGCTTTGTCAGCCCGTTCCTGGTTGGCTGGATCAAGGATGCGACCAACAGCACCGACGTGGCGCTGTATATTCTGTCCAGTGTGCTGCTGCTTGGTGCGATACTGGTGCTGCGCATTCCTGCAAAACTGGTCAACCGATAAGAGTCAACGATGAAGATAGTTATAGCGCCGGACTCGTTCAAGGAGAGCCTGACGGCGATGGCTGTGGCCAACGAGATTGAAGCGGGCTTTCGCGAAATCTTCCCCGGCGCCGAGTATCACAAGCTGCCGGTGGCGGATGGCGGCGAGGGCACGGTGCAAGCGATGATCGACGCCAGTGGCGGCAAGCGCATCGCCTTGCGCGTCACCGGACCTCTGGGCGAGCAGGTATCGGCTTTCTACGGCTTGATGGGCGACGGCCAGACCGCAGTGATCGAGATGGCGGCGGCCAGCGGGCTTGAACTGGTGCTGCCTGCACAGCGCAATCCGCTGCGTACCACTAGCTTTGGCACGGGCCAACTGATCATCAATGCGCTGAATGCTGGTGCGCGCCGTTTTGTGCTGGGCATCGGCGGCAGCGCCACCAACGACGGCGGCGCCGGCATGCTGCAAGCGCTGGGCGGCCGTTTGCTGGACGCCACCGGCGCCGATTTGCCGCCGGGCGGTGGCGCACTGAATATGCTGGACCGCATCGACCTGTCCGGCCTGGACCCGCGCATCAAGGATTGCGTGTTTGACGTGGCCTGCGATGTCAGCAACCCGCTCACCGGCCCGCAAGGTGCGTCCGCCATCTTCGGACCGCAGAAAGGCGCGACGCCGGACATGGTGGCGCGGCTGGATGATAACTTGCGCCACTACGCCACCATCATCGCCCGCGATCTTGGTTTGAGTGTGGCGGAGGTGGCGGATTTGCCGGGCGCCGGTGCCGGCGGCGGCATCGGCGCGGCCATGCAGGTTTTCCTGGGCGGCAGTCTGCGACCAGGCAGCGAAATCGTCACCGATGCAGTCGGCCTCGATGCTGCGGTGGCGGATGCGGACCTGGTGATCACCGGCGAGGGGCGCATCGATGGCCAGACTGTTCAAGGCAAGACGCCGGTTGGTGTGGCGCGTGTGGCACAGCGCCATGGCAAGCCGGTGATCGGCATCGGCGGATCGCTGGGCAGCGGCGCGGCAGCGGTGCACGCGCACGGCATCAATGCGGTATTCGGCTCGGTCAGCCGTCCGTGCACGGTGGAGGAGGCGCTGGCTTGCGCAGCCGTCAATGTGCGCAACGCGGCGCGCAATATCGCGGCTGCCTTGGCCGTTGGCGCACAACTCGGCAAACGATAACTAAATTGAAGATTGCCATCACCATTTGGTGATCACAGCTTTTTCTAACAAGCTTATTAGTATTTGTTCGTTTTAATCGGCGGGCCGCCGGCTTATATTGGCGGCCATGAGTACCGTTTCCTTTGCCACCGCTGCACGCGACCAATTCCTCGGCGGTGAATTCCGCCGCAGTTATGGCTGGCTCACGGCCAGCGTGCACCGGCTGGTTGGATCGCGCAACGACGCCGAAGACCTGGCCGCATCGGCATTCACCGAATTGGCCGGGATGGAAGATGTCAGCCATATCCGCCAACCGCGCGCACTATTAACCACGATTGCCCGGCGCCTGACCTATGAGTTCTGGCGCCGGCGCGACCTGGAGCGCGCCTATCTCGAACAACTGGCGCTGGCGCCGGAGTTTTCCGACGCATCGCCGGAAGAGATTTATATCGCCATCGACGAGTTGCTGCGTATCGACGCGGCGCTGCAAGGCATCAGCGCCAAGGCGCGCGAAGCGTTTATTCTCAGCCAGTTCGAGGAGCTAGGCTATGCGGAGATCGCCGAGCGCCTGCATGTTTCGGTCAGTATGGTGCGCAAATACCTGGCGCAGGCATTGACCGCCTGCTACGCATTGGCATGAGGCTGGCGCCCGCCGAACATCAGGCCGTGATGTGGGAAGTGCGTTTGCGCGAAGGCGATGTTGGTGCCTCGGTACTCAATGAGTTTAATCACTGGCGGACTGCGGAAGCGGCCAACGAACAGGCCTGGAACGCATTGCAGCAGCGCCTGTCGCGTATCGGGGGAGCATCGCGCGACACGCCGGCCATGGCGCGCGCCTTACGCACACCGGCCAACGAACGCCGTCGCGCCTTGCGTGCAGCGTTTGGCATGCTGGTTCTGGGCTGCGGCGCCTGGGGCTTACGCGAGGCTGCGCACGGACTGGGACTGGATGCCGAATGGCAGAGCGCTGTCGGCGAGCGTGGCGAAGGTGTGCTGGCGGATGGCACGCCGCTCGCATTTGACGCCAACAGCCGCATTTATCTGGCAGGCAGCGCGCAAAGCCCGCTGCTTCGACTTCATCAGGGACAGGTTCTGGTCAAATCATGGCCGCCGCGCGATGATACGCTGACCGTGGCCACCGCCGATGGCGCGGTGTCTACCGAAGGGGCGACCTTCAACGTCGGCAAGCTGCATGCGCGCAGCGTGGTGTCTGTCAGCTCGGGGAGCGCCTTGCTACGCCCTCAAAACGGCCGGCCGGTACTGGTGCCGGCGGGCGAAACATTCTACTTTGACCGCCAGGCCGTACACTCTGCGGAGCTTCCGTTTGCCGCCGTCAGCGCCTGGACGCGTGGCGTGTGCGTTGCCGACCGCATGCCGCTGGCGGAACTGCTGGAGATTTTTGGACGCTATCGCCAAGGATTGCTCCGGGCCAGCGGCCGGGCGGCTGCGTTGCAGATCAGCGGCGTGTTCCGGCTGGATGACGTCGAGCGCGCGCTGTTGCAGGTGACGGATATTTTGCCAGTACGCGCGCAGCGTTATGGCCGTTATCTGACTGTGCTGAGCGGGCTTTAAAAATATTTCCGGATGCCGGTGTCACTTTTCGATTCTCGCTGCACATGGATGGTGAAGCGCCTCGGTCGAGGCGCCATAACCTCGTGAGGCACGTTTTGCAGAAACCACAGCACATCCTGGCCATCCTGGCCGTGACCCAGTTACTCGCCCTGCCAGCCGCTATGGCGCAGGACGCTACCCGCCACCAATACCAGCTGTCCGGCGCGCCGCTGGATAAGACGCTGTTGCGCATTGCGGCAGAAAGTGGCGTGGCCTTGGCCTACGATCCTAAACTGGTGGAGGCAGTGCGCTCTGCGCCAGTTAACGGCACCTACAGCGCGACTGAAGCGATTACGCGCGCGCTGGAAGGCACCGGCCTGGAGCTGGTGAGTACCGGTGGTGGCCGCACGCTCACCATTCGCCGGGCGTTGATCGTGCCGGCGGTAGCGCGTCCGGCGGTGCAGCCTTTGATCACGCCGGTGGCGCTGCGTGGCGCGGCAGTGGCGGCAACGGCAGCCGCAACTGCCGCCGAGCCGGATGTGCTGGCGCGCGTAACGGTAAAAGGTGCCAAGCGTCCCGGTGCATATCCGGACGCCGACGATGTTCAGCGCGCGCCGACATCGTCTTACCGTGTCAGCGGCGAGGAACTGGAGGAGCAAAACCTGACCACGCTGGAAGACTTGCAACAGCTAGTGCCTGGCCTGGTGATTCAGTCCACCGATCCGTCGGATACGCAAATCTCCATACGTGGTGTTGGCGATGGCGGCGGACAATCCAGCGGCGACCAGAATATCGGCATGCCTAGCAGCGTGGCGATCTATGTCGACAATGTCTACCTGCCGCGCGCGGGCATGCTAAGCAGCGGCCTGGGCGACATCGCCTACGCCGAAGTATTGAGTGGCGCACAAGGTACGACTTTCGGCGCGAATGCGACCGGTGGTGTGCTGAATATCCATACCCGCGAGCCGAGCTTCACGCCGGAAGCATCTGCCAGCATCTCCTACGGCCAGAACGGCTATACGCGCGGCCGCGCCTTGTTGTCGGGTGCTTTGTCGGACAGCTGGGCGGGCCGGTTAAATCTGGTGTACACCAATAACGATGGCCCGGTGACCAATGTCCGCAACGGCAATACGCTGGCTGGCGTCACCAGTACCGGCGCACGCGGCCAACTGCTGTACAAGCGTGGCGACTATTTCAGCTTGCGCTTGAGCGCGGATATCAATGTCACCAATAGCGAGCCTACGCCGGTGCTATTGTCCACCAATATATTCAGCGGTGTAGACAGCTACCTCAAGCACTCGGCTGCGGTGGGCAACCATGTGGTGTTGGGGCCGAATGTGGACCTGGATGACGAGAACACGGTCCATGTAAAGCAGGGCGGTGCATCGGCGGAAGCCAACTGGCGCTTCGATAACGGCTACAAGCTGCGTTCCGTGACCTCTTACCGTTACTTCCGCTCTGATCCGAATGTCGCCGACGGCCTGAGTGTGGGCGTCTATAACAATACCGGAACACGGGTGATTGATCGCAGCTGGTCGCAGGAATTTCGTCTCGATTCGCCGATTGGCGAAACCTTTGACTACGCGCTCGGCCTGACCTATCTGGGCGAGCATCTGGATACGCTGGCGCATACCCGCTACACCAACAACAAGCTGGCCGGTATCTATCTGGATTCAACCAGCTACAACGGGCTGGATGTGATACGTGTCGGCCAGGTGCATGACTATATGTTGTCGCCCTACGCGCAGGGAACCTGGCACGTTGCGCCGGACTGGGAGCTGGTAGCTGGCGTGCGCGCAAACTACCAGGAGAAGGGCGGCTACTTCATCCGCTACAACCGCGCTTCCTTCAACTCGGGCAAACTGCAGGAATACCATCTGCTGCCATCGGGGACGCTGGTGTTGAAACATCAGCTGAACGAGGCCTGGAGCAGCTACCTGGCCGGATCGTATGGCGAGAAGTCGGGCGGCTTGAATATTTCGGCTGGCGCGGCCAAGGCGGCCGGCTACGACACGCTGTTTATCAAGCCGGAGAAAACCAAGAGCGTGGAGCTGGGCGTCAAAGGCGCACTGCTGGATAACAAACTCAGTCTCAAGGCCGATCTTTTCCAGACCGAGATTACAGACTTCCAGACGCAGGGCTATAACCCGGACGATCAACAAACCTACCTGATGAACGCCGGCAGCTTCCGTTCGCGTGGCGCGGAAGCCAGCATCGCGGCGACACTGGCGAAAGGCTGGCAGCTGAATCTGGGCGGTGTCTACAACGATGCCCGCTATACCGATTATCAGAATGCGCGCTGCCCCGCCGAGGTGACCTTGTCGCCGAAGCCGCCGGCATCCTGCAATCTGACCGGCGAGCGTGTATTCAATGCACCCAGGGTGACCTGGAACGCGAGTACGCGCTATTCGTGGCGCAGCGCGAATGGATTAGTCAATTTCTTGAGCGCCCGTTACTCCCATCGCAGCTGGATGTATGGTACGGTCGATAACTCGCGTTTGACGCGCGTTGACGGCTACGGTCTGGCGGCGTTTTCGGCGGGCACCGGTGGCAAGCTGAATCACGGCGAGTGGAATGCCTCGGTATGGGTGAACAATGCCTTCGACAAGCAATACTACCGCCGCGTGGGCAACGGCGATTACGGTTCGGTGTGGGCATGGCTGGGTGAGGCGCGCACTGTCGGCGCGACGCTGTCGTATAAATACTAAGGAGCGGGCTGGATGGGTGCATCGTTTGAACGTCGCCAGTTTTTCAAGCTGGCGGCGCTGCTGACTGGTGGTGCGGCTGGATTGGGTGAGGGTGGCGCAGCCACTGCTGCAAGTGCTGCCGCTGGTGCCGGCGCTGAGCCGGCGCCGTATCAGTCGTCCGGTGAAACGACACTGCACTGGCTCGAAGGTGCACCTTCCAGCTTCAAGGGAACCACTTGGGGTGTACCTTGGCCGCAGGGCCGTGTTCCCGGCGATGCGGCGTTTGCGCTGGGCCCTGGAGGTGGCGCGGTGCAGTCATGGCCGCTGGCCTATTGGCCGGACGGTACGCTCAAATGGTCCGCTCACGCCTTGCCGCCGGACGCCGATGGCGCCGCCCCAGGCATCGGCGGCACACTGCATCCCTTGCTGGACGCGTCCGGTAGTGCCTTGCGCGTAGCCGCTGGCGCAGGGCTGGCAAGCGAAGGCAAGGACAGCATCGCTATCGACACTGGACCCTTGCAATGTACCGTGGCGCGCGGTGGCGCCGTACTGCTCAGCGCCGTTCAGCGAGCGGGGCGGCAGTTGCTGCGCGATGGGCGGCTGGTGCTGCTGGTGGATGGCGCGGCGGATGATGAACGCGCAAGCGCCGGGCGTCGCGCCTTTGATGGCGTGATTGCATCGGTCACGCTGGAACAGAACGGTCCGCAGCGTGCGGTGGTGCGCGTCAATGGTGCGCATCGGCATAGCGATGGCAGCAAGCTGCTGCCGTTCACCGTGCGGCTGTACTTCTACAAAAACTCGGACGCCATCCGTGTGGTGCATACGCTGGTGTACGACGCCGACCCGCAGCAGTCCTTCATTCGTGGTGTCGGCTTGCGCTTCGATGTACTGCTCGATACGCCGCTGCATGATCGCTATATCCGCTTCGTCGGCGCCAACGGCGGCGTGTTCGCGGAAGCGGTGCAAGGCCTCACCGGTCTGCGGCGTGATGCGGGTGCAGCGGCGGAGGCGCAGTTGCAGGGACAAGCAGTGGCGGCTGGCGCCATGCCTGCCAATGTCAGCAAAAACCTGCGGTACGTGCCTGCGTTCGGCAGCTATACGCTGCTGCAATCGCATCCGGATGGCTATAGCATCAGCAAGCGCACCAGCGTTGGCCACGGCTGGATACACGCGGGCAGCGGCAATCGCGCTGCGGGCACTGGCTATCTTGGCACGCCCGGCGGTGGCGTCGCCTTCGGCATCCGCAATTTCTGGCAAAGCTATCCTGGCCAGATCGACATCCAGGCCGCTGAAACCAGCCTTGCGACCGTCACGCTGTGGCTCTGGGCGCCGAAAGCGGAGGCGATGGATCTGCGCTTCTATCACGATGGCATGGGACAGACGGACCATGCCAGACAGCGCGACGCACTCGATATCACCTACGAAGATTATGAACCCGGCTTTGGAACGCCATACGGCGTGGCGCGCACCAGCGAGCTGGAGTTGCAGCTGTTGCCAGCGACGCCGACGCATCAACAACTGGTGTCCATCAGCGAGCGCATTCAATCGCCGCCGCAGCTGACGGTCGCACCTGCGCGTCTGCATGCCGCTGGCGTGTTCAGCGAATACTGGCATCCTGCCACGCAGAAGCCTGCCAGGCTGGATACACAGCTGGCATGGGCATTCGACTTTTATCGCCAACAGATCGAAGACAGGCGCTGGTACGGCTTCTGGGACTATGGCGATGTGATGCACACCTACGACAGCCAGCGCCACGTCTGGCGCTATGATGTCGGCGGTTTCGCTTGGGATAACTCGGAACTCAGCACGGAAATCTGGCTGTGGCATTACTTCCTGCATAGCGGCCGTGCCGATGCGTATCGCGTGGCTGAGGCGATGACGCGCCACACAGGCGAAGTCGATGTGCATCACATCGGCCCATACAGTCCGCTCGGCACACGGCATGGCGTGCAGCACTGGAGCGACAGCGCCAAGCAGTTGCGCGTTTCGACCGCCATCAACCGGCGCTTCTTTTATTACCTGAGCGCGGATGAACGCGTGGGCGAGCTGCTGCGCGAACAGGTCAACGCGGTCGATCGGCTGCGTACCGTTATCCCCGGCCGCAAGATCGGCCAAAAAGCGCCGGAGCAAGAACCGGATACGCATGCCAGTGTGGCCTTTGGCACGGATTGGGGCGCGGTGGCGGCCGCCTGGTTCACCGAATGGGAGCGCACCGGAAAACCAGAATACCGCGACAAACTGTTGAACAGCATGGCCAGCATCGCTGCTCAGCCACTGGGCTTCCTGGCTGGCGGCGGCATGATGGATCTGCGCAGCGGCGCCTACCTGGCCGATCCGAAGGCCAAGATCAGCGTCTCGCATCTGAGCGCCGTATTCGGGCTGCCGGAAATCGCCAGCGAATTGATACGCACCGTGCCGCAGCCGGCGTTCCGCGATGCGTGGCTGCGTTACTGCCGCCTGTACAACGCCAGTGCGGATGAGCAGAAGGCCGAACTGGGACAAGACCTGGGCAAGCTGAATCTCGGCCAGGGCCATGCGCGCCTGCTGGCATACGCCGCAGTTCAGCGGCGGGACGGCGCGACGCTGAAGCGTGCGTGGGCGCAGTTCTACGAGCGACGCGCTGGCCTGAAAGACAAGGATCTTGTCTCGCGCAGAGTGAAGCCGCCGCTGGTGCTGAACGAGGTGGAGGAAGCAGCATCGTTGTCCACCAATGCTGTCGCCCAATGGGGATTGGGTGCGATCGGCTTGCTCGCGCTCGACGCGCAAGCAAGCGATAACGTGCTGGTGCGCGATGATTTCAAGCGCTTCGACCCGCAGGCTTGGGCGGTGGAAGCGGAGGCTGGCAACGCTGCAGCGGCAGCGTATGTCGAACGCGGCGCAATGGTGCTGAAGGCGGATCGCGGGTTGACGGTCTGGCTGCGCCAGCAACTGCTGGGCCACTATGAGATCAGTTTCACACGCACGGTGCTGGCGGACGCACGGCAGTCCGACCTGAACTTCTTCTGGGAAGCGCAGCTGCCGCCAGGCTTCAAGTTGTCCGGCAAGCTGGAGGAGTATGACCAGCTTAAGCTGTTCTATGCTGGCATAGGCGGCAATACCAATAGCACCACACGTTTCCGCTACTACGATGGCAGTGGTGCGCGCAATCTGCTGCGGGAATACACGGCGCCGGAGTATTTGCTGAAGGCGGGCCACCCATATCGCATCCGTATCGTGGTGGATGCGCGCGGCACGCGGCTGTCCGTTGACGATAAAGTGTATTTCGACGCCCCAGGCCCGTTGCTGGGGGGCGGCTACTTTGGATTCCGCACCACGCAGTCGCGGCAGACGGTGAAAGACTTCGTGGTGCGTCGGCTGGGCTAGGCGGCGCCATTTTTAGGCCTGTCGCTTCGTACTCAGGCCGCGCCAGGCCTGAGATGAAGATGACGGTGATGTGCGCGGTCTGCGCTTCGGAGCTGCGGCCCTAAAGCGTGCCTTGCGAGCCGCGCAAGTCTTCCACGCGTTCCAGACTATCGCAGCTTAAAAAACTCACATTCAGAGCACGTTGGGATTCCGCTGCCAGATGCTGTAGCAGAGACAGGTCGCAAAACTGACCCAGCCGATGTAGGGAACTAACAACAGTCCGGCCACCCGGTCGCGGCGCCAGAAAGCACGCAGCGTGGCGGCGATCAATAACCACAACAATAGTATTTCGACAAAGGCTGCGCCGCCCAGGCGCCAGCCGAAGAACAGCCAGGTCCACAGCGCGTTCAGCGCCAGCTGGACGGTGTACAGCGCCAGCGCCGGCCGTGCGCCGCCGGGTGGCGCAGCGCGCTGCACGCGCCACGCGGCGATGGCCATCAACAGATACAGCGTGCTCCATGCGGGACCGAACAGCCAGGGCGGCGGCGCCCAGGATGGCTGGTCGAGCTGCTGATAAAACTCGGCGGCTTGCGAGGAGGCGAGGGCGCCGATGGCGGCGAAGACAAACGTCAGCACCAGCCAGCCGGCCAAGGCGGGCAAGCGCAACGGTCGGTGCGGGGCAGTCGCGTGGGTCGGCATGGCGCAATCCTCTTGAGCTTTGGTGGGCCCCATGGTCGCCGCTGGCGCGCATGCGGTCTGTGCGGCAGTCAACCTAACAGGCGGGACCACCACGGAGGGCGTCTGCCGGCATAGGCGCGGCGCGCCGACAAGGTCACAGTAACACCACAGCCGATGGACTGTTCACTGCTGATCTCCAGCGCCGCGCCAATACGGGCGGCACGTTCGCGCATGCCGACCAGGCCCCAGTGACCTGTGGCCGGGGCGGGTGACATACCTGTGCCGTCGTCGCGCACGCGGAGTGTGAACTGCTGCTCCTGATAATCCAGCAGCACCTCGATGCTGCTGGCGTGGGCGTGCTGGAAGGCGTTGCGCACTGCCTCGCGGCCGATTTCACAGATGTCTTCGACCACGCCGGTACACAGTGGAATACGCTTGCCGCTGACCGTCAGCGAGAACGCGGCGCCGGGATAGCTGGCGGCAAGCAGCGGGGCGATGTCGCGCAGGCTAATTTCCACATCATCGACATCGGTGGTGCGCAGCTCGTGAACCTGGGCTCGGCCTTCGCTGATGCTGTCGCGCGCGCTGTGCAGAATATGGGTCAGCGACTTGCGCGCCGCGCTGTCATCGGGCAGCGTGTCCACTGCCGCGTCCAGCCGCAGCACCACGCCCTGCACACTCTGCAAAAAGGTGTCGTGCAGCGTGCGCGCGATGCGTTCGCGTTCGGCCAGCCGGACTTCCATGCGCTCTTCCAGGCGCCGCGTGACTATCCTGAGGCGATACCAGTACAGCAGATAAAGCGTAGCGGTGGCGGCCAGTACACACAATGCCTTGAACCACCAGGTCTGCGGGATCGTCGGCGGTATCTCGAACGTGACGTTGGCAGGCTGCGCGCTCCATAGGCCGTCTTCATTGGCCGCGCGCACCTGGAACTGATAGCTGCCCGGTGGGATGTCGGTGTAGTAGGCGGTGCGGCGTGGCGTAGCCTCCCGCCAATCCCCGTCTATGCCCGACAGCCGATATTGGAAACGTATCGCTTCCGGCTGCCGCAGGCTGGGCGCTGTGTAATGGATGTTAAAGCTACGGGCGCCGGCTGGCAGTTGCAGCTTGCCGCTGGCGTTGTACTGCTTGCCGTCCAGTGTGGCGATGCCGGTTACCGTGGGCACCGGCGCCACTGGATTGCGCAGAATGTTGCGCGTGTCCAGTTGCATGATGCCGCCGGTACCGGCAAACCACAGCCGGTCATCGCGATCCACCAGCATGCTGGGCAAGCGGTTTTCCACCACGGCTTCACCACGATAGCCATCGTGCACCGACATCAGCTGATAGCGTAGCGGCAGCGTTGGCCGCGCCATGCTGGCCAGCCAGTCCTGCTTGCGCACATGCAGCAGCCCCTTGCCGCCATTCAGCCAGCGGTCGCCATTGCTGGTGACAGCCAGGCCGGATACATTGCGCAGCACGTCTGGATCTTGCGCGCTCAGCGGGTGAAAGCGCTGGCCGGTGAACACGGCCACCCCTTGGTCGCCGGCTGCGATAATCTGCTCGCCGACGAACATGCCGGTAGGGAGGCCTATCGTCGCGGCCTTGTAGGGCAGTTGCCGTTGCCCGGAGCTCAGTGTGATGGCGCCATCGGCGGAGGCGATCCATGATTCGCCGGGCCGATCGGGTGTGCCCAGCACAAAGCCGGGCGGTAGCTTGAATTTGGACCTGGGTCGCCAGGCGCCATCGACCCAGCCCATCAAGCCGGTCTGCGGCGAGGCCATCCACAGCACTTTGCCATCGTCCTGAATGCCCCATACCTTGATCGGATGCGGCTTGCCGTCGGAGCCGGGGGGCAAGGGCAGCGGAATGCTCTCGACGCCATCGCGGCCGCGCCGCACAATCTCGGTGGGCGTCGCCAGCAACAAGTCGCCATTGCGGTCAATCGCGGATGTGACGTAGTGCTGCGTGCGGTCCACAACCGGCGCCTTGCCGGCCGTCAGCTTCCAGGCACCGCCATCGCCGTCCACAGCCCATATCTGGCCGTCGCCATCCTTGCTCAGACTGAAGACGCTGCGTGGCGACGGAATAGCCACGGCCGCCAGTTTGATATCCCGAAAGCGCTCCAGTCCTGCTTTGGTGGCGATCCAGATATTGCCTTCGCGATCTTCCAATATGGCCGTCAGGTTCAGCGATGACATCTGCCATTGCTGATCCATGCGCGAGCTTGCGGCGGCAGGGCTGATGGTGTTGCCCAAGCTCCCCGCATGCGGGACCAGGCACAGCGCGGTCGGGCACTTTAACGCCCACAGATTGCCATCCCGATCAAACTGGGCACTCCAGTCGGAATAGATATCGATCTTGCGCGGGAGGCGAGGCACGCTGCCGGGCGGTATGGGCAAGGCTTGCGCGCCGTGGCTGTTGGAGATCCACATGCGTCCATCCGGAGACGAGATCAGTGTCGAAATATCTGGCAGTCCACGGAATTTTTCGAATTTGTCGCTAGCGCGGTCGTACAGGTAGGCCGCGCTGGTACTGAGCGCCCATAGCTGACCGTGGCGATCCAGCTTGATGTCTTCCATTTGGCCGCGCGGCAGGCCGTGCGCTGCGTCCAGGGTTTGCCATTTGCCGCCTATGCGCCGCTGTATGCCGCGGATATTGGATAGCCAGATTTCGCCATTGTCGTCGTAGGTAAGGCCGTTGAAAGGAGCGACTTCCTTGCCAGGTTCGGCAAGGTCCTCCATGGAACCGTCGGGATGCAGGACCGACAGACCGCCGCCCATGAAAAACGACATCAGCAAGTCGCCGTTGGGCAGCGCCCGCAGCGCTGACGGCCGCCGGCGTATCGGATTGGCGGCGCCTGGCAGTTCATAGCGTTCAAAGCGTACACCGTCAAAACGATGCAAGCCCGATTTCGAGGCCAGCCACAGCCAGCCATCGCTGGTTTGCGCCATGCTCTCTACGTTGGTGGGCGCGCCATCCTTGGCAGTCCACGAAGTGTGATGGTAGTCCTGCAGCGTCATGGCTGGATTCAATGCTGACGCCACCGTGGGCGTCAGCAGCAAAGGCAGCAATACGGCCAGCAGGCGGCGCATCGTCACCGTTCCTGGGCTGGTGGCGTAGTGCGGCCTGTCTTGTAACCGATCGCCAGTATCGCCAGCCACACCGGGATCAGATAGACGGACAATTGCAGGTCGGGCGTCAGGTACATCACCACCAGGATCGCGGCGAGGAAGGCCAGACACAGATAGTTGGTTAAGGGGTAGCCCAGGCTGCGGAATTGCGTTACCTGGCCAGCCGCTTTCTTCTGCGCGCGGAAGCGCAGGTGTATCCAGCTGATCAGGCCCCAGTTGATAATCAGCGCCGACACCACGAGCCCCATCAGGAAGCCGAAGGCCTTGGCGGGCATGAAGTAATTGACCGCGACGCAAGCACCGGTGGCCACGGCCGATATGGCGAGCGCGGTCAGCGGCACGCCGCGTGCGTTCACCGTCAGCAGCGACCTCGGTGCGTTGCCTTGCTTCGCCAGGCCATACAGCATGCGGGTGTTGGCGTACACCCCGCTGTTATAGACCGACAGCGCGGCAGTCAGCACCACCACGTTCAGCACATGCGCCACCAGGTTGCTGTTCAGGGCGTGGAAAATCAGCACAAACGGGCTGCCGCTGGTGACCACTTTCTGCCATGGATACAGCGACAGCAGAATCGCCAGCGCACCGATATAAAAGATCAGGATGCGGTAAATGGCCTGGTTGGTGGCCTTGGGGATGGTGTGGGACGGATTCTCTGCTTCCGCTGCGGTGATGCCGATCAGCTCCAGGCCGCCGAATGAGAACATGATGACGGCCATCGCCATCACCAGTCCGCCGACGCCATTCGGGAAGAAGCCGCCGTGCTGCCACAGATTGGCCACAGTCGCCTGCGGACCGGCGTCGCCGGAAATCAGCAGGTAGGCGCCGAACAGGATCATGCCGATGATGGCCAGCACCTTGATAATGGCGAACCAGAATTCCATTTCGCCGAAGGCCTTCACATTAAACAGGCTGATGGCGTTGATGATGACGAAGAAGGCCAGCGCCGACACCCAGGCCGGCACCGCCGGCCACCAGTACTGGATGTAGATGCCGACCGCCGACAATTCGGCCATGCTGACCAGCACATACAGCACCCAGTAGTTCCAGCCCGCCATGAAGCCGGCCCAATGGCCGCAGTACTTGTCAGCGAAGTAGCTGAAGGAGCCGGCGACCGGCTCATCCACCACCATCTCACCCAGCTGGCGCATGATGAAGAACGCGATCAGGCCGGCCACGCCGTAGCCGAGCAGCACCGACGGACCGGCCATCTGGATCGTCTGCGCGATGCCCAGAAACAGGCCGGTGCCGATGGCGCCGCCCAGCGCGATCAACTGAATGTGCCGGCTTTTCAGGCCCCGCTTAAGTTCGCTCATCTGCTTTCCTGTGCAAGATTATAAAAATTAATTCTCGCACAACTCAGTCTTCGTGCACAGGCAGGGGCGTGAACTTGTAGTCGGCGCGTGCGAACTCGTGGCCGCGCTTGACCGTCAATACAACAGAACGCACGTTGCCGATGTCCTGCAGCGGGTCATGCTGGAGGAATACCATATTGGCTTGCTTGCCCGCTTCCAGCGTGCCGAACTCCTTCTGCTTGCCCAGCGCCTCGGCCGCGTTGGCGGTGGCGGCGATGATCGCCTGCTGCGGGGTGAAGCCGGCGTACCTGACCAGCTTTTCCAGTTCGTGGTCCAGCACCGGGAACGGGTCTTCGCCGGTGTTGTCGGTATCGGTGCCGGCAATGATCTTGACGCCGGCCTTGTGCATGGCGCGGGTGATGTCGCCAGCCAGCGTGATGTGGCAGCGCGGGCCTTCGGTTTTGTAGACGCTGAGGGTAGCGTCCATGATGGTGCCGGATTTCGCCAGCGCGGCGATATACTTTTTGATTTCCGGATCTTCGGCGGTCAGCCCCGCATAGGACGGCTCGTTGGCGTGGCCGTAGGCGGACTTGCCCGTTTCGCGCACATGGCGTGCAATCATGCAGACGTGCGAGACGGCGGTGGCGCCCAATGAATCGTAGGGCGAGGCAGGGTAGACCTGCATGTGCGTCCAGACCGGGAATTTCTGCTGCTTCGACTCCGCGATCAGCTTGCGCACCAGCGTGCCGGGCAGATTGGCGTAAATTTTCATGCCGGTGGCGCCGGTGCCGCGCGCCTGCGCCACTGCCAGCGGTAAACTGGTCTTGTCGTCAACGGCATAGAGCCAGGGGGTGCTGCCCGGCTGCGCGCCGAGTGCCGCAACCACGGTGCGCGGATCGTTGAAGAAGCTTGGGCCGGCAACCAGCGAGGCGTAATAGATATCCGGAGAAGGGATGCGGTTCAGCAGGGCGTCGCGCGACAGGCCGGCCAGCTCGCGGGCGTCGCCAGCCATGTCGCGTACGCCGGTGACGCCGCCGTAGAGGTTGCGCTTCAGCTCAGCCTCGGCGTAGGGGCGGTCCGGGTTGGTGGCGTAGTGGACGTGCGAGTCGATCAGTCCAGGCAGCACATACTGGCCGGCTGTGTCGACCAGGCGCGCGCCGCTGCGCTGCTGTTCGGTCAGCTGGGCGGCGGGCAGCACGGCTTCGATGCGGTCATCCTTGACGATGATCGCCATATCGGTGCGCGGCGCGGCGCTGGTGCCGTCGATCAGCGTGGCACCGCGATAGATGACGCGGCCCAGCGCCTTGCCATTCAGCTTGTCGAGCCGCTCCTGCTGGACATTGGCGGCGCCAGCACCAAAGGCGGTGGCGAGGGACAGGACGGTCACGGCGGACTTCAATATCATGCATGGCTCCAGACGCTATCGGCAACGCGCAGGAAATTCGTGCCGAGGATTTTTTCAATACGGCTGCTGCTGTGGCCACGCTTGGCCAGCAGGTCAGCCAGTTTCAGGAATTTGTTCCTGCCCATCAGGTCGGGCAGGAAGGGCACAATGTCGGGCCGCTCGCCGGGCGCGCTGATGCCGGCGGCACGGCGCTGGCGCACTTCATCTTCCAGTCCTGTCAGGTAGGCGGCCATATTATCGATCTGCGGCACGCTGCCGTCGGTGCCAATGCCCACGTGGTCCTCGCCGCAAACATGGATGGCGTGTTCGATGTGGGCGATCAGGTCCGCCGCCAGCGGCTGCCTGCCGATCGCGAGGAAGGGCATGAAGTAGATACCGACAAAACCGCCTTTCTCCGCCACCATGCGCAGTTCCTTGTCGGTCTTGTTGCGCGGCAGGTCGGCAACGGCGCGGCAACCGGTGTGGCTGATGATGATTGGCGACTTCGACGCGTCGCTGGCATCCAGGCAGATTTGCTCGCCGCTGTGGCTCAGGTCCACCAGGATGCGGTTGCGGTTCAATTCGGCGACGACATCATGGCCGAACGGCGTCAGGCCCCGGTTGGTCGGGACCATGGCGCCATCACCCAGCTGGTTCGGGCCGTTGTAGGTCAGCTGAATCACCCGCACGCCGCCCTTGGCGAAAACTTCCACGCGGCGTGCGTCCTTACCCATCATGGCGGCGTTCTGGAAGCCGAGAATCACGCCGATGCGGCGTTCCGCATGGGCGCGCCGGATATCGCCGGCGCTGCGCACCAGCAGCAGATCGGCGGATTTCTTCTGGATGAAGGCGTTCCATGCGCGCACATCGGCCACGCTTTTTTCATACGGATCGCCTGAGCCAAACACGTAGCCGATGGTCATATTGAAGGCGCTCAGGCCGGAGGCTTTGGCATCGGCCATCGAACGCGCATCGATGCCATAGTCGCTGGCGGCATCCTCGCGGCGCGTGGCTGGCAGGTTGGTGTTGTCAATGCCGCCCAGCGCGTCGATGATGAGCGGGCGCAGCTTGGGCGCTGCGATTGCAGGCATGCCCAGCGAGGCCAGTCCGGCAGCCGCTGCGCCATGCAGGAAAATACGACGGTCCGTCATCGGTGCTCCTTATTTGACTGGCGCATACGCCATGCATTCCACTTCGACCTCGCCGCCCAGCGCCAGCCCGTTGGCCCCCAGCGCGCTGCGCGCGGGCAGGCGGCCGGGCTTGAAGTAGCCGGCGTACACCTGGTTGAAGTCCGCCCACTTGCTCATGTCCGCAATCATGATGGTGCATTTGACAACATGCTCCATGCCCAGGCCCATGCCGTTCAGGATGTCGGCCACGTTATCCATCGCCTTGCGTGATTGCGCTGCAAAGCCGCCCGGCACCAGCCCTTTGTCGTCGGTGCCCAGTTGGCCGGAAACGAAGATAAAGTCGCCGGCGCGCACCGCCAGCGAGAACGGCCGGCCAGGTGGGTTGCCCTGGTTGTAGAACTGCGCGTCGGCAGCTTGGGCGCCGCCGGCACAGGCCAGCAGCGCAGCCGCCGCGAGGTGTCTGAATTTCATGGCTTTCTCCTTGAATGCCACAAAGTATAAACAGAATGTTTAAAATAGGGTGGTTAATCAACAAACTGTTGGAATTTGAGATGAAAGCTGTTTCATTGGCCGCCGAGCGCGCGGCCGTCATCAATGCCTTGCGGCCGGTGGTGCCGATGCTGGCCTCGATGGCAGGGCCGCACCTGGAGGTGGTACTGCACGATGTCAGCAAGCCGGAGAGCTCGGTTATCGCAATCGCGAACGGCCATATCTCCGGGCGCAGCGTGGGCAGTTCGGTACTGGAAGGGCCGCAGAACGACAAAGGCTTTGCAGCCGCTACGCGCATCAAGTCCAAAGAGGGCGCGCAGCATAGCCTGGTGGAAGACTATATGACCGTGACGGCGGATGGCCGCGAACTGCGCTCCGCTTCCGCCATCTTCCGTGACGCCAGTGGCGAGCCGTTTGCCACGCTGTGCCTGAATGCCGACCTGTCGGGATTCCAGGCCGCGCATGGCTGGCTGTCGCAGATGCTAAAGCCCATGGTGCAGGCCGCGCCGCAGCCCTTGCCTCCCGCCGAATCGCAGATGGACGCACTGATGCAGGAGATTATCAGCGAAGCCGTTGGTCCCGGCGGCAGCACCGACGCCATGCGCCGCGAGGATAAGATCGAGGCGGTGGGCGCCATGCAGCGGCGCGGCCTGTTCATCGTCAAGGGCGGCGTGGAGCGCGCCGCTGCAGCGCTGCGGGTATCGCGCTACACCATTTATAATTACATGGAGCAGTTGCGCCGCCGCGATTGAGCGGGGCCCTTATTAAAGGACAGGGATATCGTATGACGAGTTTTGCAAAAGCTTTGCGCATGGTGTGCGTATCGTTGGTGTCGTTGGTGGTGCTGGTATCGCATGCGGCAGAAGCCCCGCCCAAGGGACATTTGCTGATCGCGGGAGGCGCGGTCCGTGCTGACAATGCGGAAGTGTGGGGCAAGCTGATTGAACTGGCGGGTGGCAAAGGGGCGCGCATCGCGGTCATGCCTAGCGCCGCAGGCAATCCGCTGCGCTCGGGCACCAGCCTGGTCGCCACGTTGAATAAATACGGCGCGTCGGCGTTTGCGGTGCCGGTGGCGGTGCGCTTCAAGGACCGCGACTATGCGCGGGATGCGGAAGACGAAACCTTGGCCCAGTCCATCCGCGAGGCGGGCGGCGTCTACTTCGCCGGCGGCGATCAAGGCTTGATCACCAAGGCGCTGGTGCGCCCGGACGGCTCGCGCACCGCCGTGCTGCAGGCGATCTGGGATGTCTACCAGAAGGGCGGCGTGATCGGCGGCAGCAGCGCCGGTGCGGCCATCATGAGCAGCACCATGTATTACGAGGCCAAGACGGTGCTGGGCACGCTGAGCGTCGGCGTCAATGACGGCCAGGAGCTGGCGCCGGGCCTCGGCTTCGTCGGCAAGGACCTGTTCGTTGACCAGCACCTGCTGGCGCGCGGCCGCTTCGCCCGCATGCTGCCGGCGATGCTGAAGAAAGGCTACAAACAAGGCCTGGGCATCGACGAGAACACGGCAGTCATCCTGAATGGCAAGCACGAGGTGGAAGTGGTCGGCTACCAGGGCGCGTTGCTGCTGGACCTGGCGCTGGCCACCACCAACGGCAAGGAGAAAGACTTCAACTTGTCGAACGCGCGTATCAGCTATCTGGATCGCGGCGACCGCTACAATCTGCTGACCCGCCAGTACACGCCGTCGGCCGACAAGGCGGGCGGCAAGCTTGATCCGGCCCAGCCCTTCCTGAATGAGCAAGTGTATTCGGCCGATATCCTGGGCCACAACACGGTACTGGTGATGATGGAAAAACTGATCAACAACGCGCGCAGCGAGGCGATCGGCATTGCCACTGCGGCGCCGGGTGATCCACGCGAGGACCTGGGCTTTGAATTCAAGCTGACCCGCGATAAGGAAAGCGTTGGCTACGAATCCGCAACGGCAGACGCCTATACCATCCTCAACCTGCGCATGGACGTGCGGCCGCTGAAGATCACCCGTCCCTGGTATCAATGATTGCCGGCCATTGTTTAGCGCCATTACTAAACTGCGGCCCTTATTTGTTCTTTGAATTGACCGCGTACAGGGCACGCGCTATAAAGTCGGATCGTCTTTTCAGCGAGTGGTAAATGAACGCGGCTAAACTCTTCCTCCCGGCCGGCGCATTGGCGCTGGCCCTGGCATTCCCGGCGCTTGCCATCGCCCAAACCACACCGGCTGCGGCGGTCGATGTGTTCATCGGCACCGGCGGCGACGGCCACACCTTCCCTGGCGCGGCGCGGCCATTCGGCATGGTGCAGCTCAGTCCCGACACACAGGTGCGGCCATTCCGCCAAAGCTATCCCTGGGCCTCCGGCTATCGTTACGACGATGACAGCATCCTCGGCTTCTCGCATACGCACTTTTCCGGCAGCGGCCACTCCGACCTGGGCGACGTGCTGCTGATGCCTTACAGCGGCGAAACCAAGTGGGAGCCGGGCTATCCGGAACGGCCGTTCAGCGGTTACCGTTCGCGTTTCAGCCACAAGGACGAACGTGCGGAGCCGGGCTATTACTCGGTCAAGCTCTCGGATAACGAAGTGAATGTGGAGCTGACCGCCAGTGAGCGTGTCGGCTTGCATCGCTACCGCTATGCCAAGGGCGCGGAGGCCAAGGTGATGCTGGACCTGCGCAGCAGTATTTACGACTACGCCGGCAAGAATCTGTGGTCGCGCTTGCGTGTACGCGACAACACGCTGATCAGCGGCATGCGCGAAACGCGCGGCTGGGCGCCCGGCCGACAGCTGTACTTCGCGATTCAGTTCTCGCATCCGCTGTCGTCGCGCTCCCTGCGTAATATGGAGCGGGATGTCGAGTACAGGGGCTTCGCCGGTCCTGGCAGTGGTCCGGGCGACAAGGCTGTCGTAGAAGGCAAGGCGCTGGTTGGCGCGCTGGACTTCGGCGTGCCGGCCGACGGCCTGTTGCAGATCAAGGTGGCGATCTCCGGCGTCAGCGAGGAGGGCGCTATCGCCAACCTGGCCGAGATGCCGGGCTGGGACTTCGACGCCGAGCGCGCCAAAGCGTCGGCGGCCTGGAACGAGGCGCTAGGCGCGGTCGCCATCGAGGCTGAGCCGGAGATGCGCAAAATGGTGTACACGGCGCTGTATCACAGCATGCTGGCGCCTGGCCTGTTCATGGACCGCGATGGCCGCTATCGCGGTCCGGATAATGAGGTGCATCAGGCCAAGGGCTTCCGCTATCACTCGACGTTCTCGCTGTGGGACACCTATCGTGCCTTGCATCCTTTGCTGACGCTGATACAGCCGGAGCAGCGCAATGTCGATTTCGTCCGTTCGCTGGTGGCGTCGCAGCAGCACAGTCCTTATGGCATTCTGCCTGTGTGGCAGTTCCATGGACAAGAGACCTGGTGCATGATCGGCTATCACGCGGTGCCGGTGATCGCCGACGCGTACATGAAAGGCCTGAAAGGCTTTGATGCGGAAGAGGCGCTGAAGGCCATGACCAGCAGCGCGGAGTACGGACCGTATGGCGGCTTGCAGCACTATATGAAGCTGGGCTATGTGCCGATCGATCTGGAGCCGGAAGCGGCGTCCAAGACAGTGGAGTATGCGTTTGACGACTGGACCATCGCCCGCATGGCGGAGAAGATGGGCAAGAAGGATATCGCCGCCCGCTATTATCAGCGCGCGCAGAATTACCGTAACTCGTTCGATGTCAAGACCGGCTTCCTGCGGGCGAAGAAATCGGATGGTACTTTCCGCGAACCTTTCGATCCGGTGCGCTCTAACTTCGGCAGCGACTATACCGAAGGCAGTGCGTGGCAGTATTCCTGGTATATGCCACACGATAATGCTGGCTTGATTAAGATGCTGGGTGGCGATGCGGGCTTGCAGAGCAAGATCGATCAGGTGTTTGACGCCAAGGTCGATGACAATGTGTATGCGCACATGGAAGACATCTCCGGCCTGATAGGCCACTACGCGCATGGCAATGAGCCGTCGCACCATGTGGCCTATCTGTACAACTATGCCGGTGCGCCGTGGAAGACGCAGCAGCGTTTGACGCAGGTGGTGGCGTCGCAGTACAACACGACGCCGGCAGGCTTGTCCGGCAATGACGATCTGGGACAGATGTCGGCCTGGCTGGCCTTCACCGCGCTGGGCTTTTATCCGGTTGCGCCGGGCAGCAACGAGTATGTGATTGGCCGCCCGTTCCTGGATAAGGCGGTACTGAATCTGCCGAACGGCAAGCGCTTCACGATCCGTGCGCCAGGACTGAGTAAGGAAAACAGCTATGTGGCGGGCGTTACGCTGAACGGCAAGCCGCTGGCGCAAACCTTCCTGCGCCACGAGCAGATCACCGCCGGCGGTGAACTGGTGTTCACCATGGCCAAAGAGCCGAACAAGGAATGGGGCAAGGCGCTTAATGTTCGTCCTTATACCCAGACAGCGTACTAGGCTCCGTCCATAGGGCGTACGCCAAGCAAATTCAGTATGGTCCCGGCATGCGCCGGGACGACGGAGATGGCGTTTGTGAGATGCCTGGTTTCCCTTCCCGCCAGCTACCTCGCGTTAACTGGTGCGGTACGCCAGCGCGCCAGCCAGCGTCAGGCGCCATTCGGTGCCGGCGCCGGCGTCGCTGCGCAGCCTGATCCGGGCATTGATGCGCTCCGCGCGCTCGATGATGCCGCGCATCCCCCAATGGTTGCTGCGGCCTCCTGCCTGAATCACCTCGGCCGGCACGCCCGTGCCATTGTCGCGGATGCACAGCGCGAATTCGCGCGCGCTGTAATGCAGCAGCACGTCAATGCGCTCGGCGCTGGCGTGCAGGTAGGCGTTGGCGACGGCTTCGGTGGCGATGGCCAGCACTTCTTCATAGACCAGCGAATGCAGCTTGCGCGGCTCGCCTTCAAGCCGCACTTGCAGCGGCGCCGCGTCTTGCATGCGCAGCCGCTGTCCGGCGTGCTCGATGGCTTGCGCCAGATCCTGTTCGTCCGGCTCGCCGGCGCGCAAGTCGCGTACACGGTCGCGGCCTTCCGATAAAGCGTCATCGGCCTGGCGGAGCGCCTGTTCGATCATCAGCCGCGCAGGTTCGCGAGACGGCAGTTCCAACGACGCGGCGTGGACGTGCAGGATCATGCCTTGCACCGATTGCAGTATGGTGTCGTGCAGTTCGCGCGCGATGCGCTCGCGTTCCCTGGTGCGCTCTTGCAGCCGCGCTGTCACCTGGGCGGCGAATGTGTGCAGGCGCCAGCGGTATAGCGCCCAGCACGCGGCTAGCAGCAGCAATGCACACGCGGCGTTGAACCAGCGGCTTTGCGTGATGGTTGGCGCGATGCTGAAGCTGAGTGTGCTGGCCTGTTCGCCCCAGACGCCGTCATAGCTGGTCGCCTGTACGCTGAAGCGGTAGTCGCCGGGACCGAGATTGTTGTAGTAGGCGGTGCGGCGCGTGCCAGCCTGCTGCCATTGCGTATCGACGCCATCGAGCCGGTAGCGGAAGTCCACGCGTTCCGGCATCGCCAGCGCCAGCGCGGTATAGTCGATTTGCAGCGCAGTCGTGCCTTGCGGCAGGCGCTGGCCTTGCTGCGCCGGCGCCAGTTGCCCTGGCTGGCCGATGGCGCGAATCTGCACCGCCACCGGCGGTGCCGGCGCGGGGCGGCTCAGCGGATCGAAACGAAAGCCGCCCGCCGTGGTGGACAGCCACAGGTGGCCGTCGGCCGCCTGTATCATCGACGGCACCGGCAGCCGCGCCGGTGCGATGCCATCCAGTCCATCGACGCTGTCCAGGCGCTCATAGCCCACCTGGTAGCCACGGGTGCGCAGCAGCCGGGCGATTTCCGCCGCCCGTACGTGGAACAGGCCGTTGGCTGCGTGCAGCCAGAGATCGCCATCGTCCAGTTCCACGATGCCGGACACACCCTCAAAGTTCAGGCCGCCGGCTCCCGCGACCGGGATGATGCGGCCTTCGCGCAGCAGAGCGACGCCGTTTTCGCCGCCTATCCATACATTGGCGCCTTTCAGGTGGATGGCTTGTGTCATGCCAAGCGCCAGGCCCTCGGCCGGCCCGTAGCGCCGCCATTGTCCATTCTGGAGATGCAGCAGGCGGCTGCGCGGATAGCCCAGCCACAGGCCACGTCCGGGCGCGCTGCTCAGCACCGACGGTGCTTCGTCGGCCAGCCCGGTGGCCGGCCCCATATGCTGCCAGCCGCCGTCCGCTCCCAGGCGGTATGCGCCGAGCGTCAGGAACGCCGCCCATAAGGCGCCGTCATCCCCGCTGGCCATGCTGAGTATCATGCCGCCTTCCTGCGGCAGCGGAACACGCCGCAGCGCACTGCCTTGCTTGCGCCACAGCTCGCCGTAGGGCGCCAGCCACAGCACGCCTGCAGAATCGCGGTGGATGCTGACCGGGTCCGTGCCCCAGTTGCCGGGCCTGTCCCGCCACACCGGCGCCATACTGAATGTGCCGTCCGGCTTCGGGGTGTAGTTGAGGCGGCCGATCCACACGCTGTTGTCGCTGTCAGCCATCAGCGGCCGGATATTGAATTGCACCGGCGTTGGAACCGTGGCGATGCGCTTGTGGCGGAAGCGGTCGATGCCGGTGGAGGTCGCGATCCAGATATTGCCCTCATGGTCTTCAAACATGGCGGTTACCCAGGGGCCGCTGAGTCCCTGCTGGTAGCCGTTTCGCTGCAAGCCGTGCTGCGTGTGATATTCCACGCCGTCCGTGCGTCCGACCCAGGCGTCGCCATGGCTGTCGAACATAATGCTGGTCACATTGCCGTCGATGGCCCAGCGGCGCGACACTGCGCCGGCTGCCGGCGCGGCGAGCTGGCGCAGCTTGGCGCCTGGCGCGTTCCAGCTCCACACGCTGGCGTCCGGCGCCTCAAGCACCACGCCGATACCGGCCTCCGGCGTTGCCTTGACGAACTGGCGTGCGCCTGCTGTCAGCCGGTATACGCCTTCGTTTCCCTGCGTCCACAGATCGCCGTGGCGGTCGCGCAGCAGGGTTTTGTAGACGGTCACGGGAAGCGCAAATGTATCGCTGGCGGCGTGCCAGCGCGCGTGGTCAAGATAGAACATGCCTTGGGCCGTGGCTGCCCACGTACGGCCGGTCCCATCCCGTTCCAGGCCCCAGACGCCGCCGCTCGCCGGCAGGCCGTCACGTTCGTTGTAGTGGCGCAGCACGCCGCGCTCCAGTACGCTGACGCCGCCATAGCGGTAGCCTATCCACAGGGCGCCGTCGTCAAAACTGGTGAGCGTGGCGACTGCGCTGCCCGGCAGCTTGTGGCCAGGTTCGGCGTAGCGTTCGAAACGTACGCCGTCGAAGCGGAACAGGCCGTTGTTGTTGCCCAGCCACAGCCAGCCGTCACGCGTCTGCGCCATGGTCAGCACCATCTGCGGTGCACCGTCGCGCGCGGCCCAGCTCATGTGATGCATATCGATCTGCGCCGGCGTGGCCAGGGCGGACGGCATGCGGATCAGCAGCAACAGCAGCAACAGCAGCAACAGCAGCAACAGCAAAGGGAAAAGCCGGCGTAGCACCATCATCTGGAATGTGTCGAGGGGATCGACACATTCTATATCAGCAACTAGCTTGTTACTTCAGGAATTGCACCAGCTTGGGCACTACTTCGCTGGTGGCTTCTTCCATGAGCCAGTGGCCTTTGCCTTTGATGATCACGCCTTCGACCTTGCTGTCGACCAGGCGCGCCTGGTCGATCAGCACGGTGCCGGAGGCTTTTTCACCAGTCAGCACCAGCATCGGGATATCCAGCGGCTTTTTGGCGTAGGCGGCGAATTCGGCGGCGTCCTTCTCAAACGCGCGGAACACCTCAAAGCCGGCGCGCATGTGGTCGGGCTTGGCGTATTCCGCCGTGTAGAACTTGCGGTCGGCTTCGCTCAGCGACCTGGTTTTGTCGGCCGCGAAGTCGTTCCAGAAGTGTTCGAAGTAGGTGCGTTCGCGGCCCGCCACCAGCGCCAGCGGCGTTTCGCCATAGAAGTGGAAGTGCCACAGGTCGCGCAGCAGCCACACATCCTTCCAGTTGCCGACGCCGGGCAGGAAGGCGTCCATCAGTGCGATCTTGTTGACTTCCTTCGGATACTGGGCGGCGTAGGCGTAGGCCACCATCAGGCCGATGTCGTGGCCGACTACCTTGGCCGATTTGATGCCCAGGCTGGTGGCAAGCGCGTGCACGTCTTGCGCCATCACCGACTTGGTGTACGGGCCGGCCGGCGTGGCCGATTGGCCGAAGCCGCGCAGGTCAGGCGCGATTACCAGGTGATCCTTGGCCAGCTCGGCAATCAGCGGCAGCCACATGTGGCTGGACTGGGTATAGCCGTGCAGCAGGATGACCGGATCGCCCTTGCCGGCGGACAGGTAGTGGAGGCGGACGCCGTTGACTTCGGCGAAATTGCTTTTCGGCGCCTGGGCCTGGGCTGGCGCCAGCGTCAGCGCGGCCAGCAGCAACAGGAAGCCGCTGTACAGCGACTTGGCGGATGGGATGTTCATAGCATGCTCCTTGGTGATAAGACCAGCCATCGTAGGCGACCAGCGAATTACTCACTACACCCGATCGGGTAGCAGCGCCGCGTGGAGAGGGTGCTACACTGTTTATATGGCTTAAGGAGCAGGACCATGTCCGACAGAAGTGCAGGGGAGATCAGGGTGATGATCGCTGACGATCATCCGTTGCTGCGCAGTGGCATTGCGGCGGTGCTGGCGCGTAGTCCGCAAGTAACGGTAGTGGCGGAAGCGGAAGATGGCGACGCGGCGGTTGCGCTGTTTCAGCAGCATCGCCCCGACATCACATTGATGGATTTGCAGATGCCGGGCCTGGGCGGTATCGAGGCAATTGCCGCCATCCGCGCCATCGATCCGCAGGCGCGCATCATCATCCTGACCACCTTCAGCGGCGACGCGCAGATTTACCGTGGCCTGAAGGCCGGCGCCAGCGGCTACCTGCTAAAAAACATGGCGCGTGCGGAATTGCTGGATTACCTGGTCAGCGTGCATGAGGGCGATAGCCGGCTGCCGCTGGAAGTCACGCGCAGCCTGCCGAATGTGCTGACGATGGAACCATTGACGCCACGCGAAACCGATGTGCTCAAGCTGGTTGCAACAGGCCACTCCAACCAGCGTGCCGCCAGCCAGCTGGGCCTGAAGGAAGACACGATCAAGGCCTATATGAAAAGCATTCTGGCCAAGCTACGCGCGCGCGACCGCACCCACGCGGTCACCATCGCGCTCAAGCGGGGATTCTGGGAAGCCTGATAGAACACCAAATGGTTGCCTGCCGTATCCTTGATCGTCATTGCACGGCCGCCCCACGGCACTTCCTCGACGCCGGGGCGGGCGTGCTTGTACTGCTTGGCGATTAATACACCTCGGGGACGATGATTTCCTGCGGCACCGGGCGGCGCACGTAGTCGTCGTGGTACTCGCGTTCCGGCAGATGGATTTCCGGATGGCTGACTTCTTCGTACGGCATCTGCGACAGCAGGTGGTGGATGCAGTTCAGGCGCGCCTTTTTCTTGTCCACGCCTTGTACCACCCACCACGGTGCTTCCGGAATATGGGTACGCTCCAGCATCACTTCCTTGGCGCGGGTGTACTCCTCCCAGCGGCGGCGCGACTCCAGGTCCATCGGACTGAGTTTCCACTGTTTCAGCGGATCGTGGATGCGGCCCAGGAAGCGGGCGTTCTGTTCTTCGTCGGAGATGGAGAACCAGTATTTGATGACCTGGATGCCGGAGCGGGCCAGCATGCGCTCGAATTCCGGTACGGTCTGGAAGAATTCCTCGTATTGCTCGTCGGTGCAGAAACCCATCACACGCTCGACGCCGGCGCGGTTGTACCAGCTGCGGTCGAACAACACGATTTCGCCGGCGGCCGGCAGGTGCGAGACGTAGCGCTGGAAGTACCACTGCGTGCGCTCGCGGTTGTTCGGTGCTGGCAGTGCGGCCACGCGGCAGACGCGCGGATTCAAACGCTGCACGATGCGCTTGATGACGCCGCCTTTGCCGGCGGCGTCGCGGCCCTCGAACAGAATCACGACTTTGTGGCCGGTATGGACCACCCAGTCCTGCAGCTTGACCAGCTCGGCTTGCAGGCGGAACAGCTCGCGGAAGTAGAGGCGGCGCTCTTCCTTGGCCTGTTCGCCGCGCTCGCGCTCGACCACCTGCTTGGTCAGCGGATCGATTTCGCGGTCTTCCAGCTCCATTTCCAGTTCTTCGTCGTAGCTGTCAGTCAGTTCGCGGCTGACGCGGTCCAGCAATTCGTGCTCGTTCAGGTTCACGCAATACTCCTCATTTTCAGTTGAGGGGCAGATTACGCAACAAATATGACAGGCCGATGACGCAAATGTTTGCGCAATCGTCAAAATACTTGCTATATGGTAATAATCAATTTACACTGTCACGCGCGCCTGATATTACCCCGCCGCGTTGCGTTACCGGTCGCCAGATCGCGTCTTCGGCCTCTACCCCGCCGAAATCTTCCTCCCAATTAAGCACTAGAGAATTCAATGAACAATTTCAAGATAGGCACGCGCCTGAACCTGGCTTTTGGCGCGGTGCTGGTATTGCTGATCGTTATCGCGGGCATAGGCTGGTCTTCGCTGTCCAGCAACAAGGCGCGCATGGACGTGGTGGTCAATGAGAACAACACCAAGATCGCGCTGTCCAACACCATGCTGCTGGAGCTGAACCTGATCGCGCGCTCGGCCCGCAACTACATACTGTACGCCGACAAGGATATGCAGGCCAAAATGCAAGGCCGCATCGAAGGCGCGCAAAAAAACTTCCTGGCCAGCTCCGAGAAACTGGGGACGCTGGTGCGCACTGAAAAAGCCAGGCAGCTGTATGCAGACATCAAAACGCAGTCGCCGGAAACGCTGCGCCTGCTGAGTCAGGTGATGCAGATCGTCAACGAAGGCAAGGCCGCCGAGGCCCCTGCCTTCCTGTTGAATTCGGTGCAGAAGCAGCAGGACGGCACGCTTGCGCTGATCACCTCCATGGTGGAGTTGCAGGAACTGCAAAACCACAATCAGATCGAGCAGATCGACCGCGACTACCAGTTTGCTGTGCGCGTGCTGCTCGGCACGGCGCTGCTGGCGGTGGTGGCGGCGGTGGTCATGGCGGTGGCGATCACCCGGTCCATCACCCGTCCGGTGAACGAGGCGGTAGTGCTGGCGCAGACCGTGGCTGCTGGCGACCTGACCCACGACATCGCTGTGACCGGCCGCGACGAAGTCAGCCAGCTGCTGACTGCGCTGAAGGCGATGAACGGCAGCCTGGCCAGTATCGTCGGCCAAGTGCGCGCCGGCACTGAAACGATCAGCACCGCGTCGCGCCAGATCGCCACTGGCAATCAGGACCTGTCATCGCGTACCGAAGAACAGGCCAGCTCACTGGAGGAAACTGCTTCGTCGATGGAAGAGCTGACTTCGACCGTCAAGCAGAGCGCGGACAATGCCCAGCAGGCGAACGCGCTGGCCAATTCGGCGTCCGAGGTGGCGGTGCGCGGCGGTGCGGTGGTGTCGCAAGTGGTGCAGACCATGGGGGCGATTAATGAATCGTCGAAGAAGATTGTCGATATCATCGGCGTGATTGACGGTATCGCTTTTCAGACCAATATTCTGGCACTGAACGCGGCGGTGGAAGCGGCGAGGGCGGGCGAGCAGGGGCGTGGCTTTGCTGTGGTAGCGTCGGAAGTGCGCACGCTGGCGCAGCGCTCAGCCTCGGCCGCCAAGGAAATCAAAGAGCTGATCGACGACTCGGTGAGCAAGGTTGATGCCGGTGCCAGACTGGTCGACCAGGCCGGTGAGACGATGGTCGCGATCGTCGACAGTGTGAAGCGCGTGACCGACATCATGGCCGATATCTCGCTGGCCAGCCAGGAACAGAATGCCGGCATCGAGCAGATCAATCAGGCCATCTCGCAAATGGACCAGGTGACGCAGCAGAATGCGGCGCTGGTGGAAGAGGCTGCCGCTGCCGCCGAATCCATGCAGGAACAGGCTGTCAGCCTGGCGCAGGTGGTCGATGCGTTCAAGCTTGATGCGAGTCAGGCTGTCGCACCACACGGCGCACGCCTGAAGACGGTTGCGTCCACGGCGCGCGTCAGCCAGCTGGCAGCGCCACGCGCGGCCGCTCGCAACGTGGCCGCCGGCGGTGGCGACTGGGAGCAGTTCTAGTTCTCATTGTTGGGACGGCCGGGGAACAAGCCGTCCCACACTTCCTTGATGGTGGCGGTGATGATGCCGGCGGCCTCGCGGTCGCCGCGCAGCATGGCGCGGACGTAATTGGCCGCCTGTTTGGCTGACACATGCGGCGGCAACGGCGGCACGTCGGGATCGGTGACCATTTCCAGCAGCGTCGGCACCGGCGAGGACAGTGCCTGTTCCCATGCGGCGGCAATCTGCTCCGGATCTTCCACGCGGATGCCGCGCAGCCCCAGTAGCTCGGCATAGGCGGCATAGGGGAAGTTGGGCAGATCTTGCGATGCCGGTAATCTTGCATCGCCTTCGGTGATGCGCTGTTCCCAGGTGACCATGTTCAGGTCGCCATTGTTGAGCACCATGATGACCATCTGCGGATTGCTCCACGCGCGCCAGCGCGCGGCGATGGTGATCAGCGAGTTAATGCCGATCATCTGCATCGCGCCATCTCCCAGCAGCGCCACCACCGGACGCTCCGGATGCACGCATTTTGCCGCCAGCGCGTACGGCAGGGCCGAACCCATCGATGCCAGCCCGCCCGACAATGAGGCATCCATGCCGCGCCGGATTTTCAGGTCGCGCGCGTACCAGCCGGCGCAGGAGCCGGAGTCGCAAGTCAGTATCACATTGTCCGGCAGGCGCGGCGACAGTTCCCAGAACACCCGCTGCGGATTGATCGGCCTGGCCTCGTTCATCGCGCGCGCCGCCAGCACCTGCCACCAGTCGGCGACATTGTTTTCTATGCGGCGGCGCCAGTGGTGGTCAGTCTGCTGCTCCAGCAGCGGCAGCAGCGCTTCCAGCGTGGCCGCGCTGTCGCCGGTCAGGCACACTTCCATCGGGTAGCGGATATTCAGCATGCGCGCGTCGATATCGATCTGCACGCCGCGCGCCTTGCCTTCCTTGGGCAGGAATTCGGAATAAGGGAAGGCCGACCCAACCATCAGCAGGGTGTCGCATTCGTTCATCAGGTCCCAGCTGGGCTTGGTGCCAAGCAGGCCGATGGAGCCGGTGACGTAGGGCAGGTCGTCCGGCACGGCGGCCTTGCCCAGCAACGCCTTGGCGATGCCGGCGCCCAGCCGGTCCGCCACGGCGATCAGCGCGTCGGTGGCGTGCAGCGCGCCGGCGCCGGCCAGGATGGCGACCTTCTTGCCGGCGTTGAGCACTGCCGCTGCGCGTTGCAGGTCTTCGTGGCGTGGCGCGACCGCGTGGCCAGTGTAGCCGATGCCGCTGTGGACTGTGCCGTGTTCGCGCGGCGGGGTTTCCACTGCCTTCAGTTCCTGCACGTCGTTGGGCAGTATCACGCAGGTGACCGTGCGGCGCTCGATGGCGATGCGCATGGCGCGGTCGATCAGGTGGCGCACTTGCTCCGGCGTGGTGGCCATCTGCACAAAATCGTGGGCGACGTCTTTGAACAGGGTGAGCAGGTCGACTTCCTGCTGGTAGTCGCCGCCAAGCGCCATGCGGCTTTGCTGGCCGACGATGGCCACCACCGGCTGGTGATCCATCTTGGCGTCATACAGGCCGTTGAGCAGGTGGATGGCGCCAGGACCGGAAGTGGCAAGGCAGACGCCCGGTTGGCCGCTGAACTTGGCGTGGGCGCAGGCCATGAAAGCGGCCAATTCTTCATGACGCACCTGCACAAATTCGATGCCTGTATCGCTGTGTCCGAAGGCTCCAACTACACCATTAATACCATCACCGGGATAGCCGTAAACACGGGTCACACCCCATGCTGATAGTCTTTTTAAGATGAAGTCGCCCACTGTTGTCGCCATGCCACACCTCACTAAAAATGGAAGAATGTGGCTTGATTCTATCGGTGGGGGCGACTATTGCGCAGCGATAACGTGCGCTGGGAGAGGCCCGGCCGCGTGGGGCGGCCGGGTGTGCTGCAGGGTTTAATTGTCGCGGATATTCCAGGCGCGGTTAATGCTCAGGGCAGCCAGCGAGGCGGCAGCGCCGGAGAACAGGTAGACGCCGGCGTAGGCCAGGCCGAAGTGCGACGACAGGCCCAGCGCCACCAGCGGTGCGAAGCCTGCGCCGACCAGCCATGCGACATCGCTGGTCAGGGCCGCGCCGGTGTAGCGGAAGCGTTGCGGGAACTGCGCCGTCACCGCGCCAGCGGCCTGGCCGTAAGACAGGCCCAGCAGCGAGAAGCCGATCAGGATGAATGCGTCCTGGCCGGTTTCACCGCTGCCGATCAGGAATGGCACGGCCAGGCTGAAGATGCCGATCATCGTGGCCAGCGTGCCCAGCGTGCGGCGGCGGCCGACACGGTCAGCCACGTAGCCGGAAATGACAATCCCAATCGCCATCAGCGTCACGCCCACCATCTGCACTTGCAGGAAGCCGGCAAGTGAGCGCTGCGAGGTCAAGGTAATCCACGACAGCGGGAACACCGTCACCAGGTGGAACAGCGCATAGCTGGCCAGCGCAGCCAGCGCGCCGATGATGACGTTGCGGGTTTGCGAGCTCATCAGTTCGCCGACCGGCACCGGATCGAGCTGGTGTTCGTCCAGCAGGTGCGAGTACTCGTGCGTGGTCACCAGGCGCAGCCGGGCAAACAGCGCCACCACGTTGATGGCAAAGGCCACATAGAAGGGGAAGCGCCAGCCCCATTCCAGGAAGTCCAGCGAGCTGAGATTGGCCAGCATGTAAGAGAACAGGCCGGCGGCAATCACGAAGCCGATCGGCGCACCCAGCTGGCCCAGCATCGCGTACCAGCCGCGTTTGTGCTCGGGCGCGTTCAGCGCCAGCAGCGACGGCAGGCCGTCCCAGGAACCGCCTTGGGCGATGCCTTGACCAATCCGCAATAGCGCCAGAATGACAATCGAGGCCGTACCCAAACTGGCGTAGTCCGGAAGGAAGGCGATGCCGGCGGTGGAGACGCCCATCAGCAACAAGGCCAGCGTGAGCTTGGTTTCACGGGTGAAGTGATGTTGAACTGCCATAAATGCGACAGTTCCTATCGGCCGAGCAATAAACGCAAGCGCAAAAATCGCAAAGGCGTATAGTGTGCCGTCAAGCCTACTGTCGTATGGAAAGAATACCGACGGGAAGACCAGGGCCGAGGCGATTGCGTAGACAAAGAAGTCGAAATACTCGGAGGCGCGCCCGATGACCACGCCAATTGCAATTTCTCCGGGAGAGATATGCCCATCCCTGGCGTTGATGCTGCGTGCGCCTGGGCTCGTTTGATGATGTTCGTGGACGCCAGCTTGGACGTCACTGATAGAAGTCGTGTTAGCCATAGTCTCTTGTCTCGTGTTAAGTAATTGTTATCACGGCGATGTCCAGGCGGGTAGGACAAAGTGTCCAATGGCAAGAACAGTCCGTCGTGAGTACAGTAGCATGATCCCAACAATCTGTAATCTAAATTACCGCATGATTCCTCCTATCGTTCGTCGTGGATTGCTCCTCGCACCGTTATTGTGGCTTGCTGGCTGCGATATGGTCGTGCTGAATCCGTCCGGGGATATCGCAGCGCAGCAGGCACACCTTGTTGTTGTGTCAACTTTGCTGATGCTGTTGATCATCGTACCTGTCATGTTCTTGATCTGTCTGTTCGCTTGGCGCTATAGAAAGTCAAATACCGCCGCTGAATACAAGCCAGACTGGGACCACTCGACCAAGCTCGAATTGCTGATCTGGGGCGCGCCGCTGCTGATCATCATCGTGCTGGGCCTGATCACGTGGATTTATACCCACTTGCTCGATCCTTACCGTCCGCTGAGCCGCATCGATGAAAATCGTCCGCTGGCGCCGCATGTCAAGCCGCTGGAAGTGCAAGTGGTGGCGATGGACTGGAAATGGATGTTCATTTATCCGGAGCAGGGTGTCGCTACCGTGAATGAACTGGTGACGCCTATCGACGTGCCGGTGCGCTTCCACATGACCTCGACCACGGTGATGAATGCGTTCTACATTCCTGCGCTGGCCGGCATGGTCTACACCATGCCTAGCATGGAAACGCAGCTGAATGCGGTAATGAACAAGGTAGGCGTGTATGACGGCTTCTCGGCCAACTACAGCGGCGCCGGCTTCTCGCAGATGCGCTTCAAGTACCACGGCGTGTCGCAGGGCGATTTTGACGCCTGGGTTGCCAAGACCAAGGCTTCGACCGCCAAGCTGGACCGTGCTGAATTCATGGCGCTGGACAAACCGACCATCAAGCATCCGATCATGCATTTCGGTAGCGTCGATGCTGACCTGTTCAGCCGTGTCGTGAACCGTTGCGTCGCTGACGGCAAAGTTTGCATGAATGTCCAGATGCACCAGGATGCTACCCGCATCAAGGCTGCCGTGGCCACGCAGAAGCTGCCTAAAGACGAGGTGTGCGAGCCGACCGAAGTCGCCGCAACTGCTCAACCTACCCGTAAAGAATGACCATGTCTGATCTGAACCTGACCAATCTGATCTTCGGACGGCTGTCGCTGGAAGCAATTCCATACCACGAGCCTATCCTGATCGGCACTTTCGCCATGGTGGCAATCGGCGGCCTCGCGCTGCTGGCCGTCATGTTTAAATTCCGCCTGTGGGGTCCGCTGTGGCGCGACTGGATCACCTCGATCGACCACAAGAAAATCGGTATCATGTACATGATACTGGGCATCATCATGCTGCTGCGCGGCTTTGCCGACGCACTGATGATGCGCGCACAGCAGGCGATCGCCTTTGGCGACAATGCCGGCTTCCTGCCGCCGCACCACTATGACCAGGTGTTCACCGCCCACGGCACGATCATGATTTTCTTCGTCGCCATGCCGCTGGTCACCGGCCTGATGAACTACGTGGTGCCGCTGCAAATCGGCGCGCGCGACGTGTCGTTCCCGTTCCTGAACAACTTCTCGTTCTGGATGACCACCTTCGGCGCGATGCTGACCATGGTGTCGCTGTTCGTCGGCGAATTCGGCAAGACCGGCTGGCTGGCCTTCCCGCCACTGTCGGGTATCGAGGCGTCGCCTGATGTCGGGGTCGATTACTACATCTGGTCCTTGCAGGTCGCCGGTGTCGGTACAACACTATCCGGCGTCAACCTGATCGCCACCATCGTCAAGATGCGCGCGCCTGGCATGTCGATGATGAAAATGCCAGTATTCACCTGGACCGCCCTGTGCACCAATGCGCTGATCGTCGCGACCTTCCCGATCCTGACCATCACCCTGGCACTGCTGTCGCTGGACCGTATCGCCGGCTTCAATTTCTTCACCACCGAACTCGGTGGTAACCCTATGCTGTACGTCAACCTGATCTGGATCTGGGGCCACCCTGAGGTCTACATCCTGGTACTGCCAGTATTCGGTATCTTCTCTGAAGTCGTATCGACCTTCTCGTCGAAGCGCCTGTTCGGCTACACCTCGATGGTGTATGCAACCGTCGTGATTACCGTGCTGTCCTACCTGGTATGGCTGCACCACTTCTTCACCATGGGCTCCGGCGCAAGTGTGAACTCGTTCTTCGGCATCACCACGATGATCATCTCGATCCCGACCGGCGCCAAGATCTTCAACTGGCTGTTCACCATGTACAAAGGCCGCATTCGCTTCACCGTGCCGATGATGTGGACCGTGGGCTTCATGCTGACCTTCGTCATCGGCGGTATGACCGGCGTGATGCTGGCCGTTCCTCCAGCCGACTTCGTGCTGCACAACTCGCTGTTCCTGATCGCTCACTTCCACAACGTGATTATCGGTGGCGTGGTGTTCGGTCTGTTCGCCGGTATCAACTACTGGTTCCCGAAAGCCTTCGGCTTCAAGCTGAACGAGTTCTGGGGCAAGGTATCGTTCTGGTGCTGGCTGGTGGGCTTCTGGGTTGCGTTCACCCCGCTGTACATCATGGGCTTCATGGGCGTAACCCGTCGTATGAACCACTTCGATGACCCATCGCTGCAGATCTACTTCGTCATCGCTGCAATTGGTGCTGTGATTATCGCTGGTGGTATCGGTGCCTTCATCCTGCAGATCTTCCTGAGCTGGAAAGACCGCGAGAAACTGCGCGACGTTACCGGCGACCCTTGGGGCGGCCGTACGCTGGAGTGGGCTACCTCGTCGCCACCGCCAGACTACAACTTCGCGTTCACCCCGGTGGTGCACGACAGCGACAGCTGGGCAGACATGAAAGCCAACCACTATCAGCGTCCGCTGAAAGGCTTCGTCGATATCCATATGCCGAAAAACACCGGCGCTGGCTTTATCATCTCGGCGCTGTCGTTCGTGTTCGGCTTCGCCATGGTATGGCAGATGTGGATTCCGGCAGCCGTGTCGTTCGCGGTCATGATCGGCGCGATCATCGTTCACACCTTTAACTACAAGCGCGATTTCTACATCAAAGCTGATGAAGTCACTCGTACCGAAGACGCGCATACTCGTTTCCTGGAAAGCCATGTCTGAAATTAACGCAAACGGCGCCCTGAGCGCAGACCCAAGCGCGCGTTACTACGTGCGTGACCACCATCCGGAAAACGGCACCCTGCTGGGCTTCTGGATTTACCTGATGAGCGACTGCCTGCTTTTCTCGGGCCTGTTCGCTGCTTACGCAGTCCTGGGCCGCAGCTATGCGGGCGGCCCGTCGGGCGCGGAACTGTTCGATCTGTCGCTGGTGGCTATCAATACCGGCTTCCTGCTGCTGTCGTCGATCACCTATGGCTTCGCCATGATCGCCACCCAGCGCAAGAACCTGAAGGCGACCATCGGCTGGCTGCTGGTCACCGGCGTGTTCGGCCTGGCCTTCCTGTATCTGGAGATGTATGAGTTCCTGCACCTGATCCACGAAGGCGCCGGTCCGCAGCGCAGCGCGTTCCTCAGCTCGTTCTTCGCGCTGGTCGGCACCCACGGCCTGCACGTGACCTTCGGCACCATCTGGCTGATCACGCTGGTATTCCAGCTGAAAAAGCACGGCCTGACCGTTGAGAACCGCCGCCGCATGATGTGCCTGTCGATGTTCTGGCACTTCCTGGACGTGATCTGGATCGGTGTATTTACCTTTGTCTACCTGATGGGAGTTCTGCCATGAGCGCACCACATAACCACTCTGAGCATGATCACCACGACCATCACGGCGAACACGATGATGGCAACCACGGCAGCCTGAAGGACTACGCCATCGGCTTCATCCTGTCGGTGATCCTGACCGCGATTCCGTTCTGGCTGGTGATGGGCAAAGTGATCGACAAATCGAGCACCACCGCCATCGTCATCCTGGCCTTCGCGGCAGTGCAGGTACTGGTCCACATGAAGTACTTCCTGCACATGAACAACAAGGCGGAAGGCGGCTGGTCGATGCTGTCGACGCTGTTCACCGTGGTGCTGCTGGTGATCGTGCTGGCTGGTTCGATCTGGGTCATGTACCACATGAACAAGAACATGATGCCTTCGATGGGCAACGATGTTCATAACATGCAAGACATGCAATGACGGACGGCGCAACTAAGCGCCAACGTTCCCGCGCCCTGCGCGTCATCCTGGCCCTCGTGGCCGGGGTGATGTTTGCAGGGTTTTTTGCTTTAGGGACGTGGCAGGTATTCAGGCTGCAATGGAAACTGGCGCTGATCGAACGGGTTGACCAGCGCGTGCATGGCGCACCCGCAGCGGCGCCGTCGATCGGCCAATGGCCGCAGCTCAACGCTGAAGCGGACGACTACCGTCCGGTGCAGCTGAGCGGCGTGCTGCTGGAAGGCGCGACCACACAGGTGCTGGCGTCGCTGGAACGCGGTATCGGCTACTGGGCGGTGACCCCGCTGTGCACGCCGGACGGCGGCATCGTGATGATCAACCGTGGCTTCATTCCGGCTGGCGTCAGCGGCTGGAAACCGCAGCCGGCGCCACCGGCGGCTGCGGCCGACGCGTGCCGCAGCGCGCAAGGTCCGGCAGTTTCGGTGACCGGCTTGCTGCGCATGAGCGAGATTCCGGGCCGGCTGCGCAAGAACGAACCGGGCCGGAATTACTGGTACACCCGCGACGTGCAGGCGCTGGCGCAGGCGCGCGGTTTGCCGGCGGTCGCACCATACTTTATCGATGCCGACGCGCCCAGCGCGCTGGCGGCGGGACCGGTGGAAGGTGAACAGCCGAAGGGCGGTTTGACGGTTATTTCCTTCGTCAACAACCATTTGGTTTATGCTATCACCTGGTACGCACTGGCCCTGATGGTGGCGGCTGCGACGGTATGGGTCATCCGAGATGCGCGCAAACAAAAATCATAATCCTTACGACGGCGGCCGCATGCGGCTGCCGGTAGTCGAACCGCTGGCGTCGGCCAACGCCTCCGCCAGCAATATCAGCCACGCGGCCGGTCATAAAAACATGCAGCAGCTGATCCAGCTGCGCTGGATCGCCGTGATCGGCCAGATCACCACCATCGCCACCGCGTCTATCCTGCTCGGCGTACGTCTGCCGATGCCGGCCATGCTGAATGTGCTGGCCTGCCTGATCGCCTTCAACGTCGCCAGCATCCTGCGCTGGCAGGAAAACCAGGTGGTGTCCAATAGCGAACTGCTGCTGGCGCTGACGGTGGACGTGGCCAGCCTGACGGCGCAGCTGTATCTGAGCGGCGGCGCCACCAATCCCTTTGTGTTCCTGTACCTGCTGCATGTGATCCTGGGTGCGGTGCTGCTGGAAACCTGGTCCACCTGGACCATTGTGATCGTTACCGGCGCGTGTATTGCCGGGCTGGCGCTGTTCTCTGAGCCGCTGCCGCTGCCGCAGGATCACGCGCTGGGCATCTTCAGCCTGTATGTGCAGGGGATGCTGATCTGCTTCATCCTCGATGCGGCGCTGCTGGTCATCTTCATCACCCGCATCATGCAAAATATGCGCAGCAGCGCGGCCACGCTGTCGGACCTGCGCCAGCGCGCGGCCGAGGAGGAGCACATCGTCCGCATGGGATTGCTGGCTTCCGGCGCGGCGCATGAACTGGGCACGCCGCTGGCCACGCTGGCGGTGATCCTGGGCGACTGGAAGCGCATGCCCGAATTCAAGGGCAATCCGGTGCTGCTGGAGGAAATCGGTGAAATGCAGACGCAGCTGAAGCGCTGCAAATCCATTGTGAGCGGCATCCTGATGTCGGCCGGCGAGGCGCGCGGCGAATCGTCTGCCGCCACCACCATCAACACCTTCCTCGATGAGGTGGTGGCGGAATGGCGCGTCGGCCGCCCGGTGGTGATGTTCGAGTTTGACAACCGCATTTCGCTGGACCTGCCGGTGGTGTCCGATTCCACGCTCAAGCAAATGATCTGCAATGTGCTGGATAATGCGCTGGAAGCGTCGCCGCAGTGGCTGCGCATGGAAGCCAGCATAGAAGGCGGCACCTTGGTATTGCAGGTCACCGACAACGGTGCGGGCTTTGCGCCCGGTATACTGTCGGAATTTGGCAAGCCCTATAATTCCAGCAAAGGCCGCGCGGGCGGCGGGCTGGGTTTGTTCCTGGTGGTGAACGTGGCACGCACGCTCGGCGGCGAAGTCACGGCGACCAATATGGAAAAGGGCGGGGCGATGGTGCGATTGACGCTGCCCTTGTCCGCCATCGAGATCAAACCGGAACAACAATAAACGATGACTACAGACGAGCGAGTACTGCTGCTGGTGGAAGATGATGCGGCCTTTGCCCGGACTTTGGGGCGTTCTTTTGAGCGTCGCGGCTACCGGGTGCTGCTGGCGGAGAATGTCGATGAGGCCAGCGCGCTGCTGGTCGATAACTCGCCCGGCTACGCGGTGGTCGACCTGAAATTGAAAGGCAACTCGTCCGGCCTGGCCTGCGTGCAGATGCTGCATGAGCATGACAGCGAGATGCTGATCGTGGTGCTGACCGGCTTCGCCAGCATCAACACGGCGGTGGAGGCGATCAAGCTGGGCGCCTGCCAGTACCTGGCCAAGCCGTCGAATACCGACGATATCGAGGCGGCCTTCGAACACGTCGCCGGCGCGTCCGAGCTGGAACTGACCTCGCGCGCGACCTCGGTGAAGACGCTGGAGTGGGAGCACATCCACGCGGTGCTGGCCGAAACCGACTTCAATATCTCCGAGGCCGCGCGCCGCCTGGGCATGCACCGCCGCACGCTGGCGCGCAAGCTGGAAAAGCAGCGTGTCAAATGAGCCAGGGATCGTTATTCGACTTTGAACCGCCGCCCAAGCTGACCGAGCGGATTTTCTTCGCCATCGCGCCGGATGCCCAGGCGATTGCGCAGATTGGCGCGCTGACCGCCCAGCTGAAAGCGCGGCACGGCATGCAGGGACGCGCCATTGCCGACGCCAAGCTGCACTGCACCCTGTGCAACCTGGGCGATTTCACCGGCATGCCGGACGCCTTGCTGGCGCGCGCCACGCAGGCTGCTGCGCTGGTGGCGGCTTCCACGCACGCTTTCAGCGTCAGCTTCGATACCGCGCAGACCTTTATCAATCGCGCCCGCAACCGCCCATTCGTGCTGACCGGCGGTGATGGCGTGACTGGTGTGACTGCGCTATACCGCAACCTTGCGGGCGGCCTGCTCAAGGCTGGCATCAGCGGCAATCCTGCGAGCTACACGCCGCACCTCACGCTGCTGTATGACGATGTGACTGCCGCGCCGGAGGGCGTCGAGCCGGTTGAATGGCCGGTGCGCGAGCTGCTGCTACTGCATAGCCACATCGGCCAGGCGCGGCCTTACAACGTCCTTGCCCGCTGGCGTTTCTGAGCGCGCGATCAGTGTTTCTTGCGGGCGCTGTCCATCACCACGTCGAACTCCTGAACAAAGCTCTGTAGCAGTTGGGGCATCGATGGCGGCTCGGCTCTGAGCCGGTCTTCCAGCGTGCTGGCGGCGCGGAACAGCTCATTGGCCGACAGATTGCCGGCCGCGCCGCGTATCTTGTGCACCAGCTCAGCCGCTTGCGCCAGGTCGCCTGCATCGACGGCGGCGCGTATCTGCTGCAAGGATGCGTTGAAGTCATTGGCGAACAGGCTGAGTAGTTGCGACAGCAAGGCGCTGTGGCCGCCCAGCCTTTCCATCGCCGCCTGGAGATCGATGCCGGCCACTGGCGCCATGGTGGCCGAGGCGGCGCGCGCGGCTGCGGCGTCGGCTTCGATTGCATCGGCGGTGGCCGAACGGCTCAGGTCCGGTTGCACCCAGGTGGCCAGCACGGCGTACAGCGTGTCCGGGTCGATCGGCTTGGTCACGTAGTCGTTCATATCCCGTTCCAGGCAGCGTTCGCGATAGCCAGCGACCGCGTGCGCGGTCATGGCAATGATCGGCAGTGTGGCGTGGCGCTCGTTCTTGCGTATCAGCGCTGTTGCCTGGTAGCCGTCCATGTCCGGCATCTGGATATCCATCAGCACTGCGTCGTAGCTGCCTGCATCAACCATGCGCGCGCCTTCCTCGCCGCTGCTGGCCAGGTCCGAGCGCACGCCGGCGCGTTGCAGTATCTCGCTGGCGACTTGCTGGTTGATCGAGTTGTCGTCCACCACCAGCACATGCGCGCCACGGATGCGCTGGGTCGCCACCGAGGGTGGCGCATGCATGGGAATTGCCGGCTGCAGCGTCTCCAGTCCCAGCGCCGACAGCACGGCACTGCGCAGCTGCTGCGGATTGGCCGGCTTGTCAAGGAAGGGCGTCACGCGGGTCTGTTCGATGACTTCCTTGTCATGCTCGCGCGCATACGCGGTCACCATCAGTACCGCCGGTACGGCAGCCAGTTCGGGATCGGTGGCGATACGATGCAGCGTGTCGATGCCGTCCAGGTCCGGCATGTCGGCGTCGATCAGCAGCACATCGTAGGGATCGAGCTGCATCGCCGCCACCGCCGCAGTGCCGGAGGGGACGGCGCGCGTTTTTAGTCCCAGCATGCTGAGCTGGGCTTTCAGCATATAGCGCGTGGCTTCGCTGTCGTCCACCACCAGCACGCGCTTGTCCTGCGCGGCCGGCGGCACCGGCTGCACGCGCGCAGTCTGGTCGGCTGCTGCCTGCAGCTGCACCGTGAAACTGAAACTGCTGCCGACCCCAGGTTCGCTGTCGACCCGGAATTCGCCGCCCATCTTGCGCACCAGCTGCTGCGAAATCGCCAGCCCAAGGCCGGTGCCGCCATACAGCCGGGTGGTGCTGGCGTCGGCTTGCGCAAAGGCCTGGAACAGGCGCGCCTGCTGTTCTTCGCTAATGCCAAGTCCCGTGTCTTCGACGATAAAGCGCAACACCAGCGGCCCGCCGGGCGTTACTGGCAGGCTGCCGGGTTCGACCTCGACCCGCAGTTCGATATGTCCGCGTGCGGTGAATTTGAGTGCGTTACCGACCAGGTTTACCAGGATCTGTCCCAGCCGCAGCGGATCGCCCAGCAGATTGCATGGCACATCGGGCGCCGCGCCGATGACCAGCTCCAGGCCGCGTTCGGCGGCACGCCAGGCGAACAGGTCGGCGATCTGGTTCAGTGTGTCCGGCAGGTCGAAGGGCAGGGCTTCCAGCTCCAGCTTGCCGGATTCGATCTTGGAGAAGTCCAGCACATCGTTGATGATCTGTAGCAGACTTTGGCCGGCGCGGCTGATCTTGCGGAAGTAGTCCAGCGGCTGCGCCGGCAGGTCCAGATGCGTGCCCAGGCCGGCGAAGCCGAGGATGGCGTTCATCGGGGTGCGGATCTCGTGGCTGATATTGGCCAGGAATTCGCTTTTGGCCTGGGTGGCCGCTTCGGCGTTGGCGCGCGCTTTCTCGATCACGCGCATGGCGCGCGCCTTCAGATAGGCGGAGGTGAACGGCTCCTTCAGCGCCTTCAGCAGGTCCAGGTCGTCGGCGGCGAAGGTGGCCTGGTACTGGTAGTTCTCAAAGATCAGATAGCCCTCCACCTGGCCGTCGATCACCACCCGCACCGACAGCAGCGCGCAGACGTCGCCCGGCAGCGAATTCGGATGGTGCACTTCAAAGATGTCGGGCGCGATCATGCAGTCGGCCGGCGCATAACGCAGCTCCGCCTGCCGCAAGTCGATGCGGTAAGCGTCGGCGGTGGCGTCGATACGGCCCCAGGCGGCGCGCAGGCTGAGGGTGTCGGTGCCTTGCTCGCGCACCAGCGCCAGCGCCGAGTCGATGCCCTTGATGATGGTTGATTCGTGCAGGATGGTTTGCAGCAGCGCGTCAAAATCCATTTGCTCGTTGATGCTCTTGACGATGGCGTTCAGTTTTTCCAGGTGCTGCGTGCGCGAATACACTACCGCCTGCAAGGCTTCCTGCTTGCGGTGCAGATGCAGCACGCGCCAGCGTATCAGGGTCCAGGCCAGCACGCAGGTGATCACGAAGTACAGCAGCCACGCCCACCAGGTCTGATGCCAGGCCGGCAGAACCACCACGCGCATGATCAGCTCTTCGACATTCCACAAGCCGTCGCGGTTGCTGCCGCGCATACGCAGCACATAGTGGCCGGGCGGCAGATGCGTGTAGGTGGCGATGCGGCGGCTGGCATCCACCTCAATCCAGCGCTGGTCGAAGCCTTCCAGCGTATAGGCGTAGCGGTTGCGCTGCGGCGCCGAGTAGTCCAGCGCCGCCAGCTCGACATCGAAACTCTGGTTGTCCGGCTGAAGCACCAGCGTCGGCCCATCCTTGGTAGCCAGTTCGGCGGGCGACACCGGCCGCTGGTCCAGCCGCACCGCGCTGATCACCAGCGGCGGGCGATACGACCAGTCATTCAGGCGGCCCGGATAGACGACTGCCATGCCGGACGAGGCGCCGAATATCAGGTCGTGCTCGGCCGTGACCGTGCTGGCGCCGATAAAGAAGCTGCGGAACGCCAGGCCGTCGGCGCGGCTCAGCGTGCGTGCGCGCAGCGTGCTGGCATCGATGACGGCGATGCTGTCCGAGGTAGTGGCCCAGATGCGGCCCAGCGGGTCCGAGCGCAGCGCCAGGATGGTGCTGGAGGACAGCCCCGCATCCATGCCGACGCGCTCAAATACAGGATCGCCCAGCGCGTCGCGGCCGGTCATCACGCAAATGCCGCCGCCGAAAGTGCCTATCCACAGCCGCCCGCGCCGGTCCAGCGTCAGCGCGTTGATCACTGGTTCGGACAGGCCGTCCGGCTTGCCGGGATTTGCCTTGATCTGCTCCACTTTGCCGCTTTCCGGATCAAGATGGTTCAAGCCATTGCGGGTGCCAATCCACAGGCTGCCGTCGACATCGGAGGTCACCGCGTGGACACGGTTATCGGTCAGCCCGCCGGCGCCCTGGCCGCCCTGTACATACTGCATCACCGAGCCAGTAGCCGGCTTGTAGCGCAGCAGGCCTTCAAAGGTGCCGAGCCATAGCTCGCCTTTGCGGACCAGGATGGTGCCGACGCGTGGATGCGGATTCCCCTGCGGCAGCGGCACGCGCCGCACTTCGGCGCCATGCTGGCTGGTACGGTACAGGCCAAGTTGCGTGCCTATCCACGCTTCGCCGACGCCGGCTTCGGCCATCGACAGGATCATGCGGTTCGGCAGCGCGCCGTCCGGGTTGTTGGGGTCGGGGCGCAGCGCCGCCCGGCGCGGACCGTCGGTGGGTACGATGTCGACGCCCTGGTCGGCCAAGCCTATCCACACGTCGCCATGGGTATCGGTCATCAGCGCCGAGACACTGGCTTCCAGCAGCCCGTGGGCGCCGAACACCGCGTCGATTGCTTCGGTATAGGGGTTGAAGATGTCGACGCCGCGTTCTGTGCTCACCCAGACCATACCGCTGCGGTCGCGCAGCATGGCGGCGGTGCGGTCGTTACTGAGGCTGAAGGGAACGGCCGGCTGGTGCAATATGCGCACGCTGTTGTTGGCGGCGGTGCGGTATTCGATGACGCCGCCGCCGTAGGTGCTGGCCCACCAGATGCCCGGCACCGTCTCTGTCACCGCCAGCACCATATTGGCGCGCGCGTCCTTCACGCCCTTGAGCGAGACGATGCGGCCGCTGTCGGCGCGCCCATCGACGATGCCGATACCGCTTTTCAGCGTGCCGAACGCAATCTGGCCACGGCTGTTTTCACCCAGCGCCAGCACGCTGTCGCTCCAGGCCCCAGGCGCTTCGCCGGTGATGGCAATGCGCGTGATGGTGCCGCCCGGCTTCATGCGCGCCAGGCCGGTGGCGGTGCCTATCCAGAGATTGCCGGCGTGGTCGGTCAGCAGGGAGCGGATCTGATTGTCGGGCAGGCCGGGCGTGTCCTCGTGGCTGTAGCGGCGGATGCTGCGGTTGACGGTGTCGTAGTATTTCAGCCCATCCGGCGTGCCTATCCATAAATGGCCCTTGCTGTCGCTGGCAATGGCGCTGATCTGGCCGCGCGTCAGTTCGTCTACCGGGCGGATGAATTGTTCGCTGAGTTTGTCATACATGGCCAGGCCGGCGGCGGCGGTGCCGACCCACAGGCGCCCGGTGCTGTCCTGGTGCAGCGACTGGACGAAATCGCCGGGCAGGCTGCCCGGATCGTCGGCGCTGTTATGGAAGCTGCGCACGCGGTAGCCATCCCAGCGCGCCAGGCCGCTCTGCGTGCCGATCCAGATATAGCCATCGGCGTCCTGCGCCAGCGTCATGGCGACAGGGTGCGGCAAGCCCTGGTCCAGTCCCAGGTGCTCAAACAGCGGCGTGGCCAGCTGGTCCCAGCGCTCCGGCGCGGCGACCGCGGGGGTACCGGCGAGCAGCAAGCTGGCCAGGCAGACGGCCAGCATCGACATGGCGGCGCGCAGCCAGCGCAACGCGGCCGCCACAGCGGGACGGGTGGGGGCGTGATGGTTCAACTCAGGGCGCGCTCCTCTGTTTGATGATTCAAGCATACGGAAATGCTGACCGAAAGTCTATGACTGGCAACGGGAAATCCGTAGCGCTTGTACAATCGCCACATGCAAACCAAAGTAGGTATTGATATGAAACCTGATGTATTAGTGATGGCGGCCAGTCCTTCGGCCGACGTGATGGCCCAGCTGGAGCAGCATTTCCATTGTCACCATCTGTGGCAGCAGGCAGCGGAACAGCAGGCGGCATGGCTGGCGACTGTGGCGCCGAATGCACGCGGCGTGCTGACCACTGGCGCGATCGGCATCCAGGCGGACCTGCTGGCGCAGCTGCCCAAGGTGGAAATCGTCGCCGTTAATGGCATCGGCACCGACGCGGTGGATCTGGCGGCGACCCGCGCGCGTGGTATTTTGGTCAGCAACACCCCCGGCGTGCTGACCGATGATGTGGCCGACCTGGCGCTGACCTTGCTGCTGTCGGCCGCGCGCAGGCTGCCGGCGCTGGATGCGTTTGTGCGCAATGGTTCATGGCAGGCTGGCAAACCGATTGCCAGCACCCGCGCCCTGCGCGGCAAAGTCTGCGGGGTGTACGGTTATGGGCGTATCGGCCAGGCCATCGCCGCACGGGCCGCGGCGTTTGGCATGCAGGTGCAGTACTTCCAGCCACGCGCCATCGAGGGCGCGAGTGCGCCGCGCGCCGAATCGCTGCTGGCGTTGGCGCAAGCCAGTGATTATCTGGTGGTGGCGGCGCCAGGCAGCCCGGCTACCCGCCATACGGTGAGCGCCGAGGTATTGGCGGCGCTCGGCCCGCAAGGCACGCTGGTCAACATCGCGCGCGGTTCGCTGGTGGATGAAGCGGCGCTGATCACCGCGCTGCGCGAGGGTACGCTGGGCTTTGCCGCGCTGGACGTGTTTGCCGACGAGCCCCGCGTGCCGGCGGCCTTGCGTGAACTGGAAAATGTGGTGCTGACGCCCCACGTCGGCAGCCTGACGGTGGAAACCCGTCACGCCATGGGCCAGCTGGTGGTCGACAATCTGCGCGCACATTTCGCCGGTCAGCCGCTGCTGACGCCTGTTCTTTAAAGGCAGGGTGCCGAGGCGTCTTCGGGCGCCGGTGGCGGCGGGGTGACCGGCAGCGGCAGATGTGAATATACTTTCACGCAGTTGCGGCCGGCGCGCTTGGCGGCGTACAGCGCTTCATCCGCATGGCTATAGGCCAGTTCAAAAGCCGTGTCCTGCGGATTCCAGCTGACGCCGACGCTGGCGGTGATCTGCCGGTCGATCGGCGCGCCGAATACCTGGTCGGCAATGGCGTTGCAGATGTGGTGCCCGACCTCGCGCGCCTCGTCGATATCCGATGTCGGCCAGATGACGGAAAACTCCTCGCCGCCGACGCGGCCGACCGCCACGTCAGGCCCCAGCAGCGTGCGCAGGCAGCTGACCACAGTCTTGATGACGGTGTCGCCGGCCGGGTGGCCGAAGTCGTCGTTGATCCATTTGAAGTGATCGATGTCCAGCACGATCAGCGCCATGTCCGCCTGCTGCAAACAGGCCGTGGCCTTATCGATGACGGCCGCGCGGTTCAGCGCACCGCTCAGCGGATCGTGCGTGGCGCGGTACTCCAGCTGCTGCGCCAGCTCGTGCAGCTGGCGGTTCATCTGGGTCATATCCAGCTCCGCGCGATCGCTGCGGCGGATCAGGCGGCGGCTTTCGCGCATCAGCCGTTCGTAGTGGACAATCATTTCAGCCAGGGCCGCGCGGGCGTCCGCGTCTGGATTGGCGTGCGCCGCCTTGGCGTTCGCCAGCGCGGCGCTTTCCAGCGCAAACAGGTCGGCCTCGGCCATGGGTTTCATTAGTTGCTCACGGCGTGGTCGTGGAAGTCGAGCGCGCCGAAATCGTCCTGCAATTCCTGGCCGAATTCGAGGATGGTGTCGTCGTCCTCGTCGTGATACCAGTTCAGGTGCACCTGATTGCCGGCCATGGCGGCGTTGTTCAGCGCTTCAAAGAAAGTGAACAGCATCTTGGTGCTGGAGCTGTTGAAATAGGCCAGCGAAACGTGCACGGTGATCTCGGCGTCGCCGCAGTTGTCCAGATAAGCCTGCACGCGCGCGATCACAGGACCGTAAAAGGCGGCAGCGTTTTCCGGATAGGACTCGCCCTTGATCGACAGCGTGTGCTGGTCAAAGCGGAAATCGACTTCCGGCGAAGTGGGCGAAGCGGCGATGAAAAGTGGTTCCATTGTAGTTCTCTGTATTTGGTTCAGATAATCGCTTTGATGCAGAATACCGTGGCCTCGGGATTGTGCTCATCCGCCACGAACTCGAATTCCAGCGGTTCGCTGGCGTCGCGCGCCATGGTCAGGAAGCCCAGTCCGGCCCCCTTGCTGTCGGCCGGCGTGTCTTCGCGCAGCGCCTTCTTGTAGGCCTGTTTGATTTCTTCCATGGTCATGGTGTGCAGCGGGTCAAGCCGGCCGCGGATGCGTTCGACGTTCTTGCTATCGACTGGATTGGCGCATAGCAGGAAGAAGCTTTCGCCCTTCATGCCGATGCAGAATGAGCCACGGCGCATCTGGTTCTCGGTGGCTTCATCCGGCGTCAGCGTATCCGACGAATAGTGCATGATGTTCTGCGACATTTCGACAAACGACGAGAAGATGCGGCGGCGCGTCGGACCCGCCGCACCGGCGGTATCCAGGCGCGCCTTGATGGTCTCCGAAATGGCCGCCACCACGTGCTGCGAGAAATAGCCCACGTAGAAAAAGATGATGTGGCGCTTGCGGGCCACGTCATAAAAATCGCTGAATTCTTGGTACAACAACTTGTGCTCCTCTTAGGGGCGTAGACAGAAAAAGGTAAGGTCGTCGCGGCGCGGCTGTTCGCCTTGCCACGCCTGGTAATCGTCCAGCATGGCCTGCGCCACATGCCGCGCGCATTCGGTGCGCTGGCCCAGCAGCACGTCGCGCATGCGGCGCTTGCCGTAGGCGATGTCCTTGGCACCGCCGATCTGGTCGATCAGGCCGTCAGTGGTGAGGAATAGCAGGCTGCCTTCGGGAATGTGGATGCGTTTGTTCTCCCACTGATAGTCCATCGGCGTGTCGACGTAGCCGACGCCCATGCGTTCGCCGTCTACCGTCTGCACCGCCTGCTGGTCCGGGTCGAGCTGGAACAGCGATAGCTTGGCGCCGGCAAAGCTTAGCTGGCGGGTGGCATGGTCGAACCACAGGAAGGCGGCGTCCAGGCCGTCGTTGGATTCCGCCTGGCCGTGGCCTTCGATCTGGCCCAGCATGCCTTTGACGCCGCGATTGACTTCGGCGATCAGCGCGGCGGGATCGCGCGGCCCCAGTTGTTGCAAGGCCTGCGTCAGCGTTGACGAAGAAATCAGCGTCATGAAGGCGCCCGGCACGCCGTGGCCGGTGCAGTCGGCGATGGCGGCGAACCAGCCGTCTTCGTATCTGGCGAAATGATAGAAGTCGCCGCCGACCACGTCGCGCGGCTGCCATTCCAGGTGGGCGTCGTCGAGCGCATCGGACAGCGCCAGATTGGATGGGCGCAGCAGCGAGCGCTGGATCACGCTGGCGTAGTCGATGCTGTGCATGATCTGGCGGTTTTTCTCGGCCTGCATATTGGCCACCACGTTCATCAGCTGCAGGCCGAAGCCGACGCCGGCCAGTGCGCCGTCACGCGTTACGATAAATCCGTCGGCCAGCGCTTTCTCGCCGGATTCCACGGCGCGGAAAGTCAGCGCTTCGATGCTCATATTGGCGTCGACGATCAGCGGTTCCTTGTCCATGAAGGCGATGCAGCTCTTTTTGCCGTACAGCTCGTGGTAGAAGGGCTTGGACATCTGCGACATGAAGATGTTGCGGCTGATCAGGCCGATCGGGCGGTCGATTTCGATGACCGGCAGGCTCATCAGGTCGCGGCGTTCGGTGAACAGTTCCAGAACGGCGAAATTGCTCGTGTCGGACACCACCGAAATCGTCTCCACGCACAGGTCGGCTGCGATGGACAGACGAAAGCGGGGCAGGTGCAAACGAGAGGCATTGAACTCCACGGCCGGTAACCCTTGATCAACACTAAGGCTTTCATGCTACCGAGAAATTGTTACATCATGATTACATTATTGTTTTACGGGAAACATTAAATTATTTCTCTCGCATATTGCCTCAAGGTAATATTTTGGTCATATTCGCTGTGTATATTGGTGAGAATTCGCGCACAAGGCGCATTTTCTCTCACATGGAGTCGCGATGAACTTCCCTCAATTGAATACCGGCATGCGCGTGGTGGCGTCGTTTGCCGTCCTGTTATTCGTCATGGCCTGCATGTCGGTGGTGTCGCTGTGGCGGCTGCAATCGGCCAACGACACGGCACACAACCTGGTCAACGAGAAACTGGCGCGTCAGCAGCTGACCTCGGAATTACTGGGCGTGACCGAGCTGAATGGCCTGCGCGCGATTTCGATTGGCCGCAGCGACAGTCTGGAGGTGTCGGATATCTTCCAGGCGCAGCTGACAGCCGGCGATAAACTGGCGGCGCACATGGAGCGCAAGCTGGCGGCCATGCAGGCGAGCGGCGAGGAAGCCGCGCTGCTGCGCACGGTGGCCAGCAGCAAAGCGGCGTTCATGACTATGCGCGGTGAGCTGTTCAAGTTCAAGGACACCGGCCGCATCCAGGAAGTCAGCGACCTGCTGGATAACAAGTGGCCGGCCGTGTTCAAGGGCTACGCGGGCGCGCTGGAAAAGCTGCTGGCATATCAGACGCAACAGGCCAGGGCGCTGACGGTGCAATCGGACAGCCAGTTTGAAAGCAGCCGTGCATTGTTGATGGGCTTCGGCCTGGCGACGCTGGTGCTGGGCGCGCTGCTGGCCTGGCTGCTGACGCGCAGCATCGTGCGGCCGTTGATGCAGGCGGTGTCGCTGGCTGAACAGGTGGCTGGCGGCGAGCTGCGCGCGGCTATCCGGCACGGCCGCAGCGATGAAATCGGCAAACTATTTGACGCGCTGAGCCACATGACGGCGCGGCTGGCGGACACCGTCGGCCGGGTGCGCGATGGAGCGGTAGCGATTGATTCGGCCTCGCGCGAAATCGCCAACGGCAATATGGATCTGTCGCGCCGCACCGAGCATCAGGCGGGCGCGCTGGAGGAAACCGCGTCGGCGATGGAGGAGCTGACGTCGGCGGTCAAACAGAATAGCGGCAACGCGCGCCAGGCGAATCAGCTGGCACTGTCGGCGTCCAGCGTGGCAGGCAAGGGCGGCGCGGTGGTGTCGGAAGTGGTGAAGACCATGGCCAGCATCAACGACTATGCACACAAGATTGTCGACATCACCAGCGTGATTGACGGGATAGCGTTCCAGACCAATATCCTGGCGCTGAATGCGGCGGTGGAGGCGGCGCGCGCCGGCGAGCAGGGGCGCGGCTTTGCCGTGGTGGCGGGCGAGGTACGCAGCCTGGCGCATCGTTCGGCGGAAGCGGCCAAGGAAATCAAGAAGCTGATCAACGATTCGGCCGAGCGCGTGGCCAGCGGCGCTGCACTGGCGGAGACGGCGGGCGTCACGATGAATGACATCGTCGACAGCGTGCAGAAGGTCACGGCCATCATTGGCGAGATCAGCACCGCCAGCAGTGAGCAGGAACATGGCATCTTGCAGGTCAACACGGCGATCAGCGATATGGACGATGTCACCCAGCAGAACGCTGCGCTGGTGGAAGAGGCAGCCGCCGCAGCCGCCGCGATGCAGGCGCAGGCGCGCGAACTGGCTGAACTGGTCGGCTCGTTCAAGCTGAATGATGCGCAAGTTAGCGCCCAGGTTCAGGCATTACCGGTTCACGCGGCATTGCCGGCCCCTGCTAAAACACCACTGCGTTACGCCGCATGAGCTAATATGTGCTGTGTCCTACAACGCTTGTGAACTTCATGCCCGTATCGCTTCCTAAGCAGCTACATACCGAAAGACTGATGTTGCGCGCGCCGCGTCCCTCCGATGCGGCGCATCTGTTTGCCGCCTACACCCAAGACCCGGAAGTGGCGCGCTACATGACCTGGCGTCCGCATACCTTGCTGTCGCAGACCGAAGGCTTTATTGATTATTGCCTGCGTGGCTGGGCGGAAGACCGCAGCCGCGCATATTTACTGGTCCCGCACGATCATGATGATGTACCGATAGGCATGCTGGAAGCGCGTTTGCAGTCGCATACCATCGACATCGGCTATGTCCTGCAGCGTAAATACTGGGGTGCGGGCCTGATGCCGGAAGCGATGCGCGCGTTCAGCGAAGTTGCGCTATCGCTGCCTGAGTATTTTCGCGTCCAGGCCACCTGCGATGTGGAGAATGCAGCGTCCGCGCGCACGCTGGAGAAATCCGGCTTTGTCCGCGAAGGCAGGTTGGAGCGACACACCATCATCCCCAACCTCAGCCCTGAACCGCGCGCATCGCTGATGTACGCCCGCTGGCAATAGGCGGCTGATCTGGCATCCATCCAGGCCAGCGCTTTTTCAGGCCAGTAGTCGATACACTTTGATGAAAAGCGTGCTTTAGTAGTTTCATCAACGGAAAGCGCTGGATACTGGCGGCGTAATCTGGAACGGCATTGCTCGCATCGACCAGATAACGCTCGAATGCTGCCGGTTCCAGGTCTGGCAAAAGCAAGATCAGTACACACTTGTCGTCCATATCGAAGAACAGAGGCGCCTCATCTCTAAGTAAACAGAGCAAATATCTGTGATGCCGATCGCGCCGGCCAGCGGGCCTGAACCCCCATTTCCGGGCCAGCCCTTGTTTATTGTCATCATGCTTGATTTTGAAATGGCCTGGTTCGCAAGGCCTTGAGCGATGTCGTATAACGCAATAGAACATAGATCGCTGCCGTCATTGCCTTGTCATAAAGGCTTGTTATCTTGAAAATCTTTATAACAAGCCGGATTGACGACATGAACCGTAAGCTTCTGATCGCTGCATTGAGCGCCGCCTTCCTGGCCGCTTGCAGCAGCAGCGACAACAACACGCCTGCCACCACGACGCCGACCACGCCTCCTGTGGCTGCCGCACCGAAGAATGTGATCTTCTTCCTCGGTGACGGCATGGGCCTGACCACCATGACCGCCGCGCGCATCTATTCCGTCGGCGAAGACGCCGAGCTGACCATGGATACGCTGCCGGAAACGGCTTTCGTCAAGACCTTCTCCAACGACGCCCAAGTCACCGACAGCGCACCATCGATGGCTGCTTACATGACCGGCGTCAAAATGAATAACGAAGTGATCTCGATGTCGCAGAACACCACCGCCATCGACCCGATCACCGATTCGGCCGGCAATAAACTGGGTAACAACTGCGGCGCGAGCAATGGTACCGCCGCTACCACGCTGCTGGAACTGGCCAAGACTGCGGGCCTGGGAACCGGCGTGGTCAGCACCGCGCGCATCACCCACGCGACGCCAGCCACGACCTACGCCCACATCTGCCACCGTGATCTGGAAAACGACATCGCTGCAGCGCTGGTGCCTGGCGGAGCCGGCTACAACAGCGCGCTGGGAACCACCGGCCTGGACGTGATCGTCGGCGGCGGCAGCCAGTTCTTCAAACCGGTCAAGGATGGCGGCAAGCGCGCCGACGGCCGCGACCTGATCGCCGAGCTGAAAGCCAAAAGCTACGCTTACGCCAGCAATAGCACCGAGTTCAACGCCATCGACGGCACCAAGACCGACAAGCTGCTCGGCCTGTTCACGTCCAGCCACATGAGCTATGACCTGGACCGCGATGCGTCCAAGGAACCAAGCCTGGCCGAGATGACCACCAAGGCCATGGACGTGCTGGCCCGTAACAGCAAGGGTTATTTCCTGATGGTTGAAGGCGGCCGCATCGACCACGCGCTGCACGAAACCACCGCCAAGAAAGCGCTGCAAGACACGGTCGCTTTCGATAACGCGATCAAGGCCGCCATCGCCAAGGCCAAGCTGACCGATCCGACGCTGGCCAATACGCTGATCGTCGTCACCGCCGACCACGATCACACGCTGGTGTTGAACGGCTACGCCAAGCGCACCGGTAAAACCACCGCCGCCAACGCCGGCGTGCTGGGCGTGGTGAAAAACTATGTGACCGGCGCTGTCGACAAGGATCTGGATGGCGCACCGTACTCGATCATCGGCTTCGGCAACGGCGAGAATCGCACGCAAGGCAGCCGGGCCAGCCAGGCTTCGCTGGACGAAAGCGTCACCGGCGCCAATCTGTATCACCAGGAAGCGGTGGTGCGCGTCGCCGTCGGCGGTGAAACCCACGGCGGCACCGATGTCTTCCTGGGCGCCATCGGCAAGGGATCGGAAACGTTCACCGGCACGATCGACAACACCAAGGTGTTCTCGCTGGTGAAAAGCGCAGCTGGCCTGTGAGTCTTGCATACTTTTATAACGGAACTTTGCACATGAAACGTACACTCTTAGCCGCCGCGCTGACGCTGTCCTTCGCTCAAGCCGCACAGGCGGCCGGCGAGGCCAAGAACATCATCTTCTTCCTCGGCGACGGCATGGGTCCTTCGACCATCACCGCATCGCGCATCTACAAATACGGCGAAGCGGGCAGCCTGACCATGGACACGCTGGAACGTACCGCGCGCATCAAGACTTACTCGAATGACGCGCAAACCACCGACAGCGCACCGTCGATGGCCGCCTACATGACCGGCGTGAAGATGAATAACGAAGTCATCTCGATGTCGCCGGAAACCGTCGCCACCAGCCCTGGCCGCGACGCCAATGGCAACCTGGGCGTCAACAACTGCGCCGCCAGCAACGGCGCCAGCGCCGTGACTATCCTGGAACTGGCCAAGGCCAAGGGCAAGGCAGTCGGCACCATCACCACCACCGAGCTGACCCACGCCACGCCGGCAACCGCCTGGTCGCACATCTGCAACCGCAACGCGCAGTACCACATCGCCGCGCAACTGGTGCCGGGCGGCACCGGGTTCAATAGCGCGCTGGGCGATGGCGTCGATGTGCTGATGGGCGGTGGCCGCAACCACTTCACCCCGTACAGCGCCACCAACACCACCGGCCGCGCCGACGGCCGCAACCTGTTGACCGAGCTGGCCGCCAAGGGCTACACCGTGGCCGCCAGCAAGGCCGAGATGACTGCCGCCACCGGCAAGAAGTTCATCGGCCTGTACAGCACCAAGAGCCATCTGGAATATGAACTGGACCGCACCGCCACGCCACCGCTGGGCGAGGGCGCCAGCCAGCCTAGCCTGGCCGAGATGACCGTCAAGGCCATGGACCTGCTGTCGTCCAACACCAATGGCTACTTCCTGGTGGTGGAAGGCGGCCGTATCGACCACGCGCTGCACGGCACCAACGCCAAGCGCGCGTTGAGCGACACCATCGCTTTCGACGACGCTATCAAGGCCGCGCTGGACAAGGCCAAGCTGACCGACCCGACGCTGGCCAACACGCTGATCGTCGTCACCGCCGACCACGACCACACGCTGGCCTTCAACGGCTACGGCAAGAAGGGCAATCCTATCCTGGATATCAACCGTGGCTACCGCGACAACCAGCCAAGCAAGGATGCAGACGGCAATACCTACACCACGCTGGTATTCGGTAACGGTCCGAACCGTCCGAACACCCGCGCCAGCCTGGACAGCGCAACGGTACTGGCGGATAACTATCTGCAGGAAACCGGCGTGCGCCTGGCCAGCGAAACCCACGGCGGCGGCGACGTCAAGCTGTTCGCCAGCGGCGCCGGCGCCAAGCCGTTCAAGGGCACGCTGGACAACACCAAGGTGTTCAGCCTGCTGAAATCGGCCTTCGGCTTATGATGACAGAGGGAGCGGGCGCTGCCTGCTCCCTGTTTACTTGAAGAGTTGTATGAAAAAACTGTTACTGTTTGCAGCCACGTTGAGCGTGGCTTTTTGCGCTTCCGCCACCGATCTGGACCTGAAGATTGCCTACTACAGCAAGGTCGTCACGCCCGAGGGCGTCACCCGCGAAGCGCGCTATGAAGACAACATGCTGCGCCGCGCCGGCCACGTCTGGACCATGCGCGTTCTGCCGGCCCACGCCGCGCATGAAGACCACCAGCCGGGCGCGCACCAGCATTTCAACCACGTGGTGCTGGCCCGCCATGTGGTGCAGGAGGGCGGCAAAACGCGCATCCAATTCATCGACACGCATGACAGGCAGGTGGTATCCATTCCGCCGGCCGAATTCGGCAACGTCAGCTTCGACGGTTCCTGGGACCATGCCTACTACCTGCTGGACAGCAAGCGCCTGCAAACCATGAAGCTGTCCGCACGCGCATCGTCCGTGGCCGGCGCCCGCTGGCGCGAGCGTGAGGACAAGAGCCTGTTCGAGCGCGTGCTGTGGGACGAGCAGCGCCAGATCCCGCTGATGATTGAAAGCGGCGACAAGGCGGGAACCTTCATCAATCGCGTGGAAATCGCCGTGCAGCCCGGCCTGACCCGCGATTTGCCGTGGCAAAAACTCAAAGGCTACGCACAAAAAGAGTATTCTGACTTTCTGGATTGAAACTTGATATAAACTACGGCCAGCTGGCAATACAGTTGGCAATAATTTATATCAAAATCCCATGTCTTCCTCCCGCAGGCCAGTCCACACGCCCCCGATGTTCAACCTTGCCTGGCCGCTGCTGGTGGAACTGGGGCTGGCGATTGCCTCCAGCATCATCGGCACCGCGCTGGCCTCGCGCATTTCGGACCAAGCAGGCGGTGCGTTTGCGATCGCCAGCCAGGTGTCGGCGGCGCTGTTCATCCTGTTTCGCATTATCGGCGCCGGCGTCAGCGTGGTGGTCACGCAGAATATGGGCGGCGGCCAGCGCGAGGCGGCCAACAAGGTCGCTCGCGCGGTGGTTGGCGCCAGTACCTGGCTGGGTGTGGTGACCGCCGTGATTGCGATGGCCGGTTCGCATGGCTTGCTGCATCTGCTGAATACTCCCGCCGAAGTGTTGCCGCTGGCCGCGCCATTTCTGGTGACGCTGGGCCCGGCCTTGCTGTTCGACGCCTGGAACGCCTCGATGGCCGGCGTGATGCGCGCCCACTTGCGCACCCGTGATACGCTGGTGGTGCTGATTATCATGCACGTCACCCATCTGCTGCTGGCGCTGCCGCTGATGTACGGCTGGGGGCCGGTTGCTGCGCTCGGCCTGCCGGGTTATGCGCTGGCGCTGGCGGTCAGCCGCATGGTCGGTCTGGCGCTGCATTTGCTGATGTGGCGCGTCCACCTGGGCATCACGCTGGTGCGCGCGGACTGGTGGCAGCTGCCGCGCCGCGAGCTGGCGGCGGTGCTGCATATCGGCTTGCCGGGAGCTGCCGAGAACATCGCCTGGCGCCTGGCTTTCATGGTCAGCGTGGCGACGGCGGCGGAGCTGGGCGCCAAGGCGCTGGCGACACAGGCTTATGTGCTACAGCTGATGGGCGGTGTGATGATGTTCAGTATCGCCACCGGGCTGGCGGTGGAAATCGTGGTCGGCTACCTGATCGGCGCGGGCCAGCTGCGCGAGGCGCACCGCGTGGTCAAGCGCTCGCTGGCGCGTGGGCTGCTGGTGTGCTTGCTGATTGCCGCCTGCGCGGCGCTGCTGGGCCGCTGGTTGCTGGGCTGGTTCACGCAGGATCAGGAGATTCTTGCAGCCGGCGCCACGCTGCTGTGGATCACGGTGCTGCTGGAACCCGGCCGCACCTTCAATCTGGTCGTGATCAACGCGCTGCGCGCAGCCGGTGATGCGCGTTTCCCGGTGATGGCGGGTGCTTTCTCGATGCTGTTCGTGCTGGCCGGCGGCAGCTGGCTGTTCGGCGTGGTGCTGGGCTGGGGTTTGCCCGGCGTCTGGATCGCCTACGCCGCTGACGAATGGATACGCGGCCTGATTATGTGGCGCCGCTGGCAGACCCACGCCTGGGTGCCGCACGCCCGAAGCTCGCGCAAACGGCTGCGTGATCCACTGGTGATTGAAGGCTAGATCGCTTCGATGGCCGGATAGAATTCGTGGTCTTCGCGCTTCATCCGCTCGTACAGGGCTTTTAAAACCTGGTTGGCTTCGGCGCGGAAGGTTTCCGGCTCCGACACCAGGATGCGCGGCGTATTCCATTTGGAAGCGAAGTCCAGGTAGCTGCCGGCGATGCCCTCCATCTCGTCGCGGTATTTCTGGCCCATGCCTGCCATCGCGCGGTTGCCGCTTGCTTCCAGTGCTGGATACAGCACTCGGTCCTCCACCGCCAGATGCAGACGGATGATGCTGCTCATGGACACGATGCGCCGGGCAATTTCGGACGCGTGCGTGCTGATGCCTTCCTGGACCAGCCGGCGCAGGTCGGCGATGGCGCTGAGGATGTCGATGTGCTGATGCTTGAATTTGTCGATGTTCATGGTGATGCTCCGTGGTGATCAGCGATGGAAGTCCAGTTGGAAGCGTACCGGGCCAACTACCTGGACTTCATGTTCGATATGCGGTTCGACCACGCCATGCAGGTCGGGCGTCAGCAATACTTCTTCCGGCGGCACGCGCGGATCGGTGATGCGGTATATCAGGCTGCCTTCCAGAATGCGGATGCGCGCCCATACATCCTCGGCGGTGGTGTGGCCGCGCTGAATGGCGGACGGCAGGCTGTCCTGCGTGAAGATGGGGGTGCTTTTGTAGAAGGCGACGGTGTCTGGGATGGTTTTCATGGTGATCCTCCTTGGGTTATGCGACTTTGACTTCGCCGAAAAAGCCCAGTTGCAGGCTGGCGGCGATACGACGGGCGACGGTCTGGAATTCCTCGGCATCGGCCGTTGAGAACAATTGGTTGGTAGTGGCGACAAACATTTGCAGCCAGCGCAGGAAGTGGTCCGGCGTGATGCCGTTCAACAGCATATGCTTGCCGTAGACATTGCCCTGAAAATTGCGGCTGCCAAGCATTACCGTGCTCCAGAAATCCACCATGCGGGCCAGATGCGGGTCCCAGTTGGCGCCGATAGCGGAGTCGAACACCGGTCCGAGCTCAGGATCGGCACGCACGCCGTCGTAGAATTGGTGCACCAGCGTGGCGATCGATGCGGGATTCAGTGGCAGCGGCGTGTTCATGGTTGTTTGATGGCTTAAAGATATATGTGAAATACTACATTAAATTTGAAATCCTTGCACGCGAAAGATTAATCAGCCGCCGCTGGCGGCGCGCCGGGATGGCGGCAGGTTGCGTGCGATCACGCGTAGCATTTCATCGACATCGATAGGCTTGGCGATGAAGTCATCCATGCCGCAGGCGATGCACTGTTCGCGCTCGGAGGCCATGACACCGGCAGTCATGGCCAATACCGGCAGGCGCAAACCGAGTTCGGCGCGGATCTTGGCGGTAGCCTCAAAGCCGTCCATTTCAGGCATTTGCACATCCATCAGCACCAGATCGTAGCGATGTGCCTCGGTGCGCAGATGGTCGACGGCGGCACGGCCGTTGTCAACCGCCTCGATCAGCGCGCCAGCGTGCGTCAGCATGGTGCTGGCGACCAGCTGGTTGACCGGATTGTCTTCCACCAGCAGGATGCGGATGCCGTCGAGGCGCTGGCCGGTTTCCGCCTCGGCGGCCGGCAGCGTGTCGCGCGCATTGTTCAGCGCCTGTTGCAGCGTTTCCGCCAGCCGCGTGACCGTCACCGGTTTCAGCAGCACCGCATCGGGCGTGTGCGCGCCATCGGCGTGCAGCAGCTTGCCCTGGCCGAAGACGCTGATCATCAGTATCAGCGGCGTCTTGGCGATGGCTTCATCCGCGCGGATGGCCTGCATGGTGGCCAGGCCGCATAGCACCGGCATATCCCAGTCCACCAGCACGCCGTCATAACGCGCACCTGGACGGCGCAGCAAGGCCAGGGCCTGCGCGCCGGTGCCGGCGCTGTCGCAGCGCCAGCCGCGTGCGCGTATGCTGCGGCACAGGTAGTCCGCGCTGGCGCCGTCATCATCCACCACCAGGAAGTGCTGTACCGTGCCCACGCGCTCAGGCGCCACGCCGGCTTGCAGCGGCAGCGTGGCGATGAATTCGCTGCCCGCGCCTGGCTTGCTGCGCACCTCGATGACGCCGCCCATCAGTGCGGCGATGCGGCGCGAGATCGCCAGTCCCAGCCCGGTGCCGCCGAAGCGGCGCGTCATCGATGCATCGGCCTGGGAGAAGGGCGCAAACAGCTGCGCAACGCGTTCGGGCGCGATGCCGATGCCGCTGTCACGCACTGTGAAGCGCAACGTGGCCGGCGCTTCCGCCAGTTCCACCAGCACCGAGACCGAGCCTTTCTCGGTGAATTTGATGGCGTTGCCAACCAGGTTGACCAGCACCTGTTGCAGGCGGTGGCCATCGCCAAGCAGCGACTGCGGCACGTCCGGCTCGACACCGATCGCCAGTTCCAGATCCTTTTCACCGGCGTTGACGGTCATGATGTTGGCAATGGCTTCCAGCACGGACGAGAGCTGGAACGGCGCCGGTGCCAGTTCCATGCGTCCCGCTTCGATCTTGGAGAAGTCCAGCACGTCGTTGAGGATGCTGAGCAGCGAATTGCCGGACGAACGTATCATCTCCACATACTTCAACTGCTCCTGCGACAAGGTGGTATTGCCCAGCAAGTGCGTCATGCCCAGCACCGCGTTCAGCGGCGTGCGGATCTCGTGGCTCATGTTGGCCACAAATTCGCTCTTGGCGCGGCTGGCCGCTTCCGCCTGGTCGCGTGCCGCGATCAGCGAGCTTTCCGACTTGCGCAACGCGCCTGTCATCTGCCGGGCCAGCGCAGTGGCGTAGGCCTGGCGTGCCGTCAGCGCGCGCACCACGGCAAAGAACAGCAGGCTGATGATCACGCCGGCCAGCAGCACGATGTGGGATTTCTGCCGGTCGATGGAGTCCTCGAAGGCCGGCTGCGAAGCAAAGCGCAAGGTCCATTGATGGTGCAGCAGTTCCAGCGGCAGCACGCGCTGGTAGGGATTGGGATATTGCTGCGGATCGGCTGGCGCGCGCTCGCTGGCATACAGCAGCGCGCCAGGCGTGGCGGCCGTGCCGTCGAAAATCTCCAGCCGCACCGTGCGATCGGTGGGGCCCAGCAGATCGCGCATCAGTTCATCGGCGCGTATCGGGCTGTAGGCGAATCCCTGCAAGGCCGCCATGCGCTGGGCGGGCGTGGCGTCCGGCTTCAGGTAGGCTTCCTTGCGGTAGATTGGAAAGTACATCAGGAAGCCTGGCAGACCAGCGTTCTGCTCATCCTGCACCAGCACCACCTTGGCCGTCAGCGCCGGCGCGCCGCTGTACGCGGCCTGTACCAGCGCGGCGCGGCGGGTCGGCTCCGACATCATGTCGTAGCCGAAGGCGCGCAGATTGCGGCCTGAGAAAGGCTCCAGATACATCACTACCACCGACATGCCGGGATCGGCGCCGCCCTGGCGATAGCTCCAGATATGGAAGTCTTCGTAACCCTGGGTGCGGATATCCTTTTCCGCCGCCGCGCGCTGGTCTGCCCGCAGCAGTTTGCCGTAGCCTAGCCCCATCACGCCAGGGAAGTTGCGTTGCAGGTCCATGCCCTCGGCGAAGTCGCGCCACTGGTCGCGGCTGGGGTCTTGCTGCGCCTTGAACAGCGCCTGCGCACCGCGCAAGCCGGATTCGTACAGCGTCATGCGGCGTACGATGCGCTTGGCGATGTCGGCGCATTCGGCCTCGAATTGTTCCTGCGCGCGGCGCTCGGTGCTGGCCGACAGCAGATGCCATACCGCGACCGTCAGCCCGACGCCGATCAGCAGCGTACTCCATTGTGTAGCGCTGTAGCTGACCGCATCATCGCCGGCTCGCTTGCGTTCATTGGCATCGGCACACAGCACCATGGCGATCAGGCTGCATAGCATGATGAAGCTGGCCAGCGCGATCAGCGCGTCATTGAGCGTGCCGACTGCGAATGGTCCTACACCGTGAATGGTGCCAGTTACCGCGCCGATGGCGGCAATCATGCAGACCATGCTGGCGCCACGCAGGCCATGATGGAAAGAAGACCAGGCGATGGCCAGCACGAACAGATAGGGTAGCCAGCCCAGTCCATCGTCGGGCGCGTAGCGGCGGCCGAACACCGCATACGACAGCGCCACCAGCGCCAGTATCGACAACGTCACCTCAACCGCGCCGCGCCAGCTCAGCCGCGGCGGCCGCCGTACGCACCAGACGATGATGGCCGGCCCGACCAGCAGCACGCCAGCGGTGTCGCCGACCCACCAGGTCAGCGCAATCGAAGCCTGGGCCGCAGCCGGGGCCAGTCCGCTAAGCACCAGCGTGGTGCTGCCGATGCCGGCGCTGACCGCACACATGGACATGGCCACCAGCGCGAATTTGTACACATTCTGCTGCTGGCCCATGGGAGCCTTGATATCAAAGTAGCGCCGCACCATCCACACGCCGGCCACTCCCTCCAGCACATTGCCGAAGGCGATCAGCAGCGACGCGAATATCGTGTTGCCATGCAGTGCGACGCCGTTGGCGTAGAAGGTGGTGAGGTTGGCAATCAAGGCTCCCAGAAAGATAGCCGGCCAGGCGCGGTAGCCCATGATCAGCAGCGCTGCGAAGGCAATCCCCGACGGCGGCCATACCGGCGTCGCATTGGTATGCGCGAACGCCAGCAGCAGGCTGGCGTGGGCAGTCATTGCGTAGCACAGCGTGAGCAGCGTGAGCGGCAGAAGCGCGCGCATAGCGGTATTCTACGGTTGTCGACGATGAGCCACTATAACGTAAATATTGTCATAATGGTTTGGCAGATTGGCGCATCGCGGGGTATATTTTGTCATCCTGTTTATAGTGAGTGAACCTTGTCCCTGCCTCCCAGCGATACCTTGATTGTCGCCGTGTCGGTGGTGTGCGCGGCGCTGGCCGGCCTGCTGTCCCTGCTCAGCAACGCTCGTCAGAAAGCCCGGCTTGAAGCGTCGCAGCAGCGCACAGAGGAAAGCCAGCGGCGCGCACGCGTGCTGGCCGACACACTGCCTATCCTGATCGCCTACGTGGACCCCGATCTGCGCTACCGCTTCGCCAATGAGCATTTCCGCACCCAGTTCGGCCTGGAGCCAGAGGCCATGCTGGGCAGGACTGTCAGCGAAGTATTCGGCCCGGCGGCCGATTCGTGGCTGGAAGACTTGCGTGCGGCGCTGGCGGGGCGTCGCTTGCATTTCGAGCGTGACTTCAGCGGCGCTGAAGGCGTGCGCCATTTTCTGGTCGATCTGATACCGGACGTGGCCCCGGATGGCAAGGTGAAAGGCTTCTACCTGACCTCCATGAACATCACGGACCGCAAGAATAACGAGCAGCGCGCGGAGGCGGCCAGCCGCGCCAAGAGCGAGTTCGTGGCCAATATGAGCCACGAGATCCGCACCCCGATGAACGCGGTGCTGGGCGTGGCCTACCTGCTGGAGAATACGCCGCTTAGCCAGGCGCAAAAAGAATATGTGGGCATGATACGTTCATCGGGACAGGTGCTGTTGGGGATATTGAACGACGTGCTGGATTTTTCCAAGATCGAAGCGGGCCGCATGGAGCTGGCGCCGCAGCGCTTTATTCTGGCCGAGGTGCTGGAGGCGCTGTCCAATGTGATGCTACTACCCGCTGACGCGCGCGGCATCAGCCTGGAGATGAGCGCTGGCGATGATGTGCCACCGGTACTGGTCGGCGACGCCATGCGGCTGCGGCAGATTCTGATCAACCTGGTGGGCAACGCGGTCAAGTTCACTGAGCGCGGTGGCGTATCGGTGATGGTGCAGCTGGATGGGGAGGTTCAGGGCGGCGTTGCCTGCGTACGCTTCTCGGTGCGGGATACTGGCATCGGCATGGATCTGGAGCAGCAGAGCCGTTTGTTTGCGGCTTTTAACCAGGCCGACGCATCGACCACGCGGCGCTTCGGCGGTACTGGCCTCGGGCTGGCGATCAGCCGCCGCATGGCGGAATTGATGGGCGGCGGCATCACCGTGCGCAGCATCCCCGGCGACGGCAGCGAATTTGTCGTGACGCTGCCGTTTGTGGTGGCGGATGAAAATGCGCTGCCTGAGCAGCCGCTGTGGCGAGGCAGGGCGGCAGAAAGCTGGATGCCGTCAGCGGCACCGGCGGCTTCGCCAGTCGCGGCCGATGCCGAGGCACCGGTCATCGCGCCTGGCCGCCTGGCTGGCTTGCGCCTGCTGCTGGTGGAAGACCATCCGCTGAACCAGGTGGTGGCTTGCGGCATGCTGGAGCATGCCGGGGCGCAGGTGGAGGTGGTGGAGAATGGCCAACTGGCAGTAGAGCGGCTGCGCGAGCGCGCCGCCGACTACGATATCGTGCTGATGGACGTGCAGATGCCGGTCATGGACGGCTACGAGGCCACGCGCCGCATCCGGCGCGAACTCGGCCTGCAATTGCCGGTGCTGGCGATGACAGCAGGAGTGATGAAGGCCGAACAGGACCAGTGTACTGCCGCTGGCATGGACGACTTCATCGCCAAGCCGGTGGATGCGGAGCAGATGCTGGAGATTATTTCGCGCCACCGGGATGCAATTCGCGCCGCTTAAACGCATTTCATCGCAAGCCGGCACGCGGCCGCCGGCGCATGGCTACAGTGACATCATTCTTCATTCACTGGGAGCCCATGATGTCCAAACTGATCTTAGTCCTGTTGTTCGCCGCTGTCCTGCCAGCCCACGCCGCTGACCTGACCATCCGTGTTGACGGCGTGGCCAATGCCGAAGGCAATATCAAGGTCGCCATTTTCAACTCGGCCGACACCTTCCTCGCCAAGCCGGTGGGCGGCGCCGAAGCACCCGCCCGCGAGGGCAGCGTGCAGATGACTGTCAAGAACCTGCCTGCCGGCGAATACGCGCTGGCGGTGTACCACGACGCCAATAACAACGGCAAAATGGACCGCAATATGATGGGCATGCCGACCGAGGATTACGCGTTCAGCAATAACGCCCTGGGCAAACGCGGTGCGCCGCGCTACGAGGATGCGCGCTTCGCGCTGCCGGAAGCCGGCGCCGCCGCCGTTGTCAACCTGCGCTGAGTGGAGGCCGCCATGAATAGCCGTCGTCAATTCCTCAGCTTCGCCGCCCTGGGCCTGGCCTCCTCATCGGCGCTGGCGGACAGCCTGACCTACCGCAGCTTCCACAATGCGCTGGAACAGAATGCGCGGCTGTCGGTGTATGCCGATCATAGCGGCGGCGACCTGGCTGGCGAGGCCACGGTACTGGGCCGCATGCCTGGCGACCTGAATGGCGTCTTCTACCGCAACGGGCCGGGACGCTTTGAGCTGGGCGGCGAGCGTTACCACCACTGGTTCGATGGTGACGGTTTCGCGCAGCGTTGGCAGATCCGCGATGGCAAGGTAAGCCACCTTGGCCGCTTCGTCGCCAGCCAGAAGTTTGTCGAGGAGAGCAAGGCGGGGCAGTTCCTGTATGACGCCTTCGGCACCCGCGTCGGCCGCAAAGGCTTGAAGAACAGTGACACCGGCAACGTCGCCAATACCAACCTGGTGGCGCTGAACGGTAGTGTGTACGCCTTGTGGGAAGGCGGATCAGCCACCGAACTGGATCCTCAGACGCTGGCCACGCGCGGCATTAAAACCTGGCGCAGCGACTTGAAGGCCATGCCGTTTTCCGCGCATCCGAAGATGGACCCGGACGGCGGCCTGTGGAACTTCGGCACCATGCCGGGCGCGAATCAACTGATTATCTACCGCCTGAACGCGGCCGGCGAAGTGACGCGTACCGCCATGCTGAAGGTGGCGCAGCTGAATATGGTGCATGACTTCGTCGTCAGCGGCCGCCACCTGATCTTCCTGATCGCCCCTTACGATATGCGCGCCGGCGCCGACCCCAGCTTTGCCGACAGCATGCAGTGGGTGGGCGACAAGCGTGCCTTGCGTGCGGTGGTGATTTCCAAGGACACGCTGGCAATCCGCCAGGTGTTCGAACTCCCGGCACGCTCGGTTTTCCACTTCGGGAACGCCTACGAGGACGGCGCTTGTACGCGCTTTGACGCGGTGCTGCATGAAGGCGACGCGCTGCGCAAGGTCGGCCTGCCGATGCATGGCGCAAGCCGCATGGTGTCCGATAATCCGGCGAGCACGGTGCAGATCACGCTGGATTACGCCAGCGGCCAGGCGCGCGAGGCGCGGCTGTTCGGCGTCAGCGAATTCCCGCGCGTGATGCCGCAAGTGATTTCGTCTCGCCATCGCAAGCTGCTGGTGCTGGGCGCCGCTGGCCGCGAACTGATACTGGACAGCGTCAATCTGATCGACACCGACAGTGGCAAGGTGGACGGCTATGCCTTCGGCCCCGGCTGGCAGGTCGAGGAGCATGTGCTGGTGCCGCGTCGCGGCGCGCGTTCGGAAACCGATGGCTATGTCGTTGGCGTGGCGCAGGACACGCGCCGCGCGCAGAGTGTGCTGACGGTGTTTGATGCGCACAACATCAAGGCCGGCCCGGTGGCGTTGGCGCGACTACCTTATCGCGCGCCAGTTTGTTTTCATGGTAACTTTCAAGTATGAGTGAACAAAAAAACATCCCGCCAATGGCGCATCCAATGGAACTGATACCGTTGTTTCGCCGCTGGCAGCCATCGTGGTTCCGCAATGTGCTGTACACCGTCATATGGAGCTGCGCCATGGCCGTGGTGTTTCTGGCCATTGAAATCATGCTGGGCTACCACGAGCCGCTGAGCGGACGCATATGGCCGATGTTGCTGATGTCGAACCTGATCGGCGCCATGATCCACTTCGGCACCTCGATTTTGAATTATCTGCTGAATGGATGGCCGCGCCGCGCGCGGGGTTTGCCGCGCGTGCTGTTCAGCATGGCGTTGATGAGCTTCAGTGTGCTGTTCGGGATCAGCGTGGGGAATCTGATCCTGAAAGGTGTGGACCCGATCAAGGTGCTGACGCACCGGGGTATCCTGGCGCAAGGGCTGATCGTCGCGGCCGTGGTGGCGCTGCTGCTGTACGCAGTGCGCAGCGCCAGCGAGCGGCGCGCTGCGCGGGCGGTGGCGGAGGCAAAGCAGAAGGAATTTGCCGCAGCCAGCGCGCGCATGCTGGCTGAAGCGCGGCTGCGCGCCTTGCAGGCGCAGATCGAGCCGCACTTCCTGTACAACACACTGGCCAATGTGGTCAGCCTGATTGGCCCGCAGCCGGCAAAGGCGCAGCACATGCTGGAGCGCTTCATCGATTATCTGCGCGCCAGCCTGGCTGCCAGCCGTGGCGAAGAGGCGACACTGGCGAGCGAATCCACGCTGATCGCCGCCTATCTGGATGTGCTGGCGGTGCGCATGGGCGAGCGCCTGCGCTACCACATCGATGTGCCGGAGGAACTGCGCCAGTTCCGCTTTGCGCCGATGCTGTTGCAGCCATTGGTGGAGAACGCCATCGCGCATGGCCTGGAGCCGAAAGTGGAGGGCGGCGAAATTACGCTCAGCGCGCGCGTCGAAGGCGAACATGTCGCCATCCGCGTCAGCGATACCGGCGTGGGCCTGAATGAGGCCGCCCCGCGCAAGCCAGGCGGCGGCGTGGGGCTGAGTAATATACGCGAGCGCCTGCGCAGCTTATATGGCGCTGCGGCCAAGGTAGAATTACTGGAAAATCAACCCTGCGGCATGACGGTACGCCTGACGCTGCCTTTGAAAGCGAGTTTGACATCGATACCGTCCGTGCCCTGATCGCAGATGATGAAGCCCATCTGCGCGAATACCTGGAAGGCCAGCTGAAATCCGTCTGGCCGGAATTGCGGGTGGTCGCCCGTGCCGCCAATGGCATTGAGGCGCTGCGCATGATAGATGAGGAAGCGCCTGATGTGGCCTTTCTCGATATCCGCATGCCCGGCCTTACCGGCCTGGATGTCGCCGCCAGACTATTGGACAGCCCCAAGCCGCCGCACATCGTGTTTGTCACTGCTTATGAGCAGTATGCAGTGGACGCGTTTGAGCATTCGGCTGCGGACTATCTGCTGAAACCCGCCAGCCTTGAGCGGCTGGAGCGGACTGCCTCCAAGCTGAAGGCGCGGCTAAAGCCTGCTACCGCCAGCGGTGGCGAGAGTGCGGTGCCGGCAGCGGCATTGCAGGCCTTGCTGGCGCAGTTGGCGGCGGGCGGCGCGGTGGCTGCTGCCGCACCAGCACCGGCGGCTGCCCCGCTGCAATGGATACGCGCCTCGCACGGCGACGAGACGCGGCTGATCCCCATCGACGATGTGATCTACTTCCAGAGCAATGACAAATACACCAGCGTGTTCGTTGCCGATGGCGAGAGCCTGATACGCACGCCGATCAGCAAGCTGCGCGAGCAGCTCGATGAGCAGCGTTTCTGGCAGATACACCGCAGCGTGATCGTCGCGGCACAGTATGTGGCGGGCACCAAGCAGGACTTCCGTGGACGCCTGATGGTGCAGCTGAAAGGCCGCCCGGAACAGCTGGTGGTCAGCCGTAACTACGTTGACCTGTTCCGGGGGATGTAGCGGGGATGCTTACTTGACGACTGGCTTGACCTTGGAGGCGGCCAGCTTGGCGTTGACGCGCGCGGTTTCCACATCGGTGGCAGTCGCCAGCGTCACGCCCATGCGGCGGCGGGCGAACGACTCCGGCTTGCCGAACAGGCGGATATCGGTGTCCGGCACGCGCAGTGCATCGGCCACGCCTTCAAAAGCGATGCCGGCCGCTTCGTGCTGGCCATAGATCACGGCCGACGCGCCCGGCGCTTTCAGCGCCACATTGACCGGCAAGCCGAGGATGGCCTTGGCGTGTAGTTCGAACTCGCTTTGTACCTGGGTCGCCATGGTCACCATGCCGGTATCGTGCGGCCGCGGGCTGACTTCCGAGAACCACACCATATCGTTCTTGACGAATAGCTCCACGCCAAACAGGCCCAGGCCGCCCAGATCGCCGGTCACTTTGCCGGCGATGTCGCGCGCGCGTTCCAGCGCCACCGGGTCCATGCGGCATGGCTGCCACGATTCCACGTAGTCGCCTTGCACCTGCACGTGGCCGATCGGTTCGCAGAACTGCGTCACCACCTGGCCATCCGCACCCAGCGAGCGCACGGTCAGCAGGGTGATTTCGTAGTCGAAGTCGATAAAGCCTTCAACGATTACGCGGCCCGAGTCGACACGGCTGCCGGCGGCGGCGTAATCCCATGCGGCTTTCACGTCGGCGGCGGAATCGACTTTCGACTGGCCCTTGCCCGACGACGACATCACCGGCTTGACCACGCATGGGAAACCGACCGATGCGGCGCCGGCTTCCAGCTCTTCCAGGCTGCTGGCGAAGTGGTAGGGCGAGGTGGCCAGGCCCAGGGTTTCAGCGGCCAGGCGGCGGATACCTTCGCGGTTCATGGTCAGCTGCGCGGCGCGCGCGGTCGGGATGCAGGTGATCTTGCCGGCCGCTTCCAGTTCCGCCAGCTTGTCGGTGGCGATGGCTTCGATTTCCGGCACGATCAGGTCCGGCTTCTCTTGCTCGATCAGCGCGGCCAGTGCGGCGCCGTCGGTCATGTTGATGACGTGGGCGCGATGCGCTACCTGGTGGCCAGGCGCATTCGGATAACGGTCAACGGCGATGACTTCCACGCCCAGGCGCTGCAGCGCGATGATGACTTCCTTGCCAAGTTCACCGGAGCCGAGCAGCATGACTTTGGTGGCGGTTGGGGACAGGGGCGTACCGAGAGTGCGTGGAGTGTTCATGGATGATGAGCTGAGTTAGAAAGAATAAACCAGGGTGACCGACGTTTGCGTATCGGTGTTTTTCTTGTCGGCCGGGACGTTGGTGTCATTGCGCACGTTGAAGGCGGCCTTCATCTGCATGGTGCTGTTGATTTTGGTGCGGACCGCAGTTTCAGCGATCGAATGCGTGTTGTCGGTGCCGCGTTCGACGATCAGGTTCTGACTGAACTGGGCGCTGTCGCTGATCTTCCACTTGAGCAGGGCAGCGCCACGGATGGTGCCGCCGGTTTCCACCGTCTGCACATTGCCTTCGGTGCGCACGCCGCGGAAATAGCCAGGACCGATTTCCACGTCCAGCGTGTGGGTGTCCGACTGGTAGGTCTGGGTGCCGTAACCAATGCCGATGGTCGAATAGCGGGTGTATGCGCCGAAGCGGTCGTCAACGTGGGTGGCCAGCGCAAACAGCTTGCCGTGGTCGTCGTGCAGCAGCTTGTAGCCGGCTTTGGCCGATACCGAGTAACGCTGCGCCGATCGCTCGCGTACTTTTTCACCGTCGTCATTGGTGACTTCTTCGTCCTTGAAATAGCCGGCCAGGATGTATTCATTGCTCCATTTCGCTGTTTCCTGCTTGGCGTCGATCTTGCCGGTTACCGAAGTACCGACCGTGTTGCCAGAGGTGGAAATTGCGCCAAGTTCAGCGGACGTATTCCAGCCGTTGGCGTTGACTGGGTCCAGGGAGTCGGCGGCGGCATAGCCGTGGGCTGCCGCAAGTGCGGAAATGATCAGGACATATTTCATAGGCAGATGGAGCGGCGCCGCGCGGTGGCGCCACATATCGGGATACGGAAAGAAGGCGTTATTGTACCCGACCTGGAGCGTCACCGCCGCACTTTGGGGGTGCGAGGCCGTACAGACGCGGGGCGCCGCAAGGTGAATCATGAAGGCTCTTATCAAAGGGGCATCAGGGGGCATCGATCATGAAATTCATCTTGTGCGCGGCACTGGCCGCGATGGCTGGCGTGGCCGGCGCCACGGTCAATAAATGCGTGGACGCAGATGGCCAGGTGCTGCTGACTGATACCGAATGCCCGCAAGGCAGCCGCAGCGAGCCATATGTCGAGCACGTGCCATTGGCGGCCACCACGCAGATTGCCGCCGCGCCAGCGCCGCGCAGCCGCTGGGCCGACCTGCCCCGGCCAGTCGCGCGCAAGACGGTCAGTACCGATGTCGCTACCTTGCAGGCAGCACGCCAGAGTTTATTGATCCAGGATGAGACGCATCGCCAGCGACGCCTGGCCAGTTCCCGCTGATGTAGTCGTCCAGTCCCGCAGCCAAGGCCGTGTAGACGATGGAGCAGGCAGGGTTGCTGCGCAGGTTTTCGTGCATCGCCAGCCAGGTGTCCAGAGAAATCGTCAGCAGGTCCGGCGCAACGCGGACCAGCTCCGGATCGCGTTCAGCGAGGCGCGTCTGGCAGATGCCGATGCCCAGCCCCGCCCGGATCGAGGCCAGATGTACCAGATCGCTATCGCTGCGCATCGCGTAGGCGCCGGCCGGCAAGTCGCCCAGCAGTGGCTGTAGCTTGCGGGTAAAAGCGTTTTCCTTGTCGATGCCGATCAGGGCATGCCGCGCCAGCTCTTGCCAGGTGCGCGGCATGCCGTTGCGCGCAAGATAGTCGCGGCGTGCGTGCAAGCCTATATCGATATTGCCGATGCGGCGCGCGACCAGCACATCCTGTTCCGGACGCTGCATGCGCACCGCGATATCGGCGTCGCGGCGCAGCAGGTTTTCGATTCGGTTTGAGACGGCCAGTTCGATGGTGATGCGCGGATGGCTGAGGCGCAGCCTGGCCAGTATCGGTGGCAGTACCTCAACGCTGATGACCTCACTGGCGGTGACGCGTACCGTACCTTGTATCTGCTCCTGTTCTCGTCCAACGCCGGAGGCGGCACGTAGCAGGGCGGCCGAGGCGGCTGCCAGCGTTTCAGCGTATGGCCGCAGCGCCATGGCAGCGTCGGTGGCGATGAAGCCCGCTTGCGATCGTGTGAACAGCGATAATCCCAGCGCTTGCTCCAGCGCGTCGATATGCCGGCCCAGCGTGGGCTGCGTCAGACCCAGTGCCCGTGCCGCACCCGATAGCGAGCCTTCCTGCAGCACGGCCAGGAAGGAGCGGTATAAATCCCAGGCAGGTTCATGAGAGGTCATACGAAATTGTATAGCGGGTATGCATGTTTCGGTAATTTTCTTTTACCCCGCGCCAGGCGACACTGCATCCATCGACATTCATCACGGAGAACGGCATGGACAAAGTGGCTTTGGTACTGGGCGCGACCGGCGGCATTGGTGGCGAAGTGGCGCGCTTGCTGGCGGCGCGCGGCTGGCGGGTCAAAGCCTTGCACCGCTCGCCGGCGGGCAAAGGCGAGGGACTTGAATGGCTGGCCGGCGACGCGACGAATCGCGACGACGTGGTCAGCGCGGCGCAGGGCGCGCAGCTGATTGTGCATGCGGTGAATCCGCCGGGCTACCGTGACTGGGGAACGCTGGTGCTGCCGATGCTGGACAACACCATTGCGGCGGCCCGCGCCAGCGGCGCACGGATTCTGCTGCCAGGCACAGTCTACAACTATGGCCCGGAGGTATTTCCCCTTATCGCCGAAGATGCGCCGCAACGGCCGCTGACACGCAAAGGTGCAATACGCGCCGAGATGGAGCGGCGTCTCAAGGACTCGGGCCTGCCGGTATTGATTGTGCGTGCTGGTGATTTCTTTGGCCCCAAGGCTGGCAACAGCTGGTTTGCGCAAGGGCTGATCAAGCCGGGCAAGCCGGTGACAGCGATCAGCAATCCCGGCGCGCCGGGCGTGGGCCACCAGTGGACGTATCTGCCGGATCTGGCGGAAACCATGGTGCAGCTGGTGGAGCGCAGCGCACTGCTGCCGCTGGTCGCCAGCTATGCGATGCAGGGACATTGGGATGCTGACGGTACGCAGATGGCGGCGGCCATCGCCAGGGCGGCTGGCAAGCCCGAATTGCGGGCTGGCGCATTCCCGTGGTGGCTGGCCACACTGGCCGCGCCGTTCGTTACGGTGTTCCGCGAGCTGCGGGAGATGCGCTATCTGTGGCGCCAGCCGGTGCGCTTGTCCAACACGCAGTTGCTGGCGGTGCTGGGCGCCGAGCCGCACACGCCGCTGGACGAGGCAGTGCGCGACACGCTGAAAGGACTGGGTTGCCTGCCCGGCGCCTGATTCAAGTCAGCGCCAGCCCGGCCAGGCTAGCCAGGCTCAATGCGCCGGCGGCTGCCGCCAGCGGTGCTACACGGCGCGGCCAGTAGGGCAGCAGGACTGCCGCCAGCAGCGCGCCGATGGTCAGCATGCCGAGCCAGGCGACAAGGCCGGCACCGGGGCCCCATAGCGCCACGCACGGCGCAATGGCCAATGCCAGTAGCAAGCCGCCGCTGACGCGGAACAGATAGCGCTTGCGCGCGGGCGCATCTTCGCCGTAAGCCTGGCGGTGGTGACGGTCGATGGCCAGTGATAGCGCGGCCATGCCGGCAAAGCACAATCCCAGCGCGGTCAGGACAGTAATAGCGTAACTCATGATGCAGCCTTTCTGGCCGCCTTTGCCGCAAATGCCAGCAAGACGCCGATGCCTATGGCGGTTAATTCAACAGCGGCGCGTTCGATATCGCGCTGCGCGAGGTAGCCTAGCACATGCTGGCCGGTGGTGGCCAGATTGAGCAACGGCAGCAGCAGGCACATGGCCGCGCCAGTCCACAGCTGTTCGCGCCAGGCCAGCGCCGGCCGGCGCAAGCAAGCGTGCACCAAGGCCAGCAGCCACACAGCGAAGAATGCCGCGACTTCCCATTCGTGCCGCTCCTCCAGCTTTAGCGGCAGCAGGCGGTTGGCCCACAGGAAGCCAATACAGGCCAGGCAAAGGCCTGCGATGGTGGCCACATTCAGCACCTCGATCAGGCGGTAGACGCGCTGCGTGGCGGCGCCGAACTCGTTCAACGCCTTCTTGCGGCGCTTGACCATGAACAGCAGCGCACCGGTGGCCATCATCGCGGTTCCGGCCATGCCGGCCACGAAGTAGATCCAGCGGATCACAGCGCCCGCGAACTGCAGGCGATGCAGATCGTCCAGCGTGGCCATGGTGGCGCGCGCGCCGTTGGGTGGTGCGCGGTGCGGCATGTCGATGCTCAGCACCGCGCCAGTGACGCCATTGAACTTCATCACGCCACGCTTGCTCAGCAGCTTGCCCTGCTGGGTGGCTGGCGTGTTGGTGCTGTAGACATCCACGCTCATCGCGGCATCGCCGGGATGGTTGACCACTACCGCGAAAGCCGGTGTGCGGAAGGTCGCCTCGGCCTGCCGAACCAGTGGATCTAGCGGTGTCAGTACGCCGGCCCTTCCGGTTGGTTTGTTTTCGGGGCCATATTCGCGCACATGCGCGGTGTCACCGGTGCGCAATTCCTGCGCCCACGACACGGCCGGCATATAGGTGCTCCAGCTGATCGCCAGCCCGCTGTAGACGATCATGAACAGGAAGGGCAGCGTCAGCACCCCGGCGAGATTGTGCGCGTCCAGCCAGGAGCGCTGGCCTTTGGCGGGACGGAAGGTGAAGAAGTCCTGGAAGATGCGCTTGTGTGTGATGACGCCGGAAATCAGCGCCACCAGCATTGCCGCTGATGCCGCACCCACGATCCACAGTCCCGTCAGGCCCGCGTGTAACTCGTGATGGAAGGTGACGAAATGCGTACCACCCAGCGTGTCTCGCACCTTGCTGACTTCCTCCGGCAATGCCTCGCCGGTGGCCGTGGACAGGTGAGCATCCTGGTAGTAACCATGCTCGTTCAGCCAGAAAACCTGGAATTCCGCTTCACCGGCGCGCGGCCAGAGCTCCCACATCTTGCTATCGGCGGCGTGCTGCTGCAAGTAGCGCAGCCCATGTTTAAGCTGCTGGGAATGATCCAGTGGTTCGGTGTAGCGTACCTCCCTGTGCTCCTGCGCTTGCTCTGGCCGCATCCAGTCCGAGATGGGATGCACGAACACGCTCAGCGTGCCGGTGAGGAAAATCGCAAAGGCCAGCCAGCACACCCATAATCCGGTCCAGGTGTGCAGCCACGCCATGCGCTGACGCAGGCCGCCGGTCATGACGATGCTCCGGCAAGCAGCGTCATGACGGCGAACGCCAGGCTGGCGCCCAGCAGCCCGCCCCAGGCGCGGCGGGTGCTGCTGGTGGCGAAAGCCCAAATGATGGCGGGAGCGTACAGCGCCAGCCCAAGCAGCGCGCCGCCCAGCATGGCGTCGCTGCCCGGACCGTTCAGCGCCGACAGCAAGGCGGCCGCCGTCGAGGCGAACAGATAGCCGCCGAGAATGGCGGCGGCAATGCGGTTGATCAGCATGTCTGTTCGGCTTAGCGGAAGCGGTAGTTCAGCGATACCGTCAGGTTGCGCGGGTCGCCGTAGAAGTTACCGTAGCCGGACGAGTAGTAATGCTTGTCCAGCGCATTGTTGACATTCACCGTGGCCGATAGCTCCTTGCTGATCTTGTAGCGCGCCATCAGCGCCAGCAGGGCGTAGCTTTGCTGCGTGAAGCGCTCGCCGTTTGGACCAACCGCATCCTGATAGATATCGCCTTGCCAGTTGACGCCGCCGCCCAGCGTCAGCTTGTCGAGCTCATAGCTGGTCCACAGCTTGAAATTGTTCAGCGGCTGATTGGTTTGCAGGCGCTTGCCTTGCGGGTCTTCGATGCGCGAATGGCCATAGCCGGCGGTCAGTTGCCAGCCTGGCTGGATCTGGCCAGTCACTTCCACCTCGAAGCCTTTGGCGGTGGCGCCCTTGATGGTGTGGTAGGCGTTGGAGCCGTCCGGCAGCACCAGCTGGTCCGCGTCCATTTCAGCCAGGTTATCCTGGCGCATGCGGAACACCGACACGCTGGCGCTCAGCAGGCCGTCCAGCAGGTCGCCCTTGACGCCGGCCTCCGTGTTCTTGCCTTCCAGCGGATCGATGACGCGGTTGTTGCGGTCGCGGTAGGTCTGCGGCAGGAAGATGCCGGTGTAGCTGGCATATGCCGACCATTGCGGCGTCAGGTTGTAGACCACACCTGCATACGGCGTGGCTTTGCCGCTGGTTTTCAGTTCATCTTTAATGGTAGGCGCGCCCCAGGTGACGCTTTCGGTATTGCGCTGCCAGTTGGAGATGCGGGTGCCGAGTATCAACGACAGCTCGTCGCTTGGGCGCAGACGCAGCGAGCCATAGCCGGCCAACTGCTTTTCTTTTTCAGTGTAGCTGCCGCTGATGGTGCCGACGTAGTTCGGTGTGGGCGAGTTGCCGTTCCAGGTGAAGAAGTTGGGCACGTCCGCGTCGTAACCGGGCAGTATCCACGATGGGTAGCTCGGACCGGTGTTCTTCATGTCCGAGGCGCTGATGCCGACCACCACTTCGTGCTTGCGGCCGAATGCCTCAAACGGACCGGTGGCGAAGGCGTCGATGGTCAGCTGTTCAGGCTTGCTGTCCCACTTGGTCTGCCACAGCGACAGGCCAGCGCCGGTTTGCCGGTCCAGCGAACCGCGCGCAGCGTAGCCTTGCACCGCGTCGTACTGGTTGGCCGCATAATTGACCGCGACCTTGGCGCTCCATTCGTTGGCGAAGTAGTGTTCCAGCGTGGCAAAGGCCAGGCTTTGCTTGCGGATGTAATAGCTGGAGCTGGACGCGCTGTTGATTGAACGCGGGAAGCTGGTCTTGACGCCGTCGCTGTAGTAAGCAGCGAAACCACGGCTGGCGCCATCCAGTTTTTCGTTCTGATAGCTGAAGCCTGCACTGAGCAGCGTCGAGGGACCCAGGTCTGCTTCAACGATGCCATAGAACAGATCCTTGTCCTGGTGGTAGCGGTCGACATAGGAATTGGCGTTCTGCTGCGCCACGACCACGCGGCCACGCACATGCTTGTCCTCGCTGAGCGGCGCGGAAACGTCGGCCTGGGCGCGATACTTGTCCCAGCGGCCCCCTTGCAGTTCGGCTTCCGCGCGCAGTTCGCGCGACGGGCGCTTGCGCACTAGATTGACGGCGGCGGCCGGGCTGCCGTTACCGCCCATCAGGCCGGCAGCGCCGCGTACCACCTCGATGCGTTCATAGATGCTGGCGTCGAAACCGGCCGGCTCCACCAGCTTGGTGGTCGGGATGCCGTCGAACATATAAGTGTCGATGGCGAAGCCGCGCGAGAACATCTGGTCGGTCTCGCGGCTGGCCGAGGAATGCTCCAGCGTGATGCCGGTGGTTTGCGCCACCACATCTTGCAGCGTTTCCAGGCGCTGATCGTCGATGCGCTGGCGGCTCATGACGCTGACGGCTTGCGGCGTTTCACGGATCGACAAATCCAGGCCGGTAGCGCCGGTGCTGCGGGCTAGCCCTTGGGAGCCGTCGGCCACTCCATGGACTTCCACCTGTGCCAGCGTAGCCGGAGCGGCAGCCGCTGTAGCACTGGCGGCGGGGCTGGCGCTGGGACTGGGCGTGGCGGCAGGCTTGTGCAAGGTTAGCGTGCCATCGGTGCGCGCCACCAATACCAGTCCGCTGCCCGCCAGCAGATGTTCCAGCGCGGCGCGCGGCGTGTAGCTGCCTTGCAGCGGTGGGCTGTTCAAGCCTGCGGTCAGCGCAGGATCGAAGGATAGCGACACGCCGGCACCCACCGCTACGCTGGACAGGGTGCGCCCGAGCGGGCCGGCTGGCAGCTGGTAAGTCTGCTGGGCGGCGGCCGGCGTCTCGGCCGCGATCGCGTTGACAGCGGCGTGGCCAGCGGCCAGGGTCATGCTGATCAGCGCAATGCGGACGGCGCGCGTCACGCGGCGCTCGGATGGATTAGGGCGGTTGGCTGGCATTCCGGGGTCTTCCTTTCGGTGGCAGATGGATGGTTTCTGCCTGTATGCCAGTTCAGATTCAAAAAAGTATCAGCAAAACGCAAAAATATTTTAATCGCGTGGAATCAGCGTGATCCAGTAGCCGCGCAGGCGCTGTACCGCGTCGACCGGATAGGTGGATACCAGCATGTCCAGCGCACGTTCGCTGTCGGCCACCGGGAAGGCGCCGGATACACGCAGCGCCGCCACAGCGGGATCAACCCGCAGCAATCCTTTGCGGTAGCGCGCTATCTCGGCTACCAGTTCATCGAGGCGCATTTGATCGGCCAGCAGCATGCCGGTGGTCCATGCGCTGCGCGCCGGATCTGCGGCGCGGACCGGGGCGATGTGGCGTGCGTTGAAGCGGCTCTGGCCGCCCGCGTCAATCACCAGCGCTACGCTGGTGGCGCTGGCTGGCGTGATGCGCACTGCGCCTTCCAGCACCGACACGCTGGTGCTGCATTCATGGCGACGCACATTGAACAGCGTGCCGAGCGGCTGCATGACGCCGTCGCCGGTGCGTACGCGCAGCGGCCGCGCATCCGGCGCATGGCTGCTACGGACCAGGATCTCGCCATTGCGCAGCACGATCAGGCGTTCCGCGTCGGTAAAGCGCACGTCGATGGCGCTGGCGGTGTTGAGCGTCACACTGGTGCCGTCATCCAGCGTGACCATGCGGCGTTCGCCGACAGCGGTGTGCAGATCGCCGGCCCAGGGCTGCGATTGCGCATAGCGCCAGCCCGCCCAGCCGGCCGGCACGGTCAGCAGCAGCGTAACGATGCGGGTGATGGCGGCGCGGCGCGCGTTGTCCGGCGCGCGGTTGAGGACTGGCATCGCCAGTTCCGGCGGCACCGCGCCCAGTTTGTCCAGCAGCCTTTCGGCACGCTCCCACGCCAACGCGTGCTGCGGATCGCTGCTGCGCCACGCTTCGCAGGCGGCGCGGTCAGCGCTGGTGGCGCCGTCCTGCAGGCGTACCAGCCATTCGGCGGCTTGTTCCAGCGCCTTGGGCGACACGCTGGCGCTCAAGCGGCGTCCTCCAGCATCAGCAGGCATTGCAAAAATGCCTGCTTCATGTAGCGCTTGATGGTGATGAGCGACAGGCCGAGATGCTCGGCGATGTCTGCGTAGCCGACGCCGTCCAGCTGGGCCATCAGGAAGGCTTGCTTGACCTTGGGCGGCAGCGCGTCCAGCATGGCGTCTATCTGGTGCAGGGTTTCCAGGATCAGCATGCGCTGTTCTGGGGAGAGGGTCGCAGGTTCGGGCAGGGCGGCCAGCGCTTCCAGATAGGCGCGCTCCAGCGCCTGGCGCTGATACCAGTTGACCAGTACACCTTTGGCGACGGTGGTCAGGAAGGCGCGCGGCTCGTGCAGGGCGGCCAGGTCGGCGCGGCCGAGAATACGGGTGAAGGTGTCCTGGGCCAGATCGGCCGCGTCGCTGGCGTTGCCCAGCTTGACGCATAGCCAGCGGTGTAGCCAACTGTGATGGTCACTGTACAGGGCGGTGAAATGCGGATGCGTTGCGGCGGCTGTCATTTTTGTGAGAATAGGAATTATTCTCATTCATTTTACATGAGGCTGACAGCCGCCGCAAGCCGCTTGCATGCAATTAATGCAATTACATGCGTGGTTCTCCAGTCTGCGCGTTGACAGCGATGGTGCTGCCTGGCGGGGTGCTCATTTGCACATGGTGGCGCACGCCGCGATAGTCATAGCTGACGTCCCAGTATTCCGGACGCGGGTTGCTGACGTTTTCGCAGCGGCGCACGTCGCGCGTGTAGCTGTTGTTGCGGTTGGCGACATTGTTGCCGACCGCTGCACCGGCGATGGCGCCGCCAGCGGTGGCGATGTCGCGGCCACTGCCGCCGCCAACCTGGTGACCCAGGATGCCGCCGATCAGCGCGCCGGCGATCACGCCGCCTGCGTTAGGGCGCGAAGGTTCGCTGACTTGCTGGCGTTCGACCCAGCAACGCTGCTCGGCCGAGCCAACCACCGCGCGTACGTCGCTGACAGGCACCTGGATAATCCGCTCGCTTGGGCGGCGGCGCCATTCATAGCTTGGCTGGGCGATCGGCGGCGGGGCTTCGTTCTGGTAGCGGTCGCGCATCTTCACCGGACGCACTGAGGAAATGCGGTTGTTCAGGCCCATGCCGCGCAGGGTTTCGTAGCTGCCCTTGCGCAGTACCATGCATTGGCCGCGGAAGTTGGCGTCTTCGCAGACTTCCCATTGGCCGCGTTCGACCACGACGGAGGAGGCGCGGTCGTTATAGCCGTTGCGGGCCAGGTCACGCACCTGGCCATTGGCGGTGTAGGCGCGGCCACGCCAGCCATCGCCCTCGTAGAAGGTAATTTGTGCAAAAGCGGCTTGCGAGGCCATGCCCATGGCGGCTGCAGCCACGGCGATTTTAATGGTGTTGTTCATTGTCTTCTCCTGATTGGATGAAGCCTAAGCATGAACCTATTTACAGATGGCATCTGTACGCAAGCGCACTATGTTTAAGGCTCAACCGAGTGGGCGCGCTTCAGGCAGCGCAGCACAAAGGTGGAGCGGCTGTGTTTCAGGCCTGGCAGCTTGTAGAGCTTTTTACGTAGAAATTCCTCGTAGCCCGCTGTGCCGGCCACGGCCACTTTGATCAGGTAGTCGTAATCGCCGGTGAGCAGATAGGCTTCCATCACTTCCGGCAGTCCGGCCAAGGCTAGTCCGAATTTTTCGAAGATGTCGTCATCATGGCGGTCCAGCGTGACTTCAATGATCACCGTATCCGGATAGCCCAGCGCGGTCTGGCTGATCAGCGCTGCGTAGCCTTCGATCATGCCGCCTTCTTCCAGCGCACGCACACGGTTCCAGCATGGCGTGGTGGAGAGGCCGACTTTTTCCGCCAGCTTGGTGTTACTCAGGCGGCCGTCGTTGCGCAGCTCGCGCAGGATGCGGCGATCCAGTTCGTCGATTTCCATAGTCGTCCAAGATGAATATTCTGCATATTTTACATTGATCAGGATATTTTGCTGCGACTGGAGTAAAATCGGATAAAAACAGGAAGCCTATTTTTCGCCATTCTGGCTATGCTGTGAGCATGGATACGACACAAAAAAGCTATCGCTTCTGCATCGAGCCGGATGCGCCCATCGCCACGCTGGAGGCGGCGTTGCAGGTGATACGGCGGCTGGATATTGATTTGCGCAGTCTGCGCACCACCGCCACGCCTTATGGCATGGAGGTGCAGGTGCGGCTGGCGGCGCCGGAGGAAGATATTCTGACGTTGTGCCGTATGCGGCTGCATAATCTGATCGGCATCCTGCCCATCCGTGAGATGCCGGCCCTGGTGGTGAACAACAGCTTGCGTCAGGCGGTGACGTAGGTGTATTTGATCAGGAAGACGATGGCGATCACCCACACCACCGGCTTGACCTGGCGCGCCTGGCCAGTCAGCAGTTTCAGGCCCGCATAGGTGATGAAGCCGAAGGCGATGCCGTGCGCGATGGAATAGGTGAACGGGATCACCAGTGCGGTAATGGCGGCGGGCACGCTCTCGGTGGTGTCGCTCCAGTCCACGTCGACAAGGTCACGCAGCATCAGGCAGGCGACGAACAGCAGCGCTGGCGCGGTGGCGTAGGCGGGCACGACGCCGGCAATCGGTGAGAAGAACAGCGCGGCCAGGAACAGGCCAGCTACCACCAGCGCAGTCAGGCCGGTGCGGCCGCCGGCTTGCACGCCGGCCGCGCTTTCCAGATACGCGGTGGTGCTGGAGGTGCCCAGCACCGAACCGGCGACGATGGCGCAGCTGTCGGCCAGCAGCGCCTTGTTCAGACGCTGCATGCGGCCGTTGACCAGTAGCCCGGCGCGCGAGGCGACACCCATCAGCGTGCCGGTGGCGTCGAACAGTTCGACCAGGAAGAACACCAGCACCACATTGAATAAGCCCATATGCACGGCGCCGCCCAGGTCCAGCTGCAGCAGCGTCGGCGTGATCGATGGCGGCAGCGACACAAAGCCGTGGAAAGTGTTCCCGCCAAAGAAGAAGCTCAGCGTCGTCACCGCGACGATGCCGATCAACAGCGCGCCCGGCACTTTCAGGCGGTCCAGCGTGACAATCAGCAGGAAGCCGAAGATGGCCATGATGGTGTGCGGATTATGCATGTCGCCGACGCGCACCAGCGTTTCCGGATTGGCCACCACCAGGCCGGCGCTTTTCATCGCGATCAGCGCCAGGAACAATCCCAGGCCGACAGTAATCGCCACCCGCAGCGAATGCGGGATGCCGTTGACGATATGCTCGCGCACCTTGAACACGCTGACGATGATGAACAGGCAGCCGGAGATGAACACTGCGCCCAGCGCGGTCTGCCATGGCACGCCCATGCCCAGCACCACCGCGTAGGCGAAGTAGGCGTTGAGACCCATGCCCGGCGCCATGCCGATCGGGTAGTTGGCGTACAGGCCCATGATGATGGTGCCCAGCGCGGCTGCCAGGCAAGTGGCGACAAACACGGCGTCCTTGGGCACGCCGGCGTCGCCGAGAATGGCGGGATTGACGAAGATAATATAAGCCATCGTCAGAAAGGTGGTCACCCCCGCGACGACTTCGGTACGCACATTGGTGCCGTGTTCGGAGAGCTTGAAATAATGGTTTAGTGACGGCATGCGCGCTCCTGCTGGTTCTGCTGATTACATCGCGAGGGCGAAGAATAGCACGGATGGTGGCCGCATACCGGCAGTGTCAAAAGCACAAAAAGATGTGATAATGAAAAAATAGTTGTCTTACGCACCTCAAAAATCTATGGAATCAGACTTTATATGAAGGCACGTATCTGGGGCGCGCGCGGTTCCTTGCCGGTGGCGCTGAATCACCAGCAGATCCGCGCCAAGCTGGTCGCCGCGCTGCAAGGCGCCATCGGCCGCAATCTCGACACTCCGCAAAAGGTCGAGGACTACATCGACCATGAGCTGCGCTTCGAGGTGCGCGGCACCTATGGCGGCAACTCAAGCTGCGTGGAGGTCGAGGCCTGGGACCAGGATCAGGTCGATGAGCACATCATTCTGGACCTGGGTTCGGGCGTGCGTCCACTGGCCGGCGCCAAGCTTGCGAAGTATGGGCCGGGCAAGCCGCAAACCTACCATGTGTTCATGTCGCACCTGCACTGGGATCACATCATGGGATTCCCGTTCTTCACGCCGGCCTATATTCCGGGCAACCGCATCATTATTTATGGTTGCCACCAGGAGCTGGAGACAGCTTTCCGCCGCCAGCAGGAGCCGATCAGCTTCCCGGTCAGCTTCGATCAACTGGGCGCGAGCGTGGAATTTGTGCAGATGACGCCGGGCGTGCCGATCCAGTTGCGCGATGTGACGGTGACCGCCAAGCTGCAACTGCACGCCGGCGATTCGTATGGCTATCGCCTGGAGCAGCACGGCAAGGCGCTGATCTACAGCACCGATTCCGAGCACAAGCTGGATAACGCCGGCGAGCGTGTCGCGTTTGTCGACTTTTTCCGCGATGCCGACCTGGTGATTTTCGACGCGATGTATACGCTGGCCGATGCGATTTCGGTCAAGGCGGATTGGGGGCATTCGAGCAGCGTGGTTGGCGTGGAGCTGTGCCAGCTGGCCGGCGTGCGCCAGCTTTGCCTGTTCCATCACGAACCGTTCCACGACGATGCGCGCATCGCGCGCGCGCTGGAGGAAACGCGCCATTACGCCAAGGTGACCGGCGAGGCGCCGCTGGAGATTGTGTCAGCCTACGATGGCATGGAAATTACGCTGTAGTTACAATAGCGGCCTAAAACCATAACATCCTCACCAAAACAGGAACCAGGCATGACCGAGTTTTCCAACGATATCTATACCGAACCGCATCCGATCGACGTCAACACCCTCAACAACCTCGGGCCGCTGGCACCGATGGCCGGCATCTGGAAGGGCGAGCGCGGGCTGGATATCAAGCCCAAGGCCGACGGCGCGCGCAAGCAGGCCTATGTCGAGCGCATCGAGCTGTATCCGATTGATCCCGTCACCAACGGCCCGCAGCTGTTCTACGGCCTGCGCTACTTGATCATTGTGAACAAGCCGGACAACGTCAAGACCTATCACGAGCAGGTTGGCTACTGGCTGTGGGAGCCGAAGACCAAGACCGTGATCCAGACGCTGGGCATCCCGCGCGGCCAGATCGCCATGGCGTCCGCCGTGGTGGAACCGGATGCAAAGGAATTCGAACTGGTGGCGCGGCTGGAGTCCGATACCTATGGCATCCGTTCGAATCCCTTCCTGGAATTCGGCTTCAAGACCACCGAGTACCGCATCAAGGTCACCATCAACGATGACGGCAGCTGGGGCTACGAGGAAGACACCGTGATGCTGCTGCGCGGCGAGGAAGAGTTCCATCACCGCGACCGCAACCTGCTGCACCGCGTGGCCGATCCGGTGCCGAATCCGCTGGCCAGCGGCGTTGCCGCTTAACTGGCGATGACGTAACCGTCGCGGCCATTGCGCTTGGCCGCGTACAGCGCGGAATCGGCGCGCGCCAGCAGTTCCGGCGCCGATTCCTCATCGCCCTGGTGCAGCGCCACGCCCATGCTGGTGGTGACCTGGCGCGGCATGCCCTCCACGGTGAAGGGCGGACGCACCGCTTCCACGATCTTGGCGGCCAGCCGCGATGCTTCCTCGGCGCAGGACACCTGTTCAAATACGATCACGAATTCATCACCGGCCAGCCGCGCCACGGAATCCGAGGCGCGTACGCTGGCGATCAGGCGCGCGGCAAATTCCTTCAGCACCAGGTCACCCGCGGCGTGGCCGCGCGTGTCGTTGATGTCCTTGAAGTGATCGATGTCCAGATAGGCCAGCGCCACCGGCTTGCGGTTGCGCCGCGCCCGCGTGATCGACATTTGCAGGATTTCCTCGAACATCAGGCGGTTGGCGATGCCGGTCAGGCTGTCAATACGCGCCAGATGCTTGAGCCGCTCCTCGATCTGCTTCATGTGCGTGGTGTCGTGGGTCAGCGAGTAGATGCCCAGCACTTCACCGTCCGCGCCAAGTTCAGGGACAAAGGTGGTTTCCAGGGTATGCGGCCGGTCGCCCATGCGCGCCTGTAATTCGTAGCTCACCATTTCGCCGCGATAGGCACGGTCCAGGTGCGGCTCCGCTGTGTAGTAATGGTCGGTGCCGATGGCTTCGGCCGCATGGCGGCCCAGCAGTGTTTGCGGATCGATGCCGAACCAATGGAGGAAGGTGTGATTCAGGAACTGGAACTTGCGTTCGCGGTCCAGATAGGCAATCAGCACCGGCAGGTTATCGGTCAGCAGCTTAAGGCGTTTCTCACTGGCGGCTTGCTGCAATTCTGCGTTTTTGCGCTCGGTGATATCCAGCGCCATCATGTAGAAGCCGAGTACCTTGCCGTCAGCGCCGATGTCCGGCACCAGGTCGCCCATCATCTGGCGTTTGAGGCCTTTATGCACGCCTTCGCGTTCGTAATGCACGCGCTGGCCGCGCAGCGCCGCCTGGCTGTGATACGCCAGGCTGTCGGCGAACTCCGCGCCCAGCACCTCGTACACGGTCTTGCCCAGCATGCTGCGCGGATCGAGGCCCAGCAGCGAGCGGAAGTGTTCGTTGGTGAAGCGGTAGCGCAGGTCGCGGTCAATGTAGGCGATCAGCGCCGGCATGCTGTCGGCGACGGTGCGCAGGCGCTTTTCGCTGGCGGCGATCTGCTGCTCATACAGTACCCGCTCGGTGATGTCATGCAGGAAGGCGGTGGCGTGGTATGCGCCGTCGTGGCGCAGCGCGCCCAGCGACAGTTCCACCGGTATCTCGTGGCCGTCCTTGTGCATGGCGTTGAGCCGCATGCGGGAATTGAGCATGGCGCCGGAGCCGCCGCGCGCAAAGTACAACATGCCGGATCGGTGCGCGCCGCGCTGCGCTGCCGGCACGATCAGGTCGGCGATGTCGTGGCCGACGGCTTCTTCGCGCGGGTAGCCGAAGGTGCGTTCGGCGGCGGCGTTCCATTTTGTGACGATTCCGCTGTTATCGCAGCTGACAAAGGCGTCGGGCGCGCGTTCCAGGATGCTGCTGATCAGCGATTCGCTGTCGCGGATGGCTTTTTGCGCGGCTTCGCGTTCCGCCATCAGTTCGTGGAAGGCCGCGCTTAACTCGCCGATTTCGCCGGCGCCATGCCGTTGCAGCACGCTGATATCGGCCACGCCGGCGCGGATGTCGTTGACGTTGCGGTGCAGCCGGTCCAGCGGTTTGAGCAGGTCGCGGATCGCGCGCCACGCCATCAGTCCGGCGATGGCGGCAAACAGGGCGGCCGCCAGCATGGCGTGGTGGCGCATCTGTATCATCGATGCGAACGCTTCTTCGACCGGGAAGCGGGCACCGATAATCCAGTCGGTCTGCTGCAACTGCTTGTATGAATAAATGCCTGCGCTGCCTTCCTTGTTGGCCGCTTCGGTCCAGCCTTCAAAGCCGCGCAGCGCCATTTCGGTGGCGCGGTTGTAGCCAGGCCGGGCGTTGATGTGCTCCAGCAGCCGCTTTTCATCCGGATGATGCAGCAGGATGCCGCCTTTGGTCATGATGAATACGAAGCCGCCTTTACCCGGCTTTTGCGCCGCCACCTGGTCAAGGAATGCCGCGTTGCTCAAGTCGATGCTGCCGCCCAGTAGCATGGCCACGCCGCCTTGCGCGTCGTGTACCGGTTGCAAAATCATGATGGAGGGGAGGCCGGTCAGCACACTTTTATATGGTGGCGAGATGACGGTCTTGCCGCCGGCCAGCGCGTTTTCGAGGAAGGCGCGGCTGCGCGGATTGAGCGCCAGTGCGGCTGCCGCATGGTCGCCCTGGGTGTGCAGCAGGCTGCCCTGGCGGGTGAACAGGTGCAGGTTGAGGAATTCCTTGCGCGCCACCGGATGGCGGTCGACAAAGGCCTGCATCGCACGCGGATCTTCGCCGGCGTCGAGCGGGATGGTGTCGGCCAGGCTGGCCAGCAGCACTTTGCGCGACGCCAGTTGTGCATCCACCTGGGCGGCGGCGGAGGTCAGGAGCGCGTACTGCTGGTCGCCGATCACGCTTTTCATGTCGCGCTCCGCCAGCAGCAAAGCCACCAGTGTGACGATCAGCGTGGCGGTCAGGACCAGCATGACCACGACGCCGGTCATACGAAATTTGAGGCTGCGTGGTAGCGTTGCAAAAACGGCCATGTTGCGGTGGGTGGTCTGCGGTGCTTTGAGTATGTCATACCCTGCATGGCAAAACCAGCGAGTACAATGCGCGCTGCGGTAACGCCACAGTCGGCGTGCCGTTCTTTACAAGGAATGCGGATTATGCTGCGGGCGATTTTGTGGGATAACGATGGTGTGCTGGTCGACACCGAGCAGCTGTTTTATGAAGCCAACCGTGATCTGTTCAGGCCATTCGGGCTGGAGCTCAGCGCGCAGCATTTTTTCGACTGGTATCTGGCGGATAACTGCGGTGCGTGGCATTTGCTGCAGCCGCCATTGAGCAAGGCGGCGATTGAGGCGGAACGCAGCGCGCGCAATGTGCGGTATGCGGCGCGGCTGGCGTCCGAGCATATTCCGGCGATAGACGGCGTGGCCGAGGTGCTGGCGGCGCTGTCGCCGCGCCTGCGGATGGGCGTGGTCACCAGTTCCAATGCCGACCATTTCGATATCATTCACCAGCGGCTGGATCTGCGCCGGCATTTTGAGTTCGTGCTGACGCATGAGTCCTACGCGCACAGCAAGCCGTCGCCGGAGCCGTATCTGCTTGGTCTGCAACGCCTGGGTGTCAGCGCTGATCAGGTGCTGGTGATCGAGGATTCACCGCGCGGCTTGCAGGCCGCGACGGCGGCCGGCATCCGCTGCATCATCCTGCGCAATGCGCTGACACGGCATCATGATTTCCCCGGCGCCTGGCGAGTGGTGGACACTATGGGGCAAGTGCAGGCCGAGATTGAAGCGCTGATGGCGCCTGGCTGAACTGAGCACCGTGCAGTTTGAACACGCTGACTGCCTGCACCAGGTGCGTGGCCTGTTCCTGCATGGTGGTGGCGGCAGCCGATGCTTGCTCGACCAGCGCGGCGTTTTGTTGCGTGGTCTGATCCATCTCGGTGATGGCGCCATTGATATGTTCAATGCCGGTCAGCTGTTCCTGGCTGGCGTTGGCGATTTCGCCCATGATATCGGTCACGCGGCGCACGCTGGTGACGATCTCCTCCATCGTCGCGCCGGCCTGATCGACCAGGCGCGCGCCGGCGTCTACCTTGTCCACCGAATCGCCGATCAACTCCTTGATCTCCTTGGCGGCGGCGGCCGAGCGCTGCGCCAGGTTGCGCACTTCCGTCGCCACCACGGCAAAGCCGCGGCCTTGCTCGCCGGCGCGCGCCGCTTCCACCGCAGCGTTCAGCGCCAGGATGTTGGTCTGGAAGGCGATGCCGTCAATGACCGAGATGATATCGACAATCTTGCGCGACGAAGCGTTGATCGAGGCCATGGTGTCGACTACCTGCGCCACCACCGCGCCGCCTTTGCCTGCCACGTCGGACGCCGATATTGCCAGCTGGTTGGCCTGATTGGCGTTGGCGGCGTTCAGTTTGACGGTGGACGTCAGCTGCTCCATCGACGATGCGGTTTCTTCCAGCGAGCCTGCCTGGCGCTCGGTGCGCTCGGACAGGTCCAGATTGCCGGCGGCGATTTCTGCCGACGCGGTGCCGATCGAATCCGTGCCTTTGCGTACTTCGGCGACAATCGAAATCAGGCTGCCATTCATCTCACGCAGCGCGGCCGATAACTGGCCCACCTCATCGCGGGTACGCACCTGAATATCGGAACTCAGATCGCCGCCAGCCACCGTCCGCGCGACCCGCACCGCATAGCTGATCGGACGCACGATGCTGCGGGTGACATACCAGCCGGCCAACAGGCCAAGCGCGGCGCCGGCGACACCAAGCGCGATCATCAGCGCGCCGGAGCGGTTGGCGGTTTGTTCGGCGTGCTCGCCCGAATCCCGCATCAACTGCGCCTGGAAGGCGATCAGCTTGTCCAGCGCTGCCACATAGTCCGTTTGCGCTGCACGCACCTTGTGCAGCAGCAGGCTGGCCGCGCTGTCCTTATCGCCAGCTTTGACAGCGACGATCAACTGGTCGCGCAGCGGCGAGTAGACGGCGCGCGCGTCGTTTAACTCCTTGAACAGTGCCAGCGCCTGCGGCTGTTTCAGCATGCCGCCCAGCTGGTCGAGCAGGGCGCGGATTTCCTTGCTGCGCTGTTCGATCGACGCGTATTCGGCATTCAATTCGCCTGCGTCGATCAGCAGCAGGTCGCGCAAGCTGCGGGATTGTTGGGCAACCCGATCCTTGACGTCATTGAGCAAGCCGATTTTCATATAGCGGTCCTGCACCACCAGTTTGATTTCGTCGCTGGTAGCACGCAGACCCAAGGCGCCGACCACCACCACGATCACCAGCAGTATGGTGGTCAGTGAGAAACCAATAGTCAGGCGATGGCCGATCTTCAAATTAGAAATATTCATGATTCAGAATTCTAGTAATTGCCATTAGAGATGTAGAGTGTAGCCAAAATAATCATGCAGAGACAGCAATATTTCTTACTAGAATGAATATATTTGCACTGGAAGCAACAACTTGCGGAATTGAAAATACGTGTGTATAATTACAAGCAGTATTGCTTTACGTGAAATAAAAACATTGCCTTGGTAGGGCTGGATGTTTTGAGAGGGCCGCCGTTCGATTGAACGGCGGCCCTTTTTGTTTGTTGGGCGCTCCGCTAGAATGCGGCGACCTTTTATCGCCCCAGGAAAACATGCATCTGATACAGCGCACTTTGGCCGCCGCAGCGCTCGCCGCCGGCCTGCTTGCCGCCGGTTTCGCCGCCGCCAGCGAATGCCCGATCCATTACGTCGATGGCCGTCTGCCGGAAATCCGCAACAGCAAAATGAGCACCGCCACCACCGAGCTGTGCTACGGCGTGTTTGGCGTGATGCACAGCGGCGTCACGCGCACGCCGCTGTGGTCAGCCGAGCACCTGACTGCGGAAAACATACAGGCCGCCAGGACGCTGTCGCGCGAAAACACCTTCCATCCCGAGTCCCGCTTGTCCGCCAAGGCGCGCGCGGAATTGTCCGATTACGCCCGCAGCGGCTATGATCGCGGCCACATGGCGCCCAACGGCGACATGCCGGACCGCGCCACCCAGCACGAGAGCTTTACGCTGGCCAATATGGTGCCGCAGGACGCTGAAGTGAACCGGCATATCTGGGCGGGCATCGAAAGCGTGGTGCGCAAAATGGCGCAGAAGGAGGGCGATTTGTACGTGATTACCGGCCCGGCTTTCATCGGCGGGAATTTGCGCAAGGTTGGCAATGTGCTGGTGCCGACGCATTTGTACAAGCTGGTGTACAGCCCGCGCCAGCATGCGGGCGCCGCCTATTTCATCGAGAACCGTGCCGATGCCCAATATGAAACCTTGAGCATTGCGCAGCTTGAAGAGAAAATTGGCATCGACCTGCTGCCGTCGTTGACTCCGGCGCAAAAGCAGCTAACGCTGCGCCTGCCCAATGTGCGCCAACGGAAGGATAAAAAATGAGCAAATTCACCCCCTACAAGAATGAATCGGACGTGCTGCATATCGGCGGCCTGAGCATCGAGAACCGCCTGGACCGCGTCACTGTCAGCGGCGATATCGACCTGACTGCCGATAAAGCCGGCCTGGCGGACGCCCGCGCGCTTCAGCAATTGCTGACGGACATTGTTGCCAAGCTGGAGGGGCAAGCACTGCCGGAGCAGCTGCCGCCGCCTGTCATTACCACGGTCGCCAATCCCTTCGAATAAGCTGTTGCACATAGGTATCTTTAGCCGATCTCCAAGGCAATTCCGAGGTGAAAGGTGCTATCCTTGCATAACTTTTTGACCGTCCCAAGATTGCGCAATAATGAGCCTGACTACTGGTAATAATTCGATCGATTCGCTGGTGGAATCCAGCTGGAAATCCCAGGCTGGCCAAGCCGTCACCCTGACCTACAGCTTCCTCACCCGCGTGCCGAGTGACGCCTCGACCGAGGACGCCAACGGTTTCAGTGCGATGGACTCGGTGCAAAAGGACGGCATACGCGCAGCCTTGGCTTCGTGGGCGGCCGTCGCCAACATCACTTTCCGGGAAGTTTCGTCGAACGGCAATCTTCAGATAGGCACCAATGACCAAGGCCGTTCCAGCAGCGGCTATGCCTACCTGCCAAACGGCGTTGATCCCACGCCTTTGTATCTGAACAATACCGGCAGCTACAGCAAAGATTTTTCCGCTGGATCGTTCGGCTTGTCGGTGTTGATCCATGAACTGGGCCATACGCTGGGCCTGAAACACCCCGGCAATTACGATTCACTGGGCAGTGATATAGGCGGTCCATACCTGCCAGCCTCGACGGATAATCTCGACTATACGCAGATGTCGTATCACTCGGGTTCTGGCTTTAGCCTGAACGGCCTGTATGGTGTCACGCCGATGCTGTACGACATCCAGGCCATCCAATACCTGTATGGCGCGAATATGAGTTACCACACCGGCGCCGATACCTACAGATTTGTCCGCAGCTCGGCGCCTCAGGCAATCTGGGATGCGGGCGGCACCGATACGTTCGATTTTTCGGCGACCACCGACGCCACCATCATCAACCTGAACGCCGGCACTTTCAGCTCGACTGCGCCTGGCTATAACAATATCTCCATCGCCTACAACGTCACGATTGAGCGCGCCATTGCTGGCAGAGGCGATGCGACCATTTACGCCAATGACGCTGGCAATACCATTATCGGCGGCGCCGGCAACGATGTCATTTATCAGGGTGCAGGCAATGATGTGATCTCTGGCGGTGGCGGGAACGACAAAGTGGTGTTCGCCAAATCGCTGTCCTCGCACATTATTAGCGGCCAGTCGAGCAGCTTGTCCGTCAGCGGCGAGGGGATGGATAGCCTGAACGCCATCTCCACGCTGCAATTCAGCGACGCGACGATATCGCTGGCCAGCTTCAATTCGATTTTGAGCGGCACTGCCAACAATGATGTGCTGACGGCCGGCGCAGGCAGCCAGCTGATTACCGCTGGCGGCGGGCTTGATCTGGTGAACTTTGGCGGCAAGCGTGCCGATTTTGTGGTCTCGGCTGAAAATGGCGGGGTCACGTTCAGGGACCAGGTTGGCAGCGGCGGCACCGACTTGCTGGCCGGTGTGGAGCGGGTTGAATTCAGTGACAAGACTGGGCTGGCGCTGGACACCGACGGCGTTTCCGGGCAGCTGTACCGTCTGTACAGCGCGGTATTCGATCGCGGGCCGGACGATGTTGGCATGGGCTTCTGGCTTTACCGCATGGATCATGGCCAGGCTTTGCTGTCGGTCGCCAGGGGATTTATCAACAATCCCGAATTTGAAGAAGCCTATGGCGCCAATGCCGGTAACGATGTTTATGTAACCAAGTTGTACAACAATGTGTTGAACCGCGCGCCGGATGCGGCCGGTTTCGCGGTGCAACTGAACGCGCTGAATAATGGCATGTCGCGGGAGCAGTTGCTGGTGAACTTCTCCGAGTCCGCCGAAAACATTGACTTAATCGCCAAGATCATTCCAGTCGGGATTGCTTACACGCCTTGGTTGACAGTCTGATCACCGCTCATCGGCGCCCGGCAGGCTGATGCGGTTGCGGCCCATGTGCTTGGCGCGGTAAAGCGCTGAGTCGGCCGTCGCTACTAGCTGGCTGGGGTCGTTTTCGGGCACCACCAGCGCGGTAGCCGCGCCTATGCTTACGGTCACCACATGCTGCTTGCTGCCGAGGTTGGGCAGGCGCAGCTGTTCGACCCGGCAGCGGATACGTTCCGCGACAATCGCCGCGCCTTTCAATGACTGATTCGGCAGGATCACCGCAAATTCCTCGCCGCCGTAACGCGCCACCAGATCGTTGGTGCGCATCTCGCTGGACACCGCGCTGGCGATGCGTTGCAGGCATTCGTCGCCGCCCAGGTGGCCGTAGGCGTCGTTGTATTGCTTGAAGTTGTCGACATCGACCATGAGTAGTGAGAGTGGCTGCTGGTTGCGCAGCGCGCGCTGCCATTCGGCGTTCAGCGTGTCGTCAAAGCAGCGGCGGTTGGCCAGGCCGGTCAGGCCGTCGCGCGTCGCCAGCTGCTGTAGCGCGACCTGTGCGCGCTTTTCGTCGGTAATGTCGCGCAGCGTTTCCACGACCGCCAGCAGCTTGCCGTCGCTGTCGAAGATCGGGCTGGCGTCTGCGGCCAGAAAGCGCCGCCGGCCGACGCGCGGCATATCGCACCAGTTTTCCGCACACAGATTGTGATCGCTGCTGCTGCCCTGGACCACCAGGTCGGCCAGCGTTGGCCGCTGCTCGTGGTAAAAGCTTTTCCAGTGATCCGAAGTGCCCAGCACTTCCCATGCCGCCGTGCCGGTCAGGCGTTCGCAGGCGCGGTTCCAGATGATGACCTTGCCGGCGGTGTCGATGACAAAGGTAGGGATCACCAGCAGTTCCATCAGCTTGAGGGCAAAGCCGTGCTGCTGGTTTGCTTGCGAAAATTCCATTAGGTGCTGGACTTTTTGTATTCCGGTCATGGCGCGCCTTTGCTTAGGAGTACAAGGGGAAGGACATGGTCAGCGCCGTGCCGACGCCCGGCATACTGGCGATGTCGAAGCGGCCGCCAGCCTCGGCGACGCGCTCGGCGATGCCGCGCAAGCCGTGGCCGCGCCGCTGCTGTGGCAGGCCGACGCCGTTGTCGCGCACCGTCAGGCTCAGGCTATGCTCCTGGCGGCACAGGCCGACGCAAACTTCGGAAGCGTGCGCGTGCCGCACGATATTACTCAGTGACTCCTGCAGCACGCGATAGAGTAGTTGGTCCATGTCCTTGCCGGGCGTGGCGGCGAAAGCTGCCGGCTCGGCGTCCAGCCGGCAGCGGACGCCGCTCAGGCGCGAAAATTGCGCAATCTGTTGCTGTACCGCGCCTTCCAGTCCGGATTCCAGGGCTTCGGCGTCCAAATCGTGGACAATGGAGCGCAATGCGCGGGTGGCTTGGCGCACCCGTTCCTGCATCGGCGCCAGTTGCAGGTGCAGCGCCGGATGCTGGCTGGTCAGCGTCGCCGCGCTCATGCCGAGCGCCAGCAGATGCTGCCCCAGGTCGTCATGCAGGTCGCGGCCGATGCGGCGGCGTTCGGCGTCGCGCAGCGATTGCTGGGCGGCGGCCAGGCGCACAATCTGGCAGCGCGCCTCGCCGAGCGCGCGGCGCGCTTGCAGGTGCTGGCGCCAGCATAAAAATAGTCCGGCGACGCAAGCCAGCAGGCAGCCGCCGGCGCAGAAGAAGTCGATTTCAAGCAAGGCTGGCGCGTATCGCATGGTGTTCTTCCCAGGATGACCCACAAGCCACCTTAGCCCGCTTGCCGCAAAGAAGCATTGTGGAATGTCAACGTTTTTCAGTCTTTGGCTGTTGCTATCCGGATTGTGTGGCGTGAGATATAATTGAGGGTTGTCCTATCAGGAACTATCGTGACTTACAGCATCAAAGAGATTTTCTACACGTTGCAAGGTGAGGGCGCCCACGCGGGCCGTCCGGCCGTGTTCTGCCGTTTTTCTGGCTGCAACCTGTGGACTGGCCGCGAGAGCGACCGCGCCAGCGCCATTTGCCAGTTCTGCGACACCGACTTTGTCGGCACCGATGGCGAAGGCGGTGGCAAGTTCAAATCGCCTGAAGAATTGGCAGCCACCATCAACGCACTGTGGCCGGAGACGTATGCCGCCAGCAAGTATGTGGTGTTCACCGGCGGCGAACCGCTGCTGCAACTCGACAAACCGCTGATCGACGCCATGCACGCGGTCGGCTTCACCATCGCGATTGAAACCAACGGCACGCTGCCGGTGCCGGACGGCGTGGACTGGATCTGCGTCAGCCCGAAGATGGGCTCCGAGCTGGTGGTCAAGAAAGGCAGCGAGATCAAGGTGGTGATCCCGCAGGCGAATCAGGACCTGTCACTCTACGAACAGCTGGACTTCGAGAATTTCTACGTGCAGGCCATGGATGGCCCGCTGGCTGATTTCAATATCAAGCTGGCGATCGAAACCTGCAAGCGCAACCCGAAGTGGAAGCTGAGCTTGCAGACCCATAAACTATTACAGATACCATAAGAGAGCAATTCGTGCTGACCATCACCCGCAAGCTGGAGTTCGACGCCGGCCACCGTATTCCTGATCACAAGAGCCAGTGCCGCAATCTGCACGGTCACCGCTATACGCTGGAAATCACGCTGACCGGCAATATCATTGACGTAGAGGGGAATTCCGACAACGGCATGATCATGGACTTTTCCGACATCAAGGCGCTGGCAAAGCAGCATCTGGTCGATGTCTGGGACCACGCCTTCATCGTCTATGAAAAAGACAACGCCGTGCGCGAGTTCCTGGCGACGCTGCCGAACCATAAAACCGTGGTGATCGACCGCATTCCGACCGTGGAAAACCTGGCCCACGTGGCTTTCGGCATCCTGAAAGCCGCTTACAAGGACCGCTACGGCACCGGCCTGCACCTGCACAAGCTGGTGCTGCACGAAACCCCGAACTGCTGGGCTGAAATCACCGATGGCGTCTGACGCCTACATGCGCCTGGCGTTGGAGCAGGCGCAGCAAGCGTGGAATCTCGGCGAGGTGCCGGTGGGTGCCGTCGTCGTCAAGGATGGTGAAGTCATTGCGGTTGGCTGTAACCAGCCGATCGGCCAGCATGATCCGACTGCGCATGCGGAAATCGTCGCGCTGCGCGCCGCCGCCGAAAAACTCGGCAATTACCGGCTGCCGGGCTGCGAGCTATATGTGACGCTGGAGCCGTGCGTTATGTGTTCCGGCGCGATGATGCATGCGCGTCTGGCCAAGGTAGTATTCGGCGCCGCCGATCCCAAAACCGGCGCCTGCGGCTCGGTGCTCAATCTGTTTGAGCAGGAGCAGCTGAATCACCACACCGAGGTTGTCGGCGGCGTCATGGCCGACGAGTGCGGCGCCATGCTGAAGAACTTTTTTGCCGCCCGCCGCGCGGCGGCCACGGCAGCCAGACGCGCCACCCAAGAGTAAAAGTGGTATGCTCAATCCCACCGATGGTTCGGGATTGAGGGAGACGGCGTTGGCTACCGCGCAAGCAAACGGCATCACGATTGCCTACGAAACCAGTGGTAATCCGCTTGATCCGCCGGTATTGCTGATCATGGGGCTGGGCATGCAGCTGATCGCCTGGCCGCAGGATCTGGTTGATGGTCTGGTGGAGCAGGGCTATTACGTGATCCGCTACGACAACCGCGATGTCGGCCTGTCCAGCAAACTGCATCAATACAAAAAACCGAATGTGTTGTGGACCTACCTGAAGTCGCTGGTGGGCTGGAAGCAGGCCGCCCCTTATACATTGAACGATATGGCTGACGACGCGCTCGGCCTGCTGGATGCAATTGGCGTGAGCAAGGCACATCTGCTTGGCGTTTCGATGGGCGGCATGATCGCGCAGCTGTTTGCAGCGCGCTTTCCCGGCCGTACACTGAGCCTGACTTCCATCATGTCCAGCAGCGGGCGGCGTGGCTTGCCCGGCCCGGAGCCGGCGGCGCGCAACGCGCTGATGCGGCCACCGCCCGATCCGCGCAACCGCAACGAGGTGGTGGAACACAGCATGGCCACCTTCCGTTTGATCGGCAGTCCGTCTTTCCCGATACCTGAGCGCACGCTGCGCGCTTCCATCGAACGTGCGCTGGAGCGCAGCGTCAGCGCGGATGGCATCGCGCGCCAGTTGGTTGCAATTGTCGCCAGCGGCGACCGCACGCCGTTGCTGCGCAAGATACGCTGTCCTTCGCTGGTGATACACGGCGCGGCCGATCCGCTGGTACCGGTGGCGTGCGGCGTCGATACCGCCCAGTCGATTCCCGGCGCCCGGCTGCACATCATCGAAGGCATGGGACACGACTTGCCGCCGCAGCTGATCGAGCGCCTGCTTGCCTTGCTGGACCAGCACCTGCGCGGTAATATGGCGCCAGACCTTCCTCCGCTGACACGGCATCGCACCGGCAGCGGCACACATCAATAATCGAGATACTTTGAGCACACCGAAAATCGGCATCGCCATTGCGGCGCCCAGCGGCCGCGCGCCGGACAACGATGCTTTGCTGGCCGGCGTACGCCGCCTGGAACAGCAGGGCTACCTGGTGCATAACTACTACGACGATGATCAACGGTTTCAGCGCTTTGGCGGCACCGACGAGTGGCGCCTGGCGCAGCTGAACGCCGCTGCGGCCGATCCTGCCGTGCAGGTGGTGATTGCACTGCGCGGCTCGTATGGCATGTCGCGCCTGCTGCCGATGATCGACTTTCACAAGATGGCGGACAGCGGCAAGCTGTTTGTCGGCTATAGCGACTTCACTGCCTTCCAGATGCCGCTGCTGAAGCAGACCGGGCGCGTCAGCTTCGGCGGGCCGATGATCTGCGATGATTTTATCCGCGCCGAGCCTGTGGAGTACACCTTGAACCAGTTCTGGGATTGCCTGCGCGGGCCGGTGCACCAGGTGCGCGGCACGGTCGGCGAGGGCGGTTCGGATAATCCGCTGGTGAATGTCAGCGGCAAGCTATGGGGCGGCAATCTGGCGATGCTGGTCAGCCTGCTCGGCACAGCGTATTTCCAGGCGCTGAATGATGGCATCTGCTTCATCGAGGATATTAGCGAGCATCCTTACCGCATCGAGCGCATGGTGCTGCAGCTGCTGTACGCCGGCGTGCTGGATCGCCAGCAGGCGCTGGTGCTAGGCGACTTTTCCGGCTACAAGCTGAATGCCATGGATAACGGCTATGACTTTGAAACGATGCTGGCCTATCTGCGTTCACGCCTGCCGATACCGGTGCTGACCGGACTGCCGTTCGGGCATATCAAGGAACGCGCCACGCTGCCGTATGGCGGCCTGGCGCACCTGGTTTCCAGCGAACGCGGCTTCGATCTGACGATCAGCGACTACCCGACGTTGTAATCATTGCAGGCGGCGCACGCGCGGCGCCTGCTTGCTGCCTTCGATTTCCAGGAAGATGGTGCCAAGGCTGTTGCGGGTGATGGTGATTTTTGGATTTTCGATTTCCGTGACCGAGCCGGAGCTGTCGTCGGCGACGCGCCACACCTGGCCGTTGGCCAGACGGAATTGCGTAGTTGGTCCCCAGCCGTCGATGCGGCCAACAAGCGTCGACTCTACGGAGTTGGGCTCATCCGGCTTGCGCATCTGCGTGGCGCTCAGACCGAAGTTGGCGCTGGCGGCTGCCGGCGTTGCGGCGGCAGAGACGGCTGGCTTGGGAGCGGCCTTGCCAGCTGCCAGCGGGATCGCGTCATAGCACGCTACACGCGCGGCGACATCGGTCAGCGCGCGGCAGCGCAGCAGGTCAGCATCAGAGGCAAGGGCGGAGCCGGATGCGGCCAGCAAAACGAGCAAAGCTTTCATTGAGTTTTCCAGGTAATGGGCGCCTTCGCGTGGACGCCGTCTTGACCTGATTATATTACTGGCGCCGCCGACCACCAACAGCTCTGTCAGCATCATCAGCCTGGCCCGAGCTGTCTGTCTGCCAATCTTTGTCGGATCCAGGGCGTGCTAATATCGTTTGTCCTTAACTTGTGGAGAAATCAATGTCTTATAGTCATTTCGGAGTCGAGACCGAGTCCCACCTGAAACAAGCGGAGGCGATTTTGCGGGCGCAAATCGGTGTCGCGACACAATTGGCTTCCCAGCCGCCGTTCACCACCACGCCCGGCCAGTCGCCGAACGCCCAGGTGATCGCCACGCTCGCTCAAGCCTTGGCGACCAGCTACGCCGCGCGCGTCGGCTTGCCAAAATAAGCATTCCCGCTGCCAGGTTCTTGATATTTATCGTGCGGCACTGAGAGGCGAGGGGCGTGACGGTGTTGTATAATGTCCGGTTTCCGCCTAACGGCATGATTTAATTCAGAAAAGTCTAACTCTACATGCTCAGCACAGCCAATATCACGATGCAATTCGGCGCCAAGCCGCTGTTTGAAAACATTTCCGTCAAGTTTGGCGACGGCAACCGCTATGGCCTGATCGGCGCCAACGGCTGCGGCAAGTCCACTTTCATGAAGATTCTGGGTGGCGACCTGGAGCCGTCGGGTGGCAACGTGATGCTGGATGTGAACGAGCGTCTGGGTAAGCTGCGCCAGGATCAATTCGCTTACGAAGAAATGCGCGTGCTGGATGTGGTGATGATGGGCCACACCGAGATGTGGGCCGCGATGGCCGAGCGCGATGCGATCTACGCCAATCCGGAAGCCACCGACGACGACTACATGAAAGCCGCCGACCTGGAGGGCAAAGTCGCCGAATACGACGGCTATACTGCTGAGGCGCGCGCCGGCGAGCTGCTGCTGGGCGTGGGCATCAGCATCGACCTGCACCAGGGCCCGATGAGCGCCGTGTCGCCAGGCTGGAAGCTGCGCGTGCTGCTGGCGCAGGCGCTGTTCTCGAATCCGGACATCCTGCTGCTGGACGAGCCGACCAATAACCTGGACATCAACACCATCCGCTGGCTGGAAGATGTGCTCAACGAGCGCAATTCCACCATGATCATCATTTCCCACGATCGCCACTTCCTGAACCAGGTGTGCACCCACGTGGCCGACATGGATTACGGCACGCTGAAGATCTACCCAGGCAATTACGACGACTACATGCTGGCGTCGACCCAAGCCCGTAATCAGCAGCTGGCCAACAACGCCAAGGCGAAAGAGAAAGTCGCCGAGCTGCAGGACTTCGTACGCCGCTTCTCGGCCAACAAGTCCAAGGCCCGCCAGGCGACCTCGCGCGCCAAGATGATCGACAAGATCAAGGTGGAAGACATCAAGCCGTCCTCGCGCGCCTATCCATTCGTGCGTTTCGAAGGCGAGAAGAAGCTGCACCGCCTGGCGGTGGAAGCCGAAGGCCTGAGCAAGAAATACGACCGCACGCTGTTCAATAATTTCAGCATCATGGTGGAAGCGGGCGAGCGCATTGCCATCATTGGCGCCAACGGCGCCGGCAAGACCACCATGCTGCGTTGCATCGGCGGTGATGACATCGCCGGTCTGCACGCCGATCACGGCATGGTCAAGTGGGCGGAAAACGCCAATGTCGGCTACATGCCGCAGGACCCGACCGAAGATTTCGCCAAAGAGATCACGCTGACCGACTGGATGGGCAAGTGGACCAAGGAAGGCGATGATGATCAAGCCGTGCGCTCGATCCTCGGCCGCCTGCTGTTCGGCGGTGACGAAGTGAAGAAGTCGGTCACCGTGCTGTCCGGTGGTGAGAAAGGCCGCATGATGTACGGTAAGCTGATGCTGGGCCGTCACAACGTGCTGCTGCTGGACGAACCGACCAACCACATGGACATGGAATCGATCGAGTCGCTGAACATCGCGCTGGATAAATACGCCGGCACCCTGATCTTCGTTTCGCACGACCGCGAATTCGTCTCGTCGCTGGCGAACCGCATCATCGAAATCAAGGACAACGAAATCGTCGATTTCCGCGGTAACTACGAAGAGTATCTGACCAGCCAAGGTATCGCCTAAGCCATCATGCAAGCCATTGAGATCAAACCCGTCGAGTATGAACATCCACAAGACGGCGCCAGCTGCACCGCCCACGCCTGGGCGCGCACGCCAGCGACGCCTAGCCCCGAGCAGCGCATCGAACTCAAGGAACGCATCAAGCGTCTGCTGAAGGAAAAGCAGGCGGTGCTGGTGTCGCACTACTATGTCGACGCCGACCTGCAGGACCTGGCCGAGGAAACCGGCGGCTGCGTTTCCGATTCGCTGGAGATGGCGCGCTTCGGCCGCGATCACCCGGCCAAGACGCTGATCGTGGCGGGCGTGCGCTTCATGGGCGAAACGGCCAAGATCCTCAGCCCGGAAAAGCGCATCCTGATGCCGGACCTGGATGCGACCTGCTCGCTGGACCTGGGCTGCCCAGCCGACGAATTCACCGCTTTCTGCGACCAGCATCCTGACCGCACGGTGGTGGTGTATGCCAATACCAGCGCCGCCGTCAAGGCACGCGCCGACTGGATGGTAACCTCGTCGATCGGCCTGGATATCGTCAAGCACCTGCACGAGCAGGGCAAGAAGATCCTGTGGGCGCCGGACAAGCACCTGGGTTCCTACATCCAGAAGCAGACCGGCGCAGACATGCTGCTGTGGCAGGGCTCCTGCCTGGTGCACGATGAATTCAAAGGCATTGAGCTGGATTTGTTGAAGGCGCAGTACCCGGACGCCAAGGTGCTGGTGCACCCTGAATCGCCAGCCAATGTGGTGGCGCTGGCCGATGTGGTGGGTTCGACCACGCAGATCATCAATGCGGCCGTCGAGTCGGACGCCGATACCTTCATCGTCGCCACCGACAACGGCATTCTGCACAAGATGCAGGCCGCGGCGCCGAACAAGCGCTTCATCGTCGCGCCAACCGCCGGCAATAGCGCTACCTGCAAGAGCTGCGCGCATTGCCCGTGGATGGCGATGAACGGCCTGCAGAATCTGGCCGACCTGCTGGAGAATATGGACAGCCCGGCGATCAGCGCGGCCAATGAAATCTTCGTTGATCCGGAAATCGGCAAGAAAGCCGTGACCTCGATCAGCCGCATGCTGGACTTCGCGGCGGCCAAGAAGGCCAAGGTGCAGCCTGGCCCTGATCTGGCACAAGAAGCTAAACTGTTTTCGGGAATTGGTCCTGCATGAGCACTTTGATCAATAAGTTCGCGCCGTTTGACGACGCGTTGAAGTCGGCCTTCGAGGCCAATCTGCTCGCGGCGCTGCTGGAAGATGTGGGCAGCGGCGACCTGACCGGTCTGCTGGTGCCGGAAGGCGGCCGTGCGCAAGCCCGCGTGATCGTGCGCGAAGACGCGGTACTGTGCGGCGCGTCCTGGTTTGAAGGCGTGATGAACTGCATGCAGGCCGGGATTGAAATCGACTGGAAGTATGCCGAAGGCGATATGATGAAGGCCGACAGCGTGGTGTGCACCATCGAAGGTCCGGCGCGCGCGCTGCTGACCGCCGAACGCGGCGCGCTGAACTTCATGCAGCTGCTGTCTGGGGTGGCGACCGCCACCCGCAAATACGTGGATGTCATTGCCGGCACCCGCGCCGCGATACTCGACACCCGCAAAACCTTGCCTGGCCTGCGCCTGGCGCAGAAGTATGCGGTGCGCGTGGGCGGCGGCCAGAATCAGCGCCTGGCGCTGTATGACGGCATCCTGATCAAGGAAAACCACATCGCGGCGGCTGGCGGCATCACCAACGCTGTGCTGGCCGCCAAAGCACTGAACAAAGGTGTGTCGATTCAGGTGGAAGTGGAGTCGATAGCGGAATTGAAGGAAGCGCTGGATGCCGGCGCGCTGTCCATCCTGCTGGATAACTTCAGCACCGACATGATGCGCGAAGCGGTGGCGATCAATGCCGGCCGCGCCTTGCTGGAGGCCTCGGGCGGCATCAACTTCGATACAGTGCGGGCGATTGCCGAAACCGGCGTGGACCGCATTTCCATCGGCAGCCTGACCAAGGATATTCGCGCGACCGATTATTCTTTGCGCATCGTCGCCTAATCCGCGTAGAATAAACCGCAGGATGCCGGAGTTCCGGCAGGGGAGGTCCGCTTGCGGAAGGCACGTCGGCTTTATTTGACTGGCTTGTACGGCATGGCGTTGAGCGCCTTGCCGCTGCTGTCATGTGCACGTCCTCCGATCCGCCGCGAGCTGGTGGCGGCCGGCACCAGGAATGTCGGTGTGTTCGAGCGTCTGCCCAATGGCGAATTCTCCGGACTGGGTGTGGAACTGGTGCGGCTGCTGGCGCAACGCCACGGCTATCAGGCCCGTTTCGAAATCTACCCGTGGCGCCGTGCGATGGAAGTGGTCGGCGGCGGCAAGGCCGACCTGCTGGTCGCGCCGTATAAAACACCCGAACGCCAGCGCGTCCTGCGCTACAGCGAGCAGCCGTTTTTTCAGGATGAACTGGCATTCTATGTGCGCGCCGACGCGATGCCAGTGTGGGCGGGAGACTATGGCTTGCTGAAAGGCCGGCGCATCGTTGTGATCAACGGCTGGAATTATGGTCCGGCTTTTACGGCCGCCGCGCCGCAGCTGCACATCAGCGTCACCAATACAGTGGAAAACGGCTTGCGCATGCTGTCGCACACGCATGTGGAAATGTTTGCGTCGAACCGCCGCGATACCGAGCCGGTAATCGTTGCGCTGGGATTGCAGGACAAGGTGCTGGCGCTGGCGCCGCTGATTGATGTGCAGAATGCTTACTTCGCCTATCCGCTGGCGCCGCGCTACCGCGAGCTGCCGGCGCAGTACGACCGTCTGCTGGCGGCGATGATGAAGAGCGGCGAGCTACAAAAGCTGGCGCGCCGTTACGATGTCACGCCGCCTTGATCGACTTGCGCATTTTTGCCAGCGGCACTTTCACATCGCCATGCAGCGTGATCTCGATCGGTTCGACAAGCGTAAAACCGCAGGCGGTGTATAGCGGCACGCCAGGCATGGTGGCCGCCAGTTCCAGCGTGTGAAAGCCGCCCGCCGCCGCCGCATCGGTGCAGTGCTGTAGCAGCATGCGTCCCAATCCCTGGCGGGCAGCTGAAGGATCAACAAAGAAGGCGCGGATGCGGGCCGCCTCGCTGGCCGGGTCGAGCAGCGGATCGGCGCCTTGCTTGGTGCGGTCGGCGCCAAACAGGGTGCTGCGCTTGCTCCATCCTCCGCAGGCGGCAAGCTGGCCGTCTTTCTCGATGACAAAATAGGTCTGGTCCGCCACCAGCTGGGTATCCACGCCGAACACATAACGCGTTACGGCTTGCGCTTGCTCGGGCGTGTAGAAGCCGGCGCTCAGCGCGATGCCGGAGCGCGCAATCAGCGCTTCCATGGCCGGGATGTCGGCTGGCGTCGCGTGGCGGACCTGGATCATTTTCGCGCCGGCGGCGTGAGGATGGTTGGCAGCGCTTTTGCCAGCGTCTCGGGATAATCGCGGCTGAAGTGCAGGCCACGGCTCTCGCGGCGCAGCAAGGCACTGTGGACGATCAGGCTGGCGACATCGACCAGGTTGCGCAGCTCCAGCAAATCGTGCGAGACGCGGAAGTTCTGGTAATACTCGTCGATTTCTTCCTTCAGCAGCGCAATCCGGTGCTGAGCGCGTTCCAGCCGCTTGGTGGTGCGCACGATGCCGACGTAGTTCCACATGAAGCGGCGCAATTCGTCCCAGTTATGGGAAATGACCACTTCTTCGTCGGCGTCTTCCACCCGGCTTTCGTCCCAATCCGGCAGGTACGGCACTTCGCCTTTCTCCTTGGCGGTGATGTCCATGGCGCAGGCGCGGCCGATCACCACGCATTCCAGCAGCGAATTGCTGGCCAGGCGGTTGGCGCCGTGCAGGCCGGTGCAGGCGGTTTCGCCGACCGCATACAAGCCTGGCAGGTCGGTGCGGCCATGCATGTCGGTGACCACGCCGCCGCAGGTGTAGTGGGCTGCCGGCACCACAGGAATCGGCTCCTTGGTGATGTCGATGCCCAGTTCCATGCAACGCGCGTAGATGGTCGGGAAATGTTCGATCAGGAAGTCGGCTGGCTTGTGGCTGATGTCCAGGTGGACGTAATCCAGGCCGCGCTTCTTGATCTCGAAGTCGATGGCCCGCGCCACCACGTCGCGTGGCGCCAGTTCGGCGCGTTCGTCGTGCGCCAGCATGAAGCGCTGGCCCGCTGCGGCGCCAGCTTCCGGCGGCAGCTTGAGCAAGCCGCCTTCGCCGCGGATGGCTTCGGTAATCAGGAAAGACTTGGCGTACGGGTGGTACAGGCAGGTTGGATGGAACTGGATGAATTCCATGTTCGATACCCGGCAGCCGGCGCGCCAGGCCATGGCGATGCCGTCGCCGCTGGCGGTGTCTGGATTGGTGGTGTACAGGTACACTTTACCGGCTCCACCGGTACACATCACGGTGTGTTCCGCCGCAAAGGTATGCACTTGACCGGTACGCTCATCCTGCACGTACAGGCCATGGCATTTCGGCTGTGCGTGGCTCTTCTTGCCGTTATCCAGCTTGTCGGAAGTAATCAGGTCGATCGCGCAATGGTGTTCGAACAGGGTGATGTTCGGATGGGCGCGGACTTTTTCCTCCAGCGTGGTTTGCACTGCATTGCCGGTGGCGTCGGCGGCATGGATGATGCGGCGCTGGCTATGCCCCCCTTCGCGCGTCAGGTGGTAGCCCAGTTCCGCCGATTCGTCGCGGGTAAAGGGCACGCCTTGCTCGATCAGCCATTCGATCGCTTCGCGGCCATGTTCGACGATGTAGCGGGTGGCGCCTTCGTCACACAGGCCGCCGCCGGCGATCAGCGTGTCATCAATGTGCTGGGAGTGGCTGTCGCCCGAGTCCAGTACAGCGGCGATGCCGCCTTGCGCCCAGTTGCTGGCGCCATCCTTCAGCGCACGTTTGGAAACAATCGCTACGGTCCGCGTCTCAGCCAGATGGAGGGCGACCGACAGGCCAGCCAATCCGCTGCCGACAATTGCAACATCAAATTTCATGATTACGTCGTTACGTGAAGGTAAATGAACCATGACTATAGTCTATTTGTCATAGTCACGTCATAAAAAGCCCTTTTGATGGGATGGATTGCGCGACAATTGTGGTGGCTCAAAACGTCTGCGCAGGTGTTCCGCATCATGGAAGTTCCGTCCGGGGAGGTTATCGTGATCAGGATCTTTCATCATTATGTGTCGAGAATCGCCTTCACGCTGCTGTTGCTGGAAGTGTCGATACTGCTGGCGGCGGCGGTTGCCAGTGCGCCCTTGTGGCTGTCCGATCCGGGGCAGCTTTACTTTGCCGCGCTGGCGTTTGCGCTGGTGATCGTATTCAGCATGAGCACTTTTGGCATGTACCAGCATGACCAGTCGCGCCGGTACGTCCGCAGCACGGTATTGCGCCTGACGCCATCATTTGTACTCGGATTCGCCGTGATGCAGTTGCTGGCCATGGTATTGCCGGAGATGCGAGCGGGCAGTGTGGTGTTTCTGCTTGGCGGGGTGGCGGTGCTGACGGCGCGGCTGCTGGTGTTCACCTCGGCGCAGTCGCGCATGCTGGTGCAGCGCCTGATGATCGTGGGCGATGGCGCGGTGGCGCGCGAATGCCTGCAGCTGGCGACTGGCCGCATCGGTTTTCACCCGTTCCGTGTGGTTGGCTTTGTGCCGGTCAAGGGCGAGGTGCGCGCCGTGCCTGCCGGGATGCTGTTGCCAGCGGACTTGCCCTTGCTGACGCTGGCGCAGCGCTATGCCGCTGATGAAATCATTGTGACGGTTGGCGACCGGCGCAACGGCGCTTTCCCGGTCAGGCAGTTGCTCGAATGCGCGCTGGGCGGGGTGCCGGTGACGGATGCCGCGGCGTTCTTTGAACGCGAGGCTTGCCAAATACGACTCGATTCGCTACAGCCAAGTTATTTGATATTTGGCGGCGGCTTCAATCAGAGTCTGACGCGCGCCACCATCAAGCGTATATTCGATCTGCTGGTCAGCGCGGCGATCGGCCTGCTGTCTTTGCCAGTGATGTTGGCGACCGCGCTGGCTATCAAGGTCGAGGACGGCGGCCCGGTGTTTTACCGGCAGGAGCGTGTAGGCCGAGATAAGCGCTTGTTCCAGGTGCTGAAGTTTCGTAGCATGCGGCAGGATGCGGAGCACGACGGCCGGCCGCAGTGGGCCGTGCCGGATGATCCGCGCGTAACGCTGGTCGGGCACTGGATACGCAAGCTGCGCATTGACGAATTGCCGCAGATGCTGAATGTGTTCAGGGGCGAAATGAGCTTTGTCGGCCCCCGGCCGGAGCGTGCGTACTTTGTCGAGCAACTGTGCGACCAAATCGCGTACTACAACGTGCGGCACGGGATCAAGCCCGGTATCACCGGCCTGGCGCAGGTGCGCTACCGTTACGGGGCTTCCACTGAGGATGCTCTGCAAAAATTACAATACGATTTATACTATTTGAAGAATGGTAGCCTGTTTCTGGATCTGCTGATCCTAGTGGATACCGTGCAGGTGGTGTTGTTCGGCAAAGGCGGCCGGTAATGCCATGGAATGGCGTTTCGCCGGTAGCGGCGTTTAGCCATGGCGTCGCGGCGTTCGCATTTGGCTTGCTGGCGATCTGGCTGTTGTGGCGAAGTTGGCGGACCGCCGCGCATCATCGCGCGATTGCTGTTGCCGCAATCCTGACCATGTTGTGGGCTGCTTGCGCCACCGCAGGTCGCAGCACGGCAGCGGATGTCGCGGAGACGTTGCGGACCTGCGGCTGGCTGCTCTTGCTGCTGTTGCTATCTAGCGCTCGGGCACGCTTGCTGGCCTGCGCGTCGCTGCCGGCGGCGGCAGCATTAATGGTGGCGTTCTGGCCGGCTGCGCCAGCGCTGCTGCGTGCCTCGCTGCCATTGGCGTCGTCGGTGTTCGGCATGCTGCTGGTTGAACATGTGTATCGCAACGCGCCGCAGAACACCCGATGGGGGATAAAGTATGCCTGCCTCGGCATCGGTGCCTTGTTCTGCTACGATTTTTACCTGTATAGCGACGCCATGCTGCTGCGGCGCGTTAATCCGGATATCTGGGCGGCGCGGGGCGTCATCAATGCTCTGAGCGCGCCGATGTTGGCGGTTGCCGTGTCGCGCGGTCCGGTGTGGACGCCTGCGCTCCAATTGTCGCGTCAGATTATGTTTCATTCGGCAGCACTACTCGGCGCTGCTGCGTATCTGATGGCGATGGCGCTCAGCGCCTGGTATTTACGCTATGTCGGCGGCGCCTGGGGCGCGCTGATGCAGATGGCCTGTTTGTGCGGCTCGGTGTTGTTGCTCGCCGCTGTGCTGTTTTCTGGCGCGACCCGTGCCCGGCTCAAACTGTTCATCAGCAAGCACTTCTACCAGGGCCGCTACGATTATCGCGAAGAATGGCAGCGTTTCACCCGCGCGCTGGCCAATGATACGGATGGTCTGGCTGAACGCGCGATTCAAGCAATGGCGGTGCTGGTCGAAAGTCCCGCCGGTACACTGTGGTTGCGGCGTGAAGATGGCCACTACCGGCCCGCCGCTCGCTGGAACTGGCCGCTGCCGCAGGTGGAGGAATGCGCGGACAGTCCGTTGTGCCAATTGCTGGCCAACCGTGGTTGGGTGGTGGACATGCGTGACTGGCGGTTGAATCCCGAACGCTATCAGGACTCGACACCGCCGGCTTGGAGCGAAGGACTGTGGCTTGTGATCCCACTGCTGTTGGACGGCGGTCTGTTTGGTTTCACCTGTTTGGCGCCTCCGCGCGTATCGCTGCATGTGAACTGGGAGGTGCGGGATGTGCTTAAAATAGCAGGAAGCCAAGCAGCGAGTTATCTGTCGCATCGCACCTCGGCCGAGCGTTTGGCCATAGCCCGCCAGTTTGAGTCCTTTAGCCGCATGTCGACGTTTATCGTCCACGACTTAAAAAATTTGATTGCGCAACTGTCGCTATTGCTGGCGAATGCAGAAAAGCACAAGACCAATCCCGCGTTTCAGCAGGACATGCTGGAAACACTGTCTCACTCGCTCGGGAAAATGAAACACCTGCTGCATAAGCTAAGACAAGACGATATGCCGGATGCGGCAGAACTGCTCAATCTCGAACAGCTGCTGAAGCGCGCCGTTCAGGCCCATGCCGGCAGTGAACCGAAGCCGTCACTGGAATGCGGCGCGAGCGAGCTGACCGTGCTGGCCAACTGGCAGCGGCTGGAGCGCGTGGTCGGTCATTTAATTCAGAACGCCATCGATGCGACGCCGCGTACCGGGAGCATTTGCCTGCGAGCTTATGCCAGCGGCGGGCACGCCATCATCGAAGTGTCCGATACAGGAAAAGGCATGAGCGAACAATTTGTGCGCGAGCGCCTGTTCCAGCCATTTTCTTCGACCAAGGCATCCGGAATGGGCATCGGCGTCTTTGAGAGCCGCGAGTATCTGCTGGAAGTCGGCGGCCAGCTTCAGGCCAGCAGCGCGCCTTCCGAAGGAACAACATTTCGCATTACGCTACCTTTGTACAAGGAGTTCGAGCATGGGCAAGCACAAAATACTGGTGGTTGAAGATGATCCCGGCCTGCAAAAGCAGCTGTATTGGGCCCTGGACGACTACGAAGTCGTGGTCGCCGACAACCGCGAGGCCGCGATGGCGCAGTTGCGCAGGCACCAGCCGGCGGTGGTGACCATGGACCTGGGCTTGCCGCCAGATGCGGATGGCGCCAGCGAGGGACTTACCTTGCTGTCAAAAATATTAGCCGCCGCGCCGGATACCAAGGTGATCATCTTGTCGGGTAATCAGGAGCGCAGCAACGCTTTGAAAGCAGTTGCCGTCGGCGCCTACGATTTCCATCAGAAGCCGCTGGATATGGAAATGCTGTCGCTAGTGGTCGCGCGCGCCTTTTATCTGCATGGCATGCAGCAGGAGAACCGGCGCATGCTGCAAATCCAGTCTGATTCGCCGCTGGCCGGGATTATCAGCCGCGATCCGGCGCTGCTGAAGCTTTGCCGCAGTGTGGAAAAAGTCGCGCCATCTTCGGCCACGGTCATGCTGCAAGGCGATTCCGGCAGCGGCAAGGAATTGGTGGCGCGCGGACTGCATCAGCTGAGTCCTCGGCATGACAAGCGCTTTGTCGCCATCAACTGCGCGGCCATTCCCGAGCATCTGCTGGAGAGCGAATTATTTGGTTACGAAAAAGGCGCGTTCACCGGCGCACAGCGGCAAACGCCGGGCAAGCTGGAATTAGCTCACGGCGGAACGCTGTTTCTGGACGAGATAGGCGATATGGCCTTGTCCCTGCAGGCCAAGCTGCTGCGCTTCCTGCAGGAGCGGGTGATCGAACGCGTGGGCGGGCGCAGCGAAATCAGTATCGATGCACGGGTAATTTGTGCGACCCATCGTAATTTGAAGGCATTGGCGGCGGAAGGCGGCTTTCGCGAAGACCTCTATTATCGCTTGAGCGAGATTGTGCTGGCCATCCCACCGCTGCGCGAACGCACCGGCGACAGCGCGCTGCTGGCGCATCACTTCCGTAACAAGTTCTGCGCTGCCGAATCGCGCTCTGTACTGTCATTTAGTCCAGATGCGCTGGCCGCGATTGAAGCACATGCGTGGCCTGGCAATGTGCGGGAGTTGGAGAACTGCATCCGCCGTGCCGTCATCATGGCGGATGGCCCACAGATCACGGCCGCCGACCTTGGCCTGCCGGATGGCGACGCGCAGAACCTGAATCTGCGCCAGGTGCGGGAAAACGCTGAATATCGCGTCATGGCGCAGGCGCTGGCGCGTGCCGATGGCAGCATCGTCAAAGCTGCGGAGTTACTGGGTGTGAGCCGGCCCACCTTATACGATTTGATGAGCCACCATGGCCTGAAATAATCAGTCGCGCCATTCGCCTGCCGCCGAGAGTTTGTTTTTCAAGCCGGGAAGCGGGAATCCCATGTCGTAGGCTTTGCGCGCGCTGGCGCGAGCTTGGTCGAAGTTTTTCTTTTTAACGTAGAGCAGCCCTAGATTATAGTGCGCGGTGGGATTGTCCGGCTCAAGGCGGGCGGCTTGTTCCAGCTGCTCTAGAGCGGCTTCCGCCTGTCCGATTGCCAGCAGATAGCTGCCATAGAGCGAACGCACGCGAGCATCATCCGGACGATAGCGGAGTGCGCGATCAAAGAAGCACTCGACGGTGTAGCGCGCGCCAGGCGGTTTGCGGTTCTTATCGCGCAGCGCCAGGCGTGATATGGCCGACAAGGCGCGATGGTGGTTCGGAAAATGCTCCAATGTGTAGCTGATGTCCGCGCCTAGCGCACCGCTCGCACCTCGGAGCAGCCGCTCGACGTTCGGCGTGAAATGAAAGTTTTCGACCACCGCCAGGCCTTGGCGATCATCGGCGTTAGTGTAGTCGCCGCCCGGATCGTGCTTAACGTAGGCGGGACATTCGTCTGCCTGTGCGACGGCGCAGGCTAGTGCGAGGGCGGCGATACAGGATTTCATGGTGACTCCTTGAGGCAGATGCGATCCATCAGCTGCGCCAACTCCTGACTGCGGGCCAAGCGCGAATGGCCGGCGATCAGCGACGACGGCGCCACTGGTGCTTGATTTTTCTGGCACTGCCGCAGAAATCGCAGCAATGCATGGGCAATGCTCGAAGCCTGGTCCAAAGGCGCCATGGTGTCGATGCCTGCGCGGCGCAGTAAGGCGGCGGTGTCGCCATCCGGATGCGTCAGCGCGAGAATTGGGCGACGCGAGCGCAAGTACTCGTATAGCTTTGCAGGAATCTGGTTGTTGCAGTTGGCGGCTTGTAGAAGCAGGAGCCCATCCGCATGTTGTATCTCGGCCAGCGCTTCGAGATAAGGCAGAGGCGGGGAAAACTCGATGATGTTTGCCAGCCCACGGTGTTGATTGACCAGGGTGCTTAAATGATCGTCATGACTGGAGGCGCGTAGCACCAGACGTAAGCTGCTGGGTGAAATTGCCCCCTCGGCTTGCAACCGTGCCAGCGCAGCAAACAGGGTGCTTGGGTCGCGCTCGGATGGGTAGATAACGCCGCTGTGCAGCAGTCGAAATGGCCCGCCCGATGATGCGGCCGCCGGTTTGGCACGCTCGGTAGCGATAAAGCAGGCTTCGTCGTAGCCGTTTTCAATTAGCGCTATTTGCTTGCGGCTGTCGCCGGGGTAGCGCTGATTCAGATCGCGCACCGCGCCGGGCGTGGTGCAGACTACAGCCGCACCGCGCTGCATGGCTTGGCGCTCGATCCATTGATGGATGCGGCGGCGACGTGGATCCGGTGGATAGTCCGTGTCCAGCATCGGGTCGCGTTGATCCGCTATCCACGGCAGGCCGGTCATGCGGTGCAGCGTGAGTCCGATCAAATGCGCGGTGGCGATGGGATAGGTGGACCAGATGAGGTCTGGACGTTGCTCGCGTATCAGCCGCAAGCCAGCGCACACCGCGCCCGGCCACCACGATATCCAGCGGTCGGGCTGCGCGAGTATGGAGGGATATCGGCCACGAATGGCGAGTTGGCGTGATATGTCTAACGCAAAGCTGCGGTGTACCTGAATCGGCGCAGCTTCTTCGGCGCCATGAACCGGGTAAGCATTCAGACTGACCGATAGCACTATCGGCTGCCAGCCGAAGCGAGGGAGATACTGCGTGAAGGCGAGTGTTCGCAGCATCCCGCTGCCGCCGCGTATCGGAGGGTAGTGGTAGGCGATCATGAGTACGCGTTTTACCATGAGCGTATCCAGCGGGCGCAGATATCCGCCACTTCATCACGCCAGACCTGACGAGAAAATGTATGGTTGGCGTTGGCGATGCTGGCCTGGCGAACGCGCGGTAACGACAGCAGCGCGCACCAGTGTTTATGCTGGCGCGGCAGGCCCATGAACTCGCGCGCTCCTAAATCGGCACCACTCAAGATAATGAGAATTTGGCCGCGAAAGCGCTGTAATGCATGGTAAAGCCGCTCGGGTAGCGACTCCACCTGCGCGGTGGGGCGGGCTGCGGCGACGGTCAATTGCCCGAACGATCCGAGCGCACGGCTCAGGCTGAAACCGCCGCGCGCCAGCTTGCGCCAGAATTCGCGGTCAAGGATTCGCTGCAGATAATAGTGCCGCAAGGTGCTGCGCGCCTCGCCGTGCGCGGTGCGCACCCAGGGATTTGCCATCACGAGGCCGGTGATGCGCGGGTCATTCGCAGCATGAAACGCGGCCGCGGTGGCGCCGTCGCACAGCCCCCACAGCACCAGCTCTTTCAGCTGTGGCATGGCGTTGAAGAATTCACCGACGGCGGCTTCCAGATCGTCCTGAATATCTTCGAAACCGCGCATCTCGCCCTCGCTGTCGCCCATGCCGCGATAATCGAAGCGCATTACTGGAATACCTTGTTCGGCCAGATGGCGTGCCAGCAGGACGAATTGACGGTGGCTGCCAACGCGGTACTGAGGGCCGCCTGTGACCACCAGCACGCCGCGCGTCCATGGCTCATCCGGCACATGCAGTATGCCGAACAGACGGCAGTCATGGCAGTTGAACTGGAGTGCGCGCTGCTGTGGCATTACTGGTGCTCCATAGGGATGCTGGTCGCCTCCAGCAGTGCGCGCGAGATGCCGATTTCGGTGCTCATCCAGAACGGATCGCCGTGGACGGCTTGCGCGTGGACTGTGGCGCCTTCTTCACGCCAGCGTTCAACCAGCAGCGCCGACGCTGGTTGCAGGCTGGCGGTGGCGCCGGCCGCTTCGGCATACATGCCGGCGGCATCTCTGGGCTGGATGTTCAGTTCAAGCCACTGCACTGGACAGCGCGGCGGCATGCTGGCCGCATCCAGCTGCCGGATCGTCGTGGACAGTGAGGGAGAGATTCTGTATCCAGCGATTTCTGTGTCCTGTTCCACTGCTGGGCTATCCGAAAACAATCGCCCGGCGCTTTGCAGGCGCGCGAATTGGTTCAGGTAAGCGCCGCCGCTCAAAGACGGCTGCCATAATATCAATCCAGCCGGATGTGATTTTCGTGCATGATCCAGGGCCAGCAAGGCGCCCAGGCGCAATCCCCATACATAACACGGTCCATGGTCACGTTGCTCCAGCCAATTCCGGGCGCGGGCAAGATCGGCAAGCCAGAGGTCCCAACTGGCCTGCCGGAGATCACCGCTGCTGTCGCCGCAACCGTATAAGTCGATCTGCATCACGCCAAATCCCGACTGCGTGAACGCGCGGGCTTGCAAGGCAACCATGCGGCGGCTTTTGTTCATTTCCTCGGCAAACGGATGGACATACAGGACGGCGCCGCGCGGCGGAACGCCGGGATTGGGTTCGTGGTACAGGCAGAAGCGTTCGCCATCGCCAGCCGCAAGAAAAAACGGCAGGGCGGCGAGCGGCGATGAATCCACGGTCATGCCATTTTGCTGGCGACGAAATCTGCCAGCGAACCAACTGTAGTGAAATGGCGGGCGCTGATTTCGTCGTCCTGCACTTCGAAGCCGAATTGCTGTTCCAGTGCGAGTATCAGGTTCGCCACTGCCATCGAATCGAGTTCCGGCAGGCTGCCCAGCAGCGGCGTTTCCGCTGCCAGCGGCAATTGGCCGAGGCCCAGTGTGGATCTTAGTATATTGATCACTTGCGAAAGCTGCGACATGGCGGCTCCTGTAATGTGCTGCTGTCAAAGATCAGTTGTGGGCACGATGCGTCGTTGCGCGAAAGATGAAAATAAGGCCGCAGACTGCCGAGCATCCATTGCCATTCGCCGCAGCGAAGAAATATCGCGTGGCCGAGCCGCACCACGCCAATCTGCGCGTGAGCCTGCAGGGATGCCGGATTGAAGGCCGAGATCCGGCTGCAACTCCAGCGTATGTCGCGTTGGCGCAGATGCTGCCGCGCAGCTTCCCACAAACGGCGGAATACCCAGCCCAGGCGCTCCTCGGGTAGCACCCACACGTCGAAATCCCAGCATGCGCGGGGTGACGCCAACTGGTAGCGGACGCGGACTTCGTCTTCCTTGTAAGTCCCCTGAATCAGCCAGAGGAAACCTGCCAGTCGGCCGCCGCGCCACGCCGTCAAGCTGCGCGCGCCTTGTGCGTAGCGTTCGCGTACGACACGGGCAGGACGGGGATAGTTGGACGGCAGCGCATCGTCCGGCCCAGGCGACTGGATTTGAATGTCCTGGCCGCGCATCGGCGTGAATGGCGTATCCGCTACGTACTGGGCTACAAAAAAATACCGATACAGCGCCCAGCGTTTGCCGCTTAGCCGCTCCAGCAAGCGGGCCAGCAGATACAGGCAGGTGTTCAGCACACCCATAGGCAACCGAATTTTCATGGAATGTCATCCGATCGGAACGCGGAGTTCTGATTAGACTACGCTTGCCTGGTGCGCCGTTTGCGCTAGCGCAAGCGCATGCAGTCTTTGATGCGGGTCAAAACCGGTGTCGGTGTTTGTCCTGATGATGGAGGACCGTCTACCTTCCAGGCCCACGCTCATGGCGCAACTTCTACAAGAACTGATTTTCGAGTCGGCGCATAAGATGCCGGAGCGGCAGGCTCTGAGCTACCAGGGCGTTGGCTTGAACTACCATGCGCTGGCGCGATTGGTACAGCAGGCGGCGCAAGCCTGGCTGACCCATGATCTGGCGCCTGGCGAGCGGCTGGCGGTGTATCTGGAAAAGTGTGAGGAAACCGTCATCGCCATGTTTGGCGCGGCGGCGGCTGGCGGTGTGTTCGTTCCCATCAATCCAGTGTTGAGGCCCGATCAGGTGGCGTATATCGCGGCGGACTGCAATGTGCGCATTCTTGTGACATCGCGCGAGCGGTTGACGCAACTGGGCGAGGCGCTGCGCCGGTGTCCCGACCTGCATACGGTAATTGTCGTCGGTGCGATCGATGGCTTGGAGCCGATACCCGGCGTGCACCTGTATTCCTGGCGCGCCAGCATGCAAGCCGCAGCGCCACGCATGCCGCATCGTCGGATTGATGCTGATATGGTGGCCATCCTGTACACCTCGGGCAGCACCGGCAAGCCGAAAGGTGTGATTCTGTCGCACCGTAATCTGGTTGCGGGTGCATCCAGCGTGTCTGTCTATTTGAATAATACACAGGATGACCGTATCTTGTGCGTGCTGCCCCTCAGTTTTGATTATGGCCTGAGTCAGCTGACGACTGCCTTTGCCGTCGGCGCGTGCGCAGTGCTGCTCAATCATCTGCTGCTGCGCGACGTGATTGATGCCGTGGATCATGAGCGCATCACCGGCCTGGCCGGCGTGCCGCCGCTGTGGATACAACTGGCCGATATGCGCTGGAAGCATCCGCGCCGGCTGCGCTACATCACCAATTCCGGCGGGGTCATGCCGCAGCACACCATTACGGCGCTGCGCCGCGTCTTGCCGCAAACAGACATTTATCTGATGTACGGATTGACCGAGGCGTTTCGCTCTACTTATCTGCCGCCAGAACAGATGGAACAACGTCCGGGCTCGATTGGTAAAGCGATTCCGAACGCCGAGATTCTGGTGTTGCACGAAGATGGCACGCCCTGCGGGCCGGATGAGCCGGGCGAGCTGGTGCACCGTGGCGCACTGGTCGCCATGGGCTACTGGAACGATGCGGCGCGCACTGCCGAGCGCTTTCGCCCCTTGCCGGCGCAAAGCGGCGTGCCGATTCCGGAATTGGCGGTCTGGTCCGGCGATACGGTACGCGCGGACGACCAGGGCTATCTGTATTTCATCGGACGGACTGATGACATGATCAAGACCTCCGGCTATCGCGTCAGCCCGGCCGAGATCGAGGAAGTAGTCTACGCAAGCGGCATGGTGATCGAGGCTGCGGCGTTTGGCATTCCGCATCCGATGCTGGGGCAGGCAATCGCGCTGGTGGCGGTGGTAGACGAACTGGACAGTGCGGAGTTGTTAGCAGTGTGCAAGCGCGCATTGCCTGCTTATATGGTACCAGCGTTGCTGGAGGTACGTACCCAGCCCTTGCCGCGTAATCCGAATGGCAAGATCGACCGCCGCCTGTTGGCGCAGGAACTGGGGGCGCGCCGATGAATGCCACGCATGCGGAACTGCGGCAGTTTCCAGTGCAGGATGACTGCCTGCAAATCGCTGGGATTGCGCTGACCAGGCTGGCCGAACGTGTCGGTCAGACGCCGTTTTATGCCTACGAACGCAAGCACATCCAATCACGCGTTGCGGCGCTGCGCCAGATGCTCCCGGCGCGCGTGCATGTGCATTACGCGATCAAGGCCAATCCCATGCCGGCGCTGGTGCAGATGATGGCGCCACTGGTAGACGGCTTCGATGTGGCTTCGTCCGGCGAGTTGAAAACCGCGCTGGACGCGGGCATGGCGCCATCGCATATCAGCTTTGCCGGTCCTGGCAAGCGTGATACCGAGTTGCGCAGCGCGGTGGCGGCAGGGGTATTGCTGCATCTTGAGTCGGAACAGGAGATGGAGCGCGCCGCCCACATCGGTGAAGCGCTGGGGATGACACCGCGCGCCGCGATACGGGTTAATCCGGAATTTGAGCTGAAACATGCTGGCATGAAAATGGGCGGCGGCGCCCGGCAATTCGGTGTGGATGCGCAACGTGTACCGGCCATGCTGCGAAAAATGGCGAGCCTGGGGCTGGATTTCCAAGGCTTTCATCTATTCTGTGGCGCGCAGAATTTGTCCGCCAGCGCTATTTGCGAAGCCCAGCGTCTGTGTGTGCAATTGAGCCTGCAACTGGCGGAGTGCGCGCCGTCACCGATGCGCATGCTGAATATCGGCGGCGGGTTTGGCGTGCCATATTTTCCAGGCGAGCGCGCCCTGGACTTGGCGGCGGTGGCCGAAGGCTTGCACACGGCAGCTCAGTTGCTTTGCTCTACATCGCCCCAGACCCAATTGGTGCTGGAGCTGGGACGCTATCTGGTCGCGGAGGGCGGGATCTACGTGTGCCGTGTGCAGGAGAGGAAATTCTCGCATGGCCAGGTATTCCTGATTACCGATGGTGGATTGCATCACCATCTGGCCGCATCCGGGAATTTCGGTCAGGTCTTACGCAAGAATTATCCGGTGGCGATAGGCAACCGCATGCGCGCGGGACCGCGCGAAATGGCGACTGTCGTCGGGCCGCTGTGCACGCCGCTGGATGTGTTGGCCGAGCATATTGAGCTGGCGCGTGCGATGCCTGGCGACCTGGTGGTGGTTTTCCAGTCCGGCGCCTATGGGCTGACAGCGAGCCCGATAGCGTTTCTGGGCCATCCACCGCCGCTTGAGGTGCTGGTGTGAGCGGCCTGTGCGGTTTCCTGCAACTGGGGCGTAATCAACCGGCACCACTGCGCGCGGCCAGCATGCTGCTTGACGGCGATGGAGGGCTGGCTGCCACAGGTTCCAGCGTCAGCATACATCAGCAAGCTGGCTTGCTGACCGCGATATGCGGTTCGGCGACGCTTGATGGTAGCGGCGAAAGGCTGGCTGAGCGCTTGGCGACAGCCTGGCGTGCGCGCGGCAAACAGGTTTGCGCGGAACTGGCCGGGCATTTCGCCCTGTGTGTGGTTGATGGCGCTTCTGAAACGGTATTGCTGGCGATAGACCGCAGCGGGGTGCATGCAATGCACTATCAGAGTGATGCGCGGCAGCTGCTGTTTTCCACGTCAGCCGCCTCCTTGCCAGCAGGCGAGCTGGATCCGCAGGCGCTGTACGATTATCTCTACTTCCACATGATACCGTCGCCGCGCAGCGTTTATCGCCATCGGCAGCGCCTGGGGCCGGGAGAGTTTCTGCTATATAGCCATGGGCGTGCGGAGCGTGGAGCATATTGGCAAATGCGCTTCCGGGAAGAACGCGCCTTGCCATTTGCGGTCATGAAGCAGCAGTTTCAGCAGGCATTACGCAGCGCGGTGAGCAGCGCAGCGCAAGGGACAGACAAAGTTGGCGCTTTTCTGAGCGGAGGAACGGACAGTTCCACGCTGGCGGGCCTACTCGAAAAGCCAGCTCGTACTTATTCGATCGGCTTCGATGTCGAGGGCTACGATGAGATGGTGTATGCACGCATCGCCGCCCGGCATTTTCAGACCGACCACCACGAATACTATCTTACCGCTGACGACGTGGCGGACAGCATACCTCGCATTGCGGCGGCGGCAGACCAGCCGTTCGGTAATGCGTCGGTCGTCCCCGCTTTTTTTTGTGCGCAAATAGCCGCTGCTGACGGCGTGACACGTTTGCTGGGTGGCGATGGCGGTGATGAACTTTTTGGCGGCAACGAACGTTATGCGCGCCAGGCGGTGTTCTCGCGCTATGAGCGTTTGCCGTCTGCGGCGCGCCAGTTGGTGCTGGAGCCGCTACTGTTCGGACTCGCCGGAAAGCTAGAGATAGCGCTGCTGAACAAGGCGCGAAGCTATGTGCAGCAGGCATTGGCGCCGATGCCGGCGCGGCTGGAAAGCTATAATCTGCTGTCACGTTACGGCCCGGCGCAGATGCTGGAAGCGGATTTTCTGCATGTCGTGGATATGGACGCACCGCTGGCGCAATTGAACCACTGTTACTGGCAACCCGATCGCCTTAGCCAGATCAACCGCATGCAGGCCCTGGACTTGCACTACACGCTGGCGGACAACGATCTACGCAAGGTGAATCTCGCCTGTGAACTGGCTGGCGTGGAACCGGCGTTTCCGTTTCTGAGCGATGAGATGCTAGCGTTCTCCGCGCGCCTTCCCCCTGATGACAAGCTGCGCGGTACGCGCTTGCGCTATTTCTTTAAACAGGCGCTGCGCGAGCATTTGCCGGCGGCGATCTTGCGCAAGAAAAAGCACGGATTCGGCATGCCGTTCGGCGCATGGCTTCTTTCCGATGCGCGCTTGCGGGCCTTGGCCTACGATAGCCTCGCCGATCTGAAGTCGCGCCGCATCGTGCGCGCCGGTTTTATCGATCAGCTGCTGCAAACCCATGTGCATGAGCATCCGGCTTATCATGGAACCATGGTCTGGGTGCTGATGATGCTGGAGCAGTGGCTGCACCATCACGCTACGCCAGCACGCGTCGCTGCGCCAATAAACGTAGCAGAAACCTTAGACGATCTGGTTCCCAAGGGGTGAAGCGAGGAAGTTGCAGCAGGTCGCTGCCTTCGTAGGCCACCCCGGCAACCGTGCTGAATCCGATATCAAAGCCAAGCTGGCGCAGCATCAGCACATGGCGCTGGTCATAATCTGTGCCGGGTTTTCCGTTTGGATAGGCAAACATGGTGAGCGGTGTCTGCGTTATTGTCTCCAGCACGGCTTTTCCGCGACGGATATCTGCCATGGCCAGCGCATCCGGCATGCTGGAAAGAATGGGGTGGCTGTGTGTGTGTGCCCCGATTTCCATGCCGGCCGCGATCAAGCTTTGCACTTGTTCGGTGGTCAGCATCAGTGGTGCCTGGGATGCTGGCGCGAGCGCACGCGCGGCTTTGTCGCGCTCTTCAAACGGCAGGTATTTCAGTTGCAGCAGCAATGCATCCAGCTCGTGGGGCGTGAGGCGAGCCTGGCGTGCATGGGCAATCACGTCATCATTCCACATTTGGCCGCCATTCAGGTAAGCGGTAGCGATGAAGAAGGCCGCGCTTAGTTCGTGCTTTCGCAGGACTGGCAGTGCGTGGGTGGCATTGTCGGCGTAGCCATCGTCGAAAGTAATGCAGGCGGCGCGCGGCGGCAGCGCTTGCCGGTGTAGTAGCTTTATCGCCAGGCTCACCGGCAGCACCTCGAAATAGCGCTTCAGCAGTTTCATCTGGCGATCAAATCGCCGCACGTCTGGCAGGCTGGGCAGCAAAGCATCGGGCCAGGGCAGGACGCGGTGGTAGATCAGGATGGAGAGGCGGTTCATCGTTTGGCCTCGGCCAGTTTTCGCGCCGTCAATATGCGCAGGCTCACGACGGCCGCCATCAGGTAGTAGGGCACATCGAAATACAGCAGGCTGAGGAAAGCACCACCAACGGCAAATCCGATCAGGCTTGCTTGTATCATCCTGGCCAGATTGCCTGCCCATAGCAACTCCGGATCGTTGCCGCTGTTGCGCACCACCCAGGCTGCGGAGCGCCAGGTCAGCAGTCCCAGCAGAAGATACAGGGCCAGGCCGATAAAGCCATGTTCACCCAAGGCCTGGAAATAAATACTGTGCGCGGCGTGGACGGCGCCTGGATCGGGGGCGTAGAGCTGAAACACGGATGGTTCCGCGATTTCGAAGCCGCCGCCGAAGAAACGGTCCCTGGCCAGATTGTAGGCCATCAGCCAGGCGTTGATGCGGCCTGTCGCTGATGTGTCCGCCTGATAATCAGCGATGCTATCCATGCGCATCGTCCAGCGATCCGGCATGAATAATAGTGCCAATGGCGCTAGCAGTGTCATGACCAGCGCGCCTGGCAGCTTCTTTTTGCTCTTGAGCCACATCAGCAGCAGCATTGCCGCGATCGCCAGCAGTGCGCCGCGCGAGTAGGAGCCCAGCGCGGCCATGCCGGTTAGCAGCATGGTCAGCGTCAGGCCGTGGCGTACCCAGCGCCGCTCGGTGCTTAGCTGGAGATAGTGCATCAGCGGAATCGCGATGATGAGGGCCAGCGCGATTTCATTGTTGCCGCCGATGAAGGTTCCTGTCGGTCCCCATACGCGGAAATTGCCGCCTTCGCGCAAGGTGAATACGCCACCTTTCACGCCGTAGAAGCCCAGCGAAATCACCAATACCCAAATCATGCGATGCAGGTCTTCACGGCTGCGTATCAGTGCCAGCGTCACCAAACTCATCAGCATGATCTTCATGACCTTGGCCAGTTGCGCCTGCGATGCGGAAGGGAAAATCGCAAACAGCGTGGTCACGTTCATCCACAACATCATCGCCAGCAGCGTGAATGTGATGCCGCACGCCGGCAGCGACTTGGGCGCGCGCGAGGTAACGAGGCTGAACAGGGTGATGACCGCAATGATTTGGGCGAACGGAAAGGTGGTGGCGAAGCCCCAGCCTTGCGTGTGCGGATTCATGACGCTGATCCAGATCCACATCAACACGCCGTTGACGGGATTTTTGATTATCAGCGGCAAGCTGGAAAAAACGATCAGAGTAACAAGTATGTCGCGCATGGAGTCATTGATAAAGCTCAACGATGTGTCTGGAGCCTGTCAGTACACTGGCTTTTTAGTCTCACAAGCATAAAACAGGGGAGACAGCAGCTTGTTGACCGTACTCATGGCGACCCGCAATGGGAGCGCAACTTTACCCAAGGTTCTGGATGCTTATTGCCGGCTGATCGTGCCAGCGGACGGCTGGCGCTTGCTGATCGTCGATAATGGCAGCAACGACGGCACGGCCGAGTTGCTTGCTGCCTACGCCAGCCGGCTGCCCTTGCAGGTGTTGCACGAGCCGCAAGCTGGAAAGAATCGGGCCTTGAACCAGGCGCTACAGGCGATCACTGTGGAAGCGGGGGCCTTGTATATCTTTACCGATGACGACGCAACGCCATCGCCTGACTGGCTATTGCAGTGGCAGGCCTGCGCCATCGACAATCCGGCCTACAGCGTCTTCGGCGGCACCATCTTGCCGGACTGGGAAGCGCCGCCGCCCCCCTGGCTGCAACCCTTGATACCTACCGGGCTTACCTACGGGCTGACATCGCCATCGCTGCCAGATGGCCCGGTATTTCCCGGACTGGTTTGGGGCGCGAACATGGCGATACGCCCGGCGGTCTTCGCTGCTGGCCATCGTTTCGACACCTGCATCGGTCCGAATGGCGCGGACTACGCCATGGGTAGCGAGACGGAGTTCACGCGGCGGCTGGCTCTGGCTGGCTATCCCGCATGGTTTTGTGGCGCGCCCAAGGTAGCGCATCAGATTCGTGTGCATCAAGTTCGCATCGATTATATCTTGCGCAAGGCTGGGCGTTTCGGACGTGGCAAATATCGTCAGGAGCAAGCCGGCAAGTTCGCTGAGCGGCTCGGCGTGCCGCGCTGGATGCTGCGGCGTTATCTCGTCGAGCTTGGCTCGCTGGGCTTGGCGATGGCGAGCGGCGACATCGGACGAAAATTCAGACATCGCTGGGAGCTGGCATTCTTGCGAGGCTATTTTTATGAGGCTTGGCGCGGCGCGCCTCGGCGCCAGTGTGATGTGCTCGTGACCAGCTACTCCGGTGAACTGGGCGGCATGGAGCTGCGCATGGCGCAGGAAGTGCGTTACCTACAGGCTGCCGGTTACTCGGGCATGTTGGCCTTGCGCCGTTTCGACGGCATGGAAGACTGGGCGCGACGCCTTGCCAGCGAGCAGATCACGCTGGCGGAATTCAGTCCGCCACCGGTCTTTGAAGGTGAGTGGCGCTGGCGACAGCTGCACCTGTTACGCGCACGCTGGTTTGCGGCGGGCAGGTTGCGCGCCTTCCAGGCCAGCCTGATTCATATTGCACTGTGCTGGACCAATTACGGGGCATCGATGTTATGGCTGTCGCAGCATTGTGGCCTGCCGGCAGTGATCAGCGTTCACAACGCCTTTCCTCCAGCCAGCTTTACCGGATGGCATGACAAACTGCTCAAGCAGGCGTTCAGCCGCGTGCGCGGGATTTATGCGGTATCGGCCTCTGCCATGGCGCATTTTGTCGCGATTTATCAGCGATTCCTGCCGTCCGATGCGCGCATGGCGGTGATACCCAACTCGGTGGATACGCAGCGTTTCCGCCCGTCGCTGGCGATACGGATACAGGCACGTCAGCACTTGCGGTTGCCGCAGCAGGGGCTGGTGATGGGCGTGGTCGGGCGCTTGTCCGAACAAAAGCGGCCAGCGATGGCAATTGAAGTGTTTTCGTTGCTGCGCCAGCGATTTCCCGGCCTGCATCTGGTCATGATCGGCACAGGCCCGCTGGAAGCGGCTTTGCGCGAACAAGCTGCGCAATCGGGCTTGCTCGCGTGGATCACATTTACCGGATTTGTCGAAGCAGTGCATGAGTTGATGCCGGCATTGGATGTGCATCTTCTGATGAGCCGTAACGAAGGATTCGGTATCGCTACCATCGAGGCCATGGCGTGTGGCGTGCCCGCGGTGGCGAGCGATGTGCCAGGCAGCGCCGATATCCTGCGCGACAGCCGGGCCGGCCTGCTGGTGCCGGCCGATGATCCTGTCGCAGTGGCAAATCTGGTAGCACAATTGCTTGCCGATCCAGTCCGGCGCGCTGAAATGGGCAAACATGGCCGGGCGGAAGCCGTCCAGCGTTACAGCGACGACGTGGTCGGCGCGCAGGTACGCGCATTCTATGACGGTTTGCTATGACATCGCGCCTGTCCTTTGTGTTCTCGTTTTCCGAGAAATATACGCTGCTGGTGTTGAACACGGCGGGTGCGATGGTAGTGGCCCGCTTGCTGACGCCCGATGAGGTGGGTGTCTATGCGATAGGCGCGGTGCTGGTGGCGCTGGCGCAAGTGCTGCGTGACTTCGGCGTGGGCAGCTACATCATCCAGGCGCCAGTGCTGGATGATGCCAGGTTACGCGCGGCGATGGGCGTTAGCATCATGGTCGGCTGGTCGCTGGCGGGATTGGTCTTCGCGGCAAGTTATGCAGCAGCCTGGTTTTATGATGAACCGCGCTTGCAGGTGCTGCTACAGCTGCTGTCGCTGAATTTTATGTTGTTGCCGTTCAGTGCGATTGCCTTGCCTTGCCTACGGCGACAGATGCGGTTTTCGGCGATCTTCGTGATTAATACCATTCAATGCGCGACGCAGACGGCGTCCACCATCATGCTGGCCGTACTGGGCTGGGGCTATCTGAGTCTGGCATTCGGCGCAGTGGCTGGCGCAGTGGCGACGCTGATTGCCGTGCTGTGCTTCCGCCCGGCGGATTTGCCATGGTTGCCGACCTGGCATGGGATGCGCGAGATTCTGTCGTTTGGCGCCGTATCAACGACCGGCACGCTCGTTGACGAGGCCGGCGTCGCGGCGCCGGATCTCGTCATCGGCAAAGTGGCTGGACTGGCAGAGGTTGCCATCTATGGCAAGGCCATGGGCGTGATCAATGTTTTTAATCAATTGGTGACTGCTGCGATTTCGCCGGTAATTTTTCCGATGTTTTCCGCGCAGGCACGCTCAGGCGCTGATGTGCGTCAGGCATACTTGACCACGGCGAGTTATATGACGGCGCTGGGATGGCCGTTTTTCGGTTTCGTTGCGCTGATGGCGCCGGCGCTGGTGCACATTTTGTACGGCGATCAGTGGAGCGCTGCTGTGCCCGTCATCCGGGTCATCTGCATAGGCTCGGCTGTGTATAGCATGTTCAGCATGGCGCGCTATTTATTCGTGGCGATGGGACAGGTGCAAGCACAGGCGCGATTGGATGCCATGGCAGTGTTGGCGCGCGTACTTGCTGTGTTGCTTGCAGCGCCTTTTGGTCTGCTGTGGATAGGCTGGGCGATCGTCTTCGGCGCTGTCATTCGCAGCGGGCTGACGCTCTTTTATCTGCGTCGTTTTGCGCGCATCACTTGCCGTTCCTTGCTGGAGGCAACATGGTGTAGCGCGCTGGTGGCCGGCATTTGCCTGACCGGCTCTGCGGTGGTGACGTCATGGCCATTGCCGCCGGTCGAGCAATTGCTGGCGGCATCGGCGGTGTGCGCCTTGCTGTGGCTGGCAGCAATCCGCTGCGTCCGGCATGAATTGGCCACGGCATTGTTGAGGAGCTAGTCATGCGTGTTGGCATCCTCTCCTATCCCATGCTGTTCCAGCGCCAAGGCGGATTGCAGATACAGGTGCGCGCTACCATCACGGCATTGCACCAGCTGGCATTGCCTGCACTGGACGTGGTGCTGGTCGATCCCAATCGTGAGCGGATCGATAGCTTTGATGTCATCCACGTCTTTTCCGCAATTAATGGCAATGACCGTGTGGTGGAACTGGCGAACGAGGTTGGCGTACCGGTGCTGCTATCGGCGCTGGTATCGCCAGGCTGGAATCAGCGTTCCGCGTGGTGCGCGCGCGTTGCGGAGGGACTGGCAGGCAGACTCACGCAGTGGAATGTGCAGACGAGCTATGCGCAGGCCACGCGCGCGGTGCAACTGGCGCAGCTTGTTATCGCGCTTGGCGAGCCTGAGCGAAAATCGTTGATCGAGGGCTTCAAGGTCGCGCCATCAGCGATACGCGTCCTGCCAAACGGCATCGCCGAACATTTTTTCCACGCTGATGCGACGCACTTTCGCCAGCATATCCAGCTGGATGGGCCGTTTGTGCTGATGGTGGGGGCGATTTCACCGTATAAAAATCAGCTGGGGCTGGTGAGAGCGCTGGAGCGGCTGAATCTGCCGGTGGTGTTGATCGGCCAGGCGCAACGCCAGCATCAGGGCTATCTGGCGAAATTGCTGGCCTCGCCCAAGGTGCGCTGGCTAGGTCAATTGCCGCATCACGATCCTCTGCTGGCCAGCGCCTACGCCGCTGCGTCCGTGCTTGCTTTGCCGAGTCAGGGCGAGGTATTCCCGCTGACAGTGCTGGAGTCGCTGGCAGCAGGCACGCCGGTGGTGATGACCGACCAGAGCGCGCTCCGGCTTGCTGGCAGCGAATTCGCGTTGAAACAGCTACGCTGGGACGATACGGCTGCGCTTGGCCGGGAGATACAGGCATTCATCGCCTGTGCTCCGCCGCGCGAGATGGTCAGCGCCCTGGTGCAGGCATTTACCTGGCAGCGCGTCGCGCGCGGTATTGCGGATTGCTACCAGGAGCTGCACGATGCTGTTTAACTCGTTCAGTTTTCTGTTCCTCTATTTGCCGGTGGTGCTGGCAGGGTACTTCTTCCTGCTGCGCTGGCGCGCGGACTGGATCGCGGCATGGCTGGCGCTGGCGTCGCTGTTCTTCTATGGCTACTGGGACACGCGGTATCTGCCGCTGCTGCTCGGATCTATACTGTTCAACTATTGGTGCGCGCGGCACCGGCGACTGTTGGCATTCGGGATAGGCGCCAATCTGGCGTTGCTGGGCTACTACAAATATGCCAATTTCTTTTTGCCTGGACAGAACTGGAATATCGTGCTGCCGGTTGGTATTTCCTTCTTTACCTTTACACAGATTGCCTATCTGGTCGATTGCCAGCGTCATAGCACGAGGGAATACAGGCTGCCGCAGTATGCTTTGTTCGTCAGTTATTTCCCGCATCTGATCGCGGGGCCGGTGCTGCACCACAAGGAGATGATGCCGCAATTCAACAGCCCGGCACGCTTTACCATGGAGAATATTGGTCTCGGCCTTTCCATTTTTGTCATCGGCCTGGCGAAGAAGGTATTGCTGGCCGATCCCATTTCGATATTGGTGGCGCCGGTATTCGAACCGCATGCACAGCCACAACTGATCGAGGCTTGGATTGGAACGCTGGCTTACACCATGCAGCTGTACTTCGACTTTTCCGGCTATTCCGATATGGCGATCGGATTGTCGCTGCTGTTTGGCGTGCGGCTGCCGTTAAATTTCAATTCGCCATACCAGGCCGCGAATATCAGTGAGTTCTGGCGGCGCTGGCATATGAGCTTGTCCCGCTTCCTGCGCGATTATCTGTACGTTCCGCTAGGCGGCAGCCGCGCTGGGACGTTCAATCGCTATCGGAATTTGCTGTTGACGATGGTGCTGGGCGGGCTTTGGCACGGTGCAGGGTGGACTTTTATTGTGTGGGGCGCACTGCATGGTGTCTACCTGGTGCTGCATCAGCTATGGCGCACGGTGATGCCTTGCTCTGCGCCTTATTGGTGGGGGCGCTGGTTGACGCTGCTGGCGGTGATGTTGGCCTGGGTTGTGTTCCGCGCGCCGGACTTGACGACCGCCGGAGAGATCTTGCTGGGGCTGACCGGTGGTAATGGCGTGTCGCTGCCTCGTGGAATCGCTGTCTGGTCGGTGGAAATTGCCGGGCTGGGCTGGCAGCCGGCGTTCGATGGCATCCGCTGGATCGACTTTGGCGGGCCGGCAATTCCGGCCTTGATGGTGGCCATGGCGCTGGCCTTCTGGGCGCCGAATACGCAGCAACTGTTTGGGCAGTGCAGGCAATGGCAGCCAAGTACGTGGCGCGGCGCTTTGATGGCGCTGGTTTTCCTGAGCTGCCTGCTGAATATGAATCGGGTCAGCGAATTTCTTTACTTTCAATTCTGATATGCGTACCGATTGGCAGAGCTATGTCAGCAGTTTTTGCGGCGTGAGCCTGGCGCTGGTCACGCCGGTGGCCGCCTTCAACTACTACGTCGATCCTTATCTGATACATCAATGGAACACGCCGCACTTGCAGCGGCTGCTGCCGGGCCGTGAAAAACTCAGTCCTTGGGGGAAGACTTATGCGTTGGCCCGATTCAGACCAGAAATCCTGTACGTCGGTAATTCTCGCACTGAATTGGCACTGCCGGCAGCTACGGCGGTGTTCGGCCCAAGGCGAGTATTCAACGCCGCGCTGTCTGGCGCCACCTTGGGCGATGCAGCGGCAATGGTGCGCCATGCCGCTGCTGTCAGCCCGCTGGAGCTAGTTGTCTGGGGCATCGATGCGCCGTCGTTTTCGCTGGAAGTGGGTAATACGGACTTTGACCGTGCGCTGGTGGCGACGGACCGGTTCTATTTGCTCCGGCGCGCGCTGATCAACCTCAAGCGAGCGATCAGCGTTGATATGACACTGGATTCTGTGCGGCTGCTGCGCGGCACTTTTGGCGCGGTTTGCCAGTCTAGCCTGTCGCTGTACGGACAACGGGATGGCCGTTGCGTCCGCGACCGGATTGATAACCTCGGCGGAACCAGCGCCGCTATCCTGCCCCGGGTGCGCGATTTCGCACGCGGCCTGGGGCCGGCCGCGGACGCGATGCGGGAGTTGGATCTGAGTGCCTCCAGCTTGTGCAGAGCTGGTATTGGTTTGCGCTTGTACATTAATCCGACCCATGCGATGACCATGGATGCCTTGTACTGGAGCGGGAAGTGGGCAGCAATGGAATCCTGGCAGCGCCAGCTGGCTGCGCTGGCGGAGCGCAGTCGTCGGCAAGGCTGCGATGTGCGGGTGTTTGATTTTTCTGGCTTTAACGAGATCACGACCGAGCATCCGCCGCAGGCCAGCGGCGTGGCAGAGATGAGGAATTACTGGGAAACCTCGCATTACCGCGAAAATGTGGGGCGAATGATATTGGATCGTCTGACAGGCGCCGGCACTGGTCAATTTGGCGTCGAACTGCTGCCTGCGACGCTGGCCGCGCATCAGGCTGCGCAGCGGCTGGCTCGGAGCCGCTATCATCGGGATCATCCGATTGAAACCGGCATGGTCAGCCGCCGTTGATCAGTACCGCACAGCCTTTCTCACAGGCCAGTGTTGACTGATGCAATGCTGGATAAGCCTGCTTCCAGCGTCTTAGAATTTCCAGTTCGTCAATGCGATTAGCGTCGTCAACAAAGACGTAGGCACACGGTGCTAGCCGCTCAAACAGCATGGGTCCGGCCGGATAACGGGCCATCTCGCGTGTCGCTTGCGGCGGGCCGTCGATGACCAGCATATCGATGCTGGCATCTGGGGGCAGGGCGGAGCTGTCATACCATGGCCATGATTCGCCGGTCAGCATGAGCGGCTTTAACGGCGCATCCAGCACCTGCGCCCAATCCTGCAATCCGTGCTGGCGCAGTTGGGCTCGCGTTTGCGCAGCGTAGTGCGGATCATGTTCCAGGCTTAGCACTTTGCCGGCGCCGTTGAGTTGCATGCAGCGCGCCAGAACCAGTGTCGACGCGCCGCTGCTGCATTCCACCACCAGCGACGGTTGTTTAGCGCGCGCATGCCGTGTCAGCGCCAGCAGAAAATCCGGGGATGCTGCCCAGTCGCGTGTCGCAGGTAGGCTAGCGCCCAGGTCAAGTTCCGCATACAGCCCCTGCAGCGCTTCCAGCTGACGAAACATCTGGACGTTATCCTGCCGCGATTGGTCGCGCATATCGTAGAGCAGCAGATGGGCTCGGCGCAGCTTGAACAAGCTGTACAAAACGAGCAGCAGAATCAGGGCATCAAGCATCAGCGACATGGTGGTTTTCCTTTAGTGGCTGGCGACTTTGCTCACCACATAACGGTGTTTTCCGGATGCCTCGCTGGGAATGGCGCTGACTTCTTCGATCACAACCTCCACGGTGTCGCCAAGCCGCGCGCGGAACTGGCTGACGATGCTCATGCGGAGAGAAGGCGGTACGCCGTCTACCGCGACCAGCAGCACCCTGGTGTACTCCAGGCTCTCCTGAATAATCTTGAAGGCGCGTACTTGAGGCATGTCGCGCAATATATAAATCAGCGCAAGGCCATGCATGACCGTGCCGTCGCGGGCCACAACGAAATCGGTGACACGGCCTTCGACCCGCTTCAATAGTGGCAATCCTCGCCCACAAGTGCATGGACGTGGATCGAGCGCGCCCACATCGCCGGTTGCGTAGCGAATCAGCGGGAAGTCGTGGCTGGCCAAGTGGGTGACGACGATGGTGCCGTTTTCCCCAACCGGCACGGGTTCACCGAGCGTGTCGAGAATCTCCACGATCACATCTTCGGCCGTGATATGCATGCCGCCCTCGGGGCATTCGTGCGCGATGAAACCGGCGTCACGGCCGCCATAACCATTAGCTACCGGTGCGGCAAAGGCCTTGGTGAGCAATGTCCGCTGGTCTTCGTACAGGCGCTCGGCGGTGACGAAGACCACGCGAACGCCGAGCCGATCCAGCGCTATGCCACGCATTTGAGCGTGCCGGGCCAGCAGGCACATCACCGATGGGTATCCAAACAGCATGGCCGGGCGTTGTTGCTGAAGGCGCGCCAGATACGCGTCCAGGCGCGTTGGCGACAGATCGAAGGCAGGTAGGAGATCACTCCGTAAAAGCCGGTCGCGGCGCGCGCGCCACAGGTCCTGGGCATGCAATTCGATCGGCGACCCCCACATCACCGCTTCGCGGTCGCCAATGTCGACGCCCCACCAGCGTGTGGCGCGCCATTTTGCTGCCACATCATGGCTGATACGTTGCTTGCCAAGGTAGAAAATCAGCGCTTCACCGCTGGAACCGCCGGTGGTAAAGCGCTGCATGGCGCCGGCGTCGTCTGCGCAAAAATCGTCGCGGTGGTCGTTGATATGCGACTTGCGCAGTATGGGCAGCTGACGCAGATCGCGCAGTTCGTGCACGCGGGTGGCATCGAAGCCGATACGGGCATACAGTTGGCGATAATAGGCTACATGCTCTGAGGTATGCAGCAGCAGCTCGCGCAGGCGTTGCAGTTGCAGCGACTCCAGTCTCGCTGCCGGCCACCATTGGCTTATTTCCAGACGCCGGCGCAGCACTGGGCTGTTGTGGCGCTTGAGCCACTCATGCAGCGGGAAGAGCAGCGAAGAAACCAAGGCGGTATAGACAGACTGCGGCGGCCGCTGAATAACGCGCCGATACTGGGCCGCCAGCAATGGTGCGATATTTCGCCAGCTATAGTGCTGCGCCGCCGCGAGTCCGGCATCGGCCAGACGCTGTGCGATCACCTCGTCCTTTAACAGCATGCGCATGGCGTCGGCCATGGCGCGCGCGTCGCCAGGAGACACCAGCAGCCCGTTGTGGCCATCCTGGATCAAGTCTGGAATGCCGCCGACATTGGTGCTGACAATCGGAATACCGCTTGCCCAAGCTTCCAGCACGGAATTCGGCATATTATCGGCCAGGCTGGGATTCAGCAGCAGATCGGCCGCCTGATATTGCTGGGCCATGGCAGAATGCTCCAGCTTGCCGATGAAATGCACCGCTGCCTGCTGTTGCAAGGACTCGGCCAACATCTGTAACCGTCTCAGCTCCGGTCCCTCACCGCAAATAGTGAGACAGGCAGATGGCAGATCCCGGCGCAGCAAGGCAAATGCATGCAAGGCCGTCGCATGGTCATACAAAGGCTCAAGATGGCGTGCGATGAGAATGTGGTTGCGGCCGTGCCGCCGCTCCGCCGGGGAAAACCGCGCCAGATTGACGATGTTCGGCACAATTTGCGCGGTGATGCCGTGCGCTCCGAAGACACCCACCAGATAGGCGGACGGCACGATCACCGCGTGCGCGCGGCGCAGGCTGAAACATACCAGCCTCGGGCTACGGGCCAGAAACGCCGCTGCTTCGCCACCGCGGTAGTTGACCACCACGTTTTTGCCGCGCAATCGGCCGATCCAGATGGCAGGCACGGCGTACAGGTGCCATGACCAACCGGAATTAGCCATCACATGCAGCAGCTGCGCGCGGCCGGCCGCACACCACAGCCGCCACAGATAAGGCATCAGCCGCAGCGAAGCACGCACACCGCGCAGTCCGGCCGCCCAAGCGGGACGCCAGCGCGGATTGACTTGAACCAATTCGACTTCCGCCCCGGCTTCGGTGAGCAGCCTTGCGAGTTGGATAGTCTGGTTGGCGATCCCGCCCGCTGGTGGCGGCATCGGGCCGATCAGGGTGATACGCAAGCCCTTCATGGTGCGGGCGCCAGTAGGCGTTGATACACATCCCGGTAGCGGGCCACGCTGGCAGGCCAGTTGCGCTCCCGCTCAACATAAGCGCGCGCCCGCTTGCGCAGGGCTGGCCACAGTTCGCGATGGCGCAGCAGGTGGGCAATTTGAGCCGCCAGGGCGGCGGCGTTGCCGGCTTCAAACAACATGCCGGTTTGTCCGTGCGTGATCATTTCACGGTGGCCGCCAACATCGGAAGCTATGATCAGGCGGCCTTGTGCCATCGCTTCCAGTGGTTTGAGCGGCGTCACCAGGTGCGTCAGCCGCATCGGCAGGCGCGGATAGACCAGGATATCGATCAGGCCGTACAGCTCGCCAACTTGTTCATGGGCGACCCGGCCGGCGAAACGGACGCTATTTTGAAGACCCAACTGCTCAACTTGTGCCCGCAGCGCTGGACCTTGTGGGCCGCCGCCAACCAGCAACAATTTCAGAGACGGACAGGCGGCCAGCATCTGCGGCATGGTTTGCACCAGCAGCGCCAAGCCCTCATAGGCATAAAATGAGCCGATAAAGCCGATCACCGGGCCGCCATTCAGGGCAAGCCGGCGTGCCAGTAGCGGATTCGGCGGTGAGATGACGGCATGAAAGCGCTCGTTGTCCACGGCATTGGGAATCACCGTGATGCGCTGCTCAGGGATGCCGCGTGCGACGATGTCTTCCCGTAAGCCTTCGCAGATGGTGGTGATGGCGTCTACCCGCCGCAGCGCGTATGTCTCCAGTGCGCGGCTAAGACGATAGCGCAGGCCGCCATGCGGGCTGGTGCCGTGATGCGCCGCCGCGTCTTCCCAAAATGCGCGGATCTCGTAAACGACGGGAATCCGCAGTGCGCGGCCAACCCGTAGCGCGGCCAAGGCATTCAGCACCGGCGAATGCGCATGTAGCACATTGGGGTGCGCAGCCTTGGCAATCTGGCGTAGCCGCCGGGTCAGCCCTGATACGATCGTCAGTTGGCGTAACACCGGCAAGCGGGCCCACCAGCGCGGATTCTGTGGTGTGCGAAAGAAGTGCCAGCCGTCGATATCTTGCTCGGCCGCCGCCGCGCCCTGCTTGGCGCTGGTCAGGTGCAGGGTCTGCCATCCCATCCGGCGTTGCTGGCCGAGGATGGCCAGGGTCCGGAAGGTATAGCCGCTGTGCAGCGGCGCAGAGTGGTCCAATATGTGCAGGATGCGCATCATGCCGCCTGTCGCGCGGCGCTGTGATCCGGCGCTACGCGCATTTGACGCAGGAAGGATTCAAACATCATCAGCGACCATAGCGGCGCGCTATGGTCGCGTCTGCCAATTTGGTGTTGCTGGAATAGTTGCTGCACATAGTCGAGGTTGAACATCTCGCAGCCGGCCAGCACGGAACTATTCAGGCTGCGATGCAAGCGGGATCGCAGCGGGCCTCGCAACCAGTCCGCGAGCGGAACCGAAAAGCCCATTTTCTGCCGGTGCAGCAGTTCATCCGGCAAGTACGGCGCCAGCGCTTGCTTGAAAAGATATTTGCCGACACCGCCTCGCAGCTTCAACGCCGGCGGCAGGCCGGATAGCCATTCCACCAGGGTATGATCAAGCAGCGGCACACGGACTTCCAGCCCATGCGCCATACTGGCGCGATCCACTTTGGTCAGGATGTCGCCGGGTAGATAGGTTTTCAAGTCCAGATACTGCACCATCGACAAGGGATGATCGGCAGGGGAACTACCGGCATGACGGCGCAGCACTTCGATGGCGTGATACTCGCCCAGGTCACGCTTCAGCGCTGGGCTGAAGAGTTGCGCACGCATGCTGTCTTTCATGATGCTGACGCCGTGAAAATACGCCGCGACCGAATCCCGTGCCAGCGCTTCGAAAGTGCTCTTGGCGCGCAATGGACGCGGCGCCCAGTCGGCCTTTGGGTACAGCCGTCCCAGCGTGCCAAATACGGGCTGGCGCAAGCCCAGCGGCAGCAGTGCGCGCCAGCGTTCTTCGTGGAGGTGCCAGCGGTAGCGTCGATAACCGGCCAGATTCTCATCACCGCCGTCGCCGGAGAGCGCCACGGTCACACGCTGGCGCGCAAGCTGGCACACACGGTAAGTCGGCAGGGCCGAGCTGTCGGCAAATGGTTCGTCGTAGAGCGTTGCCAGCTGATCGATCAGTCCGGCGTCGTGCTGCGCAACGCGCTGGCTATGATGGCTGGTGCCGTAACGCTTTGCGACCATGTTGGCGTAAGCAGATTCGTCGAACTGCGCGTCGTCGAAGGCAATTGAACAGGTATTCACGGGCGCGCTGGACTGTTGCGCCATCATGGCGACCACTGCGCTGGAATCCACGCCGCCAGACAGGAAGGCGCCAAGCGGTACCTCCGCCACCATGCGGAGGTGGACCGCTTCACGTAATCTGGCCAGTAGTTCATCGGCGGCGTGTTGCTGGCTGATCAGCGGTTGCACGACAAACGGGATATCCCAGTAGCGGTGCGACTGACCCGGCATGCGGCCGTGGCGCACCAGCAAGGTATGTCCCGGCTCAAGCTTGCGAATCTGGCGGAAAATGCTGCGCGGCTCGGGGATGTAGCCGTAGGCAAAGTAGTCCTCGACGGCCAGCGGATCAAGGTCGCGGCGCAGCTGCTGGTGCGCCAGCAGCGCTTTCATTTCCGATGCGAAGATCAACTGGCCGTTGTCCAGCACCGCGTAATGCAGCGGCTTGATGCCCAACCGGTCGCGCGCCAGGAACAGAGTGCGTTGACGGCGATCCCACAATGCAAACGCAAACATGCCGCGAAAATGCTCGACACAACGCGCGCCCCATTGTTCCCATGCGTGGACGATGACCTCGGTGTCGCATTGGGTGCGGAAGGTGTGGCCGAACTGCTGCAATTCACGGATCAGGGCCGGGAAGTTGTAGATTTCGCCGTTGTAGACCACCACCACGCTGTGATCTTCGTTAAACAAGGGCTGCTGGCCGCCGCTCAGGTCGATGATGGAGAGACGCCGGTGTCCCAAGCCGATGCCCGGTTCGCGATGCATGCCGCACTGGTCCGGCCCCCGGTGGCGCTGGATATCGGTCATGCTTTGCAGCAGGCCGGCATCGATGTCCGGCTGATGGTAAAGGTCAAAAATCCCTGCAATGGCACACATGGCTATCCTTTCATCATGGGCTGCTGGATCAGGCGGTCGTACACGGCCTGGTAGGCGTCGGCCATCGCAGCCAGGCTGAATTCGCTCAGCACGCGGCGGCGCGCGCGGGCGCCGTGTTGTGCCGCCAGGCTGGGCGCGCGGTAGTACTGGTCAATGGCATAGGCTAGCTGGGCAGGATCGTTTGGCGGGATCAGCATGCCGGTCCGGTCGTTTTGCACCAGTTCGGGATTGCCGCCTACATTGGTGGCGACCACGGGCAGGCCGCTCGCCATCGCCTCCAGTACGGTGTTGGAAGCGCCTTCTGTCAGCGAGGGCTGGACAAAGATCGTCATTGACCGCATCAGTTGCGGAATGTCGTCGCGCGCGCCGGGCAGCCAGGCAAGATTATTCGCGCCAGCTGCATGCAGCATCTCCAGGCAGTGTTGGCGGCAGGGGCCATCTCCGGCAATGACCAGCCGCAGTCTTTGCGGTGCCAGGCCACCATGGGAGATCAGGATGAGAAACGCGCGCACCAGCGTCATGTGGTCTTTGACCTCCGCCATGCGGCCGACGCTGCCAATGATGAACGTGTTTTCATCGGCGAATCCGGCGGGGCCAATGGTGCAGGGCGGGCCGCGGTGGGGACGAAAGCGCACGCTGTCGACGCCATTGCAGATATGGCTGATGCGTTGCGGCCGCACGCCGATTGCGCTGACCAGCCAGGTTTCCAGCTCTTTGCTGACGGTGATGAAATGTCCGATCAGTGGCGCCAGCAAGCGACGCAGCATGCGGTAGCGCGGTCGCGTTCCTTGCAGGTCGGCGATGTCACGGCCATGTTCGCCATGCACGCGTAGCCGGACGCCTGCTATCGCCGCGAGCAATTGCGCTTCGATGCCGGGCAGATTGCGCGTGTGGATCAAATATGGGCGGAGACGCCTGAGCGTCTGAAACAAACTCAGGTAGTGCCGCCAATCCTTGCCTTGGCGCTTGTTCAGGCTGATGATCTCTACGTCCGGACGGCGGATGCGCAGACGGAAGTCGCCAGCGCTTTCCAGACAGACGATGGCGTGCCGATAGCGCTCGGGCGGCAGGTTGTTGATCAGGTTGACCAGGCCGTTCTCCAGTCCACCGATATCAAGCCGGTGAATCAGGTGAACGATCAGTGGTGCGTTGTCAGCGGTTGACATGGGCGAGTCCCTGGTCGATGGCGGGTAGCATAGTGGTCAGCAGCGCGCGCATGGCGGCTTCTGCGCGCACGGGTTGCTCATCGTAGGCGCTGGCGATGATGATTTCTGCTCCCGCATCGCTGTCGCCCGTCAGCTTGGCCTTGGCCAGCAGCAGCTTCAACATCTGTGGAGAGGCAGTTTCCACCTCGCCCTGCCGATACCAGCGCCACACCAGCAGCTTATAGTGTGCCGCTTGCTGGATGGATTGGCGTACCGTCAGTTCGCGGCCGGCCAGCATCAGCTTGCGTCGGCTGGCAGAGACTTCCTCCCACTGCGGTGCACCGGCAACAACGGTGCGGCGTACCGGCGCCAGCAGCTCCGCGCCTTCGGTTTGGTGCCGATACCAGGTGAGCTGCAACGAGACGACGCGCTGCCCGTCGCTGTAATTTTGAGCGATGCGCTGCGGCGCGCCGCGATGAAGCATGTGCCAGTCGCCAGCTCGCATGCGGCTGGCGCGCCATGGTTTTGCGGGAGGCGCGAGCGACAGTTTCTGCTCTGGCATATCGTCCAGTGGTGGACGCAGGATGTAGGCGGCCAGCGGCGGCCAGATTGCGCCCAGTCCGACAATGGCGATAGCAGTGGCAATGAAGCGCTTGGGGGGCGTCTGCGGCATAGGCCGCGCGCCGGGAGCGCTGATCAACGGCGGTTCTGCGTCGCGCCAATAAGCGCCGCAGCAAAAGAGCACTGTCATCACTGCGCCGAAGAATAACCAGCCGTAAACCAGATGATCGACACCGGCAGCCAGCTTCATATCGCTCCAATGGCCGATCAAAACCACCATGCAGGCGCGCAAACCATTCGCCAGAATTGGCAGTAGCAGCGAAATTCCGATAAATATCAAACGCTTAACCATGCTTTGATAGTTGATGCAGGCGTAGAGCATGCCCAGGGCGAGGGAGGCCACCAGATAGCGTAGTCCGCTGCAAGCTTCTGCCACAGACCAGTTTCCAGTCGTCAGGGCAATATAATTATTTTCCTGGAAGACCGGAATGCCGGCCAGCTTCAACAGCGTGACGGTAAAGTGGGCCGTAAAATCGATCAAAGGCGGCATGAATATTTCGCCAAATGGCACGGCGAGCAAGGTATATGCGAGCGGAAACGCAATGGCGCTTGCCAGATTCGTGCCGTACAAAGTGACAACGGTGACGATACACATCAGCACCAGGCAATACTGCTGTAGTACTTGCACATTCGCGACGGCAGCAAGCATCCAGGCTGCGCCCAAGGCTGCCACCAGCATCAAACCGGCCCGCCATGGCTGACGCGCAATGCCAGCCAGGCGTAGCCGTTGCCGCCAGATCAGCCATCCAGCAACCGGTAGTATCAGGAAGCCGTGATTGAATGTCGGCGAGCGCCACCAGACACTGACGATGGTGCTGGCGGTTGGTAGGTAAACGGCCAGCAAGATGAGCAATGTGACGACCAGGCAGCCGTGCTGCCATCGCATGCCTGGCGAGCGTACCGGATGCGTCGCGACCGCCGACAGCAAGGCTGCATGGGCGGCTTTCATGGCGCGCGCTCCATCTCGGCGACTTGATCAGGCTGCATCGCCTGCATACCTAGCGCGTGGCCCAGGCGTTGCAAGTTGTCGCTCCAACGATAATCGCTAAGGATGCGCCGGCGCGCCGCATCGCCGATGGCGTCATCCGGCGCATGTAACTGTTGACAGATAATGCTGATGAAGTCCGCGCCGCCGTTGGCGCGCAGCACCTCCGCGCCATGGATCGCGCTGATTCCCTCCAGCGCCTGCGGTGTGGCCACCACGGTTTTCCGCATAGCCATGGCCTCCAGCACTTTATTTTGCAACCCTCTTGCCAGCCGCAGCGGTGCGACCACCAGCGCCGCATGCTGAAGATAAGGCCGCACATCGGGCACCGTGCCGCTGACTTGCACACCGGGCAGGCGCTGCAGCTCACGTACCTGTGCCGTAGGCCGGGAACCGACGATATGAAATTCCAGCTCCGCATGCTGGGAGCGCAATTGCGGCATCACGCGCTCCGCGAACCAGCTGACTGCATCTATATTGGGTTGGTAATCCATGGCGCCAGTAAAGACGATGGCGGGCGCCGCGCCGAATGGCGATGAATGCGTCGCTGACGGCGCAAAGTAATCGCTGTCCACGCCATTGCTGTAGTGATTTACTTTGTGGGAGGATTCAGGCGCGCGTCGCCGGAATAAGTCGGCTTCGGCCTGGGAAACCAGCAGCACCTGGTCAAATTCGGCGGCAGATTTGCGCTCAAATTCCAGCAACAAACGGCCTTCGCGGCGATATAGCGCGGAGACAGGCCAAGGCTTGTTGTCGGCGTAGCCGTGCCATTTTTCGGAATCGACGTCGACCAGGTCCAACACGCGCCATAGCTTGCCATGCGATGTGGCGGCTGGAAGATACTGGGCCATCGGTCCGGAGTAGGCGAGACAGGCGCTTATGTGATGTTCTTCCAGCGTTTTGCCGACCCAGCGCTGCAGGGCAGCATGGCGAAAATAGGGGAGACTCAGCGCCTCGTCCCGCAGCAGCGCGGATAAACCGGACAAGCGTGCCCAGTGCGGCGGCATGCGCACGAAGCAACTGCTGGCGCAACCGGCCGCCACTTTGCGGGCGTAGGCGGCATCGTCGTCGTGATCGATAAACGTACCCACATGCACACGGAAATGCTGGCGCAGGTATTGCAACGCATGATAGGCGCGTATTTTTTCACCCTTGTTGGGTGGATATGGCAGCCGATGGCATAGGAAGAGCAGGTCGCGCATGTTTGCTATCCCAAATGCCGAACGATATGTGGACCGATCAGATTCGCCAACGGCAGGGGCAACAGCCGCCAGCCCCTTATCAGCATCTTGAAGCGCGGATTAAGCGGCTGAAGATCCTTCAATTGCCTGCCTCGATATAGCTGATAGTCATATTGCAAGGCCTGCGGCTCGAATCCCCAGTTCTTCTTGAAGGCAAACGATCCGCTGCCGTACTTGCTGCGGCCAAAGTCGAACAAGGTGCAGCCATCATCGCAGGCGCGGCGCATCACCTCCCAGTACATAAAGTCGTTGCCGGCAAGCTTGCGCGCCTGCTCGCCGCCGCCTCCGTAATACGGCAGGATCTCATCGCGGAAGCGGAAGCTGAGCACTGCGCAGATGGCTTGCTGCTTTTTCTCTATGCACAGGACTTCGCAGTCATCCGCGAAAACCCGTTGGAGCAACTGAAAATAGCGTCGGCTGAAGACCGGCGTGCCCAAGCGATGTACACTGCGTGCGTAGCAGTCGAAAAAGCGATCCGTACCGGCATCTCGCGTGCTGCTCAAGCCTGCGGCGATGCCTTTTCTGACCATGGCGCGCTGCTTGCGCGGAATGGCCAGCAGGTTTTTTTCGGCGTCCGCGTGGAGCGGTCTGCGGAATGTAGCGTAGGTATTCTTGTGCAGCCAGCCGGCGTGGTGCGCTTGCATGTGGCGATATTCCAGATGATCGACTTGCAGGCTGGCGGCAAGCTTTTGGGCCGCCTCGTCGACTGCGCGGGCGGCATCCGCATCGGCTGCTGCAATCCCCCCATACACGCAAAATGGCAACGAGCACAGCGTATTGCCAAATAGCCGGCTTTTGATTTGCGCCAGCGGCAGCACGGCGCGGATTTCACCGTGGGCTGATTGCGCAAACATGAACCAGGTTGGATGCGAAAATGCTTCTTCGATGACTTGCTGCCATCCTGCGCGATGGAAAAAGGTCGCAGCAGGGCAGCGCTGCACGAAATCGTCCCAACGTCCGCGGTCTTCCGATCCCATGAGCCTGACGGCGTAGTCCATCATGCGCTTTCCAAGAAAATATGGTCCATCCGGCCCCAGTGGAAGTCACCCAGCAATCGCTTGATGCGCGCTTGCGTACGATGCAGGTTGAGGTAGTGACGAAACCGGGTCTTCATACTGATACCTGGCAACACTGGCTGGTCAGGATCAAGTTCCCAAGGGTGAAAGTAAAATATGCCAGCTTGCTGGTCATGCGAATTGATGCGGCGCAAAGCCCAGCTTGAGGCGGCGTAAGGTAACAGTCGGAAGTAGCCTCCTCCACCGGCCGGCAAGTTATGGCCGCAAATCCGCAATGTACTGACCGGTAACTCCAACACGCCGCTATCACCGAGCGGACGCCAGGCGAAACGCGGCGCATCAGGCATGCCGTAATGATCGTGGCGGATAGGGTAAATGCTGGAACTGTAGCGATAGCCGGCCTGTTGTAGCGCCCCCAGCGCCCACAGGTTGGCGTGGTTGATAGAGAAACTTGGTGCGCGATAGCCGAGTACCGCGCAGCCGCCAACTTGTTCCAGAATGTGTTTGCTGACCGTGATGTCGTGCCGAAATTCATCCGCAGTTTGTTCGCCGACCCGCAGATGCGCATATCCATGGCTGGCTAGCTCATGGCCTTGCTGCAAGATACGCCGTATCAGCAATGGGTAGCGCTCGGCGATCCAGCCCAGTGTGAAAAAAGTGGCATGTGTGCCGCGCTCGGATAGCAGCTCTAAAATCAGGTCTACGTTGCGTTCGACGCGACACGGTAACTGCGGCCAGTCCGTTCGGCTGATGTGCTTGGCAAAGGCGGAGACCTGGAAATAATCTTCCACATCGATGGTCAGCGCGTTCATCAGCGTCGCTCCCGGCGAGCTTGCAGCCACGTGCTGGTGGCGGCCGCGACGCGCTCGGCCGCATGGCCATCCCAGTATTGCGGGATGCGGCCTGATTTCCCGCCGTAGCGCAAGATGTCGCGGCACAGCGCCAGGATTACCGATGGATCGTGGCCGGCAATGGCGTTGCTGCCTTCGTTGACGGTGGCTGGACGTTCGGTATTGTCACGCAGTGTCAGGCAGGGCACGCGCAGCACCGTGGTCTCTTCCTGCACGCCGCCGGAGTCGGTCAAGACCATGCAGGCGTGTTTCATCAGCCCCAGCATATCGAGGTAGGAGAGCGGCGCCAGACACGCCAGCCGGGGCGTGTCGAGCAATCCGCCCAGGTCGTAGTGCTTGAGCATGTTGCGGGTGCGGGGATGCAGCGGGAACAGCACAGGCAAATCCCCGCTAAGCTTGACCATGGCAGTCATCAATGCCCGCAAGCGCAGAGGGTCATCGACATTGGCGGGACGATGCAAGGTCAACAGCGCATACGCTTCGCCTTCGCCGATAAATCCAGCCAGATGCATCCGGCGCAGCACGCTGGCTGCGGTTGGTGCTTGCGGCAGCTGTTGCAGCAGCGTGTCTATCATCACATTGCCGACAAAATGGATGCGCTGCGGCGGAATGCCTTCACGCAGTAGATTACTGGTGCCGCTGGCTTCGCTGGTGAACAGCAAGTCCGATATCTGGTCGGTCAACACACGGTTGATTTCTTCCGGCATGCTGCGATCGAAGCTGCGCAAGCCAGCTTCCACATGCAGCACCGGGATATTTTTCTTGGCCGCAGCCAGGGCGCACGCCAGCGTCGAGTTGACATCGCCCACGACCAGTACCGCCGTGGGGGTGAGCTGATCCAGTATCGGCTCGAAACGGCGCATCACTTCGGCTGTTTGCACGGCGTGGCTGCCCGAACCAACCTCCAGACGAAAATCCGGGGCAGGCAAATTCAGCGCCCCGAAGAATTGCGCATCCATATCAGCGTCGTAATGCTGGCCAGTGTGGACCAGAATGGTTTCGACCTGGCTCTCCGGTGGCTGGAAGGCATGTAGCAGCGGCGCCATCTTCATCAGATTGGGACGGGCGGCGACGACGCAAACGATACGATAAGGACGCGACATATATCGGCTTCCTAGAAAGATACGATGACTGATGCGCCAACGCCGTTTTCACGATAATTGCCGCTGGCGTTGCTGGCGTGGCGTACATGGCGCAGGTCGGCGCTGGCGCTGATGCGTGACGATAGTTGCCGTGTCAAACCCAGCGTGATCGCGCTATTCCGGTCTTCACGGCTGGTGGTCAGTGATTTGGCGCGGCTGTGACTGGCGCCGATGGTCAGGTTGCCGCGTGCCGACATGCGCCAGTTCCAGCCGGCCTGCACGCTGGTCTGGCGGGTGCGGTCGCTCAGTGTCAATTGATCCGGCCCCAGCAGGACGCTATCGATGGCGTTGGTGGTCTGGCCGGTACGGCCAGTGGTGGCAAGATGAATCGCCAAGGCGCTACGCGGCGTGCTATAGACGCCGGACAGCCGTCCCTGTTTCTGTAAATAGTAGCGATGGCTGAAGAAATTGACGTTGCCATCGGTCCCCATCATCTGCGATATCGCCAGGAAGACCTGGATGGTTTTCAAGCGCAGCTGCGGGTCGGGGATGCGCGTCTCCCACAATTCAAACAAGAAATCACTCAGGCCTGCCGGTGGAATGCTGAGGAACTCGCCGTGGGTGGTGGTGATGTCTTCGCTGTAACTAAGCGTCCAGAGCATGCTGCGCAGACGATAGCTGGCGTCCAGGCCGTAGGTTTTTCCAAAGTAGCGTCGGCCGACGCTGGCCGACAATCTGGTGCGTGGCGATGGCGTCCAGATCGCGCCAAGCGAGCCGTACCTGCCTTGCGGCTGTGCGCTGAGCGAATGGTAGTCCTGCTTCTCGTAGCCGACAGTGGCGAAGATGCCCAGGCTGCTGTTGAATGGGTAGCTCAGCGTCAGCGCGGCGTTGCTCATGGTGACCGGCGCCAGCGCGGCATCGTCCATTTCGCTACGGCGCAGACTGATATCCCAATTCCAGCCACGGCCACCGTTATCGCCGCTAAGTTGCAGGCTCAGCGTCTTGTTGCGCACATCCAGCAGACCGCCGCTTCCGACGTGCTGATAGTCGTAGCGTAGTAACGCAGTGGCCAGACCGTGGAAGTAGTGCCGCAAATAAGGGCTGAACGACTGTGTGCGCACCGTGCTGGTGTTGCTGTTGATTAGCGCCGGATCGACCAGCTGCGGGCCAAACGCGGAAACATTGCGTTGGGTGATGCCTGCGCGCGCGTCGAGAAATAGCCAGTCCGGCAGCACTTCCGCATGGCCATTGGCGTCCAGCTGCTGGCTGCTACGCCCCGGTTGCGCGGTGTACGCCACGCGCTGCAAGGTGTAGGCCAGCGCCAGTTGCAAGCGCGGTCCGCTGGTGTTGATCAGGACGCCAGGCGAGATTTCGGTAATGAATTGGCCGCGCGCCTTGCCGTCAGGCGCAAGATTCATATTGTCGGTATAGCTTTCACGCAGCCGCACAGTCGGCGAGACGCTCCAGTCTGCCGGCTCGGCCACAGCAGGCCACCATAGCAGCACGATCAAGGTCCAGCCACAGGAGCCACCTCGATGTGCCAGGCTAATCATAATAACCATAGTATCCGCCGCCCGAAAAGGCGCTGCTCTTGTTGTAGAGCAGCTTGACATGGGGACATTGCTCGATGTGTCGCAAAGCCTGCTTGACCGCGTGCTGCGTGGTGCGTTCGGACTCGACCACCATCAGGATTTGCCCCATTTGTGTTGCCAGCACGCTGGCCTCGGTGGTCATCAGCAGCGGTGGCGAATCGAAAATGACGATGCGGTCGGCGTAGCGTTCGGCAATTTCCGTCAGCAGCCGGCTCATGCTTCGGCTGGCCAGCAATTCGGTGGCGTGCTTATTGGCGCGGCCGGCCGGCAGGATGCTGAGTGTCGCCACGTTGGTGCGCAATATCACGTCCGCAAGATCAGTCTTGTCGCGCAGCAGAATGTCCATCAGCCCCGGCGCCGGAGGTAGTCCCAGCACTTTAAGCACCGAGGGCCGCGCCACATCCGCATCTACCAGCAGTACGGTGATGTCCATTTCCATCGCAATGCTCATCGCCAGGTTGACGGCACAGTAAGTTTTTCCTTCACCCGGCATGGCACTGGTGACCACGATCAGATTGCCATGGTGAATCGCTGGCCCATCCTTATCGCCGCGCGCATTGCGCAGCAGAGGCCGCTTGATGATGCGAAAGTCCTCCGCCACCGTGGTGCGGCCGCCGTCCTGCGTCACCATGCCGAGCTGCTGCAGGCGTGACAGGTTGATGTCGACTTGTTGCGGGGCGAGCACGTCCATTGCAGTTCTCCTTAGCGCAGCAAGGTGGAGGCCAGCATGCCGCCGTAAGCCGCAAACAGGCAGGACAGTGCGCCGCCGAAGCAGTATTTGCCGCGCCGGCGCTTGCTTTTTTCGGTATCGGTCCAGTTCATCGCTACAGTGCCCAACACTTGCAAGCCGGTACGGCTGTGCAATTCCTCGGGGCTGAGGAAAGTAGGGCGGACCTGGCTGATCAGCAAGGCGGCTGCCGCACCGCACAGCAAGGCGCCGCCCAAGGTCAGCGAGTACAGCAACACCCGGTTGGGCCCAATCGGCGTGAAGGGAACGGTCGGCGGATCGATGACCTTGAACGACATCATTTCCGTGGTTGAGCTGAGCTCGCCTGACAGCTTGGCCGCCTCGCGCCGGCCGATCAGCTTTTCATAATTTTCCTTATTGATCTGATAGTCACGATTGAGTTGCGCCAGTGCCGTTTCTGCCTCCGGCACAGCGTTAGCCTGCGCCAGCAGACGCTGATGGCGCAGCGTGAATTCCTGCACGCGCGCATTGATGGCGGCAATGCGGGCTTCCGCCTCGGTTTGCGCCACTTTCAGCTGTTGCAGCATGGGACTGTAGTGCTTGCCGGGATCGCCACTGTGCTTGAGCTTGCTTTCCTGAACCTTGCGTTCTTCCAGTTGCGCCACTAGCCGCTTGGCGGCCACAATATCGGGATGCAGCTCGGTGTATTGCATGCGCAGTGCGTCCAGATTCTTGTTGAGCGCGGAAATGCGGCCGTCCAGTTCGGGATTCTCGATGGCGGCCGGCGCCAGGTCGGCGCCGAGAATGGGTTCATCGCCGCTGATCTGGTTGGCGATGGCGTTGCGGGCTTGTTCCGCCTCGGCCAGTTCCAGCCGGGCGCTGTTCAGCGCATCGGAGGATTGCAGCAACTGGTTGCCATAGTCGACGCCCTGGCGCGGCAGCAAGCCGTTATTCTTCAGGCGGAACTCCTTGACGCTGTTTTCGGCAGCTGCCAGCTTGTCTTCGTAGGATTTGATCTGATCCTCGATAAACTGCACGGCTTTGCGGGTTTCGCCGCTTTTCCCCTTGAAGCTGCCTTCGACAAAGATGGTGAGCAGCGATTGCACCACATCGCGCACGATGCGCGGATCACGGTGGTTGTAGGTGATGGTGTAAATATCGTAATTGCCAGTGCCATTGATGCGTATCTTGCTCATCAGCTCGTCCAGTTGCTGCTGTTGTTCGCGTGGCGTGCGGGCGCGGATGTCCATATCCACCATGCGCATGACGCGCTCGACATTGGGACGGCTGAGAAGGGTCCGGCTCATGATAGACACCTGCTGTTCGATATTGGGCACGCTGGTCATGCCCGCCAGCAGGGGTTTCAAGATGCTTTGCGTGTCGACAAACACCCTGGCCGAAGCCTGATAGTCATCCGCTAGCATCGCCACGCGGGTCCATCCCGCCGCAGCCACCAGCCACGTTACCGCGATGGCATACCAGCGATATTTCCATATCCCCTTCAAGCTGGTGATCAACTGGCTGATGAGCTCCTCCATATTCCAACTTCTCCAGTAGCAAGGCGGGGAATTCAGATTATATTTTTCCTAACTGGGCAGACGTTGAGGCACATCAAGCAGAGAGCGCCAAGTTTTCTGAATCATGGCAATGAGGAGGAATCACTATGCGTGCATTGATCTGTTTACTGGCAGCCTGGCTGGCCGGCTGCGCTCACCGCGTTGCGCTGGACGAGCCGCCAGCGGCGCCGCTGCAAGCCGATTACCAGATCGGCGCGGGCGATGTTGTCAACATCAACGTCTGGCGCAACCCGGAAGTGTCGCTGAGCGTGCCGGTGCGACCGGACGGTAAAATCACCACACCGCTGGTGGAAGATTTGCCCGCAGCGGGGAAAACCTCGACCGAATTGGCGCGGGATATTGAAAAGGCGCTTGCCAAATACATCCAGCAGCCGATGGTGACGGTCATCGTGACCAGCTTTGTCGGGCCCTATGCGCAGCAAATAAGAGTCATCGGCCAGGCCGCGCGGCCACAGGCGCTGCCGTACCGACAGGGCATGTCGCTGATGGACGTGCTGATCGCCGTGGGTGGCATCACCGATTTTGCGGCGGGCAATAAGGCCAATCTCATCCGAACAGTTGCCGGCAAGCGGGAAATCGTGCCGGTGCGCTTGCAGGATTTGCTACGGGATGGCGATATCTCCGCCAACGTTGCGGTACTGCCGGGCGACATTCTGGTGATACCCGAAGGCTGGTTCTAAACCTTCGAAAATTTATTTCACTTTTTCCGGGAACTTTCTAACTGAGCCGCTGGTCTGATGGTTATGTACCACAAGACAGGAAGCCAATCGTGCAATATGACGACGCTATAGTTTCTTTTGAGGTTGGCAACACCATGCGCGACCTCGTCATCGGTGAGGGCAAGACGGCAGCTGCATTGGATCACCCCTTGGACCAGCAAATTTTTCATATCCGCATGGCCAACTCGCAGGGACGGCGCGAAGCCGCTAGTCTGCTGCTGAAGAAGATGTATGGCTGGCGCGGCTATTCGATCGATCCCCACGCGACGCATTTGCCGAACAAGATCACTTTGTTTGCCGAAACCGGCGGTGATACTGTTGGCACTATGTCGCTTTGCCTGGACGACAGCGAAATCGGCCTGCCGGCGGACGAAAATTTCGGTGACAAACTGGATCTGCTGCGCGCCCAGGACCGGCGCCTGTGCGAGCCATCCCGGCTGGCGATCGACAAGGGCGTTTCCAAGCGCGTATTTGCAGCGCTGATCCATATTTCCTACATCTACGCCCACAATATTCATGGCTACACGGATTATGTGATCGAGGTGAACCCGCGCCATGTGATGTTCTACAAGCGTATGCTCGGTTTCCGCGATTTTGGCGGAGAGCGCGAGTGCACGCGCGTGGGGGCGCCGGCCGTGCTGTTACGCCTGGAACTCGATTATATGGGCGAGCAGATCGAGAAGTTCGGCGGCATGATGGAGCAGCACGGCAACGAACGTTCGTTCTATCCCTTCTTTTTCCCGATCTGGGATGAGCCGGGGATTACCGGGCGTCTTGTGATGGGGGCAACTTCAAGTAGTTGGCCGGCACAGCATAAGTAATGCCGCTGGGCGCGCTGATGGCGGATTCCTTGACGCCTTTGACGAACACCATGTTGACGATGCCAACGACTTCTCCGGTTTCCGGATCAAAGAGCGGGCTGCCGCTGCTGCCGGGATAGGCTGTTCCATCCAGTTGAAAGACTGGATAGGCGGGCTTGCTTAGCTGGCGCGCTGTTTTGCCGTCCAGCTGTTTGGCGTTGACTGCTGGTGTAGCCAGAGGCGTGATGGCGGAAACAATGCAGCGGTGGGTCACGTGATTCAGGCCAAGCACCATGCCGAGCGGGAATCCGGTAAAGGCCAGCGCTTTGCCTTCGCGGACTTTGTTTGAGTCGCCCAGGCGTAGCGCTGGTAAGGCGCTGCCTTTGCTGATGCGCAGCCGGGCCAGGTCGTGCTCTTTGTCCATCGCGATGACTGCGGCGGCGCGGAATTGCGCGCTGTCGGCGGTGCGTACCAGCACGCCTAGCGTCGTACCCTGCCCGGAGTTGACCAGGTCATTGATGACGTGCGCGGCAGTCACCACCGTCAAGCCATCGCCGATGACGAAACCAGTGCCGACGAAGGCAATGGCCGGCCCGCGTGCCTGCTGCAAGGTCCCGATGCCGACAACTGAAGGCTTGACGGCGTCTATTGTGCGCGTCAGCTCCTCGGCCGCGACCGGTGAGAGCAGACTGAGTATCAGCAGCAGGATTTTCATGGGCGGGCCTTTGTTTGCAAGTTTGCAGCACAGAGCAGCAAGGTGGATAACAAGGTAATGCGTGGAACATCGATCAGGCTGTCGAACAGTCCTACGACCTGGAATGCGACCAAGGCCGCCAGCCATGGCGCGTCGCGCGGTTGCAGCAAGGCCGAGACAGCGCTGAGCATCATCATTCCGTACGCGATGAGGCCAAGGCTGCCTAACTCAAAATACAGATTCAGTGCCAGATTTTTGATGTGCCAGGGCAGGTGATTGCGGTCGCTGCTGAAGAACCAGTGGCGATTGGCGTCCTCAAAACTGCCATTGCGCAGCAGTTCCGCTCCATCCGGAAAAGCGCGAAGGCTGATGTTGTCGATATCCAGTACCACCCGCTGGCCTTCTGCTGCCATCTCCAGCTTCACCGGCAGCTTGTCAGCGCCCAGCAGTCCAGAATCGATGGTGTATTGGTAAAGCCCCCAATCCGGCGCGGAGGAAATCTGCCGCAGCGGTGTCGCGACGCAGCTTTGCGGATACAGCAAGTGACGCTGGCACAGTCCTATATGGAGAAACCCCGGTTTGCCAAAGTTGCGCACCTCTACGCTCAGCAGATACCTGGTGTGCGGTCTAAGCGTTACTGCCTGCAGCATGCGCAGCAGTTCACCGTAGCCGGCAGCGTACTCACCAGCCGCAAGACGCAGGTGACGGTTGCTGCCGTCGTCCACAAACTGATAGCTGGGTGGCAGCTCGCGCTGCGGGTTATGCCAAAAATACGTTGCAGGAAAACTGCCCAGCCCCATACCGAATACAGCTGTGCTCAGAGCGCCATTCATCATGCCTAAAACCTGGCGCCAATGCCTCAGCCGATGCTGCCAATCCCCGGCGATCGTGCTGAAACGCTCGCCGACATAGTAGCCGTGATATACCGGTACGGCTGCGGACAGCACCAGCAGGCCCGCCAGCAATGTGCGGCTCAGCCTGGCTGTCAGCGCACTGAATATCAGCAGCAACAGACCAAAGGCGCGGTAACCGGCAACACGAAACGCACCATCCAGTGCCGCCAATGCGACGCCCCCGGCGACCATGAGCGCAGGCCGTTTAAGTAGTGATGGCAGCGTCAAAATGACCACGGCAGTCAGCAGTCCGAGGTAGAGGCCGCGCGAGAACGTCGCCAGCGCCGCGTACAACGCCAGCGGCAGCAGCGCCGTGGCGCCGATATTGCGCGCCGGCGCGCCCCGGTCAACAAGCCAGACTGCCAGCAAGGGCAGCGCCAGTGCAAAATAACCATCAAGGGCAGCACCGCCGGTATGCATGGCGGAAAACGGCCCGGTGATCCGGTAATCGCTGGCGAAATTAAGCAGACCGGGAAACTGCATGCGCTCCCGGATAGCTGTCGCCGAGACCAGCAGCAGACCGAGCATCATGCCGGGCATCAGTAAGCCGCGCAGCCCCTTTAGTTGTGGACCGGCAGCGTGTTTTAGCGGCGCCGCCAGAATGAACGCCCACAACCAGCCTTTCACGGTGCGCAAAGCGTTGCCGGGGCTGAGATAGTTGTTGAAAGTGTTCACACCGAAACCTGGCCATGGCTGTAAGCCGCGCCACAGACCGATGGCGCAAGCCACCGCCAGCAGGATCGCTCCACAGCGGAAGAGTAGTGGCCACTCAGGCATGTCAGCCGGTTGAGTGGGCAAATTCCAGTAGGCGAACATGGCCGTTAGCATCAGCAACAGGTCTATTTCCTCAAGAAAGAACCAGCCAGTCTGCGGCGCCAGATCGAGTACCGGTAGCAGCGCCGGCATGGCAAGCAGCCAAAGCGTGGGGCGCCAGAGCAGCAACAGCGCATAAGCGACCAGAACAACTAGCAAGTAGTTTCCCGCCAGTGGGTAGACACTTAGCGATGCGGCAAACAGGACGGAAAACATCACAGCCGTCAGCCGGGACCATGCTGAGCGAACAGGCATGGCTGCTACTGCGCCAATAGCGCCTTGACGGCGTCATGGCGATCAAAATCCTTTGCCGCCAGCAGCGGCGCAAGCTGCTCGTGGGCGCCGCGCTTGTCGCCGGACTTGGACAGTGCTACGCCATAGTGATAGCGGACTTCGTTGCTGACCGGCTGCTGCGAGGATGCGTGCTTTAGCAGCGGCAAGGCCCGTTCGAGCTTGCCTTGCTCCACCAGTACCCAACCCAGCGTATCACTGACGGTTGCGTTGTTCGGCGCCAGCTGGTGCGCCTGCTCGGCGTATGCCAATGCTCGCGGATCGCGTTGCTGCTGATACAGCCACGCCAGATTATTGAGTGCCACCACCTGTTTGGGCGCCTGCTTGAGCACTTCCTCAAACTGGCTGATGGCCATCGGGTATGCTTTCTGCGCCAACAAACTGCTCGCAAAGTACGTGCGCGTGGTGACGTCGCCTGGTTGCTTGCCCAGCCATTGCTGTACACGCATCCGCGCGTCGCCCACTTTGCCGGCCTGGATCAGCGCGCCATACAAGGCGAGCAGGGTGGTGGTGGAAGGCTGCTGATCATAATCCTTCTGATACAAGGCGAGCGCCTTGTTCAGCGCCTGCTCTGCACCTGTCTTGTCCTTCGCTTCGGCGCGCGCGCCCGCCAACTGGTGCTGTACCAATGCGGAATTAGGCTGCAGCACCGCAAGCCTGCTCCAGTTGTCGAGCGCTGCATCCCGCTGGCCCAACTGCGACTGCAAGGCCGCGACCAAGGCAGTCACTTGCGGATGAGATGGATTGGTCGCCAGCAGTTTTTGGCCAAGCACCAGTGCTTTAGGCGCATCGTTGCTGCGCGCATAAAAGTGCGCCAGTTTCAGTGATGTCTCCAGCGACTCAGGCCGCGCCTGGACAGCCCGCTCCAGCCAGCTGCGTGCCGCCGGCAGTTTACCCTGGCCCAGCGCCAGATTGGACAAGGCGATCATGATATCGGCGTTGTTCCTGTCCTTGGCCAGGGAGGTTTCCAGACGCAAGCGCGCCACCTCCGGTTTTTTTTCCTGAACATCCATGCTGGTCAGATTGTCGAGTGCGGGCAGGAACAGGGGATCGAGCGCAATGGCGCGTTCAAAACTCGCGCGCGCGGCGGATCTGTCGCGCTTCGTCAGCAGCACTGCGCCTTTCAGATTCTGCACCATGGGATTATCCGGCAGCAGCGCTTCCATGCGCTTGACCGACTCCAGTGCCTTGTCGAACTGACGATTGCGTAGCTGACTCAGCACCAGTAAGGTCGCCACCCGTGATGATTTGGCGTCCAGCGTGGCCGCCTGCTCCAGTTCCGACACCGCGCGATCGTTGTCGCCCAATCCCAGGTGGCTCATGGCCAGCGCGGCGCGCAGCATCGGCGTTTGCGGGGCAAGCTTGCTAGCGCGTTCGAAATAATCTGCCGATTTTCCATACTGGCGTAGCTTGAGGTAAATCTCACCAGCCAGCGACAGCATTTCCAGATCCTGCTGTTGCTGCTGAAGCAGCGGCGCAATAATGTCCAGCGCCTGTTCAGGGGCAGCTGTACTCATCAGCGATGCGGCCAGCAGCTTGCTGGCGTAGGGATGGCCGGGATTGGTTTCAAGGAACTTGCGCAGATGCTGTTGGGCTTGCGGGTGAGCGCCTTTGCTACGCAATACCGCTCCCATCAGCAAATTGCTCGGCAAATGATACGGCGCGGCGCGCAATACCAGCGCCAGATTATCCTGCGCGGCGGTCATTTTGTTCTCTTTGAAATCCAGCAGCGCTGTGGTGTAGATCAGCATCAGGCTATTCGGCGCAATCTGGCGCGCAATGCCGAGTTCGCGGCGGGCCTCGCTCAGACTGCCAGACTGAATATGGAGATTGGCCAAGTCCACATGCGCCTGCAATTGCACCGGACGGAGTTTGAGTATGCACTGGTACGCCGCCAGGGCTTCGGCATTCCTGCCTTGCAAGCGCAGCAGGTCGCCGAGCATGCGCAAGGCGTCAATGTCATCGCTCCCTAGCGCTAATGCCTGCTGCGCCAGCGCCAGCGCACGTTCCTGATGCTGGTCCAGCAGCGCAATGCGCGCCTGGCCCAGCAGCGCAGCTGTGGAGCCGGGATGGTGTTGGGTGATGTCTTCGAATGCGGCTCTGCCCTCATCGAGTCTATGCAAGCCTAGCAATGCATGGCCGCGTAGCGCTTGTAGCTGAGGCTGTTGTTGGCTGGCGGGGACGTCATCCAGCAGCTTTTGATATTGCCCCTGCTGTAACAGTGCTTTGCCCAGTGAGGGCAGGACATCGCTGGCAGGGGCGCCGAGTTCCACGGCGCGCCGCAACTCTTTTTCCGCCGAGGGCAAATCGCCGGTATCAAGATATAGCTGCCCGAGCATCAAGCGCGCCTGGCTGTTGGCAGGCGTCTGCTGAAGCACGTTCTTCAGCTGGATAACCGCCGACTTGGGTTCGCCGCGCGCCATATATTGACGGGCCTGCGCCATCAGCTCAGCGTCGCCATGCGTGCGGCCGCAAGCGGCCAGAAGCAGCACGATCCAGCCTACACGCAACAACATCATAGCAATCTCCCCTCAAAACTATAGAGTAGGAACGATAGGCGCAGCACTCGTTGATCAGCCTCAAACGGCGCGGCGAAAACCACTCTTAGAATCGGCAGACACAGCGTGTTTAACCTTCTCTGACAGGTGCCGAAATGGAAGTTGTTGCCGTAGTGGGACTGGGATATGTCGGTTTGTCGTTGGCGGTGGCGTTCGGCGCGCACCGGCGCACCATCGGTCTGGATCTTTCGGCGCGCAAAGTCGCGTGCTACCAGCGCGGCCTCGATCCCGGCGGCGAAGTCAGCGCCGCCCAGTTTGCCGAAGCATGCCACCTGGAGATGGGCACCGATCCTGCATCACTGGCGGAGGCGGATTACATCGTGGTGGCCGTGCCAACGCCGGTCGACAATGCGCACAATCCCGATTTCAGCGCATTGAAGGCTGCCAGCCAGGCGGTGGGACGGCACATGAAGGCCGGCGTGGTGGTGATTTACGAGTCCACGGTGTATCCCGGCGCAACGGAAGAGGTCTGCATCCCGATCCTGGAACAATGTTCCGGCTTGCGCTGGCAGCGCGATTTCCATGTCGGCTTTTCGCCGGAGCGCATCAATCCCGGTGACCGGGAGCATCGGCTGGCGACCATCCGCAAAGTGGTGGCTGCAGATGACGCCAGCACGCTGGAACGCGTCGCGGCGCTGTATGAAGGCGTGGTCATGGCAGGAGTGCACCGCGCCTCCAGCATCAAGGTGGCGGAAGCGGCGAAGGTCATTGAAAATACCCAGCGTGACCTGAATATCGCACTGATGAACGAACTGGCCATCATCTTCGACCGGCTGGGCATCGACACGCTGGAAGTGCTTCAAGCCGCCGGCACCAAGTGGAATTTCCTGGCGTTCCGCCCCGGCCTGGTCGGCGGCCACTGCATCGGCGTTGACCCGTACTACTTAACCCATAAGGCGGTGATGCTTGGCTACCATCCGGACGTTATCCTCGCCGGCCGGCGCATCAACGATAACATGGCCAAGTTTGTCGCCGAGAAAACCGTCAAGGAAATGGTGCGGGCCGGCTTCAAGCTCAAAGGTTGCCACGTCAACGTGCTCGGGCTGACGTTCAAGGAAAATTGCCCGGACCTGCGCAATTCCAAAGTGGCCGACCTGATCCGTGAACTGGAATCCTACGGCTTGCAGGTGCACGTCCACGATCCCGTCGCCGACGCCGACGAAGCCTTGCACGAATACGGCGTGCGGCTGGAAACGTGGGACCAGCTGCCGGCGGCCGAAGCGCTGATCAGCGCCGTTGCCCATCGCGAACTCAGCACCCGACCGCTACAGCAGATACTCAAAAAAGTCGCCCCCCACGGCTGCTTCGTCGATCTGAAATCCCAATTCGATCCAGCCCCGCTGCGTGAAAGCGGCCTGAGTGTCTGGAGGCTGTGATGAGTGATTACGAAAACGGCACACCGACGACCAGCGCCTACCAAGCCACGCGCGAACATCTGGAAGGCGAACAATACCGATGGGTAATCACCGGCGTGGCCGGCTTCATCGGTTCCAATTTACTGCAATCGCTGCTGGAGCTGGGGCAGCGCGTGATTGGGGTAGACAATTTCCTCACCGGCCATCGGCATAATCTGGACCAGGTTCGCGATCTGGTCGGCGCCGGCGCATGGCGTTGCTTTGAATTGATCGAGGGCGACGTGCGTGATCTGACCATCTGCCGGCAGGCGTGCGACCGCGCCGACTACGTACTGCACCAGGCCGCGCTCGGCTCGGTCGGCCGCTCCATCGACGACCCGCTGCTGTGCAACGATATCAACGTGACCGGGCAGCTGAACATGCTGGAAGCGGCGCGTCACGCGGGCGTGCGCCGGGTAGTCTATGCCGCGTCCAGCGCCAGCTATGGCGACCATCCCGGCCTGCCCAAACAGGAGCAGCATATCGGCAGCGCCTTATCGCCGTATGCGCTGAGCAAGCACGTCAACGAGCTGTATGCGGGCGTGTACGCGCGATGCTTTGGGATGGAAACAATCGGCCTGCGCTATTTCAATGTATTCGGTCCTCGCCAGGACCCCAATGGCGCCTATGCTGCCGTGATACCGCAATGGATCGCCGCCATGATCGGCAAGCGGCAGCTGCTAATCAATGGCGATGGCGAAAATAGCCGGGATTTCTGTTACGTCGCCAACGCGGTCCAGGCGAACTTGCTGGCGGCGCTGGCGGCCGAGCCGGAAGCGGTCAACCAGGTCTACAACATCGCTTTAAATATGCGCACCAGCCTGAACGAGCTGTATTTGCTGCTGCACGAGCTGTTGGTGGAGCGGCATCCTCATTTGCGGGACTATCAGCCGCAATATGCGCCGTTCCGCGCGGGAGACGTGCGTCACTCGCAGGCCGACATCGGCAAGGCTGTCCGTCTGCTTGGCTATGCGCCGACGCACGACTTGCGCCGGGGATTGCGACAAGCGCTGCGCTGGTATCAGCAGCAACGCTAAGCGGCGCGATCCCAGGGCGGCGTGCCGGCCAGCTCCTGAACCAGAAAATCGATCATTACCCGCACCTTGGCGCTCAGGTGGCGACGGCTGGGGTAAACCGCCAGCACATCCATATCCGGAAGATGGTAATCCGGCAGTACGCGTTGCAGCCGGCCGGCGCGCAGGTCGGCGCCGATCAGAAAAGTGGGCTGCCAGATGATGCCCAGGCCGCCCAGCGCTGCGGCACGCGCCGTGTCGCCGTTATTGGTATGCATCACACACGGCATCTTGACGATATGTGATTGGCCGCTGGCGTCGAGCATCTGCCATTCGTCCGCGTTGGCGGCGTAGCTGTAGCCGATGCCATCGTGCTGGAGCAACTCAGCCGGCGTGCGCGGCATGCCGCGCTGCTGTATGTACTCCGGCGAGGCGCACAACACGTTGCTGGAAGTCGCCAGCTTGCGCGCCACATTGGCTGGCGAACCCGCACGCGAAATACGCACCGCCATGTCATAACCTTCCTCGACGATATCGACCACACGATCGATCAGCGACACATCCAGCTGCACCTCGGGGTACAGACGCATGAATTTGGCCCACAACGGCGCCAGGTGCAGCACGCCGAAGCTGAGTGGGGCATTAATGCGCAGCACGCCATGCGGCTGCAAGGTGCTGGACGAGACGATGGCCTCGGCTTCCGCCACGTCATCCAGTATCGACTTGGCGCGCTCAAACAGCGCCTCGCCGCTTGAAGTCAGCGACATCTTGCGCGAGCTGCGATTCAACAACCTGGTTTGCAGGTGCGCTTCCAGGTCGCTGATATAGCGGGTGACGTTGGCCGGAGAGGTGTCGAGCGCCTCGGCGGCACGGGCAAAGCCGTCACGCTTGACGACTTCCACAAAGACTTCCAGCGCACGCAAGCGGTCCATGCCTCACTCCAAAAGAAAAAGCCGCAGCACCGGGGGAGGTGAGGCGGCTCAGTGACTTACGTATTGTTACAATTAACGGGCCATGTAGTTGGCAGTGGCCGCTTCCTTGATCACGCGGCCGGCGCTCATCGCACCATTGCCAGCACCGCTGCTGGAAATAATCGCGCCGCCCTGATGGCCCATGCCGACCAGGCCGACAGCAGCTTGCGCGTCGCCTGCACTGGCGGCGCGTTCAAACAATTGCATGGCTTCGTGGCGCTTGTCGGGATTGGACAGGTAGCGCAGCGCCAGTTCGCGCTGGGCGACCGGCGAGCCTTGATCTGCCCATTCCTGAAGACGGCGCTCAGCGGCTGGCTGGCCGGAAGGGCCGATTTGCATGGCTGCGGCTTCAATCACGGTCGATGAGGGAATCGCATCCTCTTGGGCCTGGCAGGCAATCAGCGCGCCGATACTGACCAGCACGGAAGACAGCAATACACCAGACTTATTGAATAATTCCATAAAGTAAATACCCTTGATTAAAACTTTACATGCCACATTCGGTGCATCGCACCATTATACTTGCGTCCTGGCAAATTGTCTCTTACACAAGTTCAACAGGAATGAACTTCAAGTGCTGGCGATATTAGCATGAAGATTTTGTGCAACTCGTATAGAGATGGCAAACCTGGGTAACAATTGTAACGATACGTTAATAGGAAATAGCGCCGAAATGCGCTGCGCCGACGGGTGTGCGCTGTGCAGTGCAGCAAATCGTGCACTTCACAAATCGTGAATGATGGAGGGTAAATCAGGCGCCAGGCGGCGCATTGCGTTGCAACCAGTCATCCGCGTGCTGCAAGACCAGCTGATACTCGGATTCCGTTGCCGCAAACAGCGGAGGAATGGCCGCCGTCTCCCGTTCAGCAATTGCCTGCTCCAGTTTGAGCGAAGAGGCAACCAGCCGCTTGGCGCCGAGTGCACCGATCGAACCGCGCACAGTATGAAAGATTTTCCCTGCATCGTGCAGCCGTCCTTCGCGCAGCGCCGCGCCGGCCTGCTCAAACGGCGCCATGCGCGGCACGCAGGCGTCGCGGACGATTTTATGGACGATCGCGACCGCCTTATCGTCATTGCCCATGTACTTCACCAGGGTATCGACTGAGAAGATGCTTTCTTCGCTCATGCAGGACTCCGTGACAGCTTGTTTTTATCCTATCACACGCGACAGGACTTTACTGTTGCCCGTCATAAAATTGCTGAGACAAGGTCTGCAGCGGCAGGGCAGGGGCCGAGCGCGCAGCCACAGCTGTCGGCGGCGCGACCCGCACCGGCTTGCTGCTGGCGTTGGTGGAATGCAACACATTGCCAGGCGTTTCAGGCGCGGCATTCCAGACTGGCGCCTCCAGCCCCTCGAATACGCTCTTGAGCTGATGGCCCCAGGTGTTGCGTATCATCTGGAAATAGTCGTTTCGCTCATCAATTGTTACAAAATGGCTGACCGCCAGCTTGTCGCTTTCGTACACCAGCAAGTCCAGCGGCAGGCCGACCGACACATTGGAGCGCAGCGTGGAGTCCATGGAAATCAGCGCGCATTTGGCGGCGTCATCCAGCGATGTGGCCGGGCTGACCACGCGGTCTATGATGGGCTTACCGTATTTGGCCTCGCCAATCTGGAAATAGCTGTTCTCGTCGTGCGACTCGATAAAGTTACCCGCGGAGTAAATCTGGAACAATCGGCAGCGCTCGCCCTTGATCTGGCCACCAAAAATAATGCTGACGTTGAACTCAATGCCAAACGAGGACAGCGCCTCGGCATCACGCACGTGCACCTGGCGCACTGCTTCGCCCAGGATGCGCGCCGCGTCGTACAGGCTGGGTGCGGTCCAGATGCTGTGGCCATCCTCGTTCTTGAGTTCAGCCACCAGCTGGCGTATGGATTGGGAAATCGACAGATTCCCGGCAGTCATCATCACCATCATGCGGTCGCCGGGGATTTCAAACACGCTCATCTTGCGGAACGTGCCGACCTGGTCCACGCCCGCGTTGGTACGCGAGTCGGATAAAAACACCAGCCCGGCATTCAGGCGCATGCCCACACAGTAAGTCATCTTTGCAAATTCATCATTAAAGTCCGATTATTTTACACTGCTCATTGGGGCACGATCTGGACATCCACACTCAGCGACTCGGCGCCGCCACCTCGGCGCATGCCGCGTACCGGCGCCGCACCGTCGTAATCACGGCCGATCGCCAGGCGGCAGTAGGCATCCGTCATCTGCCGCGCGTGGGTCACGTCGATGCTGACCCAGCCGGTGTAATGGCGGTCCTCGGCCCAGGCATCCACCCAGGCGTGGCTGGCAGCATGGCCAGTGTTGCCGGGATCGATATAGCCGGAAACGTAGCGCGCCGGAATGCCGTGCGCATGGCAGCAGGCCAGGAACAGATGGGCGTGATCCTGGCAGACGCCCTGGCCCAGCGCGAGCGCATCGCTGGCAGTGGTCGAAACTGCGGTCGCACCGCTTTGATACCGGACTGCACCAAAGATGTGCTCCGCCAGGCACATCAGGTCACGCGTCATTGCCTTTCCGTCGGGCAAGCAGGACGCCGCCAGTTCCAGGATGCCGGGCGTTGCCGCCGTCAGCCGGGTCGGCACGGTAAACACCAGCGGCGACAGTGCGTCTGCCACAATGCGGCCCGCCTCAGGCGCGACTGTCTCGACCACGCCGCTGGCGACGATGGACAGCGTCTGATGCGGCGTGTTCATGGTCATCATGTGCGACTGGTTGCCGTAGGCATCCGCATAGGCGTGCACATGGCCGGGCGTAGACAGGTTCCAGGCCAGCACATGTTGCTGCGGCTCGACGCGCGGCGTCAGGTGCAGCTGCTGGATGGTATAGGCCAGCGGCAGGGTGTAGGTATAGCGGGTTTCATGGCGTATGCTTAATCGCATGGGATTCCTTCGCTTAAGCGGCCAGCGGCACGAGAAAATCGCGGCTGACGCGGTTGCCCAGCTCGTAAATGTCGGCCAGGAAACGGGTCAAGGTGTCGTGCAGTCCTTCCGCCAGAATGTCGTCGATTTTGCCGAATTGCAGCTCGGCGCGTAGGCGGCCGGCGAAGCGTTCGGTGTCGGCGGATACATCATTGCGCACTGCATGCAGGTTCTGCACCACCTCGTCCATGCAGGCCAGCAGCGAGCGCGGCATATCGCCGCGCAGTATCAGCAGCTCGGCGATACGCGCCGGGGTAATCACGTCGCGATACACCTTGCGGTAGATTTCAAAGCCGGACACCGAGCGCAGCATCGCGCCCCAGTAATAAAAGTCGCGCTGGCTCATGTTTTCGCCGCTTTCCGCCGCGCCGCCATGGTATTTGACGTCCAGGATGCGGGCGGTGTTGTCGGCCCTTTCCAGGAAGGTGCCGAGACGAATGAAATGCACCGCCTCGTCGCGCAGCATGGTGCCCAGCGTAACGCCACGCGACAGGTGGGAGCGGTACTTGACCCATTCGAAGAATTTGCTGGGATCGGTTTCCAGCAGATCGCTTTTCAGGCGGCGCTGCATGTCGAGCCAGGTCTGGTTCTGAATCTCCCACACTTCGGTGGTCAGCGTGCCGCGCACGGCGCGGGCGTTTTCGCGCGCTTGCGTCAGACAGGCAACAATCGACGATGAATTGTCTGGATCGCGCACCATGAAATCGATCACTTCGCGGCCTTCCAGCGACTGGTACTTTTGATTGAACGCATATTGCAGCTCGGAGATGCCGAGCAGGGCACGCCAGCCCTGGGCGTTTTCCGCGTCGGACTGCGGCAGCATCGAGGTCTGCACGTTGACATCCAGCATGCGCGCGGTGTTTTCGGCGCGCTCGGTATAGCGCGCCATCCAGAACAAATGGTCTGCGGTTCGGCTCAGCATGATTATTTCTCCAGTATCCAGGTGTCTTTGGTGCCGCCGCCTTGCGACGAATTCACCACCAGCGAGCCTTCCTGCAGCGCTACGCGGGTCAGGCCGCCTGGCACCATGGAAATCGTCTTGCCGGACAGGACGAACGGCCGCAAGTCAATGTGGCGCGGCGCGATGCCGCTGTCGACATAAGTGGGGCAGGCGGACAGGGCTAGCGTCGGCTGGGCGATGTAGCCGTCCGGGCGGGCGATCAGCCGCTGGCGGAAATCTTCGATCTGCGCCCTGGTCGAGGCCGGACCGACCAGCATGCCGTAGCCGCCCGCGCCGTGGACTTCCTTGACCACCAGGTCCGGCAGATTGGCCAGCGTGTAGGCCAGATCTTCTTTTCGGCGGCACTGGTAGGTCGGCACATTATTCAGCACCGGCTCTTCGGACAGGTAAAACTTGATCATGTCCGGCACATAGGGATAGATGGACTTGTCGTCGGCCACGCCGGTGCCGATGGCGTTCGCCAGCGTGACGCGGCCTGCGCGGTAGACTGACAACAACCCCGGCACGCCAAGTGAAGAATCCGGGCGGAACGCCAGCGGGTCGAGGAAATCGTCGTCCAGGCGGCGGTAAATCACATCCACCCGCTTCGGACCGCGGGTGGTACGCATGAACACCGTGTTATCGCTGACGAACAGATCCTTGCCTTCCACCAGCTCCACGCCCATCTGCTGCGCCAGGAAGGCGTGCTCGAAATAGGCCGAGTTATACATGCCCGGCGTCATCACCACCACGGTGGGATCGTTGATGCCCATCGGCGCCACCGAACGCAGATTATCCAGCAGCATGTCCGGATAATGATCGACCGGCGCGATCTTGTTGCGGGCAAACAGCTCCGGGAACAGCCGCATCATCATCTTGCGGTCTTCAAGCATGTAGGAAACGCCGGACGGCACGCGCAAATTATCTTCCAGCACATAGAATTCGCCCTGGCCGGCGCGCACAATATCCACGCCAGCGATGTGGGCGTAGATATCTGATGCCACATTGATGCCTTGCATCTCGGGCCGGTATTGCGCGTTTTTATAAATCTGCTCGGCAGGAATAATGCCGGCCTTGATGATGTTCTGGTCGTGATAAATATCGTGGATGAACATATTCAGCGCCTTAACGCGCTGCACCAGCCCGGTTTGCAGCTGCTTCCACTCGGCCGCCGGAATAATCCGGGGAATGGTATCGAAGGGAATCAGCCGTTCAGTACCGGCATCGTCGCCATACACGGCAAACGTGATGCCGACCCGGCGAAAGGTCAGGTCCGCCTCGGCGCGCTTGCGCTCGATGGTTTCCTGTGACTGGCGTTGCAGCCAGCCGCAGAACTCGCGGTAGTGTTCACGGACTTCGGCGCTGGCAGTGTGGGCCAGGCCGTCTGCGGTCATTTCATTGAAGAATTTTGCCATATCGAACATTCCCAGTTGTGCACGATTACTCTTCTATCAAGAAACGTGCCAATGGGAATGCCCGATTTTGGTGCAGGATTACCTTTTAAACGTGCTACTTAGCGGGACAGATTGCCGCTGCCTGAGCCGATGCTGCTGCCGTAGCCTGGATCGCTTTGCAGGCTGCCGCTGCCGCTGCTCATCACGCTGCCGGTGGACGTCACGCCGCCGGGGATGTTCTGCTGGGTGCCGTAGAAGTCATGCAGCTGGGTGTTGAACTCGGTGCTGGCCATGTCCGGCCAATTGTCCTTGTCGAAACCAGGCGCGTTTTTCAGGTGCTCTTTGGACACGTCCAGCAGGAAGCGCTTGTTGACGGTGTCCAGTTGCAGCGCCTGCCAAGGCACGGCGAACAGCTTGTCGCCCATGCCCATCCAGCCGCCGAAGGACAGCACGGCATAGGCAACTTCGCCGCTGCGCATGTCCAGCATGATTTCCTTGATGTCGCCCAGGTCCTCGTCCTGGCGGTTGTAGACATCTTCGCCGATCAGGGTATCGGCGCCCATCAGACGTGGGCCTGGGCCTGTATCGTCGGTATCGACGTAGTTATCGTTGCGATAGATGCCATAGGTGTCGCGGTCGAGATAGCTCATGATGGTCTCCAGATGGTTGGTAAGGTCCCGTGTTGGTAACGCGGTGACAGCCGTCATGATGCGTGTCACGCGACAGTTGAGGTATAGGTGCGCGTGCGGTGTGCCTGTAGGACAGCACTGAGTTCCGCAAGAACCTAGTGTTAAACTATCGCCCTCGTGAAATTGGAAAGAACAGTATGGCTGTAGTTGAACTCCGCGCCCGCGCGCTGGAATGCCTGATCGAACCGGCGCCAGCGGCCAAAGTAGCGGCGGTATACGCCATGGCGCTTGCGTCGCAGGACGGTGCTTGCCTGCCTGATCCGCACGCCACGCTGTCCTCAACAGCTGCGATTCCAGGCCGGCCGGACCGGCCGGAACTGGTGCCGCCGCTGCAAGTGGGCCGCCGTGCGATGAACACAGCGGAGGGCAGGGCGATGCTGATCCACGCGCTGGCGCACATCGAATTCAACGCCATCAACCTGGCGCTGGACGCCATCTGGCGTTTCCCAGACCTGCCGGCCGGGTACTACACCGACTGGCTGCAAGTGGCCAAGGAAGAGGCCTACCATTTCTCGCTGTTGCAAGACCACTTGCTGGCGCTGGGCTACAGCTACGGCGCTTTCATCGCGCACGACAGTCTATGGGAGATGGTCGAAAAAACCTGTGACGACGTGCTGGCGCGCATGGCGCTGGTGCCGCGCACGCTGGAAGCGCGCGGGCTGGACGCTAATCCACCACTGCGCGCCAAGCTATTCCAGGCCGGCGACAAGCAGGCCGCCGCGATTCTGGACATCATCCTGCGCGATGAAATTGGCCACGTCGAGATCGGCAACCGCTGGTATGGCTACCTGTGCCGCCAGCGCGGTCTGGAACTCATCCCAACCTATGCCGAACTGGCGCGCCAGTACAACGCCCCAACGCCGCGCGGTCCATTCAATCTGGAAGCGCGGCGCCAGGCCGGTTTTACAGAGGACGAGCTGAAGGCGCTGCTTCCTCAGCCGCAGTAACGCGACCACCTGCTGGCGGTGCCATCTGCCGGCGCTTGCTGGCGTCTGCTGCGGCATTCAGATCCGGAGGGAAGTCGTCGACGTGCACTGACAGGTCCGTATAACGGGCAAAGTCGGACATGGCGCGGCGCTCTTCCGGCATCACCAGGCCCTGCGCGGCGGCGGCGGCGATCCAGTTCTCCATGTCAGGCAGGCTCTGCGGAACTGGCGGCAGCTTGCCTTCCTTGATAGCGGGCTTGAGACGGCGTTCGATGTCTTCCACCAGGCTAATCAAACCGAATGCCAGCTCGCCGCAAGCGACCGGATCGCGCAAATCATCGGCCAGGAAGCTGCCGGCCAGCAGCCGCTCGCGCGCGCCGTCGTGGGTTTGCATGGCGGTGGCGATCTGGGCGCCGATCTTGTCCGATGGCGGCGCGTACGGTAGTCCAAACGGGAAGGCCAGCAGGCGGGCCAGCAGTGCGGCAGGGCGGCTCGGGAAGTTGGCCAGCACGCCGTCCAGCGCATCCTGGGCCTTGCATAGCGCGTCGCGCACCGACCAGTGCACATAAGGCGCGTCTTTTTCCTGGCGCCCTTCGTCCTCGTAGCGCTTCAGCGCGGCGCTGATCAGATACAGCATCGACAGCGCGTCGCCGAGGCGCGAGGAAATGCGCTCGCGGCGCTTCAGGTCGCCGCCCAGGGTGAACATCGACAGGTCGGTCATCAGCGCAAACACGGTCGACAGGCGGCCGACGGCGCGGTAGTAGGGCGCCATTTCGCTGGCAGCGCCCTTAGGCACGGGCGCGCTAATGCCGCCGGTCAGGCTGTACCACAGGGCGCGCACGGAATTGGCAATGGTGAAGCGCATGTGGCCAAAAAATGCAGCGTCGAAATCTTTCAGGCCGCGCTGCTGGTCGCTGTCCGCCGTGGAGCGCATTTCTTTCAGCACATAGGGATGGGCGCGGATGGCGCCCTGGCCGAAGATGATCAGGCAGCGGGTCAGGATGTTCGCGCCTTCGACCGTGATGGCGATCGGAATCTGCTGGTAGGCGCGCGCCAGGAAGTTGGACGGTCCCATACAGATGCCTTTGCCGCCGAGGATGTCCATGCCGTCATTGACCACCTCGCGGCCACGCTCGGTCACATGGTATTTGGCGATGGCGGAGATGACCGCCGGCTTCTCGCCCAGGTCCACCGCCAGCGCGGATAGCCGCCGCGCCGCATCCATCATGTAGAGGTTGGCGCCCATGCGGGCCAGCGCTTCCTGGACACCCTCGAACTTGCCGATGGCGGTATTGAACTGGCGGCGGATGGCGCAATAGGCGCTGGTGCCGCGCACCGCCAGCTTGGCGGTGCCAACACTGGCCGAGGGCAGCGAAATTGCCCGGCCGGCCGCCAGGCATTCCATCAGCATGCGCCAGCCTTTGCCGATTTGCTGCGGGCCGCCGATGATCCACTCCATCGGAATGAAGACATCCTTGCCGCTGGTCGGGCCGTTCTGAAACACGGCGTTCAGCGGCCAATGGCGGCGCCCGATCACCACGCCGGGATGATTTGCCGGAATCAGCGCGCAGCTGATACCCGGCTTGGTGTCCGGCGCTAGCAGACCATCAGGGTCTTCGACGCGGAAAGCCAGGCCAAGCAGAGTGGCGATCGGTCCCAGCGTGATGTAGCGCTTGTTCCAGCTGACGCGCAGTCCAAGGGTTTCGCGTCCTTCATGCTGGCCCATGCAGACCACGCCCGTGTCTGGAATCGCGGCCGCATCGGAGCCGGCGTATGGACTGGTCAGCGCGAAGCAGGGGATCTCCTCGCCTTTAGCCAGGCGCGGCAAGTAATAGTCTTTTTGCTGATCGGTGCCGTAGTGCAGCAGCAGTTCGGCCGGCCCCAGCGAGTTGGGCACCATCACCTGCACCGCCAGCGCCGAGCAGCGCGTCGACAGCATCATGACCACCTGGGAGTGCATATAAGCCGAGAAAGCCTTGCCGCCGTAATGCTTGGGGATGATCATGCCAAGGAAGCCCTTGTCGCGCGCAAACTGCCAGGCTGCGGCAGGCAGACCTTGCCAGACTTGCGTAGCTTCCCAGTCATCCACCATCTCGCACAGCTGGCGCACTTCATTGTCCATGAAAGCGCGTTCCTCGGCAGTCAGCGTCGGCGGCGGCAGCTTGAGGAATTTTTTCCAGTCCGGACGGCCGGAGAACAGATCGGCGTCCCACCAGGTGGTGCCGGCCTCCAGCGCATCGCGCTCGGTATCCGACATCGGCGGCAGAATGCGCTTGAACAGCGCATAGATAGAAGGTGTGATCAGACTGCGGCGCACTGGTGCGGCCGCGAAGATGATGATGACGATGGCGGCCAGCACGGCCGCGATTATCCATATAAGCATGGGAATCTCCTCTTGTTAGCCGCACCATAACGCCGACCAGGAGAGCCCACTGTACGCTAGCGCTCATAAGCGAAAAGCCCGCCGGGAGGCGGGCTTGCGCTGCTTAGTCCAGATTCAAGGCCCTGGCCACATCGTCCCAGGAGACATACTTGAAGTTCTGCGCTCCATCCGGCAGGCGCTTGTAGCCATCCTGGATGACCAGCATGCCTTTGCTGTACGGGCCGCCGAAGTTGGCCGAACTGACCTCCAGGCCATCAGTTTCCGAGGTGCCGTCGATCCCGGCCACCAGGTTGTAGCCGACACGGAAGCTGCCACGCACCTTGTATGGCGGCTTGGCGTCCATCACCAGATAGCTGTTGTCGCCCTGGCTGGACACCACCAGATAGTCCGCCTTGTCGCCGTGGTAGATGCCCATGCCTTCCACATCGGCCACCAGTTGCGGACCGACCGGCATGATCATGCTCAGCTTGGCCGGTGCATCGCCTTTGGCCGACACAGTCCACACGCCGCGTCGCTCTTCGCCCAGGAACAGGCGGTGGTTGCGGTCATCCACCACGCAGCCCTCCGGCTGGGTATCGACCTTGAAGCGGCGCAGCAGTTTGCCGGAAATCGCATTGCCGCTGGCTTCCACACGATATTGCAGGAAAGTGCCATCCTTGTCGTTGATGAAGGCTTCCAGGCCGCCGTCCGCTGGGCGATACAGGCACATGCCGTAGATATTCTTCAGGCCGGTCAGGAAGGAGCCTGCCGTCGTTACCTTGCCCTGGGCGTCGATGGCGAACAGCATGACGCTGTTCTCATCGCGTTGTGTGGCGACCGCGAGATCCAGTTTGCGGCCGCCAACGGTCACGTCCTGACGCACATCCACGTTATTCAGCCTGCCGACTTCCAGCAGTTGCAATTCCTTGCCTTGCAGGTCGTAGACCAGCAAGCCTTGCTTCTTGTTGGTGCCCAGGATGCGCGCGCCGGAAGGATCGGCGGGATTGCGCCAGATGGCGGGATCATCGGCCGCATCGCCCTGGCGCGCCACCGGTTCGGTCTGGGTGCGCGCCATCACGATGGCCTTGCCGTCGCTGGCCGGCACAGCCGCGCCAGTCCAGGCCGGCGTGCGCACTTGCCAGCCACCGGCATCTTCGCCACCCATGAGCAATTGCAATTTTCCATCGGCGCCCAGCGTCGAAGCCAGTTGCTCCGCGCCTTTGAAGCCGGTGTCAGTGGCGGAAACATTGCTCCATTTACCGCCATCGCGGCGCAGCAGATGCAATTGCTTGCCTTTGGCGTCCAGCAGCGCCACGCCGCCCGGCACCACAGTCAGCGCGCCAGCGCCTTTTTCCAGCGTACCGTAGGGGCGCTTTAGCAGTACCGCCTCCCGGCTGGGCACGCCTTCTGCATCCGCGTTGTAGGCCCACAGTCCGGCGCTTTCCTCGCTGACCAGCAACTGGTGTGCGCTGTCGTCGGCGCGGCAATGTTTGCTGTGCGGCGGCAGGGCCAGCTTGCGGACTTGCAGGCGTTTGTCGCCCTGCATCACCCACTGCTCGGCCTGGCCATCCTTGGCCAGCAGGTACAGATGGTCCAGCTGCTGTGCGTCGCGGTACAGGCAGGCCGATTCGATGCCGAAGGCTGGCGCAGGGAAGGGCGCTTGCGCTGTCAGCGTGCCGGCCTGCACGTCCACCAGCACGGGAACGGCCTGTTCCTTGTTGGCGTCGACGATAACCGCCAGCACATTCTTTCCTTGCGGACGGGTGTCCAGATGCTTGGCGCGCACCATGATGTGGGCGCGCTCCTTGCCGTTCGCATCCAGCAGGCGCAGCGCGGTCTTGTCGATGCTGAGCCAGCCGCCGCCCGGCAGCGCGGACAGCTCGTGCGCCTGGGCGGTCAGGCCTGGCAGCATGGTCGCGGCCTGAACCGGCTGGCCGCTCGTCGCCAGCGCGGCCAGAACAACGGTGGTGATAAACGATTTCATCATTTAGAACAGGCTCACTTTCAGGCTCAGTTTATAGGTGCGGCCGTATTGCTCATACTGTGCGTTGTAAGCCTTGCTGCCGAGGTAGGTGTAATACTTCTCGTGATTCAGATTGGCGGCTTCAAAATTCAGCTGCAATTGCTTGGTCAGCTGGTACGAGGCCGAGAAGTCCACCTGTTTCTGCGTATCGACAATGCGGTCCTGCTTGCTATCGAGGATGTCATCGCCCAGTTCAAGCAGGTATGGCGACTTGTAGTTGACTGCGATACGCGCGCTCAGCGGGCCGTCTTCATAACCCAGCATCAGATTCATCACGCGGTCCGACTGGCCCGGCAGGTTGATGCTGCGCGAGCGCATGCGCTTGGCGTCGGTATCGAAGCGGGCGATGTTGGCATCCGAACGGGTGATGCTGCCGTTGGCGCCAACGATCAGGTGATTAAACGGTGCGGGCAGCATGCGCAGCGGCTGCATATACGACAGTTCGATACCTTTCACACTGGCCTTGTCGCCGTTGGCGTAGGTGATGGCCGAGCTGTAGTTGGCCCACGCGCCGCTGCCCGCCAGGTTGGTGGTGTAGGTGAAGTTTTTGATTCCCTTGTGGAACACATAAGCCGATACCGCGCCATCCTCGCCCAGCACGCGCTCGATGCCCAGGTCCAGATTGGTCGATTTCAACGGCGCCAGATCCGGATTGCCGATGGTGGCTTCGGTGTCGCTGGACTGGCTGATGCCCGGCTTCAGCTGATCGAAGTTGGCGCGCACCACCGAGTGGGTCAAGGCGGCGCGCACGCTGGTCTTGCCATCCAGGTCATAGCGGGCTTGCAGCGTCGGCAGCCAGTTGTTGTAGGAGCGCTTGCGGCTCACGGCGGAGATGGTTTCATCTTCCTCGTTGATGTTATTGCCGGCCGCTTCAAAACGGGTGCGTTCAACGCGCACGCCGGCCAACAGATGCCAGGCGTCGATGTCATAGCTGTGTTGCAGGTAGCCAGCGTCGATGTCTTCTTTCAGGCCGTAGTCGTCGACGGTGGAGTCAACCAGCACGCGGGCTTTGGCGCGGCTCAGGCCGGACGCCAGCTGGCGGATTTTGGCGGGATCAATGGCTTTGCCGATGCGGCCCAGTTTGAAATCCAGCTCGCTGCCGCTTACGTAGTCGGCCAGGGCGGTACTGGCGCTGCCGATCTGGCTGCTACTGTAAGACCAGACTTCGGTGTTGTTATCCTTCTCGCGGCGGCTCAGCTTGGCGCCGAACTTGAACTTGCCGGTGCCTTCACCGAGGTCGTATTTGCGGCCCAGGTCGAAGCGGATGTGATGCTCTTTATCTTCTGCGTAGCTTTGCTTCAGCGCCAGCGAGTTCAGCTTGTAGTTGCTGGCGTCATACAGGCCGTCCGGACCAGTCAGGCGCGGGATCTGGGTATCGGTGAAGCCGACGTTGCTGAAGTTGCTCTTGCCACGGAAACGCGCATCGTTGATCGACTCCGGCGCATCATCCTTGGCCTTGCTCATGCCGCCGGAGACTTCCAGCTTCCAGCCATCCCATTTGTGTTCCGTACCGGCCACCACCGAGCTGATGGTTTGCGTGTATTTGCGCTGGCGCAGGCGGCGTTCGCCACGGGCGGCGGCGGTTTGACCGACCGCCAGACCGCCACCGGCGACGTTGCTGATGGTCAGGCGATCGCGTACTTCGTCATCGCTGAAGTCGCTGATAAAGCTGCGCAGGAAGTATTTGCTGTTGTCATCCACGCGGTAATCCAGGTTCAGCGCGGCGGCGCGGCGTTCGCGGGTCGGCAGATAGTCGCGCAGCTCGACGCCGGCCAGCTTGCCTTCATCCCAGGCACCGCCGGTTTCGACGTTATCCGAGCCGAATTCGCGTTTCTCGAAGCTCAGGCCGCCAGCGACGCCGAGTTTGCCGTCCAGGAGGCGGTCGGCGAACAGGATGCTGCCGTTCGGGCTGGTCTTGCCGATATTCTGGTCGCGGCTGGCGCCTATCGCGCCGGACAAGAGCTTGCCTGGCAGGTCGAAGGCGGACAGGGTTTTGACCTCGACCGTGCCGCCCAGCGAGTTGGCATCCTGGTCAGGCGTCAGCGTCTTGCTGACTTCCAGCGAGCGGATCAGGCCGGCTGGCAACACATCCAGCGCCACGGCACGGCGGCCGGCTTCCGGCGACGGCACCAGCGCGCCGTTGATGGTGACTGCGTTCAGGTCCGGGCCCAGGCCGCGCACGCTGACGTAGCGGCCTTCGCCCTGGTCGCGCTGCACCGACACGCCCGGCAGGCGGGCCAGCGCTTCGGCGGCATTTTTATCCGGCAAGCCGCCGATGTCATCGCTGCTGATGACGCTGACAATGTTGTCGGCCTTTTCCTGCGCCGCGATGGCGTTGCGCAGGCTGGAGCGCTGGCCGGCGATGACCACGCTGTTGGCGCTGGCGGCCAGTGCAGTGGCGGCATTGCTGGTCTCCGCTTGCGCGCCGGTCTGGGCGGCGGCGTGATTCACGCCAGCCAGCATGGTCAGCACGCCGACGGTCAGGGCCGACAGGCGGGGAGTCGAATTCTTGTGTGCAGTAGTTTTCATTGGTTACCGTCAGTGAGATAGAGAACGGAGCGGATTCTAGGTAGCCAATATGTCAATTGCGTGACAGCTTGTCATACCGATGGAGGCAAACAGCCTATCCCGAGCGCAAATGAGCTTGAATGACCTGTTGCGTTCGTCTGCCTGACGGGTGCGCGGCGCATATGGCCGCAGATTGGCGAAGGCGAGTGAGCTGTTTGCACCTGTTAGCGTGCAAGTGTTGGATATCTGCCAATGTGGTTATTTGTCACACCCAGGTCATAAAGCAGGGCTAAGCTGCGCGCGCACCCATCACGTCCTAGCCATCCCTATGCTGCAATTACACCGCTTCACGCTGATCGTTTCCGGCCTTGCCCTGGTGGCTTGCGTCTTCCTGTACTCAACGCTGGGGGTCGCCAAGCCTTTCCATCTGTGGAAGTGGACCGACATCGTCAGCGAAGGCGGCACCGCCGTCATGGCCGGAAGCTGGGTGCTGTTCACGCTGAGCAGCCGCCCCGGCGGCCTGGTGACCAGACTGCTGGCGGGCGGCCTGGCCATGATCATGATCGGCTCCTTTGCCGACTGCATGGACGAGTTCTACGCGATCAGTAAAACGGCACGCTGGGATCACTGGCTGGAGGCGCTGGTGCCGCTGGGCATGCTGTTCGTCACCTGCGGCATGTACTACTGGCGCCACGAACAATTCCGTCTCAACGAACACTTGCAGAAGCGCGAGCGCCTGTTCCGCGACCACCGTGCCTTCGACCGCATTACCCAGCTTGCCAACGCCGACTACCTGCGCCGCCAGATCAAGCACGAGCAGGCGCACCGGCCGGGGCAGCAATGCGCGCTGGTGCTGCTGGACATCGACGGCTTCCACCGGATTAACCGAGAATTCGGCCAGCGCGAAGGCGATCGCGTCTTGCAGGCGGTCGGCCACATGCTGCTGCTGAATTTGCGTAATGATGACCTGCTGTGCCGCTACGCCGGTGACCGCTTCGCGCTGCTGATGCCCGACACCAGCGTGACCGAAGCTGAAGCGCTGGCCCGCCATTTGTCGGCGATGGTCGGCCAGATGCGCCACCACGCCAAGGACGGACGCGTCCACATCAGCGTCCGCCATGCCACCGCCGCCGCAAGCACCGCACCGGACGAGTTGCTGGCGCAGCTGAGCCGCGACCTGGCGCTGCAAGCCGAGCAGCGCGCAGCCGGAGCGGTTGCGTGATCGCTTACCGGCAAAGCGCTGAGCGCTTCATCCCGGCGCGCCACCATGCGGCGCTGGTGCTGGATTACGCTTGCAGCCAGGACTTGCATCACAGCGGCGACCAGCTGCTGCGCGGCACCGGCCTGTCTCACTGGGACATGCCGGCCGCCGATTGCCTGCTGACGCCGCAGGAATACCTGCAACTACTCGCCAACATCATGCGCGCGCTGGCCAGCCCGGACAGCAGCTTCATGCTTGGCCAGCAAATGCTGCCCGGCCATGACGGCGCGCTGAGCCACGCGCTGCTGCAAGCGCAGAATCTGCGGCAGGCGCTGGACATCCTGTGCGCCGGCCACGCACGGCTTTGCCCGCTGCTGACGCCGCGGTTTCGCGAAGAAGGCGGCCTGGCCGTGCTGTACTGGACCGACAGCTTTAGCGCCCCAAGCCAATTGCCAGCGCTGGTGGAAATGCATATGACCGCCGTGACCGCCATGTGCCGCTGGCTCAGCGGCGAGCGTCTGCCCTGGCGATACTGCATCAACCGCAGCGCACCGGCGCATGTGGAGCAGCACCAGATGCATCTGGGCAGCGACCTGCGTTTCAATTGCCACCTGGACGCGATGCTGATCGATCCCGCCTGGCTGGACCGGCCTTGGCCACGCGGCAATGCGATGGCGGCCTCAGTCGCATTGCAAAGCATGGCAAGCGACGCGCCGGCGCTGACGCCCAGCCTGCTGACGGCGCTGTATGACTATCTGCTGGAAAATATCCGCATGGGCCCGACGCTGGAAGGCAGCGCGGCCGCTTTCGGCACCAGTCCGGCGACGCTGAAACGCCACCTGGCGCGGCACGGTAGCCACTTTCAGGCGGAACTGGACCGGGTGAGGGCGCACGTCGCCATGCAGCTGTTCCAGATGCGCGGCTATGACAACGAAGCGGTGGCGCAGTACCTCGGCTTCCACGACGCCACCAATTTCCGCCGCTCCTTCAAGCGCTGGACCGGGCTGGCGCCAAGCTTGTTGCGTGACGCGCTACTGCAATTCTAAATTAATGTAACGCGTTACGATTTAAGAAGTTTCTTTAACACGGCCAGCTCACGCAGCAGCAGATCATTATCGTGACGCAGCTGTTCGATCGTTTTATGCGCTTTGTCCAGCTCGGCGATCAGGCGGCGAGGGGAGCCATCGTCCGGTGGCATTTCTTGTGACGCGTTACGAGAAATAATAATCGCGGCTTTTTCTTCGCGCCTGCGATCACGATAAGCCTTCTGGCGCTCGGCGCTGCTTACGGCCTTGCCGGTGATGGGCCGTCCGCGCCCACGTTTGGCGACAGGCATATCCGGTTCCAGTGGCTTGTTATCTGCCGCTTGCTTCATGGTTTCCTTTTAAGGTAACGCGTCACGATAATTGTATCTGATCGTCAGCAAACCACCAATATTTCGCGTGAAGCCCGCAGCGATGATTGCGCGCTCATGCCTAAAATGGCCTTAATGCCGCGCCAGCCGCATTGGCGTGTATCGTTACGGAATTCATTAAAGGAGATCGCCATGGGCATTTCAAAAGCCTACGCCATGTTCACGCAAGAAGCCCCAGCGCAAGCACAGGCGTGGATGCAGACGGTAAAAGAGTTGGACAAAGCCAGTGCGCTGGATAAGAAAACCGAAGAACTGGCGTACATCGCGGTGCTTGCCGCACTGGGGAATACCTCAGGCATCCCGTTTCATGTGCTTTCGGCCAAATCACTGGGCGCATCGCGGCAGGAGGTGATCAGCGCGGTGCTGCTCGGATTGCCGGCTGCTGGCGCGGTAGTCATTAGTGCGTTGCCAGCAGCCGTGGAAGCCTACGATCAGTAAAGCCAAGATGCCAACACCAGGTCCAGTGAGGACAACTACCACCCGGTCAGGTCCCCCTGGCGAAATTCCACCATCGTTGTTTCCGCCGCCGCGTAGCCGCAGCCGCAGATGGCGATGACAGCATGCTTCAGCGGGTCCAGCCCAAGGGCTTGTTCGACCTTGATTTCGTTGATCGCGGCGGTAATAAAAGCGGACACGCCAGCCTCCGTAGCAAGCAGGTAGAAGGTCTGCGACAAGTGCCCGGCGTCAAGCGTCAGCGCGCGGTAGGATTTGGCGTGCTTGCGGTATTTCCAGAAATTGCGCTCCACGCGCGCGGCCATCACCACCAGCATCGGCGCGTTGGCAAACCAGTGCTGGTTGGCGACGGCATCGAACGCCAGTTTGTAGGCCTGCTCGGCGTCCAGCGTACGCAGAGGTTGCAGCACATGACGCACCGGGTGATAGTGATATAGCCCAGGGCTCACGCCATCAACCCGTTGCACAAGTATATAGGCTTCCATAGGATGCAAGCTGCCGCCGGACGGGCTGGTTTTCTTCAATGCCAGCGCTCCCGGCGCGGTCGCCGTGGGTGACATCAGACGTTGTTCCTGGGCGCCGAAGGTGCGCTGCAGCAGCCGCGCCGCCAACGCAAGCGGCAAACTGGCGTCCGGGTCAAAATTGCGGCACGTATATCGGTTCAATAACACCTTGTCGAGTGTTCCATCAGCCGGTGCCGGCAGCACGACATCGTGGTCCTCCGTTCCGAACTCCAGCGTGGTCGGCGGGGGCGGGCCGTATTCGGCCTGCAATAGATCGAAGCTCGGGAATCTGGTGCCAGTTTCCGCGCAAACATCTTCCCAGCGCGTAAATGTGTGTGTCAGGGCTGCCAGCGAATGCCAGTGCTGCGCGCGTAATGCTGTGTCGCGGTCGCGAGCAGAGGCTAGCTGTGCCGGTTCGTCGGGTTCGCCGCCATGCGCTATCAGTAATCCCAACTCAAGCAGCCGGGCGACAACTTCCTCGCTGTGGCGCTGTTCGCAGTCTGCGCGTTCCACCCACAATGCCGCGCCAATCCTACCCAATGCCATCATCTCGGCGGCGTTGATATTGAGCTCGCGGCCGATGTGTGGCGCCAGCGCCACCCATTGAACCGATGAATCCAGCGCACTGGTTCCTGCGAACAGGGCCTTGAGGTCGAGGTGGAGGTCCTCGCGGGGTTCCATATATAAAATCGCGCAGCGTCTGAGTAGCATGGAGTCGGTCCTTGATAATGCTTTGATTTAAAATATGTTGCAGCTAATACCATTGTAACGTAGGATAATTTCTGCCTTACAAATCATAACCATTAACTATCGAAAGGTTGCTTTACATGACTCAGCCATCGCACTCCCAAGACGCTGTTAATACGCTTCTGAACAAGCTTGCCAATGACGATGATTTTCGTGCCCAATTGCTGGAACAGCCAACCGCAGCGTTGACAAGTATTGGCATTACTGCTGGTGCCGGCGACATTCCGGACGTACGTACCTTGCCTTCCAAGGACGTGATACAAGCCAACCGCGAAGCACTGCAGGAGAAGCTGGGCAGCCCGGTTGCCATGGCGCTGTTCATCCTGGCAGGCACCGTCTGACGCACGCCTCACCGTCAACGCAACGGCGGCCATCGCCGTTGCGGATGTTCTCTGAATCGGTCCTCTGAAAACTTCCCCTCCGTACTGGCTGCACGTCTGCAAAATGGTCATTCGCTACACCCATCCCATCATCCCGGTGCTCGCATGAGCCTGCGCACCGCTCACTGGCTGCTCACGCTGACGATGGCATGGATCGTGTCAGGGATAGCCCCAGCCAGTGCGCAGCAAGTCGCCGAAGACCGCTGGGATAAGCTTTCCACAGCACATTTCGAACACCTGGGCGTTGACCAAGGTCTGCCCGATCCCATTGTCATGTCCATGACGCAGGATGGCGACGGCTTTATCTGGCTAGGTACGCAGGGTGGGCTGGCACGATGGGACGGCTACCGCATGCGTGTGTTCAAGCACGATGCCACGAATCCCAGTTCACTGCCCGGCGACTTCGTGCAAACCACCCACCGCGATCCGCTGGGCCGGCTTTGGGTGGGCACTGCCTTCGCAGGGCTTGCACTATACGACCAGAAGGAGGAGCGCTTCGTCCGCTACGGATCTGGCGCCCAAGGTTTGAGCCACGACTCCGTGACGGCGATCGCCGGCGACAAACGAGGCGGGGTTTGGGTCGGTACGGCCGGTGGCCTCGATTATCTTGATCCTGCCAGCGGCGCCATCACGCACTACCGCGCAGCCGCCAAGTCTCAGGACGGCCTGCGTGACAACCAGATTCGGGCACTGCGTATCGACAGCCACGGTAATCTTTGGATCGGCTCAGCCACTGGGCTGTCGCGGCTGAACGCCGCCACCGGCAAGCTTTCAGCAGTACCCGTCAAAGGGCCCGACGGCGGCGCCTGGGTGGATAGCATACTGGCGCTGAGCGAGGATAGCCGCGGCCGCGTGATATTTGGCACGCTCAGGAGCGGCATTGGTGTCGTCGAAGCTGCGGCGGTGACAGGCAATGTGCTGCATATTCCGGCTGCCCCGGAATTGCGCGATAACATGGTGCTGTCGATCGAGGAACTGCGTCCCGGCATATGGTGGATCGGCAGCTACGGCGGCGGCGTCACCGAATACGCCCCGGACACCGGTGCGGTACGCCACATTCGTCACCAGGCGCAAGTCGCGACCAGCCTCGGTCACGACCGAACCGCCGCAGTGCTGCGCGACCGCAGCGGCTTGATGTGGGTCAGCACCGAGCGCAGCCTGGACCGTTACGACCCGCTATCGAGCGCAGTTCACACGGCCTATGGCGGCATCGATCAACCGGACGCCGACGTCACCGCTGTCATGACAGACAGCCAGAATCGCCTATGGCTTGCACTGGCTGATCGCGGCATCGACATCATTGACGCCGACGGCAAGCGCCGTGCCGCCCTGCGTGCCGATCTCAGCAAACCCGATAGCGCGCTGCCGGCTCGCCTTACCTTGTCCATGGCGCAAGGGGCAGGGCCGAAAAGCGAGGTCTGGATCGGCACCCAGCTCGGCCTTTACCGAGCCGATGCAGAAGGCCGCCAGATCAGGCGTGTGGCCTTGCCCCAGCCGGAAAAGTATCCGCGCGTCTCACGCATCGTGGCCGACGGCGATACGCTGTGGCTAGGCACGACCAATGGACTGCTGCGCTATCAACCGCTCACCGGCGCCTTGAAAAGCTATACGCAGGGCGCCACCAAGGACGTTGGCCTGACCGACAACCGCATCGAGTCACTGCTGTTGGCGCCGGGCGGCAAACTTTGGATCGGTACCCGCAATGGCTTGAATCAGCTGGACACCGTCAGCGGCGCCATCGAACGGATTCCTTTCGAGACCGGCCAGCCCGCAGCGTTGTCGGCCGGCTTTGTCTCCGGGCTGGCGCTGGACCTTCAGGGACGGCTATGGGTGGCACTCCGCAGCGGCGGTGGCGTCAACGTGCTGACCGGGCGTGACGCGGCCGGCAAGCCGCAGTGGCGCCGCATCGGCATTGCCGACGGTCTGAGCAATATGAATGCCTGCGGCCTGCTGATGGACGCGCGGGGCAACATCTGGATCAGCACCGTTGACGGCATCGCCATGGCCGACGTCAACAGCCTGCGTGTTCGCACCCTGAATCGTGCCGATGGCCTGGCCATCCGCGCCTATTACGTCGGCGCCGCCGCGCTGACGGCAGACGGTGATGTTGTGTTCGGCGGCGCCGGCGGCTTGAGCGCCATCCACCCTGACCGGATCGCCACCTGGAACTGGCGCCCGCCGGTGGCCGTGAGCGCGATTCACCTGGGAGCGTTGTCGGTCCCGCCAGGGCGTTTGCACGCTGCAGGAGCGCCGTTGGTGGTGCCGCCGGAGGTGCAGGGTTTCGAAGTCGAATTTGCCGCATTGGATTTTTCCGCGCCGGCACAGAACCGCTACCGTTATCGGCTGGAGGGTTATGATCGCGACTGGGTTGAGATGGACGCCACGCGTCGCGTTGCCGCCTACACCAGCCTGCCGCCTGGCGAATACCGGTTGCAGGTGCGTGGCTCGAACCGCATCGGCCAGTGGAGCGATCAAGAACTGACGCTGCCCGTGCGGGTGCTGCCGGCCTGGTACCAGACCTGGTGGGCGACGCTGGGCTACGCACTGGCGGCCGGCTTGCTGGCCTGGAGCTTGTACTCATGGCGAGTACGCAAGCTGAAACATGCCACGCAAGTGCTGGAAGAGCGTGTCATGTCGCGTACGCAGCACCTGGAAAAACTCAACGCGATCGTCCGGTCGGTCAACGAACAGGTCGACTTTGACCAACTGCTTGAAGCCATGTTGCGGGAAGGGACCATCATCGAGGGTGTCGAAACGGCTTTCGCGCTGGTGCGCGACAAGGAAAGCGGCGACTTTACCGTCCACGCAGCGTGGAGCCGCGACGGTGTCGCCGTAGATGTCCCGGCGTTGGACGCTGAGCAGGCGGCGCTATGCTACGCGCCGGCCAGCGGTGCGATTGCCGAGGATATCTTCCTGAGCTACGGCGAGGGCGCGGAGAAGGGCGCGCAACTGGCGATGCGGATTTTGGTCGATCAGCGCGTCGAAGGCTACCTGGTGTTCGGCAACCGCCACGACAGCATGGCTTTCGACGAAAGCGACCAGGAATTGCTGACCGGCTTGAAGGAGCATTTTGTATCCGCCTTCCAGAAGGCGCGCGCGCTGGACCTCATCGAGCGCGCACGCGCCGAAGCGGTTTCCGCGTCGCTGGCCAAAAGCGAGTTCTTGGCCAATATGAGCCACGAAATCCGCACCCCCATGAATGCCTTGATCGGCTTATCCCGGCTGACGCTGCGCACTGAGCTCGACAACAAGCAGCGCGGCTACCTGGGCAAAATCCTGTGGTCGGCTGAAAACCTGCTGGGCATCGTCAATGATATCCTGGATTTTTCCAAGATAGAGGCGCGCAAGCTGGACTTGGAAAACGTGCCGTTCCAGCTTGACGAAATCTTCGGTAATCTTGCCGGTCTGATCGCCCATAAGACCGAAGAAAAAGGTGTCGAAGTCATTTTCAGCATCGCTGCGGATGTGCCGCGCCAGCTGCTGGGCGATCCCTTGCGACTGGGACAGGTGCTACTCAACTTGACCGGTAACGCCGCTAAATTCACCGAACGCGGCGAGATCGTGGTCAGCGTCGAACTGGTCGAACAGCGCAAGGCCGGCGCGACATTGCGCTTTGCCGTGAGCGATACTGGTATTGGCATGACCGAGCTGCAACTGGCCGGCCTGTTCCAGTCATTCTCGCAGGTCGATAGCTCAATTACCCGGAAATATGGCGGCACCGGTTTAGGATTGGCGATTTCACGCCAGCTCGTGGAGTTGATGGGGGGAGAGATCGCCGTCGAGAGCAAGGCTGGCGTCGGCAGCCGCTTTAGCTTCACGGTGGACCTCGGCATTGCGCCAGCATTGGCGCAGGGTGGGCAAGCGTCATTCGGCCATCACCGTGTTTTGGTGGTCGACGACAGCGCCGCCTCCCGCGAAGTGCTATGCAGCATACTCAAATCCTTCGGCATAGAAGCTGTCGGCAGCGCCGAGTCCGGCCCGATCGCCATGGAGTTATTGCTTGAAGCAAGCGCGGCTGGCACGCCCTTCGACGTGGTGCTGATGGATTGGCGTATGCCGATCTGGGATGGCATTGAAACCGCACGCCGGATCCGTAGCGACGATCGCATCACGGCCACGCCGGCGATTCTGATGGTCAGCGCTTATGCCCGCGAAGATGTGCTGCACGAAGTCGATGACGCCGGTTTGGACGGCTTCTTGATCAAGCCGGTGATCCCATCGCTGCTCTATGATAGCCTGATCGATATTTTGAGATCGCCCGAAAGCGGTGAGCGCGTGGCCCGCGTACGGCCAGCCGAGGGGCGCGACCTCTCCAGCCTGGCCGGCGCACGGGTGCTGCTGGTCGAGGACAACGCCATTAACTGCGATGTGGCGCTGGACTTCCTGGCCGACGCGCCGATCACCGTCGACGTTGCACTGGACGGTATGCAAGCGGTACAAATGGTGCAGACGATGCACTACGATCTGGTGCTCATGGACATACAGATGCCGGTCATGGATGGCCTGACAGCGACACGCACCATCCGCGCGATGTCCAACTACGACAGCCTGCCGATCATCGCCATGACGGCGCACGCCATGAGCGGCGATCATGCCGCCAGCATGGCAGCTGGCATGAACGACCATTTAACCAAGCCTATCGACCCAGTGTTGTTGATGAATACGCTGCTGCGCTGGATCACGCCACGTACGCAGGTAGTGGCTGGCGATCATGCTGCCATTGCTGCCGAAGTCCCTATCAATGCTCAAAGCAATGCACTGGCAAGCAGTCTGCCATCCATCGCCGGCGTCGATTGGCAACGCGCCTTGAGCCGTGTCGGACATAACCCGGCATTACTCAACAAGGTGTTGGAGCGGTTTAAAAACGAATACGGCGCTGCCGCACAGACGATGCTCGCCAACGAAGACGCGCTGGCCGACGGCGCCTTACTCCGCTTTGTGCATACGCTCAAATCATCGGCCGAATACATCGGCGCAATGCCGCTGGCCGTTGCCTGCGACATGCTGGAAAAGGCACTGCGCGAGGGCCGCGATGACGAGGCACGTCAACTGCGCGGGCCGCTGGCGGAGCTGTTGGCGCCCCTGGTTGGGGCGCTGATGGACATGCCTGCAAGCGCGCTTGTGTCCGCATCAGCAGCGCATCTCGGCAGTGAACGTGAGGTAGCGGAACTGCAGCGCGTGCTGATTGTCGACGACGATGCGATCAACCGCGAAGTGCTGGCCGACTTGTTGCAGTCGCTATGTACCATTACAGTGGCGAAGAACGGCCGCAACGTTGTGGAATGGGCAGCACGCCACCAGCCAGCCCTGATACTGCTTGACGTCATGATGGCAGAGCTGGATGGCCATGAAGTCCTGCGCCGCCTGAAGGCCGAGGCGCGCACCGCGCATATCCCGGTGGTCTTCATTACCGGTCTTGATAGCACCAGCGACGAGGCGCTGGGGCTGAGCATAGGTGCGTCCGACTACATCACCAAGCCATTCAGTCCGGCCGTGGTGAAGGCCCGCGTAGCGATCCACCTCCAATTAGCGCGGCAACGCAACCTTCTGGAAGTACAGGCACATATCGACGGCCTTACTGAACTGCCAAACCGCCGCCGCTTCGATGAATACTACGCTGCCGAATGGGACCGAGCGCAGCGCAACGGCGCAACACTGTCGCTGATGCTACTCGACGTCGACTGCTTCAAGCAATATAACGACCACTACGGCCACGCGATGGGAGACCAGGTGCTGCGTGAAGTGAGCCGGGTCTTGAGCGCCAACTTGCGCCGGCCTGCCGATCTGGGGGCGCGTTACGGCGGGGAAGAGTTTGTGCTGGTGCTACCCGATACGCCTCGACCGGCAGCGATGCGGATCGGCGAGCGCATTCGCGAGGGAATTGAGGCACTGGCGATCCAGCACGACGGGTCGGTGTGTGCGCCGACCATTACCATCAGCGTCGGTGGCGCAACACTTGCACCTGGGCGGAGCGAAACGATGGAAGCGCTGCTGGCGGCGGCGGACCAGCATCTTTACGATGCCAAGGGCGAGGGCCGCAACCGTGTGTTATGGCGCAGGGCTGAAGAATTGGTGCTGAACGCATGATCACGCGCCGCCATCGTCACAGTTCAGGTACGGGAGCCAGCGCATGAATCTCTCCAAGACCATTGACGCTGCAGCTGCAGCAGAGGAGGGCGCTGTCTTGCCGGAACTTCCCGAACTGGCAGGCGTAGACCTTGCCGGTGCTTACCACACCCTGGGCAGCAACCACGCGCTGCTGCTACGCGCGGCGCAGGCCTTCCTGCGCGAATATACAGCAGTGCCGCGAACTATTGCGGTTTGCCATCTGGCCGGTGACTATGCCGAAGTGGGGCGCATTGCGCATACGCTGAAAGGCGCCGCGTCTTACTTGTGCGCTCGCGGCCTGTCCGTCTCTGCAGCCGCGCTTGAGACAGCGGCATACGCCGCCGACGAAAAGGCGGTTTCGGCGCTGATGGCAGCCTTTGTGAACGACATGGTGCAGGTGCTCGACGGGTTGTCGCGTTTTGTCGTTTCGCGATCGGGTGGCTCAGCACACACTGCTGCGTCAAGTGCGCCGCGGCGTGATGCGGCGTTGGCGCTGGCGTTGCGCATTGCACCTTTGCTGGAAAACGGCGATTATGCCGCCATCCCGCTTCTGGAACAGCTAGCCGGTGCGTTGCAGAGCGGACCACTGGCCGCTAGCGCTACAGCCATCATCGACCAGTTTGAGGAACTCGATATTGACGGCGCTGTCAAGCTGCTGAGCAGCTTGACGCAGACACTTCGTGCAACTCAGTTTTAACCTCAAACACTATCACATATCGAGGAACACTTCGACTTCGACCTTGAAGTTGGAGAGGGCCAGATACAGGCCAGAATCAAGCACCCCGATGGCCTCAGCCGTGGTTGGAAATATGACGACACCACGGCGCTCGGATTCGACCATATCGAGTATCCTGACCTCGCCGTTTACAGCACGCGTTCGCATACTCATGTGGTGTCGTTGGGTTTCGATGTGAAATGTGCAGATATTCCCCGCTTTTTTTGCCTTGGGCTCGTCAAGCATCTTATTTAACAGCAGTCGCCCGCCACCGGCAGCCTCGGGTATGCTCAAGGTGAAGCTAGACACTTTGCTCGTGTGCTTAGGGACAACTGCCTCGCCCAACTCGCGCACTTGTTCGGGAGATTCGCCGTATTCTGCTTCTGGCTCAAGCGCATTCATCGTGTCGTAAGCTGTCGTGACTACCGTGACAATTTTCTTTTGATCCTCTTCCGTCAAGGCGTCAACTCCATCACTCTCATTCCAGCCTTCAAGGGTTCTCCATACATCCAACAATAAGTCAGGGGCTGCCCGGTGCAACGCAGCCCATCCACCGCATAAGCCATTGGTGACGACGTTTTTAAACCAGTCTTTCAATTCGTCAGCGTCACCAAGCAGTGCCTTGCAAACTTCAACCATCTTGCGCTGGATATTCCCTTGGTGGCCTTCATGTTCACTTGTGTCGATTGCATCGACGTGTTGTTTGTGTTTTCCCTTTTGTTGTTTGTGTTTTCCCTTTAACTGCAGCGCGGATGGGGGAGCCGAATTCTCCCGCACCTGAACCGGCGCAGATGCCGTAGAGCGGAAGGCACCAGCCATCATTTCCATCTGTTGCCTTAGCTGCGCAGCATGTGGTGAGTTGTTCGCAATGCGCTGATGGCGTTGCAGTGCAGACGACTTGGCGCTCGTGTCCACCGCGATACTGGGCGATTCGCCATGCAATTGCGCAGCATGTTTGGCAACGGTCTGCAGGAAATTCGGATCCGTTGTGGTTTCCCTTTGATCCTTTGCGTACGTTCTCATCGTATTATCTCCAGTTCTCATTTTACATAATATAAATTATGCGAAAATCAGGATTTCGTCATCGCGCCACGTTTCGAAGGCGCTGCACTCAGCCAGGCATAAAAACCGCTACGCGACACCGTCAATGCACGGCACAACTTTTCGGTTGGGAACTCAGCCTGCATCGCCCTCATTTTTGTTCAGAAAGACTGCCTTGGGTCAGTTTATCAAACAGAGGTGTTTGAAACCTTCAGGTTATCTCAGAGACTTGATGTGCCAAGCCCGCTTCTTTGTTCGCGCTGGTTTCTGCCTGAAGTTGCTGCCTGATAGCAAGTACACAAGAACGATAATGCGCCATGGCCTGTGCATACTTACCGTCCCCAATCAATTGAATAGACCCTTGTACCAAGTCGCCATACAAACGATCAAGCAGCATTGCGGCATGCGGATGGCTTTGTATCGCATCTACGATGGCAGGCGCAATACGGTAATATTCCTGAACTAGCGCAGCCCCTCCTGGGAGTGCTTGCATTGGGCCATCGCGAAACGCACGGAGTATTGACAGCTCCTCACAATCATCCGCCAGTCCGCGGGCATCCACACAAGCAGTGGTAAGGAAACACTTCCTCGGACGCGCCGCCGTGGGCGTAGCGTTCCATGACATTTCGGTGGTGGGATCGGTCTGACGGCGGGTAGCCAATGCCACGCCAGCCGTTAATTGATTGGCTATCTGTGTACCAAACCCGGCAACACCCCCTCCCGCGCCGCCGGCCATATGCAAGGCAAAATCCGGCGTGACTTGATCAACCAATTTAATATGATTGCCAGCAGCGTTTCTCCAGTAAATTTTGATGCGCATATATTTAGCCACATGAGTTCCACTGTACATATATGCTGTATGTTTGATGCGGAAGTCATCGAGATTACGACCAGGTAATGCTGCGACCCGATTTACAGCATTTTCCACTTCCGTCTGGTATTGTTCCTGCGCATTTTGATTCGCACCGCCATCATTTGTCGCCGAAGCAGCATTCCACTGCGCGGCGGGGCCGCCCCACTGCATCGCCACCTGGTGCCCCCAAGCTGTGTTACCTGGACTGAGAGCGGCGCCCGGCACAGCGCCCCGCAGGTTTAGCGCCGAATTCACGCCTTTCATAGTGGCTGGCCAATTGCGGCTTCCCGTCCAGGCCATTGGCGCCAAAGGATGGGTCTGATCACCCAGCGTTAGCCCTGGTGTATTTCCGTTAGCCGCGCGGGTTCCCTTGACCTTTTGACGATCAGTGCCGCCCTTATTAAACTGAAACCAGACACCGTAGCCATTGTGCTGCTGCTGGGTTCCAGTAGCCGGATCAATAAATGACCGCCAGCTCTTGGCGCCACCTGCCAGAGCGATGGGGCGGTTCCACCAAACGAATGCGCCGCCGGGGGTCTTTTCATAAAAGCGTCCTTGGGCCACCGCGTTCGATGATTGCGATGATGAAGTTTGGGTATGCTGCTTATGCTGGATTGGCGCTTTTTGCAGTGCCTGCTCGCCCATCACGTCGGCCTCTTTCTCAAGCTGAGCATCATCGTTGATGGCGATGTCTTTGGCTTGGGCGGTTGCCTTGACTCGACCTTGACGTTGCTGCACAACATGCCAGGCTTCGTGCGGTAAATGCTGCTCCTGCCCCGGAGCGAGATGGATCTCACTGCCCTGCGCATAAGCGTGTGCCTGCAACTGCGCCGGCTTCGTTGAATTGTAGTGAACCCTTACATGATCCATGTTCTGGCCTGATAGCGACTCAATGCCTGACTTCAGCTGATCGGGCAAACCAGTATTGTTCGGCTTGGCCGCTAATTGCGCGGTCTCCTCCTCCTGGCTCTGGGCAGAATCAAACTTTCCTTGCATAGCCGCCCTGCCCGCCATCGCTGCATACTGTCTCAGTTGCACAGACTTGGATGAATGGTCTGCCATTCGTTGATAGCTCTGCAGCGTCGCCGCAGTGGCACTGTTTTGTGTCACCGCATTGACGCCGTGTTGCGCTTGCGCGTTTTGAGTAGTGCCGCCAGCCTGGCGTTCGGTCCCTTCCTTCGTGGTATGCATTTTCATGTCAGCTTCCCTGGCTTTTATTTAAAGAAGAAATCCAATCCGAAAACGACCAGCGGCAACACTAGGCGTGGCGCAACGAAGTAGACAGAATGCGGCCAAAGTATTTGCGCGTTAAGTAACAGCGCGTAACACCGCCGCGACTGAGGGGCTAGGGGAAAGCCAAACGGCCAGATATGTTGCAAGTGACAATTGAATAGAATTCGCGCCCTTACGCTGTTTACAATTTTTTGCATGACTGAGGTGACCGCCATGACAGACTTGCAGGAACAAATCTTGATCGGAACATCGCCGGCCTTGCAAACCGCGCTGGCGCATTTACGCACCTTCGCCAAGGTCGACGCCACTGTATTAATCGAAGGCGAGACCGGTACCGGCAAGGAATTGGCGGCACGCACCATTCATGCGCTGAGCGAGCGCAATGCGGCGCCGTTTGTCCTGGTCAATTGCGCAGCGCTTGGCGAAAGCCCGCTGGAGCGCCAGCTGTTCGGCCAGGAGGCGCCGGCGTTCGACGCCGAGCGCAGCGGGCTGGTGGATGCAGCCGAGGGCGGCACGCTGTTTCTTGACGAGGTTGATGCGCTGAACCTGGAAGCGCAAGCCGCCCTGCTCCGTTTTCTTCAGGATCACAGCTACCGCTGCGCTGGCAGCTTGAGCATGCGCCGCGCCAATCTGCGCGTCGTGGCGGCGACCAATGCCAGCCTGCGGCAACTGGCGACCAGCGGAAAGTTCCGCACCGATCTGCTCTATCGCCTGAACGTGCTGGCGCTGCGCATGCCGCCGCTGCGCGAGCGCGCCAGCGACGCCATGCTGCTGGCGCACTGCTTCCTGCAACGTTATAGCGAGCAATATGGTTTGCCTCTCAAGACCATGTCGGCACGCTTCGAAGCCATGCTGATCGCCAGTCCGTGGCCAGGCAATGTGCGCGAACTGGAGAATTTTATCCATCAGGAATTCCTGGTCTGCGAAACCAATGTGCTACGGCTCGACGGCGACAGCAACTTCAGCAGCGCGCCTGAGGCAGGCTTCCACTGGACGCGCCGCGGCGCCGTCGCCACCTCGTTCTGAACTACTGCGCAGCCACGCAAGGCAGCAGGCAGGCGATGCACAGCGTGGCCAGATGCTCCTGGGCGGCAATGGAACCGTCCGAACGGCCGTCGAATTGCTCGTGCCAGATTACCTCACCGCCTGGCGCGCGCCGCAGCCACAGCGAGACGCGCGTCAGCGTGGCGTCCTGGCGCACCGAACCTTCAAGGACTTGCAGGCCTTCGCGGGCCGCGCTATCGGCAGCATCCTGGCTGCTCCAGGCGAGCAGCCGCTCGGCTAGTTGACGGTGCAAACCATATTGCAATTCATCGTTCAGACCGGAGGTGAAGGTGCGCGCCGACAGACTATCGCTCAGGCAGGCCAGCGGCCGCATTGCCAGTTGCGGGCCGCCGGTCGTAACATTGGGCGCGACCGGCTGGCCGCACCAGGCAAGGCGCGGTACATAGCTGCCGGCCGGCAGTTCGATATGCACCCGTTCGGCGCTGCCTTCCTCAGCATAGAATGCGCTCAGTCGCTGGCGCAGACGTCCCACCTGTACCCGCACGATGGGGTCGTCGCAGGTATGATACGAGCTGCGATCACGCCCGAACACCTCGATGCCAATATCGTGTTCAGACAGCGAGTCGACCGTGCCGGTCAGCAGTTTCTGCACCAGGTAATTGAGCAGCGCGGCACAGCGGCGCGCCTTGGCAAACTGACGGCTGGCGATCACCCTGCCCGCCGCAGCCCGAATCTCGTCGGCTAGCAGCGGGGTGTTGGTCGTCGAAAATAGCGCAGTGTTGATGATGGTTCTCCGGTTCGGTAGTGTGCATCGAACATAGCATTGGCGCCGTCCCGGGCCCTTCCGGAAACCTTCCGGACTCTTCCGTTACTCTGCTGTTACGATGCCGTTACTGCGTTGTTACTGGTGGATGACTGCGGCCAACCGTATCTTGGCGGCTGAATCGACCTTTCCCCAACCCCGATCATGTCGAATATCAGGAACGCGCTGGAAGTTATCTGCCAGGCCGCCAACGAATACATGCAGAACCTGAATCATCGCAATGATGAGTGGGTGGTCTTGTCCAGTCTGGTCGATCACGATGGCTCGGTGAACGAGTACATCAAGGACAAGGTCGTCATGACCTTGCACAACATCACCCGCGACAACACCGTCAGTACCTATAGCGCTACGCGCGGCGGCAATGACGGCTATGCGGTGGTCAGCCCGCCGATCTACGTCAACCTGCACCTGATGTTCATGGCCAACTTCTCCGACAAAAACTATTCGGAAGGCCTGCAGGCGATTTCGCTGTTGCTGTCATTCTTCCAGCAACGCCCGTATTTCACTCAAGACAACAGTCCCGACCTGGCGCCGCCGGTCTACAAGCTGGCGATGGAGCTGGAAACGCTGGGGCCTATCGACGTTAGCTACATCATGGGCAACCTCGGCACCAAATATCTGCCGAGCGCCTTTTACAAACTGCGCCAACTGCCGTTCGATGCGGGCGCCATGCAGGCGCTGGCCAAGCCGGCTACCGGCATGGGGACGGCACAAACACCGGCTGCGGGCACGCTGTCATGAGCGCCGCCCCGCGTCCTACGCGTTTGCAGTTCGCCGCACCCGTAGCGAGCGGGCCGGCGCTGCAAAAAATGTTCAGCGTGGCGATTACGCATGACTACTACGCCGCCAGCCAGGACTGCTGCCCGGATTTTGTGGTCGAACCGACGCCGGACAGCCGCCGTCTGATGAGCGAGCTGGGCATGGTTTTCCGTGCCGAGCAGTACGGCTTCAGCATGTATATCCAGAGCGACCGGCTGACGCAGCTCGCCAATTACCTGCTGACCCCGGCCGCCGACGAGGTGGTCAGCACATTCTGGCAAAAGCTCAGTTTTTGCCTGCGGCTCAAGAATTCGGCGTTCATCAATTTCACCCGTCTGCCTATCGGCACCTGCCTGGCTGACCGCAACCTGTATCTGTGCAACCGCGATGCCCATGTCCAGGACGAAGCAGCGTTGTTGTGCCCCGGCGAGTTCGTTACCGGCGCGGCGCTATGCCCGGTGGTCGGACGCGATCTGACGCTGAGCGGACCAGCGGGCGCGCATGTCGAGGTGCGCGACCTGAGCCACGCGGTGGTCTATCCGGTGCAGGACCAGGACCCGGTGATCTTCGATGCAGCCGGCTATGCCTGGTTGAATATGAGCTCGCTGCCGTTCGGCCGCTACACCATCGACACCATCGATGAGGCGGGAGCGGTATTGCAGACGCGCACCGTGTTGTATGTGGCGCAGCACATCGATGCATTGCTGCTGCTGGATATCCTGCTGACCCGGCCGACCGGGCACTCCCCCGGCGTCTACCCGGTACAAACGCCGCTGCCCAAGCAGCCTGCCGTGCTGACGCAGCCGGCATACCGTTTGCCGTTCACTGCGCGCAACACCTACTGGCAGTATTTGGTGGTGTCGCAGGAACCCGGCGGCCAGCTGCAGCGGCTGCGCATTACCGGCGCCGGCACCCATTTCACCGCGTCAGCGGCGCCGGTGATACTGCCCAGCGGCGCCAGCGCAATCGCGCTATGCGCCGACAGCCCGCTGCCGCTGCGGCAGCGCTCGGACTACGCGTTTTCTCTGACCGGACGCCGCCAGGATGGCGCCGGACATGAAAATCCGCTGCGGATCAGCCGCCTGCCGGTAGCGGCCAGCGACCCGGTCTGGGCGATCCCCCAATTCCCCGACCAGGGAATTTCCGAGATTTACATCTATGTTTGAAGCGGCCCCACTGTTGACACTTTAACCCGAAGGAAAACGCCCCATGACCAGCACATCTCTAGCAAAGGACCGTAAAACGCCAGGCGTTTACGTGACTGAATTCCCGTCGTTCCCGGCCTCCATCGTCGGCGTGCCGACGGCCGTGCCGATTTTCATCGGCTATACCGAAACCGCCGCCGACCCGTCCAGCCAGAAGCAGGTGTATGGCCAGGCGATTCCGCTCAGGTCGATGGCTGACTACCAGAATTACTTCGGCGGCGGTTTTGACGCGCGCGGCGTCGTATTGCTCGCCGATAAGGCGTTTGACTTTCAGTCCACAGCGCTGACGGTGAATGCGGACAAAGTCGAGCCGGCGGCCGACAACCGCTTCCTGGTTGCTACCTCCGACGAAGTGGCCTACCGCTTCAATCTCTACACCGCATTACAGCTGTTTTATTCGAACGGCGGGGGCGATTGCTTTGTGGTATCGGTCAACAACTACTGGGGTCAAGCAAGCCTGACCGGGGCGCTTGAAGCGACCGCCGGCCTGGGCGCCACGCCGACCGAGATCAAGCTGGCCGACCTGGAAAAAGGCCTGGAAGTGGCCCGCACCACCAAAGGCCCGACCATCATCGTGATTCCGGACGCCTGCCAATTGCCGAAGGAAAATGGCAAATACTCCCAATACAGCACGCTGGCAACAGCAATGATGCGCCAGGCCAGCTCGCTGCAAGACCGGGTTGCACTGCTCGACCTGCCTGGCGCGCTCGATCCCGAGGCATGGACGGACATGGACGGGCAAGTCAAGGGGTTCTGGGAGGCGATTGCACCGGCCGCCGATTCCTTCAGCTATGGCGTAGCGTATGGACCAACGCTGCAATCGACGCTGCTGAGCATCAGCGATATCGACTTCACCAACCTGAGCGGCACCGAAGAGAGTGCCTTGCTAATGAATAACCTGCTGACCTCGCGTGCCTGGGAACAGTACCAGCCAAGCAATGAGGGCACGGCCACGGTGCTCACGCCGAAATTCAAGGATGTCGCGGCCCGCATCGGCGCCGCCTTCCCGGTCACTGGCACCACCCCGTTCGGCACTTCCACCAGCCTGGCCACCAAAGATGATAACGGCGTAGCGCGCCTGGTGTCGCTGGTCAACGATGGCCTCTACAAGCCATCCATCGCCCCCGCCGACCAGTTGGCGCTAGACCAGTATATATCCAACGCGGTACCGCTGTTGGGCCAGATCGAGCAAATCCTGGCCGACCAGCTCAATATCACACCGCCGAGCGGCGCGATGGCTGGCGTCTGGAGCCGCAACGACGCCACCACCGGCGTCTGGAACGCACCGGCCAACGTCTCGCTCGCACAAATCAGCGCGCCCAAGGTCGACGTCACCGACAAGCAGCAGGGCGAGTACAACGCGCCGCTGAACGGCAACGCGATTGACATCCTGCGCGCCTTCCCGGGCCGCGGCACCGTGGTGTGGGGCGCACGCACGCTCGACGCCAACAGCCTGGACTACCGCTATGTGCAGGTGCGCCGCACCCTGATCTACATCGAGCAATCGATCAAGGCGGCGCTGCAGCAGTATGTGTTCGCGCCGAACAACGGCGGTACCTGGGTCACCGTCACGTCCAGCATCTCCAACTTCCTGACCCAGTTCTGGCAGGCCGGCGGGCTGATGGGCGACAAGGCCAGCGACGCCTTCACCGTGGCCTGTGGCGTGCCGACCACCATGAGCGGGCTCGACGTGCTGAACGGCTACATGATCGTCAACGTCACCGTGCAACTGATCCATCCTGCCGAGTTCATCGAACTGACCTTCCGTCAGACCATGCAAGGCGTGTAAGCAGCGTAAGCAGACCATCTTAATTACAGGAGTCCATCATGGCAGGTGAAGTACAATCCACAAATATCTGGCCGTTGCCCAAGTTCTATTTCTCCGTCAGCGGCTTGCCGGCGGGCGTGGTCAGTTTCCAGGAAGTGACCGGTCTCAGCACCGAGGTCACGCCGATCGAATACCGCCACGGCGACAGCCCCAGCTTTTATCCGATCAAAATGCCGGGCCTGGGCAAGGTCGGCAACGTCACCCTGCGCAAGGGCATTTTCATTAATGACACCGCGCTGTGGGACTGGTTCAACCAGATCAAGATGAACACCATCGCCCGTGTCACCATCGTGGTCAGCCTGCTCGACGAGACGGCAGCGCCGAAAATGGTGTGGACCCTCAACAACGCCTTCCCGATCAAGGTCACCGGCACCGAGCTGAAGTCGGAAGGCAATGAAGTCGCGGTCGAGAGCGTCGAGCTGGCCTTCGAAACCATGGTCATTTCCGCACCGTGATATTCGAGAACGGCTACCGCCCGCCACCGGGCTTCTTCTTTACCGTCATGGTGGCGGGCACCGGCACGGCCCTGCAACTGAGCAGCATAGCCGATGCCAGTTTCCAGGAGGCTTCCGGATTGGAGGCCAAGATCGAACTGGAAGCGGTCAAGGAAGGCGGCGAGAACCGTTTCGTCCACCAGTTGCCGGGGCAAACCACCACCCCCAACCTGGTGCTGCGGCGCGGCTACGTCACGCGCGCCTCCTTTCTGTCCGAATGGGCGGCGCAGACGGTTGGCTCCAACCTTGGTGCGCCTATCCTGACGCAGGCGCTGGTGGTGATGCTGCTCGGTCCCGACCGCCTGCCGCGGGTGGCGTGGAATCTGTACCGCGCGTGGCCGGTGCGCTGGGTCACCGGGCCGTTCGACGCCAATCGCAACGAGGTGCTGACCGAGGTGCTGGAATTTACCTACGCCACCATCACCCGCCTTCCACTGACCGACGCGCTGGCCATGGTGCCACCGGTGAGCGCGTTGATTGAATACGAAAAGCTGATGCAATGAGTCTGAATATCGGTGAAATCGGGGTCAGGGTCGCGGTGCGCGAGCCTGGCGAAACAGCCGCTGCGGCGCGGCCGGCGGACGGCTGCTGCGACGACGCGCCCATCAGTCCGTCCCAGCAGCAGGCCCTGGTCAGCGCCTGTGTGCGCGAAGTGCTGCAGGTACTGCGGCGCAAGGCGGAGCGCTGACATGGCCGGCAGCCTGAAACACATGCGCATCGACGCCTACGACAAGCCCGACTTCAGCAGCGTGGTCGATACGCTGGAGGTGTGGATCAATCCGGCCAGCTATACCCACGACTATGGCATCAAGCACAATAACCGCCAGGCACAGGGCAGCAGCGGTGCGTCGCCGAGCTTCAACCGCGTGTGCCAGGAAACCGTCGCCTTCGACCTGATCGTCGACGCCACCGGCGTCATGCCCACGCCCGATTCCACCGCCAACGGGGTGACGGACGTCATTGATCATTTCAAGCGCATGACGGTCAATGTGCAGGGCGCGATCCACCAGCCGAAATACCTGAAACTGACCTGGGCGCAACTGCAGTTCCAGTGCGTGCTGAGCAAGCTGAACGTCGCCTATACCTTGTTCCGGCCGGACGGTACACCGCTGCGCGCCAAGTTGTCGGTGACCTTTATCTCGTTCGCGACCGAAGTGGTGCTGGCCAAAAAAGCCAATCTGCAGTCGCCCGACATGACCCACCTGGTGACGGTGTTTGCCGGCGACACCCTGCCCGGCCTGTGCTACCGCATTTACGGCGACAGCCAGTACTATCTGAGGGTGGCGCAAAGCAACGGGCTGGCCGACTTCCGCCAGCTGCTGCCGGGCACGCAACTGGCGTTTCCGCCGCTGGCGGGAGGTGCGGCATGAGCGCGCCATCACCGGTACTGACCGGCGGCGAGCTGGTCACCATCAGCATCACCGCCGACGGCAAGGCGCTGGATAGCGCGTATCAGGTGGTGTCGGTCGACATCTGGACTGGCGTCAACAAGCTGCCGCGCGCGCGGCTGGTGATCTCTGACGGCGATCCCCACCTGGCCACCTTCCCGATCAGCGAAACCAAGACCTTGATCCCGGGCAGCCCGCTGAAAATAGCGCTGGGCTATGACGGCAAAAGCAGCGAGGTATTTTCCGGCCTGATCTACCAGCAGGGACTGGAGATCAGCAACGACGGCGCCTCGCGCCTGATCGTCGACGCCACCGACAAGGCGACCGTGATGACGCTGGCGCGCAAGAGCGCCATCTTCGAAAACACCACCGACAGCAAGGTGATCTCCAAGCTGATCGGCGACGCCGGGCTGGAAGCCAAGGTCAGCGCCACCACGCCGCAGCAGCCGTCGGTGGTGCAATACTACTGCAGCGACTGGGACCTGATGCTGACGCGCGCGCAGCTGAATGGCATGCTGGTGATCGCCTCGGCTGGCAAGATCGTGGTGGCGCCGCCCGACACCTCTGCCTCACCAGTGCTGACGCTGGCCTATGGGCTGTCGCTGCTGGAATTCCATGCTGAAATGGACGCCACCACCCAGTACCGGGCCAGCGCCATCCACAGCTACGCCTGGGACCCAGCCACCCAGGCGGTGGCCGGGTCGGCGGCCGGCAGCAGCACCGTCAGCGCGCCAGGCAACCTCAGTTTCGACCAGCTGGCGCAGGTGTTCGGCGTCTCCGACTATGTGCAGCAGACCGGCGCCAGCCTGGCAAAAGCCGACCTCACTGCCTGGACTTCGGCCGAACTGACCAAGTCGCGGCTGGCCAAGATACGCGGCGAAGCGCTATTCCAGGGCAGCGCGCTGGCGGCGCCGGGCGTGATGGTCACGCTGGAGGGCCTCGGCAGCCGCTTCAATGGCGACGCCTATGTGTCGGCCGTGCAGCACAGCGTCAGCGATGGTTTCTGGTCGACCCGCGCCACCATCGGCATGGCGCCGGAATGGTTTACCGAACGCGCGCCGGCGGTGAACGCGCCGCCGGCCTCAGGCCAGTTGGCGGCGATGGCCAATGTACAGACCGGCGTGGTGCTGAAGCTGGATGGCGATCCGGCCGGCGAATTCCGTGTCCAGGTATCGCTGCCATTGCTGCAGGCAGGCAAACTGGGCTTGTGGGCGCGGCTGGCCAGCTTCTACGCTAGCAAGGAATTCGGCGCCATGTTCTATCCCGAGGTCGGTGACGAAGTGCTGCTTGCTTTCATGAACGGCGATCCGCGCTTTCCCGTCATCCTGGGCGCGGTATACAGCAAGAAGCTGCCGCCGCCCGCGCTGCCCAGCGCCGCCAACAACCTCAAGTCCATCGTCACGCGCAGCAAACTGCGCATCGATTTCGACGACAAACAGAACGCCATCAGCATCGAAACGCCGGACCAGCACAGCATCCGGCTGGATGACAAGGCCGACCAGCTGGTCATCAAGGACAAACATGGCAACACCATCACGCTGGCCGGCAATAGCATCGAAATCAAGGGCGCCGGCAGCATCGCCATCAAGGCCCAGCAGGACCTGAGCCTGAGCGCCACCGGCAAGCTGACACTGAAGGGCAGCGGCGGGGTCAGCATCGCCGGCGCCACCATCGACGCCAAGGCCGACGCCAGCTTTGCCGCCCAGGGCGGCGCCAGCGCCAAGCTCAGCTCCAGCGCCATGGTGACGGTGCAAGGTGCGCTGGTCAAAATCAACTAACCGTATCGAGGAGTCCACCATGCCACCCGCCGCCCGTCAAACCGATATGCATACCTGCCCGATGGTCAATCCCGGCCCGGTCCCCGTGCCGCATGTGGGCGGACCGATTACCGGCCCCGGCGTGCCGGTGGTGCTGATCGGCGGCTTGCCAGCCGCCTGCGTGGGCGATATGTGCGTGTGCGTCGGGCCGCCGGACGCCATCGTCAAGGGTTCGTCGTCGGTGCTGATCGGCGGTCGCCCGGCGGCCCGCATGGGCGACACCACGGCGCACGGCGGCAGCATCGTACTCGGCCTGCCGACCGTCATGATAGGCGGCTGACGCATGCGCGGCCGCGATCCCTCCTTCCTTGGCGCCGGCTGGAGCTTCCCGCCAACCTTCAGCCGCAGCGCGGCCAGCGTGGTCATTTCCGCTGGCGACGCGAATATCCAGCAATCCCTGTGGGTGCTGCTCTCGACCAATATTGGCGAACGGCTGATGCTGGAGGCCTACGGCTCCGATCTGCATCAGCGCGTGTTTGACTCGCTCGACACTACCATGGCCAGCGAGATCAAGTCGACGCTGAGTTTGGCGATACTCAACTGGGAGCCGCGCGTCGAAGTGTTGCGGATCGAACTGTCCCAGGTCGATCCACTGCGTGGCCAGTTGGCGATCACGATTGATTATGTGGTGCGCCAGACCAATTCGCGCAGCAATCTGGTTTATCCCTTCTATCTGAACGAAGCCACCATATCGCCGGCATAGCCGGATAACGCTCCATGGATATCCGCCCCCTGCCCCTGAATAACGCGCTGAGCCAGCGCGACCGCCGGCTCAGCGCGCCCGCGCCGGATTCGGTGCAGGTGGATGGCCGCAGCCTGGCCAGCGTACTCGGATTCGCCGCTGAATACGGCGCGCTGTTGCGCTTTTACGATGTGCATGACCAGCCGGACGGCGACTGGGCCGGATTCTTCCAGCACGACGCCAGCATCGCGGCGGCGCTATGCGCCGCGCTGGACATCGGCGACATCGAATTCGAGCTGGACCTGCTGCTGGAGGCGCTGGCCGGTGCCGCCGACGGCGAACAGCGCCTGGCCCACTGGCGCACCTTGACGCGCGGCTTACTGCGCCTGTTGAGCATCGTCGACATCGACGCCGCGCTGGGCCTCTCGCCAGGCAGCGCGCTGCACCAGGCGCTACCCCAACTGCTGACGGCGCAGCGCATCCCGGCGCTGGCGGACGCCGCGCGGCCCTTGCTGGCGCATCTGGAATACGCGCCCGCCGAGCCACGCCTGTTGCGCGAGCAGACAGGCAGCCGCTGGATCAAGATGCTGCTGGCACTGCTGGAGGCCTTGCTGGCCGCATTGATCGTGGAGCTGGAGCGTGTCCAAAGCGATGCGCTTGCCAGCCTGGCGCCATCGCTGCAAAGTGGCGACCATGCACCGCAGTCCGGCCTGTGGGATGCATTTGCCCAGCTGTTCCGCCATGCGCAGCACAGTATCAATAGCTTCCCTGCGCGCTTGCAACGCTTCTACCATGAGGCCGTGTTACGCCAGACCGTGCGGCAGTGCGTGCCGGACCGGGTGGCACTGGCTTTCACGCCGGCCGATGGCCTGGCACAGACGACGCTGCCCAAGGGCGCCACCTTCCTCGCGGGAACTGATGCCGAGTCGGAACCCATCCTGTACGCGCTGGAAGCGGCGCTGACGGTGGACGCAGCCGTCATTAGCGGCATGCGCACGGTCACGCTGCTTGAGCAGCCGCTGGCGCTCGGGCTGCCGCTGGCGCCAGCCCAGGTCTACAGTGGCGAGGTGGCGCTGGCGGACAGCGCGCCGATGATCGCCACGCCATTTCCGCTGTTTGGCGCCTGCGCCGTGGGCGACGCGGGGGCATTGACCAGCTCGCTGGCCAGCCTGGGCTTCGCGCTGGCCAGCAACAGCTTGCTGATGGCGGGCGGCACGCGCACCGTCACTCTGACACTGACGGTCTCGGCCGACAGCTGGGCCGGGATCCTGCCCGACCTGACCATACTCGGTGCACGCGCGAACATGAGCCCGGAAACAGTGTTGGCGCGCATCCTGACGGTGGGCTTTATGCTGCGCTACACCACGCCCGACGGTTGGGCCGATGTGCCAACATACACAGTGCAGCCAGCCACGCCAGCCGACAGGAACTATCAGCTGCAATACATCTTGCCTATCGCCGCCAGCGCCTCGGCGCCGTTTGCGGATCAAGCAGCGGAATTCGGCGGCATGCCGGTGCTGCTGGCCACGCTGGTGCAGGAACGCCTGCCCTTGAGGGCGCCGGTCACGAGCCAGCTGACTGAAACATATGTCTTTCCCTACGCCATACTGTCGCGGCTGAGTCTGGAGAGCATCGGACTGCAGGTAGCAGTGGCCGGTCTGACAGAACTGCAACTGACCGGCCCAGGCGGTCCCCTGGACCCTGCCCAGCCATTCACTCTGTTCGGTTCGCCACCGGTAGCGGGCGCTGCATTGACTGTCGCGGCGCCGGAATTGTTTGCCAAACGTTTGACGACGTGCGAATTAACGATCAACTGGTTTGGCTTGCCGGCCACCAAAGACGGCTTCAAAGGCTACTACGAGAATTACATTATCAATGAGAATGGCGAAACTTGTAAGCCAGGCACGTTGTTTGATAACGCAGCATTCAAGGTCAACGTGACGGTGCTGAATCCTGGTGCATGGCAGGTGGAAAAAGAGCAGCAGCAGTTGTTCAGTCCTGATAAGGGAACGCCCTCGCAGAAAACCGTTCTGGATATGGGGCCGACACCGGAGCCCCTTCCCGTCATTTACGACCCCACATTGAGCGCGATGCAAGTGGTGCTGGCAACGCCATCTTATGCGTTCGGCGACGTATTGTATGCCCCCAACGTGATGGCCGCATCGCTCGCCCTGACTTCCGCTGCCGCCGTAGAGGCTTGCAAGAAAGCCGGCTGTGGCGAACAGCTGGAGTGTCCACCGTCACCCGCGCCAGCGCCTACGCCAGGCCCAACGCCGGCTACAACGCCGACACCAACACCAACGCCTGCGCCGCTGGCTTTCCCCAATCAGCCATGGCTGCCGCAGGCTCAGGGCCTCAGCGTCGATTACAGCGCCAGCGCCACGCCCGACAGCGTTGCGCCGTTGCACTGGTTCCACCTGCAAGCATTCGGAGAAATAACGCCGCAGCCATGGCCAACGGAGGGAGGCCAAGCACTGCTGCAGCCGCTGCCTGACACCGCCACACTGGACATCAGCCTTTCCGCACCAGCCAGCGCCATCAGCGTGCTGTTTGAACTAGTCCCCCCTGCGGGTGGCTGGCCCGGCAGTCTGCCCACGCCAAGTTGGCGCTACAGCACCAACGGCGTCAGCAACTGGCAGCCGCTGCAACTGGTGCGTGACGCCAGCAACGGCCTGCGCCAGACCGGTATCATCCGCTTTCTGGTCCCGCCCGATGCCGCGCCCCAATATCTGCGGGTCAGCCTCGGCAAAGGCGACCCCAGCCAATATCCGTTACTGTCCGCGCTCTGGATGAACGCCGCCTACGCCGTCTGGCAAGGTCCTGGCGGGGCCCGGCAACTGGGTACGCCTTTGCCGTCCGGCAGCATCAGCAGCGCCGACCCCGCACTTGATACGCTGGGTGACATCGTCCAGCCCGCCCCATCGGCCGGCGGACGCGCCGAAGCCACCGGCGCCGCTTTCGACCAGTGGATCGCCGAGCGGCTGCGCCACAAGGAGGTCGCCATCCAGGCATGGGACTATGCCAACCTGCTGCTCGACGCCTTTCCGTCACTGTGGCAAGTGGCTGTCATCCCCGCCAGCGGCAACGGCGCCATGCCACGCGCCGGACAAGTCTGGATCACCCCCGTGCCTGGACCGGACACCCCCGCTGTCGACGATGCCACCTGCCCGTCCAACAGCGGCCAGATGCTGGCCGCCATCAGCGATTTCCTGGCTGCCCGCAGCAGCCCGTTCATTGAACTGAGCGTCAGCAACCCGCCTTACACGCGGCTGCAGGTCGTCGCCGAGTTGCTGTTTGTCGCGGGTGAACATGAGGCCGACTGCATCAGCCGTCTCAACACCGAGTTGATCAGTTGGCTGTCCCCCTGGCCTGCCACGGACACCCGCTCAACACGCTACTACACGCGTCCAGAGATCGCCAATTTTATCCGCCAGCGGCCGTACGTTAAAGCCATCCTCAAGCTGGCCGTCACCGGCGCAGAAACGGGCCAGGTCGCCTACTACACATCGGCGCTGAAGCATGCCCTCAGCGGCCGTGTTGATACCTCGCAAGCCCTCGGACGCGGAGCGGCGACATGAGCAATACGCCAGTCACCATTCCGCGCTCCCCGCCCGACAGCCCAGGACTGGATTACAAGGCGCTGCTCACTGAAGGCATCGCACTGGTGCAAGTGCTATCGGGCGAGCGCTGGACCAACTACAACGACTCCGACTCCGGCGTCCTGATACTGCAGCAGCTATGCTACGCGCTCACCGAATTGTCCTACCGCGCCGGCTTCGACGTGGCAGATCTGCTGGGCGCGCCAGATAGCGGCATCGTCTCACTGCCGCGGCAAGGGCTATACGCGGCGCGGGATATCATGCCGGTCAGCCCTGTCACCATCAAGCAATTCCGCAAGCTGCTGCTGGACTGCGTGCCGGAAGCCGGCAATATCTGGCTGACTCCACTCAAACCAGCCGACTCCGGCGGCGTCAACGGCCTGTATCGCATCGACGTGCTGGCGCGGCAGGATGACTGCGTCTGCGATGCGCTGCCACAGGATGATCTGGCCACGCGCGTGCTGGACGCCTACACCGCGCATCGGGCACTGTGCGAGGACGTGCAGGACTGCAAGGTGCTGGCACCGGTGATCGCCAGCGTGCGCGCCGACGTGTATCTCGACCAGGGCGTGGACGCGGATTCGGTGATGGCGCAACTGCTGTTCGCCATCGGCATGGTGCTGTCACCGGAACCGTTGCGCACCGGGCTGGCCGCCCAGCTTGCCGCCGGCCGCAGCACGGCGGAGATCTTCGGCGGCCCCCTACTGCTGCGTGGCTTCATCGCCGATGACCAGCTGACGCCGCTACCTTCGAATGTGGCGGTGGGCAGCGTGGTGGAAGCAATGGCGAGCGTGGCAGGCGTGCTGGAGGTGGAGAACATGCTGCTGAGCGCCAACGGGCAGAAGTACGGTGCGGAGGACATCGTACCAGCCGGCGACGGGGCCATCCTGCATCTCGAATGGCGCGCACGCGCCGGCGAGGACGGCATCCGGCTCTTCCATGACGGCGTGGAATGCCGCCCCAATCCGGCGCGGGTGAGGCGCCTGCTGGACCGCGCCTGGGACGAGCAGCGCCGCAGCTACACGCTGGAAGAAGCATATCACGCGGCCTACGCGGCGCCTGTCGGCACGGGCCAGGACCTGTCGCGCTACAGCTCTGTACAGGAACAGTTTCCTGCGGTGTACGGCATCGGCAGCTATGGCCTGCCGTCAAGCGCCGACTCCTTGCGGCGCGCGCAGGCGCGTCAGCTCAAGGGCTATCTGATGTCTTATGACCAGTTGATGGCCGACTACTTCAGCCAGCTGGCTTTCGTCCGCGACCTGTTTTCGATCTCTGCAGGCGGGGACCGCACGTATGCCTGGCAATCACTGCGCGGCAGCGTGCCGGACGTGGCGCCGCTGTTGCATGACGATTATGAACACCAGATGCAATTGCTGATCGCTCGCCAGGACCCGGTCGAGGCAAGGCAAACCGCGATATTGGGCTTTCTGCTGTCGCTGTATGCCTCCGCGTTAGCCTTGCCGCCGGGCTCTGCCTGTGGACTGGTGGCGCAGGCCGGCCAGCGAACAGCGTTGATCACGGCCCAACGGGAGCTGCTGCGCGCGATGGTGCCCGCCACGCATGACCGGGGACGCGGCATCGACTACCGGGGGCGAGGGCCGCAGCAGGCTGGACTGGAAGTCCGTGCCCGTATCGAGCTGGACATGTTGAATTCAGGGAACGCCGTGCAACTGTGCCTGATCGAGTGGCTGCTGTTGCGTGACGCCCTGTTGCCTGTCGATGGCGAGGCTGAAGACCAGGCGCTACCGTCAGGCGCGCAATTCAGCTTTCGCGTTACCGCCGTGACGCAGCTCCCTGACGAGGAGGATGAGGACGAGGACGCCGATGAGGCCGCTCCAGCCGGCTGGCGCAGCCAGGTGTACGCCATCCTGAGGGCTAACACGCCGGCGCATGTGGTGGTCGATGTGCTGTACCTGCGCCCGCACCGGATGGCGCATTTTTACGCCTTGTATGAGGATTGGCTGCAAGCCCTGCGCTCGGGCCGCCCTGCGAAACGCCGCGCGGCCAGCCGCCGCCTGGCGACCTTCCTGCAGCCAGCGGTCGCCGCCGCGCATCGCGAACCGGTGGCGCGCCCGGTTGCACTGCTTCCGGCGCCTCAGCCGGCCGCCAACGCTGCGGCCTACCTGACAGCCGAGCCCGCCAACGACGAGGTGCCGGTATTGACACAGATTGCACACCCGCCACCGCCCGCACCGGTAGCGCAAGTTCCGGCCAAGTCCGCGCCAGCGCCAACACCACCCGGCGGCTTGCGCCTGCTCGGCGGCGAGCTGCAGGCGGTGCAAACTGGCGCCATCGGCGCTTGCGTCGCCGCTCGCCTTGACGCTGCGCAGGCCAGGGCGCTGGCGGCGCTCGGCCTGCAATTCATCCTGCGCGATCTCACGCTGGGCGCGCCTGGCGGCGACTTCAGCTTCGACGAAGCCAATGCTATTCTTGGCACCGGACTGGCGATTATGGCGATGCAGCACACCCCTGCAACAGGCTGCCTACTGACCGCCGAACAAGGCCGGCGCGACGGCAAACGCGCCGCCGCGCTGACACGGCTGGCCGGTCTGGCGCCTGGTGTCAGCATCTGGCTGCGTCCCGCCGACCTGGCCGATAGCGCCCTGCCCGCCTACGGCAATGCCTGGCGCGAAGCCGTCATCCAGTCCGGCTACGCCGCCGGTCTGCACCTGGCCGACGTCCCGCTGCCTGCAAGCGGCCACCCGCTCGACGGCCTGGCGTTCGACGGCTACGCCAGCTACGCCGACGCCACCTCAAACGACGCGCAGCAGCAACTGCACCAGCTCCGCTACCGCCGCTGCGCCGTCAGCGCGGGTTCCGGGCAGGTCGTTTGCTGGCAAGCGCCTGACCAGGCAGACGTGGCGGCACCCGCCATCGCCAATCGACTCTGGTGAACAGCATGCCCCTTCACGTCCACCACATCGGCAAAATCAGCCTGAACATCGACACCGGCAGCCTGCCGGCCGCGCTGCGGCTACGCGGCCGTGCCGAGGAAATGGCATGGCAACGCCTGCCCGCCCTGATCGAAACCGTGTTCGATGCGCTGGCGCCGGCCGGCGTGCAAATCCGCATCGCCCGCCTCGATCTAGAACTGGACGACATCGCGGCCGAGCGGCTGGAGCTGGACCTGCCCGCCGCGCTCGAACACGCCCTGCGCAGCGCCCTCGCGGACGCCATCGAAGCCGCCACCCACCACCCTAGCGATGCAGCCCGCGCCTTGTCGCTGCCGGCCGCCATGCTGGAAGAGTTCGACCTGTACCTGCGCAATGGCGCACTACCGTTCCGCAGCGCCGAGCAGGTCTACGACGCCGCCGCCATGCTGACCCGCCTGATCGAACTGCAGCCGGCCGCACTGGCTGCGCTGCTGCGCCGCCGCGCCGGCGAGCGCCACGCGATAGAGCGGCTGGTGCTGCAGGCCGGTGAAGCGCATCTGAGCGCGCTGCTGCATGTGCTCAGTCCCGCCGACGCGGCGGTGATCCTGGCCTACCTGACGGACTTCCGCCGCTGCCACACTGACGCAGCGGCGGTGCGGCTGAGCGAGCCGGAGCTCGGGCACTCCTTGTGGATCGTCACCTTGAAATACCTGCTGCACGAAGCCGGCACCCAGTTCAACCGGCGCCGCTACCTGGCCGCGCTGTTGGCCGGCGTGGCTGCCGCAGAGGGACTCAGCTACGCCACCCTGCTGGCGCTGATGCAAACGGTGGCCAGCCGCACGCGCGGCCATCAGCCGCTGGCCGGCTCACTGCTCAGCACGCTGGATGAACTGCTGGACGAACTGGGCGGCGTGGTACCACAGCACCTCCCCGCAGCGGCCGCCGGCAGTGCAGCAGACGAGCTGCTGACCCAACTGCGCAGCGCCGCTGCCCATCCCGTCGCGATGGACTTGCTGGTACAGCCGATGACCGCGCCGGTATTCGGCGGCATCATCGGACAGCTGCAGCCTCAGCACGGCGGCGTGATTCTCGCCTATCTGGACGATCTGACACTGCTGCATCAGCAACAGCCAGCGCTGAGCCTCAGCGTGGGCCGCTTCGAGCATCAGGTCAGGCTGATCGCGCTACGCTACCTGTTACGGGAAGCGGGCTCTCAATTCAACCGCATCAGCTGGCTGCGGCGCTTGCTGCAAGGCTTGGCTGTACGCGCCGGCATCAGTTATAAAAAGCTGCTGGACACCTTCCATCAAGCGCTGCGGCGGCTGCGCGCGCGCCAGCCGCTGTCGAGTTCGCTACCCGAAGGACTGGCCGTGCTGGCCGCTGAACTGCACACCGACGATGCCGCCACCGGCCATCCCGCCGCCATGCTGGCTGATTTGCAAGGCTTGGGCAGCGATCACCGCGCGCTGAACGCCAGGCTGGAGGCTTGCTCGGCCAGCCAATTCAACGCCATGCTGGCGCACAGCGTGCCCGCCCACGCAGATATAGTAGCCACCGACCTGGAGCAGTTGTCGCGCCTGATCGCCGGATGGCGCCAGGCCCCCAGCGCCATTCATCAGTTGGCGCTAAGGCCGCTGGCCCTGCGCGCCGTGCTGGACAGCGCTGGCGAGCCATTCGAACGGCGCGCATGGTTGCGTCGCTTGCTGCAGGCGCTGGCTGACCAGGCTGGCCTCCCGGCCAGCAGTCTGCCGGCCGCGATTGCCGCCGAGGCGCAGCGGCCCGGTGCGGTCGACACTGCACTGAGTGAGGCCCTGGATGGCTTGTTTGCCGCGCCCTCAGCCACGCCGCCTGCGCCGCAGTCAGCGCCGCTGCTGCATGCCGAAGCAGCGATTGCGCTGGCTGAACAATATCTGCGCAGCGGCCAGCCAGAGCAAGGCGGCGCGCAACTGAGCATGCTGGCAGCGGCCAACCCGCGCGGCTTCTCCGCCCTGCTGCGCCGCTTGCTGGCGGCGGCGTCCGGCAATACGCAGGCGCTGACCGAACGCTTGCTGAACTGGATGCTGCCGGAAGAAATCGTCGCCAGCCTGTTACCCGGACAGCAAGGCCAGGCGGCACTGTGGGCCCAGGTACTGGCGGCGCAACCCGGCGCCAGCACTGGCTCGGCCTGGCGCCAGGTGCTGGATGCCGCCTGGCGCGGTACGCCGCTCGCGGGTCCCGGATCGCATGCGTGGCCAGGCGCCCGCCTGGACCGTGCCGCCATGCTGCGCCACTGGCTGGATCACGGCGTGCTGCCCTGGTGGGCTGATTCCAGCCTGCATATCGACGGCTTGCTGGCCGATCTTGACAGTTATACCGAGGTCGCCTTGCACCAGTTGCTCGATGACGCGCATGCAGAGCGCCTGAGCAGACGGTTGCGCCGGCTGAGCCCGCACCTGCGGCCAGAAACAGCCGATGCGCTGATGCTGGCCCTGGCGCCGCCGTCCGTTCCTGTCGCGCTGCCGGCCCATCCACCGGCCGATCCCGACAGCCCGGCCGCGACACCGGCCGCCGCCGCATCTGACAGTGCAAACCCGGCGCGCACGGCGCAAGATCCGGCGCTGCTGCTGGCCTGGCTGGCCGGCAACGACACAGATCCATTGGCTGCACCAGCCCGGCGTCAACTGGCGCAACTGCTGGCCGCTGGCGGCAACGCGCTGCAAACAGCGCTGCGCACCGGCCTGGCCTATCCGTCGGCGCGGCAGCGCTGGCTGGACCAGCTGCCGGAAGAATTGCTGGCCCGCATACTGCATCGCCTGGCGCCGGCGCTGGCCGACTTTATCCTCGACCTGAAGCAGGTGCTGGCGGCGGCGTGGCGACGCAGCGGCATAGCGCCCCCGCACAGCCAGCTCTCGCACCTGCTCTGGCAAACGATCTGGGCGCTGCTGGCCGATCCCGCCGAGGCCAGCCAGCGCCAGGTCGCTGCCGCGCTGCTGCAACAATTACCGGCCACGCCCGACCACGCCAAGCGCATCCTGCTGCAAGCACGGCGTCTTGCCAGCCAGGGCGGCTATATTCATCTGACCGCGGTGCTGCGCCCGCCTGGCGCGTCGGCCCTGCAGCCCATCCGCCCGCCCGCTGCGCGTCAGACGGCAGCAGCGCAAGATGGCGACATCCTGTACATCGGTGGCGCCGGCGTGGTGCTGATGCATGTCTTCCTGCCCATGCTGTTCAACAAGCTCGGACTGCTGAGCAAGGACGGCGATGGCCGCCTGGGCATCCACGGTAGCGCCGACGCAAGCCGCGCCGTCCACCTGCTGCAATACCTGGTGGATGGACGCTGCGACGCCGCCGAGCCCGAACTGGCGCTGAGCAAGCTGTTATGCGGTCTGCCGCCGGACACACCGGTCGCCGCCGCGATCGAGCCGACCGACGCCGAGTGCCACACCTGCGAGGAACTGCTGGGCGCCGTTATCGGCAACTGGCCCAGTATCGGCAACACCTCGATCGCCGGCTTGCGCGAGACTTTCCTGCAACGTAACGGCCGGCTGCAATGCCGAGACGGCAAATGGACGCTGACCGTGCCGCGCAAGACCGTCGATGTATTGCTCGACCAGATCAATTGGGGCTACGCCGTGATCCTCCACCCATGGATGGAAAAGGAGCTGAGCGTCGAATGGTAAATCTTCGTCTGCATGCCAATCCGGCGCCGGCAGCCGGAATCGCTACCGAGCTGGAAAGCGAGCTGCAATGGCTGCGCGCCGTGATCGACTGGCGTTTCGCGCTGCATTTCGCGCAGCAGCCTGTACCTTGCGACATGCCCGCCGCGCCTGCGCCAGGGCCGTGGCTGGTGCTGTTTCCGCAACTGGCGTTGAGCGCCAGCGAACGGCTGGTGCTGATTCTTGCCCTGGCGCCGCAGCTGGCGCCTGAACTGCTCGACCCCTTGCTGTTGCAAAACCAGGCCACCGGCCGCCGCTTCAGCGAATTTGGCGGACTCAACAGCCAGTCGCATAGCGGCTTCCTGCCGACCATCGAGACCGCGATCTTTCTGCTGGCCGGCGCCGACGTCGCAGCGCGCCTGCAAGCGCTGGAACTATTGGGCCGCCAGCAGCCATTGCGCGCGGCCCGCCTGCTGGCGATCGACAGCAGCGCTGCGGGCGAGCCGCGCAGCGCCGCCGCGCTGCGTCTGTCCGAGGAGTGCCTGGCGATACTGCTGGCGAGTGGCGATGGCGAGGCCATGCAAGACTTCGCGGCGGAACGCATCGACACGCCGCTGGTTTGGGATGACTTGGTACTCGACCCGGTAACCCGCAGCCAGATCGACATGATCGGCGCCTGGATGCGCCATAGCCGCACGCTGATGCAAGACTGGGGCCTGGCGCGCCGCCTCAAGCCAGGCTACCGCTGTCTGTTCCACGGCCCGCCCGGTACCGGCAAGACACTGACCGCCAGCCTGTTGGGCAAGCATCATGGCATGCCGGTGTACCGGGTCGACCTGTCGCGCGTGATTTCCAAATGGATAGGCGAAACCGAAAAAAATCTGGCCCTGCTGTTCGACCGCGCCCAGGACCGCGACTGGATACTGTACTTCGACGAAGCCGAAGCGCTGTTCGGCCGGCGCACCGAAGCCAGCACCGCCAACGACCGCTCGGCCAACCAGCAGGTGGCCTACCTGCTGCAGCGCATGGAGGACTTTCCCGGCACCATTATCCTGTCCACCAACCAGCGCGGCCATATGGACGAGGCGTTCGCCCGCCGCTTCCAGTCGACCATCCTGTTCCCCATGCCGGACGAGGAGGCACGCCTGACACTATGGGAAAAGCTGTTCCGCACCGGCCGGATTGCGCTGGCTGACAATATCGACTTCGCGCCGCTGGCCTCGCAATACCCGCTGGCGGGCGGGGCCATCATCAATGTGTTGCGCTACGCCTGCCTGCGCGCGGTGATGCGCAGCCCGGCCGTCGTGCAACTGGCCGACATCATGGCCGGCGTCAAACTGGAATTGCAAAAAGAAGGCCAATACACCAGCCGCTAGGCGGCAATCCCCTACTACAGGAGCCGAACGATGCAAGTTACACACACCACCCCGCCGCGGCAGTTCCGGCAAGTTGTCCTGGGCGTGCGGCCCGAAGTCACACAGTAGCTGCCTTAACTTCCCCTCAAGGAGGCATCATGATTACCTTTCCACGCTTGATATATCAGTTCCGCAAGATGGTTTGCGCCCTGGCACTGCTGGCGGCATGGGCGCCCGCAGGCGCCGCGATGACACTGGCCACCGCGTTGGCGAATCCGCACTGCCAGGTCAAGGTGGCGGCGGTGGAGGTGCTGCGGATCGCGGCCGACACGCCCTGCAGCAAGGTGAGCGTCGCCCCTGCCGACGGCGCCGCCAGCAGCGCCGCAGCGCCGCTGAAACCGGTGGTGATCGATACCGGTGGCCAATTGCAATTGCTGGATCCGGGCACCGGCAACAGTACTACGCTTTATGCCAGCTCCTTCCTGATAAAGAATGGCGGCAGCATGCAAGCCGGCACGCCGACCAAGGGCATCCAAAACCACATCACCATTATCATGGCCGGCAATGCCTCTGTATCGCCATCCCCGTCGGCCGACCCAACGGCCAACGTGCGCGACATTACGGTCATGGATGGCGGCGTCCTGGCACTGTACGGCGCCAAAGGCTTGTCCGCGCTTCCCGACCAGCACGCCAACAATCCGGCGCAAACGCCGGCCTTCATCAATGCGGTCAGCGGCACGCGCAGCTGGGCTTACCTGGCGGTTCCGGCCGGCCCGTCCGCCACATACAATGATGCGGCCAACGTCAGCGCCCCTGTGCCAACTGGGAAGGACAATCTGCTCACCCTGTCCACGCAGGTCGATTGGCAGCCAGGTGACTGGATTGCCGTGGCCACCACCAGTTTTTCCTCGCATCAGACGGAGATTGTTCAAGTCTGCAAGGTGCAGACGGCGCAGAATCCGGATCCGCAGGCGTCCAAGTTGGGTTTACCGGCACAGGTCAGCCAGGTGACACTGAGTAACGGCGCGAATTGCACGGACCTCAACAACACGCCGTTGAAGCATTATCACTTCGGCGGCCTGACACCGACGCCGGGCAGCTATCCGGCGGGCACCCAGAAAGTCGTGGCCGCCGGCGGCCAGGCCATTGATGTCAGCCTCCAGGCCAGGAGCTTTTACGACGGCCCGGAACGTAACTACGGCATTGACGAACGGGCCGCAGTAGCCCTGCTGTCGCGTAACATTACCCTGACGTCAGTGGCGGGCCAGGCCGGGGACGCCCTGCCATACACTGGCGGGCATCTGGTAGCGATGCTGAGCGGCACGGGCAAACCGGCGCCCACATTGCAACTGGTCGGCGTCGAGATCGCGAAGTTTGGCCAAGGCGTGGTCGGCCGCTATCCGGTTCACCTCCACCACCTCGGGAAAGCGCCGGCGAACGCGGTGCTGGTGCAGGATGTCAGCGTACACCACAGCTACAACAAATGCTTCGTGCTGCATCACACCGGCAACACTGATCTGTTTAACAATTCCTGCGTGCGTACTGTTGGTCAGGGTGTCTACCTGGAGGACGGCGCCGGCATCACCGGCAATCAGCTGATGCGCAACCTGGTGGCCGGCGCCATGGCGGCGCGCGCAACGTACAGCTATCCACGTTCGCCGGGCAGCCTGTATTGGGATGGCGACTACATGCAGGCTTCGCACAGCGCAGCCAACTGGTACACCATCCAGAACATTCCGGACACCTCCGCCACGCTAAGCCAGAACAAGAATCCGATCGACGCAAACTTCCCCGGCGGGTTCTGGATCACCAACCTGGCCAATACCTTTGTCAACAACACCGTCGCTGGCTGCCAGGCGCAGGGACGCGGCTATTGGCTGCTGGCGCAGGGCGGTGCCGAGGTGCGCTCCGCCTATCCGGAGTTCACCGGCAACCGCGCACATGCCTGTTTCAACGGCATCGACAACGACGATCAGTCCGGCAATACGCAGGATGCGCAGCCGACGCTGAACGGGCCGAGCGCCTATGCCGCCGTGTTGCTGCTGAACGATAACACGGTGACCCGCTCGCGCCAGGCCGGGCTATGGATGCGCAGTAATTATGTCACCGTGCACAACAGCCGCTTTGCCGCCAACCTGCATGGCGTGTCGCTGCTGGTCGGCGGCGGCCCGGAGGGCACCTTCCCCGGTTTCTGGGGCCTGGTGCACCAGAGCGTGTTTGCCGGCATGACGCGCAACAATGTGGAGCGCTATCCAGCCTGTGCCAACGCCGCCAATAACTGGATGCAGGAATGCACCGATGTCGCCTTGCTCAACAACGCCTGGGGGATTTTCCCGAATCCGAAATTCAACTCGGTCGGCTACAGCTACTATGACGGTCCGGCGCGCATCGAGCACAACCGCTTTATCAACTTCCGCGCCGATCCCACCAGCCTGTATCCTTCCGATCCTGCGGCACGGCTGTTGACCGTAACGGATATCGGCAACATCGCCACCTACGGCGTGCTTGGCCAGCTGGAGGGGCCGCCTGCCATCGACGGCAAGACCACCAGCATGTTCAACGGCTATGTCGGCGACGCCGCCACCGCGTGGCAGCAGTCGAATGCGCAGTCGGTGCCGCCGACGCAATACATCCGCAACAGCATCTGGGAAAATACCGACTTCAAGCACCAGGTGTACACCGACGACGTCAATCTAGGCGCGCTCAACGACGGCGACAAGACCACCGTGATATTAGACAAGGACAGCCAGCTGTCCGGCCTGCGCATCGTCGACCGCGCCGGCAACCCGGCGCCTGGCCTGGCGCCGGTGTCGCTGAACAATCTGGCGTACTACGCCACCTCATTGACGGTCGACGAGCCGCACGCACGCGGCCCCAATAACTTCCGCGCCAGTGCGCTGATGAGCCCGCACAAGTATGCGACGCTGAATGTCGAGTCGGTCATCAACCCGGTCGCCAACTTCCGCCTCAGGATACAGCGCGACATGCAGGCGGCAGACCAGCCAGGCTATCCCAGCCTGCTGCTGTACGGGCGCGGTGGCCAGCCTATTTTTGAGCCATTCGTCATGGACCGCATGGGGTACACGCTGCTTGGCGCGACCGGTTTCGAGCACTCCTCGCCGCAGTTGCAGCCGGCAGCATTCATGCCAACCCTGCTGCTCAGCTACACCGACTCGCCAGTACGCAAGGCCGGCGAATTCTTTATCAACCGGATTGCCATCTACCAGCCGACGCCCACGCCAGCGCAGATCAGCGTCAGCCGTATCCGCCGCCAGTGGGGTGGGCAACAATATGGCGCGAGTCCTTTCCCGCCAGCGTATAACGCTCCCGGCGGCGCGGCCACCAGTTGCGACAATGTGTTCAATCAGAACCAGGGCGCTGCCGCCGCCAAATGGCAGGACTGCCTGAACCGCGCAGCCAATGCCGCGCCCTACAATGCCGCCCCCTACACCGAACTTGGCTACCCCTACGGCAAGGTATTGAGCAAGGCCAGCGGCAAGACGCCGGCCGAACAGTGGGCCAACTTCCAAGGTCCCTACCTGGCGCTGATGAAGTTGAGCAAGCCGACCAAGGCCGACATCCAGGCGTTCATCGACAAGCAAAGCTGGTATTACGACACACAGCACCAGACTTTGTACTTCTACATGCTCGAAGACCAGCCGGTGCAGCATCTGGCGTCGCCGTACGGCACTTGCGGCGGCGGGGCCAGCCAGTATGCGGCGCAACTGGCGCGCACCCAGCAATTGAAGCCGTTTAGCGACCCGGCCACCGTTAAAGCCGCGCTGGACGCCTCCTGCCTGGTCGCAAAAGACGAGCCCGGAGCGACCGACCTGTTTATCTGCGGTAGCATCGGCTGTGCCGCTTATCTGGTGGACTTTGGCGTTGCCGCGCCGCTGCCCTCGCCTGCCGCATGCGGCAGCTGTGCGCCGGCCTATCCGGTCATGCAGGCGGAATTTGAGCGTGACAATCAGTATCATTTCGTCTACGGCACGCCGTCGATGCAGCCGAACGGCCTGCCCGTGGCGGGCAATCCAGCCATCGGCAACAGTGCGCCGCCGCCAGACGGCAGTGCGCTGTCGGCAATCAAATCGCCGAAGGCCGGCCTGCCTCCGCCTGCCGGCAACCGGATCACCTATAGCTTCCAGCCCATGAATGCCGGAGTGGTGCCGGTAACGCAGGACTTCCCTTATCAGTGCCTGCTGACACCGCCATGGTCGCCGGCGAATATCCGCGGGGGCTACCCGCCCGCCAGCGGATTTACCTATCCCTTGCATCCGACTGTGTGCGAAAAGACCAGCCGCTGAGCGTTTAAGGAAATCCCTATGTCCGACTATGCGCATCATCAGCGCGCCCCTAGCAACACTGCTGCAAAGCATCCGCAGGCTGGCAGCGGCAGCAAGGCTGGCTCGCCCGCATTGCAGCGTTATGCGCTCCAGGCCAATAGTTCACCCCAGGCGCTACAGCTGCGGCAGCAAGCACAGATGGCGCAGGCGCATAGTCGGAACGGCCTGCCTCATCAGCTCAAGGCCAATCTTGAAGCGCTATCCGGCTTCGACATGTCCGACGTGCGTGTGCACCGCAACTCGGCAAAGCCAGCTCAGCTTCACGCTCACGCCTACGCCCAGGGCAGCGATATTCATCTTGCTCCCGGCCAGGAAAAACACTTGGCGCACGAGGCCTGGCATGTGGTGCAACAAAAACAAGGGAGAGTGAAACCGACTGTGCAGATGAAGACTGAGCTTGCCATCAATGATGATGCAGGCCTTGAACGCGAAGCCGATCTGATGGGCGATCTCGCCAGCCACGAGCAAGCTCCGGGCAAGCATGCGCCAATCCAGCAGTCCGTACCCAGCAATTTAATGCAGCTGAAATGGATTAGCGATGGTCGCAGCGGCGTGTTGCTCTGGGACCGGCAGCTGGACGGGCTACGCTGGTTTTATCGACCCGATACCGGGATGTTGTATTACGAGATCGAGGATAACACCAACTTGGCGGAACCAGTGCGTGCCGAGGAAGGCATAGCGCACAGTCGCGCCGAATGGCTGAATCTCGGCTTGGGCTTCGAGTCTGGCGACTGGTCAGCCAGCGACACGGAGATTGTGCCCTTCGTCCCCTCGCCAGATGAAAATATAAAACTCGGCAATTCGAAGCGGGAAATGACGCGTCGTTCGCTGGAGCTACAAGCGGGAAAATTCATCAATTCAACCAGCAGCGGAGCGACCACTGAGACCTACGAGGAATTTGTACGCATATCGACGCCGATCATCGAACAAGCGCTGGTCGAGCTGCAATCTCCCGAAAAGATTCCTGAAAAAGTCGTTACGCGATTGGTTGAGAGCTTCATCTTGTTAAGCGATGAAAATATGAAAACGGCCGAAGGCGTCACCAGTCGTTTCAACACTCCCGTTGACGGCGAGAAGAGGTCGGAACAACAACTGTCGCGTGCAAAGAGCGAAGCTCTGATCACAACATTCAAACAAGACGCACTGCTGTATATAAATAATGTGGCAACGGATAAGCTTCGGACATTGCTGGGCCTGGTCTTAAAGAGACACGGTCCAGAGAACCAATTTGATGCGCTGACAGCCGCCAACAATTTATTAAAACGTTTTGTGGGCAATACCAAGATCACCAAATTGAACATGGTGATAGAGCTGCACAATATGCTCGCCGCGAGGCTGCGCGCGCTTGATTTCCGCACAATCTCACCTATCACCGTCACTACCTCAGCACCCAATGTTAAAACGTTTATACGACAAGCACCGGTATTGACGCTGAACTCAACCATCATGGAGCTGGAACGCAGCTATGATGTGCTGTCACGCCGCACGGGAGCGGTGACAGATACCGGCATCATCCACGTCCACGAAGTTGACCTGGCGTTTGTGCGGATATTTAAAGGAATCACCGAGGCCTACGCCAACCCTGCAAGCGAGATGGGGGACGAGCTTACATTCGGCGGTGGCGGCGGAGTCGGTGAAAAAGTGTTTGCGGCCGACTACCTGGGCTCAACAAATTTCCGTTCAGATACAAAAAAACGCGAGGAGCGATTTTATGGTCTGATTTTCCCGAAAGGATACATTGAGACTTTCGGCATGGACATTCGCGATAAATCCAAATACGGCGCTGTGGGGAAAACCGGTTCCGTCCGCGAACCGAACGAATTGGAGTTCTCCAGGCATTTGATGCCGAAGATGAATGGCGATCCAGAAGTTGCCATTGACGTGAGCAAGCTGTTCTTTCTCCGAGCCGAGACATCAACCCCGAAGGGTCAAGTCGATATTCACTTTGGCTGGCGGGATATGCGGATCAACGATCAGCCTATGCACCATCCCGACTTCTTCAGACAATACGTGCTGGGCGTAATTGAATTTAGCAAGAAGGGTCGTATTATCCGGTATCAGCCATTATGAGAGGCACATGATGAATATCGATGAGATTGCACGACAAATACTGTCGCCGGATGATGAGTTCAACCGCACTGCGGCGTTGCGGGAGCTGGTCGGGGAGCTGAAAGCGCAGGAGCAATTCAAGCTGCCGGCAGAGCTGGCCACATTTTTGATGCGCTACGAAACCCGCGACACGGTGCAGGCAGCATTAATCGGACTAGCTTTATTCAGCACCGGCGCTGGCGCACAGTTAGCTGCCTATGCGCGCATGTTTCCTGTTCTGGGTAATCATATGGAGGCCGGATTAGCCAGCGAAGTACGTGAGGCGATGGCCGGACACGACATCAGGCAACTGTACGACAACGTCACCGACCTGGCGCTCAACGCCGATCCCCAGAGTGCTGAGTACCACTATGGTTTCCTTGTTTTATCCAGCATGGCTCCAGATCAGTTGAGCTAGCGACCTCAAGCACTGCCAGGTCCGGTCTTGAGCAAGCTAAGGCTTTTCTGCAATCCGTGTTCTCTTCAGCCGCTCTGCAAAATCCCGCAGAAACGCTACCCGCCAGCGGCTGATGGTTTTCGCACCGGGCTCCTGGCCTTCCATCAAATCCGTCGCCGGATTATCGGTCCACCAGTTTGGATATTTGCCGGATGGGCGTGCGGTCTGTGCGGGTGTCGGGAGCCGCGACGTGAAGCCGCCTGTCTGTCCATCCAAGCCCGGATGGTTGCTGCTGATCCGATATGACCAGGTCTTGCTTTCCTTGGGCGAAAACAGGAAATGCCAGCTACCGTCTTTCTCCAGCGTGCCTTTGAATTCCTGCTTATCCACGATTAGCGCTGCATGAGGCTGGGCTGGTGCCTGGCCGGCCGGCCGATAAATCAACTCCATGACCGCAAATGTCTCGACCTCATCCTTTGCCGAGGGCGGCTCGCTGAACGTGATGCGCGGACGATCCCACGCACGCACAAACTGTCCGCCCCAGCCGCCGTGGGCCGGGTCTTCCGGATGCGCACCAAGCACATACGCCAGCGACGGCGTATCGCCCATCTTGACCTTGGGCGCAATCGCCGCGAAATAATCGCCCAGCGCGCCGACGCCTTTCACATGCTGCGCGACAAAACGCTCGTTACCAAGATCGCCATCCTGACGTCCGCCGGTGAACCAGCCGCGATACGTGGAATTATTTTCGATGATCCACAAGTCCGGATGCGCGCGCGCGATGTAGTCATAGGCGGCGGTCGACCATTTCTTGTTCGGACCGCCAATCATATACACGCGCAGCCTGGATGTGATCTCCGGTGCATCATGCAATGCCTGCGCCAGGTCCTCGAAGCCGCCCCACAGCAATACCCACAGCGGACGCGTATCATCCCGGCGCGCACTGGTAACAATCCAGTTGGAGCCTTCAGTCGGCTTGCCCCAGCCAGGCGGAACCGCCTGATCCAGACCGCCCTGCTTGGAAATGCCGCGCAAATGCTCCGGCGTCGGATAGCGCTCCGACCAGGTACGCAGCTTCGGGTAATCTTTGGCATATTCGTCGATGATCTTCAGCAGATGCTGTTTGCGATCCCTGCCCTCGCCCCATGGCGACGCGATCATGCCTTCCAGGTCGATGCTGTCGCTGTACACCAGCAGGTGGACCAGCGATTGAAAGTCGTCAAAGTCAGTCCCGCCGATATCGGTGGAGACGATCACGCGTGGCAGCGCCGCACTTTTTTTCCAGCGTGCATAGGCGGTCAACACTTTCTGGCCACTGGTGACATACCAGGCGTAGCCATTCCGCCGCTCTGGCGACAGCTCCGATACATCATCATGCAGGGTGCGGTCGCGGTCGCCGAATACCGGCTTGCCGGTTTCCAGGCTGACGTAGCGTGCCCACAGCAAGGGCGCGCCGGCCTGGGCGACCAGCACATGGCCTTGCTGCGTATCGCGCCATGCCTGATCACGCAACGCTGTCGCTTGCAGCCAGGCGACGCCGCTATCAATCGCGGCCGTGATCCGAGGCGTGGGCGCCTCAACCTGCATCAGGAACATCAGCAAGCCGCTGCTTTCGGCGCTGGACAGCGCATCCGGCTCAAAATTGCGCGCCCCGGCCGGTTGCAGCGAAACCGGACTGTATTGCTGCGCCCACGCCGTCAGGCGTCCGTCGATGCGCACCTGCGACGCCAGAATGCAGTCGATCGCGCGCTGTTCGGCCTGGCCGGCTTTGTGCCGCAGTTGCTCCGGCACAAACGCGAATTCCTCCTTGCCCTTGGCGACTGCCGACAACAGCTTGACGATGTCCACCATGGCGTCATCGTTATAGGTGATGGCGTCGTGATAACCACCCTGGAGCGGATAGACCTGCGGCCAGCCGCCGTTCGGATACTGCGCATCAAATATATACTGCAAGCCACGCAGGAAACTGGCCTGATAAGCGGTATTCGGCGCCGCGTGCGCCACGCGGGCAAGGAAACGCATTTCGGTGGTGGTCGCGTCGTTGTCGAAGGTGCCGACCCAGCCCCAAGGGACATCGTCCGGCGCGGCCTTGGCATGGCTGGCCACATAAGGCTGGCCAGGCTGACGCAAGGCGCCATCGCGCGGCGTGTTCTTGCTCCATCCGCCAGCCGGTGTCTGGAAGCTGACGATCACGTCGGCAACATGGCGCGCCTCGGCCGAGGCATACCACGCGGCCGGACGGTTCAGCGGCATGGTTTTGATGCCGGCGGAAGATTCCAGTGCCACCGGCGTAGCGCCCTCTTTCTTTTCCGCCCTGAGCGCGGCCTTGTCGGCCGCCATCAATGCGCGGGAGCGTGACAGATACGCTTGCCACTCCGGCCGCCCCTCCACTTGAGGGTCTGTCAGCGGCGCCGCCGGCACGGTACGGCCAATCACGGCAGCTTGCGCTGGCAGTGCGCAGGCAGCCAAAGTCAGCGTCGTCACAATCAAGATGTCTCTAATCATTATGTTTTTTCCTCGATTGATGGGATAAGTCATCAGATGTATGATGACATAATTTATATGCAACGCTGCTTTGAGGGAACGAAAAACGATGAGGAATTTCTTCTTTGGCATATTTCTGTTGTGCGCACTCCATAGCACCAGCTGGGCGCAGCAGCGCGTACCCAAATACGGCATATACGAAATCACCCTGCCCGGCCCGACGGCAGGCAATCCGGATGCCAGTCTGGAACTCAGCGCAACTTTCAGGCAGGGCGACAACAGCTACCGGCCGGAAGGATTCTATGATGGCGACGGGGTCTACAAAATCCGCTTCATGCCGGACCGGGAAGGCGAATGGACCTACACCACGCATAGCAACTATGCTGAACTGAATAACAAAACCGGCGCCCTGCTCTGCGTCGAGAGCAAAAATCGCGGCCCTGTCCGCGTCGCCAACACCTACCATTTCGCTTACGCCGACGGCAGCCGGTTTTATCCATTCGGCACCACCATTTATGAATGGGCGTTCCAGCCCGAGTCGCGCAAGCTGCAAACGCTGGCGACACTGAAAGGCACGGCCTTCAACAAGGCGCGCATGCTCGCGGTGCCGCCGTACAAGCCGTACTACGTGCAGGGACCAGACAAGCTGACGCAATTCCCCTTCGTCGGCACCGCCAAGGAGAATTTCGATTTCTCCCGCTTCAATCCCGCCTATTTCCGCAGCCTGGAGCGGGATGTGCAAAGACTGAGCGACCTGGGCATACAGGTCGACCTGATCCTGTTCCGCCCTTACGACAAAGGACAATGGGGGTTCGATACCACCAACGATGACACCAATCGCCGCTTCGTCAAGTACATGGTGGCGCGCTTCGCGGCGTTCCAGAACATCTGGTGGAGCCTGGCCAACGAGAACAGCTATATCAAGCACCTGAGCGACGAAGACTTCGACCACTATTTCCAGCTGGTGCAGAAATACGATCCCTACAATCATCTGCGCTCGATCCACAACGCCGACCGGCTGTATGACTACAACAAGCCGTGGGTCACCCACGTCAGCCTTCAGTATTACAACGCGGTGAAGGTGTTTGGTGTGTCGCCCTTGCTGCGCGATATCTATAAGAAGCCCATCGTCCACGACGAGATCAATTACGAAGGCAATTCCGCCAGCCGCTGGGGCCAGCTCAGTGGCGAGGAACTGACGCGCCGCTTCTGGATCGCGCTGACCGGCGGCGCCTACGCCACCCACGGTGAAATTATCGACAACGGCTGGATCGGCGGAGGCGGCAAGCTGGACGGCAGCAGTCCGCAACGCATCGCCTTTCTGCGCAAGATCGTTGAATCCGGTCCCGCCGAGGGACTGACCCCGATCGACCAAGCCTTCGTGATGAATGCCGCAGGCAAGGCTGGCGATTACTACCTGTATTACTTGGGCGAGGACCAGCCCAAGCAATGGGCGTTCGTGCTGCCACAGCGTGAACTCCGCAAAGGCATGCGCTTCCAGGTGGACGTGATTGATACCTGGAATATGACGATTTCGCGGGTTCCAGAGACGTTTGAGCTGACTGATCCCACCCGCTACACAGTGACCGACAAAGATAAACGCGTCGTCAAATTGCCCGGCAAGCCGTTTATGGCGCTGCGCATCCAGCGTATCGGCGCGCCGGTCGCACCGCTTCAAGAGAAGAAAAGCACTGAAATCGTAGAAGAGGAGCTATAGCTTCTTTGCGCCTTGCACCTCAGTATATAATAATGAGAATTATTCACATCTCAGAGGTGCAGACGAATGACGGGCTCCGAGTCCATTGCGCAGCCGCAGTTGCATACCCTGTACGCCGACCATCATGGTTGGCTGCAAGCCTGGCTGCGCAGGAAGCTGGGATGTTCCTTCACCGCCGAGGACCTCACCCAGGATACCTTTCTGCGCCTGCTGGTCCGTCCCCGCGAGCTGGATGGACGGCAGCCTCCGCGCGCTTACCTGACCACCATCGCCAAAGGCCTGGTGGTCGATCACTGGCGGCGCGAGGAAATCGAACGCGCCTGGGTGGCGGCCTTGATGGATCTCCCGGAGGCATTCCAGCCTTCGGCCGAACACCAGGCCATCATGATTGAAACCCTGATGGAAGTCGACCGCATCCTGGCCAGTCTGGCGGACAAGCCGCGCACGGCCTTCCTGCTGGCGCACCTGCACGACCTCACCTATGCCGAAATCGGCGAACGGCTCCAGGTATCCGAGCGCATGGTGAAAAAATACATGGCGCAGGCCATGCTGCACTGCCTGGCAGCTGGCGCTGCTTTCAACGCGGCGATGGGCTGAGCATGACATCGATGGACCATCGCCACGACGCGATTCCCTTCGCCACGCTTGAACAGGCCGCCGAGTGGTTTGCGGTTTTCCGCTCCGGCAAGGTGGAAGAGGACGAGCGCCAGCGCTGGCAAGCCTGGCTGGCCAGTGATGCCAGCCATCGCAGCGCGTGGGCGCGAGTGGAGGCGATCAGCCAGGGCGTGTCCTTCGCCAAAGAGGCACCCGAAGCGGCCGGTTCCGCACTGCACGCCGCCAGCCAGCTGCGCAAACGGCGTAAATTCATCAAGACGCTGGTGTTGACGGCGGTGACGGCGGGCCTTGGCTGGCAAGTGGCACGACAGGAGGAAGTCCAGGCGACGCTGGCCGGTCTGGGCGCATCGCACCGCACCGGCGTCGGCGAAAGCCGCAAGGTGGTGCTGGCCGATGGCACCCAGCTCTGGCTCAATACCGATACCGTGCTGGATCAGCGCTACGATGACAGCCAACGGCTGCTGGTGCTGCATAAGGGCGAAATCCTGGTCGAAACCCATCCGGATACGCAGCAGCCGCCCCGCCCTTTCATCGTGCGCAGCCGCCACGGCGCGATGCGTGCGCTGGGTACGCGCTTTGAAGTGCGGCAGTTCGACGGGCATACCCAGCTAGGTGTGAGCCAGGGGCGCGTAGAGATCACTCCGGCCGACGTGCCTTTCGCACCGCGCATCATCAATGCCGGGCAGGAAACACAGTTCTCGCGCAGCCAGATCGCGGCAGCGGCTACGCTGCCGGCCACGCGCCAGGCATGGACGCAAGGAATGCTGATTGCCCAAGATTTGCCGCTGGAGCAGTTTCTGGCCGAGTTGTCGCGCTATCGGCATGGCTACCTGGCGTGCGATCCGGCAATTGCCAGTCTGCGGGTGGTGGGCGGCTTCCCGCTGCGCGATACGGATCAGGCGCTGGCAATGCTGGAAGCGGCGCTGCCGGTGCAAGTGCGCTCGGTGTTGCCGTGGTGGGTCAGCGTCAAGCCAGGAAAATAACTCAACAAACTGGTTCCCTTTTTTGGATGTCGTTCGGAAAGCATAGTGAAAACAGTTATTTTCCATTTCCGAAAGCTTGTAATGACCTCCCATTTTGCTCAACACGCCTTGGCCGGCATGCTGGCCGTCACCGCCCCCGTCCTGGCGCTGGCCGCCGACGCCGCGCCGCGCGCTTACAATATTCCTGCCGGTCCGCTGAACGTGGTCATCGCCCGTTTTTCCGTCGAATCCGGTGTGTATGTCGCGGCCGATGGCGCGCTCACGGCTGGTAAAAACAGCCCAGGCCTGCAAGGGCAACTGACGCCGCAAGAGGCGCTGGGCCGTCTGCTGGCCGGCAGCGGACTGGAAGCCGTCACGCAAGGCAACGGGCGCTATGTGCTGAAAGAAGGTGCCGCGTCGACGGTCGCTCCGCGTGGCAACGTCCCGCTGGCGCTGCCGGAAGTGAAAGTACAAGGCGAGCGCGAAACCGCACTGAATCACGTTGACGGCTATGTCGCCCGGCGCAGCGCCACCGCCACCAAGACCGATATCCGCCTGATCGAAAATCCGCAATCCGTATCGGTCGTGACGGCGGACGAACTGGCCGACCGCAAGGTCGAAACGCTGGATGAAGCGCTGCGCTACACCGCCGGCGTCACGCCGAACATGAAGCCATGGGCGGTGGATGAATTCTCGATGCTGCGCGGCTTCGAGCTGGGCACCGCAGGCATTTTTCGCGACGGCCTGCTGACCTCCGGCCGCGCTTACGCCGCGCCGATTGAGCCTTACGGGCTGGAACGACTGGAAGTGCTGCGCGGCCCCGCCTCGGTGCTGTACGGCCAGTCGCCACCGGGCGGCATGATTAACGCCGTGTCCAAGCGTCCATCGGCGAGCGCGGTGCGCGAGATCGGCGTCGAATACGGCACCTATGACCGCAAGCAGATCAAGGTCGATGTCGGTGGCGCGCTGGACCAGCGTGGCGTATGGACGTATCGCGTGACCATGCTGGGCCGTGATTCCGGCACCCGCCTGGACTTCGACCGCGACGACCGCGTCTATGTGGCGCCGGCGCTGACCTGGCAGCCGGACGCCAATACCCGCCTGACCTTGCTGGCGCAGTATCAGAAAGATGACCAGTCCTATGCCTGGCCGAATCAGCTGGCGCATCCTGGTCCGCTCGGCCAGCCTTCCGCCAGCGTCAATCTCGGCGGCAAGGACAACCGCTGGAAGCGCGAGAATCACATGTTCGGCTACGAGTTCGAGCACCGTTTCAACGACACCTGGTCGGTGCAGCAAAACCTGCGCTACACCGAGCTGGATCGCGACGAAACCAATGTCTTCCCGCGCGCGCTGCTGGCCGACGGCCGCTCGGTCACGCGCCTGTTCTACCCGCGCGGTTCCGCCTGGCGCGGCCTGCAGGCCGACACCCGCGTACAGGCTAACTTCCGTACCGGTACACTGGCGCACAATGTACTGGCAGGCGTGGACTACGCGGACAACAAGACCACCGACCGCTACCCATACAGCATCACGCCAATGCCGAATCTGGACCTGTACAATCCGGTCTACGGCGACAAACAGCCCATCGCCGCCTCGGCCTCGCCGCGCTACGAACTGTATCCGCTGAAGCAAACCGGCCTGTATCTGCAAGATCAGGTCAAATGGGATCAATGGGTGATGACCGCCGGTGTGCGTCGCGACCGGGCGGAAAATTCCAACACCCGCGTGCTGCCGGCGGCCGGCACTTCCACCGAGGCTTACAGCCAGTCTGCCAGCAAAATTACTGGCCGCCTGGGTGGTGTGTATCTGTTTGAATCCGGCTGGGCGCCGTACATCAGCTATTCCACCTCGTTTTCGCCGGAGATCGGGCGCGACATCAACAACGAGCTGCTGAAACCATCCACCGGCCGCCAGTTCGAGGCTGGCGTACGTTACCAGCCGGATCATGCCAACGTCAGCTATACCGCGTCGGTGTTCAATCTGGTGCGCAAAAACGTCACCACGGCTGCCGCGCTGGACCCGGATGCGATTGTGCAGACCGGCTCGGTCCGGTCGCGCGGCCTGGAGCTGGAGGCGCGCGCGGATGTCCTGCGCAACCTCAGCATCGTCGCCCAATACACCTATCTGGATTCCGATATCCAGGAAAGCAATTATGGCGATCGCGGCCTGTCGCAGCCAGGCGCAGTCAAACACAGCGCTTCGGTATGGGCCAAGTACAACTTCCGGCTGAGCGATGCGGCGCTGGCGCACGCAGCGCTGGGTGTGCGCTACTTTGGCAAGGCGCGCTCGTATCAGGACTATTCGAACGAGAACATCACCAATCCTGACTTCGGCATGATCGACGGCGCGCTGGGCTGGGAACAAGGACCATGGCGCTTCTCGCTCAATGTGAGCAATCTGTTTAACAAACAGGTCCTACTGGACTGCGACGGCACCTTCTGCTACCGGAATGCCGAACGCACTGTCAACGTGAGCACCAGCTACCGGTTCTGATGGGCCTGCGGCAGTCCATGGCCGGCCTGCACACGTGGGCCGGGCTGTTGGCGGGGTGGCTGCTGTACGCCATCTTCATCACCGGCGGCATCAGCTACTTCCGCGACGAGCTGACGCAATGGCTGCGGCCTGAAATTCCCGCCCGGCCGGCGATGTTGGATCAAACGCAGGCAGCGCAGCGCGCGCTGGCCACGCTCGCACAGCAGGCCGCCGGCGCCGAACAGTGGCAGATCGATCTGCCGGGGACGCGCAGCAATGTGATCGACGTCGCGTGGGAACAAGGCGACGACTATCAGCGCGCCCTGCTGGATCCGGCCAGCGGCGCCCTGCTGCGTCCACGCGCTACCCAAGGCGGCGAGTTTTTCTACTATCTGCATTTTTCACTGCATTACCTGCCCGGCACGCTGGGCCGCTGGATAGTCGGTCTGTGTGCGGTGATGGCGTTGGCGGTGATGGTCAGCGGCGTCATCGTGCATCGGCGAATTTTCAGCGACTTCTTCACTTTCCGGCCCGGCAAAGGGCAGCGCTCCTGGCTCGACGCGCACAATGCAGGCTCGGTGCTGGGCCTGCCGTTTCACCTGATGATCGTCTATACCGGCCTGGTAACGCTGATGTTTACCTATATGCCGTGGGGAGCGGCGGGGGTGTTTGGCCAGCAGCAGGCGCGCTCCGAATTGGCCAAAGTCATGCAGGTTCGCTTCGATACGCCGGCCCGCAGCGGAAAAGACACGCCCTTGGCCGATTTAGCGCCATTGATGGCGCAAGCCACTGCGCAATGGGGCAAGGACAGCGTCGGCCGCATCATCGTTACACATCCTGGTGATGCGTCGGCCAGGCTCGCCATTGCCCGTAGCGACACTCGCCGTCTCTCGGTCAGCCCATCGTACCTGCTGTTTGACGGCGTGAACGGCACACTGCTGGCAAGGCAAGACAGCGCCAGTGCTGCATTGTCCACCTGGGGCACGGCTTACGCGCTGCATCTGGGTCGTTACGCCGATCCCGTATTGCGCTGCCTGTATTTCATCAGCAGCATGCTGGGCGCGGCAATGGTGGCCACCGGCATGCTGCTGTGGACCGCCAAGCGCGAGACCGACGGCCGGCGTTTCGTTGAACGCGCCAATGTGATGTGCATCGCCGGGCTGGCCAGCGCGGTCGCGGCCTTCCTGTTGGCGAATCGTCTGCTGCCGTTGGACATGCCGGACCGTGCGCAGTGGGAGATCCACTGTTTTTTCCTCTGCTGGGGAATCTGCGCGCTGCATGCCGCTTGCCGGCCGGCTTCGCGGAGCTGGCGAGAGCAATGGCATACGGCGGCCCTGTTATGGATAGCGCTGGCATTAGTCGATGTCATATCCGCTCCCCGCGCGTTTCCCATCTTCGATGCGGCTTTTCTATGCCTGGCCTGCGGGTTTATAAAGTGTGGCGGCTTTCCAACTTTATCGTATCGTTCTCATCGCCGTTATCGGTGACGTAAATTGTGTACGCAGCACCATCCGGCTGTACCCGCACCACTACGTGGCCATCGCGGCTGTGCATCTGGCTGGTGAGGCGCTTGTTGGCCAGGTGATTTTCCGTCATCACCGAGGTCGCGTAGATTTCGCGCAGCCCTGGATACAGGCGCTGGCTCAGCATGCGCTCCATTTGCAGCATGTCCGGATGCGAGATATGCCAGCTTGGGATCACCCACACCTGCGGACGCAGCGCCCGCACCACATCGGCGCTCAAGCCGTCAAACATGCCGTGGTGATCGGCCGTGGCTACGGTGACCGGACCCGCCACCCGCGCGGCGGCGCCCAGCACGTCCAGCCACGGTAGTTCGCCATCGAAGGTGTAGCTGGTCAGGTCGCCGCCTGTAAAGTACGAAAATTTCCCGAGGCTGACCTTGAGTGCGATTGAACAGACATTCTCATTCGGATAATCCGCCCGCACCAGACTGGCCAGCGGCGGGAACATCGACCTGGCCTGCTCGCCGCTGCCAGTCCAGACCTCGCCGTTGGCGGCGACAACGCGGATGCCGAAGGAGTCGGAGATGCTGCGCATCGCCAATTGGCTGCTGCTGCCGGGACGCGCAGGCTCCACCACCAACCCGCGCTGCAAGCGCGATTTGACAAAGGCGAAGTAATTCTCCGCATACGTCCCCTTGGGCTTGGCCGGGTAGCTATAATCAGGCGCGCCACGGTCGATCAAGCGCCCTATCGGCAGCAGCTCCGCCACGTCGGTGACGCCGGACAGCCGGTAGTCGCCCTGTGCCGACCGGGGCGAAGCATCGTCGACATCGCCAAGGTGATCTGGATGGATATGCGTCAGCAGCACGTAATCCAGCTGCTGGCGGCCGGTGGCGCGCAGGTGGCGCTGCGCATATCGGCCTATCCATTCGCCCGGACGGCGCTGTGCATTCGGCTTCGGCGCCGCTGATACATCCAGCTTGTTGTTGGTAGCGCCAGCGTCGATCAGCATGCTGGTCCCGTCCGGCATGATCACCAGCGTGGCGCTGCCGCGGCCTGTAGCGATGTGATGAATGTCCAGGCAACCAGGCGTCCACGGCGACAGGCGCGCGTCCGCCACCGCAGCCAGTGCGCCACGTATTGCCAGCGGCGCGGCCAGCATCCCCAGTACAAACTGGCGGCGATGTAGTTGATGATGCATGCCGCCTCCTTAGAACTTCGCGCCCAGTGTAACGCCGAAGGTGCGCGGCTCGCCGTCATACTCCGCGCGCACCACCTGTGTCGATCGGGTCAGGATGTAGCGTGTGTCGTTGGCGTTCTTCACCCAGGCGGTGACTTTCCAGCTGCGGTCCGGCGACTCGTAGCCCGCACTCATATTGGCCAGGCCGTAGCCGGGAATCTGCAAATTGGGATCGTTGGCAGCGCCGGTGTTGTAAGTATCGCGCCATGCGTAGTTGGCGGCTGCGGTCAGGAATCCGGCCGCCCCCATCGGCAGGCTGATGTTGGCTGCGGCCGAGTACTGATTGCGAGGCGACGACGACAGCGGATTGCCCGTGTAGTTGAAAGTGCCGACGGCGAAGCTGTCATACACGCCATCCACATGGCTATAACCGCCCGACAGTTCCAGCCATTTCAGCGGCTTGTACGCCAGTTCCAGCTCGCCGCCCTTGACGGTCGCCTTGCCTGCGTTGACGATGGTCAGGATGCCGGTCAGCGCATTGTTCACCAATTCCTGCTTGTCGGTGTACTTCATTTTGTACACCGATGCGTTCAGGCGCAAGCGGTTGTTAAGCCATTGCGATTTGACCCCAGCCTCGTAATTGCTCACCTTCTCTGGGTCAAATGACTTGTGGAAGATGGCCGCCGTTGCGGCATCGCCGTTAAAACCGCCAGCGGTGAAGCCGCGCGTGGCGCTGGCATAGAACATCAGGTTCATTTGTGGCTCCCAGCTCAGCACCAGGCGTGGCGTGAACTCGCTCCAGCTGGCCTTGACGCCGTTGCTGGTGAAAGTCGCGGCTGGACGCACGAAGTCGGTGCGGGTCAGATTACCGGTCTTCTCGTCGTGCGTGTAGCGCACACCGGCTGTGAGGTCGAAAGCGGCGGGCAGGTGCACCACACCGTCGGCGAACACGCCCAGGCTTTTGGTATCGACCTGCTGGTCGGCCAGCGTCGAACTGGCCAGCGCACCGGTGCGGGCGGCCAGGCCGTGCGTCGCCAGCAAGCGGCTGCCCTCTTCGCTCATATAATACAGGCCGGTGACGAAATCGCCCGCAGCCCATTTCGGGCTGGCGTAGCGCAGCTCGTGCGACCAGGTGTCGATATTGTCGGCGTCGCGCGTGATGCTCTGGCTGCCGGTGGTCAGCAGGCTGTAGTGAACGCCGACGCCGGAGTAGTCTTCGCTGGCGCGCGAGCTACGATAGGCGCTGATGGCTGTTAGCTCACCCGCCGGCAGCCTCCAGTGAAGCTTGGCCGAGATGCCGGAGATATAGCGCTGAAAGCCTTGCGGCACGCCGAGTTCGGAAGTGCGCGAATTGCCATCGTCGCCCAGCGTATTGGAGGACAGCGTACGGCCGCCATTCCAGTCTTCGCTGTAATCCGCGCTGAGGGTGGCTTCGATATCGCTATCAGGCTTGAGCAGCAGTTGCGCGCGGTAGTTGCGGCTGTTCAGGTCATCTTCCTCCTGGCCGGTCAGGCGGTCGCGCCCATAGCCGTCGCGTTCGCGCAGCGAGGTGGAGAACTTGAAGGCAGCCGCCTCGCTCAACGGCGTGGTGACCAGGCCATTGAGCTGGCGCTCGCCCAGCTTGCCGAAAGTGATTTGCGCTTCCGCCGCGCTTTCGTCCAGCGCAGGCTGGCGGGTGTTGATCACGATGACACCACCAGTGACGTTACGCCCAAATAGCGTGCCTTGCGGCCCTTTCAGCACATTGATGCTATCCAGGTCGAACAGCTCAAAGCTCGCGGCGCTGTTACGCGGGATAAAGACATCATCGACCACCACGGCCACCGGCTTGCTCACGCCGATCTGCGAAAACGTATTGCTGATGCCGCGTATCGCAATAGTCGGATTGGCCTGGCTGAACGACGACACCAGCAGTCCCGGCGTCAAACGGCTGACATCCTGCAGATTCTGCACGCGGTTCGCTTCAATCACACGCGCCGACAGCGTGGTCATTGAGATGGGGACGCTTTGGGCTGCCTGGCTGCGCTTTTGCGCGGTGACGGTGATGCTGGCGAGGCTGTCGCCGCTGGCTTCTGGCTGGGCTGCGGTGTTGATAGCGGCGACTGCGGCCGGTTTTGCGCCGCGAAAGATGACCACTGCGTTGGCGCCGTCATGCCGCACCTGCAAGTCGCTGTTGGCGAGTAGCTGTTTCAACGCCTCGTCGGCCGACAAGGTACCGCGTGCCCCCTTGGTTTGCACGCCTTCGATATCGGCGCTGCTATACAGTACCTGCACGCCCGCCTGCGTGCTCCACGCATCGAGCGCGGTTTTCAGATCTCCAGCGCCGATGCTGATGTCGCGCGTTTGCGCCTGTGCCGCCGTGCATAAAGCCAGCACCGCGATAGCCAGTGTATGACGAACCATGTTCATGCCCTATTTTGAAGTGATTGGATACTGCCCATCCGTTAAGACGAGCAGCACCACACAATCCGGTATGCGTCAGCGATATATTTTGATGATGTCGCCCTGGCGCGCGACTTTCAGCCCCATGCCTTGCTCAAGCAGCCGCGCAAAGCCATCGATATTGTCGACATTGAAGCTGCCGCCAATGCGCAGCTGCGCCGCGACCGGGTCGGCAATCAGCAGCTGCCGCTTGTTGTAGCGGTTGAATTCCTGCGCCGCCTGCGCCAGCGTCATCTGGTCCAGCACCAGCCGGCCCTGGCGCCAGCTCAGGCGGCTGGTGGTCTGCTGATCCGTCTCATGGCTGACCAGCACCGCATCGCCCTTCGCCAGCAGGCTGTCGTTGCGGGTGATGATGGCCGGTACGGCAGTGGCGCCATCGGCGGTCGGGCTGACCTGCACGCGGCCATCCGCCACCGTCACCTGTACCTGGCCATCGTCATCGCGGCGCACCGAGAAGCGCGTGCCCAGTACAGTGATGCGGCGCGAACCCGCCTCCACCACGAAAGGCCGGCTGGCGTCGTGCGTGACTTCAAAATAGGCTTCGCCCTTGTCTAGCCAGACCACGCGCCGCGCACTGGCCAGCTTTGCCCACAACCTGGTGTTGGTGTTGAGCGTTACCCGCGTGCCGTCATCGAGCGCCAATGAGGTACTTTGGCCCAGCGCCGTTTTATATTGCGTCGGCTGATCGCGCAAGCCGATGGTCGCAATCCACGCCGCCCCGACCACCAGCGTGACGCCGGCAGCAATGCGCCAGTACCGCTGACTGAAAAGCGCGGCAGCCGGGACGGCGCTGCGGCCCGGATGATGCAGGCTGCCCAGACGGTCGGCACGCTGCCAGATACTTTCCAGCCGCAGCCACGCAATGCGGTGCGCGGTGGCGGCATTAATCCACGCGTCGAACGCCTGTTGCTGCTGCTCGCTCCAGTCATCCCGATCGCGTCTGGCCAGCCATTCGGCGGCCTGCGCTTCAATCTCGGCGGCATTGCACATCATAGCGGGCCACCTTTCTGTTCATTCTTGCCACGTATCCGGGCTGTCAATTTTGACATATTGACTACCACTCCTTTGAGCAGCAGCGCGTCCGCCAGCGCACGCATACCTTTCGCGATCTGTTTTTCCACCGTGTCCTCGGCAATCCCCATGTGCTCGGCGACTTCGCGCTGCGACATTCCATCGATCTTGCGTAGCCGGACCACTTCACCGCAGCGCAGCGGCAGCTGTTCCAGCGCGTTTTGCAGCAGCCGCAGCTCCTGATGGCCGCTGGCGTGGCGCTCGGGCGTCAGTTCATGGCTGGACAGATCCAGCGTTTCCAGGTCGGCGTAAGCTTCGATGGAGACGATCTGCGCGCGGCGCGCCTGATCAATTAGCAGGTTGCGCGCGGCAGCGAAGACGAAGGCCTGTACCAGCTCCGGACGGTGCCGGGCGGCGGATTCATAGATCCGCACATAGACTTCCTGTAATAAATCGGCAACATCATCGCTGGGCTGGCGATGACGACGCAGGAAACGGGCCAGCGCCGCCTCCAGCGGCAGCACCTCGCGTACAAACCAGTCGTCCAGGTCAGTGGGCATGTGAAGTAAAAATGAGGGAGACACCGGCTAAGACGAACAAGTCATAAAAATCCGCTATGTACTGACAAATAAATCTTTTCAAAGCGGCCAATATGGTACACAAAATGACTTAAGGTCCTGATTTCGCTATAATTCCCGCCTTCGATTGTAAGGAATGTAGTCATGACTCTGCTAGCCCACCAGCTTGAATTGCTGTCGCCCGCCAAAACCGCCGAAATCGGCCGTGAAGCCATTTTGCATGGTGCGGACGCCGTGTATATCGGCGGCCCCGCCTTTGGCGCGCGCCATAACGCCAGCAATTCGATCGAGGAAATCTCGCGGCTGGTGGAATTCGCACACCGCTACCACTCGCGCATCTTTGTCACGCTGAACACGATTCTGCACGACGCCGAACTGGAAGCAGCCCGCAAGCAGATCTGGGAACTGTACGACGCCGGCGTCGATGCGCTGATCGTGCAGGACATGGGCCTGCTGGAAATGGACTTGCCACCGATCCAGCTGCACGCCAGCACGCAGTGCGACATCCGCACCGCAGAGAAGGCCAAATTCCTCGGCAACGTCGGCTTCTCGCAGCTGGTGCTGGCGCGCGAGCTGACCATCGAACAGATCAAAAAGATCCACGCCGACGTCGACACGCCGCTGGAATACTTCATCCACGGCGCGCTGTGCGTGGCGTATTCCGGCCAGTGCTATATCTCGCACGCCGACACCGGCCGCAGCGCCAACCGTGGCGACTGCTCGCAAGCCTGCCGCCTGCCGTACACGCTGAGCGATAGCAAGGGCGGCGTGGTGGCGTATGAAAAACACCTGCTGTCGATGAAGGACAACGACCAGAGCGCCAACCTGGAAGCACTGGTCGACGCCGGCATCCGCTCGTTCAAGATCGAAGGCCGCTACAAGGACATGGGTTATGTGAAGAACATCACCGCCCACTACCGCCTGCTGCTGGATGAGATTCTGGAGCGCCGCACCGAATTCACGCGCGCCGCCAGCGGCCGCACCGAGATCATGTTCACGCCGGATGTCGACAAGACTTTCCACCGCGGCCACACCGATTACTTCGCCAACGGCCGCCTGGAAGATATCGGCGCCTTCGACAGCCCTAAATACGTGGGCGTCGAACTGGGCACGGTCAGCCGTGTCGCCACCGACCATTTCGACGTGGTGACCAATGCGTCCATGGCCAATGGCGACGGCTTGAACTATATGCACAAGCGCGAAGTCCAGGGCGTGCAGGCCAACGTGGTCAAGAAGCTCGACGAAAACGAGGAAGGTCAGGTCTGGCGCGTATTCCCGAACGAGGCAATCAGCGCCCTGCCCGGCCTGAAAGTCGGCACCTCCATCAAGCGCAACCGCGACCACCACTGGGAAGCGTCGCTCAACAAGAAATCCGCCGACCGCAAAGTCGGCCTGCACCTGACGCTGAGCGAACAGCAAGACGGCTTGCGCCTGTCGCTGTGCGACGAAGACGGCTTTGTCAGCGACACCAGCGCGGCCATCGCGCTGCAGCCTGCCCAAAACGCCGACCAGGCCGATGCCTCGCTGCGTGCCAGTTTGGCCAAGCTGGGCAACACCATGTTTGTGTGTGACAGCGTCGAGCTGAAACTGTCGCAGCCATGGTTCGTGCCATCGGCCGCGATCAACGCGCTGCGCCGCGAGGCCATCGAGGCGCATGAGGCCGTGCGCCTCGCTGCCTGGGACCGTCCTACCCGTAAAGCAGGTGCCGAGCCGCCGGCCGTGTATCCGGACACGCAGCTGAGCTATCTGGCCAACGTCTACAACGAGAAAGCGCGCGCCTTCTACCACAAGCATGGCGTGCAGCTGATCGCCGCCGCGTATGAGTCGCACGAAGAGCCAGGCGAAGTGCCGCTGATGATCACCAAGCACTGCCTGCGCTTCTCCTTCAATCTGTGCCCGAAACAGGCCAAGGGCGTGCAAGGCGTTCAGGGCCAGGTGCGCGCCGAACCGATGACCCTGGTCAGCGGCGACGAAACCTACACCCTGCGGTTCGACTGCAAGCCGTGCGAAATGCACGTGGTCGGCGCGATGAAACCGGGCATCCTGAAATCGGCGCCGCCGTCCAACATCCCGTACAGCCCTCTGGTATTCCACCGCCAGCGCCCGCGCGCCTAAGTAGCGTTATCGTTCCAAGGAGTGCCGTGTAGCACGTTTACGTGACATACAGGTTCACTGGAAAGTTTTAGCATTGCAGTATTCTAAAACTTTCCGGAAAACCACTATGTCCACGCGTGCCACCTCTTTCCGCACCCTGCATCTGTCTTTGACTGAGGCTATAGATGCACCGCTGACACTCCATGCTGGCGGCAAAGAATATTCGATTACGTTGCACACGCCAGAAACACTCAGTGCACATCGCGAACGAAATCAGGTGCTGGCGGCGATTCCTGGTGAACACTTGGGACGGATTACCCACTTTGTCGATGAAGTCGAGTTTTCCGCCACCACATTAACCGTGTATTACGCCACTCGCCCGGCAGCCGATTCTGAATCTGTCATAGGCGACATCGTTGCCACGGGCATCCACGTGCCTCTGGAAAGTCGAAAAATTGCTGCGCGGCGCCGCCAGCGCGACAGTTTAAAAGCACGCCATCCAGCGGTTCTGGGCCAATTGCATGCCACCCCGCTGCTTCGACAGGCCGCCAGCCACGAAAATTTTACCCTGTTGGCCGATGCCGGCGATTTCATGACGCCTTATGAAGCGGCAAAAACCATCCTGTTCAACCATCCTGAAGTTGCCTCGATCAATCCGGAAATCGCGGCTGACATGCTAGACTACTACATCGAGGATGCGCTTGATCACCATCCGGAACTATGGCAATACATTTCGCGCCATCCTGCTGGCCACAGAGACCCTTGGACGATTAACACCATCGCGCGCCATGCTGATGGCACGCCAGTCGAGCCACCTGCGGGCCTGATCGGCAGCGACAATGTCGAAGTCAAATGGCCAACCGATGTCGACGGTAACCGCCGGCTGCCGTTGACGGACCTGCATGAAGGTACGCTGCAGGCAGCCAAGCCGACGCTGGACTATCTGCTGCGCATCCTCAAAGATGAGGCCCGTTTGCAGGGCATTGCCTGGCAACGTTCGCTGGGCATCCCTTCGACTCAAGACAAACAAGGTATCGGCAAGCCGGCCAGCCAGCTGCAAAGCGCAGTGGAAGGCGCGATGTACAAATGGACACTTGCCAATCCAGGCTCCAGCTGGGGACTGGAGATCAGCGACAATATTGAATTTGACGGCGATACCCAAACGGTACGCATCGGCGTCAAGAACAAAGCTAATCGCTGCCTCGGCGCGTATGTCGAGTTTCTCGATAGCCAGGATAAACCTATCACCCCAAAAGACTGGGTGGAGCGCATCAAGAGCGCGCAATATCGCGGCACCGCCAGCAAGAAATATCTGCAGTTCATTCGCCCTGCGGATTGCATCATGGGTATTCCGCTCGGCGGGAACACCACAACACTAGTGTTCCCGTTTGCCGACGGCGCAGTCAAGGCGCGCATCCTGCTGGCAGGCCTGGGCACCGGCAAGGGTGATAGCGAGGTTGACCACCTCGGCAGAAATACCACCGGCATTCTGAACTACGGCGTGCCGGGCCTGATGATTGGCTTTGGCGTTGGCATGGACTCCAGCTCCTGGCTGTACAGCTTGTTCACAAACCCTTTGGTGCTGGAGGCCTTACTGGGGGTACTCTGCGAAGATGGCGACGCTTGGCTGAAAACCATGACGCCGGAACTTTTCCTGCGCAAAGCGAGTGCTGCCATCGGTAGCATTATCTTCAGCCAGGCGCTGATACACCTGATCGCTAAACCTTTGGTGGCGCGCGTAGTAGGCGCGCAAGTGGCGCAGGCGATGCCGATTGCCGGCTGGGTCATGAAAGTGATGTGCCTGACCGCCGCTACCGGCATGATGATCTCAACCACGGTGGCGGTCACCAACGCACCCGCAGTCTACGATCTGAAATTGAGCCGCGCGATTGATGTCGCGGTCACGGTCAAACCAGATCCTGTGCATGGAGGTGAAGACGCGGTCTGGCCGTTACAGCTCGATTACTACACCCTAACTTTGACGCACCAAAGCGGGACCTCGCAAACGATGGGACCGTTTCCTCGAAGTACTCTTGGCAAGACTATTCAGCACACCTTTGTCAACGTCGCAGCAGGGAATGGTGAGAACATTCAGATCAGTGTGAACCTGTATGCCAAGAACCAGTGGATGTGTGGCGCCTGGGTCAGCGACTGGATCAACGCCGCCACCACCGACGGCTCCAGCACAATCCAGGTCGGCGGCGCCATCATTGAACGGCTAGTGCCACTCACCTCTTCGACTGTCTACGAACACAAGAAGGTACTCAGTCTGGATAAGAATGGTGCACGCTATTGGCGTGATACTCACCAAGCGCCAACAGCGGTGGCAAAAACCGTGGATAGCGACGGTATCCGCCATGTGACCAAGCTGATCAACCTGAGCTTGAACAACCACGCCTATCGGCTGGGCTACACCTGGCGGGCTGACCAAATGGGCTTGCCGCTGGATAATGACACGACCCGCGTGCAAACACCTATGCATGTATTCCAATGCATTAGTACACTGGCCGATCCCAACAAAGGGGCAAAATTCCCATCGCGTGGCTTCTCGGTGCAGCCCTATCTCACGCTGGACCAGTTCGGCCCTGAAGCACTGTTGACACTGCCCCTGACGCTGCAAAAAGCATTGGACTCCGCAGACCAGGTGGTTCCTGCCGATATCCGTAGCGCATTCAACGACGCAGGAAAACCGCTTGAAAACACCGTCAGCAAGGTGATCGTCGCCAAAGAAAGCGTATGGACGCTGAACCAGCCTGGCGGCGGTGTACTGTATGTGCTCAAGCGGCGGCCATCCGGGATTATGGCATATGCCTCCCCCTACCCGGAATTCAGCCCGCGTAACTTCTACCTCGATCCGCGCGGCTCGCGCGACAGCAAGCTGCATCTGCGCCATGTCGACCTGAGTGCCCCGGCCACCGATTTTGACTACGGCTCAGACCAGAGCTGGGGCGTATTCAACCAGCAAAACCTGGACGCGGTGATTGTGCATCCCGGCGGCTACGCAATCGGCGTCAACTACGCGGAGAGCAAGATGGAAATCCTCAAGCTGCAGGAGGCTCCCACCAGCGACGCGCAAGCGGAACTCGCCATCCCCATGAGTGGCAAAGGGGCGCTAGAAGGCCTGTTGAATGGCCCGAAAGCCATGACAGTCACGGCCGACGGCCGCGTGCTTCTGCTGGAGCAGAACAACAGCCGGGTCCAGGCATTCGATACAACCGGTAATGCGGTGCAGTGTTTCGCCGGTCCCCTGCATTTTGAACTCGACGCTAGCTTTGCCGTCACGCTCGACAAGCGTAGGGTATCGCCCGCGCTGACGATCGCGTTGCTGGCCCAGCTGACGCCATCTGTTGCGCCGCGCGCCTATCTGGAAGCGGCGCATCAGGCGGAGCTGAATAAGGCTGAACTCAGCGAGACCGTTCGCCAGGCGCTTACCGGCAAAGGGCTAACGTTAGCGCCAACGGCCTTTGTGGAAGTGGTAACGCCCGATCAGGTATGGCTGATACACGATCCCGATAACCAACTGGCCTTCGATGTGCGCAACGACGGCCACGAAATACCGGTGCGCGGCCTGGCTGACTTCTCGGTTGAGATGGAAAGCCCGGGCAGCCGCTGGCTGCTACGTGACGCCACCAACGCGCAGACCTTCCGTATCCAAAAGGACGCAGAAAACAAGCTTCAGGTTCAACAGCTGATTGCCACGCTGGCGCTCAACCCGCGTGCGGAGCAACTGCAGTATCTCGACATTGCCTGTGAGCCGGAAGGTTTTATCTATGTACTGTCGCATCTGAATAGCGGCAGCAGTCCGAACGACTACCGACTGGATATCTACAACCCAGATGGCAGCCACTTAAGCCGTACACCAAGCAAGCAAGGCGATGCTTGCATCAGTGCGGCCAAGATTTCCGTCGACCACTGGCGCACGCTATTCACGCTCAATTATGAGACCCTGACACATGCCAGCGGCCCGCACGAGCCGTCGATCAGTCAGTGGGCGCCATCGTTACCCAACAGTAATCAGACCACAGCATGACGGAATATTATTTTTTCGGTGCATTCATCGCCTCCACCGAGGCGATGAAAAAAACGTATTATCTGACGCTGGCAGGAAGCGAGGTGCGCCTGACCACTGAGGTCAGCAAGGCAATGGCTGTCCGCTTATATCAGGGCGTCAAGTCAGACTTTATGCTCACATGCCACACGCCTGTGACCATTAAGCAGCGCGAAGGTGCGTTCATGATTGATCTGCCATCGCAGGGTAGCGTCGGCGTGGGCAATCTAGTTTTTGACCGTCAGCCTGTAACTTCAGTGTTCGAAGACTGTCGCATCGATAACACCGGTGGATCGGCCTGGATCCGGATAGGCGAATCCTGGTTGGGCGCCTCAGCGGGACATGACAAGGACGAGAGTTTGTTATATCTGCATCCAACGACGAATCCCTTCTTCAAGCCGGCTGCCTGGCAATTTACGCCTGTCGACGCGGAAAAGGCGCTGGATTTGCGTTATGTGAATCTGGAGGATCATTTTGCTTGTCTTAATGCTCCAAAAGCAAAACTGCAGTATGCACGCTTGGACCGTGCCCACATGTATCCATGCGATCTGACCTCGGCAGACCTCAGCAAGAGTTCCAACATCGGTACGACTTATGGCAGCAAAGATTCAGCCGCCAAACTCGCCAATAGCATCTGGGCCGGCGCCGTCTGTTGGAGTACTGACTTTACATGCTGCGACCTGCGGGGCGCCAAATTCGTTGACGCAGTATTCAGGGACCGTGGCGAGGATGTCGATCCCCCCTATTTATCGTTTGTGAAGGCGGATCTGCGTGGCGCAGATCTCAGCAAATGTGATTTGCGTGGCGCCAATTTCAGCGGCGCGATGCTCTCGGGCGCTGACCTTAGCGGCAGCAAATTAGACCGCTGCGTGGTCAACAGCGCAGATTTTTGCGGTGCTGACCTGTCGGGCGTCGATTTAACTACGGTAAAATTCGACATCAAATTGATGCCCCGTTTTTCCGTCGACACCCCCAACAGCAAAACTCCTTTGACCAAACTGATAGGGGCAAAGCTGAACGCCGATTTGATTGGGCTGAAATGGGATTGTCTCGACCTGAGCAATGCAACCGTCAGCGACTTGCCGAAAAAGCTGGACAACTTGAGTGCGCAATACGCTCTTATTCCTAAAATGGACTTGTCCAAACGAAGCCTGACTAAAGCGAACTTCAGATTCGCCACGCTAGGCAAAGTGAACTTTAGCGGCGCAAACCTGACTGAAGCCAACTTGTCTGGCCTTGATCTGACCAAAGCAGAGTTTACCAATGCGGTGATGAGCGCAACCCTGATCCAAGGGACGAATCTTAAAGATCGGGATTTGTCGACGGTGTCATGCCTGCAACGGCCGATTACCTCGAAAGACACCACGCAGCGTACCAACTTGGCCGGCACCTCGTTTAAAGCGGGCATGTTCCGCAAAGACTGGACCGCGCTTGATCTGACCGGTGCAAAGATATCGGACCTGGCGACCACTGACTTGACCGCTCTGCAGGCTGACGACGTCATACTGATAGATGTGGACCTCAAAGGGGCAAAATTTAATTCAGTCACCGAAGGGAAGGACATCATAGGCGCGTCGTTCCAGCGTGCCCTCTTCCACGGCGCTGATCTGAAATATGTAGAATTCCAGAACGCTATATTAACGGGCGCACAATTTGGTATGTATAAAGTTATCAGCCGTACTTCCCTGGCACATATCGGTCAGGCAGATGTGGCTGCTCTGTCGCAAAGAATGTCTGAGCAGATTGAGCAAGAAGCAGGCGCCGTGCCGCTGATCCGGAGCGAGCGTCGTGCGGATGGTCATTATGAGTTGCTTGCCCTGGTACCCACGCAACATGCCTACTTAAATAGTGCTTATCTGGTTAACGTCAATCTGACCAACGCGAATCTTGAGGGTGTTGACGCCGAAGGTGCACACTTGTACGGGCCGGAGTGTAAATTGGAGGGGGCCGTTTTGACGCAAATAAAGCTGGCAAACGCCAATCTTGCTTCAGCCGATTTGAGCCGGGTCATTCTGCAGGGAGCAGACCTGAGTTCTGCAAACCTTATTGGTACAAAGTTCAAAGGTGCGGACCTTTCTCCGGTTCCCGGCGTTTCGATTGCGACAAAGCTTAGCAAGGCTCACTTGGCGGAAGCAGATTTTACCGACGCCAAACTCCAAGGCGTAAATTTCGATGGCGCTGCGATCCCAAGCACCAATGGCGTTTACTTATTTACTTTGGAAAAAGCATTCCTGACTGAGCTCCAGGCCTCGAAAATAAAAAATGAAACCGATATTCCCCCTCCAATCGGAAAATCTTTTGATCAAAAGCTGGTTGAAAACAGGCACTTAAAATTAGGCCCTAAGGCAAAAATTAAAGGCAACCTCAAAAGCTGGCGGATAAACGATTCAGAAGATAGGGTACAGGGCTATGCAAGCTACGTCCTGCTGGAGAATTCGGATAAAGTTGATGTTTTTGCGAAAGACATAAAAATACAGCGACTGGGGCTAAATAATCAATTGGAGATTGTGCAAAATACCCTGCTCCCAGCGACAGCATTTCATCGAAATAATATGGATGAAAAAACTCGGCTGCCGGACGGTGAGCTACTCGGGCAGAGAAAGGACTGGGACGAGCGATGGCTGAGAGCGACGGCAGCCATGTTGCCTAAACCGCCAACCTGCATACCGTCCCAAAAACACTACTGCCCGCTCTCTGTTGAGTAAAGTAAGTAACAGCCTCGCGTTGCACTATTGCTCAACTAGCTTGACAGTCAACACCCCCTAAGCTATCTTCACGTTCATTTCCACATGGAAATTTTTTTACGGTGTACGAATTGCTGTCGATTCGTGCGCTATTAAAACTTTTTCTATAGGAAAATGCGCGGCGCTCGCGGAATACCGTTAGGCAACCACTTCATACCAGCCAAAAGCCAAGGGGATAGCATGAACTTTCTTCCACATCGACAGCGATCAATGGAAACGTTTCAACGATTAAGCAAAACAGGGCTACCGCTCGCACTCAGCCTCGCGCTGGCGGCCTGCGGTGGCGGCAGCGATAACACGCCGGCAGCGCAAAACCGCACTGCCAGCGCCATGAAGGTGATGGGTGGCGCCGCCGCTGAGCCGGAAGTCGCGCTGACGCCGGTCGAGGCAAGCTCCAGTGGTTCCGAGCGTGGCGACCTGTCGGCCGCAGCGGCCATCGACCACAATCAAGGCACGCGCTGGGGCAGCCTGTTCAACGATAATCAATACCTGACCCTGGACTTCGGTGTCTCGAAGCCTATCAACCGCGTTCGCATCGAGTGGGAAAACGCGCACGCCACCCAGTACCTGCTGCAGGTATCCGACGACAACGCCACCTGGACCACCATCAAGACGGTCGACAACAGTGCCGGCGGCATCGAGGACTGGACCGGCCTGGGCGCGCAAGGCCGCTACCTGCGCGTGCAGGGCGTGAAGCGTTCCACCAATTACGGCTATTCAATTTTCGAGATTCAGGCCTACTCCGGCGGCGCGGCCACCTCCCCGACCGAACCTGAGACGCCACCGGCCACCACCGATCCGGTGATCGTCGATCCAACCAAGCCTGGCGTAGCGCTAAAGCCGGTTAACGCCACCTCGTCGAAGCTGGAAAACCAGGGCGACACGGCGGCCAACACCATCGACGGCAAGCTGAACACCCGCTGGGCCAGCGCGTTTGAAGACGGCGCCTGGATTCAGTACGACTTCGGCGTCAAAACCCAGGTCGGCTACATGAAGCTGATCTGGCAAAACGCCTACGGCAAGCAGTACAACCTGCTGGTGTCCGACAACGGCAATGACTGGACACAGATCCGCGCCGTGGGCAACGGCCAGGGCGGCACCGAGGAATTCTTCAACCTCGGCGTCAACGCGCGCTTCATCCGCCTGCAAGGCGTGGCGCGCGCCACCCAGTACGGCTATTCGCTGTTTGAGGTCGAGTTCAAAACGCCGGGCAGCGACAACTCGCTGGCCAGCTCCACCACTTCGCCGCTGAAGTTCCCTGCCAGCGGCGCCGGCTGGGCGCCACTGCCAGCATCGGCCGATCCGATCGAATCGCTGCAATTCTCGCTGCCCGACGGCACGCTGGTCACCCGCTTCGGCGCGCGCGGCCTGGCGCGTCACGGCCGCGAGCGCGGCGAAGAATGGAACGAAATCGGCTACGGTCCTAACGAAACCGTTGATCCCGCCACCGGCCTGCCGGTTGATAAAGGTCCGGGCAACTACCTGACCTTCGTGCCGCAATACTTCAAGAACCGCACCTGGGGCGTGGAGATCATCGACAACAGCCGCGTGGCTGGCGTCACCAAGCCAACGCTGACGGTGAATCAATACACCACGGTGGACTTCCTGAGCGGCGGCATCGCCTTCTTCCGGGCCATCGACCGGCCGGGCGTGACCGGCTACGGCTGGATGGCGCCAGGCCAGCTGGTGGACGACAGCGTCAAGGTCTGCAAGCCGATCGGCTACCCGGCCAACAACAAGCTGGCCAGCGCCAATGGCATCAACAGTGCATGCACGCTGCAGGTCAAGAACTATCCGGGCATGACCGCGCTGGACGCCAACGGCTTCCCTATCGCGGGCAAAGGCATCGACGCGCGTCCGCTGGTGCAGGGCGATGTGATCGAAGTATCGCCATCGATGTTCTCGACCACCGAGTCGATGCTGTCGAAAGGCGACAACGGCGGCATCCGCTACTATTCGTATGAGTGGGTGTACGTTGTTGGCCAGGGCCTGAAGCCATGGTACGGCGTGCAGCCGCGCCTGAACTCCGTGCCGCTGCCAGCGGAAACGCTGTCCGGCGGCCTGGGTTCGGTGAGCTACAACTATGCGGACAACGCGCTGTTCATGTTCCAGCAGCCGCACACCAACATCGGCATGCAGAATATGCAGCGTTTTGTTGAAGGCCGCCGCCTGTTCCACACCAACTTCACCACCGGTGACCACAACGAAGCGGGCAATGACCGCTACGATGCGGCCGTGGGCCTGCAAGGTCCGCGCTTCAACCAGTCGTCGTGCTTCGCCTGCCACGTCAACAACGGCCGCAGCGCGGCGCCGGTTGCGGTGAACCAGAAGCTGGACAGCATGTCGGTGCGTGTCGCCACCACCAACGCCGCTGGCCAGCAGCTGCCGCATCCTACCTACGGCACCGCCGTGCAGATGAACGCCATCTCGTCCACCGGCGCGCCGCAGAACTGGGGCACTGGCGTACGTGTCTCCGGCTTCGAAAGCGTCACCAAGAAGCTGGCTGACGGCACCTCGGTGGAACTGCGCAAGCCTAAGCTGGCGTTTGAAGGTCCTACGCCGGACACCGTATCGCTGCGCGCCGCGCAACCGATCATCGGCGCAGGCCTGCTGGAAGCCGTGCCGGAAGCCGACATCCTGGCGCGCGTGACCAGCGCTGCCGACGTGGATGGCGTCAAAGGCGTAGCCAACTACGTCTACGATCCGGAATCCGGCGCGGTGCGTCTGGGCCGCTTCGGCTGGAAGGCATCTAAAGCGACGCTGCGCCAGCAGACGGCTTCGGCGCTGCTGCAAGACATGGCAGTCACGTCGCCGGTGTACCGCAACCGTTCGTGCAACACCGATCCTGCCGGTTGCGCTTCCGCCGCCGCTCAGAAAGGCATCTCGGAAGAAGATTTGCAATCGCTGTCGCGTTACCTGGCGCTGGTGGCCGTGCCTGCCCAACGCAGCCTGTCTAGTGGTTTCCCGAAAGGCGTGGCGCCGATTGATGATCTGAACGTTGACCCAGCCAAGGTAGCCGCCGGCGCCAAGGTGTTCCAGGGCATGCGTTGCGCGGCTTGCCACACCGTGGAAATGAAAACCGGTTCGGGCCACCTGTTTGCGGAACTGCGCAACCAGACCATCCGTCCGTATTCCGACCTGCTGCTGCACGACATGGGCGCTGGCCTGGCCGACAAGTTCGTCGAAGGTCAAGCCAAGGGCAATATGTGGCGTACCGCGCCGCTGTGGGGCATCGGCTACACCGAAAAAGTCATGGGCAACAGCGCCAAGGTCGGCTACCTGCACGACGGCCGCGCACGCAACCTGACCGAGGCGATCATGTGGCACGACGGCGAAGCTGCCAAGTCGCGCCAGCGCTTCGAGGTGCTGAGCAAAACCGACCGCGACGCCTTGCTGGCGTTCCTGCGGTCGCTGTAATCCTCGCTGTAATCTTTCCTTAGTTGTCTTTCATGCCGGGCGCCTCGCGGTGCCCGGCATTTTTTATTGCGCGAGATAAGGCGGATAGTCCGTCAGTCCGCGCGAGTTACCGCCATAGTAGGTGGCGCGGTCCGGCTGTGCCAGCGGCCAGCCATTGCGCAAGCGCGCAACCAGGTCCGGATTAGCGATAAAGGGCTGGCCAAAGCCCGCCAGGTCGATGACGCCATCCTCAATCAGCGCCTCCGCCCGTTCGCGCGTCATATTCCCGGCCAGGATCAAGGCGGTTTCCGGCAACAGCGGGCGGAAGGTGCGCAGCAGCTTCTGGATTTTTGCCGATACCGAATCGGCCGTGCTGTCCTCGCCGATCACAAACCCCGACTGGTCCATGATGTGAACGTAGGCGATGCCACGCTCGCCCAGCGCTTGCACCAGCGCGATATAGGTTTGATCAATTTCGTCGTAATGCGGCATGCTGTACAAGCGCCCGTATGGCGACAGGCGAATGCCAACCCGCTCACGGCCGATGCGGGCAATCACCGCATCCACCACTTCCAGTGCGAAGCGCAAGCGGTTTTCCATCGCGCTCGCCTCGTACTGGTCGTTGCGGTCATTGACCAGCGGGTTCAAAAACTGCTCCAGCAGATAGCCATTGGCGCCATGGATTTCAACGCCGTCGAATCCTGCTTGCACCGCGTTTTCCGCCGCATCGGCAAAGTCGCGCACCACGCGTGCCACTTCTTCCGTCGCCAGCTGGCGTGGTGCGGTAGTCGCCACCATGCCCGGCTCACCATCTTCCAGGTAGCCGTACGCCATGCCGCCTTCAGCGATACGGGAGCTGCCGCTGACCGGCGCACCGCCCTGCAACTGGATTGACGGGTGCGACACGCGGCCCACGTGCCAAAGCTGCGCGAACATGCTGCCGCCCAGCGCGCGCACGGACTGCGTCGCAGTGCGCCAGCCGGCGACTTGTTCGCTGGTATAGATGCCCGGATTGAACAAATAGCCCTGCCCTTCACGCGAGATCGGCGTGCCCTCGCTGACAATCAAGCCGGCAGTGGCGCGTTGCGCGTAATACAGCGCAATGGCTTCGGTCGCCACGTCATCCGGCGCGCGCGAACGCGTCATCGGCGCCATCACAATACGGTTGGACAGCGTGCGGCCGGCGAGTGGGAAAGGCTGGAAAAGCTGGGTCATAGATGGTCCTGACAAGAAAAGTTAAGGCAGGGAATCAGCTTAAACTGGAATTCAACTCCAATAAATACTAAATAATTCCATGGACTTCATCCTCAAAGTATAGAATTGTGGATTCAAGGAGGTTGACATGGCCCAGCAAGCCCAATTCGACGGCATTTCAGAATTTATCCTGACTGCGCAGCTGCAAAGTTTTACGGCTGTGGCACACCAGTTGGGCGTGACCAGTTCCGCCGTCGGCAAGGCGGTATCGCGCCTGGAGACGCGGCTGGGCCTCAAGCTGCTTCACCGCACCACGCGCAAGCTTACGCTGACCAATGACGGCGAGGCTTATCTGGCCGCCTGCCTGCGCGTAACCGAGGATCTCGCCAATACCGAAAACTGCCTGTCCACCGGACTGGCGGAACCGCGTGGCTTGCTGCGCATCGACCTGCCGGGCGCGTTCGGACGCCGCTATATCGGCCCGACCCTGATTACGCTGGTACAGCGGCATCCGGCGCTGGATCTGGCGCTGAGTTTTGGCGACCGCATCACCGACATGATCGCCGACGGTATCGACCTGGCGGTGCGCATCGGTGATCTGCACGACGACGCCGAACTGGTGGCCCGCCAGCTGGGAGAACAGCACCTGGTGATTTGCGCCGCACCAGTCTATCTGCGGCAACGCGGCACCCCCATGGAGAGGGCGGACTTGCTTGAACATGACTGCATCATCAGCTGGCGGCGCGGCGGCAGGGCCAGCTGGCTGCTCAAGGTGCAGAACGGGCAGATCGAGGAACAGGAAATTCAGGTCCGCCATTCGCTGGATGACGGCGAGATGATATTGCAAAGTGTACTGGATGGCTGTGGCCTGGCGCAGTTACCCACTTGGCTGGTACACCAGCATTTGATCAGCGGTGAACTGGTGACTGTACTGGACCAGCATGCAGGGGCCAGCATGCCCATCCATGCGATCTGGCCGCGCACGCGCTATATCCAGCCCAAGGTGCGGGTGGTGATTGATGGACTGTTGCAGCTTGCTAGCGATCAGCCGGATATCTTCCGCTGCGGAGCGTTTGTCAGGAATGATCATAAAAATGATTAGATCGCGCACGCTGTTGACATGCCGTCCGGGGATCTCCGATACTTGATCCGCACTCCTTCCCTGCCGGTCCGCTCTTCCATCGTCTCCTGAGCCGGCAGGGTTTTCTCCTCAGTCCAGTGGCGTCAGCGCCACGCGGCGCAGTTCATAAGGCGTGCCTTCCAGCTGGAAGCCGATCCGTCCCGATGCGGGAGCAACATGCGTCACCCGATTTTGCAGTACCCCATTCACCGTCACTTCCACTGTGCCATCGCGGCTGACGATGTCGCAGCTATTCCACTCCCCTACCGCTTTCTCGCTGTCCGGCGCGGTATGCGCCTTGATGCGCGTGGCAGCCCCCGGCGCGCTGGTCAGCGGCTCGGCAAAGCTGCCGGCCGCCATCGGCAACAGGTCGCCGGCGCTGCCGTTCTTGGTCTGCACTTGCAGGCTGACCGGCCATACGCGGTCAAATTCGCCGGGACTGATATGCAACAGCACACCGCCATTACCTGGCTTACCGGTCCAGCGCCATTCCACGTGCAAGGTATAGTTGCGGTACTGCTGCGTGGTGGCCAGAAAGCCCGACGGCGCGCCGGTCGAGGCGATCACGCCGTCCGGCAGCACGCGGAAGGCGTCGACGATGCTGGCGGACGGCGTGGTTTGCAATTCCCAGCCGCTGAAATCGCGGCCGTTAAACAGGTCTACCGCCGCTGCGGATTGCGCGCAGACGGTTAATATTGCAGCACTCAACAACTTGTTCACTCTGTCTCCTTCATGAAAAAACTACTTCTTGTTTTAATGTTTGGCGCGGCCGGTTCAGCAATGGCAGCAGCAGGCAACGTCATTTCTTTGTGGCCGGAAGGCGTGCCGGGCAAACGCGACATCGGCGCTGAAAAAATCGGTGGCGGCTACACCTCCAACGTCAGCGAAGCCACGCTGACCATGGTGGCGCCGGCGGTCGATCATCCCAACGGCACGGCGGTGATCATCTGCCCCGGCGGCGGCTATGTGCGCATGGCCACCGCGCGCGAAGGCGACCAGTACGCAAACTGGCTGGGCACCTTGGGCGTGACCGCCTTTGTGCTCAAGTATCGCATGCAGGAGTACGGACATCCAGCGCCATTGCAGGACGTGCTGCGCGCAGTGCGCACCTTGCGCGCGCGGGCGGCGGAATTCGGTATACGCCCGGACCGCATTGGCGTCATGGGCAGCTCGGCCGGCGGCCACCTGGCGGCCAGCGCCGGCACGCTGTTCGACAGCCCGCTGGGCCGCACCGGCGCTGCGCTGGACAACGTCAGCGCCCGGCCGGACTTCCTGATGCTGATGTACCCGGTGATCACCATGCAGGACCCGGCCGCCCACGCCGGTTCGCGCACCGCGCTGCTGGGCGCCAAGCCGTCGGCCGAGAGTCTGGCGCTGATGTCGCTGGAAAAACAGGTCACCGCCGCCACCCCGCCCACGCTGCTGATCCACACCCAGGCCGACACCTCGGTGCCGGTTGAGAACAGCATCCTGTTTTACCAGGCGCTGACCAAGGCCAAGGTGCCGGCCGAGATGTATCTGTTCGAGCATGGCGGCCATGGCATGGGCATGCGCGAAGGCCTGGGCACCTCGTCGCAATGGCCGCGCCGCGCGGAAGAATGGCTGCGCGATCGGGGCTTGCTCACTCAGGCGAAGTGAAACACCTGCTGTAGCGGCCACTCGCGAGGCCGGTTTCCCGGCTCCACCACCATCAGCTCCGCCATGTTGTCCCACCAGCGCTGCATGATGGGTTTGAGCGGCAAATCATCGATCGCGTGGTCGGGCCACAGCTTCAGCACAGCGAACAGGTGCAGCGTTTCCTCGTCCAGGAAGATCGAATAGTCGTAGATGCCAGCGTCGCGCAGCGCGCGGCCAAGCTGCGGCCACAAATCATCGTGGCGCCGCTTGTATTCCGCCACCGACCCCGGCTTGAGCTGCATGCGGAAAGCGCGGATGTTGGCGCTCATACGATGCCGCTACCGCTGGCGCCCGCCACCGCCGGACGCAGGTCCGCCACCCTGGCGCGATACCCGGCGTCGCGATAGCAAGCCAGCGGATCGATGGCGCCGCCGGCGCGCAACCGCGCCATTGCCAGAATGGCGCTGACATCGGTGCGGTAGGCCTGCTTCAGCGCCTGCGCCGATTGCAGCGCGTCGTTGGCTTCCTGATGCTGGCGCAAGGCCGTCCGGTCCACTAGCTGCGACTGTACAAAGGCGCGCTGCACCTCCACCGCGCTATTCATCAGGCTTTCGATCGGATCGGTGACATTATGCGACTGATCCAGCATGTAGGCTGGCTTGAAGGTGTCGCCATCGCGCTGCGCCGCATCGGCCAGCTCGTTAAACACCAGGAATAGCTGGAAGGGATTGATCGAACCGGAATCCAGATCGTCATCGCCGTATTTGCTGTCGTTGAAATGGAAGCCGCCCAGCTTGCCGAATTGCGCCAGCCGCGCGACGATCATTTCGATATTGGTGTTGGGCGCGTGGTGGCCCAGGTCGACCAGGCAGCGCGCCTTGTCGCCCAGCGTCTGCGCACAAGCGAAACTGGTGCCCCAGTCGGCGATGGTGGTGGCGTAGAACGCCGGCTCAAACAGCTTGTGCTCGATGAACAGCAGCCAGTCGGCCGGCAGCGCCGCATAAATGTCGCGCATGCTGCCCAGATAGCGCTCCAGGGCACCGCGCAGATTATGCTGGCCGGGGAAATTAGCGCCGTCGCCCACCCACACGGTCAGCGCCTTCGAGCCCAACGCCTTGCCCAGCTCGATAGATTCGATATTGTGCGCCACCGCCTGCGCGCGCGTGGCGGCGTCGTTGGCAGTCAGGCTGCCGTATTTATAGCTGTGCTGCTGGCCCGCCTGATCCTGGAAGGTGTTGGAATTGACCGCATCAAAATACAGGCCATGGCTTTCCGCCTGCTGCCGCAGCGCTGCCGGATCGGTGGTTTTATCCCACGGGAAGTGCAGCGATACGCCCGGCGTGGCGCGCGTCAGCTGGTGGATGACGGCGCAGTCGTCCAGCTTTTCAAACACATTGCGCGGTTCGCCCTTGCCGGGAAAGCGCGCAAAGCGCGTGCCGCCGGTGCCCACGCCCCAGCTGGGCAAAGCCACGGCAAAGGTTTGCGCCAGCGCGGTCAGGCGCTCGATGTCCAGGCCGCGCCGGGCCAGCATGCCGCCCAGCGCCTCGTAATCCGCATTCAGACCGGCGCGCAGCTGTGCGTTATGCTCGGCCACGCGGCCGCTGTCGATGATCGTACTCACATTGTCCCCTTGTTTTTATCGTGTAAATGCCCCGGCATTGCCGGCGTCGACGTTGAGGATATTACCAGTGCTCTTGGCCGCCTTGTCGCTGGCCAGGAAGTACACCGCCTCGGCGATATCTTCCGGCAGCACGCTCAACTTCAGCATGCTGCGCTGGCGGTAGAATTCCTCCACATCGTCGGCTTCGATTTTATTCGACTGTGCGCGTTCCTGCTTCCACTTGCCGTCCCAGATGCGCGAGCCGCGTATCACTGCGTCCGGATTGACCACGTTGACGCGGATGCCATGCGGCGCTCCCTCCAGCGCAATGCAGCGCGCCAGGTGGATTTCCGCCGCCTTGGCGGTGCAGTAAGCAGACGCACCGGCCGACGCCACCAGGCCGTTTTTGCTGGCCACGAACACCATCGCGCCGCCCAGCTTCTGCTGCTTCATGATGCGGAAGGCCGCGCGGCTGGCCAGGAAATAGCCCTGCACCAGAATGTCCTGATTGCGCTGCCAGACTTCCAGCGTGGTGTCTTCCAGCAGCGCCGACGAGGCGATGCCGGCGTTGGAAATCAGCATATCCAGTCCGCCAAAGCGCAACGCCGCCGCCTTCAGCACGTCTTCCACCGCTGCCTCGCTGGTGATGTTGGCGACCACGCTGCCGACGTTATCCTTGCCGGCCGTCTTGACCAGATCCTTGTGCGCCTGCGCCAGCGCTTCCGCGTCGATATCGGTCAGCATCACACAGGCGCCCTCTTGCAGCAGCTGTTTCGCTACCGCCTGGCCGATGCCGCCGGCGCCGCCGGTCACCAGCGCGATACGGCCGGCCAGCGACTTCGGTTTCGGCATGCGTTGCAGCTTAGCTTCTTCCAGCAGCCAGTATTCGATGTCGAAGGCTTCCTGTTCCGGCAGGCCGACATAGGTGTCCACGCCGTTCGCACCACGCATCACGTTGATGGCGTTGATGTAGAACTCGCCGGCGATGCGGGCGGTGGCCTTGTCCTTGGCGAAGGACAGCATGCCGACGCCGGGGATGAGGTAAATAATCGGATTGGCGTCGCGCACCGCCGGGCTGTTATCGCGCTTGCAGCGGGTGTGATAGGCCACGTAATCGGCACGGTACTGCGCCAGCGCATCGTCCAGTCCTGCCACCAGTTGATCGAAATCCTGCTGGTAGTTGATGACAAACGGACGGATTTTGGTGCGCAGGAAGTGATCCGGGCAGGACGTGCCCAGCGCCGCCAATGGCGCCAGATCGCGGCTGCACACGAATTCCAGCACCGCGTCGCTGTCGTCGAAGTGCCCCAGCTTGTATTCGTCGCGGCTGATTTTCCCGCGCAGCAGCGGCATCAGCCTGGCCGCCAGCGCGGCGCGTTCGGCGGACGGAAGCGGCGTGCTGGCCTGGCCGCCGAACACCGGTTGCCTGAGGTTCGCGCTCAGCCATTCCTCGGCGCGCTTGATGATGGCCAGCGTGGTCTCATAGCAGGACTTGGCGCTATCCCCCCAGGTGAACAGGCCGTGTCCTTCGAGGATGATGCCCTTCAGCTGCGGCTGCGATTGCGAGAGCGCCTCCAGCTTCAGACCGAGGTCATAGCCGGGCCGCTGCCACGGCAGCCAGCCCAGCCCACCCTGGAAAATCTGCTGCGTCAACGTCTGGCTGCTGGCGCAGGCGGCAATCGCGATCACCGAATCCGGGTGCATGTGGTCGACGTGCTTGCGGTCGATATAGGCGTGCAGCGGCGTGTCGATGCTGGCCGCGCGCGGGTTCAGGTTGAAGGTGCAGTGTGGCAGATAGGCCACCATCTCGTCTTCGTGCGCCAGGCCGCGATAGCGGTGTTTCAGCGCCCGCAGCTTGTCCATGTACAGCGTCGAAAAACCATCGAGCCTGATGCTGCCCAGATCACCGCCCGAGCCCTTCACCCACAGCACCTCCACCTGCTCGCCGCTGAGCGGGTCGGCCATCATCACTTTTGCCGAGGTGTTGCCGCCGCCGAAGTTGGTGATGCGCAGATCCGATCCAAGCAGATTGGAACGGTACAGCAGCAGCTCGGGTTCACTCATGCTGGCGGCTGCGGCATCGTCCCATAAAGAAGTGATCGGGGGTTCTTTCATTGCGTGTCTCCGTGTTGTGTTTTTACTTCGATCAGTAGAAAGCAGCGGCAGATGGGTGTCAATGCGCAAGCAATCAAGAAAATGACCAACAACCAAATAATCACAGCGATGATTGAATTGTGATCAAAAATGGTAACGCATATCAAAACAATCAAATATTTGATCGCACAGTGATTGACGAGCGATTTGGAAGTGTTTAGCCTTTATCGTTAATAAACAGGCACGCCGCAGAAATGACGGTAGTAGACCGATATAAAAGGAGACTGAAATGGTAAATCACAAGCGTCGCAAGCGTTTGTTGAAACTGCTTGCCGAACATAATACGGCCAGTGTGCCGCAACTGGTCGAATGGCTGAACGCCTCGCCCGCCACCGTGCGGCGCGACATCAGCTGGCTCGCGGCCCGCAATCTGCTCACCAGGACGCGCGGCGGCGCCGCCAACCTGGAACAGAAAAAGCGCGGCTTCACGCTCAGCAGCGAGACCTTCCAGAACAATATCCAGTGCCGTGGCGAGCACAAACGCGCCATCGCCCGGTATGCGGCCAGTATCTGCAACGACGGCGAAACCATCATCATCAACGGTGGCACCACCACCTTCATGATGGCGGAATTCCTGGTCGACCATCACCTCAAAATCCTCACCAATTCCTTCCTGATGGCCGAGCGCTTGCTGGTTTCCAGCGAGAACGAGATCATCGTCCCCGGCGGCAAGGTGTACCGCGAACAGAACGTCATCCTCAGCCCCTTCGACAACGACATCACCCAGCACCACTACGCCGCCAAGATGTTCATGAGCGTCTACGGCCTGTCGCTGCTTGGCCTGATGGAGGCCGATCCGCTGCTGATCCAGGCCGAAAAACGCCTGATCTCGCAAGCCGAAGAACTGATCGTGCTGGCCGACAGCTCCAAGTTCGCCAAGAAAGCTGGCCTGATCCTGTGTGGCCTGAACCGCGTATCGACCGTCATCACCGACACCGACGCTTCGGATTCCGCCGTGCAGCTGCTGGAGCAATCCGGCGTGCGCGTGGTCACCGTGGAGCCGGAAGCGATACCGCAGCAGCTCACGCCATCGGTATTCAATGCGCCATATGGCTATGAGGCGGTGGCCGGCATGTATCACACGGAGGCGGCCCATTGAAGCTCAGGAAGATCGTATTGGCGGCCGTTGCCGCTGGCTTGCTGGCGGCCGTCACCGGCTGCAAGGAAAAAGCGCCTGACCAGATCCGCATTGCCATGGTGGTGAAAAATCTCGGCAATGGCTTCTTCGACGCGGCCCACAGCGGCGCCAAGGACGCCGCCACCGAGCTGAAAAATGTGGAGATTATCTACACCGGTCCGACCACCCCCAGCGCCGAAGGCCAGATCGAGATCATCAACTCGCTGATCAGCCAGAAGGTCAACGCCATCGTCATCTCGGCCAATGATCCCAACGCGCTGGTGCCGATCACCAAAAAGGCCATGGCGCGCGGCATCAAGGTGATCTCCTTCGACAGCGGCCTGGCCAAGGACGGCCGCCTGATGCAGCTGAATCCTTCCAACGCGGAGCTGATCGGCTTGAAGCAGATACAAATGGCTTCCGACGCCATCAACGGCGAAGGCGAAATCGCCATCCTGTCCGCGTCGGCGCAAGCCACCAACCAGAATATCTGGATCGGCGTGATGAAGACGGTGCTGGAGAAACCCGAGTTCAGCAAGATGAAGCTGGTGTCCGTGGCCTACGGCGACGACCAGTCGGACAAGAGCTACCGCGAAGCCATTGGCCTGCTGCGCAGCTACCCCAAACTGAAGGCGATCATCGCGCCGACCACGGTCGGCATCAACGCCGCCAGCAAGGCGGTGGTCGATGAACACCTGGTCGGCAAGGTGTTTGTCACCGGCCTGGGTCTGCCGTCGGAGATGGCGGGCCACGTCAAGAGCGGCGCGGTGCGCGAGTTCGCGATCTGGAACCCGATCGACCTGGGGTACGCGGCCACCTATGCGGCCTATGACTTTGTGAAGAACCAGCCGACTGCCCGGCCGGGCGGCAGCATCAACGCAGGCCGCATGGGCAGCATCGCAATCGACGCCAATGGCGAAGGTTCGATGGCGCCGCCGTTCACCTATAACAAGGGGAACGTCGATAAATTCTCCAAGATCTTCTGACCAGGCATTCCATGACTACGAATACAAGCCCGGTCCTGCAACTGACCGGAATCTGCAAGCGTTTTGCGGGCATCGTCGCGCTGAATCAGGTGTCGCTGACGGTGCGCGCCGGCGAGGTGATGGCCTTGATTGGCGAGAACGGCGCCGGCAAATCGACCTTGGTAAAAACCCTGACCGGCATTTATCAACCCGATGAAGGCAGCATCGCCCTGGCCGGCCAGGCGGTGTCGTTCAGCAGCGCGCAGGATGCAATGCAGGCGGGGATCACCGCGGTGCACCAGGAAACCGTGATGTTTGACGAACTGACGGTGGCCGAGAATATCTACGTCGGCCGCCAGCCCTGCATGCGTGGCTGCATCGACTGGAAGCGCATCGAAAGCGAAGCGCAAAAGCTGTTCGAGCGGCTGGAAGTCACGTTGCCGGTGCGTGCGCGCGTCAAGGACCTGAGCGTGGCGCAGCGCCACTTCGTCGAAATCGCCCGCGCGCTGTCGCAGGACGCGCGGGTGGTCATTCTCGACGAGCCTACCGCCTCGCTGTCGCAGCGCGAAATCCAGGAGTTGTACCGCATCATCCGCCAGCTGCGCGCGGCGGGGACGGCGGTGATCTTCATCTCGCACAAATTCGATGAAATTTTCGCGGTGGCGGACCGCTACACGGTGCTGCGCGACGGCCAGTTCATCGCCGAAGGCGCGCTGGCCGATATCAGCGAGCCGGAACTGGTGTCGCTGATGGTCGGCCGTTCGGTCAAGGATGCCTACCCCAAGGCGGCCGTCACGCCGGGCGAGGTGGTGCTGGAAGTGCGCAATTTCTGCCATCCGACCGAATTTGACGATGTCAGCTTCTCGCTGCGCCAGGGCGAAATCCTCGGCTTTTATGGCCTGGTCGGCGCCGGCCGTTCGGAGGTGATGCAGGCGCTGTTTGGCCTGACCTCGGGCGTGCGCGGCACGGTGTCCTTGCACGGCAAGCAGGTGTACATCGCTTCCCCGGCGGACGCCGTCGCGCATGGCATCGCCTATGTGCCCGAAGACCGGCAACACCAGGGTGCGCACCTGACGCTGCCGATCCTGCACAATATTACGCTGCCGATCTTGTCGCGCGTGGGTTTCTTCCTGCGCGGCCGGCGTGCGCAGGAAACCGCCGTGGCGCGCCACTATGCGGAACAGCTGGAACTGAAGGCGGCGCATCTGACACAGAACGTCTCCGAACTCTCCGGCGGCAACCAGCAGAAGGTGGTGCTGGGCAAATGGCTGGCGACCGATCCGAAAGTGATTATTCTCGATGAACCGACCAAGGGCATCGACATCGGTTCCAAGGCGGCCGTGCACCGCTTCATCAGCGAACTGGTGGCCAAGGGCTTGTCGGTGATCCTGGTGTCGTCCGAGCTGCCGGAGGTGATGGGCCTGGCCGACCGCATCGTGGTGATGCATCAGGGCCGGATTGAAAACGTCTACGCGCGTGCCGAGGCCACGCCGGAATTGATCGTGGCCGCCGCCTCAGGCTGCGCGCAGCCGCTGGAGGAATGCGCATGATGCTGAAAATGCGGGAAACCCAGCTGGCGCTGTGCATTATTGCGCTGATCGCGCTGGTCGGCGCACGTGCGCCGGTATTCGTCACGCCGGGCAGCCTGGCCAATCTGCTAACCGACAGCACCCTGCTGGTCATGCTGGCGCTGGCGCAGATGCTGGTCATCGTCACCCGTGGCATCGACCTGTCGATGGCCTCCACCCTGGCGCTGGCGGGCATGATGTCGGCGCTGCTGGCGGCGCGCTTCCCCACCCTGCCGCTGCTTGCCGTGGTGCTGGCGGCGGTGGTCATCGGGCTGGCGCTGGGCCTGATCAATGGCTACCTGATCGGCTACCTCGATCTGCCGCCCATCGTGGTCACCCTCGGCACCATGAGCGTGTATCGCGGCATGGTGTTCGTGCTGTCCGGCGGCGCGTGGGTGTCGTCGCACCAGATGCCACCCGAGTTCATCGCCTTCCCATTGGCGCAGTTGCTGGGCGTCACACACCTGGTCTGGATCGCTGCGCTGACCGTGCTGGCGGCATGGTACGTGGCGCGGCACAGCCGCTTCGGCCGCGACCTGTACGCCATCGGCAACGCGCCTTCGTCGGCACGCTATGTCGGCATTCCCATCGCGCGCCGGCTGATGTGGACCTACGGTCTGTCCGGCGGCATGGCAGGCTTGTGCGGCTATCTGTGGGTTGCGCGCTACGCCGTGGCCTACACCGAAATCGCCTACGGTTTTGAATTCACCGTCATCGCGGCGTGCGTGATCGGTGGCGTCAGCATCGCCGGCGGTTGCGGCAGTGTCGCCGGCGCGGTACTGGGCGGCTTGTTCCTGGCGGTGATCGGCAACGCGCTGCCAGTGGTGAAGGTGTCGCCATTCTGGCAAAGCGCGCTGACCGGCATCGTCATTCTGGCTGCGGTATTGATTAACGCCCGCAACGGCAAACAAGGCGGCCGGCAGATCCTGCCGCTGCACGTGGCCAAGCCGGCGGAGGCTGCGGCATGACCACCACCACCAACACCATGACCTCATCTTCCCGTTACGTGATCGCCGACCGTCCCGGCTTTGGGCTGCGCGCCTTGCTGGCGCGGCGCGAAAGCCTGCTGGCGCTGTTGCTGTTGCTCGCCTTCCTGACCAACGGCGTGCTGCTGCCGCACTTCCTGGACCTCGACAATCTGGCCGACGGCACCTTCAACTTCAGCGAAAAAGCCCTGATCGCGCTGCCGATGGCATTGCTGATCATCTGCCGCGAGATCGACATTTCCGTTTCCGGCATCCTGGCGCTATCCTCGGTCGCCATCGGCCTGGCGCACGCCAACGGCATGCCGCCGGAACTGCTGCTGCCGATTGCCGTCGGCACCGGCATGCTGTGCGGCTGCCTGAACGGCATCATGGTCACGCACTTCGGCCTGCCGTCGATCGTCGTCACCATCGGCACCGTCTCGCTGTTCCGTGGACTGGCCAGCGTGGTGCTGGGCGACCAGGCTTTCACCGGCTATCCGCAAGCGATGGCCGACTGGGGCCAGGGCTATTTCTTCGACGCCGTGCCGCGTGAATTCGTCATCCTGCTGGTGTTTGCCGCACTGTTCGCAGTGCTGCTGCACGCCACCAGCTGGGGGCGCCGCATTTACGCGATTGGCAATAACCCTGTCGCCGCGCGCTTCTCCGGCATCGCCGTGGACCGCTATCGCATGGCGCTGTTCATGCTGACCGGCGCCATGGCCGGCCTGGCGGGTTATCTGCTCACCGGACGTATTGGCAGCACACGACCGAATATCGCCATGGGTTGGGAGCTGGAAGTGATCACCATGGTCATCCTCGGTGGCGTCAGCATCGCTGGCGGTGCAGGCACCATCGGCGGCGTGCTGCTGGCGGTGCTCACGCTGGGCACAGTCACCTACGGCCTGCAAATGGCGAACATTCCCGGCATCTACATGACCATTGTGATCGGCATGCTGCTGCTGGCAACCATCGCCCTGCCACGCTTGCTCAGCGGGCGCAAGAAATGACGCTGCCGGAAGACGCCACCATCGTCCTCGACATCGGCAAAACCAACGTCAAGCTGGTGCTGCTGGATGTATCGGGCGCGGTGCTGGCCGAACGGCGCATGGCCAACGCCGTGCTGCGCGAAGGACTGTACCCACATTACGATACGGAGCGCATCTGGGAGTGGATGCTCGACGGGATGCGGGCCTATGCCAGCCTGGCGCGGGTTGGCGCCATCGTTCCTGTCACGCACGGCGCCACCGCAGCGCTGGTAGATGATGAAGGCCTGGTGCTGCCGGTGCTGGATTACGAGCACGAAATGCCCGTAGCACAGCAGGCGCATTACGCGGTCGAGCGTCCGCCATATGCCGCCACCTATTCGCCCATGCTGCCGGCCGGCTTGAACCTGGGCTGCCAGTTGGCATGGCAAGCGCAGTCCTTTCCCAGGCAATTCCGCCGCGCGCGCTACATCCTGATGTATCCGCAGTACTGGGCCTGGCGCTTGTGCGGCATGCCGGCCAGCGAAGTGACGTCGCTGGGTTGCCATACCGACCTGTGGCTGCCCGCCAGCAAGCAGTACTCGTCGCTGCTGGAGCGCATGGGCTGGAACCGCCTGTTTGCGCCATTGCGGCCTGCGTGGGCGCCGCTGGGCGTCATCAAGCCGGAACTGGCGCAACGTACCGGGCTGCCCGCCGACTGCAGCATCCTGTGCGGCATCCACGATAGCAACGCCTCGCTGCTGCGCCATCTGACGGCGGAACAGCCGCCAGCCGTGCTATCGACCGGCACCTGGGTAATCGCCGCCGCGCCGGGCATGCCTTTGGACGGCCTGCGTGAGGACGCCGACATGCTCGCCAACAGCAATGCGCTTGGCCAGGCCGTGGCCTGCATACGCTTCATGGGCGGGCGTGAGTTCGGCGAGCTCGCTGGCAAGGATGCCGAAACCTGCACTGTCGAAGACCTGCAAGCGCTGATTGCGCAAGGCACGTTCGCCCTGCCCAGCTTTGCCGGCGCCACCGGGCCGTTTGCCCAGCGCACAGGTGGCGTCCACGGCCCCTTGCCGCGTGACGCCCGCCAGCGTTACGCGCTTGCCACGCTGTACTGCGTGCTGATGAGCGACTACTGCCTGGACGCGCTGGGCGTCGATACGGACGTCGTGGTCGAAGGCAGCTTCACCGGCAATCCGTGGTTCGCGCCATTGCTGGCCGCATTGCGCCCGCAACGGCAAATCAGCTGCACTGACGACAGCAGCGGCACCACCTGTGGCGGCTGGATGCTGCATCACTGGCGGCACACGCCGCCCGGCGGCAAGCAAAGCGCCGCACCGCTGGTCCTTTCCGGCTGGCTGGAATATAAACAACGCTGGCTGAAAGTCTTACTTTAGAATCTGGCGAGCGGGGAAAAAATCGCGCTAGACTACGGTCATGGCCATCTACGACACCTACAAAACCCGCACCGCCCAGGCGCTGCCCAAGCTGACACCAGCGGAGATCAAGCGCATCCACCGCTTCGGGAATCTGGTCTGCTTCCGCGAAGGTGAGCAGCTGGTCGAAGCGGGCCGCAGCAGTTTCGGCATATATGTGCTGCTGAAAGGACGCGTCCGGGTTAGCCGGTATGATGGACTGGGCAACAGCTCCGTCATCACAGAACATGATGTGGGCGAGTTTATTGGCGAAATCAGCCAGCTGGCAGGTGCGCCGCCGCTGGTCAATGTGCATGCGCTGGGCGATGTTGAAGTGCTGGCGCTGAGTACCGAAGAACTGCGCGCCCTGCTGATCTCCGACGCGGAACTGGGCGAGCGCATCGTCCGCGCCTTCATCCTGCGCCGCGTCGAGCAGCTGGATAACAAGGACGGCGGCGTGGTGCTGGTTGCCCCGCCTGGCCATGCGCGGCTGCATGCCTTGCAGGGATGGCTGTCCAGTAACGGCCTGCCGCACCGTGTGCTCGATCCGCAGTGCGACGAACAGGCGCGCGCGCTGGTCGAACACTATCAGCCGGGGCCGCAGGACTGGCCGCTGGCGGTTTGCCCGGACGGCGGCGTCAAGAAAAATCCCACCACGGTGGACCTGGGCCGCTGTCTCGGCACGCTGCCTCCACTGAGCCCGGACGTGGTATGGGACGTGATCGTCGTGGGCGCCGGTCCCGCCGGCCTGGCCGCTGCCGTGTACGCGGCCTCGGAGGGCTTGTCGGTGCTGGCGCTGGAAACCCGCGCTTATGGCGGCCAGGCCGCAGCCAGCGCGCGCATCGAGAACTACCTTGGCTTCCCCACCGGCATATCGGGCGGCGCACTGGCCGGCCGCGCCTTCGTGCAGTCGCAGAAATTCGGCGTCAAGCTGGCGATTCCCGCGCCGGCGGGCCGCCTGCTGTGCGACACCTATCCGCTGCAAGTGGAGATGTGCGGCAGCCTGACCTTGCTGCAGGCCCGCAGCGTGGTGCTGTCCTGCGGCGCACGCTACCGCCGGCCTTCGCTGGCCAACCTGAAGCTGTTCGAAGGGCGCGGCGTGTACTACTGGGCTTCGCCGCTGGAAGCCGGCATGTGCTCCAGCGAAGAAGTGATACTGGTCGGCGGCGGCAATTCGGCCGGTCAGGCGGCGGTGTACCTGTCCAGCCATGCGGCCAAGGTGCACATCCTGGTCCGCAAGAACAGCCTGGCCTCGACCATGTCCAGCTACCTGATCGAACGCATCGCCGCCACGCCCAATATCGAACTGCATGTGGAGTCGGAAATCGTGGCGCTGGAAGGCAACGAGGAAGATGGCTTGCGCCGGGTACGCGTGCGCGACAACCGCAGCCGGCTTGAAAAAGACCATGACATTTGCCGCGTATTCCTGTTCATCGGCGCGGACCCGAACACCGGCTGGCTGGGCGACTGCGGTGTACAGGTGGACGACAAGGGCTTTATTCTCACCGGTTCCGACGTGCCGGGAGAGCATTCCCACGAACGCGCCCACCTGGAAACCAGCGTTCCGGGTGTATTCGCCATCGGCGACGTGCGCGCCCGCTCAACCAAGCGCGTGGCGGCGGCGGTCGGCGAAGGCGCGGCCGTGGTGTCGCAGATCCACGGCTTCCTCGCCCATCGCAGCTAGCGGAAGTTGATGCGGTGATGCGCTTCCAGTTCGTGAAATTCGTGGAACACGTCTTCCTGGTGCAGCGGTATGTACAGGTGCAGCTTTTTACCGCGATGGAAAACCCCGCGTAGCTGATTGCACACATTCCACACCCGCTCATAGGAATCCGCCACTTCGATCAGCGCCCATGGATTATCGTCCATGCCCTGCCTGATCATGCTGACATTCCTGACGTGAAAATACACCGCCAGGTCCTCGGCGATGCTGACTTCACAGGCGTCGCCGTGCAGTCCGGACAAAATAACTTGCATATGCCGCTCCTTTCAAGCGATGATATTCAGGCCGCCATCCACATACACGGTGCTGCCGGTCAGCCGCCTGGCGTACGGCGAGGCCAGATAGGCACAGGTGTTGCCGACATCTATGATGTCAACCAGTTCGCCCAGCGGCGCGCGCGTCACCGCCTCGGCCAGCAGGTGGTCGAAATCTTTCAGGCCGGATGCTGCGCGGGTTTGCAACGGGCCGGGTGAAATAGCGTGCACGCGAATCTCGCGCGGTCCCAGCTCGTAAGCCAGGTAGCGGCAGGACGCTTCCAGCGCTGCCTTCACCGGCCCCATCACGTTGTAGTTCGGGACCACCTTGTCTGCGCCGTGATAGCTCATGGCGAACATGCTGCCGCCCTCCTTCATCAACGGCGCCGCCAGCCGCGCCATGCGCACAAAGGAATGGCAGGACACGTCCATCGCCTGCAAAAATCCTTCGGCCGAGCATTCCAGCAGACCGCCTTGCAGGTCGGCCTTGGGCGCGAAGGCGATCGAATGCACCAGAATATCCAGCTTGCCTTGTTCAGCCAGCGTAGCGAACACTGCCTCCAGCTGGCCGGATTGGGTGACGTCCAGCGGCAGCAGCTGCGCGCCGATTTGCTCGGCCAGCGGCGCGACATGCGGCAGTGCCTTGTCGTTCAGATAGGTCAGCACCACGTCCGCACCCAGCTTGCGGAAGGCCAGCGCGCAGCCCCAGGCGATGGAATGCTCATTGGCCACACCGACCACCAGCGCGCGCTTGCCGGTCAGGATGGGATAGATGATGTCAGTACTCATGCGACCTCCACGACGTCCAGCGCATGGCGCGCGATCATCAGTTCTTCGTTGGCGGGCACCACCCACACACCGACCTTGCTGCCAGCCTTGCTGATACGGGCGATGCCGCGTGGCTTGGCCGCATTGGCGGCTTCGTCCAGTTGCACGCCTAGCCAGGCGGCGTCGCGGCAGACGGCGGCGCGCAAGGCGACGCTGTTCTCACCGATGCCGCCGGAGAACACCAGCGCGTCCAGTCCGCCCAGCGCGGCAGCAAGCGAGCCCAGTTCACGGCCGATGCGGTACACCATCAGCGCGATCGCCGCCTTGGCGCGCGGATCGTCGCTCTGCTCCAGCGTGCGCATGTCCGAGGAAATGCCGGATACGCCCAGCAGGCCGGATTGCTGGTACATCAGCTTTTGCACGGCCGCCACGTCCATGCCCAGTTCCTGCATCAGATACAGCACCACGCCCGGATCGAGCGCGCCGCAGCGGGTGCCCATCGGCAGGCCGTCAACGGCGGTAAAGCCCATGGTGCTGGCGACGCTGCGACCACCGTCCATGGCGCACATGCTGGCGCCGTTGCCCAGGTGGGCCGCCACCACGCGTGCGTGACCCAGGCCTGGTTCCGCCTGCGGCAGCACGCTGGCGATGTACTCGTAAGACAGGCCATGAAAACCGTAGCGGCGCACGCCCAATGCGGTAATCTCGGCGGGCAGCGCGAACTCCTGCGCCTCGGCTGGCTGGCCGACGTGGAAAGCGGTGTCGAAGCAGCCGATCTGCGGCACATGCGGCGCCATCGCCATCAGCGAGCGCACTGGCGCCAGGTTGTGCGGCAGGTGCAATGGCGCCAGCGGCACCAGCTTTTCCAGCTCGTCCACCAGCGCCGCATCCAGCCGCTGCGGGCCGCTGTGGGCGACGCCGCCGTGCACAATGCGGTGGCCGACTGCAATCACGCGGTGGCCGTCCAGATGCGTTTGCGCGAAGTCGATCAGGAAGCGCATGCCGCCTTCGTGATCCAGCGGGCCGTCGCGCCAATAGCGCTCCCCTGCCACACGGTCGCCGGCGTCCTGCGCAATGAAATGCGCCACGCCGCTGTACAGGTTTTCTATCTTGCCGCGCATGGTGAGGTCCAGCGCGGGGCCGCTATACATAGAGAACTTGATGCTGGAGGAACCAGCATTGATGACGATGACGCTATCGTTGGCCTGCATGGTGTCAGCTCCCGAGAATACGCGAGCCAGACAGCTTGCTGTGCGCCACCAGTACGGCCACCGCACACGAGGCCAGGCGTGCCTGTACAGTATCCGCACGGCTGGTGAGGATTACCGGTACGCGCGCGCCCAGCACGATGCCGGCGGCGCTGGCGCCAGCCATAAAGGTCAGGCTCTTGGCCAGCATATTCCCCGCCTCCAGATCGGGGGCCAGCAGCACGTTGGCCTGGCCGGCCACCGGCGATACCAGGTGCTTGATGGCGGCCGCCTGCGGGTCGATGGCGTTGTCCATCGCCAGTGGGCCATCCAGCAGCGCACCGGTGATCTGGCCACGGTCGGCCATTTTGCACAGCGCGGCGGCGTCGATCGTGGACGGCATCTTGGCGCTAACGGTTTCCACGGCGGCCAGTATCGCCACCTTGACCGGATTGAAGCGCAGCACATGCGCCAGGTCGATGGCGTTCTGCACGATGTCGACCTTGTCGGCCAGCGTAGGAACGATGTTGACGGCTGCGTCGGTGATGATCAGCGGCTCGGCGCGCTCCGGCACGTCCATGACGAAGCAGTGGCTCAGGCGGCGCGCGGTGCGCAGGCCGGTGGCCGTGGCGACCACGGCGCCCATCAATTCATCGGTATGCAGACTGCCCTTCATCAGCGCGGTGGCCTGGCCTTCATGCACCAGCTGCACGGCCCGGGCCGCAGAGGCGTGGCTGTGTTCGGTATCGACAATCGGCAGCGCCGAGATATCCAGGTGGGCCGCGTCGGCCACTTCGCGGATGCGGTCCACGGGGCCGACCAGTATCGGGTTAATCAAACCCATGCGCGCCGCGTCCAGCGCGCCTTCCAGCGCATTGCGGTCACATGGGTGGGCTACAGCGACGGTTGCCGGGCCGGCATGACGCGCTGCAGCGATCAATCTATCGTAGTGCGGGTGCAGTCTTTCCATGCGATCTCCTCTATAGGACAGCACGGAAATGATAACAATCAGCGCAAATAAAGCAATCAGTTTTTGTGCGTTGCATCAAGAAACTGTTTGTTTCTTCCGTCGCAAGCCGAACCAGATGCATAACAGTACCGGCAGACCCAGCGCGACAGCCGAGACATAGTCCCATACACCATCGCCCAACAGCGCGGAAATCAGGCCAACCGTGGTCAGGATGGCCAGCAGGATGGGCGCGCCCCACATGCGCATGAATGGGCTGCTCATCGTGCCTCCCCTTCCGTTGCCAGTGCCGGCGCCACTTGCACCAGCGCGTCTTCTTCTTTCACCACGTTGCGCGCCGGTGCGGGTGTGCCGCGCTTCAGCCACAAATACAGCCCGCTGCCCAGCACGAAGATGGTGATCACGTCCAGCGCCGCCCACAGGAACTGCATCCACGCGCCACCGTAGTCGCCGAAGTGCAGCGGCTGCGAAATCAGCAGGCCGGTCAGATACCATGGCAGGTTGCGGCGGTCGGTGATCTCGGTGGTTTGCGCATCAACCAGCACCGGCTTGTACAGGCGCGAGCTGAAGGCCTCGTTGCCGCGCATGAAAATGCCGTAGTGGTGCGGGCTGGTGAACGGCGTGCCTGGGAAGGCGACAAAGCCGATCTTCATGCCTGGCTCCGCAGCCACCGCGTTATCCAGCGACTTCTGCATCGAACCAAGCTGAGCAGGCGGCGGCAGGCCTTTGTATGGCGCGACCATTTCCGCCATCTCGGTGTACTGCCAGTATTTCAGCATCAGGTCGGCCCAAGTGTTGATCATGCCGGTGGCGCCGACCACGAACGCCCAGGTCAGTGTGACGATGCCCAGCATATTGTGCAGGTCCAGCCACTTGACGCGCGGGCCGCGTTCGCGGCGCACTTCGCCGAATTCCAGCTTGCGCATGAACGGCGCGTACAGCACCACGCCGGAGATGATCGCGATCACCAGCAACAGGCCCATAAAGCCGAGGAACAGCTTGCCCCACAAGCCGGCGTACAGGTCGACGTGCAGGTGGAACATCACCCCCAGAAAAGTGCCTTCAAAGCCAGGCTCGCCCAGCACCTTGGCGCTACGCGCGTCCACAGCAATGGATTTGAATTTTTCGTCGGTCGGATGGTCGCCCATCGTCAGATACCAGATCGCCGGTTCGTCGGCTTCCTGCGACAGATACATGGCGATCTTGTTCGGGTACAGCGCTTTGCCGGCGGCGATCACCTCGTCCATGCTGGCCATCGGCGTACTGGCCGGCATCGCCGGCGCCTCGATGGCGTTGCCCAGCGCGTGATCAATCTCGTGATGGTAAATCAGCGGCAGGCCGGTAATACAAAGCAGCAGCATGAACACGGTGCAGACCAGGCTGCTCCATTTATGTATCCATGCCCAGCGACGGACGTTGGTCGGTGTCATTTAATTATCCAGGTTGCGGTACTCAAACTACAATGATAATGCAAATTACTCTCATTTAAAGCAAAAAATCCGGGCCAGGATTATAATGAGAACTATTCTCATATAGTTAGTAAATCACCATGCAAACCTACAACCTGAAACGCTCTCCCCTAGCCCTCGCCGCCATGTTGCTGGCTGCTGCCAGCGCCCAAGCCCAAACCGAATCCGCCGCAACGGCGGGCGCCGATGACAAGGTGCAGACGGTGGTCATCAACGCTTCCGCCGATGCTTCCGCCAACGGCCTGTCGCGCAACTTCGCCGGCGGCCAGGTAGCGCGTGGCGGCCGCGTGGGTTTGCTGGGCAATGTCGACATCATGGACACGCCATTCAACTCGCTGAACTACACCTCGGACCTGATCCAGGAGCAGCAGGCGCGCAGTGTGGCCGATGTGCTGCAAAACGATCCGTCGGTGCGCGTGGCGCGTGGCTTCGGCAACTTCCAGGAGCTGTATGTGATTCGTGGTTTCGCGGTCAGCTCGGACGATCTGGCCTATAACGGTTTGTACGGCGTGCTGCCGCGCCAGTTCGTGGCATCCGAGTTGCTGGAACGCGTAGAAGTCTTCCGTGGCGCGAACTCCTTCCTGAATGGCGCGGCGCCAGGCGGCGGCGGCATCGGCGGCTCGATCAACCTGCTGCCTAAACGCGCCGGCAATGCGCCGCTGACGCAAGTGACGGTCGGCGTGGAAAGCGGCGGCCAGGGTTACGCCGCCGCCGACATCGGCCGCCGCTTTGGCGAAGAGAACCGCGCCGGCATCCGCGTCAACGTCGCGCGCCGCGACGGCGACACCAGCGTCGACAAGGAACACCGTGAACTCAGCGTCGCTTCGGTCGGCCTGGACTACCAGGGCCGTGGCTTCCGCCTGTCCGCGGACCTGGGCTACCAGGACCACAAACTGGCCTCGCCACGTCCGGCCGTCACGCCGAGCGGCGTGATCGCACTGCCGGCCGTACCGGACAGCAGCAGCAACTGGGCGCAGGACTGGACCCACTCCAACGAGCGCGACACCTTCGGCACCCTGCGCGGCGAATGGGACATCAACAAGGACACCGTGGCGTGGGCCGCCTTCGGCGCGCGCAGCGGCGACGAGAACAACGTACTGTCCGAGCCGACCGTCACCGCCGCAGACGGCACCGCCAATGCCTACCGTTTCGACAACGTCCGCCACGACAATGTGCGCACCGGCGAAGTCGGCCTGCGCACCAGGCTGCGCACCGGCAGTGTTGGCCACAGCATCAGCGCCAGCGCCTCCAGCTATTGGATGGAATCGAAGAACGCTTATGCCTTCAGCACTTTCGGCGGCATCGCCACCAATATCTACGCGCCGGTGAACGTCACCGCCCCACCGGCCAACTTCTTCACCGGCGGCGTATTGAACGCGCCGGGCGTCACTGCCAAGACCATCTTCACCAGCTACGCGCTGGCGGACACGCTGTCGATGCTCGACGATAAAGTGCTGCTGACTGTCGGCGCGCGCCATCAGTCGATCAAGGCCGAAGGCTACGACTACAATAGCGGCGTCTCCAACGCCCACTACGCGGAAACCAAGGTCACGCCGATGGCCGGCATCGTCTACCGCCCGGTGAAGGCCGTGGCACTGTACGCCAACTATATCGAAGGCCTGCAGCAAGGCCCGACCGCATCCGGCAACGGCATTCTCAACAACGGCGTGATCTTCCCGCCGTACGTGTCCCGTCAAAAGGAAATCGGCGTGAAGTATGAAGTGGGCACGCTGGGCGCCACGGCCGCCGTATTCAGCACCAAGCAGCCATCGGCCTATGTGCAGAACAGCTACTTCGGCGTGTACGGCGAGCAGCGCAACCAGGGCCTGGAGATGACTGTGTACGGCATGCCGCTGCGCGGGCTGCGCCTGCTGGGCGGCCTGACGCTGCTGGATGCTTCCCAGCGCGTGACCAAGGACGCGCTCAATCAGGGCAAGGACGTGATTGGCGTGCCTGACACGCAAGTCAACCTCGGCGCCGACTGGGATGTTCCGGGTGTGCGCGGCCTGAGCCTGAATGCGCGCACAGTCTACACCTCGTCGCAGTATGCTGACGCGGCCAACACACAGAAACTGTCGTCATGGACGCGCCTGGATCTGGGCGCCAGCTACGCCACCCGCATCATGGAGCGCGACGTGACCTTCCGCGCGCGCGTGGACAACGTCACCGACAAGAGCTACTGGGCTTCCGCTGGCGGCTATCCTAACTCGAACTACCTGATCCTGGGCGCGCCGCGCACCGTGTCGGTGTCGGCGACGGTCGGCTTCTAATAAATCTCGCGGCGCAGGCGCTGCATTTGCTGGTCATGACGGTCCGCCCAGCGGCGGGCCTCATCCAGCTGGCGCTCCAGCCGTTGCAGATAGTCGATCAGCTCGCGGCGTTCTTGTTCGCGGCGACGCTCCTGCCGGGCCGTTTCCTCATTGGTGGGACGGTCTTTCGCTTCCTGGGCGGCGCGCATATCGCGCTCCAGTCGCGACAGGCGCGCGTAGCCATCGCGCAGGCGGCTGGCCAGTTCGTTCGCATCGGCCAGCGCTTGCTGGCGTTTTACTGCGGCGATCTCAAAATCCTGGCCGCTGACATACGCGTGCTTTAACTGGCTTTGCACAGCCGGCGCGCACACTTCCACTGCCATGCCCACATTGCTGCGGCCCCGCTCAAACACGTTGTCCGGCGTGCAGTAACGGGCGTTTTCCTGCCGCCAGGCGTTGGTGTAAGTGTCGCGCGTGGCCGGGATGACGAACACGCCGGCGCGGCTGGCGTTGGCCATCCGTTCTTCCAGTTGATAGGGATGGCCGTAACCGTCGTCGGCGCCGGTCTGGCGCCAGTATTCCGTCAAGCGCGTCTCCCAGGCCTGACGGTATTCCTGCTCGTGGATTTTCAAGCCCTTGGCCTTGGCTTCGCGGCCACGTGTGCCAAACTCCTTGCCGCTGGTGGCGTCCGCCGTGCCGAGATTGCGCCAATAGTTGACGATCTCCGTCTTCCAGGCAGTGCGATACGCTTCTTCCTGTACGTCGACGCCAGCGCGGCGCGCTGCAACGGCGCGGTTGCGGAATTCGGCATCGGGTGTGCCATTGCGGGCGTCGCTGACGCCGGCGTCCGCCCAGAAGGTGCGGTTGCCGGCGCGCCAGCCATCGATGTAGGCAGCGTCATCGAAGCGCAGCTGCGCTGCGCCGGCGTTATCGCGGTTGACTTCCTTCTGCGTCAGCGGCATGCCGGCCGTGCCTTCGCGCTGGCCGAGATTTTGCCAGTAGCGCGAATTCCCTTCGGTCCAGCCAGCGTCATAGGCGGCGCGGTTCAGCGGCGTCTTGTGCTTGCGGATTTCGTCGGTGTTGGCGGCGCGCGCGAATTGCGGCTGCCCGCCCTGCACACCGTCATGGCTGCCCAGCGCATGCCAGGCGTCCCAATTCCCCTGCGTCCAGCCAGCGGCGTAGCGCGCGGCCGCATCGGTGGCCGCAGGCTTGCCGGCATGGTCGTCGCAGAAGTCCTTGCGCTCGCCATAACTGGCCGGCTCCCCCATCAAGCCATCTTTATGGCCGATGGCTTGCCAGTCGCCGGCCTTGCAATCAGCGACACGCTGCATGTGGGACTGGCATCCGGCCAGCAGCAACAACAGGGGAATCAGGCGCAATGAGGTTTTCATGGCCCGGATTATAATGCCAGTTCTGCAATCCCGGGATGTCTGTCGCGATGCGCCACGGCGTGCGCGATGAAGGCCGGCGCACTCAATGGCCGCGCGAAATGATAGCCCTGCGCCAGGTCGCAGCCCCAGCTCCGGATCAGGCCTAGCGACTGCTCCGTCTCCACGCCTTCCGCCACCACCTGATAATCCAGCTCACGCGCCAGCGCGATCAGCGAGCGCACGATGCGCTGGTCGCGCGGATTGGCGTGCACATTGCGGATCAGCGACTGATCGACTTTGACCACGCTGGCCGGCACTTTCTGCAAATAGGCGAAGTTGCTGTAGCCGGTGCCGAAATCGTCCAGCGCCAGACTCATGCCCAGGTCGCGGATCGCGTGCAACGCATCCAGAATGCCGGGCGCCTCCATCCAGATCCCTTCAGTGCATTCGATTTCCACATAACGCGGATCGACCTCGAACTCGCGGCAAGTAGCAGCCAGCCGCGCCACAATATCCGGCTCTTCAAAATTATAGGCGGACAGATTGATCGCTACCTTGATCGCATGGCCGGCCGCATGCCACGCGCCGATCTGGCGGATGGCGGTGCGTATCACCCAGTGACTCAGGGGACCGATCAGCGCGGTCTTTTCGATCAGCGGGATAAATTCCGCCGGCGATACGGGCCCCAGCTCCGCGTGATTCCAGCGCAGCAGCGCCTCGGCGGCCAGGCAGGCGCCGTTGTTCAACTCATGCTTGGGCTGGTACACCAGCTCGAAATGATCGTGGGCGATGGCGTGGCGCACATCGTTCAGCAGCCGGAAAGCGCGCTTCTGCTTTTCATCCTCGGCATTGCTGTAGCAGCTCCAGCGCTGCTGGTTCAGCGCCGACTGGTTGATGGCGGCGGCAGCCTTGCGCGGCGCATCCTGGGCCGCGTCGGCACACAGGTCGAACACCACGATGCCGCCGAAGCTGGTCAGCGCCATCGGAATATTCAGGCTGGTCAGCGGCGCCTGCAGCTCCGGCTCCAGCGCGTGCAGATAACGGATGAAACCATCGGTATCCCCGTCGCGCGACAGGATGGCGAAGCGCGCGTCGGTCAGGTGGTACACCTGCGCCCTGCCCTCGAACAGCCGCAGCAGGCGAGCGCCGACTTCGCGCACCAGCGCATCGTACACACCGGCGCCCAGCACACGGATGATTTCAAAGGCCTTGGCCGCATCCGGCATGTCGATTCCGGCCAACACACGGTATTCGCCTGCAGACGCCTGCGCGTAGGCGCTCAGGTCTTCGAACATCTGGTACTTGTTGGGCAGGCCGCTGACTGCATCCACATGGCCGACCACGCGGCCCAGTGTAATGTGCGACATCACCAGCGATGCGAGCCGGGTCAGCTTGTCCTGTTCGCCGACGTTCAGCGTGCGCGGTTGCTGATCGATGATGCACACCGCGCCGACGGCGTAGCCTTCCGCCGTGATCAGCGGGGCTCCGGCGTAGAAGCGCACACCCTGCGGCCCGCTCACCATCGGGTTGCTGGCGAAGCGCTCATCCAGCAGCGCGTCTTCAATCACCAGCACGCTGGCTTGCTGGATGGTGTAGTTGCAGAAAGTCTGGTCGCGCTGCGTATTCGGCGGACACAGGCCGACACTGGATTTCAGCCACTGCCGGTCGCTGTCCAGCAGCGAAATATACGCGCCGGACACGCCGTACAAGTCCATCACCAGCCTGGTGATGGCGTCGAAGTACTCGCTGGTGTTGGTATTCAGGATGCCCAGCCGGTGCAGCGCTTCCAGGCGTTCCGGTTCGGAGTTCTTCGGCAACAGCGGCATGTTTACGCTCCTGCGCGGCGGGTCTTGAACACGCTGACCGAGTGGTTCAGATGCGCGGCCTGCTCCTGCAACACCTCCACCTCGGCGGCCGCGTGTTCCACCAGCGCGGCGTTCTGCTGCGTCACCTGGTCCATCTGGGCGATGGCGCGGTTGACTTCCTCAATGCCCACGCTCTGCTCGTTGCTGGCCGTGGTGATGGCGCCGACCATATCGCTGACCTGCTTGACGCTGTGGACAATGTCGCGCATGGTGCTGCCGGCGTGCTCCACCAACTCGGTGCCGGCATGGATGCGCGCCACCGACGTATCGATCAGCGCCTTCACTTCGCGGGCGGCGCTGGAGCTGCGTTGCGCCAGATTGCGCACCTCGGTGGCCACCACGGCGAAGCCACGGCCTTGCTCACCAGCGCGCGCTGCTTCCACGGCCGCGTTCAGGGCCAGGATATTGGTCTGGAAGGCGATGCCGTCAATGACGCTGATGATCTCTTCGATCTTGCGTGAGGATTCATCAATCGCATTCATGGTCTGCACCACTTCGCCGACAATCTCGCCGCCTTTGCTGGCGATGTCGGAAGCATTCTGCGCCAGGCGGTTGGCGTCACGCGCGCTGTCGGCGTTCTGCTTGACGGTGGCGGTCAGTTCTTCCATCGCCGACGCGGTTTCCTCCAGCGAGCTAGCCTGGTCTTCCGTGCGGCCGGACAGATGCTGGTTCTGCTCGGAGATCTGATCACTGATGCTGCTGACCGCCACCGAAGCCTGATGCACCTCGGTCACGGTGGCGCGCAGGTTGCGGCTCATTTTCAGCAGCACCGCCATGATGCTGTTCTGATCCTGGCCGCGCAGATCGACTTCGTGATACAGCTCGCCGCGATCCACCGCATTGGCCAGCGCCTTGACTTCCGCCGGCTCGGCGCCCAGCGCGCGCAGCAGGTATTGGGTCACGCGCCAAGCCACCACAACGCCGATGGCAATCGCCACTGCCACCGAAGCCAAGGCCAGCGACTGGAAGTTGTGCGCGCCATGGCGTGCCAGCTCCGACTCGGCCTCGGTCATTTTCTCTTCCTGGTCGATGAAGCCGTTGATGCTGGCCAGCCAGTCAACAAACACCGGCTTGGCCTGGTCCAGCATCATCTTGCGCGCGCCATCCAGATCACCAGCGTTGCGGGCCGCGATGATTTTCTTGATCAGCGGCGTGGCGCGGGCTTCGCTCTGCTTGATCCTGTTTAGCCAGTCGCGTTCTTCCGGCGTGATTTTCGCCTTGGCGTCGCTGAACAAGGCATCCATCGGCCGGGCTGAGCGCTGGTAGTCGCCGTCCAGCCGTTCGATCAGCGCGGTGACGCCGGCCATTTCGGCGTCGCTGACCAGCGTTACATCGCGCAGCGCGATGGCGCGGTCATGCACGCTTCCGCGAAAGTTGATGGCGTAGCGCTGCTTGACGTTATTGACTTCGCTGATGTGCTGCAAGCTGTTATCAATCGCATTCACCTTCAGCACGCTGAATACCGATAATGCCAACATCATCGCCAGGATGATGCCAAAACCGATGCCCAGGCGGGCGGCGACGCTGATTTCATTTTTATGGGTTTGCATCTTGTTTCCTTTAAATCGCATACGAGACACTCGCATCATATTTCACGCCAGCAATTTAGTTAAATGCATTAATTCAATGGAATTAATAGAAATTTCCTATTTGAAATAACTCGCATGGCCGTGCATGAAACTTTACTACTCAAAATGCAAGAAAACACCTCTCCAACGGTGGATGACGTGCTACTGTTCGCGCTGGCAAATATGAACAAAAAACCATGCGTATCAATTCTGTCGATGCTGTACGCGGCTTGACCGTGACGGCCATGCTGCTGGTGAACGATGCCGGCGACTGGTCGCATATTTATCCCTGGCTGGAGCACGCACACTGGCATGGCTGCACGCCGGCCGACTTTATCTTCCCGGTGTTCATGCTGATCGTTGGCGTCTCGATCCAGCTGGCGCTGGGCCGGCAGATTGAAGCCGGCGCGGTCCGGCCGCCACTGGCGCAAGCGGTGCTGCTGCGCGGCGCGCGCATTGTGGCGCTGGGCATCGCATTGAATGTGGTGTCGATGTTTGCCATGGATGCGCATTTCCGCCTGCTGGGTGTGCTGCAGCGGACTGGCATCTGCTTCGCGGCGGCTGGATTGATAGCCCTGTATCTGCCGAATGCGCGGACGCAGTGGGCGCTGCTCGCGGCCACGCTGCTGGGCTACTGGGCGCTGCTGGCTGGCGGCGGCATGGAACCGAACACCAATCTGGCGGACCGTATCGACACGGCCTTGCTCGGCCCTTGGTCCTACCAGTTCGATTCCGCCACCGGCCTGGCGCACGAACCGGAGGGCATCCTGAGCACCTTGCCGTCGCTGGGCACGGTGCTGCTGGGGATGCGCGCCGGCGATCTGCTGCGCCGTGGCCGTATTGGTACGCTGGCGGCGGCCGGTGCGCTGGCGATGCTGGTGGGCGGCCTGTGGTCGCTGGCGCTGCCGCTCAACAAGCAGTTGTGGACTTCATCGTTCGTGCTGTGGACCGGCGGCTTCGGCATGCTGGCCATCGCCCTCGCCTATCAGTTGATCGACGTGCGCGGCTGGCCGCCGCTGGGCCGCGCGATGGGCGTCAACGCCATCGCTGCTTACGCCGGTTCGTGGCTGGCCTCCTGCGCGCTGGCCGCCAGCGGTGTCATGGGGCCGCTGTATGAACAGGTGTTCCGCGCGCCGCTGGCGCCGTTGTTCGGACAGGAATTCGCTTCGATGGCGTTTGCCGCTTCGTTCACCGCCGTTTTCTGGCTGGCGATGGGCTATGCGTGGCGGCGCGGCTGGCGCATCACGATTTAATCTCACCACTTCAGGCGCAAGGACAGCGCCAGACTGCGCTCCGTTTGCAAGGCAGGCTCGCCGATCTGGCGCCGCGCCGCGCGGTCGCTGCGCACCAGCAGCGCCTCGCTCATCAGCGAGGCGTAATCGTTCAGCGGCATCGAATACGCGAGCGCCACGCCGTAACCGTTTTCGCCATTCGGATCGGCGGGTACGTGGTCATGCTCGCGGGCGCGGAAGCGGTCGTATCGCATGCTCGCCGTGCCGGGACCGAGCGGATGACTGGCCAGCACATACCAGGACTGGAAGTCCAGCGCCACCAGGCTGCGTCCCATCGTCGTATCGCCGCGCATGGCCTGCGCCATCAGCTCCCACGCGCCGCGCGGCCGCCACACCGCGCTGACATGGGTGAAGCGCGTGCGCCAGCCCCATTGATCGTCTTTGATCGCGGAAGCGTTCGCCAAATTATCGTAACGCAGTGACGCCAATTCCAGTGTCGATCCAAAACTCAGGTTCGCGCCGTAGTAATAACCCAGCCTGCCGTCAATTTCGCGGAACGGATGGATGGTGCGGCTTTGCGCCGGAATCGTGCCGCCCGGCGCATAGGACGGCAGGTCCGCCAGCTGCAAGCCGTCATGGCGGCCGCCGATGCGGTCGCTGATCGACCAGCCGCGCCACGCCAGCAGCGTGCCGGTCGGGTCGTTGCCGTTGAAGACCGCCGCCACCAGGCCGACATCGTACGGCGCATCGGCATGGCGGCCAAGGCGGCGCGCGCTCCATTCAATGCCATTGGTGCGCAGTTCTTCGCCGATCCAGCTGTTGATAGCGGAACTGGAGATGGTGTGTTCCGGCACCCAGCCGATGCTGTCGTAATCGATTTCCACGCTGGTTGGCGGAAAGAAGAAGCCGGCCTTGACGCGGGTTTTCCATGCGCCGGCCGGCAGCGGATTCCAGGCCAGCCACGCTTCGCGTACATCGACCACGCGGCCGAGGTGCTGCTGGTCAGCGCTCAATTCCAGATTGGCGCTGATGCTGTCGCTGACATCGAAAGCGCCATGCAGCACGGCCTGGCCGATGCTCAGCGGCCGCGTGTCGCTGTCATAGCGGGTCTTGCCCATGCCGCTGTTCAGGAAGCTGCGGCTGGTGTCCGCTTCGACGGCGCGCAAGTCCAGCAAGCCGCGCCATTCAGCAGCCTGGGCGCCACTGGCCAAGGTTGCCAGCGCCAGCAGAACGGGATGGGAGCGGAATATCATCCAGCCATCATACACGGCTATAATCCTACGTCCTCAACCTGACGAAGAAAGCTTCGGATGATCAAAAGTTTGCGTATCGCCGGCCTGGCGCTGCTGGCCTGCATGTCTGGCGCGGCGCTGGCCGACAGCTTCGAGACCATCGAATCGGCGCCACTGAATGAAGTGTGGCTGAACGGTGGTTTCCACACCTGGCATTTTCAAAGCGATAAAGACCTGAACGGCGCCAATGGCGGCCTGGGCGCCGAATGGCGCTTCTCGACAGTGGCGTCGGCCACGGCGGGCCGCTTCTACAACAGCGACCGCGCTTATTCCAACTACCTCGGCGTCTACTACCAGCCGTGGAAAATCGGCCCGGTGCGCATCGGCGCGGTGTTGGGCGCGTTTGACGGCTACCCGAAAATGCGCAATGGCGGCTGGTTCCCCGCCGCCATTCCTACATTGAGCTACGAGTACAAACGGGTAGGCGTCAACATCGGCATCATCCCGTCGTACAAGGACCGGCTGTACGGCGGCATCTCCGTACAGCTGAAAGTCAAAGCCTTTTAAGCTTTTGCCTTGGTCACGGCGATCTGCTCCAGGATGTGTTTCGGAACTTCAGCATAGTTCTTGAACTCCATCGTGTAGGTCGCCCGACCCTGCGTCAGTGAACGCAGCGTGGTCGAGTAGCCGAACATCTCGGCCAGCGGCACGGCGGCGCGAATGATCTTGCCGCCACCGCCGGGAATCTCGTCCATGCCCTGCACCATGCCGCGCCGCGACGTCAGATCGCCCATGGCGTTGCCCATGAACTCTTCCGGCGTTTCCACTTCGACCTGCATGATCGGCTCCAGCAAGACCGGGCCAGCGCGCTTCATGCCGTCCTTGAAGGCCATCGAACCGGCCATGCGGAAGGCGTTCTCGTTCGAGTCCACGTCGTGGTAGGAACCGAAGGTCAGCGTGGCGCGCACGTCCACCACCGGATAGCCGGCCAGCACGCCTGAACGCAGCGTCTCCTGGATGCCCTTGTCGACCGCCGGGATGAACTCGCGCGGCACCACGCCGCCTTTGATGGCGTCGACAAATTCATAGCCTTTGCCGCCGGGTTCCAGTGGTTCCAGCGTCAGCACCACATGGCCGTACTGGCCGCGGCCGCCGGACTGCTTGACGAACTTGCCTTCGACATCCGTGGCTACCTTGGTGATGGTTTCGCGGTAGGCCACTTGCGGTTTGCCGACGGTCGCCTCGACGCTGAATTCGCGCCGCATCCGGTCCACCAGAATTTCCAGGTGCAGCTCGCCCATGCCGGACATGATGGTCTGGCCCGATTCCTCGTCGGTATGCACGCGGAACGACGGGTCTTCCTGCGCCAGGCGGTTCAGAGCAATGCCCATTTTCTCCTGGTCGGCCTTGGTCTTCGGTTCCACCGCCTGCGAAATCACCGGCTCGGGGAAGATCATCTTCTCCAGCACGATCACGTCATCCGGCGAGCTGAGCGTATCCCCGGTGGTCACGCCTTTCAGGCCCACTGCGGCGGCGATATCGCCCGCGTAGACTTCCTTGATCTCCTTGCGCTCGTTGGCGTGCATTTGCAGGATGCGGCCCAGGCGTTCTTTCTGCGACTTGGTCGGGTTATAGACCGTATCACCGGAATTCACCACGCCCGAGTACACGCGGAAGAAGGTCAGTTGGCCGACGAATGGGTCGGTCATGATCTTGAAGGCCAGCGCAGAGAATGGATCTTCGTCGCTTGGATGGCGTTCGATAGGATTGTCCTCTTCATCCGTACCGGCGATCGCCGGCACATCCACCGGCGAAGGCAGATATTCGATGACCGCATCCAGCATGGCCTGCACGCCGCGATTCTTGAAGGCGCTGCCGGCCAGCATCGGCACGATCTCGTTGCGGATGGTACGCAGACGCAGGCCGGCCTTGATCTCCTCCTCGCTCAGCACACCGCCATCAAGGTATTTTTCCAGCAGCTCGGGCGTGCCTTCGGCGGCGGCTTCGACCATCTTGTCGCGCCATTCCTGGGCCACCGCTTGCAAATCAGCCGGGATGTCCTCGTAGGTGAATTTGACGCCCAGCGTCTCGTCATCCCAGTTAATCGCGCGCATCTTCACCAGGTCGATCACGCCGTGGAAATTGTCCTCGGCGCCCAGCGGTACCTGGATAGGCACGGCCACACCTTTCAGGCGGTTGGCGATTTGCTCGCGCACGCGGAAGAAATCGGCGCCGACGCGGTCCATCTTGTTGATGAAGGCGATACGCGGCACTTTGTACTTGTTCGCCTGGCGCCACACGGTTTCCGACTGCGGCTGCACGCCGCCGACCGCGTCATACACCATCACGGCGCCGTCCAGCACGCGCATCGAGCGTTCGACTTCAATCGTGAAGTCGACGTGGCCCGGCGTATCGATGATATTGATGCGATGTTCAGGGAAATTGCCGGCCATGCCTTTCCAGAAGGCGGTGGTGGCGGCCGAGGTGATGGTAATCCCGCGTTCCTGCTCCTGCTCCATCCAGTCCATCGTGGCCGCGCCGTTGTGTACCTCACCAATTTTATGGTTAACTCCGGTATAAAACAGGATGCGCTCGGTGGTCGTGGTTTTGCCGGCGTCGATGTGGGCGCTGATGCCGATATTGCGATAGCGCTCGATGGGGGTCTTGCGGGTCATTACAATCTCCTTGGGGATACTGCTTCGGAAGTCTCAAGTGCGGCAATCGCGGCCGAATTCAAGAGCGCTTTAGCGTGCGACGTAACTTGTGGCAATTAATGTAGTGTTATGCATAATCTCTTAGCTTACCTCTGACCGGGAAAAACTGCATGCGTGTGCGACCAAAAACTACCCTCTTCCTCTCTTTAGGCATGGCTCCGGCTCTGGCTTTGGCCCAACCTTCCGAGCTTGAAATGCGCCTGGAACGCTGTTCCGTGCTGGGCGACGCCAGCGCCCGACTGGCTTGCTATGACGGCCTGGCCAAAGTGGCGCCTGCCGTCAAGGCCGCCGGCGAAAACGCCATCGTCGCCCCAGCCGCCGACATCAACGCCAAAATCGCCGAGGCCACCGATGCACCGGCCCGTACCCAGCCAGCCGCACCACCGCCCGAACCCACGCTGCCGCCCAAAGTCGCCGAACTGACCACCATCCCGCCCGAAGGCACGGTATCGCGCATGGTGCAGGAATGGGAGCTGGACCGCGCGTCCAAGCGTGGCGTGTTCAACTTCCGTCCGCATCATGACACTTACTTATTGCTGGCCAATTACAGCAGCAGCTCCAATGATGCGCCTTTTGAAGAGTTTACGCCGGCCGGCATCAAATCCAAGCACGTGGAGCTGACTTATCAGATCAGTTTCAAGATGAAAATGATCGAGCATCTGCTCAGCACACCGGTGGATTTGTGGTTTGGCTACACCCAGAACAGCTTCTGGCAAGCGTATAACCGCGCAGCGTCCAGCCCGTTCCGCGAAACCAACTACCAGCCGGAGCTGATGCTGACCACGCCGCTGGCGCTGGATCTGGGGATTCTGGACGTGCGCCATCTGACGCTGGGGCTGAACCATCAGTCGAATGGGCAGACATCCACGCTATCGCGCAGCTGGAACCGGATCTATGCGGAACTGGGGGCGGAGAAAGGCAAGTTTGGCGTGTCGTTCCGCCTGTGGAAGCGGCTGGACAACGCCCGCTCGGACAACGACAACATCGACATCACCGACTACCTGGGCCACGGCGATGTGCGCGCCACCTACCGCTGGGATGGCCACGAGATTTCAGTCATGGGGCGGCGCAACTTCTCGACCAATCACGGCGCGCTGCAAGTGGGCTGGGCCTTCCCGGTGGCGGCCAACCTGAAAGGCTATGTCCAAGGCTTCAGCGGCTACGGCCAGAGCCTGATCGACTACAACTACGCGCAGAAATCCATCGGCGCGGGCTTCCTGGTCGATTTCTAGCGCGGCGCACCGCCAAGGATGCGCGCCGGCAGCATGACCACGGCGCGCAGCAGCGCAAACACGCCTTCGACGCCGATGCCGATCAGGCGGAACGGCAAGGTGATCAGCCATACCAGCGGATACAGCACCAGCGCCAGCAAGGCCAGCGGCCAACAAAGGAACAGCAACACCAGCCACAGCGCAAAACTCAGCATGAGAAGCCCCCGGTACGATTAATTATTTGTCCACCATGTCACTTTAGTAGAGTGCTGGCTGACACGCAATCGCCGTGCGACCAACTGCAAAAAACCGCGAGTAAACGCCGTTTTCCGGGGGACGAACGGTTAGTCGCAGGCTGTGCACGGTTAGTCGCATTTGACTGGACCACCGCCCAGGCAACACCTAAGGTAAGTGCTTCTTAGATAGAATTACAGAATTGCACTTCTGGAAACCCTGCGTGAAAGTCGAAACCCCTTTGCTCGTACCCGTGCTGGCCGCACTACCCTTTTGCGCCTGCATGGTCATCCTCGGCCTGCCTTCCATTGGTCATGCCAATGTGACCGCTTTTCGTATTCTTTTCTTTGTCGCCTGTCTGGCCTGGCTGCTGCCGCTGACGCTGCTGCAGCGGGCAATGTGGCGACGTAGCTGGCCGTGGCTGCGCATGGCAGTCGTATTGCTGGCCGCCAGCTATGTGATGTCAGTCGTGAACGCCGTGCTTGGCCAGCGCCTGGCCATCTCGCTCGGCATGGGAACGGACTACCACTGGGACGAGCTGCTCCGCGGGCTGGATGGCTGTTGGCTGGCGCTGATCGCGTTCTGCGCAGTGCATGCGGTGGCGGGCTATTACCTGTCGCTGCAAAGGCTGCAGCTGCATCTGGCCCGGGCGCAAAGCGCGGCGCGCGACGCCGAATTGCGCGCGCTGCGTCTACAGGTCAACCCTCACTTCCTGTTCAACACCCTGAACGCGATCTCCGCGCTGGTGTCGGCTCAGCACAACCGTGAAGCCAACCGCATGCTGGGATGCCTGTCCGACTTCCTGCGCGCCACCCTGGCGCACGACGGCCGCCACGAACATGCGCTGGCCGATGAACTGGCCTTGCTGGACGCCTACCTCGCCATTGAAAAAGCACGGCTGGGCGAGCGCCTGCGTCTGACGATGAAGGTCGGCCCTGAGCTGTTTGACAGCGCTGTCCCTTATCTCGTGCTGCAGCCCCTCATCGAAAATGCGATACGCCACGGTATCGCGCCGCTGGCCACCCCCGGACGGCTGGACATTTTTGTCGAGCGTGACGGCACACGTCTGCTGATTGACGTGCAAAACGATGGGCAGCAAAAGGCGCGCGCGGGAACTGGTATCGGCCTGGCCAACGTCAGGGAACGCCTGCGCCATCTGTATGGCGCAGATCATCTGGTGTCCGCCGCGTGGCGTACAGATAGCCGCTTCCACGTGCGCATCGCCCTGCCACTGCGCGGCATGGAGTCGGCAGCATGAACATCCGGGTTGTGATCATTGACGACGAGCCGCTCGCCAGACTGGCGGTCAAAGTCCGGCTGGCGCAGCGCAGCGGTTTCGAACTGCTTGGCGAATTTGCTGATGGTGCCAGCGCTTACGAAGGGATCGTGGCGCTGAAGCCCGACCTGGTGTTTGTCGACGTGGAAATGCCTGGCAAGTCTGGCCTCGACGTCATGGCCGCACTGCCGACGGCGCAGCGGCCGATGGCGATCCTGCTCACCGCCTATGACAGCTTCGCTGTGCAAGCTTTCGAGCTGGCTGCCCTCGATTACCTGCTCAAGCCTGTCGATGACGAGCGCTTTGACGAAGCGCTTGACCGTGCACAGCAGGCGTTTCCCTACCGCTGCCGGGGCGCTGCCGCGACGGTGGCGCCGGCATTGCGCAGCTTCAGTGTGCGTAACGGCTCGCGCACGGTGCTGGTGCCGGTTGCCGACGTCGAGCGCATCGAGGCCGAAGGCGACTACGTCAGCTTGTACGCGAACGGCAAGACATGGCTGGTGCGCGAGCGCTTGCACAACCTGGCCAAGCAACTCGATCCGCGCCACTTCCATCGTGTGCACCGTTCGGCCATCGTACGGCTGGACATGATCGCCGAGCTCCGCTCGCTCACCAACCGGGACGCGCTGCTGCGCTTGCGCGATGGCAGTGTGCTGCGAGCCAGCCGCACCTATGTGCCCGACTTGGCGGACGCGCTACAACAGCGCGACGCAAGAACCCATTCGTAGTCCAACCTGGAGAACTGTATGTCACGTAGCAGGAATGTTATCGCAGGTATCGTATTGAGCACGCTGTTATCCCTCCCCGCCATCGCGGCAGAAGACTCGCCGCTGAGCGCGTCCGACCGCACTGCGATCCTGCAGACGCTGGTGGCGAAAATCAACGCGAATTACATCGAACCGGCCGTCGGCGCGCGCCTGGGGCGTGACATTACACGCAAAAATGCCAGCGGAGGCTATGCGTCCGCCACCAGCGTGAAAGCATTCAGCGAGGCCTTGGCCCTGGACTTGCGCGAACTCAGCCGCGACAAGCATTTCTCCGCCGTGTTTTATGAAGGTTTCACTGAGCGCACTCGCGCCGACGTGCCCAGCCAAGCCAAGATCAATGAATGGCGCGAGCGGGCCGCGCGGCGCGGCTTCGACATCGAGAAGATCGAACGCCTTCCCGGCAATATCGGCTACATCGAGCTGCGCGCCTTCGGCGGCCCGGAGTTCGCCAGCGCGGCGCAATCGGCGGCAATGTCGCTGTTAGCCGGAACCGATGCGCTGATACTCGACCTGCGCCGCAACGGCGGCGGCAGCCCGGCCGGCGTGGCTTACCTGATGAGTCATTTTTTCCCGCATGGCGACCAGCGCCACCTGATCGACATCTACGATCGCCCGGAGAATACGACACGCCAGATCTGGACAGTTCCATCGGTCGCGCAGCGTTACGACAAGCCCGTGTACGTGCTGACCTCGGCCCGCACCTTTTCCGCCGGCGAGGATTGTGCCTATGACTTCCAGGTACACAAGCGTGGTACGCTGGTCGGCGAAACCACGGGCGGCGGTTCTAATCCCGTGGGCTGGTTCAGCCTGGGGCACGATATCATTGCTGCCATCCCGACCTCGCGCACGACCAATGTTGTCAGCAAAACCAACTGGGAGAACGTTGGTGTGAAGCCGGACATTGCCGTGCCTGCGGCACAGGCCCTGCAAACGGCGCACGTCGCCATCCTGCGCAAGCTGGTGTCAACAGCGAAAGACGATACTGAGCGCAAGGAACTGCAGCGTCAGCTTGCGATGGTGGAGAAAGGGGAAACCGAGAAACCAGTCTACACGCTTAGAGGAGAACCTTAAGGGACAGCTTCTGCCGCATGCTAGTCCCTTTGGTGGGGTGGGAACTGGCCCAATTGCTGGAATAAACCGAACCAGTCTTCCATATGCCATGTGGTGGTTAGTAATCCGCTGGCAGCGGTATGGAACTCGTGCAAACGGAAGCGCACCTTTTTGCCGGTTGGCGGGATGCCGAACAACGCTCCCAGATGCGTGCCGCTGATTTCAGCGCGCACGCCAATCTTGCCTGGCTCCTGGAGCATATCGTGGATCGTGATACGGACATCCGGAAGCGCGGCAGCAAGCATGCGAATGATAGGCTTGATGCCGGCCGGGCCTGGCTCCTGGCCCGGTGCAAGCGGAATATCCTGCCAGTCCGGCGCGAGGATAGCATCGACCAAATCGGGATTCTGTTCACTGAATGCGCGATACAGCGTTTCGACTGCGATGCGTTCGGCGCGTAATTGTGCGGACAAGTCTGTGGTGGATATATTCATGAGCGTAATGGGTTTGAGTCAAGGGACTTCACTATGCCCGGCAACACTTTTGCTATAAAGTATGCCAATAAAAACCCATTGTTATCCAAATAAATCACAATGCAAAACCTTGAGGCGCTGGCGATCTTTGTGCGGATCGCCGAAATGGGCAGCTTTACGCATGCGGCCGAGAGTCTGGGCATTCAGAAGGGCCGGGCGTCCAACGTGGTACGCGAACTGGAGGCGCAGATAGGCGCACGTTTGCTGCACCGTTCAACCCGGTCGGTACAGTTGACCGAGGACGGCCGCAGCTTCTATGCGCGTGCGTGCGCCCTGCTGGCCGATGCCGAAGCGCTCAGCACGATGTTCGCTGGAAGCGATGCTCCGCTAAGCGGTCGTCTGAGCGTCGATCTGCCAACCGAATTCGCGCGCTCCACAGTGCTGCCTGCGTTGCCGACGTTTATGGATAAATTCCCAGGCATAGAGATCGAACTATCAAGCACAGACCGGCGTGTCGACCTGATTCAGGAGGGAATGGATTGCGTGCTGCGGGTAGGCGACATCGTTGACGACACACTGGTCGCACGTCGGCTTGGCGCCGTGCGGATGGTCAATGCGGCGAGTCCCGCCTACTTGCAGCGATATGGTGTCCCACGTTCGCTCGACGACCTGCTGACTCAAGGCCATCGCATGGTGCACTACAGCCCGATCTTGGGCAGCAGGCGGTTTGGCTGGGAATATCCGGCAGGCCAGAGTTTTGCGGTGCTCGCACTGCCTGGATCGATCAGCGTCAATAGCGTGCAAACCTATCATGGCGCAGGACTGGCCGGACTGGGGCTGATCCAGGCGGGACTTTGGAGCCTCAAACCATATCTACACAGCGGCGAGCTCATCGAAGTTCTTCCGGACCTGCGTCCGAAATCCCTGCCGGTGTCTATCGTGGTGGCTCACCGCCATAACCTGTCGCGCCGGGTGCGCGTTTTTATCGCATGGCTTGAGGAAATCCTGGCGCCTTACCTGGACCGCTAGCGCCGTTTCTTCCCTTACGGCGTCCCGAGCTGCGCGGAAGCGCTGCCTTCGGGGATCATCACGGCGAAGTCGTAGCCGTTGATCAGGTTGAACAGTTCAATGTCGCCCGCCGCCAGTTTGTTCGAACCTGGCCGCAATGGCCGCAGATCAAATAGCGACCAGCTGCCGTCAGTCAGACCCGCACTGGCCAGCAGTTTAGCAGCGGAGCTGTCGACTTCGAACGGTGCCGCCCGAGGCGGCTTGCCCGCCCCTGCGAATCTCAGTTGCGTCCCCTTCGCCGCCAACACGATCAGGTGCAGCGAGGTACGCCCCTGGCCTTCGGCGCGTTCAGCCAGAAAATTGCCGATGTCACGATTGCCGAGCGGATTAACACCCTTGTATGCGTGATATGCGCCGACCTTGACCAACAGCTTTTGCTCTTGCGCGCCTAACCGGGCGCTCAGGGTCCGCTTTAACAGCGCCACACGCATGAGGTTGGAGATATCGCGGTCGCCGGCGACTTTCGAGATGCTCTTCTGATAGATGGCACGGCTCTCCAGCAGTGCGTCGAGCAGGCCTAGCGCGGTTTTTTCTTTAGGGCCGGCCAGCAGCGGGCGCAGCGAATCCAGGTCCTCGCTGGCAGCCGACAACAGCAAATACTCCAAGGGATTGCCGGTGGCCACCGCCTTTTGATACGCGACAGCTTCCTTTTGACGCAAGGCTTCCAGCTTCGCGCGGGCGGCCGGATTCACTGGCTGGGCCAGCATCTGGGCGATCAGGTATTTGGCCGCGCCCACGAATTCCTGGTCGATGCCCCATTGCTGGAAGCGCGGTCCTGCAGCCAGGGCAAAGCTGGCGAGCATCTCCGCTTCCTGGCGCATGGTGTAGAAAGCGATGGCGTCGGGATAGGCGGCGTGGAACTTGGCGATCGCAGCAACCGCGTCGGGGCGCTTGAGCATACCTTCCAGCGCGCCCGCCACGGCGGCACCGTTTTCCGTGACCAGGGTCGTGAACCCGGCCGGGGCCAAGGCATTGAAGTAGGCGGACGAGAACTGGGCGATCTCGGCGACACCGTGATCCTCGCCAAGCAACACGTACTGCGCCTGGCGCGAAGCCTGCAGCAGCGGTTCCGCGCCAGGTCCCGACAGCGTGCCCTTGTCAAGCGTGACCGCGAGCCGGTTGGCTTTGAGTTTATCGAGGATGGTGGTGTCGGCGCAGGCCGGGTTGGCGATGCCGAGCGTCAATGTGGCGGCGAGGAAAGCGAGACGGACGAACATGGGAGTGTGGACCGATCAAGGAGGGTTAGTGAAGATGGCGATGATAGCATCTTGCTCGTTTGCAAACTTCACTATTTGTCACTACGCGCGCCAACTGCCTGAGATTACTGGCCCAAGCAAATAATCTTGGTAACGTATTCTTTGGCGTTGGGCTTCTTTTTGTTGGCCCAAGCGATCGCCTCGTTGGCCTGCTCGATGGTCAGCACCGAGGCCTTGTCTTTCGATTTGATGAAAGACACGCCCTCGAACACGCCTTCCTTGCTGCGCATGACTTTGGCAAACACCGGCGGCTTGCTCTCGCCGTCGGCGATTTTGTTTTGCTGAATGATGTAACGTTGGTCGATCTGGCTCATGGTACTCCTTCTTAAAAGACGAAATATACGCGCCGGAACGACCTCCGTGGGGACTTTTTACGCGAACGCGGGAATCGGCTGGGCTGGCTGCAGCACTGCTTCGTACAGCACTTCGGCTTTCAGCGACGCTTGCAGCGAGGCGATCGCGCCGCCGGCGCGGTACTGGAAGCTCACTTGCAGCACATCGCCCTCGCGCGCCTTGACCGGGGTGGCCAGCGGCAGCGTCATGTAATGGTTCAGCCAGTCGATGGTGCTGGAGCGCTCCTGCACCACCGCCAGAATGTTCTTGGTGACGAAGCGCATGGCATTGATCTCGCCATTGCGTTCTACTACAAACTTGCCCTGCCACGCATACACCAGCTCATTCGGCTGGTTGAAATCGATGATGCTGTAGACGGCCGGCTGCGACATTTCCACGGTACCAGGATAGATGACCGTGGTTTCCTGGAACTGAACGATCGGCGCGTAGAAGCCTTCGAAATCGTACTCCTGCTGCAGCGGCTGCACCGCCATGATGACAGCTTCCGGCAGGAACACCGGCAGCGGGCCGCCGAAGCGTTCCAGATAACGGCGCTTGAACGATTCGATCACTTCCACCTGTTTTTCGCGCAGCATGGCGACGTGGATCATCTCGCAGATCACCACATCCACCGGCTCCGGCGGCAGGTATTCGAAGGCGTCGGCGTGCACCACCTCGACTTTTTCGCCATTCGGATTCATCGACAGGAACTTGCGCGCTTCCTTGACCATGTCCGGATTGAACTCGACGCAATACACCTTGGAGGCTTGCGCCGCCGCGAACCATGACAGCACCCCGGTGCCGCCGCCCAGCTCCAGCACTTTCGCGCCCGGCTTCACGGCGTAGCTGATGGCGGACTTGAAACCGTGCATGCGGTTCTGATCCATCAGCATATTGTGATGGTAGTGGAGTGGAATAAACTGCCCCAGATAGCAGCTCTCGATTTCGCGTTCGTTCAGCATGGCGGTCCTTGGTTGATGCACTGGAGCCATTATGGTTAAGATTGTTGATGTACCATGCAGAGAACTGCGGAGAAAATACCCTCCAATTCTCAATTGCTTTACAGGAGTCTACGAAAAACATGTCTGTACAGCGTCGCAATAACGTCCGTTGTCATGGCGATGGCCCGGCCACCATCATGTTTGTACACGGCTACGGATGCGACCAGACCATGTGGCGCTTCATTTATCCGTCGTTCCAGCAGCGCTACCGGGTGGTGCTGCTGGACCTGGTGGGCAGCGGCGGCTCCGATCTGGGCGCCTACGACCGCGACAAATACAGCACGCTGCATGGCCATGCGGAGGACGTACTGGATGCGATCGACCTGTATGCGAAACAGCCGGTGGTGTTTGTCGGCCATTCTGTCAGCGCGATGATCGGCATGCTGGCGTCCATCATGGCACCGGAAAAATTCACTGCGCAGATCATGGTCGGGCCGTCTGCCAGCTACATCAATGATGGCGATTACGTCGGCGGCTACAATCCGGAAGACATTGACGGTCTGCTGCAACTGATGGAAATCGACTACGCCGGCTGGGTCAAGCGCATGGCGCCGGCGATCATGGGTGCGCCGCATCCGGCCTTGTCGAAAGAGCTGCAGAGCCGTTTCGAGCGCAACGATCCCGAGATCGCGCGTCACTTCGCCCGCGTCACCTTCACCGCCGATCACCGCGCGGACGTGGCAAAATCAACCGTCCCGGCGCTGATCCTGCAATGCAGCGACGACCTGATTGCCCCGCGCGAAGTCGGCGACTACCTGCACGCCCACCTGACGAACAGCCAGCTCGCCGTCATCAACAACATCGGCCACTGCCCGCACCTGAGCTCACCGTCGGCCAGCTCGGATGCCATCAACGACTATCTGGCGTCGCTGAGCTAGCGATTCGCTTTGCTGGCGAGGAAGGCGTTGATGGTTTTGGCGATCCAGGGTTTGTCGGCGTTGAGGGCGAATTCGGCGGCGGTGAGGTGGAAGCCGCTGTCTTTCAGCGTGGCGTCGGCGCCTTCTTTCAGTAGCAAGGCTACGACATCTTCCTGGCCTTCGCGGGCGGCGATCATCAGTGGCGTCATGCCGGACGGCGTTTCGGCGTCGATGTAGGCATGCTTTTCCAGCAGCAGCGAAGTGATCTCGACGCTGCCTGCAGCGGCGGCGTAATGTAATGCCGTCCAGCCTTTTTGATTCACCTGCGCGCCGTGCTTCAACAGCTCCAGCACCGCTGTCTGATTCTTGCGGAAGGCCGCCATCATCAGCGCGGTGTTGCCGTTCGGCGCCTTGGCTTCCAGTTCGATGCCTGGCGTATCCATCAGCAGGCGCGCGACGTTGAGCGCTTCGTAGCGCATGGCGATGATCAGGCCAGTCTCTCCGTTCGAGTCGCGCGTGTTCGGATTGACGCCGCGCAGCAGCGCGGTTTGCACGCGGCTGACCGCGTCCAACTGCGCCGCGCGGATGAAGCTGACTTCATCGTCGGTCTGCCCGGCGCCGAAAGCCGGCAGCGCCGCTGCCAGCAAACTCAGGATCAGCAGGCGGCGCTTGATCATGCCGGCACGCTGAACAGTTTGCGGAAGTTGGCCGTGGTTTGCGCCGCCACTTCTTCCACCGATACGCCCTTCAGCCTGGCGATGTACTCGCCCACGTGGGCAACAAAGCCCGGCTCGTTCATCTTGCCGCGATACGGTACCGGCGCCAGGTAAGGCGAATCGGTTTCAATCAGAATGCGCTCCAGCGGCAGTTCCAGCGCCACCGCCTGCAACTCCTTGGCACTCTTGAAGGTCACGATGCCCGAGAAGGAAATATAAAAGCCCATCTCGATGGCCGCCTTCGCCACTTCCAGCGATTCGGTGAAGCAGTGCATCACGCCGGCCACGCCGCCCGCGTCCGTGCCGGCACCCTCCTCGCGCATGATGCGGATGGTGTCCTCGCTGGCGCTGCGGGTGTGGATGATCAGCGGCTTGCGGGTGATGCGCGACGCCTTGATGTGCGTGCGGAAACGCTCGCGCTGCCATTCCAGATCGCCCTCCAGACGGTAGTAATCCAGCCCGGTTTCGCCGATGGCGATGATCTTCGGATCATCGGCCAGCTGGACCAGCTGCTCGACCGACGGTTCGGGCGTGTCCTCGTAATCCGGATGCACGCCGACCGAGGCGTAGATGTGCGGATACTGATGGGCCAGCGCCAGCACCTGCGGGAAATCCGGCAGGTCGACCGACACGCACAGTGCGTGGGTCACCTGGTTATCCGCCATCTTGGCGAGGATTTCAGGCATACGGGCTGCCAGCTCCGGAAAATTGATATGGCAATGAGAGTCGATATACATGCCGGGATTGTAACCGATCACGCTATACCACCGTTTTTGTGGAAGCGATGCCACGCCAGATCAAGAAATCGCTTTCCAGTTTGCTAATTTCATTTTACTATCACCGCACGGTATGTAATTACGTAATTCCATTACAAAACAAATAGGAGACTGAATGAGTACTACCGAAATCTTTCTGCTGGCGATGCTGCTGATCTTCGCCGTTCCCTATCTGGTATGGCGCCTCGGCCGCACCGACTACTTCGCGCCGCTGGTCGTGGTACAGATCATCATGGGCCTGATCCTCGGTCCTGGCATCATGGGCAGCGCCTTCCCCGACTATCACAAATTCGTCTTCAATCCGGACGTGGTCAAGACCATCAACGGCATTTCCCTGTGGGGCGTGATGCTGTTCGTGATGCTGGCCGGCGTGGAATTGGACCTGCGCAAGACCTGGCTGCACCGCCGCGAAAGCTTCACCACCGCTGGCCTGTCGCTGACCGTGCCGCTGATCTGCGGCTGCGCTGCGGCCCTGCTGCTGCTGAATTACGAAGGCTGGAAAGGCGCCAAGGCAGCCGACTGGCAATTCATGATCGGCACCGGCATGGCCTGCGCCGTGACCGCGCTGCCGGTACTGGTGATGCTGCTGGACAAGCTGGAGATCCTGCGCCAGCCGATGGGCCAGCGACTGCTGCGCTACGCCAGCCTGGACGACGTTGCCATCTGGGGCGTACTGGCGCTGCTGATGCTGGACTGGGAGCGGGTTGGCCGTCAGGCCGGCTTCCTGGCCGCCTTCGCGCTGCTGACCTTTGTGTTCCGCCGCCTGATGGCGCGCCTGCAAACCAACGACCGCTGGGCGGTGGCGCTGATCTGGCTGATCCTGTGTGCATTCGGCGCCGACTGGGCCGGCTTGCACTTCATGGTTGGCGCCTTCCTGGCCGGCGTGGTGATGGACGCCGAATGGTTCGGCCAGGAAGCACTGGACGCCATCTTCAAGAACGTGCTGCTGATCATGATGCCGGTATTCTTCCTCAGCACCGGTTTGCGCACCAAATGGGATGTGGGCGGCTATTCGGTGTTCTTCGTGGCCGGCCTGCTGTTGCTGGCGTCGGTGGGCGGCAAGGTGGCGGCGGCGCATATCTCGGGCAAAATCCTTAAGTGGAAGGATGGCGAAGCCTCGATCATTGGCTGGCTGCTGCAATCCAAGGGGCTGATTGAAATCGTGTTTGCCAACATCCTGCTGGACAAGCAAATCATCACCGGCGAGACGTTCACCGCCCTGCTGCTGATGGCGGTCGGCAGCACCATGTTGACGATTCCGGTTGTGCACCCTAAACTCAATCGTGCACAGAACCGCGGGCTGGTGGGGCAAGCCAGCTAGCAAACCAACAAGGACAGAGACATGGCGCGTACCGGATTAACCAAGGCAGAAGTCAAAGCCAGCCGCGACCGGCTACAGGCCGAGGGGCGCTACCCTTCGGTTGATGCGGTCCGCCATGACCTGGGCACCGGCTCCAAGTCGACCATCCACAAGCATCTGAAAGAGTTGCAGGAGGAAGACAGCCAGTCCGGCGGCATCCGCCGCGACGCCACCGAGCGCAGCGTGAATGCGCTGGTCGAACAATTGGCCAGCCGCCTGCACGACGATGCCGACCGCCGCTTCCGCGAACTCTGCGCCGGTCATGAGCAGCAGCTGCAGGCCAAGGACCGCGAACTGGCGGCGCTGCGCGCCACCGTTGAGCGGCTGTCCGCACGCGTCGAGGAACTGGAAATCGAAACCTACGGCGCGCTGCCGCAGGAAGGCGGATTCGGCGACTTCAGCAATCTGTTCGCCAGCTCGCGCGGCGGCCAGCGTGACGATACCGCCTTCAACATCATCCTGTCCGGCGGCCGCTCGGCGACCATCGACTTCGACAGCCCGCAAATGCAGCTGGCGCCGCGCCTGATGTAAGCCTTACAAAGTGTGGGTGGCGCGCGAGGAACGCAAGGCCGCGCCTAGAATGTCTTCAATGCGCAGCCTGGCGCGCCGGCCGCTCTCATCATCCGGAAAATGCACGCCGATGCCCTGTGCCTTGTTGTTATGCGCGCCGGGCGGCGTAATCCACGCGACCTTGCCGGCAATCGGATATTTGTTGGGATCGTCCATCAGCGCCAGGATCAGATACACCTCGTCGCCCAGCTTGTAAGGCTTCTGCGTCGGCACGAACATGCCGCCGTTTTTCAGGAACGGCATGTAAGCTGCGTACAGCGCCGCCTTTTCCTTGATTGCCAGCGACAGCACCGTCGGCCGAGGCGCCATGGGCCTGGTGTTCTGGTCGAGCGGGCTGGCAGCGGACATACTTTACCTTTCAGGCACAGCAGTGAGCATAGTCAAGCAGCATATCCTCAAGGAACAGCTTGGGCGACAGCGGATGGTCAGCCGTCGCGCGGCGTTCGTTGGCGCTTTTGATCGCTGTCAGCAAGCGGCTGACGTGGACTTTGTCGGCCAGGCTGGCAAGCTCTTTCTGGTAACGAGGATAATACCGGATGTTACCCGCCAGTTTGTAGGAAAACACATCATAAAGCCAGCGCTGCAAGCACGAAACCGGGCCGCTGAGCGGCACTTTCTGTAGCTTGTCAGCGACTTTCAAAGCGCCCTCCACTGTTGGATGGGCCAGCAGTTGCAGCAAGGTTTCCAGTTCCTCGCGGCTGCCGGTTTCGGCTTGCTGCATGGCAGCCAGTGGCGCACCGCCCTGCTCGCGCAGCCAGCTGTCCGCGTCCGCCACCCCTTGCGCCTTGAGCCAGGCCAGCGCTTCATCGTGACTCGGCATCGGCAAGGCGAATTTGCGGCAGCGCGACAGGATCGTCGGCAGCAGCCGGTCGAGGCTGTTCGACGCCAGCAGGAACACGGTGCCTGGCGGGGGTTCTTCCAGCGTTTTCAGCAAGGCGTTGGAAGCCGGCATGTTCAGCGCTTCGGCCGGATACAGCACCACTACCCGCAAGCCCTGGCGGTGAGTGGAGATATTCATGAAATCCGCCAGCGCGCGGATCTGTTCGATCTTGATGTCCTTGGATGGGGCCTTGGACTTGGCAGCCTTCTTGGCCTCGCCTTCGCCCTCCTCGCCCTCGACCGGTTCGTCTTCCATCGATTCGGGACGCACGCGGCGGTAGTCCGGGTGATTCTGCTGCGAGAACCAGCCGCAGGAGGCGCACTGGCCGCAGGCGTGGCCATCCGGCAGCACCGCCTCGCACAGCAGGCCCTGGGCAAATTTTTCGATGAAGTCGGACTTGCCTATCCCGGCAGCGCCATGGAACAGGATGGCGTGCGGCATGCGCTGGCGCAGCGTTTGCAGCTGCTGCCACGACGATTCCTGCCACGGGTAGATGGAATTGCTCATTATTCAGTATTCTATTTCAAAAGAACGCGTCCAGGATGACGGTCAGCTGCTGCTGGATATCGGCGATGCTTTGGGTCGAATCGATGACGCGGAAGCGCTGCGGATACTGGGCTGCGCGGCGCAGGTATTCGTTGCGGGTGGCGGCGAAGAAATCCGCCTTTTCCTGCTCGAATTTGTCCAGCTCCCGGGTGGCGTCGAGGCGCGCGCGCGCCACTTCCAGCGGCACGTCGAACAGCAAGGTCAGGTCCGGTTGCAGTTCCGGATGCACCCATTGCTCCAGCGTGTCCAGCTTGGCCAGGCTCAGCTTGCGGCCACCGCCCTGGTAGGCGAACGAGGAATCGGTGAAGCGGTCGGAAATCACCCAGGCGCCGCGCGCCAACGCCGGCTGGATCACTTGGGCGAGATGTTCACGGCGGCTGGCGAACACCAGCAGCGCCTCGGTTTCCAGGTGCATTTTTTCGTGCAGCACGATCTCGCGCAGCTTTTCGCCCAGCGGCGTACCGCCCGGCTCGCGCGAGCTGACCAGCTCGATGCCGCGCTGCTTGAGGTAGTCGCTGACAAAGGCGATGTGCGTGGACTTGCCAGCGCCGTCGATGCCTTCAAAGGTGATGAATTTGCTCATTAACTCTTATTATCGTTGATACTGATTGACTGCCCGATTGTGATCGTTCAGGTTGTCCGAGAACTGGCTGGTGCCATTGCCCCGCGAGACGAAATACAGGGCCGCCGTCTTGGCCGGCGACATGGCCGCCGTCAGCGACTGCACGCCTGGCAAGGCGATCGGCGTCGGCGGCAGGCCGGTACGGGTGTAGGTATTGTAAGGGGTGTCGGTTTCCAGATCCTTCTTGCGGATCTTGCCGTCGTATTTCAGGCCCATGCCGTAGATCACGGTCGGATCGGTTTGCAGCAGCATGCCCAGGCGCAGACGGTTGACGAATACGCCGGCGATCATGGCGCGCTCGGACTTCTGGCCGGTTTCCTTTTCGACGATGGACGCCATGGTCAGCGCCTCGTACGGCGTTTTGTAAGGCAACGCCGTATCACGCTTGGCCCACGCATCATTGAGGCGGGTCAACATCATCACATGCGCCTGCTTGTAAATTTGCAGGTCGCTGGCGCCTTTGGCAAACAGATAGGTATCCGGGAAGAACAGGCCCTCGGCCTGCTTGTAGTCGGAAGCGATCGCGCTCAGCACTTCCTGGTCGGACAGCGCCACCGTATCATGCTTGAGGCCTTTGTGGGCGGCGATGGCGGCGCGCATCTGGCGGAAACTCCAGCCTTCGATGATGGTCAGCTGCTCCTGCGCGAATTCGCCGCGCGCCAGCTGGTCGATCAGCCGCAGCGGAGTCGAGCCTGGCTTCAGTTCATAGGAACCGGCTTTCAGCTTGGCGCTTTTATTGGTCACGCGCGCCAGCAGGTTGAACAGCAAGGGCTGGATCGGCACGCCGGCTTCGGCAATCTGCTGGCCGGCGGCGTGGGCGCCGCTACCGGGCGTGATGGTGAAATCAATGGCCTCGGCTCCCTCCGGAGTGATGGGATTCTGCGACCAGTACATGAAATAACCGCCGCCGGCGAGCGCCAGCAAGAAACATAGTCCAATTATTTTTTTGATAAAAGCCATTATGAAAGCCGTATTGTTGGATCAAGTCGCACAGCTTGCCAGTTCTTGACAGCGTGCGCCAGTGTCGCGTTTTGTGCGTCATCCGACGCGATCTGCGCGACATCACTATAATGAGCCCGTAATGATAATGCTTTCACCGTCAAAAGATTGAAAATTATGCCTTCCTGGAATGAACTTTTAGCGCAGCAAGCCGCCCCACTGGCCGCCACGCAACTGGCCGCCGGTTTTGTCGCCCCGATTACCGACCTCGGCCTGATCGCCCTGGACGGCGAGGAATCGGCCAGTTTCCTGCACACCCAGCTGACCAACGACGTCGAACACCTGGGCCAGGGCGAAGCGCGCCTGGCCGGTTATTGTTCGCCGAAGGGCCGCTTGCTGGCCTCGTTCCTGATGTGGCGCAACGAGACGACGATCTTCCTGCAATTGCCGCGCGACATACAGGCAGCGGTGCAAAAGCGCCTGTCGATGTTTGTGCTGCGTGCCAAAACCAAGCTGAGCGACGCCGGCGAGCTGCCAGCTCATCAGGTCGTGCTGGGTCTGGGCGGCGCTCTGGCTGACGCCGCGCTGCAAAGCTGGTTCGACGCCCTGCCCGCCCAGCCGTTCAGCAAGCTGGATCACCCGCTGGGCACGCTGATCCGCGTTGCCGATGCGTTTGGCGCGCCGCGCTATCAGTGGCTGTTGTCCGCGGAAACTGCGCAAAATGTCGTGCCCGAGCTGGCCGACAAGCTGAATGTGGGTGGCAACGATGCCTGGCATTTGTCGGAGATCCACGCCGGCATTCCGCAAATCGGCAAGGCCACGCAAGAACAGTTTGTGCCGCAGATGATCAATTTCGAGCTGTTGGGCGGGGTCAACTTCAAGAAGGGTTGCTATCCGGGCCAGGAAATCGTCGCGCGCAGCCAGTATCTTGGCAAGCTCAAGCGCCGTACCACGCTGGTCAGCATTCCTGACCTGAGCGCGGCTGCGGGCCAGGAAGTATTCGCCACCGCCGATCCTGAACAGCCTTGCGGCATGATCGTCAACGCCGCGCCGAACGGCAATGGCGGCGTCGATGCACTGGTGGAGATGAAGCTGGCGGCGATCGAGGCGGCGTCCGTGCGGCTGGGTTCGGCGCAGGGACCGGCACTGGCTTTCCTCGACATGCCTTATGTGCTAGAACCACTCGACCTCTAGCATGGATCTGTATATCTACTACAAGGTCAAGGACAGCGATGCGCCGTCCTTGCTGGCAGCGGTCGCCTCCATGCAGGCCGGGTTGACGCAGCGCCATGGCGTTGTGTGCCAGCTCAAGCGCCGTCCGGAAACCAGGGAAGGCTTGCAAACGTGGATGGAAGTCTATTCCAGCACGCCGGAGGGCTTCGCGGCAATATTGCAGCAGGCCGTCGCACAGTCCGGTGTGGATCAATACACCACCGGACTGCGTCACACCGAAGTGTTTATGGATATCGTCCCATGTGCCTGATCGTCTTTGCCTGGCAGGTGGTGCCAGCAGTGCCGCTGATCGCCGCCGCCAACCGCGATGAGTTCTACCAGCGCGCCACCGCGCCGGCTGGCCCATGGCCCGAACACCCGCAGATTTACGCCGGCCGCGACCTGCAAGCCGGCGGCAGCTGGATGGGCATCACCCAGGCCGGCGAAGATGGCGGACCATCGCGCTTTGCCGCCATCACCAACATTCGCGCGCCGTCCGAGCACAAGGACAATGCGCCATCGCGCGGCCAGCTGGTGGCCGATTATCTGGCCGGCAGCATGACGCCGCAAGAATATGTCGCGGCCATCCGCGCCACCGCCGGTCAATACAACGGCTTCAACCTGGTGCTGGGCGACCGCGACACCCTGATCTGGTATTCCAACAAAGGCGACAATGACACGCGCAATGGCAAGCCGCTAGAGCCTGGCGTCTACGGCCTGTCGAACGCGCTGCTGGATGCGCCCTGGCCGAAAGTGGTCAAGACCAAAGCCCAGTTCGCCAGCCTGCTATGCCTGGGCGCGCCGGACGACGCCTTTTTCGAAATGCTGGCCGACACCGCTCCAGCGCCCGACATGCGCCTGCCGGAAACCGGCGTGCCGCGCGATCTGGAACGCGTGCTGTCCGCAGTCCGCATCGAAAGTCCAGGCTACGGCACCCGCACCTCGACCGTCGTCAAACTCTACGCCAACGCCCCCGCCACGCTGCAAGAGATGTTGATCCACTAGCAGCAGGCTGCATTGCGCTCCCCGGAATTTTTTGAAATTTACCCACCTTAACACGGCTTAACACATGAATTTTATAAGATGGCTGTTCTTGCCCATGGCAGTACAAGCGTCTTATTTTCATGATTATTGCCAGCGCGGATAGCTCCTGGATTAATGTTTTTGATCTACCCCTGAATGAACGTTACGGCCCCGCGCCGTGCGAAGCCATACAGCATATCGCACTGGTTAACGCCGGCCGCGTCAGCGCTCAGACGCGGCCGGCGATGCCGGATGCAGCGCTGCTGGCGCTGATACGCCAGGCCATGCAGGCCGTGCCGCATGCTGTTACGGCACGTTTGCAGGACAGTTTTCTCGGTGTGTATTTCGCCAACGGCGTGGGCTCATCGGCGGTGACCGATATCGTCGTCTCGCCGCGCAGCGAATTCCTCGGCCTGATCATCGTGCTGGATATCGAAGCGCTGCGGCACGACAACGCCAATGCCTGGGCCAGCTGGCGCGAGCGTTCGCCGTTCGAGCAATCCGCCTCGATCACGCTGACAACGCGGATTGCACATGACGATGACGACAGTCTGCTGCATGCGATCCAGTTCCTGCTGTTGCACGAACTAGGCCACGCATTGAGCGCCGGCCGCGCCTTGGTGCCGGACTGGTGGAGCGGCCTGCCCGAGCATGGCCGCGAAGATGATTACGCTTTCCTGCCGCTGTCCTGGCATATCGATGAACAGCGCCGCATCGTGCCGTTGCCTGGCCATGACTTTCCGCTGCGCGGCAGCGTCTCGCATTACGACGGCGACACACGCCTGCCTGCCGCCTACATCACCGATATCTATCGCGCCTTGAAACGTACCAGCTTCCCGACGCTGTATGCCGCCTCCAGCGTGCACGAGGACTTTGCCGAATCGTTCGCCTGCCACGTCCACCAGCGATGGATGAACCAGCCGATGGCGATCAGCATTCACCAACACGGCGAACTGGTGATGCATTGGGAAGTGGACTGGCGCAGCGAACGCTACGCCAGCAAGCGCGAGTTCTTCGAACGGCTGCTAGGCGCGTGAGCGTTCCAGCAAATCACGGAAGGCTTTGAACACTTTCTGCATCGCCGGGATTTTATAGGGGAACATCTCCTCCGGGTCCATCGCGTGCACGATCATGGCGTTGTCGACCTCGAAGATCAGCAGCTCGCCGTTCGGCATTTCCGCGCAGTCGATGCCCAGGTACGGCAAGCCCATGCGTTGATTGATGGCGTGCAGCGCCGCCTTGTGCCGCTGTGCAAAGCCTTGATCGAAGCTGGCCATGGCGGCGGCTTCCTCATCGCGTTTCTGCGCGCTTTCGGTCATGCCGGCGTTCAGGTAATGAATCATCCAGTGTTTGGAAATCGCGTAATGGCAGATGAAGGGCTGGCCTTCGATCAGCGCCACGCGGTATTTGCGGAACATCCCATCATCGCTACGGTAGTCGACAAAGCGCGACACGTAGAACTGCGGCCCTTCCACTTCCTTCAGGTACTTGCCCAGCGCCGCCGGGGTGTCGATCTTCTGCAAATTAGTGCCTGCGTGCGAGCCCAGGGGCCGCACGATCATCGGGAATCCGCCATCCGGCAACAGCGTTTCGACCGGCAAGGCGCCGGACGCGATCGCATTCAGCGCGCCCAAACCGGTGCGTATCGACACCGGCATTTCCACTCCGGGCGCGCCGCGCAAGGCCGCGCAGGCGCCATCGCGCGACAGCATGCGTATCTGTTCCGGCCGATTGATCACGGGGCGCGGCCAGCCGCTGGTGTATTCCATCAGGCGCTTCAGCAGCACCTGGCTGGCTTCCGACTCTGCCACAGCCACCAGCATCACATCGTGTTCCGGCACTTCCTCGGGAAAGTCCTCGTCGGCGCGCAGGTAGAGCAGCTCCAGCGTCACATCGCTGTTCTCGACCAGGAATTCGACCGGCGTGTTGGCCATCAGATCGCCCGGCCCCATCAGCACCAGCAAGGTCAGGCCCGGATCGCGGCGGGCGGCGATGGTGTAGCGCGGTTGCAGCATGATGGCCTCCGCCTGCACCGCCAGCGCGTCGTCGCGGTTGCCGGTCAGTTGCAGCACGGTGGAAAAATCCATATAGGCGTGGGCGTCATTGGGATAGGCTTGAGCGCGCTCCAGCAGCGTCTGGCCAACTGGCGACAGGTCTTCGCCGGCGAAAGCGCGGCGCATCAGCGGCGCCACACCGATCAGCGGCGCGTTGTGCTGGCCGATGGTATGTGTGTCAAAAGTCATGCAGGCTCCAGATCAGATGTGCCGAGTTTCAGCACCGCGTCCAGCAGCGCGTCGATGTCCTGCTGGCCGGTGCGGTGGTTGACGATGGCGACGCGGATCGCCAGCTGTCCTTGGATGGTGGTAGCGGAGGGAGCGGCAATGCCGGACTCCTGCAACCGCACGATCAGCGCCGCGTTGAAGGCATCGCTGGCGCGGTAGCGGAAGCAGACGATGTTGAGCGCAACCGGCGCCAGCAACTCCAGCTCCGCTTGCGCCGCAACGCGCTCTTCAAGGTATTGCGCCAGCAAACAGGTTTCATGAATCACCTGGCCGATCCGCTGCGCGCCAAACACCTGGAAGGTGAACCAGGTTTTCAGCGCGCGAAAACCGCGCGACAAATCCGGGCCGAAGTCGCACGGCCACGGCGAATTGGCGGCCATGCCGCGCGTATCGCGGCGCAGATAGGTATCGCGGCTGGCGAAAGTATCCAGGTGCGCCGCGCCGTCGCGCATCAGGATGAAGCCGGCGTCGTACGGCACCTGTCCCCATTTATGGAAATCGCAGGCGATGGAATCCGCCAGCTCGATGCCCTCCAGCAGCGGACGCAGCGGCGGCGACAGCGCCGCCAAGGCGCCATATGCCCCATCGACGTGGAACCACAGGCGGTTGCGCTCCGCGATGGCCGCCAGCAACGGCAACTGGTCGATCGCGCCAACATCCACCGTGCCAGCCGTGCCGGTAATCAGGAAGGGCTGCAAGCCGGCCTGCCGGTCGGCCGTGATGGCGGTTTCCAGCGCCATCACATCCATCTGGAATTGCGCGTTCACCGGTATCTTGCGCAGGTTAGCGCTGCCCAGGCCTGCCAGGTCCATGGCCTGCGCAATGCAGCCGTGTGCGCCTGCCGACGCGTAGGCCACCAGCTGCCGCTTCGGCGGCACGCCATGGGTGCGCACCTCGCGCCCCAGTGCGCGGTAGCGGGCCGCCAGCACCGCGATCATATTCGCCATCGAACTGCCGGTGGCGAACAGGCCGGATGCGTGGGGAGGAAACTCGAACAGCTCCGCCATCCAGCGCACCATCTGGCGCTCAAGCTCGATCGGAATGTGGTCGCGGCCGCCGCAATTGGCATTCAGGCCGGCCGCCAGCATCTCGGCCAGCATACCGACCGGGGTGCCGCCGCCATGCACCCAGCCGAAAAAGCCCGGATGAACGTTGCCCACGGTATGCGGCAGGATGTGGTCCATGAACTGCTGGTGCACTTCGGCCAGCTCGCTGCCCTGCGCCGGCATGCCGCTGCGGAAAGCGGCGCGGGCGCTGTCCGGTATCGGCTGCCAGACCGGACGCTGGCGGATGCCTTGCAGGTAGTCGATCATATCGTCCAGCATGCGATGGCCCTGCGCCCGGAACTGCTGCCAATCCGCCGGATCCAGAGGGCCGGCGAAATTTTCTTGGGTTTTCTTTGCCATTTGACTCAATTTTTTCTGCAACCTGCCGTTATCTCCAGTAGCGGGGCAATCCACCGAATGAACTACCCCACTTACAGGAAGGAAAACGACCATCATGGACACGAGCAGCATCTACGGTTTCGCTGTGCTACCCGCAACCGCCGCCACGGCGGCGGCGGCGTCCATGCCCGTCTCTGGAAAGAACGCGGGCGCTGACGCCGCAAAAGCTATTGTCGCCGCTAACGCCCCGGCCCAGGCCAGCGCACCGAGTAAAACTGAGTTAAAAAAGTCGGTTGACGCGATCAACCGTTTCCTGGAAAACAACAGTGAGGTGCATTTCAGTATCGACGACGACAGCGGCAGGTCCGTGGTCAAGGTGATCGATACCGAAACGAAGAAAGTGCTGCGCCAATTCCCTTCCGAGCAGTCGCTGGAAATCGGCAAGAATTTGACAACGAAAGGCCTGCTGATCGACAGCGAGGCCTGATCCGTTCTTTAGAAGTTGCGCTGCATATTGATGTGGGCGATGCCGGCTTCGTAAAACTCTTCACCATCGATGGCAAAACCGTGGCGCTCGTAGAATGGCGCCGCGTGGGTTTGCGCACTCAGCGCGACGTGATGGTCGCCGCGCGTCCTGGCCTGCGCCATCAGCGCCTGCAGCAATGCGCCGCCGGCACCGCTGCCGCGCGCCACCTTGCGCACCGCCATGCGGCCGATATGGCCATCCGGCAGCAGGCGGCCGGTGCCTACCGGGGTGCCGTCGGCGTCATAGGCCACCGCGTGCAGGCACAGCGCGTCCATGCTGTCCATTTCCAGCTCGGCGGGCACGCCCTGCTCTTCGACAAACACTTCAGTACGGATGGCCTTGGCGTCCGCGCTCAAGGTGCCCCAGTCTCCGAGTGTGATGTGGTAGGTGCTCATCGTATTTTCCTTTCGACCAAAATACGATTGTCGCACGTCAACCTACTTACTTGGAAGCACCCAGGATCTTGGCGCGCAACAGTTCGCGGATTTGCGGCGTGGCGGCGTAGGGATCGGGTGGATTGGTCCCGCCAACCACGCTTTCCAGGTTGACGCGCACGCCGGCCAGCGCGTCCGGATGCGAGTAGATATAGAACTGGCCATCGGCAATCGCCTTGAAGGTGATTTCAGCGACCTGCTCCGCCGAGACTTTGCCTGACGAAACCGCCTTGTCGGTCATGAACTGTGCGGCAATCTGGCTGGCTGTCGGGCCGGCGCTCATACGCACGTCGTCCGGACGGTTGCGGTGGCTCTGGCTGATGCCGGTCGGCACAAAGTACGGGCACAGCACCGAAGCGCCGATCGGCGCACCGACCAGTTGCAGGTCGTGATACAGGGTTTCGGACAGCGACACCACCGCGTGCTTGGAGACGTTGTACACGCCCATCGCCGGCGCGTTCAGCAGGCCGGCCATCGACGCGGTGTTGACGATGTGCCCCTCAAATTCTGGATCGCGGGCGGCGGCGTCCAGCATCAGCCTGGTGAAGATGCGCACGCCGTGGATCACGCCCCAGACATTAACGCCCATCACCCATTCCCAGTCGGCCTCGGTGTTTTCCCAGATCAAACCGGCCGAACCGACGCCGGCGTTGTTGAACACCAGGTGCACCGCGCCAAATTCGGCCACAGCCGCATCGGCCAGCGCCTGCACCTGCTCGCCCTTGCGCACATCGCACAGCCGTGCGATGACGCTGGCCCCCTGGGCGCGCAGTTCGGCGGTGGATTGCTCCAGCGCGTCGGCCTGCACATCGGCCAGCACCAGCTTCATGCCTTCGCGCGCGGCGACGTTGGCGAACTGGCGGCCCAAGCCGCTTGCACCGCCGGTGATCACAACCACTTTGTCTCGGAATGTTTTCATATCAGCTTCACCAGTTGTTTGCCAAAATTACGCCCTTGCAGCAGGCCCATGAACGCTTGCGGCGCGGCGGCCAGGCCGTCCGCCACCGATTCGCGGTAGTTGATTTGACGATTGGCGACCAGCACGGCCAGTTCCTGCAAGCCCTGCTGCCAATACTCCATGTGTTCGGTGATGATGAAACCGCGCACGGTCAGGCGATTGATCAGCAGCACGCGCGAATTCTTGATCGGCATATCGGCGCCGTTGTAGCCGGCGATCAGTCCGCATAGTGCGATGCGGGCGAAGGCGTTGGTGCGCGCCAGCGAAGCGTCGAGGCAAGCGCCGCCGACGTTTTCAAAGATCGCGTCGACCCCATCCGGCGTGGCTGCGGCCAGGTCGGCCTCCAGTTTGCCGGCCTTGTAGTCGACGCAGGCGTCGAAGCCCAGCTCCCTGACCACATAGCCGCATTTTTCCGCGCCACCGGCGATGCCGACCACGCGGCAGCCGCGCAGCCGCGCCAATTGCCCGACCACGCTGCCGACCGCGCCGCTGGCGGCCGACACCACCACCGTTTCACCGGCGGCCGCTTCCATGATCTGGTTGAAGCCGTACCACGCGGCCATGCCGGGCATGCCAACCACGCCGAGGTAGGCTGACAGCGGAATCCGGGTGAGGTCCAGCTTGCGCAACAATACGCCGTCTGACACGCCCATTTCGGCCCAGCCCAACATGCCGTTGACGTAGTCGCCGACCTGGTAGCAGGCGTTGCGCGACGCGACCACCTGGCCGACTGTGCCGCCGATCATGGTGTCATCCAGCGCCTGCGAGGCCGCATAGCTGGCGGCCTTGCTCATGCGGCCGCGCATATACGGGTCCAGCGACAGGTAGTGATTGCGGATCAGTACCTCGCCATCGGCCAGCGCGGGCACAGCCACGGTCTCCAGCCTGAAGTTTTCCGGGGCGACCGGACCGCGCGGACGCGCTGCCAATACGATGCGCTGGTAAGTCTCTGGGATCGTCATACTGCCGAAACGCCTCCGTCCACCGCCAGGATCTGGCCGGTGATGTGCTTGCCCGCGTCGGACGCGAACAGCACAGCCGCGCCTTTCAGGTCTTCGTCATCGCCAAGGCGGTTCAGCGGCGCATGGCCGGTCAGCTGGTCGCCCATGGCGGACAGCAGGCCCTTGGTCATTTTGGAAGGGAAAAAGCCCGGCGCCAGCGCGTTGACGGTGATGCCGTAGCGGCCCCATTCACCGGCCAGAGTGCGGGTGAAGTTGACCAGCGCGCCTTTCGAGGTGTTGTAGGCGATGGTCTGCATCGTGCCTGGCGGGTTGCCGGCCAGGCCGGCGATCGAAGCGATGTTGATGATGCGGCCGGACTGGCGAGGGATCATCGAGCGTTTGCCGACCAGTTGCGAGACGACGAAGATGCTGCGGATGTTCAAGTCCATCACCTTGTCCCAGGCTTCGACCGGGTGGTCTTCGGCTGGCGCGCCCCAGCTGGCGCCGGCGTTGTTGATCAGGATGTCGATGTGGCCGAGATGGGCGATGGCCGCGTCCACCAGCGCCTCTGCTTGCGCGTCCTGCGACAGGTCGGCGGAAACCGCGTGGGCGCTGATGCCGCGCTGGGTCAGGAAGCTGACGGCTTCATCGAGCTCGGCCTGCTTGCGCGCCGAGATCACCACCTTGGCGCCTTGCTCGCCCAGCGCCAGCGCCATCTGCAAGCCCAGGCCGCGCGAGCCGCCGGTGACCAGCGCGGTCTTGCCGGCCAGCGAAAACAGTTCTTGGGTAGTACGCATCGTTTTGTCTCCTCGTTGTTTTTTAAAACCACGCATCCTGCATCTCAAGCGTGGTGGTGTCGATGCTGGCCAATAGCTCCAGCTGCGCCCCGACCTTCGGCAGCTCCCACTGGAAGAAATACAAACAGGCCTGCAGTTTGCCGCGATAGAAATCCGTGTCGCCGCTGGCCAGCGACGCCGCCGCCAGCAAGGCCTGCTGCAGCCAGATCCACGCCACCACCACATGCCCGACCGCTTCCAGATACAGGCTCGCGTTGGCCAGCGTCTTGTTCAAATCGCCGACAGCATACAGCTTCTGCGTCACTTCTTCCACGCTCTGCCAGGCTTGTTCCAGCGCATCCGCATGCGACAGCAGTTCGACGCTGATGGTGGCCAGCCCCGGACCGACCGCATCCGGCGCGCCCACGCTGCCGCGCACCTTGCGCACCGTCTTGCGCAGCTCGGCGCCAAAGGCGCGGAACAAGGCGCCGTCCTGCAACATCACCTTGCGGCCCAGCAGGTCCAGGCCGTGAATGCCATGCGTGCCTTCGTGGATGGCGTTCAGCCGGTTGTCGCGATAAAACTGTTCGACATTGTATTCACGCGTGTAGCCGTAGCCGCCGTGCACCTGAATGGCCAGGCTGTTGGCCTCGACACACCATTGCGATGGCCAGGATTTGGTGATCGGCGTCAGGAAATCCAGCAGCCGGGCCGCATGTTCGCGCGCTTCCGGCGTGTCTGCGGTGTTCTGCTCGTCGACCAGGCGGGCGCTGTACAGCACCAGTCCCAGCCCGCCTTCGACATACGCTTTCTGCGCCAGCAGCATGCGCTTGACGTCGGTGTGCTGGATGATCGGCAGCTGCGGCTGGGCCGCATCCTTCTGCGCCGGGTGGCGGCCTTGCGGACGGTTGCGCGCATACTCCAGCGCATGCAGATAGCCGGTGTAGCCCAGCACCGCCGCGCCCAGGCCGACGCCGATGCGCGCCTCGTTCATCATATGGAACATATTCGCCAGGCCATGGTGCGGCTTGCCGACCAGGTAGCCGATGGCGCCGCCCTTCTCGCCAAAATTCAGCAGGCAGTTGGTGGTGCCGCGGTTGCCCATCTTGTGATTCAGGCCTGCCAGTTCGATATCGTTGCGCGCACCTAGGCTGCCGTCCGGCTTGACCAGGAATTTCGGCACGATGAACAGCGAAATGCCTTTGACGCCGGGGATCAGCTTGCCATCCTCGCCGGGAATCTTGGCCAGCACCAGGTGGATGATGTTCTCGGTCAGCTCATGCTCGCCGCCGGAGATCCACATCTTGTTGCCGGTCAGGCGGTATTGCCCGTCGCCGTCCGGTACCGCGCGGGTGCTGATGTCCGACAGGCTGGAGCCGGCCTGTGGCTCGGACAAGCACATGGTGCCGAAGAAGCGGCCGGACAGCATCGGATTGACGTAGGTCTGGATCTGTTCCGGCGTGGCGCACTTGAGCAAGGTATTGGCATTGCTCATGGTCAGGAAGGTATAGGCTGAAGTGCTGACGTTGGCGGCGGTGAAATACGCCGCCAGCGCTTTCTCGACCACGACCGGCAGCTGCATGCCGCCGCGGTCATAGTCCTGGCCGGCCGCCATCAGGCCCGCCAGCGAGAAGGCTTCCAGCGCCGTCTTCACCTCCGGAATGATCTGCACCTTGCCGTCCACAACATGCGGCTCGTTGCTGTCGGCCTTTTTATTGTGCGTGGCGAACAGATCGGTGGCCAGACGTTCGGCGGTGTCGAGCGCTGCGTCGAAAGTCTCGCGGTTGTGATCCTCAAAGCGGGCGCGGCGCGTCAAAGCCTCCGCGTCCAGCCATTCGTACAGCATGAAAGACAGGTCGCGGCGCGACAATATGGTAGAGCGCATGGTGCTTACACCACTTCGAACAGGCCCGCCGCTCCCTGGCCGCCACCGATACACATGGTGACCACCACATATTTGACGCCACGGCGCTTGCCTTCGATCAGCGCATGGCCGACCAGACGCGCACCTGACACACCGTAAGGATGACCAACCGCGATCGCACCGCCGTTGACGTTGAGCCGGTCCATCGGGATGCCCAGCGTATCGGCGCAATACAGCACCTGCACGGCGAAGGCTTCGTTCAACTCCCACAGGCCGATGTCCTCGACCTTCAGGCCGGCTTTCTTCAGCAGCTTGGGCACGGCAAACACCGGGCCTATGCCCATCTCGTCCGGCTCGCAGCCGGCGACGGCGAAGCCGCGGAACACGCCCAGCGGCTGCAAGCCTTTGGCGGCAGCGGTCTGCGCGTTCATCACCACTGCCATCGAGGCGCCATCAGAGAACTGGCTGGCGTTGCCGGCGCTGATCACCCCGCCCGGAATCGCGGTGCGGATCTTGGACACGCCTTCATACGTCGTATCGGCGCGGATGCCTTCATCGGCGGAGATGGTCACTTCGCGCGACAGCAACTGGCCAGTAGCCTTGTCGGCCACGCCCATCACCGTGGTCATCGGTACGATCTCGGCGTCGAACAGCCCGGCGGCTTGCGCTGCGGCGGCGCGCTGCTGGCTCTGCACGCCGTATTCATCCTGGCGCTCGCGGCTGATGCCGTAGCGCTTGGCGACGGTTTCGGCGGTTTGCAGCATCGGCCAATAGATTTCCGGCTTGTTTTGCGACAGCCAGACTTCCTTGTACATATGCATATTCATCTCCTGCTGCACGCAGGAGATCGATTCGACGCCACCGGCCGCGTAAATATCCCCCTCGCCGGCGATGATGCGCTGGGCAGCGGTGGCGATGGTTTGCAGGCCGGACGAGCAGAAACGGTTAATGGTCATGCCGGCGGTAGTCACCGGGCAGCCGCCACGGATGGCGATCTGGCGCGCAATATTGCCGCCGGTGGCGCCTTCGGGATTGGCACAGCCGATCAGCACATCCTCGACCTCGCCCGCCTCAAGATTGGCGCGCTGAATCGCAGCTTGCAGCACATGGCCACCGAGCGTGGCGCCGTGCGTCATGTTAAACGCGCCTTTCCACGACTTGGCCAGGCCGGTACGGGCGGTAGAAACAATGACGGCGTCGATCATGAGAGTCTCCTATAGTTAATGAGTTATTCGACCCAGAATAGCACAGTTTTAGTACGGTCGTTCGCAAATATTATTGTAAGTTTGGCGTAAGTTTCGTGAAAGCATGACGTAAGTTTACGCGCCCACACTCGGATCAAGCTGACGAAGTACTAACTATCTCAGCCGGGGAAAAATATCCTAAAAAATCAAAGGAGACACATCATGGCAAATAGCGGTACTGCGGATTCCCGCAACCTACCCAAGCAATCCGCGCCGATCACCGCCGAAGAACGCAAGGTGATTTTCGCGTCCTCGCTGGGCACCGTGTTCGAGTGGTATGACTTTTATCTGTACGGCTCGCTCGCACCTATCATCGCCAAGCAATTCTTCATCGGCGAACCGACTACCACCTTCATCTTTGCGCTGCTGGCGTTTGCAGCTGGCTTTATTGTGCGCCCGTTCGGCGCCGTGGTGTTTGGCCGCCTGGGCGACATGGTCGGCCGTAAATATACCTTCCTGATCACCATCCTGATCATGGGCGCGTCCACCTTCATTGTCGGGCTGCTGCCCGGATACGCGGCGATCGGCATCGCGGCGCCGATCATCCTGGTCGGGCTAAGGATCTTGCAAGGCCTGGCGCTGGGTGGCGAATATGGCGGCGCGGCGACCTATGTGGCGGAACACGCGCCGCAAGGCAAGCGCGGCTCGTTCACGGCCTGGATTCAGACCACCGCGACGCTGGGCCTGTTCCTGTCGCTGCTGGTGATTCTGGGCACGCGTACCGCCATCGGTGAAGAAGCGTTCAACGCCTGGGGCTGGCGCGTGCCGTTCCTGGTATCGGTGCTGCTGCTGGGTATTTCGGTGTGGATACGTCTGTCGATGAATGAATCGCCGGCCTTCGCCAAAATGAAAGCCGAAGGCAAAACCTCGAAAGCACCGCTGAGCGAAGCCTTCGGCCAATGGAAAAACCTGAAAGTGGTGATCCTGGCGCTGATCGGCCTGACCATGGGCCAGGCGGTGGTGTGGTACACCGGCCAGTTCTATGCGCTGTTCTTCATGACCCAGGTCCTGAAAATTGATGGCGCCAGCGCCAACATCATGACTGCGCTGTCGCTGGCCCTGGCGACGCCGTTCTTTATCTTCTTCGGCATCCTGTCCGACAAGATTGGCCGTAAATGGATCATCCTGGGCGGCTGCCTGATCGCTGCTGTCACCTACTTCCCACTGTTCGGCGCGCTGACCCACTACGGCAATCCACAGCTGGAAGCGGCGCTGAAAAACTCGCCGGTGGTGGTGTATGCCGATCCTGCATCGTGCAACTTCCAGTTCAACCCGACCGGCCAGAAGAAATTCACCTCCTCGTGCGACATCGCCACCAGCATCCTGTCCAACGCTTCGGTGAACTACACCAAGCAGGATGCGCCGGCTGGCAGCGTGGCCAAGATCAAGGTAGGTGACAAGGAAATCACTGGCTTCAACGCGGTGCTGACCCCGGACGGCCTGAACTTCGACAAAGCCTCGAAAGACTCTGACGCGGCGCTGAAGAAAGAAGTAGCGGCAGCGGTGAAAGCGGCCGGCTACCCAGCCAAGGCGGACGAGTCGCAGATCAACAAACCGATGATGGTGCTGATCCTGTTCATCCTGGTGCTGTATGTGACCATGGTGTACGGCCCGATCGCGGCGATGCTGGTGGAAATGTTCCCGACCCGCATCCGCTACACCTCGATGTCCCTGCCTTACCACATCGGCAACGGCTGGTTTGGCGGCCTGCTGCCGACGATCTCGTTCGCGCTGGTGGCGTTCAAGGGCGACATCTACTACGGCCTGTGGTATCCGATCATCATCGCCCTGATCACCCTGGTGATCGGCGCGCTGTTCGTCGGCGAAACCAAGGACAACAACATCTACGCGGCGGACTAAGCCCCCCTGTCCCCCACCAAAGCCGCCTATGGGCGGCTTTTTTCATCCGGGGTCAGTTCTGCCAAACGTACACGGGCTCTGCTGTAGTCGCTCGATGCGCTGCACTATCCGGCTAACGGTGCGGTCGGAAATATGGAAGTACGCGGCGATTTGCTTCATGGTGTAGGCGGTGGAGATGAGCAACCAGCTGGTTTGCAGCCAATGAGGAGGAGGCTTCGCCTGGATCATCATCGCATAGCTGCTCCACGGCCATTGATCCAATTTCGGCACCACTTTTGCGCGTATAGGATTGAGGACGACGTACCGCGACAACTCACACAGGTGGCGCTCTTTTTGCACCAGAATTCCCGTGTAGCGGCCTTGGAATACATGGCCAACAAGCTGGTGGCGACGGTTAAAGTACTGTGAATACTGACCATTCAATTGACGCATGCCTTGAGATAAATTTGGTTCCTGCGTTTCCAGCAGCAGATGATAGTGGTTGCCCATCTGGCAGAAGCTATGCACGGTGAAATTGAAGCGCGCGCAAACGTGCCCAAGTATCTCCAGCCACGCGTAACGATCGGTATCGTCGCGATAAATCGCCCGCCGCCGATCGCCACGTGCAGTGACGTGGTAGACGGCGCCGGCAAACTCCAGTCGTAATGGTCGGCTCATAGGCTGATACCGTATCCCAATCACGCATCCCGGCCGTGATACAGATCAGCTCGTGTACGTTTGGCAGAACTGACCCCGGATAAAAAAACCGCCCCGGAGGGCGGTGAAGATCTAGGAGTGTGCTACTGCTACTTGCGTACTTCTACTTCTGCTTGCGGCGGCGCGCTACCGCGCCTAACATCGCCAGGCCACCGAGCAGCATGGCGTAGGTTTCTGGCTCGGGGACGGCTGCCATCACGCTCGATGTGGCGAACTCGACGCGCAGGCCGGTCGGGTTGCCACTGTTTTGCGCCCAGTTGCTGACCACGAAGTCGAGCTTGTTGGTGCCGGAAACGAAACCGCTGTCGGCACTGAAATTGGTCCAGTCGCTGAAGCCGGTCGCCGTACCGATGACCGTGTTGTTGAGCTTGATCGTGACAGAGTTGTCCGCCGCCAGACGGCCCGTGAAGGCGGCGCTGGCCGCGTTGTAGCCGGTCAGGTCGAACGACAGTGTGTAGGTGTAAGTGCCGGCGCTGGAGGCGTCAAAACTTTGGCTTTGGCTAGCCGTCGGTGTGATCCATTTGGAGCTGCTGCTGTTCGCCAGCCATGGGTTGATCGGCCACTGGCTGTCGTAGCTGATGACCGGTACGGTGCTGCTGATGGTGGTGTCGCTACTGGCCGCAGTCAGTTTGTAGTTGCTGTCGCCGCTGCCGCTGGCGCCCAGGCCGGTATTTTTCAGGCCGGTGATGCTGGCCGCGTGCGCCGAGGTGATGGCAGCCAACGCAATGGCGCCGGCGAGGAAGATGCGTTTCATGGTGAGCCTCTAAAAAATTGGAAGGTGTATGCCAGCATCAAATCAGGATGCCGGAATTCATCTCCGAACCGTTTTTTAGGGCGTCGAAGGAAGGATGCTGCTGTTGCTGAAAATTATAGCGGAGTTTTTATAAAAATGCTCACAGGCCAGTAACATTTCTTTTTGGCATGTGAGCATTTTGTGACACCAACTGCGATGCTTAGCCGTTGAAGGTCTTGCCTTCCGCCGCCAGGCGTTGCAGCAGCGGCGCGGGTTTCCAGGCCCCGCCCTGGTGGCCGCGAGCGTATTTGTTGATCGCCGCCAGCACATTCGGCAGGCCGACCGTGTCGGCGTAGAACATCGGGCCGCCGCGGTACAGCGGGAAGCCGTAGCCGGTCAGGTAGACCATGTCGATGTCCGACGCGCGCAGCGCAATGCCCTCTTCCAGGATCAGCGCGCCTTCGTTGACCAGCGCATACACCAGCCGTTCGACTATCTCTTCATCGCTGATTTTACGGCGCGTAATGCCCAGATCCGCCGAGTGCTTGACGATCATCGCATTCACGTCCTGGTTCGGATAGGCCTTGCGGTCGCCGGCCTTGTAGTCGTACCAGCCGGCGCCGGTTTTCTGGCCGTAGCGGCCCATTTCGCACAGCAGGTCGGCGGTTTTCGAGTAGCTGATGTCCGGTTTCTCGACATAGCGGCGCTTGCGGATCGCCCAGCCGATGTCATTGCCAGCCAGGTCGCCCATGCGGAACGGTCCCATCGCGAAGCCAAATTTTTCGGCCGCCTTGTCGACCTGTTCCGGCAAGGCGCCCTCTTCCAGCAGGAAGCCCGCCTGGCGGCTGTATTGTTCGATCATGCGGTTGCCGATAAAGCCGTCGCACACACCCGACACCACCCCGGTCTTCTTCAGCTTTTTCGACAGCGCCAGCGCGGTCGCCAGCACCTCCTTGGCGGTTTGCTTGCCGCGCACGATCTCCAGCAGTTTCATGACATTGGCCGGCGAGAAGAAGTGCGTGCCGATCACGTCCTGCGGGCGCTTGGTGAAGGCGGCGATTTTATCCACGTCCAGCGTCGAGGTGTTGGTGGCCAGGATGGCGCCCGGTTTCATCACCTCATCGAGCTTGCGGAACACGGCTTCCTTGACGCCCAGTTCCTCGAACACCGCTTCCACCACGATGTCGGCCTGGCCGATGTCGTCGTAGGACAGCGTGCTGCTCAGCAGGCCCATGCGCTGGTCCAGTTTCTCCTGCGTCAGCTTGCCTTTTTTCAGGGTGTTTTCGTAGTTCTTGCGGATGGTGGCAATGCCTTTGTCCAGCGCTTCCTGTCTGGTTTCCAGCAGCTTGACCGGGATGCCGGCGTTAAGGAAGTTCATGGCAATGCCGCCGCCCATGGTGCCGGCGCCAATGATGGCGGCCGACTTGATCGTGCGCACCGGCGTATCAGCCGGCACATCGGGCACTTTGCTGGCGACGCGCTCAGCAAAGAAGGCGTGGCGCAACGCTTTCGATTCGGTGGTCTGGATCAGGTGCAGGAAACGCTCGCGTTCGAATTTCATGCCGTCGTCAAATTTCATCGTGACCGACGCGGCCACGGTTTCCACGCACTCCAGCGGCGCCGGGAACGGGCCGGCCATGGCCTTGACGGTGTTGCGCGAGAATTGCAGGAAAGCTTCGTGGTTCGGGTAGTCGACCTTGCGGTCGCGCACTTTCGGCAGCGGACGCGCATCGGCGATTTTCTCGGCGAAGGCCACTGCCGAGGTCAGCAGGTCGGCATCGGCCGGGAAGATTTCGTCAAACAGTGCTGGCAGTTTTTCCGAGGCCACCGGATTGCCGGACACGATCATGTTCAGCGCCGGCTCCAGCCCCAGTACGCGCGGCAGGCGCTGCGTGCCGCCGGCGCCTGGCAGCAGGCCCAGCTTCACTTCCGGCAGCGCGATCTGTGCGCCCGGCATCGCCACGCGGTAGTGGCAGCCCAGCGACAGCTCCAGCCCGCCGCCCATGCACACCGTGTGGATGGCGGCCACTACCGGCTTGGTCGAGCTCTCGGCGGTGGCGATGAAGGTGTGCAGGCTGGGCTCGGCCAGCGCTTTCGGCGTATTGAATTCCTTGATGTCGGCGCCGCCCGAGAACGCCTTGCCGGCACCGGTGATGACGATGGCCTTGACCGCGTCATCGGCCAGCGCGCGCTGGATGCCGGCGACCGCGGCGGTGCGCGTCTCCAGGCCCATGCCGTTGACCGGCGGATTGTTCAGCGTAACGACGGCTACCGAGCCGTGCACTTGATATTCAGCAGTCATGTCTCTTCCTTATTTTTGGTTGGAATGCCAGGCTCACTCACTATACCTCACAAATAGAACGATCGTGTTATTTTTTTCTGAGGATGCCAAACTTTTGAATCAGGACGCGGCGCTTTGCAATGGCGTGAAACTACGATGACGGTGTCGCTTGCAGAGTACACTAAAGGAAGAATTCTTTATTGCTCAGCTTGCTTTGACTTTGAATACCGGAAATAATCGAAAGCAACGCATATTCCCAATCCACGAATATCAATTGAATATCCAACTATATTTGACAGGGAAACTCTAATGAATGCCCCAAGCCAGGTAATACAAACACAAGATATAGAACTGCAAGCCATCCACGCGGCGTTGAACCGCGTACAGGCGGTGATCGAGTTTGACCTGGAAGGTAAGATTTTGCACGCCAACGACAACTTCCTGCGCGCCGTCGGCTACACGCTGGACGAGGTGCAAGGCCGTCATCACGCCATGTTCTGCGAACCGGAATTTGCCTCCTCGCCCGCCTACAAGCAGTTCTGGACCCACCTCGCGGCCGGCGAGTTCGACCAGGGCGAATATAAGCGCCTGGCCAAGGGCAGCCGTGAAATCTGGATCAACGCCTCGTACAACCCGATCATGGATGCCGACGGCAGGCCGTACAAGGTCATCAAGTTCGCCACCGACATCACTGAGAATCGCATGCGCAATGCCGAGTACGAAGGCAAGGTCAGCGCCATCGGCAAGGCCCAGGCGGTGATCGAGTTCGACATGCAGGGCCATGTCCTGACCGCCAATGAAAACTTCCTTGATGTCATGGGGTATTACCTTGATGATATTAAAGGCGAGCATCACCGGATTTTTTGCGATGCCGATTATGCTGCTAGTGCCGAGTATAAACGTTTCTGGCAAAAATTAAATCGTGGCGAATTCGACAGTGGCCGTTATAAGCGTTTGGGAAATAATAAGAAAACGATATGGATACAAGCCACTTATAATCCGATTCTCGATTTAAATGGCAAACCATATAAAATAGTCAAATATGCAAGCGATATTACCGCCCAGGTGCAGCTGGAGGAATCGGTTGCGGCCAAGGCCAAGGCGGACGGCGAAAAAATCGCCCGCCTGCTGGACTCGGTGGAGCATGCTGCCAACGGCGACCTGACCAGCAAGGTCATCGTCGACGGCAACGAACCGCTGGATCAATTAGCCGAAGGCATCAGCAAGATGATTGCCGACCTGCGCAAAGTGATCAGCGACGTGGTGATGTCCGCCAGCGGCCTGGCGGATGCCGCCACCACCATCGCCGAGCGCAGCAATGGCGTGGCAGTGGGCACCCAGGCCTTGGGCGCCACCGTGGAGGAAATGAACGCCTCCATCGACGGCCTGACCAGCTCGATCAACATCATCGCCGGTAATACCTCGGATGCCGATTCAATGGCCAAATCGACCCAGCACGAGGCGGAAGTCGGCGCCAAGGCGGTGGCCAAATCGATCGAAGCGATGGACCTGATCAACCGCTCGTCGGAAGACATCGGCGAAATCGTCAAGGTCATCAGCGACATCGCCAACCAGACCAATATGCTGGCCTTCAATGCGGCCATCGAAGCAGCGCGCGCCGGCGAGCACGGCCTGGGCTTCTCGGTGGTGGCGGATGAGGTGCGCAAGCTGGCCGAGCGCTCGTCGCAGGCCACCAAGGAGATTTCCAAGCTGATCAACGAGTCGGTCAAGCGCGTATCCGCCGGCAGCGAGATTTCGCGCCAGGCCAGCGATGCCTTCGACAAGATTCTGGCCGGCGTGGTGCGCACCACCGAGGCGATTTCCGATATTTCCAAGGCGACCAACGAGCAACTGCTGACGGCGCGCGAAGTCAGCACCGCCGTGCAGTACATCGCCGAGGAAGCCGAAAAGTCGGCCGCTGCGTGCGACAGCATCGCCCGCTCGACCGAAGGTTTGAACCAGCGTGCTGGCGACCTGAATAAGACGGTCTCCGGCTTCACGGTGTAGTCATGGACGCCGGCGGATTTTCTCCGGCGACGCTGTCCGCGCTGATCGCGCTGGTGCGCAAGCATACCGGCATCGCGATGACGGAGCGCAAGAGCGTGCTGCTGGAACGTCGTCTGCGCCCGCGCGTGCAGGCGCTGAAGCTGGGCAGCTACCAGGCTTATCTGGACAAGGTGGAGCAGGACCGGGCCGAGATACCGCATTTTATCGACCTGGTGACTACCAATGACACGCTGTTCTTCCGCACCCCGCAGGTGTGGGATTACGTCGAGAAGGAATTCCTGCCGCAGTGGTGGCAGGCGCATCAAGGCAAAAAACTGAAAGTGTGGTCGGCGGCGGCCTCCAGCGGCGAGGAGCTGTATTCGATGGCCATGCTGTGCGAAGAGTTTGCGGCGGCCAATCCGGGCTTCGGCTACCAGATCCATGCGACCGATATTTCGCAGCAGATCCTGGCGCTGGCGCGCGACGGGCAGTACACCGGCCGCTCGGTGGAACGCATCCAGTCCACGCATCCGGACTGGGTCAAGAAGTACTTCCGCCCCAGTGCCAGCGGCCTGCGGGTGGTGGATGCACTAAAGAAAAACGTGGAGTTAGCCCAACATAATTTGCTGACTCCGTTACGGCCAGCCAGGCAGTTTGATCTGGTATTCCTGCGCAATGTGCTGATCTATTTCGATCAGGAGCAGCAGCAGTTGATACTGAACCAAGCCCGCCCGAGCATGGCGCCCCACGCCATCATGATCGTGGGGGAATCCGAATCGATCTCTGGCCTCAATACCGCCTACCAGTTCGACCGGCCTATGATTTACCGAATGGAATAAGGCGGTCTACCATGCAAGCGATATTCAATTTCCCTCTGGCGCAGCCCTTACCCGGCGGCAGCGCCGCACCCATGCCATGGGCGCAAGGCAACGGTCCGCGCGCCCCGCTGCAAGTTGCCATGGGCCAGCTCAAGGCGGGGGGCCGCACCGATCAATTACAGGCGCTGCTGGGTTCCTGCGTCGGCATCGGCCTGATCTGGAAGAAGCGCGGCCGCTGCGCCATGGCGCACTGCCTGCTGCCCGAGTGCGCGCAGATGAGCGACGAATTCGGCGCCCGCTACGTCAACCAGGCCGTGCCTTCGCTGCTGCGCCTGATCGGCGCCACGCCGGACGACTGTGCCGACATCGAAGTGGTGCTGGCTGGCGGCGCGACCATGCTCAACAGCTGCTCCAGCCGCTTGCAGATCGGCCAGCAGAATGCCGAGGCGGCGCGCAAGCACCTGCGCAAATTTGGCCTGAACGTCGTCTATTGCCGCGTCGGCGGCAAGTGCGGCCGCACGCTGACCATCGATTGCGCCACTTGCACCTACTCGGTACAGGAAATCGTCGCCACCGCCACCAACCACGCAAGGACCATCCATGCCTGAAGCTGACGCCGCCGCCGTTTCCTGCACCGAGCTGTTTGGCTCCTTCGTGCTGGGGGACGATGAGTTCGCCCTGCCCGCCAGCTGCTTCCGCGAAGTGGTCAACTATCCGGACAAGGTGTCGGCGTTGCCGCTGTCGCCGAAGTTTCTGGAGGGCGTGTTCACCTTGCGCGGCAGCGTGATCCCGGTGGTTAACCTGGGCCGGGTGTTCAGTCCCGAAGCGCGCGCGGCGCTGCCCACCGACAAGATCGCTATCCTCGATTATCAAGGCGTGCTGGTCGGCATCCTGTTTGACGCCACCGGCGAAATCCTGCGCGTCCGTCCCGAACAGCGCAGCAAGCTGGCTTACACCGATGGGGAAAAACGCGGCGTGGTGGCCGGCACCATTCTGCTGGAGCAAGGGGCGCGGCTGGTGCAGGTGCTCGATCCCGATGCGCTGGTGCGCATTGAAAACGTGCCGCAAGTGCTGGCGCTGCAATGCACCGACAAGCAGACCCGCCGCCATCATGGCGAGCGCCGCCAATGCGTGAGTTTCTGCGTCGGCATATCATCGTTTGCGTTCGAGATGAGCGCGATTCAGGAGATTATCCGCGTGCCGGAATTGCAGCCTTCGGTGCTGAACAGTGCGCTATGCCTGGGGCGCATCAATTTTCGTGGCAGTCCGGTGGCGGTGGTCGATTTCGCCACGCTGCTGAATGCCGGCGCCGCCGTGGAGCGCACGCAAAGCCCCGACCAGCGTGTGATCGTGGCGCGCATCGATGACGCGACCATCGGCTTCCTGGTCGATTCGGTCGATAACATCGTCAATTTCTACAGCGAAGAAGTGATGCCGATTCCCATGCTGAGCAAGGCGCGTGCCGGGATGTTTGGCGGTTGCCTGTCGAAGCCGCAGCTGGGCGATATTTTCTTCCTCGACCATCAGCAGATTTTCTCCAGCAATGAAATCAAGGAGATGCGTACCGGCCACGCCAATCTGTATCCGAAGGATGCGGAACTGATCGCCAGCCATGAGCGGCGCGAGGCGCGGCGCATCCAGCGCCAGGTCTACATCAGCTTCACACTGGAGAACAGCTACGCGGTGGAGATCCGCCAGGTGCGCGAGATTATCGATGTCAGCGCCGGCGAGATCACCCGCCCGCCCGGCCTGCCCGCCTTCATGCTCGGCATGCTGAACCTGCGCCAGCAGATGATCAGTGTCATCGACCTGCGCGGCCTGTACCGGATGCCGCCGCTGGAAGACAGCTCCCAGTCGAAAATCCTGGTGGTGGTGCGCGATGGCGAGTGCTACGGCCTGATGGTGGATGCGGTGGAAAACATCATGACCGTCGAGGACAGCAAACGCTACGGGGCGCCGAAGATGATGCGCAATCAGAATGCGCAAGGCGACCCGCGCAGCGAAATGGATGAGGTAATCGATATCGGCGAAGGCGAGACTCGCAAAACCCTGAGCGTGTTCCAGTGCGACCGGCTGCTGGAACGGCTGGCCGGCGAAATGCCCGCGCTGGCGGCGTGAACGGGGCTGCGGTACAGTAGCGCCATTGACCATACTGGAGCACTGTCCGCCATGCCGATATCCCGCCGTTCCCTCACCCTGCTGCTGCTGCTGAGCCTGCTGGCGGCCAGCGCCTACGCCATCTCGCTGGCGGACCTGAGCAACACCGACGCTTCCGGCGGCCTGAAGGCGGCGCTGGAAACCGGCTCCAACGCTGCAGTCGCCAAGCTCGGCGCCGACGGCGGTTTCCTGAATAATCCCAAAGTGCGCATCCCGCTGCCGAAAATTCTGGAGCAGGCGCGGCCGCTGCTGAAAATGACCGGCAAGGCCAAGCAACTGGATGAGCTGGTGGTGCAGATGAACCATGCCGCCGAATCCGCCGTGCCCATGGCCAAGCCGCTGCTGCTGGACGCGGTCAAATCGATGACCATCAGCGACGCCAAAAACATCCTGGCCGGCGGCGATACCTCGGTGACCGACTTCTTCCGCGCCAAGACCCAGGACAAGCTGGCCGTGCAATTCCAGCCGGTGGTGAAGAAAGTCACCGATCAATCCGGCCTGGCAAGCAAGTACAACACCGCCATGAGCCTGGCGCCCAAGCTGGGCGTGCTGGCCAAGGATCAGGCCACCGTCGAAGGCTATGTCACCCAGCGCGCGCTGGACGGCCTGTACACCATGATCGCCGAAGAGGAAAAAGCCATCCGCGCCGATCCGATCGGCACCGGCAGCAAGCTGATCGGCAAAGTGTTCGGCGCGCTCAAGTAAATTCCTGCAAGGACGGCGTGCTGGCCGCGAACTCCGCCAGATGCTCCAGCAGCACCCGCACCCGCGCCGGCAGGTAGCGGCGCTGCGGCCACACCGCGTAGACATGGCGCGGTTCCGGCATCCAATCGGTCAGCACGCGCACCAGCTTGCCCTGGTCCAGCAGGTCGCGCGATTGCAGCAAGGGGCATAGCAGCACGCCGATGCCAGCCGCCGCCATTTCCACCGCCAGCCGCATTTCATTGACGCGGAAGCGGGCTTGCGGCTGCAACGCGATCTCCACGCCGCTGCCGGGCTGGCGCAAACGCCAGGTGCGCAGCGGCTCGGCCACGATCAGCTCGTGCTGCTCCAGCTGCGCCGGCGCCTGCGGCGTGCCGGCGCGCGCCAGATAGGATGGCGCGGCCACCATCACCAGGCCGGCGCTGCCGAGGCGGCGCTGCATCAAGGTCGAATCGCCCAGCGTGCCGACGCGGATCGCCAGATCGGCGCCGCTGCCGACCAGATCCTGCAAGCGGTTTGAGCATTCCAGTTCCAGATTGATCTCCGGGTATTTGAGCATGAAGCTGGTCCATGCCGGCGTCAGCAAGCCGCTGGCAAAGTTGACCGGGGCCAGCACGCGGATATTGCCCGACACCGCAGACAGGCTGGCGTCCAGCCGCTGCGTCGCCTGGCGCAGCGCATGCACCAGCGGACGGCATTGTTCGTAATACTGCATACCCTCCGCCGTCGGCTGCATGCGGCGCGCGCTGCGGTTCAGCAGCCGGTAGCCCAGCTCGCTCTCCAGCTTTTGCAGCCGGCGCGTCACGGTGGCAGGCGGCAGCGCTTCCCTGGCGGCTGCGGCGTTCAGGCTACCCGCCTCCACAATCGATACAAACAGGGCTAAATCATCGAGCATGATGTCATATTTGGAATTTGAAATTAAAAATATGGCTCTAGTATAGATTGATGCAAGTCTCTACGCTGTCGGTTTTACCACTACCGGAGAAATGCAATGAATCCAGCCCTGCGTATGCGCGCCATGTTCGCCTTGTTGATGTCGCTGCTGATGTCGTCACTGATGAGCGGATGGGTGACCTGGCTGAACCTCGGCCTGAGCGCCGGTTTCATGTCGCACTGGAAGACCGCCTTCATGGCCGCCTGGCCCGCCGCCTTCACCATCGTCATGCTGTGCGGGCCGATGGTGCATCGCCTGGCCAGCCGCATGGTTTCTTGAAAACGAAAAAAAAGGGCGCCGCAGCGCCCTGTTAGCTTACTGGCCGAGCGCCAGTGCCGGCCGGCGTGGCGCCGCGCGGTTGCCCAGGCGGTGAGGGTTAGCGGCGCTGCTGCTGTCCAGCTTGAAGGTGCTGACCATTTCTTCCAGCTGCGCGGCCTGTTCCTGCATGGCGTTGGCGGCAGCAGCCGCCTCTTCCACCAGCGCGGCGTTCTGCTGCGTCACTTCGTCCATCGACACAATGGCCTGGTTGATCTGGTTGATGCCTTCGCTTTGCTCTTCGCCGGCCACCATGATTTCGGTCATGATGCTGGTGACGCGCTCGACGCTGTTGACGATTTCACCCATCGTCGCGCCGGCCTTGTCGACCAGCTGATTGCCGGCGTCCACCTGCTCCACCGATTCGGTGATCAGTTCCTTGATCTCTTTGGCGGCAGCCGCCGAGCGTTGCGCCAGGTTGCGCACTTCGGTCGCCACCACGGCAAAGCCGCGGCCTTGCTCACCGGCGCGCGCCGCTTCCACGGCCGCATTCAGCGCCAGGATGTTGGTCTGGAAGGCGATGCCATCGATCACGCCGATAATGTCGGCAATCTTGCGCGACGACGTGTTGATGTTGCCCATGGTGTCCACCACTTGCGACACCAGCATGCCGCCCTTGCCTGCCACGTCCTGCGCGCTGAGCGCCAGCTGGTTGGCCTGGCGGGCGTTGTCGGCGTTCTGGCGCACGGTCGAGGTCAGTTCTTCGAGCGACGACGCGGTTTCTTCCAGCGCAGCCGCCTGGTTCTCGGTACGGCGCGACAGGTCCAGATTGCCGGAAGCAATTTCCGCGCTGGCGGTGGCGATTGCGCTGCTGCCGGTGCGGATGCTGCTGACGGTGTTCGACATCTGGTCTTGCATCTTGATCAGGCCCTTCATCAGCAAGCCCATTTCATCGTCGCGCTGGATGTGGATCTGGTTGGCCAGGTTGCCGGTGGCGATCTGGTCGAAGTGGCCCAGCGCGTGCTCCAGTGGACGCAGGATAGCGGCCAGCAGGCGCATTGCCGAGTAAATAATCAGCACTGCGCTCAGCGCCAGCGCGATGGTGAAACCGGTGGTGAAGCTGGTGAAGAATGATTGGCTCTCGTCGTAGTGATCCTTGGCGGTGGTCAGCTGGTATTGCTCCAGCTTGTTCGACGCGGCGTCAAAGATGCCGAACTGCGCCGACAGCGTTTTCATCGACATTTCTTCGATCTTGGCTTCGTCATGCACGCGCAGCGCCGCCATCAGGCCACGCAGTTCAGCCAGGTAGACAGTGCGTTTGGCGTCCAGATCGGCAGCCAGAGTCTTCTCCTCGCCAGTCAGCGGCAGCGCCAGATAAGCTTTCCAGGCTTTCTCACCGTCCTGCAAGAAGCCTTCGGCGCGGCCCAGGGTTTTCTCCAGGTCTGCCGCTTCCGGATGGAACACGCCACGGTCGATCACGAAACGCGCGCGGTTGAGGAAGTTCTTGGCGTTGCCCAGCGCGACCGTGGACGCCATCTGGTTGGAATACACGTCCTTCAATGCAAAGTTGACGGTATTCAGGCCGAAAATGCTGAGGCCACCAAGGGCCAGCATCACAATGCCCAGCACGCCCATGGTGGCGATCAGGCGCGTACGTATAGTTATGCTATTAAACATATCGTTTTCTCGTTCTATAGGATAAACCGGGAGCGTGTCGAATAGCTATCTATCGCCGGGACTGGTGATGCTAACCGGGGTGCGCGCCTGGGTTGGCCGGAGTGGCCTTAAAAGTGCCGTAGGGCAATAATGTAGCGGCGAAGTCGTTAGCAGTCAAACAGTTTATTTGTGAAATGAATCCAGTTTCATGCCGAGCGGCAACAAAAAGGCCCCGCGCGTGGCCGGACTCTTGCTTTAGAGAGAGGGAAATCAGGCGCTAGGCAGCTGATAGTCGCGATATTGCTCGCGCAATTTGTTCTTCTGTACTTTGCCAGTGCCGCCCACCGGCAAGGCGTCGGCAAAGACCACGTCGTCAGGCAGCCACCATTTGGCGACCTTGCCATCGAAATGCGCCAGCAGCTGTTCACGGCTAAGGTCCTGGCCCGGCTTGCGCACCACCACCAGCAGCGGCCGCTCATCCCATTTCGGATGGGACACGCCGATGCAGGCTGCCTGCATTACCGCCGGGTGCGCCATGGCGATATTCTCCAGGTCAATCGTTCCTATCCATTCGCCGCCGGACTTGATGACATCCTTGGCGCGGTCGGTGATCTGCATGAAGCCATCCGGATCGATGCTAGCCACATCACCGGTCGGGAACCAGCCATCCTCCAGCACATCGCCGCCCTCGCCCTTGAAATAGCTGGCGGCAATCCACGGGCCTTTGACCAGCAGGCTGCCCGAGCTCGCCCCATCCCACGGCAGTTCTTTGCCCAGTTCATCGACGATCTTCATGTCGACGCCATAGATGGCGTGGCCCTGCTTCTGCAGGATCTTGCGCTGTTCGGCCTTGGGCAGGGCCAAGTGCTTGCTAAGCAAGCCACCGGTGGTGCCCAGCGGTGACATCTCGGTCATGCCCCAGCCATGGATGACTTCGACGCCGAAGTCGTCGATCAAGGTGTTCATCATCGCCGGCGGACAGGCGGAACCGCCAATCACCGTGCGGCGGAAGCTGGTGAACTTCAGCTGGTTTTGCACGCAGTAATTAATCAGCCCCAGCCAGACAGTCGGCACGCCGGCCGAGAAGGTCACCCGCTCTTTTTCCATCAGCTCGTAGACCGACTTGCCGTCCAGCGCCGGGCCGGGAAACACCATCTTGGCGCCGCTCAGTGGCACCGAATACGGCAAGCCCCAGGCATTGACGTGGAACATCGGCACCACCGGCATCACCGCATCGCGCGACGACACATTCAGCACGTTCGGCAAGGCCGACGCATAAGCATGCAGCACGGTCGAGCGGTGCGAGTACAGCACGCCTTTCGGATTGCCGGTGGTGCCCGAGGTGTAGCACAGCGTGGCGGCGGCGTTCTCGTCGAACACCGGCCAGACGTAGTCGCCGGATTGGGCGTCCAGCAAGTCTTCGTAGCACAGCAGATGAGGAATGGTGGTGGCCGCAGGCATGCGCTCTGGGCCGCCCAGCAGTATCCAGCCCTTGACCGTCCTACAGTGCGGCGCGATCGCTTCGATCAGCGGCAGGAAGCAGAAATCAAACAGCAGGTACTGGTCTTCCGCGTGGTTGCAGATGTAGGCCAGCTGTTCCGGATGCAGGCGTGGATTGATGGTGTGCAGGACGGCCCCACTGCCGGAGACGGCGTAATATGCCTCCAGATGGCGGTAACCGTTCCACGCCAGCGTACCGACCCGCTCGCCGGCGCTGACGCCCAGCGCCTGCAAGGCTTGCGCCAGCTGCATGGCGCGGCGCCGGCAATCGTGGAAGGTGTAGCGGTGCACATCGCCTTCGACGCGCTGCGAGACGATCTCGCTGCGCGCGTAATGGCGGGCGGCAAAGTCGAGTATCGTTGAAATCAGCAAAGGCTGATCCATCATCTGGCCCATCAACATGCGGTCTCCGTGTGCGCTGGTATTGTGGCCCGAGTGTGGCGGCTCGGCGCGCGCAGCGTCAACGGTTTTTTATGCTGCACTGCCACATCCGCCCGCTGCGGTAAAATCCTAGCCTAAGACACTCTGGAGTACATCATCACTGCCGCCAAACTGCCGCTGAACAATTCTTTCGCGTCCCTGCCACCTGCTTTCTACACCCGTTTGATGCCAACCCCGCTGCCCTCGCCTTACCTGGTGGGCGTCAGCGAACCGGCCGCGCAGATGATAGGGCTGACGCCGGAAGACCTTGCCGCCAGCCTTGACATCCTGATCGGCAATGCCGTGCCGGAGCGCGCGCAGCCGCTGGCCGCCGTGTATTCCGGCCACCAGTTCGGCGTGTGGGCGGGCCAGCTGGGCGACGGCCGCGCCATCCTGTTTGGCGACGTCGCCACGGCCGAAGGACCGATGGAGCTGCAATGGAAAGGCGCCGGCCTGACGCCCTACTCGCGCATGGGCGACGGGCGCGCCGTGCTGCGCTCGTCGATCCGCGAATTCCTGTGCTCGGAAGCCATGCACGCGCTGGGCATCCCCACCTCGCGCGCGCTGGCGGTGGCCGGCTCGGACCAGGGCGTGATGCGCGAAAGCGTCGAAACCTCGGCGGTGGTGGTGCGCATGGCGCCCAGCTTCGTGCGCTTCGGCTCGTTCGAGCATTGGTACAACCGCAAACGCAACGATGAGCTCAAGATCCTGGCCGATTACGTCATCGACCGCTTTTACCCGGCGCTGCGCGAGGCAAACAATCCCTACGCAGCGCTGCTGGAGGAAGTCACGCGCCGCACCGCGCACATGATCGCGCACTGGCAGGCTGTCGGCTTCATGCATGGCGTGATGAACACCGACAATATGTCCATCCTCGGCCTGACGCTGGATTACGGCCCCTATGGCTTCATGGAAGCCTTCGACGCCAACCACATCTGCAACCACACCGACCAGCAAGGCCGCTACTCCTACGCCAACCAGCCGCAGGTCGGCCACTGGAACTGCTATGCGCTGGCGCAGGCGCTGCTGCCGCTGATCGGCGAAGTCGAGGCCACCCAGGCGGCGCTGGATGTCTACCAGCCGGCCTTCGCCGCCAGCATCGACACGCTGCTGCACGCCAAGCTGGGCCTGAGCATGCTGGACCAGCACGCCGAGGAGGACCGCGCACTGGTGGACGAGCTGTTCAGCATCCTGCCGGGTGTTGATTTCACGCTATTCTTCCGCCGCCTGAGCGGCATGCGCGCCGCCGACGCCAGTGGCGACGCGCCGCTGCGCGACCTGTTCATCGAGCGTGCGGCCTTCGACGCCTGGGCCGAACGCTACCGCGCCCGCTTGCGCGCCGAGGCCAGCGACGACGCGGCGCGCACGCTTGCGATGAATCAAACCAACCCCAAATACGTGCTGCGAAACTATCTGGCTCAAGTGGCCATTGAAAAGGCGCAAAATAAGGACTTTTCCGAAGTGGAGCGTCTGCTGAAGGTCTTGCAGCGCCCCTATGACGAACAGCCCGAGCACGAACACTACGCCGCCTTGCCGCCGGACTGGGCAAGCCATTTAGAGGTCAGCTGTTCTTCTTAAGCGAGAAATAAGCCATGAGCAATAAAGTTGTCAAAACCGACGCCGAATGGCGCGCCGAACTCGATCCGATGGAATATCAGGTTACGCGCCACGCCGCCACCGAACGCGCCTTTACCGGCAAGTTCTGGGATCATCATGAGCACGGGATCTACACCTGCGTGTGCTGCAACACGCCGCTGTTCCGTTCCGACACCAAGTTTGATTCCGGCTGCGGCTGGCCGAGCTACTTTGAACCGATCGATCCGGCCAATGTGGTGGAAAAAGTCGACCGCTCCCATGGTATGCTGCGCACCGAAACCATTTGCGGTGTGTGCGACGCGCACCTGGGACATGTATTCCCGGATGGTCCGCCGCCAACCGGTTTGCGCTATTGCATTAACTCGGCGTCGCTGCGCTTCGATCCTGAAGACTGACCCACCATACTAATAAAGAGATCATGAAATTCCTGTTCGATTGGCTCCCCGTCATTTGCTTCTTCGTCGCCTATAAAATTGCCGGCGGCAATGAAGAAGCTGCCCAGCACTTCATCAACACTTATATGAGCGGCGTGGTGTCCGGCGGTTCGGTTACCGCCGACCAATCGCCGATCGTGCTGGCCACGGTGATCGGCATCCTGGCCACGGTCGGCCAGATCGGCTGGCTGAAGCTGCGCAAGCAGAAAGTCACCGGCACCCTGTGGGTGACGCTGGTACTGTTCACCGTCTTCGGCGGCCTGACCATTTACCTGCATGACGAAGTGTTCATCAAGTGGAAGCTGAGTATTTTGTACTGGGCGTTCGCGGTCGGCCTGCTGGTCAGTGATTGGCTGTTCAAGAAGAACCTGATGCGCCAGTCGATGCAGGAAATTATCCAATTGCCGGACCAGATCTGGTCGCGGCTGAATATGGCATGGGTGATTTTCTTTGCCATCATGGGCGCGCTGAACTGGTATCTGGCCTTTGTGCTGTTTAAAGGCGATACCGACGCCTGGGTCAATTTCAAAACCTTTGGCGTGACCGGCATCATGTTTGTATTTATTATCGGCCAGACCGTGTATTTGTCGCGCCATATGAAGGACCAGGCATGAACCAGATTCAAGATACCCGGCTGGCCCGCATCCGCGCCGCCCTGGAAGCCAAGCTGGCGCCCGTTGAACTGGTGCTGGAAGACGATTCCGCATCCCACGCCGGGCACGCCGGCGCGGCCTCTGGCGGCGGGCACTACAACGTCAGAATTGTTTCGTTACAATTCGAGGGCCTTAAACTCGTCACGCGACATCGACTCGTGTATGATTCTGTGCACGATATGATGCATAAAGAAATTCATGCATTGGCCATTACGGCATTGGCTCCGTCGGAAGCTTGATGCCGGCGTCGCCTTTATCGGCTTTTAAAAATAATGAAGACATAGCCGTCCAAGTTAAATTCGCTAAAACTTTCCCCTTACAGGAATTAATAATGACTTTCAAGCCAGCCAAGTTGCTGATTGCACTTCTCGTTGTCGCTGTACCAGCTTTTGCGCAAAACGTTGCCGTTGTTAATGGCAAGGCGATCCCAACCTCGCGCGTAGAGGCCGTCGTTAAGCAAGTTGTGGCCCAAGGCCAGCAACCTGACTCGCCGCAACTGCGTGAACTGATCAAGAAGGACCTGATCAGCCGCGAAGTGCTGGTGCAGGAAGCCGACAAGCAAGGTTACGCCAAGAACGCCGACGTCAAGGCTGCGATCGAAAACGCCCGCCAAGCCATCATGGTCAACGCCCTGCTGGCAGAGTACGTCAAGAAAAACCCAGTGTCGGACGCCGACATCAAGGCTGAATACGACAAATTCGTCGCTCAGGCTGGCGACAAGGAATACCACGTTCGCCACATCCTGCTGGGCACCGAAGCGGAAGCCAACGACGTGATCGCCAAGATCAAGGGCGGCGCCAAGTTTGAAGACCTGGCCAAGCAGTCGAAAGACACCGGCTCGGCAGCCAACGGCGGCGATCTGGACTGGGCTTCGCCTTCGTCCTTCCCACCAGTGTTCTCGCAAGCATTCGTGGCCCTGCAAAAAGGCCAGGTCACCGAGAAGCCAGTGCAGACCCCGAACGGCTTCCACGTGATCAAAGTGGACGATATCCGTCAGGCCAAACTGCCTACCCTGGAAGAAGTGAAGCCGCAAGTTGCTGAAGCGCTGGTACAGAAGAAAGTACAAGCTTATCAGGAAGAACTGGTAAAGAAAGCAAAAGTGCAGTAATGTTATGAAAGGCGGCGCCCTGCGGGGCGCCGTTTTTGATTCTGCGTTGGTATGATGCACCTTCAGAGTGTAATTTTTTAAGGATTTAAATAATGATGTTGAAGCCAGCCCGTCTGATGTTAGCCCTGATCGCTGTCGTGGCAGCACCAGCTTTTGCGCAGAACGCCGCCACCGTGAACGGCAAAGCGATTCCAGCCGCCAAGGTTGATCAAATGGTCAAACAAGTTGTCGCCCAGGGCCAGCAACCAGATTCGCCGCAGCTGCGCGACATGGTCAAGAAAGAGCTGATCAGCCGCGAAGTCATGCTGCAAGAAGCCGATAAACAAGGCTACGGTAAAAAGCCGGAAGTCACCGCAGCGATTGATAACGCCCGTCAAAGCATTACCATCAATGCGATGCTGGCGGATTACGTCAAGAAAAACCCGGTAAAAGATGCTGAAATCCAGGCTGAATACGACAAGTATAAAGCTGCTGTCGGCCCAACCGAATATCACTCGCGTCATATTCTGGTTGCCACCGAACAGGAAGCCAAAGATATTATCGCGAAGCTCAAAGCCGGCGGTAAATTCGAAGAGCTGGCCAAAGTATCGAAAGACGGTTCCGCCAATAATGGCGGCGATCTGGGCTGGATGACTCCAGGCAAACTGGTTAAACCATTTGCCGACGCCATGATCGCACTGAAAAACGGTGAAATCACCCAGACCCCAGTGAAAACCGAATTCGGTTTCCACGTCATCAAACTGGAAGAATCGCGCCCAACCCAGCTGCCGCCGCTGGCTGAAGTCAAAGGCCAGGTCGCCGAAGCCCTGCAACAGCGCAAAATCGCCGCCTACCGCGAAGAGCTGCTGAAAAAAGCCAAGATCCAGTAAGCTGGATGAGCTCATAAAAGCGCCTGCATGCAGGCGCTTTTTTTACGTCCGTCACCTGCCAGAAACCAGCACAATCATGCCAACAGCCAGCATACATCCTGCCTTCCTGCCAGGGCTAAGCAGCGCCCTTACCTCTGCCGCGGATCCGCACCGCGCACCAGCCATGCGCGCCTACATGCGCGACCAATTCGACGTCCTCGGCGTCGGCACGCCGCAGCGCCGCGCAGCCGGCAAACCGCTGCTGAGCGGCTTGAAAGGCGCTGGCGCTTCAGCACTGCTAGCGCATGCCGGTGCACTGTGGTTGCAGCCGCAGCGCGAATATCAGTACGTGGCACTGGACATGCTGGCGATACACTGGAAGGAATTAACATCAGCCGATATTCCAGAATTATTTACGCTGGTGGCCGATAAACCATGGTGGGATACAGTCGACGCAATGGCGGGCATTATTGGCGACATATTACGCCATCAGCACGATTATATGGACCAGGCGCTGCACGATAATAATATGTGGATACGCCGCATCGCGCTATTACATCAATTGGGCTGGCGCGATCAAACCGACGAGCAGCGCTTGTTTAATGACTGCCTGACACTTGCGCACGAAAAAGAATTCTTTATTCAAAAAGCCATCGGCTGGGCCTTAAGGGATTATGCCCGGCATGCGCCAGAGACAGTCCGATTATTTACCCACAAAGAAAAAGAGCGGCTTGCGCCGCTCTCCTTCCGTGAGGCAAATAAACACCTCGGATAAATCAACCCACGAATTTACGCGCGTTACGGAACATGCGCATCCATGGCGATTCCTCGCCCCACGCTTCCGGCGCCCACGAATGCTGGACAGTACGGAACACGCGTTCGGCGTGCGGCATCATCACGGTGAAGCGGCCATCCGGCGTGGTCACCGAGGTCAGGCCTTGCGGCGAGCCGTTCGGGTTGTATGGGTAGGCTTCGGTGGCTGCGCCACGGTTGTCAACGAAACGCATCGCGTGGATGGCCTCGCCGATATTGCCGGTCTGCGAGAAGTCCGCGTAGCCTTCGCCGTGGGCGATGGCGATCGGCGTCTGGGTGCCGGCCATGCCGCTGAAGAAGATCGACGGCGAATCCAGCACTTCCACCATGGCGAAGCGGGCTTCGAATTTCTCCGACTTGTTGGTGGTGAACTTCGGCCAGGCCTGCGCGCCAGGAATCAGCGGCTTCAGGTTGCTCATCATCTGGCAGCCATTGCAGACGCCCAGGCCGAAGGTGTCTTTGCGGGCAAAGAACTTGGCGAACTGGTCGGACAGCGCGCTGTTGAACAGAATGGTCTTAGCCCAGCCCTCGCCGGCGCCCAGCACGTCGCCGTACGAGAAACCACCCACGGCGATCACGCCCTGGAAGTCGTCCAGCTTGGTGCGGCCCGAGATCAGGTCGCTCATATGCACGTCGACTGCGGCAAAGCCGGCCTGGTGCATAACGTACGCCGTCTCGATGTGCGAGTTCACGCCCTGCTCACGCAGGATGGCCACGCGCGGACGCACGCCGGTGGCCAAAAATGGCGCGGCGACGTTCTCTGTCAGGTCGAAGGTGACCTTAGGCGTGATGCCAGGATCTTGTTCGTCCAGCAGGCGGTCATATTCAGCATCGGCACAAGCAGGATTGTCACGCAGGCGGGCGATGCGCCAGCTGGTTTCGCTCCACAGGCGGTGCAGTTCGGCGCGCGGCTGGTTGTAGATGACTTTGGCGTCGCGGGTGAATTCGATCACGCCACGGTCGTTGGTCTTGCCGATGATGTGGCTGCAAGCGCCCAGGTTGAACGAGCGCAGCACGTCCATGACCACCGATTTCTCTTCGGCGCGCACCTGGATCACGGCGCCCAGTTCTTCCGAGAACAGCGCGCTCAGCGTTTGCTCGTTGCGGCGTTCGGCAATCTGCGTGGCCCAGTTCTTGGCGTCACCCTGGTCGGCGCCGTGGCCCGCTTCCAGGGTCAGGATGTCGAGGTTGATCGACAGGCCGGTGCGGCCGGCGAAGGCCATTTCGGTCAGCGTGCCGTACAGGCCGCCGTCCGAACGGTCGTGGTAGGCCAGCAGCTTGCCGTCGGCGTTCAGTTGCTGGATGGCGGCGAAGAAGGCTTTGATATCTTCCGGATTATCGACATCCGGCACCGAGTTGCCGAGCTGGCCCATGACTTGCGCCAGTGCCGAGGCGCCCAGACGGTTCTTGCCGCGGCCCAGGTCGATCAGGATGACCGAGGTGTCGCCGACATCGGTGCGCAGTTGCGGCGTCAGCGATTTGCGCACATCGTACACCGGTGCGAACGAAGACACGATCAGCGACACTGGCGACAGCACGGCCTTGGCCTCATCGCCCTCTTTCCATGTGGTGCGCATCGACAGCGAATCCTTGCCGACCGGGATAGAGATACCCAGCGCCGGGCACAGCTCCATGCCGACTGCCTTGACGGTGTCGTACAGCGCGGCGTCCTGGCCAGGCTGGCCACAGGCCGCCATCCAGTTGGCCGACAGCTTGATGTCTTCGATCGAGCGGATCGGCGCGGCGGCGATGTTCAGCACCGCTTCCGCCACGGCCATGCGGCCCGACGCAGCGGCGTTGATGACGGCCAGCGGGGTACGCTCGCCCATCGCCATCGCTTCGCCCTGATAGCCTTCAAAGCTCATCGCGGTGACGGCGCAGTCACCGACTGGCACCTGCCAAGGACCAACCATCTGGTCGCGCACGGACATGCCGCCCACGGTACGGTCGCCGATGGTGATCAGGAAGGACTTGTCGCCGACGGTCGGCAGCAGCAGCACGCGCTTGGCGGCTTCTTCCAGGTCCATGCCGGTCAGGTCGATGGCCGGGAAATCGTTCTGTACGTGGTGTACGTCGCGCTGCATTTTTGGCGGTTTGCCCAGCAATACATCCATCGGCATATCGACTGGCTCGTTGCCCAGCTCCGGGTCAATCAGCTTCAGCTGACGCTCTTCGGTGGCGGTGCCGACCACGGCGAACAGGCTGCGCTCGCGCTCGCAAATCGACTGGAACAGCGGCAGGTCAGCCGGCGAAATCGCCAGCACATAGCGCTCTTGCGACTCGTTGGACCAGATTTCTTTCGGCGCCATGCCACTCTCTTCCAGCGGAATCTTGCGCAGGTCGAAGATCGCGCCGCGCTTGGCGTCGTTGGTGATTTCCGGGAAGGCGTTCGACAGGCCGCCGGCGCCCACGTCGTGGATCGAGATGATCGGATTCTTCGGTCCCAGCTGCCAGCAGGCGTTGATGACTTCCTGGGCGCGGCGTTCCATTTCCGGGTTGCCGCGCTGGACCGAGTCAAAGTCCAGATCGGCGGTGTTGGTGCCGGTCGCCATCGACGATGCGGCCGAGCCGCCCATGCCGATGCGCATGCCAGGACCACCCAGCTGCACCAGCAGGCTGCCAACCGGGATATCGTTCTTGTGGGTGTGCTGCGACGAGATATTGCCGATACCGCCGGCAATCATGATCGGCTTGTGGTAGCCGAACACGGTGTCGTGCGCGCCGGCGAACTGCTTGCCGATGTTCTGTTCGTAGGTACGGAAGTAACCGCCCAGTACCGGACGGCCGAACTCGTTGCTGAACGCGGCGCCGCCCAGCGGGCCGTCGATCATGATTTGCAGCGGCGAGGCGATACGCTCCGGCTTGCCGTATGGCTGGCCGCTGTCGCGGTAATCCGCCACTGGCGCGGTCACCACGGCGTCGCTTTCCCATGCGCGCACGGCGCCTGGCAGCAGCAGGTTGGAGACGGTAAAGCCGCACAGGCCAGCCTTCGGCTTGGCGCCGCGGCCGGTCGCGCCTTCGTCGCGGATTTCGCCGCCGGCGCCGGTCGAAGCGCCAGGGAATGGCGAGATCGCGGTTGGGTGATTGTGCGTTTCGACCTTCATCAGCGTGTGCGTCAGCTCGGTCATCGGCGCGTATTCGTTGCTGCCGTCCTGCGGGAAGAAGCGCATCACTTCCGCGCCTTCCATGATCGAGGAGTTGTCGCTGTAGGCGACCACAGTGCCTTTGGGCTGCAGCTGGTGAGTGTTCTTGATCATGCCGAACAGCGATTTCGGCTGGGCGACGCCGTCGATGGTCCAGTCGGCGTTGAAAATCTTGTGGCGGCAGTGCTCGGAGTTCGCCTGCGCGAACATCATCAGTTCGACGTCGGTCGGATTGCGGCCAGCCTTGGTGAAGGCGGCGTCCAGGTATTCCACTTCATCGTCCGACATGGCCAGGCCGAGGTCGGCGTTGGCCTTGTCCAGCGCGGCCTTGCCGCTGCCGATCACATCCACGGTTTCCAGCGGACGCGCCTGCAGTTCGCGGAACAGGCCTGCCGCGTCGTCCGGCGAGCGCAGCACCGATTCGGTCATGCGGTCGTGCAGCAGCGCGATCACCGCCTGCACTTCGTCGTCGCTCAGCTTTTTCGGCGCGCCGATCGCGCTGCCCAGGATGCCGGTCTTCAGGTTGATGCGATACGCCACGCCGCGCTCGACGCGCTTGATGTGCACCATGCCGCAGTTGTGGACGATGTCGGTGGCCTTCGAGGCCCATGGCGAGATGGTGCCGAAACGCGGGATGACGAAGAATTCCTCGACCGCGCCGTCGGTGTTGTCGGCGTGGGCCGGCTCGCCGTAGGTCAGCAGGCCTTGCAGGCTCTTGGTGTCATCGGCCGACAGCGGCGCGCCGGCATCGATGAAGTGGACATAGCGCGCCTGGACGGCGGCAACGGACGGCAGCACCGCTTGCAATTGGTTCAACAGGCGTTGGCTACGGAATGCGGACAGGGCGTTAGAGCCCGGCAGAATCAGCATGGTTGGAAGATAGTTGATGCAGCTAGGCTGCGGTTTAAAGGGGAATGAGGCACGAGATACTGGTCTTGCAGATTTTCCTTTGCCGACATTATACCCGCTATCAGCGTTGCTATATAGTGTCTCTACCAAGCAAAAGCTGCCATGGAAGCAACATTTTGAGCGGAAAAGCAGGTATTTTGATTTGCCATGGAGTATGCTGAGCAAATCTTAGCTTTCGTGGTGAACAATGGCAGAATATAGCGATTTGTCGGTGCTGATCGTCGACCCGAATCCGGGCATGCGCGGCAACCTGCACAATATGCTGAGCCAGGCGTCGATCACCAAGGTCGAGTATGCGGTCAGTTCCGGCACGGCGATACGCCAGCTGGCGAAAAAGCCGTTCGACATCATTTTGTGTGAATACGACCTGGGCAATGGCAGCGGCGAGGCGAACGGCCAGGATGGCCAGCAGCTGCTGGAAGACCTGCGCCATCACAAGCTGATTTCGGCGTGGACCATCTTCATCATGCTGACCTCCGAAGGCGAGTACGGCAAGGTGATTGGCGCGGCCGAGCTGACGCCGACCGATTATGTGCTGAAACCGTTCACTGTCGACGCCCTGCTCCAGCGCATCCACCGCGCGGTGGACCGGCGCGCGCTGTTCCTGCCGATTTACCAGATCATCGAAATGGGCAATGTCCGCAAGGCGATTGCAGAATGCAAGGCGGCCGAGGATAAAAATCCCCGCTACGCCATCGATTTCGCCCGCCTGCGCGCCGAGCTGCTGTTCTCCATCGCCGATCTGGTCGAAGCGGAACAGGCCTATCTGTGGATACTGATGACCCGCCCCATCGCCTGGGCGCATCTCGGATTGGCACGCTGCCGCTACGGCCTGCACAAATACGCAGAAGCCCAGGAAACCCTGCAACTGCTGCTGGAGCAGAATCCGCGCTACATGGCCGCCTACGACCTGCTGGCGCGCACCCACGAGGCGCTGGGCCAGCAGGAGTCGGCCAAGAAAGTCCTTGAAGACGCGGTGCAGATTTCGCCGCATATGGTGCGCCGGCTACGCCACCTGGGCGAAGTGGCGTTTGAAACCGGCGATGTCGGCGTGGCCGAGAAAGCCTTCAAGCAGGTGGTGGCCAAGGCCAAGTATTCCGAGTTCCGCGATCCGGAAGACCACGTCAAGCTGGTCAAAACGCTGGTCAAGAAAGGCGACGCCAACCAGGCCAGCGGCGTAATCCGCGACATGGAGCGCTCCTTGCGCAGCAGCCCGAATCTGGACGTGTGCCGCGCCATCGCCGCCGGGCTGGTGCAGGAAATGGCCGGCAACCTGAGCGCCGCCGCCAGCGAGCTGACCAACGCGGTGAACGCGGTGGCCGGCAGCCGTGGCCTGTCGACCGGTCTGAAAATCGGCCTGGTGCACAGCTGTCTGAGCGTCAAGCTGGACCAGCAGGCATCCGACCTGATGCTGAACCTGATGAACGATACCGAAAGCGGCGTCTCAATGGACGACGCAGTGGAAGTGTTTGAAAAAGCTGGCCGGCACGACCTGGCGCAAGGCATGGGCGAGCAGATCAAGATCCAGGTGGACGAATTGCTGGCGCACGCCAGCGACCAGCGCGCACACGGCGACCTGCGTGCGGCGGTGGATACGCTGAATGCCGGACTGCGCAAGGCGCCGGGCAATATGTCGCTGCTGCCGGCCGCCGCCTCGGCCATCCTCAAGCAGCTGGACGACCTGGGCTGGGAAGCGCCGCTGGGCGAGCAATGCCACTTCCTGCTGGAACGCATGCGCCGCCTCGACCCGGCGCATCCGTCGCTGGAAGTGCTGACGGCGCAATATCACCACACCCAGCGCAAGTACGGTATTTCGGCAGTCGCTTAATCCGGGCTGACGACTTCGTAGCCCTTGGCTTTCAGCGCGTTCAGATAGCTATTGCTGCCTAAAATGTCGGTCATGTTGAGCAGAGCGAAGCTGGTGGTGTTGCGATCCAGGGCTTTTTCGGCCGCGCTCAGCCAGGCCGTTTGCACCCGCTCCTTCACATTCTGTAATGCCGGCTGCTTCTTGACGAACTCCGCATTCAGCATGGCGTCATCGCAAGCGGCTTTGTTATCGGGGAAGCTGAGTTTCTGGATCACTTCGATATCGCCCTTGGCCCAGGCGTTGGCGCGCACCCGCATCGCGTCAAGATCGGCCTCCAGGCGATCCAGCGTTTTGGTGAAGCACACGGTATCGGCCAATTGCGACTTCTTGAAATCGCCCAGTGCCTCGCGGGCGTTGCTGGTATCCAGATCGATGCTGGTATGCGTGGTCTTGATTTTGTACTGTTTGACGATGCCGTCGATTTTCTTGTTGACCGCGGAGCCGCGCGTCAGGCCAGCCTGCGTCAAGCCGGCCTCATACAATTTTTGCGCGGCAAAGATTGGCCGCTCGCGCTCGATGCCGCTATTCTTAGCCAGGTATTTTTCCCTCAGCGGCTGCCAGCGGGCGTAGACATCGGCTGGCAAGACCTCCTGCAAGGTGGCGCCATCGGGATTTTTCTCCAGGCCTATCAGTGTCGGCAACATGGTCAAACCTTTGAAGAAGCCGATGTGGAAACGCGCACCCGGCGGCGCCAGATACTCCTGGGACTGCGCCAGGATGGCCTCTGCCTGCTGCGAGCGCCACTCCATTTTTTCCGGCAGCGGCGAGTAGGTGCCGAACACCCACAAAACGTGATCGCCCTTGCTGACTTTCCACAAGCCCGGACCGGGACGCTGGCCAACCAGCAAAATCGACTCCCCTTCGGCGGGCGCCTCGGCGGCGGGTGGCGTTTCCTCTTGCGCCATCGCGGCGGTCAGGGGCAGCAGCAGGAGCAGCGTGGGCAGCAGGCGTTTGAGCATCGGGGTCCTTGATCAGAAAGCGATTACGCCACTGGCTAAGCAGTGGCTGATGAAATACCAGGAAACAAAATACAAACCGCAGAGCAGAAAGGCGGACAGGATGGCGGCGCGCGGCGAGCTGGGGGATTGGAACATCCTCAGTAGTGTGCGCATTGTTTCCTCCTGTTACCTGTCTAAAATTCAACTGTACGTCGCCCAGCGAGCACAGAACAAGCCCCGAATGGGAGGTGGCGGATTTCGATGCCCAGGGTATCGTTTGGCGCCCCCTGATCAGCCTGACGTCCCGAAGCCGCCGCCGCCCGGCGTTTCGATGATGAACACGTCGCCCGGCTGCATATCGGTCTTGCCGATGTGACCCAGTTGCTCCATGCTGCCATCGGCGCGCTGTACGCTGTTGCGGCCCAGCGCGCCCGGCTCGCCGCCAGCCATGCCGAACGGCGCGTGGATGCGGTTGTTGGACAGGATCGCGGCGGTCATCGCTTCCAGGAAGCGGACTTTGCGCACACCGCCGTTGCCGCCGCGCCAGCGCCCCGCCCCGCCGCTGCCTTCGCGGATGGCGTAGCTGTCCAGCCGCACCGGGAAGCGGAACTCCAGTATTTCCGGATCGGTCAGGCGCGAATTGGTCATATTGGTCTGCACCACCGAGGTGCCGTCGAAGCCCTCGCCCGCGCCGGAGCCGCCGCTGATGGTTTCGTAATACTGGTACTTCGCATTACCAAAGGTGAAGTTGTTCATCGTGCCCTGCGCCGCCGCCATCACGCCCAGCGCGCCATACAGCGCGTTGGTGATGCAGGTCGAGGTTTCCACATTGCCCGAGACGACCGACGCCGGATAGCGCGGATTCAGCATCGAACCCGGTGGTATCAGCACCTTCAGCGGTTTCAGGCAGCCGGCGTTGAGCGGAATCTCGTCATCCACCAGCGTGCGGAACACGTACAGCACCGCCGCCATGCACACCGCCGACGGCGCGTTGAAGTTGTTGTCCAGCTGCGCCGAAGTGCCGCCGAAATCAATCTCCGCGCTGCGCGAGGCGTGATCGACGCGGACGGCCACCTGGATCTGCGCGCCGTTATCCAGCGGCAGCGTGAACCCGCCATCCTGCAAGGCGCTGATAACGCGCCGCACCGCTTCCTCGGCGTTGTCCTGCACATGGCCCATATAGGCTTGCACCACGTCCAGGCCAAAGTGCGCCACCATCTTGTGCAATTCGTCGACGCCTTTCTGGTTGGCGGCGATCTGCGCGCGCAGGTCGGCCAGGTTCTGGTCCGGATTGCGCGCCGGATGCTGCGCGCCGGCCAGCAAGGCGCGCGTTTCTGCTTCGCGCAGCTGGCCGCCATCGACCAGCTTGAAGTTGTTGATCAACACACCCTCTTCTTCGATCACGCGCGAATCCGGCGGCATCGAGCCGGGCGTGGTGCCGCCGATGTCGGCATGATGGCCGCGCGAGCCGACATAGAACAGAATGCGCGCGCCAGCCTGATCGAACACCGGGGTGATCACGGTAACGTCGGGCAGGTGCGTGCCGCCGTTGTATGGGTCGTTAAGCATGAACACATCGCCAGCCCGCATGCGGCCTGCGTTTTCGTGCATCACGGTCTTGATGCTCTCGCCCATGGAGCCGAGGTGCACCGGCATATGCGGCGCATTGGCGATCAGGTTGCCGTCTGCGTCGAAGATGGCGCAGCTGAAGTCCAACCGCTCCTTGATATTGACCGAGTGGGCGGTGTTCTGCAGCCGCAGGCCCATTTGCTCGGCGATCGACATGAACAGGTTGTTGAAAATCTCCAGCATCACCGGATCGGCCGTGGTGCCGATCGCGCGCCGCTCCGGCAAGGCCGCCACGCGTTTCAGCACCAGATGGTCGTGCAGCGAGACTTCCGCCTGCCAGCCGCTTTCCACGATGGTGGTGGCGTTCGACTCGGCGATAATCGCCGGACCCTTGATGATGTCGCCTATGCGTGTGGCGGAGCGCTGGTACAAGCTGGTCTGGCGCCACTGTCCGCCGCTGTACATCGGCGCGACCGCATGCGGCGTCAGGCCGGAGACGCGGCGCGGCGCCGGCTCCACCGTTTCGGAAGGCGCGTCGGACTTGCCGACCGCCTCCACCGACACCGCCTCCACGATCAGCGCGCGCGACTGCATCAGGAAGGAGTAGCGCTTGCGGTATGCCGTTTCAAACTGCCGCTGCATCGATTCCAGCGTATCGAACAGCACGATCAGCGCGGTATCCGTGCCTTCGTAGCGCAGGTGCACGCGGCGGATCAGCGAGATGCGTGCGTCGTCAACCTGCTGGTCATGCAAATCGGCGCGCGCCTGGCGTCCGAGCGCTTGCAGGCGCGTTTCCAGTTCAGCGTGTGCATCCGCACTGAGTTTCAGCTCCACCGCCGCCTCGCGCATCGCCGCCTGATCGGCCAGGCCCATGCCATACGCCGACATCACGCCCGCCAGCGAATGGACGAAGACGGTCTTCATGCCCAGCGCATCGGCCACCAGGCAGGCGTGCTGCCCGCCAGCGCCGCCAAAGCTGGTCAGCGCATATTCAGTGACGTCGTGGCCGCGCTGCACGGAAATCTGCTTGATGGCGTTGGCCATATTGCCGACCGCGATATCGAGGAAGCCTTCGGCCACCTGCTCTGGCGTGGTGTCAGTGCCGGTGGCAGCGGCGATCTCGGCCGCCATCTCGGCAAAGCGCGCGCGCACGGCGGCGGCGTCCAGCGGCTGCTTGCCGTCGGCGCCGAACAGCTGCGGGAAATGCTGCGGCTGGATTTTTCCCAGCATGACGTTGCAGTCGGTGACCGCCAACGGACCGCCACGCCGATAGCTGGCCGGGCCGGGATTGGCGCCCGCGCTATCAGGTCCGACGCGATAGCGGCTGCCGTCGAAATGCAGGATCGAACCGCCGCCCGCCGCGACGGTGTGGATACTCATCATCGGCGCGCGCATGCGTACGCCGGCCACCTGGGTTTCAAACACCCGCTCGAATTCGCCCGAGTAGTGCGACACGTCGGTCGAAGTGCCGCCCATGTCGAAGCCGATCACCTTGTCGAAGCCCGCCAGCTTGGACGCGCGCACCATGCCGACGATGCCGCCGGCCGGGCCGCTCAGGATCGAATCCTTGCCCTGGAAGGCGCGCGCGTCGGTCAGGCCGCCATTCGATTGCATGAATTGCAGGTTCACGCCCGGCAGTTCACTGGCTACCTGGTCGACATAGCGGCGCAGGATCGGCGACAGATAGGCATCGACCACGGTCGTGTCGCCGCGCGCCACCAGCTTCATCATCGGGCTGATGTTGTGCGATACCGATACCTGTGTGAAGCCGATCTCGCGCGCCAGTTGGGCAACCTTGGCCTCGTGCGCGTGATAGCGGTAGCCGTGCATGAACACCACCGCCAGCGAGCGCAGGCCTTGCGCGTAAGCTTGCGCCAGTCCGGTGCGGGCCGCGTCCAGATCGAGTTCGGTCACGGTGTCGCCATGCGCGCCGATGCGCTCATCGATTTCGATCACATGGCTGTAGAGCAGTTCCGGCAGCAGGATACGGCGGTCGAACAGGCGTGGCCGGTTCTGGTAAGCGATGCGCAGCGCGTCGCGGAAGCCGCGCGTGATGGCCAGCGCGGTTGGCTCGCCTTTGCGCTCCAGCAGCGCATTGGTGGCGACTGTAGTGCCCATCTTCACCGCGCCGATCTGCGCCACCGGAATCGGCTCGCCTTGGGCGACGCCCATCAGCTGACGGATGCCGGCAATCGCGGCGTCGGCGTAGTGTTCAGGATTTTCGGACAGCAGCTTCAGCGTGCGTAGCCGGCCGTCCGGCGCGCGCGCCACGATGTCGGTAAACGTGCCGCCCCGGTCTACCCAGAATTGCCAATCCATGCATGCCTCGCTAAGCTGTGAAGCGCCTATTGTAGTGCGCCGGGAGTGTGGCTTGCCAGTGGCCTTTGTATAAACTTTATAGAACACAGATGCTAAAATGGCACGATGAATCCACTCTACACCGTCGCCGAGGTGCGCGCCATCGAACGTGCGGCCGCCTTATCGCTGCCGCCGGGTGCCCTGATGCAGCGTGCCGGCCAGGCAGGCGCCAACGCCGCGCTGGACCTGCTGCCGTTTTCGACCAAGCTGGCCAAAGTGCTGGTGCTGGCCGGACCGGGCGACAACGGCGGCGATGCCATGGAAGTGGCCGCACATCTATCCTACACCGGTGCGCAGGTAGCGCTGGTTCATTACGCACCGGCCGACGCTAACGCGACCTCGCCCGAACGCCAGGCCGCCCAGCAGCGCACGCGTAACAGCGAAGTGCCGCTGCTTGAAATGGATGACGCGCGCATCGCGGCGACCGATTGGAACCTGGTGGTCGATGGCCTGTTTGGCATCGGCCTGAAACGCCCTGTTGACGGCCGGCTGGCGGCACTGGTGGAGACGATCAACCGGTTGCCCGGCAATGTGCTGGCGCTGGATGTCCCGAGCGGGCTGGATGCGGACACCGGCTGCGTGGTGGGGCCGGATGGTGTCGCCATCCGCGCCACCCATACACTCACCTTCATCGGCAACAAGCCTGGCTTGCACACCTGTGATGGCAGAGACTACGCCGGCCTGGTTGACGTGGCGCGGCTGGACATCGACGCCAGCCACTTCCCGGCGGCGAGGCTGCACCTGAACGACGTCAAATTCTTCTCGCGGCATTTGCGCGCGCGCCGCCACAACTCGCACAAAGGCAGCTATGGCAATGTGGCCGTGATTGGCGGCGCACGCGGCATGAGCGGTGCGCCTATTCTGTCGGCACGCACGGCGCTCAACAGCGGCGCAGGCCGAGTCTATGCGCTGTTTGTTGAAGATGCGCTGGCCGCCGATCCCGGCCAGCCGGAGCTGATGTGCCGCGCCGCGCAGGACTTCGATCTGAGCCAGGCCACGCTGGTGATCGGCCCCGGCCTGGGTGCATCCTCCGTAGCGCGGGCACTGCTGGCGGACGCCATCGCCAGCGAGAACAACTTGCTGGCGGATGCCGACGCCCTGAACCTGCTGGCCTCCGCCCCTGGCTTGCAAAGCGCATTGGCCAAACGCCCGGCAAGCGCCATCCTCACGCCCCATCCGCTGGAAGCCGCGCGTCTGCTGGATGTCAGCATCGCGCAAATACAAGCTGACCGGCTATCTGCCGCACGCGAGCTGGCTGCCCGATTAAACGCCATCGTCATACTGAAAGGTTCCGGCACGATCATTACTGCGCCGAATGGCAACGCCGTCATCAACACCACCGGCAACCCGGCGCTGGCGACAGCCGGTACCGGCGACGTCCTGGCAGGCCTGTGCGGCGCGCTACTGGCGCAAGGCTGGCCGCAATGGGAAGCCGCGCTGGCGGCAGTCTGGCTGCACGGCATGGCGGCCGACGTCCTGGTCACCGAAGGCTGCGGCCCGATCGGCCTGACCGCCGGCGAACTGATCCCCGCCATCCGCACCGCCCTCAATCGCATGGTCGACCACCACGCCCGCTAAATCCGCGAGTGTTAGACGAGGCGGCCGGCGGCGATGGTGATGGTGCGGCCGCAGCGGGCCGCCATGGCCTGGTCGTGCGTGACCAGCACCAGCGTGGAGCCGTGCTGGCGGTTGAGCTCGAACATCAGCTGGATGACGGCTTCGCCTGTGGCGGCGTCGAGGCTGCCGGTAGGTTCGTCGGCGAATAGCAGCGGCGGTTCGGTGACGAAGGCGCGCGCCAGGGCGACACGTTGCTGCTCGCCGCCGGAGAGGTATTTGGGATAATGCTTCAGCCGGCTGGAGAGGCCGACACGGGCCAGCATGGCTTCAGCCTTGTCGCGCGCGCCAGCGATGCCCGCCAGTTCCAGCGGCAGCATGACGTTTTCCACTGCGGTCAGGTGCGCCAGCAGCTGGAAGGATTGGAAGACGAAGCCAAGCTTTTCCTTGCGCAAGGCAGCGCGGCCGTCTTCATCCAGTGCGTAGATGTCGACGCCGTCCAGCACTACTTTGCCAGCGCTTGGCGTGTCCAGGCCGGCCAGCAGGCCGAGCAAGGTGGACTTGCCGGAACCCGATGCACCAACGATGGCCAGCGTCTCAGCCTTTTGCACGGTAAAATCCACCTCGTGCAGGATCGTCAGTTCGCCAGCCGCATCGGCGACACGCTTGGCCAGGCCGCTGACGGCGATGGCGGGCTGCACATGAGCCGCCGCTACAGGCGATGGCGACGAGGCCGGTCCATCCGGCATGAATTGCGTAGACGCTTTAGGGAAATCGGGCATGCTGAATCAGTTTAATTGTTTATCTGGAAAAATCTTGCGTATCTTTGCCGCCCTGCTCCTGTTATCGGCAGCGGCGAGCGCCTATTCTGCACCAAAAACCGTGCTTGTGCTCGGCGATAGCTTATCTGCCGAGTACGGTTTGTCGCGCGGCACCGGCTGGGTCGCACTGGCTGAACAGAAACTCAAGCAGAATAACATCGATGCGGTGATCGTCAACGCCAGCGTCAGCGGCGAGACCACCAGCGGCGGCCGCTCGCGCCTGCCGGCCCTGCTGGCCAAGCATAAGCCGGACCTGGTGGTGATCGAACTCGGCGCCAACGATGGCCTGCGCGGCCTGCCGGTGGCCGCCGCCAAAGCCAATCTGCTGGCCATGAATGAGGCCGCCACCAAGGCTAACGCCAAGGTGATGCTGATCGGCATGCGGATGCCGCCCAATTACGGCCGCGACTACGCCGACAAGTTTTTTGCCATGTATGGCGTGCTGAGCAAGGATATCAAGGCGCCACTGGTGCCGTTCATGCTCGACGGCGTGGCCGAGAAGCCGCAGCTGTTCCAGCCGGACCGCTTGCACCCGCTGGCCGAGGCGCATCCGATTATCCTGGCCAATATCTGGCCTACCCTGCAAAAAATCATCAAGACAAAATGAAGTACCCGGAAGTGTTAAGCATCGATCAGGTGCTGCCCCAGCTCGACAGTTTCGACGCCATCATCGACGCCCGCAGCCCCTGCGAGTACGCGCTCGACCATCTCCCCGGCGCCATCAACGCGCCGGTGCTGGATGACGAGCAACGCATCCGCGTCGGCACCATGTACAAGCAAGTGGGAGCGTTTGAAGCAAAGAAGCTGGGCGCCGCGCTGATTGCCAAGAGCATCGCTCGCCATATCGAGGAATTGTGGATCGGCCAGCCGCGCGAATGGCGGCCGCTGGTCTATTGCTGGCGCGGCGGCAACCGCAGCGGCGCGATGGCGCACATCCTGGCCAAGATCGGTTGGCCGGTGGTGCAGCTTGAGGGCGGCTACAAGGCGTTTCGGCAGGAAGTGAATGCCGCGCTGGAGCATGCGCCGGAGCTGGCCTTTAAAGTGGTGTGCGGCACCACCGGCAGCGGCAAGAGCCGGCTACTGGAGACGCTGGCCGCGCAAGGCGCGCAGGTGCTGGATCTGGAACAGCTGGCGGCGCATCGCGGCTCGGTGCTGGGCCACCTGCCCAGCACCGAGCAGCCCAGCCAGAAGGCGTTTGAGACGCGCATCTGGGACGTGCTGCGCCGCTACGATGCTGCCCGCCCGGTGTTCGTGGAGGCGGAAAGCAAGAAGGTCGGCAATCTGCGCGTGCCGGCCGCGCTGATGGCGTCCATGCGCGCCTCCGACTGCATTGCGCTGACGCTGCCGCGCGCCGAGCGCGTGAACCTGCTGATGGCCGATTACGCGCACTTCCTGGGCAGCCCGGCATTACTGAACGGCCAGCTGGAACATCTGACGCAGCTGCACGGCAAGGAAAAGATCACCCAATGGCAGGCCATGTCGCAGGCAGGCCAGATGACGGAACTGGTGGATGCGCTGCTAGCGCAGCATTACGACCCGGCCTACCTGCGCTCTATCGACCGCAATTTCAGCCGCTATGCCCAGGCAACGCCGCTGGACCTGCCCGACATCAGCGAAGATGCTTTCGCCGCTGCGGCGCGCAAGCTGCAGGCGTAAAAAAAGGCCGCTGTATCAGCGGCCTTTTTTATCACCTCATTTTTACTTCACTTCGGTCACGGTGGTTGTCGAAGCGATCGGCTTGAGGACTTTCACCTTGGCCTTGGCTTTCAGCAGTTCAACGTACTGCGCCATTTCCTGCTGCGAAATCATGCTGCCGATCTGCTCGGCTTCCTGCTTGCGCTGCGCCTCGTCCAGCGTCGCAGGCTGCTGCACTTTGGCGATGCGGTACAGGCCGTAGCCGGTGCCTGGCACGTCCACGCCCACATAGGCCGGCAGCTTGGTGGTGTCAGCTTTCATGACCGATTGCAGGGCCAGGCCGTTGATGCCTTCAGGCTTGGCGCGCGACACCAGTTTGGCAGCGCCAAAACCGGTGGCTTCGCCGGATTTCTTGAACGCGGCCAGTTTCTCTTCACCCGCCTTGGCAGCCAGCTTGGCCGCTTCTTCGATGGTCACACGCTGACGGATCTGCGCATCGACTTCAGCCAGCGGACGCTTGCTTGCAGGCTTGAATTCGACGATACGGCCCGACACCAGGATGTTCGGCGCAGTCTCAACCGCTTCGGTGTTGCGCTTGCTGCTGATCGAGTCGTTGGAGAACAGCGCGGTCAGGAACTTGGCGTTGTTGTACTGCGCCGGACCAGCCATCGGCGATGGAGTACGCGATACATTGACGGCGGTTTCGATTTTCAGGCCCAGCTTGTCGGCAACCGGTTTCAGGCTGTCCGATTGCTCGTAGACGGTGTTGGTGAAGGCTTCAGCCATTTCCGAGTATTTCTTGGCGGCCTGCTGTTTTTTCAGCAGATCGGCCACTTCGGTTTTCACCGCGTCCAGCGGCTTGACCACGGCTGGCTTCAACTCGGTCACGGTCAGCACGTGCCAGCCGAATTCCGACTGTACAGCATCGCTGATCTCGCCCTGCTTCAGCTTGCCGATGGCGGTTTCCACGGACGCAACCAGCGAACCTTTTTCAATCACGCCCAGATCACCGCCCTGCTCGGCCGAACCTGGATCTTCCGATTTGGCTTTCGCCACTTTGGCAAAGTCAGCCGGAGTCTTGCGCAGTTCGGCAACGATGGCTTCTGCCTTGGCCTTGGCGGCTGCGGTGTCAGCGGCGCTGGCGCCTTTCTTCACGGCGATCAGGATGTGGCTGGCGCGGCGGGTTTCCGGCGTGGTGAACTGGGCCGAGTTCTTGGCGTAGTAGTCCGCCACTTGCGCGTCGCTGACGTTGACCTGAGCGGCCACCACGTCATTGTTCAGCACCACGTATTCGATCTTGGCTTGCTCAGGCACTTCGAAGAACTTGCTGTTCTTGTCGTAAAAGGCTTTGACCATCTCGTCGGTCACTTTGACCTCTGGCACGAAGTCGGCCACTGGCAGCAGCAGTTCCTGCACTTCGCGCTCTTGCGAAATGATGTCGGACAGCTTGCCGGCCACGCTGCGTGGTGCAAAGCCAGTGCCTTCGATAGCGGTTGCCAGTTGCTGCAGCGACAGGTCGCGGCGCATGCTGGCGTCATAGTTTTCCGGACGTAGGCCTTGCGCGGCCAGGATGGCCTTGTAACGCTCCATGTCGAAGCCGGCAGGACCGCCAAACTGGTCCATGATGGCTTTCTGCAGCTGGGCATCGGTCACACTCAGGTGGCTGTGGATGACTTCAGCAGCAATGGCGCGTTGCGCGATCAGCTGGTCCAGGATGTTCTGCTTGAACTCCGGGGTGTCGAACATTTTCTGGTCAAACTGTGCGCCCAGGCGCTGACGATAGCTGTCCAGCTGGTTGCGCACGGCGGTGTCGAATTCCTGCTGGGTCAGCGGCTTGCCATCGATTTTGGCGATGGTATTGGCGTCATCGCCAAAGCTCTGGTAACTGCCGATACCGACAAATGCAAACGATGGCACGATGACGATCGCCAGAAGGATTTGCATCAAGCGTTGATGGGTACGAATAAATTCAAACATGGTCTGCCAATTCGGATTAAGTAGGACTTGCACATACAAAAAAGGCGAACCCACGTTCGCCTATTCCGGTTGCCGGATTTTACAAGGAATATATCGGATATTCAATGTTGAATTATCAGTTCCGGAAAAAGAAAAACCCCGCAGCTCATTATAAGCTGCGGGGTATCTTGTTCTTGGCGGAGCGGACGGGGCTCGAACCCGCGACCCCCGGCGTGACAGGCCGGTATTCTAACCAACTGAACTACCGCTCCTAGTTGGTACTACATCGTCTTGATATTGTTGGCGGAGCGGACGGGGCTCGAACCCGCGACCCCCGGCGTGACAGGCCGGTATTCTAACCAACTGAACTACCGCTCCAGCTGAATATCAAGGTGCTACATACTACAGTGAAACTTAATTTCTGGCAAATGTTTTTTGGTGGGCGGTGAGAGGCTCGAACTCCCGACCTAAGCCTTGTAAGGGCTCCGCTCTACCAACTGAGCTAACCGCCCATTTGCCTGAGTGAACAGCTTTGTTGCCGCTGCTGCTCACCGAAGTCCGTTAGTTTACAGCATCTTTCAAAGCTTTGCCAGCTTTAAATTTAGGAACTTTCGCCGCTTCAATAACGATCTCTTCTTTGGTGCGCGGATTGCGGCCGGTACGGGCGGCGCGTTCGCTCACGGAGAAGGTACCGAAGCCGACCAGGGTCACGCTGTCGTTCTTTTGCAGGGTGGTGGTAACACCGTCAATCACTGCGTCCAGTGCGCGTGCAGCAGCCGCTTTCGAAATATCAGCGGTGGTGGCGATATGGTCGATCAATTCAGTCTTATTCAAAGCAATTCCCCGTCACAAAGGTTATATCTGTTCCCGCTTAAAATACGGCAACACGAAAATTTCAGGCCGTATTAAACAAGCCAGCCCGCTATCGTGTCAAGGCTGCACAATAGAAAAACAGGTAAAAATAAAAAAACAGGCGCTAGATAAGCGCCTGTTTTAATGATATTACCGCTGAAAGTTAGTGTTTTACCACGTCACCCTGAGCATCCGGCTTGGCGGCGGCGGCTGCCACCGCTTCTACTGGCGCGGTTTCCACCAGTGCTTCCGGCTGGCGTTCCAGCGCCACTTCCAGCACTTTGTCGATCCAACGCACTGGCACGATCTCCAGTTTGTTTTTGACATTGTCCGGAATATCGGCCAGATCCTTGACGTTCTGCTCAGGGATCAGCACGGTCTTGATGCCGCCGCGCTGCGCTGCCAGCAGCTTCTCTTTCAGGCCGCCGATCGGCAGCACTTCGCCGCGCAGCGTGATCTCACCGGTCATGGCCACATCGGCACGGACTGGAATGCCAGTGAAGACCGACACCATGGCGGTGGTCATCGCGATACCGGCGGACGGACCGTCCTTCGGCGTCGCGCCTTCCGGCACGTGGATGTGGATGTCGGACTTCTCGAACTGCTCAGGCTTGATGCCCAGGCGCGCCGCACGGCTGCGCACCACGGTGCGCGCGGCTTCGATCGATTCCTTCATCACATCGCCCAGCGTGCCGGTGCGGATGACGTTGCCCTTGCCCGGCATAGTCACGGACTCGATGGTCAGCAGATCGCCGCCCACTTCGGTCCATGCCAGACCGACCACCTGGCCAACCTGATTTTCCTTCTCGGCCACGCCGAAGTCGTAACGGCGCACGCCCAGGAACTTGTCCAGGTTTTTCGGCGTCACAGTGACCTTCTTCTCGGTCTTCTTCAGCAGCAGCATCTTCACCACCTTGCGGCAGATCTTCGACACTTCGCGTTCCAGCGAGCGCACACCGGCTTCACGGGTGTAGTAGCGCACGATGTCACGGATGGTGGCGTCGCTGACCGAGATTTCTTCCTCTTTCAGGCCATTGTTCTTGATCTGCTTCGGCAGCAGGTAACGGATGGCGATGCTGGCCTTTTCGTCCTCGGTGTAGCCGGACAGGCGTATCACTTCCATCCGGTCCAGCAGCGCCGGCGGGATGTTATACGAGTTCGAGGTCGCCACGAACATCACATCCGACAGGTCGAAGTCGACCTCGATGTAGTGGTCCGAGAACGTATGGTTCTGTTCAGGGTCCAGCACCTCCAGCAGCGCCGACGAAGGATCGCCACGGAAATCGGCGCCCATCTTGTCGATCTCGTCCAGCAGGAACAGCGGGTTGCGCACGCCGACCTTGGCCAGCGATTGCAGCACCTTGCCCGGCATCGAGCCGATGTAGGTACGGCGGTGACCGCGGATCTCGGCCTCGTCACGCACACCGCCCAGCGCCATGCGCACGAACTTGCGGTTGGTGGCACGGGCAATCGACTGGCCCAGCGAGGTTTTACCTACGCCTGGCGGACCGACGAAGCACAGGATCGGTGCTTTCAGCTTGTCCACGCGCTGTTGCACCGCGAGGTATTCCAGAATGCGTTCTTTGACTTTTTCCAGGCCATAGTGGTCGCCTTCCAGCACTTTTTCAGCGTTGCTCAGGTCGTTGTTGACCTTGGATTTTTTCTTCCATGGCAGGCTGACCAGGGTGTCGATGTAATTGCGCACCACGGTGGCTTCGGCCGACATCGGCGACATCAGCTTGAGTTTTTTCAGCTCGGCGGTGGCCTTGTCCAGTGCCTCTTTCGGCATCTTGGCCAGTGCTACCTTCTTCTCCAGCTCGTCCAGGTCGGCGCCGTCTTCGCCCTCGCCCAGTTCTTTCTGGATGGCTTTGACCTGTTCGTTCAGGTAGTACTCGCGCTGCGATTTCTCCATCTGGCGCTTAACGCGGCCACGGATGCGTTTTTCGACTTGCAAGATGTCCAGCTCGCCTTCCAGCTGGCCCAGCAGATGCTCCAGGCGCTTGGCGACACTGAAGATCTCCAGGATCACCTGTTTCTGCTCCAGCTTGAGCGGCAGATGGGCGGCCACGGTGTCGGCCAGGCGGCCGGCGTCATCGATGCCCGACAGCGAAGCCAGGATCTCCGGTGGAATCTTTTTGTTCAGCTTGACGTACTGGTCGAACTGCTGAACGATGGCGCGGCGCATCGCTTCGATTTCCGAATCGTCGCCCAGCTCGGAATCGAGCGGCGTCAGATCGGCCACGAAGTGCGACGGCGTATCAGTGATCTTGTTGATGCGGGCGCGCTGGGCGCCTTCGACCAGCACCTTCACGGTGCCGTCCGGCAGCTTCAGCATTTGCAGAATATTGGCCACGCAGCCGATTTCATAGATATCGGAAGCAGAAGGTTCGTCCTTGGCAGCAGCTTTTTGCGCGGCAAGCATGATGCTCTTGCCCTGCTCCATAGCGGCTTCCAGCGCCTTGATCGATTTTGGGCGCCCTACGAACAGCGGTATCACCATATGCGGAAATACGACGACGTCCCGCAGCGGCAATAACGGCAGTTGAGTTTGCTCAGTTAATTTGGAAGTTGTCATGGCGTACCTTATGTGAAAGCGTGATTATGATGTGGCGCTGACCTGCCGAATCACAAGACCGAGCTGCAAGAAATAATTCCTCATATTAAAGAATGTTTTCTTCACTCTAAAAGAATAGCTAAATAAAAAAGCCACGCGCGACAGGCTGTCACGAGTGGCTTTCCGACTGAAGCCTGTATTCTCTTATTGATTTTTATTGTACCGCCTTGCCCAACGGATGCGAAATGAATTTTGCTGTTGCGTGAGGCAAGTGTGCACAAGTTATTTAATTCTCACCAGAAGCTTTAGCCTGCTCCTGATAAATCAACAAAGGTTTAGCGCCACTGGTAATGGTATTCTCGTCGATAACCACTTTAGTAACGTTGGTTTCATTTGGCAGCTCATACATGGTATCCAGCAGCGCGTGCTCCAGGATGGAACGCAGGCCGCGGGCGCCGGTTTTGCGCGCCAGCGCTTTCTTGGCGATCGCATGCAGGCCGGCCGGCCGGATTTCCAGCTCCGCGCCTTCCATTTCCAGCAGCTTCGAATATTGCTTGATCAGCGCATTCTTCGGCTCGACCAGAATCTGGATCAGCGCCTCTTCAGTCAGCTCGGCCAGCGTGGCCACCACCGGCAGACGGCCTACCAGTTCAGGGATCAGGCCGAATTTGATCAGGTCTTCCGGTTCCGCTTCCATCAGCACTTCGCTGACGTTGCGCTCGGACTTGCTCTTCACCGAGGCGCCGAAACCGATGCCGGATTTCTCCGAACGGTTCTCGATCACCTTGGCCAGGCCGTCGAACGCGCCGCCGCAGATGAACATAATGTTGGTGGTGTCGATCTGCACGAAGTCCTGGTTCGGGTGCTTGCGGCCGCCTTGTGGCGGCACCGAGGCCATGGTGCCCTCGATCAGCTTCAGCAGCGCCTGCTGCACGCCCTCGCCCGAGACGTCGCGGGTAATGGAAGGGTTGTCCGACTTGCGGGAGATTTTGTCGATCTCGTCGATGTAGACGATGCCGCGTTGCGCCTTGTCCACATCGTAGTTGCAGCTTTGCAACAGTTTCTGAATGATGTTCTCGACATCCTCGCCCACATAGCCGGCTTCGGTCAGCGTGGTGGCGTCGGCGATCACGAACGGCACGTTCAGCATGCGCGCCAGCGTCTGCGCCAGCAGGGTCTTGCCCGAGCCGGTAGGACCGACCAGCAGAATATTGGACTTGGCCAGTTCGACGTCGTCTTTCTTGCCCAGATGCTTGAGGCGCTTGTAGTGGTTATACACCGCCACCGACAGGATGCGCTTGGCCGTTTGCTGGCCGATCACGTACTGGTCCAGCAAGTCCTTGATTTCATGCGGGGTTGGCAGGTCCGACTTGGCGCCCGAAACCGACTCGATGGCCGAGGTTTCGTCGCGGATGATGTCATTGCACAGATCGATGCACTCGTCGCAAATGAATACCGACGGGCCGGCGATCAGCTTCTTCACCTCGTGCTGGCTTTTGCCGCAGAACGAGCAGTACAGAAGTTTTTCGCCGCTGGAGGATTTTTTGTCTGACATGGGCAGTTATCTTTGGTTACAGAATGGCTTAGCCGTTACAAGGAAGCATGTTTGAAGTTTGGAAAAAAATGCCTCCAACTACATGCTACCCGAAATAAAAACGAAACGCCCGAACGATTAAACGTCCGGGCGTCTTTTTAGCAATGCTGCGGGGGAAGCATCAGGCCCGGTTGGTCAACACTTTGTCGATCAGACCGTACTCTACCGCCTCTTCCGCCGACATGAAACGATCGCGATCGGTGTCTTTGGCAACCTGTTCGATGCTTTGACCGGTGCGTTCGGCCATGATCGAATTCAGACGGTGGCGCAGGTACAGGATTTCCTTGGCCTGGATCTCGATGTCCGATGCCATGCCCTGGGAACCGCCCGACGGCTGGTGAATCATGACACGCGAGTTTGGCAGCGAGAAGCGCTTACCCTTGGCGCCAGCGGCCAGCAGGAACGCGCCCATCGAGGCGGCGATGCCGGTGCACAGCGTCGATACGTCAGGTTTGATGAACTGCATCGTATCGAAGATCGCCAAGCCGGCCGATACCGAACCGCCAGGAGAGTTGATGTACAGCGAGATGTCCTTGTCCGGATTTTCGCTTTCCAGGAACAGCAGCTGGGCGACCACCAGATTGGCCATCTGGTCGTTGACCGGACCGACCATAAAAATAATACGTTCCTTCAGCAGGCGCGAGTAAATGTCATACGAGCGCTCGCCGCGACCGCTTTGTTCCACCACCATCGGCACCAGGCCGAGCATTTCGGTATCCAGTGCCGGATTACGGTTCATACCAGTCATTCTATTTCCTTGTGAAGCAGCCAGGTTCAGAAACTTTACCACTACCGTCGCTCCGGCGAAAGCCGGAGTCCATACTGAGCTTGCGTTCTATGGATTCCAGCTTGCGCCGGAACGACGGCGGGTGGCGCCGTCTTGATTCTAACCTAACTGAATTACGCTTGTGCGTTGCTTCCCATCAGTTCGTCAAAGGCGATGGCCTTGGACGAAGTCTTCGACAGGCCCAGGACGTAGTTGACGACGTTTTCTTCCAATACAAGGGCTTCCACTTCGGCCAGACGGCGACGGTCGCTGTAGTAGTACTTCAGCACTTCACGTGGATCTTCGTAGCTTTGTGCGAAGTCTTCGATCTGGGCTTTGACTTGCTCTGGCTGCGCTTGCAGGTTGTTCTCGCCAACCAGTTGCGACAGGATCAGGCCCAGGCGCACGCGGCGCTCGGCTTTTTCAGCGAACAGTTCTGGTGGGAATGGCACGTCCTTGACGTTCATGCCGCGCTGCGCCATGTCTTGACGGGTCATTTCGGCCAGACGCTCGGTATCCTGGGCGATCAGCGATTTCGGCACGTCCAGGGTGGCGCTCTTGACCAGCGCTTCCATCACGGCTTCTTTATTGCGTGCTTTTACGCGGCCTGCAACTTCACGTTCCAGGTTGACTTTGATGTCATCGCGCATTTTGGCGACGTCGCCGTCAGCCACGCCCAGCGATTTGGCGAATTCTGCATCAACTTCCGGCAGGTGCGCCCATTCCAGTTTTTTCAGGGTGATGGTGAACGAGGCGGTTTTGCCGGCCACGTCTTTACCATGGTAGTCCTCTGGGAAGGCGAGTGGGAAGGTCTTGGCTTCGCCGACTTTCAGGCCGACGGTCGCGGCTTCGAATTCTGGCAGCATGCGGCCTTCGCCCAGCACGAATGGGTAGTCTTCGGCTTTACCGCCTGGGAATTCCACGCCGTCGATCGAACCGACGAAGTCCACGGTCACGCGGTCGCCGTTGGCAGCAACAGCTTCGCCGCCGTCGCCGTGTTCACCGGCTTCGCCTTTGGTGTGGAAGTGCACGCGCTGTTTGCGCAGGATTTCGATGGTTTTGTCGATTTCAGCATCGCTGACTTCGGCTTTAACGGTTTCGATTTCTACGGTGGTCAGGTCGCCGATTTCGACGTCTGGGTAGATTTCGAAGGTTGCGTCGAAGCTCAGCACGCCGGCTGGCGATTCTTGCTTAGGCTCGATGTTCGGGAAACCGGCAACGCGCAGTTGGGCTTCGTTTGCGGCGTCGTTGAAAGCGCGGCCAACTTTATCATTCAGCACTTCGGTTTCGATCTGATAACCGTATTGTGCCGCGACCATTTTCAGAGGAACTTTGCCCGGACGGAAGCCTGGTGCCTTAGCCGTTTTGGCTTGCACTTTCAGGCGCTTCTCAACTTCAGCGCGGACTTCGGTCAGCGGGAAGGAGATCGTGATACGACGTTCGAGTTTGCCCAAGGTTTCGACTGCAGTTGCCATGTAAAAATCGTCCAAAAAATAAAAAGTACAGTTGGTGCGAGGAGGGGGACTCGAACCCCCACACCATTGCTGGCGTCAGGACCTAAACCTGGTGCGTCTACCAATTTCGCCATCCTCGCGGCATGTTTGCACAAAAGCAAAGGGCGACCTGTAAGTGAAAAGGGTCGCCCTCTTCCTGCTATTTGATGCAGGAGCTTTCAACTTCAACGCGATATTCTAACGGGTTTTTAGCGGAATGGTGACGATTTTTACTATGTCGCCAACATTCCGCTAAAAAAATACACCGTTTGCTTATTTAATAGGCTTTTTCACTCTGAACCAGGCTGCATACAGCGCTGGCAGGAACAATAAAGTCAGCGCTGTGGCCAGAATAAGCCCGCCCATAATCGCCACCGCCATCGGCCCCCAGAATACGGAACGCGACAACGGAATCATCGCCAGCGCAGCCGCAGCCGCCGTCAGGATAATCGGACGACACCTGCGCACCGCCGATTCAACGATCGCCGTCCACGGATCGTGGCCCGCCTTGATATCCTGCTCGATCTGGTCAACCAGAATCACCGAGTTACGGATAATCATGCCAAACAGCGCAATAATGCCCAGATTGGCCACAAAGCCCAGCGGCCTGCCCAGCAGCAGCAAGGCCATTGCCGCCCCCGCCACACCCAGCGGTCCGGTCAGGAACACCAGCAGCGCGCGCGAGAAGCTATGCAGCTGCAGCATCAGCAGCGTAAAGATCAGGAAGATCGCCAGCGGCAAATTGGCGGCAATCGACGCTTCCGCCGCGCCGCTGTCCGACGCCGCGCCCTTGACCGTGATCGCATAGCCAGCCGGCAGCGCGTCGCGCAGCGCCTTCAGCTGCGGCTCGATCTGGCTGGACACGGTCGGGCCCTGGATGTGGTCGCCCACGTCCGATTGCACGGTAATCGCCCAGTCTCGCCCTTCCCGCCACACCACGCCCGGCTCCCACACGAAGTGCGCGCGCGCCAGCTGGCTGATCGGCACCGACTTGCCGCTGGCGGTCGGGATATTCGTGTCGTTCAGCACCGAAATCGTCGCCCGCTCGTCCAGGGGCTGGCGGATGCGGATGTCGATCAGCTTGATACCTTCGCGGAACTGGCCAATGGTGGTGCCGGACAGGATGGTGTTGGCGGCGCGCATCACCGTTTGCGAGGTGACGCCCAGCGCGCGCATCTTGTCCTGGTCCAGATCCAGGCGCAGCACCTTGATCGATTCATTCCAGTTGTCGTTGACGCCCAGCGTGTTCGGATTGGCGCGCATGATGTCCTTGACCTGGTCGGCAATCGCGCGCACCTTCTCCACTTCGGTGCCGGTGACGCGGAACTGCACCGGGTACGGCACCGGCGGCCCGTTCGGCAGCAGCTTGACGCGGCCGCGCACTTCCGGGAAGTCGTGTTTGAACACATCGACGATCTTGTCGCGCAGCGCGGCGCGCGCCTTCAGGTCTTTCGGCAGCACCACGATCTGCGACACGTTGGTCTGCGGGAAAATCTGGTCCAGCGGCAGGTAGAAGCGCGGCGAGCCGGTGCCCACATAGCTGGTCACGCTCAGCACGCCATCCTGCTTGCGGATGAAGGCTTCAAACTTCTTCACCTGCGCCTCGTTGGCCGCAAAGGTCGTGCCTTCCGGCGTCCACATCTCCACCATCAGTTCGGGACGGCTGGAGTCAGGGAAGAACTGCTTCTCGATGAACTTGAAGCCGTACACGCCCAGCGCAAACACCGCCAGCGTCGCGGCTATGGTGATCCAGCGGTACTCGACGCACCAGTTGACCAGCGCGCGGAAGCGGCGGAAGCCAGGCGTATCGAACAGGTCGTGGTCGTTGCCGCCATCGGCGTGCGGCTTGACTTTCAGCAGCACGTAGCCGAGGTAAGGTGTGAAGGTCACCGCCACCACCCACGAAATCACCAGCGCCAAGGCATTGACCGAGAACAGCGAGAAGGTATATTCGCCGGCCGCCGATTTGGCCAGGCCGATCGGCAGGAAGCCCGCCACCGTAATCAGCGTGCCGGTCAGCATCGGGATGGCGGTGGATTTATAGGCGAAGGTGGCGGCGTCGAAGCGCGACATGCCCTCCTCCATCTTGCGCACCATCATTTCGACCGCAATGATGGCGTCGTCCACCAGCAGGCCCAGCGCGATGATCAGCGCGCCCAGCGAAATCTTGTGCAGGTCGATGTCCAGCATGCGCATGAACAGGAAAGTCACCGACAGCACCAGCGGAATGCTCAGCGCCACCACCAGGCCCGGACGCACGTCCAGCCGCAGCTTGGGCTTGCTGTGCAGGCCGAGCGCGACGAAGCTGACGCCCAGCACGATCAGCACCGCCTCGATCAGCGTGTGCACGAACTCGCCCACCGAGGCTTTCACCGCCTCAGGCTGGTCCGATACGCGCTCCAGTTCGATACCGACTGGCAGCTTGGCCTTCAGCTCGGTCACGGTCTTTTCCATGTGCTTGCCGAGCTGGATGATATTGCCGCCCTTTTCCATCGACACACCCAGGCCGATCACTTCCTTGCCGTTGAAGCGCATCTTGTTGCCCGGCGGGTCCTGGTATTCGCGCTTGACGGTGGCGAAGTCGCCCAGGCGGAAGGTGGTGCCATTGGCGCGCAGCTCCAGGTTTTCCAGGTCCCTGACGGTTTTCAGCGCGCCGGTCACGCGCACTTGCAGGTTGTCGGTTGGCGTCACCAGCACGCCGGTGGACTCCACCGAGTTCTGCGTGGCGATCTGGTTGACGATGGCCTCGAAGGAAATGCCCAGCTGCGCAAATTTCTTGTGCGAGAACTCGATATTGATCTTCTCATCCTGCACGCCGAACAGCTCGACCTTGGACACCAGCGGCACGCTCAGCAGCCGCTGGCGCACGAAGTCGGCGTAGTCCTTCATCTCGGCATAGGTGAAGCCGTCGCCGGACAGGGCAAAGATCGAACCGTAGGTATCGCCGAATTCATCGTTGAAGAACGGCCCCTGCACGCCGGACGGCAGCGTCAGCTTGATGTCGCCGATCTTCTTGCGTACCTGATACCAGGCTTCGGCGACATTTTTCGGCGGCGTGGATTCCCGCAGCTTGAGGATAATCAGCGTTTCGCCCGGCTTGGAGTAGCTGGATATTTCATCGATGCCCGGTGTTTCCTGGAGCTTTTTCTCCAGCTTGTCGGTGACCTGCTCGGCCATCTGCAGCGCGGTCGCGCCCGGCCATTGGGCCTGCACCACCATCGCGCGGAAGGTGAACGGCGGATCTTCATCCTGGCCCAGATTGCTGTAGCTGAGGAAGCCGCCGATCAGCAGCACGGCAATCAGGTAGCGGGTCAGCGGGATATGCTCCAGCGCCCAGCGTGAAAGATTGAATCCTTCCTTCATTTGGCGGCCCCGGCGACGGCGGGCGCAGCGGCGGGTGCGGCCACAGGCAGATCATTGCCCAGGATTTTCACTTTCTGGCCCGGCTTCAGCAGGTTGACGCCGGCCGTCACCACGGTCTGGCCCGGCTTGACGCCGCTGGACAGCACGATATCGTTGCCGGCCACGCCGCCGATACTCACCGGCACCAGCTTGACGGCGCCCTGCTCCACGATCCACACCGAGCTGGCTTTCTTCTCATAGAACAGCGCGGTCAGCGGCACTTTGATCTGCGGCACTGGTGTCTTGGAGGCGAATTGCACCACCGCCGTCATGCCCAGCTTGGCCTCGGCCAGCGAGTCCGGTATCGACACCTTGGCGGTGTAGGTACGGGTGGACGGATCGGCCACCGGAGACATTTCGCGGATCTTGCCCGGCACGGCCTTGTTCGGATCGGCCCACAGGCGCACCTGTACGTCCTCAACCCTGCGCAGCGTGTCCACCTTATCCTCCGGTATGCCGATGACGATTTCCTTCTCGCCCGACTTGGCCACCTTCACCACCGGCGTGCCGGCCGCGACCACCTGTCCGATTTCCGCGCTGACCGCCGTCACCACGCCATCCACATCCGCCAACAGCGCCGCATACGCGGCCTGGTTGGATTGGCCGCGATAGGCGGCTTGCGAGGCATCCACCTGCGCCTGCGCCGATTTATAAGTGGATTCCTTGGCGTCCAGCACCGCCTGGCTGACGAAGCTCTTGCTGCGCAATTCCTGATAGCGCGCCAGTTCGGCCTTGGCCAGATCACGATTGGTTTCGGCCGAGCGCAAGCTGGCCAGTGCCTGTGCCTGCGACAGTTGCAGGTCCTGCGGGTCCAGTTGCATCAGCAACTGGCCTTTTTTGACCAGCGTGCCCACGTCCACCTTGCGGCTGACGATCTTGCCGCCGACACGGAAGCCCAGTTGCGATTCCACCCGCGCTTTTACTTCGCCGGAAAATTCGGCATTGACATCGACATCGCTGGCAGCCAGCTGTATCGCCCGCACCGGGCGGATGTCTTCGGTTTTTTCCACCTGCTTGGAACAGGCGCCCAGCAGAGCCAGCGCCGAGGCAGCCAGCAGCACATTCTTGAGAGTAGACACGACCGCATCCTTTTAATGACTGAAGGGTTATTTATTGATTATAAGCCGAACAACCATCTTTGCAAATGACCTTGGCGTCATTTATTTAGCCTTGCTCTTGTTTCAAGATCCAACTACTATTACGCGCTGGAAAAACATCAAACCGGCGCCCGACGCCTGTCCGTTCTATGCCGGTCGACCACTACGAAAACTTCCCTGTTGCCTCTGTTTTGCTGCCCAAGCGCCTGCGCCCGGCTGTCGAAGCCATCTACGCCTTCGCCCGCAGCGCCGACGACCTGGCCGACGAAGGCGACGCCATGCCTGAAGAACGGCTGGCAGCGCTGAAGGGCTACGAAGCGGCACTGGACCGCATCGCGCAAGGCGCGAGCGAGCACACGCCGATGTTCGAGCGGCTGGCGCAGGTGGTGCGGGAATATGATATGCCACTCAAGCCCATGTATGAGCTTTTGTCGGCCTTCAAGCAGGATGTGGTGGTGTCGCGCTACCAGACCTTCGACGCGCTGCTGGATTACTGTGCGCGTTCGGCCAATCCGGTTGGCTTCATGATGCTGCATCTGTACGGCGCGGCCGACGAGGAAAACGTACGCGATTCGGATGCGATCTGCTCGGCGCTACAGCTGATCAATTTCCTGCAGGATGTGGCGATCGACCTGCACAAGGAGCGCATTTATATTCCGCTGGAAGACCTGAACCGTTATGCGGTGTCGCCGGCGGCGCTCGATCACGTCAGCGCCCGCCCGCGCTGGCGCTCGCTGATGCGGTTTGAAGTGGATCGCGCGCGTCAGTTACTGCTGAGCGGCGCGCCGCTGGCCTTGCGGCTGCCGGGCCGCATCGGCTTCGAGCTGCGCATGGTGGTGCAAGGCGGCCTGCGCATCCTGGATGCGATCGAAGCGGTCGAATACGACGTATTCCTGCACCGCCCCAAGCTCACCAAGCGTGATTGGATGGGAATTTTCTGGGCCTCGCTGCGCATGAAAAAGCAACTGAAAGCCGCGCTGCGCACCGCTTGACCCAACTCATTTGACGCCCGCAGCGGCCAGCCTGTACTGGTTAAGCAGATCCGGAGCCGCATCAGGCCGACATGACCCAAGAAGAAGTTGACGCAAAGATCGCCGCCAGCGAAGCGTCGCAATGACGGCAAGCTGAACGCCCTTACACAGGAGCGAGCGTCTGGGCGGCGTTGAGTTTCTGGTTGTCGCTCTGGCCGCGCAAGGCCGGGACGGCGGATGACGGCGGCGGCGCGACTTTCGGCGTGGCGACCGGCGCCGGCGGCTTGGATTGCTTCAGCACCAGCTCGCGTACCGACGCCGCCTCCGATACCGACAAGGCCGTCTGGCAATTCACGCCTTCATTGGAAATCTGCCACTCCTGGTAATCGCCCAGACTCAGCTCGCGCTGCTTTTGCACATCCATCAGCTTGCAGCGATTGGCTACCGCGCGCGCCTCGTCGAGGTGCTGCGTATAGTAAGTGGCGGTTTTCATCGGCGCAGTGTCCTCTGCGGACGAGCCCTCGCACCCAGCGATCACTGGCAGAACGATCAGCGCGGTCACAATCCGATAATTCATATGTACAGGACTCCGGTCAAAGGTAACATATTGTATCCTCAATCGATACAGTTTGCAGACCACAGTCTATGCCCTTCCTATAGAATAGCGGCTTCGAACAGCTCCATTGCTATTTTATACATGTCTCCCGACGACTACTGCCAGCAAAAGACCGCACAAAGCGGCTCCAGTTTTTACTACAGCTTTCTGTTCCTGCCGACGGAGCGTCGCCGCGCCATCACCGCCCTGTATGCCTTTTGCCGCGAAGTCGACGACACCGTCGATGAATGCACCGACGAATCGGTCGCCCGCATCAAGCTCGCCTGGTGGCGCAAAGAAATCAACAATATGTATGCCGGCGCGCAGACCCACCCGGTCACGCAGGCGCTGCAACCGCATATCCAGCCGTACAAGCTGAAGGAAGAGCACCTGCAGGCGATTATCGACGGCATGGAAATGGACCTGAACCAGACCCGCTATCTCGATTACGCCGCGCTCAGCAAATACTGCTGGCACGTCGCCAGCGTGGTCGGCATCCTGTCGGCCAGCATTTTCGGTGTCACCAATCCGCAAACACTGCAATTCGCCGAAAAACTGGGCCATGCCTTCCAGCTGACCAACATCATCCGCGACGTCGGCGAGGATGCGCGCAAGGGCCGCATCTACCTGCCGATCAGCGAGCTGCAGCAGTTCAACGTCACCGCCGCCGACATCCTCAACGCCAAGCATACCGACAAGTTCGAGAAGCTGATGGCGTTCCAGATCGCGCGCGCCCAGCAAGCTTATGACGAAGCCTACGCGCTGCTGCCGAAAGAAGACCGCCGCGCCCAGCGCCCCGGCCTGATGATGGCCGCCATCTACCGCACGCTGCTGAGCGAAGTGGAGGCGGACGGCTACCATGTGCTGCAACACCGCATTTCGCTGACGCCGATCCGCAAGCTGTGGCTGGCATGGAAGACCTATATCCGTGGCTGAGCACGACATCGCCGGCACACCGGCGGACAAGCGCGGCCACATTGAACCGGGCATGAGTTCGCGCTCGGTGGCTGTCATCGGCGCCGGCTGGGCCGGCTGCAGCGCGGCCGTCGAACTGGCGCAGGCCGGCTACAAGGTAACGCTGCTGGAAGCCGCGCGCACCCTGGGCGGCCGCGCGCGCCGGGTCGACACCGATCGCGCCCAACTGGACAACGGCCAACACATCCTGCTGGGCGCCTACAGCGAAGCGCTGCGACTGATGAAGCTGACCGGCGTCGACCGCGAGCAGGCACTGCTGACGCTGCCGCTGCAAATGCGCTACCCGCCCGACACCAATGGCATGGACTTTGTCGCGCCCGCCCTGCCGCTGCCCGCGCCGCTGCACCTGCTGGCGGCGCTGCTCAAGGCCAAGGGGCTGACCCGCGAAGACAAACTCAGCCTGGCGCGCTTTTCCACCGCCGCCCGCTGGATGGGCTGGCGCCTGAACACCGATTGCAGCGTCAGCGAACTGCTGGAGCGCTTCGACCAGACCGAACGTCTGACCCGGCTGATGTGGCGCCCGCTGTGCCTGGCGGCGCTGAACACGCCGCCGGAACGCGCCTCGGCGCAAGTCTTCCTCAACGTGCTGCGCGACAGCCTGGGCGCCAAGCGCCGCGCCTCGGACATGCTGCTGCCGCGCGCCGACCTGAGCAAACTGTTTCCGGAAGCGGCCGCCGCCCACGTCGACGCGCATGGCGGCTCGGTGCGCTGCGGCGCCAAAGTGCAAGCCATCCATTCGATCGAAAGCCGGCTGTGGCAGCTGGACATCAGCGGTTCAGCCGTCGGCGGCACCTGGAGCACCTATTTCAGCGGCGTGGTGATCGCCACCGGCGCCAGCCAGGCCGCCACGCTGCTGCACGACATTGCGGCGCAGGACACCAGCCAGCTATGCAGCCAGCTGACCGCCTTCGAGCCGGAAGCCATCACCACCGTCTACCTGCAATATGACGCCGGCCTCCGCCTGGAACTGCCGTTTTATGCCTTGCAGGACGATCCGTACAGCCACCATTACGGCCAGTTCGTGTTTGACCGCGGCCAACTGGACGCCAGCCAGGCCGGCCTGCTGGCGGTCATCATCAGCGCCTCCGGCCCGGCTGCCGCCCAGCCACAGGAATTGCTGGCCGAAGCGGTGGCGGTGCAGCTGGCGGTGGATTTCCAGCGTCCGGAGCTGGGCCGTCCGGCCTGGTTCAAGGTCATCACCGAAAAGCGCGCCACCTACGCCTGCACCCCCGGACTGGTCCGTCCGGACAACGCCACCGGCCTGCCCGGCCTGGTGCTGGCGGGCGACTATACGGCCGGCGACTACCCGGCCACCCTGGAATCGGCGGTGCGCAGCGGTGTTGCCGCAGCCAGGCTGCTCCAGCGCAACACCGTCCAGTAGCCCGTTTTGGTCGCCTGTTCCGCCATTTATGCAGCCTGTCACATGCCTGTGGCACCCGGACGTCCGGATGCGTACAGTGGCATCATCGGCCAAAAGGCAAGCAATATTATGGATTTACTATGACCAAGCAGCACTACCTCGACGCGCTCAAGCAAGCCATGCAAGGTCTGCCGCCGGAAACGGTGGCCAAGACGCTGGCCTACTACGAGCAGCGCTTCATTGACGGCCTGGTCGCCGGGCGCAGCGAGGCCGAGGTCTACCAGGAGCTGGACGAGCCGCGCAAGATCGCCATGACCTTGCGCGCCAACGCCCATCTGAGCGCTTTCGAGCAAAAGAAAACCCCGTTCAACCTGGCACGGGTGGTGGTGTCGTTTATCGGCCTGGCTATCTTCAACCTGTTCATGGTGATCCCGGCCATGGTCTACGCCAGCCTGCTGGGCGCGATCTATATTGCCGCGTTCGGCTTCTACATCGGCGGCGTGGCGCTGACCGCCAGCGGACTGTCGGGCCAGAACGAACTGGCGCTGGAAGGCCCGCTGCGCCACATCATGGAATTCACCAATTCGCATTTCGACAGCCGCACCGAGGAGGAAGAGGCGCAGGGCTGGCGCGTGTCGATCGACAGCATGGGCGTGCAGGTCAACAAGGACAATCCGGATGAAGCACGCGCCCGCGAGGAAGGCCTGAGCCGCAGCGGCCAGCTGCTGAACCGCGCCGAAGCCGTCGCCACTGGCGATGTCTTCATCACCACCGATTTCGACAGCGGTGCGCGCACCACGCAGTCGCTGATCGGGCTGGGGCTGATCCTGGGCGGCATCGGCCTGTGCCTGATCAGCATCGTGCTGACGCGCTACACCATGCTAGGCCTGAGGCGCTATGCGGCGATGAATATGTCGCTGCTGCGCGGGCGTTGAGGAGTACACCATGCGAGCATTAATGAAAATCGGCGCCGGCTTGCTGCTGCTGGCGTTTGCCCTGGTCGGCGTCAGCTATAGCATGCTGAAGGCCTACGGCAGCAGCAGCCCGGCCAGCAACGCCGGCCGCTCGCTGAGCAGCGAAACCCGCAAGATCGATGCCATGGCCACCGTGGTGGAGCTGAGCGGCCCAATAGATCTGACGCTGACCCAGGGCCCGACCGCCTCGCTGCGGGTGCGCGGCGAACAGCGTTCGCTGGGCAATGTGGAAACCATTCAGGATGGCCGCGACCTGCACATCGGCACCAAGGGCATGCTGCTGAATCCGCGCCATCGCCTGAAGGTGGAACTGGTGCTACCGTCGCTGGAGGAACTGGCGATCAGCAGCAGCGGCGACACCAAGGTGTCCGGATTTAACGGTGAACGTATGGAATTGCAGCTGCACGGTTCGGGCAATCTGGCGTTCAGCGGACGCTATCGCTCGCTGAGCGGCGGCCTGCATGGCAGCGGCAATCTGAATCTGAATGCCGGTAGCAGCGAACACGTTGAGCTGGTAATGATGGGTTCCGGCCAGATCACGGCGTCCGGCAGCTGCAAGGTGCTTGAAGTGGAACTGACCGGCTCCGGCGACCTGAATGCACGCCACCTGGCGGCCGATGCGGTGACAGTCAACCTGCGCGGCTCCGGCACCAGTCACGTTTTCGCCAAGCAGTCGGCCGAACTGACCTTGCACGGCAGCGGCGATATCCGCGTGCTGGGCAACCCGAATCAGCGCAACGTCAACCGCACCGGCTCCGGCGAAGTTAGCTGGGACTAAGCTCGCGCTGGCGCCACGCCAGCGCATCGCGGGCGGCGGCAACGCCGCTGGCGAAACAGCCGGTCAGCAGATAACCGCCGGTCGGCGCTTCCCAGTCGATCATTTCGCCGGCCACAAACACGCCCGGCACGGCTTTCAACATCGTCCCCTGCAAGGCGTCCCAGCGTACCCCGCCGGCGGTGCTGATCACTTCATCGATGGGGCGCGGACGCGCCAGCCGCAGCGGCAGCCGCTTGATGGCGCGTGCCAGATGCGCCGCGTCGCCATATTGCTCCTTGCTCAGGCACTCGCGCAGCAAGCCAGCCTTGACGCCCTTGATGCCCAGGCGGCTCTGCAAATGGCTGGCCATCGAGCGCGCACCACGCGGCCGCGACACTTCATCGGCCACACGGTCAGCGCTCAGATCGGGCAGCAGGTCGAGCCAGATGGTGGTACCGCCTTCGGCCGCGATCTGGTCGCGCAGCGCGGCGGACAGCGCGTAAATCAGGCTGCCCTCGACGCCGCCCTGCGTCACCACGAACTGTCCCTGCTTGCGCATTTCCTGGCCATGCGCGTCGCGGGCGATGACGGCCACGGTCATCAGCGGTTCGCCAGCGTAGCGCTCACTGAAATGCGCGCTCCAGTCGACATCGAAGCCGCAATTGGACGGCGCCAGCGGCGCCAGCGCCACGCCGCGCTGCGCCAGCACCGGCATCCAGCTGCCATCGGAACCAAGCCGCGCCCAGCTGCCGCCGCCCAGCGCCAGGATCACCGCGTCCGGGCGCGCCAGCACTTCGCGTGCGGCCGGCGTACCGTCCTCGCCTGGTGCAGAAAAACGCAGCGCACCATCCTGCCAGCCCAGCCAGCGATGCCGCATATGGAACTGCACGCCGCGTTCACGCACCGCGTGCACCCAGGCGCGCAGCAGCGGCGCGGCTTTCATATCGGTCGGGAACACCCGCCCGGAGGTGCCGACAAACGTCTCCAGCCCCAGGTCGCGCACAAAATCACGCACCTGCTGCGGCCCGAACGCATCCAGCATCGGCCGCAACGCTTCCGCAGAATTACCGTAACGCGTTACAAAATCAGCATACGGCTCCGCATGCGTGATGTTCATGCCGCTGCGCCCCGCCAACAGGAACTTGCGGCCGACCGAAGCCATGGCGTCGTAGACATCCACCTGCGCCCCGCCCTGCGCCAGCGTTTGCGCGGCCATCAGCCCGGCGGGGCCGCCACCGATGACGGCGACGCAAAAAGGTGTCAAACTAGACTGCATGCACTCGGTCCAATATTCAATAATTAATAAGCAAGGGAGAGACGATGGGCGCGCTATTCTGGATTAAACGCTTCCTGCTGGCCGCCGTGCCGCTGTTTGCGATACTGGCGGCGGTGGAATGGTTCAAGGGCTCGACCGCCAAGGAGGATTACATCAGCGCCGCCTCATGGGCGCTGATCGCGGCGGGCGTGTTCACCTACACCGCGTGGCGCCGCTTCCGCAACGCCATGGCCTGCCCGGCCTGCGACAATGTCGCCACGGCCTACAAGGACAAGCACGCGAAGAAGTAAATCAGCCCCCGGTCACCGGCGGGAAGAACGCCACCTCGGCGCCGTCGGCCAGCGCCGTGCTGGCGTCGCACATCACCTGATTGTACGCCATGCGCAGCGCCGGATGCCCCAGCGCCTGCGCCCACTGCTCGCCGCGCGCGGCCAGGTGCTCACGCAGCGCGCCCACGGTCACCACGCCGTCCGGCAGCGCCATTGATTCCGACGACGCGCCGACTGCTTCGCGCACGCTGGCAAAAAATTTTACAGTAATAACCATCAGTACAATAACTCGCTAAACGGGATGAATCGAACCAGGTCGCCAGCGGCGATCGGGTTGTTGGGCGGATTGTCGATCACGCCATCCCCCCACACGGTGGACGTCAGCACGCCGGAACTCTGGTTGCGGAACAGCTCCACGCCGCCCGCCTCGTTGATGCGGGCGCGCAGGAACTCGTTGCGCTTGTCGGCTTTGGGCCACTCGAAGTCGGCGCGCATCTGGAAGCCACGCGGCGCGACCGAAGCTTCCACGCCCTGCAAACGCAGCACGAACGGCCGCACGAACAGCATGAAGGTGATGAAGCTCGATACCGGATTGCCCGGCAGGCCGACGAAGAACGTCTGCCCCACTTCGCCAAACGCCAGCGGCTTGCCCGGCTTGACGGCGATCTGCCACATATTCAGCTTGCCTTCGGCTTCCACCGCCGGCTTGATATGGTCTTCCTCGCCGACCGATACGCCGCCGGAGGTGACGATCAGGTCATGGCCCTGCGCCGCTTCGCGCAGCACCGAGCGGGTCGCGTCCAGCGAATCCGGCACAATGCCGAAGTCGGTGATCTCGCAGCCCAGGTTTTCCAGCAAAGCGCGCAGCGTGAAACGGTTGGAGTTGTAGATCGCACCCGGCGCCAGCGGCTCGCCCGGCATGGTCAGCTCGTCGCCGGTGAAGAACACCGCCACGCGCAGCTTGCGCCTGACCGGCAATTCCGCCAGGCCAACCGATGCGGCCAGGCCCAGTTCCTGGCTGCGCAAGCGCGTGCCAGCCGGTAGCACCACGCTGCCGCTGGTGATGTCTTCGCCAGCGCGGCGTATCCACTCGCCGGACTTGGGCGCATGCCTGATGGTGACCACATCGCCCGCCAGCTCGCACTGCTCCTGCATCACCACCGCGTCTGCGCCTTGCGGGATCATCGCGCCGGTGAAGATGCGGGCGGCGGTACCCGGCTGCAAAGGCTGGCCGACATGGCCGGCCGGAATCCGCTGCGATACCGTCAGCGCCGCACTGCCGCTGGCGCAATCGGCGGCGCGCACTGCGTAGCCGTCCATCTGCGTATTGTCCGCGCCCGGCACGTTCATGCCGGAGACTTGCGCCTCGGCCAGCACGCGGCCATTGGCGGCCAGCGTCGGGATCAACTCCGCTTCCGCCACCGGGCGCGCGGCGCCCAGCATCTGCGCCAGCGCTTCGCTGACCGACAGCATCGGCTTACGCGGTTCGCTCATCACAGGCCCGTGTTGGCAGCGATGTAGGCCTTCATGGCAGCGACATCCGGCTTCATGACCACGAATTTCTGCGGCAGGTCTTCGATGCTCTCGAAGCCTTCGGGACGCTCGGCATCCTCGCCCAGCGCTTCCAGAATGGTTTCGTTGAACTTGGCCGCCAGCGCGGTTTCCAGCACGATCATCGTCACGCCCGGTTCCATATACTCTTTCGCCACCTTGATGCCGTCAGCGGTGTGGGTGTCGATGACGATGCCGTAGTCGTCCGCCACGTCGCGGATGGTGTCGACGCGGTCCTGGTGGGTCGACTTGCCGGACTTGAAGCCATATTGCGCCACCAGCTTGAACTCGTCGCCATCGCTGCCAGGCTTGCCGGACAGGTCGAAGCCGCCGTGGGTTTCCACTTTCTGGAACAGTGCGCGGGTACGGTCGCCGTCGCGACCCACCAGTTCGTAGACGAAGCGCTCGAAGTTGGAGGCCTTGGAGATATCCATCGACGGGCTGCTGGTGTGGTAAGTCTCGGCCGGCTTGCGCACACGGTACACGCCAGTGCGGAAGAATTCGTCCAGCACATCGTTTTCGTTGGTGGCTGCCACCAGCTTATCGATCGGCAGGCCCATCATGCGGGCGATATGGCCGGCGCAGATATTGCCGAAATTACCCGATGGAACGGTGAACGATACTTTCTGGTCGTTGGAGGTGGTGGCCAACAGGTAGCCACGGAAGTAGTACACCACCTGCGCCACCACGCGCGCCCAGTTGATCGAGTTGACCGTGCCGATCTTGTATTTGGCCTTGAATTCCAGGTCGTTGGACACCGCTTTGACCATATCCTGCGCATCATCGAACACGCCTTCAATGGCGATGTTGTAGATGTTCGGGTCCTGCAGGCTGAACATCTGCGCGGTCTGGAAGGCGCTCATTTTCTTGTGCGGCGACAGCATGAACACGCGGATGCCTTTTTTGCCGCGCATCGCATATTCAGCGGCGCTGCCGGTGTCCCCCGAGGTGGCGCCGAAAATATTCAGTTCGGCGTTTTGCTTGGCCAGCGCGTATTCGAACAGATTGCCCAGCAATTGCATGGCCATGTCCTTGAAGGCCAGGGTCGGGCCGTTGGACAGCGCTTGCAATACCAGCCTGGCGCCATTCTCGCCCTCTTCCAGCACGCGCAGCGGCGTGATCTGGGTGGCCTTCTCGCCCTGGCGGACGTTTTTGTAGACTTCCTTGGTGTAGGTCTTGGCGGTCAGCGCGCGCAGGTCGGCTTCCGGAATATCGGTCGCGAACTTCTTCAGAATCTCAAATGCCAGGTCGGCGTAGGACAGCTGGCGCCATGCATCCAGCTCCGCGCCGGTCACTTGCGGGTAGGCGGTAGGCAGGAACAGGCCGCCGTCAGCAGCAAGGCCGCCCAGCAGGATGTCCGAAAATTGTTGGGAAGACGAAGCGGCGGCCGACGAGGCGGCGCGGGTAGACACGTATTGCATAGATAAGAAGAAAATTCCAGTTGAGCTGCAGGACGGTTCAAAGGCGAGGGCTTATTATAGTGTGACTCGCGCGTTCCGGTGAAATTCACGTTGTTTTATGGTCATGCCATATACTGTCAAACTTCACCGTGTCACCGTTCAACATCATGAAGTCGCCAGCTCGTTCGTCACAAACCCAATTTGTCAGCTATCTGTGGGCCTGTTTCGGCACCCTGCTGCTGGTGGCTGTGGCCTTCATGCTCTACGTCTGGACCGAGAAACGCATCGACCAGGCGAATGAACTGCGCTACGCCTCGCATAACCTGGTGGAGGAACTACGCCAGTCTTCCGACGATCTGACCCGCATGGCGCGCACCTATGTCGCCACCGGCGATACGCGCTACCGCCTCAACTATCAGGAAATCGTCGACATCCGCGAAGGCCGCGCCACGCGCCCGCAGAATTATGAAAACGTCTACTGGGACCTGGTACTGGCCAATGGCCAGCGGCCGCGCTCCTCCGGCGTCACCGTGCCGCTGATGGAGCTGATGCGGGAAGCGCATTTCGCGCCCGAGGAACTGGCGCTGCTGGCCGCCGCCAAGAACGAATCGGACAAACTGGTCGGCATCGAGGTCGCGGCCATGGACCTGCGCGCCGCCGGCGACATCAGCGGCGCCACCGCCATGCTGCACGACAGCGCCTACCATCGCGCCAAGGCTGACATCATGCGGCCCATCGGCGCCGTCAACGACAGTGTCGACCGCCGCACCCGCCAGGCGGTCGAGGAAACCGCGCTGGACGCCAACCTGGCGCGCTTCGCCTTCATGTGCAGCTCGGTGGTACTGGTGCTGCTGGTATGGCGCGCCAAGCGCCGGCTGGACGACTCGCTTGGCTGCTCGGTTGATCAGCTGCGGGCCGGCATGGAGAAACTGGGGCGCGGCGACTTCTCCGAGCCCTTGAATGTGCCGGACAAGGTGCGCGACAGCGTGTGGAGCTGGCTGGCCCATACCCAACAAAGCCTGGCGCGGCTGGATACGGAGCGCATCGAGGCGCTGCAACGCATCCAGCGCATCAGCCGCCTGTACTCCGCGCTCAGTCAGTGCAATCAGGCCATCGTGCGCAGCCACAGCGAAACCGAGCTGTTTGAACGCATCTGCCGCGACGTGGTTAGCTACGGCGGCATGGCAATGGCGTGGATAGGACTGATCGACAAGGAGCATGGCCGCATCAATGTGGCCGCGTCGTTTGGCGGCGGCGTCGAATATCTCGACCAGCTGGAAGTGTCGCTGGACCCGAATACGCCGGAAGGACGCGGTCCAATCGGCCTGTCCTACCACAGCGGCCAGCCGTACTGGTGCCAGGACTACCAGCACGCCCCGGAAACCGCTTACTGGCATGCGCACGGCATGCGCTACGGCTGGGCGTCATCGGCGGCGATACCGCTGCGCCGCGACGGCGAAATCATCGGCTTCTTCGCCCCCTACTCCAGCACCCTCAACGCCTTCGACCACGAAGTGCGCGAACTGCTGCTGGAAATGACGCTGGATATCGAATTCGCGCTGAAGAATTTCGACCGCGAAACCGTACGCCAGCAGACCGACCAGCGCGTGCACTACCTCGCACACTACGATGTGCTGACCGGCTTGCCGAACCGCTCGCAGTTACATGAGCGCGCGCGTCACCTGCTGGAGCAGGCCCGCGTCAACCGCAGCTCGCTGGCGTTGATGATGCTGGACCTGGATCACTTCAAGGACATCAACGACTCGCTGGGCCACACCGTGGGCGATTCGCTGCTGTCTGAACTGGCGCTGCGCCTGAGCAGCTGCCTGCGCGACGGCGACCTGGTGGCGCGGCTGGGCGGCGACGAATTCATCTTCGTGCTGCGCAACGTCGGCAGCAGCGAAGCCAGCGATGTCGCGCGCAAGCTGCTGGACATGACCGGCCAGGCCTACACGGTCGGCCTGCACGACTTGAAAGTCTCGGCATCCATCGGCATCGCCATGTATCCGGAAGATGGCCTGGATGTGGAAACCCTGCTGCAACGGGCGGACGCCGCCATGTACCAGGTCAAGCGCGCCGGCCGGCACGACTTCCGCTTTTTCACCGCCGCCATGCAGCAGCGCGCCGCGCGGCATCTGCAATTGGTCAACGCGCTGCGCTACGCGCTGGAACGCGACCAGATGCATGTGGTGTACCAGCCGCAGGTATCGCTAAAGACCGGCCGCATCATCGGCGCGGAAGCGCTGCTGCGCTGGAGTACGCCGGAGCTGGGCACGGTGTCACCAGCCGAATTTATTCCGGCCGCCGAGGAAAGCGGCCTGATTATCCAGATCGGCGACTGGGTGCTGCGCCAGGCCGTGCGCCAGGCCCGTGCCTGGCTGGACGCCGGCCATGCACCGATCGTCATGGCGGTGAACCTGTCAGCGATCCAGTTCCGCACCGCCGACCTGCCTTCGCATGTGGCGCAAGTGCTATATGAAGAAGGCCTGCCGCCCGAGTATCTGGAACTGGAACTGACCGAAGGCGTGGCACTGCAAGACCCGCAAGGCGCCATCGCCACCATGAACCAGCTGCACGACCGGGGAATCCGCATGTCGATCGACGATTTCGGCACCGGCTTCTCGTCGCTCAGCCACCTGAAGAAATTCAAGGTCTACAAGCTGAAGATCGACCAGTCCTTCGTGCGCGACATCAGTACCGACGCCGAGGACAAGGCCATCGTCAGCGCCATCATCAATATGGCGCGCAGCCTTGGCCTGACCACAATAGCCGAAGGCGTGGAAACGGTGGAACAACTGGAATTCCTGCGCGAGCAGCATTGCGATGAGATGCAGGGCTACCATTTCAGCAAGCCGCTCGCGCCGGACGCCTTCCGCGCCCTGCTGGAGAATTAAGACTTCACGCGGCGCGACGCAGCGAAGCGGTTGAAGCTAAAGCCGGCCAGCAAGATCAGCAGCACCAAGGCTTGCGTGCCCAGCGTTTCTGCGGTCGGTAGCACGCCCAACAGGTCGATGCGCGGGAAGCTGACCGGCGTCACGCCGACCCAGCCGGCTTCCTGCAAGGCGGCGACGCCTTTACCCATCAGGATCACCGCCAGTACCGCGACAAAGCCCGATGTCCAGGCGAAGAACTTCCCGATCGGCATGCGGGCGCTGGAGCGCAGCAGCACCCAGGCGATCACCGCCAGCAACAGCACCGCCGCGATGAAGCCGCCCAGCAGTGCACCGCCGTTGCCATCCGCCGCCAGCGCGGAGTAGAACAGCACCGTCTCGAACACTTCGCGGTACACGGCGATGAAGGACAGCGCGAACAAGCTCCACGCGGTCTTGCGGCTCATCGCCGCCGACAGTTTCTCGCTCAGGTACTCCTGCCAGCGCCCGGCGCTGCTCTTCTGGTGCATCCACAGGCCGACACTCAACAGCACCAGCGCGGCAAACACCGAGCCGACGCCTTCGCTGACTTCGCGGCTGGCGCCACTGATCGTCACCAGATAGGTCGCCACTACCCAGGTCAGCACACCGGCGGCCAGCGCGCCGGCCCACCCAGCGTGTACGTAAGCCATAACGTCCTTGCGCTGCGCCTTGCGCAGGAAGGCGATGATGCCGATCACGATCAGCAGCGCCTCGACGCCTTCACGCAGCAGGATGGTCAGCGCGCCGACAAAGGTGGTCATTGGGTCAGCCTTGGCTTCACCCAGCTCGGCCTCGACCAGCGTGAAGAGCTGCGCCAGTTCCTTGCCCACCGCATCAGCCCGTGCGACATCGCCGTTGGCGACGGCGGAACGGTAAGCCAGCATGGCGCTTTCGACAGCCGTGAGCAGCGACTTGTTGCGCGCGCCGACCACCGGTTCGATAGGCTCGAAGCCGTCCAGATAAGCGGACAGGCCCAGATTGGTCGCCGTAGCGCGGTCGCCCGCATGCAAGGCAGCCAGGCTTTCAGCGAGGCGCGTACGCGACAGCGCCAGGCCGCTTGGCTTGCTGGCTTCGGCCTGCGCCGGTTGGCTGCGGATGTAGGCGCTCAGGTCGTGCGCCTTCTCCATGCCGATTTTCGCGGCGATGGCCTCCTGCGTCAGCGTGGTGACTGCGGACAGGTCCGGGAAATGCGCACGCAGCGCCTGATCTTCCTTCCACAGCTTCTCGCCACGCGCGCGCGCGGCAGCGTCGAAGGACAGGCCTCCGGCAAAGAAGGCCAGATCCCAGCGGTCCGCTTCCGGCAAGGCGGCGAAACTGGCCATCGAGGTGCTCTCCACGCCTTGCGAAATCACCTGGTACAGCGCCATCAGGCTGCGCGATTGCGCACGCTCGGTGTCAGAGAAGGCAATCGGCTTGGGCTCCAGCGATGCTGCAAGCGGTCCGTCGCCGTGCCCCACCGCACCGTGGCAGGAGGCACACTGCGCGGCATACAGCGCCGCGCCACGCGCCAGATCCGGCAGCGCCTTGGGTGCGACCGGAATCGGATAGGCGGCAATCAGCAAGGCATTGGCGTGGTGTGCCAGGCGCTTCACTTCGGCGGCATCGGCCTTGGCCATGACCGCGGCGCGCAGGTCAGTCACTGCGGCCACTACCGCTGCCTGAGAGGCATGCGGCGGCAAGCCCGCAGCCTGCTTGGCGGCGTTGTCGGTAAAGTCCAGCATCTCCGCATATTCTGAGGTGCTGGCCACTTTGCCGTTTTCCACCGCACCGCCGTAATCGACCGCAACGTAGTCAATCAACTGCCACAACTGCCTGGCGCCCGCGCTGGGATCGCTCGCCTGCGCGCTTGCAGTACCAATTGCCAGCAATGCTATTAACACGCACCGAAACCAGATTTTCATCGTCATCAACATGATTCTTATTGTCATCGCTTATTCAAGCCGGTGACTATAAGACAATTCCATCATTTCTGCAGAAGAAGCATTGACATGATTGATTACATATGTAATCGTTAACCATATGAAATCAACTGTCCACATTAGCGAGGCTGAATCGCAAGTCATGGAAGTGCTGTGGCGGGGCAGTCCGCGAACGGCGGAAGAAGTCGTGACAGAACTCAGCGATCAACAAGCATGGCAGGTCGCCACCATCAAGACCCTGCTGAATCGGCTTCTCAAGAAAGGCGCTGTCCGCGCCGAGAAGGATGGCCGGCGCTTTCTCTACTCACCTCTCCTGACGCGCGACCAATGGCTGGTGACAGAGACCGGCAGCATGGTGCAGCGCCTGTTCGGCGGGCGTATCGCTCCGCTGGTAGCGCATTTCGGTCAACACGGCAAACTGAGCGCCAGCGATCTCGATGAACTGAAGCGCCTTGTTGATGAGCTGAGCGATGGCAAATGACATCCTGCACACACTGATCTCCGCCAGCCTGATTGCCAGCGTGGTAATTCCGCTGCTATGCGCCGCCCGCGTGCCGCTACGCCGCGCATTCGGCGCGCGAATAGCCTATATGGCCTGGGCCGCAGTGCCGGCCGCAATGCTGGCGATGGCCACGTTGTCGTCTGCGCATATGCCGGCGCCAGTGCAGCCGATCGTCGCGCCGCTACATCATCTCGCCAATGCCGGCGCAGGCGCATCCCCCGCCAGCACTGGCCCGCAATGGCACCAGTGGCTGTTGGCGGCCTGGCTGGTCGTCGCCGTGGCGATGCTGGCCTGGTACGGCGTCGCGCACCGGCGCTACCGCCAGCATATTGGCCTACTGCGGCGCGATGGCGACATCTATCACAGCAAGCGTACCGACGCAGGCCCCGCCGTCGTCGGTCTCTGGCGGCCGATGATTGTGTTACCGGCAGATTTCGCCACGCGCTATACAGCGCAAGAGCAGCAGCTGATACTCGCTCACGAAGCCGTACACGTACACCGCTGCGATCCGCTGATGAATGCCATCTGCGCGGCGATTCAGTGCGCACTCTGGTTTCATCCTTTGGTGCACCTGGCCGCGCGCCGATTCCGGCAGGATCAGGAACTGGCGTGCGACGCGGTTGTCATGCTCGACCATCCGCTGCTAAAACGCAGCTACGCCGACGCCATGCTGAAAACGCAGATATCCACGCAAACAGCACTGATCCACTGCCAATGGCAGTCCACTCATCCACTCAAGGAACGCCTCATGCAATTGCAGAAAACGCCTCCCAGCATGTTTCGCCGCGTAGCGGGCCGCATCGCTGTCACCACCTTTATCGCAGCATGCGGCTACGGCGCGATGGCAGCCAACGCCGGCGTGGAAAGTACAGACAAATACCTGGTCAAGATGAAGCTGAACGCCGGCGGCGAAACGTCCGCGCCCACGCTGCTGATGCAGGAAGGCGTACCGGCCGCCGTGGCCAGCCAAGGGAAAGATGGCATATGGCGCACGGAGCTGCTGCTAAGCAAAGCCAGCGACACCTCCGTGTTCGTGAAAGCCTTCATCAAACATGACGACCAAGTGGTCAGCAGCCCAGGACTGCTGGTAGCGATCAACGAAACCGCAGCCGTCGCCGTCGGCAACTTCAAACTGCAACTGGACGTTAGCAGGCAGCGTGATTAACGGTGATGACGTGGATCGCCAGGCCGCCCAGCGAGGTTTCTTTGTACTTGGCCTGCATGTCGGCGCCGGTCTGGCGCATGGTTTCGATCACTTCGTCGAGGCTGACGAAATGGGTGCCGTCGCCTTTCAGAGCAAGCGAGGCGGCCGTGATGGCCTTGACGGCGCCCATGCCGTTGCGCTCAATACAGGGAATTTGGACCAGCCCTCCGATGGGATCGCAGGTCATGCCCAGATGGTGTTCGATACCGATTTCGGCGGCGTTCTCGATCTGCCCATTGCTGCCGCCCAGTGCCGCCACCAGGCCCGCCGCCGCCATGGCGCACGCCACGCCGACTTCGCCCTGACAGCCGATTTCCGCGCCGGAGATCGACGCATTGCGTTTGCATAGCATGCCGATCGCAGCGGCCGTCAGCATGAAGTTGCGCACGCCGGTGGCTGGGTCGCTTGGCTTGCAGTCTTCCGCATAGTAGCGCAGCACGGCCGGGATAATGCCGGCGGCGCCATTGGTCGGCGCAGTGACCACACGGCCACCGGCGGCGTTTTCCTCGTTTACCGCCATCGCGTACAGGCTGACCTGGTGCATCGCATCGTGCGGCAGGCTGTTCGGATTGCTGATGTTGGCACGCGCCTGCGTCCACAGGCTGGCGGCACGGCGCTTGACGTTCAAGCCACCCGGCAGCTGGCCCGGCGTTTCCAGCCCGCGCACGATACAGTCGCGCATCACATGCCAGATTTTATCCAGGCCGGCGTTCAACTCTTCGTCGCTGATGCGGGCGCACTCATTTGCGCGCAGCATCTGCGGGATGGTCAAGCCGCTGCGCACGCCGTGCGCCAGCAGTTCGTCCATGGTGCCGAACGGGTATGGCACGGCGATCGCAGCCACTGCCGCCGCTTCCTCGCCTTCTTCGCGGATAAAGCCGCCGCCAACCGAGTAATAGACTTTGCTGGTGGCGCCACCATCCTTGCGGGTCAGCGTGAAGCGCATGCCATTCGGGTGTTCGGGCAGCGATTCGGCCATGTGGAAGATCAGGTGCGTGCCGCGCTTGAACGGGACAGCGTGCTGGCCGAGCAGCGCAAGCTGCCCTGCCGCTTCGGCGGCGGCCAGCTGCGCGTCTACCTGCGCTGGATTGACGCCTTGCGGGGTTTCGCCCATCAGGCCAAGCAGCACGGCTTTATCGGTGGCGTGACCGATGCCGGTCAGGGCCAGCGAGCCATACAGCTCGGCCTTGACTTCGGTCACGTCATCCAGCGGAGCGTTGTCCTGCAAAAAGCGGCGTGCCGCCACCATCGGTCCCACGGTGTGGGAACTCGACGGGCCGATGCCGATTTTGAATAAATCAAAAACGCTCATGTCCATCTGTTGTCTCTCTCTTTCTCGTTGGAGGCGCGCTCTCAGGCGGCCTTGCCCAGGCTGACGTCGATATTCGCCAGCATGCTGTCGACCATTTCATCCACGCCGATGCGTGCTGTCCAGCCCCAGTCGGCGGTGGCGGTGGCGTCGTCCAGGCTTTGCGGCCAAGAGTCGGCGATGGCCTGGCGGCTGTCCGGCTTGTAGGCGATCTTGAAGTCCGGCAGCTTGCGCGTGATCGCGGCAGCCAGTTGCTCGGGATTGAACGACACGCCAGCCACGTTGTACGAAGAGCGCACTTTGACCTGTTCCGCCGGTGCATCCATCAATTCGATGGTGGCGCGGATGGCGTCCGGCATGTAGATCATCGGCAGCGTGGTCTGCGGGCCGAGGAAGCATTCATAACGCTCGCCGCGCAGCGCCGCGTGGAAGATGGCGATGGCGTAATCGGTGGTGCCGCCGCCCGGTGGCGATTTGTAGCTGATGATGCCGGGGTAGCGGATCGAGCGCACGTCCACGCCGTATTTCAGGAAGTAGTATTCGCACAGGCGCTCGCCGGCCAGCTTGCTGATGCCGTAGATAGTGGTCGGGTCCATCACCGTCAGCTGCGGCGTATCGGCGGCCGGCGTGTTCGGGCCGAAAGCGGCAATCGACGATGGCCAGAACACTTTCAGCGGCTTGCCGATGGCGCCGCGTTCGCGCGCCACTTCCAGAATATTCAGCAGGCCGTCCATATTCAGCGTCCACGCCTTCAGCGGCGCGGCTTCGCCGGTGGCGGACAACATCGCCGCCAGCTGGTAAACCTGGGTGATGCCTTCGGCGGTGACCAGTTCGCACAGCGCCTGCTTGTCCAGCACATTCAGCGTGGTGTAGCGCGCCGCGCCATACAGATTGGTCGGACTGACATCGCTGGCGATGACGTTTTGTGCGCCGTGCTGCGCGGCCAGTGCTTCCACCAGTTCGCTGCCAATCTGGCCATTGGCGCCGATGACGAGAATTTTTTGCTGACTCATTTGATTATTCCTGATGTTTAGTTCTTCAGCAGGCCCAGTTCGCGGCCAGCCTGTTCAAATGCTCTCAGCACGGTCTCCAGCTGCTCGCGGGTATGCGCCGCCGACAACTGCACGCGTACGCGCGCCTGGCCCATCGGCACCACCGGGTAGAAGAAGCCGCTGAGCAGCACGCCCAACTCATACATCCGCGCGGCGAACTTCTGCGCCACCGGCGCATCGAACAGCATCACCGGCACCACCGGATGGGTGCCTGGCTTGATGGTGAAGCCGATGCGCTCGATCTCCTTGCGGAAGTAAGCGGTGTTTTCGTGCAGGCGGTCGCGCAGCTCGGTCGACGAGGACAGGCGCTCCAGCACCGTCAGCGATGCACCGGCGATCGATGGCGCCAGCGTGTTGGAGAACAGGTAAGGACGCGACTTCTGGCGCAGCATCTCGATCACTTCCTTGCGGCCGGAGGTAAAACCGCCCATGGCGCCGCCCAGCGCTTTACCCAAGGTGCCGGTAATGATGTCGATCTTGCCGACCACATTGTGGTGCTCGTGCGTGCCGCGGCCGGTCTTGCCCATGAAGCCGGAGGCGTGGCATTCGTCGATCATCACCAGCGCGCCGTATTGCTCGGCCAGCGCGACGATCTTGTCCAGCTGAGCGATGGTGCCGTCCATCGAGAACACGCCGTCGGTCACAATGATTTTATGGCGCTTGTCGGCGGCCGCTTGTAGCTGCTTCTCCAGGTCGGCCATGTCGTTGTGGGCGTAGCGGAAGCGCGCCGCCTTGCACAGGCGGATGCCGTCGATGATCGAAGCATGGTTCAGCGCGTCGGAGATGATGGCGTCGTTTTCGTCAAACAGCGGCTCGAACACGCCGCCATTGGCGTCGAAGGCGGCTGCGTACAGGATGGTGTCTTCGGTGCCGAGGAATTGGGAAATCGCCTGCTCCAGCTGCTTGTGCACGGTCTGCGTGCCGCAGATGAAGCGCACCGACGACAGGCCGTAGCCATACTTGTTGGTCGCGTCGATGGAAGCCTGCGCCACCCACTCCTGGCCCGACAGGCCGAGGTAGTTGTTGGCACACATATTAATCAGGGTCCGGCCATCGTCGCTGACCACTTCCGCGCCCTGGCGCGAGGCAAGCACGCGCTCCGGCTTGTACAGGCCCTGCTCGCGCAGTTGATCCAGATTTTGCTGGAGGCCGCTGTAGAAGTTGCTTTTTTGATCGCTCATGATGGTCCTTGTATGTGATACGATTTCACTATCTTATGCGAAATTCGTTATTTCGAATTCAAATTCGATATATTGAATTTTAAAGCGATCCAGTGAACTCCGCAACCCAATAACAATGACAATACCTGTTCCTAACAATGCCCCGCCAGAAGTCGGCGCCGCCCTGCAACGACTGCGTCTGGCGCGCGGCTTGACGCTGGAAGACCTGTCGCGCATCGCCGGCGTTTCCAAGTCCATGTTATCCCAAATAGAACGCGAAAAGGCCAATCCAACCATCGCCATCACCTGGCGCCTGGCCAATGCGCTGGGCGTGCAGATCGGTGAGCTACTGGCGACGGCACACCGCGAAACGGAGACTATCCGCGTGGTCGACGCGCACGAAACCCCCACCCTGCCCGGCCTGCACGCGGGCTATGTGCTGCGCATCCTCGGCCCGCTGGAACTGGCCAGCAAATATGAATGGTATGAATTGACGCTGGCGCCGGGCGGCGAACTGGCCTCGCAAGGACACGATCCCGGCGCGCAGGAGCATTTGACAGTGCTGCACGGCTCGGTGGAGGTGGAAGTAGGAGCAAGCAAGAAGAAAGTCAAACTGGGCGCGACCGCGCGCTACCCAGGTGACCAGCAGCACATCATCCGTAACGTCGGCAAAACTGAAGCGAAGGCGCTGCTGGTGGTGATACACCGTTAGGCGCGTTTGCGGCGGCGGGCGGCAAAGCCGACCAGGCCCAGCCCCGCCATCGCCATCACATAGCTGTGCGGCTCGGGTATGGTCGATACGTCAAACGTATAGCTGATGCTGCTCATATCGGCGCGCACGCTGCCATAGCCGAGTTGGCCAATCCCCAGCAATAATTGCGTGCTAATGCCAACCGCCGAAAAGCTCGCGTAGATTGGATCGGTGACGGCAATCGAGGTCAACATGCCGCTGTAGGCTGTCCCGGCCGAAGCGATGCTGGCACTACCGGAGAAAAGTCCTTGCGAGCCTAGATTGACAAAGTGGCCGTTCGATAGCTCGCCGCCAAACACGCTCCCCTCCATATAAGCACTGACCGAACTACCGTGCGCGTCTAGCTCAAAGAACGTTTTGGTCAGGCTAAATATTGACGCTTGAATCGGGCCGCCATCCTTGCGCACCGCAAATACACTCAACGCTGACTCGCCGGATTGAAGAATGTCTCTCCGCGTGGCGGTGTGCAAACTGGTTTGTATGTCAAAGTCATCATTCAAATAAAGAGAGATCGTGTTGCCTGATGCGAAAACCGCGTTATTTCCCCAGAAATCGGCATCGTAGAAAAACCTCATCGTGTCGCTCTGGATTTCCACAAAATTGACAGCCTGGGCTGAGCCCACGGTTGCCGCTGCCAGCAACACCCCAGCCAGCAAACGATGTAATAGCTTCTTGATCATGACTTTCCCCTTAAAGAAAATGGATGAACTACAAGCACCTGCTCTGACGCACTACCAAAACCGAAGTTAACCCCACATAAAAAAAGGCCCCGCAGGGCCCGTAAAATCACATGGCAAGCGTGCGCCTGCGGCGGCGGCTGACAAGGCCGAGCAATGCCAGGCCGCCAGCCATCATTCCGTAGGTGGACGGTTCAGGCACCGAGGACACCGGGGTGTCTGCAGCGACAGAGGAGAAGCTGAAGCTCACTTGCTGGATGGAGGCTGAACTCTGCCCTGGCCCCGACTGCTGCACCCAGCCGGTCAGGCCGAGGCTGAGTGCCAGGGCGTCGTAGCGCTGCGCGGGACCGCTGGACACGCTGTTACTGTCCCAGCCGCCGGAGGACGCCATGCCGCCAGCACTGCCAATGGCGAACTGGCTGTGGTAGCTGCCCAGCGCGCTTTGCTCGCTGAACACGCCGTTGCTCCAGTCGCCACCGACCACATAGCCGTTCGAGTACGCCATCACCTGGCCGCCCGAGTCCACGCTGTATTGACCGTGAATGATGTTGCCGACCGCCGCATCCAGCTTGTAGCTGTCCTTGGCCACCGCCAGCACGCCACGGAACACGCCGTTGGTGGTCCAGGTTTCGACGGTGTAATCCGGCTCCTGGCCAACGGCCACGTCCGCTACGGCCGAATAAATATGCCCGGTCGCAAACGAAATCGTATCGCCTTGAACCGTGACATTATTCGTACCCCAGAAGTCAGCGTCGTAGATGAACTTCGTGTGGAGGCCGTTGACCTCGACCATATTGCCCGCCAGCGCACTGGCGGCGCATCCTGTTACCCCAAACAAGATGACTAACGTTCTGCTAAGTAGCTTAATTTTCATTTTAGAACTCTTCTATCCTCGTTAAACAAATAACTAATAAATTAATAACGAAAATTAAGTATGTTCTAGTCTGACGCTCCCTGCCATTAAAAAAACACAAACACTGTTAAATTGTGGACGGATAACTACTCAACAGTTGACAAAACTATCCTCACCAGTTGGACTCCCGCTCCGGCGTGGAACTGATGCGGTGTATCGACAGATCAGCGCCGTGGAATTCCTCCTCCGGATCGAGACGGAGGCCCATGGTGGCTTTCAATACGCCATAGACCGCATAGCCGCCGATCAGCGCGACTGCCACCCCCAGGACCGTGCCGAACAGCTGCGACCACAGCGACACGCCACCTACTCCGCCCAGCGCCTTCAAGCCGAAAATACCAGCCGCGACACCGCCCCATGCACCGCACAAGCCGTGCAGCGGCCACACGCCCAGCACATCGTCCACCTTCCATTTGTTCTGTGCCAGCGTGAACATCCAGACGAAGATTGCGCCAGCAATGCCGCCAGTGATCAGCGCGCCCAGCGGATGCATCAGGTCCGAACCGGCGCATACCGCCACCAGCCCAGCCAAGGGACCGTTATAGGCGAAACCAGGGTCGTTCTTGCCCATCATCAGCGCCACCAGCGTGCCGCCAACCATGGCCATCAGCGAGTTGACCGCCACCAGGCCATTCATTTTGTCGAGCGACTGCGCGCTCATCACGTTGAAGCCGAACCAGCCCACGGTCAGGATCCATGCGCCCAGGGCCAGGAACGGAATCGACGATGGGGGGTGGGCCGCCATGCCGCCATTTTTCATATAGCGGCCACGGCGCGCGCCCAGCAACAGCACGGCCGGCAAGGCGATCCAGCCGCCGACGGCGTGCACCACCACCGAACCCGCAAAGTCGTGGAAGACAGCGCCGAAGGTGTGCGCCAGCCAGTCCTGAATGCCGAATCGGCCATTCCAGGCGATGCCTTCAAAAAACGGATAGACCAGGCCGACCAGCAAGGCGGTGGCGATGGTCTGCGGGTGGAAGCGCGCGCGCTCGGCGATACCGCCGGAAATAATCGCCGGGATGGCGGCGGCAAACGTCAGCAGGAAGAAGAATTTGACCAGCTCGTAGCCGTTTTTATCCGCCAGCACCTCGGCCGAGGAAAAGAAATGGATGCCGTAGGCGATGCCATAGCCAACGAAGAAATAGGCGATGGTCGAGACGGCGAAGTCGACCAGGATCTTCACCAGCGCGTTGACCTGGTTTTTCTTGCGCACGGTGCCGAGCTCCAGAAAAGCAAAGCCCGCGTGCATGGCCAGTATCATGATGGCGCCGAGCAGGATAAATAATGCGTTGGCGCCGTCTTTGTGTGCATCCATCAAAATCACTCCCCAAAACAATGCATAAGTTAAGAACGTTTCATGCAAGAAGCAATAATCGTTCCAATTTGGTGCAAAATCTTAAGTGATTGATTTCAATGGATTTTCAAATGGTGCAAAAATGCGCACTGATGCGGTGCGCACTAAAACAAGGCATTATTTTGGTGCGGACAGCTTTGCCGGTTCGGCCGCCGCCTCGCCACCCGGCATGTGCAGCGCGCGGGTCAGGAAGCCCCAGCGATCCGCCACTTCCTCGATCTGCTTGTTGGTCGGCTTGCCGGCGCCATGGCCTGCCTTGCTGTCGATGCGGATCAAAATCGGCGCGCCGCCCGGAGCCTGGTCGGCCTGCGCGGCAGCGGCAAACTTGAAGCTGTGCGCCGGCACCACACGGTCGTCATGATCGGCGGTGGTGATCATGGTCGCCGGGTAGCAAGTACCCTTCTTCAGATTGTGCAGCGGCGAGTATTTGACCAGCGCCTTGAATTCGTCCGCGTTGTCCGACGAACCGTAGTCCGAAGTCCACGCCCAGCCGATGGTGAATTTGTGGAAGCGCAGCATGTCCAGCACGCCCACTTGCGGAATCGCCGCCGCGAACAGGTCCGGACGCTGAGTCATCGCCGCGCCAACCAGCAGGCCGCCATTGCTGCCGCCGCCGATCGACAGCTTGGCTGGCGAGGTCACCTTGTGCGACACCAGCCACTCGGCCGCGCCGATGAAGTCGTCGAACACATTCTGCTTTTGCAGCTTGGTGCCGGCCGCGTGCCACGATTCGCCGTACTCGCCGCCGCCGCGCAGATTGGCCATCACGTACACGCCGCCCATTTCCAGCCACGCCAGGTTGGCCACCGAGAAGGCCGGCGTCAGCGAGATATTGAAACCGCCGTAGCCATACAGGTAAGTCGGATTGCTGCCATCGAGCTTCAGGCCTTTTTTCGAGACGATGAACATCGGTACCTTGGTGCCGTCGCGCGAGGTGAAGAACTCCTGGCGGGTTTCAAACGCGCTTGGATCGAAGTCCACTTTCGGCTGGCGGTACACGCTGCTCTTGTTCGCCTTCAGGTCGTAGCGGTAGATGGTCGATGGCGTGTTGAAGCTGGTGTAGGAGTAGAAGGTTTCGCTGTCCGAACGCTTGCCGCTAAAGCCGCCGGCAGTGCCCAGGCCTGGCAGTTCGATATCGTGCAGTGCCTTGCCTTTCAGGTCGTAGACCTTGACCAGGCTATGCGCGTCGCTCAGGTAATCAACCACCAGCTGGTTGTTGACCAGTGATGCCGATACCATGGTGTTGCTGCTTTCCGGGACGATCTGCTTCCAGTTCAACACGCCCGGCTTGCGGGTATCGATGCTGACGATGCGGCCGCGCGGCGCATTGCGCTCGGTGCGGAACAGGAATACCGGGCCATCGTTGCCGATGAAATCATAGGCGGCGTCGAACTCCTCCAGCAGGCCGACCACTTTCGCGTCCTTCTTGCTCAAGTCCTTGTAGAACACGCGGCTCTTATTCTCCGTGCCTTGCGAGGCGTTGATCACCAGGAAGCGGCCGTCTTCGGTCACTTCGGCGCTGAAGCCCCAGTCCTTGTGGTCCGGACGTTCGTACACCAGCGCATCCGCGCTTTGCGGCGTGCCGAGTTTGTGGAAGTACAGCTTCTGGAAGTAGTTCACGTCAGCCAGCTTGGTGGCCTCTTTCGGCTCGTCGTAACGGCTGTAGAAGAAGCCGGAACCATCTTGCAGCCAGGCGGTACGCGAGAACTTGACCCACTTGATGTGGTCTTCAACGTCGTTGCCGGTTTCGATATCGCGTACCTTGATTTCGTTCCAGTCGGAGCCGGAAGCGGCGGTGCTGTAGGCCAGGTATTTTCCATTAGGGCTGACTGCCAGACCGGCCAATGCCACGGTGCCATCGGCTGCCAGCGTGTTCGGATCGAGCAGCAACCGCGGCACGTCAGCCAGCGTCTTCATGGTGTACAGCACCGACTGGTTTTGCAGGCCGTCGTTGCGGCTGTAGAAATAGCGGCCGCCTTCCTTGAACGGCACGCTGAAACGCTCGTAGTTCCACAGCTTGGTCAGGCGCGCCTTGATGGCTTCGCGGCTGGGAATCTGCGTCAGGTAGCTTTGGGTCAGCTTGTTCTGCGCCTCGACCCAGTCCTTGGTCTCGGCGCTGTTGGCGTCTTCCAGCCAGCGATACGGATCGGCGACGACGGTGCCGTGATAATTGTCCTGCTGGTCGACCGTGCGCGACACAGGGTAATTGACTGCCGCGCCGGGCGCCGGGCAGGTCTGCGCCATGGTGGCTTGAGAGATGATCAGTGTGGCCAAAAGTGCTTTACGTTGCATGTGTGATCCGTATCCATATAAGGTTCATCAGGAACACAGATCATAACGTGAAGCCGCCAGCTTAGCAAAAAGTTAAAGCGCTTATCCGGCCTAGCCGGCTTCGGTTTCTTCGGCAGGCGCCGTCACCGAGACCGGGGCGCGCCATTTTTCCAGCCACACGATCATCTGGTCAGCCGGGATCGGACGGCTCATGAAATAGCCCTGGCCCTGGTCGCAGCCCAGCTCCGCCAGCAAGCGCCATACCGCTTCGCTCTCAATCCCTTCGGCCACCACGCGCAGGCCCATATTGTGGCCAAGGTCGATGGTGGAGCGGACGATCTTGGTATCGCCCTCGTCCTTCTCCATATTCAGCACGAAGGATTTGTCGATCTTCAGCTCATTTACGGGCAGGCGCTTCAGGTAAGCCAGCGAAGAATAGCCGGTGCCGAAATCGTCAATCGACAAATCCACGCCCATGTCGCTCAGGCGCTCCAGCGTATGCTGCGCGCGCACCGGATCGTCCATGATGGCGCTTTCGGTGATCTCCAGGCAGAACGAGCCTGGCGTCAGCTTGTGCTGGGCCAGCAGCTCGGCAAACTTGGCCGGCAGGTCCTGGTCCAGCAGGTCGCGCGTGGACAGATTGACCGACACTTTCAGATGATGGCCCTGGCTGGCCAGCTCGCGGCATAGTTCCGCCGAGCGCTCCATCACCCAGCGCGTCAGCACGCGGATAAAGCCGGTCTGTTCGGCGAAGGGAATGAACTCATCGGGGAAGACATTGCCGCGCTCCGGATGCACCCAGCGCACCAGCGCTTCCATGCCCACCACTTTGCCGCTTTGTAGCGAAATCTTGGGCTGCACATGCAGACGGAATTCGTTGCGTTCGGCCGCGTTGCGCAACTCGGTGAGCAGCGACAGGCTCTTGGCGCTGCTCTTGTCCATACCTGGGTCATACACCACCGCGCCGTCGTTGCGCTGTTTGGCGGTGTACATCGCCACTTCGGCCATGCTCAGCAAAGTCTCGCCGTCGTCGGCATGCTCGGGATAACCGGCGATGCCCAGGCCTGCGCCGATATCAACCATCTGGTCTTCCAGCGACAGCGGCGTCTCCAGCACCTGCAGGATTTCGGCGGCCATGATCTGCGCCGCGTCGATGTTCGCGGCAGGTAGCAGTACGGCGAATTCGTCGCCGCCCAGGCGCGCCACCTGTGCCGACAGCTGGCGGCGGTTGGCCAGCAGCAGTTGCAGCCGGCCCGCCACCTGGCGCAGCAGCGCGTCGCCGAAGCTGTGGCCCATTACGTCGTTGACGTGCTTGAAGCGGTCCAGGTCCATCATCAGCACGAACAGCGCTTCACCGCGACGGCCTGCTTCCAGCAAGGCGTCGTTCAGCAGCAGCACGAACTGCGCGCGGTTCGGCAGATTGGTCAGCGTGTCCCAATAGGCCAGGCGGCGGATTTCCTGCTCGCGCTTGGAGATCCCTTCGCGCATGGCGTCAAAGGCATGCGCCAGGTGGCCGATTTCATCTTCGCGCGCGCTGTCGATCGGTGTCTTGTAATCGCCCTGCTCCAGGCGCTTGGCGGTGACCACCAGTTCGCTGATCGGCTGCGCGATGCGCTTGGCAGTCAAGACGATGGCCAACGCCGACAGGATGATGCCGCCCAGCGTCAGCCCGACCAGCCAGCGTTCCAGGCGGCGGTATTCGGCGGTGGCCTCATCGATAGAGCGTGCCAGCAGCACGCTGGCGGTTTGCCCATCGTCCGCACCGATGGACAGCAAGCGCGCGCTGTATTGACCGGTTTCCACGGTGATGTCGAACGGCAGCGTGGGCAAGGTCGGACCTAGCGCCTGCAACTGATCGACCACCGTCTGCGCGGACGGACCGACAAACGTGGAGCCGGCCTGCAGCCATTTGCCTTGCTGGCCACGGGTCAGCACGGTGGTGTGCAGCGAGCTGACTTCGCGCATATCGTTGGCCAGCTGGCGGTCGATCGGGAAGGTCATGACGATCCAGCCGATGGTGATCGGCGCCTTGACCGGCATGGCAACAATCTGGAACGGCCGGTGGTCGACTATCGCGATACCGATTGCGCCGTCCGCCGCCTCGGCTGCGTCCAGCAGGGACAGCGCCATTTTCTCTAGTCCCATCGATTGCACCGGGTTGGTGGTCGCAGTGATCTTGCGCTCATCGCTGATCAGCATCGATAGCGAGGCTTTGATGCGCGCACCGCTATTCTCCAGCGCCGACACAATCGTGGAGCGGTCGCTTTCGTCGTTATTGCCGATGGCGGCCACGAAGGCCGTGTCGCGCGCCAGCAGGCGCGCACCGAAACGCAGGCTTTGCGCATTCTGTTCCAGCAGCCGGGTGAACACCTTGGTGCCGTTATTCAGCTCGCTGCTGATGGCCAGCCGAGCATTGTTGTCGATGCCACGCTGGATCACCAGCAGGCCTATCAACTGCACAGCAACGATCAGCACCAGGAATAGCGTGACAATACGGCTTTCGAGGCTGCGGAAACGTAGGCGCATGCTCAGGCTCCAGGATCACCTATGACCGGCGGTTTCATCGGCAGCTTGAAGACCGCCGTGGCCAGCTCGCCAGCCTTGACGGTCAAGGCCTGCTCCGGCGTGGCGCCGCCAACCGTGTTGTAGTGCCAGGCCTTGACCACATACTTGCCCGCCGCCGGCAAGTCGATGCGCACCGCGCCGCCGCCATCGGTCTTGGCGAAGTATGGCGTATCGACCACCTTGACGTAGGCGATCATCTTGTCATGGATATTGCAGCCCAGGACCACCGTGCCGGCCCGGTCGAAGACCTGCGGCGATGCGGCCTGGCCGGAGTACAGCTTCTGGTCAAATTTATGCGCCGGCGAGAACGAATAAATGTGGTGGCGGACCTTGTCGTTGTTCGGGAAGTTGATGGTCGCGCCGGTTTGTACCACGGTCACCAGCGGCAGGAACTTCAGGCCCTTCTGCTCGATCAGTGCGGTGACCGGCTTGCCCGCTGCAGGCGCCGCGCCTTCCGCCTCGATGTAGATCACGGTATCGGGTAGCACCTTGCCAGCCGTATCCTGCACTTGCACTGCAATACCAGTGGCGCCGGCACTGGCCGCACCCAACAGGCTCAAGCAACAAACGATTTGGCGACGATGCATGGCTACCCTGTTCTCCCCTGACAAAGGCTTATTGTAGTACGCGTCCTGGACAAAGTGTTTCCTAAATTCATCATGCCGTCACAAACAAACACTATGATCGTACAGTTAAACCGACAATTAGCAAATGATTCATCGTGAATTCCGCACTCCAGCCGTCCGGTGGCGCCAACGTCACCTACCTGAAACCTCGCGAAGACGATGAGGATGCCATGCTGCGCGCCCATTTATACGACATCCTGGCGCGCAAGCAGCTCAGCGCGCTGTTTCAACCGATTGTACACATGCAGACGGGCGAAATCATCGCCTATGAAGGTTTGATACGCGGACCGTCGGATAGTCCCTTGCATTCGCCGATGAATCTGTTCAAAACGGCCCGCAGCAACGGCCTGACGGTGCAGGTTGAACATCTGTGCCGCAAGGTGGTGCTGGAGCGTTTCGCCGAATTGCAGCTGCCGGGGAAGCTGTTCCTGAACGTCAGCCCGGAGTCGCTGCTGCAACGCGACGCCCGCCACGGCGAGACGCTGGAAGTCATCCATCAGATCGGCATCCACCCCGACCGCGTGATCATCGAGCTGACCGAAAACCAGCCCACCTACGACTACGACCTGATGCGCGACGCGGTACTGCATTATCGCAAGATGGGCTTTCAGATCGCCATCGACGACCTCGGCGAAGGCTTTTCCAGCCTGCGCCTGTGGTCGGAGCTGCGGCCGGAATTCGTCAAGATCGATATGCACTTCATCCAGGGCATCAATCATGACCCGGTAAAGCTGCAGTTCGTGCGCTCGATCCAGGAAATCGCTGAAAAATCCAATACCCGCGTGATTGCCGAAGGCATTGAAACCCAGGCCGAGCTGCTGGTGCTGCGCGATGTGGGCGTGGCGTATGGCCAGGGCTATCATCTGGGCCGCCCGCAGCCGCTGCCGGCGCGCACGGCGCCCGCCGAAGTGGTCAAGACCTTGTCGCGCAATGGCGTGGCGGTGTATCCGCAGCGCGGCGGCGACAAGCACTCCGCCAGCATCCACAAGCTGCTGCACCAGGTAGTGACGGTATCGACCGCCACCAGCAACAACGACGTGTATGAAATCTTCCAGCGCGAGCCCAAGCTGCAAATCATTCCGGTGGTGGACGACGGCCACCCGCTCGGGCTGATCAGCCGCTTCGACATGATCGAACACTTCGCCCGCCCCTACGAACGCGAACTGTATGGCAAAAAATCCTGCAAGCAGTTCATGGACCGCAAGCCGCTGATTGCCGACCGCAGCACCAGCTTGCAGGAGCTTAGCTACCGCATGGCCGAAGCGGATGCGCATCACCTGTTTAACGGCTTCATCATTACCGACCAGGGCCGCTATCTGGGCATGGGCACCGGCCACGACCTCATGCGCGAGATCACGCAGATGCAGATCCACGCGGCGCGCTATGCCAATCCGCTGACCCAACTGCCGGGCAATGTGCCGATCAACGAACATATCGACCGGCTGCTGGAAAGTGGGACGCGTTTCTGGGTGTGCTATTTTGACCTGGACCATTTCAAGCCCTTCAACGACGTCTATGGCTACCGGCGTGGTGACGACATCATCCAGCTGACCGGCAATCTGCTGCGCAGCCACAGCGACCCGGACCGCGACTTCGTCGGCCACATCGGCGGCGACGACTTCATGGTGCTATTCCAGAGCGAGGACTGGGAACAGCGTTGCCAGTCGGTATTGAGTGAATTCAGTGTCAGTGTGCTCAATTTCTACAGCACCGAAGACCGCGAGCGCAGTGGCTATCTCAGCGAAGACCGCCAGGGCAAGAAAGTGTTTTACTCGCTGATGAGCCTGTCGATCGGCGCAATCCGGGTTGAGCCGCACCAGTACTACAGCCACCATCAGATTGCCACTGCAGCGGCGGAGTCCAAGAAGCAGGCCAAGAAAGTGCATGGCAACAGCCTGTTCCTCGACCGCCGCCAGCCGCAATAAGCGGGAATGACAAATGTCACTGCATAAAGTGACGTTTGTCCGATGTTTTGTGCACCTGGGCTGCGTAGAATGTCTTTCATCGGCAGCACACAAGCAGTAACGCAGTACCTAAAACCTGAACCCCGTTTTAGTTGATGTAGTAACCCTTTACTCAACCAAACTTTAACGAGGCTCATCATGAACGCAATCACCAACTTCATCCGCAACGAAGACGGCATCACCGCTATCGAATACGCCCTGATGGCAGCCGCCATCGCCGCAGCGATCACCGCTGGCCTGGCCATCCTTGGCCCTAAGATCACCGCCTCGCTGACCTACATCTCCGGCCTGATCAAATCGTCGTAATCCAGACGCCATTCATTCACATCGATCAAACTCAGGAGAACAACCATGAACGCAATTAAACACTTCATCCGCGACGAAGACGGCATCACCGCGATCGAATACGCTCTGATGGCAGCCGCCATCGCCGCAGCGATCACCGCAGGCTTGGCTATCCTCGGCCCTAAGATCACCGCCTCTCTGACCTACATCTCTGGCCTGATCAAATCGTCGTAATTGCCGCCATCGGCAAACAAAAACCGGAACTACTGTTCCGGTTTTTTTACTTCAGGAATTGAAATATCAGGAGGGGCCGCGTCCCCCACAAAAGCCACCGTTCGTCGTTCCCGCGAAAGCGGGAACCCATGCTGAGCATGCATACAGATGGCATTATGGATTCCCGCCGAAGCGCGGGAATGGCGAATCTCGGCGAATCAGCTTGCGCGTGATTTCATCATGTTCATAAATCGCTGGTGACTCTCCGAAAATTGTTCATCGCTCAGGTACTTGGCAAAATACTCAGCTTGCAAACTCGTCTGGGCAGCCTCATCGCCTTCGTTTGGCTGCGCCACTCCTAGCTCTTCTGCCATCCAGTTGTGCACGTCGGCAATACCGCCTCCATGCCGACAAGCGCCGTAAATGAACATGCCAATACGTGCGAATTTAACTTCTGGATTCATAAGATTTTCTCGTGATGTCAATTCGTCAAATACCGTCCCTGTGCGGCGATTCAACCGCTTGAACCCACATTTCGGCGCGATATTTTCAAAAGCAATAACTTAGCAGGTATTACACACGCTTGAATAATAATGCAGGCAACGGCATATTGCCAGACGTAATAATTGATATCATTTCTACTGCTCACCATATCTGCGAACCACCATGACATTGGCCCGACCGATGTAGTTGCAGTCCCAAAGACTAAAACCAATAAAAAAATACAACCAAGAGCGCGGCAAATATTGATATATCTACCCTTGCTAAAGCTCACTGAAAAGATCAATACTGCAATCGTACAAACCGGACAAATAATTATATAGAACCACCAAAATACAATTGCCAAAACATTGGGCATTTTTTTCAGCCTATTTTTAAATAATTATGCATAGTAAATCCCCCCTTGCCCCAAAACTCCGGATTCCAGTCATAGACCTATCGGGCCCATAACTATGCCAGCGAGCATGAAACACATTAGGCTAACACACAAAACCTTTAATAAAGTCTTATGACTCACCCGCCGTTGCGCAACTTCATATTTGGAAATGGCCATGGTGATTAAACAGCCAGAAAAACTTAAAATCATTCCGAAATTTAGCCATGCTGCGATGCCGCGATAGTGTACGCCCGGAGAACGCTTCACTGGTATAAACAAATCGTCTATCGCCAGTCCAAGTACGCAATACAATCCAAGTAATATAGCTAGAAAGATGAGTATAAATTTTCCCTTCCTGGAAAACAAAGGCATGTCTTCAATTTGAGGGCCAGCCAGCCCTTCCGCCAAGATGTTCTTATGATTCGGCGAATATGGACGAGGCTTCCCGAAAGGATAACCTTCCCGTTCCTGTAATAACTCAGCAGTCGTCTTCTCTACAGTCATTTTTCATCGCTCGCTAAATAGAGGAGTACGGAGTACAAGCATCGACAATCGATGCAAATTTAGTATATAGACAACCGCGCCGAGTAAAATTATTAAAAATTCCGCAAACGGGTGAACCTTCTAAATTACCGCTCATTTTCATCCTTTTCGCAGTTGTCAATCCCTGCTCCTGCCCGCTAAATGACTCTTTTGCGAGAAAAAGTCTGCCAGCAAAAAATCATCGCCAACCCCAGAGAGATTACGGATAAACCAGTAACCACATGTTCTGGCAGAAGGTTCGGAAATACCTTATCGAAAATTGTGTAGCTTAGCGAAAAAACGAAAATTAACGACAGCAGCCATTGCTTTTGCCAAGCACTGCTAGCCATCGCAACAGTCCAACCTGCAATACTTAACATCGTAGCGAAGTGCATTGCCAGCCTTTCAAATTCGTATGTCCGGTTGTGGCCGAATCTGCCACAATGCCTAGAATATCATCTAGCCTCACCGCAAAATTCACTATTTGTCACTACGCGAGAAGTCCAAGAGATTTCTCAGATCTTGACGTCGGGGCAAATCACCGGGCATCGCCGGTTCTTCAGCAGCCGTGCCGGCGGCGCTCGCTATCGGGATGGTGCGGCCGGCAATAACCACCGTGGCGCATGATGCCGTCGCGCCTGCCGTCTGCACTAATGATGACAGTCACAAGGAACTGCGCTCCCCACTTCTGCTTGTAGTAGCTGATTCTGGGCCAAGGTGGAGGTGAGAAATCAACCGTTATGCATGCGGTGGTGAGTTCTTCAAACCGGATGCCCGGAGACGCGGGCGAGTTTTTCGAGAAGGCGGCGACAGCAAGCCAGTACCAGTGCGAACTCAGACGATGGCGGCTGTAGCGAAATGGCCAATAAATCAAGCGACGCCGCTTTCTGATTATGCTGCTCAGCCAGCAAACATAGCTTTCCGATTGTCCAATACCCGCCCACGTCATTGTTACGGCTGGCGAACGAGCCACACAATCCGTCTGCGATGTTCTTTACGCGTTCACCTCTCGACATTTATCAGTCCTTATCACGTAAGAGATAACACCACGCAGCGCAGCGCTGCAGAACCCATGCACTGGCCTCGCTATTGCGCGTTGCGTGAGAAGTACTGAATTTGTTTGACCCGGATCGGGATACCAGCGGCCGTGCTGACCACTGCAACGCCAGACCGCATCCCAATCATCAGTTGATTATCCACCAGCTGAGCGCTGGTCGGATATAGGCCACTCCAGAACTGGTCAATCGCAAGCACCTTCAGATCCAGATATTTCGGAGTAAATCTGACCAGGCCGTCGTTGGTAACGATAAGAAATCCAAAGTAGCCCCTATCGTTTCTCTCTGCAATCACCACCTGCGGCGCGCCAGGCAGCAGCGTCAATTTTTCGGCTTTGACATCCTCTTTATCACGCACGACTTTATAGATCGCGCCGTGCGCGGAGAACAGATGTGCCAGGCCGGTGAATACGAACAGCTCGTCTTCTTCCTGGATGAGCTGGACGATATTCTCAGGGATGAGTATCTGTTTCGTTCCATCCTGACTGACGACAGAAAGGCTACCGCCCCATTCACCTTTGTTCTCGCCAATCAGCGTCTTGCCATTGAACCTGAGCTTGATTTCCTGTGGCTGCCTCAGCATCTTCAGTTCCTTGATGGCGAGCTTGCCGGCGTCGTTTGCTATGACATAGTCGACCAGGTGATGGTTGGCCGCGAGCCAGGCCTCGCCAGTGGGTATGGGAGTTTCGACGAGTCCGGCACGATTTAATGCGTCCTCGATTTCACCGCTGAAGCACGAAGATGACGCAAAACATAAAAGGCAAATCAACATTCTGGCTGTCATAAAATTTCAGCTGCAAGTAAAGATTCCGCGCAAGGATAGCATGTTGCCAACAAATATCAACATTGCGGGAATTGGCGCGCTATCGCACATCACATGGATGCGCATCGCGCCAGCGCAGCACCAGCTCCTGCGCGGCGGCGATGGCTTGCGGCGTCATCGCCAGCCGCATCTTGCGGCGGTTGCTGATGGCGGCGACATCGCCAGCCTGCGCCGCCAGCGTCAGCCACATGAAGGACAAGGCCGGATCGCGAGCAACGCCGCGTCCGCTGCCATACATGCCGCCCAGATTGAACTGCGCCAGCGCATGATCCTGCTCTGCGGCGCGGCAGTACCAGTCGACCGCCTGCACGTCGTCATGGGCGACGCCCAGCCCGTTGGCGTACATCACGCCCAGATTGTTTTGCGCGCTGGCGTCGCCCTGCTCGGCCGCGCTGCGATACCAGGCGGCGGCCAGCAGGTTATCCCTGCTGACGCCATAGCCGTTGGCATACATGACGGCCACATTGAATTGCGCGTGCGGCGTGCCCTGCTCCGCCGCCAGCCGATACCAGGCCAGCGCCTGCCGGTCGTCATGGGCGACGCCGCGCCCGCGCGCATACATGCCGCCGAGGTTGTACTGCGCCAGCGCATGCCCTGCTTCGGCCGCGCGGCGATACCAGGTAAAGGCCAGATCATCATCCCGCGCCACGCCACGGCCTTGCGCCAGCATCACGCCAAGATTGAATTGCGCGTCGCTGTCTTCCTGTTCGGCCGCGCGCAGCAACCAGGCAAACGCGCGTTGAGGATCGGGAGTCACGCCCAGGCCCTCGGCATACGCCACGCCAAGCAGGCGCTGCGCGACGATATTTTCGTGCGCCGCAGCCTGCCGGAACCACGACACCGCCTGTGCCTCGTTGCGCTGCACGCCGCGCCCATGCTTGTACATCAGTCCCAGATGCAGTTGGGCGTTGGGATCATTTTGCAGCGCGGCCTTGCGCAGCCACGCCAACGCCATCGGATAATTACGCGGCGCGCCGTGACCGCTGGCATAGGCTTCGCCCAGCAGCGTTTGCGCGCTGGCCAGTTCCTGTTTGGCCGCGCGGCAGATCCACGCCAGCGCCAGATCGTCGCTTTGCGCGACGCCGCGTCCCTTGCGGTACATGAGGCCGAGATTCTGCTGGCCGGAAGCCTCGCCCTGACGCGCCGCGCAGCGGAACCAGTAAGCCGCACGCCCGTCGTCGTTGTCGACGCCCCGCCCGTAGTAGTACATGGCGCCCAGTTGATTCTGGGCATAGGCGAGTCCTTGCAGGGCCGCCCGGCTCATCCAGCGAAAAGCCTGCGCATCGTCGCGCACCACGCCTTCACCGTTTTTATAGAGACGCGCCAGATTGAACTGGGCATAGGCGTCACCGCGCTCGGCCGCCGCCAGAAACCATTGGAAAACATCATAGCCGTGCCGGGCCGAACATTTTTTTTTCACGATACACTCCTGAGCAACATGACAAGACTGTTGATAGAAGTGTAAAACGCGTCCCCGGTCAGGGTTTGATGGCGGTCAAACGGGTTGGCCGCGTTTTTTCAGGAATTGGGGAACTTTGGCGGCAGCCAGTTTGTTGACCGACACCAGCAGCTCGGTATCGACCTGACCGATGCCATAACGCGACCGCAGATGCTGGCCGATATGGATCAGCAGCTGCGCGGCGACCTCGGCATCCGCCTCGGCCCGGTGAGCCGTGCCGAGGAACTTGATTCCCAGAGAACCCGACAGCTGGCCCAGCTTGTAGCTGCCCAGCTGCGGAAACACGCGGCGCGACAGTTTCAGCGAACACACCAGCGCGGCATGGCGCGGCGTCAGATCGAGCCTGGCGGCTTCGGCACGCAGGAACTTCTCGTCAAAGCTGGCATTGTGCGCGGACAGCGGATCGCTGCCGATGAAGTCCAGCAGTTCCGGCACCACCTGCTCCGCCGGCGGCGCATGGTCCACCATCGATTGCGTGATGCCGGTCAGGCCGGTAATAAACGATGGAATGCGCACGCCGCAATTCACCAGCGACACATAACGCTCGACCACCTGGCCGCCCACGATGCGCAGCGCCGCCACCTCGGTGATGCGATCGCCCTGCACCGGCGTCAGCCCGGTGGTTTCAAAGTCCAGCATGACGATAGGTTGGTCGAGCATGGCTTATCCGAACTTGCGCACCGCGTCCAGCGCCAGGCCGGCACCGATGCTGCCGAACAGGTCGCCCTCGACCTTGCGCGCAGACGGCACCAGCGCGCCGATGCGCTCGCGCAGCTTGCGCACGCCGCTGGAACCGCCGGTGAAGAATACCGTATCCACCTGCTGCGGCGTGACGCCGGCGTCGCGCAACAGCTCCAGCACCGTGTTTTCCACCGAGCCGACCAGATGATCGATGGCGCCGTCAAACTGCGCGCGATTCAATTCCAGCACCACCGGCGGCGCCAGGCGATCCAGATCCAGCTGCACTTGCTCGGCGCCGGACAGGGCAATCTTGCCTTCTTCCGATTTCATCGCCAGCCAGTGGCCGGCGCGCTCGTCGATCAGGCGTTGCAGGCGGCCCAGCTTTTCCTGCTCGGCCGAATCGCGCAGCAGGTCGGACAGCTGGGTCCACATTTTCTTGGTGTAGACCTGGTTGATGGTGTGCCAGGTGGCCAGGTTGAAGAAATAGCTGGACGGCACTTCGCTGTTGTTGCGCAGGCGGCTGCCGTAGCCCAGCAGCGGCATCACCGAGGACAGGCTCAGGTATTTATCGAAGTCCGTGCCGCCGATGTGCACGCCGCCGTTGGCCAGAATGTCGTCGCGGCGCTCGCTCTTCTTGGCACGCTCAGGCGACAGGCGGACCAGCGAAAAGTCGGACGTGCCGCCGCCGATGTCGGCGATCAGCACCAGTTCCTCGCGGTCGATTTGCGACTCGTAGTCGAACGCGGCAGCGATCGGTTCGAACTGGAAGGAAATATCCTTGAAGCCGACCGAGCGCGCCACTTCAGCCAGCGTGTCTTCGGCCAGCTGGTCGTTTTCCTTGCTGTCGTCGATGAAATGGACCGGGCGGCCGAACACGGCCGAGGTGAACTCACGGCCGGCGGAGCGCTCGGCGCGCTGTTTCAGTTCGCCGATGAACTGGGCCAGCAGCATGCGGAACGGCAGCGCGCGGCCGCCGACCTCGGTCTGGCCGTCGATCAGGCTGGTGCCGAGCAGGCTTTTCATCGACCGCATCAGGCGCCCCTCGTAGCCAGCCAGGTACTCGGCCAGCGCGGCGCGGCCATAAGTGACCTGGTCGTCATCCGCATTAAAGAAGACGACGGACGGCAAGGTCGTTTTGCCATCCTCCAGTCCCAGCATCACCGGCTGGCCGGGACGCACCCAGCCGACGGTGGAATTGGACGTGCCGAAATCGACGCCGCAAGCGATGGACATCTTGCCCCTTCCGTTCAGGTAAAGGGGCGGGATTTTATCAGAAAAAGCGCTGCTACGGCAAACATTGCAACTGCGCCACATCCGTGGCGATATTTCTTTGCAGAAATACGATATTTATTGCCATCCGGTAATTTTTTATTTATGCTCGTTTTACTAATATAAAAACCAATGGGCCTGCGTTCCAGACGATGAGCAAATCCAAGCTGACAGTTGAGCATTGCGCGACCGAGCTGAGAGCGGTGATCGCCAGTGAGAATCGCCGAGTAACCTCGTATGACGTGGCGCAGGTGGCAGGGGTATCGCAATCCGCAGTGTCGCGCTGTTTCAAGCCGGGCGCCAGCGTCTCCAAATCCACCTATGCGCTGGTGATGAAGGCGGCCGCCCTGCTCGACTACATCCCCAACGCCGCAGCCCGCAGCCTGATCACGCGCCGCTCGAATATGGTGGCGCTGATTATCACCAACCAGGCCAATCTCTATTATCCCGAGCTGCTGGCCGAAGTCAGCCAGCAATTCACCGCGCGCGGCAAGCGCTTGCTGCTGTTCACGCTGCAACGCGAGGCCGATGTCGACCGCGTGCTGGCCGATGTCTGGCAATTCCAGGTGGATGGCGTGATCGCCGCCGCCCGCCTGTCCGACGAACATATCGCCGAATTCGAGCGCCGCCGCATGCCGCTGGTGCTGTTCAACCGCACCATGCGCGACCACTCGGTCAACATCGTCACCTGCGACCACAAGGAGGCCGGCCGCATGCTGGCCTCGCGCCTCGCCGCCGCCGGCCATCGCCAGTTCGGCATCATCGGCGGCAATATGGATTCCAGTGTCGCCAGCGAACGGCGCTACGGCGCAGTTGAGCGCATCGCCGAACTGGGGCTGCCAACGCCGGTGGTGGTGCCTGGCGAATACGATTACCGCAGCGGCGCGATTGGTTTGAAAGCCATCATCGCCCAACTGGGCAGCGTACCGGACGCCATCATCTGCGGCAGCGACGTGATGGCCATCGGCTGCCTCGATTGCGCCCGCCACGAACTGGGGCTGGACGTGCCAGGCCAGCTCTCGGTGGCCGGTTTTGATGCAGTCGAGCCATCCAACTGGATCAGCTACAACCTGACCACGCTGCGCCAGCCGATGCCGAAAATGGCGGCGGCGGCAGCGGAACTGCTGTGCGCCCGCATAGCCCAGCACGACACGGAAACCGAGAAACGCGTGTTCAACGCGCAGTTCATCGAAGGCGCCACCGCGCGCCTGACTCCAGCCGGCACGCCGACGCCTGGCCTGGCCGCTACCGGCTTGCGGCTGCCGGTCGCTATAATGTAGCGGATGAACCAGCCGAATTTCACCAACACACCCCGCTTCACCCCGCAAGGCCTGATCCCGACCACCGAGCAGCGCGCCATCCAACTGGCGCAAAACAAGGTGGTGCTGGTCGACGCCAACGCCGGCGCCGCCAAGACCACCACGCTGGCCTTGCGCATCGGCGAGGCACTGGCGCGCAAACTGGCGCCGGAACAGATCCTGGCGCTGACCTTCACACCTGAAGCGCGCGACGTGCTGCGCCGCCGCCTGCTGGAGATCGGCGTCCCGGCGGCGCTGGTGGAGCGCGTCGCGGTGCTGAGCTTCGAGGATTTCTCGGCCTGGATGATGGACCTGGCCGACAATGACGAGGTGCGCCAGTGCCGCGATCCGCGCGCCCTGAAAGACTACGCGCTGCAAGCCATCGACCGCGCCGGCGAGCGCTATGCCGGCACGGTCGATGGCCTGGAGCTGCATACCCACAGCCTGGCGCTGGCGCAATTCCTGGAAGTGCAGCTGACGCTGAAAGCCACCATGGCGCTGGAAACCGATGTGGAATACATGGCGCCGGAAGAAGCTGCCGAAATTTTAGGCCTCACGCTGACCGACTACCTGACCACCATCGAATACGAAACCTTGCGCCTGGATGGCGGCGCCGGCGCGGTATTCCGTGGCCCATTCGACGCCACCTACGACCTGGCGTGCAATCTGCACACCAATGCCCGCCTGGCCGAGCAGTTGCCGGACTACCGGCTGGTGCTGTGCGACGAGCTGCACGACCTGAACGAGGCAGCTTTCCGCATCCTTGAGGCGCTGATCGACCGCCAGCAATGCTTCTTCGTCGGCGCCGGCGACAAGGACCAGGTCATCCACGCCAAACTGGGCGCCAGCGATGCTTACCTGACGCGCCGCTTTGCCGAGCGCTTCCCCAAGCTGGTCCGCTATCCGCTGACGCAGACCTGGCGCCATGGCCCGCATCTGGCCTATGCCATGGCCGAGTTCAAGCAAAAGCCGGTGGAATCCGGCCTGCCATTGCGTACCGAGATCCTGCAAGCCCACTATGACGACGCCGCCGGCTGCGCCGAACGCGCAGTGGCCGCCGTGCGCCAGTGGAAGGCCGACGGCCACAACTACGACGGCTGCGCCATCCTGATCCGCGACCGCCACCAGTCGATGGCCATCGAAAATGCGCTGATCGAGGCCGATATCGACTACCGCACGCCGCCCATGGCCGGCTATCTTCAGCGCGACGAGATCCTGTTCCTGCGCGGCCTGCTGGCGATCGCGCTCAAGGATTTCGCCGCCGTGAAGTCGGAACAGGTACGGGTCGCCATCGTGGATGCGCTGGTCGCCTTCAGCGAAATGAAATTCCATGCGCGCAGCATGGACAATTTCAAGCAGCAGATCCTGAAAAGCCCGGACCTGCTGGGCGAGCTGTTCCTGATCGACGATGAGCGCCGCGACGGCGTCGAGCCAGGCTACCGCGATGTCGCCAGCACCGGCACCAAGCGCGCCGTGATTGCCGCGCTGGCCTGGCTATCCGAGGTAGATCCGGCCACGCCGGCCGCCGCCGTGCTGACCGAACTGTGTGAGCGCGTGCAGCTGGCCGCAACGGCGCGGCGCATCTTTGTGCGCGCCTACGACGCCAGCGTCATCCACAAATCCATCGCCAGCCTGCTGGATGCGGCCACCGCTTCAAAGCAAAGCCTGCGCGAGTTCTGGAACGCGGTCAACGCGCGCGAAGCCTTCGTGCGCCGCAAGCGCGACCGCAAGTCGGTGCTGATCGAATGCGCCGGCAACGCCAAGGGCAAGGAGTTCGAGCACGTGATCCTGGCCTTCCTGGAAGACGGCGAATTCCCCCATCCGGCGCAGCCACGGCGCGAAGAAGAAAATTTGTTCTATGTGGCAGCAACCCGCGCCCGCGCACGCTTGACGCTGCTGTCGCCAGCCGACACGGCCAAGCGCAGCGGCTTTATCGCGCAGATGCGACTGCCTAAATCTTCAGCAGCCGCCGAAGCCGCCGTCGAGCGCAACCAGCGTGCGCCAGCGGCCGCGCCATCTACGCGTTACTACTTAACCGCCGGCTTCCAGGACAAGGACCACGTCAAGGCCCTGGGCGCAAAATTCGACATCGCCCGCCGTGCCTGGTACGTCGAAGGCGACATGGATTTGACGCCTTTTTTATCTTGGTTGAAAAAATAATGCAAGACACCAATATTTCAGAGGGAAACCCTTATATAATACCGCTCGCGGGCTGCGGAACAGCCTCACACCTAGCGTGTCCCCCACAAACAAAACCAATTCGGGAGTAATTTCGATGAAAGCTAAAACCAATATCCTGCTGGCAGCCTGCACCATCGCTCTGCTGAGCGCTTGCTCGACCCCAGCACCGACCCCAACCCCGGCACCAGCTCCAGCACCAGCTCCAGCTCCAGCACCAGCTCCGGTTGCAGCACCAGCACCAGCGCCTGCACCAGCACCGCTGCCAGCTTACCTGGACCCAAACAGCTCGATCTACAAAAACCGTAGCGTATTCTTCGACTTCGACAAGTACACCGTCAAGCCAGAATTCGACGCACTGGTTGCTGATCACGCCAAGTTCCTGTCGGCTAACCCGAACGTAGCGATCAAAGTCGAAGGCAACACCGATGACCGCGGCGGCGCAGAATACAACCTGGCCCTGGGCCAGAAGCGCGCACAAGCCCTGGCTACCGCCCTGAAAGCACAAGGCGTGAAAGAAGGCCAAGTGGAAGCCGTATCGTACGGTAAAGAGAAAGTCTCCGGCACCGACGACGCAGCCCGCGCGCACGACCGTCGCGACGACATCGTCTACCCAAGCAAGTAATTCAGTCGTATCAAACGCCCGGCAATGCCGGGCGTTTTTCATTGTGACTCTCTCTTTTGAGAGCGGTAAAAAACTGTAGTAGTCGTTATGCTGGAAGTTTCCATTCATCCCACACAGGCGAAGGAAGTTTCATGAAAAATCTCACTACTGCCGCCGGCGCTCCCGTCGTCGACAACCAAAACACCCAGACCGCAGGTCCACGCGGCCCGGTCCTGCTGCAAGATGTATGGCACCTGGAAAAGCTGGCCCACTTCGCGCGCGAAGTGATACCCGAGCGCCGCATGCACGCCAAAGGTTCCGGCGCCCACGGCACCTTCACCGTCACCCACGACATCACCCGATACACCAAGGCGGCGCTGTTCTCCGAGGTCGGCAAGAAGACCGATATCTTCATGCGCTTCTCCACCGTCGCCGGTGAACGCGGCGCGGCCGACGCCGAACGCGATATTCGCGGTTTCGCCGTCAAGTTCTACACCGAACAAGGCAATTGGGACGTGGTCGGCAATAACACGCCGGTGTTCTTCTTCCGCGACCCACTGAAATTCCCGGACCTGAACCACGTCGTCAAACGTGATCCGAAGACCAATCTGCGCAGTGCCGAGAACAATTGGGACTTCTGGACCCTGCTGCCGGAAGCGCTGCACCAGGTGACCATCGTCATGAGCGACCGCGGCATCCCGAAGGGCTACCGCCACATGCACGGCTTCGGCAGCCATACCTTCAGCTTCATCAACGCCGCCAATGAGCGCTTCTGGGTCAAGTTCCACTTCGTTTCGCAGCAAGGCATCGAGAACCTCAGCGACGCCGAAGCAACGGCGCTGGTAGGCGTTGATCGTGAAAGCTCGCAGCGCGACCTGTTCGATGCAATCGAAAACAAGGACTTCCCGTGCTGGAAACTGGCGGTGCAGATCATGCCGGAAGCCGATGCCTCCAAAGTGCCTTACCATCCGTTCGACCTGACCAAGGTCTGGCCGCATGGCGACTATCCACTGATCGACGTCGGCGTGCTGGAACTGAACCGCAACGCGGAAAACTACTTCGCCGAAGTCGAGCAATCGGCCTTCTCGCCCGCCAACGTGGTGCCCGGCGTCAGCTTCTCGCCGGACAAGATGCTGCAATCGCGGCTGTTCTCCTACGGCGACGCGGCGCGTTACCGCCTCGGCGTCAACCACCACCAGATCCCGGTGAATGCGCCGAAATGCCCATTCCACAGCTACCATCGCGACGGCGCCATGCGCGTGACGCCGAATGGCGGCGGCCAGACGCCGTATGAGCCGAACAGCCGTGGCGAGTGGCAGGAAAGCCCGCAGTTCAAGGAACCGCCGCTGACGCTGGAGGGCGCGGCCGACCACTGGAATCACCGCGTCGACACCGACTACTACTCGCAGCCCGGCAACCTGTTCCGCCTGCTGACCGCCGAGAAGAAGCAGCTGCTGTTTGAAAACACCGCGCGCGCCATCCACGGCGTGTCGAAGCCGGTGCAGCAGCGTCACATCGACAACTGCACCCAGGCCGATCCGGCCTACGGCGCCGGCGTTGCCGCCGCCATCGCGGCACTGGAAGGCAAGTAAGCTAGGGTACAATGGGGCGGCCTGATGTCTGACGCCGCTTCATTGTATCGATGCCGTTTATTCTTCTGATTCTTACGCTGCTCTGTCCCGCCGCTGCGCTTGCGCAGCACACCGCATGGTTGTGGGACGAAGCACGCCTGCCCGCATGGTCCACGCATGAAGCGGCGGTCCTGCAGCGGCATATCCTCCTCACTGGCGACGACATCCTGCTGCGGCCGCGCAAGCGCTGGCCCGCGCTGCCACCGGCGACACTGGTCACGCCGGTGCTGCATGTGGAAGTCAGCACCGTCAATCCTCCCACGCGCATCGAGCAAAGCCGCGCCATCATCATCAGCGCGCTGCTCGACGCCGCAGCCGCCAGCAGCTCCGGCTGGGTGCAGCTGGACATGGAGGCCAAGCCCTCGCAGCGCGTGTTTTACCGCTCCCTGGTGCAAGACATCCGCGCGGCCTTGCCGCCCCGGCTGAAACTCAGCGTCACCGCGCTGGCCTGGTGGTGCCGTTCGCCGGCATGGCTGGACGACCTGGCCGCCGACGAAGTGGTGCCGATGTTCTTCCGCATGGGCAAAGACAGCGCGGCCATGCGCGACATACTGGAACATTCACCGGCCACACTGCACGCCAGCTGCCGCGCGCGCAGCGCCGGCTTCTCGCCACAGGAAGCTTTCGCGCCGGCGGTCAACAAGCGCTATGCCAAAAACTACTGGTTCGACCGCTACGCGTGGAAACGCGACGGCGCGGACCTGCCGCCACTTTCAAGGAGTACACCATGAAGATCCGATTCCATCTCGCCCTTGCCGCTGCGGCCACGCTTGCATGCGTGAGCGCCGCACACGCCAGCGGCGGCGGGCCTTACGATCCCTACGTCAACCGCAGCGCACCGGATATCGCGCTGTCCCGCTACGACAGCGGAGAGCTGGGCGTGGTGATGAACAGCTACAACCGCCTCTATCTGTATTCGGCCTGGCGCAGCGTGATGCTTGGCGCGGACGCCGCAAAACAAGCGCCGACTGCGGAAGCAGGCCTGCTGCGCGCCATCGGCAATCGGCGCGGTGGCTGGGTGGATGCGTCCGAGGGCGCGGGCGGCTACAAGGAATGGGAGCTGGCAGTCAGCGCCGCCCTCAAACGACCGGTGCCAGTGGCCAGGCCGGGCAATAGCCTGGTCTACGGCTACATCAACTGCCCGCTGACCAGCTACAGCTTCGCTATCGAGACACTCAATACACTGGCCAAGCGTAGCGACGCGACGCCGGAACGGCTGGCTGCATGGGTAGGCTCGCAGCGGCAGGTGTTTAAAACCTGCGGCGACGATCCCGACTCCACGCGCAGCATCTACGAGCGGCCGAAGCCGGTGATTCCGCCACCGGTGGAACTGCCCGCGTCCGAAGCGCTGTATTGGCGCCAGATGCAGCAGTATCAAGTGGCGTCAGCAGCCTTCTACAGCGAAGACTACGCGCGTGCCGCCAAGCTGTTTGCCGCCATCGGCGCGACCGACAAGCATCCACTGCGTGGCTGGGGCGAGTATCTGAGCCTGCGCGCGCAGGCCCGCGCGGCGGTCTACATGCCGGAGGAGCAGCGCTGGAAGGAAGCCCAGGCGATCCGCGCCGAAGAGCCGGAAGCGGCGGCGGCCAGGCAGGCGACGCAGCAGAAAAAACTGGCGGGTATCCAGGCCAGCATCGCGCACATCCTGGCCGATCCCGCGCTGGCGCCGCTGCACGAAGCCTCGCGCGCCATCGGCCGTTCGATGCAGGTCTACCTCACCCCGGCTTTGCGTTTTGCGGAATTGAGCAAGCTGCTTGATGACCCGCGCGCCAATCCGTACACCGACGACCACCTTGGTGACTGGCGCGTGCTGGCCGACGATCTGCTGCACGCGCCGGTGCGCAGCGATGTGCGCAACAGCGCTGATTTCGTCGACTGGATCGTCACCGTACAGCAAGGCGATCAGGCGCATGCGCTGGCGCAGTGGCAGCGCTATGTCAAACAGGGCAGCAAGCCGCAAGCGCGCGTCTGGCTGATGGCAAGCGCCCTGCTCTCTGCGAAGCTGACGCCCGAGCAGGAGCAAGCCGCGCTGCAAGCGCCGGCCAGCGCACCTGAATATCTGACGCTGCGCCGGGCGCTGGTGCGTCACAATCGCCTGGCCGGTCGCGCCGACAAAGCACGCGCATTGAGCGACGCCGTGCTGGCCAGCCCAGTGCTGTCCAGCACCCAATCCAGCAGCGCGCGCAACCTGTTCCTGCAGGAGCGCTTTGCAGTCGCTACCTCGCCTGCCGATGCGGCCAAATACCTGCTGCGCACCCAGGCCATCGACCTGGATGCCGATACCGGCGAACTGGCGAAGAACCGCATCGCCAATGTCGATATCGCAGCCGACGGCCAGCGCTGGCTGAACAGCGGCCTGTCCGCCGCAGACTTGCTCAGTGTAGCCACGCAGTCCGAACTGCCGGCGGCATGGCGCGCGCGTATCGCCAGCGCCGCGTGGATGCGCTTCGACCTGCTGGGCCAGCAGGAAGCGGCGCTGTCGGCCTCAAATCAGGTAGAGAAAATGGCGCCGGCATTGGCGAGTGCCGCAGCACAGTACCGCAAACTAGCCACCGCGCCAGAGCGCCATCACACGCTGATGGTCAGCGCGCTGAACTACGGCATGTCGCCGGTGTTTCAGAGCTATGCGCTGGCAGACCAGCCACGCGGCCAGGAAGAAACCCGCGCCGATATGTGGTGCAAAATGCCGTCCAAAGCTGGCGCGGGCTACATGGAAAACACTGATGCGGAAGATTCGCTGCCGATGCCGGAACTGGGCAACACCGCCGTGCGCGACAAGGAACTGGCGCAGCTTGGCGCGCTGAAAACCGCCACCGGCTACATCGGCGACGCGGTGATGGCGCGCGCCAAGGCGCAACCCAACGATCCGATGCTGCCCTGGCTGCTGTACGTCACCGTGCAATCCACACGCGGCGGTTGCCTGGACGCGGATGCAAAGACACTGTCCCGCAACGCCTTCTCGCTGCTGCACAAGCGCTACGGCAAAACCGAGTGGGCAAGCAAGACGCCTTATTTCTATTGAGCCGCCTCAAATGCTACGATGACGATCGGAAGCAAAATGTTTTTCCGCCGGATCTGCCCTGCTCCATCGACCAATTGCTGGACGCCGAGTTTATGCCGTAGCCATCACACCCGAGCGTTGCAGCAGCATTTCGCAGCGCTTGGACAGGTGCAGCACCTGCAGCGTCTTACCGGCTTTTGCGTAACGCTCGCTCAGCACGGCCACCGCCACCACGGCGGAGTGATCGACCAGGCGCAGGTGGCGGCAATCCAGCACCACCTGTTGCGGATCATCTGACAAATCGAACAACGCATTGAAATGCGCTATCGACGCGAAGAACAGCGTGCCATGCGGCGTATAGGTTTTGACGCCACCGGTGCTGCTCACCTCGGCGCGAATATCGCGTGCGTGGCGCCAGGCGAAGCTCAGCGCAGCGATGATAATCCCGCACAGCACCGCCATCGCCAGATCGGTGGCCACGGTAATTGCGGTCACCGCGACGATCAGCAGCGCGTCATGGCGCGGCACCTTGCCCAGTACACGCAGCGAGCCCCAGGCAAAGGTTTCCTGCGCTACCACGAACATCACGCCAACCAGCGCCGCCAGCGGAATCCGCTCGATCAACGGCGACAGGAACAGGATAAACAGCAGTATCATCACGCCCGCCACTGCACCGGACACGCGCGTCCGGCCGCCGGAGCTCAGGTTGATCATGGTCTGGCCGATCATCGCGCAACCGCCCATGCCGCCGAACAGGCCGGAAGTGACATTGGCGACGCCCAGTGCCACGCACTCGCGATTCGGCAGGCCGCGCGTTTCGGTGATCTCGTCGGTCAGGTTGAAGGTCAGCAGGGTTTCCAGCAGGCCTACCATCGCCATCAGGAAGGCATATGGCAGCACGATACGCAGCGTCTCCATCGTCAGCGGCACCTCGGGCAAAGCGAAGGATGGCAGACCGCCGGCGATATGCGCCATGTCACCCAGCGTGCGCACCGGCAGATGCAAGATAGCCGACAACACGCCGACGCCGACGATGGCGACCAGCGCCGGCGGCAAGGCCTTGGTTAGACGCGGCAGCACATAGACAATCGCCATGGTCAGCAGCACCAGGCCGCACATCCAGGCCATGGCGACGCCTTGCAGCCAGCCGCCATCCACCTTGAAATGTTGTAATTGCGACCATGCGATGACAATCGCCAGGCCGTTGACAAAGCCCAGCATCACCGGATGCGGCACCATGGTCACCAGTTTGCCGAGCCGCAGTAGACCAAACAGCAGCATGATCAGGCCGCTCAACACCACCGTGGCCAAGAAATATTGCAGGCCGTGCTGGGCAACCAGGGCCACGATCACCACTGCCATCGAGCCAGCTGCACCAGAAATCATGCCTGGACGGCCGCCGAAAATTGCCGTGATCGTGCAAATAAAGAACGCGCCATACAGGCCGACCAGCGGATTGAGGTGTGCAACCAGTGCAAAAGCGATGCACTCAGGCACCAGCGCAAAGGACGTGGTCAAGCCCGCCAGCGCGTTTTTTGAGAAATTCATGAGGGGGAAAGCCGGAAAGAGTCGGGACGAAAAAGCAACAGCCCGGTCATTTTACACGGTTGACGGGGTTTACTCATCGTTATGGGTGAACTGGCGCACATTCAAAACCGGCGTGGCGAAGGCACAATGGCAACGCATCTTCGATTAACTTGCCAGTCAAACTACGCCATGACTACTCTGATCTCCGCCAGCTACGCCCTGCAACGCCAGAAACTCGCCGTGGAAAGAACGCTGTACGCGCGTTCGGCGGAAGAATCCCAGCTGGCGGCGCGCTGGGCCAGCGCCTGGCATAAACTGGTGCAACGCAAACTGGACCAGGACCTGGCGTCGCGTCTGCCGGCGCGGGTGGATTTTGGTGGTTTCCTGATTAATCCGCCGTCGCGCGTCCTGCACTAACTTCCTCTTCTATTATTACGCTGCGTAACGTTGCTGGGCCGATGCCGTGTGATTGACGCGGCCTTGGTAGCAGCTGCCTGCGCGGCGCTCCATGCTATCCCGATCCAGCACGGTCACCAGGCCGCGGCGGTAGGTAATCAGGCCTTCCTGAGCCAGCTTGCCGGCCGCGCCGGTGATGCTTTCGCGGCGCACACCCAGCATATTGGCGATCATCTCCTGGGTCACTTTCAGCTCATTGGACAGCGAACGGTCCAGGCGTTCCAGCAGCCAGCGGCACAGTTTCTGCTCGATGCTGGTATGACGGCTGCCGGCCACGCTTTGCGCCAACTGGGCGAACATCATGCTGGTGTAGCGCATCAGTTGCTGGGCCAGAGGACCACCGGCGTAGAACACTTCGCGCAGCATCGAGGTTTTCAGGCGATAGCCATAGCCGGCGGTTTGCACCACGGCGGCGTAGCTGGCGCGCTCGGTAGGCAGCAGCGCGACACCGACCACGCCTTCGCGGCCGACAACGGCGATTTCGGTGGTCGCGCCGTCTTCCATCACATATTGCAGCGAGACGATGGCGTTGGTCGGGAAGTAGGTGTATTCAACGGTATCGCCGTAATCAAACAGATGCTTACCTTCTGGCAACGTCACCAATTCCAGGTCGCCAAACAGGGCGAGCAGATCATCACGCGACAATGCGCGCAGCAAATCATTCTGTTGCGCGCCGATCAGGCTGACGGTCTGTTGGGTAGCTGGGGCGGTATGGATTGCGTTCATGGTGTGCCTCTATAAGTGTCTGTCTGGTTGATGTAGACACTATAGCCATCGGCCTAAGCCAGCGGTATAGGACCACTTTGTAGTCCTATGTAGGCAGCGAACATTGCAAAATGTCATCTTAGTCCTACGTCCTAATCCGGGGTCAGTAGGCGAGGCGGAGTTGCAGGTAGGCGGTGCGGGGGGCGCCGACCATGCGGCCGGCGTTGCCGTCGACGTTGCGGGTGTAGTAGCGCTTGTCGGCGATGTTGTTGACGCCGGCCGCGACTTCGTAGGACGGCTGCTTCCACGACAGCTGCGCATTCCACAGGCGGAAGCCCGGTATCATGCCGGCGCCGCCGCTGGCCGCCTCCGCCACCGTGTTGGCGGTGTCGGAGTATTGCTTGGTCTGGTGGGTGCTGGACAGGTTGGCCGTCCACGCGCCAACGCGGTAGCGCGCGCCGACCGTGTCGGTGTTGCGCGAGTAGAACGGCACGTCCAGACCCGCCGTCGCGCCCGAGTCCTGGATCGCCTTGGTGTAGGTGTAGTTGGCGTAGAGGTTCAGCCCGGCCAGCGCGCTGGCATCGTCAAAGCTGTAGTCCAGCGCGGTTTCCAGGCCGTCGTGCTTGGTCGCGCCGATGTTCTGGAAGGTCGCCGGCGTGATGCCCGGCACTTGCGCGATCTGGTTGTCGAACTTCAGCTGGAAGGCGGTGACTTCTGCACTGACCGAGCCGGACTTCCAGCGCGCGCCCAGCTCCGCCGTTTTCGCCAGCTCCGGCTTCAGCGGATTGGTCGGCGTCTGCGAGTTCAGCTGGGTATTCTGCACCGCGCCAAACGAGGTGGTGTAGTTGACGAACACTGTCAGCGCGCGGTTGACCAGGTAGGCCACGTTCAGCGAAGGCAGCGCCTTGTTGTTGTCGCTTTCGAAGCGCGATTTGCCGGCGATGTCGTCGCGCGTCGAGCTGATTTTCTCGTAGCGCACGCCCGGCGTGATGCGCCAATGGCCCAGCGCGATGCGGTCGTCGATGTAGGCCGCGTGCGCATCGGTGCTGTTGAGGAAGCTGGTGGTCGCGCCATTCACGCCGGTTGATACGGTCTGGATGTAGCTGTTGTCGTCGCCGCGCTCGCGCAGGAAACGGTAGCCGAAGGTGACGTCATGCGTCAGGCCGCCAGTGCTGAAGCGCTGCGTGTAGCGCGGCTCCACGCCCAGCGTTTTGTAGTTGCGCGGCTGCCAGGTGATCTGGGTCCGGGCAGCATTGATCAGGGCGCTCTGGCGGAAGCTTTCGTTGTAGTAGGCCTTGACTTCAAATTCCTGCGTGGCCGAGATGGTGTTCAGGTAGCCGATGTCCGCGCCTTTGCGGTCGCCGCTCCAGAAGTCGCTTGGACGGGTGTTCTGGAACGGGTTGGCGTTGTATTGCGCCACCGTCAGGCCGCCCGGCGTTTGCGATTTGACGTCGTAGTACGAGACTTTGCCGTATACCTCGCTGTGGCTGTTCAGCGGGTAGCGCCATTTCAGCGCGACGTCGTTGACTTTCTCGTCGCTGCCCACGCGCCATTCCTGCCCTTCCATGCCCGAGTACATCAGCGCCAGGCCGAAGCCGTTGCTGGCGGTGCCGCCGGCAAACGCGCTGTACTGGCGGTTGGCGCCGCCTTCGCCGAAGTCGTTATAGCGCACGCTGGCGTCGCCGTGGATGCCCTCGCCTTCCGGAATCGCACGGCTGCGGAAGTTGATGATGCCGCCGACGTTTTGCGGACCGTAGCGCACCGCGCCGCCGCCACGCACGACGTCGATCGACTCCACATTGTTCAGGCTTACCGGTGCGAACGACAGCTGCGGCTGGCCATACGGCGCCACCGCCAGCGGAATGCCGTCCAGCAGCACGGTCGAGCGCGGCGAATAGCGGCCGGTCAGGCCGCGGATGCCGATGTTCAGCGAGATGGCGCTGCCGGCAGTGCCGGAGTTATCGGTCGATTGCACGCCCGGAATCCGGCGCAGCACGTCGCCGATATTGGCGGCGCCGCTTTCTTCAATCGCTTCCTTGCCGATAACGGTGCGGGCCCCGGCAAAGTTTTTGACGCTGTTTTGCAAGCCGGAGCCCAGCCAGCTGCCAGATACCTGGATCGATTCCATCGGCGTGTCGTCGGTTTGCTGGGCGTGCAGCGCGGTTGGCGCCATCAGCAGGGCAACCGCGCCAGCCAGCGCGGTCAGTTTGAATGGAGCGAGTGTCGAGAAGTACGTGGTCATGTGATGATAGTTATTATAGATTAATAACTTTGAATGATAACACTTCTCATTCTCAATTTCCAGATGGGTTTGCGGCGAGCCAAGCGGATTAAACATTCATATGTTATACTTCTTTTTTGATTCCACCCACAACCGACAGAAAAAACCATGCTTAGCACCGAACACAAAGCCATTATTACCGCCACCGTTCCATTGCTTGAACAAGGCGGCGAAGCCCTGACCCGCCATTTCTACAAATCCATGTTCCGCGATTCGCCGCACGTCACGCCGCTGTTCAATCAGGCCAATCAACACGAAGGCACGCAGCAGCGCGCACTGGCCAACGCGGTCCTGATGTACGCAAAAAATATCGAGAAGCTGGAGAATCTGGGCCCGCTGGTCAACACCATCATTAACAAGCACGTATCGCTGCAGATTCAACCGGAGCACTATCCGGTGGTTGGCGCCGCGCTGCTGAAAGCGATCCGCGAAGTGCTGGGCGAAGAAATCGCCACCGACGCGGTGATCGACGCCTGGGGTGCAGCCTACGGCCAACTGGCCGATATCCTGATCGGCGCGGAAGAAAACATCTATCAGGAAAACCAGCAGGCCGAAGGCGGCTGGCGCGGTGGCCGCGCATTCAAGGTCGCGTCGAAGACCGTGGAAAGCGATGAAATCACCTCCTTCGTGCTGGCGCCGGCCGATGGCGGCAAGATCGCGCTGCACAAGCCCGGCCAGTACATCGGCATCAATGTCGATGTCAGCGGCAACCCCCAGCGCCGTCAGTACTCTCTGTCCGCCGTGGCGAACGGACAGACCTACCGCATCAGCGTCAAGCGCGAACCGGGCGGCCTGGTGTCGAACTTCCTGCACGATCAGGTGCGGGTGGGCGACAGCATCGAGGTGTTCCCGCCTTCCGGCGAGTTTGTGCTGACCGATAACGACAAGCCGCTGGTGCTGATCAGCGGCGGCGTCGGCATCACGCCAACGCTGGCGATGCTGACCGAAGCGCTGACCAGCAACCGCCCGGTGCACTTCATCCACGCGGCGCGCCACGCCGGAGTGCACGCCTTCCGCGATCACATCGACGCACTGGCCGACCAGCACCCGCAGCTGCAACGCTTCTACTGCTACGAGAAGGCCGACGCGCAGGACACGCGCGCGCACGCGACTGGGTATCTGAATCCTGAGCAGTTGAGCAAGTGGATGCCGCAGACGCGCGACGTGGAAGCTTACTTCCTCGGACCGACACCGTTCATGAAGGCGATCAAGTCGCACCTGGCGGAGCTGGGCGTGCCGCAGTCGCAGACCTACTATGAGTTCTTCGGCCCGGCGGAAGCGCTGGCCTGATGCGGTTTTCAACTAAGTAAAGCCGGATATCTTCGTGTACCAAGTCGGGTGTGGATGTAATACTTTCCGTATTCACGCCTGACTTTGGGAAAACATGAAGCGCAGAACTCTGTTGAAACTGGCGGCCGGCAGCGCCGCCCTCTCCGGCCTGGCTCCCGTATCGCTGGTGGTCGCGGCGCCGCTCAAGGAACTGCGGCTGGACTACGCTTACTATTCGCCGGCAAGCCTGGTGCTGAAGCGCTTCGGCTGGCTGGAAGATGAATTCAAGGCCGACGGCGTGCAGGTCCGCTGGGTGCTCAGCGCCGGCAGCAACCGCGCGCTGGAGTACCTGAACGCCAACAGCATCGATATCGGTTCGTCCGCCGGCCTGGCGGCGCTGCTGGCCAAGGCCAACGGCAATCCGATCAAGACGCCGTATATTTTCTCGCGTCCCGAATGGACTGCGCTGGTGGTGGGCAAGGATTCCAACATCCGCAGCATCGCTGACCTGAAGGGCAAGAAGGTGGCCGCAACCAAGGGCACCGACCCCTATCTGTTCCTGCTGCGCGCCTTGCAGACGGCAGGCTTGAAGCGCAGCGATATTGAACACGTCAGCCTGCAACACGCCGATGGCCGCGCCGCGCTGGAACAAGGCAAGGTGGATGCCTGGGCCGGGCTTGATCCGCACATGGCGGCCAGCGAGCTGGAAAACGGCTCGAAACTCATCTACCGTAACGTCGCCTTCAACACCTATGGCTTCCTCAACGTGCGCGAGGACTTCCTGGCCACCCGCCCCGCCGAAGTGGCGCGCGTGATCAAGGCTTATGAGAAGGCGCGCGCCTGGATACGGGCCCATCCTTCCGAAGCGGCGAAAATCCTGTCTGAAGAGGCCAAGGTGTCGCTGCCTGTGGCGCTATTGCAAGTGAAGCTGCGCAGCGATTTCAGTAATCCGCAGCCGGGCAGCGAGCATGTCAAGGCCTTGCAGGTGGCAGCCCCTATCCTGAAGGATGAAGCGCTGGTCAAGCGCGATACCGATCTGAATCGCGCCATTGCGGAACTGATCGATACCCGCTTCGCGCAGCAGTACATCGCGCGGGCCTAGGAGTCCTCGCCATGAGCAGTCAGTTGGCCGCATCGTCATCGCCCGCCTTGCCGGCAAACCTGCACGCTGCGGAAAGCGCGGCGCCGGCGAGCCCGCGACCGCCAGCAGGCCGGCATTGGCGGCGCGCCTTACTCGGTTTGCTGCTGCCGGTAACGGCACTGGCGGCGCTAGAGCTGGCGGTGCGCGCCGGACTGATTCCGGCCAATCTGCTGCCCGCCCCGTCACAGATTATCGACACGCTGCGCGACCTGGGCGCACAAGGACTGCCAGGCCACATCGGCGCCAGCACGGCGCGGGTGGCGCTGGGCTTCACCGCTGGCGCGGCGCTGGCAGTGTTGCTGGGTGCGGCGGTCGGCTTGAGCCGCCATGCCGAAGCGCTGCTGGATCCGACTTTCCAGGCGCTGCGCGCCATTCCTTCGCTGGCGTGGGTGCCGCTATTGCTACTCTGGCTGGGCATTGATGAAGCGCCGAAGATCGTGCTGATCGCGATCGGCGCCTTCTTCCCGGTCTACATGGGCGTGGCGTCCGGCATACGCGGCGTGGACCGCAAGCTGATCGAGGTGGCGCGGCTATACCGATTATCCAGTGTCGCGCTGACCAGGCGCGTGCTGCTGCCGGCCGCGCTGCCTGCCATCCTTACCGGTTTGCGCAATGGCCTTAGTCTGGCCTGGATGTTCATGGTGGCGGCGGAGCTGATCGCCGCCAGCCGGGGTCTCGGCTATCTCTTATCGGACGGACGCGAAACCAGCCGCGCCGATATCGTACTGGCGGCAATCGCGCTGCTGGCCATCCTCGGCAAGATCAGCGACAGCCTGATGGCTGCCATCGAAAAACGCAGCCTGGCATGGCGCGACAGCTACGCATGAGCATCGCCATCGACATCCACGTCAGGGAAAAACGCTACGGCACACGCCTTGTCCTGCGCGATCTGCGCCTGCAATTGCAGGAAGGCGAAATCGTCAGCCTGATCGGCGCCAGCGGCTGCGGCAAAAGCAGCCTGCTGTCGATTGCCTCGGGACTGGACCGGGATTTCAGCGGTGAGGTCAAACTGGATGGCAAGCCATTGCATGGCGTCAGCCGCGATATCGGCGTTATCTTCCAGGAGCCACGCCTGTTTCCATGGCTGAGCGTCGCGGAAAACGTCGCCTTCGACAGCGGCAACGCGCTGTCTACGCAACGGCTGGTCACACGACTGCTGTCCGAAGTCGGCTTGCAGGATCACGCCGCAGCACTGCCGAAACAGCTGTCCGGCGGACAGGCGCAGCGCGCCGCCATCGCGCGCGGACTGTTCACGCAACCGCGCGTGCTGCTGCTGGACGAACCCTTTTCCGCCGTTGACGCCTTCACCCGCATGAAGCTGCAGGACCTGCTGCTCAAAGTCGCCTACGAACACAAGCTCACTGTGCTGCTGGTCACGCACGATATCGACGAGGCGCTCTACCTGAGCGACCGCGTGGTGCTTCTGGACGGTGGGCTGACCGAATTCCATCCCGGCCCGGCGCCGCGCCAGCGTGGCGACATCGAAGCCGCCCAGCTGAAAGCGTCCATCCTGCAAAGCCTGCACGTCTGAGCGCAACTACTGCAAACCGTATTTGATACGTATCCGGCTCACGCTGCCATCCTTCTGCATGCCGGCGATGGTTGCATTCAGCTTGCGCAGAAAGCGTACGTCCACCGTGCCCTTGTTAAACATCAGGTAGCCGCCGGTGGTCTCCAGCGGCTTGCCTGCGACACGCGCGCTGCGCGCCGCGCCAAGCCGCCGCAAGGTGGCCCATCCAACCTCACGGCCGCTGACCACCACGTCTATCCGGCCCGCCAGCAGTTTGCGGAAACTGGATTCGTCGCGCGACACAGATTCTATGCGGGCAAACACGCCTTTTGCCGCCGCCTGATCAAACACATCGCCATAGGACGCGCCGCGCACCACCCCAACCACCCGGCCGGCCAGCACCCGTAAATCACCATTGAAGCGTATCGACGAATCCTTGCGCACGAACAGCATCGTCTCCTGCGTGAACAAGGGGCGGCTGGAAAAAGCGTATTGCGCCATTCTTTCCGGCGTCTTTTTAACAGTGAAGATGCCATCGGCCTGACCGCTGTCGAACATCGCCAAAGAACGCGCCAGCGGATAGAGCTGCAACCGCGCGCCGATTTGCATCCGCGCGAAGATTTCTCTGACCATCTCCACTGCCGCGCCTTGCGCTGCGCCATCCGCGCGGGCCTCGACAAACGGCGGCAGATCGAAACTCAGCAACCGCAATGGTTCAGCCGGGGCGGCCATGCCGCCTGCCGGCCATCCGAGTGCGCAGCATAGTAGCGCAGCGCGCAGAAAACCAGATCGCATCAATTCAACAGCTTGAGCGATTGCAGGCGCTGCGCGGCCAGCAGCGTCGCTTCCACCCTGAAGCGCGCGACGGTGGCGCGCAGTCCTTCGGCTTGTCCGGCCAAGGCGTGCGCCGCCGCTGTCGCCTGTTCGACCAGAGCGGCGTTTTGCTGCGTCACGTCGTCCATGCTGATAATGGCCGCATTGACCTGCTCCACGCCGGAACGCTGCTCCACCGACGCCGCCACCACTTCGCGCATGATGCCGTTGACGCGGCCGATTGCACCGGAGATGTCGCTCATCGCGCGTCCGGCCTCGGTCACCGCCGCCGAGCCGCTGTCGATGTCGGACACCGATCCCATGATCAGCTGGCGTATCTCCTGCGACGCCACGGTGCAGCGCTGCGCCAGCGCGCGCACTTCGCTGGCGACTACGGCAAAGCCACGCCCCTGCTCACCCGCGCGCGCGGCTTCCACCGCCGCATTCAGCGCCAGGATATTGGTTTGAAACGCGATGCCTTCGATCGTGCCGATCACCTCGGTCATGCGTGCGCTGCCGTCGGAGACCTTGTCCATCGCCGAGATCACGCGCTCCACCACTTCGCCACCGGCGGCAGCCGACTGCAACGCTGTCTCGGCCAGCCCTTGCCCCTGCATGGCGTTCTGGCTGTTGTTGCCGATGGTCGCGGTGATCTCCTCCATGCTGGCGGCGGTTTCTTCCAGCGACGACGCCTGCTCCTCGGTGCGCCGCGACAGGTCGCTATTGCCCACTGCGATTTCGGTGGCGGCATTGGCGATGGCGTCGGCCGAACCTTTGATCTCCGCCACCATGCGGTTCAGGCTTGAGCGCATCTGCTCCAGCGCCACGATCAGGCTATCCTTGTCGAGATGCGCGGTGTCCACCGAATGCGCCAGATTGCCGCCGGCGATTTCACGCGCAATCGCCTGCGCCTCGGCCGGGTCGCCGCCAAGCTGCTTCATGACGCCGCGCGTCAGCAGATAGCTCACGAGCACGCTCAGCAACAGCGAAATCAGCGACAGCACCGAGATGGTCGAATAAGCCGCCTCCGCGCTGCCTTTGGCGGCGACGCCGGCTTGCTGATTGAGTTCGATCTCCTTGGCCTTCAAGGCTTGCGCGCCATCCGCCCAGGCACGCTGCAGTGGGCGCAATTTGTTGATGGCCAGGCTGGTCGCCAGTTCGCGCTGGTTATTGACACCGGCCTCCAGCACCTCGTTAAACACCGGCAGCGCCGCATTCTCGTAGTCGCGCAGGCTGGCGAACAGGCGCTTTTCCTCTGCGGTGGTGGTGATTTCATCGTCAAACATCTTGCCCAGTTTGGCGTAGGTTTCGCGGTACACGTTTTCCTGGCGCTTGATGCGCTCTACCTCCGGCGCCACCAGGGCCGGATCGGCCAGCAGGATGACGTTGCGGACCGCCAGCATGCGGTCCTGGATCGATGCTTGCAATTCGTTCGCGTACAGCATCTGGGGATTATTGAGATCGAGAATCTCACTGATATTCCGGTCCACCGCCCGAACGCCCAGCATGCCGGCGCCGCCGATCAGCAACGACAGCCCCATCAGCAATCCCAGGCTGAGCATCAAGCGCTGTTTTAACTTCAATTTCATGCGTTCTCCTCAAGTAAACTATACTGCACGTATAGTACACCATTACTTTTGGGAAAGGTTAATTGTGATATATCTACCACTAGTCAAAAATTTGGTAGCAAATGGTCAGCGTAGTAAAATTACGTGTTATTACATATTGCTAAGCAACCTCATGACCCCTACTAACGGCGCACGTGTCAGCAACCGCGATGCGCTGCTGGATGTGCTGGAATCCCTCATCGCCGAGGGCAGCGTGCACGACGTTACCCTCGACGGCGTCGCCGCGCGCGCCGGCATCACCAAAGGCGGGCTGATTTATCATTTCAAGTCGAAGGAAGCGCTGCTGCATGGGCTGGTCGAGCGCATGCGCGCGCAACTTGATTCCTATTGCGTCGATCCGGCGCTGGATCCGCAACAGGCGCTGAAGAAGTTTTTGATTGCCCGCATCAACTACGCGTTCGCCATGGGCGCGCGGGAAAAGAAGATCATGGCCAATCTGCTGGCCGCCGCGTCGAGCTACCCGTCCCTGCTGGAACCGGTCAAAAGCATGTACGACAATGGGACTGGCAGTCTGGCCAGCCTGACGGAAAGCGCCGGCCTGGCGCTGTCCGTATGGACCGCGCTGGATGGTTTCGTGCTGCTGGAAATGCTCAACATCCGCCACTTCTCCACGCACGAGCGGCAGCAGATGCAAGACACCTTGATCGCATTGGTCGAGCGCCAGTTTGCGGCGCCCGACTAACACCGCTTCTTAGAACTTGGCGCGCACGCCGAACACCACGTTACGGCCCGGCAGCGGTGCGATGTCTTTCAACACCGAGGTCGATACGCGGATCTCGTCATTGGTCAGGTTTTTGGCCAGCAGGAACCAGGTCAGGTCGTAGCCATCCACTTTCTGGTTGTACGAGACGTTCGCGTTCAGCTGGTTGTAGCTCGGCGTATCGGTGCTCTCGAACGAAGCCAGACGGTCCTGCGACTGCGCGTGCACCAGCGACAGGCCGGCGCGCAGCGCGCCCATCTTGTAGGCGGTGCTGACGCCAAAACGGGTGGCCGGCTGCAACGGCAGACTGCCGCCGCGATCCAGCTTGCCGCGCGAGGTGTCGGCGAATACGCGGCCGGACCAGCCGGCGCCGGTCGGGTTGTATTCCAGCTCCGCTTCGGCGCCGTGGATGGTGGCGTCGGCCTGTTCGAAGATGCGCTCGCGCAGCTCGTCGCCCGCATTGCCTTCCTCGTCCAGCAGATTGCCGGTGATGTGGCCGTAGATGAAGTCACTCACCTTGTTGCGGAAGATATTGGCCTTCCAGCGCACCAGGCCCGTGGTCTTCTGCACATTCAGCTCGATATTGCGCGAGGTTTCTTTCTTGAAGTCGGCGTTGCCGATGTCGAAGGTGACGGTGGCGTCGTGCGGGCCGGCCGAGTACAGTTCTTCGGTCGACGGCGCGCGCTGCGCGTACGACAGCGTGGCGCCGACCGCGTAGCCAGGCACGAACGGCCACATGCCGCCCACCGACGCGGAACGCAGGTTGAAGGCGCGGTCTACACCGGTCACCGGCTCGCGCTTGACCCGTTCGACACGGCCGCCGGCGTTGAACTTGACCGGGCCGAAGTCGGTTTCTTCCACCAGGAAGGCGGCGTTGGAAGTCGAATGCGTCACCGGCACGGTGTCCGGGCCACCCTCGCCGCTCAGCGCGGAGAAGTTGGTGTTTTCAGTTTGCACGCCGAAAGTGCCATGCCAGCCGGCCAGCGGCTTGTGTGTCAGTTCGGCGCGGGTTTCGGTCGAGCGGTTCTTGAAGATGACTTCCGCTGCGCCGTCTTCGCCAATTTCAGCGTGTTCGTAATCGGTAAAGCCGGCCTTGAACTTGAAGGTCTCAAAGCCCGCGAACGGCGCTTTGACCAGGCTGTCGATGTCGTAACGGGTTTGCTTCTGGTCGATCTTCGAGCCTTCGTCGCTTGGAATGCCGTAGACATTGGTCAGGTGCGACACCGACGCGCCGACGAAGCCCCAGTTATCGACAAACGAGGCGCCGAGACCGGCGTTGCGCTCGCGCGTGTCCGAGTGCGGCAGGCGGCCGGATGCTGAATCAGGATCGCCCAGCACGCGGTTGCCTGGGATTTTGTAGTCGCCGGTATTGCGCAGATTGCCGTCGATATGCCAGGCCATTTTGTCGACCGAGCCGTCGATGGTGCCGGACAGATTGCGGCCCTGGTCCACGCTGCTGGCGCGCGCTTCGACCTGGCCGGTCAGCTTGGGTTCCAGCGCGGTCGGGATGCGCTCGTTGACGACGTTGACCAGGCCGCCGATGGCGCCCGAGCCATACAGCAGCGCCGCCGGGCCGCGCAGGATTTCGATCTGCTGCGCCACCGCACCTTCGGCCGCCACCGCGTGGTCGTTGGACAGGCCGGAGACGTCGGAAACAGCCATGCCGTTTTCCAGCATCTTGACGCGCGCACCTTCCAGGCCACGGATGATAGGACGCGAAGCACCGGCGCCAAACGCCGACGCCGACACGCCCAGCTCCTGCGACAGCGTCTCGCCCAGCGAGCTGCCGGCCTTGTCGCGCAACTCGTCGCCGGACAGCACTTTGGCCGGGGTCAGGATCTGATCATTGGCGGTGGTGCCGAATGGGTTGGCGGTGACGATAACTTGCTGCACTTCAGGCGCAGCAGTGGTCTGGCCGAAAGCCAGCGTGGAATAGGCGGACAGGATCGCGCTGGCCAGCAGCGTACGTTGGATATTCATGTAAAACCTCTAGCAATGGGGTGACGATCGCGCGCGGCGGCCCGGATCGGGCCGCGCAGCGGCGAAAAAAGCAAAATTCAGGACGGATTTTGGGTGTCAGGCCAGAGGGGGGGCGCGGGACTGGAAGACGCAGATGGTGCGTTCGCATGCGGGCAGCGTGAGCTGCAGCGTGACCGGACCAGTGCTGAGGGTGGACAGCGCCAGCGTCAGCGGCGCGCTGGTGATGGCGGCGCCCATTTGGGCTACCGTCACGCATTCGGCGCAGACCTTGTGGACGGCGACGCGCTTGCGATGTTTGGCCTGGTCCTCTTCGCTGAGCCGGGCGCTTTGCTCGGCCTCGCTCCAGTGGCTATAGACGTGCGTTACCCCCAGCTGCTGCGTCAGGAGCAGCAGTAGCGCGAGCAAGGCATGGACTATATAGCGGCGGCGATACATGGGCGGTATTCTAACCGCATTACGCGCCGTGTTACCATAGCGGGATGCAAACATCTATCGCCGAATCACAGATCCGAGCCACCGGCGCCCGTGTCACCCGCCAGCGCGTGCTGGTACTGGAGTTCCTGCTGGGCCAGGAAAAATCACTCACCCACCACGAAATCCAGGCGTTGCTCAGCAAGCAGCATGAGGAACTGGACTCCGTCACGCTGTACCGCGTGCTGGAATGGCTGACCGAGAATGAACTGATCCACCGTATCGCCGGCGCCGATCAGGTGTGGCGCTTCCGTGCCGGGGCCGGCCACCACGCCCACGAACACGCGCACTTCCAGTGTGTGCAGTGCGAACAAGTGACCTGCTTCACCGACCTGGCATTGCCGCGCAAGATCAAGCTGCCGGAAGGTTTCCAGACGCAGGAGATCGATTTCCTGATCAAAGGTACTTGCCCGAACTGCAAGCCAAAAAACTGATACAGTCACTTTAATCGCAACTTGGTTGCGTTTACCGACGAACCCGCTTAAGATGCAACCCGATTGCATTTAAGTGAGGTTTGTCATGTCCATTCAAGATACCCGCCTGCCCGTTACCGTCCTGTCCGGTTTTCTCGGCGCCGGCAAAACCACCCTGCTCAACCACATCCTGGCCAACCGCGACGGCCTGCGCGTCGCCGTCATCGTCAACGACATGAGCGAAGTGAATATCGACGCCAGCCTGCTGCGCGACGGCGCCAGCAACGCCGGCGCAGCCCTCTCCCGCACCGAGGAAAAAATGGTCGAGATGAGCAACGGCTGCATCTGCTGCACGCTGCGCGAAGACCTGCTGCTGGAAGTGCGCAAGCTGGCCGCCGAAGGCCGCTTCGATTATCTGCTGATCGAATCAACCGGTGTCGGCGAGCCGATGCCGGTGGCAGCCACCTTCGACTTTGAAGATGAACACGGCCGCTCGCTGAACCAGGTGGCGCGCATCGATACCATGGTGACGCTGGTTGACGCGCTCAACCTGCTGGCCGACTACAACAGCACCGATTTCCTGGCGCAGCGCGGCGAAACCGCCGGCGAAGGCGACGACCGCTCGCTGGCCGGCCTGCTGTCCGAGCAGATCGAGTTTGCCGACGTGATCGTGGTCAGCAAGACCGACCTGGTCACGCTGGAGCAAATGGGGGAAGTGCGCGCCGTGATCAAGGCGCTGAATCCGGGAGCCGAGATCATCTACGCCGAGCGCGGCAATGTGCCGCTGCATAAAATCCTCGGCACCGGCAAGTTCGATCTGGACAAAGCCAGCGAGATGGCGGGCTGGGCGCGCGAGCTGGCCGGCGAGCATACGCCGGAAACCGAGGAATACGGCATCACCAGCTTTGTGCTGCGCGAACCGTGCGCCTTGCATCCGCAGCGCTTCGACCGTTTCCTCAACCATGGTTTCCCTGGTCTGATACGCGCCAAGGGCTATTTGTGGCTGGCCACGCGGCCGGAATGGGCGGTGGCCTATTCACGCGCCGGCAAGATCGCCTCACTGGAACCGGTCGGCCGCTGGGCCGAGCCGTATGACGACCGCGTCAACGAGGTGGTGTTCATCGGCCGCCAGCTGGACCGCGCGGCCATCGAAGAGGCTTTTTCCTACTGTGTGCTGACCAAGGCCGAGCAATCCGGCGGCGAAGCCGCATGGCGGAGCCTGCCCGATCCTTTCCCGGAATGGCAAATCGAGTGATGATATGATGCGGCCCCATGAAAAAGACGCTCATGACCCTTGCTTGCGCACTGGCTCTGGCCGGATGCGCGCAGCTGACGCCGCGCCAGCCGGATGCCATTACCCAACTACGTTTCATCGGTGAGCAGCGCCTGCCCTGGCATATGCAGTATCAGGGCACGCTGGTCGGCGGCCTGTCCGGCATCGATTACGACGCCGCCAACGATGAATGGGTGATGATCAGCGACGACCGCTCGCAGCACAATCCGGCCCGCTACTACCGCGCCAAACTGGGGTTCGACCAGCACGCGTTCAGGTCGGTGCAGCTGAGCGGCGTGACCACGCTGCTGCAAGCGGACGGCAGCGCCTATCCTTCCAAGGAAGCCTACCAGCCCGGCGTCGGCGAAGTGCCGGACCTGGAATCGATGCGGATCGATCCGCGCGACGCCAGCATCTGGTACGCCAGCGAAGGCGATGTGCGGCTGGGGCTCGATCCTTTCGTGCGGCACGCCACGCGCGATGGCCGCCACCTGGCCAGCCTGCCGTTGCCGGCGATGTTCACCGTATCGAAGCAGCAGCAGTCCGGGCCGCGCAACAACCAGGCGTTTGAAGGTATCAGCTTCTCGCCGGACGGCGCAACACTGTGGGTGTCGCTGGAAGGCCCGATGTATCAGGACGGCGCGGAACCCGATCCGCAGCACGGCGCGGTCAACCGTATCACGCATTTCAGCCGCGATGGCAAGGTGCTGGGACAGTACGCCTATCCGCTGGACGCGCTTCCCGCCGCGCCGGCGCCCGGCATGGAGGCTGACAACGGCATCTCCGAAATACTGGCGGTCAGCGATACGCGGCTGTTGGCGCTGGAGCGCGCCGGCGTGCAAGGCGCGGACGGCAGCTATCGCACCTTTGTGCGGCTGTACGAAATCTCGCTGGACGGCGCCAGCGATATCCAGCATCTGCCAACGCTCAACGATGCCGCCTACACGCCGATGAAGAAGCGGCTGGTGCTGGACCTGGGCACGCTCGGCCTGCCCATCATCGACAATCTGGAAGGCGTCGCCTTCGGGCCACGCCTAGGCAACGGCCACGCCAGCCTGATGATGGTCTCCGACGACAACTTTAACAAGGCCCAGGTCACCCAGTTCCTGCTGTTCGAGGTCCTCCCCTGAGATGACGGGCGGCGACAGGCAATTGTCGCAGCGGCAGCAGCGCTCGAAGTCCGGCAAGGGATCGCCGAAATAATCGAGCAGCAGCTTCCAGCGGCAAAAGCCGCTTTGCGCGTAGCCGATCATGCGTTCCAGCTTTTCCCGGTCCAGCTCATGCTTCTCATCGGGTGCCTTGCTCTTCATCAGGAAGAACTTCTGTAGCCGGGTATCGTCATGGTCGTACAGCAGCGTGCATTCGGCGTCTTCGCCATCGCGCCCTGCCCGGCCGGATTCCTGATAATACGCCTCCAGATTGCCCGGCACTTGCAGGTGGATGACGAAGCGGGTGTCGACTTTGTCGATGCCCATGCCGAAGGCGTTGGTGGCCACCATGACGCGGCGCTCGCCATTCATGAACAGATTCTGATTCTGGTCGCGCTCCGCCGCTTTCAGGCGGCCGTGGTACAGCGTGACGCTTTCCCCTGCGTCCAGCAGCAGCTGGCAGGTTTGCTTGACCGCTTTGACGGTGGCCGCATAGATGATGCCAACGCCCTGCGTGCTGCGCACCAGTTCCAGCAGCGTCTGATTTTTCTCGTCCGGATTGGTCACCTGGCGCACCCGGTATTGCAGATTGGGCCGGTAGATGCCGGTGTTCACCACCCGCACAGACTTGCGTCCAAGCTGGCGGCGGATATCGTCGATGACATCGGCGGTGGCGGTGGCGGTCAGGGCCAGCACCTGCGGCCGGCCCAGCGTCTCCAGCGCAGCGCCGATTTCCAGGAAGGCGGGCCGGAAATCATGGCCCCATTGCGAAATGCAGTGCGCCTCGTCGATCACCACCAGCGCAATCTTCGACTGCCGCAGCAAGTCCCGGAACTCCGGGTTGGCCAGGCGCTCAGGGGTGCAGAAAATGACGTCCTTGCCGGCTTTTTCGATGGCGTCCAGCGCTTCCAGCTCCTCCGCGCGCGACAGGCTGCTATTGACTTGCGCGGCAGTGGCAATGCCGGCTTCTTCCAGCTTTTCCGCCTGGTCCTTCATCAGCGAGATCAACGGTGACACGACCACCGTGACGCCGTCCATCAGTCGCGCCGGTAACTGGTAGCACAGGGACTTGCCGCTGCCGGTCGGCATGACGGCCAGGGTATCGCGCCCGGCCAGTACGCTGTCGATCACGCGCCGCTGGCCATCGCGCAGCGCTTCAATGCCGAACACCTTGCGCAGCAGGCGCTCAATTTGCTTGTTGAGAGTGGTAGTCATGTCCCCAGCGTATGCAAATATAGATGGCCGGTATGTACGGCGGCACACTATACTATTGGTTTTTAGCGGCTATCCCAAAAAACGATGGACCCGAGAAGAGAACATGTCAGGCGCCTGCTGCAGGTGGATGCCTACCTTACCGACCTCCATGGCAGTCACACGCAAGCTACGCAGATCATTGATATCTCGCGCATGGGCGTGGCGTTTGTCAGCGACCACGCCATGCCCACCGACGAGCAGCTGCTGCTGAATTTCAGCTTTCCCGGCAGCGCAATCCGCAACGAAATCAAGCTGACCGTGGTCAATAGCAATGCCATAGGCACCCACGGCCGCTACCGCAACGGCGCCCGCTTCATCGCCATTTCCGAAGCCTGCGCCGACCGCATCGTGGACTATGTGACCACGGCGCCAGCCTGATCCTCACCCTCCGGTCACCAGCCGATATCCTTCAGCAGCGGCAAGGTCAAATCCTCCGGCGGCTTGACCGCATGCCGCAGATCCGCGTTGATGGCTGGCTCCATCAACTGATTCGGCGCGGCGCTGACATCGTAGTGCGATACCGATGAACCCGGCTGGTTGGGCCGTGGCGCGTACATCAGCATGCGGCCCAGCGCGTCCGTGCCGGCGCGCACCGCCAGGTTCAGCCCGAGATTGGCAAACATCCCGGAGCGCATACGCGTGCGTTTGGCGATGGCCGCCTTCAGGGCCAGGCCATCCTCCAGCGTGATACGCACCGCTGGAATGACGATGGAAGGGTCCACGCCACCAAGCGCCGGCGGTGGCGCGCCGGCGGCATTGTCAACGATGATGACGCCAATGGCGCCAGCATCCTGCACATGGCGCACCTTGACCACAAAAGTGCACAGGCCCCGGTCGATCAGCGCGATCTTACCCCTGACGGCCCTGGCGTTAAGCGCCCCGAGCGGCGCGCAGGCCAGCCCCAGGTCAGGCGGCGTATCGACCACCGGCATCACTTCGCCAGTCAGTCCGGGGCTATTCAGGCGCGGGCCGAAATCGGCCGCGCCGATCTGGTAGACGCCCGCCACGTCGGCTGGTGTCAGCACGCTCAGCAAGGGCGTGCCGGCTCGCAACACCACCTGCGCCGCAGCGGTGACCTGCACGCCGTTCCACACCAGCTTGCCGGATTTGATTGCCGAAGCGGCGCGCTCGGCGTCACTCATATCCTTCCACACCTTGCCGGTGCTGCTATCGAGCAGGAAATAGTCCCAGATGCTGGGCACGCCGGCCAGCATCTCGCCGGTTTCGTCGTCGGTGTAGGTCTGAAAGCCCAGGCCGTGCGCGAACTCGTGCAGCAGCACGGTCACCAGGTCGGTGTTGGCGCCATGCTGATTATCCAGCCCCAGGTAAAACGGCGAGCCGCTAAAGCAGCCTGGCTGGCCCAGATTGAGATTGAAGCGCGCCCGCACATCGGGCACCTCCGGATCGGCGTCGAAGCCCAGCAGTTTGTTGGTCTGCGCCTTGCCATACCAGGCGTTCGGCTGCGGTGCACCGGGAAAGTCGGCAAACACCTCCAGCGCGCCGGCACTGCCAAGCACGGCGGCGGTGTCGGTGCACGGCAGCGCGTCCCAGGTGGCGAGGACACGGATCGGCACGCTGCTGTCCAGCGTCTGCCCCCACAGGCTGGCCGCCGCCTGGAAGGCGTTGAGGCGTTGCACGCCCAGCGTGACGCCGGTATTGCCGCCGACCGGCATCACCGGCGTCGCGTCATTGAAGCCGACGCCGGGCTGGTCGCCGTTGACGATGGTGATGGTGGCGGCGCCCCAGCTGGTGCTGCAAAACAGCGCCGCCAGGATCGCAATCAGTGAGGTTTTCATTGCGATTCTCCCGGCGGCGCGTCGGCGGCCGGCTTGCGCGTTAGCGCGTAACGGAACTGGCGCTGCTCCAGTTTCAGGCTGATGCCGCCGTGGCCGGGCCGGGCAATTTGTGGTGGAGCACGGCGCGCGATTGGCACATCGGTGCGCGCGGCGGCCGCCAGCGCGGCGGCTTGTTCAGCGGTGGGACCGCTCAGACGCCCGCTTTGGGGATCTTTGTAAGCCGTCATCCCGCCCTGCCCTGGCACGCCAGCTGCGGCCGGCTGCGCCACCACCGTTACATGGGGAAAGCGCATGACGCCTTGCTCATCCGCATGCGCCGCCTGCACCGCCATCGCCGTCAGCGGCAGGCTGATGATGGCCCGCCAGCGCCGCGGCGGACGTTTTCGCCGCCGCAGCGCGATCACGCCGAGGCAGAACAGCGCAATGGTGGCCGGTTCCGCCACCGCATTGACGCTGACCGTGTCCAGGCCGATGTAGTTGCCGTTGAGGCTGGTGTCATCCACCACGTAGCGGAAGGCAAACCGTCCGATGGCCGGCGCAGCCAGACCGCTGACCAGCACGCTACGGTCCAGCCAGCCGGTATCGGCCGCCGACTCAAACCCGGCCAGCAAGGCATACCCGCCTCCGCTGCTGAGGTAGACCTCGACCCGGTCCAGCGCGCCCTCGCCCAGCAGCCGCAAGGAAAAATTCAGCGACTCGCCGTTGACCAGCTGCAGCTGCGGCGTGATCAGCCAGTTGTCGATGGCGCCGCCAAACGCGGCATTGTTGAAGTTGGCGGCGATATACGAATCAGCCGGGCCACCGGCGGCGGCAAACACCGCCGGATCGCCCTGGAACCAGCCGGTGCTGCCCGGTGGCGCGCTGTGATTTTCCAGCAGCCAGCCTTTGGCTGCCAGCGCAGCCACGTTGTCAAAACCCTCTACCAGCAAGGGCGCGCTTACAGCGGAGCAACTGACGGAAACCGCCAGCAGTCCTGCCAGACGTTTGATCAAGTCCATGACATCCCCCAAGGAATCGTTATACGGCTCAACCTGCCATGGTTAGACCGCAGGCTGTATTGCCGAGTTCCCCGGAGAAGAAAAATTTTCAGGCAAGCCTGGTGTCGATGCGCATGCCTGCTTTCAGGGTCAGCGTGACCGGCGTTTTTTCCGCGATTTCCATCATGCGGGCTTTTTGCGCGTCGTCCACATCACCGGCGATATTCAGCGTCCGCTGCACCACCATATTGCCGTCGTCGGCACGGCTCAGCTTCAAGTCGACGTCCACGCCGCTGACCGGCCACTGCTTGCGGTCGGCGTACATGCGCAGCGTAATCGCGGTGCAGGACGCCAGCCCGGCCAGCACAAAGTCGTAAGGCGCCGGACCGGCATCGCGGCCGCCGTTGCGTTCCGGTTCATCGCCAACCAGGGCGTGGCCGCCGACCTCGATCCGGGTGGTATAAGTGTCATTGCCAATGTGTGCTGTACCGCGTGCCATTGCTGTGTTCCTTTTCTATGTATAAATCTCAGTGTAAACCGCTGTGTAAAGCGCTGGTAAAGAAGGGTAAATGCGGCGCTGCGACATGTTGCCGCTGGTATAATGGCAACTCTACTTTAGCGTAACCGTGTACCGTCCAGACCATGCAAAAGATACTGCTTACCTGCTGCCTGACCAGCAGCGCCATCCTGCCAGCTTACGCCCAAACCACCACCCCCGAAAAGCCCGCCACAAGTACCACCAAGGCCAAGGAAGCCGCGCCGGTCGTGCCGGAAGTCACCGTTTCCGCAGAGCGTCCGACCAACCGCATCGACCGCCAGGTGTATGACGTCAAATCCGACGTCTCCAGCACCAACGGCAGCGCCGCCGATGCGCTGAACAATGTCCCGTCGGTCAGTGTGGATTCGGACGGCAGCGTCACGCTGCGCGGCAGCAGCACCGTACAGATCATGGTGGACGGCAAGCCATCAGCGCTGCTGCAAGGCGATAACCGTGGCCCGGCGCTGCAAGCGATGGCGGCCGACGATATCGAATCGATCGAAGTCATCAACAATCCCGGCGCGCAATTCGGCAACGAAGCAGGCGGCGGTCCGATCCTGAACCTGGTGATGCGCCGCAACCGCAAGCCAGGCGGCATGGCGACCGTCAACGGCAACGGCGGCACCGCCGGCCGCTACAACAGCGCCGTCAACGGCAGCTATAACGAGGGTCCATGGGGCTTCCAGGGCAGCGCCAACGTGCGCCATGACGGCCGCAACTCGGTGGCCGATGTCAGCCGCGACCGGCTGGACGCGAATAGCGGCCAGTTCGTGCACAGCACCCAGCAATCGTCCAGCCGTGGCCTGAACGATATGGCCAGCGTCAACGGCAGCGTCAGCTACAACCTGAGCCAGACCGACACGCTGACCGGCAGCGCCTCCTACAATAGCCGCGGCAACGACCAGCGCTCCAGCGACCATTACGTCAACGGCGCCACCACCCTGATCCCGGCCAGCGACTACGTGCGCAGCACCACGCGCACCGGCGACAGCACCAACTTAAGCTGGGGCGGCCGCTACGACCACAAGGGCGAACTGCCAGGCGAAACCCTGAAGATCGACCTGCGCGTCTCCGCCTCCGAGAACGATAACCAGAGCGACTACACCAACGACTACGCCACGCCAGGCATGGCCGACACCCGCGCCGCGCAGCACAGCCAGTTCAGCACCCGCATTGTCGACTTTACCGGCGACTACGAGCGTCCGCTGTGGGGCGGCACCGCCAAGGCGGGCTACAAGGTGGCGACCAACGACAACTCCTTCAATACACTGTACACCGACATCAACCCGCTGACTGGCGCGGCGACCGTCAACAACGGCCGCACCAACGCCTACGACCTGGATGAAACCGTGTATGCGCTGTACGGCAGCTACCAGCTGCGGCTGAACGAGCGCTGGGGCGCGCTGGCCGGCCTGCGCGCCGAGTACACCGACATGGACATCAACCAGATCACCAGCGCGGTCGCGGGCACAAATCACTACATCAACTACATCCCGAGCGCGTTTGCCACTTACAAGGTGAACGACAACGCGAATATGCGCTTTTCCTATGCGCGCCGCATCCGCCGCCCGAACGCCAACGAGCTCAATCCCTACGTCACCTACCGCGACGAATTCAACGTCTCCTCGGGCAACCCGGACCTGAGGCCGACCAAAACCGATTCGTTTGAAGTGGGCTATGAAACCCGTTTCGGCGGCCTGGAAACCAATCTGCGCGGCTACTACCGCCGCGACACCGACGCCATCGTCGACTATCGCTACTTCGTCGCGCCAAACGTGCTGCTGACCACCAAGGCCAACGGCGAAGGCAGCCATTCCAGCGGCCTGGAGTTCACTGTCAACGGCAAGCTGACGCCATCGCTGACGCTGAACACCAGCGGCAATCTGGCGCGCTCGCAGCAGAAATTCTACGATGACACCGGCGTGCTGGTGGAGCGCACCGCCAATTCGCTGAGCGGCCGCGTGCGGCTGAACTACCAGTACGATCCGGCCAATCAGTTCCAGCTGGCCTTGCAGATGATGGGCAAGCAGCTGTCCGGCCAGGGCTACCGTTCGCCGAACCATTCGGTCAACGCCAGCTGGCGCTATACCGTGACGCCGCAGATGACCTTGGTGGCCAACGTCACCGACGTGTTCAACACCAACAAGATGGAAACCATCATCAACAGCAGCACGCTGCGCGAAACCAGCACCCGCCGCTTCGACGGCCGGGTGGTCTACATCGGCCTGTCCTACCGCTTCGGCGGCGCCAATGCATCCAACGCCAACAAGCAGGATGAAGGCGGTGGCTGGGGACCGCGTCCGGGCGGTCCCGGTGGTCCTGGCGGCCCGCCGCCAGGCGTCTGATCGCAGCCGTCTGGCCAGGTATTACGGCGCGGAGACCAGTACCGCGTCATCCACCTTGCCGCGCTGGCGCATCGGCAGGCCTAGCCTGCGCGCCTCGAAATACAAGTCGTTGCGGATGATCGCATACTGCTTCTCGCCGCGCGCGGCGCCTGCCCGCCAGCGGGCGTAGAAGTCCTCCAGCGACGGCATGCCGCGCTCGGGTTCCTGCGCCAGGCCGAATTCCAGCTCCCCTTCAAAGTCCACCGGTATCACCGTGTGGCCCAAGTAGAACGTCATCGATTGTTCGTAGGTGCCGACCGAGTACACCAGCGTCTGCGCCGTCAGTTCGCCGCGCACCGCCAGCGCCGCTTCCAGGCCCGCCTTGGCGCGGCCGAATGGTTCATGCGACGCCATGCTCAATTGCGTCAGCAGCCAGCCGCCCAGCGCAATCGCCAGCACCGTGCCGATGCGCAGCCCGCGCGCCTCCGCCAGCCACGCACCCAGGCCGCACACTACCGCCGCGCCGAAGCCAATGCATAGCAGCGTGGTGTCCATCGCGGTGATGAACGACAGACACGCCAATCCGACCACGCCCACTGCCGCCAGCAGCACCGCCGCCATCATTGCCATGCCGCGCGATATGCGCTCCAGATAGGCGCCGGTCAGCAGCGCCATCGCCGGGAACACCGGCAGCATATAGCCCGGCAGCTTGGAGCTGGAATAGCTGAAGAAGAACATGATGAACAAGATCCACACCAGCAGCAGCAGCGCCGGCTGGAAGCGTCCCTCAACGCGCTTGCGCGCCGCCGCCAATGCGGCCGGCAGCACCGGCAGCCACGGCACGGCCGCCGGCAGCATCAGCACCAGGAAGTAATACCACGGTCCTTCGCGGTGATGGGTCTTCAGGAAGAAGCGGTCCCAATGCTCGTGGATGAAGAAGAATTGCGGCTGCTCCGGATTGCGCACCGCCACCAGCACAAACCACGGCAGCGCCACCAGCAGGAATACCGCCACGCCAGCCAGCGGATGCAGCCGGCGCAAGATGCCGCGGTCGCCGCTGACCAGCAGGTAAATCGCCAGCACCCCACCTGGCAGCACCACGCCGATCAGGCCCTTGGTCAGCACCGACAGTGCCATCACGGCCCAGCAGGCCAGCATCCAGTACCGCCGTTCGGCGGGCGTGGCGTCATCGCACTGGGCGATCAGCAACGCGCACAGGGCCAGCGCCATGCTGGCGGCCACCGGCAAATCCAGCGAATTGAATTGCGACGCCGCCGCCCAGAACAGCATGGAGCCCAGCACCAGCGCGGCATACAATCCGGCGCGGCCGCCGAACACGCGGCGTCCGGTATACGCCACCGTGAACACGCCGGCGATGCCGCACACGCCGTTCCACAAGCGCGCCTGCCATTCGCCGAGGCCGAACAAGCTGAACGCCAGGGCGCTCATCCAGGTGTGCAGCGGCGGTTTCTCGAAATATTTGATGCCGTTCAGGCGGGTGGTGACCCAGTCGCCGCTGAGGAACATCTCGCGCGCCATTTCGGCGTAACGGCCCTCATCGGGCGGAATCAGCGTGCGGATGTCCAGCACCAGCAGCGAACCAAGGATGAAGACGGCGGCCAGCAGGTAGAGTGCTGACTTGGAACGGAAGAAGACGGCCATGGCGGAAACAGAATGCGTATCAAAGCGCGCAGTCTATTTCAGCCATCATGAACGGCGTATTAACGCCGGCTTACTCCGGAGTGCAATCCCGGCAGCGCGCCGGTATGCGTATTTACCGGGGCAGCACAAAGTTTTCCAGCGCGGCGACATTGGCCAGCTGGCCGAATTATTTGATGACGGCCAGCTTCTGGCGCTTGCCGCCCTTGAAGGTGTGGATGGTGATGGCGCCGTCCTGCACGTCGCCGCGCGCATCAAACGAGGTGGCGCCGGTCACGCCCTTGTGCTTGATTTTGGCCAGGAACGGCAGATACTTGGCCGGTTCCGGCGAGCCGGCCTGCTGCATCGCGTCCACCAGCGTCATCAGCGCATCGTACGAGTAAGCGGCGTAGGTCTGCACCTCAATGCCGAAACGCTTTTTATACGCCGCGCGGAAATCAGCCATGCCTTTTTCCTGCGCCGGCTCGATGCCGCCCGCCTCGGCGCAGATCACCTGGCCGTCGTGCATGCCCTCGCCCGCCAGGCGCGGCACCGAATCCGAGCACATGCCGTCGCCGCCCATGAACTTGACCGGAATCCCCAGCTGCTTCATTTGGCGCAGCATCGGCGCGGCTACCGCATCCATGCCGCCGAAGAACACCATGTCCGGCTTGGTGGCCTTGATCGCGGTCAGGATCGCCATCAGGTCGGTCGCCTTGTCGTTGGTGTATTGGGTGGAGACGATGCTGCTGCCGCTGGCCGCGCCGGTGCGCTTGACGGTCTTGGCAAATTCGTCGGCCAGGCCTTTGCCGTAGGCGGTGCGGTCGTCCACCACGGCGATGCGCTTGGCCTGCAGGGTCTGCATCGCGTAGCGCGCCAGGGCCGGGCCCAGTTGCTCATCGTTGGCGATATTGCGGAAGGTGGTGTTGTAGCGCTGGCGCGTGTACTGCGGCGAGGTGGCCGACGGCGTAATCTGCGGAATGCCAGCGTCATAGTAAATGCGCGAGGCCGGAATGGTGGTGCCCGAAGTCTGGTGACCGATCACGCCCAGCACTTTGGCGTCCGCCAGCTTTTGCGCGGCGGTGGTGGCCTGTTTCGGATCGCCGGCATCATCTTCCGCCAGCAGCACGATCTTGTATTTTTTACCGCCTATGGTCACGCCCCTGGCGTTCAGCTCATCGACCGCCATGCGCGCGCCGTTCTCATTGTCCTTGCCCAGGTGGGCGATGGCGCTGGAGGTGGCGGCAACGTGGCCGATCTTGATGGTGTCCTGCGCCTGGGCGCCGGCGCCGATTGCGCCAACAAAAGCCAGCGCCAATGCGCGGCAAGCTGTTTTTGTTATTAATTGCATGAAATCCTCATTGATGCCGAATTAAATAAGGCCGTTAGCATACCAGACCTCTGCGCACGATTGCTAAATACCTTGCTGCGCCCAGGACTGAATGAAGTAGAATAAATATTTCCTAAAGTCGAAAATTCTGTGGCCTTCCTGCTTTTCCAGCTGAACAGTCTGCGCAGCCGCTTGATACTGCTGGTGATGCTGGCCATCTCCCCCATCGCGGTCATGACCGTGATTAACGGCGCGCGGGAGCGTGCCCATGCGGTGGAAGTGGCGGAAGACAATCTGCAGCGCCTGACCAATCTGGCCGCCGCCAACGAGGCGAAGTCGATCGCAGGCGCGCGCCAGATCCTGCGCGACCTGGCCAGCATTCCCGACCTGATGGGCGACCACGCCGAGTGCACCCGCTTGCTCGCCAATCTGCAACGCCAGAATCCCGACTACGCCAATATCGGCTTGATCCAGCTGAATGGCGACGTGACGTGCAGCGCCGTGCCGTTCAACACCCCGGTCAATCTGGCCGACCGGCCGCATTTCCGCCGCGCCGTGCACCTCAAGCGCTTTGTCGCCGGCGGCTACATCTTCGGCAGGGTGATCCAGAAGCACACCGTCAACCTGACCTACCCGGTGCTGGATGACGAGGGCAAGGTCAAGGCGGTGGTGTTCGCCGCGCTCGACCTGACCAAGCTGGACCGCTTCGTGGCCGACATCCAGCTGCCGCCCGGCTCGCTGTTGCTGACCGCCGATTCCGAAGGCAACATCATCTCGCGCAGGCCGCAGCCTGAACAATGGTTCGGCAAGCCGGTTTCCGAACCGATGCGCATCGCCATGGCGGCCGAGCCGGGCAAACCAGTGCTGCTGACCGGCCCCGACGGCATCGAGCGCCTGCACCGCTTCGCCCGCGTCGGCAGCGACGGCCTGTCCGACTACACGGTCACCATCGGCATCCCGGCCGACGAGATCACCGCCAACGCGCGCAACGACCAGCTACTCGACATCCTGGCGCTGGCCGCCACCATCGGCCTGGCCGTGCTGGCCGCATGGTTTGTCGGCGACGTGCTGGTGCTGCGCCGCGTGCAAAAGCTGGTCAGCACCGCCAACAGCATCGCTTCCGGCACGCTGGCGGCGCGCAGCGGCATCAGCTACGGCAAGGAAGAAATCAGCGAACTGGCGCGCGCGCTGGACGCCATGGCCGCCGCCTTGCAGGAAAAAGAGGCGCAGCATGTGAAAGCCGAGAAGCAGTTGCGCGAGGCGGACCGCCGCAAGGACGAGTTCCTGGCAATGCTGGCGCACGAGCTGCGCAACCCGCTGGCGCCGATCAGCGCCGGCGCCCAGCTGCTGCAAAGCGGCCACGCCAACGAAGCGGCGGTGCAGCGCACCGCCGGCATCATCGTGCGCCAGGTGCACCACATGACGCGGCTGGTGGACGACCTGCTCGACGTGTCGCGCGTGACGCGCGGGCTGGTGACGCTGATGCGCGTGCCGCTCGACGTCTCGCGCATCGTCGCCGACGCAGTGGAACAGGCGGAGCCGCTGATGCAGTCGCGCCAACACCGTTTCGAGGTGGTGCTGCCGCCATCGCCGCTGATGGTCACCGGCGACCACAAACGGCTGGTGCAGGTGCTGGTGAATGTGCTGAACAACGCGGCCAAGTACACGCCGCCGGGCGGCGCGATCCGCCTGATCGCGCGCGCCGACGGCAATAATATACGGCTGATTATCAGCGACAACGGCATCGGCATGTCGCCGGAGCTGCGCAGCCGCGTGTTCGAGCTGTTCGCGCAAGCCGACCGCAATCCGGACCGTTCGCAGGGAGGACTGGGGCTGGGACTGGCGCTGGTCAAGTCGCTGGTCGAGCTGCACCGCGGCCACGTCGAGGCCGACAGCGGCGGCGAACACCAGGGCAGCACCTTCACCATCATCCTGCCGGGCACGCAGCGGCAGCCGGACCCGGCCCGATCCGGCCCGGCCGCCAAAACGGCCCACAAGCTGCGCGTGCTGGTGGTGGATGATAATATCGACGCGGCGCAAACCTTGCAGCTGCTGCTGGAAGCTGGCGGCCACCACGTCACCGTGGCGCATACCGCATTGGCGGCGCTGGAAATCGCCCAGGCCCAGTCGCCGGAGCTGTGCTTGCTGGATATCGGCCTGCCCGACATCAGCGGCTACGACCTGGCACGCGGCTTGCGAGCATTGCCGCATACGGCGCGCGCCACCCTGGTGGCGGTCACCGGCTACGGCCGCCGCGAAGACCGCGAGCTGGCCATCGCTGCGGGCTTTGACCATTACTTTGTCAAGCCGGTCGATGTGGATGCGCTGTTGACGCTGATCGCCCGGCTACACTAAACCATCACCAAGCGGAACTTCATGAAACACCTGCTACTCAGTCTCGCCATCGCCGCCGCCCTGCCCGCCCAGGCGCTGGCCCAGGAACAAGCGCTGGCGCGCATCGCGGCGCAACCGGCCGTCAAGCAGGCGCTAGCCTATATTGAACAGAGCGAACCGGCGACGCAAAAGGCGATGTTGGCGATTAACGCCATTCCCGCGCCGACCTTTGCCGAGGCGGCGCGCGCCCGCGATTACGAACAGCGGATGAAGGCCGCCGGCCTGGCCGACGTGCACATCGATGAGGCGGGCAATGTGCTGGGCACGCATCGCGGCAGCGGCAAAGGCCCCACCGTGGTGCTGGCGGCGCACCTGGACACCGTCTACCCGGCCAGCACCGACCTGACCGTGCGCGAAAAAGATGGCCGCCTGTATGCACCCGGCATCGCCGACAACGGCCGCTCGCTGGCCGCCATGCTGGCCGTGGCGCAGGCACTGCACGATGCGCGCATCCAGACCGAAGGCGATGTGCTGTTTGTCGCCAACGTCGGCGAGGAAGGCCTGGGCGACCTGAAAGGCGTCAAGCATTTGTTCAAGCAGCGCAAGGATATCAAGGCCTTCGTCGGCCTGGAGCCGGCGCTGGGCGTCGACGGCGATCCGGTTACCTACATGGGCGCGGGCAGCCGCCGCTTTAAAGTGACGCTGCACGGGCCGGGCGGGCATAGCTACGAGGGCTTCGGTCTGCCGTCAGCCATCCATGCGGCGGGCCGCGTGATCGCGCACATCGACGACGTGCGCGTGCCGGCGCAGCCGAAGGTGACCTTCAACGTGGGAGTAGTTCAGGGTGGCCAGTCGGTGAACAGCATCGCGGCCGAAACCTCGCTGCTGATCGATATCCGTTCGGCGGATGCAGCGTTGCTGGCCAGGGTGGAACAGCAGATCAAGGATGCGATCCAGCGCGGCGTCAGCGAAACCAACCAGCGCTGGAACAGCCAGGCGATCAGCGCCGAGGTGACGCTGATCGGCGACCGCCCCGCCGGCCAGATGCCCACTGACGCGGTGATCGTCAAGACCGCGCTGGCGGCGGCCAAGGTACTCGGCCGCCCTGCGCTGCTGGACGCCGCGCATTCAACCGACGCCAATCTGCCGATGAGCCTTGGCATCCCGGCGATTACCATGTCCGGCGGCGGTGCTTCCGGCGGCTACCACGCCGAAAAACTGGAATGGTGGTCGGCCCGCAACGCATACACCGGCCCGCAGAATGCCATGCTGACCATCCTCGGACTGGTGGGCGTGCGCGGGCTGGACGCTCCGCTGGCGCGCTGATTACAGCGTGACGCGCAATGACACCTGCACGTTGCGCGGATCGCCGTAGTAGTTGCCGAAGCCGGTGGCGGCGTATTTGGCGAAGTAGAACTTGTCGAACAGGTTGTTGACATTGGTTTGCAGCGCGTAGGTCTTGTTGAAGCGGTAGCCGATCATCGCGTTGACGATGCTGTAGCCGCCCTGGTGGGCAGTCACCGCGCCCGACTTTACCAAGGTTTCGCTCTGCGCCTGCACGCCGCCGCCGATGCTGAAGCCTTGCAGCGCACCGCCCGGACGGTAGGTCGCAAACACGCGCACCAGATGGCGCGGATCGATGCTGCGCAAAGGTTGGCCGACGTTGGCCGCGCTGCTGTCGCTCAGGTACTTGGTGCGGGTGTTGGTGTAGCCGCCGGTCAGTTGCAAGCCAGGCAGCACTTCGCCGCTGATCTCCGCCTCAAAGCCTTCGCTGCGCTGCTTGCCGCCCGTGGTGTAGCAGTAGCTGGTCGGATAGTAAGGCATGCACGGGTTGGCGGTGCTGGTGTCCAGCGCAGCCTTGCCGTTGTTATTGATGCGGAAGGCCGACAGCGACGCGGTCAGGCGGCCGTTCATGAACTCGCCCTTGAAACCGGCTTCGTAGTCTTCACCGCGCACCGGCGCGATGATCGCCCCGCCGGCGTCCTTGTAGTTCTGCGGTGTGAAGATTTCGGTGTAGCTGGCGTAAGCATTGATCTGCTTGGTGAGGTCATAGGTCACGCCGGCAAACGGCGTCACTTCACGCGTCACCTTGTAGCTGCTGGCCGGAGCGCCCGGAACCTGGTAGTCCCACCAGCTCAGGCGCGCACCCAGCAGCACGTTCAGCGGATCCGCCAGCGACAAACGCGTGGTGGCGTAAGCGCCCTGCTGGTGCGTCTTGTTACCGGCGGCCGCGTAGGCTGTGCCTTGGCCTGCACCAACCACCGGTTCCACCACGGTGTACGGATTCCAGGTACGGATATCGACATTGGTCTTCGCGCCCAGGCCGAAGTAGCCGGAGGTGCCGATGCTGTCCACTTCCTGCGACTCGACGCCGAAGGTGGCTTCGTGCTTGCGGCCGAACAGCTGGAACGGGCCGTTGGCGACGGCGCTCAGCACGCGCTGGTTGCTGGTGTCACCGGTATAGGCAGACACGCTGACATTGACCAGATAAGGATTGGTGGTGCTGGTGCGCGAGAACGAGGTTTGCTTGAAGCCCCATGGCTTCATGTGCAGGCCGGTCCAGGCGGCGCCCAGCTTCACCGTCCAGTCGTTTTCAAAGCGGTGTTCCAGTTCCAGCGATGCCTGGTCGTTATAGCGGTTCCAGCGGTTCCACGACGCGCCCAGGTAGGTATCGATCGGCATGTTCAGCGACGTGCCGTCGAAGTTCGGCGGCAGGTTGCCCCAGGCGCCGGTCGAATCCAGGTCGGTGTGTTGCAGGGTTGCGGTCAGCAGCGTGCGTGGCGTCAGGTCGGCTTCCACCACGGCGTACAGGACTTCGCGGTCTTCGTTACGGGCTTGCTGGAAGAATTCCTTCTTGTCCTTGACCACCACCGCGCGGGCGCGCACCGTGCCGGCCTCGTTCAGCGAACCGGATACGTCGGCTTCGCCGCGCTTGCGGTCCCAGCTGCCGGCCAGCGCGTTCAGCGAGGCCTGAAAGGTTTTGGTCGGACGCTTGCGCACCAGGTTGACCGCCGCCGATGGATTGCCCGAGCCGCGCAGCATGCCCGAGGCGCCGCGTAAGATCTCGACCCGCTCCAGCACCGCCGTATCCGGCTGCACGAAAATCGAACCGCCCTGGTTCATGGTGAAGCCATCGATTTGCAGCGCATCGATCGAGAAGCCGCGCGAGTAGTAGCCAACGCGTTCACTGTCTGTGTAATCGACGGTGACGCCGGGGGTGTTTTTCATCACGTCGTGCAAGTCCGGCAGCACGCGGTCGTCGAGGAATTGGCGGGTCAGCACGGTGACCGGCTGCGGAATATCGCGGATCGAATCCACGCCCTTGAACACGGATGCCTTCTTGGCGGCGAAGGAATTATCGGCGGCGCCGACCACTTCCACGGTTGGCATCACGGTGTCAGTTTCTTCGGCATGCGCCAGCACGCTGACAGCGAACATGATGGTGGTAAGTGGTAGGGACGTGCGGGGACAACGACGTGACATCGTAATTACTCCTGTATGAAAAACGGGTTTTAAATGAAGGCGCGGCCTAGCGCGACCAGGGCGATGGCGGCGGCGCTGACGCCGCCCGCAGCCCAGCCGATGCGCACAATCGCGCGCCCGGCGTAACTGAGGATCAGCACCAGGCTGATGGCGGCGGCGGTCAGCATGCCGGCCCAGGCGACCCATCCCTGCGATGCGCCCCAGACGAACAGGCATACCAGCAGCGACACCAGCAAGCCGATGCCGCCCGACCAGCGCAGCATGCGGCGCGTGCTGTCGCTCGGCAGGTTGCCGCGGCCGTGCAAGCCTTCCCAGTGGCGGTCCATCGCCAGGCTGAGCGCGGCGAAGCCACCGGTCGCGCTGGAGAGTGCGGCAATCATCGCCGCAGTATTCGTGATTGCCATCATGCCGCTACCTCTTTATCAGCTTTTACTTTTACTGGCGCCTTGGCGCCTGCCTTGACTTTGCCCAGCCGCTTGCTGGCCCACAGCAGCGTCAGGCCCAGCGCCAACGCCACCAGATCAAAGCCGGCCACTGGCCACAAGCGCTGCGCCATGCTGCTGAACAGGCCAGCACCACCGGTCAATGGATTCAGCAAAGGCAGCAGCGCAAACAGCAGGCCGGCTACCGCCAATTGTATGCGCCACATCCAGCGCGCAGGGAAAGCCAATGCCAGCACGGCGGCGATACCCCAGGCAGTGAAGAAGCATTGAATCTCCAGGTCCGGCCGCCCTTGCAAGCCTACCGGCACGAAGCGGTTGGCCCAGAAGAACACGCTCATCGCGATCAACAGGCCGGCAATGCCACCCAGATTCAAGCCATCCACCAGGCGCAGGCCGAAACCGATGCGACCATGGGCGCTGGCTTTCAGATGCTTGGGGCGTTCCTTGACCGCCCACAGCAGCACGCCGGTCGCCACCATCGCGCAGCCGGCCAGCCCGGACAGGAAGAACAGGCCGCGCAGCAGCGGGCTGGCGAAGCGGCCGATGTGCAGGCCGACCATCACGCCGCGCGTCTCGACGGCTGCGCTGTTCTTGTTCGCTTCGCTCAGCAGCTTGCCGGTGACGCCGTCAAAGGTCATCGATGGCAGACTGGTATTGATGCCGGCGCCGTCCTGGCGCTGCGTCACGGTGACCGTGGCGGCGCTGTCGCCCGCCTGGCTGACGGTGATGCGGCCAACCTGGGCGCCGTTCCACTGCTGGCTGGCTTGCGCCACCAGCGGCGCCAGCGGCGTCAATGGCGCGCGGATGCCGGACGCTTTGACCTCGGCGCGCGGACCGCCGTTCAGGTCGGCGAAGAACGCGTTGGACTCTTTGTACACTGCGTTCAGGCCTTGCGGCAGGTACATGAACATCAGCGTCACCAGGCCGGTGTAGGTGATCATCAGGTGATACGGCAGCGCCAGCACGGCGGTGGCGTTGTGCGCGTCCAGCCAGGAGCGCTGTCCTTTGTTCGGCCGGAAGGTGAAGAAATCCTTGAAGATGCGCTTGTGCGTAACGATGCCCGAGATGATCGCCACCAGCATAAACATGGCGCAGGCGCCGACGATCCAGCGCGCCCACAGCACCGGCATGTAGTGCATGTCGAAGTGCATGCGGTAGAAGAAGTCGCCGCCACGGGTGGCGCGGGCCGCACTCAATTCCTGGCCGGTGACCGGATCGATGCTGGCGTTTTCGAAGCGGCGGCGGCCACGCGGCTTGCCTTCCTGCTTGGACGGCGGCGGCGCCCAGCTGGCGCTGACCGCTGGTTCGCGTTCGGACGGCAGCGTGATGAACCAGCGCGGGCTGCGCGCGGCGCGCTGCTCAAGCAAATTCTGAATCTGGGCCACGGCCACGCCCTGCTCCACCACGGCGTGCGAGGCGTGATGCAGCTCCGGCTTCATCCACAGCGTGATCTCGTCACGGAAGTAGCTAGCGGTGCCGCAGGCGAACACCATGAACAGCACCCAGCCGACCAGCAGGCCGGACCAGGTGTGCAGCCAGGCCATCGATTGGCGGAAACCTTCTTTCATGCGCGGCCTCCGAAGAATACTACGGCCCACAACAACAGGCCGATGACCGCCAGGCCGAGCCAGGCTCGCCAGGCGGTGCTGGTGGCGAAGCACCACATGACCGCGCAGGGATAGACCACCAGCCCGGTCAGCGTGGCGGTAACCACCCGGTCAACCTCACGACCCGGCAGGGCAATGGCCAGCGCGGCGACTGCCAGCGCGGAAACAGCGTAACCACCGCCGATCGCGGCCAGCGCGCGTGATGCGACGCGGAGCCGATAGTTCATCAGGATGTGCTTCATAAGGAGGTAAAACGCTGAATCGAAGTGATAATGATTCGTATTATAGTTGTCTGATGACGAATCCGTCAAGATTGCCGAAGCCCGACACGGTTCGTGCTAGCATCGTCCATCTTCGGACATTGCAAAGAAATGAGACTCAAACTGATCCTTGGCGACCAGCTGAATCATCAGCACAGCTGGTTCAAGCGCACCAGCAGCGACGAAGTATTCGTCATGATGGAAATCCGGCAGGAAACCGATTATGTGCTGCACCATGCACAAAAAATCATCGCCATCTTCGCCGCCATGCGCGATTTTGCGTGGCGTCTGCACGAGGCCGGCCACCAGGTCCACTACCTCACCATTGACGATGCGGCCAACCGACAGTCCCTGCCGGCCAACCTCGACTACCTGCTGGCGCACTACCAGGCCACCGAATTTGCCTGGCAAGCGCCGGACGAGTGGCGGCTGGACCAGCAGCTGTCCGGCTATGCCGCAGGCCTGCCGATCCCCGCCCGGATGGACGACACCGAACACTTTTACACCACGCGCGACGAGGCGGCCCAGCTTTTCGCCGGCCGCGAGCAATGGCTGATGGAGCATTTCTATCGCCGCATGCGCAGCACGCACGGGGTGCTGATGTCAGGCGCCGGGAAACCGGCCGGCGGCCAGTGGAACTACGACCACGACAACCGCGAGGCCTGGCACGGCATTCCCTGGGAGCCTGCCGACCTGCGCGTCATGCACGACCACAGCGTCCTCTGGCAAACCATCCAGGCGTCCGGCGCCAAGAGTTTCGGCGAACCGAACGCGGCCAATTTCGGCTGGCCGCTGAACCATGAGGAAGCGTTGCAGCAGCTGGAGCAGTTCATCGCCACCGCCCTGCCCCACTTCGGCCGCTACCAGGATGCGATGAGCATCAAGGCCTGGCGCCTGTTCCACTCGCTGCTGTCATTTGCGATGAACGTCAAGCTGCTGTCACCGCGCACCGTGGTCGAACGTGTGGAAGCCGCCTGGCGCAGCGGTGCGGCGCCGCTCGAATCGGCCGAAGGTTATATCCGCCAGATCCTGGGCTGGCGCGAGTACGTGCGCGGGATTTACTGGCAGCGTATGCCCGGCTATGAACAGTTGAACGCATTCGGCCATCAGACACCATTGCCATGGTGGTTCTGGGATGGGAATACACGCATGCGCTGCCTGGCGACCGCGATCGGACAGTCCTTGCAGCACGCGCACAGCCACCACATCAACCGGCTGATGGTGATCGGGAATTTCGCCTTGCTGGCGGGCTTGTCGCCGCAAGCGCTGCACCAGTGGTATCTGGGGATTTATATCGACGCCTTCGAGTGGGTCGAGCTGCCGAACACCCTGGGCATGAGCCAGTTTGCCGACGGCGGCTTGCTGGCGACCAAGCCCTACGTCTCCAGCGCGGCCTACATCGACCGGATGAGCGATTACTGCAAGGGCTGCCACTACGACAAGAAGGCGCGGCTGGGAGAACGCGCCTGCCCGTTCAATGCCCTGTACTGGGATTTTTTCGACCGCAACCGGCACCAGCTGGCCAGCAATCAGCGGCTCGGCATGGTCTACCAGCAGCTGCAACGGATGGATAAGGATGCGCTGGCGGCAGTGCGTGCACACGCCGCAGACTTGCGCAGTCGCGTGGAAGAACTTTAAGTGCTGCCGCGCTGGATCAATTCAAAGCCGGTATTGACCACGCGTTGCGCGGCTGCTGCGCTGGCGCCGGACAAACGGTCCAGCAAAGCCTGTGCTGACAGCGCGCCGATCTTGGCGCCATCCACCTTGACGGTGGACAGCGGCGGATTGGTGTAGGCGGAAAAATTCAGGTCGCCGAAGCCCATGATGGCCAGGTCTTCAGGCACGCGCAGGCCGCGGCTTTGCGCTTCGATCAGCACACCGTGCGCCAGCGTGTCCGAGCTACAGAAAATCGCATCCAGTTCCGGATGCGTATCCAGCAGCTGCACCGCGCCCTTGCGCCCCAATGGCAAGGCGCCCGGCGCCTGCACCACATGCGAGGCGATGACGTTGACGCCCTGCCTGGCCAGCGCCACCTGGAAACCCTGGGTGCGCTGCCCGGCGCGCGGATCGTTCGCGGTCAGCATGCCAAAGCGGCGGTAGCCCTGTTTCAGCAAATGCTGGGCGCAGGCATGGCCCACTTCTTCGTGCGAAAAGCCGATCGCCATATCGATCGGATGCTGGGTCAGATCCCAGGCTTCCACCACCGGGGTACCGATCTGCATCAGCCTTTGCCGGGTGCTGTCGGTGTGCAGCGCGCCGGTCAGGATCACGCCGTCCGGACGACGGCTCAGGATGGTTTCGACCAGTATCTCTTCGCGCCAGGTTTCATAGCCGACGATACCCAGCAGCAGCTGATAGCCGGCCGCCGTCAGGCGGTCGGTGGCGCCCTGCACCATGTCGGCAAAGGTCTGGGTGGAAATCGTCGGCAGCACCAGCGCCACCAGCTTACTGCGGCTGGAAGCCAGGCCGCCGGCCAGCATGTTCTTGACATAGCCGGTGCGCTTGACCGCTTCCTGCACCTTGGCCAGCGTGGCCGGCTTCACCAGATTCGGTTCGTTGAGTGCCCGCGACACGGTAATCGGCGAGACGCCCGCCGCCTTGGCGACATCGATCAGGGTGACGGGAGTTGCGGGCATCGTTTCTTTCAGGATGTTGGTAGCGTAATCATTCTATCTAATTGACATCTGCACCACAACTGCCGCGCGCAGGTACAATTGCGCGACAAATAACAAACAGGGGAAACGATGAAAAAAGCCGTGTTTGCCGCCATCATGCTTGCCGCGCTGACGCATACCGCCAGCGCACAGCCAGAGCCGCGCACCGGCTCAGCGCTTACGCACCGCACCTGGACGCCGGACAACAACAACGGCACCTTCACCAATCCCCTGTTCTACGATGAGTTCTCCGACCCCGACCTGATACGCGTCGGCGAATGGTTTTACCTGACCGGCACCACCATGCACGCCATGCCCGGCCTGCCGGTGCTGCGCTCCAGGGACCTGGTCAACTGGGAATTCCTCAGCTATGCCGCCGAGCGGCTCGACTTCGGTCCGGCCTACCGGCTGGAGGATGGCAAGAATATCTATGGCCAGGGCATCTGGGCGCCCAGCCTGCGCTACCGCAACGGCGTGTTCTACATCTTCACCAATGTGAATGGGCGCAGCACGCAGATTTACTCGGCCATCAATCCGCGCGGCCCGTGGACGCACTGGGAGATGAAGCGCAGCCTGCACGACCTGTCGGTGCTGTTCGACGATGACGGCAAGGCGTATGCGGTGTGGGGACACCAGGATATGCACATCGCCCAGCTCACCGACGACCTGCTGGACATCGTGCCCAGCACCGAGCAGGTGCTGTTTTCCAAGACTGACGGCATGGGCGAAGGCGCGCACTTCTACAAGATAGGCGGCAAGTACTACATCCTCAGCGCCAATTATGCGGGCGGTTTCCGCATGCCGGCGGCACGCGCCAACCACGTCTTCGGCCCGTATGAAGTGAATCCGGCGATCAGCAAAGATGAGGGCTTTGGCCTGGTCCGCGGTTACCGGCTGAAGAACAAACAATATCCGTTCGAGGTGGTCCCGCCGAATCCGGCCTCGCGCGATGCGACCGCCATGCACCAGGGCGGCATCGTGCTGACCGAGGCCGGTGAATGGTGGGGCTTTTCGATGATGGACTATAACTCGGTGGGCCGCCTGCTGAGCCTTGCGCCGGTCACCTGGCAGGATGGCTGGCCGTATTTTGGACTGCCGGGCAACCTGGGACGCAATCCGCGCACCTGGGTCAAGCCGCGCACCAAGGAGGCGCAGCAGATCCGCGTGCCTTTCGTACGCAGCGACGATTTTTCCGAGCCTGCGCTGAAACCGCTATGGCAGTGGAATCACGTCCCGGTGGAGGATAAATGGTCGCTGAGCGAGCGGCCTGGTTTCCTGCGTCTGCATACGCTGCACGCGGAAAGCTTCTGGGATGCGCGCAATACCTTGACTCAGCGCGCCATCGGTCCAGTCTCGTCGCCCACGGTGGTGCTGGACGCCAGCGGCCTGCTGGACAACGACGTGGCCGGCCTGGCGCTATTGAACCTGCCCTATGCGACGCTGGGTGTGGCGCGCAAGGACAGCAAGCTGTCACTGGTCCTGTTCGACCAGGCGCGTAACCGCAGCACACAGATCGCCATCGGCGCCAAGCGTGTCTGGCTGCGCGCCGAGTGCGACTTCCTGAACGAGAAAGCACGCTTCAGCTATTCCATCGACGGCCAGAACTTCCAGCCTATCGGCGACGAGTTCACCATGATCTTCCAGCTGACCACCTTCCAGGGCGTGCGCTACGGCCTGTTCGCCTACAACACCGGCAAGCAGCAAGGCGGCATGGCGGACTTCGACAGCATCGACATCCACCAGCCTTATCCGCGCGGCCTGATGCGCGCCATCCCTTACGACAAGCAGATCCAGCTGAAAGCCGCAGTCGGCCGCGCGCCGGCGCAGCCGCTGAATGTCACCGTACAGGACATGGGCCTGGGCCGGGTCGCACTGCGCTCCGGCGATAACTACCTGAGCGTCGGCCTGGATGGCGGCGCCACGCTGCAAGCCACGCGCCCCGGCGTCGCGCACAGCTTCCAGTGGATGGAAACGCCGACCGGGGAGTTGATTCTGATGTCACTGCTAACCAACTTCTACCTGCGCATCCATCCCCAAACCGGCGCACTGATCGCCGACAGCCCCGGCCCCATCCCCGACGGCAGCGATGGCGTGCGCTTCATCTGGACCACGCCCAATTGAGATCGGTCCCATCAGCGCCCAGCCGCCGCTCAGGGGACCACAGTCACGAACAGATAGACCGCGCATATCGTCAGCAGGACGGTGCCCTGCATGATGGTGGTGCGGCCACCGGTCAGTGACAAGGAGGCGACAATCAGCGACAGCACCAGCAGCACGGTCGATTTGATGTCGATGCCCAGTGTCAGCGTCCAGCCATTCAGCAGTGCGACGATGGCTACGCACGGAATCGTCAGGCCGATGCTGGCCAAGGCCGAGCCCAATGCCAGATTCAGACTGGTTTGCAGGCGATTGGCGCGGGCCGCCTGGTATGCGGCGATCCCTTCCGGCAGCAGCACCACGGCGGCGATGATGATGCCGACCAGCGCTTTCGGCGCTCCCCAGCTGACCACCGCCGCTTCCAGCGATGGCGACAGCGACTTGGCCAGCAGCACCACGCAGCCCAGGCAAGCCAGCAGCAGCGCGCCGCTGATCCAGGCCATGCGCGCTGGCGGCGCCGGGGCGTGGTCGTCTTCATGCGCGACTGGTTGCTGCGGCAGGAAGTAGTCACGGTGACGCACGGTCTGCACCAGCACGAACGTACCGTACAGCACCAGCGAAATCACCGCGATAAAGATCAGCTGGCTGGTATTGTAGGAAGGACCAGGCGTGGTGGTGGTGTAGTTCGGCAGCACCATGGTCAACACCGAAATTGCCGCTAATGTGGCCAGTGCGGCCGAGACACCGGTTGCAGTGAAACTCTGTTCGCCGTGCTTGCGCCCACCGACCAGCAGGCAGATGCCGACCATGCCGTTCAGTATCAGCATAACGGCGGCGTACACGGTATCACGTGCCAGACCGGTGGTCTCGGCGCCGCCGGCCACCATCAGCGAGACAATCAGCGCCACTTCAATCGAGGTCACCGCCACCGCCAGCACCAGCGTGCCGAACGGCTCGCCTATCTTGTGCGCTACCAGTTCGGCATGGAACACCGCCGCCAGCACACCAGCAAACAGGCACACCGCCAGCACGGTCAACATCAGCACGCCAGGCGCGCCCTCGCCGCCCAGCAGCGACTTGGCGATCAGCGCCAGCCAGCCTAAAACAGGTGCGGCAATGGTCCACACAGGGAGGGTATTTTGTATTTTCATGGGCTATCTCTCTCTGGTAACAGGCCGGACAATAACATAGATAAGTCTTAAAAAGACTTAAGACGGCAAGGCCTCGCGCGCCGCCTGGCGGATCGCCTGCGTGGCCGGATGGCTGATGCGCCGCTCGGTGGTAATCGCATACACCTGCTCGCGCAGCGACGGTATGGTGCTCAGCATGATCACGCCGTACTGGGCGCAAATGGTGTCCGCGATGGCCGCCGGCGCGAAGAACAGCCCGGCGCCCGATTGGCCGAAGGCCTTGATCATGGCGCTGTCATCGAATTCGCCGACCACCCGCAGGCGTGGCACATGGGTGTGCAGCCATTGCATCAGCTTGGCGTGTACGGCCACGTCTTCTCCCGGCAGCAACAGCGGCGCGTGGTTCAGGCACTCAGGAAACGGGCCGCTCAGCGTATCCGCCAGCGCGGCAGTGGCAAACACGCCCAGCTCGCTCTCGCCCAGCAAGTGGCTGTAGGCGCGCACGCTCAGGTGGCTGGGCATGGCCCGATCGGTGATGATCAGGTCGAGACGGTGCACCGCCATGTCCGCCAGCAGCGCCGCCAGCCGGCCTTCGCGGCACACCAGCCGGGTCGGATCATCCAGCGTCAACGCCGGCGCCACCAGCTCGCAGGCGACCGCCTTCGACACCGAATCCGACACGCCAACGCGAAACACGCTGACCTGGGTTGCGGCCTGGTCGCGCACCACGTCCAGCAGCGCGTCGCCGGCACTGAAAATATCCTCGGCGTGGCGCAGGATGCGGTTGCCGGTGTCGGTCAGCTCCAGCCGGCGGCCAACGCGGCGGAATAATTCCACCCCCAGCGTCTCGGCAAATTCCGTCAGTTGACCGGAGATCGATTGTGGCGTCAGATGGAGCTGTTCAGCGGCCTTGGCGATGCTGCCGCTGCGCGCCACCATCCAGAAGTACCGCAGATGTTTGTAGTTGAGATTGGACATGGAAAGCAGATGCATCGATTTTTTGGATGATTTATGCAAATATATTCGAATTGTGCGATGAATTCCAGCTATCTATCATAGCCCCATTATTCAATAAGCCCGGAGAGCAATATGAACGGAATAGAAAGCATGGCAAGCGGCCCGATGTGGGCTGGCTTTATCGCCTTTGTGCTGGTGATGCTAGCCCTGGACCTATGGGTTTTCGGCGGCAACAAGGCGCACAAGGTATCGATCAAGGAGGCAGGCCTGTGGTCGCTGGGCTGGTTCTCATTGGCGCTGCTGTTCAACCTGGGCCTGTGGTGGCACCTCAAAGGCACGCTCGGGCCCGAAATCGCCGAACAGAAATCGCTGGAATTCCTGTCCGGCTACCTGATCGAGAAAGCCCTGTCGGTCGATAACGTCTTCATCTTCCTGCTAATTTTCTCGGCCTTCCAGGTGAAGCCCGAGTACCAGCGCCGGGTGCTGATCTACGGCGTGCTGGGCGCGATCGTGATGCGCGCCATCATGATCTGGGCCGGCGCCTGGGTGGTGAGCGAGTTCAGCTGGGTGCTGTACCTGTTCGGCGCGTTCCTGCTGTACACCGGTGTGCGCATGCTGAAGGCCGTGGACGAGGAGCCGGACGTGAAGAACAACCCGGTGCTGAAGCTGGCGCGCCGCACGCTGCCGGTGGCCGAAGGCGACCATGGCGAGAAATTCATCGTCTGGAAGGATGGCAAGCGTTACGTCACGCCGCTGCTGCTGGTGCTGATCCTGATCGAGGCCACCGACGTGGTGTTTGCAGTGGATTCGATCCCGGCGATCTTCGCGATCACCAATGATCCGTTCATTGTCTTCACGTCGAACCTGTTTGCGATTCTTGGCCTGCGTGCGCTGTACTTCCTGCTGGCTGATGTTGCCGACCGCTTCCACCTGCTCAAGTACGGCCTGGCACTGGTGCTGTGCTTCATCGGCGCGAAGATGCTGCTGTTGCCATGGCTGCACATTCCGGTGCATATCTCGCTGACCGTGGTGGCCACCCTGATCGCTGGCAGCGTCATCGCCAGCCTGTATTCGACCCGTAAGGAGAAATAAATGGATTGCCCAGTATGTAAGAACGTCAGCCTGGTGATGAGTGAGCGCCAGGGTATCGAAATCGACTACTGCCCGAGCTGCCGCGGCGTGTGGCTGGACCGGGGCGAACTCGACAAGATCGTCGAACGCTCGGTCGGCAATGTGGCCCCGCCGCCGCAACAGCAGCGTGCGCCTGATCCGCGCTATCAGCAGCAGGCGGGCCATGGCCACTATCCGCAGCACAAGAAAAAGCGGGAGAGCTTCCTCAGCGATATCTTCGATTTCTAAGAGGCTGAGGGAGCGCAGGCGCGGTATTGTAGAATTGCACCCCTTAGCGCGCCTGCCCTCCTCTTTAATGAAATCACTGTTTCTTCTGATTGCCGTCCTGTTGCAAGCTGGCTGCGCCAGTGTACCCAGCCGCGCCGACCTGAGCAAAGGGCCGACGCCGCACACCGTCTACGTGGTGCAATTTGGCTGGCACACCGCCCTGCTGTTTGACGGCAAGTCCATGCTGGCGCGCAGCCCGAAGCTGGCGGCGGATTTTCACGACCAGCGCTACATGATGGTGGGCTGGGGCGATGGCGAATATTTTGTGACCGAGCATCCGCCGTGGTCGAAAGCGGTCAAGGCGCTGGTGGCGTCCGACTACCCGGCGCTGCAGGTCGGCGGCCGGGAAACCAATCCGCCCCTGGGCGCGCAGGCGAGCGACACCGTTGCGCTGGCGGTCACCGAGCGCGGCTATCAACAACTGGTGGAATATATCGACCGCAGCATCGCGGCCAATCCCGATGGCAAGCCCATCTACCTGGGCAAGCAGAGCAACAGTCCCGAGCGTTTCTACCAGGCGACCGGCAATTACAGCCTGTTCAACAACTGCAATTCATGGCTGGCTGGCGCATTGCGCGCGGCCGAAGTGCCGATTTCAGGCTTTAATTTGACGGCGCGTAGCGTGTTCGAGCAGGCGGCGCGCATCGCGGCATTACAAAATGAAACCGCCACCGGCCAGCGAGCCGGCGGCGTATCAGGGAATTAAGCGGCTGGCGCTTTAGGCTTGCGCGGTGCGCGTGGTTTCTTGGGTTTTTCCGCGGCAGCTTCCTGGCCTTTGCCTTTCACGGATTCGATCAGCGCCGACACATAGGCATTGCGCGCAGTCTGGGCGATAGCGATCTGCTGTTGCAGACGCGCCAGTTCAGCATCGACCGCCTGCACGTTCATCGCCTGCGTTTTCGCGGCATCATTCAGGTTTTCCGAGGCGTACGCCGTTCCGTTGATCGTAATATATTGTGGCAGACTCATTATTTTCCTTGTTCTGATACTTGAATAGAAATCCAACCCAGAAAAAAAGCCGATCTATCGCTAGATCGGCTTTTTTCTGAATTCTGGTGGGCGTTGCAAGTATTGAACTTGCGTCCCTGCAGTGTGAAGCCATTGCTACCGTATTCCACGGTACGCAAAATTGTATCAGATTAGTCCTGAACTTTCATCGTGCAATGCCCGACTTTGTTGCGCACATGAAAAGTAGAATGCGCTCAGGAAATATCCGATAATCATCCACGGCGGAGCCGTTAGAACTTCAGTTCAAGATTTGCCCCCAGTTTCACCGAGCCCGGCGTAAGGCTGGCCTGGCGGCTGACACCGTTCACGTCCTCGTAGCGCGAGTAGCCGTAGTTGTTCTCGCCCAGCAGGTTGTTGGCGGACAGCCGCAGCTGTTGGCCGGGATTGAACTTGTACAGCCAGTACACATCCAGGTCGCGCCGCTGGAACAGGCGAACCGTCTGTTCAGCGGAAGTCCGCACCGGACTGCCCTGACGGTAGACGAAGCTGGCGCCGAAGGTCTGCTTGTCGGCGCGGTAGTCGGCGCCGAGGTTGGCTGACAGCGGCACCTGCTGGTCCAGCCGGTTGTCCGGGCCAGGTACCGTCTCGACCCGCGACCAGTTCTTATTAACGCTGGCGCGCAAATCCACATTAGGACCGTCCTTCAGCAATACCTTTAGTGGAAACTTCAGCTCGACGTCCAGCGTGCGCACGGTGGCCTTGCCATCGTTCAGCGGCTGGTTCAACCACAGGCCTCGATCGTCCTGCGTCAAGCGCGTACGGATGTAGTCGCGGATGCGGCGCTGCGAGGTTCCCACCGAAAACACCGCGCTGGGCGAAAAGAAATGCTCGTAGGTGAGGTCTATCCCGTTCGCCAGCTCCGGCCGCAGATTGGGATTTCCGCTGGAGTCGGGATTGAAACGGGTGTTCTCCGCCGCCTCATAGCGGCGCGCCGTCAACTGCTGCGTGCTGGGCGCCTTGTAGGTGCGGGTCAGCGCCAGCCGCAGCTGGCGGCCGCTCTTGTCCGGAAACTTGTAGAGCGTCTGCGCGACCGGCCCCAGCACATGGCTTTTCGACTGCGTCTCCACCAGGCCGGTGCCTTCGCTGTCGGTCCGTATCGCTTCCCAGCGCGCGCCCAGATAGACCGACCAGTCTTTCGTGAGGTTCCATTCATCCTGGCCAAACGCGGCATAACGCAGCACCCGCGGCTTGAAGCGCTCCGGGATAATGCGCGGCGTGGCCCCGACTATGCCTTCCACGCGCAGCACCTCATCCTCGGTGCTTTGCTGGTTGATCTCCCAGCCGGCGGCCAGCGCGTGCCCCTCGAACAGGGTGCGCGTGTACTTGCCGGTGCTGCCGATGGTATCGTAATCGCTGCGGCTGGTCGAATCGCGGTCCAGCACGATCAAGTTATCGGTGGTGGCCGATAGCGAGGTGCTGTCGTTGCTGACCTTGCCCTGCGTGATATTCAGCTTGGCGTCCAGCTTGCCGCCGCCCAGCTTGGCAATCCAGTTCAGCTCACCGCCGAAGAAGCGGGTACGCGACACGTTCTGATTGGTAAAGTCGACATAATCGGGATTGCCGAAGCGGCCGGTGGTTTCGTGGTAATGGGTTGCGCCGTCGCCGTTTGAGCGCCCCATTTGCAGGAAGGCGTTCGCGTTGAGCTGGTCGCCATCCGGCAGTTTCCAGTTCAAGCGCGGCTGCAGGCCGAGGAAGGCATTATTTGAACGATTCCGGCGCCACCAGTCGCGCTGCTGGGTCAGCGCCCCCTGCGGATTGGTGAAATCATCGCTGCCGCCACTCGGCGCATCGCGCAGCGTGCGGCCAGCCAGGCCGTTGACAAACCACGACAGATTGCCGCTGCGGTCGGCGAGCGTGCCAAGCAGAATGGCATCGCGCTGGTCGTCGGCATGCGACAGGTTCGCGCGCAGATCGCGCTGCGTCTTCGCCACCACCCGCTTCAGGACGATGTTGACGGTGCCGGCGATGGCCTGCATCGAGAATTCGGCGGATGCCGCGCGGACCACCTCGATGCGTTCGATCTGTTCCGGCGGCAGCGTGTCCAGCGAGAACCCTGGCGGCGGGCGCTCACCGTTGACCAGCACCTGCGTGTAGTTGCCCAGGCCGCGCATGCGGATTGAATTGCCGATCACGGTTACTCCTGGCGCGCGCTTGAGCACATCAAACACATTGGTATCGCCGTACTTCATGATCTCGGCGTTGGTGATGACGGTCTTGCTGGCCGTGTCGTCACGGCGCGGATCGTATTCCTCGGCTTGCGCCTTGATTTCCACTTTCTGGACCGGACTGTCCGCATCCTTGTCCGCCGCCTTGGCGGGGGCCTGCTGGGCCAGGGCCGTCCCGCTGCCCGCCACCGCAAGCGCGACGGCCAATACTAATTTCCGCTCTATTGCGTTCCCTTTGGATTCCGCCAATGGAATGGGTGTGACTCTCATGCAGTTAATCTTTCAATAAGATGGAGCAAGCCGCACTATAGCGAGAAATACATACGCTTGGTGATCTATGCGACGAACCGCTGATTAACGCGCCTGAACGGTAAATTCAAAAGATGAGGCTCCACCTGCGGCAGCGAGCAATTGAAAAAAACGGCCGCGAGGACCTCTTCGTACTCGATCATCAACGCCAGACCGGGCAGCAGTTTTCAGATCGCCGGCGGACAGGCTCTTCACGGTTTCCAGCGCCTTGCGCGCGGCTTCGCCGGCTTCGATGCCGTCGAAGCCCTTCAACGATGAACGGGAGAACTGGTGCCCCGACGAGGATTTGCACCCCGGACCAACACCTTAGGAACTGAAGCAAGCGCCGTTCGCCACCTTCTAACTGCGCGCCACGTCCACTTGTATGCGCATAGGATTGGAGGCTTACCTAATATGGGGCCGGCAGGTTCGGCTTCACAGTCGATCGGAGATGCCATGCTCAACCTCAATATTGCGGAACGTGCTCAACTTAGTACTGATGGTTCACTTTGGCATGATGCCAATGGACACGAAAGCCTTGTGGGGCTGACGTCTCGCGAATCGAAATTCGTTCTTCTTTATCAAAAAACATTCAATGATAGGCAAACTGCGGCACACCAAAACATCTATTCTCATCTCCGCCAAAAACACGCCGCAGCGCATGCCACTGTCTGCCTGTCCCGGGCAGGAGCCTTAGGAACACAAACCGAAGCCCTGTTGGATGAGGCACTTGCCGACAGCTTCCCGGCCAGCGATCCGGTGGCGATATCGATCACAAGCATCAACGTCGCACGCGCCCCTTAACGCGGCGAGATTCCAGCGTGCCGTGCCTGCGTGTTTCATTCGGGATCGGTGCGGTCATGCTAGCCGTGACGCGCAAATGCAGCGCGCGAGTGAAGCCAATGTTGCCTGACTTAAATCAAGTAATGTAACATCTCTTGCAAACATATTAATCGCCTCCATATGCTGTAGGTACACCGATTCTGATGCGGTAGCCACTTTGGTTTATGCCAAGCGATGTGCAAAACCATGAGGCAAATATGCATACCTATAGCCAAGAAGGAATCGACGCCTTTCGCGCCTACGCAATTGCGGCGGCCGAAGAACACGAGATGGCCCACGAGTTAGCTCAATGCGCCAAAATCGAAAAGTACTCACTTCTTGCGCCCGACCTTTTCACACGCGTAAACACAGCGCGCTCCAAAACGATTGCAGCTTTTAAGACAGTCGAGCGCTTTAAGAATTAGTTCAAAAACCACTACTGGCCTATGAGACTGGCCGCAGTAGTGCAGCGAGTCTCACCAATTCCAAAGGAGTCCATATGGACAGCAGAGTAGGAGTGCGCGCCTCATCGTACGATGGGTTCGATATCGAAGTAGCTGCCAGTTTGCGTGGAGCACTTTGGTACCCCGATTACCAAATTAAAAAGGGGAACGAAGTAATCTCCCATTGGAGTACGCCCGAGACCGACGGACGCCAAACCCATGACGCGGCTTGCGACTGGGGAGTTGCCTTGGCAACCGAAGACATCAAGATCGGCCTCAAGCAGATTTTTAGCTGATTATCATGTACACCAGAACCGATGCAAAAATGGCATGCATGGTCAACCGTGGTATTGCCCTTGATCCCACTAAAGGTGCTGCTACCGCCTGGGCCTATATGAAATACTATGCCGTCCCTCAGCAGGTCATCCTGAGGGTACTGGCAGAACCAGAGTTAAGGCGCCAGAGCGCGGTGAGTGAACAGCATGGAGAGAGTGAAGCCAAAGCTGATGGCAATTTCATTCACCTCTGGCGTGCGCCAACCTTTTGACCTGTAGAGAGTCCACTACTCGCCCGCTGCGGACTCTCAGAACTTGAACTCATCTCGCAGCCCGTGCCAGGTCAATTTTGAGCCTGTATATTTCAGGTGTGGCGCCCCATGCACGCAGTGGCTTGATGCCCGAGACCGCCGGCGGATCGCTTGCTGCTCCGCGCGCGGCAATAAAAAAAACCGCCAGCTTGCCCGGGCGGCCTCGCTGTTTCGATCAGCTATTGGTGGGAAGCTGGTCGCTAATGTACTTCACATATCGGACGTCTCGATTCCGATGAGTTGGCCTGGCTTTCGCCAGATTCTGAAATTCTTCCGGTCATCTTTACGGAGATTGACCGTTAGCGTCGCCCCGTGCTCGCCGGGCAGTGCGCAGCTATCCGTTTTCTCGACGGTTAAAACAGCCTCCCCTGGTTCAAGATAAAACTTCCCAGTTTCGCCTGCATTGAGCCTGGCCGCACTGACTTTATTGATAGTCAAGGCAATTGGGCAGACAACCCCTAACATGCCAGAGTCCCGCGTCACCGAAATAGAAACGGTCCGCTTTTCATTCTTCTCTTGAAAAGCAAATAGCCTTGAACTAGGAATGGGCGAAGCCTGGCTAACTGGCACTGGGGACGTCGCACATGCAGAAACAACCAAAGCGACGAGTGCGCACGTTGCAATACGTAACATTCATTACTCCGCAGTAAAAATTGCATTTTACTACCAACGCAATTCACGCGGATTTAGCCGCTGGCGGCGCACTTCATTTGTATGGCCAGGGGGCCGTGCTCGGGAGTTCGGCACGCACTGCACCGGCGCGGGGGCGGTCAACACCCCACGGTATCATCCACTCTTCAGTCACTCGCGCTGGCTTGTGCACCAACTCGTACTCGCTGAAAGCCGACTCCAACCGCTTGAGGCCCGGAGCGTCAAGCGCGACGTAATGCTCGCAGGTGATGGCAACGCCGGCCTGGCCCGCCGCCACGCGCAGCTCGAACGAGATGCAGTGATCAGGCAGCCCGAGCAGCACCTGCAGCGCGGGGTAGATTTGGTGCGGCGTCATGATGTCGCGCATGGTCACCTCGAATAAAAAAGCCTCCTGGAGGCGGCAAAGGCCCATCAGGGATGAACGGGAGAACTGGTGCGCGCCAGGAGTCGAACCGACGGCCTGCGGCTTCGGTGGGCAGCGCTCTTTCCGACTAAACTGCGCGCACATAAAAACAACTGAGCAGTTTGCTGTAGTCCAGTCGAGCTTGCATTCGCTACCTTGCGATCTAAAATCAATAAGATTGCGCTAACAAAAATTGGAGGGCCTATGGTTCAGTTTGAAGAAGATACGCGCGCCGCACTATTCGGCGCCGGCGTGCTGGTGATCGACGAAAACGGTAAAACTGTCTTCACAGGCCTGACCGCTATGGAGACAATGTTCGTATTGGATTTCGAAGAATCCGATCTGCGGGCCAATCTGGACAAAACCAATCTATTCCGTGAGCTGCTTGCGAAGTTCCACGCAGCGCGTGAACTTACCATTCAAAATGCGGCGCAACTGGCGCATGATCGGCTGAACAGATTCCGCAGCCCGCCGCCAGCACAGTGAAGTGCCATTGCCGCCCTGAGGTCTCATCCTCTGCGGTGGCTTCGGGATTAACGCAGGTTCGATAAATTTTTCACAGCTTAGAATTCGCTAGCCACATTAATATCGTTGTGCCAACTTGAACCGAGCAATTCCAACGAGCCAAGAGGAACGCCATGAAAATGCGTACTGATTTCGACATGTCGCAGACGATAGAGCATGGGCTAGTGGTTGATGATTTACATGGCTCGGTTGCAGCGTGGAACTACTTAGTCGAGCACGGTATCCCGACGCCAATCGCGCTACGCGTCCTATCTTCTACTAGCCGGCGGCGTCAGTCAGATCCAATCCATGGCGGTGACCAGCAATAGGCGCTCTTTGAAGCCGCAACTAGACGCTCAAATAGAAAGACCACCACAAGGGCGGTTCGGTTTGTGCTCCAGCGATGAAGGTCCTCATATATGCGTTATTAGGTTAATACAACCTTTTGCTGTACACTGGACGTCCAACCTCGGTACTTTGTCACCGTCCTGTTTCCTTCCTGTTTAGGCTTAGCCCATTCCTGTCCGATTCTCGACCTATGGCTCTACTTTAGAGTTGGGCTCATTCGTCCACAGCCAGGAGAAGCATATCAGTACACATACAGGAACTATCCATTGGTTTAGCAGGTTAAAAGGCATAGGCCAGATCAGGCCGAATGCCGGTGGCTATGATGTCATGGCCAACATCAGTGATTTCGTTGAAGCGCAGCCAGCAGGCTCGCTTGAACACAAGCTTGTCTCGTACAAGCTCGCCAACTCAGATTTCGGTGGACAAGCTCGACAAATCCACCTCGTACAAGGGGGCTAAGTCATGGCAAAAGAAGAACTCATTGAGATGCAAGGCGTTGTCCAAGACATCCTGCCCGACAGTCGTTTCCGCGTCGAATTGGAAAACGGCCACAATCTAATTGCCTACACCGCTGGCCGCATGAAAAAAAATTTCATCCGTATCCTTGCCGGAGACCGCGTCACCCTTGAACTGTCCGCATACGATTTAAGCAAGGGCCGGATCACGTTCCGTCATATCGACTCGCCCAGAGCAACGGCCTCTCGCCCGAACTTCCGAAACAGGCGCTGAGTTCGCCCCATAGCAACGTGCAGTAGCTGACGACTGACCTGCAGTTGAGGGTGACACCGATGCGCCACGACTGCAGCAACGCGCGCGGCGTCGCCTCCGCTCTTCCTGGATATAGGATGTCAATGCGTTACGGTTTGCATGGTGCTCACCCGTAAGCTATAGAAAAATGTTGCGCTCTGACATAATTCCTGAATGCAATATTCTGCCGCGATTATCACCGTCAACCGCCGAACTCTCGCTGCGATCCTGGTCGATTCTGAGAAAACCTATCCTGCACCAGGCGCGCGGCTGATTACCGACGCTCAGCGCTACTTCCCTACCCTTCCCGTCAGCCTCCTGTCCCCGCGCATCGGCGGCTTCTCGCGCAGCTTCGCGCACTTCGACACCACCAACATCATCAAGCATATCAAACTGGCTTGAACGTCGTCCAGCTGGCCGCCGACAACCTCTGGCCTTCGCAGGATCTTGATGTAAAGGTCGATGACAGGAAGAAACTCATGGCAGCGCAACTATAACGGCGGTTCCGCGGCGTCGACAAAGCGCAAGATCACCGTGCGCGCATTTTTAAGCCGTGTGTGCACCTTGCCTAGTGGTTCGGGTAACAAAGTTTGGAACATAAGCGTCAGGTCGGAATTCGTACCGTTTTCGAATCGAGCGATGGCTTGGGCTTGCGCCAACACTTGCGAATATGTTGAAGATGCCCGCGCCAACGAAGCAGCAACATTTTCTGGGATGGGTATCAGTGGAAGGAGGTCGTCCTGGTCCCAAGCCGCAGGCACCGAAAGTATCCGCATCAACTCCGCTGAAAAGTCGCTATTAGATACTGTAACTCCAGCTGTAAGCATCACTTCAACCAACTCGAGCGCATCACACATCAACTCTATGCTTGGCATGATCGATGCCCCCGCAATAACTGCGCGAGCATGCTCCTGCCTACTGTTCTTTCGCTCTGCAGCAGTGGCTAGCCAAACAGCGCTGAAGAAAGCAGCAATGGTGCCCATCGCTCCAGCCCAAGCCGCGCAATCGGCACTAGTCGAAGGCGGTGCGATGTAGAACTTAGCGGAAAAATACCCGATGAAGAACGCAACGAAACTTACAACAGATACGCCGACTAGCAATTTCAATATTTTCATGAGGAAATTTTAGCATGAGCGCAAACACCGAAACCGAGCTGGCCCCGGTAAAGGCCTGCTGCCGATGTGGCGATGACGTGGGTAGAGGGCAGTCTGATGGCCGTGAGCGTACAAGAAGAAAGCCAACCGTGGGCGAAGGAGGCGCAGGCTGGTATAGCGCCAACAAGTCCGATCCGTTCCAGGCCTGCTTCTGCGGCTGGCCGTCGAACCACCTGTGGATGGGGCAAGGCTTCTGCTGCGATGCGCATTACGATCAGGTGCGCCCCAAAGCGGCAGCTGAAGCGGCAGGCAAGACCGGCTTGCCGATTTTCGACGGCAAATCACCAATTATTGCGAGCGCCAGTCGTGATTGAGCTGTCCTAGATGGTCGACGGCTTAGGCGAAATCGTCCGTTTTGATGGTACCTCGCCCACAGCCCCACCGTCGATCAGCGCACTGGCTACGAGCTCAATGCGTGCTCGATGCGTGTCAAACAACTCCCGCGCGCAGCCGACGTTTTCGCGTTATCGCCGCCGAAGTGATCGTCGAGCGCTTCGTCTGAAATGAAAACCTAATGATATTCGCCACTCACAATGGCAACGAACCCAATACCGAGTCGATTGGCATCGTAGCCGGTTGCCCAGGCCGCCATATGTGGCGCGCTATTAACCGGCGCGCGGCGAGGCGAGGTGTTTAAGATCGAGAAGTCCCGCATTGGGAAGGACACGATTACATTCCCGGCGAGCAACCGTGAAATAAATTGCACCCAAAAATTACACCCAACAAAAAAGCCGATCTGTTTAAAGATCGGCTTTTTTGGTAAGTGATTGATTCACTTGGAATTCTTTGGTGGGAAGTGCAAGTTTCGAACTTGCGACCCCTGCAGTGTGAATGCAGTGCTCTACCCCTGAGCTAACCTCCCGTTGAGTGCCAGCATTATAGACCTTGCCTGCGGGAAGCGCAAGAGCCCCTCATGCTGATCTATGCCGCCTCGGCCGGGGCCGGCGGATTCAGCGATGCGGTCCAGATGCACTGCCCTTTGACCGCCTTGTCCAGCCCGGCCAGTGTGTCGGCGTGCGCTGCCAGTTCTTCTTCCGAGGCCGGCATGAAAATGATCTCAGCCATGGCCACCGGCTCCAGCATGTCACCGGTATTGACCACTTCTTCTTCCACATCCATGCCGAGGCTGTTCTGGCCACGGGTCATGGCCAGATAGACGTCCGCCAGCAGCTCCGCGTCCAGCAGCGCGCCGTGCAGTTTGCGGTGCGAGTTGGAGATGCCGTAGCGGTCGCACAGCGCGTCCAGCGAGTTGCGCTTGCCGGGATGCAGCTCCTTGGCCTGCACCAGCGTGTCGATCACGCCGCCGATGTGGTCGGAGAAATCCGGCAAATTCAGCAGCTTGAATTCGTGATTCAGGAAACCCAGGTCAAACGGCGCATTGTGGATGATGACTTCTGCGCCCTGGATATATTCGCGCAGCTGCTCAACAATTTCGCGGAATTTCGGCTTGTCGCTGAGGAACTCGGTGGTGAGGCCGTGGACGTTCAGTGCGCCCTCTTCCGAATCACGCTCCGGATTGATATAGAAATGGAGATTATTCCCCGTCAGCATGCGGTTGTTCAGCTCAACACAGCCGATTTCCAGGATGCGGTTGCCCAGCTTGGGGTTGATACCAGTAGTTTCAGTATCGAGTACGATTTGGCGCATAGTGTTCAGTCATTAATTCCAGCGGTACAGTATATCAGCGGCCGCGCGCCACTTCCACGCCACGGTTGGCCAGCATATCGGCACGCTCATTGCCCGGATGGCCGTTATGGCCACGTACCCAGCGCCACTCGACCGTATGCATTTGCTGCGCCGCATCCAGCGCCTTCCACAGGTCTTCGTTCTTGACCGGTTCCTTGGACGCGGTTTTCCAGCCGCGCGCTTTCCAGCCGTGTATCCATTCGCTGATGCCTTTTTGCACATACTGGCTGTCGGTGTGCAGCACCACCGTGCACGGACGTTTCAAAGCCGACAGCGCTTCGATCACCGCCTGCAATTCCATGCGGTTATTGGTGGTGTCGCGCGCGCCGCCGCAGATTTCTTTCTCGGCGCCCTCGGCCACCAGCAATGCGCCCCAGCCGCCCAGGCCAGGATTGCCCTTGCACGCGCCGTCGGTAAAAATTTCAACCTTATCCATCCTGCTGTTCCCGTCGTTTGTTCGTTACCGGCACGCCCACCGGGGCGTTGGCCGTTTTTCTGGTCCATGCCGGACCGATCAAGCGCATGCCTTTCACCCGCTTGACCGCTTGTATGATGTAGACGCCGCCAAAGTATGGCCACCAGCGCGACCCGGCATTATCCATGAAGGCGTAGCGCTTGAGCCATTTTTCTGTGCGGCAGGCCGGCGCATAGCAGCCGATATGGCTCTGGCTGGCGCTCATATTCAATAATTTTAACCAGTCTTTCATGCGCGGCATAGAGATCAGCTCTTCCGTCCTGGGCAGGAACGACGTGCCGCCGACGCGCCGCAGCACATGCCGCGCACCCCACAAGCTGGCCGGATTGAAGCCGCAGATGATGACCTGACCTTCCGGAATCAGCACCCGCTCGACTTCGCGCAATACCTGGTGCGGATCGGTGGAGAATTCCAGCACATGCGGCAGCACCACCAGATCGATGCTCTGCGATGCGAACGGCAGTTCGGTATAGTCCAGCGTCACATCGACCGCACGCAACGGGGGCTGAGCGGCGCGCACCTTGCGGTCGGCCAGCAGCTTGTAGGGCATGCGGCTAGCCGCCAGCGCATCGATTTGCGGCATGCCGATCTGCACCGCGTTGTAGCCGAAGATGTCGGCGGTCAAGTTATCGAGACAGCTTTGCTCCCAGGCGCGCATGTACACGCCAGCGGGCGTTTGCAGCCAGCCTTCCAGCGCTATAATGGATTTCTCCGCCCCCGCCTTATCCATGCTTAGCCTTTTGCAATCCAATGACCATATCTTCTACTCAAGCTCTCAGTATTCTTACGGTTCCAGCATTCCGCGATAATTACCTGTGGTTGATACATGATGGCACGCACGCCGCAGTGGTCGACCCCGGCGACGCCAAGCCCGTGCTGGCGGCGCTGAAAGCAAACGGCCTCAAGCTCACCGCCATTCTACTCACCCATCACCATGCTGACCATATCGGTGGCGTGCCTGAATTATTACAGCATTATCAGGTGCCTGTTTTCGGTCCGCGCAATGAAACTATCACTACAGTGACGCTGCCGGTCGGCGAAGGCAAGACCTTCGATGTGCCCGGCCTGGCGCTCAAGCTGTCGGTGCTGGATGTACCGGGACACACCATGGGCCACATTGCCTATGTGCGCGAAGCGGACGGCAATGAGCCGGCCTGGCTGTTCTGTGGCGATACGCTGTTTGCCGGCGGTTGCGGCCGCCTGTTTGAAGGTACGCCGGCGCAGATGATCAGCTCGCTGGGCAAGCTGGCGGCGCTGGCTGAGGATACCAAAGTGTATTGCGCGCACGAATACACCTTGTCCAACCTGCGCTTTGCGCGCGTGGTCGATCCGGACAATGTGGCGCTGCAAGAACGCGTAAAGGTAGAGACGGACAAGCGTGAGCACGATGTGCCGACGGTGCCAAGTACCATCGGCATCGAGAAGGCGACCAATCCCTTCCTGCGCTATCGCGAACCGGCGATTGCCGAACAACTGGTGAAGGCCGGGCGTCTCGATCGCATCGACACGCCCCTGGCGACCTTCACCGCGCTGCGCTTGTGGAAGAATGACTTCTAACCCACGTCACTCCCGCGCACGCGGGAGTCCATGCTGAGTATGGCTCCCCGCCTGCGCGGGGACGACGTTGTTAGATTTCTTCGTACAGCGGCAGCGTCAGGAACTCTTCAAACGCTTCCGAGGTCGACATCTTTTCGAAGATTTCGGCGGCGCGCGGATAAGTCGGGCCGTCGCCGCCTGGCGCGGCAGCCTGCACCTTGGCCAGCTCTTCCGGGATCATCGCACTCACCATCTCGGCCGTGACCTTGCGGCCGTCTTCCAGCACGCCTTTGCTGGAACGTATCCACTGCCACACTTGCGAACGGCTGATCTCGGCGGTAGCCGCGTCTTCCATCAGATTGTGAATCGGCACACAGCCATTGCCGGTCAGCCAGGCGCCCAGATAATGGATGCCGACGTTGATGTTGTAGCGCAGCCCGGCTTCGGTGATCGGCGCTTCCGGCTTAAAGTCCAGCAGCTGCTCGGCGTTGACTTCCACGTCCAGGCGCTGCTTGTCGATCTGGTTCGGCTTATCGCCCAGCACCTTCTTGAACTCGGCCATGGCCAGGTCGACCAGGCCAGGGTGCGCCACCCAGCCGCCGTCGTAGCCGTCGCTCGCATCGCGCGCCTTGTCGTTGCGCACGCCGCCCATGGCGATCTCGTTCTTCTCCGCATCGTTCTTGATCGGGATCAGCGCGGCCATGCCGCCGATGGCCGGCGCGTTGCGCTTGTGGCAGGTGCGCAGCAGCAGCAAGGCGTAGGCGCGCATGAATGGCGCGGTCATGGTGACCTTGGCGCGATCGGCCAGGCAGAAATCCTTGTCCAGCTTGAACTTCTTGATGCACGAGAAAATATAGTCCCAGCGGCCGGCGTTCAGGCCCGAGCTGTGTTCGCGCAGCTCGTACAGGATCTCATCCATTTCAAACGCTGCCAGGATGGTTTCGATCAGCACCGTGGCTTTGATGCTGCCTTGTGGCAGGCCGATTTCCTTCTGCGCCATCACGAAGATGTCATTCCACAGGCGCGCTTCCAGGTGCGATTCCATTTTCGGCAGGTAGAAGAACGGGCCGGCGCCGCGGGCGATCTGCTCTTTGGCGTTGTGGAACAGGAACAGCGCGAAGTCGAAAATACCGCCGGAAATACGCTTGCCGTCCACCCGCACGTGTTTTTCGTCCAAATGCCAGCCGCGCGGACGCACCACCAGTGTCGCAACCTTGTCGTTCAGCTTGTAGGACTTGCCGTTTTGTTCCAGCGCGATGGTGCCGCGCACCGCGTCCTTCATATTGATCTGGCCAGTGATCTGGTTGTCCCAGTTCGGCGTGTTGGAGTCCTCGAAGTCGGTCATATAGCTGTCCGCGCCCGAATTCAGCGCGTTGATGACCATTTTGCGTTCGACCGGGCCGGTGATTTCCACACGGCGGCACTCCAGCGCCTTCGGAATCGGCGCAATTTTCCAGTCGCCGTTGCGGATGTGCGCGGTATCGGGCAGGAAGTCCGGCCGCTCGCCGGCGTCCAGACCCTTGGCGCGCTCCACGCGCACTGCCAGCAACTGCTGACGACGCGACTCGAACTCGCGGCTCAGCTTGGCCACCAGCGCCAGGGCGTCCGGGGTCAGAATGGTTTCGTAGCCGGGCTTGATGTCACCCGTAATTTCCATGCCGGCTGGCAGAGTAATGGTCGTCATGTGTAGTCTCCGTAAAAAATATTAACGAATCAATCTCATTATATGCTTGTTGCATTGCGGTGTTTTTATAAAGTATATTCACTCGTTAGTTATACAAACAAGACTAAAAATCACTTCATCTATGCGTTTTAGTAAAAAGTGACGGAGACATAGCGGCATGGGGCAATTCAGGCAGATTTCTACATTTGTTGAGGTGGTCGCCAGAGGCAGCCTGTCGGCGGCCGCGCGCGCCGAAGGCATCGCGCCGGCGATGATAGGACGCCGGCTGGATGCGCTGGAAGCGCGGCTGGGCGTCAAGCTGCTGCAACGCACCACGCGCAAGCTGGCGCTGACCGATGAAGGCGCCGCCTTCCTGGAAGACTGCCAGCGCATCCTGGCCGAGCTGGAGGAAGCGGAGTCGGCGGTGGCCGAACGCAGCTTGCACGCCAGCGGGCATTTGATGATCTCGGCACCGGCCGGCTTTGGCCGACAGCACGTCGCCCCGCTGCTGCCCTCCTTCCTTACCGAGCACCGTGACGTCACGGCCACGCTGAATATGAGCGACCGCGTGGTCGACATCGTCGGCGAAGGCATCGATGTAGCGATCCGCATCGCCAGCCTGCCGGATTCCAGCCTGGTCAGCATCAAGCTGGCCGATAATCAGCGCGTGGTGGTAGGCGCGCCGGCCTATCTGAAGCGCCATGGCGAGCCGAAGACGCTGGCCGACCTGGCCAGGCACAACTGCCTGGCGATCAGCAGCGAAGGCAGCCAGCGTGGCTGGACCTTCCGCGAGGATGGCAAGAACGTGGTGTTGAAGATCAACGGCAATATGGCCAGCAACGACGGCCAGGTGCTGCATGAATGGGCGCTGGCCGGCAAAGGGCTGGCGTGGCGTTCAATGTGGGAAGTGGGTAGCGCGATCGAGGCGGGTAAATTGCAAACCGTGCTGGACGGGTACTCGGCGCCGGGCAATGATATTTATGCGGTGTTCGCGCAGCGCCGCCATCTGCCTTTGCGGATACGGGCTTTCGTCGATTTCCTGCGGCGCAGCTATGCACTGCCGGATTACTGGCGCAAGACAAAGTGAACAGGCAAAAAAAAATCCTCGAGGAACGAGGATTTCTTGATCGTTAGATCCAGCGAATTAGATTGGCTGAATGTTCGAAGCTTGCTTGCCTTTAGGGCCAGCGGTTACTTCGAAAGAAACACGTTGGTTCTCTTGCAGCGACTTGAAGCCTGCCGACTGAATCGCCGAGAAGTGAGCGAACAGATCTTCGCCGCCTTCGTCAGGGGTGATAAAGCCGAAACCCTTCGAGTCATTGAACCATTTTACGATACCAGTTGCCATTACAATTCCTATTTCAGTTAATTTGGGCTTGCGCCCGTGATATCGTTTTTGAGGCAAGAAAGACAATCTGTACTACTCTTGAATCTAAACGATGCCCGTATTATACCCATTTACGAGAGAAAAGCACGTTTTCGTGAAAATAAATGCAAAGCATCTTTTTTTGACCAGAAAGCGCTCGCGCAGGGCAGTGAATGTCACTATAGACAACTTGATCTTAAAGAGTTTGCGCTAGATCAAGCGCACGTTTCATTCAAACGTCTCGGCCTTGGCGTCACGCGCCGCCCATGCCAGCAGTTTTTCGACCTCCTGCGGCACCGGAGCCCAACCATTGCCGGTCGCCAGCACTGCGCGCACCATCTGCTCGACGCGGCGCGATTCCTGGCCAAATACTGCAAATCCAAAGGTGCCGGCGGAACCCGCCACACCATGCAGCGCCTCGTGCAGCTGATGCAGCGCATCCTGCGATGGCTGCTCGCCAGCTGCCAGGCAGGCGTCCAGCGCGGTGCGGATCTTGGCCAGGGTGGCAGGCACCGTAGCGGCAAACTTGTCGTTCAGGGCCGCCAGACGGGCGCGGAAATCGGGATCAACAGGAGTCGCCATGATTTACTTGGTGCCGAAAATGCGGTCGCCAGCATCGCCCAGTCCAGGCACGATGTACGCGTGATCGTTGAGGTGCCAATCCAGCGAGGCGCAGTAGATCTTCACGCCTGGATGGGCTTTCTGGAACACTTCGATGCCTTCCGGCGCCGCCACCAGCGCCAGGAAGATGATCTGGTCGTCGGTCACGCCGCGCTTTTTCAGCACGTCCACCGCATGCACGGCCGAATTGCCGGTCGCCACCATCGGGTCGCACAGGATGAAGGTACGCTCGGCGGTGTCCGGCAGACGCACCAGATATTCAACAGGCTGATGCGTCTCTGGATCACGGAACACGCCGATGTGGCCGACACGCGCCGACGGCACCAGATCCAGCAGGCCGTCGCTCATGCCGATGCCGGCGCGCAGTATCGGCACGATGGCCAGCTTGCGGCCGGCAATCACCGGTGCGTCGATGGTCATCAGCGGGGTTTCAACGGTGCGGGTGGTCAGCGGCAGATCGCGGGTGATCTCGTAGCCCATCAGCAGCGTGATTTCCTTCAGCAGGTCGCGGAAGGTACGGGTCGACGTATCCTTGGCGCGCATGTGGCTCAGCTTGTGCTGAATCAGTGGATGATCGGTGATGAACAGCTTAGGAAAACGCGGATCTTGTTTCATTAGGTGTGCTCGTGTTCAGGTAGTTATATGCCTCATTATACTAGGCATGCGCCCTATTCCACCAATGCCCGGCCCAGGATCGCCGCGCAATCCACGCCCGACGGCAGCCGTCCGTAAGCGCCGCCCGGTTCGCGCTTGAGGCGCGACGCCACGAACGCCGATGACACGTACGGCGGCGCGTGCCGCAGCAGCAATGCGGCTTGCACCGCCAGCACCACTCGTTCGGCGCGCACGCGGGCGCCGAACTCGTCCGGCTGTTGCTGTTGCGCCAGATCAGCCAGCAAGGTGCTGCGATAGGCGACGAAGCAGGTGTCGCCATTGCCGGCCAGGGCCAGCTCGGCCGCCAGCACCTCCAACGCCGCCGGCGACCTGGCGAGTGCGCGCAGCAGGTCCAGGCACATCACATTGCCCGAACCCTCCCAGATCGAGTTGACCGGCAGCTCGCGGTACAGCCTCGCCAGCGGGCCGTCCTCGACATAGCCGTTACCGCCGACGACCTCCATCGCTTCCGCACCAAAGCCGGGGCCGCGCTTGCAGATCCAGTACTTGCCAGCCGGCGTCAGCAGCCGCGCCAGCATGGCCTGGGCCGGATCGGCCGCTTCGTCAAAGCAGCGCGCCAGCCGCATCGCGAACACGGTCGCAGCCTCCGATTCCAGCGCCATATCGGCCAGCACATTCTGCATCAGCGGCTGCTCGGCCAGCGGACGGCCAAACGCCAGCCGGCGACGTGCGTGATGCAGCGCATGCGTCAGCGCGGCACGCATCGCACCGGCGCTGCCGAGAATGCAATCCAGGCGCGTGTGGCTACCCATTTCCAGGATGGTCGGAATGCCGCGCCCCTGCTTGCCGATCAACCAGCCGTACGCGCCGGCGAACTCCACTTCAGACGAGGCATTCGAGCGGTTGCCCAGCTTGTCCTTGAGCCGCTGCACGCGGATCGCATTGCGCTTGCCGTTCGGCAGGTAGCGCGGCAGAAAGAAGCAAGACAGGCCTTCGGCACCGGTCTGCGCCAGGATCAGATGTGCGTCGCTTTGCGGCGCCGAGAAAAACCATTTATGGCCGACGATGCGGAATACATCCTCACCATCCTCGCCGAACAAGGCGAGCGCCTCTGCTGACGGCACGGGCTCGGCATGGGTGGTATTGGCGCGCACGTCCGAACCGCCCTGCTTTTCGGTCATGCCCATGCCGATCAGCGCACCATGCTTCTGCTCGATGGGCAGCGAGCGCGGGTCGTATTGATGGGATAAAATCTTCGGCAGCCATTTGCGCGCGATGCGTGGCGCCTGCCGCAAGGCCGGCACCGCCGCATACGTCATGGTCACCGGACATTGCGAACCATTCTCCACCTGGCCAAACAGCAGATAACGGGCCGTCCGCGCCACCTGCGCGCCGGCGCCGCCCTGCCATGGCGAGGCGTGGGCGCCGTTCCCGACCAGCAGCGCCATCAGGCTGTGCCAGGCGGGATGGAATTCCACCTCGTCGATGCGCTTGCCCTGGCGATCGAAACTGTGCAACTGTGGCGGGTAGAGATTGGCCAGCCGCGCCCAATCCAGCGTCTCCGACCTGCCCAGCTCCGCACCCAGCGCGTGCAGCGACGCGGCCGCATCGGCGCCGCCTTCGCGCAGCAGCGCTTCCTGCAACGCCGGATCGGCGGCAAACAGGTTGAAGTTCTCCAGCGGAGCAACGGTATTGCTCACCTCGTGCGTATCGAAATGCTGCATTTTTGCCTCCCTCCCAACCACCTCGCTACGGATTATGAAAGCGCTTTTAGACCAATCTCAACATAATTATGTAAAAGTCACTGCAATGTTGCCATTTTCCATGCAATTTGACTGTCATCAGTGATACATTTCGTTCTGGTTTTGCAAGATTCGAGCCATCAGATTGTTACATGCTTAAATAGACACCAATAGAAAGAAATAGTCTTCGCGATGCCAACTAGTGTTACACCCCAGCCGCGTCAGGAATTGGATAACCTCATGGAAGAGGCTGGTGATGTTGTTTTCCGTTTGAATCAGCAAGGCCAGCTGCTGTTTGCCAGCCAACGTGCAATTGCCCGCATCGGCAGTGCGACGCCGCTGGTAGGCACCGCGTTCAGCAAGCTGCTTGCCGATCTGGATCAGGCCCAGCTGGCGCCAGCGCTGGCGGCGGTGCTGGAAACGCGCACGCCACGCCTGCTGGAAATCCGCATCAAGACGCCCGATATCGAAATCTGGCACGAACTGCGCATCTCCTCTTATCACAACGCCGACGCTGCGCCGGAACTGCTGGTGGTCGGCCGCGACATGACCTTGCAGCACGCCACCGAAGAGCGGCTGCGCCACATGGCCACTCACGACGCGCTGACCGAACTGCCGAACCGGCTGCTGCTGTCGGACCGGATGCGCATGGTGATCGCCAACGCGCGCCGCTCTGGCCAGGGTTTCGCCGTCGCCACCATCGGCATCGACGGCTTCAAGAAAGTCAACGACGGCCTCGGCCATCCGGTTGGCGACGCCATGCTGCGCATGGCCGCGCAGCGCCTGCGCAAGACGCTGCGCGACAGCGATACGCTGGCCCGCGTCGGTGGCGATGAATTCGTCACCATCCTGCCCGGCACCGCGACCGAAGCGCAGATCAAGCTGGTCACCGGGCGCCTGATCGCCACGCTGCAGGCGCCGTTTGAAATTGACGGCCATACCATTTACATGGGCGCCTCGGTGGGCGTCGCGGTCTATCCGCAACACGCGGAAGACGAAATCCGCCTGCTGGCACTGGCAGACGCCGCCATGTCGCGCGCCAAGGAAACCGGCAAGGCGCGCGCCGTGGTCTACAGCCCCGAGCACACCAGCCCGCCGCAGCATGATATTTCACTGGAAGCCGCCATGTTCCAGGCGGTGCGCGAAGGTGAATTCCTGCTGTACTACCAGCCTATCGTGGATGCCCACACACGCGAAATCCAGGGCTTTGAGACGCTGATGCGCTGGAAGCATCCTACCCTGGGCATGGTGCCGCCGGCGCGCTTTATCCCGATCGCCGAAACCAATGGCCTGATCAACCTGCTGGGCGCCTGGGCGCTGAAAGCGGCTTGCGTCCAGCTCAAGCAATTCGAAGAAGTTGCTAAGCGGAACCTGTATATCTCTGTTAATATCAGTCCACGACAGTTCCGAAATGACAAATTTTTAGATGTGCTGGACGATGCAATTGCTTTCTCCGGCCTACTTGGTGAGCAATTGGTTTTAGAAATCACAGAAGGCACGCTGATGATCGATCCGGTGCATGCCGAGTCCATCCTCTCAAAAATGACCGAGCGCAATGCGCGCATCGCCATCGACGACTTCGGCACTGGCTATTCCTCCCTAGCCTACCTGAAACGCTTCCCGATTTCCGTACTGAAGATCGACCGTACGTTTATCCGCGACCTGCCTGGTTCGCAAAAAGACGGCGCCATCTGCAACGCCGTGCTCGACCTGGCCAAGCACCTTGACCTGTCGGTGGTGGCGGAAGGCGTGGAAACAGAAGAGCAGCTGCAATACCTGGAACAGCGCGGCTGCCAGTACATCCAGGGCTACCTGACCGGCAAGCCGATGGCGGCGAATGTGGCGCTGGCTGCGCTCAAGGAGAGCATCCACGCCAATGTGGTGCCGGCGGAACTGCGCCAGGGGCATCCATGATCAACAGCTACAAGGCCGCCACGCCGCTCGGCAACCAGACGCTGACCGAGCTGGGCGATTGCACCCGCCGGCGCGGCGACATGCCGGGCTTTGCCAAAGCCATTACCGCCATTCTTGGCGCCATGCGCGGCGAGGACGAGCAGGAATTCAATATGACCCGCACCGTGCTGTCCGATCCGGTGCTGACGCAAAAAGTGCTACGGCTGGCCAACAGCGGCATGTATTCGGCCTTCGGCCAGCATGTGAACACCGTGTCGAAAGCGGTGCTGGTGCTGGGCACCGAGGCCATTGGCCATCTGGCGCTGGGCCTGAAGCTGATCGAGGAACTGGCCGCCACCTCGGCCGACACCACCATCGCCCACATTGAAATGGAAAAAGCCGTGCTGGCTGGCATTGTGGCGCAACAAATCGCCTACACCGCCGAAAGCCGCCACGGCGAAGAGGCCGTGGTCTGCTCGATGCTGCATACGCTGGGCCGGATGATGCTGACCTTTTACATGCCGGAGCGCTGGCATGAATTGCAGCGCCTTGCCGATCAAAGCCAGCGCACGCCGGAAGATGCGGCGCCCGAGTTGCTGGGCCTGAGCCTGGAAGAAATCGGCCATGCGGCGGCACTGCACTGGGGACTGCCGAAGGCGCTGCTGAACGGCATGCGCAAACTGGACCCGGCCGACGTCGGTGCGGAAGTCTCGCCAGCCGACTGGATCGCCGCGCTGTCCACCATGGCTGCCAGCTGCGCGGAATCGCTGTGGCATGACGACGCGGCCGGCGCGGAAAAAGTCCGCCAGCTGAGCGAAAGCTATGCGGCCATGCTCGGCGTGGAGTCGTCCAACCTGCTGCATGCAATTGAACAGGCCAAGGTCATCGCCGCCAACGACCTGAGCATCGCCCCGCTCTCGCGCCCGGCAGAGCGCCGCGCCAAGGCGCTGGCCAAGACGCGTCAGCGCGCTGCCGGCAACAAGATCCTGCTCAGCGGTCTGTCCGACATGCGCGATATGCTCGACAGCGCGAGTCCTGGCCAGATGGTGCAGATCGCGTTGGAGACGGTGTACAAAGGCCTGGACTTCTCGCGCGCAGTGGCGTTTGTGCGTAACCGCAAGGACAACCAGTACGCCGCCAAGATCAGCTTCGGCGAAGGCACCGGCGAGCTGCTGTCTTCGATGATATTTGACGACGCCTACGAGCCGAATGTCTTCCACGCTGCGCTCAACAGCGACCGCGTGATCTTCATCGAAAACGCGCGTGACGCCAAGTTTGCCGCCAAACTGCCGCTGTGGTGGCGCAGCTCGCTTGCAGATGCACGCAGCTTTGTGATCCTGCCACTCTGCGCCAACGGCCAGCCAGCGGGCTTCCTGTATGGCGACTGGGATGAATCCTTCCCGCCGATTTCGCTGAGCCAGACCGAATTCTCGCTGCTGAACGATATGCGCGCGGTGGTCATGCGCGCGGTCGAGCGCCGCCACGGCGTCACGCCGGAAGCAATGACGCGTTAGGGCGCATTGCGCTTACGCAAACACCTGCTTCAAGGACTGGGCTTCCAGCAGCTTATCGCTCCATTCTCCCAGTTGCTCCATGCTTGCTTTCGCTAGTCTGGAGCGTAAAGTCACCGGCAACGGCCCAAACCGCCGAACAAGCTGCCGCTCTAACAACAGCACGGCCCCTTGCCTGAGGCCTTGCTGCTGCCCCTGCTGCAATCCCTTCTTCAAGCCTTTCTGCATGCCTTTTTCGATAAACGATTGCTCCACCGGATCGATCCATTCCATTTTCAGCTCCTTTTCAAGCCTGCGAATAGCCCGCCAATAACGCCTTTGATGCAGCTCGGGTAAAACCATCATCCAGTTAACCACCTTGAACAGCACAATTATGCGCTGCTTGCGCCAGCCGTGTTGGTACAGTAGTTTGGTCAGATGCCACTTGGCGGCATACAGCCGATCCGCGTCGTGACCAGCCTGCAGTGTACGCAGATGGGCCAGCGTAATCCAAGCAAAGGGATTGTGCGACGCCAGCAGCTCATCAGTGTGCATTGTGAAGCGCCGTCGCGCAAGCAGACTTCAACCAGCTTATCGACTACCAGTCCACCCGGAGCACCTCCAAAAGTGATACCCGCCAGGTCCTTGTCACGGAAACGCGGCCACTTTGACCAATCTACCTGCGCACCAATCTCAGCAAAGAAGAACGTCATGAAGTCGCGAAAAGCATGTGTCAACGCGCTTTTCCAGGGGGAATCATAATGCGCGGGTGGCGTGGAGTTCTGCATCAATGCAGTTTATGGCTCCCCCATGTGGACGCGTATTGATGCGGATTAATGCTCGTCACTGTGCTGCCAGCGGAATGACAGCGTCGCCGCCAACGCCGACAGTGCGGTGAGCAGCGCGGCCACGTAATAGACTGACTCGGCGCCTGCCCGCTCCCACAGCTGTGCCAGGAACAGCCCGCCCAGCGAGCCGCCGATGCCGTAGGAGATGCTCATGTAGAGCGCCTGCCCGCGCGCCTGCAAGGGGCCGGAGAACCAGCGCTGCAAGGACATCACCGACGACGAATGGTGCAGCGCGAACGTGGCCGCATGCATCAGCTGCGCCACGATCAACAGCCACAGCATGTGCGAGCCAAAGCCGATCATCAGGAAGCGCACCACCGCAATCGACAGCGCCAGGTACATCATGCGCATCGCACCCCAGCGCTTGAACAGCGGCGCCTGGTGATAGAACAGCAGCACCTCGGCCAGCACGCCCAGCGACCACATCGCGCCGATCACGGTCTTGCTGTAGCCGTTGCGCTCAAGGTACAAGGAATAGAAGGTGTACAGCGAGGTGTGCGCCGCCACCATCAGCGCGGTCGAGGCAAAGAAGGCTAGCACTTCGCGCCGGCGCAGCAGCGACAGCAACGGTGGAGGCGGCGTTTTATGCGTGCGGCGCGGCACGTCATGCAGGCGGAACGCGGCCAGGATGGTCGCCACCAGCAGTCCCGCCGCCACCCACGGCAGCGTGAGGATGCCGTAGTATTCCAGCGCCAGGGACGCCAGCGTCACCGAGATGATGAAGCCAATCGAGCCCCACATGCGGATGCGGCCGTAGTAAGTCAGGTCGCCCTTCATCTCGGACAGCATCAGCGCTTCGCAGATCGGCGCCTGGCCGCTGGTGAACAGGTTGAGTATTACCATGGCCAGCATGAAGTGGCCAAAGGTGCTGCCGAAGAAAAAACCGGAAAACCCCACCAGCGCGGCAAAGCCGGCCAGCCGCAGCACCAGCACGCGCCGGTCGTAATGATCAGCGACGTAGCCCCACACATTCGGGCCGACGATGCGCAGCACCTGGATCATCGACATCAGCACGCCGATTTGCGCGACGGTCATGCCCTTGTCGGCAAAATACAGCGTCGCGTAGGTCGACCAGGTGCCCGCGTGGGCGTAGTAGCAGAAGAGGAATAAGGCGAAGCTGAGTGCTTGTGCCGGCACCGCTTAACCGTGAACCGGCGGCGCGATGTTCGGCGTCGCCACATGCACGTCGCCACACTGTGCGCGGTGCATCAGCGCGTGATCGATCAGCACCAGCGCCAGCATCGCCTCGGCGATCGGCGTGGCGCGGATGCCTACGCACGGATCGTGGCGGCCAAAGGTCTCCACCATCACCGGATTGCCTGCCTTGTCGATGGACGGACGCGGCGTACGGATCGACGAAGTCGGCTTGATCGCGATGGATACCGTGATGTCCTGGCCGGTCGACAGACCACCCAGCACGCCACCGGCGTTATTGCCGACGAAGCCCTGCGGCGTCAGTGGGTCGCCGTGCTCGGTGCCCTTCTGCGCCACCGACTTGAAGCCGGCGCCGATCTCCACACCTTTAACCGCGTTAATGCCCATCATGGCGTACGCGATATCCGCGTCCAGCTTGTCGTAAATCGGCTGGCCCAGGCCAACCGGAATATTCTGCGCGATCACGTCGATGCGCGCGCCGATGGAATCGCCCGCCTTGCGCAGCTCATCCATATACGCTTCCATGCGCTCAATGACGGCGGCGTCGCCGGTCGCGGCAAAGAAGGGATTGTCCGGCACATGCTGCCAGTCCTGGAACGGCACTTCGATCTCGCCCAGCTGGCTCATGCAGCCCTTGAACACCGTGCCGTACTGCTGGTGCAGCCATTTCTTGGCGATGGCTGCCGCACCGACCACCGGCGCCGTCAGGCGCGCCGACGAGCGGCCGCCGCCGCGCGGATCGCGGACGCCATACTTGTGCCAATAGGTGTAGTCTGCATGGCCAGGACGGAAGCTTTCCACGATATTGCCATAGTCTTTGCTGCGCTGGTCTTCATTGCGTATCAGCAAGGCAATCGGCGTGCCGGTGGTGACACCTTCGTACACGCCCGACAGTATTTCCACCGTATCCGACTCCTGGCGCTGCGTGACATGGCGCGAGGTGCCCGGCTTGCGGCGATCCAGTTCCGGCTGAATGTCGGCTTCCGACAACGGCAATCCCGGTGGGCAGCCATCGATCACACAACCAATCGCGGGACCGTGCGACTCACCAAAAGTAGTTACTGAGAACAATTTGCCAAAAGTATTGCCGGACATAGGAAAAGAATCTTCGGAAAAAAGGGGAAAGTCCCTCATTCTACCAGCCGACGCGGTGTGGCGGGATGGCTGCACAGCATTTTCCCGAATGCAAGTTTCACTTGGCGAAATATCATTCTTTTGATACAAGTACAATGCAACTAGCACAACAGTGTGCACCGTGCCGCTGAATGCCCTGGAAAGCTGCATTCTTTTTGACAATTCGCTTATACTTGAACGCAAGAACACCGAGTAATCTGGAGAAGCTACACATGCCCCCACCGGTCACGCCCCTTGAGCAGTCCAAGGATGATCAAGACGATTTGGTATTCTTAGAAGAGCATCCGGCTGCGCCTGCCATGACTGGCGCCCGCAATGTGTGGCGGGTCATGATTATCGACGACGACGAAGACGTCCACTCGACCACCACCTTCGCGCTTGGCAACCTTGACATGCAGCAGCGGCCGCTGGAATTTGTCCACGCCTACTCTGCCGGACAGGCGCGCGAGCTGCTCAAGCATGAAACCGAAATCGCCGTCATCCTGCTGGATGTGGTGATGGAGCAGGACGACGCCGGCCTGCACCTGGTACGCTACATCCGCGAAACGCTGCAACTGCACGATGTGCGCATCATCCTGCGTACCGGCCAGCCCGGCTATGCGCCGGAAATCGACGCCATCCGCGATTTCGACATCAATGATTACAAGACCAAGTCGGAGCTGACCCGCATCAAGCTGTTCACCACGGTGACGGCGGCGATACGCTCCTACGAACAGATCCGCAAAATCAACGACAACCGCCGCGGCCTGAACCAGATTGTTGCCGCCAGCACCGAGCTGATGGCGCTGCACGGCGTGCAAAACTTTGCCGCCGGCGTGCTGGCGCAAATCGGCGACCTGCTCGGCTGCGAGGCCAACGGCGTGCTGTGCGTACAGGAATGCCCGGACGAGGGCTGCCACGAGCTGATGGTGATAGCCACCACGGGCACCTTCCGCCACCTCGACAACATCACGCTGACCGTGCGCGAGGACCAGCGCATACACGACGCGCTGGAGGCATCGCTGGCGCAGCGCTGCAATTTGTATGGTGCGGATTACATCACGCTCTACTTTGCCGGCAAGGCCAGCCGCGATTTCGTCGCCTTCCTGGAAGTGCGCCGCGCGCCGACCGAGATCGACGAGCGGCTGCTGGAAGTCTTCTGCAGCAATGTGGCGGTCGGCCTGGATAATGTGGAACTGATGTCCCATCTGCATAACGCGGCCTTCTACGACCAGCTGTCCAAGCTGCCCAACCGCACCCGCCTGGTGGAAATTCTCGACGCCACGGTGGCCGGGCCGGCGCGCGACGAGGCCACGCTGTCGCTGGTCGACCTGGACCACTTCGCCGAAACCAACGACGCGCTGGGCCACCAGTTTGGCGACCTGCTGCTGATCGGCGTCGCCAACCGCCTGCAAACCGAGCTTGGCGCGCATGTGACCGTGGCGCGCATCGGCGGCGACATCTTCTGCGTGCTGGGCAATTCCGAGCAAGTCAATCCGGGCAACATCCTGGGCCTGTTCCAGCGCGCCTTCAGCATCGACGGGCAAGACGTGCAGCTCTCAGCCACGCTGGGCCTGGTGCGCCTGGGCGAGCACGAAGGCAGCGGCGCCGACGCGCTGAAAGACGCCGACATTGCCCTGAAACGCGCCAAGTCCCAGCAACGCGCCGGCCATTTCTACTTCTCGCGCTCGATGGGCGTCGAGATCCGCGAACGGGTGCGCATGATGCACGCGCTGCGCACGGCGTTCGGTCAGAACCAGCTGTTTGTGGTGTATCAGCCGCAGATCGACCTGGTGACGCGCAATCCGGTTGGCGCCGAAGCGCTGCTGCGCTGGCAGACGCCGGACGGCAAGTTCATCTCGCCTGACCGTTTCATTCCGATTGCCGAGTACTCCGGCCTGATCATCGACCTTGGCGAATGGGTGATGCGCACCGCCTGCCGCGAGCTGGTCGACTTGCGCAAATCCGGCCACCACGATTTCATGATGTCGATTAACGTATCGCAGGTGCAGTTCCGCCATCCGCACTTCCTCGATATGCTGAAACGCGCGCTGGAGGATACCGGCGCGCCGCCGCAGAATATCGAACTGGAAATCACCGAATCGATGGCCATGGAAGAGCCGGACATGCTGATCAAGATGCTGGCACAGATCAAGCAGACCGGCGTCAGCATCGCCATCGATGACTTTGGCACCGGCTTCTCGTCGCTGTCCTACCTGCAGCGCTTGCAGATCGACCGGCTGAAGATCGACCGCGCCTTCGTTACCGAAATCACCGGTTCGGCGCGCGGCAGCAGCATTGCGGAAATGGTGATCCAGCTGGGCCGCAACCTCGGCCTGTCTGTTATTGCGGAAGGTGTGGAAGACGAACGCCAGGCGCAAATCCTGCAAGCGCTGGGCTGCCCGCTGGCGCAAGGCTTCCTGTTCGCCCGTCCGATGACGGCCGCCGCGCTCGATGGCTGGCTGAATAACGACGCGCTGGAAAGCGCCACCTGAAACACACGCGGCCGCACCGCGCTGATCAGCGCAGTGCGGCCGCGTGGCCTGTTGCGTACTGGCGCCGCTTAGTCGGTGGCCTGCTCGGCTTCGGCCGGCCAGTCGCGGATGTAAGCCTTCAGCATGCGGTTCTCGAAGCTCTGCGCTTCCAGCACCGCGCGCGCCACGTCGTAGAAGGAGATCACGCCGAGGATGGTTTTGGCGTTCATCACCGGCAGGTAGCGCGCGTGCTTTTCCAGCATGATGCGGCGCACCTCGTTGACGTCGGTGTCCGGCGTCACGGTAATCGGATGGTCTTCCATGTGCTTGCGCACCGTGCCACCACCCACCGTGCCCTGATTTTCGTGCAGTGCGCGCAGCACCTCGCGGAAAGTCAGCATGCCCACCAGGTCGCCAAATTCCATGACGACCAGCGAGCCGATGTCTTTCTCGGCCATGGTATTGGCCGCGTCCGACAGGGGTTGATCGGGAGAGATGGTGTAAAGGATGGAACCTTTCACCTGGAGAATTTCCGAGACTTTCATATTGGGCCGTCCTGTTCGCTTATACGCTCTGTGAATGGGAGTTCTAGTTGTTCTAAGCCTTGTAGCGAATGTAGCCCATGACCGGCAAAAAAGCCAGTGCTTCCGATAGGCAAAACATAACATTGTTGTCGTGCGGTTGCCACGCTGCATTTCAGGTTAGGATGCGCAGCATAAACATAATTCCAATGGGACATCATGAGCGGCCTTAATTCTCCCGGTTTTCATACCCTGTCGCTGCACGCCGGCGCGGATTTCGGCCAGCATGACGCCGTCGCCATGCTGGAGGAACGCATCGCGGCGCTGGAGGGTGGGGTCGCCGCCATCGCGGCCGCCAGCGGCGACATGGCGCTGCACCTGGCCATCAGCACCATTGCCGGCGCCGGTACACATATCGTCGCCTCGCGCGCGCTGCATCCGCGCTCCTGCCACCTGCTGGCGCATACCTGGAAACGCTACGGCGTCCAGGCCACCTTTGTCGACCCGTGCGATCTGGACGCCTGGCGTTCCGCCATCCAGCCCGAAACCCGGCTGCTGTTTGCCGACACTCTCGGCGGCGGGCTGGAAGTGCTGGACATTCCCGCCCTTGCCGCCATCGCCCATGCGCAGCATCTGCCGCTGATGGTGGACGCCACGCTGACCACGCCCTGGCTGCTCAAGCCCATCGACCACGGCGCCGACCTGGTGCTGCACGCGGCCGCGATGGGCGGCCTGCTGGTGGACGCCGGCTCGTTCGACTGGCAAGCCGCCTACGACCACAGCGGCCGCTACGCCGAGCTGTGCGAACCATACGACGCCATCCCCGGCGTGGTGTTTGCCGAAGAATCGGACGTCACTGCCTTTGCCTTGCGCGCGCGGCACGAAAACCTGGCGCCGATCAGTCCTCACCACGCCGCCATCATCCTGCAAGGTCTGGAGACGCTGCCGCTGCGCATGGAGCGCCATATCGCCAATACCCGCAAGGTGATTGCACTGCTGGCCGCACACCCGGCGGTATCGGCCCTGCATTATCCGGAGCTGCCTTCGCATCCGGACCATGCGGTGGCGCAGCGCCTGCTGCCGAAAGGCTGCGGTTCGGCGCTGTCCTTCCAGCTCAAGGGTGCGCAGCGCTTCGCCGACGCACTGCAGCTGTTTTCGGCCGCCGGCGAGGTCGGCGGCTCCCGGTCGCAGATCATCCCGCCGGCATCGGAGCACGGCAAGCTGTCGCTGTCGATAGGGCTGGAGGACGCGGACGACCTGCTGAACGACCTGTCGCGCGCCCTGAAACTGTCGCAGAAAGGAGCCTGACATGCTGCTGACTGTACAAGGCATCCCAAGCTACTGCTACACCGGCGGCCTGCCCTTCGATCCGGCCCGGCCGACGCTGATCTTTATCCACGGCGCACAGAATGATCACTCCGTATGGACGCAGCAGGCGCGCAGCTTCGCGCATCTCGGCTATGGCGTGCTGGCGGTTGACCTGCCCGGCCATATGCGCAGCCAGGGCGCGCCCAAAGCCAGTGTGCCGGAGATGGCCGGCTGGCTATTGACCTTGATGGATGCGGTGGATGTGCGTGAAGCGGCACTGATAGGGCACAGCATGGGTTCGCTGATCGCGCTGGAGGCGGCATTTCAGGCGCCACAGCGGGTCACGCAGCTGGCCATGGCGGGCAGCGCTTACCCGATGAAAGTCGCGGACACGCTGCTGGCTTCAGCGCGCGACAACGAGCTGGCGGCCATCGACATGGTGGCCGGCTGGTCGCATTCGCCGCTGGCCAGCCACACCACCCGCAACGCCGCGCGACGCCTGATGCAGCGCATGCCGGGCTGCCTGCACACCGATCTCGCCGCCTGCAACAGCTACGCCAACGGCGAGCTGGCGGCAGCCTCGGTACGCTGCCCCACCCTGCTCCTGCTGGGCGCCAGCGACATGATGACGCCGCCAAAATCAAGCAAGTTACTCGCCACCGCCATCCCGCACGCACAAACGGCGACACTGGACAGCGGCCACGCGCTGATGAGCGAACAGCCGCAAGGCGTGCTGAACGCCCTGCTCGACTTTATCGGCAGTCGATAGGACCGAAGTGATCGGCCAGGCTCTTGCCCAGGCCAACTTCCACGGCGGTTTCCACTTCCCGCGCCAGCAATGCCGCTTCACGCGCGGCGCGCTGGTCGCGCTCATCCTCGCCGTCCGCCACCACGCCGGCGTTAACCGGCATGCCAGCGAAGACGAACAGGCGGTAGACCTCCGCCAGCGTCAGTTTTTCCACATTCGCCAGGATCACCCAATGGTCAGAACCATCGCTGACACGCTTGCCCCACTGGACCCGCTTCGGCGCTGCAACAGCCACCCGGCCGACCCAGCCTTCGGCCAGCATGCGCTCCAGCAGATTGTCCATCTCATCGAAGCCGAGACGCGTGCGCTCGCGGATATGGCCGGCGCTGACCAATGCCGTATCGCCGCACTTGCACGCCACATGCAGCACTTTCAGGATCGCCATCGCATCGACAAACTCCCCGCCCGGCTGCGCCTCGTGCCACCAGCGCTCATACTTCACCACCGGCAGCGCGGCCGCCAGCAAGGCGCCGATCAGCGTAATCATCCAGGATACATACACCCACAGCAGGAACAGCGGCACCGCCGCCAATGCGCCGTAAATTTTGGAATACGTCGGAAACTGTGTAATGAAGATGGCGAAGCCACGCTTGGCCAGCTCGAACGCCAGGCCGGCCACCAGCCCGCCCCAGGCTGCGTCATGCCAGTCCACGTCGCGGTTCGGCACCACCACATACAGCAGCGTGAAGGTGGCCATGGTCAGCGCCAGCGACAGCACGGTGTAGATCAGCGCGCCCAGCACCGGCACATGGCCCACCAGGTCGCTGGTCGCCATGAACACCTGCGACGACATCGTCAGCGACACGCCGATCAGCAAGGGTCCCAGCGTAATCAGCGCCCAGTAGACCAGAATGCGCCGGGTCCAGCTGCGCTGCCCGCGCACGCGCCAGATGCGGTTGAATACGCGCTCGATCAGATTCATCATCGCGATCGAGGTAAAAATCAGCGTCACCGCGCCTACCGCCGACAGCCGCGTCGCCTTGGAGGCGAACATGGTCAGGTAATTCAGGATGTTGTTGGAGATCGTCTTCGGCATCACACTCTGCACGAAGTACGCTTCCAGCGAACTGCGGAACGCGTTAAACATCGGGAAGGTGGTGAAGATCGCCAGCGCGATGGTCAGCAGCGGCACCAGCGCGAACACGGTGGTGAAGGTCAGGCTGCCGGCGACCTGCGGCAGGCTCTCTTCGCGCAAGCGGCGGCGCGCGAACAGAATCAGGTCGCGCACCTCGGGCCAGGACAGCGAGCGAACCACCTGGATGCCGCTGCGGCAGGTGCGGAACAGGTACAGCAAGGTCGGGCGGAGATATTTTTCGTACATAAGTATCAATCGTGACAACAGTGGCAATGATACCATCCGCCAAAGCGCCCTATAATACCGCTGATGAACCCTTCTAATCTGACTATTCTCGTACTGTTTTACTCCCGCCACGGCGCGACCCGCAAACTGGCGGAACTGATCGCGCAAGGCATCGAAAGCGTGCCCGGCTGCGACGCACGGCTGCGTACCGTACCCGCCGTCTCCAGCGTGACCGAGGCCACCGAACCGGACGTGCCGGCAGATGGTGCCCCCTACGTGGAGCTGGACGATCTGGCCGAATGCGCCGGCATCGCCGTTGGCTCGCCTACGCGCTTCGGCAATATGGCCTCGGCCATGAAGTATTTCTGGGACGGCACCGCCAGCCAGTGGCTGTCCGGTGCACTGGCTGGCAAGCCGGCTTGCGTATTCACCTCCACCGGCAGCCTGCACGGCGGGCAGGAATCGACGCTGCTGTCGATGATGATCCCGCTGTTCCACCACGGCCTGATGGTAATGGGCCTGCCATATACCAATCCCGAACTGATGACCACTTCCAGCGGCGGCACGCCCTACGGCGCCAGCCACTGGTCGGGCCTGGATGGCAAAAAGGTCATTACCGAAGACGAAAAACGCCTGGCCATCGCTTTAGGCAAGCGGCTGGCCGAAACAGCAGTCAAATTGAAGGGTTAGGCGCCATGGAAACCACAATGCAAAAGTATTTTCACTGGGGCGCGATCGGCAGCCTGGTGACGCTGATTGTCTGGTGTGTGTTGTGGGAGATGGTGCTGGCGCCGCTGAAGCCGGGCGGCTCGTGGCTGGTGCTGAAGGCGGCGCCGCTGCTGCTGCCGCTGTACGGCGTCTACAAGCGCGATATCTACACGCTGCAATGGACCTCGATGATGATCCTGCTGTATTTTGCCGAAGGCGTGGTGCGCGGCTGGAGCGACACCGGCGACCTGTCGGCCTGGCTGGGCTGGGGCGAGGCGGCCGTGGTATGCGTCTATTTTGTGTGCGCGGTGCTGTACCTGCGTCCCTACAAGCGCGCCGCCAGGAAGATGGCCAAGGAGCTGCTGGACAAGGTAAAGATCAACACGGTCAAATGAGGGATTTATGATGGACTTCCTCGCGCAATGCCGCGCCATCGTCGGCGACGGCCATGTGCTGGCCACGCCGGCCGACATGGCGTCCTTCCTGACCGACCAGCGCAAGCGTTTTACCGGCAAGGCGCTGGCGGTGCTGCGTCCCGCATCGGTGGATCAGGTGGCGGCGCTGGTCCGCGCCTGCGCCGAACATCGCGTGGCGCTGGTGCCGCAAGGCGGCAATACCGGCCTGGTGCTGGGCAGCGTACCGGATACTAGCGGCGCGCAGGTGGTACTGTCATTGTCGCGGCTGAACAGCATCCGCCAGGTAGACCCGGTCAACCGCACCATGACGGTGGATGCGGGCTGCATCCTGCAACGCATTCAGGAGGCTGCCGCCGCTGAGGGCTGCCTGTTCCCGCTGTCGCTGGCCGCCGAAGGCAGTTGCACCATTGGCGGCAACCTGGCCACCAATGCGGGTGGCACGGCGGTTCTGCGCTATGGGAACACCCGCGAGCTGTGTCTCGGACTGGAAGTGGTGACGCCGCAAGGCGAAATCTGGAACGGCCTGCGCGGCCTGCGCAAGGACAATACCGGCTATGATTTGCGCGACCTGTTCATCGGCGCGGAGGGCACGCTGGGTGTCATCACCGGCGCGGTGCTCAAATTGTACCCGCAGCCGAAAGCCAGCATTACCGCGCTGGCGGCGTTGCCTTCGCCGGCGCACGCGCTGCGCCTGCTGGTGCTGATGCAGGATTATTGCGGCGCCAGCCTGAGCGGCTTCGAGCTGATGTCGCGCTACTGCCTGGATCTGGTGGCCGGGCAATTCCCGCAGTTGCCGAAGCCTTTCGCTGCCGCACATCCGCAATACGTGCTGCTGGAATTGTCGAGCAGCGAATCGGAACAGCATGCGGTCGGCCTGCTGGAACAGGCCATCGGCGCGGCGCTGGAGCGCAATGTCATCAGCGATGCAGTGGTAGCGTCGTCGGTGGCGCAATCGACGGGCCTGTGGCAGTTGCGCGAACATATCCCGCTGGCGCAGGCCAGGGCGGGCAAAAACATCAAGCATGATATTTCGCTGCCGGTATCGCGCATCGCCGACTTCATTGCCGCCACCGGGCCGCATCTGGACGCCGCCTTCCCCGGCTGCCAGCTGGTGTGCTTCGGCCATCTGGGCGACGGCAACCTGCATTACAACGTCGCACCGCCGGCCGGCATCTCGGACGAAGCTTTCCTGCTGAACCAGGACAAGGTCAACCGCGTGGTGTACGACAGCGTGATGTCCTTCGGCGGCTCGATCTCCGCCGAACATGGCATCGGCGCACTGAAACGCGAGGAACTGGCACACTATAAATCGCCGGTAGAGCTGAATATCATGCGAGCCATCAAAGCCGCGCTGGACCCGCTGGGTATCATGAATCCAGGGAAAATCCTGTGAGCGAGGCTGAAATGAAATTGCTGATTATGGTCCTGCTGTGGGCCGCCACTGCGGCGGCTTACGCGCAAAGCATCTACAAGTGCACGATGAACGGCAAGGTCAGTTACAGCGATACGCCCTGCGCGGCCGGCGCACAAATGGCCACGCTGGACGCGCCTGCACCGCCAAAAGCCGATCCCAGCGCCGCGCGCGACCTGAAACGCCAGCGGAAACAGGCCGACGCGCTGGAAAAGGCGCGCCTCAAGCAGCAGGAACGCGATGACCGCGATTCCACCCGCGCAGCGCAAGCGGCCGCCGTGCAGCGCAAAAAGTGCGACAAGCTGAAACTCAACAAACGCTGGGCCGATGAAGACGCCCGCCGCGCCACCGGCCAGGCCACCGAAGCCGCGCGCCTGCGCGCCCACCGCGCCGGTGAAGCGATGGCGCTGGAGTGTCCCCGCTGATGTCCGACCACCCACCCTCGCCCTCAATGCGGCAGCTGTCACGCTGGCTGCTGCTGGGCGAATGGCGCGCGCATCCGGTCAGGGCGCTGGTGGCGATTGCGGCGATTGCGGTCGGCATCTCGCTGGGCTTCGCCATCCATCTGATCAACGCTGCTGCCTTCAACGAATTCTCCGCCGCCATCAAAGGTCTTTCCGGCGTGGCCGACATCCAGGTGCGCGGCACCGAGCCCTTCTTCGACGAGCAAATTTATCCGGCGCTGGCCCAGCGCGAAGGCGTCGCCGTCGCCTCTCCGGTGCTGGAATTCGACGCCTCCGTTCCTGGCGAACGTACCGCGCTGAAAATCATCGCCACCGATGCGTTCCGCGCCGGCTATATCTCCCCCGACCTGGTCGGCATCCCGGCCGATGACAATATCGGCGACACCTTATCCGACGACGCCGTTTTCCTATCGCCCGCCGCCCAGCAATGGCTGCAACCCGCTAGCGGGAGCATCACGCTACAAGTAGGCACCAGCCGCTTGTCGCTGCGCGTTGCTGGTCCTGTACCTGGCGCCCGCGCTGGCCAGCGCATCGCCATCATGGACATCGGCGCGGCGCAATGGCGGTTCGGGAAACTCGGACAGCTCTCGCGCATCGACCTCAAACTGCGTGATGGCGTCAACCGCGAAGTATTCAAAGATCAACTGGAAAAAGACCTGCAAAGCCAGTATCCAGGCCGCTTCCGCATCAACCAGCCCAACGACCAGGAACAAAACAGCAGCAATGAAGGCATGAGCCGCGCCTATCGCGTCAACCTGACCGTACTGGCGCTGGTGGCGCTGTTTACTGGCGCCTTCCTGGTGTTCTCCACCCAGGCCCTGTCGGTGATACGCCGCCGCAGCCAGTTCGCGCTGCTGCGCGTGCTGGGCCTGGACCGCCATCGGCTGCTACGCCAGATCCTGATCGAAGGCCTGTGCCTGGGCATCGCCGGATCGGCGCTCGGCATCGCGGCGGGCTATGGCATTGCCGCCGCCGCACTGCACTTCATGGGCGCAGACCTCGGCGCGGGCTTTTTCTCCGGCGTACGTCCGCAAGTGCATTTCACGCCAGTGGCGGCGGCCATCTATTTCGCGCTGGGCGTGGCGGTCGCATTGCTGGGCTGCGCCGCGCCAGCGCTGGACGCGGCCCGCGCGAAACCTGCAGTCGCGCTGAAATCCGGTACTGAGGAAGCCGCAATGTCGCGACTGGCGCGCGCCTGGCCATCGCTAGCGTGCATGGCGCTGGCCGCGCTGCTGTCGCAAGCGCCGCCGGTATTTGAGCTGCCGCTGTTCGGCTACCTGTCGATCGCGCTGCTGCTGATCGGCGCCATCGGCCTGATGCCGCGCCTGGCCGCCATCGTGTTCCGCTTCGCGCACCAGCGCTGGAGCGCCGCCACCGCTCACCGGCCGGGTGCCTCGGCGGTGGTGACGTTGACCTTGTCGCGGCTTGCCAATGCCTCCAGCCAGGCCGGCATCGCGCTTGGCGGTGTGCTGTCGAGCTTCAGCCTGATGGTCGCCATGGCCATCATGGTCGCCAGTTTCCGTGTATCGCTGGATGACTGGCTGCTGCATGTGCTGCCGGCCGATATCTATGTCAGCACGGCGAGCGGCGGCGTCACGGCGGGCTTGCGGCCGGATGAACAAGCTGCGGTCGCGGCGCTGCCCGGCGTCGCCAGCGCCGACTTTCTACGCACGCGCAACGTCTCGCTGGCGCCCGGCCGCCCTGCCGTCACTCTCATGGCGCGCAACATCGACGCCGCCGATCCGGGCCGTTCGCTGGCCATCGTCAGTGAAACGCAAGTTCCCGGCCCAGGCGCGCCTCCGCCGGTATGGGCATCCGAAGCCATGGTCGACTTGTACGGCATGAAGCCAGGCGCGCGCATCGAACTGCCGCTGAACGGCAAGCTGCACGCCTTCACCGTGGCCGGCGTGTGGCGCGATTACGCCCGCCCTACAGGCACCATCCAGATGCGTCTGGGCGACTACCGCGCCATCACCGGCGAGCAGGACGCCAGCGGCGTGGCGCTGACACTCAAGCCGGGCGCCAAGCCCGAAACCACACTGGCGGCACTGAAACACCTGCCCTTCTCCGCCGCGCTGGACGCCAGCGAACCGTCCGAGATCCGCGCCATCAGCATGCGCGTATTCGACCGCAGCTTTGCCATCACCTACCTGCTGGAAGCCATCGCTATCGTCATCGGCATGTTCGGCGTGGCGGCCACCTTCTCGGCGCAGACGCTGGCGCGCGCCAGGGAATTCGGCATGCTGCGCCACGTCGGCGTCACGCGCAAGCAGGTGCTGGCGATCCTGGCCATCGAGGGCGGTTCGCTGACCGGCCTGGGCATCGTCACCGGCTTTGTGCTGGGCTGGGTGATCAGTCTGATACTGGTCTTCGTCGTCAATCCACAGTCCTTCCACTGGACCATGCAGCTGCACATGCCATGGCCGCTGCTGGCCAGCGTGGCCGGACTGCTGCTGGCCGCCGCCGCGCTCACAGCGCTGCTGGCCGGCCGTCAATCATTGTCCGGCGGACCGATACGCGCCGTCAGGGAGGACTGGTAATGTTCATCCGCATCGCTCGTGCGCTGGCTGCCATGCTGGCCCTTGCTGCCACGCTGCTGCCCGCCTATGCGGCCGCACCACAGTTTCCCGTCGTGGTCCCGCTGCCGGCCGGCCAGTCGCTGGCCTTCCCCAAAGACTACGGCGCGCATCCGGACTACAAAACCGAATGGTGGTACGTGACCGGCTGGCTCAACACGCCGGACGGCAAGCCACTGGGATTCCAGGTCACTTTTTTCCGCAGCGCCAGTACGCACGACCGCGCCAATCCCAGCCAATTCGCGCCCAAGCAGCTGATCATCGGCCACGCCGCGCTATCCGATCCGGCCCATGGCAAGCTGCTGCACGACCAGCGCAGCGCGCGCGAAGGCTTCGGCCTGTCCTACGCCAAGACCGGCGACACCAACGTCAAGCTGGAAGACTGGCATATGGTGCGCGGCGCGGATGGCAGCTACACCGTTCACGTCGACGGACCGGAATTCAAGTACGACCTGAAGCTGACGCCAACCCAGCCGGACCTGCTGCAAGGTGAACGCGGCTACTCGCGCAAAGGCCCGCGTCCGGCGCAAAGCAGTTATTACTACAGCCAGCCGCACCTGCAAGTCAGCGGCAGCATCAGCCGTCTTAATCAACAGACAAGCGTCACCGGGACCGCATGGCTGGACCACGAATGGTCCAGCGAAGCGCTGGACGCCGAGGCCACGGGCTGGGATTGGCTCGGCGCCAACCTCAATGACGGCGGGGCCTTGATGGCATTCCAGGTCAGAAGCAAGACAGGTGCTACACTATGGGCGCACGCGACATGGCGCGATGCATCCGGTAAGATCACGCAGTTTGCCCCGGACCAGGTGCGCTTCACGCCGCAAAAGCGCTGGCAGTCGCCGCGCACCAAGGCTGTGTATCCGGTGGCGACGCAACTGACCACTGGCGGGACGGTGTGGGACATCGTGCCGCTGCAGGACGATCAGGAACTGGATTCGCGCCGCTCCACCGGCGCGGTGTACTGGGAAGGCGCGGTGACGCTGAACCGCGACGGCAAGCCGGCCGGACGCGCCTACCTGGAAATGACCGGCTATGTCCGTGCAATAAAACTGTAAGAACAACGTCTAACAAGATATTAAAGTATATTAAAGTAAGCGCAGCTACCAGATGACCAATAGCACCACCGCCAGCACGCCAACCGCCGCTGCACCGAGCACTTCCCGTGAACTGAAAAAAGGCAGCCTCGCCACCCTGCGTGGACTGGCGCCTTTCCTCTCGCCGTACAAGCGCCAGTTCTTCATGGCCGGGGTTGCGCTGGTGGTGGCCGCCGCCTCCACGCTGGCCATTCCGGCCGCTTTCAAACAGATGATCGACCTGGGTTTCGGCGGCGCCGGCGCCAAGAGCATCCAGCACGTCGACCTGGTATTCCTGGCGCTGTTCGGCCTGGCGACCATCCTGGCGCTGGCAACAGCGGCCCGTTTCTACACCGTCTCCTGGCTGGGCGAACGCGTTACAGCGGACATCCGCAGCGCGGTCTACAAGCATGTGGTCACACAAAGCCCTGAATTCTTTGAAACCACGCAGACCGGCGAAGTCCTGTCGCGCATCACCACCGACACCACGCTGATTCAATCGGTGGTCGGCACCAGCATTTCGATGGCCTTGCGCAATGTGCTGCTGTTCATCGGCGGTCTGGTGATGCTGTTTGTGACCAGTCCCAAACTGTCGGCCATCATCATCGGCTTGCTGATCCTGACCGTGCTGCCGATCGTGATGTACGGCCGGCGCGTACGCACGCTGTCGCGCGACTCGCAGGACCGCGTGGCCGATGCTTCCGCCATGGCCGGCGAAATCCTCAACGCCATGCCAACCGTGCAGGCTTTCACGCACGAGAAGATCGAATCGACGCGCTTTGGCGGTTCGGTCGAGGGTGCTTTCCAGACCGCGATGCGCCGCATCCGTGCCCGCGCGGTGCTGACCATGCTGGCCATCGTGCTGGTGTTCGGCGCCATCGTGTTCGTGCTGTGGCTGGGCGCGCATGCCGTGCTGTCGGGCGACATGACCGGCGGCGACCTGGGCCAGTTCATCCTGTACGCTTCCATCGTGGCAGGCGCGATCGGCGCGCTGTCCGAAGTGATGGGCGAAGCACAGCGCGCCGCCGGCGCCACCGAGCGACTGCTGGAGCTGATGTCGGTCAAATCCAAAATCCAGTCGCCCGCGCAACCGCTGTCGCTGCCGCCGCGCGCCGCCAACGGCGCGGCGCTGACGCTGGACGATGTGATCTTCTCCTACCCTTCGCGTCCTGAAACCAACTCGCTCGATCACGTTTCGCTGGACATCAAGCCGGGTGAAACCGTGGCCGTGGTCGGCCCATCCGGCGCCGGCAAAACCACGCTGTTCCAGCTGTTCCTGCGCTTCTACGATCCGCAACGCGGCCGCATCAAGCTGGACGGCGTCGATATCACGCAGCTGGACCTGCACACGCTGCGCGAAGCCATCGGCATCGTGCCGCAAGATACGGTGATCTTCTCGGCCAACGCGATGGAAAACATCCGCTACGGCCGCGCTGGCGCCACCGACCAGGAAGTGATCGCCGCCGCCAAGCTGGCCGCTGCCCACGAATTCATCGAGCGCCTGCCGCAAGGCTACCTATCCTTCCTGGGCGAGCGCGGCGTGCGCCTGTCAGGCGGCCAGCGCCAACGCATCGCCATCGCGCGCGCGCTGCTGAAAAATCCGCCGTTGCTGCTGCTGGACGAAGCCACCAGCGCGCTGGACGCGGAATCGGAGCGCCTGGTGCAATCGGCGCTGGAAGCGGCCATGGTCGGCCGCACCACCGTCATCATCGCGCACCGCCTGGCCACCGTGCAGCGCGCGGACCGCATCATCGTCATGGAAGACGGCAAAATCGTCGAAACCGGTACGCACGCATCGCTGGTCGCGCTGGGCGGCATTTACGCCAACCTGGCCGCGTTGCAGTTCCATCACGTCCACACCCAGCATTAATGCTTTCATAAGCACAGCCGGCCCGCGCCGACCTTAAGATGGCGTTTCCCATCCCCACGGAGACGCCATGCTGCACCAGATCCTGTTCAGCCTTCAGCAGACAGTTTTGTATTATGCGGTGATCGCCGGCGTGTTCTTCGCCTTGTGGCTGTGGTGGCGCGCGCGGCCCGGCAAGCGCTTGCCATTGCAGGCAGCGCGGGTGCAGCCTGCGCAAATCCGCCGCGAGCTATTCACCTCGGTCGGCAGCATCATCGTGTTTTCCAGCTTCCTGCCGATCCTGTTCTTTCTCGGCTTTGGCGAATACACGCAGTTCTATTCGCGCATCGCCCATCACGGCTGGGCTTATTTCTTCCTCAGCATACTGCTGGCGATGATCGTGCAGGACACCTACTTCTACTGGACGCACCGGCTGATGCATCACCGCCGGCTGTTTCGCTGGTTCCACCGCACACATCACCGCTCCACCCATACCAATCCATGGACGACGTATTCGGTCAATCCATTGGAAGCGCTGGTTGACAGCGGCGCAGCCGTGCTGACGCTGCTGATCATCCCCATGACCGGCTGGGCGCTGTTCATTTTTGGCCTGATCAACACCGCGTATGCGGTCTACACGCACCTTGGCTATGAACTCTATCCGCGCGCGATGTCGCAGCACTGGCTGGGCCGCTGGATCAACACGGCAACCGCACACAACGTCCACCATGCCAGGGCACGCTATAACTTCAGCTGGTACTTTCTGTTCTGGGACCGCATGTTGGGCACACTGTCACCGGACTATGACCAGCATTACCAGACGGCGGGATTCCGCGCCGGGGCGGGCTAAAGTGGTAACATTCTGCCTTTCAGGAACTCCCCATGACCGACGCAGAACTCAAACAACGGTGCCGCACGCATTTGCCAGGCCATCGCGCCCTCTCGCCGGCCGAATTGTTTGCGGCCATGGGCGAGTGGTGCGAGACGCACAGCGTCGCGCATGATGTCTATGGCAGCGACAGGCTGATACAGGATTTTGAACAGAAAGTCGCGCGCCTGCTCGGTTTTGAGGCGGCGGTGTTCTGCATCACCGGCACCATGACGCAAGCCACGGCGCTGCGCATCGCCTGCGCGGAGCGCGGCAGCAAGCTGGTCGCGCTGCATCCCACCTCGCATATTCTGAAGCACGAACGCGGCAACCATCAGCTGTTCGATCATTTCCACGCGCTGCAAATCGGCGACCCGCACCGTCCCTGGACGCTGGATGAACTGCAAGCGATTCCCGACCAGCTGGGCGCCGCCGCGCTGGAACTGCCGGCCCGTGAAATCGGCGGGCAGTGCCCAGGCTGGGACGAACTGGCCGCCATCAAGGCCTACTGCCGCGCGCAAGGCATCCACCTGCATATGGACGGCGCGCGCCTGTGGGAAGCCGCAGCAGCGTATGGCCAGTCCGCCGGCGCCATCGCGGCTGGCTTCGACAGCGTCTACGTATCGCTGTACAAAGGCATAGCCGGCATGGGCGGCGCAATGCTGGCCGGCAGCGCGGCGTTTGTCGCCAAGGCAGCGGAATGGTATCGGCGCCAGGGCGGCAATGTCCATCAGCGCACGCCATATGTGGTTGCGGCGGCGATGCAGTTCGATGAGCGGCTAGCGGCCATGCCGGACTATTTCAAGCGCACGCAGTGGTTGTACGAAGCGCTGCGCGATTTTCCTTTGCTGACACCGAACCCGGCGCAGCCGCATGCCAACATGCTGCACATCCACCTGCCGGTCGGCCGCGAGCGGGCGCTGGAAATCCGCAGCCGCATCGCCGAACAGCATGGCGTGTGGCTATTTAATGGCGCCAACCATGCGGCGCTGCCGGAACGCAGCTCGGTCGAGCTGTATGTCGGCGACAATCTGCTTCATCTGCCGGACCAGCGCGTGCGCGAGATTCTGACTCTATGGTCCGGCGCGCTGGCCAACTAACTACTGAACACCTACATGACTTTTCAAGCACTCGCTCTGATCGATCCTTTACTGCGCACGCTGAACACGCTGGGCTACAAGCAGCCCACACCAGTTCAGAAGCAAGCCATTCCCGCCGTACTGGCGGGCCGCGACGTGATGGCGGCCGCGCAGACCGGCACCGGCAAGACCGCCGGTTTCGCCCTGCCCATCCTGCAACGCCTGACCATGGACGGCGTCACCGCGCCACAATGCACGCGCGCGCTGGTGCTGGTGCCAACCCGCGAACTGGCCGAGCAGGTCTACGAAAGCTTCCGCAGCTACGGCGGCAACCTGCCGCTGCGCAGCGCCGTGGCCTATGGCGGCATCGATATCGCACCGCAGATCGCCAAGCTGCGCAAGGGGCTGGATGTGCTGGTGGCGACGCCGGGCCGGCTGATCGACCTGTACGATCAGGGCGCCATCAACTTCGAGCTGCTGCAAACGCTGGTGCTGGACGAGGCCGACCGCATGCTGGACCTGGGCTTCGAGCGTGACCTCGACATTCTGCTGGCGGCACTGCCCAAGCAGCGTCAGACCTTGCTGTTCTCGGCCACCTTCTCGGACCAGATCCGCAAGCTGGCCGGCGGCATGCTGAAAGACCCGGTATCGATCCAGGTAGCGGCGGCCAACACCGCCACCAAAACCGTCAAGCAGTGGCTGATTACCACCGACAAGCGCCGCAAACCGGAACTGTTCCTGCACCTGCTGAACAAGCTGGGATGGGCGCAGGCGCTGGTCTTCGTCAAGACCCGCAAAGGCGTGGATGCGTTGGTGAAAACCCTGCATGAACACGGCGTTACGGCAGACGCCATCCATGGCGACAAGACGCAACCGGCCCGACTGCGCGCGCTGGAGCGGTTCAAGCGCAAGGAAGTGCGGTTGCTGGTCGCCACCGACGTCGCCGCGCGCGGCCTGGATATCGAAGCGCTGCCGCAAGTGGTGAACTTCGACCTGCCTACCGTAGCGGAAGATTACATCCACCGCATCGGCCGCACCGGCCGCGCCGGCATGGAAGGCGAAGCCATATCGCTGGTCTGCGCAGATGAAGTGGATGTGCTGAAAGCGATTGAAACGCTGACCCGCCAGCCGATTCCTCGCTACGTCGAGCCAGGCTTCGAAGCGGATCACCGCGTCCCCGAAACTTCATCCGGCACTTCCGCAGCGCCGGCGCGCAAGGGTCCCGCTCCTAACGCTGCCAAACGCCCATCCGGCGCTGCACCGGTTGCCAAGGCGCCGGCCGCAGACAAGGCTGCTGCGCGTCCCGCTGGCGGCAGCGAGTCGCTGGGCGTGTGGACACCACCAGAGAAAGTCGCCAAACCGGCAAACCGCGAGCGTGAGCGCGCCCCGGCCGCCAAACCGCGCGGACGCGGATTGGGCGGCGCCACCGGCGGCACACCCAAAGGCGCCATCGTGGTGACTGGCGGACGCGGTGCCAAGTCGCAAGCCCGCTCAGATGGCCGCGCCGCAGCCAAGCCGGGCGCGCGCAAATCCAAGCCGGGCGCGCGCTGACGCCGGTTCGGGCGCCCTGCTAAAATACGCGTCTTTGAGCGACACCCATGTTGGAGAACTGAATGCAGCAATACCAGGAATTGATCCAGACCGTCATCGACAGCGGCAGCTGGCAGGACAACCGCACCGGCATCCGCACGCTGAGCGTGCCGGGCGCGATGATGCGCTTCGACCTGAGTAAAGGTTTTCCTGCGGTGACGACCAAGAAACTGGCATTCAAATCCGTGGTCGGCGAACTGTGCGCCTTCCTGCGCGCCTCGCGCAGCGCCGCCGATTTCCGCGCGCTGGGCTGCAAAGTGTGGGACCAGAACGCCAACGAAAATCAGCAATGGCTCGACAATCCCTACCGGCTGGGCACGGACGACCTGGGTCCGGTGTACGGCGTGCAGTGGCGCCAGTGGCCAGGCTACAAGCTGCTGGACGCTGTGCAGACCGAACAAATCGCCAACGCGCAGAAGAACGGCTTTACCGTCGTCTCCCAGCTTGAGGAAGATGGCGTGCAAAAGGTTCTGCTGTACAAAGCCATCGACCAGCTGCGCGAATGCCTGGACACCATCGTCAACAATCCGGCTAGCCGCCGCATCCTGTTCCACGGCTGGAATCCGGCCGTACTGGACGCGGTTGCGCTGCCGGCCTGCCATTTACTGTACCAGTTCATTGCGAATCCGGCCACCAAAGAACTGTCGATGTGCCTCTACGTGCGGTCGAATGACCTGGGCCTCGGCACGCCATTCAACCTGGCGGAAGGCGCCGCGCTGATGCATCTGGTGGGCCGCCTGACCGGCTACACGCCGCGCTGGTTCACCTACTTCATCGGCGACGCGCACATCTACGAGAACCACATGGACATGGTGCAGGAACAGCTGAAGCGCGAGCCTTTCCCGCTGCCGCAGCTGCTTATCTCCGACCGCGTGCCGTCGTTCGCGCAAACCGGCAAGTACGAGCCGGAGTGGCTGGAAAAAATCGAACCATCCGACTTCTCTCTGGAAGGCTACCAGCACCACGCGCCTATCACCGCGCCGATGGCGGTATGACGACACGGCTGGACTTTGTGCCCGGCACGCTGTGCGACGAGCGCATGTGGGGCCGCCTGCTGCCGCTGCTGGGCGAAGGCTTTGAGTTCAACCACGTCCCGCTGTACAAGGCCCACACGCGCGAGCAGATGCTGGAGCTGATCGGCGCCCACAGCGCGCCCAAGGCCAATCTGGTCGGTTTCTCGCTGGGCGCCTACCTGGCGATGGAATACGCGCTGGCGCATCCAGAACGCGTCCAATCGCTGACCATCATCGGCAGCGCCGGCAAAAAGCTGCTCGACAAGGAAAAGGCCACCCGCTTGCGCATCATTCCGCAGCTGGAGAAGAACCACTACACCGGCATGACGCAGATGCGGCTGCGTGAAATCGTCGCGCCCGAGCACCTGGACGATCCCGCCATTGTCGGCGTGATCCAGCAGATGGCGGTAGACCTGGGCAAGGACGTGTTGCTGGCGCAGTTCCGCAGCACCATCGAGCGCCCCGACTTGATGGACCGCGTGCATGCGCTGCAATGCCAGGCCATGATTATCGGCGCGGAGCACGACAAGCTCGCACCCGCCGATGACGTACGCGCCCTCGCCGCCAATTGGCCGGCCGCACAGCTGCACATGCTGGCAGAAGGCAGCGGCCACATGATCCCGCTGGAAGCGCCGCAAATCCTGGCCGAGCAAATGCAAGCCTTTTACAACTAAAACCTGGGGTCAGTTCTGCCAAACGTACACGAGCTCGTGTACGTTTGGCAGAACTGACCCCGGATTGGAAAATATGAGCAAACTCACCATCATCGTCGCCACCGACGCACAGCGCGGTATTGGCATCAATAACACGCTGCCGTGGAAGCTGCCGGAAGATCTGGCGCATTTCAAGCGCACCACCACCGGCCATCCGATCATCATGGGCCGCAAGACTTTTGACTCGATTGGCCGCCCGCTGCCGAACCGCCGGAATATTGTCGTTACGCGTAACGCTAATTGGCGAAAAGACGGCGTGGAAGTGGTTGCTTCGATCGAAGCCGCCATCGCGCTGCTGGACGGTGCGGAAGGCTTTGTCATCGGCGGCGCCGAGATTTATCAGCAAGCGCTGCCGCTGGCCGAGCAGTTGATTATTACGCAAATCGCCCATACCTTCGATTGTGATGCGTTCTTCCCCGAAATCGACGCCAGCGCGTGGCAGGAAGCCGCCCGCGAAGAGCACGTATCGGAAGCCTCCGGCTTGCACTACGCTTTCGTCACCCTGCGCCGCAAGGCCTAAGTCTTATATTCAAGGATACCCATGTCAGGTTCAGGCTTCCATGTGCACGGCCCGCACGATCACGCGGTGGAACACGCAGCGCACGGCAATGACGGTTTTTCCAACAATATCGCCGTCATGACTGCCATCCTCGCCACCGTTGGCGCAGCCTTCGGCTACCTTGGCGGCGCCACGCAGAATGACGCGGCGATGTACAAGAACAATGCCGCCATCGACAAGACCGAGGCCGCCAATCGCTGGAATTATTATCAGGCCAAATCGGCGCGCCAGAATCTGGCCGAGCTGGCCATGACCTTGCCCGGCGTCGAGCCAAAGCGCTATGAGGCCGATGTCGCCCGCTACAAGAAGGAAAAGGAAGACATCAAGAAGGAAGCCGAAAAGTGGGAGGAATCCTCCAAGGAGTGGAATCACAAGTCGGAAGAAGCCATGCACAAGCACCACGAGTGGGCGCTGGCGACCACCGCCGAGCAAATCGCCATCTCGCTGGCGGCCATCACCCTGCTGACACGCAAGAAGTGGATGATGGGCCTGGCCTATGGCGTGGCCGGCGTCGGCCTGGTGCTGGGCGCCCTGGCATGGCTCGGTGGCCACTAAGCAATATTGATTGAACGACATGATGCCGACTGTCACGGTGGCGTCATCTCGGTCGTGCATTCTGTTACGATAATTTTTTTCCCGCAGAGCCGCTATTTCTGCGAGAATCCCGTTCTTATTTTTTGCGGCCGTGTTGGTCGCGCCCTGTCCGCCCCTCCACATAAGTCAGGGGCGGCTTGCTTTTTTGGAGACATGCATGAAATTTCGTTTCCCCATCGTCATTATTGACGAGGATTTCCGTTCCGAGAACACGTCCGGCCTGGGCATTCGCGCCCTCGCCGATGCGATGGAAAAAGAAGGCATGGAAGTGGTGGGCGTGACCAGCTACGGCGACCTGTCCCAGTTCGCCCAGCAGCAATCGCGCGCATCGGCCTTCGTGCTGTCGATCGACGATGAAGAATTCGGCACCGGCTCGACCGAGGACACCGACACCGCGCTGAAATCGCTGCGCGCCTTCGTCGAGGAAATCCGCCACAAGAACGCTGATATCCCAATCTATCTGTACGGCGAAACCCGCACCTCGCGCCACATCCCGAACGACATCCTGCGCGAGCTGCACGGCTTCATTCACATGTTTGAAGATACGCCGGAATTTGTCGCGCGCCACATCATCCGCGAAGCCAAGTCCTACCTGGACGGCCTGGCGCCGCCGTTCTTCCGCGCGCTGGTGGAATACGCCAACGACGGTTCCTACTCGTGGCACTGCCCTGGCCACTCGGGCGGCGTGGCCTTCCTGAAGTCGCCGATCGGCCAGATGTTCCACCAGTTCTTCGGCGAGAACATGCTGCGCGCCGACGTCTGCAACGCGGTCGAAGAGCTGGGCCAACTGCTGGACCACACTGGCCCGGTAGCCAAGTCCGAGCGCAACGCCGCGCGCATCTTCAACGCCGACCACTGCTATTTCGTCACCAACGGCACCTCGACCTCGAACAAGATGGTGTGGCACTCGACCGTCGCGCCTGGCGACATCGTGGTAGTTGACCGCAACTGCCACAAATCGATCCTGCACTCGATCATCATGTGCGGTGCGATTCCAGTGTTCCTGATGCCAACGCGTAACCATCTGGGGATTATCGGCCCGATCCCGCTGGAAGAGTTCTCGATGGAGAGCATCATGCGCAAGATTGAAGCCAACCCGTTCGCGCGCGAAGCCGTGAACAAGAAGCCGCGCATTCTGACCATCACCCAGTCGACCTATGATGGCGTGGTCTACAACGTGGAAACGCTGCGCGAGCTGCTGGACGGCCAGATCGACACCCTGCACTTCGACGAAGCCTGGCTGCCGCACGCCACCTTCCACGACTTCTACAAGAATATGCACGCGATCGGCAAGGACCGTCCGCGCGCCAAGGAGTCGATGATCTTCTCGACCCAGTCGACCCACAAGCTGCTGGCCGGCCTGTCGCAAGCCTCGCAGGTGCTGGTGCGCGAGTCGGAATCGGTCAAGCTGGACCAGGATGCCTTCAACGAAGCCTATCTGATGCACACCTCGACCTCGCCGCAATACTCGATCATCGCCTCGTGCGACGTCGCGGCTGCGATGATGGAGGCGCCAGGCGGCACCGCCTTGGTGGAAGAATCGATTCTGGAAGCGCTGGACTTCCGCCGCGCCATGAAGAAGATCGATCAGGAATGGGGCAGCGACTGGTGGTTCAAGGTCTGGGGCCCGAACGAGTTCGCCGAAGAAGGTATCGGCTCGCGCGAAGACTGGATCATCAAGGCGGAAGACGACTGGCACGGCTTCGGCAAGCTGGCACCGGGCTTCAATATGCTGGACCCGATCAAGGCGACCATCGTCAACCCTGGCCTGTCGCTGGACGGCAAGTTCGACGAGACCGGCATTCCGGCATCGATCGTCACCAAGTACCTGGCCGAGCACGGCGTCATCATCGAGAAGTGCGGCCTGTACTCGTTCTTCATCATGTTCACCATCGGCATTACCAAAGGCCGCTGGAACACGCTGCTGACCGCGCTGCAGCAGTTCAAGGACGACTACGACAAGAACCAGCCGATGTGGCGCATCCTGCCAGAGTTCGCGGCCGCCAATCCAGCCTACGAAAAAGTCGGCCTGCGCGACCTGTGCCAGCAGATCCACGACTTCTACAAAGCCTATGACGTGGCGCGCCTGACCACCGAGATGTACCTGTCGAACATGATCCCGGCGATGAAGCCATCGGACGCCTTCGCCAAGATGGCGCACCGCGAGATCGAACGCGTGGCGATCGACGAACTGGAAGGCCGCATCACCTCGATCCTGCTGACGCCTTACCCACCAGGCATTCCGCTGCTGATTCCGGGCGAGCGCTTCAACAAGACCATCGTTGACTACCTGCGCTTCGCGCGCGATTTCAACGAACGCTTCCCAGGCTTCGAGACCGATGTGCACGGTCTGGTCAAGCGCGAGGTGGACGGCAAGCGTGGTTACTTCGTGGATTGCGTCAAACAATAAGCGCGTAACGCGTAACGGAAAAGGCAGCTTCGGCTGCCTTTTTTATTCCCAAAAAGAAACTTAACTGGTAAAGTCCAAAGTACCGCAGAAGATAGAAAAGATCACCGTCGAGCAGGTGTACGACGTGGATCAGCCGCCACCTTTGCGGGCAGTACCAAAGCGCGCCTGGTCAACATGGCCAAGATGATGCGTCCGAAAGAGTAAGCCGCCCGCAGGCGGCAATCATCAGGCCGAAACAGCCACCACCAGCGTGGCGACAAAGCCGTCGGTGACGTTGCCGGTGATGGTGGCCATCTGCAGCGAGTAGCCGTCGCTGAAGACGTTGTCGGTGGCTAGGCTGATCGACGCCATATTGCGCACGCTGGCGCTGTAGCCCGTGGTTGCATACACCGCGTTGCTGGTCGCATCCGGAAAAGCGAATTGCGAGGTCTTGATGCGGTTCGATGCGCTGCTCGCCTTGGCCAGCGATGGGTAGACCTCAAAGTGCACATGCGGCACGCGGCCCGAGTAGCAGCCCGGATAGATGGTGGTGAACGTGAGGTTGCCGCTGCTGTCGGTTTCCTGCACGCCGCGCAGGTAGTTCTGATTGGTCACGCCGCTGGAGTACAGCGAGTAGTTACCATCGCGGTCGCAATGCCACAGGTAGACGGCGGCATTCGCCAGCGCCGCGCAGTTGTTGTTGGCGTTGACGATTTGTAGCTTGACGGTCAGCTGCACACCAGCCGCAGTACCGCTGGCGCTGCCAAAGCTGCTGCGGATGTCGCTGCGCACCACACCGGACTGAGTCAGGACATTGACCACGCCGCTGGTGTTGCTGTTGGTGCCGTCGGCCGGGTACGGACCGCCGGTTTCTTCCGGAATCACCGAGCACGAACCGACAGTTGGTGTGGTGGTGGTAGGCGTGGTCGTCGTTGGCGTGGTGGTGGTTGGCGTGGTAGTCGTCGCCGTGCTCGTGGAGGTCGATGTTGTGCTGGCGTCGCTGCCGGAACCGCCTCCGCAGGCGGCCACCGGCAGCACCGAGGCGCCAGCCAGCAGCCAGCGCAGCGTCTGGCGACGGTCGCTATTCAGGTTGAGCATCGCGGCCAGATCGGCCGCCAGGCTATGTTCGTGTTCGTCGTGATGGTTTTCCATGCCTGCTCCTACTTGGGTCAGAAAGCCGCCGCAACGCACATGGCATGCGGCGGCGGTTGCTACTGGTTGAAGGCGTTAAACCGTGGTGTTGACCAGGTTGCCGCTGGTGCCGCTGCCGCCAACCTTGGTCGACAGCGCTTGCAGGAAGGCCGCCAGCTTGGTGGCGGCGTCGGTGCTGGTGCCATCGCTGCTGTCCGTGCTGGCCGCACTGGTGGTGCCCAGCTTATCCAGCAGATTGGCGAATGAGGACTCCAGCTGGTCGACGGCGTCGTCGCCACTATCCGTTACTCCGGAACTCAGCTTGGCGATCAGGCTTTGCAGGTCCGATTCCAGCTTGCCTGGACCACCGCCGCCCTGCTGGTCAGCGTATGGCGGCGGTGCTTCCGCAGCATCGCTGTTTTGCGCATGCAGCGCACCCATCAAGGTTTGCAGGAAGCTGCCCAGTGCCGCCGCCACATCGGTCGCGTCGGTGCTGTCGGTGCTGCTGTCGGCGCTGGCCGAGGTGGCCGACGTATCGCTGCTGGTGTCGGTGATGCCGATCGATTTCAGCGCTTCGGCGATGGCGTCGGCGAATCCGCCGCCTTCCGGCGGTGGCGGCGGGCGCACCTCTTGCGTGCTGCTGGCGCTGCTACTGGAACCGCCCAGACGGCTCAGAAAACTGAGCGCGCTGGCGGCGCTGGTGGAACTCAGGGCGCTGATGGACATACGAATCTCCGCTGATCAGGTTGAAGGAAGGATTACGGGCGCTGCGGATGGCGTGGCTTTTCTTCCGCTTGCTGCTTGCGCTGTTCCGCTGTCAGCACGGCCAGCAATTTTTGTTGGGTGCGCACATGCTGCAGCACGATATTGGCGTCCGCGCTGGCTGCTTCCCTGGCCAATGCGGCGGCCTTGGCGTCGTCGTACTTGTCGGCGGTGGCCAACTGGCGCAGCGCCTCGCGCGCCTTGGCGGCAGCTTTCGATTGTTCGCGCAGGTAAGGCGCCTCGGCATGCAGAATGGTGAACACCTTGTCCTGTTGCGCTTCGCTCAGCTCCACGCCGCGGAAGAATGGCGGACGTGCGGCGAAACCGGGGCCAGGACCGAAGCCAGGACCAGGCCCAAAGCCAGGACCATGTTCAGGCCCGCGATCAGGACCGCCGCGCTGTGGACCGCCCGGACCGCCTGGGCCCGGACCATCATGCCCGGGACCGCGCGGACCGTGTTCACCTTGCGCCATCGGCGGTTGATCTGCGCTCGTCTCATCGGCGCGGGCGGCGCCTCCCATGGTGATCAACGGCATCGCCAGCACGGCGGCCAGGAGGTTTAGTTTGAATGTTTTCATGCCCATAATCCTTGATTGGTAGTGAACCATCATTCTCTGGGCCGGCTGTGTTAAGTAACGTTAGGGCAACGTAAATCAAGGTAAAAATGACGTTCTGACATCCAATTACCCAACAGCAAGATGTTGTAAAACCGGGTAAAACCACGCCTTGGCGCCACCTTGAACTGTTAAGATGAATGAACTGTACCTAGAGAAAATGCAATGAAGAGTAAAGTTCTGCTGATAGACGACGACATCGAACTGGTGGGTATGTTCAAGGAATACCTGGAGCAGGAAGGCTTTGAAGTCAAGACCGCCCACGACGGCGAAGCCGGCACTGCCGAAGCCTTTACCGGCCTGTATTCGATCGCCATCCTCGACGTGATGATGCCACGCATGAATGGTCTGGAAACCTTGCGCCGCATCCGCACCAACAGCCAGTTGCCGATCCTGATGCTGACCGGCCGTGGCGACGACACCGACCGCATCGTCGGCCTGGAACTCGGCGCCGACGACTACGTCGCTAAGCCCTGCACCCCGCGCGAGCTGACCGCGCGCATCCGCGCCATCCTGCGCCGCGCGCAAAGCGCCCCGGCCGACAACGGCCAGCAAACCGCGATCACCGTTGGCCAGCTGACCATGTGGCCGGAACAGCGCCGCGCCACCTGGGCCGGCGACAAGCTGGAGCTGACCAGCACCGAATTCAACCTGCTGGAAGTGCTGGCACGTAACGCCGGCCGTCCGGTCAGCAAGAACACCCTGTCGGAACAAGGCCTGGGCCGCCCGCTGGCACGCTTCGACCGCAATATCGACGTTCACCTCAGCTCGCTGCGTCACAAGCTTGGCACCATCGCCGACGGCCGCTCCTGCCTGCAAACCGTGTACCGCCTCGGCTATCAGCTGATCAAGGAGTAAGCTTTGGGCCGTCTGTTCTGGAAGTTTTTCCTGTCCATTCTGTTGGCGCAGTTTGCAGCGACCGTCGGGATCGGCGGCGCGATCTGGCTGAAAAACCGCAATCAACAAATCCCTCAAGTCAACCTGGACACCAGCCCGCCGGCAGAAATGGCCATCAATGCGGCCGCCGCCACGCTGGAATACGGCGGCGTCAAAGCCTTGACGCGGATGCTGGAGAATATGGACCGCCACCGTGTCTATGCGGTGGACGAGAACGAACACGAACTGCTGGGCCGCATCGTCAACACCAAGACGCTACAGGAATCGCGTCAGCGCCTGAAGGAAGATGGCCGCCGCCGTGGCGTGCGCCAGGTGACCGGTGACGACGGCAAGCGCTACCTGCTGTTCCTGCCGTCGGGCGAACGCCTGCGCGGCATGGATGGCGGCGACAACCGTCCACTGCTGTCCAACCTCGGCGGCGGTCCGCAGATGGCGATGAAAGCCGCCTCAGTACTGCAAGGCGACGATGACCGTGGCCGGCGCCAGCAATTCGGCCCGCCACGCGAATCTGATCCGGGCGCAGGTGCACCCGGCCCCGGCCCAGGCTTTGGCGCCATGCCCGGACCGGGCATGCAGGGTGGCCCTGACATAGGGGGTGACCGCGCCTGGGGCCCACGCTTCCAGCCGATGGGACCTTGGCTACCGCTTGCCGCCGCCACCGCCGCCAGCCTGCTGGTCGCTGTGCTGCTGGCGTGGTACTTCTCGCGCCCCATCCGCGCCTTGCGCCAGGCGTTTGACGCCGCCGCCAACGGCGATCTGTCGCCCCGCTTTGCCGGCGCCAGCGGCAAGAGCGGCACCGAGCTGAATGACCTGGGGCGTGACTTCGACATCATGACCGCCCGCCTGCGCAGCCTGATCGACGGCCAGACGCGACTGCTGCACGATGTGTCGCACGAGCTGCGCTCGCCGCTGGCGCGCTTGCAGGCCGCCATCGGCCTGGCCCACCAGCAGCCGGAAAAATGGAGCGCGTCGATGGAGCGCATCGAACGGGAAAGCGTGCGCATGGATAAGCTGGTCGGCGAGCTGCTGACACTGGCCCGCCTGGAAGCCGGCGCCATCAAGGCCAGCCAGGAAGAAATCAGCATGGCCGACCTGCTCGGCCAGATCGCCGACGACGCCAGCTACGAAGCCGCCAGCCAGCAGCGCAGCGTGGTGCAGGAAGGCGAAGCCGATGTGCAGGTGATCGGCCAGCCGGACCTGCTCGGCCGAGCAATTGAAAACGTGGTCCGCAACGCCATCAAGCACAGTCCGGAAGGCGGCGAGGTGCAGTTGCAGGCGCGCACGCTGCCGGACGCCAGCCAGTTGGTGATCCGTGTGCTGGACCGCGGACCGGGCGTCTCCCCGGCCGACCTGGAAATCATCTTCCAGCCCTTCTTCCGCTCCAGCAACGCCGGCGCCGAAGGCCACGGTTTGGGCCTGGCGATTGCCCAGCACGTCATCGAGGCGCATGGCGGCAGCATCAAGGCCAGCAATCGCACCGGCGGCGGCCTGTGCGTGGAAATGCTGCTGCCGATAAAACGGTAACGCTGTGCTTTAATTAATTATTTCCACATGGAAATAATTTGATATAGTACAGTTTTACCGACATGGAGTCGTCATGGAAACTTTGCTCAAGGTCGCGCAATTACGTGTGCAAGGAAAGCCGGATGAAGCGCTGGCGCAAGTGGACGCCGAACTGCAGCAGACCGCCACCGACGGCGAACGCTTTCTGCTGATGCTGCAAGGCTTGTATGCCGCCGAGGAAGCGTCGGACGACGCCAAGGCGCGCGGCTACGCCAGCGACCTGGCCGATATCGACCCGAGCCTGCTGTCGATCCAGCCTTACGTCGCGCTGCGGCCGCAGGATATCAAGCTGTAAACGACAACGCCGCCCTGAACGGGGCGGCATTGTCAGACGATCGGTAAGGAATTTTACGCTTTTGGCAGGGTCACGCCGTGCTGGCCCTGATATTTGCCGTTGCGGTCTTTGTACGACACGTCGCACACTTCATCGCTTTCAAAGAACAGCACCTGCGCGCAGCCCTCGCCGGCGTAAATCTTGGCCGGCAACGGCGTGGTGTTGGAGAACTCCAGCGTCACATAGCCTTCCCATTCCGGCTCGAACGGCGTCACGTTGACAATGATGCCGCAACGGGCGTAGGTCGACTTGCCCAGGCAAACCGTCAGCACACTGCGCGGAATGCGGAAATATTCCATGGTGCGCGCCAGCGCGAACGAGTTCGGCGGGATGATGCAGACATCGCTTTTCACATCCACGAAGGAGTTCGAATCGAAGTTCTTCGGATCGACAATGGTGCTGTTGATGTTGGTGAACACTTTGAACTCATCGGCGCAGCGGATGTCGTAGCCGTACGACGAAGTGCCGTATGAAATTACCTTACGGCCGTCTTCCTGGCGTATCTGGTCCGGGAAGAAAGGCTCGATCATCCCATGCTGCTCCGCCATACGGCGTATCCATTTATCGCTTTTAATCGTCATCGCGAGGCAATCCTAAAGTTTTTACAATGCCCGGGATTTTACGCTAAAGCCTGAGAGCAACGCCACAATCATTTCCTTGGTCGCCTGCGCTGCTGCGGCCGGACTCTCCATCGGGAACAGGTGGCCGCCCTGGATGATACGAAAGTGCTTGCCGACCAGCGCCTGCGTGTGCTGGTGGCCGGACTGGCTGGTTTCCCAGGAATTGTCGCCGCCGATGAAGCCGATCGGTACCGGATAAGGCTGGCGCAGGATGCTGGGCAGGTGGTGCGGCAAAGTCGCGTAGACGGCGGTCTCGTTTTCGCGCGTGAAGCGCAGCTGCACGCCGTCCGGATGCGGCTTGAGGCCGCTCTCCATATAATCGCCCAGCACGCCTGGCGCCCAGGCGGCGAAAATATCCTTGGCGGCAAAGTGCTGGTACGCCGCCTCGACAGTCGGCCAGACGTTGCGGCGGCGGATAGAGAACTTGGCCGGCGGCACCGTGTACGCGCGGCCCAGCCGCTTGATCATGCGCCAGGCGAAAGCGCGCCAGCCTCCGACCACCGGCGCGTCCAGCATCACCACGCAGCGGACCAGGTCGGGACGCTGCTGCGCCACCATCAGGCTCAGCATACCGCCCAGCGAGTGGCCGACCAGGATCACCGGCTCGGTGTAGCGGGTACTCAATTCGTTGATGTACTCCTCGACCAGATGCGGCCAGCCGTCGGTGACCGGGTAGCGCGGGTTATGCGCATGCATGTCGAGGGTTTGCAGTTCGAAATCGTCGGCCAGCAAGGCGAAAAATTGGCGGTAGACGCCCGCCGGATAGCTGTTGGCGTGCGCGAAATGCAGCTTGGGCTTGCTCACAAGCAGTCTCCGTATGGTTATTTTGCCCCATTGTAATGGGAGCGCGCCGGGTCGGCTGGTGGAAACGTTCTAATTTAGCGGGCCTGCCAATAACGGGGATGACGGGCACGGTAGCTGGAAATGGCCAGCGTATCGCCAAATTCCAGCGTCAGCGCCCCCTGCTGGTCGGTGCGGTAGCGTTGTATCCGCATCGCGCCATAGCGGTCGTACACTTCCTGTTTTGGATGGCGGTAGCGATTGCGGTGGCCGACCTGGAAGATGGCGGCTTGCGCTTGCACCGCCAGCAGAAAGCCCGGGGTCGAGCTGGTGCCGCTGCCGTGATGCGGCGCCAGCAGAACATCGGCGCGAAGCTGCGCCGCAGCGCGCGCCAGCAATTGCGCCTCCTGTTCCGCTTCGATATCGCCAGCCAGCAGCATGGATTTGCCGCCAGCGGTAATCTTCAGCGTGCAGCCGCGCGCGTTGGGCTTCAGCGCGGCGTTGGCGTAACTGGCTGGCAGCGGGTGCAGGATCTCGAAGTGGACGCCGTCCCAGGTCCAGCGCTGGCCGGCGGCGCACTGCACGTGCTGGCGCGCGGCGCGGGCAATCGCGTGCTGCGGCCACAGCGAGGACAGCACCCAGCCGGTGCGCACGCCGTCCAGCACGCTCAGCGCGCCGCCGGAGTGATCGGCGTCGCTATGGCTGATGATCAGGCCGTCCAGCGCGCCGATGCCACGCCCTCGCAGATACGGCAGGATAATGCGGTTGCCGGCGTTGGACTCGGGACTATAGGCGGGGCCGCTGTCGTACAGCAGGCGGTGATGGCTGGTTTCAATCAGCAGCGCCATGCCCTGCCCTACGTCAAACGCCGTCACCGTCATCCGGCCCGGCTGCGGGTGCGATGGTTCGGCCGCCAGCAGCGCTATCCAGGTGGCCAGGCCCAGCCAGCGGGCCGGCCATCCGCGCGGCGCCAGCAGCCACAGCGTGCCGAACATCGTCCAGCAGAACAGCCAGAACGGCGGCACCGGCGCCGCCCATACCGCGTGCCGCAAGGCGCTAAACCATTGCAAGGAAGCCGCCAGCATCTCGACCAGCCAGTGCGCAACGCCCAGCACGGGTGCGGCCAGCGCCATCGGCAGCATGCTGCCGGCCAGTGCGAGCGGCGTGACGATCAGGCTGATCAAGGGTATCGCCACCGCATTGGCCAGCGGGCTCACCACCGAAACCTGTCCGAACAGCAGCATCGTCAGCGGGATCAGGCCCAGCGTCACCGCATATTGCGTCTGCGCGCCCACTTGCAGCGAACGCCACAAGCGGGTGCGCCACGATAACGGCAGCGGCACGCGCCGCGGCGTGCGGCGTGCCGCCCGCTGCGCGGTGCGGCCCAGTGTGGCGTACAGGATAATCGCCACCGCGCCAAACGACAGCCAGAAACCCGGCCACAATACGGCCCACGGATCGATCAGGACCACCACGCCCAGCGCGGTGCACAGCACATGCGAAATACTGGTCAGGCGATGCAGCCACAGTGCGGCCGCCACCACCATCAGCATGTACAAGGTGCGCTGTGCCGGCACGCCGAATCCGGCCAGGGCCACATACAGCAGCGCGGCCACCGCGCCCACCAAAGCGGCCACCTTTTGGGCCGGCAGCCGCAATGGCAGCTGAGCGCGTGTGAAGAACGAGCAGCGCCACAAATTAAATGCAAGCAATGCAAACAAACCAGCGACCATCGTGATGTGCAATCCCGAAATCGATATCAGATGGCCGATGCCGGTCCGGTTAAACACCTGCCAGTCAGCTTGGTCGATGCCGCGCTGTTCACCTATCACCAACGCCACGATCACTCCGGCATACGGCTTGCCTGGCAGTGCAGTCAGGATGCGCTCGCGCAGCGCCGTCCTGCTGCGCTCCAGCAGATTGCCGACGCCGGGTACAAAGCTGTCCAGCCGCCGGTTGTCGCGGGCCAGGCGCACATAGCCGGTGGCGCGCAAGCCCTGCTCCAGCAGCCAGGCTTCGTAGTCGAAACAATAGGGATTGGCGTTGCCGTGCGGCCGCTGCAAGCGCACCGTCAGCTGCCAGCGCTCGCCTGGCAGCAGCGCCGGCACTTCGGCCAGCTGATCGCGATACCCCGCATACCAGGAAAGCGCAATCCTGGGCGGCACGGCGGTCCCCTCTGCGCTCTCCACCGCAAAGTTAAAGCGCACGCCTTGCGTGAAACGGTATGGCAGGTTATCGACAATGCCAACCAGCTTGATGTCGCGCCCCTCATCCTCGAAGGCCAGTTGCGGCGCCAGCGCCCGGTACGCCAGCCACGCCGCCCACAGAAAGCCCAGCGCGGCGCCACCCAGGCAAGCCGCGCCTGCTCGGATGACAGCGTGGCAACGGCCCATTAAGCGCCGCGCCAGCAGCAAGGCGGCGACGGCACACGCCATGGCCGCCATCAGCGCCAGCGACGGCAGGCTGGCCTGCATCTGCAAGCCCGCCGCGCCCAACGCAAAGCCAATCAACGCCATCCGCATAGCCTCGCCTCCCTGCTGCGATACTACGCAAACGACAACGGCGGCAGGCCGTCAAGCCTGCCGCCGTTTGATACAGCTCAGTGAATTGGCGGGTGGACTATCTCCAGCCCGCATCTGGCGTAGCACGGCACAATTGGTACATATAGGTTCGGCTGCCCACGGCGGCCGGATGCGCTCGGCAACTGGCGACGTCCAAAGCAATACCATGACGCGCCAGATGGGCGGCTGCTGCATCCGCTATGGCGCGATTCGGCGTTTCCAGATCGATGTTGCGATGTTGCGCGAGCAGTTCCAGCGTGCAAGCGCCACCTGGCAAGTGTCGTATGTCCGCCTGCAAGCGCACGTGGCGCCCCAGCCATTCCAGCCTGGCACAACCGGATGCATCCTTGGTCCAGCCCAGCCATTCCGCCGCGACGCGCTTGTTTTGCAGCGAATCCAGTTTCTCATCCTTGACGGCACTGAGCAGCACATAGTGCTGTCCGCTGCGCTCAGCCACAGCGCGGCGCATACGGGTGCGCCACGCGTCGGACTCCGGAAAACCCATATCGACGCCGATAAACTTAAGCTGCGGCTGGAACATCGTGGTCAGCCAGGACAACGGTGGATCCGGCTGTGCGATAAACACCACGCTTTGCTCTGGCTGCACAAACGCTGGCACCGTTGCGCTGAAGTTGCGCTCGCCCCAGGCGGCATTCCCCCACTTCGGCGTTGGCACAGCGCACACCAGCAACACCGCCAGCGTAACGCCTGCCAGCCGCCTGGCCGCCTTCGGCGTCACCGCAATACTGCGCCACAGCAGCCAGATCGCCAGCGGCGCCAACAGCTCAAGCGCGATCAGATAGCGATAGATGCTGAACACCCGCATCCACACCAGATACGCCAGGCCGAAGAACAACAGGAAGAAGCATGCGCGCGGATCAAGCACCGCCTGCGCCGCGCCGCGCGCGCGACGCCACAGCGCCGCCAAGGCCGCCACCCCAAACAACACATACAGCACCGGCCACATGCCCAATTGGTGCGCCACTTCCGTCACACGGCGCCAGTTGACGCCGAAAATGAACGGCCACTGCAGGTACTCCAGCCAGTTCTTCGGCCGGAAATATGTGTCGATGACACCGTTCTCCAAGGCCCAAGGGCTATGGAAGATGTCGTTAAACTGTGGGAAGGTCGGATTGCCAAACAGCTGCCACATCTTGAGGAACCACCAGCCGCCAGTGACGGCCATGCCGGCCAGCACGCCGATGCCAAACAGCAGCGCCACCCCGAGGCGGCGCGGCCATGCCAGCGGCAGGCCCAGGCACGCCAGACATAGTGCGATGGCATACAAGGCGTTGGTCAGCTTCAAACCCGCTCCCAGGCCCATCAGCAAGCCGGCAAGCACAGCCGCCATCAGCGCCCGGCCGCCGCGCGCCGCCAGCGCTTCCCAGCGAAGCAACAGCACGTACAGCGCGCCCAGCACCAGCAGAGCGGTCAGGTTGTCGCCCATCGTGTTGCCCAGCTCGCCACGGAAACCCGGACCAAGCACGCCGGCGAGCGCCAACAGCAACGGCCAACGGCCGCCCCCTTCCGGGCCAGCCAGCTGGCGTCCGATTGCCAGCAGCAGCACAAAATTCAGACCGTGCAACACGCCCATGACAAAGCCGGCGCTTACCGGCGACAGCGCCAGGTTCAGGCCGTAGTACAGCAGGTCGATGGTGGGATTGAAAAACGTCTGGAAGCGCGCTGGCGCAAGGTCGTAGCCGATGCGATCGTTCAGCAGCGCGTAGACGTTGTAGACGTGGTAGTTGCGCAGGTCCCAGTTGTCGTCCTGGCCGATGATGACCGAGAACAATCCGAACAGGATGGGAACCAGCACTACGGCGATGCGTGCTTTCATATTGGCGGACAAGGAAGACAAGGCCAATATTATAGTTCCACTTTGCAATTTTACAAAAAAGCCAAGGCGGCGCGACTTGCGCCCCGCCGCCCCGCTGACTTACATCTTCCAGCGCAAGCCAACCGATACCGAACGTCCGATCTGGAGCGTACCGAAATTGGTCAGCTGCGCGTTACCCGCATTGCCGAAGTGGTAGTACTGCTGCTGCATTTCGTTGGTCAGGTTGACACCACTGATGTCGACCGACATATTGTCGTTGATTTTGTAGGAGACCTGCATGTCCACGCTCTTTTCCGGATGACGCCAGATACCAATCGGATTGGCAAACAAGGCGGCTTCATTGGCGGCCAGGAAGCCCGAGCGCCAGACATAGGACAGGCGCGCGCTGACCGGACCTTTTTCGTAAGCCAGGGTGGCGTTGTACGAGCGCTTGGACACGCCGAAGAACGGGGTCTTGAGCTGGGCGACAACGTCGCCGGCATCATTAACCTCAGGCACATTCTGCGACGAGGTGAGTTGCGTGTAGCTGCCCTGGAAGCCCAGGCCGTCCAGCAGGCTCGGCAGGCCTTTCGGGAAGTAGATCAAGCCGAGTTCGGCGCCACTGATGTCGCCATCGGAAGCGTTGACCGGCGAGTTGATGACATAGTCATAGCCGTTCGTATGGTCGCCGCCCGAGGTCGAGTTGCGGAACGGATCGTTGGCAGGATCGACGTGCACCTTGCGGCGCAAACCCACGACCAGGCCGTCGATCTTGCGCTTGAACGCCGTGCCGTAAATTGCACTGTCCTTCTGGAAGTACCACTCTGCGGTCAGATCGAGGTTCTTGGAGCGCGTCGGCTTGAGGTCCGGATTGCCGCCGCTACCCGAGCCATAACCGACCTTCGACACGTCGTCAGCCAGTTGCAGGACCGGATTCAGATCGCCGAAGTTCGGGCGGCGCAGGGTTTCACCGTAGTTCAAGCGCAGCACCACGTCCTTGGCTGGATCGTAGATCAGCGTCATGCTCGGCAGCACCTTGCTGGTCGACTTGCTGGCGCCGGAAGGCGTGACCGCCTTGGTGGTGGCATCCACCTTGTAGAAGGTCATGTCGGTATCGACTTTGACGTAGCGCACGCCGAAGTTGGCGCGCAGGCGATTGCCGAACAGTTCGTGCCGGGTATTCCCCATCAAGAACAGGTTGCTGGTCTTTTCTTCGACTTCGAAGGTCTTCTGCAGGCTCAGCTTGTCCGTGGTCAGGAAGTTCGGATCGACCGAGTTATACAGCTTGCGCCAGTCGTCGATATGGCTGCGGATGTAGTAGGCATTCGGCTCCAGCCATGAACGCGGAACATTGGAGATGTCGGTGCCAAAGTTCGCATTGGTCGAGGCATACTCAGGCCCCAGCGAGGCCAGATTGCGGTTCAAGGTGCCCGATTGCGTCCGGTTCGCCTCGGACGCCTTGCGGTCGTCGAAGCGCACGCCGAAGTGGAGCGTCTCCAGCGGCCCCCAGTCGGCATCGTAGACGCCCGTCAGATTCGCCGTCGTGGCGCTGCCCTTGTTGCGGTTGGCGTTATCGTAGAACTGCGCAACATTCCACTTGGTCGGATCGGTCAGATCGGCGTTGTTGTTGAAGCTGAAGGCCGTGTTACCGCCGCCGGCATTGAAGTCGACGTTGATGGAAGGCGCAACGCGATCAATACGGGTGGCGGTGAATTCCGAGTGATAGGTGCTGCTTTGATACGACAGATCGCCGTCCAGCTTCAGACGGTCGCCAACGTTCCATTTGCCGTTCAGGGCATAAATGCGGGAATCGGTTGCCGACGTGGTGTAGTCGCCGCTGTTGAAGCCATACACGTTGTTGACGGTACGGCTCTTGATGATGTTGGTTCCTGGGAAGGTCGTCATCGTGCTGGCAGGGTTGCTGCCGAGGTCGCCCCACCAGTCGACAAAGCTGAACAGCAACTGGTTGAAGGACTTGTCACGATAACCGTTGTACATCGATTCGAAGGTGTAGACCGAATCGCTGTCCGGCTTCCACTGCAAGGCGAGATTGGCGGCCGGACGCTCGCGCTTGCCTTGAACGTCGCTCTGGAACACGGCGTCGCGGGCCAGATAATACGGATAGGCTTTGCCGTTGAAATCCAGCGTCGAACCGGCTGTCGTCGGCAAGCCGGTATGGGTGCCAGGGGTCCAGATACTGGTGTCGGTGATGCGCTGCAGGGGCGTGTAACCTGGGGGCACTTCAGAGGCGTTCGGGCTCGTGAACGGCACCATGGCGCCCGGTGTCACGCTTTCATTGCGGTACTTCGTCTGGGTGGCCGACAGATTGACCAGGGCGCCGATTTCGCCGATGCCGGTTTCCCAGCGGTTGCTCAACATGGCGCTAAGCTGGGGGTTGGTCTTTTCCGCCGGTTCGAGATAGGTGCCACGCGCCGAGATCGACACTTTCGGCCCCTTGAAGTCGAACGGCCGCAGCGACTTGACGTCGACCTGGCCTGCAATGCCGGTGTCCAACTGGCTGGCGTCGCGCGTCTTGTAGACGTCAATCTGGCGCACCAGGGTCGAAGGAATATCCTGCAGCGCGACTTGGGTACCGGACGCGGTAAAGATATTGCGGCCGTTCCAGGTGGTTTGCACGTCGGGCAAGCCACGAATCGACAAGGTGCCGACTTCGCCGCCGGCGCGGTTGGTGACCTGAATGCCGGTCACGCGCTGCAGCGCTTCGACCACATTGTTATCGGGCAGCTTGCCTATGTCCTCTGCAACGACCGACTCCACCACCTGGTCGCTGGTGCGCTTGATCGCCAGGCTTTTGATCAGCGATGCCTTGACGCCGGTCACGACCACGGTCGTGCTGTCAGTTGGCTCGGTCTTTTCGTCGGCGGCTTGCGCCCACACCGAGGCGCTGCTCAGCAGGCCAGCGCCCAGCAGCGCGACAACCGACAGTTTCAGGTGGAGTGGGCGAACGGAGGCCGCCGCAGTGCGGATAGATTGGTGGTGCATTTTGTCTCCCTTGTCTAATTTTTTTGATGCAGTTTTAGTACCGCTCAAAAATCATCTTATGGAGATCGCAACACGCAATCCAATCACATTTATTCCTGGTTTGATACTGTTTTGTATATCGCCCCAAGCGCAGCGCTGAGGAATGAACGCTGCAGGCTGCTTCCATACTGGAAGCAGCTGAGGCGTATTTGCAACGTTAATCGATTACTTAGCAGGCATTGCAAGGCGCGGCAACGCTGCCAGGGCGTTGGCGGTGGTGGCGGCAGCCACTTCTTCCAGACTCAGGCCACGCAGCTCGGCCAGCACGGCGCCGATGCGGGGAATCTGGTCAGGGCTGTTGCGGCCAGGGTGTATCCAGGCCGGCGAGATGTCGGGCGCGTCGGTTTCCAGCACGATGGATTCCAGCGGCAGCTCGGCCGCCATGCGGCGGATTTGCAAAGCGCGGGTGAAGGTCATGGCGCCGCCGAAGCCAAGCCTGAAACCCAGCTCGATATACATTTTGGCTTGCTGGTCGCTGCCGTTGAAGGCGTGGGCGATGCCACCGGCGGGCGGGATCTGCCGCACATGCTTGAGGATCACGTCCTGCGAGCGGCGCACATGCATCAGCACCGGCAGCCCGAATTCACGGGCGATTTTCAACTGTTCGCGGAAGAAGTAGATCTGCTTCTCACGCATCGCCGGCTCAGTCAGCATGGGGATAAAGAAGTCCAGGCCGATCTCGCCCAAGGCGACAAAGCGCGGATCGGACATGGCAGCAGCGACCTGCTCGCGCAGCACGCGCAGGTCGTCCTCTTGGGCCTTGGGTACGTAGATCGGATGGATGCCCAGCGCGTAGCAACCGTTGTCAATGCTGCCGGCAAGTTCCGCGACGATGGAGAAGTTGGCCGTCTCCACCGCCGGAATGACGATCATGCCCACACCCTGCCCTTGGGCCTGCGCCGCCTGCGCCGCGGATTCGCTGCCGAATTCGTGGGCGTCGAGGTGGCAGTGGGTGTCGATCCACATCGCGTCAGCCCTCGTCCGGCTGCAATCCCTGCTCGGTCATGCGCAGCACGCGGTCGCAGCGGCGCGCCAGTTCGATATCGTGGGTGACGATGACGAAGGCTGTGCCCAAGGTGCGCGACAGCTCCAGCATCAGGTCGAAAATCTGCTGCGCGGTGGCGGTGTCCAGATTGCCGGTCGGCTCGTCGGCCAGCACGCAGGCAGGCTGCGTGACCAGCGCGCGCGCCAGCGCCACGCGTTGACGCTCACCGCCCGACAACTCGCCCGGCACGTGCGACACGCGCTTGGCCAGGTTCACGCGCTGCAAAATCTGCTGCGCGGCCGAGGTGGCTTGGTCGCGCTTGACGCGGCGTATCATCAGCGGCATCGCCACATTATCCAGCGCGCTGAATTCAGGCAGCAAGTGGTGGAACTGGTAGACAAAGCCCAGCGATTTGTTGCGCAGGTCGCCGCGTGCGGTTTCGCTCAGGCTGGCGAAGTCATTACCTTGCAGCGTGACGCTGCCCTTGCTTGGCGTGTCGAGGCCGCCCAGCAGGTGCAGCAAGGTCGATTTGCCCGAGCCGGACGCGCCGACAATCGCCACGCGTTCGCCGCGCCGCACATCGATGTCGATGCCGGACAAGACGTTGACCGAGTACGCGCCTTGCGTGAAGGTCTTGCCGAGGTTGCGGCACGAGAGGACAACAGGTTCCAAATTACTCATAGCGCAGCGCCTCCGCAGGTTTCACGCGGGCGGCCCACCAGCTTGGATACAAGGTGGCGACAAACGCCAGCACCACGGCCACGCCGCCAATCTTGAACACGTCCGGCCAGCGCAGGTCCGACGGCACGCTGCTGATGTAGTAAATATCCTTCGACAAGAACTGCACTCCCAATAAATGTTCGATAAACGGCACGATGACGTCGATGTTCAGCGCCACCAGTACGCCGCCGCCCACGCCCAGCGCGGTGCCGAGGATGCCGACCAGCGCGCCCTGGATCATGAATATCTTCATGACCGAGCGTGGCGATGCGCCCAGTGTGCGCAGGATGGCGATGTCGGCCTGCTTGTCGGTCACGGTCATCACCAGCGTCGACACCAGATTGAAGGCGGCCACCGCGATAATCAAGGTCAGGATGATGAACATCATGCGTTTTTCGGTCTGCACGGCGGCGAACCAGTTGGCGTTGAGCTTGGACCAGTCGCGCACATAGAGGTCGCCGGACATCGAATTCTTCAGCTCCTGCGCCACTTCCGGCGCGCGGTGCATATCTTTCAGGCGCAGGCGCAGACCGGCCGGCGCTTCAATCCGCAGCAGCTTTTCGGCATCGGTCAGGTGCACGAAGGCCAGCGCCGAGTCGAACTCGTTGTGGCCCGCCTCAAAGATGCCGACCACGGTGAACGAGCGCAGGCGCGGCAGCACGCCGGCCGGCGTCGGCTGGCCTTGTGCCAGCGCCAGCGTCACTTTCTCGCCGAGGTTGACACGCAAGGCGCGCGCCAGTTCGATGCCCAGCACGATGTTATAGGCGCCCGGTTGCAGCGCATTGAAGCTGCCGCGCTTGGTCTGTTTGGCGACATCGGAAACCTGCGGCTCCTCTTCCGGCAGCACGCCGCGGATCACCGCCGGGCGCAGCACGTCATCGCGCACCAGCATGCCCTGGGTTTCAGCGAACGGCGCGGTGCCGATCACGGCCGGATTCTTGCGCGCTTCCAGCGCTTCCTGCTGCCAGTTCGGCATCGCGCCACGGCCATCGAAGATTTCGACGTGGGCCAGTACCGACAGCATGCGGTCAGTCACTTCTTTCTGGAAGCCGTTCATCACCGACAGCACGACGATCAGCGCCGCCACGCCCAAGCCAATGCCGGCCATGGAAATCAGCGAGATAAACGAAATAAAACTATTGCGTCCGCTGCGCTTGCCAGCCCGCGTATAGCGCAGGCCCACCAGCCACTCGAACGGCAGATTCTTGATAATGCTCATATGCTCCGGGAGGGATCAAACTCGATAAGCCCGAAGTGTGCCATATAAACAGGCTTTCATGGGTGAAACACCGAACCTTTTCCCCATAAAAAAGCCGCGCCGGACAGCATTCAGCTGCGTGGCGCGGCCTGGCGGCTTAAGAACGGATTAAGCCGTGATTTTTCCCGTCTTGCCGCTGCGGCGGCGGCCCATGAACCCGACCAGGCCCAGGCCGGCAACCAGCATGGCCCAGGTTTCAACCTCGGGTACGGCAGCGGTGATCGATGCACCCAGCAGCGTCTGCGAATCCTGCGCCGTGAACGTGGTGTAGGTATAGGTATTCAGCGTGCCGCCGCTGGCCAGGTAGGCCTTGGCCCTGGTCAGCATGCCATCCGCCAGCGCGACCGGCTCGCCCTCTTCGGTGCTGGAGAAATACTGGATGCCGGTCGGGGCGTAGATGCTGCCGTCGTCGGCGCTGATGTCCCACAGCGCCAGCTGAAATGCCATCTTGCTTTCGTGCGAGTCGAGCGTTTTAAACGAGGTTTCATACAAGGCCTTGATGCCCTTGACCTGGTCCGCGCTGAATGTGCCCAACAAATTGGTATTGTAGTTGGCGTAATACTGCGCTGTGCCGACCAGATCAACCGTAGGTTCAATGCAGAACGCCAGGAAGCTCTGCGACGCCTTATTGAGGTTGGTCATATCGTAGATGCCAATGCCCTGCTGCTGGAGCATCGATTTGTCGTTGTTGCGGAACAGGTGACCCACGTCCACGATCTGGTCGCCGTCGTTAATTACGTGGCTATAAGGATCGGCATCGGCGGCCAGGCTCAAAGTCGAAACTACCAGCGTGGTGGCGAAGGCTGCTGCTTTCAGTGCAAATTTGATGTTCATGGTGTGTTCTCTTCTCTCTTAAGCGATGGCGACCGGGTTTTGGCCCACCAGCTGGGCGGTTTCCTGCAACAGTTCGCCCATGCTTGGCAAGCTGACGCCGGCCGCTGCCGCGTCCGATGCCGCCACATTGAAGTACACATCGGTCATATCGGCCGATTTGCCATTCGCCAGCGTGACGCTGCTGCGCTCCAGGTGCAGATTGTTGTTGGCATCCAGGAATGGCAGCTCGGTGTGCGCCACGGTCAGGCTGATGACGCCGGCCTGGGTCAGCGTCATCAGTTCGCCGGCGTCGGTCTTGCCGTCACTGTTGGCGTCCTGCCAGATCAGCAGGCTGGCGAAATCGGCGTCATGCGCGTCCACCACGCCGTCGCCATTGCTGTCGTAGCTGGCCAGCTTGGCGAAGCCCGAACCCTTGCTGGCGCCACCGAACAGTTCGCTGATATCGTCGATCGCGCCGTTGCCATTGCGATCGATGGCCAGGAAGCCGTCGCCTTTCGACAGCCAGCCCGACTGGATTGCCTTGCCGGTGCCCAGCAGATCGAAGCTGCCGGTCATGTCTTCACGGGCGATGGTGTGGATGCCGTCGCCATTCAGGTCGATCGCGATCGGCGTGATGGCGGCGTCCCAGCTCAGGTCGTTCTTGCCCGAGGTCAGCGTGATGGTGTCGGTCTTGGTGACGTTGGTGTATTCCTTTCCGTCGCCCTTGACATCCGAATCGATCGCATCGTTGCTGCCGGTGTTTTTGACGCCCCACTTCCAGTTGCTCATATTGTAGGTCGAGCGGTCCGACGCGAAATACACCTTCACATCGGTCTTGTCGAACTGCAGGTAGTAGTTGCCTGGATTCAGATCGCTGAATTTGTAGTTGCCATTGGCGTCGGTCTTGATGCTCGAGCCAACTTGCTTGCCAGTGCTGGCGTCGTACAGCGCCACGCTGATGCCGCCTATGCCCTCTTCGCCGCTGTCCTGCACGCCATTGTGGTTGGCGTCGCGCCAGACCTTGTCGCCGATGCTGGCCTTGCGGTAGATGCCGGCGTCTTCGGTGGTGATGTTCTGGCCAATGCCCAGGTTGATATTGCCGGTCTTGCCGCTATTGCCCGACACCGTGGTGACGTCCGAGTCGTTGCCGTCATTGCCCTGGCCGGACTTGGTAAAGTACCAGCCGCTGTTGTTGACCACTTCCACCTTGTAGTTGCCGGCTGCCAGATCGTCGAACAGGTACTGGCCGCCGTCATGGGTGACGGTGGTGGCCTGCAGTTTGCCGGCGGCGTCGTACAGCTTGACGGTCACCCCGTCCACGCCCTTCTCGCCGCTGTCCTGAACCCCGTTGTAATTGGCGTCTTCCCACACGCGGTCGCCGATGCTGCCCAGCTTGACGATGCCGGCATCGCGGGTCTTGTCCACCTGGCCCGAAGCCAGCGTGAACTGCGCGGTCAGTCCGTTGGCGTCAGCGTCGGAATCGACGTTGTCGTTGCTGCCCTGATCCTGTTTGGTGTAGCCATAGCCGTCCGGCGCGCTGAACTTGACCGAGTATTTGCCCGGCGCCAGGTCGGTGAACGCGTACGCGCCGCTGGCGTCTGTGATGTCGGTGGCGATCGCCACGCCTTTTTCGTTTAGCAGCGTGACCTTGACGCCCTTGGCGCCGCTTTCATTGCTCTGCTGAATGCCGTCGCCATTCAGGTCGATCCAAACTTTGTCGCCAATTTCGCCCTTTTGATACACGCCGGCGTCCATATTGGTGACGTTCTGTCCAGCAGTCACGGTAACGGTGCCCAGGCTGCCGGCGTCCTTGCCCGCGACATAGTAGCCGCTCGGCGCCTTGACGTTGACCGCGTAGGTGCCCGCTTCCACCGAGAACTTGTAATTGCCGCTGCTATCGGTGGTAGTGGTTTTGACCACCTTGCCGCTGGTGTCGCGCAGCTCAACGGTCACGCCGGACTTGCCGCTCTCGCCGTCGTCCTGCACGCCGTTGCCGTTCTTGTCGAGCCAGATGCGGTCGCCGATGGTGGCGGCAGCCAGCACGCCCACGTCCACATTCTTGTTGACCTGGCCCGACGTCAGCGTCACCGTCTGCGTAGCGTTCGCAGCGTTGCCGAAGGTCATGCCTTCCGGCAGCGTCAATTTATCGAACACCACCGTGTAGCTGCCCGGCTTGAGATTGCTGAACAGATAGTTGCCGTTGGCGTCGGTGGTGGCAGTGAGGCCAACCTGCTTGCCTTCGGCATCCATCAGCATCACTTTAACGCCGCTGACGCCGGACTCGCTGCTGTCCTGAACGCCATTCTTGTTACTGTCCAGCCAGACGCGGTCGCCGACCGACGCGGATTTGTACAGGCCAGCGTCCACGGTGTTGTTGATTTCGCCGGCACCCAGCGTGATCAGGCCGCTCTGGCCGGTGGCGTTGACATCGCTGTCCAGATTGTCGTCGCTGCCCGCATCCTTGCCGGTGAACTGGTAGCCATTGGGTGCTTTCACCGACACGGTGTAGCTGCCCGGATCGGCGCTGAAGCTGTATTTGCCATCGGCTGCGGTGGTGGTGGTCTGCACCACTTTGCCGGTGCTGTCTTTCAGCTGAACGGTGACGCCGCCGATGCCGGCCTCGCCCGCATCCTGCACACCGTTGCCGTTCTTGTCTTCCCATACCGTGTCGCCGAGCTTGGCTGGCAGAGCCACGATGCCGGCGTCCAGGTCGCTGTAGACATCGCCCGAGTTGAGGGTAACGTTGGCGGTCTTGCCAGTGTTGACGCTGGCGTCCGAATCCTTGGCGTCGTTGCTGCCGCTGTCGGCGCTGGTGAATACATGGTTGGCCGGCAGCGTGGCCTTGTCGAACTGCACGCTGTAGGTGCCTGGCTTCAGGTTGGTGAAGCTGTAGTTGCCGTTGGCGTCGGTGGTAGCACTGGCGCCGGTTGGGTTGCCCGAAGCGTCCAGCAGCAGCACTTTAACGCCGGCCACGCCGGTTTCGCCGCTGTCCTGCACACCGTTGCGGTTGGCATCCAGCCACACGCGATCGCCCAGCGCCGCGCCTTTGTAGAAGCCCGCGTCAACATTGGTGTTGGACTGGCCCGGCGTCAGCGTGATCAGATCGCTCTGGCCGTCGGCGTTGATATCGCTGTCAACGCCGTCCGCGCCGCCATGCTGGCCAGTGGCGGTCATGCCGCCTGGCGCGGTGACCGAAATGGCATACTTGCCCGGATCAACAGTGAAGCTGTATTTGCCGTCCGCGCCGGTGGTGGTGGTTTTGACCACGTTGCCGTTCTCGTCCTTCAGGTCGACCTTGACACCAACGATGCCGGCTTCGCCGTCATCCTGTACGCCATTGCCGTTTTTGTCTTCCCATACGCGGTCGCCGATGGTGGCTTGCTGTACCACCAGGCCGGCGCGCAGTGTCATGTCTTCGCCTCCGCTCAGCGTGATCTGGGCGGTCTTGCCGGTGCCAGTGTCGGCGTCGGAGCCGCCATTACCTGGCGCGCCTTGTGCGGCGCTGGTGAAGTTGTAGCCGGCCGGCAGCGTGCTCTTGTCGAACTGCACGCTGTACACACCTGGCGCCAGGTTGGTGAACTGGTAGTGGCCGTCCGCGTCGGTGGTGGCCACGGCATCCGGCACTGGCGTGCCATTGGCGTCCAGCAGGATCACCTTGACGCCGGCGGCGCCGGTTTCGCCGTTGTTCAGGCGGCCGTCCCGGTCGGCGTCAAACCATACCACCTGGCTCAGCGAGGCCGGGCGGTAAACACCGGCATCGACGTCCTGGTTGCTCTGGCCTGGCGTCAGCGTCACGGTGGCATTGCCATTGGCATCAACGTTGCTGTCCAGCGCGCCGTTGCCGCCTTTGCCCGCGCCGGTGAACACATAGCCTGCTGGTGGTGCGACCGATACGGTGTAGGTGCCAGGGTCGACGGTGAAGCTGTACTGGCCGCCATCGTGGGTGACCACGGTGCCGACCACATTGCCGTTGCCATCTTTCAGCGACACAGTAGCGCCATCGACGCCCTGCTCGCCGCTATCCTGCACGCCGTTGCCATTGGTGTCGTTCCACACGCGGTTGCCCACGGTGGCCTGTTTGATGACGATGCCGGCGTCGAGGTCCAGATTGTTGTCGCCGGAATTCAGCGCGACCTGGCCGCTCTTGCCGCTGGCGTCAACGGTGGAACCTTGGCCGGCGTTGAAGTCGTAATCGGCTGGCAGCGTGGCTTTGTCGAACTGCACGCTGTAGTTGCCTGGTTTCAGGTTGGTGAAGCTGTAGTTGCCGTTGGCGTCGGTGGTGGCGCTAGCGCCGGCCACCGGATTGCCGCTGGCGTCCAGCAGCGTGACCTTCACGCCAGCCACGCCCGCTTCGCCATTGTCCTGCACGCCGTTGCGGTTGCTGTCGTACCAGACTTTATCGCCCAGCGAGGCGTAGCGGTAGAAGCCAGCATCCACATCGGCCTTGACCTGGCCTGGTGCCAGCGTGATAGCGCCGGACTTGCCGCTGGCGTCGATATCGCTGTCGGCAGTGCTGTTGCCACCCAGGCCCGCACCGGTCGCCACATAGCCAGCCGGCGCACTGACCGACACGCTGTAGGTGCCAGGATCGACGCTGAAACTGTACTGGCCGCCGTCATGGGTCACCACGGTACCGACGGTGTTGCCGTTGCTGTCTTTCAGGGTGACGGTCGCGCCATCAATGCCCTGCTCGCCGCTGTCCTGCACGCCATTGCCATTGCGGTCTTCCCAGACCAGGTCGCCCACGGTGGCTTGCTTGATGACGATGCCGGCGTCCAGGTGCTGGCTGCTGTCGCCCGAGGCCAGCGTGACTTGTGCGGTAGCGCCGGTGTCGGCATTGGCGTCCGAATCCTTGCCTTCGCTGGTGAACAGATAATTGGCCGGCAGGCTGATTTTGTCGAACTGCACGCTGTAAGCGCCTGGCTTCAGATTGCTGAACTGGTAGTGGCCGCTGGCGTCGGTGGTGGCAGTAGCGCCGGCCACCGGATTGCCGCTGGCGTCCAGCAGCGTGACCTTGACGCCAGCCACGCCCGCCTCGCCGGCATCCTGCACGCCATTGCGATTGCTGTCGTACCAGACGGTGGAGCCCAGCGACACTGGGCGATACAGACCAGCGTCGGCCTTGTTGTTGGTGTCGCCGGGCGTCAGCACGATGGCGCCGGTGTTGCCGCTGGCGTCGATATCGCTGTCGGCCGCGCCGTTGCCGCCCTGGCCCTGCTGGGTGGCGGCATAGCCTGCCGGCGGCTTGACGCTGACGCTGTAAGTGCCCACATCGGCATCAAAATGATATTGGCCGCTGGCGTCGGTGGTGGTGGTCTTGACCACCTGGCCGCTGGCGTCTTTCAGTTGCACGGTCACGCCCGCCAGGCCAGCTTCGCCGCTGTCCTGCACGCCGTTGCCATTGCTGTCTTCCCAGACGAAATCGCCGATGTGCGCTTGCGGCACGTTGAAGGTCAGGTAGTTCGGCGTGGCGCTGGTATCGGCCGCACCGGTGCCAACCAGGCCGCCGTTGTCGCGTACCTTGAAGCCAACGTCGAAGCTGCCGGAGGTGTTCTGGCCAGGCTCGAACGCCAGCTTGCCGGCAGCGATGTCGTCCGCAGAGATTTCGGCGCCGACGGCAACTGCCGCGCCGTTCAGCGTCAGCTTGCCGGATGATGGCAGCGAGGTGATGATCACCGATTTAAACGCGTCGTGCTCGATCTTGTCCACAAAACCAAAGTCGTCCTGTGCCAGCACCACCGGCGCGCCATTTCCCAGATTGAAAGTCTTGTTGGCGCCGGTCGGCGCATCGTTGACCGGATCAATGATGACATCCAGCGTCAGCGTGATGGTGTTTGCAGCCCCCTGGTCCATCACAAATTCATAGGTCACAAACTTGCCGTTATAGTGCTCTGCCCACTGCCCCGGACGCACGTAGATCGTATCCGCGTCGACTTTGCCGAACAGTGGCGTGTCCTTGGACGAGAGTTTGCCGTCCGGCAGCGCCACCGTCATCGAGCTGATTTTCAGCGAATTGCTGGCGGTGTAGCCGGCGGCGGCCAGGATGTCGCGGATATCAAAAGTACCGTTGGTATCTTCGTAAACGTGAATAGAAGTAGCAATATTAATCGAGCTCATACAAGGCCTTCAAAGTTGTTTTTGGAGTTATCAGTTGGGCCAGCACGGCTGCTACGGGGGATTGGGTAGGCAGTGGCAGGTAGACCTGGGTGCATCACGCAATTTGAAGTAATGCATTTAAAACATATTAGTTGCCGCAATTATAGCGAACATTTACTTACAATCATTAAGTTTTTTTATATCTTTGTGGTATTTTCGAAATTATTGTTTCTATAAAGAATTATTCATCAAAACTCGCAATGCCCTACAATCTCGGGATGACTGAAATTACCCTCGCACTCCCTTTTGCACTACCACCGCCGGAGCTGGCCAGCGACCTGATACGCGCGCTGAACGCCCCCGCACTGGCTGCATTGCTGTCTCGCCACAGCAGCTTTCAATATACTATTTTCGACAACAACAGCCGGGTGTTGCCGCACGAAGCGTGGCTGGCGCACACGCTGGGCCTGGCCACCGCGCCCGAGCGCGCCGACACCAGCGCGCCGCTGGCCACCGCCTGCATGCGCGGCTGCGGCCTCGCGGCACAAGCGGCCGAAGGCCATTGGTTCATGCTGCAACCGTCGCATGTGCAGATCTCGCGCACCCATATGCTGCTGACCGACCTGCGCTCGCTGCAAATCAGCGAAGCCGACTCGCGCGGACTGTACGACATCGCCCGCCCCTATTTTGAGGAGGTCGGCAAGACGCTGCTGCATGGCGCGCCCGGCCTGTGGTTCATGCGCGCCGATGACTGGGCAGACCTGAATACCGCGTCGCCAGACGCCACCACCACCCAAAGCATGACTGACTGGCTGCCCGAGGGCGAGCACGCGCGCGACTTCCGCCGCCTGCAAAACGAGGTGCAGATGCTGTGGCATGAACATCCGATCAATCAGGCACGCCAGGCGCGCGGCTTGCAACCGATCAATTCCTGCTGGCTGTGGGGCGGCGCCGGACCTGCCGCCTCGTCGGGTTGCGTGGCGATCGGCGATGGCACGCCGTGGATGGCGGCATTGGCTGCCGCGCCCCAGCACCAGCCGGACGCGCAGCAATTGATTGTCCAGCCAGGCGTCGCCATGCTCGGCGGCCTGATCTCCGCCGCACAGGTGGGCGACTGGGCCGACTGGCTGGCGCGGATGCAGCAGTTGGAGCAGGACTGGTTTGCACCGCTGCTGACCGCGCTCAAAGACGGCCGCGTCGACAGCGTCAAGCTGGTGCTGAGCCATCGCCATGGCTGGACTACGGTCACCAGCAACAAGCTGGCGCAAAGAAAATTCTGGCGCAAGCCCACCCTGAATACCCTGTTGAACCAATCATGACCCGTATTAGCACCCGTACCTTCCCGTTCCGCGAATCCGAAATGCTGCGCCAGAACGGCGTCCACCCCGTGCTGGCGCGCCTGTATGCGGCGCGCGGCCTGACCGACGTCAAAGAACTATCCAGCGAACTGACGGCGATGATACCGCCGTCCGGCCTGCTGCATATCGATGCGGCCGCCGCGTTCCTGGCCGACTCCATCGGGGCGCGCAAGCGCATGGTGATCGTGGCCGACTATGACTGCGACGGCGCCACCGCCTGCGCGGTCGCGCTGCGCGGCCTGCGCGCCATGGGCGCCGATATCGACTTCATCGTGCCCAACCGCTTCGAGTACGGCTACGGCCTGACGCCGGAAATCGTGGCACTGACCGCGCGCGAGAAGCAGCCAGACATCATCATCACCGTCGACAACGGCATTGCCAGCATCGACGGCGTGGCCGAAGCCAACCGGCGCGGCATTGAAGTCGTCGTCACTGACCACCACCTGCCGGCCGACACCCTGCCCGCCGCGCGCGTGATCGTCAATCCGAACCAGCCGGAATGCGGCTTTCCGAGCAAGCATATCGCCGGCGTTGGCGTGATGTTCTACGTGCTGCTGGCCCTGCGCGCCGAGTTGCGCAAGCGCGGCGTGTTCGACGCCCAGACCCAGCCCAAGCTGGACAATCTGCTGGACCTGGTGGCGCTGGGCACCGTGGCCGACGTGGTCAAGCTCGACGCCAATAACCGCATCCTGGTGGCGCAGGGCCTGAAGCGCATGCGCGCCGGCCGCATGCACGCCGGCGTGGCTGCCTTGTTCCGCGTGGCCGGCCGCGAGGCGCGCAACGCCAATCCCTTCGACCTCGGCTTCGCGCTGGGCCCGCGCCTGAACGCGGCCGGCCGGCTGGAGGATATGTCGCTGGGCATCGAATGTCTGGTCACCGATGACGAGGACCGCGCCTGGCAACTGGCGCAACAGCTCAACGACATCAACCTGAAGCGCCGCGAAATCGAAGCCGATATGCAGGACACGGCCATGCTGCACCTCGACGCCTTCGAACCGGCCGAGCGCAGTACCATCTGCGTGTTTGACGATACCTGGCACCAGGGCGTGATCGGCATTGTCGCCTCGCGCCTGAAAGAAAAGTTCTACCGCCCGACCATCACCTTCGCGCCGGGCGCCGATGGCTGGATCAAGGGCTCCGGCCGCTCGATTCCGGGCTTCCATTTGCGCGACGCGCTGGACCTGGTCTACAAAAAAGCGCCATCACTGATCGACAAGTTCGGCGGCCACGCCATGGCGGCAGGCCTGACGCTGCGCGCGGAGGCGTTTGACGCGTTTGCCGAGGCGTTTGAGGAAGTCGGCCGCGCGTGGCTGAGCAAGCAGCAACTGGAACGCGTAGTCGAGACGGACGGCCCGCTGGAAGACGCCTATTACACCACCACCTTCATCGAGCTGATGGCCGGCCAGGTGTGGGGCCAGGGCTTTGCGCCGCCGGTGTTCTGCGACGACTTCCGGGTCGTCAGCCAGCGCATTCTGAAAGAACGCCACCTCAAGCTGCTGCTGGAAAAGAACGGCGCCCGCTACGACGCCATCTGGTTCGGCCATACCGACGCCCTCGGCGACCGCGCCCGCGTGGCGTTCCGGCTGGACGCCAACGAGTACAACGGCGTAACCAAAGTGCAACTTTTGGTGGAGCACGCAGAGGCGGCCTAGCGCGCCAATCCTGAAAAGGATTGCAATTCATCCGAAAAAGGAGTATAAAGAATCCATTACCGGAGGATTTATGCTGACCTACGCCTACCCCCGCAGCCGCTTCGAGCCAACCGTGCTGGTGGACCTGAACGCCAAGGCCGAACGCGAGCGGCTGTCCAAGTCGGCCCTGAAGGGCTTTTTCAAACTGGCCGCCACCTGGAAGGTGCGCGACGAGGACGCGCGCCAGCTGCTGGGCGGCCTGTCAAACAGCGCCTACTACGACTGGAAAAAAAATCCGGAGCGCACGCTGGAAGTCGACTGCATCACGCGTATTTCCTACCTGCTCGGCATTTACAAGGCGCTGCACATCATCTACGGCGACCAGCTCGCCGACGAATGGATAGCCCTGCCCAACAACAATCAAATCTTCGAGGGCCGCACGCCGCTGGCCTATATGCTGAGCGGCGGCCTGATTGCCATGCAAACCGTGCGCCAGTTGCTGGACGCCCGTCGCGGAGGGCTGTAAGTGCCGGTCAGCCTCGTTCCGCCTTTAACCACGCTGCGCCAGTTCGACACCTGCCGTCTGCTGCCCTCCCGCTTTGCGGATGTGGAGGACTCAGTGCTGGCGCCATTGGCCGACAGCGACGACCATCTGCACGATCTGTTCGACCTGGATAACGCCACCAACGCCCGCCTGCGTACGCAGAACGGCGGCGCGGCTGGCATCAGTGTCGATGAACTGGTATTCGGCGTGCCCAACTTCCGCATCGTCAACGCCGCCTTTACCTACGCGCATCCGCAAGGCAGCCGCTTTAACGACGGCCGCCGTGGCGCGTGGTACTGCGCGTTTGACGTGGAGACGGCGCTGGCGGAAGTCAGCTTCCACAAGGCGGTGGAATACGCCGAGATCAACCGTTTCGACGACAGCGCGCAGTATCAATGCATGCTGGCGGATTTCACCGCTACCTTCCACGACCTGCGCGGACAAGCGCGCTACGCCGCGTGCATGGCGCCGGACAGCTATATCGAATCGCAGACACTGGCGGAGCGCCTGCTGGAAGGCGGCTCCCTGGGCGTCATCTACCCGAGCGTGCGGCGTGCAGGCGGCACCAATCTGGCCTGCTTCCGTCCTGCGCTGGTGGGCAATGTTCGCAAAGGCGCGGCCTATCGGTTAACATGGCAAGGTCGCCCTGTACCGAAGATAGAAATTATTTAATATGCAAACCAAACCAGAAAAAGACCTTGAACTCCGCAACAAAGTGAACCGCGAAACGGCACGCCTGCCGTGGACCGAGTTGCTGAAACACTTCGCGCAGGGGAATGTGGTGTGGGTCGCCAACTCGCTCGACCTGGTCGATGTGGCGGTGCGCATCTCGCACGACGACAAGGCCAACATCACGCAATGGATGAACTCCGGCCAGATAGCCAAGGTCAACGACCAGCAGGCGCAGGCCTGGCTCGAAGCGAACGCCGAGCTGTGGGCCTGCGTGGTCAGCCCGTTCATCCTGGTACAGGAGCAGAAGGCGCTGAATTAGGGAATAAATAACCGCAGCCCTGGTCGGCGGGATCGCGCGCCAGGATGCGGTCGTACAGGCCCAGGTTCTTGTTCAGCGTGCGTTCCACATCTTCCTTCAACAGCAAGCCCGCCGCCACCTGCCGCTCCGCTGCGGCGCGCACAGCGGCCGCATAGGCGTCCCGATTGGCATAGCGTACTTCCAGGCTAGGACGTGGATCGCCGGACGCCACACGTTCCGTTTCCGTACGCGCGAATGGCACGAAGCTGCCATCGAAACGCGAAGTGGCCCATGCAAAGCCGGTTTCAGGTGCGCGCAGGTTCCAGCCGGTGTGCGTGCCGAGCGGCGCTTGCAGCTCCACCAGGCGCACGCCTCCCCTATCGTTGCCGTCAGCATCCGGCGTGGGCACGCGGGTTTCGTAGTCATCGCCGTGCTTGGGCGGGACCGTATCCGCGATGCCTTGCGACGCGAAGCGCAAGCCAAAATTAAGGCGCGGCTCGCGCAAGTTCTGCTCTGGCGGCGTGATGCCCAATCCTCTGGGGAAGATGGCGCGGTAGTCGGCAACAGTGGTCAGCGTGCCGTCGGCCAGGCTTGGATAAGCGCTGGCTGGCGGCGGCGTGCCTTTGACAGTCCATTCGTCCAGCGCGACGATCAGCGCGCGCATCGGCAGGTAGTGATCGCTGGTGGAGACGCAGGCGCTGAACGGTGCACGCTTGTTCGAGCGGCCGACGTAGTGCTGAGCGCCCATGAAACCGTAGATGCGCACGTTATCGGCCGGCGCGACATCGCGTTCGCCATCCGGTGTCGTACCGATCAATGAAGCGCCGCGATTCCAGAATTCCGTAGAGGTATTCGCGTAAAACAGCTTGGGCAGATTGCCTTGCTTGTCGCGCGCCTTGTCCAGCGTGGAGGCGGTTTTGCCGCTAGCCGGGTCGCGTGTTGGCGTGCTGGTGAACGGGAATGCATCGGCCGGATAGTCGTGCTCCTCCATCATCGATGGATGGCGGGTCGGCTGCGCGAAGCGGCTGTTGAAGCCCGCCGAGCCACCGGCGCCCGGCACCTGCAAATACGCACCGTTGAATACCAGCTTGCCGCCTTCATCAACATTGAGGCCATCATGCATCATGCGGCCGATCAAACGGCCTGACTGGCTGATGCCAAACATCAGCACATTGCGCGGCGCCGGCGCACCTTCAAACGGATGATCGCGGAAGTAAGACAGCAGATCACGGATACCGGCCAGACCCGCACCGGTAATGTAGGGATCTTTGGCGACATAGGTAATCTCGTAAATGGTGTCCGGCTGGAAGCCGCCCTCCAGCTGCACGCGGCCAGGGCCGCCTTTCAATTCTGGCGCCACAAACTTCCACGCGCTGCGCGGGATCTGCTGGCGCTTGTCGCCCTGGCGCGCGCGTTGGGTCAGCTGCGCATGCGGATCGTTCGGCGTGGCCGGTTCATAGGTCAGGCCACGCATGCCAGCGTAGCTGACGATGTCGGCCGGCGTATTGACGGTGAATTCGTTCTGCACCTTGCCCTTGACGCCCTTGGCGATTGGCGGCGCGAACACCAGCGGGCGCGATGGCGGCGTGCCTGCTGCCGACACGGTCGGCGCCACGTCCCAGGTCCATGCCGAGAACAATAGCGAAAAGCCGTGCCGCATCAGGAAGCCATCGCCGGCATCGGCGGCGCTGCCCGGATCGTTCTGCGCCGGGCTGTGGCCGTTGACCTGGCCGAGGATGGCGATATTGCCGCGATTATTCACGTCATACAGCAAGGTGGTCGGCTGTGCGCCGGTCGGTCGCAGCAGCACGAATTCGCTGGAGAACAGCACGCGGCCTTTCTTGTCGCGCGGCGCACGCTTCAGGTCCACGATGGATGCGTTAGCGGCCGCCTTCGGATCAAGCGCATAGTAGGCCACGCCACGTATCTTTTCATATGCGCCGTATTCGCCAAAGGTGACGCCAGGCGCGAACGGCATGCGTTCTGTAACCTCAATGCGCTCAACGGCGGCGTGTGCGCTGGCGACGGTTGCGGCTACGGCCAATGCCATCAAGGAGCGCTTCATGCCGCGCTCCCGCAGACATCCACCCACTGGCCAGCGGTCAAGGTCGCCATCAGCGCCGGCGTGATACGGATGGCGCTATTGATCGAGCCGGCGGCGGGCAGCACTTCGTCGAAGTGATTCAGCGTGTGGTCGAGATACACCGGCAGCGGTTGCGGCAGGCCGAATGGGCAAACGCCGCCAACCGGGTGGCTGGTCAGGGCCACCACCTCATCGGCGGACAGCATCTTGCCCTTGCCGAAGGCTTCCTTGAACTTGCGGTTATCGACCCGCGCCGTACCACTGGCCACCACCAGTATCACCTTGTCCTCCGCTACGCGAAAAGCCAGCGTCTTGGCGATGCGGCCCGGCTCAACGCCGTGCGCCTCCGCCGCCAGGGCTACCGTCGCGGTGCTGGCATCCGTTTCAATGATGGGGATCTGGATATCGCGGGCGTGGAAGAATTCTCGTACCGATTGCAGGCTCATAGAAAATATGCTGGATAGTGTGGACTATCCAGCATATTAGCAGAGCTATTTAGTTTGCAAGCAGCAGGCTGGCGATGACGCCGGTGGTGATCGCAACCAGCACGTAATCGCTGCCGGTCTGGACCCAATGGTAGCCGCGTGGCGGAGCGCTCAGGCGGTGTCCGCGCCAGTCGTTCACCACATACTGGCGGCTGCGGTATTCGGGCGGCAGGCGGCCACCCTTGTACAAGTTATGACGCGGGCCGGCGCCACGATGATCAGGGCGACCGTCGCGGCGGTCGTCATGACGATAGTCGTTACGATCGTTGCGGCGCTCGTCGTGACGGCTGAAATCAGGGCCGCCACGGCGGTCGTCGTTGCGGTGACGGTCTTGCGCCGAAGCTGCGCCAGTCATGCCTACCATGGCTGCCAGCACGGCAGCGGTAATCAGTTTGCGGTTCATATCGAACTCCTTTGTAAAGTGCTTCGATAGATACAGCTTACCTTCGGGCGGGATAAGCTTCTGTACGCAAACGAACGTTACTCAGGTTGGCGTATCGACATCATCCCATTCGCGGTCTTCGAAACGCACCAGCCAATTCAGCGCATAGTGGCGCTCCTGAAGCACGCCATCGTTGAGACCAGCCGCCACCGGCGCCTTCTTCAGGATGGCCTGGCGGCTGGCCCAGTGCAGGCGGTAGTGCAGGTCCAGCGCATCCAGGATTTCGCCTGGCGTGCGCGCAGTCAGCTGCTTGCGCAAGCCATCGGTGCCGCGTTCGATCACCTTGCCGGAGATCGACGATACATCGCAGATCGCATCCGGGAACGGCAGTTCGGCTTGCAGGCCGAGCGCCCATTGCAGCACCAGGATGGCTTCGTAACGCCACAGGAACTGCGTGATTTCCTGCTCGCTTGGGGTTTCCTGCGCGAGGAAGGCGCGTTCGGCGTCGGTCAGGTTGGCGAAGGCCGGCGGGAAGCGCTGTTGCAGATCATCTACCGCAATCGGGTTCTTGCTGGTCAGCGACTCTGCGCGAATGGCGACCACGAACAGCGCCAGCATGCGGCGCAGGATATCTTCCGGCGCGCGCAGGCGCAGCTCCGGCTCGGATACCAGCGGCGGCAGACTCGCCGGCACATCGATCTTGCGGCCGGCCAGCAGCGCCTCGGTGCGCGCCTTGCGCTCCCAGGCTTGTGGCGGATAAGGGATAACCGCCTCCGGATCCCCATCTTCGCCGGACACCGCCAGCAGCACGCGGCCTTGCGGATCGCGCACGCTGCCGTCCTGCATGAAGATCAGTGCATTGGCGGCTGCGGCCCACGCGCGGAACGCGTCCAGATCGGCGGCGTCCACGGCGAAGCTCAGATGTTGCTGCGTGCGTTGCAGATGGCGAATCACGTGGTAGCGGGTGCGCGTCATCTTGCCTTCGTTCTGCTCGGCCAGGTAGTGCATGAAGCCATTCAGGTGCGGGCCCATTTCAGCGTCGGATAGGTCTCTGCGACCGTTCAGCACATGCGGGAACGCCGGCTTGGGCGCATCAGCCACGGTGCTATACGCGTTGAGCAGAACGTGGTTGCTGATGTCTTTCGGGGAAAACAGCTGCTTCAGTCGATTTAACATAGTCTCTTCATCGTTAACGCATATCCAGCGGGCGACGGCGGCGCGGCGGCGGGAATGCTCGGTCCAATGCGGCCAGATCATCGCTTGAGAGGACGATATCGGCCGCGGCGCGGTTGGCGCGCAAGTGTACAGGATCGACAGCCTTGGGGATAGCAATCACGCCATCCTGATGCAGCACCCAGGCCAGCGCGATTTGCGCCGGCGTGACGTTGTGCGCATCGGCGACGGCCTTTAGGCCAGGATGATTCAGCAGCACCGCCTGCTCGCGGCCGGAGGTTTCCAATGGCGAGTAAGCCATGACCGGGATCTGCCGCTCGCGCGCCCACGGCAACAAATCGAACTCGATGCCGCGTTTGCTCAGGTTGTACAGCACCTGATTGGTAGCGGGCGCGCCGTAGGTCAGCGCCTCTTCCATGTTTTCCAGATCGAAGTTGCTGACGCCGTAGGCTTTGATCTTCCCGGCTTGCTTCAGCGTTTCGAAAGCGTCGAAGGTTTCGGCCAGCGGGTGATGGCCTTGCCAGTGCAGCAGATATAAATCGATGCAATCGGTTTTCAAGCGCCGTAAACTGCGCTCGCAAGCCTGCTGCGCGCCTTCAAAGCTGGCGTTGTGCGGATAGACTTTGCTGACGATGAAGGCCTCGTCACGCCGGCCGGAAATCGCCTCGCCAACCACCTCCTCCGCCCCGCCCTCGCCGTACATCTCGGCGGTATCGATCAAGGTCACGCCCTGATCCAGACCAAGCTGCAGCGCCCGCACCTCATGCTGCCTGCGGCTCGCTTGCTCGCCCATATTCCAGGTGCCCTGCCCCAGCACCGGCACTTCGCGTTCGCCCATCTGCAGCGTCTTCATGGCTGTCTCCTGTGTAGTCGAACCAACAGTATAAAAAAATCCGGCGCCACTGGGCGCCGGATTTTCAGCGGGCTGAATCAGCGATCAAGGCAGCTTATTCAGTGTTGCCGTGGCGTCGATCAGGCCAAAGCCGTCATACACACTCCACAGCTTGGATGCCGCAGTACCAGCTGGCGAATACGGCGGCACGCGGGCTGGTGCCGAAGTTTGCAGCAAGCTCTTGACCTGCTTCGGCGTCAGCTTGGTCGGACCGCCGGCTTTCTGCAACAACAGCGCTGCGACGCCGGCAGCGTGCGGTGCGGCCGCGCTGGTGCCAAAGAAGTTGGGACGGCCGTTGCCTTCGTAGTCCTGGCCAGGAAAGAAGAAGGTGGTATCGCCGCCATCCGGTGCGGCCAGGTCAGGCTTTTTGCGCACTTCGGCCACCGGCAGGCGCCTGCCGTCCGCGTCCAGCGTGATTACCACCGGGCCGACGCTGCTGAAGGGTTCCAGCACCGGTTTGTACGGCGATACCTGCGTGGCCGGATAGGTGTAACGGTAAGCCGCCACGCTATTGGCATTCACCGCCGCACTGTGGCCGAAGGTGGTCGGGCTAGTGAAGGTGCCAAAGGCGCCGCCGTCGAAACCGTCAAAATTAGCCAGGCGCACGCGTGTGGCAGTGTGCGCACCAACGCTGGTTCGGGCTATCATAATGCGCAACGAGGTCAGGCCGGTGCCGCCGGACAGGCTGATGTACTCCATCCCATTGTCGGTCGCGATGTTATTGCTGGCGAAGGTAAATACGCAGTTGCCGGCGTCGTCGAAGAAATACAGATTGAGGTCAGTGCTGACCGCGCCAGCGTAGAACGGATCATCCCACTGCAACACCAGACGCGAACCGGCCGGCGCGTAGTTGACACGGGTGACATAACTGCCGCCACCGAAATCGAGCCAGCCACCACCGACATTGGCCTTGGTCGAACCGCTCACTGGCGAGCTGCTGCAGGTCGCAGTGGAGGCCAGCTTGATGTTACCGATATTGGCCGGCGCGATCGAAAATCTGGGGTTCGTGACATCGATAGCACCGCCGCCGCCGGCCGCGCCCTGGTTGCCGGCCGACGAGAAGTAGCTGACTTGCTTGCCCGCCAGCGTGGTGCTGGTGACCACATCATTGACCGCCTGTGCTACCTGGCCGTCCGAGAAGAACGGCTCGTCGAAGTAGAACACGTCATCGACAATGACATCGGCGCGGCAGCTCGGGTGGGTGCGCAGCGTGCGGATGTTGTCTGCAAATGCGGCCTCGCCGGCAAAAGCGGTGGCGAAGCACAGGTCGGCGCCAGGCGCGACGTCCTGCACGATCTGCATCATCGCACGGCCTTCGTCGGTGTTGCCTGCGTCATTCAGGTCGATGACAAATTTGGGCGCGCGCAGGTCACCGCTAGCGATGTCGTGGGCGGCACGGATGCTGGTGAAGCTGGCCGGTGAACCATCATACGAATCGGACAGCACACCGACAGTGACGCCGGCGCCGGTGATGCCGGCGGCGTTGGCCGCATCCGACCGCAGTACTTTGGTCCCCTGCGAGGTGGTCACGCCGACATTGCGCTGCGGACGCAGCGACAGTTTCATGACGCGCAGACCAGTGGTCGCAGCCAGGCCTTCGATCTGGTTGGGCGGCACATAGGCCGAGACCGCGCCACGGCGGAACGCCGCATTGATGCCGGTAACATTCGCGCCGGCGGCTTTCAGGCTGGCGACCACGGCGTCCAGCGTATTCTGGCCATCCAGGTAGATATCGACCAGCACGCGGCCACTGCTGTCAGTGAGGCCTTCATGGGTGGCCTGCAAGCCGGTGGTAGCGGCCTGGCGCGCGGCGGCAGGCGTTTTCAGCTTGTCGACCAGGTCGGACAGGCCAGCATCGAGTTTGGTGTGCTGGGCCTGGGCCAGGCCGGTAGCGCCAGCCAGCAGCAGCGCCAGTAAAGGAGTGATGTGTGCGGTTTTCATGGATGTCATCTTCTCTGAATTGCGTTCGACGGATCAGGCCTGGGCGCGACGGCGACGCGCGGCAGCACCGACCAGACCCAGACCAGCCATCAACATGGTGATGCTGACTGGCTCCGGCACTGCCGTCGCGCTGGCGTAAGCGCCTTGCAGCACGATCTGATAGCGGTCACCCTCGCCGCTGGTGCTCTGCCAGGCACTCAATGCACCACTACCACCAACACCGACTGCCTGCACCTGGTCCTTGCCGATCAGATCGCCGAAAATCGAACCGCCGGCGCTCACCGGGGTATAGCCTGCGCCGGCAATGGCCAGGTAGTAGTAGCCGCTGGCGCCAACCGACTGGGTGATCGTGATGGTGGACTGGGGCCCGACATTGGGATCGTCGTCATTCGCCACTACGCCGTGGCCGCTTGCATCAAACAGAAACAGTGCGGTATCGAAGTTATTGGTATTCCATACCGAGGCGGTGGTAGTCGCCCTGAAAATACTGCCGGCATACAGATAGACGCGGAACAGGTCGGCATAATCGCTTTGCGAGGTGCTCAGCAGCGAGCCCGTGATGGAGGAAATGGCGCTGTTACCGGAAAAGGTTTGGGCCGAGTTGATCAGTTCGCCGGCATCGCCGCTTTCGCTTACCGCAGCAGCGTGGGCGGCGCCAGTCGCCAGAAGCAGCAAGGTTGCGCCTGCAAGCGTGCGCAAGGACTGCGTAAAATGTACTTTTTTAGTCATCGATCTGTCCTGGTCTATGTATAAGAATGAGAGATAGATGATTTTTAATCATGTCATCTATGCAATCGATTTTATACTGGATTACAAGTCAGATTGAAAACTGTTCAACAATAAATATTTTGTCGTCAAAACAACTAAAGCTATAGAGTGCATGTTGACAGCCTCATGCATTTATGACACTCATGATATTTAATCATGCCTATCGAGCAACGAATCCAGTTCCCTAGGAGTGCCCACCACCCAGATACGCGGCGATGACTTTGGGGTCGGTTTTCAGGCTTTCGGCGGGGCCGTGGACGGAGATGCTGCCGTTTTCGAGGACGTAGCCGTAGTCGGCGACGTTGAGCGCGGCGGCGGCAAACTGCTCCACCAGCAGCATGGTGACACCTTCGGATTTCAGCCGCAGGATGATGCGGAATACTTCTTCGACCAGGATAGGCGCCAGGCCCATTGAGGGTTCGTCCAGCAGCACCACTTCGGGATTGAGCATGACGGCGCGCGCCATCGCCAGCATTTGCTGTTCGCCGCCGGATAGTGTGCCGGCCAGCTGGTGTTGGCGTTCTTTCAGGCGCGGGAACAGTTCCAGGGCTTTTTCCAGATCGTGTTTGATGTCGCCTTTCGGGCGGGCGCGGGTGAAGCGCGGGAAGGCGCCCAGCAGCAGGTTGTCGGTCACGCTCATGGAGGCAAACACGCGCCGCCCTTCAGGCGAGTGCGCCAGCCCGGCGCGGGCGATTTTGTGCGAGTCGCTGCCGGTGATGTCCTTGCCGTCCAGCGTGACCTTGCCGCCCTTCGGCTTGATCATGCCGGAGATGGCGCGCATGGTGGTGGTTTTGCCGGCGCCGTTGGAGCCGATCAGCGTCACCAGCTTGCCTTTCGGGACGTCCAGCGAGATGCCGTGCAAGACTTCGACTTTGCCGTAGGCGGCGTGCAGATTGGCGATCGAGAGCATATGGGTATCCTTCTCAGTGCGCGGCGTCGCTGCTGCCGCCAAGGTAAGCTTCGATCACTTTCGGATCGCTTTGCACGGCGGCCGGTTTGCCTTCGGCGATTTTCTGGCCGAAGTCCAGTACCGTCACGGTGTCGGACAAGGCCATCACCACGTCCATGTGGTGCTCGATCAGGATGATGGTGATGCCGTGGTCGCGGATCTTGCGAATGATGGCCATCAGCTCCTTGATGTCCGGCGCGGTCAGGCCGGCCGCCGGCTCGTCCAGCAGCAGCAGGCGCGGACTGAGGCCCAGCGCGCGGCCGATTTCCAGCAGCCGCTGTTTGCCGTAAGGGAGATTGCGCGCTTCTTCGTTGACCATGTCCACCAGGCCGACGAATTCAAGGATGCTGGCGGCACGTTCGCGCGCGGCCTGCTCTTCACGTTTGTAGCGCGGCGTTTGCAGCATCACGTCCAGCACATTTGAGGCAAAGGTGTTGTGCAGGCCGACCAGCACGTTTTCAGTGGCGGTCATTTCGCCGAATAGCTGCACGTTCTGGAAGGTGCGTGCAACACCGCCCAACGCGATCTGGGATGGTGTGCGTCCGGAGATCACCGCACCGGCAAACGCCACCTTCCCTGCGGTCGGTTTGTAGATGCCGGTGAGGACGTTCATCATCGTGCTTTTGCCTGAGCCGTTAGGACCGATCAGGCCATGCACCGAGCCTTGCACAACGTTCAGGTTGACCTGGTTGAGCGCTTTCAGGCCGCCGAACTGCATCAGGATCTGTTCGACATCCAGCAGCGTGTCGCCAGCCTTGCCGCCTTGCGCGCGCGGGAAAGGCTCGGCGCCGGCGCCCGATGCCGCCGGCTTGGCGTGCGCACGTGCACGGCCGAACAAGCCTTGCAGGAAGCCGACTATCCCGTCTTGCAGATAGTAGACCACGAACAGCGTCATCAGGCCAAAGATGGTCAGCCGCCAATCGACGATGTTTTCCAGCTTGTACGAGAACGCGGCCATGCCGATGGTGGCGATCAGCGGCACGGCGACGCCGCGCGGCGTGGCGCGCTTGCGGGCAATCGCGACGGCCGAGCCGATCACCCCCAGCACGGCGGCGGCCACGGCGATCTTGCGGAATAGTTCGATATCGGCCAGCAGGCTGGGCAGCATGACCACGATCAGCGCGCCGATCAGCGATCCGGAGCGGGTCTTGCGGCCGCCCATGATCACCGCCAGCAGGAACAGGATGGTCAGCTCGAAATTGTAGGTGTTGGGCGAGATATATTCTTCCGAATACGCGTACAGGCTGCCGGCCAGCCCGGCGAAGCCGGCGCTGATGATGAAGGCGTACACCTTGTAGCGGTACACCGAGACACCCATGCAGTCCGACGCGATCGGGCTGTCGCGCAGCGCTTCGAACGCGCGGCCCAGGTTGGACTTGAGTATGCGGTGCACCACCACCAGCGATATCACCATCAGCACCGCGACCATGTAGTAGTACTGCACTTCGCTGAGCTTTTCTCCGAACAGCACTGGCTTGGAGATTTTGATGCCCATCGGCCCTTCGGTCAGGAAGGTCATTTCGTTGATCAGGATCTGGATGATGGTGCCGAAGGCCAGCGTGACCATCGCCAGATACGGGCCGGTGACGCGCAACGCCGGCAGCGCGAGGATGGCGCCGAACACCGCTGCGCCGATCACGCTGCCAGGAATGGCGATCCAGAACGGCGCGCCCAGCTTGAAGACGATCACGCCGGTGACGTAGGAGCCGATGCCGAACAGGCCCGCGTGGCCAAGCGACACCTGGCCGGTGTAGCCGACCACGATGTCCAGGCCAAATAATAGTATCGCGTAGATCAGTATCGTTTCAAATAGATGGATATAGTAAGGATTAGGAATCAGTACCGGATATAGTGCCAGTACCGCCAGCCCCGCCACGCTTGCCGCGATGATCGTCCTCTTCATGGATCAGACCTTTTTGATGGCAGCTTTGCCGAACAGGCCGGACGGTTTCACCGCCAGCACCAGCAGTAGCAGCAACAGGCCCGGCACGTCTTTGTACCCGGTCGAGATGTAATAGCCGGCGGTGGTTTCGGTGATCCCGAGTATCAGCCCGCCGACAATGGCGCCAACGCCCGAGGTCAGGCCGCCGATGATCGCCACCGCAAACGCCTTCAGGCCCAGCGAGGCGCCCATGGTGGCGCCGGTCAGCGTCAGCGGCGCTACCAGCACGCCGGCAAAGGCGGCGACAGCCGACGATAACGCATAGGAAAAAGTGATGACCGCGCCGGTGTTGATGCCCATCAGACCTGCCGCGTCACGGTCATTGGCAGTGGCGACCACCGCTTTGCCGTAGATCGATTTGCGATTGAAGATTTCGACTGCCGCCATGATGGCCAGCGCGCCCACCACCACCGCGATCTGCATCGGCTGCACGTTAGCGCCGAGGATCTCGATCGGCGCCGACGACAGCGGCGATGGAAAGGTCAGATCATCCTTGCCCCAGATGTTCTCGGCCACGTTCTTGAAGATGATGGCCAGCGCGATGGTCGACATGATCCAGCCGAATTCGGACTTGATCTTGATAGCCGGCCGCACGCCTATCCATTCAACGAACATGCCTTGCAGCGCGCCGAATACGATCACCAGCGGGATCATCAGCAAGTAGCTCATGTAAGGACCGCCGTGGATGGTGCCGACCAGGCTGAGTCCCACCAAAGCGCCCAGCATGAGCGATTCGCCCTGGCCGAAGTTCAGCGTGCCGGAGGTGGCGAAGGTGAGCTGGTAGCCGAAGGCGATCACCGCATAGATCATGCCCAGCGCGATACCGCTGAACACCAGTTGCAACAGGATTTCCATAGTATTCCCCTGCGGACGAGAAGAAAATGGCGAGCGCCGCCACGATAGCCGTCATTCCCGCGCAGGCGGGAATCCATAGAGCGCCTGCCGGGAAACTTCGTATGGGTTCCCGCCCGCGCGGGAACGACGCTGCCAAGCGCTCCTACTTGGCGTGTACGACTTTGCCATCCTTGACTTCACCGAAGACGGTGATGTCGGCGGTGATGGCTTCGTGATCGTCCTTGCCGTAGGGCTTGTCGTAGGTGGTGACGACGCCCTCAACTTTTTCGTTGAGGTTTTCCAGCGCGGCCTTGACCTTCGGACCATCGGTGCTGTTGGCCTGTTTGATCGCGGCAGCCAGCAGGTAGATCGAGTCATAGCCCTGCGCTGCCGACACCGGCGACGGCATGCGGCCTTGCGGCGGGTTGTAGGATTTGATGTAGGCGTCGATGAAGGCCTTGCGCTTCGGCGTGTTCGGTTCCTGAATGAAGGTCTGCGGCATGCGGGTGCCGTTGCCGTTCTTACCGGCGTTGTCGATGAAGTTGGCCATCGACAGCGTCCAGCTGCCGATCAGCGGCACTTTCCAGCCGAGTTTTTCCATGCCGTTGGCGATCTGCGCCAGCTCAGGACCGATGCCATAAGTGAGCACCACTTCCGCACCGGCCTGCTTGGCCTTCAGCAGCTGGGCGGTCATGTCAACGTCCTTGATGTTGTACTTCTCCACCGCCACCGCTTTCATGCTGCGCGAGGCCAGCACTTTTTCCAGGTCTTCGCGGCCCAGCTGGCCGTAGTTGGTCGAGTCGGCGAGGATGGCGACTTTCTTGAACTTGCGATTATCGACCGCTTCCTTGATGATCATCTGCGACTGGATCTGGTCATTGGCGGAGTTGCGGAAGATGTAGTTCTCCGGCTCCTTGGCGAACTGCTGGGTGATGACCGAGCCGGTGGCGACGTTGTTCATCACCGGGATTTTGGCTTCCTGGTAGAAGCGCTGCGAGGCCAGCGCCACGCCGGTGTTGATGTAACCGACCGTGGCGACCACGCGCTCCTTGTTGATCAGTTCCTGCGCGATTTGCACGCCGCGTTCGTTCTTGGCTTCGTCATCGCGTTCGATCAGCTGGATCTGGCGGCCGAGCACGCCGCCTTTGGCGTTGATCTCCGCCACCGCCAGCTTGACGCCGTCGCGCATCGAGACGCCCATCGGCGCGGAACCGCCGGTGAACGGACCGGCCACGCCGATCTTGATGGGCTCAGCTGCCTGAGAGGTAGCCGCGAAACCGAGTGCCAGACCTGCAACGAGCAATTTCAAATTGAAATTCATGTGTCATCTCCTGTTATACAACGTTTTTATAGTAGTCGTACGCTGGAAAGTCGCCCCATCGGAAAACCATTGTAGGTTAGTAGAACGTCATCAGCAACAGATAGATGTGCGGCATCGCAGCACGCTCGCACGGTGCAAGCATGTAAGCCAGCGGTAAGGATTACATGCCAGGCGCGGGCGCTTTATTTGCTGAGGTCTATCGCGTAGAGGGCAAAGCCTTTACCGCCGCCATCGTCAGCTTTCAGCTGGCTGACGCCGGCCAGGCCAGCCTCGCGCGCCAGTTCCAGCAGGCCGGGTGCGGAATGGAACACCACTGCGCCCTTGGTGGCGACCGGTGCGAAACGCCAGCTGCGCGTGGCGCCGTTGCGGGTGCGGCTCAATTGTCTGGTTTTCTGGATGTAGCCGATCAGCACGTCGCGGCTGGAGTCCGGTGCGGCGATCACGGTCCTGCTGCCGTCCAGGCCGGGGAAGCCGCCACCACCGCTGGCGCGATAGTTATTGGTCGCCACCAGGAAGGACTGCGACGCCGATAGCGGCGCGCCCTGGTAACGCAGATTGACGATGCGCTGGCCAAGCGGCTGGGTCACGTCGATTTGGTAGCTGACGTCCGCGCTGGTCAGCATGTCGAAATTGAAGCCGGCAAAGCCGGTGTTGACCAGTTCCTGCTGAGCACTGCTGGCCGGGTCGATGCGGTTGAAGCGCTCAGCCGATTTTTCCAGCCAGGCTTTCAGCTGCGCGCCGTCCAGCTTCACGGCGTGCAGCGCGTTCGGGTACAGATACAGGTCGGCGGCATTGTTCAGCGCCACCGCGCCCGGCCTGACGTCAGTGTAGTCGGCGACACCGGCCGCACCGGTCTTGAAAGGCGACGCCATCGACAGCACTGGCAGCGATGCATATTGCGGGAGGTTGGCTTTGACGTAGTCGCGCACATAGGCGGTTTGCGCCTGGTTGACCAGCTCAATCGCGCTGATGTCGCCAACGTCGGCAAAGTAGCTGCTCATGCGGAAATCGCTGCTGCCAACCGGCGTCTGCACATAGCGGATGGTGGCCGCATGTTCGGCGGCGACCAGCGGCGCAATGGCCGGGTCGGCGGCGACGTAGCTGCCATCCGCCTGGCGGGTGGCGCGCGCCTCGACCGTGGTGCGCGATTGGTCGACCAGCCAGCGGCTGCCGTCATATTTCAGGTGCAGACCGATCATGCCCAGGTGCTTGCCCCACAGGTTGGCCATCACCGCCGGCACGCCGTGGATGGTGCCCTTGACCTTGTCGACGCCCGGCAGGTTGAAGCCGGCCGCCTTGCTGGCGGCGTCCGGGAACGGCAGGTGTGCGTGGCCGATCAGCAGCGCATCCACGCCCGGCACTTGGGCCAGGTAGTAGTTAGCGTTTTCCATCTCCGGCGTGTACGGCGCGCCGTCCACGCCGCCGTGGGAAATGGCGACCACCAGGTCGGCACCCTCGGCACGCATTTGCGGGATGTATTTTTGCGCCGCTTCGCGCACGCCCTCGGCGTAGACTTTCCCTTCCAGCCAGGCTTTGTCCCACGACAGCACGCCCGGCGGCGTGAAGCCGATAATGCCGATCTTGATGCTGGCCGTCAGTGGCTGTCCATCCGGGCCGGTGGCCTGGATCTGGCGGGTCAGGATGCGGTAGGGCTGGAACAGCGGCTGCTTCGATTTCACGCTGTAGATATTCGCCAGCACGATGGGGAAAGCCGGGCCAGCACAGCGCGGCGCGTCGGCCGGCACGCCATCCACATTGAAATGGCTGCCGGTGACCTGGTTCAGATAGGCCAGGCCGTAGTTGAATTCATGGTTGCCGATGCCGGCGCCATCGACGCCCAGCTGGTTCATGGCCTTGTAGATGGCCAGCGTGTCGCCGCAGCCTGCTGGCTTGACCAGCGCCTGGTAGTCGGCCAACGCCGTGCCTTGCAGTGCGTCGCCATTGTCGAGCAGCAGATTGTTCGGGTATTCGGCGCGCGCCTGTTTGATCAGCGTGGCGGTGCGTTCCAGGCCGACGGCAGGATCGGCCTGGAGCTTATAGTAATCATAACTAAGCACATTGGCGTGCAGGTCGCTGGTTTCCAGCAGCGCGAATCTGGCCTCGGCGCCGGCGGGCGTGACGCCGCCATGTGGCAGGCTGGTGCAGCCGATCAGCAGTGACGGCAAGGCGAAATAAACGAGACGCATGAATGGCATGATGAAGTGACAGGCTGCGATATTCTATACGTTTACCGTCGTTTTGTGGCATAAATGGCAGCATTTCGGCGCCGCGACACCGCTGGCGGCGCGGCGCTGGGAGAGCGTAGCCGCTTACGGTATAATCCAAGGTTTGATTTCAGCCTTAGAAAAGAAGAAAACCATGGAAGCCGAACGCATTAACGCCCTCACCTCCCTGCTCGCCGATTTGACCACGCGCGAAGCCGAACTTCGGAGGTATCTTTGACTTCGATCGCAAAGTCGACAAGCTTGAGCAAGTAAACGGCGAGCTGGAAGATCCAGCCGTCTGGAACGATCCGAAGAAAGCCCAGGACCTGGGCAAAGAGAAAAAATCGCTGGAAGCCGTTGTTGACGCGCTGACCAAGGCCAACGCCGACCTGAAAGACATGGCCGACCTGATCGACATGGCCAAGGAAGAAGGCGACGACGATACGCTGGAAGCGCTGATCGTCGATGCGGAAGAAGTCCGCAAGGTCATCGAAGGCATGGAATTCCGCCGGATGTTCAGCAATCCGATGGACCCGAACAACTGCTTCGTCGACATCCAGGCCGGTGCCGGCGGCACCGAGGCGCAGGATTGGGCATCGATGCTGCTGCGCCAGTACCTGCGCTATTGCGAACGCAAGGGCTTCAAGGTTGAGATCATGGAGCAATCCGATGGCGAGGTGGCTGGCATCAAGACCGCGACGCTGAAAGTGGAAGGCGAATACGCCTACGGCTTCCTGCGCACCGAGACCGGTGTGCACCGCCTGGTGCGCAAATCGCCGTTCGACTCGGCCGGCGGCCGCCACACCTCGTTCGTGTCACTGTTCGTTTATCCGGAAGTGGATGATTCGATCGACATCGAGATCAATCCTGCCGACCTGCGTATCGACACCTACCGCGCTTCGGGCGCCGGTGGCCAGCACATTAATAAAACCGACTCCGCAGTGCGTCTGACCCACGGCCCGTCGGGCATCGTGGTGCAGTGCCAGAACGACCGTTCGCAGCACCGCAACAAGGCCGAGGCGATGGAAATGCTGAAGGCCAAGCTGTTCGAACTGGAACTGCGCAAGCGCATGAGCGAGCAGCAGAAGCTGGAAGACTCCAAGACCGACGTCGGCTGGGGCCACCAGATCCGCTCGTACGTGCTGGACCAGTCGCGCATCAAGGACTTGCGCACCAACTTCGAAACCGGCAATACCAAGGGCGTGCTGGATGGCGACCTGGACGACTTCATTTCGGCTTCGCTCAAACAAGGCGTGTAATTTTAATGACTCAGCGTGCATTCATCTTCGACATGGACGGAACCATTGTCGACAATATGTCCTTCCACGTGAAATCGTGGCTGGAATTTTTCCAGCGCCGCGGTCATGTGATCGACGCGGATGACTTCTTCCGTAACACGGCGGGTCGCCAGGGCCATGAAATCATGAGCACCTACTTCGGCAAATCGCTGAGCAAGGAAGAAAGCGCGGCGCTCGATTTCGAGAAGGAAGCGCTGTACCGCGAGATGTATGCACCGCACCTGGCGCCGACCACCGGCTTCGTCGACTTCATCACGCGCGCCAAGGCAGCCGGCATCAAGCTGGCCGTTGCCACCGCCGCGCCGAACGAAAACATCGACTTCACGCTGGATGGCCTGGATCTGCGCAAGGAATTCAACGCCATCGCCGGCGCCGCCGATGTGGCGCGCGGCAAGCCGAATCCGGACGTGTTCCTGCTGGCCGCCGAGCGCGCCGGCGCGCAGCCGGCTGACAGCATCGTGTTTGAAGACGCGCCGCTGGGCGTGGAAGCAGCACGCCGTGCCGGTATGCGCGCGGTGGTGTTGACAACCACTTTGCCGGCTGAAGCGTTTAAGGAGTTCGACAACGTGATCGCCGTCGTACGCGACTTCAGCGAGCTGGATGTGGACGAATTGTTCGCCTCCGCCACTAACTAATCATCACCTCAACAAAAGTAAAGACCATGACTACGGATCTTCAAGACCAAGCAGCCGCTCCTGACGAAAATAAAATCATTGCGGAGCGCCGTGCCAAGCTGGCCGCCATCCGCGAACAAGGCGTCGCCTTCCCGAACGACTTCAAGCCTGAACACAAGGCTGCCGACCTGCACGCGCAATACGGCGAGAAGACCCGCGAAGAGCTGGAAGCTGCTCCGGTCACCGTCACGCTGGCGGGCCGCATGATGCTGAAGCGCGAAGCAGGCAAGAAGGCCGCTTTCGCCACGCTGCAGGATGCCTCCGGCCCGAAAGCCGACGGCCGCATTCAGATCTACGCCACGCTGGACCTGACCGGCGAAGCCGCCATGGCCGCGCTGCACCACTATGACCTGGGCGATATCCTGGGCGTGGTCGGCACGCTGTTCAAGACCAAGACCGATGAACTGACCATCAAGGTCAGCGAACTGCGCCTGATCACCAAGTCGCTGCGCCCGCTGCCGGACAAGTTCCACGGCCTGGCCGACCAGGAAACCAAGTACCGCCAGCGCTACGTGGACCTGATCATGAACGAAGAGACGCGCCGCACCTTCAAGGCACGTACCGCCGCCATCTCGTCGATCCGCCGCTTCATGGAAAAGAACGACTTCATGGAAGTCGAAACGCCGATGCTGCACACCATTCCAGGTGGCGCCGCCGCAAAGCCGTTCATCACCCACCACAATGCGCTGGACATGCAGATGTTCCTGCGTATCGCGCCTGAGCTGTACCTGAAGCGCCTGGTGGTCGGCGGCTTTGACCGCGTGTTCGAAATCAACCGCAACTTCCGCAACGAAGGCGTGTCGATCCGTCACAATCCAGAATTCACCATGATGGAGTTCTACGCGGCCTACACCGATTACAAGTGGCTGATGGACTTCACCGAGGCGGTAATCCGCCAGGCTGCGATCGACGCACACGGCACCGCCAAGCTGACCTACGGCGGCCGCGAGCTGGATCTGTCGAAGCCATTCCACCGCCTGACCATTGTGGAAGCGATCAACAAGTACGCGCCTTCGTACACGGCCGAGCAGCTGAACGACGCAGAGTACATCAAGAAGGAACTGCTGAAGTTCGGCGTGAAGCCATTCACCACCGCCGGCCTGGGCGCGCTGCAACTGGCGCTGTTTGAAGAGACTGCGGAAGCGCAACTGTGGGAGCCAACCTACATCATTGACTACCCGGTCGAAGTGTCGCCACTGGCGCGCGCGTCCGACAGCCGTGAAGGCATCACCGAGCGCTTCGAACTGTTCATGGTCGGCCGCGAGATCGCCAACGGCTTCTCGGAGCTGAACGACGCGGAAGACCAGTCGGCACGCTTCCTGGCGCAAGTCGCCGCCAAGGATGCTGGCGATGAGGAAGCCATGTTCTACGACGCCGATTACATCCGCGCGCTGGAATACGGCATGCCGCCAGCCGGCGGTTGCGGCATCGGTATCGATCGCCTGATGATGATCATCACCGATTCGCCGAACATCCGCGACGTGCTGCTGTTCCCGCACCTGCGCCGCGAAGAGTAATCTTCAACACCCCACCCAAAGCCGCTCAACCGAGCGGCTTTTTTTTCGTTTGACTGAGCCGCATCTCAGTGCACTTCGGCGCGGTTGCGGCCGAGCTGTTTGGCGCGGTAGAGGGCCTGGTCGGCGGCGCGCAGGATGTCTTGCGATGAGGTGCCGGGCAGCGGTATCCATGCGGCGACGCCGATGCTGACGGTGAGCGTGCCGCCCGGCGTCTTGATGTGCGGGAGCCCCAGCGACTCAATCGCCTTGCACACCGCATCCGCAATCCGCATCGCGCGCTCGGCGTCCACCGCTGGCGCGATGAAGACAAATTCCTCGCCGCCGTAACGCGCAACCAAGTCACCCCCACGTTGCAATTGCGCCTTGAACGCCTGCGCCACGCGGCGCAGGCAATCATCGCCCGCCTGATGGCCATAGTGGTCGTTGTATTGCTTGAAGAAGTCGATGTCCAGCAAGCCGATCGCCAGCGGATGCTGCTGGCGGGCCGCACGGCCCCACTCCGCCGCCAGCACCTCGTCGAAGCGGCGGCGATTGGCGATGCCAGTCAGGCCGTCGGTCATGCTAAGCGCCGCCAGATGGTCATTCGCCACTTGCAGTTCATGCGTGCGCTGTTCCACCCGCAATTCCAGCATGCGTTCGGACGCCTGCAAGCCAACGATCAGGTTGGCCTGCGCCTCCAGCGCCTCACGCTGCGCCGTTTCTTTTTCGCGGCGCATGACGTTGACGCGGTCCGCCAGCGCAAACGCCAGCATCATCATTTCAACGCAGGAGCCGATCTGGCTGCCGTAATTGGTCAGCGGATTGTGCGGCAAAATAGCCAGCGCCGCCAGCGAGCTGGAGGAATTGCCGACGAAAAGCAGCACAAACGCCGCAGTAAAATAGTAGGCGCTGCGCTGGCGTTTAAGCGCGCACACCACACCCACCAGCATGATCAGCGGCGAACATACCGCCCAGGCAGTGGTGATCTGCCCCGCCGTTTCCACATAAAAGAAGATGGTTGCGATCGGCGCAGTGAAGAAGAACACCAGCAGCACGCGCAGTATCCAGTCCAGGCGCGGCACCACTTCACGGGTATTGATCATGCGCCGCATGAACACCGTCAGCATGCCGGCCGACAGCGAGAAGCCCAGCGAGGCCGCCTTGTTCGGCCAGCTGCCGCCGATAGCAGGCCACAGCCATTCATGCGCCAGTCCGTTCTGGCCGGACAGCGCAATCACCGTAAACAGCACGAAGGCGACATATAGCAGGTACAAGCGGTCGCGCAGTGTCAGGAACAGCACCAGGTTAAACAGCGTCATCGCCAGCGCCGTGCCAAAATACGCGCCCTGCACCAGATAGTCCTGGCGCTCGTAGGCCGCGTAGGCAATTGGCTCCCACAGGGTCATGGGGATCAGCTTGGCCCCCTCGGACCAGATGCGCACATAGATTACTTCTTGCGCGTGCGGCGCCAGTTGCAGTGTATAGACGTAGTAGCGATTCGGATACGGCCGCGTCGCATACGGGTGTGCGCTGCCGGTGCGATGCACGCTGTAGCGCCCTTGCGCGTCCGGCCGGTAGAACTGGATGTCGCTGAGGCGCGCATTGCTGATCTCCAGCATGCGGTCCAGCGGCTTGTCGGTGGGGTTAGTCAGCTCCAGCCGCAACCAGTAGGTGGAACGGGTGTAGCCAAAACTCAGCGCTTCATCCGCCTTGCCGGCGCTGCGGAATGCTGACGCGCGCTGGCGCGCGGCGTCGAAGTCCAGCACCGATTGCAGGTCTTCCAGCACGGTCAGGTAAGGCGTCAGCGACAGCGACCCATGCGGCAAAGCCGAGGCATCGACGGCAAGCGAAGGACCACTCAGACAACAAAGAATCAGTAGCAAAACAACGCGCGCGTGGACCAGCCACGCACGCGCCTTGGTACTTATTGAATCACGCGATAGCACGGGGTGTAAGGCTTTCCTGCAAGTTTCATGCGGCTTTGCGCGACAAAGGAGGCCAGCAGCGCGTCCATCGGCCCCATGATTTCCTTGTCGCCGTGGATCTCGAAGTGACCGTATTGCTCGATCGCGCGCATGCCCTCTTCCTTGACGTTGCCAGCCACCACACCGGAAAACGCGCGCCGCAGATTGGCGGCCAGCAGGTGCACCGGCTGGTTCTTGTGCAGGCTCAGGTTGCGCATATTCTCGTGCGTCGGCGGGAACGGACGCTGGAACTCGGCGTCGATCTTCAGGCTCCAATTATAGTAATACGCATCGCTGCGCGCCTTGCGGAACTCGCGCACCGCCTTGATCCCGGCCTGCATTTCGCGCGCCACCAGCTCCGGATCATCGACGATGATCTTGTAGCGCTGCTGCGCCTCCGGACCCAGGGTATCGTGGATGAACTGGTTGATCTGCACGAAGTAGTCGCGCGAGGTTTCCGGCCCGGTGAAGATCAGCGGGAACGGGATCCCGGCGTTATCCGGGTGCAGCAGGATGCCGAGAATGTAGAGGATTTCTTCGGCCGTGCCGGCGCCGCCTGGGAAGACCACGATGCCGTGGCCGGTGCGTACAAACGCTTCCAGGCGTTTTTCAATGTCCGGCATGATGACCAGTTCATTGACGATGGGGTTCGGCGATTCCGCCGCAATGATGCCCGGCTCGGTGATGCCCAGATAGCGGCCGCGGTGCAGGCGCTGCTTGGCGTGGCCGATGGTGGCGCCCTTCATCGGGCCTTTCATCGCGCCAGGGCCGCAGCCGGTGCAGATATCCAGGTCGCGCAGGCCCATTGCGTAGCCGACTTCCTTCGAATAATTGTATTCGGCGCGGTTGATGGAGTGGCCGCCCCAGCACACCACCAGGTTTGGGTTCAGCATCGGCTTCAGCACATTGGCATTGCGCAGGATGTGGAACACCGCATCGGTGATGTCTTCGGTCTTGCCCAGGTCGAACTTGGGATTGTCGGTCACCTCGTTGCTGACAAATACAATATCCCGCAGCACCGAGAACAGGTGCTCGTGGATGCCCTTGATCATTTTGCCGTCGACGAAAGCGATCGCCGGCGCGCCCTTGATATCCAGCTTGATGCCGCGCTCGCGCTGGACGATGCTGATGTCGAACGATTCATAGCGTTCCAGCAGTTCCTTGCCATCGTCGATGGTGCTGCCGCAGTTGAGCACCGCCAGCGCGCATTTGCGGAACACGTTATACAGGCCACCCTGGCTGGTATCGAGCAGTTTGTTGACTTCGGCCTTGGAAAGTATCTCCAGGTGGCCTTCGGGGGAAATCTGGGTATCGACAACGTCATGTTCCATGATGCGTAAATCCTATTCAGTTTCTATGGGTGTTGCGCCATCAATATACGACAACTCAGCCGTCCGTGGGCTACTGAATCGTTATCACACTGAATACATTTGTGCAGTGCAGCTATCAAAATGTCCGATGTAAACGATTTGTAGATTAAAATGGCGCCCAATTTGGCTGCCCCACAAGGGAAGCCAGTCCTTTAGACCATAATTATTAGGAGGAGCCGCATGAGCGGTGCGACCACCACCACCCACACGGAAGCCGCTATTCCGGAGTTTAAGCAGATCATGGGGCACCCTGCCCCACTGTGGATGTTGTTCATGACCGAGTTCTGGGAACGCTTTGCGTTCTACGGCATACGTTGGGCGCTGGTGCTCTACGTGGTGGCACAGTTCTATAATGGCGATGCGGCCGGCGAATCGTCCGCCAACCTGGTGTACGGTTCCTACCTGGCGCTGGTGTATGCGGCGGCGCTGTTCGGCGGCTATGTGGCCGATCGCGTGCTGGGTTACCAGCGCTCCATCCTGGTCGGCGCCGGCTTCATGGCGGCCGGCCTGTTCATGATCGCGCTGCCGAATGAAACTATATTCAAGTTCGGCCTGGCGACCATCATTGTCGGTAACGGCATGTTCAAGCCGAACATCTCGACCATGGTCGGCAAGCTGTACACCACGCTTGATCCGCGCCGTGATTCCGGCTTCACCATTTTCTACATGGGCATCAACGCCGGCGCGATGGTGGCGCCAGTGCTGACCGAGTGGCTGGCTTCGGCCGTCTTCGGCACCGGCGGCATGCCGGCCTATAAGGTGGTGTTCATCTCGGCTGGCGTCGGTATGCTGGTCAGCCTGGTATGGTTCTACATCGGCCGCGCCCAACTGAAAGGCATCGGCGCACCGGATGCGCAGACTGCCGATCCGAAACGCCTGCTGTACGTGATTATCGGTTCGCTGTGCGTGATCCCGCTGGTGTACACGCTGCTGGCTGCGGGCGCCAAGAACTTGCAGGTAGTGCTGAGCATACTGTTCATCATTCTGGCGGTCATGCTGCTGGTCGAAGGCATCAAGAACGGTAAAGTGGCACGCGACAAGGTGATCGCCATGCTGGTGATCTTCTTCTTCAACATCACCTTCTGGTGCTTCTTTGAGCAGGCCGGCAGTTCGTTCACCTTCCTGGCCGAGAAGATCGTCGACCGCGAGATGTTCAACTGGATCTTCCCTGTCGCCTGGTTCCAGACCGTGAACTCGCTGGCCATCATCACCTGCGCACCGATCATTGCGTTCATCTGGGTGGCCATGGGCCGCTTCAACCCGTCGATTCCACGCAAATTCGGCCTGGGCCTGATCTTCAACGGCACCGCCTTCCTGCTGCTGATGTTCGCACTGTCGAGCCTGGTGGACGCCAACAACAAGATCCCGTTCTGGACCCTGTTCATGGTCTACGTGCTGCAATCGATTGGTGAGCTGTGCCTGTCGCCGATCGGCCTGTCGATGGTGACCAAGCTGGCGCCAACGCGTCTGGTGGGCCTGGGTATGGGTGGCTGGTTCCTGTCGACCGGTATCGGCAACAACCTGTCGGGCATCTTTGCCTCGTGGGTATCGGGCGAAAGCGGCATGTCGCTGTCCTCGGCGCTGCACGGCTACACCTTCGGCTTCTGGTCGCTGATCGGCGCCGGCGCGCTGCTGTTCCTGGTCGCTCCGCTGATCCAGAAACTGATGCACGGCGTGAAGTAAGCGTGAAGCAATAGCGAAAACGGCGCCCTCGGGCGCCGTTTTTTTATCTGGCCAGCGGGTGTTCGTTGAGCCAGGACTGGAGCTGGTCGGCGGCGCCGGCTGGCAGATGCAGGCCGAGCTTGGTGCGGCGCCACAGGATATCCTGGGCGGTGCGCGCCCATTCGTAGCGGCGCAGATATTCCACTTCGGCGACATGCAGGCCGGGCAGGATTTCGTCGCCCAGGTCGTCCAGGCCACTGCGGTCGCACAGCAGTGTGTGGATGCGGGTACCGTAGGCGCGGCAGTAGCGCGTCAGCAGCGGCGCTGGCAGCCAGGGGTAGCGGTTCTGCTGCGCACGCGTCCAGGCGTCGAACTCTTGCACCGAGCGATTCTGCGGCTCGGCGCCAAACAGATCGCCTCCCGGCAGGCAGGCGTCGTGGGTCCAGCTGCCGTGGCGGTTGTCCAGCGCCTTGGCGATGTGGTCGACCGCCTCTTCCGCCAGCTTGCGGAAGGTAGTGATCTTGCCGCCGAAGACGCTGAGGATAGGCGGCCCGTGACTGTCGATCTCCAGCCGGTAGTCGCGCGTGACCGCCTTGGCGTCGGCGCCATCCTCCACCAGCGGCCGCACGCCGGAATAAGTCCACACCACGTCAGCCGGCATAATCGGCGCAACGAAATACTGGCTGGCCAGCTCGCATAGATAAGCGATTTCGTCCTCGCTGATGGCGACCTGGTTGGCATCGCCGTGGTAATCCAGGTCGGTCGTGCCGATCAGCGTGAAGTCGCGTTCATATGGGATTGCAAACACGATGCGCCCATCCCGGTGCTGGAAAATATACGCATGCTCATGCTCGAACAGGCGCTTGACCACGATATGGCTGCCCTTGATCAGCCGCAGCTGGCCACCGCCCTCCTTCGGCAGCGCCGCGTGCAGCAGTTCGGCGGTCCACGGCCCGGCCGCATTCACCACATAGCGCGCATTGACACGGATCTGGCCGCAGCTCGGCTTGAACAGTGTCGCCTCCCAGTTGGCGCCAAGGCGTTCCAGCTTCTGGCACACCGCCTGGGTCAGGATGGTGGCGCCCTTCTCGCAGGCGTCGATGGCGTTCAGCACCACCAGCCGCGCATCGTCGACCCAGCCATCTGAATACAGGAAACCGCGCGAAAACGCCGGCTTCAGCGGCCGGCCCGCCTCGTGGCAGCGCAGATTGACGCCGGACGACGCCGGCAGCAGCTCGCGCCGCGCCAGCAGGTCGTACAGGAACAGCCCGGCGCGTATCAGCACTGCCGGCCGCTGGCCCGGCGCATGCGGCATCACAAAACGCAGCGGCCGCATGATGTGCGGCGCGGCGCGCAACAGCACTTCGCGCTCAATCAGCGCCTTGCGCACCAGGTTGAACTCGTAATACTCCAGATAGCGCAATCCGCCATGGATCAGCTTGGTGGAGGCGGACGAAGTGTGTGCCGCCAGGTCATCCTTCTCGCACAGCACGACCGACAGCCCGCGCCCCGCCGCATCACGGGCGATGCCGGCGCCATTGATGCCGCCGCCGATGATCAGGACATCGCAATCGAGTATGTGCTGCGGTTCCGTCATATGGTCCCTTTGGAGCTGTATACCTGTACGTTACGACAAGTGACGCCAAGTAACAATAGCCATGCTCTATAATCGCCCAACCTTCTGCAAACTAGAGATGATGCTTTGGCAACTTCCAACTCCCAACTGCCCGCGTGGCTGAATCGCCGCAATATGATACGCGCCGCCATTCTTACCGGCCTGGCAGGCCTGGCCGCCGGCGGCCTGCTGCTGGCTTACCTGCTGCTGTACGTCGCTCCCAACCTGCCCTCGCTGGAGGCGATCACCGACTACCGGCCGAAAATCCCGCTGCGCGTCTACACCGCCGATAACGCCCTGATCGGCGAATTCGGCGAGGAGCACCGCGACTTCATCCCGGTCAAGGACATGCCGGAGATGATGAAAAAAGCCCTGCTGTCGATCGAAGACAAGCGTTTTTATGAACACAACGGCATCGACTACCTGCGCGTGCTGGGCGCGGTACGCTCCAATCTGGGCGGTTCGTTCCGCCAGGGCGGTTCGACCATCACCATGCAGGTAGCGCGCAATTTCTACCTGACGCGCGAAAAAGTCATCGGCCGCAAGCTGCAGGAAGTGATGCTGGCCCTGAAAATCGAGGCTGCGCTAAACAAGGACCAGATTCTGGAACTGTATATGAACCAGATCTACCTGGGCCAGCGCTCGTTCGGCTTCGGCAGCGCCGCCCAGACCTATTTCGGCAAGTCGCTGAAAGAGCTGGACGTGGCGGAAATGGCGATGCTGGCCGGCCTGCCGCAGAATCCGGCGCGCCACAACCCGATCAGCAATCCGAAACGTGCCAAGCAACGCCAGCAAATCGTGCTGCGCATGATGCGCGACCAGGACATCATCAGCGAAGACCAGTACAAAAAAGCCGCACGCGAAACCCTGCACTACGCGCGCAAGGGGCAGGACTTCGACGTGCACGCCGAATACGTGGCCGAACTGGCGCGCCAGGCGGTGTTCGCGCAGTACAAGGAAGAATCGTACACGCGCGGCATCAGCGTCTACACCACCATCCTCAAGGCCGACCAGAAAGCCGCCTACGAATCGACTCGCCGCAATGTGCTGAACTACGACCAGCGCCACGGCTATCGCGGTCCGGAGGCTTTCATCACGCTGCCGGACAACGAGGAAGAACGCGACGACGCCATCGAGGAAGCCATCCAGAAGCGCCCGAGCAGCGACGGCCTGATTCCGGCCGTGGTGCTGAGCGCCACGCCGAAGTCGGTCAAGGTGCAGAATCCGGCCGGCGAGGAAATCGCCATCAGCGGAGACGGCCTGCGCCTTGTCGCCGGTGCGCTGACGGAAAAAGCCAAGGACACCATCCGCCTGCGCCCAGGCGCGGTGATCCGCATCATGCAAAGCGATAAAGGCGCGTGGAGCATCAGCCAGGTGCCGCAGGTGGCGGCGGCGTTTGTGTCGATAGACGCGGTGACCGGCGGCTACCACGCCATGGTCGGCGGCTTCGACTTCAACCTGCAGAAGTTCAACCACGTCACGCAAGCCTGGCGCCAGCCTGGTTCGTCGATCAAGCCCTTCGTCTACTCGGCGTCGCTGGAACGCGGATTCTCGCCGCTGACGCTGATCAACGACGTACCGCTGAACCTGACCGGTGCTGAAACCGGCAACGAAGCGTGGTCGCCAAAGAATGACGATGGCAAGTTCGACGGCCCGATCACCATGCGCACCGCGCTGTCGGAATCGAAGAACGTGGCCTCGGTGCGCATCCTGCGTGCCATCACCGTGCCGTACGCGCACAGCTACCTGGGTAAATTCGGCTTCGACCTGGCCAAGCATCCGAAAAACCTGACCATGGCGCTGGGTACCGGGTCAGTGACGCCGGCGCAGCTGGCCGGCGCCTACTCGGTGTTCGCCAACGGCGGCTACTCGGTGCAGCCCTACCTGATCGCCAAGATTGTTGATGGCGACGGCAAGATCATCTCCGAAGTCAAGCCGCGCGAAACGCTGCCGGACGAGGCGCGCGTGATTGATCCGCGCAACGCCTTCGTCACCGATAGCCTGATGCGCCAGGTAACCCGCACCGGCACCGGCGCAGCGGCCGCGCGCCTGGGCCGCTCCGACATCGCCGGCAAGACCGGTACGTCCAGCGATGCGGTGGACGGCTGGTTCGCCGGCTACGGCGGTGGCATTGTCGCGGTGTCGTGGATGGGTTATGACGATTCGCGCTCGCTGGGCGGCAAGGAATTCGGCTCCAGCGTGGCGCTGCCGATCTGGATCGACTACATGCGCGTGGCGCTGCAAGGCCGTCCGCCGCAAGATCGTCCGGTGCCTGTTGGCCTGACTCAGGTCGATGGCGAATGGCTGTACGATGAATTCACCGGCGACGCCGCGCGTCCGCCGCTGGACTTCGATAATGAGCCGGCTGGCGCAGAGAACGTGGTGCCCGGCGCGCCGCTGACGCCGGCCGCGCCAGCTGCGGCACCAGCGACACCAGCCACGCAGCCGAACGCGGAAAACATCAAGCCGGTGCCGACCGGCCAGGGGCGCTAAGCTAGCGCCAGATAGCCGCGCATCATGCGTACGGCGCTGTCGGCGAATCGGTCCGGACCGATGTCAGCAGCGCGGTACTTCCAGCGCTTCACATACCAGTCCTGGAAAGTGGCCAGGATATGCGCGGCGATCAGGTCCGGACTGCCGCGCAGATCAGGTACTTGCGCAATCACCTCGGCAAACAGGGTCTGCACATGCAGCTCGGATTCCTTGGCCGTACCGCGCTGCTCGGCTTGCAGCACGCGCGAGTCCATGAACACGAAATAAAACCACGGCTGCAAGATCTCCGACACGTAGATCGAAGCGCGTATCAGCGCCTCCAGCCGGTCCAGCGGATCGGCCACGTCGGTGAACATTTTCGGTACTTCGTGGGTGGCGTGGCGCACCACGTCCTCGATCATTTCCGCCAGCTGGTCCTTGCTGGCGATATAACCGTATAGCCCACCCATCGACAAGCCTGTCTCGCCGCACAGGTCGCGCAAGTTCATGGCACGGAAGCCGACCTCGTTGGCGAGCTTGAAAGTGGCGTTGAAGATTTTCTCCAGGTTCTCCAGCGCCGGCTTGCGCCGCTTGACCGTGATGCGGTCGGCGTAGCGGTCAAGCAGATAGGCCCAGATATTGACGCCATCGAGCGGCGTCATCGCCTGAAATTGTTGGAAGTCGAATTGTGCCGGCAAGGTTGTCCCTGTGGTTTATTTTTGATAATGATTATAGCGCAGGAACTTGTTTGCTTAGCGACGCTGGCGGCCGGACGCGATCAATGCACATAGCGGGCGATAAAATACACGCCGCCGAGCATCAGCGATGCGAAACCGTACAGTTTCCACATATGGCTCATCATTGCCTTGTGCAGGTCGATCTGCACCTGGGCCAGCGCCGTGTGCTGGTCTTCACGCTGCTTCGACAGGCCAGCATTAAAGTCTTCCCTCTGTTTCGACAGGGCAGCATTAAAGTCATCTCGCTGTTTCGACAGCGCAGCATTAAAGTCCTCGCGTAGTTTCGACAATGCAGCATGAAAGTCCAGCCGCTGCGCCGACAACGCCGCGTTAAATTCCTCGCGTAGTTTCGACAACGCCGCATTCAATTCATCGCGCTGCTGCGACATTGCGGTCTGGGACTGTAGTTTGTGCTCATGCAAAAGAACCAGAATGCGCTCATGGCCAGCCAGCATTTCGTTGCGCAGCAGTTGCAGGTCGTCCTTGGTGGCGCCGCTGGCGCGGACGACAGCGAGATTCACTTCCATGGCTGCAAGGCGAACATCGTATTCGCTGCGTCCGTCACGCCGGACAACTTCGTTTTCGGCGGCATCTGACATGATCATTCTCCGGGCATTGAGTCTACCGTTTGACTCTGTATGCCGGGCTAAAGTTCGTCCTGCATCGCCGCCACGGCCGAATGTTTGATCTGGCTCAATAAAAAAGCAGCCCGAGGGCTGCTTTGTTGTTTGATCAGAACTCTTCCCAGTCGTCCGAGGATGCAGCAGCCATTTTCCTGGCCGGCTGCTTTGCCGGTGCGGGCTTCCCTAGCGGACGCGCTGCCGGCGCGGCGATTGCCGGCCTGGCGGCGGCAGGCCGGGGCGCGGCCACCGCTGGCGCGCGCGGCGCCAGCGCCTGGTCCATGCGGAACACGCTAACGACCTCCGCCAGCCCCGCCGCCTGATCCTGCAACGACGCCGCTGCCGCAGCAGCCTGCTCCACCAGCGCCGCATTCTGCTGCGTCACCGTATCCATCTGCCCGACCGCCATATTGATCTGATCGATGCCACTGCTTTGCTCCTGCGTGGCCATGCTGATCTCGCCCATGATGTCGGTAACGCGCTGCACGCTGGTGACGATCTCGCCCATGGTCGCACCGGCCTCCTCCACCAGCTTGCTGCCGGCGCCGACCTTCTCCACCGAGTCGCCGATCAATTCCTTGATTTCCTTGGCCGCCGCCGCCGAACGATGCGCCAGCGTGCGCACCTCGCCCGCTACTACCGCGAAGCCGCGTCCCTGCTCACCGGCGCGCGCCGCTTCCACCGCCGCATTCAGCGCCAGAATATTGGTCTGGAACGCGATCCCGTCGATTACCGAAATAATATCGACAATCTTGGCCGACGAGGCGTTAATCGAATCCATGGTTTCCACGACCCGTGCCACCACATCGCCGCCGCGCTGCGCCACACCGGAGGCCGACGCCGCCAGCGTATTCGCCTGGCGCGCATTGTCGGCATTCTGCTTCACGGTCGAGGTGAGTTCCTCCATTGACGAAGCAGTCTCTTCCAGCGAACTAGCCTGCTCTTCGGTACGCTGCGACAGATCCAGATTGCCGGTAGCGATCTGCGTCGATGCCGTGGCAATCGTCTCCGTGCCGGTACGCACCTGGCCGACGATACGGATCAGGCTATCGTTCATATCCTTCAGTGCGCCCAGCAGTTGGCCGGTTTCCTCCCTGGTCGACACTTCGATGCGGCTGGTCAGGTCACCGGAAGCGACCGTCTGCGCCACCCGCACCGCTTCGTTGATCGGGTTGGTGATCGCGCCGGTGATGTACACCGCGCAGCAGATCGCGACGACCGCCGCGATTACCGCAGCCGTCAGCATCGCCCACTCGGCGCTGGTGACCGCTGCCTTGCCTTCCTCGACACTCTGCTCCGAGATGCCTTCATTCAAGCGTTCGATTTTCATCAGCGACGCCTCCGCCTTCTGGAACAGCGGGCGTGACTGGTTGTATTGCTGATGGAAGGTGGTGAACAACTGCTGCTGCTGCTGTTCATCGTGGTTGCCCGCCATGGCGCCGATGGTGACGCCGATCTTCTCATCGGCAGCCTTCCAGTCGGCCCATTCGCCGGTGAACTGCTTCCACAACACCGCTTCCTCGGCCGACTGCGGCAGCGGCTCGTAGCGCTTCCAGCCGCGTTCGATATTCGCCCATGCCTTCTTGCGCATCTCCAGCGCTTCGCTAAAGCGCGCCTGCGCCTGCGGATCGCTGGCATAGGTACCGGCAAACAGATTGGCCGCTGCCACGGCGGTCTGGCCCTCGCTCATCGCCAGCAAGCCCTGGATGGAAGGCAGCCGCACCACGCCGATTTCGTTGACCGAATCGCCAACCTTGGCAATCCCTCTATACCCCGCCGAACCCACCACCAGCAAGGCCACCATCATGATAGCGACCAGCGTCGCCAGTTTCCACTTGATCAGAAGATTCTTGAACATCCCGCACCCCGTAAGTGGACCATCAGTTAGATTTTGTGACTATTGTTCCGTCACAACTAATATGCGGCCCGCCCAATGGCGGCGTCAATCACATTCGTTACGGGTGTGGCGCGGCGCGCACAGTGGCTATCCAGCCACAATGCGGTTGCGGCCGGCGCGCTTGGCCTGGTACATGGCGGCGTCGCCGGCCGAGATCAGGCGGATCAGATCGTAGTCGTGCTGGTCCGAGCACGCCACGCCCATGCTGGCTGTGTAGCGCACCGACAGTTTCTCCAGCTCGACCCGTTCATGCTCAATGCGGGCGCGCAGCCGCTCGGCCACATTCAGCGCGGTGTCCAGGCTGACGCCGTCGAGCACCAGCACAAACTCCTCGCCGCCAAAGCGCGCCAGCAGATCATGCGGCCGCAGCTCCAGCTTTACCAGCCGCGCCAGGTGGCGCAGCACCTCGTCGCCGACCGGGTGTCCGTAGGTGTCGTTAATCACCTTGAAGCAATCGACGTCGATCATGATCACCGCCAGGCTGCGGCCGCCGCGCAAGGCGCGCAAGCCGACCCGCTTGCCCTGGATCTCCAGCCCGGCGCGGTTCAGCGCACCGGTCAGCGCATCCAGCGTGGACAGGCGTCTCAGCCTTTCGGCATAGCGCCACATCACCATCAGGATCAGGCCGAAAGCGATGCAGATTTGCGCCAGCGGCACAATCAGCGCGCTCAGCGCGATCACCAGCGAGCTATCGTTCTCGTTGTGCAGCAGCATGTGCACGCCGCGCAGGAACAGCGCCAGCCCCAGCAAGGTAAAGCCGCCGACCGTGATACCCGTCACGCGCCAGTTGCCGTGCCGGGCCACCGCCAGCGCGCAGATCCAGTTCAGTATCGCGAAATAAAAACCGCTGAAACACAGGCGTGCGCGCAAGCTTGGCACGACCAGCGTGAAATACGCGGCGAACGCCAGCGCGACACCAGCCATGATGACAATGCTGGTCCAGGACAGCGTCTCGGCGCAGTACACCCGCAAGCCGCGCAGCGCCAGGCCCAGCCCGAACGCGATGACGCCATAGCAGACGATGGCGTTCAGCACCAGCGGCAGCGCCTGCACGCTCGACATCGCCATACCGAGCGTGATAACGACATTGCCGGCGGCCCACCAGCGCTGCTCTGGCGGACTCTCGGCATAGCAGGCGGACGCCACCAGCAACCCGGTGGTCAACAGCGCCACGCAAATTTGGACCAGCAAAAGAGTATCGAGATTCAGCACGCCGCACATCCATGGTAAAGAGCTGCCAATGTAGCGCAGCGTCTGGCTGTAGGCAATGACTAAATTGCAGAAAAGAAATCAATCGCGCGCCCAGGCGGATCGGTTACAGTAACGCATCGCAAACTCAGCTCAGTCCCATGCCCTACCCGATAGAACACAAGCTGGTGATCGGCATCGCCTCCAGCGCCCTGTTTGACCTGACCGCCTCGCACCAGGTGTACCTGGAAGGCGGGGCCGAGGCCTATCGCAGCTATCAGGAACAGCAGATTGACACCGTGCTCGACAAGGGCGTGGCCTTCCCCTTCATCCGCCGCTTCCTCAGCATTAATAAGCACCACCCGCAGAGTTCGCCGGTGGAAGTGGTGCTGTTTTCGCGCAATTCGCCGGAAACCGGGCTGCGCGTGATGAATTCGATCGCCCACTACGGCCTGGACATCTCGCGCGCCTGCTTCCTGACCGGCGAATCGCCATACCGCTATCTGCCGGCCTTCAATACCTCGCTGTTCTTGTCGGCCAACGAGGAGGACGTGCGGCGCGCGCTGGACGCCAACTATCCGGCCGGGCTGGTACTGCCCTCGCGTACCGAGGACGACGAGAGCGACGGCGAGCTGCGCATCGCCTTCGACTTTGACGGCGTGATCGCCGACGACGAGTCTGAAACCATATTCAAGCGCAACAACGATGTCGGCGAATTCCACGCGCATGAAGTTGAGCGGGTCGCCGTGCCGCACCAGCCCGGCCCGCTGGCCGATCTGTTCCGCAAACTGTCGGTGATGCAGCAGCTGGAGGAAGACGCGCAGCGCGCCGATCCGGCCTACAAAAAAATCCTGCGCATTGCCATCATCACCGCCCGCAGCGCGCCGGCGCACGAGCGGGTGGTGACCACGCTGAAGAGCTGGGGTGTATCCGCCAACGAAACTTTCTTCCTCGGCGGCATGGAAAAAGCCCGCGTACTCAGCATTTTCAGGCCGCATATGTTCTTCGACGACCAGCTCAGCCACCTGCAATCCCCGGCTGGCAACATCCCAATGGTGCACATCCCCTTCGGCGTCGCCAACCGCTTGCTATAATAAGCGTCTGGATAACTGTTGAATGTGTGTTGTGTCGTCAGCCTTAAGCAAAGTCATTCCCAAACCCGGCAATCGATTTGCCCTGCCCGCGCTGCATGGCTCGGCGGATGCTTACGCACTGGCGCAAATCGCGCTGGAACTCAAATCCCGTGGCCAGATGCTGGCGGTGGTCGTGGCCAACGCCAGCGACGCCCAGCGCCTGCTCGATGAAATCCCCTGGTTCGGCGGCGCGCAGTTGCGCTGCCACCTGCTGCCGGACTGGGAAACCCTGCCCTACGACGCCTTCTCGCCGCACCAGGACCTGGTGTCCGAGCGGCTGGCGACGCTGCACGAGATCTCCAGCGGCCAATGCGATGTGATGCTGGTGCCAGCCACCACCGCGCTGGTGCGCATGGCGCCGCCATCCTTCCTGGCCGCCTACACCTTCTTCTTCGAGCAGAACCAGTCGCTCGACGAAGCCAGGCTGAAATCGCAGCTGACGCTGGCCGGCTATACCCACGTCACGCAAGTGATGTCGCCCGGCGAATACTCGGTGCGCGGCGGCCTGATCGACCTGTTCCCGATGGGCTCCGCGCTGCCCTACCGTCTCGACCTGTTCGGCGACACCATCGAAACCATCCGCACTTTTGATGCCGACACCCAGCGCTCGCTGTACCCGGTCAAACAGGTACGCCTGCTGCCGGGCCGCGAATTCCCGATGGACGAAGCCTCGCGCACCGCGTTCCGCAGCCGCTGGCGCGAACATTTTGAAGGCGATCCGTCGCGCGCAGTGATTTACAAGGACGTCAGCACCGGCATCGCCTCGGCCGGTATTGAATACTATCTGCCGCTATTCTTCGACGAGACGGCCACGCTGTTCGATTACCTGCCGGAAGGCACGGTGGTGGCCACCGTCGGCGATATCGAAGCCGCCATCAAGCGCTTCTGGACCGACACCAACTCGCGCTACCGCTTCCTGAAAGCCGACCGCGAACGGCCGATCATGGCGCCGGAAGATCTGTTCCTGTCGGACGAACAGTTCTTCGTACTGGCCAAGCCGTATCCGCAGATCGCCATCCGCAACAACCCGGACGCCGGCGCTTCCGAGCTGTCGGCGCCGGTGCCGAATATCGCCGTCAACCGCCACCTGGACGACCCGCTGACCAATCTGCGCGCCTATTTGATGCAGTCCGGCAGCCGGGTGATGATCTGCGCCGAATCCAACGGCCGCCGCGAAACGCTGCAACAGTACTTCAATGAATACGACCTGGCGCTGGCGCCGGTCGAAGGCTTTGACGGCTTTATCGCCTCGGACGCCAAACTTGCGCTGGGCGTGGCGCCACTGCACGCCGGTTTCGAATTATCGGCCGGCGGCGAGCGCCTGATCTTCATCACCGAGACCGAGCTGTATGCCGGTTCCGGCCGCCGCGTCGGCAAGAAGAAGCAGGAAGCCGTCACGCAAGTCGAATCGATGGTGCGCGACCTGTCCGAGCTGAAGATCGGCGATCCGGTGGTGCACATCAACCACGGCATCGGCCGCTACATGGGCCTGACCACCATGGACCTGGGCGAAGGCGACGCCGAATTCCTGCATCTGGAATACGCCAAGGAGACCAAGCTGTATGTGCCGGTGTCGCAGCTGCATGTGATCTCGCGCTACTCCGGCGCTTCGCCGGACGACGCGCCGCTGCACACGCTGGGTTCCGGCCAGTGGGAAAAAGCCAAGCGCAAGGCGGCCGAACAGGTGCGCGACACCGCCGCCGAGCTGCTCAACCTGTACGCCCGCCGCGCGCTGCGCCAGGGCCACTCGTTCGAATATTCGGCGCACGACTACGAGCGTTTTGCCGACAGCTTCGGCTTCGATGAAACGCCGGACCAGCAGGAAGCCATCAACAACGTCATCAAGGATATGACCTCGGGTAAGCCGATGGACCGGCTGGTGTGCGGTGACGTTGGCTTCGGCAAGACCGAAGTGGCGCTGCGCGCCGCCTTCATCGCGGTCATGGGTGGCAAGCAGGTGGCCATCCTGGCGCCGACCACGCTGCTGGCTGAACAGCACGCGCAAACCTTCGCCGACCGCTTCGCCGACTGGCCGGTGCGCATCGCCGAGATGTCGCGCTTCCGTACCGGCAAAGAGATCGCGCAGGCCATCAAGGGCATGGCCGACGGCACGCTGGACATCATCATCGGCACCCACAAACTGCTGTCGGAAGACGTCAAGTTCACCCGCCTGGGCCTGGTCATCATCGACGAGGAACACCGCTTTGGCGTGCGCCAGAAGGAAACGCTGAAATCGCTGCGCGCCGAAGTCGACGTACTGACACTGACCGCCACGCCGATCCCGCGCACGCTGGGCATGGCGCTGGAAGGCCTGCGCGACTTCTCGGTGATCGCTACCGCGCCGCAAAAACGGCTGGCGATCAAGACCTTTGTGCGCAGCGAGGGCGAGTCCATCATCCGCGAAGCCTGCCTGCGCGAGCTGAAGCGCGGCGGCCAGGTCTACTTCCTGCACAACGAAGTGGAAACCATCCAGAACCGCCTGGCGATGCTGACCGAGCTGCTGCCGGAAGCGCGCATCGCCGTGGCGCACGGCCAGATGCACGAGCGCGACCTGGAAAAAGTGATGCGCGATTTTGTCGCCCAGCGCTACAACATCCTGCTCTGCACCACGATTATCGAAACCGGTATCGACGTGCCGACCGCGAACACCATCATCATGCACCGCGCCGATAAATTCGGCCTGGCGCAGCTGCATCAGCTGCGCGGCCGCGTTGGCCGTTCGCACCACCAGGCTTATGCTTACCTGCTGGTGCATGACGTGCAATCGCTGACCAAGCAGGCGCAGCGCCGTCTGGACGCGATCCAGCAGATGGAAGAACTGGGCAGCGGCTTCTACCTGGCCATGCACGACCTGGAAATCCGCGGCGCCGGCGAGGTGCTGGGGGATAATCAGTCCGGTGAAATGACCGAGATCGGTTTCCAGCTATACTCGGACATGCTGAACGAAGCGGTGCGCTCGCTCAAGGCCGGCAAGGAGCCGGACCTGGCTGCGCCGCTGGCGACTACCACGGAAATCAATCTACATGTACCGGCACTGCTGCCGGCCGATTTCTGCGGCGATGTGCACGAGCGGCTTTCTATCTACAAGCGCATGGCGAATTGCGCATCGCAAGACAAGATCGACGACTTGCAGGAGGAGCTTATCGACCGCTTCGGCAAGTTGCCGGAGGCGGTCAAGGCGCTGATCGAAACACATCGCTTGCGCATCGCCGCCAAGACCGTGGGCATCATCAAGATCGACGCGCATACAGAGGCTGCCAATCTGCAATTCATGCCCAAGCCGCCGATCGACCCGATGCGCATCATCGAACTGATACAGAAGAATCGCCAGATCAAGCTGAATGGACAGGATAAACTGAAGATCACCGCCGCCATGCCGGACCTGAGTGCGCGCGTTACACAGATCAAGGCGGCGATCAAGCAACTGACGGCCTAACCGAATACCTTAACTACTATTTACGTCCCATGACCAACGCAAACACCGCCATGAACCTCGTCCTGCAGGGCACCGGCGATTGCAAGGCCCGGCTGGAGCGCATCGCCGCGCTGACCGCGCCGACCAATCTGACCTGGCTGAACGAGCGCGCCTTGCGCTGCGAGGGCATCACCTATTCGGCGGCGCTGTCCCAGACCATCGAAGTGGCGGCGCAGGCGGCACAACTGGACACCACCTACTCGATCGGCTTCCACAAAATGAGCGAGTTCAAGCTGGTGGCGATGGATATGGATTCGACGCTGATCACCATCGAGTGCATCGACGAGATCGCCGACATGCAGGGCCTGAAAAAACAGGTGTCGGAGATTACCGAAGCAGCGATGCGCGGCGAACTGGATTTCTCCGAAAGTCTGAAGCGCCGGGTGGCGCTACTGGAAGGCCTGGACGCTTCGGCGCTGGAGCAAGTGTATGAAGAGCGCCTGCAACTGTCGCCAGGCGCGCAAGAGATGCTGCAAGCGGTGCAGACGGCTGGCCTGAAAACGCTGCTGGTGTCGGGGGGCTTTACCTATTTCACCGAGCGCCTGAAAGTGCGCCTGGGCCTGGACTATACCAACGCCAACCAGCTGGAAATCATCGACGGCAAGCTGACCGGCAAAGTCATCGGCACTATCGTCGATGCGGAAGAAAAGAAGCGCACGGTAGAACGCGTCTGCGCAGAGCTGGGCATCGTGCCAACGCAAGCCATCGTCATGGGCGACGGCGCCAATGACCTGAAGATGATGGCCATCTCTGGCATGTCGGTGGCCTTCCGCGCCAAGCCGGTAGTGCGTGAGCAAGCCAACGTAGCGCTCAACTTCGTCGGCCTGGATGGCATCCTGCCACTGCTCACCTAATGCCGCTGCTTCTTGGCCGCCTTGATCGCGTACATTTGCGCGTCGCCGGCGGCCAGTAGCTCATCCACGCTTTGCGGCTTGCTTGGATCAAAGCCCACTACCCCGCACGAAAATTCCAGATTATAGCCACGCCGCGCCCTGGCGTTGTAGTCATCCAGCTGACCACCGAACTTCTGCAACACGCCCTCCGCATCGGCCTTGCTCGCGCCGGTCAGCAGCACCACAAATTCATCGCCGCCCAATCGGGCGAACAAATCGGTGCTGCGGAAGCTGGCCTGCATCACTTCGGCAAACGCCACCAGCGCCAGATCCCCCTCCGCATGCCCGAACTGGTCGTTGATCGGCTTGAAGCGATCCAGGTCGATGAACGCCAGCGCCGCCGGCTGGCCGTTGCGGATGCAGAAGTTCAAGCCATAGCGTGCCAGCTGATGGAAACCGCGCCGGTTGGAGATGCGGGTCAGGTCATCGGTAGTCGAGGTCTGGAAAGCGCTCAGCTCATCCTCCACCATCGCAGCCAGGTCGTGTAGCGCCAACGCGTCGTCATGGTCGAATTCACGCGGCGCGGTATCGATAATGCACAGTGTGCCGACCTTGGCGCCGTCGGGCGCGCGCAGCGGGCAGCCGGCGTAAAAGCGGATATGCGGCGGTCCGGCCACCAGCGGGTTGTCGGCGAAACGCGGATCTTCCAGCGCATTTTGAATCAGGAAGATATCCTCGCCCAGGATCGCGTGGCCGCAGAACGAGATGTTGCGCGGCGTCTGGCATGCGTCCAGTCCCTGCACGGACTTGAACCACTGCCGGTCCTGGTCGACGATGCTGACCAGGGCCATTGGCACGCGGAACATGCGCTTGGCCATGCGGGTGACGCGGTCGAAACGTTCTTCCGCTGGGGTGTCCAGTACATTGAGTGACTTCAACGTTGCTAGCCGCAGTGCCTCATTGGGGGGGAAGCCGGGTTCTATCAAAGTGGACTCCTATGCGCGTGGCGTAGTCATTCACATCATACTAACCGATCTTTTTGCCTCTGAGCGCAGCGATCAAGCCATCTGTCGCATCCTCGATATAGTCGAGCACCGTATCGAAGCCTTTTCCGCCGCCGTAATACGGATCGGGCACGGCATCGGCGCCGCTGCGCGTGGCGTGCGACATCATCAGGCTGAGTTTATGGCGATGCTGCGGCGGGCAGGCGGCTTGCAGCAGCTTGAGGTTGTCGTGATCCATCGCCACCAGGTGGTCGAAGGCTTCGAAATCCTGTTGCGTCACCTTGCGCGAGCGCTGCGCCGACAGGTCGTAGCCGCGTTTGGCGGCGTATTCCATCGAACGCTCATCCGGCGGCTCGCCAACGTGATAGCCGTGCGTGCCGGCGGAATCGATGTGGAAGCGCTCAGCCAATCCGGCCGCCGCCACGCGGTGCCGGAATACCCCTTCCGCCGTTGGCGAGCGGCAGATATTCCCCATGCAGACAAACAGCACTGATAGCGGTTTTTGCGTGCCCATGACGGCGCACTCCTTATATAATCAACATCGTTGCATTCTATGCGAAAAAGGAAGAACGATGGATATCAGTTGTGGCTGCCGCTTAAGCAAGGTGCACGATGCGGTCCAGGGTGCGGACGTGCCGCTGGCGGTGCTCTATCCTGCCCACGGCGCTGAACAACTGGAGCACTTCGGCCCCTATTCGCTGGAAGTTGCAAGCGACGCGCCACCGGCCGACGGCAAGTATCCGCTGGTGGTCATCTCGCACGGCCACGCCGGCACGCCCTGGGCGTATCGCCAGCTGGCCAGGCATCTCGCTCTGGCCGGTTTTGTGGTCGCCCTGCCCGCCCACACTGGCAACACGCGGCTGGACAACACGCTGGCCGGCACCGCCGCCAATCTGGCCAACCGCCCGCGCCACATCACGCTGAGCATCGACGCGGTGCTGGCCGACCCGGTGCTGGGCGCGCATGTGCGCAGTGGCGGCGTCGCAGTCATTGGCCATTCCATCGGCGGTTATACCGCACTGGCGGCGGTGGGCGGCATCGCCTGGAGCGGCCCTTATGAGCGCAAGGATTCCGGCGCCCTGCCCGAACAGGTGCCGGTCACGCCCGACGCGCGCATCAAATCGCTGGTGCTGCTGAATCCCGCGACGTTCTGGTTCATCGCCGGCTCGCTGCGTCCGGTCGACCTGCCCATCCTGCTGCGCACCGGCGAAAAAGACGACACCACACCAATCGAACACGCCCACAAGATCATCGAAGGCGTGGCCCAGCCAGCGCTGGTCGAACACAAAGATATACCCGGCGCCGGCCACTTCGCCTTCATGAGCAAATTCCCGCCCGAGATGACCCGCCCGAATTTCAAACCATCGCAGGACCCGGAAGGCTTCGACCGCGAGTCCATCCAACCCGAATTTTTCGCCGACGTGATCGAATTCCTCAAGCGAACACTGTGCGACACAACGGCAGCCAGCTAGTTATACTGAATGCAAACAACGAAAGGAGAAATCATGTCCCAGGAATTGATATTGGATGGCCGTCTGGAATCAGCCAAGACCACCGCGTGGTGGCTGTATGTGATTCACGCCGTGAGCTTTGTGTTTTCGCTGGGCGCGTTCTCGATTATTCCGCTGATCCTCAACTATTTGCAGCGCCCCGGCACGGAAGGCACTTTCGTGCACAGCCATCACAGCTGGATGATCCGCTCCTTCTGGTGGTACGTGATATGGGTGGTGGTCGGCGCGGTGTTCTTCATGACCTTCATCGGTATTCCGGTCGCGTGGCTGATCTGGATCGGCGCCTGGCTATGGAAGGCCTATCGCCTGATCGTCGGCGTCACCCGCATCAACCGGAACGAGCCGGCGCCAGTGTAAGCGCCTGGCGCAGGCCTGCGACGATCACCTCGTAGGCCTGCTGCCGGCTTTCCTCATCCCGCGCGCGCAGCACGAACGACGGATGGTAGACCGCCACCACCCAGCGCCCCTCATGCTGGAACGGCGCGTCCATGACAGAAGCCATCGTCGCGCTGCCATCTTGCAGCACCGACTTCAACGCGGTTGCACCCAGCACGACCACCACTTCCGGCCGCACGCTGGCCAACTCTTCCTCCAGCCACGCATGACATGCCGCGACTTCGCGTTGCGCCGGCGTTTTGTGCAGCCGGCGCTTGCCCCGCAGCTCCCACTTGAAATGCTTGACGGCGTTGGTCAGATAGACCTGATCGCGCTTGACGCCTGCCTCGGCCAGCGCGCGCTCCAGCACCGCGCCAGCCGGGCCGACAAACGGCAGCCCTTGTAGATCCTCCTGATCCCCCGGCTGCTCGCCAACCAGCATGATGCGGGCTTTGCGCGGACCGACGCCCGGCACGGCCTGGGTCGCATTGCGCCAAAGCTCGCAGCGGCGGCACTGGTCCAGCGTATCGGGCTGATCCCGCTGCGGCTGCGCGCGTTCCGGCGTGACGGCGATGGTAGCCGCACCACCGCGCCGGCCTACGGCGCCGGTTTGGCCGGTGCGCCGCTCGCCATTGGCGGCAGCGCTGACCATGGCCGGCACAATCGCACCTTCCGGCAGGTTTTTCCAGAAGCGCGATGGAATATGGCTCCGCAGCAGCTCGGCGTTGAGGCGGGCCGGATTGAAGATGCTGCGATAGTAGGTGAGCCATAGCGCTTCGCCGGCGTCGTCAATGTCGGCAGCGCTACGCATCAGGGCCGGCGCGTCGTGCAGCTGCTCGCCATCCCACAGCACTGCGGCAGACGGCGTGGCGATCATCCAGGTGGCGCTTCCCATGCGGCGGGCAAAGTGCACCGCCACCTGTGGCAGCACCTCGTGCGTCGGTTCAAACCAGGCCACAAAGCGCGGTGCGCCGTCTTCTTCCTTGCGTTCGCGAAAACGTATATAGGCATGCATGTCGTGCTCCTCGCGGCGGACGGCTTTGACCATGGCATACAGCCGCGCTCCGTCCGGGTCCGCCGCCGACATCACCTCACGCTCGCCCAATTGCCAGCGCCACAGCACCTTGTACAGAAAGGCCCAGCGGTCCGTAGCGCTAAAGCATGCGGCGCTGGTCAGCATCTCCATCAGTTCGCGCGGCAGGCGAAGCGCCACCACAGCCGCCGGGCGCGCCAGCACTTCCTCATTCGCCGCGCTGGCTGCGGAGAACAGATCGCCATCGTCATCGCTGGCAACCCACTCCGCGCATTCCGGCGGCACGCCATCCGCAAGCAGTCCACGCGCGGCTGCACGCCACTCATCAAATGAACGTACTACCCTGCGCATCATGCGGCCTGCAACTCCGGCCACAGATTCATCTGCTGCGGCGCATCCGCCATCGCCCGCCGCAAATGCTCGGATGGGCTGGCATCACGCGCAGGAAAATAATCGGCCGTAATAACGAAAGGCGAAATCTTCTTCATGCTGCACCTCAGCCGCGACAAATCCGCATACCGCACCTGCCGCAAACGCCGTAATTCAACAATGCGCTGTGCATTGCGCAATCCTATGCCGGGTACGCGCGCGATCATGTGCGGCTCCGCACGATTCAGGTCCAATGGAAAATGCTCGCGGTGCTGCAAGGCCCAGGCCAGCTTGGGATCGATGTCCAGCGCCAGATTAGCGCCGCTGTCCGGCAGCAGCTCCTGCGCCTGGAAACCGTAGCTGCGCATCAGGAAATCCGCCTGATACAGCCGATGCTCGCGCAGCATCGGCGGCGGCGCCAGCGGCACGCTCTTGGGACTCTGCGGGATAGGACTGAAGGCCGAATAATAGACGCGCTTCAGCTTGTAGCTGCCATATAGGGTCTGTGCGGTCGACAGTATCTGCTGGTCGTCACTGGCGTCCGCGCCAACGATCATTTGCGTACTTTGACCGGCAGGCGCAAAACGCGGCGCTTTAGGTTCTTCCGCGCGCTCATCCAGCTTGCGGCGGATCGCCCCCATTGCCAGCTTGATGGTGTGCACACTCTTTTCCGGCGCCAGCTTCTGCACACTGTCCTGCGAGGGCAATTCGATATTGACGCTCAGGCGATCGGCATAACGGCCGGCGGCGGCAATCAGCGCCGGATCGGCGTCCGGTATCGTCTTCAGATGGATATAGCCACGGAACTGGTGCACCTCGCGCAACTGCTGCGCCACCTGCACCAGTTGCTCCATGGTGTAATCCGCCGACTGGATAATGCCCGAGCTGAGAAACAGCCCGTCTATGTAGTTGCGGAGGTAAAAATCGGTGGTCAGCCTGACCACTTCCGCGACCGAAAAACGCGCGCGCGGCACGTTTGAGGTGCGCCGGTTCACGCAATACTGGCAATCGTAGAGGCAGTAATTGGTCAGCAGAACTTTCAGCAAGGAGACGCAGCGCCCATCCGGCGTATAGCTGTGGCAGATGCCCATGCCGGTGGTGGCGCCAAAACCGTCCTTGCCGATCGAGTGGCGCTTGGGCGCCCCGCTGCTGGCGCAGGACGCGTCGTATTTGGCCGCATCGGCCAGGATTTCCAGCTTGTCTCTTATTTCCATCCCGCGCCCCGATATACTGTATATGCATACAGTATATCAGAAGCGTATCAGGACAGGATGGCTTTCAGCGCCTCAACCAGCTTGCCGCACTCCTCGTCCGTGCCGATGGAGATGCGCAGGAACTGATCGATGCGCGCTGCGGTGAAATGGCGCACAAGGATAGCCCGCTCGCGCAGCGCTTTTGCCAGCTGCGCGCCATCATGTTGCGGATGGCGGGTGAAAATGAAGTTGGCGTGCGAAGGCAGCACCTCAAAGCCCAGCGCCTGCATTTGCGCTGTCAGCCACGCGCGGCTGGCGATGATGGCTTGCGAAGTCTGCTCGGTGTAAGCCACGTCATCCAGCGCCGCCACCGCGCCAGCCTGCTGCACCTGGCCCAGCGGGTAGCAGTTGAAACTGTTCTTCACGCGCTCCAGGCCTGCGATCAGGTCCGGATGGCCAACCGCAAAGCCAACCCGCAGGCCCGCCAGCGAACGCGATTTCGACAGCGTCTGGATCACCAGCAGATTATCGTAGCGGTCCAGCAGCGCGGCGGCGCTTTGCGCGCCGAAGTCCACATACGCCTCATCGATCACCACCACTTGTTCTGGATGCGCTTTTACCAGTGCCTCGATCTGCGCCAGCGACAAGGCGATGCCGGTCGGTGCGTTCGGGTTGGCGATGATGATCGCGCCGCACGGACGGTTGTAATCGGCGATATCAATCTCGAAACGCCCGTTCAGCGGCAGCTGCACACATTCGATGCCATACAAGCTGCAATAGGTGGGATAAAAGCTGTAGCTGATGTCCGGCGCCAGCAAGGGCAAATCATGCTTGAGCAAGGCATGGAAGGTATGCGCCAGCACCTCGTCCGAGCTATTGCCGACGAAGACCTGCTCGCGCGCCAGCCCAAAGCGGCGCGCCACCGCATCCTTCAGCGCCACATTCGCCGGATCGGAATACTTGCGCAAACCGTCGCCAGCCGCTTCATGCATGGCGGCGATGGCCTTGGGCGACGGGCCGTAGGGATTTTCATTGGTATTCAGTTTGATCAGACCAGGCATCTGTACCTGCTCACCCGGCGTGTACGGCGTCAAGCCATGCACCACTTTGCTCCAGAACTTACTCATGCCACTTCCCCAAATGCTCGCTCGATATCGGCGATTAAATCTTGTACGTCTTCCAGGCCCACGTTGAAGCGCACCAGTATGCCCTTGTCCTGCCAGTTTTTGCGCATATGCTGTATGCGGTATGGCATGACCAGGCTGTTGGCGCCGCCCCAGCTATAGCCGATCTTGAACAGCTTGAGCGCATCGACAAAGCGGTCGGTCTGCGCTTCGGTATAGCGGTCGTCGAAGATCACCGAGAACAGGCCGCCAGCGCCAGTAAAGTCGCGCTTCCATATCTCGTGGCCTGGACAATCGGCAAACGCCGGATGCAGCACGCGCTTGATCTCCGGGCGCGCTTGCAGCCATGTGGCCAGCTGACGTGCTGCCGCATCATGCGCGTCGAAACGCAGGCGCATGGTCGGCAGGCCGCGCGACACCAGATAGGCATCGTCCGCGCCAACGCCCATGCCCAGCCGCATATGCGCAAGACTGACGCGGTCGTGCAGCGTGCGGTCGCGGGTGATGACAGCCCCCATCAGCACATCCGAACCGCCGGACTGGTACTTGGTCAGCGCCTGCATGATGATGTCCGCGCCCAGGTCAAAACCGCGCAGCGCCAGGCCCGCCGCCCAGGTATTATCCAGCGCCACCAGCACGCCACGCGCATGCGCCGCCTTGCAGATGGCCGGCAGGTCCGGCACCTCCATCGACACCGAGCCCGGCGCCTCGACCCAGATCAGCTTCGTATTCGGCTGAATCAGCGCTGCAATGCCATCGCCGATCAACGGATCGTAGTAGCGCGCGGTGATGCCGAAATCATCCGACAGCCAGCGTCCCAGCTCGCGGTTAGGGTTGTAGACATTCTCCGGCAACAGCACATCGTCACCGGATTTGAGCAGCGCAAAGTCCACCATGGCGATAGCCGCCAGGCCGCTTGGCGCCAGCAGACAGTGGTTGCCGCCTTCAATCTCCGCCAGCCGCGCTTCCAGCGTGAACGTGGTCGGCGTGCCATGCAAGCCGTAGGTATAGGCGTTCTTCTCTTTCCAGTCGCCCGAGCGCATGGCCGCCACGTTCTTGAACAGCACCGTCGACGCATGGTGTATGCCGACCGGGAAAGCCTCGAAGCCTTCCGGCGCCTTGTAGTCCGTATGGATCAGCGCCGTCTGCGGAGATTTCTGCACCGTCATGATCAGCGCATATTGCCGGTGTGACCCAGCGAGTAGCGGCCCGGCTGTGGCCACACGGTCAGCCCGTGCGGTTCCTGGCCGACTTTGATCTGCTTGACGTCGCCGTTGGCGGTGTCGATGCGGTACACCACATCGTCAAAGCGGCCAGACAGCCACAGGTATTTGCCATCGGCGCTGACGTTACCCATATCCGGGCTGCCGCCACCTGGAATCGGCCATTGCGCTACCACTTTTTCGGTGGCGAAGTCGATCACTGTCACGCGGCCCTTACCTTTGCGCTTACCGTGGATGGCGTGCGTGCCGCGGTTCGCCACATACAGCTTGGTGCCGTCGCGGCTAGGATACAGGCCGTGCGCGCCCACGCCGGTCGGGATGAAGCCGACCTTGGTGAAGGACGCCGCGTCAATGACGTGCACGCCATCGGCGTCCATGTCGGCGATGTAGTAACGCTTGCCGTCCGGCGAAACGCGTATATCCTGCGGCATGCCTTTCTTCTTGCTGCACACCTCATTCGCCAGTAGCTGGTCGATCGGATCTTTTTCCGAGAAGCGCGTGGCCGGCATCGACAGCTTCAGATAGCCTTCCACCTTGCGCGTCGCCAGATTGATGCGCGCCACCGAGCCGGCGAATTCGCAGGTAAACATGGCGTAGCGGCCATCCGGCGAGAAATCGGCGTGGTTGATGCCGCCGCATTCCGGTACGTCGATGGCGTACTGCATCTGCATTGTTTTAGGATCGCGGAAGTCCAGGCGGTGCAAGGCTTCGGCCACGACGATGGCGGATTTACCATCCGGCGAGAAGTACATATTGTAGGGATCTTCCACGGGAATTTGCGTGCCCGGCTTGCCGGTGCGTGGATCGATTGGCGTCAGGCTGCCCTTGTTGGTGCGCTCGGCATTATTCGCCACCCACAGCGCCTGCAAATCATAGCCCGGTACAACGTGCTGCGGGCCGACGCCGACCTTGAACTTGTCGACCACCTTCAGCGTATCCGGGTCAATCACGTACACATCGTTGGAGCGCAGGTTCGGCACATACACGCGCGGCAGGTGATCCTTGGTGGCCGGGCTCAGATGGGCCGGGCTGATGCCAGCGTAGACATTCACCGGCGCCACGGCCGGTGCGGACGCAGCAGCTTGCGCCGGCTGCATATTCGCCACAGCCAGCAGACTGCCGGCGCCGATCAAACCAACAGCGGCCAGCGCCGCGTAGACGATGCGATTAGTTTTCATTTGGATGTTTTACTCGTAGTGGATGGCGCGCCATGCGCCGTAAAATCGGAAATCGCTGCGACCGAGGTATCGACGATACGCTGCACGCCCAGCTTGCCCAGTTCGGCGGTGGCGCGGCGCGCATCACCGCGCACGCCCTGCGCCACGGTCGGCGACGGTCCATGCGCCAGCGCGTCGCTGCGCACCAGGGATTTGTCGGTGGCCAGCATTAGCGCAGCGTCGGCCAGACCGGCGTGCAGGCCGATTTCGGCCTTGCTGTAGCCGCGCTTTTCCAGGTCAGCGATAAAAGGTTCTTGCGTGACATCGTAGTACGCCAGCAGCGCCAGGGCGCGTGCCTTGCCGTCCTTGACCCATACTTTATTCAGCCGCTCGGCCACACGGATTTCGCTTTTCTGGTAGCCGCCATGGTCGCCAATCAGCACGATATGGCGGAAGCCGTGCTGGCGCAGGCTTTGCGCGGCGCCGTACAGCAGGTCTTCAAAGGTGGATTCGGGTATCGACAGCGTGCCGGCAAACTTCATGTGACCGGCCGGCGGCGTGATGCTGCCTTCCGGGACGTAAGCCACGACCGGCGCCACCACGGCGTTGCCGAGTCTTTGCGCGATCATCCGCGCCAGCACCGTGGCGCGCACATTGTGCTTGCCGAGCGCGATATACGGGCCGCTTTGCTCGGTGCCGCCGATCGGGATGATGGCGGTGGTCGCGCCGCCATCGATGCGGGCGCGCAGCTCGGTGCTGGTCATTTCTTCCAGCATGACGGGCGCTTCGGCGGCAGCCACCGGCCTCGCCATCAAGCCCACCAGCATGCAGGCGGCCAGCACCGCCGGGAATTTCAAGTCACGCATAAGCATCAGTCATAAAAAAGGCGGACCGCGTAAAACGCAGGTCCGCCTTTATTATAGTAGACGAATGGCTTTGCAGGCTCTTAAAGCGCTGCGCCCCACAGGTCGTGCGCGTCGGATGTTGTAATCTTCACGTCGACGAACTGGCCGACCACCAGTTTCTTGTGCGGTTCGAACGGTGGCTTGACATACACCACACCGTCGATTTCCGGCGCATCGGCAGCCGAACGGCCTACGCCACCGGTGCGGTTGACCTCATCAATCAGCACGCGCACGGTCTTGCCGACCTTGGCCTGCAGGCGGGCTTTCGAGATTTCCTCTTGCAGCAGCATCACGCGGCCACGGCGCTCTTCACGCACTTCTTCCGGCACCGGATTCGCCAGTTCATTGGCGGTCGCGCCTTCCACCGGCGAGTAGGCGAAGCAGCCCAGGCGGTCGATTTGCGCTTCTTTCAGGAAGTCCAGCAGGTATTCGAATTCCGCCTCGGTCTCGCCAGGGAAACCGGCGATGAAGGTCGAGCGGATGGTCAGCTCCGGATTCATCTTGCGCCAGGCCAGGATGCGGTCCAGGTTTTTCTCGCCGCTGGCCGGACGCTTCATGCGCTTCAGCACATCCGGATGCGCGTGCTGCATCGGAATGTCCAGGTAAGGCAGAACGTGCTCGCCCATCAACGGGATCACCTGGTCCACGTGCGGATAAGGGTAGACGTAGTGCATGCGCACCCAGGCGCCGTACGACTTGGCCAGCTCGCCCAGCGCTTCCATCAGCTGCGTCATATGGGTCTTGATCGGACGGCCATTCCAGAAGCCGGTGCGGAATTTGACATCCACGCCATAGGCCGAGGTGTCCTGCGAAATCACCAGCAGTTCCTTGACGCCCGATTTGAACAGGTTCTCCGCTTCCAGCAGCAGCTCGCCGATAGGACGCGACACCAGATCGCCACGCATCGATGGAATGATGCAGAACGAGCAGCGATGGTTGCAGCCTTCGGAGATTTTCAGGTAAGCGTAATGCTTAGGCGTCAGCTTGATGCCTTGCGGCGGGATCAGGTCGATGAACGGCTCGTGCGGCTTCGGCAAATGCAGGTGCACCGAGTCCATCACCTCGCCCAGCGCGTGCGGGCCGGTGACGGCCAGCACTTTCGGGTGGATCTTGGTGATCAGGTCCGAGCCGTCGGCATCTTTTTTGGCGCCCAGGCAGCCGGTCACAATCACTTTGCCGTTTTCGGCCAGCGCTTCGCCGATGGCGTCCAGAGACTCCTGCACGGCGGCGTCGATGAAGCCGCAGGTGTTGACGATCACCAGATCGGCGCCGTCATAGGATTTGGCAGTCTCGTAACCTTCAGCGCGCAGCTGGGTCAGGATCTGTTCGGAGTCCACCAGCGCCTTGGGGCAGCCGAGCGAAACGAAGCCCACTTTCGGTGCTGGCGCGCCGGCGGCTGGCTTGGGAAGTCGAGAGAGTGGTTGCGATTGCATATAGGTTGCTTAATACTTCACAAAGATTACGAGCAATCGACGATTATACCATGTTAGGATAGTGCCTTAACGCCCTTTGCTCAGAGGAGATTGTGTGGCAACACTGAAAGACGTCGCAATGCTTGCCGGTGTGGGCATGTCGACAGCATCGCGCGCCATTTCTGGCGCCGGGCCAGTATCGGCCGAGGCGATGAAAAAAGTCCAGGCCGCCATCGAACAACTCAACTTCCGCCCTTCCTCCATCGGCCGCTCGCTGTCGGCGCAGTCGCTGGGCATGATCGGCATCTTCTGCCCCTCCTTCTTTGGCGCCTACTACGGCACCATCCTCAAGCAAACCGACATCGAACTGCGCGCCATGCGCCGCCACGTGGTGGTGGCCACCGGCTGCGGCGACGGCACGCCGCGCGAAGAAGCCATCGAGGCGGTCAAATTCCTGATCGGCCGCGATTGCGACGGTATCGTAGTGCTCGGCCATGACTTGTTTGATGAAGACATGCAGATGCTGCACAAGATGCATCCGAAGATGGCCTTCCTGAACCGCCGTGGTCCGGGCCTGGACAGCTCCTCGTTCTGCCCCGATCACCGTCGCGGTGGCGAGCTGGCGGCGCAAACCCTGCTGGAGGCTGGCCACCGCAAGCTGGCAGTGGTTTCCGGCCCGACCGGCACCTGGGACAATGAGGAACGCTTGCACGGCTTCTTTGACGAACTGGCGAAGCGCGGTATTCAGCGCGACGATGTGCGGCTGATTCCATCGGACTTCTCGCGCGAAGGCGGCTTTGCCGCGACCCAGCAGCTGATTGATGAAGGCCGGACGTTCACCGGCCTGTTCTGCGCCAACGATGAAATGGCGGTAGGTGCGATGTCGTGCTTCCACCGCGCCGGCATCAGCGTGCCGGCCGATGTCTCCATCGTCGGCTATGACGATGACTACTCGGCCGAATTTTCCTCACCGGGCCTGACCTCGGTGCACATCCCGATGCAGCAGCTGACCCAGAACGCGGTGCGCTGGCTGCTCAACCTCTGCTACGGAACGCAGCACGAGATCACCCGCGAGTTTCCGGTGACCGTCACCAGGCGCGGCTCGGTCGCCGCGCCTGGCCAGGCTTAGAACTTCACCGACACGCGCACGCCGAGGGTGCGGGGGTTGTTGTAGTACGCTGCCCAGATCTGCTGCTTCGGCTGGCATGGCGCGCCAACCTGGGTGCAGACTTCGATCGCGTCATACTTCACTTCCTTGTCGGTCGCGTTGTTGACGAACAGCTCGGCCGTGTAAGCCTTGCCGCGCGGCTCGTAGCGCACGCTCAGGTCCAGCGTGGTGTATGCATCCTGCATCTTCACACCCGGATGACCCGGCACATCGTTGGCAAACGCACCCGAACCGATAAACGACTTCGTCTCATAGTGCGCCGAAATGCGCGGCGTAATACGGCCAGTGCTGATATTGAAGTCATGCTCGTACATCAGCGTGGAGGCGAAGGTCGGCGCGTGTTTCAGCACACTGCCGCCCACGTTGACGGTCGGCGCGGTGGTGCCGCAGGACTGGCCGTTGGCGCGCGCCGCATCCACGTCGCAGGACAGGAAGTCGTCATAGCGCGCTTTCAGCCAGGTGGCGTTGCCGCTGAAGCGGTCAACACTGGTCGGACGCCATGCCCATTCCGCTTCCACACCTTTCACCGAGGCGCCGGCGGCATTGAAGTTTTGCAGCGTGTTGTTGACCACCTGCGATTCCAGCTTGTCCTTGTATTTCATCCAGAACGCGTCGATGTTCAGCGACAGCTGGCGGTCCAGCAGGTCCGACTTGAAGCCCAGCTCATAGCTGGTCAGCTTTTCCGGCTTGGTGGTGGCGCCGCCGTCGCCGATGGCCGGCGAGTGGAAGCCGGTGGTCACCGAGGCGAAGGTCAGGATATCTTTCGACACCTTGTACTCCACGCGGCCCAGCCAGGTCGCCTGGCCATAGGCCAGATCGGCGGTGTTGTCGCCATAGGTATTGCCGCAAGTCGCCTGATTGACCACGCCGCCCGGCCCGATATTGTGCGTGTTGATGGTGCCGGTGCCCGGCGTGACCAGCTGGGCGATCTGGCCCGGCGTCAGCGTGGCGCCGCGCGGCGCGTTATCCGGCCAGTTCGGGCAGGCCCAGTTCTGGCCGCCGATATCGTACTTGTGGTCCTTGGTGTAGCGTGCGCCGGCAGTCAGTTTCCACATCGGGTCCAGCTCATAGCTGGCCTGCGCGAAGGCGGCCTTGGAATGCAGCTGGCGGTTGCCCTGGATGAAGGACATCGCCGATGCATACTGGCCGACGGTCGGCTGGACGAAGATCACGCTGCCGTTGGCGATGCTCTGGTTGAGCATCTCTTCCGAAATCTGGCTGCGGTCGATGTCGAAGCGGATCTTGTTCTTCTCACGGAAGAAGAACAGGCCGCCGACCCATTGCAGCGGCGCTTCAGAATCCGAGCGCAGTTGCAGCTCGTTGGACAGGCTGTCGAACTGGCCCCACTCGGTACGGTTCTCGGCTTTGAAACCTGGATAGAAGCCGGCGTCCGCATCGCTGGCGTTGCTGCGTTTCAGGCGGCTCCACGCACCCAGGTACTGCGCTTCGATGCCATCCACCGGCCGCCATTGCACCTTGCCCTTGCCAGTGATGATGGACTGGTCCAGCGTGCCCACGGTATCGATCAGCGCGGAACGCAGGTCCTGGCCCGGCTTCGGCTCGGCCGCCAGATAGATATTGCCGGCGCCAGTGTCGCTGTAATAATCGGCGATGAAAGTGGCCTTCAGGTCCGGCGTGAACTTCCACAGCAGCGAAGCGCGCGCGCCCTGCTGATCGCCAGCGCCATACTTCTTCGCGCCGGGCGACACATTGGAACCTTTGCGAAAATCGACGTAGCCGTCATGCTGATCCTTGATAGCGGCGACACGCAGCGCGATATCCTCACCGAGCGGAATATTGATCATGGCCTGAGTTTGCAGGCGATGATAATCGCCGACCACCACGCTGGCCGAGCCGAATACCTTGGAGGTGCTCGGCGCACCGGAAACCAGGTTGACCGCGCCGGCGGTCGAGTTACGGCCGTTCAGCGTACCTTGCGGGCCGCGCGCCACCTCGACATGGTTCAGGTCATACATCAGCGCCGTGGCGCCCTGCGGACGCGGCACGTAAATGCCGTCCACATAAAACGCCACCGCCGGGTCGCCCAGCTCGGTGTGATTGGCCGAACCCACGCCGCGCATGTAGACGTGCACGCCGCCCGAATCGCTATGCGGCTCGACCACCAGGCTAGGCACCATGGCGGTCATCGAGGCCAGATCCTTGACCTGGTTATTGGCCAGCGTATCCTGGGTAAAGGCGGTAATCGCCAGCGGCGTGTCCTGCACCAGCGTATCGCGGCGGGTGGCGGTGACGATGATCTTCTCGACGTTGTCGCTGGCCGCCGGGGTATCTGCCGACGCCTGCTGCTGCGCATACGCCGCGCCGCCGCTTAACATCATCTGCGCGATGCTCAAGGCTAAAACGGTTTTCTTCATTGATGTCTCCTCGCTTCTTCCAAGTGGAACCGGTTCCACCACAAGACGCACGCGTGCGTCGGGCCATACCATGGCAGACCCGGTGATTAGGCAACTACGGAAATTCCGGGGTCAGTTCCGCCAAATGTACATGAGCTCGTGTACGTTTGGCAGAACTGACCCCGGGTGTTAGAGCCGCTGTTCTGTGGCTCCGTCAAACAGGGAAATACGGTTGGTGCGGATCGAGAAGCTGATGTCTTTCTCGGTTTCGATCTGTTGCTGGTCCTGCACGATGCCCGCGATCTGGGCGCCGTGGAAGTCCAGCCATACTACGCGGTGGGCGCCCATCGCTTCGATCAGCGAAACCGATGCGCGTACCGCCTGACCAACGCCGTCAACATGCCCGACGTCGATGTCTTCCGGCCGCACGCCCAGCACGCATGTGTGCTTGCCGGCCAGCGGCTGCTTGAATGGGTAGCCGGTCACGTCGACCGTCAGGTGTTGGTTGCTAAACACGGTGCGGCCGTCCTGCGTTTCCAGCGCGCCTTTGAACAGGTTCATGCCCGGCGAACCAAGGAAGGTCGCCACGAACAGGTTGGCCGGGGTATTGTAGACCACGTCGGGTGTGTCGAACTGCTGCACCACGCCGCCCTTCATCACCGCCATGCGCTGCGCCAGCGTCATTGCCTCGACCTGGTCGTGGGTGACGTAGATCATGGTCGCGCCCAGCTGCTTGTGCAGCTGCTTCAGCTCGCGCCGCAGTTCGGTGCGCAGCTTGGCATCGAGATTGGACAGCGGTTCGTCGAACAGCATCACGTCAGCTTCGCGCACGATGGCGCGGCCAATCGCCACCCGCTGCCGCTGCCCGCCCGACAGATTGGCCGGCTTGCGCTTCAGCAGCGGGCCAAGTTGCAGCATGTCCGAGGCGCGGTTGACGCGGCGGGCGATTTCCGCCTTCGGCGTGCCGTTGATGCGCAGCCCGAACGACATATTCGATTCCACATTCATGGTCGGATACAGCGCATACGACTGGAACACCAGCGCGATGCCGCGGTCTTTCGGATCGGCCCAGGTCATGTCGCGGCCGCCGATTTCGATCTGGCCCGCGCTGGTGTCGATCAGGCCGGCGATGCTGTGCAACAGCGTCGACTTGCCGCAGCCGGATGGCCCGAGCAGCACCACGAACTCCCCTGCTTTGACATCCAGGTCGAGCGATTCAATCACCCGGTTGCCGCCCAGCTGGATCTGCAAATTACGAATAGCTACGTTAGACATGGTTTAACCCTTCACAGCGCCAGAGGCAATGCCGCGCACAAACCAGCGGCCAGAAATAAAGTAGAGCGCCAGCGGCACGACCGACGTCAGAATGGTCGCCGCCATATTCACGTTGTACAGGCGCTCGCCGGTGGTGGTGTTGATGATGTTGTTCAGCTGGACCGTCATCGGCAGGTGCTCCGAACCCGCAAACACCAGGCCAAGCAGGAAGTCGTTCCAGATGCCGGTCACCTGCATGATCACCGCGACCACGATCACCGGCGTTGACATCGGCAGCATCAGCTGCACGAAGATGCGCCAGAAGCCGCCGCCGTCGATGCGCGCCGCCTTGAACAGCTCCATCGGCAGCGCCGCATAGTAATTACGGAACAGCAGCGTCATCACCGGCATGCCGAAGATGGTGTGGATCAGGATGATGCCCGGCAGAGAGCTGAACAGGTTCACCGCCGCCAGCACCCGCACCAGCGGATAGATCATCACCTGCACCGGAATGAAGGCGCCCATCATCAGGATCGCAAACAGCACGCCGGCGCCGCGCGGACGCCAGAACGACAGCGCATAGCCGTTGATCGCGCCAATCGCAATCGACAGGATGGTACTCGGCACCACAATCGCCACCGAGTTCCAGAAGCCGCCACGGATGCCGTCGCATTCCAGTCCGGTACATGCCGAGGACCAGGCTTGTACCCACGGCTCCAGCGTCAAATGCTGCGGCAGCGCGAACAGCGTGCCGAGGCGGATTTCCTCCATCGGCTTGACCGAGGTCACCAGCATCACATACAGCGGCAGCAGGAAGAACAGCGCCGCCACGATCAGGAAGGCGTACACACCGATGCGGGCCGGCGTCCACGCCAGCTTGCGGCGCGGGCGCGGCGTCGGGATGCTGGCGTCATTGGCGGCCGCCAGACGGGCCTGCTCTGCGGCGCGCGCGCTGGCGTCGGTGGTTTTATCGAGTTTCACAACTTGTCCCATCATGCCCCCAGTGCGGCGCGGCGATTGCGCACAAAGTACAGCGGCGCGACGATGGCCAGCACCGTCAGCAGCAGTACGATCGATGCGGCGGAAGCCAGGCCGATATTGGCGCGGCCGAACAAATAGTCCATGATGAACTTGGCCGGCACTTCGCTGGCCGTGCCCGGACCGCCCTGCGTCATCGCGACCACCGCATCGAACACTTTCACCACCATCACGAACAGCAGCACGAAGGCGGTCGATACCGACGGTCCCAGCATCGGCAGCACGATGCTGCCGTAGACGCGCCAGCGCGGGATGCCATCGATGCGTGCGGCCTTCCAGATTTCGTCGTCGACACCGCGCAGGCCGGACAGCATCAGCGCCATCACCAGCCCGGAGGCCTGCCATACAGTGGCGATCACAATCGTGTAAATCGCCATGTCCTGGTCGACTATCCAGTCGAATTGCGCATCGGGCCAACCCAGCTTGCGCAGCACTTCCTGGATGCCCAGCTCCGGATTCAATATCCACTGCCAGATCAGGCCCGTGGCGACAAAGGACATCGCATACGGATACAGGAACACGGTACGCAGTGCGCCTTCCGCCATCACCTTCTGGTCGATGAACACCGCCAGCAGGAAGCCGATGATCAGGCAGGCGGCGATGAACAGCACGCCATACATGGCGACGTTTTGCAGCGACAGCAGCCAGCGTTCGTTATTGAACAGGCGGATGTATTGCGAGGCGCCGACAAAGTCGCTGGCCGGGAAGGTGCGCGAGCTGCTGACCGAGACGCGCGCGGTCCATAGCATCGTGCCCAGGTAGGCCAGCAGCACCGTCAAGGCCATCGGCAAGATGGCGATGTAGGCGGCAAAGGAAACGCTTTGACGTTTCTTCGTCATGGCTTAGTCGCCCTTGATGGCGCGGGCGAAGGCTTTTTGCGCATCGTCCGGCGACTGGTTCTTGTTCCAGTAGCTGGTCAGCACGTCCTGCAATGCGCCAGTGGTGTCCGGCGTCGCCAGCATTTCGCTGTTCGGCAGCTGGCGCGATTTGTCCTTCATGATCGCCAGTCCCTGGCGCGCGCACAGGTCCAGCTGCGATTCATCGACATCGCCACGGATCGGGATCGCCCCCTTGCGCGCGGCGAAAGCCACTTGCGCGGCCGGCGAGGTAACCACGTTGGCCAGCAGCTTCTGCGCCTTGATGGCGTTGGCGTCATTCGTTTTCGGGAAAACGAAGGCGTCACCGGCCACGATGTATGGCGCTTTCGGGCCGAAGCCGGCGTAGCAGCCGAAGTCCTTGCCGGCCACTTGTTTGGCAGCGGCGAATTCGCCCTTGGCCCAGTCGCCCATGATCTGCACGCCCGCTTTGCCCTGGACAACCAGCGCAGTCGCGTCGTTCCAGTTGCGGCCCGGCGAGCCTGCGTCCACAAAGCCTTTCAGTTTTTTGAACTCCACCAGCACCTGCTTGAAGGCCGGCGACATCACGGCTTTCTGGTCACGGTCACGATAAACTTTCAGATACAGGTCCGCACCGCCAACCATGGCGAAGATGGCGTCGAAGGTGATCTTCTCCTGCCAGACCTGGCCGCCAAAGGCCAGCGGCACCACGCCCGCCGCTTTCAGCTTGGCCAGCTGCGCCAGGAATTCTTCCCAGGTCTGCGGTTCGCTGGTGATGCCGGCTTTTTTATACGCGGCCTTGGAGTAGAAGAACCACGCGGGCATGTGGATGTCCACCGGCGCCGCGTAGAAATGGCCATTGACCTTGATCGCTTGCAGGATAGACGGCGGCATGATCTGCTCCCACTTGCCGGCGATCGCCACGTCGTCCACATTATTCAGCAAGCCCTGTTCGACGAAATCGCGGAACTGCTTGGAGGTGTTGAACTGCGCGGCGGTCGGCGCATTACCGCCAACGATGCGGTTGATGGTGGTGGCGCGCGACTGGTCGGCGCCGGCAACAGCCTGGTCGACCCACTGGCCGCCGGCCTTGTTATAAGCGTCCGCGAACTGCTTGACTGCGGCTGATTCGCCGCCCGAGGTCCACCAGTGAATCACGGTGGCTTTCAGCGGCGCCTGCGCGTTGGCCGCGCCGGCTGCTGACAGGGCGAGCGCGATGGCGCAGCCCAGTTGTGTGGCCTTGTACATTCTGTCTGTCTCCCTGAGGGCGTCAAAGCGCCCCATTCTATTCGTGGAACTTACTTTTGGGCGGACCGCTGCGCCAAAAATTGTGTAACCAGTTTAGCGCTGCGTTTCAACGTGCGCTTCTGTGTCGCATAGTCGACGTGGATGATACCGAATCGGCGCTCATAACCGAAGGCCCATTCAAAATTATCCAGCAGCGACCAGATAAAGTAGCCGCGCACATCGACACCGGCTTTCACCGCCTGGTCCACCGCTGCCAGGTGGCGGTTCAGGAAGCTGATGCGCTGGCTGTCATGCACTTCGCCATCGACCACCTTGTCATCGGTGGCCATGCCGTTCTCGGTGATGTAGATCGGCGGCAGGTTCGGATAGTCGCGGTGGAAGCCGACCAGCAGGTGGCGCAAGCCGTCCGGGTATACTTCCCATCCCATTTGCGTGCGCTCGACGCCTTCCAGATACACTTCGGTGTAGCCATGCTTGCCGTCGCTCACCACATTGGTGCGGAAGTAGTAATTAATGCCGAGGAAATCCAGCGGCGCGCCGATGATGTCCATGTCGCCGTTCAGAATGGTCGGCTGCGCGCCAGGCCACAGCTCCCACAGCGCCGATGGATAGGACTTCTTCAGCAGCGGGTCGAGTATCCAGTTATTGTGCTGCAGCTCGAACAGCCAGGCCGCGCGCTGGCCGGCAGCGCTGGCGTCGGTGCTGGTGCCGCGCCCCACGTTGGCGACGATGCCGACTTGCGCCGCCGGATCGTTGGCGCGCAGGTGCCGCACTGCCAGTCCGTGCCCCAGCAGCAGGTGGTGCATGGCCTGGGTGGCGAATACCACGTCCTGCTTGCCCGGCGCGTGGTGGCCGGTGCCATAGCCATGCATGGCCGAGCACCATGGCTCGTTCAGCGTGGCCCACGCATCGACCAGGCCTTTCAGCTGGCGGCTGATCATGTCGGCGTATTCGGCAAAGCGGTAGGCGGTATCGCGGTTGACCCAGCCGCCCTTGTCTTCCAGGTGCTGCGGCAGGTCCCAGTGGTACAGCGTGACGTAAGTCTTCAGGCCCTTGGCGCGCAAGGCCTTCAGCAGCCTGCGATAGAAATCGATGCCCTTCTCGTTCGGCTTGCCGTCGGCCGTCATCACGCGCGGCCACGAAATCGACAGGCGGTAGGCGCCGACCTGCAGGCCGGCCAGCAATTCCACATCCTCCTGCCAGCGGTGATAGTGATCGCAGGCGATTTCGCCAGTGTCGCCGGCCAGCACCTTGCCCGGCGTGGCCGAGAAGGTGTCCCAGATCGATGGAATGCGGCCGTCCTCACGCACCGCGCCTTCGATCTGATAAGCGGCCGTGGCGGCGCCGATCAGGAAATCCTTATTCCATAGCACCGAATCGGCCGCCGGATTAAACGTCTCTGCATTTGCAACTGGCACCACACACACTCCTTCGCTGAACATCAAGTGGAAGCGCTTCCATAACCTGTTGTCGATAGTACTACCGAAGAATTTTGAGTGTCAACAAAATAGTGGGTATTTTGTAATCAAGCTACAAAAACGGCACAGCCACTTGCGTGAGCTGTGCCGTAGAGCACTACGAAGGACGTAGCGAAATTACTTTTTGTCGCCAGGAGGAACCGGGGCGAATGGGAAGGTGCCGAACAGGTTTTTGCTCTGGTTCTGCATTTGCTCCTGCATCTGCACGAACAGGCTCTTGCTCTGGTCGATGTAGTTGTTCATCATGCCCTGCATCATCGGGCCCTGAACGTTCATGAACTGGGTCCACATCTCCGGGCTGAACGGCTGGCTGCCGACGGCGCTGCCGGTGAACTTGCTCTGGATGTCGGTGAAGGCCTGGACGTTCTTCTCCAGGTAGGAACCCATCATGCCCTGCATGGCGTGGCCGTAGAAGCGGATGATCTGCGCCAGCACATCGCTGGAGAACATCGGCGCGCCGCTGGCCTCTTCTTCCAGAATGATTTGCAGCAGGATGCTGCGGCTCAGGTCTTCATTACTCTTGGCGTCGACAACGGTGAATTCCTCGTTGTCGAGCACCAGCTGTTTCACGTCGGTCAACGTGATGTAGGAACTGGTCTGCGTGTCATACAGACGACGGTTCGGATATTTTTTAATCAGGCGGTCAGCATTTTTTTTCGCACTACTCATCACAAGTCCGTTTATTGCGCCGCAGCGCATGTCTCTTAAAAATCGGATAGAAAGCGGACGGATAGTCCGCTTCCCGCGTGCCTACTTTTACTTATTATAGAGGTGAAACCAAATAACTTGCACAATCTGATATAAGTATTGGCTTTTATTGCAACGCAACCAACTAAACTTCAATCAGCCTTTACTTTGACGTAACGTCCGGGCGCCGGTTCGATCGGCTTGTACCTGGCGTTGCCAGGCTTGGCTTTCGGCTTCACTTTTTTGCCGCCGTTATCGTTCAGGAATTGGGCCCATTCCGGCCACCAGCTGCCGGGATTTTCCGTGGCTTGCTGGAACCATGCGTCGGCGCTGTCGGCCTTGCCGCTATCATTGGTCCAGTAGCTGCGCTTGTTCTTGGCCGGCGAATTGATCACGCCGGCGATGTGGCCGGAGGCGCCCAGCACAAACCGCGTCGGGCCGCTGAGGATGGCCAGCGAGTCGTATGCCGACGGCCATGGCACGATGTGATCTTCACGCGAACCGTAGACGAAGGCTGGCGCGTCGATGCTGGTCAGATCGACGGTTTCACCGGCCACCACCAGCTCGCCGGTCTTCAGGCGGTTTTCCAGGTAGGTGTTGCGCAGATACCAGCAGAACATCGGCCCCGGCAGATTGGTGCTGTCCGAATTCCAGTACAGCAGATCGAACGCGGCCGGGTCATTGCCCTTGAGGTAGTTGGACTGCACATAGTTCCACACCAGGTCGTTGGGACGCAGGCTGGAGAAGGTGCTGGCCAGATCGCGGCCCGGCATCAGGCCGCCGTCCTTCAGTTGCTGCTCGCGCAGCGATACCTGGGTTTCATCGACAAACACATCCAGCACGCCGGTATCGTTGAAGTCGAGGAAGGTGGTCAGCAGGGTCAGGCTGTTGGCGACCTGCTCGCCGCGCGCCGCCAGCACCGCCAGCGCGGTGGAGACAATGGTGCCGCCGACGCAGAAGCCGAACATATTCAGTTTGTCCTCGCCGCTTATCTCCTGCACCACGCGGATCGCCTGGATCACGCCCTTGTCGACGTAATCGTCCCAGGTGGTGTGCGCCAGCGATTTGTCCGGATTGCTCCACGAGACCAGGAACACGGTATTGCCCTGCTCCACCGCATACTTCACCAGCGAATTTTCCGGTTGCAGGTCGAGGATGTAAAACTTGTTGATGCACGGCGGCACCATCAGCAGCGGCGTCTGGCTGACGGTGGCGGTTTTCGGCGTGTACTGGATCAGCTGGAACAGCGGATTCTCATACACCACCGTGCCTTCGGTAATCGCCAGGTTGCGGCCGACCTCGAACGCCGATTCGTCCGACAGCGAAATATGGCCCTTGTTCATATCGCCCAGCATATTGGCCAGGCCGCGCGTCAGGCTCTCCCCCTTGGTTTCGACCAGCTTTTGCTGCGCTTCCGGATTGGTGGCCAGGAAGTTGGCCGGCGACATGGCGTCGACAATCTGCTGCACGGCGAAACGGATTTTCTGTTTCTGCGGCGGCGTCACATCGACGGTGTCCACCATCGCGGTCAGGAATTTGGCGTTGAGCAGATAGGCAGCGGCGTTAAACGCCGACATCGGATTCCCCTGCCATGCGGCCGAGCTGAAACGCCGGTCGCTGGGCGGCGCAACCTTGCCGCTGATGAAGTCCTGCCACAAGGCGCCGAAATCCTTGAGGTAGGCATTCTTCAGCTGCTCCATCGCCTCCGGCTTGATGTGCGCGCCGACATCCTGCATCATGGCGGCCACAGGATTGGACTGCATCCAGGCGGCGAAAGCGTTCGGATCGGGCAAATTCATGTGTGGTTCCCTAAAGTGAGTTAAACACGATGCTGATTGTTGCTATTGCTTGGATTTATGTAGTCGGCCTGATGGCGCTGACGGAAACTTCCGTGGTTGCGGGAATTGTAACGTTTTTGTTCTATTGCGTGCTGCCGCTCGGGACGCTGATTTACATTGCGGGCACGGGGAAACGCAAAGCCCGGCGACGCGCTGCTGAGCAAGCCGCACGGGAAGCACGTTCATTTGAGCCAGATTAAGGTGGCCTGACGGCCGGTGACGCCATCGCGGCGGTAGGAATAGAAGCGGCCGGAGTTGGAGACAGTGCAGAATTCACCGCCATGCACCTGCCGCACGCCGGCGCGGTGCAGCACGTAGCGCGCCAGTCCGTAAATATCGGCCAGGTATTTACCCGGCTTGCCGTCGATGACGCTAAAGGCCGCGTCGACATGACGCACGCCGGAAGCATCCAGCGCACCATCCAGGAAAGTCTGTTTGACCTCCGCCCCCACCTCAAACTGATACGCGCCAATTGCCGGCCCCATCCAGGCGGTCAGCTCGCCGGCGCCGGCGGCGCGCATCGCCTCGACGGTTTTCTCCAGCACGCCGGCAGCCAGGCCGCGCCAGCCGGCATGCGCAGCCGCCACGGTCTTGCCCTGTTGATCGGCGAACAGCACCGGCAGGCAGTCGGCAGTCATGATCACGCACACCTTACCCGCAACGGTGGACAGGCTGGCGTCCGCATCGGGCACCTGCTGCGGGCCGACCTTGGCCACATTGACCACCGCCGTGCCGTGCACCTGCGACAGCCAGACCGGATCGTCCGGCAGCATCTGGCGCAGGATGGCGCGGTTGGCGGCCACATTATGCGGCTGGTCACCGACATGCGTGCCCAGGTTCAGGCCGCCGGCGCCCATGCCGTCGTCATATGGCGCCGGGCTGACACCGCCGCGGCGCGTGGTCGACAGCACACCCACGTTGTCTGGCAGGCCCGGCCAGTTCGGAATCAACCACTGCTGCTGTGTAGACATCAAATCTGTTCCGGTTCCTCGATACCGGCTCGCGCCAGCAGTTCGGCAAAATCTTGCGCCAGCGGCACCAGCCACTCGCATTGCTCGCCCGTGGCCGGATGCACCAGCCCCAGGCGGCGCGCCTGCAGTGCCTGGCGCGGGAAATAGTCGGCCAGGTGCTGCTTGCCGTACACCGTATCGCCGACCAGCGGGAAGCCGATCGACTGCATGTGCACGCGAATCTGGTGGGTGCGGCCGGTTTCCAGGCGGCACTGCACCAGACTGACGGGACGGCCCTCGCCCAGCTTGCCGCTGGCAGTCAGCTGGTAGTGGGTGATGGCCGGCTTGGAACCCATGCCGGTCGACACCGCCATCTTGACGCGGTCGCGCGGGTGGCGTCCCATCGCCGCATCAATAGTACCGCTAATGCGCGGCGTGCCCCACACGACTGCGAAATACTCGCGCTTGACGGTGCGCGCGGCCAGCTGGCGCACCAGATCGGTCTGCGCCGCCAGCGTCTTGCCGACCACCATCAGGCCGCTGGTATCCTTGTCCAGGCGGTGCACAATGCCGGCGCGCGGCACGCCGGCCAGCTGCGGGCTGTGGTGCAGCAAGCCGTTGAGCAGCGTGCCGGACCAGTTACCGGCGCCCGGATGGACCACCAGGCCGGCCGGTTTGTTCACCACAATCAGGTGTTCGTCCTCAAAAACTATGTTAAGTTCCATCGGTTCCGGCTTAAAAGCCTCGTCTTCCGGCTCCGGTTGGGGCAGAATGATGACCTTCTCGTCGCCGTAGACGGTATCCTTGCTGCTTTTGGCCGGTTTGCCGTCCACCGAGACGAAGCCGTCGGTGATCCAGGTTTGCAGGCGGCCGCGGGAAAATTGCGGCACCAGGCCGGAAATGACTTTATCGAGGCGCTGGCCGCAGTGTTCCGGCACCAGCTGCAGTTCGATCGGAGCCAGGCCGTCCTCGTCGTCGCCAAAATCGCCGTCGTTGACAACCAGGTCGGCGCCGGCATCGTGTTCGGAGGAAGATTCGGCCAAATTCGGCTTTGCGTTTAATATCACGGTAATCCTATCGGCTATAATTAGCCTCGTAAAACTTTGGTTAAACAGTTTCTTGCAAAAGATATGCAAAAAAAATTATCGGTAGTCGCAGCAACAGTGGTTCTGCTTGGTTTGTCCGGTTGCGGCCTTTTCTCTGAAAAGATCGACGAAACAAAAGGCTGGAGCGCATCGAAATTATACTCGGAGGCGAACGAAGAACTGGAAGGCCAGCACTACGAGCGTGCAATTCAGTTGTTCGAACGCCTGGAATCGAGCTATCCATTCGGCACCTATGCCCAGCAGGCGCAGATGAATATCGCCTATGCGTACTACAAATCGCAAGACCAGGCCCAGGCGCTGGCGGCGGTGGAACGCTTCATCAAGCTGCACCCGAATCACGCCAACGTCGATTATATGTACTATCTGCGCGGCCTGATCAACTTCAACGACCAGATCGGCTTCCTGAACTTCATCTACGAGCAGGACGCCACCGAACGCGACCCGAAAGCCACGCGCGAAGCGTACGCAGCCTTCAAGGAACTGGTGACCAAGTTCCCGAACAGCAAGTATACCCCGGACTCGCTGGACCGCATGCGCTATCTGCTGAATGCGATGGCGTCGTATGAAGTGCACGTGGCGCGCTACTACTACCGCCGTGGCGCCTACTTGGCTGCCGCCAACCGCGCCATGGGCATCATGAACGACTTCCGCGACACCCCGGTGATCGAAGAAGCGCTGTTCATCATGATACGCAGCTACGACAAGCTGGGCATGACCGAACTGAAAAACGACACCGAGCGTGTGTTCAAGCTGAACTACCCTAACTCCAAGTTCCTGGACGAAGGCAAAAAGCAGGAACGCAAATGGTGGCGCTTCTGGAGCTCCAACGCCGCGATGTAAAAGCAGGCAAAAAAGCCGGGACCTGAGTCCCGGTTTTTTATTCACCCAGTTTGCGGCGGAACAGCCAGGTTTTAGCGTCGGAGGCGTCCGGCACGAAGCTATAGCCGTCGACATCGAACCTTTTCAGCTTGTGCGGATCGGTAATGCCTTTGACCGCCGCGTAGCGCGCCATCAGCCCGCGTGCGCGCTTGGCGTAGAACGAGATGATTTTGTACTTGCCGCTCTTCCAGTCCTCGAACTGTGGCGTAATCACCGGCACCTCCAGCGCCTTGGGCTTGACCGATTTGAAGTATTCTTCGGACGCCAGGTTGACCAGCGTCTCCGCGCCCTGCTCGGCCGCGGTCCGGTTCAGCGCCTGGGCAATGGTGTCGCCCCAGAAGTCGTACAGGTTCTTGCCGCGTGGCGTGCTCAGGCGCGTGCCCATTTCCAGCCGGTGCGGGTGGATCAGGTCCAGCGGGCGCAGCATGCCATACAGGCCGGACAGGATGCGGATGCGCGACTGCGCGTAGTCCAGCTGCTTCGGCTGCAAGGTACGCGCGTCCAGGCCATCGTAGACGTCGCCGTTGAAGGTCATCACCGCCTGGCGCGCTTCATGCGTATCCTTGGTCCAGGAGGCGTAGCGGGCCACGTTGAGCGCGGACAGATTGTCGGACAAGTCCATCAGCTGGCCCAGCTCGGCCGGTGAAAATTCGCGCAGGCGATGGATCAGTTGTTCGGAATGATCGAGAAACGACGGTTCGGTGTGCAGCTTGGTGGTTGGCGGAGTCTCCAGGTCGAGACTTTTTGCCGGGGAAAGCACTATCAGCATAAGATTCCAAAATACATATTTACGTAACTAGCCTACATGATACCTGTTCCAAAGAAAGTCGTTATCGACACCAACGTTTGCCTCGATCTGTTCGTGTTCAACGATACGCGCTGGAGCAAGCTGGTCAGTGCCATCGAAAACGGCAAGATCGAAGCCGTCACCCGCGCCGACTGCCGCGACGAATACAACATCGTGCTGCACTACAAGCACCTGCCGCTCGACGACGACAGTCGCCCGCTGGCCGCCGCCCGCTTCGACGCGCTGATCAAGGTGGTGGCGCCGCCGGAGTCGGGCATCAAGCTGCCGGTGTGCAGCGACAAGGCCGATCAGAAATTCCTCGAAATCGCCCGCGACGCCCAGGCCGAGGTACTGATCACCAAGGACAAGGCACTGCTGAAACTGGCCCGCCGCCTGGAACGCGAAGGCATGTTCAAGGTGATGTTGCCGGAGAAGTGGATTGCGCTAGAATAGGTCATCTGTCCACAACAAGCCTTTAGCCGATGACGCCACACTTGACGACACGCTTGCCAGCAGTCGGAACCACCATTTTCACCCGCATGTCCCAGCTGGCCGCGCAAGCCGGCGCTGTCAACCTCGGCCAGGGCTTCCCTGATTTCGGCTGCGAGCGCAGCTTGCTGAACGCCGTCAACGACGCCATGCAGGCCGATTTCAACCAGTACCCGATGATGAGCGGCGCCTCGGTGCTGCGCCAGGCCATCGCCGCCAAGATCGCCACGCTGTACGGCCATCAATACAACGTTGACAGCGAGATCACCGTCACCGCCGGCGCCACGCAGGGCCTGACCACTGCCATCCTGTGCTGTGTGCATCCGGGCGACGAAGTGATCGTCATCGAGCCGGTGTACGACAGCTATGTGCCGGCGATTACGCTGGCCGGCGGCGTGCCGGTGCCGGTGGAAATGGAAGTCGGTGCAGCCGGCTATACCGTGCCGTGGGCCAAGGTGGCCGCCGCCGTCAACAGCAAGACCCGCCTGATCATCATCAACACCCCGCACAATCCCACCAGCACCGTGCTGCGCGCCGCCGATATGCAGGCGCTGAGCGACATCGTGCGCGGCAGCGACGTGCTGATCCTGTCGGATGAAGTCTACGAACACATGGTCTACGATGGCCAGCGGCACGAATCCGTCAGCCGCTATCCGGAGCTGGCGGAGCGCGCCTTTGTCGTATCGAGTTTCGGCAAGACCTACCACGTCACCGGCTGGAAGATCGGCTATGTGGCAGCGCCGGCGGCGCTGACGGCCGAGTTCCGCAAAGTGCATCAATACAACGTCTTCAGCGTGAACACGCCGATGCAGCATGGCATTGCCAACTATATGGCCGATCCGACACCGTATCTCGAATTGCCAACCTTCTACCAGCGCAAGCGCGACCTGTTCCGCGACGGCCTGAAAAATACCCGTTTTGCGTTGCTGCCAGCCGACGGTACCTACTTCCAGTGCGTGCGCTACGATAAAATCTCTCAGCAGACGGAAGCGGAATTCGCCGAATGGCTGACCAGCGAAATCAAGGTGGCAGCGATTCCCGTTTCGGCGTTTTACCAGCAAGGCAAGGAATCCGGCATTGTGCGCTTCTGCTTTGCCAAGAAGGACGAGACGCTGGCGCTCGCGTTGGAACGCCTGGCCAAAGTTTAAGATCGGGATAGAGAAATGTCCGACCCACACCATGAGTCACCATCGGTGCTGCACCAGCTTAACCAGTGCAATCGCCGCCTGGAGCGCCTGCTGCACAATCTGCGCAACGAACACAACGCCGAGGGCGAAATCCGCGAGATCGCGGCCGATGTCATCCACGCGGTCGCGCTGAATCCCGATGTGGCGCTGGCCTGCATTTTTCTCAGCCAGATCAACGGCACCTACGCGGTGCGGCACTGTATCGAGACTGCCGTGGTGACCGTGGTGATCGCCCGCAGTACGCAAATGAGCGCCAGCAGCACGCTGACCGTCACCGCCGCCGCGCTGACCATGAATGTCGGCATGCTGCGCCATCACGAGAATTTCCAGAGCAAAACCGCGCCGCTGAACAGCGAGGAGATGGCCATCGTGCGCCGTCATCCCGAAGAAAGCGCCGACATGCTGCGCTGTGTCGGCGTGGATGATGACGACTGGATTTCCTGCGTGCTGATGCACCACGAGAACGATGGTGGCAGCGGCTACCCGGCCGGCATCGCCAGCCCGGAAGTCACGCTGAACGCCAAGCTGCTGAGCTTTGCCGACCGCTACTGCGCGCAGGTGTCGGCGCGCAATTATCGCAAGTCCATCCTGCCCAGCCTGGCACTGCGCAATCTGATTGAAGACAAGGCCGCGCCGGTCGATCCGCATCTGGCCGGCTGTTTCCAGCGCGAGCTGGGTGATTTCCCGCCGGGCTGCCTGGTGAAGCTGGAGGGTGGCGAGATCGGCGTGGTCAGCCGCCGCCAGGGCTGTAGCAGCGGCTTGCAGGTGCACTACCTGCGCGACGCGGCAGGCGCGATGCTGTCACCGGCTCAGCCGCGCTGCATCCACACCGGCCTGGGCGGCATCACCGAGGGGCTCAGCGAAGACCAGGCCGCGACCCGCTTCAGCATGAAGCAGATCTGGGGCATGCAGGCAAGCTTGTGATCAGCGCGATAGCTGGTCCAGCTTGCGGTCGATAAAGGCCTTCAGTTCCGGCGTCAGGCCAGTGCCAGCGCGCGCATGGCGATAGGCTTCGCGCGCTTCCGGCAGGTGCTGGTCGGCTTGCAGCGAAATGCCCAGCCCCATCCACCAGATGGCGTTGTCCGGCACCATCGCCAGCGCGTTGCGGTATTGTTCCGCCGCCTCGGTGTGGCGCTGTTCGCGTTGCAGCACGCCCGCCAGGAAGGCCAGGTAGTCGGCGTTATTGGCGGCATACGGCAGGGTTTTCAGCAATGTCTCCAGCGCCGGGCCGCCTTTTTCCAGTTGCAGGCGGGCCAGCACCATCGCCAGTCCAGGCTGGCGTGGCTCCACGCCCAGAGCCAGGCGCAGCTGGCGGATGGCGTCGTCGGTGCGGCGGTTTTCCAGCAGCAGGCTGACGTAGGTCTGGCGCGCGGCGTCGTTGCGCGGATCGAGTTCCACCGCTTTATCCAGATCGGCTAGCGCGACGTTGACGCGTCCTTCCTGCAAGGCCGCCAATGCGCGGCGATAGCTGTTTTCCGACATTTGCTTGGGCGTCAGGTCGTGCTGCACGATGCCATCCGCCGGCGTGGCGGCCGGCTTGCGCCGACGTGCTGCGTCCGCCGCATCCGCAGGGTCGGCAGCGCGCCGGCTCTTCGGCGCCGCAGCAGCCCGCGTTGGCGACGCATCCGGCTGGGCGCCTTGCAGCGCCGGCGCCGAGGCTGGCTCCGGCGTATCCAAGGCCTCCTGCGCAGCAGCCCCCGCGCCCGGCGCGTCGACCACGGCAGGCGTTGGCGCCGGCATGCCGGGCTTAGCTGCGGGCAACGCGGCGGGATTGGCAGACTCGCCCTGGGCAAGCGAATCCGGATGCGGCCGGTTATCGACGATTTTTGGTGGCGGCCCTGGCGGCGGCGCGCTATGCGACTGCCAGTACTGCCAGCCATACCAGCCGCCAGCCGCCAGCACCAGCACGCCAGCGGCCGCGCCGGCGATCAGCAGCGGACGGCGATCGCGCTCCGCCACCGGCACCGCCTTGATATCATCCGGCACCGGCGCATCCCCTGCGCCGCCGCGTGCATCCAGGTCCTGCAGCATTTTATTTATCAGGCTCATTTGGTCAGCGCCCAGGTCAGGCCGCAAGCGGCGATCAGCAAGCTTACACCGGCCGCCATCCACGGCCAGCGCGCGCGCTGTTGCGACGTCACGGTGTCGCTGGCGGCCAGGTTGACGTGATGCCGCGTCACCTGCTGCTTGCCTTCGCCGAAGCACAGCATCAGCGATTTATTGGCCATGATATTGACCAGCCGCGGTATGCCGCCGCTGGCCTGGTACAACCGCGAAATCGCCGCGCGATTGAACAGCCGCCCACCGGTGTAGCCCGCCACGCGCAGACGGTGCGCAATGTAATACTCGATGTCGTCACGCGACAACGGCCCCAGGTGATAGTGGAAGGTAATCCGCTGCGCCAGCTGGCGGATCGAATTCGCCTGCAAATGCTGATTCAGTTCTGGCTGGCCGAACAGCACAATCTGCAACAGCTTGCGCTTCTCGGTTTCCAGATTGGTCAGCAAACGCAGCGCTTCCAGGCTTTCGGTCGGAATCGCCTGCGCCTCATCCAGCAGCAGCAGCACCTGCTTGCCCTCGCGCGCCAGATCCATCAGGCGGTTGGTAATCGATTTCAGCAACTGGTGCTGATCGACATCCTTCTCCATCGGCACTTCCAGCTCATCCGCCAGGGCAAGCATCAGCGTGCGCGGCTCCAGATAAGGGTTGGGGATATACGCGGTGACAAAATCCGGGCCGATGGTGGCGATGAATTTACGGCACAGCAGCGTCTTGCCGGTGCCAACCTCGCCAGTGATCTTGATGAAGCCCTCGCCGCTCTTGGCCGCCACCAGCAAGGTATTCAGCGCCTCCTGCGAATGCGGGCTGGTGAAGAAATAGCTGGTATCGGGCGTGATGCTGAACGGCGCCTCGCGCAGGCCGAAATGTTTGCTATACATGATCAGTTGCGTCCTGTGGCGCGGCGTGGGTCCAGCTCTTTCAGGCGGCGGCCGCTATCGAGCAGGTCACGGTTCCAGTCGGACGAGGTTTCGACGATGGTCGGCTTGATCAGCACCACCAGCTCGCGCTTCTGCACGACTTCGTTCTTGCTGCCGAACAGCGCGCCCAGCACCGGCACCTTGGCCACGCCTGGCAGACCGGAATTATCGGTGGTCGTGGCTTGGCGCATCAGGCCGCCAATGGCAACCACCTGGCCATTCTGGCCGCGCACCATGCTGTCCATTTCGGAGGTCGAAGACGCCGCCAGCGGCAGGTTGTAATTGCCCAGCGAGCCGAGATTCAGCGCCTTGTTGATGGTGGATACCTGGCTCACCGATGGGTGTACGTGCAGGATGATATTGCCTTCGTCATCGATCTGCGGCGTCACGTCCAGCACCACGCCGGAAAAGAACGGCTGCAACGTCACGGTCGGCGAAGTTACGCCGGTGCCGTTGCCGCTGGTGCTGGTGGTGGTGCTGACGCCGGTCACATAGAACTCGTCGGTGCCGATTTTCAGCAGCGCCTTCTGATTGTTCAGCGTGGCGATACGCGGGCTGGACAGCACGTGCACCGTGCCCTGCCCCTCAAGGAAGGAAATCAGCGCGGCAAAATTACTGGTCTGGAAGGCCAGGCCGAACAGTGCGCCAACCGCCTCGCTCGACGCGCCCAGCGCGCTGCCCGGCGTGGCGATCAGGCCGGTGTTGCCTGGGCTGCTCAGCGACGCGCCCAGCGGACGCAGCGTGGTGTCCGGTTGCAGCGTGCCCATCGAGAAGCGGTTATTGCCGCCCGAAGCAAACTTGCCAAACGCCGCCCAGTTGACGCCGCTCTGGTAATTGCTGTTCAGCTCCACTTCAAGAATCTTGGCTTCCAAAATCACCTGCCGGTCGACCGACAGCTGGGTGGCCTTCAGGTACATATCGACATTGCGCAGTTCGTCCGGCATGGCACGGATCACGATCACGCCCGACTGCGGGCTGATGGTGACACTGCGGCCATCCTTGCCGGTGGCGACGATGGCTTCCAGCGAGGTTTTCAGCTCCAACCAGAAATCGCTTTCCGAGGTAGTGGAGACATTGGCCGAGTCGCGCTGCGTCTGCGTACCGTTCGGATTGTTCTGATCGTTGCCATTATTGCCATTGCCACCATTGTTATTGCCGTTGCTGCCGTTGCTGCCGTTGTTACCGTTGGACTGGCTGCCGCTGTTGCTGGTGCCGGCATTGGCCACCGAAGTCGACGACACGCGCAGGCTGGACACGCCCTTGCGGATCGCAGTCAGGTAGTTAATCTTGAACATCTTGGTCTGCATGGTCAGCGGACGGATGTAGATGCGCGTGCCTTCTATCTTGTAGTCGTAGCCATACAGTTCGCGGATCGCATCCAGCGCCTCGAACAAGGTCACGTCTTTCAGGTTGGCGGTGATATTGCCGGTGACCTCGGGATTGATCAGCATATTGTAGCGGGTGCCCGCCACGATGGAATTGTAGAACTGCTGCACCGGCACATTGTTGAACGACACGTTGAAACGTTCTTCCAGCACCGCGCGCGCTTTCGGCAGTTGCTCGCCCAGCTGCGACACCGGCGGCAATAAGGCAGCCGACACGGCTTCATTCTGGGTCACGGTGGATGGCTTGGTAGCGGCCGTATTCACCTCGGTACTGATCTTGTCATAGGTATCGCGCGTGGACGGAGTCTTGCAGCCAGCCAGCAGCAGCGCGGACGCCACAACGGCGATAGTCAGGATGTTTTGCATAAGCATTCTTCGCATTTAATGTGCGGCTTTCTTGGCCACTTCGGGGAACAGCGTCAGAATCTGCTTGTCCCTGCCATTTTGCAGCACCACCTGGTTCTTGCTGACTTTGATCAGCGTGGCGCCATTGAACTTTTCCCCCTTGCGCACCGTCTGGCCATCGATCACGGCGACCTCGCGGCCACCCGATCCGATCAGCACCGATTGCAGCACGGGGCCTTGTGTTACCTGTACATCCGCCTCAACATTCGGCAGCAGGCGCGATTCCGGCGGGGGCTGGGTCGGATCGGCCAGTGTTTGCGCGCTGGCGACGCTGTTCAGCATCAACAGGCAGAGGCACAGAGTGCGTTTCATAATTTCATCCATTTCTCATCCAGGCTGAGCGTGTACAGGGTCAGCGTCAGACGCGAGTTCGGGTAATGCTGGGCGTCCAGTTGGGCCTTGCCCCAGAACAGCTGCACCGGCAAAGCCTCCAGTGCTTCCATATAGCCTATCATGTCGAGGTAGCTGCCTTGCAGCACCACTTCCACGCCATGGCGGTAGAGCAGCTCGCGCGGTTTCGCGGACCTGGCCGGCTTGGCCTGCGCCGACGCGGACGCCTGGCCAGGCGAGACTACACCGGCGACCGCAGCCACCGTATCGATGGCGCCGGCGGCGACTTGAGCGGCTTCCGGCTGCACTACTTCGTTCAGGCCGGTCACTGGCAGCGTCTTCATTGACATCAGCTTGAGCTTGCCATTGCCGCGCAGCAGATGCCCCAGCAGCGGCGCGATCTTGTTCGGCGCCACCAAACCTTTTTGCACCGCCATCAGGCCGGCACTGGTGGTATCGATCTGCTGTTGCACCGTTTTCAGCTGAGCACGCGTGCCGGCGTCCGGATCAACCACATAGCCTTGTGCCTTGGCGGAGATTTCAAGCTCAATGCCGGTAATCTGGTTTTGCTGGGTCTTGAGCTGCATCTCCAGCAAGCGCTGCTTGTTCAGCAGCGGTTCCACCGCGACCATATACAGCAGGAACAGCATGGCAGCCAGCGCGGCGGCAAAGATCATCACGCGCTCACGCAGCGTCATCGCATCCAGCTTGGTGCTCAGCTTAATCCATTGTTGCTTCATTTGGCGGCCTCCTGCACGACCGTCGATTGCAGGCTGAACTCAACGAAGCGTGGCTCTGCCGGCGCTGCTGGCGTGAGCGATGCGACCGGCGCGGGCGCAAGTGCGGCGGCCGCAGGCGCCGAAATGCCGGGCACGGCGGCCAAAGTCGCTGGCGCCGAGGCTGAAGCCTCGGCCGGCGCCGGCTGGGCTTGCGGGCGTCCGATCTCCAGGCTGGCGAAGGTCTTGCCGCGCAAGACATTTTCACCGGTCAAACGGGAAATGTAATTCGGAATCAAGGTCGCCTGCATGGCCCTGCCCTGCAGGCCAATATCGGTGCCGGCGCCAGTGATGCTGACGCCGGTCAGCCATAAGCCGCTCACACTCTGGCGCGAGAAAGCGCGGAAATACTCGGCATAGCCAGCGGTATTACCCAGCGCGCCGCCCTGCAATACCGCCGACACATTGCTCAGTGCCTTCAGCTCGGTTTCTGCATCCGCCAGCTCAGCTGCCAGGCGGGCATCCTTGGCGCGCGGCGTGAACTGCGCTTTGGCCTTGGTCAGTTGCTGTTCGCGCTTGGCCAGCACAGCCTTGCCGTCATTTGCGGACTGCTCCAGATCGTCCACGCTGCTGCTGGCGTACCAGGTCAGCAGCAAGGCGCCGGCCAGAATCACGCCCAGCGCCTGCACCATCGGCAAGGCGGTGAAAATTTTCTTCTGCTTGAGGAAGATGGGATTGAACAGGTTGATCTGCTGGCTCACAGCTTCACCTCCTCATGCCGCAGGGCCGCACCCAGCGTCAGGAAGAAACGCTGCTGCTGCGCGGCGTCCTGCAACTCTGGCGCATTGCCCAGATCGAATACATCGTCCAGCACCATTGCTTCCACCGGCATGTAGAGATTGCTGGCCAGGTGCTCGTGCAAGCCTTCGGCACCGGTTGGCGCGAGCAGCAGCTTGATCACGTTCACGTAATTGAACTGGCGGTCAAAGTGATCCAGCGAGCGTTGCAGCTCCAGCGTGATCTTGTCGAACTGCGACTGCTGGCGGTCCGAATCGCGCTCCAGCAATTGCGCCAGCGTCACGTCGATGCGGCGCGACAGGTAGAGTTCGGCCTTGTAGGTGATGGTCAGCAGGCCGCCGTCGGCGTCGAAGGACAGCATGGCCAGGCCGCGTCCTTCGGTTTCCAGTAGGGCCGAGATATTCCGCTGCGCCATCTCGGGGATGTCGATCACGGTCAGGTTCAGCTTGGATTCGCTGAACAGCGTCTGGCGCGACTGGATCAGCGTGTTACGTGCGGCGATAGCGAACATGGAATGGCCGCGCGACGCAGCGCTATTATCCACCGGGATATCAAGCACATCGATTGTGGCGTCGTCGACATGGAAGTCGAGCATGTCCTTCAAGCGCCAGCGCACGGCGGTTTTCAGCTCATCCTGTGGCACGTTGGGCGCATCGACCATCAGCAGCTGGTATTCGCCGCCGCTGAGCATGGTGCCGCATTGATAATTGCCAGCTTTCAGCTCCTTGTTGAGACGCTCCAGCACCTCGGGTGAAGCGCTGGCCTCCGACGGATAGAAGGCCGACAGCTCCACCACCGCCTTGGCGTCGCGCACGCGCCGCACGCGGCCCGCGCAGACGCCGTCCTTGAGAAAGGTGACTGTGAGCCATCCGTCCGTCTTTTTAGCTCTTTTAAAAAAAACCATATCTCAACACTGGAGGTTTACTCGCTAGATACTTGATTATATTCAACTTACACCGCAATTCATGCATAACTTAACAATACTGCTACAAAAATACACACTTTTCCTGTGCATTGCCGCGCTATAACTGGGCACGTAACTGCCGCTGCACATAGTCCGGTCCTGCCACGGGATTCGGACAGCCGTTGCCGGCGGGCTGGCTGCAAGCCGTGGAGGTGATCACGAAGTGGTTGGCTGTGGGGTCGCCCGTTCCGCCACCTACCAAGCCGTTCTGCGTATCGCCATCACAAGTAATGACCACCGTGACTGTAAAAGTGGCCAGGGTGGCAGCTTGTGGGACGAAACTGGTCACGGTCCCGCAAGCTATCGGCCCGGTGGGCCGGCTCGTTGGCTGCCATTGCATCAAAGCCCATTCAATCCCCGCCTTGGCCGCCTGATAAGCGCGTTGTCCTTGCAGATCCTTGGCGGATGCATCCTGTTGCGCGCTACTTAATGAAATAACCGCCACCGCCAGTCCGGCCACAACCACCAGCAGGAAAATCGCGGTGACAATCGCCACCCCAGCCGACTTGCGGCGGGTTTGCAAACGCATGAATATTGATGGCCTCATGGCGTGTTACTCACTTGAATTTGCTGCGCCAGGGTCGCGGTCTCCAGATTGTTTGCCGCGCTACCGGGGCTTGGGCGCGCCAAGGCAATCGCGAGTCCGATCAGCGAGGTATTCCGGTCAAGCAGCTGCATGACTGTGAAAGTACAACCGGCGACATTATTTGCCATGAGGGCTTGGGTGGCGCCGACCGTCGCCGGATTGATTTGCACCGGCCGGAAGCCATAGCCCCAGAACCGCGTCAAGGTACCGGTGCCGTTGGCGTTATTGACGCAAGCGAACGTCACCGGAGCAAGTGCAACGGAAAAGCGTTTGCGAGGCGATGCAAAGCCATTGGGAAACGGATTGTTGGCCAGCGTGATGGTCTTGCCGTTGGCGCCACCAATACTGGCCACTGCGGCGCGGTTGCCCGGAGTGGCCGCGTAGGCGTCCGAACCGGTGTTGCCTGTGCCCAGATTGTAGACAATGATCCAGTCGCCTGGAACTATCGCGTAAGGCGCGGCCGGCATCGGCGTGACAACATAGAAACTCGTCCGGGTAGTGTCAGTAAAACTGAGTACCGGATTGGCGGCAGGCGCAGCGTCGCTGACGTCAAGGTAATTGCCGCCAGCCTTGGTCGGGATGAATTCCAGCAGCGAGGTATTGCCGATGACGGAGAGGCGTATGCTGTTTGGCACCGCGCCGCGCAATTCGCGTGCCATGCGGCGCAAGGCAATTTCCGCCACATCGGCCATGTCCGCACGAGCGGCGGTGTTGACGTAGCTTTCCACCGGGCGGCGGATGAACAGCACCATGATGCCGGCCAGGATGGAGGTGATGATCATGACCACGATGACTTCCACCAGCGTGAAGCCACGCATGCGCCTGAATACCAAGCGACTCATATCGACTCCGGTGCATAACGGGTCCGGTACGCTTCCAGCACAACGCTTTCTCCAGGACCGTAGGCAACTGTGATGGTAATCAGCAGCACAGTCATGTCAGCGTTTGGATTTGCGATGGCAGGACTGGCAATACCATTCAATGTGGTATTACGTAGCGCCAGCGTGGTCACGAAATTGGTCAGCGGCACGCCCAAGGCGGCGCCCAATGGGGCGCCCGATGCATCGCGATCAACCAGCACACCATTGGCATCGGCGACAGCGAATGCGCGCACCGATGTGCCCTCAACATAGTTGACAGGCACGTAATCATTGACGTTATCAAATGGGCGCGCATTGCCGTTTTCCGGGCCAAAGCGCTCTACCGTGCCATTTGCGGCACAGAAACGTACATCGTTGGGATTGACCGCGCTGTTGCTTGCCGTCCCAGCATTCTGATCGTTCGGATCGCAAGCTGTGAATTGCGCCTGCTGCAGCTCTTCCATATACGCCTCGGCGATCAGGGTAGCTTGCTTACGCCGGATCGGATCAGTGCTATTTCTGCTGGTCAGATTCATCACCTGCAAAATCCCGGCCGCCGCCACGCCGACAATCACGATAAACATGATCAGCTCGACGATGGTGACGCCACGCTGGCGAAGGCGATTATTGTACATAGCCCGTTTCCGGCCAGATGGTGATCTGGTTGGTATTGCCAGCACTGGTGAAGGAAATAATCACAGGAGCGCTGAGCGTGGATGGTCCTACAACCGGGTCCGTCCCTTTATAAGGCCGCCCCAGCGCGTCGAAAAAGATGGTGCTGCCAGGCAGGCCGGTGATGCTGACGTTTGCCGGGCGGCCTTCGCACATCCAGCTGGCAACGTAGTTGCTGCCTTGCCGGCAGTTGGCACGGGTTGCGGTACTGCCGCTATTGCTACCGCCAGGAGCGGTAATCAAACCATTACAGGCAGCATCTGCGCAAACAGCGAAGCTGCTGCCATTGGTGACAACAAAGATAGGCCGGTTCTGCGCCACGGCCAGCTTTTGCGCGTAGCGGATAATCGTTTTCGCCTGATCGGCATACGCCCGGTTCTCGAAGGCATTGCTATCGGCGAACCGGGATACGCCGACCGCAGCCAGAATGCCGGCCACGATGAGGACTGTAATCAGCTCCACCATCGTGAAGCCGGCGCTGCGCTTCAACCGCAAGCCGGTGCGCACTGGGCTATCACCTGCTGACAAGCACGATTAGATGCAATCGGTCGAGGTGACCTTGCTGGTGTCCACAGTCGCAATCGCAGTTGCAGTTGCCTGCGTGTACACCACGTAGCAACCAGCCCGCGCGTCTTTAGCTGGCTGTATCGCGACCTGGCCAGCCACAATCGAAAGTGGGGTATTGGGACCCTGCGTAATGGTGTAGTCCTGGCTGGTCAGGCCTGCAGCGACCGGCATCGAAGCGGCCGTAGGGTAACCATACACCATGTTGACGGCGGTGCCTTCCATGGAGACGGTGCCGCTCGCGGCTGTGCCTTGGCCAGCCACCAGCGCCTGACCATGCGCCATGGCGGAAACCGACTTCATAGCGCCGGCGGCGCCATTCAGCGAAGCCACACGGGCATCACCGCTCAGGTCAGAAAACTTAGGCAAAGCAGTCGCTGCCAGAATGCCGAGGATGACGATAACAACAATCAGTTCGATCAGTGTGAAACCGCCTTGGGACGTACGTTGGCGGATGATGGTGCTAGCTTGCTTATTCATTATTTCTCCAAATCGTCGAAAAGTTTTGCGCAGGGGCGCTAATCCTTGACTTGCTCAAAGGCCACACCGAAACTCTCTGGTGCGCCTGACGGCTTGGCGGGGCTTTGGGGCAAGCCCCTCAATTTTACCTTGAATTTCAAAAGTTTCGTCTGGGAATCCTCGAATGAATTTCCATAATTTAACAAATATATGACCGTCTTATTGCTTCGATCAAAGCACCAATTACCTGCACCGATGTCGTCCGCGCCCGGGCTGTACAACTCGCCCACATAATTTGTCGGAGTTACTTTCAGTAAATGAAACGGATTTTCTTCGGTTAAAAACGTTAAATCGGCGCTGCGACCAGGCAATTTTGCTTGCACAACCCTAATTTCTAAGGCGCGCTGAATATTTCCCACAGTCATGTGCATACCAGCAAGCTCCGCTTCTCGTTGGTAATACCACAAACGTGACAGCAATAATCCGGACAAAACACCGATGACCGTCATCGAAATCACGAATTCAAATAAGCTGGCTCCGCGTTGTTTTACAGACACAAATGTTTCCAGTAACGTCACAATTCAGGCTCAGTTATGCAAGGCGGCCTTGCCCAAGTCCCAAATCGGCAGGAAGATACCCAGCGCCAGCACCAATACCATGACGCCAAGGAAGGCGATCAGGATGGGCTCGATCTGCGCTGACAGAGTTTTGAGTTCGTAATCCACCTCCCGCTCGTACATCTGGGCGATCTCGTCCATCAGATCATCGATGGAACCGCTCTCCTCGCCCACCGCGATCATCTGCAGCACCACCGGTGTGAACACATTGGCGGCGGCGGCGGTGCGCAGAATACTCTCGCCGCGCTCGACGCCATCGCGCATCTGCTCCACGCGCGCCGACAGATAGGCGTTGTCCACGGTCTTCGACACGACCGACAGCGCTTGCACGATCGGCACGCCGCTGCGGCTGGACAACGCGAAGCTGCGGGCGAAACGCGCCATGGTCGCTTTCAATACGATCTTGCCGGCAACCGGAATGCTCAGCTTGAACTTGTCCCACTGGTAGCGCCCCCTGGTGGTGCCTATCCAGGTACGAAAGCCCCAGAAGCTGGCCACCAGCCCGCCCAGCCCGACCGGCCAATAGCGCACGGTAAAGTTGGAGGTACCAATCAGAATGCGCGTCATCAGCGGCAGCTCGGCATTGAACTTGGCAAACACGCCCACAAAGGCCGGTATCACGAAAATATTCACCACAATCATCGCGGCCACCATGGCGAACACTACAAAGCTCGGATAGCGGGTCGCAGTCTTGACCCGCTCGCGCATATCGCGGTCGAACTCCAGGTGGTCGAACAGGCGCAGGAATACTTCCTCCAGCCTCCCGGTCATCTCCCCTACCCGCACCATCGACAAATAGAACGGCGTGAACACTGCTGGATGGCGGCGCATTGCCGCCGACAGCTCGCGCCCCGAGTCCAGCGACTCGCGCAAATCCTTGATCACCTTGCCAAACGACTTGCTGACCGCCGATTCCTGCAAGCCAGCCAGCCCGCGCATGATCGGCACGCCGGACTTCAGCAGCGTGTACATTTGGCGGCTGAATAGCTGGACATCCATCGACGTGACGCGCTTCTCCAGCAGTTTGGACCACCAGCCTTCGCCGTCCGCCGTCTTGGTGGTGACCACAATTTCGATCGGCGTCACGCCAGTATTGAATAGCTGATCGGCGACGGCGCCGCTATCGGCCGCCTCCAGCACGCCTTGCATCAACTCGCCGCGCGCGTTGCGGCCCTTGTACGCGAAGAAAGGCACGGATTAATCCTCTACCTGGTTGCTGATGCGCATGGCTTCCGAAATCGTCGTCCGTCCCTGCACCACCAGCATGACCACGTGGCGGCGCAGCGTTTCGCCGGCCATCTGCGCCGTGGCGGTCTTGAGGAAGTGGGATGGATCGGGATCATTGGCGGCGTCCACCACCGCGCGTGTCATTTCCAGCAGCTCGTACACGCCGGTCCGGCCGCGATAACCCATGCCGTTGCAATGCGAGCAGCCCTTGCCGTGGAAATAGCGGCCTTTGTCGACCTTGTCGTTCAACTCCAGGCTCAGCCACTCGCGTTCGGTTGGCGTCGGCTCGTAAGGCGTGGTGCAGCTTTCGCAGATTACCCGCACCAGACGCTGCGCCAGCACCGCCTGCAGCGATGAGCCGACCATATAGCGCGGCACGCCCATGTCCATCAGCCGCAGCGGTGTACTGACGGCGTCGTTGGTGTGCAGCGTCGACAGCACCAGGTGACCGGTCATGGCGGCGCGCAGGCCGATGGCGGCGGTTTCCTGGTCGCGCATCTCGCCGACCAGCACAATGTCCGGGTCCTGGCGCAGCGCGGAGCGCAACACGCGCGCGAAGTTCAGGTCGATCTTGTCGTTGACCTGCACCTGGTTGATGCCGGCCAGCCGGTATTCGACCGGGTCCTCCACCGTGATCAGCTTCTTCTCGACAGAATTCAGCTCGGACAGTGCGCAATACAGCGTGGTGGTTTTGCCGGAACCGGTCGGGCCGGTCACCAGCACCAGCCCGTTGGGACGTTCAATAATCGCGCGGAAGCGTTCCAGCAGGCCGCGCGGCATGCCGATCGCGTCCAGCCGCAGCTGCGCGCCGCTCTGGTTCAGCAGACGCATCACCACCGATTCGCCATACTGGGTCGGCATGGTCGAGATCCGCACGTCGATGCGCTGGTTCTTGACCCGCACCGCAAAGCGGCCATCCTGCGGCAAGCGCTTTTCCGAGATATCCAGGTCCGACATCAGCTTCAGGCGCAAGGCCAGCGACGGTGCGATCTTGATATCCGACTCGGTTTGCAGGTGCAGCACGCCGTCGATGCGGAAGCGGATTTGCAGCCGGCCTTCCTGCGGCTCGATGTGGATGTCGGACGCGCGCACCTGGGCGGCATCGTCAAACACCGATTGCAGCAGCTTGACCACCGGCGCCTCTTCCAGATTCGGGTTGGCGGCAGCCAGTGCGCCAAAGTCCACCGAGGCGTCGCCCAGGTCCTGCTCCAGCTCGCGCGCCAGGTCGGAAATATCTTCTGTGCGGCGGTAGATGCGGTCGATCGCGCCCAGCACCTCGGTTTCGTTGACCACCGCCAGTTCAATATCCTGCTTGACGATGCGGGCGATCTCGTCATACGCAAACAGGTCGGTCGGGTCAGACATGCCGACCAGCAGCGAGCCGCGCCGGTCTTCCAGCACCAGCGCGCGGAAGCGCCGTGCCTGCGTCTCGGGCAGCAGCCGGACGATCTCTGGGTTGATATTGAAAAACTTCAGGTTCAGGTAGGGAATATTGAGCTGCCGCGCCAGCGCGCCGGCAATCTGCTCTTCCGTTACATAGCCGTTCTCGACAAAAACGCGGCCAAGCTTGCGCCCGCTGCGTTTTTGGTCGGCCAACGCCAGTCCCAGTTGTTCCTCCGAGAGCAGCTTTTGCTGCACCAGAATCTCACCCAGCCGGACCTTCTCTGGCCTAGACATACCTGCTCCTTATTCGTTGCCACCAAGAATTACCACCAAAACTTGCGGCCATTCTATGACAGATAAGCACAATGAGCGAGTTAGCGGGTGAAGGTGTGGCTTTCTGCGGACGCAGCACAATTAAAAGCACACACGTACTTTTTCTGTTTAAAATGGCTGAATACTACATAAAAGCAGGAGACACCATGTTTGAGGAATTCATCGGCACCAAGGCGGTATCGGCACGCCACCAGTTCGACAGCGCCGCCCTCGACGCCTGGATGCGCCAGCATGTGCCAGACTATCCTGACGGCGAACTGGCCGTCGAACAGTTCAAGGGCGGCCAGTCCAACCCCACGTTCAAGCTAAGCATCGGTAGCCGCAGCTATGTACTACGCACCAAGCCGGCACCGGCCGCCAAGCTGCTGCCATCGGCCCACGCCATCGAACGCGAATACCGGGTGATGGATGCGCTGCATAAAAACGGTTTCCCGGCGCCGCGCCAATACGCGCTGTGCACCGACGAAGCGGTGATCGGCCGCGCCTTCTATGTCATGGAGTTTGTCGAAGGCCGGGTGCTGTGGGATCAGTCGCTGCCCGGCATGACGCCGGCCGAGCGGGCCGCCATCTACGACGAGCTGAACCGCGTGATCGCCCAGCTGCACACGGTGGACTACCAGGCCATCGGCCTCGGCGACTACGGCAAACCCGGCAACTACTTCGCGCGCCAGATCGAGCGCTGGAGCAAGCAATACCTGGCCTCGCAAACCGACACCATCGACGCCATGGACCAGCTGATCGCCTGGCTGCCGGCCCACATCCCGCCGGGCGACGACACCGCCATCGTGCATGGCGACTTCCGCCTCGACAATATGCTGTTCCATCCAACCGAGCCGCGCATCCTGGCGGTGCTGGACTGGGAACTCTCCACGCTGGGCCACCCGTTTGCCGACTTTTCCTACCACTGCATGAGCTGGCACATACCGCCCGGCCAGTTCCGCGGCATCGCCGGACTGGACTTGCAAGCGCTCGGCATTCCGACCCAGCAAGAATACATCGCCCGCTACGCCGAACGGACCGGCAAGACCATCCAGCTGGCCGATTTCAATTTCTACCTGGCGTTTAATATGTTCCGGCTTGCAAGCATCATGCAAGGCATCATGAAACGCTATGCCGACGGCACGGCCGCCAGCGCCCAGGCGCTGGAATCCGGACAGATGGCGCGGCCGATGGCTGAACTGGGCTGGGCCTATGCCAGCGGCAAGCCGATTTGAGGGTGTGGCAGCGGTTGTGCATGTCGGACAAAAGCACTTTCTGAAAATCCGCGCCTCAGCTACTATCGTGCTGCCAGCATAAGACTGAGGCCACCCGCGTGCCCGATAGAAAACGCAAAACCTTGCCATCCATCCGCTCGCAGATCGCGCTGCTGGTCCTGGCGTGCGCCCTGCCGACAGTGGTCGGTTTCGGCGCGCTGGTCAGCCAGTTTTACCAGCGTGAACACGCCACCCTCAAAAGTGATACCCAGCAGGACGCGCGCGCGGTCGCTGCTGCCATCGACCGCGACCTGGTGCAAAGCGAGGGCGCGGCGCTGGCCCTGGCTTCCTCGCCCAGTCTGCGCAATCAGGACTGGGGCGCGCTGCGGCTACAGGCCGGTGCACTGCTCAGCCCGCAATTTCCCGCGTCCCAGTTCATCCTCAGCGACGCCAGCGGCAAGGCGCTGGTGAATGTCGGCGCGCAGCTACCGGAAACCTTTAATCCGATTAACAACCAGCGGCGCCTGGCGCCCTTATTCGGCCATGGCCGGCCACGGATGTCGGTGGTGGTGGTCGAAGGCAGCGCACTGCTCGCGCTTGACGTGCCAGTATTCATCGAAAGCCGGGTCGAATACGCGATCACCGTGCTGCTCAAACCGAGCCGCCTGGCCAGCATCCTCAAGGAAGAACACATCAGCGCCGATCAGGCGATGACGCTGTACGACGCCGAAGGCAACGCGGTCGCGCAATATGGCGGGCCGCGCCTGCTGCTCGGCCATGCCGCCGATCCGGCGCTGCGCGACCATCTGCTGCACTCCCACGAAACACTGCTGGCGACCGACGACGCCGAGGGCAAGCCGATCTATCTGGGCCTGAGCCGGGCGCCGGTCAGCGGCGCGGTAGTGGGCATCGCCACGCCGCAGGAACAGGCGCTACGCGACCTGGCCAGCGCTGTCGCACCAATCGCACTGACCATGCTGTTGGTGCTGGCGGCCGGTTTCTCGCTGGCGTGGTCGGTCGGCGGCCGCATCGCCCGCTCGATCCGCGAACTGGTGGCGCCGGCGCAGGCGCTCGCCAACGGCAAGCCCTTTAGCATGCCGGAGACCGCGTTTCAGGAAGCCGATACCCTGGCACGGGCGCTGCTTGCGCTGGACGGCGACCTGCTGCGCCATAGCCAGCATCTGGAAAGCCTGGTCGAAGAACGCACCAGCCAGCTGGAGAAAAGCCGCAGCCAGCTGGAAACCCTGTACGCCACCGCGCCCGTGGGCCTGAGCTATGTCGACGCCGAGCTGCGCGTGCTGCGCATCAATGACTACATGGCCGCGCTCAACCAGCGCAAGGCGATCGATCACCTCGGCCACTACATCGGCGACATGATTCCGCACCACCAGGTGCGCCAGCGGGTGCTGCGCGATTACCGTGCCGTGCTGGCCAGCGGCAAGCCACTGACCGGCGTGCGCATGAGCGCCAGCCCATTGCATGCACCGGACCAGGTGCACCACTGGGTGCTGAATTACTATCCGCAGTTCGGCGTTGACGGCAAGATCATTGGCATCACCGCACTGATGCTGGACGAAACCGAACAGAAGAATATCGAAGCTGCGCTGCAACGCTCGCGCCATCTGCTCAGCTCGGTGGTGGAAAACATCCCGGCCATGATCTTCCTCAAGCGCGCCGATGACTTGCGCTATGAGATGTTCAACCGCCACGGCGCGCAGATGCTGGGCACCTCCGGCGAGCAGCTGATCGGCAAAAGCGATTACGACTTCGCGCCCACCGAACAGGCCGATGCCTTCCTCGCTGACGACCGTAAGGTGCTGGCCGCGCCGCTGGGCACCGTCACGGAAATCAGCGAAGAACCGTTGTCGACCAGCACCGGCACACGCTACCTGACCACGCGCAAAGTGGCGCTGCGCGACGAGCATGGCGTGGCCACCCACGTATTGGGGATAGCGCTCGACATCACCGAGCGCAAGCAAGCCAAGGAAGTGCTGCGCGCGACCGCCGAGCAATTGGCCGACAGCGAACGCTTCGTGCGCACCGTTACCGACAACCTGCCCGGCATGGTGGCTTACTGGGATGCGGATCAGCGCTGCCGCTTCGCCAACCGCTATTTCCTCGACTGGCACGGGCAGGATCAGCAAGCGATCATCGGCGCGCGCATGCCGGACGTGGTCGGCGCCGCCCAGTACGCCGAAGGCGAGCCCTATGTCATGGCCGCCCTGGCCGGCGAGCCACAGGGCTTTGCCGGCCAGCTGCAATGGCCATCGGGTGAAATCAGCCATACCTGGGTCAATTACATCCCAGATAAGGATGATACGGATGCGGTAGTTGGTTTCTTTGTGCTAGTCTCCGATGTGACTGAGTTGAAGGAAATTGAATTGCATTTGCAGCAAGTAAATGAAGAGCTGATGGTGGCGCGCGACCGCGCTGAGGCCGCCAGCCGCGCCAAAAGCGAGTTCCTGGCGAATATGAGCCACGAAATCCGCACGCCCATGAACGCCATCATCGGACTGGCGCGGCTTTTGGAAGAAGCACCGCTGGCGCCGCGCGAGCGCGGCTACCTGCATAAAATCCAGTTTGCCACCCAGTCCCTGCTCAGCCTGGTCAACGACGTACTGGACTTTTCCCGCGTCGAGGCCGGCCAACTGGTGCTGGAACACGCCGACTTCCATTTGCAGCACATCCTCGACAGCATCAGCGTCATGCTCAGCGGCAGTGCCAGCGCCAAGGGCGTCGAGCTGGTCTACGATATCGACCCGGCCATGCCTGCCGAGCTGGGCGGCGACCCGATGCGCTTGCAGCAGGTGCTGCTCAACCTGGTCAGCAACGCCATCAAATTCACCGAGCGCGGCGAAGTGGTGCTGTCGGTGCGGCCGGCGCCGGGCAGCGCCCGGCCCGGCGACCACGCGCTGCTGGTCGAATTCCGCGTGCGCGACACCGGCATCGGAATTGCGCTCGACAAGCAGGCGCATATCTTCGACGCCTTCTCGCAAGCCGACAGCAGCACCAGCCGCAAATTTGGCGGTGCCGGGCTGGGCCTGGCGATCTGCCGCCAACTGGCCGATATGATGGGCGGCGCGATCAGCGTCAGCAGCGAACCGGGACACGGCGCGGAATTCCTGTTCGCCTGCCCGCTGGAATCGCCGCAGGCGCTGCACGCCGCCGAGCCACCGCCGGCCACCACCACGCTGTCGGTGCTGATCATCGACGACAACCCCAGCGTGCGCCATGCGCTGCTGGCGGCCGGCCGCTGTTTCGGCTGGCATACCGCCAGCGCCGCCAGCGCCGAACAGGCGCGCTCGCTGCTGATCGAACGCGCGCGCGCCGCCCGCCCTTACGACCTGCTGCTGCTCGACCATGATATGCCGGGCATCAACGGTCCCGGCCTGCTAGAGCAGCTGCCGCCCGAGCTGGCGCTGCCCCCGATACTGATGATGATCTCGGAACACCATGTTGCCGCGCTGGCGCAGCGCTCGGCCGAGCTGGGCCTGTCAGGCGTGCTGTCCAAGCCCATCAGTCCGGCGCGGCTGCTGGAGCGGGTCAGCGGCCTGCTGGCAGGCGACCAGGCCCACACCGGCCTGATGGCCCAGCTGGAGCAGACACCGCTGCAAGGCCGGCTGGCCGGCATGCGCATCCTGCTGGTGGAAGACAATGAAATCAACCAGGAAGTGGCGGAATACATGTTGCAGCACGCCGGCGCCACGGTGCATATCGCCGCCAACGGCAAACTGGCGGTGGAGCGGCTGGCGGCCACGCCGGAGCGCTACGACGTGGTGCTGATGGACGTGCAGATGCCAGTCATGAACGGCTACGACGCGACCCGTGAAATCCGCCGCCGGGGCCTGCTGACCTTGCCGATCATCGCCATGACCGCCAATGTGCTGGAAGACGACCGCCGCCGCGCCGCCGAAGCCGGCATGAACGCCCATGTGGCCAAGCCGATCGACGTCGAGGAGCTGATTTCGGTGCTGACGCGGCTGGTCACCATCCGCGACGCCTCGCGCGATATGGTGGCGCCGGTGCCAGCCAAAGCGCCGCCGGCTATGCCGGCCGCCGCACTGATGCCGCCCATTTCGCCCCTGCCCGGCATCGACGTGGAAGCTGCGCTGGCGCGGCTGGGCGGCAACTACCAGGCTCTGACCGGGCTGCTGAAGCGTTTTGATCAATCGCAGGGCGGCGCCGTTGCCGAAGTGCGCGCGCTGCTGGGCGCCAACCAGCGCCAGCGCGCCGCCGAGGTGCTGCACCGGCTGCGCGGCGTGGCCGCCAACCTGGGCGCCATCGATGTCGCCCGCCTGGCGGGCACTGCCGAATCGGTGCTGCACGACGCCAGCGCCGACTCCCTGGCCATGCCGTCCGCCCTCAACCGGCTGGAGCAGGCGCTGGACCTGATCGCCCGCACCGCGCGCAACCTCGCGGCGCCCGTGCAGAATGTTCCTCTAAGCAACACCCCCCCGCCCGATCTGGCGCTAAAGCTGGCGGAGTTGCAAGGTTTGCTTCAAAATAACAATCTGAAAGCACTTGAACACTTCCAGGAACTCCGACCAGCGCTGGTGTCGATAGCGCAGGCGCAAGCCTTGGGTGAAGCAGTGGAAACCCTTAATTTCAAGGCGGCGCGCTTGATGGTTGAAGAAATATTGCAGCGAAAGGAAAGTGCATGAGTTGGACCGACCTGGCCAGGAACGGGCGTATCCTCGTGGTCGATGACGCCATGGAGAACATCCAGATCCTGCACCATGCGCTGCGCGAAGAACACGAAGTGCTGTTTGCGCTGGATGGTGAACAGGCTTTGCAGATTGCGCTGGAGCAGCAGCCGGACCTGATCCTGCTCGACGCCGTCATGCCAGGCATGGACGGCTACGCGGTGGTGGCGGCGCTGCGCTCTTCGCCAAGGCTGCAGGACATTCCGGTGATTTTCGTCACCGCGCTAAGCCGGCCTGAAGATGAAACCCGCGCGCTGGAGGCTGGCGCGGTGGACTTCATCAGCAAGCCCTTCAATGTGGCGGTGGTGCGGGCGCGGGTGCGCAGCCAGCTGACCATCAAGCGCCAGGCCGACGCGATGCGCGAGCTGAGCATGACCGACGGCCTGACCGGCGTGGCCAACCGCCGCAACTTCAATGACAAAATCGATGCTGAATGGCGCCGCTGTGCGCGCGCCGGCTTGCCGCTGTCGGTGATCATGATCGACATCGATCACTTCAAGCTGTACAACGACCACTACGGCCACCAGGCGGGCGACGCCTGCCTGGTCGATGTCGCGGCCGCGATGAAGCGCTGCGCCTCGCGGCCGCAGGACATGCTGGCGCGCTACGGCGGCGAGGAGTTCATCCTGCTGCTGCCGCAGGAAGCCGCCGATGGCGCCGAAGTGGTGGCCAACCGCATCCTGGAAGAAGTGCGCAAGCTGGCCCTGCCGCACGCCGCCTCGCTGACCGCGCCGCACATCACGGTCAGCATGGGCCTGTCGACCATCCAGCCGCAGGACCACATCGATCCCAACAGCGTCATCCGCAACGCCGACGCCAATCTCTACCGCGCCAAACAAACCGGCCGCGACCGGTATTGCATCAGCCTGGATAGCTAGCGTCGTTGCCGCGCCAGCGGGAAGCTATGCGTACTCATTTGCTTTTCTGCTGCTTAAAGTGCGTTTCCATTTCCGAGAACGATGGTCTTTGGACTGCGGAAATCACTTTGCGGCCAAACTCTACTGACAGCGTGGGTGCGTAGCCGTTCAGGCTGGCGATCAGGGTCACTTTGACGCACTGGAAGATTTTGGTCGACTCCTGCAGCTTGCGTTCCAGCAGGTTGGCGACCGGGCTGACGACACCGTAGGCCAGCAGAATGCCCAGGAAGGTTCCCACCAGCGCGGCGGCGATCAGATTGCCCAGTTCGGCCGGCGGCATGCCCACCGACCCCATGGTGTGCACCACGCCCATGACCGCCGCAATGATGCCGAACGCCGGCAATCCATCCGCCAGCTTGTTGATGGCGTGGATAGGCACTTCGCCATCCTGATGGTGTACCTCGATTTCGTTGTCCATCAAATTCTCGATTTGATACGGGTCCATATTCCCGGACACCATCAGCCGCAGGTAGTCGGTGATGAACTCGGTCAAATGATGGTCGGCCAGAATCGCTGGAAATTTCGAGAATATCGGGCTTTGCTGTGGCGCATCGATATCCGACTCCACTGCCATCAGGCCTTCCTTGCGGATCTTCGTCAGAATCTCGTACAGCAGCGAAAGCAGATCAAGATACAGCGCGTTGGTTTGCTTTGCGGTCTGAAACAGCGTCGGCAGCGCGGCGGCGGTTGCCCGCATCGACTTGCCGTCATTGGCGATCACAAACGCCCCCAGCGCGCCGCCCGCAATCATCATCAATTCAAACGGCTGGTACAGAGGACCGAGATGCCCGCCCTCCAGTACGAAGCCGCCGAATATACCGACGAGAACAATTGCGATTCCTAACAGAACAGACATGCGGCTCCCCAAACGTTATAGCTATTAACAGTTTATACAGGATAGCATATTGCTCAAAGGAAAACCCTTATGAATGTTGCTGAAAACCACGCTGGGCGGCAAACCGTTCAAGGTGGTGATCCACATCGCCCAGCGTCAGTTCGATCATGCTCAGGCGCTTGAAGTGATGCGCGGCCGGCAGTTCGTCGGTAACGCCCATGCCGCCGTGCAGTTGCACCGCCTGCTGGCCAATGAACCTGGCCGCCTGCCCGATACGCACCTTGGCCGCCGACGCCACCCGCCGCCGCTCTTCGGCATCGCAGGACATGCGCGCCGCCACCAGCATCGCCATCGAGCGCGCCTGCTCCAGATGCACATACATATCCGCCATCCGGTGCTGCAAGGTCTGGAAGCTGCCGATCGCCATGCCAAACTGCTTGCGGGTTTTCAAATACTCCAGCGTCGCGTTGAAAATGGCGTCCATCGCCCCGACGGCTTCCGCGCACAGCAGGCTGACACCGTAATCGGCCGCCTCTTCCAGCAGATCCCAGCCGCCGCCCAGCCGGCTCAGCAGCGCCGACGCCGGCACCGCCACATGGTTGAACTGCACCGTCGCCGCACGCTGTCCATCAATGGTGCGGTAGTCCTTGATCACCACGCCGGGAGTATCAACCGGCACGACGAACAGGCTGATGCCATTGGTGTCGCGCTGCGTACCGGCGCTGCGTGCGGAAACGATCAGCGCGCCCGCCTGGCCGCCGTGGATCACCACCGTCTTGGTGCCGTCGATGCGGTAGCCTTCGCCATTGATGCTGGCGATGGTCTTGATGTCCGCCAGGTCATAGCGCGAGTGTTTTTCCGCCAGTGCGCACGCCAGCTTCAGTTCGCCCTTGGCGACATCCTCCAGCCGGTGATGCTGATTGCCCGCCAGTTGCAGGAACTTGGCGCCCCACACCGTGGAGAAATACGGCTCGACCACCAGGCCGCGTCCCAGCTCCTGCATCACCACCAGCATATCCACCGCGTTGCCGTTGAAGCCGCCCTGCGCTTCCGGCACCGGCAAGGCGGTCATGCCCAGCTCGACCAGCGTACCCCAAGCCACATCCGACACGCCGCTGGCCGAGTGCACGATGCGCTTGCGCGTTTCGAAGCTGTAGTCCTTGTCCACCCAGCGCCGCAGCGCATCGGCAAATTGCTGCTGCTCTTCGTTGAAATTGAAATCCATCGCCGCTCCCTTACAGGCCCAGAATCATCTGGGCGATGATATTTTTCTGTATTTCGTTGGAACCGCCATAGATCGACGTCTTGCGGTAGTTGAAGTAGTACGCGGTCAGCGGCGCGCCGGCGTCGTCGCCAGTCACGGCATGATCGGTCTTGCCTTCCAGGTAGTCGGTATCGAAGGGCAACGCACCAGGACCCAGCGCTTCCACCATCAGTTCGGTCAGCTGTTGCTGGATCTCGGTGCCGCGCACTTTCAGCAGCGAGGCTTCCGGTCCCGGCGCCTGCGATTCGCGCGTCAGCACCCGCAGCACCGTGGTTTCAAGCGCCATCAAATCGATTTCCAGGCTGGCGATCTTGGCGGCGTACACCGGGTCCTGCAGCAGCGGCTTGCCATGCTTGTAGTGTTCGGAGGCGACTTTTTTCAGGAACAGCAGCTCGCGCTTGGAACGGCCCACCGCCGCAATCCCGGTGCGTTCATGCCCCAGCAGATATTTGGCGTAGGTCCAGCCCTTGTTTTCCTGGCCGATCAGGTTTTGCACTGGCACCTTGACGTTATCGAAAAAAACTTCGTTCACTTCATGGTCTTCGTCCAGCATGATGATAGGCCGCACGGTGATGCCTGGCGTCTTCATATCGATCAGCAGGAAGGAAATGCCTTCCTGCTTGCGCACCGTGCTGTCGGTGCGGACCAGGCAGAAAATCATGTCGGCGTGTTGCGCCAGCGTGGTCCAGGTCTTTTGTCCATTGACGATGTAGTGCTCGCCCACGCGCTCGGCCGTGGTTTTCAGCGATGCCAGGTCGGAGCCGGAGCCGGGTTCCGAATAGCCCTGGCACCACCAGTCGTCGCAATTGAAGATGCGCGGCAGATAGTGGGCTTTTTGCGCTTCGTTACCGAAGGCCATGATCACCGGCGCCACCATGTTGACGCCAAATGGCAGGATGGGCGGCGTGCCGGAACGTGCGCACTCTTCTTCCCAGATGTGGCGCTGGGTCTGGGTCCAGCCCGGTCCACCATATTCCACCGGCCAGGCCGGCGCCGACCAGCCCTGGCGGGCGACGATCTGGTGCCAGCGTACATAATCCTGGCGGCTCAGGCGCAGGTGGTTGCGGACTTTCTTTTGCAGGTCGCTTGGCAGGTTGGTGTCCAGGAAGCCGCGCACCATGTCGCGAAATGCCAGGTCCGCAGCCGTGTAAGTCAAATCCATGCTGTCTCCTTGTTTTACGATCACACAGAAAAGCACGATCGTTCCAAAATCATTGTACTCCCATGTTCTTCATCAGGGCGACAGATTGATGGATTTTCTTCACTTCGCGGCAAGCTTTTTCACCACAGTGTGCGTGGCTTTTAAAACCTTACCTTCGTGATCGTGCGGAAGCATGGCGCTGACGCGCTTGCCCGTGCCTTTCTCGACCAAGATGGAATGCGCCTCGCCGGGCGCGAACAGGTGCCGCTCGCCCCATTGGCGCAGGGCGACAATCGCCGGAAACAGGCTCTCTCCGCTGGAGGTCAGCACATATTCCTGATAGGCGCTGCCGTCGGAGGCAGGCTGGACGGCGAGCAAGCCGTCTTCCACCAGCGCGCTCAGGCGGTCCGACAGGATATTGCGGGCGACGCCGAGATTGCGCTGGAAATCGCCGAAACGGCTGATGCCATCCATCGCGTCGCGGATGATGAGCATCGACCAGCGGTCGCCGACCAGGTCAACTGCGCGCGCAACCGGGCAGTCGTCAGTACGCAAGGATTTTCGTTTGGCCATGGTTGCATTTTAAAACTGGTTTACGGTACGCTGCAAGCAGTTTTAATTTGCAACCAGATTGGATATCACCATGCAGCGTTCCCTTGTATTGTTGTTTGCCTGCGCCAGTGGGCTTAGCGTCGCCAATGTGTATTACGCGCAGCCCTTGCTGGATGCGCTGGCGGCGGATTTCGGCATCAGCCACGCCGCGGTGGGCGGCGTGATTACTGCCGCCCAGGCCGGTAGCGCGCTGGCGCTGTTGTTGCTCGTGCCGCTGGGCGACCTGCTGCCCCGCCGCCGCTTGATGCTCGGGCAACTGGCTGCGCTGGTCGCCGCACTGGCCGGGGTATGCCTGGCCCGCAGCGCGACCGCCCTGCTGCTGGGCATGCTGGCAGTCGGCATGCTCGGTACGGCAATGACGCAGGGCCTGATCGCCTACGCGGCCAGCGCCGCCGCCGAGGACGAACGTGGACGCGTGGTCGGCGCGGCGCAGAGCGGCGTCGTGGCCGGCCTGCTGCTGGCGCGTGTCTTCGCGGGATGGGTGGCCGACCTGGCGGGATGGCGCGGCGTCTATGCCGCCTCCGCCGCGCTCATGCTGATACTGATGCTGCTGCTGTGGCGCGCCTTGCCGAATATTGTCGCTGCCACCGGCCCCGGCACCGCATCGGGTCCGCTCGCTCAGGCGCAGGCTCGGTCGGCGGCATCGGAAGCGGGCGAGCAAGCATCGGCGGCGGCGACTTATGCATCGCTGCTTGCCTCAATGCTCACACTGCTGCGCCACAACCGCGTGCTGCAAGTGCGCGGCGCGATTGCGTTATTGATGTTCGCTGTCTTCGGCGTTTTCTGGAACACGCTGGTATTCCTGCTCGGCGCCCCGCCCTACGCCTATTCGCACACCGCCATCGGCGCTTTCGGCCTGGTTGGCCTGGCTGGCGCGCTGGCCGCCGCCCGCGCCGGGCACTGGGCGGACCGGGGCCGCGCGCAGCAGGCCAGCGGCGCGGCACTGCTGCTGATGCTGTTCTCCTGGCTGCCGCTGGCACTGGCGCCGCAATCGCTGGCCGCCCTCATTCTCGGCATCGTGGCGCTGGACCTGGGTGTGCAGGCGCTGCATGTCACCAACCAAAGCCTGATCCTGCGCGGCGCGCAAAATGCGCACAGCCGGCTGATCGGCGCCTATATGATGTTCTACGCCGCAGGCAGCGCCGGCGGCGCGATTGCCGCCACCAGCGTCTATGCGCAGGCGGGCTGGAATGGGGTCTGCCTGCTCGGTGGCGGACTCAGTCTGATGGCCCTCGCCGTCTGGGCAAGCACAACAAAAGTGGCCAGTCCGGATTGCAAAAGTGGCCGGACCAATCTAGAATGGCCTGACCAAATAAACGTTTTACAACAAAGAGACAAAAATCCGTGACTTCCCCATCCGCCCTGCTTGCGGCAGTTGCCGCCACCCTGCTCGCCCTTCCAGCCCACGCTGAAGGCCCATACCGCAACCCGGACAATAAAAGCGTCTACGACGCCGGCGAAGGCACTTACACCGTGCCCTACAAAAAACCGACCGTCGCCGAAATCACCGCATCGCTGGACCGCATCCGTGGCTACATGGAGGCCACCACGCCAACCAAGGTGATCCACAAAGATAGCGGCATCCAGATCACCGATTTCAGCAAGCCGGTGGCCGACGCCGTGGTCGAGCCGAGCAGCGCGGAATGGAATTTCCAGGTCTACGAAATGGGCGTGGTGCACGCCGGCCTGATCAAAGCGGCTGCCGTCACTGGCGACAGCAAATACACCGCGATGACCGCGCGCCACTTCCAGTTCATCGCCGACAAATTCCCCTACTTCAAGGCGCAGGAACAGCAGTTCAGCCTGAAGCGCAGCAACAGCTTTGCGCGCGTGCTGGAACCGCGCTCGCTGGACGACGCAGGCTCGATGTGCGCCGCCATGATACGCGCCAAGTTCGCCAAAATCGGCCCCGACATGAGCCAGTTCATCGAGACTTGCAGCAACTGGGTCTACAAAAAACAGTTCCGCCTGAAAGACGGCACCCTGGCGCGCGAGCGTCCGCAAACAGTATCGCTGTGGGCCGACGATATGTATATGGGCGTGCCGGCGCTGGCTGAAATGGGCCACATGACCGGCAAGCGCGAATACTATGACGACGCGGTCAAGAACGTGCTGCAGATGTCGAAATACCTGTTCAACGCGCAACTGGGCGTCTATACCCACGGCTGGAACGCCAACAACCCGGATGCGCCGCGCTTCTACTGGGCGCGCGCCAATGGCTGGGCGGTGCTGACCATGAGCGACCTGCTGGATGTGCTGCCGAAAGACCATCCGGGCTATCCGAAAGTGCTGGCCCAGCTGCGTGCCAGCCTGCGCGGCATCGCCGAACTGCAATCGGGCACCGGCCTGTGGCACCAGATGCTGGACCGTAACGACTCCTACCTGGAAACCTCGGCCAGCGCCATGTTCACCTACGTGATCGCGCACGCCATCAACGAAGGCTGGATCAACGCTGCTACTTACGGCTCGATCGCGCAAGCGGGCTGGGTCGGCCTGACCACCCGTATCAATGCACGCGGCCAGGTTGAAGGTACCTGCGTCGGCACCACCTTCGCCAGCGACCAGATTTATTACTACAACCGTCCGACCAGCGTCGATGCGCTGCACGGCTACGGCCCGACGCTGCTGGCCGGCGCCGAGATGATCAAGCTGCTCAACAATCCGAAGATCGACATCCAGGTCAAGCTGCGCACTTACCACTACGTGCCGAAAGATTCGGGTGCGACCAACTACAGCCACGAGTAAGGAGATGACCGGAATGCGTACTTACCTGTTACCCATCGCTGCCGCCATGCTGGCCAGCGGTTCGCTGAGCGCGGCCGAGCTGGCGCGCATCACCGTTACCAACGATCTGGACCAGGCCCGCCCATCGGAAACCATCGCCGTGCCATGGAGCGAAATCAACCGCGCTCTGCCAGGCGCACTGATCCAGAAAATTGCGGTCAAGGACAGCAAGGGCAATGTCCTGCCCTACCAGGTCAGCAACATCGCACCGCAGGCCAAGGACCCGAAAGGCATCGGCATCGCCTATGGCGAACTGTTCTTCCAGCACAGTTTTGCCAAGGGCGAGAAGCAGGCCACCTTCACGGTCGAGAAAACCGAGACTGTCACGCAGCCATTCGCGCCGAAAACCTTTGCCCGCTATGTGCCGGAACGCCTGGATGACTTCGGCTGGGAAAACGATCACGTAGCGCACCGCACCTACGGCCCGGCCCTGGCTGCGCCGGACACGGCGGGTATCGGCAAGGAAGTGCTGGTCACCAGCGGCCTGGATATCTGGTTCAAGCGCGTGGCGTATCCAGTGGTTGACCGCTGGTATAACAAGGGGCATGACCATTATCACCACGACGAAGGTGAGGGCATGGATATGTATAACGTCGGCAAATCGCGCGGCGCTGGCGGCACTGGTGTGTGGGATGGCAAGCAGTTGTACGTCGGCCGCAATTACGCTTCGTGGAAAGTGCTGGCCAACGGTCCGATACGCAGCGTGTTTGAGCTGACTTACGACAGCTGGGACGCGGCTGGCGCCAAGGTCAGCGAGGTCAAGCGCTTCACGGTCGATGCAGGCCAGGACTTCGACACCATGGACAGCACCTTTACCTTCAGCGGCCCGCAGCAGCTGACTGTGGCGGTCGGTCTGAACAAAAAGCCGGCCGACAAAAAGCAGGATGAGAAAATCGCCGTCGGCCGCGATGGTGTGATGCTGACCCAATGGGTAACGCAAAACACCAACGGCGCTTTCGGCACCGCCATTGTGCTGCCTGGCGCCAGCGGCATTACCGAAGATCCGCTGAATGAGCTGATACTCGCGCCAGTTGAATCCGGCAAGCCGCTGCGCTACTACATCGGCGCCGCATGGGACCGCGCAGGCCACGTCAAGACCTCTGCCGAATGGCAGGAAAAGGTTAAACTCGTCGCCGCCCGCGCAGCCCATCCGCTGAAAGCTAGCGTCGCGCCCTGACCTGGCTTATTGCATGATGAAGACCTGCGCCGGCGTGGCGCAGGCGTGTTCGGCTCAAACGGCACGTTCGCAATCGACAGACTGTTCGAGCTGTCGTTCAAGTTCCTTCCAATTACGTCCAAAAATACATTCAGATCAATGTTTTTTGTCAACGGATTTACTCTGTGCGGCAATGATTAGACAATAGACCAACAATTACGTATGCTGGTGACACGATGCCCATTGCTATCAGGCACTGGGACTTTTAGATGGCCACTTGTGCGAGATTTTCTTTCTTACCTAGCTTGCGCGACCACGCTGGCGCTGGCAATGATCACGCCGGCAGGCGCGGCGCCTACACCGTGGCAAAAGCTGGCGCCCACCATGTTCGAGCATCTGGTGCCGGCCGAGCGCGGCTTTCCCAGCCCGATCACCATGAGTATCGCCCAGGATGGCGATGGCTTCATCTGGCTGGCCACCCAGGCCGGTCTGGGCCGCTGGGACGGCTATCGGATGCGCAACTTCTTCTACAACGCAGCAGACCCGCTCTCGCTGCCCGGCGACTTCGTTCAGGTATTGCACGTCGACCGCCAGGGCCGGTTGTGGCTGGGCACCACCACCGACGGGGTCGCCATGTACGACAAGCACAGCGAAAGCTTTGTGCGCTATCCCGCCGGCCCCAAAGGACTGAGCAGCCCGGCAGTGTCGTCACTGGCCAGCGATGCGCGCGGCAATATCTGGGTTGGCACTGCGGCCGGGCTGGACTATATCGATCTGGCGAAAGGCGGCGTCATCCACCATTATCCCCGTGCGGCCGATGCTGCCGGCGGCGCGCGCAGCAACCAGATCCGCGCGCTGCTGGTCGACCGTGGCGGCCACTTGTGGATAGGCTCGAATGCCGGCCTGGCACGGCGCGATGCCGCCAGCGGCCTGGTCGAAGACCTGCCCTTCGCCAACAGCGCCGCAGACGCGGTGCTGTCGCTGGGCAGCAATAGCATCGGCGAAGTGGTGTTCGGCACGCTGAGAAGCGGCATCGGCGTGGCGCGCGCCGGCGACAGCGCGCGCATCCTGGCGCTGGACCAGGTCAAGGACGCCGACGGCGCCATGGTGCTGTCGATCGCCGAAACCATTCCCGGAATCTGGTGGGCCGCGACCTACGGCGGCGGCGTGATCGAATTCGACACCGCCGGCCACAGCCGCCGCATTGTGCACCGCGCCGCCATGGCCATCAGCCTCGGCCATGACCGCACCGCCGCCGTGTGGCGCGACCGCAGCGGCCTGGTGTGGGTGGCCAATGAACGTGGCGTCGACATTCACAACCCCGCCAACCGCACCGTCGACACCGTGCTGGACGGCGCCGGCCTCTCTGAAATCTCCGCCCTCGCCTTCATGACCGACCGCAGCGGCCGGCTGTGGGTGGGGCTGGGCGACCAGGGCATCGACCTGATCTCGGCCGACGGCACGCGCAGCGCCGGCCTGCGCCCCGACGCCAGCAAACCCGACAGCGCGCTGCCGAACCGGCTCATCCTCAGCATGACCGAAGCCGAACCCGACGAAGCCTGGATCGGCACCGCGCTGGGCCTGTATCGCACCAGCGGCCAAGGCAGCCGCGTGCGCCGCGTGCCGCTGCCGGTCGGCGAGCCGTATCCGCGCATTGCCAGCCTGGTGCGGCTGGGTGACATACTGTGGGTGGCCGTGCCGTCCGGACTGATGCGTTACGACATCCGTACCGGCAACGCCCGCATTTACGGCCAGGGCGCGCCTGATAAAGGCGGCCTCAGTGACAGCCGCGTCACCGTCATGAAGGTTGGCCCGGACGGCGCCTTATGGCTGGGCACCCGCAATGGCCTGAACCGTTTCGATCCGGCCACCGGCCTGGCGGAACAAATCCTGCCCAACGCCAAACGCGACGGCTCGCTGCCGCACAGCATGATCACCGGCTTCGCCTTCGATGCGCGCCAGCGCCTTTGGCTGGGCACGAATAGCGACGGTATCGGCATCATGGAAGGCCGGCGCAGCGATGGCACGCCCTACTTCCGCAAACTGGGCGCGGCCGGCGGCCTGCCCAGCAATAATATCGCCGCGCTGCACGCCGACCAGTCCGGCCGCATCTGGGCCTCGACCTCGGACGGCATCGCCATGATTGACGCCGCCACGCTGGAAGTGCACAAGCTGGATCGCGCTGCCGGCCTGGTGTTCCAGCCGTATTTTGTCGGCGCGGTCGGCCAGACGGCGCGCGACGAAATCGTGTTTGGCACCTCGGGCGGCTATGTGGTGGTACAGCCGGTGCTGCCGCAACCGTGGCGCTATCAGCCGCCACTGGTGGTCAGTTCGGTGCGGCTGGACCGCGACCTGGTGCCGCCCGCCATGCTGCTGACGCCGGGCAGCAAGGCGCTGGACATTCCTCCCGGCACGCGCAAGGTGGAAGTCGAAATCGCCGCGCTGGACTTCTCGGCCAGCCTGCGCAACCGCTACGCCTTCCGCCTCGAAGGCTACGACAAGGATTGGGTCGAGGCCGACGCCAGTCACCGCGCCGCCACCTACGCCAACGTGCCGCCCGGCAGCTATCGGCTATTCATGCGCGGCAGCAATCGCGACGGCGTCTGGAGTCCCCACGAACTGAGCATGGAACTGCGCTTCCTGCCGGCCTGGTATCAGACCTGGTGGGCGCGTCTGGGCGCGCTGCTGGCGGTGCTGGCCAGCGCCTGGGCAGTGTACCGCTGGCGCGTGCACAACCTGCAGCAGCAAGTGTATTCGCGCACGCTGCACCTGGAGCGGGTGCACGCCATCGTCAAGTCGATCAACGATGAACTGGATTTCGACGCCCTGCTGCATACCATTTTGCGTGAATCGTCGACCATTGGTGAAGTGGGCGTGGCCTACGCACTCATCCTGGAATCGCCGGGCAGCACGCTGACGATCCGTGCCGCCTGGGGCTACGACGCGCTGCCGTCGGCCACCACCGGCATGCTCCCGGCCGCCGCGCACAGCCAGTTTGTTGACGCCGCCAACGTCATCGCGCCGGACATGTTCCTCAAGCAGAGTACCATGCTGGCGGTGCGCATCCGCGTCGAGCAGCAGGTGCAGGGCTATCTGGTGTTCAAGCAGAATACGCCGTTCGCGCGCAAGGACCTGGATATGTTCAAGGCGCTGAAGGAGCCGTTTGTGTCAGCCTTCCAGAAAGCCAGTGCGATCCGCGCCATCCAGCAGGCGCGCGCCGACGCCGAAGCGTCGACCCGCGCCAAGAGCGAATTCCTGGCCAATATCAGCCACGAGATCCGCACGCCGATGAATGCTATTCTCGGTTTTGCCGGCTTGGGCACGCACCTGGATCTGCCAGCCAAGCCACGCGACTACTTCACCAAGATCGGCCGCGCCGGCAACAATCTGCTCAGCATCATTGACGATGTGCTGGACTTCGCCAAGATCGAATCCGGCAAGCTGGAGCTGGAGGAAGTGCCGTTCGACCTGAATGAGACGCTGGCGCAGATCGCCGACCTGTTCTCCTGGCGGGCGGCCGAAAAAGGACTGGAGCTGCTGGCCTGGGCGACGCCGGACGTGCCGCTGCAACTGGTCGGAGATCCGCTGCGGCTGAATCAGGTGCTGGTCAACCTGGTCGGCAATGCGCTGAAATTTACCGCCGACGGCCATATCGGCTTGCGGGTCGAACTGGCCGCGCCGCTCGCCGACGGACAGCCGGTGCGCTTGCGCTTCAGCGTCGAAGACAGCGGCGTCGGCATCAGCGAAGAACAGCAAGCGCGGCTGTTCCGCGCGTTCTCGCAGGCAGACGCCAGCACCACCAGGCTGTATGGCGGCACCGGGCTTGGGCTGGCGATTTCGCAGCAGCTGGTGCAAGCCATGGGCGGCGAGATCGGCATCGACAGCACGCCAGGCGAAGGCAGCCGCTTCTATTTTGAACTGGCACTGCGGCGGCAGACAGGTCCGCAAGCGGCGCCGCGCGGTCTGCCTGCCGGTGCCGCCGGCAAGCACATCCTGATCGTCGACGACAGCGCGATGATGCGCGATATGCTGACCCGCCAGCTGCGCAGCGACGGCTTCAGCGCGCACGCGGTCGCCGACAGCGGCGCGGCATCGGTCTATCTGGCCGATCAGCATGCCGACCTGGTGTTGATCGATGGCGAGCTGCCGCCGCTCGCCACCTTGGCACCGCAAGTGCTGATGCTGAGCGACTTCGGGCGCGAGGTGGCCAGCCATGCGACGCAACATGCCGGCGTGGTCGCCAGCCTGGTCAAGCCGGTCAGTCCGGCGCCGTTGCTGGATGCGGTGCTGGTGGGCCTGGGCCTGGCGTCGCCGTCCGATCCGGCTGCGGCGTCGTCATCCGCTTTGTCGGACGCAGCGCAGCGCATCGCAGGCGCGCGCGTGCTGGTGGTGGATGACAATGTGATCAACCAGCAGGTGGCGCGCGAGGTGCTGCTGCGGGCGGGTGTGCAGGTTGAACTGGCGGGCAGCGGCGCCGAAGCCTTGCAGATGGTCGATCAGACCAGCTACGACGCGGTGCTGATGGATATCCAGATGCCGGGCATGGACGGCTATGAGGCCACCGCCCGCATCCGCGCCGGCGCGCGCCACGCTCAACTGCCGCTGATTGCCATGACAGCGCACGCGGTCGCAGGTTTCCGTGAAAGCAGTCTCGGCATGGGGATGAACGACTACGTCACCAAGCCGATCGATCCCGAACGGCTGTTCGCAGTACTGGCCGGCCAAATGCGCCGCACGCCCGCCCAGCCAGCGCCTGCACCGGCCGCAGCGCCGTCGGCCAGCACAGCGGCGAACGATACACCGGCCCTGCCCGGCATCGATATGCAAGCCGCACTGGACCGCCTGGGCGGCAACAGCAAGCTGCTGAACATGCTGCTGAACCGCTTTGTCACCGATTTTGACAGCAGTGCGGCGCTACTGGCCGCCGCTATCGACCATGCTGCCTATGAGCAGGCCGCGCTGCTGGTGCACAAGGTGCGCGGCGCCGCCGGCAATCTGTCGATGCCGGAGCTGCACCGCGCCGCCACCGAACTGGAACAGCTGCTGAGCTCAGCACCCGTCGGCAACCTCGACCACGCGCTGGCCGCCTACGGCGCAGCGCTGGAGACGGTGCTGGACGGCCTGCAAGCTCAGATCGCGTCCGTCTCGCCGTAACGCAGCTCCACCATCGTGCGCTCGCCCTGGGCAGCCGGGCCGCAGCCGCACATCGCCACCACTGCATGGCGCAAATGATCGAGGCCCAGCGTCTTCTCGATATCCGCATCATTGATGGCCGCCGTGATGAAGGCCGGATAGCCAGCCTCGGTGGCCAGCAGATAGAACGTCTGCGACAAGTGCCCGGCGTCCAGCGCCAGCGCCCGATACGCCTTCTGGTGATTGCGATACTTCCAGAAGCTGCGCTCCATGCGCGCCACCAGCACCACCTGCAACGGCGCCGTCGACAGCCAGTGCTGATCGGCCAGCATGTAACGCGCCAGCGCTGCCGCAGCCTCGCTGTCCAGCGTCTGCAGCGGCCGCAGTTCGTGGCTGATCGGATGATAGTGATACAGCCCCGGCGCCACGCCATCGACCCGCTGCGCCAGGACGAACGCCTCGATCGGATGCAGACCGCCGCCGGACGGGCTGGTCTTCTTCAGCACCGACGAATGCGGCCCGACCTTGCGCACTTCCTGCGCCGCGAAAGTGCGCTGCAACAGCCGCGCCGCCACTTCGAGCGGCACGCTGGCCTGCAAATCGAAATTGCGGCCGGTGTAGCGCTGCAGCAATTGCTCATCCATGCGGCCGGCGGCGGCGGGCGGCAGCTTGAGCGCCTCGCCCGTGCCGATGTCCAGCGTCGGCGGCGGCGGTTCGCCATAGCGCTCCAGCAATTCCTGGAAGCTCGGCGCCTCCATACCGGTTTCGCCGGTGACGCCGCGCCAGCGGCCATAAGTGTGCGCCAGCGCAGAAAGCGGCCGCCAGTGCGTGGCGCGCAACGTATCGTCGCGCTCGCGCTGCGCAGCGTACTGTGGTGTGTCGCCAATCAGCAGGCCCTGCTCCAGCAAACCGGCAACGCAGCGCTCGCCGTAGCGCTGTTCGGCCACCGTGCGTTCGACCCATACCGTCTGGCTCAGCGCGCCGAGCGCAGCAAGCTGGTCAGCGTCGATGCGCAATTCCAGGTCCAGGTGCGGCGCCAGCGCCACCCAGTGCGTGGTGGCAGCCAAAGCGCTGCCGCCGGCCAGTACAACTTTCCAATCGATAGCGAGTTCTTCGCGAGGTTCGATATACAAGACAGCGCAGCGGCGTAGCTTCATGGCGGTTTCCTCTTGGCTAATCGGTAAGTAAACACGAGTCTAGCGCACGTCTTGGCAACTTGAAAAGTTTGACGTAGCATGGACCTGAGCGTCACGGCCGTGCGCGCTCCTGACTCCTTCTTTATAAGGGCTAAATCATGCATACTGTCAACGAACTCAGCTCCATCCTCGACAAACTGGCAAGCGATGACAAATTCCGCGCGCAGCTGCTGAACGATCCAGTCAGCGCGCTGGCCGGCCTGGGCATTACCCTGTCGCCGGAAGATGTGCCAGAAGAACCTAGCCTGCCATCGAAAGCGGAAATCGCCTCCGACCGCAGCGAACTGCTGAAGCAGCTGGAAACCACCGGCACCATGGTGCCGTTCCTGCTGTCTGGCGTGATGGCAGCCGCCTGATCGCTGTCCGCTAGTCGATCGTGATCGCCAGTTCGCGGCCACGATGGGCGGCATTGCCGGCAAAATCCTCCGCCGTGATGCGGAGGATGTACTGCCCCGGCCCCAACTCTCCCACCTTCCACCCGCCCGGCGTCAGCTTGCCGTTGATCAGCTTGTTGTTGATCGCATAGGCAAAGCGCGTCTCGCTGGCGCCATGCACGGTAATCCCGCTATTGGCCGCGTACGCCAGCTTGACAGCGTCGCGGTTGCGCGGCAGACGGTCGTATTGCTGCGTGATCAGCGGCTCGCCCATGCCCGGAATCATCTCACCATCCTTGTTCAGCAACTGATAGCCCAATTTGTACAAACCGAGACGGCGCCGCTGCTGGTTGCCGTTGATCTGGTCACTGGCGTCAACGACGATCTGCACCTGCCCCAGGCTGCGCGGAATGAACAGCCGGCCATCGCGTTTTTCGGTGATCGGCTTGCCGCTGGCGTCCACCACGCTGATGCTGTGGATCAGCGGCGCAATGGTATCTTCCAGATCGATGAAAGGCAGTTTCAGCGGATTCAGCGCGGGGCCGTTCGGCTTGTATTCCAGATGCACATGGGCCATGCGGTTGACCGTGCCCAGCGTCTCGCCGGTGACAAAGCGGGTGCCACGCTTGACCCGCACCGCTTCGGCCGCGCCCTTCTCGCCGCGCGACAGCAGGAAGCGCGGATCGTTGAACAGCTTGTCGCGCGCGTCGCGGCCCACGCGCATGTGGATGTAGTTCATGCCGCCCAGCGCCAGCCCTTCCGACAATTCGCCATAGCCCCAGCTGGCGCGCGGATCGCTGATCTTGCCAGCAGCGATGGTCAGGACCGGCGCGCCCATCGGCGCCTGCACATCCAGTCCTGAATGAAAGTGATCGCGGCTTTCGCCTTTGAAATCACCGCGCACCTCGCCCATCAGGCCGACTACCTCATGCGCTTTGTCCTGCGGCTTGACCGGCCACTGCATGGTAGCGCTATGCGACGGTGGACCGGGTTGCGGCTCGTCAGCCACCGGTTCAACATCGGCGGCGACCTGCGCGATATGGTGCAGGCGGAAGGTGGCGGCGTCGGTGACGAACAGCGAACCATCCTTGTACACAGCGATGGAGCGCGGCGAATACAGCCGCACCCCGCCGTCCGCGCCAACGCCCGCTTGCGCCGGATGATCGACATCCTGCAGCGCGCCGACCTCGCCCTGCGGCGTGATCTGCGCCACGCGGCCATGCGAGGTGCTGGCGATGTAGATGAAACCGTCGCCAGTCAGCGCGATGCCAACCGGCGAGCGCAGCAGCGAATCGCGGTCGTCGTCCCTGGCGACGGCAATGGTGCTGACGTTGCCGTCCTTGCCCAGCTTGCGGATGGCGTGATTGGCCGTGTCGGCGACGAACAGTTCGCCGCCGGCGCTGACCGCGATGCCGGATGGCGTATCGAACAAGGCCTGCGCGGCGGCGCCGTCCGCCATGCCTGCGCGCTTGCCGCCAGCGATGGTGGTCACCGTGCCGTCCGGCGCGATGCGGCGGATGCGGTCGTTATAGGTATCGGCCACGTAGACCACGCCAGCCCCGTCCACCGCCACGCCGACCGGGCCATTGAACTGGGCGGCGGCGCCCTTGCCATCCTTGTCGCCAGCCAGGCCGTCACCAGCCAGTGTGGACACGACACCCTGCGGCGTCACTTTGCGGATGGCGTTGTTGCCGGTGTCGGCCACATATAGATTGCCGGCGGCATCGACCGCCATGCCGGATGGGGTGTTGAACGCGGCAGCCGTACCGGCGCCCTCGGCATAGCCTTCGGTGCCGCCAGCCAGCGTGCTGCTGATGCCGTTCATATCGATCTTGCGGATGATGTTGTTGTCGCCGCCGTCGGACACATACAGATTGCCCTGCTGGTCCAGCACCACGCCGAACGGATCGGCAAAGCGCGTGCGCTTGGGATTGCCGTTGCTGGCGCCCGGCAAGCCATCGCCGGCCATGGTGGTCACGCGTGCATGCCATTTGACCGGCGTGCCACGTGGTGCCACCGCCTTGGCCTCGTCCGCGTGTTGGGCCGATGGCTGCACCAGCAAATAAGCGACGCCACCACCGACAGCCGCACCGCCCAGCGCCAACGCGGCCAGGATGAGTTTGAATTGAGTTGGAGACACTTGCCGATACCTAAACGTTGACTAATGGAAAGTCTAACCGATGTCAGCCGCGTTCAGGCAAAAAAAAGCCCACTCAGGGAGTGGGCTGAAGTCTATTTCCTTGGAGGAGATAGAGGAGACAAGTGAAGTATGCTGCGTCGCCGCATATAAATCCAATTTATCTTAGCAATAGTAGAGATTCACCAAACATATATCAGAGGTTTGCTGATCAGAACTCACTTGCTGTCGGCAGCATAAGGCAGCACGCGCGACGCCATGCGGGTGTCGGTCTTCAGCAGGCCAACCTCATCCGCCATGATGTGCACCGCTTCGTTCAGCAGCACGTCCTTGGCGGCCTTGGCCTGCTTCTCGGCTTCCAGCTCGGCAGCCAGCGAACGCTCGGAGCCTTGCAGGCCGTCGTCGCTGCGCAGTGCGCCTTTGACACCAGCCACTTTCGGCGGCGTTTTGCTGTTGGCGGTCTTGGCCGAGGCCGAAATCGCCTTGTTCAGCGCTTCCTTAGGATCAGGCACCAGGATAGGATCATCCGCGCCGGGGGTTGGCGACAGCAGACGCGCTTCGCGCAGCTTGGCGCGCGCTTCCTGCTGGTCACGCTCCTTGCGGCGCACCACTTCGTTGAGCGAGACGGAATTCTCCTTGCGCTGCTTTTTCACCAGCGCGATGTCTTCGGCCAGGTACTGGAAGTCCTTGTCCTTGGCCACGCGCGCTTCGTGCTTTTTATCCAGCAGCGGCACGATTTCCTTGATCTCGCCGGCCGGAATATAGATCGCTGGTTTGATCTGGGTCCACGGCAAGGCGTTTTCGTAGCTCGATTCGCCATACTGGTCGGAGTCGCCCATGGTCGGCAGCTTGATGTCCGGCGTCACGCCGCGCAGCTGGGTGGTGCCGCCGTTGATGCGGAAGAATTGCGCCACCGTGTACTTCAGCTCGCCATAACGGGTTTTATCGCCCGGTGCGAAACGGTTCAGGTCAAACAGCGTCTGCACCGTGCCCTTGCCGAAGCTCGGCTCGCCGATCACCACGCCACGGCCGTAATCCTGGATCGCTGCCGCAAAAATTTCCGATGCCGAGGCCGAGCCACGGTTGATCAGCACGCCCATCGGGCCATCCCAGGCCATGCCGGGATTGGTATCGGCTTCCACCTCGACCTTGTTGTCGCCGGTACGCTGCATCACCACCGGGCCTTTGTCGATAAACAGGCCAGTCAGCTCCACCGCCTCGCTCAGCGAACCGCCGCCGTTGTTGCGCAGGTCGATCAGCACGTTGTCGACCTTGTCCTTCTTCAGCTCGGTCAGCAGGCGCGAGATGTCGCGGGTGGCGCTCTTGAAGTCCTTGTCGCCCTTGCGGCGCGCCTCGAAGTCCATATAGAAGGTCGGCAGCGAAATCACGCCGACGCGGCGCTTGGCGTTGCCATCCTTGACTTCATAGATGGATTTCTTGGCCGACTGTTCTTCCATGCTGATCTTCTGGCGCACCAGCGTGACGAAGCTGTGCTTGCCGTCCGGACCGGCGTCGGCCGGAATGATCTCCAGCTTGACGGTCGAGTCTTTCGGGCCACGGATCAGCGCCACCACATCGTCCAGGCGCCAGCCCATGACTTCGGTCATCGGCGACTTCTCGTCCTTGGCCACGCCGACGATCTTGTCGCCGACCTTGATCTTGCCGGACAGGCCGGCCGGGCTGCCGGTCACCACTTCGCGCACCACGGTGTAGTCGTCGCGCGATTGCAGCACGCAGCCGATGCCTTCCAGCGACAGGCGCATGGCGATATCGAAGTTATCGGCGGCGCGCGGGCCCAGGTAGTTGGTGTGCGGCTCGATCGACATGGCATACGCGTTCATAAAGATCTGGAACACGTCTTCGCTGGTCAGCTTGCGCGACGGGCTCAGATAGCCTTCATAGCGCTTGTCCAGCGTTTCGCGGATAGCTTTATCGTCCTTGCCGGCCAGTTTCAGGCGCAGCCACTCGTTCTTGACACGCTTGCGCCACAGGTCTTTGACCTCGGCGTCGCTCTTGGTCCAGTCGGCCTTCTCGCGGTCGTACTGATAAGTTTCGTCTGACGTGAATTCAAACTTGCCCTGCTTGACCAGTTCGCGCGCATAGGCGATGCGTTCGTTGAAACGCTGCTGGTACAGATTGAAGATGGCAAACGGCACGCTGAGGTTTTCGTTATTGATCGCGTCGTCCAGGCGGGTGCGCACGATGGAATACTGATCAATATCCGCCTGGGTGAAGAACATTTTCTCCGCGTCCAGCGACTTGAAATAGCGGTCGAAGATTTTTTCCGACATCGCGTCGTCCAGCGGCAGCGGCTTGTAGTGGCCTTTGCTCAGGACCACGGAGGCGAAGCGCGCCGCCGTGGTTTGGCCCGCCAGGGGCTTGAGGGGGGTGTCCGCCGCTTTCTCTGGCGCGGCGGCGCCGGCCTGAACTGACAGAGCCGCCATCACGGCCACCAACAGCATTTGCTTCTTCATCGGCTTACTCCGAAACATATTATTAATCGATTTGTTACATAAACGGTGCGATTCCATTCTACAGGATAGGCACGCCGCTACGGGGAAGGTATTTCACAGTGTCACTGTCCAAGCTTAAAGATGGCTGAAACGAAACACTCTTAACACGAATTTACTAAGTAAAAACACTTACCACTGTGCAATTTTCTACACAAGTCATTGTTTTATAAATAGAAATTATTTGAAAAGCTCTTCAGTTTAATTGCCAACCAGAAAAAATATGCTATCATTCTAGTCTTAGTTTCACGTTGACGGCCCAGCCTTGGCAGCACTGACGGCAGTGCCTTCGCCCTACGCATTGCTCCCCCGCCCCCGGAGCAGCTCGACTCCGAGCGACCTCAAACCGCAGCATCTTTTTCTAAAGATATCAATGAAAACAATAATGATGAATCCCCGCAACTGGGGTGTCGGTACTAAGATTACCGTTTTTACGTTTGGCCTGATCAGCGTGATTCTGGCCATCATGCTGACCCTGATTAATCTGAGTACCGCAGCCATGTTGAAAGAGCGCGCGCGCGCCAACGTGGCCTACAACCTCAGCGGCATCAGCAACACCGTTGAAGTGTTCAATTCGGCCATGATGAATGAGGCGTCGGCTTTCGCCCGCCTGTTCGCCGCCGAATTCAAGGGCGGCCAGTTCACGCTGGACCCGGCCACCACAGTCGATATCGGCGGCAAGCCGACGCCGTCGCTGAAGTACGCCGGCAAGACCCTGAACCTCGATTTCACCATTCCGGACAAGTTCACCAATGACACCGGCGTGATCGTCACCATCTTCGCCGCCACCGGCGAGGACTTCGTCCGTGTCAGCACCACGGTGCGCAAAGAAAACGGCGACCGCGCGGTCGGCACCCAGCTGGACCGCAGCCACCCGAGCTATCAGGTGCTGCGTTCGGGCAATACTTACATCGGCCTGGCGAATCTGTTCGGCAAGCCCTTCATCACCCAGTATGACCCGGTCAAGGACAGCAATGGCAAGACCATCGGCGTGCTGTTCATCGGCCTCGACATCGCCAACAACATGGCAGTGCTGAAAGAAAAAATCAAGGCCATCAAGATCGGCGAAACCGGCTATATCTATGTGATTAACGCGGCTGAAGGCAAGACCCTGGGCAACGCCCTGGTCCACCCAAGCAAGGAAGGCGAAAACCTGCTGGACCTGAAGAGCAGCGATGGCCGTTCCTTCATCAAGGAAATGCTGGAAACTAAATCCGGCGGCATGACTTACGACTGGGTTGAGAAAGACGGCGCTGCGCCACGCGAGAAACTGGTCGAATACCATACCTTCAAGCCATGGAACTGGCTGATCGTGGGCGGCACCTACACCGAAGAAATCACCCGCGAAGCCGGCCAGCTGCGCAACCGCTACGCTTTGCTGGGCCTGATCGCGCTGGCGGTGTTTGCCGTGGCGCTGTTCCTGCTGGTGCGCTCGGTCGTGTCGCGTCCGCTGGCGCGCGCCGAAGAAGCCGCCGAGCGCATCGCTGCCGGCGACCTCGATGTGCAGCTGGAAATCGACAACAAGGACGAGATCGGCCTGGTGCTGCGTTCGCTGAACAATATCAGCCACAGCCTGTCCGGCGTGGTTGGCCAAGTGCGCAGCGGCGCCGAGCAAATCACCACCGCCTCCACTGAGATCGCCCAAGGCAATCTGAACCTGTCGCAACGCACCGAAGAACAGGCGTCCAGCCTGGAAGAAACCGCCGCCTCGATGGAAGAGCTGAGCAGCGCCGTGACCCAGAACGCCGAGAACGCGTCGCAAGCCAACCAGATGGCGCTGGCCGCTTCCGGCATCGCCGCCAAAGGTGGCGAAGTGGTGGCGCAAGTGGTTGAGACCATGGGTTCGATCACCGATTCGTCGCGCAAGATCGCCGACATCATCTCGGTCATCGACGGCATCGCCTTCCAGACCAACATCCTGGCGCTGAACGCGGCAGTGGAAGCCGCCCGCGCCGGCGAACAAGGCCGTGGCTTCGCCGTGGTCGCCTCGGAAGTACGCAACCTGGCGCAACGCTCGGCCACCGCCGCCAAGGAAATCAAGGAACTGATCGACGACTCCGTCAGCAAGGTCGAAACCGGCAGCAAACAGGTGGAACAGGCCGGCAGCACCATGAAGGAAGTGGTGGACAGCGTGCGCCGCGTGACCGATATCATGTCCGAGATCAGCAACGCCAGCGAAGAGCAGCGCGTAGGCATCGCCCAGGTACACGAAGCCGTCACCCAGATGGATCAGGTGACCCAGCAGAATGCCGCCCTGGTGGAAGAAGCCGCCGCAGCAGCACAAGCGCTGCAGGATCAGGCGCACGAGCTGGAAGAAGTGGTCAAGATCTTCAAGCTGGGCAGCAATGTTGCGTCCGCCAGCAAGCCGCATTACCTGGCACTGAAATAAGCTGGATTGCGCTCATCAAGCCGCCCCGGAAACGGAGGCGGCTTTTTTATTTTATAATTGCCGCATGCCTATTCTTTTCCAGCACCGGCGCCGCTTGACCAACATGCTCAGCCTGATCGTCTCGATGACGATCCTGCTGAATCTGTTCGCGCCGGCGCTAAGCCAGGCGGCTACCGTGCGTGGCGACGATGCGCTGGCGCTGGAAATTTGCAGCGCCACGCCGCTCAGCACCGCCGGCATCGCCGGCAGCGGCAAACACATGCCGAACGGCCACGCCGGCCATGCGCTCAAGCATTGCATGCTATGCGCGGCGCACGCTGGTGGCGACGCGCCACCGCCTGTCGCGGCAGGACTGCTGACGGTGCTGGCAGGTCATGACGTTTATCCGGCTGCACGCCCCGCGACGCAGTGGCGCCACATCCGCTGGTCGGAAGCCCAGCCGCGCGGCCCGCCGGCGCTTGCCTGATCTCCTACAGCCGCACCGCTGCGCCGCTCGCGCGCGGCCGTGCATCCGTACCATCCGCTTTACAGGATAGATTATGCAACGCCGTACTTTTATTTCGTCGTTGGCCGCTCTGCCGCTGGTAGCCGGCACGGCGCATGCCGCCGGATTTACCGCCATCGACATCACCGGCGCCAATATCGGCCCCGATTATCAACTCTTTTATGGCGACGGCAAGCCAGCCTCGCTGCGCGACTTCAAGGGCAAGGTGGTGATGCTGTTCTTTGGCTTCACCCAGTGCCCGGACGTGTGCCCGACTGCCTTGTCGCGCGCCGTGGAAATCAAGCGCCTGCTGGGCGCCGACGGCAACCAGCTGCAAGTGGTGTTCGTCACCGTTGATCCGGAACGCGACACCGCGCCGCTGCTGGCCGAATACATGCGCGCCTTCGATCCCAGTTTCGTCGCCGTGCGCGGCAACCTGGAGCAGACCGCCAAGGCCGCCAAGGACTTCAAGATCTTTTACCGCAAGGTGCCGAGCGGCAGTTCCTACACCATGGACCATACCGCCCTCACCTACGTGTTTGACGCAAGCGGCAAAATCCGCCTGGCGATGAAACACGCGCAAACCGCCCAGGAGTGCGCAGCCGACCTGCGCCTGCTGATGCATCCCAAAAAAGAAACTAGCTTCCTGAAAGGACTCTTCCAATGAAAAAACTGCTCTCCCTGCTGCTGATGGCAGCCCTGCCCGCCCTGGCCCAGGTGACCGTCGGCGAACAGTGGGTGCGCGCCACCGTGGCCGCACAAAAAGCGACCGGCGCCTTCATGACGCTGACCTCGGTCCAGGCAAGCAAGCTGGTCGGCGCCAGTTCGCCGGCCGCTGGCGCGGTCGAAGTCCATGAGATGAAAATGGATAACGACATGATGCGCATGCGCCAGATGCAGTCGCTGGATCTGCCCGCCGGCCAGGCTGTCAAGCTGGCTCCGGGCGGCTACCACCTGATGCTGATGGGCCTGAAACAGCCGCTGAAGGATGGCGACAAAGTACCGCTGACGCTGGAGTTTGAAGATGCGCACAAGGTGCGCAGCAAGGTGGTGATCGACGCGCCGGTCAAGCCGCTCAACGCAGCGGCACACTGAGCAGCAATCACTCACGTTTGTGACTGGAAACCCTCTTGAGCTGGCTTGCTGAAGGATGATATATCTGTCGCTCGCGATATCATCCTTCAGACAGGCCCATGAAAATAAAATTCCCCCGCTACGCTTTGCTGTGCGCAGCCCTGCTGGTATGTGCTACCGCGCAGGCCGAAATCGGCAAGCGCTTTCCTTCTGAACGCAAGCTGGTCAAAGACCCGGTCACCGGCACCATGCTGACCTTCCTGACCAGCAAGCCGCATGGCGATTCCAAAATCTATCCCACCCATCCGCAATGGACCTCAGACGGTCAATGGCTGGTGTTCCGCTCCAACATCGCCGGCAAGGAAGCAGTTGCCGTCAACGAGCAGAGCGGCGATATCGTGCAGGTCAGCGAAGGCGGCTATACCGGCATGCTGAACCTGGCGCGCAAGTCGATGAAGCTGTACTTCATGCGGCCAGTGGCCGGCGCCAGGCAGTTGCAGATCGTCGAGGTAGACCTGGCGCGCGTGTTTGCCGACAGCGCCGCCGGCACGCTGAAATCCGCCGCTACGTATCAGCGCGTGGCGGGCACCACGCCAGCCGAGCTGGAAGCCGGTGGCGATATGGCGCTGGATGCGGATGAGGAATGGGTGTATTTCCGCGTTGGCCCCGGCGAGGCGGCGCGCCATCTGGCGCCAGGGACCACCATCGAGCCGGCTTTCGGTCCGCGCAAGATGGGCGCGGGGCCGAACGGCATCGCCCGCATGAACCTGCGTACTGGCGAGTTCCGCCATGTGGTGTCGGTGCCGTTCCAGATCGGGCATATTCAGGCCAATCTGTTCAATCCGGGCGAGATCGTGTTTTGCTGGGAGACTGGCGGCAAGTCGCCGCAGCGCACCTGGACCGTGATGGCCGATGGCAGCGGCTTGCGGCCGCTATACCCGGAGGCGCCGTATGAATGGGTGACGCACGAGGCGGTGATCAGCAAGGATGAGGTGGCGATGGCGATCATGGGCCACCGTCCGGCGCCAGGCGTGGCCGGCGCGCCCGGCACCAGCGTCGATGGCGCCAATCCTGGCCAGGACGATGGCTGGGGCAAGACCGGCACGCGCGAAAAGCCTACCGGGCTGGCCATCGTCAATCTGCGCACGCGCGAGATGACCATCGCCGGGCAGACGCCGGCGGGAAGCGGCTTGTGGCATGTACATGGCTCGTCGGATGGGCGTTGGGCTGTGGGTGACGATTTCAGCCGCTCGGTCTACCTGATCGATCGCCGTACGCGTGAAATGATGATGCTGACCACCGGCCACCGCACCACAGCGGCGGATCATCCACATCCCACCTTCAACGCGGATGGCACGCGTATCCAGATCCAGTCCGCCATGCTGTCGGAAGATGGCCGCACGATGAATATCTGCATTGTGCCAGTGCCGGAGGCGTGGCTCAAGCGCTGAAGAACTCTTTCAAGGACTGCGACTCGGGCAGCGCATCGCTCCATGCCTCCAGCTGCGCCACGCTGGCTCTCGCCAGCCTGGCGCGCGTTGTTTTAGACAGCGGGCCGAAGCGCCGTGTTAGCTGCCGCTCCAGAACCGACACCACGCCTTCTTTCATGCCTTCCTCCCGCCCCTTATCCATGAAAGACTGCTCCAATGGGCTAATCCATTGCATTTTCTTCTCCTTCTCAAGCTTGAGGACCGCCTGCCAATAGCGTTGTTGACAAGCCGCTGGCAGGACCATCATCCAATTGATTACCTTGAACATTTCAATTATGCGCGTCCTGCTCCAAGCACGTTGGTACAGTAACTCCGTAATTTCCCACTTGGCCGCAAAGAGCCGATCGGCATCATGGCCGGCCTGCTGCGTACGCAAATGCGCTAGCGTGAGCAAGGCGAAAGGATTGCGCGACGCCAATAACTCATTCGTCCGGCTGGCATAGTCCAGCAGCTTGGCAGCGGCAAAGTAAAATATCGTCCCCGTCCCCAACAGCAGGCTGCGATAAACATCAGGACGCCACTTGGGAGCCTCATCGGCGAGCAGGGCCAAGCTGATCACCGGCTGCGCATATTCCTTCTTGATCCGGTAGTTATAATCATACACACGCCGCGCCAACCTGACGTCGCGTTGCGCCTGAACCTCTATATGGATCAGCACCCAGCGCGCGCTGCGGCCAAGCAGACGGACCTCGACCAATTTATCGGCAAGCAAGCCATCAGGCCGTCCGCCCAGGCTGATGCCTTCCAGCTCTTTATCGCGGGAGCGTGGTCGTTTCGACCAGTCGATTTCAACGCTAAGTTCGGAAAAAAAGAAATTCATGAACGCCCGGAAAGCGTGCGACAAAGCGGCTTTCCAGGGCGAATCATAACGAGCGGATGGTGTGGGTGGCGGCATCCGCCCAGTCTACGGCCCGGCTTGCCCGGAACGTATTGAGGCACCACAAAGCCTGCGCTTAGAACTTGTAGTTCAGCCCCAGCACAAAGGTACGCCCCGAGTGCACATACAGCAGCGTATCGTTGCGCTGCGTGTCCCGGCCATAACGCAGCGGCGTGTCGCGCAGGTTTTGCCCTTCCAGGCTGACGCGCAGCTGCGGCGTGATGTTGTACGACAGGCTCATATCGACGTTGGTCGAAGCGTCGACGATGGTGTAGTCAGCGCCATTCACATCACCCAGCACCGCCAGGATGTAAGACGAACGATAGGCAGCAGATACCCGCGCGCTGAACTTCTGGTCCTCATAATACAGCGTCAGATTGCGCGTGTTTGGCGACAGTCCGGTGAAGTTGGCCACCTGCGTCAGCTGCTCATTGGCTGGCGTGGTCGGATTATCCACCCGCGTGATGTAGGTGATCTTCGACTTGACGTGGGTGGCGTTGGCCAGCATGCCAAAGTTATTCCACGGCGCAGGCAGGAAGCTGAATGGCGCCTGCAGATTAAACTCCAGGCCATTCAGCGGACCGCCAGCCGTATTGACCTTGCGGCTGACCACCACCTCGGTCGTCGGCAGCGTCGGACAGATCGGCGTGGCGCCGGTGATCGAGCAGCCGTTGAAGATCAGCAGATCGTTCGGCAAGCCCAAGGTGTTATAGGGCACGCGCTCATTGACGCTCTGGATGAAGGAGCCGATGTCCTTGTGGAAGTAGCCCAGCGATACCATGGCGTTCTTCGCGTAGTACCACTCCGCTTGCAGGTCATAGGTCTTGGCGCGGATAGGATCCAGCTGCGGATTGCCGATCGAGACCGACTGCGCAATCTGCGACACGGTGGCCGACGGCGCCAGGTCCACATACTCCGGCCGCGACAAGGTTTTCCCCGCCGAGAAGCGTACGAACACGTCTTTCGGCAGCTGCGCGGTCAGGTTCAGAGCCGGTAGCCAGTCACGATACTTCTTCATGCCGACATTGGGCTGCAAGGCGCCGTTGACGTTGATCAGCGCCGACGACGTAGCGGTAGTATCCGCGCCACGTACACCCACATTGCCGCGCCAGGCGATGCCCAGCGCATCGTAGTTGAAGTCGACCATGCCATACACCGCGTCGATCTTTTCTTCCACGCGGCGGTTGGTCTGGCCCAGGACGTTGTACTCCGAACCCGGCACCGCCGAGCAGTGGCACTCGATGTTATACACGGACAGGAATTTATCCAGATCGACCGCTGCCCACGACGATGGAATGCCGCTGCCGCCCAGCCCACTGCCAAAGCCGGTGATCTGGCGCGAGATGCTGCTCATGGTCGTACCAGCCGGCAGGGTCAGTCCGTTCGCGCCCGAGCCAATCTCATAGTTGGTCCAGGTGTTCTTGCGCTTGGACAGGCCGAAACGCGAAGTCAGATGATCATTGATCTCCCAGCTCAGATTAGCCGCGTGGGTTTGCAGCTTGTTGGTGGTGTCCAGATAGCGGCCGACGAACTGGCCATGCACCGTGCCGTCCGCGTCCTGCGGCCCAAAGCTGAAACTGGCCGGATTGGTGATGTCGATGCCGAAGTTCAGCGTCGGCACATTGCGGTTGTTGCGGAAGTCCCAGGAGAAGCCGTTGGCATTGGGCGAGTCAAACTGCACGGTCGCGCGCATCGGTTCGTTCAGATTGCTGTTGGAGACACCCGTCATGAAATCCAGCTTGAGCGTGTCGCTGAATTTATGGCTGCCCGACAGCACATGCTGGCGGAACTTGGTGGTGTAGATATCCACCAGACCTTCAGTCCGCACGTCGACGCCATTGAACTTGCCGTAGTCCCAGCTGCCGTTCTCGTTGAAGTGCGCATCGAGGATGGACGTCTGCGGCTTGCCATTGGCGGCGCCCAGCGTGCGGCCGAACGAGATCGCCGAGATGTAGTTGTCATAGCGCTTGTTGGCAAACTTGCCGTACATCAGATCCAGATTGAACTCCGTCTCGCTGCTCGGACGCCACTGGTAGGAGTTGGTGATACCAGTGCGTTCGTAGTCGGTCTGCGAGCGGCGATAGCGCGGGATACGTGGTGCAAACGCGCCGGAGCCGGCCGCCGGACTGGCCACCGTTCCGCCATAATTATCCAGACGGTTCATCACATCGTTGTACGCGCCGGCGACCGAGGTACGCGGCAGATTGAAGCCGCAGTTGGCCGCCGTGATGCCCTTGACCGCATTGTTGGCCGGATTCTGCACCGCCGCGCCAACTGGCGAGCAGAAGCCGCCGTCGGCACTGGCGCTGAGCAGCTCCACCGCCTCATAGCCTTCCTCGGTGGCGCGGCGCTTGGCGAAGGCGCCGGAAATCAGCGCACCGAATTTACCATAGTCGGTATTCCAGCGGTCGGACAGTAGCGCGGTAACACGCGGCTGGGTTTTCTCGGTGAGCGTGTTATGGAATTCCTGCAGGCCGAGACTGATGGTGCGATCCTTGAAATCGAATGGCCGCGCCGTGCGCAGGTCCACGGTGGCGCCCAGCGAGCCCTCTTCCACCGCCGCTTCCGAAGTCTTGCGTACTTCCAGACTGTTGAACAGTTCCGACGCAAACACCGAAAAATCAAAGCCGCGGCTGCGGTTGGTGCTGCCGTTGATATCGGAGGCGCCGGTAGCCGCCACACCTTCAATGCCATTGATGCGCACGCGCGTGAATCCGGCGTTCAGGCCGCGCACGGTGATCTGCTTGCCCTCGCCACCATCGCCGCGCGCCAGCGCCACGCCGGGAACGCGTTGCAGCGATTCGGCCAGGTTAGCATCGGGGAATTTGGCGATGTCTTCGGCCTTGATGACGTCAACAATACCGTCCGAGTTCTTCTTGGTGTTCAGCGCGCTGTTCAAGCTGGCGCGGAAGCCCGTCACCACCACGACTGTCTCGTTCTCCGGTGCGACTTCCTGCGCCTGCGCCTGTAGTGAGGTCAAGCTGGCGGCGACCGCCAGGTGGAGCAGCGTAGGCCGGATTCTGCGATTCTTCAAAGTATGCATCGTCTTTATATCTCCATTTTTATTAGATGAGCTCTCGACTCGCGATCGATGTTACGCCGCGACAGGCGAGCAGAAGACAATGGTTGTGGCGACAAGGATGCACTTTTTAGAAATACTCAAGCAGTTGATCGCAGCGCCGCAGCGCTTCGATCAACTACAAGATTATTTGCTCAAAAGAGGCGGAAATACGCGCGGATATGCGTCAATATTGGGCTAGCACTTTTCATTCAGGAGATACTTTTCAAGTGAAATCCACAACGTTCACCAAATTACTGATGGCGACATTGGTCGCCGGTAGCCTGCCCTTCTCCGCTCATGTCAACGCGCAGGAAGCACCGCCGGTGCAGGAGAAAGGCCCCGCCGCCAAGGACGCCATGCTGCACGCGCTGGACGTGACCTACCACAATCCCTACCGCGCCATGGACACGGCCGAGGTCAAGGCGGTACTGGATCGCGTGTTCGCCTATCTGGACTCGGTGACGCCGGCGGAACTGATCAACAAAAACAGCCACGCCCCGCTCGGCAAGCTGGATAAGGCCGATCCCGACGCCGTGCTGAAACCGGGCGACTTCCGCCTGACCAGCTATGAATGGGGAGTGACCTACGCCGGCATGCTGTCGGCAGGCGCAGTCACCGGCGATCAGCGCTACACCGACTACACCGTCAAGCGCCACCAACTCCTCTCCGACCTGACCCGGCTCTACCTGCCGGTGGTCAAGGCAGACCAGGCCAGCGCCCAGGCGCCAATCAAAAGCTTCCTCAATCCACACGCGCTGGATGACGCCGGTGCGCTGTGCATGAGCTTTTTGAAGTCGCAGCAGGCTGGCGTCAAGGTCGATTACAGCCAGCTGGTGCCGGTGTGTTCGACCTTCGTCACCGAAAAAGAATACCGGCTGAAGGACGGCACGCTGGCGCGTGGCGGTCCGGACGCCAACGGCAAGCGCAAGATGCGTCCACTGCCAGATACGCTGTGGCTGGACGATATGTTCATGGGCGTGCCGACCATTGCACTGATGGGCAAGCAGACTGGCAACGCCAAGTACTATGACGATGCGGCCCGTCAGGTGCTGCAATTCTCCAGGCGCATGTTCAATCCGAAACTGGGCATCTACATGCATGGCTATGTCGAAGGCATGCGCGATCATCCGGAACTGCACTGGGCGCGCGCCAACGGCTGGGCCCTGATGGCGATGGTGGAAGTGCTGGAGGTGCTGCCGAAGAACCACAAGCAGTACAAGGCGGTGGAAGCGCAGTTCCGCGCACACGCCAACGGCCTGGCCATGTATCAGCACAAGGACGGCCTGTGGCATCAGCTGATCGATCGTCCAGACTCTTACCTGGAAACCTCGGCCACCGCAATCTACGCGTATGCAATTGCGCGCGGTGTCAACCGTGGTTATCTGGACAAGGAGATGTTCGGGCCGATGGCCAACCTGGCGTGGAACGCGGTGGCTGGCAAGGTCAACGCCAAGGGCGAGGTGGAAGGCGTTTGTGTCGGCACCGGCATGGCGTTCGATCCGGCGTTCTACTACTACCGCCCGGTCAGCACCAAGGCCGCGCATGGCTACGGCCCGGTGCTGCTGGCTGGCGCCGAGATCATCGCCATGAACCGCCAGTTCAAATTTGGCCTGAACGACAGCGGCTTGATGTATCAGGGCACGCGCTAGCCATTTTCTTCAACTCGGTGGCGGCCAGCAGGAAGCCGCCAACACCGTAGTTGAAGCTGGACGCCGGCCGGTAGAACGCCGGTTCGGCCCCGGTTTGCTGGATGCCGCCCAGGCGGCCGTCGGCGTAAACATTCTTCAGCAGGCCTGCCCAGGCGCGCTCGATCACCGGGCGATAGGTCTTGGCGTCCAGGTAGCCGCGATTGACGCCATATGCCATGCCATACACGAACAGCGCCGCACCGGAGGTCTCCGGCAGCGGATAGCTGGCCGGGTCCAGCAGGCCCGCGTGCCACTGGCCATCCGCGCCCTGTAACGCAGCGATGCGCGCCGACATCTGCTGTAGCTGCTCGATGTAGAACGGCCGTTGCGGATCATCGGCCGGAATGTAGTCCAGCGTGCGTGCCAGCCCACCCATCACCCAGCCTTCGCCGCGCGACCAGAATACCTTTTTGCCATTCGGTTCGCGCTTGGTTTTGTAGCTGGCGTCACGCGCGTACAGATGCTCTTCCTGGTCATACAGCAGGTCGTAGGTGATCCGCCACTGGGTGTGCACGTAGTCCAGGTATTTGCGATCGCCGGTGGCTTTGTACATCCTTACCCATACCGGCGGCCCCATGAACAGCGCGTCGCACCACCACCATGGCTGGCGTTCATCGCCGGGACGCAGCGTCTTCAGCTTAATCAGGATGTCCAGCTGCTCTTTGGTGGCGGCGATGCGCTCGGGCGAAGGCTGCTGGAAATACAGTTCAAGATAAGTCTGCGCGACGGCGATGTCGTCGGCGTTGGGGTACGGCGTACGCAGCTTCCATTCAAAGCCGTTGGCCATGGTTAGCATGGCGTCGCGGTATTTCTGGTCCCCTGTGGATTCGGACACCGCCATGAAGCCGCTGAACAGCACCGCCGAGGTCCATATCTTGTCGAGATGGTGCATTGTGCGATCCAGCTGCCAGTCCGCCACTTTGCGCATGGCCTTGTCGATGGCGGCCGGCGTCAGTGCTGGCGACAGGTCAGTGGCCAGCGGTCCACCATCGGCAGGCGCATCGCCAAAATGGCGGCTGGTGTCCTTGTCGATGATGGCCTGCATCTCCGGCGTCGGCAATGGGTAGTTCTGCTGTGCGTGCAGCAGGCCGCTGCTCAGGCTCAGCGCCAGCAGCATCAGATGGGGTTGGATTTTCATGTCAGCTTTTGTCCTGTTCTTCAAAGCTTTTCTTCGAGGGATCGACTGGTTGTACGCGCCGGCCGGTTTGCACCGATGCTGCTGGCAGTCCTTGAACGCTATGTCCCTCTTCCAGCGCGATCGGCGTGCCGAGTTTCAGCTGTACGTTGGAGAAGGTCCAGTTGGCGGCATCGTGGATATGGCCGCCTTTCTGTGCTTCGATGTCCAGGCCCTCCAGCGCGAAGCGTTCCAGCGGTGCCTGCGTGTAGCCGTCCACTTCAAACGCGGTGCTTGCACCTTTGGCCTTGATATTCCAGATGCGGACATCGTGGAAGCGCGCCATGCCCTGCTCTTTCGGAACAGGTGTGGACAGCACTTTCCAGTAGTCCGGATAGTCCTTGATTTCCGGTGGAATCCGCGCGTAGCTGTAGCTCGGGTTCCAGTTCATCGTGATGCGCAGCACCACCGGCGTATCGATCATTGTGAAGTCATGCAATCGCAGGTTCTCGCCAAAGCCGCCCCGCGTATGTGCCGATTTGAACAGGATACCGACCGGCACGCCCTTCAGCGTAGTGATGTTGTAGGCCTCGATATTGCGGAAGCCGCCCGAGGTTTCGCTGCCGAAGGTAACCCCGGCCGCCGCCGAGCGGACAATGGAGTCGCGTATCACCACATCCTCGGTGCTGCGGGCTACGCGCAGACCGTCCGAGTCGCGGCCCGCTTTCAGGCAAAGCGCATCGTCGTTGACGTCGATGTCGGCATGCTGCACCAGTACTTTTTTCGAAGAATCGATGTCGATGCCGTCGGTGGAAGGTCCGAGCCCGCCTTCGTTATTGCGGATCACCACGCCGTCCACCGTGACGTCGGTGGAGTAGCAAATATGCAGGGTCCAGAAGCCCGAGCGCCGCAACAGCAGGCCGCCGCCGACCTTGACGCCGGTGGAGTTGAATACCTGGATCAGGCGTGGGCGCTGGGCGTCATAGTCGGAAGCCCAGCGCAGGCCGCGCGGTTCGTAGGACTTGCGCAAGGTCCAGTAGCTGTCCCAGAAGATCTTGCCATCGCCGTCGATCGTGCCCTCGCCTATCACGGTCGCATTGCGCTGTTCATACACGTTGACCAGCGCAGCCGGCCAACGCATTTCGATGCCGGCGATCCGGGTTGGCATGACGGGATAATCTTTCAGCCGCTGCGAGCCAAGGATGGTGACGCCCTTGTCCAGCTTGAGCGTGACACCGCTCTTGACGAAAATCGAGCCGCTCAGATAAGTGCCCGGCTTGAAGATTACTGTGCCGCCGTCTTTGGCAGCAGCGTCGATAGTCTTTTGGATGGCGACGGTATCGAGCGTGACGCCATCGCCCTTGGCGCCGAATTGCGAAGCTTCGTATTCCCTGGCGGAGGCGGAGGTGGCCAGCATGACGGCGCATAGCCACAGCATCAGTTTTTTCATGGTTGGATCTCCGAGAGCAGACGCACCGGGCCGAGCATGCCGGATGGACGTGGCGTGATCAGGTGCGTATCTTGTGGAACAAAGCGCTGGCCGTAACGCGCCGTCAGCAGCCGGTAGTCGGGCCGTTCCTGGCCTGCCAGCAGGTTGATCGATAAATTGGCTACCTGGACTTCGATCTGGTTGACACCAGGCTTGAGTAGCTTGCCGACTTCGATCTGGTAAGGCGGATGCCAGACCGCCCCGGCCCGTTGGCCATTAATGAAGACCAGCGCCGCCTCACGGATCGGGCTATCCAGCATGGCGCGCATCCCCGCTGGAACCTTGGGCGTGCTCTCCAGCGGCGTGCCAACGCCGAAGTCCAGCGTAATGCGGCCCTCTCCCAACTGCGTGGCGTCCAGCGTGATCTCTTTCGTGTAGCTGCCGATGCCTGAGTAATAACGCATGGACGGATCGTCGGCCCACGACGACAGGCTGCGTAGCCGGCGCGGCTGCGCCAGCGCGCCGGCCGCGCCGGGAAAACTGAGCTGCCAATCATTGTCCAGTTCCGCCAGCAGAACCGCGCGCCCGGCGCCGCCTGTGGCCATTGCGGCGGTGGCGGCTGAGCTGTCAGATAGCACCAGTACGCGAGACTCGTAAGGCGCCAGCAACAGTTGCAGCGTTGGGGCCACAGTGGCCTTGGCGACCGAGCCGTCGTGCGGATTCCACCATGCTGCATGCGCGCGGCGGGACGACACAGTCGCGGTGGTGCGCACTTCGCGGTTGCTGGTGTTGGCGATGAAGTAGATATCGCCATCTCGCAGCCTGCGGCGTATGAAACCTATCGCCGCCGCACCCGTCGCCACCCGAAAGTCTGGCACGATGGCCTTGCCGACCGCCGCACCCAGCGCCGTCTCGTCCGCCACCAGCTGCACGCCTGGCATCGCGAATAATTGCGCGCTCAACTGCCGTACGCGCTGGCTCTGCGACGCGGCATCCAGATACCCCGGCGCCAGCGATGGCTTAGCACCAACCGCAATCAGCTTGCCGCCAGCCTGAACATGCGCGATCAGCCGTTGCAAGGTATCGACAGGCATGCGCGTCGCATGCGGCAGCACAATCAAGGGATAACGCTTGCCGCTATCGCGCAGTGCTTCATCGTCCAGAAAGTCGACATTGTGCCCAGCATCGAGTATCTGCGTCATCACGACCGGCGTAACATGCTTGTGCATCTCGGCCGATAACGACACCTTACCAGGCCGGGACTCTGCATACACATCATCGTTCGGCAGCAGCAGCGCCACCTGGTTGGCCGGCTCGCCCTGGCGCAACAGATAGCTGGCACGTTGCAGATAAGCGTTCACATCCGGCATCACGCTCCACCACGGCTGGTGATGATTGAACACCGCCGCCGCGTAAAACGCATAGCCTGGTTCCTGCGCGCCCGGAGGCGAGTAGGGCCAACCGTGGCCGATAAACAGGTTCACGCCCTGCAGCAGCATGCGGTCAGCTTCCACCTTCATGTCCAGCGGCGTGGCGCTGAAAGCCGGCGAATTGAGCCAGGTCCAGGTTTCAGCAGAAATGACGTTACGCCCATACAGATGCCCGGCAGATGTCGCCAGCCGCGTAAAGGAGAATTCACGGAACTGCGGTCCCTCGCCTTCCGGCAACGCCACCAGCCGGTTGCTGGACAGCGATACTGCCGGCTCGCCGTAGGTCTGAGAACGGAATCGTGTGCCGTGCTTGCTGGCCCAGTCGTTCACCGGCGCCAGGTAACGCTCGTTGACCAACTCCGTCTGCGTCAAGGCCCAGTCGCGCCGCAGCGCACCGGCATCCGGCCCCTCTCCGCTGTACACCACCGGCAGGTGCGGCCTCAGATCATAGCCGCGCCGCCGCTGGAACTCGGCCAGGAAGTCGTCGGTCCAATCAGTGCCGTACACCTCCAAACTATCCGAAAACACCGCATAAGGCGGCTGATCGCCAAAGGCTTTCAACAATGGCTCCGCCACGTCGCGCAAATGATGTTCGATGGCCTGACGGTTCAGATGATCCAGCACAAAGCCTTCCGCCCCCAGCGCGGCACGCTTGACCTGCTGACCGGTGCGGCTGGCGATGTAAAACACCACCACCCGCTCACCCGCTGCCGGAGTGATGCGCGCCCGGCCCTCGGTCAGCGTCAGCCGGGCGGCGTCAAACTGCTTGGCGTCGCCGACGCCAACAAACGTCGCCACCAGTTTTTCGCCACTGCCGATCGACGGCAGCGCCACCGAATCCGCTCCCGCTGGCAAGGTCACCGGCGCCACCCGCATCCGCGAGGCTGCCTCCGTCACAGGAACGTGTGGACCGCCATATGGCCAGCCGCTGGCCAGGGTCATATCGACGCGCAGCTTGTTTGCACGGGCTTTCTGGTTGACGAAGCTGACAGCATCGAGAAAATCAGCCGACAGATAAGGTAGGTTGCGGATACCGCGCGCCGGATCATCCAGCTCCATCGGATACACCGGCTGAATTTCAAAGCCGCCAAAACCACCCTGCTTCATGGCCAGCATCTCGCGCTCCAGCTGCGGCTTGACCACGGCGGGACCGAACCACCACCAACGCACCATCGGCCGCGCATCGTCCGGCGGCGACGCCAGGTGACGCCTCACTTCCGCCACCGTTGAATAACGGTGCGCGTCCCCGGCGATATCGCCAGACTCCGCTTGCGCGTACGCCACCGCGCAAATCAACAGGCATAGAAGGCGCGCCCTCATACGCTGACAGTCTTCAACGCCTTGGCCGCAACGGTTAATCCGGCTGCCGACACCTTGACATTCACCACGCCAGGCGCTCGTCCGGACCGCAAGATCGCCTGGGCAAAGCCATTGTGCAGCTTGACGCGCTTGACGGTAAACACCTCGTTGGTCGAATGGTCGCCGTTGTCCAACGTTAGCAGTTGCGCCGCGCCACTGACATCAACCACAATCTCATCCTGCGCCACCGGCACAAACCTGCCCTGCCGATCCACAGCGCGGATCTTCAGGTATTGCAGGTCCATGCCACCCGCACGCCAGTCAGCTGATTCGGCCTCGATCTTCAGCGCGACCGCCTTGCCGACCGTTTGCAGTGCATGGCGCGCCACTTCCTTGCCCTTGTTGCGCGCAACGGCGGTGACGGTCCCGCCGCTTCCATACGCAACCGACTTCCAGTAAATGATATTGCGGCTAAGCGGATCGTTGCGCGGATTCGGCTTCACGCCAACCGATTTACCATTCACCAGCAGCTCCACCTCATCTGCATTGGTATAAGTGAACAGGCTTTGCTGGCTGCCCTCCGGCCAGTTCCAGTGCGAGGACACCGGCGCTTTACCCACTTGCACATCGTTCCACTCCACCAGTTCACCGGCGCCATCGACCACGCCGATACGCACCAGCGGTTCATCGCTGAACGCGGCCTTGACCAGATAGGCTTGCGGATACGGTTCCATCGTATGATTGAAGTAAGAGAAGGCCCAGCCCTTCCTCGGCCAGCCGTGCGACTCGCCCCAATACTCCACAGCGCCCCAATAGGCCAGGCCAACCATCTTGTCCTTGTCCATGCCGTAGAAAGCACCAGTCAACGTGGAAGTGGCCGCTTCGCTCTGATAGATAATCAGGTGCGGCGCGTATTGCAGGTAAGCCGGATAGGCCGGATACTGGTAATTGAAGCTGGCCACCTCGGTCACCAGCGACAGCTCCGGCGGAATCACCTTGACAAAGAAATCCGGCGATCCACGCATGGTGCCATTGGCGCGCGCGGGGAACATGGCAACCGTGGTCTTGCGCGTGTTGTCGAAGCGCTTCACCAGCGTATCCATGATCTTATAGGTGGTCACGCCCCAGTCGCCAGTAGGGAAGCCGCCAAAATCCTCGCGCATCTGCAACTCGTTCCCCAGGCTCCAGAGGATAATCGACGGGTGATTGCGGTCACGCCTGATCCACTCCGGCAGGATCTTGTACCAAAGCTGCGAGAACGGTTTCTGCCCCGGCCAGGATTCGTCCTCGCTCCACTTATCGGCCAGCTCGTCGACGATCAGGATGCCGTGCTTGTCTGCCAGCCGCATGAAGGACTTCGAATACGGATTGTGCGAAGTGCGTACATGGTTGAAGCCAAACGCCTTCAGCGCGATAAACATCCGTTCGATGGCGCGGTCATACACTGCGGCGCCCAAGGCGCCCAGATCGTGGTGATTCGAGATCCCTTGCAGGAAGACCTTTTTGCCATTCAGCTTGAAGCCCGCCTCCTGCGAGAACTCAATGGTGCGGATGCCGAATTGTTCGCTGACCTGATCGACCAATTGCCCATCGCGCAACACGGCGATATCCACCGTGTACAGTAGCGGCGTTTCGCACGACCATAGCTTGGGTTTGGCCAGGCGTACGGCTTGCAATGGCACATTCACCGTCGCCAGCCGTATGCCTTGCGGCGCAGGCGTGGTGGTCCGCGCCAGCTGGCTGCCGTCCGGTCCCTGAATGGTGGCGCGGACCACCACGTCCAGGCTTTGCTTCGAGATGCCGTCCAGCTCCACCTGGATTGCTACCTCGGCCTCCTGCTCTGATACCGATGGCGTGGTGATGTATACGCCGTTGCGCGTGACCGACACAGGTTCCCTTACCAGCAGATGCACGTCGCGAAACAAGCCGCCGCCGGTGTACCAGCGCGACTGGTTGGTGCGGCCGGTGCTGGCGCGCACCGCCACCAGATTATCGCCGCCGTAATTCAGCGCCCTGGACACATCCACTTCCACGCCCAGATAGCCGTAGTCGATGTCCGCCACCTTCTGGCCGTTCAGCCACACATCGCCATAGAGCATCAGCCCTTCAAAATCCAGCAGTACCTTCTTGCCCTTCCACGCCGCATCGGCCTTGAAGGACTTGCGATACCAGCCCGTGCCCATGGCCTTGAATCCGCGCGCCGGCCCAGCTGACTGGTCCCACGGCTGCTCGATCTGGAAGTCATGCGGCAGGTCCAGTTTGCGCCAGCCGCTGTCATCGAAGCCGGGAGTGCTGGCCTCCTGCTGGTCGCCATGATGGAACTTCCAGTCGAAGTTGAATAGCTGGCTGCTGCGGCCGGAGGCCGCCTTTGTCTGCGCCGCCGACAGGCCGGGCACCGTCAGGCCAGCGCCCAGCATGGCCGAATACTGCAAGAAATTACGTCGCGTCGTGATGTCCAAGTATCGCCCTCCGACCTGATTAAACGATGCCGCTGCTGCTGGCGCCAGCCTTGGCCGGACGCGCTTGCGCCACTTTGGCGCGATAGCCGGCGTGGCGGTACGCCGCCACCGGATCGATAGCGCCGCCAGAGCGCCAGCGCGCCATGGCGAGGATGGGACTGACATCGGTGCGGAACGCGTGCTTCAAGGTCTGCGCAGCCTGTAGCGCATCGTTCGACTCCTGGAAGCCACGCAACGCAACGCGGTCCACCAGCGCCGCCTGGACATAGGCGCGCTGCACTTCCACCGCGCTGCTCATCAGGCTCTCAATCGGATCTGTCACATTGTGCGACTGGTCCAGCATATTGGCCGTCTTGAACGAAGCGCCTTCGCGCGCAGCGGCGTCGGCCAGCTCGTTAAATACCAGGAACAGCTGGAACGGATTGATCGAGCCGGAATCCAGATCGTCGTCGCCGTACTTGCTGTCGTTGAAGTGGAAGCCGCCCAGCTTGCCGAACTGCGCAAGCCGCGCGACGATCATCTCGATATTGGTATTGGGCGCGTGGTGGCCCAGATCGACCAGGCACTTGGCTTTCGGTCCCAATTGCTGTGCGCAAGCGAAACTGGTACCCCAGTCCGCGATGGTGGTGGCGTAGAAGGCCGGTTCAAACAGCTTGTGCTCGATGTAGACCTGCCAGTCCGCCGGCAGTGCCGCATAGATGGAACGCATGCTGTCGAGGTAACGCTCCAGCGATGCGCGCAGGTTGTTCTGGCCAGGGAAGTTGGCGCCGTCGCCTATCCATACCGTCAGGCCCTGCGAACCGAGCGCCCGGCCAAGCTCGATGCAGTCGATATTGTGCTCGACTGCCTGCGCGCGCGCGGCGGCGCTGACGGCGGTCAGGCTGCCGTATTTATAGCTGTGTTCCTGCCCTGCCTGGTCCTGGAAGGTGTTGGAGTTGACCAGATCGAAGTACAGGCCATAGCTGTGGGCAGTTTCGCGCAGCGCGGCAGTATCGCTGATTTTGTCCCATGGGAAGTGCAGCGAAACACCCGGCGTAGCACGCGTCAGTTGATGGATGACCGCGCAGTCGTCCAGCTTTTCAAACACATTGCGCGGCTCTCCCTTGCCCGGAAAGCGTGCAAAGCGCGTGCCGCCAGTGCCCGCGCCCCAGCTGGGCAAGGCCACTGAAAATACCTGCGCGTGCGCGGTCAGTGTTTCGATATCGACGCCACGCCGCGACAGCATGCCTGCCAGCGCCGCGTAATCCGCATTCAGGCCGGCCAGCAGGCCGGCGTTATGCTGTTCCAGCAAATTCTGCTCAATGAGCATCCCCATTGTTTGTCTCCTCCTTATTTTTATTATCGTGTGAACGCTGCGGCGTTACCGGCATCCACATTGATGATGTTACCTGTACTCTTGCCGGCTTTGTCGGATGCCAGGAAATACACGGCTTCCGCGATATCCTCCGGCAGCACACTCAGCTTCAGCATGCTGCGCTGGCGGTAGAATTCTTCCACATCATCGGCGCCGATCTTGTTCGACTGTGCGCGCTCTTCTTTCCACTTGCCGTCCCAGATGCGCGAGCCGCGTATCACCGCATCCGGATTGACGACGTTGACGCGGATGCCGTGCGCCGCGCCTTCCAGCGCGATGCAGCGGGCCAGATGAATTTCCGCTGCCTTGGCAGTGCAGTACGCCGACGCGCCAGCCGACGCCACCAGGCCATTTTTGCTGGCGACGAACACCATCGATCCGCCCAGCCTCTGCTGCTTCATGATGCGGAAAGCGGCGCGGCTGACCAGGAAGTAGCCTTTGACCAGAATGTCCTGATTACGGTTCCACACCTCCAGCGTAGTGTCCTCCAACGGGGCCGACGAGGCGATGCCGGCGTTGGAGATCAGCAGGTCAACGCCGCCGAAGTTCAGTGCGGCCGCTTTGAGAATATCTTCCACCGCGTCTTCGCCGGTGATATTCGCCACCACGCTGGCCACGCTGTCCTTGCCGGCCACCTTGACCAAGTCCTTTTGCGCCTGCGCCAATGCCCCGGCATCGATATCGGTCAGCAGCACGCAAGCGCCTTCGCTCAGCAGCTGCTTCGCCACCGCCTGGCCGATGCCGCCTGCGCCGCCGGTCACCAACGCGATACGGCCGGCCAGTGATTTCGGTTTCGGCATGCGTTGCAGCTTGGCTTCTTCCAGCAGCCAGTATTCGATATCGAAAGCCTCCTGCTCCGGTAGTCCGACGTATTTATCCACGCCATTTGCGCCGCGCATAACGTTGATGGCGTTCACGTAGAACTCGCCGGCGATACGTGCCGTGGCCTTGTCCTTGGCGAAGGAGAGCATGCCGACTCCGGGGATCAAATAGATGATCGGATTGGCGTCGCGCACGGCCGGGCTGTTATCGCGCTTGCAGCGGTCGTAGTAGGCTTTGTAGTCCGCGCGGTAAGCTGCCAGCGCATCATCCAGACCGGCTACCAGCTTGTCGAAATCCGGTGCAGCCGGATCGAAGTCCACCACAAACGGCCGTATCTTGGTGCGCAGGAAGTGGTCCGGGCAGGACGTGCCCAGCGCCGCCAACGGCCTCAGATCGCGGCTGCCGACAAATTCCAGCACCGCCTCCTGGTCGTCGAAGTGGCCCAGTTTGTACTCGCCCTGGCTGATTTTTCCGCGCAGGATGGGCATCAGGCGCGCGGCGAAAGCGGCGCGTTCCTGCGCTGGCAAGGGCTGAACGGCAGCACCGCCAAACGACGGCTGCGCGACATTGGTGTCCAGCCAATCGCCAGCGCGCTTGATGATGGCCAGCGTGGTTTCGTAGCAGGACTTGGCGGTATCGCCCCAGGTGAACAGGCCATGGCCTTCAAGGATAATGCCTTTCAGCTGCGGATTCTGCTTCGATACCTCTTCCAGCTTCAGGCCCAGGTCGTAGCCTGGACGCTGCCATGGCAGCCAGCCCAGTTCACCTTCGAAAATCTTCTGCGTCAGTTCCTTGCTGTTGGCACAAGCGGCAATCGCAATGACCGAATCGGGATGCATGTGGTCGACGTGCTTGCGCGCGATGTAGGCATGCAGCGGCGTGTCGATACTGGCCGCGCGCGGATTCAGGTTGAAGGTGCAATGCGGCAGATAACCCACCATTTCATCTTCGTGCTGCAAGCCGCGATAGCGGTTTTTTAGCGCGTGCAGCTTGTCCATGTACAGCGTCGAAAAGCCATCCAGCTTGATGCTGCCCAGGTCGCCGCCCGAACCCTTCACCCACAGCACCTCGACCTGCTTGCCGCTGAGCGGATCGGCCATCATCACTTTTGCCGAGGTATTGCCGCCGCCGAAGTTGGTGATACGCAGGTCCGATCCAAGCAGATTGGAACGATACAGCAGCAGCTCGGGTTCACTCATGTTGGCAGCGACGCCGTCGTCCCATAAAGAGCTGATCGGTTCCTTCTGCTTCGCTTCATTCATTGCTCGTCTCCATAGTATGAACATGCTTTTTTGCCGTCACTGGCAACTGCATTCAGTAGAAATCAGCGGGCCGCAGGGTGTCAATCTGCGAACAATCAAGATCATGATTAAGCGTTAAATAATCAAAAGCGTGATTGCCGCCGCCAGCGCACAAATCAAACAATCAGTGAGTTGATCGCCGGATGATTGACGCCCGATTTTGAAATGGATACTTTAAAAACAACAAAGCGACAGCGCGCATAACAGGAGACGATGATGATCAAGCACAAGCGCCACAAGCGTTTGCTCAAGCTGCTGGCCGAGCATCAGAATGCGACCGTGCCACAGTTGGTGGACTGGCTGAGCGCCTCGCCCGCCACCGTACGGCGCGATATCGGCTGGCTCGCCGAGCGCAATCTGCTGACACGCACGCGCGGCGGCGCCGCCAGCCGGCAGCCCAAGGTGCGCGGCCTGGCGCACGCCAGCGAAACCTTCCAGCACAATATGCAGTGCAACGCGGAGCGCAAGCGCGGCATCGCGCGCTACGCGGCCGGCATGTGCAGCGACGGGGAAACCATCATCATCAACGGCGGCACCACCACCTTCATGATGGCCGAATTCCTGGTGCATCAGCATCTCAAGATACTGACCAATTCCTTCCTGATGGCAGAGCGGCTGCTGAGCACCAGCGAGAACGAAATCATCCTACCCGGCGGCAAGGTCTATCGCGAGCAGAACGTCATCCTCAGCCCCTTCGACAACGACATCACCCAGCATCATTACGCGGCCAAGATCTTCATGGGCGTGTACGGCCTGTCGCTGCTGGGTTTACTGGAAGCCGACCCGTTGCTGATTCAGGCCGAGAAGCGGCTGATCAGCCAGGCGGAACAACTGATCGTGCTGGCCGACAGCGCCAAGTTCTCCCGCAAGGCCGGTCTGATTTTGTGTGGCCTGAACCGGGTATCAGCGGTGATCACCGACACCCACGCGTCCGACGCCGCTGTTCAACTGTTGGAGCAGCACGGCGTACGCGTCATCACCACTGAGCCGGAAGCCCTGCCCGATGCTGCGGCCTACGCCAGTTACGGCGCAGCGTTCGACCTGTCGGCCATGTATGCGCCGGAGATTTCGCATTGAGCCAGCAGCTGCGTGGCCGTCAAGCGTAATACATCCAGCAAACCCCGGCTAGGGCACAAACGGCGCAATACATCAGCGCCGACGATGCCCCCATCCTGATATCGACAGACGATGGTACGCAGGAAAACAAGGCGACTGCCGCGACGTAGCCGGCCAGCAGCCAGCTCAGATAATGATGGTCGTGAAAAGCCGGCTGCATCCAATGCACGAACACCAGCCAGCCCGCCCACGCCAGCAGTAGCGGCGCAAATGCGGCCGGTGCGGCGTTCCAGATATTCAGGTTGCGGAAACCGACCGAGCCAAGCAGCCAGCCGTTTTTCTGCCGCTTGGGAATGATCGAAAACGACGTCGGCCTGGCGCACACCAGCCAGCCGACCAGCGCGTGCAGCGCCTCGTGGCCGATGGTGCCGATCAGCGTCAGCAGCGCGATGCCCCATCCTGAATGGCGCGCCCAGCGCAGCAGGCATAGCCAGGCGAACACCAGCGCGGCGGATGCGGTGGCGTTCGCCGTCAGATTCAAAGAAGGGAGCACAAGCTGCACAACAAAAAAGGGCAGCCTGAGCTGCCCTTTCTCGATTACGCTGCGTCGATCGCAGCGTTGAAGGTTGCGCTTGGGCGCATCACGGCCGTGGTCTTGACCGGATCAGGCTGGTAGTAGCCGCCGATATCCTTGGCCGCGCCTTGCACACTGTTCAGCTCGTCAACGATCTTGGTTTCGTTTTCCGACAGCTGTTTGGCCAGCGGTGCAAACTTGGCGGCCAGTTCCGCATCTTCGCTCTGCGCGGCCAGGGCTTGTGCCCAGTACAGCGACAGGTAGAAGTGGCTGCCACGGTTGTCCAGCTCACCGGTGCGCGACGATGGCGACTTGCTGTTGTCCAGCAGTTTGCCGGTGGCTTCGTCCAGGGTCTTGGCCAGCAGCTGGGCTTTGGCGTTGCCGTTCTTGATGCCCAGCTCTTCCAGCGAGACCGCCAGTGCCAGGAACTCGCCCAGCGAATCCCAGCGCAGGTGGTTTTCTTCCACCAGCTGCTTGACGTGCTTAGGCGCGGAACCGCCGGCGCCGGTTTCGTACATGCCGCCGCCCGCCATCAGCGGAACGATGGACAGCATCTTGGCCGAAGTGCCCAGTTCCAGGATCGGGAACAGGTCGGTCAGGTAGTCGCGCAGGATGTTGCCGGTGACCGAGATGGTATCCAGGCCGCGCGACACGCGTTCCAGCGTGTAGCGCATGGCGCGCACTTGCGACATGATGTGGATGTCCAGGCCCTTGGTGTCGTGATCCTTCAGGTAGACCTGAACTTTTTTGATCACTTCGGCTTCGTGCGGACGGTATGGGTCCAGCCAGAACACGGCAGGCATGCCGGAGTTGCGGGCGCGGGTCACGGCCAGTTTCACCCAGTCGCGGATCGGTGCGTCTTTCACCTGGCACATGCGCCAGATGTCGCCAGCTTCCACGGTCTGGGTCAGCAGCACTTCGCCGGTGGCCAGGTCGGTGATGTTGGCGATGCCGCCTTCAGCCACTTCAAAGGTCTTGTCGTGCGAGCCGTATTCTTCGGCTTGCTGCGCCATCAGGCCGACGTTCGGCACGGTGCCCATGGTGGTTGGGTCGAAGTTGCCGTGCCATTTGCAGAAGTTGATCATCTCCTGATAGATACGGGCGAAGGTCGACTCAGGCATGACGGCTTTAACGTCAGCGGTGCGGCCATCGGCGCCCCACATTTTGCCGCCGATGCGTATCATCGCTGGCATCGAAGCGTCAACGATCACATCGTTTGGCGAGTGGAAGTTGGTGATGCCTTTGGCCGAATCGACCATGGCCAGCTTAGGACGGTGTTCCAGGCAAGCGTGCAGGTCTTTCAGGATCTCGTCCTTCTGCGAGGCTGGCAGCTTTTCGATTTTCTCGTACAGGTTGACCATGCCGTTGTTGACGTTCACGCCCAGTTCTTCGAACAGCTTGGCGTGTTTTTCAAACGCTTCCTTGTAGAAGATACGCACGCAGTGACCGAAGACGATCGGGTGCGATACCTTCATCATGGTGGCTTTGACGTGCAGCGAGAACATCACGCCGGTTTTGTAGGCGTCGTCGATTTCTTTCTCGTAGAACTCCAGCAGCGCTTTTTTGCTCATGAACATGGAGTCGATGATTTCGCCAGCTTGCAGCGCGACCTTCGGTTTCAGCACGATGGTTTTGCCAGAGCTGGTGATCAGTTCCATTTTCACGTCACGGGCTTTGTCCAGGGTCATGGACTTTTCGCCGTGGTAGAAGTCGCCGGCGTGCATGTGCGACACGTGGGTGCGCGATGCCTGGCTCCATTCGCCCATCGAGTGCGGGTGCTTGCGGGCGTATTCTTTCACGGCTTTTGGTGCGCGGCGGTCGGAGTTGCCTTCACGCAGCACTGGGTTCACGGCCGAGCCGATGCACTTGCTGTAGCGTGCTTTCAGTGCCTTGTCTTCGTCGGTTTTTGCATCTTCCGGGAAGTCCGGCAGCTTGTAGCCCTTGCCTTGCAGCTCGCGGATGGCCGCTTGCAGCTGCGACACCGATGCCGAAATGTTCGGCAGCTTGATGATGTTGGCTTCCGGCTTCAGCGTCAGTGCGCCCAGCTCAGCCAGGGTGTTCGGTACTTTTTGTTGGTCCGTCAGGAACTCAGGGAACTCAGCCAATACGCGCGCGGCGACCGAAATATCGCTCGAAACCACGTCGACGCCAGCCGGTGCAGTGAACTTCTTAATAATCGGCAGCAGCGAATACGTTGCCAGCAGTGGGGCTTCGTCAGTCAGCGTGTAGATGATTTTTGGATTTTGTGTTGCCATGTTCATTCCCTCGTAATCGATCGGTGCTTGGAGTAGTTACGCCCGGTATTGTAATCCCTGATGCCATGGTTTGTGCAAATGATGACACTCTCATCATAGGGTCTCTTGTTGTCGTACAACTTAAGACCTACCCTGCTCCGCACCACTGCGGTGCATGTGTATTAAAATCAACAAGTTAAACGTTTACTAGCAAATTGCTAGCAGATATATAGTTGTATGATGTCTGATATCTAGGCTATGATCGTCGCACCTAGAGTAAGGAGACCGCATGACCTCGCAACAACCACAAGCCACCCGTGTACGGTGGATGATCCTGGCAATTCTGTTCGCAGTAACCACCATCAACTATGCTGACCGCGCCACCATCGCGATCGCGGGTCCCGAGATCAAGCGCTTGTTGGGGCTGAGTCCGGTGGAGATGGGCTTCGTATTCTCGGCGTTTGCCTGGTCGTATGTATTGGCCCAGTTGCCAGGCGGCTGGCTGCTGGACCGCTTCGGTTCCAAAATCACCTATTTCTTCAGTATCTTCCTGTGGTCGCTGTTCACCATGCTGATGGGCGGCGTCGGCTTCTTCACCGGCGCGGCCGCCGTGACGGTGCTGTTCACCCTGCGCCTGCTGATCGGCGCGGCGGAAGCGCCTTCCTTCCCTGGCAACTCGCGCATCGCCTCGGCCTGGTTCCCGACCAGCGAACGCGGCACCGCAGCGGCCATCTTCAACTCGGCGCAATACTTCGCCACCGTGCTGTTCGCGCCCATCATGGGCTGGCTGGTGCACAGCTTCGGCTGGGAAAGCGTGTTCTTCGTCATGGGCGGCCTGGGCATCATCATGGCCTTCATCTGGCTGAAAACCGTGTATGGCCCGAAAGACCATCCGAAAGCTAATGCTGCCGAGATCGCCTACATCGAAGCCGGCGGCGCGCTGGTCGACCTGGAAAGCAAGGACCGCGTAGCGGCCACCACCAAGATCGACACCTGGTCGTGCATCAAGCAGCTGCTGGGCAACCGCATGCTGCTGGGCGTCTATATCGGCCAATATTGCATCAACACCCTGACCTACTTCTTCCTGACCTGGTTCCCGGTGTACCTGGTGCAAGAACGTCACATGACCATCCTGAAAGCCGGTTTCGTGGCTGCGCTGCCTGCGGTAGCCGGTTTCCTCGGCGGCGTGCTGGGCGGCGTGATCTCGGACCGCCTGATCAAGTCGGGCAAATCGCTGTCGGTGGCGCGTAAAACCCCTATCGTCTGCGGCATGCTGCTGTCCACCTCTATGATCATCTGCAACTACGTAGAAGCGGACTGGCTGGTCATCATGGTGATGTCGATCGCTTTCTTCGGCAAAGGCATCGGCGCGCTGGGCTGGGCAGTGGTGGCGGACACCTCGCCGAAAGAAGCTGGCGGCATGAGCGGCGCGCTGTTCAACACCTTCGGCAACACCGCCGGCATCACCACCCCGATCGTCATCGGCTACATCCTGCAAGCCACCGGTTCGTTCTCCGGCGCGCTGGTGTTCGTGGGCGCCAATGCCGTGGTGACCATCGCCTGCTACCTGTTCATGGTGGGCGAGATCAAGCGTTTCGAGTTCAAAACCCCGGTCACGCGCGCAGTTTAAGCGTGTGCACGACACAAAAAGCCCGCATTGCGGGCTTTTTTTTCGTGTAAATTGTCGGATTTCTATATCTGGTTCACGAATTTATGGCAGCACGACCCCGGTTTGCGTTTTCCTTGCGGTATTTGCTGATCATGCTGACCGCGATCGGGCTGCTGCCGCTGGCTTTGCTGGGGGGCTGGAGCATCCACGCCGCCGGCGAATACAAGGAGCGCGAGCAGGAGCGCTGGATGCTCGATCTGGCGCGCGCGCTATCCAGCGCGGCCGATGCCGAGCTCGACAGCGCTGTTGCCATGTTAACCACACTCGGCAATTCGGCGCCCTTGCAGAATGGCGACCTGCCCGGCTTCTATTCCGCCGCCAGCACACTGGTCAAAACTCAGCCCGACTGGCTGGGCGTCATCCTGACCGACGGCCAAGGCAAAGTCCTGCTGCGCACCATGGACCCGTATGGCGCGGATGCGCCGCCGCTGGCCGATCCGGCCAGCATGCGCCAGTTGCTGTCCACCCAGCAGCCGGTGGCCGGGCAGATCGCGCGCGGCCCGCGCGGCCGCACCGCCTTCCCGGTGCGAGTGCTGATCGCCGGCGACAAAGGCAAACTCTACACATTGACGGCAGTGATCCTGCCGGACCGCATGGTGCGCCTGATCCTGCGACAGCAAGTGCCGGTCGATGCGGTGATCGCGGTGCGCGACGGCGCCCGCTCGGTGGTGGCGCGTTCGCGCGACCAGGAGCGCAAGGTCGGCGATCCGCCGAGCGCCTCGCTGGTAGCACTGATGCAAAGCTCAGGTGCGGAAGGCTTCGGCGCCGCCGTCACCAGCGAAGGACAGCCGATGTCCACCGCCTTTACCACCCGCTCGCGCTATGGCTGGGCGGTAGTGGTGGGCCGTCCGGCCGAAGGCCTGCGCGCCGCCGCTTTCGAGCGCATGGGCGTGTATGGCATCGGCATCGCGCTGTCGCTGCTGAGCTGCGTGCTGTTCGCCTCGCTGCTGTCGAAACGCCTGCTGGCCACCATCGAGGCCTTGCGGCAAAACGCCGCCGCGCTCGGCTCGGGCGCACCGCTGACCGTGACGCCGTCGTCCATCGTTGAAATCGACCGCATCGGCCAGGCGCTGGAACAGGCCGAACAGCAGCGCAACGGCCAGGAGCACGAGCGCGCGCAACTGCTCGACTCGCTGAACCGCGCGCTGGCCAGCCACCAGACCGCGCTGATCCACGCCCGCGAGGCCGGCCGCGCCAAGGATGAATTCCTCGCCGTGCTGGGCCATGAACTGCGCAATCCGCTCAGCCCCATCGTCACCTCGCTGGATCTGCTGGACATGCGCGACGAACCGACCACCCGCAAGGAGCGCAGCGTCATGCGGCGCCAGGTCAATCACCTGCGACGGCTGGTGGACGACCTGCTGGACCTGTCGCGCATCACCTCCGGCAAGCTGCAGCTGGACACCCAGCCGCTCAACCTGGCGGAAGTAGTAAGGCACGCGGTGGCGGCGGCGCCGGGCCAGCAAGTCAGCCTGTCCGCACCGGCGGACGTGTGGGTGATGGGCGACGACAGCCGGCTGACCCAGGTACTCAACAACCTGCTGTCCAACGCGGCCCGCTTCGGCAGCAGCGCCACCAAGGTGGCGCTGACGGCGGACGACACCCACGCGCGGCTGGAAGTCAGCGACAATGGCATCGGCATGAGCGAAGAATTGATCGCACGGATGTTCGAGCCCTTCCAGCAAGCGCCGCAATCGCTGGCGCGGCGCAGCGGCGGCCTCGGTCTGGGCCTGGCGATTGTACGCAAGATTATCGACCTGCACGGCGGCCAGGTCAGCGCCCACAGTGCCGGCGCCGGCATGGGCAGCCAGTTTGAAGTGCTGCTGCCGCTGACCACGCCGCCGAAGGCGGAAGCCGCGCCTGGCGGCGGCGCTGCAGCGGGCGGCCTGCAATTGCTGCTGGTGGACGACAATATCGACGCCGCCCTGTCCGGCGCGGCGCTGCTGCAATTGCTGGGTCATGAAGTACGCATCGCCCACAGCGCCGCCGAAGCGCTGAGCGCGGTCCGGCGCGAAATGCCGCAAGTCGCCATCTTGGACATCGGCCTGCCCGATATGAGCGGCTACGAACTGGCCGCCGCGATTCGCCAGGAACCGGGCGGCGACCAGGTGCGGCTGGTCGCCCTGACCGGCTACGGCCAAAAAGAAGACGTGGCGCGCGCCTACGACGCCAAATTCGACCTGCACCTGACCAAACCCGCCAGCGTCGCCGACCTGCAGCGCGCCACCGCGCCTATTGAGCCTGTGGCTTGAGCGTTTCCGCGCCCTCGGTCCGGCCCTCGGCCGGGCGATCCGCATTTTTTGACGCCATGCGGATATCCGCCGTCATCATGTGCGGCGGTACGCCATTGCGTACAGGACGCGCGGCCAGGAACTCCCTGCTCCCGGCATCGCCCTTCAGATAGGCATTCAGGAACTCAAGCACATAACGGGACGCCCAGTTATGCGCCTGCACGATCTCCGCGCGTGAATACTCCTCAAAGTCAGCATCGCCACTGAATCGGATTTGCGAGGTGCTGAAATTGACGTGTGCCATCGGATGCAGGATGTAGTAATACACATCCGAATACTGCATCGCGTTGATGAAGCTGAAGGACACGTCATAGCTGCCTTCCAGTTGTTCAATCGTCCTTGGCCTGGCTGACAGATACAGCAGCGGTACGTTCACGCGTTCCGGCGTGACGTATTTGGCCGCATCCTTGCCGCCGTTGATGTATTCCGGATAGCCGCGCATCGATCCGTCCAGCGACACCAGCGCGCGGATGCGCTGGTCCCTGGCGGCGGCCAGTACATTCGCCAGTCCGCCCCAGCTAAAGCCGGCCACGGCGATGCGTCCCATATCCACCTGCGGGAGGCTATGCGCATAGCCGATCAGAAAAGCGATATCGGCCGCCTGTGCCTCCGCCCCTTCCAGATTCGTATTCATCACGCGTCCCTGCCCATCGACGCTGTGACTGGCGAGAACAACGTAGCCCTGGCTGGCCAGGTATTCACACAGTTCGGCGTTTTCGTGCGCCTGACCGTTGGCCCCGGGCGCGTAGATCACTAGCGGGAACTTGCCTGCCGCTGGCATGGCGTCGCGATGCGCCCATACGGGGCTGTCCGCTTCCGCCTGCCGCTGAGCGGGGGTCAAGGCTTTGCCGGATTGCTTGATAAACTGCGCCGTCTTCAGCGCCACCTGCGCATCGCCAAGGGAGAAGTCTCTGCGCGTGAAAGCGGTCCCGAGATAATCGGCGTAGCTCATGCCGGTGCCGCCCCCCGCAGCCGGATACCAGACCAATGTCTGCATCGCCCGCGCCAGTTCCCCTTGCCGGGGTTTGCCCGTATCGATGTCAATCAACGGCAGCGATGATCGGCTGTAGTCGTACTGCTTGATCAGTTTGAAGCCAACCGGGTACTTACCTGCCGGGTTCAAATACGCATAATGCGACGCGTGCGCCGAAAGAGCGGCGCAGCACAGCAAAATCAGGGATATAAAACGCATCGTTGCCTTTTATGATTGCATGTTGGCGATCGCAGCCCGGCTGCTGGCATCAGAAAAACCATGCTGTTTGAGGATTTCCACCAGCTCATCCGGTGTGCCGCCCAGGCGCAGATTATCGGCGATCCAGCCGTGCCAGTCTGGCGTGACTTCCCTCGCCTCCTCCGGCAGCGTCAGCCCCATGATGATGTGTGCCAGTGTGGCGTTGATACGCTTGGTGTCGATCAGGTGCTGTACCACCGTGTGGCCTGAATACGGGAAGGGATACAGCGTGCAGTTGCCGGCCGCCGCCAATCGGTGTGCATGCATGGCATCCAGGTTGACCGACTCGCTTGCGCCATCCTTGTCCGGCTTGGTGCCGAACAGTATATGCATATCGGGCAGCTTGCCGGCCCTGGCGCGGCCCAGCGCCTGCAAATCATAGTAGCCGGATGCGGGCGGCCGCGCGGCCAGGTCGCGCATCACCGACAGCCAGCGACGCTCGTGGTACAGCAAGGCCTGTTGCGGATCGAGGAAAGATAGCGGACCAAAGGCGACCACCTGCTGCACTTCCAGCAGCAGGCCATACATCAGCGCCGCATACGCACCCATCGACTGGCCGATGGTGATCACCTTGCTCGGCCGAATGGCGTCGATCAATACGCGCAGGCCGGCCGCCGTTTCGTCGGGATGTTCGCCCAGGCCGGCGATCTTGCGGTGATACCAGGCGTTGCCGGAGTCCCGCACCAGGATCTTGTTGATATGCCGGCCGCTGGCCTGCTCCAGCTTTTTCAGCCGGCCGTAAAAATCAAAGTCCGGCCGCGTCTCCCATGAGACGAAGCCGAAGGCAATCACCAATATCTCGCCCGGAATGACCTGGTCGACCAGCACATCTTCATGGCTGGTCTTGACGCGCCGGTTATCCAGCGCTGGCAGATTAATCAGGGATGGCAGCATCCCGTCAGTTTAATGGATTTCGCTGTAGAAACAACGCCCACATGCCTGACGGTAGCTTTCGTTGCCGCCTATGCTGATCTGGTCGCCTTCCTTGATGCGTCGGCCGTTCTCATCGACACGGATGTTCATCGTGGCTTTTTTGCCGCAAGTGCAGATGTTCTTGATTTCTTCGATGTCGTCCGCCAGCGCCAGCAGGTAGGCGGAGCCAGGGAACGGTTCGCCCAGGAAGTCGGAGCGCAGGCCGTAGGTGATCACCGGCACGCCGCGCACTTGCGCCAGCTGGTGCAGCTGCTTGACCTGGTCCTTGCTGAGGAATTGCGCCTCGTCCACCAGCAGGCAGGCGATTTTCTTGTCGATGGTTTGCAGGAAATTGGTGTTCTTGTCGAACACCTCGGTTTCGCGCTGCGGTCCCAGGCGCGAGGTGACCTTGCCGACGCCATAGCGGTTGTCGATGGCCGCCGTGAACAGGCGCACGGCCTGCCCCTGCTCTTCATAGTTGTGGGCCACCTGCAGCATGGCGGTGGACTTGCCTGCGTTCATCGCAGAGTAGCGGAAGTAGAGTTTTGCCATGGCGCGGATTATAAACCGCGCCATCTGAAAAAAGCGCATACTTGCCTGAAATGCACAAAGGAGAACGCATGCGCACCCCTGCCTTGTTCACCCTGATTGGCAACACGCCGCTGGCCGAGATTACCCGTCTCGATACCGGCCCCTGCCAATTATTCCTGAAACTGGAATCGCAAAACCCCGGCGGCTCGATCAAGGACCGCATCGGCCTGGCGATGATAGCAGCGGCCGAAGCCCAGGGCCTGCTCAAGCCCGGCGGCACCATCATCGAAGCCACCGCCGGCAATACCGGCCTGGGACTGGCGCTGGTCGGGCGGCTGAAAGGCTACCGCGTGCTGCTGGTGGTGCCGGACAAGATGTCGACCGAAAAAGTGCTGCACCTGAAGGCGCTCGGCGCCGAAGTGCGCACCACCCGCTCCGACGTCGGCAAAGGCCATCCCGAGTATTACCAGGACTATGCCGCGCGCCTGGCCGCCGAGATGCCGGGCGCCTGGTTCGCCGACCAGTTCAACAACCCTGCCAATCCACTGGCGCACGAAACCACCACCGGCCCGGAAATCTGGGAACAGATGGGCCATGATGTGGACGCCATCGTGGTCGGCGTCGGTTCCTCCGGCACGCTGACCGGCCTGTCGCGCTACTTCCGCAAGGTGGCGCCGCAGGTGGAATTCATCCTCGCCGATCCTGCCGGCTCCATCCTGGCCGAATACATCGACACCGGCCGCGTCGCCGAGACCAGTGGTTCCTGGGCAGTGGAAGGCATCGGTGAAGACTTCATTCCCGCCATCGCCGATATGCGCAGCGTGAAAAAAGCCTACACCATCGAAGACGTGGAAAGCTTCGCCACTGCGCGCGCCCTGCTGAAGGAGGAAGGCATACCGGGCGGCTCGTCCACCGGCACGCTGCTGGCCGCCGCGCTGCGCTACTGCCGTGAACAAACCACCCCCAAACGCGTGGTCAGCCTGGTGTGCGATACCGGCACCCGCTATCTGTCCAAAGTCTACAACGACGGCTGGATGCGCGACCAGGGCCTGCTGCAACGCCGCCAGCACAACGATCTGCGCGACCTGATCGGCCGCCGCTTCGACGCCGGAGAAGTCATCAGCGTCACGCCGCAAGACACCTTGATGATCGCCTTCAACCGCATGCGCGCCGCCGACGTGGCGCAGCTGCCGGTGCTGGAGCAAGGTCAATTGGCCGGCATCATCGACGAATCCGACCTGCTGCTGACGGTCGGGGCCGAGCCGGAACGCTTCAACCAGCCGGTCAGCACGGCCATGACCCGGCGCCTGGAAATCCTGCCGCCGTCCGCCGGCATGGCGGCACTGCGCGACATTCTCGACCGAGGCCTGACCGCCGTGGTGGCCGAACACGAGATTTTCTACGGCCTGATCACCCGCTACGACCTGCTCAACCATTTGCGAAGGACGCTATCTTGAATCGACCTGACGACAAAGCCAAAGCCGCGCTGGCCACGCGCGTCATCCACGCCGGCCAATCGCCGGACCCGTCCACCGGCGCCATCATGCCGCCGATTTACGCCACATCCACCTTCGTGCAGGACAGCCCCGGCGTGCACAAAGGCCTGGACTACGGCCGCTCGCACAACCCGACCCGCTGGGCGCTGGAACGCTGCGTGGCCGACCTGGAGAGCGGCGCGCAAGGTTTTGCCTTCGCCTCCGGCCTGGCGGCGATATCGACGGTGCTGGAACTGGCCGACGCCGGCTCGCACATCATCGCCGGCGACGACATGTATGGCGGCACCTACCGCCTGTTCGAGCGCGTGCGCCGCCGCAGCGCCGGCCACGATTTCAGCTACGTCGACCTGACCAGGCCGGAAAACCTGCTGGCCGCCATCAAGCCGGAAACCAAAATGGTGTGGGTTGAAACGCCGACCAATCCCATGCTCAAGCTGGCGGATTTACAGGCGATCGCACACATCTGCCGCGAGCGCGGTGTCATCGCGGTGGCGGACAACACCTTCGCCAGCCCCATCGTCCAGCGTCCGCTGGAACATGGCTTCGACATCGTGGTGCACTCGGCCACCAAGTATCTGAATGGCCACTCGGACATCATCGGCGGCATCGCCGTGGTCGGCGGCGAGGAGCGGCAACAGGAATGGCGCGAGCAGCTGGCCTTCCTGCAGAACTCCGTGGGCGCCATCGCCGGTCCGTTCGACAGCTTCCTGGCGCTGCGCGGCGTGAAGACGCTGGCGATCCGCATGGAACGGCACTGCGCCAGCGCACTGGAACTGGCGCGCTGGCTGGAGCAGCAAAAGGAAGTACGCAAGGTCTACTACCCCGGCCTGGAATCGCACCCGCAGCACGCGCTGGCGAAACGGCAGATGCAGGGCTTCGGCGGCATCATCTCGATCGACCTGGCCACCGACCTGCCGGGTGCGCGCCGCTTCCTCGAATCCTGCGAAGTATTCGCGCTGGCAGAGAGCCTGGGCGGCGTCGAAAGCCTGATCGAACATCCTGCGCTGATGACCCACGCCAGCATCCCGGCCGCGCAACGGGCGGCGCTGGGCATCGGCGACGGACTGATACGGCTATCCGTCGGAATTGAAGATATAGGGGATTTAAAGGCCGATATTCGCCGTTCGCTGGACGCTATTTAGCTGCTACTATTCTGCCCATGATCTATCTCATTATCATCGCCATGGTGCTGGGCCTTGGCTTCGCGTACTCGATTCTGGTCGCCGGCGCCAAGCCGGTGGCCGGCAGCGACTATTACAAGGTATCGAAAGACGGCCGGGTGATGCTGTCCGCCGGTTCCAAGGTCAGCGTGCTGAAACCCACGCTGTATCCGGAGGGCCTGAAGGTCAAGCTGCGCGGCGGCACGCGCGAGGGCGAGTTCTATGTGCACGACCTGGTGGCCGAGGTATTCCTGCCCAACCCAAACAAGCTGCCGGTGGTGCGCCATCGCGATGGCAATGTGCGCAACAACCGTATCGACAACCTGCAATGGGTGCGGCTCGACGAAGCGGAACCCGCCGAGCCACTGGTCTACCCGCAGCCCTGATTACTGCCAGCGGCGGAACAACAGGCTGGCGTTGACGCCGCCAAATCCGAATCCATTCGACAGCGCATACTCGGTCTGCAAAGGACGCGGTGCGCCGGCGACGATATCCAACCCGGCCGCTTCGGCCACTGGTTCGCTCAGGTTCAGCGTGGGCGGCGCCAGCTGGTCGCGCAAGGCCTGAATCGTGAAGATCGCCTCCACGCCGCCCGCAGCGCCCAGCAAATGCCCCGTCGCCGACTTGGTGGCCGAAATGGCGGGACTGTGCTCGCCAAACAGCGCGCGGATCGCTGCCAGTTCGCAGGCATCACCCACCGGGGTCGACGTGGCGTGCGCGTTCAGGTGGCCAACGGCCGTGGCAGGCACGCCCGCCTGGCGGAGCGCCAATTCCATCGCGCGGCGGCCGCCCGCACCGTCGTCAAGTGGCGCAGTCAGGTGATGGGCATCGGCGGTGGTGCCGTAGCCCACCAGTTCCGCGATTGGCACTGCGCCGCGACGTAGCGCATGCTCCAGTTCCTCTATCACCAGGATGCCGGCGCCCTCGCCCATCACAAAGCCGTCGTGGCCCTGATCAAAGGGACGCGATGCCGTCTCCGGAGCATCATTAAAGCCGGAGGACAGCGCGCGCATCGCTGCGAATGACCCCAGGCTGACGCGATCAACACAAGCCTCGGCGCCGCCGCACACGGCGATCTCGGCTTCGCCGGAGCGTATCAGTCGCGCAGCGTCACCGATAGCCTGCGCACCGGCGGCGCAAGCGGTGATTGGCGCGCCCAGCGGGCCACGCAAACCGTGGCGGATCGAGATCTGGCTGGCCGCCATATTGGCCAGGAAGCCCGGCACGGTGAACGGCGACAGCCGGCGCGGGCCGCGTCCGTCCGTGGTTCGCACTGCCTCCGCCACCGCGCCAAAGCCACCGATACCGGAAGCGACGATGGTGGCCGTGCGCAGCCGCTCATCTTCAGTGGCCGGATGCCAGCCTGCCTGGTCCAGCGCTTCCTGCGCCGCCGCCAGTGCAAACAACGCGAAGCGGTCCATCTTTTTCTGATCTTTGGGCTCTGCCGCCACTGCGGGATCGAAGTCCGGCACCATGCCGCCCACTTTGCAGGCCAGATCGGCCGTGAACTCGTCATCCAGGCGGGTAATGCCGGACTGGCCGGCCAGCAGCCGCTGCCAAACCGTCTCACGGCCCATCCCCAACGGCGACACGATGCCCATGCCGGTAACGACTATACGTTTGCTCATCACACCTTGCTCCATCAGATTAGCCATGCAAAAATAGGCAAAACACGCCATAACGGCACGCAGTATAGTCATTCATTGAAGCGAATACCTCACTTTTCCGGCCAAAATATATGCATAACGCGCCAACCTCAGAAACCGTCTCCGTGCATTTTGCACAAGAGATGCTGGCGTTTATGCGCGCCAGCCAGAGCCAGCAAGTGCTGATCGACACCCTTGCCGGTGCCGGCATTCCAGCTTCCCTGCTGGCGCAGCCGGACGCACGCATCACCCGCCGCCAGTACGTGGCGCTATACAAGGCGGTGGCCGCGCAGCTGGACGATGAAATGCTGGGTTTATGGTCACGCCCCATCCGCAGCGGCACGCTGAAATACCTGATGTTGAGCCTGCTCGACACGCCAACCATCATGGTCGCGCTGAACCGATTCGTGCGTTTCTGGAATCTGCTGCTGGATGACTACCGCCTGCACATGGCGCGCAAGGAAGGTGTGATCCGGCTGTCATTGGTTGCACGCGCACCCGGTGCTGTAGCCAATCCGCTGGGGCATGGCTTGATGATGAAGCTGGTCCATGGCGTCAGCTCATGGCTGCTGGGCCGGGAAATCGCCGTGCACAAGGTGGCGTTCTGCTTCGCGCGGCCGCGCTATGTGCAGGACTACGTTTTCCTGTTTCCTGGCGGGGTGAGTTTCGATGCGGCCGACACCAGCATCTGCCTTGACGAGAAGGACTGCGCTTCCACCTTCCAGCGCGAGAAGCATCAGTTGTGGGGATTTCTCAAGCGGGCGCCCGAGGACTGGACGTTTGCGGCGGTGAACCGCGCGTCGCTGGCGGCGAAGACGCGCGCGTTTCTGGAGCCGCGCATCATTGAACCAGTCGCCATTCAGGAACTGGCAGAAGCGCTGCATGTCTCGGTGCGCAACCTGACCCGCAAATTTGCGGAAGAAGGCACGGCCTTCCAGCGCGTGAAGGACGAACTGCGGCGCGACATCGCCGTGCACCGGTTGACCCACTCCAACGACAGCGTGGCCGCGCTGGCGCTGGATCTGGGCTTCTCCAACTCCGCCGTATTCTGCCGCGCCTTCAAGCAGTGGACCGGCAGCAGTCCCACCGACTACCGCAAGGGCGCGCGCGACACCGAGTAAGGCTTATTCGCCTGGATGGTAGCGGCGCTCCAGGTTTTTCTCCACATCGGCCTTGTAGAACAACACGTCCTTGAATTCGCCGCGCGCATACATCGCTGCCTGGTCATTGAAGTGCGGCGAGGCCGGATTGCCGCTCTGTCCACCGGCCAGGATGCTGCGCGCCTTGATGCGCGGCCCAAACTCCACCGCCGCCACGAAGCTGTTGCCGCGTTCACCGTAGATGCGCTTGGTTTTCTGTTTGGAGGTCATGCCGTAGGCCGCCAGCGATCCCCAGTTGGCCGAAGCAAAAGCCACCGGCAGGCTAGGCTTGCTGTCGTCAAACGGCTGGACGATGTCGCCGGTCAGGCGCTGGAAGCGGTTGATTTCGCCCCACGGCGTTAGCCAGTTGCCGAAATCGGCATTCAGCCTGGCGACAGCGCGCTCCAGCGCTTCGAGGCGCTGGAGCGGCGTCAGCGCGGCCTGGATGTAGTCCAGCACCGGCACTTCCCTGGCCTTGGCAGCCGGCTGCCAGGTGTTCCACAAATCCTGCGCCCAGAAGACCGCCAGCGAGGTGCTGGTCGACTCCAGCGAATAGCGCATATCCCACTCGTGCAAGGCTTCGATCTGCGGCGCGAGCGCAGTCTTGCGCGCGTCGTTTTCCGGCAGCGCATCGTAGGCGGCAAACAGCTGTGGCAGCAGCGATTCAAACGCTGGCAGCTGGGTATCGTAGGACGCGGCGATCAGGCTGTCGATGGTGAAGTCTTTTTTATTCTCCAGCACGCGTACGGCGTGGATGCCGCGCGGGTTCTCGGGGAACACCGACATATACGCCGGATAGTCCTTCACTTTCGGGCTGTACGCGCCGGCGGCCGTGTATGGCCAGTTATTGGTGTTCTGTATCCAGCCATTCTTCGGATTGAAAAGCGTGATCGTCTCTTTGACTTCATGCAGGCCTTGCCACTCGGTGGCCGGATTGCTGCCATCGACTGGATGCTTCCAGTCGAACTGCGGATCGCGGCGCGGGATGAAGTTCCCGTGGAAGTAAGCGATATTGCCGTCGGCGTCCGCATACACCGTGTTATTCGACGAGTTGGTGCGCAACTCCATCGACTTGTAGAACTGCTTGTAGTTGCGCGCCTTGGTGCGGATGAAGGACTGCATCAGCGCCTTCAGCGGCTCGTTCATCAGGCGTACAGCCACCCATTTGCCATCCTTGGCGCGGATGATCGGGCCGTGGTGGCTGTAGTAGACGCGCACCGTCTTGCTGGCCGTGCCGCTCGCCGTCTTGTACGGCAGCGCGATATCAACCGCCTTCAGCGGCCGCTGTTCGCTGCCGTACTGGTAGAAGAACTGGCCATCCTTTTCCGAGATGGTTTCCAGATACTCGTCGATCACGTCGCCACCGCCGGAGGTATGCATCCAGCCGATGCGGTCATTAAAGCCCTGATAGACGAAGAACTGGCCCCAGGTCACAGCGCCGTAGGCATTCAGGCCTTCCTGGCTTTGCACCTGTACTTCGGGACGGAAGTAAAACGAGGTGTGCGGATTGATCATCAGCAGCGCGCGCTTGTTGCGGGTCAGCGCGGGGGCGATCGCAAAACCGTTGGAGCCGCCCGGCTCCTTGTCCAGATCGACGCCGTCGCCGGACGACATCAGCACCGGCGGCATCAAGGGTAGCTTGGCGCCGCCCTCGTACAGCGCTTGCAACTGCTTGATGTCGATGGTTTCGATATCGCCGCCGATGCTGCCTTCGCTGAAGCTGAGCGCCATCCAGGGTTCAAAGCGCGTCAGCAGCGCGGGCTTCACTTCAGGATGCGTTTGCAGGTAAAAGTTAAGTCCATCGGCCCACGCGTTCATCAGCTTTTTCAGCCAAGCCGGCGCGAGCGCATACTGGCGCTGAAGCTCTTCCGGATTGATGAACAGCTTCATGCGCAGGTCTTTATACAGCTCCGCCTCGCCCTCCACTTCGGCCAGCCGTCCCATGGCGTTGATGAAGTTCAGCTCCACGCGGCGGAAGTCGTCCTCCGCCTGCGCGTAGACCAGCCCGAACACCGCGTCGGCGTCGGTTTTGCCGTAGATATGGGGAATGCCCCATTTATCCCGCAGGATGGTGACGCGCTTGGCAGCGGCTTGCAGCCGCGCCTCCTCGCTGGCCGCAGCCTTGACCGGGGCCACGGGCGCCGCAAGCGCCGCGCTTACTGAAACAAAACAAGTCAACGCGAAGGGCGCATGCAGTCGCTGCATAAAATCTCCAATAATCAGGCGCTGGTCAATTCGGAAAGCCGGCGCTGAAGCACCGTGATCTCTTCCAGCAGCGCCGCGTTCTTCTCACGCAGTGCGGCGTTTTCGGAGCGCAGTTCCTGCACATCCATCGGAATATCGCCATAATCCACCGCTGGCGCGGCTTTCGACTCTTTTGGCTCCTTGGCCGGACGCGAAGCCGCGCGCAAATCGCGCACTTCCTTGGCCGCTTTTTGCAGCTCCTTCTTGCCACCAGCAACCGCCGCCAGTTGCACCTCTTCCGGCAGCGACGCCACGGTCGCGGCAGCATTGATCGAGATGGTGCCGGCGCGCACCGCCTCCACCAGCTCCGGCGTGGCCGTCTTCTGGATTTTTTCGATCTGGCCGATGGTCGCGCTGCTCAGGCGCGCGGCGCGGGCGATGTCCTCGCGCGACGCCAGCGGCATGGCGGCTGGCTTCTTGGACGGCGCGTCGCCATCTTCCGGCGGTGCGATCTTGGCGTCTTCGGCGGCGGCTTCGGCCGCCAGTTCCAGCGCGCGCGCCGTCATGATTTCTTTCTTGCGCAGCGCCAGCACGCCGCGCTGGTAGTCGGAAATGCTGCGGCGGCCCAGATTGTTATCAATCATCCACAGCTTGACGTCTTCCAGGCTGCGGAAGCTGGTGTTCTCAATCGCCTTGAACGGTACACCGTGCTCCTGGCAGATCTGATAGCGGTTATGTCCATCTACCAGTACGTCTTCCCACAGCACCAGCGCGTCGCGGCAGCCTTCGGTCAGGATGCTGCGCTCCAGCGCCTGGTATTCACTTTCGGTCAGCGGCTCGATGTAAGCGCGCAGCGTGTCATTAATTTTGATTTGCATATCTATCCTCGGATTCCCGGCGCGGGCCCTGCCCGAGCGCCGTTCAGCATGCTACACCATCCGGCCCTCCACCAAAAGCATCAGCTTGCAAGATAGTTACTAAGGCAATTTTAAGAAAGCCTGTTTATCATCGCACTCAGTCAAACGTGCTTTCTCCGCCAATTGACGCAAAGCCCCGACAGGTTCCCCGCCTGCTCGGGGCTTTGTCTTTGGCGCTTGGGGGATTTGACAATAAAAAACGCGCTATAGCGCGTTTTTTTATGCCATGATGCGATTCCAACATTGAGGATTTAACATGGTCAACTACATCATCCGCGTGACCTACGCAGACATCCAGCCCGACACCTACGACAAATTGAACGCCGAGTTGGCAAAATACAATGTCGCCGGCGCCATCAAGGCCGACGACGGCAAAGGCTACCTGCTGCCGCTGGGGGAATACTGCTACAGCGGCAATGAGCCGATCAACGAAGTGCGCGACGCCATCCACCGCCTGGCGGCCACCCTGCATCCGGAACCATCGATACTGGTGGTGGAAGTGAGCACGCTGGCCTGGAGCGGCCTGAAACTGATCGACGGCGTGTAGCGTCAATGGCCGCGCGCAATGCGCGGCCTGCATCCCAAGGCTACTGGGCAGCCACTTCCGGCATGGCAGACGAGTGGTGATTCAGGATCTTCCAGCCGCCATCGACCTTTTTGTACACATAGGTATAGCGCGCCTGCACGTTCTGCGACTTGCCGTCCTTGGTCAGCTTGAAGGTGTAGACACCGGTGTCCAGCGCCGAATCAGCGCCCAGCAGGCGGATCTGGCGATAGTTGATGGTGCCGACCGGCTGCATCTTCAGGAACTTGACGAAATAATCGCGGATGCCGGCCGGCGTGCTGCGCACTTCGTTGGACACGGTCGGCTCCAGCACGCCATCCGGCGCGTACAGCGCGGTGACCTTGTCGGCATCACCGGTCGCCAGGGCGGCGTTCCAGCGGTCGAACAGTGCGGCGATTTCCGCTTCGCGCGCATTGGTCGGCGCTTGCGCGACTTCGGCATAGAATTTCGGCGCGCCGTCGGCGTGGGCGATTGCGGTGGTGGCGGCCAGGGCCAGGGAGATCAGGATACGTTTCATGTGTGCTCCATTATGTGGTTTCATCAGTTCAGCGAGCCAAAGCGCCGCCGATGCACACAGTATCCCGCCATCCGGCGCGATAAAAATCTGCTGCATGGGTAGTTCGGCATATGCCGGGTGGCATATAATTTACCGATGACCCATCCAGACAGCTTTGCACCAGACAGTGCGCGCGCCGCGCGCAGCCGCTACCGGCACAACGAAAGTAGCGCCGCCCGCTGGCGCCTGCTGGCTGACGCGGCCGCCATCGCCGCCGAGCCGGGCCAGCGCGCCGCCGCGCTGGCATCGATACTCGCCAAGGCGCTCGCCTTTCTGTCGCTGGAAGACGGCCTGCTGATGGTGCTGCAAGACGACGCACTGCAGGTGTGCGCCAGCCAGGGACTGGTGCCGCCGGCCGGCGCACGCCTCGCCTACACGGCGGCCATGCAGGCGGCGCTGCAACCGGGACCGCAGGCGCCGCTGGTGCGGCAGGATCTGGTCAGCCCGCTGCGCATCGGCCGCGAACAGCGCGTGGGACTGGAAGTGCTGGTGCCGCTGGCACTGGACGGCAAACACCGTGGCGTCCTGGCCCTGCTCAGCGCCCGCGCCGCGCCACAACCGAATGCCGACGATCTGACCACGCTGCAGGCGCTGGGTACTTTGCTGGCCGCGCTGCTGAGCGGGCCGAGTCAGAACGCGCAACGCGCCGCCGCACCGGAAGCGGCAGCCTTGCTCAAGCAATTGACGCCGCGTGAATTGCAGGTCTTCGCGCTGCTGCCAAGCGGCGGCACCAATGCCCATATCGGCGAGCAGCTTGGCATTGCGGCCGGCACGGTCAAAGTGCATATCGAGCGCATCCTGCACAAGCTGGACCTGCGCGACCGCACCCAGGCGGCGGTGCGCGCGGCCGATTGCGGGCTGGGATCATGAGAGCGCCGCTGCATCCGCGCCACTGGTCCTTGGGCGTCAAGGTCGGCATGATCGTCAGCGCCTCGCTGGTGCTGCTGCTTGGTTCCGCCGCCACCAGCTACACACTGGAGCGCAATACCGCAGCCGCCACCGCCGAGATGCTGCGCACCATGCAGACGCAGGCCGACATTCAGCGCCTGCACACGCAGATCGCCGAAGCGGCAACCGGCGTGCGCGGTTACCTGCTGACCGGCCGCGATGACTTCCTCACCCCGTACAGCGTCGCCGCGCGGCAGTTGCCGGTCACGCTGGCCAGCCTGGAAGACAAAGTCAGCGACGCAGAACAGCGCGCCAGCCTGCAACGCATCCGCCCTCTGCTGGAGAGCAAGCTGGCCAGCCTGGATCTGATGCGCGGCCAGCGCAACGCCAGCGCGGCAGAACTGCAGCAGCACCTGTTGAGCAGCAAGCAGATTCTCGACCAGCTGCGCGCCGAAATCGCCGTCATGAACACGCGTGAGGCGGAACTGGTGGCGCAACGCACGGCAGCGCTGCAAGGCGCATCGAATCGCAATCTGTGGATGACCATCGCGGTGGTGGCGGCCGGCCTTGCCGGCACGCTGGCGACGCTGGCCTTCACCATCGGCCTGGTGCGGCGGGTGCGCTTCGCCGTCGAAAACGCCGAACGCCTGACCAGCGACCAGCCACTGAAACCGGCGCCCGCCAACACCGATGAACTGGGCCAGCTGGCGGAACGTCTGCACCAGGCCTCGGTGCTGCTGGCAGGACGTGCCTCCGCCGCGCAGGCCGCCAATCAGGCCAAGACCGCCTTCCTGGCGCGTACCAGCCACGAGCTGCGCACGCCGCTGAACGCTATTCTCGGCTACGCGCAGTTGCTGGAGGCGGGCCTGAACGCGCCGCGCGACCGCGAACACGCCGAACATATCCGCCAGGCCGGCCAGCACCTGCTATCACTGATTGATGAAGTGCTGGACATCGGCCGTATCGAAGCCGGCAAGCTGACACTGCATTGCGTGCCGGTGGCGTTGGCGCCGCTGGTGGCCGAGGCGCTGACCCTGATGGCGCCGATGGCGCAACAACGCGGCGTGGCCTTGCGTCCAGCGCACATCGATGACGCCATTGCCGTGATGGCCGACCGCCAGCGCCTGCTGCAAGTGATGCTCAACCTGCTCTCCAACGCCATCAAATATGGCGGCGGCGCGGATATCGGCTGCACGCTGGCCGGCGGCGTGGCCAGCCTTCACATCGAAGACGAAGGCCCCGGCATCGCACCGGAAATGCAGGCACGCCTGTTCACCCCGTTCGACCGCCTTGGCGCGGAGCGCGGCAAGGCCGAAGGCGCCGGCCTGGGACTGACCGTCTCCAAAGCGCTGATCCAGGCCATGCAGGGCGACCTGCAATACGCCCACAAGCCGCAGCGCGGCAGCCGCTTCACCCTGACGCTGGCGGTGGCCGACATCAACGCCAGCGCCCGCGAACCCGATCCGGCGGAACAGCAGCGTGCGCAAGCCGCCACCGAACCGCAAGCCAGCGCCATCACCCACCGGCTGTTATGCATCGACGGCGACACCGCCACGCGCATCCTGATCGCCACGCTGCTGCGCCGCCGTCCGCACTGGCAGATCGACACGGCCGCCGATTACGCCAGCGGCATGGCGCAAGCACGCGCCACGCCGCCGGACCTGCTGCTGGTTGCCGCCGAACTGGCCGACGCCGATCTGCGCGCCGCCGCGCCAGTGGCCGTGCTGCTCGGCTCCGGCGACAGCGGCCAGCTAGCCAAGCCACTCAACGTTCCGGCGTTCTTCGCACTGCTGGACGAAACGGAGCAAACACGATGATGGAAAACGAAGTGCTGGCCTCCCGCATCCTGATCATCGATGATCAGCCGGCCAATCTGCGTCTGCTGGAGGATTTGTTTATCGGCGAAGGCCTGACCCATGTCGTCGGCACCACCGACGCCAAGACGGCGCTGGACCTGTACACCGCTTTTGACCCGGACCTGATTGTGCTGGACCTGATGATGCCCGACCTGGATGGCTACGCCGTGCTGGAACGCCTGAAACGGCGCGGCGATCCGTATGATTTCCGGCCGGTGCTGGTGATTACCGCCGATGCGACAGCCGAAGCCAAGCGCCGCTCGCTGGCACTGGGCGCGAAAGATTTTTTGACCAAACCGTTTGATACGCTGGAAGCGATGCTGCGCGTGTGGAATCTGCTGGAAACGCGCGTGCTGTACAAGCGCCTGCAAGCGCTGGCGCCCAAGGAAGACCTGGCGCCGCAAAGCTACCGCAGCCGCCAGGGTTGATTAACGCTTGCTGGCCGCCTTGGCTTCAGCCTTGATCTCGGCGCAAGACATCGGCTTGCCGTTCTTCGCCGCTTCGGCCTCCAGCTGCTGGCAGCCCTGGTAGCTGTGCCAGAACACCAGCACATAGCCGGCCACGCCCAGCACGATTGCCACCATCGCCGCAGCCAATCCCAACTTCACTACTTTTTCAGACGCCATTTCCCGACTCGTTCAGCAAAAGAACGCCATGTTAGCATGCGGCGGCTACTCAGCCATCGCACACCATCATCGATATAGGTAATTTTCATGGAGTTAGAAACGCAGCTCGGCCAGCGTCCCTTTGGAAACGGTTGACGTAATGGATAGCGACCAGCCAAAGCGCTCGCAGATACGCCGGATCAGAAATAATCCCAGTCCTTGCCCGCCACCCAGCTTGGCTGAATTACGCAATGACATGGAATAAGAGCGCGCCGCTGCTGCGATGTCGAAACCGATGCCGCAATCGCGTACCGTCAGACAGCGCCCTTGCAGCGCGACGATGATCGCACCTTCAAAGCTGTTTTCGGCCGCGTTGCGCAGCAGGTTGCCGATAACGATGCGGACCATCGCCTCCGGCGCATCGACCCACGTGGGCTGGGTGTCATCGAGCACATAGTCGACCAGCTTGCCGTCCAGGAGATGCCGATGATCCGCGACCAACACCTCCAGCAAGGCATCCACTCTGGTGGATTGGTTCAGCGCTTTCCCATCTGGCTCACGCGACAGGTAGAGCAAAGCCGCCATGATCTCGGTCAAGTTGTCGGTGGTGGTGCGGATGCGCTGTAGCGGCGCCATCGCCTTGGGAGGCAAAGGCTGCTGCATCAACACATCCACCGCGCCGGCAACCACAGCGATCGGCGTACGGAATTCGTGGCTGGCCTGATCCAGCAAGCTGCGCTCACGCTCGACAAAGCGCTCGACCCGGTCCAGGTGGCCGTTGACCAGCAGCGCGATATCATGCAGCTCTACCAGCTGGAAATCGACTGGCAGCCGCTCGGATGGCCGCTCCGGGTTGAGCGCATTCATCGCCCGCGCCAATTGCCGCATCTGTAGCCGCAAGCTGCGATAAATCCGCAATACGCTGAGCGTGACCATGATCATACTCAGTAGCCAGAACAGCGTACTGTAAAACGCGTTGCGATTCTGCTGCCCTTCCAGCGCGGTGATATCCACCGCCATGACGATGCGCCCGTTGCCGACCGCCGTCACCAGCACCGCGTGATCGAAATCGGGCTCCTCGTTATGTTCTTCGTCATAGTAGCCCGGCGCCAGTTGGGCGAAGTAAGCCGGCATGTCGGCCGGCAGCGGCCCGCCGGACAAACGCCAGCCGCGCAATGGCCCCTCCGATGGCAGCGGCGCGTCCCCATGCCGCCGCGCCAGCGCCAGATACTGCTCGGTGCTGGACGACAGTAGCTGCTCCCATATCGGATGCACGATCAGCCCCTGGCTAAGCCACGCCTGGAAGCTGATCCCGACTGTCATCACGATGCCGATCAACACAAACGGCAGCGTGACTTTCCATTGCAAGCTGTGACGGCGCACAGTTGGCTCGGTGACGGCGTTAATCATGGGCAGAACGGATGCAATAGCCGGCGCCAGTGACGGTCTGGATCAGTTTCGAGGCGGCGCCGCCATCGACGGCCTTGCGCAGCATATGCATATGCGAGCGCAAGATGTCGGCATCCGGCACCTCGTTCTTCCAGATCAGATGCTCCAGATCCTCGCGCGGCACCACATGCGGCGAGCGGCGCATCAGCATTTCCAACAGTCGGCGACGGATTGGCGACAGCGCCAGCGGATGGCCGCTGCGGCTGACGATCTGCGTATTCAGGTCAAACTGGAGATCGGCCACCTGCAGCACACGCGCCTGCGCTTCCGACGCGCGGGCACGGCTGACCACCACCCGCAGGCGAATCTCCAGTTCGGCCAACGCGATCGGCTTGACCATGTAATCGTCAGCGCCGGTATGAAAGCCCTCGATCTTGTTTTCCAGCTGATCCCTGGCGGTCAGCATCAACACCGGAATCGAGGACTGGCGCTCCCCGCGCAAGCACGCCAGCATCGTCATGCCATCCATGCGCGGCATCATCCAGTCGAGCACAATGGCGTCGTAACGCTGGATCGCTAGCAGGGCAAGCGCCGATTCGCCGTCCGGCGCGGCATCCGGCGTGTGCCCGCAGGCTTCCAGGAAATCGTAGATATTGGCGGCCAGCGCCGCGTTATCCTCGACGATCAATATACTCAATGGCTGGTCGGTCACGTTCAACTCCGTCTTTTCAGATTGCGACAGATTAGCTTAAAAGCTGCGCGAGACGGCAAAGATCAGCGATGCACTGCCATTCGTGTCTTTTTCCACCAGCGGGCTGTTTTTCAGCTTACTCGGCAAGGCGCGGTACGACAGGCCGCCGATCAGCATCCACTCATTGTTCAGCGGGTGCATGACATCGACGCCGATCACCGGAACAGCCGCATTGCCTGGCCTGTAATCAACCACGCCGCGCGCCACCTCGGAGGCCAGCGTGCCGTAGTAATAGTTCGCCATTTTCTTCGACATGAAAGATACACCCGCATGCGGCGTAATGCGGGTGCCGCCCAGCTTGACCGGATAGCCATATTTCACCGAACCTTCCAGGGCCTTGCTGGCACTACCCGCGTCGCGCTTGATGCCCAGATCCAGCTTGCCCCAGTCACCGCTCCAGCCCGCGGCCAGGCCGATATCCACGCTGTCCTTACGGTCTTCCAGCAAATCGCGATTGATGCCGCGTTCGGCCAGCTCACGCACGCCGAAGTCTTTTTTATCGATACCGCTGAAACGCGCCGACAGCGTGGCGTCCAGGCTGAATCCCTGCTGGCGGTACAGATGGACGCCGCCACTAATACCGCGCCAGAAGAAACGCTCGCTTTCATACGACACCAGCGGCACCGGGATGATGCGGCGGTCTTCACCAGCGTATTCGGCCGACGACACCACCACGCCAACGCCGAGCCCCCATCCGGCGCGTGGGCCTTGCGGACTGCCAAACGGCGCCTTGTCATCGGCCGCAAACGCAGCCCCATGGCCAGCCAGCAGGGTGAGGGTAACGAGAGTAATGAGCTTCATTGATATTCCTTGTTGAAGTGAAGAGGAGTATGAAGCCCGGACTATGCCGTAATGATGTCGCGAAAATGTCGCGATCAGGTCAAGCCAGCTTACGCAGGATGGGATGCCGCACCTGTGGCCGATGCAATCGTGACAATTTACTAGTTTTCCAAGCACCAACAAATCATATAATGCTGGTATGAGACTCCTTGCCTCCCTCCTCCTTGCTGTTTCGATTTCGACGGCTGCCCAAGCTCAGCTCGCGCCACCAGAACCGCCTCAGATTGTTACACCAAAGAAAGTCGAGCCGAACGAAGCAAACCTGCAAACGCACGGGCACTACCGGAACAAGGCGGGCCAGGACGTGCACTCGCCCGCGCAAAGCGTCGACGGCAAGGTACCCGCCGGCGCCAGCGCGAAATGCCGGGATGGCAGTTATAGCTTCAGCAAGAGCCGGCGCGGGACTTGCTCTGGGCATGGTGGCGTTGGCGCGTGGCTGTAGAGGATCAATACAGAGCGCCTGCCCTCAACAGCAGCTGATATGTATTAATCTAGATTGTCACTATATCTTCGCGATCAGTCACTAGAATGTTTATGCAGTAAGTGACAAGATAGTGATATGTCCGATATTTACCGAAGCCAATTCCGTATGCCCATCGTGCTCTTCGAAAGACTGAAGGCCGAAGCAGGCAAATCCAAGCGTAGCGCGAACGCCGAGCTAGTGGCACGCCTTGAAAGGAGCTTGGCGGACAGCTCCAACGACATCGACTTGCGCATCCTTTTCGAGACGCTTGAGCGTTTGTCCTTACGCAACCCAGCTATGCGCTATAGTTTTGGCGTCAATCTTGGTGGGAAGCTGGACGAACGCCCAGCGGAAATCGTCGGAGGCAAATGGGTATTGGAGCCAGAACCAGGTGACGCCTTAGCGGAATTTGTCGCCGAGCAGAGTTCGAAGGTCGTGCACACAGCGAAGGCGAAAGAGTAAGACGTATTAGCGATGCCCCTGGTCCTGCGGCGCCACCACTAGCATACGCCATGGGTGTGACCATTCGGGTGCGCGCATCCTTGGAGCCAATCACCGTTCAGAGCAGACCAAGCGGCAGATCGAAAGGACTGCAAAACAAATTGAATTAACGACTAGCCAGATTTGGTTTAAATCGTGATCAGAATAATTTTTCAAATTACTACAAACATATAGAAGAGTTTGAAAAATACTTCAAAGCTCTTAGTCTAAATGTACATGCAACATACAAACGCTCTTTGCATTCCAAAGCATTTAAACATGCTAAATCGTGAAACTACAGCATAAACCCTGAGATAGTGGAATACCTTGATCGAAAAGTAATGGAATTGATCGTGCTTTTTTTAGAAATATCCGGAGGAAAACCTCAGAATTACAATACTAAGTGTATCGCGACAATTGATACCCGCGACGAACTCTCCGCCTACTTCGGAGGAGAAAGTAAAAATAACAATGGCGTTTTTTTAAAACATCTTGATAGAAAATTCGTCATCCCAGAAAATACCCTCAAAGGTCTATACTGCAGTGCAAGGGATGTAATTTCTTTTGTTGACAATATTTTCCAGCTTGATGAAAAATACAAGTCATCTAATAGCACAATTAATTTATAAATGTTGATGAATCCGATTTTCCAGAAATTATGTTTGGAGAAAGACCGCAATTCACGATTTCAGGCCTTGCCTCATATCGCGATCAACGGCAGCCGGCAATAACGGCCTCCAGCTGATCCTCGTACTTTCTTCCACGCCGCCGACGGGAAAAGATAAAGTGCGCGCACAGCGTCACCCGAGGGTTCGAGCAGCGCAGCAATTACAAACTCGAAATAGAAGAACCGCCACGAAGGCGGTTCGGTTTTGTGCTCTAGCGCCCCCAAGACCTATATCACTACATCCAGTGAGTGTGTAAGACTGGGCGTAACTGAACGGGCTTGGACTATTAACAGTTCGCTGGCACGAATCGAGGTGAATCAGTTGTACTGTGGCGGCGACAGATGCGACTTAACAAACTGAAAAAAGTCGGCACTGTCCGAAAGCGACGTCCTATAAGCCTTACCGTTCTTTATTACCCATTCCGCCGCATATACTCCGCCCGCATCGCCAAACGCCCCTCGAAAAGAGCAATTATTCTTGTCATAGCAAAATCCACCAAAGCTTTCAGCAAACTTTGAATCAATCAGTGGATTATACATCCCACTCGTATCGAGCTCATAACGCGCATTACCAATCGTTACGGTGATTCGCTTGAGGGTTGTCTTAGGAACTGCCACCCCGCCAAATGCAAGTGCGCCATCAACTTCGCAATTGCTATAAGCTTGGCTACATCCCTTTACGGTATGAGCTGCGGCGATGAAATTTTCTTCGCTGACAGAAACTTCAATGCCACCGGCTAACTTTATTAAGATTTCCTTGCCAAATGCAAGATTAGAAATCACCAAAAAGAAAATAGAAAATATCAATTTCTTAAACATATAATTCCTCGCAAAGTTAATAAGCGCACTATCGCTTCGATTAACGAGTTACGTACAGCGTATCAATTCCGGCAGCGATGATGGCTTTACGCGCAGTTGGATCTAGAATAATGCAACCTTCAGATGCCGTATAGTTCCCGGCTCTATTATCGCCATGAATCAAAAAGTTGTCTCGGTCGAACATAGTATTTCCATCAGACGGCGATAGGGAAATTGTATTAGGACCTTTATGATTATCGACTTGGGTTAGTGTATACTCCCCCTGAGGTATAGGTCCTTGGTTTTTATATGACTGAGCCTCGGGAATATTGTGAAATGTTTTGTCGCCGGAATAACCGGTGCTAACCATCGTTGTTATACCATTCTCCACCTTCATGAAATTGCCTGAGCTTTGGCTATAAACCCAGTATTTATCGGGAGTAGATGGCGTGGTATCAGTATGGGTGGCCGTTGCGTCAGTTACATGACCGCTATCGACCCCATCATAACCATCAAACACATCATTCGCATTGTCGTAATTTCCGTAGTCACCGAAATAATCGCTGGAATCGCTCCAGAGTGTGTTATCCGTACCAAAGTCAAACTCATAGTCCCACTCTTTAGTTTCAGGCCATTCTGGGTCTCCCGTCCCGTTCAGATGAACGACACCGCCTTGATTTACGTCAACTGGCAATACGCCGTACGACACAGTTTCAATAGCAATCATGATTTCCCCTGATGATAGTTGGTTTTAACGCTTACTGCGGAAATCATGGTAGCAGCGAATGATTGCTGCAATTCTATCTATTTATCACAACGTTTTCTTAAATTCACTAGTGCAGACTTATTAAGTCGCCTCCCCCTATCGCTCAGCATGCTCCTTGGATGGACGTACTGACGTCAACCAATGGACAAGAGCATTTTGCTTGCCCGAGCATTGTGCGCCTGAAGAAGTCCCTCGAGTTCACTCACCATGTCAAGGACACGATTGTGTTCGAAGCCCCTGGCCGCCCACATCGGTCTTTCCACTGCCTTTACACGGAACGCAAATACGGCGATCCGGAGTGTTGCCGCTACCCGAACATGCTGGACACTTCCCGTCCAGCCAGTGCGCCAGCGACCGCTCGGCCACACGACGGTACAGCGCCTCGGCGGCTTGGCCGTCCCACGCTTTACCGATCTTCACCCACTTGCGCTCGCGGCCCTTCTGAATGACGCGAGCCGTCCAGATGCGCAGCAACTGTGCTAGGTTGGCGCTGCCCGATTCGAACAGCTTGTGCTGCGTGCCGTCGGCGTACTTGACGCGCGACAGCAGCGCACCGATGCCCGCACCGGTGGTGTCGGCCAGCGCCGCCGCGCACAGCGCATCGGTGGCGTGGTGGTGCTCGTCGTCTTGCAGGTTGGTCGAGTTGACGGCGTGAAGGTAGCGGTCGGCAAAGCCCATTGCGGTGTGCTCCAAGGTGTGTGGCTGTACGTTAACACAGGGTTTGCCGTTGCGCTAGACTGTCGAGATAGCACTCATACACGCAACGTGCCGGTGCGATCAAACTCGCTCACCGCAGCCGCAGAGGCGCGCGCGATGTCGGCGTTGGATACGGTCCGCAGGAAGTCCATTACCTTCGGCAACCCATGCGCCGGCATTAAAGGCTTCCAAGAATCCGGGCGGGACGTGTACATCGAGGATCGCATCTATAACGCGGTGTGGGAGGTGGCGGAGCGAGGATTGCAGGACGCTATGGACATCGCCTACCTGTCAGCGCAACGCAAAGGCGATCTTTTGGACTTCAAGCGCGCCGACTTAAAAGATGGCCACCTGCCCGTGGAGCAAAATAAAACCGGGAAGAAGCTGCGCATCGCGGTGGAGGGGCAACTGGCAATTGTGGTGAATAGGATCAACAGCCGCAAGGTTGCCGGCGTTGCGTTGATCTGCAATGATAAGGGTGAGCGGATGACGGAGTTTATGCTACGCGGCGCATTCGACCGCGCTCGTGCGGCGGCGAGCGCGGCACATCCAGAGCTAGCCGAGGAGATCCGGAACTTCCAGTTCCGCGACCTCCGCGCAAAGGCAGCAACTGACAAGGACGATGCGCATGGCCTCGGTGCGGCCCAGGACCAGTTGGGTCACACAACGGCCGCGATGACGGCGCATTATGTGCGCCACAGGAGGGGTAAAATTGTCACGCCGACGAAATAGGCATCAGCCCGGTGTGAATCTGTTTTGCGGAACTGAATCGGAATTGCGGAACTGAGGCAGCGCCAAAAGTTAGTGGGTACTATCGGCGTCAGCGCTTGATATGAGGGTGGTGCTCCGAGCCGGAATCGAACCGGCACGCCTTGCGGCGGCAGATTTTAAGTCTGCAGTGTCTACCAATTTCACCATCGGAGCCCACACCAGCCCAATATTATGCCATGAACCAGCGGTAACTGCCAGACAACTATTGAATCCGCTAAGATGGCGGAATTGAGAATTGCCCGAAGAGGATGCCTATGTCTGTTCTGTGCCGCCTGCTGTGCGTCCTGATGCTGATCTGGAGCGGTATTGCTGCCGCCGACACCCCTGCCACCCTGCCTTTGCCAGCGTCGGCGGCCACACCGGCCGCACCGCCGACGGCCAAGCTGGTCGTGGCCAATCGCACCATCTTCGTGTTTCGCACCGCGATGGCAGGTTTTACACCAGATGACCGTGCCGAGGGTGCGCGCAAGCGGCTGCACGCCGTGCTGGCCAGGAACGGCCCACAACACGCAGGCATCCATCCGATTCACGAAGGCACGCAGGTCATGTTGGATGGCACGCTGCTCTTCCTGGTCACGCCAACCGACATCAACCCGCTGGCCGGCGACACCACGGACAGCGTCGCCACTGAAAGCGCAGAGCAATTGACCAAGGCCCTGGCCGAACGCCGCGAACAGGCCAGTCCACGCTACCTGGCCATCGCGGCGGCACTGTGCGCGGCCGGCACGCTGGCTTACGGCGTGGCGCTGCGCGCCCTGTTCCTGCTGCACCGCTGGGTTGGACGCAGGTCGACGCTGGCACTGAGCCGCCACCTGGGTCGCGTCAAGGTCAACAACGTGCGCGTGCTGGATGCGGATAATTACGTGCGCTTCATGCGGCACCTGATCAACCTGCTGATCTGGGCGCTGCGGCTGATCGCCACCTATCTGTGGCTGGCATTCGTGCTGGGCAAAGTGCCCTACACACGCAGCTGGGGCGAGCGCCTGCAGGATTATCTGCTCGACGTGATCAGCAGCGTGGCCACCAGCATCGTCAACGCGCTGCCCGGGCTGGTGCTGGTGGCGGTGATCGTTGCCATCGCCCGACTGGTGATGCTGACGCTGGGTTCCGTGTTCAAGCGCGTCGAAAGCGGTGAGCTGCAAGTCGGCTGGCTGGATCAGGATACCGCCGTGCCGACGCGGCGCATCGCCAACGTGGTGATCTGGCTGTTTGCGCTGGCCATGGCCTACCCTTACCTGCCGGGCGCGCAGACGGCGGCGTTTCAGGGCTTGTCGGTGCTGGTCGGCCTGATGGTGTCGCTGGGAGCATCGAGCATCGTCGGCCAGGGTGCAGCCGGCTTGATACTGATGTATGCGCGCACGCTGCGCAAAGGCGAGTATGTGCGCATTGGCGAAGTCGAAGGGACGGTGATGGAACTGGGGATGTTTGAAACGCGCTTGCGCACTGGCCTGGGTGAGGAAATCACCATGCCTAACGCCTGGGTGCTGTCCAACACCAGCAAGAATTTCTCGCGCGCCTATCCAGGCACTGGCTTCGTGCTCGACGCCACTGTCACCATCGGCTACGACACGCCATGGCGCCAGGTGCACGCCATGCTGGAACTGGCGGCAAAGCGCACCGGCGATGTCGCCGATACGCCCAAGCCCCATGTGGTGCAGGTAGCGCTGTCGGACTTTTACACCGAATACCGGCTGGTGGCCTATGCCACCGCCGAAGCGCCACGCCAGCGCGCCGAGGTGCTGAACAAGCTGCACCAGAATATCATCGACGTGTTCCACGAATACGGCGTGCAGATTACCTCGCCCCACTACATCCAGGAGCCGGCTACTTCGCATGTGATCCCGAAGGAGAAATGGTACGCCGCGCCTGCGGTTACACCAGATGAGCAAGCGTGACGTGCCGCAGCCGGCGTGGAATGTGGCTATAGTCAGGCCATGGGGAAATCTACATCGGTATTTCCAGCTGACGCCGCGTGATACGACGCCACGAGAGTCTCAACGATCCAGCTTTCGCTTAGTTTGAAGGCGGCTCGCGGTCGCGTGCCACCGGAGGCAGCCGGTGCTTGAGCAAGCCAATCCGCTGCGCGCGGTAGATGCCGCAATGGCCGGAAAACAGATACGCCACCACGCAGGCCAACGCCGCATAGGGTCCGATTTGCGGGCCAAACAGCTCGATGGCCATGATGGTTGACGCCAGCGGCGTGTTGGCCGCGCCCGCGAATACCGCCACAAATCCCAGGCCTGCCAGCAGCGCAAACGGCAAATGCAGCAGCGGCGCCAGCGCATTGCCCAGCGTCGCGCCGATGTAGAACAGCGGCGTGACTTCGCCGCCTTTGAAGCCGCTGCCCAGTGATGCGACGGTAAAGGCAAATTTGCCCAGGAAGTCCCACGGCGCCACAGGCTGCTGGAAGGCCGCCACAATCACCGGAATTCCCAGGCCGATGTAGCGCGTGCCCAGCCACCACACTGCCAGCGCCACCACCGCGCCGCCGAGCATCGCCCGCAACGGCGCATACGCAATGTGCCGCTTCATGAATGCCGATGCCGCATGCGTGGATTTGGCAAAGAGCATGCCCACCAGTCCAAACACAAGGCCCGCAACCAGCACGGCGGCCACGCTCCAGAAGGTGATCGGCACGATGGCGCTCATCGCGTAATGGGTATGATGCACGCCCCAGGCCATGCCCACTTGGTCGGCTGCGATGGCCGCGACCATGCAGGGGAAGATGGCGTCATAGCGCAGCCGTCCAATCGCCAGCACTTCCAGGCCGAAGATCGCGCCGGCCAGCGGCGTGCCGAATACCGAGGCGAAACCGGCACTGATGCCGGCCATCAGAATAATGCGGCGTTCGCTGTGGCGCAGCCGGAAGATCGGCGTGAGCTGGTCGGCCAGCGTGCCGCCCATCTGCACCGCCGTCCCCTCGCGCCCGACCGAGGCGCCGAACCAGTGCGACACCACGGTGCCGATCAGCACCAGCGGCGCCATGCGCAAAGGCACGACTTTCTTCGGATCGTGAATTTCGTCGATCAGCAGGTTATTGCCTGCCTCCACGCTGCTGCCCACTTTCAGGTACATCCAGCCAACGATAAAGCCGGCCAGCGGCAGCAGCCAGATTATCCATGGATGCGCTTCGCGCCAGTTGGTCGCGTAGTCCAGCGCAAACAGAAAGAACGCCGACGCCGTGCCGCCGAGTAAGGCAATCAGACCTGCGAGCAAGGTCCACTTACCGATGTAAGGCAGTAACAGCAACTGTTCGGGATAGCGGAGTGGCTTCTTCATGAGCCGCCCATACTAGCAAATCTGCTGAGATGGATCAAATCCCGTGCGGATAGGTCTAACACCTTATCTGCCCGCCATTGCCACCATCACTGATCAGGAGGACGATTTCATCATGGAAGAGCGCATACAAAAACTGGAAGCCACATCCAACAGCCACGCCACGGCGATCGCTGCAATGGAGAACGACATGAACGACCGATTCAATCGTATCGAAAACGAGCTCAGCGAGCTACGCCAAAATAAGGCCGACAACGAATCCACCTTGTACAGGCTGACCAATCTGCAAGACGAGATGAACCGTCGCTTTGGCGAGGTCAAGGAAGATATCCAGCGCCGCTCGGTTGAACTACGTGCACATATCGACTTCACCACGAGCATCAGCCGTGAGGAGAACGAGAGACGCTTCGCCGATATGCGACGCGACTTCGAAGTTCGCTTTGAAATGTTGCACGGCGCACAGGAGCGCCACTTTGAATACGTCGATAAACGTTTTGATCAGGTGGATAAACGCTTTGAGCAAGTAGATAAACGTTTTGATCAGGTGGATAAGCGCTTTGAGCAGATGGATGGCCGCTTTGAGCAATTCGGCGCGCGGCTTGATCGGGTGGAGTCTTCGGTTGCCGACTTGCGCAAAGAACTCCACATTTTCATGCGATGGAGCCTTGGCATTCATGCCACAGTCGTGCTCGGCGTGGCGGCACTTCTTGCCAAGGCTTATCTGGGTTAGTGATGGTGGTGCATATCACCATCCCGCTTCACGTCCACCGGGGTTGACGGCTTGGCTGGCGGCGCGCCCGGAGCGCGGGGAGCGGCAGGAAGTTCGCCGGTCCATTCCCGCGCCACCGTACCTTGAGGATGCTTGTACCAGCCCGGATCTTTGTAGTCGTTGCGCGCCAGTCCTTCCCTCACCTTCAGCACGGTGAACATACCTCCCATATCCAGCGCGCCAAACGGTCCGGTGCCACTCATCATCGGCAGCGTATTCTCCGGCAGCGGCATCTGCATATCGCCCATCGAACCGCCCTTGTCGCCCATGACCATATAGCCCGGCACCAGATTATTAATCTTCTGCGCCACACCGCTATGATCCACGCCGATCATGGTCGGCACCGCATGTCCCATCGCGTTCATGGTGTGATGCGACTTGTGGCAGTGGAACGCCCAGTCGCCCGGTTCATCGGCGATAAACTCGATCGCCCGCATCTGCCCCACCGCGATATCCGTCGTCACCTCCGGCCAGCGCGCCGACGGCCGCACCCAGCCGCCGTCCGTTCCGGTCACTTCAAACGTATGGCCGTGCACATGCACCGGATGATTGGTCATCGTCAGATTGCCAACACGGATACGTACCTTGTCGTTCTTGCGCACCACCATCGGATCAATACCGGGGAAGGCGCGGCTGTTGAAAGTCCACAGATTAAAGTCGGTCATGGTGTTGATCTTTGGCGTGTAGCTGCCCGGATCGATATCGTAAGCACTCAGCAGGAACACAAAATCACGGTCCACCGCGTGCAGCTTCGGATCACGCGGATGGGTCACCCAGAAGCCCATCATCCCCATCGCCATCTGCGCCATTTCATCCGCATGCGGGTGATACATAAACGTACCGGCGTTTTTGGCGACAAATTCATACACAAACGTCTTACCCGGCGGGATGCCTGGCTGCGTCAAACCGGTCACGCCATCCATGCCGCTCGGCAGGCGCTGGCCGTGCCAGTGCACGCTGGTGTGCTCGGGCAGCTTGTTGGTGACGAAGATGCGCACCCGGTCGCCCTCCACCACTTCGATGGTCGGGCCAGGACTCTGTCCGTTATAGCCCCACAGATTGGCGGTCATGCCGGGCGCAATCTCGCGCACCACCGGCTCGGCCACCAGGTGGAACTCCTTGACGCCATCCTTCATCCGCCACGGCAGCGTCCAGCCGTTCAGCGTGACGACCGGGTTATATGGACGGCCATTGGGCGGCGCTACCGGCGGCACAGTGTCCGCCGTCGCATGCACATGCGCTTCCGGCAGCGACGCCGCGCCAGCCTTGGTGACCATGCCGGCGCCGATCAGGGCTGCGCCGCTCAAAAAAGATCTGCGGTTGGTCATGGTTGTACTCCCTTGTTGGTTGGCAGACGGCCGCCCAGCGCGGCCTCCAGGTTGGCTTGCGCGGTCCAGTAGTCCTTCAGCGCGCCAATATAGCCACTGACGGCCGTGGCCTGCTCGCGCGCATCGGCCAGCAGTTCAAAGACACTCATCAGCATGCCGTTATAGCGCAGCAGCGTTTGATCCGAAATCTGCTTGCGCAGCGGGACCACATGGTCACGATAATGACGCGCAAGTTCATACGAAGCGTGATAGTCCGCATAGCTTTCACGCGCCTCGCTGCGGGCATCGACAGCGGCCTGCGCCAGCCGGTTGAGCGACTGCATATACACCGATTCCGCACGCGCCACACGCGCCGATCCCCAGTCGAACAGCGGCACCTCCAGCGAGATTTCATAACCGCGCGTCGCCGTGCCGCCTTCCGTATTGCGCACCGCGCCCAGGTCCAGCACATTGATAAAGCGCGTAGTGCGCGTCAGTCCCAGTGTGGATGCGGTTTGTTCGGTATCGAGTTTGGCGGCCTGAATATCCAGCCGTTCATTGATGGCGGTTTGCTCAACATCCGCCAGCTCGCGGGGCGCATCCGGCAGCTCAGGCAAGCGCTCGGGCAAACGGTATTGGATGGCCTGCGCGCCACCCAGGCCCAGCAAACGCGTCAGCTTTTCGCGCGCGGCGACAGCGGCTTTGCGCGCATGCGTCAGGTCCGCCACGGTCTGCGCGTGATAAGCCTGCTCGCGCGCCTGATCCAGCGCACTCCAGTTGCCAGCCTTGCGCATGCGTTCCGCCAGCTCCGCACTGGCCTGCGCCGACGCCTCAACTTGCGCGGCATAGCTGGCGATCTGCGTCGCAGCTACCGCGCCCACCCAGGCGCGACGCGTGTCGGCGGCGACCCTCAGCGCATCGTTCGCCACCAGCAGCTTGGTCTGCTCAAAGCGGCGGCCTTCGATGCGGCTGGCCATCGGCGCGGTAATCAGTCCAATCAGATTGAAAGTCAGCGTGCGTTCATAGCCAACTTCGCCGCCACCGTGGCTGCGTTTGAAATCAAACACGGGATTTTGCAGGCGGCCGGCCTGCACCAGGTCCGCCTCGGCCACACCGAGTGACCAATAGCTGGCCTGCAACCCGCGATTATTCAGCAACGCGACCTGCACGGCGTCATCTGCAGCCAGCGGCTGCTCCAATTTCTTATCGATGACGGCGGCCAGCGCGCGCGTGTCATCTTCATTGCGCGGCAGCCGTCCCTCAACGCTGGCGCGCGCGCCGGTGCGTGGTTCGCTGAGGCCGGCGGCAGCGCTGAAGCCGCCATCGCCGGACAGCGAAGCGCAGCCGCTCAAAAGCAGCAACAATCCTGCGCCGCTGGCGAACTTATACAAAGAAGTCATATCCTCTACCCTCAAAAATCAATGAAAAACCCAGCTCGCGGACGGAGCTGTCGTGTGATCAGGCGTAGCGGCCTTGAGGGGGACGTTCAGGATGGGCCAGGTCGACCGCAGGGAGGAAATCGGAATAGAAGGCAATGATGCGGGCGGCCACCGGCAGCGCCGGTTCGGTCACTTCCCACGTCAGCACCGGCGCGGCGGCAGCGCAGCATGCGGAGCCGCTGCACTTCATGCTGCTGTGCGAGGATGCGCCATCGGCGTGCGAGGCGGTGGATGCTGCCTTCGCCTGCTCCGCCATCATGGCCGCATGGTCATGCGGGCCAGATGGCATCGCCATCGCCGCATGGCCAGCGGATGCCGCTGCCGACGCCGGAGCGAGGCACAACATCATCTGTGCCGAGGCATACCCCTGATACGGGAGCGCCAGCAGCACCAGCCAAACGACAAGGGATCGGAACAGGACAGTCATGCCGCAATGTTATCACAAGCTGTAACTGCCCATTCTGAGGCCAGGCTTAATCCTGCTTCGGTACGCGGCCAATATTCTCTTCCATATTGGCGAGATACCAGGTCAGCGAGGTCAGCACCGCGACGTGACGCTTCAGGTCCAGCGGATCGACCTTGTCCAGCGTGTCGGCTGGCGTGTGGTGGTAGCTGAAGTAGGAGCTGGCGTCGACCAGCGGCATGAACACGGGCACACCTGCGCGTTCCAGCGGGGCGGTATCGGCGGCGCCGGCAAAGTCACGCCGTTCGAAAATGCCCGCGCCGATCGGCTGCAGCGCGTTCTTCAATGGTGCGAAATACTTGACCATCGGCGCCGTCACGCTGCCGTAGAAGCCAAAGGTACGGCCAGCGCCGCTGTCCGACTCAATCGCCGCAAAGTGCTTTTCCAGCTTGGTCTTGTTTTGCTCGAAGTAGGTCTTGCCGCCTTGGGTGCCGTTCTCCTCATTCATCCAGGCGATGACGCGGATGGTGCGGCGCGGCTTGAGTTTCAGCTTGTTCAGCGTGTCGATCACCGCCATCGCGCCGGCCACGCCGGTGCCGTCATCGTGCGCGCCGGTGGCCAGGTCCCACGAATCCAGATGGCCGGAGACGATCACCACCTCGTCAGCCTTATCGGTGCCAGGCAGGTCGGCGATGACGTTGAAGCTGTCGGCGTCCGGCAGGTTTTGCGGCGTCAGCGTCAGGTGCATTTTCAGCGGGCCGCGCGCCGACAGGCGATCGATCAGCATCGCGTCTTCGGCCGTCACGGCGGCGGCGGGAATGCGGGTGGCGTCGGTCAGCGCGGTAACGCCGGTGTGCGGGATGCGGTAATTGGCGCCGCCGACCGAACGCACCAGCGCGCCGACCGCACCCAGTTCAGCCGCCATGCGCGGCCCCTGCGTACGATAGCGCGAACCCTGGCCGTAGGCCGGGCCAGCATGGCCGCGATCCGCCATTCCCTGGTCGAAGACGACGTCAAACAGTACGATGGCGCCTTTGACTTGCGCCGCCTTGGCTTTCAGTTCATCGAAATTGCGCACCACGATGACCGGCGCGGTCAAGCCGGCGGCCGGGGTGGCGCCGGAGCCGCCCAGCGCGGTCAGCACGACTTTTTGCGTGATGCCGGCGGGACGGCCGGTATACTCGACCAGCTCCGCTTTCTCTTCACCGCGCACCCAGTGCGGCACTTTGACCGGCTGCAGCGTCACCTTGGCGCCCAGCTTGCGCATCGCTTCCGCCACCTGCTCCACAGCGGCCGCCGCGCCCGGAGAGCCGGACAGGCGCGGGCCTACCAGGTCAGTCAAATCAGCCAGGCGCTCGTAAGCCCAGTCACTCTTCATCGCGTTGTCGCGAATTTGGTCCAGCGTGGCGGCATCGTTGGGAGCGGCCATCACGCCAGCGCTCAGCAAACTACTGGCCAGGACGGTCAGCGACAGGGATTTCTTGATGACTGATTTCATGCGGTTCCTGTAATGAGTAAAAAGTGAATCAGATGAGAGTCTTAAACGATAACTCAACATGACGTAATTGTCATCCATGTTGATTTGCCATCGCAGTTACACTACGATACAAGCTCACCTTTCCATTGAAAGCGCCTATGCTCAAAGGTCAACTGTGCACCGTCCGCCATCTGCTGACAGCCGATCTGAATACCTTTATCGCGTTGGCCAACGACCTGCCCTCGCGCGGCGACTATTTTTCGACCCATTTCAAGTCGCCCGAAACGATGCGCAAGGAGTTCATGCAGCATGGTTTTGTCAGCGAGGACAGCGAACTGTTTGTCATCGAGGACGCGCTGCATCACATTATTGGCGTCATCACCCACTTTAAAAGCCGCACGCCGGTATCGCGCGAGATCGGCTACCGCCTGTTCGACACCGAACTGGCCGGACGGGGATATGTAACAGAAGCGTGCCAGCTAATGGTTGACTATTTATTCAACGTCTACCAATACCATCGGCTGGAGCTGCTAAGCGCCCCTGAGAACGTGGGATCGGTGCGAATCGCGCAAAAATGCGGCTTCCAGGCCGAAGGCGTGGCGCGCCAGGCCTTCTTTATTCAGGGCCGTTATCGGGACGTGGCGGTATTCAGCCTGCTACGCCCGGAGTGGGAAGCGCGGCGTCTTTGAATGTATCTCAAATTGTTACAAGCCATTACCAGCCAGGCCGCTTTGTAAGCATCTGTATAAGACATGGTAATTCCGGGCCGGGGATTTATAGTGGAGTCATTGGCTAACGAATCATTCCCGGTTTGAAGCCACAGCAAGGGGATTACCATGTTGAGCAAAAAATTAATGGGTGTAGCGTTACTGGCCACTGCAGCGGTATCGTCGTCGGTTTTCGCCAGCGACCGTGATTTCAACACGGTGGCCGGCGCTGTGGTCGGTGCAGCCATCGGCAATAGCACCGGCAGCCGTAATGGTGCCGTCGTCGGCGGCCTGGTTGGCGCAGCGGTGGGCAACAGCATCCGCACTTCGGATGACCGCTATTATCGCGGCGGCCGCCGTGATTACGTCGAGACCCGCGTCTACTCGCAGCCGGCGCCAGTTTATTATGAGCGTTACGAGCGACCAGCGCCGGTGTACTACGCGCCGCCTCCGCGCTACTATGAGCCGCCTCCACGCGTGATCTACGTCGAACCGGCCCGTCCTTACTACCGCGAATATCATCGCCATGAGTACCGTCACCGCGATCGCTGGGATCGTTAATCAGCAACGTTAACAAGCAACGTTCGCAATTAGCTACCAAGCCCCGAATCTTCGGGGCTTTTTTCATGTCCCTCCGCTAGCGTTATGCGACGGAGGGAGTCATGACGACAGCAGACGCAATCATCGCTTTGGAACTGGGGCACTACCGGCTGCGTGAGCAGATCGGCGGTTCGGCCTACGGCATCATCTGGCGCGCCAGCGGGCCGCAGGCAACCCAGGATGTGGCCATCAAGTTAATCAACCAGGAGCAAATGGCGCGCGCCCTGCCTGCCCAGCGCGACCGCTGGACCGCCAGCGCGCAGAACGAGATCGCCTTCCTGCAATCGCTGGAGCCATGGGATGAACGGCATATCGTGCGTCTGCTGGACAGCGGCTGGCACGATGGCCTGCCGGTGCTGGCGCTGGAATTGATGGGTTCCGACCTGGGCAAGCACATGGTCGCGCTGAAAAGCCGCAATGAAAGCGTGCCGCTGGCCCGAGCGCTGGGCTGGATCGCGCAGATCAATCAGGCACTAGCCAAGGTTCACCAATATGGTTGGCGCTATCTGGACCTGAAACCAGCCAATGTGCTGCTCGGCCCGCACCTGCACACCGTCAAGCTCGCAGATTTTGGCACCAACCGCGAGTTGGGCATGCTGCAAGCGCATTCCTATGCTGGCACCGCCAACTGGCAGGCGCCGGAGCAGTTCTTTCCCGCCGATAGTGGCGGTTACGCCACCAGCGCCCGCAGCGACTATTTTTCGCTGGGCGCCATGCTGTACTTCCTGGTCACCGGCGGCATGCCGTTGCGCTTTTGCGCCGACTGCGGACAGGCATACCGCGAGTATCATGTAGCTGGCGCGGCGCTGCTGCGCTCCAGGAACGGGGGGGTGATCCCCTCCGCGCTGTCCACGGACGAGGCCGACCGCTACGCCTCATTCATCCCGTCTGCGAAACGGGACGCTGCGCTGGAGCTGTTGCGCGCCCTGCTTCAAACCGATCCGGCCGCGCGTCCACGCCACGCCATTCAGATCAGCCGTATGCTGAATGCGATACAAGGCGTGAAACCGCAACGCGGCAGATTCGACGCGGCGGATCCCGTGCTGGGCATGCATCGCCCTTCGGCCGTGAATGGCTGGCCAGCCATGCGGGTGGCGTGATGCGCGCGGCGACATCGCGCAATGCGCCGCATCGCCTGATACTGCGTCCTTCCATCGCGGAGCGGCTGGCAGGTCTGCTGACGGTCTGCGTCGCTGCCAGCCTGCACGCCGCCCGCCGGCATATCAGGGTGACGCTGACACTGGCCGTTTTGGCCGGCCTGTGCGGCTTGCAGGCGCTCGCTTTGCTGCGTGCGCCTGCGGCGTGGCTGCCGTCGGCGATGACCATCAATCTGGCGGCTGGCGACAGCATCGTGCTGGGACAACGCGAACTGGCGGCGCCACAGACCGAGCGCCATCACCTCGCGCTGCGCCGCGACGCAGCCGGCAACTGGATGCTGCGCAATCTCAGCGCATCCAGGCGGCTGGTGCTGAAGCGCGACTCTGCCGACCAGCATCTGGGCCATGCGTCCGCGCACGAGCTGCGCCAGTTCCAGATCGATGGCGCAGTGTTTGACGTGCGCGCGGCAGGCATACGCGAAATCACCTTCACACGGGATGGCCACGTATGGCATTACGACGGCGCCGTACTGTATCGCGATGGCCGCCAGCAGGCCAATTGCCCTGACGCACGGCTATCGACCAAGGCGCTGTCGATATGGAATCGCACGATGCCACTGCCGTTGACCATCGCCCGTCCGCTTAGTTTTGGCGGCAATCTGCATTGCGATAACCGGCTTGGGCTGACGCAGGTAACACGGGGCGCCGCGCAAATGAGCAGGGTAAACAGCGAGTTGCAGCTATCAGCAGGCAATCCGGACGGCGACCGCGCGGCGATTCTCGCCGGGGGCCGGGATTTGTACAAACAGGAAGCGCCGCTGGCGGGCGTGACAGCACTCACCGCCGGCCGCACCCGCTTCGAGGTCGCGACCAGCGGCGATACGCTCACATTGCAGCCTAGCCGCCACGTCAAACTGTTCAGCGAACCAGAGCTTACGCTGCCGCAGCAGGTCAGCTGGCAATGGCAACAGCGCTCGTTGTGGGCTGGAGCTCAGGCGGCCACGATCTGGATCGGTATCACATTCTGCATGGCCTGCATGGCAATCGGTCTATTTTCCAGCGCGAAGAACGCGGGCAGCGCCCCGCACTGGCGTACCAGGCTGTCACAGGGTGCGGGTATGCTGGCGGCGGTGGGTATGCTGGCGATTGGTCTGGTCGCGCTGATCTCGCAACGCGCGGGCTATCCGCCAGGCGCGGCTTGCTCGCTGTTGCTGGGCGCGGCCGCCCTGCTGCTGTGGCTATCCTTGCCGGGCCGCCTGACACTGGCGACGGCGACTGGCGTGACGCTGCTGGCGACCGGCCTGCTGGCGCAGCTGGAACTGGGCCTGGCCGCGCCAGATTCTTCCTGGCTGCGCTTCTACCAGAAAAGCGCCGCGATGCTGGCCATCGGTGCCGGCCTGGGCGGGCTGTTACGGCTATGGGCGCAGTATCAAACACAACGCGGCGCATACCTCCAGCAACGCAGCATCGAATGGATGCTCGCCTTGTTCGCGGCTGTAGCCCTGATCGCGCTGGCGGCACAAGTCCTGTGGGGCGACGAAACCGGCGTCTTCGACCTGCAACCGGTCGAACTGGCCAAGCTGGCACTGACCGCCCTCACCGCGCACTGCCTGGCGCTGCGCTTCCACTGGCACAACGGCCCGCAGCGGCTGGCCGAGCATGGCGCAAGGTGGCTTCAACTGATCGCGCCGGCGCTGCTGTTCCTCGCCTTGCTCGGCCTCGCGCTGGTGCAGGTGGACGACTTTTCGCCGCTGATCCTGCTGCTGGTCTGGAGTACTGGCATGGGCCTGGCATATGCGCTCGCCGCTGGCAACCGCGTGCTGGCCGCGCTGCTGGCAGCTTGCGGCCTGCTCGCCGTCGCCGCTATCCTCTACCTGCGCCTGGCCGGCACCGATGACCTGATCCGCTGGGGCTTTTACGCCGACCGCTTCCTGGTCTGGCTCAATCCCGCCGAACATCCACACACCGGCCAGCAACTGCTGCTGGGCGCGCGCGCCGTCGGCGAAGGCGGCTGGTTCGGCGCAGATCACTGGCTAGGCCTGCGCGCGCTCGGCCAGTCGGCCGGCAACGTGGTCAACATCCCCGCCGTACAGGACGACTTTGCCGCATCGTTCTTCCTCAACCGCCACGGCCTGCTGAGCGGCCTGCTGCTGTGGTGCCTGCAGGCCGCTTTCCTGGGCGGCATCGTTCTCGCGGCCATGCAAGCCTACCGCAGCGGCGCGACGGCACGCAATTTCCGTAACGCGTGGCTGGGCCGTTACCGCTATTTCGCCTTATGCGGCGGCGCGGCGTTCGTGCTTGCGCACTTCCTGCTGTCGTGGGGGACTAACCTGGCGATCTTTCCGATCATGGGCCAGCCGATGAGTTTCCTGTCGGCCGGAGGCAGCCACCTGCTGTTTTTCCTCTGCCCTCTGCTTACCTTCGTTGCGATATCTACTGAAGGAGTCTGAATCATGCCGACCTATGTTCAACACGCCGTCCTCGGACGCATCCCGGATGTCTTCAATGCTGAAGCGATCTGGCAGGCGCCCGGACTCTCGCTGTTCTCGCGCCGTCCGCTGCTGCGCGACCTGCTGGAACGCAGCCCGCGCGAACACAGGGGCCGCGCGGCCACCCGCTGCTTCTCGCATGTGACGCTGATGCTGCCCCAGGAAGATGTCGATGACGACTACCACCTGACCCGTGGCGCCCGTGCACGCGATTTGGCGCAAACGCTGGCGGCTTTGCATCAAAAAGACTTCGGCGACCTGCTCGGCAGCGACCAGGTGCGCTATGACGTGGTGGGGACGGAATCGCTGGCACCGGGAGAAATCGAGGTCAAGTTCGGCCACGCCGTGTATTTGCCGGCCGCAGACGAGAAAATCCTGTACAACGTCAGCGTGTCGCGTGACAGCGCGATCTGGCATCCCGCCTGTCCCATCTATCCGAATCAGCGCCTGGTGCTGGTAGGTGGCGAAGGCGGTGAAGCCAGCGCCGTGGCACAAGGCTGGCCATTCGGCCCGGATGCTGCGCTACTGATCCTCAACGATGGCCCGGACGCACCAGCGGTGCTACAGATGCGCCCCAAAGACGCCTTCGACTGCCGTTACGATCCGCGCGGCGGCTACTACATCATCCGATCTCAGCGCGAGCCGCAGGGCGGCCAGCGGCTGCTGGTCAAGGTCGCCCGCGCCTCAGCTCCGCAAGCAGCTGCAACGGCCGCAGTGGCTCCAGCGGCTCAAATGGCCGCAGTAGCGCCATCCCCCGCATCCGTCTCCACCAAGCCAGCCGTCTGGCAAAGCCGCGCCGGCGCCGCACCGGTCGACCTGACCGCCGTGCCGTCCGCCGCCAGCCACAAGCCCGCCAACCGGGCAGGTGAAAGCGACGCCACCTATGCGCCGGTATCGCAACAACGCGTATCGCTGGTCGCGCTGGCCCTGCCCCGCTTGAGCCGCTATCGCGACACAGGCGCACAAGCCATCGAGCTGCCGTTCGACCGCGCACTATCGCTGTCCGCCGAGGCGCAGCCAACCATCAGTCTCGGCGTCGACGCGTCGGACGAGCTATACGCGCGCACCGCCGAAGGACGTCAGCGCATCGACGCGCCCGCCGCGTTCTCCCCGGTGGACGCCCGCGCACTGCGCCTGCTGGCTGCCGCCCCTGAAATGGCGGATCGCTACCGCGCCATGATTTGCCTGCCCACCCCCGTCAGCGCCGGCGTGGCAAGCGGCGTGCGGTTTACCTTCGGCCGCAATTCGCCGATGCTGGCCGCCTTACGCCTGCTGGACTCGGCACGCTTCGTCAAGCGCGCCGACGGCGACAGCACAGCAAGCGCAGACCGCATAGGCCTGTCGCGCAGCGCCTTCAGCTTCGAGGCAGTTGGCAAGGGCTACACCATCACGCGTCAGAGCCCTAGCCAGGCGCTGTATCACCTTGACGACAAGCTGCAATTCGTCGCCGGCATAGGCGATGCGCCCTACCTGCTGCCACACGGCCACCACCTGGTCGCAGGCCACTATGTACTGCGCTTCGAGGCCTGAGCCGATGAACGCTGTTCTCGCCTTCGCTGCCGGCCTGCTCATCACCTTGTTCCTGGCCGCCTACCTGACGCCGCGTGCCTGGTGGCGGCGCCTGAACGCGCGCGCTCTATGCATTGCGGTGGCTGGCGCGTGGAGCTTCGGCAGTCTGATTTTGTACGCGCTGCAAGCGCCGGCCAGCGCCATCGCCGCCGAAACGCCGCCCACGCCTGCACCACGCTCGGCCGCCATGCCGCCAGCAGCCGGCAAGCCATTCCGCGTCCACCGCGACCTGAACCTGCGCTCCGCGCCCGGCGTGCATGCGCCCCGCATGGCCGTCGTTCCTGCCGGCGTAGAAGTCACGCCCACCGGTGTTCAGGATGGCGACTGGTGGCAAATCAGCGCCACGCTGCATGGCAGTGAAAACACCGGCTGGGTCAGCAGCCTGTGGCTGCGCCGGAGTGGCGAATGACCCACACACCGCCCACCGCCGCCAGCGTTTTTTCGGCTAAGCTGTGGCCTTTCGCATCTCGCGCCCCGGCGCCCGCACCGATGACACGCATCACCGACCAGCTCAACTTCGGCCCCGCCCTCGACATCGCGGCCCACAGCGCCGCCAGCATCAGCAAGCTGCAAGTGCCGGAAAACCAGGACAATCTGCTCATCATTGACGCCGATGGCCAGGCTGTCCTGCTGCACGACCAGCAGCCGCAAACGGTCCGCATTCCGGGCTGGCCGCAAGGCCATGTGCGGCTGGCCGTCCTGGATGGCATGGGCGGCCATGGCCACGGACGCCAGGCTGCGGAATCAGTGGCCTCCGGCCTGCTGCACGTTCCCGCCTGCACCACACTGGAAGAACTCAGCGCCCGCCTGGATCAGCTGCACCACCAGCTGCAAACCCAATTCCGCCAGCCGGACGACCGCGACACCTTCCGCCGCCCTGGCACTACGCTGACACTGCTGGAAATCCCCCCAGGCCGCGCGCCGATGCTGTTCCATGCGGGCGACTCGCGGTTATACGAAGTCACCCCGCAAGCCGCCACGCCGCTGACCGTCGATCACGTCCCCGCCACCGCCTTCGCCATGCATGGGCTGCTCGGTGAACAGGAATGGCGCCAGCAGGTGCACGGCGAGCACCGCGCGCAAATCTCACAGGCCTACATCCTTGGCAACGCCTTCGCCAATCCGCAAGTGCTGGACGACGGCCTGCTGCCGCTGGACGACGGCAACCTCCCGTCCTTCCTGCGCCAGCTGGCCGACCGGCGCGTGCTGGACGTGCGCGCGAATACCACCTATCTGCTAGCCACTGACGGTTTCTGGTCCTGCGCCCGCCCGCAGCCATGGATAGAGCGATGGCCACAACTGCTGGACCAGCCAGCCGGCCCCGCGCTGGACGCGCTGTTCCGCGATTATGTGGACAACCCGCCACCGCAACTCCACATCGATAACCTGAGTGCCATCACCATCCGCTTTGCGCCCGCTAAAAACAACTGCAATGTTGACGAAACAGCACTACCAACAGCAGCAATTCCGTCGCATTTTTGATACCCGCACAGAGCGCGCCAAAAATCGCTTGCAAAGTTTGCCAAACAGCGTGAAAACCGCATAAACTGGCGGGTATCCCATCGGTCGGTTTGTCATGAAAAAATGCAGTAATGCCCAGCACCCGCATTGCACCTTCTGGGTCGCGCCCGGAGCGCACACTTGCGAAGGCGGTCACGCCCAAGCAGAGCCCTCCAGCTTCGACCTGCTGACCGCATTGCGCTCGACCCGTGCCGCCTCGCCGGCCACGGTGCTGGATGCCGCCCCGGCTACCGAACCTTCACAGAATTACGCCCGTCCGCATCAACGCGCCCAGGCCAGCCGTCCGCAGCTGCACATCAGCGGTTTTGACCCGCGCGCCGCTGGCGGCCGCCAGACCCTGAAGATGGAACTGCGCGGCATGCCGGACGCCTGCGCGCCGCAACTAACGCTGCAACTGCAATCGGAACTGATCCCCAACGGCGCATCGCGCCAGCAGTTCGTGCGCGCGGTCGGCGGTGAATGGCGTCCAGTGTTCGCCGAGTTTTCCTCACGCGGCAAAGAGCACGGCCAGTACCAGATCAGCATCGAACTGCTCAGCCAGCACCCCGGCATGGCGGCGCGCAAATGGGTGTGCACCTTTGTCATCCTGGTGCCGCGCCTGGACGCGACGCTGACCGAGATTCACCGCATCTTCCTCAGTACGCACAAGAATGTGCGTGTGATGGCGGACGACGCCTCGATTGCCCGCGTCAGCGCGCAAGGCGGCGACAGCCTGGATATCGATGTCACCGCGCGCAATGCCGGCATTGCGCACCTGGACCTGAACGCGCCGTCCGGCAAGGTGGACCTGGGCTTCTCGACCATCGCCTGGGATGAAGACCTGATTGAAATCGATATGCCGCAAGCGGCTGCCGTGCATCCGCACGCCAGCCGCGCCGCTTCGCTGGTGAACGCCGCGCCGGAAGCCGGCGCGCAACGCCAGATCCGCCTGTTCGCAATGGATGAATGCGTGATCGGCCGCTTTGAACTGGTCGATCCGGAATCGGACCTGATGCTGACCCATTACACTGCGGACGGCCAGGACAGCAACGGCCTGACGCGCCGCCTGTCTGGCCGCCACGCCATCATCCGCCGTTCAGGCCTGGGATTTGAAATCGAAGATGTGTCGCGCTACGGCATCCTGCTGGATGGCGTCTGGCCCGGCAAGCACAAGCCGACCGCGCTGCGCCTCGGCATGCGGATTGAATTCAGCGCCAGCATCAAGGGCATCGTCACACTGTCGGTGTCGGCCATCATGCCGCATGGCGTGATCCTGCATCGCGTAGACCACGGTGCGAATGCGGAATGCTTCTACCTGCTCGCACCGGAAACACATCCGGGCTATCCAGTGAAATCCTATCCTGCCGCGCCGCATGCGGCCGCACTGCCGCTGCTGCTGCACCGCGACGGCGGCTTCTGGCACCTGGATCAGCTGACCGGCAAGGAAACCGCGCTGGCCCCAAGCGTTTCGCTGGACAAGCTGAGCCGCGTGCCACGCCACACCCGCTTCGCCAGCGATGCGTATCCAGAACACTGGATTATCCGCACCGGTGGCCACGACATGTACAGCACGGTGGCGGCGAACGCCATGTCCACCGCCTGATATCGCGCTACGCCGCTGGCTTCTTGGCCGGCAGCGGTATCCATTCCGTCTCTCCCGGCACTTGAGGAAAGCGTTGCGCTTCCCAGTCATCGGCCGCCTGCGCAATGCGTTCCTTGCGTGACGAGACAAAATTCCAGTACATGAAGCGATGTCCATCCAGCGGCTCGCCGCCAATCACCACGAAGCGCGCTTCCGCATTGGCTTTCACGCGTTGCGGACTATCGGTATTCAGCAGCGCCATATTGTGCAAGGCCAGCGCCGCACCATCGACTTCCAGCTCGCCACTGATCGGATAGATGGCCGCTTCAGCCGGCAGGCCGCTGAGCGCCAGTTCATGGCCTGCTTGCAGCGCCACGTCGAGATACAGCGTCTGGCTATAGGTCTGCACCGGCGAAGTCTGGCCGAAGGCCGAACCAATCAGCACCCGCACCTTGGCGCCGTCCACATTCAGCTCAGGAATCGCAGCGGCGGGCGTGTGGCAGAAGCCCGGCGCATCTTCCTCATGCGCTGCCGGCAAAGCAGCCCACAGCTGCAAGCCATGCGTGCGGTGCGGCTTGCCAACCAGGTCTTGCGGCGTGCGCTCGGAGTGGACGATGCCGCTGCCCGCCGTCATCCAGTTGATCGCACCCGGCTCGATGCGCTGATAGGTGCCGATGCTGTCGCGGTGGTCCATCGCGCCTTCAAACAGATAGGTCACGGTGGCCAGGCCGATATGCGGATGCGGGCGCACGTCATGGTTCGCATCCAGCGGCACATCGACCGGACCAAAGTGATCGAAGAAAATGAACGGACCGACCGCCTGCTTGACGGCGGATGGCAGATAGCGGCGCACCATCAGGCCGCCGCCCAGGTCTTTCTCGTGGCCCTTCAGCAGATTCGAAATGCTCATCTTATTACCCCAATACGGTGGTGATTTCGGTGGTCACGGACGTCATCAGCTTATGCACCGGGCACTTCTGCGCCACGGACAGCAGCTCGTTGCGCTGCGTCTCGGTCAGGTCGCCGGTCAGATGCAGCGTGGCGGCCAGGCGATACGTGCCATGGCGCTCATCGCTGGCGTCGCGCTCCAGGCTGACTTCGACATGTTCGACCGGGATGTTTTTGCGCTTGGCGTACCACACCACAGTCAGCGCCTTGCATGCGCTCAGCGCGGCGTCGTACAAGTCATGCGCGGACGGGCCGGCGTCATTGCCGCCCTCTTCCACCGAACCATCGGTGGAGATGATATGGTTACGCACATGGACAATATGGCGCATTGGCAGGGATTGATCACGCAGGGCTTTGATAGTCATTCTGTGTTCCTTGATGGCGTTACTCAGAAACGACAATGTACACCGAATGACTGAGTTACGCTTCTACTAAAAGACCACGATCACATAGGAAAATGGATGGACAACATCAGTCCGCAACTGCTTGAGCACTGGCTGGCGGCGCGCTCGATCGCACGCGGCTTGCCGGCGCCGGTGCCGGATCGCGGCGGGCTGCGGGTGGACACAGGAACGCCGGCGGAGCTGCGGCGCTATGTCTTCGCCGGCCCCGATCCTGGCATCAGCGAACTGGCGCGCGAAATCAATCAACCCAACGTTGTGATCAAGATGTGCGGTCCGCGCGAGCAGCTCTTGTCACGGGTGACGCAGCGCTGGCATTTGCAGGCGGGGGCTCACCTGATGAGCAAGCCGCCGGGCCTCAATCCCGCGCCGTCGCTGCCGCCGGGCTACTGGATGCAGCTGAAGACCGAATCACCATTGACCAGCGCACGCATCTTCACGGAAAACGACACGCTGGTCGCCAGCGGCTACGCAGTGGAACATGGAGATGTATTCATCTTCGACCGTATTTCGGTGGATGCCATGCACCGGCAGCAGGGATTGGGCGCGGCTTTGATGGCGGCGCTGGGGACGGCGCAGCAATCAAAAGCTGCGCAGCGCGTGCTGGTGGCGACAGACATGGGACGCGCCCTGTACCTCACGCTGGGCTGGCGCGTCCTGACGCCTTACTCGACTGTGTCGCTTACGCCAGCAGGCGAATGATGTCGTGCAGGCTGCTGGCCTCATAGGTCGGCACTGCCTCGGAGGTGTTGGCCACGCGCTCCGGATTGAACCAGCAGCTTTCGATGCCATAGCGGTTGGCGCCAAGGATGTCCGCATCAAGGCGGTCACCGACGATGATGGCCTGCTCTTTGACGAACGGCCGCGCCATCTGCGCCGCGTATTCAAAGAAGCGCACGTCCGGCTTGGCGTAGCCGCACGCTTCGGAAGTCGCCACGAATGAGATGTAATCCCGCAGCCCGGACTTGAGAATGCGCTGGTTCTGGATCGCCTCCACGCCGTTGGTGATGATGCCCACCTCGCCGGCGGCGGCCAGCGTGGCGCACAGCTGCACTGCGCCATCGATCAGCACCACCGTATCCGACAGCGATTCCAGATACAGGCGGCTTGCCGCTTCAGGGTCCAGCTCAAGGCCGTTTTCCATGAAGGTTTTGCGGAAGCGCTCAACCTTCAGGAAATCCTTGGACACCGAACCCGTCTCAAAGGCGCGCCACAGCGCCAGATTGATCGTCTGGTATTGCAGGAACAGCGCGGTCATGTCACCGCTGATACCCAGCGCCTGCAAGGTCCGTACAAACGACAGCTGCTCGGAGGCCTTGAAGTCCAGCAGCGTGTCATCCAGGTCAAACAGGAAGAGCTGATGCCTCATACTACTTTCTTGACGAATTCGGTCTTCAGGCTCATCGCGCCGAAGCCATCGATCTTGCAATCGATGTCGTGATCAGAATCTACCAAGCGGATGTTCTTGACCTTGGTGCCGACCTTCACCGTGCCGCCACCGCCCTTCAGCTTCAGGTCCTTGATCACGGTGACCGTGTCGCCATCTTGCAGGATGTTGCCGACCGAGTCGCGATAGATGCGCGCGCCTTCTTCAGCATCGGCGGCAGCGCCGGCAGTCCACTCGTGTGCACATTCCGGGCACACCAGCTGGGCGCCGTCCTCATATGTGTATTCGGAACTGCATTTGGGGCATGGTGGCAAAGCGCTCATAATTAAATCCTGACTTTCAAAGCCCGGCAGTATACATCATGCGAGCTTTCGAGCGACTCTAAAGCCGACGATGTCATTCGCCAGCACGGCGGAAAAGCCGTTCCTGACCGCCGAGCGCAGGTAGCGCGGGTTGTACAGCCACGAGCCGCCGCGCAGTACACGGCGCACCGGATCGCCGCCTTCCTCCCAGGCGCTGCCGTCTCCCGGCGCGCCCACATAGTTATCGTGCACCACGTCCTGCGTCCATTCCCACACGTTGCCATGCATGTCGAACAGCCCCCATGGATTCGGCTGGAAGGCGCCGACCTTGCTGGTCCCTTGCAGATAGGCGCCGCGCGGACCGCCGTTGTAGGTGTAGTGGCCATCGTAGTTGGCCTGCTCGGTGCTGATGGTGTCGCCAAAACTGAAAGCGGTTTTGGTGCCCGCGCGGCATGCGTATTCCCATTCCGCCTCGCTGGGCAGCCGGTACACATGGCCGGTATTTTCCGACAGCCAGCGCAGATACAGCTGCACGTCCATCCAGCTGATGCCGACTACCGGGTGATCATCGTTTTGCGCGAAGCCCGGCGCACGCCAGTCGGTATCGGACTGCGACTCCCAGCCGGTATCTTTGACAAAGCGCCGCCACTGGGCCACCGTCACCGGGAAACGGCCCAGCGCAAAAGAATGCTCGATGCCGACCCAGTGCTGTGGCTGCTCCCGGTCCAGCCAATTCTTCTGCGCGCCTGCCTTGACCGCCTGCGCCTGCTCCTGGTCGTGAGATCCCATCTGGAACCGGCCGGTCGGTATCAGCACCAGATCAGGCCCACGGCCGCTCCCGTCCAGGAAGCGGTCGTGCAATACGCCATCGGCGTCGGCCACGGGAGTGTTAGCGGTCATCACCTTCAACTCTGCAGCATGTCGTTCGGCCTGCTGCTTGCGATGACGCTCCTGTTCCTGGCGATACGCCGCTTCCGCTTTCAGCTGCACGGCCTTGCGGTGCTGCTCTTCGCGCTCTTCGCGGGCCTGTTTCGCATCGGCGTCTCGGCGTGCCTGCAACTGCTCGCGCAGCACCTGCTTCCGGGCCTGCGCGGCGGCTTCCGCTTCGGCGCGCTGTTTGGCTTCCAGCGCACGGCGCTGCTGCTCCTGGCGCTGCTTGTCCGCAGCCGCCGCCTGCATCTCCGCCTGGCGGCGCGCCGCCAGCTCGGCCACCATGGCCTTGCGCTTTTCCTCTGTCAGGCGCGCCTGTTCCGCCTGCGCCGCCTGTTCCTTCTTGCGCTGCTGTTCGCGTTCCGCCTGTTCTCGCGCGGCCTGCTCCGCCTGCGCTGCCAGTTCAGCTTCATTTGGACCGGCGGCGCGGCGCAGTTCGGCCAGCAGCGCGTTGACCGAGGCCGGCCGGCGCTCCTGCAAATAGGCAAAGCCGTCCTGCAGCACCTGCCACTGCCGCTCATTCAGGCCGCGCGGCGGCGATGGATGAAAGTCCGCCGGACGCATATCGTCAAATGGCATGCGGCCTTCCAGCAACTGATAGATCATTACTGCCACCGCGTACACGTCGAGCTTAGGCGCGGGTTGACGCTGGTGTGTGCCGGCCTCCGGTGCGCGATAGCCGACGGTGCCGGCATTCGGCGTCTGCAAACCCAGACTGCTGCCGGCGCTGCGCGCACGCGAGGCGATGCCGAAATCCAGCAGCTTCACTTCGCCTCGCTGGGTCAGAAACACATTACCCGGCTTGATGTCGCGGTGAACCAGCTTGTGCTTGTCCCATGCGTATTGCAGCGCATCGCCGATGGGCGACAGCAGCTTGTACACCGACTCCAGCGGCAGCGTGCCCTGTTCAGCCAGATAGGCGTCCAGGTCCTGCCCTTCCAGATACTCCATGATGATGAAGTAGCTGGACGTCGCGGGGTCCTGCGCCCATTCATAAACACGGACGATGTTTTCGTGTGCCAGCTTGCGCGCCTGTGTGGCCTCTTCGATCAGCAGCTTGGCGTGGGTGGCGCTTTGCGTCAGCTGCGGCGGGAGAATCTTCAGCGCGACCAACTCGCTATGGCCCAGTTCCGCGTGCGTGGCAAGGTCGGTTGCCAGCCATACCTGGCCCATGCCGCCCATGCCGATCAGCCGCTCCAGCCGGTAACGGCGATTCTGTGGCCCGATCTCCTGTCCCGTCATCAGACCCAGTTCCGTGCCCTGGCGCTGTGGCAGTGGTGCAGGTGCGGCGCGGCCTCCCGGCGGCGCGTATTCCGCGTCCAGGATGGCGTTCTTGCGACGGTCGAATTCTTGGAGACTCAACAAACCGTCATCATGTAAGGCCCGCAATTCGCGGATCTTGTCTCTTGCTGTCTGCATCTTTACTCAATAAGTTACTGCAACGGTGCGCCGCATTCGGCGCAAAATTTGTCATGTGCGCGGCCCGGCGACACCAGGTGGCCGTTCGGGCAGCGCCGCGCTGCCGGCGTGGCGAGATTCACGGCGCCGATCAGGTCGACCTGGTGACGACGATCCTTGTCCAGCTCAGCATCGCGATGCGCACGTTCCTCAAGCACCCGCTCATACGCCATGCGCGCCGCCTCAGCCGGTGTCACGCCCCGCTCAGCCGCCACCACCTGCGACAGCGCCTGTATCTGTTCTGCCGTCATGCCGCCCTGAATCTGCAATTTCATGATCTGCGCCACTGCCTCTACATTGGAGGGCGCGGCAACGGCGGCAATCGCCATGTCGCTCAAGCGGTTCATGGCTTCGATGCGGCGGATCTCGTGTTCCTGCTGCGCTTGCTGGGTGGTGAACGCAGCCGCGCGTTCCTGCTCGAATTTTCTCAGTTCGTGCTGCCAGGCCGCTTCCTGCTCGCGCTGTTTAAGCAGCAGGCGCTGCTCGTCCACCGCCAGCTGATCCAGCATGGCCTGCTTGGTATTGGCCTGATTCTGGCGTGCGTGGACGCCGTCCGCTTCGATGGTGCGCAACAGCTTTTCATGCTGCGCAAGCGCGTCCGCCTGCACTCCTGCGCGCTTGAGGTCTTCTATCTTTTGCTTGATCTGCGCCACGTCCACCGCATTCGAAGCATCCTTGACGGCGTCGCCACGCAGCAGATCACGCTGCCGCGCCAGCGCCAGTTGATCCTCCCATTCCTGCACGCGCTCAGCCTCGCGGCGGCGGGCGGCACTTGCCAGCGTCAAGCCCTGGATGCGCGCTGCATGGGCCTCCGCTTCAATTTGCAGTTCGCGGGCTTTTTCATCTTTTTCACGCTGGCGCAATGCCGCCAGTTCGCTGCGCTTGTGGGATTCGTCTTCGATCAGCAAAGCCTGGGCGATCTGATTCTCGATTGCCTGCTGGCGCAGCTGATGCGACAGGCGCTGCTGCGCGATCTGCCGCTGCTCCAAACCAGTCTGCTGCAGCACTTCAAGCTCGGTGCGCATGCGGATCTGTGCAAGCTGGCGCACATGCTCCCAATCGGCCTGCTCGCCCTGGCGATGCGCCTTGTTGCGCGCCAGCTCTTGTTCCAGGTCCGCCAACACTGTGCCCGCGCCCTTGTCGACCGCGACCTTGCGCGTCTTCGAATCCATCACGCGGCTATACAGTTCCACTTCGCGTGCGCGCAGCGCTTGCACGCGCTCCGCTTCCTTCAGGGTCAGCTCGGCCTTGTTGACGCTGGCGTCCTGACGCAACTCGGCGCGGCGGAAATCCGCATGCATTTTCTGCTCTTCGCGCGCGATGGATTGCCATTCTTCGTCGTTATAAATCTGGTCCAGCTGCTTGACGTGTTCCAGCTGCACATGGCGTTCGTCCGCAACCAGCCACAAGGTGCCGATGCGCGCGCGGTTGTGATCGAATTTATCGTGGCGCAGCGCGGCGGTTTCTACGCCATCCACCGCCAGACCGTAGCTGGCCAGCCGCAATTTGAGCGCGGCCTGCAGGCGTTCGTTCAGTTGCAGGCGCAGGTCGCCGTTGCCGGCCATTTCACGGATCGAGCGGCTGCCAACAAATTCGGCAGCCAACTGGCGCACTGATGGCTCCAGCAGCTCGTGCAAGTGCGCCGTGCTGACTACGCCCGGCACGGTCATGAAATGCTGTGCGAACGCCGGTACATTTTCGATGCGGATGGCAACCGTGAAGCGCGCCGATACTTTCAGATGTTCGGCGGTGTGCAGGTCTTCGAACGCAAATTCGACCGGCAACGGCAGGCTGCGGGTGATCAGGATTTCGGCGTTCTGGTTACGCAGCAGGTGGTTCAAGCGGGTAAAGAAGCCTTCGATTTCATATTCGCCCTGCGGCACCTCAGTGGCTTTATCGGCTTGCAGGATGTAGGCGCGCGTGGTGGCTGGCACGCGCAGTGTCTTGGTAAAGATGCCGGACAGCGTGCTGACACCGAAGTAGACGGCCAGCTCATTATCGCCAGGTATCCAGCGGTTGTCGCGCAATACTGGCTCGCTGCGCGGCGCGCCCAGCGTCAGGCCGCAATGCTTGCAATAGCCCGACTGGTCGCCGTTCTTGTGCTCGCACCGCGGACATTTAACGCCGCCAAAACCAAACATTTGGAACATGCCAGACTCCTTCTACGATTCATCTTACAGGCCGCCCTTCTATCTGCCGATTTTAGCAGGGCAAGCCCGGTTTGCTTCTTGCGCACGGTTTAAATCATGCCAATCTTGTCAATACAGGCAAGTGAGGCGCCTTTTTGCCGCAGTCCGGCGGAAAATCCGGGCGGCAGCTGCTCTTGCCATGCTTTCGGCAACAGCACACGGTCGCCCTGGCTTACTTGATTGAATATTAACGCCAGCTTGGCTTCCCTGCCGTCCACCGTGTCAACGCGGCCGGCGTGCCAGGCGCTTGAACAGCCGGTGGCGATGATGCGGCCGCGCGGCACGAATTCGCGGCCACGCGCGAGGCGGTCGGCCATCACCAGGGCAAGCTGGTACGAACCGCCCTGAAAACGCGGCTGGCCGAAGCGGACCACGCTGCGCCAGCGTCCCAGCCCTTTGCCGTCAAAATGGCGGGCAGCGCTCAGTGCCTGTTTCAGTTCCTGCTGCGCGGCGAGGTCCAGGCCTGGCGCGGCGATCGCATCTTCTTCGCTGGCGGCTGGCGCATCCAGCGGAAACACGCTGACTTCAAGCCAGCCCAGTGTGTCGTTGACGCCGCCGCTGTGCAAGGGAAACCAGGCGCGCACGGTGGAGACGGCGGCCGACTGGTCGGCGTGGCCGCTCAAGGCACCCAGGTGGCTGATGCGCAGCGTTTCACCGTCCGCATTCACGCTGCCATTGACTTTGCCGAGATGCCACGCGTCCGAGCTGCCTTGCGCTGTCATCATGCGCGCTGGCTGAAGGCCGCGCACCATGCGGTCGGCCAGGACGGCGGCCAGTTCCCAATCCCGCTCCCCCGTATCCGGCGTGATGTCCATGCTAAGCACCACCTGGTCACGGCTGTCGAATCGCGTTTCGGTATGCCGAGCGAAGCGGACTATCTGCTGCATGCTGTCGGCGATGGCCGGGGCGTTGGGCACGCTGCACTTGACGTCGGCGCGGTTGGCCCGCGGCCGGCGGCTGGCGGTAATGGTCAGCGTGCGGCCGTCGGCCAGCGTGGTGCGGCATTCGGCATTGGCTGGGATAGCCGGAACAGCGGGGGGCGCGCAGGTCGGGATGCTGGTCATAGAGAGGGCTCCGTTCGCGGGGAATAGCTTGCGCGGCGCAGCGACAAGCCGGTTTCCATGTTGGCGCAAATGCGGTCCGCCTCGTCCAGCAGCGCAGGCCATTGTTGGGTGCCGGCTTGCTGAAAGCGGGCCAGCAGTGACCAGGCTTCGTCCAGCGCGGCTTGGGCGACCAATGTGTGAGCGCTGCGGGATGCCTGGTCTGCGGCTGGCAGCTGCCGATCCGGCGCGGCCCAGGCCAGCGATGGCATGGTGTTGACGTTGAGCGCGGCCATGCCCAGTCGTAGCAGCAAGGATTGATGCTGCTGGAAGATATCCAGGCCTTCGGGTAAAGCCAGCAAGCGCAGTTCACCACCAAGCGCCGGCAGCTCCAGGAACAGCCGGCGCAAGCCTCGCGCATCCTGTTCAGCAGGCCCCAAGCGCGGCTTGCCAGACGGCGCGCCAGCGGCGTTGGTGTTGCGAGCGTCGGCGGCGTTGGCGGCGTTGCTGGCGCTGGCGGCTACGGTGGCGTCGATTGCGCTGGCGGCGTGGGTTGCTGCGGCGCGGGCGCGAAGCATTGCTGCGTAGTCGACTTGCTCGCCCAGATCGACTGGCAGGCAGTCTTCCAGTACCACGCCATACCGGGTATACATCAGCTGATTCAGGCCGGCGCGGAATACATGCCACTCCTCCACTGAGGTGCAGGGCGGCAGCGCCAATAATCCTTGCGCGAGTTCCGACTGTAACGCCATTTCGGCGGCCGAAGCAAAGTCGGCCAGCGTCAGGCGGCCTGCCGTCTCGCTGTATAAATACAGATCAAAGCGCTGCTGCGACATGCGCGGATTGGCCGCATCAATCACAAAATGCAGCCGTAATCCCCATTCCGGCGCCGAAGCAAACGGCGTCAGGTCCATGCTGTACGGTCCCGGATGGAAGCAGAACGCCGCCTCGCCCTGCTCGCACGAGACTTTGCCAGCAGCCATCCGGCGTGCATGGCCGCCAGCATTGAACACCACCACCGTGCTGTGCGCAGGCGCGACATCCCCAGCATCGAGCCGTAACGCGATCAGGGTAACGCCCAAGCCCTCGGTATCGACGGCCTGTTTTCGGCGGCGGCTGAATAATCCCATCATCTACGGCGCTACCGGTTCGACGGCAAAGCCGGCTCCATATAGTTGAAAATGCTCGCCCGGTGCGCTGGCGAACGGCCAGGCGCGTTCGCATTCGCCGTCCGTATCAAGCCGGCCTTGCAGCACAATCGCACCGCCGCCGTCGATCACCCGCAATAGCAGCTGCTCGCGCAACAGCCGCGCTGCAAACGGTGCGTCAGCGGACAAACTCAGAATCACTTGCCAGCCGTCTTGCTGTGGCAGAAAGTGCAGCGTCCAGCAGCCATCATCGGTCACCAGCGATTCCAGCGCCTCGCTGGTCGAGGCGGCGCGCAGCATGCCGCTGCTGCCGCTCCACACCGGATCATTTGCCGCAGGCGACAGCACGCTGGCGCGTCGCCCCAGCGACAGCTGGCGAAAACGCCGCAACGTCAGCGGCGATGCGGCCAGCGCCTGCCGCTCATTTGGCGTGAGGACGCGCGTGCCGTCCAGCGCTGCCAGCAACGTGGCATCGGCCAGCATCAAGCGGTCGCCCGGTACTGCGCGGGATAGCAGCAGTTGTTCGCGCAGACGCGCGTCCAGTTCATCTTGTGGCAAGTTCAAATCACTCTCCTTCATCGCCCGCCCGCCGATTGCAGCCGGGCGATGGCTTCATTACGGCGCTTGCGCAGCGTCGGCATCGAAATCTGGTCCAGCACCGCCAGTTGCTGCAAGGTTGGCAGTTCACCGGTGGCGGGGTCCAGCCAGGCGTCCGGATAGGTATCATCGGATGCACCTAGCAGTTTTTGGTACACGGCCAGGCGGATCGGCAGGGATTCGTCGCGCAGCATGCGCACCGTCCAGCTGCCGGCTTCCTGCGCCGACCGCGCCATTTCAAGATAGCGGAGGGGCAGGGAAAGCTCGGCGGCGCGGCCTTGTTCGGCGGCCAGCTCCGCCTCGCTGGCGTGATATTCAGGGGCAGCGGCATGTGCTGCCTCTGCATCCTCATCATCCTCAGTTTCATCGTCCACGTCATGCTCCGGCGCGGACAGAATGCGATCCTCGCCTTGCGGCAGGCCGCTGGTCCCGGCCTGCTCGGACTCGCCGATCACCCGCCAATAGTCTTCCAGCCACAACGCCGCCTCGCCGGCAGCAGTTTGCCAGTCGTCGGCGCTGTCCATATTGGCGGACAGCGCTTCATAGTCGCCGATTTCCGCCAGCAGCGAAGCAATCTTGTCCGGACTATTTTTCAGGCTGGCGAAACGCTTGGACTTGGTGTGCAACGGTCCCGGCGAGCCGCCAAACTGTGCTTGCGACTCGCTCCAGCGGATAAGCCACTCCGCCTTGCAACCGCTGATGGACTTCATCTGCCGGACTTCAATCGGGACGCCGGCCAGTGGCCGTCCCAGAATAACGCCGACCCGCGCAGAATGCTGCTCCCAGGCGGCGAACAGTCCAGCGATTTCGCGATACGCGGTGTCCAGCATCCGATAAGTGTAGATTTTATTGGGCGAGCAATCGCGCCCCGTGGCGACGATGTAATTGTCCGCGTCGACCTTGTCGCGCAGCGTGGCGAACATGTCGTTGATCTTCTTGCGCAGCACACCCTCGGCGGCGGGATCCTGCCAGAAATCGCCGCTGCGCGCGTGTTCCGCCGCGATGGCCGCGACAAAGGCCGCCCAGTAGGCCGGCTGCGCCTGCAATTCGTACAACAGTCCCAGCGACAGCTCGTACACGCTCTCGCCGTAGCTGTTGCCATCCGCTTCGCCGCGCGCAGTGCGGGCGTTGGCGCGCAATGCGGCGGCTACCGCGTCGGTATAGGCGTCGAGCAGCGTCGCGTGCTGCGCGGGTTCGAGCACCTGGCGCACCTCAATCTGCCGGAATGCCTGCAATGAGCAGTGTCCCAGCAGCTTGCGCACCTGTTCCCAGCCGTGCTCCTGATACCGGGTTCCTGGCAAGCGCATACAGTCCTGTATAAAAGATAAGTCAAAAGGCTTCTCAAGCATGCCACAAAATGGTCGATCGCATTATCCCGTTTACAAGGCTATTTCCCCTTCTGTTCAGTGTTCTGCGCGGCCAGCGTGGACAGAATGGCGGCGATGACCGGCGCCGCATGCTCGCCGCCGGTGGCATCCGAGTGGCTGACAAACGCCGCCATCGCCAGCCGGTGCGTCTGGCCGGGCAGGCTGCCCGGTTCCAGCCAGCCGGTGAACCAGACCGTCGCGGTATCTTCGCCGCTTGGCGCGGTGCCGGTTTTGCCGTACAGGCCAGGCCGGACCGAGGCGAGCGCCGCGCCACGAAACGCGCCTGCACCGGTGCCCACATCGACCACGCCTTTCATGCCGGCCTTGATACGGTCCAGGCGAATGCCCAGCGCTGGCGCAGCGGCCGCCTTGCTATCGGCGCCATCCAGCGACAACAGCATGCGCGGCGCGACCACCCTGCCCTGTCCGACCGCTGCCGAGGCCAGCGCCATTTGCAGCGGCGTGACCTGCATGCGCAGGCCGATTGCCATCTGGCGCAGCTCATGGCGCGTGTGAATAGGGTCGATGCGGGCTGGCGTGGCTTGCAGCGCATCCCAGGCGCGCCAGTTGAAATCAGCCGGCAGCAGGCCACCGTCCAGGCGCAGCGTTTGTTCGAAGCCCAGCCGGCGCGCGGCGGCGAAGATGGGCCGCACGCCATCCAGTGCATCGGCGTCCAGGGCCTGCAAGTCCGGCGCCCCGCCGTCAGGGCGGCCAAACAGGCTGCGGTCGCTCAGTTCACTCGACCAGGCGAACCAGGTATTCAGGCTGTACGTCAGCGCCTGCGCCAGCCCTAGCCTGCCCTCCTGCGCGCGCCGGTCCAGGCTTTGCTCGCGGTAGTTGGTAATATGCGCCAGGCGCGGATTCAGCGGGTAGCTAGCGGCGTCGGTCTGGAAACCGTAGCCGCGCTGTACGGCCAGGCGATTGATGGCGGGCAGCGGCATGCCGCCCAGCAGCGCATCGATCTGCGCATCGTTTTGCGCAGCCAGCTCCAATCCTAGCGCGCTGATCACCTTGAAGGTGGAGCCCGGACTTTGATGCGCGCCGCCGTCATGCTGCAAGGCCGGCAGCCGCAATGGGCTGCGCGCGGGACTGGTGCGATCGAAGTCGCGCACTTCGGCCCAGTTGGCGGCATTGACCGCGCCTGTTCCGGCGCCCGCAGCGGCGAGAATATCGCCGGTTTCCGTATCGAGGATGACCAGGCCCGCGTGACGATTGCCGGGCACCGGCTGCGCACCGGTACAGCGGCCTTCCTGCCAGCGGCCGCGCTGCATGGCCACGCATTCCAGCACGCGCTGGCTGAGCGCTTGCAGCGGCAGGTCAAGGGTCAATCGGGCGTCCACCACGCCGGCGGGTGCAGGCAAGCGCGCCAGCATGCCGGCTACGCTGCTGGCATGCTCCGGGCTGACGCCAAGCAACGGCGTGAGGCCGGCTTCCATGGCGGATTCGCTGGGTGCGCCGTCTGCCCACAACGTGCTGCCATTGCGGTCACGCAGCTGTACCGCCGAGGGTGCCGCAGCGCGCGCGGCGCTATTGTTGCCGGGTGCGAGCGGCTGCCAGATCAGGCGTCCGCCGGCCACGCGCAGGTGGCGGTACTTCTGATCTTCCGGCGTATTGAAGTCCAGCGGCTGCACATCCAGCTGCACGCTGCGTGCGCCTGGCAGCAGCACCAGTTGGACGTGCTGAACATCATTGCTGCTCACGCAGGCGCGGCCACTGCAGGCCCCAAGCATCGTTGCCGTGGCGCCGCTGACATTGCCGGCGCGGCCAGCGACCAGCAGCTGCAACACTTCGCCGCCGCTGGCGGCACGCGGTAATTGCAACGCCAGCCGCACGGTTGACCGACCATCGCCTTCGCCGGACTGCGGCCAGCGGGCGACGCGCGTCCACGGCTGCCATCCCTGCGGCAGCGATGCGAACAGGCGCGATGCGGCCACCGGCATCTGGCTGGTGGTGGCCACCAGCACCAGCGCGCCGCCTTGCGCCGCGCTGCCAGCCGTGGCAGTCCACTCCAGAGGCAAATCCGCCGGCCCCTTGATGCGCCAGGCCAGCAAGCGGCGCTCGCTATTATAGATATCGATCTGCTGCCGGACATACGCTCCGTCGGCCTGGTAGTACAGGCGCTTGAAGAGTTTTTGCGTCGCCGGTCCGGACGGTACCTGCTTCCAGCTACCAAGCTCTCCGGCGCGCTCGGCGGGCGCGGCGGCCTGCCATTGCGGCAGGTCGCGCGGTGCGACTTCGATAGCGCCATTGCGGGCCAAGCGTATCAGTCCTTGCGCTTGCAACTGCTCAAACAGCGCCTGGTCTTCCAGCGCGGCTGCGGCGGCATTGGGGACTTGATAGCTTCCCGGCGCAAGATAGGCACTGACGGCGCGGCCGCGTGCCGGAAACGCCGTCACCAGCGCCGGGTTGGCGGTCGACGTCGCTGCCGGACGATAGACCTGCACCACCAGCTCGCCGGCCTGAGGGCACATGGCGTTGGCGCGGCGCTCAATGCGCAGCGCAGAACCGGCGCCCCACAACAGCCAGCCCTGCTGGCGCAGCGCCACCTGGCCGCTGCTCCCCTGCTCGATCTGGCCCAGGCTGGCGTCACTCAGCCAGCGCGCGTCCCCTTGCCTGGCGCGCCAGCTGAGTTGCAGCGGCTCGCTCAGCGCGTCGTTAAAGTCGGAGCGGGCCACGCCTTCAATCTGCACTTCGGGCATGGCCTCGGCGCCGCTGTCGCGGTCAGCCACCAGCAGCACGTTGCGCAATGAAATCTGGACGTTCGACTCCTCATTGCGCTTCACCCAGCGCCTTACATCGTCAAAACGATAGCCGATACGCAGCGGCAGCAACCTGGCGTCGGCCGGGCCACGCAGCTGGCTGCACAAGTCCACCCGCACCGGCGGAGCAGCTTGCAAACTGGAGGCGATCAGCAAAGCGCCTTCAGGGTGCACGCTGGCGCTGATTCCGGCCTGGCTTGGCACCGTAAAGCCGACGCCGGGCAAGACCGACTGATACACGCCGGCGGCGCGCACATTGGCGGCCGACTGCGGCGTGCTGGCCGTGGTCTCAGCCAAATGCAGTGCATGGCCGGCGATCAGCGCCCCGCCGCCAGCCGCCAGCAAGCCGCCCGCGACAGCCAGCCATAGGGAACGGCGCGATACAGCGGAAGCCGGACCAGCGGCATCCCGGACGCGGCGTGAGGAAACCAGCCTGACCGGCACGCCAGCGCGCAGATTGGCGCTGCGCCGGCGGGCGCGCCGGCGTTCGGCCCAGGCTTGCATCATGATGGTAATAAATCGCGGCATATGCCCCTCGCGCTATTGTTCTGCGCCTGCTTAGCAGAGGGGCAAGGAAAAACCGGCCTCCCATCCCGCCAAAATGCATTTCGCGCCGCATAAATTGCGTCTCGTCGCAATCCGGGTGCGGCTTGCAAGGGGTTTGGATACAGTGACTACATCGAAGCTCACTTTAACCAACGCAAGGAGAACATCATGAATGTCCTGAAAAACTTTGAAGCCCTGTTCGTCGTGACCGCTGCCCTGACCTGCGGCGCCGCTTACGCACTGACGCACACCACCGTGGAAGCACGCGATCCCAATATGCAAACGGTCGTCGTCAGCGCCAAACGCATGACGCCTGAACAGAAGCTCCAATCGGTGCTGGAAGAACGCGCCACCGTGATGGCTGCTGAAGCGATCAAAGCCGATAAGATCTGAATCTGTGCGCCGGCGCACGTTTGATTTGCACGGCTTTGTGTCATATGTAAAAAGTTGCATCATTCAGCACCACGAAGAAAATCGCTTGATATAGTGCCTCCCATGCGCAACAAAATATAGCGCAGTTAAAAGAACGGAGGACTTATCATGATCAAGCCAATTTTTGCCACCGCGATTCTCGCATTGAGCGCGGCAGCTTTTGTACCGAACAACGCGTCAGCGCAGGCCGGCGTTAGCATCGTGATCGGCAACGCACCGCCACCTCCACGCTTTGAAAGCGTGCCTGCGCCGCGCCACGGCTATGTCTGGGCGCCAGGCTACTGGAACTGGGACGGCCACCGCCACGTATGGGCCGGCGGACATTGGGAGCGCGAACGCATGGGCGGCCACTGGCGCCAGGCCGAATGGGTACGCGACGGCGGCGGTTGGCGCTTCGCACCGGGCGGCTGGATCACTGTCGGCGGCCCTGCACGCGTCGACTACATCACCGTTGCACCGCCACCGCCACGCTATGAGCGCATTCCCGCGTCACGCCCAGGCTATGTATGGGCGCCCGGCTACTGGGACTGGCGCGGCAACCGCCACGAATGGGTAGGCGGCAACTGGGTCGCCGCGCGTCCAGGCTATATTTACCAGCAACCGCGCTGGACGCAGCGTGACGGCCACTGGTATCGCGAGCAGGCGCGCTGGGACCGTGGTCCCGGCGGCGACCGTGACCATGACGGCATCCCCAACCGCTACGACCGTCATGACAACCGTGGCGATCGCGGTGGACGCGGAGACCGCGACCACGACGGCGTGCCGAATCGCTACGACCGCGACCGAGATGGCGACGGCGTCCCGAACCGCCACGACCGCCATCCCGACAACCGCCGCCGCGATTGATGAAAAACACACAGTTTGAAACGCTGGCCACGGCCGCCTTCAAAGGCGAGCGCGTGGCCGCGCGCCGTTTGGCGGCGCGCAGTCAACTCGATGAAGCACAGGCACTGCTACAGGTGCTGACGCTGGCAGCTGGCGCGATGGGGCTGGCGCAAATGCTGGCCGAACGCGATCAACTGCGCCTGCGCGTTGAAGCGCGCCGGTTGGAGCGGCAGACAAACGCCGCGCACAAGCTGGCGCAACGCAAGGCCGGCATGCAGACCACGGCCGCGTGGCGCGGCTGGTTTGACGGCTCTGCACATCCAAATCCGGGGCAGATCGGCATCGGCGCCCTGCTCTGCGGACCGGATGGTCAGCGCCGGGAAATCAGCCGCCGCGCCGGCCATGGCAACAGCAGCGAAGCTGAATACCTGGCGCTGACGGCATTGCTGGAGGCGGCAGTGGAAATGGGCGCGACAGAATTGGCTGTACACGGCGACAGCCAGGTCGTGATCAACGATGTGAATCTCGGCGCGGCGCGCGGCGCCAAGGGACTGGAAGAACACCGTGCACGCGTGGTGGCGCTGATGGCCGCGCTGAGAGATGTCAGCCTGCGCTGGGTGCCGCGTCACCGCAATGGCGACGCGGACCGTTTGTCGCAGCAGGCCATCGGACCGGCCGACGATTAACGCAGCAGCTTCAGGCGCTCGACCGCGTGCTTATTATTCGGGTCCAGCGCCAGCGAGCGCCGGTAGCTGGCGATGGCTTCCGGCTTGTTGCCTACGGCCTCATAGCCTTCGGCCAGGCTATCGTGCAGATTGCTGTTCTGCGGATACAGCGACACGCCGAGCTTGAATATCTCCACACCCGCCGTTTCCTTGTTGGAGCGCAGCAGCTCATAGCCCCAGCCGTTCAGATCCGAATCGCTCAGCATAAAGCTGCTGTCCTGGCCATGCAGCCTGGCGTAAATGCTGACGGCTTGCGCATAGCCCTGCTTCGCCAGCTCGGCCGCAAAGCCTGCGCGGGTGGCGACCGGACCGGTGTCCGCCGCGCGCGGCTCGTACAACGCCATATGGCGTGGCGCACCGTTCTGGGTAGGCGAACGCTGGATAAAAGCCAGGCCAGCAGCGTCGCCCTTCAGGTAGGCATTCGAAAACGCCAGCATATAGCGCGCGGTCCAGTAATACGCCTGCTCGACTTCCGCCCGCGTGTAGTCGTCAAAATGCGATGGCGGCATGAAGCGCAGCGCGGCTGGCGAAAAATCTACATGTACCATCGGTTGCATGACCAGCTGATACAGCTGCATATGGCGCGCCGCGTTCAGCAGGCTGAATGAGGTTTCGATCCCGTCCCGGTTCAAGGTGGAGATGGTGGACAGCTTGCGCGAGATATACAGCCAAGGTATCGTCAACCGCGACACTGGCAATTGCTTCGCCAGCTCCGGCTCACGCGTACCATCCAGGCTGATGACGGCCGAGATGCGATTGTCGGCCGCAGCCGCAAACAAGTTGGTCAAGCCGCCCCAGCTCCAGCCGGCCGCCGCGATATGCGCGGTATCGGCAAACGGCAGCGTGTAAGCATACGAGACCAGGAAGCCGATGTCGCGCGACTGCGCCTCGATGCCTTCGCGGTCTGCCGTCATCAGGTAGCTGCGCGTACCGAGGTTGCGGCTGGCGATCACCACGTAGCCGTGGCTGGCCAGATACTCGCCGATGTCGGCCGCTTCGTGCGCGGGGCTGCCGCCGCCCGGTGCATACACCACCACCGGATATTTGCCGGCCAGCGGCGCGGCGTCATGCACCGCCCACATGCGCTGAGCGAACAGCGCCCTGGCCTGGGTTTCGCCAACGGCACGAACGGCCGACGCCAGCTGGCGCGCCATGAAGGCGTCCACATCCGCCCTGGAACGGCTGTAGTCAGCGTCGGTCGCTTCGGTCCGGATGTAATCGGAATAAGGAATGCGCGCACCGGACGGCGCGGCGGGATACCAGACCAGTGTCTGAACAGGGCGGGAACGTTCGCCGCTGTAAGGCTGGCCATGCACGACATCGTTTTGCTCGCGATAGCTGCGCGAGTAGTCATACTGCTGCACGAGGCGGAAGCCGACACCGTGCGGCCCCCGTTCAAGATTGGCGAAACCGGTTTCCGCCTGTACCAGCGGCGCCAGCGCCGCCGTCAACACCAACAGTAAATAGCGCATCACACTCCCGGCAACATGGCCTAAAAGCCAATGCTATCGGAAAAGCTTAAACGCTGCGAGTAATTTGCAGCTGTGGACGCGCCGGGCGCGATTGGGTCAGGCGTGGCGCGCCATCCACCTTGAATACGCTGACGGCCTGCGCCAGCGCAGCCGCCTGCTGTTGCATCGATTCCGCTGCCGCTGCGGCCTGTTCGACCAGCGCCGCATTCTGCTGCGTCACCGCATCCATCGAACCGATCGCCTGATTGACTTCGTTGATGCCGGCGCTTTGCTCGCTGCTGGCGGCGGTGATCTCGGAAATCATGTCGCTGACCTTGTGCACGCTGGCGACGATTTCATCCATCGTGGTGCCGGCGTCTGCCACCAGTTTGCTGCCCTGGTTGACTTTCTCGACCGAGTCGCCGATCAAGGCCTTGATTTCCTTGGCGGCCGATGCGGAACGCTGCGCCAGATTGCGCACTTCCGACGCCACCACCGCAAAGCCACGGCCCTGCTCACCAGCGCGCGCCGCTTCCACCGCAGCGTTCAGCGCCAGGATATTGGTCTGGAAGGCGATACCGTCGATGACCGAAATAATGTCCACGATTTTGCTGGACGACTGATTGATCGAATCCATGGTGCCTACCACTTCCGCCACCACGGCGCCGCCCTTGACAGCGACCTGCGCCGCCGTCGCCGCCAGCTGATTGGCCTGGCGGGCGTTGTCCGCATTGTGCTTGACGGTGGAGGTCAGCTCTTCCATCGACGACGCAGTTTCTTCCAGCGCGCCAGCCTGCTGCTCGGTGCGGCGCGACAGATCCTGGTTGCCTTGCGCGATTTCGGTCGACGAAGTGCTGATATGGTCGGTGCCCTGGCGAACTTCGGTGACGATGTTCAGCAGGCTGGAATTCATCTCTTTCAGCGCCGACAGCAGCTGGCCGGTTTCGTCCTTGGCGCTGTCGTCGATGTGGCCGGTCAGATCGCCGCTGGCGACGCGGCGCGCCGCCGTCACGGCTTCCTGCAACGGACGCACGATGCCCGTGGTCAGCAGCCAGGCGCTGGTCAGGCCGAACACCAGCACCAGCGCGGCCAGCATGAACAGCAGATGACGGCTGCTGGTGGCCACGTCGTCGATGTGGGCGGCGCTGGCGTCGATTTTGGCGCGCTGCATTTTCAGCAGTTCGACGATCAGTTCCTGATACTTGGCCGTGCCGGGACGGAAAACGGTTTCAAAAATCTTCGTGGCTTCTTCCAGTTCGCCGGCGGTCTTCAGCTTGTTGATCTGGTCGCGCGACGACAGGTAGACCTTGCGCTGCTCGCCGATGCGGGTAAACAGCTCTTTCTCGTCAGCGTCGCTGATCAGCGTTTCGATTTTCTTTTGCAGCTCGCCGGAAGCGGCCGACGAGGTTTTGGACTCTTCGGCGAAGTAGGTGCCGAGCGAAGGATCGGCGCTGCGTGCGATCGCGGTGGTGCGGCGGATACCGCTATCAATCTTGCCCGACCAGTCGGAGATCATGCGCTCCTTGGCCAGCGGCACCTGCATCATTTCGCTGGTGGCCGAGGCCACGCCTTGCAGGCGCCACACGCTGATGCCGGTGATCAGCATCGCAAACGCCAGAATAATCGTGAAACCCAACGCCAGGCGTTTGCCGATACTGATATTCGCCAACATATTCATTCTTGCACCTACCTCTCGGAGTAAATCAAAAACAAAACTACGGTATCAGCATCGGGTGTTGCCCGGCGTGATGTCAGCTGGCGCTTATGCCGCCAGCGCCGTGCTCTCGATCAGGCCCATGTCCGCGCTGGACATCAGCTTGTCGATATCAACCAGGATCAGCATGCGTTCTTCAATGGTGCCCAGGCCGACGATATGGTCGGTGTTCATGGCCGAGCCGATTTCCGGCGCCGGTTTGATTTGTTCCGGCAGCAGCGTGGTCACGTCCGACACGCGGTCCACCACCATGCCCACCACGCGGTGGCCAATGTTCAGGATGATGACGACCGTGAATTGGTCGTAGGTCGGTGTACCCAGGTTGAATTTGATGCGCATGTCGACGATCGGCACGATGATGCCGCGCAGGTTGACGACGCCTTTGACGAAGTCAGGCGCGTTGGCAATCCGGGTCGGGGTTTCGTAGCTGCGGATCTCGCTGACTTTCTGGATATCGATGCCATACTCTTCCTGGCCCAGGGTAAAGGCCAGGTACTCGGCCGCGTTGGTGGCGGCGGCGTTGAGTTCGCTTACGTTGGACATATCTTTTCCTTATTACAAAAAAGTGACTGAGCGTAATGTTACCTCAAGTCAAGTTCAATAGCACCAGATAAATGCGCAGCAGCAACAAAATAATCTTATTGCAATTGCCAGCTTAGTGATTCCACCACGTTTTGCCTCTGCACAACCATGCGGCGAGGCTGTATGATTGCTGACAAATTGACCAATAAAACGACCAATTGTTACTTCTGGGAGACAGATGAATAGCTTGCTCAATAGCTGGCGCCCGCGCCTGGTCGCGCTCGCCGTCGCCGCGCAAGGCATGGACGGCGCCCACGACACCAATCATCTGCACCGCGTATGGCGCAACGCCAGCCTGTTGCTGAACGATTATCCGGAGGCCGATGCGCTGGTCGTACTGGCCGGCTGCTACCTGCACGATCTGGTCAACCTGCCGAAGAACGATCCGGAACGCCATCTGGCGTCACGCAAGGCCGCGCTGCTGGCCAGCCGCCAGCTGGCCGCGCTGGATTTTCCGCCAAACAAACTGGCGGCCGTAGCCCACGCCATCGAGAGCCACAGCTTTTCGGCCGGCATCCGCGCCGAAACCATCGAAGCCAAGATCGTGCAGGACGCCGACCGGCTGGATGCGCTGGGCGCGGTCGGCCTGGCGCGCCTGTTCTATACCGCCGGACGCATGGATTCGGCGCTGGCCCATCCGGACGATCCGATGGCGCTGCACCGTGATCTAGATGACAAGGCCTATGCGCTGGACCATATCGATACCAAGCTGGCCACCCTGCCCGGCAAGATGCAGACCGCCGCCGGCCGCCGCCTGGGCGAAGCCCGCATGCAGGAGCTGATCGCCTTCCGCGACAATTTCATCGCCGAATGGGCTGCCAGCCCGGCCGCACCGTAACTTTTTCGAGTACTCATGAGCCAAGCCGATACTGCTGCACCGCAAGGTAAGCTGAACTTTGTACTGATCTGCGTTTTCATCGACATGCTGGGCATTGGCCTGATTGTGCCGGTGCTGCCGGTGCTGGTCGGCGAATTCACCGGCACGCGCGATAACCAGGCCTATTGGTATGGCGTGATGAGCGCCGTCTTCGGCCTGATGCAATTCCTGTTCATGCCGATGCTCGGCGCGATCAGCGACCGCGTCGGCCGCCGTCCGGTGCTGCTGTATTCAATGGCCGGCATGAGCATCAATTTCCTGTCGACGGCATGGGCGCCTAATCTGGCCTGCCTGTTCATCGGCCGCGTCATCGGCGGCATGTCGTCGGCCAGCATGTCGGTGGCGTCGGCATATGCATCGGATATCTCGACACCGGAAAACCGCGCCAAGAGCTTTGGCAAGGTCGGCGCCGCGTTTGGCCTGGGCTTCATCTGCGGGCCGATGCTGGGTGGGCTGCTGGGCACGGTCGACCTGCACCTGCCATTTTATGTGGCGGGCGCGCTGTCGGCGGCCAACTTCGTCTACGGCTATTTCTTCGTGCCGGAATCGCTGCCGGCATCGCGCCGCGCCGCATTCACGCTGGCCAAGCTGAATCCGCTGGCGGCGCTGGGCAAGCTGGCGCGCCGCACCGATATTCGCGGCCTGATCCTGACCTACACGCTGGTGACGCTGGCGGCCATGCTGCTGCAAACCACCTGGGTGCTGTACACCACCTTCCGCTTCAACTGGACGCCCGGCCAGAATGGCGCAGCGCTGTTTTGCGTCGGCCTGACGGCGGCCGTGGTGCAAGCCGGCCTGCTGGGGGTGCTGATCAAGCGCTTCGGCGAAGTGCGGCTGTCGGTGCTGGGACTGGTGTCCGGCAGCGTGACCTATCTGCTGTACGGCCTGGCTACGCAGGGCTGGATGATGTATGTGCTCATCCTGTGCAATGTGCTGTCGTTCGCGATTGGCCCTGCGCTGCAAAGCATTATCTCCAAGAGCACGCCGCCCAATGAACAGGGCGAGCTGATGGGATCACTGCAATCGATCAGCAGCGTCGGCGTGATCATCATGCCGCTGCTCGGCTCCGCCATTCTGGGGGAGGTCAGCCATCTGGCGTCGGATGACTGGCGCGTCGGCAGCACCTTCTATCTTTGCGCGGCGATGCAGACCATCGCCATCGTGGTCGCGCGCAACTACTTCCGCAAACACCAGGAGCCGGCATGAAACCGCGCCTTCTGTTTGCAGCCTGCCTCGCCAGCCTGGCCGTGCAGCATGCCGGCGCCAGCTGCTCGCGCGACCTGGCAGCGCCGGTGTCGTCCAACGGCGCCAGCGTGATCATCGAAGGCGATCAGGTGAAAGGCATTTATCCGGACGTGCTGCGCAGCATACAGGCCAAGACCGGCTGCAACATCGTGTTCACCGTGGTGCCACGGGCGCGCCAGGTAGCGATGTTCAAGGCCGGCAAGGCAGACGTGCTGGTGCCGGCGTCGCGCACGCAGGAGCGCGACCAGATCGGCACCTTCATCCCGATGATCAATCACCGCGCCATGCTGATCTCGGTGAACAACGGCCGCGCGCCCATCACCAGTGCCCAGGACCTGCTGGCGCGCAAGGATCTGCGGGTAGCCGTGGTGCGCGGCTTTGACTATGGCGACCGTTATATAGAGCTGATCAAAGAACTGCAAAAACAGGGCCGCGTGTTCGTCGAGGTGGATGTGAGTGCCGTCGCGCGCCTGCTGCACGCCGGCTCGGCCGACCTGACCATCATGGGACCGACACTGATGGCCGGCGCAATCCGGCGCGAGCCGCGCGTGCTCGGGCTTCAGGAAAAACTGAAAGCCGAAGCAATCCCGGAACTGCCGTGGAACCAGAGTGGCGCCTACATCTCCAACGCGATGAAGCCCGAGGACCGCGCCATCCTGCGCTATGCGCTGGAAAGCGCCGGCAAATCGAACCAGATCATGGAAGGCTATCTGCGCTACTTCCGCGCCGAGGTGCTGACCGACAGCGTCCGCCCGCGCTGACGCGGCGCGGACGCTGCTGTTCTTACTTCGCTTCCACCACTGGCAGCTCAATCGCGCTGCGCTGCTCTCCAGCGTGATACACCTTCAGCGTAGCCTTCTGATAATCCGAAGGCTTGGCGTAGAAGATATTCGGCACATAGCTTTGCGGATTGCGGTCATACAGCGGGAACCAGCTGGACTGGATCTGCACCATGATGCGGTGGCCCGGCAGGAACACGTGATTGGCGTTCGGCAGCGCAAAGCGGTAGCGCTCCACCGTGTTCGCCGGAATCGGCGATGGCGTTTCCAGGCTGTTGCGGTAGCGGCCACGGAAGATGTCCATCGAGATGCCGAGCTGGTAGCCGCCCAGCTCCGGCTGCGACGGCACCTCATCCGGATACACGTCGATCAGCTTGACCACCCAGTCGGTATCGGTGCCGGTGGTCGAGGCAAACAGATTGACCACCGGCGCGCCGGCGATCTGCACTTTGCCTTTCAGCGGTTCGGTGACATAGGTCAGCACGTCCGGACGGTCCGAGAAGCTGCGCTGGTCGCTGACCAGCCATGGTTGCCAGACATTGCGGTCGGCCATGCGCACAGGGCGCGGCACGAACGGCACCGGCTTGGCCGGGTCGGACACGTATTCGTCGTAGGCCGCGCCCTCTTTCGGCGCATCGAAGCCCAGCTTGAAGCCGTTCTGCAGATAGATAGGCTTGAGCGGCGCGGCGCAATGCTCGGCACACGCCAGCGGCCATTGCGGCAGTTTTTGCCAGCGATTGACGCCAGTCTGGTAGAACAGCACCGGCGGCGTGTCGGCTACTGCTGCGCCATCTTTCAGGTACTGATCAAGGAACGGCTGCATGAAGTCGCGGCGGAACTCCAGCGCGGTGTCGCCGGTGAACTTCAGCGCGCCCAGCGTCGAGCCTTCGTAATTGACGCCACTGTGGCGCCATGGGCCGACCACCAGGTAGTTCTTGTTGTTATCCTTGTCCTTCGGCTCCAGGGCTTCGTAAACGGCGTAGGCTCCGTAGATGTCTTCCTGGTCCCAGTAACCGACTACGTTCATGGTTGGCACTTTCAGCTCGCGCTTGGCGAGGATCTTATCCAGCGCCTGGTGCTGCCAGTAGCTGTCGTAGGCCGGGTGCTCAAACAGTTTTTTGGTGAAGTTGAGTTTGTCCAGGCCGAACTGTGCGGCATAGCTGGCGGCCGAGCCGCCGCGCAGCATGCCTTCATAATCGTCGTAGACGCCGGTGGCCAGCTGCTTGCCGGCGCCGCGCGCGGCGGTCTGGCTGGCGATATAGCGCAGGTTGGGCATGCGGAAGGCGCCGTTGTGGAACCAGTCGTCGCCGCGCCAGCCATCGACCATCGGGCTCATCGGCACGGCGGCTTTCAGCGCCGGGTGCGGATTGGTCAGCGCCATCAGCACAGTGAAGCCTTCGTAAGAGGAGCCGATCATGCCGACTTTGCCGTTGGTTTCCGGGATGTTCTTGACCAGCCAGTCGATGGTGTCCCAGGCGTCGGTGGCCTGGTCGTTGCGGGTGTTGTTCAGCGGGCCGATCAGCGGGCGGGTCATGACGTAATCGCCTTCCGAGCCGTATTTGCCGCGCACGTCCTGGAACACGCGGATATAGCCTTCGCTGAGCATGGTTTCGTCGCCCTGGCCGGCGGTAGCCAGCACGCTCGGGCTGATGTTGCGGCTGGCGCGGCCGCTGGCGTTGTACGGGGTGCGAGTCAGCACGATCGGCGCCTTTTGTGCGCCTTGCGGGATGAGGATGACGGTGTGCAGCTTGACCCCGTCGCGCATCGGTATCATGACCTCGCGCTTGACGTAGTCGGCATGAGGAATGGCAGTGTCGAACCTGGCGGGAATGTCTGGCGCCATGGCCGGCGTTTGCGCAAACACGGGGAAGGACAAGGCAAGCAATGCTGCAACAGCAGTAAAACGCATGGCGGCTCCACGAAAAGATTTCCAATGAAGCAATATACCACTAATGCAGCAGCTTGACAGACAGGCCATGACCTGCAACCATACGGCCATGATTTTTTTTGCACCGCTTCACACCCGCACATATTGGCGCCGCTCCTAGCGAGCGCGGCCACTGTACACCCATAGTGATGTGATATTTTTATCAACGCCGCCCTAGTCTGGTGGCGTTTTTGCATCCAAGCGCCAGATTCGGGGCAACGTAAAGGAACCCTGATGAGTCTGCCTGAACAAACCACCGAAGCCGTGACGACCGCGCCAAAAGGCCCGCAAATCATCCTGACCGGCGACCGCCCTACCGGTCCACTGCACCTGGGCCACTACGTCGGCAGCCTGCGCAACCGCGTCGACTACCAGCACCAGTTCAAGCAATTCATCATGCTGGCCGACTCGCAGGCGCTGACCGACAATATGGATGACACCAACAAGGTGCACCGCAACGTGGTGGAAGTGGCGCTGGACTACCTGGCGGTCGGCATTGATCCGGCCAAATCGACCATCCTGATCCAGTCGCAGATTCCCGAGCTGGCCGAGCTGACCTTCTATTACCTGAACATGGTCACCGTCGCCCGCCTGGAGCGCAACCCGACCGTGAAAACCGAAATCGCGCTGCGCGGTTTCGAGCGCGACATTCCGGCTGGTTTCCTGACCTACCCTGCCTCGCAGGCCGCCGACATCTCGGCTTTCAAGGCCACGCTGGTGCCGGTCGGCGAAGACCAGATTCCGATGATCGAACAGACCAACGAAATCGTGCGCCGCTTCAACCGTATCGTCAACCAGGACATCCTGGTCGAGTGCAAGGCGCTGGTGCCGGACATCGGCCGCCTGCCTGGCATTGACGGCAAGGCCAAGATGAGCAAATCGCTGGGCAACACCATCAACCTGGGCGCCAGCGCCGCCGAGATCACCGCCGCCGTGAAAAAGGTCTACACCGACCCGCTGCACCTGCGCGTTGAAGATCCGGGGCATCTGGAAGGCAACGTCGCCTTCATCTACCTGGACGCTTTCGATCCTGAAAAGGACAAGCTGGAAGAAATGAAAGCCCATTACGTGCGCGGCGGTCTGGGCGACTCCATCGTCAAGAAGCGCCTGGAAGCGGTACTGCAAGAACTGCTGGCGCCAATCCGCGCCCGCCGCGAAGAGCTGGAAAAAGACAAGGGCTACATCATGCAGCTGCTGAAAGAAGGCACGATGCAGGCGCGTGAAGTGGCCGCCAGGACCGCCGACGAAGTCAAGGCCGCGCTCGGCCTGAGCTACTTCTGATCGCGCTGACCTTGCTCTGGCTGGCGTCGTTCTACGGCGTCGCCAGCGTGGCCTGCTTTATCGCTTATGCGGTCGACAAATCGGCCGCGGTGCAGCGCCGCCAGCGTATTTCGGAATTCACGCTGCTGTTGCTGGGCCTGTTCTGCGGCTGGCCCGGCGGCCTGCTGGCGCAGCAGATGCTGCGCCACAAATGCAGCAAGACCAGCTTCCAGCTGAAGTTCTGGCTGACCGTGGTGCTGAACGTATCGCTGGTGCTGGCCGCTCTCGTCCAGATGGATATGTCTCCGGCAAATGCAGCGGCTTGACGGCGCTGCTACTACCCACATAGAGAGTGTTCGATGTTGAATGGCGTGTTGTGCGGTTTGCTGGCGGGCGCCCTGTGGGGCATGGTGTTTGTGGCGCCGGAATTCCTGCGCGCCTTCTCGCCGCTGGAAATGGCATGCGGGCGCTACCTCGCCTATGGACTGATCGCCGCCGCGCTGATGTCGACACGCCTGCCACCGCTGCTGCGCCGGCTGGATCGCAGCGACATCATGGCCATGGTCAAGCATGCGCTGGCCGGCAACATCGTCTACTACATGCTGCTGGCCCTGGGTGTGAAATTCGCCGGCGTGGCGGCAACCTCGCTGATCATCGGCGTGCTGCCGATATCGGTGACGCTGATGGGACAGAAAGACCACGGCTCGGTGCCGATCAAGCAGCTGATGCTGCCATTGATGCTGGTGGCGGCCGGCATCGCCTGCATCAATATCGATGTCTTCACGCATGACACCGGCAACGGCATACCGCTCGATGGCAAACTGTTCGGCGTGCTGTGCGCGGCTGGCGCGCTGGCTTGCTGGACCTGGTACTCGGTCGACAATGCGCGCTACCTGAAGCGCAATCCGCATTTCAGCAGCGGCGAATGGTCGGCGCTGTATGGCGTCTCCAGCGGCGTGATCGCACTGGCGATCGCGCTGGTGGCGCTGATCTTTTTCCATGCCGATGTGAGCGGCGCGGCGGGCGCCGCCAGCGGCCGCGACTGGTCCCTGTTCTGGATCGTCAACGCGGTGATCGCGCTGGGCGCTTCCGCCATCGGCAACCATTTGTGGAATATCGCCAGCCGCAAAGTGCCGCTGACCTTGTCCGGCCAGCTGATTCTGTTTGAAACGCTGTTCGCGCTGTTATACGGCTTTGTCTACAAGCAGCAGTTCCCGCGCACGCTGGAGATTGCAGCGATGCTGTTGCTGGTGGCGGGCGTGATGTGGTCGGTGCGCATCCATGCGCTGGAAGATCCGGGCAAGGCGCACGCCGATTAATGCAGCCTAGTCGAGCAGGCCGTTCTCGCTCAGCACGTCCTGCACCAGTTCCAGCCGCAGCACCGGATTTTCCTGTAGCAGCAGGCGCTGCTTTTCTTCCAGGTCCAGCCGCAGCAGCTCACACCAGCGGTTGGCCACCCAGCCCGCCTCGTCCAGCCGGTACGGCGGCGCCAGCGACATATTGGCGGTGGAAATCTGCTTCTTCTGTAGCGAGCGGATCAGCGCGCCCAAGGCGTTTGCCACATCCTGCTGTTCGCTGGGAATCGGCACCACCATGTCTTCCGCCACATCGTCCACCTCGGCCATCCACAACCCATGCTTGAGCTGTTCGGCCGACTTGACCTGGAAGCGCGTGGTGCCGATGCAGGAGATTTGCAACAGCCCCGGCAACGGCGCGCTCCAGTCCATGATGCGCGCCATGGTGCCGCAGGCAGACAGGGTTTCGTGCTGGTCCGGCACCCGCACCTCACTGCCGTCCAGCAGCGACACGACGCCGAACTCCTCGCCCTTGGCGATGCAGCGCTTGACCAGGTCCAGATAGCGCACTTCAAACACCTGCAACGGCAAATGACCGTCGGGAAACAGGATTGTTTTCAGCGGAAAAAGTGGAATAGATGGCATGTCGCAATCATCTCATGAAATACCCGTATTGGCTCACGGGCGGCGGAAAATCGTTCCGCCTTTCATCACCAATTGCACATTGCGCAGGACGCTGATGTCCTGGGTAGGATCGCCGCGCACTGCCACCATATCGGCCAGATAGCCTTCGCGCAGCCGGCCCAGCGACGAGGCCTTGTCCAGCACCTCTGCATTCACCACCGTGGCGGCGCGCAAGGCCTCTGCAGGCGTCATGCCGAGCCGGACCATCCATTCCAGCTCGCGGGCATTGTCGCCATGGGCGAACACGCCGACATCGCTGCCATTGCCGATGATGACACCGAGCTTGCGCGCCAGCTGGAAAGCGCGCGCAGCGGCCTGCATGGACGGCGTCGGCGCGCCGCCGCGCTGGTACTTCTGGAAATACTCGCTGGTGGCCTCGGGCGCGGTGAGTGTCGGGAAATAAGCCACCTTGCGTTCGGCCATCAGCCTGAAAGTGGCTTCGCTGCCGCCGTAGCCGTGCTCGATGCTGTCGACACCGGCCAGGGTGGCGCGGCGCATGCCTTCGTCGGTGCTGGCGTGGGCCGACACCTTGCGGCCCGATGCATGCGCGGTTTGCACCAGCGCGTTCAGCTCGGCCTGGGTAAAGGTGGCATGGGCGCTGCCGTCGGCACCGGTGCGGTAATCGGCATAGACCTTGATCCAGTCAGCGCCGCGTGCCCCCTGGTTGCGTACCGCTTTGACCACTTCATCAACGCCGCTGGCCTCCTCTGCGCCGACCGGCAAATCGATATCGGCGCGATAACTGCGCGATGACGGTCCATAGCTGCCGGTGGCGACAATCGCCCTTGTGGCGATAAATAAACGCGGGCCAGGAATCACGCCGTCGTGTATCGCCTTTTTAATAGCGACATCAGCATACAGCGCGCCTTCGCTGCCCAGATCGCGCAAGGTGGTAAATCCGGCTTGTAATGTAGCGGCGGCGTGGCGGCCGGCAAGCAAGGCCCGGTATTCCACCGATTCCTTTAATACCTGGTCGTCCCAAGAGGTTTCATTATATGGATGCAGCAGCACATGCGAGTGCAAATCCATTAAACCGGGAAGCAGCGTGGCGTCCGGAAGGCTGATACGCTCCGCGCCAGCGGGGATATTCATTTTATCGGCCGGTCCTACCGCTGCGATCTGCTCGCCACGGATAAGCACCGACCAGCCGTCATGCGGCTGGCCTTCTCCCGTCCACACCCGTGCGGGACTTAACAGGGTGTCCGCCGCGTCGGCGGCGGGCGAGAATAGCGCGATTAAGGCCGAGAATAAGACCGCAACATGAGCGTGCTTCATGGCGATATAAATTTTCGGCTGGAATGTCAGTATTACTTAATCAGATAATCGTCTTTGTTCTTGCCTTCCAGCCATTTTGGGGCGCGGCCACGGCCGGTCCAAGTCTGGCCGGTGGCGTCGTCGCGGTATTTGGTTGGCACCGGTGCGCGTGGCTTGGAGGTTTTAGCCTTGGCTACCCCGCCAAGATCCGCCACGGTCAGGCCGTATTCACGCATGATCGCTGCGACTTTATCTTTCGCCTGTGCGATTTCATCTTTACGGGCGGTTTCGGCCAGATTTTCCAGTTCGGCGATCTTGGCTTTGTATTCCTGGTAAGTCGTCATCTTATTTCCTTCTTATCGATGGGGTAGATTTAAAAAATCACAAGTGACAATGTGTGAGATTTGATAGCCGCAATTTACCATAACTTCGCAGACATATTCCAGACATATCCTAATAAATACCAATATAGCTATAAAAATGGATATTTTCCACAACTGTTTGAAGGGAATATATGCGAAGAATAACTTACCAACCTAGAAGCGTCTTTCCACCGTAACCCGGAATTGGGTTTCACCGTTGGCCACGGTCATGCGATTGAGCGTGCCATTGCCGTCGCTGTAGATACTCTCGGTGGTGTAATCCTGCGCCAGCAAATTGGAAACGGCGAAACGCAGATTATTTTGCGGGTCCAGTTTCCATAGCGCGTAGACATCCAGATCACGGCGCACCGAGGTATAACCGCCCTGGGTGCCGCTCAGCCGCGCCAGGCCGCCGTTACGGAAACTGAAATTACTGCCGGTGCTGAGCTGCCCGTCCGGCGTCTTATAGTCAATGCCGACCGTGGCGCTGAGCGGAATTTGCTGATCCAGGCGGTTATCCGGACCCGGCACGGAATCCACCCGCGACCAGTTGCGGCTGACGCTGGCGCGCAGATCCAGTTTGGGCGCGTTATCCATCAGCGCGCTGGCGGGAAACTTGGCTTCCAGCTCGATACCGCGCGTTTCAGCGCGTCCGTCGTTGATGGCCAGCGATACCCAGCGTTCATCTTCATAGAGCAGGCTCTGGTGCGTGTAATTCTCGATGCGGCGCATGGAGACGCTGGCGCTCAGCAGACCGCCCTCGCCCCAGTAATGTTCAAATGAGGCGTCCAGGCCCAGCGCCAGCTCCGGCTTCAGATTGGGATTGCCACGGCGATCCGGCTCGGTCGGACTGTTATTGGTGGCGGTGAACTTGCGTGGGATCAGCGCGGCCGTCGATGGCGCCTTGTAGGTGCGGGTCAGCGCCAGGCGCAGCTGGTCTTTTTTATTGGGCAGCTTGATCAGCGTCTGTAGTAGCGGGCTGAACACGCTGGAGCGGTTCTGCACGGCGTCAATGCTGCCGCCGTCGGCGCGCGTTTCCAGTCCTTCCCAACGCACGCCGGTGTAGACCGACCACAAGGGCGTGACATTCCATTCATCCTGGCCGTACAGCGCCAGCCGCGTGACTTTGGCGTTAAAGCCTTCGTCGCTGTTGATCGGCGAGCTGCCCGGCAGGTCAGCGTCGCGCTGCATGCGCAGGTCGTCGCGTTGCGTGACGCCAGCGTCCCAGCCCAGCGACAGCGCATGCTCGGTGGCGGCAGCGGTATCGTCATCGCCATCGGCGCGCTGGCCGAACACAAACGGCATTGAATACTTGCCCTGAGTGCTGACGCCCTGCTCGCTGCTGGCCGAATGCACCACGCGGTACAGCGTAATCGGCGCGCCATTGTTGCCGCCCAGCTGATTCGAATCGGCGCTGTTGCGCGCGTAACTGACGCCGAATTTCACGTCCAGCTTGGCGCCCTCTGCCAGCTTGTGCACCCAGTTCAGGTCGGTGCGGCCAAAGCCGCTGTGATTGCTGTAGCTGCTGTCGACGCGGTCGTAGTCGGGACCGGGGCCGAACGCGATTTCGGTGCGGCTGCGGCTATTGCTGGCGAACCGGTTCCAGTTGACGAAGGTTTGCGAAGTCAGCGTATCGCCGCCCGCCAGCGTCCAGTTCACGCGCGGCGACAGATTGAAGCCGTCGCCACGGCCGGCATCCCACCAGTTGGCGGTGCGCAGCAGGTCGGGGACGCCATCGGCGTCTGTGCCGATCTCGCGGGTAGGCGTGCTGCGATCGTACATAAAGCGCCAGACGTTGGCGCCGAACGAATACGAGGTCTTGCCATCCTGGTTCTTATCGGACATCTGCAGGCTGGCGCTGGGCGAGCTGGCGCCACTGCTCTTGGACTGGCTGAACTTCACCTCGCGCTGGGCGGACTTGAGCGCTTTCTTCAGCACGATATTAATCGTGCCGGCGATCGACTGGGTGCTGAATTCGGCGCTGGCGGCGCGCAGCACCTCGATGCGCTCGATCACATCCGGCGCCAGCGAGTCAATGGCGAAGCCGGCTGGCGCGCGTTCGCCGTTGATCAGGATTTGCGTATAGCCAGCGCCGAGGCCGCGCATGCGGATCTCGCCGCCACTGCGCCCGGCCGCGCCGCCGACGGTAATACCGGGCAGGCGCTTCAGCACGTCGTTGACCGAAGTATCGCCATACTTCTGGATTTCCTCGGCGCTGACCACCGTCTTGCTAGCGGTATCATCGCGCCGCGCATCATATTTGGCGGCAGAGCCCTTGATCTCCACCTTCACCACCTCATCCGAGAGCCTGGGCTGTTCAGTGGAAGCGCTGGCGCACGTGGCGCAAAGGGACAACACAGCGGCGGCGATACGGGTCAGGCGAGTAGGCATAATGCGAGCTCAAGCGAATTTTTGGATGCCCGAAATTATGCCTTGATTCAATAAAGAATATTCAGTATTTAGCAATCAAATCCGGCTGTTTAGCGAAATATCATAAACAGCTATCACGCACCTGAGTGGGCGTTATAATGCGCGATCGTTAATTTGTATGGATTTGCTATCGTGTCCGATCGCCTTGCCGTCTTGCCGCAGTATTTGCTTCCCAAGGGAGCGCTGACCAATTTCGCTGGCCGCGTCGCTGGCGCCAAGGGCGGCTCTTATACGACTCGCCTGATCCGCTGGTTTGTCGGCCGCTATAACGTCAATATGGACGAGGCGCTCGATCCGAATATCGCCAATTACAAGACGTTTAACGAATTCTTCACCCGCGCGCTGCGCCCGGACGCCCGTCCTCTGGCCGACGCCGCCTACGTCTGCCCGGTCGACGGCCGCATCAGCCAATTCGGCGATATCGAGGACGATCAGATTTTCCAGGCCAAGGGCCACAAATTCAGCACCACCGCCCTGGTCGGCGGCGACGCCCAATTGGCCGCGCAATTCCAGCACGGCAGCTTCGCCAATCTCTACCTGAGCCCGCGCGACTATCACCGCATCCACATGCCGATCGACGGCAAGCTGACCCGCATGATTTATGTGCCGGGCGAGCTGTTCTCGGTCAACCCGGTCACTGCGCGCGGCATTCCCGGCCTGTTCGCCCGCAACGAGCGCGTGGTCTGCGTGTTTGACACTGCCCATGGCCCATTCGTGATGACCCTGGTCGGCGCCACCATCGTCGGCAGCATGGCTACCGTATGGCATGGCGTGGTCAACCCGCCGCGCCTGCCGCAAGTCACCGAATGGCAATACGGCGATCAGAACATCGTGCTGAAAAAAGGCGACGAACTGGGCCGCTTCCTGCTCGGCTCCACAGTGGTGATGCTGTTCCAGAAAGACGTGCTGAAGTTCAACCAGGCATGGCAGCCTGCCGCGCCAGTGCAACTGGGCGAGCAGATGGCCCAGCTGAAGTAATCACATTCCCACCGGCGCGCCCTGTTCAAAGGCCGCCTCCAGCATATCGATAAAGACCCGGGTCTTGGCCGGCATCAACCGCCGCCCGGGGAATACCGCCCACCCAGTCACCTGCGGGAACGCCCACTCCGGCAGCACCCTCACCAGCTCGCCCCGCTGCAAATACGGCCGCGCGATCGCCTCGGTCGAGGCGCCGATACCTATCCCGGTGCTGGCCATGCGCACCAGCAATTCCGGCGAATTGGCCAACAGCCGCACCGGCAGTTCACGCTCCCACTCAGTCTTGCCGCGCATCAGATTCCAGCGTATCAGGCCGTTCAGCCGTGGCGGTAAGCTCAGCAGATCGTGCTTGAACAAGTCGTCCGGATGCTCGGGCAAGCCACGCAGATTGGTGTAGCGCGGCGAGGCGTACAGCGCCAGCGAGCTGAAAGTGATGCGCCGCGCCGCCAGCGTGGCGTCGTCCGGCAGCGTGCCCATGCGGATCGCCAGGTCGAAGCCCTCCGCCACCAGATCCACCCGGCGCGGCGACAAATCGAGTTCCAGCGAAATGGCCGGATAGCGGTCCATAAACTGCGCCAGCACTGCGCTGACCGCGACATTGGCGAAATCGGCTGGCATCGACACCCGCAGCAAACCGCTGGGCGCGACTTGCCGATGCTGTACCAGCGCGCCGGCCGCTTCGGTTTCATCCGCAACCTTGCGCGCGTGTTCCAGCAGGCTGGCGCCAAATTCGGTCAGCACCAGTTTGCGCGTGGTGCGCTGAAGCAAACGCTCACCCAGCTTCCCTTCCAGCAGCGTGATCCGGCGCGACACCGTCGATTTCGGCAATTGCACCCGCTCAGCTGCGAGGCTGAAACTCCCGCATTCCACAATGCGTGCAAACAAAAGCAGGTCGCCTGGATCGATTTCCATTAGATTGTTCCATTTTTGGATTAATGTTATCCATTTTAGCGTCTTCCGGATTTAATTTGAAACGATTAAAGTGACTCCATCGACGCAGCACTCACCCAAATACGAAGGAGCAACACCATGAACATTCTGCAAATCAACTCCAGCGCCCGCAGCACCGGTTCCGAATCCACCCGTCTTGCCGATGCGCTGGTCGCTAAAATCAGTGCCGCCAATCCTGGCGCCGCCGTGGCCCGCCGCGACCTGGCCGCCCAGCCACATCCAGTGCTGGACGAAACCGCGCTGCAAGCCCTGTTCACCCCAGCTGAGCAACGCACTGCGGAACAAGCCGCCCGCGTGGCACTGGACGACGCACTGATCGCACAAGTACAGGCTGCTGACGTCGTAGTCATCGGTGCACCGACCTACAACTTTGGCGTGACCGCCCAGCTGAAAACCTGGTTTGACGCAATTGCCCGCGCTGGCGTGACCTTCAAATACGGTCCAACCGGCCCGGTTGGCCTGCTGACCGGCAAGAAGGTCTACGTGGCCCTGTCGCGTGGTGGCCTGCACCGCGATGCGCCAACTGATACCCAGCTGGCCCACATCAAAATGTTCCTGAGCTTTGTCGGCCTGACGGATGTGCAGTATGTATTCGCCGAAGGCCTGGGCATGGGTCCGGAAGCGGTAGCGAAAGCGCAAGCGCAAGCCGAAGCAGAAATCAACGCCATCCTGGTATAAATAGATCAACAAAGGAGTTAGCCATGACTGATCAAGTAACGCATCAAGTAACTGCAGCACGCAGTGTAGAACGCATCATCCAGGGCCAGGCCGTCATGGACGGCGCGGGTGTGAAGATCAACCGTGTGCTGACTCAGACCCTGCAACGCCGCCTTGACCCCTTCCTGATGCTGGATAACTTCGGCAGCGACAAGGCCAACGATTACATCGCCGGTTTCCCTAGCCATCCGCATCGCGGCTTTGAAACAGTGACCTATATGATCGAAGGCCGCATGCGCCACAAGGACAGCGCCGGCAACGAAGGCCTGCTGACCAACGGCGGCGTGCAATGGATGACCGCCGGCCGTGGCGTGATCCACTCCGAAATGCCGGAGCAGGAAGACGGCGTGATGGAAGGCTTCCAGCTGTGGCTGAATCTGCCGGCCAAGGACAAGATGCGCGCGCCGTGGTATCGCGACTTCAATGGCGCCGACGTGCCGGTGTTCAGCACCGAGGCTGGCGCCAAGGTCAAAGTCATCGCAGGCAGTTCGCATGGCGTGAACGGCGCGGTGCAGCGCGAAGTCACCGAGCCGCTGTACATCGACGTTGAACTGCCAGCGGGCGCATCGTTCAGCCAGTTGCTGCCGGAAGGCCATAACGCCTTCATCTTCACCTATCGTGGTTCGGTGAATATCGGCGACAAGGCAGTGGCCACCGGCCGCATGGCGATCCTGGCTAACACCAAGGGTGCTGACGGCGTGGTCATCGAGGCGAGCGAAGCCAGCCGCTTCATCCTGATCGCTGGCCAGCCGCTGAACGAGCCGATTGCGCAATACGGCCCGTTCGTGATGAATACGCAGGCTGAAATCTTCGCCGCCGTGGACGACTTCCGCGCCGGCAAACTGGGCGAGGAAGCCCAGGTGTAAAGTCACAACAGCCACCAGGCGGGGACCTCTTCGCCTGGGGCTGCCGAATTACCGCTCTTTATCTCTCCCTATTTGGCCGGGCTCAGCCCCGGCCGTTTTTTTGCGCAGAGATTTTCGCATCTGACCAGACTGGTGAAGCCAGCTGCAACCCTGCATAATTGCCCCAACAAAAAGGAGCGCATCATGAAACAGTGGTTATATCTGGGCATCGCCATCATTTCCGAAACCATCGCCACCTCGGCGCTGAAATCCAGCGACGGCTTTTCACGGCTGCTGCCATCGCTGCTGGTGGTAGCCGGCTACGGCATCGCCTTCTATTTCCTGTCGATGACCTTGCGCACTATCCCGGTCGGCATCGCATACGCAGTCTGGTCCGGCGTCGGCATCGTGCTGATCACACTGGTCGGCTGGCTACTCTATGGCCAGAAGCTCGACCTGCCGGACCTGCTCGGCATGGCGCTGATCGTCGCCGGCGTAGTCGTCATGAACGTCTTCTCCAAGGCTGGCGCACACTAACAACGCTTGCGCTCACGCTCCGCCAGCAAGCGCTGAACCTGACGCCGCAACCGGCAGTTGTCGGCGATAGATCCCCGGCCAGCGCATCAATCAATGCGTACTGAGGGCCAGCCGGCGTGCGGTTGGTGTAGCGAGGACGAATTTGCCGACCAGTTCAGCCAGGACGGTAGCTTGGTCCTGCAAGGCTTCGGCAGCGGCGGCGGATTGTTCGACCAGCGCTGCGTTCTGCTGCGTGACGCCATCCATTTCCATGATGGCCTGGTTGATTTGCTCGATACCCATGCTTTGCTCGCGGCTGGCGGCGGTGATTTCCGAAATCACACCGCTGACGCGGCGCACGCTGGCCACCACTTCGTTCATGGTCTGGCCAGCCTCGTCAACCAGCCGCGCACCGGTGTCCACCTTGTCGACCGATACGCTGATCAAGGTCTTGATTTCCTTCGCGGCGGCGGCGCTACGATGCGCCAGATTGCGCACTTCGGTCGCCACCACCGCAAAGCCGCGTCCCTGTTCGCCGGCACGCGCCGCTTCCACCGCCGCATTCAAGGCCAGGATATTGGTCTGGAACGCAATCCCATCGATGACGCTGATGATCTCGGCTATCTTCTTCGACGAAGTGTTGATCTCATCCATCGTCTCCACCACATGCGCGATCACCGCGCCGCCCTTGCCGGCCACCTCGGAAGCAATCGCCGCCAGCGTGTTGGCCTGACGCGCGTTATCGTCATTCTGCTTGACGGTGCTGGTCAACTCTTCCATGGACGACGCCGTTTCTTCCAGCGAACCCGCCTGCTGCTCGGTGCGCGACGACAGATCCAGATTGCCAGTAGCGATTTCCTGCGAGGCGACTTTCATCGTCTCCGTACCATCGCGGACGCGGCCAACGATCAGCCGCAGATTGTCATTCATGGATTTAAGGGCCGCCAGCAGCATGCTGGTTTCGTCGCGCCCGGACGCCTGGATGTCGGCTGACAAGTCGCCTTCGGCCACCGTCTGCGCAATCGCCACCGCGCGGCCAATCGGCAGCGTAATGCTGCGCGTGATGCGCCATGCGATCAGCAGGCCGCACACCACGGCAGCGAGGCCGATCGCCACCATCATATTGCGGGCCATCGCGTAGGATGCATCGGCCGCCGCAGTCGCCTCTTCATTTTGCTTGCGCTCGCTTTCCACCATCTCCTGCAAGCCCGCCTGCCATTGCTGCTGCACCACGCGCAAATCACCCATCAGCAATTTGATCGCCGCCGCATTGCTGTTTTCCAGGCCAAGCGCCTGCACCTTCGCCATCAGCGGCGCCGCTGCGTCAGCGCGTTGCCGGATGTCCGCCAGCAGCTTGCTCTCATCTTCCTTGATACCGTACTCAGCAAAAGTGGCGCGCAATTTCTGCTCGGCCGTGACGTAGTTTTCCGCTTGTTTGCGAACCCGCTCGGCCTGTGACTGCATCTGCGCGGCATCCTCCAACAGCACGATATTGCGCAAGGCGATCATGCGGTCATCGACGCTGAACAGCATCTCCGAGGCCAGCCCGGCCTCAACATCATTGCCCTTGGTGATGTCCACCATGCTGCGCTGGATCGCCGCCATGCGGTTGAGTCCCAGTCCGGCCACTACCACCAGCAGAACCAGCAACAAACTGAACGCCGCCATCAGGCGCGTGCCTATTTTGAAATTTTCCATTTTCATACATTCTCCGTGGGAGACAGCGAGATAAATGGACGGCGAATCTTGGGGCGCCCTACTTGGAAAGAATTCTATATTGGTTTCACTAGAGAAATTTCTTCCTTTCCAAAAGGATAGGTGGAATTGCACAGGTTAAAATATCAAGATGATGCCGATATTATTAAAATGGCTGCGCCGCCTGAGTCACCTGCTCGGCTTTGAGACAGCCGACTCCTTCCCGCCCGGTCACCCCTACGAACGCACGCGCTGGAATGGCGCGTATTTCGATATTGCCTCCGACGTCAAACCGGAGCAGATGGAAAGCCGACTGTGCGACGCCATCACCAACACGCCGCTGGTGTTTGGCTACATCACCAATCCCACGCCGCGCATGCAGCGCGCGCTATTAGCGGTACTGGAGGAACGCATGCGCCTCAACCGTGGCCGCGCCAGCGAACTGGCGGCGCTGCTGGTGCTGGCATATGAAAGTCCGCACATCACCGAGGTGATCCCCGGCCTGCGCAGCGTGGTGGAATCCACCCACGGCTACGACATGGGCGACCGCGCCCGCGCGGTCATGGCCTTCCTGGGCTCTACGCAGTCGCCGTTTGACGTGATCGAGATGAACTAGCGTAGTTGCTGGGCACGTAGCGGTCGCGCAGCTTCATGAATGGCGTCTCGACCAGCAGATACAGCAGCCAGCCCGCCAGCGCACTGGCCGTGCCCATGATCAGCAGCGCCTGCCAGCTTTCCGGCCCCCAGCCCTGCTCCTGCAATGGCGCGCGCAGCAGCACGCACAGCTGCTTGTGCGTCAGGTAGATCGCGTATGACCACAGCGCCATGCTGGCCGCGCCCGGCACACGCCAGCGCTGCAACAGCGATCCGGGACTTAGCGCCGCCAATAGCAGCAGGCAGAAACTCAGTCCCAGCAGCGGATAGCCATACACCGTCATCGTATAGCCATAATGGTCTTCCAGCAGCCAGTGCCAGCTTAACGCGGTCAGCGCGACACCGGCCGCCAGCGTCCAGTTGCCGTAAGCGGTGACGCGTGCCCATATACCGGCGTGATAATTCTTCAGCAGCGCCAAAGCCACGCCGCAGACCAGTTCATCAAAGCGGCACCAGGATGCGTAATAAATTTGCGTGTAATACTGGCCGCTGCCCAGCTCCGCCTCGCTCAGCCCGCCCCACAGATGACTGCGCACCGCCATCCCCGCCAACAGACTGGCCGCCACTGCCAGCCAGGCCCAGATCAGCGATTTGCGCAGCGTCGCAATCAGCAGCGCCAGCGCCGGCAGCAGGAAATAAAACTGCTCCTCCACGCACAGCGACCAGGCATGCGAAAACGCCGTGCCGGGCTTGAGATCGATATTCTGGGTAAAGGTCAGGAACTTCCATAGCGGCGGCAGTTCGCTTGTGCCGCGCATGGCCGGCCACAAGGCATACAGCGCCAGCACAAAGTAAAAGTTCGGCAAAGTCCGCAGCAGCCGGCGCGCATAAAACCGCGCCAGTGAGAAACGCGCGTCGCCGCCCTGCTCCTTGCGGATGCCAGACAGAATCTGGTTACCGATCAAATAGCCGCTCAGCGCAAAGAACAGATCAACGCCAGCCCAGCCGATCTCGCTGAGCCAGCCAAAGGTCGGCCGGTTGCTGACGAAAATCATGTAGTGGTTGGCGAAGACCAGCACGATCGCCAGCGCACGCAAAGTGTCGAGGCCGGAGTTGCGGCCGATGGTAGAGGAATTCATCGGCCATATCTTATCCGGATCAGGTCGAAATCGCCATCGTCAGCACGCTGTTCGACAAGGTCAGCACCGCCGTGCACCCGCCGGGTATGGCAACGTTCTGACTGTGGCAGGAATAATATTCGGCCGCGCCCAGCCTGATGTGGTCAATGGCGGCGCTGATGCCGGTACTGATGGTGTACGCGCCCAGCATCACATCCGGCGCGGTAACGAATTTGAGCGTGACATCCTGCCCGGTGTTGTTCAGAAAGATGGTCTTGTGCGGCTTGACCGTCTTGCGCGAGGGGGTTTCGGTAAAGCAGATATTCATTGTCACAGCACCCGGAACAAACCAGCCGGACGCTCGGCGCTGTTGCAGACCATGCCGACACTGATGCGCTGGCCGTCATCCACCGCCAACACCGCACCGGCCAGCTGCCTCAGGCTGTAGCCGGTATAATCGCCAGCGCCGGAATCCTGCTCCGCCAGCCAACTGACGGTGGCCAGGCCCTTGTCCATCATCGCCGCGCAGCAGGCGGCCGAACCGTACACTCCCACCTGATACTGCCGTTCCGACGCCGAGGCGGCGTGAAAGGCCTGGTTAACGCCCTCGAAATATCGGCTCACCGGACCGTCGATTTCGTCCGCGTCCGGTACAAAGTTCACCGCAAAATACACCGCCGAGCCGGACGGCTGGGTGATCACCGCCTGCGCCATCAGATAGGCGGCGGCGCCGTCGGCGCAACCTTGCGCGCGGCTGAAATAACTCAGGTGCGCGTCGGGCGTCTCCCACAAGGCACCAATCTGGATACCGGCGTCAGTCAAGGCACGCGCCTCGGCCAGGGACAAACTCTTGCCGGCCTGATGGGCATAGTGGCGAATAGCGAAATCCATCCCCTGTTGCTTAATAGCTATTGCGTACTGTGTGAGTTCGAACGGTACTTTCACGCCGGTTAAAACAGTCATGGATACTCCATCGGAGGTTATCAAACAAACACTCATACAAATTGCTAACTATTTCTTTTGGGATAATGTTAATATTTATATGGAATGACTCTACCCCGACTCGGCGGGGTAGGCCTTCCGGAAACCTTCCGAAGGCCCAAGCCATTGATTACGCAGTCATTATTTGAGCGCAGAACAAGGTAGGAATGAACCACAAGAGTTTTCGTTTTGGCGAATGGCGGGTCGATCCAGCCACCAACACGCTCAGTTGCGGAGTATTAAACCGGCAACTGGAGCCACGGGCCATGGACGTTTTGTTGTACTTGTGCCGCCATCCGCATGTGGTGATTTCGGCCGAGACCTTGCTCGACGCGTGCTGGGGCGACGTTTCCCCCAGCGACAATGCCATCCACAAAATCATCACCCAGCTGCGCCGCGCGCTGGACGACTCGGCCACCGAACCGCGCTATATCGAAACCATCCGCAAGCGAGGCTACCGGCTGTTGGCCGAACTCAGCTACGACGATGAAGTCAGCCAGGGCAGCTGGCTGCACGCCTCGCCATTCCGAGGGCTGGAAGCCTTTGAGGAACAGCACGCCGCCATCTTTTTCGGCCGCAAGCTGAGCGTTGACCAGCTGGTGCAAGTAGTGGTGGCGCAAGCGCGCGCCGCCTGCGCGATGGTGCTGGTGCTGGGACCGTCAGGCGCCGGCAAGACCTCGCTGATCCAGGCAGGCCTGATTCCCGCCCTGAAAACCGGCGCCGCGCCGGCCGAGTCCGGCATCGCCATCAGCGCCCACGTCCAGCTTGATTGTGCCGACATGGGCCAGTCCGGGCTGCTGGAAACCCTGGCCAGCGTGCTGCTGGACGCCGAAATCGACGGCAAGCTATTGTTTGAAAACACCAGTGCGGCTGCGCTGGCGCAGCGCATGGCGCAGGATCTGCCACAGCTAATCGAGCAATTGCACTCGCGTCTGCCAACCATCCGCCTGCTGCTGTTCATCGACCGCTTTGAGGCCGTGTTCCGCCTGCCGCACGTCACCGATGCGGATCGCGCCGTCTTCATCAACGTGCTGGACCAGCTGGCGCGTTCGGGCAGCACGCAACTGGTGCTTGGCTGCCGCAACGATTTCTATCCGCACCTGGCGTCCTACCCGGCACTGATGAATCTGAAACTCAGCGGCGGCCACTTCGACCTGACGCCGCCCGGCAGCGCCGACATCGCGCAAATCGTGCGCCATCCGGCGCAGGTGGCACAGCTGCGCTACACCGTCGACGAGCGCGGCGAAGGCCTGGACGAAGTCCTGTGCAACGCCGCCCGCTCCGGCCCGGACAGCCTGCCGCTACTGCAATACTGCCTGCAAGAGCTCTACCGCCAGCGCACCGCCGCTGGCGAACTCACGCACGCGGCCTTCCACGCCATGGGCGGCCTGGAAGGCGCCATCGGCGCCCGCGCCGAACAAGTGATATCCGCACTGGGCTCGGCGCAGATCGCCGCCCTGCCGCACGTACTGTCGCAACTGGTGCTGGTGGCTGAGGACGAATCGACCGTCAGCTCGCGCCGCGTGCCGTGGTCCGCGCTGCGCAACGACGCTGAAAACAAACTGGTGCAAGCACTGGTGGACGCCCACCTGTTCGTCAGCGACCTGCAAGGCGGCGCCCCCACCTTCGGCATCGCCCACGAAGCCCTGCTGCGCCGCTGGCCGCGCGTGGTCGAATGGATCGAAGAACACCGCCAGGCCCTGCAAATCCGCAGCCGCATCAGCGCCCAAGCTAACCGCTGGCAAGAAAGCGGCCGCAAGCGGGACATGCTGCTGCCGTCGGGCACCCAAGTTAACCAGGCTCGCGACTTATTTCAAAAAGGCGCCTTAAGCTTCTCACACCATGAAAAAAACTTCGTTCAGGCATCATTGCAAAATGTACGTCGCGCCGATCGACTGCGCTTAGGCGCTATGTCCGCAATCACAATATTGGCGCTTCTTACGGCGGGTCTAGGACTGACGGCGCGAGCTGAGCAAAAGCGGGCTGAAGCCCACCGAAACGAGGCAGAGAGTTTAATGGCTTTTATGCTAGGAGAGTTCGTTGATAAGCTCCGCCCCCTAGGTAAGCTCGATTTATTAGACTCTATCAGCACGCGTGCGCTGACTTATCTTGCAAACCCTTCGCTAAGCAACGATAACGATACGGCGTTAACTCAACGCGCTAAATCGTTACAACTCATTTCTGAAGTGCGTATTAAACGGGCGGATCCCAATGGGGCTAATGCAGCACTATTATCTGCCCGTTCTATATTATTAAAACAAATTGAGCGCTCTCCAACAAACTTAGTGCTACTTAAAAGTGCTGGAGAAAACGCGTTTTGGTTAGGCCAGATACACCTCGATCAGAAGGAGTGGGATCCCGCTCGGGAGTATTTCGAACAATATCTTAACCTCGCCAATCGGCAAGCCGCTGTTGCACCTGATGCGATTGATAGCTGGATTGAGCAGTCCTATGCGCACAGCAATTTAGGAACAGTCGCGTTGAGAAGCGGTAATCTATTCAAGGCTGCAAACGAATTCGAACGTTCGGTTGTTTTAAAGCAGCGCGCATACGAAAAAGATCCAAACAATAAACGACTAATTGCAGATTTGGCCAATAGCCTCTCATGGCAAGCGGCCGCGCAAATACAACTTGGAAAACTCCCACTAGGTGAGCAATTGGGTGCACGCGAGTTGGCTTTATTCCAAACTCTCCATCAAACCTATCCCTCGGAAAATCTCTGGAGTTTCGGTCTGGCGTCAGCTTGGTCGCATCAATCTGAAATCAAGCAGTCATTAGGAGACATGCAGGGCAGCCATGCAGCGACGAAACAAGCGCATACGCTACTTCAAACCGTCGTAGAAAAGGACTCAAGCAATCGCAACTGGCAACGTAGTTTGTATATCTCGGAGTTACGTCTTATTGAGGCGGATAGCGCCATACAGAGTCCGGCTCAAATAATGTTGCGACTGGAGAAGCTACAGCAGGAGCTTGACCAGCTCATCCGGCTGGAACCCAAAAAGCTCGCCCTTCAAACACTCCTTGCTAATACCCTTCGGTATCAGGCAGAAGTTCAAATGAAAAACGGGCAACTTCACGCTGCTAAAACAAGCTTAATAACAAGCATGAGCAAGCTCCGCCAACTATATACGTCGACTCCAAATGATTTATTTATTCGGAACAGCCTGATTGATGCACTATTATTTAGTTCCGAATTCCACCGTCTGGAAGATACGCATCCTACACGCTCACATTGCAAAGAGATTATTGGCATACTGCAGCCTCACATACAAGACACAGCAGATTTCCGAGTACTTGCGCCATGGGTAAAGGCTCAGTTCTGCTTAGGCCAACAGAGGGAAGCCAGCCTACAACGCAAACAACTGGAACTCATGCTCTATAAAGACCCGGCTTACCTGCAATACCTCATCACCCACCCACAATAGAAAGTAAATATATGAGCAAAATTATCCCCAGCACACCATTCATTAACGTGCTCGTTTCGATTCGGGAAACGAAACCGGGCGTTTATGACGTAATGACTGCGCCAGCGACGCCTTGGGTCACGGCAAAGGATACCGTCATCAACTATCAAATTTTCGATAGCGGAAATCGTGATATTGTCTTTACTGGCATGAGCGTCAAGCCGGCGGATAATAATCAATTGAGTAAAGCAACTATCAGTGTTAGCGGCAAGCAATTAACTTTCAGTGATGCGAATACCGCCCAAATGACTTTTAACATTACACTGCATTTGAAGGATGATCAGGGTGTGGAGTTTGCACACGACCCTGAAGTCGAGAATTCGCCAGAGGGTTAAGGCTCGCGGAACACGATATGTTTCCCGTCAGCTCATCTCAATTTAGATTGACACAATACGATGGTCAACACGAAGGCACGCGGCTAATTATCACCGGCGCTGTGCACGGAAATGAGGTCTGCGGCACACAGGCGATTATTCGTGCAGTGGAAGATCTAGATCGTAGTGTGCTGACGATACGGTGCGGCAGCGTCACATTTATTCCTGTTACGAATCCCTTAGCGTATGCCAAGGGCGAGCGTGCCGGTCAACGGAATTTAAATCGTAATCTTTTTCCGAATTCAGACCCGCAGGATTTTGAGGACCATGTGGCAAACTGGCTGTGCCCTTTGCTGACGCAGCATGATGTGCTGCTGGATCTGCATTCTTTCAGCGGGAACGGCGAGCCGTTTGTGATGGTCGGACCGCGCAATAATGATGGACCACTGGAGCCGTTCAAGCATGAGGAGCAAGAGCGTGCTTTGGCACGGCGGCTAGGGGTGCGGCGGTTTGTTGATGGCTGGCTGCGCACTTATGGCGATGGCGTGCAGCGGCGCATGAGCGGCAGCAGTGAATTACAAACCGTGCTGCGCTACGGCATGGGAACCACCGAATATATGCGCTCGGTCGGCGGCTATGCGCTGACGCTGGAGTGCGGCCAGCACAATGATCCGCAAGCGCCGGAAGTGGCATATCGCGCGATACTGAATACGCTGGCGTTCCTTGGCATGATCGACGCGCCTGAACCGGAGCCGGTTAAGCCTGAGCAAATGGAAGCACTGAGCATGGTCGCCGTCTACGACAAGCAGCATGCTGAAGATAAATTCAGCCGTGACTGGTCCAGCTTCGATCCAGTCCGGCAAGGCGAGGAAATCGGCCGGCGCGCTGATGGCACGCCAGTGCTGGCGGAGTTTGACGGCCGCATCCTGTTCCCGGACGCGGCAGCCGGGGCGAACAGCGAGTGGTACTACCTCACACGCCCTAACCCATCGTTTTAAGCCGTCGAAACTTTCAAACCGATGATGCCGCCGACAATCATGGCGATGCAAGTCAGCCGCACAATGCTGGCTGGCTCATGCAAGACAACGATACCGTAGATCACTGTCCCCACCGTGCCAATGCCGGTCCAGATCGCATACGCCGTGCCCAGCGGCAGCGTGCGCAGCGCCAGGCCCAGCATGCCGACGCTGCCGGCCATCGCAGTCAAGGTCAGCACCGACGGCACCAGCTTGCTGAAGCCTTCCGTGTATTTCAGGCCAACCGCCCACACCACTTCCAGCAAACCGGCCAATATCAAGATCATCCAGGTCATGACGACACTCCTCGTTGCGGCCAGGTCGTCCAAGCCAAGTGAAACGCCGCAACGGGCGTCGCGCTTCGGACTCAGGCAGGGTCGTCCCCACAGAAGCGCAAGAGTCAAAAGTATAGCATTTGAGCAAATTTGGTGGCGGGCCTCTAGCCGCCAGGAGCTTGCTCAGGCGATAATGTTCCACCAATATTGATAACAACAAGGAGCACTCATGCATTTGGCAGCCCAGATCGTCACCGCGCTGGTAGCGCTGATCCACGTCTACATCGTCCTGCTGGAAACCGTGCTGTTCAATTCGCGTGGCCGCCGCGTCTTCGGCCTGAGCAAGGAGAAGGCGGAAATCGTCCAGCCAGCGATGTCGAACCAGGGCTGCTATAACGGTTTCCTGGTCGCCGCACTATTGGTCGGCTTTGTCCATCCTGACGCAGCCATTGCATCGGCATTCACCGTGTTTGGCCTGGCCTGCGTGGCAGTCGCTGGCGTGTGGGGCGGCGTGACGGTCAAGCGTTCGATCCTGCTGATTCAAACCCTGCCCGCAGTCATCGGCCTGGCCCTGCACTTCGCTGCCTGACCATGCAGACCAAAGTCAATTGGGTGCTGATGGTCTGCGCCGGCGCTGCGCTGGTGTTCACAGGCTACAAGGAGTTCAGCAGAAAGCCAGAACTGCATGCGGTCAATGAAGCCGCCTGCACGCCGCAGGCCATCAAGAGCATCGATAACATCACCGAGCGCGCGATTCAATCATCGAAGTGCGCGCAGCGCGACAAATAAGGCTATTTGCGCAGGCTCGGCAGCGTTATGGCGGCGGCTGGCGACGTGGTGGTATCGGCTGGCTTGGCGCCGGTGCCGCGCAGCGCCAGCAACCAGCCTATGCCCTCAAACCAGAATGGCGAGCCGAGGGAAGCAGCAAAGGCTGTCGCCACCCAGCCGATCAGGGCGAACAGCAGCGCAACCGCAATCCCACTGCCGCTGCTGCTATCGAAGCGCGCCGAAGGCCAACCGATCGGCAAGGTTTGCAGTTCCTGGGCTTGCGCCTTGGCGAGTTTGGTTTGCGCCAGCGCGCTGGCTGCGTCCGATGGCTGGACTGGCGCGACGGGCGGTTTGGCCAGTTCAGCCTTTTGCGCCAGCGATGCGGTCAAGGCCGCATCTGTCCACAAGCGCTGCGACAATTGCAGCGCGTCGATATTCATCACCACCGCATACAACAGCCCGACCAGGAACAACACGAACTGCGAGCGCCGCTTGTACCAGCCGCTGATGCGCTCCATCACCGTGTCGTACCACAGCTTCACGGCGCTCTCCAGCGCCGCCACATCATCCGGCCCCTCGCCCATGATGGCCAGCAGCGTGCGCGTCAAGCCTTCGTTGCCGACGTTGCTCAGCAGGATGGCCGCCGTCTGCCCCTTGCCATACTTGGCCGTCAGCGTCGACACGAAGGCACGCGCGAATATCGCCGACGGAATATAGGACGGCATGCGGCCGCGCTGCGCCATGCCGAGTATCAGCGGATGGCGCATCACTTCCGCCGTCAGCGACTGCGCGCCCAGCTTGTCCAGCCCGAAGCCATCATCCATCCGCAGCAGCCGTTTCAGCGATGGCAGGATGCCGCGCACCTGCGGCTTGCCAGCCGGTTCGTGCAGCAGGGTCAGCACGCCATCCAGCAGCACCTTGGCGCGGGTCTGGAACAGCGATGCGATCGCCTCGCGCGTGGCGCTGCACAGCAGGCTCACCGCCAGAAAAGTGTAGGACAAGCCTACCGCCACATCCAGGTAATGACTCGACATCCCAGCCCCGTTAGATATCCAACAATGTTCCAATAACATAAAGGATTTCGCGGCCGGCAGCACGCTTTTTATTTATATCGTAGAATTCCGATATTGAAATCGGAAAAACACGATACATATAGCGATCATGGACATAGACGCCATCCACAAAGCCCTAGCCAACCCGATGCGGCGCCAGATTCTGGCGTGGCTGAAGGAGCCGGAGGTGTATTTCTCGGAGCAGCAACATCCGCTGAGCCTGGGAGTATGCGCCGGCATGATCGACCGGCGCGCCGGTCTGTCGCAATCCACGATGTCCGCCCACCTGGCCGTATTGGTCAAGGCCGGGCTGGTGAAGTCGGAGCGGGTCGGCCAGTGGAATTATTTCAAACGCGATGAAGCCGTCATCCAGGCCTTCATCGGACAAATGCAACTATAGGGAACTCATCATGCCTACTCTGTTCGATCCGATCACCATCGGCGATATCACCCTGAAAAACCGCGTCGTCATGGCGCCGCTGACCCGTGCCCGCGCAGTTGGCGGCGGCCGCGTGCCGAACGCGCTGATGGCCAAGTACTACGAGCAACGCGCCACCGCCGGCATGATTCTGAGCGAAGCGACTTCCGTCACACCGCAAGGCGTCGGTTATGCCGACACGCCGGGCCTGTGGTCGGATGAGCAGGTCGAGGGCTGGAAGCAGGTCACCGCCGCCGTGCACGCCAAGGGCGGTGTCATCTTTGCCCAGCTGTGGCACGTCGGCCGTATCTCGGACCCGAGCCTGCTGAACGGTGACGCCCCAGTGGCGCCAAGCGCGATTGCCGCCGAAGGCCACGTCAGCCTGCTGCGCCCGCAACGGCCGTATCCAGTGCCGCGCGCGCTGGATACCGAAGAGCTGGCAGGTGTGGTTGCCGCGTACAAGAAAGGCGCCGAGAACGCCAAGAAAGCCGGCTTCGACGGCGTGCAGGTGCACGGCGCCAACGGCTATCTGCTGGATCAGTTCCTGCAAAGTAAAACCAACCAGCGCACTGACAACTATGGTGGCTCGGTCGAGAACCGCGCTCGCCTGATGCTGGAAGTAACCGATGCCGTGATTGAAGTCTGGGGGCCGGACCGCGTCGGCATGCACCTGGCGCCACGCCGCGATTCGCACGATATGGGCGACGCCAATCCGGCCGAGACCTTCGGCTATGTGGCGCGCGAGCTGGGCAAGCGCAAGATTGCGTTCATCGCCGCGCGTGAAGCCGTGGGCGAGGATAGCCTGGCCCCGCTGATCAAGCAGGAATTCGGCGGCGTGTTTATCGCCAATGAGAAGCTGGATAAAGTGGTGGCACAGAGCCTGCTGGATAGCGGCAAGGCGGATGCGATCGCCTTTGGCAAGGACTACATCTCCAATCCGGACCTGGTGGCGCGCCTGAAAGCCGACGCGCCACTGAATCCGTGGAATGCAGAAACCTTCTATGGCGCCAGCGAAGTCGGCTACACCGACTACCCTGCCCTGGCGTAAGGAGCTTAACGCGGTTGCGTGTACGTCACTGGCACGAACACGTAACCGCCCTTGCCGTTGGACCGCACATGGCCCAGCGCAGGGAACGACAGGTGCGGCGCACCGATCAGGTAGCCGCCCTTGGCCGCAGCCGCAAACGCTTCCTTGCGCTCGGTAATGGCGACCTTGCTGTCGGTATCGAACGAGATGCCCACGCCCGGATCATCAAATTGCACCGCCTGAACGTGCAGCAAATCACCCAGCAGCACCAGCTTCTGCCCCTTGCTCTCCACCACGTAGGTGATATGGCCCGGCGTATGCCCGCCATTGAAGTAGGACTTAATCCCCGGCACCAGTTCGGTATTCGCCACGATAGGCTGGAACTTGCCCGCCTTCACATACGGATTGATCGACACCATCGGCCCTTGGAAATTATCCTTGGCTTCCGGCGACGCCTTGTCGAGATTGGTCTGGCTCAGGTAGTAATCCGCATCGAGCTTGCCGGCACGGACGATGGCGTTCGGGAACACGCGCTGTTCGTTGGAGGCCAGGCCGCCGACGTGATCGCCATGCATATGGCTGATGTAAATCTCGTCCACCTGCTCCGGCTTGTAGCCAGCCGCCTTGAGATTACCAAGCAGCTGCCCCAGCGTCGGGCCGAACAGGCTGGCGGCGCCGGTGTCGATCAGCACCAGCTTGCTGCCGGTATTGATCAGGAAACCGTTGACGGAAGTTTGCAGCGGGCTTTTCTGGAACGACTTGGCCAGCGCCGCATCGGTCTTGGCCGGCGGCTGCTTGAGCAGTTTGTCGACCGGCAGGTCCAGGGTGCCATCGTTCAGCACGGTGATTTCAAAATCACCCAGCGTGGTGCGATAAAACCCCGGCGCCTGAAAACGCGCCATCGGCGCGCCCGCCTGCGCGGCGGCGGTCACCAGCAGCGTGGCGGCAATAGCCAAGGGTTTCAGAATACGTGTGGACATGGCTCCCCTTATTTTTCCGGTTTTATCAAGACCGCTACAATACCTGAAATGCATGCTTTGCACATTCTAGTATCGACAAACCATGCCGATTCGCCTATTATGAATGATAATAGTTCTCATTCATACTTTGCCGGTGTCCCTTAACCTTCCTCCCTCCAGTACCGTCGAGACGCTTTACCTTGACCACCACGCCTGGCTGAGAGGCTGGCTGCACCGCCGCCTGGACAACAGCAGCGAGGCGTCCGACCTGGCGCAGGACACCTTCGTCAACGTGATCAGCACCGGCTACGCCGAGGATATCCGCGAGCCGCGCCCATTCCTGGCGACGATCGCGCGCCGCCTGCTGGCGCACAGGCACCGCCGCCACCTGCTGGAGACAGCCTACCTTGGAGCGCTGGCCGCGCTACCGGAAGACGCCATGCCGTCGCCGGAGACGCGGCTGATGGTGCTGCAAGCGCTGGAAGAAATTGATCGCGCGCTGGACGGCCTGCCCTGCGCCGTGCGCCAGGCTTTTCTGCTGGCGCAGCTGGAAGGCCTGAACTACGAACAAATCGCCGCGCAACTGGGCGTATCCACCAGCTCGGTGAAGCAATACCTGACCCGCGCCAACCGCCAATGCCTGTTCACGCTAACGCCATGAGCCACGCATTCAGCGACACGGCCGCAGACCAGGCGGCGGAATGGCTGACCACGCTGATGTCCAGCGATTTCAGCGCGGCCGACCAGCAGCGCTGGCAGCAATGGCGCGCCGCCGATCCGGACAACGAACGCGCGTGGCAGCATATCGAAGCCGTCTGCGCCAGGCTTAAGGGCTTGCAGGGCGGCCCGGCTTACCAGGTGCTGTCGGTACAGTCGCCACGCCGGCGCAACAGCATCGCATTGTTGCTCGGCCTTGGCGTGGCCGGTTCCGCCGGCGTGCTGGGCGCGCGCTCGCAAGCATGGCAGCAATTGAGCGCCGACATGCGCACCGCCGTCGGCGAACGCCGCGAATGGACGCTGGAAGATGGCACTCGCGTACTGCTCAATACCGGCAGTGCGGTCAAGCTGCGCTACGACGCGCATCAACGGCTGCTGCAACTGGTCACCGGCGAGATTCGCATCGAAACCAGCCATGCGGGCGCCGCCGGCCGCCCCTTCATCGTGCAAACAGCACAAGGCCGCGTGCGTGCGCTCGGCACGGTATTCAGCGTGCGCCAACTGAACCACCGCACGCAGGTGGATGTGCAAAACAGCGCTGTGGAGATCACGCCCGCCAGCGCCGACAGCACGCCGCTGACCTTGACGGCGGGCCAGCGCACCGTGTTTTCGACGCGTGACATCACTGCCCCCACGCCTTCATCGACCGACAACCTGGCCTGGACGCTGGGTGCCATCGTCGCCGACGATATGCGGCTGGACGACTTCCTGGAAGAACTGGGCCGCTACCGCCGTGGCGTGCTGCGTTGCGATCCGGCGCTGGCCAAGCTGCGTTTTTCCGGCGTATTCCCGCTGAAGGACACCAACGCCGTCCTGGCGATGCTGCCCAACTCCCTGCCGGTGCGCATCCGTACTTTCAGCCCTTATTGGGTCAGTGTCGAAAAAAGATAAAAAAATCCTGCCCGATTTTGAATCCTGCGGCACCTATTAAGTAAGCACCACATTTTTACTTACTTGAGGAACCGTTATGCCACGTACTTTCCAACGCCGGCCGATTGCCTGCGCCGTCTCGCTGCTGCTATGCCTGGGCGCCGCGCCATGGACGCACGCCCAGAACACGCCGGCCAGCAAGGCGCAGAGCCAGGAATTCAATATCGCCGCCGGTCCGCTGGCCCCTGCCCTGCGCAGCTTCGCCATCGCCAGCGGCGTTTCGGTGATCTTCACCGCCGACCAGACCGACCATAAAACCACGCCCGGCCTGCGCGGTGTGTATAAGGTGCAGGACGGCTTTGCCGCGCTGCTGAGCGGCACCGGCATGGAAGTGGCGCGGGTGGAAAGCGGCGGCTATGTGCTGCGCACGCAGCGTCCGGCGCCGCCACAAGCCGCGCCAGCGCAGGCGCGCCCGCACACGCCACCGGCTGACGCGGCACTGCCGGCAATCACCATCAACGGCACGCGCCAGAACGCAACCGAAGGCAGCGGTTCCTACACCACCGGCGCCACCAACACCGCCACCCGCATGGAACTGTCGATGCGCGAGACGCCGCAATCGGTCAGCGTGCTGACGCGCCAGCAGATCGAAGATCAGGGCCTGGTGACGCTGGATGACGCGGTCAAAAGCATCACCGGCCTGACCATGCAGAAGGGCTATTTCGTCGGTAATTCCGGCAGCTTCAGCGCACGTGGCTTTGAGGTCACCAATATGCTGCTGGACGGCCTGCCAACCACCATGGGCGCCAACGGCACCTTCAACGCAGACAATGCCGACCTGGTGGTCTATGACCGCATCGAAGTGGTGCGCGGTGCCAACGGCCTGACCAGCGGCAGCGGTAATCCATCCGCCGCCATCAACCTGGTGCGCAAGCGTCCGACCGCCGGTCAGCAAGTCTCGCTGACCGCCAGCGCCGGCAGCTGGAACGACTACCAGCTGCAACTGGACGCCTCCAACGCCTTGAACGAAACCAAAACGCTGCGCGGCCGCGCCGTGATCGCAGCACAGGACAAGGATTTTTTCTACGACGTCTCGCATGACCGCACGCAGCAGGCCTACGGCATCCTCGAAGCAGACCTGGCGCGCGGCACCACGCTGACCGTCGGCGCGCACTACCGCGACACCAAGAACACCGGCGGCTACCAGGGCTTCCCAACCCACGACGACGGCGCGCAGTTCTACCTGCCGCGCTCCACCACGCTCAATAACGCCTACGATTTCTGGAACCAGACCGACAAAACCGTGTTTGCCGAACTGGATCAAAAACTGGGGAATGGCTGGAAAGCCAAACTGTCAGCGATCAAGAAGTGGCAATACGTCGACATGATGTTCACCTCCATACGCGGCAGCGGCGCGGCCTTCTCGCAGAATTCGCAAGCCTATCGCCTGGACAATGCACAAACCAGCTTCGACGCCACCGTCGGCGGCCCGTTCGCGCTGTTGGGCCGCAAGCACGAGGTATCGCTGGGCCTGAGCCGCCGCAAAGCCATCAACGATAACTACGGCGACTGGGGCGTGCGCGCGACGCCGATTCCATTCGATCCATTCCACTTTGATCCTTATGCAGCCAGCCGCCCGGCGATCAATTACCAGCGCTGGGGCATCACCAGCACGCTGAAGGAATCCGGCGTGTATGGCTCGGCGCGGTTCAGCATCACCGATCCGCTGTCGCTGATCGTCGGCGCGCGCAGCAGCTGGTATGACTACAACAACGACCGCACTAACGCCGGCTATAAGGTCACTCGCGAGATCACGCCGTACGCCGGCGCAGTCTACGATCTTGATGCCAACCACTCGCTGTACGGCAGCTGGACCCAGATCTTCCAGCCGCAAAGCACGGTCGACGCCGGCGGCAACCTGCTCAAGCCTGTCACTGGCACCAACTACGAGGCCGGCGTCAAAGGCGAATACTTTGGCGGCGCGCTAAACGCCAGCCTGGCGGTATTCCAGGTCAGCCAGGAAAACCGCGCCATGACAGACCGCGACGGCCCGTCGCCATGCCCAAGCACCGGATCAACTTTCTGCTCGCGCGCGGCCGGCAAGGTCGAAAGCAAGGGTGTGGAAATGGAAGTCAGCGGCGAGCTGGCGCCAGGCTGGCAGGCGACTGCGGGCTACACCTATGTGTCGGCCAAGTTTGTCACCGATTCGGTCGCATCCAATGTCGGCAAATTGTTCGACCCGGACCTGCCGCGCCACCAGTTCAAGGTCAGCACCAGCTACCGCCTGCCGGGCGATTTGCAGCGCTGGCGCGTGGGCGGTTCGCTGAATACGCAGAACGCTATCTACTCGTCGGACGATGACCGCATCACCCACGGCGGCTACACCGTGGTCGGTCTGCATGCCGGCTACCAGGTCAATGAGAAGCTCAGCGTGCGCCTGAATGTGAGTAATCTTTTTGACAAAGTTTACTACCAGGGCATCGGCTGGACCACCGGCGGCAATACCTATGGTGCGCCGCGCAGCGCCACTTTGACCCTCAACTACAAGCTTTAAACAAAAGTTGCTCCCCCGTCGGGGTCAATATAGAATGCGCGCTGCTTTTAAAACAGGCGAATACAAGCCTGTCAATAGTGACAATAATCTAAAAAACACGACGGGGTAGTGAGATGTCTGATTTTGAAATGAAGCCGGAGGTGCTGCCCACCTGGCGCCGCCGCGCGGCGCTGCGGGTACTGAACCTGTTCGGCTGGCGCTTTCTATACCGCCCCCTGCCCGGCCCGCGCGGCATCGTGGTGGTCTATCCGCACACCTCCAACTGGGACTTCTTTGTTGGCCTGATGTGCAAATGGGCGCTGAATCTGCCGTTCCGCTGGCTGGCCAAGGATTCGCTGTTCAAGTCCCCGCTGGGCGGCTGGTTCCGCGCTCTGGGCGGCGAGCCGGTGGACCGCAGCGCGCCGCAAGGCATGATACGTTCGCAAGCGGAGCGCATGAACGCGGCCGACTGGTATTGGCTGGCCATCACACCGGAGGCATCGCGCAGCTACCGCCCTAACTGGAAGAGCGGCTTTTATCACCTGGCGGTGGAGGCCAAAGTGCCTTTGTGCCTGGTATATATCGACTACCCACGCAAGACCCTGGGCATGATCGATCACCTGCACCTCAGCGGCGACCAGGAAGCCGACATGGCCGCCATTCGCGCCGTCTACGAAGGCCACCATGGTCTGTATCCGCAGAACCAAGCGCCGATCGTGCTGCAAGAACGCCGCAGCGACGAACGCAAATAATCACGCAGCCGCTGTCAGCATCGCTCCGGCGGCGGCAATCGCCGCGCCCGACACCTTCACCGCCAGCGCCGGGCTGACGCGGCCCAGCAGACTCCCCCCATACACCAGCAACAGGCTGGCGGCCAGCAAGCCGCCGGCGCTGATCGCTTGCGGCAGCTCGTGTCCATGCGCGTTACCATGCAGCAGCGCGAATACGCTGACCATCGACGCACCTGCCACGGCGGGCAGGCGTGTGGCCGCTACCAGCAATATCCCCATCAACGCCACAGTCAGCGCGATGCCGGTTTCCAGTCCGGGAATGCTCAGCCCCAATGCGCCGCTCGCCATGCCAGCCAACAGCATGCCGATGAACAGCGCCGGTAGCCACTTGGCGTTCGGCTGGCGCACGCTCCACGCGCCTACGGCCAGCATCGCCAGCAGGTGATCGAGGCCGGTGAACGGATGCGTGAAGCCGGCCAGGAAGCCGTGTGTATGCGCGCCGTCGCCGCTATGCGCCAGGGCCGCCCCGCTAGCCGCCGCCAACACCCCGGCGATAATCGTCTTTTTCATGTGTGCTCCTTATTGGTCCAGCAAGCCTTGTTGGCGGATATAGTCGATGACGGCGCCAACGCCCTCACCGCTGCGCAGATTGGTGAAGACAAATGGACGGCTGCCACGCTGCTGTTTGGCGTCGCGCGCCATCACATCAAGATCCGCACCGACATGCGGCGCCAGGTCGGTCTTGTTGATGATTAGCAGATCGGAGCGCGTGATACCGGGACCGCCTTTGCGCGGAATTTTTTCGCCACCGGCGACATCGATCACATAAATAGTCAGGTCGGACAGCTCGGGGCTGAAGGTGGCGGCCAGGTTGTCGCCGCCGGACTCCACCAGGATCAGGTCCAGTTGCGGAAAATCGGCCTGCATGCGGGCGATGGCTTCCAGGTTGATCGACGCGTCCTCGCGGATCGCCGTGTGCGGGCAGCCGCCGGTTTCCACGCCCATCAGGCGCTCCGCCGGCAATGCATCGGCGCGCAGCAGGATTTCCATGTCCTCCTTGGTGTAGATGTCGTTGGTGATCACGGCCATGTCGTAGTGGTCGCGCATGCCTTTGCACAGCATTTCGCACAGCGCGGTCTTGCCGGAGCCGACCGGGCCGCCGATGCCGACGCGGAGTGGATTGGATGTCGTCATAATGCTCTTTCAGGATCTGTATAAACGGCTGTATTGCACTTCGTGCTGCATCGACAGCAGCGACAGGCCGGGCGCCCAGTTGCACATATCGTCGTCACTGACGGTTTGCGCATAGCGGGCGGCGGCTTCGATTTCTTCACGCAGCGACAGCAGCATGCGCTGGCCGGCCACCTGCCCCAGCGGCACCGACTTGACGCACACCAGCACCTGGTTCTCGGCCCACGCGAACAGCATCGCCAGCAATGCCGCATCGCAAGGAATGTGCAGCGCGGCGACGGCGCAGGCAAATGCTGTCGGCAGCGCGACTTCGCTCTCACCTTGCAGCTTGGCCAGCGTGTCGGCATCGGCAATGCCTAACTCGGCGATCAGCTTGCTCAGCGAGTAGCCCATCTGGATGGTCTCGGCGCGGAATTCGCTGCTGTCGCGCGAGGCGATGAACTTTTCGCTCCAGTCGCTGACGGCGCACCAGTCTCGACGCGACCAGGCTTGCATCAAGCGCCAGGTGATGGGCGCCTCCCATTGCGCGACTACTTCATGCAGATGGCGGACGATCCACGCGCGCGCCGTGTCGGCGTCGCACACCTCGCCGCACTCCAGCGCCGCCTCCAGCCCTTGCGAATAGCTGTACGCGCCAATCGGCAAGGCCGGACTGGCGAATTGCAGCAGATGGAGCAGCGCGGCGGCCTGCATTTATTTCGGGTCGCCCGGACGGTGGATCTTCTGGCGCAGCGGGATCGGCGCCAGCGGTCCGTGGCCATGATCGTGATGGTGGCCGTGGCCGCCGCCGTACGCGCCGGACTCCGGCTCGAACGCCGCCATCTCCTCCGCCACCGTCGCGCCCAGCCCGGCCAGCATCTCTTTCAGCACCGCGTCCGCGCGGATGCGCAGGAAGCCATCGCCGACCTGTGCCTGCGTGTGACGGTTCCCCAGATGGAAGGCGCAACGCAGCAGCGTGTGCGCATCGGCGCACGCCACTTTGTACGTCGGCTCCGGCGCAGCAACCACGCGCACCACACGCCGGTCTTCGCCAGTCAGCAGGTCGCCATCGCGCAGCACCGTGCCGCGCACGGTGAACACGGCCACCTCTTCGCCGCTGTCCAGCGTTGCGCGTAGACGGCATTTTTCGCGCAGCTCGTAAGGCAGCACCAGCTGCGCGGCCACGCTGTCGGCGTGCGGGATTTTTGTATGTAAGGTCAGCATCGTCAGAACAGGAAATAACGCTGTGCCATCGGCAGACTGGTCGCGGCTTCGCAGACCAGCAGCTCGCCATCGGCGCGCACTTCATAAGTTTCGGGGTTGACGTCCATGCTGGGCGCCAGGCTGTTGTGGATCATGTCCGACTTGCGCAAGGCGCGCATGCCCTTGGCCACGATCAGGGTTTTATGCAGGCCAAGCTGCTCGCCGATGCCGGCCTCATACGCCGACTGCGACACAAAGGTGAACGACTTCTTCAAGCCGCCGCCGAAGGCGCCGAACATCGGCCGGTAGTGCACCGGCTGTGGCGTCGGGATCGAGGCATTCGGATCGCCCATCAGCGCCGCCGCGATCATGCCGCCCTTGAGTATCATCTGCGGCTTGACGCCGAAGAAGGCCGGCTTCCACAGCACCAGGTCGGCGATCTTGCCCACTTCCAGCGAACCTACCGCATGCGCGATGCCGTGCGTGATGGCTGGATTGATGGTGTACTTGGCAATATAGCGCTTGACGCGGAAGTTATCGTTGCGTGCTGAATCCGGCGCCAGCGGGCCGCGCTGCTCCTTCATCTTGTGCGCGGTCTGCCAGGTGCGCATGATCACTTCGCCGACACGGCCCATGGCCTGCGAGTCGGACGACATCATCGAGATCGCGCCGATATCGTGCAGGATGTCTTCCGCAGCAATCGTCTCGCGGCGTATGCGCGATTCGGCAAACGCCACGTCCTCTGTAATGGCCGCATCCAGGTGATGGCAGACCATCAGCATATCCAGGTGCTCGTCCAGCGTATTCACCGTGAACGGCCGGGTCGGATTGGTCGATGACGGCAGCACATTGCCCTGCCCTACGGCCGCGATGATGTCCGGCGCATGCCCGCCGCCCGCGCCTTCGGTATGGAAAGTGTGAATGGTGCGGTCCTTGAACGCCGCCAGCGTGTCGGCCAGATAGCCGCCTTCGTTCAGCGTATCGCTGTGGATGGCGACCTGGATATCCATCCGGTCCGCCACGCTCAGGCAGTTGTCGATGGCAGCCGGCGTGCTGCCCCAGTCCTCGTGCAGCTTCAGGCCGATGGCGCCGGCGCGCACCTGCTCTTCGAGCGGTTCCGGCAGACTGACATTGCCCTTGCCGAGAAAGCCCAGGTTCATCGGAAACGCGTCGGCCGCCTGCAGCATTGCATGCAAATGCCACGGCCCCGGCGTGCAAGTGGTGGCCGAGGTGCCGGCCGACGGTCCGGTGCCGCCGCCGATCATGGTGGTCACGCCACTCATCAGCGCTTCCTCGATCTGCTGCGGGCAGATGAAGTGGATGTGCGTGTCGACGCCGCCGGCGGTGACGATCATGCCCTCGCCCGCGATGATCTCGGTCGCGCCGCCGATCGCCATCGTCACGTCCGGCTGGATGTCGGGATTGCCGGCCTTGCCGATGCCGGCAATCATGCCGTTCTTCAGGCCGATATCCGCCTTGACGATGCCCCAGTGGTCGATGATCACCGCGTTGGTGATCACCGTATCCATCACCAGCGCCGCCACGCGCTGCGACTGGCCCATGCCGTCGCGGATCACCTTGCCGCCGCCGAACTTCACTTCTTCGCCGTAAGTGGCGTAGTCCTTTTCGATTTCGATAAACAGTCCGGTATCGGCCAGGCGGATGCGGTCCCCGGTGGTCGGTCCGAACATTTCGGCATAGGCGCGGCGCGAGATTGTCACCATATCAGCTGAGCTTTCCCATCACCTTGCCATTGAAGCCATACACTTCCTGGTCGCCGTCCAGCTTGACCAGTTCCACGGTGCGCTGCTGGCCCGGTTCGAACCGCACGGCTGTGCCGGCAGCGATATTCAGGCGCATGCCATAGGCCTTCCAGCGCTCCAGCTTGAGCACCGAGTTGACTTCAAAAAAATGGAAGTGCGAACCAATCTGCACCGGGCGGTCGCCCTGGTTGGTGACCACGACGGTGGTGGTTTCGCGGCCCACGTTCAGGCCGATCTCACCTTCTTCAAGCTTGTATTCACCTGGGATCATGATGAACTCCTTATGGGATGGGGTTGTGGACAGTCACAAGCTTGCTCCCATCAGGGAACGTCGCTTCGACCTGGATGTCAGGGATCATTTCGGGGATACCCTCCATGACGTCGGCGCGCGTGAGTATGCGCGTGCCTTCGGACATCAGTTCTGCGACAGTTTTGCCGTCGCGGGCACCTTCCATGATGGCGCAGCTGATCAGCGCCACCGCTTCCGGGTAATTCAACTGCAAACCGCGCGCCAGGCGGCGTTCCGCCACCAGGCCCGCAGTGAAAATCAACAGCTTGTCTTTTTCGCGTGGAGTCAAGTCCATGTCGTTATGCTCTTTCAGGTTTGCCAGATGCGCGGCGTGACCGCCTCGCGTTGCAACAGATAGGGGCGCAGGCGGCGCCAGACGGCCAGCATCAGGCGGCGCGCTGTCTCGCTGTCATTGCCCAGATGGCGCGCCACCAGCACGCCCTTGGTCTGGGTAACGCCGAAAATGTGTTCGCCATCGGCGTTGAGGTCGGCGCGTATCTCGTTGAGCACGGCGGCGGGTAAAGCCTGGCCAGCCGCGATCAGCGTGGCGCACACGCTATGGCCGTTCAGCGCCAGCGGGCTATCGAGGCGTCCGCCGATGATGTCGCCCTGCTCCCACCAGATCAGCCGTCCTTCACGGCGGATGCTGCTGCGCTGGCGCACGCGCCCGGTATTGAACACTTCGCCAGAACCGCTGCGGCCCATGCACAGGATTTCGCAGCCAAGGAAGGTGGCGCCGGCGGCCAGCTCCACCTGCTGCTCAAGCACCACATTGGCGGTATCAAAGAAGATCGTCTCTTGCGGCAGCCATTCCAGCGCGGCGTTCTGATTGACGTGCAGGTGCACCGACTGGCGCGACACCTTGCCATTCGCCTTGTACCACTTGGCGGCGCCCGGTGTACTGATAAAGGCGTGCGCGTGATCGCCAACGCCGATATCAATTTCCAGCTGATCACCACCGACCACGCCACCGGGCGGATGCACGATGATCGCGTGGCACACCTTGCTGTCTTCTGGATACAGCGCCTTCTGCACGCGCAGCGGCCCCTGGTGGATCTTGTTCAGCAGCCGCGTGGTGCCGGCGTCGTCGGCAAAGCCCAGCGTGAGGCTGGCCTGCCAGGCACTGTGGCTGGCGGCAAGGTCACGCGATGAGGTGCAATCGGGCATGGCGCAGAAACATATAAATAATGTGCTGTCCTATGCAATCGGCATGCCAGCTCAAATCGATGCCAGGCGCCGTGATGCGCACCACAAGATTGCACAGCGCACCACGCCGGTGCGCCTTTGCCGCCGGACGCATAAGATTTTTCTCATGCACCAGATTTCCAGTGTTGTAAAAAAGTGCCGCACAGCAAATAATTTTTGTAATTTCTACGCTGCCAAAAGTATTGCCGCATGCGGCAAAAGCAGGTTTTTAACAGCTGAGGAATAATTGAAACCATTGAAGCGCAGAAACAAAAATTGTTCAGAACTGCGTACAAATGTTCAACTCAAAGGAGATTATCATGATCAACAAGACCTTGACCCGCGCTGCACTGGTGGCCGTTTTCGGCGCCACGCTGCTGCCAATGATGAGCGGCGCAGCCGTGTACGGCAACGGCAGCAAAACCCAGAATTTTGACGTTACCCTGAAAATCATCGCCGACTGCATCATCTCCGCCAACCCGCTGGACTTCGGCCAATCGCAGGGCGTGCTGAATGCCAACGTCAGCGTCAACAGCACCGTCAGCGTCACCTGCACCAACACCACGCCCTACAATATCGGCCTGAACGCAGGTAACGTCGCTGGCTCGACTACCGCCGCACGCCTGATGGTCGGTACTGGTGCCAACACCAGCACCGTCGGCTTCAATCTGTACCAGACCGCCGGCGCCACCAACTGGGGGAATGCGCAAGGCACGGACACCAAATCCGGTACCGGCACCGGCGCGGCACAAATACACACTGTATATGGTGTCGTTCCTGCACAAACCACGCCGCAGCCAGATACCTACAAGTCGACCGTCACCGCGACTGTCTACTTCTAAGCTCTACCCTTCTCTCCGCCGCCAGCCCCATAATCAGCTGACGACGCGACGCAGTACCTCTCAGGCGCCCAAGCCCGCGCTTAAATTCTCCTAGTCTTAAAAATATACCGCCCCAACGTAGCGGCCAGTGTCTATTATTGCGCCATTATCTTGCGCGTCGAGTCCTGCCCCGTACCGCCACCGCCTATTTCTGATTATTGAAACCGGCGCAAGGGAGCTTTGATCCGGGCGCTCTTGGTGCGCGCGGCGTGCGTCCCCATACTGTCTGCTTCTGATATACACAACAGGAGCAGGACATGAAAGTATTCGTCACCGGCGCTGCCGGCTTTATCGGCGGTTCTATCGCAGCAGGCCTGGTCAAGGCCGGCCATGAAGTGCTCGGCCTGGTGCGCAAGCCGGAGCAGCTGGAGGAAGTGAAAAAGATCGGCGTCACCGGCGTGCTCGGTGAGCTGAACGACCGCGCGCTGCTGATCGCTCAGGCGCAGGCGGCCGACGCCGTCATCAACGCCGCCAGCAGCGACAATCGCGCGGGGGTGGAAGCCTTGGTCGAGGCGCTGGCCGGTTCGGGCAAAGTGCTGCTGCACACCAGCGGCTCCAGCATCGTCGGCGATGCCTCGGGTGGCGAAGGCACGGAGCAGGTCTACCACGAAGACCAGCTGCCGGCGCCGACCGCCGACAAGGCCGCGCGCGTGGCCATCGACACGCTGGTACTGGACGCCGCCAAACAAGGCGTACGCTCTGCGGTACTGTGCAATACGCTGATCTACGGCCACGGCGCGCTGCCGCGCGATTCAGTGCAGCTGCCACGTTTGCTGAAGCAGGCGCGCAAAAGCGGCATCGTGCGCCACGTCGGCCCTGGCCGCAATATCTGGTCCAACGTGCATATCGACGACGTGGTCGACCTGTACCTGCTGGCGCTCGACAAGACCGAGGCCGGCGCCTTCTACTTCGTCGAAAGCGGCGAAGCAGCGTTCCGCGACATGAGCGCGGCCATCGCCAAGGCGCTCAAGCTGGGCGAGCCACAGGACTGGCCGCTGGAGCAGGCCAGGGAAGAATGGGGTTACGAAATGGCCTCTTACGGCCTGGGCTCCAACAGCCGCGTGCGCGGCGAACGCGCCCGCAAGCTGGGCTGGCAACCGCATCGCCCGCCAGTGCTGGACTGGATCGCCAACGACATGCTAACCCCTCCGGTATTTGGCGAACAGCGCGGGTAGCCGCTTCGGCAGGTCGGCCGAGCTGACCTCGTCTCCGCTGGTCACGGCAAATTCGATGTTGAAGTCGCGTTCGAGTTCCCCCGCGCCCTTGGCAGCGTAGGCCTTGAGCGCGGCGTAGCCGAAGGACTCCAGGCTGAAGTGATTGCGCGGCGGCAGACGCGCCAGTGTGTCCGGATTGAGGACAGCTTGCTTGTAAGTCTGCTCGCCTTCGGAGATCAGCCAGTCGCGGAAGTATTTAAAACCGTCGTCGGTGTACGCGTCTGCCATGAGGACAGCAGCGCCCCACAACATCCAGCTGTTGGCTTCCACCAGCAGCGCTTCGTATCTTTTCTGGAAGCCTTGTATGGCGGCCGGCGTCAGCGCCAGCAGGCGTTTTTGCAGCAAGGCCGGTCTGGTGTCGATGTCAACGCCAGCTTCAGTTTTCACCGCGCCGACGAGCGCCCAGAACTGCCGTTCGTTCATCGGGGAGATGGTTGCGGTGGCTGCGGCCGAGTGACCGCGCAGTGCTATCAAGCTGAATGCCAGCAGCACCGTGCGACGGCGCGCATTGGGATGTGCGTTCACCATGGGCGATTACTCTGCTGCCGGTTCCGGCTGCGCCTCGGGTGAAGCTGTTGGCACCGGTGGCACCGGCGCCGGCCTGGGCAGGAAGGCGCCGCTGATGGATTGCAGCTGCTTGGCCACATCAATGTCCTTGCCATTAATTTGCAGCTTGCCGTTCTTGATCTCGATGGCGGAACGCAGCTCGCCCTTCTCAATCACCGCAAAGCCATTGCTGACCGCCTTGCCGATCATCACGCTCGACATCGCGTCGGCACTGCTCTCGATCTGCTTGGCAGCATCCGGCGCCGCCGGATTGACCGACTTGGCGGCCGCCGCGCGCGCGACGTCTTTCACCAGCGCCACTGGCACACGCACGTCAAATCGCCCCACGATCTTCTTCGCCCACGCCATTGGGCTCTTGAAATCGGCCTCCACCACTTTCTGGAAACCGATATTGCCCTTGATCGACGCCACATTGCCGCGATAGCTGGCGCTGATATCGTCGATGAACAGCGTGGCGCCAGCGATGGCCCAGCGTTTGCCGAAGTCCTGCATGACCGTCATCATTTCCTTGAACTGCGCTGAAGACGGTGGTTTGCTGCTGTCCTGATTGCGCAGCGCCTTGTCCAGCGCCACCAGGTCATTGGCCGGAATTTTCGTTACGCGGAACGCAAAATTGGCACGCTCCACCCGCTCCGCGCCCAGCACGATGGCGTCGACCGAAAAACGCGCGCCCGTTTCCGCAGTTGCGCCACGGCGCGTCATGTCCGAGCGGACCGACACGCCGTCCAGGCGCACGGCCTCCTTGCTTTCGCTGCTGCCCGGCTGGACGCCACGGGCAGTGATGGCGCCTATCCGGATATCGGTGTTGCCATACGCGACACCATCGGCGCCGCGCTGCATTTTGCTGGTCATGCCCATATTCACCGCGCTCAGCGTACTGCCAGGGCCGGTGACCAGCACCGATGGCCACGACGCCGTAATGTTCAGCGGGCGGCCGCTCTTGTCGGTAGCGATGTCGGCGCTGGCTTCGGTCCAGCTGAATTCGCTGCCGCTCGACACCTTATAGCTATGTGCCGCCAGCTTGCCGACATAGTTGATCTGGCCTTTGACGCTGTCCGGCGCGCGCTCCAGCGGGAATGGGCGCTCGGTGCCGAAGATTTCCTTCAGCTTGGGACGCAGTTCAGGAGAAAACTCGAACTGCGCGTAGCGATCCAGCTGCCTGGCGTAGTTGCGCTCGTCCTTCAGGGTATCTAATTCTTTGGCGACCTGCGCCAGCACGCTGCGGGAGTCAGCGCTTGGGGCCGGCGCCTTGGTGGCTGCGGCATAGGAAGGAATGGCCAGCACGGCGCTGGCCATGGCTACTGCAAATAAAGTTTTGTTCAATTGTTTTAACCAGAAGGATTGTTAAAAGTGCTGGTATTTTACCTAACAATTCCCTCTAGAAACACTCACAATGTCACGCTTGCCTCACTCCAGCTCGGGATATGGGCTTTTTCCGCCCTCGGCGATGAACTGGTCGATGCGCGCTTCCAGCACCGGCAGCGGCACCGACCCCAGTTGCAGCACCGTGTCGTGGAAGTTGCGGATGTCGAACTTCTGGCCCAGCGCCTGCTCTGCCTTCTTGCGCGCGTTGATGATGCTCATCTCGCCCAGGTAATAGGACAGCGCCTGGCCCGGCCACGAAATATAGCGATCCACTTCCGTTTCGATCTCGTGATTCGACAGCGCGGTGTTCTCGCGCAGATAGTCCTGCGCCTGCTTGCGGGTCCAGCCCTTGCTGTGTATGCCGGTATCCACCACCAGGCGCGAAGCGCGCCAGGCCTGATAACTCAGCATGCCGAAGGTTTCGTACGGCGTTTCGTATATGCCCATTTCCGCGCCCAGGCGCTCGGTGTACAGCGCCCAGCCTTCGCCGTAGGCGGAGATATAGGCGTTGCGGAATGGCGGACGGCCCTTCTGCTCCAGCGCGATCGGCATCTGGAAGGCGTGGCCCGGCGCCGATTCATGCAGCGTCAGCGCCGGCATGCTGTACAGCGCGCGCGACGGCAGATTGTAGGTATTGACCAGGTAGACCCCAGGACCACCACGGCCGGAGGTGTAGAACGGGGCCTGATCGTCCGGCACCGGGATCACTGCAAAGCGGCGGCGCGGCAGGTAGCCGAAATACTGCGCCACCTTGGCGTCGAACTTCTTGGCCACCCAGGCGGAGCGCATCAGCAGCTCTTCCGGCGTTTTGGCGTAGAACTGCGGATCGCTGCGCAGGAATTGCAGGAAGGCCGGCAGGTCGCCTTCAAACTTGACCTGCTTGATCACGTCGTGCATCTCGGCGCGGATCTTGGCCATTTCGGCCAGGCCAATCTGATGGATCTGGTCCGCATGCATGCTGGTGGTGGTGAACTCCAGGATCTTCGACTGGTAGTAGGCTTTACCGTCCGGCAGTGTCTCGGCCGCCAGCGCTTCGCGCGACGCCGGCACATACTCTTCACGCATGAATTTCAGCAGCGCCTTGTGGGCCGGGATCACAGCAGTCTCGATGGCCTTGACCGCCTGCGCGCGCAAAGCTGCCTGCTTCTCGGCCGGAATCGACGCCGGCATGTTCTTGAACGGCAGGTAGAACACCGTATCCTGCGGCGTCTTCGCCTCGCTCACCGAAGTAATCGAAGCGTCGCGGCCGACCAGCGTAATCTTCGGCGGCGTGAAGCCACGCGCCATGCCGGCGCGCATATTGACGATTTCATCGTTAAAGTAGCGCGGCACATCGGCCAGCTGCTTCAGGTAGTCGCGGTATTCATTTTCCTTGCTCATCGCGCGGCGCGCGGTGCCGGCCATATTCGACCAGAAGGCGGTATCGGCGTTCAGCGGCTTTTCGTATTCCTTGAACTGCTGGGCAGCGATGAAGGCGGCGATCTGCGCCTTGTACACCTGGTAGTTGATGCGTTCCGGCGGCGACAGGCGGGATTCCTTGATGCCGTCCAGCTTCTTCATCACGCCCTGCCAATAGGCCAGCCGCTGGTTCTGCGTGGCCAGGTCGATGCGCGGCAGCACCGGCGATACGCCGCTGTCGTCGTCATCTTCGCTGTCTTCCTGTTTCTGGCTGATGCGCCATTTCCACTCCTGGGTGTAGATGGCCTTGAATTGCGCGTCCGACGGGCCCGGCTTGATGGCCGGAGTAGCGACCGAAGCGGCGCTGGCCGCGTTTAGACACAACAACAGGCATGCGCCGGCGATGGCGGTGCTGAACTTCTTTTCCATAACGCTCCAGGAGTAGATTGATTACGTGCTGTTTACATATCCAACAAATTGCGGCGCTCGCGCAGCAGCGTGGTAAAGCCTTCCGCGTTCAACGGCCGGCTGAAATAATAGCCCTGCATTTCATCGCAACCACGGCCGGTCAGGAACTCCACCTGTTCGCGGGTTTCCACACCCTCGGCGATCACCCGCATATTCAGGTTGTGCGCCAGCGAGATGACCGACAGCGCAATCGCCGCGTCGGCGCTATCGGTGGTGACATCGTCGACAAAGGACTTATCGATCTTCAGTACATCGATCGGGAAGCGTTTCAGGTAGCTCAGGCTGGAGTAGCCAGTGCCAAAGTCGTCCAGCGAAATACTGACGCCGATGTCCTTCAGCCGGCGCAGCGCCGCCACCGCCTTGTTCGGATCGCCCATCACCGTGCCCTCGGTGATTTCCAGGCCCAGGTACTCGGCCGCCACATCAAATTTACGCAGCGTGCTTTCCACATAAGGCACGGTGGCGTCGTTGGCAAATTGTCCGGCCGCCAGGTTGACTGCCACTTTGATCTGGCCCAGCCCTGCCTCCTGCCAGCGCTTCATTTGCGCGCACACGCTTGCCAGCACCCACTCGCCGATGGAGTTGACCAGCCCATATTCCTCCGCCAGCGGAATGAAGCGGTTCGGCGGCACCTTGCCCAGCACCGCGTTGTCCCAGCGAAGCAGCGCTTCGGCGCCAACCATGGCGCCGCTCTTCAGGCAGACCTGCGGCTGATAATGGACTTCAAATTCGTCACGCGCGATGGCGCCGCGCAGCTGGCTCTGGATCGCCAGCTTGTCGCGGATTTCCGCATCCATGCGTTCGGTGAAGAAGGCGTAATTGTCGCGGCCGATTTCCTTGGCGCGGAACAGCGCCGTGTCGGCGTTGCGCACCAGTTCATCGAAGCTGTCGCCGTCGGTCAGGCTGACCGCGATGCCGATACTGGAGGTGACGGTGATTTGCTGGCCGTCGATCACCAGCTCCTTGCGCAGGCCGGCCAGGATTTTCTGCGCCAGCGCCAGGGTCGCGCTCAGTTGCGGATCGTCGGCGACGATGATCTGGAATTCGTCGCCGCCCTGCCGCGTCACCGTGTCGTTGTCGCGCACCGTCTCGCTCAGGTAGCGCGACACCACTTGCAGCGCCTTGTCGCCCATATCATGACCGTAGGAGTCGTTGATGCTCTTGAAGCGGTCCAGGTCCAGGCACATCACGGCCACGCAGCGGCCTTCGCGGCGGGCAGCGTTCAGCGTTTGCGCAAAGCGCTGGCGTGCCAGCAGGCGATTCGGCAAGCCGGTCAGCGCATCGTGGTTGGACAGGAAATCGATCAAATGCTGCTCAGCCTTGCGTTCGGTGATGTCCATGAACACTGCCACATGGTTGATCACCTGGCCTTTTTCGTCACGCACCACCGAGGCGCTCAGCAGGCCCGGATAGGTGTCGCCGTTCTTGCGGCGCGCCATGATTTCGCCCGACCAGTGGCCGGTCTTCATCACCGACTGCACCATGGCGTCGAAGGAACCGGCGTCCGAATCACCGGCGTGCAGCAGGCCGATGCTTTCGCCCAGCACCTCCTTGGCGGTGTAGCCGGAAATCTGCGTGAAAGCGGGATTGGTGGCGACAATGCGCGCATCCCGGTCGGTGACCACGATGGCATCCTGGGTCGCCTCGAACACCTGGCTGGCCAGGCGCAGGAACTCCTCGTTGGCGCGGCGCTGCTCGACTTCCTTCGCCAGTTCCGCAGTCCGTTCCGCCACGCGTTCTTCCAGCAAGGCGCGTTCCGTCGCCAGTGCTTTCTGCGCGCGGGCCAGACGCACATGCGCGTCGGTGCGGGCCAGGATTTCCTCGGCCTGGAAGGGCTTGGCGATGAAGTCGACCGCGCCCAGCTCGAAGCCGCGCACCTTGTCGTCGGTATCGTGCTGGGCCGACAGGAAGATCACCGGCACCTGGCTCAGCTCCGGCGTGGCCTTCAGCCGGCGGCAGACCTCGAAGCCGTCGATGCCCGGCATGCGCACGTCCAGCAGTATCAGCTCCGGCGGGCGCGATTGCGCCGTCCACAAAGCCAGCTCGCCATTCGGCGCCTGACGCACGTAGTAGCCGGCTTCTGTCAGCAGGTCGCTCAGCAGCTTGAGCGAGGCCGGCGTGTCTTCCACGATCAGCACTTCGCCCTTGGTGTGTTGTTCCGACAAATCCCGGTGCATGTAAGTTTCTCGCCTAGTCAACTACTAAAGATTGCTCCGCTATCATATACCGGTCAGGCCAGAGGCTCCAATTCATTACCCATTTCCTCCAGCAAGGCGCACAGCTGCGGGTACTGGTGCAGCTGTAGCATCTGCTCGATACGCTGCACCACCTGGCCCAGCTCCGGCGGCAAAGGCTCCAGCAGCAAAGCCACCCGCGCCAGGTTCAATTCCTGCAACGCGGTCTTCAGTTCAAAGCGCAGCGCCGCATCGAGACGCTGCAAATCGTCGCGGCCCAGCGGCGCCTGGCGCATCTGCCGCGCGGCGACACGATGGCGGCGCACAAACTGCAGGTTCAGCTGCTGCTCCAGCACTGCGTACAACTGTTCCTGCTCCACCGGCTTGCGCATGAATTCGTCAGCGCCCGCCGCCAGCGCCTCCTCGCGCTCCGCAGCAAACGCGGAGGCGGTCAGCATCACGATGCTCGGCTGCGGCCCATCCACATTGCCGCGGATCTGGCGGGTGGCGCTCAGACCGTCCAGCGCCGGCATGTGCCAGTCCATGAAGATCAGGTCCGGCTGCCATACATCGACCATGGCCAGCGCCTGCGCGCCATCGCCAACCACCGCCACCTCGAAGCCCAGTGGGTTCAGCAAGCCTTCCATCAAAGCGCCGGCATCGGGATTGTCGTCGGCCACCAGCACCCGGCGGCGCTGCTGCGGCTCCAGCGGACTGACTTCGTCGCGCCCGGCCAGCGGTGCCTCGTCCGCCACCTGCACCGCCACCGTGAAGTGGAAGGTCGCGCCCTGCCCCAGCGTCGATTGCAGCGCCAGCGTCCCGCCCATCAGCTGCACGAATTCACGCGAGATGGTCAGCCCCAGGCCCGTGCCCTCTTTCGCGCCCGGACCGTCGGCCTGGATGAAGGGTTCGAACACGCGCGCCTGGTCTTCTTCCGCAATGCCGGGTCCATTGTCGATTACCGCGAAGGCCAGCTCGCACTGGCCGTTGCGCGACAGGCCGCGCACCTTCAGCGTCACCTTGCCGTGGGCCGTGAACTTGACCGCGTTGGACATCAGATTCAGCAGCACCTGGCGCAGCTTGGTGCCGTCGACCCGCGCGCTGGCCGGCAGGCCGGCGCTGTCCAGCACCAGCTCCACGCCGTTCTGCATGGCGCGCATGCTGACCATGTCCATCACTTCCTGCAGCGTGTCGTTCAGGTTGACCACTTCGGTTTGCAGCACGGCGCGGCCGGCCTCGATCTTGGACAGTTCCAGAATATCGTTAATCAGTGTCAGCAAATGCTGGCCGGAGCGGTGGATGATGGCCAGGTTGCGCTTCTCTTCCGGCAGCATATTCTTGGAATCCGCCATCAGCCGCGAGAAGCCGATCACCGAATTCAGCGGCGTGCGCAGTTCGTGGCTCATATTCGCCAGGAAGGTGGACTTGGCGCGGTTGGCGGCCTGCGCCTGGCGCACCGCCACCGACAGTGCATTGGTGCGTTCGGCCACCAGATCTTCCAGGTGGATGCGGTGGCGGCGCAGCTCCTGCTCCGCCATGCGGCTGGCGGTGACATCGTAGTTGACGCCGACCATGCGCATCGCGTGGCCATCGCTGTCGCGGAAGGTCATGCCGTCCGCCTTCATATAATGCACCGAGCCGTCGGCCCAGATCAGGCGGTACTCGATATCGAATTCGGCGGTGCCGTTGAGCGCCTGCTGTAGCAGCATTTCGGTCGGCACCGAGTCGTCCGCGTGCACCATCTTGCGCCAGGCTTCGAAAGGATTGTCCAGCTTGCGCCCTTCCATGCCGTGCAGGCGGTACATCTGCTCGTCCCACACCATCTGGCCGCTGACGATATTCCAGTCCCAGATGCCGATGGCGGCCGCGCTGGAGGCGATCTGCAAGCGCTCCTCGCTGGCGTGCATGGCCACATAGCGGCTTTCCATCAGCCGCACCATCTCGCGGATCGACGCGTTCAGCGTTTTCAGTTCGCCGGTATACCAGTCGCGCGGCGGCGAGGCGCCCGGATTCTGGCCGGCCTTGACGCTGGCCGCATAGCGTTCGATATTGGTCAGCGGCTTGAGGATCAGCTGCCATAGCAGCAGGTAGAGGCTGAGCACCAGCGTCACGTCCAGCACGAAAATCAGTCCGGCGATGGTGTACAGGCGCTGGCGCAGCTGCTCGATCAGCAGCGCCGGCGAGGCATACACGGTGATGGTGCCGATATTCTGCCCGCCCGCGACGATGGGCCGCTGCTCATGCAGCAGCTCGGGATCGGACGGCAGGCGCTCGGCCGGCACCAGCTGCGCCTGTTCGTTGCGGGTCAGGATGAAGGGACGGTTGCTGGCCACCGGCGACACCGCACTGGCGTACAGGTCGCGGTTGCTCAAGCCGCTTTTCATGATGGTGACGATTTGCGTCTCGTCGAAATTCCAGGCTGGCAGCGCCACGGCGGCGGCCAGTTCGTCGGCGCTGTTGGCCAGCGTCTTGCGCAGCTGCTCCCAGCGCTGCGCGCGCTCCACCTGATAGAAATACAGTGCAAATGTGGTCAGAACCAGCGTTACCACGGCGGTCAGCGTCACGCTGACGAATACCGCGATCGATACTTTTCCTAAACGGCGGGCAAGTCGGACCAACATCTGAAAACCATTCCTGGGGGAGTTAAGCTAAGGAGCGACGACGTCGATCATAGGTTCAAAATGCCATCAAGTCCATGCCTATTTACGCTTAAGCAACACCTCGATTGCCATGCAAATGGTCGAAAGCGTTGGCCGTACTCAGGAACAGTTTGCCGTTTAGCTGCTGTAACAGCGTACTGTTACGTAGACGATCCATTACCGGCCCCTTGACTTCGGCCAGGTGCAGGCCGATGCCGCGCCGCTTCACGCTCTGGTTCAGCTCCGCCAGCGCCATCAGCGCCGTGGTGTCGATCGAGCTGACCGCCGACATCACCAGCACCAGGTCGCGCGCGCTTGGATGCGTCGCCAGTTCGCATTCAATCCGCTCGCTGACCGCTTCCACGTTGCCGAAGAACAGATTGGCGTCGATGCGCAGCACCAGCATTTCCGGCTGCGTCTCTGCCGGATAGCGTTCAATATTGCGGAAATGCTCAGTTCCGGCGATCCGCCCCAGCACCGCGATGTGCGGCCGGCTGGCGCGCCAGATCAGGGTGCCCATCGACAGCGCCACGCCGATGATCACACCCGCTTCAACCCCCATCACCAGCACGCCCAGGCAGGTGGCCACCCAGGCCAGCGCGTCGCCGCGATCGTATTCCCATGCGGTGCGCAGTATGCCCATCTCCAGCATGCCCAGCACGGCGACGATGATGGTGGCGGCCAGCACCGGCATCGGCAGCAGCGCCAGCCAGCCGGTCGGCGCCAGCAGCGCGCCGGCCAGCAGCACCGCAGTGATCAGGCTGGCCAGCGGCGTATTGGCGCCGGCCGCGAAATTGACGGCGGAGCGCGACAGGCTGCCGGTCACCGGAAAGCCGCCAGACAAGGCGCTGGCCACATTGGCCGCGCCCAGGCCAATCAGCTCGTGATTGCTGACCAGCTTCTCATTGCGCTTCAGCGCCAGCGCCTGCGCGCCCGACATCGACATCAGAAACACCATGAAGCCGATCAGCAGGCCAGGCTGCAGCAGCGCACCCCAATGCTGGCTCGACGACGCCAGGTTCAGCTGCGGCAAGCCGGCTGGAATCGCGCCGGTGGTGCGTACGCCCATGCCGGCCAGGCCGGTCCAGGACATCAGCGCTATGCCGCCCAGCACCACCAGCATAGGCGCCAGCTTGGCGCCTATATCGGCCGCCACCGGCGGCAGGCCGCAAGCCCGCAGCAATCCAGCCAGGTAATGGCGCGCCAGCACCAGCAGCACCAGCGAGCCGACGCCCAGCGCGGCGCTTGGCATATGCACATGCGGCAGTTCGGCGCCCAGCAGCGTATGCAACTGATCGAAGGCGATGACGATCGCCGAGCCGACGGTAAAGCCGCTCATCACCGGACGCGAGAAGAAATTCGCCAGGAAACCCATGCGCAGCAAGCCGCACAGCAGCAGCACCGCGCCGGAAACCAGCGCCAGCTGCGCCGCCAGCACCCCGGCCAGCGCCGAACCGGCTGGCGCCAGCGGGCCGATCACGGCGGCCGTCATCAGCGAAATAATCGCCATCGGCCCCACCGACTGGGTCATGCTGCTGCCGAACAGCGCGTAGATAATCGGCGGCATGATGCTGGCGTACAGGCCGACCACCGGCGGCAGGCCTGCCACGATGGCATAGGCCATGCCCTGCGGAATCATCATCATCGCCACCACCAGCCCGGCGCTGATGTCGCCCGGCAGTTGATCACGACGGTAGTGTTTCAGCCATTGCAGCATTGTTGTTCCACGGGTACAGAAAGGCGGTAGTTTATCGTAAATACGTTTACCAAATTAACTTATCCGAAAATCTCATATAGAAACCCGCCGCAAGAGTGAGATTCTGATAGAATTACCCTATGCAACAAGTTTGACGTTCCAAAAAGCTCATCGTCAAGCCGCAGTCGGCCCAAATAAATTGCCGGCAGTTAAACATCACTGTCTATCATTTATTGGAGTCGCACATGCGCATCAAGTCCCTACTGCTGTCCCTGTCCGCCATTGCCGCCTTGAGCGCTGGCATGGCCCACGCCGCAAGCAACCTGGTTAGCAACGGCAATTTCGAAAGCACCACCAACGGCACCAACAAGCAACTGTCCTCGTCGATCACCAATGACGCGGACCGCAGCACGCTGACTGGCTGGACCAGCAGCAATGGTAACGACGGCGGCTACAACTTCGTCCTCAACAGCAGTATCGCCACCACCGACGCTTCGGCGATCTGGCTGAAAAGCGAAAACAACAACTGGGCCAAATCGGCCAACGGCGGCAATTTCTTCGCCTCGGATTCGCAATACTGGCCTGGCGTGCTGTCGCAAACCATTACCGGCCTGACTGCAGGCAGCAAATACACGCTGACGTTTGACACTGCGCTGGCGCAGCAAGTCGGCTTTAACGGCGCCAACAGCAACAACTACTGGCAAGTCGTGTTCGGCAACAGCACGCAGAATAGCAGCGCACTGAGCATCGCCAGCGGCGGCTTCAGCGGCTGGAGCACGTCGAGCATGACCTTCACCGCCACCGGCGCCACGCAAGTGCTGTCCTTCCTGGCACAAGGCTCGCCGGGCGCGCCACCGTTCCTGCTGCTCGATAGCGTCTCGCTGACCGCTGCCGTGCCTGAGCCGTCGACCTGGGGCATGATGGCCGTCGGCTTGGGCCTGGTCGGTTTTGCGACCCGCCGCCGTACCGTCGCGCGCGCCCTGAACTAAGCGGACCTGCGCATCGCCATGCTGCCGTCCGCCGGTGAATTCGTCGCCGCCGTGCTGCGCCTCAGCGTCTGGCTGGTGCTGCTGACGGCGCTGTTCGTGCCGCTGGAGCGCTGGTTCGGCGCGCGTCATGCGCCGCGCCCGCGCCGCGAACTGCTGCACAACCTGGCATATTACGCGATGAGCAGCCTGGTGCCGATCGTTCTGCTCAGCATTCCGGCGGCCTTGCTGGCGGTGATCGCGCAGCATATCGTGCCGACGGCGCTGACCGATATGGTGCAGTCGCTACCGGTGGCCGGCCGCATCGCGCTGGTGTTTGTGGTTGGCGAAATCGGTTTCTACTGGGGCCACCGGCTCAGTCACGAACTGCCGTGGCTGTGGCGCTTTCACGCCGTGCACCACAGCACCGAGCATATGCACTTCCTCGCCAACACCCGCACGCATCCGGTGGACATGGTGATCACCCGCCTGTTCGGGCTGGTGCCCTTGTATCTGCTGGGACTGGCCGGTCCGAGCGTGGCCGGCAGCGGCGCACCGGCCTTGCTGCTGGTGACAGGGACGCTGTGGGGATTCTTCATCCACGCCAACCTGCGCTGGCGCCTGGGTCCGCTGGAATGGCTGGTGGCCACGCCAGCTTTCCACCACTGGCACCATAGCCGCCACGAGCATATCAACCGCAACTACGCCGCCACCCTGCCGATGCTCGATCGCTTGTTCGGCACCCACTATCTACCGCAGCACTGGCCTGCCGAATACGGCACCGATACGCCGCAAGCCGCAAGCCTGTCCGGCCAACTGCTCAATCCTCTGCTCCCGCAGCAGCGATAACCGTGCTCAATTAACGCATATGCAACAATGCGTGAATGTTTACAGTCGCAAAACAAGTAAGATGAGCAAGTTTATATTCCCAGGGCCAGGAGTCATCGGTGATCAAGCTTACCCGGATAGTCAACGGCTTGTTTTTTTCCTTTCTGTTGATCGGCCCCTCTCAAGCCGCGAGCGGGGTGAGCTACTTTCCTGACAGGGATTTAGGGCGCTTTCTTTCAGAGAAATTCGACCTGGCCACGATCCGCAGCTCGCTTGGTCCACGCCGGACGCCAGCAAAACGCACCTTTTTAGATTTCGGCATGAAGCCTAGCCAGGTCACGGAGGATTCCGCCGTCTTTTTGACGCCGGGCGATTGGCTGTACGAACTTCGCATCGTCGGCCGGGGAGACTTCAATGGCGACGGGTTTGAGGACTTGAAAGTTTGCTTCATCGACCGCGCTTTAAACGGCGGCACCTACAACACGGCTGAAGCAATGTTGCTGACCCGGTACGCGGATGCAGGCTATGTGATCGCGCTACGGTACAGTGTAGACGAAGGCACGTGTCCAAACTATGCAAAATAATCCGCTGCACCCAAGGTGCGTCCAGTGAACAATTTTCGCGTTGTGATTGCCGGATCCGCGCTGATACTGGCGGCTTGCAAACCGGTCGGTTCTGCTCCGGCGCGTGATATCTCCTCAGCGATGGATCGCGCTGCATCCTCGCTTCTGAAGGAAAAATTACTGCATGCCACATCAATCGCGGTGGTTTATCAGGATAAAGAATTCATCCTGCACCGGGGGGAACTGGAACTCGGCAAGGCAGATACTCCCGATGACACGACGATCTACGAAATAGGTTCGGTCAGCAAAACCTTTGCCGGCCTGCTGATGGCAAACGCGGTACGCGAAGGCAAAGCATCGCTCGACGATCCGGTGCAGCAGTACTTGCCATCGGCCTATCCGAATTTGCAAATTGAACAAGGCCCCATCCGGCTGCGCCACCTGGTAACGCATACCAGCACAATGCCTGGCATGTTGCCACTGTCGGTGAACACGATCTTGAAAGACTTCACCGCGCATGGCACACCGGCCAAACTCAATGCCGCGTACGCTCACTACAGCCGCGAGCGGTTTTGGCAAGACCTGCACACGGTCCATATCAAAGGGCCGCTGGGCAAAGACTATGCCTATTCCAGTGCAGGCACCGAGCTGGTCGCCCATACGCTGGAAAAAATCTACGGCGAGCCTTACGAATCGTTGTTAGCCACATTTCTGGCGCGCGAAGCGGGCATGCATAACACGCAGCTACGCTTGACCGACAAGGACGCCGCCCGGCTTGCGCCCGGCTACCACAGCGATAATCCGATCGCCACCACGCCGATGCCGCAACTGCCATGGGGCGCTGCCGGCAATGTCAAGTCAACCATGCCGGATATGGCCAAGTACCTTCGCTTGCAGCTGGGCGCCCATCCCGCCGTGCGCGAGTCTCACCTACCGCTGGTGCGCTTCCAGGACGACTTCAGCATTGCTTACTTCTGGAACATCGGGAAGACCCAGCAACTAGGCACCCACTACGTGCATCACGGTGGGGTTCCACGCGCACAAAGCTATATCTACATCGTGCCGAAGTATCAGCTGGGCGTTTTCATCATCACCAACCAGAGTGGCAACGACACTGCGGATGCCCTGGAACGCGCATTGGCGCCTATCTTCGATGCGGTGGAATCTATGCATGGCGAAGGTCGCCAGATTCCTACGTCTCAGTCCCAAATCTAATTTGGGCTGCTCGCTTGCTTCGTGAGGCCGTGGTGCAGAAACGACCACGTCATACCGGCCGCGCTTGAAAATAATGTGTTCAATCCCGGCGTCACCTTTTGCTCCGGGTTTAACGATTACCAGCGGCCAGTGGGCTTCACTGCATTCTAGCGCGGCCCTTGGCGTCGAGGGTCATTTCGGTCAGATGCTCGCCATGGCGGACTTTGACTTTCTGGCCGGGCTGGCCGCGTAGTAGAAGCTGTTTTAGCTTGCCTTGCGACCAGTCCAGATCCAGCTCCACGCCGCCACGGGCGCGGACGCCGCGTACCGAGCCTTCCGGCCAGGCTTGCGGCAGTGCTGCCAGCAGGCGGATTTCGCCGCCCCAGGATTGCACCAGCATTTCCAGAATCGCCGCCGTGCCGCCGAAATTGCCGTCGATCTGGAACGGCGGATGGGCGTCGAACATATTCGGGTAGGTGCGCTCGGGGCCGAGCAGCCCTTGCAGGATCGCGTACGCCCGCTCGCCCTCGCCCATGCGCGTCCACAGCGCCAGCCGCCAGGCGGTGGCCCAGCCGGTGGATTTGTCACCGCGCGTATTCAGCGTGACTTTGGCCGCAGCCACCAGCTCCGGCGTGTCGCGCACATTGATTTGCTCGCTCGGGTAGACACCATACAGATGCGACACATGGCGGTGTTTTTGCTCCGGCGCGCCGGCGTCCCAGTCCTCCAGCCACTCCTGCAACTGGCCTTGCGCGCCAACGCGGTCGGGCGGCAGGCGCGCGCGCTTGGCTTCCAGTTCGGCGGCGAAGGCGGCGTCGCTGTCACCCAGCAGCGCGTGCGCCTTCAGCGTCCAGCCAAACAGGTCGCGGATGATTTGCCGGTCCATTGCCGGACCGGCACACGTCGCGACACCTTTGTGATGTTCATTTTCCGGCGAGATTGATGGCGATGTCACCCATCCCCGGCCCTGCGGATCCTCAACCAGTGTATCGATAAAGAACAGCGACGCACCTTTCAACAGCGGATAAATGCGGCGCAGGTAAGCGCTGTCCGGGCTGTAATCGTAGTGATCCCACAGGGCCTGGCACAGCCACGCCCCGCCGCATGGCCACATACCCCACAGCGGCCCGTCGATCGGCGCTGCCGCACGCCACAGATCGGTGTTGTGATGCGCCATCCAGCCGCGCGCGCCATAGCTTTTGCTAGCGGTGACGGCGCCGGTCACACTCAAATCCTCGACCATGCGCAGCAGCGGCTCGACGCATTCGCCCAGATTGGCCGATTCTGCCGGCCAGTAATTCATCTGCGTGTTGATGTTGATGGTGTACTTGCCGCCCCACGGTGGATTGACACCTTCGTTCCACAGCCCTTGCAGATTCGCGGGCTGACTGCCCGGCCGCGACGACGACAACAGCAGATAGCGTCCGTACTGCACGTACAACGCCGCCAGCCCGGCATCCGGCTGCTGCTCGGCGACGGCGATACGCTGATTGGTGGGGCGCGGATCGGGCGCGCCGGAGCCCAGCCGCAGCGACAGGCGGCGGAACAGCCTCTGGTGCGCATGCACATGTGCGCTGCGCAGCCGTGCATACGGCTTGGCGGCGGCGGCCGCCGTCTGCGCGCGCACCGTGCCGACCGGATCGCCGCTGACATCGGCGTAATTGACATAGCTGGTAGCCGCAGCCACTAGCAGCGTGACCGTGCTTGCACCGCGTACTTCGATGCGATCATCACGCGGCGTGATGCTGCCATCACCCAGCGCCTGCACGCGCACCGCATAGCGCAAGGCAGCAGGAATGCCGGCCGCATCGATATTGCGGCCTTCAATCAGCAGCGCATCCGCTCCATCAGCACGCACCGATAAACTGGACGGACGTTCGCTGGCACGCAGCGGTTCGCGGTAATCCCATGGCATCGGTGCGGCGGCGGCGGTCGCCTTCGCGCCGGTGTAATCCGTGACGCCATAGTTGGCTTTCAAAGGATGGCGGTAAGACAGGTCAAAATTCAGCAGGCCATTGGTGGCGCTCAGGCGAATCGCAATCACCTGATCCGCAGCGCTGGCAAACACCTCGCGTTTGTACTGCGTCTTGCCGTCGCTGAAGCGGGTGGCGCTAATCGCGGTGTCCAGGTCCAGCCAGCGGCGGTAAGCCGTGCCGCCACTAAGTCCATGGAAGTCCAGCAGCAGATCGCCGGCCGCGCCGTATGGCATCTGCGTCTTGGGCACGCCCATCATCGATGATGAAATCAGCTGTGCCGCCTCGCTGAATCTGGCCTGATCGATCAGCGCGCGCACTTGCGGCAAGGCCGCCAGCGACAGGGGATTATTGGGATCATACGGGCCGCCGGCAAACAGCGTGTCCTCATTGAGCTGGATGCGCTCCTGCGCGATGCGCCCGAAGCACATGGCGCCAAGCCGGCCATTACCGACCGGCAGCGCCTCCACCCATTGCGCCGCAGCCTGCTCGTACCACAGCGACAGGCTCTCCTGCGCTCCGCGCGTGGTGGCCTGCACAGCGGCCTTCGCTAAACCGGGAAAAGCCGCAGCCAGCCCCGCCGTGATGATAAAACTGCGTCGTGTCGTCTCCATGCGCCCCATTCTGCACGCAGGCGGCCGACTTCTCAATGACGAAATTCACCAAGCCAGCGGAAAAATGACGCACTCAGCCCTGCAGCGCATCTTTCACCGCGTCGAGGATCTCCAGCGACAGCGCATCGTCATCCACCGCGCGCGACAAGACAATCGCGCCGATCATTGACGCATACTTGGCCAGCGCCTGCCTGCGCTGCGCCGCAACATCCGCACCGGGCATCAGCTGCTCCAGTACCGCCAGCTGGCCGCGCGCGCCTTCGGTCATCGCGTGGCGCGCCTTGGGGCCGAGGCGTGCGACATCCGCGCCCAGCGCCGTCACCGAACAGCCGTTTTCAGGATGGTCGCGGTGCTGCGCCGTCAGATAGCCGTCGCTAATTTTTTCCAGCGCCGTGTCGCGCCCAGCCGCCACATAGCCCTGCCAGCGATCCACCGATTTTTTCAGCGCGTACGCGGCAGCTTCCGCCAGCAAGTCTTCCTTGGAAGCGAAATGACCGTAAAAGCCGCCGTGCGTGAGGCCGGCGCTTTTCATCAGATCGGCCACGCCGATGCCGTCGTAGCCTTTTTCACGAAACAGCCGCGCGGCCGTCTCGATGATGCGCTCGCGGTTGAGCGCTGCTTGTTCCCTGCTGACCTTCATGCTCGTCTCCTGCATCCAATCTGACGGCATTATACATGACGAGTGTAATTTATCAGGCAGCCAGCTCGATGCAGTTGCGGCCGGAGCGCTTGGCGCGGTGCAGTGCCGTGTCCAGGCGATCCAGCACGGCGGGCGCCGCTTCTTCCGCGCCAACTTCGGCCACGCTCAGACTAATACTGAGGGTCGCGCCAAATCCGGCGCCCGGCAGATCGGCCTCGCTGACCGCACCGCGCAATTTTTCCGCCAGCCGGATCGCGTCGGCCGAGGTGGTATGCGTGGCGACGATCAGGAATTCCGCGCCGCGCATGCGCGCCAGCGTGTCCGAGTTACGCAGCCGGCCACTGACCGTTTCAGCGATCTTGCGCAGCGCGTCCTCGCCGACCGCGGAACTGTATAAATCGTTTGCGGAACGGAAGCTGCCGACATCGAAGGACAGCACCGCCAGCGGCAACCCATAGCGGCGCGCGCGCAGAATCTCGCTTTCCAGCTTATCCTCGCCGACGCGGCGGTTGGCGGCGCCTGTCACCGCGTCCGTGGTGTTCAGCTGCGACAGCTGGCCGGACAAGGCATCGTTCTGATGCTTCAATTCGCTCATGCCGAGCGCGAAGCTGACAAACTGCGCCAGGCTGGCGAAGCAGGCAAACTGCTCGCGCGAGAAGCTGATATGCCGGTCAAACATCAAACAGATGGCGCCGATTTCCGGGCCGCCCGCCTCCGCGCGCAAGGGCAGCGCCAGCACCATGCGCACATTGCGGTCATGCAGCGCCATCGCCAGCTCCGGGTCGCCGGCTTTTTCCGGCGCGTCCAGCAGCACCATCTCGCCGCGCGCCACCGCCATCAGCGGCGGGAACACATCGCGCAGCGGCGATTGCAGCAGATGGTCGCGCCGTTGCAGCAGCCGTCCCAGATCGAGATGATTGCGTGCTTCCTGCGCCACCAGTTGCAGATCGCCGCGCGGCTTCATGTGCAGCACGGCCGTATGTCGTACGCCAGGGAAGTTACACAAAGCCAGGCAGACTTGCGACGCCGTCAGCGACACGCTTTCTATGCCGCCGAGCGCGCGCTGCATGCTGCGCTGAACGCCGAGCAGAGCGCGCAGTTCCTTTTCCTTGTCCAGTATTTGCTGCTGCATGGCGGCGGCGGAGTCCGCAGGCACTGCCAGCGCCTGCCGCACGGCCTGCTGCATATCAGTGTCCGGCACCGGGCATAAGTGGTAATCGATGCTGCCATAGGCCATCAGCTCGGGCAGCCAGGCGCTGTGCTTGTAGTCACACAGCACCAGCACGCGACCGCCGGCGCGGCCACGTATCAAGGCGCCAATACCAGCCAGTTCACTCATTTTTTCAAAGCCGCTCAGGTCTAGTATCAGCAGACTGGCGTCCTGCTTGGCCAAGGCGGTGACGGTGGCGTCGAGGTGCTCGCACAGCGTCAGCTGAGAGAACATTTCCCCGCAACAAGATTGAAATGCCGCGCGGTGTTCGGCGGCTGGATTGAAAAATACACCCGTGCTGCTCGACCGGCTGTAAAGGTCCAACATGGTAGTGCTCCCTAGTATCATTAGTTTTAACTGCCTATTTTCCCAGTGTGCATAATTGGCAATTAAATTGCAATATTTATTATGTGAGTCGGCGCACGGTCAGCGTCCCGTGCGCGGCCAATACTGTCCCTTCCGGATTCAGGAGGGATACACCATGCCGCAGTCAGAAAACAAGGCCGATCAGGGTTCGGCCAGCCTGCAACGCGAGATTCAGCAGCGCCAGGATCAGGTGGACCAGCAAGGTCCACGCGCCAGCAATACTGAAAAGAGCAAGGAACCGGTGCAGACCACCGAGCACGAATATCCTGGCACTCCGCTGCCGGCGCAGCACCTGGAAAAACCGGGGCTGGAAGCCGATATGCAGCAAAAGCCGGAATTCCTCGCGCCTGACTACTGCGGCAGCGGCAAGCTGGCCGGCATGGCGGCGCTGATCACCGGTGGCGATTCCGGCATCGGCCGCGCGGTGGCGGTGCTCTATGCACGTGAAGGCGCGGACATCGCCATCGTCTATCTTGAAGAAGAGCAGGATGCGCAGGACACCAAGCGCTATGTCGAAGCGGAAGGCCAGAGCTGTCTGCTGATACGCGGCGACGTGCGCGATCCGTCGTTCTGCCGCGATGCGGCGCACCAGACGCAGGAGCGCTACGGCCGGCTGGATATCCTGGTCAACAACGCAGCCTTCCAGGAACACGCGGAAAAACTGACCGACGTGACCGAAGACCGTTTCGACCTGACCATGAAGACCAATGTTTACGGCTACTTCCACATGGCCAAGGCGGCGCTGCCCTATCTGAAGCGCGGCGCGTCGATTATCAATACCGGTTCGGTCACCGGCCTTCAAGGCTCCGAACACCTGCTGGATTATGCGACCACCAAGGGTGCGATCCACGCCTTCACCAAGTCGCTGGCGTCCAACCTGCTGGAGCAAGGCATCCGCGTGAACGCAATCGCACCAGGCCCGGTGTGGACGCCGCTGAATCCTGCCGACGCGTCGCCGGACAAGATTGCCAAATTCGGCGCGGACACCGACATGAAGCGCCCCGCCCAGCCGCAGGAGTTGTCACCGTCGTATGTGTTCCTGGCGGCGCCCTGCTGCTCCAGCTATATCACCGGCATCGTCCTGCCGGTGACCGGTTCAGTGGGCGCGTAAGCGATGGCGGCGCGCGCATTGTGGAAAGGGGCGATCAGCTTTGGGCTGGTCTATATTCCAGTCGAGATGTACACGGCCGTGCAGGAACACGACCTTGACCTGACCATGCTGGACCGGCGCGACTTCTCGCCGATCGGCTACAAACGCTATAACAAAAAGAGCGGCAAGGAGGTGACCTGGGACGACATCGTCAAGGGTTACGAGTACGAGGACAACGAATACGTGGTGCTATCCGACGAGGACTTGAAACGCGCCAACGTCGAGGCGACGCAGACCATTGACATCGTCGCTTTCGTGGAGGCCGCCGATGTGCCGCTGACCTACTTTGAAACGCCTTACTACCTTGCACCGTCGCGTGGCGGTAGCAAGGTGTATGCGCTGCTGCGCGAAACCTTGCGCAAGGCAGGCAAGATCGGCATCGCCACCGTGGTGATGCGCACCAAGCAGCACCTGTGTGCGCTGGTCTGCGTGGAAGACAAGATCGTGCTCAACACGCTGCGCTACGCCACCGAAATCCGCAGCGCAGAGGAATTGAAACTGCCGCCCGCCACCTTGAAGGCAGCCGGCATCAGCGACAAGGAACTGAAGATGGCCTTGTCGCTGGTCGAAGGCATGAGCGAGGAATGGAAGCCGGAGCAGTATCACGACACCTACAAGGAAGACGTGATGGCGATGGTGAAGAAGAAGATCAAGGCCGGCCAGACCAAGACCATCACCGCTGCCGAGGCGGAACCGACAGCGCCGAAGGCGTCCAATGTGGTTGACCTGGTGGCGCTGCTACAGGATAGCCTGGGCAAGCGCAGCGGCAAGGCAGCGCCTGCCAGGCCCACCACGGCCGCAGCCAAGCCCAGCACCAGCAGGTCCAAAACTGAGGCCAAGGCTTCCAGTACAAGCGCCGCCGCCAAACGCAAGCCTGCCGCCAGCCGCGCCAAGGCGGCTTGAGCGGCAAGCCGCCTAGCCCTGCCCCGGCTTGAACTGCATCCGCTTCATGGCTGGCGCAAGGCCTTTGGCGGCTTGGGCATAACCGTCCCACGGCGCGTTACCAACATCGAGACGCGTGTGGACGTTGGAGACGTTCCACTGGTCCGCGCTCTGCAGGCTATCCAGTTCATCCCAGGTGACCGGCACCGAAATCCCCAGCCCGGGCCGCGTGCGTGCCGACCAGGCGCATACCGTGGTTGCGCCGCGTCCGTTGCGCAGGTAGTCGATAAATATCTTGCCCACGCGATTGCGTGGGCCGCTCTTGACCACGAAGCGGTCTGGTATCGTCTGCGCCATATGCGCGACGATGGCTTGCGAAAAGGCTTTCACATCATCCCAGCCGTAGCCCGGCTTGATCGGCACCACCACATGCAAGCCTTTGCCGCCGCTGGTTTTCAGGAACGCCGGCAACGCCAGCTCGGCCAGAAACGCGCGCATCAGGTGCGCCGCTTCCTTGACCTGATCCCAGGTCACGTTCTTTCCTGGGTCGAGGTCGAAGATCATGCGATTGGGCTTTTCGTAGCTGTTGGCGCTGGCGTTTTGCGTGTGCAGTTCGACCACATTCATCTGCGCCGCCGACAGCAGTCCCTCTTCGCCTGGCACCTCCAGCATCGGCGGATGGTCGGGATCGAGCGATTGCCTGAGCTGCTTCACGCCCGGCATGCGCGACACCTCGGCATGCTTTTGGAAGAATAGCTCGCCGCCCACGCCTTCCGGTGCACGCACCAGCGATACCGGCCGCGCTTTCAGGTGCGGTAGCATCAGCGACGACACCAGCGCGTAATAGCGTATCAGCGTGATCTTGGTCGCGCCGCTCTGCTGATCGATAACGCGGTCGGGATTGGTGACTTTCAGCGACTTGGGCAGCTTGCCTTCGATGGCGTTTTGCATCTGTGGTTTCTCCTTGACGTGTTGCGCCGTTTCACGCGTGATGCTGGCGGCGCGCTTGTCCTTGCGCAGCCCTTGGAACACGGCGTGGCGGATCGAGCCGGAATGCGTCCACTCGCCGAAACTGACTTCCGCCACCAGCATGGGCTTGAGCCAGTGGGCTTTCCTGTCGATGTCGCGGTTGGCTGCAAAAGGACTTTTATCGGCGTGCAGCTTTTCCATTTTCGCCTTGATATCTTGCAGCGAATTGGCGTTGAAGCCGCTGCCGACATTGCCGGCATATTGCAGATTGCCCTCCTCGTCATAGGTACCCAACAGCAGCGAGCCGAAGCCGCTGCGCGCGCCTTGCGGATCGGTGTAGCCGCCGATGACGAATTCCTGCCGCTGCCCGCATTTCAACTTGATCCATGTGCCTGCACGGCGTGCCGTGTAGCGTGAATCCTTGCGTTTGCCAATGATGCCCTCCAGTCCCATCTGGCAGGCGGCGGCAATCATGTCCTGCGGTGGCGCGCTGAGCGCGGTGCTGAAGCGGATGTTTTCCGATTCGCGCCTGGCCATGATTTCCTGTAGCACCGCGCGCCGCTCCTCCAGCGCCAGATCGCGCAGGTCGCGGCCTTTGTGGAAGGCGATGTCGAACAGGAAGTAGACGATGTCGCCTGGCGCGTTCTCGTCAAAGGCATTTTGCAGCAGGCCGAAATCGGGACGGCCGTTTTCATCGTGAACGACGATCTCGCCGTCATACCAGCCGGGCGGGAATTTGAGTTTGGCGAGCTGCTTGCGCAGCGGCTGAAGTTTATGGGTCCAGTCATTACCGTTGCGGGTGATGAGGCGGATGTCCGCGCCGTCGATTCGCGCCAGCAGCCGGTAGCCGTCGAACTTGACCTCGAACAGCCAGTCCTCCGCCGATGCGGGCGGGCCATCGACCAGGGTGGCCAGTTGCGGTGACAGCGTCTCAGGCATTTCGGCCTTGGGCGCTTGCGCTTCGGCCGCTGCTGCCGATGCTGCGGTCCGGCTGGACGCGGCGGGCATCGGCAGCGCTTTGACGCTATCCGGCATCTCGTCGATCACGCTGAACTCTTCCGCAGGGCGCGCATACTCGTCGTTTTCCTTGATGAGCAACCACGGCTCCTGCTTCTCGCCCTTGCCTTTCATGCGCACCAGCACCCAGCGGCCATGCATCTTGTGGCCGTGGATTTCAAATTTGAGGTTGCCGGCCTTGAGCGCCTTGCGCGGATCATCCAGTGGATGCCAGCTGCCCTTGTCCCAGATGATCACCTTGCCTGCGCCATATTGCTTGGGCGGTATGGTGCCCTCAAAGTCGTTATAGGAAATCGGATGGTCTTCGACGTGCACCGCCATGCGCTTGTCGTGCGTGTCGTAGCTTGGACCTTTGGGCACGGCCCAGCTCATCATCACGCCATCCAGCTCCAGCCGGAAGTCGTAATGCAGGCGCGTGGCCCAGTGCTTCTGGATGACAAACGCCAGCACCTCCTTGCCCTCTTGCCCGCCATCGGCGGGTTCAGGCGTGATGGCGAAGTTGCGTTTGGCCTTGTAGGTCTTCAGCGTATCGTTCATCCCCTCAGCCTATGCGCCTCTGTAGGCCAGAACCGTGCGTTAGCCAACATGTAAGCGATTGTAAAGGCCGTCAACGCAAGGTTTTGCGGCAGCGTTTTTTGCTCAGAGACGCGGGAATTGTCCCGGGCCCAAACCCTTCAAAAGGATTGAATCATGACTAAAGTAATCGCTACCCTGATCGCCGGCCTGTTCGCAACCGCTGCATTCGCACAGACTCCTGCTCCTGCCGCCACCAAGGCAGAGGCTAAAGAAGCCAAGACCGTGGCCAAGGCGGAAGCCAAGGAAACCAAGGCTGAAATCAAGGCAGAAGCCAAGACCGCCAAAGTAGAAGCCGACGCCAAGAAAGACGTCGCTGTCGCCAAGGCTGAAGAAAAATCCGACAAGGCCGACGCACACGCCAAAGCCGGTAAAACCAAAGCCAAGGCGCACGCCAAGGTAGAGAAAGAAGCCGCCCCAACCCCGGCACCAGTCGCCAGCAAATAAGCTATACAACGCATGCTCAGCATCGACTCCCGCTTTCGCGGGAGTGACGGCGGGCGAAAAAAAAAAGCGGGCCTTTCGGCCCGCTTCTCTGCGTTACTTCTGCGCTAGCGTTGTGGGCTGCGCAGCATCCCAGCCACCGCCCAGCGCGCGTATCAACGCCACAGTCGTCACAGCACGATTGCCACGCAACTGCACCGCACTACGTTCCACCGCAGCCAGATTACGCTGCGCGTCCAGCAGATCCAGATAGCTGGAGCGGCCGGCAGTGTAAAGCTTCTGCGCCAGATCGGCCGAACGGCGTGCCGACACTACAGCATCTTCAATCTGCACCGTCTGACCAGCCAGAATACGCAGGCCAGCCAGATTGTCTTCCACTTCCGCAAACGCGGTCAGCACGCTCTGGCGATACGAACCTACCGATTCTTCCAGCGCCGCTTCGCTACGCGTGATGTTGGCGCGATTGCGGCCGCCATCAATCACCGGCAGCGACAAGGCCGCGCCCAGCAGCCACGAACGGCTGCTCCACTTGAACACATCGGCCACGGTATTACCCGAGACGCCACCCGCATTCGCATTCAGCATCAGCGATGGGAACATCGCCGAACGCGCCACGCCGATGCGGGCATTGGCGGCTTCCATCGCGCGCTGCGCAGCGGCGATGTCAGGACGGCGCTCCAGCAGCGTCGATGGCAGACCGGCTGGAATCACCGGCAGCAGCGTGCCATCCAGCAGCGGGCTGTTACCTGCCGTGTAGCTGGCCGCTGGCTTGCCCAGCAGGACCGCCAGCGCGTGCTCGGTGGTCACGCGCTGACGCTGCAGGCCAATGGCTTCGGCACGGGCAGTCGCCAGTTCCGTCTTGGCGCGCGACAGATCGAACTCGCCGATATCACCCAGGTCGAAACGCCGCTGGTTGACTTTAACGTTTTCCTCGCGGGTCTGCACGGTGCGGTTCAGCGTTTCCAGCTCGGCGTCGGTGGCGCGCAGACGGAAGTAAGTCTGCGCCACATCGGCCTGCATGGCCAGCAGCACCGAGCGGTAATTCGCTTCAACCGAAGCGGCATCGCCACGCGCCGCCGCCACGTTCGACGATACGCGGCCGAACAGGTCAAGCTCGTAGCTCGCCGTCAGGTTGGCGGAGAACGCCTTGCCTGGATCGACCGGCGTACCGGCCGGCAGGCCCAGCTCCGCCGGCGACTGGCGCAGGCGCTGTGCGCCCGCATTCACCCCAACTTGCGGGATGCGGTCCGCTTCCGCCACGCCGGCAATGGCGCGCGCCTGCTTGACGCGGGCCGCAGCCACCGCCAGGTTGGCGTTGGCGCGGGTGGCTTCGTTGACCAGCTCATTCAGCGCCGGGTCGTTAAAAGCCAGCCACCACTCGCCGCGCGGCTGTGCTTCGGCGGCTTGCGCCTGCTTCCAGGTGCTGCCATCGGCGGCGGTTTTGGTGGCCGCCGGCTGCTGCGATTCCTTGAACGCGGTCGGCACTTCCATCGCCGGTTGCTTGAACTCCGGTGCTGCGCACGCGGTCATCAGCAAGGCCGCCAGGATGGGCGCTACGCCCTTGGCAATCATATGCAGTTTGTTCATCGAGGTAGCCATATTAATGAGTCCCTTCCAGTTTTACCGGGGCGGCATTGCCGTCCGCGGCAGGTTTTTTCTTCTCCAGCTTGACCGCCAGGGTACGCAGCAGGACGTAGAACACCGGCGTCAGGAACAGGCCGAAGAAGGTCACGCCCAGCATGCCGGCAAACACCGCCACACCCATGGCATGACGCATTTCCGAACCAGCGCCATGCGAGAACACCAGCGGCAGCACGCCCATGATGAATGCGATCGAGGTCATCAGAATCGGACGCAAACGCAGACGGCAAGCTTCCAGCGCGGCCTCGACGATCGAGCGGCCATGGTGCTCCAGCTCCCGTGCAAACTCCACGATCAGAATCGCATTCTTCGACGCCAGGCCCACCAGCACGAACAGTGCAATCTGGGTGAAGACGTTGTTATCGCCATGGGTCAGTTTCACACCCACCAGTGCGCAGAAGATCGACATCGGCACGATCAGGATCACCGCCAGCGGCAGGGTCCAGCTTTCGTATTGCGCCGCCAGAACCAGGAATACCAGCAGTACGCACAGCGGGAACACATAAATCATGGTGTTACCCGACAGGATGTCCTGGTAAACCAGTTCGGTCCATTCGTAGCCTATACCTTTCGGCAGCACTTCATTGACGATCTTGGTCATTTCAGCCTGTGCCTCACCGGTCGAAACGCCAGGTGCGGCGCCGCCGTTGATCTCGGCTGCCACGTAAGCGTTGTAGCGCTGTACGCGATCCGGGCCATAGCTATCCTTGACGCGCATCAGCGACGACAGCGGAATCATCTCGCCCTTGTTGTTGCGGACCTTCAGCTGGGCGATATCTTCAGCGTGCGAACGGAACTGCTTGTCAGCCTGGACACGCACCTGATAGGTACGGCCGAACTGGTTGAAGTCGTTCACATACAGCGAGCCCAGATTGATCTGCAAGGTCTGGTAGATCGTATTCAGCGGCACGCCCAATTGCTTGGCTTTCTGGCGGTCGATGTCGGCAAACAGTTGCGGCACATTGATCTGGTAGCTGGAGAACACGCCAGCCAGCTTCGGATTCTGCCAGGCTTTCATCTGCACCGCTTGCACGGCTTTGTACAACTCGTCGTAACCAAGGTTGTCACGGTCTTCGATCATCAGCTTGAAGCCGCCGGTCGTACCCAGGCCGCTCACCGGAGGTGGCGACAGCACCAGCACGAAGGCGCCTTCGATTGCTCCCATGCGCTTGTTCATCTCAGCAGCAATCGCTTCCGCCGTCTCACCCGATTTACGTTCATCGAATGGTTTCAGGCCGAGGAACACGATACCGGCGTTAGGCGCATTGGTGAAGCCGTTGATCGACAGGCCAGGGAAGGAGATCGAGTTAGCGACGCCTGGAATGTCGGTGGCGATCTCCGACATCTTGCGGATCACCGCATCGGTACGGTCCAGCGATGCAGCATCAGGCAACTGGGCGAAACCGATCAGGTAGCCCTTGTCCTGCGGCGGCACAAAGCCTGGCGGCACGACCTTGAACATAAAGCCTGCAGCGGCAGCCAGCAGCGCGTAGACGATCAGCGAGCCGCCCTTGCGTTTCAGCGCGCCTCTCACGCCGCCTTCGTAGCCATGCGAAGCACGGTTGAAGAAGCGGTTGAACCAGCGGAAGAAGCCGCCAAACACTTTGTCCATGCCACGGGTCAGCGCATCTTTCGGGGCGTCGTGTGGTTTCAGCAGCACGGCCGACAGCGCAGGCGCCAGCGTCAGCGAGCTGAATGCCGAGATCACGGTCGAAATCGCGATGGTCAGGGCGAACTGTTTGTAGAACTGGCCGGACAGACCGGAGACGAAAGCGATCGGTACGAACACCGCGCACAGCACCAGTGCAATCGCGATAATCGGACCACTCACCTCTTTCATCGCCTGGATGGTCGCATCATGCGGCGACAATCCGTTTTCGATATTCCGTTCAACGTTCTCCACCACCACGATCGCATCATCGACCACGATACCGATCGCCAGCACCAGGCCAAACAGCGACAAGGTGTTGATCGAGAAGCCGAAGCCCAGCATCACGGCAAACGTACCCACCACCGAGACTGGCACGGCCAGCAGCGGAATCAGCGATGCACGCCAGGTTTGCAGGAAGATGATCACCACCAGTGCCACCAGAATGATCGCTTCGACCAGGGTGTGGATCACGGCGTCGATCGACTCGCGCACGAATTGGGTCGGGTCGTATACAACACTGTATTCGACGCCTTCCGGGAAATCTTTCGACAGGCGGGCCATGGTGGCGCGCACGTCAGCCGACAGTTGCAGCGCATTGGCGTTCGGCGCTTCAAAAATCGGGATAGCCACTGCGGATTTATTATTCAGCAGCGAACGCAGGGCATACGAGTTGCCGCCCATTTCCAGACGCGCCACATCCTTCAGCAGCGTGACCGCGCCATCGGCGTTGGTCTTCAGGATGATGTTGCCGAATTCCTCAGGCGTTTGCAGACGGCCCTGGGTATTCACGGTCAGCTGGAAGTCCGCGCCTTCGGCTGGACCCTGGCCGATCACACCGGCAGCAACCTGCACGTTTTGCTCGCGGACCGCGTCCACCACGTCGCCGGCGGTCAGGCCGCGCTGCGCTACTTTCTGTGGATCGAGCCAGACGCGCATGGCGTAGTCGCCGGAACCAAACAGCTGCACCTCGCCCATACCAGGCAGGCGCGCCAGCTGGTCCTTGACGTTCAGCACCGCGTAGTTACGCAGATACAGGTCGTCGTAACGGCCGTTCGGCGAATTCAGGTGGACCACCATGGTCAGATTGGGCGACGACTTCACGGTCGTCACACCGATCTGGCGCACTTCTTCCGGCAGGCGTGGCAGCGCGCGTTGTACGCGGTTCTGCACCTGGGTTTCTGCTTGCTCGACGTTGGTGCCGATCTTGAAGGTCACGGTCAGCGCCATCGCGCCGTCCGAGGTGTTTTGCGAGGACATATACAGCATGTTCTCGACGCCGTTGATCTGTTCCTCAAGCGGCGCGGCCACGGTTTCGGCGATGATCTTCGGATTCGCGCCCGGATATTGCGCGCGCACCACAATCGATGGCGGCACCACGTCCGGGTACTCCGAGATCGGCAGCTTGAAGATCGATATCAAGCCGGCAACGAAGATGATAATCGACAGTACCGCCGCAAAAATCGGCTTGTCGACAAAAAATCGAGAGATATTCATTTTTAATTATTCCTTGGTAGTGCCCGTTTTTTTGCCATCGGCAGCGGCTACTTTCTGGTCTTTTTTGGCGTTCATTTCAGCGGCCAGCGGATCGGCGTCCATCGGCACGATGTTCGGCGTGATCGGTGCGCCCGGTTTCACGCGCTGCAGACCGTTGACGACGATTTTTTCGCCTGGTTTCAGGCCATCACGCACGATGCGCAGGCCGTCGACCTGCTGGCCCAGCGTGACCGGACGGTACTCGGCCTTGTTGTCCTTGCCGACCACGAACACGAACTTGCGGTTCTGGTCAGTATTGACAGCACGCTCGTTGATCAGCAGCGTCGACTTGGCGCCGGTGCTGCCAGCCAGTTGAACGCGGGCGAACAGGCCTGGCACCAGCAGGCCGTCCGAATTGGTCAGGATGGCGCGCATGCGCACCGAACCGCTGCGTGGATCGAGCTGGTTATCGACGAACTCCAGCTTGCCTTCGTGCGGGAAGCCGGTTTCATTGGCCAGGCCGATTTTCACCACGGCCGGCTTGCCCTGGTGGGCGGCGGCGCCAACACGCAGATAGGTGTCTTCGTCACCGTCGAACGAGGCGTAGATCTGGTCCAGCGACACCACCGAAGTCAGCACTGCGGTCTGGTCAACCAGGTTGCCCAGGGTGATTTCCGCTTTCGACACGCGGCCGTTGATTGGCGAGGTCACCTGGGTGTAGCTCAGGTTCAGCTTCGCGGTTTCATACTGTGCTTGCGCGGCGCGGGCGTCGGCGTCCAGCTGCTTGTAGCCCGATGCAGAAGCGTCGTATTCGCGCTGGGCGATGGCTTTGTCGGCCAGCAGTTTTTCAGCGCGGGTCAGTTCGACTTTGGCCAGGTCAGCCTTGGCGCGTGCCGAGTGGGCGGCGGCTTCGGCGCGGCTGGCTTCAGCCTGGAATGGACGCTGGTCGATCACGAACAGCACGTCGCCCTTCTTCACCTGCGAACCAGGCTTGAAGTTGATGGCGGTGATGAAACCGCTGACACGTGGACGGATCTGCACCTGGTCAATCGCTTCCAGGCGGCCCGAAAACTCCTGCGTCTCGGTGATGGTTTTCTCGACCACGGCAGCTGCCGATACCGGTGGACCGCCCGCAGCCGGTGCTTCAGCGGCTTTGCTATTCGCTTCGCCACAACCGGAAAGGGTGAATGCGGCCAGGCCCGCCAGTGCCATAGCGGCGGCCAGCGGCCGGGCTACAGCAGTCATTGATTTAATGGTTTTCATCTTAATTCCTTTTTGTATGAAAATAATTAATGGAAAAGGCGGCACCGGGCGGTCTCAACGAAAATCGAGAAAACACGGTACTAGCGCCCCGCCGGCAAGCCAGTGGGGACGTAACTCAGGTACTACTTAGGGATAGGGGAATCCTATGCGGCTGGCGGTGTCTCGGACCGTTCCAGTCCAGCGATGAAGCTGGCAATTTCTCCCAGCGCTTGACATCGGCAAGCGCATTCGTTGCGTGCCCCCTCATCTTGCAGAGGCGCCGGCTGCATACGCCGGACAGTGGTCTTGACGCCGCAGGAAATCAGCTTGGCGCCGTATTGTTCCGCCTCGTCGCGCAACGGATCATCTTCGGTCGACAGGATCAGCGCTGGCGGCAGGTTTTTCAAACGGCTCGATTGCAACGGCGATGCATACGGGTGGGTACGGTCGGCAGCGTTAGGCAGGTAGCCGCGATACGCCTGGGCGCATTTATCGGCGACTTCCAGCAGCTCGGCGCATTGCATTTCGCGCATCGAGCAGGTCGTCAGGCCTGGGTCCAGCATCGGCATCACCAGTACCTGGCCGGCCAGTGCCGGACCGCCGCGATCGCGCGACATCAGTGCGCAAACGGCCGCCAGGTTGGCGCCTGCCTCAATGCCTGCCACCAGCAGCTGCTTGCCGCTCCAGCCCAGCTTGGCCTTATTCTTCTTGGCCCAGACCAGTACCGCGTGTGCATCTTCCACCGCCGCCGGGAATGGCTTTTCGGTGGCCAGCGTGTACGCCGAGGCGAGTACCGCGACGTGCTGGCTATCGTCGGCCAGGTGACGCAAGAACATATCCGCATCTTCCAGGTCACCGCCGACAAAACCGCCAGCGTGGAAGAAGACCAGCAGCATGTCGCGCTTGGCGCCGGCATCGCCGCTGGTATAGAGGCGGGCCGCCAGTGGACCTTCCGCGCCCTTGACTTCCAGGCTGCGGATTTTGAGCTGGTCCGATAAAACTGGCAGGGCCTCTACTGGATTGTTCATTGCTGCACCGTTCCCGATTCGTTGGAGGACCACATGTTAGCAGGATCGCAGGCAGGATCGCCGCTAGCAACCAGCGTCAGTGCGCGTACTCCGCTGACTTCCGCCTTCGCGGCGTGAGAATAGGCGTCGGTATAGACCACGCCTGCCAGTGCAACCGACGTCAGCGCCAGTGCTATCGTTGCGAAAATTGCATCCCGATATTTCATGATAAGTCCTCCTTTCTTCCTCTTTTGCTTTGTGCAGTACAGCAATCTTAAACTTGATCTACAATCTGATAAATAAGGCAAAGTCGAATTGATTGTTCAGGATTTTGAACAATAGGACCAAAGATGAATAAACTTCAAGCGATGGAAGTGTTTGTACAGGTGGTGGACGCCGGCGGCTTCACCCGTGCGGCTGAAAACATGAAACTGCCTAAAGCCACCGTATCGACGCTGATCCAGTCGCTGGAAACCTCGCTGGCAGTCAAGCTGCTGCACCGGACCACGCGCCATGTCAGCGTCACCGCCGACGGCGCGGCGTATTATGAGCGCTGCCTGCGCATCCTGTCGGACGTGCGCGAAGCCGAGGAATCGCTGTCGCGCACCCGCCTCAGTCCCTCCGGGCGTTTGCGGGTGGATGCGCCCACCGGGCTGGCCAGCGACGTGATCGTGCCGGCGCTGCCGGATTTCTTCCAGCGCTATCCGGACATCCAGCTGGAACTGGGCTGCAGCGACCGCCCGGTCGATTTGGTCGAGGAAGGCGTGGACTGCGCGATCCGCGGCGGCGCGCTGGGCGACTCCAGCCTGATCGCGCGCCGGGTCGGGATTCTGCACTTTGTCACCTGTGCCTCGCCGGCCTACCTGGAGCGCTACGGCCGGCCGGCGCATCCCAACGACCTGCTGCGTCATCGTTGCGTGAATTATTTTTCCGCGCGCACCGGTAAAATCTTCGACTGGGACTTTACCCGCGACGGCGAACGGGTCCAGGTCGCCCTGCCCGGCTCGATCGCGCTCAACGACAGCAACGCTTATACGGCGGCCGGACTGGCCGGGCTGGGCATCGTGCAGATGGCGAACTTCATGATGGAGCCGATGATCAAGGACGGCCGCTTCGAATTGATACTCGACGGCTGGATCACCGATCCGCTGCCGGTGCACGTGGTCTACCCGCAAAACCGCCACCTGTCGGCCAAGGTGCGCGTGTTTGTCGAATGGGTCGCCGAACTGTTTTCCAACCACCCTGGCATGCGCCTGCCGAAAGCGCCGCCGCGTGCCCCATCTTTTGAGGTTGCCTTATGACTGAAATCCATCGCATCGTCTTTCTCGACCGCGACAGCGTGATCGCCAATGTGCGCAAGCCCTCGTTCGGCCACGAGTGGACCGAGTACGACGCCACCCGCGCGGGCGAAGCCGTGCAGCGCCTGCGCGACGCGCGCGCGACCATTGCCATCACCAACAAAGTGCCGCTGTCGGCCGACGATCTGGCACAGTTGCCGGACCTGAAACTGATCGCGGTGGCCGCCACCGGCACCAACATCATCGACCTCGCTGCGGCACAGCAACGCGGCATCGTGGTCACCAATATCCGCAACTACGCGGTGCACACGCTGCCGGAACACACTTTCGCACTGATCCTGGCCTTGCGCCGCCAGCTGGTTGCGTATCGCGCCGATATCGAGGCCGGGCTGTGGGAGCAGTCCGAGCGTTTCTGCCTGTTCGGCCATCCGGTATCGGACCTGGCGGGCAGCAGGCTAGGCTTGTTCGGCTACGGGGCGCTGGGCAAGGCCACCGCACAGATCGCGCGCGCCTTCGGCATGGAAGTGATCGTGCACAACCGCTCGCCACTGCCGGATGCGGCGGCCGATGGCGTGCGCGTAGCGGATTTCGATGAAGTGCTGGAGACCTCGGACGTGATCAGCCTGCACCTGCCGCTGACCGAGCAAACGCGGAATATGATCAGCGCCAAGGAATTGATACGCATGAAGCGCAGCGCGCTGCTGATCAACACCGCGCGCGGCGGCCTGGTCGATGAAGTGGCGCTGGCGGACGCCTTGAACAGCGGCCTGATCGCCGGTGCCGGTTTTGATGTGCTGGTGACGGAGCCGCCGCCGGCGGACAATGTGCTGCTCAAGCTGCGTCTGCCCAACTTCATCCTGACCCCGCACTCGGCATGGGCCAGCACGCAAGCGATGCAGACGCTGGTGGATCAGCTGATCGACAACATCGAGGCGTGGGCGGCGGGCGCGCCACGCAACGTGGTTGCCTGATTACTTCACGTCCAGCAGTTCGACGTCGAAGATCAGCGTGGCGTTAGGCGGAATCGGGCCTGCGCCACGCTCGCCATAGCCCATATTGGCAGGCACGATCAGCGTGCGCTTGCCGCCAACCTTCATGCCCTGCACGCCCTCGTCCCAGCCTGGAATGACCTGGCCGGCGCCGAGGCGGAAACTGAATGGCTCGCGGCCCACCGAGGAGTCGAACTGCGGACCATGCTGCTGTGGCGCATTCGGCTCATACAGCCAGCCGGTGTAATTGACCACAGCGGTGACGCCAGCCGTGGCTTCCTTGCCGGTGCCAGCCACAGCGTCGATTTTTTGCAGCTGCACGGCGACGACTGGAGCGGCGGCATCAGCGCTGGCGGCCGGGGCGGCGGCCGTTTCGGGCGCCTTGGCGCGGTCGCAGCCAGCCAGGGTCACCGCAACAGCCAGTCCGATTGCGCAAGAGGAAAGCAGGTGTTTCATAGGGTTCCTTCGTGTTGGAGAGCCCGCAGCTTACACGATATTCACCTCATCCACGCGCAGGTGATGCTGCTCGTGGAACCAGCTTTAATGTGCGCGTAAAAAACACATAGCGAAAGCAGATAGCAAAAGGGCCTGAAAATTTCTTTTCAGGCCCTTCTACTAACAATATGGTGCGGCTGGCAGGAATCGAACCCACGACCCCTTGGTTCGTAGCCAAGTACTCTATCCAGCTGAGCTACAGCCGCGTAAAACGCTGATACAACTAAACTTTACTACCTAAACTTTACTACCTTTTGCGCCAGCACCTCCCGGTGCTGATGCGATCATTCTGGTGCGGCTGGCAGGAATCGAACCCACGACCCCTTGGTTCGTAGCCAAGTACTCTATCCAGCTGAGCTACAGCCGCAAAAACAACATCATAACATCAGTTACTTTTTAGCACCAGCACCTTCCGGTGCTAGCACAATAATTCTGGTGCGGCTGGCAGGAATCGAACCCACGACCCCTTGGTTCGTAGCCAAGTACTCTATCCAGCTGAGCTACAGCCGCAACGTGCTCGCATTATAAAGCATTAATTTCGTTTTGCAAAGTGTGACATTTTCTATCTTTAAATTGGCTCAGCACACGAAATACCGAATCAATCACTTTGCAAACTGCTTTACTGCAAGCCTTTCAAACAGCATGCCGCTCGAAAGAAGCAGCATTATAGGGACACTCCCTTTGCTTGTCCAGCACTCTGTTATCAGACGCCAAACATCAGGTGCCAAACTCGGCCGCCGCCTTGGCCGACCACAACGCTTCATTATAGGAAGGATACGGTTCACCGTAGCAATCGATATGGCCGGCGGCGCCGACAAACTTGATCCACCAGCCTTCGTCATTCGACAGTATGGCGATATCGCCTTCGCCGCAGTGCGCGGCAATCTGTTCGTCCCGCTCCAGCACGACGATGTTCACCCGGCGGTGCCTGATCGTATTGACCATATTACCTCCTTTATTCATGCTAGTTATTACGCACATTACCAATCTAAATTTGCATTCATTTGCGCATTGCAGCATTATGCAGTTGTCTCCTCTATTCTCCTCCAAGGAAATAGATTTAGCCCGCTCTCTTGTAGCGGGCTTTTTTTTTACCGTGTACGATGCACTCAGCTTTGCCTTTTCATAAGACAGATAACATAGAGATCACGCGCCACGAATGAATTCCCCTGCCGCCGTCATACCGTCTATTCCCGATTGGTCCACTACCGCGCTGGGCGACTCCGCCAGTTGGCCCGCCAGTCTGCGCCTGACCGTCGACATCCTGCTCAATTCCCCGCAAGCCATGCTGCTGATGTGGGGGCCTGAGCAAATCATGGTCTATAACGAAGCCTACGCCGCACTGGCCGGCCTGCCCAGCCTGCGCGCACCTGGCGGCAAAGTGCCGTCGATGCAGCCGGCGGCCTGGAGCTGGAACAGCGCCGCCCTGGCGCCAGCACGCGAGGGCCGCAGCGTCAGCTATCGCGGCGTCAGCCTGCCACTGTGGCGCGACGGCAGCATCGAACAGCAGCGGCTGGACCTGTATTACACCCCAATACCGGACGCGGGCGGCGCTAGCGTGGCCGGCATCCTGTGCACGCTGGCGATGGCGCGCCCCGCCGCCCTGCCCGACAGCGACACCCCGCTGCGCATGCTGGTGGTAGAAGATAACGCCGACGCCCGCTACCTGGTCTGCGAAACGCTGCGCGCGCTGGGCCATGAGGTCGAATCGGTCGCCAGCGGCGAAGAAGCGCTGCCACTGCTGGCGCAGCACGCGTTTGAAGTGCTGTTCACCGACGTCAGCCTGCCCGGCATGTCCGGGGTCGATCTGGCGCGGCATGCACGCAAGCAGGCGCCGCAGCTGGCGCTGCTGTTTGCCTCCGGCTATGGCGACGAGCTAACCCGGCATCTGGAATTCCCCTCGCAATCGTTGCAAAAACCCTACGATATCGAGCAGCTCCAAGCCATGCTGGAACAAATAGCAGCGCAAGTGCGAGGCAGCTAACACTGGGCGAAAATCGGCGGCCAAACGTGCGGAGCCGGGGCTGGGGTTGGCGCTAAAATCGCCTCATGATAGCTCCTAACGATCCTCTCGCCACCGCGCCGCGCGCGCCGGATGCGCACGACGAGTTGCTGCGCGCCCGAGAGGCCTTGCGTCAAAGCCAGCTGGAATTGCGTGCGCTCGCCAACTCCATGCCGCAACTTGCCTGGATCGCCGAGCAGGACGGCACGATGACCTGGTATAACGAGCGCTGGTACGATTACACCGGCACTACGCCCGAACAAATGGCCGGCGACGGCTGGCGCCAGGCCTATGCGCCGGAATGCGTGGATGCGCTGCTCACCCATTGGACCCAATCGCGCGCCGGCGGTACCCCTTTTGAACTCGAAGTACCCATCCGCAGCGCCAGCGGCGAATTCCGCTGGTTCCTGATGCGCGCCAACCCGGTACGCGACACCTACGGCAACGTGGTGCGCTGGTTCGGCACCAGTACCGATGTTGACCAGGTCAAGCGCGTGCAAGAAGCGCTGCGCGAGGAAACCGCCGTCCTCGAATTGCTCAACCGCACCGGCACCATGCTGGCCTCGCAACGCGACCTTGGACCGCTGCTACAGGAAGTCAGTGATGCCGCCACTAGCATCAGCGGCGCCCGCTATGGTGCGTTCTTCTATCATGACAGCAGCGTCGCCGGCGTGCGCCACACGGTGTCGAGCGGCACCGCCGAGGCGTTTGTGCAATTCGCCGGGCCGCGCGCCAGCGCCCTGTTCAGTACCGGCGCCAGTCCGGCCACGCCGCAGCGCGCCGACGACTTGCAGCAGGAGCTGGGCGGCGACACCGCAGTGCGCAGCTATCTGGCGGTGCCGGTGGCGCTGGGCAATGGCGAAGTGATCGGCTGCCTGATGTTCGGCCACCCCGAACCCGGCATCTTCGATGAGCGCACCGAACGCATCATCGGCGGGATCGCCGCCCAGGCCGCCGTGGCGATAGACAATGCGCGGCTATACCAGGCGTCGCAGCAGGCGGCGGAAGAACGCAAGGTGCTGCTGGACTCGGAACGCCAGGCGCGCGCCGAAGCCGAGCACACCAGCCAGCTGAAAGACGAATTCCTGTCCACGCTGTCACACGAACTGCGCACGCCGCTGACGGCGATACTCGGCTGGGCCCAGGTGCTGCGCCGGGGCAACCGCGGCGAGGCCGACCTGCACCGCGGCCTGCAAACCATCGAACGCAACGCCCGCACGCAGTCGCAGCTGATTGAAGACCTGCTGGACATGAGCAACATTACCTCCGGCCGGGTGCGGCTGGACATGCAAGCGCTGGCGCCAGCCGCCATCGCCGCCGCCGCCATCGAGTCGGTACGCGCAGCCGCCGAGGCCAAGCAAATCCGCATCGACAAGGATTTCGCCGCCACCCCCGGCATGATCGCCGGCGACGCCCAGCGCTTGCAGCAAATCCTGTGGAACCTGCTCAGCAATGCGCTGAAATTTACGCCGCATGGCGGCACGGTCACAGTGGGCGTGCGGCGCGACCGCGACGACATCGCCATCAGCGTACGCGACAGCGGCATCGGCATCGCGCCGGATTTCCTCAGCCATGTGTTCGAACGTTTCCGCCAGGCCGACGCCACCACCACCCGCCAGCATGGCGGCCTGGGGCTGGGGCTGGCCATCGTCAAGCACCTGGTCGAGCAGCATGGCGGCACCATCAGCGTCGACAGTGGTGGCGAGGGTCTGGGATCTTGCTTCACGCTGCGCCTGCCACGCCAGAACAGTCCGCAGCCGGCTGCGGCCGCACCGCTGCCGGCTGCGGCCCCGCATGCTGCGGCGCATGATCTCAGCGGCTTGCAAGTGCTGGTGGTGGACGATGAAGACGACGCGCGCGAGCTGATCAAGCGCATCCTCAGCGACTGCAACGCCCATGTGCTGACCGCCGCAACCGCTACCGATGCCTTGAATTTACTGCAACACGAGCGCCCCGACCTGATGGTCAGCGATCTGGGCATGCCGGAAGTCGACGGCTACGGCTTGCTGGACCGCATCCGCGCGCTCGGACCGGCGCACGGCGGCGACCTGCCGGCTATCGCACTGACCGCCTTCGCCCGCTCGGAAGACCGGATCAAGGCCCTTTCCAGCGGCTTCCTGGCGCACATCGCCAAGCCCATCGAGCCTAACGAACTGATCGCCAAAGTGGCCGCCATGGGCGCCTCGCAGCGGCATGCTTGAAAACGGTATCACAATATTCATGAGCATGATTAAATTGCCATGTAGCAACTTTCCAACTCCTACTTTAAGACGCGGCAATGTCCTACAAGCAATCTGAAAAACTCTTGATACACTACAAAACTGCTGGAAAAGGCGTAGAATAATTTCCATGCGGAAATTATTTCCTTTGTGTGCGTCGCACCACCGGTGCTTTGCGCTATTATCGAATTATTATTAAGAGTAAAAAGACTGAGACCATCATGCCGAGCCGAGACGATATCCTGAACGCCAAAATTCTGGTGGTGGATGACAGTGCAGACAACGTCGATCTGATGTTGGAGATCTTGCGCGAGGCCGGCTATACAGATGTCTCTTCCACCATGCTGCCGGAGCAAGTTTGCCCGCTGCATCGCCAGCATAGCTATGACCTGATCCTGCTCGATCTGCAAATGCCTGGCCTGAACGGTTTCCAGGTCATGAAAGGCCTGAAGGAAATCGAGCAAGGCGGCTATCTGCCGGTGCTGGCGCTGACCGCTCAGCCCAGCTTCAAGATTGCCGCGCTGGAAGCTGGCGCGCGCGACTTCATCAGCAAGCCCTTCGACCTGCTGGAAGTCCACAAGCGCATCCATAATATGCTGGAAGTGCGCCTGCTGTACCGCGAGCTGGCGCAATACAGCCGCCAGCAGCAGGAGCTGGCGCTGCACGATCCGCTGACGGGCCTGCCGAACCGCCGCCTGCTGGAAGACCGTATCGCCACCGTGTTGCAGCACGCCACCCGCCAGCAGCACAAGGCCGCCGTCATGTATCTCGACCTGGACGGCTTCAAGACGATCAACGACACCCACGGCCATGCTTATGGCGACGAAATTCTCAAGCAAGTCGCGCAGCGCCTGGTTGGCTGTTCGCGCAAGGAAGACACCGTGGCCCGCGTCGGCGGCGACGAGTTTGTCATTGTCATGGGCAGCATCGCCAATATCGCCGATACCCAGGAACCCGCCAACAAGCTGATCGAGGCGGTATCGCAAGCCTATGATGTCAACGGCCTGACCTTGAAGCTGTCCACCAGCATCGGCATCGGCATCTTCCCCGACGACGCCACCGAAGTGGCGGCCCTGATCGCCGCCGCCGACGGTGCCCTGTACGAAGCCAAACGCTCCGGCAAGAACCGCTGCTGCACCGCGCAGTCGATGCGCGACCAGCCGCTCCAACAGCACACCATGTCGGCCACGCTGGCCTAAAAAAAGCGGGCCTGAGCCCGCTTTCTGTGCCGATAGCGGTCCAGGACTATTTAGTGCGTTGCAGCTTCTTCTTTCAAACCTTTTTTGGTGCATTCATCGACCTTGGCGGCATGCTGATGATCGTCATGCGCGCTCACCACTTCCGGAGGTACTTCAATGCGGGTAATGCCGGCATTCACCGACACCGGGTCGCTGGCCGGGAAAGTCATCTCCACGGCGTTGTCCAGCAGCGTTTCCTTGGCCTGCTCGGCAGGGGTTTCCTGCTCCAGCTCAGCCAGAGTGGTGATCGCCACCGCCCATTTGACGAAGGCCAGGTTGGCCAGATCGCGCACCGTGTGCACGTCGAAAGCCTGGGCCAGCGCCTTGGCGTCCTTGGCGCTCAGGCCGCGCAAGGCGCTGGTTGGCGCATCAGCCAGCGAGCGGAAGCTGTGCCCCACATATTCCTTGTCCACAACAGTATCGATATTCATGATGAGTTCCTTTCAGTTGAACGTCCGCACCCACTGTGCCAGTGCCCCCGCCATCGGTCTGTGCGCAAGCGAACGCAGGTCCGGCGCCCCCCCCTGTAGCGCCCGGTTCAGTATGCTTTTTTGACATTTATTTTGCCTCTTGCTATCATCGATTGACGCTCCTACGGCAGACAACCCGTGCCCAAACTAGACAAACCCAAGATCCTGGTCGTCAACGATGACGCCAACAGCCTGTTCGCGTTGACCAGCTTGCTCGCGCTATGGGCGGAACAGGAATCCTATGAGGTCTTGGCGGCGCGCTCGGGGCAGGACGCCTTGCGCCAGGTGCTGATGCACGACTTTGCCGTGATCCTGCTGGATGTGAACATGCCCGGCATGGACGGCTTTGAAACCGCCGAAGCCATCCACGCCCGCGCCCGTTCGGCCGATATTCCGATCATTTTCATTACCGCCTTCCTGGCCGACGAGCTGGACCGGCTGAAGGCTTACCAGCACGGCGCGGTGGACTTCCTGTTCACGCCGGTCATCCCGCAAGTCCTGTACGCCAAGATTTCCGTCTTCGTGGCGCTGGCGATGAAGAACGAGGAACTGAAAAAGCAGGCGCGCCAGCTGAGCCAGCGCACTACCGAACTGACCGCCACCAACCAGCGCCTGACCCGCGAAATCGAGGAACGCAAATCGATGGAGCGGCAGAATCACGCCAAGGATGAATTCCTCGCCATGCTCGGCCATGAGCTACGCAATCCGCTCAGCGCCATCAGCAGCGCGGCGTCGCTGATCGGCCTGCCCGGCGTGTCGGCGGAAGGCGTGCAGCGCGCCAAGAAAATCATCCAGCGCCAGAGCCAGCACCTGGGCCGCATCGTCGACGACCTGCTGGATTTGTCGCGCGCCATGTCCGGCAAGATCCTGCTTAACCGCCTGCCGCTGGACTTGTCGGCGCTGGTCGGGCAAACCATGGAAACCTACCGCGCCACCGGCCGCAGCACCGATTACGAACTGGTGCAAGACCTTGATTCCGGCTGGATCGAGGGCGACAGCACCCGGCTGGAACAGATCACTAGCAACCTGCTGGATAACGCGCTCAAATACACGCCGCCCGGCGGCCGCATCGATGTGCGCACCTGGACCGAAAACGACGACGTAGTACTCAGCGTGCGTGATAACGGGGTCGGCATTCCGGCCGAGCTGCTGCCGCATGTGTTCGACGTATTCGTGCAAGGCAGCAGCACGCTGGACCGCTCGCAGGGTGGACTCGGCATCGGCCTGTCACTGGTGCGCCGCCTGGCCGAGCTGCACGGCGGCAGCGTCGAGGCGGAGAGTTCCGGCCCCAATCGGGGCAGCACCTTCACGCTGCGCCTGCCGCGCGTCGAGCACCTGGCCGCGCCGCAGCCGGCGCCGGCCGGCCAGCGCCAGCACGGCAAGCCGCGCCTGCTGCTGATCGAGGACAACGACGACGGCCGCGAAATGATGGCCATGATGCTGAGCGGTTACGGCTACGACGTCAACGCTGCCGCGGACGGCCTGCTGGGACTGAGCGCCGCGCTCGACTTCCAGCCGGACCTGGCGCTGGTCGATATCGGCCTGCCCGGCATCGATGGCTATGAAGTGGCGCGCCGCCTGCGCGCCGATCCCGCCACGCGCGAGATCAAGCTGATCGCCCTCACCGGCTACGGCCTGGCCGAGGACCTGCGGCGCGTGATGGAAGCCGGCTTCGACCGCCACCTGGTCAAGCCAGTTGACATCGATCAACTGATGGAAGTGATCGACAATTGCGCGCAGCTGCCAGTGAAGCAATAACAGCTGTGGTACGCCATGCTTTTGTGCGTCAGCGATTGCAAAGCTCGGGTATGATCGGGTCAGACCGTCGTCCGTCCGACTTTATCGAGAAAATCTATGTCCGCACCGGCACCGCAAGAACACCACACTCCGCAGCAGGACGCCCTGCGTAGCGCCGACCTGAGCGACCTGCTCGGCCACGTCCACACCTGCTGGGATAATGAGCGCCGCTCGTTGTCGCGCCAATTGCATGACAGCCTGGGCTCGTCGCTGACGGCGCTGACCATGCACCTCGGCCTGCTGATGCAGAAATTGCCGCCCGACCCTGCCCTGCAAGACCGCGCTGGCCACATGAAAAAACTGCTGGGGCAGATCGTTGAAACCAACCGCCAGATGCAGCTCAAACTGTGGAACGACAAGCTGGAATTCCTCGGCGCGCGCGTCGCGCTGGATGAACTGGTGACGCAATTCGGCGAACAGCGCGGCATCACCGCCCGTTGCAGCCTGCCCGAAGAAGAACTGGATTGCCCGCGCAGCCACGGCATCGTGCTGCTGCACACGCTGGAAGAAGCGCTGCGCAACATCATCCAGCATGCCCAGGCCAGCACGGTGGACGTGATCGTCGATGACAACGAAGATGAAGTCATGTTGACGGTCAAGGACAACGGCGTCGGCCTCAGCGGCCCGGTCCCGGCTGGCCAGTCGGCCGGCAAATTCGGCCTGCGCATGGCGCGCGAGCGCGCCGCCTACCTGGGCGGCACGCTGACACTGGCGGCCGGCGCCGAAGGCGGCGTCACGCTGACCATGATACTGCCCAAGCCCCAGCCCGAGGCCGCGCCTAGTGCAGCTTGACCAGCGGCGTGGTGCGCTTGATCAGGAAGCGCGCCACCGCCAGCACGCCGGTGCGCACCGTGCCCAGCACCGCCTTGTGATGCATCAGGTGCAGGCTGACGTACATCATGCGCGCGACAAAGCCGTCAACAAACCAGCTTAGCCCTTTCAGCGATCCCATCAGACTGCCGACCGAGGTGGTCTGGCCGAACGACACCAGCGAGCCGTAGTCGCGGTAGACATAAGGCTTGGATTGCGGCGGCTGTCCCTTCTGTTTTCGCACCAACGTCTCCAGCAGATAGTCGGCCATCTGGTGCGCGGCTTGCGCGCGAGGCGGCACCAACTTGCCGTCCGGGCCGATGCAGGCGGCGCAATCGCCCAGCGCGTAAATACAATCGTAGCCTTTGACTGCCAGCGTGCCATCCACATCCAGCTGGCCCGACCTGGTCACCGGCAGCCCCAGCGTTTTGAGGAAGTCCGGCGCCTTGATCCCGGCCGCCCAGACCACGATCTGCGCCGGATAGACAGTATCGCCGGCTGTCACGCTGGCGCCATCAATGGCGGTGACCCTGGTATTGGTGACGACGGTCACGGCGCGCTGGCGCAGCAGGTCGAGCGCGGCGCTGGATACCTTCTCCGGCAGCGGCGCCAGAATGCGCGGCGCGCCTTCCAACAAGGTGATGCTCACATCGCGCTCGGCGTGCAGCTGGCGGAAACCGTAGGTGGCGTAGACGCCGCTGGCTTCGCGCAACTCGGCCGCAAGCTCGACGCCAGTAGCGCCGCCGCCGATGATGACCACATCCACGCCAGCATCCGGTTGCGCACTCTTTTTCAGTTCCGCCAGCGTCAGCAGCTTGAGCAGCGTCAGGCGGAAACGCTCGGCGTCCTCGGTAGCGTTCAGCGAAATGGTGTACTCGGCCGCGCCGGGCACACCGAAATAATTGGAGGTGCTGCCGACCGCCATCACCAGCTGGTCGAAGCGGATCTGCCGCTCGGGCAGAATTTCTTCCTTGTGCTCCTCGCCGCTAACGATAGCGCCGACAGTCAGCGTGCGCTGTTCGGCGTCCAGCGCCAGCATCGGGCCGTAGACAAAGGTGAAGCGGTTATCGTGCGCCAGCATCTGATAGGACAGGCCTTCCTGGTGCACGTCCAGCGTGCCGGCGGCCACTTCATGCAGCGATGGTTTCCAGATGTGGAACAGGCGGCTGTCCACCAGCATCACGGCCTCCGGGCCGAATTTGCGGCCCAGCTTGCAGGCCAGTTCCAGCCCGCCCGCTCCGCCGCCAACAATAACAAATTTACTTTGCAAAACGCTTCTCCTGTGGCGGCGCCAGCCGCCGGTTATCGGTCGTGGCGGTCGTGGCGGTCGTGGCGATCAGGCCCACGGCCGTTATCGTGACCACGCCCTGGACCGTGATGATCTCGACGGTCATCACGGTGGTCGCGATGATCGCGGTGTTCCTGGCGATGCGGCTCATGCCGCGGCCCGCCATGACGCTGGTGGTAACGCGGCACATATTCATTGGTGTACCAGCGGTCCTGCACAAAATACACGCGCTGGCCGCACGCATGGTAAGCGTGGCAATGCTTGCGCCAGTTCTTCGCGTGGCCGGGCGGAACGCGCAAATAAATCGGCGCGCTCTCGACATAACGTACTGGCCGCTCAATGATCACCGGCTGGCGATACACCAGTTGCGGCGCCGGATAGTCGCCAATGTCAATGCGGCCATAAAATCCGGGCTGGCCGACGCTGATGGAAACATTCGACGACGCAAAGGCAGATGCGGACAGGGCCAGCAGGCTGGCGGCGAGTAACGTGGCTTTCATGATGAGTCTCTATTCTTGACACGAGCGAAACTGCTCACCTCTTAGCATAATAAATCCTCCGCGAAATTTCTGTACGCTGACGAACATATATTACTTGTGCTAAACTAATCGTTCGATATCTAACCATTAGCACTGAAATCATATGCCTTCTATAGAAGAACGGTTCTCGGCCGCCCTGCACGGCACCGCCCGCGCCTGGCGGCTGGCGATCGACCGCCGCCTCAAGCACCTGGGGCTGAGCCAGGCCAGCTGGATGGCCATCGCCCTCACCGCCAAGGAAGCCGAGCCGCCATCGCAAACCCGCCTGGCGGCGCGCGCCGGCGTGGAAGATCCGACCATGGTCGCCACCGTCGACCGGCTGGTCAAAGCCGGCTACATGATGCGCACACCGTCCTCCACCGACCGCCGGGTCAAGCTGCTCAGCCTGACGCCGTCCGGCCAGGAGGTGTACCAGTCCGTATGGAAGGAGGCAGAAGCTTTCCGTTGCGAACTGCTGGGCAACGCCGATGCCGAGACGCTGCGCAGCGTGACCGTGTTCCTTGAATCGATCCAGGCCCATATCGAGTCGCTGCCATGAGCACCGCCGTCCCAGCCGCCGCCACGGACGACGGCCTGAATCGCCGCATGATCACCGTATCGATCATGCTGGCGACCGTGATTCAAGCGCTCGACGGCACCATCGCCAACGTCGCGCTGCCGCATATGCAGGGCAGCTTGTCGGCTTCGCAGGACCAGATCACCTGGGTGCTGACCTCCTTCATCGTGGCCGCCGCCATCGCCACGCCGCTGACCGGCTGGCTGTGCGACCGCTTCGGCCAGAAAAACATCTTCCTCACCTCGGTGGCCGGCTTCACCATTGCCTCGGTGCTGTGCGGCCTGGCCGGCTCGCTGACGGAAATCGTCATCGCCCGCCTGCTGCAAGGGATCTTCGGCGCCGCGCTGGTGCCGCTGTCGCAGGCGACGCTGCTGGACATCAATCCGCGCGAAAAGCATGGCTCGGCGATGGCCGTGTGGGGCATGGGCGTGATGATCGGCCCCATCCTCGGCCCGACGCTGGGCGGCTGGCTGACCGACAGCTACGACTGGCGCTGGGTGTTCTTCATCAACGTGCCGATCGGCGCGGTGGCCTTCTACGGCATCTGGCGCTATATCAAAAAAGCCGAAGCGCCACGCAAGATGCAGTTCGACGCCTTTGGCTTCGCCACGCTCAGCCTGGCCATCGGCGCGCTGCAAATGCTGCTCGACCGTGGCGAACAGAATGACTGGTTCAACGCTACCGAAACCTGGGTCGAAGCCACCATCCTGGCGCTGAGCTTTGCCTATTTTGTCGCGCACACGGCCACCCGCCCTGCCGGCAAGTCCTTTTTCGATTACCGGCTGCTGCGCAATGCCAACTACGTCAGCGGCCTGTTGTTTATCTTCGTGGTGGGCGTGGTGCTGTTTGCCACGCGCGCACTGACGCCAACCATGCTGCAAGGCCTGATGGGCTATCCGGCCAAGATCGCCGGCCTGGTGACGGCGCCCAGCGGCATCGGCACCATGATTGCGATGATGTTCGTCGGCCGCCTGGTCGGCAAGGTCGATCTGCGGCTGCTGCTGGGGATAGGCTTCCTGATTACTGCCTTCTCGCTATGGCAGATGACACAGTACACCATGGTGCTGTCGCAAAGCGATATCGTCTGGCCAGGCGTGATACAGGGCCTGGGACTGGGGCTGGTATTTGTGCCGCTGAGTGCCGCCACCTTCGCCACGCTGTCGCCGGAAATGCGCGCCGAAGGCACGGCCATCTATAGCCTGATCCGCAATATCGGCAGCTCGATCGGCATCGCGCTGGTGCAAACCCTGCTGGTGCGGAACACGCAGACCGTGCACGCCTCGCTGACGGAGCACATCACCACCACCAATCCGGCGCTGCTGGACAACCTGGCCACGCCCGAAGCCGCCGCCGCGCTGAACAACGAAATCACGCGCCAGGCATCGATGATCGCCTACGTGGACGATTTCTGGCTGATGTTTATTTTGACGCTGTGCGTGATACCGCTGCTGGTGCTGGTCCGGCCGCCGGCCAAGAGCGCGCCGGTGGCGGTCGATCACGCCGCGATGGATTAAAGAGAAAAGCACATGAAAACACTGACACAAGCACGCGCACTGGCGCTGGCCCCGATGCTGGCTGTGATACTTGCTGGCTGCGCCACGCCGCCGCCCGACAGCCATGCGCTGCCCAAGCGCGACATCGCCAATACCGCACTTTCCTCCAGCATCAGGCTGGCGCACGAAGGCTGGCCGGAAGCGCAATGGTGGACCGCCTACCACGACCAACAGCTGAACGCCATCATCCAGCAGGCCCTGGCCGGCGGCCCATCGCTGGAGGTGGCGGCGGCGCACATCGGCGCCGCACGCTCCTCGCTGTCGCGCAGCCTGGCCGACCTGGGCCTGGAAAGCGCGTTGTACGCGAATGCCAACCGCCAGCGCTACTCGGGCACCGGCCTGTTCCCGGAACCGATAGGCGGCGCCTGGTTCACCACCGAAACGCTGCGCCTCGACCTGCGCTACAACTTCGACTGGTGGGGTAAGAACCGCGCGCAGGTAGCGGCCGCCGTCGGTGAGCTCAATGCCGGCCGCGCCGCATACGCCGAAGCAGAGCAGGCACTGGCCGCATCCATCGCACAAAGCTACTTCCGCCTGCAAGGCGCATGGAGCCGGCTGGCGAACACCAAGCAGCTGGCGGCAACGCAAACCGCGCTGGTACAGGACAAGGCAAAGCGCATCGCCAACGGCCTCGCCGACGCCGACGAACAACGTGCGGCGGAAGCGGACCTGAGCCTGATCCGCAAACAGCAAGCGCAGCTCAAGTCCGACATCGAGCACGAACGCGAGGCCTTGCGCGCACTGGCCGGTGCCGACAACCAGGCGCTGGCCGAGCTGAAACCGGCCGCACTGTCGCCGGCGCCGCACGCCCTGCCCGCGCGTCTTGGCATCGAACTGCTGGCGCGCCGCCCAGACCTGCAAGCCGCGCGCTGGAAGGTGGAAGCATCGCTCAGCAAGATCGACGCAGCCAAAGCCGCCTTCTACCCGGACGTGAATTTGACCGGCTCGATCGGCCTGGACACCATCAAGGTCGAAAAACTGCTGCAGGCGGCCAGCCGCACCGCCTATATCGGCCCGACGGTGACGCTGCCGCTGTTCGACAGCCGCCGCCTGGAAGCGGAACTCGACGGTGCGCGCACCAGCCGCAATGAACGCATCGCCGAATACAACCGAACCATCGCCGAAGCGGTACGCGAGGTCGCACAAAGCGGCGCGCAGCTGCAAGGCATCGAACAGCAGATCACCCAGCAAACAGCAGCCACTTCGTCGGCGCGCGCGCAACTGGCGTCGGCGCAAGCGCGGCTGGATCGCGGCCTGGCCAGCAAAAGCAGCGTGCTAAACGCCCGCCTGGCGCTGCTCAAGCAGCAGGACGCCGACCTCTATCTGCAACAGCTACAACTACTGGCCGAAGTCGCGCTGAGCAACGCGCTGGGCGGCGGCTATCACGAACAAGCGCCGCTGGCGACTGCATCCAAATAGGACCACATCATGAGCACTGACACCAAGCAAGCCAACGACAAAAAACGCAAGGCCATACTGGCCGGGATCACACTCGCCTTCATCGCCGCCGGCATCGCGTATGCGGCCTATTACCAGATCGTGCTGTCCAAGGTACAGGAAACCGACAACGCCTACGTCGGCGGCAACCTGGTCAACCTGTCGTCGCAGGTGACCGGCAACGTCACCGAAATCCGCGCCGACGAAACGCAGATGGTGCAAGCTGGCGCGCCACTGATCCAGCTGGATGCAGCCGACGCCGACATCGCCTTGCAGCAGGCCGACGCCAGACTGGGCGAAGCCGTGCGCCAGCAACGCCAGCGCTATGCCGACGTGGCGCAATACGATGCCGCCATCGCACAGCGCAAGCTGCAATTGAAGAATGCCGAAGCCGACCTGGCGCGCCGCATGCCGCTGGCGGCCGACCACACCGTCTCCGGCGAGGAAGTCGAGCACGCGCGCCAGGCGGTGGCGGATGCGCGCGCCGCGATTACGGTCGCGGTCAAGCAGGAACAGGCCGCCAAGGCTGGCGTCAGCGGCGTCAGCGTGGCGCAGCATCCGGCGGTGCAGGCGGCCAAGGCGGACTATGTGCAGGCCTGGCTGGCGGCGCGCCGCAACACCATCCTGGCGCCGGTATCGGGCTATGTGGCCAAGCGCAGCGTGCAGATCGGCGCGCGCGCAACGCCGGGCACCTCGCTGATGGCGATCGTGCCGCTGGACCAGTTGTGGGTGGACGCCAACTTCAAGGAATCGGAGCTGAAAAATATCCGCGTCGGCCAGCCGGCCAAGGTGGAAGCCGACATGTATGGCAACAAGGTGGAATTCCACGGCCGCGTAGTCGGCCTGTCCGCAGGCACCGGCAGCGCCTTCTCCCTGCTGCCCGCGCAAAATGCCAGCGGCAACTGGATCAAAGTCGTGCAGCGCCTGCCGGTACGCATCGCGCTTGATCCCAAAGAACTGAAAACGCACCCGCTGCGCATTGGCCTGTCGACCACCGTATCGGTTGACATCAGCCACACCGATGGTCCGGTCCTCGGCACGGCGATGCCGCAAACGCCGGTCTACACCACCCAGGCGCTGACCCAACCGCTGCAACAAGCGGCCACCGCCGCCGACGCCATCATCACCCGCAACCTCTGACCCCGGATTTACTGCAATTCGGCGTCCAACTGGCGGATCGCCGCCTGCGCCTGGGTGATGACGCGGTCGGCGATGCGCTGGCGCATGCCGGGCACGCGGCCGGCCGCTTCGGCCTCCAGCACGATCGGCGTCAGCACCTGCAGGGCCGAGTCGCGGAAGCCTTCCGCCACCTGGTCCAGCTGCGCGTTGAATGCCTGCTCCGCCTCCAGCAGCTGCTTGCGCAATTCTTCTTCAAACGTCAGCCGCTTGTCGCGGATTTCCATGCGTTTGCGCTTGCCGCCATCGGTGAACCATTTGAACGCGCCCGCCAGCAGCACCGCGCCGCCGACAAACGGCGCTGCGGGCGCCACCACCGGCAGCACCACCGCCGCGCCGATCAGGTAAGCTGCGGTGCCGGTGCTGGCCGCGACGGCTGCGCCGCTGACCAGGGTCATATTCGCCGCCGCATCCAGCTTGTTGACGATGCGCGTGCCGACCCGCAGGCGCGGCATCAGCTTGGCCAGCGCAGCATGGTGCTGACGCTGGAATACCGTCGCCTGCCCCAGCCGCATGCCGGACTGGAACAGGCGCAAATCCTCTTGCAGCAAGTGCAGAGCCTGCTCCTTGCGGCGCACGATGCGGTCCAGCCGCCGTTCCATCTCTTGCCCGAACTGGTTGCGGCCGATGCTGGCCCACACGTCGTCGTCTTTCCATTTGTCGGTGTTGAGGCGGTCGCTCATCGCCAGCTCGATGGCGTTGCCGGCGTCGTGCACAGCGTCGTCGATTTCTTCGTTCAGCAGCCGGCGCTCATAGGCGATGCGCTGCTCGACCAGCACCAGTCGCTGCGTCACCTGGCTCTGCAGGTCATTGGCGGCGCTGACCAGCGCGCTGGCGGCGGCTTCGCCCAGCGATAGCATGCGTGCCTGTTCAAGATAGGTATTGATGTCCTGGGTGATGACGGCGGTCGTACTGACCACCAGCTCGCGCAGCGCGCTCTGGTCGATATCACCGGATTGGAAATTACGCGCGTGGTCGACCAGCGCCGGCTGGCCGGCGGTGCGGCCGAAATCCGCCACTGCGTCGGCCAGCGAACGGCCGCGCACCAGGCGCCGTGCCTGTTCGCCCAGGTTGGCAAGAATGCCGCGCTCCTCGGCTTGAGGCAAGCGGTTGAGGTCGTCGGGCAACAGGCGTACCGACAGGGTCTTGGCCAGGCGCTGGCCCAGCGCGCGCGCGTCGGCGCCGTGCAGCGCCAGCAGCGGCACCACCATGTGCAGCGCCTGTTCGCGCGCCGCCTGGTCGATGCCGGCGCAGCTACGGCTGAGCGCGCTCAACGCCCAGTCGACTTCGACGCCGGACTCGATGGCGTTCAGCACCAGCGCGGTGAACACGGCGGATGACTGGCCGTCGCCGGCGATGTCGGTGACGGCCGCAAATTGGGCCAGCGTCAGATTGCCCTCGCTGCCGGCGATAGCGCCCACCACGCGCGCATAGGCGGAGCTGAAACTCTGATCAGATGACAAGTGCTCGTCCAGCGAGCGGACGGCGAGCTGCGATGACGGACTATTCACGCCTGCTCCAGTTGTTTGTAATGCCATTATGGCATTGTAACTGAAGCCGGCTCAGTGGGGCAGATAGCGAATCAGCGCGATCACCGAGCCGATGGATCAAGATCAAGATCGAGATCAGCCCTGCACCACCTCTGTCGACAAGATCAGCGTCTCCTTGATTTCCTCCATCACCACATAGCTTTTCGACTGCGCCGCGCCTGGCAGGCTGAGCAGCATCTCACCCAGCAGCTTGCGGTACTCCGCCATCTCGTGTATCCGCGCTTTGATCAGATAATCGAAATCCCCCGACACCAGATGGCACTCCTGCACCTCCGGTATCCGCAGCACCTCGCGCCGGAACTGCTCGAAGGCCGGCCCGGATTTCTGATTCAGCGTAATCTCGACAAACACCAGCAGCTTGGCGCCCAGCGACGGCGGATCAATCCGCGCGTGATAGCCGGTGATCACGCCATCGCGCTCCATGCGCTTGACCCGCTCAATCGTCGGCGTGGTCGACAGGCCGACCTGCTCGCCCAGGTCCTTCATCGAGATCCGCCCATCCTCCTGCAGGATCTGCAATATCTTTCTGTCCAGCTTGTCCAGTCCACGGACCGATTCTTTCTGAATTCGCATGAAAATCCACTGTTTTATTCAAGATATACAGTAACAAACACTATAAAAACGAGAATACCATAGCTGAATATATCGAAGTAAAATAATCGGGGGCAATATGCGCGTAGTTATTTTGGGCAGTGGTGTGATCGGCGTTACCAGCGCCTACTATCTGGCCAAGGCTGGCCATGACGTGACCGTGCTCGACCGCCAGCCCGGCCCCGCCCTCGAAACCAGCTTTGCCAACGCCGGCCAGATCTCCCCCGGCTACGCCTCCCCCTGGGCCGCGCCCGGCATCCCGCTGAAAGCGATGAAGTGGATGTTGCAGCGCCACGCCCCCCTATCCATCACGCCGGACGGCACCATGTTCCAACTGCAATGGATGTGGCAGATGCTGCAAAACTGCAATGCCGAACGCTACGCCATCAACAAGGAACGCATGGTGCGCCTGGCCGAATACAGCCGCGACTGCTTCAAAGCCCTGCGCGCCTCGACCGGCATCCGCTACGAAGGCCGCCAGCAAGGCACGACCCAGCTGTTCCGCACCCAGGAGCAGATGGACGCCGCCGCCAAGGATATCGCGGTGCTGGAAGAGACCGGCGTTCCTTACGAACTGCTGGGCCGCGACCAATTGGTTAGTGCCGAGCCCGGCCTGGCCCGCAACAAGCTGGTCGGCGGCCTGCGCCTGCCCAACGATGAAACCGGCGACTGCCAGCTGTTCACCACCCGCCTGACCGCGATGGCTGAGGAACTGGGCGTCAAATTCCGCTACGGCGTCGACATCACCGGCCTGTTGACCGAAGGCGACGCCATCAAGGGCGTCAAATGCGGCGATGAACTGGTCACCGGCGAATCCTATGTGGTGGCCATGGGCTCCTACTCGACCGCGCTGCTGAAAGACCTGGTCAAGATCCCGGTCTACCCGCTGAAGGGCTATTCGATCACCGTCCCGATCGTCAACGCGGCCGCCGCGCCGGTGTCGACCATCCTCGACGAAACCTACAAAATCGCCGTCACCCGCTTCGACGACCGCATCCGCGTCGGCGGCATGGCGGAAATCGCCGGCTTCGACACCCGCCTCAACCCGCGCCGCCGCGAGACGCTGGAGATGGTGGTCAACGACCTGTTCCCCGGCGCCGGCAACACCGCCGAAGCCAGCTTCTGGACCGGCCTGCGTCCGATGACGCCGGACGGCACGCCGATCGTCGGCCGCACCGGCCTGCGCAACCTGTACATCAACACCGGCCACGGCACGCTGGGCTGGACCATGTCCTGCGGCTCGGCGCAACTGCTGTCGGATCTGATCTCGGCACGCCGCCCGGCGATCCGCGCCGACGACCTCTCAGTCAGCCGTTACGGCGCCGGCGCCAGCGTGCGGGCGCCGCAACTGGTCAACGCCTAAGCCCCCTCCCATCAGCGCAATGTGACAGCCGCATGACACTAGCGTGTCGCGACTGTCGCATTGCCGCCGCTATCTGCGCGCTTGCCGCCAACAACGCCATGTTCAGCGTTGAGATTGGGGCCAAGCCTGCGTATAATTTTGACCATGAACAAACTTGAAGCATTTGGCCATATCGCGGCCCTGGCCATACGTGGCGAACTCATCTTTCCTACCAGCGTCAATGCGGCGCTGCGCGTGCAACTGGCGCTGGATGATCCCGACTGCCCGATCGACACCGCGATAAGCCTGGTCCTGGCTGAACCGCTGCTGGCCGCAAAAACCGTGGCCATCGCCAATTCGGCCATGTTCAACCGCGCCGGCGCGCCGGTCGTCACCAATGTGCGCGGCGCCATCATGCGCATCGGCTACCAGAACCTGTTCGCGCTGGCGGCCGCCATGGTGGTACGCCAGTTCGGCAGCAAGATCACCGATCCCGAAGTCCGCAACAAGGCCGAAAAGCTGTGGGACCACACGATAGCGGTGGCCGCGCTGGGCCGCCTGATCGCGCGCCAGGTCACCGGCATCAATGAAGACACCGCGCTGTTCGCCGGCATCGTGCACGAAGTGGGCGGTTTCTACCTGCTGTCGCGCGCCGACGAATTCCCTGGCCTGCTGGAAGAAGATCCGGAAAACTGGCACTCGGCCAGCGAAGAAATCATCACCCGCGAAGTGATGCGCAAGCTGTGCATCCCCGAGCCGGTGGCGGACGCCATCGAAGGCCTGCGCGACAGCTTTATGTCGATCCCGCCGGACACGCTGCTGGACACGCTGCTGCTGGCCAATCACCTGACACCCGTCAAGTCGCCGCTGCAGGAACCGCAGCGCGACCTGCCGCCGCATTCCGATTCCGCCATCGACTTGTTCATCGACGAGTCCAAACTGGCCGCCATGCTGGAAGAAGCCAAACGCGACGCGGCCGATATGAGCGCCGCCCTGCTGGTTTAAGCGCGCATGCAGGCGACCTCCCCTTCCTACGGTTCCGATCAATCGGGGCTGGTGTGCGGCTATCTGTTCGGCCGCGCCGCCGACGGCAAGGGACTGCCGCTGGACACCGTCGCCGCCTGCCGATGGCTGAATGAACGCGAGCAGCATCCGCAGGAATTCATCTGGCTGCACTTCAACCTGGCCAATACCGCCAGCGAGAAATGGCTGCACGAGCACACCGCGCTGCCGGAAGAGTTCTACGAAAGCCTGCACGAAGGCCCGCGCTCGACGCGCATCGAGCTGGCCGACAACACGCTGATCGCCGTGGTCAACGACGTGGTGCACGACTTCAGCTACGAACCGTCCGACATCTCCACGCTGTGGCTCAGCGTCGACCGGCAGATCGCCATCAGCGCGCGCCGCAAGCCCTTGCGCGCGGTGGACAGCCTGCGCAACGCGGTGCGTAATGGCGAACCGATACGCTCGTCGGTGGAACTGCTGATCCACCTGCTGCGCGACCAGGCCGATGCGCTGATCAAGATCGTCCGCGACGCCATCAGCACCGTCGACCGCATCGAAGACAATCTGCTGGCCGGCAAGCTGACCACCAAGCGCGCCAGCCTGGGCGCCTTGCGGCGGGTGCTGGTGCGCTTGCAGCGGCTGCTGGCGCCGGAGCCGGCCGCGCTGTTCCGCCTGCTGCAAAAGCCGCCGGCGTGGATGGCCGATATCGACACGCAGGAGCTGCGCCAGTCGACCGAGGAATTCTCGATGGTGCTGGCGGATATGGCGTCGCTGCAGGAGCGTATCAAACTGATACAGGAGGAGATTGCGGCGCTGGCCAGCGAGGCCACCAACCGCAGCCTGTTCGTGCTGACCGTGGTGACCGTCCTGGCGCTGCCGATCAATATCATCGCCGGCCTGATGGGCATGAATGTGGGCGGGATACCGCTCGCGGATTCGCCGCATGGCTTTATGGTGGTGGTGGTGATCGTCGCCAGCTTTACCGTGATCGCCGGCTGGCTGGCCTTCCGCCGCCAGCGCGACGTGAACCAGGACTGAGCGAGCGTACGCGCCAGGCACCGGCGATGGCGGCGGCGACGCCCATCAGCAGTGCGGTCAGATTATCGCGCCGGTAATCGCTGCGCACCGCGTCGAGCGTCGCCACCTCCTTGCCGCCAACCGCCACGCCATACACCGTATAAAACTCGCCAGGCGCAAAGCCGATACCTGTTTTCTGCTGGCGCAAAAACCGGACGCTGACCGGATACATGGCCGCATCACGTAGCGTCTGACGCTGGCGGCCGCTGGCATCGCCCTTGGCGTGCAACACAAACTGCTGCTGGTCGGCCAGCCGGAAATACAGCGCACCGCGCGTCTCCTGCTGCCAGAGCACGCGGCCGCGCGCTGTCTCCAGTTGAGCGGCTTGTGGAAAGCGGTACTCCAGCACAGCAAACAGCCCGATCAGGCCGATGCCCAGCAACAGAAAAAAATACGCGCCGCGCTCGCCGGCAAACCAGTCTTTCATAGAGTAGCAATCCGTACAAATGAACGCCATCATACGTGATATTGTGTGCAGTCCAACAACTTCACCGGATTCGCCTTATGCGTTTGATTATCGCCCTGATACTGCCGTGGCTGACCTTCTTCACCATCGGCCGCCCGTTTGCCGGCATCCTCTGCCTGATCCTGCAAATCACGCTGATCGGCTGGCTGCCAGCAGCGATCTGGGCCGTCTACTCCCTGAGCCAGTACAAAACCGACCAAAAAATCGAACGTGCCCTCGGCCGCCGTTAAGTCCCGGTCTTATTTGTAAACTTTTTCGTTTACTTATTGATGAGGTGGCGCTACAGTGGAGCGCATGAAGACTCCACTGCTTATTTTCTCCGCTTGCCTGCTGGCTTTGCTTTCGACTATCGGTGCGGCGCTGCCGTATCCGATTCTGCCGCCGCTGTTTGCCGATGGCAGCAGCAATGGCCTGAATACTTTCCTCGGGCTGCCGCCCAAGCTGCTGTTCGGCCTGGCGCTGACGATTAATCCGATTGGCTTGCTGATCGGCTCGGCACTGCTTGGGCCAATGTCGGACCGCTACGGCCGCCGCCCGGTGCTGCTGATTACTTCGGTTGGCGCAGCCATCGGCCACGCTGTCACCGCCGCCGCGCTGCTGATCGAATCCTATCCGCTGTTTATTGTCGCCCGCTTCGCCACCGGTTTGCTGGAAGGCAGCGGCTCGGTGGCGCGCGCACTGCTGGCCGATAAGCTCGACGGCGATCTGCGCCGCAAAGCGCTGTCGTGGCTGAACGGCGCGTTTTACATGGGCTGGCTGGCCGGTCCGCTACTGGCCGGCGCCACGCTGCAGTTCGGCGTCACTACGCCGTTCTGGGTCGCGGTCGCCGCGCTGCTGCTGGTGGCGGTGCTGGTCGCCATTACGCTGCCGCCGGAAGCGCCATCCGGCGCCACCACCTCCTGGTGGCAGGTGGCGCGCGACCGCCATGCGCTGAATCTGCTGCGCGAACCGGACCTGCGCAGCCTGTTCATCATCACCCTCGCCTACACCTGCGGCGTGACCGGCTTCTACGAGTTTTATCCGCTGTGGCTGGTGGAGGTGCCCGGCTACAGCGCCCAAGGCATTGCCTGGACCACCGCCGCCATGTGCGCGGTGATGACCGCCACCACCATCGTCGCCGGACGGCCGTTCCAGGGCGAACCGCTGCTGCGCGCCCGGCTGTACGCCTTTGCCGTGGCCGCCATCATCGCCGCGCTGGCGGCCAGCAACGCCAGCATCGGCATTCTGTGCATCATCCTGTACGGCATTCCGCATTCTTTCTACAACGCCATCGTGCCCAATTACTGCGCCGAACGTTTTGGCGGCGCCCACGGCCAGGGCGCGGTGATGGGACTGATTTCCACCACGTTCTGCCTGGCGAATATCATCATGGCGCTGGCCGGCGCGGTGCTGACGCTGATCGACACCCGTCTGATCCTGCTGCTGGGCGCCGCGCTGACCGCCTGGTCAGCCTGGCGCATGCAAGGCTGGCACCGCAGCATGCACGCCCCGGTGGAAGGCGCGCTGCCATGAACACCGCCGAACAGACGCTGTTTCTGATCAAGACGCGCGGCCCGCAGACCGCACAGCAACTGGCAGCGCTGCTCAATCTGACTTCGATGGGCGCGCGCAAGCAGCTGGAGGCATGGCAGGAAAAAGGCATGCTGACTTACGAAGACGTGGCCGACAAGCCCGGCCGCCCGTCACGCCGCTGGCTGCTGACCGAAGCCGGCCACGCGCGCTTCCCCGACCGCCACGCCGAGCTGACGGTGCAATTGATCGACCAGGTGCGCAGCCTGTTCGGCGACGCCGGCCTGGAAAAGCTGATCGCCTCGCGCGAAGCCGCCAGCGAAAGCGAGTACCGCCGGCATCTGGCCACCAGCCGCACCCTGCCCGAACGGGTACAGGCGCTGGTGCAGGCGCGCAGCGCCGAAGGCTATATGGCGGAGATTGCAACCCAGTCCGATGGCAGCCTGCTGCTGGTGGAAAACCACTGTCCGATCTGCGCCGCCGCCAGACAATGCCAGAAGTTCTGCCGCTCGGAGCTGGACTTGTTCCAGCGCGTGCTGGGGCCGGACTGCTCGGTCGGCCGGGTGGAGCACATGCTGGAGGGTGCCCGGCGTTGCGTGTACGTGATCAAGCAGATATAGCAATAATCACGCTGATTCCTATGTACTGGCCCCAGGCCTGCTAAGCGGCCCGGATGGCTGGCGCGGCCAACAGCTGCGCCAGTTTTTCAGGCGACAATGGACGGCTGAACAAATAGCCCTGCATCTCGTCGCAGCCATTTTCGCGCAGGAAGGCGCGCTGCTGTTCGGTTTCCACGCCTTCCGCAATCACCCGCAGCTTGAGGCGATGCGCCAGCCCGATGATGGAGCTGGCAATCGCTTCGTCGCCGCTATTGCGGCCCAGATCGCGCACAAACGACTTGTCGATCTTCAGCGTCGAGATCGGGAAGGACTTCAGCGCCGACAGGCTGGAATAGCCGGTGCCGAAGTCGTCGATCGATAGCGACACCCCCATCTGCTTCACCTCCGCCATCTTGGATACGGCCTGCTGCAGGTCGCGCATGATCACGCCTTCCGTCACCTCCAGCTCCAGCCATTGCGGCGCCAGGCCGCTAGCCGACAGCGCGCGGCGCACCCGCTCGACCATTTGCGGATCTTCAAACTGGCGCGGCGAGACGTTGACCGAGATGCGCAGCGGCGACAAGCCTGCATCCTGCCAGGCACGGTTCTGGGCGCAGGCGGTGCGCAACACCCAGTCGCCCAGCGCCACGATCATGCCGCTCTCCTCGGCCAGAGGAATAAAGCGGTCCGGCCCGATCACGCCATGCTGCGGATGCTCCCAGCGCACCAGCGCCTCGACGCCGAACACGCGGCCGCTGTGCAAATCCAACTTGGGCTGGTAGACCAGGCGGAACTGGCCTTCTTCCAGCGCGCTGCGCAAGCCTTCCAGTAGCAGCAGCTTTTCCTCGATGCTGGCGTTCATTTCGCGGGTGTAGAACTGGATATTGTTCTTGCCCAGTTCCTTGGCGCGGTACATGGCGGCATCGGCGTTCATCAGCAGCGTGCCGGCGTCGTTGCCATCGTTCGGATACACGGCCACGCCAATGCTGCAGCTGACCTGCACTTCCTGCCCGGCGACACTGATCGAATGCAGCACCGCTTCGCGCACCCGTTCCAGCACCGGCGCCGCATCGACCACCGAGCCGGGTTCGTTCAGCAGCAGCACGAATTCGTCGCCGCCAAAGCGGCCCACGGTGTCGCTGGCGCGCAGGCAGCCGGACATGCGCTCGGCCACCACTTTCAGCAGCTCGTCTCCGGCATTGTGGCCCAGGCCATCGTTGACCAGCTTGAAGCCATCCAGATCGATAAACGCCACCAGCACCGAGCCGCCGCCGCGGCGCGCCTGGGCGATGATCAGATCCAGACGGTCGGCGATCAGGCTGCGGTTGGGCAGCCCGGTCAGCGTATCGTGATGGGCCAGATGCAGCATGCGTTCCTCGGCCAGCTTGCGCTCCGAGATATCGCGCACAATCGCCACCACCCCGCCCTGCACCGCCACCGCCTGCTGGTGCAGCCAGCGCGCGCGCAGCTGCGGCACGGTGTTCTGCCACTCCTGTTCGTGCATGCCGCCCAGCTTCATCACCTGGATCAGATGCGTCAGCATGCCGTTATCGCGCGCCTGCGGTATCAGCGTGCACAAGGTGGTGTCGCAAAGCTGCTGCTTGCTGCTGCCGGTCATCTGCACCGCGCGCAGATTGGCGTCGACGATTTTGAAATCGACAATCGCGCCGGTGACATCGCGCATTTCGCGCATGACGAAGAAGGCGTCCAGGCTGGCGGCCGACGCCGCCGCATAGGTTTCCTGCGCGCGCCGCATGCGGGCGCGGGCGCGTGCGCCCTGCCACGACCAGCGCCACAATGCGCCGGTGACCAGGATCAGCACCGCGCTGAGCACCGCACCTTCCCACATTTTTTCGCGGCGGCGGTTTTCAAATCCGGCCATCACTTCCTGCTCGTCCAGGCCGACCAGCACATTCAGCGCCACGCCGTGCAGCTCGCGCATACCGCTGTACTTGCCGCCCAGGCGATTTTCAACCTCACCATCATAGGTGTCGAGGCGCTGGCCGAAAGACACCTTGTCGCCGCTGCGCAGCGCGCGCACCACGCCGTCGGCGCCCACCAGTGCCAGCATGCCGCGCTCGCCCAGGCGGCTGCGCGCATAGCTGCTGGTGAAATAGGCGGGATCGGTTTCCACCACCACCACGCCGGCAAACTGGCCGTCGGCGTCTTCCAGGCGGCGGGTAAAGTGCAGATGCCATTCGGTGTTGGCGGCGTCGCGCAGCGCCGGACTGACAAACGTGGCGCCGCTATCGCGCTCGCGATGGAAGGTGAAGTACTCCTGATCCGCCACCGAGATTGGCAGCGTGCGCGGATTGCTGGCCACCGTCACGCCATTGCGGTCAACGATGCTGACCACGAACAGCACGCCCGGCGGCAGCAGGCCAACCCGCGCCAACTCCGGCAAGGCGCCCAGCGCGCCCTTGCGCTCCACCGCGTACTTCAGCATGCGCAGCGTGCGGTCGATGCCATCCAGGCTGCGCGACACCTGCGCTTCATAGGTACCCAGCATTTCGTGCAGCGAGTCGTTGGCGGCTTCCTGCGCGCGCACGCGCTCGCCGTCAATCTCGTGCAGCGTAACCAGCCAGATGGCCACCAGCAGCAGCAAGGCGAACAGCGGCAGCGAGACGTGCGTGTCCAGGCTGAGGCGCAGCCAGCGCGCGCGCAGGGTTTCCTTGGCAGAGTTCATGGCATCACTTGGCGATCATCGTTATATTCCGGCTTGCCGCGCGCGGCTGCGCGCACGCCTACCACATGGGCAGCGTCTTTTTTGGGCTGAGGGGAAGACTGTCAGAAGGCACAAGGCTGGGGTGCCGCGCCGAAGAAACTATTCGGATAGACGAACTTTATACTGTCGAAAAGCAATTGTCGATAACGAAAAGTAATTAACTGAAAGATTCTCTCCAAAAATCACACACTTCTCTATAAAACCGATATCTTTTGAATACTGTAATCGTCCATTGCGTAGCAAATCAATTTCATATACCATGGTGAGAATAGGAATCATTATCATTCTAGAGACACATGGATATCCCTCAAGAGCTGCGCAAACTCGGCCTGAAAGCCACCCTGCCCCGATTACGCATCCTGCAGTTGTTCCAGGAATCGAAAAGCAAACACCTGAGCGCGGACGATGTCTATCGCCTGCTGCACGACGAAAATATCGACATGGGCCTGGCCACGGTCTACCGCGTGCTGATGCAGTTTGCCGATGCCGGCATCCTGATCCGCCGCCATTTCGAATCGGTGGCCTCTGTCTTTGAACTGAACGAAGGCGGCCACCACGACCACCTGATCTGCACCAACTGCGGCAAGATGGAAGAATTCCTCGACGCGGAAATCGAAAAGCGCCAGGAAGCCGTGGCGACTGAACGCAACTTCGTGCTGCATGAGCATTCGCTGTCGCTGTATGGCTTCTGCGGCGAATGCGCGGCCAGCATCAAGCCGATGGCGGCCAAGAAGCTGCGCCGCGCCTGAAGTTTGCGGGCGGCCTAGGCTGCCCGCAGTTGCAGACTGCCTTCAAGGAAGTCCAGCGCTGACGCGGCCGGCAACGGACGGCTATAGTAATAGCCCTGGATTTCATTGCAGCGCCAGTTAGCCAGTAGCGCACGCTGCGCTTCCGACTCTACTCCTTCGGCAATCACAGTGAGCCCCAGGCTGTGTCCCAGGCCGATGGTGGCCTGCACAATCGCGCCCTGCTCGCTGACGGTCTGCATATTGCGGACGAAGGACTGGTCGATCTTCAGCTTGTGGATCGGGAAGCGCGACAAATACGCCAGGCTGGAATAGCCGGTGCCGAAATCGTCGATAGCCAGCTTCAGCCCCAGCGCGCGCAAGCGGTGCAGCAAGGCGATTGCCGCTTCTGCGTCCTCCACCATCACGCTCTCGGTAATCTCCAGCTCGAGGCAGGATGGATCGACATGGCTGACCGCCAGCAGGTCCTCAAGCTGCGCCAGGAAGCCCGGCGCGGCGAACTGGCGCGGCGAGATATTCACCGCCACCACCACCCGCTGTCCGGTTTCCGCCTGCCACTCGCTAACCTGGCGGCAGGCTTGTTGCAGCACCCAATGGCCGATCTGCACGATCAGGCCCGACTCCTCGGCCAGCGGAATGAAGTCGGCTGGCGCAATCAGCTGGCCGTGCCGGCGCCAGCGCAGCAGCGCTTCAAAGCCGATCAAGCCGCCATCCTGCAAGGACTGCTGCGGCTGATAATGCAGCTCCAGCTCGTCGCGCTCTACCGCATGCCGCAGCAGCGCTTCCATGTCCAGCCGTTCGCCCGCCTCGGCGTTCAGCTGCTGTGAATAGATTTCCAGCCGGTCGCCGCCGGCCTTGCGCGCTGCCTGCAAGGCCGCGTCGGCGTTGCGTAGCAAGGCATCCGGATTGGCGCCATGCTGCGGATAGTTGACCGCTCCCAAGCTCAGCGTGGTGTAGATTTCATGGCCTTCGCAGTCGTAGGGATTGCGCACCGCCTCGCGCAGGCCGGACAAGGCTTCGGCAAACGCCGCTTCGCCGCATTCCATGCGATACAGGATGGCGAAGTTGGCGCCATCCAGGCGGAACACTTCGCCGCCGCTGCGCTCCGCAGCACCGCGTATGCGCGCCGCCAGGCCGATCATCACGCGGTCGCCGAAGGCGTGGCCGAAGCCGCCGATAATCCGCGAGAAGCGGTCGATGGTACCCAGCACCACCGCATGCGGGGCCGCCGGCAGTGTGGCCAGCCGCGCCTCGAAGCTGCGGCGGTGCGCCAGGCCGGTCAACGGATCGTGGCGGGCCTGATGGCTCAACTCATCTTCAACACGTACCCTGGCGCGGACGTGGTACAGCATGAAGACGCTGGTCAGCAAGGCCAGCACGTCAAACACATGCACCAGGCCAGTGATCCAGCCGATGGCGCGGTTGGCCATGCCGCCGCTGGCGTAGATCGCATCTTCCACGCGGCGCTGCAGGCTGTCGATTTGTACGCGCAGCGCCTTGACCTCTTCATTCATCTGGATCAGCACCGCACGGGCGGCAGCCGGATCGGCGCTGACAGTGCGCTCGAACTCCGGCGTCAGCTGGACGATGCGCTGGTAGCCGTCGCGCAGGGCGCCCAGCTCCGGGCCATCGCCCAGGCTGGGTCGCAGTTGCGCCAGGGAGGCATCGAGCTCGCCGCGCCCCATGCTCTCCAGGAAGGCGAAGCGTTCGGGCGTGATCGATGCGGTAAACCGTTTGTCCAGCGCCAGCTGGTAGCGCAGCAAGGCGCTCTCAAAATCGCCGAGGTAGCGCATCTGCGGGATGGCGCTGTTCAGCAGCGGCGTTTCATTGCGGCGGATATTGTGCGCAGTGCGCTCCATGAACACCGACAGCGTTACGCTGGCGGCAATCACCAGCAGCAGCATAATGTAGATGAGACGACGCGAACTGCTGGTGGTGTGTGGCATGGATTTACTCCTCGGCGTGGGTCGGGAAGCTGCCGCTGGCCTGGCTCAGGCAGCGCAGCAATTCGTTCGCTTCAAAGGGTTTGCTCAGGAAGCAACAGGCGCCGCCGCCCAGGGCGCGCTTGCGCAGCGCCGCTTCCGGGAAGGCCGTCATCAGGATCAGCGGCAGCTGGTTGCCATCGCGGCGCAATTGCTCCAGCAGCTCGATACCGCTCATGCCGGGCATTTGCAGGTCGGTGATGATGCAATGGTAATCGCCCAGCGAGCCGGAGGCCAGCAGGGCCAGCGCTGAATCGTAGGCGTTGGCCGAGTAGCCGTAGGACCGCAGCAGGCTGCGCAGCCCGACCCGCACGTCCTCATCGTCGTCAACGATGGCGAGATTGCAAAATTGTGGTTCCGGATAAGACACTCATAACTCCCTTGTTCCGACGGCAGCTCGCGGCCGTCAAGCGCATGGGAGAAAGATACAGCCCGGATTCAATCGGGAAAATTATACAAGGGTATAGGTGAACCGGAAATCGGGCGGGAATTCACGCCAGGCCGAGGGTTTCCGCCATCCGTACCAGGTCGGCGAAGGTCTTGGCCTGCATCTTGCGCATGGCATTGCCGCGGTGGATTTTGACCGTGATTTCGCTGGTGCCGACTTCGCCGGCGATCTGCTTGTTCATCAGGCCGCGCGCAGCCAGCGCCATGATTTCACGCTCGCGCGGGGTCAATGTGGCATAGCGCGCGGTGAGGCCATTCTTGGCCTGGTCGCGCTGGCGCCGTTCGCTGTCGGCTGCCAGCGCCGTGTTGATGGCGTCCAGCAGGTCCTGGTCACGGAATGGCTTGGCCAGGAAATCCACCGCGCCGGCCTTCATCGCCCGCACCGACATCGGAATATCGCCATGCCCGGTCATGAAGATGATCGGCAGCGCCACGCCGTCGCGATTCAGCTCGGCCTGGAAATCCAGGCCGTTGACGCCTTGCAGCCGCACATCCAGCAGCAGGCAGCTGGTCAGTTCCTGGCGCGGTTCGGCCAGGAAGGCCGCCACCGACGGAAAACTGGCGACCCGCATGCCGGCCGAGCGCAACAGGCTGGAGATGGCGTCGCGCAGCGGCGCCTCGTCGTCGACGATGTAGATCAGGGCGTCGGAATAATCAATCTGGTTCATGGACAGGCAAGGTGAAAAGAATGGTGGCACCGGCCACCGGGCTGTCTGGGGCGGATTGCCGGACCCAGATGCGGCCGCCGTGGTTTTCGATGATCGAGCGGCAGATCGGCAGGCCCATGCCCATGCCGTCTTCCTTGGTGCTGTAGAAGGCTTCGAACAGGCGCGGCGCGGCGCTGGCGGGAATGCCGGGGCCGGAATCGCTGATGCTGACCTGGAGCGCGCCATCGCCGTCCGTATTGCGCTGGATTTGCACCGTCAGCACCGCCTGACCGGGCTGGCAGGCCTGCATCGCCTGCATGGCGTTCATCAGCAGGTTGATGAACACCTGCTGTAGCTGCACCCGGTCGCCGTGCACCGGCGGCAGGTCCGGCGCCAGTCCGAGCATCAGCGCCACATGATGGGTGTTCAGCTCGCGCCGTAGCATGTCGATGCTCTCTTCCAGCACCGTCTTCAGATCCAGCGCAGCGTATTGGGGATCGCTACGGCGAGCCAGCGCGCGGATGCGCCGGATCACGCCGGTGGCGCGGGCGCTGGCTTCCAGGATGCTGGTCACCGTGGCTCTGGCTTCGTCCAGCTCCGGCTGCGGGCGGTTCAGCCAGCGCAGACAGGCTTCGCCGTTGGTGGAAATCGCCGCCAGCGGCTGATTGACTTCGTGGGCGATGGAGGCGGCCAGCTCGCCCAGCATGGTCACGCGGGTGGCATGCGCCAGCTGCACCTGCGAGCGGTGCAGCGCCTGTTCCGCCAGCACCGCCGCTGTCACGTCGGTCAGTGCGCCGAGGTACTCGCATTCACCGTCCTTGGTCTGGCTGGGGCGCGACAGCACATGCACGTATTTGAGTTCGCCGTCCGGCATCAGCAAGCGGTGGCGCAAGTCGATTTCGCCTTCGCAGCGCAAGGTCTGGTCAATCGCCTGCTGCACAGCATGCCGGTCTTCCGGCGCGGTGTGCGCCAGCAGCCGCTCCATGGTCGGCTGCACGTCCAGCGGATAGCCGTAGATGCGCGCCGCCTCGTCGGACCAGTACATCTCGCCGCCCGGCGCCTTGAAACTGAAACTGCCGGTCTTGCTGATGCGCTGGGTGCCGGCCAGGAAAGCCTCGCTGCGGCGCAAGGCTTCCTCGCGCGCGATCAGCTGGTTGGTGGCGGCCTGGCCACGCAGCACCAGCACGCAAGTGACGCCGATCGACAACAGGCCGACCAGCAGCCGGCCCGATGCCGCGCCGGAAAACACCTCGCTGTGCGTCAAAGCATAGGACAGAAAAGTCAGCGCCAGGCAGGCGCCGGTCACCAGCAGCACACCGCGCCGCTGCCAGATACTGGCCGACAGCAGCACCACCACCACGTACATGACGGCGATGGCCATGTCGAGCGGCGAAAAGGTGTCGATCGCGTAGATCAACAGCATCAGACAAATCAGCAACGCCGACATCCACGGCGTGCGAGAGACCCTTACCATGCCCATCCTTATTGGTTATATTGGCAATACCTCTGATTATAGTGGGGTTTTGGCAGCTTGCACCCTATACTCCAGTATGGGTTTACCAGGCAGGACTGAAGCGCTACGCTGCAAGCATTCAACTGCGGGAGACACCGTGAAATTGTACGAAACCCTGGCGGCTGATATCGCCAGCCAGATCGCGCAGGGTGTGATCCGCGAGGGCGAGAAGATACCCTCGGTGCGCCAGACCAGCCAGCACCACAGCCTGAGCGTGTCCACGGTGATCCGCGCCTTCCTGCTGCTGGAAAGCCAGGGCGTGATCGAAAGCCGGCCGCAGTCCGGCTATTTCGTGCGCCGCAAGCCGCAGGCAGCGGCGGCGGCCTCAGTCAGCGAGCCGCCGGCGCCGGCCGATCTGGCGCGCGGCGCAAGCTTCGACGCCAGCGAGTTCGTGCTGACCACGCTGCGCTCGATCAAGCAAGGCAGCGTGCCGCTCGGCTCCCCCTACCCCGATCCCGCCATGTTCCCGTGGACCCGGCTGAACCAGTACGCCAACAGCGTGGCGCGGCGCGTCGGCCAGATGGGCATGACGGCCGACCTGCCGCCGGGGAATCCGGAACTGATACGCCAGATCGCCCGCCGCCATCTGGAAAACGGGCTGGCGGTAGACGCCAGCGAAATCATCGTCACCACCGGCGCCACCGAGGCGCTGAATCTGTGCCTGCAAGCGGTGGCGCCGCCGGGCAGCGTGATCGCCGTGGAGTCGCCTACTTACTACGCGCTGCTGCAAGCGGTGCAGCGCATGGGGATGCAGGCGCTGGAGATCGACACCGATCCGTTACAAGGCATTCAGCTGGAAGCGCTGGAACGCGCCATCGTCGAACGGGGCGTGGCCGCCTGCATTGTCATGCCCAACTTCCAGAACCCGCTGGGTTTCCAGATGAGCGATGAACGCAAGCGCGCGATGTTCGAGCTGCTGGCCAGGCACGATGTGCCGGTGATCGAAAACGATGTCTATCACGAGCTGTATTACGGCGACGTGCATCCGACCTCGCTGAAAAACTACGACACGCGCGGGCTGGTCCTGCACTGCAACTCCTTTTCCAAGACGCTCAGTCCCGCCAACCGCATCGGTTGGGCGCTGCCCGGCCGTTACAAGGCACAAGTGGAAAAGCTCAAATTCCTCAACACGCTGAACACGCCTGCCTTGCCGCAACTGGCGATTGCCGAGTACCTGAAGAATGACGGCTACGACTACCATCTGCGCAAGGTGCGCAAGGCGTATGCGCAAAACGCCAGCATCATGGCGGCGGCGGTGCGGCGCTTTTTTCCTGCCGGGACGCAGGTATCCTCGCCGATGGGAGGCTATCTGCTGTGGGTGACTCTTCCGGACGGCGTACGCGCGCTGGAACTGTATGCGCGCGCCCAGGAACGCGGCATCAGCATCGGCGCCGGCAATACCTTCGCCACCGGCGACGCCTTCCAGCATTGCATCCGTCTCAACTACAGCTATCCGTGGAATAGCGAAGTCGAGACAGCGGTGCGCACATTGGGTCTGCTGGTTCAGGAGATGCTATAGCGCTGGCAAGGCTGCAGCGGTTCGGGCAAGGGCTCGCCGCATTGCTCCAGCAGCGAACGCTCGATATTGCGCGTCATCTGGTCCAGCGCCAGGCAGTTCGGATCGGTGCCGAATGGTTCCGCAATCTCCTGTGCAATCGACTCCAGCGCCAGCAGCGTGTAGGCGACAAACACGCACACCAGCGGCGTCGCCAGCCCCAGGTCCGCGACCAGCCCGAGCGGCAGCATGAAGCAATACAGGTAGACTGTGCGGTGCACCAGCACGCCGTACGCGAAGGGAATCGGCGTATGCGCAATGCGTTCGCAGCCGCCGACAGCAGCGGCCAGCTCGCTCACCTGCGCATCCAGTATCCACAGCAGCGGCTCGCCTTCGCCGCGCTTGCGCCCGGCGCGTGCCAGCATCAGGCGGATGCGGTCCAGCAGCGCGACCGGGATATAGTGCAAGCCGCTCAGTTCCTGCTGCTCCTCCGGCGATAGATAGCGCGCCAGATCGTACGACGGATCGGTATGGCGCAGCTGGTGGTTCAGCGCGTAGACAAAGGCGATCAGGCGCTGCACGAACAGCTTGCGTTCAAACCCGTCGCCGTCTTGCGGCAGGTAGTTGATTACCTGCGATGTCAGCGCGCGAGCCGCGATCAGGATGCGGCCCCATATCTGCCGCGCCTCCACGTAGCGCGCATAGGCGGCGTTGTTGCGGAAAGCGAGGAAGATCGCAAGGCTGACGCCCACCAGTGGAAACGGCACGGTGTCCAGCGGTATCCTGGCGCCCATCACATGGCCGCCGGTGAACACCGCGACGATACTGATCGCGAGGATGATCAGCAGCTGCGGCACAATGGTTTTGAGTACGGAGCCATCCCAGACGAACAGCATCCGCAACCAACTGGCTTGCGGACGGATGATCATGGCGCCACCGCTGGCGTCAACAGCACCGGGATCGACTTGGAGGTGGGCGTGCCGGCGCCATCGGCCACGCTGTCCAGCGGCACCAGCGGATTGGTTTCCGGGTAGTAGGCGCCGATGCAGCCGCGCGGAATATCGTAAGCCACCAGCATGAAGCCGTCGGCGCGCCGCTCCACGCCGTCGTCCCAGACGCTGCGCACATCCACCCAGTCGCCATCCTTCATGCCCAGCATATCAATGTCCTGCTGGTTGATGAAGATCACCCGGCGCATGCCGAACACGCCACGGTAACGATCATCCAGCGCATAAATGGTGGTGTTGTACTGGTCGTGCGAACGGGTGGTCATCATCACCAGCAGCCGTTCTCCATGCTTGGCGCGGGCGCGGCGTATCGGCGTATCTATTGCGACCTGGTGCGGCACAAACTGTGCCTTGCCGCTGGCCGTGGACCACTCTCGCTCGCGCGACGCCACCTTCAGGTGGAAGCCGCCCGGCTTGGCGACGCGCGCATTGTAGTCGTAGAAGTCATCGAAAACTTTCTCGATATCGTCGCGAATCAGCGCGTAGTTGTCACGATACGCCTGCCACTTCAGTTGATGGCGGGCGCCCAGCGTGGCCTCGGCCATGCGCGACACAATCGCGATCTCCGACAGCAGCGCCGGCGAGGCTGGTTTGTTCAGTCCAAACGAGATATGCACCATGCTCATCGAATCTTCCACCGTCACGCCCTGCGCCACGCCATTCTGTTCATCGATTTCGGTCCGGCCCAGCGTCGGCAGGATCAGCGCCTTGCGGCCGTGGATCAGATGGCTGCGATTGAGCTTGGTGGCGATGTGCACCGTCAGCGCGCACGATTGCAGCGCCTTGAATGTCCTCGGCGTATCCGGCGTGGCCATGGCGAAGTTGCCACCCAGGCCAACGAACACCTTGACCTTGCCCTGTTCCATGGCGGCGATGCTGGCCACCACATCGTAGCCATGCTCGCGCGGCGGCTCAAACCCGAACACATGCCGGATGCGGTCCAGGAAGGCGCCGGCAGGCCGCTCCTCAATGCCCATGGTGCGGTCGCCCTGTACATTGGAGTGGCCGCGCACCGGGCACAGGCCCGAGCCCTGGCGGCCGATCTGGCCGCGCATCATCATCAGATTGGACAGCATCTGTATCGTCGGCACCGAATGCTTGTGCTGCGTCAGTCCCATGCCCCAGGTGGCGATCACGCGCTCACCGCGCATGAACACATCGGCCAGCGCCTCGATCTGTGTACGGGACACGCCGGATTCCGCCACCAGCAGCGCCCACTTTTCCGCGCGCAGGTCACGCGCGAATTCGCTGAAGCCGTCGGTATGGTCATTGATGAAATCCACATCCAGCACGCGCCGTACGCCGATCAGCACCGCCCGGTCGTCCATCTCCAGCACCCGCTTGGCGACGCCCTTGATCAGCGCAAAGTCACCGCCCAGCCGGGGCTGGACAAACATGGAACTGATCGGCGTGCTGGACATGGTCAGCATTTCAAGCGGATGCTGTGGACTGGCAAAGCGCTCCAGGCCACGTTCACGCAAGGGATTGATCGATACGATGGTGGCGCCACGGCGCGCGCATTCCCGCAGCTCGCCCAGCATGCGTGGATGGTTGGTGGCCGGATTCTGCCCAAAGATCAGCAAGGTATCGGCATGCTCGAAATCGTCGAGCGTCACCGTACCCTTGCCGACGCCGACCGTGCCAGGCAGTCCACGGCTGGTCGCTTCGTGACACATATTCGAGCAATCGGGGAAGTTGTTGGTGCCATAGGCGCGCACGAACAGCTGGTACAGGAAAGCCGCCTCATTGCTGGCGCGGCCGGAAGTATAGAATGCCGCCTGGTCCGGGTCGTCCAGCGCATTCAGTTCGCCGGCAATCAGCTTGAAGGCCTCATCCCAGGCAAGCGGCGCATACTTGTCGCTGGCAGGGTCGTAGACCATCGGATGCGTCAGCCGTCCATGCTGCTCCAGCGCGTAATCCGATTGCGCCAATAATTCGCTGACCGTGTGCTGCGCAAAAAACGCCGGCGTGACGCGCTTGCTGGTGGATTCCGCTGCAACCGCCTTGACGCCGTTTTCACAGAATTCAAAGGTGGACGCATGCTCGCGGTCCGGCCATGCGCAACCGGGGCAATCGAAGCCATCGGGCTGATTTTGCGCCAACAGCGACTTGTAGTTGGCGCCGCTGACGCGTTCTTTGAACAGGTTGATCGCCACATACTTCAACGCGCCCCAGCCCGCTGCGGGATGGTGATAAGCCTCGATACGTCCTTTGGTTTCTGCCATGCTGACACTCCTTAAATTGACATATCCAGCATAGCGTCCGCCCGACCGACCGAAGGAGCACAGTAGGCGTCGGCGCCGGGGAGTACAGCCAGCTCACACAGCGGCACAGCGCGGCCGAACAGATAGCCCTGGAAGGCATTGCAGCCAAAGGCTTCCAGCGCCGACCATTGCTCGCGCGTCTCCACGCCCTCCGCCACCACTGCCAGGTCCATGCTGTACGCCAGCGTAATAATGGCGCGCACAATGCTGGATGCATGGCGGGTGTGCAGCATGTCGTGCACGAACGAGCGGTCTATTTTCAGCTGATCGATGGGCAGCAGCTTCAGGTAGCTGAGCGATGAATAGCCGGTGCCGAAATCATCCAGCGCAAATCCGACACCGTGTGCTTTCAAGGTTGTCATCTTTGCGATAACGTCATCCATATCGGTCAGCAGCATGCTTTCCGTGAGCTCCAGCTTGAGCAGGCGCGGATCGGCACCGGTGCGGTCCAGCACCGCCAGCACCTGATCGACAAAGGCCGGCTGACGGAACTGGCGTGCGCTGACATTGACCGCCATGGTCAGGTGCGCGCTGTCCGGCGAAGCATCCCAGCACACCAGCTGTCGGCAAGCCGCTTCCAGCACCCATTCGCCCAGTTCGACGATCAGGCCGGACTTTTCCGCCTGCGGAATAAACTCGCCAGGCCCGATCAGGCCACGCTGCGGATGCTGCCAGCGCAGCAGCGCTTCGACACCGGTGACGCGGCCGGCGTTGTCCACCACCGGCTGATAGTAAAGGCGCAGCTCATCACGTCCCAAGGCGAAGCGCAGGTCCGCCTCCAGCGTGGCCGAGGCATCCAGCGCCACCTGCATGTGTGGATCAAAGAAGCGGAAGGTGGCGCGGCCGGCGGCCTTGGCTTCGTACATCGCCATATCCGCCTGCCGCAACAGGTCATTGATGGTGTGGTGCTCGGCGCCGAACAGCACCACGCCGATGCTGGGCGTGCTGCGCAGCTCGTGCGCGTCCAGCGTGTAGCCACGGCTCAGCGTATCCAGCACTTTGCCGGCGACAGCGGCCGCGTTGCCCATGGCCTGTTGCTGGTCGGTGCCCAGCTCTTCCAGCAGGATCACGAATTCGTCGCCGCCCAGCCGCGCCACCGTGTCCGTCTCGCGTGTGACTTCGCTCAGGCGGAACGCCACCATCTCCAGCAGCCGGTCGCCCATATCGTGGCCCATGGTGTCGTTCAGCGACTTGAAGTTATCCAGATCGACAAACAGCACGGCGCCATGGCTGCCGCCGCGCGCCGCCTTGGCGATGGCGTGATGCAGCCGGTCCAGCAACAGGCGGCGATTCGGCAAGTTGGTCAGGCCGTCGTAGAAAGCCAGATGCGCGATCTCCGCCTCCGCCAGCTTGCGGGCGCTGATGTCCATGCGCGTGCCCAGCATGCGCAGCGGCTTGCCATCGGCGGTGCGCTCCACCACCCTGCCCCGGCTTTGCACCCACACCCAGTGGCCAGCGCGGTGCCGCACGCGGTATTCAGCCTCGAAGGAGCGCGCGCTGTCGGCCAGGTGGGCGGCCAGCGCGGCCTCCATGCCAGGAATGTCGTCGGTCCTGGCCATGCTGCGCCAGTCGATGGCGCCGCCGTTCAATTCGTCCTCGGTATAACCCAGCATGGCGGCGCCGCGCCCATCGACGGTCAAGTGGTCGCTGACCATGTCCCACTCCCACAAGCCAAGATTGGCGCCATTCAGCGCCAGCTCGACTTTTTCAGCGGCCGCGGCCTGCTCGTCCGCGCGCGCGGCCGCCAGGTCTTCCAGCACCTTGCGGCGGCGCTGCACCAGCATCAGCGCGCCGCCAGACATCAGGCCGAACACCAGCCAGGCTATGCCGCAAGTCCAGGCCATACCGTGCCAGCTGGCGGCGATCAAGGCCTGATTCCGGCCCAGGCTAATCACCAGCGTCTTGTCCATTCCCAGTCCGCGCAACTGCATGGTGCGCTGGACCACCAGCCGCCGCTCGCCGTTGGCAGCAGCGCCGTCCAGCACCGTCTCGGAACGTCGGCTGTTCTGGTGACGCACAAAGAAGGGATCGGGTGCGGCGTTGATGTCGCGCATGGCTGCCGGATCGGCTGGTACAAACAGGATGCGGCGGCCGCTGTCTTCGGTGATGGCACTATTCATGTCCGGCGCATACAGGGCCGAGCGCATCACCGCATCAAAGTATTCCGGATTGAGAATGGCGCTGACCGCGCCATTGTTGGCGCCATCCGCGCCGATGATCGCCATCGACAGCTTGATATTGAATACGCCGGGCGTGTTTTCGTATGGCTGCGACAGGTACAGCGTGTCCGCATCGCGCATGCGCTCGACGCGGCTGGTATAAAAGTGATCGTCCAGGCGGATGTCGCGCAGGTCATCGTCGGACATCACGATTGCACCCTTGCGGTCCAGCACCAGCAAGGCGCGCACTCCCGGCATGGCGCGCTTCAACGATTGCAGCAGGGTGCGCCGGCATTCGGGGCCGCAATCACTGGCTGGCCGCAGCGCATCCCGCACGCTGTCAAGCGCGCTGCGCACGCCTTCCAGCTGGTGGCTCAGGTTCTCGTCGATGATCAGCGTTTGCAAGCGCATGCGCTCGATATTGGACGCCATCAGCAGCTCGCGCTCGTTCCACACAAAGTAGGTAATCAGCAAACCACTGAGCACCAGCACGAATCCCAGCATCAGCCATTCGGCAGCTACGGTACGAAAACCGGGCAGCTTCTTGTAATGTTTGAAAAACATAAACCCTCCCTGATCGGCACATGCGCCAATATAAAATCAGGAAGGGTTGTGTGAAATTGCACCTTCGTATGCAAACTCATACCAAGGTTTAGCTTGTCATCCGCAAGTTTCTCAACGCTCTGGGCGCGCTGGCCAGAAACACGTCCAGCTTCTGTTGCACCAGCCGTTCCAGATCATCTGGCACTGGCAGGCCGTATACATACTTGCGCACGCCGACGTAGAAAACTGCGGCGTGCAACCCCCAGATGAACTCAATTTCGTCCTCGTACTGCTGTGGCGTCGGCGCGTCCAGGCCGTATTCAAAGCGCAACTCCGCCAGCACCACGTCGAACACGCGCTCGCGCAGGCCGGCCAGGTACCGGTCATTGATGCCCTGACGCGTCAGCCCTGCGAAAATGAAGATGCGTATCCATTCGCTTTGCAGGATCATTCCTGCGTACTGCTTGTAGAACAGATGCAGGCGTTTTGGCAGCGGCTTGCTGCGGTCGCGCAGCAAGCCGTCCCACTCCGGATTCCAGCGCGACAGGTAAATGATCTGGAACACGCGGTCAACCAGCGCGTCCTTGCTGGGGAAGTAGCGGTACAGCAGCGGCTGCGTGATGCCAATCTGTTTCGCCAGCTCGCGCGTGCTGGCGTTGAAGCCGTGTGTGGAAAAATAGCTAATCGCCTTGGCGACAATCTGTTGCTCGCGCTCCTCCGGCGACAGGCGTTTTACCACAGGTTTGGTCTTGGTAGTCATTCTTTGAGTATATCTTCTTTTAATTTATCAGTCGATTATTTACACTGAAGCTTCAACTTCAGGGGACGTCCATGAGCCTCAGCCGCCGCCAACTTTTGTGCACGCCATTGCTTGCAGCGCTGCCCGCCTTGGCCAGCGCCACGCCGCTGCGCATGGTGGTAGTTGACCTGATGCCGTGGGCCGGACGCAATGCCGACGGACAATTGGAAGGCGTTTCCGTCGACCTGGCGTCGCAGTTATCATCACTGAGCGGCCTTCCGCTCGTGATCGATGCTGTTCCATATGCACGCGCCATCGCCATGCTGAGAGGAGACGGCGCAGACCTGATGCTGGCCATCGCCGCCAGTCCCGCCCACACCCAGCCGCCACTCGCCACACTGGGCACGGAAGACGTGATCGTCGTTGGCCGTCGCGGTACGCACTTCAGCAGCGCCGACCAACTGTGTGGACACAGGGTTGCCCTCCTGCGACGCGCCAGCTTCGCCGATTCCCTGCATGCCTGCATTGCACGCTACGAAACCAATAGTTATGAACAAGGCTTGCGCATGCTGCATCAGGGACGGCTGGACGGTGTCGCGGGCGTGCGCACCTCCATGGATTACGCCATCCATCACCTCGGCTACCAGCCATCCGATTACGGCGTGCCGCTGGTAGTGGGCAAGGCTAATCTCTCGCTCTACCTGGCTGATCAGAATGTGACGCCAGCCATGGCAGCGCGCCTGCAACAAGCATGCCTGCAGTTGCAACGAAAAAAACAAATGCCGGCACTGCTTGCGCAGTACCGGCAGATCCGCAACTAGGCTCGCCTCAACTCAACAGCAAGGGCCGCAATGGCGTGGCGCCGCAGAGGGACAAGCGGAACACGCCGACACAGCTGGTCAGATGGCTGGCCTGATCCTGCATGCTATCGGCGGCGGCCGCCGCCTGCTCCACCAGCGCGGCGTTCTGCTGCGTCACAGTATCCATCTCGGTAATCGCCTGATTGACGTGACCAATGCCGGTGCTCTGCTCGCGCGAAGCATCGCTGATGGCGGCCATGATCGCGGTCACGCGCGACACACTGCCGACTACCTGCTGCATGGTGCTGCCAGCCTGTTCAACCAGAGCCTGCCCGGCGGCGATGCTGTCTACTGAATTGTCGATCAGCTGCTTGACCTCGCGCGCGGCGGCCGCGCTGCGCTGCGCCAGATTGCGCACTTCGGTCGCTACCACCGCAAAGCCGCGCCCCTGATCCCCGGCGCGCGCCGCTTCGACAGCGGCATTGAGTGCCAGGATATTGGTCTGGAAGGCGATACCGTCGATCACGCCGATGATGTCCACCACACGGCTGGAGGCGGCATTGATGTCGCCCATGGTCTGGATCACGCGCCCGATCACCTGACCGCCCTGCTGCGCCAACTGCGCCGTGGCCTGCACCAGTTCATTCGCCTGATGCGCGTTTTCCGCATTCTGGCGAACCGCAGAAGTCAATTGCTCCATTGACGCCGCCGTCTCTTCAAGCGAGCTGGCCTGGGTTTCAGTACGCGCTGACAGGTCCAGATTGCCGACCGCGATCTGGCTGGAAGCGCTGGCGATGGTCTCGGCGCTGCCGCGTATCTCGCCAATAGTGCCAACCAGCTTATGCTGCATGGTGTGTATCGCATACAGCAAGCTGCTGTCATCGCCGGCACGCAGCACCACCGGTACACTCAGGTCATTGGCGGCGATGCGGTTGGTCACCTCCACCGCATACTCGGGCGCACCGCCCAGCACGCGGCTCAGGCTACGGTTGATGGCACCGGATACCAGCAGCAGCACCGTGCCCGCAGCCAGCAAGCCAAACGCTGACGTCAGCAGCGAGCGATAGAAGTCGGCCTCGATGTCGTCGGTATAAACCCCGGTCAGGAAAACCCAGCCCCAAGGCTTGTAGGTGCTGATGCGCGCCAGCTTGGGCGATGCTTGCTTCTGTCCGGGGCGCTGCCAGAGGAAATGCACAAAACCGCTACCCTCGGCCGTGTTGGCGAGGCGCGCAAATTCGCGGAAAATGTAAACCCCATTGGCATCGCGGAAATCCATCATATTCTTGCCATTGGATGCAGGATTGCCGGGATTCTGGATGATGCGGCCATCAGCACTGATCACTGAGACATAGCTATCCTCACCGTAGCGCATGCTGTCCAGCGTGGTCATGGCGCGCTTCTGGGCGCTGGCCAGATCGGCCTTGCCGCTGTTCGCCTCGGCAGCGTAGCGCTGCACGACATTTAGCGCGGCGTCATTCATATCGGTCAGCGCGCGCTGGCGTTCCTCGAAGCGCAAGGTGCGCAACTGCAGCGCATCGAGCAGCGCAACGCCGGTGAGGCACAACAGGCTGCAGATTAGCGGCAGCCACAGTTTTTGTCTAAAGGTCAGCTTGGGCACGAGGTTCTCCGTTTCGGAAAATACAGTCCGCCAACTTTAATTGATCGATCGATTACTTACAATACGTCGGGCTATTCCGCGCTGGAATAGTAGCCATGCCATCTGGGTGGTTACCAACGCCCGCCAGTGGTGGCAAAGTGCACGCTTACGCTACCGGGAGCATGCATGAAAACGAGATACTGGGTCTGGATAGGCGCGACATTAGCAGCGAGTGCTGCAGCAGCGACCGCCTGGGTAATACAGCCGGCGCTGGCCCCGGTCCAAGCACCAGGCCCCAATGACTTTGACAGCGCCAGCATCGCGCGCGGCGCACGGGTCACCGCACAGGGCGACTGCATGGTGTGTCACACGGCTGCCGGCGGGTCGCCATACGCTGGCGGTCTTCCGCTACGCACGCCTTTCGGCACCATCTACACCACCAATATCACCCCTGATCCGGCCACCGGCATCGGCAACTGGTCGTTGGCGGCGTTCACGCGCGCACTGCGGCACGGCGTGGCGCGCGATGGCCACCTGCTGTATCCGGCCTTCCCTTACATCCACTACACCAAAATGTCGACCGCCGACATCAACGATGCCTACGCCTATCTGATGACGCGTACACCGGTGGTGTACCAGGCGCCAGACAACGACCTGCTGCTGCCGCTGCGCTTCCGCCCCTTCCTGGCCGGATGGAACCTGCTCTACCTGCGCCCCGGCCCTGTCCCCGAGGATCCGTCACAATCCTATGCATGGAATCGTGGCCGTTACCTGGTCGATGGCGCCGGCCACTGTGCTTCCTGCCACAGTGCGCTGGGCCCGATCGGCGGCGAACGCAGCCCGGCATTCAGCGGCGGCAATATCGACGGCTGGGACGCGCCGGCACTCACCGCACTGATACAGGCGCCCAAGCCATGGACGCGTGAACAGCTAGCGATCTACCTGCGCCACGGCTGGTCGACGGAGCATGGCGCCGCCGCCGGCCCGATGGGGCCTGTGGCGCACAGCCTGTCGCGGGTACCGGAAGCGGACACTGACGCCATCGCCACCTACATCATGTCGCTGCAAAAGCCACCTGCCAGCGTTCCTAAGCCTGTCGCCAGCGACGACCACGCGCGCGTTGCACAAGGCGCCACACTGTTTGCCGGCGCCTGCGCCAGCTGCCATGGCGCCACCGCACCGATGATGGCGGCCGGCGGACGCCCCTCGCTGGCGTTAAGCACCGCCGTCAACAGCGAACGCGCGGACAACCTGATACAGATTGTGCTAAACGGCGTGCCCTGGAGCCACGCACAGCAATCCACCTTCATGCCACCATTCGCGGCAACGCTGACCGATGCGCAGATCGCCAGCATCGCCGCCTATGTACGCGCCGACATCGGCAAGCGTCCTGCATGGAACAGCGTTGAACAACGCGTCAACGACATCCGCAAGGAGAACCAGCAATGAGTACCCTCACTGTCAACGGCGTCCGCCACATACTGGACATCGATCCCTCCACGCCGCTGCTCTATGCGCTGCGCAACCAGCTGGAACTGAACGGCGCCAAATTCGGCTGTGGCATGGGCCAGTGCGGCGCCTGCACCGTCATGCTGGACGGCCAGCCGGTGTTCAGCTGCCTGACGCCGCTGGCCGCCTGCGAAGGACGGCAGGTACGCACCATCGAAGGCCTGGGCAGCGCCAGCAAGCCGGGGAAACTGCAGGCATCCTTCATCAGACACCAGGCGGCGCAGTGCGGTTATTGCATCGCCGGCATGGTGATGCGCGCGCAGGCGCTGCTGGAACGGCATCCACATCCCAGCGAAGCGCAGATCCGCACCCATATGGAGCCCAATCTTTGCCGCTGCGGCACGCATATGCGCATCATCGCCGCCATCAAGGAAGTCGCCGAAGTGAGCAAGGCATGAGCGCCGACACCATCGACCCGCGCCGCCGTGCAGTGCTGAGCGCTGGCGCGCTGGTACTCGGCTTTACCCTGCTGCCGCGCCGTGCGCTGGCCGAATTCAACGGCATGGGCGTGCCGCCTATCGCCGACAAACACCTGGCTGGCAGCCTGCAACGCACGCCGATGCTGGACGCCTGGATCAAAATAGCCGCCGACGGCAAAGTCACCGTCTTCACCGGCAAGGCGGAACTGGGCACGGGTGTGCGCACCGCGCTATTACAAGTGGCGGCCGAACAACTGGATGTCGCGCCGGCCACCATCCATTTCATCACTGCCGATACCGGCCTGACGCCAAACGAAGGCTTCACCGCCGGCAGCCACACCATGGCGGACAGCGGTACCGCGCTATTGAACGCCGCCGCGCAGGTTCGCGCGCTGGTGGTCGAAGGCGCCGCCGCCCAATTCAAACTGGACGCCGCAGCACTCAGGACTGTCAACGGCATGATCATCGCGCCAGATGGCCGTCAGATGCACTACGGCCTGGCCGTACGCACCATTGACCTGCACCAGGCGGCGCGGGTCAATTCGCCTCTGAAACAGCCACGTGACTATACGGTGATCGGCCATTCACTGCCGCGCGTCGACATCCCGGCCAAGCTGACCGGCGGCGCAGCCTACGTGCAGGATATGCGCTTGCCCGGCATGGTGCATGCGCGCGTGGTGCGCCCGCCCGCCTACGGCGCCCGCCTGCTGTCGGCCAATGCCCAAGCGGTGGAACGCATGCCCGGCGTGCTGAAAGTCCATATGGATGGCAACTACCTGGCGGTCATCGCCAGCGACGAATGGCAGGCGGTGCAGGCAATGCGCGCCTTATCGGCCAGCGCCCGCTGGCAGCGGGGACCAGCCTTGCCGTCGCCCGCTAATATTCACGCCACGCTGCGCGCCTTAGCCTCGCAGGATATCGTCGTCGAGGACAAGAAAAGCAAGGCCGACAGCGCCGTCTTCACGCTCAAGCGCCGGTACACCAAGCAATATGTGATGCATGGTTCGATCGGCCCGTCGTGCTCGGTGGCGCTGCTGGCGCAAGGCGGCATGACCGTGTGGACCCACACCCAAGGCGTCTATCCGCTGCGCGCAGCGCTGGCCGAGCTGCTGTCGATGCCGCTGGATGATGTGCGCTGCATTCACACTGAAAGCGCCGGCTGCTACGGCCAGAACGGCGCCGACGATGTGGCGGCCGATGCCGCCCTGCTGGCGCGCGTGCTGCCCGGCCGTCCGGTACGGGTGCAATTGATGCGCGACCAGGAAAATCAATGGGAGCCATATGCGCCGGCCATGAGCACGCAGCTGGCGGCATCGCTCGACGCCGACGGCAAGATCTGCGACTGGCAGTACGAATTATGGAGCGGCTCGCACAACGAACGTCCCGGCAACGCCGGCAAGCTGATACCGGCGCAACTGTTGGCCAGACCCTTTGTGCCCAGCCCTTCGCAGCCGATGCCGATGCCGGAAGGCGGCGGTGACCGCAATGCCATCCCGCTGTACACGCTGCCGCAGGCCAAGGTGGTCAACCACTTTCTGCCGGTAACGCCGCTGCGCACCTCGGCCATGCGCTCGCTGGGCGCACACATCAACCTGTTCGCCATCGAGGGCATGATGGATGAACTGGCGGCGGCGGCGCGCACCGACCCGGTGGCGTTCCGCCTACGCCACATGGACGATCCGCGCGCGCGCGAGGTGATCGAGCGCAGCGCCAGACAGTTTGGCTGGAACCAGCGCAAGCGCCGCCGCGACCATGGTTTCGGCTTTGCGTTTGGCCAGTACAAGAACATCATGGCCTACGTGGCGTTGGCGGTGGAGATCCGCGTTGAACGCAGCACCGGCGCGGTGCACATCGTGCGCGTGACGGCGGCTGTCGATTGCGGTCAGGGCGTGAGCCCGGACGGCATCCGCAACCAGGTGGAAGGCGGCATCCTGCAATCCGCCAGCTGGACGTTGTACGAGAAGCTGCAATTCACACCTGACGCCATCACCAGCGTGGACTGGGCCAGCTACCCGATCATGCGCTATTCGAATGTGCCGGGAAAAGTGGATGTGATCCTGATCGACCGCCCCGGTGCGCCTTTGCTGGGCGTGGCCGAGGCAGCGCAAGGCCCGATGGCTGGCGCCTTGGGTAACGCGCTTGCCGATGCCACCGGCAAGCGCTGGTTTGACCTGCCTCTGGCAGGACCGCAGTTAATCGGCTAGCAGTTGCTCGACGAAGGCCGCAAACGCCCGCGCCTTGGCGCTGGCCTTGCGGCCGGATGGGAATACCGCCCACAGATCCATCGCCGGCAAACGCCAATCGAGCAGCAAGCGCTGCACTTGACCGCTGGCCAGCTCCGGCGCAAACATCCATTCCGAGGCGACAGCGATGCCCATGTCCGCCAGCACTGCCGCACGCACGCCTTCCGCCGCCGACACGCGCACGCGCCCGTCCAGCGTCACCGGTTCCTGCATCTCGCCGCACTGGAACATGCAGGCGGCGCCGCTGCCAGCGCGGGGATAGATGATGACCTGATGGGCGATCAGCTCGGCCGGATGATGCGGTGCGCCATGCCGCGCCAGATAGGCCGGCGTGGCCAGCACTGCGCGCGGGCTGCGACCGATGCGGCGCGCTGTCATCGCCGAATCGCTCAGCGCGCCCAGCCGCAGCGCCACATCCACGCCTTCCTCCAGCAGATCGATATTGCGGTCGTCCAGCACCACATCCAGTTTCAGTTGCGGATGCTGGTCGAGAAAGCGCTGTACCAGCGGCATCACATGCAGGCGCGCGAAGGTCACCGGCGCCGATACCACCAGCCGTCCACCCATGCCAGCGCTGGCGCCGCGCGCGCTGCTGTCGGCATCCGCAGCAGCTTCCAACGCGCGCCGCGCTCCCTGATAATAGGCCAGCCCCGACTCGGTCGGCGTCAGGCCGCGATTGGAACGCAACAGCAGCTGGACGCCGAGATCGGCCTCCAGCTGTGCCACCATCTTGGAAACGTAAGGCTGGCCAACATTCAGGCGGCGGGCCGCGCCCGAAAATGAGCCCGCCTCCACCACGTGTACCAGCGTTTCCATCGCCTGCCAGCGATCCATGGCCTCAGCCCAGCGCTGGATAGTCGGTATAGCCGCGCTGCATGCCACCGTAGAACGAGAACGGTTCAGGCTCGTTGTACGGGCCGCCGGCGGCAATGCGCGCCACCAGGTCCGGATTCGCCACATACTGGCGGCCGAACGCCACCATGTCCGCCTTGCCATCCTCCACCAGCCACTGCGCAGCTTGCGGCGTCAGGCCAGCGTTGGCCATCAATACGCCGCCATAGTTGGCGCGCACCAGCGCCAGGATCTTCGGCATATCCGGCACACCGCCCCAGGCATTGGTGTCGGCGCCGTGGATGTAGGCGATGCCGTATGCGTTCAGCATGCGGGCGACATAGCCATAGGTCTCGGCCACATTAGGATCGGCAGCATTGTTATATGCCGCATAGGGCGAGATACGGACACCGATGCGCTCTTTCGGGAATACCTCCAGCACTGCTTCGATCACCAGGCGCAGGAAGCGCGCGCGGTTCTCAACGCTGCCGCCGAATTCGTCGTCGCGGCGATTCACCCTCGGCGACAGGAATTGCTGCACCAGATAGCCATTGGCCGCATGGATTTCCACGCCGTCCAGTCCTGCGCGCAGCGCGTTCTGCGCACCGGTGCGGAATTCGGCGATGGCTGCGTACACCTCCTCGTTGCGCATGGCACGCGATGGCGAGGCGTAAATGCGGGTGTAGTAGCCGTTGCGCAGCGCGCCATACACCTGCAACAGACCGAGATCATCATTCACGCCCGATGGCGACAGCGGCTCGGCGCCCTTGAGCAGCGCGTACGAGCTGACACGGCCGCTGTGCCACAATTGCATGAACATCTTGCCGCCGGCGGCGTGCACCTGTTCCGTCACGTGGCGCCAGCCCGCTACCTGTGCATCGCTGTGAATGCCGGGCGCCAGTTCAAACGCAGCAGAGTTGGGCGAGACATTGGTAGCCTCGCTGATAATCAGGCCCGCCGTGGCGCGCTGCGCATAGTATTCGGCGTTCAGCGCAACCGGCACACCATCCTCGCCGGAGCGTGCGCGGGTCAGCGGCGCCATGGCGACACGGTTGTTAAAGGTCAGGTCGCCGATCTGTATCGGTTGCAGCAGCTTGGTCATGGTCGAAACTCCTGTGGGTAAAAGATGAACCACTGTATCGCCCACGCCACGCGCTGATAAGACAGCGCTACGCGTCAACACCTTTGCGTAGAACGCAACGGCGCTGATCCCTGGGCTCCAGCATCACGCATCGGTGGAAAACCTGGCAGAGGTGGCAGGCATGAGCAACCGTAATTTCGCGCCCCAGTTCGTCAAAGAGATGGGTGTCAAGCCGGCGGAGTTGGTGCAGCGCATCCGCGTGGATGCGTCTGGTGTTCGCGGGCCGTCTGTAGCAAGGCTTCCAGCCGGCCAAGGTCGACCGGCTTGGTCAGATGCTGCTCGAAGCCGGCTTCGCGCGCCCGCTGGCGATCCGCTTCCTGGCCGTAGCCAGTCACTGCGAACAGGCACAGGTCTTCTTTACCCGGCAACTCGCGCAGGCGCACCGCCAATTCATAGCCATCCATCCCCGGCAAGCCGATGTCAAGCAGCGCGATCTGCGGCTGAAGCACCGGCGCCACCGCCAGCGCGGCCGGTGCACTGAACACCACCTTGACGGTATGCCCCAGCAGCTCCAGTCCCTCGCCCAGCGCGCGCGCCGCATCCTCGTTGTCATCCACCACCAGTATCGACAGACCGCCGTGTACCGAGCGTACCGGCACCGGCGACTGTGCAGCGACTGGCGCATCGTCCTGTCCCTGCCATAGCGGCATGCGCACGGTAAAGGTACTGCCGCAGCCAAGTCCATCGCTGCGCGCTTCCACACTGCCACCGTGCAGCGCCATCATGCTGCGCGCAATCGCCAGCCCCAGTCCGAGGCCGCCCTGCGAGCGGTTCAATGCCTGGCGCGCCTGCGTGAAGCGCTCAAACACGGGCCCGATCATGTCCGGGGCGATGCCGATGCCGTTGTCCTGCACCTCGACCAGCACCTGATCCGCCTCACGCCGCGCGGCGACGATCAGTCGTCCACCCGGCTCGGTGTACTTGGCGGCGTTGGTCAGCAGATTGGCCACCACCTGCGCGCAGCGCACCGGGTCGGCCAGCACCAGCATGCCGGTGGCGGGCGCCTGCAACACTACTTCATGGCGTTTTTGTTCGATCAGCGGGCTGGCGATTTCAATGGCACGCGAGATCACCTCGGCCATCTCCACCACTTTCCGGCTTAGTTGCACCTTGCCCTCGGCCACGCGCGACACGTCGAGCAAGTCGTCCACCAGCGCCACCAGGTGCCTGGTTTGCCGTTCGATGACAGCACGCTCCTTGACCGCGAAGTCGACGCCGCGCATGCGCATCAGTTGCAGCGCGGTGACGATAGGCGCCAGTGGATTGCGCAGCTCGTGGCCCAGCATGGCGAGGAATTCGTCCTTGGCGCGGCTGGCCGCTTCCGCCTCCCGCTTGGCGTTGGCCAGCTCGGTGACCTCGAACGCCACCACCGCCACACCTTGCGGCTTGCCCGCATCGTCCAGCAAGGGCTGATACACGAAATCGAACCAGCATTCGCTCAGCTCCTGATCCGGCGCGCGCTGCAGGCGCAGCTGCACCGAGCGGCCCACGTAGGGCTGACCGGTCTCCAGTACGCCGTCCAGCAATTCATAGATGCCTTGCGACTCCAGCTCCGGGAAGGCCTGGCGCATGGTCAGTCCAAGCAGGGGGCGCGGCCCGACCAGGATCTGATAATAATCATTGGCCTGCTCAAACACATGTTCCGGTCCGTTCAGGATGCAGATCGCCACCGGTGCCTGGCTGAACACCGATTGCAGCCGGCGCGCCGCAGCGCCTTCCACCACGCGCATGCGCTGGCGCAGCCGCAGCACTTCGATGCGCGCCGCCAGCTCGCGGGCGGAGAACGGCTTGACCAGGTAATCGTCCGCGCCAGCCTGCAAGCCTTCCAGCCGCGCCTCTTCGCCGGCGCGCGCGGACAGCAGCATGAAGGGAATATCCCGCGTGGCCGGATGCGCGCGCAAGGCCGCCAGCAGGCCAAAACCGTCCAGCTGCGGCATCATGACGTCGGACAGGATCAGGTCCGGCGGATCGCGTTCGATGATGGCCAGCGCCTCCACGCCGTTGTTACAGACCTGCACCTGCCATTGCGGCTGCAACAGCCGTTGCAGGTAGTCGCGCATGTCGGCGTTGTCGTCCACCACCAGCAGCCGTCCATGCATGGCGCTGTCCTGCTCGTGCGTGGCTTGCCGCTGTACCCATCCCTCCGCCTCGGCCACATAGACTTCGGCCACGGCGGACAGCGACGTTCCGGCCGGCGCCGCGCTATTAACCTGCAACGGCGGCAGGTGCGCGCAGCCGAGCGGGATGGCGACGCTGAACACACTGCCGCGTCCCAGCACACTCTCGACACCGATCTGGCCGCCATGCAGCTGCACCAGGTCATGCACCAGCGCCAGGCCGATGCCCGATCCCTCATGGGTGCGCGAGCGCGCGCCCTCTACACGATGGAAGCGCTCGAACAAATGCGGCAATTGGTCGTGCGGTATGCCTGCGCCGGTGTCGGACACCTCCAGCCGCAACTGGTCGCCAAGCACCCGCTGCCGCACCCTGATCTCACCCTCGAAGGTGAACTTGAAGGCGTTCGACATCAGGTTCAGGACAATTTTCTCCCACATCTCCGCGTCCACATACACCTGCGCCGGCAACGGTACGCACTCGACTTCAAGCCGCATGCCCGCCCCTTCGATGGCCGAACGGAAGCTGCTGGCCAGGTCGCCGGTCAGCGCCGCCAGGTCGACCGGCGCGAAGCTGGCGTGCGCGCGGCCAGCCTGCACGCGCGAGAACTCCAGCAGCGTGTTGACCAGTTTTTGCAGCCGCAGCGCGTTACGCTGCATCAGCAGCACGCGCTCCCGCTGCGGCGGCGGCAGCGGCGCAGCGTCATCCGCCAGCGCGTCGTTGGCAGGGCCCAGCAACAGCGTCAGCGGGGTGCGGAATTCGTGGCTGACATTGCTGAAGAACTGGGTCTTGGCCTGATCCAGCTCGGCCAGCTTGTCGGCGCGCAGCCGCTCATCCTCGGCCGCGCGCGCGTGGCGGATGGCGTTGCTGGCCTGGTTGGCGATCAGCTCCAGGAAGCCGCGATAATCGGCGTCCAGCTTGCGCGCAGAACTCACGCCCAGCACCAGCGCACCAATCGATAGTCCTGGTCCGCTGCCCTGCAAGGGCAGCACCAGCGCTTCGCGCAAAGGCTGCTGCGCCAATCCCAGCGGCAGTCCGGATGGCGGTGAGCGCCCATCCAGCGCCACCAGCTGCGCGACGCCGCCGGCAATCACCTGATCCACCGCGAACAGCGCATGTGCATCGGCGATGTCGGCGTGCGTGGCGTGCAGCCGCCGCGCGGGCTTGCCTACATCCGCCAGGTACAGCTGGGCGAACGGAATGTCATCCGGATTATCGGCGATCGTGGCCAGCGCGATGGCGCAGGCGCCATGCACGGTCTTTTCCTGCAAGGTGCGGCTGTTCAGGTCCGACAAGGTGTGCATGCGGCGCTCGTTCAGATGGCGGCCGGTGACATCCAGATTGGCGCAGAACAGGCCAGCCACTGCGCCCGATTCATCGCGCACCGGGCTATAGGAGAAGGCGTAGAAGGTCTCCTCCAGCGATTCGCCGCGCCGCATGAACAGGCGCACCTGGTCGGCCATGGTGGATTCGCCATGGGCGAACACCTTGTCGATCAGCGGGCCGCAGTATTCCCAGATTTCCGACCACACCTCGATGGCCGGCCGGCCCAGCGCCCACGGATGCTTGGCCATGCTAAGCACATCGATGTACGCGTCGTTGTATAAAAACGTCACCTGCTCGCCCCAGCCTATCCACATCGGCTGCGGCGAATTGAGCATCAGGTTGATGACCGTCTTCAGGCTGTGCGGCCAATTGGCGATCGGCCCCAGTGGCGTATTCTCCCAGTCATGCGCCCAAATACGCGTTCCCAGCTCGCCGGGAGCGCTCAAAAACAGTGGTAAACCTTTGGGGACCTGGGTAGTCATGACGCTTAACGGTTCATTATTTACAATGTTTTCTAGCTTATCATGCTCGTCACTGCCGGTGGCGTCTGGTTGATATCCCCCGCCCCGCCCTCACATAGCGCTTATGACCGACGACTTGCCCGCCCAGCAGCATCAGTTCCATCCGGCCGTGACGGCATGGTTCGACGCGGCCTTTGCCAGCGCCACCGAGGCGCAACGCCAGGCGTGGCCGCTGATCCAGTCGGGCCGCAACACGCTGATCGCCGCCCCCACCGGCTCTGGCAAGACTCTGACCGCCTTCCTTGCCGCCATCGACGCGCTGGTGCGCGACAGCCGCGAGGCGCCATTGCCTGACCAGACGCGGGTGCTGTACGTATCGCCGTTGAAGGCCCTGTCCAACGATATCCGCGTCAACCTGCTGTCGCCGCTGGAAGGCATCGACGGCCAACTTCAGGCCATCGGCCAGGCGCCGCACGGCATCCGCAGCGCGGTGCGCACCGGTGACACCACGCAGGCCGAACGCAACGCCATGCGCCGCCGCGCGCCGCATATCCTGGTCTCGACGCCTGAATCGCTGTACGTGATGCTGGGGTCGGATAGCGGCCGCGCCATGCTGGCCGGCGTGCGCACCGTGATCGTTGACGAGATCCACGCGGTGGCGGGCAGCAAGCGTGGCAGCCACCTGTCCCTGAGCCTGGAGCGGCTGGACGCCTTGTGCGAGCGGCCGCCAGTGCGGATCGGGCTATCCGCCACGCAGAAGCCGATCGCGGTGGTGGCCGAATTCCTGGCCGGGAACGGGCGCACTTGCGCGGTGGTCGATGTCGGCCATGTACGGGCGCGCGACCTGAACCTGGAACTGCCGCCGGTGCCGTTGGACGCGGTGATGGCCAACGATGTGTGGGAGCGCGTCTACGACCGGCTGGCCGAACTGACCGTGATGCACAGCACCACGCTGATCTTCGTGAACACGCGGCGCATGGCCGAGCGCATGGCGCGCCATCTTGCCGACCGGCTGGGCACAGAGCATGTGGCCGCGCACCACGGCAGCCTGGCAAAAGAATCCCGGCAGGATGCAGAACAGCGCCTGAAGCGCGGCGAATTGCAGGTGCTGATCGCGACTGCCTCGCTGGAGCTGGGCATCGACATCGGCGATGTGGACCTGGTGTGCCAGATCGGCTCCCCGCGCAGCATCGCCTCCTTCCTGCAGCGCGTCGGCCGTTCCGGCCACCACGTCGGCGGCATGCCCAAGGGCCGGCTGTTTCCCACATCCCGCGATGACCTGATCGAATGCGCAGCGCTGCTGGACTGCGTGCGCCGCAATGAGCTTGATGCGTTGCGCATTCCGCCCGCGCCGCTGGATGTGCTGGCGCAGCAGATCGTCGCGGAGGTAGCCTGCCGCGAATGGCGCGAGGACGAGCTGTTTGCACTGGTGCGGCGCGCCTCGCCGTACGCCCGGCTGGAACGCCAGCGCTACGACCAGGTACTACGCATGCTGACCGAAGGCTATACCAGCCGCCAGGGCGTGCGCGGCGCCTACCTGCACCGCGACACGGTAAGCGGCACCTTGCGCGGCCGGCGCGGCGGCAAGATGACGGCGGTAATGTCCGGCGGGACCATACCGGACAACGCCGACTACACGGTGCTGCTGGAGCCGCAAGGCCAGAACATCGGCACCGTGCATGAGGATTTCGCGGTGGAGAGCCTGGCCGGCGATGTTTTCCAACTCGGGAATACCTCCTACCGCATCCAGCGCATCGAGGCAGGCAAGGTGCGCGTGGAAGATGCGCATGGCGCCGCGCCCAACATCCCGTTCTGGATCGGCGAGGCGCCAGGCCGCTCGGACGAACTGTCGGCCGGTGTGGCACGCCTGCGCGGTGAAATCGATCAGCTGCTGGCCGGTGAGGATGGTGAGGCGGCACTGGAACGGGTAGTGAACTGGCTGTCCACCCATCTGGCGCTGCGCGATGATGCGGCCCGGCAGATCGCCGGCTATATGACCCGCTCCCGCGCCGCGCTGGGCGCCCTGCCTACCCACGACACGCTGGTGATGGAGCGCTTCTTCGACGAATCCGGCGGCATGCAGCTGGTGCTGCATGCGCCCTTTGGCAGCCGCGTGAATCGCGCCTGGGGCCTGGCCTTGCGCAAGCGCTTCTGCCGCACCTTCAACTTCGAGCTGCAAGCGGCGGCGACGGAGGATGCGATCGTGCTGTCGCTGTCCGAGAGCCATAGCTTTCCGCTGGACGAAGTCTGGCGCTACCTGCGCTCCGCCACCGCCGAACATATTCTGATCCAGGCCTTGCTGGATGCGCCGCTGTTCAATGTGCGCTGGCGGTGGAACGCCACCACCGCGCTGGCCCTGCCGCGCTTTACCGGTGGCCGCAAAGTCGCGCCGCAACTGCAACGCATGAAAAGCGACGACCTGCTGGCCGCCGTGTTCCCCGACCAGGCGGCATGCCTGGAGAATATCGTCGGCGAGCGTGAACTGCCCAGCCATCCGCTGGTGGACCAGACGCTGGACGACTGTCTGCACGACGCCATGGACAGCGAAGGCTGGCTGGCGCTGCTGCGGCGCATGGAGGCCGGCGAGGTACGATTGCTGGCGCGTGACCTGCCAGCGCCGTCGCCATTGGCAATGGAAATCCTGAATGCACGCCCCTACGCCTTCCTCGACGATGCGCCGCTGGAGGAACGCCGCACACAGGCGGTGCTCAACCGCCGCTGGAGCGATCCCGCCGCCACCGATGACCTGGGCGCGCTGGACGCAGGCGCAATTGCCGCCGTTGCGGACGAGGCCTGGCCGTCAGCACGCAGCAGCGATGAAATGCACGAAGCCCTGATGGCGCTGGCCGGCGTCACGCCCGCCGAGGCGGCGCGCCAGGAAAGCTGGCCAGTGTGGCTGGACGGCCTTGCCGCCACTGGCCGCGCCACACGTCTGCAAGATGCCGCAAGCGGCGCGGAGCTTTGGGTGGCACGCGAACGACTGGCATGCCTGCAAGCCGCCTATCCGGCCGCCCTTGCCACGCCGGCGCTGGACCTCCCCGGCGATGACGATGCCTGGACGCGGGACGCGGCGCTGGTCGAGATACTGCGCGCACGCCTGAGCGGCTTTGGGCCTCAAACCGTGACGGCGATCGCGCAGCCGCTTGCACTGCCTGCCTCCACCGTCACCATCGCGCTGACGCAGCTGGAAAGCGAAGGCTATGTGATGCGCGGCCGCTTTACGCCTGGCGCCGCGGAGGAAGAATGGTGCGAGCGGCATCTGCTGGCGCGCATCCACCGCTATACCATCCGCAATCTGCGCCGCGAAATCGAGCCGGTCGAACGCCAGGACTTCATGCGCTTCCTGTTCGAGTGGCAGCACCTGACGGCGGATGCGCAGTTGCAGGGCATGGACGCGCTGCCGCAAGTGCTGGCGCAGCTGGAGGGCTATGAAGCTGCGGCCGGCGCATGGGAAAGCGATGTATTGGGATTGCGCGTGCGCGATTATTCTGCGCTATGGCTGGATGAGCTGTGCCGGGCCGGTAAAGTCGTCTGGACCCGCGTGGGCGCGCCCGCCAGCGCAGCCGGCGGGCCGGTGCGCAGCACGCCGCTGGTGCTGCTGCCGCGCCGCCAGCTGGGGCTATGGCATGCACTACCGGCCGTGGCTGCCGAGGTTGAGGTATCGCCGCGCGCCGCGCGCGTACTGGAAACCCTGCAACGCCACGGTGCCATGTTTTTCGACGAGCTATCGCACGATGCGCGCTTGCTGCCGGCGGAACTGGAAACCACGCTGGGCGAACTGGTGGCGACTGGCCTAGTCAACGCCGACAGCTATGCGGGCCTGCGCGCGATGCTGGCACCAGCCAGCAAGCGCGCCAGCATCGACAAGCGGCGCCGCCGAGGCGCCGGCCCGACCATGGAAGAAGCCGGCCGCTGGGCGCTGGTGCGGCGCGGCGACAACGTCACGATCAAAGTCCGCACCAGCGAGCCGGCAGCAAGCACGGCGCCTGGCCGCAGGCCACGCACCGATCCGGAAACGCTGGAGCATATCGCCATGACGCTGCTGCGCCGCTACGGCGTCATGTTCTGGCGTCTGCTGGAGCGCGAAGCCAGCTGGATGCCCAGCTGGCGCGAACTGCTGCCGGTATATCATCGGCTGGAAGCACGCGGTGAAATTCGCGGCGGCCGCTTTGTCGCCGGCTTGTCGGGCGAACAATTCGCCCTGCCGGAAGCCATACCGCTGCTGCGCGAGATGCGCCGCAGGCCGCACGACGGCGGCTACGTCTGCATCTCGGCTGTCGATCCACTCAACCTGTGCGGCACGCTACTCCCCGGCGATAAGGTGCCTGCACTGGCCGGCAACCGCGTGCTGTTCCAGGATGGCCTGCCGGTTGCGACGCAAATCGGGGGCAAATTCCACTATGAGGCCAAGGCCGGGAGCCGCGAGCTGCTGCATGCCTGGCTGGTCGGCAAGCAAGCCAGCTTTTAGTCTACCGTGGCGTACCGCACATAAGCTTCCGCGCGTGAAGCGTAGCATCGGTTGCATGAAAAAATCGCGCCCAATCAAAATTATCGCAGGCTTGCTCGCCACGCTGCTACTGGTGCTGGTAGCGATCGTCATCTTCGTGCTGACCTTCGACTGGAACCGAGCCCGCCCCTGGATCAACCAGCGTGTCTCCGACACCATCGGCCGTGAGTTCGCCATCAATGGCGATCTGCGCGTGCACTGGGAGCAAGGCGACGCCGCCGAAGCAGGCTGGCGCCGCTACGTGCCGCGTCCACGCATCAGCGCCAATGATGTCTACGTCGCCAATCCCGGCTGGACCACGGCCGGCCCCAGACTGGCCAGCGCCGGCAACATCACCGTCGCACTGCACCCGCTGCCGCTGCTGCACAAGGAAGTAGCGATCACCGATCTCGCCGTTGAGAAAATCACCGTGGCCGCGCAACGCCGCGCCGATGGCAGCAACACCTGGACCTTCAAGGACAACGGCCCCTCAGAATGGGAAGTCGATATTCAGCGCCTGACGCTGGGCGAAGGCGACCTGCGCTACATCGACGACGGCATCAAGCTGGACTTGCGCGCCAAGGCCACCGGCATCAACCAAGGCCCGGATGCGCAAAAATACGGCATCAAGTTTGACCTGAGCGGCAGCTACCGCAATGCGCCGGTCACCGGCGGCGGCAAGCTCGGCAAAGTGCTCGCGCTGACCGACGAACACACCAACTTCCCGGTACTGGCCAACGCCAGCCTCGCCAAGAACAAGATCGGCGTCGAAGGCTTTCTTACCGATCCACGCTCGCCTGCAGGGCTGGACCTGAAACTTTCGCTCGGCGGTGCCAGCATGGCCGACCTGTATCCGCTGACCGGCGTGCTGCTGCCAGAGACGCCACCCTACGCCACCACCGGCCGCCTGATCGGCAAGAGGTCCGGCGCCGTCTGGAACTGGACCTATAAAAACTTCACCGGCACCGTCGGCGGCAGCGACCTGGAAGGCACGCTGGCCTACAGCCCGCGCAAGCCACGGCCACTGCTGACCGGCGAGCTTACCTCGCGCCAGCTGCGCCTGGAAGACCTGGGTCCGACCATCGGTGCCGAGAGCAATGCCGGCAAGGCCAAGCGCAATAAACCGCAAAACCAGCCGGAAGACAAGGCACTGCCGGTCGAGCAGTTCAACACCGCCAAATGGGATGCGCTGGACGCCGACGTCAAGTTCACCGGCAAAAAACTGGTGCGCACCCACGACATTCCGCTGAACGACATCCAGGCCAATATCAAGATGAATAACAAGGTGCTGACGCTGACGCCGCTGAACTTCGGCATGGCCGGCGGCGACATCACCTCCAATGTCAAGCTGGATGGCCGCCAGAAACAGATCGACGCGGAAATCCGCATGGCCGCGCGCCACCTGAAGATCAACCAGCTGTTCCCGAAACTGGAGTCGATGCAGGCCAGCGTGGGTGAAGTCAGCGCCGACGCCGCACTGGCCGGCAAAGGCAACTCGGTATCCGCCATGCTGGCCTCCTCCAGCGGCGAGCTGGGCGCGACCGTCAGCGAAGGCTCGGTCAGCAAATTCATCCTGGAAGCGGCGGGCCTCAATATCGCCAACCTGGTGTTCGTCAAACTGTTCGGCGACAAGCAGATTCAGTTGAACTGCCTGGCCGGCGACTTCGTGGTGGAACATGGCCGAGCTGAAGCGCGCCGCTTCGTGGTGGACACGCAGGAAGCGGTCATCAACGTCAGCGGCAATGTCAATCTGGCCAAGGAAACCCTGGACCTCGACGTGCGTCCGCAGACCAAGGGCGTGCGCATCGTCTCGCTGCGCACGCCGCTGTACGCCAAAGGCACGTTCACCGATCCGAAAGTCGGGCCGCAGGCGGGACCGCTGGCGCTCAAGGCCGGGGCCGCCGTGGCGCTGGCCACCGTAGTCAATCCGCTGGCCGCCGTGATCCCGCTGATTAATACCGGCAAAGTGGATTCTGTGGATTGCGCAGCCCTGCTGGCGGAAGCCAACAAGACGCGCTTTGAAGCCAAAACGCAGCCGGTGAAGAAGCGCTAAGCCTTGTATTCATCCGCTGTCAGCCCATACTTTTGCATCTTGTAGTACAGCGTCTGCTTTGGCACGCCCAGCGCAAGGCTGACTGCGGTGACGCTGCCGCCAGCCTTGCGCAATTCCTGCTCGATGACGGCGCGCTCAAAGCCGCCCACCTGGTCGGCCAGCGGCACCGGCTCCGGGCTGCGCTCGGACAGCAGGCCATCCGCTCCGCTGGACAAGCCGAGCACATAGCGCTCGGCGATATTCCTCAGCTCGCGCACATTGCCCGGCCAGTTGTGCGCCATCAGCGCCTGCATCAGCGGACCGGGCGCGGGCGGCGCCTCGCGCTTGTAGCGCGCCGCCGCACCGAGCAGAAAGTGCTCGAACAGCAGCGGGATGTCCTCGCGCCGTTCGCGCAAAGGCGGCAGGTTCAGGATGATCAGGTTAAGGCGGTAGTACAAGTCGCTGCGGAATTTCTGCTGGTCCGACCATTCTTTCAGATCGACCTTGGATGCGGCAATCACGCGCACATCGACTGGCACAGGATTATTCGAGCCGAGGCGTTCGATATAGCGCTCCTGCAGCACCCGCAGCAGCTTGACCTGCAAGGCCATCGGCAAGCTCTCGATCTCGTCGAGGAACAATGAACCGCCATCGGCATGTTCAATCTTGCCGATCTGGCGTTTGCCGGCGCCGGTGAAGGATCCGGATTCATGGCCAAAGACTTCGCTTTCGAAAATCGTCTCCGGAATCGCACCGCAATTGAGGGCGACGAAATGACGCTGGCTGCGGCGGCTGAACTGGTGCAGGCAGCGCGCCACCATCTCCTTGCCGGTGCCTGTTTCGCCGTAGATCAGCACATCGGCCGGTTCGTCGGCCAGGTCTAGTATCAGCTTGCGCAATTCGCGCATCGGCGCGGAGTCGCCCAGCAGCGTGGCTTCGATGCCCTCGCCGTGCGCGATGCGGTGGCGCAGCGCCGCCACCTCCAGCATCAAGCGCCGCGTTTCCAGCGCGCGCTGCACCACATCGGTCAGCTGTTCTGACGAATATGGCTTGGCGATGAAATCATACGCGCCGTTGCGCATTGCGCCGACCGCCATGGTGATGTCGCCATGGCCAGTCACCAGCACCACCGGCAATTGCGCGTCGATGGCCTTGGCGGCCGCCATGAATTCTAGCCCGCTCATGCCGGGCAGGCGGACATCGCTGACCACCACGCCGGCAAAACCGGGAGTGATGCGCGCCAGCGCCGGCTCCGCCGCGTGGAAGGCCTCGACATCAAACCCCGCCAAGTCCAGTGCCTGGACACTGCCCGCACGCACGGTGGCGTCGTCTTCGATCAATAAAACTTTCATGCTGTCTCCTGCTCCGCCAAGGGCAAGTCAATCACAAAGCGGGCCCCGCCTGATGCAACTGCCTCAACGGCTTCGGCGCGCAGCTCGCCGCCGAATTCGCGGACGATCTGCTCGGAGATCGCCAGGCCCAGCCCCAGTCCCTTGCCTTGCGGTTTGGTGGTGAAAAATGGTTCAAACAAATGGCTACGTATTTCTTCCGGTATGCCAGGCCCGCTATCGGTGACCACGATCCGCGCCCGCCCATGCACGCGCTCGACGTTCACCGTCAACTGGCGGTTGTCGCAATCGGCCATCGCATCCAGCGCATTGTTGAACAGGTTGACCAGCACCTGCTCCAGCCGGTTGCTGTCGCACAGCGCGTGCACCTGCTGATCGCGCACCTGCATGCGGAAGTTCACTCGTTCCTGCTCCACGCGCCGCTCCACCAGAAACAGCGCGGCGGTGATTGCGGCGGTTACCGGCACGGCAGCCAGGCTGGCGTCCGACTTGCGGGCGAACTGGCGTAGCTGGCCGGTCAGCGCGCCCATGCGCGCCACCAGTTGCGAGATCGTGGACAGATTGTTCTTTGCGTCGTCCAGCCTTCCGCGCTCGATCAATACCTGCGCATTGTCGGACATGGTCCGCAGCGCGGTCAGCGGCTGATTCAATTCGTGCGTCATGCCCGCTGCCATCTGTCCCAGCACCGCCATCTTCCCGGCCTGCACCAGCTCACTTTGCGCGCGGCGAAGCTTCTCTTCGGCCGCGCGGCGCACGCTGTTTTCCTCGCTCAGGTTGCGCGTCATCTCCTGCAAGCTGGCGGTGCGTTCGACAACCAGCACCTCAAGATGATCGCGCGTCTGCTGCCGCTGACGTGCATACAGCACCAGCATCAGCAACAGCGCCTGCACCAGCAAGGCGAACAGGAACACATTGCGGGCACTGGCGCGGGCACTGCCCAAGTCGGAAAGATAGACAAAGCGCCACTGGCGCGGGGCCAGCGAGCGTGTCTGACTAAGCAAGGGTGTGCGCCCGCTTTCCGGCAGCGTAACCAGCGCCGCGCCGCCACCCAGCTGGCGCGACTCGCGCTGTCCCAACGGCGTCAGCGCGTGGGAAAAATACTGGCGCGACTCCTCCATCTCGCGCATCGCCGCCGGCGTCAGCGGCTTCAGGGTGCGGTACTTCCACTCGGGCACGGAGCTGAGAAACACCACACCCCTGGCATCGGCTAGCAGTACCTTGTCCGCGCCCTGCTCCCAGCCCTGCTCCAGCCGCTCGATATTTACCTTGACGGTGGCGACACCCAGCATCCGCCCCTGGTAATAAATCCCGTGTGCGAAAAAATATCCCGGCTCGCCGCTGGTGGTGCCCACCCCGTAAAAGCCGCCGGGCACGCCGCGCAAGGCGTCGCGCACATAGGGGCGGAAAGCGACGTGGTCGCCGACAAAGCTTTGCCGCGAACGCCAGTTGCTGGCGGCCTGTGTTACGCCTTTCAAATTGACGATGTAAATGGTGGTCGAGCCGGAGCGGCGGTTCAGCTGCTCCAGGTAGGCATTCACCTCGCCGCGCAGGGCCTCGTCGCCGGGACGCTGCAGCAGCGCGATGACATCCTTGTTCAGCTCCAGCGTGCCGGGCAGGAAGTCATACTTGGACAGCAGATTCTCCAGGCTGACCGCATAGCCATCAAGCCGCTGCGCGCCTTGCACGCGCAGCTTGTCGATCGCCGACTCATGCGCCCAGCGGCCCGCCAATCCAGCGATGGCAAGGGCGATGGCCAGTCCCACCACCCACAGCGTCAGCCGCCGCCATAGCCGGATTGCCGGCCGCGCGGATGTCGCGGTGTGCGATGTTGCCATAGTCTCCCCTGCGTATTGTCATCTGTGATTAGCATTAAAACACATGACGTACACCCAGGTTAAGCCCGGTAGTGCCGGAACCACTGTCCGCCGCCGTGCCGACACGGAAAGCAGCGCCATTGCTGTTGCTGATATGGCCATAGGCCGCGTAGACATCAGTACGGCGCGACAGGCTATGCGCAATGCCTATCGCCGCCTGGCGCGCATGCTGCCCCACCCCGCTGCTGTCATGATGATCAATGACAGAGGCAATCAGCTTGTTCGCGCCGGCCAGTTGCGCGCTAAAACCCAGCAGCGTGTCGCGGCTTTCCACACCCAGCAGGTCACGGTTGCGCACATGCGCCGCATGGCCAGTGATATCGCCAAAGCGGTAGCGTGCCGCCAGCATGGTGTTCCGGCTGTTCGCGCTGGCGGCGGTGTTGTTGCGCTGCTGGTGCACCAGCACCACGGTCAACGCGCCCTCTTCATAGGTGCCGCTGGCGCCAAGGTAGCGGTACTTGCTGGTGTCGCCAGCCACTTCGCCCAAGCCATATTGGACATCGGCCGAGAAGCCGGCCACGCGTGGCGTGATGTATTCCACCGTGTTGCTGACGCGCGTCGTGCCGTCAAAGATATTCTGCGCATTGCCAGCCATGCCGGTGGCGAACGGGTCGGCCACGTTGTTCAGCACCTTGTAGAACGGCGTGTACTGGTGGCCGATGCTCAGCGAACCGGCGTCGCCAGTCAGGCAAATCAGGGCCTGGCGGCCAAACAGCGCACCGTTTTGCTTGGCTGCGCCGGTGTCGATGGAATAGCCGTTTTCCAGCACAAAGGTCAGCACCGTGCCGCCGCCCAGGTCTTCCCTGCCCTTGAAGCCGAGGCGGGAGCTGGAGGCGACGCCGCTTCCAACTTTCTGGACAGGACCGGCGTCGCCGCCGCGCTCCAGCACCATGCCCGCATCGGCCACGCCGTACACGGTCAGCGACGATTGGGCGTGCGCGCTCAGCGACGCCAGCGCCATAGCGCTCATCAGATACTTTTTCATCATTGTGTCTCCGCTTTTAATTGTTTTTATGCCGCTGGTTTTTCATCTTCCAACGCGCCTTCCCACTTGGCGACGACCGCAGTGGCAACCGCGTTGCCGACGGCGTTGGTGGCCGAACGGCCCATGTCGAGGAACTGGTCAATGCCCATCAACAGCAGCAAGCCCGCCTCTGGAATGTGGAACTGGTTCAGCGTGGCGGCGATCACCACCAGCGACGCGCGCGGCACGCCGGCGATGCCTTTCGAGGTGACCATCAACAGCAGCAGCATGGTGATCTGCGTGCCGAGCGACAGTTCAATCCCGTAAGCCTGGGTGATGAACAGCACGGCGAAGGTGCAGTACATCATCGAACCATCCAGGTTGAACGAATACCCCATCGGCATGACGAAGCTGGAGATCTTGCGCTTGACGCCGAACTGGTCCAGCGCCACCAGCAGCTTGGGATAGGCTGCCTCGGAACTGGCGGTGGAGAAGGCCAGCAGGAACGGTTCGCGGATCAGCGCGATCAGGCGGAACACGCGTTTGCCGATGAAGGCAAAGCCGCCCAGGATCAGCAACGCCCACAGGCACACCAGCCCCAGATAGAAGCCACCCATGAATTTCGCAAAAGTGCCGAGTATCGCCAGTCCATTGGTGGTGATCACCGACGCCATCGCCGCAAACACCGCGACCGGCGCCAGGTTCATGATTACGCCGGTGATGCGCAACATGACTTGCGCCAGCTGATCAACCACATTGGTCAACTGGCGCGCGGACTCGCCCAGCGCGCCCAAGGCGCCGCCGAAGAAGATGGCAAACACCAGCACCTGCAGGATTTCGTTGTTGGCCATCGCTTCAATCGGCGACTTCGGCACCATGTGGGCGATGAAGTCCTTCAGCGTGAAGGCGGCGGTTTTCAGTCCGGTGCTGGCATCGGCCGGCGGCAGCGGCAAGCCAAGGTGCGCACCCAGTTGCAGCATATTCGACAGCACCATGCCCAGCGTCAGCGACACCAGAGAGGCAATCACAAACCAAGCCATGGCCTTCAGGCCGACGCGTCCGGCCGCCTTGCCATCGCCCATATGCGCGATGCCGACAGCCAGCGTGGAGAAGACCAGCAGCGAAATGATCATCTTGATCAGGCGAAGGAACACATCGGTGACGATGGAAATATGCGCGGCGATGTCGGCGCTGAGCTTTTTATCGGCGATGGTTTCGTGGCAGGCGTAACCGACGGCCACGCCGAGCACCATCGCGATCAGGATATAAAGCGTTAAGGGGCGGTTTTTTTTCACTGTCTCCTCCAATTTTCTTGTCGTTGTATTCCCGGCGAGCACCGAGATTGGGGCTTTGAATAGCAATGGCTGTGCCAGCGCAAAACGGCGCCCGCAAGCGCCGTAAGCCTTTGACTTGGAAGGAGATTCTTTTGGGAAATTGCGCTACAGCAATCAGTGCAGCGCAACTATCCAGACGCCAGAATGGCGGTTTGTATGAAAAGTTGGACGAGCTATGTTGCGGTGGCGGTGAACAGGCGCACGCCGAATACCGGTCCAGCGGTGTGGCCAGGCTCCGGATCGAAGCGCACCACCACGCTTTTCTTGCCGCTGGTGAAGCGTTCCGGCAGCGGATATTCGCGGTCGATAAACACGCCCGGATGACTGCCATCCAGCTTGACCCGCGCAACCCGTTCGCCGTCAATGCTGATGTGGAAATCGCGGTTGCGCTCCTCGCCCCAGTAGCTGGCTTGCAGCACCAAGGGACCATCGGCGCACTTCATGCGGAAGCTGAAAAAGCCGCCGGTGCGTGCATCGCGGCCATTGCGGCCACGGTAGGACACTGGATACGAGATATCCGATTGCAGGTCGTGATCGCGCTCGGGCTGCATTTCGCCGAGGTGCATCACGTCCACCGAACGGTCGGCCAGGTCTTTCAGGCGTGCCTCCTCCTTGCGGAAAGCGACTTCCGAGGCCGCCCATTCCGCCTCCGTGTAGGCGTTGAAGTAGACTGCCGCGCGGCGTTCATACTGCGAGAAGAACGGCGTGAACTTCATATCGCCCGGCCGCCCGCTGCCAACGCTGCGGTACACCGCCCTGCCCTTGTCCGATTCCGCGAACGAGCCGAGGATATTGGCGCCCACCAGCGCCGGTGCCACGCCGCCGTATGGCTGATCCGATGCGCCCAGGTCCGCCGCCAGCACCATCGGGCCGCGCAGCAGCGCCACCACCTTGTCATTGCCGGCGGCAGATTCCAGACGCAGGTCCAGCGGCAGCGACAGGCGCACCGTGTCGCCGGCCTTCCAGCGGCGGCGTATCAATGCGTAGCCCTTTTCCTTGCTGGCCGCGTGCGGCTTGCCATTGACCAGTATCGTGTGCTTGCTTGCCCACGCCGGAACGCGCAGCGCCACCGTGAACTGGCGCTGTCCCGCAAGGCCTCGCAGCTTCAGATTGATATCGCCATCATAGGGATAGCGGGTAGTCAGCTCCAGCTTGGCGCCGGTGGCTTTCCACGCCACCGTCGATGGAATGTACAGATTGACGAACAGCGTATCGCCATTCTCCCAATAGATCGAATCACCATGCTTGGCATGGCTTTCCATGCCGGACAACACGCAGCACCAGAAGTCGTTCTCTTCGCTGGAATATTCACGCGCTACGCCGGACATCAGCGGCGTCATATAGGTGAACATGCCGGTGCGCGGATTCTGGTGCGCGAGGATGTGATTCAGGTGGGTGCGTTCGTAGTAGTCAAAGTAGGCAGCGTCCGGCGCCCAGCTATACAGGTGCCGCGTCATCTTCAGCATGTTATAGCTACAGCAGGCTTCGCAGGTCTGCTCGGTGATGTGCGCGGCGATGGTGTCCGGCGCGGAAAAATATTCACGGTCGCCGTTGCCGCCGATGACGTAGCTGTGGTGGCGGGTGACGCGCTTCCAGAAGAAGTCCACGGCGGTGGCGTCGCTTTCGCGGCCGGTCAGTTCGTGCAGCCGTGCGAGGCCGATCAGTTTCGGTATCTGCGTGTTGGAGTGCAGGTTGGCCAGTTCGTCGCGGCCTTGCGTCAACGGCAGCAGCACCTTGGTGTGATACAGCCGCTGCGCCAGCGCCAGCCAGCGCTTGTCCTGCGTGCGCGCATACAGTTCGGCGAAGCTTTCGTTGATGCCGCCATGCTCGCAGTTCAGCACCTGCTGCACTTGCTCGTCATTCAGCGCGGCGAATACCTTATCGATATAGCCCGCGAGGCCGATCGCCACTTGCAGCGCCTGTTCATTGCCGGCATAGCTTTGCGCATCGAACAAACCGGCAAATACCTTGTGCCAGTTATATAGCGGCACCCAGCAGCCATTCAGGTCAAAGCCTGCCGAACGGATCTCGCCGCGCATGATTTCGGGGAAGATCTCCTTGCCGTCAACCACCTTGCCGTCTTTGCGCTTGCGCATAAAGCCGGCGATATAGCCATCGCCCTGCGCCTGCTGCACGCGCGCCAGTTCGGCCACGATGTAGTCGATGCGCGGCTTCAGCGCTGGTGCGCCGGTCTGCGCATGCATCAAGGCCAGTGCAGACAGGTAGTGACCCAGGCCTTCGCCGGCGATGGTGTCGGACTCCCAGCCGCCATAGATCGCCCCCTTGGTCGGCAGATCGGCAAAGCGGTGGTAGTTATGCAGGAAGCGATCAGCGCTCAAGCGCAGCAGATAGGCTTGATTGGCCTGCACCGCGTCTGCATACACCGATGGCAGTAGCCGCACCGAGGATAGCGGCAACGCCTTGGCTGATGCGGGTACGGCACCACCGGCGGTGGCCGTCGCCGCCTGGACACTGAAGCCGGAAGCCAACCCCAGGCTGGCTGCTCCCTGCAAAATCAAGCGGCGTTGCTGGAAGGACGGAGACGGTCGCATAGCTATCCTCAAGTATCGATATCCCGATAATGTACGCCCTGCCGTCTCTCACGTCTTGTTTGTCAGGTTCACAAACAATGACGAATTCTGCACAAACTGCCTAACGCTGCGCGCCGCAGGAATCCGCAATGCGGGTCATGCGGCTGGTGGTGACGTTCTCGAACATGGTGGCGTTAGGGCTGATGCCCGCAGCTTTGGCCGCGGCCGCATTGGCGGCGACATCTCTGGCGAAGGAATCTTTATTCTTCTCGAACTGCGCCAGCGCCTGTCTGGCCTCCGCACGCTGTTCCGGCGTGCCTTCCTTCATGGCGCGTTCCAGACCTGCGCGTACGATACTGAGTGTGCCAGCTGCTCCCTGCGGGCTGGCGCCAACATTTTTCTGCGCGATCCGCGTCTCCGATCCCCAGGTCTTGGCGTCGATCTTGCGCATGGTGGTGGTGATATCTCCGAACCCGCAACTACTCTTGAACGTGGCCACGCCGCCACTCACCACTGCGGGTGCCGAGGTGCAGCCTGCTTGCACCATCTGCGCCGGCACTTCTTTCGCCCCTGCTTTCACGCACACCGTCACCGGACCATCGCCCTGGTACTGCTGGGTGCTTGATGGGCCGCCGTTGACGCTGCCGCTGCGGGTGATGCCACCGGTGGCACCGTTCTCCCGCGTCTGCACCGATACCGGTGTGCCGCCAGCGGTATTCATCTGGCTATCGGTGTCGACACGATAAAGACCGGGTGGCGGCATAAAATCGTCCGCTGCGTTGACGGCGCCGGCAACGGCGAGTAGGCATGCTGCATAGATCGTTTTGAAGTGCATTGGAATCCCCACGCGAAAAGTGTGATGGAAAATATAACATCACCACCGTTTCCAGTGCGCACAACTGAATCCTCCCTCTCAGTTAAACGCCCCCATACCGGCCAGTGGGCTGCCCGGCCGCAGGTGGAAGCTACGCAGCGTCGGCAAACTACCATCAGCCTGGCGTGGCGCATCCCAGCCCTCGGCAGAGACATCGTCAAAGTCCGCCTCGCTTACCGGCGCCGGCAAGGTCCACGAGTTGTGCGCCATGTCCAATCCTTCTGCATGCACCGTCAGGCGGCCCTGGTAGGCGATGTTGTTGCGCAGGTTGCCGAGGTTGAGCGGCGTGCCGTCCGGCGCGATGCCCAGCATGTTGTAGTTCGCGCCATTGGCAAAGGCGGTATTATTGGTGAAGTCCAGCGCCAGCGGATGATGGTTGGCATAGAAACCGGCCGCCTTGTTATCGAAGGCGACCGAATTGCGGACGATGTGCTTGACGCCATTCGGCACGTACTTGCCGCCATAACCGCCGGCCTTGATGCCGTTGCCATTACCGGCCGCCAGCGGCGTGTGCGTTCCCGGCAGATAGCCATGCTGCCACGCCCACGAATGCTCGATGGTCACCGGCGAATAGGCGTTGATCAGGTCAAAGCCGTCGTCGGTATTCGCCCACGCGCGGCAGCCGCGGAACACATTGCCCGGCTGGTTGGCCTTGATGTGTGCGCCAAAGCCATCCGCGCTCTGTCCTGCGCCGTTCGACGTGTAAGGATCGTAGTTATGGTGCGAGTCACTATTCAAAACCAGGTTATACGCACCGTCCTTGATGAACAGGCCCGGCCCCATATTGTGGTGCAGGTTGAGCTGCTCAAAGACATTGTGGCTGCCGCTATTCCACACACCCCATGATTCGTGATTGAGCCGGTTTTGCGGCTGCTGCGGCACGCCGGTCACTTCCAGCCCTTTCAGATGCAGCCAGCTGCCGGTGACGTTGAAGCCTTTGACGCGGCAATCGTCCTTCATCGCGGAGAAGTCGAACACCGGCGTCTCACCCGGATAAGCCCAGTAGCGGATCGGCCGTCCCGCGCTGCCGCCTTTGTTCAGTGTGACCGCGTTCACCGTGTCCGTCCGCGTGGCGCAGCTGTTGATGCCCGCCGTGTAGACATAGCGGCCGCCGCGAATATACACGGTGTCGCCAGCCACGGCGCTTTGCTGCGCGCGCATGACCGATTGCCACGGCGCGGCTTGCGTGCCATCGGCATTGTCGTTGCCGTCGACGGCAACGTAGTAGTCGGCGGCATGCGCGCTAGCGCCGGCGGCCAACAAAAGCATCAGCAGTATGCGAGACATGTCTTACCAGCCCATTTTCTGGCGGATCAACGCCGTCAGAAGCGCCGCATTCGCCTGGTGCTGCTTGACGCGCGGGTGGCCGCCGAAACCATTCCACGGAAAGACGATGGTGTCGATGCGCTTATCACCCAGTTGCTGCATCTGATCCACTGCCGTGCGCACATAGCCTGGCCACTTCGAGCCTTCCTGCACCGCGTCCATGCTGCCCAGCGCGCAGACAATATAAGCGTTCGGATAGAGTACGCGGATACGCTGCACAAAACGGCGATACGCCTGGATGCGCTGCGCGTCGTTCGGCATCGGCGACAGGCGTTTTTCACGATCGATCAGCCAGCGGTCGTTCTGGAACAGATTGATCACCACCACGTCCGGCGTCCACGATGTGAAGTCCCATTGGGTAGCGTTATTGCCGACCGCGCTCAGTTGATCGTAGAAATCCGGCATGGTGAACGGGAACCAGCTGATCATCACGCCGATGCCGCTCTGCGAAATGATATGCGCCTCCGCATCCAGCGCACGCGCGGTGATCGACGAGTAGGCCATGAAGTTGTTCTTGTCCTTCAGCAGATGGTCCGGGCCGTCATCCGGCGACTCGTTGCCCATGCCGGTGGTGATGGAATCGCCGAAGAATTCGATATGCCGCTTCTTGCGTGAAGGAGGCGGCAGCAAGGCGCCGCCGTCCGCCAGTTCCAGGCCCTGGAAGAATGTGCCGCCTTCCTCGCCATCGGTGCGCTTGGTGATGAGGAAGCTGTGCGCGCCCGCTTTCAGCCCGCTGGCGACAGGATAGCTCGCGCCGCCCTGCTTCGCTTCGATAATCACCGGCCTGGTGTACTCGCCATCGATGAACACATTGAAGAAGTTCTTGCCCTGCTGGTCGTCCAGCTTGACGGTCAGGCTGGAGCCGGTGAAATTACCGGCGATACTGCTGCCGGGCCAGGACAGCATCGGGCGCGCACGGTCCGTAAAGTCTATGCGGCCGGTGTACTGCAACTGCGCGTTGTCCGGAGCTACCGCCACACCCGCCAAGGCCTGCCCTGCCAACAGCAACGCCATCAATCCCAGCTTGAACTTCATCGACATGTCTCCTAATGTGCTCGAAACCGCTCGGCATGGCCGCTGGCGCGGAACTGCTCCACGATGTAATCAACAAATACCCGCACCTTGGCAGGCACCAGCTTGCGGCTGGAATAATAGATCGACAGCGGCCGCGTTTCAGCATACCAGTCGGGCAGCACACGTACCAGTTCGCCGCTGTCCAGCAGCGGCGCGGCGTGCGCCAGCGGCAGCATGGCGATGCCCATGCCGTTGGCAGCGGCGCGCGCCAGCGCTTCCGGATCGTCCATCACCGCCACCGGCCGCACGCTGGCCACCACTTCCTGCCCAGCGTGGTTCTTCAAGGTCCATGGCACCAGCCGGCCAGTGCTCAATGAGCGGCGCAGCAAGCCGCGATGACGGGTCAATTCCTGCGGCTGCGATGGTGCCGGCTGCGCTTTCAGATAAGCGGGCGACGCCACCAGAACGATATGCATGTTCGCCAGCTCGCGCGCAATCAGCGCGTCGGTCAGCTCGATGCCGCCGCCGATGGCGACGTCGAAACCTTCGGCGATCAGATCCACCTGATGATTATCGAAGTACAGATCCGGCACCACGTCCGGATAGCGGCGCACAAATTCCTCCAGCAGCGGCACAAAATAGGTCCGGCCCACGGTGTGCGCCAGCGCCACCTTGAGTGTACCGGCAGGCTTGCCGGCGCCCTGGCTCAGATCCGTCAGCGCGTCGCCGATCTCACTCCAAGGCAGCCGCACCTGCCCGTACAGCCGCTCGCCATCGGTGGTCAGCGCCAGGCTGCGGGTGCTGCGTTGGAACAGACGCACGCCCAGCCGCAACTCCAGCCGGTTGACGCTTTTGCTGACGGCGGCCGGCGTCAGCCCCAGGCGGCGCGCGGCTGCGGAGAAGCTGCCCTCATCGGCGGAGGCGATGAACGCATCCAGATAACTGCTTAATTCAGTGAACATGCGGCCATCTTATACCAATGGTTGAAACTGTACACGTTATTTTATGACTACAAAGATCAACTGAGGAAGGCCATACTGTGTTCATCAACCAACCCGAAAGGAAATAAATCATGAACACCAAACTCAACGGTAAAGTCGCTTTCATCAACGGTGGTTCGCGTGGTATTGGCGCAGCCTCTGCCCGCCGCCTGGCTGCCGAAGGCGCCAAAGTCGCCATCGGCTACGCCGCATCGGCCATCGCTGCTGAAGCGCTGGCCGAGGAAATCAAGGCAGCCGGCGGCGAAGCGATCGCCATCAAGGCGGATGCATCGGACGCGGCGTCGCTGACCAAAGCGATCGACAGCGTGGCTGATCGTTATGGCCGCCTGGACATCCTGGTCAACAGCGCCGGCGTGCTGCTGCTGGGCCCAACCGACCAGTTCTCGCTGGAAGACTTTGACCGCACCGTGGCGGTGAATGTGCGCGGCGTGTTTGTCGCCTCGCAAGCTGCGGCCAAACACATGAAGGACGGCGGCCGCATCATCAACATCGGCAGCACCAATGCGCAGCGTATGCCGTTTGAAGGCGGCGCGGCTTATGCGATGAGCAAATCGGCGCTGATCGGCCTGGTCAAAGGCATGGCGCGCGATTTGGGCCCGCGCAACATCACTGTCAACAACATTGCGCCAGGTCCGGTGGACACCGACATGAATCCGGCCGAAGGCGATTTCGCCGCCTTCATGCACGGCCTGATGGCGCTGAAACGCCACGGCAAAGCCGATGAAGTGGCCGCCATGGTGGCTTACCTGGCCGGCCCTGAAGCAGGCTTTGTCACCGGTGCCGACCTGTTGATCGACGGCGGCTTCGCAGCCTGAGTCGGCTCACCTGCCAGCTGCCTCGACGTAAATTTCGTCGGCGCAGTTGGCGGTGCGGCTGGCGGCTGGTTTGGCGTTGGCTACCATCTGCGGCAGGTCGCGGTCGGTGGCGAAATCCAGCGCCAGCGATACACGGATCTCTTGCAGGTATTTTTTCTGCGTGCAGACCAGCGTGATGGTGCTGGCGACCTTGTCGCCGTAACGCGCTTTCACGCGGTCAAAGAACTCATTGACGCGGAAGCTCTTGCCGGTATTGCCCAGCACGATCTTCCCCACTTCCGAATCATTCACCACGCGCACCGCCGACACGGCCTTGATGAAGTACTCATCCGGCGGCAGCGACTGGCACTTGCCGTGCTTGTTCCACTCATACGCGCCGAACGTGCGCTCATAGAAGAAGTTGGGCATCCATGGCGCGACTTTCTCGATAGTGTCCTTGCTCAGCGCAAACGGCTGGCCGCTGCAACTGCCATAGTTGGTGCCGCATTCCTTCTTGTTCGGCCACAGACCGTGCAGGCTGAGATTTTTTGCCGGCAGCGTGCCGCCATTCATGGCGTCGCATTCCGGCTTTTTGCCCTTGTAGTTGGCGTGTTCGCAGAAGCCCGGCTGCCAGGTGATCGCCAGCACATAGCTGTCCTGCTGATTCGGCGACGTGCAGACTTCGCCGCCTCCGCCTGCGCGGGCGGCCGTGCGTTCTTCACGCTGTTCCAGCGCAGGTGTGCCGCAATCTCGCTGCACCCAGCGCAACTTTGGTTGCGCTCCCGGAACATCGATGCGCAGCCAGTCATAATCGGTCTTGTTGATTTCGTGAACGGTGTAGGAGGTGCCGGCGCTGATGTAGGCCTCGCCCGGATTAGCGCGCTTGGCGAAGGACGAATACGCTTCGCAACGCTTGCTGGCGACAAAGTTGCCGCTGGCAGACTCACTGGCGCTGGATTGCAGCGCGACAAAGGCCAGCAATGCGGCTGCGATATAACGACGCATGGAATCTCCTCCGGTTTGATCGAATGCCAATATTGTAGCGGAGATCATCACACGGGCAGTAGTCCTACAAACGGAGTGCAAGCACGCCGATACGGCGCAACCTCAGGAGTGACTAAGATGACCAATCAAGCCATCCAACTGAAGGAGTCCAACATGAAACAGTTTCACCTGACCGGTAAGTTTGCTTGTGCCCTGATCGCTACCGCAGCTGTTCTCAGCGGCTGCCAGAAAAAAGAAGTGGACCCGGCACCAGTGCCGGAAGCCACGCCAGCGCCTGCTGTAACGCCGGCCCCGGCTACCCCACCGGTCAACAATACCCCGACCACCGAAGGCGGCGCAGTCACCCAGCCTGACCCGAACGCCCCGCCAGCCACTACGCCGCCAGCGACCACCGAACCGCCGCCACCAGCACGCTAAGCGGTATATAAATAAAAAAGGCGCATCCAGTCATAGGATGCGCCTTTTTTATTACGCAAGCGCTGTGCTATTCTGTGCTGGCGCTCGGTATTGCCGCCCTCAAATTGATGAAAATGCCGCAGCAAATGCATCGCGCGCCGCATGCTGGGTGATGTCGCGCCGCCAGATCAGCATGGTTTGCACGCGCGCCACATCCGCAGGCAGCGCGTGGACGCGGACGGATTTTGCCAGTTCGCGCTGCTTCAGCACTTCCCTTGGCATCATCGCCACGCCCATGCCGGCCGCCACGCAGCCGATGATGGCTTCAAACGTTCCGAATTCCGCTATCCGCGCCGGCGACACGCCGCCTTCGGCAAACCAGCGCTCCAGCCGCCGCCGGTATGAACAGCCGCTGCGGAAGCCCAACAAGGTGCGCCGCGCCACGTCGTGCGGCGACTTGACCGGACCGTGCAGGCTGTCGGTCAGCAGCACCAGTTCCTCGTCAAACACCGGCACCTGCATCAGTTCGGGACGCTCCACCGGCGCGGCCACCAGCGCCATATCGACCCGGTGATTCAGCACCGCCTGCACCAGATAATCGGTCGGCCCCGTATCCAGCACCAGATCCACCTGCGGATACTGCCTGTGAAACTGTCCCAGCACCAGCGGCAGGCGGGCGGCGGCCGTGGTTTCCATCGAACCGATTTTCAATTGCCCGGATGGCTGCTGGTCGCCGCGCACGGCCTGCTGCGCCTCGTCGGCCAGTTGCAGCAAACGCTCGGCGTAGGCCAGCAGGCGCGCGCCCTCCTCAGTGATCAGCATGCGCCGGCCAGAGCGGTGGAACAGGCTGACGCCAAGCGACTCCTCCAGCTGGGTCAGCCGGGCGGAGACATTCGACTGCACGCGGTTGAGCCGGGCGGCAGCCTGCGTCACGCCGCCCTCCTCGGCCACGGTTTTAAAGATGCGCAACGCTGAGAGTTCCATATCGTTCTCAATTAAAGAATCACCAGTTCAGTATAATTCATTTTTCATGATGCGTTATTCGGGCTATATTGACACCATGAAAACCACACCCTCATTAGCGATACTGCTGGCTTGCAGCTTCGCCTTCATCATCGTCCAGCTGGACGTCACCATCGTCAATGTGGCGCTGCCGGAGATAGGCCGCGAGCTGCACGCCGGCGTCAGCCAGCTGCAATGGGTGGTCGATGCTTACACGCTAGGCTTTGCCGTATTCCTGTTGTCGGCCGGTGCGATTGGCGACCGCTTCGGCTCGCGCACCGTGTTCCTCGCCGGTTTCGCGCTGTTCACGCTGGCTTCACTGGCCTGCGCCATGGCGCCGGATGCGCTCACCCTCAACCTGGCCCGCGCCACCCAGGGCGTCGGCGCGGCGCTGCTGGTGCCGAGTTCGCTTGCCATCCTCAACGCCGTCTACGCGCACGACCGGCCGATGCTGGCCAAGGCCATCGCCTGGTGGACGGCCGCAGGCGGCGTCTCGATCGCAGCCGGCCCGGTACTGGGCGGACTGCTGATGTCGGCGTTCGGCTGGCGCAGCATCTTCTGGGTGAATATCCCGATTTGCGTGATCGGCTTCTGGCTGACGCTGCGCGTGGTGCCGGCAATCCGCCACGGTGGCGCGGCGCGGCACTTTGACATTCCCGGCCAACTGCTGGCGGTAATCGCGCTGACCGCGTTCATCGGTGCGGTGATCGAAGTCCACGCGCTGGGCCTGACGCACGCCGCCGTGATCGGCGCGTTTGTGGTGGCCTTGGTCGCCGGCGCGTTGTTCCTGCAAGTCGAACGGCGCAGCGAGTCGCCCATGTTGCCACTGAAGCTGTTCAGGCTGACCGGCTTCACGCCGGCGGTGCTGTTCGGTGTGTTCGTCAACTTTGCCTACTATGGCGTGATCTTCATCCTCAGCTTTTATCTGCAACAGGTGCGCGGCTTCTCGGTGCTGCACGCCGGACTGATTTTCCTGCCGCTGACCGGCACCTTCCTGTTCGCCAATATCGCCAGCGGCTGGCTGCAAGCCCGCGTTGGTTCACGCCGGCCGATGATTATCGGCGGCCTGATCGGCGCCAGCGGTTATGCGCTGCTGGCCGTGTTCGGCATTTCGGAGACAGCCAGTTTCTGGGCCATGCTGCCCGGCCTGGCGCTGATTCCAGCCGGCATGGGCCTGGCCGTGCCAGCCATGACCACCGCCATCCTGGCCTCGGTCGAGCGCAGCCAGGGCGGCACCGCATCGGCGGTATTGAACACTGCCCGCCAGGTCGGCGGCGCAATGGGCGTGGCTATCTATGGCGCTTTAGTCGCTGCACCAGCCACAGCTGCTATCCTGTCGGGCATTCATATCGCGCTGGCCTTGTCGACCGCCCTGCTGCTGGCCGGCGCGCTGCTGGCGACATTTACCCATTTTAACCAAGGAGAAAAGCTATGCCATTCGTAAATATCCGCATCACCAATGAAGGCGCTACTGCCGAGCAAAAGCAGGAACTGATTCAGGGCGTGACCGATCTGCTGCAAAAAGTGCTGAACAAAAATCCGGCTACTACCTTCGTCATCATTGATGAAGTGGAGACCGATAACTGGGGTGTCGGCGGCACCGCCGTCACCACGCTGCGCAAGCGTGCGGCAGAGCAGAAGACCAGCTAAGCTAGCGTGCGGCGGCGCTGGCGTACGGCTGGCAATCGACAGGAATGTCGATGATAAAGGTAGTGCCAGTGGCGGCGGAACTATCCACCGCCACGCTACCGCCATGCGCCTCAGCAACACTGCGCACATAGGGCAAGCCGATACCCCAGCCTTCGGCCATGCTGCCCTCACCTTCGCGCCGCAGATATTCAAAGATACGCTCACGCTGTTCCTCGGCGATCGGCTCGCCATGGTTATGCACGCTCATGATCAACCTGCCGCCCTGACTATCGGCCTTGATGCGTATGCGTCCGCCATCGCCATATTTGATCGCGTTGGTAATCAGATTGTCCAGCGCGCGGTGCAGTGAGCTACGGCACCAGTAACCGATGATTGATGCGGCGTGTACCTCAATCCGCTCATCCCCGCCGACGTTAAACTGCTGCGCCACCGCATCCAGCAAACTACGCATATCGAATTGCGAGAGGGCCAGCGGCAGCTTGGTGGAACGTTCAAAGGTCAGCGCATCCACCAGCTCCGCCAGCATCAGTTGCATGCGCTGGGCGCCGACCTCGATCTTCGCCGCCACGCGGTGCGCCGTGTCGAGATCCTGGCTCCCCGTGATCAGTTGCGTGGCGGTCAGTATCAGCGACAGCGGATTGCGCATATCGTGCGACAGCGTGGCAGCCAAGCGCTCGCGCATGCGCTCTTGAATCACGGAAAATTCACGGATGGCGTCGCGCACCGCGGTATCGATGGACACTTCCACCACCCGCCATTCTTCTGTGCTGAACTGCAGGCCGTTGCGACGGCTGATCGTGCCAATCGCATCACGGAACAGCTGGTATTCGAGAATGATCTGATCGGCGCGGAACGGCGTCATGCGCGCCCGTTCGCCACCGTGGGCAGACATCGAAGTAGTATTGCTGGCGCCATGATCCCTGGGATAATCAAGCGTCAGTGCCTCGGCGATATTGTCGTAGAAGGCGGGCAAGGTATTAATCAGGATGGGGCCGGAAACGCCTTCCGCCTCGTCGATATCATCGCGAACGCTGGCCTCCCACAGATCAAACACCTCCTGGCGCAGGGCGAGCATCGCCCTCGACGTTGCCGACAGGCCGCCCTCGCCTTCCTTTTGATCTGTTGCTAAAGTCATTGCCCGCTCCACTGATCATTACATTCTCAGCTTATCCAAAAAACCCGGCAAACTTGGTGGCAAACCGCACCTCCACCCTATTCCAGATGGCGTAATGCATGCGATAACGCTATGTTCGCGCAATGCTACAACTATCCTGAGGATAAATACATGACCACGACTTTCCATACCATCGAAGCTGACGGCGTCAACGTGTTCTACCGCGAAGCCGGTCCGGCCGATGCGCCCGTAGTCTTGCTGCTGCATGGCTTCCCTTCATCGTCGCATATGTATCGCAACCTGATTCCGTTGCTGGCCACCAAATACAAGGTCATTGCGCCGGACCTGCCGGGCTTCGGCTTCACCAGCGTACCGGCCGGGCGCAACTATGTCTACACCTTCGACAATCTGACGGCGACCCTGGACGCCTTGGTACAAAAACTCAAGCTGGAGAAATACGCGCTGTACGCCTTCGACTATGGTGCGCCGACCGGCTTCCGCCTGGCTGCCGCGCATCCGGAGCGCGTCACGGCGGTGATCTCGCAAAATGGCAATGCGTATCTGGAAGGTCTGGGCGAAGCCTGGGGACCAACGCGCCAGTTCTGGGCTGAGCCTACAGAGGAAAACCGCGCTACCATGCGCAACTTCCTGAGCCTGGAGGCGACCAAATGGCAGTACCAGCAAGGCGTTGCCTATCCTGATAGCGTGGCGCCGGAAACCTACCATCTGGACGCGGCGCTGCTGGACCGGCCGGGCAACCGCGACATCCAGCTGGATCTGATCCTGGACTACGCCAACAACCTGACGCAATATCCGGCGTTCCAAAAATTCTTCCGCGACACCAAGCTGCCGACGCTGGTTATCTGGGGCAAGAACGATCCCTTCTTCATCCCGCCCGGCGCGGAAGCCTTCAAGCGCGACAATCCAAACGCAGAGGTGATATTCCTCGACACCGGTCACTTCGCGGTGGAAACGCACGGCGCGGAAATTGCCGCTGAAATGCACAAGTTGCTGGAGCGGGCATTGGCATAACACTATGCTATTCTGGGCGACTATGCACATCCGGCCGCTCAGTGAAGACGACATCGCAGCATTCAAAGCGCTACGCCTGCTGGCGATAGCGGATGCGCCGTTCGCCGTGTCGCCCACCGCACAAGAAGAAGCCGCGCAAACGCCGGATGAGATACGCAAAAAGATCGCGCCCAACGCTGGGCAGATTGTGTTGGGCGCGTTTGCCGACGACCAGCTGATCGCTATCGCCGGTCTGCGGCGCGAGGCCTTAAGCCAGCTGGCCCACAAAGCAACACTATGGGGCGTGTTCGTCCATCCCGAATGGCGCGCCCAGGGCCTCGCACGGCAACTGTTCACGCACATCAAACAGCGCGCCGAGTCCATCGGCGTGCTGCAACTCCACCTCTCTGTGAACGCAGAAAACCACCGCGCAAAAGCCCTCTACACTTCGCTAGGCTTTACCACCTACGGCGTAGAACCCCGCTGCATGCAAGTCAACGGACGGTTCTACGACGAGGAGCATATGTGCTTGCGCCTTGAATAGATACTTGAGGCGGCAAGGCCAGATCCATTCATTTCAATACTTTATTTATGAGGAGAAAATAAAAATAATATGGTTACGGTTGCCGCCCGCCTCCGAGCGGTAACCCTGATATTACTTAGCCGACCGCTTTGTCGCGCTTACGCACTGACGTGATGTTCTGGCGGTTGACGCCCCAGTTATCCGTTTCCACTTCATCGATGATGACGAAGGTGGTTGCTGGGTTCTTGTTCAGCACGCGTTGCAGCAAGTCGGTCGCACCTTCAATCAGTTCCTGTTTCTGCTCAGCCGTCACGCCTTCGTTGGTGACGCGGATATTTACATATGGCATGGTGGTTCTCCTTTGATTACCAGGTGCCAGCGGAGCCGCCGCCGTCGACTGGCAGGATGGTGCCGGTGGTGAAGTTGGATTCGGTCAGGTACAGCACGGCGTTGACGATGTCATCGGTTACACCGGTCGTACCGGTTGGTGACAGCGTGCGGTAAAAGGCCTGCGTCGCGTCGTCCTGGCTGTGCATCGGCGTGGCGATAATCCCCGGCGCCACCGCATTGACTTTGACGTTGGACGCGGCCAGTTCAATCGCCAGCCCGCGCGTGGCGTGATTCAGGCCGCCCTTGATCAGCACCGGCAGCAAGGCCGGCACTTTCACATTTGGCTGCATCGCAATGCTGGCGGTGATGTTGACGATATGGCCGGATTTGTTGGCACCCATGTGCGCAGCCGCCTGCTGCGACGGGAAGAACACGCCCTTCAGATTGGTGTCCAGCAGTTGCTCCAGATCGTCTTCGGTATAGTCGGTGACTGGCTTGGCGATGAAAATGCCGGCGTTGTTGATCAGAATATCCACTTTGCCAAACGCCTCTACAGCGCGCGCAAACAGCGCCTTCGCGGTGGCCGCCCTGGAGATGTCGCCCGGCACCAGCACGAAGTTGGGCGGATTGCCCAGCTTGTCCGCCGCCTCCTTCAGACGCTCAATGGTACGCGCGTTGCCGACCACGTTGTAGCCGCGTTTCAGATACGCCTCTGCGACGGCAAAGCCGATGCCGCTCGATGCGCCGGTAACGATAACTGTCTTGCTCATGATGTGCTTCCTTTCAGGTGTGGGTTACGGTGTAGCCACTATACTTTTGCGCGATCCATTGATAAACACAGCGAAAAGCAAGACAATTGATACACCACGTAATCAATCAACACCATGAAACGCCAATTTGACGATGTGCTGCTAGGCAGCATCGAACTGTTTTGCCTGGCAGCTGAACTCTCCAGTTTTACCGCCGCCGCCACGGCTGCGGGCGTGACCCCGGCAGCGGTCAGCCGCTCCGTCTCCCGGCTGGAAGAGCGGCTGGGCGTGCGCCTGTTCGTCCGCACCACGCGCCAGATCCGCCTGACCGACGGCGGCCGCGTCTATTTCGAGCAATGCCGCCAGGCACTGTCGCAATTGACGGAAGCCGAACGGCAGATCACCGGCGCCCAAGTCCAGCCATCCGGCCCGCTGCGGATCAGCGCGCCCACGCCCTACGCGCACTACCGCCTGCTGCCGCTGCTGGGCGAGTTCCGCCGCCAATATCCGGACGTGACCATCGACATCCACGTCAGCAACCGCAATATCGACTTTGCCGACGAAGGCTACGACCTGGCGATACGCGGCCGCGCGCCCGCCGACTCCAACCTGATCGCCCGCAAACTGGAGGACGCCGAACTGGTGCTGGTCGCCTCCCCTGCCTACCTGAAACGCGCCGGCACGCCGACATCGCTGGACGACCTGCGCAAGCACGAATGCATCCAGTTCGATCTGCCCAGCACCGGCAAGCGCATCCCCTGGCCTTTCATGCGCGATGGCCAGCAAGTGGATGTGGTCACAGAGGGCGGATTGTGCTGCTCGGAAGACGTGCTGGGCATCGTCACGCTGGCGCGCAGCGGCGCCGGGCTGGTACAGACCTACCGCTTCATCGTCGAACAAGACCTGGCCAGCGGCGCGCTGATTGAACTGCTGCCACAGCACGGCGGCGCATCGCGGCCGTTCATCTTGTTGTATCCGCACGCCCGCTACCTGTCGTTGCGGGTGCGGACCTTCGTGGATTTCCTCATGAGCAACAAATCCGTCAAAGATTGACTAGCGAAATGCCAGCTATACCCAAATGTTATTGATAATGATTTTTTTGGCATTGGAGATCATATGAACCCTGGGATAGCATAAGAGGTTAAGAAAACTTCTAGAGACACCAATGCCCGCTCCACTCTCCACCAGCACCAGTTCCGTCCACTCGCAGCCCAATAATTCGCGCGCCGTCTTGTCGCTGCTGACCAGCCTATTCTTCACCTGGGGCTTCATCACCGTCATCAACAACACCCTGCTGCCGCATCTGCGCAGCGTGTTCGACCTGAATTACACCCAAACCACGCTGATTGAATCGGTCTGGTTCATCGCCTACTTCTTCGCCTCGATTCCGTCGGCGCGCCTGATCGAGCGCATCGGCTACCAGAAATCGATGGTGTTCGGCCTGTGCATGATGGCGGTCGGCGCGCTGATGATGATCCCTGCCGCGCGCATGCCGTCGTATGGCGTGACGCTGGTGGCGCTGTTCGTCATCGCTTGCGGCATCACCTTGCTGCAGGTATCGGCCAATCCGTACGTGGCAGTGCTGGGCTCGCCGGAAACCGCGTCCTCGCGCCTGAACCTGGTACAAGCGTTCAACTCACTGGGCGCGACGCTGGCCCCGCTGTTCGGCGCCTATCTGATCCTGGGCCGCTCCGCTTCCGGAACCGCCGAAGCCGGCCATGTGCTGACCCAGGCTGAAAAACTGGCCGACGCGCAGGCTGTGCAGCTGCCTTACCTGATCGTCGCCTGCGTGCTGGTGATCCTGGCGCTGGTGATCGCGCGCTTCAAAATGCCGGCCATGCACCATAGCGCCACCAGCCGCGTCTCCGACGCCGAGCGTGAAAAACTGTCGCTGTGGAAGCACCGCAACCTGGTGTTCGGCATCCCCGCCATCTTCATCTATCTGATCGCCGAAATTGGCGTGGCCAACCTGTTCATCAACTTCACCGCGCAGCCTGAGATTGGCGGCCTCAGCCACGAACAAGGCGCGCACTACCTGTTCCTGCTGTGGGGCGGCATGCTGGTTGGCCGCTTCCTCGGCGCCTGGGCGATGAACAAAACCACCGCCGAGCGCGTGCTGGCGTTCTGCGCCATCGGCGCGTTTATCGTGATGATAATCGCCGCGCTGGGCACTGGCAGCGTTGCCATGTGGGCGCTGATCTCGGTCGGCCTGTTCCACTCGGTGATGTTCCCGACCATCTTCACGCTGGGCATCAAAGGCCTGGGCCCGCTGACCGAAGAAGGCGCCGGCCTGCTGATCATGGCGATCGCCGGCGGCGCGCTGGTGGTGGTGCAAGGCTGGCTGGCTGACACCGTCGGCCTGCAACTGTCCTTCCTGCTGACAGCGGCGTGCGAACTGTATGTGCTGTTCTACGCAATCTGGGGCGCCAAAGCCACCAACGCCTTCCCGGACGAAAAAGTGGCGTAAGCTGTTACTCGGCACCCGCCAAAATGCCTGCCTCGCGCAGGCATTTTTTATGGGCGGGTCGCTGCACCAGGCTGGTTCGACATTCGACCAATGTTGCCAGCCAGGAATGCAAGCGTATGCCGATTAAATACGAATGAAGTTGTGCGTCGACAGCGGGCCGAAAGGCAGCGAGGCAAGCGGTCCGCCAACGTCCAGCGCGCCGAGGTCGATCGGGAAGAATCCGGCCGCTTCCATGATGCGGCGCACCTCAGCTTTTGCGGCAGCGTCGTCACCCGAGTAGAACAGTACGCGCTTGCCACCAGCCGTTTCCGGCTCCTTCAGCACATTGACGTCGTTGTGGTTAAATGCTTTGACGACGCGTGCGCCAGCAACGAATTGCTGGATGATTTGACTCGAATGTTTGCCATCAAGATCGACCGCCTTGATGCCATAAGCAGCGAGCGGATTGCTCGGGTCTTGCGCATCCGGCGACGTTGCGGGATCGAAGAACTCCACCGGATTAGTGCCGTCGATCACGATGCGACCGTTCCACGCCGGCAGATTACCCAGCACTTTTTCCGCGTCAACCCAGCGAACCGCAATCAGCACCATGTCGGCACTTGCTGCCTGTTCCACTGTGCCTGCCTTGATTGATGGTCCTAGCTCTCTGACCAGGTCCGTTAGCGAAGCCGGTCCACGGCTATTCGAAATGGTGGCCGAGATCCCTTTTTTGGCGAGAATGCGGGCGAAGTTGGCGCCGAGGGCGCCCGAGCCAATGATGCCGATAGTCATGATATTTCCTTTGAAATGAGGTGAATAGACTGTTTGCTGAGTTGAATTCTAGGGCCTGGCGTTTTCCAGCGTTAGTAGCAAACAGCTATAATCACTTTCAATTTTTACTTGAAGGCCAAGCCTTGGAAACTCTCGCCAATCTGGAATCTTTCATCCGCAGTGCGGAGAGCGCGAGCTTTTCTGCTGCGGCACGTCGACTCGGCTTGACGCCGGCAGCAGTAAGTCGGAACGTCGCGCTTCTGGAACGCAATCTTGGCGTGCGGCTCTTCGTTCGCAATACGCGCGGTTTGACACTCACTGAAGCGGGTGAACGTTTTCGGCTATCCGTACAGAGCGGTCTCGACAGCATTCAGCAAGCAATCGCCGACATCAAGGTCAATGCCGGGCAACCGGCCGGTGTATTGAAGCTGAGTGCGGCACCGGGCTTTGGCATGGATTTTCTTTTGCCGCTCATGCCAGCGTTTCTCGAACGTTATCCGGGTGTGACTCCCGATTGGGTTTTTGATAGCCGTCCGCAGGACCTGATCGCGGGTGGTTTTGATGCGGCGATCGGTGCTGGCTTTGATCTGCCGCCAGGTATGGTGGCGCGCGAGCTGGCGCGCATACATTTGATTGCGGTGGCCTCGCCATCGGTGTTACAGGGCAAGCGTCGTCCTAAGGATCCATCTGACCTTGCCGCGTTCCCCAGCGTTGTGATGCGCTCTCCGATGACGGGTCGCGTGCGGACGCAGGTCATGCGCAATCATGCCGGCGTCGAAGTCACTGCAAAACAGCAGCCGGTAATGCTGGTCAACGATCCCGACGCACTCAGCCGCGCCGTGGTGCTGGGCCTTGGCGTCGGGTTGATACCAGCGCCACACGCTGCGCCTCATCTGGAAAGTGGTTCGCTGGTACGCCTACTGCCAAACTGGTATGGCGATGTTGGGGCGATCTCCTTGTATTTCACCAGCCAAAAACTGCTGCCGGCGAAAACCCGCGCCTTTATCGATTTTGTCGTCGAGGCATTCCGGGTGCAGAAGCTGCCGCACATCCTCTCCGCGAGGTAGCTCGTGTAGCGCCGGGATCTCAGGGGGCCAGGTGGGTGTGGAAGATCTTGCTGACCACGGTCCACTCGCCCTCGACTTTTAACAGGTGGAAGAAGTCAGTGAAGCAGAAGCCGGAAACATCGTTGGTATCAATGCGCGCACTGGCGGCGGTGCCGACGATGTCTACCCTGACGATCGCGCCCTGCGCTTCGGGCGACGGCTTGAAGCCGCTGTCAATGCCATCGAATAGTGTCTGGATGCCGCCGCCGGCCAGCTTGCCGTCGCCATCAACACTGAACATCGTGGCCTGCGCATTGAATGCCGGCTTCATGATGTTGCTGTCGGCGTGCTTGCAGCCTTCGTTGTACTGGTTCAGTACCGCGACGATGGTCTGGTAATCGTGTACATAGGTCGGTTTATTCATGCTCTCTCTCCTGGTTGATTACGGGACCCATGGTCCCAGTTGTTGCAACTTGTTTTGGCGGTGCGCGAGCCACCAGCCGGCCTGGACGTGCCAGTCGGCGTGCGAAGCCTGCTGTTGTGCATGCAGCGGGAAGTGCGGATCGCGCAATGCCGCGTGTCCCAGTGCGACCAGGTCGGCCTCGCCGGCAGCGATCACGGCTGCTGCCTGCTGCGGATCGACGATCATGCCCACGGCCATGGTGCCGATCTCCGCTTCGCGGCGAATTTGTGCCGCAAACGGCACCTGGAAGCTGTAGCCGTTAGGGTATTCATAGACGTTGAAGCCACCCGAAGAACAATCGATGACGTCCACGCCAACCTCTTTCAATATCTTGGCGAACGCGACGCTGTCGGCGATGGTCCAGCCCTTGCTGCTACCATCGACCGCCGACAGACGGACGAACAGCGGCTTGTCCTGCGGCCATACCGCCCGCACCTCGCGGGCGATTGCCAGTGGCAGGCGGATGCGATTCTCGAAGCTGCCGCCATACTCGTCGCTGCGGTCATTGCTCAGCGGTGACAGAAAGGCATTGAGCAGGAAGCCATGCGCATAGTGCAGCTCCAGCACATCGAAGCCCGCTTGCAGGGCGCGCCGTGCCGAGGCGACGAAGTCGGCCCGGACTTTGGCGATGCCCTGTGCATCGAGCGCGTCTGGCGTCAGCCAGCCGTCTGCCACCGGGCGGGCGCTGGGCGATACCACTGGCCATGGGTGCTCGCCGCGCGCGGCATCGGCTTCAGTGAGGGGACCGTTGCCTTCGAAGGCGCGCTGGATGCTCGCTTTTGGGCCGGCGTGGGCGATCTGGATGCCAGGGGTGGCGCCGTAGCTCCTGGCAAACGCGGCGATGTTCGCCAAGCCGGAAATATGGGCGTCATCCCACAGGCCCAGGTCGCCGTGGGTGATGCGGCCTTCTGGCGAAACCGCCGTCGCCTCAACCATCAGCAAGCCGAAGCCGCCGAGGGCGAACCGGCCATAATGGACCGCATGGTAGTCGCTGGCATAACCGTCTTTGGCCGTGTACTGGCACATTGGGCTGAGGGCGTAGCGGTTGCGCAGGGTGATGCCGCGCAAGCTGAGGGGTTCAAAGATTTTGTACATTGTGCTGTGCTCGTCATGGGTAGATCTGACGATTATGCGGATCGGCGATAATGACGTAAATAGTCATTAACAGAGATAGCGTATGAACAAAAAAGACATAATCGATGCACTGCCGCCACCGCTGCATCTACCCGGCCTGATGACATTCGAGGCAGCCGCCAGACATTTGAACTTTGCGCGCGCGGCGGCGGAAATCGGCGTTCCTCGAACACTATCCGCTGATCAACCTGGAGGTATCGCTCGATAACCAGCTGAGCGATACCGTCAACGCAGGTTTCGATGCCGGCATTCGGATGGGCAGGAAACTGCAAAACGACATGATTTCCGTGCAACTGGGCACGGTGCAAAAAAGGATTGTGGTGGCCGCACCTGCTTACTTCCGCGACCGCAGCGAGCCCGCCACCATTGCCGAACTGCTAGCACACGACTGCCTGCGCCAGCGCTACTCGGTTGGGGGGCGCTTGTATGACTGGCGGTTTGAGGATCAGGGACAGACGGTGCACATTGATGTACAAGGGCGGCTGATGTTCGACGAGATGCGGGCCGTTCTCGACGCCGCGATACAGGGCCGGGGTATTGCATTCGTCCTTGAACAATTCGCTCAGCAAGAACTGGCAAGCGGTGTGTTGCGGCATATCTTGACACCGCACTGGGGCTTGGATGACGCTTTTCACTTGTACTATCCGCACCGCGAGCACATGCCTGGAAAACTGCGCGCCTTCGTCGATTTTATGCGGACTGCCACCAGCCCGGCCATTGCCGATCAGTTTTTAAACCCGGACGTGCAGACAAATCCAATATAAGATATGATGAGCATCATGCAAAAGAACACCACACCATCCGCCGCTAAAAGTCGCAAAGAAATCTCGCACGACCGTATCCTTGAGGTTGCCGCCCGCGCTATCCGTCGCAGTGGTTACGACGGGACTGGCGTGGCCGATATCATGAAGGAAGCCGGCTTGACGCATGGCGGCTTTTACGCGCACTTCGCATCGCGCGATGCCTTGCTTGCCGAGGCTGGCAGTCGCGCGTTTGCCGAGTCGGCCGCGCTGGCGTCGCGGGTGGTAGCGGCAGCGCCGCCAGGACTGGCGTTGCAGGCAATCATGCAGGCCTATCTGTCGCCGGAACATCTGAGTGCGATTGAGACTGGGTGTCCAGTGACGGCACTCGGGTCGGAAATGCCACGTCAAACGCCGGAGGTGCGGCATGCGGTCACCTCGCATATTAAGGAAATGGTCGATTTGATTGCGCGCCAGTTGCCGGGCTGGGGGCAGCCGCAAGCGCATGAGCAGGCAATGGCCTTGCTGTGCGCCCTCATAGGTACCACCATGATTGCGCGCGCAGTGGATGATCCAGCGTTATCGGAGGCCTTGCGCGCCGCCACCATGAAACAGTTCACGCCTGCGGCCGGATAACTCTCCGGCGGTTTTTTTTAAAGCAAAATATGATGATCATCATATTCTTATCAGGCCTTTGCGCCATTTTTACTACTGAAAGGATCAACCATGTCCCAAGCTGCCCGCAAAACCGCAGCGATCACCGGCGCCTCGTCGGGCATCGGCGCTGTCTACGCCGAGCGCTTCGCCCAACGCGGCTATGACTTGCTGCTGGTTGCCCGCAGAGGCGAACGCCTCCAGGCCCTCGCCTCTGCGCTTAGCGCCAGATACCCAGTCCAGGCGACGCCATTGGTCGCCGACCTGGCGACTGATGAGGGCCAGGCCAAGGTAGCGCAAGTGCTATCCAGCGACCCGAGTGTAAGCGTGCTGATCAACAATGCCGGTATTGCGCGACTGGCGCCGCTGGTCGGCGCTGCACTGCAAGACACCACAGCGCAGATTGCGCTGAACATCAGCGCATTGACGCGCTTGACCCACGCGGTACTGCCGGGGATGAAGGAACGTAACGAAGGGCTGATCATTAACGTCTCCTCTGCACTGGCGCTGCATACCCTGCCGATCAGTGCGGTATATAGCGGCACCAAGGCCTTCGTACTGAGTTTCAGCCGTGGCTTGCAGCAAGAGTTGGCTGAAACGGCGGTGCGGGTGCAAGCGGTACTCCCGGCGGCGACAGCAACCGAGATCTGGGATCAGTCCGGCGTGCCATTGGCAGCCCTTAACCCGGACACCGTAATGCCGACCGACGCCATGGTCGATGCGGCACTGGCCGCGCTGGACCAAGGCGAAAGCATCACTTTACCGTCGGTGGCTGACGCAGCGCTGATCGAGCGCTTTGAAGAAGCGCGGGCAGCGCTCTTTTCCAGCACCAATACCGGCAAGGTCGCACCTCGCTTGCTGCCAGCCTGAACCCCCGTCACCGACACTGAAAGAAAACCATGTTATTTTCACCCTTTGATTTGCGTGGCGTCCAGCTCGCCAACCGCGCCGTGATGGCGCCGCTGACGCGCCAACGTGCCCTGGAACACAACACGCCTAACAGTATGATGGCCAGCTACTACGCCCAGCGGGCCTCGGCCGGCTTGATCATCACGGAAGGCACGTCGCCGTCGCCCAATGGGCTGGGCTATGCCCGCATGCCTGGCCTGTTCAATGCGGCCCAGCGGGACGGCTGGAAACTGGTAACCGATGCAGTCCATCGACAAGGCGGCAAGATCGTCCTGCAAATCATGCATACCGGCCGGGTCAGCCATCTTGCCAATATGCCAGCCGGCGCCGAAGTTTGGGGACCGTCAGCCGAGTCCTGCCCCGGAGAGATGCGTACCGATACCCAGGGCAGTCAGCCTCATACGCCCCCGCGTGCGATGACCGCCGCCGACATCGCCAAGCTTATCGAGGAGCATGTGCAGACCGCCCGGCTGGCGATGGCTGCCGGCTTCGACGGGATCGAGCTGCATGGGGCGAACGGCTATCTGATCGAGCAATTCCTTAATCCGCACGTCAACCGCCGCACCGATGGCTATGGCGGCGATATCGCGGGACGTAACCGCTTGCTGCTGGAAATCGCTCAGGCAAGCGCGCAGGAAATAGGCGCCGAACGGGTCGGTGTACGCTTGTCGCCCTACGGCGTGGTCAATGCCACGGCTGCATTTGACGAGGTCGATCAGCAGTACCTGGCACTGGTTCAGCAATTGTCGTCCCTGGGTTTGCTGTACCTGCATGTGCTGGATCATTCGGCTAGCGGCACGCCACCGGTGCCAGAGGCGACCAAGTCCGCGCTGCGCGCCGCCTTCGAGGGGCCGTTCATCCTTACTGGCGGATTCGACAAAGCCAGCGCCGAGCAGGCCTTGCGCGACGGTCGTGCCGACCTGATCGCCATGGGCCGGCCGTTCCTCGCGAATCCGGATCTGGTCGAGCGCATGCGTCGCGACGCGCCGTTGAATCCGATGGACCCGGCCACGCTGTACGCTGGCGGCGCGCAAGGCTACACCGATTACCCGGCACTGGCCGCCTGACGCCATGAAGATCAGCTTCCGCCGCGTGGCGATACTGACAGCCGTACTTTTCCTGGCGCTGGCGCTGACGTGGATGTTTGCACCGCAAAGATTGCTGGAAGCCTGGGGCCTGGTGTCAGCGCCCACGGCGGAGGTGCTCGGCCGCCGTGCGGCGGCGTTGTATGCCGGCGTCGCGGCGATGTTCTGGTTAGCCAGGAACGCGGTGGCATCGCCGGCGCGCACCGCCATGAGCCGGGGCCTGGCGCTGGCGTGTTTCTCACTCGCGGCATTGGGCATTTTCGAGCTGGTGGCCCATCATGTGACGACCGGCATTCTGCCGGCCGTGATCATTGAAGTCGCGCTGGGCCTGGCGCTATTGCAGGCCGAGCACACATTGCATATACGAAGGAAATAAAATGAAAGCACTGATACTCAAGCGTTACGGTGGCCTTGACCAGGTTGAGTTTGCCGAGCTGCCACGTCCGACGCTCAAGCCGGACGAGATCCTGGTGGAGGTATACGCTGCCGGCCTTAATCCGATCGACTACATGATCCCCAAGGGCATGTTCAAGCCCATCATGCCACTCCAATTGCCGCATATTGTGGGGAGCGACCTGGCCGGTGTCGTGCTTGAAACAGGCAGCAGCGTGACGCGCTTCAAAGCGGGCGACGCGGTCTTCGCCAGCATCTTTGACCTGGCTGGCGGCAGCCTGGCGGAATTCGCGGTGGTGCCGGAATTCGCCGCCGCACATAAGCCGGCCAATCTGGACTTCGTTCAGGCGGCCTCGATTCCGATGGTCGGACTGACTTCGTGGCAGGCATTGCAAGAGCGGCTGGAACTGCAACGCGGCCAGAAAGTGTTTATCCCGGCCGGTTCCGGCGGTATCGGCAGCTTCGCTATCCAGTTGGCGAAACATTTCGGCGCAACCGTCGGAACCAGCACCAGCAGCGGCAATGTGGCCCTGGTACGTTCCCTCGGCGCGGATGAGGTGGTGGACTATACACAGCAGGACCCGGAGCGCGTATTCCACGACTACGATGCGATCCTCGGAACATTGCGTGGCGATGCGCTCGAAAAATCGCTGGCAATCTTAAAGCCGGGCAGCAAGATCGTCTCGCTGATCGGCCCACCGGACGCCGCTTTTGCCCGCAAGCGCGGCATGAACTTCATCATGAAGACCATCTTCGGTTTACTGAGCGCCAAAATCATCCGCCGCGCCAGGCAACATGACACCGCCTACTCGTTCCTGTTCATGCGCCCGGATGGTGCTCGGCTCGCCGAGATCGCCACATTGATCGAAGCTGAACGTATTCGGCCGGTGATCGATCAGGTATTTGCGTTTGAGCAGGCAAAAGAGGCACTGGCGTACCTGGAACAAGGCCGTGCCAAGGGCAAAGTCGTCGTGCAGATGCGTTAAGCACGAAAAAATTAACCACGAAAGGGAGTGCTATGACTAGCGCAAAAATTGTATTGGTGACCGGCGTCTCATCGGGCATCGGCCGCACCACTGCCGAGCAATTCGCACGCAGCGGATGCGTGGTGTTTGGGACCGTCCGCCGTGTGGCTGCCGCAGCGCCGCTGCCTGGCGTCACGCTGATCGAGATGGATGTGCGCGACAGCGATTCGGTGCAACGCGCTGTCGCCGAGGTTCACCGTCGTGCCGGCCGCATCGACGTGCTGGTCAACAACGCCGGCGTGAACCTGACCGGCGCGGTGGAAGAGACGAGCATCGCCGAAGCGCAATTGCTGTTCGAAACCAATGTGTTTGGCGTGATGCGCACCATCCAGGCGGTGTTGCCACATATGCGGGAACAGCGCTCCGGTCGCATTGTCAATGTCAGCTCGGTGCTCGGTTTTCTTCCTGCTCCTTATATGGGGCTGTATTCAGCATCGAAACACGCGATCGAGGGGCTTTCAGAATCGCTGGACCACGAATTGCGTCAATTCGGTGTCCATGTCACGCTGGTGGCGCCGGCTTACGCCAAGACCAGCCTGGAGGCCAATTCGCCGGTGGCGAAAGCCACGCTTGCTGCCTATGACCGTGAACGCAAGGCAGTGGCAGCAGCGGTGGCGCGTGATATCAACAATGCCCCCTCTCCCGACAGTGTGGCGGCAACCATTGTTGAAGCGGCGCTGGGCAAGTGGCAAATGCGAAAAACGCCTCCCGGTCAAGCATCGCTGTTGCGTCGCTTGCGCCGGTTCTTGCCTGCTGCACCGGTCGATGCGAGCTTGAGGAAGCAATTCGGCCTTGGCTAGAAACGTGCAATCCAATTTCCAGGCCATCTGCGGCACGGCAATTCATAGTTTGTCCTCGTGAGGCGACATCCCAGACGGTCTGGTAAGGGTGAATGAGACGAAGGCAGCTGTTGGCGGAGGCGCGTCAGGTACCGCGGCGCAATTTCAAAGTACCGCGACTTCGCCACTCAGGCATTGACCGCGCAAGACTAAGCAAACGCCCTCGCCGGCCGTTGAACAGCCTTGATCTGACGAACTGTCAGATGAGTCCGAGTTCTGAAAGGCCGCTACCGCCCCGTTACGGACCTTCATTCTTAGCCAATTGCATCGTAACTATTTAATGAAATCACAAGCCTAGTGGTTGTGGCTTAGCCCACCCCTTGAGTGCGCCATTTATATTTTTAATGAATTAAATACAATTTTGTTGTAAAGGTTTTGAAGAAAATACGCAACCACAACAAAAAACACAACAATGACAATAATCCACAACATCCATAAATTGTACCAATTCAAGCGTCCAGCGAAATTTTTTTCAAAAATCAAGGCGCCTATTAATGATGAAACGAATATCGGGGAAATGAAAATTAGAGCGGACCATCGTCGAATTTGCAACAGCCACCTCGCTCTTCCCGTTGCCTTCTTCAACGTGTAGTCATCAATAATGACGCTGCTTGAATTTACGCATTCAAAAAAACGATCAATAGTTAAGTAGTGATAAGGATCAGCAAGCCACTCTCCTCGACCAGTTTTAAAGCGTAAATACATAAACGGGCCGAATCCTGCTTTTTTCGCTATACCCTTTTCCTTAGCTGCGCTAAAAATCAGTTTGATATCCTTGCCGTCGGCTGCCTTTTTTCCAAGCTTCTCATCCCTGTCGAGAAAATAGATTCGCCCATCAGCCGTCGGGAATATGCAACCGCTTTCCTTGATTGCGGCCCAAGATGGTGTCGAATGATACAAATCCTTCGTGTCTTCTGAATTTGGAAAATTACATAGTATGCATATGCCGACCACCCAAATAGTCAGGACGCTTGTAAAGCCTACGCTAAAGGTTAGTGCGCAGCTGAAAAAACGAAGCTGTAGGTGCTGAAACCCGCACTGACTAGGTGACGTTGCAACAGCATACCAAATCCCGGCAGTGCAGATTAACATCAACAATGCAAAACCGAACTGCCGCCACCAACCGTTTGTCGCCTTGGGTTGTCCTGTAACTTTCCTGTGAAGAGCAACTACTAAGGCAGCGCCACACGGCCAAAAGCCAGTTGCTGAATCTTGAGCTATAAGTACTGTCCCAAAAATAATTAGGATAATTGCTATTGTAACGTGGGCGTATTTTCTCATTCCGAGTAAAGATGCTACTGTCGACTGCACCGGTGATTTCATCTATTTATTATTAAACGTTGACCAACAAAATTTCACCTGAAGCATCGACTAAGAATAATAGATGTAAAGCGAGAAGCGGATTTCGCAAATTGCTGTTAATGGCCGAATTCGGTGTGCCACTAATTCCATTATCCATCCGGGAGCAGCTTCCCGGTTCACATAAAAATAAGCGATAGCCTTGTAGAATTGCTCGACCTCGATGCACCAGGAAAGCGGGTACTCATTCATCTGTCCATTCGCCAATCTAAAGCTAAAAACACTGTCTCCAGAGTACCTACTAATTGAGTGGGCTGAATCGTCTTTATTCCGCATATGCATCAGCCAAGCATGTTCTCTATTTCGGAGCATGTACATTGAGGGAAATGGCTCCGCCGTTACCCACTGCTCAAATTCTGGTTCAAGGTCACACTCGTTTAACAGCGCTCCCAGCTATTCAAGTGAAATAATCAAAACAGTGATGCTATTGACCTGCACTTTCATCATCGTCAATCATCTAAAGTTGCGAGCGGCGGCTTGTGGCCGATTACTGTCAGGCACTGCAAAATTCGGCGCCACACCGCACATTCTTCTATCGCCATGGATTGAGCAAGTTGGCAGATTGCGATTTAAAGTCTATCTCACAAAACCAATCCATCCATTTTTTTGGTGCCCTGGCGCAAAGGAAATGAGAGGACACATCCCCTTGATTGCGTGCTCTGCAAAGTCAACGAAGGTGCTGAAATCAGGAGGCTTGGCTGTGAATACATGGCTACCATCGGGTGAGAAAAGTTCCAGCTGAGTACCTTCGCCAGTAATTTCTGCATCAAATCCGTTATTTAAGCGTATGCGCATTTCTATAACCATGCAAATATGTACGTATCCGTCTGCTGCTGGCCGGAAGTCGCTGAAGATGGTCAGGATAGCACCATTGCTTTTATAAGAAGTTCATGGTTTGTCACTGCGATGTGGAACCCGCCCCTAAGCCGCCTGTCGGGCATGTCGTCTTTGACTGTCCAGCTAAAGACATTAGCCTAAAGAGCCGCAATGTTCGACCTTAAAGCCAACTTCCAACTCAAGTACCTCCATGAAGCTTTCAGCGGAACCTGCCTTTGCAGTTAGTGTTTCGCATATCCCTTTTTCCTTATTAACAAAGAAAAAGAAACCAAAGCGACCTTGAAAAAAGAAAGCGCCAAATCCGTTTTGGCCCGCTTCTACTGGTGTAATGGTCGTAAAGCCGAATCCGCCGGTTTCGGCAGTGCCAAAGTTAACAGTGCTCCACCCCTCCGATAAAGGATACATAGGCGATGTTAATTCCAGTGTAGTGGTTTAATGTACCCGGACACTGATTTAGGCGAGAATGCTCGCCATGGAGAGGTGTTTGATGAGCAAGCAGAGACGTACGTTTTCCCCGGAGTTCAAGCAGCATGCGGCATGCCTGGTGCTG
>NZ_JAHUWK010000019.1 GCF_019219065.1 Duganella sp. sic0402 | reverse complement strand
CGTAATCGGCGCCGTGATGCATAAGCTCGTGCATCTCATCTATGGTGTCATTCGTACCGGCAAGCCCTTTGACGCCAATTACCTTTCAAAAGGGCTTGCTATTCAAGACGGTATCTGACCCCGGATTAGACCCCGGATTATTTGCGGCCGAGGTTGAAGTAGTCGGGGAAGACTTCGCGCATCAGGAAGTCGAACAGTTGTTTTTCGTCTTCTTTGCGCGCGCTCAGCGGTACGGTGCGGCCCAGGCGGCGCGATTCGAAGTCGAAGTCGCCGGTCTTTTCGCTGCGGATGATTTTGATCATTTCTTTGATCGTCGCCGTTTCAATGTCTTGCTCGGCGCCGCGCTCGACGTTGACCTGCTTCAGCCAGTTGCGCTTGAAGTTGGTGTTGAAGCCGCGGAATTTGATCTCGGCACTATTGAAGCTGATTTTCTTGACCGTGAACAGGCCGCCGTTTTCGTCAGCGGTGGCGGCGCTGTTGGCGCGGGCGATGTTGGCCATCGCGACCCGCTTGGCGCGGTCGCCTTCGCTCTCGACCGCTGGCGCCGGCGGCGATGGCGGCGATGGCGGATTCTGCGCTTCGCGCGCAGCACGGCGCTTGGCGATCATTTCCGCCATGTCCTGCTCAGGTGGCGGCGGCGTCATCTTGGCTTCCAGCGGCGGCACGTAAGTTTCCAGCTTCGGACGCGGCGCGACCGGCGCCTGCTTGGCCTCCGAGGGCTGGCGCGGCTGGGTCTTCGGTTTGGCTTTCGGCGTTTCCGGCTTGGGCACGCGCTTCGGCTTGACCGGTTCTTTTGCCAGCGGCGCAATGTAAACCATCTGCCCGCCTTTGACCGACGGCGGCTTCATCGGCGGAGTATGCGACGGCGCAAACAGGTAGTACAGCACGCCCAGCAAGTGCAGGCCGATCGAAATGCCGATGCCGATGCGGTTGTTCTTGGTCTTGCGTTCCCAGGTGGCGTAGCCGTCCTGCGCCACCGGCAGGCGCTGGCCGCAAGTCTCGCAGTAGTCAGAATGCGCTGAGAGGATGTGGGAGTCGTGGTGCAAGATACAAACCTTGTGGAACGCGAGTCGTCAAAATGGGGCCATAGTGCCAGAGTCCCGCTATATTGGGAACCGCTCCCAATGCCATGCTACGGCATCAGACTGTCTACTTTACAAGTTTCAGCTCTTGACGGGTGTTACTGTATGTATCAATTGCTTTGCAAAGTGCCAACATCTTAACACGCTGAGCGGGCCATCAGCGCCCCTTGCAGCGCTGTTTTTCCATCATAGCGGCCCTGGCTGCCGCGCTGTGTTCGGCATCCAACGCCGGCCGCGCCGCGCCGCGTTTTAACATATTACGGATGGGTAAGGATGTGCCGAATCCATCCCCTTAGTGCTTGTTCACCGCTTTCAGCGGCACGGCGTGCACCGTCTCGCGCTCCGGCGGGGCGATGGCGGCATCGGCGCTGATTTCCGCGTCGCTCATCGGCCCGGTGCCGCTGTATTTGTCGAGGAACAGATAGATCACCGGGGTGATGTACAAGGTGATCACTTGCGAGAAGATCAGGCCGCCCACCACCGCCAGGCCTAGCGGCTGGCGCAGTTCGGCGCCAGCGCCCAGACCCAGCGCGATCGGCAGCGCCCCCATCAGCGCGGCCATGGTGGTCATCATGATCGGACGGAAGCGCAGGATACACGCCTGGCGGATCGCCACTTCCGGCGTCAGTCCCTCTTTACGCTGCGCGTGCAGTGCGAAGTCGATCATCATGATGGCGTTCTTCTTGACGATACCGATCAGCATCAGGATGCCGATGATGGCGATCATGGTCAGGTCCAGATTGAACAGCCGCAGCGTGATCAGTGCGCCCACCGCCGCCGACGGCAAGCCAGCCAGAATGGTCAGCGGGTGGATGTAGCTCTCGTACAGCACGCCCAGCAGCACGTAGATCACGCCCAGCGCGGCCAGAATCAGGATCAGCTGGCTGCCCTGCGAACTCTGGAACACCGCCGCATCGCCACCATAGTTGGTGATGATCGATGGCGGCAGGCGCATATCGGCACCCCAGGCGTCGATCTTGGCGGTGGCCGTGCCCAGCGGTACGTCCGGCGCCAGGTTGAACGACAGCGTGATCGCTTGCAGCTGGCCCTGGTGGTTGACGGCGGTCGGACCGATGGTGCGTTCCACCGTGGCAAAGCTGGACAGCTGCACCAGTTGGCCGCTCTTGTTGCGCACCGAGATCTTGGTCAGCGCACTATCGAACTGGCGGTCGGCGTCTGCCGCTTCCAGAATCACGTAGTAGCTGGCGGCCGGCGAGTAGATGGTCGATACCTGGCGCTCGCCGAAAGCGAGGTACAGCGCGGTGCGGATGTCGCCAATCGCCACGCCGAGGTTGTTGGCTTTGTCGCGGTCGATTTTCAGCGAAGCTTGCAGCCCCTTGTTCTGCGAATCGCTGGTAACGTCGCGGAAGTCCGGATCGGCGCGCATGCGCTCCATGTATTTGTCGGCCCATTCGTTCAGCGCGCCGGGGCTGACCGATTGCAGCGTGTACTGATAGCGCGACTTCGACTGGCGTCCGCCCAGCTGCAAGTTCTGCACCGGGCTCAGGTAGACGGCGATGCCCGGCACCTGCTTGGTGGCCTTGCGCAGGCTATCCAGCACTTGCGGCATCTTCTGGCGTTCGCTGCGCGGTTTCAGCACCAGGAACATGCGGCCGGTATTGCCGCCGCCCACGAAGGAGGTCACGTCCTGCACATTCGGGTCGTTGCGGATCACGGTGGCGACGCGCTCCTGCAACTCCAGCAGCGAGGCCGAGGAGATGTCTTCCGAGGCTTCGGTGTTGACGCGGATCTGGCCCAGGTCCTCCTCCGGGAAGAAGCCCTTCGGCGTGGTGACGTACAGCAGCGCCGTCAGCGCAAAAGTGCCCAGCGCCAGCAGCAGCACGAAGTAGCGATGGCGCAGCGCGGTGTCCAGGGTGCGCGCGTAGAAGTCGCGCAGCGCCCCGAAACCGGCTTCGAACCAGCGGCCGATGAAGTTGCCCTTGTCGTGTTCTGGATCGATGGCGTCGGCCGGCAGCATGCGGCTGGCCAGCATCGGCACCAGCATCAGCGACACCGCCGCCGACACCAGCACCGACAGTGCCACCACCACGGCGAATTCGTGGAACATCAGGCCGATCACGCCCGGCATGAAGAAGATCGGAATGAACACCGCCACCAGCGACACGGAAATCGAAATAATCGTGAAGCCCATTTCCTTGGCGCCCACCAGCGACGCTTCCAGCGGCCGCTTGCCCATCTCGATATGCCGCACAATGTTTTCCAGCACCACGATCGCGTCATCGACCACCAGGCCGACCGCCAGCGTAATGCCCAGCAGCGAGACGTTGTCCAGCGAATAGCCAAACGCATACAGCAGCGCCAGCGCGCCCAGCAGCGAGATCGGCATGGTAATCGCCGGGATAAACGTCGCCGCCGCACGGCGCAGGAACAGGAAGATCACCATTACCACCAGGAAGATGGTCAGCAGCAGCGTCAGGTTGACGTCGTGGATCGCCTCGCGGATCGACACCGACCGGTCGTTGACCAGGTTGATGTTGATCGAGGCCGGCAGCTGCGCCTTGAACTGCGGCAGCAGGCGGCGCACGCCGTCCACCACCTGCACGGTATTCGCATCCGGCTGGCGCTGCACCAGCAGCACGATCGAACGTTCGCCGTTGTAGCTACCGGCCGCTTTGGTGGACTGGAAGCTGTCCTGTACTTCCGCCACATCCTTCAGGCGCACCGGCTCGCCATTGCGCTGGGCGACGATCAGCTCGGCGTAGTCGGCCGCCTTCATCAGCTGGGCGTTGCCGGTAATCGTCAGCGTCTGCTTCGGACCGTCCAGGATACCCAGCGGGGTATTGGCGTTGGCCGATTTGATCGCCTGCTGCAATTCTTCCAGCGTCAGGTTGCGCGCGTTCATCAGGTCCGACTTGGCGCGGATGCGCACCGCGAAACGCTTCTGGCCGTTGACCGAAACCTGTGCCACGCCGGGCAGCGTGGACAGCGACGGCGCGATCAGGTTTTCCGCGTAGTCATTCAGTTCCGACAGGCTCAGCGACGGCGAGTTCATGGTCATGAACAGCACCGGCGCGTCAGCCGGATTGACCTTGCGGTAGGACGGCAGGTCGGTCATCTCGATCGGCAACTGGCGCTGGGCGCGCAGCAGCGCCGCCTGCACATCGACCGCCGCTTCGTTGACGTTGATGCTCGGGTCAAACTCCAGCGTCAGCGAGGAATTGCCCAGCGTGTTGGTGGAGGTGATCAGGCTCAGGCCGGCAATGGTGGAGAACTGCTTCTCCAGCGGCAGCGCCACCGAGGACGCCATGGTGTCCGGCGAAGCGCCCGGCAGGTCGGCCGAGACGTTGATCACCGGGGTGTTGTAGCTCGGCAGCGCCGCCACCGGGATGTAGAAATACGACAGCACGCCGGCCAGGATCAGCGTGGCCGACAACAGCACCACCATCACCGGACGGCGGATGCACAACTCGGAAAGGTTCATCGCTTAGCCCTTCTGTTGAGTACCATCGGACGAGGCCACACGCACCTTGCCGCCTGGCCGCAGATTCTGCTTGCCGTCGACGATCACCTGCTCGTCGCCGTTCAGGCCGGACACGGCGGCATGCTCGCCAAAGGCGTACAGGCGCTTGATGTTGACTACCTTGGCCGACTGGTCCTTGTCCACCGCGTACACAAACGTGCCACGGGTATTGCTAATGATAGCGTTTTGCGGAATCACGGTCGCATCTTTCAGCACCTGCGAAATCAGCTTGGTGTTGACGTATTGGCCAGGCCACAGGCTGGTGTCCTTGTTATCGAACTGGGCCTTGACGCGAATCACGCCGGCCACCGGATCGACCGTGTTGTCGATGAAGCTGAGCTTGCCATTGACCGCCACGCTGGAATTATCCAGCGTTACCTGCACCGGCACGGCGCCCTGGCGCTGCGCCGCCATCAGGCCGGCCAGCGCGGATTCCGGCAGCGTGAAGGCGACCGTGATCGGATCCAGCTGGGTGACCGAGGTCAGCAAGGTGGTCATCTGCACCAGGCTGCCCGGATAGACGTTGATGGCGCCGACGCGGCCGGTCATTGGCGCGCGGATCGCGGTGTAGCTGGCGTCCACGCTGGCCGAACGCACGGCGGCGATGTCGGCTTGCAGCAGCGCGCGGGCGGAGTCGACCTGGCTCTTCAGCGTATCAACCGCGCCTTGGGCGATGAATTTTTTCTCCAGCAGTTCCAGCGCGCGTTTGTACTGGCGCTCGTAGTCGGCCAACGAAGCGCGGTCGCGCTCGACCTGGGCCTGGGCCTTGTCGACATTGGCACGCTCGCTGCGGTCGTCCAGCGTGAACATCAGCTCGCCGGATTTGACGAACTGTCCTTCCTTGATGTGGACCTTGGCGATGGTGCTGGTGGTTTGCGGATGCAGGTCGACCGTGCTGATCGGCGTCACCGTGCCGTTGGCCTGCAGCGTCACCGGCACATCCTGCTTGCGCGGCGCGACGATGCTGACGGTGGTCGGTCCCTGTGGCGCGTTACCGTTCATTTTGCTGCCGGTAGGCGGATGACTGCCGCCGTGGGTCGCGTACCAGATGCCGCCGCCCACTACCACGATTGCGCCGATCAGGGATGCTAAGGAAGATTTTTTCATTTTAATAATAGTTTTAACTTCAGAAAACATTGCCGCCGTGCATGGGCGAAATATTGTCGCATAGTATCCCTGAGAAAAACTGCAGCAGTATTACCGCCCGACGTTTTTTCTGAAGAATGTTGCTTAGCTGCCGACGTAGTATTCCGGCACCACCAGTGTCACTTCCAGGCCGCCGTCCTTGTGGTTGGCCAGCGTGACATTCGCGCCATGCTGCTCGGCGATATTGCGGGCGATGGTCAGCCCCAGTCCGGTGCCACCGGACTCGCGCGAGCGCGAGGTCTCGATCCGGTAGAACGGTTCAAACACGCGCGCCATCTGGTCCGGCGCAATGCCCGGACCGCCGTCGCGGATGCGGATGCGCGCCGAGCCGACCAGCCGCTCCACCGTCACATTGGCATAGCGGCCGTACTTGACGGCGTTGTCGATCAGGTTGACCAGGCAGCGGCGGATCGCCAGCGGCCGCCCCATCAGCGCCATCGACGCGCGGCCGCGCAGCTCGACCTGCTGGCCGACGTCAGAAGCATCGCTGCACACGCTGTCAAGCAGCGAGTCCAGATCCAGCGCCTGCATGGTTTCGGTGGAGTCCATGCTGCGCGCCAGGTCCAGCCCTTCCTTGACCATTTGCTGCATGGCCGACAGGTCGTCGATCAGGCGCTGCTGCAATTCGTTGTCGCCGACTTTTTCCAGCCGCAGCCGCAGCCGCGTCAGCGGGGTTTGCAAATCGTGGGTGATCGCGGCCAGCATCTGCGTGCGCTGGGTGATGTGCTGGCGGATGCGCGCCTGCATGGCGTTGAAGGCGGCGCTGGCCTGGCGGATTTCCGACGCGCCGCTGAGCACCACCGGCGGGTGATTGATGTCGTTGCCCAGGTCCTTGGCGGCCTGCGCCAGGCGCTTCAGCGGACGCATCGACATGCGCGCCACCAGGTAGGCCAGGAAGGCGATCGACAGCAGGAAGGGCAGCAGCGATATCAGTTCGCTGTTGGTCGATGCTGGCGGCGAGCGCGGCGGCAGCACCGACAGCTTGAGCATCTGGCCGTCGTGCAGCTGCACATTCATGGTTTCGCAAGTGCCCTTCCACTGGGTGGAGGCGAAGATGCTGGTGCTCAGGCGCGGCTGGTCGCAGGCCGGTGGATGTTCGTCCAGCGGGCCGAGCTTGTAGCGCTCGCCGAGCCGCTGTTGCAGCGAGGTCGAGAACTCGGTCGGCGGCAGTACTTTGCCTTGCGGCGTATCGCTCATCTCCAGCCGCACCGTGCCACGGCCGGCGGCGATCAGATAGGTCGGCCGCGCGCTCTCCGGCATCACATCGGCGGTAGTAATCAGCTGTTCGGCGCGTTCCAGCGCATGAAAGTCACGGTAGCGCTCCAGCGCCCGCGTGCGCTCGTTGACCGCCAGCCACTGGGTCAGCGCCGCCGAAGCGATGATACCCAGCAGCAGGACGGTAAACACCCGTCCGGTCATCGAGCCGAAGAAGGCTTTCACGCTTGCGGCTCCACGGTGACTTGTCCGGCCAGCACATAGCCGCCGTTGCGGACGGTCTTGATAATTTGCGGCATGCGCGCGTCCTCACCCAGCTTTTGGCGCAGGCGGCTGATCTGGATGTCGATCGAGCGGTCGAACGGATCGGCGTCGCGGCCCTGGGTCAGGTTCAGCAGCTGGTCGCGGTTCAGCACGCGGTTCGGATGTTCGAGGAATACCTTGAGCAAGCGGAACTCGGCACCCGACAGCATGATGACGATACCGTCTGGGTTGAGCAGGTGGCGTGCAGTCAGGTCCAGCGTCCAGCCGGAGAATTTCATCTGCTGCGCCTTGTCGGCGCCCACGCCGACCGGCATGGCGTTACTGCGGCGCAGGACGCTGCGGATGCGCGCCAGCAGCTCGCGCGGCTCGAACGGTTTCGGCAGATAGTCATCGGCGCCCATTTCCAGGCCGAGGATGCGGTCCAGCGGCTCGTTGCGCGCGGTCAGCATAATCACCGGCAGAGTCGAGTGGGCGCGCAGCTTGCGGCACAGGGTCAGGCCGTCGTCGCCAGGCAGGTTAAGGTCGAGCACCACCAGCTCCGGGCGGCCCTCGTCCAGCAGTTTCCACATGGCGGCGCCATCGGGCGCGCACAGGGCGCGATAGCCGTTCGACTCCAGGTAGTCAGCCAGCAAGGTGCGGATGTCGCGGTCGTCGTCGACGATTAAGATAGTTGATGTTGGTTCCATGTGCTCATTATCCATGCAAGACCATCAGACTATTGTATCGTCTTGTATATGGGCTTAGGTGCTTAACATCTGGATACAAAAACCGGGACGAGCGCAACGTAAGAGCAACCTTCGGGGGCCACTATGGTCACAAGCGCGGCACATTGGTGACCGCGATTGATTAACCTCAATGATGAAGGAACGACCATGAACATCTTACGCAAAAGCATACTGATCGGTTTCACCGTACTGGGCATGGCCGCAGCGCACGCCCAGGAAGCCCAGCCAGCGCAAAAGCCGCACGGCGCCCATCCCAGCAAGGAGCAAATGCAGGCCAAAATGGCGGATATGTACGCCAAGCGTCAGGCGCGCCTGCATGATTTGCTGAAACTGACGGCGCAGCAGGAATCGGCCTGGGCCAATTACCAGGCCGCCATCAAGCCGGCAGCCTTTGATGGCCAGCGCCCGGAGCGCAAGCCGATGAACAAGCTGACCGCACCGGAGCGCCTGAAACTGGCGCTGGATATGACCAAGAAGCGCGAGGCCTATCTGCAAACCCGCGTGCAGGCGGTGACCGCCTTCTACGGCCAGCTGAATCCGGCGCAGCAGACGCTGTTTGACGAGCATGGCTTGCGCGGCGAACACGGTGGTCGCGGTCATCGCCACCACGGCCATCGCGGCGGCTGGGGCCATGGCGGGCAGCACGAAGGCTGGGGCGGCCCGGCGCCGCGCCAGGGCTGATTAATTCAGTGCGGACAGGGATGCGGCGAATTTCGCCGCATTCTGGAAGCCGATCACGCGCGAGTTCGGGATTTCCTTGCCCTGGCGGTCGAACAGGATGATGCCTGGCGGGCCGAACAGGCCAAAGCGTTTCAGCATGGCTTTGTCGTCGTCATCGTTGGCGGTCACGTCGACTTGCAGCAACAGGGTATTGGCCAGCTTGGCGCGCACAGCAGGATCGACAAAGGTCAGCTTTTCCATTTCCTTGCAGGACACACACCAGTCGGCGTAGAAGTCCAGCATCACGGTTTTGCCATTGGTTTGCGCGAGGATGGCGTCGAGCTGCTGCACGGTCTTCACGCGCTGGAAGGCCAGCGGCGTTTCATGGGCCTTGCCAGTCAGGTGCGCCAGCGGCGCGAGCGGATCGCGGCCACCGCTGACCACGCCAACCAGCTGCATCACGCCCAGCACAGCGACGATCACGCCCAGCGATTTAGCCAGCCATTTGCCCGGATTTAGCAGCAGATACATGCCATAGCCAACCAGCAACGCCGCCCAGCCCATCATCTGCACAGCCCCCGGCAGCACTGGCGACACCAGCCACCAGCCGACCGCCAGCATCAGCACGCCGAAGAAGCGCTTGACGTTATCCATCCATACGCCGGCTTTCGGCAGCAGCGCGCCGGCCGACACGCCGACCAGCAGCAGCGGCACGCTCATGCCCACCGCCATTGCGAACAGCGCGGCGCCGCCAATCACCACATCGCGCGACTGGCTGATGTAGACCAGCGCGGCAGCCAGCGGGGCAGCGACGCATGGACCAACGATCAGCGCGGAAATGGCGCCCATGATGAACACGCCGGCCAGCTTGCCCGAGCTCTGGCGGTTGGACGCCGCGCTCAGCTTGCCTTGCAGCGCGGCCGGCACCTGCAATTCGTAGTAACCAAACATCGACAGCGACAGTACCACCATCAGCAATGCGAACGCGCCCAGCACCCATGGGTTTTGCAGCGCGCTGGCCAGGCCTTCGCCAGCCAGGCCGGCCGCCACGCCCAGCGCGGTGTAGACCAGCGCCATGCCCAGCGCATAGGTGGCGGACAAGGCCAGGCCGCGTCCGCGCGTGGTGTTGGCGCCTTCGCCCACGATGATCGAGGACAGGATGGGCACCATCGGCAGCACGCATGGCGTGAACGACAGGCCCAGGCCCAGCAGGGCGAACAGCGGCAGAATCAGCAACAGCTTGCCGCTCTTCAGTGCGGCTTCCAGGCGGCCGGATTCGTTGACGGGCGCAGCGGCCGGGGCGATGGCGGGGGCTGGCTCGACGATGTCGGTGGAGGTCGGGTTAGGCACGGTGTAGATCTTGACGCCAGGGCTGAGTGCGGCAGCTTTGCCGCCATCGACGCCCTGATTGACGGCGCCCTGGCTGGCGGCTGGCGCGGCTTCGGCCGGCTTGGCCGCAGCCGGTGCGGCCACCGAGGCTGGGGGCGCGACCGGCACCGAACCGCTGCCGGTCAGCGAGGCCTTGTAGTCCTGCGGCGCATAGCACAAGCCCTTTTCCGAGCAGCCCTGCCCCCCCGCCAGCAGCGTGAACGGACCGTCCACTTCCACCGGTATCGTGACGGTCACGCTCTTGCGGTAGGTTTCCACGTCCTTGGCGAAAGTTTCGTCGTAGTGCACCTTTCCCGGCGGAATTTGCGGCGCACCGAGCTTGGCGCCTTGGGCGCTGAACTTGAAGCGCTCGCGGTACATATAGTAGCCGTCGGCGATCTGGAAGGTCACCGCAACGGTATGCCCGTCCACCATGCGCGCCGAGAATTTGAATGCTTCCGAAGGGTCGAGGAAGTCTTCTGCGCGGGCTGGCTGCAACAGCAGTGCGATCAGCGCCAGCAGTGGCGCGAACAAGCGGATCAGGCGGGTAAAACGGGACATGACGGGATTCTCTCAAGGGAGTCTGTTCATTGAAGCAACAGCATAGTACACCGATGGCGTTTTTCCCGCCTGAGCGAGGCCTTAAAACCTTGATCTATGCGAAACTCGATTTTTTCACGCACTGGAGCAAAGCCCTATGTCCCCTCTACGTCCCCTGCTGTTGACCTCGCTCGTGCTGAGCGCCCTGCCCGCGCTGGCGCAAGCCCCGGCCAAAGCGCTGAACGCCATTTCCGCCCAGGATCTGACGGCGCACATCAAAACCCTGGCCTCCGACGAATTTGAGGGCCGCGCGCCCGGCACCGCCGGCGAGACACGGACCGTGGCCTACCTCCAGCAGGAATTCAAGAAACTGGGCCTCAAGCCCGGCAATCCGGACGGAAGCTGGGTGCAGGCGGTGCCGATGCGCGGCCAGAAACCGACACCCAGCTTCAGCTACAGCATCACCGGCAAGCAGGTCGCGCTGAAATTCGAGGACGATTTTGTTGCACATTCGACCAGCCAGCCCAGCACCGTCAACGTCAACAACTCGGAAATCGTGTTTGTCGGCTACGGCGTGCAGGCGCCGGAGTATGGTTGGGACGATTACAAGGGCGTGGATGTGCGCGGCAAGACCATCCTGATGCTGATCAACGATCCGGCCATCCCCGATCCAAACGACCCACAGCAGCTCGATCCGGCCATGTTCAAGGGCAAGGCCATGACCTATTACGGCCGCTGGACCTACAAGTACGAGATCGCCGCCAAGCTGGGCGCGGCCGCTGCCATCATCATTCATGAAACAAAACCGGCAGCTTATCCATGGGAGGTGGTGCGCAGCGGCGGCAATAGCGAGCAGTTCAGCCTGCTGCGTGGTGGCGACGATCCAGACGCGCCGGCAGTGCCGGGCTGGATCCAGCTGGACCAGGCCAAGGCCATGATGGCGGCTGCCGGCTACGATTTCGACACACTGAAAAAACAGGCGCTGAGCAAAGACTTTCGTCCTGTCAGTTTAAAAGGCACGGCCGATTTCAAAGTCGAAAATATCTCGCGTACGGTTAATTCAAATAATGTGGTGGCAAAAATCGAAGGCAGCGATTCCAAGCTGAAAAATGAATATGTGATTTATAGCGCGCACTGGGACCATCTGGGCGTAGACGGTAAGACCGGCAAGATTTATTACGGCGCGCTGGATAATGCCTCCGGCGTATCGGCATTGCTGGAACTGGCCAAAGCATATAAGGCATTGCCTAAAGCGCCAAAACGTTCCGTGCTGTTTATCGCCACCACCGCCGAAGAAAAAGGCCTGCTCGGTGCGAAATATTACGCCAGCCATCCGCTTTATCCATTAAAGCACACTGTGGCCAATATCAATATCGACGGCATTAATGCCTGGGGCAAGACCAAGCAAATTGAAAATGTCACCTCCGGCCATTCCAGTATCGATGGCTTGCTGGAGAAATACGCCAAAAGCCAGGGGCGTTTGATGGAAAAAGATTCGCGCCCTGAATTAGGCAGTTTTTATCGTGCGGATCAATTGGAACTGGCGCGTGCTGGCGTGCCGGTGTTATATACCAAGGCACGCAGCGGCTATTTGAATAAGCCGGATAACTACGCCACCGATGTCGTGAATAATTATTTCACCCACGATTATCACCAGGTAACGGACAGCTTCCGTAACGACTGGGACTTCAGCGGCGGCGTACAAGACATCCAGTTGCTGTTCCAAGTCGGACTGGATATCGCCCAGGGCGTCACGCCTAGCTGGAACGCCAGCTCCGAATTCAAGGCCGCCGGCGACCGCCGTTTGCAGTAAGGTACGCCGAAAACTAGCTAGTACGTGCCAATTCTTGGCACGTACTCACATCAGGCCTCGACCAGATCGCCTGTGCGGCGCTCCGCAGTCACCAAACGCGACGCCCGTTTGCGCCACCAGATAATGACGCCGGTCACGCTCAACATGGCCACCACCACGCCCATCACAGAAATCAGGATGCGGCCCGGCAGCCCCAGGATGCGGCCGGAGTGCAGCGGGAATTGCGCCTGCACGAAGATGTCCGCCGCAGTCCCCTTCCATGGCAGACGTTCACCCAGCAGCTTACCGTCAGCGCCGTCGTAATACAGATAAGCAGGGCCGACGCCGCCAGTACCGTGATCATTACCCGGCTTGTAGAAACTCACGCCATATACATTAAATGCATTGGTATAGAAAATACTGCCGACTGGTTCTTCCCATTTACGCTGAATTGCTTCCTGCGCCGCGGTTTCCACCACTTTGGCATATTCTATTTTAGGCGTATGCGGCTTATGCAACTCCGCCATTGGAATCACATCAAATGGCGTTGGTGTTACCTTGGAAATCTTACTCATTACCGGATAGAAAATCTCGCTATAAAGATTTAATGAGAATGCAGTAAATGACAGAATAATCAGCAGGCCCCAGGTCCACAAACTGAATGCCCGGTGCAAATCGAAATTGAGCTTATTGCTGCCGCCCTTCCAGCGGACTTTCCACGCCGGTTTCCAGCGTTGCATCCACGGCTTGCTGGCTTCTTTACGGCGCAATGGCAAGGTCAGATAGAAACCGACAAAACTGTCGACCACCCAGATCATGGCAATCCCCCCCATCAGCCACAAGCCCCAGCGATCAATACCCCACATTTCAGGAATATGCAGCGTGTAATGCAGGCGATACAGGAAGGAGACAAATGTTTCCTTGGTAATCGGCCACACCGCACCCCATTCGCGCTTGCCCAGTTCAGCGCCGCTGACCGGATCGACGAATATCTGATTGAACCCCGGCTCGTACAGCTTGCCCGTGGCCGGATTCACGCGCGGCGACACACCAAAGGCCACCGCCTCGCCCGGTTCCAGCTGGATCGGAATGAAGGACACCAGGATCTGCGGATAACGCGCCTCCAGCTGCCTGGCCAGCGCCAGCGAAGGCTGCGGCTGGCCAGGCGTGTGGGCCTCCATCAGATGCGGATTGAGCAGGTCGTCGAGCTCGTGATCCCACGAAATAATGGCGCCGGTAACGCCGCTGATAAACAAAAAGCCCGCAGTCAGCAGGCCGAGATATCGGTGTACCAAGGTCCATAAGGCACGCATGGTTGCTCCTCAGAAAGTGGCCGGGATCTGGCTGCGCATCGCCGGCTTTTATCAAAAAAGGGAATGATAACGATTCTCATTTTTAAGTCAATGAAATCTGGCCAACAGGCGAAAAAAAAGCCAGGCTAAGCCTGGCTTTTCAGTACTGCGGGGACGACCGGCTGATTACTCAGCGGTTGGTGCGTCTTCTACAGCGGTGACTTCTGGACGGTCCAGCAGCTCAACGTAAGCCATTGGAGCGTTGTCGCCAACGCGGAAACCCATTTTCAGGATGCGCAGGTAGCCGCCGTTACGTGCAGCGTAACGTGGGCCCAGTTCCGAGAACAGTTTGCCTACGATTTCGCGGTCGCGCAGACGGGCGAATGCCAGACGCTTGTTAGCCAGGGTGTCGGTCTTGCCCAGGGTCAGGATAGGCTCAACAACGCGGCGCAGCTCTTTAGCTTTTGGCAGCGTGGTTTTGATGGCTTCATGACGCAGCAGCGATACGGTCATGTTGCGCAGCATAGCCAGACGGTGGGACGAGGTACGGTTCAGTTTACGGAGGCCGTGACGGTGACGCATGGTACTTCCTTTCGATGATGTTTAAATCCGAGTTCTTCGATCGCTTTGACAAACGCCAGAGCGCGGACCGGTTTTAGTGATTTACGCCCGACACAACACGTGCCGGGCGGTACTGCAAACTACAAATTACTTTTCCAGACCAGCAGGCGGCCAGTTTTCCAGCTTCATGCCCAGGGTCAGACCACGGGAAGCCAGGACTTCCTTGATCTCGTTCAGCGACTTGCGGCCCAGGTTCGGGGTCTTCAGCAGTTCGTTTTCCGAACGCTGGATCAGGTCGCCGATGTAGTAGATGTTTTCTGCTTTCAGGCAGTTGGCCGAACGCACGGTCAGTTCCAGATCATCCACTGGACGCAGCAGGATAGGATCGACCAGCGGAGCGCGCGAAGGTGCTTCAGCAGCAGCTTCGGTGCCTTCCAGGGCAGCGAATACATTCAGTTGATCCACCAGCACGCGCGCCGATTGACGGATCGCTTCTTCCGGCGAGATCACGCCGTTGGTTTCGATGTTGATGATCAACTTGTCCAGGTCGGTACGCTGTTCGACACGGGCCGACTCAACGAAGTACGACACACGGCGCACTGGCGAGAACGACGCGTCCAGAATGATGCGGCCGATGGTTTTGTTGGTGTCTTCCGACAGACGACGCACGTTACCTGGCACATAGCCGCGGCCTTTTTCGACCTTGATCTGCATGTCCAGTTTGCCGCCGGCGGTCAGGTGGGCGATCACGTGGTCAGGATTGATCAGTTCCACGTCGTGTGGCAGATCGATGTCCGAAGCCAGTACCGCACCTTCGCCTTCTTTTTTCAGGGTCAGGGTGACCGAATCACGGTTGTGGACTTTGAAGACCACGCCCTTCAGGTTCAGCAGCAGGTCAACCACGTCTTCTTGCACGCCGTCCAGCGACGAATACTCGTGCACCACGCCAGCAATGGTCACTTCGGTAGGCGCGTAGCCGACCATCGACGACAGCAGCACGCGACGCAGCGCGTTGCCCAGGGTGTGGCCGTAGCCGCGTTCAAATGGCTCCATCACGACTTTAGCGTGACCGGCGCCCAGCGCTTCTACATCGATAATACGTGGTTTCAACAAACTGTTTTGCATGAAATGTCCTCTTCAATACCCTCGGCGCGTTAGGCCGATAAGGCTGATGGCATTAGTGAAAACGCCCGCTTGAAAAAGCGGGCGGGTTTTGATGCTACTTAGACTACAGATTAACGCGAGTACAGCTCGACGATCAGCGATTCGTTGACGTCGTTGGCGATTTCGTTACGCTCTGGCAGGGACTTGAAAGTGCCTTCCATTTTCTTGGCATCAACCGATACCCAGGCTGGCATGCCGACTTGTTCAGCCAGCGACAGCGCTTCAACGATACGTACTTGTTTCTTGGCTTTTTCGCGCACGGCGATCACGTCGCCAACTTTCACTGCGTACGAAGCGATGTTCACCACTTGGCCGTTCACGGTGAAGGCTTTGTGCGATACCAGCTGACGCGCTTCAGCGCGGGTCGAGCCAAAGCCCATGCGGTATGCAACGTTGTCCAGACGGGCTTCCAGCAGCTTCAGCAGGGTTTCGCCGGTGTTGCCTTTGCGGCGGTCGGCTTCTGCGAAGTAGCGACGGAACTGACGTTCCAGCACGCCGTACATACGTTTTACTTTTTGTTTTTCGCGCAGCTGGTTGCCGTAGTCCGAGGTACGGGCGCCCGACTTAACGCCGTGCTGACCTGGTTTTACGTCCAGTTTGCATTTGCTGTCCAGCGAGCGACGGGCGCTTTTCAGGAACAGATCAGTGCCTTCACGGCGGGAGAGTTTTGCTTTTGGTCCGATATAACGTGCCACGGTGCTTTCCTTTTAAAATAATGACGTCCCGACCCACGCGGGTGGACGCTAGTCTGGTCTGCAATGAGCCAGACGGTGGCGACGCCTGCCATGATGACAGACGACAATAGCCGGGCAGTATAGCTGTTACCAGCTTCCTGCACCAGCTTTATTGTGTAACAGCAGAACCGGCTAAGCCGGTACGGCCATTAGATACGACGACGCTTTGGAGGGCGGCAGCCGTTGTGTGGAACTGGCGTCACGTCCTGGATCTCGGTGATCTTGATGCCCAGGTTGTTCAGCGCGCGCACAGCCGATTCACGGCCTGGGCCTGGGCCCTTGATGCGCACTTCCAGGTTCTTCACGCCGCATTCGATCGCGACTTTACCAGCGGCTTCAGCAGCAACCTGCGCTGCGAACGGGGTCGATTTACGCGAACCCTTGAAGCCAGCACCACCGGAGGTCGCCCACGACAGAGCATTGCCCTGGCGGTCGGTGATGGTGATGATGGTGTTGTTGAAGGAAGCGTGAACGTGTGCGATACCTTCTGCAACGTTCTTCTTGACCTTCTTGCGTACGCGAGCTGCTGCTGCGCTGCTTTGTTGCTTAGCCATGTGATTTCCCTAGATTATTTCTTGAGCGATTGAGCGGCTTTGCGCGGGCCCTTGCGGGTACGTGCATTGGTGCGGGTACGTTGACCGCGGACCGGCAGGCCCTTACGGTGACGCATACCACGGTAGCAACCCAGATCCATCAAACGCTTGATGTTCATGGACAGTTCGCGGCGCAGGTCGCCTTCGACGATGAATTTACCTACTTCATCGCGCAGCTTTTCCAGTTCGCTGTCGTCCAGATCTTTGACCTTTTTATTGGTCGCGATACCCGTTTGCGCGCAGATGAACTTCGCGCGTGGGCGGCCTACACCGTAGATGGCCGTCAGGCCGATAACGGTGTGCTGGTGATTTGGGATATTAACCCCTGCAATACGTGCCATTCGTTATTCCTCGATAAATAACGGTTATTAACCTTGACGCTGCTTGTGACGTGGTTCGACGCAGATTACGCGAACAACGCCCTTGCGCTTGATGATCTTGCAGTTGCGGCAGATCCGCTTGACTGAGGCGTTAACTTTCATTATGAACTCTCTTCTAAGGTTCGATTATCTAAATTTACTTGGTCCGGAACACGATGCGGGCGCGGGACAGGTCGTAAGGTGTCAGTTCGACCGTCACCTTATCGCCAGGCAGGATGCGGATATAGTTCATCCGCATTTTACCTGAAATATGCCCCAGCACCACGTGCCCGTTTTCCAGCTTTACTCGAAATGTTGCATTAGGGAGATTTTCCAGGATCTCGCCCTGCATCTGTATGACGTCGTCTTTTGCCATTCGGTATGTTGAAACCGCGCTTATCGCGTCGGAATTCCGCCTTTGAAGTTTGCTTTGCGCAGCAGCGATTCATATTGCTGCGACATCACGTAGTTTTGTACTTGGGCCATGAAATCCATGGTCACAACCACAATAATCAACAGAGAAGTACCGCCAAAATAGAATGGTACTTTCCACTCGGCTTGCATGAATTCCGGCAACAAACACACCAAAGTGATGTAGAGAGCGCCAGCCAGTGTCAATCGGGTCAGAATCTTGTCGATGTAGCGGGCAGTCTGCTCACCGGGACGAATCCCTGGCACAAAGGCCCCGCTCTTCTTCAAGTTATCTGCTGTTTCCTTGCTGTTGAAGACCAGCGCTGTATAGAAGAAACAGAAAAACACGATCGCAATGGCGTACAACAGTGCGTGGATGGGCTCGCCTGGCCCCATCGATGCTGCCAAATCTTTCAGGAACCGGACCACTGGGTTGGCCGTATCGGCGCCCGTGGTAAACCAGCCCACGATCGTTGCCGGGAACAAGATAATCGACGAAGCGAAGATCGGTGGGATCACGCCGGCCATATTCAGCTTCAATGGCAGGTGCGACGTTTGTCCACCGTAAATCTTGTTACCCACCTGGCGTTTCGCATAGTTGACCAGAATCTTGCGTTGGCCACGTTCCACGAATACCACCAGGAACGTTACCGCCACCACCAGGATCATGATGATGATCGCCGACAGCGCGCCCATCTGACCGGACGACACCGACTGGCCCAAGCCACCCAATGCGCCCGGCAAGCCGGCCACGATACCTGCGAAGATGATGATCGAGATACCATTACCGAGACCGCGCTCAGTAATTTGCTCGCCCAACCACATCACGAACATGGTGCCGGTCAACAGCGTAACGACCGTCACGAAACGGAAGGCAATGCCTGGATCCAGCACCAGACCTTGCTGCGACTCCAGCGCGACGGCAATGCCGAACGCCTGGAACAGCGCCAGCACCACCGTGAAATAACGGGTGTACTGGGTGATCTTGCGGCGGCCTGCTTCGCCCTCTTTTTTCAACGCTTCCATCTGCGGCGAAACGATCGACACCAACTGCATGATGATCGAGGCCGAGATGTAAGGCGTGATGCCGAGTGCAAATACCGTGAAGCGCGACAGCGCGCCACCACTGAACATGTTCAACATGCCCAGGATGCCGCCCTCTTGCGACTTGAACAGCTCTGCCAATCGTACCGGATCGATCCCTGGAACAGGGATGTGAGCGCCGATACGATAAACCACCAATGCACCAAGCAGGAACCAGAGCCGGCCCCAAGGGAAACCAGCTGCTGCACTTTTTGCCAATTGTGGATTAGTCGCCAATTTTCGCTCCGATCAGCTGTGTGCGGGGGCTCAGGCTACCGAGCCGCCGGCTGCTTCGATGGCGGCTTTCGCGCCAGCGGTCACTTTCAGGCCTTTGAGGTTCACCGCTTTGGTGATCTCGCCGGACAGAATGACGCGCACGTCGCGTGCCAGCACGCTCAGTACGCCAGCTTGTTTCAGCACCAGAATGTCGACATCGCCAACAGCCAGGTTGTTCAGGTCGGACAGACGCACTTCAGCTTTGAAGGTGGCGTTGAGCGACTTGAAACCGCGCTTAGGCAGACGACGTTGCAGAGGCATCTGACCGCCTTCGAAGCCGACTTTGTGGAAGCCGCCCGAACGCGATTTCTGACCCTTGTGGCCGCGGCCCGCGGTTTTACCCAGGCCGGAGCCGATACCGCGGCCGACGCGACGCTTGTAGTGCTTGGCGCCTTCGGCTGGTTGAATGGTATTCAGTTCCATGATTTCTCCGTGAGTAAGCCGGGGCTTACGCAACTACTTTAACGAGATACGACACTTTGTTGATCATGCCGCGTACGGATGGGGTGTCTTGCAGCTCGGCGACCGAGTTGACGCGACGCAGACCCAGACCACGCACGGTGGCGCGGTGATCTTGACGGGTGCCGATCAGGCCCTTGACCAGTTGTACTTTGACGGTTTTCGTAGTCATGTCGTTCACCTTAACCCAGGATCTCTTCTACCGACTTGCCGCGTTTAGCAGCGATGTCAGCAGGAGTGCTCAGTTTAGCCAGGCCGTCCAGCGTGGCGCGAACCAGGTTGTACGGGTTGCTCGAACCGGTCGATTTCGCGACCACGTCGGTAACGCCCATGACTTCGAAGATCGCGCGCATTGCGCCGCCAGCGATGACGCCGGTGCCTGGTTTAGCAGGCGACATCATGACTTTCGAGGCGCCGTGGCGACCCAGGACGGTGTGGTGCAGCGTGCCGTTTTTCAGTGGTACTTTGATCAGGTTGCGACGGGCTTCTTCCATTGCCTTCTGCACACCAACCGGTACCTCTTTCGACTTGCCCTTGCCCATGCCGATGCGGCCATCGCCGTCACCTACTACGGTCAGCGCGGCGAAGCCCATGATACGACCACCCTTGACCACTTTGGTCACGCGGTTGATCGCGATCATTTTTTCGCGCATGCCATCGTCCGGCTTGTCGCTTGCCATTTTTGCTTGCATTTTTGCCATGATCGTTCCTTAGAACTTCAGACCGGCTTCACGCGCGGCTTCTGCCAGCGCCTTCACACGGCCGTGATAACGGAAACCGGAACGGTCGAAGGCGACTTCGGTGATACCGGCTTTGAGTGCTTTTTCTGCTACGCGCTTGCCGACCAGTGCGGCGGCGGCGGCGTTGCCACCCTTGCCCGATTTGCCAGCCAGTTCAGCGCGCACTTCCGCTTCCGCGGTCGAGGCCGAAACCAGTACTTTGGCATCCGGGCTGATCAGGTTTGCGTAGATGTGCAGGTTAGTGCGGTGAACCGACAGGCGGTTCACTTTCAGTTGCGCAATCTTGATCCGGGTTTGACGTCCGCGACGCAGACGAGATTCTTTTTTATCCATCGTCAGCCCCTAATTACTTCTTCTTAGTTTCTTTGATCTTAACCACTTCGTCCGAATAACGGACGCCCTTGCCTTTGTAAGGCTCCGGAGCGCGGTAAGCACGAACTTCTGCAGCAACCTGGCCCACCTTTTGACGATCGATGCCTTTGATGACGATCTCGGTCGGGGTGGCGGTGGTCACGGTCACGCCTTCTGGCATGGCGTGCACGACCGGGTGCGAGAAACCCAGCGACAGGTTCAGCTTGTCGCCAGCGGCCTGGGCTTTGTAGCCCACGCCAACCAGGTTCAGCTTTTTCTCGAAGCCCTTGGTCACACCGTTTACCATGTTGTTGACCAGTGCGCGCAGCGTACCGGACATGGCGTTGGCTTCGCGGCTGTCGTTCGACGGCTCAAAGCTCAGGGTACCAGCATTGTTTTCTACTTTAACCAGGCCGTTCAGGCTCTGGGTCAGGACGCCCAGCGGGCCCTTGACGGTGATCGCTTGTGCGGAGATGGCGACATCAGCGCCAGCTGGCACAGCGATAGGCATTTTAGCTACTCGGGACATGTCTTACTCCTTAGGCCACGTAGCAAATCACTTCGCCGCCGACACCGGTTGCGCGTGCTTTACGGTCGGTCATGACGCCTTGTGGGGTCGATACAATCGCCACACCCAGACCATTCATTACCGAAGGGATTTCGTCTTTGCCTTTGTACACGCGCAGACCTGGACGCGACACGCGCTCCAGACGCTCGATAACAGGACGGCCTACGTAGTACTTCAAACCGATTTTCAGTTCCGACTTGCCGCCATCTTCAGCGACTGCGAAATCTTCAATGTAACCCTCGTCCTTGAGGACGTTGGCAATCGCTACTTTGACTTTCGACGATGGCATGGCCACGGTCGTTTTTTGAACGCCTTGGGCGTTGCGAATGCGGGTCAGCATATCGGCGATAGGATCGCTCATACTCATTGCTTATTCTCCTATTACCAGCTAGCTTTAGTCATACCCGGAATTTCACCACGCATGGCGAATTCACGGAGCTTGATACGGCCCAGACCGAATTTACGGAAGGTGCCGCGTGGACGACCGGTGACGGCGCAGCGGTTACGCTGGCGGGTCGGAGCCGAGTTACGTGGCAGCGCTTGCAGTTTCAGGCGCGCTTCGTAACGTTCTTCTTCCGACTTCGACTGGTCATCAATGATGGCCTTCAGCGAAGCGCGTTTGGCGGCGAATTTGTTCGCCAGTGCCACGCGTTTCAGCTCACGGTTAATCAGTGCGAGTTTTGCCATGATCTCTTAGTTCCTGAACGGGAATTTGAAGGCGGCGAGCAGAGCTTTCGCTTCGTCGTCGGTCTTAGCGGTGGTGGTGATCGAAATATTCATACCACGCAGCGCATCGATCTTGTCGTACTCGATCTCAGGGAAGATGATCTGCTCTTTCACACCGATGTTGTAATTGCCGCGGCCGTCGAAGGCTTTGCCATTCACACCGCGGAAGTCACGCACGCGCGGCAGGGCCACGGTGATGAAACGGTCGAGGAACTCGTACATGCGAGCGCCGCGCAGGGTCACCATGGTGCCGATCGGGTAGCCTTCACGGATTTTGAAACCCGCGATTGCTTTACGTGCCTTGGTGGTCACTGGCTTCTGGCCAGCGATCTTGGTCAGGTCGCCAACAGCGTGCTCGAGGACCTTCTTGTCCGCAATCGCCTCGCCCACACCCATATTCAGGGTGATCTTAGTCAGACGCGGAACTTCCATCACCGACTTGTAACCGAATTTTTCGGTCAGGTCAGCGACGACTTTTTCTTTATAGAATTCTTGGAGACGTGCCATGATTTCTTAAGCCTTCACTACTTCGCCGGACGATTTGAAGACGCGGACTTTTTTGCCATCCACTTCTTTGAAACCAACACGGTCTGCCTTGCCAGTCGCTGCGTTGAACAACGCAACGTTGGACACGTGAATCGGCATAGTCTTGTCGACGATACCACCTTGAACGCCAGTCATTGGGTTCGGCTTGGTCGCTTTTTTAGCGACGTTGACGCCTTCAACCACAACGTGTTCTGCGTCTACGCGACGCGAAACGACACCGCGTTTGCCCTTGTCTTTACCGGCCAGAACGATGACTTCGTCGTTTTTACGAATCTTATCCATTGCTGACTCCTTACAGTACTTCAGGTGCCAGGGACACGATCTTCATGAACTTTTCAGTGCGCAGCTCGCGCGTCACTGGTCCAAAGATACGCGTACCGATCGGTTCCAGTTTGGCGTTCAGCAGCACGGCGGCGTTGCCGTCGAACTTCACCAGGGAACCGTCTTGGCGGCGAACACCTTTAGCGGTGCGCACTACCACGGCGTTATAAATTTCACCTTTTTTGACACGGCCGCGTGGCTGAGCAACCTTAACGGTTACTTTGATCACGTCGCCAATGCCAGCATAACGGCGCTTGGAACCGCCCAACACCTTGATGCACATAACTTCTTTGGCACCGGTGTTGTCGGCTACTTCGAGCCGGCTTTCAGTTTGAATCATAATATTCTCTTTCCCAACTTAAGCCGAAGAATCCACACAATGCGGACCTAACGGTCAGTCTTGGTCCCGCCAATGAAACCTGCTGGCTTCATTGCTTGGGTGCTTGACCTTCGAACTGCATACTGACCGCACGGTTCAGCGTCTGTGGCCAGACACTTTGCGGCGTTACATGAACGAAGCCCACGAGTATTACATACAACTCGCGGGCTTGCAAGAACTAATTGAAAAACACCGCCCGACACCACCGTTTCGGGCAATCTCAGGCGGCAGTCAGTTCAATTAAACGATTTGTGCGGCTTGCACCACACGAGTCACGGTCCATGCCTTCGTTTTGGAGATCGGACGACCTTCCACGATTTCCACCGTGTCACCGGCTTTCACCTGGTTGGTCTCGTCGTGCGCGTGGTACTTGGCGCTACGAACGATGATCTTGCCATACAGAGGGTGTTTCACGTGACGTTCGATCAGAACGGTAACGGTCTTGTCCATCTTGTCGGACACAACTTTACCGATCAGCGTACGCTTCAGCTTTACTTGCTCGGTCATTTTGCTTCCTTCGTGTTCAATACCGTTTTTACGCGTGCGATATCGCGACGTACCTTCTTGAGCTGCGAGGTGTTGCTCAGCTGTTGCGTAGCGATTTGCATACGCAGGCCGAACTGTGCCTTCAACAGGTCATTCAGCTCTTTTTGCAGAGCTACCTGGTCTTTGCCGCGGAGTTCAGATGCTTTCATATTTCACTCCTGTTATTGACCAACTTGACGGACCACGAACGTGGTCGCCAGTGGCAGTTTGGCAGCGGCCAGGCGGAATGCTTCGCGCGCCAGTTCTTCGCCTACGCCATCCATTTCGTACAGGACTTTGCCTGGACGGATTTCAGCGACGTAGTATTCCGGATTACCCTTACCGTTACCCATACGGACTTCGGCAGGCTTGTTCGAAATCGGTTTGTCCGGGAAAACGCGAATCCAGATACGACCGCCACGTTTGATGTGACGGGTCATGGCGCGACGTGCGGCTTCGATCTGACGTGCCGTGATACGACCACGGGCAACTGCTTTCAGACCGAACTCGCCGAACGACACGTTGGTGCCGGCGCTGTGCGAAATGCCGGTGTTACGGCCTTTCTGCTCTTTACGATACTTTCTGCGTGCTGGTTGCAGCATGATTATTCTCCTGCTTTCTCGGCTGGCTTGGCAGCGCGGCGGGCGCCACCAGCACCGGCTGGACGCGGACGGCCAGCTGGTTTGCCGTCTTCACGACGTGGGCCACGTGGCTTTTTCTCGTCCGGCGGGGTATCGATGACTGGTGCATCGCCGTTAGGCGCGCGGTCACCTTTGTATACCCACACCTTGACACCGATGATGCCGTAGGTGGTCGAAGCTTCGCTGGTGCCGTAGTCGATGTCAGCGCGCAGGGTGTGCAGTGGCACACGGCCTTCGCGATACCATTCGGTACGGGCGATCTCGATGCCGTTCAGACGACCCGACGACATGATCTTGATGCCCAGGGCGCCCAGACGCATGGCGTTCTGCATCGCGCGTTTCATCGCGCGGCGGAACATAATGCGTTTTTCCAGCTGCTGAGCGATCGAATCAGCGATCAGCTGCGAGTCGATTTCTGGCTTGCGGATTTCTTCGATATTGACGTGCACCGGCACACCCATGATCTTGGTCAGCGCCGACTTCAGTACTTCGATGTCTTCGCCTTTTTTACCAATGACCACGCCTGGACGCGAGCTGTAGATGGTGAAACGCGCGTTCTTGGCTGGACGCTCGATCACGATGCGGCCGACCGAAGCGTTCTTCAGCTTGGCTTTCAGGTAGGTACGTGCTTTCAAGTCTTCGTTCAGCATGGCGGCAAAGTTACCATTGCCTGCATACCAACGCGAAGCCCAGTTACGGGTTACCGCCAGGCGGAAACCAGTTGGATGAATTTTCTGACCCATCTTGGCTCCTTAGTTGCCGACGGTCACATAAATGTGACACGATTGTTTCGAGATACGATCGCCACGACCTTTTGCACGCGCGGTGAAGCGCTTCAGGATCGGGCCCTTTTCAACGTAGATCGTTTTCACGAACAGTTCGTCGATGTCGGCACCATCGTTGTGCTCGGCGTTGGCGATAGCCGACTCCAGCACTTTCTTGATGATGGTGGCGCCTTTTTTCGGGCTGAACTGCAAGATGTTCAATGCAGCGTCAACTTTTTTGCCACGGATCAGGTCAGCAACCAGACGGCCCTTTTGGTCCGACAGGCGCACGCCTTTGAGGATAGCTTTGGTTTCCATTATTTCTTCGCCTTCTTGTCAGCGGCATGGCCTTTGAACGTGCGGGTCAGCGCGAATTCGCCGAGCTTGTGACCTACCATGTTCTCGGAAACGTACACAGGCACGTGCAGCTTGCCGTTGTGAACAGCGATCGTCAGGCCGATGAAGTCAGGCATGATGGTCGAGCGACGGGACCAGGTTTTGATTGGCTTTTTGTCTTTGTTCGCTTGCGCGGCTTCGACTTTTTTCACCAGGTGGGCGTCACAGAACGGCCCTTTTTTCAATGAACGAGTCATGATTTATCCTTATTTCTTGCCGCGGCGCGAGACGATCATCGAAGAAGTACGCTTGTTGCTGCGAGTCTTCTTGCCCTTGGTCTGTTGGCCCCATGGCGAAACAGGGTGACGACCAGCTGCGGTTTTACCTTCACCACCACCGTGCGGGTGATCGACCGGGTTCATGACCACACCGCGAACGGTAGGACGAACACCACGCCAACGCATCGCACCAGCTTTACCGATCTTGCGCAGGCTGTGCTCGGCATTGCCGACTTCACCCACGGTTGCACGGCACTCGATGTGCACGCGACGCACTTCACCCGAGCGCAGACGCACTTGAGCGTAGGTGCCTTCACGTGCCATCAGCACAACGCCGGCGCCGGCGGTACGGGCCATTTGGGCACCCTTACCTGGCAGCATTTCGACGCAGTTCATGATGGTACCGACCGGGATGTTGCGGATCGGCAGGCAGTTACCTGGTTTGATCGGCGCTTCCGAACCGGTCATCACGGCGTCGCCCACAGCCATGCCTTTGGTGGCGATGATGTAGGTACGGGCGCCATCGGCGTAGCACAGCAGCGCGATGTGCGCGGTGCGGTTTGGATCGTATTCGATACGTTCCACTTTCGCTGGGATGCCATCCTTGCTGTTACGCTTGAAGTCGATCACGCGGTAGTGCTGCTTGTGACCACCACCGATGTGACGGGTGGTGATGTGGCCGTTGTTGTTACGGCCAGCAGTTTTCGATTTTTTCTCAACCAGGGCTGCGAACGGACGGCCTTTGAACAGGTCGGTGTTCACAACTTTCACCATGCCGCGACGGCCTGGGGAGGTTGGCTTCATCTTAACGAGTGCCATTATTTAGCCTCCTCGGTGAAATTGATTTCCTGGCCTGGTTTCAGGCACACGAAAGCACGCTTGGTGTGGTTGCGGCGGCCGATGTGGGCGCCCGAACGCTTTTGCTTGCCTTCGCGGTTCACGGTTTGCACCGATTCCACTTGGACTTTGAACAGCAGTTCAACGGCAGCCTTGATTTCTGGCTTGGTCGCGTCGGTGGTAACACGGAACACGATCTGCTCGTTCTTTTCCGCGACCATGGTGGCCTTCTCGGAAATCACTGGAGCAACCAGTACCTTCAGCAGGCGTTCTTCGCTAAATTTCAATGCGCTCATGCCAGCATCTCCTCAATCTTGGCCAATGCAGCTTTGGTGACCACGATCTTCTTGTAGAACACCAGGGACATTGGATCTGCGTGACGTGGTTCAACGACCAGAACGTTCGGCAGATTGCGCGAAGCCAGTTCCAGGTTTTCGTTGGCAACGTCGGTGATGATCAGTACCGAATCAAAGCCCATGCCGGTCAGCTTTTGCGACAGCAGCTTGGTTTTTGGTGCTTCGATCGCGAAATCTTCCACCACAACCAGGCGCTCTTCGCGGGCCAGTTGCGACAGGATCGAGCAGATACCAGCGCGGTACATCTTCTTGTTCACTTTGTGGGTGAAGTTCTCGTCAGGCGAGTTCGGGAAGATGCGACCACCGCCGCGCCACAGTGGCGACGACGACATACCAGCACGTGCGCGGCCGGTGCCTTTTTGGCGCCATGGCTTCTTGGTCGTGTGGTGGACTTCTTCACGGTCTTTTTGCTTGCGGTTGCCGCTGCGAGCATTGGCTTGGTAAGCAACGACGATCTGGTGGATCAGGGCTTCGTTGTAGTCACGGCCGAAGACGGTATCGGCGGCGGCAACGTTAGAGGCGGCTTGACCTTGAGCGTTCAAGAGCTTGAGTTCCATCGTTTAAGCTCCCTTCTTTGCTTTAACTTTGACAGCAGGCGAAACCACTACCTGGCCGTTTTTGGCGCCAGGGATCGCACCTTTGACCAGCAGCAGCTGACGGTCGGCGTCGATACGGGCGATTTCGAGGTTCTGCACGGTCGTGGTGACATCACCCATGTGACCGGTCATGCGTTTACCAGGGAACACGCGGCCTGGATCTTGCGCCATACCGATCGAACCTGGAACGTTGTGCGAACGCGAGTTACCGTGGGTCTGACGACCCGAAGCAAAGTTGTGACGCTTGATGGTACCGGCGTAGCCTTTACCGATCGAAACACCTTGTACGTCCACTTTTTGACCTACTTCGAACAGCGAAACGGCGACAACTTCGCCAGCTTTCAGTTCGGCGGCTTTAGCTGCGTCAACGCGGAACTCTTTCAGCAGAGTACCAGCTTCAACACCCGCTTTAGCGTGGTGACCAGCAACGGCTTTGGTCACGCGGGAGGCGCGACGTTGACCGAATGCGACCTGAACTGCGGTGTAGCCGTCAGTTTCAGGAGTTTTGATTTGCGCAACACGGTTGTTCGATACGTCAACAACGGTGACTGGGATCGAGTCCCCGTCATCGGTGAAGATGCGCATCATACCAACCTTGCGACCGAGGAGGCCAAGGCTCATTTTTTCTCCAATTCCCACCTACGATTGGGCGGGGATATGTTGAACTACAAAATAGTACGGACCAATAAAAAGACGAATCCATACCGAAGCCGGCTAGTGTATCTTGATTTGGGGGTTGACGCAACAACTTAGTACGAGGTATGTCAGTTTTTTGGCAGCCCCGGCCGGCCCGGTGTACGGGAAGCGCCGCAAGCGAGGCCGCATGCGGCTTGCGGCGCGATTCCGGGTCTGCAAATCAGGCCTGCAAGCTTGCATTTTCTTCCATCTTGCCGGCGCCATACCAGTCGATCTTGCGGGCCGCTGCCATAACCGCACCGAGGGGCGCGATCAGGATGGGCTTGGGTGGCGTGGCGGTCTGCATGGCGGCACGCGGGCAAAAAAAAGACCAGGCACAAGGCCTGGTCTTTTCAGTCAGCGGACGATCTGAACTAACTACCCGATCAGAAGAACGAGTAGGAAGCGGTCAGGCCGATACGGCGGAACTGGTAGCCGCTGTCGATGTAGCCACGACGCCATTGCACCGGTGCATCCTGTTCGAACAGGTTGTCGATGAACAGGCTCAGCTTGGTATTTTTGATACCGCTGTACGACAGGTTGTAGTCGACCGTGGTGTTGCTGCCGACGTGGCCGCAGGTCGCCATATAGGCTGCTGCAACGTTGTTGGTGGCGCAGTAGGTCGGCGACGACTCGTTGTTGTTGCTGAAGCCGCTGGCGTAGTTCAGCGTCACGCCGTGGTCAAAGCTGCCGCTCTTCAGGTAGGCGCGCAGCTTGGTTTTCAGGCGCGAACCCATGTCGTAGTTGCCAGCCATATTGTCGCCGTAGGCGTTTTTGGTGACGCTGAATTCCTGGTATTTCCACAGGTAGTTACCTTCCAGTTTCAGGCGTACCTGGCCCAGCTCGGTGTTGAAACGGCCGGAGGCGTCGAAGTCGAAGCCCGAAGCACGGCTCTTGCCGGTGTTGACGTATGGGTTGTACAGCAGGCCGATGGCGCCAACGCCGCCGAAGTTGACGGTGTTGCCCGGAGCGTATTTGTTGACCAGCGCCAGGAATTGCGTATCCGAGATGCTGTTGTCGATACGGATCAGCTTGCCTTCTGGCAGGCTGCTTTCGCCAGCCAGCACGTCGGCTGCGGAACGGGTGGTGATTTCGTTCTTGCGCTCGATGTGGAAGTAGTCCATCGCCATGGTCCAGTTTTTGACTGGCTCAAACACGAAGCCGGCGGTAATCGAACGCGAGGTTTCTGGTTTCAGATCCTTGTTCGATGCGACGAAGGTGGTCAGGCTGAAGTTGCAATCCGCATTGCGGAAGGTATTTGCCTGTTGCTTGTCGGTGGTGGTCGCGCCAGCGGCGTTCTGCACCAGGTTGTTCAGCGTGCTGGCGGTCGAGCAGCGGCGCGGGTCGCTGGAACCGGAAACGAAGGAACCACGGCCCAGGCCGTTACCGGTTTCAACGATGTTCGGCGCACGGAAGCCGCCGGACACGGTGGCGCGCAGCAGCAGGCTGTCGGTGGCGTTGATGCGCAGGCCGGCTTTCGGCGAGTAGTGCACCTCGCTGTTGCTCGACTTGTCGGCGCGCAGCGCGGCGCTCAGTTCAACGCGCTTGACCACTGGAATGGTGGCTTCGGTAAACAGTGCGTAGTGATCCATCTTGTCGTCGACCTGCAGGCCGGCCACACCGACCAGCTCGCCGCGCAGCACGTTGTCGGAGCTGCTCATGGCGTAGTGCTCACGACGCACATCGGTGCCGACTGCAACGCTCAGCGGGCCTGCCGGCAGTTGCATCACTTCGCCCGACACGGTGGCGTTGACGAAGGCGGTTTTCGATTCGCCAACGGTGGCGCGTACCGGGAACATCGATTCCAGCACCGATGGATCGTTTTGCTGGCCGAACTTGTAGGTGCCGTTGACGATCGCATTGGTGTAGCCGGCGGCGCTGGCGTTGCGGGTCGACTTGGTGGCTTTAGAAGTCATGTAGCCAGCCGTCGATTTCCAGTCCCAGCCGGCGGCTTCGCCGTTCAGGGTCAGCATCACGCGGGTCTGCTCGGATTCAGCGCGGTTGAAGTTGAAGCCGTTGCCGGTGTCCATCAGACGGGCGCGGTATTCAACCGGGGAGCTGTACGGGTTGTTTGGATGGCCAACCGGCAGCTTCGGATAGTAGAACGGGCCAACCATCTTGCCGCCAACCGCGTCATACCAGGTGGATGGCGCGATGGTCGAGCTGAGCGCGAACGGCGACACGATGTAGTCGTTGCTGGCGCCGGAATTGGTGATCTCGAAGTTGGCGTCGATCTCTTTGCCGATGCGGAAGTGGGTGTTGCTGGCCACGGCGTAACGCTTGGCGTCGGTTTGCAGGCCGGTGGTCGGCAGCAGGTCCATTTTGCACAGCTTGTCTTTTGGATCAAGCGCGTCGGCCGGGCAGCCAGGCGCGGCGATGATGCTGGTCGCGCTCTGGTAGTAGTTGCCGGTTGGCGAATAGGTGTTCAGTGCATCCCAGGTCGAACGGCCAGGGGTCAGGCGGTGCCAGTCCGGCACGTGGCTGCGCAGGTCGCCGGTGCTGAAGCCGTCGGACTTGTAGCCTTCGTAGGTCAGATAGGTGTTGAAGCCGTTGGTGTCGATGTCGCCCCAGCCGATGATGCCGGAAACGTTGCGGTTACGCTGGTCCTTGAAGTTTTCGGTTTCTTTGTAGTTGGCGCTGATTTTGGCGCCCACAAAGTCCTTCATCAGGATGATGTTGACCACGCCGGCGATGGCGTCCGAGCCATAGATTGCCGATGCGCCGTCTTTCAGGATTTCGATACGCTCAACCGCCGCGGAAGGAATCGCGTCGAGGTTGGTGAAGGCCTGACGGCCATTGTCGGACAGGCCGTATTGCGCGATGCGCTGACCATTGACCAGCACCAGGGTGGCAACCTTGCCCAGGCCGCGCATGCCGACGCTGGACGAACCGGTGGCGAAGCCGCCCGAGCTGGCGGTGGCCGAATTGCTTTCGATGCCGATGGCGGCCGACGAATTCAGAATGCCCAGCACGGTGGTTTCACCGGTACGCGCGATATCGTCGCGGGTCAGTACCTGGACCGAGCCGGCGGCTTCGGTTTCGGTGCGCTTGATGCTGGAACCGGTGATTTCAACACGTTGGATTTTCGGTTCTGCGGCTTCTTGCGCTACCGAGTGTTGCGAAAATGCCAAACCCAGCGCCATGGCAATGGCGCTTTTCTTGATGGAGTGATGCAAAGGTGCTCCCTGAGGTGATTTTTATTTGCGCTTCTCAATGCAGCTGTTCTATGACAACTGTCACTTTCTACGTCCAGGGCGCAATTTCGCACAATATTGCTAGCCACACAAAGCAGAAATGTCACTTTTTTATGGCATTAATAATTTTTTCCCATATTTTTGTTGTTTTCATGCGAAAACATTGTCCGAGTTTTACACTGCCGCATTACAAAAACGCCAAATTTCATTTTGATAACTAGCGTTAGCGGTTGAGCCGGTTCAGCACCTGGGCGCGCAGTGCACGGGCGCCGGCCGCATCCAGTGGCGCCAGCACGCCGCGCGCGGCCGGCGGCAGGTGCGCCGCCTCGCTGCCATCGCTGTCGAAGATGTAGTGGCGGAAAATTTCCTGCCAGGCCGCGCGCTGCGCTGGCGGCAGGTCGCGCAGCGTCAGCAGCGCCTGCATCAGCGTGTTGAACGGCGTGTCCATCCAGTCCGGCGACTGGCGCCACCAGTAGTTGAGCAGAATATTGAACGGCTCCAGCCCTTCCACCTGGTGCCACCACATGCTGGGAATGAACAGCGCGTCGCCCGGCGCCAGCTCGGCCGACTGCGCGTGGGCCAGCGCCGCGGCATAGCGGGGAAAGCGCTGCAGGTCGGGATGCTGCGGATCGACCATGCTGACCGACTGCCCGGCCGGCGTGAAGTCCAGCGGGCCGATGTACAAGTTCTTCAGCTGCTCCGGCGGGAACAAGGTGAAGCGGCGCCGCCCTGCCGCCACGCAGGCCAGATTGTCGGGCAAGTCGTAATGGGCCGGCACGCAGGTGCGGTTGCCGATCCAGATGCTGGCCAGCGGATCGCGCGCGCCGAAGTTCAGCGGATTCTCTGCGCGCAGGCCGGGCAGGCAGGTATCGACCGTGGTCGAGCCGACGTACAGCGTCGGCGGCTCCGCATGGTCCAGGTGCGCGCCCAGCGCATCGAGCACCTGGTCGAAGCCCACCATCTGCGCGCTGAAATTGAAACCGCTCAGGTCCTCGTTGTAAAAAATCCTGCCGCCGGTGCCGGCCGGCGCATGCGTGGCCAGCACGGTTGCGTCACGGTAGAACCGGCGCAGATAGGCGTCGGCGGCGGCAGGCGCGCGGCGCGCCGCCTGCACCAGCGGCCAGTCGGCCACCAGGCCGCGCAGCACCAGCGGCGTGCTGGACAGCAGGATCTCGTCGGGCAGCGGCTGGCTGCCGTCGCCGCGCAACTGCCGGCTGCGTGCGCAGTCGATTTCGGCGATCGCTTGCAGATTCGATGACATATTCGCTCTCATGAAAAAACAGGCCGTCGCTCACGCGACGGCCTGCGGTGCTAACTACTCAGCAATGACAGATCAGAACTTGTAGCGCGCGCCCAGCATGTAACGCGGACCGCCTTGCGTGACATTCATGGTGGCTGCCTCGGTACGGCCGAACTGACGCTGGGTAGCGTTGGTCAGGTTGATTACCTCGGCCTGGAAGCTCAGGTTCTGGTTGAAGTTATAGCCTATGCTGACGTCGGTCTGACCGTAGCTGTCAGTGTACACCGGAGATGGGCGGTTGCCGCCGTCAATGGTCGAGGCCAGGAACTTGTCGCGCCAGTTGTAAGCCACCCGCACCGACCACTTGTTATCTTCGTAGATACCCACCACGTTGGCCGAATTGCTCAGGCCCAGAATGGCGAACTGGTCGTTGGTGTTGGCGTTGTTATACTTGACCGGCGAGCTAACCCAGGTGTAGTTGGCCTGGACACCGAAACCACTGCGGCCGAACATATGTTGCACGTTCAGCTCCGCGCCCTTGACCGTGGCCGACTTCTGGTTCGAATAGGTCTTGGTCAGGAAGTTCATCAGCGGGTCGGTCGGCAGGCCGGTGATGTTGCCGTTCAGGTTGCCGTCCGACTTGACGCCGGTTTTCTGCACGCCAGGCTGGCCGTCATAGTTGGTCAGGATGTAGTTGCGGATGCAATTGGTGTCCGCCACCGTGCAGCCCGATGCCAGCGCCGAGTTGTAGTAGGCGCCACCAACCGGCGTATGCAGGCCGTACAGGTTTTGCGCCACCACCGTCTGGCCGGCGTAGTTGTCCATCTTCTTGTGGAAGGCAGCCACCGACAGCACGCTCTGCTGGTCGTAATACCATTCCCACGAGACGTCCAGGTTTTTCGACTTGACCGGTTTCAGCGCCGGATTGCCGACCGATGCGGTGCCGCCGGTGAACACGTTGCCGATGGTGTCCAGCGTCAGGCCGCCTTGCAGCTGATCGTAGCGTGGACGGCCGATGGTGGTGCCGGCGCTGGCGCGCAGCTTCATGTCCTTGCGCAGGTCGAAGTCGAGGTTCAGGCTCGGCAGCACGTTGTTGTACGAGGATTCCTGGGTGCTGTAGGCATTGCCGCCGAAGGTGATCGGCAATTCATTCTGCGACACCCACACCACCGCCGTACCCGGCAGCACCTGGGCCACCGAGGTGACCTTGGTGCGTTCGAAGCGCAGGCCGATGCTGGAGTGGAACGGAATCGCCGTATCCCAATCGGTGCCGAAGGAAACGTAGCCCGAAGTGGATTTCTCTTGCAGCTCGCGGTCGGTGTCGGCGCTGGAGAAGTTCGGCAGGTAGCCGGCGGCGTTACCCGTGACCTTGGCGGTCAGGGCGCGCAGCGTGGCGAAGTCGAAGCTGTACAGGGATGGATACAGCGCTGCCGAGTTGGCGCCGCCGAATTCCTTGAAGTAGGAACTCAGCGGGCTAGCCACAAAGATGCTGGCCGGATAGTCGGATGCCTTGGTCGCACCGCCCCAGGTGTTGTTCTGCACGTTCGAGTAGGTCGAGCGGTTTTTCGAGTCGGTATAGCTGACGCCGAAGTTCAGGTCGGAGGCTTCGAACAGCTTCAGGTTACCCTTGGCCTGCGCCTGGCTGATGGTGGCTTTCTGCCAGCTGTTGTGGAACCACGAACCAGCCGCCTGGAACGGTTGATTGACCAGGTCGGCCACCGGCATGCTGATCACTGGCAGCTCGGTGTTGTAGTCGAGGCGAGTGGTGCCGCGGCTGAAGCTGGCGTTGGACAGATTGTTCTCGGTGCCGAACGGGCTGTCCGCGCCGGACTCGGCGGTCGAGTGGTGGGCGTCGAACTCGAGGCGCAGGTCGGAGCTGGCCTTCCACACGGTGTTAAAGCCGATCGACTTGTTCTTGGTCTTGGTCGCGTAGTCGCCGCCAACCACCGAGATATCCTGCGGGGTCAGATAGCTTTCCTGGTAGACCTGTGGCGACACCACTTTGCCGCTCGGCCAGACGCTGGTCGAGGTCGGGGTCTGGCCGAACCAGACGCTCAGCTCGTTGCGCTTGGTCTGGATCTTGTTTTCCGAGTAGGTCAGGTCCAGGGTGGTGGTCAGTTCCTTGACCGGGCGGAATTGCAGTACCAGTTGGCCGTTGGTGCGCTGACGCTGGATCGCGTTGACGCCGTAGCCGAAGTTCTGCGGAATCTGGTACAGATCGTTCGGGCCTGGACGGTTGGTGATGTTCTGCGAGCCAGGCTGGCCAGGCTGCGGAATGGTCGAACCGGCGGTGGTGTCCGAACCCAGGAATGGGCCCTGGTAGCCGTTGGCGCTGCCAGCCTTGCTGAAGCCGGAGTCGCGCGATTGGTAGCTGGCGCTCAGCGCCACACCGAAGCGGCCGTCGGCGCTGGTGTTGCTGTAGATGCCAGAGACTTCAGGCGTGACATTGTCGCCCTTGTGCATGTCCGGCACGTGCTTGTTGGAGCTGTCGTTGACCGCCTTCACGCCAACGCTGGCGCGCATGCCGGGATTGTCCAGCGGACGCGCGGTCATCACGTTGATGGTGGCGCCGATGCCGCCGGTCGGGCTGTCGGCACGGCCAGTCTTGTACACCTGCAGCTGCGAGATCGATTCCGACGCCAGGTTGGAGAAGTCGAACGAACGGCCGGACAGGTCGCTCAGGTCGGTGGTCGGCATCTGGCGGCCATTCAGCAGCACCAGATTGAAGTCCGGACCGAGGCCGCGCACCGTGACCTTCTGCCCTTCGCCGTTGCTGCGGTCGATCGACACGCCTGAAATCCTTTGCAAGGATTCGGCCAGGTTGGTGTCGGGGAATTTACCGATGTCGTCAGCGACAATGCCGTCGACGATGCCGTCGGCGTTGCGCTTCATATTCATGGTCGACTGCATGCTGGCGCGGATGCCGGTCACGACCACCGAAGGGCCGCTGGTCATGCTGTCGGTCGAATTGGCGCTGCTGGTGTCTTGCGCGTGCACCGCGCCAAACGTGGCGCAGGCGCCGGCTACCGCCAGGCTGATCAGGCGGCGCTGGCGCGGTGGCTTTGAAAACGTTTTCATAAAAGTACGCACTTCATCTCCTTATTTTGATTTTACCGACGCTGCTCTGTCGGGCGTGATTCCTACACAAACAACGGGCTGGGTAGTTCTATTTCTGTCCTGGGTGCCGCAGAAACGGACGGCGGGGTGATGCCCGCCTGTGCGATGTCGAATTTACTTCATTAATATGACAAATTAGACAATATCAGTATCGGAGAAACGCTTCCATTCGTCAATCGATCGAACGAATTAGTGTGCAGAATTCGTCGCAAAGCTGTTGTATTGACGCACCATCACGGGACAAACCGGCGCAAAACGGTGCACGCTATGCGTTTAGTCTGCTTCATAGTCATTATGACAAGCATCGTGTATCATCGCCGCACGCCCCTTTTTGGAACACGCCCATGATCGTCGCCGGCGACCAGCAATTACTCAAGCAAATTAACCGCATGGCCCTGGTGCGCCAGCTGGCCAGCGCGCCGGGCATGTCGCGCGCCGCGCTGGCGGACGCGGTGGGACTGACCAAATCCACCATCAGCCTGCTGGTGCGCGAGCTGATGGACGAAGGCTGGCTCAGCGAAAGCGCGCTGCTGGCCACCGGCGCACTGGGCCGGCGCGCCACGCCGCTGCACATCGATGGCAGCCGCCTGGCGCTGCTCGGGGCCGACCTGGGCATCAGCGCGGTGCGCATCGTCGCCACCAATCTGCTGGGCGAAGTGCTGGCCGAACAGCAACTGCCCTACCCCGATGCCGGCGACGCCGCCAGCTGCATCGCGCTGATGGGCGCCGGCCTGCACGCGCTGACCGCCAACGCGGCGCTGACCGGGCGCACCGTGCTGGGCATCGGTGCCGGCCTGCACGGCGTGGTCGACGACAGCACCGGCATGCTGCACCATGCGCCGCACCAGGGCTGGCGCAATGTCGATGTGGCCGGTCTGCTGCGCGCGCAATTCGCCGGCACGGCGCTGGCCGGGCTGCCGCTGTTCATCCAGAATGAAGCGAATGTGGCGGCGCTGGCCGAGCTGGAATTCTCCGGCGAGAGCGGCGCCGATCCGCTGATTTACCTGAGCATCGGCTACGGCGTCGGCGCCGGCATCATCGTCAACGGCCGCCTGCTGACCGGCTTGTACGGCTTTGCCGGCGAGGTCGGCCACACCATCCTGCAACAGGGCGGGCCGCGCTGTTCCTGCGGCCGGCATGGCTGCGCCGACGCGCTGATCGGACTGCGCGCGCTGATGGATGAGGTGTACGGCAGGCAGCAGCCGGCCAGCCAGCAGCAGCTGGAACGGCTGTTCCAGCAGGCCGAGGCGGACGACGCCGGCGCGCTGCGCGCGGTGGAAGCGGCCGGGCGCCACATGGGAGTACTGTTGAATAATCTGTGGGTGGCCTTCGACCCGATGTGCATCGTCATCGGCGGCGCCGCGCTGCGGCTGGGCGAACGCCTGATCGCGCCGGGCCGCAGCGTGCTGGACGACTGCGCCAGCGCCGCCCAGCTGACCGCGCCGACGGTGCGCACACCGCACTTCGGCGACAATGCGATCGCCATCGGCGGCGCCGCCATGGCGCGCCATTACCTGATGCGCCCGTTCGACAGCCAGGGGCCGGCACGCCGCCAGCAAGGCAAGCTGAACGAGCTGCCGCCTGCCCTCGCCGCCAGCCTGCAAGGATGGAGCTGAGCGCTGAGACTTCAGTCCAGTCCGGTTTTACCTGGCGCCCAGTAGGCTTTGCTCTGGCGCCGCTTGGCCGCCGTGCCGTGCTGATGCAGCAGGCGGCTCATCTGCTGGATCGCGCCGGCTTTACCGGTCAGCACGATATCCGCGTCTGGATGGGCTTGCAGCAACGCGGCCATTGCCGCCTGCAGCGCATGCGGGTCGCTTTCCACGCTGGCGTTCGGCAGACGCAGCCTGTGCATCACCGCCTCGGTGTCGGCGCGCTTGGCGGATTCAAACAGCATATAGGTGGTGGCTTGCGCCGACAGCGCAGCGCCCAGGCCCAGCGAGGTTTCGTCACCGAACAGGATGACCGGCGAGGCGGCCGGCGCCAGCCGGATCGACTTGCGCGGACCGAAGAAGGCGCAGCTGTCGCCAAGCCGCAGCGCACGCACCCATTGCGTGCCGGGTGTGTCGCCATGCAGATAGACCAGAATCCGCGTGCTGCCGGCCTCGGCGTCCCAGCTGATCGGCGTGTAAGTGCGCTGCACCCAGCCACCCAGCATCACCTGGATTTTATCGCCGGGCGTCCAGTCGAGATTGCGCAGGGCGTCGCCGTCCAGCGTCAGCAGGCGGAAGCCCTCGCCGATCGGCTCGATGTCCTGCACCCGCGCGCTGCGCGTAAAGATTTTTTGCAGCGCCGCCTCGAAACGGCCGGCGCGTGGGGGAGAGATCAGTGTGTCCATGCCCTGAAGACGGGCCAGGCGCACGAATATTTTATTCCGGCACGTGGATGCGCTTTTTGATGTGCTTGAGGTGAGCCACGATGGTAAACGTCATCACCACCAGCAGCGACCATGAACTCCATTTGCTGACGTGCACCGCCGACCACGCGCCCAGCTGGTTCGGGTAACGCCAGATGCCCCAGAAGGTGCTGATGTTTTCCGCCAGCCAGATGAAGAAGCCGATCAGCACAAAGGCCAGCAGCAGCGGCATCTGCCGGTCGCGGTCCAACGGCCGGAAGATCACCGAGGTGCGCGCATACAGCCCCAGCGCGGCAGCCGCCAGATACCAGCGGTAGTCGCCGATATAGTGATGGGTGAAGAAGTTAGCGTAGATCAGCAGCGCAATCAGCACCGCCATCCAGTACGGCGGATGGTGGCGGATGCGCAGGTCGAACAGCCGCCAGGCCTGCACGATGTAGCTGCCGACCGCCGCGTACATAAAGCCGGAAAACAGCGGCACGCCGAACACCTTGGTGTAAGCAAAATCCGGATAGCTCCAGGACTGGATGCTGCCCGACACCTTGAACGCTTCCAGCGCAAAGCCGACCATGTGGAACAGGCACACCGCCTTCAGTTCGTCCCAGGTTTCCAGTTTCGCCCACAGCATCCAGCCCTGGATGGCGACGGCGGCCAGCAGCAGCACGTCGTAGCGCGGCAGGCCGAACAGGCCGGCGCGCGGCACCAGCAGCACACTGGCGAAGAACAGCGCGACAAACAGGCAGGCGCGCGCTTCCTTGACGCCAAAGTAGAGGAATTCAAGTATGAAACGGCGCCAGCCGGGCAGATCGTTGCGGGCTGACGCGGTCAGCAGATGGGTGTCGAGTAAGGCAAGCATGGCCATAGACTCTAGCCGCTCGGCCCGCAAAAAACAATGGGGCCGGACACTTGCGCATCCGGCCCCATCATCAGCGGGTGGCCAAGGCCACCGGCTTACATGCGATTACTGCAGTTTGATTTCGACATCAACGCCAGCTGGCAGGTCCAGCTTCATCAGTGCGTCAACGGTCTTGTCGGTTGGGTCGACGATGTCCATCAGGCGCTGGTGGGTACGGATTTCGAACTGGTCGCGCGAGGTTTTGTTGACGTGCGGCGAACGCAGAACGTCGAAACGCTGGATGCGGGTTGGCAGTGGAACTGGGCCTTTGACAACGGCGCCGGTGCGCTTAGCGGTGTCAACGATTTCCAGGGCCGACTGGTCGATCAGCTTGTAGTCGAAAGCCTTCAGGCGGATACGGATTTTTTGATTGGTAACGGTCATGATAATTCCCTAAAAGAGCGAACTGGCAACTTTGTAGCGCCAGCAATTTTAAAAAGAACGAGTTTGGTACAACAGGGCCGACATGGTATCACACCATGTCGGCCCTGGTTCAATCCAAGCTAAAAATTAGCCCAGGATCTTGGCTACAACGCCCGCACCAACGGTACGGCCGCCTTCGCGGATTGCGAAGCGCAGACCTTCTTCCATCGCGATCGGGTTGATCAGCTTGACGGTGATCGACACGTTGTCGCCTGGCATAACCATTTCTTTGTCCGCTGGCAGTT
>NZ_JAHUWK010000018.1 GCF_019219065.1 Duganella sp. sic0402 | reverse complement strand
CCATTTTTGACCTTTCTCGTATGCGGGCTTATGCGCGAGGCAATAGCCCAAGATACCGTTCGGACTTATAAAATGAAACAGGCAGGGGTACCAATCTGACCCACGGGCTCAATGGCCCAAATTCCGACCGGCATCACCCTGCCTGGCCGCCTCTACCACTTTATCCGATGATGGGGCGGTATGCTCAATATACGAGTTCCGCCAAACGTACACGGGCTCAACTGCTACGCAGTCGAGCCCGTGTACGTTTGGCGGAACTGACCCCGAGGTTTATTTGAGCTTGCGGGCGATGTCCAGCGCGAAGTAGGTCAGCACACCGTCGGCGCCGGCGCGCTTGAAGGCCAGCATCGATTCCATCATCACTTTGTCGTGGTCCAGCCAGCCGTTTTGCGCGGCCGCCTTGATCATCGCGTATTCGCCGCTGACCTGGTAGGCAAATGTCGGCACCTTGAACTCATCTTTCACGCGGCGCACGATGTCCAGGTAGGGCATGCCCGGCTTGACCATCACCATGTCGGCGCCTTCGGCCAGGTCCAGGCCAACTTCGCGCAGCGCTTCGTTGCTGTTTGCCGGGTCCATCTGGTACTGGTTTTTGTCGCCCTTGCCGAGATTGGCGGCCGAGCCGACCGCGTCGCGGAACGGGCCGTAGAAGGCTGACGCATATTTCGCCGAGTAGGCCATGATGCGGGTGTGGATGTGGCCAGCGGCTTCCAGCGCCTCACGGATCGCGCCGATGCGGCCATCCATCATGTCCGACGGCGCCACCACGTCCACGCCGGCTTCCGCATGGCACAGCGCCTGGCGCACCAGCATGTCGGTGGTGATGTCGTTGATGACATAGCCGTTGTCATCGATCAGGCCGTCCTGGCCGTGGCTGGTGTACGGGTCCAGCGCGATGTCGGTCAGGATGCCGAGTTCCGGGAAGGCCTGCTTCAGCGCACGCACCGCGCGGGGCACCAGGCCATCCGGATTGGTGGCTTCCACGCCATCGGCGGTTTTCTTCGATACATCAATCACCGGGAACAGCGCCAGCACCGGGATGCCCAGCGACACGCATTCTTCGGCCACCTTCAGCAGCAGGTCGACCGACACGCGCTCGACGCCAGGCATCGACGCCACCGCCTCGCGCTGGTGCGTGCCTTCCAGGATGAACACCGGGTAGATCAGGTCCGCCGCCGTCACCACGTTCTCGCGCATCAGCGCGCGGGAGAAGGGATCACGGCGCATGCGGCGCATGCGGATGGCGGGGAATTGGGCAGAAACTTTACTCATTGCTATCACTTCCTAACTCAGGGGTGGGCGCCTCCGCCGCCTCGGCGCCGTCATCTGACAGGCCGAACAATTCCAGAATCTTGTCGTTGGCTTCGTCGATACCGACGCGCTTGAGCGCGGAGAACAGTTGCACGGTGAAGGGGAAGCCTTCGCCGTCCTCGTCCACGTAGCTGTCCAGCTTGGCTTGGGCCTGGCGCAGCACGTTGACGGACTCGTTCCTGTTTAGTTTATCAACTTTCGTCAAAATGCAATGAATAGGCTTGCCGGTGGGGGCAAACCACTCCAGCATTTGCACGTCCAGCTCGGTGAACGGACGACGCGAATCCATGATCAGCACCAGTGCCGCCAGCTGGTCGCGGCGCTGCACATAGTCGCCCAGCAGGCGCTGCCAGTGCAGCTTGGCCGAGCCGGAGACTTCGGCGTAGCCATAGCCGGGCAGGTCGACCAGCAGGGCCTGGATTTCATCGACGATGGTCGGATCTTTGCGGTGCTGGGCAACATGGGCCCCACCAATCGAGAAAAAGTTGATATGCTGGGTGCGGCCAGGCGTTTTGGACGCAAAGGCCAACCCCTTTTGGTTGCATAAAATGTTAATGGCGGTCGATTTGCCGGCATTGGAACGGCCCGCAAAAGCGATCTCCGGCACCTGGGTGTCGGGGAGGTCGCGAAGCTGGTTAACAGTAGTAAAGAAGCGGGCTTGCCAGAGTTTAGACATGGGGGAGTGGGGGAAAAAGCAACACGTTAAGGCAGGTATTTTTTTAAGCTATTGTACAATGAGTAGTTACCTAGTGCTTCCTAGCACGTTTTAGTGCTGCGGTGGCACTCTCGGTTTAAAAACTTTTTAGACTCCTCCAAGGGTGCTTGAATGAATAGTGTGTTTTCACCGCTTGTTAAATCCTTGCTCGTCGCCTTGCTGGCCGTAACGGCCACCGCCTCCGCCGAAGACAAGAAGCCCGCCCAACCTGCCACGCCGAAAATCGATCCAGCCAAAGGCGCCGCCCTGTACACCGATGGCGACGCTGCCCGTGGCTTGCCGGCATGCGCGTCCTGCCACGGCGCCGGCGGCAATTCCACCATCAGCGTCAATCCCAAGCTGGCCGGCCAGCATGAAGGCTATCTGTACAAGCAACTGGTGAACTTTACCACCGCCGATCGCAACCAGCCGGTGATGACCACCTTTGCCACCATGCTCAGCGATGAAGACAAGCACAACGTCGCCGCCTGGCTGGTGAGCCAGAAGCAGAATCCTGGCGCCGCCAAGAACAAGGACATCATTGAACTGGGCAAGAAGATCTATCGCGGCGGCATCGCCGAGAAGAGCGTGCCAGCCTGCGCCAGCTGTCATGGCGCGACCGGCAACGGCATCCCGGTCCAGTATCCGCGCCTGTCTGGCCAGCATCAGGACTACACCATTGCGCAGCTGGGGCTGTTCAAGTCGGGCGCCCGCAAGAGCGTGGAAATGGCCCCGATCTCCAAGCGCATGTCGGATGAAGAGATGAAGGCGGTCGCGGATTACGTAGCAGGCCTGAAATAAAGTTGATCAAACCGCATCGTCCGCATGCGGCACAGGCAAAAATAGGCCAAAAGAATGGGGCGGCTGCGTGAGCAAGCTGCCCTTTTTCTTGGTATCCTGCCGCCCAACCTCTTCATTAAAGAATCTGAACCCGCATGAGTAGCCCCAGCACCACCGGCATCCAGCTGAAAACCCGCCGCCCCATCGTTGGTGAAATCGTTGAACTGATTTCCTCCATGCGTTTCGCCATCGCGCTGCTGGCGATGATCGCCATTGCCGCCGTGATCGGCACGGTGATGAAGCAGGGCGAGGCTTCGTCCAACTATCTGAACCAGTTCGGCCCGTTCTGGTACGAGGTGTTCCGCAAGGTCGGCCTGTACACCGTCTACTCGGCCTGGTGGTTCCTGCTGCTGATGGCGGCGCTGGTGATTTCCACTACGCTGTGCATCATCCGCAATGCGCCCAAGATGCTGAAGGATATGCGCAGCTGGCGTGAAAACGTGCGCGAGCAATCTCTGCTGAATTTCCACCACAAGATGCAGTGGCGCGCGCCGCTGTCGCGCGCGGCGCTGGCGCAGCAGAGCGCCGCCCGGCTGAAGGACGCCGGCTACCAGGTCAAGCTGGTGGAGAAAGAGCACGGCACGCTGGTTGCCGCCAAGCGCGGCGGCGCCAATAAATTCGGCTATATCTTCGCCCACGCGTCGATTGTGATTATCTGCATCGGCGGCCTGCTGGACTCGGACGTGCCGATCCGCCTGCAGGAATGGTTCCTCGGCAAGACGCCATTCAAGGGCAGCGGCCTGATTTCGCAAGTACCGCCGCAGCACCGCCTCAGCGTCAGCAATCCCACTTTCCGTGGCAACACCATGATTCCGGAAGGGCAGAACAGCAATACCGCCATCCTGACCCGCCCGGACGGCGTGCTGATCCAGGAACTGCCGATCACCATCGACCTGAAAAAATTCACCATCGACTTCTACAGCACCGGCATGCCCAAGCTGTATGCCAGCGATGTCGAAGTACGCAACAACGCCACCGGCGAGACGGTCAAAGCCACCATCGAAGTCAACAAGCCGCTGATCTTCAGCGGCCTGGCGATTTACCAGTCCAGCTTTGAAGACGGCGGCTCCAAGCTGAAGCTGAACGGCTACGCCATGATGGGCGGCGAAGCCAAGCGCTTTGGCATGGATGGTGAAGTTGGCGGCGCGACCAAGCTGAACGACGAGTACACGGTGGAATGGTCGGGCTTCCGCCCGTTCAACGTGGAAAACATCGGCGCCACCGATGATCCGCGCGCCGTCAAGAAAGGCCGCTCGCTACAGGAAGAGCTGGCGCAGAGCCTGGACAAGCACACTGGCTCGGCCGGCAAGAACGCGGTCAACAAGGACCTGAAAAACATCGGCCCGAGCGTCAGCTACAAGCTGCGCGACAAGACTGGCCAGGCGCGCGAATTCAACAACTACATGCAGCCGGTGACCATCGACGGCGCCACTGTATTCCTGGCCGGCATGCGCACCAATCCGGCGGACAATTTCAGCTACCTGCGCATCCCGGCGGACGACGCCCATGGCCTGACTGAGTGGATGCGCTTGCGTGCTGCGCTGCAAAATCCGGAACTGCGCGCCGCCGCCGCCCAGCGCTACGCCGAGCGCGCCACCCAGGATGGCAGCAAGGGCAGCATGCGTGAGACGCTACAGGCCTCGGCCGACAAGACGCTGACCATCTTCGCCGGCAACCAGAAAGTCGGCGGCTTCATGGCCGTCTCGCAATTCCTTGGCAATGTGCCGGAAGAGGCGCGCGACAAGACCATCGACGCCTTCATGAAAATCCTTAACGGCAGCCTGTGGGACCTGTGGCAGATTGCCCGCGCCAAGGAAGGCCTGGCACCGGTCAGCGAGGACGAGCAGCACGCGCGCTTCCTGCAACTGGCCACCAACGCGCTGTCGGATGTGTCGCTGTACGGCGCGCCGGTGTATTTGCAGCTGGATGAATTTACCGAAATCAAGGCATCGGTCTTCCAGATTACCCGCTCGCCGGGCAAGAACGTGGTATATCTTGGCTGCCTGTTCCTGGTGCTGGGCGTGTTCTCCATGTTCTACATCCGCGAGCGGCGCCTGTGGATCTGGCTGAAGGACGACGCCGGCGGCAACGGCGCCGAGGCGCTGATGGCCATGAGCACCCAGCGCAAGACGCTGGACTTCGAGAAAGAATTTGAAACACTGAAGGAAAAGCTGCCACAATCGGCAGCCTAAGCAGGAGAAACGAATGGAACTGACCCAATCCCAGCAAGCCACGCAGACTTACCAGCAGGCGCCCGGTTACTTCAAGCGCCTGACGGTGGTCGACTGGCTGTTCGCCCTGGCCCTGCTGGCCGGCGCGATCTTTGGCCTGAACCGCTATGGCCACCACATGGACATCTACGAGCAGGCCATCCTGCTGCTGAGCGCACCCACCTTCGCCGCGCTGGGCTGGCACTGGAAGCCGGTGCGCTGGCTGATGCCGCTGATCGCGCTGCTGTCGCTGTGGGCGATCTCCATGTACAACGGCCAGCTGGACAACGGCACGCAGAAATTCTGGCTGCGCATGATGCTGTCCAGCCAGTCGGCGGTGCTGTGGATGAGCGTGATGTTCGTCATCTCCACCGTGTTCTACTGGATCGGCTTTGTCGGCCGCTCGGAATCGGCGTCCAGCCTGGGCACCAAGCTCAGCTGGGCCGCCGTGGTGCTGGGCTGGACCGGCATGATGGTGCGCTGGTTCGAGTCCTACCTGATCGGCGCCGACGTCGGCCACATTCCGGTATCCAACCTGTACGAAGTGTTCATCCTGTTCTCATTGATCACCGCGATGTTCTACCTGTACTTCGAGCAGCGCTATGCGACCCGCCAGATGGGCCCGTTTGTGCTGCTGGTGATCTCGGCGGCGATTGCCTTCCTGATGTGGTACACCACCTCGCGCAACGCGGCCGACATCCAGCCGCTGCTGCCGGCGCTGCAAAGCTGGTGGATGAAGATCCACGTCCCGGCCAACTTTATCGGTTATGGCAACTTTGCCCTGGCGGCCATGGTCGCTGCGGCCTATCTGCTGAAAACCTCGGGCTACCTGAAGGACCGCCTGCCGTCGGAAGAGGTGCTGGATGACGTGATGTACAAGGCCATCTCGGCCGGCTTCGCCTTCTTCACCATCGCCACCATCCTGGGCGCGCTGTGGGCGGCGGAAGCGTGGGGCGGCTACTGGTCGTGGGACCCGAAGGAAACCTGGGCGCTGATCGTCTGGCTGAACTACGCAGCCTGGCTGCACATGCGCCTGATGACCGGCCTGCGCGGCCGTCCGGCGGCCTGGTGGGCGCTGGTGGGCCTGCTGGTGACCACCTTCGCTTTCCTGGGCGTCAATATGTTCCTGTCCGGTTTGCACTCCTACGGTAAATTGTAAACAGAAGTTTAAAACTGGCTCAGGTAGATTCGTGTAAGGTGTACCCCATACGAACCTACCGGAGCCATCATGCTGATCAAGCGCAGCCCCAACGGCATCGACCTGCCGTTTTCCTCGGAAATCACGCCACGCGCGCTGTACGAATCGCGCCGCAGCTTCATGAAGCAGATCGCCATGGGCGCGCTTGGCAGCGCGGTGCTGCTGGAAATGGCGCAGCGCGAGGCCTTCGCCCAGGGCGTCAAACTGCCCGCTAAACTGAATCCGGCCTATTCGGCGATGGACAAGCAGACGCCGTTCAAAGACGCATCCACCTATAACAACTTCTACGAATTCGGCACCGACAAGAGCGAACCGGCGATGTATGCCGGCACGCTGAAAACCCGTCCGTGGACGGTGGCCATCGAAGGCGAGGTCAAGAAGCCGATGACGCTGGATCTCGACGCGCTGCTGAAACTGGCGCCGCTGGAAGAGCGCGTCTACCGGCTGCGTTGCGTGGAAGGCTGGTCGATGGTGATCCCATGGATAGGCTATTCGTTCTCCGAAATCATCAAGAAGGTCGAACCGACCGGCAACGCCAAATACGTGGAGTTCGTCACGCTGGCCGACAAGAAGCAGATGCCGGGCGTTGGCAGCCGCGTGCTGCAATGGCCATACACCGAAGGCCTGCGCATCGACGAAGCCAACCATCCGCTGGCGCTGCTGACCTTCGGCATGTATGGCGAAGTGCTGCCCAACCAGAACGGCGCGCCGGTGCGCATGGTGCTGCCGTGGAAGTATGGCTTCAAGTCGGCCAAGTCGATCGTCAAGATCCGCTTTGTGAAAGACCAGCCGCGCACCTCGTGGAATTTGTCGGCGCCGAGCGAATACGGCTTCTACTCGAATGTGAATCCGGACGTGGACCACCCGCGCTGGTCGCAGGCATCGGAGCGCCGCATCGGTGAAGACGGCTTCCTGTCGCGCAAGCGCAAGACGCTGATGTTCAACGGCTATAGCGACGTCGCCTCGCTGTACGCCGGCATGGACCTGAAGAAATTCTACTGATGCTGACGACCAGGCAAGTCAGCTGGCTGAAAGGCGCCGTCTTCATCGCGGCGCTGATCCCTTTGCTGCGCATGATCTACCTGACGATAAGCGACCAGCTGGTCGATCCGCTGGAATTCATCACACGCGGCACTGGCGACTGGACCTTGTACTTCCTGTGCTTCACGCTGGCGGTAACGCCATTGCGGCGCCTGAGCGGCTGGAACTGGCTGATCAAATTCCGGCGCATGCTGGGCTTGTACACCTTCTTCTACGGCCTGCTGCACTTCATCACCTTCCTCTGGTTCGACCACTTCTTTGACCTGGCCGAGATGTGGAAAGACGTGCTGAAGCGGCCCTTCATCACGGTCGGCTTCATCGCCTTCGCGCTGCTGATCCCGCTGGCGGTGACCAGCACCAACGGCATGATCAAGCGGCTGGGCGGCAAGCGCTGGCAATGGCTGCATCGGCTGATCTACGTGATCGCCCCGCTGGCCGTGCTGCACTTCTGGTGGATGAAAGCAGGCAAGCACAACTTCACCCAGCCGATCCTCTTCGGCGCCATCCTCGCCACCCTGCTACTGATGCGCGTCTGGTGGGCCGCCCGCAAATAATCCGGGGTCAGTTCCGCCAAACGTACACGAGCCCGTGTACGTTTGGCGGAACTGACCCCGGATTTTATTTGATCAGGGACTCTAGTGCGTAGAGGTCGGCCGGGTTTTCGCGTTGGCGCACCAGGTGTGGCACGGTGTCGTCAACGATGATTTCGGCGGCGCGGCCACGGGTGTTGTAGTTGGAGGCCATGGTCATGCCGTAGGCGCCTGCGGTGTGCATGACCAGCAGGTCGCCTGCGGCTATCGCCAGCGAGCGGTCGCGTGCCAGCCAGTCGCCGGATTCGCAAATCGGGCCGACCACGTCGTACACGGCGGCCTCGGCGCTGCCTTGCACCACTGGCTGCATGTCCATCCACGCCTGGTACAGCGCCGGACGCGCCATGTCGTTCATCGCCGCGTCGACGATGCAGAAGTTCTTTTCTTCGCCGTGCTTGAGGAATTCGACACGGGTCAGCAGCACGCCGGTGTCGCCGACAATTGAGCGGCCCGGCTCGAAGATCACTTTGATCGCCTTGCCGTTGTGGCGCGCCGCGCGCCAGGCGTCGATCTTGGCGAACAGGCGGCCCAGGTAGTCGCCCACCGGTACCGGCGCGGATTCGCCTGCTTCACGGTAGTCGATGCCGATGCCGCCACCAATGTCCAGATGGTGCAGTTCAATGCCTTCCGAACCCAGCTGGTCGATCAGCTCGATCAGGCGGTCCAGCGCTTCCAGCAGCGGCGCGTCGTCCAGCAGCTGCGAGCCGATGTGGCAGTCGATGCCGGCCACGTCGAGGTGCGGCAGCTGGGCGGCGGCGCGATAGGTTGCCAGCGCGTCCGAGAAGGCGACACCGAATTTGCTGGCTTTCAGGCCGGTCGCAATGTACGGGTGGGTCTTTGGATCGACGTTCGGGTTGACGCGCAGCGAGATGCGCGCGCGCTTGCCCATCGCGCCAGCCACGTCGTTCAGGCGGTGCAGCTCGGGGATCGATTCGACGTTGAAGCACAGGATGTCATGCGACAGCGCCAGGCGCATTTCTTCCACGCTCTTGCCGACGCCGGAGAAGATCACCTTGCGCGGATCGCCGCCGGCCGCCAGCACGCGCAGCAGCTCGCCGCCGGAGACGATGTCGAAGCCTGCGCCCTGGCGCGCCAGCAGGTCGAGGATGGCCAGGTTGGAGTTGGCCTTCATGGCGTAGCACACCAGCGCATCACGGCCCTGGCAGGCGTCGGCGTAGGCGGCGAAATTGTTCAGCAGCGCCGCCTTGGAGTAGACATAGGTCGGGGTGCCGAACTGCTCGGCGATCGCGCTCAGCGAAGCGCCTTCGGCGTGCAGCACGCCGTCTTTATACGAAAATTGCGACATAGGAATTATTGTTGAGGGGCAGCGGTTTCAGGAGTCGAGACAGGGGCATTGCCGCTCTTGGCAGGCTTGGCCGCTGGAGGCTTGGGCAAGTACAGCGGACCGGGTTGGCCGCAGCCGCTCAGCAATACGGTCAGGCACAGGGTGGCTGTGCCAATAATCAAACGGAAAGTGGACTTCACGATAGAATCACGAATTATTTAAGTGCAGATACTGGAGTGTAGCATGGGCGAATCAGAATTCCTGGCGCAAGCCGAAGCCACCTTGAATGCCATCGAGGCGGCGCTCGACCGTTTGAACGATGCCGACATGACCGATGTCGAGTGCAGCCGCAGCGGCAATGTGCTGGAAATCGAGTTTATCGACAATGGTTCCAAGATCATCGTCAACAGCCAGGCGGCGATGCAGGAGCTGTGGGTGGCCTCGCGTTCCGGCGGTTATCACTACCGCCAGAAGGATGGCCAGTGGCTCAACACCCGCGACGGTTCCGAACTGTTCGCCACCCTATCCGAGGAGGTCACCAAGCAGGGCGGTGCGCCGGTGGTACTCAGCGCCGCCTGACATTGCATTGCCGCAACACCAGTCAGGGCTAGCTGCAATCGCTAAAATTCAGTGATAAATAGATTTTGCGATAAAATTATCGGTTATTTAAGTAATGTGACCGGAGTTTTCATGCAGGAGTTGCCGTTGCAGAGCCAGACTGGCGCCACCGCTGATGTTGTTCATGCCACTGCAAGCACCCACGCCGCAGTGCATCCGAAGTACCGCGCCGATATCGATGGCCTGCGCGCCGTCGCTGTGCTCAGCGTCGTGACTTTCCATGCCTTCCCCCACGCGCTGCGCGGCGGGTTCATCGGCGTGGATATCTTTTTCGTCATTTCCGGTTTTTTGATCAGCACCATCATCATGGCCAATCTGGAGCGCGGCAGCTTCAGCGTCGTGGATTTTTACAGCCGCCGGGTGCGCCGCATCTTCCCGGTGCTGCTGCTGGTCATGGCCGCCTGCTATGTGTTTGGCTGGTTCGCGATGATGGGAGACCAGTACAAGCAACTGGGCAAGCATATCGCCGGCGGCGCCGTATTTGTGTCTAACTTGGTGCTGTGGAAAGAGCAGGGCTATTTCGATCTGGCGGCGCAAACCAAGCCTTTGCTGCATCTCTGGTCGCTGGGAGTGGAAGAGCAGTTCTATATTGTCTGGCCGGCATTGTTGTTGCTGGCCTACCGGCGCGGCTACCATTTGCTGACGCTTAGCCTGCTGCTGGCGCTGGTCTCCTTCGGCATCAATCTCAAGCTGATCCGCAGCGACCCTACCGGCGCCTTTTATGCGCCGCAGGCGCGCTTTTGGCAGATGCTGGCTGGCTCGGCGCTGGCCTGGCTGGCGCTGCACGGTCATAGCATGCTGGGCAGCGCCAGGCCCCGGCTGGACGCCTTGCTGGGCAGGATCATCTACGCGCAGCCGCGGGCCAGCGGTACGCTGCGGGATGTGCAGTCGCTGCTGGGCGCGCTGCTGATTGTCATTGGCCTGCTGACCATCCGCGAGGACAGCGGCTTTCCCGGCTGGCGCGCGTTGATGCCGACGCTGGGCGCGGTGCTGCTGATCGCCGCCGGTAGCTCGGCCTGGTTCAACCGCAAGGTACTGGCCCATCCGGCGTTGGTCTGGCTGGGATTGATCAGTTTCCCGCTGTATCTGTGGCACTGGCCGCTGCTGGTGTTCGGCAGCATGTTCGAACGCAATGGCGTCTCGACACCGTTGCGCATCGCCCTGATGGTGGCCGCCGTGGCGCTGGCCTGGCTCAGTTACCGCCTGCTGGAGCGGCCGATCCGTTCGGCTGGTAATCATCGCCGCAAGACCACGGTGCTGGTGGTGCTGATGGTGGCCCTGGCTTTGATCGGTTATAACACTTACCGACGCGACGGAATGAGTTTCCGCCTCAAGGATCGCAAGGAGTTTTCCGATTACTTCATTAATGATCCGGCCGAGTGGCGCTTTTTCAATCGCATCGGCTATCCGCAGAAAAACCACGCCGAGTGCCAGTTCTTCGATATCGATAGTTACCGCGCCGGCCATGTTACCCAAGTGCCGCGCGCGGAGATTCCGACCAGCTGCTACCAGCGCGATCCCGCCAAAGCCAAGGTGGTGCTGATCTGGGGCGACTCCCATGCGGAGCATCTGTCCTACGGACTGCGCAAGAATCTGCCGGCCGACTGGCAGGTGCTGCAAGTGGCCAGTTCGGGTTGCACCCCGTCACTGGAAGCGGCCGGGCCGTCGCGTGAAGACCAGTGCGTTCAGTCCAACTGGTTCGCCCGTAAGACGATCGCGGAAGTCCGTCCGGATGTGGTGCTGGTGGGACAGAATCTCGGCCACTCGCTGGCCAATTTCAAGCATTTGGCCGGCGGCCTGAAAGCCCTGGGTGTTGGGCGTGTGGTGTTCCCCGGCCCGGTGCCGCATTGGAGCACCAACCTGCCGACGCTGATGATGACCGATCTCTGGTTTGCAAAACCACGCTACACCAAGCATGGACTGCGTACCGACGTGATGGAACTGGACCGCACCCTGAGGGAGGGCTTCCCGGCCGCTGACCGCAGCATCGCTTATGTCGACCTGATCGATGTGCTGTGCAAGCCGGAAGGCTGTATGACCTATATGGGCGATGATCCGAAAACCGGCATCACCAGCTTTGACTACGGTCACCTGATGCCGCAAGTATCGGATTATGTCGCCCGCCAGGCGCTGGTCAAGGCCGTGACCGGCCCATAAGAAAAAAGCCCGACAGTGTCATCGCCGGGCTTTTCATTGTTAAAACAGCTCGTTCTTCACAGCATCCTTGGCCTTTTCCTCGGCCGGGGTGCCGTGCCCCGGTGCATCGAGGTTGTTGACCCCGGTGCCCGGCGGATTTTCCGCATAGTAGTACTCATCCCCCACCAGCATCACGCCTTCCGGCACCGCGCGTTCTTCGATCGGGATGTTCTTCAGCGCTTTCTGCATGTAGTTGATCCAGATCGGCAAGGCCAGGCCGCCGCCGGTTTCGCGGTTGCCCAGATTTTTCGGCTGGTCGTAGCCGATCCAGGCGATGCCCACCAGCTTGGCCTGGTAGCCGGCGAACCAGGCGTCGATCGAGTCATTGGTGGTGCCGGTCTTGCCGGCGATGTCGCGGCGGCCCAGCACATTCGCCTTGGCGGCCGTGCCGAAGCGCACCACGTCCTTCAGCATCGAATCCATCAGGAAGGCGTTGCGCTCGTCGATCACGCGGTTTTTCTCGTCGCCGGCCAGGTCGGGATGCGCTTGCGACAGGATCTTGCCGTCGGCATCGGTCACCTTGGAGATCAGGTAAGGGCTGACCTTGTAACCGCCGTTGGCAAACACCGCATACGCGCCAGCCATTTGCAGCGGCGTGACGTTGCCCGCGCCCAGTGCCAGCGTCAGGTAAGGCGGATTCTTGTCGGCGTCAAAGCCGAAGCGGGTCGCGTACTCCTGGCCGTACTTGGCGCCGATGCGGTGCAGGATGCGGATCGAGATCATGTTCTTGGACTTGGTCAGGCCCTTGCGCATGGTCATCGGACCGTCGTACTTGCCATCGTAGTTTTTCGGTTCCCACGCCTGGCCGCCGGTCTGGCCGGCGTCAAACGAGATTGGCGCGTCGTTGATGACGGTGGCCGGCGACAGTCCGCGTTCCAGCGACGCCGAATAAATAAACGGCTTGAACGAGGAGCCCGGCTGGCGCCATGCCTGGGTGACGTGGTTGAACTTGTTGCGGTTGTAGTCGAAGCCGCCGACCAGCGCCTTGATCGCGCCATCGGTGGTGCTGGCCGCGACAAACGCCGATTCGATTTCCGGCATCTGCGCCACCAGCCAGTCCTTGCCTTCTTGCAGCACGCGGATCACCGCGCCACGGCGGATGCGCTTGTTCGGCGGATTCTTGTCCGACAGCCACGAGCGGCCTTGCTCCAGGCCGCCGCCGCTGATCTTGATTTCTTCGCCCGATGCAGTGACGGCGGTAATCAGCTGCGGCGTGGCCGACAGCACCACGGCGGCCACCAGGTCGTCGTTGTCCGGATGTTCGGCCAGCACGGTTTCGATGGCGTCGTCGGCTTCTTCCTTCTTGGCCGGGATGTCGATATACGCTTCCGGGCCGCGATAGGCGTGGCGGCGCTCGTAGTCCATCACGCCTTTGCGCAGCGCCAGGTAGGCGGCGTCCTGGTCGGCCTTGGTGATGGTGGTGAACACATTCAGGCCGCGCGTGTAGGTGTCTTCCTTGAACTGTTCGTACACCAGCTGGCGCGCCAGTTCGGCCACGTATTCGGCGTGCACGCCAAACTCGCTGCTGTCGGTTTTCACCTTCAGGTCTTCGGCCTTGGCGGTTTCATATTGCTTGTCGCTGATGTAGCCCAAATCGTGCATGCGCTGCAAAATGTATTGTTGACGGGTGCGCGCGCGTTTGGGGTTGACTACCGGATTGTAAGCCGATGGTGCTTTCGGCAGGCCGGCCAGCATGGCGGCTTCGGCCACGCTAATGTCGCGCAGATTTTTGCCGAAGTAGATTTGTGCGGCCGACGAGAAACCGTAGGCGCGCTGGCCCAGGTAGATCTGGTTCATATAAACCTCCAGGATCTGATCCTTGCTGAGGTTTTTCTCGATCTTCCAGGCCAGCAGCATTTCGTAGACTTTGCGCTTGATAGTCTGTTCACTGGACAGGAAGAAGTTACGCGCCACCTGCTGCGTGATGGTCGAGGCGCCTTGTTTGCCGCCGCTGCCGACCGCGTTGTGCAGCGTGGCGCGCAGGATGCCGGTGTAGTCGACGCCGCCGTGCTCATAGAAACGGTCGTCCTCAATCGCCAGCACTGCCTTCTTCATCACGTCCGGGATGTCCTTGATGCGCACCAGGTTGCGGCGCTCCTCGCCGAACTCGCCGATCAGCACATTGTCGGCGGAGAAGATCCGCAGCGGCATTTTAGGACGGTAGTCGGTCAGCGTGTCGAGCTCGGGCAGGTTGGGGTAGGCCATCGCCAGGCCAAACACCACTAGCAGCACGCCAGTCACGCCAAGGCCGGCAAGGGAGAGGCCGGCCATCAGGAAGAAACGGGACGCTGGCTTGGCCGGTTTCGCTGGTGTTGGGGGTGTCGAATTGTTAGAGGTCATGCAGTTCGATCTTTCGGTTATAGGTCGCGGCCATTATAAGCGAGCCGCAAGCCGCGCCATGAGTGTGGCGTAAGCCTCACACCATAGTAATTGTGCACAATAGAAATATCTTTACACTTAAATTGGCGCGATTTAATGTAATGACAGATATAACCTTCTCAACGCAGGTTTTATAGCGAGTTTCCTTTATGCAAACAGTTCCGTTTCGGATGGGTTGCAGGATAGGTGGCCACCACGGCGCCGGAGGACACGCATGATCGATCTCAAGGCCTTGCTGGGCCAAGGCAACCCGCCGCTGGTGGGCATCGACATTTCCACTTCCAGCGTGCGGCTGGTGGAGCTGGCGCCGGTCGCCAAGGGCGGCGCCGACTACCGGCTGGAGCGTTGCGCCGCCGAGCCGCTGCCGCGCAACGCCGTCACCGACGGCAATATCGAAAACATGGACCAGGTGGTGGAGACGGTGCGCCGGGTCTGGAAGAAAAGCGGCACGCGCGCCAAGCTGGTCGCGCTGGGCATGCCGCCCGCGTCGGTCATCACCAAGAAAATCATCCTGCCGGCAGGCATGTCGGAAGACCAGCTGGAAGTGCAGGTCGAATCCGAAGCCAGCCAGTACATTCCGTTTGCGCTGGACGAAGTCAGCCTGGACTTTGACGTGATCGGCCCGGCCGCCAATTCGCCTGACGATATCGAAGTCATGCTGGCCGCCTCGCGCCGCGAAAAAGTCGAGGACCGCGTGGCGATCGCCGAGGCGTCTGGCCTCAAGGCCAGCGTGATGGACATCGAGTCCTACGCCGCCCGCGCCGCGCTGGACCGGGTGGTGGCGCAGCTGCCGCAAGGCGGCGCTGGCCAAGTGATCGCGCTGTTCCAGATCGGTGCGCACGTCACGCATATTTCGGTGATGCTCGACGGCGCCACCGTCTACGAGCGCGAGCAGCCTTTCGGCGGCAACACGCTGACCCAGGAGATTGTGCGCAGCTACGGCCTGTCATTCGATGAAGCCGAGGCGCGCAAGAAAACCGCCGACCTGCCGGACAACTACCACGCCGAGCTGCTGACGCCGTTTCTGGAAAGCGCCGCGCTGGAAGTCACGCGCGCCATCCAGTTCTTCTACACCTCCACGCCCTACACCCGGATCGACCAGCTGTTCCTGGCCGGCGGCTGCGCGCTGATTCCCGGCCTGCTGGAACTGGTCGCCAGCCGCACGCGCATCGCCAGCGCCGTGATCTCGCCGTTCCAGGGCATGCAGCTTGGCGCCGCCGTGCGCGAGTCGCAGCTGCGGCTGGACGCGCCAGCCTATCTGGTGGCGTGCGGCCTTGCGCTGCGGAGGTTCGGCTGATGATACGCATCAACCTGCTCCCGCACCGCGAGGAAAAACGCAAGCGGAAGAAGCAAGCCTTCTATGCCTTGCTGGCGCTGGGCGGTGTGATCGGCGTCGGCGTGGTACTGCTGGTGGGCGGCTACAACGCGCGCGCCATCGGCATCCAGGACGCGCGCAATCAGGAGTTGCAAACCGCCATTGCCGGCCTGGACAAAAAGATCGCCGAGATCGCCACGTTGAAGCAGGAAATCGAAGCGTTGAAGGCGCGCCAGCAGGCGGTAGAGGATTTACAGGGCGAGCGCAACCAGCCGGTGTACCTGCTGGACGAACTGGTCAAGCAGACGCCGCCGGGCGTGTATCTGAAAGCCTTCCGCCAGGAAGGACAGAAGGTGGCGATCGACGGCTACGCACAGTCGCAGGAGCGGGTGTCCGAGCTGCTGCGCAACCTGGCCGGCGTGTCGCCATGGCTGGAGCGGCCGGATCTGATCGAAGTGAAGTCCACCGCACTGGGCCAGGGCAAGACTGCCAAGAAAGTGGTGGAGTTCAACCTCAACGTGTTCATCAAGCGTGCGCGCGACAAAGACCAGCCCGGCGACGATGCCAGGGGCGCCAAAGGCAAAGCCAGGGAGCGCAGCTGATGGCGTCGCGGCTGAACATCGATCTCAACCTCCTGTTTGCGGATCTGGCGGCGCAGTTCCGCGACCTCAGCGGCCTGCATCCCGGCCAGTGGCCGCTGGCGCCACGGGTGCTGTGCGCCGTAGGCGTGACGGCGGCGGTGTGCGCGGCCGGCTATTTCGGCTACTGGAGCGCGCAGTTCGAGCAGCAGGAAGCCGGCGCCCAGGTCGAAAGCCAGCTGCGTGGCGAATACCAGACCAAGACCGAGCAGGCGATCAACCTGGATGCGCTGCGCGCGCAGAAAGCCCAGGTTGACCTGTATGTCGAACGCTTGCAGAAACAGCTGCCGAGCAAGGCTGAAATGGCGGCACTGCTGACCGACATCAACCAGGCGGGCGCCGGGCGCGGCTTGCAGTTCGATCTGTTCAAGCCGCAGCAGGTGGTGATCAAGGATTACTACGCCGAGCTGCCGATCGATATCAAGATCAACGGCAGCTATCACGACATCGGCGCCTTCACCGGCGATATCGCCTACCTGCCGCGCATCGTCACGCTCAACAACCTGGCGCTATCGACCGGCAAGGACGGCACGCTGACGCTGGAGGCGGTGGCCAAGACCTTCCGCTACCTCGATCCGGACGAAGTGGCGGCGCAGCGCAAAGCGGCGGCTGACAAGAAAAAGGCGGCGAAAAAATCATGAGGACGCCAGCCGCCATCTGCTTACTCCTTGTGCTGAGCGCCTGCGGCGACAGCGACGTGCAGGAAGTGCGCGCCTGGATGAAACAGGCGGATGCGCAGGCCAAGGTCAATGTGCCGGCGCTGGCCGAGCCCAAGACCTTCATCCCGTTTGCTTACGCCAACAAGGATGGCCCGGACCCGTTCGATCCCAACAAGCTGCTGGCGGAACTGGCCAAACAGGCCGCGCAGGGCGGCGCCAGCGGCATCCATCCGGACACCCAGCGCCGCAAGGAGCTGCTGGAGAGCTATCCGCTGGATACCATCCGCATGGTCGGCACCATCGAGAAAAAAGGCGTGATTTACGCCGTGCTGCAAATCGACCGCGCGGTGCACCAGGTGGTCAAAGGACAGCATATCGGCCAGAACGACGGGCTCATCACCAGCATTGACGAGAACACAGTCAACCTCAGGGAAATCGTCCAGGATGCCACCGGCGACTGGGTCGAGCGCAGCTCCAAACTGGAACTGCAGGAGAGCAAGGAGAACGCCAAATGACCGCTCACACCACGGCCAGACGGGCCTGGTCCGTCGCCCGGGCACCAGTGATGGCGCTGGCGCTGCTGCTACAGTTGATCGGCGGCGCGCAGGCGCAGACCGTTGAACCGCCTGCCGCCAACGCCATCGAATCGATCAGCGCCAACCAGCAGGGCGCCAACGTGATCGTCCGCATCGCGCTCAGAGATGCGCCGGCCGCGCCACCGATCAGCTTTGCCATCACCAACCCGGCGCGCATCGCGCTGGACTTCGGCGCCACCATCAACGCTACCGGCAAAAATGTGCTGGAGCTGAACCAGGGGGATCTGCGCGGCGTCAATCTGGTGCAGGCCGGCGAGCGCTCGCGCCTGGTATTCAATCTGAAGCGCACGCTGAACTACGCCACCGCGATCGACGGCAAGTCGGTGATACTGACCATCGACGGTTCCGGCGGCCTGGCGACAGCAGTCGATGGCGCCGGACTGCCTGCCAGAACCGCAGCCGCCGCATCCGCCAGCCGTCAATTGCTGCGCGACCTGGATTTCCGCCGTGGCGCCAATGGCGAGGGCAGGGTGATCGTCGATTTGCCCAACAACCAGGTGGCGGTTGACGTGCGGCAGACGCCGACCGGCGTGATGGTGGACTTCCTCAAGACCGGTGTGCCGGAAAATCTGCGCCGCCGGCTGGACGTGGGCGACTTCGGCACGCCGGTGTCGCTGGTGACTACCGCGCCGCAGGGCGAGAACACACGCCTGATCATCGAAGCGCGCGGCCTGTGGGAGCAGACCGTCTATCAGAGCGACACGCAACTGGTGGTGGACGTCAAGCCGATCAAGGAAGACCCGAACAAGCTGACCCAGGGCTCGCAAGGCTATCGCGGCGAAAAGCTGTCCTTCAATTTCCAGAACGTCGAAGTACGCGCGGCGCTACAGGCGATCGCCGATATCTCCAGTCTCAACATCATCACCAGCGACAGCGTCAGCGGCAACCTGACGCTGCGCCTCAAGGAAGTGCCGTGGGACCAGGCGCTGGACGTGATCCTGCAAGCCAAAGGCCTGGACATGCGCAAGAACGGTTCGGTGATCTGGATCGCGCCCAAGGAGGAATTGCTGACCAAGGAGAAACTGGAGCTGGAGCAGCGCGCGCAAATCGCTGACCTGGAGCCGCTGAAGTCGGAAATCTTTCAGCTGAATTACCAGAAGGCCGAAGCCTTCAAGACCGTATTCGGCCTGGAGGGCGGCGATGCCAAGAACCGCATCCTGTCCAAGCGCGGCAGCGCCATCATCGAGCCGCGCACCAACCAGCTGTTCGTCACCGACATCGCCTCCAAGCTGGAGGACGTGCGGCGGCTGATCGCCAAGACCGACGTCGCCACCAAGCAGGTGCTGATCGAGGCGCGCATCGTCGAGGCCAGCGACACCTTTACCCGCAACCTCGGCGCCAAGCTGGGCTTCTCCGACATGCGCACCCTGCGCGGCGGCGATTCCGGCTACCAGATCGGCAACGGCAACACCCGCATCGCCATCGGCGGCAACCTCACCGGCATCGGCCAGACCACCGGCCAGGTGCCTAACTCCGATAACAGCTTCAACAACACCCAGTTCATCAATCTGCCGGCCGGCAATATCAATGGCGCGCAGGCGGGCAGCCTGGCGATCAGCCTGTTTTCCTCGGCCGCCAACCGCTTCCTCAACCTGGAGCTGTCGGCGCTGGAGGAAGACGGCACCGGCAAGATCATTTCCAGCCCGCGCGTGATTACCGCCGACAAATCGATGGCGCTGATCGAGCAGGGCATTGAGCTGCCCTATCAGGTGGCCACCAGCAGCGGCGCCACCTCGATCCAGTTCCGCAAGGCCAATCTGCGGCTGGAGGTGACGCCGCAGATTACGCCGGACGGTAACGTGGTCATCGATGTCGATGTCAACAAGGACAGCGTCGGCCAGGAAACCCGTTCCGGCTTCGCCATCGATACCAAGCACGTCAAGACCCAGGTGATGGTCGACAATGGCGGCACCGTGGTGTTGGGCGGCATCTATCAGCAAACCGAACGCAGCACCACCGACAAAGTCCCGCTGTTGGGCGATGTGCCGGTGCTGGGCTACCTGTTCCGCAGCAACAGCCGCACCAATGACAAGACGGAGCTGTTGGTATTTATCACGCCGAAGATCGTGACGGAGCGCCTGTCGACGGCGCGGTGACTTGAACCTCTCTGAATGGGATGTGCTTGATGAATAAATTCACAGGATGGCTGGCAACGCTGGCCTGCACGGGTTTGTTGTCGGCCTGCGGCGGTGGCGGCGGTTCGCCCGGCACCAATAGCAATGGGGTGACGCCGTCCAAGGCTGCCAGCGTCACGCTGACCGCCAGCGCGGCCACCATCGCTTCGTCCGGCCTGGACGGCACCGAGGTGACGCTGACTGCCATCGTCAAGGACAGCGGCGGCAATGCGCTGGCCAACGAGACGGTCAGCTTCAGCGCCAGCTCCGGCACCGTCAGCAGCACCAACCGGCTGAGCAACACCTCCGGGCAGGTGGTGGAGAAACTCAGCGTCAAGGGCGATGCCACGCCGCGCGACATCACCATCACCGCCAGCGCCGGCGGCGCCAGGTCGAGCGCGATCACGGTCAAGGTGATCAACGCCGTGCCGACGCTGACGCTGACCACCGACAAGGGCACGCTGGCCTCGGCTGGCGTCGCCGGCAATGAGGTGATCGTCACCGCGCTGGTGCGCGACGCCAACAACACAGTGATGCCTGGCGTCAGCGTCAACCTGAGCTCCGACTCAGGCAGCCTGACGCTGACCAACCGCATCACCGACGCCAATGGCGTGGTCACCGAGAAGCTGGGCACCGGCGGCGACCCCACCTCGCGCGCCATCAAGGTGAGCGCCAGCGTGCCGGGCGCGGCCACGGCCACCGCCGTCGTCAACGTCAGCGGCAACCGGCTGACGGTGAACGCCACGCCGACCGTCAATATCGGCTCGTCCAGCGATGTGACCGTCAAGCTGGTGGATTCTGCCGGCAACGCGCTGATCGGCAAGCCGGTCAGCTTCAGCTCCAGCGCCAATACGCTCAGCGTCAAGGGCGGCGGCGCGGCCGTAACCAATGCCGGCGGCCAGCTGGTGCTGAGCTATGCGGCCAGCAGCGGCACGTCGGACGTGATTACCGTCCGCTCGATGGGCGAGATCGCCTCGGCCAGCCTGATCATCAACGCGTCCGCGTTTGCGGTGCGGGTGCTGGACGGCGGTGGCAATGTGCAGACCTCGGCCGCGATCGGCGGCTGCCAGCTGGTGGCGGTCAGCAATGCGCCGGGCGGCAGCGTCAGCATCAGTACCTCGCGCGGCACGGTGTACAGCAACGCCAGCTGCACCACGCCGCTGAGCGGCGCGCTGGCCCTGTCCGGCGGCGCCGCCACTGCCTATCTCGACGCCACCGGCCCCGGCGTGGCCACGCTGACCGCCAACGCCGGCGGCCAGACCACCCAGACCGCGCTGGAGTTTGTGGCGCCGCTGACCGGCAGCGCCACCATCACCGTGCAGGCCGACCCGGCGGTGATCGGCGTCAACACCATCGGCAGTTCCAGCCAGCAGGCTACCTTGCGTGCCATCGTACGCGATGGCACGGCGCAGAACAACCTGGTCAAGAACGCCAGCGTGGCCTTCTCCATCATCGCCGACCCGAGCGGCGGCGCGCTGACCCAGCCGGCGGAAGTGGTCACCGGCGCCGACGGCAGCGCCACCACCAGCTTCATCGCCGGTACCTCGGTGACGCCTACCGATGGCGTGCAGATCCAGGCGCGGCTGGTTGGCGGCTCGGGCGCCAGCGCGGTGGCGCGCCTGACGGTGGCGCAGAAATCGCTGTTCATCAGCGCCGGCACCGGCAACACGGTCGGCACCCCCGACAGCGCCACCTACCAGATGGATTACGCGGTGATCGTCACCGACGCGGCCGGCAACGCCGTGTCCGGGGTCAACCTGACCGCGTCGGTGCTGCCGGTCAGCTATTTCAAAGGCTATCTGACCTATGTGGCGCCGGGGCCATGGGCGCCGGCGGTGCGCAACGGCTGTGCCAACGAGGACCTCAATAACAACGGCATCATCGATCCCGGCGAGGACGTCAACGGTAACGGCAGGCTGGACCCCGGCATACCGGTGAGCGTCACGCCGTCGGTGACCACCGATGCCAGCGGCCGCGCCACGGTGTCGCTGACCTACGCGCGCGACCGCGTCTACTGGCTGGATGTGAACCTGACGATACGCGGCCAGGCCAGCGGCACGGAGTCCCGCTACACCTCTCTGGTACACTTGATAGGATTAAGCACCGATTACTCTACCCAGAACATCCGCCCACCGGGCGAGATCAGTCCTTACGGGGTGTCGACTCAGTGCAGTAACCCGTTATAAGTTGGATCGTGCATGCAAAATGTGTTTCTAGTCGGCCTGATGGGGGCGGGAAAAACCACCATCGGCCGCATCCTGGCGCGCAAGCTGGGGCTGAATTTTATTGACTCCGACCACGAGATCGAGGCGCGTACCGGCGCTTCGATTCCGTGGATCTTTGAAATCGAAGGCGAGGCCAGCTTTCGCCGCCGCGAGGCCGAGGTGATCCGCGAGCTGACCGGCCAGCAGGGCATCGTGCTGGCGACCGGCGGCGGCGCCATTCTCAACGCCGACAACCGCGCCTTTCTGAAGGCGCGCGGCACCGTCATCTACCTGCGCGCCACCGTCAACAGCATCCTGCAGCGCACCGCCCACGACAAAAACCGGCCACTGCTGCAAACCGCCGATCCGCGCAAGAAGCTGGAAGAGCTGATGGCGGTGCGCGATCCGCTGTACATGGAAATTGCCGACCTGGTCATCGATACCGGCCGTCCTAACGTACAATCGATGGTTCAGACCATTTTGAACCAGATGGAGACGCGCGCCTGCGAGGCCGCGCCCAACTGTTCCACCCACGCCGAACCATCGATGAACGAACAATCCAACATCCTGTTAAATGTCAACTTGGGCGAGCGCAGCTACCCGATTTCCATCGGCCCGGCGCTGCTGGACGATAGCGCGCTGCTGGCGCGCCATGTGCATGGCGGCAAAGTCGCCATCGTCAGCAATACCACCGTGGCGCCGCTGTACCTGGAGCGCATCGAAGCCGGGCTGCGCAATGCCGGCAAGCAAGTCACCACGGTGATCCTGCCGGACGGCGAGGAATTCAAGAACTGGACCAGCCTGATGCAGATCTTTGATGCACTGCTGGAGAACAAGGCCGACCGCAAGACCACGCTGATCGCCCTGGGCGGCGGCGTTATCGGCGACCTGACCGGCTATGCGGCCGCCAGCTATATGCGCGGGGTTGACTTCATCCAGGTGCCGACCACCTTGCTGTCGCAGGTGGATTCCTCGGTGGGCGGCAAGACCGGCATCAACCATCCGCTGGGCAAGAATATGATCGGCGCCTTCTACCAGCCGCGCGCGGTGATCGCCGACACTTCGACGCTGGAGACACTGCCGGCACGCGAGCTATCGGCCGGCCTGGCGGAAGTGATCAAGTACGGCGCGGTGATTGACCTGGCGTTCTTCGAGTGGATCGAAGCGAATATCGGCAAGCTGATGGCGCGCGACAAGGGTGCGCTGGCCTATGCGATTGCCCGTTCGTGCGAGATCAAGGCCGACGTGGTGCGCCAGGACGAGCGCGAGGGCGGCCTGCGCGCCATCCTCAACTTCGGCCACACCTTCGGCCACGCGATCGAGGCCGGCATGGGCTATGGCGCCTGGCTGCACGGCGAGGCGGTCGGTTGCGGCATGGTGATGGCGGCCGACTTGTCGCAGCGCATGGGCCTGATCGACGCCGAGACGGTGGAACGGGTGCGCAAGCTGATCGCCGCCGCCGGCCTGCCGGTGCAAGCGCCGGACCTCGGCGTGGACAAGTGGCTGGAAGCGATGGAGGTCGACAAGAAGAACGAAGGCGGCGCCATCAAGTTCATCCTGATGAATCCGCTGGGTTCGCCGAAAATCAGCAATGCGCCGCAGGAACTGCTGCTGGCGACGCTGGCAGCCTGCGTGTAAGCGGAGGATTGCCGTGGCGCCGGAAGAATACCTCGCACCCTATGCCGCCCATTCCGAGGGCGGCGCCGGCCGCTTGCACGCGGAAACGGCGCACGCCTCGCGCAGCCAGTTCCAGCGCGACCGCGACCGCATCATTCACTCGTCGGCTTTCCGCCGGCTGGAGTACAAGACGCAGGTGTTCCTCAACCACGAGGGCGACCTGTTCCGCACGCGCCTGACGCACAGCCTGGAAGTGGCGCAGATCGGCCGCTCGCTGGCGCGCAACCTGCGCTTGAACGAGGATCTGGTGGAGGCGATTTCGCTGGCGCATGACCTGGGCCACACGCCGTTCGGCCACGTCGGCCAGGACGTGCTCAACGAGTGCATGCACGATTACGGCGGCTTCGAGCACAATCTGCAAAGCCTGCGGGTGGTGGACGAACTGGAAGAACACTACGGCGCCTGGAATGGCCTGAATCTGATGTTTGAAACCCGCGAGGGCATCCTCAAGCACTGCTCGCTGAACAATGCGAAGCTGCTGGGGCCGGTGGCGCAGCGCTTTATCGACCGCACCCAGCCGTCGCTGGAGGCGCAGCTGACCAATCTGGCCGACGAGATCGCCTACAACAGCCACGATATCGACGACGGCCTGCGTTCCGGTCTGATCTCGATCGAACAGCTGGAGCAGGTGGATTTCTTTGCGCGGCTGTGGCGCGATGTGCAGCAGGCGTATCCGGGCTTGTCGGGCCGCCGCGCGATTTACGAAACCCTGCGCCGGCTGATTACCGCGCTGGCCGACGATCTGATCGTCACCTCGACCGCGCGCATTGCCGAGGCTGCGCCGAAGTCGATAGACGACGTGCGCGCGGCGCCGCCGCTGATACGCTTCTCGGACGGCATGCGCAAGGATGCGACCGAGCTGAAGCGCTTCCTGTACGCGAATCTCTACCGTCATTACAAGGTCAACCGCATGCGGGTGAAGGCTAGCCGCATTGTGCGCGAGCTGTTTGAATCCTTCATGGCGGAGCCGGTGCTGCTGCCGCCGGACTACCAGGACAAATCGGGCGACATCAACAAGCAGGCGCGCAAGATTGCCGACTATATCGCCGGCATGACCGACCGCTACGCCATCCGCGAACACCGCCGCCTGTTCTCGCTGGACGAACTCTGATCCGCCTCAAACACCGGATGCGCCGCGCTTGACGCAGCTCCTTGTACGGTCCAAGATGACTCTTCATCGGAGGCCGCCATGGATAACGACGTTGCAGAACACTTCAGGCAGTTAAGAGAAGAAATGCATGCCACCTACGCTACCAAGGTTGAACTGATGGCGTTCCGTGAGGAGGTCGCCATTCAGTTCGGTAAAGTGCATGTGGAGATCGCGCAGGTGCATGTCCGGGTTGCGGAGCTGGAGGTGCGGCTGGTTAAGTGGTTTGTCGCCACAGTGATCGCCAACGCAAGCGTTACATTTGCGATGGTGCGCTTCCTGCACTAAAACATGCGCTGCTGCGCTTCGCGGCGGTCGCCTACCAATTCCAGCAGCAGTTTCTTTACCGGCGCGGGCAGGGCGGCATCGGCCAGTTTGGCGATGTCGAGCCAGACGTAGCCGGACTCTGCTGCCATGGCCTGGCGGCGCGACAGCGTGATGTGACAGGGAACGATGTGCAGCTTGTAGTGCGTGAAGACGTGCGTCACCGTCGACAAGCGTTCACACGATTCCATCTCGCCGAAGCGGCTGACCGTGCGCAGCAGCGCGTCCTGGTCGGCCTCAGGCGCTTCGTCATCCTCCAGCGCAATGTGGCCGTCCAGTTCCGGCAGCGACAGCAGCCCACCCCAGATCCCGCTAGGCGGCCGCTGCTCCAGCAGCACCTGCCCGTTATCGACCACGGCCAGCATCACCGCATGCTTCTCCGGCGTCGCCTTCTTCGGCTTGCGCACCGGCAGCTCCCTGGTGCGGCTGCTGGCAAAGGCCACGCAGCGCGGCTGCATCGGACAGCGTTCGCATGACGGACTGCTGCGCGTGCACAAGGTCGCTCCCATGTCCATCAGCCCCTGCGTGTACGATTCGATGCCCGCCTCCGGCAGCAAGGCCTCGGCGCGCCGCCACATCGCTTCCTCGGTCTTCTTCTCGCCCGGATAAGTATCGATGCCAAACACCCGCGCAAACACGCGCTTGACGTTGCCATCCATGATGGCGGCGCGCCGGCCGCTGGAGAACGCCGCGATCGCCGCCGCCGTCGAACGGCCAATGCCCGGCAGCTCGGCCAGCAGCAGCGGATCGGAAGGGAACACGCCGTCATACTCGGCCACCACCCGCTGCGCGCACTTGTGCAGATTGCGCGCCCGCGTGTAGTAACCCAGGCCGCTCCACTGCGCCATCACATCCTCGACCGGCGCGGCAGCCAGGTCGCGCAGGGTAGGGAAGCGTTGCAGAAAGCGCGCGTAATAGCCCAGCACCGCAGACACCTGGGTCTGCTGCAACATGATCTCGGACAGCCAGATCAGATAGGCGTCGCGGGTGTTTTGCCACGGCAGCGCATGGCGCCCGTGGACTTTTTGCCAGCCGATCAGATCGGCTGAAAAACTCGGATCTGCAAAATTCTCTACTGCTACAACTTTCATCGTGTTCCTAATCAGGCAGCGGCGTCCAGCGCCACAAACTCCGCATTGATGGCCAGGCTGACTGCGCCCGCCAATTCGTGCAAACGCGCTTTCTGCTGCTCCAGCTCCTGCTGGCTGCGCTCGAAAGCTTCTATCTTCTGTTCCAGGCTATCGGTCGCATCGTGGATGCGCTGGATCGACGCCAGCCGGTGTTTCAATTGGTCCTTGTGCTGGCGGATCTGCGCCTCCAGCGGCGCCATGATGACCTTCAGCCAGGCCTCCGCGTCATTGTTGGCCGACTTGAAGCAGCCACGTACGCGCGAGGCGATGGTGTCGAAAAATTTCTCCATCAACGTCACGCGGCTGGTGGTCAGCAAGGTCGCGGTGCCGAAGGTCTTGTAATAGATCGCCTCGATCGATGCCAGTTCCTCGTGATAGCGCTGCAGCGAGAACGGCATCGGCAAGGCCAGCGTCAAGCCGTGTTCGGCCGAGAAGCGGCGATACATCACGCCCATCATCTCGGCGATCTCCACCGTCTTGCGCTCCGCCGCCTCCAGGTTGGCGCTGGTGCGCTCGAAATAGCCGCGCACCGCGTCGCGCACGCCGAGGAAGAAGCGGCTGCGCTGCATCTCTTCGCGCACCAGTTCGATATCGTCGCGCACGATGTCCATGCCCATGCTGGTGTACAGCTCGGTCGACAGGCGGGTGAACACCGCGCGTGTCGCCTGCAGCTTGAACAGGCTGGCGTCGAATTCCTTCTTCTCCACATCGATGCGGCGCATCATGTGGGTGATCACGCTCTGGTTCTTGCCGCGCAGGCTGCGCAACTCGTGCAGCTGTTCGACGATGCCGCGCGCGCGGCCGTTCAGCAGGCCGGCCTGCGCCGCGTTCAGCGCCTGCAATTCCTCGCTCAGCTGGCGGCGCACGATGTCCTTCTTGGCCGGTATCAGCTCGTTGAACAGCGCGCCTTCCAGGGCGTGCAGGCGGCTGCGCGCTTGCAGTTCCACGTCGTGGTTGATCTTGCCCACCAAGGCCTTCTGCGCCGACACAGGGAACACCTGGCGCGGCTCCAGCGACAGCATATGCGCCACATTTGCCTGCTGGCGCTCGATCTCGGCGTTGACATCCTCCTCGCCGCGCAGCTCGTCCCACATGCTGTCGATCTTGTTCAGCACCACCAGCCGTCCCGCGCCGGCGCCGATGTGATTGCGCCAGACCTCGATATCGCTCTTGGTCACGCCGGTATCGGCGGCCAGGATGAACAGCACGGCGTGCGCGTTGGGGATCAGGTTCAGCGTCAGTTCCGGCTCGGTGCCGATGGCGTTCAGCCCCGGCGTATCGAGGATCACCAGTCCCTGCTTCAACAGCGGATGCGGGAAGTTGATGATGGCGTGGCGCCACAGCGAAATCTCCACCATGCCGCGTTCATCCAGCGTGGCTGGCGTGTCGGGATCTTCCTCGTCATACAGGCCGTAGCGTTTGGCTTCCTCCACTGGCACATGGCGCGTCATGCTGACCTGCTTGAAGGCTTCGTGCATTTCGCCGCCCGCATCCAGGTTCAGCGGCAGCACCGTCCAGGCGGCCGGCTGTTCGCGGTAGTCGGTGGTGGACAAGTTGTCGGCCCGCGTCTCAATCGGCAGCAGGCGGATCGATGGCGCCAGACTGGCGTCCCATTGCAGCTCGGTCGGGCACATGGTGGTGCGGCCGGCCGCCGACGGCAAAATGCGCTGGCCGTATTCGGCAAAGAAGATGGCGTTGATCAGTTCCGATTTTCCGCGCGAGAATTCGGCCACGAAGGCTACCGACAGCTTGTCGTCTTCCAGCCGCGCAAGATTGCGCGCGATGCGCTGCTCGGTAGCGGCGTCGGCCAGGGCGGCGTCCACCATCCACGCCTGATAATTTTTCAGCGCGGTGACGACGCCCTGCCGCCAGGCGCTGTACTGTTCAAAATCCCTGACCATCATCTGTCTGCCCTTATTTGTGGCAACTCATTTCTGACAATTCACGCAATAGAAGGTCGAACGCTGGCCCTGCTTGATCTGGCGTATCGGCGCTGCGCACACGCGGCAGGGCACGCCAGCCCGATCATAGACGAAATAAGTCTGCTGGAAATAGCCTGACTGCCCGTTGACGCTAATAAAGTCGCGCAGCGTGCTGCCGCCCTGGACGATGGCCTCGGCCAGGATCTCGCGCACCGCCTGCGCCAGCTTCTCGTAGCGCGCCAGGCTGATGCGCTTGGCTGGCGTCTTGGGATTGATGCCTGCACGGAACAGACTTTCCGACGCGTAAATATTTCCAACGCCAACGACGATATCGCCGGCCATCAGCGCCTGCTTGACCGAAACGCTGCGCTGCCGGGTCTGATCGTACAGCAATTTGCCGCTGAAGCCGGATTCCAGCGGTTCGACGCCCAGTTCGCGTAACAGCACATGGTGTTCCAGCTCGCCATCGGCGGCGTCATGCCACAGCACGGCGCCAAAGCGGCGCGGGTCTTTCATGCGCAGCACCTGCGGCCCCTGGCCATCCTGCCCCTCGACTTCCAGGTCGAAATGGTCGTGTTTTTCCGCTTCCAGGCCGGTGTCCATGACCCGCAGGTGGCCCGACATGCCGAGGTGGATGATCAGCGTGCCATGTTCGAAATGCACCAGCAGGTATTTGCCGCGGCGGCCGGTGCTGAGCACCTTGCGGCCTGCCAGCAGCTGCGGCAGCGCGGCCGGGAAGGGCCAGCGCAGTCCTTCCCGGCGCAGTACCACATTGCGCACGGTGCGGCCTTCAACATGGGGCGCGACGCCGCGCCGGGTTACTTCTACTTCTGGTAATTCTGGCATCTGTCTGGCTGAAGAGGAAATAAAGGATGGCAAATCTGGCCGCAGCAAAATATTTGGTTACACTAGTCAAACTCCGCTCACGATGCGATCGGCGTAAAATTTGACGACCTTTGCTGACCAGTCAGGATCTACCTTTGAAAAACGCTTTCGCCATTGTAACCCTCTCAGCCTTGCTGTCGGCGTGCGCTATCGCGCCGCAGAAACCGGTCGAGCCTCCCGCCGAGCCGCAGCCAGCCGAACCGGCCGTGGCTGAAGCGCCGGCGCCGGCCCCAGCGCCGGTCGCTGAAGCACTGCCGAATACCGAACTGACCGGCGATCTGCTGTTCCGCCTCACCAAAGCAGAGCTGGAGTTCAAGAACGGCCAGTGGCAAGGCCCGTATATCACCATGATGGCGCTGGGCCAGCAGACCCGCGATCCGCGCCTGGCGCGCCGCGCCACCGAAATGGCGCTGACCGCCAAGCAGCCGGGCGAGGCGATGGCCGCGATCCGCCTGTGGCGCAGCCTGGCGCCGGAATCGGAAGAGGCGGCGCAATTCTTCCTCAGCTTTGCCGTCACTGCGGATGATCTGGGCGAAGCGGAAGCGCTGTTCGAGCAGCGCCTGAAAGACGCCAAGCCGGCAACCCGGCCATTGCTGATGTTCCAGATGCAGCAATTCCTGCAACGCGCCCAGGACAAGAACGCCGCCTACAAACTGCAGGACCGCGTGCTGATGCCGTACGAAGCGATGCTGGAGCCGCACCTGATCCTGGCGCAGGGCGCGTTCGCGCTGAACGATCCTGTGCGTGCGCGCAGCGAGGCCGCCAAGGCTTTGGCCATCAAGCCGGACTCCGAACTGGCCATCCTGACCAGTGCGCAAGTTTCCGGCGATGTCGACAACGCCACCCAGCAGCTGAAAGGCTTCCTCGACAAGTATCCCCAAGCGCGCGAAGTGCGCGCCGCCTACGGCCGCATCCTGACCGACAACAAGCAGCCCGAGGAGGCGCGCAAGCAATTCCTGCTGTTGCTGAAAGACCAGCCGGACAATCTGGCCACGCTGTATGCGCTGGGCGTGCTGGCGGTGCAGGTCAACGATGCGGCGGAGGCGGAGAAATACCTGAGCCGCTTTGTCACCGTGCTGGAGGAACATCCGGACGACGAGCGCAACCCCGCCAAGGTACTGCACATCCTGGCGGAACTGGCCCAGCAGCGCGGCGATCTCGATGCGGCGTATGCGTGGCTGGAGAAGGTCGACGAAAGCGATGAAAAAATCTATCTGGCCGCGCGCATCAAAATGGCGGTGCTGACCGCCCGCAAAGGCAATACCGACGCGGCCCGCAAGCAGCTCGAAGAATTGAAGCCGTCCGATCCGAATGACCAGGCGCAGGTATTCCAGACCGATGCGCAATTGCTGCGCGACGCTGGCGATCACCGCGCCGCCTATGTGGTGCTGGATAACGCCACCAAGCGCTATCCCGGCAATCCTGACCTGCTGTATGACTTTGCGCTGGTGGCGGAAAAGCTGGGCGATGTCGAGCTGATGGAAAAAGCGCTGCGCCAGGTGATGATTGCCGCGCCGGACAACCAGCACGCCTACAACGCGCTGGGCTATTCGCTGGCCGAACGCAATGAGCGCCTGCCGGAAGCCTACTCGCTGATCGACAAGGCGATGCAGATGGCGCCTGGCGATCCCTTCATCATGGACAGCATGGGCTGGGTGCAGTTCCGCATGGGGAAACTGGCGGAGGCGGAATCCTATCTGCGCCGCGCCTATGCGCTGCGCAACGATCCTGAGATTGCCGTGCACCTGGGCGAAGTCCTGTTCGTCAAAGGCGATATCGCCGGTGCGCAAAAACTGTGGAAAGAAGCCCACGCCAAAGATCCGAAAAACGATGCGCTGAAAAGTACCCTGGCGCGCCTGAACCAAAGCTTATAAATGATACGACCACTCATCATCGCCGCCTGCCTCGCCGCCTTGTCCGGCTGCGCTACCACCAGTTCGGCGCCGCGCTCCAGCGGTGCTGTCGCGGCCTACCAGGAGAATATTGAGCTGGCCGGCGGCATCTTCATCAGCTACATCCGCGACGGCAAGCGCGAGCCGCTGAACGGCAGCTTCACCTGGCGGCAGAGCCAGAGCACGACCGATGTCAACCTGATCTCGCCGACCGGCCAGACGGTGGCCGTCATCAATGTCACGCCGCGCTCGGCCACGCTGACTGAAAGCGGCAAGCTGCCGCAGACCGCGCCCGACCTGGATACCCTGACCCGGCAAGCGCTGGGCTGGACGCTGCCGGTGTCCGGCCTGCGCGACTGGCTGCAAGGCTATGCCACCGACCGCGACGGCAAGCGCTTTGTCGCTTCGCCGGCCAACGACAACGTCATCACCCGCGATGGCTGGAAGCTGGAATACGTCAGCTGGCAGGACGACAAGGCTGCCGTGCCGCAGCCGAAGCGTATTGACGCCACCCGCATCGTGCTGGGCGAGGCGGTCGATGAGATGCAGATCCGCATCGTCATTCGTCCGCCGGAACAGTAAAATGCCGGCATGACTGCATCCCTCAACGCGCTGAACAACTGCCCGGCTCCGGCCAAGCTCAATCTCTTCCTGCATGTAAATGGCCGCCGCGCCGACGGCTACCATTTGCTGCAGACCGTATTCCAGCTGATCGACCACGGCGATACGCTGCACTTCACGCTGCGCGACGACAGCGCGCTGCGTCGCGTCACAGATATGCCAGGCGTGCCGGAGGAGAGCGACCTGATCATCCGCGCCGCAAAGCTGCTGCAAGCGGAAGTGCTGCGCCGCACCGGCCAGCCGCCGCGCGGTGTCGATATCGCCATCGATAAAGTGCTGCCGATGGGCGGCGGTGTTGGTGGCGGCTCGTCCGACGCGGCCACCACGCTGATGGCGCTGAACCAGCTGTGGAACGCCGGCCTGAGCAGGCAGGAGCTGATGGACCTGGGCTTGCCGCTGGGCGCCGACATCCCGTTCTTCATCTTCGGCCAGACCGCGTTTGCCGAGGGCGTGGGCGAGGCGCTGCAAGCCGTGCAAGCGCCGGAATGTTGGTATGTCGTCATCGAGCCGGGCGTGATGGTGCCGACTGCGGCAATTTTTGGTTCAGAACAATTGACAAGGAACACGCCGCTCGTTAATATAACGGACTTTTCCAGCCACTCCATTAATCTGGGGTTTGGAAGGAATGACTTGCAACAGGTAGCAACGAATTTATTCCCGCCGGTAGCAGAAGCGGTAGAATGGCTCGGTGCTTACGGTGATGCCAGGATGACTGGCTCAGGTGCATGTGTGTTCAGTGCGGTAGCAACCGAGGCAGACGCCGATGCGGTACTTGCAAAAGTGCCGGCAAAGTGGAAGGCCTGGAAAGCAAAAGCGCTGCAACGGCATCCGATGTTCACCGCAAGGTTGTGAGGCAGCAAAAAAGATTTTGCGAAGCGTGAAAATGGCTGTATAATATCGGCCTGTAGCGACAAGCAGCAAGTTGCGTAGGGGAATCGCCAAGCTGGTTAAGGCACCGGATTTTGATTCCGGCATACCAAGGTTCGAATCCTTGTTCCCCTGCCATTCGTTTGTATCTGGAACCGTCGAGGCACTAGTCTCCGGCCAGGTAGGGCAAAAAGTGAGGCGCACGATGCGCCTCATTCCATTTAGTTCGGTGCCGCGCTGCTTGCGCTGGCACATCAAAGAATCTTCTACAACTTCTCTGGAATCCCAATGGCTTACGAAAACCTGATGGTTTTTACCGGCAACGCTAATCCTGCGTTGGCAGAGGGAGTCGCAAAAAATCTCGGCATCCCCCTCGGCAAAGCGAACGTTTCGAAATTCTCGGACGGCGAAGTCATGGTGGAAATCAACGAAAACGTCCGCGGTAAAGACGTCTTCGTGCTGCAATCGACCTGCGCGCCTACCAACGACAACCTGATGGAACTGATTCTGATGGTCGATGCGTTGAAACGTGCGTCGGCTGGCCGTATTACCGCTGCGATTCCTTACTTTGGTTATGCCCGTCAAGACCGCCGCCCACGTTCGGCGCGCGTTGCGATCTCGGCCAAAGTGGTCGCCAATATGCTGGAAGAAGCCGGCGTCGAGCGCGTCCTGATCATGGATCTGCACGCAGACCAGATCCAGGGCTTCTTCGATATCCCGGTTGACAATATTTACGCATCGCCAATTCTGCTGGGCGACCTGCAAAAGAAACACAATGAAGACCTGCTGGTCGTGTCGCCGGACGTCGGCGGCGTGGTCCGTGCCCGCGCCCTGGCAAAACGCCTGGGCTGCGACCTGGCCATCATCGACAAGCGCCGTCCGAAAGCCAACGTTTCCGAAGTGATGAACATCATCGGTGACGTCGAAGGCCGCAACTGCGTGATCATGGACGACATGGTCGACACCGCCGGCACCCTGGTCAAAGCTGCTGAAGTGCTGAAAGAGCGCGGCGCCAAGAAAGTGGTCGCATATTGCACCCACGCTGTGCTGTCCGGTCCGGCAATCGACCGCATCAACAGCTCGTCGCTGGACGAACTGGTGGTGACCGATACGATTCCGCTGTCGGAAAATGCCAAGCAGTGCGCCAAGATCCGTCAACTGACCTGCGCACCACTGCTGGCAGAGACCTTCAAACGCATCATCAAGGGCGATTCCGTGATCTCCCTGTTCGTCGACTAAGCAGGCGGCGAGTCCAAGTTTTCAGACGGCGCGCAGCGGTTTATCCGCTGCGCGCCGTTTTTCCCGAAGCGCGCCTGGTCGCGGGGCGCTTCATCACACGGGGCGCGAGCCCTGTTATTTATTGGAGTTTCACATGAAAGTAGTTGCATTCAAACGCGAATTGCAAGGTTCCGGAGCGAGCCGCCGCCTGCGCAATTCGGGCCAAACCCCTGGCATCATCTACGGCGGTACCGAAGCACCGGTGACCATCGCCCTGGACCACAACGCCCTGTACCACGCGCTGAAAAAAGAAGCGTTCCACTCGTCGATCCTGGACCTGGAAATCGACGGCAAAGCAGAAAAAGTGCTGCTGCGCGACTTCCAGATGCACGCATTCAAGCAACTGGTACTGCACGCTGACTTCCAGCGCGTTGACGCGAACAAAAAGATCCACATGAAAGTGGCGCTGCACTTCGCTAACGCTGAAATCTCGCCAGCAGTCAAACTGCACGGCGCGACCATCAGCCACGTTGCCAACGAACTGGACATCGAGTGCCTGCCAGCTGACCTGCCAGAATTCATCACCGTTGACCTGACCAATGTGGACGTAGGCCACTCGGTTCACGTTGCTGACCTGACCCTGCCAAAAGGCGTGACCGCTGTCACCCACGGCAACAACCTGACCATCGCTACCGCATCGGTACCAGCTGGCCACGTTGCTGCTGAAGCTGCTGCTACCGAAGAAGCCAAGAAGTAATTCTTGATTTCTCTAAAGAACCCGCCTCTGGCGGGTTTTTTTTTGCCATAATCATTTTATTTCACTCGCACTCCATGCCTATCCGTCTCATCGTTGGCCTCGGCAATCCCGGCCCTGAATACGAACAAACCCGCCACAACGCCGGCTTCTGGCTGGTGGACAACCTTGCCAATGACACGGGCGCGCGCCTGCAGCGCGAGAGCAAGTACAACGCCATGTTCGCCAAGGCCAGCATCGCTGGCCAGGAAGTCTACCTGCTGGAGCCGCTGACCTTTATGAACCGCTCCGGCCAGTCGGTCGGCGCGCTGTGCCGTTTCTTCAAGATCAATGCCGACGAAGTGCTGGTCGTGCACGACGAGCTGGACCTGATGCCCGGCACCGCCCGGCTGAAAAAAGGCGGCTCCTCGGGTGGCCACAACGGCTTGAAAGACATCACCGCCGCGCTTGGTACGCAAGACTACTGGCGGCTGCGCCTCGGCATCGGCCATCCGCGCACGCTGAACCTGGCGCAGCAGGTGGCCGACTTCGTGCTGCACCGCCCGCGCCGCGAAGACCAGGAGCTGATCGAGCGGTCGATTGAAAAATCGCTGCTGATCCTGCCGCAGATCATCAAAGGCGAATTCGCCGCCGCCACCACCAAGCTGCACACCGACTGAAAGGAAGTGATGAAACTCTTACCGATCATTGCACTACTGGCCGCTGCGTCCACCGCGCAGGCGCAGGACGCCGGCGCCGTCATCAACGGCATCTACCCGCAGCTGGACGCGATCTACAAGGATCTGCACGCCAATCCGGAAATCGCCTTTCAGGAAACCCGCACTGCCGGCAAGCTGGCGGCGGAAATGCGCAAGATCGGTTTCGAGGTCACGGAAAAAGTCGGCAAGACCGGCGTGGTGGCCATCTACAAGAATGGCCCCGGCCCGCTGGTCATGGTGCGTACCGAGCTGGATGGCTTGCCGATGGATGAAAAATCCGGCCTGCCATACGCAAGCAAAAACGGCGCTGCGCACAGCTGCGGCCATGACGTCCATATGACCGCCTGGCTGGGTACGGCGCGCGCGCTGGTGACGCTGAAATCGCAATGGAAAGGCACGCTGATGTTCATCGGCCAGCCGGCGGAGGAAACCGTGTCCGGCGCCAAAGCCATGCTGGAAGATGGACTGTTCAAGCGCTTCGGCAAGCCGGACTACGCGTTCGCGCTGCACTCGTGGCCGCTGGCCTACGGCACCATCGGCTACAACAGCGGCGCGGTATCGTCGAATTCCGATGCGATTGAAATTACTTTTAAAGGCCGTGGCGGCCACGGCTCGGCGCCGGACAAGGCACTGGACCCGATCACCATCGCCGCGCGCTTCGTAGTGGATGTGCAAACGGTGATCAGCCGTGAAAAAGATCCCAAGGAATTCGGCGTGGTGACCATCGGCGCGATCAATGGCGGCACGGTCGGCAACATCATTCCGGACACCGTCAAAGTGCGCGGCACCATCCGCACCTACAGCCCGGCGGTGCGCGAGAAAATCCTGGCCGGCGTGCGCCGCATCGCCAACGCTTCCGCCGCCATGGCCGACGCGCCGGCGCCGGATGTCGAACTGATCCCCGGCGGCATAGCCATCGACAACAACGACGCACTGGTCACCCGTACCGAAGGTGTGCTGAAACAAGCCTTCGGCGACGCCAACGTCGCGCGCATGCCGGCCATGACCGCCAGCGAAGACTTCTCGCAATACCTCCTGCAAGGTGTGCCGGGCATGTTCTTCTTTACCGGCGTCTACGATCCGAAGGTGGTAGCGGAGGCGGAGAAGGGCGGCAAGCCAGTCGCCTTCAACCATTCACCGTTCTACGCCCCGGTGCCGGAACCCTCCATCAAAACCGCCGCCCAGGCCATGACACTCGCCGTCATGAACGTCATGCCAAAATAAAACTCCGGGGTCAGTTCTGCCAAACGTACACGAGCTCGTGTACGTTTGGCAGAACTGACCCCGGTTTTTACCTGGCGATCCAGCGATCGACGCGCTGTTCGAGGATGGGCAGCGGCAGCGTACCGTCGCCAATCACCACTTCGTGGAATTTCTGGTAGCTGAATTTGTCGCCCAGTGCCTGCTGCGCCCGCGCGCGCAGCTCCAGGATTTTCAGCGAGCCGATCTTGTAGCTCAGCGCTTGCGCCGGCCATACCATGTAGCGCTCGATCTGGTTGCGCGCGCGCGCCTCCGGCCAGCCCAGTGTCTCGGCCAGATAGCTGATCGCCTGTTCGCGCGACCAGCCTTTGGCGTGCATGCCGGTGTCGACTACCAGCCGCGCGGCGCGCAGCATCTCGGCGTTCAGGTGGCCGTAGTAGGCGGCCGGGTCGTCATACAGGCCCAGCTCCCGTCCCAGCGTTTCCGAGTACAAGGCCCAGCCTTCGGTGTAGGCCGCGCTGTTGCGGTTCTCGGTGCTGAATTTGCGGAAGTCCGGCAAGTCCAGTTCCTTCAGCAGCGCCGCATGCAGGTGGTGGCCGGGGATGCCTTCGTGCAGGAACAGGCTGACCATGTCGACCCGGCTGTATTTTTTCGGATCGTTGACCACCGGCCAGAAGACGCCGGGATGCGAGCCATCGGCCGCCGGCGGCGTGTAATGGTCGGAGGCGGTGGCGCGCGTCAGCTCTGGCTCCAGATGCAGTTCCAGCTTGGACTTGGGGATCAGCGTGAAGTAGGCCGGCAGCTTGGCCTGCACCTGCGTGTAGATGGCGCGGTAGGCGTCCAATACCTGCTCGTCGCTGTTGAAGACGTTGAATTTGCTCTGCGCGCTTACCCATTGCGGCAATTGTTTTTCCGGTCCTTCGTAGCCCAGCTTGGGGCCCAGTTCGCCCAGTTGCTGCTGGATGCGCGCCACTTCCTTCAGGCCCAGCGCGTGGACTTCATCCGGCGTCAGCGGCAGGTTGGTGGCGTCCTTGATGTGGGCGGCGTACCAGGCGGCGCCGTTCGGCAGCGAACTCCAGCCGGTGCTGCTGCGGCTGGCCGGCAGGTATTCGTTCTGCAGGAAGTTGACCAGGCGCGTCAACGCCGGTGCGATGCCGCTGTCCACCACTTTCAGATACGCGGCGCTGAGTTTCTTCTTGTCCGCCTCGGAGAACGATGCCGGGAAGCGCGTCACCGGCGAATAGTAGATGCTGGTCTCCGGCGTCGCCGCGCGCAGGTTCTGGAATTGCGGCAGCATCGCCACTGTGATCGCCTTCGGCTGCACCACGCCGCTGTGCATGCCTTGCTTCATATTCGCGATGGCCTGGTCGATCCAGTGTGGCAGCTGGCTCAGGCGGCTCAGGTAATCCTGGTATTGCTTGACGGTTTGCAGCGGCTGCGAACCGGTCCCGCCGGCATAGTTGGCCAAGGTGCTGGGCACGTTGTCAAACTGATTCAAGGGCAGCAGATAGTCGGGGAAGGATTCCAGCTGCATCGCGTTATTCAATTCATAGCTCAGTAGATCGTAGGTCAGCTGATCCTGCGCGCCCAACTGGTCGCGGCGCACATTCATCAACTGCTTTTGCAGCGAGCGGTATAGCGTGAACTGCGCCGCGCGCACCTTGGGCGAAATCGCCAGGCCGAGCTGATCGTTGTAGCGGCTGTCGCCATTCGCGGTGGCGTACAGCAGCGGATCGAACTGGCAGCGCGCCGTATGGAACGCCGCCGCCAGCCTGGCCAGTTGCTTTTGCGCCGCACTCGCCTTCGCGGCGGCAGCCGGCGCCGCCGCTTGCACCGGCAAGCTATGCGCGCCCGCTAGCATCAGGCTGGCAATCAGAACAGAGGTACGCAGGCGAGGCATCGACATGAGAATTCCCAAAGGTAGGTGAGGGAAAACAGTCTAGCAAAAAAATGTGAGCCAGGGATGGCCATGCGATGCCGCACTGAAGGCGTGCTTACTGTTCAAGCAGGCGTATCATCGATTCCGCCACGCCGACCGACGACTCCCAGTTCATGCCCGTCACCAGCCGGCCATCGACCTCGACGTGCCCCTTGCCGTTTGTGCCATGCCTGAAGATGCCGCCATGGCGCTTGATGCTGCCTTCGGCTGAAAACGGATAGGCCTTGTATATCGGTGATTCCTTGTTGAGAAACACATCCGGGAAGGAGGTGAGTACCTTGCCCTGGATGAGGAAAGTGCCATCACGGAGTTTCAGATTCTTGATGCCTTCGGTTCCATGGCAGATCGCCGCGATCACCCCGCCTTGTTGTTCGTAGATGCGCAAAGCGATGTCCTGGAGCGCCTGGTTTTCCGGGATGCCGACGATGGCCGCGCCACCGCCGACGAAGGCGATGCCCGCATACTCTTCCGCCCGGATCTCTGAGACGGGCTTGGTATGGCCCAGCGCCCACATGAAATCACCGTCGTACAAATGTTTTTTGAGTAATTCATCCGACGTGACGATCATCTCCAAAGGCACAGCGCCGCCTTCGGGGCTGACGAAGTCGACCGCGTACCCGGCCTTGCGGAAGGCATCATAGGTATAGGCCAGCTCGGGAAAGTTATTGCCTGCGTTAACTTTGGTGCCGGGATATTGGGCGACATTCGAGACCACCAGCAGCACTTTGCGTGCATGGCGCGCGGCTTGCTCGCGATGCGCCGACTTGCTGACTATCTTCCAGCTGCCAGCGATTTTTTTCAAGAGAAAGACATCCACATAGCGGACCCCTTGCGTGGGAATGTGGATTTCGGCCTTGGCGGTGGCGACCTTGCCGTCCACATCCACTTTGATCAGCCGCCCGTGGCGTCCATTGAATTGCGCCATTTTTTCCTGGGAAAAGAGTTTCGCGTATTCCGGGCCGCTCAACTCCCACTCCGCACCGTCTTTACCGTCCAGATAAAGGCGGGAGCTTGCATGGAATGCCTGGTTGATCTCGGCCTGTACATTAAAGCTGGTGCCGTGCATATACAAGCGCACGGTCTCGCGGACGGCATGGTCGTCCTGGTCTGCGGTAGCGGCGGTACCGATGGCGGCGATGCTAAACAAGCAACACGCCAGTACCGTTCTCAGTAAAAACTGAATCATGGTTTTACCCTGAATGAAGAACTACGTTTATCGGAGCAACGACGATGTTCAGATCGTTGTTGGTCGATAATTTATCCAGCAGCAGGGGAATTGATGTCGCCAAACGCGATTTGAGACTCCGGAATGGCGATTCCGGAGAGGTTTCAGGCGGAAAATGCTCCGCTTACCTGGCCGGATTGCGTCCGGAAGCTGGCGGGCGTCTGACCAGCAACTTTCTTGAAGGTCGAGAAGAAGGTGGAGCTGGAGTTGAAGCCGCAGCGTTCTGCAACGATATCCAGGTTGAGTTGCGGCTGGCCGGCCAGCACCTGCTTCGCTTCGGCGATACGGTATTCGTTGACGTAGGTGGTGAAGCTCTTGCTCAACTTATCATTCAGTACCTGCGACAGCTGCGCCTGCGTGCACCCCGCGCGCTTTGCCAGTTGGACCAGGGTCAGATTCGGATTCAGATAGAGTTTCTGCCCGGTCATCAGTTGCTCCAGCGAGGCGAGCACGGCGAGCGCATCTTCTTGCGTCAGGCGGCTGTTTTTGTACTTCTGCCTGGCATCGGAAGGCGTCGAGACTTCCTTTCTCAGCAAAAAGGCCAGCACCGCGACATGCAGCGAAAAGGTAAACGACAGGGCCCCCACAATATACGAGGTGAATGGCGTGGTCGCGTACGCCGCCAGCATGATGCCGCTGCCTGCAAACACGCTCAGCAGTAGCATGCTGCTGGTGGCCATCCGATCGCCATCGTTAAGCCATTCGCGGCGCGTTTGCCAGAGCAGCCTGGCGGTCGCCAGCAGGTAGCCTAGCCAGAACACATGAATGGCATGACTCGAAAAGTCCCATACATGGCGATACGCGGAGTACGGAAAGACAATCCCAATCCCAATCAGCAGGAAAGACAGGCCGAGATGCCAGCGCCATTGCTGTCCGGCAGGCAGTTGCGCGATGCCGGCGATGAAGTAGCGAATATACAGATAGGTCAGGGGACCGATCAGCAGACAGGCCGACAGGCCTAGCTGGCGGAATTCAAGTGCGATGGCAGGGTTGAAGAACAGGAAGGCGGATTTGGCGGTACGCACCCCGACGGCAAGCAGCAATGCGCCCAGCATGCAGTCGGCGATGTTGCGCGGCCGCCGGCTGAAAAAATACACGGCGACGAAGATGCCGTTGATGGCGCCGAGGGCGCTAAACAGGAACAGCAATTGGCGAGCGATCATAGGGCGGGTGTCAATAGCGTTGCCAGTAGACTGCGCACCGGTGCCGGAATTGGCGACGAACGGTTGCTGCTGCGCTCGACATAGACGTGCACGAAGTGGCCGGCGGCGCAGGGCAGGGGATCATCATTGCGGTACAGCGCGATTTCGTAGCGGACACTGGAGTTGCCCAGCTTGGCGACGCGGATGCCGGCGTGAACCTTGTCCGGGAAACTGATTGAGCTGAAGTAGGAGCAGCCGGAATCCACCACAAAACCGACTACCTCACCCTGATGTATATCCAGCACGCCCGCTTCGATCAGGCACTGGTTCACCGCCGTATCGAAATAGGAGTAATACACAACATTGTTCACATGGCCATAAACATCATTGTCCATCCACCGCGTGGGAATGGTCAGAAAGTGGCGGAACTGCTCCCGGCCGGCGTCGCGCATGCTCATGCTGTCTCCTGTTTTTTTGAAGAGTGCGGGCAAGGGCGGTACAATGGACCCTTGAACGCTGTAATCAGCTAAAAATAGCAAGAATATCCAAAAACGCCCCGGAAAGGCCGTTTTTCACCAGCCGCTTGCCGGCAATATTGATAATTTAAAGGTTCACATGAGTCTCCAATGCGGCATCGTCGGCCTGCCTAACGTCGGCAAGTCCACCCTGTTCAACGCCCTGACCAAGGCCGGCATCCCGGCTGAAAACTATCCGTTCTGCACCATCGAGCCGAACGTCGGCGTGGTTGAAGTGCCTGATCCACGCATGGCCGCGTTGGCCGAGATCGTCAAGCCTGAGCGCATGGTCAACGCCATCGTTGAATTCGTCGACATCGCCGGCCTGGTGGCGGGTGCGTCGCAAGGCGAGGGTCTGGGCAACCAGTTCCTGTCGCACATCCGCGAAACCGACGCCATCGTCAACGTGGTGCGCTGCTTTGAAGATGACAACGTGATCCACGTGGCCGGCAAGGTCAGCCCGCTGGACGATATCGAAGTGATCCAGACCGAACTGGCGCTGGCCGATCTGGGTACCGTGGAAAAAGCCATCCACCGTGAAAACAAGAAAGCCCGTTCGGGCGACAAGGATGCCGCCAAGCTGCTGGCCATCATGGAGCGCATTGTGCCGCACCTGAACGAAGCCAAGCCAGTGCGCGCCATGGGCCTGGACGCGGATGAGCTGGCACTGATCAAGCCGCTGTGCCTGATCACCGCCAAGCCGGCCATGTATGTCGCTAACGTGTCCGACACCGGCTTCACCAACAACCCGCTGCTGGACCAGCTGACCGCCTACGCCGCCACCCAGAACGCGCCTATCGTCGCCATCTGCGCTTCGATCGAAGCGGAAATCGCCGACCTGGACGACGCCGACAAGAGCGCCTTCCTGTCCGATATGGGCATGCAAGAGCCTGGCCTGGACCGTCTGATCCGCGCCGCCTACAAGCTGCTGGGCCTGCAAACCTACTTCACCGCTGGCGTAAAAGAAGTGCGCGCCTGGACCATCAAGATCGGCGATACCGCGCCACAGGCAGCCGGCGTGATCCACACCGACTTTGAACGCGGCTTCATCCGCGCACAAACCATCGCCTACGACGACTACATCCAGTACAAAGGCGAAAGCGGCGCCAAGGAAGCCGGCAAGATGCGCGCCGAAGGCAAGGAATACGTGGTCAAGGATGGCGACGTACTGAACTTCCTGTTCAACGTCTAATCCCTCCTTCCTCCTCGGCCGGGGGCAATGGCGCCCGGCCGGTACTCACACTCTACCTATACTCCCATGGCATCCTCCAACGAAAACGTCAGCATGGCGCTGTTCTGCGATTTTGAGAACGTGGCGCTCGGCGTGCGTGACGCTAACTACGACAAGTTCGATATCAAGCCGGTGCTGGAGCGCTTGCTGCTCAAAGGCAGCATCGTGGTCAAGAAAGCTTATTGCGACTGGGACCGCTACAAAGGTTTCAAGGCGCCGATGCATGAGGCGAACTTCGAGCTGATCGAGATTCCGCACGTGCGCCAGTCCGGCAAGAATTCCGCCGACATCCGCATGGTGGTGGATGCGCTGGACCTGTGCTACACCAAGTCGCACGTCGACACCTTCGTCATCATTTCCGGCGATTCCGACTTTTCGCCGCTGGTGTCCAAGCTGCGCGAGAACGCCAAGAAGGTGATCGGCGTCGGCGTCAAGCAGTCGACTTCCGACCTGCTGGTGGCCAACTGCGATGAATTCATTTTCTACGACGACCTGGTGCGCGAAAGCCGCCGCGCCAAGCGCGAAAGCAGTGGCGCCACGGACAGCAAGCCACAGGTCAAGCGCACGCCGGAAGAGGAACGCGCGCGCCGTGACGAGATGGAGAAGCGCCGCAACCAGGCAGTGGAAATCGCCGTCAATACCTTCGAGGCACTGGTGCTGGAGCGTGGCGACAGCGGCAAGATCTGGGCCTCCGTGCTGAAGGAAGCGATCAAGCGCCGCAAGCCGGATTTCAGCGAGTCCTACTATGGCTTCCGCACCTTCGGCAATCTGATCGAGGAGTGCAAGGCGCGCGGCCACCTGGAGTTTGGCCGCGATGAAAAATCCGGCGCTTACGTCTATCGTGGCAACGGTGTGCCGCAGCCGGTGAGCGAAACGCCTGTCGTGGCGGATGGCGCCGCACCAGCAGTGGATGGCGGCCAGCAGGAATCGCGCCGCAGCCGCAATCGTGGCCGTACCGCGGCGGAGCGTTTCGCTGAACGCCAGGCGCAACGCCAGGCGCAGCCGCAACGCAACGCCCAAGCGCAACAGGATGGCGCTCCGGTGGCGCACGCTGAACCGGCCGCCGAAGCCGCGCCAGTGGTGCTGGAAGCGGCGGTTGAATTGCCAGCGCCAACTGAGTTGCCAATCGACGCCGCCGCGCCAGCGCCGGCCAAGAAAAGGAATGGCGCCAAGCCGCCAGCACGCAAGGTGAAGAACGCCGCCAAGAAAGGCAAGGCGGACGACGCCGTTGCGGTGTCGGTGGAAGCCTTGCCAGCCACGCCAGCCGTGGTAACGCCGGTTGCTGCCCCAGCCCCGGCGCCGGTGGATGTGGTGGCAGAGGCGCCTGCGGCCAAGCCAGCCAAAGCGGCCAAGGCCAAGCCGAACGCCAAGCCGAAAGCGAAACCGGCGGAGGATGGCGCCAAGCCAGCCCGCAAGCCGGCTGCGCGTACGCCGCGTCCGCCGAAAGCCGCCAAGCCAGCTGAGGAATAATATGCCTGTCCTGTCCGCCATCACGCTGTATCCGATCAAATCCTGCGCCGGCCTGTCTTTGCAGCAGGCCACGCTGACCTCGCTAGGCGTCATGAGCGAGCAGATATATGACCGTGAATGGATGGTGGTGGACAACAAGGGCATGTGCCTGACCCAGCGCGAGCATCCGCGCATGGCGCTGATCAAGCCGGCCCTGAAAGGCACGACCCTGGAAGTGCAGGCGCCCGGCATGCTGCGGCTGGAAATCCCGCTCGGCCTGCCGGACCCGGCCACGGCGCCGACGCTGGCCACGCAGCTGTGGGACGACACCGTGCTGGCCTACGACTGCGATGCGCTGACCGCCGAATGGTTCACCCAGGCAGTCGGCGTGCCGTGCCGCCTGGTGCGCTTCCACGCCAACGCCGAACGCCCGGTCAGCACCAAGTGGACCAACGGCGTGCAGGCGAGCACCATGTTCTCCGATGGCTATCCTATCCTGGTGGTCGGCGCGGCGTCGCTGGAAGATCTGAACCAGAAACTGGTGTCAGCCGGCCGTGACGCGCTGCCGATGAACCGCTTCCGCCCCAACCTGGTCATCGACGGCATTGAAGCCTTCGAGGAAGACTATGCCGAGTCCTACCAGATCGGCGACGCGCTGCTGAAACCGGTCAAGCCGTGCCCGCGCTGCCCGATGCCATCGATCGACCAGGCCACCGGCGAGTTCGGCCCGGATCCGATGGACATCATGCAAAGCTACCGCGCCAAGCCGGAAGTGGAGGGCGCGCTGTGCTTTGGCATGAACGCGATTCTGATCGCCGGCGAGGACCAGCGGGTACGCGTTGGTCAAGAAATTGAAGTTGCCTTGGCATTTTGATACCTCAAAGCATTCCCAAGCGCGCCAACTTGGCGTAATGTGAGAGGGTACGTAAAAAAGGCCCATCATGACGCAGACCCTCTCCGGAAAACCTCCGCCGCAAACCGATCACGCTGAGCAAGCACATGATCTGGCGGCTGAAAACCGGGCATTGCGGGCGCGCATGGCCTATTTGCTGGAACAGGCGGAACGCAATCACGCCATCATGACCCGCCACCAGGCGTTCGACCTGGATATCGTCGGCGCCAGCAATTTCCCTGAACTGGTAGGCACCATCTTCCGCGTGCTGCCGGTCATTTCGGAACTGGATAGCGTCACCCTGACGCTGGTCGACGAAGACGCCGACATCCGCACCGTGATGCGCAAGCTGGATGTGGTGTTTGCGGATTTCCCCGACCTGATTTTTGTTGAAACGCTGGACGATCTGGGCTTCGACCTGGGCCGCCGCAGCGCGTATGCACCCACGCCCCGGCCAGTGCTGGGCATGTATGACAAACTGCGCCATGCGCCGTCGTTCCCGAATGCGCCGGCTGGCCTGCAAAGCGTGGCGATGGTGCCGCTGCTGCGTAACAAGCGCATCATTGGCAGCCTGAACCTGGGCAGCTGCGATCCGACCCGCTTCACGCCCAGCCTGGGCACGGATTTCATCGAGCACATGGCGTCGATCATCGCGATCTGCCTGGAAAACGTGATCAGCAACGAAATGCTCAAGTACATCGGGCTGACCGATTCGCTGACCGGCGTCTATAACCGCCGCTATATCGACCGGCGCCTGCTGGAAGAGATTGCGCGGGCGCGCCGGCAGAAGTATCCGATCTCCTTCATGTACATCGACATCGACCACTTCAAGCGGGTCAACGATACCGTTGGCCATGGCGGTGGCGATGAGGTGCTGCGCGAAGTGGCGGCGCGCATCAAGAACGAGCTGCGTACTTCGGATGCGCTGGCGCGTTTCGGCGGCGAGGAGTTTGTGGTGCTGCTGATTGACGCCAATCTGGAAAGTGCCGCCTTCGTGGCCGAGCGTATTCGCGCCAGCGTGGCGGGCGGCATGATTGTGCTGTCGCCGTCGCTGCAATTGTCGGTGACGGTATCGATCGGTGTGGCTTGCCTGGAGGTTGGCGAGGCGGAAGGCGAGGCCGAGGCCATCGCCCGCGATCTGATCGAGCGTGCCGATGATCTGCTGTACGAAGCCAAGGAAGGCGGCCGCAATCGCGTGGCCAGCCGCGGCGAAGTGGATTGATTTTCCGTTTTTCTTTGAAAGAGTTATCGGTTTAAGGTGGTTTATCTGCTTTGAGCTCGGTAATAACATGGCTGCTACTTCTTTTTGAAAGGCAGACCATGCATCTCAACCGCATTCTCGCCAGCCTTGCGCTGGCCTTTTCCCTGGCTGCGCAGGCGGCGCCGCAAGAGCGCCCTGTCGGCCAGGCCGAACCAGTGTTTACTTTCCAGGGTGCGATGCCGACCGGCGTCAGTGTCTCCGAGACCGGCCGCATCTTCGTCAACTTCCCGCAATGGGGTGATGAGGTGCCTTTCGGCGTTGCCGAGATCCGTGATGGCCGGCTGGTGGCCTATCCGAGTGCGGACGCCAACCGCGGCTTTGCCAGCGTGCAGAGTGTCGTGGCTGATGGCCAAGGCAAGTTGTGGGTGCTGGACACGGCAGCTCCCGGCTTTGCCGCGCCCAAGCCCGGTGGTCCGAAACTGGTCGCGGTCGATCTGCGGACTGACCAAGTGGTGCGAACAGTGGTATTTCCGTCCAGCGTGATCCTGCCGACCACCTATGTCAACGATGTGCGTTTCGACCACCGCACTGGCACTGCGTATGTGACGGATTCTTCACTCAGTGGTCCCGGCGCAATCATCGTGCTCGACCTGGCCAGCGGCAAGGCGACGCGCCGCCTGAGCGGCCACCCCTCGACCTCACCCGACCCGGCCTTTATGCCGGTGGTGGAGGGGGAGGCCCTGAAGGTGCGCAACGTGGACGGCAGCAGCCAGCCGTTCGCCGTGGCGTCCGATGGTATTGCCTTGTCGGCGGATGGCGCGACGCTGTATTACAGCCCGCTGTCCAGCCGCCATCTGTACTCGGTGCCGACCGCACTGCTGCGCGACCAGGCGGTAAGCGAGGCGCAGCTGGCGGCGGCGGTCAAGGATTTAGGCGAGAAGGGGGCTTCTGACGGGCTGGAGGCCGATGCGGACGGTGCAGTGTACGCCAGCGACTACGAACACAACAGCATCCGCAAGCGTGCCATCGATGGCAGCTGGAGCACACTGGTCAGTGATAGCCGCTTGCTGTGGCCGGATACGCTGTCAATTGGCCCGGACAGCTATCTGTACTTTACGGCCAACCAGTTGCACCGCCAGGCAAGCTTCCATGCTGGCAAAGACCTGCGTGAAAAACCCTATGGCCTGTATCGCGTAAAAATCGACGCCAAGCCAGCCTACTAGCGCAGCAGGCGCTGTTCGGCGCGGCTGACGGCTTCGGCCACGCCGCGCACCACCACCACATCGCCCGCCTGCAGCACCGTGTCGTCATTGACTTCGACGCCGCCCATGCCGCGCCGGATGCTGGCCACCTCGGCGCCCGAGCTTTCCACATCCAGCGAACCCAGCGTGCGGCCGATGCTGCCGGCGTTGCCGGTCAGCGTGACCGTGTGCAGCCGCTCCAGGTCGGCCTCTTCCTCGACATCGCTCATGCCGTGGAAATAGCCGCGCAGCGACGCATAGCGCTCTTCCCGCGCCGCCTGCACCCGATGCACCACCCGCCGCAGCGGCACGCCCAGCATCACCAGCGCGTGCGAGGCCAGCATCAGGCTGCCTTCCATCAGTTCCGGCACCACTTCGGCGGCGCCGGCTTTCTTCAGCTTGTCGAGATCGGTATCGTCGTGCGAGCGCACGATCACCGGCAGGGTCGGCGTCAGCTCGTGCACCTGGTGCAGCACTTTCAGCGCCGAGCGTGTGTCGGCATAGGTAATCACCACCGCCGAAGCGCGGTAGATGCCGGCCGCCACCAGGCTCTCGCGCCGCGCCGCATCGCCATAGGACACATGCGCGCCGGCGGTCTGCGCCACCTGCACCCGCTCCGGATCGAGATCCAGCGCGTGGTAGTCAATCTTCTCCTCGGAGAGCAGGGTCGCCAGGCTCTGGCCGCTGCGGCCGAAACCGCACACCAGCACGTGCTTGTTGTTCTTCATGGTGCGGCTGGCGATCTTGGTCAGCGCCAGCGATTGCATCATCCATTCATTGCTGGAGAACTTCATGACGATGCGGTCCGACTGCGCGATGATGAACGGCGCCAGCAGCATCGACAGCACCATCGACGCCAGCACCACCTGCACCACGTACGAATCCATCAGATGGTGGTCGGCCGCCAGATTCAGCAGCACGAAACCGAACTCGCCCGCCTGCGCCAGCGCCAGGCCGGTGCGCATCGACACGCCGTCCGACGAGCCGAACAGCTTGGCCAGACCGGCGATCAGCGCGAATTTCATCACCACCGGCAGCAACAGCAGCAACAGCACCAGCCACCAGTTTTCCAGCACCATGCGCAGGTTGAGCAGCATGCCGATGGTGATGAAGAACAGCCCCAGCAGCACGTCGCGGAACGGTTTGATGTCTTCTTCCACCTGGTGGCGGAATTCGGTTTCGGAAATCAGCATGCCAGCGACGAAGGCGCCCAGCGCGAGCGACAGGCCGGCGCGCTCGGTGATCCAGGCTGCCGCCATCACCACCAGCAGCAGGTTCAGCATGAACAGTTCCTGCGAGCGGCGCTTGACCACGATGGTGAACCAGCCGCGCGTGACTTTATGGCCGACCACGAACAGCAGGGCCAGCACCACCACCGCCTTCAGGCTGGCCCAGCCCAGCGTTTCCGCCAGCGCTTCCGGACGCTCGCCCAGCGACGGGATCAGGATCAGCAGCGGCACCACCGCCAGATCCTGGAACAGCAGGATGCCGATGATTTTGCGGCCATGTTCGGATTCCAGTTCGAGCCGCTCAGTCAGCATTTTGACCACGATGGCGGTTGACGACATCGCCAGCGCGCCACCCAGCGCGAAGGAGGCTTGCCAGGAAATTTGCAGGTGCGCCGGCAACTGGGTGGCCAGCACCCAGCCAAAAATCATGGTTGCGATGATAGTGAGCACTACCTGCGCCAGTCCCAGCCCGAATACGATGGAGCGCATCGCCTTGAGCTTGGGCAGCGAGAATTCCAGGCCGATCGAGAACATCAGGAACACCACGCCGAATTCGGCCAGGCCGTGCGTGGTTTCGCTTTGCTCGGCCAGGCCGAGCGCGTGCGGGCCGATCAGGATGCCGACCGTCAGGTAGCCGAGCATCGGCGGCAGGTGCATCATGCGGAAAGCGACCACGCCGAGGACGGCGCTTCCCAGCAACAACAGTGTTAATTCCAGAGGTGAAAACGTCATTTCAACATCGCCAGTAAAAAAAAGTTCGTTGTTTGCGGTGCGCTGAGCGCGTTATGTTGTGACTGGCAAGTTTTTTGCTTTCTCAATTCGGCTATACTTGGGCATGAGTGTAACCCATGAAAAAACAATGCTGAAAGTTTTTGATGCAAAAACGGCACTGCGTCTTGCCCGAGACACGCTGCAGAATGAAGCGGATGCCATCAATGCCCTGAACGCGCGCCTGGAAAATGACGATAGCGTGGTGCAGGCCATTTCCCTGCTGCTGAACTGCACCGGGCGCGTGGTCGTGTCCGGTATCGGCAAGTCCGGCCACATCGGCCGCAAGATCGCCGCCACGCTGGCGTCCACCGGCACGCCGGCGCTGTTCGTGCACCCGGCCGAAGCCGCGCACGGCGACCTCGGCATGGTCACCGCCGATGATGCCTTTATTGCCATTTCCTATTCCGGCGAGAGCTCGGAGCTGATGACCATCCTGCCGGTGGTCAAGCGCATGGGCAGCAAGGTCATCGCCATCACCGGCAAGCCGGGCTCCAGCCTGGCCACCATCGCCGACGTGCATCTGAACGTGGCCGTGGCCAAGGAAGCCTGCCCGATGAATCTGGCGCCAACCACCTCGACCACCGTCACGCTGGCGCTGGGCGACGCGCTGGCCGTGGCGCTGCTGGATCTGCGCGGCTTCAAGGAAGAAGATTTCGCCCGCTCGCACCCAGGTGGCGCACTGGGCCGCCGCCTGCTGACCCACGTCAAGGACGTGATGCGCAGCGGCGACGCGGTGCCGAAAGTGCGCGCCGGCGTCAAGCTGACCGACGCGCTGCTGGAAATCACCCAGAAGGGCATGGGCATGACCGCCATCGTTGATGCGGACGACAAGCCGGTCGGCGTGTTCACCGACGGCGACCTGCGCCGCATGATCGAGAAGGTGCAGGACTTCAGCAAGGTGGTGATCGGCGACGTGATGCACGCCAACCCGCGCAGCATTTCGCCGGAGAAGATGGCGGTGGACGCGGTGGCCGTGATGGAGCAATACCGCATCAACCAGATGCTGGTGACCGATGCTGACGGCAAGCTGGTCGGCGCGCTGCACATCCATGACCTGACCCGCGCAAAAGTAATCTAATGAGTGATTTGATGACCTATCTGGAACGCGCCGCGCGCGTCAAGCTGATGATCTTCGACGTCGACGGCGTGCTGACCGACGGCAGCCTGCATTACGGCGCCGACGGCGAAGCGCTGAAGACCTTCAACGTGCAGGACGGCCTGGGCATCAAGCTGATCCAGGAAGCCGGCATCCAGACTGCCATCATCAGCGCGCGCACCTCGCCGCAGGTGATCAAGCGCGCTGCCGATCTCGGTATCAGCCATCTGCACCAGGGCGGCCACGACAAGCTGACGCCGTTCAACGCGCTGCTGGCCAAAACCGGCCTGACGGCCGAACAGGTCGGCTTCATCGGCGACGATGTGGTGGACCTGCCGATCCTGGCGCGCGCCGGCTTTGCCGTCGCGGTGCCGAATGGCCGCAAGGAAGTGCTGGAGCGCGCCCACCACACCACGGTGGCGTTTGGCGGCAAGGGTGCCGTGCGCGAAGTGTGCGAACTGCTGCTGCACGCGCAGGGCAGCTATGAGCGCGTGATGGCGCAGTTCCTGGTCTGATAGGATACGAGCATGCGTAAAAGAACAGCACACCGGTGGCAACTGACGCTGATCATGATGGTCGGCGTGTTCGTGGCCGTCGGCAGCTTCTGGCTGGTCCAGGTGGTCAACCAGGCCGGTCAGGGCGCAGGCGCCGACAAGTTCCGCGAAGAGCCGGACTACATCATCGATCGCTTCAGCACGGTACGCATGAACAAGAATGGCCAGCCGGCCTACATCGTGTCCGGCGACCGGCTGACCCATCACCCGGTCGGCGACACCTCGGTGATCGACAAGCCGTTTGTGCACAGCCTGACGACCGACCAGCCGCCGATGAATATTCACGCGCAGACCGCCTATGTCGACCAGAACAATACGCGGGTGCGGCTGGATGGTAATGTGGACGTGGTACGCCCTGCCACCAGGCAGGCGCAGGAGCTGCGCCTGAAGACCAGCACGCTGACCGTGTATCCGGACGAGGAACGCATGGAAACCACGGCGCCGGTGCAGATGCTGGCCGGCACCTCGACCGCCACCGGCACCGGCATGAAAGCCAACAACGCGACCCGCCAGATCGAGCTGGGTGGTCGCGGAACGATTACGATGCCGCCGCGCGCGGCAAAATGAAGGAAGCAATGATGAAGATGAACAAACTATTACTCTCGGCCGTGCTGGCGCTGCTTGCCTGCGTGGCGCAGGCGGAGAAGGCCGATTCCAACAAGCCGACCGAAATCACCTTTGACCAGCTGGACGCCGATGACGTCAAGCAGATCAAGACCTTCACCGGGAACGTGGTGCTGACGCGCGGCACACTGCTGATGAAGTCGCCGAAAGCGGTGGTCACCGAAACGCCGGAAGGCTATCAGCTGGTGGTGCTGCACAGCGCGCCCGGCGTGCAGGCGACCTTCCGCCAGAAGCTCGACGGTCCCGGCGATCAATGGATGGAAGGCCAGGCCGACCGCATCGAATATGACAGCAAGACCGAGCTGGTGAAGCTGTTTGCCAAGGCGCAGATCAAGAAACTGGAGGCTGGCAAGAATGCCAGCCAGGTCGATGGCGAATTCATTTCCTACGACAGCCGCAAGGAATTCTTCGCGGTCAAGAACACGCCGACCGGCGAAACCAAACCTGGTGGCGGCCGCAGCACGATGGTGATCCAGCCATCGTCCAAGCTGGCCACGCCGGCCACCACGCAGCCTGCGGCGGGGAAATAAGATGGAGCCATCCTGCGGTAGCACCCTGATCGTCAAAGGCCTGCAAAAAACCTATGGCAAGCGCCAGGTGGTGCATGATGTGTCGCTGCAAGTGGAATGCGGCGAAGTGGTTGGCCTGCTGGGTCCGAACGGCGCCGGCAAGACCACCTCGTTCTACATGATCGTCGGCCTGGTGCCATCGGACGCAGGCAGCATCGATATCAGCGGCGCCGATATCTCTTCGCTGCCGATCCACCGCCGCGCGTCGATGGGCTTGTCCTATCTGCCGCAGGAAGCTTCGGTGTTCCGCAAGCTGACGGTGGAAGAAAATATTCGCGCCGTCCTCGAAATCCAAAAAGTGGACGGCAAGCCTTTATCCAAGGCGGAGATTGATGAACGGCTGAATACCCTGCTGGCCGATTTGCAAATCGAAAAGCTGCGCGAGAACCAGGCGCTGTCGCTCTCCGGCGGCGAACGCCGCCGTGTCGAGATCGCGCGCGCACTGGCGACCAACCCGCGCTTCGTGCTGCTCGATGAACCTTTCGCCGGGGTCGACCCGATTGCCGTGATTGAGATCCAGCGCATCGTGCGCTTCCTCAAAGAACGCAATATCGGCGTCCTCATTACCGATCACAATGTGCGCGAGACGCTGGGTATCTGCGACCGCGCCTACATTATCAACCAGGGCTCGGTGCTGGCATCAGGCCGTCCGGACGACATCATCGCCAACGAGTCGGTGCGTCGCGTCTATCTGGGTGAACACTTCCGCATGTAATTTTCAATGAAACAGTCTTTGCAACTGCGCACGTCGCAGCATCTGGCGTTGACGCCCCAATTGCAGCAGTCGATACGGCTGCTGCAATTGTCGACGCTGGAGCTGCATCAGGAACTCGAACAGCTGCTGACCGATAACCCGCTGCTGGAACGCCTGGACGATCCGCTCGACCATTCGCTGCGGCTGCTGGCCGATGGCGCGATCAACCAGCAGGCGCCGGCAGGCGAAGCGCCGGCCGAAGGTCCGCCGGGCGATGCGCCTGCGGCGGAAGCCGACAGCTACGACGGCCCCGCCGCCGATACCGAAAGCACCACCCCCGACGCCGATATGGACTGGAGCGATTCCGGCCGCAGCAAGAACAGCGATGACGAAGAGGCGCGCCCGCAGCTGGAAGCGCATCACTGCACGCTGCGCGAACACCTGATGGAACAGATGCGCGTCACCGTGCTGGAAATGCGCGATCGCGCGCTGGTGGAGCTGATCATCGACGCGCTTGATGAGAACGGCTACCTGGAAGAATCACTGGAAGAGATTCACGCGCGCCTGCCGGAAGAACTGCAGGTCGAAATCGAAGAACTACAGACGGCGCTTAGCCTGCTGCAAAGTTTCGATCCGCTGGGCGTGGGCGCGCGCAACGCCGCCGAGTGCCTGGCGATCCAGATCAAGCGCTTGCCTGGTGTGCCGATGGTGACGCGGCGCATGGCGCTGGCCATCGTGGAAAATCATCTGGCCTGGTTTGCCCAGCGCGATTTCAACAAGCTGAAAAAGGCGCTGCTGTGCGACGACGAAGATTTGCGCGAAGCGCAGACAGTGATACGACTATGCAATCCGCATCCCGGCGCGGCCTTCGCGTCGGACGTGTCGGACTACGTGGTGCCGGATGTGATCGTGAAAAAATCGCGCACCGGCTGGCAGGTCAGTCTGAACAACGATGTCATGCCGCGCCTCCGCGTCAACGCCATGTATGCCAACCTGCTCAAGCAGGGCAAGGGCGAAAGCGCGATGGGCGCACAGCTGCAGGAAGCCAAGTGGCTGATCAAGAATATGCGCCAGCGCTTCGACACCATCCTGCGCGTGGCGCAAGCGATAGTAGAAAGACAAAAGAACTTTTTCTCGCACGGCGCAGTCGCCATGCGCCCCCTTGTGCTTCGCGAAATTGCTGATACACTGGGTTTACACGAGAGCACAATTTCTCGTGTAACAACTCAAAAATATATGCTGACCCCGCACGGCATGTTTGAGCTGAAATATTTCTTTGGTAGCCATGTCGCCACCGAAGCTGGCGGGGAAGCAAGTTCGACGGCGATACGTGCCTTGATAGTGCAATTGACAGGAGCTGAAGACCCGAAAAATCCTTTATCCGACAGTAAGATTGCGGACATGCTGGGAGAACAGGGCATGGTGATTGCGCGGCGCACTGTTGCCAAATATCGCGAAGCGCTCAAAATCCCTCCAGTCAGTCTCCGCAAGTCTTTGTAGTTACTTGGTTCCTGCGCGCCCGGCAGCAAGGGGCAACGCACTAACCGTAAGCAGCGACATTATCTTTAGGAGTGTGTATGAATCTGACCATCAGTGGACATCATCTCGAAGTGACCTCGGCTATTCGCGAGTACGTGCAGAATAAACTGGAGCGCGTCACACGCCACTTTGATCAAGTGATTGATATTGCTGTCATCCTGACCGTAGATAACCTTAAAGAGAAAGATAAACGCCAGAAGGCTGAAATCAACCTGCGTATGTCCGGCAAGACCGTCTACGTAGAAAGCCTGTCGCAAGACCTGTACGCCGCCATCGATACGCTGATCGACAAGCTGGACCGCCAGGTGATGAAATACAAAGCCAAAGTTCAGTCTTACGGGCACGATGCGATCAAGCATATCCCGGATAGCTACGAACCCGCTGCCGCCACCTGACGCAGGTCCCGGCACCACCAACTAAAGGGCGCATGAAAGCGCCCTTTTTTGTTCTTGGGTTGATAAACGATTTCCTAATGCTTGGCAAGCTGCGTTGGCGTTTACGCAACGTGTGGTAAATCCTTATAGTGTTATATGGATGAAAATGATTTAATGAATTAGTTAAACGTTTTCCAAATAACTATAAAGAGAGACTATACGATGAAAAATTTAGCCATTCGGCCGCTGAGCGCGGCCATTGCCTTGCTATGCCTGTCCAACGCCTGGGCGCAGGACGCCGTTCCGGCCGATGCCAATACGGTAGTGGTGTCCGGCATCCGCAAATCGTATGCGGACGCAGTCAACATGAAGCGCGACACGCTGGAAATCACCGACAGTATTTCCTCCGACGGCCTGGGGCGCTTTCCGGACCTGAATGTGGGCGAAGCCATCCAGCGCATTCCCGGCGTGCAGCTGAACCGCGAGGCCGGCTCGCGCAACGCCACCATCAACCTGCGCGGCCTGCCCGGCACGTTCGCGCTGACGACGATTAACGGCATGTCGTTCGCGCAGCCGGTGCTGAACGGCTCGACGCCGCTGGGCGCGTTCAACTCGGATATTTTCAGCGCGGTGACGGTGCTGAAAAGCCCGACCGCAGCCGAGCAGCCGGGCGGTCTGAGTGGCAATATCGACCTGCGCATCACCTCGGCGCTGGCACGCAAGGACGGCGGCGCCATCGCCATCGGCGACGAGTATGACGAGCTGGGCCACCTGACCACGCCCAACGCCAACGTCTCGTGGAACAAGCACTTCGGCAAGGATCTGGCGGTGTTCGGTGTCTACGCATACAAGAAGGAAGACTTCCGCCGCGACTCGACCCAGGTGCAGGATTACGACCAGCTGACCGCAGCCAATCTCGGCATCACCCAGGCGCAGTTCGACGCGCGCTATCCGAAGTCGGAATACGCCAAGGGCATTCTGTTCCCCGGCCAGATCCGCCAGACCGTGACCGCCAATACCGGCGCCACCCATAGCGGCGCGGCCGGCGTCGGCTGGCGCATGAATGGCGAGACGCGGCTCAACCTGACCGGCTATTTCAGCGACCGCAAGCTCGATTCGTCCAACCAGTATTTGAACTATATCGATCCGACCGCGAATTCACCGATCACCAATCTCGGCCCGATCTTCACCATCGACACGCCGACCGGCAAGCAGGCGATGATCAACTCCTACGACTACGCCAACGCCAGCATCACCGATTCGCTGCGCTCGGCGCCGCAACGCCAGCGCACCCACGGCCTGAGCGCCGACGTCGATTGGGAAAACGACGAGTGGCACTTCAACGGCGCGGCGCACAGCTCGCGCGCGGAGAACCGCCAGGACCAGCTGTCGATCGACATCGTGCAATCGGCGCGCACGCTGCCCGGCTCGAATGGCACGTATGGCCATTACTATTCGGGCGGCGAGGATCTGAAGAACTCGGTGCTGACGCTGTTCACGCCGACCGTCAGCCACATCAATCCGGGCCCGTACGACCAGCGTCCCGGCACCTCGGTCACGCAGGCGCGCAACAACGGCAACGACCGCTTCGGCGTGACCGGCACCAATGGCCGCGCGCTGACCTCGGTCGACGCCTTGCAGGTGTTTGCCGAGCGCAGTTTCGAGGAAGGCTTCTTCAAGTCGGTCAAGGCCGGCTTGCGCGCCGAGCAGAATGATTTTGTCTCGACCGGCACGCGCAACACCGCGCAGGGCATCAACTTCGCGGCGATCCAGCCGTCGCTGGCGATCAGCAACCCCTATGTGGCCAGCTTTGCCGGCGGCTATATTCCCGGCTACACCAAAAACTGGGTGGCGGTGGATATTCCGGCGGTGCTGAACGCGGTCAAGCCGGTCACCGTGCTGCCCGGCCAGACCTTGACGCCGTATGGCCTGGTCAACAACGACGCCGACCCCGGCTTCTCCTCGTATAACTTCTCGGTCAAGAACCGCATCGCTTCCGGCTATGTGTCCAGCATCTGGGGCAGCAGCCTGTTCGGCGTGCCGCTCAAGGGCAACCTGGGTGCGCGCTACGAAACCACACGCGAAACCGTGGACTCGCTCGATACCAGCAACGTCACCGTCACCATTCCCGGCGGCACCAAGGTGGTCACTACCCGTACGCCGCGCCAGTTCGAGCAAAGCTATCGCAACTTCCTGCCGTCGCTGGTTGCCAAGGCTGACCTGAGCGAGAAGATCGCATTGCGTGGCGCGGCCTATCGCACGTTTGTGCGGCCGCAGCCGCGCGATATCACGCCATCGACGGTGGTGACCGAGCCGGCGCTGGGCACCGCCACGCCGACCTATAACGTGGTGCTGGGCAGTGCCGACCTGAAACCGTACACCGCCAATTCCTTCGACCTGGCGCTGGAGTGGTACAACCGTCCGAACGGACTGGTGGCGCTGACCGTGTTCCAGAAAGATGTGAAAGGTCTGGTTGGTCCTGTACGCGATGTGAATCGCCTGTGCCCGGCCGATGCGACCGCGCTTGGCCTGGGCCACTTGAGTATCGTCGGCAATAACTGCCTGAGCGATATCCTGGTCAACGTCGGCACCGCCGAAGCGCCGTCGATGCAGCCGGCGCGGGTGGTGATCACCGGCCAGACCAACCAGCAGAAGATCAAGGTCAATGGCGTGGAATTCAATGTGCAGCAGAATCTGGATTGGCTGCCGGCGCCGTGGAATAACCTGGGCGGCGCCTTCAACTATGCCTACACCACCATCAAGGGCCGCAACGACGACGGCTCGGCGGCGACGCTGCCTGGCGTTTCCCGTAATAATTACAACCTCATCGCTTACTATGAAACCAGGCAGTGGGGCGTGCGCGCCGTGTACAACTACCGCGACGATTATGACCTGGCGGCAGGCGGCACCTTCAACGGCGCGGCGCGTTCGGTCAAGGCGCGCGGCCAGCTGGATATGTCGGCCAGCTACACGTTTGCCAACAACTTCAAGGTGTCTTTTGACGCCTTCAATATGAGCAACTCGATGCGCGAGGAATACGAGGGTTCTTACCTGAAGCCGCGCCGTCTCGATGTGGATGGCCGCACTTACCAGCTCAAGCTGAGCACGACTTTCTGACAGGAGCATCATGAAATTATTTATACCGTTATTGCTGGCTGTTGCTGCACCGCTCGCGCAGGCTTGCGATGCGCCGCCGCCTGCGCGCAGCGATATCGAAGCCAACAGCTATTACTCCGACAAAAACCATTCGGTGATCGATCCGGTCAAGCGCGCGCAGAATATCGCCAACACCAAGCCGGTCGAGGACTTCCTGATCCATGTGGCGCAGGACGCCAACGGCCGCGACGCCGGCTGCGCGCTGAGCTGGCTGGCCAATTGGGCGGAGCAGAAGGCCTTGCTGGGCAAGATGTCCAGCGAACAGGCTTTCTACGTGCGCAAGTGGACGCTGAGCGGCATGGCGCTCAACTATGCGCGCGTCAAGCCGCAGGCCACGCCGGCGCAGCGCGTGCTGATCGAAGGCTGGTTCAAGTCGCTGGCCGACGCCACCATCGCGCATGCGGACGCCAAGAAAGGCACGCGCAACAACCACTACTACTGGGAAGGGCTGGCGGTGACGGCGACCGGCGGCGTCACCGGCGATGCGCGCTATCTGGACTGGGGCCGCAAGGTGTTACAGCATGCGCTAGGCCAGATGGCGCCGGACGGCGCGCTGCCAGCGGAAATGGAGCGCGCGGTGAAGGCGCTGCATTACCAGGTCTACGCGGCCACTCCGCTGGTGATGATCGCCTCTATCCTCGACGTGCGCGATCCGCGCCTGGACACGCTGGTGGCGTTCACGGTAGCTGGTTCGGCAGATCCGTCCGGCATCGCGAAGCGCACCGGCTTTGAGCAGGAGCCGGTCGGCAGCCGCGAGGTGACGACCATCTACAACCGCCAGGTCGGCAAACCGCCTCCGCCGGCCGGCAAGGCCTTGTGGCAGCCGCGCCTCGGCGGTTCGCTTGACGTGCCGAATCCGCTGGAGCATCTGAAGTAGAATGTTCGCATGAGCGAATATATCCACACCAGCGTTAGCAACGGCACTGGCTTGATCGTGCTGGACCGGCCCAAGGCCCTGAACTCACTGTCCCTCGACATGGTGCGCGCGATCACGCAAGCGCTGCTGGCGTGGCGCGACGACGCCAGCGTCGCTGCGGTGCTGGTGCGCAGCAGCAGCGAGAAGGCGTTCTGCGCCGGCGGCGACATCCGCTTTTTCTACGAAGCGGGGCGCAGCACGCCGCAGGGTGGCAGTGCGCTGGTGGAAGACTTCTTCACCGAAGAATATTCGCTGAATCATTTAGTCCATTTTTATCCCAAGCCTTACATCGCGTTGATGGATGGCGTGGTGATGGGCGGCGGCATGGGCATCGCGCAGGGCGGCGTGCGTATCCTCACCGACAAGACCAGGATGGCCATGCCGGAAGTGAATATCGGCCTGTTCCCGGACGTTGGCGGCAGCTATTTCCTGTCGCGCGCGCCCGGCGCACTGGGCTACTATCTGGGCGTCACCGGCGTGACCATCGGTGCCGCCGATGCGCTGTACGCGGGCCTGGCCGACCATTACGCGCCGACGGCGGACCGTGCCGCGCTGGACGCCTTGCTGGCAGCCACGCCGGGCGCCGCCTTGCCGCAAGCGCTGCAAGCCTACGCCGCCGCGCATGACGCTGGCGGCAGTACGCTGGCGGCCAACCGCGCCGCCATCGATCGTCATTTCAACGCCGGCTCGGTGCCTGACATCGTCGCTTCGCTGCAGGCGGATGGCAGCGAGTTCGCGCAGGACACGCTGGCGGTCATGGCCAGCCGTTCACCGCTGATGATGTGCGTTACGCATGAATTGATACGGCGTGGCGCGGCGCTGGACGTGCCGGCCTGCCTGCGTATGGAGCGCGCGCTAGTGCGCCGCAATTTCGAAAACGGCGAAGTCATCGAAGGCGTGCGCGCGCTGGTGATCGACAAGGACAACGTGCCGCAGTGGAACCCGTCGACGCTGGGAGCGGTCACGCAGGAGATGGTACAGGCGATGTTCCGGCCGGTCTGGCCTGACTATGCGCACCCGCTGCGCCATCTATGATTATTGCTCGCGGTGGCGCAGGACGACGCGCTCCTTGGCGTTGAAGTAGGCCGCAAGTTTTTCCGCCATGTAGACCGAGCGGTGCTGGCCACCGGTGCAGCCCAGCGCCACCGTCAGATAGCTGCGGTTGTCTCCCTTGAAGGAGGGCAGCCATTTTTCCACGAAGGCGCGGATATCGTTCAGCATCTCGCCGGCGCTGGGCTGGGCGTCGAGGAATTCGATCACCGGGGCGTCGCGGCCGGTCAGCGGGCGCAGCGCCAGGTCGTAATAGGGATTCGGCAGCGCGCGCACGTCAAACACAAAGTCGGCGTCCATCGGCACGCCCAGCTTGAAGGCAAACGATTCAAAGAACAGCGTCAGCGGCGCATGGTCGGCCAGCACCAGGTCCTTGACCCAGGCGCGCAGCTTGTTGGCGCTCAGTTCGGAGGTGTCGATGACGTGGCCCAGTTGCTGGATGTGCGACAGCCGTTCGCGTTCCTCCAGGATGCATTCGATCAGCGTGCGGCGCGCGCCGGGATTCTGGCCGGGGCGCAGTTCGTGCGACAGCGGGTGGCTGCGGCGGGTTTCGGAGAAACGCGCCACCAGCGAGTGGGTGTTCGCGGTCAGGAACATCACTTTGACGTCGTGGCCGGCTTCGCGCAGCTTTTCCACCACACCGGGCAATGAGGCTAGCGACTCAGCGCTACGGGCGTCAACAGCGACGGCCAGTGCTTGCAGGCCTTCGTCAGCCAGCGTCTGGACCAGGCTGGAAAGCAGGGCGGGCGGGAGATTGTCGACGCAATAATGTCCCGTGTCTTCCAGGACGTTGAGAGCGACGGATTTGCCTGAGCCGGAGATGCCGGTAATGAGTACGATGCGCATAACTGCGATGATACCATCGTCAATTAGTCGCCGCTCATCGCCTGTCGTTGGTGGAGCGGGGAATTCGTGGAGCGCAGCTCCGCGCCAGCGTAACGGTCGTGCCCTGCAAGGCACGACTCCTTGGCAACATGAAGGCGTGGGCGGGGCTAGTCCCCGC
>NZ_JAHUWK010000017.1 GCF_019219065.1 Duganella sp. sic0402 | reverse complement strand
AGCACCAGGCATGCCGCATGCTGCTTGAACTCCGGGGAAAACGTACGTCTCTGCTTGCTCATCAAACACCTCTCCATGGCGAGCATTCTCGCCTAAATCAGTGTCCGGGTACATTAAACCACTACAGAGCGAGTTCCTCGGCATTTCTCAAGGGACTATGCCTGATAAAGCTGCTCATTCGTTGCCAACAGCGTGGCGCCACAGCTGGTCTTATGGCCCTCATAGGCAACCGGACGGCCGTCTATCGTATGCTTGCTGTCTCCTTCGATAATTGAGCAAACACCTCCGTGTCCTTGTACTGGGCAAGTACATTTGTCCCCTATGCACGCGACAGCTTTGCCTGCAACTGTAAAGTGGGGAGCGCTGCTGCTCATTACCTTGCCCCCGTGGCTGGTGTCGTCACCGACACAGATCACCTTTCGCATATCCGCTCCTTATTTGAGTACAGGCTCTTCGTAATTCTTAGGGTCGACCAAGGGAATCGTAGCATTTTGGAATACGTCACCGCCGATCGGATGCTGTTGATTCTTGCGTTGCTGATCGGAGGGGGGGCTGATAAAAACGATGCTGGCTTCATCAGGATCACGTAAATTGAACACCGCACTGATCCCGCCTTCGCGATAGCTCCCCAAGATACCGATAGCAGTCTGCATAAAAAATGTCGCAGCACCGGTGTTGCCTAGGCGGCGATCCATATCTACGAACTTGTTGGCTTCGGCAGGCTCGAATTTGGGGCCACCTTCTTCATTCACCTTTCTGAGCAGACTATGAAAGTCGAGCAGCTGTGAGGTTTTACCGCCGGTTGCCACAATAACGCGCGCAGGTGCAATGGGACGCTGGGCAGCAGGCAAGGTGCTAAGGGCGTCCTTCCATCCCTCCCAAAGTTTGGCCTCGCGGTCAGCTTTATTTTTGAGCTTTTTGCCATTATCGTCCGTCATCTTGACGAAGACCGGGCGATGCAAAAATCCTAGCGTCGGTAACATGTCGAATTGGTTTAATTGTTCGGTATTCCAGGGAACGGGAAACCAGGGTTTGGGCCGCCAATGGCGAGACAGCCGTGGCTTGTTGCTCACAAGGTCGCTCAGCTTGAAGCCAGCCTGGCTGGGGGCGGATGGATCGAACTGCTTGGAAAATACCTCCAAGTCCGCTAACCATTCTTCCCCGGTTGGTTGACGACCATAGTGGTAGGAAGACTGGGTTTTCTCTGGGGGTGTCGGCACTTTCTTCTCCAGAGCCAAAGAGTTGAGCCAAACGCGCCGCGCCACACCATCCCTATTCAATACATTCACGTCGGGCTGAGGCTCTTCTAGATCCCTGAATACAAAGTGGCGAATAGCGTCTACACGTTCCCTTCTCGCAATCACAAAAACAGCCGAAGCGTCCGGCATCTCGGGAACACTATGGCCCGTCGTGATAACCCCGTGTGGTAATACTGTGTCCGTCCTTACATAAGTGCTGTCTGCGGACCCCAGTACGATAAAAGGCACGCTAGGATGCTGATCAAAAAAAATAAATATCTTTTCAAGAATGTGGTCAGGTCGCTCTGACAATTCACGGCCAGCAAGAATAAGAATGTGCATTCCTCCCGCCGCGCGAACAATTCCTGCTTGAGGACGATCTGGCCGATCTTCGCATTCTTCACCAACGTATCGCGGTGCGGCATTAAATGCCGGGATTCCCCAATAGCGGGGTACATCAAGTATCGCGTTCTCGAGACTTGCTCCTTCGCGTGATCCCGATTGGGTCATTTGGTCGCCCGAATCCCATGGGTAGTTCTTGGGATTCATGTCTCTTACGGTCGAATAAGGATCCCCCTTTGCGATAGCATCCCATAGTGCTCCTTGACGATATTTGTCCAACGTGACACCTAAACCGATGATCTCAAGTATATATTCTTTACTATACATGCCACTCTTCGCATCAACTGAGACAGAAGGGATTCGCACTGTCATTTTTCTCTCTCCAAAAGATCTGATTTCAACGAAGCAAAAGATGCATATCATTATTACCATTGCCAAACTGGCGGTAATGATTACCCTAAATTTTGTCCATGCAAGTCGCATATTCATAATAGACCTCTCAACTCTTCAATTCGCAGACTACGCTTATGGGTAAACCATCAGGGAGCACCGGAAGCTTAGGCAAGAGACCTGTTGAGTAATAATCCCGATTACCTTCGATTAGTTTTTTTCGCCAATCTTTTTCGACTGAAAAATAAGTGTCATGTTTTCTCAGAAAAAAACTCCACTTGCGAATTCCAGCTCGATCGACGGCTTCATTATTCTGAAGACGCCAGTCAGCCACTTGGCATAAATAGGCATAAAAGGGCCGATCGCTAGATGCCTTGCCGCCGCCGATGGCGACGTCATATGCGGTCACATTGCGATGGTTCGCTTGGCCACCGAAGATAGCGCCATGGAATGAGCGAGGGACGATTTGCTGTTGCCAGCGCAACCTGGCCTCATTCCACGTCTCCGTACGCTTAATAAGGATTTTTGGTGGGGAAGTAGCTGTATAGGAAAAAAGCGAACTGGAGCAAGCATAGGCCTCCAAAACCTCACAACAAGCTTCCGGCTGCTTGTCGCTGTTCAAAATCGCTTGAACAGCGGCTGCCAAGTCATTTACCGGCATGGCGGCACCACCATACACACTCGGGAATGGACTGACTGTTGCACGAGTAACCTGAACGCGATCTGCTTCAACGCGATGCTCCATACACTGCCAAACATTTATTAGTCCATAGTTACTTGTAAGGGCGATGGAGGCATCAATGGGGTCGACCCGCTCGCTTGCCCCTTGGCGACCTTTGGCATCATGAAGCGCCCCCTCATGCATACTTGCCTCTACAGGAACCTTTAGCGCTTCACCATTGATTGTACGAATCCCTTGGTTGCGCATTTCCACTTCTTGCCGCCCCAGTCTGGGGACTCGTGTGGCATCGAGATGGCCACGGACGAACATTTTGCTCATCCAAGTGTCACTTACCTCGGTATGCACATAATCTTTTTCACCGGGCTGGCGCAGTACAAAATAAAACGGGCTATCGGCGGGACCAAGCATGACTGGCTTTCCTGACACCGGATCGGGCCGTTTTTTAGCCGTGAATACCCTTTGTCGAAAGCCTTCCCCTAACTCGGCCAGCGGTTTGTAAAGAGCTTCACGACGTTTATTATTTGCTGCAACTCGCTGAAAGGTTGGGACTCCCTGCCAGCCGATTCCTAGGACATTCTCCAAGGCTACCGTCATGTCCTCAGGACAGAAGTACAAATAAACCTTTCCGCGATTATCACGATCAGCCTCAGCACGCCATTGCTTACCTACCGCACCGCAGTGTTTCTTTGAGTCCGACAGTTCGGACAGGACAGGAGCTGTATGCTTGGAGGACCAAACTCCACGCACGATGTTGGAAAGTGTTCTTAATCGAGCATCAGCGGTTTGTATGCCATCTATAGAGCTATACCTTCCAACCATGGCTGGATCCTCATCGCTAAAGCGATCAACAATTCTTACCGATGGTGCAATTTCATCAATCAAGCTATATGGCGGATGGGTCAAGATCAGCGTATCTGCAGGACGAGCATTCGGCTGCTCTTTCTTGATGCTGGGATCCAGAAGAAAAGCCTGTGCCAAAAGGCTGATCAAGCAGCCCTGACTATGAGCGACAATAGAAACCGTTTCATCCTTGTCGTAGTCACGAATCATGCAAATCAATGCAGCTAAGCGCCGAGCGGCGAGGATCATATACATCCTGCCGGGATTATTCAAAACCGGATGAGTTGCATCATGCTGGGCCCGGTCCAGGGCGCGCGCGACACCCCATTTTCCTTTATTCCACATATCCGGCAGGGTAGTTGTGGCATTTGCAAACGGTCCACCACCTTTGCTGAAGTCCCTATCCAAGCGATTTCCATTGCGGTCCAAGGCTTGACCACGCGACAGCTTCGCGTTCAGCTGTACTCGGTCTTTTTCTTCACGATACCCCCAATAAAAAGGGATTACTGGGCTCAAGGTTTCGGTATCAATGGTTCGCTTGAAAAAAACAGCATCCGGGTCATCCATAAGACGCTTACCATCGTCAGCGGTTGGGAGTTTGTAGCTGGCTGGCGTAAGCTCACCACTTAAGCGCGTCGCCAGCCCTTCACACAGTCCTCGCTCCACTGCCGCATAAGATGTCCCAATATCGTTCACGCCATGGACCAAGATGATATTCCCTGGTGTGTTGTGTCGTACTGGAAGAATTTTGTCTTTGCTGCGATTCGTCATCGTTACGGTGTTCGCCACACCGACCTGATAGGGCTTCTTCGGATAGATATTCTCTTCGGTCATGATCATCACACCTTTTGATTTTTCATGGCCTTCGCGGTCACCTGGTGCATGGCGCCGCGCTCTATCAGCTGTGTTTTTCCATCATTGTCACTGCGCTCCTCCTTGCTGCTTCCATCGCTGACAGTGCTAACAATGTCCAAGTCAGGTGCGGGTACTCCACCATCCATATGAGCGTAATAGCGGGCTTGGAATTTCGCATCTCCGCTACCGCTTTCGAATTTAGGCAACACCGCTGTCATTGTCGAAGAACCCTTGAACGGAAAACTGGAGCCGTGATGGGTAATCGTTCCATTTGTCCCTAGGGTTATTCCGCCACCAATCTTGATGAATGATCCGTCCTCTGCAATCAGGACAATTTCTTTGGCCATGCCATAGATCTTTCCTTCCGTCGCGGTAAGCTTCACATCCTTTGCGGAATTGAGTTCGGTTTCGTCGCGCTGAGTTTGAATGAGCAACTTGCCTTGGTGTGCAATCAGATCAATGCCATCGCCTTGCGCGAACATCGAGATGCCACGACCAGCATTTAGCGTCGCACGCTCGCCTGCGGTCATCTGTAGATTGCGTTGAGCTACGATATTGAGGCAGGTGCCGGCATAACTTACGATTGATTTGGGGGAAGCAAAGCTAATCCCAGCTGGAGCGCTAATGGCGATCATGGGCCTCCCGCCCCCCGTTGCTGCGGGCAGCGTGTTACTGCCCGCTTCCCATGCTGAGAACGCGGCATGTAGACTTTCCTGCTCGGATGTATCAACTCCTTTTGCTTGATGGCTCCCAGCGGATTCGCCGAGTGATTTGATCAACTCAGTACAGTCGCCCATCAGTTCAAGAAATTGATGCCGCGCCATTTGTTTATCGTCGCCCTTTGTACGTTGCCAAGCGGAGAGCAGAATTCCTTTGGCAGCGCGAAGCACAATTTGCTCATCACTTGCTAATTCGGCGCCCTCACCACGTGAGGCCCCATAACCATTCGCCTTGGGTTCGGTAAGAAAGCCAAGGTTGAGCTGCGTATTCCCGTGATCACTAGCCAATTGCACGCTAATTTCTCCTTGGGTGTCATCAAAACAAAGTTGGCTGGAACGACCATCCTTGAATTCTCTGCTCTTAATACCTGATAGGTAACGGTTTCCCGGTAAGGCACCGGCGTTGCTCAGTGAGATAGGAGGGGCGTCTTGATTGTAAATTTGAGCAATGATGATTGGTTTGTCGGGATCACCGCCGAGGAAAGTGACCAAGACTTCGGTACCGATACGCGGCAAGCTCAGTGTGCCGCACTGCTGGAGTGCTCCAGGGCCGTTGCCGGCCCAGTTGGAAGCGACTCGTACCCAGGCGGAGTCGGTTTCTGTGTCGGATGCGCCTGAGCCTGCTGCTTCCTCGTGGTCCTCCAGGCGGGTTCCCGGAAAGCGAATTTTGACGCGACCTAATTGGTCGCAGTGGACTTCTTCGCCATCCGGCCCTACCACGATGGCACTTTGCATTTGCGCCTGCGGCACATCTATGCGCGGATCGAAGGCAGAGACGATAGGTACGCCTCGCCGTACAGCGATAAACTGGATATGCATACGCACCGGGCCGTTGGCGACTTTGTCGGCCATATCTCGCAGCATGTCTAGTTCTCCCCCGCCGTGCACCCAACGGCTACGGGTAAATAGACGCTCTACACGCGCAGCAAGGGCTTGGGGCAGGTTGTTTTGGGCAAGCACCTGCAAGGCGGTGACGACAAAGTCGCGCTCTTCGGGCGGATGCGCGTCCACTTCCGGATGCTCGGCCAGCGTGAAGTACTCGCCAGCGCACAAGTCGCGCACACTGCCTTCGCCGTGGAAGCATTTCGACTCGTAGTCGTGACGACTCATGCGCAACTGGCCGAGGCGGAACAGGTCTTCGTTGTCATCGCCGGCGTGCGGCGGCAGGATCTGGTAGTCGTCCAGGCTGGCAGCCAGTTCGTTGCCGCTCACGCCCTGGTCGATGCCACTGCTGGCTCCCACCAACATGAAGTCCCTGCCCTGTGGATTCATATAGTCCCAGCTATGACGCGTGACCGTGCCGGGTTGCAGACTGCGTACCGCGCTCCAGGCGGTGATGGTGTCGCGTTCCTCGGTAGCGTTATCGCGGTGGTAGCGGATGGTGCCGGCGGCATTCTGGCGTAGGCTGTCGGCGCTGTTGAATAGGACCAGCGTGTGGCCAGCGTCGGCGGCACGGATATACCAGCAGATACCGCGTCGCTTCAGAAGACGACGGATAAAAGCGGCGTCCGATTCGTTGTACTGCATAGTGAATTCGCGCTTGGGATAACTACGCTGACTGAAGGCTTCATCGACTTCGTGATTGAAGCAGGTGCCCAGTAGGGGGCTTTTCTGCCGCCATTCGTTGAGGATGCGCTGGACGATTTCCATTTCGTTCATGTTGCGGAACACGCGCGTGTTGCTGCGTTTTTCCAGGATCGCCAGTGCATCGCGCAGCACCAGTTGATAGCTGGCCAAGCCGCCATCGCTGTCGCCGGAGCTAGCTTCGGTAACGATACCGCACACGCTGCGCAAGCCGCCGCGATCAGTAACGAATTCCAGCACCGCTGACACAGCGATCAGTTGTTTTAGTGGCAGCTGGGCGTTGACGGAGACGCACAGCACACGGTATTCGATGCCGCCGCAGATACTCTCCGATCCATACACGCGCTGCGGCAGCAGCATGTCTTCATTGGCGCCGCCGGGCAGGTCGAGGCGTAGCCGCAACGGACGGTTGTCCGTCACCAGTTCCTTGGCCAATGCCATGAAGGTGAAAAAATTGCTGTCGCTTTCCACAGTGGCTCCTTAGCTATGCAGCAAATACATCAACTCGTCGTGGTCTTCCTTAGACGGACCGCTTTGCAGCCGGGTGGTGACACCCAGACGGCTGTTGGCATCCAGCAGCGCGCCTTGCATCTCCTGCCCGCGCAGCAGCAGACGCACTTCCCACGTCATGCCCACACCACAGTGCAGTTTGAGCATGGCGTGCAGTTTTTGCGCTGACGTTTGACCGTTCAGGAAGCTGGTGTAGCGCTCCCGGCCCAATGGTCCGATACGCAGCCGGACACGCGCATCGCAGCTGTATGCACGGCTGCCGAGCATCACACCGCCGTCCAGATCGACGTTGGCACGCCCCAGCTGCGCCTGATCATCAGTGGGCAGCGTGGCCCATTCGCCGACTAGCTGCTCCACCTTTACAGCCACCCCAAAGTATTCCGTGTACATGCTGGCCATCTGCGGTGCGGTGAAGGTACGGCTGCGGATGTGCATCGCGTAGCGGGCCAGCGTTTCGCGGTCGATGGCGCCGTCACTGTATTGTGTGCCGGCCAGCGCGTTCAATAGGTCAAGATAGTCTGCGCTCACGCATTCCGGGCGGTTACGCGCCCATGCCTGATAAAACATCTCCACTGGGCGATGCGATAGTATGCCGAGGAAGGCGCGCGGACCGCCATCGTTGTGATCTTTTTCGTGGCGGGCAATGCGTTCGGAGTAATGCAGCGGTAGCACGCCTTGACTGCCCAGAAAGCCAATAAAAGCAGGCGTGATGCGTACGCTGTTATCGTCCATGCTGATGTTTTCGATCTGGTTCGGTGCGTAGCTCAGCGCAAGACGATTACGGAAGCGCACGCGATCCCGGCGCCATTGCGCCGCCAGCCGCACCGCCTGGAAGAATTCGAAGCGCTGCGGATGGACTAGCAGTTCGCCGATCACGCCAGTGTCAGTTCGCCGTTGCGAGGTGGGCATCGCAGCAACTCCTTTCCGCTAACATGGGACAACACCACCAGCCGCGTGAAGCTGTTCAGGTGCACATGCAAGGCAAACAATTGGTCGAGTATCTGCGCGAAGGCGTGGATGCCGGTGCCGACATACGCTTCCTCGTCCAGCGACACGCTTACTTCGACGCCGCGCAGGTAGGCGTTGCCTTGTGCCTGGCGTATCCATGCGGTGCTCGGGCGATGACTTAGCGCCATCACACCGGCGATCATCCGCTCCGAGACCATGCTGTCCTGCTGCGCATACAGCCGCAGCATGGCGATCAGCGCCGGCAGGCCTTCCTGCATCAGTGAGCGGTGATTGAGCGCCAGGTGGGCGATCAGTCCCCACTGGCGGCTGCCTTCGCTGGAGAGACGATATGACAGCGTTGGCCGGCACAGCATGCGGATGGGGAAGCTGCCGGCCAGGCTTTCGGTGCTGAGGTCTCCACCGGCCCGTCCATACTGCAAACCATGCGGCAGGTTGCGATTGGTACAGGTCAGCCGCACGGAGACGGTACCCTCGTCGATGTGCATCGGCGAGAAGTCACGGTCTACCAGCGTGATGGTGTGTTCATGGCCAGCGGACATCAGGTCATCGCGTTGCACCAGCCAGTAGCGGCCCTTGCGGCTTTCCTCTTCTCCGTGACGCAGCGAGTAGTAGGGAAAGAATTCCGTGACCATGCTGCCTTCCGCTGTCTTGCGCACCATCTGCACGCTGTCGATGCTATAGATGTCGCAGGCATGGCCCGGCATTTCGTCCGCCATCAGCGGATAGCTGCTACTGGTATGGGTGATCCGGATTGGCGTGGCAGGCTGCGTGAACAGGTTGACGATAGGTGTGCAGCCTAGCAGCAGGTTGTCCGCGCTGAGCGTGCGCAGGGTACGCGCGGCTTGCGTGTCGGGCCGCACGTCGCGCAATAGCAGGCGCAGGGTGAGCTGTGAGCTGCCTTCTGGCGCGGCAGCGATCAGCGCGACAAGGTCGATATCGACGAAGTCGAACTTTTCGGGAAAGGCGAAGTATTCGCTCAGCAGCCGATAAGCCCCATGCTCGGATGGCGCGGCGGGCAGCAGCGCTTCGTCGGTGGTCAGACCGACAGGCTGTAGCGGCAGTCGTTCCAGCATCTGCCACTGGCCGCTCGCCTCCACGCATGAGCATGCGGTGTGCATGAAGATAGCGTCGCGCAGGGAAGCGCACAACGATGCTTCGCCATCAATGTGGACGCGCAGTGTGGATAATCCAAGTGAAGCTAGGCTGCGGCCAGCGGTGCTACAGGCAATGCGGATACTGATGGCGACGCCGGCGTCCGGTGGCAGCGATAGCGTCGGCGGCGTTTGCGGATAGGGTTCAAAGCCGGCCGCGCTGATGATCACCGGCGCTACCACAGTGTCGTAGACGGTGCGAAATCGGCACACCACCGCGCCCTGCCCTAACGCCTTCAGCGTGGCGCCGCGCGGCAGCACATTGACACTGCTGATTTCATTGGAGCGCGCGCCACTGTAGTCGATGCGCGCGATCGAGCAGGAAGGAATCGGCCGCAGAAAATGCGGGTACAGCATCCCCAGCAGGGCTTCGGTGAAGTGGGCATAGCCGTCATCCAGCAGGCGCGCCACGCGAGCGTTGAGGAAGGCGGACGACTGGATTAGCCGCTCAACATGAGGATCGGCGCAGCTTTCGCCGCGCATCTGCAAGCTGCCGGCAAGCTTGGGATAGCGTCCCGCAAACTCGGCGCCGGCGCGCCGCAGCATGCTTAACTCGCGCTCGTAGTACGGTAGCAGTTTTTCCATCGTGACATCCGTCGCAATATGGACGCCCGCCTATCGGGATGGCCCAGGTTGCCGATCATGTCATGGGTGCTAGCGCTTCTTTTTGAGAAAAAGCAATGCCCGGCCAGTTTATGTGCCGTTGAGCAATCGTCGCTCGCCTACTCATAGCCGACCGGCTTGGTAGCGTTGCATCACAGCGGCAATACCGGCGATTGCCGTAAATGGCGTCATGAAAGCCGACAAAGCCCTCGCCACCTACTAGCGCTTGCGCCAGCAACCGCTGTGGCCGATGCCTGGACACTGCGCGGGCTAAAACGTCCGGCGACGCTGGTACGGTTGCGTGTACTGGATCCGGCACTGCGCGCCAGCATCGGTGGCCTGGGCGATCTCTGCGCACCGCTGGCAATGATCGCCCACCTTGGCTGGCAGCCCACCACGGTGCTGATTGTCGAAAATCTGCAGACCGGGCTGGCGTTGCAAGACCTGCCGGGGACGGTAGCCATCATCGGCCTGGGATACGCGGTGGAATTGCTCGGCAATATACCTTGGGCCTCACGCACGGCTTGCCTTTACTGGGGCGATATCGACACGCACGGACTGGCGATCCTGCATCGGGCACGCAGCGTGTTGCCGAATCTGGTTTCAGTGATGATGGACGACACCACACTGCATCGTTTTACCGACCTGTGGAGCAATGAAATTGGACAGTCCGCAGCGGAGGTCCTGCCTGCCCTCACGCTGGCCGAACACGCCCTCTATGATGGGCTACGCAGCAACCGCTGGGGACAAGGGGTACGCCTGGAGCAGGAACGTATCAGCTGGGACTACGCCTGGCTTGCCCTTTGCGCAGCGGTCACCCAGGCTACGGCCATCGATTAAACAGCCGAGCCTGGCGTGTGCTCTGCGTTATCAAAGGAATTAGCGCGTGATGCGTTCCCAGCCATGCTTCACCGCATCCTTGAACTTTTCCCAGCTCGATTGCGGCTGCTGGCTCTCCCAGCTGGTGCGGGCTTCCGGTTCAACGTCATTCCATTCCTTGTCGCGGTAGGTCGGGTTATCCTTCAGCGACTCGCCATAGCGGTAGGCCGGGTCGTATTCCTGGTAAGTGCCGCCGGTGTAGGTCTTCTCCCAGTGCGAGCGGAAGTAGTCGTCCTCGGCTTCCTCGCTGCCGGTCAGGATGTCGATGCTGTCCTGGTTGATGCCAGCGTCACGCGGGTAGATGCGCATGCCGCTGCGCTGCACGGTGCTCTGGATGTCGGCCACCGCTTCCTGCGCCACCGGCGGCACGGCCGCCAGCACGTCGCCACGTTGCAGCGAACCCGGTGCCGCCACCTGTTCGGCACGCGCAAACACCACCGCGTCCTCGCGCGGGCGGATGCCGTGCTGTTCCGACGCCGCCTGCTGCGCGCCCACACTGGTCTGCAGCGGACCGGTGCCGCTGCGCAGCACGTCCGCCCCCCAGCCGCTGGCGCGCCACATGGTTTCGTGGTCGTCAATGTCGATCGGGTTGAAGTCGTCGATGATGTCGGCCGCACGCTCGGCCGCCTCCAGGTTGACGGTATCCAGCGACAGTACGGCGTGGCCGCGGTTCAGCGCTTCGGCGTAGAGGTGCTGGTCGACTTGGTCGCGGCCGATCAGCTCGCTGAACATCTGCTTGACGGTGCCCAGCACCGAGGCATCGTCGTTGATGCGCGCGGTGCCGGCCGCACTGGTGGAGTCGTGGATCTGGATGCGGTCGCTGTCAAAGCCGTTGTGGATCAGTTCTTCCTTGGCCAGGTTGGCTTCGGCGCGGGTTTCAAAGACGGCGGCTAGAGTGTGGTTCATGGTGATCTCCTGGGTTTCAGACACATGAGGTCGATGGTGGAAATTCAAGCGGCTTGCAGCGCCTGCTTGAAGGCGTCGTTGAAGGCCGGGATGTCATCCGGCTTGCGGCTGGTGACCAGCGTGCCGTCGGTCACCACTTCCTGGTCGCGCCAGTCGGCGCCGGCGTTTTGCAAGTCCTGCTGCAAGGATGGCCAGCTGGTGATCTGCCGGTCCTTGACCAGGCCGGCGTCGATCAGCGTCCACGGGCCGTGGCAGATGGCGGCAATCGGCTTGTTCTCGCGGCCGAATTCACGGATGAAGCTGATCGCTTCGCTGTGCAGGCGCAGCGTGTCCGGATTGGCCACGCCGCCCGGCAGCAGCAGCGCGTCGAAGTCGCCTGGGCGGGCGTCGCGCACGTTCAGCTCCACGGTGAACTGGTCGGCCGGGTCCTGGTGGTGGTAGCCCTGCACCTGCTCGCCTTTCGGCTTGACCGACACCAGCGTGACCCTGGCGCCCTGCTGTTCGAGGAAGTCGCGCGGCTGGGTGTATTCCACCTGCTCCACGCCGTCGGTCATCAGTACTGCGATATGCTTGTCTTGCAAGTCCTTGCTCATGGGAATGCTCCTTGCTAGTCATACAGGAGTCACAGAGTGCCATAGTCGGCCGTGGCTGCATGTGCGGGGGCCAACATACAGCAGCTATAATGGATCATGCCTTCCCGACACTTACTCTCCGCCGCCCTGTGGGCGCTGTCCGGTGCTGCGCTTGCCGCGCCAGGCGAACTGGTGATGTTGGCGCCTGCCGATCAGGCGATGCCGATCGCGCGCTTCCAGAATGGCGTTTTGGCCGGCGGCATCGTCAAGGATTTCGGCGATGTGCTGGCGCAACGACTGGGACGGCGCGCCGTGTATCTGACCGCGGATACGCCGGACGTGACGCCGGCGCTGGGCAGCGGCCGCGCCGACGCCATGTGCTATGTGCTGCCGTTCTGGATCGACGGCGACTACAACTGGAGCCCGCCGCTGTTCCCGGACGCCGAGATGCTGGCGGCGCGCAGCGACATGCCGCAGCTGCGCTCGCTCAAGGATCTGCGCGACCAGCCGGTCGGCACGGTAACCGGCTATCGCTATCAACGGGTGGAGCTAGTGCTGGGCAGGCGCTTCCGCCGGGTGGACGCGGCCAATATGGAAGCCAATATCCAGCAGATGATCGCCGGCAAGGTGCCGTACACCATGCTTAGCGAGGCGACGCTGACGTATTTGCAGCGCACCCGGCCGGACCTGAAAGTGCGCGCCGGCCTGGTGTTTTCCGCCTACAAGGCGCAGTGCGCGTTTTCCACCCAGTCACAGATACCGTTCGACGAAGTCAGCCGCGCCATCGACACGCTGCTGAAGGACGGCAGCATCAGCCAGATTCTGGCGCGCTACCGCTAGCCTGCATTAGCCCCCGTATGGCGTATAGAGGAAGCCGTTGCCGATGAGGGTGGCAACGTTGTCGTGGTTCTCCGCGCTTTCGCTGAAGCCCACCAGTACCTGGGCGCGGCTCTGGCCATTGCCGAGCTGCTCCAGCCAGTGCGCCTTGCCGGCCGCCTCCGGTTCGCGGTGCAGTACGTTGCGGTACAGCAGCGTGACGAAATCGGCATCGCTGGGCGCCGCACCGTACGTGTTGGTGAACTCGGTGCTGGCGATGAAGCGGCTGGCCACTTCCTGCAAGCTCATGCCTTTTTCCATGTGGTCCATCCAGAAGCCGACGCCAGCGGAGTCCGGGCGGCGGTTGAAGGCGCTCTGGTACATGCGGTAGGCCTGGCCGCCAATACCGTCGATATCCATGGCAAAGGCGTAGTCGGTGAACATCAGGCGCTCGATCCCGGTCAGCTTCTGCACGGTATCGTAGTTGTCATAGCTGCGTACCTCGATGCTGCCGTCCGCCTCGCGCTGGTAGCTGTAGCGGTAGGAGCTGTTGGTGTAGAACACCGTATCGATGCCGGCGCCGCCATCCAGCGCTGTCCCGCCGCTGCCCAGCAGGTAGTCGTTGCCGGCAGTGCCGGTGCTGACCGGCGCCTTCACCGTGAAGCTGAAGCTTTGCGTAGCGGCGGCCGGATTGCCGGACAGGTCCACCACGCTGCCCGGTTGCAGGTTGAGCGTATATTGCATGCCCGGTATCAGCTTGGCATGCGGGTCGAAGGTGATGACGCTGCCGGCCACCGTCGCCTGCACCGAGGCGGTGCCGCTTACCTTGGTGCCCAGGCTGTCAGTCAGGGTAATGCCGTTGCCCAGCATCACGGTTTCATTGAAGGTCAGTGTGATCTTGGTCAGCGGCGACACATTGCTGGCGCCGGCCGCCACGCTGCTGGACAGCAGCTGCGGGCCGACCGTGTCCAGGTTGGTCTGCACTTCCTTGACGGTATAGGTGCCCGTGCTGGTGTTGGAACTGTAGTTGTTGCGCACACTCAGGTAGTAGTCGCCAGTGGCGTTGGCCACATACTGGATGCGCGGGTCGCTGCCGGCGCTGGTGGCGGGAAGGCTATGCGAGGCGACGTTACTGCCGTTGGCGTTGACCAGCGAGAAGCTGGCCAGACTGGTGTCCAGCGTGCCACCGCCGCTGTATTTTCCTTGCAGGTCGAATACATAAGTGCGGCCCGCATCCAGGTGAACCTTGATCCAGTCGACATCATCGCCGACGTGCAGCGCTCCCTGTACCGCTTTGGATGGCTCGATGAATGCGGTGGTGCTGGCATTGGCGCTGTAATCGTCCATACCCGCCGCGCGCACCGACATGGTGTAGCCGCCGGTGACGTTGTAGCTGCTCGAAGCAGCCAGCGTCATGTAGTAGTCGCCGCCCTTGGTGGCTTCGAATACGCCATAGGTCTTGCTATTGACCTGCGAAGTGCGGAACGAGATGTAGTTGGAGCTGGTGCCTGCATTCACGCTGAAGCTGGTGGCGTAGCTCCAGTTGCTGGTGGCCTTGTCCGGGGTTATTTCCACCAGGTAGGTCATGCCGGCTACCGCGCTCAGCTTGAATACATCCTTGTCGGCGACTAGCTCCAGCGAGCCTTTCAGCGGCACGCCGTCCAGGATGACGGCGGCGTGGGCGGCGTCATTGCCATAATCGTCTGGCGTGCCAAGCTGCGCTTTCACCGTGTAGGTGCCAGTTGCCGTGCTACTGGACGAGGATACCTCCAGATAGTAACTGCCACGCTGCGGCGCCTTGAACGCCAGTACCGGCGAGTCCGAAATATTGCTGGGTGTGCTGGCCAGCTCCTTGCCGCTGCTGTCGTACAGCTTGAGCACGGAATACGAATAGTAAGGCAAGGTACCGCCGCCATCCTTGCTGCCTTCCAGCTTGAACCAGTAATAGCCATCGGCCGCCAGGCTGACGGAGAACCAGTCGCGGTCCGCGCCGCCGGCGCCCATCGTCCCCTTGGCCGAGCCGCCCACCAGCAGGCGCCCTGCGCCGGTAACGCTGGCGGTGTAATCGTCTTCAGGGGTGCTGACGGTCAAGGTGTAAGGCGTATTGCTGCTGGAGTAGTTGCTGGTGGCAATGTAGTAGGTGCCATCCTTGTACGGCGTGTAGTTGTAGCCCTTGGTGTTGTAGCCAATCGAAGCCAGGCTGTTGCCATTGCTGTCGGTTAGCTGGCTGGACAGCTGCGTGCTCGTCATATCACCGTAGGAAATGTTATACGTTACGCCGGCCTTCAGCTCGATCTTGAACATGTCGATATCGCGCGACGACTGGAGCACGCCGCTCATGGGCGTGTCCAGCGGCACTGCGGTAGCGGTATCGCGGGTGCCGCCATGGTCGTCTGTCTCGCCGTATGACGCCGTCACCACATACGAAGGACGGGTGTCGACGCTGCCGCTGATGTTGATGCCGAAGGTGCCGCTGCCGGTGGCCAGATAGCGCAGTGTCAGCGCGCCATTTTCAGCCGGATAGCTTGCGGAGACAGCGGAGAAATCGCCGCTCGGGCCGGTCACCCACATGGACAGCGGGCTGGGGCTGGTGGCGCCTGGCACGCGCAAGGTCAGCGTGTACACCTGGCCGGCTTCCATGCTCATCTGGAAGCGGTCGCTGTCGCCGTAGTAGTCGATGGTGCCGTATGCCTGGCTGCCGGAGTAGATTCTGCCGGTACTCGTGCTGTCGGCCGCGTAATCGTCGGTAGCCACCTGCATGGTCTGGGTGTAGGCGCCGATACGGCTGCCAGCGCTGACGGCCAGATAGTAATCGCCGCTCTTGCTGGCGATAAAAGGACCGTCGGTAAGATAGCCAACCCATGCGCCGGAAGCGTCATAGACGGTGCGGCCGGCCTTGTACTGGCCGCCGGCAATTCCGCCCGCATCGAACACGATGATCTGGCCTTTTTCAGCGCGGAACTTGAACCAGTCGACATCTTCCGCCCGCTCGAACACGGCCGAGGTGGCAACGCCTTGTTGCAGCCTGCCGGCGGTGTTGACGTTATTGCTGTAATCGTCCGCAGCCGGCGTGGCGGCGCGCAGCGTATAAGTGCCGCTGCCGACACTTCCGTTGGCGCTGACAAAGTAGTCGCCCGTCGTTTGGGCAGTGAATTGCAGCGTGGCGCCAGTGCTGCTGCTACTGGTGTAGAGGCCCCCGGAGGCATAGCTGCCCTTGCCGTCATACAAGTTAAGACTAATACGCTCCAGCGTATTCAAGGTGCCGTCACCGGTGGCGCTGCCGCTCAGCGTAAAAATATAGGTGGTGCCGGCCTTGAGTGAAATCTTGAACCAGTCACTGTCGTAACTTGTTTCGAATTCGCCGCTGGCACTTCTGCCGACGCTCAATTTACCCGTGGTGGAGATAGTAGAACTGTAGTCGTCGGCCATGTTGTTAGTTAAGTAATTAAATCTTTACATATTTTAACAACTTGCCATACGGAAAAACTATCCAATTATCACTTTTGTTTTTTAACTAAGCAAGCGTATCGGCCCAGATATTGCGGGCCCAGTTCATCGCATATTCTCCTTCCAGCGTGCTGGCTTCTGCTGACACGCCGCCGGAGCCGGAAACCACCAGCAGGGTTTTCTTTTCGGCGTTGTAGGCGTGCACGGAGGCGACGTGGATCACGTCGTGGTCGGACACGTAGCTGTAGCAGGTGTTGGTGAGCATCGGCTGCGCGTATGGCGCCCGGCCGCTCAGCAGGTCGATCACGGCGGCGGCGCATACCTTGGCGTGCTGGTTGGCCATGTGCGCGGACTTGGGCATCAGCGGCGCGACGGCGATGGCGTCGCCCAGCACATGAATGTTTTTCGCCTGCGTCGATTCGAACGTGAGGAAATCCACCGCGCACCAGCGCCCATTGGCGTTGGCCAGCCCGGTTTGCACGGCGATGCCGCCGGCACGCTGCGGCGGAATGATGTTGAGGACGTCGGCCTGCACCTTGTCACCCAGCTCTGAGATGGCGGTGTGCGTCGCGGCGTCCACGTCTGCAGTGCGGAATGAGGGACGATAGTCGATGATGCCGGCATAGCGCTCGCGCCAGATCTTCTTGAACAACGGGCCTTTGGAGACCACGTCGTCATTCGCGTCCAGAATCAGCACCTTGGATTTCGGCTTGTGGCGGCTGAAGTAGAACGCCACTTGCGAGGCACGCTCGTAGGGGCCGGGCGGACAGCGGTAAGGTGCTGGCGGGATGGTCATGGCATAGACACCGCCGTCCGGCATCGCCGCCAGCTGCGCGCGCAGCGCGACGGTTTGCGGACCGGCTTTCCACGCATGCAGGATGGCGTCCTGTGCGCCCGGCTTCAGCATGCCGGGCAGTTGGTCCCACATGAAGTCAACGCCAGGCGAGACGATCAGGCGATCGTAGCGCAATGTCTGGCCGCCAGCCAGCGCCAGCGTGCGTTGCGCGGCGTCGATGCGGGTGACGCTGTCGCGCACGATACGCACGCCGTGCTTGCTGGCCAATGCGTTGAGCGATAGCGTGAGCTCACCGATCTGTTTCGAGCCGCCCAGCACCAGGTTGGAGAGCGGGCAGGAAATGAAGCTGGCATTCGGCTCGATCAGCGTCACGTCGATGCTGTTATCGCTCCACATGCGTATGTAACGCGCGGCGGTGGCGCCACCGTAGCCGCCGCCGATGACGGCCACCTGCGGTCTGGCCTGGCCGCCGATGCTGGCGCAGCCGGCCAGCATCGAGGTAGCGCCCGCCGCGCCAGCGGCCTGGATAAATTGGCGGCGTTTCATTTGGCCTCCTTCTGCTGCGCGGCGAAGTAGGCCGCCAGCAGTTCGATCTGTTCGTCGCTATAGCCTTTGGCAATCTGCGTCATGATGGTCGATTCGCGCTTGCCGGTCTTGAAGGCGTGCAGGCTGGCCGATAGCGCTTGCTGCGATTGGCCGGCCAGCGCCGGCAACGTGTTGCCTTGCGTATGGCCGGCGGTGCCATGGCAGGCCGCGCAGGTGGCGGCCAGGCGCGCGGCGGGCGGAATGGCGGGCGAGGTAGCCTGCGGCTCCGCAGCGCAAGCCAGATGGATGGCGGCCAGCAGGCCGAAGGCGGTCAGCTTCATGGGCGTACTCCAGGCGTTTCGATTTTCATGCCCTGGTCGCGCACGGCGAGCCAGGCTTCCAGTTCCACCAGTTCCTGCGCGCCAAAGGCCGGGACTTCGGCACGCACGCCGCTCATGCAGTTGCGCAGGCGCCGCTGAAGGCTGCCCATGCCCTGCCACTCCAGCCGATAGATCGGGTAGGCGCTGGCGTGTGCTTGCGGAATGGTGCTGCCAGCCAGCCGCTTGCCCCATTGCTGGTCGTGGCATTGCGCGCACGAGAGGTTGAGTTGGCCAATGCGCTGGAAGTACAGCTGCTGGCCGCGCGCGGCGCTGGCGCGCGTACCGGCGTCCTGTGGCGGCGTGACCGGCATGCCGCGCGATTGCATGGCGACGTAGGCTTCCATGTTCAGCAGTTCTTCGCTCTCGATGCGCCAGGGCGCGGCGTGCTGTTTGCGTTCGCGGCAAAGATTGATGCGCTGAGCGAGGTTGACGGTTTTGCCGCTATCAGCATCGAAAGCTGGAAAGCGTGCTGCCACGCCGCGCATGCTGGTGCGCGCATCGCCGTGACAGCTGGCGCAGGACTTGGCGTCGCTGCCCGCAGGCGCGTTCCATTGCGCTTCGCCGCCGCTGATCCACAGCATGGCGGGATTCTGCGCATCATCGCGCTGCATGGCTTGGGTGGTGGGACTCATGAAGTCCGCGCCGGAGCGGCGTTCGTCGGCGGCCAGTGCCGATGCGGCGATCACGGCCAGGGCCAGCATCAGCTTCATGCCGCTCTCACCGTGATGCTGGTGGTTTCGGTGTGGGCAAAGCCGTTGTCGCCTGCCCAAATGAATTCCAGCGTGCCGCTTTCCGTCGCCAGCGTGAAGAAGGCGATGTAGGGATTGGCGGAGATAGCCTGATGCAGCTCTGCGCCGAAGACTTGTTCGCCGTTGTAGCGGCAGGTGAAACTGCGGATGATGTCGCGTGCCATCAGCTTGCCGTCCGCGCCGACGCGGTATCCGGTTTCCATCGGGTGACCGATCAATGCGCGGATTTCGATGATGTCGCCGCGCTTTGCAGTGGCGGGCATGTGGATCAGTGCGCGGGCCATCAGGGCGCCTCGCCTTCCACGCAGGCCGCCAGCGCGACGATCACTTCCACTTGATGCGACCAGTAGCTGCCGTCAGCCATGCGCGCCACGGCCATCAGGCGCTGCGAGGTGGCCAGCCGGATGCGGGTCGAGACTTCGGCCTTGGCCGAATGCGGGCTGAGCGTGAACACCGCCACCTCGGTTTGCGGATTGCGTTCGGTGAAGATGGCGATGGCGCGCACGTTTTCTGCCGGGCCCTGCACCGATACAGTGACCGGCACTGCGTTGCCGTTATCGATCAGCTGTGCAATATCGAAGTTGACTTTACCGGCTTGCGGCTTGGCGCCGCCGCTAAAAGTGTTGATGGCGGCCGTCATCTCCGCCGGCGTGGCGGATGCAGGGCGCACCAGCGCCAGCATCGCCAGGCCGGCGCCCGCCGCCAGTGCGTCGCGGCGCTTCATGGTGCTGCGTCCTTCAAGGTTTGCAGCCAGGCCACCACGTCTTCAATCTGCTGCGCGGTGAGGATGGTTTTTCCTTGCTGCGCGGTGGCGACGCGGTTCAGGCCTTCGGTGTTGTAGTAAGAGGGCATGATGGTGTCCGGGTTGATGCGGCTGGCGTCGGCGATGCGCAGGCGCAGTTGCGCGGCAGTCCAGCGCTGGCCCGCGCCGCGCAGGTCGGTGGCCAGCTTGCCTTGAAAGCGTTCTTCAGAAATCGGCCCGGTGTGGCACAGCAGGCACAGGCCGACCTGGCGATTGGCGACGATGGTGCGGCCGCGTGCTGCATCGCCCAGCGCCGCGCCGGGCAGCGGCGCGGGTATGCCATCGCCAATCACCACGAGCGCCGGCATGGCGGTGGCTGCGGACGACAGCGCGGCAAAGATCAGCGTGACCGCTACCCTGCCGCGCCAGCGCCCTCGCCCGGCCATGCTTACGCCTTCTTCAGCAGATTGTGGTTCTTCAGCGGCAGATCGCGCACCCGCTTGCCGGTGGCGGCGAAGATCGCATTCAACACCGCCGGCGCAGCCACCGCAATCGTCGGCTCGCCGACGCCGCCCCAGAAGCCGCCGGACGGCATGATGATCGACTCCACCTTCGGCATCTCGTCCAGCTTCATCATCTGGTAAGTGTCGAAGTTCTGCTGCTCCATCTGGCCATCCTTCAGCGTGCACTCGCCGTACAGCGCCGCCGACAGCCCGTAAACAAACGAACCTTCCACCTGCGCCTCGATCTGCTGCGGATTCACCGCATAGCCCGGATCGGTCGCCGCGATGATGCGGAGAATCTTCACCTTGCCCGTCTTGCGATCGACCGACACCTCGGCGCACGCCGCGACATAGCTGCCGAAGCCCATGGTCTGCGCCAGGCCGCGATACACGCCCTTCGGCGCAGGCTTGCCCCAGCCGGCCTTCTCGGCCACCGCGTTCAGTACCGCCAGATGCTTGGGATGCTCGGCCATCAGCTTGCGGCGCAAGGCCAGCGGATCCTGCCTGGTCGCATGCGCGATCTCGTCGAGGAAGCATTCGAGGTAAATCGTATTCTGATTCAGATTCACGCCGCGCCAGAAGCCCGCCGGCACCGGCGGATTGCGCATCGCATGGTCCACCAGCAGATGCGGGAAGCTATAACCAATCGACGCTTCCGGTCCCGGCGCGTTCAGGCCCTGGAACACCACCGGGTCCTTGCCATCCTTCAGCGTGGAGCCGAGCGACGCCAGAATCGACTGGCCGGCAATGCGCATGTGCAGCCCGGTCACATTGCCCTTGGCGTCCAGGCCCGCAGTCAGCTTGCACTGCGTGATCGGGTGATAGCGGCCATGCAGCATGTCCTCCTCGCGCGACCAGATCAGCTTGACCGGCGTGCCCGGCATCTCCCTGGCGATCTTCACCACCTGCGACACCCAGTCATGCGTGGCGCCGCGACGGCCAAAGCCGCCGCCCAGGTGCATCTTGTAGACATCGCACTTGGCAGCGGGCAGACCGGCCGCTTCGGCGGTGGCGGCCAGCGCGGCTTCGCCATTCTGCGTCGGCGTCCATACCTCGCAGCGCTCCGGCGTCCAGATCGCGGTGGCGTTCATGGTTTCCATGGTGGCGTGGTTCAGCCACGGGAAGGAGTACACCGCCTCGATCTTGCGCGCGGACGCCTTGATGGCGGCCTTGGCGTCGCCATTGGCATTGCCCACAACGGCTTCCGGCGCATCCAGCGCGGCCCTCAGCGTGGCCTTGATATCCTGCTGCGACAGCTTGGCATTGGGGCCCTTGTCCCATTCAATCGGCAGCGCATCCAGAGCGGACTTGGCGCGCCACCAGGTATCGGCAACCACCACCACCGCACTATCGCCCAGCTTGAATACCTTCTTGATGCCGGGACGCTTCGCGATCTCGGCCGCATCAAAGCTCTTCACCGTGCCGCCGAACACCGGGCAATCCTTGATCGCCGCGTTCAGCATGCCGGGCATGCTGATGTCCATGCCGTAGATTTGCGCACCGGTGGTTTTATCCACCGTATCCAGCCGCGCCAGGCGCTTGCCGGCCAGCTTCCAGTCCTTCGGATCTTTCAGCGCCACCTCGGTGGGCGGCGTCAGCCTGGCGGCGGCATCCGCCACCTTGCCATAGCTGATGCTGCGGCCGCTCGGCGTGTGCGTGATGATGCTGTTGGCGGCCACGCATTCCGACGCCGGCACTTGCCACGCATCGGCCGCAGCCTGGACCAGCATGGTGCGCGCAATCGCACCGCCTTTGCGCACATAGTCATGCGACTCGCGCACGCCACGGCTGCCGCCGGTGGAGAAGCTGCCCCACACGCGCTTGCGCGCCAGGTTCTGCCCCGGCGATGGATATTCGGTGGTGACCTTGCTCCAGTCGGCATCCAGCTCTTCCGCCACCAGCTGCGCCAGGCCGGTCAGCGTGCCCTGTCCCATCTCGGAACGGGCAATGCGGATCACGATGCTGTCATCCGGTTTCACCACCACCCAGGCGTTGACTTCCGGCGTGGCGGTGGCGGCGCCCTTGGCGATAGGCGGCTGATCGGCAGCCGCTGCATCAAATGGAATATGGAAGGCGACCACCAGGCCGCCGGCGAGTTTGAGGAAGCTGCGGCGCGAGTTCATGCCTTGCTCCCTTCAATGCGTTCAATCGCCAGGCCGGCCGATGCCGGATCACCGCCGCGCACCGCGACGTGGATTGCCTTGCGCACGCGGTTATAGGTGCCGCATCGGCAGATATTGGTCATCGCCGCGTCGATGTCGGCGTCGCTACATTTGGGCTTCTCGCGTATCAGCGCGGCGGCGGCCATGATCATGCCGGATTGACAGAAGCCGCATTGCGGCACATCCAGCGCCGCCCATGCTTTTTGTATGGGATGCGAACCATCGGACGACAACCCCTCGATGGTGACGATCTTCTGTTCGGCAGTGACCGCCGCTGCCGGATACACGCAGCTGCGGATTGGATTGCCGTCGATATGCACAGTACACGCGCCGCATTGCGCGACACCGCAACCGTACTTGGTGCCGGTCAGCGCCAGCTGCTCGCGGATCACCCACAGCAGCGGCGTATCCGCCTCCGCCTCGAACTCTCTTACTACGCCGTTGACGTTCAGCTTGGCCATGTAAATCTCCTGTAAGCAGCGCTGCAAAAATAACGCTGGAGATACTACCACTCTTTGTCTGTTGCAAAGTTTTGACTTGGATCAAGGTTTTTACTGCGCTGCATCAATAGACTTTATTCCGTTACTTAACGACGACAATGAGGGGAAGTAAAATGAGTAAGTCCGTAGCAGCAGTATTAGCAGCCCTGACCCTGGTAAGCGGTAACGTGCTGGCGCAAGAAAGCCCATGGCTGGTGCGCGTGCGTGCTGTGCATATCGACCCGGCTGACAAATCCGATCCAGTTGGCGGCGTTGGCGCATCCGATCGCATCCACGTCAGCGACAAGACCATTCCGGAAGTGGATGTCTCCTACTTCTTCACCAAGAACATCGCGACCGAACTGATCCTGACCTATCCGCAGAAACACGACGTCAGCCTGGACGGCAAAAACATCGGCACCATCAAGCACCTGCCGCCGACGCTGACCGTGCAGTACCACTTCGTGCCTGATGCAACCATCCGTCCTTACGTGGGTGCCGGTGTGAACTACACCACCTTCTCGAAAGTGAAACTGCTGGATGGCGCGGGCAGCCTGGAGCACGACAGCTTCGGTCTGGCGCTGCAAGCCGGCGTGGATTTCGCCATCGACAAAAACTGGTCGATCAACCTGGACGTGAAAAAAGTGCAGATCCGCAGCGATGTGATGATTGGCGGCGCCAAAGCCAGCAAAGTCAAAGTTGATCCGGTGCTGCTGGGCGTGGGCGTAGGCTACCGCTTCTGATCCCGATGCGCTAAACATTCCCGCCGGGCAGCTATAATGTGATCGAACAGATAGCTACCCGATGGGATTTCCATGCGCAAGATTCTGATTGTCCTGATGCCCCTGATGCTGGCCGCTTGCGTCGACGACAGCGCGTCGTACTACGCGGACGGGCCGGTGGGCAACCATGCGCTGACCATCCACCGCGCGCAAAAACACTTCTGGAGCAAAGAGAGCCGGGTCGAGCTGATCATGCAGCGCCTGCCGGACTGCCTGCGCCGGGTCGAGCTGAGCGACATGCCGGCCGACGAAGTGGAAATCGAATTGCTGTCCGGCGGCGACAACGTCTGGACGCTGCGTTCCGGTTCAGAGATGTGGCAAGTCGAAACCCAAACCTGCACCATGTATGAAGACGTCAAAGGCGACGGCGGCGAGCTGATGGGCGTCTTCCGTCCCGACGGCGACAAATTCGTCTACGAAGCCGCCGTCATCGAAACCGTCCCCGCCGACCACCCATAGTCCGGGCCCCCGGTTTTAGCGGACCAGCGCCATCTGACGCTTGGCTGGACGGGGTGTCGCGCGTGGTGGCGCTGCGGTTTCGCCGCTCAGGTGGAAGCGCGCCACCAGCGATGCCAGCATCGCTGCCTGTTCCTGCATGCTGCCCGCTGCGGCAGCGGCTTCTTCCACCAGCGCGGCGTTTTGTTGCGTTACCGAATCCATCTCGGTGATCGCCATGTTGACGTGACCAATACCTGTGCTTTGCTCGCTCGATGCTTCGGTAATCGCCTGCATGATCTGCGTCACGCGCGAGACGCTGGTCACCACCTGATCCATGGTCGTGCCCGCCTCCGCCACCAGCGCGCTGCCGTTGTTGATGCTGTCCACCGATGCGTTGATCAGTTCCTTGATTTCCTTGGCCGCCGCCGCCGAACGTTGCGCCAGATTGCGCACTTCCGATGCGACCACCGCGAAGCCGCGCCCTTGCTCGCCGGCGCGTGCCGCTTCCACCGCCGCATTCAGTGCCAGGATGTTGGTCTGGAAGGCGATGCCATCGATCACGCTGATGATGTCGACAATCCGCGTCGCCGAGGCGTTGATGGTTTCCATCGTCTGCACCACCTGCGACACCACCTTGCCGCCGCGCTCCGCCACTTCCGAGGCCGACTGCACCAGTTTGTTGGCCTGCACCGCATTGTCGGCGTTCTGATTGACGGTCGAGGTCAGCTCCTCCATCGAGGCCGCCGTTTCTTCCAGCGAGCTGGCCTGCGATTCGGTGCGCGCCGACAAGTCCATATTGCCGGAGGCGATTTCACCCGAAGCAGTGGCGATGGTGTCGGCGCTACGGCGGATTTCGCCGATGGTGTCCGCCAGCCGCTGCTGCATCACTTTCACCGAATGCAGGATGCTGGCCTGGTCCGATGCGTGCGTGCTGATTTCGATGCTGAGATCGCCATCCGCAATCTTCTGCGTGATTTCGCTCACATATTCCGGCGTACCGCCGATGGTGTGGCGCAAGCTCTTGTTGACGATGCTGACAATCACCCACAGCAGCCCGCACACCAGCGCCAGCCAGCCGGCCGATTTCAGCAGCGAATCGCGGAAGGCGATATCGATATCGTCGGTATACACGCCGGTGGTCAGGTCCCAGTTCCACGGTTCGTAGTGCACCACGCGGCTCAGCTTGGGCACCGGCTCGGTCGAACCGGGACGCGACCAGTAATAGCTGACGAAGCCGCCGCCCTCGGGCAAGGCGCCGGTAGCGGCGATGGCGCGATAGACGTACGTGCCTTTCGGATCTTTCAGGTCGACCAGATCCTTGCCGTTGTTTTCCGGCTTGATCGGGTGCATGATCGACAGCGTGCCGGTGCTGATGGTGAAGTAGCCGTCCTTGCCATAGCGCAGGCCCTTGACGATCTCGATCGCCTGCTTCTGCGCCTCTTCTTTGCTGAGCTTGCCGGAGGCAGCGCGATCGCCGAACTGCTTGACGATGTTCAGCGCCATATCGTCCACATGCCGCAAATCGCTTTGCCGCTCCTCCATCCGCACGGTGCGGGTCTGGATGGTTTCAAACAGAAAAATCGCGGTAATGCACAGCAGGCTGCATATCAGCGGAACCCATAGCTTTTGCTGAAAGGACAACTTGTTCATGGTGCCAGTCTCCTATTGTCTTATGGAAACAAGCATACGCCCAAAGCAGCTTGCACACTGCAACAAATTTAATAGCTGTGGTTTATCTGCCAAAATCCAGTGCATAAAGGGAAACAGCGGTAAACACAGTTTCTTTAGAAATGTGTCGTGAGGAAACAAAATGTGTCACAATGGTGATCTTATTGGTAACACTCATTCATCCACATGAAACCGCTCCTGTCGACCTTACTACTGGCAATATGCGCGTGCGAGGCCCACGCGACCGCGCCCAAGATTGACAGCGCGGCGCTGCTGGAACAGATCACCACGCTGGCCTCCGACGAATTCGAGGGCCGCGCGCCGGGCACCCGTGGCGAAGTGATGACCATCGATTACCTGCAGCAGCAGTTCAAGAAACTCGGCCTGGAGCCGGGCAATCCGGACGGCACCTACCTCCAGGAAGTGCCGCTGGTCGGCATCTCCAGCCATCCAGTGCTGAGCTACGGCGCGACCAAGCTGCGCTTCGGCGAAGACTACATCGCCTGGACCGCGCGCGCCGACAAGCAGCTGGACGTAAGCGATTCGGAACTGGTGTTTGTCGGCTACGGCGTGCAGGCGCCGGAATTCAAATGGGATGACTACAAGGGCGCCGACCTCAAGGGCAAGACGCTGGTCATGCTGATCAACGATCCGCAGCTAGCGGACGCCAGGCGCCCCAGCCAGCTGGATGCGAAAGTTTTTGGCGGTAACGCCGTCACCTGGTATGGCCGCTGGAACTACAAGCTGGAGATTGCCGCCCGGCTGGGCGCAGCGGGGGCGCTGATCGTGCATGAGACCAAGGCGGCCGGCTACCCGTTTGAGGTAGTGGTCAACAGCTGGGGCCGTGAAAACTTCGCGCTCAAAAGCGGCCAGCCGGAACCGTATCTGCCGGCGCTGGCCGGCTGGTTGCAGCAGGATAGCGCGTGCGCGCTGTTCAAGGCGGCCGGCATGGACTTCAAGCAGCTGAAACAGAAGGCTCTGGCGCGCGATTTCAAACCGCTGCCGCTGGGGATCAAGCTGAACCTGACCATGGAAAACGCCATCCGCGACGTTCCCTCGCACAATGTGGTGGCGCGCATCCCCGGTTCCGATCCGCAGCTGAAGAACGAAGTTATCGTCTACACCGCGCACTGGGACCACTTCGGCATCGACGAAACGCTGCCCGGCCCGCGCACGCAGCAAATCTTCCACGGCGCGGTGGACAACGCCAGCGGCGTGGCCGCGCTGCTGCAAATCGCCAAGGCCTACAAGGCGCTGCCGACGGCGCCCAAACGCAGCATCGTCTTCGTGGCCACCACGGCAGAAGAGCGCGGATTGCTGGGCGCGCAATACTATGTGCGCCATCCGCTGTACCCGATCAGCAAAACGGTACTGAACATCAATATCGATGGCATGAACCTGTGGGGCCGCACCCGCGATGTCGAACTGAGCGGCATGGGCAAATCGACCGCAGACGACCTGGTGAAAGCGATCGCCGCCAAGCAAGGGCGCACGGTGCGGGCCGACAGCAACATCAGCTACGGCAGCTACTACCGTGGCGACCAGCTGGAATTCGCGCGCGCCGGCGTGCCGACCATCTACCTGCGCAGCAGCGCCAACAAGCTGCTGTTCTACACCGCGCACCAGTTCCACACCGTGCATGACACGGTGCAGCCGAACTGGAACACCGCCGGCGCGCTGGAAGACATCAGCCTGCTATTCCAGGCCGGCTACCAGGCCGCGCAAGCCAAAGACCAGCCGAAGTGGAAAGAAGGCGCCGAGTTCCAGCGCCGTTAGATGGCGGCGGCGAGGGTGGCGGTGTGGGGGCCGGGCGGGATGGCCGCCAGTTTGGCGGACAGCTTTTGCAGCTGGCTGAGATTGCGCTGCTGGTGTGCATCGGCGCCGGCGGCTTGGATGTCGGCCAGCAGGCCTTGCGCGGCTAGCTCGATGCGGACGCTGTCCTGCGGCGCCAGGTCGATCAGGCTGGACAGGTAGGTGACGCCCCATTGCAGGCGCGTCGCCGGGCCGATCGCTGCGTCCCATGCTTTGCCGTACCAGGACAGCACGCCCGCGCTATCGCTGCGCCGCTTGGCGGCGGCCGCCAGGCTGAGCATGAAGTAGTACGGGGAATGCGAACGCGGTAATTCAGCCAGCAGCACTTGTTCCGCCTGCGCCGCCAGGCCAGCATCGTTCAGCGCGCTGACTGCGGTGTTGACCAGCGTGTGGCGTTCATAGGGATCGGTCGATTCGGCCAGCGCTTGCGTCACCTTCTCGTGGACCAGTTCCTGCAAGCCATGCGCCGGCGCCAGCAGGCGCGCCAGGCGCATTTGCAGGCGTACCGCCATCAGGCGGTCCGGCGCGCCCAGCCACAGATCGTCGGCCCACTGCGCAGCCACGCTGCCCATTGCGGCCGCCAGTTCTTCACGGCGGCTGGCGAGCTTGATCAGGTTGACGCCGCTGTTGTTGAAGATGTCCATATTGGATCGCGCCAGCCGCGCGTCGGCCAGCACTGGCAGCAACAGCGCGGCATCGGCTGCGCCGCCGGCCAGCTGGGCGTGCAGCCCGAGGCGCACGGCGGCGTCAGGATTGGTGCTGGCGGCGGCCAGTGCGGCCAGCGCCGGCGCCAGCGCGCGGCCGTTCAGCAGCTTGGCTTCGTCGGTATCCCAGGAATAATTACTCAGCAGCGACCACTCATCGGCGCTCAGCGGACGGGCGCCGCTTAATGCGGCGTCCAGCGCGGCCGACGCCGATGAGCCGGCGGCATGCACCGCCAGTGCGGCGTCGAAGGCGGCCACGAACAGTTCGCCATCAAGCTCGCACGGCAGGCGCGTGATTTCGCCGCCGTCCGGGGCGTACAGCACCAGCGTCGGATAGCTGCGCAATTGCAGCCGCGCGGCCAGCGCCTGTGCGCCGGCGCTGTCGCCGTCCAGGTGGAGGCACAGCACCGAGGCGGCGCGCTGCGCGAATTCGGCGCGCCCGAAGATTTCCGACTTGACCCGGTTGCACGGCGGGCACCAGACGGCGCCCCAGTACAGGAACAGCGGGCGTTGCTGCTGCCGCGCCAGCGCGAAGGCGGCGTCGACGCCGCCGTTCAGCCATTCAATTGCCGCCATCGTCGCCGCCATCCGTTTAGTCCTTGGCCAGCGCCAGGAATTCGGTGCGCATCGCCAGATTCGGCTGTAATTCGCCCAGCATGGCCGAGGTCACCGTTTCTTCGCCCGGCGTGCGGATGCCGCGGCTTTCCATGCACAGGTGGCGGCACTTGACGATCACGCCCACCGCTTTCGGCTCCAGCACTTCCATCAGCGCGTTGGCGATCTGCATGGTCATGCGCTCCTGCACTTGCAGGCGCTTGGCGTAGCAGTCCACCAGACGGGTCAGCTTCGACAGGCCGACGATCTTGCCGTTAGGAATGTAGCCGATGGTGGCCTTGCCGAAGAACGGCGCCAGGTGGTGCTCGCAATGGCTGTACACCGGGATGTTGCGCACGATGATGAATTCGTTGTACTGCTCGGCGCCGTCCTCGAAGGCTTTCAGCAACGCCGCCGGGTCCTGGTCATAGCCCGAGGTCCAGTGCTTCCAGGCCTTGGCCACGCGCGCCGGCGTTTCCAGCAGACCGGGGCGGTCCGGGTTTTCGCCGATGCTGGCGATCAGGCGGCGCCAGTCGTTTTCTGTAAATTCTTGAGACATGATGAAACACCTTTTTTAAATTTGCCCGACAGTATATAGGACTTGCGCAGTGCAGACCTGGCGTCCTAGCGCCTGGGCCGGTGGGCGTCGATCAGCTGCGCCGCCACCGATACCTTGACCGGCAACTCCGGCCATTCGTCGTCCGGCCCGAACCAGCGCGCATCAGCGATTTCCTCCGGCTGGACGCGGATCTCGCCATCCAGGTAATCGGCCGTGAAGGCGATCATCAGCGAATGCGGGAACGGCCACGACTGGCTGGCGAAGTATTGCAGGTTATGCACCCGCAAGCCGACCTCCTCGTACACCTCGCGGTGTACCGCTTCCTCGATCGATTCGCCGGCCTCCAGGAAACCGGCCAGTGCGGTATAGCGCTTGTATGGCGAGTTGGTGTGCATGGCCAGCAGCACTTGCTCGCCCTTGCGGATCAGCACCATCATCGCCGGCGAGATGCGCGGATAGGCGCTATGGCCGCACTGCGGGCACTTGAAGCAGCGCTCGCCTTCGAGCAGTTGCAGCGGCGTGGCGCAGACGCCGCAATAGCGGTGCGTGCGCGCCCATTCGACCAGTTGCATGGCGCGCCCCGCCAGGCCGAGAAAGCCGTCATCCACCACGCCAAACAGCGCACGCAGGCCGTGATAGCCGAATTCCGGCCCCGGCAGCAGCGCCTCGTCCAGCCACGCCGCCTGGTAGTAGCGGCCGTCCCAGACGCCCAGCGGATGGATGCGCTGCGGCGCCAGCGACAGCGCATCCAGCGCGTCCGCCTGCGGCAAGGCTAGAGAATTGTTGCGCAAAAGCAACTCTCCACGATGAAACACAAACGTCTGCGGCGGCATGCCGGCTAGCGGCAAAATTGACGGGGAAAATCCAGGGGGCGTGTGCAGCATGGCGATACAGTCTCGGCGTTTCAGGGCAAGCGCTCATCTTACCGCGTTTCCGCCGTCGCCATCAGGCGCCGGCAAAGATGACCGCAGCATGACAAAACTGCGGCTAAGTCTTTGTTTTCAGGCCAAGATTTGAACTATTTTTAGGGGCTTAATCGCTGTTTAGGGGTGTTTGACGGTAGTATATATTGCCGTGAGGAGATTATTTATATGCCATCGATCGTACTGGACCTGACCACTGAACAAATCGCCGACTTGCGCGCCGACCAGATTGCCCTGCTCGGCACGGCAGACATTGCCGCGCTCTCGACCTTGCAAATGACCGCCCTGGGCAGCGCCCAGCTGGCGGTGCTCAGCAGCGCCCAGGTCAGGGCCCTGTCGACCGCCAACCTGCAGGCGCTCAGCGCCACCCAGTTCGGACAAGGCTTGACGACCAAACAGATCCAGGGCCTCAGCACCGCCCAGGTGGCCAGCCTGAGCACCAGCCAGCTGGTCAACGGCCTCAACGCCACCCAGATCGCCGCCTTCGGCACCGCCCAGTTGGCCGCCCTCAGCAGCACGCAAGTCAGCGTACTGAGCAACGCCGACATCGCCGCCTTGCGCACCGCGCAAGTGATCGCCCTCAACTCCAGCCAGCTGCGCGCGCTCAACAGCAGCCAGATTGCCGCGCTGACCACCGCCCAGGTCGCCGCATTGCAGACGCGCCAGATCGCCGCACTGAACGCGGCCCAGGTGTCCGCCATTGAAACCGAAGACATCAGCGCACTGACCACGACCCAGCTGGGCGCACTCGGCACTGCCCTGCTGGGCGCGCTGGACACGCTCCAGGTCGCCGCCCTGCGCACCGCGCAACTGGCCGGCCTGTCGACCCAGCAAATCGCCGCCCTCAGCAACGGCCAGGTGGCCGCGCTCGGCGCCGACGGCTTCGCCGCGCTGAAAACCGCGCAACTGGCAGCCTTGAGCAACGCGCAGTTTGCCGCGCTCGGCACCGACCAGATCGTGGCGCTGACCACCGCCCAGGCTGCTTCGCTGAGCACGCGCCAGCTGAGCCAACTGTCCAGCAACCAGATTGCCGCCATGGAAGCGCAAGATATTGCCGCGCTGAAGAGCCAGCAACTGGCGGCGCTGGGCGCCAACGCCACCGCCACGCTGAGCACCAGCCAGATCGCCGCCCTCAGCACGGCCCAGGTGGCCACGCTGTCGACCGCCCAGATTGCCGACCTGAGCAGCGCCCAGATCGTTGCCTTCACCACGCTGCAAATTGGCGCGCTGCAAAGCGCCCAGCTGCGCGCGCTGAGCAACGCCCAGCTGGCAGCGCTGGAGACCCGCGACGTGGCGGCGCTGAAAACCGCGCAAGTCGCCGTGCTCGCCACCCAGCAATTGAATGCGCTCAGCAGCGACCAGTTCGCCAGCCTGAGCACCGCGCAGATCGCCAACCTGAGCACCGCCCAGGTAGCCGCGCTGGGCGTCGCCCAGCTGACCGCCATGGACGACGAAGACCTGCAAGCCCTGCGCAGCCGCCAGATCGCGGTACTTGCCACCGACACGCTGGCGGCGCTGGGCACGGCGCAAATCGCGCTGCTGGGTTCGGCCCAGCTGGCTGCCTTGCAGACGCGCCAGCTGGCCGTGCTGACCGCCGCGCAAATCGCCGTACTGGGCTCGGCCCAGGTGGCCGGCCTGAGCAGCCAGCAATTGGCCACGCTAACGCCGCAGCAGGCAGCCGCGCTGAACACCTTCAGCCTGGCCAGCCTGAAAACCCAGCAGATCGCCGCCCTCTCCAGCGCCGCCGTGGCCGCGCTGGGCACCGACCAGATTGTCGCGCTGACTACCGCCCAGGCGGCGGCGCTCAGCACCCGCCAGGTTGCCGCGCTCGACAGCGCCCAGCTGGCCGCCATGGAAACCCGCGACCTGGCCGCGTTCAAGACCGCGCAGATCGCCGCCATCGGCACCAGCGAGCTAAGCCAGCTGGACATCGGCCATATCACCGCACTCAGCACTTTGCAGCTGGCCGCGCTGGGCACCGCCCAGGTGGCCGCGCTGAACAGCAACCAGGTGCAGGCGCTTGGCACCGCCGCGCTGGGCGCGCTGAAAACGCAGCAGATCGCCGCGCTGGATAGCAGCGTCATCGGCGTGCTGTCCACCGATCACATCGCCACGCTGAAAACCGCGGCGCTGGCGGCGCTGACGGCGGACCAGGTGGCCGCGCTGAGCACCGCGCAGATCGTTGCACTCAGCACCGCCCAAGTGGCCTCGCTGACCACCCGCATGCTGACGGCACTGTCCACCAACCAGTTGAACGCACTGGAAACGCGCGACTTCGCCGCCCTCAAGACCAATCAGATCACCAGCCTCAGCGCAGCCCAGATCGGCTCGCTGAACACTGCGCTGATCGTCGCCCTGACCACCGCCCAGGCGTCCGCGCTGACGCCGCTGCAACTGGTCGGCATGAGCACCGAACAGCTGGGCGCGATGGAAGCCGAGGACCTGGCCGCGCTGAAAACCAACCAGATACTGGGCCTGGGCACCAAGACCATCGCCCCGCTGACCACCACCCAGATCGCGGCGCTGAAAACCGCGCAGATCATCCAGCTCAGCTCGGAACAGATCCAGATCCTCAGCAACACCCAGCTGGCGGCGCTGACCACCGCCCAGGTCAATGCACTGAGCACCCTGCAGATCAGCTACCTGCTGACGCAGCAGATTGCCGCGCTGACCAGCGCCGACTGGACCAGCCTGCAAGCAGTCCAGCTCAACGCGCTGAGCGCCAGCCAGTTGGCCGCCGTCACCACCGACCAGATTGTCGCGCTGAACAGCCGGCAGATGTCCAGCCTCGACACCCGCCAGCTTGCCGCGCTCAGCGATGAGCAGCTGGCCGCAATCGAAACCCGCGACCTGATCACGCTGAAGAGCGCGCAGATCGCCAGCCTCAGCGCCAGCCAGCTGAACGCACTGGCCAGCAGCCAGGTGCGCGCGCTCACCACCGCCCAGCTCGCCGCATTGAACAGCAGCCAATGGCAGGACCTGAATACCAGCCAGGTGGCAGCCCTCAGCACCGCCCAGATTCTCAGCCTGCCGACCGCGCAACTGCCGTCGCTGCGCAGCGACCAGCTGGCAGCGCTGGGCACCGGCACGCTGGCATTGCTGAAGACGCAGCAGATCGCCGCGCTGTCGACCCGCCAGATCGCCGCACTGGACGGCGACCAGCTGGCCGCCTTATCCACGCTGCAGGCCAGCAGCCTGACCAGCCTGCAATTGGCCAGCCTCAGCGCCGCCCAGCTGAATTCACTGGAAACCGTAGACCTGGCCGCACTGAAAACCGCCCAGATCGCCGCGCTGACCACGGCCCAGGTCGCCGCGCTCGACAACGCCCACATCACCGCCCTCAGCACGCTGCAGATCGGCGCACTGGCCACCGCCCAGGTAGCGGCGCTTGGCAGCGCGCAGCTGCAAGCGATGGATACGCGCGATATCGCCGCACTGAAAACCGCGCAAATCGCCGCCCTCAGCAACCAGCAGCTGGACGCGCTGCTGAGCGAGCAGTTCCGCGCGCTCAGCAGCGCCCAGCTGGGCGCGCTCAGCACCGAGCAGTTCCAGTCGCTGGGCAGCGCGCAGATTATTGCCCTCAGCACCCAGCAAGCCGCCAGCCTGAGCACCCGCCAGTTGCAGGCGCTCAGCTCGGCCCAGTTGGCCGCACTGGAAACCGAAGACCTGGCCGCGCTCAAGACCGCGCAGATCGCTGCGCTGGCCACGCTGCAGGTAAGCCAGCTCAGCGCCGACCAGATCGCCGCGCTGAGCACGCTGCAAGTGAGCAACCTGGGCACACAGCAACTGCTGGCCCTGAGCAACAGCCAATGGCTGGCCCTGGAAACCCGCGACGTGGCGGTGCTGAAGACCGCGCAAATCGCCGCGCTGGGCAGCGGCCAGCTTGTACAGCTGAGCAGCGACCAGTTGCGTGCGCTGACGGTTGCCCAGCTCAGCTCGCTGAACACCACGCAGCTGCAAGGCCTGCTGACGCAGCAGATCGCCGTGCTGACCACCGCCCAGGCCGCCGGCCTGAGCACCGTGCAGATCAGCAACCTCGGCGCCAGCCAGCTGCTGGCCATCAATAGCGACGACATCGCCGCCTTGAAAGCGGCCCAGCTGGCGGCCCTGCGCACCGAGCAGATCGCGCTGCTGGCCACCAGCCAGGTCGCCGCGCTGCGCAGCAATCAGGTGGCCGCGCTCAGCACCGCACAACTGTCGGCGCTGAACTCGGACCAGATCGGCGCACTGACGCCGGATGATTTCGCTGCGCTGAGCGTGGCCCAGCTGGGCGCGCTGGGCGTGCTGGGCAATCTCAGCACCGAGCAGATCCAGGCACTCACGGCAGCCCAGGTCGCCGGCCTGAACACGGCCCAGATCGCCGCGCTGAACACCGCGCAAATTGCAGCGCTGACCACCCGCCAGATCGGCTCGCTGAGTACCGCCGGCATCGGCGTGCTGAACAGCGATCAGGTACAGGCGCTGGAAACCGACGATCTGGCACAGCTGAAAGCGGTCCAGGTGGCGGTGTTCAGCAGCGACCAGATCCAGGCACTGCGCACCGCCCAGGTGGCGGTGCTGGGCAGCGCGCAAACCCAGGCGTTCAGCACGGCACAATTGCAGGCGCTGAGCAGCGCGCAAATCCAGGCGCTGAGCAGCAATGCGCTGGCCACGCTCAAGTCCACCCAGGTGGCCGCGCTGGGCAGCGACCAGCTGAACGCGCTGCGGGAAAGCCAGCTGCAAAGCCTGACGCAAGTGCAGCTGATTTCGCTGACCAGCAACCAGTTGCAGGCACTCGACACCCGCCAGATCGTGGCGCTGACCAGCCAGCAGTTTGCAGTGCTGACCAGCGCCCAGGTGGCAGTACTGAGTTCCAGCCAGATCAGCGTCATCGAGCTGGACGACCTGGCCGCACTGAAAGCTGCCCAGGTAGCAGCGCTGGGCAGCGACCAGCTGCGCGCGCTAAGCCTGGACCGCATCGCCGCGCTCAGCACGCTACAAGTGCAGGCGCTGACCAGCGCCCAGCTGGCCAGCCTGGCGACCGCGCAAATCCACGCCATGGAAGTGGAAGACGTGGCCGCGCTGAAGGCCGCCCAGGTGGCAGCACTCGGCAGCGACCAGCTGAACGCGCTGGACGACCAGCAGCTGCAAAGCCTGGGCGCGGCCCAGCTGAACGCCATCGCCAGCGTGCAGTTCAGCGGCCTGGCGACGGCGCAAATCGCCGCGCTGACCAGCACCCAGGCCAGCCTGCTGGCGACCGCGCAGATTGCCGCGCTGACCGCCACCCAACTGGCCGCGCTGGAACTGGAAGACCTGGTGGCGCTGACCACCGGCCAGATCGCCGCCCTGCGCACCGAACAGATCCAGCAACTCGACCTGGCGCACATCGGTGTGCTGACCACGGCGCAAGCCGCCGCGTTGCGCAGCGACCAGGTGGCCGCGCTCAGCACGGATCAATTGCAGGCGCTCGACAGCGCCGCGCTGCAAGCACTGAAGCCGGTGCTGATCGGCCAGCTGAGCACCGACCAGATCGCCGCGCTGACGCTGGAACAATTGCAGGCGCTCAGCTCCGACCAGCTGAACGCCCTCAGCACTAGCCAGGCGGCCGCGCTGAGTGCGCCGCAAATCGGCACGCTGACCACCCAGCAGATGGGCAGCCTGGGCACCCGCCAGCTGCACGCACTGAGCAGCAACCAGCTGGGCGCCATCGGCCTGGATAATCTGGCCGCGCTGTCGGCGCTGCAAATCGGCGCGCTCGACGCCGCCCAGTTCGGCGGCCTGGACCTGAGCCAGATCGCCGGCCTCAGCACCGCGCAGATGGCAGGACTGCATAGCGACCAGATCGCCGCGCTCAATAGCGACCAGTTCAACGCGCTGGAAACGCAAGACTTCGCCCTGCTGCAAAGCGCGCAAATCGGCGCCATCACCACCGCCAATATCGCCGCGCTGACGCTGGACCTGCTGCGCACACTGGGCAGCGCCCAGATCAGCGGCCTGGGCAGCGATCAAATTGCCGCGCTGAGCGCCGACAATATCGGCGCGCTCAGCACCAGCCAGGTGCTGGCGCTGAATGCGGTACAGATCGGCGCGCTGACCACCGAGCAGATCGGTGCCCTCAGCACCGCCGACTTCGTGGCGCTGCGCAGCGGCCAGCTGGCCAGCCTGAGCAGCCAGCAATTCGCGGCGCTGACCAGCAAGCAGCTGAACGCGCTGTCGACCAATGCCTTCACCGCGCTGACCACCGACATGCTGGGCTCGCTGACCGTCGCCCAGTTCAGCAGCCTGAGCAGCGCGCAAATCAGCGCCCTGACCGGCAGCCAGTCGGCCAGCCTGGCGACCGCGCAACTGAGCGCCCTGACCACCAGCCAGTTTGCCGTGCTGAATACCGCCGCACTGCGCGCGCTGCATTCGGAACAGTTCGGTGCGCTGACCACCGACCAGATCGTTGCGCTCAGCACCTTGCAGGCACGCGCACTGGGCAGCACCCAGCTGACGTCGCTGGCCAGCGACCAGCTGGTTGCGCTGGAAACCGAAGACCTGGCCGCGCTTGGCACGGCCCAACTGGTGCAACTGCGCGCCGACCAGCTGCAGGCACTGCTGGCGCCGCAACTGGCGGCCTTGACCACCGCGCAGATCGCCGCGCTGACCACCGAACAGCTAAGCCAGGGCATCAGCACGCAACAGATCGCGGCGCTGACCAGCGCCCAGGCGGCGGCGCTCGGCACCGTGCAGGTGAGCGTACTCGGCAGTGATCAGCTGGCGGCGCTCGACAGCGCCAATATCGCGGCGTTCAGCACCGCCCAGCTGGTGTATGGCCTGGGTTCGGACGGCATCGCCGCCTTGCATACCGCACAGATCGCCGCCTTGCGCACCGCGCAGAGCACCGCGCTCAGCACCGACCAGATCGCGGCGCTGCGCAGCGAGCAGATCGTCGCCCTGACCACCGCCCAGGCAGCCACGCTGGGCACGCAGCAGATTGCCGCGCTCGGCAGCGACCAGGTCGCGGCACTGGAGACGGTTGACCTGCAAGCACTGGGCACGCGCCAGCTGGCGACGCTGAGCGCGCTGCAAATCAGCGCCCTGGGCAACGACCAGCTGAACGCCCTGCTGGCCGCGCAAGTGGCGGCGCTGGGCACGGCGCAGCTGCTGGCCGGCCTCGCCACCAGCCAGGTGGCGGCGCTGAACAGCAGCCAGGTGGCCGCCTTCAGCACAGCCCAGCTGGCCTACGGCTTCAGCCTGGACAGCCTGGCGGCGCTCAGCGCCAGCCAGGTGCAGGCGCTGCAATACGCCCAGGTGGGCGCGCTGACCAGCACCCAGCTGGCCAGTCTCAGCACCACCCAGATCGCCGCACTCAGCACCGACCAGATCGGCGGCCTGAGCACCGCGCAGATGCCGGCCCTGAACGCCGACCAGCTGGCAGTGCTGGGCACCGACCAGATCGCCGCGCTGGACACCCAGGACCTGGCAGCGCTCAGCGCCGCCCAGTTCGGCGGCCTGGCCACCGCCCAGACCCAGGTGCTGAGCACCGCCCAGGTCCGCGCCCTGACCACGCTGCAAGTGGCGGCGCTGGCGACTGGCCAGGCTGCAACGCTGCGCAGCGAGCAGTTGCAGGCGCTGAGCACCCAGCAAGTGGCGGCCTTCAGTGCCGATACCCTGAATGCGCTGTCCACCGCGCAGCTGGACGTGCTGTCCAGCGCCAGCATCGCCGCACTCGGCACGCTGCAACTGTCCAGCCTGGAAGCCAGCCACCTGGCCAGCCTCAACACCAGCCAGGTGCAGGCGCTGACCAGCGCCCAGCTGGGCGCGCTGACCGCCGACCAGCTGTTCGCCATGCGCACCGGCCAGATCGCTGCGCTGCGCACCGCGCAGATCGGCTACCTGGGCACCGCCCAGCTGGGTGCGCTGTCCAACCAGCAGGTACAGGCGCTGAGCACCGAGCAGATCGCCTCGATCAAGCTGAGCCAGCTGCCGGGCCTGAGCGTCGACCAGATGGCGGCGCTGGGCAGCGAGCAGTTGCAAGCGCTGACCACCACCCAGGTGCAGGCACTGGCCAACACCCAGCTGACCGCATTGAGCGGGCTGCAGGCCAGCCAGCTGACCACGCTGCAGATGGGTGCGCTGAAAAACGCCCAGATCGCCGCGTTCAGCATCGACCAGATCAGCGCCTTCAGCACCAGCCAGCTGGGCGCCTGGAACACCAGCCAGGTGGGCGCACTGACCAGCAGCCAGATCGGCTACCTGTCGACCGCCCAGATCGCCGGCCTCAGCACCACCCAGGTCGCCAACCTGAAAACCAGCCAGCTGATCGCCTTCAGCACGCCGCAACTGGCCGCCTTCGATGTCGACCAGGTGGCGGTGCTGGCCACCGCCGGCCTGACGGCGCTCAGCCTGGCGCAGGCCAATGCCTTTACCGCCACCCAGGTGGCGGCGATGTCGGTGGCGCAGACCATGGCGCTGAATCCATCCTCGGTGAACTACGCCACCCCGCTGATCCTTGACCTGGACGGCAACGGCGTGCGCACGCTGAGCCTGGCGGCCGGAGTACAGTTCGACATCCGCGCCGAAGGCCAGGCGGTGCACACCGGCTGGGTCGACGCCCACGACGGGCTGCTGGTACTGGACCGCAACGGCGACGGCGTGATCAACGACGGCGGTGAACTGTTTGGCAGCGCCACCACGCTCAAAGACGGCAGCAAGGCGGCCGACGGCTATGCCGCGCTGCGCGAACTCGACAGCGACGGCGATGGCAAGATCACCAGCGCCGACAGCGCCTATGGCGCGCTGCGGGTGTGGGTGGACGCCAATTCCGACGGCATCAGCCAGGCCGACGAGCTGCACAGCCTGCAACAGCTGGGCATCGCCGCCATCGACACCAGCGCGCGCAACGTGCTGGAACAGCAGAACGGCAACCTGGTCGGCCTGGCCTCCAGCTACACCAGCGGCGACGGCAGCAGCCACGCCAGCGCTGACGTGTGGTTCCTGGCACAGACCGCCTCGGCAACAACGGCTGCCCCACTGCAACAACAAGCGCGCGGCCTGACGGCGTCGATCAGCGCTTATGCGGAAACCGCCAGCACGCCTGCAGCGCCGGCGCAACAACTGCTGGCCACGCCGGCTTCGGCCGCCAGCGCAGCAGCGTCCGCGCCAGCGCTGGCGCTGGCCGAAGCGCTGCAGCAGTACCGCGCCGCGCAAGGCCTGCAAGGCGCCGCTGCGGCGCTGAGCAAGCCGCAGCGGGTGGAAGACAGCGCGGCGCACTGGTTCGGCGTCGCGGCGCGCTAAACCGCCACCGGGCCGCCGCCACACGCGGCGGCCCGCCATCCCGCAAACAGCGGGGCGTTTAGGCTCTTGCTCACAGCCAAAAGTTGCCCCTGCGCTGCGACAAAAAGGTATCATAGGACAGACCGATCAACTTACGCTCTGCCATGACCTCACAAGCATCCGCAGTACCTCCTTCCCCCGACAACAGCCCGCTGGGCAACTTCATGGCGCTGGCCACCGGGGGCCAGTTGTCGATTGCCGATTTGTTTGCCGGCGCCGCCGTGCTCCAGGAAAGCAACCAGCTGCCAGCCGCGATAGCGCTGTACCGCGCCTGGATCGAGCACACGCCGTCGCCGCTGATCTATGCGGCCTGCTTCAACCTGGCGGTGGTGCTGTCGGCCGCCGGCGACGATCCCGGTGCCGAACAGATGCTGCGCAAGGCGATCGCGCTCAACCCGAATTTTGTCGAAGGCCGTCTCAACCTCGGCACGCTGCTGGAACGCACCGGCCGCCCGGACGAGGCGCTGGCCACCTGGCAGGCCATTCTTGACGGTCCGCTGGAGCCGGAAATCAAGACCCAGACGACGCTGCACCTGCAAACCCTGAACAATCTCGGCCGCCTGCTGGAAATCCGCAAGCGCTATCCGGAAGCGGAAGCCATGCTGGCGCAGAGCCTGCGTGTCGATCCGCAGCAGGCGAATGTGATGACCCACTGGGTGCACCTGCGCCAGAAGCAGTGCGAATGGCCGGTGTACAGCGGCCTGGAGCATATTTCGCTGGCCACCATGATGGAAGGCACCTCGGCGCTGGCCATGCTCAGCGCCTCCGACGACCCGGCCCAGCAGCTGGCCGCCGCCAGGCGCTTCATCACCGACAAGGTCAACGCCGCCGTGGCGCCGCTGACCGGCGCGCACGGCTACGGCCACCAGCGCCTGCGCATAGGCTACCTGTCTTCCGACTTCTGCTCGCACGCGGTGTCGATCCTGACCGCCGAGCTGTACGAACTGCACGACCGCAACAAATTCGAGGTATACGCCTTCAGCTGGAGCAATGACGACCGCACGCCGCTGCGCGCGCGCGTGGTCAAGGCGATGGACCACTACATCCGCATCGACAAGCTCAGCGACGAACAGGCGGCGCGCACCATCCGCGCGCACGAGATCGACATCCTGGTCGACCTGCACGGCCTGACCCTGGGTGCGCGTCCCAACATCCTGGCCTACCGTCCGGCGCCGGTGCAGCTGACCTACCTCGGCTTCCCCGGCAGCACCGGCCTGCCCGGTGTCGACTATGTGCTGGCCGACGAATTCCTGATCACCCCGGAGATGGCCGAGCATTTCAGCGAAAAGCCGCTGTACCTGCCGGACACCTTCCAGATCAACGACCGCCAGCGCCAGATCGCGCCCAAGCCGAGCCGCGCCAGCGTCAATCTGCCGGATGACGCCTTCGTGTTCTGCTCGTTCAACAACAACTTCAAATTCACGCCCGAGGTGTTCGGCACCTGGATGAACATCCTGCGCCGCGTGCCCAACAGCGTGCTGTGGCTGGTGGCCGATTATCCGGAAGTGCGCGAGAACCTGTGCCGCCAGGCCGAACAGGCCGGCATCGCCCGCCAGCGCCTGATCTTCAATACCCGCGCCACCCCGGCCGAATACCTGGCGCGCTACCAGCTGGCCGACCTGTTCCTCGACACCTACCCATTCAACGCCGGCACCACCGCCAGCGATGCGCTGTGGGCCGGCCTGCCGCTGCTGACCTGCGCCGGCCGCACCTTCTCGTCGCGCATGGCCGGCAGCCTGCTGCGCGCGGTCGAACTGCCGCAGCTGATCACCTACAACTTTGCCGACTACGAGGAAAAAGCCGTGGCGCTGGCCAACGCGCCGGCGCAGATCGCCGCCATGAAGCGCCAGCTGCAGGCCAACCGCCTGAGCTGCGCGCTGTTCGACAGCCCGCGCTTCGTGCGCAACCTGGAACAGCTGCTGCAACAAGTGGCCAAACCAGCCGCGCCACGGCTGCCGACGCCGACCCACGCGGTACATCCGGCCGAGGACCAGCTGGCGCCGGCCGCGCCGGTGCGCATCGACCAGATCCCGGTGGTCACGGTGTCGTACAACGCGCCCGACCTGATCGAAGCACTGCTGCGCACGCTGCGCCAGTTCTACACCAACCGCGTGTACGTCATTGACGGCTCCAACCCGGACGTGGCCGAGCAGATCCGCGCCATCGCCGCCGGCCATGACAATGTCGAGTTCATTCCGTTCGGCTACAACATCCACCACGGCCCCGGCATGGCGTGGGCGATCAACCACCTGGGCCTGTCCGGCGAAGTGCTGTTCCTCGATTCCGATGTGGAGATCCTGCGCGCCGGCTTCCTGGAGTCGCTGCACGCCGCGCTGCGTCCCGGCATGTACGGCGTCGGCAGCATCCAGCCGGTCACCGATCAGGGCTACGACCGTCCCGACGGCCCTATCCCGTATCTGCACCCGGCCTGCATGCTGACCAATATCGAAGTGATGCGCCAGTGGCCGCTGCCGATCAAGCACGGCGCACCGCTGATCCCGACCATGGTGGCGCTGCACGCGGCCGGCGCGCGCGACCTGATCGGCTCGCTCGACTGGGTGCGCGAAGACTTCGCCCGCCAGCCGAAGCGCCATTTCATCAAGCACGACTGGCAGGGCACGGTGCTGCGCACCGGCGGCTACCACTACGACCTGCCAAGCGCGACCAACACCTACAACCAGGATCTGCTGCAATTCGTGCCGCTGGAAGCGCGCAAGATCGTCGAAATCGGCTGCGGCGACGGCGCCTTCGCCAAGGCCTATCGCCAGCGCAACGCGGTCTGCAACTACACCGGTATTGAAGCATCGCCGGCGCCAGCCCAGGCGGCGCGCCCGCATTGCGATTTCGTGTTCAACGAGGACATCGAGCATGCCGGCGCCGAGCTGTGGGACCATGTGCGCAAGGCCGACTGCTGGGTGCTGGATGAGGCGCTGGAGCGCTGCGACGATCCATGGACGCTGCTGCAAAAGATCCGCACCAGCATCGCCCCCGGCGGCCGGATCGTGCTGGCGGTGCGCAACTTCCAGCACTGGGGCATGCAGGCGCGCCTGAACGCCGGCGATATGCGCTACGGCGACACCGGCATCGAAAAGCACCGCAAGCGCCTGTTCACCCGTGGCGTGATGCTGGAAATGCTGCAGCAGTCGGGCTTCCAGGTGAGCGGCGGCAGCGCCCGCATCATCGATGAACCCTCGCGTGAAAAATACCTGCCCGCCATCCGCATGATGGCCGGCGCCAGCGGCATCGACCCGGTAGCGGCAGTGGAAGACGCGCTGCCATGGCAATACATCATTGCCGCGGTCGCCGTCTGAAACAAAGGAACCCCTCATGAGTTTGCCTTTAGTCAGTATCGTGATCCCGTCCTACAAGGCGGGCCACTTTGAACAATGCCTGCGCTCGGCCATCGGCCAGACCTATCCGCACATTGAAATCATGGTCAGCGACAATTGCCCGACCGAAGAGATCAAGCAGATCTGCGCGCGTTTCCCGCAGGTGATCTACCAGCGCAACCCGGCCGTGCGGAACCAGAACGTGCTCAGTTCGCTGTACTCGGCCAAGGGCGACCTGATCAAGCCGCTGTTCGACGACGACATCCTGCACCCGTTCTGCGTCGAGCGCATGGTCGCCACCATGCACATGGCGCCGGAAGTGCAGCTGGTGTTTTCCGCCTCCGAGGTGATCAATGTGCAGAACGAGCGCACCGAGACCCGCCGCCCTTACCAGGTCAGCGGCTCGCTGCCGGGACGCGAAATGCAGCGCTCGATGATGCTGGGCATGCGCAACTTCATCGGCGAATTCAGCTCGATCATGCTGCGCCGCGAGCGCCTGTGGGAAGTCGGCCCGCTGCGGCTGTTCCACTACGGCGGCCATGATTGCAGCAAAGGCCTGGCCGACGTCGCCGCCTACATCAACCTGGCCGGCGACGGCCATATGTTCTACATCGACGAGGAACTGAGCTACTTCCGGCACGACCAGCGGCTGGAATCGAACTCCAATCCCAAGGTCAATCCGAATTTCGGCTACTGCTTCTCCGACTATATCGACCTGGCGATCGAGTCGCAGATCGCCGGCGTGCTGAACATTAACGAACTGCGCGCGCTGGTGCCGATGGTGGACGATATGACCGCCCGCCTGCACCGGGTGTTCCCGATGGTCGGCCAGTCGTGCGAGCGCATGCACCAGCATCTGGCGGCAGCCGATGCGGCAGGTGCGGCAGGTGCAGCGCCATGATGGACCAATGCCGCATCATCGACCTGCCCAAGCACCACGATCCGCGCGGCAACCTGTCGGTGATCGAAGGCGGCATCCACGTGCCGTTCGACATCAAGCGGGTGTACTACCTGTATGACGTGCCGGGCGGCTCCTCGCGCGCCGGCCACGGCCACATCGAGCTGCAGCAGCTATTCATCGCCATGTCCGGCAGTTTCGACGTGGTGGTCGACGACGGCTACCAGCGCAAGAAAATCCACCTCAACCGTTCCTACTACGGCTTGTACGTGCCGGGCATGATGTGGCGCGAAGTCGAGAACTTCTCGTCCGGCGGCGTCTGCCTGGTGCTGGCCTCGACCCTGTACGACCCCAAAGACTACTACCACGACTACGACGAATTCGTGGCTGCAACACACCAACACATCATCAAGTGAGCATTGCATGAGCGTCCCCTTCCTCGACCTGAAAGCCATCAATCAGGTGCACGCCGCCGGCCTGGAAGCCGCGTTCAAGCGCGTGCTGAACTCCGGCTGGTATGTCCTCGGCGCTGAAACCGCTGCCTTTGAAGCCAGCTTTGCCGAATACTGCGGCAGCGCCCACGGCATCGGCGTGGCCAACGGCCTGGACGCCATTTTCCTGATCCTGAAAGGCTACGGCATCGGTCCCGGCGACGAGGTGATCGTGCCATCCAACACCTTCATCGCCACCTGGCTGGCGGTCAGCCACTGCGGCGCGCGACCGGTGCCGGTGGAGCCGCTGGAAGGCACCTACAACCTCGATCCGGCGCGGGTGGAAGCGGCCATCGGCGCCAACACCAAGGCCATCCTCGCGGTGCACCTGTACGGCCAGCCAGCCGACATGGCGCCGCTGCAGGACATCGCCCGCCGCCGCGGCCTGAAGCTGATCGAGGATGCGGCGCAGGCGCATGGCGCGCGCTACCATGGCGGCGTGGTCGGCCAGCTGGGCGACGCTGCCGCCTTCAGCTTCTATCCGGGCAAGAACCTGGGCGCGCTGGGCGACGGCGGCGCCGTCACCACCAGCGACGACGCGCTGGCCGAACGCATCCGCACCTACCGCAACTACGGTTCCAAGATCAAATACTACAACCAGGTGCCGGGCTATAACTCGCGCCTGGACGAGCTGCAGGCGGCACTGCTGGCGGTCAAGCTGCCGGCGCTGGACGGCGACAACCAGCGCCGCCGCGCCATCGCCGCCATCTACCAGCAGGAACTGGCCGGCATCGCCGGCCTGGTGCTGCCAGAGATTCCATCCTGGGCCGAGCCGGTCTGGCATTTGTACGTGGTGCGCCACCCGCAGCGCGACGTGCTGGCCAAGGCGCTGGCCGAACAGGGCGTTGGCACCATCGTCCACTATCCGGTGCCGCCGCACCTGCAGCCGGCCTACGCCGACCAGGGCTACAAGGAAGGCGACTTTCCGCTGGCCGAGGCGATCCACCGCGAGGTGCTGAGTCTGCCGATCGGGCCGACCATGAGCGAGGCGCAGGCGCTGGAAGTGTGCGCCGCCGTGCGCAAGGCGCTCAATGCATAGGCCAGCACACAAATAAGCACATAAAAAACCACTACGGAGGAGACGCATGATACATCCCAGCGCATCGGTATCGCCGAAGGCCAGGCTAGGCGCCAATGTCAGCATCGGCCCGTTCACCATCGTCCATGACGACGTGCAGATCGGCGACAACACCAGCATCGACGGCTTCTGCGAGATCGGCTATCCGAGCCCGCTGGCGGAAGGCCTGCCGCTGATCATCGGCGCCAACTCGACCATCCGCTCGCACGCCATCCTGTACGCCGGCTCGACCTTCGGCGACAAGTTCATCACCGGCCACCGCGTCACCGTGCGCGAGAAAACCACGGCCGGCGCCAACTTCCAGCTGGGCACGCTGAGCGATATCCAGGGCGACTGCCAGATCGGCGACTATGTGCGTTTCCATTCGAATGTCCACATCGGCAAGATGTCCAAGGTCGGCAACTTCGTCTGGATCTTCCCGTACGTGGTGCTGACCAACGATCCGCACCCGCCCAGCTCGGTGCTGCTGGGCTGCGAGATCGGCGACTATGCAGCGGTGGCCACCATGAGCGTGGTGCTGCCCGGCGTCAAGGTCGGGCGTGGCGCGCTGGTGGCGGCGCACAGCATGGTCGGGCGCGACGTGGCGCCGGACACCGTGGCCGGCGGCAGCCCCGCCAAATACATCTGCGACACCAGCAAGATCAAGCTGAAGGACGGCAGCGACCGCCCGGCCTATCCGTGGACCAGCCACTTCCGCCGCGGCTATCCGGTCGAGGTGACGGCAGGCTGGGATATTCCCCCTTCCCCGCTTTCCGGCCAGGCGTGACCCTGCTCAATATTCGAAAATTTCGATAATAAAGCGGAAATTTTTCCGCTTTTTGTTTATCTGCGTGCCCCGCATAATGGCATTCATCAGCGCAGAACACGGCGCCAAACATCATGTTTGACCACATCGAAAATTTTGAATATCTTAGGAGAATATAATATGCCGACCGCTATCGCCCAAGCAGGCAACAGCTTGCTGAACCCAGTCAACCACGCCCTGATCATGATCGATCACCAGTCGCAGATGGCATTCGCCACCAAGTCGATCGACCCAGTCCAGCTGCGCAACAACGTCGCGCTGGTGGCCAAGGCGGCCAAGGAATTCCAGGTGCCGGCCATCCTCACCACGGTGGCGGAAAAATCCTTCTCCGGCCCGATCTTCAACGAAATCAAGGACGTGTTCCCGAATCAGGCGCCGATCGACCGCAGCAGCATGAATACCTGGGAAGACCCGCGCATCGCCGACCGCGTCAACGCCATCGGCAAGGACAAAATCGTGCTGGCTGGCCTGTGGACCTCGGTATGCATCGTCGGCCCGGCGCTGTCGGCACTGGACCAGGGCTTTGAAGTCTACGTAATCACCGACGCCAGCGGCGACATCTCGGACGAAGCGCATGAACGCGCCGTCGCACGCATGATCCAGGCCGGCGCCCGCCCGATCACCTCGCTGCAATACCTGCTGGAACTGCAACGCGACTGGGCCCGTGGCGAAACTTACGACCAAACCGTCGCCACCGCGATCGCCAACGGCGGCGGCTACGGCCTGGGCCTGATCTACGCCAAAACCATGTTCAACGCCGCCGAAGGCCACTAAGTAGTTGCTGCGTCAGGACTCCTCGTCCGAGTGGCGGCTGTGCAGGCTGCGCAGGATGTCGCGCCAGCTGAGGATGCCGACCAGGCGGTCGTCCTGGCTGAGGATGGGGATGCAGGAGATCGCATGTTCGGTGAACATGTCGATCGCCGCATCCACCGTCGCGTCCTCGCGCAGGCACTTCGGCTTGCGCGACATGATCTGGTGCACCCGCTTGTTCAGCGTGGCCGTGTCCTTGTAGGACTCGGTGCTGGTGCCGATGTTCGGACTGAGCGCCTTGAACAGGTCGCGGTCCGAGATCACGCCCAGCAACTCGCCGTTTTCCAGCGCCAGCAGGTGGTGAAACTTGCTGTGGTCAAAAATTTCCTTGACCAGCGCCAAGGTGTCGTCGAGGCCGACCGTGACCACGTTGCGGCTCATGATATTTTTAACCAGCATAATTTTGGGGACTTTGTGCTCTGAAGATTGAATCCTAGACGGATTCAGCCGACAATACCAGCATGAGCTCCAGCCAACCCAGCGATGAATCGCAACTGCAGGAACTGAACCGGGCCCTTGCCGCCAATGAATTGACGCAAGCAGCCAGGCTGGCTTTTGTACTGGCGAAACGCGGAACTTTGCCCATCATGCAACTGATCGGCCTGGCTGGACTGATGGGCCATGCCGGCCAGGCCGGGCGCGCCGCCGAACTCTATCACCTGTGGTTGCGCTGTACCGAATCGCCGCTGCTGTTTGCCGCCTGGTACAACCTGGGCGTGCTGCAAATCCAGGCCGACGAGCAGCGGGAGGCCGAACAGTCGCTGCGCGCCGCGCTGGCGATCAAGCCCGATTTCATCGACGCCCGCATGACGCTGGGCACCCTGCAGGAACAGCTGCGCCAGCACGAGGCGGCGCTGGCCACCTGGCGCGCGGCGCTGGCGCAGATCGACCCCGACCATCCCGCCAGCCGGCCGCAGCAGATCCAGGCGCTGAACAGCGTGGCGCGCGTGGCGGCGCTGCGCCAGCACTATCCGGAAGCAGAGGACGCCTGCGCGCGCAGCCTGCTGCTGGACCCGCAGCAGCCGGAGGTGACGGCCCAGTGGATCAGCCTGCGCCAGCAGCAATGCGCGTGGCCGGTGTGCGCGCCGTTGCCGGGCCTGGCCGAAGCCGAGCTCGGCCGCAGCGCCTCGGCCGCCGCCATGCTGTGCCTCAGCGACGATCCGGCCGCCCAGCTGGCGGCCGCCAGCCGCCACCCGGTCAACCTGGCGCCGGCCCCGGCACCGCTGGCCGACCCGCAAGGCTACCAGCACCGCAAGCTGCGCATCGGCTACCTGTCATCCGACTTCAGCAGCCATGCGGCGCGCCTGACGGCCGAGCTGTACGGCCTGCACCAGCGCGATCAGTTTGAAATCTACGGCTTCAGCTGGAGCGAGGAAGACCGCAGCGGCCTGCGCGCCCGCGTCGCGCCGCGGCTGGACCACCACATCCGGCTGACCGTGATGAGCGACCTGCAAGCCGCGCAGACCATCCGCGCCCATGAGATCGACATCCTGGTCGACCTGCACGGCCTGGGCGCCGGCGGCCGCCCCGGCATCCTGGCGCAGCGGCCGGCGCCGGTGCAGATCGGCTGGCTCGGCCATCCGGGCAGCAGCGCCATGCCGGCGCTCGACTACATTCTGGCCGATGCTTTCGTACTGCCGCCGGGTCTGCGCGCCAGCTTCACCGAACAGCCGCTCTACCTGCCCGGCTGCGTGCAGATCCACGACCGCCAGCCGCCGCCGCATCCGGCTGGCACTGCGCCAACCCGCGCCAGCTGCGGCCTGCCAGAACAGGGCTTTGTGTTTTGCAGCTTGCACAGCAGCCGCAAGCTGGCGCCGGCGCAGTTTGCGGCCTGGATGCGCATCCTCACGCGTGTGCCGGACAGCGTGCTGTGGCTGAGGGCTGACAGCGAGGCGCTGCGCGACAATCTGCGCGTGGCCGCGCTGCGCCACGGCGTGTCCAGCGAACGCCTGGTGTTTGCGCGGCGCGTGCCACCGGCTGAGCACCTGGCACGGCTGCCACTGGCCGACCTGTGCCTGGACACGCTACCGTTCAGCGGCGGCGTGGCAGCCGCCGACGCGCTGTGGGCCGGCGTGCCGTTGCTGACCCAGGCCGGCCACAGCTACGCGGCCAGGCTGGGCGGCAGTCTGCTGCACGCAGCCGGCTTGCCGGAACTGGTGACGCACACCGCGCGCAGCTATGAAAACACGGCAGTGCGCCTGGCCGGCAAGCCGGAACCGCTGGGCCGCCTGCGCCGCCGGCTGGTCAAAAACCGCAGCCAGGCGCCGCTGTTCGACACGCCCAGGCTGGTACGCGCGCTGGAGCAGCTCTACCTGCAGGTGGCGCGCGGCGCCTTGCAGCGCGACGGCGCGACCCGGCAGCAGGATAGCGAACTGCCGCTGGTCAGCATCCTGATCCCGACCGGCGACTCCGACGACGCCGGCCAGCTGGAACGCACGGTCCGCAGCGCGCTCGACCAGCACTATGGCCGCTGCGAAATCATCGTCAGCGACAGCGGCGCCAGTACGCGGCGCCGCCGCAAGCTGGCCGGACTGCTGCGCGCCCATCCACGCCTGCGCTACAGCCGCGCGCCAGAACTGAGCGCCGCGGACAATCTCGACCACTGCCTGACGCTGGCCCTGGGCGAGTACATCGCGGTCGCGCCGCCAGGCGAGCTGCTGCGCGCCGACAAAATCGGCAGGATGATGCACTTTTACCAGACCTACCCCGGCATCGGCCTGGTGGCCAGCTGGCGTCAGCCGCTCGATGAACACGGCCAGCCGCTGCCCGGCATGCCGCTGCTGCCGGCCGAAGCCGCCGTCGGCGGCGCCTCGCTGGCGGCGCTGCTGCTGTCCAACGAGCGCGGCGCCGGCGACCTGCTGTGCCAGCCTGCCAGCCTGCTGCTGCGGCGCTCACAGCTGGGGGCCAGCTTCGGCCATTACCAGGGGCGGCGCTACCGCCACCTGTCCGGCGTGGCCACCGCGCTGGCGGCGCTGGCCGACCGTGAATGCGCCTACCTGCCGGATCCGCTGTCGAGCTACACACAGGGGCCATCGGCACCATCGGCCCCTGCTGCTGCCCGCCAGCCGGCGGAACTGCTGGCGCCAGTGCTGGAACGCCTGTATCTGTTGTATGAGGCCCACACCCGCCAGCATTTCCTGACCGACAGCGCACAGTTCAAGACCCTGCTGGCGGCGCGCCTGGCGGCACTGGGGGCGCTGGTGCAGCAACACCACAGCCAGCTGGCGGCAGGCGATCCGCAACTGGCCGAAGACCTGCAACAGGCGCTGCGCCAGGGTTATCACATGCTGCTTGCCGCATCCTGAGCAATTTCAGGGGCCAAATACCCTGTTCTTTTCGTTTAAAATACCTCGGCAATGGCTGACAATGCAGTCTGCGAGCACTCATCCCCATCAATCCGGAGACAGCATGAAAGCAGTGATTTTGGCAGGCGGCCTGGGCACGCGGCTCAGCGAGGAAACCACCGTCAAGCCGAAACCGATGGTCGAGATCGGCGGCAAGCCGATTCTGTGGCACATCATGAAGAGTTATTCCGCGCACGGCATCAATGATTTCGTCATCTGCTGCGGCTACCGCGGCTACATCATCAAGGAATTCTTCGCCAACTACTTCCTGCACACCTCGGACGTGACCTTCGACCTGCAGGCCAACAGCATGGAAGTGCACGAACGCCATGCCGAGCCGTGGCGCGTGACCCTGATCGACACCGGCGCCGACAGCATGACCGGCGGCCGCCTGAAGCGCGTGCGCGAACACCTGAAGGATGAGGAAGCGTTCTGCTTCACCTACGGCGACGGCGTGGCCGACATCGACATCGGCGCCTCGATCGCCTTCCACAAGGCGCACGGCAAGCTGGCCACCATGTCGGCAGTGCTGCCGCCGGGCCGCTTCGGCGCAATCGACATCGACGGCCAGCGCATCGTCAGCTTCAAGGAGAAACCGCGCGGCGACGGCGCCTGGATCAACGGCGGCTATTTCGTGCTGTCGCCCAAAGTCATCGACTACATCGAGAACGACGCCACCATCTGGGAAAAAGAGCCGATGGAAACGCTGGCCCTGGACAACCAGATGGACGCCTTCTTCCACCACGGCTTCTGGCAGCCGATGGACACCTTGCGCGACAAGATCCACCTGGAAGAACTCTGGGACAGCGGCAAGGCGCCGTGGAAGCAATGGCCATGAACCCGGCGTTCTGGCGCGGCAAGCGCGTCTTTCTGACCGGCCATACCGGCTTCAAGGGCAGCTGGCTGAGCCTGTGGCTGCAACAGCTGGGCGCGCAGGTCACCGGCTACGCGCTGGAAGCGCCCAGCCAGCCTAGCCTGTTTGATGCGGCCCAGGTTGGCAGCGGCATGACCTCGGTCATCGGCGACATCCGCGACGCCGCCGCCTTGCAGGCCGCCATGCAGGCCGCCCAACCGGAAATCGTCATCCACATGGCGGCGCAGGCGCTGGTGCGCTATTCCTACGCCAACCCGGTGGAAACCTACGCCACCAACGTCATGGGGCTGGTCAACTTCTTTGAAGCGGTACGCAACACGCCCGGCGTCAAGGCAGTGGTCAACGTCACCAGCGACAAGTGCTACGAAAACAAGGAATGGGCCTGGGGCTACCGCGAGAACGAAGCCTTCGGCGGCTACGACCCGTACAGCAACAGCAAGGCCTGCGCCGAACTGGTCACGGCCGGCTACCGCTCCTCCTTCTTCAATCCGGAAAAATACGCCGAGCACGGCGTGGCGCTGGCTTCGGGCCGCGCCGGCAACGTCATCGGCGGCGGTGACTGGGCGCAGGACCGGCTGATTCCCGACATGCTGCGCGCGATCGCCGCCGGCACGCCGGTGCGCATCCGCAGCCCGCACGCGATCCGCCCATGGCAGCATGTGCTGGAGCCGCTGTCCGGCTATCTGACGCTGGCCGAACACCTGTACCAGCACGGCCCGGCGTTTGCCGAGGGCTTCAATTTCGGCCCGCACGACCTCGACGCCCGCCCGGTCGAATGGATCATCGAACACCTGTGCCAGCGCTGGGGCGAAGGCGCCGCCTGGGAACTCGACCAGGCGCCGCAGCCGCACGAAGCGCATTACCTCAAGCTGGACTGTTCCAAGGCGCGCGCGCGCCTGCAATGGCAGCCGCGCTGGCACCTCGGCCACACCATCGACATGATCGTCGCCTGGCACCAGGCCCAGCTGGCCGGCGCCGACATGCGCGCGCTGACGCTGGCGCAAATCGACACCTATCAAAACACCGCCCCCCTCGGCACCACCTAAGGTAGCAACCATGAGTGAAGTACAAACCAAAGAACAACTGCGCGAACAGATTATCAAGCTGGTGGCCGAATACGGCGCGCTGGCCAGCGTCCCGAAACCGTTCGAGCCTGGCGTGACCGTGATCCCGCCGGCCGGCAAGGTGGTCGGCGCGCCGGAAATGGAACTGATGGTGGAAGCCTCGCTGGACGCCTGGCTGACCACCGGCCGCTTCAACGACCAGTTCGAGGCCAAACTGGCCAAGCTGATCGGCGTGGACTTCCTGATCACCGTCAACTCCGGCTCCTCGGCCAACCTGGTCGCCTTCAGCGCGCTGACCTCGCCGAAGCTGGGGCCGCGCGCCATCCAGCAGGGCGACGAAGTGATCGGCGTGGCGGCCGGCTTCCCGACCACCGTCAACCCGATCATCCAGTTCGGTGCGATCCCGGTGTTTGTCGACGTCGAGCTGGGCACCTACAACATCGATGTGACGCAGCTGGAAGCGGCGATCTCGCCAAAAACCAAGGCCATCATGCTGGCCCACACGCTGGGCAATCCGTACAACCTGGACGTGATCACCGCGCTCTGCAAGAAATACAATCTGTGGCTGATCGAAGACTGCTGCGACGCGCTCGGCTCGACCTACAACGGCAAGATGGTCGGCACCTTCGGCGACATCGGCACCATGTCGTTCTACCCGGCCCACCACATCACCATGGGTGAAGGCGGCGCGGTGTTCACCAACAATCCGGAACTGAAAGCCATCGCCGAATCGTTCCGCGACTGGGGCCGCGACTGCTACTGCCCGCCAGGCAAGGACAATACCTGCGGCAAGCGCTTCTGCCAGTGCTTCGGCACGCTGCCGCCCGGCTACGACCACAAATACACCTACAGCCACCTCGGCTACAACCTGAAAATCACCGACATGCAGGCCGCCTGCGGCCTGGCGCAGATCGACCGCGCGGCCGGCTTCATCCAGTCACGCAAGGACAACTTCGCCTACCTGAAAGACCGCCTGAAATCGTGCGAGGAATTCCTGATTCTGCCGGAAGCCACCGAGAACTCCGACCCGTCGTGGTTCGGTTTCCCGATGACCTTGAAGCCGGAAGCGAATATCGCCCGGGTCGACCTGCTGACCTATCTGGACCAGCACAAGATCGGTACCCGTCTGCTGTTCGCCGGCAACCTGGTGCGCCAGCCGTATATGCAGGGCCGCAACTACCGCATCTCGGGCGAACTGACCAACACCGACCGGGTGATGAACGACACCTTCTGGATCGGCGTCTATCCGGGCCTGAGCCGCGAGATGCTGGACTTCGCGGTGGAGAAACTGGAAGCCTTCTTCGGCGTCAATTTCTAAGATGACGCAGCCGGCCGCCTCCGCCTCGGCCTCGGCCTTGGCCTATATCCAGCCGCTGCGCGACACGCTGCCGCCGAATGCCCGCCTGCTGGTGCAGGCCGGCGCCACCGACGGCGGCGTAGCGCGCGAGTACCGCAGCCTGTACCCGGCTTCTTCGCTGCTGGTGGTCGAGGCCGAGCAGGCCGGCGCCCAGGCGGCGCAGGCGTATGCCGAACGCGTCTACCTGGCCGACCTGAGCACCGCCAGCGACCATTTCTACCGGCAACTGGCGATGGCCGACGGCTGGTACTTCGACGCCACGCTGGAGCAACTGAAAGACCCGCTGCGCGTGCTGCGCCAGGTGCGCAAGGTGATTCCGGTGGATGCCTGCATCGTGGCCCGCGTGGCCAACCGGCTGTACTGGGATGCGCCGGCCGTGCCGCCACGCCACGCCTGGTCGGTCAGCGACATGCTGTCGCTGTTCCACCAGGCCGGCTTCAGCGTTGCCAGCGGCACGCTGCTGATCCCTGGGCCGATGCCGGCCGCCACCGAAGCCACGCTGCGCCAGCAGATCTTGCCGGCCGGCGTCAGCGTCGACACGCTGCTCGCTGCGGCGCAGCCCTCCCATTACCTGATCAAAGCTGTCCCCGCGTGATGACCGACAAGCCGCACTTTTACTGCATCGCCCACGCCCCCTTCGCGTGGCGGATGCCGGACTTTATGACCATGGTCGGCTCCGGCGACTATGTGCCGGAAACCGGCCTGGCGATGAGCCAGCTGCTGTCGCCCGAGGAAGCGGCGCGCAACCGCTACCTGGGCGAATACCTGGCGCTGTTTGAAATCCGCCGCCGCCTGATTGCCGAGCAGGCCCAGGGCTTTGTCGGCTTCTGCCATTACCGCCGCTTCGCGCTGACCCATCCGATCGGCGAGCTGCAAGGCTTTAACTACCATGCGCATCCGGACCTGCTGGCGCAGGTGCTGCCCGAGCATTTTTACGGCGATGGACAGACCCCGATCGTGCCGATCTCGGTGACCTTTGGCGGTACCATCGTGCAGCAGTACCAGGCCGGCTGCAATGCACGCGATTTGCTGATGTTTTTCGGCGACGCCATCGACTGCGGCGTGATCAGCGACCTGGACGCCGCCAACTTCCTGTCCAATCCCTCGTTCATCACCGCCCCCACCGTGGCGTATATTCCGGTGCAGTGGTTTGTCGAGATCGTGCGCGACCTGGAACTGGTGATGTCGCGCTACTTCCGCCACCACTATGTGCACCGGCCCGGCTACGCCGACCGCAGCATGGCCTTTTGCTGCGAACGCCTGCAAGCCTTCCTGCTGTCGCGCTACATTGCCGCCTGGGGGGCGGACAAGGTCATCGCGCGCCCGCTGGTGCTGCTCAACCCTGCTTATCCCCGCCCGACCACGCCATGAAAATCGTCGCCACCGCCCTGCCGGGCTGCTATCAGATCATTCCCGACATCCGCCGCGACGAGCGCGGCAGCTTCGTCAAGGTATTCCACCAGGATATCTTCCGCCAGCATGGACTGGCCACCGATTTTGCCGAGGAATACTATTCGACCTCGCAGCGCAATGTGATACGCGGCCTGCATTTCCAGACCCCGCCGCACGACCATGCCAAGCTGGTCTACTGCGTGCAGGGCGCGGTGCTGGACGCGGCAGTCGATCTGCGGCGCGGCTCGCCCACTTACGGCCAGCACATCACGCTGGAGCTGAGCGCGCAGAACGGCCACATGCTGTACCTGCCGGCCGGCCTGGCGCACGGCTTCTGCTCGATCAGCGAGCTGTCGCTGATGGTCTACAAGGTCACCACCACCTATGCGCCGCAGCATGACGGCGGCATCCTGTGGAATTCGGCCGGCATCCCCTGGCCAGTACAGCAGCCGGTGATCTCGGCGCGCGACCTGACCTTCCCGGCGCTGGCCGAATTCGATAGCCCGTTCAGCTACCACGGAGCGGCGGCATGAGCGGCGCGCGCCGCGCGCTGGTCACCGGCGCCTCCGGCTTCATCGGCGCCGCGCTGACGCGCCGCCTGCTGGCCGACGGCTGGGAAGTGCATGTGCTGCTGCGCGACAGCTCGTCCACCGGCGGCCTGCCGCCGGCGGCGCAGCTGCACCGGCATGACGGCAGCACGCTGCAACTGATCGACATCATGCGCGCCGCCGCGCCGGACGTGGTGTTCCACCTGGCCTCGCTGTTCCTGGCAGCCCACCAGCCGCAGGATGTGGAACGGCTGATCCAGGCCAATCTGCTGTTCTCGACCCAGCTGGCGGAAGCCATGGCGGCCTGCGGCGTGCGCCAGCTGGTCAACACCGGCACCTCGTGGGAACACTATCAGGATGCGGCCTACAACCCGGTCTGCCTGTATGCCGCCACCAAGGCCGCGTTCACCGCGCTGCTACGCTACTACGTGGAGGTGCACGGCCTGCGCGTGGTCACGCTCAAACTGTTCGACACCTATGGCGCCGGCGATCCGCGTCCCAAGGTGCTGAACCTGCTGAAGCGGATCGCCAACGAAGGCACGTCGCTCAGCATGTCGCCGGGCGAACAGCAGGTGGATTTGGTCTACATCGACGATGTGCTGGAGGCTTTCCTGCTGGCCAGCGAGCAGCTGGCCACGCAGGCGGAAGCGATAGAAGAATACGGCGTCTCCAGCGGCGCGCCGCTGCCGCTGCGCGAGATTGCCGCGCTGTATGCCCAGGTCAGCGGCAAGCCGCTGGCCATCGACTGGGGCGGCCGCCCCTACCGCGAACGCGAAGTGATGCTGCCATGGCATAGCTACCGCAGCGTGCCAGGCTGGACGCCCAAGGTCGGGCTGGCACAGGGCCTGGCGCTGTTCCACCAGGCCTGAGCCGCCAGTTTGGCTGCTTAGAAGTGCGACAGGTCGAAATGAATGTCGGCGCTGGCCAGCAGTGCCTGGCGCGCCAGCCGGGTTTCCATGTTGGGCGCCGCATGGCGGCGGTAGAGTTCCAGCATCACCGGTAGCGTCAGGTCCTCGCGGGTATTGCCGCGGCGCATATTCTCCGGCGCGGTGGCCGGGGTCTTGTGGATCACCACAGTATCGGTGGCCAGGTGCACCAGCGAACGGCCATGCATGGCCGCCAGCAGGAAATCCCAATCCTCGTAAATGCGCATGGTGGTGTCGGTGCGCACGCCCTTCACCACATCGGCGCGGTAGGCCAGGCAGCTGTTGGGGATGGTGTTGCGCACGTAAATACTGTCAAAGGTAGCGCCGGCGATCGACATCGACTGGTTGGAGATGAAGGTCGGCGGATACACCGCGCGGTCTTCAAAGCGCACCTGGAAGTCGCAGAACAGGATTTCCGGACGGTCCACCAGCAGGCGCTGCTTGAAGCGCGCGAAGTGCTCCGGCTCGAAAGTGTCGTCATCGTCGATGAAGACGATGTATTCGCCGCTGGCGATGTCCAGGCCCATATTGCGGCTGGCCGCCGGGCCCGCTTCGCCACTGCAGCGCAGCACATAGTCGAAACGGCCGCTCAGCTGCGACAGCTCTTCGTAGGGCGGCAGATAGGTGCCGGAATCGGACACCACCACCACCTTGAAATCCTGGCAGGTCTGGGCGATCAGCGAAGCCAGCGTGCGCTTCAGCAGCAGCGGGCGGTCGTGGGTGGTGATGATGACAGTAAACATGGAAAGCCTGTAGTGGTTAAGGTTCGCGGATGGCTTCGTCCATCGCCCGCGTCAATGGGTACATCAGGTAGGACATCACGGTGCGATGACCCACCACGACCTCGGCCGATACGGTCATGCCCGGCAGCAGCTGGGCGCCGGGCGGCAGCTTGCGCAGCTTGCCGCTGTAGGTGATGCGGCTCTGGTAATAGGTATCCATGCCGCCGCCGTTCTTGTCGGCGTTCTCGCGCTTGAAGGAGTCGCGGCTGATGACGCGCACCTTGCCCTCCAACATGCCGTGTTTCATGAAGGTGAACGCATCGATTTTCAGGTGCACCGGCATGCCGGTCTTGATATAGCCGATGTCAAGCGAATCGATTTCCACTTCCGCTTCCAGCTCTGCATCCAGCGGCACCAGCGTGAACAGCGCCTCGGCCGCGCGCGCCACCGAGCCGACCGACAGCTTGCCGATCTCCAGCACCACGCCGTCGGCCGGCGCCACCAATTGCACCAGCTTGTGGCGCTTGTCGGCCTTGGCCAGCTGCTCGTTGAGGTCGTCGCGCTCGCGGCTGGCATCGCGCAGGTCTTCCATGGATTTCTGGCGCCAGCTCTTGTCGAAGGCGGCGCGCTCGGATTCGGCTGCGGCCAGCTCGCTGCGCGTCTCAATCGACTTGTTACGCTGCATGTCCATGTCGCGCTCGACTTCCAGGCGGCGGTCGCGCGCTTCCAGCAGCTGCATCTTGGCGCCGAAGTTCTCGGCCACCAGCTGCTCCTGCATGGCTTCCACCTCGCGCAGCGACTTGACCCGCTTGGCCAGGATTTCCTGGTCGTGGCGGTTGGTTTCCAGACTGGCGCGCAGCCGCGCGATGTTCTGGTCCATCTTGTTCTTCTGCGCCGCGAAGTTGGCGCGGCGTTCGTTGTACAGCTGCGCCTGCAACTGGGCGTCGGCGCTGCTGCCCTGCTGCGCGGTTGCGCCCGGTGCACCGGACAACTCGGCGCTCAGGCCGGCGCGCTGCGTGTCCAGCGAGGCCAGGCGGTTGCGCAGCTGGGCTTCATCGGCGGCGGTAAACGTCGGGTCGAGCGTGGCCAGCACCTGGCCCTTGCGCACCACCTGGCCGGTGCGCACCTCGATGCTCTGGATGATCGCGGTGTCGAGCGGCTGCACCACGATGTTCGGCAGCGGATTGACCAGCCGCCCGTGGCCGATCACGATCTGGTCCAGCGGCGAGACACTGGCCCAGACGATGAAGCTGATAAACACCAGCAGCATCAGGTGCAGCGTCAGGCGCACGAAGCGCGGCAGCGGGCCGCGCTCGATGGCGTCGGCGTCCGGCAGGAACGCGATCTCGGTTTCGTCCTTCTTGCGCTTGAAGAAGCTCAGAGGTGACTTGTTTGCTGGTTCCATAAATGCTGATAAGTGTCGCTACGGGTAAGCAGTTCTTCATGCCGGCCGGCGTCCACCAGGGAGCCTTGTTGCATGACCATGATTTTGTCGGCGTTGACCAGCGTCGACAGGCGGTGCGAAATCATCACCACCGTGCGGCCGACGGCAATCTTCGACAGGTTGCGGATAAAGATGGCTTCCGACTCCGGATCCAGCGCCGAGGCGGCCTCGTCGAGGATCAGGATGCGCGGCCGCGCCACCAGCGTACGGGCAATCGACAGCCGCTGCTTCTGGCCGCCGGACAGGTTGGCGGCGTTCTCTTCCAGCATGGTGTCATAGCCTTGCGGCAGGCGTTCGATGAATTCGTCGGCACCGGCCGCCACCGCCGCCTCGACCAGCTCCTCGAAGGTCGCGTCGGGACGGGTCACCGACAGGTTGTCGCGCACCGTGCCGCGGAACAGGAAGTTCTCCTGCAAGACCACGCCGATCTGGCGGCGCAGGTGCGGCAGCTCGATCTCGCGCGCGTCGATGCCGTCAAAGCGCACCAGGCCTTCCTGCAGCGGATACAGGCCCTGGATCAGCTTGGTCAGGGTGGTCTTGCCGGAACCGGAGCGGCCGACGATGCCCACCACCGTGCCCTGCTCGATGGTGAAGCTGGCCTTGTTCAGCGCCATATTCTGCGCGCCCGGATAGCGGAACACCACGTTGTCGAACTTGATCTCGCCTTCCAGCACCGGGCGCAGGCCGTTGGCGCCGGGGCGGCCTTCCGGCGCGCGGTTCATCACCTCGCCCAGCATGCGCACCGACAGCGCGGTTTCCTGGTATTCGTTGACCAGGCCGACGATCGAGATCAGCGGCTGGGTGACGCGGCTGGACAGCATCTGGAAGGCGATCAGCGCACCCACCGACAGCGTGCTGTCGAACACGTCGGCGGCGCCGACCACGATCAGCATCACCGGCATCAGCTTGCCGAGGAAGTCGGTGACGGCATTGCCGGCAATCGAAATCTGGCCGACCCGGAAGTGCATGGTGATCGCTTCGGCCGAGCGCTGGTCCCAGATGCGCCGCTGCGACGGCTCGATCGCCAGCGCCTTGACGGTGCGCATGCCGTGGATGGTTTCCACCAGCATGCCCTGGCGCTGGCCTTCGGCCGCATACAGCGCGTTGAGGCGGCGCTGGAAGGTCGGCACCATGGCCATCACCACCGCGCCGATCATGCCGGCGAACAGCAGCACGATCATCGCCAGCTTGAACGAATAGCTGAACAGGACCGGCACGAACACCAGCAGCGAAATCAGGTCCAGCACGGTCATGAACATGCGCCCGGTCAGGAAGCCGCGGATTTTCTCCAGCTGCTGCATGTGACGGGTGACCACGCCGGCGCTGGTGGTCTCGAAGAAATCGATCGGCAGCGACAGCAGGTGGGCGAACACGCGCCGGGTCAGCCGCATGTCGATCTTGTTGGAGGCAGCCAGTGTCAGCGTCTGGCGCAGGAAGCCGAAGGTGGCGTCAAACACCAGCGCCATGATGACGCCCACCGACAGCACCTGCAGCGTGGTCACGCTCTGGTGGGTCAGCACTTTGTCGATCACCAGCTGGAAGAAGATCGGCGACGCCAGCGCCAGCATCTGCATGGCGATCGCGGCGATGAAGATGTCGCGGAACGCCGCTTTCTGCTTGAGGATCTCGGGAATGAACCAGCGCAGCCCGAACGGCTGGTTGGGATCGGTAAACTTGTGCTCGCGCTTGATGAACACCACGTCGCCGCGCCAGCGCTGCTCGAAATCGGCGCGCGGCACCAGCATCACGGTGGCGTTGGCCAGCGCAGGATTGAGTACGGCCGCCTGGTCGGCGGCGCCGTTCTCGCCCGGCTTGACCCCGACCACGATCACCATATTGCCATCCGCCAGGCGCGCCATCAGCGGGAACACCCCGCCCTGCGCCATCAGGCGCGACCAGTCGATGGTATCTGCCTTGGCCTTCAGGCCGATGTCGGAGGCGATGCGCAGCAGCGCGCCGGTGCTGGGTTCTTCGGCACGCAGCGCGTTTTCATCGATCAGGCGCTCGGGATTGATTTGCAGACCGTGATGCTGGGCGATGGCAGTCAGACACTGAATCGCGGTATGAGGAAATTTATCTTGCATAGGCCTGTAGTCGTGAAAGCTGGGGGAAAGCTTGCATTAGCGCACTATTGATCCAGCCTTGCGATTCTAACCCAGCCCACTGCCGCCAAGGGCAATTTGTTGTTGCTAAACACACGCAGCTTTCTCCTGCTGTTCCGCCGATCAAAAAAAAACGGCAAGGCCCGCAGGCCTTGCCGTTTTATGCGCCGTTGTTGCTGGCGCTAAAGCTTACTTGGCAGCCAGGAAGCCCTGTTGCGCACCGCCTTGCAGCGCTTTCAGGCGCAGCGACTCGTCGCTAGCGGCCTGGTAGCTGGTCGCGGTCAGCTGGTTCTCGTAGCTGCCGATCGCGCTGGCCAGTTTGGCCGCCGAGCTGGCGACGTTGCCTGGCACTTCCAGCTTGGCCGTGGTGCTGGCCGAGGCGGCTGCTTCGAAGCTCGACAGCGCCGACGACAGGCCGCTGACATTGCTGCTCAGGCTGGTCGCTGCGGTGCTGCCCATCTGGAACCAGACGTCCGCTGCGGTATGCGTTGCGCCGTCGGCGGTCTCGAAGCTGGAGGTGATGCCGACGATGTTGCCATTGTTCAGCGACACATCCTGCTTGGCGTCCAGGTTCAGCTTGGTGATCGACAGATCCGCCAGCGATTTCAGCTCATCGGCCTGGCTGATGCCGTCGCCGTTGGCGTCCACCCACACACGCAGGTTGCCGAACTGCTGGTCCTTGGCATCGATCACGCCGTCGCCGTTGGTATCCAGTTCCGCCAGTGCTTCGTAGCCGGTCTTGGCTTTCTGACCGTTGGCCAGCGTGGTGCCTGCGCCGAACAGCTCAGTACCATCGTTGATCAGGCCATCGCCGTTGCGGTCCAGTACCAGCAGACCGTCGCCGCCGGCAACCCAGCCGACATTGGTCTTGTTACCGTTGCCCAGCAGGTCGAAGTTGACGCCTGCATCGAGGCCAACCGTCTGGATGCCGTTGCCGTTCAGGTCCAGCACCAGTGGGGTACCCAGAGGCGATGGCAGCGCAGCGATCTGTTCGGTGGTCAGGCCAGGAACCTGTGCCGAAGTCAGCGAGCAAACCTGTGCGGTGGTCAGCGCGTGGATCTGGTCGGTGGTCAGCTTGCTCAGCTGATTGCTGCTCAGCGCGGCAATCGCGGAGGTGCGCAGTGCACGCAGGTCAGCGGTTTCGATCGCCGCCAGTTGCTCGGTGCTCAGCGCCGACAGCTGGGTGCTGGTGATCGCGGCAAACTGCGCGGTGCTCAGGCCAATCACCTGCTCGGTGGTCAGCGCCTTGACCTGGTTGCTGCTCAGTGCAGCGACCGACGCGGTCTTCAGTGCGGCCAGGCTCTCGGTCGCCAGTGCTTTCAGCGTATCGGTTGCCAGCGCGGCGGCTTGCGAGCTGCTCAGCGCAGCGACCTGGTTGGATTTCAGCGCGGCGGTCTGCTCGGTGCTCAGGCCAGCCGACAGCACGGTGGTGCTCAGTGCGGCAACCTGTGCGGTCGACAGCACGCCAACCTGGTCTGCGCTCAGGCCTTTGACCTGCTCGGTGCGCAGGGCAGCGATCTGGGCGGTGCGCAGGCTGCTGATTTCGCCCGATTCAATCGCCGCGATCGAATTGCTCGACAGTGCGACGAACTGGACGGTGCTCAGGGCAGCGAACTGGTTGGTACCCAGCGCCACGACCTGCTCGGTGGTCAGACCGTTCGCCAGCACGTTGGTGCTCAGCGCAGCCACTTGCGCGGTGGTCAGCGCGGCAACCTGGTTGCTGTCCAGCGCACGCAGTTGCTCGGTGGTCAGGCCATTGATTGCCGCCGTACGGATGGCGCGCAGGTCATTGGTTTCCAGCGCCGCGATGCTGTTGGTGCTCAGCGCAGCAATTTGCAGCGTGGTCAGTGCACCGGCCTGGGCGGTGGTCAGCGCCACGACCTGTTCGGTAGTCAGCACTTTGACCTGGTCGCTGGTCAGGGCGGCAACCGCCGAGGTTTTCAGCGCGGCCACATCTTCGGTTTCCAGTGCTTTCAGCTGGTTGCTGCTCAGCGCCGCGATCTGCGCGGTGGTCATCGCAGCAGCCTGGTTGGTGCCAATGGCGACGATCTGATTGGTGCTCAGGGCGGCCAGGTTGGTGGTGTTGATCGCGCCGAACTGGGCACTGGTCAGTGCTTTTACCTGTTCGGTGCCCAGCGCTTTGAACTGCTCGCTGCTCAGCGACGAAATGATGCTGGTTTTCAGGCCAACGATGTCAGCGGTCTCGATCGCGGCGATGTTGTTGGTCGACAGCGCGTTGAACTGGGTCGAGTTGAGCGCACCGAAGTGGGTCGAGTTCATCGCGACGATCTGCTCGGTGGTCAGGCCGGTCAGCTGGTTCGAATTCATCGCGGCAAACTGCGCGCTCTTCAGGGCGACCACGTCTTCGGTGGTCAGCGCGCCGATCTGGTTGCTGGTCAGCGCGGCGATCACCGAGGTTTTCAGGGCGGCCACGTCGGCAGTTTCCAGATGGGCGATCTGCTCGGTGCTCAGGCCCAGTACTTGCGAGCTGGTCAGCGCGGCGGCTTGCGCGGTGGTCAGCGAAGCCAGTTGCTCGGTGGTCAGTGCTTTGACCTGATCGCTGCCCAGTGCGGCAACGGTCGCGGTTTTCAGCGCGGCGAAGTCTTCGGTTTCCAGTGCTTTCAGCTGGTTGCTGCTCAGCGCCGCGATCTGCGCGGTGCTCATCGCAGCAGCCTGGTTGGTGCCAATGGCGACGATCTGATTGGTGCTCAGGGCGGCCAGGTTGGTGGTGTTGATCGCGCCGAACTGGGCGCTGGTCAGTGCTTTTACCTGTTCGGTGCCCAGCGC
>NZ_JAHUWK010000016.1 GCF_019219065.1 Duganella sp. sic0402 | reverse complement strand
CAGCACCAGGCATGCCGCATGCTGCTTGAACTCCGGGGAAAACGTACGTCTCTGCTTGCTCATCAAACACCTCTCCATGGCGAGCATTCTCGCCTAAATCAGTGTCCGGGTACATTAAACCACTACAGTTGGACTCTGAAGTGATCCCGCCACATTCATGCGCGAAGTTTTTTTAGAGGGCAATTGTGGCGAAACAAAGCAATCGAGTGCTGCCGTTTAACGGTTTCGCCTCCACCCGCTCCAACGACTTCAAAGCTAACGATAGAGAACTACAGTTCTAACGATGCGAATGTTGGAACGTCGGCAATTCCGCTTGAACACATCAGAAAATTCATCAACCTAACTGGAGATAAATCATGCCATAGCCGAGTGAGCGTTTTTTTTAAGATGGGAAAGAAAAAACCCGAGAGGTGAGAGTCTCGGGTCTTGGTTACTGCTTAAACTATTTGCATACCAAGTATCGTCCTTCCCACTTCCCCTGTCAACAAATCGCGCCGCCTGTTTCGACCAGGTGTGGGTTCGCTTTACCTCGTTCGCGGAGATGGCTAGCACCAGCTCTTCCGAGGATTGCCCCCGTGCGCCCGTATCAAATCAACGATAGCGAAGGACAAATCAAATGCGCAATACACCGCTTTTCACCCCACATATGATGTGGAAATTTGCAAACGAAGGCCGCGGAACTGGAACATTCGAGCACTTCCTTGCCTGGCACCAGATAAGACGAAGTGATCCTTCAAGCATGGGGCGCTCTCATTTACCGAAGTGGCGTGGGCGCCAGCACGACCTGTTGTCGGACCAGGAACTTATCTCCTTCCTCTTCTCAACCATGCATCCTGAAGTGATCGATATCCGGGAACAGATGCCGCTCCAACTTGAAGCAGGCCGGCATGAGCTTGCCGCCTATTGCGTCGATGTACCGGCATGCCCTTTTCCGGGCACGATCGAGCTAGCAGAAAGGCAAGGCATCAAGCACCCAGTGGTTCGGCACCGAGGGAAAACGGCAAGTTGGGTTCTCACCACGGATCTTCTGCTGACGCTGCAAGATGCAGCCGGCAACCTGCGTTTGTTGGCAGTGTCCGTAAAGCCATGTGAGCTAACCCCGGAAAAAAACCGCAGCATGGAACTCTTGAATCTGGAGCGCCAGTATTGGGTTGAACGCGACGTACCCTGGCTTTTCATCACCCCGACTGTCTATGACACCCTTGTTGGCGAACGGTTACGTGCCACAAGCGGGTGGGCATGGGGTGATGGCTTCGATGCCTCATTGCTCGACTGGATGGTCACGAAAAAACACAGCTTGAATCGAATGACGCTAACCCAGATTCTCAACAGCGCCGTCGCTCAGTGCGGAGCGATGAGCATTGCCCAGGATACTTTTTGGCGCGGCATTTGGACCGGTCGCCTCCATTTTGATCTTCGTCGCAGTTGGCGTCCATCAGCACCGGTCGTACTGGTCCCGCCGGCTCAGTTTTGGGAGCGTAATCCTATTGTTTCCGGGAGATCGTCATGGCGTCTTTAATGCACAACCAGACAGTCAAGATATCCAGTGAAGAGGTGCAAGGTATTTTTCGCGTAATTCTGAATGACATCCGCCAAAATTTGGTCTTCATGGTCCAACTTGATAAGTCGGCGGACTCAGAGTTACGCGGCCGGTCAAAAAGCGCATCTGGCCCAAAGTTCAACCGCAAAGCACCTATGCCACTTTGCGGTGAGATCCTTGCGTTCAACGGGACCGTACTGAATCAGATGGCTGATCTGCACATGCTTCAGGTTATTGAGATCGAACGCGAAAATTTCAATGACGCGAAGGCTGATCAAGAAAAATTCGAGAAACGCAAAACGGTCATGGCCGACTTCCTCGACTTCGATGCTTTGCGCAGCGCTATTGTCAACAGAGGATCTGTCACTTCGCTCATAGCAGAAGCCAAACAAAGACATAAAGTCAGCTCAAGTCTTATCTACCGGTGCTGGTCTCTCTTGTGCAGATATGGTTTCTCGGTCGATAGTCTGCGACCTCGCCGTGACCGCTGCGGTGAACCTGGTGCGACGCGTGATTGTGAGAAAGGAAAAAGAGCCAAATCCGGTCGTAAAACCGAACTTGAGCGTCTATCGAAAAAAGTGGGAGAAGTGATCGGCGCTGTTCAACCTGGAATGAACCTTGAATGGCGCCGAAAAATCATGCTTGCGGACAGCCAGATTCCTTGCCCAAAGCTGAAATTCAAAGAGCACTATCAAGAGATTCTACGCCTTGGTTTTACTAAAACCTACAAGGACGAGAACGGTAATTTGAAGCCTTTTAAACTGAGGAAAGGCGAGTACCCTAATCGGGAGCAGGTACGTCGTGTGCTGGAAATCGAGATCCCTCGCCTGAAGCGGCTGCGTCAAAAAACCACCAAAGGCCACTGGAAGCGCAACCTGCGCGCACTGACCGGTCGCAGTTGGGAAGGATGCCCGGGGCCAGGACACACCTGGGGCATCGATTCATCCATCGGTGACATCTATCTGCGCTCCAGTATCAATCGCGCGTGGGTCATTGGTCGTCCAATTGTCTACATGCTTGTTGACATATGGTCGACGGCGATCGTGGGATTTTACGTCTGCCTACGTGGACCTAGCTGGGAAATGGCCAAGGTAGCGATGTTCAACGCCGTTATCCGACCAGAGCTATTTAGTGAACTCTGGGGATTTGAAGCAGAAGCGACATTAAATCCCTTGCCAACGATGCCTGCGGTAGTGTTAGCCGACAACGGGGAATACAAAAGCTTCGCAGCAAAGGAGACAGCATTCAAGCTGATACCTCGGCTCAGCTTAACTCCCCCATATCGTCCCGACTTAAAAGGGATGGTTGAAGTGCTGCACCGCATCACCAAAGACCATCAGTTCTGGGTAGAGGGGGCAATCGACGCACGCAGAAAAGAACTGGAGTTGCGTAAGTTCGATCCCACCAAAGCTGTTTACACGGTTCGCGAATATGTGCAGCACATGTACAACATCTGTAGCGAATACAACCTCACTGCCGATCGCAGAAACAGGCTAGACACAGAAATGATCGCAGATGGCGCTGTTCCTTCGCCGGCCGGATTGTGGCGCTGGGGGCACGCGGTTGGAATTGGAACTCAGCGTAGCTTCAGTGAGGCCAATCTGATTAAAGAGCTGTTACCTTCAGCGCATATGACGATCAATCGAGATGGACTCAAGTTCGAAAATCTGGACTACAAATCCGAGTCAATCTCAGAGGATCAATGGACGGCGCTGGCACGTAACTGCGGTAGCTGGAAAGTACCTTGCCACTACTATCCTGGCTCCATGTCCCGCATCTGGACGGATAACACGATAGCTCGTACTGGCCTGCTTGAGCTGGCTCTATCTGATCACGCCAATACTGCGCCAACCAATACATATGAGGAAGTTCGCGACGCTTTCAAATTCAATAAACTCGACACAGCGCAGGCTGAGCACGACCTGGTGACGACACAGATGCACTTCCATCACGCCAATGTCAGTCTACATGAGCAAGCGAAAGCAAAGACCAAGGAAGCTATTGCGGCCTATAACGAACCCAAGCCATCACCTTCTGAAGCACGTGCGCTGGAAGCTCAGATCGGAAATAGGCCGTCGGCGCCGCCAGTGCCCAATCTGATTGGTACGAATTCACAACCGAGCATAGATGACGAAGACTCGTCGCACATGAGCATGCTCAAGGCTGTGCTCGATGCGATGCGCACTTAAGGAAACCAACATGCCTAATGATCTCAAATATCCCTTTGGCCCAAACATCCTTGAAGATGGCCTGCGGCCAATACTCTCAAGCGAGCAGGCGGTGGCCGCGCTTACGTATCTCCCACCTATGCGCGATGATATGGAATCGGTACCCAAAAAAATACGCCTTCTTCATCTGCTGGCCTTGAGAGAACTCCATATTCCGTCTCCGACAGAACTAAGGCTGTTCGATACGGTAGATGGCCTCGTCATGGATAGTCTTCGTATTCAGAATCCAAGCGTCGCCGCTAACTGGGTATACTTAAGGCGCGATAACCTTGGCTGCAGGCCACGTCCATCAGCCTTGTCCACATTAGTTGGCGGTGATTCTGGAACTGGTAAGACATCAAGCTCGCTCAACGTCCTGAGCACGCAACCTCAGACCGTCATTCACGAGAACTTTCCCAATGCCTCCCGGCCGGTGCAGCAGCTTGTGTGGCTGTATTGTCAGGTCCCTTCATCGGGAACTGCTGTTGATTTTGCAGCCGCACTTATGCACGAAACCGACCTGGCATGCGGAACCAATCGGTTTACCGAAACGCTTTCCCGCGGACGCAGCAGAATGCGAGGGCTGGCCATGCTGGAAGAGTGGACTAGAGTTGTGCGTAGCAGCTTTCTTGCGGTCGTACATTTCGACGAGATTCAGAACCTGTTCAAGCTCCCCACAGTCGCCAAGCGAAGGGCAAAGTCCAAGGAAGAAGAGAGGCCAGAGCTGCGCGTAGTGGAAGATCAATGCCTACGCTGGTATCTTAATTTCATGAACGGACCTACTGCTACAATATCTTCAGGAACGCCGGACGGCATTGTTGCGCTGACTTCGCGCTTTGCCACTACGCAGCGAATCGTGAACGGCGGCTATCATCTGTTCAAAACTATCGATAGTCCGCAGGATGTTTTTTATATCGGATTTTTGCAGGAGCTTTGGCGATATCAGTATGTCGTAAAGCGACTTGAGTATAGCGACGCCGCAGCCTCCCTGATAGTTGAACTCTCAGGTGGGATCATGCGCATCATCATCGCGCTTTGGGTCGCAGCACACCGGGTTGCTCTCAATCGCAAAGACGATCAGCTCAAGGAATCCGATTTTCGTAAAGCATCCGATACGCTACTGTCGCCACTCAAACCCGCCATTGAAGCTATCCGCTCGCGTGACACCACCAGAATTCGGCAATTCTCCGATATGCTGCGCGGCGATCACGAATTCTGGGTCACGTTTTGGCAGAACGGATAGGAAAAAAGCGCCAGGGCCTTAGCGACGGGCGTGTCTAATCTGGTAGGTATTGGACTAAATGCGGCAGCCGAGTGCTTCCTAGTGGAGCCTCGGCTCTTGTAGCGCCAGATATTCGAACCATGCGTTTTAGCATCGCAGTTAAATCGGCGCCGGCGTGCCTTACAATTCGCTCAAGATCCTCCAGCTTGACGCCGGCCACTATCGCACTTTCCGCCATCGTTTGTCCACCCAAATAGAAGTTAACTACCGCATCAAACAACCGACTCTTATCTTTTCCTTTGGTTGTCAAATTGGGCAAACCGTTGTCGCGCAGGCCGTTGATGACCGTATGCAGTTCCAATCCATTTTCCCGAGCAATTCGCAAATGGTTTCCGCGCGTACGCACATATTCGGACTTTAGATCGACGGACGTCTCCGATAACGACTCGGACACCTGTCTACGACGCGACGACGGCTCAGCTAAACTCTCAGCAGATAACGCATCCATCGCGGCCTTCGGCGAATCAAATAATACGCAGAAGGCCAGGATATAGGCGGCGACTGAAGACGAGCATGTTGAGAGATAGAGAACACCATCAATTTGATCTATCTTGTGTCCAACTGGTTTGGATGGCAGGCCAGGGAAAATCGTCTCCAGCCACTGAGCGGGAAATGTCTCGACGATCAAATCACTTAAAAGGCCATTTCCGGCCGCCGAAAAACCGCGTAGCCCAATCGCCTTGGCCTGCTGCATCAGTAAAGGTCTGATTTTTCTCACTTCAAATGGACGCTCACCAGAGGCCAGTGTCTGAGAGAGGCTGAGAAAACGGCGTATGGCAGGATGCGCGTGATTGTCTACCGCCCATTGGTCATCGATCAGATAGGCGGTGTCAACGTAGGTCGACGGTGGGCTGAGAAACGCATTATTCTTCTCGACATAACGCAAAGCTTGCCCATGCTCGGGGCACGCGTACATGCCAGGAAGCTGATGTGACCGGCGCCAGTAACTCATGCCTATCGTCTTGATGTCTTTATTAACGCACACCACACAGAAATAAGCACCGGGTCTCGCCAGGCGAGTGCTTGCGCAACGAATCATTGCACGGTCATTCTCATCCCCGTGTATTAGCTCAGGCTTGTGCGATGCGACGCATCGACGATATGGCATCAGTGTGTGGGCCCTTACAAACTGAGGCAGTGGCATGTTCGCGCAATAGGCCAACAGCTCAATCATCGACGGCGAACTACTTGAAAATTCTTTTAAAGGAATGTGTGATCGCACAACGGAGAAAAGGTTTTGTGCTTTCTCAGGCAGCGCATTAATACTGACAAAGCGCCCGTAGTAGCTTTCGTGAAATTCGTCGGAAATGATTGCTGGGTAAAACAATTAAGCGTCCAATACATCGTCTCAGCACAGACTAATTTAATTTGCGCCAGATGACATGCTACGTCCAGCGAGGAAGCAGCAGTATAGGGGTGGGAACACCACTATTCAAGCTGACCGTGCCGCCCATCTTCCGGTCTCAACACAGTGAGTACATACTGTGGCCGATCGCAACCGAGAGCTCGATAGGAAAGTGTTTCGCCTCATATGGGTATTACTACCATCTCCGCCGCTCGATCCTATAAGTCGCGTCTACCCATTCTCATCGGGTTCCGACACCTTCTCACTGACAGGAATGCTAGAGACCTTGATGAAGCAGAGGCCGAAATGGAGTACCCTGGATATTGATTCTTTGGTAGTTCTGCGTCAAAGTTATGGATCAGAATTGGATCTAGCAGCGCCCCAAAATGCTCGCGTCCGCAGCACTAAACGCTCGGGAGCTGATCGTGGTACTACTCAGTTCTCGAACTGAGCAAGAATGTATGGGCGTCGATTAAGATGAAAGGAGGAGTATGCGGGATCTCGGTAAGATGGGAGAGAGTTTCTTTAGTTTATGGAGCTCCAGCGCTGGGATGGTTGCTAATCCATCGCAAATCGATCGGGACGGCTGGGACTTCCTAGTGGAGTTTGCCGGAGAGAGTGACCCGGACGACATATTGTCGGGTATTCACCTGTCTTCCTTCACTTGCAAGGTACAAATCAAATCGTCGGACAATCAGAACCGCAAACTTTCGATTAAGCTTTCGAACTTGCATAGGTTGGCCACTACTCCTATGCCTGCGTTCTTGGTATTTATCGAGTTTGATGGAAAAGAATCTGCACAACGCGTTTTTGTGCGGCATGTAGATCACGACCTGATACGAGTAATATTGAGTCGGGTGCACGATGAAGAGCAACGACAAGAACGTCACCTCTTGCATAAAAAACGCTTGACGGTCTCTTATGACGAATCTCATATGCTCCCAGCGGTAAGCGGCAAAGCACTTGCTGATTCGATGCGGCATCACATCGGCGCTGATATGGCCGCTTATGTTGCCAGCAAGATCGATTACCTGGGCATGGTCGGGTTTGAAGACGGGCACGCTGTGGTGGAGTTCTCCTCGCAAAACACTGAAGATGTGACGAAGTTAATAAACATGTCGTTGGGATTAGGTGACTCGGTTGAGATTGCTGAACTAGTCACTTACAAAAAGCGCTTTGGAAAGAAAAGTGCCCTCCCTCACCGGAATGACCATAATGTCAGACTGGAAATGCCTCATCTAGAACCGACCTGTCAAGGCCTCCTGCGGTGCCGAACTGACAAGCTTGGCCCATCGCATGCTTTCCAGGTCAAGATGTACTCTTCGCCATTCAATCGGAGCGTTCCTGAGCACTACCGGAGAACTCGGCTTGCCTGCGATTTTTTTGATCTTATCTTCAATCCATTTGATCTCTCGCAGCCGTTGACATTTGCAACGGCTCCAAGTGCGGCTTTGCATGCCCGCCAAATCGAAATCCGCGAACTCAGTCGCCTTCTAGAATTTTTGTCATTGCTCTCTACCGCAGGGCAGCGCACCCGCGTTGAATTCCTGGTTGATACTAAGGTGCTGATGACATTCAACATGACCAGTCCTGGAATGTGCTTTCCTCTGAAGGAGGAACTGGCTGCTATCGAATGTGGCATACGCGTTTTGGATAAGCTTAGGATAATGATCCCGGTGCACATCTCGCTCGATCAGGCATGGCACTTTGCGACACGTCTCGGTGAAATGGACAAGATATTAAACACGGATGTCCTCTCATTCAAACTAGACATTCCACCCAGCGAACAGCTCGCTCAGCTACGCAGAGAATGGGCCTGCCTGCATTTCCTCACGACTCCTGTCGGTAACGTCTGGATCGGTGTCTTCGCTATCGTGATAGGCAAGCCATTACTTAATGCAGACGGTGGATTTACCGTTTACTCCACAAAGAAAGAGCTGGTTAAGACAGTCGTACGGAGCGATGGCGAACAAATACCCCGGGAAGACTTGATGACTGCGATCGACGAAATTGATGCGGAATACAACGCGTCGTACGACGTAGTATTGGCCTTTGATCCAAGGGACTTATAAAACTAATTGATTGCGGGCGCGTTGTGCTGATGTTTAGACGCTGCTGAACATGGACGCACCACTGGTCTTGGTTGGTTATATGTTCCATCAGTCTCGAGTTCCCGGATAACGGACAGCCAGATCGCCAATTACTGTTTCCGCAGTCTCTGGATTGGCCTGTATGACATGCTGCTCCAGAATGCGGAGATCATGGTCCAACAACACCCATCGCGACCTCTCCATTGATTGTTGATCCAGAACTGGAGAAATCGAGGAGATCGCGGCCAACGGAACAAGCGCCGTGACAAAAGTTTCGTTCATGAGTGCACGGGTACGCCGGTTTTCCAAAAAGTAGTTGAGCGCCCAATGTAGCTTCCCTCTCTCCGGCTGCGTTGGATCGTATACGAAGGCAAGGATCGCGCATCGGCGGCGAGTAGCTTCGCTTGCTGCCGCCGACAACGATCCCTGTGGACGGACTTCCCGGAATAGATCGGCTTCGGGTGGCAGCGCATTAGGATTCGTCAGCACATCCCGCAGCCGAGCCGTCAGCCAAGTCCGAATCACAATCGTAAATTTTTCCCCAAAGACGGGCTCCGCAAAATCGGTACGGTACACGGTCTCTCCAGACATCCGCAGAACCAGCTCTTCGCCCGCAGCGACCACCTCATGCGTCACTGACAAGACAGGGTCCGCTGTTCCGTGACGCGACAAAAATAAGGTGTTCTGGCCACGCTCACTGGTAACGCTCCAGCCGGACTGACCGACTCCAAGCGTGCCTCCAAGCGATTGACTCACACCTTTGAACACCGTATGCACCCGCTGAAGCACGTCGTTCAATTTAGCTGTGGTCTCCATCAAACGTCGATTAACTGAAGTGTCGAGCACATCGCGCAGCGCAGCCAACTCAGCATCAAGCGACATATTTGGCTCTTGGTCATGCATAATTCTGTCCATCCGTTCGCGCATCGCGTGCACAGTAGCAAACCGGTCAGCAATTCGAGGTGTAAAAGCGTCGTCGAACAGCGCCAATATCCGTCCCAACTGCGACGATGTGGCCTGCCGCAATTTCATCATGGCACCTTTTCGTTGATGAGGCATCCGGCCATCCTCGTCTTCCAGTACGTCGGGATGCTCTCCAGTTAGCAGGTAAAAGAAAATACCTGCAGCAAAGGACACATCCGACCTGGGATCTTGTTTTGACCGGCTTCCCGCTGACAGCTCAGGAAGTCGAAGAAACCGATTGCCTACTTCTTGCCAATCTTCGGTCTGAAAGTCGACATCCGCAAGATTGTGATGGCTTATCCCGAAATCGAGCAGCCACACGCTAGTCGCTACGCCTTGCTCAACAATAATATTATCGGGCTTAACGTCGCGATGAACACAGCCCTGCCGATGACAAGCCTGAAGAATATCGAGGATGCGCACCGTGATTAAAATTGCCTGATCCACAGACACTGACACCATTGACTCGCGCCAGGACCTCAGAGTTTTCCCGACAATAAATTCGGTCACGATGAAAGGGACTATATCGGGACTCGAGTGTAGATGAGCATTGCTCTCAACCAGCTTGGGGATGCCCTCAATCGCTAGGGTATCGTACGCACTTGCTTCGCGAAAAAACCGAGCTCGGCGTTCCGGAGCGGTTTTGGCCTTGATCACCTTCAGAAAGCCGATCTTTCCGTCGGCAAATCTACGGACGCGGAAGACATCGCCCTGACCACCTCCGGTTAATGCTTCTTCCACGTTCCAGCGGCTTCTCCACGTTTTGTCGTTGACCCAGGTAGGCAGACTGTCTTCTGGTTGGATCGTGGCAACACTTATTTCAGCAATACTTTTCAATATCAGGCCGCTCCCATTTATCAAAGATTTTTATTCGTCATGCGGGAGACTTCTGTGCGCACGGCCGCTACCCTCTTCTGGGAATCGAAACTTACAACAACGGCGCTTTACACTTTGACCCACTCGCAGGAGTGCTGCGCTATGACTACTATGGGTTCTTGGCCGAATTCGGCCAGTGGCCCGGGGATATGATCTGGCTCCTCTGAATAATACGCGAAACCTCACCGACCTGAGCGGCGGCGGTGCATAAGAACGAATGGCGGCGAACAGTGAAGACAGGTGGCAGCACCCCGTAAGAATGGGGGGAGCTAAAATGAAACCAGCTGACGGCAGTGATGAGAATACTCGCATACTCCCCACCAAGTTTTGAAAGATGGTCGCAGGCGCCGACCGTCTGCGGTACCTGCTTGAGCTGACATAAGCGTGTCCATTTCATTGATCGCGGCTGCATATGCGTGACGTAAACCATTAAGGGCGATATCTCCTTCAGGCGTTCGCAAAAAATGAGACTACCCATGCGGTCAGCACCAAGAGCTCGGACGGACGAAGCTGGCTTTGGCAGTTGAGATATCGCGATAAGAACGGATAGATGAGTTCAGACTCAGTTGGTAGACGATCAAACTCCCTGCAACTTCGATAGGTTTCTGCAAATTGACTAAAGCTCGTAATGAGCTTGTATACGCCCGCCGTGCGATAACTCCGAAGCCTGCCATTTGGCGTAAGTAGTCCATAGTCGCGTGCGTAAGAATTCAACCGCCTACGCTCGAACTCCACACGATCAGTGCCTGCATCGAAATCAGCAATCAAAGACAGCACGAACTCACCCATCCATTTAAACTTTTCGAAAGATTCCGGATCTGCCAAATGATTATGTATAGGGGCAAAACTATGACTATCTGGCGTTACCCAATGAAATCCCCGTGGTACGGTAGGTACTTGGGTTGTCAGCTGCAGAGGACGGTTATGTTCAAAGCATACCCACACACCCAGATACTGATGCCTCAATCGCCAGTAAGGCATGCCCGTCGTCGCCATATCCTCATTACAGCATGCGGGGCAACCCTTTAGCGGATGAACATTCCGAAAACCCCCAATAGGCAACGCCAGGGGAAAATTCAGCATTTTTTTTGCAGACCTTCTCCCTGACTCCACCTGCTTCAGTTGGTTACTGTTCATGAACATCCGGAAAAAACGGAAAAGTGTATGCTCCTCCAGGATCTGCTCCGCCGTGCCCAGGCTACCTTGTGTTCTTACTACGAAGATGTCGATTTCGCTATGGTCTTCGTGGAGGCTTCCTCCGCTTGCCGAACCAAAGAACATCTTGATGGTGTCTTCAGGAGACATCGCGCCACGAACCTGATGATTTCGGGCCAACAGGCTATACAAGGTCTCGTCTTCTTGCCAATTTAAAACCAACCCTTCTATTGGTTCTAATTGCGCCGCCTGTTGAGCGACCAATGCTTCTTCAATCTTTTTGCGACTATTTTTTTTCATTTTCGACTATATTTTGTTTTTTTCGACTTTATTTGCGCGGAACAATAAGCCCCATCCCGGGCACGGTAATAATTTCTTACAAATATAGCTTGCTATTAAATCGCACGCTATGTATAGTGTGTACATGGGCGCTGCAAACAGCGCAAACTGTAGTAGATTAGACAAGCTAGTCCACACCACTCACTGAAAGGATTTCATCATGTCGCTCGATAAAGTACTGTACACCGCACAAGCTAAAACCACCGGCGGCCGCGAAGGCCAATCCGCTTCGACGGACGGCAAACTGAGCGTCAAGCTGAGCACCCCGAAAGAACTCGGCGGCGCCGGCGGCGACGGCACCAACCCTGAACAACTGTTCGCATCGGGCTACGCAGCCTGCTTCATCGGCGCGATGAAATTCGTTGGCGGCCGTGACAAGATCGCCGTGCCAGCCGACCTGTCGGTGGAAACTTCGGTAGGCATCGGTCCTATCCCGACCGGCTTCGGCATCCAGGTTGAGCACAAAATCTCGCTGCCAGGCCTGGACCGCGAAACCGCGCAGAAACTGGTCGATGCAGCACACATCGTGTGCCCATACTCGAACGCCACCCGTGGCAACATCGACGTGACCCTGACCATCGTTTAATTCAGTCAGCTGAGTCCAGGGCCGGCACCTCTCTGAGGCGCCGGCCTTTTTCACATACAATCATTGTTTTTATCCCCAACGAGACAAGCAATGATTGAGTGGCACTGGCTGGCATTTGACGATATTCCCCGCGCTGACTGGTACGAAGTGCTACGCCAGCGGCAAGCTGTGTTCATCCTTGAACAAACCTGCCTCTATCCCGACATCGACGGCTGCGATCCGCTCTGCCATCACCTGATGGGCTGGCGCGAGATCGACGGCCAGCGCACGCTGGTGGCCTACCTGCGCTGCGTGCCGCCAGGTGTGAAGTTCGACGAAATGTCGCTGGGCCGCGTGCTGACCACGCAAGCCGGCCGTGGCGGCGGTATCGGCCGCGAGCTGTTGGCCAAGGCGATTCCCTTGGCGGAGAAGCTGCATCCGGGCCAGCGCTTCCGCATCGGCGCGCAAGCGCACCTGGAAAAATTCTACGCCAGCTTCGGCTTCAAGACCGTGACCGAGCCTTATGACGAAGACGGCATCATGCACGTCGATATGGTGCGTTAAAAGGTCAGGATGAAACGCGCGCCGGCGCTGACCGGCCGCGCGTAGCGCACCGTGCCGCCGTTGGCGTGCACCAGATGCCGCACCATCGCCAGACCGATGCCGCGCCCCTGCTTCTTGGTGGAGAAAAACGGCGTGAAGATGTGCGCCGCCAGCGCCTCCGGCACGCCGGAACCGTTGTCCGATACTTCGATGCGCAGGCGGCCGCCCCGGCTCAGGCGCGCGCTGACTTGCGCATGCGTGCCTGCTTCGGCCGCATTCTTCAACAGATTGATTAGCGCCTGTTCCAGCTGGCCGGGATCGATCATCACTTCCAGCGACGCTGGTTCGACTGAACACGTCAGCCGGCCCTGCCATTGCGGTTCAAGCAGGGCTTGCAGACGCTCGAACAGTTCTTCCAGCAACACGCGCTGCGGCTGCGCTTGCGGCACGGTCGACAGGCTGCGGTAGCTGCCGACAAACTCCACCAGGCTGGCGGCCCGGCGCGCGATCGCATCCAGCGCGGTATTCAGGTCGGCGTGGATGTCGGCTGGCAGATCGTTGTGCGCCTCTTCCAGCAAGCCGCAAGCGGTGCGCGACAGCGAAGCCACCGGCGTCAGCGAATTCATGATTTCGTGGGTGAGGACTTGCACCAGTTCGCGCCAGGCGTTGAGGGCTTCGGCTTCCAGTTCACTTTCCACCGGCATCAATGCAGCCAGGCGCTGCGCCGAACCTTGCACGGTCAGCGCGGAGACGGCGACCAGCGCGCGTTCGGCGCCACGTTCGGTGTCGAAGCTGACCAGCTGGCGTTGGCCGACCGCTTGCGCCGACAGCAGTTGATGCAGTTCCTGCGGCGCGATGGCGCGGCCCGGCGCCAGCAGTCTGCGCGCGCTGGCGTTCAACGGCGCGACCGCTGCGGCATCGATGCGAAACAGCGCGATGGGCGCGTGCTCCAGCCGGGCTTCCAGCACGAGGATAGCGTCTTGTGCTGCGCTGGTCTTGTGGCGCACGGCGCTGCTGTCTTCCATGCGCGGCGCGCGCGGCGCCAGACGGCAAAGGCATTGCCACAACAGGCTGGCCGGCGCCACTGCAAGCAAGCCACACAGCACGATGCGGCGCGGTTCCGGCGTGGGCGATAACAAATCTGCTGCGACGGCAAGCGCCATCAGGCCGACAGCGCCTGCCGCCACACCCAGCTTGAGCGCACGTTCAGATGCCATGCTTGCCCAGCTTGCGGTACAAGGCCGCGCGGCTGATGCCGAGCGTCTTGGCGGCGTGGCTGATATTGCCGTTGAACTGCGCCAGCGTCGAGGCGATGGCCGCGCGTTCAATCGCGTCCAGCGTGGCGTCGCCGCCCAATGGCGTGGCTGGCATCACGGCCGTGGAGGCCGCAGAGGCCGCCGTGGTGGCGCTGGCCGACATGGCCAACGTGGGCATCATCGTGGCCGCATTGGCCGCTGCCGCAGCGGCGATGCTGGCGTTGGCGGCCAGGCCGAAGTCGGCCAGTGCATACTCGGCGCCCTGGCCGAGGATGACGGCACGTTCGCACGCATGCCGCAAGGCGCGCACATTGCCCGGCCAGTCGTGCCGCAGCAGCGCATCCATTGCGCTGGTGGCAACCTGACGCGATGGCCGCTGGTACTGTGCCTCATACATCTGCAAATAATGGCGCGCCAGCAGCGGCACATCCTCGCGCCGCTCACGCAATGGCGGTACGCGCAGCACAATGGTATTCAACCGGAACAGCAAGTCAGCGCGAAACACTGACGGATCAAACAGGCAGGCTTCCTCCAGATTGGTGGCACTGATGATGCGCACATCGATCGCTTCCGGCTTATCGGCGCCAATCGGCGTGACTTCGCGCCGCTCCAATGCGGTCAACAATTTTGCCTGCGCCGCCAGCGGCATATTGCCTATCTCGTCAAGAAACAGCGAACCGCCGCGCGCCGCCTGGAAGCGCCCCGCCCTATCGGACCGCGCATCGGTGAACGAGCCTTTGCGATGTCCAAACAGCTCACTTTCAAAAGTCGATTCCGGCAACGCCCCCATGTCCACCGCCAGCAGCGTGCCGGTAGCGCGGCGCGATGCGGCGTGAATGGCGCGCGCCACCAGCTCCTTGCCAACGCCGTTCTCGCCCAGCACCATCACATTCGCCTCGGTCGGCGCCACGCTGGCGATCAAGGCCTTCAGCTCGCGCATGGCCTGCGACTCGCCCATCAGCTCTGGCGATCCAGCACCACCGCCGCGCGCGGCCTCGCGCCGGGCCAACGCCTGGTCCACCGCCGCGATCAGGCGCGCGTTATCCCAGGGCTTGGTGATGAAGTCGCCGGCGCCACGCTTCAGGGCTTCCACTGCCAGCGGCACATCCGCATACGCCGTCATGGCGATCACCGCCGGTGGACGCGCTTGCGCACGCAGCACATCCAGCAACGCCAGTCCTTCAGCGCCGTTGATGCGGCCCGGTGTGAAATTCAGATCCAGCAGCACCACGTCCGGCACGCCGCGCGCCAGCAGCGCGGGCAAGCCGGCCGGATCGCACAAGCTGGCAACCTGCCCATAGCGCCGGCGCAGCAGCAATTGCGCGGCGGTGGCGACATCGGCGTCATCATCGAGTATCAGGATATAGGCGGACATGCAGGCATTCTAGCAGCCACTCCGGCGCTGTAAATGCCACCATTGGGGCGGCTGTCCACTAGCGAACAGCAGCAACTGTTCGGAAATGAACACTCACCCGCCACAAACTGCCCAAAAGCCGGTTTTTCGGCATGGCACAGCGTTTGCAGTACGGTGCAATATGCACATCAAAAAAAATTTCGTCTCTGCCGCAGCAACGCCTCCCGCCAGCGGCGCTGCCATGGATAGCGTGGTGCCGCGCCGCCGTGGCAAGGGCGCGGCCATCGCCGGCGCCGTGCTGATCGCGGTGCTTGCCGCCGCTTGGGCATTGTGGCAGTGGATGCCGCGCGGCCTGCAGATCGATGGCGCCGACCTGCGCATCGGCCAGGTCACGCGCGGCGTGTTTGTCGATGAAGTGGTGGTGCGCGCGACGGCCGAACCACGCAACTCCGTGATCCTCGACGCAGTGGAATCGGGCCGTGTGGAAGAAGTGTTTGCCGCCGACGGCGCGCTGGTGCAGAAAGGCCAGCTACTGTTCCGCATCTCCAACCCGCAACGCAATCTGGAACTGCTGGCGCGCCAGTATGAGCATTCGGTCAGCATTTTTAACCTCTCCAATCTACGCGTATCGCAACAGGCCAGCAGCAGCGACCACCAGCGCCGTCTGGACGATGTACAGTTCGCGCTCGATCAGGCGCGTAAGCAGCATGCCCGCAATGTCCGGCTGGCGGCGCAGGGCTTCATCTCCAGCGTGGCCCTGGAAGAATCGGAAGACCGGCTGGCGCAACAGGAACGCGCGCTGAAGCAGGAGCAAACGGCCAACGCCGCAGAAACCCGCGTCCGACAGGGTGCGGAACAGCAGCTGGAAAGCTCGATACAAGGGCTGAACTCCGGCCTCAAACTGGTCTCCGCCACAGTGGACGCGCTGGCCGTGCGCGCCCCGGTGGAAGGCCGCCTGACCAATTTCCGCTTGCAGGTAGGCGAATCCATCGCCACCGGCAAAAACATCGGCCGCATTGATGATCCGGCGCGCTTCAAGCTCACCGCCAGCGTGGACGAGTATTACCTGAACCGCATGGCGGTCGGCCGTCACGGCAGCGTCAAGCAGGATGAGCGCAGCTATGCCGCCGACATCAGCACCATCTACCCACAAATCAAGGATGGCCGCTTCACCGTCGAAATGGTGTTCACGCAAGGCCAGCCGCCGGTGCTCAATCCGGGCCAGAGCCTGGACGCCCGCATCACCCTGGGCGAGCCGGCCACCGCGCTGCTGCTGCCGAACGGCGCCTTCATCAACGATAGCGGCGGCGCGTGGGTCTATGTGCTTGACGACAGCGGCGGCGCGCAACGCCGCGCGGTGCGCGCCGGCCGCCGCAGCAACAGCCAGATCGAAGTGCTGGACGGCCTGAAGGCGGGCGACAAAGTCATCCTGTCCAGCTACGCGGCGTACGGAAATTCACCACGGCTGCACATTACGCAGTAACCTCTTATCACTTCACCATAAGGCACATGCACATGCTCAAACTCGTCGGCGTCAGCAAAGTTCACCAAGCGGCGGAAATCCAGACCACGGCCCTGGATCGCATCGACCTGGAAATTGAGGCGGGCGAATATGTCGCCATCACCGGGCCTTCAGGCTGCGGCAAATCGACCATGCTGGGCATCCTCGGCCTACTGGACGTGCCGAGCAAGGGAGAGTACTGGTTTGAGGGCCAGAACATCGCCGGCTGGAGCGAGGCGCAATTGAACAAGCTGCGACGCGGTCGCATCGGCTTCATTTTCCAGAGCTTTAACCTGATCGAAGAACTGACGGTGTTCGAGAATGTGGAACTGGCTCTGGAATACAACGGCACGCCGGCGCGTGAACGGCGCGAGCGGGTGAGCGCGATGCTGGAAAAGCTGGGCGTCGGCCACCGCGCCGGCCACCGGCCTTCACAACTGTCCGGTGGTCAGCAGCAGCGCGTGGCGATCGCGCGCGCGCTGGTATCCGGCCCTGCCGTCCTGCTGGCCGACGAACCAACCGGTAATCTGGACAGCGCCCACGGCGACGAAGTCATGCGCCTGCTGCGCGATATCAACGCCGAGGGCACAACGGTGGTGATGGTCACCCACTCGCCCGACCACGCCGCGCAAGCTTCCCGCACGCTGAACCTGCTGGATGGGCGCATCATGGTCGACGCATTGCAGGCAGCATAATGCTGCGCGACTTCCGCATTGGCTGGCGCTTGCTATTGCAGCAGCCGGCTTACTCACTGGTGGTGATCGGTGGACTGGCGGTGGGCTTTGCCGCCTGCTTCCTGCTGTTTGGCTATGTCGCTTACTGCCTCAACTACAACAGCAGCATTCCGGATAACGACCGTGTGGTGGCGGTCAAGCAGCGCATCAATGTATTCCCCCGGCCCGAGTTTCAGTTGTGGGCCTTGCTGTCGCTGCGCGACGTGGCGCGCGGCAGTGGCATGGTCGATGAATCGATCATGTTCAAGGAGCTGGAAATGCCGCTGCGCGTCGGCGCCGATCTGAAGGCGCTGGACTTGCGGATCACCGATCCGGGCTTCATCAAGCTGTTCAACGTAAGCGCTGCGCAAGGCGACCTGCAATTGGCGCTAACGCAGCCGGACAGCCTGGCGCTGACGCACAGCGGCGCCGCCAAACTGTTTGGCACCCAAGCGGCGCTGGGCAGCAGCGTGCGCGTCGGCGACGTGACGCTGCAAGTACGCGCCGTGCTGCCGGACCCTCCCGCCAACAGCAGCGTCCAATACGAGGCGCTGATCGGCACCTCCAGCAGCGCATGGCCGGAGCGCGAAACGGCGTTCACCAAGCCAGGCCGCGCCACGCTGTTCATGAAACTCAAACCTGGCGTATCGATCGACACGCTGACCACGCTGCTACAGGAGGCCGGCGAGCGCGATCCCTTCAACCAGCGCATGAAGAGCGGTTCGCTGGGCAGGCGCCTCAACGGCCGCAATGTCGCAGACATCCGCCTGCTGCCGCTGCGTGATGCCTACTTCGATGAAGACCTGGCCGCTGGCCGGTCCGGCGAAAGCTACGGCAAGCGCAGCAGCGTACTGGGACTCGCGGCCGGCGGATTGTTGATTTTGCTGCTGGCGTCCATCAACTACGTCAACCTGGCGACTGTGCGCACGCTACGCCGCCAGCGCGAGATCGGCTTGCGCAAGCTGCTCGGCGCAAGCGCCGGCCAGCTGATACGCCAGTTTCTCTGCGAAGCGGTGCTGACGGCGATGCTGGCCGCCGTGCTAGGCCTGATGCTGGCGTGGCTGCTGCTGCCAACCTTCTCCGATCTGGTGAACCGCCGCCTGAACGGCATGTTCACGCCAGTGCACTGCCTGGCGGTGCTGGGCTTCAGCATGCTGATCGGCGTGTGCGCCGGCGCCTATCCGGCATGGCTGGCGCGGCACGCGCGTCCCGCCAGCGCGCTGGCGGGACGCGGCAACAGCGAAACCATGAGCGGCCTGTGGCTGCGCCGCGTGCTGACGGTGCTGCAATTCGGCAGCGCCATGGCACTCAGCGCCGGCACGCTGGCGGTGGGCTGGCAGACCTGGTACGCCAGCCACGCGTCGCCGGGCATCGATGTCAATCGCCTGCTGGTACTGAATATGCCATTCGACGCCACCGGCAAACCCAAGGCCGAAGCGTTTGTCGAACAGTTGCGCCGACTACCCGGCATCGACAGCGTCTCCACCATTTCAGAGGCGGTGGGCCGCGACGGCTACAAGCTGACCAACATCACTGCCGGCAAGGATGGCGGCGAGCTGCCGATGGAGGCCAAATTCGTCAGCCCCAACTGGTTCGAGGCCAACGGCCTGCGCGCGCTCCACGGCCAGACCTTCAACCCGCGCCTGAATCCGCAGGACGATAAGGACACTGGTGGCGTGATGCTGAACGCGGAGGCGGCAATGGCGCTGGGTTATGCCACGCCGCAGGAGGCCGTCGGACAAGCGTTGCCGCCAGGCGGTTCGCAAATCATCGGCATCGCGCCGGAGCTGCGTTTCCAGGGGCTGCACGCTGCACCGAAGGCGCTGATTTACCGCGTGAGGCCAAGTAGCGTGGTGATGCTGCGCACCGCCGCCAGCGCGGAAACCGCCTACGGCATGATCGAGCCGCTGTGGCGCCGCAGCTTCCCCAACGATATCCTGGAGATCAGCAGCCAGCAAAAGATACTGGCGGAGCGCTATGCGGCCGATACGCGGCTGATGCGTATTCTCGCCATCACCAGCGCGACTGCGATTGCGCTGGCGGCGTTCGGCATCTATGTGCTGTCGGCCTACAGCGTGCAGCGCAGCCGCCGCGAGATCGTGCTGCGCAAGCTGCATGGCGCCGGCCGCAGAGATATCGCGCTGATGCTGGGACGTGAATTCTCGCTGCTGGTCGGCGCCGGCGCGCTGATCGGGCTGCCGCTGGCCGCCGTGGCGACACAACGCTACCTGGCCAGCTACACCGAGCATGCCCCGGTCGGCGTCTGGACGCTGGTGGCGGCGCTGGCGCTGGCGACTCTGGTCGCGCTACTGGCCACCACGCGCCACACGCTGACCGCCATGCGCATGCCGCCCGTACTCGCCTTGAAGGATTAAACGATGCGCAACTTCCGTCTGGGCTGGCGCCTGCTGCTACGTAATCCGCTGAGCGCCGCTGTCGAACTATTGGGCCTTGCGGCAGGCTTTGCGGCCTGCTTCCTGTTGCTGAGTTTTGTCCGCTACTCCTTTAGCTACGACAGCGACGTGCCGCAACGCGAACAGATATACCTCATCAAGCACCGGCTGAACTTCATTCCCCAGCCGCAGTGGATGGAGTACACGCCGTTCGCCTTGCGCAGCGTGGCGCTGGAAAGCGACTTGCCGCTACAGGCCAGCATCTGGCGTCCCGGCCAGGCGAGCGTGAATCAGGAGGGCGTGATCCGCATGGTCGATTTCACCGTGGTCGATCCGGCGTTCCAGCAGATCGCGGGGCTGCGCGCCGTGCAAGGCGATCTGCAACAAGCGCTGACACAGCCCGACGGCGTGGCGCTGACCGAGCAGACTGCACGCCAGCTGTTCAGCACCGCCGATGCACTGGGCCGCAACATCGCGCTGAATGGCAAAACACTGCAAGTGCGCGCGCTGCTGCCGGACCGGCCATCCAACAGCACCATGCAGTTCGGCATACTGCTGGGCACCGGTACGGCGCTGTGGACCGAGCAGGAGCGACGCGGCATCCTGTCCAACTGGATGGGCATCGAAGGGCGCATTTACGTGAAGACCAGCGCCAGCCAGCAGAGGCTGGAAACAGCGCTACAGGACAGCATCGACAAGGCGCCCTGGGCCAGCATGGCCACGCCCGAAATGAAAATCGCGCTCAACGGCCGCAAGATGGTGGACGTGGCGGCAGGCCCGCTGGCGGATACGTATTTCGACCGCAGCGTCGCCAATACGATGGGCGCCGGTCCGCGCGGCGACATGCGCATGGTGCTGGCGCTCGGCGCGGCGGGTTTGCTGATCCTGCTGCTGGCGATGGTCAATTACATCAATCTGGCGACGCTGCGCACGGTGCGCCGTCAGCGCGAGATCGCCATGCGCCGGGTCATGGGCGCAAGCACGCGGCAGCTGCTGGTGCAGTTCATGAGCGAGGCGCTGCTGCTGTCATTTGCAGCCGCCGCGCTGGGCGTGCTGTTGGCGTGGATGCTGCTGCCGCTGGCGTCCGAGCTGTTGCAGCGCCAGCTGGATGGCATGTTCACGCTGCCGGCGATGGCCGCCTGGCTGGCGTTCGGCGCACTGGTTGGCGCTTTGGCTGGCGTGTATCCCGGCTGGCTGGCGCGCGGCGTCGACATGCAAGCCACATTGGCGCAGCGCAGCGGCGACACGCCAGGCGGCGCGTGGCTGCGGCGCGCGCTGACGGCTTTGCAGTTCAGCGTTGCCATCGGCATGGGCAGCGTGGCGCTGGCGATTCTGTGGCAGACGCAGTTTGCCGCCGCCGCGCCAACCGGCTTTGATCCGTCGCCGTTGCTGGTGATTGATGCGCCGCTGGCGCTCGACCAGGCGCCATCCACCGCCGTACGCGACGCGTTGGCGCAGCTTCCTGGCGTAGCGGGTGTGACCGTCAGCCGCAATGTACCGGGCCGCGATGATCACACTGGCACACGCGGCAGCGATACGGTCAAGCGCGTTGATGGCAGCAGCGTGGCCATGTCGCTGCAGTTTATCGGCACGGATTTCTTCAAGGTGTATGGCGTGCAACCGCTGGCCGGTAGTTTGTCTCTACAGTACAAGCAACAAGCGGCAGCAGGCGAGGAGCAAAACGTGGTGCTCAACCAGGCGGCGGTCAAGGCGCTGGGATGGGCGACGCCGCAGCAGGCAGTCGGGCAGCGCATCAACGGCAGCATGCTGCGGGTAGCGGGCGTGGCGCCAGAACTGCTGTGGGAGACGCTGCGCGATCCGGTGCGGCCCCTGATGTACGTGCAGGAGCGCGATATGGGCCTGCTCACCGTGCGGCTGAGCGGCGCGCGTAGCGAGGTCGAGCCGGCCATTACTGCTACGTGGCTGCGCTACTTTCCAGGCCAGCCTCCGGCAATACGGCAGGTGTCCAGCTACTATGCACAAGCCTATGCAGACGATGTGCGGCTGGCACGCCTGCTGGCCTGCGCGACGGCGCTGGTGCTGGTGTTGGCGATATTCGGCGTCTATGTGCTGGCAGCGCACAGCGTACAGCGGCGTGCGCGCGAAATCGTGCTGCGCAAGCTGCATGGCGCCGGCCGCGCGGCGATTGCGCTGCTGGTCGGGCGCGAGTTTGTGCTGCTGACCGGTACGGCGGCGCTGATCGCATTGCCGCCGGCCTGGCTGGCAATCGGGCGCTACCTGGCGCCATTTGCCGAACATTCACCGCTCGGCAAATGGGCGCCCTTCGCAGCGCTTGCTCTAGCACTGCTGGTGGTAGCAGCAGCCACCGCGCGCCACACCTGGTCAGCGATGCGCATCGCTCCGGCGCGGGCGCTGCGGGAATAAAAAACGGCAGCCCGCAGGCTGCCGTTTCGAAGGAGTGGCGAGGCAATTACTTGATCGACACAAGCGTGATATCAAACACCATCGTCGAATTGGCGGGAATCGCAATACCATACTTACCTGCAGGACGCGCAGTTGCACCGTAGCCAAGTGCTGGCGGAATTATGACGGTACGCGTGCCACCAACCTGCATTCCGATGATGCCGGTGTTAAACCCGGTGACGGTGTCCGTGCTACCAATCACCGTCGGTAACACGGCGTCAGTGGTAGCAAGATTATCGTCAAATTTGGCGCCTTTGCGATTTTCGCGCGTGCCGTCATACAGCCAGCCGGTGTAACGTACAGTCGCAGTCTGGCCGTTGACGGCGGCCGGACCTGTACCAATCACCAGATCCTTGGTCACCAAGGTGGTCGGCGCAGGTTCATTAGGAATGATTACCGCCTTGGTGATGCTGACCATTTCAAAGTCGAACACGGTCGGCGAATTGGCAGGGATGGCGGCGTAGGTGATGCCGTTGACGGTCACCGCATCGCGCTTGTTGGCGCCGAAGCCCAGGTTGTCCGGCAGGATCGCGGTGCGGGTGCCGCCGACGCGCATGCCGACCAGCGTCTGGTCCCAACCTGCGCCAACGCTCGACAGCGCGCCAGCGCCCGAGCCGACGGTGAACGAACCCGCACCCACACCCACGGTGTAGGTGAAGGTGGTGCTGTTATCGTAGGTGCTCATGATCTTGGCGCCACGATTGCCATTGGTGGTGGCAGTCTCGCTGTACAGGTAGCCGGTATATTTGATGGTTACCGTATCGCCAGACGCGGCCACCAGGTCACCAGTGCCGACCTTGGTTTCGGTCATTTTGTACGCTGGCTGCGCTACCACCACGGTGGCAGGAGTTTTATCGCCGCCGCCACAGGCGACCAGGGTTGCTGCGCAAGCCGCAGCAACGATCAATTGCAACATCGCTTTCATATTTACCTTTGATGAGTATTCGTATTCGGTAGTCCCGGCGCAGAAGTTTAGCAGACGTCGCCACTTCCGCTCCCGCCACTACATTCAGTTACATATTTTTGTCTTCAAATTTCCACTTGCGTGCCAAGTTCAATCACACGGTTGGGCGGAATCTGGTAGTAGTCGGCCGCACCACGCGCATTGCGCGACATCGCCACAAACAGGTGCTCGCGCCAGGTCGCCATGCCCGAACCGGGCGCCGAAATCACCGTCTGGCGGGCGATGAAGAACGAAGTCTCCATCATCTCGAACGGCAGTCCCAGGCACTCGCATTGCTGCAGCGCGCGCGGAATGTCCGGTTCGTCCTTGAAGCCGTAATAAATGTTCAGCTGGTAGCACTGGTGGCCAAGGTCGGTGACCTTGACCTGTTCGGCCTCAGGCACATACGGCTCTTCGATAATGTGCACGGTGACGAACACCACCCGCTCGTGCAGCACCTTGTTGTGCGACAGATTGTGCAGCAGCGCGTGCGGCACGCCGTCGCTTTCGCCGCGCATGAAGATGGCAGTGCCATACACGCGGGTCGGCGGCGCCACGAACAGCGAGGACAGGAACTCTTCCAGCGGGATTGCGTGTTTTTGCAGGTTTTCAAACACCAGCTGGCGGCCGCGCTTCCAGGTCAGCATGACGGTGAACAGGATCACGCCCAGCAGCAGCGGGAACCAGCCGCCGTGGAACAGCTTCAGCGTGCTGGCCGAGAACAGCGCCACATCCAGCGTCAGGAACAGGCCGGTGGCGGCGATGCACAGCGCCAGCGGCAGATGCCAGCGGTAGCGGATCACGAAGAAGGTCAACACAGTGGTGGCCAGCATGGTGGCGGTGACGGCGATGCCGTAGGCGCCAGCCAGCTTGTCGGACGAGCCGAAGCCCACCACCGCCAGCAGCACCACGCCCAGTTGCAGCCAGTTGACCGCCGGGATGTAGATCTGGCCGATTTCGCTGGCCGAGGTGTGCAGGATGCGCATGCGCGGCAACAGGCCCAGCGCAATCGCCTGCTTGGTCATCGAGAAGGTGCCGGAGATGGTGGCTTGCGAAGCGATCACCGCCGCCATGGTCGACAGCACCACCAGCGGGTACACGCTCCATTCGCCCAGCTGGTGGAAGAAGGGGTTGTACACCGCGTCCGGATGCATCAGCAGCAGCGCGCCCTGGCCCAGGTAGTTCAGCGCCAGCGCCGGGAACACGATCATGAACCAGGCGGCGCGGATCGGCTTCTTGCCGAAGTGGCCCATGTCGGCATACAGCGCCTCGGCGCCGGTCAGCGCCAGCACTACCGCGCCCAGCGCGACGAAGGCGATCATGCGGTTTTCGTACATGAAGCGCAATGCGTGGTGCGGGCTCAGCGCGGCCAGGATTTGCGGTGCCTCGACGATATTGATGACGCCCATGATGGCCAGCGCGGCAAACCAGATCACCATGATCGGGCCGAAGAAGCGGCCAATGCCGGCGGTGCCGTGGCGCTGCATGGTGTACAGCGCGATCAGCACGATGATGGTCAGCGGCACGATGTACTGTTCCAGCCCCGGTGCGGCGACTTCCAGGCCCTCGATTGCGCCCAGCACCGAAATGGCCGGGGTGATCACGCTGTCGCCGTAGAACATGGTGGCGCCGAACACGCCCAACAGCATTAGCGGGAAATGCCAGCCATGCGCCACTTTGTTGACCGAATTCAACGCCAGCGCCATCAGGGCCATGATGCCGCCTTCGCCGCGATTGTCCGCGCGCAGCACCAGGGTCACGTATTTAAGGGAAACGATAATCGTCAGTCCCCAGAAAATCAGCGAGATGATGCCCAGCAAATTGCCTTCGCTGAGCGCCAGCCCGTGTTCGGGATCGAAAATGGTTTTCAGGGTGTAGAGAGGGCTGGTGCCGATGTCGCCATAGACGATGCCGACTGCCGCCAGGGTAAGCGCCGCCAGACTGCTTTTCTTGTGTTGCTCGGTCAAGATTGCACCTGTTGTTGTTTTGGTGCATTGCACAATAGGTGATGTATATGCAAAAGGCAAGAATATTTTGGCATTGTGGAGGCGTTCCAAACGGTCATATCCGAGAGTGTACGCCGCCCAAGACGGGAGCGCGAGCGCTGCGGCGAGCGGAGTGCGCATGGATGAGGGATAATGTCAGACCGTCCATATCTTTTAGCAGATTTTCCCATGAACTCCGGTATTTTGTACGCCACGCTGGCCTTCCTGTGCTGGGGCTTGTTCCCGTTGTATTTCCACGCCATCAAGGAAGTCCCGCCGCAGGAAATCCTGGCGCACCGCATGCTGTGGTCGCTGCTGTTCCTGGTGGTGGTGCTGAGCGTACGCCAGCAATGGAAATGGCTGCCGAAAGTGCTGCGCGAGCCGCGCGTGCTGGGCAGCTTTGTTGCCAGCGCGCTGTTGCTGACGGCGAACTGGGGCGTCTACATCTGGGCGGTCAACAATGGCCACGTCATCGACGGCAGCCTGGGTTATTTCATCAATCCGCTGGTGAATGTGCTGCTGGGCGTGCTGGTGCTGAATGAGCGGCTGCGGCGCGGCCAGTGGGTCGCCATCGCGCTGGCCGCCAGCGGTGTCGCCTGGCTGACCTGGCAGGCCGGCCATTTGCCGTGGATTGCCTTAATTTTAGGCATCACCTTTGGCGGTTACGGCCTGCTGCGCAAGACTGCGGCGCTGGCGGCGCTGGAAGGGCTGTCGCTGGAAACCATGATTTTGTTCCCGGCCGCGCTGGCTTACGTCCTGTGGCTGAGCTGGCAAGGCCACAACACCTTTCTCAACACGCCCTACGACAGCACCCGCTGGCTGCTGGCGGCGGCCGGCCCGATCACCGCGATTCCGCTGCTGCTGTTCGCCGCCGGCGCACGCAAAATCCCGATGGCGGCGCTGGGCCTGATCCAATACCTGTCGCCGACCATGCAAGCCATGCTGGGCGTATGGTTTTTCCACGAAGCCTTCCCGCCGGAGCGCCTGACCGGCTTCCTGATTATCTGGACCGCGCTGGCGCTGTATGTGGCCGAAGGCTTGTGGGCCGCCCGCCGCGCTAAATAGTGGGAAGATGAACGGATTTATCGTATCCTGTCGTCCTTCACTGCATTTCTACCAACTTTGACCGAGATTCTCAATGGCAAATTACGTCTATACCATGAACCGCGTGGGCAAAATCGTCCCGCCCAAGCGCCAGATCCTGAAAGATATTTCGCTGTCCTTCTTCCCAGGCGCGAAGATCGGCGTGCTGGGCCTGAACGGCTCCGGTAAGTCGACCTTGCTGAAAATTATGGCCGGCATCGATACCGACATCCAGGGCGAAGCGCGCCCGATGCCGGGTCTGAACATCGGCTACCTGCCGCAGGAACCGCAGCTGGACCCGGAAAAAACCGTGCGCCAGGAAGTCGAATCCGGCCTCGGCGAAGCATTTGAGGCGCAAGCCAAGCTGGACGCCGTGTACGCCGCCTACGCCGAAGAAGACGCCGACTTCGACGCGCTGGCCGCCGAACAGGCGCGTCTGGAAGCGATCATTTCGTCGTCCGATGGCGGCAATCTGAATCTGCAACTGGAAATGGCCGCCGACGCGCTGCGCCTGCCGCCATGGGATGCCAAGATCGGCGTGCTGTCCGGCGGTGAAAAACGCCGCGTGGCGCTGTGCAAGCTGCTGCTGTCCAAGCCGGACATGCTGCTGCTTGACGAACCAACCAACCACCTGGACGCCGAGTCCGTCGAATGGCTCGAACAATTCCTGCTGCGCTTCCCAGGCACCGTGGTCGGCATTACCCACGATCGCTACTTCCTGGACAACGCCGCCGAATGGATACTGGAACTGGACCGCGGCCATGGCATCCCATGGAAAGGCAACTACTCGTCGTGGCTGGACCAGAAGCAGGACCGCCTGAAACAGGAAGAAGCCACCGAGTCGGCCCGCCAGCGCGCGCTGCAAAAAGAACTGGAATGGTCGCGCCAGAATCCGAAGGCGCGCCAGGCCAAGTCGAAAGCCCGCCTGGCCCGCTTCAACGAGCTGAGCGAATACGAATACCAGAAGCGCAACGAGACCCAGGAGATCTTCATCCCGGTGGCCGAGCGCCTGGGCAACGAAGTGATCGAATTCAAGAACGTGTCGAAAGGCTTCGGCGACCGCCTGCTGCTGGACAATGTGTCCTTCACGATTCCGCCAGGCGCCATCGTCGGCATCATCGGCCCGAACGGCGCCGGTAAATCGACGCTGTTCAAGATGATCGCCGGTATCGACCAGCCGGACAGCGGCGAAGTGGTGATCGGCAAGACCGCGCGCATTTCGCTGGTGGATCAGAGCCGCGATGCACTGGCCGACAGCAAGACGGTGTTTGAGGACGTATCTGGCGGCGCGGACGTGCTCAGCGTGGGCCGCTTCGAAATGCCGTCGCGCGCCTACCTGGGCCGCTTCAACTTCAAGGGCGGCGACCAGCAGAAGATCGTCGGCAACCTGTCCGGTGGCGAACGCGGCCGTTTGCACCTGGCCAAAACCCTGCTGAAAGGCGGCAACGTTTTGCTGCTGGATGAACCGTCGAATGACCTGGACGTGGAAACCCTGCGCGCGCTGGAAGACGCGCTGCTGGAATTCGCCGGCTCGGTGATGGTGATCTCCCACGATCGCTGGTTCCTGGACCGTATCGCCACCCACATCCTGGCGTTTGAAGGCAACTCGCAAGTCACCTTCTTCGACGGTAACTACCAGGAGTACGAAGCCGACAAGAAGAAACGCCTGGGTGAAGAAGGCGCCAAGCCGAAGCGTATCCGCTACAAGCCGCTGACCAACTAAGATGAACCGCAACCGGCTTTACGTTGCGCTGATTCTGCTGGCGGTCGCCGGCTACTGGTTTTTTTCGCCGTATCTGACGGTGTACCAGTTGCAGACGGCGGCCCGCGCGGGTGACGCGGGGGCCTTCAACAAGCATGTCGATTATCCGGCCCTGCGCGAGAACCTGAAACAGCAACTGGCGGCCATAGCCGCCGAGCCGTCCGACGACAGTCTGGTCGGCAAGCTGGGATTGCTGGTGATCGACAAAGTGGTGAACGCCTTCGTGCGGCCGGAAGCGGTCATGCTGGCGATGCAGAAAGGCGTGTTCAAGCCGCAGCAGCAACACGCCGGGATTGAAGGCCAGGACGAGCCGGCGCAAAAGCCGGACTGGACTTCATCGCGCCAGGGCTTGAATACCTTCATCGTGCAGATGACGTCCGGCGATGACCAGGGCCGGCTGGCACTGGTGCTGCAACGCCAAGGCTACGCCGACTGGAAGTTGAGCGATATCCGGCTCCCCGCCGAAGTGCGCAAGCCATAAAATCAAAGGGCCGGGCCTGCATCATGCAGACCCGGCCCTTCTTACTTGAAGAGACTAAACGCGGCGCTTAGAAGTTGTAGCGCAGGCCGGCGGTGATCGCACCAGGCTTGCGGCCGGTGTCGATATCGGCCTTACCGTAGTTTTCATACTCCAGCGACACTTTCACGTTCTTGTTGATGGCGTACTCGCCACCGACCGAAGCGTACAGCGCGGTTTTGTTCTCGCTGCCAGCCACCGAAGCGATACCGGTGGTGCTCACTTCATTGTGGTTGCGCGCCACACCCAGCTTGCCGAACAGCGCGAAGTCGCGTGCTACAGGCCAGGTGCCTTTACCAGCCACATAGTAGGAATGCGCGTCGGTGTTGATGCCGCCGGCGGCGCCGCCTTGCGTGTAGTTGTAGCTGCGCTTGCCGAAGTCGGTATAACCGGCTTCCACCGCCCAGGTGTTGTCGATGTTGTAGCCACCGTAGACTTTGCCAGCGGCCTTGCTGCCGCTCTTGTTGTCGCTGCTCAGGGAACCAGCACCGGCATTGTCGAAGTCATAGCGGCTGCCGACCACGCCAGCACCGATGTAGCCGGTGCCTGCGGCGTCCTGCGTGTTGGATTGTGCGTAAGCAGCGGTGCCACTCAGGGCGGCGGCGGAAGCGACTAAGGCGAAAATAACTTTTTTCATGATTTTGATCTTTCAGCAAATGGTTAATACAAGTGGTCTTGCTTGGGATCGCAGTTACTATTGAATTGCGATGTGTCCAAGATAGCACTCGAACCAACAGCCGTCACGACCGAATTAGTAAGAAGTGTGACGAGATGTAAGCCAAACGATCATTGGCAAATTTCAAGATGCGCCAAACTTAAGACTAGCTTAAAATTTTTCGGAAAGTCAGGTTGATACGTGGCCCGCGCGCTCCCCGCTCCTTGTTGATGCCGTGCAGCCAATGCTGCTGCAAGGCGCCAGCCATCAGCAGCAGGCAGCCGTCGCCCAGCGCCAGCTTGACGGTTTTGGGCAGATCGCGATGCTTGAGGATAAACGTGCGCGGCGCGCCGAAGCTGACCGAAGCAATGGCGGGTTCCGGCCCCAGCTCGCGTTCATCATCGGCGTGGAAGCCCATGCTGTCGCGCTCATCGCGGTAATAGTTGAGCAGCACGCTGTTGAACTGACGGCCTGTGGCGCGCTCCACTGCCTGTTTGATGTGCAGCTGCAAGGCCGTGAATGGCTGCGGGTGGAAAGTTTTGCCGGAATAGCGGTAGCTGGCCTCGCCATGCCAGGCCGACAGGCGCGGCTGCTTGTGCAGTTTTCCCCAGACCTGGATGTCCTCGTGGCGCCAGCCGGTTTCCTGTACCAGCCGGCGCATCACCTCATCCGGCGCCAGATCCAGCGCCAGCCGCTGCTGGAACCATAGCTTGCCATCATCAATGGGGATGGAAGTGAGGGCGTGGTCGTCGGCAAATAAGTCCATGCACGGTATGATACCGGCACTACGCATTCACGGAGTTCCCCGCATGAAGAAACGCCAGTTCCTCGGCACGGCGGCCTTGGCCGGCCTGTCCGGCTTGTCCACTACCTTGCCGGCGCATGCCGCCGCGCCAGCCGGCCCTGCCCTGCTGACCGTGACCGGCGCCATCAGCAAGCCCAATCGCGGCAAGTTCGACCCGGCGCGCGATGTGATGATGGCCAAGCAGAAAATCGATTTTGAAAAGGCGCACGCTTTCGATTACGCTGCGCTGGCGGCGCTGCCGGCCGTCACCATCAAGCCGACGCTGGAATACGACGCCAAGCCGCACACTCTGCGCGGCCCGCTGCTGCTGGACGTGATGCAGGCGGCCGGCGCGGCACTGCGCGACGACACCAGGCTGATACTGCGGGCGGTGGATGGTTATGCGGCTGCGGTCACGGTCGCGCAAGCACGCGCGCAGCGCTGGATCGTCGCCACCCAGATGGATGGCACACCGATGGCACTGGGCGGGCTGGGGCCGTTGTGGGCCTTATGCGATGCGGACAGAGTGCCTGAGCTGGCCGCCATCCCGCTGGCGGGACGTTACGGTGGCGCGCCGTGGGCGCTCTATCACATCGAGGTGAGGACTTAGATTAAGCGTAGGCTTCAGCGAGGCTCATCACGCGTGGCGCGATGGTGATGCCGATGCCGCTGAACAGCGCGGTGATGGCGGCCATATTGGCTTCCAGTTCTTCAGCTTTCCAGCCTTCGAACAGGTCGGTGCCGGCTTTCTGGAAGTGCAGGTCCAGTACCTTGCCGCGATCTTTGTGGGTGTAGCCGCCGCTATAGGTCTGCTTGAAGCCGAGTGCGGCCAGTTGCGCCAGCACTTCGGTTGGCGGATTGTCCGGATCGGTCGCCAGGAACACGCCAAAGGTTTTGCCAGGCGGCTTGGCTGCGATATCCACATCGTAAATGCCTGGCGCTTTGGTGACGGTCGTACTTTTCAGAAATAACATGTTCTTACCCCTACTGTGCAAATTTGGCGCCGGTTAGCTAATATATTGATTCTTGTAGAAAACATTCTAAGAAACAAGCTTATTGCTAAACGCGTGGTTTGTCGACTAATCCCACACTTTATTTGTGAATTCGTAGCATTACGACTGCAAACCGTTGTCCCGGACAACAAAATCATCTACTTGAAATATAGTTGTTAAGGAATAATTTGCACGGAGATAAGCACAGAAGCGCTATTTCCGCCGTTTTCGCGCCGCCAGATCTGTAGTCGGAGCGACAAGAGCCTGATACAACGCTCCGGTCCCCTCATCCCATTGCGTCACCGCCTGCTGCTGGCGCGCCACGGTCGCCAGGTCGCCGCGCGCAATCGGCCCGCTGAGCGCGGCCGCCGCACCGAGGCGGAACACATTGTTCATCGATTCGCTGGCCAAGGGCTGCGCCAGCTGCCGCGCCACCGGTTCCGGAATGCCCGCCGCCTGGTAGGCGCGCAGCGCGGCGTCCAGGACGGTCACCAGGTAATTGCTGGCGAAGACCGCCGCCGCGTGATACACGGTCTTGGCCTCGGCGTTGATCGGCACCGGCTGCGCGCCGATCGCCTGCAAGGCCGGCGTCAGCACCGCCAGCGCGCCGGGGTCGCCTTCGATGCCGCAGAACGTGCCTGAAAATTGTGCAGCGACCACTGCCGGATCGGCAAAGCTGCGGATCGGATGCACGCTGGCGACCAGGGCGCCGGCGTCACGCGCGGCCTGGAGACGGTCGGAAGCCAGCGCGCCACTGCAATGGAACACAATGCTGCCCTGTAGCGGCACGGCGCGCGCCAGCGCCTCGCAGGCCGGTCCGATCTGATCGTCGCCGACCGCCAGCACATGCACGGCTGCCGCTTGCAGCTGCTCGTACGCTGCCACCGCGCTGCCAGCGCCGATAAAGTCCACTGCCTGCTGCGCCGAAGCCGGCGAACGCGTCAGCACCTGCTGGATGTTAAACACACTGCGCTGCGCGAACAGCCTGCCCAGCACGCGGCCCACATGGCCGGCGCCGATCAGGTTCAAGGTCGCCGCCATCAGAACCTCGATCCCGGCTGCTTGAGGAATTCCTGTTCGGCAGGCGTGGAAGCGCGCTGCAAAATGTCATTACGGTGCGGGAAACGGCCGAAGCGCTTGATCACATCGCGATGGCGCCTGGCGTAATCCAGCATGCCGGCGATGGCCTCATCGCCCGCTTCCGCTTCGGCCAGACGGGTGAACAGCGCCACCGCCTGCTCCTGCATCGCCAAGTCCTCCGCATGCTCCAGCGGCAGATAGACGAAGGCGCGCTCAAATGGCGCCAGGGTCTGGTCTTCGCCAGCGTCGATCATGTCCAGCGCGGCTGCCAGCGCCTGATGGTCGCCAGCGAAGGACAGCGGCGTATCACGGTAGACATTGCGGCAGAACTGATCCAGCACCAGGATCCGCGCCAGCGCGGCGCGCGGGCCGTCGGCGTCCCAGGCATGCAGGCCGCCTTCCAGCGCCTGCTCGATCTGCGCACCGAAGCGCTGTTCAATCTCGCGGTCGAAGCTATCGCTCTTCTGGAACCATTCCTTGCGCGGCAGCGTGCCGCCAAACCAGAAATCCAACACTGCCTGTGCTTGTGTATTCATATCAGTTGCGTGCATGGGTAAGCTGGAAGCTGTGGATGCCCTCGAACTCGGCCAGTTCCGCCGACAGTACCGCCATCGGCGCGCCGCTGCGCTTGCTGAAGGCGATGGCGACAAAGCGCCACTCCTGCATGCCGCCATCGCTACCGATCATCAGCGAGCCGCCGGCGATTTCATAGCCGCGCTGCGCGGCCATCGCCCTCAACGCCGGCTCCTGCGGCCTATAGCCAGCCTTGAAGCGCATGGTGATGGCGATCGCGTGGCGCGACGGCAGCCAGGCTTCCACCTTGGTCAAAAAGATCATCGAACCCGCGCACAGCAGCGCCAGGCCCATCGCGCCCAAATAAAACCCGACACCGACCATGACGCCGATCACCGACGACGCCCAGATCGACGCGGCAGTGGTCAGGCCGCTGATGTTAAAACCTTCGCGCATGATGACGCCGGCGCCGAGGAAACCGATGCCGGTGACGATGCCCTGCACGATGCGGGTCGGATCGGAGTTCACCAGATAGGTCGACACATGGCCGCCAAACCAGTGGCCAGGATAGCCACCGATCACCGTCAGCGCGGCAGACGCCATGCACACCAGGCCATAAGTGCGCATGCCGGCCGCGCGGCCGTGGTAAGAACGCTCATAGCCCACCAGCAGGCCCAGTACCAAGGCGCCCAGCAGATTCAGCAAAATCACCGCGTTGGTGGCGATTTCGGAATGCGACCAGTAAGCCTGCAGGAATTCAATGGCGGGCATACACGCCCCTTTCTGTTATTTTTTAATGAGCTGTTTTTCGAAAGCGATATCCAGCTTGCTGACGCGTTTGGGCGCCAGCGGCGCGATGCCATTGACGAAAGCGACAAATTCATCCAGCTCCATCGGCGCGTTCAGCGGCGGATTGCCGGCGCCCTCGGACAGGAAGAAATGGCCATTGCCAGTGACTGACATCGAGTATTTCTCGTTGCCGGTGCGGCGCTTCAGGCGATCAATCGCCGATGTAGCGCGGGTTGCGCGTCCACTCATACAGCCTCCGTTCGTGTGTGCAGCCACGCCAGCGCGTCGCCGGACAGCAGCGGCGACAGGCGCTTGCGCACCGTGGCGTGGTAATCGTTGAGCCAGCGCTTCTCGTCGTCGCGCAGCAGCGCGGTTTCGATGCAGCGGGTGTCGATCGGGCACATGGTTAATGTCTCAAAATTCAGGAATTCGCCAAACTCGGTCTGGCCGGCTGGGCGGTTAAGCACCAGGTTCTCAATGCGGATGCCCCAGCGCCCCGGCCGGTACAGGCCCGGCTCGATGGAAGTGATCATGCCCGGCTCCATCGCGGTGTGCGGCTCCGGCATGGCCGATGGCGAGATTGATTGCGGGCCTTCATGCACGTTCAGGAAGTAGCCGACGCCGTGACCGGTGCCATGACCGAAGTCCAGTCCTTCCGCCCACAGCGGCGCGCGGGCGATGGCGTCCAGCATCGGCGACTTGGTCCCGCGCGGGAAGCGGGTCGCAGACAAGGCAATCATCCCCTTCAGTACCAGCGTGAAATCGCGGCGGTGTTCCTCAGTGATGCGGCCGACCGCCACCACCCGGGTGATGTCGGTGGTGCCGCCCAGGTACTGGCCGCCGGAATCGATCAGCAGCAGGCCGTTGCCTTCGATGGTGGCGTGGCGCGCCTCTGTGGCGCGGTAATGCATGATGGCGCCGTTGGCGCCGAAGCCGGCGATGGTTGCAAAGCTTGGACTGATGAAGTGCGGACGGCGCGCGCGGGCGCCGGTGATTTGCCGGTCGATTTCCACTTCAGTCAGCGGCGCGCGATGGCTATCGGCCAGTGTCTGCTCCAGCCAGGTGAAGAATTCGCACAGCGCAGCGCCGTCCTGGTCCATCGTGGCGCGGATGTGGATTACATCCTGCTCGCTCTTGCGCGACTTGGCCAGCGTGGTCGGGTTGATCGCTTCGATGACTTTGACCTTGGCTGGTATCCACTGGCGGGTGCCGTAGGTGATGCGGCGCGGATCGATCAGCAAGGTGGCGTCGGCCGGCAGCGCGGCCAGCGCGGCGGCGGCGGCTTCGTAGGGCGCGACATCGATGCCCTCATCGGCCAGCGCGGCGCGCAAATCGGGCGAGATTTTGCCGTCGGCGACGTAAATCGTGGCGCGCGTAGGCGTGACCAGTGCATGCGACAGGAAAATCGGGTTGAAGTTGACGTCGGCGCCACGCAGATTGAACAGGTAGGCGATATCGTCCAGCGTCGACATCAGGTGGCGGCTGGCGCCGGCCTGCTGCATGGCGCCGCGCAAATCAGCCAGCTTGCCGCTGCGGCTTTTCGACGCATACGGCGGCAGATGCTCGAAGATCGGCGCCACCGGCAGCGCTGGGCGGTCTTGCCAGACTTGCTGCAGCAGATCGAAATCGGTGCGCAGCTTGACGTCGGCCGCGTCCAGCGCGCTTTGCAGCATGCGGGCGATGGCCAGGCCCAGCACCGCGCCGTCGACTGCCAGCGTCTGGCCGGATTTCAGGTGGCTTGCCAGCCAGTCTATATATTGTACGCTGGCGCCGGATGGCAGCTTCATCAGCTGGATGCCGGTTTCCAGCAATTGCTGTTCGGCCTGGGTCCAGTAACGGGCGTCGGTCCACAGGCCGGCGAATTCCGGCGTGATGACGAAGGTGCCGACCGAACCGGTAAATCCGGACGCCCATTCGCGGCCCTGCCAGCGCTCGGGCAGGTATTCGGACAGATGCGGATCGGCTGACGGGATCATCAGCGCATCGATGTGATGCTGGCGCATCGCCGCCCGCAACAGCGCCAGGCGCTCGGCGACTTGGGATGAGGTTGGAGTATCCATGGAAAAGTTCTCAATATCTTGTCCGTATGATACTCCGATTGGGCTACCTGCTAGTCGCAGAAAGCACGCTGTCCGCCACATGCTGAGAAAACTCTTTATCTTTGACGGGTATGGAACGGCTGCGGCCGTTCTCCATAATTGCAGCATATTCAGGGGACACATCAATGACAAATCCCAGTGCAACCCCTTTTCCATTCCTTATCGAAGTACAAAAATAGCCTTTCTGGCGATCAATATTGCAGCCTTTTTGGTAGTTCGCTTTTCATCCAAAGCCAGCTTCTTACCCATGGTTTACGATTCCAATTATCGGAAAGAATAGAATATCACCTATGACGTTCATGAATTTATTGCCATTGAAATTTTTCCTTTATTTTTTTCATCCAGGTTGTTTCATCTAATGAGAAAAATTATTTGGTATTGTTTGCTTATGGCAGTAAGAAACCCTGTAAAAATTTGCATAAAATCTGAGTATGCATACAAAAATATTCGGCTGATTTTTTAGGAAAAAGCTCATAGTTAAAATTCAAAGTCCTCATGTAACTCTGATGAAACGCCACACCAACTAATCTTGTCTCTACAGCTAGGGTTGCGCCGAAATTTGGCTTATCCATGCTAATTTTTAGCATGGATGAGCATGATTTCATAACAGATTGGTTTAGCTAATCAATTAGTTGCAAGATGTTTGCATCGATCAGACGTTTTTGCGACGCACCATGGAAAAATCCCTGTTTTGAGCCGCAGCACGCTAATATGGCTGAATAAAATCGCAACCGGAGACACTGGTGCAAATAGAGCAGGAGACTTTTCCTCGTCGCTTACTTGCGCACGGCCAGACCAGGCCGGGGAAACCTGCATTTCGTGAAAAGCATCTGGGTATTTGGCAAAGCTGGGATTGGGCACAGGTTAATAACGAAGTCCGCTTCCTGGCGTGTGGATTGGCTGCGCTCGGTTTTCAGCGGGGAATGAATCTGGCAATTATCGGCGATAACCGTCCACGCTTATATTGGTCCATGCTGGCTGCACAATGTCTGGGTGGTGTGCCTGTACCGCTTTATCAGGATGCACCCGCCGCCGATATGGCTTATGTACTGGAAAACGCTGAAATCCAATACGCCATCGTCGAAGATCAGGAACAGGTCGATAAATTACTGGAATTAAAATCTATTTATCCACACCTGCGGCATATCGCTTATGACGACGAACGCGGCATGCGGCATTATCGTCAGCAAGAATTCATTTCTTTCACCAGGCTGCAGGAAATCGGCAGCGCATGGGATAAAGCCCATCCGGGCTTTTTTGAAGCCAATATCGCGGAAGGGCGCGGCAGCGATAACGCCGTCATCCTGTATACCTCCGGCACCACCGGCAAACCCAAAGGCGTATGCCAGACCCACGCCGCACTGCTGGCAGCCGGCGACGGCGGCGTCAGCTTCGAACGCCTGACTGATAAAGAAGATATTCTTTCCTATCTGCCCATGGCTTGGGTGGGCGATTGCCTGTTCTCCTTCGCGCAGGCGATGAGCGCCGGTTTCACCGTCAATTGTCCGGAATCCAGCGAAACAGTCATGACCGATATGCGCGAAATCGGCCCCACTTATTACTTCGCTCCGCCGCGCGTGTTCGAGAACATGCTGACCATGGTGATGATACGGATGGAGGACGCCGGCGCCATCAAGCGACGCCTGTTCCACTACTTTATGGACGTGGCGCGCCGCTGCGGTGCGCAAATTTTAGACAGCAAGCCGGTGCCGCTGGCCGACCGGCTGCGCTACGCAGTGGGCAAAGTGCTGATCTACGGACCGCTGAAAAACGTGCTGGGCATGTCGCGCATCCGCGTCGCCTACACCGCCGGCGCCGCGATCGGGCCGGATCTGTTCCGCTTCTATCGCTCTATCGGCATCAATCTGAAGCAGTTTTACGGCTCCACCGAAACATGCGCCTATATCTGTTTGCAACCGGACGGCCAGATCAAGTTCGACAGCGTCGGCCTGCCGGCACCTGGCGTGGAGGTCAAACTGGCCGATAATGGCGAAGTATTGGTGAAATCACCAACCTTGATGGACTGCTACTACAAACGTCCCGACGCCACCAGTGCCGCCATCGACGCCCAGGGCTATTTCCACACCGGCGACGCCGGCCTGTTCGACAGCGACGGCCACTTGAAGATTATCGACCGCGCGGCCGACGTCGGGCGCATGAACAGCGGCGCAATCTTTGCCCCCAACTACATCGAAAACAAACTCAAGTTCTTCCCGTTTATCAAAGAGGCCGTGGTTTTCGGCCACCAGCGCGACGTGGTGTGCGCCTTCATCAACATCGACATCGAAGCTGTGGGTAACTGGGTGGAACGCCGTGGCCTCGCCTACTCCGGCTACACCGACCTGGCCGCGCAGGCCACTGTCTATGATCTGGTGCGCGACTGCATCGAACAAGTCAACGCCAGCCTGGCTGCGGAACCGGGCATGGGCGGCACGCAAATCCACCGCTACCTCGTGCTGCACAAGGAACTCGACCCGGACGACGATGAGCTGACCCGCACGCGCAAAGTACGCCGCGCCTTCGTCGCCGAGAAGTACGCAGTGCTGATCGCGGCGCTTTACCAAGACAAGGTCACGCAATACATAGAGACGCAGGTGAAATTCGAGGACGGCCGCAGCGGCACGGTGGCGGCGAACTTGCAGATCGCTTCCTGTCAGACCTTCCCTGCCGTGCAGGCAGCCGCATGACGGAGCGCGCGCCCATGCAGATGAACGTACCAGAAGCGCACTTCGGCGCAGCGCGGCGGCAAACCGGGCCGGTCATCCTCGACTTGCGGAATATCTCGCTGTCCTTCGGCGGCGTGCGCGCGCTGAGTGATATTTCCTTCGACGTGCGCCAGCATGAAATCCGCGCCATCATCGGCCCGAACGGCGCGGGAAAAAGCTCCATGCTGAATGTGATCAATGGCGTGTACCGCCCACAGCAGGGACAGATCATTTATCGCGGCGAGATGCGCAAGAATATGGATTGCCATGCCGCCGCCAAGTCCGGCATCGCGCGCACCTTCCAGAACATCGCACTGTTCAAGGGCATGTCGGTGCTGGACAACATCATGACCGGCCGGAATCTGAAGATGACATCCAGCTTCCTGCTGCAAGCCTTGCACTGGGGCCCGGCGCGGCGCGAGGAAATCGCCCACCGCATCAAGGCCGAGGAAATCATCGACTTCCTGGAGATCCAGGCGATTCGCCACACGCCCGCCGGCCGCTTGCCGTATGGGCTGCAAAAACGCGTGGAGCTGGGCCGCGCGCTGGCCGCCGAGCCGGAAGTGCTGCTGCTGGACGAGCCGATGGCCGGCATGAATGTCGAGGAAAAACAGGATATGTGCCGCTTCATCCTCGACGTGAACGACCAATTCGGCACCACCATTGTGCTGATCGAGCATGATATGAGCGTGGTGATGGATCTTTCCGACCGCGTGGTGGTGCTGGACTACGGCAAAAAAATCGCCGACGGCACGCCGGAGCAGGTGCGCTGCAATCAGGATGTCATCAACGCCTATCTGGGAGTATCCTGCGCATGAACTTCTTCCTTGAAGTGCTGATCGGCGGCCTGCTCTCCGGCGTGATGTACGCGCTGGTGGCGATCGGTTTTGTATTGATTTACAAGGCCTCTGGCGTGTTCAATTTCGCCCAGGGCGCGATGGTCTATTTCGCCGCGCTGACCTGCGCCGGCGTGATGGACCTGCTGCACGTTTCGCTGTGGATCGCAGTGCCAGTCACCATCGCGGTGATGATATTGCTTGGGAGCGCGATCGAACGGGTGGTGTTGCGCCCGCTGGTCAATCAGCCGGAAATCACGCTGTTCATGGCGACCATCGGCCTGGCCTTCTTCATCGAAGGCCTGGCGCAGCTGCTGTTTGGGGCGCAGGTACGCAAGCTGGAACTGCCGGTGGAAGACGTGCCATCGCAGTATCTGCTGGACCACTACAACATCCTGGTTTCGCAGTTCGACATAATGGCCGCTGCGGTATGCGGCCTGCTGGTGACCACGCTGGCCCTGCTGTTCTCCAAAACCAAAGTAGGCCGCGCGCTGCGCGCGGTCGCCGATGACCATCAGGCGGCGCTGGCGGTCGGCATTCCTTTGCAGCGCATCTGGGCCGTGCTGTGGGCGGTGGCCGGCGTGGTCGCGCTGGTGGCGGGGCTGCTATGGGGCGCGCGCAACGGCGTACAGTTCGCGCTGACCTTTGTCGCGCTGAAGGCACTGCCGGTGCTGATACTCGGCGGCTTTACGTCGATGCCAGGCGCGATTGTCGGTGGGCTGATCATCGGCGCGTCTGAAAAACTGGCCGAGGTGTACATCGGCCCAATGGTGGGCGGCGGCATCGAGGGCTGGTTCCCGTATGTGCTGGCTTTGTTGCTCCTGCTGGTGCGGCCGGAAGGGCTGTTCGGCGAAAAAATTATCCGCAGAATCTAAAGGGACCTAGCCATGCTTTACCGCGAAGCAGGACAGTTCAAAACCAGCTATGAAGCCGATGGTCAGATTTTCCCCATCCTGCAGGATCGCATCGCGCTGCTTGCCTTGCTGGGCGTCGCGGTGCTGCTGGTGCCCTGGCTGGCGTCGCCCTATCTGCTGTCGGCGATCCTGATACCGTTTTTGATTTTCTCGCTGGCCGCGCTGGGCCTGAATATCCTGACCGGCTATGCCGGCCAGCTGTCACTCGGCACTGCGGCCTTCATGGCGGTCGGCGCGTTCGCGTCGTATAACTTCATCCTGCGGATTCCCGGCCTGCCGGTACTGGCGGCGTTTGCGCTGGGTGGCTTGAGCGCGGCGCTGGTGGGGGTCGCCTTCGGCCTGCCATCGCTGCGCATCCGTGGTTTCTACCTGGCCGCCGCCACGCTGGCCACGCAATTCTTCGTGGTCTGGTGCCTGACCAAGATTCCCTACCTGACCAACTACAGCAGCTCTGGCGTGATCACCGCGCAGCCTGTCATCATTTTCGGCTACGGCTTCGACACGCCTGGCCGCAAATACCTGCTGGTGCTGGCGGTGGTGGCGGTCATGGCGCTGCTGGCCAAGAATATGATCCGCTCCAATATCGGCCGTTCATGGATGGCGGTGCGCGACATGGATGTGGCGGCCGAAGTGATCGGCTTTCGCCTGATGCGTACCAAGCTGCTGGCCTTCGCCATCAGTTCCTTTTATTGCGGCGTGGCTGGTGCGCTGTATGCGTATGCCTATCTCGGCACGGTAGAGCCAGAGGCCTACAACCTCGATCTGTCGTTCCGCATCCTGTTCATGATTATCATTGGTGGCGTCGGCTCGGTGCTGGGCTCCTTCCTCGGCGCGGCCTTCATCGTGCTGCTGCCGGTGCTGCTGAATAGGGTGGCACACAGCCTTGCGCTGCCGACCAGCGTCGCCTCCAATCTCGAACTCATGGTATTTGGCGCGCTGATCATATTTTTCCTGATCGTCGAACCCCACGGCCTTGCGCGCCTGTGGCAAATTGGTAAAGAGAAGTTGCGTCTGTGGCCGTTCCCCCATTAACAATCGCGGAGACACACTATGAAACGCTTAACGTCCTTCATCGCCGGCATCACGCTGGCCGCCAGCGGCGCCGCCAGCGCGCAGCCGGCGGAGCAGTACGTCGCCCTCCCCTCTTATCGCGTCGGCCCTTATGCAGCGGGCGGTTCTGGATTTTATGGCGGCATTATCGACTACTTCAACCTGGTCAATCTGTCGGGCGGCGTCAATGGTGTGAAGATCGCATGGGAGGAGTGCGAGACTGAATACAACCCGTCGCGCGGCGTGGAATGCTATGAGCGTCTGAAAACCAGGAACGGCGGCGCAACACTGGTCGAACCACTCTCCACCGGCGTGGCCTACGGCATTCTTGACCGCCTGGCGGTGGATAAAATCCCGATGACGATGATCGGCTATGGCCGCTCTGACGCCGCCAACGGCAAAGTCTTCCCTTATGTCTTCCCGCTGATTACCAGCTACTGGAATCAGGCGGCAGGCATGATCAAGTACCTGGGCGACAAGGAAGGTGGCATGGCCAAGCTCAAAGGGAAAAAGATCGTCCACCTGTATCACGACTCGGCGTTCGGCAAAGAACCCTTGCCGGTGCTAGAAGCGCTGGCGAAACTGCACGGCTTTGATCTGGTCAAAATTCCAGTCACGCCACCGGGCAGCGAACAGCAATCGCAATGGCTGCAGATACGCCAGGCCAGGCCGGACCATGTGATCCTGTGGGGCTGGGGATCCATGAACGCGGTGGCGATCAAGACCGCGCAGCGCAACGGCTTCCCGCGCGAGAAAATCCTCGGCGTCTGGTGGGCCGGCTCGGAAGAAGACACCGTGCCAACCGGCGACGCCGCCAAAGGCTATAGCGCAATGACCTTTAATACGCCGGGCAATTATCCTGTGCTGGATGACATCCGCAAGAAACTCTACGGCGCGGGCAAAGGCAATCTGGCGGATGCATCGCGCATCGGCAGCGTGTACCACATGCGCGGCGTCAGCGCGGCCATCCTGTGGGTAGAGGCGATGCGCACGGCGCAGGAAAAATTCGGCAAGGGTAAGCGCGTCAGCGGAGAACAACTGCGCTGGGGCCTGGAAAACCTGAACGTGGACGAAGCGCGGCAAAAATCCATCGGCGCTTTAGGCATGCTGCCGGTGGTGAAGACCAGCTGCGACGACCATGAAGGCTCCGGTGCGGTGAAAGTGCAGCAATGGGATGGCAAAAAATGGAACGCCGTGACGCCCAACTGGATCGTCGGCGACAAGGCCCTGACCCGCAAGCTGCTGGAAGAAAGCTCTGCGGCTTACGCGGCCGAGAAAAAAATCACGCCGGCGTGCGCGAAATGAGCAGCGTTCCTTATCTGTCTGTGAATAACGTTGAAGTTATCTACAACCACGTCATCCTGGTGCTGAAAGGCGTGTCGCTGCAAGTCCCGCAGGGAAAAATCGTGGCCCTGCTGGGCGCCAACGGCGCCGGCAAGTCCACCACGCTGAAAACCATCTCCACGCTGCTGCGCGGCGAGCGCGGCGATGTCACCAAGGGCGAAGTGCAATTCAAAGGCGAACGCATCGACCATTTGACGCCAAATGAGTTGGTCAAGCGCGGCCTGTCGCAAGTGATGGAAGGCCGCCACTGCTTCGGCCATTTGACCATCGAAGAAAATCTTCTGACTGGCGCGTACACCCGCAGCGCCTCGCGGGCGGAGTTAAAGGAATCGCTGGAAAAGGTCTACCACTACTTCCCGCGCCTGAAGACGCGCCGCCACAGCCAGGCCGGCTACACCTCCGGCGGCGAACAACAGATGTGCGCACTCGGCCGCGCCCTGATGGCCAAGCCGTCGATGATCTTGCTGGATGAACCGTCGATGGGCATCGCGCCGCAGATCGTTGAAGAGATCTTCGGCATCGTCAAGGACTTGAACAGCACGGAAAATGTCTCCTTCCTGCTGGCCGAGCAAAACACCAGCATCGCCTTGCGCTACGCGGACTTCGGCTACATCCTGGAAAACGGCCGTGTGGTGATGGAAGGTGCTGCCAGCGATCTGGCCTGCAACGAGGACGTCAAAGAGTTCTACCTGGGCGTATCCGGCGCAGGCCGCACCAGCTTCCGCGACATGAAATTCTACCGGCGCCGCAAGCGCTGGCTGGCTTAAGGAATTCTATGAATCTCAACAAGGCGAAAGCCTACTGCCGCAAACTGCCCGGCGCGAGCGAAGACATCAAATGGGAAAGCAATCTGGTGTTCTCGGTCGGCGCGAAGATGTTTGCCGTCACTGGCGCCGATGGCAGCGAGCGTGGCATCAGTTTCAAAGTCGATGATGACCGCTTCCTGGAATTGACCGACCGCCCCGGCATCATTCCGGCGCCGTACTTGGCCCGCGCCAAATGGGTCTATATCGAAGACGCCAAAGCGATCAGCGATGCAGAGCTGGCCGGACTGTTGCAACGGTCCTACCAACTGGTGTTCGCCAAACTGACCAAGAAGCTGCAACGCGAAATTCAAGGAGGCTGACCATGGAAGAGGCACTCGACCCACTGGAAACCCGCGCACAGGACAGGCGCGAGCGCGATTTGATGGCGCGCCTGCCACAGCTGGTGGCGCACGCCAAGGCGGCGGCCGGATGGTCGCGCATTCTCAAGGATATCAACGCGGCCGACATCAACAGCCGCGCGGCGCTGGCCACGCTGCCGGTCACGCACAAGTCAGAACTACAGGCGCTGCAAACACAGCAAATGCCATTCGGTGGCTTAAACACTACGCCGCTCGGCCAGCTGGCGCGCATCTATATGTCGCCCGGCCCCATTTTCGATCCAGAAGGCCGTGGCCAGGACTGGTGGCGCTTCGCCCGTCCCTTGCATGCTGCCGGTGTACGCAGGGGCGGACTGCTGCATAACTGCTTTTCCTATCACTTCACGCCGGCGGCCTTCATGGTCGAAGGCGGCGCCGCGCGGATCGGCTGCGCGGTGATCCCGGCCGGCAGCGGCCAGACCGAAATGCAGGTGCAGGCGATACACGCGCTGCAGCCCGATACCTATGTCGGCACGCCGTCCTTTTTGAAGCTGATCATCGAAAAGGCGCAGGAGATGGCGGTGGACATCAGCAGCATCCGGCGCGCGCTGGTCAGCGCCGAGGCGCTGCCGGAATCGCTGCGCAGCTGGCTGGCCGAGCATGGCGTGCCCTGCGTGCTACAGGTGTACGCCTCCGCCGACATCGGCAGCATCGCCTACGAAACCCGCAGCGGCGAGCTACGCGATCCCGGCATGGTGCTGGATGAAGAAGTGATACTGGAAATCGTCCGCCCCGGCAGCGGCGAGCCTGTGCCGGCGGGCGAAGTGGGCGAGGTGGTGGTCACGGTATTCAATCCGGACTATCCCTTGATACGTTTCGCCACCGGCGACCTGTCGGCGATTCTGACCGACACGCCGCCCTCGCCATGCGGCCGCACCAATACCCGCATCAAAGGCTGGCTGGGACGCGCCGACCAGACCACCAAGATACGCGGCATGTTCGTCCACCCGTCGCAGGTGCATGAGATTGCGCGCCGCCATCCGCACATCATCAAGGCACGGCTGGTGGTATCGGGCCAGATCGCGCACGAGACCATGACCCTGCATTGCGAAGTGGCCGATCCCGCCAGCGCCAGCGGCGCGGACATCGTCGAGTCCATCCGCGTGCTGACCAAGCTACGCGGCGAAGTGCAGTTTGTTGCGCCAGGCAGCCTGCCCAACGACGGCAAGGTGATCGCAGATGTGCGGGATTATGCGTAATTGAGGGATAATAACGGACTTCACTTCAGGCATTAGAGAAAAATCATGCAAGACTTCCACCACAACCGCGCCCGCGCCCTGATGAAGAGCGCTGAAGAACTGTACACCAAGCAGGACGTCGACAACGCCGTCACCGCCATGGCCAACACCCTCAACACCCGCTACGATCAACCGGACAGCGAAGAATTCCCGCTGGTGCTGGGCGTGATGGGCGGTGCCGTGGTCTTTACCGGCAACCTGCTGCCGCAACTGACCTTCCCGCTCGAATTCGACTACATCCATGTCAGCCGCTACGGCGACGAAGACCGTGGCGGCGAAGTGGTATGGAAAGTCGTGCCGCGCTCGAACGTCACCGGCCGCACCGTGATCGTGCTGGACGACATTCTCGACGAAGGCGAAACGCTGGCCCACGTCAAACAGCGCCTGCTCGACATGGGCGCCAAGGAAGTGATCCTGGCCGTGTTCTGCGACAAGGCCATCGGCAAGCCGAAGCCAGTGGTGGCGGACATCGTCGGCATCACCATCCCAAACCGCTTCGTGGTCGGCTTCGGCATGGACGCCTACGGCTACTGGCGCAACCTGCCGGGCCTGTGGGCGATTAATACCGAAAACTGAGACAGGCGCGGCGCATGATGGCAGGATTACAGGATGGTTGATACGATTATCTCCTGGCTATTCCTTGCCGCCATCGCGCAGGCCGTGTTTCTCAGCATCGCCCTGCTCAACCCGCGCCAGCCGGAGATGCGGACCGCCAACCGGCTGCTGTCCGCACTACTGCTGATTTTTTCAGCAATCATCGGCCATGCCTGGCTCGGGCTCAATCAGTTGTACCGCATCTATCCGCATAGCGCGCTGGCGATCGTCACGCTGGGGCTGGCAGTGGGGCCGCTGCTGTATCTCTATCTGCACGCCATGCTGTCCGACCAGCCGCTCGGCCGGCGCGCGCTGCTGCATTTCCTGCCCTTTGCAGTCGCCACGCTCGCGATGCTGCCCTTCTACTTGCGTTCGGCTGACGAAAAACTGGCCTGGATGCGCGCCTATGACGGCTGGCCCTGGTATCTGGCGCTGTTTGCGGTGGTCAAAATGGCCATCCTGTTCTTTTACCTGCGCGCCAGCTACCGGCTAGTGCAACGCGTGCCGGCCGATTCCGCGCTGGTGACCGATTTGCGCCGGCTGATGCGCGTCTGGCTGTTCAGTGCCGGCCTCAGCGTCCTGGCGGTGGCCATGGCGGCGGTCGATGCCGAGCTGCCGCTATCGGTGGAGGCGGTGGACGGCGGGGCGCTGATGCTGTTCGTCTTCGCCACCGCCTACACGGCGATGCGCCTGCCGCTGGGATACCGGCCGCAAACCCTGCCACCACCCAAGCCGCGCTACGGCGACAAACAGTTATCCACAGCCGACCGTGACGCTTTCCTGGCCCGTCTGACAGCCTGCATGGAACAGCAACAGCCCTACCGCAACGGCGCGCTCAAGCTGGAAGACCTGGCGGCGCAAGTGGCAATGACGCCGCACGAGCTATCGCAGCTGATCAACCAGCATTGCGACGCGAATTTCGCCGATTTTCTGAATCGCTACCGTGTGGAAGCGCTGAAAAACGCCCTGCAAGATCCGCAGCAGGCCAGCGCCAGCATCCTCGACCTTTCATTGATCGCCGGATTTAACAGTAAAAGCGCGATGAACCGGGCATTTAAGAAAATCACCGGCATGACGCCGGGCGAGTTCCGCGAACAGGCAAAAACTGCCGCGTAGCGCGTGCCGTATCATGATCCGGCACGCCAAATACGTCACGGCGCAGCACACTGGGCCCATCACAACAAGGAGCCCAGCATGAAACTCACCCGCCTTTTCGCCAGCTTGCTGATCTGCGCGCCAGCCATGGCCAGCCAGACCTGGATCACCAACGTCAAACTGGTATCGCCGGAAAAACTCGACCGCATCGAAGCCGGCAGCGTGCTGATCGAAAACGACCGCATCGTGCGGGTCGAGCGCGGTACCGGCAAAGCCGCGCCCAAGGGGGCGGTACGCGTGGACGGCAAAGGTTATTACCTGACGCCCGGCCTGATCGACTCCCATGTGCACCTGTTTGCCGTGCCAGGCATGAGTTTTGAGCAATCCGAGCACATGCAGGACATGGCGAATGCCTACTTCACGCAAATGCCGCGATCTTATCTCTACTACGGCTATACCACCGTGATTGACCTGGCCGCAGGCAGCCGCGAATTCATCGACCGGGTCAAGGCCATGCCGCTGCACCCGGATATTTACGACTGCGGCACGCCGCTGGTCATCGCCAACGGCTATCCCTCGGCCTTCATCGCGCCGGTAAAGCGCTACCAGATGTTCACCAACTTTATCTACGATCCCGCGCAGAAGGACAAGATTCCTGCCGAGTACAAGCCGGAAGACTACACGCCGGCCAAAGGCGTGGCGCGGGTCAAGGCCGACCATGCGATCTGTCTCAAAACCCACTATGAACGCGGCTTTGGCAGCCAGCGCAACCTGCCGGTGATGAGTCCGGCCATGTATGCCGAGGTGCGTGAGCTGGCCAGACAGGCCGGGCTGGTAATGGTCACCCATGGCAACTCGCTGGAATCGCAGACATTCGCCGTCAATGGCGATGTGGAAGTGCTGGCGCACGGCATGTGGCACTGGGGTGCGCTGAACAATTCGAAGGAGTTGCCAGACGAAGTGAAGCAATTGCTGGACAAAGTCATAGAAAAGAAGATCGGCTACCAGCCCACCATGCAAGTGCTGTACGGCCTGCGCGCCTATGTCGATCCGGACTATCTGAACTCGCCTGCACTGGCCAAGCTGCTGCCGCCCGCCATGCTGGCCTGGCTTAAAACACCCGAGGGCAACTGGTTCAAGGAAGAAGTGGCCGAAGAAGGCGAAACCGATGAAGCAGTCCGCCAGGGCATGGAGGCCCCACTGCGTCGGCAGCGCCAGGTGCTTGCCTATTTGGCGAGCAAGAATGCAAATTTCCTGTTCGCCACCGACACGCCCTCTTCGCCGACTTACGGCAACATTCCCGGCCTGAACGGCTACCTGGAAATGCAGAACCTGCGCAGCGCCGGATTATCCCTGGAGCAAATTTTCAAGGCGGCCACCATCAACAATGCCCGCTCCTTCCATCTGGACAAGGACCTGGGCACCATCGAGCCGGGCAAGGTCGCCAACCTGGTATTGATGAAAGAATCACCGCTGAAGGATGTCCGTGCCTACGATACGATCGACACGGTCTGGGTGCGCGGCAAGCCGGCGGCGCGGGATAGCCTGGCCGCCGGACAGTAACTACAGCGCCAGGCGGGCGCGGGCGGCGTCGTACTCCTGCTTGAGACGGGCTACCATCTCGGCAGTGGTCGGGATATCGTCCATCAGGCCGACGCCCTGGCCGGCGCCCCAGATGTCGCGCCAGGCTTTGGCGCTGCTGGAGCCGAAGTTCATCGCGGTCTTGTCGGCGCTCGGCAGCGCGTCGGGATCCAGGCCGGCAGCGACGATGGATTTTTTCAGGTAATTGCCGTGAACGCCGGTGAACAGGTTCGAATACACGATATCCGCTGCGGTCGATTCTACAATCGCTTCGCGGTAGCCATCGCTGACGTTCGATTCCTGCGTGGCCAGCCAGCGCGAGCCGATGTAGGCGAAGTCCGCGCCCATTGCTTGCGCCGCCAGGATCGCATCGCCGGTGGCGATCGAACCGGACAGGGCAACCGGGCCTTTGAAGAACTTGCGCACCTCGCCGACCAGCGCAAACGGCGACAGCGGACCGGCATGGCCGCCAGCGCCCGCAGCGACCAGAATCAAGCCATCGACGCCCGCTTCCAGCGCTTTTTCCGCATGGCGTATCGAAATCACGTCGTGCAGCACGATGCCGCCGTAGCTGTGGATCGCGTCCAGCATCTCTTTTGGCGGCGCGCGCAGCGAGGAGATGATGATCGGAATCTGATGCTTCACGCAGACCTCCACATCATGCGCCAGCCGGTCGTTCGACTGGTGGACGATCTGGTTGACGGCAATCGGGCCGACACGCTGGCCAGGATTGGCTGCCTGGAAGTCGGCCAGTTCTTTCTGCAGATCGGTCAGCCACACATCCAGCAGCTCCGCAGGACGCGCATTCAGCGCCGGGAAAGAGCCGACGATACCGGCCTTGCACTGGGCCGCCACCAGCTTGGGGCCGCTGGCAATGAACATCGGGGAAGCGATGACGGGAAGGGAGAGGTTTTGCAGGACTGCAGGCAAGGTCATGGCGTGCTCGCTGACGTGAGTTGATCGGTTCAAACGATTATAGATCGAAAATAGTACGACCGTGCCTAAAGTAGGGCAAACCCTCTATATTATTCATTAAGTAAGTACTCACCCTCGACACGTGCCGCCGCTGCACGCACTAGCTGTCCCACTGCCCACGGCCCCAGCGCCTCCGGCGGCTGCTTGAGATGGTTGTCATTGGCGGCGGCAAACACCGGCATCGATGTCAGCAGCGCCGGCACATCGGCCAGCGCGATGCGCTGGCGCTCCAGCAGCAGGAACTTCAGCAATACTTTCAACGCGTTCTGGGCGTTGCGGACCGGGTCAGCGGCCAGGTAGTCCAGCCGAGAGCGGGCGCGGCCCAGCGCGCCGGCCACATCGGTGAAGGGTGCGCCATGGCCCGGGATCACGACCGCGACATCCAGCCCCGCGATCAGATCCAGCGTCGCGCGTTCCTCGGCAAAGCCGGATTGCCCGTCCAGCTCAGGAAAGATCACGCCAAAGCCGTTTTCCCACAAGGCGTCGGCGGACACCAGCACCCTTGCGGCGGGGCAGTAAAAAATCAGCGAGTGCGGATCGTGGCCGGGCGCGGCCAGCGCCTGCCATTCCATATCGGCCAGTTGCAGCACATCGCCAGGCGCGACCGTGGCGTCGAAAGTGAAACGGTCGCAGCGCTGGCCGGTGGCCTTGAAGCTGAGCGCCTCCACGTCCCAATGGCGCACCTTGTCTGCCTCGGCCGCCGGGATCGAGGTCTTGCAGCCGAAATGGGCTTGCAAGATGGCGTTGCCGCCGCAGTGATCGGAATGCAGATGGGTGTTGAGGATCTGGTCCAGGTGGCGGCCGTGCAACACATGGCGCACCAGTTCCAGCGTCTGCGGCGCGTGGCTGAGGTAGCCGGTATCGATGATCGCCGTATCGTGGCGTCCCAGCAGCATGATGTTATTGGACGACAGCCAACCACGCTCCAGCACCTGGATGGAATCCGGCAGCACGCTCATTGCTCCTCGTCGAAATGCAGGGTTGCGCGCCGGCGCGGCAAGTCGGCCCAGACAGCACGCTTGTAATCATCATCCGCCTTGCCCCAGGCGATGATTTCTTCAATGCTGCGCAAGCAGCCCATGCAATAGCGCCGCTCCATGTCCATCTTGCACAGGCTGACGCAGGGCGACGGCACCGGCGACGGGATAATGTTAGTGACTTCACTCATGGACGCATTATGCCGCGAAGCGGCTTGACTTGCTGCTATTCAGTCCTAAACTACCATCCATACAGATGGTCCTCAGATGGAGTTTTCGCATGGCAACTGAATCAGAAAAAATTACCATCAATCTGGGCCCTATCGATTTAGGCCAGGTTGACTTGCTGGTGCAGGAAGGGTTTTACTCCAATCGTACCGACCTGATCCGCACCGCCATCCGCAATCAGCTGAATTTGCACGCCGACGTGGTCAAGCAGACGGTGGCGCGGAAAAGCCTGGTGCTGGGCCTGCAGCATTATTCGCGCGCCGACCTGGAAGCGCTGCAGGCGGCCGGACAACGGCTGCAAATCCAGGTGCTCGGCATGGCCAGCATCGCCAGTGATGTATCGGTGGAACTGGCGCTGGCCACCATCGAATCGATTGTTGTACTCGGTACACTGCACGCCAGCGCCGTTCTGAAGACGGCGCTGGCGCCGCGCATCCACTAAGGGAACGCCATGAAGCTCAATTTTCTCACGCAGATGCGCGAAGCAGCGCAGCACTTTCTGGACAAGAATACGCATCTCCACAAGCGGGGACCGAATACAGCCAAGCGGCCGGAGGAATTCGCCCAGGACATGCTGAACCGCATGGGCATCAAGGTCGATTTGCAGAGCAATCTGGATCGCGCGATGGACATCGGCTCGGTGCTGCATCCGGCGCCCTCCCATCCGCTGCCCGCAGGCGCGCAATTTGTCACCGGCAGCCATAGCAATCACGCGGGCACGCGCAACTACAAGCTGTACATCCCCTCCAGCTATCGCGGCCAGCCCATGCCGCTGCTGGTGATGCTGCATGGCTGTACGCAGAATCCGGATGACTTTGCCGCTGGCACGCAGATGAACCAGCTGGCGGAGGAACTGGGCTGGCTGGTGGTGTATCCGGAACAGACCGCCAGCGCCAATCACTCGAAGTGCTGGAACTGGTTCAGCGCCATCGACCAGCAGCGCGGCCAGGGCGAGCCATCCATCATTGCCGGCATTGCGCGCCAGGTGATCGAGGATTATCCGGTGCATGCGCGGCAGGTGTATGTGGCCGGCCTGTCGGCGGGCGGCGCGATGGCGGTGATCGTCGGCACCTTGTATCCGGAATTGTTTGCGGCGGTGGGTGTGCACTCGGGCTTGCCGTTTGCGTCGGCGCAGGATTTGCCGTCGGCCTTGTCGGCGATGAAGCGCGGTGTGAACACGGCGGCCAAGGCAGGTAATGACTCGCAGCCGATCATCGTGTTCCATGGCGATAGCGACACCACGGTGAATCCGCGCAACGGCGAGCAGGTGATGGCGCAGCGGCTGCGCCATCATCGCGGTGCGCGGTCATCAGTGCAGTCGGAGGCGGTGCCGAACGGCTATCGCTACACGCAAACCACGCACACCACGGCGGATGGTGCACCGGTGGGCGAGCATTGGGTAGTGCATGGCGCGGGCCATGCCTGGTCGGGCGGTAGCGAGCTCGGCACTTATACCGACGCCAAGGGGCCGGACGCCAGCCGCGAAATGCTGCGCTTCTTCCGCACCGTGAGTTGATCAGGACATAAACATCCGCACCAATATGCCGGCGGTGGCAATAATGTGCGCCACCATGATGCCTACCATCCAGCGCACATAGCTATCCATGCGGTCTGTCGATTTCTGATGAAGTCCATCCATGCGGTCCATGGACTTCTGATGAATTCCATCCATACGGTCCATGGATTTCTGATGGAGCGCTTCCATATGGCCGCGCATATCGTCGAACCGCATCATGGATTCGCGGTGATTTTGTTCGACGGTGCGCTGCAAGGATGTCAGCGCAATGCTAACGTTGTCCATTTGCGTCTCCAGCCGCACGATGCGGACGATGTTGCCATCGTCCGCCGCGCCACTTTGCTTGTCAAGCGAGGTCGGGTTCATTTTTGCGCGCTCCCAGGCGGGTTATGCGCTATTGTCGGATGGCGGACGCGACGAAGTTTGAGCCTGCTCAATGATGTGTTGCTTCAGGCATTGCGGGCACCAGCAACTGGCGCCGGGAGCGGACGGGACGGGCAGCGAAGGCGGCAGCAAAGTGCACCAGCACGGCTGCGCCGGGACGGCAGGATCGGCATCCGTCATTGCGCAGGAGAACTGCGTGCCGCAGCGGGAACAAGTACTCATCACTTCAGCGTATCGGAGCTTCCGGGAAAATACAACAGGATGGCCCTATAATGCGTGCTTGAGTGCAGCCACAGGCTGTAAAATGCGCCCAAAAATCTATTTACCGGAATCGCCATGACCCAACTGACCAATCTGAACCTAGGCAATGACGCCGACGACCTGACTTCCGTTGAACCACGGATCAAGGCGCAAATTCTGGCTGAAGCGCTCCCTTACATTCGTAATTACCACGGCAAAACCATCGTCATCAAATACGGCGGCAACGCCATGACCGACGAACGCCTGAAACACGGCTTTGCCCGTGATGTCATTTTGCTCAAACTGGTCGGCATGAACCCGGTAGTCGTGCACGGCGGCGGTCCGCAAATCGACAACGCGCTGAAGAAAATCGGCAAGCAAGGCACTTTCGTGCAAGGCATGCGCATCACTGACGAAGAAACCATGGAAGTCGTCGAATGGGTGCTGGGCGGCGAAGTGCAGCAGGACATCGTGATGTTGATTAATCACTACGGCGGCCAGGCAGTCGGCCTGACCGGCAAGGACGGCGGCCTGATCCGCGCCCGCAAAATGGCCATGCCGGACAAGGAAAACCCGGGCCAGACGCTGGACATCGGCTTCGTCGGCGAAATCGAAGCGATCAACCCGGCCGTGGTCAAGGCGCTGCAGGATGACGCCTTCATTCCGATCATCTCGCCGATCGGCTTCGGCCAGGATGGCCAGGCCTACAACATCAACGCCGACGTGGTCGCCGGCAAGATCGCGGAAATCCTGAAAGCCGAAAAATTGATCATGATGACCAATATCGCCGGCGTGCAGGACAAGCAGGGCAATCTGGTGACCGATCTGTCGGCACGCGAAATCGACGAGATGTTCGCTGATGGCACGATTTCGGGCGGCATGCTGCCTAAAATTTCATCAGCCCTGGACGCCGCCAAGTCCGGCGTGAACACGGTTCACATCATCGATGGCCGAATTGAGCATTCTTTGTTGCTCGAAGTCTTGACCGAACAGGCATTTGGCACTATGATCCGGTCTCACTGAAAAAAAGGCGGTCTCGCCGGACGCCGGTGAAACCGCCACACTTGTATGCCCTTTTAGCTCAGTGGTAGAGCACTCCCTTGGTAAGGGAGAGGCCACGTGTTCAATCCACGTAAAGGGCACCACTCTTCTGCAGCACCCTCCCCAATTCAGTAAATACGTTCGACCGTCAGCCCGTGATTGCGCAGCAGCTCCGGTACGCTGTCTTTGCCGACCAGGTGCAACACGCCGATCGCCGCGACACTGTTGTTTTCACGCGCCATCAGCTTGAGCATGCCGTCGGCCAGCGCCGGATTACGGCCGTGCAGCAGCACCTTCTGCACAAAGCGGCCGGAAAAAGTCTGGTCCTGTTCTGCTTTCAGCGCCAGCGCCTCCAGTGCCTGCGCGTCGGCACTGCCCCAGGCCTGCGCGATCTGGCGTGCCTGGTCGGCCTGTTCCTTGTCCTCGATGCCGGCGATCGCCTCTTGCAGGAACAGCAGCTGCTCGGCCGGCGTCATCTTCTGATCGAACAACGCCATCTGGGCCTCTGCCGATTCCAGCTCGACGACTTTCTTGCCTGCGGCATGCGCCTGCTTCGACAGATGCGCATCCACCGCCAGCGACGCGTCATAGCCTTGCGCTGCAAACTCGCTAACGGTCAGCACGGTGGCCAATAGCCAGGGCTTCATCGGCGCTACCGCCTGCGGTTCGATGTTGTACTGCTTGAGCAAACGCTCCAGGCGCTGGCGCCATGCCGGCGTCAAACCGCTGGCTCCCAGCTTGCTCAAGCCATGCTGCTGCACGGCGCGCGCCAGCTTTTGCGGATCGGCCAGCGGATCGATCTCCAGCGCCAGCACCGGCGCCTGTTTCAGCAAACCAGCCAGGCGCGGCTCCAGCGGATAGAAATCCTTGGCGCCGACGTGGATGGTGCCGAACAAATACAGCGTGCGGCCGTTCTGCTGCACCTTGAACAGCGCGCCGCGATTTGGCGCGGCGTCCTGATCGGCGGCCAAGGCGGGACCGAAGGCAAACAAGAACAAACTGCAGAACATCACTATAATCTGGCGCTGCATGATTTCCTTTGTTGGTAGAGATGACGTGAATATTACCCGCTCCTCGCCCGTGTGGCTGTTTGATCTTGATAACACGCTGCACAACGCTTCGCACGCCATTTTCCCCGCGATCATGGCGGGCATGAACACCTATCTCGCGCGCCTGCTGGGAGACGGCGTCACGCCCGCCGGCGAGGAACTGGTGAACGCCACCCGCACGCTGTACTGGCAGCGCTACGGCGCCACCACGCTGGGCGTGGTCAAGCACCACGGCGTCAAGGCTGCGCACTTTCTCGATGAAACCCACCGCTTCGATGACCTGACCGCGATGATCCGCGCCGAACGCGGACTGCGCCAGCTGCTGCGCCGCCTGCCCGGCCGCAAAATCCTGCTGACCAATGCGCCGCACCGCTATTCGACCCAGGTGCTGAAACATCTGGGCCTGCAACGCCACTTCCATCAGCATGTTGCGGTGGAAGCGATGACGGTGCACCGCCACATGCGCCCCAAGCCATCGAAGCTGATGCTGCGCAAGCTGATGCGCCGTCACCAGCTGACGCCGCGCCGCTGCATCCTGGTGGAAGACACGCTGGCCAATCTGCGCAGCGCGCGCCAGCTCGGCATGCGCACCGCGTGGATCACCCAATACCTGACCATCGGCGACACCGCCGGCCTGGCGCATCCGCAAAAACGACTGATTCGCCCCGCTTATGTCGATGTCAAAGTAAAATCTGTCAGGAACCTGCCGTCACGCCTGCACCAGCTGCGCTGACCCACACTTTTTAACCGCGAGATCATATGGCAAGCACACCGCCAGGCCAGCGCCGGCTGCAGATTCTGCAAGCGCTGGCGGAGATGCTGGAACAGCCCAAGGGCGACAAGATCACCACCGCTGCGCTGGCGCGCAAGCTGGCGTTTTCCGAAGCCGCGCTGTACCGGCATTTCGCCAGCAAGGCGCAAATGTTCGAAGGACTCATCGAGTTCATCGAATCGACCGTGTTTGGCCTGATTAACCAGATCGCCGATCGCCAGAGCGACGGCCTGGCGCAGGCGCGCGACATCGTCGGCATGCTGCTCAACTTCGCCAGCCAGAATCCGGGCATGACGCGGGTGCTGATCGGCGACGCGCTGGTCAACGAGGACGAGCGCCTGCAACTGCGCATGAACCAGTTTTACGACCGCGTCGAGCTGGCGCTGAAGCAGGCTTTGCGCCTCGCCGCCAGCGAAGGCCAGGCGCATGAGGCGGATACCGCCGCGCGCGCAGCGATGCTGACCAGCTTCGTCATCGGCCGCTGGCACCGTTACGCCAAGAGCGGTTTCAAAAACAATCCGTCGCAGGACGCGGCGCTGCATATCACCCTGCTGTTGGCGTAAGCATGAACACCGGAGTATTCGCCCTGCTGGACGACGCCAGCCCGGAAGCCGCAGCGACCGGCAACCGTTCGCGCCTGTACACCGGCCACACCGGCACGCTGCGCTGCGACGACATCGCGGCATGGCCGCAACTGCTGGAGCAGCTGCAGGCGGCGCTGGCGCGCGGCGAATACGCCGTCACCGTATGCAGCTACGAGTTGGGCGAGGCGCTGCTGGCGCTGACGCCACCGGCCGCATCACACAGCGCGTCTGCGCCTGCTGCCGCGCCGCCGCTGGCGCCGCCGTTGGCGCAAGTCCTGCTGTTCCGCGACTGCGCGCGGCTGTCGTCCGCCGAAGTAGGCAACTGGCTGGCTGCCCGTTCCTTTCCGATCGAACAACCGGCCGGCGTGGCCAACATCCGCGCGAACATCAATCAGGAAGTGTTTAGCGCCGCCCTGGCGCGCATACACGACTACATCGCTGCCGGCGACACCTACCAGGTCAATTACACCTACAGGCTGCGTTTTGACGCGTTTGGCGGCATCCACGCTTTGTACGCCCGCCTGCGCGGCCGCCAGCCAGTCCCATATGGCGCGCTGATCGCGCTGGACGACGGCAGCGCCGTGCTGTCGCTGTCGCCCGAACTGTTCGTGCGCCACAGCGGGGGCGAACTGACAGCGCGCCCGATGAAAGGCACTGCGCCCGCCGCACCGCCGAACCAGCAGGCGGAAAACATCCTGCGCGCCACCAACCTCGCCGCCGATCCGAAGAACCGCGCCGAGAACCTGATGATCGTCGACCTGCTGCGCAACGACATCGCCCGCGTCGCCACCACCGGCAGCGTCGAGGTGCCGGCGCTGTTCGAGGTGCACCGCTACGCCAGCGTGCTGCAAATGACCTCCACCATCACCGCGCAGCTGCGCGATGACGCCACACTGCACGACATCTTCGACGCGCTCTATCCCTGCGGCTCCATCACCGGCGCGCCCAAGCGCCGCACCATGGAAATCATCCGCGAACTGGAGCCGGACCCACGCGGCATCTACACCGGCGCCATCGGCTGGTTCGATCCATGCGGCGACGGCAAGGTGGGCGACTTCTGCATGTCGGTGCCGATCCGCACGCTGACCTTGCAGCCACCCGGCGCGGACGGCGTGCGCCATGGTGAAATGGGCGTCGGCGCCGGCATCGTTTTCGACAGCGACGCGAACCAGGAATACGCCGAGTGCAAACTCAAGGCGCGCTTCCTCACCGGCCTGCAAAACGAGATTGAAATCTTCGAAACCATGCGCGCCACGCCAGACGGCGGCGTGCGCCACCGCGACCGCCACCTGCGGCGGCTGGCCGCTTCGGCGGACTACTTCGGCTTCCCCTGGGATGCGAAAGCGGCGGATGCCTATCTGGACACCGCCTGCGCCATGCTGGAACCGCAGCATGCGGCCTACCGGCTGCGCCTCGCACTCAGCCCTTCCGGCGCCTTCTCGGTGCAGCATGCGCCACTGACGCCGCTGGCCGAACCGGTGCGCGCATTGCTGGCTGCCGATAATACGCATAGCACCGACCTGTTCCTGCGCCACAAAACCAGCATCCGCCAGCGCTACGACGCAGCCTGGCGCGACGCCGAAGCGCAAGGCGCATTCGACACTCTGTTCTTCAATGAGCGCGGCGAGCTGACCGAGGGCGGCCGCAGCAACGTCTTGGTGCGCATTGAGGGCAAATGGCTGACGCCACCGCTCAGCGCCGGTCTGCTGCCGGGCGTGATGCGCAGCGTGCTGCTCGACGATCCGGACTGGCAAGCAACGGAAGCCGTCATCACCCGCGCGATGCTGGAAAGCGCCGACGAAATCATTCTCTGCAACGCACTGCGCGGCGCACTGCGGGCGACGCTCGCCTAACCGGCAAAGCGCAAGCGGCTGGCGTCCTTGGCCGGCGGCGCGCCAAACAGGCGCGAATAATCACGGCTGAATTGCGACGGGCTGTCGTAGCCGACGTGATAACCCGCGTTGGCGGCATCCAGGCCATCGCTGACCATCAGCCGGCGCGCCTCCTGCATGCGCAGCTGCGTGCGGAATTCCAGCGGGCTCATTGCCGTCATTGCCTTGAAGTGTACATGGAAGGCCGAGCGGCTCATACCGGCAATGCCGGCCAGGTCTTCGATCCGCCAGCCATCCTTGAAGTGCGAGCGTATCCACACAATCACGCGCGCGATCTGACTCTGCCGGCTATCGGCCTGCGTGATCGCCTGAATGGCGCCGCCATTCGGGCCGGTCAGCAGCCGGTACAGAATTTCGCGCACCGCCAGCGGCGCCAGGGCGCCGATGTCGTCCGGCGTGTCCAGCAGCGCCACCAGCCGCGTGGCCGCATCCAGCAATCCGGAGTTCATCTGGTTGAGCGTCAGGCCGGCCGCCGTAACGTTTTGCGGCGGCTGCGGGGTTTTCAGCGCCAGCTCGGCCAGTTCCGCCGCATCCAGGTCCAGCTGAATGCTCATATACGGATGCGCTTCGCTCGCCTCGATCACCGCACCCATCACCGGCAGGCCGACCGATGCCACCAGATAGCTGCTCGGATCGTAGTGGAACACGCTGGCGCCCAGCGTGGCGCGCTTGCGGCCCTGCGCGACGAAGCATGCGGTCGGCTCGTACACCACCGGCATCGGCATGGTCGGCGCGGAGCATCGGATAAGCTTCAGGCCGGGAATGGCGCAGGCAAACGTGCCGTCTTCCGGCGCATGGCGGGCGATGGCATCGCGGAATGATAAAAGCTGGTGCATGACGCATTATGTGCAGCTCCGGACAATCGTGCAAGCATTGCGGAAAATCCTGCTACCGCTGGCCTGGCCGAAATCCCGACAATAGTCGTCATCAACCACCCCTGAGGAGATTCAGCATGACGACCAAACTTGACCAATACCGCCTGCTCGGCCGTTCCGGCCTGCGCGTTTCGCCGCTGTCGCTGGGCACCATGACCTTCGGTTCCGACTGGGGCTGGGGCGCCGACGACGCCGAAGCACGGCGCATCTTCGACGCCTATGTCGACCGTGGCGGCAATTTCATCGACACCTCGGTCAACTATACCAACGGCGCGTCCGAACGCATCCTCGGCAGCTTCGCCAAGGACAAGCGCGACCGCCTGGTGCTGGCCACCAAGTACACCATGGCGCGCGACGCGTCCAACATCAATTCCGGCGGCAACCACCGCTACAACCTGGTGCGCTCGGTGGAAACCAGCTTGCGCCAGCTGGACACTGACCGCATCGACCTGCTGTATGTGCACGCGTGGGACTTCAGCACCCGTCCCGATGAAGTGATGCGCGCGCTGGATGATCTGGTGCGCTCCGGCAAAGTGCTGTATCTCGGCATCTGCAATACCCCGGCCTGGCGCGTGGCCGAGCTGCAAACGCTGGCCGACCTGCGCGGCTGGTCGCCGCTGGTGGCGCTGCAAATCGAATACAGCCTGGTCGAGCGCACCGTCGAACACGAGCTGCTACCGATGGCGCAGGCGATGGGCCTGGGCGTGCTGCCATGGTCGCCGCTGGGCGGCGGCATCCTGACCGGCAAATACAGCCGCAAGGATCTGTCCGATGACAACGGCGCCGGCGTCGCCAGCGACCGCAAGGGCGTGATCGCCTCCACCGGCCATCTGAACCAGCGCTCGCTGGACATTGCCGACGTGGTGGGCAGCGTGGCCGATGAGCTGGGCGTATCGCGCTCGCAAGTTGCCCTCGCCTGGACGCTGGCCCATCCGGCCGTGGTATCGCCGATTATCGGTGCGCGCACGGCAGCCCAGGCCGAAGACAACCTCGGCGCGCTGGACGTGGTGCTCAGCGAAGACCAGCTGGCGCGCCTGAACGCCGCCAGCGCGCCGGCACCGATCTTCCCGGACCGCTTCATCGGCCGGCCAATGGCGCAGCAGCTGATTTTCGGCACCTCCCAGCTGAGCCAGCGCCGCCTATAAGTCGACGATCATCTCGAACCCGCCGTACACCAGGCGCTTGCCGTCAAACGGCATGTTGGCGGGTTCCATAAAGGCGGCCAGGCGGGGATCTTTCATGACCTTGTCGTTGACTTCATCGCGCTTGGCGCGCGATTCGTAGATGATCCACGAGAACAGCACGACCTCGTTTTCCTTCAGATCGACTGCTTGCGGAAACGAGGTCAGCTTGCCGGGCTTGACGTCGTCGGCGACCGACTCGCGGAATTCCAGCGCGCCGTGTTCTTTCCACACGGCGCCGCACTCGCGCGCCATTTTCTTGTAATCATCAAGCTTGTCCCGTGGGACAGGCGTCACAAAACCGTCTACGTAGGCCATGGCAGTCTCCTTGAGAGGTGAGGCGACTAGCGTAGCACGAAGCGTTTTCGGTAAGCGCCCGGTGTAGTGGCGGTGAGACGGCGGAAATGGTGGCGCAGCGTTTCCTCGGAGCCGAAGCCGGCGCGCTCGGCAATCTGCGCCAGCGGCACCTCCGGCTCCTCCAGCAAATCCTTGACGATGGCAACCCGCTCGCGGATCAGCCACTCGACCGGTCCGAGGCCGGTGGCCTGCTGGAATTGCCGCTGCAAGGTGCGCGGACTCATGGCCGCGCGTTGGGCCATGCTGGCCACCGTGTGCGCTTGCGCCGGATGGCTGCGCAGCCAGTCCATCAGCCGCGACAGCCGCCCCTGCTCGCCCTGCGCCATCGGCCGCGGCAGGAACTGCGCCTGGCCGCCTTCGCGATGCGGCGCCACCACCAGCCGCTGCGCCACCAGGTTGCCGACCTTGGCGCCATGATCGCGCCGCACCAGATGCAGCAGCATGTCCAGCCCGGCGGCCGAGCCGGCGGCGGTGATAACTTGGCCGTTATCCACATACAGATGGTCCGGCTGCACGTCGATGCGTGGATAACGTTGCGCCAGCCGGTCGGCATAGCGCCAATGCGTGGTGGCGCGCTGGCCATCCAGCACACCGGCGGCGGCCAGCACGAACACGCCCGAGCAGATCGAACACAGGCGCGCGCCACGCGCGTGGGCGGTGCGTATCCAGTCCAGCAATTGCGGCAGCGGCAACTCGTCGGCATCGCGCCAGCCGGGGATGATGATGGTGTCGGCGCGCGCCAGCAATTCCGGCGTGTACGGCGCTTGCACGGTGATGCCGCCAGCAGCGCGGATCGGCCCCTCTTCAATCGCGCAGACGGCAAACTCATACCAGTCCACGCCAAGCTCCGGGCGTTCCAGCGCGAACAGTTCGACCGTGCAGCCGAACTCGAAAGTGCACAGGCGGTCATACGCCAGCGCCACCACCAGATGTTTTTTCATGGCGCAATCTTACCGTAGATCGGCATATGCGCCACTTCTTGCCATGACGGTGCGCCAGCACAATAGATGCTCAACTTCAAAGGAGAACCCGATGTCCCTCGTCACCGCCATTCCCGCCGCCGGCAGCGCCGCCGCGCTGGCCCATTTTGAAGCCAGCTTCCACTACGAAACCGATTGCTGGGACGTGCACGACGCCATCAGCAGCGGCCAGCAGGACTTTGTGCTGCTCGATGTGCGCGGAACGGAAAAGTACGCGGCCGGCCATGTGCCGGGCGCGCTCGACCTGGCGCACCGCAAAATCATCGGCTCGAAGATCGCCGAGTTCCCTGCCGACACGCTGTTTGTCGTGTATTGTGCCGGACCGCATTGCAACGGCGCTGCCCGCGCCGCCGTGCGGCTGGCGCAGTTGGGCCGCCCGGTCAAACTGATGACCGGAGGCGTTACCGGCTGGCTCGACGAGGGCTTTACCCTCGCCACTGCAGCAAACGTACGCGACAATCAGGCGACAGCGCTATAGACTGCGGCTGTTTGCCATTGAGCGGAAGGATGAGTAATGCACAAGACACGCAGCCTATGGGCCGCATTCGCCATGCTGATGGCCGTCGCCGGCATGGCCATGGCCAGCGCGGACAGAACGCCCAAGCCCGGTGGCGTCTATCGCCTGAAACCTGGCATCTATGTTGCGGAAGGTTCGGCGTGCAGCTCGCCGGCCAATGCCGCGATCCGCCGCTATGACGGCAAGGGCATCTCCACGGCGCACACCAAGGCCTGCAAGGCCACGGTGCGCAAACGCCGGGGCAATCAATACACGGTGGCGCAGTCCTGCATGGATGCTGGCACGCGCACCACGTCGCGCCAGACCCAGCACCAGCAGGTCACAGTGGAAAACGCGCTGAGCTTCAAGCAAAGCATCGCGGGCAATATGACGACGTATCACTATTGCCCGATCCGGGAGCTGCCTCCCGGCCTGCGCAAAGCAGCGCGCTGATTACTGCATCAGGAGCCCAGCGCTTTTTCGACGGCGCTGACCAGCTGCTTGTCGTTAGGCGTAGTCTTGCTGCCAAAGTTGTTGACCACATTGCCGTGGCGGTCGATCAGGTATTTGTGGAAGTTCCATGCCGGCGCCTTACCGGTGGCCTTGATCAGATTGGCGAACAGCGGGTTAGGCTCCTTGCCGGACACCACTGACTTGGCGAACATCGGGAATTTCACGCCATAAGTGTTGTAGCAGAAATCGGCGATTTCCTTGCTGCTGCCCGGTTCCTGCTGGCCGAAGTCGTTCGACGGGAAGCCCAGCACCACCAGGCCCTTGCTGCCGTACTTGGCGTACAGGCCTTCCAGGCCTTCGTACTGATTGGTGAAACCGCAGTAGCTGGCCGTGTTGACCACCAGGATCACCTTGCCGGAATACTGGCACAGGTCCTGCGGCGCCTCGTCCTGCAAACGCTTGAAGGTTTGCTTGAGAATGGCTGGGCAGCTGGTCGGCGCCGTCGCCGCAGCGGCGGCAGGAGCTGCTGCTGGCGCTTGCGCAAACGCGGAGGCGCTGGCCAGCATGGCCAGCGAGGAAACGAGGCACAATTGGGCGAAGGTCTTGGACATGGTGTCGGGCCTGAAAGAATAGGAAAAAAACCATTCTAGTCCAAATTAGTTCCCCTCGCACGATTGATCCGGATTAAGCAGAATAGCGGCCAGCGGCATATCGTCCATCCCACGCACAGGAGAACGATCATGCGTATTTTGTGCTTGCTGTTACTACTGGTTGTCGGCATCACGCAAGCGCAGGTGATGTCTTTGCCGGCGCTGCGCGCTGGCGAGGTGAGCGTGTCGGGACTGTCATCCGGCGCCTTCATGGCGGTGCAGTTCGAGGTGGCTTTCTCGCGCACCGTGATCGGCGCTGGCGTCATTGCTGGCGGTCCTTACTTCTGCGCGCAAGGCAATGTGCTGACCGCCACCACCCGTTGCAGCTGCACCAGTGAATTGAACAACTGCCAGGTGCGCTCCGGTGGGACGCGCGTGCCGGAGCTGATCGCCATCACCGACTGGTTCGCCGCCACGCGCAGCATCGACCCCACCAGCGCGCTGGCCGGACACCGCATCTGGATGCTGTCCGGCAGCCTCGATTCGGTCGTGCCGCAAGCGGTGATGAACGACCTGTTCAGCTACTACCGCCACTACATCGGCGCCGGCAACATCAGCTACCAGCGCAAGCTCGCTGCGCAACACGCCTTCCCCACCAACACTTATGGACGCGCGTGCTCGGCGCTGGGCTCACCCTACATCAACAACTGCAACTACGACGCGGCTGGCGCGCTGCTGGCGTGGATCTACGGTCCGCTGGCCGCGCGCAGCAACGCACCGGCCGGCCGCTTCGTGGCTTTCGATCAATCGGAATTCATCGCCGCGCCCAGCTGGCATGGCATGTCGGACACCGGCTATCTGTACATTCCGCCGGCCTGCGAAGCTGGTGGCTGCCGCCTGCATGTGGCCTTCCATGGCTGCCAGCAAAGCCAGGACAATATCGGCATGCTGTTCGTGCGCCACGCCGGCTACAACGCCTGGGCCGACAATAACCGCCTGCTGATCCTGTATCCGCAAACCACCGCCACCTACGCCAATCCCAACGCATGCTGGGACTGGCGGGCGCACGACGACACGCGCTATGCGCAGAAAACCGGCCGCCAGATGGCCGCCATCAAACGCATGCTGGACCGCCTGGGCGGCAGTCCCACTGTCCTGCTTATATGCCGCCGAGGCAGATGTACTTGACCACCAGGTAGTCGTCGATGCCGAGGTGCGAACCTTCGCGCCCCAGACCGGATTGCTTGACGCCGCCGAACGGCGCCGCTTCCGTGGAGATCAGACCGGTGTTGATGCCGACGATGCCGCTTTCCAGCCCTTCCGCCACACGCCAGATGCGCCCCACGTCGCGCGAATAAAAATAGCTGGCCAGGCCGAACTCGGTATCGTTGGCCAAGGCGACGGCTTCTTCATCGGTCTTGAAGCGGAACAGCGGCGCCAGCGGGCCGAAGGTTTCTTCACCAGCGACCAGCATGTCGTTGCTGATATCGGCAATCACGGTTGGCTGAAAAAAACTGTGCCCCAGTACGTGACGCTGGCCGCCCAGTAGCAGCCGTCCGCCTTTGGACAAGGCATCGGCGATATGTTGCTCCACCTTTTGCACCGCCTTCTCATCGATCAGCGGGCCTTGCGTGACGCCCTCCTCCACACCGTTGCCGACCTTGAGCTTTTGTACTGCCGCCACCAGCTTTTGCGCGAACGCTTCGTACACGCCGTCCTGCACATAGATGCGGTTGGCGCACACGCAGGTCTGGCCGGCGTTGCGGAACTTCGAGGCGATGGCGCCTTCGACGGCCGCGTCCAAATCCGCGTCATCGAAGACGATAAACGGCGCATTGCCGCCCAGTTCCAGCGACAGCTTCTTGATGGTCGGCGCACTCTGCTCCATCAACAGGCGCCCCACCGCTGTGGAGCCGGTGAAGCTCAGCTTGCGCACAATCGGATTGGAAGTCATTTCGCCACCGATGTCTTTGGATTTGCCCGTCACCACGCTGAACACACCCGGCGGCACACCGGCGCGCCCGGCCAATTCCGCCAGCGCCAGCGCGCAGAACGGCGTCGCTTCGGCGGGCTTGAGCACCATCGGGCAGCCGGCCGCCAGCGCGGGGCCAGCTTTGCGGGTGATCATCGCAATCGGAAAATTCCATGGCGTGATGGCGGCGCATACGCCTATCGGTTCCTTGGTGACCAGCAGGCGGCGGTCCGTCCATGGCGACGCCAGCGTTTCGCCGGACACGCGCTTGGCTTCCTCGCCAAACCATTCGATAAAAGAAGCGCCGTACGCCACCTCGCCGCGCGATTCGCTCAGCGGCTTGCCTTGTTCCGCCGTCATCAGCAGCGCCAGGTCGTCGGTGTTTTCCAGGATCAGGTCATTCCACTTGCGCAGAATGCGGGCGCGCTCGCCGGCGGTCTTCTTGCGCCAGGCCGGCCAGGCGGCGTTGGCGGCGTCGATGGCGCGTCTGGTTTCGGCCGCGCCCATCACCGGCACGGCGCCGATTTGTTCGCCGGTGGCCGGATTGGTGACGGGCAGCGTCTTGCCGCTGTCGGCGTCAGTCCACTCGCCGTTGATATAGGCCTGCTGGCGCAGCAGGCTTGGATCTTTCAGTTGCAGCTTTGTTTGCAGCATAAGTCATTCTCCTTACTCCACGGTGAATGACGACAGATCGGGATGTGGTGGTGGATAACTCAGCTCCATACCTTCCAGCGTCTCCAGCAGCAGGCTGGCGATCACCAGGTTGCGATGGGTTTTGGAGTTGGCCGGCACCACATACCACGGCGCGTGCGGCGCGTCCGTCTCGCGGATCGCTTTTTCATACGCGCGCTGATAGTCGTCCCACTTTTCGCGTTGCTTGATGTCTTCCGGATTGAATTTCCACTGCTTGTCCGGGTCGTCCAGTCGCTCCTGCAAACGCTCGCGCTGTTCTTCCTTGGAGATATGCAGGAACACCTTGATGATGACCGTGCCCGTTTCCGCCAACATGCGTTCGAAGTCGCGGATCTGCGCGTAACGGCGCTTGCATTCCTCGTCATCGATCCAGCCTTGTACCCGGGTGATCAGCACGTCTTCGTAATGGCTGCGGTTGAAGATGGCGATCTCCCCGTCCATCGGTACATGCTGGTGGATGCGCCACAGGTAATCATGCGCGAGGTCGCTGGCGGTTGGCGCCTTGAAGGCCACCGCGCGCAAGCCCATGGGATTGATCCCCTTGAACAGTGCACGCACCGCGCCATCCTTGCCGGCGGTATCCGTGCCTTGCAGGACCAGCAGCACCTTCTGCTTGTGCTGCGCGTACAGCTTGTCCTGCAAGGCCGAGATGCGTTCGATCAGGCCGGCGGTACGTTCAAGGTCCAGCGTCTTGGCGCGCGACTTGCCAAGCTTGGGATTGGCGGCGCGCGTCGAGAAGGTGGTGTCGTCTGCATCCTTGTCGCGCAGCTTGAGTTTGGGGGTGGCGCGGAAGCGCTCGCGGGCGTTATGGGTCATGGTTTTAGCATATCACTTTGCCGCCAGCTGTGCCGCGCGGATGCCCCACCAGGCGGCTTCCTCGAATACCGAGAAGCCTGAAAGATCGGCATGCGCGAACAGGATAGGGCCATCCACCTCGCGCAGCGCCTTCATGCCGGCGTTGCTGCGGAAATTGGGCCACGGGACCGCCATCGCATGACCGCGCAAGGTAATGTCGACCCGCTCGATGCAGGACGCAAGCTGGCCTCCGTAGGCGGTCTTCAAATCGGCGCTGGCCAGCGCCAGCAGTTCTTCCGGCTTGGCCGATGCCATCCACCCGCGCGCGCTGCTGGCCTTGCGGTCGGACAGCGCAACATAGGCGCTGAACACGGTCTTCTGCGGCGGCTGCACACGGATATCCTGGTGCGTCGACACCACATAGCCCAGTCCCGGCTCGCTGTACACCACGTTATCCCACGACAGCGGCTGCGGGTTGACGCCACCCTGCAATTCTTCCGGAAAGCGTTTGAGCAGGAAATTCGCCACCATCCACGGCGCATATTCCGGCGCATGCTTCGCCGCGTCGAAACCGTATTCGCCGATGTTATCCACAACCCGCGCCGCCACATAAGCCGGCATCGCGCAGATAGCTTTGCGCGCGCGCACCAGATAGCTGGTCGGCTGGCCGTTTTCCAGCTTGAAGCACAGCGCCTCGACACCGTCTGCCGTTTTTTTCAGCGACACCGTGGTGCCCGCCATGCGCTTGACCGCTGCCAGCTTCTCGATACCGGCAGCCAGCGGCTGCAAGCCGCCCGGCCAGGTCAGCCAGGCGCCATCGCCCGCATTCGCGGCCTGCCCCCAGCGGCTACAGTAGTAATGCAGACCGGCCCACGCCGACACCTTGTCATAGCGCGTGCCGTAATCATCACGGCAGCAGTAATTCAGATACCAGTGCAGCGTTGGCGACTTGTAGCCGTTTTGATCCATCCACTGCTTCAGCGTGATGCGGTCCAGCGCCTGCCATTGCGGATCTTCCGACGACATCACGGTCGGGAATACGAACACCCGACGGCCATCCGCGCCATGCATCTGCCGCAGTCGCCGCACTTCCTCGAAGAAGCGCCTGTGCTCATCCAGCTCCCACTGCGCCACGCCGTCGGTGGGAATAAAGCCTTCCTGCCATTGGCCATTGAACAGTAGACGCTCTTCCGGCGCGTGCAGGATGAAGCGCTCGTCGTAATAAGGCTTCTCTGCATACGCATCCTTCTGGATGATGCCCAGGTCCGCCAGAATCTCGCGCACATGCGTGGATTCGGGCGACGGCAGCGGCAGATAGTGCGCACCGGTCGGGTATTCGTATTCGCCAAAAGCGCCGCCAGCCGCGTTGCCATATGGCTGCGGGCCATCGATCATCAGCACATCGGTCTTGTCCAGTTTTTTCAGCTTCCACGCGGCGGTAAGGCCGGCCACGCCGGAGCCGAGAATCGCGACATCGGTGTGGATAACTTGCGATGGCGGCGGCAACGCACGCTTGTCGCGCAGGAAGTGGCCCTCGTCACGGCCGACGTAATGCAGTGTCGGCGTAATCTCCTGCCAGCGCTGGAACGCCAGCCCGCTGCCAGCCACCGTGGCGCCAGTGGCGCCAGCCCAGACCAGGAAAGAACGGCGCAGCATCAGCGTATCACCCGGCGCCAGTCCTGCTCGAATTCATGCACGAGCGACTGGGTGTTGAGCCGGTTCGGCTGCATCGGCAGCGGCTTCATATCCGGCGGGAAGATGAACATCTCGCGCGTGGTGTCGGCATTCAGGTAGCGCATTGGCAGACGATAGCTGACCGGCGGCGTGTACGTGGCCTGCGGCGTGGCAAGAATAAAGCCCCACTCGCCGAACGAAGGCACATAGGCGTGATAAGGATAAGTCTTCATGCCCACCTCGCGCAGCGTCGCATCGATAGTCCAGTAAGCGTGCGGTGCAAAGAACGGCGACGTCGACTGCACCACCATCAGGCCATTCGCCGCCAGATGCTTGCGCACCATGCCGTAGAACGGCACCGAGTACAGCTTGCCCAGAGCGAAGCTGGAGGGATCGGGAAAGTCGACGATGACCGCATCGAACATATCGTCGTTATGCTGTAGCCACTGCGCCGCATCGGCGTTAACCACGCGCACGCGCTTGTCGCTGAAGGAAGCGTTATTCAGCTTGACCAATTCTTCGCGCTGCGTGAAGGCGGTGGTCATGGCCGGGTCCAGGTCGACCAGCGTAACGTGTTCGATATGCTGATAGCGCAGGATCTCGCGCAGCGCCAGGCCGTCGCCGCCACCCAGCACCAGCACCCGCTTCGCCCACGGCAGCGTCTCCAGCACCGGATGCACCAGCGCCTCGTGATAGCGGTATTCATCACGCGAGGAGAATTGCAGATTGCCGTTGATGTACAACCGCGTGTCGTCTTTCCAGCGAGTGATCACCAGCCGCTGATACGGCGTGGTGGTGGCGTAGACGATTTCATCGCCAAACAGCCCATGCTCGCCCCAGTGCGTCAGCTTGTCGGCAAATGAAAAACCGACCACCAGCACACACAGCACCGCGCTGGCGCGCAGCATGCGGCCGGTGACATTTTTCAGTTCTGTGCGAAACACGCTGATTGTCCACAGGGCCACGCCCACATTCAGCATGCCGAACAGGAAACCGGTACGCACCAGGCCCAGCGTCGGCGCCAGCACCAGCGGGAACAGCACCGACACCGCAAGCGCGCCCAGATAATCAAACGTCAGCACCTTGCTGACCAATTCATTGAAGGCGGTCTGGCGCTGGTTCAGCGCGCGCATCACCAGCGGCACTTCCATGCCGACAAAGGCGCCAACCAGGAACACCATGGTGTACAGCATGGTGCGGAACGGCGCCGCCATCCACGAGAACGTCATGAACAAAATCGCCGCCGACAGGCCGCCGACCAGGCCTACCGCCAGCTCGATATCGACAAAGCGCGCCAGCACGTCTTCGTCCTTTACGTACTTGGAGAAATGCGCGCCCACGCCCATCGCAAACAGGTAGCATCCGATAATGGTGGAGAACTGCAGCACCGAGTCGCCCAGCAGATAGCTGGACAAGGCGCCGGCGATCAATTCATACGCCAGGCCACAGGACGCCACCACAAACACGGACAGGATGAGAATCTTTTTGTTCATTTAGCTCGTTTGCATTATTATCAAGTAATAACTTTACCTGAAGGTGCGCCGTGCCCGCCATCCTAAACTATCTGATACACCTGTTACTGGCTGCTTTGCTGCTGGCGGTGTTCTTTAAAGCCTACACCTGGATGACGCCTTACGACGAGGTAAAGCTGATCCGCGCCGGCAATCAGGCGGCGGCGCTATCGCTGGGCGGGGCGCTGATAGGTTTTTCCATCACCATCGGTTCGGCGCTGATGCATACACTGGATTACCAGCAGTTCCTCGCCTGGGCGTTCGGCGCCATGGTGATACAGGGACTGGCGTATGCGATCACCACGCGCGTGCTAAATATGTCCAAAGACCAGATTGAAGCCAACAACACGGCGTTCGGCGGCCTGCTGAGCGCGATTTCCATTTCCATCGGCGTGATCAACGGCGCCTGCATTTCCTAAGCGAGGACCATCATGGGTATCGGCAGCTTTATCAAGAAGCAGTTTATCGATGTATTGCAATGGAACGAGGACAGCGAAGGCGTGCTGGCCTGGCGCTATCCGATGGCGGACCAGGAGATCCAGAACGGCGGCCAGCTGGTGGTGCGTGAATCGCAGGTGGCGGTGTTCGTCAACGAAGGCCAGGTGGCCGACGTGTTCGGCCCCGGCACCCACACGCTGACCACGCGCACGCTGCCAGTGCTGACCAACCTGAAAAACTGGGACAAGCTGTTCGACTCACCGTTCAAGTCGGATGTCTACTTCTTCAGCACCCGCGTGCAGACCGGCCGCAAATGGGGCACGGCGCAGCCGATCACCATCCGCGACAAGGACTTCGACATGGTGCGGGTGCGTGCCTTCGGCATGTATTCCTACCGCGTGACCAATGCGCGCGCCTTCTTCACCGAAATCAGCGGCACCCGCGAAATCTATACCCGCGACGAGGTGGAAGACCAGCTGCGCGGCATCCTGATGGCGACCATGGCCAGCTCGCTGGGCGCGTCGCAAGTGCCCTTCCTCGATATGGCCGCCAACCAGGCCTTGATGGCGCAGCAGGTCAAGGGCGACCTGACCACCGCATTCGCGCGCTACGGTATCGCGCTGGATGAATTCAACGTGGCCAGCGTCAGCCTGCCGGAAGAACTGCAAGCGGCGCTGGACGAGCGCATCTCGGCCGGCATGAAGGGCGGCATGAGCGCGGACAAGATGGCTGGCTTCACCAAGTACCAGGTGGCCAGTTCGATTCCGCTGGCGGCCGGCAATGAAGGCGGCCTGGCAGGCATCGGCGCCGGTCTGGGCGCGGGCATGACGGTCGGCCAGGTGATCGGTCAGACGCTGGGCAGCACGCTGGCGCCGCAAGCCGCCGCCCCTGCAGCAGCAGCGGCCGAGGACTCCATCGAAGCGCGCCTGGAAAAACTCAAAGGACTGCTCGACAAAGGCTTGATCTCGGCCGCCGACTACGACAGCAGCAAGGCAGAACTACTGAAAAAACTGATCGGCTAACACTGCATGCAAATCGTTTCCTGTCCCAGCTGCGGTGCGGAAGTCAAATTCCGCTCGCACGCCTCGGTCATGGCGGTGTGCGAGTATTGCAGCACGCGCGTGCTCAAGGACGCCGACGCCGTCAAAGACCTGGGCAAGATGTCGTCCGTGCTGGAGGACTATTCGCCGATCCAGATCGGCACCGCCGGCGTGCTGGGCGGCCGGCCGTTCACAGTGGTCGGGCGCATCCAGCTACGCTATTCCGCCGGCATGTGGAACGAGTGGTTCCTGTTCTTTGACGACGGCAAAACCTCGTGGCTGGGCGATTCGTCCGGCATGTACACCATCACCGCCGAATACCAGGGCGAGCCGCAGCCCCTGCCTTTTGACGACCTGGTGCCGGGCCGCAGCTACCAGATCGGCAATGGCCTGTACACGGCAGCCGAAGTGCGCGTGGCCGATTGCGTCGGCGGTCAGGGCGAGCTGCCCTTCAAGGTCGGCGATGGCTATCAGGCGCGCGTGGCGGATTTCCGCCGTGGTGCGGAATTCATCACCCTCGATTATTCGGATGGCCCGCAGCCGGTGGTCTACACCGGCATTGCGGTCACGCTGGACAGCCTGCAATGCCAGCTGCTGCGCGACGACGACACCATCCAGCGCGCGGCCGGCCGTTATCGCGGCAAGCTCGATGCGCTCGACTGCCCGTCCTGCGGCAGTCCGATCAAATACCTGCCCGGCGTGACCGCCAACCTGGTCTGCCCCGCCTGCGCCACGCAAATCGACGCCGCCAGCCCGGAGGCGCAAGTGGTGGCCGCCGGTGAGCGCGTAGCCGCTGTGCCGTTGACCATCGAACTGGGCGCCACCGCCAAAATCAACAACCAGGACTTCACCATCATCGGCATGATGCGCCGTGCCGACGACGAGGGCACGCAATGGAACGAATACCTGATGTATGGTCCGCGCGCCGGCTTCTCCTGGCTGGTGGAGACGGACGAAGGCTGGTCCGGCGCCAATGTGCTGTCGGATTGGCCATTGACGTACACGCCGGGCGCCGCCACGGTGCTTGTGGATAAAGTGCAGTTTTCGCGCCTGTACGATTACGGCGCGGTGGTGACCTACGCGGTGGGGGCGTTCAACTGGCGCGTCAGCGTCGGCGACAAAACCCAGGTGGAGGAATTCCAGGCCGGCCAGCTGCGCCTGGCGGCGGAAACCACGCCGCAGGAAATGACCTGGTCGCGCTCCGCGCCGGTGTCGGCCGACCAGCTGGCGCAGTGGTTTGGCGCGGCCTTCAAGGGCCGCGTGAAATCGCCGTCAAAGAACAAGCCATTTGCCAACAACCGCCATCGCACCGCCGCCAAATACATCATCTGGTTCATGCTGGCCGTGAATGCGATTCCGCTGCTGTTTAATTTTTCCAATACCTGGTTCCTGAGCGCGATCGCCGCGCTGGCCATCTACCTGCCGGCGACCTTCCTTGATAATAATGACCAAGCATGAATAGATTTTTTATCTACGCCATCATCGTCGTGCTGTTCAGCGCCGGCAGCAGCTGGACGCGCATGGCGGGCGGCAGCAGCTCGGGCAGCGGCCTTCGCGGCAGCGCCTGGAGTTCGCACACCGGCGGTGGCGGTGGCAGCTGGGGCGGCGGTTCGGGCGGCGGAGGCCACAAGTGAAGCGTGAATCCCTGCCGGCCGATGCGGCGGCGCCGGTGGCGCACGCGCCGTCCGGCACGCATGTGCTGGCCGACCTGAATGGCATCGCTGCCGAAAAATTAAGCGACTGCGCGGCGCTGGAAAGCCTGCTGCGCGGCGCCGCCGAAACTGCGGGCGCGCGTGTGCTGTTCAGTCATTTTCATGCGTTTGGCGAAGGCCAGGGCGTGACCGGCGTGGTGCTGCTGGCCGAATCGCACATTACGATACACACTTGGCCGGAATGCAGCTTTGCTGCGGCCGATATCTTCATGTGCGGCAGCGCGCAGCCTGAGTTAGCGCTCGCTATCATCAAGAAGGCTTTGCAGCCTCAGTCTGCTCATGTGCATACGGCACGGCGCGGGCCGCCAGTTTCCTGAGCAGCGCAGGCAGGAAGATAATCAGCGCGTCGATCAGCACATGCGCGATCATGCAGGCGACCAGGTCGCGCTGCCACAGATATAAGCCAGTCAGCAGGCTGCCGCCGAACATCACGCCGATCAGATGCCCCCATGACCAGCCGCCCAGGTGTGCCAGCGTGAACACCGTCAGCGGGACCAGTGCGGCGATCCACAGGCTGCCGGTCAGTTCATACAGGCGTTCGATCGGATAGCCACGGAACATGATTTCCTCAGTGACCCCGGCGGTGATGACCACCGCCCAGCGGAACCACGCAGGTGTGGCCAGCAAGCGCATCAGACCCGCCTCCGAGTCGGCCGGCACAGCCGCCTTGCCGCCCTTGCTGGCCTGGATCACCGATATCACCGAGGTGCTTAAAATCGTCATCCCCAGTGCCGCGCCGATCAGCCACGCCAGATAATTCCCCCACACGATGCCGATGCTGGCCAGCGTGCGCTGCTCCCACAGCAGCAGCACCGCCAGCACGGCCAGGCAGCCGCCCCAGGCCTTGAGCAAGTGCGAACGCGGTTCGATGGGGCCGGGCCGGCCACGCTTGAGAAAGGCAAACAGCGACGTCAAGCCCATCGCCAACAGCAGACCGGCGATGGCTGCGATCATGCGGCGGCCTGTTGCGCGGCCAGCGCCGCGTCTTTTTCGGCGGCGGCAATGGCGGCTGGCCGGCTGTTCACGCGCGCCACGTACTGTTCGATCACCGGCAGCTTGGGAAGGATGCCGAACATCAGCATCCAGCCGAAAGCAGTGCCCCACAACACGTCCAGCGCGCTGAACTGTTCGCCCAGCAGATAAGGGCCTTTGCCCAGCTGTTCGACCAGCGTGTTGAACATGGTGTCGAAATCGCCGTAGTGGCAGGCTTGCTTGTCGGCCGGCTTATTCTTCATCCACTGGTCAACGATAGCTGGCTCGAAACAACTGCCGTAGAAGGCCATCCAGCGCAGGTAGGGGCCGCGCAGCGGATCGCCGAGCGGCGGCGCCAGCTTCGCCTCGGGGAACAGGTCAGCCAGGTACAGATAGATCGCCACCTGCTCAGTGACGACAGCGTCGCCGTGGCGAATCGCCGGCACCTTGCCCATCGGGTTGACGGCCAGGTAAGCGGCTTCGCGGTTCTCGCCTTTCTTCATGTTCATCACATGCAGCTGGTAAGGCGCGTGCAGTTCTTCCAGCAAGGTCAGCACGCCGGTCGAGCGCGAGTACGGGCAGTGGAACAAGGTCAGTTGCTGATTCATGCGTTTCTCCTGGGTGGTGGTGAAAAACTCACGATAACTCTTGCTAAGATGGGGGTCTTGTAAAAACGCGAACGCCTTATGACAACCCTGCAGACAACGCCGCAAAGTGTACCTCGTCCTACCCGCGGTGTGGTTAATCCGGCGGCTGGGGAGAAGATATTCCGGCTGGAACGCTATCTGCCGGAGGCTGACCTGGCGCCTTTTGTAGAGCACTTCTGGCTGGTGGCGTGGACGCTGCCGGATGGCGTGACGCATGTGCAGCGTACCCTGCCCTCGCCTTGCATCCATGTGGTGTTCGACGCCGGCCGCACGGCGGTGTTCGGCGTGGTGACGGGGGCGTTTGAATACACGCTGCGCGGCAGCGGCCGTGTGCTGGGCCTGCGCTTCCGGCCGGGCGCGTTTCGCGGCTTCCTGCGGCAGCCGGTGCAGACCGCCACCAACCGCGAGCTGCCGCTGTCCGCCATCTTTGATTGCGATGACGCCGAGGCCGAACAGCGCGTGCTCGGCGCGCCTGACGACGCGGGCATGGTGGCTGCCGCCAGCGCCATCATCCGCACCGCCCTGCCGGCGGTTGATCCGCAGACCGAACGCATTGCTTTCATCCTGGACGCGATCCAGCACAATGCCGATATCACGCAGGTGCAGCAGTTGGCCGACCACGTCGGCATCGGCGTACGCAAGCTACAGATGCTGTTCAAGGACTACGTCGGCGCCACGCCCAAATGGGTCATCCGCCGCAACCGCCTGCTGGACGCCTCCGACCTGCTGGCCAAAGGCAGCGACATCGACCTGGCCGCGCTGGCCCAGCAACTGGGCTACTACGATCAGGCCCACTTCACCACCGACTTTGAAAAGCTGGTCGGCAAGCCCCCCGCCGACTACCGCCGCAGCTGCAAGGACCCGATATGATGCGCCGCTTCAAACAAGTCGACGTTTTCACCACCACGCCGTTCAAAGGCAATCCTTTGGCCGTGGTGCTGGATGCGGAAGGACTCAGCACAGAACAGATGCAAGCCATCGCGCGCTGGACCAATTTGTCTGAAACGACCTTCGTGCTGCCGGCCACCGATACCAACGCCGACTATCGCGTGCGCATCTTCACCACGCAGGAAGAGTTCCCCTTCGCCGGCCATCCAACCTTGGGCACCGCGCATGCCTTGCTGGAGGCGGGACTGAAAGCGAAAACGCCGGGCGTGCTGGTGCAGGAATGCGGCGTCGGCCTGGTCACCGTGCGGATCGCTGACGATGGCGGCCTGGCCTTCCGCGCACCATCAGCCCGGCTCGATGCGATGGACAGCGAGCTGCTGCCGCTGCTGCGGAAAACCTTGGGTTCGCCCGCCTTGGACGATGCTCATCCGCCGGTGGTCGCCAACATGGGCATCTGCTGGCTGGTGGTGCGGCTGGAGACGGCGGCGGACTGCCTGGCCGTGATACCTGACGCGCTCGCGCTGGATGAGCTGATGCGGCGTACCGCCAGCAATGGCGTCGCAGTCTATGCACCACACCCTGCCGGCGGCCCGGCGGACTACGAAGTCCGCGCGCTGTTCCTCGAGAACGGCATCCAGATCGAAGATCCGGTCACCGGCAGCGCCAACGCCTGCATCGCACGCCTGCTGCCACCAGAAGACTATCGCGCCCGCCAGGGCACGGCGCTGGGCCGTGATGGCCGGGTGACGGTACGCTATCTCGATGGCGAGCCGTGGATAGGCGGTCACTCCGTCACGGTCATCGACGGCACGCTGGCGTCCGGGGATTGACGCAGTGGTCGTACTAAGCGCTACTCAGGAATAGCAGAGTTTGGGGCGGTCGTCGCTTTACGCCACAGCACCGGCAGGCACAGTGTGTACAAGCCGGCGCCGACCAGCCACACCAGGCCAGGGAAAGCACCGCGTGAGGCAAAGTACAGCGCGCTGATGCCGACCGGTCCGATCACCGACGCAATGCTGGCGCAGCTTGCCAGCACACCCTGCAATTTTCCCTGTTGATCAGATCCAACGCTGCCCGACACCAGTGACTGCAAGGCCGGCAGGCCAATCCCGCCAACGCAGAACAAAGGCATCAAGGCAAACGCCACCCAGCCGCTGGTGGCAAGCGCCAGCAGCACATACGCTGTGCCGTCGGAGACGATGCCGATCAACATCGCGCGGCGTTCGCCCCAACGCTCCGCGATCGGGCCGGCGACAAAGGCTTGCGCCAAGGCGTGAAACGCCCCGAAGCCGGCCAGTGAGATGCCGATCGTCAGTGCATCCCAGGAGAATTTGTCTTCGCCATACAGCACCCAGATGGTCCCGCCGATTTCGCCGACCAGCACCAATATCACGTAGACTCCCAGTAGTGGCAGCAGCGCCTTGAAGCTGGCGGCCCAGCGCAGATTAGCCAGTGGGTTGTAAGAAGCCGGAGTCGCGTCCGTACTACGCGTATGCGACTCCTTCACCAGCCACCAGGTCAGCAGCAGATTGATCGCATTCATCGCAGCGGCGGCCAGAAATGGCGCACGCAACCAATAGGCGCCGAGCAGTCCGCCGATCACCGGGCCGATGATGAAGCCGATACCAAAGCACGCACCCAGCTGGCCGTAGCGGCGCGCGCGTTGATCTTCCGGCGTGACGTCGGCAATGTAGGCGGAGGTGACAGCCATGCTGGCGCCGGTGATGCCGGCAATCGCCCGGCCGGCAAACAGCAACGCCAACGACGGCGCCATCGCCATGAACAGATAATCCACCACCGCGCCAGCAAGCGACAGCAACAGTATCGGACGACGGCCAAAGCGGTCACTCAGCACGCCGAGTATCGGCGAGAAAATAAACTGCATCAGCGCATACAGTCCGGTGAAAGCACCGAACTTCCAGCCCAGATCGGTAGTATGACCAACCTCGCGCATCAGCTGCGGAATGATGGGCATGGTCAGCCCGATCCCCACCGCACTCAATACGACGGTGGCAAAAATAATGGCAAGCGCACGATTCATCTTCTTATTGTTTTGATTAAATGGACGCAGATTATAGAAGCGCCACCTCTCTTAAGATGTGCCGGCGATCACATTCAAGTAGTGCTATTACGTTGCTATTTTTTCGCACATTCGAAATGAATTTCGGAAGATGGCATACGGGCAAACGGGATCGCGTTCTTGGCGTCACTACTCAGCAAAGCCAGTGCGCCACCTTTCTGATCGCAAAATTCATTTGCCTCTTTCAGTAAATCGGCCTTGATGGTAGCGCCGCTCACGAATACGCCTCCAGCACTGGTCTTCGTCAACATATAGGTATCCTTGCCGGTTGCAATCGGACCGCTGGAAGCGCAACCAGCCAATATCAGCGTGAGTGCTGCATAAGAGAGTAATTTTTTCATTATTTTGATGAGTATGGGATAGGGCCACAAAAAAGGCAGCCGCAGCTGCCTTTTCCACAACGGGGCAAAATTAAGAACTACCAGTCTTCTTTCTTCGGCTCACTGCTGGCTGCCGGCGCAGCTTTAGCAGCAGCAGCTTTTGCTACAGCCTTCGGCTTGTCAGCTGCTGCCGGAGTATCAGCTTCTACCTTGGCTGCGACCGGCTTAACAGTCACTACTTCGCGCAGCTGCAAAGCACCGGGCGCTACGCCATCCAGTTTGGCGCCAACGTTTTCCAGCACGCCGTAGGACAGCTTAGGCGTCACCCGATTAATCACCACTTCGCAGCAGACCGATTCCATGTTTCCCAGCGACTGGCCAGTCTGCGGGTCCTTGATCTCCTTGCCCTGCAAATAGATCTTATAGCGTGCACCTTCCACCACCGAGCTACCCCCCTGGCTCAGCACGACATTGATGCCGTCGCGTTCCACGACGCTAATCGGGAAAGTCTGCAACAGAATCGCTTCCGACGAACGTTTGACGATCTCGGCCTGCATATTGCGCAGCGTTGCGCCTTCATCGATACCTTGGCTCAAGGTGGTCGGTGCGATCGATGGCGCAGTACCTTGCAACGTCGCCGATTGCAGAATCTGGCGTGTCGCCAGGTTGATCATACGCTGCGAGACCGACCAGCCGCCGGAGTAGCTGACCAATTCACGATCCGAGGTTTGCAACTTGCGCGCGTGTTTCTCGTAGCTCAGATTATTGATCACACCAACCCACACCAGATCGGCGCTCAACGCCTGGCCCAGCTTGGCAAAGTCGGTATTCACGGTCTGACCAGAACTGATCATGTCCAGTTCACTTTGCAATTCGCCTTCAAACTGACGATCCAGCACGGTGAAACGACCGCTCTGCGACAAGCTATCGATGATCTGCTGGCGCAGGCCATTCAACACCTCGGATGCAGGCACATTGCGGCCACCGATATTGAAACTGCTACGGTCAGAGCGCAATGGCGCCACGACAATCTTGATCTTGCCGCTGTCCGCCGGTGCTTTAAACTTGGCAATCTTGGCTGCGATATCCACCGTGTACAGGCCGCCTTTGCTGGCAGGCGCAGTCACCTTCACCACCTTGAACGACGACACCAGCCCTTTCGATTGCGTAACGATCTGTTCTGCAAAGTGGCTGCCCTGCACGGTAGCCGTGGCCTTCAGGCTATCGCTACCATCCGAGGTTTCCACGTCCAAATTGGCGGTCACCTGTGAGAAGGTGTTCAGGTTGGCGGAGCTGGCGTTGACCGTCGTGCCATTGACCTGCATGATCGCGGTTTTCAGCGCATCGTTAATCGCAGCACCCGGCGTCATGCCGCTGCCGCTGGCGCTGACATCCACCTGCTCGACCTTGCCCACGTCCGGCACCTGGGTCAGATTAGGACCGGCGGCAGGTGTTTCCTTAACCGGTGCTGCTTCTTCTTTTTTTCCACATGCCACCAAACCCAGGCACAACAGACTAACCATCGCTAATTTTTTCATCGGCGGTACGTTTCCTCAAAATAAAAAAGAGCAAGGCGCCAAGCGCCCTGCTCCATGAACACCAGCGATTACAGCAACGCAGTTGCGTCGTTGGCTTCTTTAGGTACGGGAATGTTGTTAGCTTTGGCAAAGTCGATTGCCATTTTCAGCGTATGGCCGAGATTCTTGACGGAGTCCGGCAGACCCTTAACCACGTACAGCGCGGAACCGGCCGCGTTACCGATAGACGACACACTAGGCTTGAAACCGGAGACATCTTTGCTCATGCCGACGTATTGCACCAAACCCTTGGCCAGGTCAACCAGACCGTCAGCAAACTGCTTCTTGCTGGCCGCATCCATTTCGATTTTCTTGCCACTCAGTTTTTCTTCCAGCGCTTTGCTGCTGGCAGTCTGTACCGCGTTGGCTTCTTCCAGCGAATTTTTCGTGGCGCCTTCCGTCAGATTCTTGGCTTGCACCGAGGCTTTCTCCGCCTCATCCTTCAAGCCGACTGCCGCCAGCATATTGGCGTCAGCGCGCATCACGCTTTGCGTACCGCCAACGTACTTGGCGACGATCTGCTCCGCAGTCGCACCACCGCTACTGCCGCCGCCAATGCCGAGACTCTTGCCCAAACCGCCCAGTTGCGCCGAGGCGATGCCGGAGACCAGTACCAGGGTGACGCCAGCGATGGCTTTGACGTAAGAACTTTTCATAAAGAGTGCCTTTTCTTATTTAGAGAGATGGTCGATCAAACAGGCAGGCAGCGTATCGACAGTCAGCTGCCTGCAACAACAGCGTCGTTAGTGAATGCCACCGGCGTTCAGGCGGCTGACGATTTCCTTGGCAGCCAGCAGCGATGCATCTTTGAGTGCCTTGGTCGTGGCAATGGCGTTGTCAGGCGCGACGGCAAAGTACTGCACTGGCGGCACCGACGCCACTTCACGCGGCAGCGCGCCGCTGACATCGAGCACACGGCCAGTTACCGTGACTGCCACACGTTGCAAGCCGGTGGATGGGTCTTGTGCGGCGACGCCAACATCAAAGGTCGCCAGCACGAACAATGGCACACCGGCCTTGCGCAACGACAGCACCAGCGCGCGCATGGTCGACGGGGTCAGGTCGCTGCCCTTGGAAAAGTCGGCGTTGACCGATTTCATGTCGCCATCAGCCAGCACGAAGTCCGGATCGGCCACCTGGAAGCCGGATTGCGAGAACACGCTGGTCACAGCGGTCTTGTGGCTCGCCATCGACAGCATGCGGTAGGAAGTCTCATCCGACTTGCGATTGGTGCTGCCACCCGTTTCCACATTGATGCTCTGATTGACCGACACCTTGCTGGTTTTTTGCTTCGATGCGCTGGTGGAGATATTGTTACCCTGGATATTTTCACCCTCGCTGCCACGCGTGGTGCCGCTGGCTTTGACATCACTGTCGAGCTTGACCTCGGCACGCTTGACGACGCGATCATCGAACGATTTGACGGCCGCCACTTCACGGCCCAGGAACACATATACCATCGGCGAATTGCCCGCCGGACCAGCTTGACTAGCTTTGCTGGCGCTACGCAAAGCGATGCGCAGCTTGGCCACATTCAGCTCGGTGCGGACAGCCACTGAATATTTGCGCATACCAGGCTGATCCTGTTCATTCAGCACCGTGGTGCTCATGATGAATTTGTCGAGGTTCTCCTCAATCTTGGACTGGATGGCATCGAAGTTTTCCGCTTCGGCTTCACCGGCTTCGGCGAAGTAGCGCTCGATCGATGCCACTTGGGCCGAGCGGTAGGCGCGATCCTTGTCAGCCTGGCTGACCACGTTGGCATAACTGACGGTGCCCACGCCTTTTGCGTTCACAACTTGCGCTTGCGACGACAATGACAGCAGCGAGGTAATCAGCAACAGCAGAATTTTTTTCATTATTTAGTAGCCTTTAAAATTGCACGGGATGCTTCGACTTGCTTGGTGATGTCCTTGGCTGCTGCCGCCGTAGTGATCCATTTCAGGTCGCCCTGTCCAAGCGCATCGGAAAACTTCAGGAACAGGCCACGTAACGCGGCTTCGTAAGCAGGAAAGTCATCGAGGTCGAGCTGATTGGCAGGCACCACTTTGACCTCGCCATTTTTCAGATCGGAATGAACAAAGTCGGTATTCAGCGCCGGCTCGAAGAAGCGAATATTGCCGTACACGCCGTAGACATACGAGGCGCCGACATTGTTTTCACCGGTTTTGATTTTGGCGAACTTGTTCAGCGCGACATCGAACAGGTAATCGCCCTCACCGACTTTCAGATCCAGTGCGTCGCCGTTATCCAGGCGGAACGACATCGAACCCAGCGCATGTCCCATGCCGGTTGGCAGCAGCGACACGCCCAGGCGTGCAGTCAGAATCGAGCCGAACGCATCTGACACCATCTGTCCTGCCAGTTCCGGATTGCCACGGATCGCGGCCGGCATAACGCTCATCGCTTCCGGCGTCAGCTTCGCGTGGCGTACCTGGATGGTCTTGGTGCCAGGCGCAGGCAGGCGCGCTGCCGCCAGACGGCGGGTAAACTGCGTCAGCAAGCCGCCATTATCGGTACGCAGCAGCAAGTCTTTGACATAGTTCTCCACCATGGCTGGCGTCGGTGGCTGCGCGCTGGCGTCAAAGACCACTACGCTGACCGGATAGCTGCGCACCACGCTTTTGCTCTTGTAGTCAAAGATCAGCGTGTCGGCACGCAAACTGACAAAGGTCTTGTAGTAGTTGCCAATGTGCTCGGTGGAGACCGTTTCTCCGGTCAACACCAGCACCGCCATCAGCGCCTGATCGGCGCTTTTCAGATTGATCAACGTATCGCGCGGTGCGTATTCCAGCGCCGGATGCTCGGCCGCGTAAGCGCGCTCGATGGTGATACGTGACAGCGACTGGGCCGGATCGGCCGCTTTCATCGCCTTCTCGATGCGAGCAGCGTTAGGGAAGCGCTCGCCCACGGTGGCATAGTCGCCGGCAAACGAGAAACCGGCAAACGTGATCGCTTGCGCCCACACGGGTGCGGCTAGAAGCGACGTCAGGGAAAAAAGCAATGCAAGGCAGGTACGATGGACAACAGCGCGACGATAGGCCAATGAAACTCTCCGAAATACAGCTCTGCAGAGTGAAAATTTCGGATGAACCGTAAAAATTTCCGGCAGATATTAATTTATTTTCGGAAATTATTGCATATTGACATCGCAATAAAACTAACCAATTGTCACAGCAGTGCGAAAACGTCTGAGCATAAAAAAAGGCAGCCGAAGCTGCCTTTTTTGCTGTGTTGCTTGCTGCGTTGCTTAGCGCTTGTCGCGCAGCTTGGCGATTGCTGCCAGCTGGCCGATGGCCGCTGCCAGTTCGGCTTGCGCTTTCGCGTAGTCGATGCCGGAGCTGTTGTTGGCCAGCGTTTCTTCAGCGCGTTTCTTGGCCGCTGCCGCTTTGGCTTCGTCCAGATCCGCACCGCGAATCGCGGTATCTGCCAACACCGTTACCGTGCCCGGCTGCACTTCCAGCAGGCCGCCGGCGACGAAGACGAACTCTTCTTCCGACTTGCCTGGGATCTGGATGCGCACCGCGCCCGGACGGATACGGGTAATCAGCGGCGTGTGCTTAGGGTAGATACCCAGCTCGCCCTGCTCACCCGGCAACGCGACGAATTCGGCTTCGCCAGAGTAGATCAACTCCTCTGCCGATACCACGTCAACGTGAATAGTGTTTGCCATGTGTGTCCTATCGGGTGGAACGCCCCGGCCTTGCGACCGGGGCGAACAACTCAACTAATTAGTTGAGCTTCTTGGCTTTTTCGATAGCTTCTTCGATCGTGCCGACCATGTAGAACGCTTGCTCTGGCAGGTGATCCAGTTCGCCCGAGGCGATCATCTTGAAGCCCTTGATGGTGTCTTTCAGCGACACGTACTTACCAGGCGCGCCGGTGAACACTTCAGCAACGTGGAATGGCTGCGACAGGAAACGCTGCATCTTACGTGCACGCGCGACCAGCAGTTTGTCTTCCGGAGCCAGCTCGTCCATACCCAGAATCGCGATGATGTCACGCAGTTCTTTGTAGCGCTGCAGGGTGCCCTGAACAGCGCGCGCGGTATCGTAGTGCTCTTGGCCAACGACCAGCGGGTCCAGCTGACGCGAGGTCGAGTCCAGCGGGTCCACCGCAGGGTAGATACCCAGCGAGGCGATGTCACGCGACAGCACCACGGTCGAATCCAGGTGACCGAAGGTGGTCGCTGGCGATGGGTCGGTCAAGTCATCCGCTGGCACGTAAACGGCCTGGATCGAGGTGATCGAACCGGTTTTGGTCGAGGTGATACGCTCTTGCAGACGGCCCATTTCTTCGGCCAGGGTAGGCTGGTAACCCACTGCGGAAGGCATACGGCCCAGCAGTGCGGATACTTCGGTACCGGCCAGGGTGAAGCGGTAGATGTTGTCGACGAAGAACAGAACGTCTTTGCCTTCATCACGGAACGCTTCCGCCATGGTCAGACCGGTCAGCGCGACGCGCAGACGGTTGCCTGGTGGTTCATTCATCTGACCGTAGACCATCGCCACTTTCGAGTTGGCTGGGTTTTCCAGGTCAACCACTTTGGCGTCAGCCATTTCGTGGTAGAAGTCGTTACCTTCACGGGTACGCTCACCAACACCGGCAAACACGGACAGACCCGAGTGTGCTTTAGCGATGTTGTTGATCAGTTCCATCATGTTCACGGTCTTGCCTACACCTGCACCGCCGAACAGACCGACTTTACCGCCTTTAGCGAACGGGCAAACCAGGTCAATCACCTTGATACCGGTTTCCAGCAGATCCTGCGATGGCGACAGCTCGTCGTATGCAGGTGGCGCGCGGTGGATCGAAGCGATCTGGTCGTGAGCGACCGGACCGCATTCGTCGATCGGGTTACCCAGCACGTCCATGATGCGGCCCAGGGTAGCTTTGCCCACTGGCACCATAATTGGCTTGCCGGTGTTCTGGATTTGCATGCCGCGACGCAGACCGTCCGACGAACCCAGAGCAATGGTACGCACAATACCGTCACCCAATTGTTGTTGTACTTCCAGCGTCAGCTCGGAGCCTTCCATCTTCAAGGCATCAAATACCTTGGGCATTGCGTTGCGTGGAAACTCAACGTCAACCACCGCGCCGATACACTGAACGATTTTGCCATCAGCCATGTTCGTTCCTTCAAATATAGTTAAATTCGTTTAAACCGCTGCCGCACCGGCGACGATTTCGGAGAGTTCTTTGGTAATCGCGGCTTGGCGGGTCTTGTTGTAGATCAGTTTCAATTCACCGATCACACTACCTGCGTTGTCGCTTGCCGCCTTCATCGCCACCATCCGCGCCGATTGCTCGGACGCCAGGTTTTCCGCTACCGACTGGTACACCAGCGCTTCTACATAGCGCTCCAGCAGTTCGTCAATCACGGTTGCTGCGTCTGGCTCGTAGATGTAATCCCAGTTGTGATTACCTGCGTCAGCCTGTTTCTTCGCAGCAGGCAGCGGCAGCAGTTGTTCAACCACTGGCTCCTGTTTCATCGTGTTGATGAACTTGGTGTAGCACAGGTAAACCGCATCCACCTCGCCGCTCTGGAATTTTTCCAGCATGACTTTGACGGGGCCAATCAGTTTTTCCAGGTGCGGGGTGTCGCCGATCTGGGTTACTTGCGCAACCACCGGAACGCCGACGCGATTCAGGAAACCCAAACCTTTGTTACCAATCGCAACAGCAGCAATCTTGTTGCCGGCTGCTTCCAGCTCGCGCGATTTGTTCGTCACCAGACGCAGGATATTGGTGTTCATGCCGCCGCACAGACCTTTATCGGTCGTGACCACGATGAAACCAATCGCCTTGGCCGCATCCTTGGCTTCATCGGCCAGGAATGGGTGCGTGTACTCTGGGTTTGCGTTGGCCAGATTAGCAGCGATGTTACGAATCTTCTCACTGTAGGGACGGGCGGCGCGCATGCGATCCTGCGCTTTGCGCATTTTCGATGCGGCAACCATTTCCATCGCCTTGGTGATCTTCTTCGTATTTTCTACGCTTTTGATCTTGCCACGTATCTCTTTGCCTACTGCCATGAGTCCTTACTCCTTCTGCGCTGAAGGCGACCCAGGGTTACCCCCAGGTCGCCAAGCTAACTTAAAATGCGCCGGATTTCTTGAAGTCGGCAATGGCGGCCGACAGCGTTGCTTCGCCGTCTTTGTCCAGTTGCTTCGACGATTCAATCTTCGACAGCAGGTCAGCTTGTTTGGTCTTCAGGTACGCATGCAGGCCGGCTTCGAACGACAGTACTTTCTTGACTTCGACGTCGTCCAGGTAGCCCTTGTTCACTGCGAACAGCGAAGCGGCCATCAGCGAGATCGACAGTGGCGAATACTGCTTCTGTTTCAGCAGTTCGGTCACGCGTGCACCGCGGTCCAGCTGTTTGCGGGTCGATTCGTCCAGGTCCGATGCGAACTGCGCGAACGCAGCCAGCTCACGGTACTGCGCCAAGTCGGTACGGATACCGCCGGACAGGTTTTTGATGACCTTGGTCTGAGCAGCACCACCAACGCGCGACACCGAGATACCGGCGTTAATCGCAGGACGGATACCAGCGTTGAACAGCGAGGTTTCCAGGAAGATCTGGCCGTCGGTAATCGAAATCACGTTGGTTGGCACGAATGCCGACACGTCGCCTGCCTGGGTTTCGATGATCGGCAGTGCGGTCAGCGAACCGGTCTTGCCGGTGACGGCGCCGTTGGTGAAGGCGGACACGTAGTCGGCGTTCACGCGCGCTGCGCGTTCCAGCAGACGGCTGTGCAGGTAGAACACGTCGCCTGGGTAAGCTTCGCGGCCTGGTGGGCGGCGCAGCAGCAGCGAGATCTGACGGTAAGCAACAGCTTGCTTCGACAGGTCATCGTAGACGATCAGTGCGTCTTCGCCGCGGTCGCGGAAGTATTCGCCCATGGTGCAGCCGGAGTAGGCCGAGATGTACTGCATCGCAGCCGATTCCGACGCGGAAGCAGCCACCACGATGGTGTACTCCAGCGCGCCGTGCTCTTCCAGCGAGCGCACGATGTTCTTGATGGTCGAAGCTTTTTGGCCGATTGCAACGTAGATGCAAGTCATGCCCTGGCCTTTTTGGTTGATGATCGCATCAACCGCTACCGCCGACTTACCAGTCTGGCGGTCGCCAATGATCAGCTCACGCTGGCCACGGCCAATTGGCACCATCGCGTCGATCGACTTCAGGCCGGTCTGCATAGGCTGCGACACGGACTCACGGGCGATAACGCCTGGAGCGATCTTTTCGATAGGCGAGGTCAGCTTGGCGTCAATCGCGCCTTTGCCGTCGATCGGCTGGCCCAGTGCGTTGACCACGCGGCCACGCAGTTCTGGACCGACTGGCACTTCCAGGATGCGGCCGGTGGTTTTGACGGTGTCGCCTTCCGAGATGTGCTCGTAAGCACCCAGAATAACGGCGCCGACCGAGTCGCGCTCCAGGTTCATTGCCAGACCGAAGGTGTTGCCTGGGAATTCCAGCATCTCGCCCTGCATCACTTCCGACAGGCCGTGAATGCGGACGATACCGTCGGCCACGGAAATCACCGTGCCTTGGTTACGTACTTCAGCGCCACCATCAAGGCCTTGAATACGGCTCTTGATCAGCTCGCTGATTTCAGATGGGTTGAGTTGCATACTAACTAACTCCTAAATAGGGTTTCTCTCAGCTTGCGCGAGATGAAGAATCTGTTCTAAGCCGGCCGCTGATTACGCGACCAGTGCAACACGCATTTGCTGCAGCTTGGCGCGCACCGAAGTGTCCAGCACTTCGTCGCCGACCACCACGCGCACGCCACCGATCAGGGCTGGGTCCACGGTCACTACCGGGTTCAGCTTGCGGCTGAATTTCTTTTCCAGCGTCGCGATCAGCGCGCTCACTTGCGCAGCGTCCAGCTCGAAGGCACTGGTGATCTCGGCATCCGCAGCGCCTTCCGCAGCGTTTTTCAACGCCAGGAATTGCGCGCCGATTTCCGGCAGCAAACTGATACGACCGTTTTCGATCAGCATCGCCAGGAAGTTATTGGCTTCCTGGTTGACTGGCGTTTTCACCAGGGCCTTGAAGGCGGCGACGATATCGCTGTCCGACGCTTTCGGGTTGCGGGCAAATGCTTGCACCTCGGGGTGGGCACCGATCTGCGCCAGTTCGGCGACCAGCTCGGACCACGCCGCGAGGGTGAACGATTCCTTACCTGCTTGGGCTACGCGGAAGAGGGCTTCCGCGTAGGGACGGGCGACGGTTGCGTTTTCTGCCATGATTACAGCTCGACAGACAGGCGCGACAACAGTTCGGCGTGGGCCGAGGCGTTGACTTCGCGCTTGAGGATTTGCTCGGCGCCCTTCACAGCCAGGTCAGCCACCTGAGCGCGCAGCGCTTCGCGCGCCGTCGCCAGTTGCTGCTCGGCTTCAGCTTTAGCTTGCGCAATGATGCGACCGGCTTCTGCTTGTGCATTCGCTTTGATTTCTTCCGCTACCAGTTGCGCGCGCTTTTCAGCGTCGGCAACGCGTTGCGAAGCTTCTTCGCGTGCACCGGACAGCGCTTCGGCGGCGCGCTTTTCAGCGACCACCATGGCTTGCTGGCCCTGGTCGGCAGCGGCCAGACCATCGGCGATGCGCTTGGCACGCTCATCCAGCGCTGCGTTCAGCGATGGAAATACGAACTTCATCGAGACCCAGACCAACACCGCGAAGGTGATCATCTGGCCGAGAAGAGACATATTGATGTCCATACCTATGCTCCTAACTAAAAGTTTCTCCTAGGGTGGAGCAGATTACTGAGCGACGGTTTGCAGAGCGGCCAGGAATGGGTTGCTGAAGGTGTACAGCAGAGCGATACCAACGCCGATCATCGAGATCGCGTCCAGCAGACCAGCGATAACGAACAGTTTGGTTTGCAGTTGTGGCATCAGTTCTGGTTGACGAGCCGAAGCTTCCAGGAATTTACCGCCCAGAATGGCGAAACCCAGAGCGGTACCGATAGCGGCCAGGCCGATGATGATAGCGGCTGCCAGAACGGTCATGCTTTGTACTTGTGCGATCAGAGCTTGCATTGAAATTTCTCCTAAGATTTAAAAAAGACTACAGATACTAAAAGGTTAAAAACGAAATAATTAGTGCTTCTCAACCGCAATGGCCAGATACACAACCGTCAGCGCCATGAATACAAACGCTTGCAGGGTCACCACCAGAATGTGGAAGATCACCCACGGACCACCGAGCAGCCACTGTGCCCACCATGGCAGCAGAGCGATCAGGATGAACAGCAGTTCGCCGGCATACATATTGCCGAACAAACGCAGCGACAGCGACAGTGGCTTGGCCAGCAACTCGATCAACTGGAAGGCCAGGTTGACCGGCGCCAGGATGATGGCCATGAAGCCATGCGCATGGAACGGCGCGGTCAGCAGCTCTTTACCCCAGCCGCCCAGACCCTTGGCTTTGATCGAGAAACCAATAATGCACAGCATGACGCCGAACGACATGCCGAAAGTGTGGTTGACGTCGGCGGTCGGGACGACGCGCAGCTTGTGGACGCCAAAGAAGCTCAGGATTTTAGGCAGCAGGTCGACTGGCAGGAAGTCCATGGCGTTCAGCAGCCAGACCCAGCAGAAGATGGTGATCGCCAGCGGGGCGATCACCTTGCTCTTGGCGTGGAACGCCGAGTTGACCACGTCGTTGACCAGTTCCATCACGGCTTCGACGAAGTTTTGCAGCTTGCCCGGTACGCCGGCGGTGGCGCGGCGCGATGCCATGTAGAACACACCGAGGAAAACCAGGCCCAGAATGGCCGAAACCCAGAACGTGTCCAGGTTAAACATGCCGTCGGCCGACTTCAGGTGGCTCAAGTGGTGCTGAATATACTCAATATTTGTGGGCGCTTCGTGCCCTACGTGTTCAGTGGTCATAAAAGTATAAGATTTTGGTGATTAAACTGCGAGCAATGCCAGCCAATAAGCGAAGGTCGACACCGCGAAACCCAAGATCAGCCATAACCATGCGGCCGACTGAAACAACGCTAGTGCGACAATGAACAGCACTACCGTGATAAAAATCTTTGTCACTTCGGCGCGCACATGCGCGCGAAAGGCTTTTTTGGCATCATTTGTTCCGCCCGCAACAATCATCGCGTACATCAGGCTCCCGATGACTGCGATTGCTCCGCCATAGGCGGCCGACCAAGCTTTGTTTACTCCGCCGATATTCCAGGCGAGCAAGGCGAATCCAGTGGCGATGGCGAACTGGAGGGCGACGATGCGGTACACCGGCTTCGAGATGCTCGTCGAATTACTCACTGCGAGCCTCCTTAAAAACCGATTAAACCTCAAAAGACGCGTGATTATATGTGTCTTTCATGTATCACGTCAAACATGCTGCACCGCAGCAGAGCGTTTAGTGCACGAATGAGACGCTTTTAGAAACATTTCAACCGTCTTTGCACCAAGTTGGAATCAGATACCAATCCGGGGTCAGTTCCGCCAAACGTACACGAACTCATGTACATTTGGCAGAACTCGTATATTGAGCATACCGCCCCATCATCGGATAAAGTGGTAGAGGCGGCCAGGCAGGGTGATGCCGATCGGAATTTGGGCCATTGAGCCCGTGGGTCAGATTGGTACCCCTGCCT
>NZ_JAHUWK010000015.1 GCF_019219065.1 Duganella sp. sic0402 | reverse complement strand
AACTGCCAGCGGACAAAGAAATGGTTATGCCAGGCGACAACGTGTCGATCACCGTCAAGCTGATCAACCCGATCGCGATGGAAGAAGGTCTGCGCTTCGCAATCCGCGAAGGCGGCCGTACCGTTGGCGCCGGCGTTGTAGCCAAGATCCTGGGCTAATCCCCAGTTAGGCATCAAGATTGCCACCCGGGTGTCCGGGTGGTATAATCCGGATCCTTTGTAGTTTTAAGGTTTTATGTAGGGGCGTAGCTCAATTGGCAGAGCGTCGGTCTCCAAAACCGAAGGTTGGGGGTTCGAGGCCCTCCGCCCCTGCCACCGAATATGGTGCAGGGCACCGAAAGTAAAATATAAATGTCTAATCAATCCGTGCAGACCGTCAGCACGTCGAATGACAAGATTAAGGTTGTACTGGCGATCGCCATTGCAATCGTGGGCGTGATAGGTTTTTATTACCTGTCGGACAAACCAGCTCTGGTGCGCGCAGGTGCACTTGTGGCTGGTTTGGCTTTTGCCGTTTTGATCTTGTGGACTTCGTCGACTGGCCGTGATTTCCTGAATTTCGCCAAAGAAGCCGTTCGCGAGACGAAAAAGGTCGTGTGGCCTACCCGCCGCGAAGCAACCCAGATCACCGGCATCGTGTTTGCCTTTGTGCTGGTCATGGCGTTGTTCCTGTGGGGCACGGATAAGACCTTGGAATTCCTGTTGTACGACATCATTCTGGGCATACGAAAATAATGAGCGAAAATGTGCAAGAAGATGCGGCTGGCGAAGTACCTGCGGTAGAAGCCGCTGCGCCAGTCAGCGTACCAGTCAGCAACAAGCGCTGGTACGTCGTCCATGCGTATTCCGGCATGGAAAAAAGCGTGCAGCGCGCGCTGACCGAGCGGGTTGAGCGCGCCGGCATGCAAGAACAGTTTGGCCAGATCCTGGTGCCGACCGAAGAAGTGGTCGAAGTCAAGAACGGCCAGAAGTCGGTCACCGAACGCCGTTTCTTCCCTGGCTATGTGCTGGTCGAGATGGAAATGACCGACGAAACCTGGCACTTGGTGAAAAACACCTCCAAAGTGACCGGCTTCATCGGCGGCAAATCGAACAAGCCAACCCCGATTCCAGCGCGCGAGATCGACAAGATCATGCAGCAGATGCAGGAAGGCGTTGAGAAGCCACGGCCTAAAGTGCTGTACGAAGTGGGCGAGCAAGTCCGCATCAAGGACGGTCCGTTCACTGACTTCAACGGCAATGTCGAGGAAGTCAACTACGAGAAATCGAAAGTGCGCGTCTCGGTCACGATTTTTGGCCGCGCAACGCCAGTCGAGCTCGAATTCGGCCAGGTCGAAAAAGTATAAATACCGTTCGCCAGAACGGGCGACGGTGTCAAAACCCTAGTGCATCTGGCAAAAGAGGAGCCCCGCCCTGCAGAACACGCATGGTGGGGCGCTACTACTCATATCCAAGATAGGAGCCATCATGGCAAAGAAAATCATTGGTTTTATCAAGCTGCAAGTGCCAGCTGGTAAAGCAAACCCATCCCCACCGATCGGCCCAGCGCTGGGTCAGCGCGGTCTGAACATCATGGAATTCTGCAAAGCGTTCAACGCGCAGACCCAAGGTCTGGAACCAGGCATGCCGATTCCAGTGGTGATCACCGCTTTCGCGGACAAGTCGTTCACCTTCGTGATGAAGACCCCGCCAGCGACCTTCCTGATCAAGAAGCACTCGGGCGTGCAAAAAGGTTCGGCCAAGCCACACACCGACAAAGTCGGCAAGCTGACCCGTGCTCAAGCTGAAGAAATCGCTAAATTGAAAACCCCTGATCTGACCGCTGCCGACCTGGATGCTGCTGTACGCACCATCGCTGGTTCCGCACGTTCGATGGGCATCACGGTGGAAGGTCTGTAATCATGGCAAAACTGTCCAAACGCGCACAAGCTATCAAAGCTAAAGTTGATAGCACCAAGAACTACTCGTTCGACAACGCTGTTGCTCTGATCAAAGAACTGGCCACCGCCAAGTTCAACGAATCGATCGACGTGTCGGTACAACTGGGTGTGGATCCTAAGAAATCGGACCAGGTTGTTCGCGGTTCCGTCGTGCTGCCAGCTGGCACCGGCAAAACCGTTCGCGTCGCTGTGTTCGCTTCGGGCGACAAAGCTGAACAAGCTAAAGCCGCTGGCGCCGACGTGGTTGGTATGGAAGACCTGGCCGAGCGCGTCAAAGCCGGCGACATGCCTTTCGACATCGTCATCGCTTCGCCAGACACCATGCGTATCGTTGGTACCCTGGGTCAGATCCTGGGCCCACGTGGCCTGATGCCTAACCCGAAAGTTGGCACCGTTACCCCTGACGTCGCTACCGCTGTGAAAAACGCGAAAGCCGGCCAGGTTCAGTACCGTACCGACAAAGCCGGTATCATCCACGCGACCATCGGCCGCAAGTCGTTTGCTGACGCAGACCTGAAATCGAACCTGAACGCACTGATCGACGCACTGAACAAAGCTAAACCAGCTTCGTCCAAAGGCGTGTACCTGCGTAAAGTGTCGATCTCGTCGACCATGGGCGCTGGCGTCCGTGTTGACCAGGCTTCGCTGGTAGCTTAAGTTTTAAGTATTAAGACCTTGTGCCTTCCGGCATGAGGCAGTTCTTTGGGATGGCTGCTGTGCAAGCAGCAGCCGCAATCAAAGACCGTTGGGCTGGATGCATCAGGTAGGCATCCGGTTAATTGAATGTCTCACCCAACGCAGATGGTGTTCCCGATCAAGTTTTGCAGTCCATTGGACTCCTAACCTCGGACGCCGTTGTTCGAACCGATGGCCGGCAATTCAGCTGGCTATCATTTAAGGAGATTGACCGTGGGTCTCAATCTGAATGACAAAAAGGCCGTCGTCGCCGAAGTTTCCGCAAAAGTAGCAACTGCGCAAACTATCGTCGTGGCCGAGTATCGTGGCATCCAGGTTGCTCACTTGACGCAACTCCGTGCCAAAGCGCGCGCTCAAGGCGTGTACCTGCGAGTGTTGAAAAACACCCTCGCACGTCGCTCCGTTGAAGGCACGCAATTTGCCGCCCTGGCAGACAGCATGACCGGTCCGCTGATCTACTCGATCTCGGACGATGCCGTTGCAGCAGCTAAAGTCATCGCTGACTTCGCTAAAACCAACGACAAACTGGTTATCACTGCCGGTAACTACGCAGGCAAACAGCTGGATAAAGCAGCTGTTGCAGCGTTGGCGAGCATTCCTAGCCGTGAAGTCCTCATCTCGCAGCTGTTGGGCGTTATGCTGGCTCCGGTATCGGGCTTTGCACGTGGTCTGGCTGCTCTGGCAGCGAAAAAATCCGAAGGCGCTCCTGCTGCTGAAGTTGCAGCAGAAGAAGCCCCAGCTGCCTAATAGGCACGGGTTTTTACCTCAAGTAGCATTCTGAATTAACGTATCAAAAAATTATTGGAGTTTCAAATGGCAATTAGCAAAGACGACATCCTGAACGCAGTGAGCGAAATGTCCGTAATGGACCTGAACGAACTGGTCAAAGCCTTCGAAGAAAAATTCGGCGTTTCGGCCGCTGCAATGGCTGCTCCAGCAGCTGGCGGCGCAGCTGGCGGCGCAGCTGCTGCTGAAGAGCAAACCGAATTCAACCTGGTTCTGACCGAAGTCGGCGCGAACAAAGTTGGCGTGATTAAAGCAGTTCGCGAAATCACCGGTCTGGGCCTGAAAGAAGCCAAAGACGTGGTTGATGGCGCACCAAAAACCGTAAAAGAAGCTCTGTCGAAAGCTGACGCTGAAGCCGCTAAGAAAAAGCTGGAAGAAGCTGGCGCCAAGGCCGACCTGAAGTAATCAGTTGTACCGGCAGCTAACAGCTTACAGTTAGCGCCACGAGCCAAAGCAGCGGATGGTTCCTCTTGAAAAAGAGGAAATATCCGGCTTTGGCTCCTTTGTCGTCTGTGTCGTATTTGTAGCGTTTTCCCGGCGTTACAGTTCCAATTGAATCAGCTGGAAATGGTAGAAGTTTCAGGTTTCGTCTGTGTGACAGACTGCCTTAGCCACACAGGCTAAACCTGAAATTTTTTCCCTTTCTGTCACTCACGGAGTGTCCATGCACTACTCATTTACTGAGAAGAAACGCATTCGCAAATCATTCGCGAAGCGCGCCAACGTTCACAACGTTCCGTTCCTGCTGGCTACCCAGCTCGAGTCCTATCACAGCTTCCTGCAAGAAGACATCGCACCGTCGACGCGCAAGAACGATGGCCTGCAGTCGGCCTTTACCTCGATTTTCCCTATCGTTTCGCACAATGGCTTTGCGCGTCTCGAATTCCTGTCGTACGTACTGGGCGATCCTGCCTTTGACGTCAAGGAATGCCAACTGCGTGGCCTGACGTTCGCGTCGCCGCTGCGCGCCAAGGTACGTCTGGTGATCCTGGACAAGGAATCGCCGACCAAGCCGGTCGTCAAAGAGATGAAGGAACAGGAAGTCTACATGGGCGAACTGCCTCTGATGACCTCCACCGGTTCGTTCGTGATCAATGGTACTGAGCGCGTTATCGTTTCGCAGCTGCACCGCTCCCCAGGCGTGTTCTTCGAGCACGACCGTGGCAAGACCCACTCGTCCGGCAAACTGCTGTTCTCGGCCCGTATCATTCCTTACCGCGGCTCGTGGCTGGACTTCGAGTTCGACCCGAAAGACATTCTGTACTTCCGCGTCGACCGTCGCCGCAAGATGCCGGTATCGATCCTGCTGAAAGCCATCGGCATGTCGCCGGAACAGATCCTGGCCAACTTCTTCGTATTCGACAACTTCCACCTGCGCTCCGAAGGCGCGGAAATGGAATTCGTCGCCGAACGCCTGCGCGGCGAAGTCGCGCGCTTCGACATCGTCGATCCGAAGACCGGCAAGACCATCGTCATGAAAGACAAGCGTATCAATGCCAAGCATGTACGCGACATCGATGGCGCCGGCCTGAAACACATCTCGGTACCGGAAGACTACCTGGTCGGCCGCGTGCTGGCCAAGAACATCGTTGACGCCGACACCGGCGAAGTGATCGCCAACGCCAATGACGAGCTGACCGAAGAAGTGCTGGCCCGCCTGCGCGACGCCAGCGTGACCGATATCCAGACCCTGTACACCAACGATCTGGACCAGGGTGGCTACATCTCGCAAACGCTGCGTATCGACGACACCGCCGACCAGACCGCTGCCCGTATCGCCATCTACCGCATGATGCGTCCTGGCGAACCGCCAACCGAAGATTCGGTGGAAGCCCTGTTCAACGGCCTGTTCTACAGCCCGGACCGTTACGACCTGTCGGCAGTGGGCCGCATGAAGTTCAACCGCCGCATCGGCCGCGATGAACTGACTGGCGCCATGACGCTGTCGAACGAAGACGTGCTGGCCGTGATCAAGATCCTGGTGGAACTGCGCAATGGCCGCGGCGAAGTCGACGATATCGATCACCTGGGTAACCGTCGCGTACGCTGCGTCGGCGAACTGGCTGAGAACCAGTTCCGCGCCGGCCTGGTGCGTGTTGAGCGCGCCGTGAAAGAGCGTCTGGGCCAGGCGGAAGCCGACAACCTGATGCCGCACGACCTGATCAACAGCAAGCCGATCTCGGCCGCGATCCGTGAATTCTTCGGTTCGTCGCAGCTGTCGCAGTTTATGGACCAGACCAACCCGCTGTCGGAAATCACCCACAAGCGCCGTGTATCCGCTCTGGGCCCTGGCGGTCTGACCCGCGAACGCGCCGGCTTCGAGGTGCGCGACGTGCACCCGACCCACTACGGCCGCGTGTGCCCGATCGAAACGCCTGAGGGCCCGAACATCGGTCTGATCAACTCGCTGGCACTGTACGCCCGCCTGAACGAATACGGCTTCCTGGAAACCCCATACCGCAAGGTGGTGGACTCCAAGATCACCGACCAGATCGACTATCTGTCGGCCATCGAAGAAGGCCGCTACATCATTGCTCAGGCGAATGCCAAGATCAATGAAGCTGGCCAACTGGTCGATGAGCTGGTGTCGTCGCGTGAAGCCGGCGAAACCATTCTGGTCTCGCCAGAGCGCGTCCAGTACATGGACGTTGCGCCAGGCCAGATCGTGTCGGTGGCAGCATCGCTGATTCCATTCCTGGAACACGATGACGCGAACCGTGCACTGATGGGCGCCAACATGCAGCGTCAGGCTGTGCCTTGCCTGCGTCCTGAAAAGGCGCTGGTCGGTACCGGCATCGAACGCACCGTGGCAGTCGACTCCGGCACCACCGTGCAGGCAGTCCGCGGCGGTATCGTGGATTACATCGATGCAGGCCGTGTGGTGATCCGCGTTAACGACGACGAAGCGCAAGCTGGCGAAGTCGGCGTGGACATCTACAACCTGATCAAGTACACCCGTTCCAACCAGAACACCAACATCAACCAGCGTCCTATCGTGCAGGTAGGTGACCGCGTCGCCAAGCATGACGTGATCGCCGACGGCGCATCGACCGACCTGGGCGAGCTGGCGCTGGGCCAGAACATGACCGTGGCCTTCATGCCATGGAATGGTCTGAACTTCGAAGATTCGATCCTGATCTCGGAAAACGTCGTGAAAGACGACCGCTACACCTCGATCCACATCGAAGAGCTGAGCGTTGTTGCACGCGACACCAAGCTGGGCGCGGAAGAAATCACCCGCGACATCTCGAACCTGGCTGAGAACCAGCTGGCGCGTCTGGATGAATCGGGCATCGTCTACATCGGCGCTGAAGTGCAAGCCGGCGACACCCTGGTCGGTAAAGTAACGCCTAAGGGCGAAACGCAGCTGACCCCGGAAGAGAAGCTGCTGCGCGCGATCTTCGGCGAGAAGGCTTCGGACGTCAAAGACACCTCGCTGCGCGTGCCTTCGGGCATGGTCGGCACCGTCATCGACGTGCAAGTGTTCACCCGCGAAGGCATCGTCCGCGACAAGCGCGCGCAACAGATCATCGACGATGAACTGAAACGCTTCCGCCTGGACCTGAACGACCAGATGCGTATTGTGGAAGGCGATGCCTTCCAGCGTCTGGAAAAAATGCTGATTGGCCAAGTGGTCAACGGCGGTCCGAAGAAGCTGGCCAAAGGCGCCAAGATCACCAAGGAATACCTGGCGGATCTGGACAAGTATCACTGGTTCGACATCCGCCCTGCGGAAGACGCATCGGCGACCGCGCTGGAAGCGATCAAGGAATCGATCAACGAGAAGCGCCACCAGTTCGACCTGGCCTTCGAAGAGAAGCGCAAGAAACTGACCCAGGGCGACGAGCTGCAGCCTGGCGTGCAGAAAATGGTCAAGGTCTACCTGGCCGTTAAACGCCGCCTGCAGTCGGGCGACAAGATGGCGGGCCGTCACGGTAACAAGGGTGTGGTTTCGCGTATCGTGCCAGTGGAAGACATGCCATACATGGCGGACGGTACGCCGGCCGACGTGGTGCTGAACCCGCTGGGTGTGCCATCGCGTATGAACGTGGGTCAGATTCTGGAAACCCACTTGGGCTGGGCAGCAAAAGGCCTGGGTATCCGTATCGGCGAAATGCTGGCGCAGCAGATCAAGGTCGAAGAGATGCGCAAGTATCTGACCACGGTCTACAACGAAACCGGCCGTCCGGAAGATCTGGACAACTTCGACGACGAAGAGATCATGAAGCTGGCGCACAACCTGAAACGCGGTGTGCCATTCGCAACGCCGGTGTTTGACGGTGCGCATGAGTCGGAAATCCGCCGCATGCTGGATCTGGCTTACCCAGACGAGATCGCTACCCACCTGGGTATGACCCCGTCGAAGAATCAGGTCACCATGTACGACGGCCGCACTGGCGAAGCCTTCGAGCGTAAAGTGACCGTGGGCGTGATGCACATGCTGAAACTGCACCACTTGGTGGACGACAAGATGCACGCGCGTTCGACCGGTCCATACTCGCTGGTGACGCAGCAGCCGCTGGGCGGTAAAGCCCAGTTCGGTGGCCAGCGCTTCGGTGAGATGGAGGTGTGGGCACTGGAAGCGTACGGCGCATCGTACGTGCTGCAAGAAATGCTGACCGTGAAGTCCGATGACGTGAATGGCCGTACCAAAGTGTACGAAAACCTCGTCAAGGGCGACCACGTGATCGATGCCGGCATGCCGGAATCGTTCAACGTGCTGGTGAAAGAGATCCGTTCCCTGGGTATCGATATCGACCTGGAACGCAACTAAGACACTGGCCGCCGCCCCGCTGGCCATCGCCGGCGGGGCAGTTTAAGAATTCATCACTACCTGGAGTGATACATGAAAGCACTGCTCGATCTATTCAAGCAAGTACAGACGAACGAGACCTTTGACGCGATCAAAATCGGTCTCGCCTCGCCTGAAAAAATCCGTTCGTGGTCCTACGGCGAAGTTAAAAAGCCGGAAACCATCAACTACCGTACCTTCAAGCCAGAGCGCGATGGTCTGTTCTGCGCCAAGATCTTTGGCCCGATCAAGGACTACGAATGCCTGTGCGGCAAGTACAAACGCCTGAAACACCGCGGCGTGATCTGCGAAAAATGCGGCGTCGAAGTCACGCTGGCCAAGGTGCGCCGTGAGCGCATGGGCCACATCGAACTGGCTTCGCCAACCGCCCACATCTGGTTCCTGAAATCGCTGCCGTCGCGTCTGGGTATGGTGCTGGACATGACCCTGCGCGATATCGAACGCGTGCTGTACTTCGAAGCCTATGTCGTGACCGATCCAGGCATGACCCCGCTGAAAAAGTGCCAGATCATGTCGGAAGACGACTACGCCGCCAAGTACGAAGAGTACGGCGACGACTTCACCGCCTTCATGGGCGCTGAAGGTATCCGCGAACTGCTGCGCTCGATCGACATCCACCGCGATGCCGAAACCCTGCGCGTGGAACTGAAGGAATCGAAGTCCGAAGCCAAGATCAAGAAATACGCCAAGCGTCTGAAAGTGCTGGAAGCGTTCCAGCGTTCGGGCATCAAGCCTGAGTGGATGATCATGGAAGTGCTGCCGGTGCTGCCACCGGAACTGCGTCCACTGGTGCCACTGGACGGCGGCCGTTTCGCGACCTCGGACCTGAATGACCTGTATCGCCGCGTCATCAACCGTAACAACCGTCTGAAGCGTCTGATGGAGCTGCGTGCTCCAGAGATCATCACGCGTAACGAAAAGCGCATGCTGCAAGAAGCAGTGGACTCGCTGCTGGACAACGGCCGTCGCGGCAAAGCGATGACCGGCGCCAACAAGCGTCCGCTGAAATCGCTGGCTGAAATGATCAAAGGTAAGGGCGGCCGCTTCCGTCAGAACTTGCTGGGTAAACGCGTCGACTACTCGGGCCGTTCGGTGATCGTGGTGGGTCCACAGCTGAAACTGCACCAGTGCGGTCTGCCGAAGCTGATGGCGCTGGAACTGTTCAAGCCATTCATCTTCAACAAGCTGGAACTGATGGGTCTGGCGACCACGATCAAGGCCGCTAAAAAGCTGGTCGAGATTCAAGAGCCAGTCGTCTGGGACATCCTGGAAGACGTGATCCGCGAACACCCGATCATGCTGAACCGTGCACCAACCCTGCACCGTCTGGGCATCCAGGCTTTCGAGCCGGTCCTGATCGAAGGCAAGGCGATCCAGCTGCACCCACTCGTTTGCGCGGCATTCAATGCTGACTTCGACGGTGACCAGATGGCAGTCCACGTTCCGCTGTCGATCGAAGCACAGATGGAAGCCCGCACCCTGATGCTGGCTTCGAACAACATCCTGTTCCCATCGAACGGCGAACCGTCGATCGTTCCTTCGCAGGATATCGTGCTGGGTCTGTACTACGCGACCCGCGAAGCGATCAATGCGAAAAACGAAGGCATGCTGTTCCCTGACGTGTCGGAAGTCATCCGTGCCTACGACAACAAGCAGGTTGAACTGACCACCCGTATCACGGTGCGTATCGTCGAGAATCCTAAGGATCTCGAAACGGGCGAATTCGTCCGTACCGTTACCCGCTACGAAACCACGGTTGGCCGTGCCATCCTGTCGGAAATCCTGCCGAAAGGTCTGCCTTTCTCGGTGCTGAATCGCGCGCTGAAAAAGAAAGAAATTTCCAAGCTGATCAACACCTCCTTCCGTAAGTGCGGTCTGCGCGCGACGGTCGTGTTTGCTGACCAGCTGATGCAGTCGGGCTTCCGCCTGGCAACCCGCGCCGGTATTTCGATCTGCGTCGACGACATGCTGGTACCGCCACAGAAAGTTACGCTGATTTCGGCTGCAGAGTCCGAAGTCAAACAGATCGAGCAGCAGTACGCTTCGGGTCTGGTGACCGCTGGCGAGCGTTACAACAAAGTGGTCGACATCTGGGGCAAAACTTCCGACGAAGTCGGCAAGGCCATGATGGACCAGCTGAAAGTGGAAGACGTCATCAAGCGTGACGGCACCAAGTCGACCCAGGAATCGTTCAACGCGATTTACATGATGGCTGACTCGGGCGCACGTGGTTCGGCAGCACAGATTCGCCAGCTGGCGGGTATGCGTGGTCTGATGGCGAAACCGGACGGTTCGATTATCGAAACGCCGATTACCGCGAACTTCCGCGAAGGTCTGAACGTGTTGCAGTACTTCATCTCGACCCACGGCGCTCGTAAAGGTCTGGCGGATACGGCACTGAAAACGGCAAACTCGGGTTACCTGACCCGTCGTCTGGTCGACGTGACCCAGGATCTGGTGGTCATCGAAGACGATTGCGGCACCAGCAACGGCACCGTGATGAAGGCGATGGTTGAGGGCGGTGAAGTCATCGAAGCCCTGCGCGACCGTATCCTCGGCCGTGTGGCAGGCACCGACGTGGTCAATCCTGAAACCCAGGAAACCCTGTACGAAGCCGGCACGCTGCTGGACGAAGACATGGTTGAAGAGATCGAGCGCGTGGGCATCGACGAAGTCAAAGTCCGTACCCCGCTGACTTGCGACACGCGCTTCGGCCTGTGCGCCAAGTGCTACGGTCGCGATCTGGGCCGCGGCATGCTGGTCAACTCCGGTGAAGCCGTCGGTGTGGTGGCAGCGCAGTCGATTGGTGAGCCGGGTACCCAGCTGACCATGCGTACCTTCCACATTGGTGGTGCGGCATCGCGTGCAGCAGTGGCATCGTCGGTCGAAGCGAAGTCGAACGGTACCATCCGTTTCACCTCGACCATGCGTTACGTCACCAACGGCAAGGGCGCGCAAATCGTCATTTCCCGTTCGGGCGAAGTGCTGATCACCGACGACCATGGCCGTGAGCGCGAGCGTCACAAAGTGCCGTACGGCGCGACTCTGATCGTCAAGGATGGCATGGTCATCAAGGCCGGTACTGCACTGGCAACTTGGGATCCGCTGACCCGTCCGATCATCACCGAGTACGCTGGTACGGTGCGTTTCGAGAACGTCGAAGAAGGCGTGACCGTGGCCCGTCAGGTGGACGAAGTGACCGGTCTGGCTACCCTGGTGGTGATCGATGCGAAGCGTCGTGGTTCGCTGACCAAGACCCTGCGTCCACAGGTCAAACTGCTGAACGAAGATGGCAACGAAGTGAAGATCGCCGGCACCGAACACGCTGTAGCGATCGGCTTCCAGGTTGGCGCGCTGATCATGGTGAAAGACGGCCAGCAAGTGTCCGTGGGTGAGGTTCTGGCGCGTATCCCGACCGAATCGCAGAAAACCCGTGACATTACCGGTGGTCTGCCACGTGTTGCCGAACTGTTCGAAGCACGTTCGCCGAAAGATGCGGGCATGCTGGCGGAAGTGACCGGTACTGTGGCCTTCGGTAAAGAAACCAAAGGTAAGCAGCGTCTGGAAATTACCGACATGGACGGTAACAAGCACGAGTTCCTGATTACCAAGGATAAACAAGTGCTGGTCCACGATGGCCAGGTGGTGAACAAGGGTGAGATGATTGTTGACGGCCCAGCCGATCCGCAAGACATCCTGCGCCTGCTGGGTATCGAAGCGCTGGCACGCTACATCGTTGACGAAGTGCAGGACGTGTACCGTCTGCAGGGCGTGAAGATTAACGACAAGCACATCGAAGTGATCGTGCGTCAGATGCTGCGTCGTGTTCAGATCGTCAATGCCGGCGACACCAACTACATCGTTGGCGAGCAGGTTGAGCGTTCGGAACTGCTGGACGAGAATGATCGCGTTACCGCAGAGAACAAGATTCCTGCGACCTACGAGAACGTTCTGCTGGGTATTACCAAAGCGTCGCTGTCGACTGACTCGTTCATCTCGGCCGCATCGTTCCAGGAAACCACCCGCGTGCTGACCGAAGCAGCGATCATGGGCAAACGCGATGGTCTGCGTGGCCTGAAAGAAAACGTCATCGTTGGCCGTCTGATCCCAGGCGGTACCGGTCTGGCCTTCCACCGCGCTCGCAAAGAGAAAGAGCAGTGGGAAGTCGAAGAGCGTCAAGCGCTGCTGGCAGCTGAAAAAGCCGCCATGTCCGGCGGCGATGTGGAAGCAGCCGAAACGGTTGCCCCGCACGACGGCGAAGCGTAATCTAAAGTCGCATAATAAAAACGGCACCTTCGGGTGCCGTTTTTTTTCGTCTGTGCTGTGGCCGCTGCCTATATATCCATGCCAGAAAGTTGAGCGCTCATGCTAAGATTTGGCTATGATCGCTCAAGCCCTCTTCACCCCTGCCCAGCAGAAACTGCTGGGCTTACTGTTTGTACGTGTTAACCAAGGATTTCACTTGAATGAGATCATGCGGCTGACCGGCCTGGGCAGTGCATCAGCACAGCGCGAACTGAAGCGGCTGCATGAGTCGGGCGTGATTGTGTCTGAGCGGATCGGCAATGTGCGGCGCTTCAAGCCGAACAAGGATTGCATCGTGTTTGGTGAATTGAGCGGCCTGGTGAAAAAAACCTTTGGCCTGGTGAGCGTGTTGAATTCTGCGCTGGCGCCGTTGCAACATGTGCTGAATGTGGCGTTTGTTTATGGCGCCACCGCCAAGGAACAAGAGAATATGGATACGCCGGTTGAATTGTTGCTGATCGGCGATAACACCAGCTATGGCGAATTATTATCCCGCCTGCCGGTGGCCGAGCGTTTATTACGCCGCAAGATCAATCCTAATCTTTATTCCATTCCCGATTTTAAACGCCGTCTGCGCGAGCAGCAGCCATTTATTCTGGAAGTTTTACGCGGTCAAAAGATTTATGTTTTGGGCGATGAAACGGATCTGGAAAAAGTCAGCGGCGAAGAAGCCAACCAGCAAATGCTGGGATAAGGCCGCCGTCGTTCCCGCGCAAGCGGGGCCCGATACTCAGCATGGGGCCCGTTTGCGCGAGGACGACCTTAGCGCTGGCTGGCGATCCAGTGATCGACTTTCTCTTCCAGCAGCGCCAGCGGCACCGTGCCGTCGCCCAGCACCACTGCGTGGAAGGCCGGCAGGCTGAACTTGTCGCCCAGCGCCTTCTCGGCGCGCGCGCGCAGTTCCTGGATCTTCAGCGAACCGACTTTATAGCCCAGCGCCTGGCCCGGCCACGCCATATAGCGCTCGGTTTCACTCTTGGCGTAGTCGGTATAGCCCAGTGTGTCCTGCATGTACTTGATGCTTTGCTCGCGGGTCCAGCCCTTGGCGTGCATGCCGGTATCGACCACCAGGCGGGTGGCGCGCAGCAGCTCGTCGTTCAGGTGGCCGAAGTATTGCGCCGGATCTTCAAACAAGCCCATCTCCTTGCCCAGCGTTTCCGAATACAGCGCCCAGCCTTCGGTGAAGGCATTGTTGCCGCCGAACTTGCGGAAGTTCGGCAGGTTCAGCTCCTGCATCAGCGCGATGTGGAAGTGGTGGCCTGGCTTGCCTTCATGCAGGAATAGCGTGGTCATGCCGGTGCTGCCGTATTTGGTCGGATCGTTGACCACCGACCAGAACACACCCGGACGCGAACCGTCGCCGGCCGGCGCGGTGTAGTGGTCGGACGCGGTGGCACGGCTCAGCTCTGGTTCCAGGCGCAGGTCCAGCTTGGCCTTCGGCAGCAGCGTGAACATGGCTGGCAGCTTGGTGTCCAGCACATCGTTCAGCTTGTGGAACACGGCCTGCACTTCATCCTCAGTTTTGAACGGGAAGAACTTCGGCTGCGCCGCCACCCATACCGGCAGGCCGGCGGCGGGACCGCTGTAGCCCAGTTTCGGACCCAGCACCTCAAATTGCGACTGGATGCGCGCGACTTCTTTCAGGCCGATGGCGTGGATTTCATCCGGTTTGAGCGACGTAGTGGTAGCGTTGGCGACACGCGCCTGATACCAGGCCGCGCCGTCCGGCAGCGCACCCAGGCCGGTCGTGGTGCGGCAGGCCGGCACATATTCTTTTTCCAGGAAGGTCGCCAGGCGGGCGATGGCCGGCATTACCTTGTCATGGATGGTCTTGCGGTAGGCGGCGGTCAGGCGCTGCTTGTCGGTGTCGGAGAAGGAGGCAGGCAGCTTGCTGATCGGCGTGTAGTAGATGCTGGCTTCCGGCGTCGCGCTGACCAGTTTCTGGAACTGCGGCAGGCCGGACACCATGATGGCCTTAGGCTGCGTGATGCCTTTCTTCACGCCCAGACGCATATTGGAGATGGCCTGATCGATCCACGCTGGCATCTGCGCCAGGCGGCTCAGGTAGGCATCGTATTCCTTGACTGTGCCGATAGGCTGGGAAGCCTCGCCGCCGGCGTAATTGGCCAGGGTGACCGGTACGCTGTCCATCTGGTTGATCGGCAGCAGATGCTCGGGGAAGCGCTCCATCGCGATCAGGCCGTTCAGCTCGTACTTCAGGATGTCGTAGTTGATGCGGCCTTGCTGATCCAGCTGGTGCGGGCTGATGGCTTGCAGGCGCTTGGCGAAGCTGCGGTACAGCTTGAATTGTGCGGCGCGCTTGGCCGGCGAGATGCTCAGGCCCAGCTGATCGTCAAAGCGGTTATCGCCGTTCTCGGTGGCGCCGATGGGTTCGAAGCGGGCGACCGCGTTATAGTAGTCGTCGGCAATCGCCAGCAGGTTTTTATTGGCCGAGGCGGCCACTTCGGCGCTGACCTTGCCGGCCGGCACGGCGGCATGGCCCAGCGGGGAAAAAGCGAATGCCAGCGCAGCGGCGATAGGGACGAGGAGGGGGCGGCGAGAAGTCATGTCTGTCCTTGATGTAACTTAGTTGGCCGCTAGCATAAGCCATCAAGGACCAGGCGCGGAGACAAATTTGTATCAGGTCGCCGCTTCGGCAAAACGGCTCTCGTACAGCGCCGCCACCAGGTCGGATTGGGTCACAAGACCGACGAAGCGCTGCTCTTCGTCGACGATAGGGATGTGATGGAAGCCGGAGTCGGCCATCAGCGGCACCAGGTCGACAATCGGCGTATCGACCCGCGCGGTGGTCGGGTGGTGGGTCATGATCTGCCCGACCACCTCGGCTTTTTCGGTGTGGGTTACGCCGCTTTTGCGTAGGAATCCCTGCAGTTGCTGGCGGATGCCGCCATAGCTGTCCAGTCCCCCGTGGTTGAGGAAGTCGGTCTGGGTGACGATGCCGATGATGCGCCGCGCCCGGTTCAGCACCGGCAGGCACACCACGTGGTGCTTGCGCATTTCCTGCCAGGCCACTTCCAGCCCGGTGCCGAATTCGGCGCTGACGATGTCGCGCGACATGATGTCGGCGCAGTTGATGATGCCGAAGCGGCGCTGGTAGGCGCGCTGCTCGGTCTGCATGAACAGCGATTCCAGGTCGTCGCGGCTGATGTCCAGCACCTGGTTGTGCTGTTGCAGCACCGCGTCCAGGTCTTCCGGCTTGAAGCCGAGGCGCACGGTCGGCACCGCATCCTTGGTGGCGTGCGGGTTGGCGTGGGCGTTCTGCTGGACATGCGGATAGCTGCGGCCAGTCAGATTGTTATAGGTAATCGCCATCAGCACCAGCAGGATCGAATCGGCCATCACCGTCATCAGCACGAATTCATAGCCAGCCGCGTGCACGGCCGGGCCGCCGATCACCGTGGTCAGCGCTACCGCGCCGCCGGGCGGGTGCAGACAGCGGGTGACGAACATGGCGGCAATCGCGCCGCCGCAGGCCAGGCCGGCCAGCGCGGGCAAGGGCAGGCTGTCGCCGAACCAGTGCACGCAGGCGGTACCGGCCAGGCCGCTGACGACATTGCCGCCGACCACAGACCACGGTTGCGCCAGCGGACTGCCCGGCAGCGCGAACAGCAGCACCGAGGACGCGCCTATCGGGGCGACCAGGAAAATCGCGGCATGGGTGTTGTGCAGCAAGGCATGGCTGAGCAGGGCGGTCAGCATGATGCCGAGCAGGGCGCCGGCGGAAGCGCGCAATTGCTCGCGGCGATTGGCGGTGGGGGCGCTGGGCAGCCAGCTTTCAAAGAAGGCGCGCATTGATCCAAATCAAGTATTTGAAATAGACCATTATCGCATGATCGCACCTTATTGGTGCGAAACCAGCCCCAGCGGCAAGGATGTCGTGATCTTGATTTGCTCCATCGAGAACGCCGAGGACACCCCGGTGAGCTGCACGGATTTAATCAATTTCTTATAAAACCGGTCATACCCTTCGATATCGCTGGTAACCACCTTCAAAAGATAATCAACGTCGCCGCTCATGCGGTGGAATTCCTGCACTTCCGGCAACGCCGCCACGGCGGCCGAAAAGCGCGCAAACCACTTTTCATCGTGCTGGGTGGTGCGGATGCTGACAAACACCGTCACCGGCAAGCCAACCTTGCGGCGGTTGACGATGGCGACCCGGTTCTCGATATAGCCTTCCTCTTCCAGCCGGCGTAGCCGCTTCCAGCACGGCGTGGAGGACAAACCTACTTGCTCGCTGAGCTGGGCAACCGACAGCGTACCGTCCCGTTGCAGGGCGTCGAGAATGGCGTAGTCATAACGGTCAAGTGTATTCATTCCAATTTTCACGTAAAGATAGGATAAATCCTCTCTATATTACGGGTGGCCGCAGAATTTTGGTACGACTATTTCCGCATAAGTGAGTAAGCTATATGGATGACTACTGAAATCTATCTCGACAGCAACGCCACCAGCGTTGTTCTGCCAGCCGCCATAGCCGCCGCCACCGACACCATGGGCCAGCGCTACGGCAATCCCAGCAGCACCCACGCCACCGGCCTCAAGGCCAAGGTGCTCCTGGACGAGGCGCGCGCCTGTGCCGTGCGCCTGCTGGGCGTCGGTCCCGGCCGGCTGATGTTCAACAGCGGCGCCACCGAAGGCATCCAGACCGCCGTGCTGTCGGCGCTGTACGCGCTGCGCGAACGCCGCGACGCTGGCGAGGCGATTGGCAGCCTGCTGGTCTACGGCGCCACCGAACACAAGGCAGTGCCGGAAAGCCTGGCGCACTGGAACCGCCTGCTGGGCCTGAACCTGACGCTGCACAAGCTGCCGGTCGACCACAATGGCAAGCATAGCCTGTCCGCGCTGCGCGCGATCGCCGGCCAGACGGCGATGCTGTGCACCATGGCCGCCAATAATGAAACCGGCGTAATCACCGATCTGGCCGGCATCGAAGCCGTGCTGGGCGAAACCGCCTGCCAGGCTAGCTGGATGGTTGACTGCGTTCAGGCGCTGGGCAAGCTGAAGCTGGATCTGTCGTCTACCCGCATCGATTACGCGCCGTTCTCCGGCCATAAGCTGCATGCACCGAAAGGCATCGGCATGTTGTACGTGCGCGCCGGCGCGCCGTTCACACCGCTGATCATGGGCGGCGGCCAGGAAAGCGGCCAGCGCTCGGGCACGGAAAACATGGCCGGCATCGCCGCGCTGGGCGTGGTGCTGGCGGCACTGGAGCGCGGCGACACCTTCCGCTCGCAGGCCGACCTGTGCAGTTTCCGCGCGCGGCTGGCAGACAGCCTGCGCGCCGCCTTGCCTGGCGTGGTGTTCAACAATCCCTTCGATATGGCCTTGCCGACCACGCTGAATTTTGCCGTGCCCGGCCTGTCGAGCCGCGAACTGATGGACGTATTCGACGCGGCCGAAGTGCGTGTCAGCGCCGGCAGCGCCTGCTCGTCGTCCAAAGCCGCACCTAGTTATGTGCTGGACGCCATGGGGCTACCGCTGTGGCGCAGCGCTGGTGCGATCCGCATGTCCTTCGGTCCGCTGGCCGACGAAGCGACCATCGCCGCCGCTTGCGCGCGCATCGAGCGTTGCGGCGCCGCCCTGCGCGCCAGCTGTCTGATTCCGTCCGATCGCACCGCCGTGCCGCATGACGGCTTGCTGCAACTCGGCGTAGAAGGCAGTTGCAGCTGGATGGTGCTGGACGCCGCCAGCCGCAGCTGCATCGTCATCGATCCCTTGCCGGATCACACGGCGCGCATCGAAGCTTATGTGCGCTGCCAGAACTATCAGGTGCAGGCGGTAGTCAGCACCTTGCCGAACGCCGGCCGCGCCATGCTGATCGAAGCGCTGGGCCGCCACTTCAACCGCGCCACCGGCGCCGACCATTACGGCTGGCCCGCCAACGCCGGCCAGATCACGCTGGAAAACGGCGCCACCGCCAGCGCCATCAAGCTCGGTGCGCAAGCGCTGGCCAGCGTGTCTGGCGGCACCGGCGACGAGTTGCGTGTCTACCTGCTGGGCGCGACGGAGCAGCAGTGCTTGCCGGCAGAGTCGGTACGCTTTGCGTTCAGCGCACGCCCGGCGCAGCAGGCTCTGCAGGACATCAGCACCGAACGTACGCTGCTGTGCCCGACGCGTGATGAACAGAATCAGTTCTGCATCAGCATGAAGACAAGCTCACCGGCAATCATCGCTGCTGATGCGCAACTCAACAGCAGTGCGCTGGACTCTTTCCTGCAAGCGCATCCGACCACGCGGCTGGTGGACGTGCGCGAGCCGTATGAGTTCGCCGCCACCATCGCGCCAGCGCCGGCCGGCCGCGTTGCCTTGAGCGTGCCGCTAAGCCGCCTGGCCGAATTTGCCAGCGTCTGGATACAGGAAGAACAGACGCCGCTGGTGTTCTTCTGCCGCAGCGGCAACCGCAGCATGAAAGCGGCGCAATGCCTGCGCCGTCTCGGCCATCAACAAGCCTACAGCCTCAACGGCGGCCTCGCGCTCGCCACACCGCTTCCGCTTGCCGCATAAGCATCGGGGGCCAGTCCCCCGATTTTTTTTTGCTGACTGCTATTGCTGACTTCGTTATGTACGTCACCGTACAGTTCCGTTCCGTGCGCCCCCGTACGATTGCTTGGCCCATAATTTTCCATTCGCAGATTCGAAGCGAGGTCCAAGTTGAACAAGTCCAATCCCCTGCTACCCGAGATGACACTCGGGTTCCGCGAATCCCAAGCCGGCGCTTTAGTCAGTGACGAAGACGATGAGGATTTACCGCTGCGGGCGGAACTTTTTAGCGCTGCACAAATGGCGGCGCACGGTAAAACACTGGCGCAACACCACGAACTGAGCAAACGAGGCGGCCGCGACCGCCTGTTGTCGCGCCTGACAGAAAATGCCGCCGTCATCGATTCCACCTGCGATGAGCTGACCGCCGCCATCAAGGCCGGGCGCCAGATCACGCCAGCCTCCGAATGGCTGCTGGACAATTTCTATTTAATCGAAGAACAGATACGCATTGCCCGTCGCCACCTGCCGAAGGATTACAGCAAGGAATTGCCGCGCCTCGGCAAAGGCGCGTCGGACGGCTGCCCGCGCGTCTACAAAATTGCACTGGAAATTATTTCGCATGGCGATGGCCGGGTTGATCCGGAATCGCTGTGCCGCTTCGTTGACGCCTATCAGGAAGTCGCCACGCTGAAGCTGGGCGAGTTGTGGGCGATTCCGATCATGCTGCGCCTGGCGTTGATCGAGAACTTGCGCCGCGTCGCCGCGCGTGTCGCTGAAAACCGCATCCAGCGCGACCTGGCCAATAGCTGGGCCGATCAGATGACTGAGGTCGCCGAGAAAAATCCGAGTGGCCTGATCCTGATGGTGGCGGACATGGCGCGCTCCAATCCGCCGATCACCAGCGCCTTCGTCGCCGAGCTGGCGCGCCGCCTGCAAGGACAGAGTCCGGCGCTGACCTTGGCGCTGACCTGGATCACGCACCGCCTGGCCGAATCCGGCCAGACCATCGAGCAGCAGATCCAGGCCGAGATTCAACTGCAGGCTGCGGAACAGGTATCGATCGCCAACAGCATCGGCAGTCTGCGCTTCCTTGGCACCATGGACTGGCAGGAGTTCGTCGAAACCATGAGTGTGGTGGAGCAGACGCTGCGCCAGGACCCGGCCGATATCTACGGCAAGATGGAATTCGCCACGCGCGACCAGTATCGCCACACCATCGAAAAAATCGCCAAGCGCTCGCGCTTTACCGAAGTGGAAGTGGCGCAGCAGGCCTTGGCGCTGGCGCAGGCCCATCACGGCAAGGGCGATGCGCGCCATGGCCACGTGGGCTTCTACCTGATAGGTGGCGGCCTGGCCGCGCTGGAAAAGCAGGCCGGCATGCGCCGCCCTCTGAGCGAGGCCTTCCAGCAAACCTCGCGCGCTTCGCCGCTGACCTCTTACCTGGGCGCCATCGCCGCGATCGCGCTGGTTGCCACCGCGCTGCTGCTGGAGCGCGCCGCTTATCACGGCGTACATGGCGGCGTGCTGGTGGCGCTGGGCGTACTGGCGCTGCTGGGCAGCAGCCAGCTGGCGCTAAGCCTGGTCAACTGGGTGGCGACGCTGGTCACCCGTCCGCATCCCTTGCCGCGCATGGACTTCAAGGAAGGCATACCGGCCGACGCGCGCGCCATCGTGGTGGTGCCGACACTGGTGTACAGCAAGGAGAATATCGAGGATCTGTTCGAGCAGATGGAAGTGCGCTTCCTGGCCAACCGCGACCCCAACCTGAAGTTCTGCCTGCTGACCGACTTTGCCGATGCGCGCGTGGAGAAAATGCCCAACGACGATGCGCTGATCGAGCAGATGAAGCGCGGCATCGCACATCTGAACCACAAATATGCGAATGGCACGCCGCATACCCCGTTCCTGCTGCTGCATCGTCCGCGCATGTGGAATCCGCAGGAAGGCGTGTGGATGGCTTATGAGCGCAAGCGCGGCAAGCTGGAAGATCTGAACCGCTTCCTGCGCGGCGGCGCGCGCGAGAAATTCTCGGTGGTGGCGGGCGATGTCTCGGAGCTGGAAAGCATCCGCTACGTGATCACGCTGGATACCGACACCCAGCTGCCGCGCGATGCGGCAGCGCAGTTCATCGCCACCATGCAGCATCCGCTGAACCGCCCACGGGTGGACATGCAGCGCCGCCGCGTGACCGAAGGCTATGGCATTCTGCAACCGCGCGTGGCGGTGGCGCTGCCGAGCGAGGACGCCTCGCGCTACGAGAAACTGTGCGGCGGCGAGCCGGGCATCGATCCCTACACCCGTACGGTATCCGATGTGTACCAGGACGTGTTCTTTGAAGGCTCCTTCATCGGCAAGGGCATTTACGATATCGACGTGTTTGAGCAGGTGCTGGGTGGCCGTCTGCCGGAAAACAAAATCCTCAGTCACGATCTGCTGGAAGGCTGCTATCTGCGCGCCGGCCTGCTGAGCGACGCGCAGCTGTATGAGGCCTATCCGACCCGCTACAGCGAAGACGTGACGCGCCGCCAGCGCTGGATACGCGGCGACTGGCAGCTGCTCTCGTGGCTGGCCGGCCGCGTGCCGGGCCAGGGCGGCAAGCGCGAGAAAAATCCGCTGTCGCTACTGTCGCGCTGGAAGCTGTTCGACAATCTGCGCCGCAGCCTGACCGCGCCGGCGCTGGTGCTGTCGCTGATCACTGCGTGGCGCTGGCTACCCGACCCGTGGCTGTGGACCGGCGCCGTGCTGGCGGTGATCTTCCTGCCGCCGCTGGTCAGCATGCTGTACGACCTGTGCCGCCGCCCGCAGGACACCTTGTGGAGCCAGCACGTGCGCGCCTCGGTGCGCCGCGCCGGAATGCAGTTCTCGCATGCGATCCTGATGCTGGTGTTCCTGCCTTACGAAGCCTACTTCAGCATGGATGCCATCCTGCGCAGCCTGTGGCGTTCTTATGTCTCGCATCGCCGCCTGCTGGAGTGGCGCGCCTCGGCGCTGAGCCGCCAGGCCGACGGCAGCGTCAGCACCTGGCGCACCATGTGGATCGCGCCGGTACTGGCGCTGTTCATGGGCGGCTGGCTGCTGGGCTGGCGTCCTGCCAGCCTGCCGCCTGCCGCACTGTTCCTGCTGGCCTGGCTGGCCGCACCGGCGGTGGCCGACTGGATCAGCCGTCCGATCAAGCGCAAGAGCGCCGTGCTGTCGCAGGACCAGACCCAGTTCCTGCAAAAGCTGGCGCGCCGCACCTGGGCGTATTTCGACCGCTTCGTCGGCCCGGAAGACAACTGGCTGCCACCGGATAATATGCAGGAGCATCCGGTGCAGGTGATCGCGCACCGTACCTCGCCGACCAATATCGGCATGGCCTTGCTGGCCAACCTGAGCGCCGCCGATTTCGGCTACATCACGGTGGGGCAGATGATGGAGCGTACCGCCAACACGCTGAACAGCATGGACCAGCTGGAGCGCCATCACGGTCACTTCTACAACTGGTATGACACGCAGACGCTCAAGCCGCTGCATCCGGTGTATATCTCGACGGTGGACAGCGGCAATCTGGCCGGCCACCTGCTGACACTGCAATCCGGCCTGACCGGCCTGTACGACGAGCCGGTGCTGGGCGCGCGGATGATCGAAGGCATAGAAGCCACCGCGCGCGTGCTGCAGGAGACGCTGAGCGCCGTCGCACAAGCGGCCGATCCGGCCGTGCCGGTGATCGACGCCACGGCGGTACTGGCGGCGCTGACGCCGTCGGTGGATGCATCCAATCTTCAACAGCTGCATGGCTGGCTGCTGCGCGCCAGCGCCGCCGCCGATGAATTCCAGCCGCACGCCGCCACCCATAGCGAGGCGGCTGCCATGTGGGCGACCTCGCTGGCGCGCCAATGCCGCGCCGCGCTGGACGAACTGGCCGCGCTGACGCCATGGGCCGCGCTGCCTGCCGAAGCCATCTTCGACACCAGCATGACCCGCGTGCCGACGCTGCGCGAACTGGCCGCGCTGGCGCGCGCCACCGCATCGATTCCGGCAACCGACCTGGCGCCGGACGAACGCGATCGCCAGCAGCGCCTGGCCGAACTGTTCGAGCAGGGCAGCAGCAACGCGCACGAGCGCATGCGCGCGCTGGCCGACCTGGCGCAGCGCTGCGGCGCCTTCGCGCAGATGGAATACGGCTTCCTGTACAACCCGACCACCAATCTGCTGGCGATCGGCTACAACGTCACCGACCGCCGCCTGGACGCCAGCTATTATGATCTGCTGGCCTCGGAAGTAAGGCTGGCCAGCTTTGTCGCCATTGCTCAGGGCCAGCTGCCGCAGGAGCACTGGTTCGCGCTGGGACGCCAGCTGTGCATCGTGGCCGGCAAGCCGGTGCTGCTGTCGTGGAGCGGCTCAATGTTCGAGTATCTGATGCCGCTGCTGGTGATGCCGAATTACCCAAGCACGCTGCTGGATCAGACCTACCAGTCGGTGATCGACGCGCAAATCGACTACGCCAAACAGCGCAACGTGCCGTGGGGGATTTCCGAATCCGGCTATAACACCGTGGACGCCGGCATGAACTACCAGTACCGCGCCTTCGGCGTGCCCGGCCTCGGGCTGAAGCGCGGCCTGGCTGACGACCTGGTGATCGCGCCATACGCCACCATGATGGGACTGATGGTGCAGCCGGAGGCTTCGTGCGCCAATCTGCAGAAGATGGCGGAGCTGGGCTATATGGGCTTGTACGGCTTCTACGAGGCGATCGACTACACGCCTTCGCGCCTGCCGCGCGGCCAGAGCGCCGCCATCGTGCGCTCCTTCATGGTCCACCACCAGGGCATGGGCTTCCTGGCGCTTAGCTATCTGCTGCATGACCGGCCGATGCAGCGCCGCTTTGAATCCGATCCGCTGCTGCAATCGACCCTGCTGGTGCTGCAGGAACGCAGTCCGCAGGCTGGCGCGTTCTACTCCAACACTACCGAGATGGCGGCGATCCGCGCCACCGCGCCGGAACAGGCGATGCCGATGCGCGTGCTGACCCAGCACTCGACGCCGGTGCCGGAAACGCAGCTGCTGTCGAATGGCCGCTACCACGTCATGGTCACCAACTCCGGCGGCAGCTACAGCCGCTGGAAAGACCTGGCCGTGACCCGCTGGCGCGAAGACAGCACGCGCGACAACTGGGGCAACTTCTGCTACGTGCGCGATGTGGAAGACGGCGAGTTCTGGTCCACCACCTTCCAGCCGACGCTGGTCGAGCCGCGCAAGTACGAAGTGATCTTCTCCGAGGGGCGCGCCGAGTTCCGCCGCAGCGACCGCCATATCGACCTGTACACCGAAATCGTGGTGTCGCCGGAAGACGATATCGAATTGCGCCGCACCCGCATCACCAACCATTCGGACCGCGTGCGCACCATCGAAATCACCAGCTATGCCGAAGTGGTGATGGCGCCGGCTGCCGCCGACAACGCCCATCCGGCGTTCAGCAAGCTGTTCGTACAGACCGAGATCCTCAAGCAGGAAAACGCCATCCTGTGCACGCGCCGCCCGCGCGGCGCGCATGAGGTGTCGCCATGGATGATGCATTCGATGATGGTGCACGATGCACCAGTCGGCAGCGTGTCCTTTGAAACCGACCGTTCGCGCTTCATCGGCCGTGGCAACACTGCCGCTGCACCGGGCGCGATGCTGGACGCCGGACCGCTGAGCGGCGGCGAAGGCTCGGTGCTCGATCCGGTGGTGGCCATCCGCTACACCATCACGCTCAAGCCTGACCAGTTTGCGACGGTGGACATCGTCACCGGCATGGCCGAGCAGCGCGACACCGCGCTGCACCTGATCGACAAATACCAGGACCGCCATCTGGCCGACCGCGTGTTTGAACTGGCGTGGACCCACAGCCAGGTGGTGCTGCGCCAGCTCAACGCCAGCGAGGCGGATGGCCAACTGTACGGCCGCCTGGCCAATTCGGTGATCTACCCGAACGCCGGCCTGCGCGCCGAAGCCGCCACCCTGATCAAGAACCAGCGCGGCCAGTCCGGCCTGTGGGCATACGCGATCTCCGGCGACCTGCCGATTGTGCTGCTACAGATTAAAGACGCATCCAACATCGAGCTGGCGCGCCAGATGGTGCAGGCGCACGCCTACTGGCGCCTGAAAGGGCTGGTGGTCGACCTGGTGATCTGGTACGAGGACAACTCCGGCTACCGCCAGGCGCTGCACGACCAGATCATCGGCCTGATCGCCTCCGGCATCGACGCGCAGGCGATCGACCGGCCGGGCGGGATCTTCGTGCGCCTGGTCGACCAGATCCCGAACGAGGACCGGGTGCTGATGCAATCGGTGGCGCGCGTCATCATCAGCGATGGGCGTGGCACGCTGGCCGAGCAGCTCAAGCGTCCGGCGCCGCCGACGCTGCGCATGCCGCCTTTGCAGGCCGATGGCCGCGGCGAATACGCCAGCGCCGGCCCGATCACCCATCCGGCGCGCGGCCTGGTGCTGGAAAACGGCATTGGCGGCTTCACCCCGGATGGACGCGAGTACGTGATCACCACCAGCGCCACCCAGCGCACGCCGGCGCCGTGGTCGAACGTGCTGGCCAACCCGCAGTTCGGCACGGTGATCTCGGAAAGCGGCCAGGCCTACACCTGGCACGAGAATGCCCACGAGTACCGCATTACGCCGTGGCACAACGATCCGGTCAGCGACGCCAGCGGCGAAGCGTTTTACCTGCGCGATGAGCAGAGCGGGCAGTTCTGGTCGCCGACCGCCTTGCCGGCGCGCGGCACTGGCGAGTACATCACCCGCCACGGCTTCGGCTACAGCGTGTTCGAACACATTGAGGCCGGTATCCACAGCGAGATGACCACCTTCGTCGCGCTCGATGCGCCGATCAAGTACACCGTGCTCAAGGTACGCAATGACTCAATGGTGCAGCGGCGCCTGTCGGCGTTCGGCTATGTGGAATGGGTGCTGGGCGATATGCGTTCCAAGTCAGGCATGCATATCATCACCGAGGCCGATCCGGTCAGCGGCGCGCTGTTTGCCCGCAATCCGTATAACACCGAGTTCAGTGGCCGCGTCGCCTTCTTCAACTGCGACGCCACTACGCGCACCATCAGCGCCGACCGTGCCGAATTCATGGGCCGCAACGGCACGCTGGCCGCACCGGCGGCGCTGCGCCGCTCACGCCTGTCGGGTAAGATCGGCGCCGGCCTGGACGCCTGCGCGGCGATCCAGGCGCCGTTCGAGCTGCTGCCGGGCCAGGAACGCGAGATCGTGTTCGTGCTGGGCGTGGCCGGCCGCCGCAACGCCGACGCCAGCAGCCTGGTACAGAAGCACCGCAGCGCCGAGGCGGCGCGCGAGGAACTGGCGGCGGTGCACGCGCACTGGGAGCAGACCCTGGGCGCGGTGCGCATCGAAACGCCGGAGAAGGAACTGGATGTGATCGCCAACGGCTGGCTGATGTACCAGACCATCGCCTGCCGCATCTGGGCGCGCAGCGGCTACTACCAGTCCGGCGGCGCCTTCGGCTTCCGCGACCAGTTGCAGGACGCGATGGCCACCATCCACACCCAGCCGCAGCTGCTGCGCGATCAGTTGATGCTGTGCGCCGCGCACCAGTTCCTGGAAGGCGATGTGCAGCACTGGTGGCATCCGCCGTCGGACCGGGGCGTGCGCACGCACTGCTCGGACGATTACCTGTGGCTGCCGCTGGGTGCCTGGCGCTATGTCTCTGCCACCGGCGACATGAGCATCCTCGATGAAACCGCACCTTATCTGGAGGGCCGCGCGGTCAAGCCGGAAGAGGATTCCTACTATGATATGCCGGCCCGCTCCAGCGAGCATGGCACGCTGTATGACCACTGCCAGCGCGCCATCCGCAACGGCCTGCGCTTCGGCCAGCACGGCTTGCCGCTGATCGGTTCCTGCGACTGGAATGACGGCATGGACAAGGTCGGCGAGCATGGCAAAGGCGAGAGCGTGTGGCTGGCCTTCTTCCTGTGCGAAGTGCTGAAGCGCTTTGCCGAAGTGGCGGACCTGCGCAACGACGCCGAGTTCTCTGCCGAGTGCCGCGAACAGGCGCGCCGCATCGCCGCCAACGTCGAACAAAATGCGTGGGACGGCGAATGGTATCGCCGTGCCTACTTTGACGATGGCACGCCGCTGGGTTCGCACACCAACGAGGAATGCCAGATCGATTCGATCTCGCAGAGCTGGGGCGTGCTGTCCGGCTCCGCCGATCCGGTGCGGGTGCGCGGTGCGATGGAGCAGGTCAATCAGCGCCTGGTGCGGCGCGACTCGGGCATCATCCAGTTGCTCGATCCGCCGTTCGACAAGGCCGGCCCGAATCCAGGTTATATCCGTGGTTACGTGCCGGGCGTGCGCGAGAACGGCGGCCAGTACACCCACGCCGCGATCTGGACCGCGATGGCCTTCGCGCGGCTGGGCGACACCGAGCGCGCCTGGGAGCTGGCGCGGATGATCAATCCGGTCATGCATGGCCGTACTGCCGAAGGTGCGGCTGTCTACAAGGTGGAGCCGTATGTGGTGACGGCCGACGTGTACGCGGTGGCGCCGCACGTGGGACGCGGCGGCTGGAGCTGGTACACCGGCTCGTCGGGCTGGATGTACCGGCTGATCCTGGAGTCGCTACTGGGCCTGACGCGTACCGCCACCCATCTCCAGCTGGAGCCGCGCATGCCGCAGGAGTGGGACAGCTTCACGCTGCACTACCGCTACGGCAGCGCGAGCTACGAGATCCGCGTCAGCAAAGGCGCGACCTCGGCGCCGCAGCTGTCGGTGGACGGCGAACCGCAGCCGGATGGCCGCATCGCGCTGCGCGACAGCGGCCGCAGCCACCGCGTCGAGCTGCTGGTGCCGGCGTCAGACACCCAGGCTGGCGCCGGCACCTAGCAGCGTGGCCACGCCCAGCGCCGCGAAGATCAGCGCGGCGATGCCGTGCACCAGCTTGAGCGAGATCTTGTTGGCGATCTTGTCGCCGAAGTACACGGCCGGCACGTTGGCCAGCATCATGCCCAAGGTGGTGCCGGCCACCACCGCCAGCATGCTGTGGTAGCGGGCCGCCAGCGCCACGGTGGCGACCTGGGTCTTGTCGCCCATCTCCGCCAGGAAGAAGGCGATCAGCGTGGTGAGGAACACGCCATATCGGGCCAGATGGGTTTCTTCCTCGTCCAGTTTGTCCGGCACCAGCGTCCATGCCGCCATCGCCAGGAACGACGCGCCCAGCACCCAGCGCAATAGCTCGGGTCCCAGCAGGCTGGTGATCCAGGCGCCGATGGCGGCGGCAAATGCGTGATTGGCAATGGTGGCGACGAAGATCGCGGCGACGATCGGTAAGGGACGGCGGAACCTGGCGGCGAGTACAAACGCGAGTAGCTGGGTTTTGTCGCCGATTTCTGCGAGGGCGACGATGCCGGTAGAGACGAAGAATGCTTCCATGATCTGAGAGTACGCGGGCCGGAACGGTTAACCTATGACCCAAGCGCAGCTCCGGCCCATCATGGCCGCGCCCTGGTCATGGTCTCGTCAAGCCTAAGCCACCTGCACCACGGTCTGTGGACCGATTATGTTGATACAGGTTCTTGCGCCGTGGAGGCGCAAGCCGACTACTCCCCACTAAAGAGACGTTAGTTTAACACATGCCAGAAACATGCCTATGGTATTCTGCTTCGCGCTGAATACCAATATTGAAAGTATCACCATATGATCAAGAAGACCATTGCCGCGCTTGTGCTATCCGCATGCATGTCGCTTGCCGCTCACGCCGACCCGCTGAGCTACGCCCGTTATGACCAGGTGCGCACCACCGATCTGTACCTGGATTTGAAAGCAGATTTCAGCCACAAGATGTTGTCCGGCTACGCCGAGCTGACGTTGAACTGGATCGACAAGAACGCCCGCACGCTGGTGCTGGACACCAGCGAACTGAATATCGCCAAGGTGCAGGTGCTGAACGCCGCCGGCCGCTGGACCGCCGCCTCCTTCATGCTCGATAAGCTGGATGTGGAGAAGGGCCGCGCGCTGCGCATCGCCTTGCCATTCCAGCCGCAGAAGGTGCGCATCTACTACCGCACCGCGCCATCGGCCACTGCGCTGCAATGGATGAATCCCGAGCAGACCATGTCCGGCAAGCGTCCGTTCATGTTCAGCCAGTCGGAACCGATCAACGCCCGTTCATGGGCGCCGTTGCAGGACACGCCGGCCGTGCGCTTCACCTATAGCGCGCGCATCGACGCGCCGGCCGGCATGCGGGTGGTGATGAGCGCCGAGAACGATCAGCAAGCCACCGGCGCCGGCGGCTGGAAGTTCAAGATGGCGCAGCCGATTCCATCCTATCTGCTGGCGATCGCCATCGGCGAGATCGACGTGCGCAACGTCGGTCCGCGCTCGGCCGTGTACGCCGAGCCGCAGCGTATCGAAGCGGCCGCCAATGAGCTGGTCGATACGGAAAAAATGATCGCTGCCGCCGAAGGCCTGTACGGCCCGTATCGCTGGGAGCGTTACGACATGATCGTGCTGCCGCCATCGTTCCCGATCGGCGGCATGGAAAATCCGCGCATGACCTTCCTCACGCCGACCATGATCGCCGGCGACCGCAGCCTGGTGGATCTGATCGCGCATGAGCTGGCGCACTCGTGGTCCGGCAACCTGGTCACCAACGCCTCGTGGAAGCACTTCTGGCTCAACGAAGGCTTCACCACCTATGTCACCACCCGCATTGTTGAAAAGCTGTACGGCGATGAAGTGGCGGAGATGAATTTGCAGGTGGAGCAGGAAGAGGCGATGGCTTCGCTGGCCGCCATCCCGGCCGCCAAACAGGCGCTGCTGACGCGCGACCCGGACAGCAGCGCGGCCAGCTACACCGACACCAGCCTGGTGTATCCGAAAGGCGCATGGCTGCTGCGCACGCTGGAGCAGCGCGCCGGCCGCGCCGTGTTCGACCCGTTCCTGCGCGGCTGGTTCGACCAGCACGCCTTCCAGTCGGCCACCACCCAGGAATTCGTCGACTACCTGAAGAAGAACCTGCTGGATGCGCATCCGGAAATCATGTCGCAATCCGAGCTCGATGAATGGTTGTACGGTCCTGGCATTCCAGCCACCGCCAAGCACGCGGCCTCGCCGCGCCTGGCCGCGCTGGATGCGCAGCGCGACGCCTGGCTGAAAGGCGAGCTGCCGACCGCCGAGCTGCCAGCGAAAAACTGGATCGCGCTGGAATGGATGCACTTCCTGAACGGTATCGACGGCAAGGCCAGCGCGCTGCAAATGCAGCAGCTGGACCAGAATTTCGCGCTGGGCAAAACCGCCAACAACGAAATCGCCTATCGCTTCCTGCAGGCGTCGGTGAAGGCCGGCTACAACGTGCGCGAGCCGCTCGGTAAATTCCTGATGAGCGTGGGCCGCCAGAAGTTCGTCGTACCGCTGTACGCGGCGCTGCTGAAAAACCCTAACGAAAAAGACTGGGCCAAGTCGCTATACGCCAAGGCACGCAGCCACTATCACCCGGTCACCCAGGCTTCCGTTGATAAGGCATTCAAACAAAAATGAAAATGCATCGTACCTTCGCAGCCACCGCATTGGCGCTGGCTGTCTGGGGCGCGGTCGCGAGCGCGCCAGTGATGGCGGCGCCGGCGGCAGCGTCCGTTCCTGCCTTTAACTTGGATGCGGATGTCAACCGCGCACTGAAAACCTTCGACGTGCCGGGCATGGCGATTGCCATCGTCAAGGATGGCAAGGTGGTTGCGGCCAAAGGCTATGGCGTGCGCAAGCTGGGCGAGCCGGCACCGGTGGATGGCAAGACGCTGTTTGAAGTCGCCTCCAACTCCAAGGCCTTCACCGCCGCCGGCCTGGCGATGCTGGTGGACGAAGGCAAAGTGGCCTGGGACGATCCGGTCACCAGGCACCTGCCGGGCTTCCAGATGTATGACTCCTATGTCACCGGCCAGATGACGGTGCGCGACCTGCTGACCCACCGCAGCGGCCTCGGTTTGGGCGCCGGCGATTTGCTGTGGTGGCCAAGCACCCAGTTCAGCACCGACGAAATCATCGAGAAGCTACGCTACATCAAGCCGGCCACCAGCTTCCGTGCCAGCTACGCCTATGACAATCTGCTGTACATCGTGGCCGGCAAGATCATCGCCGAGAAGGCCGGCAAGCCATGGGGGGAGGCGATCCGCGAACGTATCCTGACGCCGTTGGGGATGACCGGCACCACCACCAGCGTGGCCGAGATGCTGGCCAGTAGCGACTACTCGGCGCCGCACAGCAAGATCAACGACAAGATCGCGGTGGTCAAGCCCATGCCGGTGCCGAACGCAGTGGGCGCGGTCGGCATCAACACCAGCGCCGAAGACATCGCGCGCTGGATGACGGTGTTGCTCAACAACGGCAAACTGGAAAACGGTCAGCAGCTGTTCAGCGCCAAGCAGGCTGCTGAAATGTGGACCCAGCAGACGCCGATGCGCATCCGCGAACCCAAGCCGGCGCTGGCCGCCACCAAGCCGAACTTCTACGCCTATGGCCTGGGCTTCCAGCTGCGCGACTACAAGGGCCGCAAGATCGCCATGCACGGCGGCGCATTGCAGGGCTTTTATTCGACCGTGCTGATGGTGCCGGAAGAGAAGCTGGGCATCGCCATCCTGACCAATGCCGAGAATAGCCCGGCCATGGCCTCGCTGTACTACCGCATCCTCGACCAGTACCTGAAAGTGGCACCGACCGACTGGATCAAGCTGTATGCCGAGCAGGAAGCAGCGATGCACAAGGAAGAGCTTGAGCGCCAGGGCAAGGAGCACACGGCGCGCGCGGCGGAATCGCAACCGTCGCTGCCGCTGGCGGCCTACGATGGCGAGTATGAGGACGCATGGTACGGCAAGGCCAGCATCCGCGAAGAGGGCGGCAAGCGCATCCTGCGTTTCGCGCGCACGCCGGACCTGAGCGGGGAACTGGAGCACTTCCAGCACGATACCTTCATCGTGCGCTGGAAGGAACGCAACTTCAACGCCGATGCGTATGTGACCTTCGCGCTGAATCCGGACGGCAGCATCGAGCGCATGAAGATGGCGCCGATTTCCACCGAAACCGACTTCAGCTACGACTTCCGCGACCTGCTGTTCACGCCGGTGAAGGCGGCGGCCAAGCAGTAAGCCTGGGGCGGCTGATGGTACAATGCCGCCCTCGCGTCGCTGCCCCTGCCTGGCCAGGATGCCAAGTTTGAACGATTACTATCGAAGGAAAGAATGCTATGCAACGTATTATGCTGCGCTCCAAGCTGCACCGCGTAACGGTGACCCAGGCTGACCTGAACTACGAAGGTTCCTGCGGTATCGACGTGGATCTGCTGGAAGCCGCCGACATCAAGGTCAACGAACAGATCGAGCTGTATAACGTCAACAACGGCGAGCGTTTCGCCACCTACGCCATTCCAGGCAAGCGCGGTAGCGGCGAGATTTCGCTGAATGGCGCAGCCGCGCGCAAGGCGCAGCTGGGCGACCTGCTGATCATCTGCACCTACGGTCCGATGACCGACGCGGAAATCGAGACGCACGTGCCGAAGCTGGTTTTCGTCGACGAAAACAACAAGATCAAGAGCGTGAAGAAGTAATTCAGGCTACCAGCATTAAGCAAGCAGCAAGCAAGAGGCGCTCCCCGGAGCGCCTCTTTTTTTATGCCTTGCTGCCGTCCTGGCGCAGCAGCTGCGACATATATTGCGGCGTGATGCCCAGGAAGGAAGCCACGACCTTTTGCGAGATGCGCTGCTCCAGGCCTGGGTACTCGCGGCGGAAGGCGTTCAGGCGGCCCTGCGCCGGCGAGGCGTTCAGGTACAGCCGGCGGCTCTGGTCGATGATGCTGCGCTGCGCCGCACCCAGGTAGTAATCGCGCAGGCGGCTGTTACTTTCATACAGCGCACTGACTTCGGACCAGTCCAGGCGGTAGCCCTGGACGGCGGTTTCCGCCACCACGAAATTGATCGCCGGCTCGTCCTCGCGCGCGCGCAGCAGGTCGTCGTGCGCGCCCACGGCGTCGCCGTCGGACTGGAAGTGCAGCGTGACTTCGTTGCCGGATTCGGTGATGAAGCCGGTGCGCGCCACGCCGGCGTGCAGCCAGTGGATGTATTGCGCGGGCGTGCCGATGCGCTGCAGGTACTCGCCCTTGCGCACGCTGAACGGCGTGGCGAGTGGCGCCAGCAGGCGGCTAGCCTCGTCGTATAGTTCGGTAGTCACGCCGTAACGGCGTGCGATGACTTCGCGGTATTTCGCGCGGTGTTCCAGAAAGGTTGTGCTCATCTCAGTTTTTTAGGAGTGGCGGTGGATGTTCTGCCGACAATGTTGTTTATGGTCGGCAGCAAAAACGAAGCTGAAAGTGTAAACGGTTTCAAAGTCGTTGACACAATATTTGTTGCAAATTAGAACGAAAATTAAAAATATATTTCAAACTTCAATAAATTGACGTTCCCGCCACTAAAAAATGATTTTGAGTTACCATTATTCAACTATTTTAACTTTTAATTGCAGGGGACATATGAAAATCACCGACCTGAGCATCGGTCGCCGGATGGCACTGGGCTTCACTATTATTTTGGCGATTCTCGTCCTGAACACCGGCCTTGGCATCTACCGCCTGCAAGGCGTGGCCAACGCCACGCGCGACATGATGGCGCAGCCGCTGGCCAAGGAACGCATGGTGTCCGACTGGGCGCGCAACGTCTCCACCGGCATACGCCGCGCCACCGCCATCGCCAAGAGCGCCGACCCGTCGCTGGCCGGCTTCTTCGCCGCCGAGACCAAGGCCGCCACCGACCATTCGCAAAAATTGATCAAGCAGATCGAAGAACTGACCAACGACGATGACAAGCCGCTGATGGTGGAGCTGAACGCTTCCCGCCAGGCTTACCTGAGTTCGCGCGACGCGCTGACCAAGGCCAAGACCGCCGGCGATCCGGCCGAGGCGGCGCGCCTGCTGGAGCAGGTGTTCCTGCCGGCCACCAAGGTATATGAAGCCAATCTGCAGCGCATTCTGGATCACCAGCGCAAGCAGATCGACATCGCCGCCCAGCACATCGACGAAGTCGCCGAGCAGAGCCGTAACCAGCTGGCGCTGCTGGCGGTGCTGGTGGTGGCGTTTGGCGTGGCCTTCGCCTGGTGGCTGACCCAGGGCATTACCGGCCCGATCAATGAAGCGGTGGCGCTGGCTGAACGCGTGGCCGAGGGCGACCTGGCCGGCAATGTGGAACGCGCGGCCGGCGACTACAGCAAGGATGAACCGGGCAAGCTGCTGCATGCGCTGCAGCGCATGTCGTCCAGCCTGGTGCGCATCGTCGGCCAGGTACGCAACGGCACTGATGCCATCAGCACTGCCTCGTCGGAAATCGCCGCCGGTAATCTCGACCTGTCGTCGCGCACCGAGGAGCAGGCCAGCTCGCTGGAAGAAACCGCCGCGTCGATGGAGGAGCTGACCAGCACCGTCAAACAGAATGCCGACAATGCGCGCCAGGCCAACCAGCTGGCGGCCAATGCCGCCGACGTGGCGCAGCGCGGCGGCGCGGTGGTGTCGGACGTGGTGCGCACCATGGCCTCGATCGATGCGTCTTCCAAGAAGATAGTCGATATCATCGGCGTGATCGATGGCATCGCCTTCCAGACCAATATCCTGGCGTTGAATGCGGCGGTGGAAGCGGCGCGCGCCGGCGAACAGGGACGCGGCTTTGCGGTGGTAGCGTCCGAGGTGCGCAACCTGGCGCAGCGTTCGGCCGGCGCCGCCAAGGAGATCAAGGCGCTGATTGATGATTCGGTCGGCAAGGTGGAGGCGGGCACGCAGCTGGTGGGCCAGGCCGGCAGCACCATGGGCGAGGTAGTGCATAGCATCGAGCGAGTCACTGCCATCATGGAGGAGATCAGCAACGCCAGCGTGGAGCAGACGCACGGCATCGAACAGATCAACCAGGCGGTGGCGCAGATGGACCACGTGACGCAGCAGAACGCGGCGCTGGTGGAACAGGCTGCCGCAGCAGCAGGCGCCATGCAGGAACAGGCTGCACGGCTGGCCGACGCGGTCAGCATTTTCAAGCTGGATCAAGTGGCTGCGTCGCGTGTGGCGTTGCGCAGTGCAGCACCTGCGCGATTGCGCTGAACGACCGAATCGACGCCGCCGTCAACAGCGGTTGTATCGTTGCAACAGGCTTCGCATTCGCTATGAGTTGATGGCGCGTGCGCGCGTTTCTGCGCTACAGTGGACCTCCCGGAAGGCGCTGCCTGTGTGGCGCCCGGCTACGACAGTGGGGTGGCGTCCAGTGATCAGTCAAAGTGGATTGAGTAGCAAAACAGTAGTCCCGTTCGGCCTCGCCGCAGCGGGGGCCTTGGGCACCATCGTCGCAGGCTGGAGCACGTGGGGCTGGTATACGCTGATCTGGGCGGCGCTGTTGCTGGGCGCTGCGGCCTGGCTGACGCGCGACAGCGGCTTCGGCGCACCCGGCGTGCATGGCGACAACGCCATGATCGATCACTATCTGGAAGGACGCGAACGTTTCACCGACGCGGTGCTGCCGGTGTGGTGCAGGCATATCGAAAACTCGCGCACGCAAATGGAGGAAGCCGTCTCCGACCTGGCGTCGCGCTTCTCCAATATCGTCGACAAGCTGGATAACACGCTGCACGTCTCCAGCGCGAGCAGCCACGGCGAGCATTCAATGAGCGAGGTGTTCGCGCACAGCGAAACGCGGCTGGGCTCGGTGGTGTCGACGATGAAATCGGCGATGGCGTCCAAGCACGCCATGCTGGCGCAGATCAAGGATCTGGAACGCTTTACGCGCGAGCTGCGCGGTATGGCCGAAGGCGTGGCCAGCATCGCCGCGCAAACCAATCTGCTGGCGCTGAACGCCGCCATCGAAGCAGCGCGTGCCGGTCCGGCCGGCGCCGGCTTCGCGGTGGTGGCCACCGAGGTGCGCATGCTGTCGATGCGCTCGGCCGAAACCGGCAAGGAAATCACCAACCGTGTGGGCCTCATCAGCAGCGCCATTCTTGCCGCCAGCCAGGCGGCGGAGCAGTCCAGCGACGCGGAAGACAAATCGATGCAGTCGGCCGAGGGCATGATCGAAGCGGTGCTGAATGAATTCCGCGCCATGACCGACGCGCTGGTGCAATCATCCGAACAGCTCAAACAGCAAAGCGTCGGCATCCAGGGTGAAGTGGGCGAGGCGCTGGTGCAGCTGCAATTCCAGGACCGCGTCAGCCAGGTGATGTCGCATGTGCGGGCGAATATGGAAAGCCTGGCGCCGCTGCTGGGCGAGTATCGCCAGCGCTATGCGGACAGCGGCGTGCTGGAAGCACCGGACCCGGAGCGGCTGATGGGCGCGCTGCAGAAGACCTATGCGATGGCCGAGGAACACGCGGTGCACAGTGGCGCGAAGCTGGCCGCGCCGGCCGCCTCCGACGCCGACGAGATCACTTTTTTCTGAAGGTGGATAAGCTATGGGAAAAACCATTATGGTGGTGGATGATTCGGCCTCGCTGCGCCAGGTGGTCGGGATTGCGCTGAAGGGCGCCGGCTACGATGTGATCGAGGGCCGCGATGGCGTGGACGCGCTGTCCAAATGCACCGGGCAGAAAATTCATCTGGTGGTGTGCGATGTGAATATGCCGAATATGGATGGCATCACGTTCGTCAAGCAATTCAAGCAGCTGCCCAATTACAAGTTCACGCCGGTGATCATGCTGACTACTGAGTCGCAGGAGAGCAAGAAGGAAGAGGGCAAGGCGGCCGGGGCGAAAGCCTGGGTGGTCAAGCCGTTCAAGCCGGAGGTGCTGCTGGGCGCCGTCGCCAAGCTGGTGCTGCCATAATCAACGGAGGCTGCCATGGCCGATGAAATCACCCGTATTGCCCTCGACGGCGAGCTGACGATTTACCGCGCCGCCGACTTGAAAGTCAGTGTGCTGGAAGCGCTGCGCAAGGCACGGCTGCTGGAAATCGATTTATCCGGCGTGACCGAGCTGGATACCGCAGGCTTGCAGGTGCTGATGCTGGCCAAGCAGGTGGCCGCCGCCGAACAGCGCACGCTGCGCCTGGTGCAGCACAGCCCCGCCGTGGTGGAAATCTTTGAAATGCTGGACCTGGTCGCCTTCTTCGGCGACGCCGTGCTGATACACGCTTGAGGGAAGAGCCATGAACCTGGATGACGCGCTACAGACTTTTATCGCCGAGAGCCGCGAGCTGCTGGAAGAAATGGAGAACGCGCTGCTGAATGTGGACCTGGCCGGCGACCAGGGCGAGGCGATCAACGCCATCTTCCGCGCGGCTCACACCATCAAGGGTTCGGCCGGCTTGTTCAGCCTGGACCACATCGTCGCCTTCACGCATGTGGTCGAAAGCCTGCTGGACAAGGTACGCGACGGCAGCGTCACGCTCAACGATGAAATGGTGGTGCTGCTGCTGTCGTGCTGCGATTACCTGTCCGGCATGATGGACGCGCTGGCGGCCGGCCGTCACGAACAAGACCCCGACACCGCACCGGAAGGCGAAATGCTGCAACAGCAGCTGCGCCGGCATATGGATGGCGAAGCCGCCCCCAGCGCAGTGCCAGCGCTGCATGCCGAACCTGGCGTCGAACGCATAGACGCTCAGCGCGGCGATAGCGACTACTGGCATATCTCGCTGCGCTTCGGCCGCAGCGTGCTGCAAAACGGCATGGACCCAATCGCCTTCCTGCGCTACCTGGGCAAGCTGGGGCGCGTGGTTGGTATCGCCACGCTGCCTGACGCGCTGCCATCGGCCGAGGAAATGGATGCAGAACAGTGCTACCTCGGCTTTGAAATCGCCTTCGACAGTACCGCCGATCGCGCGGCGATTGCCGGCGTGTTCGAGTTTGTGCAGGATGACTGCGAGATCCGCATCATCCCGCCGAACAGCAAGGTGTCCGAGTATGTTGACCTGATCCGCGCTCTGCCGGAGCGCGCCGCACGGCTGGGTGAAATCCTGGTCCATTGCGGCAGCGTTACCGCGCATGAACTGGAAGAGGCCTTGCAGCAGCAGTCAGGCAAGCAGGAACAGGCGCTCGCACCGCAGCAGCTGGGCAGCATTCTGGTCGGCGCCGGCAATGTGCCGCCGGTGGTGGTGGAGGCGGCACTGGCCAAGCAGAAGCAGGTCAGCGAACAGAAGGCGCAGGAGAGCCGCTCGATCCGCGTCGACTCCGACAAACTGGATAGGCTGATCGATCTGGTGGGTGAGCTGATTATCGCCGGTGCGCGCGCCAATATGATCGGCCAGCACATACAGAACAGCGAGCTGCTGGAGTGCACGTCCACGCTGAGCGGGCTGGTGGAGGATGTGCGCGATGCGGCGCTGGAGCTGCGCATGGTGAAGATCGGCGCTACCTTCAACCGCTTCCAGCGCGTGGTCCATGATGTGGCGCGCGAGCTGGGCAAGGATATCGGCCTGATCGTCGATGGCGAAGATGCGGAACTGGACAAGACCGTGGTGGAGAAAATCGGCGATCCGCTGATGCACCTGGTGCGCAACGCCATGGACCACGGCATCGAACCAGCCGAGGCACGGCTGGCGGTAGGCAAGCCGGCCAAGGGCATGATCAAGCTGAACGCCTTCCACGAGTCGGGCAGCATCGTCATCGAAGTCAGCGACGATGGCGGCGGCCTGCGCAAAGAAAAAATTCTGGCCAAGGCCATCGAGCGCGGGCTGGTGGACCCCGAGCGCAAGCTGAGCGACAGTGAAATCTACAACCTGATTTTTGAAGCCGGCTTTTCGACGGCGGAGAAGATCACCAATCTGTCCGGGCGTGGCGTCGGCATGGATGTGGTCAAGCGGAATATCCAGGCGCTGCGCGGCAGCGTGGATGTCGGCAGCAAGGAAGGCGAGGGCACCACCGTCACCGTGCGCCTGCCGCTGACGCTGGCCATCATCGACGGTTTCCTGGTGCAGCTGGGCGCGTCGGTGTTCGTCATTCCACTGGATATGATCGAGGAATGCATCGAGTACGCCACCGAGCCAGGCCAGGACTATACCAATCTGCGCGGGCAGGTGCTGCCGCTGGTGCGCCTGCGCACGCTATTCCGCATCGATGGCAGCGCCACGCGGCGCGAGAGCATTGTGGTGATCCGCTTCGGCAACCAGCGCGCCGGGCTGGTGGTGGATACGCTGCTGGGCGAATTCCAGACCGTGATCAAGCCACTCAGCCCGATGTTCAGCGAGGTCAAATGCATCAGCGGCTCCACCATTCTGGGTAACGGAGAAGTAGCCCTGATCCTGGACGTGGCGGCGCTGATGAACAGCGTCGGCGGCAAGGGGCCCTTGGCGGCGCTGGCCGCATAGGAGAAGATATGAGCACTATCGACACCGCAGGCGTGGTCACTTATGGCAACGCTGTCGCTGCCGCCGCGCTGCATGGCGGCGACGCCTTGCCCAGCCAGTTTCTGACTTTTCTACTCAGCGGCGACCAGTACGCGGTCGGCATCCTGCACATCAAGGAGATCATCGAATACGGCAGCCTGGCGACGGTGCCGATGATGCCCGCGTGCGTGCGCGGCGTGATCAACCTGCGCGGCGCGGTGGTGCCGGTGATGGACCTGTCGGCGCGTTTCGGCCGTGCGCAAAGCCAGATCGGCAAGCGCAGCTGCATCGTCATCGTCGAGGCGAGCGGCGTAGATGGCGATGGCAAGCAGGTACTGGGCATGCTGGTGGATGCGGTCAATGCGGTGGTGGACATCGCCGCAGACGACATCGAACCGGCGCCACCGTTCAGCACCCGCATCCGCCCCGACTTCATCGCCGGCATGGGCAAGCACAATGGCCGCTTCGTGACCCTGCTGGATATCGAGCGCGTGCTGTCCAGCGAGGAGATTGTCGAGATGGTGCGCGGCACGGCCGCCGCTGTCGCCTGAGCTGCGGAGCGCTCCATGACCGTGGCCACCATCACCGACCGCGAGTTCATGCAGTTCCAGCGCTTCATCTACGATGCGGCCGGCATCACCATGGCCGATGGCAAACAGGCGCTGGTCAGCGGCCGTCTGGCCAAGCGGCTGGCGCACTACCAAATGGACAGCTATGGCGACTATCTGCGCTTGCTGGAAAGCCGCGCGCAGCCGGCCGAGCTGCAAATGGCGGTCGATCTGCTGACCACCAACGAAACCTATTTCTTCCGCGAGCCCAAGCACTTCGCGTTGCTGCGCGAGCTGGCGCTGGAGGCAGCCGACAAGCACCGGAGCTTGCGTGTCTGGAGCGCCGCCAGTTCCAGCGGCGAGGAACCGTACAGCATCGCCATGGTGCTGGCCGACGCGCTGGGCGACGCGGCGTGGGAAGTGCTGGGCACCGACATCAGCACCCGCGTGCTGCAACGCGCCCGTAGCGGCCACTATCCGATGGAGCGCGCATCGCAGATGCCGGCCAACTACCTGAAGCGGTTTTGCCTCAAGGGCCAGGGCAGCGAAGAGGGCACCATGCTGATCGAGCGCGCGCTGCGCCAGCGGGTGCAATTCCAGCACCTGAACCTGAACGCGCCTTTGCCGAGAATGGGCACTTTCGATGTGATTTTCCTGCGCAATGTGATGATCTATTTCAGCCTGGAGACCAAGCGCCAGGTGGTGGCGCGGCTGCTGGCGCAATTGCGGCCGGGAGGATATTTCCTGATCGGCCATTCGGAAACGCTGAACGATATTAACGACAGCCTGACCGCAGTCGCGCCTTCGATTTACCGCAAGCCATGAACGACACCAAGCTGATTGATATCTTTCTGATGCCGGGCGATTATTTCGTCGGCGATGCGCGCTATCGGGTGCGCACCTTGCTGGGTTCCTGCGTGTCGATCACGCTGTGGCATCCGGCGCTGCGCATCGGCGCCATGTCGCACTTCCTGTTGCCGGGCCATGGCCGCCGCCGTAACGCACGGCCGTCCGACAAGCCGGGCATGTACGGCGCTGAAGCCATGCAGCTGCTGGTTGACGGGCTTGCCGAGCATGGCGTGCCGCTGATCCAGTGCCAGGGGAAAATCTTCGGCGGCGGCGCAATGTTCCCGCGCAGCGACAAGGTGCGGGACATCGGTGAGCAGAATGGCGACTATGCGCGCAGCATGTTGCAGCAGCATGGCGTGCATGTGGTGTCGGAAAGCCTGTTCGGCGAAGGACATCGGCAACTGATTTTCACCATCCGCAGCGGCGAGGTGCTGAGCAGGCAAGTGCCGCCCGAAGCCGCGTGGAACGATATGGGAGCAAGGACTTAGGCATGAGCGATATCAAGGTCATCATCGTTGACGATTCCGCCGTGGTGCGGCAAGTGCTGAGCGGGTTGCTGAACGCAGCGCCAGGCATCACCGTGCTGCACGCGGTCGCCAATCCGCTGCTGGCGATGGAACGCATGAAAGTGCAGTGGCCGGACGTGATTGTGCTGGATGTGGAAATGCCGAAGATGGATGGCATCACCTTCCTGCGCAAGCTGATGGTCGAGCATCCAACACCGGTGGTGATCTGCTCGACATTGACCGAGAAGGGCGCGCAGACCTCGGTGGAAGCACTGACCGCCGGCGCGGTCGCCATCATCACCAAGCCGCGCCTGGACCTCAAGCAGTTTTTGCACGACAGCGCCGACGAGCTGGTGTCCGCGGTACGGGCGGCGGGCGGCGCGCAGATAGGCCGGCTGACCAGCCGCCCGGCCGCGTCGCCGATGCCACTACACCCCTTGCCGCCGCCGGTCACCGTCAAGCTGAACGCGGATGCGATCCTGCCGCCTGCCGATGCGCGGCCGATGACCGCCACCACCGAGCGGGTCGTGGCGATAGGGACTTCCACCGGCGGCACGCAGGCGCTGGAGGAAGTGCTGACAGCGCTGCCGCGTGTGTCGCCCGGCATCGTGGTGGTGCAGCACATGCCTGAAAAATTCACCGCCGCGTTTGCGGCGCGGCTGGACAGCGTGTGCGAGGTGCGCGTCAAGGAGGCCGAGAATAATGACCGCGTGTTGCAAGGCCAGGTGCTGATCGCTCCCGGCGGCAAGCACATGCTGCTGCGGCGTACCGGTGCACAGTATTTTGTCGAGGTGGTGGATGGGCCGCTGGTCAACCGTCACCGGCCGTCGGTCGATGTGCTGTTCCGCTCCGCCGCGCGCGCTGCCGGCGCCAACGCCCTGGGCGTGATCATGACCGGCATGGGCGATGACGGCGCGGCCGGCATGCTGGAGATGCTGAAAGCCGGCGCGCGCACGGTGGCGCAGGACGAAGCCAGTTGCGTGGTGTACGGCATGCCCAAGGAGGCGGTCAAGCGCGGCGGGGTGGAGAAGTCGGTGCCGCTGAATGCGATTTATCGCGAAATCCTGCAACAGCTTTAGTCCATGGACATCACGCCCGCCGCCACCACTGAACTGCCTGCCTGGGCCGGCCGGCGGGTGCTGGTGGTCGAGGACAGCGTGGTGCAGCGCAGCTACCTGATTGGCCTGCTGCGGCAGCTGGGGTTCGGCGAGATCAGCGAAGCGGGCGATGGCAACGAAGCCTTGCGCATCCTGGAGGGCGCGGCGGAGCCGATGTATCTGGTGCTGACCGATCTGGAGATGCCGGGCATGGACGGCATCGAACTGACTTGCCAGCTGCGCGAGCGGCGCCTGACGGAAAACCTGATCGTGGTCAGCGCGCGCGACCCACGGCTGCTGGAGATTATCGAGAACATGGCTTGCGAGGACGCGTCGATAGGCTTGCTGGGCACCTTGCTGAAGCCGGTGGCGCTGGAGCCGCTGACACAGCTGCTATGCAAGGCCGTTGACCGTGGCGAAGGCTGTGCGCCGGCTGCACCGTCACAGCCACTGCCGCAAGCCTCGCTGGAAGAACTGGCGCAAGCGCTGGCCAACAACGAATTCCTGCCCTATTTCCAGCCCAAGGTGGCGATGTCCAGCGGCCAGCTGAAAGGCGTCGAGGCGCTGGCGCGCTGGCGCCATCCGCAGCGCGGGCTGCTGGCGCCGGCCCACTTCATCGGCACGCTGGAAGGCCAGCCGCTGATGGCCGAGTTCACGCTGGCGATGGTGCGGCAGGTGCTGCAACGCATCCTCGACTGGCAGCAGGCCGGCCTGCCGCCGCTGACGGTGTCGGTTAACCTGTGCGCGGAAAACCTGGCCGACCGCGACTTTATCGAACGCCTGACGGCGCAGGTGACGCGCTCCGGTGTGGCGCCCGCCTTGCTGGTGTGGGAAGTCACCGAAACCAGCGTGATGCGCCAGCTATCGCAGGCGCTGACCAATATGGGAAGACTGCGGCTGATGGGCTTTGGACTGGCGATGGACGATTTCGGCATCGGCTATTCGTCGATGCAGCAGTTCGCGCGCTGCCCGTTCACGGAACTGAAGATCGACCGCGCCTTCGTCAACGGCGCGGCACAGTGGCCAAACCGCCACATGGTGCTGAAAAGTGCGCTGGATCTCGGACAAAGCCTGGACGTGGCGACCGTGGCGGAAGGTGTCGAAACAGTGGAAGACTGGAAGCTGTTGCGCGACCTCGGTTGCGACATGGCGCAGGGGTATTTGCTGGCCAAGCCCATGCCAGCCGAAGAGCTGGTGGGATGGATGCGGCAGGACAGGCGCAGATTGCGCGCATTGGCGGGATCGGAATAAAACAACCATGCTGGGGGATGATCATGCTTTCAACGTTACAGGTACGGACCAAGATTTTGATTTTGCTGGCGGTGGCGGTTGCCGCCTTGCTGACGGTGGCGCTACTGGCTTTTTCCGGCATGAAGACACAGGGTCAGATGCTGGACCAGATTGGCAGGAACCGCATGCCGTCGGTGCAGGCGCTGCTGGTGATTAATGAGGCGCAGACGGCGATACGCTCGTCCAGCCGCGCCATCGACGCCATGGCGATGTATCCGAATGAAGTGGATGGTATTGCCCACGAGATCAAGCGCAAGCAGGACGCCTGGGCCAATGTCGACAAGGCGATGAAGGCCTACGACGCGCTACCGCAGGAAAGCGAGGAAGCCGCTGTCTGGAAAATCTTCCTCAAGCAGTGGGATAGCTGGAAGCAGCGCGACGCGGTCGTCACCGATCTCGGCGCGCAGATTCTGCGCGCCGATCCCGCCAAGCGGCGCGACTTGTTCACCGCCCTGCATAGCACGCTGCAAGAGAACCGCGCGGTGTTCCGCGAGGCGGAGGAAAGCATCAACAAAGTGGTGGCGCTGAATATCCAGTACGGCGAAACCGATGTGCAGCAGGCGGAAGCGGCATCGGCCAGTGCGCTCAAGACCATCTACCTGGCGTCGGGCATTGCGCTGGCGCTGCTGGTGATCATCGGCCTGCTGATCCTGAACGGCATCATGAAACAGCTGGGCGGCGATCCTTCGTATGCGGCTGACATTGTGCGGCGGGTGGCGGACGGTGACCTGGCGGCGGATGTACAGCTGAAGGCGGGCGACACCACCAGCCTGCTGGCGGCGATGAAGGGCATGATCGATAAGCTGTCGCAGGTGGTGCAGGAAGTGAACAACGGCGCCGAGGCGCTGGCCTCGGCCTCAGAGGAAGTCAGCGCCACCGCGCAGTCCTTGTCGCAGGCGGCCAGCGAGCAGGCTGCGGGCACCGAAGAAACCAGCGCATCGGTCGAACAGATGACGGCGTCGATTTCGCAGAACACCGAGAACGCCAAAGTCACCGACGGTATCGCCAGCAAGGCGGCGATTGAAGCAACCGAGGGCGGCGAGGCGGTCAAGTCGACGGTGTCGGCGATGCAGCAGATCGCCAAGAAGATCAGCATCATCGACGATATCGCCTACCAGACCAATCTGCTGGCGCTGAACGCGGCCATCGAGGCGGCGCGCGCGGGCGAGCATGGCAAAGGCTTTGCCGTGGTGGCGGCCGAGGTGCGCAAGCTGGCCGAGCGCAGCCAGGTGGCGGCGCAGGAAATCGAACAGGTAGCGTCGAGCAGTGTGGAACTGGCGGAGAAGGCCGGTCAGCTGCTGGACGAGATGGTGCCGAATATCCGCCGCACGTCCAATCTGGTACAGGAGATCACGGCGGCATCGGAGGAACAGTCGGCCGGCGTGGGACAGATCAACGCCGCCGTCACGCAGCTGAGCCAGACCACGCAGCAGAATGCGTCCAGCTCCGAGGAGCTGGCGGCGACGGCGGAAGAAATGAGCGGCCAGGCGGAGCAGCTGCAGCACACCATGGCCTTCTTCAAGCTGGCTGGCGGATCGCGGCCGGTGCGTACGCCGCTTGCGCCACGCAAGCCAGGCCGCGCGGGAAGGACGCAGGTAGGCCTTGCATCCAGCCGCCGCATGAGCGAAATGAGCGAGCCGGATGAGTCGCATTTCGTCAAATTTTGAGCGATAAGGCACACCGTTATTTTTGGTGAGATTTGAGGATCAATAATGGTTCACAATGAATTGATCCCGTGTCCTCAAGGAGTATTCGCCCATGTTCAAGATGATGAAAATGGAGACCCGGTTGCATGCCGGGTTTGGCCTTGTTGTGTTGCTGGTCGTGTTGATGGGGATAGTCGCTTTCAGCAAGCTGACTTCCCTGCACGATCATTGGATGGATTTCGAAAATGTCACGCTGGCGCGCAAGAACGCCGTGCTCGAAGGCGTTACCGCGCATGGCCGCGCCGTGCGTCACTTCAAAAATTATATTCTCCGCGGCCCGGACAGCAACGCCCAGTTCCGCACGGAGCTGGCCAATATCGAAAAGCAGATGGAGATTTACCGCACCGCCGGCCCGCTGACGCAGGAAGAGCAAGTACTGCTGGGCGAGGTGCAAAGCAGCGTCAAAGCCTATGACCACAGCATGGCGCAGCTGGAGGCCATGCATGAGAAAGGCATGACGGCGCTGGAGATGGACAAGAATATCAAGGGCGCCGATGAAGCCATCGCCAATGCCTTCCGCAAGCTGCTCAAGGTGAACGAGGTCGAAACCAGGGAGGAGTCGGAGTCGATGACGCAAGTCGCCAACTCCGCCAAGCAAATCATCCTGGGCGTGGACGTGGTGATCGCGGTGCTGGGCTGCGTGCTGGCGGTGTGGCTGGGACGTAGCTTGTCCGCCATCGTGCGCGATGTGCAGCAGGTGGTGCTGAATCTTTCCGGCTCCGCGCAGGAGGTCAGCGCCACCGCGCAATCGCTGTCGCAGGCTTCCAGCGAGCAGGCGGCGGGCGTGGAAGAAACCAGTGCGTCGATCGAGCAGATGACGGCTTCGATTGCACAGAACACCGAGAACGCCAAGATCACCGACGGCATTGCGACCCAGGCGGCGGTGGAAGCGGCGCGCGGCGGCGAGGTGGTCAAGGCTACGGCATCGGCGATGAAGCAGATCGCCGGCAAGATTGGCATCATCGACGATATCGCCTACCAGACCAATTTGCTGGCGCTGAATGCGGCCATCGAGGCGGCGCGCGCGGGCGAGCATGGCAAGGGTTTTGCCGTGGTGGCGGCCGAGGTGCGCAAGCTGGCCGAGCGCAGCCAGGTGGCGGCGCAGGAAATCAGTTCGGTGGCGGCGGACAGCGTGAAACTGGCCGAGCAGGCCGGCGCGATGTTTGATGAGCTGGCGCCGAATATCCGCAAGACGTCCGAACTGGTGCAGGAAATTTCGGCAGCGTCGGAGGAGCAAAGCTCCGGCGTGCGGCAGATTAATGGGGCGGTGATACAGCTCAGCGAGACGACGCAGGTGAATGCGGCCAGCTCGGAGGAATTGGCGGCGACGTCGGAAGAGATGAGCGCGCAGGCGGATCAGCTGCGGCGCTTGATGTCGGTGTTCCGGCAGTATGCGGTGGATGACGGGCCGCGCGTTACCGCGCGGCGGCCGGCCCTGTTGAAGGCGGCCGGCGCGGCGCGGCCGGCGCGCGCGGTCAGCTTGTCGGCTGATAGCGCGCCGGATGAAACCAAGTTCACGCGCTTCTAGCGCTTACTTGGCTGGCTTGATGAATTTCAGCGTCATGCGGTCGCTCTCGCCGATGGCCTGGTATTTGGCGCGGTCTTCATCCTTGTTGGTATAAGTCGGTGGCAGCGCCCACACGCCGTTCTTGTGATCGGCCGTGTCTTTCGGGTTGGCGTTGACCTCCGACTTGCCCGCCAGGTTGAAGCCCGCATCCTCGGCCAGCTTGATCACATACGCTTCGTGCATATAGCCGCTGCTGGCGGTAGCGTCCTGCGTTTTCGATGCCGGCAGGCGGTGTTCCTCGATGCCCAGCACGCCGCCCGGTTTCAGCACCGTGTACAGATTGCTGAATAAATCCTTCATCTTCTCCGGCCCCAATGGTATCCAGTTGTGGATATTGCGGAAGGTGACCACCATGTCGACGCTGTTCGGCGGCGCCAGCTCGTATTTGCGGCCTGGCGAGAACACGCCGAGCGCCACCTTGTTGTACGCCTCCGGCTTGGCGTTCAAACGCGCCATGAAGCGCTCGGCGCCTTTTCGTTCGTTTTCGTTCGGCGATGCCAGGTCATTGCCGCCGGTGATCAGCTTGCCGTGGTTGCGCAGGTAGGGTGCCAGGATCTCGGTGTACCAGCCAGCGCCGGGCGCCAGCTCCACCACCGTCATATTCGGCTTGAGGCCGAAGAAGGACAGCGTTTCGTAGGGATGACGATAAACGTCGCGCTTGACGTTGTCCGGCGTGCGCGTTGGCGCGGCGATCGCCGCTTTCAGCGCATCGTCCGCCAATGCGCCACTGTTCGCGCCCATCAGCATGGTGGTGGCCAAAGCCGCCAATACAAATCGTTTCATGCACAATCTCCTGAAGTGTGGTGGTGAGCGATCATCGGCCAAGCACGCAAACAGGTCAAGCGAAAAGGCGTGCGCACCGCCCCGGTGCGCGGACACTGGCCGGACACCACGCGGACACATAAGCGGACACTTCGGACACGCAAATTGCCGCTTGCAGAACGCATGCCGATGGCATACATTTTGCAATTGGTGTTCTTAACCCGGCGCTAATATTGTAAAAACCCTAGAACAGGCGACGGATATTCAGCCATATGGGCGGCTGGCCCACAACAATGTTGGAGATAATATGGAACGACGTGCATTCCTCAATATCAGTAGTCTGGCGATGGGCACCATGCTGCTGCCCACCTTTGGCCGCGCCATCGCTGCCGAAGAGCTGCTCAAGCCAGTGGATATCAAGTTCAAGAAAACCCTGGCCGACACCGCGATGATGGCCGCCACGCAAGCCGGCGCCTCGTACTGCGACGTGCGCGTGGGCCGCTACCTGAATCAGTTCATCACCACCCGCGACCTGAACGTGGAAAACGTCACCAACACCGAATCGGCCGGCGTCGGCGTGCGCGTGATCGCCGGCGGCGCTTACGGCTTTGCCGCCACCAATGACATGACGCCGGATGGCGTGGCTGCTGCCGCGCGCCAGGCGGTGGCGATCGCCAAGGCCAACGCCAAGCTGCAAACCGAGCCGCTGATCCTGGCGCCGGTGAAGGGCGTGGGCGAAGTGTCGTGGGCCACGCCCATCGTCAAGGACTGGCGCACGGTGCCGATCAAGGACAAGGCCGAGCTGCTGATCGCCGCCAACAAGGCCGGCATGGACGGCGGCGCCAGCTTCATGCAGTCCTTGCTGTTCCAGGTCAACCAGCAGAAGTACTTTGCCTCCACCGACGGCTCGTATATCGACCAGGATGTGCATCGCCTGTGGGTGCCGTTCTTCGCCACCGCCGTCGATAAGAAAGAGAACAAGTTCCGCAACCGCCAGGGCTTGTCGGCCCCGGTCGGCATGGGCTATGAATACCTGGACGCACGTCCCGAGCACAAGCTGCAGGCGGCTGGCGGCGTGACCACGCTGTACACCAAATCCTACGACATCATTGAAGATGCGCGCCTGGCCGGCAAGCAGGCCAGGGCCAAGCTGAAAGCCAAGTCGGTGGAGCCGGGAAAATACGATCTGGTGCTGACGCCAGAGCACCTGTGGCTGACCATCCACGAATCGGTTGGCCACCCGACCGAGCTGGATCGTGTGCTGGGCTACGAGGCCAATTACGCTGGCACCAGCTTCGCCACGCTGGACAAATGGCAGACCAGGAAATTCAAGTATGGCGCCGACATCGTCAACATCGTCGCCGACAAGACCACGCCGGGTTCTCTGGGCGCGGTGGGCTACGACGACGAAGGCGTCAAGTGCAAGAACTGGGACATCATCAAGGACGGCATCCTGGTCAACTACCAGGCCACGCGCGACCAGGCCCACATCATCGGCGAGAAAGAATCGCACGGCTGCTCGTATGCGGACAACTGGGCCAATGTGCAGTTCCAGCGCATGCCGAACGTGTCGCTCAAGGCCGGCAAGAAAAAGCTGACGCCGGACGAGATGATCAAGGACGTCAAGAAGGGGATCTATATCGTCGGCGATGGTTCGTTCTCGATCGACCAGCAACGCTACAACTTCCAGTTTGGCGGCCAGCTGTTCTACGAGATCAAGAACGGCAAGATCGGCCAGCAGCTGGAGGACGTAGCCTACCAGTCCAACACCCAGGAATTCTGGAACGCCTGCGTGGCGATCTGCGACGAGCGCGATTGGCGCATGGGCGGTTCCTTCTTCGACGGCAAGGGCCAGCCGCCGCAAGTGTCGATTGTGTCGCACGGTGCTTCGACCACGCGCTTCAACGGCGTCAACGTTATCAATACCGCCCGCAAGATCGGCTAAGTCCTGGAGAGAGACAACTATGAAATTCCTGAGTCAAGAAGAGACCAAGCGTATCAGCGATAAAGTGCTGTCGCTGACCAAGGCCGATCAGTGCGAAGTCAACATCACCGGCAGCCGCAAAGGCAATATCCGCTACGCGCGCAATGCCGTGTCGACCGCCGGCCTGATCGAAGACACGCAGCTGGTGGTGTCGGTGGCCTTCGGCAAAAAGCAGGGCACTGCATCGATCAACGAGTTCGATGACAAGTCGCTGGAAAAAGCGGTGCGCCGTGCGGAAGACCTGGCGCGCCTGGCGCCGGAAAATCCGGAGTTCATGCCGACGCCGACCAAGCAGGAGTACAAGGCCACGCAGACCTTCTTCCAGAAGACCGCCGACATCGATCCGGAATTCCGCGCGCAGGTGGCGGCATACAGCATCGAGAACTCGCGCAAGAACAAGCTGGTGGCGGCGGGCTTCTTCACCGACGGCACGTCGTTTAGCGCCATCGCCAATTCGAACGGCGTATTCGGCTACCAGCAGGATACGGGGCTGGACTTCACGCTGACTGTGCGCACCGAAGACGGCCGGGGTTCCGGCTGGGTCAAGCGCAGTGTCGGCGACGCCAGCAAGTTCGATGCGCGTTCGGCGTCGGATATCGCCATTGAGAAAGCACTCAAATCGGTGGACGCCAAGGCGCTGGAGCCGGGCCGCTACACGGTGATCCTGGAGCCGGCCGCCACCTCCGACGTGCTGGCATACATGTTCAACGCCTTCGATGCACGTTCGGCCGACGAGGGCCGCAGCTTCCTGTCGAAGAAAGGCGGCGGCAACCGCCTGGGCGAGAAGCTGTTCGATGAGCAGGTCAATGTATGGGCCGATCCATGGGACAAGGATGTCGCCGTGCTGCCGTGGGATGCTGGCAGCATGTTGGCGCGCGAGCGTCAGGACATCATCAAGAATGGCCGCATCGCCAATCTGGACTACTCGCAGTACTGGGCCAAGAAGCAGGGCAAGCGCGCGATTGGCTCGCCGGGTAATATCATCATGGCTGGCACCAACAAGTCGACCGAGGAGTTGATTGCCAATACCAAGAAAGGCATCCTGGTTACGCGCACCTGGTACATCCGCATGGTGGACCCGCAATCGCTGCTGCTGACCGGCCTGACGCGCGACGGCACCTTCTACATCGAGAACGGCAAGATCAAGCATCCGATCAAGAACTTCCGCTTTAACGAAAGCCCGGTGTCGATGCTGAACAACATCGATGAAATCGGCAAGCCGGAGATTCTGTCGGGCGACGAGTCGCAATTCCAGTTGCTGATCCCGGCCATGAAGGTCCGCGATTTCAACTTCACGTCGCTGTCGGATGCAGTGTAAGTTTTAACCCAGGAGTACATAGTGGAACGTCGTTCATTCTTAAAAGTAGGCGCCGTCGCTGGCGGCAGCCTGCTGGTGCCGGTTTTCGGCAATGCGATCGCGGCCGAAGAGCTGCTCAACCCCATGGCCGTGCAGTTCAAGAAGTCACTGGCCGACGCCGCAATGAACGCGGCCACCAAGGCCGGTGCGTCGTATTGCGACGTGCGCATCGGCCGCTATCTGAACCAGTTCATCACCACGCGTGACCTGAACGTGGAAAACATCGTCAACACCGAATCGTCCGGTGTCGGTGTGCGCGTGATCGCCAACGGGGCTTACGGCTTTTGCTCGACCAATGTGATGACGCTGGACTCGGTGGCCGATGCGGCGCGCCAGGCGGTGGCCATCGCACGTGCGAATTCCAAGCTGCAAAGCGAACCGGTGCTGCTGGCGCCGGTGAAAGGCGTTGGTGAAGTGTCGTGGGCTACGCCGTTCAAAAAAGACTGGCGCGCGGTGCCGATCAAGGAAAAAGCGGAGCTGCTGCTGGCCGCCAACAAGGCTGGGCTGGATGCAGGCGCCAGCTTCATGGCCGCCAATCTGTTCCAGGTCAACCAGCAAAAGTATTTCGCGTCGACCGACGGATCGTATATCGACCAGGATGTGCATCGTTTGTGGTCGCCGTTCACCGCCACTGCGGTCGATAAGGCCAGCGGCAAGTTCCGCACCCGTGATGGCCTGTCGTCGCCAGCCAGCATGGGCTATGAGTTCTTCGACTGCAAGCCGGAGAACCGGGTCAAGGCCGCAGGCAATGTGACCACGCTTTATAAGGGCGCGTACGACCTGATCGAAGACGCGCGTGCGGCCGGCCGCCAGGCGCGCGAGAAGCTGACCGCAAAAACGGTCGAACCGGGCAAGTACGATCTGGTGCTGTCGCCGGAACACCTGTTCCTGACCATCCATGAATCGGTCGGCCATGCGACTGAGCTGGATCGCGTGCTGGGCTATGAGGCCAACTACGCCGGCACCAGCTTCGCCACGCTGGACAAGTGGAAGAGCAAGAACTTCAAGTACGGCTCGGAGATGGTCAACTTCGTCGCCGACAAGACCACGCCGGGGTCGCTCGGCCTGGTCGGCTATGACGACGAAGGCGTGGCCTCCAAGCGCTGGGACCTGATACGCAACGGTATTCTGGTCAACTACCAGGCGACGCGCGACCAGGCCGCCGTCATCGGCGAAAAAGAATCGCATGGCTGTTCCTACGCCGACAGCTGGAGCAGCGTGCAGTTCCAGCGCATGCCGAACGTGTCGCTGGAAGCGGGCAAGAAGAAGCTGACGCCGGACGAGATGATCAAAGACGTCAAGAAAGGCATCTATATCCTGGGCCGTGGCTCGTTCTCGATTGACCAGCAGCGCTACAACTTCCAGTTTGGCGGCCAGCTGTACTTTGAAATCAAGAACGGCAAGATCGTCAATCAGCTGGAAGACGTGGCTTACCAATCGAACACGCAGGAATTCTGGAACGCCTGTACCGCCTTGTGTGATGAGCGCGACTGGCGCATGGGCGGCTCGTTCTTTGATGGAAAAGGCCAGCCTAGCCAGGTCAGCGCCGTGTCGCATGGTTCGCCAACCACGCGCTTCAACGGCGTCAACGTGATCAACACTGCCCGCAAAATAGGATAAACAACGATGAAGATGCTGAATCAGGAAGAAGCAAAGCGCATCTGCGACAAAGTCATGTCGCTGTCCAAGGCCGATGAATGCCGCGTGCAGATCAACGGTACGCGTAACGGCAATATCCGCTATGCGCGCAACGCTGTGTCGACTGCGGGCTTGAATTCGAATACGCAGCTGACGGTGAGCGTCGCTTTCGGGAAGCGCCAGGGCACCGCATCGATCAATGAGTTTGACGACAAGTCGCTGGAAAAAGTGGTGCGCCGGGCGGAAGATGTGGCGCGCCTGGCGCCGGAGAATCCTGAATTCCTGCCGGCGATTAAAAAGCAGGATTTCAAACCTTCCGCCACCTTCAGCGAGGCGACTGCCGCCATCGACCCGGAGTATCGCGCCGAAGTGGCTGCGGCCAGTATCAACTCGGCGCGCAAGCAGGGCCTGATCGCCGCTGGCTTCTTCAGCGACACCACCGGCTTTGAAACGGTGGCCAATTCGAATGGCGTATTCGGCTACCAGACGCTGAGCAATCTGGGCTTCACCGTGACTACGCGCACCGAAGATGGCCGTGGTTCCGGCTGGGTGACCCGATCTGCCAATGATGCGCGCAAGTTCGACGCACGCGAAGCTTCCGAGATCGCCATCGAGAAGGCACTGAAATCGGTGGAGGCCAAGGCGCTGGAACCGGGCCGCTACACGGTGATCCTGGAGCCGGCCGCCACTTCGGAAATCATCGGCCGCATGTATGGCGCCTTCGATGCACGGCAGGCCGACGAGGGCCGCAGCTTCCTGTCGAAGAAGGGCGGCGGCAATCGCCTGGGCGAGAAGCTGTTCGACGAACAGGTGAACATCTATGCCGACCCGTGGAATCCGGACGTGCCAGTGCTGCCTTGGGATAGCCAGGCGATGCTGGCGCGTGAGCGCGCGGACGTGATCAAGAACGGCAAGATCGCGTCGCTGGACTACACCCGCTACTGGGCCGAGAAGCAGGGCCAGCGCGCCACTGGCCGCCACGGCAATATGATCATGACGGGCGGCAGCAAATCGACCGAGGAACTGATCGCCAATACCAAGAAGGGCATCCTGGTCACCCGCACCTGGTATATCCGCATGGTCGATCCGCAGTCGCTGCTGCTGACCGGCCTGACGCGCGACGGCACTTTCTATATCGAGAACGGCAAGATCAAGCATCCGGTGAAGAACTTCCGCTTCAATGAAAGCCCGGTGACGATGCTGAACAATATAGATGAACTGGGAAAACCGGTGGTGATCGGTGGCGATGAAGTGCGCTATCAGATGCTGATCCCGGCGATGAAGGTGCGCGACTTTAACTTTACGTCGCTGTCGGACGCGGTATAAGGCTGCTGTGGCTTCGTACGATTTCTATTTCACCCGTCTGACGTATGAGTCGGGCGACTGGGATGTGGATGTCCGCATGCCCAGCAATGTGCTCAACTCGCTGGTGGAGTACACCACCTTGCGGGTTGATCCCGTTGAGCGCATCGTCGCGCTGTCCGATCCGAAGATGCTGGAGGCGCCGTTCTGCTATTTCGCCGGCCACAAGCTGGTGCAGTTCACGGCGGCCGAGCGCAAGAATCTGGAGCGCTATATCAAGGGTGGCGGCTTCCTGTTCGTGGATGACTGCAACCACGATATCGACGGGCTGTTTGCGAAATCGTTTGAAGCTGAAATCGGCCGCATCTTCGGGCCGAAGGCGCTGCACAAGATCCCCAATAATCATCCGGTCTATTCCAGCTTCTTCAAGTTTGAAGATGGGCCGCCGAATACCGCCGTGGAGCTGAACGGCTGGGGCGACGATCTGGTGCACGATTATCTGAAGGCGATCGAGGTGGGCGGCCGCGTGCGGCTTTTGTACAGCAACAAGGACTATGGCTGCGAATGGGATTACGACTTCCGCAACAAGCGTTTCCTCGCCGTCGACAATACCCGCTTTGCGGTCAATATCATTCAATATGCGTTGGGAGCGTAGTTATGGCTGAAGGTATCGCCTGGAGCGAACATGAAATCGGCGAACTGACCGCCAAGGTGAAGGCGCTGAAGGCGAGCATGGCGCGCGTGATTATCGGGCAGGAAAACGTGATCGACTCGTTGATCATCTGCCTGCTGGCGGGCGGCCACGCGCTGGTCGAGGGCGTGCCGGGACTGGGCAAGACGCTGCTGGTGAAATCCTTGTCGCAGGCGACCGAACTGGACTTCCATCGCGTGCAATTCACGCCGGACCTGATGCCGTCCGATATCGTCGGCACCGAGATTCTGGAAGAAGACCATGCGACGCGCAAGCGCGAGTTCCGCTTCCAGCAAGGGCCGGTGTTCACGCAGGTGCTGCTGGCCGATGAGATCAACCGCGCCCCGCCGAAGACACAGTCGGCGCTGCTGGAAGCGATGCAGGAACGCAGCGTGACCTTCGCTGGCCAGACGCACAAGCTGCCCAAGCCTTTCTTTGTGCTGGCGACGCAGAATCCGATCGAACAGGCGGGCACATATCCGCTGCCGGAAGCGCAGCTGGACCGCTTCCTGCTGCGCATCGATGTGGTGTATCCAAGCGAGGCCGAGGAAATCGCCATGGTTTCCGCTACCACGCACGCCGGCCTGAAAGACGCTGAACCGGTGATGGATGTGGCTACGCTGCTGCGCCTCCAGCAACTGGTGCGCGACATCGAGATCGGCGACCATCTGGTGACCTACGCAACGCGGCTGGTGCGCGCAACGCGTCCATCGCTGACTACGGTCCCTGCGGTGCAAAAGCATATCGGCTGGGGCGCTGGTCCGCGCGCAGGGCAGGCGCTGGTACTGGCATCCAAGGCGCGCGCACTGATGCAGGGCCGACTGGCCGTCACGCGCGAAGATATCGCCGAGATGCTGCTGCCGGTGCTGGCGCACCGCGTGCTGCGCAACTTTGAAGCGGAAGCGGATGGCGTGGCTATCGCCGACATCCTGCAAGCGCTGCGTGAGCATATTCGTCCTGAATAATGCACGTCTCCGCAAGCGCAAGCATGACCAAGATGATGGCCCAGACCAAGGATCTGGACCTGGTGATCCGTCACGTCCTGGCGGGACTGGGGCATGGCATACACATGGGCCGCGAACGCGGCGCGGGTGTCGAGTTTTCCGAGTACCGTGCCTACGCACCGGGCGATGAATGGCGGCGCGTCGACTGGAAACTGCTGGCACGCGCCGACCGTTACTTCGTCCGTGAGGCGGAGCGTGACAGTCATGTCGCTGTCTGGCTGTGGCTGGACGCCACCGCCTCGATGGCGGAGCCCAGCCGTGAGATCAACGGCATTGATAAACTCTGGTTCGCGCGTACTTTGCTGGCCTGTGTCGCCGCCATTGCGCAGCGCCAGGGTGATGCATTCGGCCTGCTTATCTGCACTGGCGGCAAAGTGGAGTTCACGCCGGCCGCACGTGGACCGCGCCAGTTACAGCGCGTGATGGCTGCGCTGAACAAGGCGAAGCCAGACGGTGAACTGCCAACCGCCGACACCTTGCGCGCAAGCCTGCACTTTGCCCGCGCGCCAAGCATGATCTTTGCCGCCAGCGATTTTCTGGATTGGCCATCGCCGTTAAGCGAAGCGCTGCTGCGCTTGCGTAATATGCGCCACGATGTGCGGCTGCTGACGCTGCGTACGCAGGCAGAGGTAGACGCCAGCTTCAAGTCCGGCAGCGGCTACCGGGACCCGGAGCGCGACCATGGCCTGCATCGCATCCGCAACGCAGACCGCGAGCATTACAAACAGCAGAGCCGCGCGCACTTCGATGGCGTGTCGGCGAGCTGCCGTCAACATAACATCGTCCACTACGAGGCGCGTATCGAACAGCCGCTGAGCGGTGTCCTGCGCAGCTGGTTGCAACTCGCGGGAGTGCGCGCAAAATGATATTGAGCTCTTATCCGATGTGGTGGCTGGCGTTGCCGGTATTGCTGCTGCCGGTCTGGTGGCACCGCAAGAAGCGTCAACGGCTGAAAGCCGAGCCGCTGGCCACCGCGCGCTTCCTGCCATCGGCGCCACCGGAGCAGTTGCGCGTTTGGCAGTGGCGCGATAAAACATTGCTGCTGGTGCGTTGCTTGCTGCTGGTGGCCTTGATCGCCTGGCTGGCCGCGACGATCTTCCCATGGCGCGGCGATACCGTTCTGGTGGACGCCGGCGCGGATAAGGCCTGGGTTGAAGAGCAGATCAACGCGGCGGGCTTCAGTGCCGCCACGCGCATCGACTTGCCGCGCGATGCGCTGTCTTGGCTGCGTCAAAACGAACGTGATTGGCGTCCTGCGGCAAGGCTGCTGATCGTTGCCCGTGCCGACCACATCGCCATGCCGGCCCGCCTGCCGCAATTCAGCCACCAGGTAGAATTGCGAGCTGCCACCCCGCAGCCTACCGCTGCACCTTCTGCTGAGCGTCACGTCGTGCTGGTGGCCGCCGAACCGGTTTTGCAGGCATGGCGTTCGCTGTTCGCTGCCTTTGACATTGCCGGCAATCGCGCCTATCGCTACGTGGTCGCTACCGAACCCACCGCAGCGACCACGCTGATTGTCTGGTCTACGCCTGACGCCGCGCCCCTCGCTAACTGGCGCGCGCCGCACTGGTGGATTGCTGCGCCGGTCGCTGCGGCGTTCCCGGAACTGGCCAATGCATCCAGGCTGACGGTCAACGGTGTTACGCTGAAATACGCCGACTCATCGCGTGGCCGCTTGTGGACTTCGGATGGCTTCCCACCGCGCGACGCCGACAGCGCACACGCCTTGTTCGAGGCCTGGCAACTACTCTCGGTGGCTACCGCTCCGGCGTACGCCACGCCATCCCAGAATTTTTCCTCCGCCCGCAACGCGCTGCCCGCAATCTCCCACGCCAAGCCGGCGGTGTGGCTGGGCATTGTGCTGCTGTTGCTTTTTATGCTCGAACGGATATTGACCCATGCCCGGCGCAACTGATCATCTGCGCAGCCGTCTTTGGGCCGCCATTCTCCGCCGACGTGCGCCGCAGTGGCTGGCGGTGCTTGCACCTTTGCTGCTTGTCGCCGCGCTGCCAGCTGCGCGCACACCAGCGCTGATCGCCAGCATGGCCTGGGTGACGTGGGTGATTGCAGATGCGCTACGCTGGCGTGGCCGCATTGCCGCGCAATGGACGTCGTGGCTGAACACTGCCATTCCGCAGCTGGAGGATAGCAGCACCTTACTGGCCACAGAGGCCCACACGCCCATCGCGAAGCTTCAGCAGCAACGCCTGCTCGCGCGCTTGGCCGGTGTGTTGACCGAGGCAGATTACCAGGCCATCGCTCGTGCCCGCGTATCGTTCGCCGTGCTGCCACTTGTGCTTAGCCTGTTCGCCGCCGGTGCGGGTGCCGCATGGCACAGCAGGCAAATCACACCGGCACTGCCGCCAGTCGTGGCACCAGTGAACAAGCCAATTTTGGATGGCGAGGTTTATCTACGTGTCACGCCACCGAAGTACACCGGCGTCGCGTCGTTCGAGACCGGTGCACGTGATATTCAGGTGCCGCAATACTCGGAGATACGCTGGTGTGTGCGCAATCCGGCAGGCGTGCAGCCAACAGTTGAACTGGGTGACGGCCAGGCGCTTGCGGTTGTCGAGGACTGCGCAAAACTCCGAATTGAAGACTCGCTATTCTGGCGGATACGCGGCAAAAGCACCACGCGCTACAATATCCGCGTAACGCTGGATCAGGCACCGCAAGTCACCATTGTCGAACCGGCCGAGCTGATACACCTTCTGCAAAAGGACGCCAAGGCAGTAACGATTTCAGTCGGCGTCAAAGATGATTACGCCATCGTGCGCGCCAGCCTGCACATGACGCTCGCGCGCGGTAGCGGCGAAAACATCCGCTTCAGCGACAAGGAAGTACCGCTGCCGCAATCGTCCGATCCAAAGTCGCGTAGCTGGAAAAAGCAGTGGACGCTGGCGGAACTCGGTATGGAGCCAGGCGATGAACTCTACTTTTTCGTGCGCGCCACCGACAACGCACCGGAAAATCCGCATACCGCGCAATCGCCAACTTACACGCTGCGCCTGCCCGGACCGGAAGCCGAAAGCCTTGAATCCACCGCGTTGCCATCGATGGCGAAACCGGAAAACCTGCGCAGCCAGCGCCAGATCATTATCGACACCGAACAACTGGTCGCCGACCTGAAAGCGCATCCGAACATGCCTGCCGCCACGCTGCGTAGCCGTAGCGAAGGCATTGCCTCGGACCAGGCCGCGCTGCGTCTGCGCTATGGCCAGTTCCTCGGCGAGGAGTCTTCCCTGTTTGGCGATGAGGAGCACGAACATGAACACCACGGCCACGGCAGCGCCGGTGGCGGCGGAGAAATCAGTGTCATGAAAGAATTTGGCCACGCCCACGATCAGGAAGATAACGCTACAATCTTCGATCCGCAAACCAAAGCAGTCCTCAAGCGCGCGCTGGCCGCGATGTGGGATGCCGAAAAATCCCTGCGCGCCGTTGCGCCGAACAATGCGCTGCCGCCTGAATACAAGGCGCTGGAAGCGATCAAGGAGCTGCAGGCCGCTGAGCGTGTTTATCTGCACCGCACGGCTTTCGTCCCGCCAGCATTGAAGGAAGAGAAGCGCATGACCGGCGATATCGTTGGCGCCATGAGCTATAAGCGTGCGCAGGGCGCCGCGGGTGACACCGTGCCGGCTGAGGTGCGCGAGCTGGTACTGGCCTTGTCGCAGGACGGCGCCTTACCCGCGCTGTGGAGCAAGGCGGCGCGTGACACGATTTCCCGCATCGCCGACCAGGAACACCGCCTCGGCGCACAGCGCACCGTACAGGATGTCCAGGATGGCTGCGTGCCATGCCGCGCCGAGCTGCGCGCCTGGCTGCGTGGCACGCTGGCTGATGCGCCAGTGCTGTTGCAGGCGCGGCCTGCTGCGGATACGCCCTTCCGCAAGGAGTGGAGCGGCAAGGAGCAGGCTAAATGATGATATTCCCGGACCTGGCTTCTCTGGCGCCGCCGCTGGCCGTGCTGGTCGCGGCGGCCGCCAGCACGGCACTTTATGCACGCAAGCGTCGTTGGGCAGATGCATTGCTGGCCGGTGTTGCTGGCGTTGCGCTGGCGGTCACGCTGGCCGATGTGCGCTTGCCTGCCGCTGCGGCCGGCGCGCTGTCTGTCAGCACCAGCGCAGGCCGCATCAGCGATGCCGACCGGCTGGCTATTCCTGCCGCCGCCGGCATTACCTTGAGTGGTGATGGGATGCGGGAAGCTGAATGGCGCGATCTGCCGGCGCGGCCTTTGCAATGGAAGCCTGCAAGTACGGATCTGCTATGGCTCGATTTTCCTCGCACTGTTTCACTGGGCCGCATGTTGACGCTGTCGGTACATCGCTCTTCGGCCACAGCTGGCTGGCGTTTGCAACTGCTGGCCGAGAACAAACAAGTTCTGGCTGATTCCAGACCGTCGTCTGCTACGCAGCTGTCGGTGCAATGGCTGCCGCCGGTGGCGGAAGCCCTGGTACTGCAGGCGCGCCTTCTGGACGCTAATGGCAAGACAATCGCACAAGGCCCGATTCCTGTGCAGGTAAAAGAACCTGTGCCTTTACAGATACAGGGGCGTTTTGGCGCGCCATCATTTGATGCGCGTGTTCTGAACCAGTTGTTATCCGATGGAGGCGCAATTCTGGATTGGAATATCACGCTGGGCAAAACCATCACCCGCAGCGAAACCGCGCGCGCCGAGCTGAATGCGCCTAACGCCATGGTCGTGGATGCGGCTTATATCGAACATCTCAGCCCGTCCGCACGCGCCGCAGTACTGGCGCAGACAGCAAAGGGTGTGCCGCTGGTGGTGTTGGGGGGGAATGCTACGGATACGGGGCTATGGCGGCGCGACTTTGGCTTGCAGTTATCTTCGCAATCGCCAACCACGGAGAAGGAAGACATGCGGCAGTTCGGTGCGGCGATGACATTGCCGCCTGCCGGATTGAATCCGGGTGATGCCGTAGCTGCCCCGTGGCGCGTGCTCGCGCGCGATGCGAAGAAACAGCCGTGGATGTGGCAGCGTGATATTGGCCAGGGGCGCATTGTCTGGATCGGTGTCGCGGATTGGCACAAGTATGCGATCAGCGCACCCCAGCAGTTGGCATTGTGGTGGCAATCGGCGATGGACCTCATCGCGCTGCATAGCGAACAGAAAACCTTTTGGCAGCTGAACGATCCGATGCCGGTTCCTGGCTTGCGCAGCGAGGTGTGCGCGCAGGGTGTGAAGCCGGGTACGCCATTGCTGGCTGATGGCTATGCGGCGATGCCGCTGCAAGCACGCGCTGACAAGGCGGATGGCGTGTGTGCAGCGTTCTGGCCGCGCAAAGCCGGCTGGATGAGCTTCAGCGCTGACGGCATGACAGAACCCGGTCCGGTGTATGTGTACGCCCAAGACGATTGGCCCGCGTGGCAGAAGGCGCTGCGCCGGGACGCCACGATGCAGTATGCGGCACGTTCTCCGGCTTCTGCGGCAGGCGCCGGCGGCGCCGTTGGCACGGACGCCGGCACGCCGTTGCCGACTATGCCGTTTGCCGTGCTGTTCGCACTTTCAATGCTGACCTTATGGTGGCGTGAGCAGCGCGGGTTGGTTAACCACGACGCAGCCAGTCACTGACATAGGCTGGTGCGCTGATCGTACACGCTGGATCTGGCTGCGGCGCCATTGGCGCACGCGTCCAGGGCAGAACGCCGGCCCATGCTGGCCAGGCCAGGTCTGTCTCATCATCATCCGGGCCACCGCGGCGCACTTTACAGGCGGCCTCCGTCAGTGCGATGCGCAGCACGGTGGTGGCTGCATACTCCTTGTCCGATCCGGGGCGGATGTCTGCCTGGCGGCCCGGCGTCAGCTTCTCCATGAGCGTCTCCAGCGCATAACGCGCATCCGCGCCTTCCACTGCCTGGAAACGGCCATAAATCATGGCTGATCGATAATTCATCGAATGATTGAACGCCGACCGGGCCAGCACCAGTCCATCCAGATGCGTGATGGACACGCAGCACTCGTTCTCCAGCAGATGCCTGACCATGCGGCTGCCATTGGAACCATGAATATACAGATGCTCGCCGCCGCGCCAGCAAGCCGTTGGGATGCAATGCGCACCACGGGCATCGCTGAAGGCGATATGGCAAAGGTAAGCGTCGTCGATGATGGCGTGCAGCGTGGTGCTGTCGTAGTGTGCATTGCTGGCGACGCGGCGGATACGGGTGCGGTCGGTTGGCGCCTGGTTCATGGTGTCCTTTCAAAAGACAAAATATAATCAGATGCTGGCTCTATTGATAGAGCCAGCCTTGCATATTTTTATGGAGCCAAGAATGGACTTTGCTTTGCTGGTCAGCGCGTATGCAGACAGCCATGGTCACAATAACTGGCCGCGTCAGCGATTGCTGCATGAGTGCCTGCGTGCTGCCATCCGCAATGGAACGCTGGCTGCCGGCACGCGGCTGGCCGCATCGCGTGTGCTGGCGGAGGAGCTAGGTATGGCGCGCAATACCGTGCTGTATGCATATGAGCAGTTGGCCAGCGAGGGCTTTGTCAGCACGGACCGGCGTGGCACCGTGGTGGCTACGGTTATGGCCAGTCCTGCGCGCCGTGCTGCGCGGGGGGCGGTAATCGGCTTGTCACAGCGTGCGCGCCAGTTGCGAGTTGTGCCGCCAGATGCTGCGCGCATGGAGGCTTTTGCTCCCGGCGTACCGGCACTGGATCATTTTCCGATGACGCTGTGGCGGCGCATGCTGGAGCGTGCGCTCAGGTCGATGACTGTAACGCAGCTTAACTACGGCGATCCGGCCGGTCAGCCAGAATTGCGCGCCGCCATCGCGGATCATTTGCGCGCGGCGCGCGGTGTCGCATGCGACGCCAGCCAGGTCTTCATTACCGATGGCACGCAGAACAGCCTGGACGTGTGCATGCACGCGCTGGCCGACGCCGGCGATACTGTCTGGATCGAAAACCCAGGCTATGGCGGCGCGCTGGCGGCAGCGCGCGGCGCGGGATTGGCGGTGGCGGGCATAGACGTTGATGACGAAGGAATGGCCCCATCGGAAGACGATTGGTTGTTGCGCCCACCCCGGCTGATTTACACCACGCCCTCGCACCAGTATCCGGTTGGCAGCGTGCTAAGCCTGCGCCGCCGCCATGCGCTGATTGCCGCCGCGCGCACGGCGGGTGCATTGATTATCGAAGATGACTACGACAGCGAGTTTCGTCACGACGGTGCACCGCTGCACGCCATGCAGGGTTTGAGCGATGACGCGCCGGTACTTTACCTGGGTACGTTCAGCAAGACCATGTTCCCCTCTTTGCGTATCGGCTTTGTGGTGGTGCCTGCTGCATTGACTGACACGTTTGCGCAGATGCGTGCGCAGTCGTCGGCACGCGGCCGGGTGGCGGAACAGCTGGCACTGGCCGAGTTCCTGTACAGCGGTCAGTTTGCGCTGCATCTGCGCCGCATGCGCCGCTTATACCGGCAGCGGCGCGATGCCTTGGTGGCGGCACTGGAGCGGCATCTTGGATCGGTGGCGACGCTGCATGGCGGCAGTGCAGGCATGCACTTGTCGCTGCGCTTCACGGACGCGCGTATCAACGATCTGGCAGTCGCTGCGCAAGCGCAGGTGCATAGGATTGCCGTCAATGCGCTGAGCGCACACGACACGCAAGGCGTATCAGGCTGGAAAGGGCTGATGCTCGGCTACGCACAAGTGCCAGCCGAGCAGATGGAGGGATTGGTCAAACAGTTGGCAGCGGTCGTGCACCTTGCGGCCTACGCTGCCAAGCAGTTTAAAACGCCGTATCAGCCCGCACGTAGAACGAGCGGCCGTTCACGCCGATAGGGCAGGTTTCCCAGCAGCGGGTGAAGCCCAGTTTCGGGAAGTCGCCGCCGTTGGTCCACTCGTTCGGCAGCTGGTTGAACGCGTTGTTCACGCCCAGGCTGAGGAAGGTGCGCTTGCTGAAGGCGTAGCGCACCGTCGCATCCACCAGCCAGCGCGCATCCCACTTCTGCAATGGGCTGAAGTTTTCCGCATACACCTCGCCATGGTAGTTGGCGCGGGTGGTGAGGTTCCATGCGCCTACCGTGTAGTCAGCCGCGACCACGTGGTGCTTGCGCGGCTGGCCGTGTTCGATCAGCGTCACCTGCGATTTGTCGAACAGCTTCTCACCGCTCAGCACCGATGACGTGGAATGGCGCTTGGTGACTTCGGTTTTGTTGAAGCCCAGCTGGCCGGACAGCACCAGCGTGGATGCGTCGAACTTGGTGGTGTGCACCGCCACGACGTCCAGGCCGCGCGTGCGCGTATCCACCGCGTTGGTGAAGAACTGCGCCTGGCCCACGCCCAGCGGACGCAGGATGTTGGCGATCGGACCGCCGCCGGCTTCCGGTGCGATCTCGCTGGAGAACACGATGCGGTCCTTGATCTTGATCTGGTACGCATCGGCCGTCAGCGAGAAGTTTTGCGACGGACGGAACACCACGCCGACGCTGCCGCTGGTCGAGGTTTCCTCTTTCAGCGGCTTGATGCCGAAGGCCTGCGTGACGGCGCTGCCCTGGCGGGCGGTCAGCGTCTCGGTCAGCACGCCGTTATTCAGGTTGGTGGACACGGAGCTGTAGAACTCCTGCTGCACGCTCGGCGCGCGGAAGCCGGTGGAGGCGCTGGCACGGAAGCCCAGCTCCTTGGTCGGATCGAAGCGGGCGCTCAGCTTGCCGGTGACGGTGTTGCCGAAGTCCGAGTAGTCTTCGTAGCGCACCGCGCCGCCCAGCGTGAGCGTATCTACCGGTTTGGTTTCGGCGTCGAGGAACAGGGCGATGTTGTGACGGCCCGAATCGACTGCCGTACCAGGCGTATAGCCAGGGAAGCCCTGAATACCGGCAGCCGCCGTGGCGCCGCCCGGCGTGACGATGTTGATGGCCGGGTTATTGGTGCGGCCATACTGGTAGGAGACCGGATCGCCGGCGACGATCTCATAGTTATCCTTGCGGTACTCGAAGCCGGTGGCCAGCGAGATGGTGGTGTCGCCGATTTTGACCGGGCCTTTGACGTCCGCATTGAAGGTCAGCTGCGAGAAGCGCAGCGTGCCGGTATCGGCTTCGCGCGGCGATTCGGCGTAGATGCCACCGCCCGGTTTCGGCTCGTACCAGTAGCTGACGTTCAAGCTGTTCGACTCATGGAATGCCAGTTCGCTCTGGCCGTAGTTGACGCTGATGTCGGCTTTCCAGTCGCTCGGCAGGTCGCGGCGGTAGCCGAAGGCCCACGACGCATCTTTGATGTCGGTGCTGATCGCTGGCAGGAAGCCGTTCGGGTACACGGAAGCGACAGTACGTGCGTCACCGGCGGAACGGAAGAAGCCATACGAATCGCTCTTGCGCTTGGAGACGCCGCCGAAGGCGTAGAACTCGCTGTGCTGATCAATCGGCAGGGCGCCATTCCACCACAGGTAGTAATCCTTGGTGTTGCTGTCGCCGATGTGCTGCGTCACGCGTGGCGGATTGACGCGCAGCGAATCCGGACCGGCGCGGTTGGTTTCGCCGCGCTTGCGCGCTTCCACGGTCAGGTTGACGAAGCCGCCGTTCTCGCCCAGCGCGAAGCCGCGATTGGCGCTGGCGGAGTACAGGTCGCCATCGCCTTCGGAAGTGGTGCCCAGCTGGCCGCTGACAGCGGTCTCGCCGATGTTCGACTTGAGCACGATGTTGATCACGCCGGCAATCGCATCCGAGCCGTATTGGGCGGCGGCGCCGTCGCGCAGCACTTCGATGTGATGGATGGCCGCCAGCGGAATGGCGTTGATGTCGGTGCCGGCCGAGCCGCGGCCGATGGTCTGCTGTACATTGACCAGCGCCTGCTGGTGACGGCGTTTACCGTTGATCAGCACCAGCACCTGGTCGGGGCCGAGCGAGCGCAGCGTGGCCGGACGGATCGAGTCGGTGCCATCGCTGATGAAGGTGGTGGAAAAATTGAACGACGGGTCCAGCGTTTGCAGCAGCTTGCCCAGTTCCAGCGGGCCGGCCGTCTGCAAGTCTTTCTGGCTGATCAGGCCCACCGGCGACGAGGTGTCCAGCGCCGTCTTGGCGACTGAGCGCGAGCCCAGCACCACCACGGTTTGTTCATCGGCCTTGGCGCCGCCGTCGGTAGACGTTTGCGCCTGGGCGGTTTGTGCTGCCAGCAGCAGGATAGCAGTGGCCAGCAAGGTGCGTTTGAATTGAGGTGCTCTTGTCATTGTTCTCTCTCTTGTATTTGAAAACGGCCAAGCGGGGGTAAGGCCGTTGGAAAAATACTAAGGGAACGCTTCCAGTCGCGACAACGCGGTTCACATGTCAATGTTGTGATTTATGTACATTTGCGGATAGTTCGTGCTTTGTAACGCAATGTATCGTAAGCTGGCCGGCGACCCCGGCACGCGCTTGCCGGGGACCGGTGCAAAAGTGTGGCGCGCGCGCATCGGTATGCTTTGCTTGCATATCGATAGAAGAAAAACGCTGCAGTTTTACTGGTGGTCCTGCATCCATTCCTTGAGGCCATTGACCCACTTTTTGGCCGGCAGGTTCAGGGTTTTCTTGATTTCGGCGGCGCGCTCGTACAGCACGCTGAAATCCAATGAAGGCGCGTTCTTGAAGGCGATGACGACGATGTTCGCATCGTGCACTTCCGGCAGCCACACCACGGCGTCGAACACCAGCTCCATGGTTTGCAGATTCTTGTCGTAGTTGCTGAAGTCGTCGCCGAACACATTGGTGGTCATGATGCCGCCATCGCGCAGCACGTCGGCGCAAGCCTGGTAGAACTCCTGCGAGTCCAGCACCGGGCCGCGCGCCGCTTCGTCATACAGGTCCACCTGCAGCACGTCGACGCTGTTGCGGTTGGCCGGATCAAGCACGAAGTCCATGGCGTTCATTTCACGCACATCGAGGCGCTCGTCGTTGGACGGCAGCGCGAACTGCGCCAGACACATGGCGATGACGTTGGGATTAAGTTCGATGGCGGTGACGCGCGCCTGCGGCATGCGGCGATAGCAGAACTTGGTCAGCGCGGCGCTGCCCAGGCCCAGTTGCACGATGTGCTGCGGCTCGTCCTTGAAGAGCAGCCACATCATGATTATTTGGCCTATTTGACACACCCATCCATCCTTGCAGCACCTCAAGCAAGGTTCAGAGCGTCAAAGATATCTTCGGACGCCTCGTGCAGGAACGCATAGCTTTTCACCTTAAGCTATATAGTGAAGTTCAGAAGTACAACATACTCCTACTCAAAAGCTGTGCAATTTAGCTGGTCCCTCACGCCACAGCGACACGATTCCAAAGTTACCAACGGCCGCAAGACTTAGGGATTTCCGTTGAGTGGTTCTGCCGCCTGAAAACTCGAAGTGAGAATTTTGTTGAAATAAAGCAATAATTCCAATGTACGTTTTGAAAAAGGCTGGATAAAATTCTATTGTCGATTTGACAAATTCACAGGAGATTTACGATGAACGCCACCACTGATAAAAAGCCTACCCTGACGCTGGACAAGAAGAACATCGACGCCAACGCTGGCAACCAGTCGCCAGAAAACGCCCAGTCCAATGCCGCCACCAAACCGGCAGCGAAAGACAATGCCGAACAACTACGCGAAGCAATCAAAGCTCTCGATTCGCAGCGTAATGATCTCGTCAAGAACACCATCGAAAACATCAAGCCCGGTAAGCCACTCGATCTGGCCGCAGTCCGCGAAATCAACAAGATCGAAACGAAGAAGAACCGTTTGATCGTCGCACGTTTCGCATCGCTGCTGAAGAAAAATCCCGGCGAAGTACAGGCCATCGTTCATCAGATCATCGAGATCTGATCCAAACCAATGCCAATGGTGGCGGCGTGATCAATACGCCGCCGACGTCTACTCACAATCGGAGAACAGCGATGAAAGCCACCAAACAAGTCCAGCGTGTACGTACCCCACTTCACCAGCAACTGCTCGTCTTGATACCGATGATCAAAGCGCTGGAAGATCAACGCGAAGCGCAAACCGATGCAATGCCGCCGTTGGTGGTAAATGTTGAATATCATCGATGCGGAACGCTGACGGTCGAACTGAACAAAGCAGCGGCGAATGATGCTGGTCGTATCCAGCCAGATTTGAAGCTTTCGCTCTACACCACCAACAACAGCCGGAAGCCTTTGACCCACGACCTCACCTTCATCACCGCGTGGTCGTACTTATCACAGAACTTGCCGATGAACTCGCTCGAATATCAGGCGATGTACAAAGCCTTCTTCGTGTCCTGGCATGTGCATATGTTCCGTCATGAAGACAACATCAAGGAACTGGGTTTGGCATGAACGGCCGATACTCCAGTGAGAACCTATACAGCCAGATCTTCAATCGTTTGCTGGACGTGATCCCTGATCTGCAAAGCATCGATGAGGTGGGCTTGTCCGAAGTCGATGGTAACTGGCCGCTGCACTTCGATGTGGTGTCGCGAAGCCCTACGAAGCTCATCATCATGCTCGGTCATAGTCGTGCTGAAGATGGTGGCGTGGTGATCAATCCAGAGATGACGATAGCGGTCTACCTTGATCGCGGCATGGCTGAAGCGTTAACGTACCGCGATGCGCATATGTCGAACTCGGTGTATTCGCCAGACAGGAGCCACATTGACATTTTGGCAAAGCGCGTACTTAACGACTACCTCTACACATGGCTCGGCAATCTAATCGTGGCTGGTCACTCGATCAAAGTAGCGTGTAAACAAGAATTCTTCTCTAACTAATTTTCGTTGCTACTTAATGGCTTCCAGTGCAGCACTATTGTGAGTTCGAATTGCAGCTTCTTGCTCTCTAATCAGTTTTTCGAATGCATCAAAAGCTAAATAGCAGTGTTGACATTGTTTCTCAAGTAAAGAAATTAAACGAGGCAGAGTAATTGGTTGAATTCCACCGAAACCATAAGTAACGCCGCCACTAGACTCATCAACTCGACGAGTCACTATTTGGGAAATGCCTAACACAATGCGAGCTGAAAACCGATGATTATAAGCATGCCTAAAGTCGTGCGTACCTTCTCGATAATCTTTAGCGCTGACCTTCTCCAACCTATTTTTGAACTTTTTATACTGCTTCCATTCCTTGCCATATTTGTCCGCAGAATCAAACCAGACTTCACTATCCAAAGGAAAATCATCTTTCCAAGTATTTCCTTGTTTCGCATGATTTGCCTGGTGACATAAATGTGCTGCGGCAAAAATAAAACGCGAGCGAATTACATAGGGCAAATTAATAGCAACAACGGCTATAGGATCAATAAAATCAACAGCCGCCGAAAATTGCGTTTGCACGTCTTCAGATTCTAATAAATCTCGCCATGCGGTGAGCTGGTGAGTGTAGCGAGTCAAAGTATTCAGTGCATTTGCCAATTCGCGTGAAAATTCATCAAACATTTGACTGTAGGGCATCCAAGAAATATAAATTGGATTAGGCAGATCGCCCCAGTCATATTTGACGAATTTTCCATTTATCGGAATATTTTTTAGAATGCGCCTATATTTCCGGTACATTTCGATTGTCATATTTTCTTCGCTCACTCTAAAACATCCGATGACTTCAACTCATCAAGAAGCAGATCGCCGATCACCAAGTTTGAAAAAGATGGTTTCGGTCGCATGACTGCAAGAAAAAAGATCCGCACGGAACGTATATGCTACTATCACTTATCGATCATTTCTCTTGGGCAATTTATTAACCACCTGAATTAACTGTTCAATGGTAGCTTCTCCAGACAAGATTTTGTTCAAAAAATCTTCAAGTATGCTATCGAATCGTTGATTGTTAATTGGTGAGCCATGAGGCGCGATCAAAAAATTATAAGGAGTCAAATAACGGCTTCGCAGTTCGGCGCGCCCAGTTATGTCTTGAATTTCTCCCTCAATCTTTGCCGCACCATCATCGTACTCTGCGCGAGTCACCATATGGACACCATCGACGAGTCCGTACTCTTCCCAATTATATCCAAAGACTTCCTCGGCCTTTTTACTAGCTGACACTTGATCTGGACTACTCTGATAGAGTCCTGTAGGTTTCATTGAAGCAACCTCAACGTAGACAAAAGACCGATAATAAGGATCACTTTGTACAGCAGCGATCTTTCTTATATTTAACTCGTCGACATTCATTACGTAATGCCCATTACCTAAATCAATGAACTTTTCAATCTGTAAATTTGAATTACGCCACCACCAAATAGGCGTAGCTTCTTCAAATTTCAATGGCTCCTTCAATAATCGATTCATTCGCTCTCTGATCTCAGCTGGATCTTCAAACCAACTCACTCCTCTAACACCTGGAAAAGCTCGGGAAAACCTATCAGAAAAAAATATCGTGCTATCATTACCCTTAAAAGACGGCAACGAAAAATCTTTATTTCGTCGAGCCACTACTTGAGCGGCAAGCTCTTTGTCATGCGCCTCAATCGCCGCGCCAACGATGATATCCGTCAGAAGTAGTTGTTGCAGTGGTGAGATGCTATTCGACTCTCCACGTGCCCCTCGGCGTACGGAGACAACATCATGGAGTTTTTGATATGCCTCATTTACCATTTCAAATTCGTATAAATGGTGAGTTAAATAATCTAGGCCGCGCTGTATATCGGTTTCAGCACCATGGATAGTTGAAGGTTTTTCTAACTGCCTAGCCATTGCGGCATATCGCATAATATCTTTAGGAATAGGGTCCGGCCCCTCAAAGTTGCTTAGCTTTTCGGTTCCATTTGGGGAGACCGCCAAAAAAATATTCCTCTTTTTTTGGGTGAATTTAAGGCATTCAATTATTAATCGCTGCAACTTCGTTTCTTTGCGAACAGTTGGGAGCCCATTGTGTGCAACATCAGTAAGCAAATCTAAAAAGATATTTTCAGAGAAAAATCCAATTGCTCCATCTTTATGAACATTTGCCTCAATATCAAGTTCGGACACAACCACGACGCTGCAAATTGCCTCACTGGCATCTGTACGTTTAAGCAAACTCATCAAAGCTAGCTCTAGTGACTGTTTTTGTTCGTGTAGGTTCTCCATCCATTCTACGCGCTCCGAAGAAGTCTTCATTTGGGCTGGAATTTGAATAACCAAATCGATATCGCTTCTGTTATCAAACTGAACACCTCCACGACGAATTACGCTTCCAAACACGTATATTCCACCGGAATCAATTTTCTGATGAGTATCTACTGCCCATTCTTTTAACTTTGCAAGAACTTTTTCTATTAACAGGGTATTAGACATTAGAATAACTCCATGAAATTTGGTTAGAGGCAATTTTTCTTATATTATATGCAAACAATCGAAATTGCAATCAACCGCAATATTATCAATGGCGCCACACTAAGAAATCTTCTTGCTTCTCAACTTGTCAAGGCGAATGGCCTAAGCAGATCACATAGCAATGTTTACTAAATGCAATTAGTAAACATTCCGTTGCCTAGAGCCACTTCTCCGATGTACGAGGTCACAAGGGCTGGATAGAATGGTTTGAAAGCATATCAATTATGCAATTTCTAAACATTCTATGGTGGATCAATGAAGGAAGGTCAAGCAAAGGTACTCACTGAACGCGAACTGTCCAAGGTCGTGAATGCCGTCAAGAAGAAGGCGCATGCCAAGCGAAACGTAGCACTACTCTACTGCTCGTTTGGTCTGGGTTTGCGCGCCAAAGAAATGGCCGCGCTGCGCATCAAGCATGTCATTGACGCCGACGGTCAGATGCTGGATGAAATCAATCTGACTGGCACAATGACGAAGGGTGGCAAACAGCGCCATGCTTACCTATCGAGTCCCAAGCTCATTGCTGCGATTCGCGATTTCATTGATGAGAGGCAGGAGGTCGAAGGCATCCTGTTCAATCTTGAAGCGCCTCTGTTCAAATCGCAGAAAGGCAGTTCGTTCACGCCGAACAGCTTGCAGCAACTCTTCCATCGCATGTACACCGATGCGAAGCTTCAAGGTGCATCCAGCCATAGCGGTCGGCGCACGTTCGCTACTACGCTGATCGAAAAGGGAGTGGACATCAAAGCCGTCTCAACGTTGATGGGCCACTCATCTATCGCGATGACGGCAAAGTATGTAGATAACAATCCTGCGCGACTAAAGCAAATTGTCACAAACTTGCTATAGCAGAAAAGAGAGTCGACAAATGTGAGCAAAGTCCCTCGTGCAATAGCTCCACCACATTACGGTCTTTACGCCTTAATAATTATTTCAATTTGATCCAACTCGATGCCTAAGTTTGCTGCCAGCCCTGTTTTTGCTTGAGCAATTGTGAGCATAAGTACTTCAGTCGACTCTACCTCATCCTCATGCAGCGCGTCTTGAGTCGCCTTAACATGATGTCCACTTTGCGAAGGAACTGGAATGAACTCTAACGTTTCAGGGTCGATTCCGAACTCATCTTTAATATTCAAATAGCGTACAGGATTGCTACCACGCCATTTGCACGATATGGAGATACGAGCATATTCGTTGATTTTTACAAGATATCGACCTTTAGATTTAGGCTCAGGACTGGGGACCACATCAGATATTTTGCCAATTAGAAAAGCAGTTCCATGTGGCTCGGTAGCGCCTCCCCATTGGCCGTTATGCCTATTCTGAACGGTAATAAGGTAACGATGCTTCATCGCGTTCTTGGGGTTGAGCACCCATGCTTGGCTTCCGCCCTCTTGAATGATGCGATCTGGCCCACGAGCCGTCATTACTACTACTGCGGTATCACTTCCCATTCCTGCCCCCTATTCGTTAACTTCAAACCAAAATCATGCAACATTGCCTCATTAAGGTAGCTAAGGATATCTCATCGTCGCCATGAAATCAACATAGATGCCACATAGATTGATCAATAGATGCCGATGATGAGCCATCACATGGTGACCTAGCCAGAATTTACACCATTTTAAAGTGATAATTTGTGAATTTTTCCTTTTTGCAAGATGCTATTCTTCTTATGTTTACATAACCAACTGTTGATCTCATGGCCAATCAGCCTCAATTTCTCCAAGGGATAGATCTCGAAGCAACCGTTCGGAAGCTAATCGCGAAGCACGAAGAACTGTATTGGGCCGTAGCCTGGGGCTCAATGGGTTCGCTGGCAAAGCATCTGCTCAAGCATAAATCGAAGGTCAAATGCTTCGCTGTGGGCACGCACTTTCATCAAACAGACCCAGACCTTCTCGACGCACTGCAAGGCGTCCCAGGAGCTAGGGTGGTGCCAAACAGTAGTGCGGGAACTTTTCATCCGAAGATTTATCTGTTCAAGACTGGGAACCAGTTTTCGCTAGTGCTTGGTAGCCCCAACTTTACGCGTGCCGCGTTCAGTGTGAACCATGAAGCAGCGCTGTTCATTGAAGGCGTGACGTCAGATCAGCTTTTCATTGATATTCGAAATAGTATTGAGTCGATTTGGAATGAAGCTAAGCCTATCCTCGATGGGTTCTTGCGCGCGTATCGGTTAAAGCACAATGCAACACGATCAGCGCGGAAAGATCTGGAGGAAGACCTTCCGATCAATTTGCCATCTCCGAACTCAGATTACAAAAATCTGCTTGACGACGAATGGCCCGCGTTTGTCGAGCGCGTCAAAGCGGACCCCGTTCATAACATTGAAGGTCGAGTGGCCATCATGGATCAGGCTAGAGTTTGGTTTTCGCAGATATCTCATTTTGCCGATATGACGGAAGGCCAGCGTAAGGCCATCGCCGGTACTTATGCCCGTAATGAAATTAAGCCGCCAGATAGTGGCAACCTCGATTGGGCTTGGTTCGGCTCAATGGTAGGAGCTGGCGTTTTTAAAGGATTAGTTAAGTCGAGTCCCGATGACTTAAGTGCTGCGTTAGATATGATTCCGCGCGCAGGTATTGTCTACGAAAAGGACTTCGATGCTTTCAAAATTAAATTCATTAATGCGTTCGATGATTCTGCGCGTGGCGGAGGAGTCGCTACAGCTAGCCGTCTCTTAGCATTGAAGCGCCCCGACTATTTCGTTTGCGTGGATAGTGCTAACAAAAGCAAGTTGTCTGAAGCTATCGGGATCAAAACGAGCCATATAAACCTTGAATCCTACTGGTCTCGTATCATTCGACCTTTACTATGTAGCCCTTGGTGGAATTCCTCTCGCCCTAATGGTGATTTAGATGGGCGGATATGGGATTCAAGGATGGCTTGCATTGACGCCTTCTGTTACGAACGCTAATAAAAAATTTTTTAAAAAATAACCTATATCACTATCAAAGTTAGGAAATGCTATGAGAAGACATCGATATGAAGAAGAGGATACCTCTACACCACACCGCACTCCCAAAAATCTACTTAGCTACATACGTAACCAATCGCTTAATGATGATTTCATGCCTTTATTGGCAAAACATCATAATGAGATTAAAGTAATTATAAAGAGCAAAGCAGAGATTCAAGAAATAAGAGATGCAATATTTATTATTGAATTAAACAAATTTGACGATGACTTAATCCAAATCTCAAAAATGTGTTCAGATATCGAGGCCGAATCTCGTGCTCACCAGGAAAATATCAAAAAAAGTCGAGAATATTTAGAAAAATATAATTCCAAAGAACTTATTGATAGGGTTGGCTATTTCTATAGCCAAGCACGGAAATATGATACACATTTTGAAACTAGAGATTGGCTGCCAAAAATAAATGGGAGACCTTTTGTTTTAGGCTTGTTCTTTCATCCTTTTCGATACAATTCTGACTTGCCGAATGAGGAAAATATCTGCAATTTGGTAGCATCTTTTAATATTCATGATAATTTTTTCAAAAACTTTTTGAATACTTTTTATTCAGATGGCACCGATGGGGCTGAATTTTTAGGTGCTAGTTTTAAAGAAATCTCACTTGAATATAAAGAAATAAAAAAAATTATCTTAGAGGTGTCAGAGGGAATACCAAAATCAGCACCTGAGAAAGCCGTAAAGAAAATAGAAGCAAAATACAATTCCCTTAGTGCAATATTAGGAAGGCATCCTGCAACGTTGTACTCTGCCACTAGAAGCATACTAGCTTATTTGCAAAACAATCCAGCACGCGATTGACTGCACATTGTATAAAAATGTATTCGAGCACAGTTGCTACCGTTAGTCAAACGGTTTTAGAGTATTGGTCAAATTGACCACATATGAATAATTTTTTAAAAAGGATAATTGAGAATGAGCTACGAGACGCTAATAAAAACATTGGATGCATTGAGGTCAGAGGCTCCTAAATCTTTCAAAAGTTATTATCCAAAAGCAGATGATTTAGAAAAAATTAATCAGGCTCGCGCAATTGCATTTATACATCTATTCTTAAAAGTCAGATTTGGATTGATTGATTTTTCTAAGAGGCATGACCATATATGTGACGGAAGTCAAGACGGTGGGATTGACGCATATCATATAGATTCTGATAGCAAGAAAGTTACTTTGATTCAGTCCAAATTTAGGGCTACAGAAAAAAATTTCGAGGGGAAGTCCATTGAAGTATCTGAGCTTCTCAAAATGGAAGTTGGGCGTGTCTCAAAAGGAGAAAAAACTGATAGCAATGGAGTCAGCTTCTCTGCGCGAATCATTGAATTTCAAAAAAAAATTGCTGACATTAGAGATATTGCGACATATACGTGGCAGGTAGTAATCCTTGCCAACTTGAAAGGCGTGAATGATGAGCAAATGCGGCGCCTTCTCGACAATATGGAATACGAGGTTTTTGACTTTCCTAGAACTTATTCGGAACTCGTCTTCCCATTAACTACAGGCACCAGTTTTGCGCCAAACGAGATTACAATAAAAATAAATCTCGGCAAGAAGCAGCAACCACAACTTAATCAGGACGTCGAAACAAGCCTGGGAATTTGCAACGTTAGGATGTTGTATGTACCTACCATAGAAATTGCAAGATGCATGGCAAAATACCGAAATGCGCTATTGCGTTACAATCCCAGAAACTACTTATCACTTTCTGGAAATGACGTTAATAAAAGCATTAAGGATACGATAAAAAACACTACCAAGAATGAATTTTCACTTCGAAATAACGGGATTACTCTATTGGTACAGTACTCTTCGGTTACTGATCGAACAGGTGTTACCGGAGAAGGGCAGCTGATAGTTAAAGACCCTCAAATACTCAATGGAGGTCAGACTGCCACCACACTTGCTATGATGATAGAAGACTCTGAGGTTGGAATTGCTGCATTCGAAGGTAAAGAGGTGCTTCTCAAAATCATTGAACGCCCCTCTGACAAGTCAGAGGAGGAGCTAGCCGCATTTATTGAAACAATTTCCGATGCAACTAATAAGCAGTCTAAAATAGTTGAGGCGGATAGGCGTTCAAATGATCCCCGTCTCATTAAGCTTCAGAAATATTTCTATGAGGAGCATGGGCTTTTTCTCGAAAGAAAGCGTGGCGAGTTCAAATATGGAATAGACGAGAAAATTCTGTCAAAATCAGATATCGTAGATCGCGTATCAATGGCTAGGGCGTTGACAGCGTATACCGGTTCTCCTGCGCGCGCCAGATCTTCCCAGGACCGCATTTTTGATGAGGAAGGTTTCGATGCGCTTCTGGATAACATTGACAACATCAACGTATCACTTGCATATTTTGCGATGCTTGCTTTAGATAGTGAGGATGTAATTGAAAAATCAAGCTTGCCTTCGCACTCTTTCCGATACGGAAAATATGCTATGTTATTTGCCATTTCTAAAATATCTATTTTAAAAGATGAATCGGCTCAAATAAAAGAGAATGCTAAAAAACTAGCCATAAGCGTTGTTGAGAAATGGAAGAACTTTGAGAAATCAGTAGAATCAAAAGAAAATAATGTAAAATATAAAAGCGATGAAACTTTCAATTTCGATGGTTACTATAAAGGTAGCACGGTCGATGATGACATAAAATCCTTTAAATGGAATTGATTTCCATATATTTTTTTAATTTTAATACATTTGAAATATGTAAAAATTTTAGATAATTTCCTAATGCTATTCCAGTTGAGAATAACTGTATGTATAATCCGGAAATTTACCCACTTGAGGTTAGTTCATGTCTAATTACCGAGACTACCAGAAACAAATTGCCGAACTGCAAGCCAAGGCAGAAGAGGCACGTCGTACCGAAATTGCATCAGCCAAAGCGCAAATTCGCGTCATCATGGACGATTACGGCCTGACGCTTGCCGACATCAGCAGTAGCCCAAAGGCTGGCCCAAAGACTCCACGCAAGCCGGTGGAAATTAAATATAAAGACGAAACGACTGGTGACACCTGGACTGGTCGAGGTCGTGCGCCAAAGTGGCTTGAAGGTAAGGACAAGAACCAATACCTGGTGCGCTAAAACCGCTGGCGCGATTCGATCAGGTGTCCTAGTGACACCTGATCTCTAACTTTGTACAGCGAGATACCAAACATTCATGTTTCGGCTGAGGCCGTGCGTGAATGAAGAAAACCTGTCGTAGACATGACCGGCAGTGCCATTCTTGGCAACACCACTGTGCATTTAGACCTCACCAGACGCCGCAGGAGCATTTAAAACACGATGCCTGATGGTTCATGTGCCGCAGTCCCAAGGCATGCGCCAGCGTCCTCTGGTAACGTCATGCCAAATTGCATACCTTTGCCGTAATATTTACTTCAGAGCTACTGCACTCCATCACTAAAAAGCTATGCAGTTTTGGTTGAGGCATATGGCTCACTTCTCAGAACAGGGATTTTCTAGAGTCCGGTGAATTTTCAGGCCACATGGTTAGAAGGAAAGCTATGCCCCTTGATAAATTTATCTCCAGTCTAGCTGCTGGTCCACACAAAAAAGGCAGGAAAATTCTCGTGCAAAATTACATACCTTTGCAGTAAATATTGATTTCAGAAGTACTTTACTCCCTCGCTAAAAATCTATGCAGTTTTGCTTTGGCCCCATGGCCTATCTCTCCAATGTGACCTCTCCCACATTATCGGGTTAAGGGACAACCGATGTTCCCTGAAGAATTTATTTCTGGTGCAAGCGCTGGCCTCCAGAAATAGGAAAAGCCTCATGCAGAATTGCATAGCTTTTCTCCTTCAGCAGTATAGTGCAGTTCAGAAGCACAAAATACTCCTACTCAAAAGCTGTGCAATTTAGCACGAGGCCCGGTCCACCTAAGCGCCAATCAACTGGGTCAGATCTTTGGTCGCCACCAAATCAGCTACGCGGTCATAGTCGATGTAGTACACAGGCTGTTCCTCTCCTTCCTTGCGGCGATCCTTTTTAAGCTCTACTCCAAGGTGTCCCATGACCGTATTGAACACTTTGGTGCGTGTTTCTGCCGCTGTCGGATTTTTAAAATTACTGCCAAAGAAAAGATTGATGTCTTCCAAATTGGCTTCTACATACTTGGCTAACGCATCAATCTGTTCCAGTTTAACTACCCAGCGTAAATCGGCCTTCTTTTTCCGTGCAGCTTTCCGTGCCTCACGGAGTTGGCTGGGGCCAAGCGATTTCACCGATAAGGCAAATTGCTTTTCGTTTTCGACGTGTTCCCTCGCACGTCGTAAGACATCGGCATGGTTTATTGATGTGACCTCCTGAACATTCTTAAAGAAATCTCTCATCACTGTACGATGTCCGAACGATGTAAAGGGCCTTGCGTTATTTGGATCTTCACGCTCCCAACGATCATTGTTGAGTGCCGATACCCGGTCCTCCTTCAGCAATTTAGAGTTTTTAATAATTTCAATGATGTTTTTTTGCTTGTAAGATTTAATTTGATTTAATGTAAGCTCAGATGGTGATCTTAATTCAAAGAACTTCGCAATGATGAATTTGCTTTTGGCATAAGATTTTTCTCCACGCAAATTCTTTTCATAGCAGATATCTTCAAATTCCTCTGGCGACAAATCTTTTGCGTTCAACACCTTTTTAAAATATTTCTCGCCATCTGGGTCACGGGCAAACTTCATAAGCTCCTGCCCAATAGCTACTATAGATAAATCTTTATGGACGTAGTTTACCAGCCAACCATCGTCCTCTTTCAAGCTGATGAATTGCTTATCCATTTTGCAGCGCCATTTGCTTACGCACCATTGAATCCGGGCCGACACATCCATATAGAGTTCATCACCATCACTCAACTTGCCATCCTTGTCAGGGATTGCGTAGCTGCGCGTGAGAATCTCCTTTTTTACTGGGCCGGCGCGCAGATCTGCTTCTGTTCCATGCACTGCTTTGGGGCCTGGATGTACCCATACCTTTACAGTTTCACATTTCCGAACACGACTTATTGCTTGGTCACAATCTTGGAAGGTGTAAATTCCGCTGTCAAAAATTCCATAGACGGCGTCGAACCACTCTACATCAATGCTAACTCCGGTGCTAAGAGTTGAAGTCGAAATCAATACGTCATACTTTGTCACTTCAGCATTCGGGTTCAAAAAGAATTTTTCTGCTTCGTCCTCCTTACTTGTATCGCCGGTCAAGGTTAAGAACTTAATTTCATTTCCATTTTTATCCTTCAACTCTTTCAGAACGTTTGCAATTTCCTCTGCCAGTTTTTTTGTGGCAACTGAGATATATGCTTTTTCGCCAGCATTGATGCCATCAAACATGTTTGAAATCAAATGATACTTGTTTTCATATATGTCGATCTCACGAATGGATGGCCATTGATTCAAAATAGCAGTCACATTATTTGATTCGTGTTGAAAACTGCCGCGCAGTTTTTCAATCACGTAACAAGTGAGATCACTTGTCATATCTGCATCAGCGCAGATAATTTTCTTTGCATTCCGCACCAACCAGATTAGTGTACGAAAGATTTTTCCACGCTGAGCCTCTGTTGTTTCGCCAATTAAATGACGAAACACCTGTTCAGATTCATCGATCAATAAAATGTCATATGGTTGGTTATTTTCAATATCAAACCGAACAAGACTATCCACGCTGATAACCAATCGATTAGACAAATCTCCCTCATCTAAATAGCACTGCAAATCTACGCGAGATGAGACAGTGCGGGCTAATGAACGACGATGAACTAAACCGACGACAGAAAACGACTCGGGGAAGCTTGCAACCAATTCCTTATAGAATTCCGTCTTACCATTTCCTTTTGGTGCTTTAATATAAATTAAGTTCTCATCTTCAAGATCAACATTGCCTTCGCGCAGTGCAACTGTCAACCGGGGACCACTCAACTTATGCAGAGTAAAGCGTCCCTTTGATACAGCTTTTTCACTGAAAGCTAAATTACGAGTACTAAAGTTACGACGAGATTCAGTGATGAATTTATCGACATGACGCTTTAATTTCGGATAATTCCGATGAGTCATAAGCACTTCCAACGTTTCAACATCGAATCCGTGCTGGTTCAGTACCCGGTTGCTAAATTTAGAAATCTTCCTTTCGCGGCGTTTCCTCATGGTTTCATTCCTTCACGAAGACGTTTGCGCTCTGCAATTTTTGCAATGCCCTCCATGATTCCGTCACTCTTCGCACGTTCCATGTAAATCGTTCCACATTTTTTACATACCAAATACGGTGTTCCGGCTTTGGTTACTGCGACGAACTCCTTGGGAACTACATCGCCGTGGAATGGACAAAGCACATTAGAAATTTTGCGATTAATATCACGCACCATTACCGGGCCACTGGCGGTACTCAGCACATCATCTGGACGCAACTTGATTTGTCCCTGCCCCATCTTAGTAGGACTGAGTGGATTCGATTTCTGCGGCTTTGGAGGTACAGGCATGGCCTCAAAAATATGCCAGTCGAAAGGTTTCCCTTCGTTGTGCCAGCTCTGTGCGTTATGACGATCTTCATCACGGACCGCAGGCAAAATAAAAATGCGATTAACATCCATCGTTGATGAGTCTGCTCCGAGATCTGTGGCCCATTGCTGCATTTGTGTTTGCAACTCGTTGAACACCGCGAAAGGCATAGGCGTTGCCAACAGCAGGACGACGCGAGCACGGACTTTTCCATTTACCAAATGATTCAGCGTCGTGTAAACGATATGTTCCCAGGGCTTGAACAGCTCGCGAATCTGTTCCAGAGAACGATTACCGTCGTAGTCCAGCACGATCATGTACAAATCGACGAGGTTGGTACTCACGCGACGAACATGATAAGCGCTGGTGATTTTGTACGAATTACCATCTTTGTCCAGACCATTATCAACTGTTGGATCTGATACCTCCTTGTAACGCCAAGGGGAAAACAAGGGTAAAAGAGTCTTATGGCTTAAGGCGCTGGAATGCACAGTAAATTGACTAACAACTTCGCCCCAAGTTTTACGCGTGGAAGCAGCAAAGTTATCCGCCATGTAATCAAAAAAAGTGATTGCTATAATATAAATTTCAGCCATATATAACTCCGAGTAGATCTAGCCGAGCATGGCTAGATCTCGCTTAATTATTAATAAATTTTTATTGGTCTATGCTATCCGAATTGGCATTTCCGTTCTCAACAGTGGTTCCCCATCCATCAAATTTGCATTTAAAATAAACGCAGATGTCATAGATGATTTTCATGGTTGAAACCATTGTTTCAATATTGGTGTCTGATAAGTAACCAAATTTCAGCCCGTAAAGACCTTTCTTAATCGTGTAAGTACTATAGATGTGAAAATCTAGTTTCATTAGAAAGTTTTTTAATTTCTTTAAATTTCGTAATTTTTTTGATACGGAAAAACAACTAATCATTCGTTCGACGTCATCAATATTTCCGTCGCGCTTTAACATACTAGAAACAGTTAAAATTTCAGCGATCAATTTCTCATCAATGTTGTTGGTATTATTTTCAACATATTCTTTTAATTTTTTATCGATAATAATGTTCTTAATATTGTGCTTCTCAACTTCAAATTCATTTTTCATATTTTTCTTTCTAAAAAATAGATACGATTTTTCCTACCAGCATGGCCGGTATAATTAAATAATGTGGAAAAGGAGGGCGATGCACTTTTTGATGCATCGCCAAGATGTTATAAAGCGCTAGCTGGCGGAAACAACAGAGATGTTTTCAGTTGCTACGTTTGCATGGTCAGCACCGCCGTTTTGCATGGCAGAGCTTTCGATCACAGCAACAGCATTCAGTTGACCCGCCTGTGCCATGACTTCGTCGGGGTCAACAAGCTGAGCGGAGGTTTCCGCGGTCGGGATGTCCAGAGGTTTGTTTGCTACCTTGGTCTGGGACTGGTTTTGAGTTTCAGATTTTTTCGATTGTTTTTTGGCTACTTGGTGGGCGGTCCAAGCTGGATTGATAAACTTCTCTTTATCACCATTCAAAATCCATTCAGGCGTGTAACCTTGACCGGACCACTCTTTACCGTCGTCAGGGTTACGATATTTTTTAGGGCCAACGCTAGCAGAACGCGGCGAAGCCTTTGACTTAGGCGGTTCCATGGTAGCGTAGCCGCCCAAGGAATTTACTTTTTCTACCGCCTCCGCCAGTTCAGCATCAGAGATCTTTTTACGTTCAGCGGCCAGATTTTCGCATTCGCTTTTTAAGCGCTCGATTTCTTTTTCACGGTTAGAAATTTCGATATTGATTTGCTTGTAGTCTTGCATCATAAATCCTTTTAATTAAAAAAATGTTCAACCGCTGATTCGGTTTGCATTAATCAGCGGCGACAACGACATTCTTTCAAAAATGGATTTACGCGAGAAGGAACAAACCAATTTTGATTTTCTTGATTGATTTGTCCCGGTGGCATGATCGATGAGGATTCTATTTTTTCGGGAACACTCCATCGATTGTGTTCGTCACATAGGCAGCAAAATTCGATTTGTATCGGCCGACCTGTCGCTTGATCGAGTCAAGGTCAAGCATGCTCAACGTTCCGTTTTCGAGTGCTTCTTGTTGATGCGGTTCAAGCTCCCAACTGAACCCCAGCTCCTTGCTTAACTCCAACGCCATCACTTCCAGCCCTGTGCCGGCGTTCGATGTCGGGTACTGCTCATGGTGTTCAGAGACTGTTTGGACATAGAAGGATTTCTTCACAGCTTGAAACGTCGTTTGATCTATGCGACCTTCCGGCGCGTAGAGCTGATACTTCGGCAGTGGTGACGTCTGGATGCTGGCGTAGTGATCGTCAATGAACTTGGTGAAAAGCTGAACGACTTCTTCCTTCGCCAGTGACGTCGGGATCTGTAATGCAAATGCGTTGGCAGTAACCTCAACTGCGGGGAGCGCCAAAGGCTGGACAGCAGGCACATCGATGAAGAACAGGTGGCGTCGTTCATACAGCCACTGCTTCCACTGGTTCTCGTTCCGTTGCATGGGCCTGCCGCGATGGATATCACCCCAATCATCGTATAGCTCAGCGATCTTAGGAAATCGCTTTTCCAGCTCTAGGGTCATCGTCTCATCATCTTCGCGACGGGCGACGCAGTAGGCTTCGTAGTCGGTGTTTTCCATGAAGTAGCGATACCACCACCACAACCATCTGCTTGCGCCGTCATCGATCCGGAAATTTTCCGAAGATGGTTTTCCGGATTCGTTGGGCAAGTAATTGATTTTGAACATTGACAAAATTTGATCGAAATTTGCAGCCAAAGCAGTCCCTCCAATTAGAGGGCGCAATGTACATGAATTGTTTTTCACATGGCAAGGAACTGATTGCCATACGAGTGATCACGATTCAATCGTGATCTGGTCTAGACCAATCTGATTCTTGCCTAAATCGATCTTCCCTCGGGCAGAACGTTCCTGATGCCGCCAGCCACTACAGCCAGTAGCTTCTTCAAACGCCACTGCCAGGGATCGACAGGCGGCGATCCTGCGTTCAGGATGCCGCTGCCTATCGATCTCCACTGGCTACAGATCAACATCAAGGGCATGGGAAATTTGATCCAATAAATAAACCAGACAAACTATAAGGAGACATTCGATGAAGAATGCAGAACTACCAATACACCCAAGATCAATCAGAGAAATCGCTGAAGAAGCCGTTGCCCAAGCACTGCCACCTAAGACACCATTCCCACGCCTGAATTCTTACGTCCGTGGATGGCGCCAACATAACGAATACGTCATCGCTGGAAGAGAGCAACGACCTGTCAGCGATCTAATGCTCACGTTAGGCCAGCACTTCGCTGAATCGAACGGTCGCGTGATCTGGATCGCTGACTATGCTTCGCTCAAGGAGTCGTGCGACCGAATGCTGTTCCGCCTCGCTGGAATTCCAATCGGGCCATCCCGTACCGTGACCATCTTGTCAGATGAACTGGCGTTCCTGAACGATCACCTCGTCGCGCTACAGAACCTACCGATGGACCTACTCAATATTGATGAGTGCGGCGATATCGCTGTCGAAGATAAATTTTTTGCAGAGGCCAGTTCAGATCAGCCCACCCTTATCGTGGTCGATTCATGCGTCCTCGAAGATGCGTCACAAGACGCACTGACTGTACTTGCTCGCCGCGTCCATTTGCAACGAATGCTAGATCGATTGAAGACCACTAACAAGGACTGGCGCATACTGTGGAATCTGCCGATGAACAGCACGTTGGCGACCGATTGGGAAAGTCCTGCGATCATTGACGACATAGCCGAACCAGAGATTGCCAAACGAGCCGCAGTGATCATCGTGCCTCATATTCAGTGCAGTGCTACTGACGCGTGTGAAGCCAAGCTAGTTATCGCCAAGAATTCAGAAAAGACCGGTACGATTGATGTTCGATACGTACCGGAGTTTTCGTCTTGGGCCGATGACCGATCTAATGATAGGCCTTCACCGAGTGGTCGCGTGGAATAATATCCCCGTTGGCATCTAACGGCGCATCCTTCTCTGGAATATAGTCGAGATAGGCTATCTTCAGTGTGCCTCGGAAGCGATAGGTGATCTTGTACCGGACCTGATACAAGATACCCTTGATGCATTTCAATTCGATTGGGTAAAGGGAGTAGGATGGGTCACATCGATTGCCAGTATCGACGTATGCATGCTTCCACTTCAATTGGTCTGCGGTCTCTTGTGCGACGGCGCATGACGACACGAACAGCAAGCACAGCGCAGCTTTTCTAATCATGGTCATCCTTGAATCCGCAGCTCGTTGATGGATCGGCACTTCTGACAGGTGAATGAGCCGACCGACACTGCGCCGACTAATGGCGCACTGCTGGTCGTGCTACCGCCTTCAATGTAGCCGCAAGACCCACATCGCTTGCGATAGCTAATCAGGCTTCCGCGATCTTCAACGATGACAGCGCCGGTTAGAACGAAGGCCATCTTATGCGTACTCCTCGTCAGGTCTATTTAGGCAATCAGTCAATCAATCCAGAACCTTGCAAGGCACGCACGCAGCCAACGCTAAATGCCACCGCAACTTCCGTCTGCTGTGCGCTGCCACCTTGCATTCGCGGATCTCGACCGGCATCAACCATCTTGAACATTTTTTTCCAAATGGTCTGGATCGATGGTCTCATGCTTGAAGGGTACGCTGTCAAATCCTCATCCATATTTGCGAAAAGGCTTCCAAAAGGCTGTCCAGAGGTTTTTAAATTCATGTAGGCCAATGCGTACATCGATCCTTTATTGCACATATCTTTCAACTGCTGCGGAGACATTTGGCGCGACTCACTACTGCTTGCATGACTGGCTGCGACGGCACGATCACGTTCACGCTGCTTGGCCTCTGCTTCTGCTTTCTTCTGTGCTTCTTTCGCTGCAATCACCTTGGCCTCATACTTCCTTGTTGCTTCGCTCTTAGTGAATTCACCAAGTAAGCCAACCGGCAGAACCAGTGCGAAGAAATACCCGGTCAGTTTTTTTCGGCTTGGGTTCGCGTCCCAACGTAGAATCCACTTGGGGTTCACGAGACCGGCAATGAATAACGCGGTCAGTACGAAATAGATGGCATTGAAGACACCTGAAATACCAGCGCTAGGCGGCGAGACTTCAGTTTCCTCTGTCGGTGTTGTAGCAGTCTCTGCTTTCGTTTCAACCGGCTTGGTGGTGGATATGGACTGAGGCTGTACAACGTCAGCATCGGCTTTTGCTGTTGGTGCCGCAATTGACTCGACGTTATTGGTTTGACTGGTCTGCTGTTCGGGATGTCGGTTGTCCGGTGTGACAGCTTTGGTGGATTCCACTACGTTTGAAACTGGCGAGGCAGTCAACGCAGAGATCCGATTCGAGTAGGCCGATTTTAAACACGCCACGTCCTGACATGAATTTCTAACCTCCTTCAACCATAGTCGTTGTTCAGCCTTGATGGCATCTGCACTTGCCGATTCGGTCAATGATTTTTTATAGACCTGCATCAGTTGGCTATCAAGCTCGGAAAGCCGACCATCAGCGCAGATGGTTTTTTCGATAGGGGTGTATGCTTTGGCACAATCGAAGCTGGCCGCTTGTGCGCCCATACAGGATATAGTCAGCACAGCAGAGATCAATATTTTTTTCATTTCGATTTCCATGTTTCTTGCAGAAGACCAGAAACGCCAGCACGAAGTAAATCGATCTTCGTGCTGCCGCTGTCCGGGCTATCGGATTAGTTGACTGATATGGTGTAAGCCTTATCCATTGCCACTACTGCGCTGTTGTATGGGATCAGCCAATTCACCCACTGCATGCCGTTGGCGTAAGCACCGCTATGGGCGTAGACCACGGACGATTTCAGTGTGGTGAAATCGATGGATTGAATTGCCGCAGTTGTGTAGAACGATTTGCCGTAGTTCTCAGGACCGCCGCCAATGTTGGTGCGAAGCAGATACACTTTGCCGCTTTGGTACACGATATCGAGTGGCAATCCGTAATCAGGCACGGTCGGCAAATCGTAGGTCTTCGATTTCAGGAAGCCGTCACTGCCATCGTTCAGAATGATCTGCGATGCCATCGTTCCAGCATCGCCGCTGTCAGTTGATCCAGGCTCATTCCCACCGATCCACAGATCGTATTTGCCATCGCTGTTGAAATCGATGAACTCGGTGGAGAATAATGCTTTATTGGTCAGCGTATTAGGCAGGCTGGCGGTATCGACCGTGAAGCTGCCTTTATTATTGCGGAAGAAGAACGGCGCAGACGGCGCCAAGTTATTGGTCACAACGATGTCGGCGTAACCTGTGCCCTTGAAATCAACAGCACTTGCGGAATGGCAGAAGCAAGTTACTGGCAGCGTTACGTTCGTGTATGTGCCGTCTTGCTGGCTGAGTAGAACATGAGGCTGTTCCCCTGGCCATGGGTCTTTGTCGTAGCCGTGGCAGGCAAAAAACACATCAGGTTTGCCATCGCCATTGAAGTCGGCCACAACTGCTTTACGCGGATGAAGGCATCCCACGTTATCTTTGATCAGTGCAGCAGTGTTATCGATCCACGTTCCAGCGGCATCACGTTTATAGAATTTGATGTGGCCGTATGTAGTCTTCGACCAACCGGCATCGATGTACTCCAGCGTGTGAGTAACCATCGAATAGCTGCCGTCTTGGAAGAAGTCAGCGAAGGCTACCGAGTTAGAAGATGGAACTTCGGCTGGCAGCGATTGTGGCCCAAGCTTCTGGCCTGCTGTGACTTTGTTTTCATACGACGATTTCAAGACCGGAATCGGAACGATCAGCACCACTGATTGTTTTGCGCTGCCGCCAGCACCAGTACAGGTCAATGTGTAGGTCAACGATCCAGAGGAATTCGGCGTTTGTGCCGATGTGCCGGAAATCGCCTGAGTGCCAGACCAACCATCCGACGCCGTGCACGAAGTGGCGTTTGTCGATGACCATGTGATCGTGGCCGATGTACCAAGTGTTATCTTCGGCTGACTAACCGTCATCGTTACGGTTGGTGCTGGCGTTGCAGGTGTCGGCGGCGTGACCGGCGCGGACGATGATCCGCCACCACCTCCACCGCCGCATGCTACTAAGGTAATCGATGCGGCTGCAATGGCCGCGACTGTACGTATGCTCATTCATGCTCCTAGAGTTAATTGCCAAAATGCAAGTTAATTTTATCCTAATTGAGAAGATTTTTAAACCAATTGCGATAAAATTAGCCCGTGTGGTTGACGTGCATAGAGGTGATGTCGCGGAGAATTCGTGGCATGCCTACCATTGAAGAAAAAGCAGGCTTTTCCAGCCGGTTGAAGTTAGCTCTACGCCGCAGTTCCGATCCAGTGAACGGTGCGACTGAACTCGCGTTGCGATTCAATCTGCGCTACAACGGCGAAGCCATAACGGCACAGACTGCTCACAAATGGATTACGGGGCGAGCTATTCCGACGAACGACAAATTGAAGACCATCGCGAAATGGTTGAACGTGGACGAGCACTGGCTCCACTACGGGCCAGCGTCGAAAATGGTGGGAGAGTCCGGCAGTCAAGAGATCAACCCAACGCCGGAACTCATGGTGCTTGCGGCGAAAATCCAAGCGCTTCAGCCGCATCAGCGATACCTCATTGAAGAGTTGGTTGATCAGTTGCAGAACGCGCCATAATCAATTTTAAAAAGCCTTGATCGCAGCTCTTTCATTCGCTTCGATTTAATTTTCTGATCGATCAACAGTCTCCAGAATTCAGCCGGAAGCGAGCATATGATTTTCTTGGCTTCAGGCTGTTAAACTAGCGGGATATGTCTAAGTCCTCAAAGTTATCTGCCGCTAGCGTCCGGTTCGAACAGCCGGGTTATCCTCCAGCCACCATCACAGAATTTGAAGGAGTGCGCAGCCTCCACCTTGGCACTTCGTGGGTGCAGGGGGCTATGAGGCTTTCCAAGCCTGACAACATCGAACTTGAATATGTTCAAATGATGATGATGTGGCTTTTATTCGATGAAAGCCCTCGTCACATTGTTCAATTGGGTCTGGGCAGTTCTGCGCTGACCAAGTTCTGCTATCGCCGTGTCCCTCACGCCCGAATCACTGCTATTGAACTCAATCCCAACGTGATTGCCATGTGTGAGGCTCAATTCGGCCTGCCTCCAAACGATGATCGTCTCAATGTGGTGGAGATGAACGCACTCGATTTCGTCCTCGACAAAGCAAATCATGGCACAGTCGATGTGCTGCAAGTGGACTTATATGACCAAGAGGCGCGCGGTCCAGTCCTTGACTCACAAGAGTTTTATCAAGGCTGCTTCGATTGCCTGAGTGACGACGGAATAATGACGGCTAACGTCTTTGGCGACGACTTCACCAACTACGACAAGAACCTGCAAACCATGGAGTTGGTGTTTGACGCCGTTGTGTGGCTACCGGAAGTCCACGACGCCAACATCGTTGTCGTCGCTTTCAAGAAATCGCCGTCGTTGGATTTCAGCGTGCTCTATGAACGCGCCGCCCACATAAAGAAGACCTTAAACCTACCGGCCAAAAATTGGGTCAACGGTTTAAAAGGTTGGATGCTCGATCAGCAGTAATTCGATATCACGCCGCTTTCAACCGCCCGGAATCAAGATCACTGTCGGGATTCTGATCGGTTTCTAAGACCTCGCCATCCTTCACGCTTCGAACAATACCGTTGCGCATGAAGGCTATGAAGTAGTGCTTCGTCCTATCAGGTTTGATCTGGGTATCGAAATAAGCGTTGATGCGATCTTCTTCATATCCGGCGTCCCTCAATTCAGCGGTGACTCGCTCAACCTCTTCTCGAAAAACTGGCTTGCAAGGACCGCCGGAAAATAGCAATAATTTACGAACAACCTTCTGGATCTCAGACTGCATACGCATCCTGAACTGCATTCGTTCTTCCGGCTCGGCATCCATCGATTTAAGCTCCTCCATCAATTCGATTAACGCCGCGTAAGAATGCTGTTCATCCTGTGCAGTGTTCGTCAAAGATTGAAGCTCACTCTGGAGTTCCAGGCGCTGTTTCTTCAGCTCATTCATTTGGCCTTCAAGGCTGCGTATCCGCATGACCAACATCTTGATATCACCGCCAGTCTCCACTGCAACCATCAAATTGTTGAACCGCTTCTCGGCATCTTCCAACTTGCCTTCACAAGCGGCCAGTTCACTTCGTTTGGCATTGATCGCGTTCTTGCCTGTCTCATCTCCGAGTATGCGGAGGGTATCGAGTTCGCGAGTAAACTGCATAAACTCGGTTTCCAAGTCTCCGATATTGTACGAAGTGCCGATGCAACCAGCACCTTCCAATGACTTTCCGCAGTAGAGGTTTCCGGGGCGCGTAGCGGATCGATTCCGGACATGCATTCCGGTCCCACAGTAACCACACTTCACTATGCCTTGAAAGATATTAAGGTAGCGTCCCTTTCGACCTGCCGAAATTGATCCGGTATCGCGGTCACGCTCTTTCCGAAGGGCTTGCACTTCGTAGAAAATCGATTTGTCGATGACTGGAGGATAATAGTCCTCCACAAAGGTGTTGGTCGTGGTCTGACCATTATGGTCTTGATCAAGTTGAAGTACACCGATGGCGGCAATGTTCTTCAGCGTGAAATTTACTGAACTGCTCGACCAATACTTCGCACGTTGGATAGTCGGGATACCTTGCTCATTTAGATGACGAACGATGCTCCAGCCGCCCATGCCGTTCTTAGACATTTGGAACATCTTCCGAACGATCTCGGCCTTTTCTTCAATGATTTCGTAGTGTGTCCTATCTTCGGAAGCTTTGAGCCACCACGGGCACCGCTTTGACAGCACTTCTTTTTGCTGTTTGGCTCTCTCCTTCTTGGCATCCCATGCAGCCTTTACACGCTTGGATTTAATCGCTGACTCTTCATGGGCGCGTGACATGCTGACCAATGCGGTCAACAGCGGCAACCAATCATTTTTCAAGCGTTCTTTGCTGTAAATCGCAGAGTCGGTCAGGGTAACAATGGTGATGCCCCGGTTGATGATCTGCTGGAAAATGGCAAGTGCTTCAGTTACCGGCAAGCGAGATAAACGATCAAGCGACTCCACCAGTAGGTATGAATCTGGAGAGATTTTACCGCTGTCGATTGCGGCGATGAATTGGCCTAACGCGCCATGCTCATAGTTGGAGCCGTGGAAGGCGGAGACGCCGAGGTCGTGGACATGGAGTGAGTCGTCAAGGACAAGGCCGTGCTGTGCTGCATACTGCGCGGAGGCCGTCATCTGGCGGCGAAGTGAGTCACCTTTCTGCTGCTCTAGGGAGGAAAACCGGACGTATGAGTATGCTACTGGCATGAGCTACAAGGGTGGTGACGGAGGGTACAGATTATATCCATCCGAGTAGCATGTAGGTGTGTCAAATAGGTCAAAGAATCATCATCATCTGCACGTATTCCAGTTCGATATTGTCTGGCTTGGAAATGCGCATCGCACCCTGCACCCATGAGGTGCCGAGATGCAGACTACGCACGCCCAGCATTTCAGTGATGGTGGCCGGCGGGTGGCCGGGCTGGTCGAAACGGGCGGTAGGGGGCTGGATGGTGTACATCCCGCTAGTTTATCAGGCCAACGGCAAAATCATCGTCACCGTCAGGCCGCCGCCTTCGCGGTTGGCCAGCGTGATCCGGCCGCCGTGCGCCTCGGCGATCTCGCGCGCCAGCGCCAGGCCCAGGCCGGTGCCGCTGCGCTTGGTCGAGTAGAACGGCACCAGCGCGTTGGTCAGCACGGCGTCGTTCATGCCGGGGCCACGGTCCAGCACATCGATGCGGATGCCTTCGTGCAGGCGCCGCACTTCGATACAGACTTCACTGGCGGGCGACCCGGATTCGTGTGCATTCTTCAAAAGATTGATCAGCGCCTGCTCCAGCTGGGCCGGATCGAAGGCGCTGGCTTCCGCCGGCGCTTCGCCGGCCAGCGTGAATACTACCTGTTCGCCCAATTGTGTGATGAAGGGCTGCCAGTGCTGGGTTTCCAGGCGCGGCGCCGGCAGCTTGGCGAAGCGCGCGTAGCCGAGGATGAAGCTCTCCAGATGGCGTGTGCGTTCCTCGATGGTGCCGAGGATCTGCGGCAGCTTTTCGGTCTGTCCGCGCCGTACCAGTTCGGCGCCGGAGTGGGCCAGCGAAGTCAGTGGCGCCAGCGAGTTATTCAGTTCGTGGCTGATCACGCGGATCACTTTCTTCCACGTCTGTACCTCCTGCCGGCGCAGCTCCATGGTCAGCTGGCGCAGCAGCAGCAGTTCGTGCTTGCGGCCATTCAGGTTGAAGCTGCGGCGGGCCAGGTGATACACCTCTTCCTCTTCGTCATCCTTGGTGGTGAACAGGCCGTCGCCGCCGCGCGCCAGCGCCTCCAGCAGCTCCGGTGCGACATTGGCTAGAATGTCGTTCAGCTTGTGGCCTTCCAGCTTGCGGCCTTCGCTGAGCAACTGGCGCGCGGCCACGTTGGCGTAGACGATAGGGCCGGACTCGCTGACCAGCAGCATCGCCACCGGGGTGTTCTGCACCATGGTGTCGAGCAGCAGCTCGCGCTGCACCAAGTCCAGCCGTTGCTGGCGCAGCACGGCGCCGAGCGCGTTGTGGGCGGCCACCAGGTCGCTCAGTTCATCGTTCTGCGGCCAGTGCAGGCTGAAAGAGAAGTCGCCATCCTGATAGCTGGTGACAGTGCCGGTCAGCGCGCGGAACAGCGACAGCATGCGCTGCAGCTCGGCGCGAATGGTGATGATACAGATCGGCAGCACGCACAGCAGGCAGATGCCGATCACCAGCCCTGGCCGCGCCGGGAAAAAGTGTTCCAGCGCCAGGGCGATCAGGATGCCGACCGTGAGCAGGGTGCCGATCAGCGCGGTCCAGCGCGTCAGCAGCGACAGCCGTATGCCTTGCGGACGTGGACGCGAGCCGGGAGCGGGCGCCATCACGGACGGACGATGCCCAGCCGCTCCATGCGGCGGTACAGCGCCTGGCGCGACAGGCCGAGTTCCGCCGCCGCTTGCGCCACCACGCCACCTGCACGGCTCAGCGCCAGGCTGATGGCGTCGCGGTCCGGTTCGCGTGCGGCTTCCTCACTGGCGCCCGCTGCCGCGTTGAACGCGGCCGGCAAGCCCAGGTCGGCCGCCTTGATCACCTCGCCCGAGGCCAGCAAGGCGGCGCGCATCATGACGTTTTTCAGCTCGCGCACATTGCCCGGCCACGGATGCGCCAGCAGCGCCGCATGCGCGTCCGCATGCAGCTGCTTGTCCGCGCCCAGGAAGTGCTGCGCCAGCGGCAAGATGTCCAGCGGCCGCGCCGCCAGCGGCGGCAAGCGCAGCTCGATCACATTCAGCCGATAGAACAGGTCTTCGCGGAAGGTGCCGGCACGTATCATCGCCTGCAGGTCGGCATTGGTGGCGCTGACCACGCGCACCTTGACCTGGCGTTCGCGGTTGGAGCCGAGCCGCTCGAAGCGCCCGGTTTCCAGCACGCGCAGCAGTTTCATTTGCCCGGCCAGCGGCAGGTTGCCAATTTCGTCGAGGAACAGCGTGCCGCCATCGGCCGCTTCAAACTTGCCCTCTCGCGGCTTGGATGCGCCGGTGTAGGCGCCGGCGTCGGCGCCGAATAATTCCGCCTCGATCAGTTCCGACGGGATCGCGCCGCAGTTCAGCACCACGAACGGCCCGTTGCGCACCGAAGAATTGGCCTGGATGATTTCCGCAATGCGTTCCTTGCCGGTGCCATTCGGGCCGGAAATCAGCACCGGCACATCGGCGCGCGCAACCTGGCAGGCCAGGTGCACCACGCGCTCGGTGGCCGGGTCCTGGAACACCATGCCGCGCAGGTCGTGGCCGCGTTCCAGCTCGCGCCGCTGGCGCAAGTCGGCCTGCACCCGCTGCTGCAAGGCGCGCTTGGCCTGGCCCAGCTCAATCAGGTTGTTGACCGTGGCGATCAGCTTGTGGTCGTCCCACGGCTTGGCCAGGTAATCGGCGGCGCCGCCCTTGATCAGGTCCACCGCCGCATCCAGGTGGGTCCAGGCGGTGAGCAGGATCACCGGCAGTTCCGGATGGCGCTCGCGGATGGCGCGGAACAGCGCCGTGCCTTCCTCGCCGGAGGTGGTGTCGGTGCTGAAGTTCATGTCCTGGATCACCAGATCCACGCTGTGCTGCGCCAGCAGCGCCAGTCCGGCTTCGGGCGAGGCGGCGCGCAGCGCCTCGATGTCGTGCAGCGAGAACAGCACTTCGAGGGCCACGGAGACGGCGGCGTTATCGTCGATTATCAGTACGGTAGGCATGTCGCAAGCATAACACTGTCGCGGCACGCCCGAAACGCCGGCGCCGGTCATTAAGCGGTGCGGGTGGCGGTGGCCGGCGAAATGCTGGCGGCGCGCCATGCCGGTCCGTACACCGCGATCACGCCCAGCAGCAAGAAGATGACCGCGCCGCCGACCAGGTAGGCCGGTGGCAAGCGTGTCAGTTCCAGCTGGCTGACCAGCAGCTGGTTCAGGCCCAGCGCCAGCAGCACGCCGGCGCCGATGCCCGCGCTGGTGATCATGAAGTTCTCAGTCAGGAAATAGCGCAGGATGTCGACCCGGCGCGCGCCCAATGCGCGGCGCACGCCGATCTGCTTGCGCCGCTGCGTGACCCACAGGCTGGCCATGCCGACGATGCCGCTGGCGGTGACCAGCAACAGCAGCACGCTGACCGTCAGCAGCATCCAAGCCAGCGCCTTGTCGGCGCGGTAGCGGGTGGTGCGGAACTCGGTCATCGGGCGCACCTTGACGATCACCGGTATCGCCGAATTTTTGCGGGCGGCGTTTTCCGCTTCCTTCATCACGCGCTCCAGCTGGCCCGGTTCGGCACGCAGCGTGTAGTTGAACGATTTTCCGCCAGTGGCGCGCAGCGGCACCAGCGCCGAGAACTCGCCACGCTCGCTGATTTGCGCGCTGGGCGTTTGCAGTTTCTCGACCACGCCGACGATACGACCTTCGCGCGCACCGTCGCCGGTGCCGAAGTAGAAACTCTTGCCGACAAAGCTGGTGCTGCCCGGCCACAGCTTCTCGCCCAGTTGGCGGGTAATGATCGCTACGCCGCTGGACTCCTCACTGACGTTCTGGTCGATGGTGGGCACTTCGCCGGGCAGGAAGTCGCGGCCTTCGATCAGCTTCAGTCCCCAGGTGTTGATCAGCGAATCGGCACTGCGGTAGATGCTGGCGTTGGTGGTCGGCGTGGCCTGCTTGCGGCTGACGGACAGGCTGGTGTAATTGCCGGAGCGCGACAGCGGCATCTGCCACGAAGAAGCCACCGACAGCACGCCCGGCACGGCGCGCAGCGTGGCGGCATTGCGCTGCTGGTTGGCCAGCTGTTCTTCGTGTGTGCCGGCGGTGATCTGGCGGATCTGCAGGGTGAACACGTCCTGCTCGTTGGCCAGGCCGCTCTCGCGCGCCGAGACGGACATGCGCACCTGCACGATGTACAGCGCGTTGGCGAGAATGGCCAGGCTTAGCGCAACTTGCACGGCCACCAGAATGGGGCCGGTCTTGTTGCGCAGCAGGGCGGACAGGATGGGACGGATTTCCATGATGTGTACTCGCTTATTGGGATTTGAGTTGCAGCGCCGGCGTTACCTGGCAGGCGCGCCAGGTCGGCAGCAGGCCGGCCAGCACCGCCGACAGCACCGCCATGGCGAAGGTGGTCAGCAGCATGATCCAGTCCATATGCGCGACCGCCGTCAGCGCCTTCGATTGCATGGCGATCAGTGCCAGCGCGCTAAACGCCAGTAGCAGGCCCAATATGCCGCCGACCAGGCCGACCACCGTGGTCTCGATCAGGAACTGGGTGAAGATTTCGCGGCGCGAGGCGCCCAGCGCGCGGCGGATGCCGACTTCGGCGGCGCGCACCGAGAATTTGGCCAGCAGCAGACCGATGGTGTTGACCAGGCACAGGACCAGGAAGCCGAACGCCAGCCAGGCCGACAGTTTGCTGTCGTTGCCGACCACTTTCAGGTGGTCCAGCCATTCGCGCACGTCGTACAGCACATTCGGCGCGGCGCGTTTCAGGCGGCCCAGCTTGCGCTGTTCGATGGCGTAGCTGTCGAGGAAGCTTTGCAGCTCGGCGCGGTCGGCGGCGGTACGCGTCTCGAACCAGAACTGTATCCAGGTGCATTCAGAATCCAGAAAGCCCTTGAAGCCGGGCGTAACGTCGCCAGTGCAGCTGGTGCTGCCCATGCGCTGGAACTCGTGCCGGATGGCGCTGGCGAAGGGTACGAACATTTCGTCCTCGTCGACAAAGGCCGCGTCCTCGTTGCCGATCAGGCGGTGGAAGCGCGGCACCACGGTCCACTTATCCAGCACGCCGACGATCTGGTACTGGATGGTGCCGATGGTCACGCGCTTGCCGATCGGGTCGGCGTCGCCATACAGCTTGGCGGCCATCGCGCGGCTTAGCACCACCACGTCGGCGCCGGTCTTGTCGTCGGCGGGATTCCAGCCGCTGCCGTGCAGGAAGGGCACATCGAACATATTGAAGAAATCGGACGTCACCGCCAGGCCTTGCGCCATGAAGGCGCCGAGGTCCTTGCGCTCTGGCTCGATCGACTGGCCGATGCCGTAGATGGCGGTGCGGCGTTCGCCGGCCTTGCTGGCGAGCAGATTCATGGCGTCCGGATAGCCCATCTGGTTATCGTTCGGTTCATCGCCAGGCTTGTAGCCGTCCAGCGGGCCATTGTCGATCTGCGGTACGAACAGGCGGTTGCTCTTGTTTGGGATCGGATCGCCGGACATCACATGCAGGATGGTCAGCGTGGAAACGCTGGCAGCCACGCCAATGGCCAGTGTCAGCACCATCAGCGCGGTCAGTGCCGGATTGCGGCGCAGGCTGCGCAGTCCCAGCAGAAAATAGTATTGGAACATGAACGGCTCCTTACGCCACGTGGCCAACAGTGCTCAGCGACGGCGACTTGCGCACCAGGTCGGACACCTGGCCGTCGATGATGTGGACATTGCGCTGGGTGCGCACCGCCAGTTCCGGATCGTGGGTCACCATCAGGATGGTGGTGCCGGCCGCGTTGATTTCCTCCAGCAGCTCCATCACACCGCGCGCCATTTGCGTATCCAGATTGCCGGTCGGTTCGTCGGCCAGCAGCAGCTTGGGCGAACCGGCCAGCGCACGGGCGATCGCCACCCGCTGCTGCTGGCCGCCCGACAGCTCGGCTGGATAGTGCTTCATGCGCGAAGCCAGGCCGACCTTGGCCAGCGCGTCTTCGATGCGCTCCTTGCGTTCGGCGGCGTTGAAGCCGCGATAGCGCAGCGGCACATCGACATTGTCGAACAGCGACAGGTCGGGAATCAGGTTGAAGCCCTGGAAGATGAAGCCCAGCTTTTCATTGCGCAGGCGCGAGCGGGCGTTGTCGTCCATGCCTTTGACATTGACGCCGTCCAGCACGTATTCGCCGTCGGTGAATTCTTCCAGAAGTCCGGCGATATTGAGGAAGCTGGTCTTGCCGGAGCCGGAAGGACCGGTGACGGTGACGAATTCGCCTTGCTTGACGTGGATTTCGAAACCGCGCAGCGCGTGGGTTTCGATCATGTGGGTGCGATACACTTTGCTCAGGTTTTTCATGCGCAGCATAAGGGCCTCTCGGATGTTATTGGTTGATCGAGACGCGTTCGGCGTTCTCAAAGGTTTCGGTTCCTGCGACGACGATCTTGTCGCCCTGTTTCAGGCCGCCGAGAATCTCGACGGCGGACACGCTGGTGGCACCCAGCTTGACCGGGGTGCGGATGGCCAGGCCATCGCGCACCAGGTAGACGAAGCGGCCGCCTTCGGATTCGACGAAGGGACCGCGCTGCACCATCAGCACATTCGGCTTCTCGTCGATCAGCAGGCGCGCGGTGATACGCTGGTTCTGGCGCAGGCCGGCCGGCTGCTGATTGAAGCGCACGCGCGCCAGCACCTGGTTCTTCACCACTTCCGGTGGCAGCGCCGACAGCTTGCCGTTGGTGGTGCCGGTGCCGTAGTTGACTTCCGCGGTCATGCCGATACCAAGGTCGGAGACATAGGTTTCCGGCACTTCCAGTTCCACTTCAAGGCGCGACAGGTCGACCAGCGTCATCAGCGGTGTGTTGGCCGGCACCACGCTGCGGTTGGTCACCGACAGCGTGCCGATGAATCCGTCGACCGGCGCGCGCACAGTCAGTTCGTCAACCCGTCGCTGGGCGTTGGACAGCGTGCTGCGTTGCTGGTCCAGCTGCTTGATCTTGGATTCCAGCTCCAGCGCGACGTTGTCGTTTTCCAGCGTCGATGCCTGCTCGGCGTGCTTGGCGCGGATGGCGGCGGAGTTCAGCGCGTCCTTGGCTTTCTGGTATTCGATCTTGGCGATGATGCCCTCGTTGGAGACGGCGTCGTAGCGCTCCAGCGTGCGCTGGGCCGAGAGGCGGTCGATCTCGGCGGTGTCGGCGTCGCGCTGCGCCAGCAGCTTCTGCTTGCGGGCCAGGATGCGCTGGCGCGCCACGTCGGCTTCGATCTGCGCGTAGGCGGCTTGCTCCTTCTTCAGCGCATCCGACAGGTCGGGCGATTCCAGCACTGCCAGCACATCGCCTCGTTTGACGGTGTCGCCGGCGTTGACCTTCAGCGTGACGGTGGCCAGTGAGGGCGCGTACAAGGTCGGGCTGACGGCAGCGACGATGCGGCCGTTGACGGCGGCGTCGCGGATCAGCGTGCCGCGTCCGATTTCAGCGATGCGCAGGCGCGAGATGTTGACCGAGTGGTCGCTGTCGCGCCAGGTGTGAACGAGATACCAGCCGGCGGCGAGGATCGCCAGCGCGCTGGCGGCGAGGATGATGCGGCGCTTGGCGTGGTGGCCTTTGGGGGCGGTAATCACGGCGTCTTGACTGGAGGTGTCGCGTATCATGGTGGTTCGGTTGTGAGTAGATGGGCAAGCTTATGCAGAAAATGTGCCACCTGCTAAGTTGCTGATTTTTATAAGATTGTTGGCGTGTGTCCGCTGTCCGCGAGCGTCCGTTTTGTCCGCTTTGTCCGGCTGGACTTGAAAATTTGTCAATCGACGGCATATGGCGGGCATGAATGACTATCCTTTCGTCGCCAGCGACGTCGCCTTGTATCACCGTACTGTGTCCGGCACTGACAGCCTGCTGGACACCCACACCTGGAATGACTTGCTGCTGTCCGACTACAGTGCGCTGCTGGCGCGCGAGACCAGCATCCTCGGGCAGCAGGAGCTGCACCGGCGCTTGCAGGTGGTGTCCGGGGCGCCTCCGCCTCCGCTGGCGCGCGCGCTGGCGGAAGATGAACCACGGCGCCTGCGCTTGCAGAATGCGGTCGCCGATCTGCGCCGAGCCGACCGTGAAATCAGCGTGACCTTGTTTGGCGCATCGCCGTTGCCGTCGTTACCGCGCTGGCTGCCTTTGCTGGCCTGGCTGCCGATTGTGACAGTGGTGTCGGTGGTGGCGGCGCTGTTCACCGGCTGGCTGCCGCTATGGGGCGTCGCCGTGGCGCTGGCCGCGCTGCTGTGCGCGATTCAGGCGCGTTATTACGATCAGGTGCAGGAGTGGGAACGCATCCTGCATACCACGCAGTTGCTGCTGCGTGCGCATACGCAGCTGGGGCAGATTGATGATCCTGCGCTGGCGGCGTTGCGCGCGGATGCGGCGCAGGCTGGCCGGCTGAATTGGCGTCTGAACCGCTCGCTGTTTGCCGTGTTGCCGGGCGCGCGCGAGTATGGTGACTGGCTGTTCCTGCAAAATGTGCGTCACTTCTTCCGCAGCCGTGATGTGGTGCGAGAGCATCAGGGCTTGCTGCGCACCAGCTTTGAGCGCGTGGCGGCGGTGGAAGCGGATATTGCGCTGGCACGGCATCTGGCGTCGGCACCGGTGTATTGCTGGGCGGAGCAGGGTGATGAGGTGGTGCTGGAGGATGTGCTGCATCCGCTGCTGGATGGCGCCGCGCCGCTGAGCTTGTGCATGGTGCAGCAGGGCGTGTTCATCTCGGGTCAGAATGGCATCGGCAAGAGTACGCTGTTGCGGACTGTGGGCTTGAATCTGGTCACGGCGCGGGCGTTCGGCTTTTGCTATGCGGCGCGCGCGGTGACGCCGCTGCTGCCGGTGTACAGCAGCATGCAGAACGAAGATGCGATGGCCAGCGGCGAGAGTTTTTACATGGCCGAGCTGCGGCGCGGGCAGGAATTGCTGGCGCTGGCGGAGCGGCAGCCGGCGATCTTCATCATCGATGAGATTTTCCGGGGCACGAATTATCTGGAGTCGGTGTCAGCGGCGGGGGCTGTGCTGCATGAGTTGACGCGGCATGGACGTGTGCTGGTTGCTTCGCACCATCTGGTGCTGGCAGCGCTGCTATCGGACCGTCTGCAGCCGTGGTGTGTGAGCCGGGTTGACGGGCGCTGGCAGCTGGCGCCGGGCCTGCTGGCTGATACCAATGGGATCGCCTTGCTGGGCGAGCGCGGCTTCGGGACTGCCGTCACCGCCAAGGCTAACCGCATCCACGCCTGGCTGAGCAACTATATGGCCCATCCGAGTGGCGTGTCAGTAAAACAGCTTGACGAGGGTGACGACGTGTAGCGCAAGCGACAGGCCAACCATGAGATAAAGCGGCGTGAATTTTGCCTGCAGCGTCTCGATGCGGCCCAGCAGTTCCGTTCGCAACGTCTCGACCCGGCTCGACATTTCCGTTCGCAGCACTTCGACGCGGCCGGTCAGTTCAGTTCGCAGCATATTGATATCGCCCGTCACCTCAGTTCGCAGCATATCGATACCGCCCATCACCTCAGTTCGCAGCATATCGATACCGCCCATCACCTCAGTTCGCAGCGTGTCGATGCCGCCCACTACTTCGGTTCGCAGCATCTGGATACGGGCGAGGACGTCTGTTCTGAGTAGCAGTAGTTCGCCGGGCGTGACGGTGGCTTCGGCCATCGCCAGGCTGAGTGCATTGGCGTGCGCTTCTGCCTCATCGGCCGGGATGCCTGCTTCCGTCAGTTGACGGACATACTCATGGGTGTCGAATTTGATAGGCATGGTCATGATACCTCCCCCAATTGATCGTAGCAGAAACGGCCGAAGTCACAGCCGTTCTCCATCGTATCGAATCATCACCCTACACCTTTGCGCTAGCGCAGACGCCAGCGTTGACTTTGCCGAAAAAGCATCCTATGATTTCTGTAGCGACAGAAATTAGAGAAATCATGAAACTTTCACCGACCATCCAGAAATACATCCTGCACTGGGGCGAAATGGGCGCGCGCTGGGGGGTGAACCGGACTGTGGCGCAGATCCACGCCTTGCTGTTTCTGACCAACCAGCCGCTGAACGCCGAGCAGATCGCCGAGACGCTGGAGGTGGCGCGCTCCAACGTCAGCAACAGCGTGAAAGAGCTGCAAAGCTGGGGCCTGGTGCGCATCACCCACATGCCCGGCGACCGCCGCGATCACTTCCTCGCCCTGCAAGACGTATGGGAAATCTTCCGCGTCATTGTCGAGGAGCGCAAGAAGCGCGAAATCGATCCGACCCTGACCGTACTGCGCGCCTGCGCGGTCGAGGCGGAAAGCGATCCGGAACTGGAGCACGCCACCAAAGTCAAAATGGAGCAAGTGCTGGCGTTTATGGAAATGCTGACCACCACTTACGACGATTACAAACACCTGCCGCCAGCCACCATGCAGCGCTTCCTGAAAATGGGAGGCAAGGTCGCGCGCCTGTTGGGCAGCGATTAAATTTTTTAGCCAAATATTTCTGTATTTACAGAAATTACTGACGGAGGATGCGATGAAAGTCCTGGTACTCGGTGCGACAGGTTTGATCGGCAGCCATGCGGTGCGGGCACTGCGCACGGCCGGCTGCGAGGTGACCGGCTTGAGCCGCCGCCGTCCCGTTGGCGAGCAGAACTGGCTGGAAGCGGATGTCGGCCGCCTGACCAGCAAACAGGATTGGCTGACGCTGCTGCCAGGCTATGATGCGGTGGTCAATTGCGTGGGCATCATCCGCGAAGCCGATGCTGGCGATTTCGACCGCCTGCATCGCGCCGCGCCAGTTGCCGTGTTCGCCGCTTGCGAACAGCTCGGTGTGCGGCGTGTGGTGCAGGTCTCCGCGCTGGGCAGCCATCCGGACGCTGCTACGGGTTATTGGCGCAGCAAAGGCGCGGCGGAAGTGGATTTGCTGGCGCGTGACTTGCAGGCCACGGTGATCCGCCCGTCGCTGGTGTATGGCGAGCATGGCGCCAGCAGCGAGATGTTCCGCATGCTGGCCACGCTGCCTGTACTGATGATGCCGATGGCGCATCGCGCCAAGGTACAGCCGATACACGTTGAGGACCTGGCGGCCATCATCGTCAAGCTGGTGACTTCGGCGGAAGCGCCGCCGCGCGAACTGGCCACCGTTGGTCCGCGCGCCGGCAGCATGGCTGCGTATCTGGATGACTTGCGCAAAGGGATGGGGGCGGCGCCGGCGCTGGTGATGTCGCTGCCGATGCCCATCGCGCGTATCGTGGCACGGGTGGCCGCACTGTTCCCATCCAGCGCGCTGACGCCGGAATCGCTGCTGATGCTGGAGCAGAGCGCCGACGGCAGCAACACCGCCAGCGCAGACGCTGCGGCGGCACTGCTGGACGCTCCGCTGCGCGACCCGTCGCAGTTTGCGCAGCCGGCCCAGCGCATCGGCGCAGTGTGGGGCTGGGCCTCAACGCTGATCACGCTGGCGATGGCATCGCTGTGGCTGATCACCGCCGCTGTCTCCTGGTTCGGCTGGCCGCATGAGGAAAGCCGCGCGTGGCTGGCTGCCTGCGGCATCCCCACTATTGCGCAGGAACCGATGCTGCTGGCGGCCAGTCTCACCGATGCGGCCATCGGCGTGCTGCTGTTGCTGCGTCCGCGCCGCTGGCTATGGGCGGCGCAATTGCTGCTGGTGGGCGGCTACACGCTGGTCATGAGCCTCTGTCTGCCATTCTTCTGGCTGCATCCGTTCGGTCCGCTGAGTAAAAACCTGCCCTTGCTGGCATTGATGTTCTTGATGTGGAGAGAGAGTAAATAATGGACTACCTGGCGATCAAATGGCTGCACATCCTGTCTGCGACAGCGATGTTCGGCACCGGCTTCGGAACGGCCTTCTATATGTTCTTCACCAATCGCACCCGCAACGTGGCGGCGATTGCCGTGGTGTCGCGGCTGGTGGCGCGCGCCGACTGGTGGTTCACCACGCCGTCGGTCATCATCCAGCCGCTGTCAGGCTTGTGGATGATCCATCTCGCGGGCTTTCCATTCAGCTCGGCATGGATCGTCTGGTCGATCGCACTGTACGCCTTGGCTGGCGCTTGCTGGCTGCCAGTGGTGTGGCTGCAACTGCGCATGCGCGACATGGCCGCACTGGCCGCGCAAACACAGCAGCCCTTGCCAGAGCGGTACTGGCGCTATGAAAAAATCTGGACCGTACTCGGCTTCCCCGCCTTTGGCGCGTTGTTGATCGTCTACTGGCTGATGGTAAACAAGCATACTTAACGTTAACTTCCAGCTCATAAAAATTCAAAATTTGATATAGTGTTTCTAGTCGGAAATGTCATTTTTTGGAGGCGGGATGAATAAGGTTACGGTACGGGCCAGCTTATTAGGCGTGCTTGTTTTGTTTACGATAATGTTGCTCGCCGGCGCAGGCTTGGGCATTTTTGCTTTGCAACAGTCCAACCAATCGATCGCGGTGGTGCACACCATCTCGACGCAGGTGATCACCATCAATGACGCCTACAAGGACACCACCCGCACCCGCTCCGCGATGACGCGCGGCTATGCCGCACTGAAGGAAGGCGACGACAAGGCCACGCGCGATTCCGCACTGACCAGCGCCAAGAAGTCCTACCAGCGCACGCTGGATTTTCTGGACAAGTTTGAAAAAGCGCCGGATTTCCCTGGCCAGGATACGCAACTGAAGAAAGACCTGGTGGACTCCGGCCGCAAGCTGTCCGCCGTGCTGGAGCGCGCCTCGGCCGCGCTGGCCAAGGACGATACCGCAGCTTACTCGGCGATCAACTCCGGCGAGCTGACGCCAGTCGGCGCCAACTTCTCGTCACTGCTGGAGAAATTCCAGAAGCTGGGCGATGAACAGATCAAGGAACTGGCCGACAGCCGCGCCAAGGAATACACAGTGGTGATGTGGCTGGTGGCGCTGGGCCTGCTGATCGCGCTGGCGGTGGTGTTCGGTGCGCACCTGATGCTGCGCTCCACCGTGCTGCGTCCGCTCGAAGGCGCGGTCGAGCAGCTGGACCGTGTGGCCAGCGGCGACCTGACCGCCAATATCGAAGCATCCGGCGACAACGAAATCCAGCGCCTGCTGAAAGCGATTCAGCGCATGCAGCGCGACTTGCTGTCCACCGTGTCGCGCGTGCGCAACGGCGCCGACGTGATCAACACCGGTTCGCAGGAACTGGCGGCCGGCAATATGGAGCTGTCGTCGCGGACTGAAACTCAGGCCAGTTCGCTGGAAGAAACCGCCGCCTCGATCGAGGAGCTGACCAGCACGGTCCGGCAGAACTCGGAGAACGCCCAGCATGCGCGCTCGCTGGTCGAAGGCGCGTCGGCCACGGCCGCGCAAGGCGGCGAAGTGATGCAGCAGGTGGTGACCACCATGAACGACATCAACGACGCGTCGCGCAAGATTGTCGATATTACCGGCGTCATCGATGGCATCGCGTTCCAGACCAATATCCTGGCGCTGAATGCAGCGGTGGAAGCAGCGCGCGCTGGCGAGCAGGGCCGCGGCTTCGCAGTGGTGGCGACCGAGGTGCGCAATCTGGCGCAGCGCTCGGCTGCGGCGGCCAAGGAAATCAAGGTGCTGATTGATGATTCGGTGCAGAAGATCCAATTGGGCACCAATCTGGTCGAGCAGGCCGGCACCACCATGACCACGCTGGTCGGCAATGTGCATCAGGTGACGCAGATTGTGGGCGAGATCGCGGTGGCCAGCCGCGAGCAGAGCGATGGCATCGACCAGGTCAACCAGGCGGTGGCGCAGATGGACGAGGTGACCCAGCAGAATGCCGCGCTGGTGGAAGAGGCCGCCGCCGCGACCCAGTCGCTGCAGGATCAGGCGGCCGAGCTGCAACAGACAGTCAGCGTGTTCAGGATCAACGAGAGCGCCGTGACTGGCGGCGCCGCACGCCGTGCTGGCAATCAGCTGGCGCTGCGTTAAGCAAGCGCCACCGGCACGACGCGGCCTTGCCAGCCGCTGTCATTGCCGGCGATGACCAGATAGTTGCCCGCAGCTTCGGCCTGGACGATCAGTTCGCCGCCCGGCGCCCAGAACGCGCTCTTGCCGGCGCTGATATAGCCGCCGGATGGTGCGGCGTGATTCGCCAGCAGTACCCCCATCTGATGTTGTTCCGCATAGCCGCGCAGCAGCGCGGCGTCGGTCGCATATCCCCCCTCCGAAATCAGCACGCCAGCCACGTATAGCGTGGCGCCGGCTAGTGCGGCCGCGCCCGCGTGCGCAGCGTGCGTGGTGTCGGCACAAATGGCTTCCACGTAGCGCTGGCCGTGCAGCGGATGTGCGGTGGCGCCAGCGGGGCCAGGCTGCGCATGCACTTCTTCGCCGCCGTGCAGGTATTGCTTGCGATAGACCGTGGTGGCGCCGTCGGCGTGCAGGGTGATGCTGGCGATGCAGGGCTGCGCTGCGCCGGCGTCGATGACCGGCGCGCCGACGATGACCGTCATGCCGGCCGCAGCAGCGCGCAGCGCTTGCAGGCGCGCATCGTCCGGCGCCAGCGCGCATTGGCGCAGCAAGGGCAATTCGTAGCCGCATAGCGACAGCTCGGGAAACACCAGCAGCTGCACGCCCTCGGCGCGCGCGGCAGCGACGAAGCGCAGATGCGTTTGCAGATTAGCGGCGATATCACCAGCCACTGACGGCGCTTGCGCCGCCGCGATACGGATGCCCATTACTTCTCCTGTTTGAGTGGTTTGCCCTTGTCCATCACTTCGCGGCAGTCGCCCTTGAACGTGGCGTTGTCGTAGTTGGACCAGCCGTAGCTGTCTACATAGCGCTTGTGCTGCTTGAATTGGGGACTGACGAAGCTCCACTCCAGTTTTTCATCGCTGTATTGGATATTGCCCAGGTCCAGCAGCGTGTGGAAGATATTCTCGGTCGCCAGCTTGGCCTTGCGGTGGCGCAGCAGTTGCTGGATTTTGTCCGGATAGTGGGCCTGATATTCGTCCGAGTACCAGACGATGGCCGGCACGTGGAATTCGTATTGCGTGTTGTGGCCATGGAAAGCCAGGTTGCAGCTGCCGTCATACAGTGTCTGGCCGTGGTCGGCCACATACACCATCGATGCCAGCTGCTGCGTGTCTTTCAGCTGGCCGATCACCTGCGACAGGAACCAGTCGGTGTACAGGATCGAGTTGTCGTAGCTGTTGTTGATCTGCGGCTTCAGCTTCAGGTCGGTGTAGGCCGGCTTGTCGACGCCGAACAGCGACGGCTGCCATTGGTCGAAATCCTTGGGATAGCGCTGGCTGTAGTTCCAGTGGTTGCCCAGCGTGTGCAGCACGATCAGCTTCTTCGGCGCGGCGTCGTTGATCGCATGGTGCAGCGGTTCCAGCAGGATCTGGTCGAAGTTGGAATTATTGGTGAAGCCGCCCAGATTCATGAACTGGATCACGTCGGACTCTTTGGCGAACACCGACACCGGCGTGTCGAACTGGCCGAAGGAAATCTGGTTCGACAGCCAGAAGGTCTTGAAGCCGGCTTCCTTGTAGGCGGTGATGAAGGATTTTTCAGAGAAGCCTTCCTTCAGGCTTTGCATGGCCGGCTTGCGCGAGATGATGACCGGCACCGACAGCCGCGTCGCCGAGACGGCGGTGATCACATCCGGCAGCGTGACCAGGTTGCTTTCCTGGCGCAGCAGCGGGGTGGTGTCGCGCGTGTAGCCATTGATGCCCCAGCGGTCGTAGCGCGACGATTCGCCGATCACCATGATGACGATTTCCGGCGTGTCGTTGGGCTGCGGCTGATGCGCCTTGAAGCTGAAGCTGCTGCTGCGCCGGCCCAGGTCGGCCAGGTAGGCACGTTCCTTGTAGAAGTCGATGCCGCGCGCGGCCAGTCCGAATGGCCAGGACGAGGCCAGTTCGCCAAAACTCAGCGGCGAGCGCAGCCGCCAGGGCAGGGCGGCCAAGTGCCAGTCGCTGTAACCGGCGCCGGCGATGGCGGCGTATTCCGCATCGGCGGCAGTGCTGGCCGATGCGCTGGCCTGCTTGCTGGCGCTGGCCGGCTTGGCCTGCACGCCGAATTCCCAGCCGTAGAGCGCCACCGCTGTCACCAGCGCCAGCAGGCATAGCGCGGCCCGGCGCGACATGCCGCGCCAATGCAGCAGCGGGCTGCGTTGTGCCGCCAGCTGCACCGCGCTCCACCAGCCGATGACGGCCAGCAGCACGGCCGCCATCAGCCATACTTTATTGCCGAGGAATTCCATCGCCTCCTTGGGGCTGGTTTCAGCGATGATGCCCAGGTGGTGGGTGGAAATGCCCTGGCCATAATAAACAAACAAGTAAATCTCGGTCGGCAGCGCCAGGAAGGCGGGCAGCAGCAGCCAGTGAAACCAGGCGGGACGGCCAAACACGCTCCACACCGCCAGCCACAGCAGCGCTTCGACCGCCAGCACATGGCCCAGATCCGGCACTTGCTTTCCCAGCAACAGCGGTACGCAGGGCACCAGCGACAGCAGCAGGTAGCTGGCAAACACAAATAAGGGGGCGGGGCGCAGCAGGGATCGCATCAGGCAGTGGCGGGAATGGAATTATTTGCTATTATCAAGCGTTTCCCGACCTTTCTGCTAGTGCTGACTTCCCTGCTGGAAGCCGCATGGCGCCGCGAAATTGATTGACTGAGCCATGCTTCAGGTCTATACTCGCGAGTTCTCAATTTATTCTGCACATCGTATACGTTGAATCTGGCTGCTCCATGAGAGTGGCTGTTTGCGCCTCCGAAGGCCCAATAGATCGAGAGAAGGTTTTTGTCCCCGGCATTATGACCGGGTTGTTAACGTTGTTATTTAGTTGGGTTTAGAACGATGCCAACCATCAATCAACTGATTCGCCAACCACGTACCAAACTGGTCGTGAAGAGCAAATCGCCGGCGCTGGAAAACAGCCCGCAAAAACGTGGCGTGTGCACCCGTGTGTACACCACCACTCCTAAGAAGCCTAACTCGGCACTGCGTAAAGTTGCCAAAGTGCGTCTGACCAACGGTTTCGAAGTTATTTCGTACATCGGCGGTGAAGGCCACAACCTGCAGGAACACAGCGTTGTTCTGCTGCGCGGCGGTCGTGTAAAAGACTTGCCAGGTGTGCGTTACCACATGGTTCGCGGTGCACTGGATACCCAGGGCGTTAAAGACCGTAAACAAGCTCGCTCGAAATACGGTGCCAAGCGCGCCAAGCAAGCTAAGAAGTAATTTACATTAATTGAGTTGAGCCGGTCGCGAGACCGAGTAAGTGGATGGCTATGATGGCCGCCGCGAGTGACCGCAAGGCACTCAACTGAAGATAAAAGGAAATGACATGCCACGTCGTCGTGAAGTACCCAAGCGCGAGATCCTGCCGGATCCAAAATTCGGCAACACCGATGTCGCCAAATTCGTGAACGTTCTGATGCTGTCCGGTAAAAAATCGGTCGCAGAAAACATCATCTACGGTGCCTTCGAGCACATCACCCAAAAGTCCGGTAAAGACCCGCTGGAAGTGTTCGCCACCGCGCTGAACAACGCCAAGCCGCTGGTTGAAGTGAAATCCCGTCGCGTTGGTGGTGCAAACTACCAGGTGCCGGTTGAAGTCCGCCCAGTGCGTCGTATGGCGCTGTCGATGCGTTGGCTGCGTGAAGCTGCTAACAAGCGCAGCGAAAAATCCATGCCACAACGTCTGGCAGGCGAACTGCTGGAAGCGGCTGAAGGCCGTGGCGGTGCGATGAAAAAGCGTGATGAAGTTCACCGCATGGCTGAAGCGAACAAAGCGTTCTCGCACTTCCGCTTCTAATAAAATCGGCCAGCTGCTGCTGGCTGTTATCCGTTGTTCGAGGCCGGGCTCATTTTTTGTACAAAAAATGGCGCTCGGTTTTGTCCATTAAACGATTTAGGATTAATTATGGCCCGCAAGACCCCCATCGAGCGCTACCGCAATATCGGTATCTCCGCTCACATCGATGCAGGTAAGACCACCACTACCGAGCGCGTTCTGTTCTACACGGGCGTGAACCACAAGATCGGTGAAGTTCACGATGGCGCCGCCACCATGGACTGGATGGAGCAGGAACAAGAGCGCGGTATTACCATTACCTCCGCTGCGACCACCTGCTTCTGGAAAGGCATGGCAAACAACTTCCCAGAACACCACATCAACATCATCGACACCCCAGGCCACGTTGACTTCACCATTGAAGTTGAACGTTCGATGCGCGTGCTGGATGGTGCTTGCATGGTTTACTGCGCAGTGGGCGGTGTTCAGCCACAGTCGGAAACCGTATGGCGTCAGGCTAACAAGTACAAAGTGCCACGTCTGGCCTTCGTCAACAAGATGGACCGTACCGGTGCGAACTTCTTCAAAGTGTACGAGCAAATGCGCGCACGCCTGAAGGCCAACCCGATCCTGATCCAGATCCCTATCGGCGCTGAAGACAACTTCAAAGGCGTGATCGACCTGGTCAAGATGAAAGCGATCATCTGGGACGACGCTTCGCAAGGCATGAAATTCGACTACGTCGATATCCCTGCTGAGCTGGCTGATTCGGCCGCTGAGTGGCGCGAGAAGATGGTTGAAGCCGCTGCTGAAGCGAACGAAGACCTGATGAACAAGTACCTGGAAGAAGGCGATCTGTCGGAAGCCGAGATCAAGAAAGCCATCCGCGAGCGTACCATCGCTTCGGAAATCGTGCCTATGCTGTGCGGCACCGCTTTCAAGAACAAGGGCGTACAGGCCATGCTGGACGCGGTCATCGAGTACCTGCCATCGCCGATCGACATCGCCGACGTGAAAGGCACTGACGAAGACGAAGAGCCAGCAACCCGTAAAGCATCGGACGAAGAGAAATTCTCGGCGCTGGCATTCAAGATCATGACCGACCCGTTCGTTGGCCAGCTGGCCTTCTTCCGCGTGTACTCGGGCGTGATCAATGCTGGTGACACCGTGTACAACTCGGTTAAAGGTCGTAAAGAGCGTCTGGGCCGTATTCTGCAGATGCACGCCAACCAGCGCGAAGAGATCAAAGAAGTGCGCGCCGGCGACATCGCCGCTGCGGTTGGTCTGAAAGACGTGACCACCGGCGAAACCCTGTGCGATCCGCAATCGATCATCACCCTGGAAAAAATGGTCTTCCCAGAGCCAGTGATTCAACAGGCTGTGGAACCAAAAACCAAGGCTGACCAGGAAAAAATGGGTCTGGCGCTGAACCGTCTGGCACAGGAAGATCCTTCGTTCCGCGTGAAGACCGACGAAGAGTCGGGCCAGACCATCATCGGTGGTATGGGCGAGCTGCACCTGGAAATTATCGTTGACCGTATGAAGCGCGAATTCGGCGTGGAAGCCACCGTGGGCAAACCACAGGTTGCCTACCGCGAAACCGTCCGCAAATCGGTGAGCGATGTGGAAGGCAAGTTCGTTAAGCAGTCGGGCGGTCGTGGTCAGTACGGTCACGCTGTTGTGACCCTGGAACCACAGGAACAAGGTAAAGGCTTCGAGTTCGTCGACGCGATCAAGGGCGGTGTGATTCCACGTGAATTCATCCCTGCGGTTGAAAAAGGCGTGCGCGAAACCCTGAACACCGGTGTTCTGGCTGGCTACCCAGTGGTTGACGTCAAAGTCACCCTGACCTTCGGTTCGTACCACGATGTTGACTCGAACGAAAATGCATTCCGCATGGCCGGTTCGATGGCATTCAAAGAAGCGTGCAAACGCGCTAACCCAGTCATCCTGGAACCAATGATGGCTGTGGAAGTGGAAACGCCGGAAGACTACGCCGGTACCGTGATGGGCGACCTGTCGTCCCGCCGCGGTATGGTGCAGGGCATGGACGAAATCCCAGGCGGCGGCGGCAAGATCATCAAAGCCGAAGTACCGCTGTCGGAAATGTTTGGTTACTCGACCACCCTGCGTTCCGCAACGCAAGGTCGCGCAACCTACACCATGGAGTTCAAGCACTACTCCGAGGCGCCTAAGCACGTTATCGACGCTATCGTTACCGCGAAAGCCAAGTAATCTGGTATTTTTGCAGCCGGGTAGATCATCCGGCTGCATATTTAAAACATTGTTCTAAGGAAGAATCAAAATGGCAAAAGAAAAGTTCGAGCGGACTAAACCGCACGTCAACGTAGGCACCATCGGTCACGTCGACCACGGCAAAACCACCCTGACCGCTGCGATCGCAACCGTTCTGTCGAAGAAATTCGGCGGCGAAGCGAAAGCTTACGACCAGATCGACGCTGCTCCAGAAGAAAAAGCACGCGGCATCACCATCAACACCGCACACGTTGAGTACGAAACCGCTTCGCGCCACTACGCTCACGTTGACTGCCCAGGCCACGCCGACTACATCAAGAACATGATTACCGGCGCAGCGCAGATGGACGGCGCGATCCTGGTGTGCTCCGCAGCTGACGGCCCAATGCCACAGACCCGCGAACACATCCTGCTGGCCCGCCAGGTTGGCGTTCCATACATCGTTGTGTTCCTGAACAAGTGCGACCTGGTCGACGACGAAGAACTGCTGGAACTGGTTGAGATGGAAGTGCGCGAGC
>NZ_JAHUWK010000014.1 GCF_019219065.1 Duganella sp. sic0402 | reverse complement strand
GTCAAAGCTTGATGACCATAGTAAGTCGGTCCCACCCCTTCCCATCCCGAACAGGACCGTGAAACGACTCTACGCCGATGATAGTGCTGCAACCAGTGTGAAAGTAGGTTATCGTCAAGCTAGTTATTTAGAAAAGGCCCGCCAGGTTATCTGAGCGGGCCTTTTTGCGTTTACACCGCATCCGGCTGTATGATGGGTGATCGCCTGATGGCGGCTCTGTTCAACCTACTAAAGGTGCGATCCATGTCTGAAGCAACGAAATTTCGTCTGGTAACCCGTAGTGATTTTGACGGCCTGGTGTGCGCGGTGTTGCTTAAGCACCTCAATATGATCGATGAGATCCTGTTCGTACACCCGAAGGATATGCAGGACGGGAAGATCACGATCACTGATCGTGACATCACCACCAATCTGCCGTATGTGGCCGGCGCGCATCTGGCGTTTGACCACCATTTGTCGGAAACCATCCGCAATACCGGCGAGCGCAAGAACCATGTGATCCATCCGGAAGCGCCATCCGCCGCGCGCGTGGTGTATGACTATTACGGCGGCCTGAAGGCTTTCCCGGCCGCGTGGGACGATATGATGGCGGCGGTCGACAAAGGCGACGCTGCGCGCTTCAATGAGCAGGAAGTGCTGAATCCTGAAGGCTGGGACCTGCTGAACTTCCTGATGGATGCGCGTACCGGCCTGGGCCGCTTCCGCGAGTTCCGCATCTCGAACTACAACCTGATGATGGACCTGATCGACTACTGCAAGGACCACACGATCGAACAGATCATGGAATTGCCCGACGTGAAGGAACGCAAGGAGCTGTACTTCGAGCACGCCGAGAAGTGCAAGGAGCAGATCCGCCGCTGCGCCAGCGTGCATAAAAACCTGCTGGTGCTGGATTTGCGCGATGAGGAGATTATCTTTGCGGGCAACCGCTTCATCGTCTACGCGCTATTCCCGCAGACGAATATCTCGATCCACGTGCTGTGGGGGCTGAAGAACCAGAACACCGTATTCGCCACCGGTAAATCGATCCTGAACCGTAGCTCGAAGACCAATATCGGCGCGCTGATGCTGGAGTATGCTGGCGGCGGGCACGAGAATGCCGGCACTTGCCAGGTGGATAACGAGCGTGCCGAGGAGGTATTGGGGGCGCTGATCCACCGCATCAATGCGGATGGCTGATAAAAAAAAGCGCCCTTGGGCGCTTTTTTAAACTCAGAACTCTTTTTCAGGCATTGCGATCTGGTTATCGGTGCTGAACTGGTAGTCCTTGAATACGTGCTCCGCACTGAGGACCTGGTACTCGCCATCCGGCTTCTTGAACGAGGTGTCTTTCAGCTTGTAGGTGTAGTGGCCGCAAGTCCAGCAGTTGAAGTTGCGCATGTGGGTACACAGGCAGGTCTTGTCCATCACCACCACGTTCTTCTGTTCCGGATGCGCTTCGACTTCGCGGTTGTACGAGTTGATGTAAGCGCAGTTGCCGCTGGCGTCCAGCAGGTAGCCATACGACTCGCAACCCGGACGGATGCCGGAGCCGATCGCCGGGGTGTTCTTCAGCATGCGCATCGGATAGCCGGTCGGCGACACGCCGTTGACGATCACGTCTTCTTCCGAAGCCTTGAAGTATTCCTGCTTGACCTTGTCCGGCAGGCCGCATTCCTTGGTGACGGTGAAGCGGGTTGCCACCTGCACGCCCGCCGCGCCGGCTTCCAGGAAGCTGACCGCGTCGGAACCGGTGAAGATGCCGCCGGCGGCGATCAGCGGAATGTCCAGATTCTCTTGCTTGAAGTAAGCCAGCAACTCCTTGGTGATGGTCATCAGGTCGTAGTCTTTCCAGTCCTCCAGGCCAAAGCCGAGGTGGCCGCCGGCCAGCGGGCCTTCGACGATGACGAAGTCCGGCAGACGGTTCAGCTTGGCATTCTTGCGCAGGAAGATCTGCAGCGCGCGCACCGACGAGACGATGATGCCGAGCTTGGCTTCACGGAAGCGCGGGTGATCGGCCATCAGCGCAAACGAACCGAAGTGCAGGCCGGCCGACAGCGTGATACCGTCGATGCCGGCGTCCAGCGCCGCGTTCAGGCGGGTGCGCAGGGTTTCGCGCGGACCGTTCATGGTCAGCTTTTCCATGCAGTTGACGAAGATCAGGCCGGGACCCTGCTTGGCCTTCATGGTGGCGCCGATGTGCAGGCGCTGCGCTTCCGCCAGGCGCTCCAGGTCGAACTGGACAATCGACTTGTCCATATTGTTGATGTTGTGCTTGTACAGCTTGGTCTTGTCCTTGACGAAGCTGGTATCGAACTTGCGGTCCGAGACGTCTTCCACCATCGCATCGGAGATGTGGCCGATACCGCCCAGGCGGGCTGCTTCCAGCGCCAGTTCAGAGGTCGAGATATCGACACCCATTCCGCCGATCATGATGGGCACATATTCTTCATTGCCAAATCGCAGGCGGAAATCATCAACACGTTTCATTGCTATCCTTAGACTACCGAGGTTAATTGCGGTCGCGCGGCAGTACGCATAATCGGAGCACCGATTTATTCTACTCCATGTGTACTACAGCTAGATGACGGCGCGGTTGCAGCGGGGCAGGCCGCGCGCGGGCTGCGGACGAGTATCAGTCGCGGAAGTTGTTGAATTCCAGCGGCAGGTCGGTAGCGTCCTTGCGCAGCAGCGCCATGGCCGCTTGCAGGTCGTCGCGCTTGGCGCCGGTGACGCGCACGGATTCGCCCTGGATCGACGCTTGCACCTTCATCTTGCTGTCCTTGATGATGCGGACGATTTTCTTGGCGTCGTCAGCCTCGATGCCGTTTTTGACCTTGATGACCTGGCGTACTTTGTCGCCGCCGATTTTCTTGATTTCGCCATCTTCCAGGAAGCGCACGTCAACCTTGCGTTTGCCCAGCTTGCCGATCAGGACGTCGCGTACCTGCTGCAACTGGAAATCGGAATCGCCGGTGATGGTCAGCTCACGTTCCTTCTGTTCGACGGCGGCGCCGGTTCCCTTGAAGTCAAAGCGCGTGCCGATCTCTTTTTGAGATTGCTCGACAGCATTCTTCACTTCGATCATATCGGCTTCCAAAACTACATCAAACGACGGCATAACTATTTCCTTTTTCGTGTGGCATGCGGCGACCAGAATCTCGCTGCATCAAAGACTGCCATTTTAACGGACAACCTGCGATTCGCCGCCATATCGACGCTGGTTTTTTGCCTGTTTGGCTCTATAATCGATCAAATTTATTGTTTATTTCCCTCATGTCATCCCCGATTCCTGTCCTACATCAATTTTCGCTCCAGGCACTCAATACTTTCGGCATAGCCGCGACCGCGCGCACGTATCTGCGCGTGACAAAAAAAGAGCAACTGCTCGGCGTTTATGCTGATGGCAATTGGGCTACTTTGCCGAAGCTGGTTTTGGGCGGCGGCAGCAATGTGCTGTTAACTGGCGATTTTGATGGCCTGGTCTTGCACATCGGACTGGAAGGAAAAGAGCTGGTCGGCGCTAATGAACAGCATCAATTTGTGCGCGCTGCGGCGGGTGAAAACTGGCACGCGTTCGTCCAGTGGACCGTCGATCAGGGACTCGGCGGACTGGAAAATTTATCGCTGATACCGGGCACGGTGGGCGCCGCGCCGATCCAGAATATCGGCGCCTACGGACTGGAAATCAAGGACGTGTTTCACAGCGTGACGGTGTTCGACCCCGCCACAGGCGAGACGCGCGTAATGGATGGCGCTGCGTGCCGCTTCGCTTATCGCGACAGCGTGTTCAAGCACGAAGGCCGTGACCTGATCATCCTGGATGTGACCTTCGCCTTGCCCAAACTGTGGCAACCAAACCTGCGCTATGCCGAACTGGCGGCGGAACCCGGCATGCCGGCCAAGCCAACGCCGCGCCAGGTGGCCGATGCGGTGATCGCCATCCGCCGCCGCAAGCTGCCCGATCCGGCGGTGATCGGCAACGCCGGCAGCTTCTTCAAGAATCCATTGGTATCAGGCGCGCAATGCGCGGCGCTGCTGGAGCGCTTTCCGAATCTGGTGCATCACGCGCAGCCGGATGGCAGCGAGAAGCTGGCTGCCGGCTGGCTGATCGATCAATGCGGCTGGAAGGGCAAGAGCCTGGGCGCGGCTGGCGTGTATCCGAAACAGGCGCTGGTACTGGTCAACAATGGTGGCGCCACCGGCGCTGACGTGGTGGCGCTGGCCAAGGCAATTCAGGCCGACGTGCAGGCGCGCTATGGCGTGCTGCTGGAACCCGAGCCGGTATTCATTTAAGGACGGGCGGCCTGCACCAGTTCAATCGCGGTGCGGGCGTCTTCCGGATAGAGTGAGCTGCCGGTGTGGCAGGCGTTGCGCAGTGCGCCGTCGCTGATGCCGGGCAGCGGTTCACCGGTCACCGACAGGCTGATACGATGCAGCTGACTGGTGACGATGGAACGGCGCGACGCCATGTTCAGGATTACGCCAAATTCATCGTGGCCGATGCGCGCCACCAGGTCGCCCGGACGGCATTCGCGTTCAATGCGGCGCGAGATGTCGGCCAGCGCCTCCGGCAGGTTTGCGATGCCGTTGATGCGCACCACCGCCACGCCCAGTTGCCCGTTACCGCCTTGCGCCGCCAGCCTGGCTTGCAGCTGCTCATAGAAGAAGGAGCGGTTGGCGGTGCCGCTGGCCTCGTCCAGCGTGAGGCGCTGGCGCAGCACATTCGGGCCTTCCTGGGTGGCGCGCTGCATCAGCATGGCGGTCATATTGGCCAGCAGCTGCGCGATTTCCGCTTCGCTCTCGTTGAATGCGCGCGGTTCTTTCCATATCAGCTTCATCACGGCGATCGCTTCGCCGCTGGCGATCAGCGGCACGATCACCATCGCCCGCAAACCAACCTTGCGGCAGGCGTCGCGGTTGACGCGGTCATCGATTTCACTGTCGCCGCACAGCGCTGCGGCGCGGCTGGTCAGCACGTGGCCGGACAGGCTGTTAGCCACCGGCATGCGCAAGCCCAGTTGCGCTTCGGCGATGCCGCTGGCGGAACGGTAGACGATGGCGTCGTCTTCCAGCAGTTCGACCACGGCGCCGTCGGCGCCGGTCAGCGCCACCGCTTTGGCGGAAGCGGCGTCCATCACCGCGCTCAGGTCATTGCCGAGTCCTACCAGGTGGACCTGCGCTTCGATGATGGCGAGTAGCTTGTGGGATGGTATGTTCATAGTCGTAAAAAAAGCAGACACATAGTCTGCTTTTGAGTTTAGCCGAAGTGGCAAACGTAATCGAGGGTTTCCACCGTTTCGATGTCGAACTTGCTGTTGCCGGCTACTTTGAATTCCTGGCCTGCGCCATAGGTCTGCCATTCGCTGGCGCCGTCCAGGCGCACCTTGCACACGCCGCCGACGATTTCCATGATTTCCGGCGCGCCGGTGTTGAAGGTCAGGCTGGAAGGGAAGATGACGCCGACGGATTTCTTGCTGCCATCCGCCAGGGTGATGGTGTGCGACACGCATTTGCCGTCAAAGTAGATATTGGATTTTTTGACGACGCTGACTTGATCGATTTGAGCACTCATGCTGCTGGATTTCCTTGGTTCGATAGGGGAAGGCCGGGCGCCTCGTCCGCGCTCGCTACGCGATTGCGGCCACCGCGCTTGGCGGCGTACAGGGCCCGGTCGGCTTGCTGGATCAGCTCTTCGACGCTGGATGCGAGCGACGGCACCACGCTAGCCACGCCGATCGACATGGTCACGCTTGATAGTTCGGTGGTCGCCTGCGGATTTTCAATCGCGAGCTGCTCCAGGTGGCGGCGGCATGACTCGGCCACGATCATGGCTCCAGTCAGCGGTGTCTCCGGCAGGATAATGGCGAATTCCTCGCCGCCGTAGCGCGCGGCCAGGTCGGCCGGGCGCTTGAGGTGTTCAGTCAGGACAGCCGCCACCTTCTTCAGGCACAAGTCGCCGGCGAGGTGGCCGAAGCTGTCGTTATACAGTTTGAAGAAGTCGACGTCGCACATCAGCAGCGTCAGCGGCTTCTTGTCGCGCTGGCCGCGCTGCCACTCGATGCGCATGGTGTCGTCGAAGCGGCGGCGGTTGGCGATGCCGGTCAGGCCGTCCAGCGCCGCCAGCTTTTGCAATTCGATGTTGGCGTCGGCCAGCTGTTTCTGGCTCTCGCGCAGGAAGCGGAAGGCCTGGTCGCGCTGCAAGCGGCTGATGTGGGCACCGGAGTGGTAGCGCACGCGCGCCAGCAGCTCCAGCTTGTCCGGCAGCTTGACCATGTAATCGTTGGCACCGGTGGCGAAGCTGTGCGCCTTGAGTTTAGGATCTTCCTTGGCCGACAGCACGATCACCGGCACATGGCGCAAGCCTTCTTCGGCGCGGTACTGGGCGATCTGGCCGAAGCCGTCGATGGTCGGCATCACCAGGTCCTGCAGGATCACCGTCGGCTGCAATTGCAGTGCCGTCTCAAGCGACTTGGTGGCGTCGGTCACGTAATGGAATTCGATATCCGGCTGGTCGCTCAGCATGCGGCGCACCGCTTCGACGATGATCAGCTGGTCGTCGACCAGCAGCACGCGCACTTTAAATGTGGGGAGGACCGGTTCTTGATCTGCTGCGTTGACTAATGCTTCGGACATCGGATTCTCTTTAGTGTTATTGGCTACGGCCACCAAGGGTGCTGCGCAAGACTGGCCCGATCTTCGCCAGCGGTAAAATCATCTGCGCCGCGTCCAGCTCGGCCGCCGCGCGCGGCATGCCGTACACGGCGCTGCTGGCCTGGTCCTGGGCGATGGTGGTGTGGCCGGCCTTGCGCATCGCCAGCAGTCCCTCGGCGCCATCGCGGCCCATGCCGGTCAACAGCACGCCGGTGGCATCGCTTTTCCAGTGCTGTGCCACGCAGTGAAAGAATACGTCCACCGACGGCCGGTAAGCATAGTCCTTTGGGTGGATATCGTAACGCAAGCGAAGGTTTTGATCCAGCGTCAGGTGATCGTTGCTCTTGGCGATCAGCACCGTGCCTGCCACCAGTTCGTCGCCTTCCTCGGCGGCGCGCACCGGCATGTCCAGCTGTTCGCCCAGCCAGCGGGCGAAGTTGTCGGCGAAGTGCTGGTCGATGTGCTGCACCACCACGATGGCGCAGCCGCGCGGCGCCTTCCAGCCGGCCAGCAGCTTGGAGACGGCCACCGGGCCGCCGGTCGAGGCGCCGATTGCCAGCAGTGTCGTGACTTTTTCGGTTTCCACCTGCGGCGCCGTGCTGCTGCTGCCATTGGCCGCGCTGCGCGGCAGCAGGGCCTGGTTGCCGCCGCTGTGGCGTATCAGCTTGTCCATGGTGCGGATCTTGGCCAGCAGCTCGGCGTCGCCGCCCGGCTGGCCTTGCAGCACCGGCGTCGCGGTCACGTCCAGCGCGCCGGCGCCCAGCGCGCGGAATACCTGGTTGACGTTGTCCTGCGGGCGGCCGGTGACCACCAGGATGGCGCACGGGCTTTGTTCCATGATTTGCCGGGTGGCTTCAACGCCATCCAGCTCCGGCATGTTCAGGTCCATCAGGATCAGGTCGGGGCGGTTGTCGGCGCACATGCGCACCGCCTCGGCGCCAGTGCGGGCGATCCACAGCACCTGGTGTTCGGCGGTGCTGGCGACCACGCGCCGCAAGGCTTCGGCTGCCATGGCGACATCGTTGGCGATGGCGATCTTCATCTACGGGCGTCCCCAATCAAATCACTGACTGCGTCGAGCAGCGTCTCGTCGTGGAAGCTGCCTTTGGTCAGATAGTAGTCGGCGCCTGCCGACAGGCCGCGGGCGCGGTCTTCGGGGCGATCTTTGTAAGAGACTATCATGACTGGAAGCTTGTGAAGATGTATATCTTTCTTGATCAAGGTTACTAATTCGATGCCGTCCATGCGCGGCATATCGACGTCGGTGATCACCAGGTCGTAGTCGCCGCTGCGCACCACATTCCAGCCGTCGATACCGTCGATGGCGATGTCCACCAGGAAGCCCCGGCTCAGCAGCAGCTTGCGTTCCATTTCGCGCACCGTCAGCGAATCATCAACCACCAGGATGCGCTTGGTCTTGCGCCGTTCGGCGGCGTCGGACTTGGCCAGCTGGTGCAGGCCGCCTTCGTGCAGCAGCTTGTCGATCGATAGCAGCAGGTCGGGCACGTCGAGGATCAGCACCGGCTCGCCGTTATCCAGCAGGGCGGCCGAGGAGATATCGCGCATCTTGCCGAAGATCGGATCGATGGCCTGTACCGCCAGGCTTTGCTCGCCGCGTATCGCGTCCACCACCAGCGCATAGCGGCGCGCGCCGGCGCCGATCACCACCACCGACAGCTCGGTGCCTTCGGCATTGGTGTCGCCCAGTTCCAGCACCTGCGAGGCCGAGACCAGGCCCAGATGCTCACCGCCAAAGTCGAAGAACTGCTTGTTTTCCAGCGTGTGGATGGCGCTTTGCGGCACTTTCAGCACGCGTTCCACCTGCACGATCGGCACGGCATAGGCTTCGCCCTTGACGTCCACCACCAGCGCGCGCACGATCGATTGCGTCAGCGGCAGGGTGATGAAGGTGTGGAAGCCGACACCCAGTTCGGACTCGATGCGCACCGTGCCGTTCTGCGAGCGGATGGTTTCGTGGACGATGTCGAGGCCGACGCCACGGCCGGAAATCTCGGTGATTTGTTCTTTGAGGCTGAACGCCGGCAGGAACAGGAATTCCATCAGTTCCGCTGGCGACATCGAAGCCGCCATCTGCGCCGGCGCCATTTTGCGCTCGATCACGCGGGCGCGGATTTTCTCCTGGTTGACGCCTTTGCCGTCGTCGCGGATTTCAATGCTCAGCATGCCTGCACGGTGCTTGGCTTCGAGGACGATGGTGCCGGTCCCCGGCTTGCCAGCGGCGATGCGCTCGGCCGCGCTGTCCATGCCGTGGTCGATGGCGTTGCGCAGCATGTGGTTGAGCGGGCTTTCGATCTTGGCCAGGATGTCGCGGTCGACCAGCGTGTCTTCGCCGATGATCTGCAACTGCACATCCTTGCCCAGGCTGCGCGACAGGTCGCGGACCATGCGCGGGAAGTGCTGCACACCATCGCGGAAAGGACGCATGCGCATGGTCAGCACCTCGTCCACCATGCTTTGCGAGACGCCCAGCAGGCGTCGTTCGTAGGCTTCGATGTCGGCGATGTGCTCCAGCACGAACTGTTTTAGCGGATGGGTCTTTTGCAGCGCCAGCAGCGACTTTTCTTTCAGGCCCGCGTCGCTGCTGTTGGAGATGGCTTCGTGCAGTTGCTCAATCAGCGAGAACAAGCTGCTCTGGTTGCGCTTGAAGCGTTGCAGGTTCTGCACGAAAGGGTGCATCTGGTGGGCATTGATGCGCGACTCGCTGGCCAGCGACAGTAGCTTGTCGAAGTTTTGCGCATGCTTCATTGGTGCCGGTGCACGGCGTTCCTGGGCGTCTTCGACGGCTGGCGGCGCAGTCGTGGGAGCGGTGGCTGCGGGCTGGGCAACGAACGGTGCGGGTGGCGGTGGCGCCAGCTCAATCGGCTCCGGCAGGAAGGCGATGGTGGAGATCGAATCCATGGTGCGCTTGATCTGATCGCCGTTGGCGGCCAGCCAGCTGGCCACTTCGCTGTCCTGCAAGCGTGACAGTTGCAGGATCAGGTCCACCCCGGCCAGCAGCACATCGACGCGGTTCGGCGTCAGCGCCAGCTTGCCATTCTGTGCGGCAATGAAGGCGTCTTCCATGCCATGCGCCAGCTGCACCACTACTTCCAGGCCGACGATGGCGGCCGCGCCTTTGATCGAGTGCGCGGCGCGCATCATCGACTCCACCGCGCTGGCGTCATCCTTGAGGCGCTCCATGGCCAGCAGGCCGTCGGTGAGGATCTGCGTCTGGCTGTCGGCCTCCATGCGGAACAGGTCCAGCATGGAGAACTGGCTCAGGTCTCCGTTGTTATCCACGCTCATCGTAAGGTTCTCGCGAGTTGGTAGCCGATCAGCGCCTCATCCAGCACGCCGATGCGCATGTCGTCATGCGTGATGACGCCAGTGAGGAAGCGGGACAAGCCCTTGTTGATAGTGGCGGCCGGCGCCTGCACCTTGCCGCTGGCGTAGCGCAGGATGCCGTGCAGGTCGGCCACCGGCAGCGCGTAAGCCTGGTCCTCCCATTGCGCCAGCAGCAGGCGCGCGAAGGTGTGGCGGTCGGTGGCGGCTTCGCCTTCGCTGTCGTCAATATCCAGCAGGTTCGCCAGCGACATGCAGGGATACAGCGTGCCGCCAACATTGACGATGCCGCTCAGGCCGCGCGAGGCGCGGTGCGGCAGCCGGTGCGGCGTGGCGATCGGCGCCACCGAGACAAACATGCGGGTCGGCAGCGATAGCCATTCGCGGCCGATGCGGAACACCAGGCAGGATGCGTCCTGCTGCTCGGCGCCGGCGGCGGCCTGGCGGAAGTGCGCTGCCCATTCTTTTTTGTAGTCGTCGCCGACTGGCCGTTGCAGGTTGCGTTGCGCGATCTCGGCGATAGGGGTAGTGTCGGTCATGGATGCTCGCCTTTAGGATGCCTGCTGGCGTTTGTAGATGCGCGCGGCGCGCGCCTTGAGCGCGGCGGCGCCGGTGGCGTCGTCATTGGCTTCGGCCAGCAGCGCCAGGTGGCACAGTGCTTCGTAGTGATCGGGCTGCAGGTAGATGCAGCGCTTCCAGTAGTCTTCCGCCATTTTCGGCTTGTTGGTCAGCTCATTCAGCAGGCCGAGGATGAAATACGCTTCGGCCGATTCCGGATGCTGGGCCAGGTGATCGCGGCAGTGCTTCTCGGCGGCCTTGATGTCGCCCAGATCGGCCAGCCGGCGCGCTTCGGCCAGCAGGTTGGCGGCGACGGCGGGCGGCGACACGGCTGCTGATGCCGAGAGTGGCGAGGGGGCACCGGTGGCGCGGCGCGCGGCGACGGGTGGCGGCGGTTTGGCCGCGACGCGTGGCGCATGCGCCGGCTTGGGCGGCAGCTTGAGTGCAGGCGGCACCGGCTTGAGCTTTTGCGCCGCCACGGCATCGTCTTTCAACAGCCCGAAAGCCTGGTTGAACGACAGTGGCGTAAAGCCGTGCTGGCAGAACGACGGCACTTCGGCGTAGCCGGCAAACAGCTGGCCATCGTCGGCCAGCAGCGCGCGCAGCTTGGCGATGGCGGCCTTGGTGGTTGGCTTGTCGAAGTAGATCAGCAGGTTGCGGCAGAAGATCACGTCGTAGTGGCCAGCGCGCGCGGTCAGGTCGAACTCCAGCAGATTGCCCTGCTTGAAGCGCACCTGCTGGCGGATCTCGTCGTTGATGCGGTAATCGCCGTCGCCGGCGCTGGTGAAATGCAGGTCGCGGAAGGCCAGGTCTTGGGCGCGGAAGGCGTTGCGGCCATAAATGCCGCTCTTGGCGCGCGCCACGCAGCTCGGGCTGATATCGAAGGCGTCGACCATGAAGTTCGCCGGCGGGATGCCGGCGTCGGTCAGCACCATGGCGATGGTGTACGGTTCCTCGCCGCCGGCGCAGGGGATCGACAGGATGCGCATCAGCCGCTCGCCATTGGCGGCCAGCCGCACGCGCAGCAACTCGGCCATTGCCGCAAACGCCTGCGCATCGCGGTAGAACCAGGACTCCGGCACCACCACCAGTTCCACCAGCGCGGTCATTTCTTCCGGCGTCATCTGCTTCAGGTAGGCTTCGGCGCTGCTGACGGCGGTTTGCGCCATGCGGTTCTTGATGGCGCGGTCCACGATAGCTTTGGACAGATTCAGGCCCGTGGCCTCGCGCAACAAAGACTGGGCGGGCGTCATGCGGCGGCCTCGCCATGCTGGAACAGCAGCGCGCGCAGCCCGGCCGGCAGCAGCTGTTCCAGTTCTACCAGTTGCAGCATGCCTTGCGCATCGCTGGCAACCTGGCCGAGGAAGGGGGCGGCCTGCACGCCGCCGTCGGCCAATTGGCTGTCACGCACGTCTTGCACGCCCAGCACCCGCTCCGCGCGCAAGCCCAGCTGGTGGTGCGCGCCTTGCGGCGTGACATAGTCGGCGACGATGATGCGGGTGTTGTAGTGTTCCTGCGCGCTGGGCAGGCCGGCGGCGCGGCACAGGTCAATCACCGGCACCGACACGCCGTGCAGGTCCATCAGGCCCGCCACGCTATCCGGCGCCAGCGGCAGCTGCTTGAGTTCCATCAGCGGCAGCACGCGCACCACATCGCGCAGGCGCAGGCCGTAACGGTCGGCACCGATGTGGAAGACAAGAAGTTTCATCGTCTCTGCTCCGGCGGCGCTTACACCGCCACCGCGAAGTTGGCGACGCTGGTCTGCAAATCGCCAGCCGCGTATTGCAGCTGGTGCACCGCTTCGCTGGTCGCCTTCAACGACTCGACTGTCTGCTGGGTGGCGTCGTTCAGCTGCATCATGGTGGCGGTGATCTGCTCGGCGCCTACTGCCTGCGACTGCATCCCTTGCAGCACCACGTCGAACTGCGGCGCCAGTTTCTGCACCTGGTCCATCACGCCTGACAACTGGTCGGTGACCTGGCGTACTTCGCCCACGCTGCGGCGTATCTCTTCGGAGAATTTGTCCATGCCCATCACGCTGGCCGATACCGCCGACTGCATCTCCTTCAGCATCTGTTCGATGTCCCAGGTGGATACCGAGGTCTGGTCGGCCAGGCGGCGGATTTCGGTGGCCACCACCGAGAAGCCGCGGCCCGCTTCGCCGGCTTTCTCGGCTTCGATGGCGGCGTTCAGCGACAGGATGTTGGTCTGGTCGGCCACCTTGGTGATGGTGATCAGCACGCTGTTGATGTTCGACGCCTTCTCCGACAGCGCCGCCAGCTTGGCGTTGATCGAATCGGTTGCCGCGACCATGTGCTGCATGGTGCCGTCCATGCGGCGCAGATTGTTCTGTGCGTCGGCGGTGGCGCTGGTGGTGTAGTCGGCCACCGAGGTGGCTTCTTCCATGGTCTTCAGCAGCTGCGAGGTGTTGGCCGAGATTTCCTTGGTGGTGCTGAGGATCTCGATGCTGGTCTGCGCCTGCTCGATGCCGGTGGCTTCCTGCTGCTTGGCCGAGGCGGCGATTTCGGTGGCCGAGGTAGTGACCTGGATGCCGGCCTTCTGCACATTGTTCAGCAGCCCGCGCAGATTGTCGAACATGCGGTCCAGGCCTTGCGCCAGCTTGCCGATGGCGTCGTCGCCTTGTACCTCGATCTTGCCGGTCAGGTCGCCCGAAGCCGCTTTCGAGACCACGCCCAGCAGCGAATCGACCTTGGCGCGCAGCAGGTTGGTGGCGGCCAGCTCATTGGCCTGGCTGTCCTGGATGGACTGCGCCATGCGGTTGAATTCCTTGCTGACGTCGCCCAGTTCATCGCCCGACAGCACGTCGGCGCGCGCCGATTTGTCGCCAGCGGCGATGCGGCCAACGGCCTGGGTCAGATTGTTCAATGGCGCCAGCAGCGCGCGCACCAGCAGCCAGGCGATGCCCAGCGACAGCACCACGCACACCAGGCCACCGCCGGACAGGATCATGCGCATGCTTTCCTGCAGCCGTTCCGACGCGGTGGAGCGCTCGACCAGCAAGCGTTTTTCTTCAGCTGCGGCGTCGTTCATGTACTTGTAAATCTCGCCGATGGCGGAGTTGTTGGTGCTGGCCAGTTGCGGCGTGCGGCCCATGGCATCGGCGGCGCCGGGCTTGTCGCCCAGTTCCTGGCGCATCTTGATCTGCGATTCAATCACTTCAAGGCTCCACACCTTGATCATGTCTTCCAGTTTCTTGAAGCGCGTTACCTGCGCCGGATTGTCGGCGGTGAGTTTTTGCAGTTCGGCGATGGAAGCCGGCAGATCGTTGCGTTCTTTGTAGGTGCGCTCCAGGCGCTGCTGCGAACCGGTCAGATAGTAACCGCGCGCTTCCACCTGGACTTGCAGCAGGTCGTTGCGCAGCACGTCGATGGCCTGGATCACGTCCATGGTGTGGCGATCCCAGGCATTCGCTTCCGACAGGCTGCTGAAGCGGTTGTAGGCGATCGACAGCAACACCAGGATGATGGCCAGGATGGCGCTGAAACCGAGGTACAGCTTGTTCTTGATGCTCAAGTCTTTAAACATTTTCTCTCCAGGGCTGGCGGGTACCAGATTGCAACTGGCATTGTCCCATACCGGCCATATTTATGGTGTTATCAGGCCGCTACCGAAAAGGTGGCGACGCTGCTCTGCAGTCCGCCGGCCGCATATTGCAGCTGGTGGACCGCCTCGCTGGTCGATTTCAGCGATTCCACGGTTTGCTGGGTGGCGTCATTCAACTGCGTCATGGTTTCGTTGATCTGGGCAGCGCCGACGGCTTGGGACTGCATGCCCTGTAATACCAGGTCGAATTGGGGAGCCAGTTTTTGTACCTGGTCCATTACGCCGGACAGTTGATTGGTCACCTGGCGCACTTCGCCGACGCTGCGGCGTATCTCTTCGGAGAATTTGTCCATGCCCATCACGCTGGCGGAGACGGCGGACTGCATTTCCTTGAGCATCTGTTCGATGTCCCAGGTGGAGACGGAGGTTTGGTCTGCCAGCCTGCGGATTTCCGTGGCGACGACGGAAAATCCGCGTCCCGCCTCGCCAGCCTTCTCGGCCTCGATGGCGGCGTTCAGCGACAAGATATTGGTCTGGTCGGCCACTTTGGTGATTGTAATCAGAACGCTGTTGATATTGCTAGCTTTTTCCGATAGCGCCGCCAATTTGGCGTTGATCGAGTCGGTCGCGGTGACCATGGTCTGCATGGTGCCGTCCATGCGCCGCAGATTGCCCTGGGCGTCGGCGGTGGCGTGGGTGGTGTAGTCGGCCACGCTGGTGGCGTCCTCCATGGTCTTGACCAGCTCCGCGATATTGGCCGAGATTTCCTTGGTGGTGCTGAGGATTTCGACGCTGGTCTGCGCATGTTCGACGCCGGTGGCTTCCTGCTGCTTGGCCGAGGCGGCGATTTCGGTGGCCGAGGTGGTGACCTGAATGCCGGCCTTCTGCACCTCGTTGATCAGCGCGCGCAGATTCTCGAACATGCGGTCCAGCCCATCGGCCAGCTGGCCGATGGCGTCGTCGCCCTGGACCGTGATCTTGCCGGTCAGGTCGCCGGCGGCGGCCCTGGACACCACCGTCAGCAGCGAATCGACCTTGGATTTGAGCACCTCGGAGGCAGCCAGTTCTTTCTGCAGGCTGTCCTGTATGGCTTGCGCCATCTGGTTGAAGCCGTTCGACATCTGGCCCAGTTCATCACGCGAGGTGACTTCCACGCGCGCATCCTGTTCGCCGCGCGCGATGCGTTCCACTACCGCAGCCAGGCGGCTGATCGGTCCACCCAGGGCCTGCAGCAGCAACGCGCCGATGATCAGCGCCAGCACCGTGCACACCGCGCCGCCCAGCACCAGCAGCAGCATCATCGATTCAGCCAGGCCGCTGGTGGTCTTGGTGCGCTCGGCCAGCAGGCGGCGTTCCTCGTCGGTGATCTCCTTGATCATGGCGCGCGCCTCGGCCATGGCGCGGCCGCCGGCCTGCACCTCGTCGGCCATATCCGCCGGCGTGACGGCGCTGCGCTGGTCCAGCTGCGGGTTGATGACGGTCTTCAGCCAGTCGTCGAGGAAGGCGGTCAGCTTTTGCTGGCGCGCCTGCTGGGCGGGATTATCGGCGGTGAGCTTGGCGACTTCCGCCTGATGGCGCATCAGCACCGCTTCTTCGGCGCGGATGCGCTGCGCTGCGCTGGCGTCGCCGGTCAGCAGGTAGCCGCGCGTGGAACTCTGGATCTGCACGATCGCGGTTTCGATCTGGTTGGCTTCCAGCAGCACCTGCATGGTGTGCATGTCCCAGCCGCTGGCCGCCGACAGCCTGGTGAAATTGGTGTAGGCCATGGCCAGCAGGATCACGATGATAGCGACAATGGCGCCGAATCCGCTGGCGAGTTTTTTCTTGATACTGAGGTCTTTCAGCATGGGTGCTCCACTCTCGATCAGGACGTGGAGTCAATGTATCAAAAAAATGGCCGCTCAGCGAGCGGCCATTCCTGATCCCGCAACAGCGCGGGCTTATTGGCCGCGCTTCAGCCGTGCGTTGGCGGCGATGCGCATGCGCAGCGCGTTCAGCTTGATGAAGCCGCCGGCGTCGGCCTGGTTGTAGGCGCCGCCGTCTTCGTCGAAGGTGGCGATGTTCATATCAAACAGCGAGTCGGTCTTCGAATCGCGCGACACCACGATCACATTGCCCTTGTACAGCTTGAGTCGAACCCAGCCGTTGACGGTGGATTGGGTGTGGTCGATCAGGGTTTGCAGCGCAACGCGCTCCGGTGCCCACCAGTAGCCGTTGTAGATCAGCGAAGCGTAGCGTGGCATCAGGTCGTCCTTCAGGTGGGCCACTTCGCGGTCCAGCGTGATCGACTCGATGGCGCGGTGGCCTTTCAGCATGATGGTGCCGCCAGGGGTTTCGTAGCAGCCGCGCGACTTCATGCCGACGTAGCGGTTTTCCACCAGGTCCAGGCGGCCGATGCCGTGCTTGCCGCCGAGGCGATTCAGTTCGGTCAGCACGGTGGCTGGCGACATGCGCACGCCGTTGATGGCGACGATGTCGCCTTTTTCGTATTCCAGGTCGATGTATTCGGCTTCGTTCGGCGCCTGTTCAGGGCTGACGGTCCAGCGCCACATCGATTCTTCGGCTTCGGCGCTTGGATTTTCCAGGTGGCGGCCTTCGAAGGAGATGTGCAGCAGGTTGGCGTCCATCGAGTATGGCGCGCCGCCGTTCTTGTGTTTCATGTCGATGGCGATGCCCGCGTCTTCCGCGTACTTCAGCAGTTTTTCGCGCGACAGCAGGTCCCATTCACGCCATGGCGCGATTACTTTGACGCCAGGCTTCAGCGCGTAGGCGCCCAGTTCGAAGCGTACCTGGTCGTTGCCCTTGCCGGTGGCGCCGTGCGAGATGGCGTCGGCGCCGGTTTCGTTGGCGATCTCGATCAGGCGCTTGGCGATCAGCGGACGGGCGATCGAGGTGCCCAGCAGGTATTCGCCTTCGTACACGGTGTTGGCGCGGAACATCGGGAACACGAAGTCGCGCACGAATTCTTCGCGCACGTCGTCGATGTAGATGTTCTCAGGCTTGATGCCGAACTTGAGCGCCTTGGCGCGTGCCGGTTCCAGCTCTTCGCCCTGGCCCAGGTCGGCGGTGAAGGTGACGATTTCGCATTGGTAGTTATCCTGCAGCCATTTCAGGATGACGGAGGTGTCGAGGCCGCCCGAGTAGGCGAGGACTACTTTTTTAATGTCGCTCATGGTTGATCCCAGTTAGTAATTAGTTGTTTTCCAGGCGGCCGAGCAGCAGGTACTCGATCAGCGCCTTTTGAATGTGCAGGCGGTTTTCCGCCTCGTCCCACACCACCGATTGCGGGCCGTCGATGACGTCGGCCGCGACTTCCTCGCCACGGTGGGCGGGCAGGCAGTGCATGAACAGCGCATCCGGTGCGGCGCGCGCCATCTTGGCGCTGTCGACGATCCAGCCGTCGAAGGCTTTCAGGCGGGCGGCGTTTTCTTCTTCGTAGCCCATGCTGGTCCACACGTCGGTGTTGACCAGATGTGCGCCTTCGCAGGCGTCGGACGGATTTTTGAAGAAGGTGTAGCGGTCGGTGGAGACCAGCGACATGTCCATCTCGTAGCCGTGCGGGGTCGATACGTTGACGTGGAAGCCGAAGATTTCAGCTGCCTGCAGCCACGAATACAGCATGTTGTTGGCGTCGCCAACCCAGGCCACGATCTTGCCCTTGATCGAACCGCGATGTTCGATATAGGTGAAGATGTCAGCGGCTACCTGGCATGGGTGGTGTTCGTTGGTCAGGCCGTTAATCACCGGCACGCGCGAATTGGCGGCGAAACGCTCGATGATGTCCTGGCCGAAGGTGCGCACCATGATGATGTCGCACATGCGCGACATGACCTGGCCGGCGTCTTCCACCGGCTCGCCACGGCCCAGCTGGGAATCGCGGGTGTTCAGATAGATGGCGGCGCCGCCCAGCTGGTGCATGCCGGCCTCGAAGGAGAGGCGGGTACGGGTGGAATTTTTATCGAACACCATGACCAGCGTGCGGTCGATCATCGGGTGATAGATTTCGTAGTTCTTGAACTTGCGCTTGATGATATGCGCGCGCTCGATGACGTACTCATACTCTTCCAGTGTGAGGTCGGAAAACTGCAGATAATGCTTGATCGGTTTTTGGATAGGCATAATGACAACTGACAGATGGCTACGGCTTAGCCGATCAATTATAAAGGCAATTCGGCGGGGAGGGCTAATTACCGCAGATTATCCTGTGCGGCTCAGTGATAGATCTGGGTAGTAGCCGATTGCTGCTGCTCCGGCGCGGTCAGCGGCAGATCCAGTGTAAACGTGGTGCCATCGCGCGCGCTGTGTACGGAAATCTGGCCGCCCATGAGCGAAGTGACAATGTTGTAGCTAATCGACAGTCCCAGCCCGCTGCCGCCCTGTCCGAGCTTGGTGGTGAAGAAAGGATCGAAGATGCGCGACATGTGCTCGGGCGCGATGCCGCTGCCGTTGTCGCGGAAACTCAGCTGCACGCGCCCGTCCACCGGTGCGTGGGCGCGCAGCCACATGCTGCCGCCACTGCTGCCATTGTTGCCACTGTTGCCATCTTTGCCGCCAAAGGCGTGCAGCAGCGCGTTGTTGATGAAATTGGCGATCACCTGGCCATAGGGGCCGGGATAGCTGTCCAGCATGATCGTCTCCGGCACCTCGACTTCGATCCGGTGGCTGGCGGCACGGATGCGGTTCATCATGGTGGCGATCACTTCCTGCGACACCTGCGCCAGATTGAATTCGCGCCGCTGCTCGGTGGTGCGGTCGACCGCCACCTGCTTGAAGCTGTTGACCAGGTTGGCGGCGCTGGTCAGCCCGCGCATCACCAGCTCGTGCGCCTTGCGCGCATCGTCCAGATAGGCCAGCAGCGCCGAGCGTTTCAGACCGGCGCCGTTGATCTGCGCTTCCATTTCCTCGGTCTTTTGCGACAGCGTGCTGGCGATCAGCAGGCTGTTGCCGATCGGCGTATTCAGCTCATGCGCCACGCCGGCCATCAGCGCGCCCAGTGCCGCCAGCTTTTCCTGCGACACCAGCTGGGTCTGCGCATCCTTCAGCTGGCGATAGGCTTCGGCGTTGTCCAGCGCGATCGCGCCATAGGCGCACAGCGTGCGGAAGATCAGCCGTTCGCGCTCGCCGTAGGCGTCGATCTCGATCGACTGCACCGTCATCACGCCCAGCACCCGTTCGCCGACCAGCAGCGGCACGTACAGCGCGCTGGCCATCAGCTGGGTACCGGGCGCCAGGAAGATATCGTCCGGACCGGCTTCGGCGATATAAATCTCGGCGCGCTCGCGCAGGCTGCGCGCGGCGTTGGCACGCGGATTGTCGATCTGGATGGTATTGCCGGACAGCGGCCGGCCGTTCTCCATGCCGAACACGCGGCTGATGGTGTCGCAGCCCGGATCGCACATATACACCGCCAGCGTGTCGGCCGGCAGCAGCGCCTGCACATGGCGGTCCAGCGCCTTGAACACGGCGCCGGCGTCGAGGTGGGTGGTGATTTCCTGGCCGATCGCCGACAGGCGTTCCAGCATGGCGCTGGTCTGCTGTAGCAGCTGCACGCGGCGCGCTTCGGCGGCCGCCAGCTCGCGGTGATGGAAGCCTTCGGCGCGCGCGTTCTCGGTCTGGTGGCGCACCTGCATGGCGACCGCGCGGTTGGTGGCATCCTGGCTATGCGTTTTGGCGCGCGCGGCGGCCGCCAGCTGCGCCGAGGCGTAAGCCTGCTGGTAGTCGCCGATCTGCGCGTATTCGCGCGCCAGCGTTTCGTGCAGGTCGGCCGGCAGCGTGTAGCCGTTGATATGCCCGGCCACCAGCAGCGCCTGATGCAGGAAGTGCAGCGTGGCGTTCGGCTCGGTCATGCCGGCCGGCGCCGGCAGCTTATGGCGCATGTGGATCAGCGACATCACCCGCAGCGCCGCCACCTGGTTGTAGTTGTTGGCCTGTTCGCGCGCCAGCTCGGCGGCGCGCGCGGCGGCCGCTTGCGCTTCCTGCGGCCGGTCGAGGAAGCACAGCGCGTGCGCCTGGCCGCGCCGCGAGATACTGAGGAAGTCGGCGTGGTGCAGCGCGTGGGCGCGCGCCTCCAGCTGGCGGAAAGTGTCCAGCGCGGCCGGGTAGTCGCCCTGGTCCAGCGCCAGGTCGCCCAGGTAGTGCAGCGCGATCGCGTATGGCCGCGCGGCCGACAGCGGCGCCAGTATCTGCACCGCTTCGCGCAGCAGCTCGCCGGCAGCGTCGAGCCGGCCCAGGCGGCGCATGGTGTCGGCGGTGTGCATCAGGCAGGCGCCGATGCTGCGCGGCCAGCCTGTCGGGCGGGCCAGGTCGAGCGCGCTCTCCAGCCATTCCAGCGCCGCATGGTGGTCGTTGAGAATGGTGAAATTCAGGCCGATGTTGATGGCGGCGGTGATCGCCATGCGCAGCTGGCCGCTGTCCTGCGCCGCCTCGTAGCAGCGCAGATAGTGCGCGGCGGCGGCGCCGAAGTCGCTGGACTGGCTGGCGGCCAGGCCGTAATAGTCGTAAATCCAGCTGGCCACGGTGGGCAGATGTTCGTCGTCTTGGCTGAAGCGGCCGGCCCAGCGTTGCTGGGTGCTTGGCAGGTCGCGCAGCACGCTCCAGCGGGCGTTGACCGCATCGGCGATGGCACAGCGTCGCAAGTCGCCGGCGCTGCGGGCGGCGGCCGACATCTGTTCCAGCGCGGCTTCGGAACGTTCGTGATCCCCACTGTCGATGGCCACCCAGGCGCGCAGCCAGTGGGCGTCAGCGATGCCGAGATGAAGCTGCAAGCGGGTAAAGCAGTCGGCGGCTTGCTGCGCCTGCGCGTCGGCGACAGCCAGTTGGCCGGACAGCCAGGCGGCCTCGGCGTGGATCAGCTGCAGCCGTGCGTTCAGCGCATCGGCGTCATCGCTGGGCAGGGCGGCGGAGGGGATCAGCGCCTGCGCTTCGGCGGCCAGGCGCAGTGCGCGCGGGGTGTCGCGCTGGCGCAGATGCCAGGCCAGCGGCAAGAGCGCCGGCAAACGCGCAGCGCCACGCAGGGAGGACAGGGCGGCCTCCCAATCGGCTACTGCGTCGTCCAGCGCAAACAGGTCCATCGGCATTCCCCAGGTACTTGCCCCAAGGCATTATAGACACAAAATCTTTGTTTTAATACAGGGTCTGTGAGGACTCATGCAACAGCTGGCCGTACAGCGTGTGACGCATTTTGGCGATCTTGCCTTCCGCAACGGCGGCCAGCACCGCGCATTGCGGTTCGATCAGGTGCCGGCAGTTGTAGAACTTGCAATGACCGAGATACGGCTCAAATTCTACAAAAGCACGCTCCAGCATGCCCTCGCTCAGATGGTAGAGGCCAAATTCCTGGAAGCCCGGCGAATCGATGATCGCCGAGTCCGGACCCAGGTCCGGCAGGGTGTACAGCCGGGTGAAGGTGGTGGTGTGCTTGCCGGTGTCGAGCGCTGCCGAAATCTCGCGCACGGCGATATCGGCTTCCGGCACCAGCAGGTTGATCAGCGAGGACTTGCCCATGCCGGACTGGCCGATCAGGATCGACGACTGGCCGGCCAGCAGCGGTTGCAGCGTGGCGATGGCTTCGTCCGGCCTGGCAGTGGCCGACACCTCGTGCACCGGGTAGCCCAGCGCGGCATACGGCGCCACGCGTTCGCGGGTGCGCGGCAGCGCGTCGGCCACGTCGGTTTTATTCAGGATCAGGTGCGCCTTGATGCCGGCCGCCTCGGCCGCCACCAGCGCGCGCGACACCAGGTCGTCGGTGAAGCCAGGTTCGGTCGCGACCACGATGAACAGCTGCGTCAGGTTGGCCGCCAGCAGCTTGGACTTGTACTGGTCCGAGCGGTACAGCAGCGTCTTGCGCTCGGCGATCTTGTCGATCACGCCCTGGTCGGGCGAGGTCATGGTGATGTGGACGATGTCGCCCACCGCCACATTGGTCTTTTTGCCGCGGGTGACGCATTGCAGCTTCTGGCCATCCGCCTCTGCCAGGTAGTGGCGGCCGTGGGCGGCGATGATGACGGCGGTGCGCTGTTCGGCTTGCTGCTTGCTCATTGTGCCGCCGCCAGGTTCAGTTGACGGATGCGTACGCTGGCAGGCGGATGCGAGTCATAGAAGGCCGAGTGCAGCGGGTCCGGCGTCAGCGTCGAAGCGTTGTCTTCATACATCTTGACCAGCGCCGATACCAGATCGCGCGCGTCGGTGTGGCGGGCGGCGAAAGCGTCCGCCTCGAATTCGTGCTTGCGCGAGCCGATCGAGGTCAGTGGATTGAACAGGAAGGTGAACACCGGCAGCACCAGCATGAACAGCAGCAGCGCCATGGCGTCGTTGTCCTGGCCCGGCAGCAGCAGCGGGTTGACGCCCAGGCCGTCGTAGAACCACGGCTGGGTCTTCAGGTAGCCGAGCAGCGCCAGGAAACCGAGCGAGATCACGAACAGCATGGCGATGCGCTTGATGATGTGCTTCAGCTTGAAGTGGCCCAGTTCGTGCGCCAGCACCGCTTCGATTTCCTGCGGTTGCAGGCGCGCCAGCAGCGTATCGAAGAACACGATGCGCTTGTTGGCGCCAAAGCCGGAGAAATAGGCATTGCCATGCGCGCTGCGCCTGGAGCCGTCCATGACGAACAGGCCGCTGGAGGCGAAGCCGACGCGCTGCATCAGGCCCTCGATGCGGGCTTTCAGCGACTGGTCTTCCAGCGGCGTGAATTTGTTGAACAGCGGCGCGATCACGGTCGGGAACAGCACCATCATCAGCAGCTGGAAGCCGCTCCAGACCACCCAGGTGTACAGCCACCACAGGTCGCCGCTCTGGTTCATCAGCGTCAGCACCAGCCACGCCAGCGGCAGGCCGATGGCTGCGCCCAGCAGCACGCCCTTGAACATATCGGCAAAGAACAGGCCCTTGCTCATCTTGTTAAAACCAAAACGTTGTTCCAGCTTGAACTGCTTGTAATAATCGAAAGGCAGGTCGATGACGCCGGAAATCAGCGCGAACGCCGCCAGCAGCGCCAACTGGTACACCATGCCGGGGCCGGTCAGCTGGAAAATCTGCACCGACAGCCATTGCAGCCCGCCCAGCAGCGTGAAGCCGAGCAGCACCAGGGTATTCACCATCAGCGTCAGCATGCCGTACTTGGTGCGCGCGACCGTGTAGTCGGCGGCCTTCTGGTGGGCAGCCAACGGTATCTTTTCCGCAAATTCCGCCGGCACGGCGTTGCGGTGCGCCAGCACATGGCGCAGCTGGCGCGAAGCGAGCCAGAAACGCACCAGCAGCGTCAAAATGATGAAAGATACGAACAAAATCGAAAACGCGAGTGAATACATTCTGTGCCTGTGAGAAAATGGCAGATTCGGATTAATTTAGCCAAGAAAAGAGAATTATGTCACAAGCTACTGATTTGCCAGAAGGCGCCGCTGCCGCGCCACGCCCGAACGAATTCAACCTGGTGTGGGTGGATATGGAAATGACCGGCCTGGAACCGGACACCGACCGTATTATCGAAGTGGCCATCGTGGTCACCGATATGCACCTGAACGTGCTGGCCGAAGCGCCGGTGTTCGCGATTCACCAGTCGGACGAAACCCTGGGCAAGATGGACGCATGGAATACCGGCACGCACGGCCGCTCGGGCCTGACCGAGCGCGTCAAGGCCTCGACCATCACCGAAGCCTATGCCGAGGAAGAACTGATCAAGTTCCTGAAGCTGTGGGTGCCGAAGGGCAAAGCGCCGATGTGCGGCAACACCATCGGCCAGGACCGCCGCTTCATGGTGCGCTACATGCCGAAGCTGGAAGCCTTCTTCCACTATCGTAATGTGGACGTATCGACGCTGAAGGAACTGGGCAAGCGCTGGAAACCGGAAATGGTCAGCGGCTTCAAGAAAGCGCAGAAGCACACCGCGCTGGCCGACATCCTGGAATCGATCGAAGAACTGAAGTACTACCGCGAACACTTCATCAAGCTGTGATGAGGCGCGCATTGCTGGCGCTGGGCGCCTTGCTGTTTGCGGGCGCACAGGCCGGCGAGTTCGTGCACAAGGACTGGGCAGTCGCCTGCGACAACACGCGCCACTGCGAGGCGGTCGGCTACCAGGACATGGAGCAGGGCGCGCCGGTTACGCTGTGGCTGGGCCGTGACGCAGGCGGCAACGCGCCGGTACTCGGCAAGCTGATGGCCTATAGCGAAGACGATAGCGAGGCGCCGCTCAGCATCCGCGTTGGCGAGGTGCAGATCAAAGCCATCAAGCAGGAGCTGACAGCGCAGCAGATGGCGCGCCTGCTGCCGGCCTTAAAGAAGGCCGACACTGCGCAGGTCAGCGACGGCAAGCGTGCATGGACCTTGTCGCTGGCCGGTTTGAACGCCGCGCTGCTGAAGATGGATGATGTACAGGGCCGCGTCGGCACGGTGACGGCGCTGGCGCGTGCGGGCGTCAAGCCTGCCAGCGCGGTGCCGGCGGCCTTGCCTGCGCCGGTGCTGCGCGCCTTGCCGCTACCGCCGCAGCGTGACAGCGACAAGGCGCTGCTGCCGGCCATTCTGGACGTGCTCAAGGACGCCGACTGCGAGGCCATCGCCAGCGAAGGCGCTTACGGCGACGTCTACCGCATCTCCGCCACGCAGCTGCTGGTGGTGCGACAGTGCTGGCTGGGCGCCTATCAGGGTGCGTATGGCGTCTGGCGCGTTGACGACAAGCCGCCGTATGCGGCAGTGCGTTTGATGCTGCCGGGCGCCGACGGCAAGGAAGAGGATGCGGCGGTCGAAGCCTATTTCGAGAACGGCATATTGAGTTCCTACGCCAAAGGCCGGGGCCTGGGCGACTGCGGCGGCTTTGACAGCTGGCTGTGGACCGCCGACGGCTTCAAGCTGCTGGAATCGTCCAACGGCCCGCTGTGCCGGGGCATGCCTGGCGGCGGCTTCATGCTGCGCAGCTGGATCGCGCAACAGGCAAAGTAAGCAGCGCCGATCCCGCATACCGCTGCGGCCCGCGCCCATGGTGGGCTGCCGCACGGCGCGTCTCGCATGGCGGCGCTAAAGTGGCGCATCGCCACTTTACTCTGGATTGCCATGTCCCGCTCCTGTCTCCTGCTGGCCGTCAGCCTGCCCTTGTTATTGCTGGCGCTGGCCGCCTGCTCCCCGCTGACGACATTGAACGCGCTGTCACCCGCCGGCGACACCGAATGCGTTGACGGCGTGGCCTATGGCGAAGGTCCGCGCCGCAAGCTGGATATCTACCGTCCACAGGGCGCACGCAGCGCCGCGCCAGTGGTGGTGTTCTTCTACGGCGGCAACTGGGTGAACGGCGCGCGTGGCGACTACGCCTTTGTCGGCCGCGCCTTGGCGGCGCGCGGCATTGTCACGGTGATTGCCGACTATCGGCTCCATCCGGAAGTGAGTTATCCCGACTTCCTGCGCGACGCAGCACAGGCCGTGGCGTGGGCCAGACGGGAAGCCGCGCGCTACGGCGGCGATCCGCAGCGGCTGTTTGTGATGGGGCACAGCGCCGGCGCCTATAACGCCGCGATGCTGGCGCTGGATGCGCGCTGGCTGAAAGAGCAGGGCATGGCGCCGTCCGAACTGCGCGGCTGGATCGGCCTGGCTGGCCCCTACGATTTCCTGCCGATTGAAAATCCCACCACCAAGCCGGTATTCCACTTCCCAAACACGCCACGCGACTCGCAGCCGGTGCACCACGTCAGCCGCGCGACGCCGCCCGCCTTGCTGATCGCCGCGCGCAGGGACAAGCTGGTGGCGCCGGAGCGCAATACCGGCCAGCTGGCGGCTTTGCTGCGCGCGCAGCAGGTGCCGGTACGGGAGCTTTACTACGACCGCGTCAGCCACACCACGCTGGTGGCGTCGGTCGCCGCGCCGCTGCGCTGGCTGGCGCCCACGCTGGATGATGTCGCCGCCTTCGTGCTTACACCTGGCGCATAACGTAAGGTACGCCGCGCGCCCAGCGGTTGGACGATAGCGAGAACGTCAGTGCGTGCACCTGGTGATACCAGCCGGCCGGCACATACAGCATGTCGCCCGGCTGCACCAGCACCTCGATCATCTGTGCCTGGTGCGCCAACGGGTAAGCGCCGTAGTCCGGCGCCTCCGGATTGAACGGTGAGCCAAACAGGATGGGATTCGCCTCGCGCGGATAGAGGTATTCGTCGTGATGCGGCGGAGACAGGAAAATTCGCTTGTTGCCCCAGATCTGCGCGAAGATATTGTCGTCGTAGTCGCAATGCAGCGGCGTCATGGTGCGCGCCGGACCGATCCAGAAACGCGGCGGCCCCATTTTCTCGAACCAGGTCGGCCAGTGGCACATGCTGTTCAACTCGCGCAGCTCCAGGTTGCCCAGATAGGGCGGCAAGCCTTCGGCGGCGTCGGCCAGATCCAGGTATTCCAGCATCGTCATATCCTGCATGGCGCGGTCGGCTGCGAATGCGGTGCCGATGTAGTCGCCGACGCGTGCGCGTACGTGCAGCTGCGCATAGCGCTCGCGCAGGATGGCCGGCGTTTGCTGTGCCAATGGCCAGCGGCCCACCACGCAGTCCACCAGAAACGGCAAGCCTTGCATGGCGCGCTCGCGGAAGGCGGCGGCGTCGCGCAGCTTCACGCGCGGCACTTCGGCCATGACCGGCAGCGTGCGCGAGGCTTGCCTGATTGCTTCGCGCATGGCGTGGATCGAGCTGACGCCGCGTATCTCGGCGTCGCGCTGCTCCAGCGCCTGTTTTTTGGCCGCTGCTTCTTCCAGCGTGAGTATGCGGCGCGGCGGCAGGCGGTTCGATGCTTCTTTCGACATGGACTTTCCTTGATGGGGCGTCTATTTTACGCCAGCGGGCCGCCTTAGTGCGCGGCGCGCACCGCGTCGTTGGCCAGCGCCAGGCGCGCCGCCAGCACCTTGACCACGAAGCGGTGGAACTGCTGCGCGGTGTCGCCATCTTCGGCCTCCATGTGGTGCAGCGCCGCCAGCGACAGGCTGCGCACCAGCGTCACGCCGGCTGCTTCGCACATCTGCCGCAGCTTGAGGAAGCTGACCGAGGTGGAGGCGTCCAGTCCATCGATGCGGCGGAAGTCGAGCAGCACATAGCGTGGCCTCTCAGCCTCGGCCAGCCGCGCGCGTACCCGTTGCAGGATGGCGTTGGCGGTGGCAAAGAACAGAAAGCGGTGCAGGCTGGCGCCGATCACCTGGCCGCCATGCTGGCGCAGCGCGGCGCTGTCTGCCATCGCGCGCTCGACATTGGAACTGAAGCTGCGGCCATCGAACTCGCTGCGGATGGCGCTGATGCGCCCGTACTTGATGACGAACAGCATGCAGGCGGCGACCATGCCCAGCCCGACGCCAGCGACCACGCCATGCACGGCAATCACCACCACGATCAGCGGGATCAGCAGGTATTCGGCGCGGCCCAGCCGGCGGTAGGAGCGCAGCAGCCATTCCTGCAACAGGCCGATGCCAAGGTAGAGTTGCAGGCCGACCAGCACCGACTTGGGCATCCAGCCGATCAGGCCGGGGAAGGCCAGCACCACGATCAGACAGCCAGCGGCGGCAGCCAGCCCGCTGATGCGGCTGACGCCACCAGCGCGGTGATTGAGCAGCGTGCGGCTCAGCGACTGGTAGCCGACGATGCCGCCCAGCGCGCCGCTCAGCAGGTTGGCGACGCCGGCTGCGCGCATTTCCTGATCCAGGTCGGGGTCCTGGCGGCAGGCCAGGCCGGCGCCGGTGGCGTTCAGCAAAATGGTCAGTGCCGACACCGCCGCCACCACGAAAAATTCGGGCAGGTGGGCGACGATCACGCGCCAATGGATTTGTTCGGGCGGCAGCAGCACCGGCAGCTGTAGCGCAGATAGTGGCACGCTCTCGAACAGCAGGCCGGCCTGGCGCGCCTGCTGCGGCGTCACGCCAGTAAAAGTCAGGCCGGCGAAAAACACCAGCAGGCCGGCGCCGATGCCGAGCGGGACCACCAGCGTCAAGCGTTTGATGCGGCGCGCGCCGGCCATCAGCACACCGCACACTACCAGCGCCGGCAGCCACGCCAGCCATGGCAGGTCGAGCAGGTGGCGCAACTGCGACCATTGCAGGCGCTCGCCGGTCAGCACGCGGAAGGAGCCGGACAGCAGCAGATAGCCGGTGCCGGCCAGGTAGCCGCCCATCACCGGGTAAGGCAGGAACTGGATGAGCGCACTGCCTTTGGTGGCACCCAGCAGGTACAGCAGCACGCCGCTCAGCAGCGAACTCAGGGCCAGCGCCGCCAGCAGCGTGACCAGCACGCCCTGGCCGCTGGTATAGGCCAGATCGGCGGCGATGCCGCTGGCCATGCCGGCCAGGATGGCGGCGGAATTGCCGTCCGGCCCGCCGATGGTGAAACGGATCGAACTGCTCAGTGCAATCACCGGCGCCACCACCACGCAGCACATCAGTGTCACCAGCACGCCGGAATGCAGATAGGCGGCCAGGTCGCCGCTGAAGATCAGCGCCGCGTAGCTGAGCGCGTAGCACAGCATGATGACCGAGGACAGCAGGCCCGCGCCGATATTCTCGGACAGCGTGCCGGCTGGCGCGGCCGGGTTCATTCCGAGAACGCCTGCACCACCAGCCACACGTTGGCGGCGGAAATGACCGCAAACAGGAACCAGGCCAGCGCCACCGTCCACCAGGCGTTGGCGAAGTTGCCCATGATGCGCTGTTGCGAGGTCAGGCTGACCAGCGGGTACATGGCGAACGGCAGTTGCATGCTCAGCACCACCTGGCTCAGCACCAGCAGTTTGCCGACCGAATGCTCACCCAGCACCAGTACGCCGATCATGGCCGGTATCAGCGCCAGCCCACGGGTGAGGGCGCGCCGCTGCCAGCACGGGATCTTCATCTTCAGGAAGCCTTCCATGATCACCTGGCCGGCGATGGTGCCGGTGAAGGTCGAGCTTTGCCCGGACGCCAGCAGCGCCAGCCCGAACAGGATGGCGGCCAGCGCGGTGCCAGCCACCGGTTCCAGCAGCAGATAGGCTTCGTCGATATCCAGTACCGCCGGCTTGCCCGGCTGGTGGAACGCGGCAGCGGCCAGCACCAGGATGGCGCCGTTAATCAGCAGCGCCAGCAGCAGCGAGACGATGGTGTCGATGCGCGACAGGCCGATGGCTTCGCGCTTGGCACTTTCGGTCTGGCTGACCACCCGCGTTTGCACTACGGAAGAGTGCAGGTAGAGATTGTGCGGCATCACGGTCGCGCCGAGGATGCCGATCGCCAGGTAGAGCGGCTCGCGCGACGACAGCGCGCTGAGCGACGGCACCAGGCCCGCCGCCACCGCCTGCCAGTCTGGCTTGACGAAAATCAGCTCGGTGAACAGGCAGATGGCCACCGTCAGGATCAGCCCCAGCACAATCGCCTCGACCTGGCGGAAACCTTTGCCTTTCAGGCCCAGCACGATCAGCGTATCGAGCGCGGTCAGCGCCACGCCGGTCGGCAGCGACACGCCCAGCAGCAGCTTGAACGCCAGCGCGCAGCCCAGCACTTCGGCCAGGTCGCAGGCGATGATGGAAATCTCGGCGAAGCCCCACAAGGTCTTGCCGACCGCCGGCGGATATTGCTCGCGGCAATGCACGGCCAGGTCCTTGCCGGTGACGATGCCGAGCCGCATGCTCAGGCATTGCAGTACGATGGCCGCCAGGCTGGACAGCACCACCACGAACAGCAGCTGGTAGCCGAACTGCGAGCCGCCCTGGATGGCCGTGGCCCAGTTGCCGGGGTCCATATAGCCGACCGACACCAGCAGGCCGGGGCCGGCAAAGCGCAGGATTTTTTTCCAGAAAGGCCCGCCCTCCGGCACCGTGACGGTGCCGGCCACTTCGGACGGACAGAACGGCGCGGTGGCCGTAGTAGGGAGCTTAAAAGGCAGCTTGAAGGGGAGGGCGAACATAGGCATCCTGAACTGAATGCCTAAATTCTACTGTAGAAAGAGAGACAAGCGCCTCTGTCATTTTGTCAATGTCACACTGCGTCGGCGCCGCAGCATTTCTTGAACTTTTTGCCGCTGCCGCAAGGGCAATCGTCGTTGCGGCCGACTTTCGGCTCGTCGCGCTTGACCGTCTCGACGGCGGCTTTGCGGCGTGGCAGCCAGAATTTGTAGATATTCGGCAGATTGGCTTCCAGTTCCTGCGCCAGCTTGTGCGCCTTGACCGGATCTTCAACCAGCGGCAGTTCCTCTTCCTCGATCTCGTCGGCGCCGAGCAGGTAGATAGGACGCATCAGATCGCCCACTTCCGAATCCCAGATCGCGTCCCACGAGCCTGGACGCAGCTCCATGCCTTCCCAGAAGCCCCAGCACCAGGCTTCGGCGTCGATCAGGGTCTGGCCTTCGTGCTCGTGCTCGACGAACAGCGGCTCGAATTCCTTCGGCGCCACTTCAAACGTGACCAGCACTTCGTTCATGAAGCGCATGATCAGTTCGATGATGCGCTGCTCTTCCTTCTCGTGCTTGAACTGCGGCACGTCGGTATCTTCCTTGCCCCAGACTTTTTTCAGCCATTCGGCTGGCATGACGGTTTCCGGGCCGATGGCGATGGCGGTCAGGTAGCCGTGCAGCATGTCCATGGTCATGGCGTCTTCAGGGCTGCGTTCGGACAGCAGGAAGCTGTCCAGTTCGTCGAATTCTTTTTCGCTCAGTGGCTGGTCGAGTTGCATATTTTGCTCTTTTTATTTGGGGTAAGGGTGACAGTATACACGCCGCGCCCCGTACAATGGCGCTTATGACTGCATCACATCCTTATTCCGCGTTGAGCCCCGACTGCGTGCTCGACGCCCTCGACAGCATCGGACTGCGCGGCGATGGCCGCCTGCTGGCGCTGAATAGCTATGAAAACCGGGTCTACCAGGTCGGCATTGAAGACGACAATCCGCTGGTGGTCAAGTTCTACCGGCCGGGCCGCTGGAGCGATCAGGCCGTTCTTGAAGAACATGCGTTCACCCAGGAGCTGGTCGCAGCGGAGATTCCGGTGGTGCCGGCGCTGATGCTGAACGGCGCCACGTTGCATCAGTACCAGGGCTTCCGCTTCGCGGTGTTCACCCGCCACGGCGGCCGCGCGCCAGAACTGGGCGATCCGGCGGTGCTGGAGTGGACCGGCCGCTTTATCGGCCGCATCCACGCGGTGGGCGGCGTCAAGCCGTTCGCGCACCGGCCGGCGCTGGACATCGACACCTTCGGCACCGAACCATGCGAATTCCTGCAGGCGAATGACTTCATCCCGATGGACCTGAAAGCCTCGTACGCCGCCATCGCCCAGCAGGCGCTGGACGGCGTGCGCCGCTGTTACGACCGCGCCGGGGAGCTGCCGCAGCTGCGCCTGCACGGGGATTGCCACGGCGGCAACGTTTTATGGACTGACGCCGGTCCGCACTTCGTCGACTTCGACGATGCGCGCATGGGGCCAGCCATCCAGGATTTGTGGATGATGTTGTCCGGCGAGCGTTCCGAGCAGGTGCGCCAGATGGGCGATATCCTGGCCGGCTACGAGGACTTCTGCGCGTTCAATCCGCGTCAGATGCACCTGGTGGAAGCGCTGCGCACGCTGCGGCTGATCCATTATTCAGCCTGGCTGGCGCGGCGCTGGGACGATCCGGCCTTCCCGGCGGCTTTTCCGTGGTTTAACACCCAGCGCTACTGGCAGGACCGCATCCTGGAGCTGCGCGAGCAGGTCGCCCTGATGGACGAGGCGCCGCTGCCAGTCTGAAGAAATAGCGGGTGTTTCCGCTTCTGCTTGCCGCTAGGCTTGCTTGATGGCTACATGATAATGAGTACTCGGAAAACCTCTCAGCGAGACTCTCATGCAAGCACAACTGGTCAAACAAGAACGCGCCAACGACGACGTCGCCCTGCTGCCATTGCCGATGGCAACCGTGCGTGAAGCCGACGCTGCCGCGCCAGCCCAGATGCCACGCGCCGCGATGGAAATGAAAGCCATCCAGGAAGCCATCGCAAGGGTCGAAGCCGAAGCCAAGGCTGCTTGTGCCGCCGAGAGCCGCGCCCACGCCGAAGCCCGCGCCCGTGCGCTGGCCGAGGACCGCGCCGCCACCGATGCCGCTGCTGCGGCCGTTGCGCTGCAGAATGCGCAGGCGTCGGAAGAGGCGATCGTCGCTAATAAAGAACGGCTGGAATCGCTGCGTGCCGCAGCCCAGGCCAGCGTGGCCCGCCTGGATGCCGTGAAGCTGGAAACCGCCGGGCTGCGCGCCCGTGCCGAGTCCGACAACCAGATCCGCAAAGCTGCTGAAGAGCGCACCAAGGCCGAAGAAGAAAACCGTAAACGCGCCCACGAACAGATCGCCACCGAAGCGGAACTGACCGAGCAAGCCTCGCGCGCCGCCGCCGAGCTGCAGGCGCAAACCGAACAAGCCCGTCTGCAAGCTGCCGAGCGCGTCGCCGCCGTGCAGGCTGCCAAAGAAGAAGTAGTCGGCATCGCCTCGGCCGACGCCCGCGTCGCCACGCTGGCGCGCGAACGTGAACGCCACGCCGCCGGCGCCCGTCTGACCGCACAACAGCTGGCCGAAGCCGAAGCCGAAGCGCTGGAACTGACCAAGCAGCGTGAGCGTGCCGACAAAGTGGCGCTGGAAGCCGCTTTCAAACGTTCGGCCGCCGAGGTGCGCGCGCTGGAAGAAGCCCGCGCGCTGGCCCACCTGGAGCAGGAGCGCGAGCAAATCGCCCAGGCCAAGGCAGAATCCGAACACAGCGCCGCGCAATCGCTGCGCCTGCGTTTGCAAACCGAAAAAGAAATCCGCGATGCCGCCATCCACCGCGAGCGCATGGAAGCCGTGGCTGCCGCCAGTGCGCAGGCGCGCCGCGAAGCCGACGCCCGCATCATTGCCGCGACCGAAGCGCGCATCGAAGTCGACAACCAGCTGCGCGCCGTCTCGCTGGCGCGCGTGCACGCTGAAGAAGAAGCCGAAATGGTGACCCTGGCCAAAGTGGAAGCGGAAGCCGAAGCGCTGGAACAATCCAAGCTGCGCCAGGCAGCTGACCAAGCCGCCGCCGAAGCAGCGCACGCCGACAGCCTGGAACAGCAACGTGCCGCTGGTCTGGCGCAGGAGCGCGAGTCGCTGTCGCGTGCTGCGACCGAACTGGCGGCCAGCCAGAACGCCGCCGAACAGGCCGAAATCGCCACCATGGAACAACAGGTGCAGGCGCAGCAGGCAGCCAACGCGTTTGCCGTCGAACGCGCCGAGCGCGCCAGCGCGCTGCTGCAAGCCGAGCAGGACCGTGCGGAGGCCGAGCAACTGGCCATCGTTTCGCTGAAAGAAAAACTGGATGCCGAACAGCGCGCCACCGAAGCGGCGCGTCAGCGCGTGGAAGCCGAGCGCGCGCAAAGCGAAGCACTGCGTCAGCAGCAGGAAGCCGAACAGCGCCTGGCCGACGCCGCCAGCCGCGAAGCCGAAGCGGCGCGCGTGATGGCCGAGCAAGTGTCGGCCGAAGCCGAACAAAAAGCCATCGCCGCCCAGGCACTGGCGGCGCAGGCCAGCCTGGCGGTCGAGCTGGGTGCTGTGCATGCCGAACGCGCCCGCGTCGAGCAGGAAAAAGCCGCCAGGGCGGAAGAACTGCTGGCGGCGGAACGTGAATTCATCGAGACCGAGCGCAAATCGCTGGCGCTGATCGACCAGAAACTGACCCAGCAGCGCATCGCCACCGCCTCCGAAGTGCGTGCATCGCAAGCCATCGCCGGCCGCCTGGAAGCGGAAAAAACCGTGGCCAGCAGCGCCCGCCAGCGCGCCGAAGAAGAGCAGGCTGCCGAGCAGGCGCTGGCCGACAAGGCTGCCGCCCAGAAATCGCTGCTGGAAACCGCCCAGGCGCACGCCGCGATGCAGCGCAAAGTCGCCGAGACCACCGCCGCGATGACCGCCGCCAAGCAAAAACTGCTGGAACTGGAAACCCGCCGCCTGGGCGCAGCGCAAAAAGTGCTGGCCTCGGTGCAAGCCAAGATCGCCGCTGAAGAAGCGCTGGCGGCCGACGGCAACGTCGCCACGCTGGACGACGCCCGCGCCCGCAAAGAAGCTGCCCGCCAGTCTGCCCCGGCCGAAACCACCAAAGCTGTCTGGCGCGCCCGCTAAAACCAGTAAAAACAGTAAAAACCCTGGATTATTGTTGCAAGGTGACTTTGGTGACGTAGTATTCGGTTTCGCCGAAGCATTGGCTTGGGACGCCGCGGTGCTGGGCGTAGCTGAGGACCACGCGCTTGCCGGTGGCCGCCGTCAGTTCCTTGGCCACTTGCGGGTCGCGGACACTGAATTCGAACTTTTCAGGGATCGCGCCCGGCATCGAGGTCAGCAGGATTTCGCCTTCCCAGGTTTTGCAGATCCAGCCACGGGTGGAGAATTTCTGCAGGTAGCCGGCCCGCTCGCCATCCGAGTAGGAGATGTGCAGCATGGCCCAGGTGTAGGCGGCCATCAGCAGCAGGGCGGCGATCAGCAGGCCGAAGGAGTAGAGGATTACGCGTTTGGAGGTCGTCATGGCGGCTATCTTATCACGCGTTGTTGTGGCGTTTGTAGCGCACCGACGACCACAGCGATACGGCAATGAACGCGACCCCGGACAGCCCGGTAAACCACTCGGGAATATGGTATTTGACACTGGCCAGCATGATCAGCGCCAGGATGCCGATTGCATAATGGGCGCCGTGCTCCAGGTAGACGTATTCGTCCAGCGTGCCCTTGTGCACCAGGAATACCGTCAGCGAACGCACGAACATCGCGCCGATGGCCAGGCCCAGCATGATGATGACCACGTCGGTGGTGATGGCGAACGCGCCGATTACGCCGTCGAAGCTGAATGAGGCATCCAGCACTTCCAGGTACAGGAAGCCGCCAAAACTGCCTTTGGCGACGGTGGCGACGATCGGGCCGACGCCGGCTTCGGTGGTGTCCTCGTCATCCTCCGGCTGCTTTTCTTCCAGCAGGCTGCTGATCCAGCCCACCGCCAGGTAGACGATGACGCCAACCACGCCCGCCACCAGCACTTTGTATTGCTCATCGGCGCCGACCAGCGACACGCAGCCGAAGATCGCCGCCAGGGTCAGCAGCACGGCCAGGCTTTCGCTGCCCAGCTTGCCCATTTTCTCCTCGATCCAGCCCAGCCAGTGCAGTTCCTTCTGGTCGTCGAACAGGAAGTTGAGGAATACCAGCAGCAGGAAGGCGCCGCCGAACGCCGCCACCTCGGCGTGCGCGCCGGTCAGGTAGCGCGAGTATTCCTGCGGGTTGTTGAGTGCCATATGCCACACGTCCACCAGGCCGAGGCCGGTGGCCATCGCCACGATGAGCAGCGGGAACACCAGCCGCATGCCGAATACCGCCACCAGGATGCCAACCGTCAGGAATAGCTTGCGCCAGAACTCGTTCCAGTGTTTCAGCACCGAGGCGTTGACCACGGCGTTGTCGAACGATAGCGAGACTTCCATGATGCCGAGCACGGCGGTGATCCACAGCGCCTGCGCCAATCCGGCCATGCCGCCGTGGTTGTAGCCCCACCAGCCCCCCAGGGCCAGCAGAATGAAGGTGACGGCATACGAGATTCTGAAGTGTTGCATGGTTGTCTTTGTTGAAATGTGTGCAATGGCTGAATTTTATATTACTTGCTTCCGTCGCTGGGGAGCCATCTGCGATAATGTCGCCACAAAAATGTTAAGGACATAACGATGGACATCGCTTACCTCGTCACGCCGCTGATTACCTGGATCACGGTGGGGCCGATCAAGTTTCTGATTAATAGCGTCAAGGCACGCAAATGGGCGTTCAATCTGGTCGGTAACGGCGGCTTTCCGAGCAATCACAGTGCCGTGGTGTCCAGCATGGCGACGCTGATCGCGCTGCGCGAGGGCATAGGCCATCCGGCGTTTGGGGTGGCGGTGACGCTGTGCTTCATTGTTATCATTGATGCAAATAGTCTGCGCCAGCACGTTGGCAAGCAGGCGGCGGCGATCAATCGCCTGGCCAAGCAAGACGGTGGGCAAGGTATAGCGCATACCTGGCTGCGCGAGCGCATGGGCCATACCCTGGTGGAAATCGCCGGCGGCCTGTGCACCGGCATTGCGATTGCCCACATCATCCACGCCATTTTCGGCCGCGGCTAACTGTCCGCCCACTGTCCGGCGGGACGTCCGCTCCCGCCAGTTTCTCCCTCCCGGCTTTACCGTTCATCCCCGTATTTGGCATTTCAGCCACAAATTCTACCGTCCGTCGCACTGTGATTGACCACAGGAGGGCGCTCGCGGATACTCTGCGCCCTGTAGTCTGGCTCATTCTAAAAGCACTCAACGTGCCACTTTCTCGGAGAACTTTATGTTGCGCAAAACCTTTCTAGCTCTCGCCATTGCCTCTGCCCTGGTTGCATGTGGCAAATCAGCCAAGGAGCCTGAGAAAGCCGGAGCTAGCGCTTCGGCCTCAGCCGCCGCAGCGAAAGACGAGAAAAAGGTGACATTGCTGATGTCGCCTGAAGACACGCTGACCATCCAGTCGGATGCGCTGGCGTCCGGCCCGGTCATCACCGGCTCGATCCAGCCGGAACGCCGCGCCGACCTGCGCGCCGAAGTCGGCGCCATCGTGCTTCAGGTCCTCAAGGAAAACGGCGAAGCCGTCAAAAAGGGCGATGTGCTGCTGCGCCTGGACGAAACCTCGATCCGCGACAGCCTGACTTCGGCTGACGAAGCCACCCGCGCCGCCGAGCAGTCGCTGGCCCAGGCGCAGCGCATGTACGAGCGCCAGAAAACCCTGCTGGCGTCCGGCATGGTGTCCACCACTGCGCTGGAAGACGCCGAGGTGCGCCGCAACAACGCCCAGAGCGATCTGGCGGCCGCCAAGTCCCGCTCGGTGTCGGCGCGCCAGCAGCTGACCCGCACCTTGGTGCGCGCGCCGTTTGACGGCATCGTCAGCGAGCGCAAGGTGTCGAATGGCGATACGGCCCAGGTGGGCAAGGAACTGATTAAAGTGATCGACCCGAGCAGCATGCGCTTCGAGGGCACGGTGTCGGCCGACAAGATCGGCGTGGTCAAGGTTGGCCAGCCGGTGCTGTTCCGCGTCAATGGCTATGGCGACAAGCCATTCAACGGCAAGGTCAAGCGCGTCGATCCGGCCGCCAACGCGATTACCCGCCAGGTGGAAGTGCTGGTGGAGTTCGCCGAAGCCGCCCGTCCGGGCGTGGCCGGCTTGTACGCCGAAGGCCGGGTCGAGGCGCAGTCCTCGTCTTCGCTGATGATACCGCCGTCGGCGCTGGTGCAGGCAGGCGACAACAACTATGTCTGGCGCGTCAAGAACGGCACGCTGGCCAAGGTGCCGCTGACCATCGGCACCCGCGACGAGCGCAGTGGCCGCTGGCAGGTGCTGACTGGCCTGCAATCCGGCGACATGGTGGTGCGCGTACCGACCTCCGGCTTCAAGGATGGGCAGAAAGTGGAACTGACCGCGCCGAAAGCAGCTGCGGTGGCATCGGCTTCGACCGAAAAAACGTCGGGCAAATAAAAGGATAAAAGCCATGTTCTTATCGGATTTTAGTGTTAAGCGGCCCGTTGCGACGATCGTGCTGATCGTCGCGATGATGTGCCTGGGCTTGATGGCGCTGAGCAAATTGCGCGTCAACCAGAACCCGGATGTGGAAGTGCCGTTCATCGTGGTGGCGATTCCGTATCCGGGTGCCTCGCCGGAGACGGTCGAGCGCGAAATCGTCAATCGCCTGGAAAAATCGTTGAATTCGATTACCGGCGTGACCGAGATTAACAGTACTGCGTCGGAAGGCTCGGCCAGCATCTTCATCAAGTTCACCTTTACCAAGAACTTGATCGAGGCGTCGGACGAGATCCGCAACGCGATTGCGGCAGTGCGCTACAAGCTGCCTATCGAGATGCGCGAGCCCATCCTGCAGAGGATAGACCCGTCGGCGCAGCCGGTGATGCAGATGGCCTTGTCGTCCAGCTCGCAAAGCCATGCGGAAATTTCGCGCATGGCCGAGGACAAGCTGGCCGACCGCTTCCGCAGCATCGATGGCGTGGCCTCGGTCAACATCGACGGTTCGCTGCGGCGTGAGCTGAGCGTGCTGCTGAAAGCTGAGAAGCTGCGCGAGTACAACGTTTCCGTCAACGACGTGGTCAACGCGCTGCGCAACCAGAATACCAACGCGCCGGTCGGCAAGGTGCGCGGCGAGCTGGACGAGAAAAGTATCCGCCTGGTCGGCCGCATCGAGCGTCCGGAAGAGTTCCAGAAAGTGGTGGTCAAACGCAATGGCGACGACCTGGTACGCCTGGCGCAGGTGGCTACCATTGTCGACGGCTTTGCCGAAACCAATAGCTTGAGCGTGCGTTCCGGCAAACCCAACGTCGGTATCTCGGTGACCCGCTCGCGCGATGCATCGACCGTGACCGTGGCCAAGAAAATCAAGACCATGGCCGAGGAAATGCAGAAGGAAATGCCAGCCGGCACCAAGCTGGAAATCACCCAGGATGATGGCGAAAACGCCGAGTCCAGCCTGGACAATGTGATCCATGCGCTGGTGTTCGGCGCCGGCCTGACCATCTTCGTGGTGTACGCCTTCCTGAACTCGTGGCGCTCGACGCTGATTACCGCGCTGTCGCTGCCGACCTCGGTGCTGGCGGCCTTCATCGGCGTCTGGCTGTGCGGCTTTACGCTGAACTTCATGACGCTGCTCGGCCTGTCGCTGGCGATCGGCGTGCTGATCGACGACGCCATCGTGGTGCGGGAAAACATCGTACGCCATATGCAGCTGGGCGCCGACCGCCGCACCGCCGCGCTGAAGGGCACGGCCGAGATCGGCATGGCGGTGGCCGCCACCACCTTCTCGATCATGGCGGTGTTCATTCCGGTGGCCTTCATGCCGGGCATCACCGGCGAATGGTTCCGTCCGTTCGCGCTGACCGTGACCTGCTCGGTGGCGGTGTCGCTGATCATCTCCTTCACGCTGGACCCGATGCTGTCGGCCTTCTGGGGCGACCCGCCGGATCACCATGACGCACCGCGCCGTGGTATCGAGAAGTATTTCGCCAAATTCAATGTCTGGTTCGACCATCAGGCCGACCGCTATGGCCGGGTGATCGAATGGGCGCTGCATCACCGCCGTTCGATGGGCGTGATCGCGATGGCCACCTTTGTCGGCGCGATCTATCTGCAGGCACAGTTCGGCGGCGCCAGCTTCGTGCCGGCGTCGGACTGGGGCACGATTGCGATTGACGTGCGCACGCCGTCGTCGAGCTCGCTGGAATATTCGCGCCGCAAGCTGGAAAACGCGGCGGTGATTGCCCGTACGCTGAAGGAAACCAAGGATACCAATAGCTACGTCAACCTGAGCGGCGGCCGCATTTATGTGGACGTCGGCAAGAAGACCGAGCGTAATCGCGGCGTGGTGGACATCGCCAAGGAGTTGCGCCAGAAACTGGCCGGCCTGGTCGGCGCCGAGTATACGGTGCTGGATGACCTGAGCAACGGCGCCCGCAAGCCGGTGCAGATTGAGTTCACCGGTACCGATTCGCGCAAGCTGATGGAAATCACCAACGCCTTCATGGACCGCCTGCGCAAAGTGCCGGGCGCGGTGGACGTCGGCCTGTCGGAGATGGACCCGAAAGACGAGCTGCAAATCGTGCTGAACCGTGGCCTGGCCAATTCGATGGGCATTGCCGCCGGCGACGCGGCCAGCGCGCTGCGTGTGGCCTTCGCCGGTATCGAAGTGGGCGACTGGGTGGACCCGACCGGCGAGTCGCGCGACGTGGCGGTGCGCCTGGCGCCGGAAGACCGTACCAGCGCCGAGAACATCGAGCGCCTGCCGATTGCCGTAGCCGGCACCAACCAGATGGTGCCGCTGGATCAGATCGCCAGCGTGACCATGGGCAAAGGCCCATCGACCATCAAGCACAAGGATGGCAAGCGGGTGATTTCGGTCAGCGCCAACGTGGAGGGCCGTTCGCCGGGCGAAGTGACCTCCGACGCGATGAAGCTGGTGAAAGACATCGACTTCCCGCCGGGCTATGGTCTGGCGCTGGGCGGCGCCGGCAAGGACATGCAGGAAGTGTTTGGCGCCATGGGCATCGCCCTGGTGGCTGGCGTCGGCCTGATGTATCTGATCCTGGTGATGCAGTTCGGCTCGTTCACCGCGCCGATCGGCGTGATGCTGTCGCTGCCGCTGTCGCTGATCGGCGTGGTGCTGGGCCTGCTGGCCACCAACAGTACCATCAACCTGATGAGCTTGATTGGCGTCATCATGCTGATGGGCCTGGTGGCGAAGAACGCGATTCTGCTGCTGGACGCGGCGCGCAAGCGCCAGGAAGAGGGCTTCAGCCGCGAGGACTCGCTGATGTACGCCGGCCGCATGCGTCTGCGTCCTATCCTGATGACCACCTTCGCGCTGATCGCCGGCATGTTGCCGGTGGCGATAGGCCTGGGCGAGGGCGGCGAGTTCTACCGTCCGATGGCGATCGCCATTATCGGTGGCACGATCACTTCCACCTTGCTGACGCTGCTGATGGTGCCAACCTTCTACGACAGCATCGAAATCAGCAAGGACCGCATGGGCGCCAAGTTCAGCCGTCGCGCGGCACGCTGGCCGCTGGTGGTTGCCGGCGTGGTGACGCTGCTGGAGGCAGTGCTGACGCTGCTGCTGATACGCTTCCTGTTCCGCAGCTTCATGAAGGGCGTGTACAAGCTGACTGGCCGCAGTCCCAAGCCACAGCCTGAGCAGCCGGTCGAAGAAGAGCGGAAAATTGCTTAAAAATATATCTTCTTAGTTAAAAAAAGGGCCTGCGGGCCCTTTTTTAGTATTTCTGCTCTAAATGGATGTTTTATTTGTGTAGTAAGCTGCTAGCCTTCCCGTACCCTTTGGCTACGGGAACCATAAAACCATTCATAAAGCGAGACTCTATGCAGCCCAAATACCTCCCTCTGATCATTGCCGCCGCTCTGAGCGCCTTCTCCGTAGGCGCGCATGCGTCCGGCTACCGTTTCGGTTCGCAAAGCGTGGCCGGCCAAGGCACGGCGGACGCCAATGGCGCCGAAGCGATTGACGCGTCGACCATCTTCTACAATCCGGCCGGCCTGTCGCGCCTGGACGGCACCCAGCTCAGCGTCGGCGCCACCGTGGTTGTGCCGCACTCGACCTACACTGACACCGGCTCGACCCACTTCACCGGCGCGCCGACCGGCGGCACGCCTGCCAAGGACTATGCGCCGGACGCGGTGACCGCGCCGTCGATCTACGTCAGCAAAAAGCTGAACGACCAATGGGCGGTCGGCTTCGGCCTGTACGTGCCTTACGGCGCCAAGCTGGACTATGGTAACAACTGGAACGGCCGCTATGCGCTGTCCAACATCAAGCTGGAAGCGATCAACCTGAATCCTTCGGTATCGTGGAAGCTGAATGAACACCATGCCTTCGGCTTCGGCATCGATGCCGAATTCATGAAGGCCGAGCTGGGCCAGGCGGTGGACGTGCCGGGTTCGATTGCTGCGCTGTCGAGCGGCGCCGGCGCGGCACAGGGTGCGGCGCTGATCCGCCAGATCGCCGCACTGGGCGGCAATCCTGCACTGCTGCGTACCGCCGGCGATGCGCACGGTTCCAACGACGGCAAGGACTGGGGCTGGGGCTTCAACCTGGGCTATATGTTCACGCTGGATGAAAACACCCGCTTCGGCCTGGCCTATCGCTCGTCGATCTCGCACAAGCTGCGCGGCAGCACGGTGTGGGACTTCTCGCAAGTGACCAGCGACCCGATCGTCAACCAGGTGCTGGCAGCCGCTTCGCACAAGGTGAATTCGGCCGCGCTGGTGGCCTTGCGCACGCCGGAGACGCTGTCGGCCAACGTGTTCCACCAATTCAATTCGAAATGGGCGGGCATGGCGGACGTGACCTTCACCCGCAACAACCGCATGGGCAATCTGGACATCGAATTCCCAGGCACCACCGAAGGCGCCGAAGTGATACGCCAGCAGTGGAAAAACACGGTCCGCGTTTCGCTGGGCGGCAACTATGCCTACAGCGATAATCTGACCCTGCGCGGCGGCATCGCCTACGACGAATCGCCGGTGAAAAACGCCGAGCTGACCCACCCGGCGCTGCCAGATAGCGACCGCATGCAGTATTCGATCGGCGCCAACTGGAAACTGAGCCCGCGTTCGTCGATCGACCTGGCGTACAGCTTCCTGGACTTCAAAGACGCGCGCATCAACTACACCAACCAGTGCAACCCGCTGGCCACGACCTGCACCGGCAACGGCGAAACCACCCGTGGCGTCTACCAGACCCACCTGTCGCTGATCGGCCTGTCTTACAACTACAAGTTCTAATCCCCTCCGGGGGCAGTTCCCCGGATTTTAGTCGCTGTTGAAGACCGCCTGGTCGGTTTCGCCGAGTACACGGCTGGTGACGGCGCCGGCGGTGATGGAGCCGCTGACGTTGAGCGCGGTGCGGCCCATGTCGATCAGTGGTTCGATGGAGATCAGCAGGCCGGCCAGCGCGACTGGCAGGTTCATCGACGACAGCACGATCAGCGCGGCGAAGGTGGCGCCGCCGCCGACGCCAGCCACGCCCACCGAACCGATGGTGATGATGGCCAGCAGCGGTGCGATGAAGCTGATGGTGAACGGATCGATGCCCACCGTCGGCGCAATCATTACCGCCAGCATTGCCGGGTAGATGCCGGCGCAGCCGTTCTGGCCGATAGTGGCGCCAAACGAGGCGGCAAAGTTGGCGATGCCTTCCGAGGTGCCCAGGCGCTCCGTCTGCGTTTGCACGCTCATCGGAATCGCGCCCGCGCTGCTGCGCGAGGTGAAGGCGAAGGTCAGCACCGGCAGGATTTTCTTGGTCCAGCGCAGCGGATTCAGGCCCAGCCCGGTGACGATCAGCAGGTGTACCAGGAACATCAGGAATAGCGCGCTGTACGAGGCCAGTACGAAATCGATCAGGTGCAGGATGTCGGTGTAGCTGGAGCTCGACACGACCTGCGCCATCAGCGCGAACACGCCATACGGCGTCAGCCGCAGCACCAGCGTGACGATGCGCATCACGATCGCATGTGCGACCTGGATGAAGCGCTCAAAAGAAGCGAAGATGTCCGGCTTCTTGTCATGGATGCCGGTCGCGGCCACGCCAATAAATACCGAGAAGATCACCACCGCAATGGTGGAGGTCTTGCGGCCGCCCGTCATGTCGAGGAAGGGATTGGCCGGGATGAAGCTCAGCAGCATGCTCGGCAGCGAGATGGCTTGCGCCGATTCGACCTTGCCTTGCAGGTAGACGCCGCGCGCGATATCGGCTGCCGAAGCGGTCAGGCCGACCGCGCTCAGGCTGAAGACCTTGGACATCAGGATGCCGATGCCAGCTGCAATCAGCGTGGTCACCATCAGCGTTCCGATCGTTAGCGCACTGATTTTACCGAGCGAGTTGATACCTTTGAGCTTGAGGATGGCGGAGATGATCGACACCATAATCAGCGGCATCACGATCATCTGCAACAGCTTGACGTAGCCGGTGCCGACGATGTCCAGGTACTCGCCAGTGGTTTTGATCTCGGCCGCGCCAGCGCCATAGATCGCCTGCAACGCCGCGCCAAGCACCACGCCCAGCCCCATGCCGGTGAAGACACGCACCGAAAACGACGCATGTTTGCGTTGCTGCGCATACAGCAGCCCCAGCAGCGCCACCGCCACCAGCAGATTGAGGATCACGTTTATCGCCATTTGCTTGCCCTTGCTACTTATTTATTACCGATCGCGCATTTTATATGCGCTTATAGAAGAATTTCAGAATATTTCGCTATATAACTATGCGAAATTCATATATAGACTGTTGTAACTTTTTACCAATCGGTGAATTAATTCAACTACACGAAGTTGTAAGCGTACAATTTATGTATCACTTTTTGCAAAGGAGTACAGTGCATGTCGATCAAAAACATGAAGGTGGGTACCCGCTTGAGCCTGGGTTTTGGCCTGGTGCTGTTCTTGTTGCTGCTGGTCGCCATGCTTGGTGTATTCAATATGAGCACGATCCATGCCAAGCTGGAACGGATCGTCAACGAAAATGCGGTGAAGACCGAACTGGTCAATGAGATGTCGGAGTCGGTGCACATCGTGGCGCGCGTCTCGCGCTCGGTGGTGCTGCTGAACCAAGAGCCGGCCATCCGTGCGGAAATGGAAAAAGTCGCCAAGGCGCGTGCTTCCTACAACGCCGCGCTGGACCAGCTGGCGACCATGCCGGCCACCGCCAAGGGCATCGATATCCGCGCGCGCATCGTCGAATTGCAAAAGACCGCGCGCCCATTCAACGACCGGGTGTTTGAGCTGGCGCTGGCCAACCAGGACGCCGAAGCCACCGAGGTGCTGATGAAGCAGGCCGGTCCCGCCACCCAAGGCTGGCAGGATGCCATGGACGAGTACGCCGCGCTGCAGAAAAGCACCAATGAGGCCGACGCGGCCGACGCCACCAGCGCGTATCAGCGCGCGCGTGTGCTGATGCTGGTGCTGAGCGGTCTGGCGATTGCAGTGGGCGCGGCGGCGGCGATGATGATCGCACGCGGCCTGTTGCGCCAGCTGGGCGGCGAGCCGGACTACGCGGCCGAGATCGCCGGCCGCATCGCCGCCGGCGACCTGACGGTGGTGGTGTCCACCGACAGCAACGACAGCAAGAGCATGCTGCACGCGATGAAGATGATGCGCGACGCGCTGGCGCGGATTGTGGCCGAGGTGCGCACCGGCACCGAAACCATCGCCTCGGCGTCGACCCAGATCGCCAGCGGCAACCAGGACTTGTCGGCGCGCACCGAGCAACAGGCCAGCTCGCTGGAGGAAACCGCGTCGTCGATGGAGGAACTGACCAGCGCCGTGCGCGCCAATAACGACAACGCGCGCCAGGCCAACCAGCTGGCGCAGTCGGCGTCGGCAGTGGCGCAGCAGGGCGGTTCGGTGGTGGCGCAGGTGGTCGACACCATGAGCGCGATCAACGATTCGTCGCGCAAGATTGTCGATATTATTTCGGTGATCGACGGGATTGCGTTCCAGACCAACATCCTGGCGCTGAACGCCGCCGTGGAAGCGGCGCGCGCCGGTGAGCAGGGTCGCGGCTTTGCGGTGGTGGCGTCCGAGGTGCGCACGCTGGCGCAGCGCTCGGCCACTGCCGCCAAGGAAATCAAGGAGCTGATCGGCGCGTCGGTCGAAAAGGTCGAGATCGGCAGCAAGCTGGTCGAGCAGGCCGGCCAGACCATGGGTGAAGTGGTGGCCAGCGTGCAGCGCGTGACCGCCATCATGGCCGATATCTCGACCGCCGGCGATGAGCAAAGCGCCGGCATCGAGCAGATCAACCAGGCGGTCAGTGAAATGGATACGGTGACGCAGCAGAACGCCGCGCTGGTGGAGGAAGCTGCCGCCGCTGCGGAGGCGATGCAGAATCAGGCGGCCAATCTGGAGCGGGTGGTCAGCGTGTTCCAGCTGGATGGCGTGCAGCGGATGAGTGGCGCTGCGGCGCCGGTGCGTAGCGCTGCGCCGGCCGCACGCAAGACGCCGCTGGCCAAGCCGGTCCGGCCCGCGCTGGCGCGTCCGGCTGCGCCAGCACCTGCTGCCAAGCCGCAACGGCCCGCCTCGGCCACCTCATCCGGCGGTGACGGCGAGTGGGAAGAGTTCTAATCCTGGCGGCTCAGCCAGATGTCGAAGCTGGTCGCGCCGTTGCCGGTGGCGGCCAGCTGATAGCGGAAGCCGTGACGGTTCAGGACTTCGCGCACGAATAGCAGGCCGATGCCCTGGCCGCCTTTTTTGGTGGTGAAGAAGGGCGTGAACAGCTGGCGCGCCGGCACGTCGCCCAGCAGGTTGCCGCTGTCGATCACGGACAGCCGCACGCCTTGCGCCTCGCGCGCCAGCACAAAGTCGATGCGCCTGTCTGCGCCGGCGCCGGTTTCGGCCGCCTCCATCGCGTTTTTCACTACATTCAGCAGCGCCTGCTCCATCAGTTGCCGGTCCATGGCGATGGCGGGCGCCTGGTCGCAGCGCTGCCACGCAATCGTGATACCGCGGCTGCGGCATTGTTCGCGGTACAGGTAGAGGATGTCGTCCATCATGTCGCGTACGGCCACCGGACGCAGTTCCGGCGCAGGCATCTTGACCACGCGGGTGAAGCGCTCGATGAACTCGCCCAGGCTGGCGTTGCGGCGCTGCACGGCCAGGATGGCGGTGCTGAAGTCTTCGCTGTCGCGCTCGGCCAATTGGCCGCGATAGTAGAGCAGCGAATCCAGCACCGAGCCGGTGGCGGCGACGGTGTTGTTGACCTCGTGCGCCAGTACGCGTATCAGTTTTTCGTAGGTGGTGCGTTCCGAACTTTCCAGTTCTTCAGTCAGTTCTTCGACCAGCAGGAAGTGGCGGGCGAAGCCGCGATCGTAGAACTGGCCGCGCTGGCCCCGGTAGCGGCGGCCGTCGGCGTCGGTCAGCAGTTGTGATTCGCCCAGCGGCAGCGCGTCCAGCTGCGCCAGCAGGCCGCCCGGTTCGCGCAGGCATGCGTTCAGCGGCAGGCCTTTGGCGTTGCCCAGGCCGCGCAGCGCCTGCGCGCTGGCGTTCAGCAGGCTGATGCGGCCGTCGAAGTCGAACACGATGACGGCGCTGGGCGTGGCTTCGAGCAGGCGGTCGAGGAAGCCTTGTTGTTCGCCGATCTGCAGCCGCTCCTGGTAGAGCGCGCTCAGCATGGTGTTGAACAGCTGCACCAGCTCGTTCAGTTCGGCGTCGCTGCTGTGTTGCAGGCGGGCGGCGTAGTGCTGGTCTTGCAGCAGGTCGTGGAAGTGGCGCGTGTAGCCCAGCGGTTCCAGCGCGCGGCGGATCAGGTACACGCCCAGCGCCAGGCTGAACAGCACGGCCGCTTCCAGGCCCAGCATCAGCAAGGGCTGGCTGCGGAACAGCAGCACGGTGATCGCCAGGAACAGCAGGTGCGATGCGATCAGATAGGCGTACAGCCGCCGCCGCAGGCTCATCGCCCGCTGCCCATACGCGTGATGCTGGCGGCGTGGGCGAGATTGCCGTCGTCGGTGGATTCAGGGGCACTGCCGAGGCCGTGCCGTTCCAGGCGGCGGTACAGCGCGGTGCGGCTCAGGCCAAGCGCCTTGGCCACGCGCGAGATATTGCCCTGATGCTGTTCCAGCGCGTGCGCGATCATATGCCGCTCGACCTGCTCCAGCGTCATGCCATCGACGCCGCGCAGGCCGCCAGCGGCGCTGCTGCCGCCATGCTCGTGCTGTTCGACCGCGACAAAATCGGCTTGGCGCAATTCGCTATGGCCAACCAGCAGGAGTGTGCGTTCCAGTGTCTGCTTCAACTGGCGGATATTGCCCGGCCACGGCTGTGCGCTGAGCCATTCCAGCGCCTGCGGCGCGATGGTTGGCGACGGCAATCCATAGCTGGCCGCCACTTCGGCCAGGATGTGCCGCGCCAGCAGCGGAATGTCGCTGCGCCGCTCGCGCAATGGCGGCAGGCGGATGGTGATCAGGTTCAGCCGGTAGAACAGGTCCTCGCGGAACTCGCCGCCAGCCACCAGTTCCGCCAGTTCGCGGTTGGTGGCCGATACCACGCGCACATCGGCGCGTTCGGTACGGCTGGCGCCGACCGGCTGGTAGGTCTGGTCTTGCAGCACGCGCAGCAGCTTGACCTGGTCGGAGCGATTCAGTTCGCCGATCTCGTCCAGGAACAGCGTGCCCTCGTGCGCGCTGGCGACATGGCCCTTGCGATCGGCCTTGGCGTCGGTAAAGGCGCCGCGCACATGGCCGAACATCTCGCTTTCAAACAGCGATGGCGTGATCGCGCCCATATTGATCTTGACGATGGCTTTGCCTGCGCGCGGGCTGTTGCGGTGGAGGGCGTCGGCGATCAGCTCCTTGCCGCAGCCGCTTTCGCCGAGGATCAGCACCGGCGCGCGCGTGTTGGCCACCTGGCCGATGGTGGTCAGCACTTTCAGCAGGCGCGGATGCTCGCCGATGATGCCGCTGAAATCGAATTGCGCATCCAGCGCCTGGCGCGATGCGCTGCCGGCCGGCGCCGGCGTGGCCGCCTCCAGCGTGCTGCGTATCAGTTCGGCCAGCTGGGTGTTGTCCCAAGGCTTGGTGAAGAAGTTGGCCGCGCCGGCCTGCATGCCGCGCACCGCCAGCGCGATCGAGCCCCAGGCCGTCATCAGCAGCACCGGCAGCGCTGGCTGCGCGGCACGGATATCGGCCAGCAGCTGCAAGCCTTCCTCGCCGCTGGTTTGCAGCGAGAAGTTCATATCCTGCAGCACCAGGTCGACTGGCTGCGCGGTGGCGCCGTGCAGCACCGCCAGCGCCTGTTGCGGGCCGTCGGCGCACAGCGCGTCATAGCCCGCCTGCTTCAGCAGCAGGGCCAGCGACACCTGTACCGCGCTGTCGTCGTCGATAATTAAAATGCGTTGCTTGCGTGTGGATTCCATCATTTATTCATAGTGCAGCGCTTGCGTCGGGCTCAGGCGCGCCGCATGCCAGCCGGGGTAGAGCGAACAGAGCAAGGATAACAGATAGATCACGCTGGCCGAAAGCGCGGCCGCGCCGAAAAACACCGGCCAGTTCAGACTGTCGCCCAGTACGCCGGTCAGCGGCAGTTGCACCAGCAGCACCAGTGCGACCAGGATGGCGCCAGTGCTGAGCAAGAACTGTTCGGAGATGATCTGGCGGTAGATGTCGCCCGCATCCGCGCCCAGCGCGCGGCGCAGGCCGATTTCCGGAATGCGCTGGGTGGTGTTCTGCCACAGCACGCCGAACAGGCCGAACGCCACCATCACCAGCAGGAAGCAGGCGATCACCGACAAGATCATCAACGGTATGGTCTGCATCTTCAGCATCGACGCGCGCGCTTCGGTCTGTGGCGTAATCACGTAGTTCCAGTCGCTGCGGATCTGCTTCAGGCGAGCGTTCAGCTTGGCTTCAAAGACGCGCGGCGTGCCCGGTTTCAGCTTCAGCATGATGGTGTGCGCGGCTTCCTTGCCGACGCCGGGTATCCAGCGCGGCAGCATGAAGTAGACCGGGTCCATGAATTCGCCATGCGAGCGGAATTGCTCCACCACGCCGACCACGCGATAGCGCTGGCCTTCGCGCTTGCTGCGCAGCTGCTCGGTGAATAGCTGGCCGACCGGATTTTTACCGGCGAACCATTTGTCGGCCAGGCGGCGGTTGATCACCACCGGTGCGGCGTCGGCGTTGTCGTCCATGCGCGAGAAGAAGCGGCCTTGCTGAATCTTCATCTCCATGGTGGCAAAGTAATCGTCGCTGACGCCCATGCCGTCCACATGCAGCTTGAGGCTGCCGTCAGGCAGGCCGTAGTCGCCGGTCCAGCGCGACAGCTCGTAGGTACCGAAGGAGCTGAAGGCGACCGATTCGACTTCCGGCAGCGCTTGCAGGCCGCGCTTCAGATTGTCGAAGACGGCGGGATCATTGGGAATGTCCTTGGCGGCGCGGATATTCACCGACCATTGGTTTTGCCAGCTATGGCCGGTGGGCAGCTGGTACAGCTGCCAGTAGCGCAGGCCGAACGCGATGATGGCGTACACCACCAGGAAAGCCAGCATGATTTCCAGGCTCAGCATCATGTTGCGGGACTTGCGTTTCCAGATCAGTTTCAACAGATGGCGCAACATCAGGCATTTCCTTTCAAAGCGTGGACGGGCGCAAGCCGCGACATCTTCCAGGCCGGAATGACGCCCGACAGGATGCCGAACACCAGCGTAATCAGCAGGCCATAGCCGAACACGGCCAGGTCGAGGCTCACTTTCAGATAGGGAATCAGGCCGGAACCTTCCAGCCACCACAGCACGGCGGCCGCGCCGGCCAGGCCGATGGCGCCGCCGATCAGGCACAGCAGCACATTTTCCAGCACCAGTTGCGCGACCAGCTGGCGGCTGGTGGCGCCGAAAGCTTTGCGCACGCCGATCTCGCTGCTGCGCTCCATGATGCGGCCGACGTTCAGGTTGATCAGGTTCAGCGCGGGCAGGGCCATGAACAGCAGCATCAGCACCACGATGATGGTCAGCAGCGTGCCGGCGTCGCCGTCTTCAGCCTCACTGCTCAGCAGCGTGCGCGAGAACAGCGCCAGCTTGGAGTCGCCCCAGAAGTGGAATTCATTGAAGACGGTCGGGTCCTCATATTGCACCGACTTGGCCGCCGCTATGATCTCTTGCTTCAAGGCCGGCAAGTCGTCCGCGCTGCGCGCCAGGATGATGGCGCCAAAGCCGCCGAAGATATTGTTCTTGTAATCGCTTGACGGCTGCGCGCTGATCGGCGTCCAGATATCGGCGTAGGCGTTGACGTGCATCTCATCCTGCACCACGCCGATGACGGTGAAGGTCTGGCCGTTGGCGCTGAACTTCTGGCCCAGGTAGGGCAGGCCGGGGAACAGCTTGCGCGCGGTGGTTTCATTCAGCACTGCCACCATGCGGCCTTGCGCTACGTCGTCGGCGTTGATGACGCGACCGGAAACCACGTTGAAATCGAGGATCTTCCAGTACTCCGCATCGGTCAGCCGCATCATCTGGTCGCTGACGCGGCCTTCCTGATACACCGACACCGATTGCGGCAGGCCGGTGGTCGACACCAGCTCGGCGTTTTTCAGTGGCTTCAGGTATTGCTCGATCAGCTTGTAGCCGAGCGTGCCACGGCGCTGGGTCGTCTTTTCAGCATTGGTGGATTGCACCATCACCATCTGCACGAAGCGCTCGCTCTTGCCCTCAACGCCAGCCGGATAGAAGGTGTTTTGCAGCAGTGCGGTGATCACCATCAGCACCACCAGCGTCAGCACGATGCACAGCAGGTTGATGGCGGTGAACAGTTTGCGGCGCATGAAGACCTTGCATGCGGTCAGCAGGTAATTGCGTAACATGCGGGCTCCTTAAGCGACCAGCTGGCCGTCGAACACGCGCACGATGCGGGTGGCCTGTTGCGCCTCCTGCTCGTTGTGGGTGACCATGACAATGGTCGTGCCTTCGCTGTGTAGCTTGAGCAGGATTTCCATCACCTCCTGGCCCATTTTGCTGTCCAGGTTGCCGGTGGGTTCGTCGGCCAGCAGCACTTGCGGCTGGCCGACGATGGCGCGGGCGATGGCGACGCGCTGCTGCTGGCCGCCGGACAGCTGGTTCGGATAGTGGTCCATGCGCGCACCCAGGCCGACTTTTTCCAGCGCCTCGCGCGCCAGCCGCTGGCGCTTCTTGGCCGACATCGCGCGATACAGCAGCGGCAGCTCGACATTGTCGATCACGCGCAGGTCGTTAATCAGGTGGAAGCTTTGGAAGATGAAGCCGAAGGTGCTGTTGCGCAGCTTGGCCACGTATTTATCCTTGTACGATGCGACCGGCGTGCCGGCGACAGCGATCGAACCGCTGCCGGGTTCATCGAGCAGGCCGATCAGGTTCAGCAGCGTGCTCTTGCCGCAGCCGCTGGGCCCCATGATACTGACGAATTCCGACTTGGCGACATGCAGGTCGATATCCTTCAGCGCCAGGGTTTCCACCTTGTCGGTCTGGTAGGTTTTGCTGACTTTGTTCAGGCGTATCAAAGTATTCTCCTTTATTGGGCCACGCGGACGCTATCGCGGTCCTTGTAGCGGCTGGTGTCTGAAATGATGAGTTGATCGCCGGCGCGCGCGCCGGAGAGGATTTCGACCGATTTGCCATCGCTGGCGCCGATGTTGATGGTGGTCTTGCGGGCCAGGCCATCGCGTACCACGAAAATGTCTTGCGGGCCGCGGCCGTTGAAGGCCGGGCCGGCGTCCGCCAGCAGCGTATTCTGCTTCTGCTCGGTGATCACGTTGACTTCGACGCGCAGCTTGTTGCGCAGCATATTGTGGTGCGGCTCCTGCAAGGAGACCAGCAGCTTGACGGTGCCGTTCTGGATCTCCGGCAGCACGGTCTGCACCTCGCCACGCAGTTTGATATTGCCTTGCTCCACCAGTACCTGCTGGCCGGCGCTCAAGGCGCGCGCATGGAAGTCGGACAGCGAGGCTTCCACCTTGTAGTTGTTTAGCTCTGAGACTTTGGCGACCAGCTGGCCGGTGCTGACGCTGGCGCCTTCATCGGCCAGCAGCCAGGTCAGCATGCCGGAGAATGGTGCGCGCACCTGCATCTGCGCCAGCAACTGCTGCTGCTCCTGCAATTGCTTTTGCAGGATGCTCTTTTGCAGCCGCGCGCCTTCGATATTGCTGCTGGTGACGCGCTTGTTGTCTTCCTGCTGCTCGTGGTGCTGGCGCAGCTGGATTTCGGCGCGCTTGACGTTGAGCTCGGCCGTCAGCAAATCCTCGGCCGACACGCCGCCGGCCTTGCGCAAGGTCTGATAGCGGCCCAGCTTGACGCGGGCGGCTTCCAGGTCCAGTTGCAGCAGCTCGATGGCGCTGGCCAGCTGCTTGCGCTTCTGGTCCAGTTCCAGCGTTAGCGCGAGAATGCGGTTCTCCTGCTGCGCCAGCTGCTCCTTGAGGGAGTCGCTGGCCAGCAGGATGCTGCGGTTGTCCAGCTCCAGCAGCAGCTCGTTGGCCTGCACCTGCTGGCCCAGCTTGGCGTGCACCTTGGACACGCGGGTCTGGATCGGGCTGGAAACCAGCTCCTCATGCACCGGAATGACGATGCCCGACGCATTGATGCTGTTGGCGATGTTGCCGACGCGGACCGTGGCGAGATTGATGCTGCCGGCGTCCACGCTGGGGCCGACGGCGCGGTTGAGGCCCCAGGCGGCGAGGCTGATGGTGGCCAGCAGGCCAGCGACCGCCAGCACGGTGTTGCGCTTGCGTCGGCGAATGAGGTGAGGGCTGATATCGGTATCCATGTCCTCCTTATTGCAATCCCCGTGCCACCTCAGTAAATCCTTGTAAATCAATGGCTTATGTGCTACGTGCGGCGATTGCGGTTGCCCGTCTCCGCGCAGCATCGTCCGGAAACGGACAGCGCCCTGCGCTGTGGAAAATTTCCAACCACTTGGGTTAAGGCAATGTGATAGGGTGGCTGACTACGTGCGGAGGAGACATGCATATCAAGATGATTGCTGCGTTGCTGGCATTGCCTGCGCTGGCCCACGCGGCAGAGGAGCCGGACCAGATCGTCACCGATCGCCCGGACTTCGTCGAGTCGAGCAATGTGGTTGGCAAGGGACGTTTCCAGATCGAGACCAGCTTCGCGCTGGACCGCAACAAGGCTGACGGGGTCAGGGAACGAAGTTATTCCACGCCGACGCTGCTGCGCTTTGGCATCAGCGACACGCTGGAGGCGCGCATCGAAACCGATGGGCGCATGCGCAGCGTGGTTGATGACCCGATCGCCGGACGGCAGACCGTCAACGGCTATGCCGACCTTGCGCTGGGCATCAAATGGCATGTGGCGGACGCGCAAGGCGCCCGTCCCTCGATGGGCGTGCTGGCCCATGTCGACCTCGACAGCGGCTCCAGCGCTTTCCGCGCCGCCGGCAAAGGCGGCTCGCTGCGCCTGGCGGCGGAATGGGAGTTGAGCGACGAGCTGGCGCTGGGCGTCATGCCCGGCATCGCCTGGCAGCGCGACGACAATGGCGGGCGCTACACCAGCGGCATCTTCGGCATCGTGCTGGGCAAGGAGTGGAATGAGCGCTTCCGTACCTTCATCGAATACTCTGCGCCGGCGATTGCGCGCGGCCGGCATGGCGGCTCGGTCACCACCTTCGACATCGGCGCCGCCTATTTGCTGACCGACACCGTGCAGATCGATACCGCATTGTCGCGCGGGCTGAACCGCAACACGCCGGACTGGAGCTGGACCGCAGGCTTATCCATCAAATTCTAAGCAGGAGGCTTCATGCGACTGACCATCAAGCAGCGCCTGTTGTTGATCAACCTGACCACGCTGGTGTTTGTGGCGCTGATCGGGGTGGTCGGATATTACGCCGTCTACGTGCTGGACCAATCGATGGACGGCATCAGCGCCAATAGCTCTGCCATGAAAGACCAGCTGCAAGCCGACCAGGCCCACGACGCCCTGCGTGCCGACGTGCTGGCCGCGCGCCTGGCGGCGGGCGGAAGTAACCCGGCCGAAGTGAAGGAAGTGCGTGAGGATACCGCCGAGCACATCGCGCTGTTTCGCAAGCTGATCAAGGAAATGGACGCCGCCAGCACCAGTGCCGACGTACGGCGGGCGATGGACCAGGTGCGGCCTGATGTTGACCGCTACCTGAAGAGCGCGGAAGAGATGGTCGAGCTGTCGCTGACCAATCCGGCGGCGGCGCAGGCGAAGTTCCCGGCGTTTATGGACAGCTTCCGCGTGCTGGAGAAAAGCATGGCGGCGCTGAGCGAGCTGATCGAAAAAGATTCCGAGCATACGCGCGATGTGGGCGACGCGGCGGTGAGCCAGTCGCGCATCCAGATCATCGGCTTCGGCCTGCTGGCGGTGCTGGTGTCGCTGGTGGTGGGGCAGATGATTTCGCGCTCCATCCTGCTGCCGCTGGATGACGCAGTGGGCTTCGCCTCGCGCGTGGCGCAGGGGGATCTGTCGTCGCGGGTGACGCTGGCCGAGGACGACCGGACCGAAACCGGGCAGCTCAAGCGCGCCTTGCGCGACATGAATGGCAGCCTGCACGGCATTGTCAGCCGGGTGCGCGGCGGCACGGATGCGATTGCGCTGGCCTCCGGCGAAATCGCGGTGGGGAATATGGACTTGTCGGCGCGCACCGAGTCGCAGGCCAGTTCGCTGGAAGAGACGGCATCGTCGATGGAGCAAATGACGTCGGCGGTGCGGCAGAACTCCAGCAACGCCGACCAGGCCAACCGGCTCGCCTCGTCGGCGGCGGAGGTGGCCACGCGTGGCGGCGAGGTGATGGCGCAGGTGGTGGACACGATGGGCGGCATCACCGCGTCGTCGCAGAAAATTGTCGACATCATCGCGGTCATCGAAGGCATCGCCTTCCAGACCAATATCCTGGCCTTGAACGCGGCGGTGGAGGCTGCACGCGCCGGCGAGCAGGGACGCGGCTTCGCGGTGGTCGCGTCGGAAGTGCGCGGCCTGGCGCACCGTTCGGACGCGGCGGCCAAAGAAGTGCGGCAATTGATCGAAGCATCGGCGGTGCAGGTCGGCGAAGGCAGCGCGCTGGTGGCGCAGGCGGGCGGCACGATGGAAGAAATCGTCGGCAGCATCCAGCGCGTGACCGCCATCGTGGCCGAAATCGCCTCCGCCAGCCGCGAGCAGGAAGTCGGCATCGACCAAGTCAACCAAGCCATCGGCGCCATCGACAGCGCCACCCAGCAAAATGCGGCGCTGGTCGAACAGGCCGCCGCTGCCGCTGCCGCCCTGCAAGAACAAGCCGCCGGCCTGGCCGAAGCCGTCAAAGTCTTCCGCCTCTAAACCCAATCCCGGAGTTTAGGCGGCGAGGGCCAGGCGTTGCGGTTGTGGCCGGGAGAGTGGGCTCACCGATGCGATGCTGCTGTCGGTGCTGAGTTTGAATACGCCCACCAGTTGCACCAGCTGATGCGCCTGGTCTTGCTGCGCTTCGGCCGCTGCAGCTGCTTCTTCCACCAGCGCGGCATTCTGCTGCGTCACGGTGTCCATTTCGGCGATGGCGTGGTTGATCTGCTCGATGCCCGCTTCCTGTTCGTTGTTGGCGACGCTGATTTCGGCCATGATGGCGGTCACCGATTGCACGGCGGCGACGATTTTTTCCATCGTTGCGCCAGCTTCGCCCACCAGTTCGGTGCCGGCGCCAACCTTGCTGACCGAGTCGTCGATCAGTACTTTGATTTCCTTGGCGGCCGATGCCGAACGCTGCGCCAGCGTGCGTACTTCCGACGCCACTACCGCGAAGCCACGGCCTTGTTCGCCGGCGCGTGCAGCTTCTACCGCCGCGTTCAGGGCCAGGATGTTGGTCTGGAAGGCGATGCCGTCGATGACGCTGATGATGTCGACAATTTTCCGCGCCGATTCGTTGATCGCATCCATGGTCTTGACCACGTCCGATACCACTTCGCCACCTTGCTGGGCGATGTCCGACGCACTCTTTGCCAGCATATTCGCCTGGCGCGCATTTTCGGTGTTTTGCTTGACGGTGGCGGTCAGCTCTTCCATCGACGACGCGGTTTCTTCCAGCGAGCCCGCCTGCTGCTCTGTACGCGAGGACAAATCCATATTGCCGCTGGCGATTTCAGTCGCTGCTGTGACGATGCTGTCGGCGCCGCTGCGTACCTGGCCGACGATGTCCGCCAGGCTGTCACGCATGCCCTGGATCGCAAACAGCAGACTGCGCTGGTCGCCTTCACGCAGGGCGATCGGCACCGCCAGGTCGCCATCGGCAATCTTGCCCGCAATGACGGTCACATCGGCTGGCTCGCCGCCCAGCTGGTGCAGCAGCTGGCGGGTGATCCCCCACGCCATGGCCGCGCCGATAGCCAGCGACAGCAGGCCCAGCCCAATCGACAGATTGCGCGAGTCCTTAAAGGTTTCTTCCGCGCTGGCGCGGGCGCGTTCCATGCTGGCGCTCTGGTGCGCGATCAGCGCGTCGATGGCGTCCATATTCGCCAGTTGCAGGCCGCGCATCTTGCCGAGCATTTCGCCGACCGCGCCATCCACATCGTTGGCGCGGCGCAGGCGCATCACTTCGTCCAGCGAGGCTTCATACGGTTTGCGGGTGGTGGCCATCGCCTCAAACAGGTCGCGGCCTTTGCCCGATTTGACCATCTGGTCGAGTTTTTTCATCTCAACGTCGATTTCCTTGCGCCGCTCCATCACCACCGACATTTCCTTGGCGGCCTTGGTTTCATCATGGATCAGCAGCGCATTGCGCAGGGCGCGTGCGATCTTGTTGTTGTGATTCATGATCAGCTGCGCCTGCAGCACTTTGGGATAGGTTTCTGTGACGATGTCGTCCGTGTTGTCGGCCAGCTCGCCCTGGCTGTAGATGCTCAGGCCGATGGTGATCGCCAGCAGAAGAAGTACCACGCCGAAACCCAGCCCCAGCCGGGTGCCAACTTTGAGGTTCTTGATGTCCATGATGATATTCCGTAATCGAGAAAGTCACTCGCGTTCCGTGGGGAACGTTGGCGGGAATAAGGCCGGAGAAAGAGAGGCGATCGCAAGAATTAGGCGATCAGAAATGCAGTGAATAGTCACCAATATACACACATAATTCCCCTATGGCAACTAAGGTGATGAAAGTTGCAGACATTCAGCCACATTAATATTGGCGCTGATGAATTCCAGATAAACTTGGCATTCTATTCATAAAGGAGTGGAGACGCATGACCATAACAACTCAACATTCGCGGCTGGACGTGATTGACGCGCTGCGCGGCTTTGCCATCGTGTCGATCATGCTGCTGCATAACATCGAGCATTTCGACTTTTATTTCTCGCCGCAGGGGCTGCCGGCCTGGCTCAAAGTGGTCGATAAGGTGATCTGGGACACCCTGTTTTTCTTGTTCGGCGGTAAGTCCTACGCGATTTTTGCCTTGCTGTTTGGCATGACGTTCTACATCCAATATCAAAACCGCGCCGAACGGGGCGAGGATTTTCGCGCCCGTTTCGCCTGGCGATTGATGTGGCTGCTGGCGTTTGGGCTGATCAATTCCATGTTTTATCACGGCGATATCCTGAGTATTTACGCGGTACTGGGATTGACGCTGATACCGGTGGCGCGGTTAAGTAATCGCTGGGTGCTGGCGATTGCGCTGGTGTTATTGGCGCAGCCATATGCCTGGCTGGAAGTTATTCAGGCGTTGCCAAATCCCGATGAGAAACTGCCTAATCCCGCTTCCTGGGCTTATTTTGGCCGGGCGAATGATTATTTTGCCCATGGTTCAGCTTTGCAGGTGTGGGCTGGCAATCTGAGCAACGGCAAAGTCGGGGTTATTCGCTGGAGCTGGGAAAATGGCCGCATATTCCAGATTCCCGCTTTATTCATGCTGGGGATGCTGGCCGGCCGCAAGGGATTTTTCAAGGATGCCTTATTCTGGCGCAAGGCGTTGATATTCGCCATCCTCGTATTTATTCCCCTGTATATATTGAAGACCTGGCCGGAAAGCTGGGGTGTCGGTGAGGCGGTACGCCGTCCGCTGCTGGTGATTATTACTTCATGGGCCAACGTGGCGCTGATGGTGGTATTGGTGGCGGTGTTTGTCGAGATGTTTTATTCGCGTCGCTGGCTGGCGATATTCTCGCCGCTGGGGCGTATGAGTTTGACCAGTTATGTGGTGCAGTCGATTATCGGTACGTCGATTTATTATGGCTTCGGGCTGGGCATGTACCAATATACCGGCGCCAGTTTTGCGCTGGTGATCGGCATCATGCTGGCTGTGTTGCAGCGGCAGTTCAGCGTGTGGTGGCTGGCATCGCACGCCCAGGGACCGCTTGAAACCGTATGGCATAGGCTGACCTGGGGCGGCAGTCGTGCCAAAACTTAGCGCGGATACACCAAAAATCAGTCTGTGCCGGTCGTATCGTCTGGTGTGATCCAGGCGATGCGGCCATGGCCGGATTCATTTAGCCGAATAACTAAGTCGTCGGCCGCGCTATCCGGCAGGCTGAATGTAAATAACACCTCATCAGCATGCTGGACATTATCGAGGGTAGCGCCGGCTAATTCTATTTCCCGGCGCAGTAAACCTTCCATCGCATAAGGCGCGCTGCAAATGAGCTGGCGCTGTTTGATAATGGCGATTTTCTCGGCCTTTAATAATGCCTGTGCTACGCTGTCGGTATAAGCGCGCACCAGTCCACCTGCACCCAGTTTAACCCCGCCGAAATAACGCACGACCGTGGCCAATACGCCTTCCAGATCCTGATGGCGTAATACATCGAGCATAGGACGGCCGGCGGTGCCGCTTGGTTCGCCATCATCAACAGCAGCGGATTGGCCGCCGGCTAATAACGCCCAGCATACGTGGGCAGCGCCTGGATGTTGTTCCCATAATTCCGCCACGACTTTCTGCGCGCTGGCGCGATCCGGCATTGGCTGGACGCAGGCAATAAAGCGGCTTTTTTTAATCAGCAATTCATGGTGAACAGCCGAGTTTATAGTTTGTGGCATGGGGAGATCGATTGCGGTGAAGCGGCGTATGGTGCCAGAAATCAGGCGAGGACGCCATGCGGCCGAGGCGGGCGGTATAATCTGGGCCGAGTTCATCCCACCTGATACGCCATGACCCCATCCTCTCCCGCCCCTCATATTTCCGCTGCCGATGGCGACCAGGGAGATGACGACGACCTGATGCGGCAACTGGGCCTGGCCGAACGCGGCATCATCCTGGCCAAGGCCGAGGGCAGGGTGTTCCTGCGCGTGACCGGCGAGGTCGAGTACGGCCGTCGCCGGGTGGCTTACGATCTGGTGCCCGCACAAGGTGTGATGGCCAAGGCGTCCAAATGGCGCAAAATGGATATTGATGCCCGCTCGGCGCTGCTGCGCGAGCGCGCCAGCGAGGCGGTGGTGGCCGAGCTGCACGGCTACGTCGCCGCTTTCGTCGAGGAACTGACTGACGCCTGCGATGACTGCGATATGGACGCCGACACTTTCCTGCACGCCTTGAGCGATATGCAAGTGTCCGAGCCGGCCGGCATCGTGTTCGACCGCATCCGCATGCGGCTGGAGCACGCGGTCGAACGGGATATGGAGGAGCAGCACGCCGAGCGTACCCGCCAGAGCATCAATCTGGCCGAATATCCGGCCTCGTTCGAGGTGGCGCGGCGTATGAAGCGTAAATTCATCGCGGTGCTGGGACCGACCAACTCCGGCAAGACCCACCAGGCGATCGAGGCCTTGGCCAAGGCGCCAAGCGGCGTCTACCTGGCGCCGCTGCGTTTGCTGGCGCTGGAGAACTATGAACGTTTGCAGGAAATGCAACAGCATGGCAAGCCACTGAAAGTCAGCCTGGTGACGGGCGAGGAGCGCCGGCTGGTGCCGGGCGCCACCCATGTCGCCAGCACGGTGGAGATGCTGGATACGCACACCCCGGTCGATGTGGCGGTGATTGACGAGATCCAGATGCTGTCGGACCGCGACCGCGGCGCCGCCTGGACTGCCGCCGTCTGCGGCGCGCCGGCGCATATCGTCTATCTGGTCGGCGCGCCGGAAGCGCGGCGTGCCATTGAGGTGTTGGCGGCGCGGCTGGAGTGCGAGCTGGAAGTGCACATCCTCAAGCGCAAGGGGCCGCTGTCGGTGGAGCCGGCCGCCGTGCGCAAGCTGAGCAATCTGCGGCGCGGCGATGCGGTCATCTGCTTCTCGCGCCGCGAGGTGCTGATGTGGCGCGACATGGTGACCGAGATGGGCCTGTCAGTAGCGACTGTGTACGGCAACCTCTCGCCGGAAGTGCGGCGCGCGCAGGCGCAGCGTTTCCGCGAAGGTTCGGCTGATGTGGTGGTTGGCACGGACGCCATCGCGATGGGCCTCAACATGCCGATCGCGCGGGTGGTGATGACCACCACCGTCAAGTACAACGGCTATGAAGAGGAAGAGATTCCAGCCGCGCTGGCGCGCCAGATCGCTGGCCGGGCAGGGCGCTTTGGGGTGCACGAGGAAGGCCTGGTGGCCGGCTACGATAACGAGACGCACAATGTGATGCGTTCGCTGCTGCGCGAGAAGCCGGTGCCGATCAAGACCACCGGCTTTGCGGTGGCGCCGACGCTGGAGCATCTGCATCGTATCGCATCGGTCACGCACGAGCATGCGCTGGCCAAGCTGCTGAAGCGCTTCGTGCACAACATCGATGTGCCGGATGGTTTCTTCTATCCGCGCATCACCGAAGACCAGTTCGAGCGCGCCGCATGGCTGGATACGCTGGAATTGACGGTGGCGGAGAAATTCGCGCTGTCGCTGGTGCCGATCTCGTCGAAAGTGCCATCGTTGCAGCATGCGTGGGAAAGCTGGGCGAAATCGCTGGCGCACAAAAATGTCACGCAGCTGAAGGGCAATGACCGGCCGCTGCATTATATGAATCTGCAAGAGGTGGAAGATGCGTGCCGGCTGTACTCGGCCTATGCATGGCTGGCGTATCGTCAACCGGAATACTTCCCGGACACCGAACTGGCGCAGCGATTGTCGCGTGAAGCGTCGGAGCGTGTCGACGCGATCCTGCAAGACCAGAACTCGGCCGCGCGCAAACGCCAGCCGCGCAAGTTCCGCCGCTGAGTGCGGACCTAAAACAAAAACGCCAACCGGTGAAGGTTGGCGTTTTCGTTGAATCTTGGTAGGCCGTGCGGGATTCGAACCTGCGACCAACGGATTAAAAGTCCGCTGCTCTACCAGCTGAGCTAACGACCCAAGGGCCAGAATTGTACTGGCAGGCTCTCGAAAATTCAAGCATCAATTGAGGTAGAACGCTATTACGTGCGCCGCTAATCAAGCAACTCAGCTATCATATCGCCCTGCTGTTAAAAGGATTAGGGATGAAAGTAGTTGCAGGAACTGTGGCGGGCGCCCCGAAAATGCTTCCCGCGCAGTTTGGTTTGATTAATTTGTTGAAGGCAGGTGCGGCGCAGCTGATCGTTTTGCACCATCTGGCGTTCTACGGCCCGATGTCGGATCACGCGCGGGTGATTTACCCGGCGCTGTTCGACTGGCTCGCCGGTAGCGCACGCATTGCTGTGCAAGTCTTCCTCGTCATTGGCGGCTTTCTGGCCGCCAAATCGCTTGCGCCTTCCGGCCACGCCGGTTGCGCCGCGCCGTTGCGCGCTATCTGGCGCCGCTATGCCAAGCTGGCGCCGCCATTTCTTGCCGCTACGCTGGCTGCCGCTGGCGCTTCTGTCTGGGCGGCGCAATGGATGTCGCATGATTCGATTTCCGCACCAGCCACGTTCAGCCAGCTGAGCGCGCACGCGCTGCTGCTGCATGGTGTGCTGGGCTATGAGTCGCTGTCGGCTGGCGCCTGGTATGTCGCGATTGATTTCCAGCTGTATGCGCTGATGGTTTGCATGTTGTGGCTGGTTGGCCGCGTGTCCGGCAATCGCCAGCAGGCATGGCTGATGCCGCTGGTGGCGGCAACCTGCATCACGCTGTCGCTGCTGCATTTCAATCTCGACGCCGATTGGGACAACTGGGCAGCATATTTCTTCGGTAGCTACGGCCTGGGGGTGATGGCCTGGTGGGCCAGCGATCCGCGCCGCAAGCCGGGCATCGCAGTGGTGTTGATGCTGATGGCCTTGTTGCCGGCCGTGGTTGGGCTGTTGCTGGAATTCCGCAGCCGTATCGCGCTGGCGGCCGTGGTTGCCTGCGTGCTGTTCCTGTGGGGCCGCCACCGCCACGCAGCCGAAGGCTACGCCTGGGCCGTCGTCAACGGCCTGGGTAAGATTTCTTATTCGGTGTTTCTGATTCACTTCCCGGTGTGTTTGCTGGTCAACGCGGCCTTCACGCGCTTCGCACCCGCTGAGCCGGAGTGGCAGGCACTGGGCATGCTGCTGGCCTGGAGTGGCAGTCTGGCCGCCGGCGCGGCTTTCCATCGCTGGGTGGAATCACCGCTGAGCCGGCTGATGCATTTTGTTGCAGAACGGCTCGTTGTGCGTGATGTCCATATGCCACGCTCGTTGCCGCGCTAACAAGGAGAGCTGCGTAGTTATACCATTTTGGAATGGCTTTTTGTAAAGAAATAATAGATTGGCATGGTTAGACCGGGCGTAAGATCGAAATCGGTTGCAAACGATGTCATCAAAAAGAAATTACAAAACCGGAGACTACATCATGGCTATACCTCGCAAGACTGCGCTCGCAGTACTGATTGCCGACCTGTTGATCAGCGTCGGCGCCCAAGCCCAAACCACCGCTGAAACCGCCGATGCCGGTCCCACCGTCGTGGTCAGCGGCATCCGCGCCTCGCTGAGTTCGTCGCTGAACACCAAGCGCATGCAGGATGGCGTGGTGGACGCGGTGTCCGCCGAAGACGCCGGTAAATTCCCCGACACCAATATCGCCGAATCGCTGCAACGCGTGACCGGCGTGCAGATCCAGCGCAACGGCGGTGAAGGCCGCTATATCTCGGTGCGCGGCCTGGGGCCGGAGTTCAACAACGTGCTGGTCAATGGCCGCACCATGACCAGCGACACCGGCGGCCGCGAATTCTCGTTCGACCTGCTGTCGTCGGATCTGATTTCCAAGGCGCTGGTGTACAAGACCTCGCAACCGTTCCTGCCAGAAGGCGGCATCGGTTCGACGGTGGATATCCAGACCGCGCGTCCGCTGTCCGGCAAGACCGGGCACAGCACGGTGATCAACGCCTCCGGCTCGTACGACAACAACTCGGAAAAGAAAACGCCCAACATCAGCGGCATGTACTCGTTTGCCAACGAGGAACGCAACTTCGGCGTCAACGCCTCGCTGTCGTACACCGACCGCGCGTCCAAGCAGAACAAGGCGATCACCGATGCGTGGAATTACCGCGACGTATCGGTCATCAATGGCGACCTGAATTCCAAGGGCCTGACCATGGCCAACGTCACCACCCGCAAGCTCTACATCCCGCAAAGCTACGGCTTCCAGCAGGAGGACGAGAGCCGCAAGCGTTTGGTGGGCAATCTGACGGTGCAGTACAACCCGTCGCCGACCTGGAAGCTGACGGCAGACGCGCTGTATTCGCACCTGGACCAGCGTAACGATGTGATCGCCGTCAGCGACTGGATTAATCCGCAGGTGCTGGGCGCGCAGATCAGTGGCAACCAGATCACCAGCCTGCAGCGTCCGGGTTCGATTTTCTACGCGAATAACCCGGCGCTGTCCGGTAGCGGCAATTTGCTGGGCGAGGTCAATTCCAATGACATGATCGTCAAGGGCGGCGACCGCAAATCGATCACGCGCGCCTTCGGCCTGAATTCGAAATGGGCGCTGGCGCCGGAATGGAAGCTGGAGGGCGACGTGAATACCTCGCGCACGTCCTCCGGTTCGCCGGATATGTGGGTGGTGGCCGGCATGGTGCCGAAAAATGGCGACCTGCTGAGCTTTAACGGCTCGCCATCGATCGTGTTTGGCGACGGCATCGCCGACCCGAGCGCAGTGCGCGCGCACGCTGTCTCGAATGGCGATGTGCAGAATACCGATAAATTGTCCGAAGGCCGGTTGGCCCTGAACTGGGGCCACGATATCGGCTACTTCAAGGGCATTGATACCGGTCTAAGCTACTCGCAGCGCGAGGTCGGCCGCACTTCGTGGAGCAGTGATTCGTGGAATACCTACAGTGGCTACCATGTGGCGCTGCCATCGTCGCTGTTCACGGTGACGCCGCTGGAGAACTTTGTCGGCGGCGGCGCCACGGTGCCAAGCGCTTATCTGCGCTTCAATCCCTATGAGTACATGAACTATCTGAACCAGCGCTCGATCCTGACCCAGTCGAATGATCCGGCGCTGTACATGAACACCACGCTGTACCCGAACGGCCCGATGGCGATTGACTACACCAAGCCATCGACCTGGGCGGTGAAGGAGAAGGTCAGCAGCATCTTCCTCGACAGCAAATGGGAAGGCGAGCGCTGGTCGGCCAACGCCGGCGTGCGCCTGGTGCATGTGCAGTCGGAATCGTCGGGCACCAGCCGCGTGCTGCTGTCGGCCACCAAGAGCCCGAACGACACGACGTACATCCTGAACTATGGCCCGATGAGCACGCTCAAGATGGATAACAGCTACAACAGCGTGCTGCCGTCGGCCAATATCAAGTTCGACCTGTCGCGCGATATGCTGCTGCGCCTGGCGGCGTCGAAAACGGAAACCCGTCCGACGCTGAATCAACTGGGCGTGACCAACTCCTATGGCGGCCGTTATGGCGACGTGCAGACCGGCGGCGGCAATCCCAACCTGAAGCCGATGAAGTCGAACAACTACGACTTGTCGTGGGAATGGTATCTGTCCAAAACCAACTACGTCAGCGCCGCCGTGTTCCAGAAAAACGTCAGCGACTTCCTGGAGACGCGCCTGGTCGATATTTCGTTGCCGCAGTATCCGGGCGAGGTGGTGCATGACACCCGCGTGCGCAACGGTCAGAAAGGCAAGATTAAGGGCGTGGAGATCGCCGGCCAGTACGCCTTCGATACCGTGGTGCCTTGGCTGCGCGGCTTCGGCGCGACCGCCAACTACACCTACGTGGACGCCACCGCCACCCGCGAAGTCGACAGCGGCACGCCGAACTGCGGTTATCCAGGTTTGTCGCCACAGTCGTACAACGCCTCGCTGTTCTATGAGAACAGCAACTTCCAGGCGCGTGTGAGCTACAACTGGCGTAATCACTTCTCGGTCGATTGCGGCGGCGGCAGCACCCAGCCACGCAACCGCGCGGCCTACGGCCAGACCGACGCCAGCCTGCGCTACAACATCACGCCGAAGCTGGCGCTGTATCTCGACGCGATCAACCTGAGCAATGCACGCACGCGTGAGTATGCGCTGAACGAAACGCAGTTCCTGACGCTGGAGGATGTTGGCCGTCGCGTGAATGTGGGCCTACGCGCGGCGTTCTAAGCGTAGAGAACGCCAGCTTGCGGTTGCGGAGCTGGCGTTCTTATCTGGATGAGGCGGAATCGAAGAGAGCTGGCAGATATTCAACCATGAATGTCATGGCCTGTGGCGGCTGCCGTGCCATTATCGATGGCCATAGCTAACATTCCGCCCCAACATGAAAATCATCCGTAGCAAAGAGTTTGTCGCGTCGCGCGCCTGGGGCGCCGAGCTGGTGGCCGCCATTCCCGATGCGACGGTGCGATTGCACTGGACCGATCAGCCATACAAGTGGCACGTCAACGATGGCGAGGAAGTCTTCGCGGTGATGGATGGCGAGGTGGACATGCACTATCGCCAGGATGGCGTCGAACAGATCGTCACACTATGCGCAGGCGATCTGTTCTTTGCTGGCGATGGCGACGCCCACTGCGCTCATCCGCGTGGCGAGGCCCGCATTCTCGTGGTCGAGCGTGCGGGCAGCGTTTGAGACCTTTAGAGAATCATGAGGCGTAGCCGGTGCTCGAGTACATCAGCCTTGGCTGCTCTTGTCGGATTCTCGATCTTGGCTGGGCAATGCTTGTGCAGATAGCTGAAATCTGCGGAAGAATGTAAATGGACGATGCACTTCTAAAGCGCTCGAAGCCACTGGGACAAAAAATCTTTTCTGTGAAAACAACTTAAGAATCCAGCGCTTCTCTCCTAGGAAATTAAAACGGACAGTATCCGCCTCGGTGAGGTCCAGATCGGAAAAGATACCTGTTGCGTACATAAAGTACATGCGCGCGTAGTCTGCGACATTCAGGTCCCGGTCGAGTAGGTAGATGTTCAGTGTGTCTTCAAAAGGCACATCGTTGGTGAGAAAGAGCAAGGTGTAGTCGTGCCACTTGAGAGCAGCCTCGAACACCGCACCCTGGAGGATCACGCCGGTCGCTTTTCCGGCCATGATGATTTCACACAGGGGTACCGTATCAGCGTCCGACAGTGTGATGACGCGTATCGAATACGCCGGTGTATGTAGTAATTTCATCGTTTCTCTACCAGCTGTAGCTGGCTCCAAACGCGGCAAATGCACCTCCCGCGAACGCTCCGACCGTGACGCAAACTGGCGCCGCCGGGCCGCATGCCAGGCCCGCCAATGCACCGCCTGCAATGCCGCCTGCAACGCTGGCGCCGTTGACAACAAGCTCTTTCCTAAGTGTGGCTGCTTTGTTTGTCGACGTGGCAATGTGATAAGCCGAGAGAGCCAGCGCTAGGAAAAGCACCCCACGTCCCGCATACGAAAGGCCTGCCATTGCCCGAGTAACTTGAGGATTGGACTTGCCGGCAGATGTGACTATGTTTGCATAAATGACGTTCTGCTTTGTGTTCGATAGGCGGGAGAAAATAGCGTTTTCACCGTGTAATTCAATCGTCTTTTTCGCGATCAGTTGGTTCAACGAATAGCCTTTGCGTTTCAGCTTTTCCGCGAATGATCGTCCTACCGGTGTGCTCCGTGCGCGCACTATGCCCATGATGAGGTTGCGGGTTTCTTGCGCTTCACAGGCTGCGGCGGACCAGGTGATTCTTCCAGCACTTGCATTGGCTCGCAATCGGTCTGACATTCGTTTGATCTCTTGAACGTATAGCAAGCGTGCCTGCGTGTCGATAGTGAGATGAGCTCCCACATTGCTTACCTGGCTTTCAAGTGACTTCATTGTGCTCTCAAAAAGAGATTGTTCATCGCTAGCTTTGCTCTGTCCCATAACCCTCTCCAAATACGTGTCCCTTAGCTTATTGGGTGTGGAAATGTCGCGACTTGCGGCTGCGCAATAATGCGAGGCGTTGAGGAGCACGGAGTTCGAATCCGTGGCTCTGGCTAAAGCGAGCACGGCGGCCTGGAATGCCCCCTAGTCTGGCGAAGGGCCATCAGGGGAAGTGTTGATTTGCGCCGAAAATTGACCCGTTTCCCCCAGTAATTTGCAAATGAATCTGACCCACGTTTGAAGCACAATCCACCTGTCTCATCGGCAGGAGAACGGAGTGATAGACGTGGCATTGCTAGGCATAATTCGACGCTGGCACTTGCGTGACCAGGTCCCCCTCAGGGAGATTGCCAGGCGACTGGGCATCTCAAGGAACACCGTCCGACGCTATCTGCGCTCGGAAATCACAGAGCCCTCCTATGCGGAGCGGCGAGCGTCCAGCGCGCTGGACAAATACTCTTTGCAATTGTCGGGCTGGCTCAAGGCTGAGACGGTCAAGCCGCGCAAGCAGCGACGCAATTTGAAGCAGATCCACGAAGACCTGAAAGAGCTGGGTTACGAGGGGTCATACGACCGCGTGGCGGCGTTCGCCAGGCAGTGGAAGGCGGGTCAATCGGACAGGGTCAATTCGGCGAGCAAACGAACAGCCGATCGTCCGTCAGGTGATTGAGAAGTGAAAACCGGTCATGACGAGCGAGTCTAGGCTTGATTTCCCGGTTTCATTCCCCCTCCCTTTATCCCCTGGAGAGCAATGTGCACCGGCCTTAAGCACGGGGATAGGAGGGATGGGACCAGAAATGGACCAGAAACAAAAAAGCCCACGAACCGAAATTCGTGGGCTTCCTTGATAATTCTTGGTAGGCCGTGCGGGATTCGAACCTGCGACCAACGGATTAAAAGTCCGCTGACTTAAACGCTGATTTTTTACTACAGCCTATCAACGGGCTTTTTTCTTCTGCACCTGGCGCTGCTGTTGCTTGCGCTGGGTTTCGTTTTTGTTTTGCTTGGCCTCGTACAGTGCGATGGCTTCTACTTTGGCTTGGGCGAAGGTGCGCAGTTCTTCTTTGTCGTCGTGCGTGACAAAGTAGTCGTTGGCTTGCGCATCGACCACCAGCTTGATTGCGGCCTGGTCATCGAGGTCGTACATTTCGGTGAGCAGGGTGGTTATTTCATCAAGGAATTCTTCGTAAGTCATGGCGCGCCTTCTTTTCGGGAAAACAGAAAAGCCACCCGAAGGTGGCTTTTCTGATGAATCTTGGTAGGCCGTGCGGGATTCGAACCTGCGACCAACGGATTAAAAGTCCGCTGCTCTACCAGCTGAGCTAACGACCCATAGGCATAAAACCTAGGTACTTTCGGAATGGTAGGCCGTGCGGGATTCGAACCTGCGACCAACGGATTAAAAGTCCGCTGCTCTACCAGCTGAGCTAACGACCCCCGAAAGAAGCGAGATTATAGGGGATCACTAGCCCGGCTGTCAAATACCCAGCGGTAATTATTTGCCGCCCAGGCGCTGTTTCGCCGTCTCGGCCGCCGTCGAGTCAGGATATTGCTTGATCAGGTCTTGCAATGTCTTTTTGGCAGCCTTGTCTTTCAGCTCGGTCTGGCAGCTGGCGATGTTCAGCATGGCGTCCGGGGCTTTTGGGCTGTCCGGGTAGTTTTTCAGCACCACCAGCTGCGCCGCGATGGCGGCTTTGCAGTCGCGCTGGGCGAAGTAGGCGTTGCCCAGCCAGTATTGCGCGTTCGGCGCGTAGCTGGAGCCTGGATAGCGCTGGACGAATTCCTGCAGCGCTACGCCGGCCGCCTTGTAGTCGCCGGCGGTGAACAGCTTGGTGGCGGCTTCGTAGTTGCGCTGCTCGCCAGGATCAACCTGTGAGGTTTTGCCGTCGATGGTGACTTCGCGCGGCTCCAGCTTGCGCAGGCGGGTGTCGAGGTCGACGTAGAAGTCTTTCTGGCGCTTTTGCGCGTTGGCCAGTTCGTTGGCCAGCACTTCGATCTGGCCGCGCAGCTGGTTCACCTGCTGCAGCGTGGCGTCGTTCTGGTTGATCAGGTCCAGGGTGCTGGACTTGTCGGATTTGTTGTCGATGCGTGCTTGCAGCTCGGTGCGCATCGCTTCCACCTTGGCGCGCAGGTCGAGCAGGGCTTTGCGGGCTTCGTCGTCGTCGAACAGGCCGGCATGGGCTTGCAGCGGCAGCCAGGTCATCGCAGCCAGCAGGGCGGCGCTCAGGCCGGATTTGGAGAATTTCATCATGTCGGGCGCTCTTTCACACAAATCTAAACAATAAAAAAACGGGGCAGGGCGCGGATTTGTACCGCGCGCCGCCCCGTATTATGCCTGTGACCCGGCAAAAAGGTAGTGCTTTTGATTATTTGTAAACGATGTCAGCACGGCGGTTTTGTGCCCATGCTTCTTCGTTGGCGCCGGTGGCTTTTGGTTTTTCCTTGCCCAGCGAGACGGCTTCGATCTGCGATTCAGGCACGCCCAGGGTGGCCATGGCTTTGCGCACGGCTTCGGCGCGTTTCTGGCCCAGGGCCAGGTTGTACTCGGCGCCACCGCGTTCGTCGGTGTTACCTTGGATCAGGATAGCGCGGGCTTTGTTTTTGACCAGGTAAGCCGAGTGGTTTTCCACCACTGGCTTGCCGTCAGCGCGCACGGCGTAGCTGTCGAAGTCGAAGTAGACGCTGCGGTTAGCCAGCACGCCTTTTGGATCGTCCAGCGGGTCCAGCGATTTGGTTTCGACTGGCGCAACGGTGCGGGTGTCGGCTTGTGGCTGTACGGCTTTGTCGACCGGACGCTCTACCACTGGCGCAGGTTTTTTGTCATCGATCGGGGTCGACGAGCAAGCGGCGAGGATGGCGGCGGTCGTGATGGCAAATGCTAAGCTGCTGAGTTTACGCATATTAATTCTCCTAGTAGTAGATCGTTATTACTGCATGAACGGACCCCAGGTGGGCTCCTTGATGTTGCCCGCCTGAGTGGTCAGGCGTTGTTTAACACGTCCGTCAACCGAAACCACGGCCAGCGATTTGCGGCCGCCGGCCTGGGTGGCGTACATGATGTATTTGCCGTTGGGGGCAAAGCTTGGGGATTCATCACTGGTGGTGTCCGACAGGCGCAGCTCCTGCCCGCTGGCCAGGTCCAGCACGTACAGCTGGAAGTTGCCGTCGCGGCGCGAGATGTAGGCCAGGGTTTTGCCGTCGGCCGAGATGCGCGGGCTGATGTTGTAGCTGCCGCCGAAGGTGACGCGCTTGGCGTCGCCGCCGTCGGCGTTCATGCGGTAGATCTGCGGGCCGCCGCTGCGGTCACTGGTGAAGTAGATGCTTTCGCCATCGGACGACCATTGCGGTTCGGTGTCGATGCCGGAGCTGTTGGAGGCGCGGCGCAGGTTGCTGCCGTCGGCGTTGACGGTGTAGACCTGGGTATTGCCGCTCTTCGACAGGGCGATCGCCAGCTTGTTGCCGCTAGGCGCCCACGATGGGGCCGAGTTGCTGCCTTTTTCGTTGGCCACCACGGTGCGCGCGCGGGTGATCAGGTTCTGCACGTAGACCACCGGCTTTTTCTGTTCGAACGAGACGTAGGCGACCTTGGTGCCATCCGGCGACCAGGATGGCGAGATGATCGGTTCGTTCGAGCGCAGCGCCAGCTGTTCGCTTTCGCCGTCAGCGTCAGCCACCATCAGCTGGTAGGTGCGGCCTTCCTGCTTGACGTAGGCGATGCGGGTCGAGAATGCACCCTTGATGCCGGTCAGCTTGAAGAACACGTCGTCAGCGATCTGGTGTGCCGACAGGCGCGTGAACTGGGCGGTGACCGACTTGTCCAGGTTGGAGATCTTGGCCTGCTGGCTGGTGTCGAGCAGCTTGTAACGCACGTCGTAGCGGCCATCGGCCAGTGCGTCGACGGTGCCGACCACCAGCGCAGCCGCGCCCTTGGCTTTCCAGCCGCTATAGTCGATGTTGTTGACGTCGTTGATGACGCCGGCGTCGATGATCTTGAAGGCGCCACTGCGTTCCAGGTCGGCCTTGATGATCTCGGAGATTTTCTGTGGCGAGACGCCTTCGTTGGCAAAGCCGGCCACTGCCACCGGGATCTGATTGTTGCCGACGCCGGAGATCTCAATCCGCATCTGGGCCTGGGCGCTGCCCATGGTGGCGGCGATGACCAGGCCGGTGTAGAGCATATTCAGTTTTTTCATGTCAGTGCATATCCTTCATTTTGAAATCAGCGGTAATGTCGCTCTCTACCGTACCATCTTTTTTCTTGGGTAGTGGTGACGATGCGTTAATCGCGCTCTCAATCGCGCGGTCATAGGCGTCCGAGCCACTGCCTTTCAGCTTGCGAACGCCGATGATCTCGCCGGTCGGCAATTGTTTGATGGCATAGCTGGCGGTCAGGTTGTCATCGAAATTGCCGTTCAAATTGCTCTTGATCTTGGCGATCACTGCTGCCCGGTAGCCGCCGTCGGTGCGTCCGCCAGTCGACTGCGCGGCAGTCCCGGTGGTGCCTTTGGCGGCGGCGCCGGTGATGCGGCTCATCTCCGCTGCGAAGGCTTTGTCCTTGGCGGCTTTCTCGGCCTTTTCCTTGGCCAGCTTTTCAGCGGCGGCTTTTTTCTTCTCTTTCTCGGCGAGGGCCTTTTCCCTGGCTTCTTCCTCGGCCTTTTCTTTTTCCTCTTTGGCCTTCTGCTCAGCTTTTTTCTTGGCTTCCAGCTTGGCCAGCTTCTCGTCCGCCTCTTTCTTCAGGCGCGCCTGTTCCAGCTTCTCAGCCTTCTCTTCTTCCAGCTTTTTCTTCTTGATGCGCTGCAGGGCGATTTCCGGATCTTCCTTCGGCTCTGGCGGCGCTTCGACCTTGGGCACGGGCGGCGGCGGTTGAACCACTTCCGGCTCGGGTTCCGGCTCAGGGGCGGGATCGGGCGTTGGCGCCGGCGGCGCGGCTTCCTGCACCTTCATGTCCCAGATTTCGGCCTGCACTTCCACCGGATCATTGTTTTGCCAGCTGACGCCGACCCACAGGAACAGCAACAGCACAGCGTGCATCGTCACGGCCAGGAAGCCGGAGCGCAAGCCATTGTGTTGTCGCGGAACCTTGTACGGGCCGCCAGCAGTTGCGGGTTTCATATTCTGCATTTACTTGGTGGACAGCCCTACGCGGGTGATGCCCAGCTTTTTCGCTTCTGAAATCAGTTGGATGACGTCGTCGTACTTGCTGTCCTTGTCGCCGGCGATCAGCACTGGATAGTCCGGATACTCGGTATGGATGGTGCGCAGCTTGCGCACCAGTGCATCGCGGTTCGGTGCGGTTTCCGGCGCGTCTTCGCCTTTGCCTTTGATGCCGATCGACAGCGCACCGTTCGGCTTCAGCACGATCTGCACGAAGTCGCTCGGCGGCTTGGTGGATTTTTCCGCGCGCGGCAGGTCCACCACGCTCGGGTCGTTGGCCGACGGCATCACCATAAAGATAATCAGCAACACCAGCATCACGTCGATGTACGGCACGACGTTGATCTCGGACTTCAGCTTGCGGCTACGGCCGCCGCGCATGCTGCTGGAGAAGGAAGAGGCCATAGTGATTAACGCGATTGACGCTGCAGGATGTTGGAGAACTCTTCGACAAAGCTCTCAAAACGGATCGCCAGGCGGTCCACGTCGTAGGAGAAGCGGTTATAGGCAACGAAGGCCGGAATTGCCGCAAACAGGCCGATGGCGGTGGCGATCAGCGCTTCCGCGATACCTGGCGCGACAGCAGCCAGCGTGGCTTGCTGCACATTGGCCAGGCCACGGAAGGCGTTCATGATGCCCCACACGGTGCCCAGCAGGCCGATGTACGGCGATACCGAACCGACCGAGGCCAGGAAGGCCAGGTGCGATTCCAGCGCATCCATCTCGCGCTGGAAGGCGGCGCGCATGGCGCGGCGGGCGCTGTCCAGCACGGCGCCGGCGTCCAGGTTGTCGCGGTTGGCGGCGAAGGCGGCCTTGGACTTGATGAACTCGCCCATACCGGCTTCGAAGATGCGCGCCAGCGGGCCGCTGTTGGCGCGGTCCTTGCCGGCGTTCTGGTACAGGGCGTGCAGGTTGCCGCCGGCCCAGAAGGTCTTTTCAAATTCCACCGTCAGTCGGCGCGCCGATTTGATCGCAAACAGCTTGCTGAAGATATAGGTCCAGCTGGTCAGCGAAATGATGAACAGCAGCGCCATGATCAATTGCACGATCAGGTGCGCATTGGTGATGAGGGACAGGAAAGAAAGGTCTTGGGTGACGTTCATTGTTTATCAATCGGTTTGGGTGGTGGTACTGGTAGAGCGCATTTTTTCGGCAACGACCGCAGGCACCGCGCGCGGGCGCAGGGCGGCGTCGACACAGCCCACTTTGACACGGGCCGTGTTCAGCAACTGTTCGCCGCGCCACGCTTCCTGGTGGAAAACGATGGAGGCGCGGCCAAGCTTTTCGATGCTAACCGTTAATTTTAGTTCATCATCCAGCTTCGCAGGCGCATGATACTCCGCGCTCACGCTTTTGACGACGAACAGGGTGTCGTGCTGTTCCAGCAATGTGTGCTGGTTGACGTCGAGCGCGCGCAGCCACTCGGTGCGGGCCCGCTCGAAGAATTTGAGATAGTTTGCGTAGTAGACGATACCGCCGGCGTCGGTGTCTTCGTAGTAGACCCGCACGTTCCAGATGAAATCTGCTGGCATGTTGTTTTGACTGCTTAAATGATTGAGCAACATTCTACGCGATATTGTTGTTTTGGTTGAATTTTATCAACTGGAGCGCAAAGGTTCGCCAGGAACAATAAAGCGGTTTCCTTGTCATTGCCAAGTATTGTAACAATGCCTTACGAAATTATTTCATGCACGGTTGGAAACTAAGCCTCCCTTAAGTGTCGGGAGGCTTAGCTAGTTTCTTAGACGTTGCGCTTGATGTTCAGCGGGCCGTAGCCTTGGCAAGTTGGCATCATGTCAATCCGGTTGATGTTGACATGCGGGGGGAGGGTGGCGATCCAGTAGGCCGTGTTGGCGATGTCGTCGGCGCTCAGCGGGGTGGTGCCTTCGTAGACCTTGGCGGCCGCCGCGTCATCCTTCAGGCGCACATTCGAGAACTCGGTGCCGCCGCACAGGCCTGGCGCCAGATTCGTGCAGCGCACACCGGTGCCAGCCAGGTCGGCACGCAGATTCTGCGTGAACTGGTTGACGAAGGCCTTGGTCGCGCCATACACATTGCCGCCCGGATAAGGCGTCGAACCGGCGATCGAGCCGATATTGATCACCGTGCCGCTGTTGCGCTCGACCATGCCGGGCAGAATCGCGCGGGTCATGGCCACCAGGCCGCTGACGTTGGTGGCAATCATCGTATCCCAGTCTTCCAGCGACGAGGTGTGCGCCGGCGTCACGCCCAGCGCCAGGCCGGCATTGTTGATCAGCACATCGATAGCGCGCCATTCGGCCGGCAGGCCGTCCAGCGCCGCCTGGATCGAGGCTTTGTCGGTCACGTCCAGCACAAGCGGACGGACGGCGTCGCCCAATTCGGTGGACAGCGCCTGCAGACGGTCTTCGCGGCGGCCACTGATCAGCACTTTATGGCCGTTTTTGGCGAAGATGCGGGCCATTGCGGCGCCGAAGCCGGCGGTGGCGCCGGTGATGAAGACGATCATGATCTGTCCTTGGTGGGAGTGGAAAGGTGGACAAAATTGTAGCCGCAAACAGCGGCGGAGGTTGTCTTGCCTTTTAGGTAACTCATTTTCTTGCTCAAATCTGGCGCATCCAATACAATCTGGCTTCCATTACGTCTCACGTAACTGGCGAAAAGCTGGAATGATGCTCAAAATTGCACTGGAATGGTGCGTTTGAGACCGTCCGCGAAAGGTGGGTATCCACCGGGAAACGTGAGATTTCAACAGCCGTTCGCCTGGGCAGCCCTCGATGGAAAGCACGAAGAGGCTGCCGGTCCGCTATGGCTTCTCTCTTTCGATCCAACTGCCAGTAATAAGTTACTCATTCGATTGGAGTTTTTTCATGTTCGCAAAAGACCACACCCTCGCCAGCGTAGACCCAGAGCTGTTCGGCGCCATTCAAAACGAAAACACCCGCCAGCACGACCATATCGAGCTGATCGCTTCGGAAAACTACACCTCGCCAGCCGTCATGGAAGCGCAAGGTTCGCAGCTGACCAATAAATACGCCGAAGGCTATCCGGGCAAGCGCTACTACGGTGGCTGCGAGTACGTGGACGTCGTCGAGCAACTGGCGATCGACCGCGTTAAAAAACTGTTCGGCGCGGAAGCCGCCAACGTGCAGCCTAACTCGGGCTCGCAAGCCAACCAGGGCGTGTTCTTCGCCGTGCTGAAACCGGGCGACACCATCATGGGCATGTCGCTGGCAGAAGGCGGCCACCTGACCCACGGCATGCCGCTGAATATGTCCGGCAAATGGTTCAATGTGATCTCCTACGGCCTGACCGCTGAAGAAGATATCGATTACGACGCCATGGAAGCCCAGGCCAAGGAACACAAGCCTAAGCTGATTATCGCCGGCGCATCGGCGTTCTCGAAAAAGATCGACTTCGAGCGCTTCGCCGCGGTCGCCAAATCGGTGGGCGCCTACTTCATGGTGGACATGGCCCACTACGCCGGCCTGATCGCCGCTGGCCTGTATCCTAATCCAGTGCCGCACGCTGACTTTGTCACCTCGACCACGCACAAATCGCTGCGCGGTCCGCGCGGCGGCATCATTCTGATGAAGGCCGAGCACGAGAAGGCCATCAACTCGGCGATTTTCCCTGGCATCCAGGGCGGCCCGCTGATGCATGTGATCGCTGGTAAAGCGGTGGCCTTCCAGGAAGCGCTGCAGCCTGCGTTCAAAGAGTATCAGCAGCAAGTGATCAAGAACGCCGACGTGCTGGCCAAGACCCTGATCAAGCGCGGCCTGCGCATTGTGTCGGGCGGTACCGAATCGCACGTCATGCTGGTGGACCTGCGTCCGAAAAACCTGACCGGCAAGGAAGCGGAAGCGATCCTGGGTTCGGCCCACATCACCACCAACAAGAACGGCATTCCTAACGATCCGCAGAAGCCATTCGTGACTTCGGGCGTGCGTCTGGGTTCGCCAGCGATGACCACCCGCGGCTTCAAGGAAGCGGAGGCGGAACAAGTCGGCAACCTGATCGCAGACGTGCTGGATAATCCGCATGACGCGGCCACCATCGAGCGCGTGAAAGCGGCGGTGAAGGTTCTGGCTGACAAGTTCCCTGTCTACGCCAAGTAATCCCAACAGCACGTGGTCCCGGCGAACGCCGGGACCACGGCTATTTAAGTTAGCGCTACTATGAAATGTCCGTTCTGCCAGCATGAAGAAACCCAGGTTCTCGATACGCGCGTATCCGAGGAAGGGGACTCCATACGCCGGCGCCGGCGCTGCGGTAAATGTGATAAACGATTTACCACGTATGAGCGCATCGAACTGGTGATGCCGTATGTGGTCAAGAAAAACGGCAGCCGTACTGAATACACGGCGGCCAAGCTGCGCGGCAGCCTGGAGCTGGCCTTGCGCAAGCGTCCGGTAGCGGCCCCAGCTGTTGACGCCGCGATCGCGTCGATTGAAGAAAAGCTGCTGACCAGCGGCAAGCGCGAAGTGGAAACCGGCTACATCGGCGAGCTGGTGATGCAAGAGCTGCAGCGCCTCGACAACGTGGCGTACATCCGCTTTGCCTCCGTCTATAAAAACTTCGAGGATCTGGCCTCGTTCCAGGATGCGATTGCCGAAGTGGGCCAGGAGCCCAAGTCGCCACGCAAAAACTAGCATTTGCTGGCACTCAGCTGGCACCTGGCTAGCGCACGTTTGATCCACCTCATATTCTCTGCTGTCGCCGCTGCTAACTTCTAAGGCAGTCTCCACGACTTGCGGAGGTGTGCCATGCGTGCACGCGGCTTTACCCTGCTGGAAATTCTGATTGCGGTGCTGGTGCTCGCGCTGGGCATCATCGGCGGCGTGGCCTTGCAGCTGGGCGCTCTGCGGGCGCGGCATCAGGCGGTGCTGCTGTCGCATGCGACGCAACTGGCGACCTCGTTGGCGGAGCGCATGCGCACCAATCCTTCGCAGTCCGCAACCTATCTGACGCTGAATTACGATGCGCTGGCCGAGCCTGTGCCATCCGCGCCATTGGCGCATTGCCATGGCGGTGCTTGCGACGCGGCACAGCTTGCTTTCTCCGATATGTACGACGCCAAGCTGGCGGCCAGACAGAACCTGCCTGCTGGCCGGGTGGTGGTCTGCCGGGACAGTGGCCTGTGGAGCGGCGGCAAATTGCAATGGGCCTGCGTGGGTGGTGCAGCCGCGCCCGTGGTGGTGAAAGTCGGCTGGCGCGGCAAGCATCCAGACGGTACGCCGCAGACCGATGCGGAAGGCGAATATCTGCCCGGCGTGGCGATGGCGGTGGGAGCAACGCCATGAAGCGCCGCCAAGGATGGAGCGTGGTCGAGTTCCTGATCGCCATTACGCTGGGACTGTTGGTCGCCTTGCTGGCCAGCGGACTGCTGGTAGGAACCAGCGGCAACTATCGCAATCACAGCGATAACGTGTGGCTCAGCGACAGCGGGCGATATGCCTTGTCGATGATGGCGCACGCGATACGGCAAGCCGCCTATGTGAACTGGGATAGCGGCGCGGCACCACCCGTGTTGGACACGGCGTCCGTGGACGGACTGGACGCAGCCAGCGTCAGCCGCAGCAGTGATGGGGTCAGCAGCCCTTTGCCGCCGGTGATCAACGGTAGTGATGTGCTGGCCTTGCGCTTCGCCGGCACGGACGACGGCGCGAGCGTCCACTGCGGTGGCTTTTCCGTGCCTGGCGGGGTGCGCGGCTGGAGCGTCTTCTACGTGGCTGCCGATGCAGATGGCGAACCTGAGCTGCGCTGCAAATATCGCGGGGCCGGCGGCTGGGGCGCGGACGCCGTGGTGCGGGGCATCGAATCATTTCAGGTGCTGTACGGCGTGGATCTGGATACGCCGCTCGACGGCGTGCCGAATACCTATCTGAACGCCACTGCGGTGAAGGCTGCCGACGCATGGCGTCGGGTATGCAGTGTGAAGCTGGCCTTGCTGTTGAAAGGCTCGGTGAATTCTCGGGCGGATACGCTGGCGGCGCGCTTCGATCTGTTTGGCGCGACTTACGCCGACGCGCATCCAGAGGATGTTGGTGTGCGGGTGGAAGAGGGCCGTCTGCCGCCAGCCGAACGCCTGCGGGCGCGGCGCATATTCAGCATGACAGTGGCCTTGCGCAACCGGGATGGGTGAATCATGAAACGGCAGCGAGGGATAGCGCTGTTGGTCAGCCTGATGCTGCTGATCATGGTGATGGTGTTGGGCGTGTCGGCGGCGCAGCTGGCTTTGCAGGGCGAGAAAGCGGCGCGTGGCGAGCGCGATCGGGAGGTGGCGTTTCTGACGGCGGAGGATGCCTTGGCAGATGCTGAACGGGATATTCGGGCAAGCGGCGATCCGGCACGGCGTGCCGCGTTTAATGGCGGCGATGCGTTTGCCGGCAAGTGTGGTGGCGGAGGTGTCGGCTTGCGGCAGCGCGCCGCCGCCGGCGAGCCGCCTGCCTGGCAGGAGGTTGATCTGTCCGGGAAAGAGGATGGCGGCGCGTGCAGCGTCACTTATGGCGCCTACACATCGGCGGTGATGCCGACAGGCGAGGGCTTCCTGCCATTCAAGAAGCCGCGCTATGTGATTGAGCGGATGATGTGTCACCAGCCTGGCGGCGATGCATCTGCTGCCGCGCCGCCGGAGTATTGCTACCGCGTCACCGCCATCGGATTTGGCGCGGGGCAGGAAGCCGAAGTGGTGCTGCAAAGCGTGTTCAGCAAGCCAGAGGAAATGCCATGAACGGAAGAATGATATGGGTGGCGCTGGTGGCTTGCACAGCGTGGGCTAGCGCGGCCGCCCTGGAGATTGGCAGCAAGCCTGTTGCGGCGGACTGCACCTCGGGGCAGGCTTCGGGGCCGGTGCTGCTGCGGCAAGGCGAGCTTTATCAGGCAACGGTGAAGATCGGCGACTGGAGCGGCAACTTCTCTCGCTATGCTTTATCGCCGGAAGCGGGTGGTGTTGGCGCGTCGACCACGCTGTCATGGGATGCCGGAGCGATACTGAACGGCACGCCACCCGGACAGCGGAAAATCTACACCGCCACGGTGCAGCCGAATGGCGCGCTGGAGATGACGCCGTTTGCGTGGCTGTCTTTATCGGCCGCTCAGCAGGCGCTGCTTGATCTTGATGACGAGGCTGGCGAAAAGCGCCTCGCCTATCTGCGTGGCGATCGTACGCTGGAGGGCACCTTGTTCCGGCGTCGCAGCAGCGTCCTGGGCGACTCGGTGCACAGCACGCCGGTCTACTCCGGGCAGGTGGACCGGCGTGCGGCCGTCTACCTGGGCGCCAATGACGGCATGCTGCATGCTTTTGACGCCACCACTGGCGTTGAACTGTTCGCCTATGTGCCTGACGCCTTGTTCGCGCAATTGCATCATCTTGCCAGTCCGGCCTATCAGCATCGCGCGTATGTCGATGGTCTTGCCAGCGTGAACCAGAAAGGCCTACTCGTTTCCGGCATGGGCGGCGGTGCGAAAGGTGTTTTCGCTCTGGATGTCGCAGATCCTGCGCGATTTGTGCTTGGGCGCGGCGTCTTGTGGGAATTCGGCGAGCACAACGACTCCTTGATGGGCAACGTCATCAGCTTGCCGCAAATCGCCAGGGTGCGTGTGCGTTCGGATGTTGAGCGACAGTTTGCGATTGTCGCCGGCGGCATGAATGCGGAAGCGGGTGCATTGTTCCTGCTGTCGCTCGACAAGCCGCGCGACGAAGGATGGCAGCGCAACAGCAACTACTATCGCATCGAAACAAAGGAGCCGGCAGCGCTGAGCGCGCCAGTACTGCTGAATGATGGCGAAGGCAGAGTACGCTATGCCTACGCCGGCGACCTGCAAGGCAATTTATGGCGTTTCGACCTGAGCGTCACACCGTGGAGCGCCGACAAGCTGTTCACCGCGCGCGACGCCAGTGGCCGCGCGCAACCGATCACGGAGCAGCCTTTGCTGGCGTACGCCCAAACCGGCGGCTATCTCATCCTGTTCGGCACTGGCCAACTGATCGAGGCAGCTGACCGCAGCAGCAACGCCAAGCAATCCTATTACGCGATTATCGATGTGTTGCCGGACAAGGTGAGCGGGCGCAGCCAGTTGACGCAGCGTTTTCTTGACGGCCAGGATCTTCCCATGGAGCCGGCTAGCAAGGGCTGGTTCATCGACTTTAGCCAGCCGTCGGAGCGCAGCCTGCATGCAGGGGTGCTGGCGGACGGCGCTGTGCTGTTCAACACAGTGCTGCCCGGCGCCGATATGTGCAGTCCGACGCATAGCCGCAGCTATGTACTGAACGTTCTTACCGGATTGCCTGACGATGGCATATTCACCGCGCGCCTGCCGAACGGTGAAACGATTGCCGGCGCCATGCTGCCGGACTATGCGCCTGTGCCTTTGCTGTTGCCGCAGTCCACCACCATCAGTACCCGCGACGCGCAAGGGAAGATCAGCCAGGAAAAAGACTATGCGGTGGTGCAGGTTACAGGGGAAGGCCGGCTTGCTGTCACTGGCAGCCTGAAAACCAGGCGCCGCGTGGGCCGATTAAGCTGGCGCGAAATCGCCAATTGGCGTGAATTGCACGAGGCCGCAAAATGAAGCGCACGGGCTTCAGCCTGATTGAGCTGGCGGTCGCGCTGGTGATCATCGCCTTGCTGGCAACACAGGCAATGCCGGCCTACCAGCAACATATTGTCCGTGCGCGCCGCAACGAAGCACAGTCAGCCTTGCTCAAACTGATGATGCAGCAGGAGCGCTTCCACACGCAGCACAACACCTATATCGCTTTCTCTGCGGGCGCCACCGAGCCGGAGGCGCGTCGCTTCCAGTGGTGGAGCGGCGCCAACCCGAAAGCCAGTGCGTACGAACTGGAAGGCAAGGCCTGCGATGCCGAGCCGATCTCGCAATGCCTCCAGATTATCGCCACGCCAGGCACCGCGCTTGTAGACCAGCATTTCCGTGACGAAGACTGTCGCACGCTTAAGCTGACCAGCACCGGCATGCGTCTCGCCACCGGAACCGCCACAGGATGCTGGCCATGAAGCGCCGAGCAGGCATCACGCTGATTGAGTTGCTGATCGTGCTGGTATTGGCGAGCATCCTGCTTGGCGTCGCCGCGCCGGCCTTCCAGCAAGCGCTACAGCGATTGCGCCTGCAAGCCGCCACCGCCGATTTGCAGGCCGCAATCGACCTCACACGCTCCCAAGCCATGGCACGCGGCGGCAAAGTGATGATGGCGCCACTAGATGCTGGCAGCACCGAATGGCAAAGCGGCTGGGCTGTCTTCATCGACCACAACGGCAACCGCCGCCCGGATGCCGACGAGCCGCTGCTATACCGGCACGACGCGCTGCGGGACGATATCACCGTCACCTCCAGATTCACCTCCGGCAATGCGCCTACCTATATCGCCTACAACGCTGCCGGCCGCACCTGTAGCGCCGCCAGCAGCCTGACCGCGCGCTGGGGCACGCTGTCATTGAAACAGGGCCGTAACGCCCGCAACATCATCATCAATATGCTAGGCCGGGTACGCGTTTGCGACCCAGGCGCCGAAGGATCGGCCTGCAACAGCGTAGCAGATTAGCCGAAGTTGATTTTTTGATTCCAGTCCAGGATTTTTTGCCTCGGAGTGAGGAAGCGTGACAAAGGCGTCGCCAGGTGCCGTGACAGAAGGAAAGATACTGAACTTGCCATTAAGATCTGTACGCCTTGTGCTAGCAACCAGCGCTGGAATTCGCTGTACCTCATGGCTTCCTCTGATTTTAAAGAGTACAACATAAAGTGCTTATTTGCTGAATAAGCACGGCGAGTGCCGTTTGCTTATAATGGCGCGAATTCGTGTGGGTAAATTGAGCAAGGGCAAAGTGGATATCAGTAATGATCTTGAGGGCATGACGCTGGCGCTGGCGTGGGCGGCCAAGGGGCTGTACACGACTGCGCCGAATCCGCATATCGGTTGCGTGATCGTACGCGATGGCGTGGTCATCGGCGCTGGCGTGACGCAGCAGGCGGGCAGCGACCATGCCGAAATCCAGGCGCTGAAGGATGCGCAGGCGCGCGGCCATGATGTGCGCGGCGCCACCGCTTATGTGACGCTGGAGCCTTGCAATCATCACGGCCGCACGCCGCCGTGCTCGGACGCCTTGGTGCGCGCCGGTCTGGGCCGCGTGGTGGCGGCAATGGAAGATCCGAATCCGCTGGTGGCCGGGCAGGGCATGGCCAAACTGGCCGCCAACGGCATTGCCACCAGCGTCGGCTTGCTGGCGGAGCAGGCGTATGAGCTGAATATCGGCTTTTTCTCGCGCATGACGCGCGGTTTGCCGTGGGTACGCATGAAGACCGCCGCCAGCCTGGACGGCATGACCGCCTTGCATAACGGCGTCAGCCAGTGGATCACCGGGCCGGAAGCACGCGCCGACGGCCATCACTGGCGCGCGCGCGCCTGCGCGATTCTGACCGGCATCGGCACCGTCAATGCCGATGATCCGCAACTGAACGTGCGCGCAGTCGATACGCCGCGACAGCCGCGCCGCATCGTGGTCGACAGCAGGCTTGATATTGACCTGTCCGCCAAGATATTGGTCGGAGGCGGCACCTGGATTGCCGCAGCAGTGGGCAATCCCGAGAAAGAAGCCGCGTTGGCGGCGGTGGGGCATGAGGTGATCATGCTGCCGAACGCTAGCGGCAAGGTCGATCTGCCTGAGCTGATGCGCGAGCTGGGCCGCCGCCAGATCAACGAGCTGCATGTTGAAGCCGGTGGCAAGCTGAATGGCTCGCTGATACGCGAAAGCTGCGTGGACGAGTTGCTGGTCTATCTGGCGCCTACGCTGCTGGGCGATGCACAAGGCATGTTCGCGCTGCCGGCGCTGACCGACATGGCCGGCAAGCAGTCTTTGAAATTTCACGAGGTTAAGCAGATCGGCGAAGATTTGCGTATCCTTGCCCGATTCACTCATTAGGAAGAATTATGTTTACTGGTATCGTCGCCGCTGTCGGCAAAATTGAATCGGTGAAGCCGCTTGAAGGCGGCTCGTTTGCAGGCGTGCGCCTGGACATCAACGCCGGCGGCTTGCCGCTGGCCGATGTGGCGCTGGGCGACTCGATCGCCATCAACGGCGCCTGCATGACGGTGGTGGAGAAGGACGCCACCAATTTCCGCGTCGATGTCTCGCGGGAAAGCCTGAGCAAGACAGTCGGTCTGGACACGCTGACCGAAGTCAACCTTGAGAAGGCGCTGACGCTGAACGAGCGCCTCGGCGGCCATCTGGTGTCTGGCCACGTCGATGGCCTGGGCGTGGTGCGCAAGTTCGAGCCGGTCGGCGAATCGTGGGAGCTGGTGGTGGAAGCGCCGCATGCGCTGGCCAAGTTCCTGGCCTACAAGGGCTCGATCGTGGTCAACGGCGTGTCGCTGACCGTTAATCGCATCCATGATATCGGCCAAGGCAAGGATCTGGTGTGCCAGTTCTCGATCAACCTGATCCCGCACACCATCGCCATGACCACGCTGAAGCACCTGACGGTGGACGCCAAGGTCAACCTGGAGATTGACCTGATCGCCCGCTACGTCGAGCGCATGGTGTCGGTCTCTGCCGCTTAAAGCGCATCGCGCGCGGCTTGCTGCGCGCGTGCATAGCTTTCCGCCACCGCCGCGTAATTTGGCGCGACCTGGCCATACAGCTGCGCCAGTTCGGCGGCTTCCGGCCGCGCCCAGGTGCGGTGCAGCTCCGACAGCAAGGCGTTGCTGCTGGTTGGCTTGACGCCACCCTGCACGAAGCGCGCCACCGACACGCGCGAGGCCATCTCGCTCGGGTCGCCGGACGCATCGATCACGGCGTACACATCGTAACCTGCGGCGACCGCGTCCAGCGCGGGAAACATCACGCAGACACTGGTCCAAACGCCGGCCATCACCAGCGTTTTGCGGCCGGTTGAGCGCACCTGCGCGACAAAGTCTTCATTATCCCAGGCATTGACCTCGCCCTTGCGCGGCACGTAGACGGCGTGTGGCGCGGCTTGATGGATTTCCGGCATCAGCGGACCGTTGCTGCCAGCCGGTTCCGATGCGGTGGTGATCACCGGAATCTTCAGCAAGGTGCACAGCTTGGCAATCATCTCGACATTGCGGCGCAGGTCGGCGACCGGAATATCCTTGACCGTCTGGAACAGCCCGGACTGGTGGTCGAGCAGCAGCACTACGGTATCGGCCGGGTCCAGCAGCCGCGCGCCGCCGCCGGTGGACAGGACACTGCTTTTGGTTTGGGTAGTCATCGTCATTTCTCCAAGGGTTGGTGATGTGCGAACCAGCTTGCCTGAATTTTTTCCACCGTGCGGCGATGGGGCAACGATGCTGCCGGAGGCTCCCCCTGATCAGGGGGATTGTGGACTTGCCAGGAGAGAGAGGGGACGAAATCAGGGCTGCGACAGGCTGCGCAGATAGGCGATCAGCGCATCGCGGTCGGTCTTGCTGCGCACGCGGTAGTCCATATTCTGGCCGGGGATGAATTTCTCAGGATCGCTGAGCCAGCGCTCCAACGATGCGGCGTCCCATTGCACGCCGGATTTGCGCAGCGCGCGCGAATAATCGTAGCCCTTGATGCTGCCCGCCTGCCGGCCGAACACGCCGCGATGGCGCGGGCCGGTTTCATCGGTATCCAGTGCGTGGCATTCCGTGCAACGTTTCTGCCAGATGCGCTGGCCCTGGGCGATCTGCTGCTTGTCCTGCGCATACGTCGTTCCTGCCAGCAACAGCAAGACGATCATCCCGGCGGGTAATGCGCTGATGTGCATGGCGGCTCCCATAGTTCAGCTAAGTCTACCACCATAGGGTTGTGTCATTTGCCGGCAGTAATTTGATAATCCGATGCAAGGCCGGATGGTCCGGCCATTCATCCGGAGAAATCATGAAAAAATTCCTGAGTACGGCGCTGCTGTTGTGGTCGGCGATGGCGGCGCACGCGCATGAGGGCGGTATCACCAGCGAGAAAGGCAAGGGCGTCAAGGCGGACTTCGATATCTTCCACACCAAAATCACCACCGAAGGCAATGTCGCCACCTTCCATATCGCCGTTTCAGGGAAGGCGGGCGCGAGCAAGCCGAGCAAAACCGGCAAGCTAGCTGGCAGTTCGGTGTTTTCCTATGTCTGGCCGACTACCATCGATCCGGCGGTGGTCGGCTTCGAGCCCAAGGCCGGCATTTTGGCGTTCGCCGTGACCGCGCATCCGGATTTTGACGACACCCCGCTGTACGACGAAAATGGTGATGGCGACCCGAAGAACGACGGCAATCTGTGGCATTCGCACTGGGTGGTGCTGGCGCCGGACGATCAGTGCGGCAAAGGCGCGCTGAAGGTGGTGGATATTCCACCCGGCGCCAAGCCGCGCTTGCCCAAGACCTGGCCGGGTTTCCCCATCCTGCTCGACAGCCCCGGCTGGAGCCCGATCTTCAAGGGCCAGACACTGGAGGTGAAAGTGCCGTTTGACGATATCGGCGTGGTGAACGCGGCCGGCTTTGACGGCGTGACTTCGGCGCTGCGCGTCAACGCCAGCGTGCATGCGCCGCTGCTGTGCATTGTCGATGTGTTCAAAGTCGCTTCCGGCAAGCTGAGTTTGCCGGGCAAGGTCAATCACTAGCAGAAATATTGATCGAAACACCATGCGGTTTATCGAAAAAGGCGGATAAAAGCGGGGTTTTACGGTAGGGAAGGCTTAAATCCTTTAAAATAGCGGGTTAATGAAATACTCTCGCTTAGTCTTGAAGGATTAAAAATGTCAATTTCCAGCACCGAAGAAATCGTCGCCGAATTGCGCGCTGGCCGCATGGTGATCCTGGTCGATGAAGAAGACCGGGAAAACGAAGGTGACCTGGTGCTCGCGGCGGACTTCGTCACGCCGGAAGCCATCAACTTCATGGTCAAATACGCGCGCGGCCTGGTGTGCCTGACGCTGACCGAAGAACGCTGCAACCAGCTTGAACTGTCGATGATGTCGTCGAAAAACGGCACCGCCTTCGGCACCAACTTCACCGTGTCGATCGAAGCCGCAGAAGGCGTGACCACCGGCATCTCGGCCGCTGACCGCGCCAAGACCATCCAGGTGGCGGTGGCCAAGGATGCACAGCCGTCGGACATCGTCCAGCCAGGTCACATTTTCCCCCTGAAAGCACAAAAAGGCGGCGTGCTGATGCGCGCCGGCCATACTGAAGCCGGTTGCGACCTGACCGCCATGGCCGGCCTGACGCCAGCCTCGGTGATCTGCGAAATCATGAAGGACGACGGCACCATGGCGCGCCTGCCGGACCTGCTGGAGTTCGCCAAGGAACACAATCTGAAGATCGGCACCATCGCCGACCTGATCCACTACCGCAGCCGCAATGAATCGCTGGTCGAGAAAGCCGGCGAGCGTACGCTGAAGACCTCGCATGGCGACTTCCGCATGATCGCTTACCGCGACAAGCCGAGCGGCTCGGCCCACCTGGCGCTGGTGCATGGCGAAATCCAGAAGGGCAAGGAAACCCTGGTGCGCGTGCACCAGCCGGTGTCGATCCTGGACGTGCTGGAATCGGAAGCCACCACCCACTCGTGGAATCTGTCCTCGTCGATGGCGGCCATCAAGGCTGCCGACAGTGGCGTGATCGTGCTGCTGAACTGCGAAGAGACTGCCGAGCAGTTCTTCAACCAGTTCGAGGCGCTGTGCAATCCGATGGACGCCAAACCGAAGGGCCGTGCGGCCAGCATGGATCTGCGCAGCTACGGTATCGGCGCGCAAATCCTGCGCGAAGTCGGCGTCTGCAAGATGCAGCTGCTGGCCAGCCCGCGCAAGATGCCGTCGATGACCGGCTTCAACCTGGAAGTGACCGGCTACGTTGCCAAACCTAACTAATTCAACCAACATACAAGAGGCCATCATGACCGTAGGAAGCTACGAAACCAATCTGAACGGCGAAGACCTGCGCATTGGCGTGGTACAAGCCCGTTTTAACGAAGACATCTGCCACGGCCTGCTGTCGGCCTGCCTGGCCGAGCTGAAGCACCTGGGCGTGGCGGACGAAGATGTACTGCACGTCACCGTGCCGGGCGCGCTGGAAGTGCCGCTGGTGCTGCAAAAAATGGCTGAGTCGCAGCAGTTCGACGCGCTGATCGCGCTGGGCGCGGTGATACGCGGCGAGACCTATCACTTCGAGCTGGTGTCGAACGAATCGGGCGCAGGCATCACCCGCATCGGCTTAGACTACGGCATTCCGATCGCCAACGCGATCCTGACCACCGAGAACGACGAGCAGGCGGAAGTCCGCATGGCCGTCAAGGGCGCCGACGCCGCCCGCGTCGCCGTTGAGATGGCCAATCTGACCATCGCCCTGGAAGAACTGAACCAGGATCAGGGCGACGACGAGTAATTAATAATAAAAGGTAGAACATGAACGAGAAGACTTTGCACGCCAACCCAAGTAAGAACCGCACGCCGCGCCACCGCGCCCGCGAGTTCGCGCTGCAAGGGTTGTATCAGTGGCTGCTGAACAATGAATCCGCCTCGACGGTGGTCAACCACATCCGCGGCGCGCACGGCTTCGATAAGGCCGATGCCGAGCACTTCACGGTGCTGCTGAACGGTGCGATCGGTTCGTCGGTCGAGCTGCGCGCAGCGTTCGCGCCGCTGGTGGACCGTGGCGTTTCCGAGCTGTCGCCAATCGAGCACGCGGTGCTGCTGATCGGTACGTACGAGCTGAAGAACAATCTGGAAATTCCTTACCGCGTCGTCATCAACGAAGCGGTGGAGCTGACCAAGTCGTTCGGCGGCATCGACGGCCATAAATACGTCAACGGCGTGCTGGACAAGCTGGCCGCCCAGCTGCGTCCGGAAGAAGTCGCCGCCGACAAGAAGCGCTAAGCGTTTCCGGTATCGTTAAAGGCCACCCACGGTAGCGTGCGGTGGCTTTTTTTATTTCTGGATTGACATTGCTAACGTGCGCTGCGCAGAATTGCTTTTTCAGTAATCTGGAGCGGCATCATCGAATTGCATCGACCCAGCTGGCGGCGGCGTGGATGGCTGGCGGTTATCGCCGCTGCGCACCTATTGGCGTTTTTGGTCTGGAAGTCGCCGCAGCGGCCGCTGGCGCTGGCTGACAAGCCGCATGCGCCGATTACCTACCTCCTGACGCCATTTAAACCGCCTGCGCTGGCTGCGCAGCCAGCTGCGAAGCCGCCGGCGCACGTGCGCATGGCACCGGCTCCGGTACCTGCCGCCGCAGTCGCCGCCAGGACGCCGCAGGCGATCAGCATGCCGGCCATGCCGGCCGACGCGCCGTCCTCGGAGGCGGCAGCGATGACCGAGTCGGCGCCCACGCTGCCGTCCGACCCGTTTGCCTTGCCGGTGAAGCCGCAGGATGATCTGAAACAGCGCGCCATCAAAGGCGCGGCGGCGGCTGACAAGCTGGCGTTGAAAGAATCCTTTACCCAGCGCGACCGCAAGCTGGTTAACGACGACACCGCGCTGGGTACAGCCATCGCCAAGGCGTATCGCGGCGGCGGGGCGCGCCAGGTGGAGATCATTGCAGCGGACGGCACGCGCATTACCAAGTTCATTCTGCCGGGTGGCAGTGCCGTGTGCTACCGCGCCGCCTCCAACAACTTCAGCGGCGGCCGCGATCCTTTCCGCGACACCGGCAAACTGGTCGTTGGTCCTTGCTCATAAACCGTTAGCGCTTTTGTTTTATCTCAACATGGCCAAGTGACAGGTGGTTTTAGACTGGCTGGATGACAAACGCCACCTCAGCCCGTTACGACCTGCCGTGGAAAGCCGCGCTGGCGCACCTGGTCACGCAGCAGGCCCGACATGATGCGGATGAGCTCTATGCCGCCAAGTGGCAACTCACTAAGTTATTGTTTCAGCATGGCTGGCGCAAGGCGCGCATAATTGGAGCGCCAGCTCACGCGGCGGTTCGGGCCGATACCCAAAACAGTCCGCAGCAAGCTGGCAAAAGCCAATCTAGCGCAACTGGCAGAGTGGAGTGACGTCGTGCCCGAGGCAGCGTCGTTGAAAGAGGTGTTCAAATAAAAAAAGCCGCCTGACCAAGGCGGCTTTCGTGCGGAGCAGGGCTGATCAGAGACCAGCGATCTGCGTATCCTCTACCGATTTCTCGGTTGCAGCGACTGGCGCTGCGGCTTTAGGCTGGGCTGCGGCCATTACCGGAGTAAAGGTTGGCACTTTCTTGCCTGTCGAAACCTGTTTCAGGCGGCTGTATTCCGCCAGAACACGGGCACCATAACCATCATCGTGAGCGAAAGCGGCAGCACCGACGTAGGTCTTCAGACCAGCTTCCACCGAACCGCCACGGGTTACGTAATCCTTCAGGATCAGCGAGCCGACGCGGATGTTGGCGACCGGGTTCAGTGCGGCTTGCAGGCCGCCCATTTCCTGGAACTTCTCGTGGTGCACCTTCGACATGACTTGCATCAGGCCTTGCGCGCCCATCGGGCTTTCAGCGAACGGGTTCAGGCCCGATTCAATCGCCATTACCGCCAGGATCAGCAGCGGATCGAGTTTGATCTCGCGCGCCGTCAGATAGGCGGTCGACACCAGCATATTGGTGGCGTCGCCCGCCACGCGGTAGCGCTTGGACAACCAGCTGGTTACCCATTTCTGCTGTTTTTCCGAACCCAGCAGGGCTTTGTCTTCAGCCGACAGCGGTTCACTGCTGGCGGTAGCCGTCGCGGTAGCGGCTGCTGGTGCTTCCATCAGGGCCGACAGCGGCGGCGCGATGACGGCTGGCACTTCGGCTTCCGGCGTGCGGTTCAGGCTGTCGCTGAGGGCTTTGGCCAGATCAGGACGGACAAACAGTACTGCCATCACTACTAAAGCGGTCACACCAACAATGGTCAGCGTGTGTTGGGCGGTGGTCAACACGCCCTTTGCCGAAATGCGCGTCGTGGAGAACCACGCGGCTGGCTGGCTAGCCATGGAACGGGCAAACGAAGTTGCACCGGTGAAGCTATTAATCATAAAGTTCCCCTGAAATGTCCGTAAAAGCAGGTCCCCGCCAGCGTCAAACGCAGCTAAACCAGGTAATGCTCATGCCGTGCATCAGAAATATTCGCTCTTCGCCGCTGGGAGCGTGCGATGGGAGCGCCATCATTGCTTGCTTGTTGCTGATCTCTCCAACGGGAGTCAACCAGAATGCAATACAACTACTTTCGGGGAGGAAGGCAGACGCCTTTTGAAAACACTCCTTAAAATGTCATGTGGAGCCCCGACTCCGTGAATGAATGAGTGCCGACTTTATGTCGTCCGCATGAGGTCCAGAGACCTGCTCTCTTCAAGTAGGGTGGATTGTATGAGGCGTTTTATATCAAGTCAATACTAACGACAACCGTCTTTATAACTTTTAAATCTAGAATTTTGCCTTGTGTTCGGTGGAAAACCAATAAAATCAACCACTTGACCTGTATTTTTAAACAGTACGCTTTAATGTAAGAAAATATTAAAAACCGATGAAATATTCCGACCTGCGAGATTTTATTTCTCAACTGCAAGGAATGGGTGAACTTAAACCCATTTTGACCCCTGTTTCGCCGCATTTAGAGATGACCGAGGTGTGCGACCGCACTTTGCGCGCCGGTGGACCGGCTTTGCTGTTCCAGAATCCGACCGGCCACACCATGCCGGTACTGGCCAATCTGTTCGGCACGCCGAAGCGCGTGGCGCTGGGCATGGGCGCCAGCGATGTCAGTGAACTGCGCAAGATCGGCCATGTGCTGTCGCGCCTGAAAGAGCCGGAGCCGCCGAAGGATTTCAAGGACCTGATGGGCCTGGGCTCGCTGGTCAAGGCTGTCTGGGATATGGCGCCGAAAGAACTGCGCGGCGCGAAGTGCCAGGAAATCGTGTGGGAAGGGGCCGATGTCGATTTGTCGAAATTGCCGATTCAGCACTGCTGGCCTGGCGACGTGGCGCCTTTGATTACCTGGGGACTGGTGATTACCAAAGGTCCTAATAAGAAGCGCCAGAATCTGGGCATCTACCGCCAGCAGGTGCTGGGTCCGAACAAGGTCATCATGCGCTGGCTGGCGCATCGCGGCGGCGCGCTGGACTTCCGCGAGCACGCCATACAGAGCAAGGGCAAACCGTATCCGGTGTGCGTCGCGCTGGGTGCCGATCCCGCTACTATATTAGGTGCGGTGACGCCGGTGCCGGATTCGCTGTCGGAATACCAGTTCGCCGGCCTGCTGCGCGGCAGCCGCACCGAGCTGGTCAAGGCCATCGGCAGCGAGCTGCGCGTGCCAGCCTCGGCCGAGATCGTGCTGGAAGGCCATATCTATCCTGATGAAAACCATCCGTCCGGCTACGAGCATGCGCTGGAAGGGCCGTATGGCGACCACACCGGTTATTACAATGAGCAGGACCAGTTCCCGGTATTCACCATCGACCGCATCACCATGCGCCGCGATCCGATCTATCACTCTACTTATACAGGCAAGCCGCCGGATGAGCCGGCCGTGCTGGGCCTGGCGCTGAACGAGGTATTTATCCCGCTGCTGCAAAAGCAGTTTAGCGAGATCACCGATTTCCATCTGCCGGCCGAAGGTTGCAGTTATCGCATGGCGGTGGTGCAGATCAAGAAGCAGTATGCTGGCCACGCCAAGCGCGTGATGTTCGGCGTATGGAGCTTCCTGCGCCAGTTCATGTACACCAAGTTCATCGTGGTGGTGGATGAGGATGTGAATATCCGCGACTGGAACGAGGTGATCTGGGCCATCACTACCCGCGTCGATCCGACCCGCGACACCACGCTGGTCGACAATACGCCGATCGATTACCTCGACTTCGCCTCGCCGGTCAGCGGCCTGGGCAGCAAGATGGGCATCGACGCCACCAATAAATGGCCGGGCGAAACCACGCGCGAGTGGGGCACGGTGATTACCATGTCGCCGGAGGTGAAAACGCGTGTCGATCAGATTTGGCAGGAATTGGGGCTGTAAGGTATAATGCAGTCTGGCGGGCCCCTGCGCATTGTGGCATGGTCAACCTGGTCAGGTCGGGAACGAAGCAGCCACAGCCGTTCACCATAAGTGCCGCAGATCAGGCTCGCCTCCTTATTCAAGAAAAAGCCATGTGCTCCGAAACGGATCACATGGCTTTTTTCATTCGCCGTCGAGTTCGGCTTCGTAAGGGGCGTTCGGACGCCGCCATCAGCGGATTTTCCTTCAGCCATGCGGCTTCCGGCTTCAGCTTGATCTGATTTTTGGCGTCGGTGTTATAGGTGGCGCCGCCGACCTTCAACTGGGCAGGGTGGGCGAACTTGAACACCACCAGCTTGACGCTGGGCGCAAACATGCTGAGCGCGCCGGCCATTGTCTTGATCGCCTGGTTCATCTGGCCCACGCTGCTCATTACCGGCGTGTAGTTCCACTGCACACCTTCCGGCAGTGGCGTGAGCACGTCGTAGTTGATGGCGGACTTTTCTTCTTTCGGCAGGCTGGTCATGATTTTGGTGTCGTCCGTCATCCATTTGGGATTCGGCGCCAGCGTCAGGCGAAACTCCGGCGACAGCGCCGGCAACGCTTGCCGCTCGCTGCCGTGAACCAGGGTCAGCACCACGCCGGACGGCTTGTAGCAGCGGAATCAGAGCGTATTTTTTCATTTTTTGCATGTTAAAAGAAAAACAAATTGTAGAGCGGAATGGTGGACTTACCTAATCCAGTCTCGACTTGTTACAATGGCCGCTTTGGCATCCGCTATCTACGGTAAAATCCCAGCATGTCCTATCAAGTCCTCGCCCGTAAATACCGCCCGAAGAACTTCGAAACCCTCGTCGGCCAGGAGCACGTGGTTCGCGCGCTGACGCATGCTTTGCATAGCGGCCGCCTGCATCACGCTTATCTGTTTACCGGCACGCGCGGGGTCGGCAAGACCACCTTGTCGCGGATTCTGGCCAAGTCGCTTAACTGCGTGGGCCCGGATGGCAATGGCGGCATTACCGCGACGCCGTGCGGCGTGTGCGAGGCGTGCACCGCTATCGATAGCGGCCGCTTTGTCGATTACATCGAGATGGATGCGGCATCCAACCGTGGCGTTGATGAAATGGCGCAGCTGCTGGAGCAGGCGGTCTACGCGCCGAGCAATGCGCGCTTCAAGGTCTATATGATCGATGAGGTGCACATGCTGACCAACCACGCCTTCAATTCGATGCTGAAGACGCTGGAGGAACCGCCGGAGCACGTCAAATTTATTTTGGCGACCACCGATCCGCAAAAGATTCCGGTGACGGTGCTGTCGCGCTGCTTGCAGTTCAATTTGAAGCAGATGCCGCCGGGCCACATCATCGGCCACCTGGAAAATATTCTGGGCCAGGAAGCGATTACCTTTGAACAGCCGGCGCTGCGTTTGCTGGCGGCTGGCGCGCATGGTTCGATGCGCGATGCGCTGTCGCTGACCGACCAGGCGATTGCCTATGCGGCCGGTGCGGTGACGCTGGATGCTGTGCAGGGCATGCTGGGTGCGCTGGACCAGTCTTATTTAATACGTCTGCTGGATGCGCTAGCCGCGCACGACGGTGCCGATCTGCTGGCGGTGGCCGACGAGATGGCGACGCGCAGCCTGTCGTATAACGGCGCTTTGCAGGATCTGGGTACCTTGCTGCACCGGATTGCGCTGGCGCAGACGGTGCCTGCCGCGTTGCCGGAGGATTTGCCTGAGTACGCTGATATCGTGCGCCTGGCGGCGGCGTTTGATGCGGAAGAGGTGCAGCTGTATTACCAGATCGCTGTGCACGGCCGCAATGAGCTGGGCCTGGCGCCGGATGAATATGCCGGTTTCTCGATGACGCTGCTACGGATGCTGGCCTTTCGTCCCGGCGTAGGCGGGGCAGAGGGACAACCAGCGGCAGCGCCTGCGGTATCGCGCCAGGCGGCGATGGCTTCGGCCCGCGCCGCAGCCGGCGCTTCGCCAGCCCGAGCGGCGGCGAATGTGCAAGCCAGCCACGCCAGCGTGGTGCCGCCGTCGGTGATCTCCGGCGCGGCCGCAATAGCGCGTAACAACGCGACGCCATCGGCGCCGGCAGCCGGGACGCCAATGGCGTCGCCAGCAGCATTGGCAACTGCGCCGTCTCCGGCAGCAGCGGCGTTGTCCGCCACCGCACCATCAGCAGTCGCCGCGCCATCGGCCGCGCCGCCATCGCCGCTTGCGGCAGCAGTGGCCGCCGCGAGCGCCGCATCACCTTCGGCTGCGCCTGCAATACCGGCTCCGGCGATGCCTGCTGCGGCACCTGCGGCTGTAGCGGCTGCGCCGAGCGCGCCACCGGCGCCATCTTCCGGAGCGCCGATCAGCACAGCCCGTGCAGCCATCAACGCCGCGCTGGAAGCTGCACGCGCTGCTTCCCGTCCGGGCGGCGCGCGTCCGGCCAGCAGCAGTCCGGCACCAGCCGCGCCTGTTTCCGCCGCTCACACGCCAGCCGCAGCGCAAGCCGCCGCCGCGCCACAAGCGCCTGCCGCAGCTGCTGCATCCGCGCCAAGTGCGCAGATGGCTGCGCCTGCACGACCTGCGCCATGGGAAGATATGCCGCCAGCCGCAGACGGTGGCGCCGCTGTTCTGGAAGCGCCTGTCCGCGTTGCTCAGCCACAGGCTGCGCCGCAACAGCTCGCTCCTGCACCGCAAGCCAAACAACAAGCTGCCGAGGACGATGACCTGCCACCGTGGGTCACCGAGTTCTCGGACGACAGCGCCATCGCCGCACCGTCCTCGCACCCGTACGCGCCAGCTCCGTCGGCCGCCCCATCGGCACACGCCGGGCAGCCGGATGACCCGCACGCGATCGCCATGCCGGCCCGCGCGGCGCCTGCACCAGCCAAGGCCCCTTATGCATACGTGGTCACCCCGGTGCCAGAACTGAACTGGGACGGCAACTGGCCGGCAGTCGCCGCCGCGCTGCCATTGCGTGGCACGGCCCAGCAACTGGCCATGCAAGCCGAGATGGTCCGCTGCGGCATTGAAGGCAACGCCGCTGTCTTCACCTTGCGCGTGCCGATCGAAACCTGGCGCACACCGGGCAATATCGAGAAGCTGACCAGCGCACTGAGCGAACGCTTCGGCCGCCCGGTACGTGTCGACAGCGAACTGGGCGCCGTCTGGTACACCGCCAGCGCCGAGGCGCATGCCTACCGCGAAGCCTGCCAGCGCGCGGCCGAACAGACCATCGCCAACGATCCTTTCGTGAACAGCATGATCCGCGAACTGGACGCCTGGGTTGTCCCAAGCTCCATCGTGCCGCCGCAATTTGGCGCGGCAGCGGCTGCCTGATCACTTCTTTAACCTCGCAACACGGAGAATTCCACCATGATGAAGAACCAACTCGCCGGCCTGATGAAACAAGCCCAGGCCATGCAGGACAACATGAAAAAAGCCCAGGAATCGCTGGCGCTGATCGAAGTCGAAGGCCAGTCCGGCGCCGGCCTGGTCAAAGTGGTCATGACCTGCAAGAACGACGTCAAGCGCGTGCAGATCGATCCATCGCTGCTGGCTGACGACAAAGACATGCTGGAAGACCTGGTGGCCGCCGCCTTCAACGACGCCGTGCGCAAAGCAGAAGCCACCGCCGCCGAAAAAATGGGCGGCCTGACCTCCGGCATGAATCTGCCAGCCGGCTTCAAGATGCCTTTCTAAGGCACCATGGCCAAGTCGCTGGAATTCCTGACGGAGGCGCTGCGCCGGCTGCCCGGCGTCGGACCGAAGTCGGCGCAGCGCATGGCCTTCCATCTGCTGCAGCATGACCGCGAAGGCGCCGACATGCTGTCGCGCGCCTTGCATCAGGCGGTCAGCGCCGTGCATCATTGCGCGATGTGCAATACCTTCACCGAAGAAGACGTGTGCGACACCTGCAGCGACGAGCAGCGCGACCGCCGCCTGCTGTGCGTGGTCGAGACGCCCGCGGATCAGCTGATGATCGAGCAGACGCTGACCTACAAGGGCCTGTACTTCGTGCTGATGGGGCGCTTGTCGCCGCTGGACGGCATCGGCCCGAAAGACATTCACCTGGAAAAGCTGGTGGCGCGCGCCGCCGACGGGCTGGTCACCGAAGTGGTGCTGGCCACCAATTTCACCAACGAAGGCGAGGCGACTGCGCACTACATCAGCGAGATGCTGAAGGCGCGCGGCCTGCGCGTCAGCCGCCTTGCGCGCGGCGTGCCGGTCGGCGGTGAGCTCGAATATGTAGATGCGGGCACCATAGCCCGCGCCATGCTGGATCGAAGGGCGACATGACCTCTCAAAACACTTCCGGCCCGCTGAAGGGCATCAAGGTACTGGAACTGGGCACGCTGATCGCGGGCCCTTTTTGTGCACGCATGCTGGCGGAGTTTGGCGCGGAAGTGATCAAGGTCGAGTCGCCCGATGGCGGCGATCCGATCCGCAAATGGCGGGTGCTGAAAGACGGCACCTCGCTGTGGTGGTCGGTGCAGTCGCGCAACAAGAAATCGCTGACCCTGAACATGAAGCATGCGCAAGGTCGCGAGATCGCGCGCAAGCTGGCGCTGGAAGCTGACATCATTATCGAGAATTACCGTCCCGGCGTGCTGGAGAAGTGGGAGCTTGGCTATGAGCAGCTGAAGGCCGTCGATCCCTCCACCATTATGGTGCGCCTGTCCGGTTTCGGTCAGACCGGGCCGATGAAGGATTTGCCGGGCTTCGGCGCCATCGGCGAATCGATGGGCGGCTTGCGCTATGTCTCCGGCCATGCGGACCGTCCGCCGGTGCGGGTGGGCGTGTCGATAGGCGATTCGGTGGCGGCGCTGCATGGCGTGATCGGCGCGATGATGGCTTTGCGCCACCGCGACGCCACCGGCGGCAAGCTGAAAGGTGAGGGGCAGATGGTGGACGTGGCCTTGTATGAGTCTGTGTTCAACCTGATGGAATCGCTGGTGCCGGAGTTCGATCACGCGGGCGTGGTGCGCGAGCGCACCGGCGGTTCGCTGCCTGGCATCGTGCCGTCCAATACCTACACCACCAAGGATGGCGAGAACATCGTCATCGCCGGCAATGGCGATGCGATCTTCAAGCGGCTGGTGCTGGCGATGGGGCGTATCGACCTGGCCGGCAATCCCGAGCTGGAGCGCAACGATGGCCGGGTCAAGCACACGCAGATGATCGACGCTGCGATCCAGGCCTGGTGCGGCACGCAAACCATAGCCAGCGCACTGGAGGTGCTGAAAGCGGCCGACGTCCCGGCCGGCAAAATCTACTCGGTGCGCGACATGATGAGCGATCCGCAATTCCTCGCACGGGACATGTTCGAGCAGCACCAGTTCGCCGACGGCACGCCGGTCAAGCTGCCCGCGATCTCACCGAAACTCTCCGCCACGCCGGGCCACACCAAATGGCTGGGCCCGACGCTGGGGCAGCATAACGACGAAGTCCTGCAATCCCTCGGCTACAGCGCCGAGGCCATCGCCGCGATGAAGCAGGATGGCGTGCTGTAAGGGCTAATCCGGGATCGTATGCAACACCTGGCGCTGATTGTGATCATGTCATCGCCAGCGCGGACTGGCTGGCAAGCATGCGGTTGATGGTGTCGGGTGTAGAAGGATGGCCGAGGTAATAGCCTTGGACCATGTCGCAACCGTATTGTTCCAATAGCCGCAGCTGGGCGTCGGTTTCGACGCCTTCGGCGACGACGGCCATTTTCAGGCCGTGCGCCATGGCGATGATGGCGCGGGTAATGGCGGCGTTTTCGGAATCCAGCGGCAGGCCGCTGATGAAGCTTTTGTCGATCTTCAGCGCACGCACGTCGAAGCGCTTCAGATAGTTCATCGACGAGTAGCCGGTGCCGAAGTCATCGATCGACAAGCGCACGCCGATGCCGCGCAGTTGTTCCAGCGTCACCATGGTTGCGCGGGCGTCGTCCATCAGCGTGCCTTCGGTCAGCTCCAGTTCCAGCAGCTCGGCCGCCAGGCCGGTGTCGTGCAGGGCTGACAGCACGATCTGCGTCAGGTTCTCATCCTTGAATTGTTTGGCGGAGAGATTCACCGCCACCCGCACCGGCGGCTTGTCCGGCGCCTGCCACGCTATCGCCTCCCGGCAGGCGGCGCGCAGCACCCATTCGCCAATCGGCACAATGAGGCCGGTTTCCTCTGCCAGCGGAATGAATTCTGTCGGTGAGATCACGCCGCGCTCGGGATGCCGCCAGCGCACCAGCGCTTCGCAGCCGGTGATGCGTGCGCTGGCGACATCGATCTGCGGCTGGTACAGCAAGTACAGCTCATCGTTTTGCAGCGCCTTGCGCAGTCCGACTTCCAGCTTGACGTGGCTCATGATTTGCATCGTCATCGACGCACTGTACAGCTTGGCGTTGTTCTTGCCGCAGTTCTTGGCGTGGTACATGGCGGTGTCGGCATACTTGAGCAGCGAGTTGCTATCTTCGCCGTCCTGCGGATACAGCGAGATGCCGATGCTGGCGGTGACGAAGATTTCATGCGGCTCCAGCATGAAAGGGCGCCGCATCGCCTCCTTGACGCGATGAGCGACGTTGAGCGCGTCTTCCACCCGTTCCAGATCGGGAATCAGGATGGTGAACTCGTCGCCCCCCAGCCGCGCCAGGTTGGTACCGGATTCGGTGCGCGATACCAGGTCGCCCGGCCGGGTAGTGTCGCGCAACCGCTCGGAGACGGCCTGCAACAGCTGGTCGCCCACATCGTGGCCCAGCGTGTCGTTGATGCGCTTGAACGCGTCCAGGTCCATGAACAGCACCGCAAATTTCTTGTTGGCCTTGCGCGAGCGCACCAGCTCGGCTTCCAGCGTTTCCAGGAAGGCCTGGCGGTTGGGGATGCCGGTCAGCGAATCGCAATAGGCGAGCCGGCGTATCTGTTCTTCGCTGCGCTTGCGTTCGCTGATATCACGCACCAGCCCCAGCACTTCGTCGGGCCCGGTAGCCACCAGGCGCGCCTCGAAATGCCGCATCGGCAGCGGTGACGGGCCGGGCGGCGGCAGTTCGTAATCCAGCGACTGGATGCGTTGCGTATCGAGCACGCTGCGCACCTGCGTCAACATATTGTTGGCGATATCAGGCGGCAGCACCTGGCTCAGGTGGCGGCCGACGCACAATTCGCTGGCGCAGACATTGCTGGCCTCGTTCCCTTGTTCGTAATCCAGATAGTAGCCATCCTTGTTCATGCGGAAGAAGGTATCCGGTATCGCCGCCAGCACGGCGCGATGCTGGGCGTCGGCGATGCGCAGGCGGCTGATGGCGTCGCTGGCACGCAGCACGTACAGCACCCGGTGACCGAGGATGGGCCAGTTGATCGGCTTGGAGACGAAATCCGTCGCGCCGGCCTCGTAGGCGCGGGTCACCGATTCCAGCTCGTCGCCGCCGGTGACCATGATGACCGGTACCGTGGCATGGGTTTCCAGTCTGCGGATTTCGCGGCATACGGTAAAGCCGTCCAGGCCCGGCATATCCACATCCAGCAGCACCAGGTCGGGCGACACGCTCTGGTAGCAGGCCAGCGCCTTGACACCGTCTTCGGCCTCGATGGCGTCCAGGCCGACCTGCGCCAGCATTTCCAGCATCAGCAGCCGCATGGTGGGATCGTCGTCTGCGACCAGCACCAGGCCGCGCTTGGGGGAAGTAGCCATGATCAGAATTCCTTTTCCAGTAATGCTCCCAACGCCTGCCGCGCGGCCTGGAAAGATCGTTCCATATCAGCCAGCAAGGCAGCGGCGCCGGCGGTGGTGTGGTTGCGTCCCAGCTGTTCGAGTTCCTTGCAGCGCTGCGCCAGTGCATGCGCGCCGACATTGGCGCTGCTGGATTTGAGACTGTGCGCAGCCTTGCGCATCTGGCCCGCATCCTCACTGGCGATGGCTTGCCGGATGGTGTGCAGATGGCGTGGCGTGTCGTCCAGAAAGGCTTGCAGCACACGCTCCAGCAGCGCGTCGCCATTGGCCGGGCTGAGCGCGCGGATATGCTCCAGGGCCTGTTGCTGGATGATGTCGTTGTCCGGTGGCGGCGCTTCCGTAGGCGCAGGCGCCACGCGTGGCAGGTTGATCCAGCGGGACAGCGTCTGTCCAAGCGCCTGCTGGGTGAAGGGTTTGCTCAGGTAGTCGTCCATGCCGGCGGCAAGGCAGGACTCGCGGTCGCCCTGCAGCGCGTTGGCGGTGATGGCGATGATCGGCAGGCTGCGCGCGCGGCCACGTTGCTGTTCGTGGCGGCGGATTTCACCGGTGGCGGCGAAGCCATCCATCACCGGCATCTGGCAATCCATCAGGATCAGGTCGAAGTCGTCGGCCTGTGCCGAGTGCAGCGCTTCCTCGCCGTTGCGGGCGCGGCTGACCTCCAGGCCGAGGCCTTCCAGCATGGCGCTGGCGACTTCCACATTGACCGGATTGTCCTCGGCCAGCAGCACTTTGCGGCGCTGGCGCGAGCGTGGACCGGGCGCGCCGCCGGTGCTGGGCGCGCTGACCGGCGGCGCGGCCGGGGCCAGCGCCGGCCGCGCATCACGCCCGCGCATCGGCGTTACCACGGCGTCGTACAGGTCGCATTCGCGCGCTGGCTTGATCAGCTGGAAGGCGACGCCAGCCTCGCGCTGCTGGACGTAGTCGGCGGCGTTGCGTTCGGTGCTCAGCAGCACCGTGCGCACCGGCGTTTGCGCGCTACGGATCGCGTCGCACAGCGCCAGGCCGGAGGTGCGCGGCTGTTCCATGTCGAGCAGCACCACATCATAGGCATGGCCGTCATTGGCCGCCCGTACCAGTTCGGGCAGTGCCTCGATCGCGCCGGCGCAGCTGCAAGCGATACCCCAGGACGCCAGTTGCCGCTCCAGCGCGGCACGGCTGGCGGGATGTTGATCGACAATCAAAGCGCGAATTCCTTGGGTGGCGGTAGAGGGGTCGTCAATATCGACGCGGCGTTTGTCAAAATTTACGGCAAACCAAAACACCGAGCCTTGAGTTAGCGCATGCTCGACGCCTATCGTGCCGCCCATCAGCTCTACCAGTTGTTTTGAGATCGCCAGGCCCAGTCCGGTGCCGCCGTGCTTGCGGGTGGTGGAACCATCGGCCTGCGAGAAGGAGTCGAAGATGCGCGCCCGCGCTTCAGCGGACACGCCGATGCCGGTATCGTGCACCTCGAAGCGCAGCGCCACCGCTTGCGCATCTTCGCGCGCCACCGCGACCTTGACGGTGATCTGGCCAGCATCGGTGAACTTGATGGCGTTGCCCAGCAAATTGAAGATGACTTGCCGTAGCCGGTTCGGATCGCCGCAAACGCTGAGTGGAATGTTGTGGGCAATGTCCAGTTCCAGCTGCAAGCCCCTGGCCTGGGCCTGTGGTGAAAACACGCTGTCGATATCATCGAGCAGGTCGCGGAAATTGAAGTGGATGTATTCCACCGTCAGCTTGCCCGCTTCGATCTTGGAGAAATCGAGGATGTCGTTGATGATCACCAGCAGATGCTCACCGGAGCGCTTGACCATGCTGGTGTAGTGGCGTTGCTGTTCGCTGAGGCGGGTGGCCAGCAGCAGCTCGGTCATGCCCAGCACCCCGTTCATGGGCGTGCGGATTTCATGGCTCATGGTGGCCAGGAAAGCACTCTTGGCCTGGCTGGCGGCTTCGGCGGCGTTTTTGGCTTTCTCCAGCTGCTCGGTGCGCACGCTGACCTGGCGCTCTAGTTGATCGCGGTATTCGGCCAGCGCGGCGTCGCGGCCTTCAACTTGGGCCAGCATATCGTTGAAGCTGTCGATCAGTGCGCCCAGTTCGTCGTCGCGCTGATGGGGGATGCGCGGCGTCGGCTGGCCACGGCTGACCTGCTGTGCCGCCCCGATCAGCTTGCCGACCGGCTCGGCGATGCTACCTTTGAAGCGCGCCGCCGTCAGCAGCGCCATCATGAACGTCAGCAGCGCAGCCGTAATGGCGGCGCCGAGGTTTTTCAGAATGTCCAGCCAAATTCCTGTTTGCGAGGCTTCGACCATCACCACGCCAGCAGGCGTGTCACCATCGCGCAGTACGCGCTGGATGCGCAGCGCTGGCGACCAGAACGGGCCGCTGCGATCAGCGTGCAGATCGGGCATAGCGGCTGCAAGCGCCAGTTGTTCCGGACTCAATTGGCCGGACGGCAGCCGTGGCGACAGGTAGCGCGCCAGCAGCTTGCCCCGGCTGTCATACAGCGCGGCTTGCAGGATGTCTTCTTCAAGCGCCAGCGTGGCGAGCGTGAGGCGTGCCTGCTCGACATCGGCGTACATCAGCGCGATCCGGCTATTGCTGCCAATGACACCAGCCAGCGCTGACAATTGCTGACGCTCATCTTCACTGCGGCTGTGCACGGAGGTGGCGGCAAACACCAGCAGCACCAGCAGCGCACTGCCAGTGGACAGTACGCACATGAGGGTGAGTTTCTGGCTCAGACCGGAACGTTCAAAGTGAAACATCGCGTGCGCCCATCCATAAATGCCAATAAGAAAAATATCTGCATCAGGCGAGCTCTACATTGATCTGCATCACATCGCGCACGTTTGCGCTGGCTCAAAGAAGGCGCCGATAAACGTTGCAAGCTAGGGGAATGAAACGCAAAAAAATCCTGTTTGTCGCCGAGGCAGTGACCTTGGCGCACCTTGGCCGTCCGCTGGCACTGGCGCAGACGCTGGACCGGCATCGCTACGAAGTGCACTTTGCCTGTGCGACCGGCTATGACGCCTTCCTGCAAGGCAGCGACCTTAGCCTGTGGAGCGTGCACAGCATCTCCAGCGCGCAATTCCTGGCGGCGCTGGCGAAAGGCCAGCCGGTGTATGACGACGCTACGCTGGCGCAATATGTGCTGGACGACCTGCGCCTGTTGCAGAAGGTGCGCCCGGACGTGGTGATCGGCGATTTTCGCCTGTCGCTATCGGTCAGCGCGCGCCACATGCAGGTGCCGTACGTGGCGTTGATCAATGCCTATTGGAGCCCCTATGTGGCGCAGCGCTATCGCGTGCCGGCGATTCCGCTGTCGCGCTGGCTGCCGGTTCCGCTGGCGCAGCGGCTGTTCAGTCTTGTGCGGCCGATGGCGTTTGCCTTGCACAGCCGGCCACTGAACCGCGTGCGGCGCAGCTACAGCCTGCCATCGCTGGGATGGGACCTGCGGCGCATCTATACGGACGCCGACTATGTGCTGTACACCGACACGCCCGAAATGTTCCGTGCACACGATTTGCCGCGCACGCATTCCTACCTCGGTCCTGTGACATGGTCGCCGCCGACGGCCTTGCCGTCGTGGTGGGACGCCTTGCCGCATGGGCGAGATATCGCCTACGTCACGCTGGGCAGCTCAGGGCAGGGCGCGTTGCTGCCGCTGGTGCTGCAAGCATTGGCCTCGCTGCCGCTGACTGTGATGGCCGCCACCGCCGGCGCCGGCGCGCCCGAACAGCTGCCGGAGAATGCGCGCGTCGCCAGCTACCTGCCCGGAGAACTGGCGGCGCGGCGCGCGCGGCTGGTGATCTGCAATGGCGGCAGCCCGACCAGCCAGCAGGCCCTGGCCGCAGGCGTTCCTGTGCTGGGCATCGCCGGCAATCTGGATCAATACCTGAATATGGATGGGGTGCTGCGCAGCGGCGCTGGAATACTGTTGCGCTCGGACCGGCTGACCGAGCAGCAGGTGCGCGATGCGGCGCTACGCCTGCTGTTGGAACCGGAACCGCGCGTGGCGGCGCAAGCGGTAGCGCAGCAGTTCGAACACTACGACGCCGGTGCGCGGCTGGAAGGGTTGCTGGCCCAGTTGCCCGGACCAGCCGTCTGACGATTACAGCTGCGCGCGCAGCTCCAGCGCAATAACGCGCGGCTTGGTGATGTAGACATACGGCGAACCGACCGCCGAACCCAGCGTGCTGACTGACACGTACTGCTTGTTGGTCAGGTTGTTGACCACAAGGCCAACGCCCCAGCGTCCGGACGGGGCCGACCAGCCCAGGCGCATATCGACCCGCTCGCGCGCCTTGCCGGCGCCGACTTCGCCGGTCTGCAGACAGGTGCCGGTCTGGCGTGTATCGGTGTTGCAGCGCTGTTCGCCCTTGTAGCCGTACATCAGGTTAAAGTCCGCATTGCCGTTCCATGCCGGCCATCTGGCGGCCACACCGGCCGAACCGCTGAGATAAGGCGCACCGGCCGGCTGGCCGCTGAGGTTGACGCCGGTTGGGGCGACATACGTGTCATAGGTCTGGTCCAGGTATTCCAGCGAGCCGCTCAGGCGCCAGATGCGGTTCAGCTTCCATTGCGCTTCCAGATCGACGCCGGTGGCACCCTGGTTGCTGCTGACGATCTGGTAGCTCGGGATGCCGCTGGTGGCGCTGGCTGGCACCAGGGTCAGGCTTTGCAGGTTGGTGTACTTGTAGTGGAACACCGAGGCCGCATAGTTCAGGCCGATTGAGCGCACGGCGCCTTTCATGCCCGCTTCCAGATTGGTGACCAGTTCTTCGTCGTACTGGCCGTTGACGCCGACGCCGTCGAAGCCGCCAGCCTGATAGCCTTTGCTCCATGACAGGTAGGCCATGTGATCAGGCGTCAGATGCTGGTCCAGCACCACGCGCGGGCTGAAATTGTCCCAGCTGCGCGACGAGGTGAAGGCCGCCTTGGACGAGCCAGGATTGGTGAACTGAATGTTATTGGCGGTCACGCCTTGCAGCAAGGCGGCTTGCTGCGCCGTCAGCAGCTTGGCGCCGACCAGCGTCGGGAAGAAGTTGGCTTTGTTGAGCGCGGCCAGCGTGGTGTCCAGGCCGGGCGCCACGCGCGCCGGGTTGTACCAACTGAAGGATTTCTGATCGTGGGTGTAGCGGCCGCCCAGTGTCAGATTGGTCTTGTCGGTGACATGCCAGATGGCGTCGCCATAGACGGCGTAGGCGCGGTATTCGCCTTTGTCGTAGATGGCTTCGGTCCACGGATTGCCCATCAGACTGACGCTTTGCAGCGCGGCGTTACCGGTCGCCTTGCCGAGGCCTTGCGCCAGTGCGGTCAGCGTCGCGTAGGGCGACAGGCCGGCGGCGCGGCTGATCAGCGTGTCCAGCGAGGTGGTGGTGGCGGACACGCTCTGAATCGACGTGGCGCGCTCGCGATAGGCGCTGACGCCGCTGACCCAGTCGATGGCGCCGCTCTGGCCACTCAGCTTGAATTCATGTTGCCAGGTGCTGTTCGATTCGACATTGCCGGTGGACAGATCGGTGGCCTTGTTGGCGCCGGCGTCATTGTCCTGCCAGTTCTGCGAATTGAAATGGCGATAGGCGGTGGTGCTGGTCAGCGTGGCGAACGACAGCGGCTTCTCCACGCGCAGCGTGACGCCGTCAAAGGTGCGGCCCTGCATATTCGGCTCGGCATCGTTGTTCAGCTGCGTGTTGAATGGATTGGTCCAGGTCGATGGGCCGGCGTAATTGATCTTGTTGCCGGTGACGGAAAATACCGCCGGGCCGCTGGCGCGCATCACCTCGTGCTCCCAGCTCAGCGTGGCGGACGCGGAGTCGCCTTGCCAGCGCAGCGCGGCGCGGAGGCCGCGGTCGCCTTCGTCGCCCATGCGCTTGCCGTTGTAGGCATTGCGTGCCCATCCGTCATATTCCTGGCTGATGGCGGAGATGCGCAGCGCGAGATTGTCGCTCAGCGGCGTGTTGTACAGCGCTTCCGCGTGGACGGTGTGCTGGCTGCCGACGCGCAGCAAGCCGTTGGCTTCCATCCGTTGCGTCGGCTCATTGGTGACCACCGAGATGGCGCCTGCTGCGGCGTTGCGGCCGAACAGCGTGCCTTGCGGGCCTTTCAGCACCTCGACGCGTTTGATGTCGTTAAAATTCAACAGCGAACCACCGGTCTTGCCGGCATAGACGCCGTCGATATACACGCCAACCGGCGAGTCGGTGCCGATGCCGAAGTCCTGCGTGCCAACGCCGCGCAGGAAGATCGACGGCCGCGTCGATTGTGAAGTGTCGATGGACAGGCCGGGGACGAAGGTATCCACATCGGCCAGGTTGCCATTGCCCATGTCCTTGAGCGAGGCGCCGGACAAGGTCTGCACGGCGATGGGCACGTTCTGCACCTGCTGGCTGCGGCTCTGGGCCGTCACGACGACCACTTGCTCGGTATCCTGCGCAAAACTGGCCGGTGCAGCCATGCTGGCCAGTGCCAGGGTGACTGCGCTGGCGCACAGGCGCAGGGGCAGACTTTGTTGAATCACACGCAAAGTTTTCTCCGGTTAGACGATTTAATCTCCATTTTGAGGTAAAAACGAGCTGTTAGCCAGAGGCAAAAAAAGCGGACAGGGCGCTGTTGCGCCGGGTCCGCTATGAAAAGCCCACTACGGCTGTTGCTGCGTTGCTGCGGTCAGGACTGCACTTTGCGGCGCGTGCCCAGCGCCAGACCCGCAAAACCCAGCCCGATCAGCGCCAGCGTGGCAGGCTCGGGAATGGTGGCGAAGCTTTGCGACGAGTCCACTTTGAGGAAGGGCACGGTGGTGGGCGTCGCGCCGTCCCACATCATGGTCGGGGTGAAGAAGGAGGGCACGTTGGTGGTGCCGGTGAATTTGTCGACAAAGATCGAGCCGGTGACGACGTCGAGGTAGTTGGGATCGACGTAATCGATCATGAAGCGCGAATCGAAGGAGCCGGTGCCGACCGCGCCGGAAGCGCTGAAGCTGGCTTCGTTGAACACCAGGTGGCCGGACAGGATCAGGATGCCGTCGCCATCGCCGCCAGCTCCGCAGCCGCTGGAGGTGGAGCCGGCGCCATAGCAGCGCACGGTATTGGCGCCGTTGCCCGGAATGGCGCGGCTGCCGTCGGTGATGTTATCCAGATAGATGGCCAGGTTTTGCACGCCGGCGCGCAGCGGATCGACATCCATCGCGGCTGACTGGGTGGCGGGCATGCCGAAGTTGACGGTGGTGGCGGTTTGCGCCGTCACCAGTTCCTGGAAGCGCACCACTTTGCTGATTTCAAAGGTGCTGTTCAGGCCGGCGGGCGTGACGATGGCGGGGATGTTGCTGTTTGACATAGTGCCAACCACCATTTGCGAGCGCAGCTCAGTCAGGTAGGGAGCGGAAGCGCCGGGGCCGACAATCGCGCCGGGAATGAAGCCGGTGGCGAGGCCGGTGTCGGTGACATTGGTCCACAGGTCGGCATAGGTGGTGTAGGTGCCGGTGCCGTTGGGATCAAAGCCCAGGGTGGGGCCGGCGCTGGCGGTCAGCGGCGCCAGCATGGTGGCGGCCAGCATGGCGACAGCCAGCGCGGAGTGGTAGGTTTTCATGTGTGCTCCTCAAAGGGTCCCGGGAATCGGGACCGTAAGCAGTGAAGAGCAAAAGCCTTGCCAGTGCGGTGAGATCCTTATAAATCAATGGCTTGCGATCAGGTAGGGCGCGGATTCCACGGCGTGTGTAAAGAAATCCGTCACGCTTGCGCCGAGGCAGCTTTGAGCCGCCGCGCCGGCACGCCGCCCCAGACTTCACCAGCGGCAATCTGCGTGTCCTTGGTGACCACTGAGCCGGCCGAGATAATCGCGTGGTCGCCGATGCACACGCCGGCCATCACCACCGCCTTGGCGCCGATGGTGACGGTGTTGCCGATGACGACGGCTTTAAGTTCAAGTCGTGCGCCTTCAATGACGTGGGCGAAGATCACCGCGTCGTGGCCGATGATGGTGTTGCTGCCGATGCGCGTCAGTGGCGGATCGAGTAGCGCGCCGGCGCTGTAGGTGTTGACGCCCAGCCGCGCGCCCAGCGCCAGGTAGATCAGGCGCTGCAATGGCACAGGAATGAAGTGGGTGCGTATCAGCGAATTGAACAGCAGCAGGTAGAACAGGATGTTGACGTTGGCGGCCAGCTCGTCACGCGAGTTTTCCGCCACCACGCCTTCGCGCAGCGGCAGCAGCAGCAGAAAACAGCGGTAGACCATGAAGGCGTATAGGTAGACCAGCAGCAGCGTCGCCGCCACCAGCGCGATCGCGCGGAACTCTCCCGGCGGCAGCACGCCCGACAGCAACGCAGCGCTGCCCGCACCCAGCAGCAGTATCAGCGCCAGCAGGCACAGAAAGACGATGATCTGGCCGGGCTTGATGGCGCGCATGCTGTTCGCCTCACTGCGCCGCCATCAGCAGCTCGTGCAGCGGCCGGCGCAGCGAACGGGATTCCGCTGCCGCGCCTGCGCCGATGCGGCCCATGAACACAGCCGCGTCCCAGTCCTCCGCGCCGACCAGCGCCGCGCCCTGGCGCGACAACGCGGCGGCGCGCTGCTGCATGCCTGGCGTGCTGGAGAAGATGCGGTTCTCGCGCACATAGCGGGCAAAGATCAGCGGCGTCAGCTCGGGTTGCAGTTGCAGCTCCTGCATGGTGGCAGTCAGCCAGAAACGCTGCATGGCGCGGCCGGCGGCGATGTAATCGTCGATGCGCTGTGGGCGGTGTTCGGCGACCAGCACAAAATGCGCGGCGCAGGCCAGTGCCGGGATCAGATCCATTTGCAGGCGCGGCGCCAGCGTGCCAGCCAGCCAGGTGTTGAAGAACTGCACGCGGCGCCAGTCCTGCATCACCCAGCGCATCAGCCTGGTGGTCAGCGCGTCTGCGCCCAGCGCCTGATCGGGGATGCGGTCCTCGCTGTAGCGCGCATCCCATTCGATAATGGAGGTGTGTACTTGATGCGCTTCCGGCATGGTCAGGCGCAGCTTGGCGTTGCGGAACATCAGCCTGGCGGCGGCCACACGCTGGCCGCCTTCCAGCCAATGCACGCGGTAACCGGGCGGTAGCGCCAGCGACAGCGCGGACTTTTCGCTGGCCGTTAGCGGGCGACGGCTCAGTGCGCGCCGCTGCACGCTGCGGCGCAGGATGGCGTCTGCCAGCGGATCGGCGGGCATGCCAGGCGAGGGCGTCAGCGTGATGCTGACGGTGGGGCGGTTGTCCGGCGTATCGGTGTGGCGCATGCTGCGCAGCTCCAGCTGGAAGGTGCTGGCGGCGATGGCCATGGTTTCCAGCAGCGCGCCGATCGACATCTGGCTGGGATGGCCGTCGAGGTCGTAGACGCAATGCTCGCGCGTGTCGTGGCCGTGCACTACCAGCCGGTGTTCGTCCAGCACTTCAAAGCGCCATGGCTGCGTGTTGTCGCCGCTGGGCGCCCAGCGCGCCAGGTCGAGTATCTGCTCCATTGTGCTCATGTATTGCCTCCGGGCCGGCGTCGTCGCGCCAGCATCATGGCCAGCCGTTGCAGCGGATGGCGGTTGCCGCCGGGGCGCCAGGTGCGCACCAGCTTGTTGCGGAAGGCGTCGAACTGATAGCCCCAGGGCGCGCCGCGCACATCGCCGCGTTGCAGCAGGATTTTCAGTGCCTCGGTGGCCGCCGCGCCGGCGCACAGTTCGCAGCCCATGATGGTCGACGGGCCGCGCCGCTCCTTCAAATTGATGGCCGACGGATCGACCAGATAGCCGCCGTGCAGCCCGGCCGGTGCCAGGCCGACCAGCAGCCGCAGGGCTTTCTCATCGTCCGATTGGCCAGCCCAGCCGAAGTATTCTTCAAACGTCATCTGGCCGGGCAGGAAGTTCAGCAGCGCCGTGCCCATGCCCAGCGGCGCTGCGGTGATCGCCGGAATATTCAGCCGCGCGCAGGAGGCAAACACCGCCTGGCGCGCCTCGAAGGCGAAGAAGTCCAGTCCGTCCACATACAAGTCTACACCGTTGAAGAAGTCGGCCAGCTCGGCGCTGCCGACACCGTTGGGAAAACGCCGCAGCGTCAGTTCCGGATTGATATCCAGCGCCATCTCGGCCAGCACATCGACCTTGGGCCGGCCCAGCGAGGACATGGTGGCGCCGACCTGGCGGTTGAAGTTGGCGATGTCAAACGTGTCGAAGTCGGCGAGATGAAAAGAACCGATGCCCAGCCGCGCCAGCGTCAGCAGGTGCACGCCGCCAACCCCGCCCATGCCGGCAATCGCAACCCGCTTGCCGCGCAAGGCAGCCTGTTCAGCAGCGGTAACCCAGCCCAGATTGCGGGCGTATGCTTGTTGATAGTTGTAGCTCATGCCGGTTAGATGCATGGGCACCCCGCAAAGTTCCCTCTGGTCGAAAAAAAACCGGCTCACTGGGAGCCGGTCTTGATTTAGCAGCAACCGCCGCGCTTGCCTGCGCCGCCGTAGCGGGCCTCCTGGCGTTCGCGGAAGAATTCCTCGTAGGTCATGTAAGGCTCGCCGGGATGCGTGGTTTCCCGATGGGTGACATAGGTATCGTAGTCGGGCAGGCCCATCATCAGGCGCACGCTCTGCCCGAGATAACGGCCGGCCTTGGCGATATCGCCCAACATCATTGCACCTTGGCGGTGGACAGCACCAGCGGGCTTTCCTTGACGGTCGGCTTGCTGTTGGCGCGTGCGGTCATGATGGTGCGGGCGCCGAAGATCAGCACGCTCAGCACGACGATCACAAAGAAGCCGGCCAGCGAGGCGTCCAGGTAATCGTTGAAGATCACCTGCTGCATCTGCGCGATCGATTTGGCTGGCGCCAGTATCTTGCCTTCATCCAGCGCGGCCTGGTACTTGGCGGCGTGGGCCAGGAAGCCAATCTTCGGATTAGCGTCGAAGATTTTCTGCCAGCCGGCGGTCAGCGTGCACAGCAGCAGCCAGATGGTTGGCACGATGGTGACCCAGGCGTATTGGCCGCGCTTCATCTTGAACAGCACGCAGGTGCCGAGGATCAGCGCAATCGCCGCCAGCATCTGGTTGGCGATGCCGAACAGCGGCCACAGGGTGTTGATGCCGCCCAGTGGATCGACCACGCCCTGGTACAGGAAGTAGCCCCAGGCCGCAACGCACAGGCCGGTTGCGACCAGATTGGCGAAGGTGTTATCGGTTTTCTTCAGCGATGGCGCAAACGTGCCCAGCAGGTCTTGCAGCATGAAGCGGCCGGCGCGCGTGCCGGCATCGACGGCGGTCAGAATGAACAGCGCCTCGAACAGGATGGCGAAGTGATACCAGAAGGCCATCATCTCGCGGCCGCCCAGCACGTTGGACAGGATGTGGGCCATGCCCACTGCCAGCGTTGGTGCACCACCGGCGCGGGAAATGATGCTGTGTTCGCCCACATCCTTGGCGGTCTGGATCAGCATGTCGGGGGTGATGTAGAAGCCCATCTGCGACACCGCTTGGGCTGCCGACTCAGCGGTACTGCCGAGCAGCGCGGCTGGCGAGTTCATCGCGAAGTAAATGCCAGGATCGATGGTCGAGGCGGCTACCAGCGCCATGATGGCAACAAAGGATTCCATCAGCATCGCGCCATAGCCGATGAAGCGGGCATGGCTTTCGTTCTCGATCATCTTCGGCGTGGTGCCGGACGAAATCAGCGCGTGGAAGCCGGACACGGCGCCGCAGGCGATGGTGATAAACAGGAAGGGGAACAGCGAGCCCGACCATACCGGACCGGTGCCATCCACAAACTTGGTGAAGGCCGGCATTTGCAGCTGTGGTGCAACGATGATGATGCCCAGCGCCAGGCCGACGATGGTGCCGATCTTCAGGAAGGTCGACAGGTAATCGCGCGGCGCCAGCAGCAGCCACACCGGCAGTACGGAAGCGATGAAGCCGTAGCCGATCAGCATCCAGGTCAGTTCGGTGCCGGTGAAAGTGAACATCGGCGCCAGCGCCGGATTCTCCTGCACCCATTGGCCACCGAAAATGGCCGCCATCAGCAGGATAAAGCCGATGATCGACACCTCGCCGACGCGGCCGACGCGGATAAAGCGCGAATAAACCCCCATAAACAGCGCGATCGGGATGGTGGCCATCACGGTGAAGCTGCCCCAAGGCGAGCCGGTCAGCGCCTTCACCACGATCAGCGCCAGCACCGCCAGGATGATGACCATGATCATGAAGGTGCCCAGCAGCGCGATATTGCCGGGAATCGGGCCCAGCTCGGACTTGATCAGGTCGCCCAGCGAGCGGCCGTCGCGGCGCATCGAAATGAACAGCACGATAAAGTCCTGCACGGCGCCGGCAAACACCACGCCAGCCAAGATCCACAGCATGCCCGGCAGATAGCCCATCTGCGCGGCCAGCACCGGGCCGACCAGCGGGCCGGCGCCGGCGATGGCGGCGAAGTGGTGGCCGAACAGCACATTCTTATTGGTCGGTACATAGTCGAGCCCGTCGTTGAGGCGGGCGGCCGGCGTCATGCGGCGCGGGTCCAGGCCCAGCACCTTGTCGGCGATATACAGGCTGTAGAAGCGGTAGGCGATCAGGTAAATGCAGACGGCGGCGATGACGATCCAGATCGCGCTGATCGATTCGCCGCGGTGCAGGGCGACCACGCCCAGCGCGGCTGCGCCGAACAAGGCCAGGGCAGCCCACCCCAGCTTGCTGGCCAGGGTATTTGGTGCAGTATTCATGCTTCCTCCAAGGTTGTCTTTTTTAGTCCGGGGTCAGTTCTGCCAAACGTACACGAGCTCGTGTACGTTTGGCAGAACGGACCCCGGACTAACTTATGTCTAGTATTCAGCAAATGAATAACAGGATCAAGCGCAGCACTACGCAAGCGTGCTGCGTACCACTACGTAGGCCGGCGGGCGTCCGGGAGCGTAGAATCCGGGTTACAAGAATATGAGGGAGCGGGCCGATGAAGTTGCGGCAAAAAGTGATTTTTCTGGCGATTACGCCGCTGATCCTGGCACTGTGCGCGATCGCGCTGGCGGTGCGGCACCAGTCGGTGCTCCTGGCGCAGCAGCAGCGCGCCACCATCCAGCAGGCCTATTTAAGCAGCAAGGAAGCTGAACTCAAGCATTACGTGGCGCTGGCGTCGCATTCGATTTCCCATCTCTACGATTCCGGCCGCGACGATCAGGCCACGCGCGAGGAGGCGATGCGCATCCTGTCTTCGCTCAGCTATGGCGATGACGGCTATTTTTTCCTCTACGATATGCAGGGCAATACGCTGATGCATCCGCGCCAGCCTGAGCTGGTCGGGCAGAATCTGTTTGGCCTGCGCGACCAGCATGGCCAGCTGACCATACAGAATCTGCTGCAACGCGCCCGCGCCGGTGGCGGGCTGGAGCGGTATATGTGGATCAAGCCATCCACCCATAAGCCGGTCGCCAAGCTGGGGTATGTGATCGCGATGCCCAAGTGGGGATGGATGATGGGCACCGGCATTTATCTCGACGATGTCGACCAGGCGCTGGCCAAGATCGACGTCCAGCAGTCGGCAAATATCCATAGCACCATGCTGTGGATTGCCGGAATTGCGATTGCCGCTGCGGTGGCCGTGGCCAGCTCCGGCCTGGCGCTGAATATCAGTGAATTGCGGGTGGCCGACGCCAAGCTCAAGGTGCTGGCGCAGCGGGTGGTGGAGTCGCAGGAAGAAGAGAGGGCGCGGCTGTCGCGCGACCTGCACGACGGGATCAGCCAGTGGCTGGTGTCGATCAAGCTGCAAATTGAGGCAGGCATCATACGACTGACTTCCGCCAGGCCGGAGCAGCAACAAGCCGCGCAGGCGGTGTTCGAGCACGCCGCCGACCAGCTCAGCAATGTGATGGCCGAGGTGCGCCGCATCTCGCACAATCTGCGCCCGGCCATCCTCGACGATCTGGGCCTGGCCGCCGCGCTGCATCACCTGGGCCAGGAGTACACGCTGAGCAGCGGCACTCCGGTACACTTCGAGGCGTCCGGCTGTACCGACGGCTTGCCCGATGTGGCCAACACCGTGCTGTTCCGCCTGGCGCAGGAGGCGCTGACCAATATCGAGCGCCACGCCGGCGCCAGCCGCATTGACATCACGCTGACCGGCGAGGCGGCCGGCGTGACGCTGCGCATCCGCGACGATGGCCATGGCTTCGACGCCGAGGGCATCGCCCTGCATCCGCAGCGCGGCATAGGATTACGCAATATGATGGAGCGGATGGACGCGATCGGCGGCCATTTCGAAATTCTGTCCTCGACCGATGGCACCATGGTGATGGCTTACGCCGCTAACAATAGTTAATTACATATGACGAATACGATCAAGATACTGCTGGTGGACGACCACCCCCTGGTGCGCGACGGCCTGCGCGCGCGGCTGGAGGCGATGCCGCAATTCGAGGTAGTGGCCGAAGCCGGCGGCGCAGCCGAAGCGCTGGAGCAGGCCGCGCGCCATGCGATCGACCTGGTGCTGATGGACATCAATATGCGCGGCGCCAACGGCATCGAGGCAACCGCGCTGTTCAAGCAAGCCTTCCCGCGCATCGCGGTGCTCATCCTGTCGATGCACGACAAGCTGGAATACGTGTCGCAGGCAATCCAGGCCGGCGCGCGCGGCTATGTGCTGAAGGATGCGCCCGGCAAGGACATCGTGGTGGCGATCGAGACGGTGATGTCGGGCGGCATCTATTACAGCGCCGCGCTGGCGCGCCAGCTGGCCCAGCCGCAGAACCAGGATAACCAGCTGACTTCGCGCGAACACGAGGTGCTGCGGCATATCGCCAATGGCGAGTCGAACAAGCAGATCGCCCGCGCGCTGGATTTAAGCGTGCGCACGGTTGAAACCCACCGCCTGAATATCAAGCGTAAGCTGGGCATCGAAGGCCAGGCGGAGTTGATACGATTTGCCGTGCAGAACGCACACTGACAGCCGTGTCAATATAGTCAGTGTGGCAAAAAAGTCGACAGACAACTCTAATACCATTAAGCAATTTCTAATAGAACGTGTTTGCACGGCAATATCTGCTATATTCTTTTCCGACCGCAGAAATCTTGCTATTGTGTAAAATAAAACGTGAAGCGCGCCGGGGATTGGTATAGCACTGGTCACCTTGCTCAAGGCTCTACTATCTTTTTGGTATTAGATTGCCTTAAGTTAATTGTTGAACTAAGATGGCGCGCACAACCCTGATGAGATATTGATGTCTGCGCCTGAAATCAGCCTGTTTCCACTGGTGGAATTGCAAGCAGTATCCAACGCTCAGAATGAGTGGGTGGCACTGACTTTTGAGGTATCGCCGGACGCTGGCGACGCCTTCCAGGCGGCGCTTACCTTGCTAAAAACGCCAGACGTGTTTGCCGCGCTGGCGCCGATGGATTGCATCCTTCCCGTACCGAATCCGCAACTGCTGGAGCAGTCCCAGCTGGAGACGCTGCCGGCCAGCCGCATCATCCTGCGCGTGCCCGCTGCCGCTTGCACCGAAGTCGCCGTGCAAAAAAAACTCGCCGCGTACGCCGATGCCGGCTACCGCGTCATGCTGGAAGGCGTGGCTGAAGGCTCGGCCGCCACCATGTGCGGCGCCCGTTCGCTGATGGTGGACGCGTCGCTGACGCTGCCGCCGGTGCTGGCGCTGGTGGCCCAGCCAGGGCCGCATCTGGCGACTGGCATGCACAGCGAAGAACGTATCGCCGATTGCGCCAAGGCCGGCTTTAGCTGGTTCGCCGGCGACTTCGCTTCTCACCCATCGCAGGACAACCACGTCGGCGACGGCACCTCGCGCAAGCGCCTGCTGGCGCTGCTGGGCCTGCTGGCGCGCGACGCCGATTCGCGCGAGCTGGAAGTGCTGCTGAAACAGGATCCGGCGCTGGCCTACCACCTGCTGAAACTGGTGAACTCGGCCGCGTTCGCGCTGAGTTCGCCGATTCATAGCTTCGGCCAGGCGATCAATGTGCTGGGCCGCCGCCAGTTGCAGCGCTGGCTGCAGCTGCTGCTGTACGCGCGCCAGCAGGATGACGGCCTGGCCAATCCGCTGCTGCCGTTAGCGGCTGTGCGCGCTTCGATGATGGAAGTGCTGGCCAAGGCGCAGGGCTGGGATCGCGATCAGCAGGATATGGCGTTTGTGGCCGGCGTATTCTCGCTGCTGGACGTGCTGCTGGCCATGCCGATGACCGAAATCGTCGCCGCGCTCAGCCTCGATCTGGACGTGGTCATGGCGCTGCTGGACCGCGCCGGCCCGCTGGGCGATTTGCTCAAGCTGGTGGAGCGGCAGGACGTCGCCGCGCTGCAACAGGCCGGCATCAGCCACGAAGTCTACTGGGAAGCCCAGCTACAGGCTTACCACTGGGCGATTCAGGTGAGCAGGAATATCTAAGCCATGCTCGCGCACCCCGTCTCCGATTTCCTGAGCAGCAGCGCGGCCTTGTGCGACGCGGTGCTGCGTCTGCGCGGCACTGCGCTGACGCAGGAACTCGGGCGCATCGTCCGCGCCGTGCTGAACAGCCCGCTGGGCGAATACATCCCGGCCGATGCGGCGTCGCTGCTGCTGCATCCGCCGCTGGAAGCTGCGCAGGCGGCCAATGACGACGCGGTGCCCAGCCTGAGCCAGGACATCTATTTCGACCAGCATTTCTTCGGCCGTTTCGTGGTGTCCGGCCGCGAGCATTACAGCGAGCTGGACCGCCAGCACCTGGCAAGCCTGGCCAGCCTGGCTGGCAGCGTGCTGCAAGTGCATTCGGTGGCGCAGCGCACCACCCACGCCTATGTGCAGGTAGAAGCGCAGCTGCAGCATCAGGCGCAGATCCTCGACCAGATTCACGAGTCCGTGCTGACCATGGACATGAACGGCTTCATCATCAGCTGGAACAAGGGCGCGGAACGGCTGTTCGGCTACACCGCAGTGGAAGCGGTGGGGCGCAACATCCTGTTCCTCTACGATGATGAAGACATCGGCTTCCACGACGCCTTCCTGGAGCAGGGCGGCCGGCTGATGGAGGTGCGCCGCAAAAAAAAGAGCGGCGAGGTGTTCTGGGCCAGCCTGTCGCTCTCGCCGCTGTGCGACCTCAACGACCGCTCGATTGGCCTGATCGCCTACCTGACCGATATTACCGAACGCAAGACGGCCGAGGAACGCATCCACCATCTGGCCTACTATGACGCGCTGACCAACCTGCCGAACCGCACGCTGCTGACCAAGCTGGTTGACCAGGCGCTGATGGTCGCGCAGCGCAACAAGGCGCATGGCTGTGTGCTGTTCATCGACCTCAATCGCTTCAAGCTGATTAACGACACGCTGGGCCGCGCCATCGGCGACGAACTGCTGGTGGAAGTCTCGCGCCGCTTCCGCTCCGTGCTGCGCGACCAGGATCTGGTGGCGCGGCTGGGCGGCGACGAATTCGCGGTCGGCCTGTTCGACATCGGCCAGCACTTCGAGGCCAGCATGGTGGCGCAAAAACTGCTGGCCACGCTGAACGAACCGATCATCATCGAAGGCCACGACCTGCGCGTCGGTGGCAGCATCGGCATCAGCGTCTACCCGCAGGATGGCAGCGACGCCGAAACCCTGCTGCGGCTGGCCGACATCGCCATGTACCGCGCCAAGCAGGAGGGCGGCGAGGACGGCGACCACATCGCCTTCTACAGCCAGGACATGAACCAGGGCATGCAAGAGCGCATGCGCATCGAAACCGGCTTGCGCAACGCGCTGGGCAATGGTGAATTGCTGCTGCATTACCAGCCGAAATACGCCATCCCCGACGGCAAGATCATCGGCGCCGAAGCGCTGGTGCGCTGGCGCCATCCGGTGCGTGGGCTGGTGCCGCCGTCCGAATTCATCCCGCTGGCGGAAGCGACCGGACTGGTGGTGCAGGTCGGCGAATGGGTGCTGGAAGCGGCGTGTGCGCAGGCGCAGGCGTGGAAGCATGCGGGCTTGCCGGCGATAAGGCTGGCGGTCAATGTATCTGCGCGCGAGTTTACTGCGGCCTTGCCGGGGCGTGTCAGCGAGACCTTGAAGCGCTATGGACTGGAACCATCGTGGCTAGAGCTGGAAATCACCGAAAGCACGCTGATGAACAATATTGACCGGGTGATCGGCATCATGGACCGGATCACGGCCATGGGGGTGACCTTGTCGCTGGATGATTTCGGCACCGGCTACTCGTCGCTGTCCTACCTGAAGCGCTTCCCGATCGACACCCTGAAGATCGACCGCTCCTTCACCGTCGGCATCCCGGCCGACACCAACGATTGCGCGATTGCGAACACCATCATCAGCATCGCCCAGCAACTCAAGCATAAAGTGATTGCCGAAGGCGTCGAAACGGTGGAGCAACTGGCGTTCCTGAAGAACTCCGGCTGCGATGAAGTGCAGGGCTATCTCTTCTCCAAACCGCTGGAAGCGGAAGCGTTTGAGCGCGCCTTGCGGGAAAATTGGCTGCCCGACCAGTCGAGCCGCGCGGCCTGATCGGCATACGGGTGGTTTTGCCCCCAGAAATCTGTATAATGCTGCACACTTAGGAAGCGTGGCCGAGTGGTTGAAGGCAGCAGTCTTGAAAACTGCCGACGGTGTGAGCCGTTCGTGAGTTCGAATCTCACCGCTTCCGCCACAAGTTAATAGTAAGTGTTTGATTTTATTGGGAAGATTGATTGTAATTCATTGCGAGCTATCAAAACAACTATCAAAACTAGATTTGATTAGGAGCAAGCAATGTCTATCACCCAAGAAGTGTTGCTGCACGTCAGTAAGTTGAATCAGGCCTTGGTCGCTATCCGTCTAGATAAGGCGGAGTCCGCATATTGATCTCAGCTTACCACGCCAAGTACTACGCCCATGAGCTGACGAGGCGGCATGCTGCCGACGGCGTAGGCCGGCTTTCCCAATCGCTTTTCGACGCCAGTGTTGATCTAAATCCACACCAGATCGAGGCGGCCCTGTTCGCACTGCGTAACCCTTTGCAAGAAGGCGTGCTTCTCGCCGACGAAGTTGGCCTGGGTAAAACCATCGAAGCTTCATTGGTCGTCTGCCAATATTGGGCAGAACGTCGTCGACGACTTCTGGTCATCTGCCCTGCCAGTCTGCGCAAACAATGGGCGCAGGAGCTGCAGGACAAATTCGCCGTACCATCGACTGTGGTGGATGCGGTCTCTATGCGCAAACAGTCTACGGGCGACATCCTTACCACCTTGCAGGGATTGGTTGGCAAGGCGGTCATAATCATGTCCTACCAGTTCGCTGCCAGGCTGGAGGCTGAGTTGCGCGCCGTGCCATGGGACGTAGTGATCATCGACGAAGCGCATAAGTTGCGCAACGCGCATCGGACCAGCAACCGCACCGGGCAGGCACTTAAGCGCGCATTGCAAGGCCGCAAGAAGCTGCTGCTCACCGCTACACCGCTCCAGAATTCGCTGATGGAACTATATGGCCTCTCTACACTGATCGACGATCACCTCTTTGGCGATGAGGCTGCCTTCCGGAAGCAGTTCTTGAACAGCACTTCGGGGATGGACGAGCTGCGGGAGCGCATAGCGAGTTTTACCAAACGAACCTTGCGGCGTGACGTGCTAGAGTACATCAAGTACACCGAGCGCAAAGCGTTGACCCAACCGTTCAACCCTACAGATGACGAGCAGGCGCTCTACGAGCGCATTTCAACATTCCTACAAAAGGACGATTCTTACGCCCTGCCCAAACAGCAGCGTCACCTTACTGCGCTTATTCTGCGTAAGCTGCTGGCTTCCAGCTCGCACGCAGTTGCTGCCACTCTAGCCACCATCCGCGAGCGGCTGCAAGGATTGTTGGCGGGAGGCGTGCCAAAAGACGACGGAACCGCGTTGATCGAGCAGCTCATCGCTGAAGACGATCTGGAGCAGGAATATCTTGAAGAGGAAGCCCGGGACGATATCGCTGCTGTTGATCTCGCGCCAAATGCGGTCAAGATCGACAAGCCCGATTCAGACGCGACTTTCGATGCCATCAGTGCAGAGATAGAGGAGTTGACTGCCTTCATCGATTCAGCTCGTGCGCTGCAAACCGACACTAAGGCTCAGGCCCTGCTCAAAGGACTTGCACTGGGATTTGGCAAGATGGCCGAACTAGGTGCCCCGCGTAAAGCTATCATCTTTACGGAGTCAAGGCGCACCCAGGAATACTTGCATCGCTTTCTCTCGGCCAATGGTTACGTAGGCAAGCTGGCGCTGTTCTCCGGCACAAACGCTCACGAAGAGTCGGCCGCCATTTACCATCGCTGGCTGGAGGAATTCAAGGGTACGGACCGCGTCACGGGCTCGCCACAGGTGGACAAGCGCACCGCGCTTATCGACCATTTCCGAAAGGACGATGGTAGCGGTGCCGAGATCATGATTGCCACCGAAGCCGCAGCAGAGGGCGTCAACCTCCAGTTCTGCGCGCTCATCATCAACTACGATTTGCCTTGGAACCCGCAGCGCGTTGAGCAGCGCATTGGTCGCTGCCACCGTTACGGTCAGCGCTTCGATGTAGTAGTCATTAACTTCCTCAACACACGCAACCAAGCAGATCAGCGCGTGCTAGAACTACTCACCGAGAAGTTCAGTCTATTTTCCGGCGTGTTCGGCGCAAGCGACGAAGTGCTGGGGCGTATCGAAGGTGGCCTTGACTTCGAAAAGCGCGTACTCCAGATCTACGATACTTGCCGTCAGCCGGAGCAGATTGAGTCCGCGTTCAACAAGCTGCAGACGGAGCTGGAAGAAGTCATAGCTGGACGCATTAAGGAAACTCAGGCGCAGTTGCTGGAAAACTTCGACGAAGACGTCCATGACCGCCTCAAACTGCGTTTGGACGAAGCGGAAGCTCGGCTTGATAAACTAGGCCGTTGGTTCTGGGGTGTCACTCGTTATGCCCTTAGCGATCGCGCGAAATTCGACGAGCCGTCGTACGCGTTTTCTCTTGGTGAGCCACCTAGTGGCATTTCGCCTGGACGCTACCAGCTCATTCGTGGCGGTGCACAGCCTGACATGCTGGCCCACGCCTACCGACTAAGCCACCCGCTGGGCGAGTGGAGCATCGCTTCCGGCCTAGCTGCCCATACGCCCACCGCCACGGTAAGCCTGGATTACAGCAAGCATGGCGCACGCATTTCCGTAATCGAGAAGCTGCGTGGGAAATCTGGCTGGCTTACGTTGGCTCGACTGGAAGTGTTGGCCTACGACAGGACCGAAGCATTGCTGTTCTCCGGCGTTACCGACGATGGTGAACCGTTGGATCAGGAAACCTGCGAAAAGCTGATGACAATTCCGTCGGCGGAAATGCCTGTCGCTCTGCACACTACGCCGCCGGAATCATTGATCGCTAACAGCCAGCGAGCCGTCGCCGCTACCATAGCGCATGTACTGGAGGGCAATCAGCGCCTGTTCAATGAGGAGCGAGATAAATTAGAGCGCTGGGCTGATGACAAACTGCTGGCCGCAGAGGATGCATTGAAGAACACCAAAGCCCGCATCGCGCAGTTGAAGCGTGACGCGCGCAAGGCCTCTACATTGCAGGAGCAGGATGGCATCCAACGCGAGCTCTCGGAACTGGAGCGGAAGCAGCGCCACCAGAGGCAAGCGATCTTCGCTGTCGAGGACGAAATCATCGCAAAGCGCGACGAGCTGATTTCAACTCTTCAGCAGAGGCTGCAAGAAAAAACGAGCAACGAGACATTGTTCAGCATTCGCTGGCAAGTCATCTAGAACACACATAAACACACGATTCATTAGGATTCCGAAATTGGGCAAGCCATGACCAGTAAGAACAACCCAAAATTCCAAGAACTCGTCGCCAAGCTGCGCGAGATTTTCCAAATCGACCGTCCTGAGCTCGACTTCGGCATCTATCGCGTCCTCAATGCCCGTGCCGGCGAGATCAACGAGTACTTGGAAAATCGATTGCCCGAGAAAGTACAAGCCGCTCTTTCGGCAGGTAACGCCGCCAACGCACACCAAATTCAGGGAGACCTGGACGAAGCCATTAAACAGGCACAGGCACTCGGTGCAAATCCAGATGACCTTCCCAAAGTAAAGGATCTGCGCGCTCGCCTGTACGCTGCCACTACAGGTGAGAGCGAGCATGAGAATGCAGCGTTCTCACACCTATTGACCTTCTTTTCACGCTACTACGAGCAAGGGGACTTCATTAGTCAGCGTCGGTACAAGGGCGACACCTACGCCATTCCCTACGCTGGTGAGGAAGTGATGCTTCACTGGGCCAACAAGGACCAGTATTACACCAAGAGCGGCGAGAATTTCAGTAATTACAGCTTGAAGCTCGACGATGGACGTACTGTGCATTTCCGTCTGGTAGCTGCCGACACAGCGAAGGATAACCGTAAAGACAACGACAAGGAGCGTCGCTTCGCGCTAGCCGAGAACAAGACTCTCTCGCGCGTCGATGATAACGGCGATGAATACGAGGAAGTTATCCTGCCGGTGGAAGAAGTAGACGGAACGAACGGAAAGGCACTGATCGTACGCTTCGAATATTTGCCCCAACCCAAGGGCACAAAGCAGGAGGCACTGGTAAAAAAAGCTGTGGAAATCGTGCTAGCCGATGCGACCGTGAAATCGCGCTGGCTGAGTTTGGGTAACCGTGCACCGACAGATAAGAATCCACAGCGCACGCTGCTGGAAAAGCACCTGGCCGACTACACCACCAGAAACACCGCCGACTACTTCATCCATAAGGACTTGGGTGGTTTCTTGTTTCGTGAGCTGGATTTTTACGTTAAGAACGAAGTAATGCACCTCGACGATGTGCAGAATGCTGACTCAATTGCCAATATCGAAAAATCACTGCGGCTTATCCAATGCTTACGCTCCATTGCGCAAGAACTGATCACCTTCCTTGCGCAACTAGAGGATTTTCAGAAGAAGCTGTGGTTGAAGAAAAAATTTGTAGTATCCAGTCACTACTGCATCACCTTGGACAGAGTGCCGGAAGAATTGTGGCCGGAAGTTGTGGCGAATGAGCGCCAATGGGGGCAGTGGAAACAATTCGGTATGTGGGATGGTACTGGGGCAGGTACGGCTGATGATCTAAAAACCAGGCTGTATCTGATGGTTGATACCGCTCTCTTTTCGCCAGAATTCAAGGCCAGGCTGCTTAGTCAAGTGGAGTCTATTGATGAAGCTACTAGCGGCGTACTTATTCACAGCGATAATTTCCAAGCTCTGAACCTTCTTCAAGAGAAGTACCGGGAGAAGATCAAGTATATTTACATTGATCCGCCGTACAACACCAACTCCACGCCTATTCTTTATAAGAATGAGTACAAGCATTCGTCCTGGATGAGCTTGATGCAAGACCGATTGCGTAAAGGCATGAATCTCCTTCAGTTCGACGGCATGAAAACCGTGGCAATCGATGATTCCGAAATGGTCAATTTGTGCACCGTATTGGAGCAGACTGCACCGGAACATACACTCTCAAAAGTTACGGTCGTTCATAATCCGAAGGGTTCCATTACCCGCAATTTCAATCGAACTCACGAATACGCGTTGTTCCTAACACGTGACGGACTGTCCACTGTTGCGCGGACTCTGGAGAAAAACGATACCCCACGCAAAATGCGCAGGTGGGGCGAGAATTCACGACGTATTGACCGACGACTTTCGTTCTATCCGATCTATATCGTAGATGGCAAAGTTGTTGACGTCGGTACGGTGCCGGATGAAGACTTCAGCCCCACCGGTAAGAATGTAGCTTTCCCGGATGGACGCATCGAAATATGGCCAATTGACCAAGAGGGTGTCGAACGCCGCTGGAATTTCGGACTTGACTCAATTCGTCAGAACCTCGACCGCATTGCTGCAATCAAAGTTGGCGAAGAGTGGGATTTATTCGTCACCCATGAACAAACCGTTCCGAAGACAGTCTGGAGCGGTGGTGAATTCGATGCTGGAAATTATGGTAATAGCTTGCTAATCGATATGCTCGGCGAGAAGCGCTTCGATTTTCCGAAGTCGATAAATTTGGTTAAAAAATGCATTACTCTAGCTACCCAAGCGGACGAAGATGCAATAGTGCTCGATTATTTCGGCGGTAGTGGCACAACTGCTCATGCAGTAATCGAACTACGTCGTGAAGCGGAAGCGGCAGGTTCGGAAGCAAAGCTCGGCTTCATTCTTGTCGAGCAGGGCGAGTACTTCGAGACTGTAACGAAATCGAGAGCCATAAAGGCCATCTACTCCGCCCGCTGGAAAGAGGGCCGTCCGACTGCCCCCGAGACAGGCGTCTCTTACTGTCTTAAAGTCATCAGGCTTGAAAGCTATGAAGACACCCTCAACAATCTTCAACTGCGTCGCACCTCTGCGCAGGGCGATCTATTGAACGCACTGCCGCAGCAAGCTCAAGAAGACTACCTGTTGAATTACATGCTGGACGTGGAAAGTCGTGACTCCTTGCTGTCAATTTCAGACTTCAAAAAGCCCTTCGACTACACCTTGAATGTGGCTGTAGATTCGGCTGGCGCCTTTGAGCCGCGCAAGATCGATCTGATTGAAACATTTAACTACCTGATCGGCCTGCGAGTGAAAAACATTGACTCCCAGCCGCAACGAGGCTTCGCTACCATCACTGGCACACTTCCCAGCGGTGAGAGCTGTCTCGTTCTGTGGCGCGACTGTGAGTTGCTGGACTACGAAGGTGTTAATAGGTTGTGTGACAAGCTTGCAATCAATCCAGCGGACAATGAATTTGATGTTGTCTACATCAATGGAGACCACAATATCCCGACAGTGCTGACTCAGACCGCTGAGGAAGGCGGCTCGACACGTACGCTCAAACTCCGCCAGATCGAGCCTGAGTTCCTTGGGCACATGTTCTCGGTGGAGGGGGCGTGATGGCTCGAGCTCCTAAAAGCACAGCCGCAACAGGTGGCGGAACCATCAAGAAAGGCGCAGGAAAGAAGCGTAGCTTCCATCAGGAACTGGTGCTAAACCGTTGGGTACTAGGCTTCTTCCAAGGAGGCACACTCAGCGCTCTGAAGACGCGATTGGGCGATGACCGCTTCGAGGGTATTGACGAGGACGGCCAAACAATGTTCTTCCACGAACTGGTTCGTGGCCTCTTCGATCCCAATCGTGTGCCCGAAAGCGACCTGCGGCGCTACGACCTAAACCTCGTAGGCCATTGGCAGGCCATCACCCACCAGCGTAACAAGTTGGAAGGCCATGAATTGCAGATGAAGTACTTCCAGTACCTCTCGCTGCTGTTCACTGAACTTTATCTGGACTGGTATTTCAATCGCCGCCAGGACTTGCTCGATGGGTTGAACGACGAGATGGCGCGATACCGTACAGAGGCGGGAGCGGAGCCGTTTCGCGATTTCGATGCGGACGACCTGAATAAGGTCGCTTTTTGGAACGCCACCGGTAGTGGTAAGACACTCCTTCTGCATGTCAACATAAGACAGTACCTGCACTATTTCCAGGCTGGTCGAAGTGACCACTACCCTAGCAAAATAATTCTGCTCACGCCAAACGAAGGTCTGTCGCGCCAGCATTTGGAGGAGCTTCACCTGTCGGGCTTCGCTTTTTCGCAGTTTTTCAATAAAGCGCAGAGCCCGGCGCGCGGCACCATTGAGATCATCGATATCAACAAATTGGGTGACGAGATGGGGGACAAGACCGTTGCCGTGGACGCCTTCGAGGGGAACAACCTAGTGCTGGTGGACGAAGGGCATCGCGGTACGGGAACGGCTGCAGGCGCCTGGATGGCGCGGCGTGACGCTCTGGTCCGTGGAGGTTTTGCTTTCGAGTACTCAGCCACATTCGGTCAAGCCGTTGCTAAGGGTGTGACGGTAGCTGCGGCGGAGGAGGACATCCAGAAGAAACGCTCCAAGATGCTGTTCGAAACAACCAGTTTGAAGAAACTGGACGATAGTCAGTTGGCGCAACTAGCACTGACTGGCGAGGAGAAGCGCCGTGCGCGTATCACCGCCACGCGTGAGATCTACGCCAAATGCATCTTATTCGACTACTCGTACAAGTTTTTCTACGAAGACGGTTACGGTAAGGAATCGCTAATCCTCAACATGAACGGCGAAGCCTACGAACAGACGGACAACGCGGAAAAATACTTCACTGCCTGCCTGCTCGCCTTCTACCAGCAGCTTTGGCTATGGAGCACACACCGTGACAAACTTGCCGACTTCAACATCGAAAAGCCGCTGTGGGTATTTGTAGGCAACACTGTATTGGGCGAGGAATCGGACATCTTGGATGTTGTGAACTTCCTTGCTTCCTTCGTTAATGATGACGTGCAGATCAAGAAGTGGCTGGCCGACCTAATTGCTGATAGGGCGCAGATTCTGGATGCCAAGGGCAATAATATCTTCAGCGGGCGCTTTACCGCCTTAATGGAATTTTCTGGGAAGACGGACGAGCTATACGCAGATATTTTGCGGCGCGTGTTCAATGCAGCGGCCAAACAGCGCCTGAAGCTGGTCAACATTAAGAGCAGCAAGGGCGAACTGGCGTTGAGAATAGGTGACGCAGAACCATTCGGTCTTATTAATATAGGTGACGACGCGGGCTTCTTCGTGAAAGCAGAGGGTGAGAAAGCATTCGACAGCGAACGAGACGACTTTGGCGGTGCGCTCTTCGGCACACTAAACAACAAGGAAAGCGGCCTCAACCTATTGATCGGATCACGTAAGTTCACGGAAGGTTGGAGCAGTTGGCGTGTTTCGACAATGGGGTTACTGAACATGGGCCAGGGTGAAGGCTCGCAGATCATCCAATTGTTCGGGCGCGGCGTGCGTCTAAAGGGAAAAGGCTTTTCCCTCAAGCGCACCTTGCCGCAAGATCGCCCTAAGGGAATGCACTTGGATAGACTTGAGACGCTCAACGTTTTTGGCGTGCGCGCTAGTTATATGGCAGCGTTTAAAGACTACCTGCGCGAGGAGGGCATTACTCCAAGTGACGAAGTCTTAGAACTAGATTTCCCGACCAAAGCCAACCTTCCTAAGGGGACGCTTAAGACGCTTGCACTAAAGGATGGCTACAAGGACAACCAAAAGCTGGGTTTCAAGCGAACTCACTTCCCCTGGTTGTACGAAATCCCAGCGGAATTTCAGGGAAAGATCAAAGCGCCCCACGTGGTGCTCGACCTGTATCCACGAGTGGAGGCACTGTCTAGCAAGGACAGGGGGGTAATCGCTACCACGGAGGCTAGAAACAAAGGCAAACTGAAAACGGACTTGTTCCCTATGTTTGATTGGGATCGCATCTATCTGGCCTTGCAGGACTACAAGTTGCAACGAAGCTGGAGTAACCTGCGGCTGGAGCGCCAGAAGCTGATCGATTTCTGCGCTGACGCGAACGATTGGTACACCTTGTTCATCCCTGCGATGGAGCTGAGCGTGACCACCTTCGCTGACATCCGCAAACATGAGGACATCCTGATAAGGCTACTGACCGACTACACAGACCGCTTCTACAAAGCTCTGAAGAGCGGTTACGAAGGCCAGTTCTACGACATCATCTACATGGATGAAAATCACGGATCAATGCTCGAACTCTATCAGATCGAGATCGAGAACACAGACGATGGCCTGACGTACTTGGCAAAGCTGGAAGCGCTGAAAAAGCTTGTAGCGGACGGAAAGATCGGAGAAGCCAGCCAATGGGAAGCGAATAGCATGGTCGCGATCAGCTTTGACCGCCATCTGTACTATCCTCTTTTGTCTTTGGTGGACAAGGATGCGGTGCCACTAAAACTCCGCCCCTTGGCCTTCGATGCGCAGAGTGAGATTGACTTCGTTCGCGACCTGGAAGCGTTCTACAACTCTGCTGACGGAAAGCAAGCGATTGGAGAGCGCAGCCTGTACCTGCTACGCAATGCTGATCGTGAAGAGAAGGGTTTGGGCTTCGCGCTAGCGGGGAATTTTTATCCAGATTTCCTGCTCTGGCTGGTGGATGACACAAGCGGTAAGCAATGGCTGACCTTTGTCGATCCTAAAGGGCTTCGCAATCTCGACTTGTCTCACCCAAAGTTGGGTCTCTATAAGGAAGTGAAAACACTGGAGGCCACGCTAGCGGGACAAACCAAAGCGGGTGAGCCGCCGCTTGTTCTGAATGCTTTCGTCCTTTCACCTACCAAGTTCTCAGACCTGCTAAACGTTGGAGACACGGCGAAGAAGGCCGAGCTGGAAAGTCGCCATGTACTCTTCATGGAGGACGGAGCCAGCAGCTACCTGAAGAAGCTGTTCTCGGTTTTGAAATGAATGGCTTCGACGTGAGATAGCGTCGGGCCCGATCTCGATCCTAGTTTGGGATTGGCAGGTACGCTATGAAGGGCGGGACGGGCTTTGCCCGCCCCACTTGCCCTGATCAAACCGATCAATGGTTGTTGACAGCCTGGATCCCGACAATCAAAATTCCGGACAATCTGCTCGGCGGGACGGAGTTTCTCCGCGCCGGGGCATCGAATCAACTCTCTCCGTTGGAGCTCCATTGCAACATTTACATACCGTCGAAACGAAAGATGAGGCTGAAGAGAAACTACTAAAGTTGTTTGGACCGAAGCGATTGGTTAGTGATCGAGACGGCACTGAAGTAGTATACAAATTGTTTGGTGAGTTGACGTGGAGGAATCTCTATGCATTGGACCTGCACAATCTTCCTGAGTTGAAAATCATTCTATCGCAGCGGGATTCTGGCGATGCCTATGACAAGAATCGCCACGGCGAAATTATCGCCGCGCTCGAAAATATTTCGCGAGTGCTCGGACTGACCATTCCGCCCCATTGGCGCTGACGAGTAAAGTACCAGTGTAAGTCACTGGCGGCTCTTCAATTATTACACCCCCTGGGTCTCTCCCTCGAGGAACCAACCCGTCGCCTTGACCGCATCAATAGCCGCTCCTGGATTTGCTGCCCAAAGAATCAGAGCAAGACTTTCCTCAGCCCGACTGCATGTGACGTAGAGCAATCTCAGTGTCCTGTCGATAGAAGTTTCTTTACCTTCTTCCATATTTTTCAAATCGCTCTTGCCCGGCGCCTGACCGCCGACAACTTTCTCATACGCAAAAAGGAAGCCACCGGCGTCCGTATCGTCCATAACCACCATTACGTGCTTGAACTCCGATCCCTTAACGACCTGGTGAGTAGCCAGTTCCATTTCTCCCCTCAAATAGGCTCGGTATTTACAAATTTCTTTCCAAGGCGTTCTGAACAATGCATCCCATCCACGCTTGCGCCTGTCTTCCACATCTTCTTGAGACTTGACGGCAGGAGGTGGCGGTACCGCCGTCTCATCCCGATACGCGTTGTAGAACCTGCTATCCACATCAAAAAGCTCCAAATCTAGCAAAGGCCCCACGACGTCTCGGACTTTTGCTTCAGGATGCAATACGTTCTTGGCGAACTGACTCAGGGTGCGCTGAATTTCCGCTACGACTTTGCTTCGCGCCTCGCCATCGTCTGGTAGCTTCGACAGAACCCCGTCTTGGCGCAATACATTCGTTGCAGCGAACTCATCGATTGACGAATCCGCATTGACGCACTCAGCCAGGTCGGAAATAGCGCCTAGTGCGTATTCTCGTCGGGACGGCCACCAGTTCCTACGCCTACACGGTCACGCATTCCTGCGGCAAAGTGTAGTGGTTTAATGTACCCGGACACTGATTTAGGCGAGAATGCTCGCCATGGAGAGGTGTTTGATGAGCAAGCAGAGACGTACGTTTTCCCCGGAGTTCAAGCAGCATGCGGCATGCCTGGTGC
>NZ_JAHUWK010000013.1 GCF_019219065.1 Duganella sp. sic0402 | reverse complement strand
TTCCGATCGGCATCACCCTGCCTGGCCGCCTCTACCACTTTATCCGATGATGGGGCGGTATGCTCAATATACGAGTTCTGCCAAACGTACACGAGCTCGTGTACGTTTGGCAGAACTGACCCCGGATGAAGATGATCTCCCTCGGCGACCGGCTGGCTTGGTCGCACTTCCGCCCCCACAGCCTTGCTTCGGGGGCATTTTTTTGCTTGTAGGACAAAAACGGGTATTACGGTTGAGTCATAATCAGAAAACAACATGCTGAACATGTTAAGCTTCGGCGGTTTGCTCACCTCTTTTCACCCGTAAATACTTAATTTCATGGATATTGTTCTCGCGTTGAAAGCCCTCATCATGGGCCTGGTTGAGGGTTTGACGGAATTCCTGCCGATTTCCTCCACCGGCCACCTGATCCTGACCGAACACCTGCTGGGCTTCCAGGGCATGGAAGAAAAAATTAATGTATTTGAAATTGTGATCCAGGCCGGCGCCATCTTCGCCGTCTGCTGGGAATACCGCGCCCGCATTGCCAAAGTGACCACTGGACTGACCTCTGACCGCAAGCAGCAACGCTTCGCGCTGAATATCGCCATCGCTTTCATGCCGCTGGCCATCCTCGGCCTGGTGCTGGGGAATTTTCTGAAAGAACACCTGTTCAAGCCGGTGCCGGTGGCCCTGGCGCTGATTATCGGCGGCATCATCATTCTGATCGTCGAACGCCACGTGGCCGCCAATCCGGTCTCGGTGCGCATCCACTCGGTCGATGACATGACGCCGCTGGATGCCTTAAAAATGGGCGTCGCCCAGGCCTTCGCGCTGATTCCAGGCACCAGCCGCTCCGGCTCCACCATCATCGGCGGCATGATGTTCGGCTTTTCGCGCCAGGCAGCCACCGAGTTTTCCTTCCTGCTGGGGATACCGACCCTGCTGATCGCCTCCGCCTACTCGCTGTTCAAGGCGCGCGACCTGCTGGAGATGTCCGACCTGCCGATGTTCACCATCGGCACCGTGTCGGCGTTTATCTCGGCGTTCTTCTGCGTGCGCTGGCTGCTGCGCTATGTCGCCTCGCATACTTTCACGATTTTTGCGTGGTATCGCATCGCTTTTGGCCTGCTGGTGCTCATCACAGGTTACACTGGCGTGATCGTCTGGAAGGACTAACCTTAAAGTAGTTGCAGTAGCACCATGATTCATCAGGACAATAACGAACGCGCCCTCCACTTGCTGCAAACCGTCTTTGGCTATCCAGCCTTCCGCGGCCAGCAGGGGGAGATTGTCAACCATGTGGCGGGCGGCGGCGATGCCTTGGTCTTGATGCCCACCGGCGGCGGCAAGTCGCTGTGCTACCAGATTCCAGCCCTGCTGCGCGACGGCGTTGGCGTAGTTGTCTCGCCGCTGATCGCGCTGATGCAGGACCAGGTCGACGCGCTGGAGGAAGTCGGCGTGCGCGCGGCCTTCCTCAACTCCACCCAGACCTACGAAGAAGCCAGCCGCATCGAGCGCCTGGTGCGCAGCGGCGAGATCGATCTGGTCTACGTGGCGCCTGAACGGCTGATGACGGACCGCTGCCTGAACCTGTTCCAGTCGTCGAATATTTCGCTGTTCGCCATCGACGAGGCGCACTGCGTGTCGCAATGGGGCCATGACTTCCGGCCCGAGTACATCAAGCTGTCGATCCTGCACGAGCAGTTCCCCAACGTGCCGCGCATCGCGCTGACCGCCACCGCCGATCCGCAGACCCGCGCAGAAATCGTACACCGCCTGCAGTTGCAGGACGCGGCGCAATTCGTCTCGTCCTTCGACCGTCCCAACATCCGCTATGCGATTGTGGAGAAGGCTAACGGCCGCAAGCAGCTGCTGGACTTCATCACCACCGAGCATGGCGGCGACTGCGGCATCGTCTACTGCCTGTCGCGCAAGAAGGTCGAGGAGACGGCCCAATTCCTCAACGAGAACGGCGTGCGCGCCATGGCCTATCACGCCGGCATGGAGCACTCGGTGCGGGCCGCCAACCAGGCCAGGTTCCTGCGCGAAGAGAATATCGTCATGTGCGCCACCATCGCCTTCGGCATGGGCATCGACAAGCCGGACGTGCGCTTCGTCTGCCACCTGGATCTGCCCAAGAGTATCGAGGGCTATTACCAGGAGACTGGGCGCGCCGGCCGTGACGGCGAACCGGCCAGCGCCTGGATGGCCTATGGCCTGCAGGACGTGGTGCTGCAACGCCGGATGATCGACGAATCCGAAGCCGACGAAACCTTCAAGCGCGTATTGGGCAATAAGCTCGATGCGATGCTGGGCCTGTGCGAGACGCTGAGCTGCCGGCGCGTGCGCCTGCTCGACTACTTCGGCGAACAGGCCGGCCCCTGCGGCAATTGCGATACCTGCCTGATTCCGCCGGTGTCCTTCGACGGCACAGTGCCGGTGCAAAAGCTGCTGTCGGCGGTGTACCGGGTCGACCAGCGCTTCGCCGCCGGCCATGTGATCGACGTGCTGCGCGGCCAGGAGACGGAGCGCATCAAGACCTGGCATCACGATACGCTGTCGGTGTTCGGCATCGGCGCCGACCGCAGCGAACAGGAATGGCGCGCGATTCTGCGCCAGGTGATCGCGCTCGGCCTGCTGACCGTGGACCATGAACAATTCAGCTCGCTGAAGCTGACCGACGCTGCGCGTCCGGTGCTTAAAGGCGGACAGAAAGTGCAGCTACGCCAGTACCAGAAACCGGTCAAGGCGGCCAAGCCCAGCCGCGCCGCCAAAGGCTATGTGGAAAGCGACCTGTCGGCATATGAACAGAAATTGTTCGACCGCCTGCGCTCCTGGCGCATGGGCACGGCGCGCGAACACAACGTCGCCGCCTACATCATCTTCAACGACGCCACGCTGCGCGAAATCGCCAAGGCCCGCCCGACCGCGCTGGACGACTTGCGCGGCATCTCCGGCGTCGGCGAGAAAAAACTCGCCTCCTACGGCGAAGAGATTGTCGATCTGATCAACGAGATGGAATAATCATCGGCAGGTGATCGCAATGTTTTGCGCACCTGCCTTGACACTTGGCGTGTACCGCACCGAGCACACAGAATAAGATGAGGGTAGCTGTTTCGCCAGCGTGATTTGCCCTGCCGGGCCACCATAGCCGCACACCAGCCACAGTCCGCCGGAAAATTCAGACGGATCAAATACCCAGGTTTCAAGCGACTGTTTCCCTCGGCTCGCCACCAATGACGGCTTCAGAGCCGCCAGCTTTTCTGGCGGCCCATCGTTGAAACCAGCGGAGCTCAGTCGGAAATCCCCCACTGCCCGCGCGGCCCATTCCGACTTCACTTTCATAAATTGTATCGACTCTGCTTGAACCACATCTGGGCAGGCGAGCTGGCTCGCGTCAGCCGTCAAGGTGCTCAGTGGCATGACACCAACGATGAGCAGAATGCCACAGAATGGCTTTTTCATGATCAGGGCTCAATCACGAAAAAGGCATCTGCGTTATTACTTGGATCCTTGAAAGTACCGTTCTTGTTTTTCCCTCTTGATTCAAGAAAGCGTTCACAAATATAAGGTTTGCTTTTTCCCTTCCACTGATCCATCACATAGAATCCCTTCATCCCCTGTCGCACGAAAAAAGCCGCGTGATTTCCGTGCTTTGCGTTTGGATAGCGGCCGTTTTTAAAAGTCGCTATTGCGGTGCCTTTTTTTATCATATGGTTGCCAATTATCTCAGCGCCCTGACGCCATCCATTCGCAGGGCCGGTATTGGCGAAGTGCTGCACAAGAGCGACACACTCGTGTGTTCCAACTTTCTTTCCGCCCTCAAGATCATCAACTTTCGTGTAAACATAGGCCATTGCTATCTCCATTGCTCGCAAAGAAAATAAAGCAAACTATCGCTCGTTACAAACGGGGAGGCTTTGATTAACCGCAGTATCGATGAAGAGAGTCAGGCCGCCACTATGGAACGGTAGTGGCTCGGCGCTGCGCCGACGGCGGTGCGGAAGCGGTGGCTGAAGTGGCTCAGGTCTGCGTAGCCGCAGGCGTCGGCAATCTGCTGCAGGGGCTGGCCGCTGGTCTTCAGCAGCGCGCGGGCGTGGTCGATGCGGCGCGCCGCGATCCAGGCCGAGGGCGTCATGCCGAACGAGGTTCTGAACATCCGCAAAAAATGATACTCCGACAGGCAGGCCAGCTCCGCCAGCACGCCCAGCGTGATGTTGTGCGCCAGATGGGCCTCAATGTAATCGGCCAGCCGACGCCGCACCGCCGGCGCCAGCCCGCCACGCACCCGCGCCTGATGCTGCGGCACCGATTGCGCCAGCAGCAGATGGCTCAGCGTCTCATGCGTGGTTTCATTGGCGCGCAGCTGCGCGTCCGCCCCCTCCCACGGCATGGACGCCAGGCTTGCACACAGCCGGGCGATGCGTTCATGTTCAAAGTAGGTGCGGTCGGCCAGCGTCAGCTCGCGCGGCTCGCGGTCCAGTTCCACCACGGCCCGCCGCGTGAAGTGCTCGGGCAGGAAGTAGACGTGCATGAAATGCATCTGCCCGCGCACCGTCCATGAGGACTCGTGCCAGTCCGGCAAGGTGCACAGGCGCTTCGGTGCGCCGTACAAGCCGGGCAACTCCCAGCGCTCGGTGCGGTGGCCGCCATCCAGATAAAAGGACAGTGTGTGATGGCCCGGCTGGTTATAGCTGGTCTGAGCCACCGGCGTATCGCGCCGCCAGACCGCCAGCGCCAGCTCATCCCCCAGCCAGGCGAAGCGCTCCAGCTGCGCATCCGTCTCCGACATGGTCTTGAAGACAGAATGCGACAGCTGGCCATCCGGCAGCGCGGACAGCAGTGTGGCAGGCAGATTGTTGGCACGGGAAGTCATGCCAAAAGTCTAGCACGGCGCCAACCGCGCCGCCGGCCGCCGCCCCAGCCGACGGCATAGATGCGCAATTTCAGACAAGTCGCCGCGCCGCCGCACTGCCAAGCTGGCGGCATGAATACGCTACTCTACGCTCTCACTGTGCTGATCTGGGGCACCACCTGGATCGCCATCTCTTTCCAGCTCGGCGTGGTGCCGGCGCCGGTTTCCATCGCCTACCGCTTCTGGATCGCCGCCGCCGTGCTGATGGCCTTCCTGCTGATCGCCCGCAAGCCATGGTGGCCGCCGCGCCAGGCCTGGCCATGGCTGTTCGCGCAAGGGATCGCGCTGTTCTGCCTGAACTTCCTGTGCTTCTACTACGCCAGTCAATGGGTCACCAGCGGCCTGGAAGCGGTGGTGTTCTCCACCGCGCCGCTGTGGAACGCCATCAACGGCCGCATCTTCCTCAAGCGGCCGATCAAGCCGCAGGTGATGCTGGGCGCCTTGTGCGGCCTGGCCGGCATCGTGCTGCTGTTCGCGCCGCAGATGGCCGGCCACTGGCACGACAGCCATACGCTGCTTGGCCTGGCGCTGACGCTGGGCGGCACGCTGTGCTTCTCATGCGGAAACCTGCTATCCAGCCGCATGCAGTCGCTTGGCCTGACGCCATGGCTGACCAACACCTGGGCGATGCTGATCGGCGCCACCACGCTGGGTGTGGCGGCGCTGGCACTGGGCATGCCGTTCACGCTCGATCCATCGCCGCGCTATCTGGGCGCGCTGCTGTACCTGGCGATCCCCGGCTCGGTGATCGGCTTTACCGCCTACCTGTTGCTGGTGGGCCGCATCGGTCCGGACCGCGCGGCCTATTCCACGGTATTATTCCCCATCGTAGCGCTGACTATTTCGACCATTTACGAAGGCTACCATTGGACGCCGCTGGCCCTGTGCGGGCTGGCGCTGGTACTGGCGGGGAATCTGCTGGCGTTTCTGCCGCCGTCCCTGCGCGCCAGGCTGATGGGAGCCACATAGGAGATTGCATGATCCGCACCGGCCTGTTTGCCGCACTTGTCCTTAGCCTCAATGCCCACGCCGCCCCCAAGCCGGCCGACACCATCTACCGCAACGGCTACATCTACACAGTGGATGCCAAGGACAGCGTGCAGCAGGCGCTGGCGATACGCGCCGGCCGCATCGTCTACGTTGGCGATGACGACGGCGCCCAAGCCTACGCCGGCAAGAAGACCGAAACCATCGACCTGCAAGGCCGCATGCTGATGCCCGGCCTGATCGACGGCCATATGCATCCGCAATCCGGCGGCAGCCGCCTGCTGAATTGCAGCCTGAATTATGAGCCGCTGACGGTGGCACAGTTCCAGTCACGCATCCAGGCCTGCCTCGACAACGATAAGAGGTCCGGTCCGGAACGCTGGATGATAGTGGTGAACTGGTTCCAGCAAGGCATGCAGCCGGACGGCGTGGAAACCACCGCCGCTATGCTGGATGCGCTGAAGACCGAACGGCCGATCATCGTGCGCTCCTCGTTCGGCCACTCGGCGCTGCTGAATTCCAAAGGCATCAAGACCGCGAAAATACAACGCGACACGGCTAATCCAGCGGGCGGCGTCATCACCCGCGATGCGCAGGGCAACGCCACCGGCCTGCTGGAGGACGCCGCGCAGGATCTGGCGATGAATCTGCTACCGCCGCTGACGGTGGCCGAGAATCTATCCGCCTCCAAGGCGGCGCTGGCAGCGATGCGCCAGCAAGGCATCACCAGCTTCCTCGACGCTTATACCGATCCCGAAACGATGACCGCTTTCACCGCGCTGCAAAAGCAGGGCAAGCTGACGGCACGCGCACACTTCGCGGTGCTGATCGATCTGGATAAAGGCGGCACGCCGCACAGCACCGTGGCCGAATTGCTCAAACAGCAGAAGCAATTCGACCAGGGACCGACCAAGGTCGCGCCGTCGATGCAGGTGCGCCACGCCAAGCTGTTCATGGACGGCGTAATCGCTGCACCCGCCTTCACCGGCGCCATGCTGGAACCCTATCTGGTCAACAAGGGTACGCAGGAGAAGCCGAGCTGGCAGCCCGGCCCGCACAACGGCCCGCCGACCTACTTCACACCGGAATCGCTGCGCGCCACGCTAACCGAACTGGCACGCGCGAAAATCGATCCGCACGTCCACGTCGACGGCGACCGCGCCGTGCGCGAAACGCTGGATGCCATCGAAGACCTGCGCGCCACGCCGGAAGGCAAGCGCGTCCGGCCGGCACTGGCGCACGATGAAATCGTCGATCCTGCCGACTATCCGCGCTTCGCCAGGCTGGATGTCACGCCGGTGCTGTCCTTCCAGTGGGGCAAACCAGCGCCTGATACAGTGGAAGCGCTCAGGGATTATTTGGGACCACAGCGCTACGCAGTGGTGCAGCCGCAGGCGCTGCTGCTCAATGCCGGCGCGCGTGTCGCCTATGGCAGCGACTGGCCGGTCGACCCGCTGGATGAATGGTTTGCGCTGAAGGTTGGTGTGACCCGCACCGCCGCGCCCAATGCCGGCCAGGCCTACGCGGGCAAGCTGACTGCGCAGCCAGGCATGCCGCGTGCCGAGGTGCTGCGCGCGATCACGCTGAACGCCGCCTACACGCTGCGCCAGGAAAAGGATACCGGCTCGCTGGAGGTCGGCAAGCTGGCCGACCTGATTGTTTTGGACCGTAACTTCTTCACCATTCCAGCCGAGGACATCGCCAACATCAAGGTGCTGCAAACGGTGGTGGGCGGCAAAGTCGTCTATCAGTCTAAGCACATGCGTTAAGATGTCGGCCTTCGTACAAACATAGCACGCCATGCAGCTTCTCATCTCCCTGCTGATCATCGTCGCCACGGCGGCGGTGGTCTACGCCATCATCAAAACCAATCCGGTCAAGGCCAAGCCTTTGCCGCTGCCGAGCGGCGTGCCATATGAGCCCAAGCTGCCGGACAGCGCGCCAGTGCTGCACTGGTCCGATGGCGGACGCTTCATGGTGGAGGTGATGACCGAGTCGCGCTACCAGGCCACGCTGCAGGAACTGGCCGGCGCGCATGGCGAACAGGCCGCCGCCGCGCAATACGTGGCCACGCTGATGCCCGATGACCGCAACGCCTACGAGAACGAGGCGGTGGCTGTCTTCATCGACGGCCGCATGGTGGGCTACCTGCCGCAAAAGGCGTCGCTGAAGTTCCGCGAGCTGCTGCGCAAGAAGGAAGCCGTCGGCCAGCTGAGCACCACCGATGCGCAAGTACGCGGCGGCGCGCTGTGGCAGGGCAAGCGCCTGCAATATGTGGTGGTGCTGGACGTGGAGCCGCTGGAGAAATGATGCTTAGGATCGCCGCCGTGCTGCTGGCCGCGCCGCTGCTGGCCTTGGCCGCTGAACCGCCGCTGGTCATCCACTACAACGAGCGGCCACCGCAGCACTACACCAGACACGGCGTCGCGCAAGGCCCCGCCATCGATAAGGTCAGCGCTGCACTGGCCAGCGCCGGCATTCGCTACCAGCTTCGCAGCACGCCGGCCAAACAACAACTGGTGATCTTGAGGGCAAACAGCCAGCCCGCCTGCATGCTGGCCTGGGTTGGCTTGCCGGGACGTGAGCGCGGCGGCAAGCTCTCAGAAGTGGTCTATGACGACCGTCGCCTGTGGTGCACCTTGGCGGTGCCGGATGAGACGATGCAGCGCCTGAACGCGGCGCTGCTCAAGTGATTACTTCTTGGTGAACACCAGATCCCATACGCCGTGGCCCAGTTTCAGGCCGCGGTTTTCAAACTTGGTCAGCGGACGATAGGCCGGCTGCGGCGCGTAGCCGTCAGCGGTGTTCTGCAAGCCCTCGTCAGCGCTGAGCACTTCCAGCATCTGCACCGCATAGTCTTCCCAGTCAGTGGCCAGATGGAGATAGCCGCCCACTTCCAGCTTCTGAACCAAGTGCTTGACGAACGGCGACTGCACCAGGCGGCGCTTGTTATGGCGCGCCTTGTGCCACGGATCCGGGAAGTAGATGTGTACACCGTGCAGCGAGCCATCCGGAATCATGAAGTTCAGCACTTCCACCGCGTCGTGCTGGATCGCTTTCAGGTTACTCAGGTTCTGCTCACCGATCAGCTTCAACAGGCTGCCGACGCCGGGCGTATGCACTTCCACGCCGATGAAGTCCTTCTCCGGCATCACGCCAGCGATGTGCGCGGTGGTGCCGCCCATGCCGAAGCCAATTTCCAGCACCACCGGCGCCTTGCGGCCGAAGGTCTGCTCATAGTCGAGCGGCGCTTTCTGATACGGGATCAGGAACTGCGGCCCCAGCTCTTCCAGCGAACGCGCCTGCGCGGTCGACAGGCGGCCGGCACGGGTGACGAAACTGCGGATGCGGTGCTCGGTCGGATCGTACAGCATGGCGCGCGCTGGGGCGTCTTTAGGCGTATCGGAAGACATGGTCGGAATGGTCGTTAAATTTGTTGAGGCGGCATTATATCAGGCTTGCCGGCGCCATTTTTCAAATCGATTGACACTCACAATGAGTTGAGGTCTAATCATCATCCGAGGCGTGAAATCGTTTTCAAACGTAGCTATGTCCTCCCATCCTACTCTGACAAAACCTTATAAAAATGACCGATTTCACGCAATTTCCTCCCTCGTTTACCTGGGGCGTCGCCACCAGCGCCTTCCAGATTGAAGGCGCCTGGAATCTCGACGGCAAGGGCCCGTCGATCTGGGACACCTTTACCCACACCCCTGGCAAGATCATCGACGGCACCACCGGCGACGTCGCCTGCGACCACTACCACCGCTATCCGGAAGACGTGGCCATCATGGCCGGCCTGGGCGTTGACGCCTACCGCTTCTCGATGGCCTGGTCGCGCGTGCAGCCGCAAGGCAAAGGTGCGTGGAACGAGGCAGGCTGGGACTTTTACGACCGCCTGCTCAAAGAACTGGAAAGCAAGCGCATCGACGCCCACATCACCCTGTTCCACTGGGACCTGCCGCAAGGCTTACAGGACGAAGGCGGCTGGCTGAACCGCGACACAGCCTATCACTTCGCTGAATACGCCGCGGAAGTGGCGCGCCGTTTCGGCAATCGGGTGAAAACGATTGCAACCCACAATGAGCCATGGTGTACCGCCAATCTCGGCTATGGCAACGCGCAGTTCGCACCGGGCGTGGCCGACCTGAAACAGTCGGTGCAAGTGTCGCACCACCTGGTGCTGTCGCACGGCCTGGCGATGAGCGCAATGCGCAAGGTCGGCAGCACGGCCCAGCTGGGCATTGTGCTGAACCAGTGGACCGCCGACCCCGCCACCGACAGCGCAGCCGACAAGGCCGCCGCCGAATTCGAATATTCGCGCTCGGTGGAATGGTTTATGGACCCTATCTTCAAAGGCAAGTACCCGGAACTGGCGCTCAAGGTCTATGGCGACAACGGCCCGGTGGTGCAGGACGGCGACCTGGCCATCGCCCACCAGAAGATCGACTTCCTCGGCGTGAACTACTACTTCCGCTCGTTCTGCTCGACCGAAACCCCGCCGCGCCAGCCGGAGTTCAAGCTGGGCAAAACCGACATGGGCTGGGAAATCTACCCGGACGGCCTGACCGAGCTGCTGCTCAAACTGAATGCCACCTACGAACTGCCGCCGATCTACATCACCGAAAACGGCATGGCCAATCCGGACAGCCTGGTCAACGGCGAGATCCCGGATACGGCGCGCATCGATTTCGTCCAGCGCCACTTGAAGGCGCTGAACGACGCACGCCTGCAAGGCGTCAACATTCAGGGCTATTTCCTGTGGAGCCTGCTGGATAACTTTGAATGGAATTCCGGCTACGCCAAGCGCTTCGGCATTGTCCACGTCGACTACCAGACCCAGAAGCGCACCCCGAAGCACAGCGCGCTGTGGTATCGCGATTACCTGATCCAACAGCGCGCGCGCAATAGCGCGAACGCTGCCTGAGCAACGCAACAGCAGTACCGCCGCCGGTCTTCGGGCCGGCGGTTCCCGTTTATAGCCGGCCGCAGAGCTGGTGCTACACTCCAACGAGAATAACGAGGACGACACTATGACCGCACAATCAACGGTGCAGCAAGCGCAAGACCCGCAACCGGCGCCAGGCGAGCAACCGCCGTCGCTGTTGCGCGCCATGTTCGCGCGCGGCACGCCGATGTTATGGGTGCCAAGCGGCTATTTCGCGATGGCGCTGACCTATGTGATGCTGACCAGCGTCACCTCCATCATGTTCAAGAACCTCGGCATGGACAATGGCCAGGCGGCGCAATACGCCAGCTACCTGATCCTGGCCTACACCATCAAGCCGCTGTTCGCGCCCTTCGTGGAAATGTACCGCACCAAGAAATTCTTCGTGCTGTGCGCGCAGCTGATCGTCGGCATCGGCTTTGCCGGCGTGGCGCTGGCGATGTCGCTGCCGGACTATATGGTCATCATGGTGTTCCTGTTCGGCGTGCTGTCGCTGGTCGGCGCGACCCAGGATATCGCCTCCGACGGCGTCTATGTCACCGCGCTGAACACCAAGACCCAGTCGCTGTTCTGCGGCATCCAGAGCCTGAGCTGGAACGTCGGCCCGATCGTCGCCTCCGGCGGCATGGTCTACCTGAGCGGCTGGCTGCACACCCACTACTTCAAGCATGAGGCCGGCGTGTTCGGCCCGGCGTGGATCGATTCGTGGCGGGTGATCTTCTTCATCGTCGCCGGCATCACCCTGCTGACCGCGATCTGGCACCTGCGCGTGATGCCGGACGGCGCCAAGGCCGAGAACGCGCCGAAGTCGGTGGCGGAAGCAGCCTTCATCCTCAAGGATTCATTCGCCACCTTCTTCCAGAAACGCGATGTGTGGCTGATGGTCGGCTTCGCCTTCGTGTTCCGTCTGAGTATCGGCCTGCTGGAAAAGATCGGTCCCTTCTTCATGGTCGACCCGGTGGCGCAAGGCGGCCTGGGCCTGTCGAATGAAATGCTGGGCCTGATCTACGGCACCTACGGCCTGATCGCGGTGCTGGTCGGTTCGCTGCTCGGGGGGATTTTCGTGGCGCGGCGCGGGCTGCAAAAAACCCTGTTCACGCTGTGCTGCGCGGTCAATATTCCCAACGTCACCTTCCTGCTGATGAGCTACTACCAGCCGGACAACCTGGTGATGATCTGCGCCGGCGTGGCGATTGAAAAATTCTTCTACGGCTTCGGCTCGGTGGGCTTCATGATCTACCTGATGCAGCAGCTGGCGCCAGGTAAATACACCACTACCCACTACGCCTTCGGCACCGGACTGATGGGCTTGTGCATGATGGTCACCGGCGTGGTCAGCGGCCATTTGCAGCAGCTGCTCGGCTATGTGCACTACTTCTGGCTGGTGATGGCGGCCACCATTCCTTCGTTCCTGGTGACCTGGTTCGCGCCCTTCCACCATAAAGAGTAAGCAGGAATACCTAGGCGTCTCCGGCCAGTGAGCGCAGGTCCTCGGAACGGATCTTGCGCTCCGGCGACAGCACCCGCGCGATCACTTGCGGATTAAGCCCCATATTCTGCAACAGCTCCACCGCGCCGGGCGTGCCGACGTCGCGCTGCACCTGCAGCGCCTGGCGCACGATAAAGTCAAACGAGTGCCATCCGGCGGTATCGGAAGTTTGCGGCCGCGCCTGGCGGCGGTCGTGATCCGGGATCATGATGATCTCCTCATCTTTGCATCCGCCTAGGGTAACGCAAGATCGCAGCGGACGCGTGTACGATTTGCTCAGTCTTTCAACGGATCATACGACAGCTGCAGCTTGTAGCCTTCGGGCGCGATCGAGGTATCAAAAGGATAGCTGGCCAGGTTCTGCTGGTCCACCATGCCCAGCGTGACCAGCAGGCTGTGCGGCGCCTCCCTGGCGCGCCCTTCGAGCTGATTGACGGCGGCGTTGATCGCCACCCGCGCCTGGCTGACGCCCTTGCTGTCGGCTGCTGCGGCAATGTCTTTGCTGCGTATCAGCTGCGCGATTTCATTGGTGAGATCGTAGGCCACCACCTTCACCTTGTCGCTCAGCCCGGCCGCCTTCAGCGGTCCCAGCGCCGCCGGCGCGCAGCCGGTGCAGCCCAGCAGGTAATCCAGCCGCCGGCCATGCCGCGCCAGCAGGCGGCCGGCCAGTTGCGCTTGCAGTCCACGGTCGCTATCGCCGTAGCGAATGTCCAGCAGATTGACTTCGATGGGCGCGTCCTGCGCGGCAATGCGCGTGCCGTCCACCTCGCCCTTGACCCAGCCAGCACCCATCGGCCCCGGCAGCAAGGCGATGTTGATGCTTTTCAGGCCGCGCTGCTGGGCGTCGCGTATCACCCAGCGCACCGCCTCCAGTCCCATGCCGCGCAGCGAACTGGTGACTTTCAGCGTGAGGTCATCGCTGCGGCTGTCATTGGCCAGTTCCAGCACCGGAATGCCGGCCGCGCGCGCCTTGGCGATGGAGGTGTTATTTGCTGTCATGCTGATCGGCGAAATCACGATCGCGTCGTATTTGGCGGCGATGGCCTGCTCCATCCTGAGCAGCTGCCCCCGCAAATCGGCGTAGCCGGCGGCCGGCAGAATATCGGCTGCCACGCCCAGCCGCCTGGCTTCGCTGATGACGCCGTACGACACGCCCACCCAGTACGGGTCTTTGGTATGCGGGAACAGGAAGGCGATGCGCCATGGCTTGCTGGCGCGCGGCGCTGGCGCAAACTGCCCCGGCACCACGCGGCCGCTGGCCAGTGCGTCATCCGCCGTGCCATTCGCTTGTAGCGGACGGAAGATGGCGCTGACCGGTATCGGCGCGAATCTGGCAGGCGCTTGCTGCGCCAGTGCGGCCGCCGTACACACTGCCAGCGCCGCCAGCAGCGCCAGGCGCGGCGCTTTCATCGGGCTGGCCCCATGCAGGCGGGCGATGGCCGCGCGGCGCCGTCATTGATCGGCACCAGCACGCCGTTGCGCGCGCCCAGCCGCGCCAGTTCGCCGGAGCGCACCATCTCGTTGAACAGGGTGTTGTAGCGCTCGCGCACGGCGGCAAATTTGGGATCACGCGGAAACGCCAGATAGCCGTCCAGCTGGGTGATGTCCGGGCACAGCGGCGTTACCGCCTGCTCCAGACGCAGCCGCTCGACCAGGCCGGCAATATTGCGCTCATTGGCGGCCAGCAGCTCGACCCGGCCGCGCGCCAGCATCTGCAAGCCGTTCTCCAACTGCGGCACTTCGTTGATATCAAACAGGGCGCGCGTCTGCTCGAACTGCGCCCCGTAATGCCAGCCACGCACGGTGGCGATGCTGCGCTGCCCCAGCGCGCCCAAGTCGCCGCGCCACGGCAGTTGCTGGCCGCTGCGGCCATAGAACAGCACGCGGTCGCGATACAGCGCAGAGTCTGTGTAGGCCAGTTTTTTCAGCCGTTCCGGCGATTGATACGGACCGATCAGGATATCCGCCTGGGCCCGTTCCACCATGGCGATGGCGCGTGGCCAGGGATAAAGCTTGAAATGCATGCTGTCGCCAGCGCGCTCGGCCAGCAGGCGCAGCACGTCCACGCCCAGCCCCTGCCATTGTCCATCCGCGCGCTGTTCGAAGATGCGCTTGAAGCTCGCGCCGACCGCCACCCGTTCAACCGCATGCGCGCACAGCGGCATGCCCGCGCCAAGTGTCAATGCCAGCAGAAGGAGGATGGTGTGGTGCATAGTGCTCAAATACTAGCATGAGCTATGGCAAGTTTTGACGCAGGAAAACCACGCTGGCGTCCACTGTTGCTTGCAGCCAGGGGTCGAATAGCCAGAAGGAATGCGGCGTGCCTTGCAGGATCAGTTTGTCGCTGGCGACGCCCGCCGCCGCCATCTTCGCCATCATCTCTTCCCGCCCGGCCGAGAAGCGCGGCTGGCCGCTGCCGATAAACAACATGGCCGGCATGCCCGGCCGCACATACTGGATCGGCGAGGCCTCGCGCCACAGCGCCGGCTGCTCGGCGTAGCGGCCGCCAAACCAGGCGCCGGCCGATGAAGGATGCTTGTTCGGATCGTCCTCGTGCTTGAGCGCCAGCGCCGAGGTAAAGTCGGACAGGCCATCGATATTGATGACCGCCTGAACCCCCTCGCCGGTCACGCCGGCCAGGCTGGCGATCTGCCCGCCTGCCGAGCCGCCCGCCAGCGCCAGCCGCTGCGGGTCCAGCCGCAGTTCGGCCGCGTGCTCGCGCACCCAGCGCAGCGCCGCCTGCACATCCTGCACCGCCGCCGGATAGCGCGCCTCGCCGGACAGCCGGTAACTGAGCGTCACCGCCGCGTAGCCCTGCTGCGCCAGCCGCACTGCCATCGGCGCGAACTCCGAGCGGTAGCCGGCCTTCCAGCCGCCGCCGTGCACCAGCACCACCACCGGCAGCCGCTCGCCTTGCGGGCGGTAGACATCCAGCTTCAGGCAGCGCGCGCCATACTGCGCATACACCTGGTCGGCCAACTTGCTCACGCCCGGCGGCAAGGCGTCGCTGGCGATCCGGATGCCGGGATAGTCGCGCACCAGCTTGGCATAGGTGTGCGGCGCATCGTAGGTATTGGCGGGATCGGGCGGCGGCTCCACGCACGGCGGCGTAGCGGCCAGGGCGGCGGCAAGAACGGCACTCAGGACAGGCATCAGTATCTCGGCAGGAACAGGATGTGCCGAGTATGGCATAAAAAAAACCCCTCGGCCGGTGAAGGCGCGAGGGGATTAAAACCACAGACAACACTGGACTACATGAAAAACCCGGTGATGATGCCAGAAGTAACTGAAATCGTTTTCAATTACCTTGAAATCGATTTCATAATACCCAGATCAAGATCAGAATGTCAATTTAAAAATTGTAGCTTTTTTAAGCTGATGGCTTGGGCTGGGCGGCAGCCCCCAGCTTCGCGCTGGCGGCGATCAGCAGCATGAAGGCGCCCAGGCCGCCGAACGCCAGGTTCAGGCTGGACGCGTGCGCGACAAAGCCGATCATGGCCGGACCGGCCAGAATGCCGGCATAGCCCAGCGTGGTCACGGCGGCAATCGCCAGGCTGGCCGGCATCGCGGTCTGGTTGCCGGCGGCGGTGAACAGAATCGGCACCACATTCGACGCGCCCAGGCCGATCAACACAAAGCCCAGCAGCGCCAGCGGCACCGATGGCGCCAGTACCGACAGGAAGAAGCCCGCCGCGCCGCACACGCCACCCAGCAACAGTACCCGCTTGCCGCCCAGCTGGCCGACCACGCGGTCGCCGGTCAGACGGCCCAGCGTCATGGCGATGGCAAAGGCCGCGTAGCCGAGACCGCCGCTGGCGGCCTCCAGTCCCTGCTCTGCGGTCAGCAGCACCGCGCTCCAGTCGAGAATCGCGCCTTCTGCCAGGAAACACAGGAAGCACAGCGCGCCGATAAAGATCACTGCGCCATGCGGCATGACGAACAGCGGCGCATCGCGCTCGGCCGCGTCCGGATCGCGCAGCAGGTGCGGCGCGGCCAGCACCAGCGAGGCCGCCACCAGCGCCGACAACGCGACGGCCGACGCCACCGGCGTCATGCCCAACCACAGCATCAGCGCCATCAGCCCGGCGCCGATAAAGCCGCCCAGGCTGAACAGGCCGTGGAAGCCGGACATCAGCGCGCCACCGCTTTCGCGTTCAACGATGACCGCTTGCACATTCATGGCCACATCCAGCGTGCCGATGGCGCCGCCGACCACCAGCAAAGTCAGGCCGAGCAGCAAAGGCGTAGGCGCAAATGCCAGGCCGGGCAGGAATAGACAGGTCACCGCGCCGGAGATCAGCACCACCAGCCGGCAGCCGTAGCGCGAAGTCAGAATGCCGGTGACCGGCATCGCCACCAGCGAGCCGCCGCCGAGGCACAGCAACAGCAGGCCCAGTTCCGCTTCGCCCAGTCCCAGCCGGGCTTTGGCAAACGGCACCAGCGGCGCCCAGGTCGCCATGGCCAGGCCGGCGGCGAGAAATGCGAGACGGGTCGATAAGCGCTGCTGCGGGCCGACTATATTCATGCGGATGTTTTCCTGGGGGGCGAGGTCCCACAGTATAGACGCATTATGTTGGTGCACGAACATACCAACGGCACATGGCGGAGCAAGATAGCAGCACCAACAATAAGGAGCCATTATGCAAACACAACCTTTGAACGCGGGCGTTGCGGTAACAGCGTCCGACGGCGACGGCAACACCTCCGGCGTCTCCTGGGGCGCGATCCTGGCCGGTGCGGCTGCAGCTGCCGCGCTGTCCTTCATCCTGCTGATACTCGGCATGGGACTCGGCTTATCGTCCGTCTCGCCTTACCAGTACAACAACGCGCCGCTCGGCGTCGCCAGCATTGCGTGGATCGCCTTCATGCAGCTGGCCGCATCCGGCATCGGCGGCTATATGGCTGGCCGCCTGCGCGTGAAGTGGGTCCGCATCCACACCGATGAAGTCTATTTCCGCGACACCGCGCACGGCCTGCTGGCCTGGGCAGTGGCGACACTGGTGACCGTGGCAGTGCTGGCCGGCGGTGCGCGCGCAGCGCTGAGCGGTGCGATCGACACCGGCGCCGCAGTCGCCACCGCCGCCGCGCCTGCCGCTGCGGCAGGTGCAAGCGCGGCAGCGAGTTCCGGCAACGGCCGTGCCAACAGCTACTTCGCCGACATGATCCTGCGCTCGCCGGATGGCGAAGTGGCCAGCGACTCGCAGCGCGCGGAAATCAACCGCATCCTGCTGACCGACCTGGCCAGCGGCAAAATCAGCGGCGAAGACCGCGTCTACCTGGCGCAGCTGGTGTCCAAGCGCAGCGGCCTGTCGCAAGCGGAAGCCGAACAGCGCGTCGACCTGATCTACGCCCAGGCCACGCAAGCAGCCACCGAAGCCAAGGCCAAAGCCATGGCCGCCGCAGAAGAGGCGCGCAAAGCCGCCGCACATTCGGCGCTGTGGATGTTCGTCGCCCTGCTGCTCGGCGCTTTCGTCGCCGCCGTCAGCGCCATCGCCGGTGGCCGCAACCGCGACCACGCCCGTGTCATCATCTAAAACAAGGAGAACACCATGCGCTCGATCTTACTGTGGATGTTAGGCGTACCGCTGCCCATCATCATCCTGATCGCCCTGATCCGTTAAAGTTTGCCCACCTCGATCACAGCCTGCGCAAACGCCTCCGGCGCTTCCTGCGGCAGGTTGTGACCGACGCCACCGCCGATCAGCCGATGTTGGTATTTGCCGGTGAAGCGCTGGGCGTAGGCGGCAGGTTCCGGGTGCGGCGCGCCGTTCGCATCACCTTCCAGGGTGATGCTCGGCACGCCGATGCTCGGGAAAGTCGCCAGCTTCGCTTCCAGCGCCGCGTACTTCGCCTCCCCTGTTTCCAGGCCGAGACGCCAGCGATAGTTTGATACCGTCACCGCCGCGTGATCCGGATTGTCCAGCGATACCGCGCTGCGCGCGTAGGTAGCCTCATCAAACTGCCACTGCGGCGAGGCCAGCTTCCAGATCAGTTTCGCGAAGTCGCGGTGGTTCTTTTCATAGCCGATGCGCCCACGCTCGGTGGCGAAATAAAACTGATACCACCACTGGAGTTCCGCCTCCGGCGCCAGGGGCTGCTTGCCCGCCTCCTGGCTGCCGATCAGATAACCGCTGACCGACACCAGTCCCTTGACCCGCTGCGGCCATAGCGCCGCGACAATGTCGGCGGTACGCGCGCCCCAGTCGTAGCCGGCCAGCGTCGCCTGCCTGATCTGCAAGGCATCCATCAGCGCCAACACGTCCGCCGCCAGCGCGGCCGGTTCGCCATTGCGCGGCGCTTTGGCATCGAGGAAGCGGGTGCTGCCATAGCCGCGCAGGTGCGGCACGATGACGCGATAGCCTTGCGCGGTCAGCTTGGGCACGACATCGACATAGCTGTTGATATCGTACGGCCAGCCGTGCAGCAGGATGACTACCGGGCCGTCGACCGGCCCTTGATCGACATAGCCAACATTCAGCTCGCCGGCGTTGATTTGTTTGATGTCGTCGAAGGCCGGCGCTGCCTGCGCCTGGGCGGCGCCGAACAGTGCGGCGATGGCCAATGCGGTGGCGGCGAATACTTGACGGTGAGTGGTGTTCATCATGCGTCCTCTTGAAGAATGCTGGAAAGGCTGGCGCCGTCATTGACGCCGGCGTCGAATGCATACGGATCGACGCCGTCAAGGCAGCCGATATTCACGCGCCACATCAGCGGATCTTTGCGCGTCTGGTGAAAGGGATAGATACCGCAGTGCTTGCAGAAGTAATGCCTGGCCACGCGGGTGTTGAACTGGTAAAGGATGAGCGCATCCTCGCCCTGGGTGATCTTCAGGTCCGCTGCCGGAAACAGCGGCGACATCAGCGCGCCCTTGCGGCGGCACAGGCTGCAATTGCAGCGCGCGGCTGGCGTCAGCACACTGCGCACTTCGAATTGAACGGCGCCGCAATGGCAAGAACCGCGATACAGATCATTAGGCATGATGCGCTCCTCTCGTTTAGATCAGCTGGATCTGTACGTCGATATTGCCGCGCGAGAGTTTGGAGTATGGGCAGGTGTTATGCGCCGCATCCACAATCGCTTGCGCCGTATCGCTCGGCAGGCCAGGCAGGCTGACGTTCAGGCGTGCGGCCAGGAAGTAGCCGCTGTCGTCGTTCAGCAAATCTACTTCGGCATCGACGGCGGTGTCGGCCGGCAGTTTCACTTTCAGCTGGCCGGCAGCCAGTCCCATGGCGCCGATAAAGCAGGCCGACCAGCCGGCGGCGAACAGCTGTTCCGGATTGGTGCCGGGCGCGCTGCTGCCGGGCGACGACAGTTGTACGTCCAGACGGCCATCGCTGCTGCGTGCGGCGCCTTCGCGGCCGCCGGTGGTGTGGGTTTTGCCGGTGTACAGGACTTTGCTCATGGTGAACTCCTTGCTTGGATTATTTTATATCGCATTCGATTGAAGCGGATACGTTGTATATTATCAGCAAATTTTGCCATGTCAAGCAATCCCGATTAAATCGCATCCGATATATAATTGGCGATATTGAACTACGGAGGTCATCATGAGCAAACCGGCTACGCCGCAACTGGCGGATTTCCTGTGCTTCGCGGTCTACTCGGCCAATCTGGCTTTCGGCAAGGCCTACAAGCCGATCCTGGACCAGCTGGGCCTGACGTACACGCAGTACATCGCCATCATCGCCTTATGGGAAGAGGACAAGCAAACCGTCAGCGGCCTGGGTGAAAAGCTATTCCTGGAATCAAACACCCTGACGCCGATCCTGAAAAAACTGGAAGCCATGGGTTACGTCCACCGCGCCCGCGACGCTGCCGACGAGCGTGTGGTCCGCGTCGGCCTGACGCCGTCCGGCCGTGCCTTGCGTGAAAGCGCCCTCAACATGAACCTGCGCGACGCCACCGGCCTGACACCGGAAGAATTCCCGATCCTGCAAAAAGCCGTGGTCAAACTGCGCAACAACCTGGTGAAGGCGGCGCCGGGTAAAAGCTAGTACCGGAGTGGTACTATGAACTTTGTTAGCACCTTTAAAGGCGGCATCATGGACGCGATATTGGCCCCCTCCTCAGTCGGCATCAGCGAACTCAAGGCAAACCCCACCGCCGTACTGGAAGCGTCCGGCGGACAACCTGTCGCCATTTTGAACGGGAAGAAACCTGTCGGCTATTTGCTGACAGCAGAGGCCTGGACGAAAATCCACGAACTGCTGGAAGATCGTGAACTCCTCAAGATTGCCGAAGCCAGAATTTCAGACGGGAAAAAACCGATACGGGTGACCCTGGATGACCTATAACCTGGCATCCACCCGGATGCGCGCAAAGAATGGCTGAAGCTCGACCAGAGCATAAAAACCCAGTTTAAGAAAAAATTGAGAGAACGACTGGTGGAGCCCAGAGTTCCAAAGGCGAGCGTGAGCGGTGGCCGTGATTTATACAAGATTAAGCTGGCCGCCCTTGGCTATCGCTTGGTTTACCAAGTGATCGATGACACTGTCACCGTATATGTCCTGGCCGCTGGAAAACGACAAGACAACGTAGCCTACCAAAAGGCCCTACAGCGCGGCAGCTAGCTGAAATGGAGCGGGTGAAGGGAATCGAACCCTCGTATGAAGCTTGGGAAGCTGCCGTTCTACCATTGAACTACACCCGCGTGCCACGCATTCTACGCGGCTTTGCATGTTGTTGACAACGTTGCAGGACGGTACTACCGGAATCCGATAACAGTATCATTCGCGTGTTGACGGATGATCTCTGTTATCCGGGCATCGCTCTTGTATTGCGCGTTGAGTTTTCTGAACTGTCTCTGCGCCTTCCCGCAATACTTCACAACTGATCGCTCTATTTCCTTTTTCCTGGCTTCCGTCAGATCGCTTGCCGCGCTAAGGGATGCTGACATCGTGGCGTGTTCCCACTCAATTTCCACACCAGGCATGGCCGGAATTGTAGAAGGAGCCAAGCCATCGTTTTTTATGCGCCAGCACCAATGCATAAGATACGATCGCTTTATCGGGCGATAGGTCGCATCGATGGAAACGCTGATGCCGGCCGCCGCCATCGCAGCAACGAAGTCCTCGGATGTCGGCGCTGTTAATGGTCGTCCGGATCGGACCACAAGGCCATGTACTCGGGAGAGCGGTTCATCAGGCTTTGGTCCATCTCGGCCATGCGGTCTTTGGGGGGCTGGATCGGGTGTTGGTTGAATGCGCTGTAACCTAATGCCATGCGGCCGTTCGGCACGGCGTAGCCGCTGAATTCCAGTATCGTCGGCAGCATGTCGAAGTGCAGCAGTTGCGCGCGGTTCGGCTGCGGTGCTTGTTTTGAGATGAAGCTGTTGAAGATGGTGCGGCCGGACAGTTTGGAGAGCTGATGGGTCAGCGGGTTCTTGCGCGACAGGTGGTCGCCGAGGATGACGATGTTGGTGTCCTCAAGGTAGCCGTTGTCTTGGGCGTAGCGTACGAAATCGGCCACCTCCGCCGCCGTGCAAGACACCACACCGTCAAATCCTTTAAAGCCCCGCTGAGCGCAGGCAGCCGACAGATGGCCTTTCGGTTCATGCATATCCACCGTCAGCAAGGTCAGGTTGAATTTCTGGCGCGATGCCGACAGTTCCCTCAACTTAGCTTTGGCGCGCGCGAACAGGTCGGCATCGTACAAGCCCCAGCCGTTCATATCCTCGCGTGAGACGCCGCTCTTGAGCCACTCTTCGCGGCCATACACTTCGTGGTAGTGATGCTGGCCGAGGAATTTGTCCTTGCCCGCAAACGCTGTCGCCGCGCCGCCCATGAAGACGTTGCGATAACCACGCTGCGCCAGCAGATCGGTCAGGCACACTGCGTTTTTCAGGAAGGAGTCCATCATCTGCCCCTGGGTATTGCCATCGAAGATGGTGACCCGCTCCAACGGCACGCCACACTGCGTCGCCACAATCGCCGCGATGGTCCAGCCAGTGCCGGCCACCTGCTCGTAGCTGCGGAAGCTGGCGCCGCGCAGATCGGTCAACGGCGCAAGCAGGTCTCGCCCGAACACCGCGCTATTGCTATAACTTTGCTCCAGGCTCTCAACGTAGATCAGCACCAGATTCTTAGGCTGCTCGGCTTCGATTGTCACCGCTTCCGGACGCACGTAATTGGCGCCGAAATAATCCGGGCCGAAATCTGCGGTAACATATTTAAAGGCCGATACATCGGACATCCAGAACATCGTTGCGCTCAGCACCAGCAGTTGCGGGAACCAGCGGTGCAGGCGATACAACAGCGGGTGATTGCGCTGCGGCGTCTTCGCGATCACCTTTAGCCAGCGCCGCTCGGCGTAGTAGAGCAGCGCCAGGAAGATCAGTGGTGCCAGCAAGCACCAGCGCACAAAGCGCCAGGTGATCACCGGGTCGACAGTGCCGATCATCTCCACGCCGAAGTTGAGGTGATAGGCGATCTGCGCCAGGTCGGGCTGGCCGAACGAGCGATGTATCCAGTAGCTCAGGCAAAAGAGGAAGATGGCCATCAGGTATAAGCCGCCACGCATCATTCTCGCCAAGGTCGTGTAAAGGGGATGTGAAGTCATGCCGCATAATCCCAACCCTAGTTGTCTACAACATTGCCGGTTATGTACGTTTTGTATCGGATTGTTGTTCGCCGCTTACATGGATTTACGTATGCACGCAACTGATGCAGAATGGCCGGGACAAATTTTTATCACGACAAGGATGAACCATGAAAGCAGTTGTAGCGTTGAGCGTCGCGCTGGCCTTTGCCGCGCCGATGGCGTCCGCCCAGGCGCCCGCCGATCCGATTTCGCAACTGGTCAAGCAACTGGAGCTGGAGCGCTACAAGGCCACCATCAAAAGCCTGACCAAGTTCGGTGACCGCCGCCAGGGCACACAGCGCAACCGCGATGCGCTGGACTGGATCGAAGCGCAGCTGAAGTCCTATGGCTGTACCAATACCGAGCGCCTGCAATACCAGTTCACGCAGCCAGCGCCCGGTGCACCATCGCCCAAGCGCGCGCCGGGTATCCCGAGCGGCGGCGCCGGCGGCCCGCCAGGACAAGGCGGCAGCACGCTGTTCGGCAACCGCATTCCGACCGGCGTCAATGCTGATCCGCTGCGCCAGCCAGATGAGCGCCTGCGGGCGCTGAACGCCGAGCAGACGCCAGTCGGCACCTCGCTGCGCGAGAATGTCTACTGCACCAAAATCGGCAGCAAGCATCCGGAAGAAATGTATATCGTCAGCGCCCACATGGACGGCATCGGCTTTGGCGAAGCCGCCAACGACGACGGCTCAGGCACCGCGCTGGTGATGGAACTGGCGCGCATCTTCAGCCAGCCGGGCGTGGAGACTGATCGCTCGATCCGCTTCGTCCTGTGGAATAACGAAGAGACCGGCCTGAATGGCGCGGCCGCCTACGTCGAACAGCGCAAGGATTTGCAGGGTATCGAATCGCCTAAAGGCTCGGGCAAATATCCGGAACCGAAATGGCTGGGCATGATCCAGCACGATATGATGATGTACGACCATGGCATGCCGATCCCCAAACTGGACGCCAACGGCAAGCCGGTACTTGATGAAAAAGGCCAGGCGATTTATGTGTCGCCGCCGGAGCAGCGCCTGGAGGCGGACGTTAACATCGAGTACCAGTCAGTGTCGTCGCAAGCCGAAGGCTCGGCCAAGCTGGCGTGGGCCTTCCGTGCCGCCAACGACAAGTACGCGACCAATTATCCGGCCGCTGTCGGCTTCCACATGACGAATACCGATTCGACGCCGTTCATGAATCTGGTGCCGTCGATCTCGCTGCGCGAGAACGAACGTGGGCAGCAAATTGGCGCGGGCTGGAATCCTAACTGGCACCAGCCTACCGATAACTACGACACCTATTCCGACAAGGACTTCCTGCTTGGCCTGAACGCGGCGCAGACCACCCTGGCCGGCGTGGCGCAGCTGGCGGGTGTGCGCGTGAAAGCCAAATGACGGAGCAAGCCGACAAGCTGGCACAGGCCATTGATCTGCACACGCGCGGCGAGCTGGATGCGGCCGCCGCACTGTATTTGCAGATCATCCGCGCCGAGCCGCAACATTTCGATGCGCTGCACATGCTTGGCGTGTACTCCCTCCAGACCGGTGACCTGGCGTCCGCGCATAGCTTGATCAACCAAGCGCTGCGCGTCAATATCGAAGATCCGTTGGCGCACGTGCACCATGCGGCGGTGCTGCAACAACAGGGGCGTCGCGAGGAGGCATGGCTGGCGATACGCCAGGCGCTGCGCCTGGCGCCGGATCACACATTGGCGCTGAACAACGGCGCCGCACTGCTGTCGAAAGACCTCAAGCGGCCAGCGGAAGCGCTGCCGCTGCTGGAACATGCGCTGCGCCTGGACGACAACGACGCCACCGCCTGGAATGGCATGGGCTATGCGCTAGTGGAGCTGGGTCGCTACGACGAAGCCCTGCTTTGCCTGGCGCGCGCGCTGCAACTGCAGCCGGGCCTTGCGCTCGCGCTGTACAACCAGGGCAACGCCTTGCAACATCAGAACCGCCTGGATAAAGCCATGCGCAGCTACGATGCCGCGCTGGCATTGGCGCCTGACATGGTAGATGCGCATTTCGCGCAAAGCACCTGTCGCCTGCTGGCTGGTGATCTGGCACGCGGCTTGCCGCAGTATGAATGGCGCTGCCGCAAACCAGCCTACCTGGCGCTGGCGCAGAAATACACGCAACCGCAATGGCAGCCAGGCCTATCCTGGCAAGGCAGAACGCTGCTGGTCCACTCCGAACAAGGGTTGGGCGACACACTGCAAATGGTGCGCTATGTTCCGCTGCTGACGGCGCAAGGCGCGCGCGTGGTGCTGCAAGTGCAGGACGCCTTGCTGTCGCTGCTGGACGGCATAGGCGGTGCGATAGTCGTCGGTAAGCAGCATACGCTGCCGCCGCACGACTTGCGCGTGCCGCTGATGAGCTTACCGCTGCTGTTGGACACGCAGCCAGACAACATTCCGGCTGACGCGCCCTACGTGCATGCCGATACGCCGCGCAGCCTGCAATGGCAGACAAGGCTGGGGCCGGCCAAGGCGCCGCGCATCGGTCTGGTATGGGCCGGCAATCCAAAGCATGACAACGACAGCGCGCGCTCCATACCGTTACAGAAGATGCTGCGTCTGCTGCAACCGGGCTTGGAATATATCGCCCTGCAGCGCGACCTCAACGCTGCCGACCGTTTGCAACTGCAAGCCGAACCGGCCTTGCGCAGCTACGCGGCTGATCAAACCGATTTCGCCGAAACCGCCGCACTGGTGGCGCAGCTGGATCTGCTGATCTGCGTAGATACCTCGGTGGCGCATCTTGCTGGCGCGATGGGCAAGCAGGTCTGGCTATTGCTGCCGTTTGCACCAGACTGGCGCTGGATGCTGGAGCGGCAGGACAGTCCGTGGTATCCGACCATGCGGCTGTTCCGGCAGCAGCGCGCCGGCGACTGGGACGAGGTGCTGGAGCGCGTCAACGCCGCGTTAAGCGTGTAGCGCTTCCAAGACGATGTCGTGCAGGCGCTGCGCCGGCGGATTCAGTTCCGCCGCGTGGCGATGCAGCCGCAGGCCGACATTGGGCAAGGCTGGCAGGCGCACATCCTCCCGTACGCGCAGCGACGGCGGCAGGCCGACAGCGGTGCGCACCGTCACGCCCAGCCCTGCCGCCACCGCCGCCCACACACCCGACAAGCCCGGACTGCTGAAGGCGATGCGCCAGGCGATGCCTGCCTGGTCCAGCGCGCGCGTGGCGGCGCTGCGCATGATGCAGGGCGCGTCCATCATCACCAGCGGCAGCGGCTCGCGCGGATCGCCGGACCACACCAGCCGCGATTCGTCGGCGGGGCCGATCCAGCGCATGGCGATGCGCCCCACATCCACCACATGCGGCGTGCTTGCGCCACCGTCCCAGGCCAGCGCCAGGTCGAGGCGGCCGCTGTTCAGCTGCTCCATCAATTCGCCATTGCGGGCCACGCGCGCTTCGATGCGTACTTGCGGATGCACGCGGGTGAAACGGCCCAGCACTTCGGTCAACGTATGTTCGCCGAAGTCCTGCTGGATGCCGAGCCGTACGCTGCCCGCCAGCTCGGCGCCGCGCACCATGGTGGCGGCTTCGTCGTTCAGTTCCAGCAGCCGGCGCGCGTAACCCAGCAGCGATTCGCCGGCTGGTGTGGTGACCATGCCGCGCCCTTCTTTTCGCAGTACTGGCATGCCGAGTTGTTCTTCCAGCTTCTTCAGTTGCGCGCTGACGGCGGAGGTCGAGCGTCCCAGCTTGTCCGCCGCTTTGGCGTAGCTGCCCATGTCGATGCCGGTGACAAAGGTACGCAACACGTCAAGGTCGAAGGTAATGCGGCGCATGGATCATCCCGTTTTACTGAACTGTGTATCAAAATATTCCTGATTTTCAGAATGAATGTAGGCCTGTATCGTTAAGCTGTCAATCAAAAGGAGGCTATATGCCGATGAGCCGTATCTCGCTGTTGAGGGGGAAGCCGCCCGAGTATCTGCGCGCGCTGGCGGATGGTTTGCAGCGGGCGATGGAGCTGGCGTTCAATGTGCCGCAGAATGATCGCTTCCAGCTGATCCACCAGCATGCGCCGCATGAGCTGATTTTCGATCGCCATTACGAGGGCGGTCCCAGGTCGGATGATTTCGTGCTGATTGCGATCACCGTTGGCAAGCCGCGTAGTGCGGCAGTCAAGCAGGCATTTTATCGCCAGCTGGTAGAGGAGCTGGCGGCGGCGCCGGGCATTGCGCCGGAGGATGTGATGGTGGTGATTACCTCTTCGCAGGGTGAGGATTGGTCGTTTGCTGGTGGCCGTCCGGCGGCGTCGTTGGGAGTGTCGTCATGATCGCGATGCAGTATCGCTTTGTGCTGCCGGCCGATTACAACATGGACATCGTCCGCGAACGCATTGCGCTAAAGGGACCGCTGCTGGATGAACTGCCCGGTTTGTTGTTCAAGGCGTATCTGTACGCGGAGGGGGCGGAGAACGCTTACGCACCGTTTTATCTGTGGCGCGATGTGGAGGGGATGCATGACTTTCTCAACGGGCCGGGCTTTGCAGGTGTGGCGCGTGCGTTTGGCTGGCCTTCTGTGCAGACCTGGACGCCGTGGCACGCTACCGTGAGCGGGGATGTGCGGCAGGCGCGCTTTGCGACGCGCAGCAGCGCGGTGATTGCACCGCATAGCGTGCTGTCGGAACTGCGCTTGCAGGAAGAAGCGTATGCGCAGCAAGCGTTGGCGCGCGGCGCGCTGGCAGTGGTGATCGGCTTCGAGCCGGTGACGTGGTCGGTGGTGCGGCTATGCCTGTGGCGCGATACGCCAACGGGCGATGAACAGCGCTATCAAGTCGGCCACCTCTCCGCGCCAAGTCTGGCGTAGCCGCAGAGTGAAGGGCGACAGGCGGGAGCGGTGCGGCTGCGGGCGGGTTTAGCCGGGGAGTGCTTCCATGCGTTCGCGTGCCTGGGCTAGCTGGGCTGGGTCCATGCGGCTGGCAGCGTTCTTGAGGTAGCGGGCGGCGGCGATGAAGCCGGCGCGTTCGGACATGGTCAGCCACATCCACGCTTGGCCGGCATCGGCGCGCACGCCCTGCCCGGCCAGGTACATCAGGCCGACATTGAATTGCGCGCGCGTGTGGCCCTGGCTTGCCGCTTGCAGATACCAGTGATGCGCCTGCGCATAATCGCGCGGCACGCCCAGGCCGTTGTCGTAGCGCAGGCCCAGCGCGAACTGCGCCTGCGTATGATTCTGCTCGGCCGCCTTGCGATACCAGTGATGCGCCTGCACACAATCCGGTTGAGGGCCTTCATCATTGTCATGCAACAGCCCCAGGCTGTATTGGGCCGCCACGTAATCCTGCTCGGCTGCGCGGCGATACCAGCCCATCGCCTTGCGATAGTCTTGCGGAACGCCGCGTCCCGTTTCATAGCGCAGGCCGAGATCGAACTGGGCGCGCAAGTGTCCCTGATCGGCAGCCTTGCGATACCAGAAGATCGCTTCCTGATGATCCGCCATCACGCCATGGCCGGCATCGTACAGCAGCCCAAGATGATATTGCGCACCGGGGAATCCCTGCTCCGCCGCCTTGCGATACCAGTACTGCGCCTGCGCGTAATCCTGTTCAACGCCCTGCCCGTGGTGATAGCGCAGGCCCAGATTATTCTGTGCCGCCGCATGCCCCTGCTCGGCGGCCTTGCGATACCAGTCCAGCGCCTTTTGCTCATCGCGCGGTACACCTTGGCCGTTATCGTAGATCAGCCCCAGATTGAACTGCGAACTCGCGTGATCCTGCTCCGCCGCGCGGCGATACCACAGGATCGCCTTTTGCGAATCCTGCGCAATGCCGTCCCCCTTGTCGAAGCGCAGCGCCAGATTGAACTGCGCCGGCGCATAGCCCTGGTCAGCCGCCTTGCGATACCAGGACATCGCCTGGCCCACATCCTGCGGCACACCCTGCCCGTTGTCATAGCGCAGGCCGAGATTGAATTGCGCGCGCGCATAGCCCTGCTCCGCCGCCTTGCGATACCAGAAGATCGCCTGCCTGAAATCCTGCGGCACACCCTTGCCGGTGTCATACATCATGCCGAGATTATTCTGCGCGCCGGCATCGCCCTGCTCGGCCGCCTTGCTGAACCAGTGCATCGCCTGCTGCGTATCGTTCGGCACACCCTGGCCCTTGGCGTACAGCCAGCCCAGGTTGTACTGCGCCGCTGCATAGCCTTGTTCGGCCGCCTTGCGATACCAGGCCGCCGCTTCCTCAAAGTTCTGATCGACACCCTGGCCTTTTTGATACATCACGCCCAGGTTGTACTGCGCATGTTCAAGGCCGGACTGCGCGGCCTGGCGATACCACACTATCGCCAGCTCGTAGCTCTGTGCCACGCCCTGGCCGTTGAAGTACATAAAGCCCAGGCTATGCTGGGCATTGGCCACGCCGCGCTCGGCCAGTCCCTTCACGCGCAGGAATTCTGCGGTGTACGTACTGCCGTTATTGGCATCGGCTTCGTTGGGACTGTATTTAGACATCAGGCCTGAATCGCAATCTTTTCCGCTGGATGTTCAGCCGGCGCCGGTACCGCATGCAGCACCGTCATTGGCGACGAAGAGCGATGATTCTGCTCCTGCAGCACATCGATAAAGCTGCTCAGCGAAATCGGACGATGGTACAGATAGCCCTGCATGGTAGTACAGCCATTCGCCTCCAGATACCGCGCCTGAATCTCCGTCTCCACGCCCTCCGCCACCAGGTGCAGCCCCAGCCCGCGCGCAATCGAAATGATCGCCAGGATCACCGGATAGTGGCTGTTCTCGTCATGGATCTCCTTGACAAAGGACTGGTCAATCTTGATGGTGTGGATAGGGAAGCGGTGCAGATAAGCCAGCGACGAATAGCCAGTCCCAAAATCGTCAATCGCCACCGACACGCCCAGCTGGCAAAGCTTGTTCAGCTGTTCGATCGCATACTGCGGATTGCGGATGCAGATGTTCTCAGTGATCTCGACTTCGATCTGCGCCGGCGAAATGCCATAGCGCGTCAGCGCGCCGCGCATCTTCTCGAAGAAATCGCCCCGGTCCAGATATTGCGGCGACAGGTTCAACGACAGGCGTAACGCTTCGCCACCTGCAGCGTTCCATTGCAGCAGATCGCGGCACAGCGCGCCCAGCATCCAGTCGGAGATCGGCAGCATCAAGCCATTCTCTTCGGCGAACGGCAGGAACTCGCCAGCCGACAGCAAGCCGCGCTGCGGATGGTTCCAGCGCATCAGCCCTTCCGCGCCGATGATGCGGCCGGTCGCCACATCAACCTGCGGCTGGTAATACATTTCCAGCTCGTTGTGTTCCAGCGCCTTGCGCAGCGCCTGTTCCAGCGCGATCTTCTGATGCGACACGTCCAGCATCGAGTTGTGATAGAAGCTGTGGCCATTCTTGCCCAGTGCCTTCACCTGATACATGGCGATGTCGGCGTGGCGCAGCAGCTCGTCGATGGTTTCGCCATCACCCGGATAAATCGCGATGCCAATCGACGCCGAGATATGCACCTCATGCCCATCCAGGTCGAACGGCCGTTGCAGGCTTTCCAGGAATTTGTCGGCAATCGACTTGGCGTCCTCACGGTCGCGCAGCTCCGGCAGCACGATGGTGAATTCATCGCCGCCCTGGCGCGCCAGCGTATCGCCGCGACGCAGGCAATCCTTCAAGCGCAAGGCCACCTGTTGCAGCAGCTCGTCGCCCTTGACATGGCCCAGCGTATCATTGACCAGCTTGAAGCGGTCCAGGTCGATGAACATCACCGCCAGCTCGGTCAGTTTGCGCTTGGCCTGAATCACGGCCAGGCCAAGCCGGTCCTTGAACAGCATGCGATTCGGCAGGTCGGTCAGGATGTCGTGATAAGCCTGATAGGAGATGACTTCCTCGGCGCGCTTGCGGTCGGTGATGTCGCGCGCCACGCCGTAAGTACCGAAGAACTCGCGCGTGCGCACCTCATGGTCAGGCACATGCATGCCGATGGCGTTCAGCGAAATCGTCATCAGCGTGTTGTTGAAGGTACGCTCGATGCCGCCACCGGCGCCGGCGCCGGTATTGCACTTCAAACGCAGCTCGACGTTGCGCGACGCGCGCTCATCGACACGGCGCTCATTGAAAGCATAGCGCGCGCGTTCCTGGTCCTCATCGTGCACCAGTACCGAGTAGTGGCGGCCGATCAGCTCTTCGCGGGTGAAGCCGAGCAGCTGCTGCACGCGGTCATTCACAAAGGTGAACTTGCCTTCGTGGTTCAGCGTGTAGATGATGTCCGGCGACGAGTCCACCAGGTAGCGGTACATCTTCTCAGAGTTTTCCAGCTGGGAGGCGATGCGCTCGTTGTCGATGGCCAGGCGGCGCTTTTGCAGCGCGTTCTCCACCGTCTTGAGCAGCTCCTCGCGGCTGTAGGGCTTGCGCAGGTAATCGTAGGCGCCGCGCTTCAAGGCGCCGATGGCGGCTTCGATGCCGACATCGCCGCTCATCACGATCACGTCGCCGTCGATTTCGCGGGCGTTGAGATAGTCCATGATCTCATGCCCGCTCATGTCCGGCAGACGGAGATCGAGCAGGATCAGATCGAATTTCAGCTTGGTCAGCTGGGCCAGCGCCTCGCTGCCGCAGGTTGCGGTCACCAGATGGTAATCACGGTCGCGCAGCAGCTCGTAGAGCGACGACAGCAGGCGCGGTTCGTCGTCTACAAGCAAAAGGCGGGGGCGGTTATCGGTGGACAAAGGTTCGACGGGGGCTAGGTCGAAAGAGTTCAGGTTCATCATGGCCTTAAGCGGAATCCATCACCCGCGTTTGCACGCCGGCGACTTGGCTGGTACTGCCCTTGGCGGGCAGCAGGATTTCAAAGGTAGTACCCGTTTTGCCGGAACGGCAGGTAATCAGGCCTTGCATTTTCTTGACCAGGCTATGGACAATCGACAGTCCAAGGCCATGGTGAGCGCCCTCCTTGCTGCTACGCACAGGAGAGAACAGGTTGGCCAGCACGTCTGCCGACAAACCCGGACCGGTGTCGCTCACCACCAGTTCCAGATACAGCTTGCGCTCGCGGTTGACGTGGCCGCGATTGGCGATTTCAATTTTGCCGCCGTCGCCCAGCGCCTCGATGGCGTTCTTGATCAGGTTCACCAGGATCTGCTTGAGCAGATCGGCGTCGCCGTCGATTTCCGCCGGCTCCTCCTGCATGCGCACCACGATCTGCACCGAGGCCGGTACGAAGTCGGTGGCGCGGAACAGCCGCAGCACGTCATCGACCACCTTGGCCACATCGGTCACGCGCGAGGTTTCGGTTGGCTGCAAATCGGCCAGGCCGTTGATCAGCTGGCCGACGCGGTCGATCTCTTCGTTCAGGATCGACATCTCGCCGACCACCGGCTCGCGCCGCGCCAGTTTGCTGTCCAATACCGACAGATAGTTCTTGATGATCGACAGCGGGTTGTTCACTTCATGCACCACGCGGCGCGAGGCTTCGCGGTATTCTTCCGCCACATGCGCGATCTGGCGCTTGGCGTGGCCACGCTCGCTCATCGCCGTTTCCAGCGAGGCGGCGGCCTGGGTGCCGAACGATTGCAGGAAGCGCTCGCGCTTTTGCAGCGCCGCCATCTGCCACGCCGGCGCGCCGCCAATCAGCACGCCGAGACAGCGCTGATTGGCCACCAGCGGCAGGCACACCATGCCGTCGCTGCCGAGGATGCGGAACAGCTGTTCTTCCGACACATTGTGGGCCTGGCCTTCGCGGCTCACATAAGCCAGCTTGCGCTCCAGCGCCGACTGCGCTACCGGCCCGCCCTTGTTCAGCGGGATCACGAATTCGGCCAGCCGCTGCTGGTTATCGCCGCTAGCCATGCCATGCAGCGCGTGGCCGGTTGGATTCTCCAGCAGCAGCACGGCGTTTTCCAGGTCGAACAGGATGCGCGCCGAGCGGGTGATGGCTTCCAGCAGGCTGGCTTCGCCGTTCTGGCGGGCGAAGGTCTGGCCCATTTCGGACACCAGCATGATGTTGCGTACTTCTTCCGACAGCCGCTGCTGCACTGGATCGACCAGCGGCGGCGCGTAAGCGGCCGGTGCGACGATGTCGTCGGCGCCGGCGAGGTCGATGCCCAGATAGGTGGCCGACTTCTCCACCTGCCGCGCGGCGTTTTTGATAATCAGATCAAGCTTCTCGCCATCCAGGTTGCACAGGCGCGCCGCGTCTTCGATGGCCTGCTCCTGGTCTTCGTGGCAGCACAGCAGGTGCGACAGGCGCACGATGCGGATCAGCGGATGCGCCGCTTCCAGGCGGGTAATCGGCTCGTGGTGATACAACACACTGTCGGCCAGGAAGGAATCCAGGTTCCAGCGCTCGATCAGCCAGGCGCCCGCTTCCGAGTGGGTGATTTGCAGCGTGCGCTGCTCGACCGCACACAGGTCTTCGTCATCGCGCGCGGTGAAGTTGAAGGCGTATTCTTTCGGTGCAGTGGCCAGCAGCGCCAGCCGGCCGACGTTGTGCAGCAGGCCAGCCAGATAGGCTTCTTCCACATGCGGGTATTCCATCTGCCGTGCCACGTCGCGCGCGATCACGGCCGTGGTCAGCGAGCCTTTCCAGAAGCCGCGCAAGTCGGTGCTGGCCGAATGCGGGAAGCTGTTAAAGGTCTGGAATACCGATTCGCTGATCACCAGCGTCTTGATCATGTCGGTGCCGAGCGACACCAGCGACTGCTCCAGGCCGACCGTGCGCTGGTTGCGATGGTAGGCCGAGCTATTGGCGACGGTCAGGATCTTGCTGGTCATGGCCGCGTCCTTGGCGATGAGGGCAGCCAGCTCCGGCATGCCGGCGTCGTCGGCTTGCAGGTGCTCAATCAACTTGATGAGGATCTGCGGCATGGCCGGCAGACGGGCGATCAAAAGTCGATTGCGAATATCGTGGTCAGATTGTTGATGCATCGTATCAAACATTGCCGCCAATAGACATCAATCAAGGACGGAACTCAACGGCAAAATTCCGTCAACGTTAGGTTTTATGCGGGCTTCAGCGCGATCAGGCATAAAATAATTCCCGCCAAAAAATTATCTTAGCATAAAGTGTGATGATGACTTAACACGAGGAAAAATTTCTTCCTCAACTAAGTCAATTTCCTGCCGTTAATAATTATCGGTCTGGATAGCGCGTTAGCATGCGCCGGTAATGGCGCGACGTCAACCACAAAGCAAGAGCAGAGGCACTAAATGCCATCTGTCCTGCGGCTAGCCACAGCGCCGAATGTGATAGCACGGGCGCGATCACCCCTGCCACAATGGCGCCCAGCAGCGTCACCGCGAACGACTGCACTGAGGCCACCGTGCCACGGATGTGCGGAAACAGGTCGAGCGCCAGCAGCGTCGCCCCTGGCGCCACCACCGACATGCCGAAGGTATAGAACAGCAGCGGCAGCACGGTCCATGGCAGCGCCGGCGGCAGCAGGCTGTGATACAACAGATTGAGCGTCGACGCGGCCAGCAGGAAGCAGAAACCGATGCGTATCTGCTGCGCGAAGCTGATTTTGCCAGCGATGCGGTTGGCCGCCAGCGCCCCCAGGAAAATCCCGCTCACCGACGGAATAAACAGCCAGGCGAATTCCGAGGCGCCCAGATGCAGCTGCTCGGGCAGGAACACCGGGGCCGCCGCGATGTAGATAAACAGGCCGGCAAAGTTCAGCGCCACTACTCCAGTCTTCAGGTGGAATAGCGGCGAGCGCAGGATGTCGCCGTAGTTACGCACCAGGAAGCGCGGGTTGAACGGATGGCGTTTTTCCGGCGGCAGCGTCTCCGGCAGGCGGCGGTAGCAGAAGATGAACAGCAAAATACTGTAGGCCAGCAGCGACAAAAAGATGGCGCGCCAGTCGAACAGCGTGACGATCCAGCCGCCGAGGATGGGCGCAATGGCTGGCGCGATCGAGAAAATCATGGTCACCAGCGACAGCAGCCGTGCGGCGGCGGCGTCCTCATACAGGTCGCGGATGATGGCGCGGCCCACCACCACCCCGGCGCCGGCCGAGACACCCTGCATGATGCGGAATACCCACAGATAGTGGACAGTGTGCGCCGCCGCGCAGCCCAGCGTGCCGATGGCGAACATGGCCAGCGACACCAGGATGACGTTGCGGCGGCCGAAGGCGTCCGACAGCGCGCCATGCCACAGCACCATGCCTGCGAAGGCCAGCATATAGAAGGTCAGGCTTTGCTGCACTTCCAGCGGCGTGGCGTGCAGCGTGGCCTGGATATTGGGGAAGGCCGGCAGGTAGGCGTCGATGGAGAACGGGCCGATCATCGACAGGCCGGCCAGCATCACCGCCAATGCTGCGGCGGTGAGTGGCTTGCGGTGCGGGGGTTCCGGGGGAGGGACATCGTGGTCGATGTCCTGGTCGGGCAGGTCGGCGGGAGGAGTTGGCAGCATAACGGTATCCTTAGAATAACCCGGAACCTTCTCCCGTCATTCCGGCACACGCCGGAACGACGGGGTTTACTCTTTTGGCTTGGCGGCTTCACGGCGGTTGAAGCCGGCCACCATATCGAAACGGAACAAACGGCATTCCAGCGCACCATTGAAGAACGGCGTCTTGCGCGATTCCTTCAAGCGCAGCAGCTTCGGCACCCCCAGATCCGCCGTGAACAGATACACCGTCCAGCCGGCAAAGCGCTGCTTCAGCGTCGAGCTGAGCTCCGCGTAGAAGCTATTGGCCAGTTCATCCTGCGGCATGGTGCTGTCACCGCGCACGCCGATACGCTCGCCGTACGGAGGATTGGTCAGCAAAATCCCCGGCTGCGTCGTCGGCGCCTGCACCTGCTGCGCTTCGATCTGCTTCAGCGGCACATCAAACAGAATGCCGGCGCTACGCAGATTGTGGCGCGCCATCGCCACCATATCGCCCGAAATATCAGAACCGAAAATGGTCGGCTCGGACGGCAGCGGATTCGGCTTGATGGCAGCCTTCATGTCCTGCCACACCTGGGTTTCAAAATCATGGAACTTCTCGAACGCGAAACGGCGGCGCGCGCCAGGCGGCACACCCTGCACCATCTGCGCCGCTTCGCACAGGATGGTGCCGGAACCGCACATCGGGTCAAACAGCGGCATGCCCGGCTTCCAGCCAGCCACGCGCAGCAGGCCGGCGGCCAGGTTCTCGCGCAGCGGTGCGTCGCCGGTCTCGGTACGCCAGCCGCGCTTGAACAGCGCCTCGCCCGAAGTATCCAGGTACACAATGAACTGACGCGCATCGACGAAGCCGAAGATACGCATATCCGGTTCCTTGGTATCGACCGAAGGACGTTTTTTATACTGATCGAGGAAGCGGTCGCAAATGGCGTCCTTGATCTTCAGCGTAGTGAATTCCAGGCTTTTCAGCGGCGACTTGACGGCGGTGAGATCGACGCGAATGGTGTGGTCATAGCTGAACCACTCTTCCCAGGGCTGCTCCAGCACCAGGTCATAAATATCGTTCTCGTTCTTGTAGCCGCCGACCGCCATCCGCATCAGCACGCGCGACGCGATGCGCGAGTGCAGATTCATCAGATAGGCGTCGGTCAGCTCGCCGGAGGCGTGCACGCCGCCAGGCACTTCGTTGTGCACCTTCATGGTGGTGCTTTGTTGCGCGATCTCGCGCAGTTCTTCGGCTAACGCCGCTTCCATGCCGCGCGGGCATGGGCAAAAGAAGGATGCCATAGGTGTACCTTTTGTCCGTTAAAAAAATATCCGTTCTGCGGTCAGAACGGCTTGACTACTACAAAGATGATGATGCCCAGCATCAGGAATACCGGCACCTCGTTAAATACGCGGAACCACTTGTGGCTACGTTTGTTTTCACCGCGTTCAAACTTTTTCAGCAGCGGGCCGCACGCGTGGTGATAGCCGATCAGCAGCACCACCAGGGTCAGCTTGGCGTGCAGCCAGCCGCCTGGCAGGTGCCAGCCATACAGCTGATAAATCAGGCTGATACCAAAGATCACCGCAAACACTGCAATCCACATCGAGAAGCGATACAGCTTGCGCGCCATCAGCAGCAGGCGCGCGGTGGTGTTCTTGTCGGTCTCCATCGCCAGATTAACGAAGATGCGCGGCAGGTAGAACACGCCGGCCATCCAGGCGATGACGAAGAAGATGTGCAGTGCTTTGGTCCAGAGGTACAGCATAACGATCCTTTATTGTCGAACTTCTCCGTGGCCGAATACCACGTATTTCAGCGAGGTCAGGCCTTCCAGTCCGACCGGGCCGCGTGCGTGCAGCTTGTCGTTGGAGATGCCGATCTCCGCGCCCAGGCCGTACTCAAAACCATCGGCAAAGCGCGTCGAGGCGTTGACCATCACCGACGACGAATCCACTTCGCGCAGGAAGCGCATCGCCGCCGAATGGTCTTCGGTGATAATCGCTTCCGTGTGCTTGGACGAGTAGGTGTTGATGTGTTCCATCGCCTCGTCCATGTCCTCCACCACCTTGACCGACAAAATCGCCGCCAGGTATTCGGTGGACCAGTCTTCTTCCGTGGCCGCCGCCAGATGCGGGTAGCCGGCCAGGATCGCCGCCGCTTCCGCGTCGGCGCGCAGCTCGACTTCCTTGGCCGCATACAGTTTGGCCAGTTCCGGCAGCACCGTCGGCGCAATCGCGCGCGCCACCAGCAGCGTTTCCATGGTGTTGCAGGTGCCGTAGCGATGGCACTTGGCGTTGAAGCCGATATCCAGCGCTTTCTTCAGGTCGGCCTTGGCGTCGATATAGACGTGGCAGATGCCGTCCAGGTGTTTGATCATCGGCACCGTGGCTTCTGCCATCAGCCGTGCGATCAGGCTCTTGCCGCCGCGCGGCACGATCACATCCACATACTGCGGCATGGTGATCAGCGCGCCCACGGCGGCGCGGTCGGTGGTGTCCACCACTTGCACGCCATCGGCCGGCAAGCCCGCGCCCTGCAGGCCCTCCTTGACCAGCTTGGCCAGCGCGCGGTTGCAGTGGATCGCTTCCGAGCCGCCGCGCAGAATGGTGGCGTTGCCGCTCTTGATACACAGGCCGGCCGCATCCACGGTCACGTTCGGGCGCGATTCGTAGATGATGCCGATCACGCCCAGCGGTACGCGCATCTGGCCGACCTGGATGCCAGTCGGACGGAATTTCAGGCCGGAGATTTCACCAATCGGATCGGGCAGTGCGACGATCTGGCGCAGGCCTTCGATCATGGTGGCAATCGCCTTGTCCGACAGCGCCAGGCGGTCCAGCATCGCCGGTTCCAGGCCGTTGGCGGCGGCAGCGTCCATATCCAGTTGATTGGCGGCGCGCAGCGCATCGGCGTCGCGTTCGATTGCATTGGCGATCAGCGTCAGTGCGCGGTTGCGTGTCGCCGTGTCGGCACGCGCCATGCCGCGCGCAGCCTTGCGCGCTTGCTGGCCCAGTTGTTCCATGTACTGCTTGATGTCCATCGTTGTCTCGTCGGGTTTAACCGCGCGCGACCTTCAACGCCAATTGCAGCATCGCGTCCCACGCGTCGCCGGCATACGCTTTCGCGCGCAGGCCCTTGATCATCTTGTCCACTTGCGCGGCCTCTTTCATTGCCGCTTCCAGCGTTGGCAATGAAATGCGGCGCAGCGCCGGGTCCATCATGCGTTCTTTAGGCCCCCAGATGCGGTGCTCCTTGAGCAGCGCCCCCAAAGGCCGGCCTTGCGCCATGCCCGCCTTCAGCTTGAGCAGCGTGCGGATTTCCTCCGACACCGCCCACAGCACCAGCGGCAATGCTTCGCCTTCGCCTTTCAGGCCATCCAGCATGCGGATCAACCGCGCCGGATCGCCCGCCAGCATCGCCTCACTGAGCTTGAACACATCGTAGCGCGCCACATTCAGCACCGCTTCGTGCACCTGCTCGTAGGTCAGCTTGCCCGGCTCGTGCAGCAAGGCCAGTTTTTGAATCTCCTGATGGGCCGCAAGCAGATTGCCTTCCACGCGATCGGCGATGAAATCAATGCTCTGCCGGTCCGCGCTTTGCCCCTGTTGGGCAAGGCGCTGGCCTATCCAATTGGGCAAATGCGCCCGTTCCACCTGCGGGATGTCGATATACACCGCCGCTTGCTGAAGCGCGGCCACCCAGGCCGCCTTTTGCGTCTGCCAGTCCAGCTTGGGCAGCGTAATCAAAGTCAGGTTATCCGGACTCAGATCTTTGACATAGTTTTGCAGCGCCGCGCCGCCATCCTTGCCCGGCTTGCCGGTCGGGATACGCAGCTCGATCAGCTTCTTGTCACCAAACAGCGATAGCGCCTGGTTGGCCGCCAACAGCTCGCCCCATTTGAAGCTGCGCTCCACGGTCAGCACATCGCGCTCGGAATAGCCCTGCGCGCGCGCGGTCTTGCGGATTTTGTCCGCAGCCTCCAGCGCCAGCAAATGCTCGTCGCTGGTGATGACATACAGCTGCGACAGCGATTTGCTCAAATGGCCGTCCAGCGCCTCCAACCGTAATTGCATGCGGCGCCTTTACTGAATCGGCACAGCCGGCGGTATCGTCGACGGTTGCGACGATGGCTGCTGGCCGCTCGGCGCCGGGCCTGGCGGCGGCAGCGACACGCCGGCCGTCTTGACGGCGGCGATGCGGCGCATCATCTGCTGTACCAGGTCGGTCTGCATGTCCTTGTACAGCAGTGCTTCTTCCTGTTCCTTGGCCAGCAGCTGGGTTTCGTTGAAGTCGATCGGGCGGGTCAGCGTAATTTGCGTCGGCGCCAGCAACTCCTTGCCCTGCTTGTCGATGATGCGGAAGATGATGTTGTAGGTCAGCAGATACTGGCGCACGCGGCCATTGCTGTTCAGCGAAAGAATGGTCTTGGTCTTGGTCTTTTCCGGATTGGACAAGACATCGATCACCCCATCCGCTTCCTTGGCGCTGCTGACCACCGTGGTGCCGCCGTTGGCGCGGATATTGCGTTTCAAATCAATCGCCAATGGCGACGCCTCCGGCAGCCCCACATAAATCGTCGGGAACGGCAGCGTGTAGTGGCCGCTGTCGCCGCGCAGGTGGAAACCGCAGCCCGACAGCGTCAGCGACGCCGCCAGCACTGCCGCACACAAAAACTTCGAAGTAGTCGCCATAGCTCTCTTTACACCACGATGTTGACCAATTTACCTGGCACCACGATCACCTTCTTCGGCGTGCCCTCGATGAACTTTTGCACCGCTTCGTTGGCCAGCGCGGCAGCTTCGATGGCAGCCTTGTCGGCACCTTTCGCTACCACCACGCTGCCACGCAGCTTGCCGTTCACCTGGATCATCATTTCGATCTCGGACTGTTCCAGCGCGGCCGGATCAACCTGCGGCCAGGCCGCATCCAGGATATCGCCAGCATAGCCGAGTTCCTTCCACAGTACGTGGGTGATGTGCGGCGCGACCGGATTCAGCAAGCGCAGGAAGATCGCATAGCCTTCCGACAGCACGGCCGCTTCCACATCCTTGGCCGATTCCAGCGTGTTCAGCATCTTCATGCAAGCCGACACCACCGTGTTGTACTGGATGCGCTTGACGTCGTAGTCAGCCTGTTGCAGCACCTTGTGCACTTCGCGGCGCAGGGTTTTGCCAGCGTCGGTGGTGGCAGCAGAATTCAGCGGCGCGCCTGCTGCGGCGATGCCTTCACGCTGCGCGTAGCCGAAGGCCCACACGCGGCGCAGGAAGCGGTTGGCGCCTTCCACGCCGCTGCCCGACCATTCCAGCGTCTGTTCCGGCGGCGAAGCGAACATGGTGAACAGGCGCGCGGTGTCGGCGCCGTATTGTTCGATCTGCGCTTGCGGATCGATGCCGTTGTTCTTCGACTTCGACATCTTCTCGGTGCCGCCTATCTGCACAGGCTGGCCGTCTTCCTTCAGCACCGCGCCTTGCGGACGGCCCTTGTCGTCCAGCGACAGGTCCACGTCGGCCGGATTGAACCAGATCTTCTTGCCGGATTCTTCTTCGCGGTAGTAAGTCTCGTTCAGCACCATGCCCTGGGTCAGCAGGTTGGTGAACGGCTCGTCGAATTTCACCAGGCCGAAGTCGCGCATGACTTTGGTCCAGAAGCGCGCGTACAGCAGGTGCAGCACCGCGTGTTCGATGCCGCCGATGTACTGGTCCATCGGCATCCAGTAATCATTGCGTGCATCGACCATGGCGTCGTTCGAGCCTGGCGAGGTATAGCGCATGTAGTACCACGACGAATCGACGAAGGTATCCATGGTGTCGGTTTCGCGGCGCGCTGGCTTGCCGCACTGCGGGCAGTCGCACTTCAGGAAGGCTTCATACTTGTTCAGCGGATTGCCGCTGCCATCAGGGACGCAGTCTTCCGGCAGCACCACCGGCAGGTCTTTTTCCGGCACTGGCACCGAGCCGCAATCCGGGCAGTTGATCATCGGGATCGGCGTGCCCCAGTAGCGCTGGCGCGAGATGCCCCAGTCGCGCAGGCGGAAGGTGATCTTCTTCTCGCCCAGGCCCTTGGCGGCCATGTCGGCGGCCACCGCGTCGACTGCTTCAGCGTAGCGCAGGCCATCGTACTTGCCGGAGTTGGTGACGATAGCCACTTCCTTGTCGCCGTACCATTCCTGCCATGCGCCGGTGCTGAATTCCTGGCCTTCGGCCTTGATCACCTGCTTGAGCGGCAGATTGTATTTTTTGGCGAAAGCGAAATCGCGTTCGTCGTGCGCAGGCACACCCATCACAGCGCCGTCGCCGTAAGTCATCAGCACGTAGTTGCCGACCCAGACTTCGACCTTGTCGCCGGTGATTGGATGGGTGACGAACAGGCCGGTCGGCATGCCCTTCTTCTCCATGGTCGCCATGTCGGCTTCGATCACCGAGCCCAGTTTGCACTCGGCGTTGAAGGCGGCCAGCTCCGGATTGGTCTGCGCGGCCAGCACGGCCAGCGGATGTTCTGCGGCGACGGCGCAGAAGGTCACGCCCATCACGGTGTCCGGACGGGTGGTGAAGACATACATTTTGCCGTCGGTGATCAGCTTGCCATCGGCGTCCTTGATCTCATGCGGGAAGGCGAAGCGCACGCCGGTCGATTTGCCGATCCAGTTCGACTGCATGATGCGCACGCGCTCAGGCCAGCCTGGCAGCTTGTCGTCAACATAGCCCAGCAGCTCATCGGCGTAGTCGGTGATGCGCGCGTAGTACATCGGGATTTCACGCTTCTCGATCACTGCGCCCGAGCGCCAGCCCTTGCCGTCGATGACCTGCTCATTGGCCAGCACGGTCTGGTCGATCGGGTCCCAGTTCACGGTGCCGGTCTTTTTGTAGATGATGCCTTTTTCCAGCATCTTCAGGAACATCCACTGGTTCCATTTGTAGTATTCCGGCTTGCACGCGGTCATTTCGCGCGACCAGTCGATGGCCAGGCCCATCAGCTCCATCTGCGAGCGCATGTGGGCGATGTTCGAATAAGTCCATTGCGCCGGCGGCACGTTGTTGGCCATCGCCGCGTTTTCGGCGGGCATGCCGAAGGCATCCCAGCCCATCGGCATCAGCACGTTGTAGCCGTTCATGCGCAGATAGCGGTACATCACGTCGTTGATCGTATAGTTGCGGACGTGGCCCATGTGCAGCTTGCCCGATGGGTAAGGCAGCATCGAGCAGGCGTAGTACTTCCCTTTCGGGAAACGCGGATCGTTCTCGACAGCCTTGTAGGCATCGATTGCCTTCCAGTGGGATTGCGCGGCTTTTTCTACGTCGGCGGGACTATATTTATCTTGCATGATGGTGTACGGCCAATTAGTGAATATGAACCGGACATTATACCTTGAGAGAGGGCTGGATGAGCGCTGGCTTTCCCCCTCAAGCGATGCATCGCGGCCGGGGTCCGCCCCCTCTGTGGCCCTGCGGGGTTCAAAAAGTGATAATCTTCCGCCATGTATTATCGTGAATACTCCCCCCATCCAGCACTGGCAGCACATATAGCATGCGTCTGGGCGGCGCAAGCGCCTGGCGGGGCGCATGTGCATCGCGTACTGCCCGACAATTGCGTGGATATCCTCTGGCAGGACAACGGCCAATCCGGCTTCGCGGTCGGCATGATGTCCGCCGCAATACTGGTCGCCAGCGAGCGGCCGGTACGGACCCTGGCAGTGCGCTTCAAGCCGGGCATGGCGGGCGCGTTCCTGCACACGCCGATGCAGGAGATTACCGACCAGCGCGCGGATATCGATCTACTGTGGGGACACAGCGATGCAGACCGTCTGGCCGATGCGCTGTGGACCAGCGAGGCGCCGCTGCGGGCGCGGCTGGCACTCATCGAGCGGGAGTTGCTGCGCCGCTTGCGGGCCGCGAGCGCGCTGCCGGCCGGCGCCGCGACGCTGGTGCAGCGGGCATTGGCGACGCTGGATGATAGCGGCGGCGAGGTGCGGATTGAGGCGCTGGCGGCGGCGCTGGGTGTATCGCGCCAGCATCTGGCGGCGCAGTTCCGCCAGCACGTCGGCCTGTCGCCCAAGCTGTTCGCGCGGATCTGCCGCTTCCGCCAGGCCACTGCGGCAATCAAGGTGGCGCCAGCGCCCGACTGGGCGCAACTGGCGCTGGCATGCGGCTACTTCGATCAATCCCACCTGATCCACGATTTCCAGGAATTTTCCGGTAGCGCCCCCGAGCGATTCCATTTTTCCAATCAAACCGATGCCTGATGTGCCAAGATGGCGTTTTGACTATCTGGAGGCACACACAATGATCAACGGACTGCGCACCGCCATCTATCCGGTGGCCGATCTGGCCAAGGCCAAACAGTGGTACACCAAGGTGTTCGGCGTCGAGCCCTATTTCGACCAGCCGTTCTACGTCGGCTACAACGTCGGTGGCTTTGAACTGGGGCTGCTGCCGGAAGGCGGCACGCCCGCCACCACTGGCGCGCTGGTGTACTGGGGCGTGGAAGATATCGAAGCGGAAGTCGCCCGCATCACCGCACTGGGCGCGGCCATTCATGGCGCCATCCAGGACGTCGGCGAGAATATCAAGACGGTCGAACTGGCCGACCCGTTCGGCAACCTGCTTTGCCTGATCTACAACCCGCACTTCGATTTAAAAGCGGTGCGCTAACGATTGTGGGAAAATACCGCCTCTGCAAATAAAGAGGTCAACCATGTCCCGCCGTAACGCCAATCTCATCAAAACGCCCGAGCAAATGGTTCAGGCGCGCGTCGCCGCCCAACTGGCGGCCGACGTGCTGACCATGATCGCTCCGCACGTGAAGCCGGGCGTAACCACGGCCTACCTCGACCAGCTGTGCAACGACTACATCGTCAATGTCCAGCAGGCGATACCGGCCAATGTGGGTTACGGCGGCTTCCCGGCGACCGTCTGCAGCTCGGTCAACCATGTGGTGTGCCACGGCATTCCGTCGGCCACCCAGGTGCTGAAGAACGGCGACATCATCAACATCGACGTGGCCGTCATCAAGGATGGCTGGCACGGCGACACCAGCCGTATGTACTACGTCGGCGAGCCGTCCAAGCCCACCCGCAAGCTGGTCGAAACCACCTACGCGGCGATGTGGGCCGGCATCCGCGCAGTGAAGCCGAAGGCGACGCTGGGCGATGTCGGCTTCGCGATCCAGACCGTGGCCGAAAAAGCCGGCTACAGCGTGGTGCTGGATTACTGCGGCCACGGCATCGGCCAGGTCTACCACGAAGATCCGCAGGTGACGCACTACGGCCGTCCAGGCCAGGGCATGGTGCTGAAGCCAGGCATGCTGTTCACCATCGAGCCGATGATCAACGCCGGCAAGGCCGCCACCAAGGAATTGAGCGACGGCTGGACCGTCGAGACGCGCGACAAATCGCTGTCGGCGCAATGGGAACACATGGTGCACGTCACCGAAACCGGCTTCGAGGTGCTGACGCTGGCGCCGGGTGAAACCGGCTCGAAAGCCAATATCCCGAACGCCGTACCGGCTGGCGTAGAAATCAGCGCAGACTAAGTTTCAGCGCCGGCTTTTCGCCATAGTCTTCATAGCGCTCGTTCAGGCCGGCCACGCAATACGTCACTTCTTCGAGGATGTCCGGCTGCATGGCGGCCGAATCCTTGATGACGATTTCCAGCACTTCGTTCGGCTTCAGGCGGAACTTGCTCATGCTGTCTTCGTCGCGCAAATAGCTCAGGCAATCCACCCACGCGTCCATGCTGTTGCCATAGGTGTCGGGGAAGCCCAGCGCTGCCTTGCACTCGGCGTGAAAGCTTGGGGAGTCTTTGATGGCTGCGCCATTCAGTTCTGCGGTTGCCATTTACTTGTCCTTCTTGGGATCGGTGACGAATCCCAATTTCGTTAATCCATTCGACTGCGCGGCAGCCATCACTTGGGTCACCACTTCATAGCGGGTATCCTTGTCGGCGCGCAGTTGCAGTTCCGGTTGCGGCTCCAGCTTGGCCGCTTCGACCAGGCGCGACACCAGCGCGTCCTGCTCGACCGGATCGTTATTCCAGAATATCTTGCCCTTGCCGTCGATCGACAGCGTGACCGTGGCGGCCGGCGCCGACTGCGCCGCCTGCGTTTGCGCCTTCGGCAGTTCCAGCTGCACGGAACCGGTGAACATCGGCGCGGACAGGATGAAGATCACCAGCAGCACCAGCATCACATCCACCATCGGCGTGACGTTGATGTCGGCCATCGGGCCGGGATTGCGGTGGTGGTTGAATGCGCCGAAGGCCATGCTGTTACTTGCTCAGATACGCGTGCAGGTCGTGCGCAAACGCATCCAGCTCGGCCAGGGTCAGGCGGTTGACGCGGTTGAACGCATTGTAGGCCAGCACCGCCGGTATCGCCACGGTCAGGCCGATGGCGGTCATCACCAGCGCCTCGCCCACCGGGCCGGCCACTTTATCGATCTGCACCGTGCCATGCGAGGACACATTGGCCAGCGCATGGTAGATACCCCACACGGTGCCCAGCAGGCCGACAAACGGCGCGGTGGCGCCGATCGACGCCAGCATGGTCAGGCCGCCTTCGAGACGGTTGGTGGAATGCTGTATCGCCGCGCGCAGCACCCGCGTGGCTTGCGCCGGGCGGTCCATTTCGCCGCCCAGCGACGGCTTGCTCGCCGCCTTCAGCTGCGCCGCGCCCTGCTCGGCCAGCGGCAGGAAAATCTTTTCGGGATCGGCCAGCGCCAGGCCGGCCACGCCGTCCTGCAGCGACGGCGCATCCCAGAACGCCTGCACCGCCGGCGCGCTGCGGCGGATGCGCCAGGCGGCAAACGCCTTGGCCAGGATGAAGAACCAGCTGACCAGCGACATCGCCAGCAGCACCAACGCTACCGCGTGGCTGATGGCGTCGCCCTGCTCCCAGAAACGGGCCAGGGTGAATTGGCTGGCGGCCGGGTTCATTTGTCTTTCAGGCCCAGCACGTCGTACATGTCGAACAGGCCGGTCGGCTTGTCGGCCAGGTAGCGGCAGGCGCGGATGGCGCCGTGCGCGTAGGTCACGCGGCTGCTGGATTTGTGGCTGATCTCGATGCGCTCGCCGATGCCGGCAAACAGCACGGTGTGGTCGCCGACGATGTCGCCGCCACGAATGGTGGCAAAGCCGATCGACGATGGATCGCGCTCGCCGGTCACGCCTTCGCGCGCGAACACGCCGTCTTTTTTCAGGTCGCGGCCCAGCGCGTCGGCGATCACCTCGCCCATTTTCAGCGCGGTGCCGGACGGCGCATCCACTTTGAAGCGGTGGTGGGCTTCGACGATTTCGATGTCATAGCCGGTCGACAGCGCCTTGGCGGCCTGCTCCAGCAGCTTCATGGTGACGTTGACGCCGACCGAGAAGTTCGGCGAGAACACGATCGCGGTTTTCTTCGCCGCTTCGGCGATGGCGGCCTTGCCGGCGTCGTCGAAACCGGTGGTGCCGATCACCAGCTTGATGCCATGCTCGGCGCAGTATTGCAGGTGTTCCAGCGTCGCTTCCGGACGGGTGAAATCGATCAGGTATTGCGCGCCCGCCAGGCCCTTGTCGAAGGCCGACTCCACCGGCACGCCGGCCGGCTTGCCGAGGAAGGCGGCGGCGTCGGCCTGTTCCGAGCCAGCGCGGTCCAGCGCACCCGACAGGCGGGCGTCGCCGGCGCTCTGCACGGCCTCGATCAGGATGCGGCCCATGCGGCCGCCGGCGCCGGCGATGGCGATGTTCATCTGGGTCATGCTCAATCCTTGTTATTTCTTGTCGTTGCTGATCGTCGCTTCCACCGGAGCGGCATTGGCCTTGTCCGGGCCGGATGGCAGCGGTGCGACCGGCGCCGGCTTGGCCAGCGCGGCTTCCTCGGCCGCCTCTTTCTTCAGGCTGCGGGCCGGGCCGGCGATGCGGGCGATATATTCTTTCTCGGTCGGCAGATTGCCGCCTTCCCAGCGCTCGACACGGCCGTCCTTGTCGAAGAACACGATCACGCGGCTGGTGGTGATTTCGCCATTGCCCTTGGCCAGGCGGAAGGCGTAGTCCCAGCGGTTGCCGTGGAACGGGTCGGTCAGCAGCGCGGTGCCGAAGATGAAGCGGACCTGGTCCTGCGTCATGCCGGCTTTCAATTGCGCCAACATTTCTTCGGAAACGAAGTTGCCCTGCTGGATGTCCGGACGATACGGCGAGAAGAACCACATAAAGCGCTGCAGGCGCGTGATGGTGGTGGTCTGCGCACCCTTGCTGGCGTCCAGCGTGGGTTCGTGGTCTTTTACCTCGGTGGCTTTCTCGCCCAGCGTGGTTTTGGTCGCGCAGCCGCCCAGCGCCAGCGCAACGCACGCTGCGGCTGCGACAGGAGTGAAACGGTGCAACAAAGACTGCGAAGAAGCCTGGGTGACGCGCATAAATGTCCTCAATCTGATCGAGCGGAAGTGCCGAAAAACGCTATATCATAAAGCACCCGGCGCGGGATGGGGCAGAATCCGCCAAATCAGGTGCAAAACTTTGTAAATGTAAATTAACTACGGGAAAGTATCTGGTGACGCGTGGGTGGTGCGGCCAGCCCCGGAGTGCGTTAAACTAACGCCTAGCTATCCGCCAACCACATTAAGAGTTACGACCATGGGTAATAATCCTACCGATCTGAAGGCCAGCGGCCTCAAAGCCACTTTGCCACGCATCAAAATCCTGGATATCTTCCAGAATAGTGAAGTGCGCCACCTGACCGCCGAGGATGTCTACAAGATCCTGCTGGCGGATAATATGGATGTGGGCCTGGCCACCGTGTACCGCGTGCTGACCCAGTTCGAGCAGGCCGGCCTGCTGAACCGCAACCATTTTGAAACCGGCAAGGCCATCTTCGAGCTGAATGCGGGTTCGCACCATGATCACCTGGTGTGCATGGATTGCGGCCGCGTCGAGGAATTCTTTGACGAAGCGATCGAGGACCGCCAGAACGCCATCGCCAAGGAGCGCGGCTTCAAGATTGCCGAGCACGCGCTGGCGATCTACGGCAACTGCACCAAGACCGCCTGCCCGCACCGCCCTTGATTTCCTCCCCGTACGGGGTCAGATCCCGCCGTACCGGGGGGAAATTAATTATGGCTGAGCGCGTTTGAAAGCAGCTTGGCGGTAATATCCACAATCGGTATCACCCGCTCATACGCCATCCGTGTCGGGCCGATCACCCCCAGCGTGCCAACGATCTTGCCGTTGGCCGTGTACGGCGCGGTCACCACGCTCATTTCATCCATCGGCACCAGGCTGGATTCCCCGCCGATATAAATCTGCACTCCGCTGGCCTTGGCCGACACGTCCAGCAGCTGCATCAGGCCGGTTTTCTGCTCGAACATATCGAACATCTGCCGCAACGAACTCATATTCGACGACAAATCGCTGACCGACAGCAGATTGCGCTCACCGGCGATGACCATGTCATCCTTGTCGTCCTTCATCGCCTCGCTGCCAGCCTCCACCGCCACCTGCATCAACCGGCCCATATCGTCGCGCAGCTGGCGCAGCTCGTTTTGCAGGCGCGCGTGGACTTCATCAAACGCCAGCCCGCCATAATTCTGGTTGATGTAATTGGCCGATTGCACCAGCTGCGCCGGGCTGTAATCGACATCGGTCAGCAGCAAGCGGTTCTGCACGTCGCCATTGGGCGCAACGATCACCAGCAGGATGCGCTTCTCGCCCAGGCGCAGGAATTCGATCTGCTGGAACACCGACTCACGGCGCGGGCTCAGCACCACGCCGGCAAACTGCGACAGCGAGGACAGCATCTGCGCCGCGTTGGCGATCATCTTCTGTGGCTGCGGCGATTGCAGCCGCAATTGCGCGCCGACCGCCTGCTCGTCCAGATGCTGCACGGTCAGCAAGGTGTCGACAAAGATGCGGTAGCCGCGCGGCGTCGGCACCCGGCCGGCCGAGGTGTGCGGGCTGGCGACATAGCCCAGCTCCTCCAGGTCCGCCATGATGTTGCGGATGGTGGCCGGCGACAGCTCCAGCCCGGAAATCTTGGAAAGCGCGCGCGACCCCACCGGCTGGCCGTCGGCGATATAGCGTTCTACCAGGGCCTTGAGCAGGGTTTGTGCGCGGTTGTCGAGTTGCATACTAAATATCGGTGAGCCAAAAACAATGTTGTGCTTATTATGCACCGCTCTGCGGCATCTGCCCACGTATCCACGCCAGCAGCTCGTCAAACGTGGCGCAAATGGCGTCCGGCGTGACGCCGGCGTCCAGGTGCGCACTGCCGCCGTGACGGTTCATCCACACCGCGCGCAGGCCGGCGCCTTGCGCGCCCTGCACATCCAGCCGCAAATCGTCACCAACGTAGACCGCATCCTCCGGCGCCACGCCCATCGCCGCGCAGGCGGCCAGGAAAATCCCTGGGTCCGGCTTGGCGCGGCCAAACACCGACGACGACAGCTTGTATTCAAAATGGTGGTCCATGCCGATCACTTCCAGGTCGGCGTTGCCATTGGTGATCACTCCCAGCCGCAACATGCCCTGCAATAGCGGCAGCACCGGCAGCACATCGGCGTACGGCGCGACAAGGTTGCGCTGGACGGCGAAATGCTGCATCGAGCCTTCGATATGCGCAGGGTCCTCGCCGGTTTCGGCAAAAATCTCGGCCAGCGCCTCGCGACGCAGCTGGTAGAGGTCGGCGACCAGCTCCGGCCGGCGCGCCAGCAGCGCCGCACGCCGCACCCGCAATTCAGCCACGCTGAAGGCCTGGGCCACGCGCGGCGCGTGCTGCGCCAGCCAGGCATGCCAGCTCTGCTCGGCGGCGGCGATCACCGGGGCAATCGGCCACAGGGTGTCGTCCAGGTCAAACAACAGGGCTAGCGGGCGGCGTGGGGTCATGATGCGGGGCAAAGAATGGCAAACAAGGCTATTGTACGCGCCGGCGCCGGGCCGGGGACACACGCTGTTACATCCATTTGCGTAGTCCGTGTTACCAAATGCACTAAAATACGCCGCACAAGTGTAATATGCTGCCTCCCGTGCGTGCTGCCGGGCCCTATTCGTTTTGGAGAGAGAGTTTCTATGAAAAGTTCGTTTCTGCGTGCGGGCCTAGCCCTGCTGTGTGGTGTGATCCTGAGCGCCTGCGGCGGCAGCAATGGCAGCCTGGCGCTGTCCGGCACCGTTACCTACATCGGTGGTGCGGCCAATTCCACCATCGTCCTCAGCAACAAGTCCAACAGCGACAAGCTGACCCTGACCATTTCCCCTGGCCAGAACAGTTTCGTGTTCGGCAAGTTGCTGGCCACCGATGAGCAATTTGATGTGGTGGTAGATAGCATTCCACCTGGCGCCACCTGCACCTCTACCGAGGCAAAAGGCACAGCTTCCTACTACACCGTTTATCGCGTCGCCATCAGCTGCACCGCCAATCCGTACACGCTGGGTGGCACCGTCAAAGGCTTGACCGGCACCGGTCTGGTGCTGGCCAATGGTTCCGACAGCACCGCCGTGCTGCCGCCAGCGACCGCCGGCGCCAACGTGAGCTTCACTTTCCCGACCAAGGTAGCCAACAAGGCGCTGTACGGCGCGACCATCCTGACCCAGCCTAGCAACCAGACCTGCACCATCGACCCGGCGCTGAATCCAGGCACCATGCCGGAAGCGGATCAGCTGGGCCTGATCGTGAACTGCGTCAACAAATAAGCCGCCACCGTTTAATCTTTGGAGAAATACATGAAATTTTCGTTTGTAAGCGCCGTCGCGGCGCTGACCATGCTGGCCACGCTGGCCGGTTGCGGCGGCAAGCAGCAATACACGGTAAAAGGTAACGTCCTCAACCTGACCAACAGCGGCCTGGTGCTGACCAATAACGGCGGCGATGACCTGAGCCTGCCAGTGGGCGCCACCAGCTTCGCCTTCAGCAAGCAGATCGACTACGGCACCATGTACACGGTGGCCATCAAAGCCCAGCCAGCCCACATGACCTGCGGCTGGGACACCGCCAACGTCGGTTCGGCCGGCTACAACGTGGAAATCACGCTGCAGCTGTCGTGCCAGCAAAACGCCTACAACCTGGGCGGCCAGATCACCGGCCTGACTGCGGCAGCCGACGGCACCGCACGCACCATCACGCTGATCAACGGTTCCAGCGGCACGGCCACCATCAGCAGCGCCAGCGCCACCAACGGCGCCGTGGACTTCGTCATCGGCACGGTTGCGGACGGCCAGTCCTATGGCGTTACCGCAGTGCCATCGGATAACGGCCTGAGCTGCACCGTCGCGAACGGCACCGGCGTCATGCACGAAGTCGCGGTCAGCAACATTCTGGTGACCTGCGTACCGAAATAAGGAAGGTGGGGAGGAGATATCCGAAATCGAAATAATTGATATTCGGAAAATAAAGTAGCGTTATATATCGCAACGCAGCATACTGCATCTGTCTCCTCCACTTCTTGCAAAGGAAATGGATTTCAAGCCCGCTCAATAGCGGGCTTTTTTTTACTTCAGCAGATTCGCCAGCGCCACGTACTGTGCCAGGCCGACGGCTTCCGGACGGTCGGTCGGGTTAATGCCGGCGGCGATGATCTGTTCTTCGGTGAACATGCCGGACAGGCAATTGCGTATCACTTTACGGCGCTGCGAAAACGCCTTCTGCACCACCGCTTCCAGCGTCGGGCCATCGCAGGCCAGCGGCTGGGCGACCGGAATCATGCGGACGATGGCCGAATCCACCTTCGGCGGCGGATCGAAGGCTTCCGGCGGCACGACAAACAGCAGCGACATATCGTAGCGCCATTGCAGCATCACCGACAGGCGGCCATACACCTTGCTGCCCGGCTCGGCCACCATGCGCTCCACCACCTCTTTTTGCAGCATGAAGTGCTGGTCCTGCACCAGTGGCGCAAACGTCGCCAGGTGGAATAGCAGCGGGCTGGAGATGTTGTACGGCAGGTTGCCGACGATGCGCAGCTTCTGCCCTTCCGGCACCGGGATGCTGGCGAAATCGAACTTCAGCGCGTCGCCGGAGTGCACGCTCAGCTTGTTGCGCGGATAGGCTTTCTCCAGCCGCGTCACCAGGTCGCGGTCCAGTTCGACCACATGCATGTGCTTCAGCGAGCGCAGCAGCTGATCGGTCATGGCGGCCAGGCCGGGGCCGATTTCCACCATGGCGTCGTCCGGCTGCGGATCGATCGAGTCGGTGATGCTGCCCAGTACATGCTGGTCTTGCAGGAAGTTCTGGCCGAAGCGTTTGCGGGCTACGTGTTTCATGTTTTTATTGTCCAATAATTAAGCGTTGACGGCGTTTGCCATCAATAAGGCGGTGCTGATCGCCTGTTCCATGCTGCCGCAGTCGGCCTTGCCCAGGCCTTGCGCGGCCAGGTCCAGCGCCGTGCCGTGGTCTACCGACGTGCGTATCAGCGGCAGACCCAGCGTGATGTTGACGCCGTTGCCGAAGGTGGCGTACTTCAGCACCGGCAAGCCCTGGTCGTGGTACATGGCCAGCACGCAGTCGGCGTCCCGCAGGTATTTCGGCTGGAACAGCGTGTCGGCCGGATACGGGCCGGCGGCAGCGATGCCGCGCGCCTGCGCCGCCGCGATGGCCGGCGCGATGATCTCGATTTCCTCGCGGCCCAGGTAGCCGCCCTCGCCCGCATGCGGGTTCAGGCCGCACACCAGGATGCGTGGCTGGGCGATGCCGAACTTGTGCTGCAGATCGGCGTGAATGATGTCCAGAATGCGCGCCAGGCCGTCCTGGCTCAGCGCCCCCGCCACATCCTTCAGCGGCAGATGGGTGGTGGCCAGCGCCACGCGCAGCGGCGCGCCATGCAGTTCGCCGCTGAGCTGCTGCGGGCCGGCCAGCATCATCACCACCTGCGGCGTTGCGGTCTGGTCGGCAAAATATTCGGTATGGCCGGAAAACTTCACGCCGGCATCGTTGATGGTGCTCTTTTGCAGCGGCGCAGTGACCACCGCCTCGAACCAGCCGGCCTGCACGCCTTCGATGGCGGCGTCCAGCGTGTCCAGCACGGCACGGCCGTTTTCCTTGTCCAGCTTGCCGGGAACCACATGCGCGCCGAGCGGCACATCGATCACCGTGATGCGGTCGGCGCCAAAGTGCGGCAGGCCGCCGTTGCGCACCGCCATCAGCGACAGCGAGGACAAACGGATTTCAGGATCGATGTCGGCGGCCGTCATGGCCAGGAAGGCGGCGTCGCCCAGCAGCACGCAATTGACTTCGTGCCGCCGCGCCCACGCCGAGCGGATGGAGATTTCCGGGCCGATGCCGGCCGGCTCGCCGACCGTGACGGCAATAGCGGGGCGCACTCCCGGGCGCCGTTTGGATGAAGTGGCGCTCAAGCGTGCTCCCCTTTCTGCTTACTTGTTGGCGTTGGCGTTGGCCGCCTTGTCGTCTTCGTTGCGGTACTCGACGTAGGCACGGTCGCGCACTTCGCGCTGCCAGCTTTCAGTGGCTTCTTCCAGCTTGCGGTCGCGCAGCGCCTGGCGCGCATTGTTGCGCTCGCGCTCCTTGGACACGTCGTCGGTCTTGCGCTCCATCACTTCGATCAAGTGCACACCGAAGCTGGTTTCCACCGGCTCGCTGACTTCGCCGATCTTCAGCGCATTCATCGCCGCCTCGAATTCCGGCATGGCGTCGCCAGGGGACAGCCAGCCCAGGTCGCCTCCCTTGGAAGCGGAACTGTCATTGGACACCAGGCGTGCCAAATCTTCAAACTTGGCGGCCTGATTGTCCAGGCGCTCTTTCAGTTCCAGCAGCTTGCGCTTGGCGTCCGCCGCGCTCATGGTCGGCGTGATCTTGATCAGGATGTGGCGGGCATGGGTCTGCTGCACCGAGGCCACGGCTTGCGCTTCGGCCATGCTGCGGCGGTCGACCGCCTTCAGGATGTGGAAGGCGCTGGTACTCTTGATGATCGGCGTGACCTGGCCCGGCTTCAGCTTGACCAGCGCTTCGGCGAACACCGGCGGCAGGCGCTCAGGCTGGCGCCAGCCGACCGAGCCGCCTTGCAGTGCATCGCTGGCGTCTGAGTAGGTGGCGGCCATCTTGGCGAAGTCGGCGCCGGTGCGCAGCTGGCGCATCACTTCCTCGGCGCGCGCGCGGCGCTGGGCAATCACCTCGGCCGAGGCATTGTCCGGAATACGTACCATGATCTGCGAGATATTGATTTCGAACTGCTCGGCGGCGGCGGCTTTTTCAGCGGCGATAAAGCTGTCCACCTCGGCATCGGAAATCTGGATCTTGCCGTCGACTTCATGCTCGCGCAGGCGCTGCATGATGATTTCTTCACGGATTTCTTCGCGGAAGGAGGCGTATGGCGTGCCATCCTTTTCCATCTGGTCGCGCAGCTGCTGGATGTTCATCTTCTGCGCCTCGGCGATACGGGCAATGGCGCGGTCCAGTTGCAGGTCGTCCACGCGCACGCCCATTTCCTTGGCCAGTTGCAGCTGCGAGCGCTCGACGATCATGCGCTCCAGCAGCTGGCGGCGCAGGTCGGCAGGGTCCGGCATCTGCACGTTCTGCGCTTTCATGCGCGCGCTGACGGTCTTGATGCGGTTGGACAGTTCGCGCTGGGTAATCACGTCGTCATTGACCACCACCACGATCGAGTCGATCTCGACGTTGCCCGACGAACCAGGCGGCAGGAAACCACCGCTGCTGTCTTTCTTGGCGGCGGGCGCAGCGGCCGGCACGGCGGCGCTAGCGGCAGGCGCGGCAGCCGCAGCAGCCGCAGCAGGTGCAGGCTCCTCTTTTTTCTTCGACGAGAACAGGCTACAACCGCTGAGCGCGGCCGTGCACAACAGGACTGCGAGGACTTTCATCTGGTACTTACTGGCATTACGCATGGTAGAAGAACGCTCAAAGGTGTATAAAAAGTCAACAGGCGCCGCGACACGAAATGCGCGGCGGACGCCAAGTGTACATGGAGTTAGCGGCCATAGCCCTCATTCAGGCGTTGATAGCCCGGAATACTGTTCTTCATCGCTTCCAAGGGGCTGCCGACACCCAGGTGCGACAGGCCGTTCAGTTCCAGCTGGAAGAAGATCTGGGTCGACTGCTTGGTCGAGGTGGTCACGAAACGCTGCGCGCCGGTGCGGAACACCCAGCAGTCGGCGTTGTACTCCAGGCCGACCAGGCTTTCCAGGATTTTCTTGTCCTGCATCGAATAACTGATGCGGCCCACGCCATACCAGCGCTGGAAGATCGGCCACTGGCTCGACATCTCGACGTTCTTGAAGCTGTTGCGCAGATAGCGGTACCCCAGGTTCAGCACCTTCTTGGCGCCCGGTATCCACTGCACGGTATAGCTTTGCGAGACCACATTGCTGGTACTCTGGTTGTACTGCACGGCGCTGTCGAAGGCCCAGGTTTCCGAAATGCGGCCGGATGCGGCCAGCAGGATGTCGGAGCGCGAGTCCACCACCGGCGTGGCCGAATTCAGCTGCACCTGCTGGTCACGGAAATAGAACCGCTGGCCAAACGCCAGGCGCAGCATCTCGGCGCCATTGGCGTCGAGGAAGCGCGAGGTCAGCGCAGCCGTCAGCTGGTTGGCGTCGCCGATACGGTCAGACCCGACGAAGCGGTTTTCGCTGAAAATCTGGCTGAAGTTGAAGGTGGCCGCGTCGGTATCGAAGGTCGGGAAGCGGCTCTGGTCGCGGTACGGCGTGTTCACGTAGAACAGCCGTGGCTCCAGCGTCTGCGTCATCTGCTTGCCGCGCCAGCTTACGTCGCGCTCGAACACCAGGCCGGAGTCCAGCGAGAAGGTTGGCACCGTGCGCGACAGGTTCTCCGATGGCTGCGTGCCGTATGCATCCATGCTGTAGCTGGCCATATTGACCATCAGCTTAGGCGTGATGAAGTAGCTTGGCCCGATGATCGGATAGCTGACTTGCGGTATCGCCACCAGGCGGGTGCCATTGATCAGCGTCGGATGGTAGAAGCGGGTCAGCTCGGAATCGAAAGCCCAATCGAAACCGCCAGCCACGTCATACTGCGCGGCGTGGAAGTTCACCGCCGGCAAACGGTCATACGGGCGGGTCACGGTCAGCGACGGATCGGTGATCGATTCCGGATCTTGCAGCACCTGGTATTTCTGCACGCGTGCAGTCAGCGTCCAGAAGCTGCCGACGTAATCGGTGCGCAGCTCGCGCAGCAGCTGACGCTCGGTCGAGCTGGACACCGTCTTGGAGAAATCATTCGGATAGTTGTTGTCCGATGCGGCGCGGAAACTCCAGCTGTACGCCCATTCCGGCGTGATGTCTTGCGCGTGGGTCGAGCGCACCATCCAGCGGTCGCTATGTTCGTCCGGGTTGGCGGCGGCATAGGCGCGGTCGCGCGGCAGGTATTCAAGATAGGTCTCGCCCTTGTACAGGCCGCCGTCAGTCTCGCCCAGGTAGCGGCCCAGCGCGCCAACTTGCAGGCCGCGATTGCCGATCAGTTTCGGGTACAGCGTCAGGTCGCGGTTGGGTGCGATATTGAAGTAATACGGCACCACCAGCTCGGGACCATTCTTTGAGCCGAAGCCCGGCGTCGGCGACAGCCAGCCGGAGCGGCGCGCGCCCGACAGCGAGAACGACAGCGCCGGCGTGCCGATGATGGGCACGTCCTTGAAATAAATCAGCGTCTTGCCGGCGGTGCCGACGTCGCGGCCGGAATCCAGGTTTAGCGTATCGGAGCGCAGATACCAGTCCGGCGTCACGCTCTGGCAGGTGCTGTAAGTGCCGTTGATGACCTGGGCTTCGTCTTCATTGATGAAATTGAGGCGCTCGGCCTTGCCCTGCGCCTGGTTGGTTTCCAGCTTGTAGGTGGGATTGAGCATATAGCCCTTGCCCGTATCCATGTTCAGCTTCAGCTCATCGCCGGTGAAATAGTCGCCGAAGCGCCAGATTTTCACATTGCCTTCCGCTTCGACCTCGTTCTCGACCTGGCGATAGCAGGCGGTATCGGACTTGACCTTGGTCTTGTCCTTGACCAGCTCGGCATCGCGCTGCAGCACGATCTCGCGTTCGGGACGGCCGCTGATATCCTCGGCCTGGACGACGGTGGGGGCGTTGGCGTCTTCCACGCGCGGCGCACGCTGCTGCTTGTGCGTCGTTTGCGCATAGGCGTGAGAAGGCAACGCCGACACAGTAAAGATAGCGGACAGGGCATACGCCAAGCGCTGCAATTTGGGCATGCGGGTCATGAAAAGAAGTGGCCAAGCACCATGAAAGGCGATTTTTTAATTTGAATCCCTTATTATATGGGAATCTTCACCTGACGCCGGTTTCCTCGGCATGCTTCAATGTCTTTATTACAGAATTTAACTTCCGATACACGTCTGCAACTGCTGGTCGATTGGCTGCGTGGCCTGAACGTGGTGGATGTGGACAGCATCCGCCCCGCCTCGGCGGACGCCAGCTTCCGCCGCTATTTCCGCCTGAATGTCTTGCCTGAACAGCAAGCTGCTCTGGGCCAGACCCTGATCGCCATGGATGCGCCGCCGGAGCGCGAAAACGTGCTGGGCTTCGTCAAAGTTGCCGAAATGCTCACGCACGCCGGCATCACCGCGCCGCGCATCGTCGCCACCGACTACGAAGCCGGCCTGATGCTGCTGTCCGACCTGGGCACCACCATGTATTTGTCGGCGCTGACCCACGACAACGCCTCGACCATGTACGCCGAAGCACTGGAAGCGCTGGTCAAGTTCCAGATCACCAGCCGCCCGGACGTGCTGCCGGAATACGACCGCGCCTTCCTGCTGCGCGAAATGAAGCTGTTCCCCGAGTGGTACATCGGCAAACACCTGAACGCCACGCTGACTGAAAAACAGGCAGCCGAGCTGCAAGGCGTGTTCGACGCCATCCTGGCCAATGTCACCGCGCAGGCGCAGGTGTTCGTGCACCGCGATTTCCACTCGCGCAACCTGATGGTGGTTGACGCCAACAATCCGGGCGTGCTGGACTTCCAGGACGCGCTGTACGGCCCGATGACCTACGACCTGGCCTCGCTGCTGCGCGACGCCTATGTGCAGTGGGACGAAGAACTGGTGCTGGACTGGGCGATCCGCTACTGGCAGCACGCCAAGTCGCTGGGTCTGCCGGTCAACGCCGATATCGACGCCTTCTACAAGGACTTCGAATACATGGCACTGCAACGCCACCTGAAGATCCTCGGCCTGTTCTGCCGCCTCAATTACCGCGACGGCAAATCACAGTACCTGGACGACCTGCCGACCGTAATGGAATACGTGCGCAAAACGGCCGGCCGCTACAAGGATCTGAAACCGCTGATCAAGCTGCTGGACCTGCTGGAAGACACCAAGCCGCAAGTCGGCTACACCTTCTGAGGACGCGCGCATGAAAGCGATGATTTTCGCCGCCGGCCGCGGCGAGCGCATGCGCCCTCTGACCGACACCACGCCCAAGCCGCTGCTGAAAGTGCGCGGCCGGCCGCTGATCGTCTGGCACATCCTCAATCTGGTGAAAGCCGGGATTACCGAGATCGTCATCAATCACGCCCATCTAGGTGAACAGATTGAGGCGACGCTGGGCGATGGCAGCCAGTTCGGCGCCAGGCTGCTGTACTCGCACGAGGAAAAGGCGCTGGAAACCGCCGGCGGCATCGCGCAGGCGCGCCAGCTGCTGGGCGACGAACCGTTTGTGGCGATTTCGGGCGATATCTACACGCCCTACTTCGACTTTGAGCAGGTCAAGGACGTCCTTCACGACAAGGATATGTGGGGCAATCCCTACCCGGCCGACAAGCGCGACATCTGCTGGCTGTACATGGTGCCGAATCCCGACTGGCATCCGGACGGCGATTTCGGCATGAATATGTACACGCTGACCAATGACGGCGCGCCGAAATGGACCTTCGGAAATATCGGCGTGTACCGCATGGAGATGTTCGACCGCATCGCGGCCGGCGAATACGCCAAGCTTGGCCCGCTGATCCGCGAATACGCCGACAAGAAACAGGTTGGCGGCGAAGTCTACGAAGGCGAATGGCACAACGTCGGCACCGTGACGCAGCTAGACCTGCTGAACGCACCGCTGGCCGCGCTGGCGCCCGCCGGCAAGGGCGTGCAGTGAGCACGCCCTACGCGATCCGGCGCGCGCGTCTGCTGGCGCAAATGACGCCAGGCGCGGTGGCGGTGCTGCCGACCGCGCCCGAAGTCACACGCAACGCCGACAGCGAATACCTGTATCGCCACGACAGCTACTTCTACTACCTGACCGGCTTCACCGAGCCGGAAGCCACCGTGGTGCTGGTGGCCGCCGCCGGCGATGCGCCGGCACGTTCCATCCTGTTCTGCCGCCAGAAAAATGTGGAGCGTGAGATCTGGGAAGGCTTCCGCCACGGCCCTGACGCCGCGTGCACAGCCTTCGGTTTCGACGAAGCCCACGCCATCGACACGCTGGACGACGAAATGGCCAAGCTGCTGTCCAACGCGCCTTCACTGTACTACCCGCTGGGCAGCGCGCTGGATGCACGCGTGGCCGGCTGGCTGTCGGCCGTGCGCGCCAAATCCCGCACCGGCGTCACCGCGCCCACGGTGATGGCCGACCTGCTGCCGCTGCTGGACGAGATGCGCCTGCTGAAGGACGAACACGAGCAAGCCATCATGCAGCGCGCCGCCAGCATCTCGGCCGCAGCCCACATCCGCGCCATGCGAGCCGCCCGCGCCGGCGTCTACGAATACGCACTGGAAGCGGAGCTGCTGTACGAATTCCGCCGCAACGGCGCACAAGCGCCAGCCTACAACTCCATCGTCGCCGCTGGCGCGAATGCCTGCGTGCTGCACTACAGCGCCAACAACGCGCAATCGCGCGACGGCGACCTGGTGCTGATCGATGCAGGCTGCGAGCTGGATGGCTATGCCTCCGACATCACCCGCACCTTCCCGGTCAACGGCAAATTCAGCGAACCTCAGAAGCGCCTGTATGAACTGGTGCTGGCCGCACAAGCCGCTGCGCTGGACGCCATCGTACCCGGCCTGCCCTACTCCGGCGCGCACGAAGCGGCGGTACGCGTGCTGGCGCAAGGCATGCTGGATCTGGGCCTGCTGCAAGGCACACTGGACGACATCATCGCCGACAAGCGCTACACGCAGTTCTACATGCACGGCACCGGCCACTGGCTAGGCATGGACGTGCACGACGTTGGCCAGTACCGCGACGTGACGCAAGCCGACAAACCATCACGCGCACTGCAAGCCGGCATGGTGGTGACGGTGGAGCCGGGTATTTACGTGCGGCCTGCCGAAGGCGTGCCGGAAGAATACTGGAACATCGGCATCCGCATCGAAGACGACGTACTGGTGACGGCCGACGGCCATACCATCCTCAGCGCCGCCGCACCCAAAACGGTCGCCGAAATCGAACAACTGATGCAGCAACCATGAGTGAACCTATTTACGATATCGCCATCTGCGGCGCGGGACCGGCCGGCATGGCGCTGGCCGCGTTGCTGGTCAAGCGCGGCGTGGCCGCCAGCCGCATCGCGCTGATCGACGCCAAAACGCTGGCCCAGGCCAGCAACGACCCGCGCTCGCTGGCGCTTTCATGGGGCAGCCGGCAGATACTCGAAGAGATCAACGCCTGGTCAACCGCGGTCACCGCCATCGAACAGATCCACGTCTCGCGCCGTGGCCAGTTCGGCCGCAGCCTGATCGACCGCAAGGATTACGACCTGCCGGCACTGGGCTACGTCACCCGCTACGGCGACATCGTCACCGCGCTGGGCGCTGTGTGCGAACAAGCCGGCATCACCTCGCTGCGTCCGGCCCGCGTGATCGCGCTGGATGAAGAAGGCAACGCCGTCACGCTGACTATCGACGCCAACGGCGAAGCGCAAACCGTGCGCGCCGCCATCGTGGTGCAAGCTGAAGGTGGCCTGTTCAACGAACAGCAGGTGCGCAGCACCAACCGCGACTACCAGCAGACCGCCATCATCGCGCAAGTGCGCAGCAGTACCCCGCCGCCGCACCGCGCGTACGAACGCTTTACCGAACAAGGCCCGCTGGCGCTGCTGCCGCAGGATGATGAGTATTCACTGGTGTGGTGCGTGCGTCCGGAAAACGCCGGTACGCTGCTGGCACTGAACGACGCCGACTTCCTGGCCGCGTTGGGTAAAGCCTTCGGCGACCGCGTCGGCAACTTCACGCGCGCCACGCCGCGCCTCGGCTTCCCGCTGGGATTGAACGCCGCCGCGCACAGCACCGCGCGTACCGTCGCCATCGGCAATGCGGCACAAACGCTGCACCCGGTCGCAGGCCAGGGCCTGAATCTCGGCCTGCGCGATGTCACCGTGCTGGCGCGCCTGCTGGCGCAAGGCGCCACACCGGAAAAGCTGGCGCAATACACCGCACTGCGCCAGCGCGACCGCAGCACCACCGTGCGCGTGACCGACACCATGGCCCGCATCTTCGCCAACGACACCCCGGCCCAGGCGCTACTCGGTCTATCGCTGGCCGCGATCGACATGGTAGCTCCGGCCCGCAGCATCCTGGCAGAACTCATGATGTACGGCCGCCGCTGAAGCCTTACTCTACCGCCTTCACCATATCTTCGATGACCTTCTTGGCATCACCGAAGACCATCATGGTGTTAGCCTGGTAGAACAGCTCATTGTCCAAACCAGCATAGCCGGAAGCCATCGAACGCTTGTTGACGATGATGCTCTTGGCCTTGTACGCCTCCAGGATCGGCATGCCGGCAATCGGTGACTTCGGGTCCTTGGCGGCAGGGTTCACCACGTCATTGGCGCCCAGGATCAGCACCACGTCAGTCTGCCCGAACTCGCCATTGATATCCTCCATCTCAAACACCTGATCGTACGGTACCTCGGCCTCCGCCAGCAGCACATTCATATGCCCCGGCATACGTCCCGCTACCGGGTGAATCGCATACTTCACCGTCACGCCCTTGTGCGTCAGCTTCTCCACCAGCTCCTTCAGCGAGTGCTGCGCGCGCGCCACCGCCAGGCCATAGCCCGGCACGATAATCACACTCTCCGCATTCGCCATGATGAACGACGCATCATCCGCCGAACCAGCCTTGACCGGACGCTGTTCCTTCGCGCCGCCAGCCCCGGCCTCCGCCGGTGCACCGCCAAAGCCGCCCAGGATCACATTGAAGAACGACCTATTCATCGCCTTGCACATGATGTACGACAGGATGGCGCCCGACGATCCCACCAGCGAGCCGGCGATAATCAGCATCGAATTATTGAGCGAGAAGCCAATCCCCGCCGCCGCCCAGCCGGAGTAGGAATTCAGCATCGACACCACCACCGGCATATCGGCGCCGCCAATCGGGATGATGATCAGCACCCCCAGCACAAACGCAATCGCAGTCATGGCCAGGAACGGCGTCCACGCCGGCTCCACGCCGCCAGCCGCCACAAACACCAGGCCCAGTCCCACCATCACAATCGCCAGGATCAGGTTCAGCAGATGCTGACCGGCGAAACTGACCGGCGCGCCCTGGAACAGCCGGAACTTGTACTTGCCCGACAGCTTGCCAAACGCGATCACCGAACCGGAAAAAGTAATCGCGCCAACAAAGGTGCCGATAAACAGCTCGATGCGGTTCCCGGTCGGCAGCGCCTCGCCCACCGCCGCAATGCCAAACGCATGCGGCTCCGACACCGCCGCCACCGCGATACACACTGCCGCCAGACCAATCAGCGAGTGCATCGCCGCCACCAGTTCCGGCATCTTGGTCATCTCGACCTTCTTCGCCAGCACCGCGCCGATGCCGCCGCCAACGATCACACCAATCGCCACCAGTCCCAGGCCCATGCCGCCGCCAGTGCCAGCCGCTGCGGCAGCCGCCGCCTCCGCCTGCAACTTGAGGATCAGCGCAATCGTCGTCACAAACGCGATCGCCATGCCGGTCATGCCAAACGCATTACCCGCACGCGCGGTGCCTGGCGATGACAAGCCTTTCAGCGCCTGGATAAAGCACACCGATGCGATGAGATACATCATCGTCACCAGGTTCATGGAGATGAAGTTCATTGCTTATCTCCTTGCTTGGCCTTCGGTTCTTTCTTCTTGAACATCTCCAGCATCCGCTGCGTGACCAGGAAACCGCCGAACACATTGACGGCGGCCAGCGCCACCGCGACCGTGCCGGCGACCTGTCCAACCAGTCCCTCGGTCAGCGCCGCCGCCAGCATGGCGCCGACGATGATGATGGCTGATACCGCATTGGTCACGGCCATCAGCGGCGTATGCAAAGCTGGCGTCACGGTCCAGACGACGTGATAGCCGACGTAGATGGCCAGGACAAAAATAATCAGATTAATGATGGTGTGGCTGATTTCCATATCGCTCTCCTTATTTGCGCAGCAGTTCGCCGCCGGCGCACAGCAGCGTGGCCTTGATGATCTCGTCCTCGCGATCAATGACTAATTTGTCTTCCTTGTCGATGATCAGTTTGAGGAAATCCAGCACATTGCGCGCGTACAGCGCCGATGCATCGGCCGCCACATGCGTCGCCAGGTCCGGCTCGCCGACGATATGCACGCCATGCTTGACTACGGTTTTATTCAGCTCCGACAGCGGGCAGTTGCCGCCCTGCGATACCGCCAGGTCGACAATCACCGAGCCGGGCCTCATCGCCTTCACCGTCTCTTCGGAAATCAGCACCGGCGCCGGACGGCCCGGTATCAGCGCGGTGGTGATGATGATGTCGGCCAGCTTGGCGCGTTCGTGCACCAGCTCGGCCTGACGGCGCATCCAGTCGGCCGGCATCGGACGCGCGTAGCCGCCTGTGCCCTGCGCGATCTCTTTCTCTTCGTCGGTCAGATAAGGCACGTCGATGAACTTGGCGCCCAGCGACTCCACCTGCTCTTTCACCGGCGGCCGCACGTCGGACGCCTCGATCACCGCGCCCAGGCGCTTGGCGGTGGCAATCGCCTGCAGGCCAGCCACGCCGACGCCCATGATCAGCACCCGCGCCGCCTTCACCGTGCCGGCCGCCGTCATCAGCATCGGCATGAAGCGCTGGTAGGTATTGGCCGCCACCATCACCGCCTTGTAGCCGGCGATATTCGCCTGCGACGACAGCACGTCCATCGACTGCGCGCGCGTGATGCGCGGCACGGCCTCCAGCGCGAACGCCTGCAAGCCGGCCGACGCCATGGCCGCGTTGTTGTCCGCATCAAAGGGATTGAGCATGCCGATCAGCACCGTACCCGGCTTGATCTGCGCTCGCTCATCTGGATTGGGGGCACGCACTTTGAGGATCACGTCGGCCGACCACGCCTCGCTGGCCGGCACAATCTGTGCCCCTGCCGCAACATATGCGTCATCGGTGACGGAGGCGGAAACGCCGGCGCCGGACTGCACCAGAATCTGGTGCTTGGCGGCCAACTTCTTGACGGTCTCCGGCGTGGCTGCAACCCGTGTCTCCCCCGGCCGTGTCTCGGCCGGTATGCTTATTCTCATGGTGCCTCCAAATGATTAATAAACTGACTACAATCTATCATGGTTTTTTGGACCATGATACTTATTACTTATTTATGGATAGCCAACATTTTCATCACTTCAAGTATTACTATTTGTCATTAATTACCCTGTAAATTTGTTCCAGCGCAAACCAAAAGCCCGGAACAAGCTAAAATATCGGCTCTTTCAAGGATGACTCATGCCGCGTATCTGGAAACCCTCTGTTACTGTTGCCGCCATCGTCGAAAAAGATGGCAAGTTCTTGCTGATCGAAGAAGAAACCAGCGATGGCATCCGCATCAACCAGCCTGCCGGTCATCTCGACCCGTATGAATCGTTGCAGCAGGCTGTCGTCCGTGAAACGCTGGAGGAAACCGCCTACGATTTCACGCCGACCGCGCTGGTCGGCATGTATATGGCGCGCTACACCTCCAACCGCACCGGCGAGGAAGTGACCTATCTGCGCTTCACGTTCTGCGGCTATCCCGGCGAGAAGCATGACCGTCCTCTGGATGAAGGCATTTTGCGCACCATGTGGCTGACGCGCGACGAACTGGCGGCCTGCGCCGACCGTCACCGCAGCCCGACCGTGCTGCAATGCGTGGACGAATACCTGGCGGGCCAACGGGCGCCGCTGGAACTGGTACAAACACACGCTTCCGTTTATCGGGAAGCGCTTAGCACTGCGAATGGATAAGTAATAATGAGTAAGAAGCGGGTCGTGATCGGCATGTCGGGCGGGGTGGATTCCTCGGTTTCGGCATGGCTGCTGAAAGAACAGGGCTACGACGTGGTCGGCCTGTTCATGAAGAACTGGGAAGACGATGACGACTCCGAATACTGCTCCACCCGCCAGGACTGGATCGACGCCGCCTCGGTGGCCGATGTGGTCGGCGTGGACATCGAAGCGGTCAACTTCGCCAGCGAATACAAGGACCGCGTGTTCGCCGATTTCCTGCGCGAATACCAGGCCGGCCGTACGCCGAATCCGGACGTGCTGTGCAACGCCGAAATCAAATTCAAGGCCTTCCTCGACCACGCAATGACGCTGGGTGCGGACCTGATCGCCACCGGCCACTATGCGCGCGTGCGCCAGCACAACGGCAAGGCCGAGCTGCTGAAGGCGGTCGATCACACCAAGGACCAGAGCTACTTCCTGCACCGCCTGAACCAGGCGCAGCTGTCGAAAACGCTGTTCCCGCTGGGCGAGATCCCCAAAACCGAAGTGCGCAAGATTGCCGAGAAGCTGAAGTTGCCGAACGCGGCCAAGAAGGATTCCACCGGCATCTGCTTTATCGGCGAGCGCCCGTTCCGCGAGTTTCTGAACCGCTATCTGTCGTATAAGCCGGGCCCGATGATGACGCCGGACGGCACCGTGGTCGGCGAACACGTCGGCCTGTCGTTCTACACGCTGGGCCAGCGCAAGGGCATCGGCGTCGGCGGCGTGAAAACCTACCAGAACGCCGACGGCTCCAGTGACGCCTGGTATGTGGCCAAGAAGGATGTGGCCAACAACGTGCTGTACATCGTGCAGGGTCACGATCACCCATGGCTGCTGTCATCGACGCTGCGCGCCGATCAGGCCAGCTGGATCGCCGGCGTGCCGCCAGAGGCGCGTGCGATGGCGGCCAAGACCCGCTATCGCCAGGCCGACGTGGCGTGCGAAATCGCACCGGACGGCGCGTCCGACTTCGCACTGAAATTCATGGATGCCCAGTGGGCAGTCACGCCAGGCCAGTCGGCCGTACTGTATGACGGCGAAGTTTGCCTGGGCGGCGGCATTATCGATAGCTCGACCTTCGCCGCCTCATAGTACTAGCCGGCGGCGGGCTCGCCGCCTGGCTCTGCCGGTGGCGCTTCACCAGCAGCTTCCGCTTCCGCCTTGGCCAGCGCCGCGCGCTGGCGCTTGACCATGGCGATCACCACATTGCGTATCGTATTCAGCACCGTGTCGGCCTTGAATGGCTTGACGATGAAACCGCTGACGCCCATCGCGTGCGCCGCCTGGATGGTGGCGGCGTCCAGTTCGCTGGAGACCATGAAGATCAGCGTCTTCGGCCACTTGGCGCGGATTTCGCGGATCGCCTCCTGCTCGGTCAGCATCTGCTCATTGGCGATGCAGACGATGTGCGGGTGGTGTTTGATCAGCTGCACCATGGCGCTGGCGCAGGTGTGGGTAGCGCCGACCACATCATAGCCGCCGTCCAGCAGCACGGTGTTGAGCAGGCCGCGCGCGACGGCGCTAGGGTCGATAATGACTGCTTTTAACATCTTGCAAACCTTGTTATTAGTGGGACCAGGCCAGCATATTCCACGTGACGCCAACCCTGACATCCGTCTTTAACTGTACCAGTTGTCGAGAAAGATACAGCATTTCACGTTCTTTTCGTAGTGTTTCCCCCAAGGTATCTTTCAGAATCCCGGCGCCGGCCATGATGGCGTCCAGATTGCCGTATGTACGCAACAGTTTGGCGGCGGTTTTCACGCCCACTTTCGACACGCCGGGAATCGAATCGGTCACATCGCCCATCAGCGCCAGCAGGTCGGGCAACTGGTCGGCAGTCACGCCCCATTTCTTCTCAACCCAGGCATGGTCGTGCCATTCCGACTTGAAGTGATCCCACACCCGCGCGCCCTGGCCGATCAGGCAATGCAGGTCCTTGTCGGTGCTGGCGATGGTGGCGTCGCCGCGTCCTTCGGCCAGCCAGCGCAGCACCACGGTGCCGATCACGTCGTCGGCTTCCACTTCGGGCAGCGACACCACATGCATGCCGAAGCCGCGCAGCTTGTCGTAGAAAGCCGGCAGCGCATCGCGCAACGGCGACGGCATCGGCGCGCGGCCTTCGCGGTAGCCGCCGTATAAATCGTGGCGCCAGGTGCGGCCGCCGAAATCGAAGGCCGGCAGCAAGTGGGTGGGCGCGTGGTCGTTGACCAGCGTGCGGAAAGAGGACAGCGCATGGCGCAGCGCGATATCGGCCTTTTCCGCGCTATCAGGTTCGGGGCTGGCTTCATAAACACGGCGCACAATATTGAGGCCGTCAATGGCAAGGAGTCTACCCATGTTCAACATCATCCGGGCTTGTTCAAGCCGTCATTCTACCCGAGCACGCCGCCACTGCCGCTACAAGCCTGCACCACCGGGGAAGAGCTGGTCGACCAGTTCGCGGATTTTTTTGTCGGCGTCGATGAATTTTCCGGTGTTCATGCCGCCGCGCGTGGCGTCATAGTTGGCTTCGCCGATCACCTTGCCGCCGTTGTAGACCTTGATGTCAGCATATGACATATACATCGCCAGGTCCCAGCGCCAGTTGGCGGTGTAGGTGGATGTGACCTGGCAATCAACGATGGAGGCCGTAGCAGGCAAAGGTTGCGCCACATAACCTTTGGTCTCCAGTGCCTGTTTGAAGGACACCATGAAGCCGTCACGCACCGCCGGGTTGCTGATGATGCATATCTTCTTGTCGGCAAACCGTTCGGCTGGCTTGACCTTCTGATTAATCGCGCACCCGGTGGAGAGTGCGGCAACAACAGCAAGCAGGGCGATACGCTTGGACATGGCAGACCTTTCTGTAGAGGTGTTTATCATTGAACATGATTTTACTCTCCAGAAATGTCAGCGCCTGATTATTTCAGCAGTTCATAAGGGCCGCCGCGTTCGAGTGCGCGCTGGAAGGCGGGGCGGCTGTGGATGCGCTGCAGGAAGGCGGCCAGTTGCGGGCGGCTTTCGTTCAGGCCGCCGCGCGCGGAGGCGGCTTCCAGCGGGAAGCTCATCTGGATGTCGGCGGCGCTGAATTCATTGCCGGCAAACCAGGGGCGCTGGCTCAGTTCGGCTTCCAGATAATCCAGGTGCATGGCGATCTGCGGCAGGATGTAGCTGCCCTTGACCTTGCCTGCGATCGCTTTCGCAATCGGCTTGACGAAGAACGGCGCCGGGCTGCTTTCCACGCGGTCGAAGATCAGCTTCATCAACAGCGGCGCCATCGCCGAGCCTTCTGCGTAATGCAGGAAATAGGTCCAGCGGCGGCGCTCCTCGGTGCCGGCCGGCGGCACCAGGCGGCCATTGCCATAGGTGTCGATCAGGTACTCGGCAATCGCGCCCGATTCGGCCACCACCACGCCGTTATCGGTGATCACCGGCGACTTGCCGAGCGGATGGATCGCCTTCAGCTCCGGCGGCGCCAGCATGGTCTTGGGATCGCGCTGGTAGCGCACGATCTCGTATTCCAGGCCGAGTTCTTCCAGCAACCACAGCACGCGCTGCGAGCGTGAATTATTCAAGTGATGAACGACGATCATGGTGCTTATCCCGAAAAAAAGAACGGCCGTGCGCCGCAATCCCGCTAGCTTAACACTGTTGCCTCTGCCATGCGCCACCCGCATCGGAGATGGATTCCATCTGGAAACAGCAGTACACTCGGCCATACCAAGCCGCCGCCGGAGAGTTCATGAATTTGCTGTCACCCCGCTATCTTGCCTTTAATGCTGCTGTTGTTACGCTGGTGGTCTCGCTGGCGCTGCACGCGCCGTGGGAAATCCCTGCGGTGGCCGCCGCCCTGACCATCGTCGGCATCGCCGATCTGCTGCAAACCAGGCGCGCACTGCGCCGCAATTACCCGATCCTGGCGCACTTCCGCTTCTTCTTCGAATCGATACGTCCCGAAATCCGCCAGTACTTTCTGGAAGACGACACGGTGGCCGAGCCGTTCTCGCGCAACCAGCGCAGCATCGTCTACCAGCGCGCCAAGCAGGACAGCGACAAGCGCCCCTTCGGCACGCAGCTGGATGTGTACGCGCCCGGCTATGAGTGGATCAACCACTCGATCGCACCGGCACCCGAGCAGCCGCACGACTTCCGCATCGAGATCGGCAATCACCCGGACTGCAGGCGCGCGCAGCCCTACTCGGCCAGCGTGTTCAATATCTCGGCGATGAGCTTTGGCGCGCTGTCGGCCAACGCCATCCTGGCGCTGAACGGCGGCGCCAGACAGGGCGGCTTCATGCACGACACCGGCGAGGGCAGCATCAGCCCTTACCACCGCCAGAACGGCGGCGACCTGGTGTGGGAAATCGGCTCCGGCTACTTCGGCTGCCGCAATGACGACGGCACCTTCTCGGAAGCGAACTTCGTCGCCAACGCCACTGCGCCGCAAGTCAAGATGATCGAGCTGAAGATGTCGCAAGGCGCCAAGCCTGGCCACGGCGGCGTGCTGCCGGGCGCCAAGGTGACCATCGAGATCGCGCAAACGCGCGGCGTGCCGGTCGGGCGCGACTGCATCTCGCCGTCGCGCCACTCGGCGTTCAGCACGCCGATTGAAATGCTGGAGTTTATCGACCGCCTGCGCAATCTGTCCGGCGGCAAGCCGACCGGCTTCAAGCTGGCGATTGGCCATCCGTGGGAATTCTTCGGCATCGTCAAGGCCATGCTGGCGACCGGCATCGTGCCGGACTTTATCGTGGTCGATGGCGGCGAGGGCGGCACCGGCGCGGCGCCGGTGGAGTTTACCGATCACGTCGGCACACCCTTGCAGGAAGCGCTGCTGCTGGTGCATAACACGCTGGTCGGCGCCAATCTGCGCGACAAGATCAAGATCGGCGCTTCCGGCAAGATCATCACCGCGTTTGACATCGCACGCACGCTGGCGCTGGGCGCGGACTGGTGCAACTCGGCGCGCGGCTTCATGTTCGCGCTGGGCTGCATCCAGTCGCAAAGCTGCCACACCGACCGCTGCCCGACCGGCGTCGCCACGCAAGATCCATCACGCCAGCGCGCGCTGGTGGTGCCGGACAAGATCCAGCGCGTGGCCAACTTCCACGAGAACACCATGGAAGCGCTGGCGCAGCTGATTGCCGCCGCCGGCCTGACGCACCCGTCGCAACTGCGTCCGCGCCACCTGGTGCGGCGCATCTCGGAGAATCAAGTCAAGCTGGCCTCGGCACTGCTACCCTACCTCGAACCAGGCGAGCTGCTCGACCCCAGCCAGCTATCCCGCCTGCCGCCCGTCTTTGGCCACTACTGGCCAATGGCGCAAGCCGAATCCTTCGACCCGTTCTGCGGCTGAGCACAGACGTCGGCAACATAGCCACGCCGCACCGCCCATTCGCGCAGCACGGCCAGAAATTGAGAAATCAATCATCTGCAGACAAGATGAGAACGGTGTAGAGCGGCGGCTTTGCGCCGCCGCAGGGGATGGTGATTAGCGCTGCACGTGCAGCTTGATGACGCGCTGTCTGGGCGCGGTGGATTTGCTGTCGCAGGAGGACTTGCTGGTCGACGGGCCGCAGTCGGAACAGCCGCTGCCGCAGCCGCCACCGCCGTTGGTCTTGAAGAATTTGGCCAGTTTGGCTTCATTGAAGCCGCGCTTGCCCAGCGTGTACACAATACGGCGGCGCCAGGCCATCGGCAGGTACTTGGTGCTGAAGTGCACCAGCGCGCCCGCCACGATCAACGCCACAATCAGTTCTTGCCACATATTAGCCTCCGAACGCGCGCGCCAGGTGGTAGGTGATGAACGATGCCACATACGCCAGCGCAAACAGATAACCCGCCATCAGCCACGCGTAACGCGCGCTGCCGGTTTCGCGGCGCACGGTACTCAGCGTCGCCAGGCACTGCGGTGCAAACACATACCAGGCCAGCAGCGACAGCGCGGTCGCCAGCGACCAGGTCGACGAGATGATCGGCGCCAGCGTGGTCGCCACTTCATCGCCGGTCTGCGACAGCGCATACACCGTACCCAGCGCACCCACCGCCACTTCACGCGCCGCCATGCCCGGCACCAGCGCAATGCAGATCTGCCAGTTGAAGCCGATCGGCGCAAAGATGAATTCCAGGCCACGGCCGATGATGCCCGCCAGGCTGTAGTAGATCGGCGGATGGGTCGCGCCTTCCGGTGCGCCAGGGAAGGAGCTCAGCACCCACAGCAGTATGGTCAGCGTCAGGATCACCGTGCCGACGCGGGTGACGAAGATCTTGGCACGCTCCCACAGGCCCAGCGCCAGATTGCGCAGATGCGGCCAGTGATACGCCGGCAGCTCCATCATCAGCGGATGCTTGCCCTGCGCGCCCATGAAGCGCTTCATCACATACGCCACCGCCATCGCCGAAATAATGCCGGCGAAGTACAGCGCGAACAGCACCAGGCCTTGCAGATTGAACAGCCCGGCCACTTCGCGCTCGGGAATGAAGGCCGAAATCAGCAGCGCATACACCGGCAGGCGCGCCGAGCAGGTCATCAGCGGCGCGATCATGATGGTCACCAGGCGGTCGCGGCGGTTCTGAATGGTGCGCGCCGCCATCACGCCCGGAATCGCGCAGGCAAAGCTGGACAGCAGCGGAATGAAGGCGCGGCCCGACAAGCCCACGCCGCCCATCAGGCGGTCCAGCAAGAAGGCCGCGCGCGGCAGGTAGCCGCAATCTTCCAGGAACAGGATGAAGAAGAACAGAATCAGAATCTGCGGCAGGAACACCAGCACGCCGCCAACCCCGCCCATCACGCCGTCTACCAGCAGACTGTGCAGCACGCCTTCCGGCAGCGATGCCGTCATCCACTTGGCCAATGCCTCGACGCCGCCGGTAATCATTTCCATCACCGGCGCAGCCCAGCTGAACACCGCCTGGAACACCAGGAACATCAGCACCGCCAGAATGATCGGGCCGAGTACCGGATGCAGCACCACGTTATCAATTTTTTCGCTGACCGCGTCGCTAGCGTGCGCCGGCTCGGTCAGCGCCAGGTCGAGGATGCGGCGCACTTCGCGCTGCGTCTCTTCCACGCTGACCGCGTCGATGGCCGACAGCGGATTAGCCTTGGCTTCCGGCAGCGGCCACATCTGGTCCAGCGCGCGCAGCAGCGACTTCTCGCCGCCAGCCTGCACCGCCACGGTTTCCACCACCGGCATGCCCAGCTCTTGCGACAGGCGCTCGGCGTCGATGGTGATGCCGCGCTTCTTGGCCACGTCGACCATATTCAGCGCCAACATCATCGGCAGGCCCAGACGCTTGATCTCCAGCACCAGGCGCAGGTTCAGCCGCAGATTGGTGGCGTTGACCACGCACACCACCACATCCGGCGCAGCATCGCCCTTGCGCAGGCCGGCCACCACGTCGCGCGTGATCTCTTCGTCCGGTGTATGCGCGGTCAGGCTATAGGCGCCCGGCAGGTCCAGCACGCGGAAGCCGTTGCCGGCGCTGGTGGTGAACGCGCCTTCCTTGCGTTCGATGGTCACACCGGCATAGTTGGCGACCTTCTGGCGTGCGCCGGTTAAACGGTTGAACAAGGCGGTCTTGCCGCAATTCGGATTGCCCAGCAATGCCAGCATTGGCGTGCGGGAGGCGTGCGGCGCCTGCGCCACCTGTTTATCTACTGCACCCATTATGTGTTATTCCGGTTGAATCGAGACCAGCGCGGCTTCAAAGCGGCGCAACGCAAAAGTGGAGTTGCCGACCTTGATCGCCAGCGGTTCCCCGCCCGGCATGCCACGCTTGAGCATGCGGATTTTTTCGCCGGGCACAAAGCCCAGCTCCATCAGGCGGCGCGACAGGCTGATGCCGTCATCGGCGGCCTCGCCAGCGGAAACATGCACCACGGTGGCGGTAGCGCCAACCTTCAGTGCATCCAGGGTAATCGGGGCAACAGTCATGAGCAAAATCCGGTCGATATGGCCGCTGGCAAGGTTGGCTGCGGCGTATTAGATAGATACTAGCATTATAAACGGTAATGCGAATGACTACTATTTAGCTTGCATCCTGCTGCGGTTTACGGCAGTATACGATTAATGATAATGATTCGCATTAAGTTGCTGGCAATCATGTCAGAAAAGTCTTAATCCGAACTTATTGCCAAGTAATTACCCGAGCCAGAAGGTGCATCAATGATTGTTTGTGTTTGCAACAACATCTCCGATCGCGAAATCCGTCAAGCCATGGAGTTTGGTATCACGTCGATGGACGAGCTGCGTAACGCCCTCGGCGTTGCGACTTGCTGCGGTCAATGCTTCTCCTGCGCAGAAGAGATCCTCAATGAACACCTGGCCGCGCAAGCCGCTGCCGACATTCAAGAAACTGTGCTGAAACGCCCAGTCTTCACCAACTAATCATGAATACAATGAGCTACAGTCGGACGGCGTCGCCGCTGTCCGCGGACGACGCCGGCTTTGCACTGGAATTCAAACGCCGCAGCCGTAAATTGGCGCCCCTGACCGCGATCATCGTCGGTCACGCAGTGATCTTCTACCTGGCATACTCAGGCCTGCTGCGCAGCGTCACCCACGCCATCATCCCGCAAGTGGTCAATGTGACCTTCGTGGCCTCGCCCGAGCCGCTGAAACCGGCGCCGCCACCGAAGGAAGTGCCGCTGGTCACGCCGAAGCAGACTTTCATTCCGCCGCTGCCGCAAGTGAACATCGTGCAGACCGAGCCGACCATCACCCTGCCGCCGCCGCAACCGCGTCCTAGCGAGCCGGCACCGGCCAATGCCGTGCCCTCGTACACCGCCGCGCCACCTGCGCCGCCAGCACCGGCCACGCCGAAAACGATTTCGGGTGTGGAATATATCCGCGCACCGCAACCGGTGTATCCAAGTATCGCCCGCCGCATGGGCGAAAGCGGCACCGTCATGCTGCGTGTGCTGATTGGGGAAAAAGGCAATGCGGAACAGGTGACGATCCAGAAATCGTCAGGCTCCGCCAACCTGGACGAATCTGGCCGCCAGGCTGTGCTGCGGGCACTGTTTAAACCGCACGTTGAGGACGGCAAGGCCATCCCCGTCTACGCGCTGGTGCCGATCAACTTCCAGCTCGGCTAAATATCCAGCCGGCCCTCGATCGAATCATCGAGGGTCTTGCCGATCACGGCGCCGATCAGCATCTTCACGCTGGCCACGGCCTTGCCGTGCTTGGTATCCCAGTAGTAGCCGTAAGTCGGCGCAAACTTGATCAGCGTGACACGCGGATCGTCCTCGCCGCCGGTGAACCAGGTCTTCATCGTAAAACTCCACAACTCCTTGATCTTGACCGGATCGCGCAATACCGTGGCGATGCCTTCCAGGTGCATGAAGTCGGAATGCGCCGAACCCTGGAAGTACAGCGTGGCCGACGGATCGACTGCCAGCTCCTGATTCTTCAGGCTGTCGCTGGCCGAGATAAACCACAGATTACCTAGCTCATCGACCTGCAGCGCCGTCATCGGACGGGCGTCGCCGGGGCCGCCATGGGCGTCGCTGGTGCAGAAGAAGCAGCCGGGCGTGCTATCGATAAAATCGCGGATCTTGCGCACCGCGTCTTCGCCGACGAGGTCCTGATGATTCACTTCGGGTTGTTGGGCGTTGATCGAATCCATGGTTCACTCCTTTGGTTGAGCTTTCATGGTAGCGGTGCGGGCGGCTGCGCACCGTGAGTTGCCACACACTGGCCCATACACGAATGCTAATAGTTTTCATTTGCACCAATGCTCTCAATAACCGAAGTTAGGCACTGTTTCGGCGAAATTATCAGAAATTCGCTACACATCCAGAGTGATTTCGTGCACAATGGCGCCATTCGTAACCAATACAGAAAGAACAGCCATGAAGGGCGATCAAGAAGTCATCCGTCTGCTGAACGCACAGCTGACCAACGAACTCACCGCAATCAACCAGTACTTCCTGCACGCCAAGATGTACAAGCACTGGGGCCTGGAAAAGATTGGCAAGAAAGAATGGGAAGAGTCGATCGGCGAGATGAAGCACGCCGACAAGCTGATCGACCGCATCCTGATGCTGGACGGCCTGCCTAACCTGCAAGCCATGCACAAGGTCATGGTCGGTGAGAACACCGAAGAGATGCTGGGCTGCGACCTGAAGCTGGAAAAAGGCGCGCAGATCACCGTCAAGGAAGGCATCGCCGCCGCAGAGAAAGCCGCCGACTACGTGTCGCGCGACCTGCTGCTGATGATCCTGGAAGACACCGAAGAGCACATCGACTGGCTGGAAACCCAGCTGGACCTGATCGGCAAAGTGGGCATCCAGAACTACCTGCAAAGCCAGATGAGCGTCGAAGAGTAAGAAAACAAACGCCCCTGACGGGGCGTTTTTCATTGCGGGATAGTATCTTTGAACGACTGGCGCTCGGCCAGCTTGTCGTGCAATTTGGCCAGGTTGGGATACTCGTCGCGCCAGCTGATCTCCGGGAAGCGGAACGACAGCCAGCCCAGCGTGCAACCCACCGCCACATCGGCCAGCGAGTAATGGATGCCGGCGCAGTACGCCTGCTCGCCCAGCTTGTCCGACAGCGCCTTCAGGCCCAGATCGACCTTGTGCATCTGGCGCGCCATCCACGCTTCGCTTTGCAGTTCTTTCGGACGCATGGTGCGTTCCAGCCGCACGCTGACGGCGGCGTCCAGCATGCCATCGGCCAGCGCTTCCCAGCACTTGACGTCGGCGCGGTCGCGGCCGTTCGGCGGCAGCAGTTTGCACACCGGTGTCAGTGTGTCCAGGTACTCGGCCATCACACGCGAATCAAACATCACCGAGCCATCTTCCATGACCAGGCTAGGCACTTTACCGAGCGGATTCAACTGGCTGATGGTGGTGTCTGCCGCCCATACATTTTCCAGCTCAAACTGGTAATCGAGCTTTTTTTCCGCGAGAACAACGCGTACTTTGCGGACATAAGGACTGGCGAGGGAACCGATGAGTTTCATAGACAACTTATAGAGGAAGAGATAGAAGAAAAGCAGGCCCCAGTATAACATCGGCGGGCGCGGGCTCCGGCCAATGGTAAAATCACGCCCTGCTCTTTCAACTTCGCTCTTTCCATCATGACCACTACTCCTTACTCCACGCTGTCGGCGCTGTCGCCACTGGACGGCCGCTATGCCGGTAAAACCGATCTGCTGCGCCCTATCCTGTCCGAATCCGGCTTTATGCACCACCGCGTCAAAGTAGAAATCTCCTGGCTGCAAGCGCTGTCGCTGGCCGGCTTCGCGGAAATCAAGCCGTTCTCGGCCGCAGGCACTGCGCTGCTGGACAAGATCGCCAACGAGTTCACCGAACAAGACGCCGCCCGCATCAAGGAAATCGAAGCCGTCACCAACCATGACGTGAAAGCCGTGGAGTACTGGCTGAAAGAACAAGTCAAGGATGTGCCGGAACTGGTGGCTGCGTCGGAGTTCATCCACTTCGCCTGCACCTCGGAAGACATCAACAACACCTCGCACGGCATGATGCTCAAAGCCGCACGCGACAGCGTCATGCTGCCATCGCTGCGCAATGTGATCGCCAAGCTGACCGAGATCGCCCACGCCAACGCCGAACTGCCGATGCTGTCGCGCACCCACGGCCAGACCGCCAGCCCGACCACGCTGGGCAAGGAAATGGCCAACGTCGTGGCCCGCCTGCAGCGCGCCGTCAAGCGCATCGAACAAGTGGAAATCCTCGGCAAGATGAATGGCGCGGTCGGCAACTACAACGCCCACCTGTCGGCCTACCCGTCGTTCGACTGGCCTGCTTTCTCGAAGAATGTGATCGAGCAGCGCCTGGGCCTGGTGTTCAATCCGTACACCATCCAGATCGAACCGCACGACTATATGGCCGAGCTGTTCGACGCCTTCGCGCGCGTCAACACCATCCTGCTGGATCTGAACCGCGACATCTGGAGCTATGTCTCGCTGGGCTACTTCAAGCAGAAGCTGAAAGCCGGCGAAATCGGTTCGTCGACCATGCCGCACAAGGTCAACCCGATCGACTTTGAAAACTCGGAAGGCAACCTGGGCCTGGCCAACGCCGTGCTGAAACACCTGTCGGAAAAACTGCCGGTATCGCGCCTGCAGCGCGACCTGACCGATTCGACCGTGCTGCGCAATATCGGTGTCGGCCTCGGCTACACACTGCTGGCCTATGACAGCTGCCTGCGCGGCCTGAACAAGCTGGAAGTCAACCCAGCCCGCCTGGAAGCCGACCTGGACGCCAACTGGGAAGTGCTGGCCGAGCCGGTGCAAACCGTGATGCGCCGCTACGGCATCGAGAATCCGTACGAACAGCTGAAAGAGCTGACCCGCGGCAAAGGCATCTCCAAAGTCGCGCTGCAAGAGTTCATCAACGGCCTGGCCGTACCGCAGGAAGCCAAGGACCTGATGCTGGCCATGACCCCGGCCAACTACACCGGCATCGCCGCAGCTCTGGCTAAAGCCATCTGATGTAAATAAGCAATCTGCTTTACACTAGCCCCGGCAGCGCCAGCGCCCTGGGGCTTTTTTTCGTCCCGGCAAGCGCATACCGGATTTCTTTGGTATATTTAGTCCTAATACGTACTATTTCCCTCGGAGCCGCTTTATGCCACGCTATACCAAAACCGCGATGCTGCTGCACTGGCTGACTGCCTTGCTGATCATCGCTACCTTCCTCCTCGGCCTGTCGATGGTCGCCATCCCCGGCTTCTCGCCGACCAAGCTGAAATACTTCTCCTGGCACAAATGGATGGGCGTTACCGTGCTGCTGCTGGCCGTGCTGCGCGTGCTGTGGCGCGTCACCCACAAGCCGCCGCAGAAGCTGGTTTCCATCCCTGAATGGCAGCACAAGATCGCCGAAGGCATGCACCACCTGCTGTACCTGCTGATCTTCGCCGTACCGCTGTCCGGCTATCTGTACTCGTACGCCGCCGGCGTGCCGGTGGTCTACCTGGGCCTGTGGCAGATGCCGGCGCCGTTCGCGCCAGATCCTGAACTTAAGGCAACTTTAAAAACTTTGCATTATGTTTTGACCATGACGATGGCTGCAGCAGTCGTAGCACACGCCCTGGCCGCACTGAAGCATCACTTTATCGACCGCGACGTCACGCTGAAACGCATGCTGCCGCTGTAATCCCACCCACTGGAGCTGAACAACATGAAAACCCTGAAAAAAATCGCCCTCGTTTCCCTGCTGGGTGTGGCCTTTGCAGCCAGCGCCGCCGTGCTGAAAACCGATACGGCCAAGAGCACCGTCACCGCCACCTTCAAGCAAATGAATGTGCCGATCGACGCCAAGTTCAAGAAATTCACCGCCAATATCGATTACGACGCCGCCAAGCCGGACGCCGCCAAAGCCAGCGTGGAAGTGGAAACCGGCAGCATGGACCTGGGCGATGCCGACTACAACAAGGAAGTCGCCAAGAAAGAATGGTTCAACGCCGCGCAATTCCCGAAAGCCAGCTTCGTTTCGTCGTCGATCAAGCCAGCCGGCGCCGGCAAGCTGACCGTCACCGGCAAGCTGACCATCAAGGGCAAGACCACCGATGTGACCTTCCCGCTGACCGTCAAGACCGAAGGCAAGACCCAGGTATTTGACGGCGTGGTGCCGATCAAGCGCCTGGCCTACAACATCGGCGAAGGCGAATGGAAAGACACCAGCATGGTGGCTGACGATGTCACCATCAAGTTCCACGTTGTAGCGCAATAAACCACTGACCACCAAGGGAGACCCCAGAAGATGAAAGCACAGATCCTGATCGCCACGCTGCTGGCCGCCTCGGCCACGTCCGCCATGGCCGCCACCTACAACCTCGACCCGACGCACACCTTCCCGAGCTTCGAGGCCGACCACATGGGCCTGTCGGTATGGCGCGGCAAATTCAACAAAACCAGCGGCACGGTGAACCTGGATCGCGCGGCCAAGACTGGCTCGCTGGAAGTGAAGATCGAGGCCGATTCGATCGACTTCGGACTGGACGCGATGAACAAGCACGCCAAGGACGACGTGATGTTCAACGTCGCCAAATTCCCGACCATCACCTACACCAGCAAATCGTTCAAGTTTGACGGCGACAAGCTGGTCGGCGTGGACGGCGAACTGACGCTGCTGGGCGTGACCAAGCCGGTCTCGCTGAAAATCGACAAGTTCAAGTGCATCATGCACCCGCGCTACAAGAAAGAAGTCTGCGGCGCGGACGCCACCGCAGAGTTCAAGCGCAGCGATTTTGGCCTGAATTACGGCCTGCCGAACTTCTCGCCGGAGGTCAAGCTGGCGATCCAGATCGAAGCCATCAAGGCTGACTAAGCAAACACCGGGGGCAACCCCGGTTTTTTTATTGCTATACTCCTGAGCGCCGTTCAACCACTTCATAATGAGACATGAAAAAAACTCTGATCGCGCTCGCTATCCTGAGCACCTCCGCCTATGCGGACGAAGGCATGTGGATGCCACAACAGCTGCCACAAGTAGCCAAGCAACTGAAGGCCGCCGGCCTTAAGCTGGACCCAGCCAACCTGACCAAACTGACCGAATTCCCAATGGGCGCCATCGTCAGCCTCGGCGGCTGCTCGGCCTCCTTCGTGTCGCCGCAAGGCCTGGTCGCCACCAATCACCACTGCGTGTATGGCAGCGTGGCGCACAACTCGACGCCTGAGCGCAATCTGCTCGCCAACGGCTTCCTGGCACATAACCTGGGCGAAGAACTGCCCGCCGCTCCCGGCACCCGCATCTTCGTGACCAAGGCCGTGACCGACGTCAGCAAGCAAGTGGTGACGCCTGAAGTCGCCAAGCTGAGCGGCAAAGCGCGCGTCGACGCCATTGAGAAAAATCAGAAAACCATCCAGGCCGACTGCGAAAAAGACGCCGGCCACCGTTGCACCGTGTCGTCCTACTACGGCGGCCTGGAGTTCTACCTGATCAAGCAGCTGGAAATCCGCGACGTGCGCCTGGTGCACGCACCACCTGAAGGCGTCGGCAAATTCGGCGGCGACACCGACAACTGGATGTGGCCACGCCACACCGGCGACTACGGCTTCTACCGCGCCTACGTCAGCAAGGACGGCAAGGCCGCCGACTTCAGCAAGGACAACGTGCCTTACGTGCCGCAGCACCACCTGAAGCTGGCCAAGGAAGGCGTGAAAGAAGGCGACTTCATCATGGTGCTGGGCTACCCTGGCCGCACCAACCGCCATCGCCTGCCATCGGAAGTCGCGTTCACCTTCGACTGGAACTATCCAGCGTTTGTGAAGCAATCGGCGGAAAGCCTGGCCATCATCGCCGACACCACCAAGGACAACAAGGACACCGCGCTGAAGTATGCGTCGCAAGTGGCCGGCATCAACAACTACTACAAGAACCGCCAGGGCATGCTGGATTCCTACGCCGGCAGCGATATGCTGCAGCGTAAAACCGCCGAGCATGAAGCGCTGAAGCAGTGGATCAACGCCGACGCCAAGCGCAAGGCCGAATACGCCGGCGACATCGAGCAGGTCGAAAAACTGATCGCCCAGCGCGATACGGAAGTGAAGCGCGACTATTACTTCGGCTCGGCCAAACCACGCCTGCTGAACACCGCGCGCATGCTGTATCGCCTGTCCAACGAAAACACCAAGCCCGACGCTGAGCGCAAATCGGGCTACCAGGTGCGCGACGTGCCACGCATCAAGGCATCGGTGGATGCGCTGGTGCGCAACTACGACGAAAAAGTCGACAAGGCGCTGGTGCTGAACAGCCTGGTTAAATACGCTGCCCAGCCAGCCGCGCAACGCAACGCCGCGTTTGACTCGGTGGCCGGCATCAAGGACGGCATGAGCAAGGCCGATCTGCAAGCCGCGCTGGATACGCTGTACGCCGGTAGCAAACTGGGCGACCTGGCTGAGCGCAAAGCCTGGCTGGACCGCAAGCCGGAAGACTTCAAGGCCAGCAACGACAGCTTCATCAAGGCTGCCGTGGCGCTGTACGGCCCTGACCTGAAGTCGGAAGCGGAAGAAGAGGAACTGGGCGGCAAGCTGCAACAAGCCTATGCCAACTACATGAAGGCCAAGATCGCCTACATGCATAGCAAAGGCCAGGCCGTCTACCCTGACGCCAACAGCACCCTGCGCGTGACCTTCGGCAAAGTCGCCGGCCGCGATCCTGGCTCGGACGGTTCCAGCTGGAAGGCCTTCACCACCGTGGAAGGCGTGGCCGCCAAAGCCACCGGCAAAGGCGAGTTCAACGCCCCCGCTGCGCAGCTGAAAGCGATCAAGGCCAAGGAGTACGGCAAGTACGCCGATCCGAAGCTGAAATCGGTGCCGGTCGCCTACCTGGCCACGCTGGACATCACCGGCGGCAACTCCGGTTCGGCCGCGCTGAACAGCAAGGGCGAATGGATTGGCCTAGCCTTCGACGGCACGCTGGATTCGATCATCTCCGACTGGGACTTTAACAAGGCGATGACCCGCGACATCCAGGTCGACCTGCGCTACATCCTGTGGAATATGAAACACGTCGACCACGCCGACAACCTGCTGAAAGAGATGAACGCCGAATAAGCGTCTCTCTCTTAAGACAGAAGCCACGCCCCGGAAACGCGGCGTGGCTTTTTGTTTGGATCGGTTACATTAATGTTTCCGCAAAAATCCACTCTAGGAGATGTACATGTCCGCCAAGAAAATCGCCGTTGTGATCGGCAGCCTGCGCAAGGAATCGCTGAACCGTAAGTTCGCCCACGAAGTCATCGCCCTGGCGCCATCCTCGCTGAGCCTGGAAATCGTTGAGATCGGCGAATTGGCCCTGTACAACGAAGACCTGGAAGGCAATGGCGTGACGCCACCACAGGCATGGACGCAGTTCCGCGACCGCCTCAAGGAATTCGACGGCGTGCTGTTCTTCACCCCGGAATACAACCGTTCGACCCCGGCCGCGCTGAAAAACGCGCTGGACGTCGGCTCGCGCCCTTACGGCAGCAGCGTGTGGGGCGGCAAGCCGGCCGGCATCGTCAGCATCACGCCTGGCGCCACCGGTGCGTTCGGCGCCAATCACCACCTGCGCCAGTCGCTGGTATTCCTCGACATGCCTCTGCTGCAACAGCCGGAAGCCTATATCGGCGGCGCCGCCAACCTGCTGGGCGCGGACGGCAAGCTCAACAACGACAGCACCAAGCAATTCCTCAAGAAGTTCATCGACACCTACGCTACCTGGGTCGAGACCACCGCCAAGAAGAAGTAATCAGCGCTTGCGCGCCGTGAAGGCATAGCCGGCCGTCGTCAACGCGGCCGGTGCGCTGCCGGCCGGCGCGCCACGGTTCAGCGCCAGCAGTTGCGGCCCGGCGCTGCCCGGCAGCAGCGCCACATCGGCACCCGGCAGGCGTTGCGCCAGCAGCGCCGCCTCATCTTCCGCGCCGCCGGCATACAGCCGGTACGAGGCGCGGCGATTCCCCACTTCCAGCAGATAGCCAGCCACCGCCGCCGTGCCCGGCGCGCCCGGCATCGCGGTCACCCGCAGCAAGGTCCGCTGCTTGCGCAGTTCCAGGGTGCTCCATGGCCGCAGCGGATACAGCCGAGGTCCGGCCACGGCGCCATGGCCGGCCATCTCCGCCACAATCACCGGCATCCCCTCCGGCAGTCCGCCCAGCGGCGCCAGTCCCTGATAACGCCCGGCGCCGGGAGGCAGCACCAGCAGCAGGTCCGCCGTTGGCCAGGCTTGCGCCGCGTCGCGGTCATACACGCCCGCGTCCGCCTCCACCGCCAGGATGCGCAGGTCCTGGAAACGGATCAGCACCAGTCCCTTGCCGGCCAGCTGCACCCGGCCCTGCGACGTCACCGCGCCGCCCTTGCCCGGCAAGGTAATCATCTGCGGCTGTGCCGCGCCGGGCGTGCACAGCAGCGCCAGCCACATCATCCATATCCAACGCATGGCAGCCTCCCTTGGTGAATGAAAGAGCAGTAGACCATCCGCCAAACGAGTTTGCCTTGAAGCAACGCAAGCCCGCCGCTGCGATCGCTCAAAAAACGGGCACGATGATACAATCTCGCCCTTCCCCCTATTCCTGACCACCATGCACGCAGACATGCTGACGCCTTACGAAAAAGGCAATCAAAACCAAACGACCACCTGGAACGAATGCATCGCCTTCTACACCGAGCTGGCGCAGCGCTTCCCGCATGTGCTGCGGTTTGAACAGATCGGCCTGTCGGATGGCGGCACGCCGGTGCACGCCGGCGTGGTCAGCGCCGATGGCGTACACGACCGCAGCCAGATCAAGGCCGAAGGCCGCACCGTCTTCTTCAACAACAACGGCATCCACCCCGGCGAACCCGAAGGCGTGGACGCCTGCATGGCGCTGGTGCGCGACCTGTGCTTCGATCCGGTCAAGCTGGCGGGCCTCGGCAACAGCGTGCTGCTGTTCGTCCCGCTGTACAACGTCGACGGTGCGCTGAACCGTGCCAACACCTCGCGCGTCAACCAGGACGGTCCGGAGCAATTCGGTTTCCGCGGCAACAGCCGCCACCTCGACCTGAACCGCGACTTCGTCAAATGCGATACGTATAACGCCCAGCTGTTCAATCAACTGCTGACCAGCTGGGACCCGGACGTGATGGTGGACACCCACACCTCCAACGGCGCCGACTATCCGTACACCATGACGCTGATCCACACCCAGGCGGACAAGCTGGGCTACGGCCTCGGCCCCTTCCTGCGCAACACCATGCTGCCGCACATCTACAAGGAGATGGAAGCGAAAGGCTGGCCGACCTGCCCTTACGTCAATCCCGTCAAGGACACGCCGGACGACGGCATCGCCGAATTCCTGGAAGTGCCGCGCTTCTCGACCGGCTTCGCCGCCCTGCACCACGTGATCGGCTTCATGCCGGAGACGCATATGCTCAAGCCCTACAAGGACCGCTACGATTCGATGCGCGCGCTGCTGGACGTGACGCTGGCTTTCACCATCGAGCACGGTGAGCACATCAAACAACTGCGCGCCGAGGCGAAACAGCAAGCCGCCAGCGCCACCGAGTGGACCGTCAGCTGGAAGATGGACGAAACCAATCCATCCACCTTCCGCTTCAAAGGCTATGCAGCCAAGCGCAGCGCTAGCCTGCTGGGCAACTACCAGCGCCTGTCCTACGACCGCAGCAAGCCGTGGGAAAAGGACATCGCCTACTACAACAGCTTCGTACCGTCGGCCACCGTGCGCGCGCCGAAAGGCTATATCGTGCCGCAAGCCTGGCGCGAAGCCATCGAGCGCCTGCAATGGAACGGCGTTGAAATGGCGCGCTTCGAAGAAGCACAGGAAGTGGAAGCGCAGTACTACCACATCGCTTCCGTCACCTCGCGCCCGAATGCCTACGAAGGCCATATGTATCATGACGAAGTGCAGCTGGAAGCACGCACCGCTACCTTCACCGTGCATCCGGGCGACTACTTCATCCCCCTGAAGCAGGCCAACGCCCGCTACGCCGTCGAGACGCTGGAACCGCAAGGCCACGACTCCTTCTTCCGCTGGGGCTTCTTCAACAGCGTGCTGGAAAAGAAGGAAGCCTACTCCGACTACGTGTTCGAAGACCTGGCGCTGGAAATGCTGGAAACCGAGCCTGAACTGAAGGCCAGGTTTGAAGCCTGGAAGGCTGCCAATCCGGCGCTGCTGTCGGATCAGGATGCGGTGCTGGGCTTCATCTTCGCCAACGGCAAGCGCCATGAAGAGCCGGAATGGCGCCGCTACCCGGTGCTGTCGGTCTTCTAAACAATTTAAACCTGCGTTACACAACATGCGCATCCTGGCGATCCTGGGATGCGCATGCAAGCTGCCCACAAGGCCATAGCCATGCATTACGCACTCAATCTGCGCACCTTCTTCTATAGCCATTACTTTTATCTTGGCTTGCGCTTCGCCGCCGGTCTGGTTGGCGTCACGCTGATTACCCTGCAATTCGCCGACATGGCGGTTGCCATGACGGTCTGCATCGGCGCGCTGTGCACCGCGCTGATGGACATGCCCAGTCCCCTGCGCCACAAGTTCAACGAGATGAGCGCCTCGGTACTGCTGTGCAGCGCCGTCACCCTGCTGATCAGCCTCTGCGCGCCATATCACTGGCTGCTGATGGTGACACTGGTGCTGATCAGCTTTGCCGCCTGCATGATGGTGGTCTACGGCCGCAAATCGATGCCGCTGCAACTGGCCACGCTGTTCATCATGACCATGTCGATGGAGCACACCATGACGGTGCGCGAGTCCTTCATCCACACCGGCCTGTTCACGCTGGGTGCTGTGGCCTACCTGGCGTATGCAATGGGCGTGTCGTGGGTGCTGCGTCACCGCATCAAGCAGCAGGTGCTGGCAGAGGCGCTGTTCGAGCTGGCGGCCTACATCGACATCAAGGCCGACTTCTACGACACCCGCTTCAACCTCACCGAACAATTCAATAAGCTGATCCGCCACCAAAGCCTGCTGGCCGACCGCCAGCAGGCATCGCGCGACCTGATACTGCGCGCCCACAACAACGCCAAGGACGCCATCGTGGTGCAGGTCCACGTCTGCATGCTGGACCTGTATGAGCTGATCCTGTCCACCCACACCGACTACGCGCTGCTGCGCGCCCACCTGGCCGACACGCCGGTGATGCAAACCCTGCACGACCTGGCCTACAAGGCAGCGCGCGATATCGAATCGGTGGCGTACGACGTGACGCGCAAGAAGTCGTCCTATCCTGAAATCAGCTACGAGCCGGAGCTGGACGCCATCGAGGCGGAACTGGCTGCGATCCAGCAGCGCATCGAGCAGGGCAAACCGCAGCAGGAAGCGCTGGCCGTGCTGCGCGCGCAGCGCAACAAGATCCGCGCCATCATCAAGATGATCGGCGAGCTGCATCAGGCCAGCCAGAAAGCCTACGCCACCACGCCGTTCTGGGCGGACGCCGACATGGGTCCCTTCCTGTCGCAGCAGAAGTACGAGTTCCGCATGATCCTGTCGCACCTGCGCATGGATTCACCGATCTTCCGCTTTTCGCTGCGGGTAGCGATGGCGATCTCGGTCGGGCTGGCGGTAGCGGCGCTGCTGCCGTATGCGGCGCACAGCTACTGGATCGTGCTGACCATTGTGATCATCCTCAAGCCGTCGTTCAGCATGACCAAGCAGCGCCGCAGCGACCGCATCATCGGCACCATCATCGGCTGCGTCATCACCGCGCTGATCATCAAGTTCCTCAATTATCCGGCGGTGATACTCGGCATCCTGGTGCTGTCCACCGTCGCCACGCCAACCTTCATCTACCTGCGCTACCGCTATGCGGCGATTGCGGTGTCGGTGATGATACTGCTGCAAATGCATCTGATCGCACCCGGCAACCATGACCTGATCACCGAGCGCCTGGTCGACACCTTCATCGGCGCGGCAGTGGCGACGGTGTTCAGCTTTGTGCTGGCCAACTGGGAATACCAATCCCTGCCACGCCTGGTGCACGAGGTGCTGAATGTGAACCTGCGCTATATGCAGGCCAGCTTCGATCTGCTGCAAGGCAAAGGCAAGGACGATTTCGCCTACCGCATCGAGCGCAAGCGCCTGATGGACAGCCTGGCGGCGCTGAGCTCCGCGCTGGTGCGCATGCTGGACGAACCGGCGCGCAAGCAGCGCGCGGTGGAGGACATCAATCTGTTCATCGTGCAGAACTACCTGCTGGTGGCGCATGTGGCGGCCCTGCGCGCCATCCTGCGGCGCCATACCAGAGAGCTGCCGGTCGGCGCGGTCAACGCCATGCTGGGCGAGAGCCACGACCAGGTAGTTGAGGTGCTCACGCGCGCGCTGGACCCGCGCAGCGCGGCGGCAAGCGAGGATGCACTGATGTCCGCCGCCACGCTGTCGGCGCAGCGTGCGGACGCGGCACAGGCGGCGCTGGTGCCGTGGTCGGGCTGGCCGCTGGTCCAGCGCCGCATCCGGCTGCTGCAGGCGGACGCCGTCAAAATCATCGTCCACCGCCAGGCCATCCTGCGCGACCTGGCCTGACCCGCCCCCGCCCGCAGGCAAGAACACTGCTAGTATGAGCGGCATGACAACCGCTCAGTTCACCACCCGCGACCTGCTTTCCGCCCTGCTGGTCGTCGTTATCTGGGGCACCAATTTCGTCGCGATGAAAGTCGGGCTGCGCAGCATGACGCCGTTCCAGCTCGGCGCCGCGCGCTACATCTTCGCCATGCTGCCGCTGATTATCTTCATCCGGCCGCCGAAACTGCCAGCGAAGTGGGTAATCGCTTACGGCTTGAGCCAGGGTGTGGGCCAGTTTGGCTTTCTATTCCTGTCGCTGAAGGTGGGCATGTCGGCGTCGCTGGCGTCGGTGATCCTGCAAACGCAGGTGTTCTTCACCGCCATTTTCGGCTTCATGCTGCTTAAGGAACACACCAGCCGCGCGCTGCGTGGCGGCCTGGCGCTGGCGGCGGTCGGCCTGGGCTGCTTTGCGATGAACTTCTTCGAGAGCGGCCACGTCAGCGACATCACACCCGCCGGTTTCGCGCTGTGCCTGCTCGGCGCCGCCATGTGGGCGGTCTCCAACATCGTGGTGCGCGGCGCGCAAAAGACGGCACCCGGCTTTGACGTGATCAGCTTCATGGTCTGGTGCAGCGCCGTGCCCATCATCCCCTTCGTGCTGCTGTCGCTGGCCTTTGACGATGCGGCCACCCGCTGGCAATGGACCAGCGCCCCGTTCACCACCTGGATCGCGGTGGCTTACCTGGGCTGGATGTCCACCATCCTCGGCTATGCCCTGTGGACGCGCCTGCTCAAGCGCTATCCGGTCAACCGCGTCGCCCCGTTCAGCCTGGGCGTGCCGGTGGCCGGCATTACCTCGGGCATGCTGATACTCGGCGACAGCATCAACGGCTGGCAGTGGACCGGCATCGGGCTGATCGTCGCCGCCCTGATGTGCACCATGTTTGCAGGACGCTGGCTCGATCCGCAATAAGTTATACGCCTGGCTTATGGCTCGTATCATAAATCAAAAGTTTGTTTATTACTGAAAGCGGTGCATACTGCAACGCAACAAACGACTATTTATGGAGCTTCTGATGAGCGCAACGACCTACAACAGCGTCAACGACACTGGTTACTTCACCAATGTTGCCAATGCAGTACGCCAGCTGATCACTGCCGTGTTCGCCGTGAAGCCAGCTATGTCGCAGCGCAACAAAGAAGAAACCATCTGGTGGTTGAACAGTCTGGCGAATGACTGCGAGCGCCATTCCCCTAGCCTGTCCGCCGAACTGCGCTTCTTCGCATCGCGCGGCTAATCATTCACTCACTGGAGAACGCCATGCTGACCATCATCGAAAACCTGCCTGCCGCAATCGCCCTGTCGGGCCTGGTACTGCGCCTCTACCTGGGCAGCAAGCCAGAAAGCAAAGAGTAATCAGCTGCACAGCAACCGAGCAAAATGGCAAAAAGCCCCGGCGCGCGCAAGCGGCCGGGGCTTTTTAATCTGCGCGCCGGGAGCTTGTTTCAAAATGGCCGCAGCGAGGCACGGCGACGAAGACAGTGCAGCTGCACGGCGAGGGGCCGTAACGCAGCTGCGGTCTTTTTGAAACGACCTCTTAGTTCAGGCGCGAGTTGCGCATGCCATACAGCAGATAGGTCAGCACCGCCGCGCTCATCCAGATCGCGAACACGGTGTAGGTGGTCATCGACAGGCCAAACATCAGGTACAGGCAGGCGGCGATGCTCAACCCAGGCACCAGATAAGGACCGCCCGGCACGCGGAAGCCCTTCTCTGCCGCAGGGCCGGCCTTGCGGCGCATCACCGGCACCGCCAGCGAGACCACGCTGAACGCGGTCAGCGTCCCCATGCTGACCATGTCCCACAGGAAGGTAGCGTCAACAAAACCAGCCACCAGGCCGACCACGATACAGACGATCAGGGTGTTCTGGGTCGGCGAGCCGGTGCGCGGGCTGACCTTCTGGAATGCCGGCGAAATCAGGCCGTCCCTGGAGATGGCGTACAGAATACGGGTCTGTCCATAGATGGTCACCAGCGTCACGCTGAACACCGACACCACCGCGCCAGCCGCCAGCACCAGCGCCGGCCAGGTCTGGCCGGTGACGTTTTGCAGGATGACCGCCAGACCGGCTTCCTGGCCGGCAAACTTGGCTGCCGGCTGCGCGCCCATCGCGGCCACCGCCACCAGCATGTAGAAAACAGTGACGATGCCCAGCGCGGCCAGGATGCCGATCGGCACATTGCGTTTAGGATTTTTCACTTCCTCGCCAGCGGTGGCAACCGTGTCCAGGCCGATGAAGGAGAAGAACACCGTGGCCGCAGCCGCCGTCACACCAGCCGCACCGGTGATGTGGATGCCGTCCGGGCTGAAGAACGGGTGGAAGTTGTTGATGTCAAAACCGGTGAAGGCAACCACCACGAAGAAGATCAGGATCGCCAGCTTGATCAGCACCATGATGGCATTGGTGGTGGCCGACTCCTTGGCGCCACGGATCAGCAGCAGGCAGCACAAGCACACCAGAATGATCGGCGGCAGGTTGATGTGGCCACTACGAAATTCGATACCGTGCGTGGCGGTGGCGACGATGCTCGGCGAACGCAGCATCTCGGGAATATGCCAGCCGAAGGCGTTGTTGAGGAAGTTGTTCAGATAATCCGACCAGCCGATCGCCACCGCGCTGGCGGCCAAGCCATATTCCAGCAGCAGGCAGGCCGCCATGATGAAGGCCAGGAACTCGCCCACGGTCGCGTAGGCAAAGGAATACGACGAGCCGGAGGCGGGAATACGGAACGACAATTCTGCGTAGCACAGCGCGGTCAGGCCGGCGGTGATCGCCGCGATCAGAAACGACAGGATGACCGACGGGCCGGCCTTGGGCACGGCTTCTACCATCGTGAAGAAAATCCCGGTGCCGATGGTGGCGCCGACGCCGATCATCGTCAGGGGAAACAAGCCTACAGAGCGGTGCAAGGTATTGCTGCTTGGAGCGTGTTCGGTGTTGCTATGATCGACCGGCTTGGTACGGGTCAGTTTCTGGACCAACGTTTGGTTCACAGGCATTCCTTGTGGGAGGTTTGTTCGGGCAAAAACACAGCGATTATAGGGCCTTCCGGTCCGCTGTCGCTAAAGGTATTTTGTGCCTAAAAAACAACCTCGTTACAAGTGCTTACTTTTGATACGCGACGTGTATAGATTGGAAACGGGCCTCCGGGTTACGCTTGAGGCAAGTGTTACTCAAAGCCAAGAAGGAGAACCCAGCCATGCCGATTAAAAAGATCCCCACCGTATCTCGCCGCGTCCACCCAGCGGCCCTGACCGGCGCCGCCATGATCCTGGTCGGCCTGGCCATCACCCTGACCGCCCTGATCGTCCGCGCTTAACTCTTTACATCAGCCGTCATCCCAGCCGAGCATGACCGACGGCGGGACAAATTCAGCGGCGCGCGCGTGAGGTTTGCGCGGCCGCAAGGCGGGTCAGGCTAGTGCGTCGACGTTGTTGCCGAGCTTGTCGGCGCTGGTGCTGGCAGCGGCGGACTTGGCGGCTTGGGCCATGTCGTAGACCAGTTGTTCCTGTTGCGTGACGGTGCCATCTTCGTTTTTATCGGCGGCTTCATAGGTTTTGGTGGCGCTGCTGGTGCCTCCGGCGGCACCTGCCCCGCCGGCGCCACCCGCGCCGCCAGCGGCTTGCGTGCCGCCCTCACCGCCGCCTTGCGGGCGGGGCGGTTTGAAATCGCCGCTCTTGATGGCCGATTCCAGATCGTCCTTGGTGATCGAGCCGGCGCCCTCTTTGTCGATCGCCGCGTACTGCTTGGTCGCGTCTTCGGTCGAGACACCTTTGGATTCCAGGCCTTTGACGAATTCGTCTTTGGTAACCGAACCGTCGGTATCGGCATCCATATCGCTGAAGATTTTGGAAGCGAAGCGCGCCGCGCCTTTGGCGGGATCGAAACTGGTGGCGCTGGCGGCGGTACTGCTGGACAGACTGCTGATGGTGCTCATGGCTCTTACTCCGTAGTTAAGGACAATGTTGTACCTATTAACGAACTAAACCATGTATCCATAAGCCCGCCGAGTGTAAAGACGGGTAAAGATCAGCCGACCCGCACCACCATCAAGCCCGCACGCAGCCCCACACGCACATCGGGATTCGGAAACACCACCAGCTCCTCCGGATGCTGCACCGTGTAAATCGTGTCGCCATCGCGCGCAATCTCTTCACCCTGTTTCATGGCGGTGAAGTTATGCGTCTCCTTGCCAAACGCCATCTTGAACTGCTCACTCAGCTTGATGATCTGGCGCGCCGTATTGAAGATGTGCGGCCGCTGCGTGCCCTCGCGTTGCGCCGCGCCGCGCAGCAGGTCGTCCAGCGCCTGCGATGCATCCTTGAACTGCGCCAGGTCGTTCTGCCCCAGCGTGCCGATGCGGCCCAATTCAATGGTGGTGCCGGCCGCCGCATGATGCTCGGCCGAGTAGTAACTGTAAGTGCCCACCGATGCCGGATTCATGATGATGGCGCCAATGCCGGCAAGCCCCAGCCAGTCGATCAGCTGCGCGCGCGGCTGGTCGGCAATCAGCTCCGGCACAATGGCGAAGGTTGGATACACCGAAGGCCGGATCGCCGTATGCAGATCAAGATGCCAGCGCACCGGCCCGGCATCCTTGAAGAAAGCGGTAGTGGCCGCGATCATCACATCGGCCCGTGCTGCTTCGGCCGTGCCTTCCAGCGTGCCGCGCTGTTCGCGGAACATACGGTTCAGGTCCGCGTCGATGAAACGCTTGCCAGCGCGGATGGCACCGATGTTGCCGACGCAAAGCATCAGGTCCACCGCCAGCGCGGAAGGCTGATGCGACAAGGCGTCCAGCAGATACGCCACGACTTCGATCGGCCCCGTCTCGTCGCCATGCACACCGACGGAGATCAGCAAGGCAGGACGCGCCGCATCGACAGCGGCGGCACGGATCGTGATGATGCCGTCCGCCGGCTCGGCGACCGTGAAGCCAGCGGCCGTGAAGCGTGGAGCGATGGCGCTGAAGTCCGCCTCTGCCAGCGCACGTACGGCTGGCGGCAATGCTGCTGGCAACTCGCTCATCGTCTTACGCCGCCAGCGCCGCCGTGCTGGCGTTGACTGCTTCCGACAAAGCCCACACATCCAGCATCGCCTGCTCCAGGTCAGTCGCCGCCGCATAGCCCGACAAGCCCAGCGTGTTGGCGACGACTTCCACCGCCTCCAGCGCCGAATGGCCGCCGGTCGCATGCTTCAGCACCTGCGACAGCAGGCGTTGCTGTGTGCGGCGCAGCGCGTTCTGTGCATAAGCACGCAGCTGTTCCTGCGAACGGCTGGTGGCCGGCAGCTTCAGGCCGCGCTCCAGCGTATCGATCCCCACCTGCGCGCGCAGCGCCAGGCCCACTTGCAGGAAGGCCGGCAAGTCCATGCCCGCAGGACGCTGCACCGACAAGGCTGCAAACACAAACGCCGCCACGGCCTCAATCGCGTCCACCGCCATCCAGGCACGCGCAAACTCGGCACGCAGGCCGGCGGTCAGCTCAGCTTCCGACTGGCCGCTGACAGGCGTCAACTGCGCCAGCGTTTCCGGATTGGCGAACAAGCGAGTCAGCTCGCCGACACCATTACGCAGCTGATCGGCAGGCACCGACAGCGCGCCTTCGATCACCGCCTTCTGCAACACGCGAGTGTGCGCGTCGACCTTGATCGACACGGCGCGCGGCACTTTCAGCGCATCCTCGTCCAGCGTGTTGAAGATCGGCGCCAGGTTCAGCGCCGACCATGCCTGACCCCAGGCCAGAATCACTTCCGCTTCATCGACGCCATGTTCGCCCGCCAGCTGGCGCAGCATCAGCGGACCGCAACGGTTGACCGATTCATTCGCCAGCACCGTCGCCAGAATGGCGTTGGCCAGAGGGTGCGCCAGCGCCGGACGCGTTGCCACCAGCAGATCAGGGAAGTAAGGCTTGAGTACCGACTCGGCCCAGCTTTTCTCGGTCAGCGGCAAAGCCGACAGGATGCGCTTGTAGCGGTTCTTGACGTTGGCGATCACCACCGCCAGTTCCGGCGTGGTCAGGCCACGTCCATCCGCCTTGCGGCGCGCCAGTTCGGCCACCGATGGCAGCTGCTCCAGTTCACGCGACAGCGCACCCTCTTCCTCCAGCGATGCGATCAGCGCGGCATAGCCGTCCTGCACCGCTGCGTCGTTCTGCGCTTGCAGCTCGCGCACCAGCAGCTGCGTTTGCAGCGTGTTGTCGCGCAGGACCAGGCGTTCGATATCGTCGGTCATCTCGTTCAGGATGCGATTGCGATCCGCTTCGCTCAACTTGCCGGCGTTCATTTCGACATCCAGCCACATCTTCGCGTTTACCTCGTGGTCCGAGCAATCCACGCCGGCCGAGTTGTCGATCGCATCGGTGAAGATGCGTCCGCCAGACAGCGCAAACTCGATACGGCCTGCCTGCGTCGCGCCCAGGTTGCCGCCTTCAGTCACCACCTTGCAACGCAGCTCATTGCCGTTGACGCGGATATTGTCGTTGGCGCGGTCCTTCACCTGTGCATGCGTTTCGGTCGAAGCCTTGATGTAGGTGCCGATGCCGCCGTTGTAGAACAGGTCCACCGGCGCCAGCAGGATGCGGTGCATCAGCTCTTCCGGCGCCAGCGCGGTTTCTTCGATATCCAGCACCGCGCGGATTTCCGGCGACAGCTCAATCGAACGCGCGCTGCGCGGGAACACGCCGCCGCCTTTGGAGATCAGATCCTTGTTGTAGTCCTCCCAGGATGAGCGTGGCAACGCAAACATGCGCTCTCGTTCCTTGAACGAGACTTCCATGTCCGGAGTCGGATCGAGGAAGATATGGCGGTGATCGAAGGCCGCAACGATCTTCAGCTTGCGCGACAGCAGTGCGCCATTGCCGAACACGTCGCCCGACATATCGCCCACGCCGACCATGGTGACCGGCTGCGCGTGAATGTCGTGGTCCATTTCGTAGAAGTGGCGCTTGACCGCTTCAAACGCGCCCTTGGCGGTGATGCCCATCTTCTTGTGGTCATAGCCGTTCGAGCCGCCCGACGCAAACGCATCGCCCAGCCAGAAGCCGCGCTGTACCGCGATGCCGTTGGCGATGTCGGAGAAGGTCGCAGTACCTTTGTCGGCCGCCACCACCAGATAAGGATCGTTACCATCGTAGCAGACCGTGTCCGCCGGCGAAACGATATTGCCCAGCACACGGTTGTCGGTCACCTCCAGCAGGCTGGAAATGAACAGGCGGTACACTGCCTCGCCTTCCGCCGCGACGGTTTCGCGCGCGGCGTCTTTCGGCATCTGCTTGCACACGAAACCGCCCTTGGCGCCGGCCGGCACGATGACGGCGTTCTTCACCATCTGCGCTTTCACCAGGCCCAGCACTTCGGTGCGGTAGTCTTCCATGCGGTCCGACCAGCGCAGGCCGCCACGCGCCACAGGGCCGCCGCGCAGGTGCACGCCTTCAAAGCGGCGCGAGAACACAAAGATTTCGCGGAACGGGCGCGGCTCCGGCACCAGCAGCAGATTGCTGGTATCGAACTTGAAGATGATCTTGTCGCCCTGTTGGCCGTTCTGGAAGTAGCTGGTGCGCAGCGTGGCGCCGATCAGCGTGGCCATCGCACCCAGCACTTCTTCGCTGTCTGCATGGTTGATGGCTGGCAGGCGGCTCTTGATGTCGGCCAGCTTGTCCAGCGCGGCGGCGCGCGTGGCTTCGTCATTCGCAGGATTGAAGCGCTGCAGGAAGGCGTCCACCAGCTCCTTGACCAGCGCCGGTTGCTTGCGCAGCGTTTCCGCCATGTAGCGCACCGAGAAACGCGGGCTGGCCTGGCGCCAGTAGCTCATGTAGGCGCGCACCAGCTGCACTTCGCGCACGCTCAGGCCACCTTCGACCACCAGGCCGTTCAGGCGGCCATCTTCCGCTTCATTGTTGAACAGCGCGGCGAACAGCTGTTCCGCCACCGGCACGATTTCTTCTTTCGACAATTTACTCGCGCTGGCGGCGTCCACTGACAGGCTGGTAACGTAGTGACGCTCGCCGTTCACGCGCAGCGAATGCGCCTGTTCACGGTCGATCGCCACGCCGGCGTTATGCAGCGCAGGCAAGATGGTCGACAGCGACGGCACGCGGTCGACAGAATACAGGCGGATGGTGGTGTGGCCATTGTCGGCCTCCACGCGCACGTTGACGCGCGATGGATCCGGGTTGCGCAGGATGGCGCCCAGATCGTGGAAGGCGGCGGATGGCGTGGTGGTGGCGACGTAGTCGGTCGGCAGCGTGGCGCACATCTTGCGCAGGCTGGCGCGCAGCGGCACATCGGCCACAGCATCGGCCAGCACCGAAAACTTGTCGTGCCAGCCGTCCATGACAGCCAGCAGCGGTTGCTGGATATCGGTTTCCAGATCCAGCGGATAGCGCGCGCCATGCGCGATCAGGTAGACACGGGCCAGCGGGCCGTCCGCCACCAGCGTCTGCGAGCTGACATGCTGCGCGCCGGAGCTGGCTTGCAGCGCCTTGGCTAAAGCCGAAGCCACGCTTGCGCTGTAACGCTCGCGCGGCAGGTAGACCAGCACGTTCAGGTGACGCGCATACACGTCGCGGCGGGCAAAGACCTTGGCGCGCGGCTGCTTGTACAGCGACACGACCGCGCCGCACACTTCGGCCAGCCATTCAGGTTCCGCTTCCAGCGCTTCGGTACGCGGCAGCGATTCAAGGATCTCAACAAACTTCTCGGCGCGGAAGCCTTCCTGGCGCACGCCGGCGATGCTCAACACGCGCGCCACGCGGCCACGCGCGAATGGCAGGCGGTTCAGCGGCGTGACATTGCCAGCGCGGGTAAACAGGCCAACGAAGCAGTATTCACCGAGGATGGCGCCTTGCGCGTCGGTGTGGCGGATGCCGATGAAGTCCAGTTGCTGGTCGCGGTGCAGCGTACCTTCCACGTCTGCCTTGACGATGGACAGCGTGTGTGCGCGCTTCGACAGCGTATCGAAATCGCCAGGAATGTTGGCCAGGCAGGTGCCGTACACCGGATGCGAAGTATCTTGCAGCACGCCGATGCGGCTAGGAATGTCGCGTTCCAGCTCGCGCACGCCCGGTTTGACGGCATAGTAGGCGTAGCCGAACGGCTCGAAGCCTTCGGTGCGGGCCCATTCGAGGAAGGCAGCGACTTCCTTGCCTTCTTCACCGTGGGCGGCGGCTTCGGCGCCGATGCGGCTGAAGTGTTCCAGCATGGCGGCGCGGTCACGGCGCACCACGGCGGCATCGCGCGACACCATGACGATGCGGTCGGTCAGCGCGCCGATTTCCGCTTCCGGCAAATCTTCGGACAGCAGCACCAGCACATACGATTCCAGCCTGGCGCCAGGTTCACCCACCGCCGTCACCACGCCGTCGGCATTGCGCGTGACCGGCAGCACCGCATTCAGCACGCTGTTGGCGATAACGCGCAGCTTGCGCATGGCCATGACGATGGAGTCGACCAGGTAAGGCATGTCGTCGTTGAGAATCAGCAGCGCGGTGGCCTTGCCGCCACGGCTGTCGTCGTAATGCAGCTTGGCGATCTGTGCGCCGCTACCGCTGCGTTTGTAAGCTTGATTGAAACCATCCAACAATACCAGCGCCAGGCTATCGGGGGCAGTGCCAGCCAGGTCGTCGTCATCGATAGAGCCGAGCCAGGCGTTGACCAGCGTAGCGGCTTCGGTGGCGGGCTTGGTGGCGTTGACCAGGTCCAGCGTTTGTTTGCGCAGGTCTTGTGGCGTTTGTTTCATCATTGCTTCTCCAATACGTTATAGGTATTTTGTGCTGCAAGGGCCGCGCCAGCTTGTGGCTGCGCGATTTAGTCGTAGAGTCCTGGAAGTCCAAGAATGCGGCTCAGCTCCTCCAGCGCATTATGCACTTCTATTGCCAGTTGTGGGTCGGCCAGATCGGCGGGCTCCAGGCGGTCGCGGTAGTGCTTTTCCACCCACGCCACCAGCGTGTGATACAGCGCCTCGGTCATCACCACGCCTTGATGCATGGCGGCGGCTTCGGCCTCGGTCAGCGCCACGCGCAAACGCAGGCATGCCGGACCACCACCGTTGCGCATCGACTGGCGCAGATCGAAATGTATCAGTTCATCAATAACGCTGCCGCCCGCCACCAGGTTTTCCAGGTAGCGCGCCACCGACGTGACTTCCTGGCATTCATGCGGAATCACCAGCGCCATCTTGCCATCGGCCTTGCTCAGCAACTGGCTGTTGAACAGATAGCTGGCGACCGCGTCGGCCACCGGTACATGGGCAGTATCGACCCGGATCGCATTCAGGTCCGCCCCCACTGCGCCCATCGCACGGCGCAGCTGATCGAGCGCGCCTGCTTCGTCGGCGAATGCCTGCTCATGGTAGAACAGGGCATTGGCATTACCTACCGCGATCACGTCGTTATGGAACACGCCTTGATCGATGACATCGGGATTCTGCTGCACGTAGACAGTGCGTTCGGCCGACAGGCGGTGCAGCCGCGCCACGGCTTGCGAAGCTTCCAGCGTCTGGCGTGCCGGGTACTTCTTCGGCGCGGATGCGGACGCGTCGAATTCGGTACGGCCATAGACGAACAACTCAACACCGGCGCTGCCGTGGTCCTTGCACAGGCGCGTGTGGTTTGCCGCGCCCTCGTCGCCGAAAGCCGGCGTGCCTGGCAGCGCGTCATGCACGGCGAAGTGCTTCTCATCCTTGAAGATGGCGCGCAGCGCGCGCGCCGACTGCTCGTGCTCAAATGCGCGGTGCAGCTTGTTGTTCAGGTTTGCGGCGGTGAAGTGCGTACGGCCATCGGCGCTGTCGGCCGATGGGCTGACAGTGGCGGCGTTGGCGGTCCACATCGGTGAGGCCGAATAGGCGCAGGCCAGAATCACCGGCGCTTCTTTAGCGGCCTTCGACAACACCTCAGCATCGCTGCCGGTGAAGCCAATGCTGCGCAGCAGGCGGAAGTTCGGACGGTCCTGCGGTGGCAATAAAGCCTGGCCAAAGCCACGCGCCGCCAGCGCGCGCATCTTGGCCAGGCCCTGCAACGCGGCCAGCTTGGGATTGGACGCGCTCTTGACGTTGCTGAACGAAGCGACGTTACCGAACGACAGGCCGGCGTAGTTGTGCGATGGACCTACCAGGCCGTCGAAGTTGAATTCGCGTGCTGACATAAGGCGCTACCTTTAGAAGTGCATGCCCGGCGAGAGCTTCGCCGGCATTTCAAGTACATTGTTCTCAATCGATGCAACCGGATAGGCGCAATAGTCTGCCGCGTAGTAGGCGCTTGGACGATGATTGCCCGACTGTCCCACGCCGCCGAACGGCGCGCTGCTGGCGGCGCCGGTGGTCGGGCGGTTCCAGTTGACGATGCCGGCACGGGCGCGCACCTGGAAAATCTTCCATAGCTTTTCATCGTTGGAGATCAGCGCCGAGGCCAGGCCGAACGCCGTGTTGTTGGCAGCGTCAATAGCGCTGTCGAAGTCCGCCACGCGGATGATTTGCAGCAGCGGGCCGAACCACTCTTCGTCCGGAATGCCTTTGGCGGCGGTGACATCCACGATGCCGGCCGAGACGAAGCCAGTGTTGGCCTCCAGGTGTTTCATCTCCAGCAGCAGCTTGCCGCCGCGCGCGACCATGTCGGCCTGCGCCTGCACCAGGCGTTTGGCGACAGCAGCCGACACCACAGGCCCCATGAATGGCGCTGGTTCGGCGTCGGACGCACCGACCGTCAGGCGACTGGCGACATCCACCAGGCGCGCGACAATCGCATCGCCAGCCGCGCCGACAGGCAGAATCAAACGGCGCGCGCAGGTGCAGCGCTGGCCGGCCGAAATAAAGGCCGACGAAATCGCCATGAACACAGCCGCGTCGGTTTCCTTGGCATCCCAGATCACCAGCGGGTTGTTGCCACCCATTTCCAGCGCCAGCATCTTGCCCGGCTGGCCACCGAATTGTTTATGCAGGGCGGTGCCGGTCTGGCAGCTGCCGGTGAACAGCACGCCATCCAGCAGCTTGCTCTGGCCCAGCGCCACGCCGGTGTCGCGGCCGCCGTTAACCAGATTCAGCACGCCATACGGCAGGCCGGCTTGCTCCCACAGCTGCACAGTCTTGATCGAGGTGCGTGGCGCGTATTCACTCGGCTTGAACACCAGGGTGTTCCCGGCGATCAGCGCTGGCACGATGTGGCCGTTCGGCAGGTGGCCAGGGAAGTTGTACGGGCCGAACACGCCGAACACGCCGTGCGGACGGTGACGCAGCACCGCTTCGCCATCGGCGACCTTGCTGTGCGTCTCGCCGGTGCGCGCGCCGTAGGCCTGCACCGAGATATCGATCTTGTTGGCCATGGTGGTCACTTCAGTGCGCGCTTCCCACAGCGGCTTGCCCACCTCTTCGGAGATCAGCAGCGCCAGCTCTTCTGCGTCCTGCTTCAGCAGGTCACGGAAACGGGTGCAGACAGCGATGCGCTGTTCCAGCGGGGTCAATGCCCACGCGTCAAACGCGGCGCGCGCGGCGGTGGTGGCTTGCGCCACGTCCTGTGCGGTGGAAGCGTTGCTGCTCCAGGTCTGCTTGCCGGTGGCCGGGTTGATGGTCACCAGTTCCGCGCCGCTACCGTGCAGCCATTCGCCGTTGATGAAATTGCTGATGTTGATCGTTGAATTAGCCATTGTTCTTCCTCGGATTGAGAGTCAGGGTCCGCACGCTGTCGCCGGTATGGCAGCGCAGCAGTTGCTGCTCTGCTTCCGGCAGGGCGATGGCGCCGCTCACCGGTACGGCTTGCGACAGAATCATGCGGAAATCTTTGAGCGTGGTGTTGGAGACCAGCATAGGTTCACCAGCCGCGCTCTCCGGCGCGCAGGCGGAATCCCAGTCGGTCGCCGGGCCGATCTCGGCCAGCGTGCTGTCGCGCATGGCGCGCAGCTCGGACACGCGCGCCTGCAACACCGGGCCGGCGTCGAAGATATCGACATAGCCCTCGAAATACATGCCCTCCTGCTCCAGCAGCCGGCGCGCCGGCGCGGTGGAGGTGTGCACCTTGCCGATGACTTCCTGCGCGTCGTCCGGCAGGTAGGCCACGTACAGCGGCTGGCGCGGCATTAGCTCGGCGATGAAGGACTTCTTGCCAACGGCGGTCAGCGCGTCAACGTGATCGAAATCCATCTTGAAGAAGTGGCGCCCCAATCCCTCGTAAAACGGCGAACGGCCACTCTCTTCCTGGTAGCCGCGCATCTCGGCAATCAGCTTTTCGGTGAACAGGTGCGGGAACTGCGCGATGAACAGGAAGCGGCTCTTGGACAGCAGCTTGCCGTTGTTACCGGTGCGGTAATCGGGATGCAGGAACAGCGAACACAGTTCGGTGCTGCCGGTCAGGTCGTTCGACAGGTACAGCGTGTCCATGCGGGTAAACACGTCCAGCTCGCGGCTGGAGTGCACCAGCGTGCCGATGCGGTAGTTGTAGAATGGTTCGGTCAGGCCCACCGAGCCCTTGATGGCGCACACGCCGGCCAGGCGGCCCGTATCGGTGTCCTCCATGACGAACATATAGTCGCGCTTTTCAGGCGCAATGGTTTCGGCGAACGAAGCGACGGCGATGTTCAGCCGGTCGCTCATCATCTTCATGTCGGGCTTGAGCGTGGTCATGCCGCTGCCCACCTGGGTGGCCATCACGTACAGGGCATCGAGGTCGTCGGCTTGGATTGCGCGTACTACTAGCATAGGTGGTCTCGTTTTTATATTCTGACGCAGATGACGGTATCGCCTTCGGCGACGTTCAGCGCTTCCTGTACCTCTACAGACAGCGCCACGCTGAGTTGCGCATCGAGCGCCGGGCAGTGCGTGATGACGGCGCGGAAGTCGTGCTCGGAACCGGACGACACGGCGTAGCGCAGCTGCGGCTCGCGGCCACGGTCCGGCTGTTCGACCGAGGTGGCGACGCGGCGTTGCAGCGCGCCGGTGAAGGTGCGCAGCGAGTTCTTATGCGCCTGCAAAATAGGCCCGCCGTCGAAGATGTCGATGTAGTCGTCGGCTTCGAAGCCTTCGGCGGTCAGCAGATTGAACGCCAGTTCGCCGGATGGATGGATCTGGCCCATGGCCGCCTGCGCGTCGCCCGGCAGCAGCGGCACGTAAACGGGATAGTGCGGCATCAGCTCGACGATGAGCGTGCGGTTGCGGGCGCCGCCGATGGTGCGTTCGGCATCGAGGAAATCCATCTGGAAGAATTTGCGGCCCAGCGCGTCCCAGAACGGCGAACCACCCTCACTGTCGCTGACACCGGCCAGCGGCACGAAGAAGCGCTCGGAAAAGCGGTGTGGCGCCAGCACGGCAAACATCAGCCGCGCGCGCGACAGCAGCGCCGCTTCCGGCGTGCCGTGTTCACGCTCGCCGACGTAGAACGACGATAGCTGCGAATAGCCAGTCAGCTCGGAGCACAGCGTCAGCGCGTGCACGCTGTGGCTGATATTCAGGTCGCGCGAAACCTGCTGGATCACGTCGTTGCGGAAGGAGAAATAAGTGCCGTTGGAGCCGGCCGCCGCGAACATGGCGGCGGTGCCGACGATCTGCTTGTCGGCCAGCGATTCCAGTACCAGCAGGTAGCCTTCTTCGCTTGGGATGTCGACGTGCGCGGCAAAGGAGGCGATCGACAGTTCGATCATGGCGCGGATTTTCTCGCGCGTCTTGGGCAAGGTATGCACTCCCGGCATGGGGACTGCGGCCAGCGCTTCAAGGGCTGCAATATCCGCAAATTCAACCGGACGGACTACATACATGAGAACTCCTTAAAAATGCGAACCGGCCCGGCACGCACATCGCCGGGCCAAGGAAAACGGCGGAGCCAGGTCCGCCGTGCTGCTGTATTAAGCCGCTTTCAGCAGGCCATCCAGCGACAGGCGCAGGATGCGGTCGGCTTCGGCGATCTGCTCGTCGGTGACGATCAGCGCTGGCGCCAGGCGCACCACGTCCATGCCGGCGATCAGCACCATCAGGCCGTTGCCTTCGGCAGCCTTCTGGATATCCTTTGAGCGGCCTTTCCAAGCATCGGTCACCACCACGCCCAGCAGCAGGCCGGCGCCGCGCACTTGCGTGAACACCTGCGGATAATCGGCCACCAGTTTTTCCAGGGTCGAACGCAGCTTGTTGCCAGCTTCTTTGACGCGCGCCAGGAAGGCTGGCTGGTTGATGGTTTCCAGCACGGTCAGCGCGATGGTCGCGGCCATCGGGTTGCCGCCGTAGGTGGTGCCGTGCGAGCCGACGCTCAGCGTGGCGCCCAGTTCGTGGGTAGTCAGCATGGCCGCGACCGGGAAGCCGTTGCCCAGCGCCTTGGCCGAGGTCAGGATGTCCGGCACGATGCCATAGCTCATGTAGTGGAACAGTTCGCCGGTGCGGCCCATGCCGGACTGCACTTCGTCGAAGATCAGCAGGGCGCCGGTCTTGTTGCACAGGTCGCGCAGCTCTTGCAGGAAGGCTTTGTCGCCCGGCACCACGCCGCCCTCGCCTTGCAGCGGCTCAACGATCACCGCGCACACGTCATCGCCGATGGCGGCGCGCGCCGATGCGATGTCGTTGTAGGTGATGTGGTCGATCGATGGTGGCAGCGGCTCGAAGCCTTCGGTGTATTTCGACTGGCCGCCCACCGACACGGTGAACAGCGTACGGCCGTGGAACGACTGATAGCACGAAATGATGCGCGACTTATGCGCGCCGAACTTGGTGTGCGCATGCTTGCGCGCCAGCTTCAGCGCCGCTTCATTGGCTTCGGCGCCGGAGTTGCAGAAGAAGGCGCGGTCGGCGAAGGTCGCTTCGGTCAGCGCCAGGCCCAGGCGCAGCACTGGCTCGTTGGTGTAGCCGTTACCCAGGTGCCACAGGGTATTCGCCTGGCGGGTCATGGCTTCGACCAGGATAGGGTTGCAGTGGCCCAGCGCGTTGACGGCGATGCCGGAGGTGAAGTCGAGGTAATGCTTGCCAGCCTGGTCCCACAGGTCCAGGCCCGAGCCTCGGACCGGAACCATCGCTGCCGGTGCATACGTCGGCACCAGAACCTCGTCGAACGTCTGACGGGTTACAGGACGGTTGAGAGCGGTCGTATCTACTTTGGCATTCATGGCATTCCCTATCAAGATGTGGGTCATGCGCGGCACAACGCCGCGTGGACTCATTGTAAAAGCGGGGATGCTAAAGTTCTTTTCAAATGGCGACAAGAATTTTTACTTTTGGCCGCAAAGTAAACTTATCAGGACTGTAATTTACGCTGGCGCTCTTCGCGTGGGGTGTTGCCGAACAGCGCGCCGAAGGCGGTCGAGAAGTGCGAGCCGGACGAGAAGCCGCACATCAGACCCACTTGTACGATCGAATGGTTGGTTTCAAGCAATAGCTGTCGTGCACGCTGCAAGCGCAGCTCCAGGTAGTAGCGCGACGGCAGGCTGCCCAGGTATTGCTTGAACAGCCGCTCCAGCTGGCGGCGCGACAGGCCAACCAGATTGGCGATGTCGTCGGTCGACAGCGGCTCCTCGATATTGGTTTCCATTAGCGTCACGGCTTCCGACAGGCGCGGCTGCAAGGCGCCGAAACGGGCTTGCAGCGCCACCCGCTGCCGTTCCTCCGGGCCGCGCACCCGCTCGATACACAGGCTTTCCTTGACCGTGGCCTGCACGCCGGCGCCGAATAGCTGCTCGATCAGCGTCAGCGCGAAGTCGATGGAGGCAGCGCCGCCGCAGCAGCTCAGGTGCGGGCCGTCCAGCTCAAACAGGTGCGGGGTCAGAATGGCGCGTTCGGTGATGTCTTCGGTGTCGGCGTACAGCGCCCATGGCAAGGCGATGCGCACGCCCGCCATCAGTCCCGCCTTGGCCAGCCACAGCACGCCGGCGCCGACACCGCCCCAATACTCGGCCGAACGGCAGCGGGCGATGACGGCGCGCGCCTGCTCGGCCGGCAGCGGCGACTGTTGTTCATCCGCCACCAGCAAGGCGATGTGCCAGCCCGGTTGCGCCAGTACCACCTGCGCCGGGGTCATGGTCTGCAATTGCAGCGCCTCGCGCCCCAGTTGCGCGGCGGCCAGACGCAGCGGCTGCACCAGTCCTGCCCAGGTAATGGCGTCCGCCTCGCCCGCATTGATCAGCAACAGGCGCAAAGGCTGCTGCTGGGCGAGGCTGGATAAATTTGCAAAGGACATCAGCGATTCGTGCTTTCTTGTAGTTGCGCATAGTGTACCCCGCCGGAAAGCCTGATGCGAAGCGGCTATAATCACGCCTATGGGTGAACGCTACTTGAAAAGCATCCGGCTACTGGCCGAATGCATGCAAGCTTACGAACGGCTCTCCGGCGAATACGTGCGCAGGAGCGGCCTGACGCACGCCCAGTTCGACATTATCGCCACGCTGGGCAACACCCCCGGCATGTCGTATAAGGAGCTGGGCGACAAGACACTGATCACCAAGGGCACCCTGACCGGGGTGATCGAGCGGCTGGAGCAAAAAGGCCTGGTGGAACGTCAGCGCAGCGACTGCGACAAGCGTTCCTTCTTTGTGCGGCTGACCCCGGAGGGCGAGCGGACATTTTGCACCGTGTTCCCGGAAGTCATCTCGCAAAGCGGCAAAGTGTTCAAGGATTACACCGGGGACGACTTTGCCAGGCTGGAAGCCACCCTGTCCGAGTTGAAACATGTGATCATGGCCGGCCAGACCGGCTGCCGCGCCACCCGCGAATGCGACTAAAAATACCAAGGATACAGATTTGAAAACCTCTCTGCTGGATGGCATTAAGCCTGCCAAATTCGACAAACACATTATCGGCAACCTGCTGCTGGACGTTGCGCCTGCGGATGAAGTGCGCCAGGAAGCACTGATCGTCGGCGTGCGCAACGCTGATGGCGAAATCTACCGCCTGATCGGCGCCTCCACCCACAACAGCTTCATGAACGCGGTCGAAGAACTGTTCGACCTGGGCCTGACCGATGAGCTGCAGGAAACCGATGAACCTGTAGAAGGCTGCGACGCCATCTTCAGCGAGCAATAACCATTTATGCTTGTTGGCTGAAAAAGACGTCTTAAAAAGTAATATCTGGAAAAGTTCTCTCAAGCAATATTCCGGGTATAATTTTTGTAATGGACAGACTCGACGCCTTCAAGCACATCGCTGCTCAAGCGAGCCGGGGAGAACTGACGTTCCCGGCCAACGTCAACGCCTCGCTGCGCTTGCAGCAGGCGCTGAACAATCCCGATTGCCACGTTGAAGAAGCCGCCAGGCTGATCCAGGCCGATCCCCTGCTGGCCGCGCGCAGCGTCGCCATTGCCAACTCGGTCGCCTACAACCGTTCCGGAACTGAAATCTCCAGCGTGCGCGCCGCCGTGCAGCGCCTGGGCGTGCGCACCCTGCAATCGCTGGTGGCGGCGCTGATCGTGCGCCAGATTGGCAGCCAGGTCAGCGATCCGGTCCTGTCGGCCAAGATCAACCAGCTGTGGGAACACACCGCCCATGTGGCGGCGCTGTCCCAGGTGATCGCCCGCCGGGTGACCCATGTCGATCCCGACACGGCGCTATTTGCCGGCATCATGCATGAAGTTGCCGGCTTCTACATGCTATCCCAGGCCAGCGACTACCCGCAGGTGATGGAGGGCGAGCCGGAGGACTGGGTCGAACACGGTGAAATCGCGATCGGCCGTGGCGTCATGGCCCATCTGGGCGTGCCGGACGGCGTGGTCAAGGCGATCGAATCGATGTGGGTAGGCTTGCGCGCACTGCCGCCGGAAACCATGGGTGACACGCTGCTGCTGGCCAACGACCTGTCGCCGGTACATTCGCCGCTGTACCAGCGCCCCGGCGCCACCACGCTGCAAGGCGCGCGCACCATCGATTTCGTTGTCGGTGAAGGCACGCTGAACGCCATCATGAGCGAGTCCGCGCACGAGGTGCAATCGCTGTACGCGGTGCTGATGCTGTAAATAAAAAAAAGCCCGCTGGGCAGCGGGCAAAGTCCAAAACTAGGGATCTCCTCCAGAGGAGACGCTTTAAGCATACCCCGCCTGCCCTTTGCGCTCTGTGCGCCATTTCACATAACAGTGTTGTTTTTGCAATTACCAAACCGGCTCAGTCTGCTTCCAGGCGTTTAGCTCCTGCACGCGCGACAGCCAGGCCATCAGTTTTGGATAGTGACGCACCGGCAGATGAGCCTGCTCGATATACGTCAGCGAGGGAGCAATCGCCAGGTCGGCCAGCGTCAGCTGCTCCCCTACCAGCCAGTCGCGCCCAGCCAGATGCTGCTCCAGCACGGCGGCGAACTGTGCGATCTGGCGGCTGGCGCGCTCGATCTCCGCCGCATCCGGCCCGCCATTGCCGCTCAGGCCTTTCCAGATATTTTCGTAGACCAGCGCGCCCATCGGCGGCGCGAAATGCTGGACGCCCCATAGCATCCAGCGATTGATGTCGGCGCGCGCCAGGATCTGGTCTGGATACAGCGTTTGCCCATGCGTGCGGTCAGCCAGATATTGCATGATGGCGCCGGATTCCCACAGCGTGAATTCGCCGTCCTGCAGCACTGGCAGCTTGCTGTTGGGATTGAGCGCGACCAGACGGCGGCGGTCTTCCTGGCTCATCAGGTTGACCTCGGTCAGTTCCAGCGGCGTGCCCATGTGGATGGCGGCCAGCATCACGCGGCGCGAACAGGTGGAAGCAGGATGGTAGTACAAGCGCATGGTCATTCTCCGATGAAGGGGGTGTTGAGGCCTTCATCGTAGAACGGCGCCGCGACAGTTTTTGTCAGGAGTCTTCGCGGATATTGTGCTCGGCGCGCCAGGTCTTCAGCAGGTCGCCGCGCCGCGCCGGATAGCGCTCGCCGATCGACTCCACCGCAACGATGCGGTCGATACGAAAATGGCGGAACGCCATGCGCAGCTCGCACCACGCCGCCAGCAGGCGGCAGCCTTCGAGGAAGGCCAGTGCGAACGGCCACACCACCCGTTCCGACGGCGCGCCATGCTCGTCGCGGTAATCCATGCGCAAGCGGTGCTGATAGCGGATCGCTTCCCGTACCGGGCGGACGTGGATGTCGGTGGCATCGGACTGGTCCTGGCCGATCGGCACCCACAAGCTGGTTTCGGCCATATCGTCGCGCAGGTCTTTCGGTGTGGCGGCAGCGATCTTGGCGAGGGCGTTGTTGGCGGCGGCGGCCAGTCCCTGGTCGCCCTGCCGGCGCACCCAGCGCGCACCCAGCACCAGCGCCTCCAGCTCATCGGCGCCGAACATCAGCGGCGGCAGGAAGAAGCCGGTCTTGAGCATGTAGCCGACACCGGCCTCGCCCTCCAGCGGCGCCCCCAGGCCGCACAGGGTCTGGATGTCGCGGTAGATGGTGCGCTCCGATACGCCCAGCTGTTCGGCCAGGCGCGCGGCAGTGACGGGACGGCGATAGCCGCGCATGGCGTCCATCAGCATAAACAGGCGGCCAGTACGGCTCATTCTTGTCTCCCCTATGAAAAATCCCTCCGCGAGGGAGGGATTCGTGTGATTGAGATGACTTAGACGACTGCGCCGTCGGTCTCATCTTTCGGCTTGATCGGCTTGATCAGGTCTTCGCGCTTCACGCCCAGCCACATGGCGACGGCGGCGGCCACGAACACCGACGAGTAGATACCGAAGCAGATACCGATGGTCAGCGCCATGGCGAAGTAGTGCAGCGTAGGACCGCCCAGGAACAGCATCGACAGCACCATCATCTGCGTGCAGCCGTGGGTGATGATGGTACGCGAGATGGTCGAGGTGATCGCGTTGTCGATCACCTCGTGCACGGTCGCCGAGCGCTGCTTGCGGAAGTTTTCGCGGATACGGTCGAAAATAACCACCGACTCATTCACCGAGTAGCCCAGCACCGCCAGGATACCGGCCAGCACGGTCAGCGAGAATTCCCACTGGAAGAAGGCGAAGAAGCCCAGAATGATCACCACGTCGTGCAGGTTGGCGATAATCGCCGCCACCGCGTATTTCCATTCGAAGCGGATCGCCAGGTAAATCATCACGCCGATAATCACCATCACCAGCGCGTTCAGACCATTCTGCTTGAGCTCGTCGCCGACCTGCGGGCCGACGAATTCCACTTTTTGCAGGCCGACCAGCTCGCTGCCGGCAGCGTCCGAGCAGGACTGCTTGACCACGTGCTCGCCCTTGGCGGTCACGGTGTCGATCTGCTGCATGCTGCCGCTTTCGGCCTTGCACAGCGCGTCATAAACCTTGGCCGAGGCGTCTTTCGAGGTGATGCCCTTGATCACCGGCAGACGCAGCATGACGTCGTGCGCGGTGCCGAAGCCGGTGGCTTCAGGCTGCTCGTAGCCGATCGATTCCAGCGTGTGGCGGATCTTTTCCAGATTCGCCGCCTGCTTGTATTTCAGCTCCATCACGGTGCCGCCGGTGAACTCCACCGACAGGTGCAGGCCACGGTGCAGCAGGAAGAACACGGCCGCGACGAAGGTCAACGCCGAAACGACGTTGAACACCAGCGCGTGGCGCATGAACGGGATGTCTTTTTTAATGCGGAAAAATTCCATGTTCAGCCCCTGTTATTTCTGACCTGGTACCCAGACGGTACCAATGGCGATCGATTGCAGTTTCTTCTTGCGGCCATACCAGAGGTTGACCACACCGCGCGAGACAAACACGGCGGAGAACATCGAGGTCAGAATACCCAGCGTGTGCACCACGGCGAAGCCGCGGATCGGACCGGAACCGAACACCCACAGCGCCACACCGACGATCAGCGTGGTGACGTTGGAGTCGATAATGGTGGCCCAGGCGCGGTCGAAGCCGGCGGAGATGGCCTGCTGCGGCGAAGCGCCGGCGCGCAGCTCTTCTCGCACCCGTTCGTTAATCAGCACGTTCGAGTCAATCGCCATACCCAGCGCCAGCGCGATAGCGGCCATGCCCGGCAAGGTCAGCGTGACCTGCATCAGCGACAGGATGGCCAGCAGGAACAGCAGGTTGCAGGCCAGCGCGAATACGCTGAAGAAGCCGAACATCATGTAGTAGATGATCATGAAGATCGCGATCGCGGCAAAGCCGTACACGGTCGAGTGAATACCTTTGCTGATATTCTCCGCACCCAGCGCAGGGCCGATGGTGCGTTCTTCGATCACGTCCATCGGCGCCGACAGCGCGCCGGAGCGCAGCAGCAGCGCCAGTTCGGTCGAGTTTTCCATGCTGCCCATGCCGGTGATCTGGAAGCTGCTGCCCAGTTCCTGCTGGATGGTGGCTACCGACAGCACTTCGCCCGGTTTGCCCTTTTTCTCGAACAGCACGATGGCCATGCGCTTGCCGACGCGGTCACGGGTTGCGTCGCGCATGCGGCGGCCGCCGTCGCCGTTCAGGTCAATGCTGACCGCAGGCTGGTTGTTCTGGTCCGAACGGGCCATGGCGCTGGAGATGTAATCACCAGTCAGCACCACGTCCTTGCTCAGGATGACCGGCACGCCTTTACCAACGGTGAACAGCTCCGAGTTGAACGGCACGGCAGCCGACAGTTCGGTGCCCGGCGTGACCGACTCGTCGACCATGCGCACTTCCAGCGTCGCGGTGCGGCCGATCACGGCGCGTGCACGCGCCACGTCCTGCACGCCTGGCAGCTGGACCACGATGCGGTCCGGGCCTTGCTGCTGGATGATAGGTTCCGCCACGCCCAGTTCGTTAACCCGCTTGGACAGGGTGGAGATGTTCTGCTTGACGCCATCATCGATGGTTTGCTTCAGCGCGGCCGGTTTGAGGCTCATCACCGTTTTCAGTTCGCTGCCAGCGCCAGAATCGACAAACTGCAGATCGGCCATGGTGCCGTTCAGTACATCCTTGGCTTTCTGACGGGTGGCGTCGTCGCGGAATTTGATTTCCACGGTATTGCCGACTTTGTCGATGCCGGCGTGGCGCACGTTCTTGTCGCGCAGCGAAGAACGGGCGGCCGTCTGCATGCCCTGCACACGCTTGGTCAGCACGCCTTCGGCGTCCACCTGCATCAGGAAGTGCACGCCGCCGCGCAAGTCGAGGCCGAGGTACATCGGCAGCGCGTGCAGGCTTTGCATCCACTTCGGCGTATCCGCCTGCAGGTTCAGCGCCACCAGATAAGTAGGATCCTCAGGATCGGTGTTCAGGCCTTTTTCCAGCACCGACTTGGCGTGGAACTGGGTGTCCGGCGTATCGAAGCGCACGCGCACCGAAGCGTAATTGCCGGTGCCGTCATAGGCGATGCCATTGTTGGCGATGCCGGCCTTGGTCAGCACATCGGCTACCTTGGCGGTCATGTCCGAGGTCATCTTGACCGTCGACTTACCGCTGGTCACCTGCACTGCCGGCGATTCACCGAAGTAGTTGGGCACGGTGTACAGCGCGCCCAGCAGGATGGCGACGGCGATAAGGATGTATTTCCAGACTGGATAACGATTCATATAGCTCTAACGTTCAATGTAGACGTCAAAAGGCCCGCGCATGCGCGGGCCCATGAGAATTACAGGCTTTTCAGCGTGCCGTTCGGCAGCACCGTGGTGATCGAGTTCTTTTGCACCACCAGTTCCGCGCCGCTGGAGATTTCCAGGGTCACGTAAGCGTCGGAGATCTTGATGATCTTGCCCAGCACGCCGCCGGCGGTAACGACTTCCGCGCCCTTGGTCAGTGCTTCCATCATGGCCTTCTGTTCCTTGGCACGCTTCTGCTGAGGACGAATCATCAGGAAGTACATGGCCACGAACATCAGAATCAGGAAACCATACTGGCCCAGGAAGCCGGTCGAGCCCAGCACGTCGGTGGTGGATTGGGCGTAAGCGTTGGAAATGAAGAAGGACACTGGTGACTCCGATATCTATAGTTTGAAAAAACAGCGCTGTATTCTAGCACTGGCCGGAAGGCGTGCAGGACTTTTAGACCCCGCGCGCGCGATCCGCATGGAATTGCTGTACCCAGGCCGGGAAACGGTCTGCGTCCAGGGCGTCGCGCATCTGCTGCATGATGTCCAGGTAGTAGTGCAGATTGTGAATGGTATTCAGGCGCGCGCCGAGGATTTCCTGGGTGCGGTTCAGGTGGTGCAGATAGGCGCGCGAGAAGTTCTTGCAGGCGTAGCACGAGCAGGTGCTGTCGTACGGTTCCTTGTCATCCTTGTAACGCGCGTTCTTGATCTTGATGTCGCCGTAGCGGGTGAAGATCCAGCCGTTGCGGGCATTCCGGGTCGGCATCACACAGTCGAACATATCGACACCGTGGGAAACGCCTTGCACCAGGTCTTCCGGCGTGCCGACGCCCATCAGGTAGTGCGGCTTGTTGGCCGGCAGTTTCGGGCCGACGTGTTGCAAAATACGCATCATGTCTTCTTTCGGCTCGCCGACCGACAGGCCGCCGATGGCCAGACCGGGGAAGTCGATTTCTTCCAGGCCGGCCAGCGATTCATCGCGCAGGTTCTCGAACATGCCCCCCTGGACGATGCCGAACAGCGCGTTCGGGTTCCCGCCACGGTGGAATTCGTCATGCGAGCGCTGCGCCCAGCGCAGCGACATGCGCATCGACTTGGCCGCCTCGTCCAGCGTGGCCGGGCGGTTGTTGATTTCATACGGTGTGCATTCATCGAACTGCATCACGATGTCCGAGTTCAGCACACGCTGGATCTGCATCGACACTTCCGGCGACAGGAACAGCTTGTCGCCATTGATCGGCGAATTGAAGTGCACGCCCTCTTCGGTAATCTTGCGCATCGCACCCAGCGAAAACACCTGGAAACCGCCGGAGTCGGTCAGGATAGGCTTGTCCCAGGCCATGAAGTCATGCAGGCCGCCGAACTTGGCCATCACGTCATTGCCCGGACGCAGCCACAGGTGGAAGGTGTTCCCCAGGATGATCTGGGCGTTGATTTCCTTCAGTTCCAGCGGCGACATCGCCTTCACCGAGCCGTAGGTGCCGACTGGCATGAAGATCGGCGTTTGCACCACGCCATGGTTCAGCTTGACCTCGCCACGGCGGGCCTTGGTCACGCCGGTGGTATCGGTTTTATGTAATGTAAATTCCAGCATTGCTTATTCCTTGTTCTGCGTCGTCAGCAGCATGGCGTCGCCATAGCTGAAGAAGCGGTATTCATTCGCGATCGCGTGGGCATAGGCCTTGCGGATCTCTTCAAAACCGGCGAAGGCCGACACCAGCATCAGCAGCGTCGACTTGGGCAGGTGGAAATTGGTAATCAGCCGCGTCACCGTCTTGAATCTATAGCCCGGTGTGATGAACAGCGCCGTATCTGCGCTGCCCGCTTCCAGCTGGCCGCTTTGCGAGGCCGACTCCAGCGCGCGCAGCGAGGTCGTGCCGACGGCCACTACATCACGGCCGGCGGAACGCGCGGCGCGTACCGCATCCACGGTTTCCTGCGGCATGGTGTACCACTCGGTGTGCATCTGGTGATCGGCCAGGTTCTCATGGCGCACCGGCTGGAAGGTGCCGGCCCCGACGTGCAGCGTGACATAGGCGAAGTTGACGCCCTTGGCCTTCAGCTTCTCCAGCAGCGCCTCATCAAAGTGCAGGCCGGCAGTCGGCGCGGCAACCGCGCCCGGCACCTTGTTGAACACGGTCTGGTAACGGGTTTCATCGAACGAGTCGGCGTCGTGCTCGATATATGGCGGCAGCGGCAGACGGCCATGCGCTTCGATCAGGTCGAACACGTCGGCGTCGAAATGCAGCGTGAAGAACTCGCCGGCACGCTCGCCGACCGTCACGTCGAATGCATCGGCCAGGCGCAGCTTGGTGCCCGCCAGCGGCGAACGCGAAGCGCGCACCTGTGCCAGCACGGTGCGGTTATCCAGCACGCGCTCGACCAGCGCCTCGACCTTGCCGCCGCTTTCCTTCATGCCGAAGAAGCGCGCCTTCAGCACACGGGTATTGTTCATCACCAGCAGGTCACCGGCTTGCAGCAGTTCGACGATATCGGCGAACTGGCGGTCGATAATCTGCTCGCCGTCCAGGTGCAGCAGACGGGAGGCACTGCGGTCTGGCAGCGGGAATTGCGCAATACGCTCTTGCGGCAAGTTAAAATCGAAATCGGAAAGCGAATACATTTGCGGACTCTGTTAACAAAAATACGGTAGGCCTTACAATATCGGCGGCCAACCCTCTATTTTACGCCATATGCCTGTTTCACCGTCTAAAACTGCTAAAAAAACCGTCAGCGCAGAGGCCAAACTGGCCAAACTGGGCTTGCACACCGATATGGACCTGGTGCTGCACCTGCCCATGCGCTACGAGGACGAAACCCAGGTAATCAGCATCGAGGAAGCCCGGCTGCATGGCGGCGACACCTCCCAAGTTGAGGGCGTTGTCGTCAAAAACGAGATCACCTACAAGCCCAGACGGCAACTATTGGTGCATATCAGCGATGGCAGCGGCGATTTGCAGCTGCGCTTCATGAATTTCTATGGCAGCCAGGTCAAGCAGCTGGCCGAAGGCACGCGGGTGCGGGCGCGCGGCGAACTGAAGCACGGCTTCTTCGGCGCCGAGATGGTGCACCCGGCGTATAAAGTTGTTAACGAAGGCGCGCCGCTGCCCACCTCGCTGACGCCCGTCTACCCGGCCGGTGAAGGCCTGTCGCAGCCGGTGCTGCGCAAAGCCATCGGCGACGCCATGAAGCGGGTCGACTGGACCGACACGCTGCCGGCCGACCTCCGCAAGCAATTGCAACTGTCCGAGCTGGAGCCGGCGGTGAAGCTGCTGCACTACCCGCCGCAGCAAGTGGACAACCACGCGCTGGCCGACCGCTCGCATCCGGCCTGGACGCGGGTCAAGTTTGACGAGCTGCTGGCGCAGCAGCTGTCGCTGAAACGCGCCCAGCGCGCGCGCCGCCTGAAAGGTTCGCCGGCGCTGAAGGTAATCGGCTCGCTGTCGGAACGCTTCCAGGCCGGCCTGCCGTTCAAGCTGACCGGGGCGCAGCAGAAAGTGCTGAACGAAATCCGCGCCGACCTGCGCCAGCCCTTCCCGATGCAGCGCCTGCTGCAAGGGGATGTGGGCAGCGGCAAGACCGTCGTGTCCGCGCTGGCCGCCGCGCAAGCCATCGACAGCGGCTATCAGGCCGCGCTGATGGCGCCGACCGAAATCCTGGCCGAACAGCACTTCCGCAAAATCGCCGCGTGGATGGCCCCTCTGGGCGTCAAGGTCGCGTGGCTCAGCGGCAGCCAGAAGAAAAAGGACAAGCAAGCCTCGTACGACATGATCGAATCCGGCGAAGCGCGGCTGGTGGTCGGCACGCACGCGCTGCTGCAGGAGGTGGTGACGTTCGAGAATCTCGGACTGGTGATCGTCGACGAACAGCACCGCTTCGGCGTCGGCCAGCGCCTGCTGCTGCGTAACAAGGGTGCCGAAGGCGCGGTGCCGCACCAGTTGATGATGTCGGCCACGCCGATCCCGCGCACGCTGGCGATGACTTACTACGCCGACCTGGAAGTATCGGTGATCGACGAATTGCCGCCGGGCCGCAGCCCGATTGTCACCCGCACCATCGACCAGAACCGCCGCGACGAAGTGATCGAACGGGTGCACGCGGCCGCGCAGGAAGGCCGCCAGGTGTACTGGGTCTGCCCACTGATTGAAGAATCGGAAGCGCTGCAACTGCAAACCGCCACCGACACCCACGCGCTGCTGGCCGAAGCCCTGCCCGACCTGAACATCGGCCTGGTGCACGGCCGCTTAAAGCCGGCGGAAAAGCAGGAAGTGATGGACGCCTTCATCGCCAACCAGATGCAGGTGCTGGTGGCGACCACGGTGATTGAAGTCGGCGTCGACGTGCCGAATGCTTCGCTGATGGTAATCGAACATGCCGAGCGCTTCGGCCTGTCGCAGCTGCACCAGCTACGCGGCCGCGTGGGACGGGGTTCGGCGGCGTCGGTATGCCTGCTGCTGTACCAAAGCCCGCTGGGCCAGATCGCCAAGCAGCGCCTGATGACGATGCGCGAAACCACCGACGGCTTCGAAATCGCCCGCCGCGATCTGGAGATACGCGGCCCCGGCGAATTCCTCGGCGCGCGCCAGTCCGGCCAGGCCATGCTGCGCTTCGCGGATCTGGAAACCGATAGCTGGCTGGTCGATCAGGCGCGCGACGTCGCCCACGACCTGCTGCACGCCAACAGCCCGGAAAAAGCCGCCACCGTCGAAGCCCACCTGGCCCGCTGGCTCGGCGGCCGCGAAGAATTCCTCAAAGTCTAAAAGCAGAGGTAAATGCGGTTGGCAAGGTCCACCACAAAGTCTGGCTGAAGGTAAGCCGCGAACACCAGCGCCAGCACGATGGCGAAGGCGGCGCGTAGCAGCCAGGTTTTCATCACGCCGCCTGCGCGCGCACCAGCGGGCGCTCGCTGATCGGCAGGTTGATCACGCCCGCCATCACACCCAGCGCAATCGCAATCCCCCACACGATGTCATAGCTGCCGGTGCTCGAATACAAATAGCCGCCCAGCCACACACCCAGGAAGCTGCCCAGCTGGTGCGAGAAGAACACCATCCCCGCCAGCATCGACATATGCTTGACGCCAAACACGCCGGCAATGATGCCATTGGTGAGCGGCACCGTGGACAGCCACAGCACGCCCATCGCCGCCGCAAACAGATACACCGACAGCGGCATCAACGGCGCCAGCAGGAACAGCGTGATCACCACCGAACGCGCAAAGTAAATCGTCGACAGCAGATAGCGCTTGGGGAAGCGCCCGCCCAGCTTGCCCGCATAATAGGAGCCGAAGATATTGAACAAGCCTATCAGCGCCAGCGCCATCACCGCCACGCCCGGATCACCGATCCCCTTGTCCTTCAGATAGGCCGGCAGGTGCACGCCGATGAACACCACCTGGAAACCGCACACAAAATAGCCCGCCACCAGGAACAGGAAAGAGCGGTTGCCCAGCGCCTCGCTGGCCGCCTCGCGGATGCTTTGCTGCGGGCCCTGCGCATGCGTCACCGCCGGCTCGCGCAGGTAGAAGGCCATGGGCACCATCAGCAGCACAATCAAGGCGCCCAGGATGTAGAAGGCATTCTGCCAGCCGACTGCGGAAATCAGTTGCTGCTCGACCGGCATCATCATGAACTGGCCGAAGGAACTGGCCGCGCCGGAAATCCCAAACGCCCACGAGCGTTTGTCCGCAGGCGCCACGCGGCCGATGATGCCGCTGACCGCGCCAAACGCGGTGCACGCCAGGCCCAGCCCCACCAGCACGCCGGTGCCCAGCACGAATAGCGTCGGCTGCGTCACCATCGCCATCCACACCAGGCCGGCGGCATAGCAGACCGCGCCGACCAGCACCACGCGCATGGTGCCGAAGCGGTCCGCCGCCATGCCGGCGAACGGGCCGAACGCGCCCCACATCAGATTCTGCATGGCCTGCGCCAGCGAGTAAGTCTCGCGCGTCCAGCCGTTGGCTTGAGAGATCGGCTGCATCCAGAAGCCGAAGCCGTGCCGCACGCCCATCGCCAGCGTCAGTACGACGCCGGTGGCCAGCAGCACGGTTTTGAGTGTTGGTGCGCGGTGTGCGACGAACATGGTGTTATCCCCGTTATTAAAATCATATCCGGGGATTGTAACCAGTTCGCGCCGACCTTGCTTAAGCGTCGGCCGGGTAGCGCAGGCCGATCTGCGCGCGGATCTCGTCCAGCGTGCCCATGATGGACAGCGTCTCGGCGTGCGGCATCACCGGGCTTTCGATCAGGCCGGCGCGGATGCAGCGGCCTACTTCCTGCGCCTCGTGCGTGTAGCCGTTGCCGCTTTTCGGTAGCGTCACCACGCGTTCGCTGCGCGAAGCACCATCCACCAGCGTCACGGTGAAGCTGTCGGCGTTGTGGAAACGGTCATGCAGGCGCACAAAGCCCTTGGTGCCGGAGATGGTCAGCTCGGTCGGCGTGCGTGAACGCAGGCTGCACGCGCATGAAGACACGCCGCCGCCTTCGTGCTTGAGGGTAAACGCGGTCTGCATGTCGACGCCGGTGGCGGTCATCTCCGCCTGCGCTTTCACGCCGGTGACCGCCCCCAGGAAGAAGGATGACATCGACAGCGGATAAATGCCCAGATCCAGCAGCGCGCCGCCGCCCAGCTCCGGCGCGAACAGACGATGTTCGGGACCGACTTCCGCAGTAAAGCCGAAATCAGCGCTGACGTGGGCGGGCTTGCCGATCTCGCCGCTATCGACCACACGCTTGGCTTCCACGATGGCCGGCATGAAGCGGGTCCACATCGCCTCCATGACAAACAAGTTCCTGGCCCGCGCCAGATTGATGATGTCCTCGGCCTGGCGGCGGTTCATGGTGAACGATTTCTCCACCAGCACCGCCTTGCCGCCGTGCAGGCACATCAGCGCGTTCTCGTGGTGCATCGGATGCGGCGTGCCGATGTAGATGACATCCACCTCGGGATCATCCGCCAGCGCCTGGTAGCTGCCGTGGAAACGCGCGGCGCCATATTCCTGGCCAAATTTGGTAGCGCTATCTACAGTGCGCGAAGCAACGGCGGCCAGTTTTGCATCAGGCGTGTCACGCAAGGCCGTGGCGAAAGCCTTGGCGATTTTGCCCGTGCCCAGAATACCCCAGCGAATTACCTGCGTCATGGCGTGCTCTTTCTGCCGCATCGGCGGCGTGTTAGTTGATGTCGGAAATCTATTTTACTGCGCTTGCGCGTTTCGGCCGGAACACCGTTGCATCGGCATAAAACGCCTCGTCCTGCTGCGGCCACCAGCCCGGCACGCCCAGCGCCTGCATCGGCGTAAAGGACGAGGTGTCCAATTCCTGCTCCACCAGCGCGCGCGCGACCCGTTCATCGATCCACGCACGGCGGCCCGCATGGTTCAGCGCGAAGAAATCCTCGTCCGCCAGCACGATGCGCGTGTGCGCGGTAATGGCCTTGCGCGGCGCCACCAGCTTTTCCATCAGCGCGTGGCCAAACAGCCAGACCTGCGCATCCTCGTGCCACTGTGCGCGGCGTTGCAGGAATGCCTCCTGCCAGCGATGCTCGCGCAGCGCCTCGACCAGCGCGCGGCCGGCGTCATTGTCGCGCACCACCAGCAGCGCAGCATTTTCGTCGAAGATGGTGGCGGCGTCGCGTGCCGGCCCGCGTGACTTGCCCACGCCGTCCTGCGCAATCTGCGCCGCCTGCAAGGCGTTCAGCTGCACTTTGATGCGCGGGAACGTCAGCCATACCAGGCCGTTAAAGAAGTCGTGGAAATTGTCGCGCGTGGGCACGCAGCCGGTGGCGCCGATGTGTTCCTCGTAGGCGGTACCCTCCGGCAGATCTTCTTGCGGCACAAAGGAAATCGGCAAGTTCAGGTGATTGCGCAGGCCCATGGCGGCGGCCTGCTCGCAGAACTCATCGCGGAAGTGCGCATCCGCCGACAAACGCCCGGCCGCTCCGCGTACCGATTCGTACCAGGGACGCGACCAGTCGACTGTGTCCTGCACTGCTTACACCATTTTCCAGTTGATGGTTTCGCCGGCGTTGAGAGGGATTACCTGCTGGTCTGCCAGCGGCAATGCTTCCGGCAGCGTCCACTGCTCGCGCTTCAGCGTAATGGTGCCCTGGTTGACCGGCAGGTTGTAGAACGCAGGGCCATTCAGGCTGGCGAAGGCTTCCAGCTTGTCCAGCGCACCGGCGCGCTCGAAGGCTTCGGTGTACAGTTCCATGGCATGCAGCGCGGTGTAGCAGCCGGCGCAACCGCAGGCGGCTTCCTTGGCACCCTGGGCGTGCGGGGCCGAGTCGGTGCCGAGGAAGAAACGCTCGTCACCGCTGGTGGCAGCTGTCACCAGCGCCAGCCGGTGTTCTTCCCGCTTCAGCACCGGCAGACAGTAGTAGTGAGGACGGATGCCGCCCTTGAAGATGTCGTTGCGGTTGTACAGCAGGTGGTGCGCGGTGATGGTCGCGGCGATCGGGCCTTCGGCTTCCGCCACGTATTGCGCGGCGTGCTTGGTGGTGATGTGTTCGAACACGATGTTCAGCGCCGGGAAGTCACGGCGCAGCGGACGCATCACGCGCTCGATGAACACGGCTTCGCGGTCGAACAGGTCGATGTCCTGGTCGGTGACTTCGCCGTGGACCAGGAACGGCATGCCGACTTCCTGCATCTTCTCCAGCACCTTGTAGCAGTTGGACAGATCGGTCACGCCTGCGTCCGAATTGGTGGTGGCGCCGGCCGGGTACAGCTTGACCGCGTGCACGATGCCGCTTTCCTGCGCGCGCAGGATTTCGTCCGGCTGCGTGTTGTTGGTCAGGTACAGCGTCATCAGCGGCTCGAAGTCCATGCCTTGCGGCAGCGCGGCCATGATGCGTTCACGATAGGCGACAGCGGCGGCGGCGGTGGTCACCGGCGGTTTCAAATTTGGCATCACGATGGCGCGGCCGAACTGGCGCGCGCTGTGCGGCAGCACGCTGGCCAGCGTCGCGCCGTCGCGCAGATGCAGGTGCCAGTCGTCTGGGCGGGTGATGGTGATGCTGTCGGGAGTGTTTGCAAGGTCGGACATGGCGGCAGGCTTTCAGGCGATCAAATTCGAATAGCCGACATTTTACCTGCTTTGTGCCGGTGCAACGATTACCGGCACACACCATCACGTCGCTATTCCGCCTTGGTCTGCGCGGCCCAGGCTTTGGTGTCGGCCAGGATTTTGTCGAGGCGGGCACGGTCGTAGAGCTGGCCGTGGCTGATCACGCTGCGGATCTTGCGCGTGGCGCTGATATCCTGCAGCGGATTGGCGTCCAGCACCAGCACGTCGGCCGCCTTGCCAGCCTCTAGCGCGCCGTAGCGGTCCTGCTTGCCCAGGAAGCGCGGGCCGTTGATCACTGCCGTTTGCAGCGCCTGCGCCGGCGTCAGGCCATAGTTCACGTACAGGCCGATTTCGTCATGCAGCGCCTGGCCAGGATAATCATAGGAATTGAGGAAGCCCGCATCGGTGCCGGCGATAATGCTGACGCCTTCCTGCTGCAAAATCGGCAACAGCGAAGCCGACTTCTCGAATACCGCCTTGCGCTGCGCAATCGCCGCCGCATCGTCCTGCGCCGCGCGCTGCACGCGCCATTCGTAGGTGGCGCGCAGGCCTTTACCGATGTACTGCAAGGCCTCGTCGTGCGAGTGATCGTCCTGATCCAGATACGCCACCACCCGCGACACCGACAAGGTCGGCACCGCCGCCGTGCCCTTGGACGCCATATAGCGGAACGCGGAACGCGCGGTCGCCTCATCGTAAGTGGCCAGGCTCTGCTTGACGGCTTCCTTGCCGGTCAGCGTGCCAGCCGCCACCTGCGCGGTCAGTTCCTGCTCTTTCGGCGTGGCGGCGCGCAGCAGATAGGACTGATGCTCCACCGTGCCCAGACCGGCATCGAACATGGTCGCCAGCGTCAGCTGCACCGGGATATGGCCGGAGGTGCGCATGCCGCGCTGCCGGGCCTGGCGCAGCGCCTCCAGGTACATCTCCGGCTTGAGCGTGTTCTCGGTGATTTTGACGAAGTCCACGCCCTGTCCCTGCAGCTTGTCCAGCGCCTTGCTGATCTCTTCCGGCGTGCCGACTTCGATGGTGCCCTTCCACAGCGGCTTGTAGCCCTCCAGCTTGGCGCCCGAGGTGAAGATGGTCGGCCCTTCCAGCTGGCGCGCATTGATCTGCTGGCGCCATTGCAGCACCGTGTCCGGCAAATCGCCCGAGCAGTCGCGCACGCTGGTAATGCCATAGGCCAGATACAGCGGCAGCAGATGTTTGTTCTCATCGATCAGCGCCGGACCGCCGCCGAAGTGGACATGGGTATCCCACAGGCCCGGCATGACATACTTGCCCGGCAAGCTGATGGTCTGTTTGGCAGCGTAATTGGACAGCTGCCTGTCATCCACCACCGCCAGGATGGTGTCGCCCTTGAGCACCACCGACTTGCCAGTGACCGTTTTGCCGGCCGCCACGTCGATCAGGGTCGCCTTGGTCAGCACCAGATCGGCGGCGATTTTATCGGCTGCGTGCGCGGCGCTCAGCAGACCCAGCGCCAGCATCGCGCCACTTAATTGCTTAATAGAAATTTTCATCAGTGGATTATACGGGCAAGAAAATCGCGCGCACGCTCGCTACGCGGCGCCTGGAAGAATTCATCCTTGGGAGCATCCTCCAGAATCGCGCCCTGGTCCATGAACACCACCCGGTTGGCCACCTTGCGGGCGAAGCCCATTTCGTGGGTCACCACCATCATGGTCATGCCCTCCTGTGCCAGACCGACCATCACATCCAGCACCTCGTTGATCATTTCCGGGTCCAGCGCCGAGGTCGGCTCGTCAAACAGCATGGCAATCGGGTCCATGGACAGCGCCCGCGCGATCGCCACCCGCTGCTGCTGCCCGCCGGACAGCTGGCCGGGGAATTTATCCTGCTGCGCCAGCAGGCCGACCCGGTCCAGGTATTGCAAACCGCGCACGGTCGCCTCGTCCTGGCTGCGGCCCAGCACCTTGACCTGGCCCAGCGTCAGGTTGTCGCGCACCGATAAATGGGGAAACAGCTCAAAATTCTGGAATACCATGCCGATCCGCGCCCGCAACGCCGGCAGATCGGTGCTTTTATCGCCCACCGAGGTACCATCGACAATAATTTCGCCCTGCTGGAACGGTTCCAGCCCGTTGACGGTCTTAATCAGCGTGGACTTGCCGGAGCCGGAAGGGCCGCAAATCACCATCACATCGCCCTTGGCGACCTGGGTGCTGCACTCCTTGAGCACCTGGAATTGCCCGTACCACTTGCTGATATTTTTGATTTCGATCATAGGAAAATAGATTATTCGGTCTAGCCTGTAGCCGGGCCGGTACGCGCTTGACAGCGCCCCTGCCCACAAGGATACTGCGGAACTTGCCAATAGTTTCAGCAGCCGGCCCACTCAACACCGGCTGTCGCCTACGCTAAAAAGAACGCAGCGGCGGCCATCCTGCCCGCTGCGCAGGCCCAGAGAGACACTACCACAGGAAACCCAAAAATATGAACAAACAAAGCCGATTGACCACGTACATCCTGATTGGTCTCGCCATAGGCATTATTACCGGCTACGTGGCCAACAGCACCCTGGCCAATCCGACCGGCTTTGCCGACACCATGGCGCTGATCACCACGCTGTTCTTGCGCCTGATCAAGATGATCATCGCGCCGCTGGTGTTTTCCACGCTGGTGTGTGGCATTGCCAAGATGGGCGACGCTACGGCAGTCGGCCGCGTCGGCGTCAAGACGCTGGGCTGGTTCTTCATCGCTTCGGTGATGTCGCTGAGCCTTGGCCTGGTGCTGGTTAACATCTTCCGTCCAGGCGACGCGCTGCTGGGCCACATGGCCGCCACCGCCGCCAAGGTCGACCTGGCCACCTCCAGTCTGACGCTGAAGGACTTCGTCACCCACCTGGTGCCGTCGTCGATTGTCGACGGCATGGCCAAGAATGAAATCCTGCAAATCGTGATCTTCTCGCTGTTCTTCGGTTCGGCGGCGGCTGCGGTGGGCCCGAAAGCCAATGCGCTGATCGAGGCGCTGGACGGCGTTGCCCACGTGATGCTGAAAGTGACCGGCTACGTGATGCTGTTCGCACCATTTGCGGTGTTTGCTGCAGTGGCCGGCACCATCGCCAAGAGCGGCCTGGGCGTGCTGTCGACCTATGGCGTGTTCATGGCCGAGTTCTACTTCGGTATTGCGCTGCTGTGGGCGCTGCTGATCTTCATCGGCTTCCTGTTCCTCAAAGGCCGTGTCTTCGCGCTGATGAAGGAAATGCGCAGCCCGGCGCTGCTGGCGTTCTCGACCGCGTCGAGCGAAGCAGCCTATCCGAAAACACTGGAAGGCCTGGAGCGTTTCGGCGTGCGCAACCGCATCGCCTCGTTCGTGCTGCCGATCGGCTACTCGTTCAATCTGGACGGTTCGATGATGTACTGCACCTTCGCCACCGTGTTCATTGCACAGGCGTATGGCATTGAAATGTCGCTGGGCCAGCAGATGACCATGATGGCGGTGCTGATGCTGACCTCGAAAGGCATGGCCGGCGTGCCGCGCGCTTCGCTGGTGGTGATTGCCGCGACGCTGGGCCAGTTCAACATTCCGGAAGCCGGCATGCTGCTGCTGCTGGGCATCGACCACTTCCTCGACATGGCGCGTTCCGCGACCAACGTCATCGGCAACGGCATCGCCACCGCCGTGGTCGCCAAGTGGGAAGGCGAGATGGACCCGCCGAAAGAATCTGCCTAAGCAGAGACAGCAAAGCCACCGTTCGCGGTGGCTTTTTTTTGCATGTCGCCCTCGCGGACGCGGGGGAGCATATTCAGCATGGATTCCCACTTTCGCGGAATGACGGGTTCATAACCAGGTGCGCTTGCCCTCAGGCTTGGCGCCAATCTCCCTTAAGCGGCGCCGCAGGCGGAAGTTATCGCCGATCGTGGCAACCAGCGCCAGCAGGACGATGATGTTGAGCGCATCGCTGCCGAAAATCCTGAAAAACAGTGCAGCGCCGGCGGCGCACACCACGCCGGCCAGCAACAACATCAGACCATCTTTCATTTTGTCCTCCGTTTGTAAATTTCGGGATAATGCAGCAGCACACCGGGTAACCAGGAGCGATGCAGGTGATTCATCTGGGCGCGAAGTAGTACATCTGCAAGCGAGGTTCCGCCAGCCAGAGTACGCCCTGTCGCAACAGCGATACTGCCGATGACCGCGCCAACATAGTAAGAAGCGCTCATGGCCCAGATCGTCAGCAATTTTTCACCACGTATCCCTGCACCAATCATTTCCCTGATAGTTACCTTGGTGCCGAACTTCTCAATAAAGCCGACAAGCGTCATGGCCGAGCCAAGCGCAAGCTGAAGATTGCCATACAAGCTTTCTGGAGCAGGCAAACCTAAGGCATCCATGTTTTCTTTGAAGTATTTATAGAATTCAGACATACGTCCTCCGATGAGAATGGTGTCATCGAAGCTTAGTCCGCGTGCACATGATGCGCTTTGCGGTGGCGCACATCAAGCGGGCGGGGGCGTTGTGCGGAATCGTTATCCGGCTTGGCGGTTTTCGTAATTGCGAGGGAGGAGGGCTTGATGCACCATCGGGGAATAATACTATTCTGATGGAGACGATATGACCGCTTCGCGACGCACGGCGCTGAAGACTTTGTTGGCTGGTGTGGCAGTGGCGCCGCAATTGGCGAACGCAGCCGCTGCTGAACCACCATGGGCGCGCGGCGTCGAAGGCCAGCGCAAGGCCGACCTGGGCAACGGCAGCTTCCTCAACCCCATCCTCGCCGGCGATCACCCCGATCCCACCATCCTCAAGGACGGCGACGATTACTACATGACCTTCTCGTCCTTCCTGTCCTACCCCGGCGTCATCATCTGGCACTCGCAGGACCTGGTGAACTGGCAGCCGATCGGCCCGGCGCTGACCAAGCCGCTGGGCAGCATCTGGGCCATGGACCTGGTCAAGCACAACGGCCGCTACTTCATCTACATCCCGGCCGGCACCAGCATCTACGTCATCTGGGCCGACCACATCAAAGGCCCGTGGAGCGATCCGATTGACCTGAAAATCGAAGGCGCCATCGATCCCGGCCACGCGGTCGGCGAAGACGGCAAGCGCTACCTGTTCGTCAACGGCGTGCGCTGCATCGGCCTGAGCGATGACGGCCTGGCCACAGTCGGCACACTGGAAAAAGTCTACGAACCCTGGCGCTACCCGCAAGACTGGGTGGTGGAGATGTTCGCGCCGGAAGGCCCCAAGCTGCTCAGGCGCGACGGCTGGTTTTATCTGGTGCTGGCGGTCGGCGGCACCTCCGGCCCGCCAACCAGCCACATGGTGATTGCAGCACGCTCACGCTCCATCCACGGCCCTTGGGAAAATCATCCGCAGAATCCCATCGTGCGCACCCAGAGCGCTGGCGAAAAATGGTGGTCGCGCGGCCACGCCACCCTGGTCGAAGGCCCGGCCGGCGACTGGTGGATGGTCTACCACGGCTACGAGAACAGCTACCGCACGCTGGGCCGCCAGTGTCTGCTCGAACCCATCGAATGGACCAAGGACGGCTGGTTCAAAGCCAAAGGCGGCGACCTGTCCGCGCCACTGCCGATGCCGAAAAAAGGCAAAGCCGTGCCGCACAACTTCGCCAAGTCCGACGACTTCCAGAAGCTGAAGTTCGGCGTGCAGTGGAGCTTCTTCAACCCTGGTCCAAACGAAATGCAACGCGTGCAGCACACGCCCGGCAAGCTGGCCATCAAAGGCAAAGGCACATCTCCGGTCGATTCCTCGCCGCTGACCTTCATCGCCGGCGACCGCGCCTACGAAGCCACCATCACGCTCGACATTGGCGCCGATGCGGAAGGCGGCCTGCTACTGCACTACAACGAGCGCGCCTACGTCGGCGTCGGCTTCACGCCAACGCATATGAAGACCTTCGCCCACTCGCACGAGCAAAGCTGGATGCGCGAAAAGATGGACGCCTCCACTGTGCATATCCGCGTCCGGAACGACCGCCACATCGTCACCTTCCACTACTCGCTGGATGGCAAGGAGTGGAAGCAGCATCCATGGCAGATGGAAGTCTCCGGCCTGCACCACAATGTGTTCGGCGGCTTCGCCAGCCTGCAGCCCGGCGTCTACATCGCGGGCACAGGCACGGTGACGATGCGCGACTTCAGATATCGCGCACTGGCTTAAATCTGCTCGGCGTAGATCTTCACCAGCTCGTGCAGGAAAATGCGGCCCTCCATCAGCGACTGCACGCCGATGTACTCATTCAGGCCGTGGATATTGCCCAGGTCCGGCGTCAGGAAAATGCCGCTGATGCCATAGGTCGGAATCCCGGCCGCATTCAGGAACTGGCCGTCGGTGGCGCCGGACTGCAGGATCGGCATCACCGGCACGCCCGGCCACATCTTCTGCGTCAGCTTCTCCACCGGCTCCATGATGGCGCGCGTCAGCGGTGGCGGCGCCGAGTTCTCGCCACGGATCTCCAGCGTCTCCACTTTCACCGCCGGATCGTTGATCGCCTTCACCAGCGCCAGGCGCACCGTCTCCTGCGTCACGCCGGGGAAGATGCGGCAGTTGATATTCGCGCGGGCGCGCTGCGGCAGCGCGTTGGTGGCGTGGCCCGCGTCCAGCATGGTCGCCACACAGGTGGTGTGCAGCATCGCCGCCCAGCTTGGGCTGGCGTCGGACACCAGCTTGACCGCCTTGGCGTCGTCCGGATTCTTCGCCACCACCAGCATCGCGTCGGCAATCTCTTGATGGCCTGCCGCCAGCTGGATCTTCGACATCGCATTCAGATAGCCCTTGCTGCCGTCGGTCAGCTGGATCGGAAATGCATAGCCCTGGATTTTCTCCAGCGCGCCAGCCAGGTGATAGATGGCGTTGTCCTTCACCGGACGCGAGCTATGGCCGCCGCGATTGGTCACTTCCAGCCGATAGTTCTGCGCCACCTTCTCGCCGGCCTGCACCGTCATCGACACGCGCTTGCCTGCCGCGTTCAACTCGCCGCCAGCGCCTTCGTTCAGCGCATAGGCCGCGTCGATCAGCTCACGGCGATGCTTGGTCAGCCACTCGGCGCCGTTGAAGGCGCCGGCAGTCTCCTCGCCGCAAGTCAGCGCCATCTTCAGCGTATGGCGCGGCTTGTAGCCCTCCTGCTTGAAGCGCACCAGCGAATCCGCCCAGATGGCCGCCTGTGCCTTGTCGTCCAGCGCGCCGCGCGCGTAGAACTTGCCGTCCTCCTCGATCAGCGTGAACGGATCGCGTACCCAGTCTTCGCGCTTGGCTTCCACCACATCGATGTGCGCCAGCAGCAGGATGGCTTTCGCCTTCGGATCGCGGCCCGGCAGGATGGCGACCAGGCCGCCCTCTTTCGGATGCGCCGGATCGGCAAACAGGTGCAGGTCGGAATCCGGAAAGCCGGCCGTCTTCAGGCGCGCGGCAATGCGCTCAGCCGCCAGCGTGCAGCTGCCGGACGACAGCGTGGTATTGGTTTCAACCAGCTCCTTGTACAGGGCGCGGAATTGCGGCTCCGTCGGATCAGCGGCATATGCACCCTGCACGCAAGCCAGCATGGCGGTGGCAGCACCCAGCACAAAACGAGACTTCATTGGTCGACTCCTTCGGTTAGTTCTTCATCCGCCCTGGCTTGCTGGCGTTCCCACATTTGAGCATACAGGCCGTCCGCTGCCAATAGCGACTGGTGCGTGCCGCGTTCGACGATGCGGCCGCGATCCAGCACGATGATCTGCTGCGCATCGGCCACGGTAGAGAGGCGGTGCGCGATCACCATGGTGGTGCGGGTGCGCGAGATTTCCTTCAGCTCCGCCTGAATCGCCTGCTCCGCCTTGGAGTCCAGCGCCGATGTGGCCTCGTCGAAGATCAGCACCGCAGGATTCTTCAGCAGCGTGCGCGCAATCGCCACGCGCTGCTTCTCGCCGCCGGACAGCTTCAGGCCACGCTCGCCGACCATGGTCTTATAGCCATCCGGCAGGCTGTCGATAAAGTCGTGGATGGAGGCGGCGCGCGCAGCCGCCACGATCTCCTCGTGCGAGGCGCCCGGCTTGCCGTAGGCGATGTTGTATTCGATGGTGTCGTTGAACAGCACCGTATCCTGCGGCACGATGCCGATCGCGTGGCGCACCGAGTCCTGCGTCAGCGTGCGCAGGTCCTGTCCGTCGATGGTGATGCCGCCTGCATTCACCTCATAGAAGCGGAACAATAACCGCGACAAAGTCGACTTGCCGGAACCGCTGTGTCCCACCACGGCAGTCGTGGTGCCCGGTGCGATGGCGAAGTCCACATCAAACAGGATCTGGCGTTTCGGATCGTAGCTGAAGTCCACGTGGTTGAAGCGCACCTCGGCGCCATGCGTAACCAGCGGCCGCGCTTCCGGCGCGTCGGCGATCTCGCGGTTCTGGTCCAGCAGCGAGAACAGCTTCTCCATATCGGCCAGGCTTTGCTTGATTTCGCGGTAAATCACACCGAGGAAGTTCAGCGGAATGTAAAGCTGAATCATGAAGGCGTTGACCAGCACCAGATCGCCCAAGGTCATCTTGCCGTCGATGACGCCCACCGTCGCGCGCCACAGGATCAGCGTCACGGCTATCGCGATGATCATCGACTGGCCGGTGTTCAGCAGCGACAGCGATGTCTGCGATTTGACGGCCGCGCTTTCATAATGCTGCAAACCCTCGTCGTAGCGCTTGGCCTCATACTCTTCGTTGCCGAAGTACTTCACCGTCTCGTAATTGATCAGTGAATCGATGGCCTTGGTGTTGGCCTTGGAATCCAGCTCATTCATGGTGCGGCGGAAGTGCGTGCGCCAGTTGGTGATAATGATGGTGAAGGTGATGTAGGACGCCAGCGCCACAAAGGTAATCACCGAGAACCAGATGTCGTAGTGCGTAACCAGATAGCCCAGCACCAGCGTGATCTCCACCAGCGTCGGCAGGATGTTAAACAGCGTGTACGAGATCAGCGAGCCGACCGCGCGCGTGCCGCGTTCGATATCGCGCGTCATGCCGCCGGTCTGGCGATTAAGATGGAAGCGTAGCGACAGCGCGTGCAGGTGGCGGAACACCTGCAGCGCGATGGTGCGCACCGCGCGCTGCGTTACGCGCGCAAACAGGAACTCGCGCAGCTCGGTAAACACCGTGGTCGAAACGCGCAGGATGCCATACGCCACCAGCGCGCCGAGCGGCAGCACCAGCAGCGCCTGTGGATGCGACGGCGTGATGGTCAGGGAATCGATGAGCTGCTTCATCACCACCGGCACGCCGACGTTGGCCAGCTTGGCGCCGACCAGGCAGCCCAGTGCCAGCAGCACGCGCCACTTGTAGACCCACAAATAAGGGATCAGCGTTTTGAGGGTGGAAAAATCGCTGCGGGATGAGGCAGTGCTGGCGGGAGCTGGCGGAGAATTCGGATAACGGCGCATGGCGGATAATGGCTTTTTATGGTTCAATCCCGTTAATTGTAGCCCCAGAAGAGATTTTACGATGACCACGCCTCAAACTGCCGCCCCACTCGCCGTCACCACCGTCAATCGCGGCCTGCCTGCCGGGAAAATGCCGGAGCTGCGCATGATGCCGTCGCCGTCCGATGCCAACGTCTACGGTGATGTATTTGGCGGCTGGATCATGGCCCAGGTGGACATTGCCGGCTCGCTGCCAGCCACCCGCCGCGCCAATGGCCGCGTGGCCACCATCGCGGTGAATTCCTTCGTGTTCAAGAACCCGGTCTTCGTCGGCGATTTGCTGTCCTTCTATGCTGATATTGTCAAGGTTGGCAATACCTCCATTACCGTGCAGGTGGAAGTCTACGCCGAGCGCAACCGCCTGCAGGCGGACACCGTGAAGGTGACCGAGGCCACGCTGACCTACGTCGCCACCGACTCCGACCGCAAGCCGCGCAAAGTGCCGCCTATCGAAACACTGCTCCATCCCTGAGCGGCGCAGCCGCTCGCTGAACGGACGCATGGACGAACACCGCCGCATCTTCCTCGCCACCACCAGCCGGCTGTCAGCGCTGAGTGCGGCCGCAGCACTGACCAGCGCCAGCAACGGCGCCATGGCGCGGGAAACAGGCGCTAGCTATCCATTCAGCCTGGGCGTGGCCTCCGGCTCACCGCTGCCCAGCGCGGTAGTCATCTGGACCCGTATCCTGCACGACTCGCTCAATGCCGCCGCCATGCCGTCCATTGCCTTCAGCGTGCGCTGGGAAATGGCGGAGGACGAACAGTTCCGTCGCATCATCGCCAAAGGCACAGCCAGCGCGCCGCCCGAACTGGCGCACAGCGTCCACGTCGACGTCACCGGCTTGCAGCCGGACCGCTGGTACTGGTATCGCTTCATGCTGGGCAACGCCGTCAGCCCGGTCGGCCGCACCCGCACCGCCCCCGCCGCCGGCGCCATGCCGCAGACACTCAAGCTGGCCGTGGCTTCCTGCCAGCACTGGGAATTCGGCACCTATGCCGCGCACCGCCACATCACCGCTGCCGCGCCCGACCTGGTAGCCTTCCTGGGCGATTACATCTACGAGTGGGGACCGTACCAGCTACAGCATCCGAAAAACGCTGTACGCGTCTCTGAAAGCTTCACACTGGCAGACTACCGCGCCCGCTACGCCCAGTACAAATCGGACCTTGACCTGCAAGCCGCGCACCACGCCGCGCCGTGGATCGTCACCTGGGACGACCATGAAGTCGCCAACGACTATGCCGGCGACCGCGACGAGCGCCTCGATCCGCGCTTCATCGACCGCCGCGCCGCAGCCTACCAGGCCTTCTACGAGCACATGCCGCTGCGCACCCGGCCGGGAGACTTCGCGCGCATGCGCATCTACCAGCGCTACGACTGGGGCAGGCTGGCGCGATTCCACGTACTGGACGACCGCCAGTACCGCGCCCACCACGCCTGCCCGCCCAAAACACGCGGCGGCTCCAGCTCAGTGCTGCTGCGCGACTGCCCGGCGCTGGCGGACGCCAGGCGTAGCATGCTGGGCAAGGAACAGGAACAATGGCTGGCGCAGGGCTTATCGGCGTCGCAGGCGCGCTGGAACATTCTGGCCCAGCAAACGCTGATGGCGCAGAACAGCCAGCTGCCGATCCTAAAAGAAGGCGACGGGCGCTTCTGGACCGATGGCTGGGATGGCTATCCGGCGGCACGCCGGCAATTGATGGAAACACTGCACAGCAGCCGCGCCAGCAATCCCTTGGTACTGTCCGGCGACGTGCACAGCTTCTTCGCCAGCGAACTGGCGCGCAATCCATCGCGCCCACGCAGCGCCGCCAATCTGCTGGTGGCCACCGAATTCTGCGGCACCTCGATCACCTCGCCATCGCGCCCGCAGGCGCGCACCGAACAATACCTGCGCATGAATCCCGCGATCAAATACGGCCGCAGCGACAAGCGCGGCTACATGCTGCTCACCATCACCCCAGCCGACACCACCGCCCACTTCCTGGCGCTGGACGACGTTCACAACCACGCCAGCCCGATCGCGCGCGCCGCCGGCTTCGTGGTCCGCAACGGCACGCCGGGCCTAAAAAAAATCGCCTGACTCAGCAGGCGATTTTTTCAACATCAGGCGGCTTTTTCGTCGCGCAACTGGCGTCGCAGGATTTTGCCGACGTTGGTCTTCGGCAGTTCGTCGCGGAATTCGATGTACTTCGGCTTTTTGTAGGCTGTCAGTTCATGCTTGCAGAATTCCAGGATTTGCTCGGAAGTCAGGTTCGGGTCCTTGCGCACCACGAACAGTTTGACTGCCTCGCCGGAATTCTTGTCCGGCACGCCAATACATGCCACTTCCAGCACGCCCGGATGCGACGCCACCACGTCTTCCACTTCATTCGGATAGACGTTGAAGCCCGACACAATGATCATGTCCTTCTTGCGGTCGACGATCTTGGTGTAGCCATGCTGGTCCATCACGCCCACGTCGCCGGTTTTGAAGAAGCCGTCGGCCGTCATCGATTTCGCGGTTTCGTCCGGACGCTTCCAGTAGCCGGCCATCACCTGCGGGCCACGGATGGCGATTTCGCCGGTCGAGCCCAGCGGCAGTTCCTTGCCGTCGTCGTCCAGGATCGCTACTTCGGTCGATGGAATCGGCAGGCCTATCGTGCCGGTAAATTCCTTGATGTCCACCCGGTTGGCGGTCGCCACCGGCGAGGTTTCGGACAGGCCATAACCCTCGATGATCGGCGTGCCCGTCACTTTCAGCCAGCGTTCGGCCACGCCCTTCTGTACCGCCATGCCGCCGCCGTTGCACAGCTTGTAGGACGAGAAGTCCAGCTTGGCGAAGTCGGCATTGTTCAGCAGCGCGTTGTACAGCGTGTTCACCGCCGGCAGCACCGTCACTTTGTACTTGGCCAGCTCTTTCACAAAACCAGGAATGTCGCGCGGATTTGGAATCAGCAGGCTCAGGCCACCCATGCGGATGCTCATGAAGCCACTGATGGTCAGCGAGTAGATGTGATACAGCGGCAGCGCGCTGACAAACACCATCTGCTCGTCGCTGCTCTTCATTTGCAGCCAGGCTTCGTTCTGCAAGACGTTGGCGATCACGTTACGGTGCAGCAGGATCGCGCCCTTGGACACGCCGGTGGTGCCGCCGGTGTATTGCAGGAAGGCGATATCGTCATGGCCTTGCTTGACCGGTTGCAGCGTCTTGCCCGTGCCTTCCGACAGCACCTGCTTGAACGACACCGAACCCGGCAGCGAGAACGCCGGCACCATCTTCTTCACATTGCGCACCACGAAATTGACGATGAAGCCTTTCAGGCCGCCCAGCATATCGCCCATGGTGGCGACCACCACATGCTTGACCGAAGTTTGCGCCAGCACCTGCTGCACGGTAGTGGCAAAATTCTCCAGCACGAAGATGGCTTCGGCGCCTGAATCGGTCAGCTGGTGTTGCAGCTCGCGCGGCGTGTACAGCGGATTGACGTTGACCACGGTGTAGCCGGCACGCAGGATGCCTGCCATGATCACCGGATATTGCAGCACGTTAGGCAGCATGATGGCCACGCGCGCGCCCGGTTGCAGACCTTTGGCCTGCAGCCAGGCGCCGATTTTTTGCGACAGTTGATCCAGCTCGCCGTAGGTCAGGAATTTATCCATGCACACGAAAGCGTTGCGGTCCGCGTACTTGCGGAAGGACTCCTCCATCAGATGCGTGACCGAGCGGAACTGGGTGCTGTCAATCTCCGCCGGTACGCCGTCCGGGTACGACTTGAGCCAAATCTTTTCCATCTTTATGCAGCCTTTTTCTTCTCGCCGACAGGTTCGTCACGCAGCATGCGTCGCAGAATCTTGCCGACATTGGTTTTTGGTAGTTCCTCTCGGAACTCAATGTATTTCGGCTTTTTATAGCCGGTGAATTGTTCTTTGCAATAGGCCATCAGCGCCTCTTGCGTCAGGTTCGGGTCCTTGCGCACCACGAACACCTTGACCGCCTCGCCCGAATGCTCGTCCGGCACGCCGATCGCCGCGCATTCCAGCACACCAGGGTGGGCGGCAATCACGCCTTCCAGTTCGTTCGGATAGACGTTGAAGCCGGACACCAGAATCATGTCCTTCTTGCGGTCGACGATCTTCACGAAGCCGTTGGCGTCCATCACACCCACGTCGCCGGATTTGAAGTAGCCGTCGGCGGTCATCACCTTGGCCGTTTCGTCCGGGCGGTTCCAGTAGCCGCTCATCACCTGCGGACCACGGATGGCGATCTCGCCGGCGGTGCCGAGCGGGACTTCATTGCCGTCGTCATCCAGAATGGCGATGTCGGTCGATGGCACCGGCAGGCCGATGGTGCCGGTGAATTCCTTGTTGTCGGCGCGGTTGCACGTGGCCACCGGCGAAGTCTCGGACAAGCCGTAACCCTCAATGATAGACACCCCGGTCGCCTTCAGCCAGCGGTCGTTGACCGCCTGCTGCACCGCCATGCCGCCGCCGTTGCAAATCTTCAGTCCCGAAAAGTCCAGCTTGGCAAACTCAGGATGGTTCAGCAGCGCGTTGTACAGCGTGTTCACCGCCGGGAACATATTGAATTTGTACTTCGCCAGCTCCTTGACGAAGCCGCCGATGTCGCGCGGATTCGGTATCAGGATGTTCAGCGCACCGACCCGCGTGCCCCACATCGCGCAGCAAGTCAGCGCGAAGATGTGGTACAGCGGCAGCGCGCAGACAATCACCACCTGCTCGCTCGATCCGCCCAGCGCCGGATGCGACCACGCCTCGCTTTGCAGCAGGTTGGCGACGATGTTCTGGTGCGTCAGCGTCGCGCCTTTCGACACGCCGGTGGTGCCGCCGGTATATTGCAGGAAGGCCGGATCATTGTACTGCCGCTCGACCGGCGTCAGCTTCATCGCGCCGCCCTGCGACAGCGCATCCTTGAAGCGCACCGCGTTCGGCAGCGAGAACGCCGGCACCAGCTTCTTCACGCTGCGCACCACGAAATTCACCAGCATGCCTTTCAGGCCGCCAAGCATCTCGCCCATGCTGCCCACCACGATATGCTTGATCTGGGTCTTGCCCAGCACCTGTTCCAGCGTAGTGGCGAAGTTTTCCAGGATGAAGATCGCCTCGGCGCCCGAGTCGTTCAGCTGATGCTCCAGCTCGCGCGGCGTGTACAGCGGATTGACGTTGACCACCGTGTAGCCGGCGCGCAGGATCGCCGCAATCGCGATCGGATACTGCAGCACGTTCGGCATCATGATGGCCACGCGCGCGCCCGGCTTCAGGCCGGTGCTTTGCAGCCAGGCGCCCAGGCGCTTGGAATAGGCGTCAACGTCGGCATAGGTGAGGAACTTGTCCATGCACACATACGCATTGCGGTCGGCATACTTGTGGAAAGACTCTTCCAGCAACTGCACCAACGAACGGTACTGACTCGTATCCACGTCCGTCGGCATGCCCGGCGGGTACGACTTCAACCAGATTTTCTCCATCCTGTGCCTCTTGTCTCGAATAATTATCGTTGTAAGGCCGGCGCACAGGGCCGGTCAGGGAAGCTTGCTGATGATGCGATGCTATCGGGCAGCACGCCCGTACGCAAGCGCATTTAACCATAATTAGAACAGAGGTTCTAACGGCTTTTCATGCGGCAACGCAACATCAATCCGCGCCTTCGGAGCCTGGTAGCGCTTCCTTGCCGCTCTCCGCATTGAGCATTGCTGGCTGACTCAATAGCGCCAACTGCTGCTGGCGTTGAGCTGTATCAAGACTGGCTATCTTTTGCACCGCACCATAAAAACGCACGAACGTTCGCTCTTGCTTCAGCACGGCCCGGAAGGCGGGCAGATAATCATGGTAGGTTCCCACCGCCGACAGGTGGGCGTTGGTCAGCGGTTCGGCAAACCAGCGGTCGTAACCGGCGTAGCCGCCCCAGCTTTGCTTGAGTTTTTCGTAATCGGACTTCAGATGCTTGAAGATGCGCGCCTTCTCGGCACGCTTGTGGCGCGTGCTGGTCTTGCTGGCGTACAGGTCGGACAGCATGCCGCGATGCCGCACCAGCAGCGCCAGAAAATCCTGGCGGCGCGCGTTGTAGCGGATATAGGCCTCGCGCATCGCGTCCGTGCCATACAGCTCCAGCCAGCGCGCCACGCCGGCCTCCTCCACCGCCGTAGCGAAGCCTTCGTTGAACTGCGAGTCGCCCGGCACATACACCACCTGGTGCGCCAGTTCGTGGAACACCATGCGCGCCAGTTCGGCGTCGGAGTAGTTGATGAAGGTGGACAGCAGCGGGTCGCTGAACCAGCCCAGCGTGGAATAGGCGGGCACGCCGCCTATCTGCACGTCGTTGCCCTCGGCGCGCAGTTCCTCGGCGTAGGCGGTGGCGTCCTCCTTGCTGTAGTAGCCGCGATAGCTGACGCAGCCGGCGATCGGGAAGCACCACTGGATCGGCCGCAGCGACAGCTCCGGCGTCGCCACCACATTCCACAGCACGAAGGGGCGCGATAGCGCGGCGTAGTTTTTGTAGCTGGCGTTATCCGGCAGGCCCAGTTCCTTGACCGCGAACTTGCGTATCAACAGGGCTTTTTCCAGCCGCGCGCGCAACTGCGGGTCGGTGGCCGGATCGCCCAGCCAGTCGTCGATCGGGCGCGCTTCCGACCACAGCGAATACTGCCCCTGTGCGGCCTGCATGTAGTACTTGAATTGCGCGCAACCGGCCAGCATCGCCGCCGCGCACGCCGGCGCCAGCCAGAACCTGGCGCGGAGCATTTGGCGTGCAATATTGCGCATACATCACCTTCAGGTAGCAACCCTCTCGACCTGAACCAGTGTATCGTAAAAAGTCGGTGCGCGGCCCATATCCGTCAACTGTTGGCTGGTCACCTCATTGGCGTTTTTGCCATCCGTGGCGAGCTTTTTCCACCAGACTGACAAGCCGACAACGAGGCCGGCGCGCGCCTTGTCGGTCACGCGCGCCTTGGCCACGAAGGAGCCACGGTCATTGAAGATGCGCACCATCTCGCCGTTGGCGATGCCGCGCGCAGCGCTGTCGTCCGGATGGATGTCCAGGTGCGGCTCGCCTTCCGCCGAACGCAGGCTCTTGACGTTGACGAAGGTGGAGTTGAGGAAGTTGCGCGCCGGCGGCGAGATCATCGCCAGCGGATAGCGCTGCGCCAGCTCCGGATTGCTGGCCACCGATTCATACGGCGGCACATAGGCCGGCAGCGGATCGAGTCCATCCTTCTCCATCTGCGCGGAATAAAACTCGCACTTGCCGGACGGCGTGGGGAAGCCGCCTTGCGCGAACGGCGCGGCCGGCATATTCAGTTTCTGCCAGCCCTTCTGCTTCAGCGCGTCCCAGTCGAAGCCGACGGCGCGCACGTCCTGCGCGTTGAAGGCCATGGCCGCCAGCTGGTCGTCCGTGTCTTTGAAGCAGTCGTCGTCAAAGCCCATGCGCGCCGCCAGCAGGCGGAAGATTTCGGTATTGGCCCTGGCCTCGCCGAGCGGCTTGACGGCGGCGTTATTCGCCATCATGTACAGGTGGCCGTAGGAGGTGTGCGCGTCAATGTGCTCCAGCTGCGTGGTGGCCGGCAGCACGATGTCGGCATAGTCGGCGGTGTCGGTCTGGAAGTGTTCCAGCACCACGGTGAACAGGTCTTCGCGCAGGAAGCCGCGCATCACCTTGTCCGAATCCGGCGCAATCGCCAGCGGGTTCGAGTTGTAGACGATGACGGCCTCCACCGCCGGCCCGAACTGCGGCGACGTTGGCCGCAACAGGTCATCACCGATGGTGGTCATATTGATGGTGCGCGGGATTTTCTTCAGCAGGTCGGTGCGCTGCAGCCATGGCTTGTTGGTCGGGAAGGAGCCGCTGGACGACAGCTGCACGCCGCCGGCCGCATGGCGCCACGCGCCCACCAGCGCTGGCAGGCAGGCGATATTGCGCACAGCCATGCCGCCGCCGCGCACGCGCTGCACGCCGTAGTTGGTGCGGATCGCCACCGGCTCGCCGGCCTTGGCCATGCCGCCGTACAGGCGCGCCAGGTCCAGCACTTCCTGCGCAGTGATGCCGCAGGTTTCAGCGGTGCGCTCCGGCGTCCATTCCTGCGCGCGCTGTTTCAACTGCTCGAAGCCCAGCGTGTACTGTGTGATGTAGTCGTGGTCCAGAAATTCTTCCTTGATCAGCACATGCATCAGCCCCAAGGCCAGCGCCGCGTCGGTGCCCGGCAGCAGCGCGATATGCTGATGGCACTTCTCCGCCGTCAGCGAGCGGTACGGGTCGATGGCGATCAGCTTGGCGCCATTGCGCTTGGCTTCCTGCGCACGGGTCCAGAAGTGCAGATTGGAGGCGATCGGATTGCCGCCCCAGATGATCAGCAGCTTGGCGTTCTGGAACTGCTCCATGTCAGTGCCGACCGACGCGCCCACGGTGTACTTGTAGCCGGTGAACCCGGCTGTCGCGCAGATGGTGCGGTCCAGCAGCGAGGCGCCGATCTTGTTGAAGAAGCGCGACGACATCGACTCGCCCTGGATCAGGCCCATGGTGCCGCAGTAGCTGTACGGCAGGATCGCTTCCGGCGCACGTTCGGCGATAGGCTTCAGCCGCGCTGCGATGGTGTCCAGCGCTTCCTCCCAGCTGATGCGCTCGAACTTGCCCTCGCCCTTCTTGCCGACCCGCTTCAGCGGATACAGCAAGCGGTCTGCGTGATAAGTGCGTTCGGTATAGCGCGACACTTTGGTGCACAGCACGCCGGCCGTGGTCGGATGGTCGGGGTCGCCCTTGACCGCGGTGGCGACGCCGTCTTCCACCGTCACCAGCAATGCGCAGGTATCGGGGCAGTCGAGCGGGCAGGCTGCGCGGACTTGTGTGCTTGTCATGTCTGAAATCCAAAGAAGCTAATGCTAAAAACGGTATCGTAAACCATTGCGCCCGCTCTGGCTTAACTCAGCATACAAGGGCTACAATGGCTGTTCTCGATGCTTAAAAAGCAAGCGAACAGAATATTGGAGAAGCAGCATGAAACTGGTAGATCCCATCATTGCATTTCAATCCGAAATTCAACAGATACGGCGCGACCTGCACGCCCACCCGGAACTCTGCTACGAAGAAAAACGCACATCCGACGTGGTCGCTGCCAAGCTGACCGAGTGGGGCATTCCCGTGATACGCGGCCTGGGCATCACCGGCGTGGTCGGCGTGATCAAGAACGGTACCTCGGCGCGCGCCATCGGCCTGCGCGCCGACATGGACGCCCTGCCCATGCAGGAAATCAATACCTTCGCCCACGCCTCGCGCCATCCCGGCAAGATGCACGCCTGCGGCCATGACGGCCACACCGCCATGCTGCTGGGCGCGGCCAAGCACCTGGCGGACAACCGCAATTTCGACGGCACGGTCTACCTGATCTTCCAGCCCGCCGAAGAAGGCGGCGCCGGTGCCAGGCGCATGATCGAGGACGGCCTGTTCGAGCAGTGCCCGATGGACGCCATCTACGGCATGCACAACTGGCCTGGCATTCCAGCCGGCCATATGAGCGTGACGCCGGGACCGCAAATGGCCTCCAGCAACGAATTCTATGTGACGGTGAAGGGCAAGGGCGGCCATGCTGCACAGCCGCACAAGTGCATCGACCCGGTCATCATCGGCATGCAGATCGCGCAGAGCTGGCAGACCATCGTCAGCCGCCGCACCAATCCGATCGATACCGCCGTGCTGTCGCTGACGCAGTTCCACGCCGGCACCGCCACCAACGTGATTCCCGACGAAGCCAAGCTGGCCGGCACCGTGCGCACGCTGTCCGGCAAGGTGCTGGACATGATCGAGAAGCAGATGGAGGAAGTGGCGGTGAATACGGCCGCCGCGCTCGGCGCGGAAGTGGAGTTCAAATTCCGCCGCAACTACCCGCCGCTGGTCAACCATCCGGAGGCAACCCGCTTCGCGGTCGAGGTGATGAAAAGCGTGGTCGGCGCCGACAAGGTGGACGACAAGGTCGAGCCGTCGATGGCAGCGGAGGACTTCGCTTACTTCCTGCAAGCCAGGCCGGGCTGCTACATCTTCATCGGCAATGGCGAAGGCGATCACCGCGATGGCGGCCATGGCCTCGGCCCATGCGTGCTGCACAATGGCAGCTACGACTTCAACGATAACCTGCTGCCGGTCGGCGCCAGTTTCTGGGTCAAGCTGGTGGAAGCCAGCCTGCCGCCGTCAGCCTAATTGGTCCGGGGCGGCGCCAACGCGCTGCCCCGGATTCAGCTGCTCCAGTCCGATCAGCGCGGCCGCGTGGTCGGCCTGCGGTATTGTCTTCGCCAGCGTCATATAGCGCGCCGTCACCAGCTCCGTCAGCGGCAAAACAATGCCAGCCGCTTGCGCCGCCGCCAGAATGTTGCGCTGGTCCTTGAGCTGCGTGGCGACCTTGCCGCCGGCGACAAAATTCCGCTCCAGCATGCGCTGACCGTGCACCTCCAATATCTTCGACTCGGCAAAGCCGCCGCGTATGGCCGCGCGCATCGCCGCCGGATCGGCACCCGCTGCCTGCGCCAGCAGCATCGCTTCCGCCACGATATTAATCGTGGCGCCGACGATCAGCTGATTGCACAGCTTGGCCACCTGCCCGCTGCCAGCCGGGCCCACTAGCGTGGCGCGCCCCATCGCGGCCAGCATTGGTTCGGCCGCGGCGAAATCTTCCGCGCTGCCGCCCGCCATGATGGCCAGCGTGCCGGCCGCCGCACCGCCAACACCGCCGGACACCGGTGCATCGATAAAGCGCCTGCCCTGCGCTGTCAACAGCGCATGGAAGGACTGCGCCTCCGCCTGCTGTGTCGAGCTCATGTCTATCCATAGCGCGCCTGGCGACAAGGCCGGCAAGGCCGCTTGCAGCACCAGCTGCACCGTGGGTCCGGCCTCCAGCATGGAGATCACCATCTGCGCGCCATTGACGGCTTGCGCCAGCTCCGCCACCGGACGTGCGCCAGCCTCGCCCAGCAGCTGCGCCTTGGCGTGGGTACGGTTCCAGACCGTGACCTGGTGGCCGGCCGCCAGCAGCCGGCGCGCCATCGGATCTCCCATCAAGCCGATGCCGAGAAAAGTAATTTGCGTGGACAATTGCGCTCCTGAATATTTTCGAGAACCCCGGTACAATCACGGGTTAGCCGTATAACACATTTAGATACAGCACTCCCCAACATTGCAAGGATACTATGTTCACTAAAAAAATGATGGCGGTTGCAGCCGCCCTGGTGGTCGCACAAAGCGCTTTCGCCGATGACAAGCTGATCGACTCCGTCTCGCTCGACGTAGGCGCCGGCGAACACGTCCAAATGGTGCGCTTCAACGCCGCCAAGGATTGGGACACCAAATGGTTCCAGTCGAACGGCACCCACCTGAGCGGCTACTGGGAAGCCAGCACCGGCATCTGGCGCGAAAACCGCTACATGAACCAGGTTGGCCAGGAACGCAAACTGTGGGACATCGGCTTCACCCCGGTATTCCGCTTCCAGAATGACAACAAGAAGGGCATGTACTACGAAGGCGGCATCGGCGTGCACATGCTGTCCAAGCTATACAACAATAGCGACAACCGTCTGGGCACCCACTTCCAGTTCGGCGACCACATCGCAACTGGCTATGTCTTCGACAACAACTGGGAAGTGGCACTGAAGCTGCAACACTTCTCGAACGGCGGCTACAAGAAGCCGAACTCGGGTGTGAACTTCGTCGAACTCAAAGCGGCGTACCACTTCTAAGTACAAAGCCCCTCACGGGGCTTTTTTTATACGCTACACATTGGTTTCGGCGACGATCTTCCAGCCTTTGCCTTCCCTGGCCCAGTACTGCTTCTTGCGCACCGCATGGCGGAACTTGCCGACCACCGTCTGCTGGGTGAAACTGCTGACGATCATCTCTTCCTGGCTGGGCTGGCGGAAATAGCTGGTGTCGCTCACGGTAACGCTGACCTTTTTAGCGCCGGGCAGGAATTGATTCTTGGCCAGCCACGCCGTTACATCGTCATCCGTGGCCGACTTGAACTTCGCTGAATACAGCGATTTCATACCGCCATCATCGCGCTTTTCCATCTCAACGCGCCAGCTTTCCACCAGCGCGGCGGCTTGCCGCAGATCCTGGTCCAGCTGGGCTTTGCTGACAAACTCCACCTGGTCACCGATCAGGATAGGCGTCTTGCCAATTTCCACCGTACGGGTCAGGAACTTCAGGTCATCATTGCTGACCACTACGCAGCCATCGGTCGACAGCGGCGGGCGGCTGAAGGTTTCCGGCGGCGTGCCATGCACCCAGATGCCAGAACCGCCACGCCCCTGTACCTTGTCCCAGTCGTTCGGATAATCCAGCGGCAGCGCACCCTTGCCGTACATATCAGGCAGCTTGACGCCCGGCAGGCGGCCGACGATGTAATACACGCCCACCGGCGTGCGCATATCGCCTTCTTTCAGCTTGTTGATGCCCAGCTTGCCCTGGCTGACGTAAAAGTCCTGCATCAAACGCAGGCCGCCGTTGCGGTTCTCGTACAGATACAGGCGCGAGTGCTTGGCGTCGACAATCAGCGCATGCCGCTGCTCCTTGCGCATCTGCAGCAGCGCGCGCGGCAGCAGCGCCGGCGCCGGACGTTCGGCGCTCAGCCGCACCGCCGCTTCACGGCGCAGGTCGGACAGCTTGGATTCGGAACCCGGCGGCACGGCCGCACCCAGATTGCCCACCGCGCGCGTATGCATCAGCAGGATATCGCCACGGATCAGGTGCCCGAGACGGAAGTTGGGATAGGCCTCGACCAGCGCATCCGCCTTCTGCTGCGCCGTGTCCAGGTCCTGTTTGGCAAGGTGCGCGTAGATGTCGCTTAACTGCTCTTCCGGATTCTTTGCGGCATAGCTGAACGCGCCGCCCAGCATGCTAAGCAGGAGAACAGCGTTGATCGCTTTCAGGCGCGCCTTCAATTGGATACTTCCTGCTTGATTTGCCATTTGCCGCCGTTTTTGACCAGTTGCAGGGTCTTGCGGCTGCGCGCGGTCAGACGATCGGAGGTGTAGGTCTGGCGGAAAGTGACTTTGGCGTTATTGCCGTTGACCGTCACCTCGGGCGACGCCACTTCCACGCGGATGTGGCCTTTGCCCTCAATGCGGGCGCGGCGCTCATCCGCCCAGGCCTTGCGCGTCATGCCTTTTGGCGGCTCGAATTGCGGGCTGTAGTAAGCCAGATAGGCGTCAACCTTCTGCGCGGCCCAGGCCTTGGCCCAGCCATTGACCTGCGCCAGCACGGCGTCGCGTTCAGAAGTATCCGGCTTGGCCGCCAGCACAGGCGCAGCAGCCAAAGGCGCCGGTGCGGGAATAGGAGCAGGCGCGGCGGCAGCCTTGACAGGCGCTGGCACGGGAGCCGGTGCCGCCGCAGGCGCAGCAACGACCTTGACAGGCGCCGACGCCGGCGCCGCAGCGATTTTGGCGGGCGCGGGAGCTGGTGCGGGTGCCGGCAGAGGAGCGGACGTGTTGGCCACCTTGGCGGGCGTTGACAGCGGGGCAGACGCCAGCACTGGCGCCGGGGACGTCACAGGCGCTGGCTTGGCTTGCAATGGAAGCGTTACCGCAGCCGCCGCGACTTTAGGCGCAGTCGCTGGCGAAAAGCTGCGCAGCAAAGTCAGGTTGGACTTGGCCGGCGCGGTATTGGTCCCCAGAGCAAGCGCCTTGTCATACGCCTGGCTGGCCATCTTGCCGTAAATATCGCCAAGGTTTTCATAGGCAGTCTGATAGCTCGGATTGGTGCGCAGTGCCTTCTCCAGCACGGCGCGCGCCTTATCGTACTGCCCCTGCCCCGCATACAGCACCGCCAGATTGTTATACGGCTCCGGCAGGTCCTTGTAGTCTTCCGTCAGCCTGGTGAAAACCGCGATCGCCTCGTCAGGCTTGTTCTGCTCGGTCAGCAGCACGCCTTTGGCGAAACGCATCTGCGCATCGGCCGGGTGCTTGCTCAAATACTCATTGGCTTTATTGAGCGCTTCGACGACTTTGCCGGCCTTGGCCAGCTTGTTAACGTCCGCTACCTCATCGGCGTGGGCGGTGGCTCCAACCACCAACGCCAATGTGAAGTACAGCATTGTTTGGGCTGTGAATTTCATTGAAATGTGATGCTTCAGCTGCGAAAGTCGAGATGGTACACCTTTCGTTTCCACAGATCAAAAAACTCACCAAAACTCTCAGCAATTCTGTTGCGCCAAACGCAAAAAGGCCCGCACGGATAAACCGGCGAGCCTCTTTGACTTATAACTAGCTTGACGATAACCTACTTTCACACTGGTTGCAGCACTATCATCGGCGTAGAGTCGTTTCACGGTCCTGTTCGGGATGGGAAGGGGTGGGACCGACTTACTATGGTCATCAAGCTTTGACTTGTAGGCAGCGCCGCTGTTCTGAGCGGCACTGCGCAATCGGGAAGAAGTAAAGTGGGGGTATTAACTCATCAAGAGTAAATGCGTATAACCGTCAAGGTTATAGGGACAAGCCGTACGGGCAATTAGTATCAGTTAGCTTAATGCATTACTGCACTTCCACACCTGACCTATCAACGTCCTGGTCTCGAACGACCCTTCAAAGAGCTCAAGGCTCTGGGAA
>NZ_JAHUWK010000012.1 GCF_019219065.1 Duganella sp. sic0402 | reverse complement strand
ATGAAACAGGCAGGGGTACCAATCTGACCCACGGGCTCAATGGCCCAAATTCCGATCGGCATCACCCTGCCTGGCCGCCTCTACCACTTTATCCGATGATGGGGCGGTATGCTCAATATACGAGTTCTGCCAAACGTACACGAGCTCGTGTACGTTTGGCAGAACTGACCCCGGATTTTGTGCTAACATATGAACATCTATTCATATGTTGGTGATGATGAGCTGCCTGCACGACCATTCTTTTTGCGATCCGCAGATCGCGCAACTGGCTGATTTGTTTCATTTGCTGGGCGATCCGACTCGCTTGCGGATTGTGCTGGCCTGCGTGCCGGCGCCGATTGCGGTCAGCGGGATTGCTGCTACGCTGGATCTGAGCAGCTCGCTGGTCAGCCATCACCTGCGCCTGCTGCGCGCCGCCCGCATCGTCAAGTCCGAACGCCAGGGCAAGCAGGTGTTCTATTCCGCCGCCGACGCCCATATCAGCGGCGTACTCCACGATATGCTCGAACATATCGCCGAACCTTCCACCGGGAACGAAGCATGAGCAAGCACCACGATCACGATCATCATGACCACCACGGCCATGACCATGGCCACCATCACCACCATCATGGCGATCCGAACGCCATGGGCCGCGCCTTCGTCATCGCCATCGTGCTCAATTCGGTGTTTGTGGCGGTGGAGTTTTTCTACGGTTTCCTGGCCAATTCGACCGCGCTGATGGCCGACGCCGGCCACAATCTGTCCGACGTGCTGGGTCTGATGCTGGCCTGGGGCGCCGCCATCCTGGCCAAGCGCATCCCCAACCAGCGCTATACCTACGGCCTGCGCAGCTCGTCCATCCTGGCGGCGCTGTTCAACGCCATGCTGCTGATGGCGGCCTGCGGCGGGATTGCCTGGGAAGCAGTGCAGCAGCTGATTCATCCGGCCCCGGTGGCCAGCGTTACAGTGTCGGTAGTTGCCGGCATCGGCATTCTGATCAATGGTTTTTCGGCCTGGCTGTTCATGGCCGGCAGCAAGGACGATATCAATATCCGTGGCGCCTATCTGCACCTGGCGGCCGATGCAGCGATCTCGCTGGGCGTGCTGGTCGCTGGCCTGATCGTCGGCTACACGGGCTGGAACTGGGTCGATCCGGCAGTCAGCATGGTGATCGTGGTGATTATCGTGATGAGCACCTGGTCGCTGATGAAGCAGTCGCTGCGTCTGGTGATGGCGGCCGTGCCGGACAATGTGGACCGCGCCAAGATCGAAGCCTTCCTGAGCAAGCAAGAAGGCGTAGCGGAATTACTGGATCTGCATATCTGGGCGATGAGCACCACCGAGAACGCGCTGACGGTACAGCTGGTGATGCCCGGCGGCTATCCGGGCGATGCCGCCATCGATGCGCTCAGCAAGGCGCTGCGCGAGGAATTCTCCATCCAGCACAGCACCTTGCAAGTGCGCCTGGGTAGCAGCGAGGTGGAGTGCTGCCTGCAAGCGCCAGCACCATTTGCGGCGCCGGCGCACAACCACGCGCACTAGGCGCGCAGCGGTTACGATTACTTGACGTCGACCAGTTCGACGTCAAAGATCAGCGCGGAATTTGGCGGGATGCCGCTGCCTGGCGTGGCGCGCGAGCCGTAAGCCAGTTCCGATGGAATGATCAGCGTGCGCTTGCCGCCCACTTTCATGCCGACGATGCCCTGATCCCAGCCCTTGATGACGCGGCCGGCGCCCAGCACGAAGTCCAGCGGTTCGCCGCGCGGAATCGACGAGTCGAACTGCTTGCCGTGCATATTCTTCGCCAGCGGACGATACAGCCAGCCGGTGTAGTGCATATAGACGGTGGCGCCCGCCGTGGCTTCACGCCCGGTGCCGACCTTGGTTTCATTGATGATCAGCTGCTCGGCGGCAGGACCCGGCGTGGCGGAACCGACCACCACCGGTGCGGCCGGGGCTGCTTCTGCTGGGGCGGCCGGGGCGGCTGGCGCCTGTTGTGGCTGCTGTGCCTGGGCCAGAGCGGCGGCAAACAGCATGGCGACGAAAACGGAACTACGCTTCATGTGGCTTCTTTCAATGAGGTCTGTAGACAGCTCGCCATAATAGCAAATTAGACAGCGTCCGGGGCCGTTGTTGTCAATACGCCATCTGCCAGCTTGCGTAGCGCGTGGCCGGCGCACACCATGCCGAAGGTGGCGGTGACGACCATCGCCGAACCGAAGCCGGCGCAGTTCAGGCCAGTAACACCGCCGCTGCGATCATCGCCATCCACCGCGCACACTTCGCCGGTCTCGGGGAGTTTCAGCGGCTCGGTCGAGAATACCGCGTCGATGTGGAACTTGGTCTTTTCGCCGCGCGGGAAGCCGTACTGGGCGCGCATAATCTTGCGCACTTTTTTCAGCAGCGGCTCCTGTTCGGTCCTGGCCAGGTCGCGCACCGAGATTTGCGCCGCGTCGGTCTTGCCGCCGGCGCTGCCGATGGTGATCACCGGCAGATCGTGCTGGCGCGCCCAGGCCAGCATGGCGGCCTTGGCCTTGACCGAGTCGGTGGCGTCGATCAGATAGTCGTACTTGTGCTTGCCGATCATCTGTTCGATATTGTCCGGATCGACAAACTCTTCGATCTGGTGGACCTTGCAGAAGGGGTTGATCTGCGCGATGCGCTCGGCCAGCGCGGTGATCTTGGCCATGCCGACAGTGCTGCTCAGCGCCTGGATCTGGCGGTTGATGTTCGACTCGGCCACGTTGTCAAGGTCGATCAGCGTCAGTTCGCCAATCGCGCTGCGCGCCAGCGCCTCGACGATCCACGAGCCAACACCGCCAACGCCGACCACGCAAATATGCGCGGTACGGAAGCGTTCCAGCGCATGCGCGCCATACAGGCGAGCAATGCCGCCAAACCGCCGCTCAAAGTCGACGTCGTCAAAATCAGGGGAAGTAATGCTGTTCATCCCGACATTTTACCGTCCGTGGCCGGTCAGCGCCTAAATCCGGAAATTTGCGAAGTATTCTAGAATAGGCGCTTAGCCCATAGAAAGCCACGCCATGAGCAATACCTTGTTCGACACCGCCCCTGACTTCAGCCAGCCGATCGCCGTGCTGAAGCATTGTCACGACCGCATCCGCAAACAGTTGCAAACGCTGCAAAAACTGCTGGAGCACCTGCCCCTGCATGGCGCTGATATTGATGCACAGAAAGCCGCGCAGGCGGTGCTGAAATATTTCAATCATGCCGCCCATTTGCACCACGAGGACGAGGAACAGAATCTGCTGCCGATGCTGCACGCCACCGCGCGCGATGCTGACGCCGCCCTGCTGCAGGAGCTGGCGCCCGGCATTCTGGCCGGTCACGAGCAAATGGATAGAGACTGGTCTATACTGAAGTCGCAACTTGAACAAATCGCCAACGGCAGCGGCACAGCCCTGTCGGCCGGGGACGTAACGCGCTTCTGCGACGCCTACGCGGCCCACATGGTGGTGGAGGAAGGCAATATCGCCCCCATGGCCAAGCGTTTGTTCAGCCAGGAACAGATGGCGCAACTGGGCAGTGCGATGCAGGTACGGCGCGGGATTACCCCCGTCCTGCCCACCAGCCAGGTGCCTGAGCAGCACACCAAGGCGGTCGATAACACGGTTGCCGATGGCGTGGTGCTGGCCGACCTGCGGCTCGATTACGGCCGCGCCAGCCTGACGGAAAACGATGTGCTGGACGATCCTATCGATCAGTTCGGCAAGTGGTTTGAAGAAGCCATGCACGCCAAGGTCAACGAACCGAATGCGATGAGCGTGGCCACGGTCGATGCCGACGGCAAGCCGACCTCGCGCATCGTGCTGATCAAGCAATACGATCAGCGCGGTTTTACCTGGTACACCAATTACGACAGCCAGAAGGGCCAGCAACTGCGCAGCAATCCGCATGCGGCGCTGCTGTTCTTCTGGAGTGAGCTGGAACGGCAGGTGCGGATCGAAGGCACGGTAGTGCGCACCGCCGCCGAGGAAAGCGACAAGTATTTTTACAGCCGGCCGGTGAAGAGCCAGATCGCTGCGATCGCCTCGCAGCAGAGCGCGCCCATCGCCAACCGCGAACAGATGGAAAGCAATTACGACGCCGCCGCAGCAGTCAGCGGCGAGCATCCGGTGCGGCCGGCGCACTGGGGCGGCTACCGCCTCGATCCGCAGCGCATCGAATTCTGGCAGGGACGCCGCTCGCGTTTCCATGACCGGATCGTGTACGTCAAACAAGCAGATGGCAGCTGGGTGAAGGAACGCCTGCAACCGTAAGCACGCGTCCCGTTCGGAATACCAGACCACCGTTTGCGGTGGTCTTTTTTTATTCTGAAGCGCGGGAGGTTATCTTGTTCGTACAGAATCAACTCAGCCATTGGATCGACGGCATCCGCCAGCAGTTGACGCTGCCGTTGCGCATCGAGTTATGGAACGGTCAGCAAGTCGATCTATCCAGCGAAACCCCGCGCGTGACCATCCGGCTGCCGAATGTGGCGGCGGCGCGCTATCTGCTGACGCCATCGCTGTCCAACCTCGGCGCGGCCTATGTTGAAGGCGCGATCGAGGTCAAGGGCAAGGCGCGCGACATGATCGCCGTGGTCAACGCGCTGGCGCGCACCACGCTCAAGGCCGAGGGCAAGTTTGCACGGCTGGCGCGCAGCATCCGCCACAACCGGCACAAGGATGCCGAGGCAATCCGCTACCACTACGATGTGTCCAACGATTTCTACCAGGCGTTCCTCGATCCGCACATGGTGTATTCCTGCGCCTATTTTGAGGACGGCGACGAGGACCTGCCCACCGCGCAGCTGAAGAAGATCGACCACATCCTGCGCAAGATCGAACTCCAGCCGGGCCAGACGCTGCTCGATATCGGCTGCGGCTGGGGTGCGCTGGTGATACGCGCGGCGCAGCAGTACCAAGCCCGCTGTGTCGGCGTCACGCTGTCGGAAAACCAGTACGCACTGGCGCAGCAGCGGGTGCGCGAGGCCGGCCTGGAACACCTGATCGAGATCCGCCTACAGGACTACCGCGACGTGCGCGGCCAGTTCGACCGCATCACCAGCGTCGGCATGTTCGAGCATGTCGGCCTGAAGCATTTGAAGGAGTACTTCAGCGCCATCCACCAGCTGCTGGCGCCCGATGGCGTGGTCATGAACCACGGCATCACCAGCACCGATGCCGACAACGGCGAGACGCCCTACGGCGGCGGCGAATTCATCGAGCGGTATGTGTTCCCTCACGGCGAACTGGCACACATCGGCCACGTGCTGAAAGCCATGCAGCAAGGCCAGCTGGAAGTGTGCGACGTGGAAAACCTGCGCCGCCACTACGCCCGTACCTGCGCCCTCTGGACCGATAATTTCGAGGCGCAAGGCGAGCGCGTGCGCACATTAGCCGGCGACAAGCGCTACCGTATCTGGCACGTCTACCTGGCCGGTTGCAGCTACGCGTTCGAGCATGACTGGATCAGCCTGTACCAGATCGTCGGCCGTAAGGCCGGCCAGCGCTCAGCGGCATTGCCGTGGTCGCGCCAGCATATGTATCCGGCCGTCAGCGCAGGCGGCCGGCAAACGTCTTCCTGAACTTGTCGACCTTGGGCGCCACCACAAAGGCGCAATAGCCCTGCAAGGGATGCTGGCGGAAATAATCCTGGTGGTAGTCCTCGGCCTTGTAGAAAGGCTGGGCCGGCACCAGCTCGGTGACGATGGGCGCGTCCCACACATGGGCCATTTCGGCGATCACCTGGCGCGCCGTGGCTTCCTGCTGCGGCGACTGGTGGAAGATGACCGAGCGGTACTGCGTGCCGACATCGTTGCCCTGACGGTTCAGCGTGGTCGGGTCGTGGATGGTGAAGAAGATTTCCAGCAGATCGCGGTAGCTGATCACTTGCGGATCGTATTGCAGCTTGACCACTTCCGCATGGCCGGTGGCGCCGGCACACACTTGCTCATAGCTAGGATCTGCGGCCTGGCCGCCCATGTAGCCGGACTCGACCGAGTCAATGCCCTTGACCTCCAGATACACCGCAGCGGTGCACCAGAAGCAGCCACCGCCGAGTATCGCCGTTTCCACTTGATTTGCCATGATTCCATCCTGAAAACCCGCTATGCGGCCATATTAAGCCTGTTTGCCGGCCTGTGCACATAGTGTCCGCAAAAGCCGACACTATCGTGCGCTATCGCTGCCCGTAAGGACTCTTGATCAGCGGACCACGCTTCATCTGCTTGGCACCGGGTGGAATCGTGTCCGGGCAGACGCCGGCAAAGCGCCCTTGCAGCGTATCGCTCTGCGTCTCCAGCTTGCCGCCAGGCAGCGGGTAGGTGGCGGTGAACGCGATCTTGTAGGCGGAGACAAAGTCTCCCGTCATGCTAACGGTTAAGCGTGTGGTCTTGTCGCACACTGCGACTAGGCGCTGGCCCTGTTCATCCCGCTGCTGCGACTCCAGCACGCACTCGCGTTCGAAGCCGGACCATACATCGTCCTCCAGAATGCGGTCCTTGTCGGCCTGCACGCATATCTCGTAGGAAAACGGCGTATGCTCCGGCGTCACCTGCCACAGGCCCGAGGCGCGTTGCGGCGGCGCCGTATCGGCGGCAGACGACGCGGCGCAGGCCAGTAACAGCGCGGTGAAAACGGCGGTGGGTGCGGCACGGTAAATCATCGGGTGATCCTCAAAAATGGTGGAGGAGTCACTATAGCGCAGCGGGGTTTCATCTCGTTGCACACAAACTTTGGCATAATGGCTCATTATGAACACCAATTCCCCGCGCGCCGAAGAGCGCAGCTTTGACACCGCCCATTTCCGTCAGGCGCTGGGCCAGTTTGCGACCGGCGTGACCATCATCACCACCCGGCTGGCCGACGGCACCTTCCGCGGCCTGACCGCCAGTTCCTTCAATTCGGTGTCGCTGGACCCGCCGCTGGTGCTGTGGAGCCTGGCCAACGGCGCCAATTCCATGCCTATTTTTACCGGCAACTCGCACTACGTCATCAATGTGCTGAGCGCCGAGCAAGCCCACCTGGCCAAGCGCTTCGCCACCCGTGGCATCAACCCGTGGGAAGGCGTCGAGTACGAGCTGTCGCGCACCGGTCAGCCTATCCTGAAAGGTGCGTCGGCCTGGTTTGAGTGTCATAACCGTAGTCGCTATCCGGAAGGCGACCATGTAATTTTTGTCGGCGAAGTCGAGTTCTGCGCGTTTTCGCCCTGCCCACCGCTGATTTACCACAGCGGCCAGTTTGCCGGCCTCGGCTAATCACGTCGAAAAACGGAAATTGGTGTCGCTCTTTGAAAAGCCGGCGCCGGGGCGGCGGCTTAGAATGCTGGCAGCATTCATCACCATAACGAGAGACTATCTATGAGCCAAGCCCGCGCCCAATTCCACTGGGATGACCCTTTGCTGCTGGACCAGCAGCTGTCCGATGACGAACGCATGGTGCGCGAAGCCGCCGCCGCCTACTGCCAGGACAAGCTGCAACCGCGCATCCTGGAAGCCTTCCGCCACGAACAGATGGATACGTCCATCTTCCGCGAAATGGGCGAACTGGGCCTGCTCGGCCCGACCATCCCCGAGCAATACGGCGGCCCTGGCCTGAACTACGTAGCCTATGGCCTGATCGCGCGCGAAGTCGAGCGCGTCGACTCCGGCTACCGCTCGATGATGAGTGTGCAGTCGTCGCTGGTGATGGTGCCGATCTACGAGTTCGGCAGCGAAGCGCAAAAACAGAAATACCTGCCCAAGCTGGCGACCGGCGAGTGGATCGGCTGCTTCGGCCTGACCGAACCGAATCACGGTTCCGACCCTGGCTCGATGATTACCCGCGCCAAGAAAGTGCCAGGCGGCTATACACTGACCGGCGCCAAGATGTGGATCACCAATTCGCCGGTGGCGGATGTGTTCGTGGTGTGGGCCAAGGATGACGAAGGTTCGATCCGTGGCTTCGTGCTGGAAAAAGGCATGGCCGGCCTGAGCGCGCCTGCCATCCACGGCAAGTTCGGCCTGCGCGCCTCGATCACCGGCGAAATCGTCATGGACAATGTGTTCGTGCCGGAAGAGAACGCCTTCCCGGACGTGCGCGGCCTGAAAGGCCCGTTCACCTGCCTGAACTCGGCCCGCTACGGCATCGCCTGGGGCGCACTGGGCGCGGCGGAATCGTGCTGGCACACGGCGCGCCAGTATGTGATGGACCGCGTGCAGTTCGGCCGTCCGCTGGCGGCGAATCAGCTGATCCAGAAAAAGCTGGCTGATATGCAGACTGAAATCACCATGGGCCTGCAAGGCTGCCTGCGACTGGGCCGCATGAAGGATGAGGGCACGGCGGCGGTGGAAATCACCTCGATGATGAAGCGCAACTCGTGCGGCAAGTCGCTGGACATCGCCCGCGTGGCGCGCGATATGCTGGGCGGGAATGGCATCTCGGATGAGTTCGGCATCATCCGCCATATGGTAAATCTGGAAGTGGTCAACACCTACGAAGGCACGCATGACATCCATGCGCTGATCCTCGGCCGCGCGCAAACCGGCATCCAGGCCTTCCAGTAATACCTATCAGACCGAAATGCCGGATGCATCCTGCTTGGGCGGACGGCCGGACAGCCGTGCATATTCGCAGCTGAACGGGGATGGACGCTCATACCCGACCGCGTAGGCGGTACGGGTCGCATCCATGCCGGCCGTACGCCGCTATGCGATTGACCCGGTGCGTGCCCTAGCATTGGGGAGCAAGGCGGAGGCGCTGGTCCAGGGGCGTTAAAAAACCGCCGGCCTGCGTACGCTCAGTGCCGGCGGTTTTTTTGCGGCGTGGAAGATTTACCAGCCCTTGAAGTTGTAGCCCACGCTGACGTTGACTGCCAGTGGGTCCAGGCGCACGTCCTGTACTTGACCGGTCGAGTAGTGGGCCTTGGTTTTCAGCTTGGTCTTGATGACCGACGCGTCCAGGAACCACTTCTCATTGATCTTCACCGTACCGCCCAGCTGGAAGCTGACGGCTGCCTTGTCATCCAGCTTGAAGGTCGCGCCGGAGCTGCTGCCGGTGTTCAGGATGGCGGTCAGCTGGCCCGAACCGCGTTCCTTCTGGAACATGGCGTAGGTGAAGCCCAGGCCCACATATGGACGCACGGTCGCGTCCGGTTTAAAGAAGCGGTACTGGATGAACGCCGTTGGCGGCAGCACTTCCGCAGTCGCCAGCTTGCCCGTGCCTTCGATCGAACCAGCGCCGTACAAGTCGTGCTTATATGGCAGGCCCAGGTCCAGCTCGGCCGACACATTGTCGGTCAGCATGTAGGCAATGGTGAAGCGTGGCTTGGTGTCCGAACCGACGTCGGTCTTGGTGTTCGGCAGCGCAGGCGCCGACACATTGCCCGATTCGACTTTCGGGGTGATCTTGTTGGCGCCCAGGGTGCCGATCCAGGTGCCCGCGCCTTGTTGTGCCGATGCAGCCGAGGCTACCGTCATTGCGGCGGCCAGCGCCAGCAGTTTTACCGTGTTCTTCATATCGTCTCCAGATATTGATTATTAGTCCGGCCGCCACGCCAGCGCGACGCGGCGGCCTGCCACGACTGAATTACAGCCAGCCCTTGGTCACCAGCGCTTTGGACACATAGCGCGCCAGCAGCAGGTTGTTGTACGGGGTTGGGTGCACCTCGTCGGCGAACGAGTAGTGGCTGATATCGCCCGACTTCAAATTGCTCGCGTTGCAACCGAGCGCGCTGCCGATCGGGTTTTTGGTGGTGTCGGTCAGGTTGCAGGCCGGTTCGGACACATTGGTCAGGCCATATGGACCAGGATTGGTTGCCTGGTCGTGGCTGACCGCCCACACATCCACCACCACCACTTTGGACTCGCTGCCCAGGCCACTGGCCAGCGCAGTGTTGAAGGCAGTGGCCATGGCATCGATCAGGGTGCGGGTCGATGCGTCGTTGGCGCGGCCGGCCGGGGTGGTGGCGATGTCCGGCAGGTTATTCACCACCACATAGTTGGCGCCGTTGGCCAGCAGTTGATTTTTCACCAGTGCCACCAGTTCGGTGCCGGCGGTGGCCATGGCAGTGACCAGCGCCGGGCCGTTCGCGGCGGCATAAGCGGCGCCGGCTTTCTGGCCAGCGGCGGTGGCGTCGGCGGTGGCCTTGGCGATGTAGGTGGCCGAGTTGGCGACCACGGCCGAGTTACCTGGCTGCGCCGCAGCTGTGCCGATGGCGGCCTGGGTGATCGTGGTCTGGGTCGCGCCTGGTTGTATGGTAGCGGTCTGCACGGCGGCGGTAATCGCGGCGCCGGCGGCCTGCGGATTGGTCGCACCAGCGGCCAGTTGCGGAATCAGGCTGGCGAAGAAAGCCGGACCGGCCGCGTCGGTGCCGGCCTTGGTGGCGGCGGTGGACAGCACGGTCAGCTGGAACAGCGCATCGTTACCGCCTGCCATCACCAGCACCAGCTCGTCGCCCTTGAATTTGCCGCCGGCCGCTTTCAGGTGGTTGGCGATCTGGGTGGCGACCGGATAGGTCAGCGCGCCCAGCGGGCTACCGGCCAGCTTGTTGCCTGGGCCGACTGGATTGGTCACGCGCGAACCGCCCATGGCATAGCCGTAGCAGCCGGCTTTGGCGCTGACCGGCACCGAGAAACCTTTGGTGGCGTCGCCGTCGAGGCCAGTGACCGCCGGGCATGGCGCGGCCACGCCGATCTGGGCGGCCATCAATTCGGTCCAGTTTTTGCCGGTCAGGGTGGCGTTGATCGCGGTATTGTCGCCGTTGATGGTGAACTTGCCGCCTTTCAGCGCAGCCACAGTACCGACGTTGTAGGTGCCGACGTCCGACAGGCTGTCGCCGAACGACACCTGCGAAGCGTATTTGACTTTAATCGATTGATCGCCGGGGGCTGGATCGGTACCGCCGCAACCCGCAAGGACGGCCAGGGCCATTGCAGCAAGTGCAAATTTGGTATGACGCATATTGTCTCCTCAAAATATTCTTTAGCTTTGTTATACGAACGGCCGTGCTATTCGCAACCCGACTAATATGCCAGTCTCAACAACTCTTGTATAGAGGAATGCCACTAAAAACAGGGGTTTGTGAGCAAAAAAGAACGCTTGCTCGGCGTTTATTAAGCCATATCAAATAGTTACTCACCGAGATGGTGCAGAATCAAAGAAGGCGCGCGCCTCCCGCAGACAGAATGGCGCCACCAAACTGGCGTGGTAAGCATCCTTGACCGCCAGGTCGGCGGCGGCTGAGCTTGCCCCGCCTTCGATCGCCGCGCGCCGCACCAGCGCCTTGGTAGCGGCGAATTGCGCGCGGGTCGACAGGTAGGGGCCGCTCAGCGCGCTGTCATCCACATTCAGCACCGACAGATTCAGTCCGGCGGCGTTTTGCGCACGGAAATAGGCGGCGGCATAGCTGGTGTTTGCATACGGCACCAGCGGATCGGCATCGCCGCCGCACAGCAGCATCGGCGCGGTTGGCGTGTAGGTGCGCAAATCATTTTTCAGCAGCCATTTGCGCAGCGATTGCGCCGGCTTGCAGTTCAGCGGCGAGAAGCTGCTGGCGTTGCAGGGGTTGGCGCGCAGGTCGGCCAGATAGCTGTCGCGGTAGCTGGTCTTGATCAGGTGATCGGGGCCAAAGGCGCTGCCGTAGCCGCTGTTCTGCGGCAGCGAGTCGGCGGCAAACAGCACGTCATTGGGTAGCTTGCCGGCCGCCACCAGTGCGCTCAGGCTTTGCGTGCCGGGCAGTAGCCTGTCGATACCGCTCGCGTACTTGGGTTCGTAGATGTCGCTGGTGCTGCTGTACAGCCCGGCGCCGGCGCGCTGGCCGGCGTTGATCAGCATCGGGATAAAGCCGGCCGAACCGGTGGTCGGCGCGCCGTTGAAGATGCTGTCGCCGAACAAGGTCAGCGCGTACGGGCCGGACAGCGGCGCCACCGCCGTGACCGCGAATTCGCTGGGGAAGCTGGTCTGCATGGCGCGCTGCGTGGCCATCGCCACAAAGCCGCCCTGCGAATAGCCGGTGACCATCAAGCGGCTGGAGGCATTGGCGCTGATGCTGGTGAACACAGTGCGCGCGGCGCGCAGTGCATCGATCATGTCGGCCGATTGCTGGTCGGCGTCCAGGTAGGGATGGTAGCCGGCCGTGGTGTCGGCATAGCCAACATAGTTGGGCGCCACCACGATATAGCCTTGGGCCGCGAACAGTGCGGCGATCAGGCGCGGCTCATTGGAGGTCAGCTTGGCCATGTCGAAGCTGCTGAGCACCGAGGTGCCGTGCGCGTACAGCATCACCGGGCGGCCGCCCTGGCAGACCGGATCCGTACCGGAGGGCACATAGATGGCGGTGCTGCCTTGCGTATCGGCAGCGGCCGAATCGATGGTGTGGTACTTCAGCGTGTAGACGGTGATGGCGCAGGTCGGCGTGCCGGTGACGGCGCTGCCGAAATCGACATTGGCGTCGACAAAGGTTTTCAGCCTGGCGGGGTCAACCGTGTTCAAGGTGACGCCTGGACTGATGGTCACCGGCGACACCACGGCGGCGCCGATGGCCTGGCCGCGCAGCACCGGCGGAGGGACTGGCGGCGTGACGGTCGCGCCGCCGCTACCGCTGCTACCGCCGCCTCCGCCACAGGAGGCCAGCAGCATTACCAAGGGAATCATAGCCAGACGAGCGTCGCGCATATCGCATCCTTGCAAGATGGCCGGGCGAGACAATCGGCCGGCAACCAGTTTATCCTAGCAGGAAAGCAATCCGGAAACGACAGCTACCGGGGCAACAGTGCGCGGCTATTCTTTCAGCAGCGACGCGATGACGCCGGCCGAACCGAACACCGAGCGGCGCAGGCGATCGTTGACACCCAGCCATTCGCCGGTTTGCGGCGGCGTTTCAACCAGGATCAGGCCGGAGCCGGTCTGGTCCATATCGCGCAGCGCGGCGTACAGGCCATAGGCATAGCCGGCAGGGTCGGAGGGCAACACGCGTTGTGCGTTGGCGGTCAGCGATGCTGGCAGCGCGTGGCCGATCAGCGCCACCTTGATGCCTTGGGCTTGCAGCTTGGACAGCGTGTCGGCCAGCGCATCAGCCGTCAGCATGGTCACCGGCGTGCGCGGTGCGTAATGCGATTCCAGCGTGCCGGAGGCACGCGGCGCGGCCTGGTCCGGCGCGGCCGGCAGCATGCCGATCACGTCGGCAATCTGTTGCGCACTGATGTGGCCCGGACGCAGCAGCACCGGGCCGTGGGTAGCCAGGCGCGACATATCGACGATGGTGGATTCGATGCCGACTTCGCTGGAACCACCTTCCAATACCATGCCCAGTTCGGCGGCCGAACAGGCTTCGCCGCCGTTGAGGGCGCCGTCGTCGTGATCATCCATGCCGAACTCGTCGCGCACGTGCTGCGCCGTGGTCGGGCTGACATTGCCGAACTTGTTGGCGGATGGCGCGGCCAAGCCGCCCTTGCCGCCTTTGAACGCTTGCAGCAAGGCGATAGCGACCGGGTGCGATGGGCAGCGCACGCCGACCGAATCCTGGCCGGCCGAGACCGCATCAGGAATCTGCGGATTGCGCTTCAGGATCAAGGTCAGCGGACCGGGCCAAAAGGCTTGCGCCAGCTTGCGCGCTTCCTCCGGCACCTCGGTGGTCCAGTAATCCAGATCAGCGCCAGGCGCGACGTGCACGATCACAGGGTGGTCGTGCGGACGGCCCTTGGCTTCGTAGATGCGCGCCACGGCGTCCGGGTTTTCCGCATCCGCGCCGAGGCCATAGACAGTCTCGGTCGGGAAGGCGACCAGGCCGCCCTCTTCCAGGATGGCTGCCGCTGCGGCGATCAGCACCGGATCAGCGACAGTTGCGGCATGCTGCTTCACGGTGCCGCCTCGACTTCGATGCCCAACACGGCGCAGGCGGCGTTGAGCTGCTGCTGCGCTTGTTCCAGCGTTGGCGCGATCAGCGTCAGGTGCCCCATCTTGCGTGCGCGGCGTGGATCATCCTTGCCGTACAGGTGCAGATTGGCGCCCGGCAGCGCCAGGATTTCACCCCAGGCTGGCTCGCGTGGCGTGTCGCTATCACCTTCAAACCAGACATCGCCGAGGATGTTCAGCATGACGGCCGACGAATGCTGGCGCACATCACCGAGCGGCAGGCGCGCCATCGCCCGCACCTGCTGCGCGAACTGGCTGGTGACGCAGGCGTCGATGGTGTAGTGGCCGCTGTTATGCGGACGCGGCGCCATTTCGTTGACCACCAGCGAGCCGTCGGTCAACACAAAGAATTCGATGCACAGCACGCCCACGTAGCCCAGCTCGGCAACGATGGCTTGTGCGGCCTTCTGCGCTGTCAATGCCGACGCTTCCGACACATTCGGGCCGGGCACCGTGGTGGTGAACAGGATGCCGTCGCGGTGGACGTTTTCAGCGATCGGGTAGACCACCGATTCACCGTCGTGGCCGCGCGCGGTCAGCACCGACACTTCGTAGGCCAGCGGCAGCATCTTCTCCAGCAGACAGGTGACCTTGCCCATGGATTCAAACGCGGCCTGCACATCGGCGCGCGATTTGACGCGCACCTGGCCCTTGCCGTCATAGCCCATGCGCACGGTTTTCAGGATGCCTGGCAGCAGCTCATCACCGATGGCGTCGATATCCTCCTGCGAGGCGATCACCTTGTGCGGTGCCGGCATCACGCCCGACTTCTCGGCGCAGCTGACGAAGAAGGACTTCTCGGCCACGCGGTCCTGCGCCACCGACACGCCATGCGCATTCGGCGCGACGAATACCGATTGCGCCAAACGCGACAGGCTGTCCGCAGGGACGTTTTCAAACTCGGTGGTCACGGCGGCGCATTGCGCGGCCAGTGCATCGAGGCCGGCGGCATCGCCGTAGCCAGCGTTGACCAGGCGCTGCGCGACCTGGCCGGCCGGGCAAGCATCGGACGGCTCCAATACGGCAACCTGGTAGCCCATGGCTTGTGCGGCTTGGGCAAACATGCGGCCCAGCTGGCCGCCGCCCATCACGCCCAGCCAGGCTGGTGGATTGGCTTGCGGCAGAATGGGCTTGTACTTCGGATCAGTCATCTTATTCAAGCGGCAGAGTCATGGCCTTGGCGGCCTCGGTTTGCGTAACGCGGAAGGCTTCCAGCTTCTCCGCCAGCGCATCGTCGGTGGCGGCGATCATGGCCACGGCGGTCAGCGCCGCGTTGGCCGCGCCCGCTTCACCGATGGCGAAGGTGGACACCGGCACGCCTTTCGGCATTTGCAGGATCGACAGCATGGAGTCTTCGCCACGCAGATACTTGGACGGCACCGGCACGCCCAGCACCGGCACGATGGTCATCGCAGCGACCATGCCCGGCAAGTGCGCCGCACCGCCAGCGCCGGCGATGATGGCGCGCAGGCCGCGCGCGCGGGCGCTCTTGGCGTAGGCGTACATTTCGTCCGGCATGCGGTGCGCGGAAATTACTTGCGCTTCAAACGGCACGCCGAATTGCTTGAGGATGTTGACCGCGTTCTGCATCACGTCCCAGTCCGAGGACGAGCCCATGATGACGCCAACCAATGGTTTCTGATCGGCCATCTTATGCCTTCAGCTTTTCGCCGGTCAGGCGTTCGATGGCTTCGAAATACTTGGCCTGGGTTTTGTTGATGACGTCAGCTGGCAGTGCTGGCGCCGGAGCGGTCTTGCCCCAGTCGGTCAGGGTTTCCAGGTAGTCGCGCACGAACTGCTTGTCGAACGATGGCGGCGAGATGCCGGTGGCGTAGGAATCGGCAGGCCAGAAGCGCGACGAGTCGGCGGTCAGCACTTCGTCCATCAGGTGCATGACGCCGTTTTCGTCCAGGCCGAATTCAAACTTGGTGTCGGCGATGATGATGCCGCGCGAGGCAGCGTATTCGGATGCTTCGGTGTACAGTTTGATGGCGACTTCGCGCATTTTGGCGGCCAGTTCGGCGCCGATGCGGGATTCCATTTCTGCAAAGCTGATGTTCTCGTCGTGCTCGCCCAGATCGGCCTTGGCGGCTGGCGTGAAGATCGGCTGTGGCAGTTTTTCAGCTTGCTGCAGGCCTTCCGGCAGCTCGATGCCGCAGATCGAACCGGTGGCCTGGTAGTCTTTCCAGCCCGAACCGATGATGTAGCCACGCACCACTGCTTCCACCATGATCGGCTTGAGGCGCTTGGCCACGACGGCGCGGCCTTTCACCTGCTCCACTTCATCGGCCGCCACCACCGACTCCGGCGCGACGCCGGTCAGGTGATTCGGCACGATGTGGCCCAGCTTCTCGAACCAGAAATCGGTCATCTGGTTCAGTACCTTGCCCTTGCCGGGAATCGGTTCATTCATGACAACATCGAAGGCCGACAGGCGGTCGGAGGTGACGATGAGGATTTTGTCATCGCCGACAGCGTAGTTGTCGCGGACTTTGCCGTGGCCGAGGAGTGGCAGGGACTTGATGGAAGACTGGTAGAGGCTGTTCATAGCAGGGGAATGTAATGAAAAAGCGAAAACCGGCGATGGAGGAATGCTCGATCGCCGGTCGAAAGAGTCGGGTTAGTCCAAAAGAACCAACCCGTTCCAAAACAGAATTTTACTTCACAATCTGGGACAGCTCGCCGGCTTTGTAGCGCTCGGCCATTTTTTCCAGTGGAATTTGCTTGATTTTCGACGCCTGGCCTTCGCAGCCGAAAGCCTGGAAACGGGCGCGCACCACTTGCTCGGCAGCCAGGCGGGCTGGCTTCAGGAAGTCGCGCGGGTCGAATTTCGATGGGTTCTGGAACATATACTGACGCACGGCGGCGGTCATGGCCAGGCGGATGTCGGTGTCGATGTTGATCTTGCGAACGCCGTGACGGATGCCTTCCTGGATCTCTTCGACTGGCACGCCGTAGGTTTCTTTCATGTCACCGCCGAATTCGCGGATGATGGCCAGCAGTTCCTGTGGCACCGACGACGAACCGTGCATCACCAGGTGGGTGTTAGGGATGCGGGCGTGGATTTCCTTGATGCGGTCGATCGCCAGGATGTCGCCAGTTGGCTTGCGGGTGAACTTGTAGGCGCCGTGCGAGGTGCCGATAGCGATCGCCAGCGCGTCGCATTGGGTTTTCTGCACGAAGTCGGCGGCTTGCGCGACGTCGGTCAGCAGCTGTTCGCGGGTCATCAGGCCGTCGGCGCCGTGGCCGTCTTCCTTGTCGCCCTTCATGGTTTCCAGCGAACCGAGCACGCCCAGTTCAGCTTCCACCGTCACGCCGATGGCGTGCGAGAACTTGACCACTTCGCGCGACACTTCAACGTTGTACTCGTAGGAAGCAACCGATTTGCCGTCGGCTTCCAGCGAACCGTCCATCATCACCGAGCTGAAGCCCGAGCGGATCGCGGCCATGCAGACTGCCGGCGACTGGCCGTGGTCCTGGTGCATAACGACCGGAATGTGCGGATAAGCTTCGATGGCGGCGTCGATCAGGTGACGCAGGAAAGCTTCACCGGCGTACTTGCGCGCGCCGGCCGACGCTTGCATGATGACCGGCGCGTTCAGCGCGTCGGCGGCAGCCATGATGGCCTGCACTTGTTCCAGATTATTGACGTTGAACGCAGGGATGCCATAGCCGTTTTCAGCAGCATGGTCCAGCAGTTGACGCATGGATACGAGGGACATGGTAATACTCCAATAACAATAAAAAAACCTGTCACCAGCCCGTCGTCATCCCCGACGTGCCGGTCAATTAACTAAATTCGCCGACCTTCACGATCTTCAGCGCGTTGGTGCCGCCTACCTGGCCCATTGGCGAGCCCCACGTGACGACAATCAGATCGCCCTTCTTGACCACGCCTTGCGCGACCAGCAGTTCTTCAGCCTGCTTCAGCACGGCGGCACTGGTGCCTTCCTGTGCCAGATTGTAGGCCTTCACGTTGCGGTACAGCGCTACCTTGCGCAGGGTGGTAGTCGACGGCGTCAGCGCGAAAATCGGCGTATCGATATTGTGACGGCTCATCCACAGCGCAGTCGAGCCGGACTCGGTCAGCGCCACAATCGCTTTCACCGCCAGGTGGTGCGCGGTAAACAGCGCGCCGTAGGCGATCGACTGGTCGATGCGGGTGAAGGTCGCATTCAGGAAGTCGGCGTCCAGCTTGTTGTACTCGGACTGCTCGGCTTCCACGCAAATGGCGGCCATCATCTCAACAGTTTCAATCGGATAGCGGCCCGATGCGGTTTCGGCCGACGTCATTACGGCGTCGGTGCCGTCCAGCACAGCGTTGGCCACGTCCGACACTTCGGCGCGGGTCGGCACGGCGTTGAAAATCATCGACTCCATCATCTGGGTCGCGGTGATCGCCAGCTTGTTCGACTCGCGCGCCATGCGGATCATACGTTTTTGCAGCGCCGGCACTGCCGCGTTGCCTACTTCCACCGCCAGGTCGCCACGCGCCACCATGATGCCGTCCGAGGCGTCGAGGATCTCCTGCAGCAGCGGGATCGCTTCGGCGCGTTCGATCTTGGCGATCATCATCGGCTTGTGGCCAAACGGCTCGCCGGCGATATTCGCCAGCTGGCGCGCCATCTCCATATCGGTCGCACTTTTCGGGAACGAGATCGCCAGGTAATCACACTGGAAACTCATTGCCGTCTTGATGTCTTCCATATCCTTGGCGGTCAGCGCCGGCGCGGTCAGGCCGCCACCCAGACGATTGATGCCCTTGTTATTGGACAGCTCGCCGCCAATCTTCACAACGGTGTAAATCTCGTGCGCAACCACCTTCTCCACCACCAGCACGATCAGGCCGTCATTCAGCAGCAGCTGGTCGTCCGGACGCACGTCTTGCGGCAATGCCTTGTAGTCCAGGCCGACGCGCTCCTGGTTGCCCAGTTCGCCGTTCTCGCCCCATTTGGAATCCAGAATGAACTTGTCGCCCTTGGCCAGTTCGATCTTGCCGTTTTCAAACTTGCCGACGCGGATTTTCGGTCCCTGCATGTCCGCCATGATCGCCACTTCGCGGCCACACTCGGCAGCAGCCTCGCGCACCAGACGGGCGCGGTCGATGTGATCCTGTGCCTTGCCGTGCGAGAAATTCAGGCGCACGACATCCACACCCGCACGTATCATTTTGACCAGTACGTTGAAGTCGGTAGAAGCTGGGCCGATCGTGGCGACAATTTTGGTGCTACGAGACATAGTATTCCTTAGCAAGAGGTCATGCGAACAGTTCCCGCACTACGCGGAAACCCGGGTTTATTGTGGTTCAGACATCAAATCTGTAAATCCACTACAGATTTGATGCCCTTCCCAGGCATTACCTGGATTCTACTGTTAATTTGCTACAAAGCACGACCGTGCTATTTACTGCCTTTTACTTGGCCGCAGCGCGCTGGGTCAGGATCTCGACCGCTGGCAGGGTTTTGCCTTCCAGGAACTCCAGGAAAGCGCCGCCGCCGGTGGAGATGTAGCCCACTTGCTCGCTGATGTTGTACTTGGCAATGGCTGCCAGCGTGTCGCCGCCGCCAGCGATCGAGAACGCTTTCGACTGGGCGATGGCCAGCGCCAGCGTCTTGGTGCCTTCGGCGAACTGGTCGAACTCGAACACGCCGACCGGACCGTTCCATACGATGGTGCCGGCGGTGCCGATCTGTTCAGCCAGAATCGCGGCGGTTTTAGGACCAATATCCAGGATCATGTCGTCATCCGCCACATCTTTCACGTCTTTGACGGTGGCGGCAGCGCTTGGCGAAAATTCCTTGGCGGTCACGACATCAACCGGAATCGGCACTTGCGCGCCGCGTGCGGCCAGCTTCTCGATGATGGTTTTGGCGGCGCCAAGCAGATCCGGCTCGGCCAGCGATTTACCGATTTTGAGGCCGGCAGCCAGCATGAAGGTGTTGGCGATGCCACCGCCAACGATCAGGTTGTCTACTTTGTCGGCCAGCGATTCCAGGATCGACAGCTTGGTCGACACCTTGGAGCCGGCGACGATGGCCAGCAGCGGACGGGCTGGCGCACCCAGCGCCTTGCCCAGCGCGTCCAGCTCGGCGGCCAGCAGCGGGCCGGCGGCAGCGACTGGTGCAAACTTGGCGATGCCGTGCGTCGAAGCTTCCGCGCGGTGGGCGGTGCCGAAAGCGTCATTGACGTAAATGTCGCACAGTTTGGCCATTTTCTGCGCAAGTTCGTCGGCGTTCTTTTTCTCGCCCTGGTTGACGCGGACGTTTTCCAGCAGTACCACTTGGCCGGCTTGCAAGCCCTCCAGGCCAGCGCCATCCACCCAGTTCTGCTTCAGCTCAACCGGCTGGCCCAGCAGCTCGGACAGGCGTTTGGCGACCGGCGCCAGGCTGTCTTCCGGCTTGAACTCACCTTCGGTCGGACGGCCCAGGTGGGAAGTGACCATGACCTTGGCGCCCGCAGCAACTGCCGCTTTAATCGCTGGAACCGACGCGCGGATGCGCGTATCTTCGGTGATATTGCCTGCATCATCCTGCGGCACGTTCAAGTCGGCGCGGATGAAAACGCGTTTGCCTTGCAGCGCATTTTGATCGATAAGGTCTTGCAGACGGATGAAGTTCAGAACAGCGGACATGGCTACCCAAGGTCGAGTTGTTGGAAGAGCGCTATTTTACCGCAAGCCGACCGTGATTCTTCTGTTATTAAGTTACAGAATCAGCCGTAATGCCGTGAAGAAAGCCATGCCGAATATGATGGTTTCCAACATATTGCGACGCAGCAAATAGTAGATCGTCGCGACAATACCGGACACCAGCTTCAGATTGCTGGAATCCAGCAGCGGCTGGCCGTCCGCGGCCAGGATCAGGTCCGGCGCCACAATCGCGGCCAGCGCGCAGGCCGGCGCGTAGCGCAGCATCTCCTGTACCCGCTTGGGAATGGTGATGTGATGGCCGACCAGCCAGAACGAGCTGCGGGTACAGGCGGTGGCCAGCGCCAGCACCAGGATGACCAGCCAGATTTCCCAATCAGCCACGCTTGTTTCTCCATTTTTCAGCAGTTTCTTCAATCAGCATGGCGGTCAGCATGCCGACCAGTACGGCAACCAGCAGGCCCAGCTTGTACGGCAGTTCATGCGCCAGCACCGACACCGCGCCTGCCATCAGCACGCCGGCCAGCGCCGGACGCCCGGCCATCAGCGGTATCATCACGCAGATGATGGCCAGCGTGCCGGCAAAGCTCAGGCCCCACTCCGGCGGCACGGCGCTACCGAGGAAAATGCCGGCGATCGAGCCGATCTGCCAGGACGCCCAGTTCGGGTACAGCAAGCCTTTCAAATACGACAACTTGCCGACTTGAGGCTGCTCAGACGGGTATTTTTGCAGGAACAGCGCGACCGTCATGTCGCCGGCCACATAGCCCAGCGTCAGCCGCTGCCGCCATGGCAGGTGGGAAAAGTGCGGCGCCAGCAGTGCCGAAAAGATCACAAAGCGCAGGTTGACGACCAGCGCCGTCAGGAAAATCACCCAGATCGGCGCATCCGCAGCAATCAGCGGCAAGGCCGCCAGCTGGGCCGATCCGGCAAACACCACCAGCGTCATGCCCAGCGCCTGCGGTATCGTCAGCCCGGACTTGACCATGGCAATGCCCACCACCAGGCCCCAGGCGCCGATGCCGAATAGCGATGGCAGGCCGGTTTTTACGCCTTCGCGCCAGGACGGTTCGTGGTGGGCGGCCACACAGGGGGTGCTGATTTCACTCATGGATGGTTGTGGCATTCCTGCCACATGATGGGCCAGGCCGGTGTTGTAGAGGCGCTATTTTACCGACGATTTTTGCTCTATGCGCGAATCCGTTAGAATCGTGCTTTTCTCTTAGCCATCCGGAGCCACAAGAAATGACCCAAGCAAACGCCGTTACCGCCGTAGAACTCGATGGCAAGGATCTGCCGGCACACTGCCCGAACCCAGCCATGCCACTGTGGTCGTCGCACCCGCGCGTATTTCTGGAATTCGACGCCCACGGCGTTGCCAAGTGCCCATACTGCGGCACCGCCTACAAGCTGAAGCCAGGCACGGTCGTCGGCCACCACTGATCCACCGCCGCCATGCCGACCAAGAAGACGCATAACGGTAGCGCCGCAGAAACCGAAGCGGCTTTTTACGACGCCCTCAACCGCGCCGATCTGGACGCGCTGATGGCGCTGTGGGCGGATGACGACGAAATCGTCTGCGTCCACCCTGGCGGCCAGCGGCTGATCGGCCATGCCGCTATCCGCGCTTCCTGGCGCGGCATTCTTGAACATGGCGGGCTGCACATCCTGCCCTCCTCGCTGCACGAAACCCATACGCTGATGAGTTCGGTCCACACGGTGGTCGAGGGCGCCACTGCCGCCAGCGGCGAGCCGGCGCACCTGATCGCGACCAATGTGTACGCGAAAACGCCAAAAGGCTGGCGCATCGTACTGCATCATGTATCGATCGCGCCTGGCCCGGCGCCGACGGAATCGCACAGCCAGATCCTGCACTGATTCCTGCCGTGAAGTACACCGCTCCATTCTGGCTGCCCAGCGGCCATTTGCAAACCATTTATCCGGCGCTGGCGATCCGCAAGCCACCGGTGCGCTTCCGGCGCGAGCGCTGGGATGCGCCGGACGGCGACTTCATCGATGTGGACTTTATCGACGGCAAGCCGGGCCAGCCCTTTGTCGTGCTTTTCCACGGCCTGGAAGGTTCCTCCGACAGCCACTATGCGCGCGCGCTGATGGCCGACGTGCAAGCGCGCGGCTGGTCGGGCGCGGTGCCGCACTTCCGTGGCTGTTCCGGCGAAGCCAACCGCGCGCCACGCTTCTACCACTCGGGCGACGCCGCCGAGATCGACTGGGTGATCCGTCGCCTGCATGCAGCCCACGCCGGCGGCAAGTTCTACGCCGCCGGCGTCTCGCTGGGCGGCAATGCGCTACTGCGCTGGCTGGGCGAATCGCAGCACCAGGCGGATTTTGTCGACGCGGCCTGCGCCGTGTCCGCGCCGCTCGACCTGGCGCAAGGCGGTGCCTCGCTGTCCAGCGGACTCAACATGATTTACACGCGCATGTTTTTGCAATCGCTGAAACCAAAGTGCGTAGCCAAACTACAGCAATTCCCCGGCCTGTTCGACCTCGACGCGCTGCACGCGGCGCGCGACCTGTACGCCTTCGACAATGTGGTCACCGCACCGCTGCACGGCTACCGCGACACCGACGATTACTGGCACCGCGCCAGCGCCAAACATGTGCTCAACGACATCACCGTCCCCACGCTGGTGCTGAACGCGCGCAACGATCCCTTTCTGCCGGGCCGCCATCTGCCGCAGCGTGCGTCGTCGCGCGTGGTATTGGACTATCCTGAACACGGCGGCCATGTCGGCTTTGCCGTCGGCGGCCCGCCGGGCAGCATCAACTGGCTGCCGAAGAAGCTGATCACTTTCCTTGAACAACATGGATGACATCGTCAAACAGGCCTTGGCCAAGTGGCCCAACGTGCCACACTGCTACGGCTGGCTGGCGCTGGACGCGCGCGGCAACTGGCGCATGCGCGACGAGCGCGCCCAGCACTTCAATCTGCCCGGCGACAAGCTGAACAACGCGGCGCTGGTCGGCTTCATCACGCGCAACTACGCGGTGGATGAGCGCGGCTGCTGGTATTTCCAGAATGGCCCGCAGCGCGTCTACGTGCAGCTGGAAGCGACGCCTTACATCGTCCGCACCGATCCTGCCGCAGGCTGGCGCTTGCACACCGGCGCGACGCTGGCCTCGCCGGACGCCTTGTGGCTGAGCGACGGCGGCGCGCTGGTGCTGCGCAGCGGCAATGTGATCGCCCAGCTGGACGACCGCGACTTCGCCGACGTGCTGCCGCGTCTGCGCCTGGACAAGGCGCCGGTCGCGGATGAAGTTTTGCTGGAGTGGATGGAAGGCAGCGCCAGCGGCGCGCTCAGCCTGGACGGCGTGGCGGTGGAGCGCATCGCCGCCGATCAGCTAGCGGCGCGCTTCGGCTTCGTCAGCGTACCGTCGGCCCCGACGGCAGCATAGGATCAGTGGCCCGGCGCAGACGGTCGAGCGGGCTGCTATAGGGATTGAAGGTGTTGTTGCTGTCTTCCGCGCCGGACTTCAGCTCGGCCTTGAACGCCGGGCGCGATTCCGTCATATCCTTCTTGCCCTTGTCGCCCATCGCCTCGCGGCGCGCCGCCTGCCACTCGCGCTCGCGCGCATCAATCAGCGACTGGTCATAGAACGACGCATCCGGCGACTTGCGCGCGTGGCCCAGCTGGTCCAGCGCAGCCATCACGCCGCCTTGCAGGTTATACGATTCCGCCAGCGCGATATGCTGCAAGGCCAGCTTGCCCTGCTTGGCGTACACTTGCGCCAGCAAATCGTAGACCTCGATATCCTCGCGGTACAGCTGCGCCTGATCGCGCAGGTAGACGGCGGCCTCCTCCAGCCGGTCCGCCTTCAGCAGCGCCTCGCCGTACTGGTGTGCGATGCCGCGCGACAGCGGGAACTTCTGGCGTGCCGCCTCGGCCTCTTCCACCGCCTTGGCCAGCATCGGCTTGTTATCCGGCTGCGCCATCTTGATTTCAATCGAGGTGGCGGCAAACACCGACTCCGCCTTGCTGCGCGGGCCGACGCCGATCACACCGGCTGGCGGCGGGCGGTTGACCGTGTCGTGCGCCTTGTCCAGCCAGCTTTGCGCGGCCACCGTGTCGCCCTGTTTCATGGTCAGGAAAGCCATGCCGTACTGGCCAGCCGCCTTCTGCTGCCAGCTGTCCTGCTTGATTTGGGTTTCAAAGAAGGTGCGCGCTTCGATATAGCCGCTGCTGCTTTGATCCTGCAACACCCGGGCGCGCGAACGTATCAGGAAAAAGTCCAGGCTGTCAGCACGCTGCTTGTACGGCTGTTCGCGGATGCGCGCCTGAATATCGGCGATACGCTCCGCCGGCAGCGGGTGAGTCAGCAGCCAGGCCGGCACCAGATCGCTGTAGTTTTTGGTGGAGGCCTGCATCTGCTGGAAGAACGCCACCATGCCCGACGTATCAAAGCCAGCCTCGCCCATGATCTGGAAGCCGATGCGGTCAGCTTCGCGTTCTGCATCGCGGCCGAAATTCAGCTGCCGCTGGATCGCCACCCCCTGCCCGCCGAGGAACACGCCCATGGCCGCATCACCACCAGCGCGCGACGCCAGCGCGGCAAGTATCATCGCCGCCAGCGGGATCAACGCATCCTGCTTCTGCTGGCCGATTGAGCGGGCGATGTGACGCTGCACCACGTGGCCAATCTCGTGGCCCAGCACGGAGGCCAGCTCGGACTCATTCTGCGCCTGCAACAGCAGTTGCGAGTGCACGGCGATAAAGCCGCCGGGCAAGGCAAACGCATTCAGCTGGTTATCGCGCACCACAAAGAAGAAATAATCGTACTTGGCCTCACCGCGCGCGCCCGGACGGGCGTCCACCAGCACGTTGCCGAAGGTATTCATGTATTCGAGGATGGGGCCATCGTCGAGATAATCGCGGTCGCGGCGGATATCGCGCATGATTTCCTCGCCGATCTTGCGCTCCATCAGCGGCGACAGATCCTGGCTTTCGGCGCTGCCTAGCGACGGCAGGTTGGGAATCTTGGCGGGCGCAATCGTATTCTGCGCCATGGCCATCGGCATGGCGACCAGCAGGGCGGCGGCGACGGCGCGCATGCGGCCGGAGTAAGAGGATCGTTTTGCATTCACGGTGATATGATACCCGCAACTTGGGCACGAAAACTTGGTGCCACATTATGACTTATTTTACGCCTCGACCATGACCACCGATCACCTGACCCACTTTGACGCCACCGGACAAGCCCACATGGTAGATGTCGGCGCCAAAACGGAAACCCGCCGCATTGCGCTGGCCAGCGGCTCGATCCGCATGAAACCGGAGACGCTGGCCATCATCCTGAGCGGCACAGCCAAGAAAGGCGACGTGCTCGGTATCGCCCGCATCGCCGCCATCATGGCCTCCAAACGCACCAGCGACCTGATCCCCCTCTGCCACCCGCTGGCCCTGACCCGCGTGGCGGTCGACTTCGAAACCGACGAAGCCAACGCCAGCGTTCACTGCAAAGCGCAAGTCGAAACCTACGGCAAAACCGGCGTCGAAATGGAAGCCCTCACCGCCGTCCAGGTCGGCCTGCTGACGATTTACGATATGTGCAAGGCCGTGGACCGGGGCATGGTCATGTCCAACATCCGCGTCACCGAAAAGCATGGCGGCAAATCTGGCGACTGGAGCGCCACGAGTTAAGTATCAGATGAGTTAGGGCTCTGAGAGCCGCTACCTGCCAGTAGCGGACGGTCGCGACCTGCTGAAAAATGATATTGGCAAACGGCGGCTAATTTTTTGCTGAGCGTATGTTCCCCTTACCCTTCCCCTACTGCAGAATCACCGGATTGCGCTGAGAGCGTTAGTTCACTCCGATGTCTATGAGCTATTCGAGATTTACGGCGATGCGCAGGTAGTGAAATTTACGGATGAGAAGCCGTTCGAAAGCTTGGCGACGGTTTCTAACTGGCCAAGCACTTCCTTTCCATCTTCGCCTATTCATACAGGATTTTTAGCGTGGCTGCTCCGCCACGCATTCCCGATAAACAATTAGCAATATTGCATATTGTCTGATTGTAACCTTTCATTAGCACGCATATAATTAATGATGCAGGGACAATTTTTTGACGCTAGTGTCACCCTCGTTTTGCGTACATAGAAAGAGTTTGCATGAGCAGCAACCCTCCGCTAGGCGAAGCCAAGACTCAGGAATATGAGTTCGAGCAAATGAACCTGCAGGTGGGCGGCAGGATACAGTTCATCACCCACCGCACCATCAAGCCCATCCAGCACTTTTCCACCTTGATAGGCTGGGTCAAGGACGAGTATATGATCGTCAAGGTGCCGTTTGAGAACAACGCGCCCATCGCGCTCAACGATGGCGACAAGCTGACCATCCGCGTGTTCTCCGGCGTGAACGTGTGTTCGTTCTCGTGCGTGGTGCAGCGTGTATTCCCGCGTCCACTGTTCTATGTCCACCTGAGTTTTCCGGTGTCCATCCAGGGCACCAGTTTGCGCGCGGCGATGCGGGTCAAGGTCGATATCCCGGCGCAGGTGACCGCCGCGTCCGGCGCGGCCACTTCGGTGTTCCTGGTGAACCTGAGCGTGTCCGGCGCGCTGATCGAATCGCCCAAGCAGCTAGCCGAGGGCGAGGCGCAGGTTGGCCTGTCATTTTATCTGATCGCCCAGCCGGGCAACCGCCAGGTACGCGTCAATCCGAATGCCACTATCCGCAACATCAACGTCGTCAAGCCGGCGACCGGAGATAAGCCGGAGGTCTTTACCTACGGCGTGCAGTTCGTGGATCTCGATCCGGTCCACTACACGATGCTGCAAAACCTGACCTACGAAGCGCTGATCGCCGACCGTCAGAAAATCGTCTGAATATCGCCTGAGTATCGCCTGAGTAAACGGAAAAACCCGGCTTGCGCCGGGTTTTCGCTATCGCTTGCCGCATCAAGTCGTTGGCGGATTATTCTTCGCCAGTGCCGCTTGTGCCGCCGTGTTGGTGATGGTGGTAGTAGTCGCCCACGTCATATTAGAAGCGCCAGCCGCCAGCGTCGGGGTGAAGGTAACGGTCTTGGTGTTGGCGCCATCGCCCACATCCGCGGCGGTGGTCAAAACAATCACGCCGTCGGTCACGGTTGCGCTGACCACTTCCTTGGTCTTGTTGAACGCGTTGGCGGCAGGGATGCCACCGGCGCCGTTGTCGCAGACGGTCAGGTCGCCGCCAGCCTCCTGGGCGCACAGCGCTACCGCGTTTTTCAGCGAATTGGCGGCAGCCTGGATGTTGGCGACCTTGGCTTTCATGGTGTAGTCGCTATAGGCCGGAATCGCCACAGCCGCCAGGATGCCGATAATGGCAACCACGATCATCAGCTCAATCAGCGTAAAGCCGGCTTGTGCCTGTTTTTTCATCATTTTCATCGATTTCATTTGGTGGCTCCTCCAGGGGTTAAACACGTTGTTAAGTGCTACCTCTTCCTTAGTGCAATCGGCGTGCCAGCGCGCGCTTGCCCTACGTGTGCCCATCAGTTGCCGTTTTTTGTCAGCTCGGCCTGACAATTATTGTCAGCCGACACGAAATGTCAGCGGGCGGATGCCATCCGCCAGGAACTCCAGCTGCATGTCCGCCATGACGATGACATCCTTGTGCTGCAGGAAGTGCTTGCCGATGCGGTGGCCGTTGACAAACGTGCCATTGGTGCTGTGCAGGTCTTCAAGGAAAGAATCGTCGAGGATGGTGACGATGGATGCATGCTGGCCGCTGACAGCGGGATGCGATAACACAATGTCGTTGCGCGGATGACGGCCCAGCGTCATGCGCTCCTTGCTCAGCTGGACTTGCTGTTCGACTTGTCCGTTGCGCGAGATGATGAGCTTGGCCAATGCAGCGACCTCCAAAAAATAAAGGGGAGCACGATGGCTCCCCTTTATTATTCCACAACCGAAATTACAGCATTGCTTTCAGCAGGCGTGCCATTTCCGATGGGTTTTTGGTGGCTTTGATGCCGCACTCTTCCATGATGTCCAGCTTGGCTTGCGCGGTGTCAGCGCCGCCCGAGATCAGCGCGCCAGCATGGCCCATGCGCTTGCCTGGAGGAGCGGTAACGCCGGCGATGAAGCCAACAACCGGTTTCTTCATGTTGTCTTTGACCCAGCGTGCAGCATTGGCTTCGTCTGGACCGCCGATTTCGCCGATCATGATGACCGCGTCGGTCTCAGGATCTTCGTTGAACATGCGCATCACGTCGATGTGTTTCAGACCGTTGATTGGGTCGCCGCCGATACCAACTGCCGACGATTGGCCCAGGCCCAGCGCGGTCAGCTGACCCACTGCTTCATAGGTCAGGGTGCCCGAACGCGATACCACGCCGATACGACCTTTACGGTGAATGTGGCCTGGCATGATGCCGATCTTGATTTCGTCAGGGGTGATCAGGCCTGGGCAGTTAGGGCCCAGCAGCAGGGTTTTCGAACCGGCTTTGGCCATGCGATCTTTCAGGGCCATCATGTCACGGACAGGAATGCCTTCGGTGATGCAAATTGCCAGTTCCAGTTCGGCTTCAACAGCTTCCCAGATCGCGGCAGCGGCGCCTGCTGGCGGCACGTAGATCACCGACACGGTTGCGCCGGTGTTCGATGCGGCTTCTTTCACCGAACCGAAAATTGGAATGCCTTCGAAATCTTCGCCGGCTTTCTTCGGATTCACGCCTGCTACGAAGGCGTTTTTGCCGTTCGCGTATTCGCGGCACATGCGGGTGTGGAACTGGCCGGTTTTACCGGTGATACCCTGGGTGATGACTTTGGTGTCTTTGTTGATCAGAATAGACATATCGGTTCCTTAATTATTTACCAGCAGCGGCTGCAACAACGCTCTTCGCTGCATCTTCCATGGTGTCGGCGGCGATGATCGGCAGGCCGGAGTCAGCCAGCATTTTCTTGCCCAGATCTTCGTTGGTGCCCTTCATGCGGACCACCAGCGGTACTTGCAGCGAAACAGCTTTCGATGCGGTGATGACGCCTTCGGCGATCACGTCGCAACGCATGATGCCGCCGAAGATGTTGACCAGGATGGCTTTCAGGCCTGGGTTTTTCAACATGATCTTGAAGGCTTCGGTTACTTTCTCAGCCGTGGCGCCACCGCCCACGTCCAGGAAGTTGGCAGGCTCGCCGCCAAACAGCTTGATGGTGTCCATGGTTGCCATGGCCAGGCCGGCGCCGTTTACCAGGCAGCCGATGTTGCCGTCCAGCGAGATGTAGGCCAGGTCGAATTTCGATGCTTCAACTTCAGCTGGATCTTCTTCGTCCAGATCGCGGTAAGCGACGATTTCTGGTTGACGGAACAGTGCGTTGGCGTCGAAGTTGAACTTGGCGTCCAGGGCGATGATCTTGCCCGAACCGGTAACGATCAGCGGGTTGATTTCGGCCAGCGACGAGTCGGTTTCCCAGTAGGCTTTGTACAGGCCTTGCAGGTTGGTGACGGCGTCAGCGATCGAGCCTTCCGGTACGCCGATTTTCGCGGCGATGCCAGCGGCTTCAGCGTCGGTCAGGCCCACTGCTGGATCGATAGCGATCGAGTGGATTTTTTCTGGGTGGGACTCGGCAACTTCTTCGATGTCCATGCCGCCTTCCGACGAGGCCATCAGCACAACGCGCTGGGTTACACGGTCGGTTACCAGGGAAACGTACAGTTCTTGCTTGATGTCCGCGCCTTCTTCGATCAGCAGGCGACGTACTTTTTGACCTTCTGGGCCGGTCTGGTGGGTTACCAGCTGCATGCCCATGATCTGGTCAGCGTATTCTTTGACTTGTTCCAGCGACTTGGCAACTTTCACGCCGCCGCCTTTACCACGGCCACCGGCGTGGATCTGTGCTTTCACAACCCAGACTGGGCCGCCCAAGGTTTCAGCAGCTTTGACTGCTTCTTCTACGGTCAGGCACGGAATACCGCGCGGTACCGTCACTCCGTATTTCCGGAGAATTTCTTTGCCTTGATACTCATGGATCTTCATGCTGGCTTCCCTTCTGATGCTGATGTGTATAAATCGGTTGAATGATTAAGCAGATGTTGTTACTACGCGCTACCCGGTGCTGCTTTGTCCACCCAGCGCGGGTAAAACTTCGCCGCTGCTCCGCGATAACGGTGCAGGACTTGGAATTCTTTGAATAAATACGGTGTTTGATGCAGAGGGGCTGCCAATATCCCGCAGGCCGTCCTCGCTGGGGACAGCTGTGGCGCGCGAATGCACAGCGCACGACGGATAACTGGAGTTAACAGAGACATAAGATCGATACCGCTCTCGCAGCATTAGTTAGTTAGCAGCCTGGCGCATTTCTCTTATCAAAAACGCACGTTGCCGCAGCTTCTACGGACAACCACCGCACCCGCGGTGCTGCAAAAACCCTCAAAGTTTAGCACACCCGGAACCGAATTAGCATCTGCGTATTTTCAACTAGTAATAAATCTATATGCGGAAAGTGGCTATTTCAGGCTTTCATAACTGACGCTCGTCTGGAGATCGACCATCACGCTGCGCGGCCGCTCTCTATATAAAGGCGAAGCCAGGCTATGGCTGGCTTCGCGGCCGTCCCAGCGCACGCCGCCGGCGTCCAGCAGCGTGGTGAACAGATCGCGGTGGCTGACCTGCTTGCGGTGATTGGCCTGCAAGGCCCAGGCGATGGCTGGATGGGCGGCGCGGTACGGGCGATTCATCCAGACCAGCAAGGGCACATGGATATCGTGGCGGGTCGGCCCGGTCTGCGCGTGCATGAACAGCTGGCGCGCGTCGTCGAACAGGTTTTCGCCGTGGTCCGACGTGTACAGCAGGATGGCCGGGCGCGGATCGTCGCGCAGCACGCCGATAACGCGTGCCAACAGGCGGTCGGTTTCGATGACCGTGTTGTCGTACGAGTTGATTACCGCCTGACGGTGCTGCGCCTGTGGCTGCGTGATGCCGCGATCGCGCAGCGTCGGCGTATAGATGCGCGACACGGCCGTGTAGCGTTCTTCATAGGGGATGTGGCTGCCGATCAGGTGCAGCACGGCGAATTGGCGCGGCCCAGCCTGGCGCACAAAAGAAGTGAACAGCGGCAGCAGATTGGCGTCGGTGCGCAGGTGGAAATCCTGGCTGCTGACCGCATGCTCGACCACATCCAGGCCGTGGCTGAACGGCAGCGTCTCCTGGTTGGAGAGCCAGGCGGTGCGGAAGCCGGCCTCGGCGAAAGTATGCGGCAGGCTGGCGCGTTGCCGGCCCAGCGGCAGCGCGACAATGCCAGGCACTGCCTGGCTGGTCCAGTTGGCGGTGCTGGCGGCATCAGCGAAGGACAGCAGCTCGCTGCCCAGCGCCGCCAGCAGCGGTGTGGTGTTGCGCGGATAGCCATTGATGCCGAGATGATCGCTGCGCAGGCTTTCGCCGATGACCAGCACCACCAGTACCGGCGGCGCTTTGCCAGCAGCGGGCGGCCGGCCGTGCACGCTGACAAATCCGGCGTCGCCCTGCTGCTGGCGCGCGATGCGGGCCAGCGACATCGCCAGGCCGCTGGGAAAAGCCAGGTTCAGCGTGGATTGTTCCAATAGTGGCGGCAGACGCACTGACTGGGCAACGGTCTGGCGGCCCAGCAGCGCCAGCATGATGGTCAGCAGCAGTGCTGCCAGCAAGCGCTTGCGCGCAGGTGCGGACAAAGTCCAGCTACGTGGCAGCGAACAGGCCAGCAGCACATAGATCAGCAGAATCAGCGGAACCAGCCAGACGCGCCAGCCAAAGGCTGACGCCACCTGCCAGCTCATCGCCGGACTGGTGTGCAGCGCGGAAGACAGCAAGGCATCGCCCGGCACGCTGCTGTAGATCAGCGTCAGATAAGTATAGGGAAGGACCAGCAGCGCCAGCGGCGACCACAGCAGGAAATACCAGCGCCAGCTCGGCGCCAGCAACAGCGGCGCGGCCAACAGCATCAGGGAGAGCAGCAGCAACGCGAATACGTCACCGTTATTTTGCAGATGATCGGTGCCGATCACCGCCAGATTGGGCAGCCAGAGCCAGCCCGCCAACAACAGCGCCTTGATCAGGTCGCGTTGTTGGCTAGTCGTCAAAGTCCGCGCCCTTGACCGCCTTCATCACCGCACGTTGGGAAAACCCGCGTTGCAGCAGGAAGCGCATCTGTTTGTTGCGCTCCTGGGGATCAGCGGCGACGGTGCCGAATTTGCGCTGCCAGACGTCGCAGGCGCGCGCGATTTCGGTATCGGCCAGGGTGGACTTCAGTTCCTGCAGCGCCTCACCCTGCACGCCGTGGCTTTGCAGCTCGGCGACGATGCGGCTGTTGCCGTAGCGGCCAGCGCGGCGGTGTATCAGTGATTCGGAGAAGCGTTCTTGCGACAGCCAGTTGTTTTTTTCCAGCAGGTCGAGCAGAGCGTCGATGTCGTCGCCCTCTTCCGCGTACTTGGACAGCTTGCGCCCCAGTTCCTGCCGGCTATGCTCGCGCAGGGAGAGGAAGCGTAGCGCCCGTGCTTTCAGGCTGAGTTGTGGTGCGGCCATAAGTCCTCGGTAACGCGTCGCCCCGGCGTAGGCCGGGGTTCATGCTGAGCACGCGTTCTATGGGTTCCGGCCTCCGCCGGAACGACGTTCTTACGCTGCGTCGGCTTCAGGTTTGCCTGGCTTCAGCTTGACCACGGTGTTGTCAGTGGCCAGCGGTGGCAGTACGCGCACGCCCAGCGATTCACGCACCTTGTTTTCGATTTCCCAGGCCAGTTCCGGGCGCTCTTGCAGGAAGGCGCGGGCGTTGTCCTTGCCTTGGCCGACGCGCTCGCCGTTGTAGCTGTACCACGAACCCGACTTTTCGACGATCTTGGCTTCCACGCCCAGGTCCAGAATCTCGCCTTCGCGCGAAGTACCAGCGCCGTACAGGATGTCGAAGTGCGCTTCCTTGAACGGTGGCGCAATCTTGTTCTTGACCACTTTGACCTTGGTTTCGTTACCGATCACCTCGTCGCCCGACTTGATCGAACCGGTACGGCGGATGTCCAGACGCACCGAAGCGTAGAATTTCAGCGCATTACCGCCGGTGGTGGTTTCTGGCGAACCGAACATCACACCGATCTTCATACGGATCTGGTTAATGAAGATCACCAGGGTGTTGGTGCGGTTGATCGAGCCGGTCAGCTTGCGCAGCGCTTGCGACATCAGGCGTGCTTGCAGGCCTGGCAGCGAGTCACCCATATCGCCTTCGATCTCGGCGCGTGGCGTCAGTGCGGCGACCGAGTCAACCACCACCATGTCCACCGAACCGGAGCGCACCAGCGCGTCACAGATTTCCAGTGCCTGTTCACCGGTGTCCGGCTGCGAGATCAGCAGCTCGTGCAGGTTGACGCCCAGCTTCTGCGCGTAGCCCACGTCCAGCGCGTGTTCCGCGTCGATAAAGGCGCAGGTGCCGCCCAATTTTTGCATCTCAGCAATAGTTTGCAGAGTCAGCGTGGTTTTACCGGACGACTCAGGACCGTAGATTTCCACCACACGGCCGCGCGGCAGGCCGCCGACGCCAAGCGCCACGTCCAGGCCCAGGGAGCCGGTCGATACGACCTGGACTTCCTCGATCGGCGCGCTGGCATCCATGCGCATGACGGAACCTTTACCGAATTGCTTTTCGATCTGGGCCAGCGCCGCTGCCAGCGCCTTGGCTTTTTCAGATGCAGGTACTACGCCTTTTTTGTCGTCCATAATGTGCTTTCAGCCAGTGGTGGTTGTTCAATACAGGTAGCACTGTATAAAAAAACAGTGCTTAATGCAAGCGTGTTTTGGGTATTTCTTTGAGATTGCACAAAAAGTCGCCAAAATAGGGCCTTGTGCAGCTGGAGTGGTTTACATGCGTATTTTACTTGCCGAAGACGATAGCGTACTGGCCGACGGGCTCACCCGATCCTTGCGGCAGTCCGGCTACGCCATCGATTGCGTCAGGAACGGACAGGAAGCCGACACCGCCTTGTCGACCCAGGAATTCGACCTGCTGATCCTCGATCTGGGCCTGCCCAAGCTGTCCGGCCTGGAAGTGCTGCGCCGCCTGCGCGCCCGTTCCTCGCTGCTGCCGGTGCTGATCCTGACCGCCGCCGATTCGATCGAGCAGCGCGTCAACGGCCTCGACCTGGGCGCCGACGACTACATGGCCAAGCCTTTCGCGCTGTCCGAGCTGGAAGCCCGCGTGCGTGCGCTGACCCGGCGTGGCGCCGGCGGTGGCGCCACCGTCATCAAGCACGGCCCGCTGCAATACGACCAGGTCGGCCGAAGCGCTTATATCAATGAACAAATGCTGGACCTGTCGGCGCGCGAGCTGGGCCTGCTGGAAATCCTGCTGGCCCGCACCGGGCGGCTGGTGTCCAAGGAACAGTTGGTCGATCACCTGTGCGAATGGGGCGAGGAAGTCAGCAACAACGCCATCGAAGTCTATGTGCACCGGCTGCGCAAGAAGATCGAAGTGGGCGGCATCCGCATCGCCACCGTACGCGGCCTCGGCTACTGCCTGGAAAAATACAATGAAGCCGCGCGCGCCAGTGCCGAAGCCAGCGCCGGAGACGCCCACAAGTGACCCAGCCCCAGGACGCCACCGAACTGGAGTATGAACCGCCCGCGCCCGACGCGGACGAGGACATACAGCATTCCCTGTTCGGCGAAATCCTCGACTGGATGCTGGCGCCGCTGCTGCTGCTGTGGCCGATGAGCATTGCGATCACCTACCTGGTTGCCAAGTCCATCGCCAATCAGCCCTTCGATCATGCGCTGGAAGACAGCGTGACCGTGCTGGCGCAGCAAGTGCGCTCGGTGGACGGCAAGCGCGTGCGCAGCCTGAGCGGCTCGGCGCGCGACATCCTGCGCGCCGACGATATCGACAGCGTCTATTTCCAGATTCAAGGCCCGCGCGGCGAGCACATCGACGGCGACCGCGACATGCCGCAACCAGTCCTGGATGACGAGGACAAGACCAGCTCCGGCGGCGTGCGCTTCCGCAACGACAGCATGCACGGCGCGCCGGTGCGGGTGGCCTTCGCCTACGTGCAGCTGGAGCGCAGCGACGGTAGCACGCCGCAGCTGGCGCTGGTGCAGGTGGCGGAAACGCTGGAGAAACGCGGCCAGTTGGCCAATGCGATCATTAAGGGCGTGATCCTGCCGCAGTTCATCGTGCTGCCGATTGTGCTGGCACTGGTGTGGTTTGCGCTGGCGCGCGGATTGTCGCCGCTGGCGCAGCTACAGGAACGCATCCGCGCGCGCGGCTCGGAAGACCTGAGTCCGATCGCCTCCAACCAGGTGCCGGAAGAAATCTCGCCGCTGGTGCGCTCGCTCAATGAGATGCTGTCGCGGCTGTCGCTGACCATCGATATGCAGAAGCGCTTCATCGCCGACGCGGCGCACCAGATGCGCACCCCGCTGGCCGGCATGCGCATGCAGTCCGAGCTGGCCTTGCGCCAGACCGACAATGGCGAAATCCACCGCTCGCTGGAACAGCTGGCCAAGAGTTCGGAAGCGGCGACGCGGCTGGTCAATCAGTTGCTGGCCCTGGCCCGCGCAGAAAATCAGCCGCAGGCCGGTAGCGGCATGCTGGCGCTCGACCTGGGCGAGCTGGCGCGTGCGGTGGTGCAGGACTGGGTACAGGCTTCGTTCGCACAGCAGATCGACCTGGGCTTTGAAGCACCGGCCGATGCGCTGCACATCCACGGCAATCCGACCATGCTGCGCGAGCTGCTGTCCAACCTGATCGACAACGCACTGCGCTACACGCCGGCCGGCGGCAGCGTTACCGTGCGCGTACGCAGCGACGAACTGGAGCACGCTTACCTGGAGGTCGAAGACACCGGTCCCGGCATCGCCCAAGGCGAGCGCGAACGCGTGTTCGAGCGTTTCTACCGCATCCTCGGCAATACCGCCGAAGGCAGCGGCCTGGGCCTGGCGATCGTGCGCGAGATCGCCCAGCAGCATGGCGCCGAGGTCGATATTTTCAGCAATCCGCGCGCCACCCAGCCCAAGCTGCCGGGCGCACTGTTCCGCCTGACCTTCCCGCTGCCGCCAGCATCGTCAGATGAAGACGAGGAGCCGCCGTATTATGGATAAGCCCTTGCCGCGACTCTCACGCGGCGCGCACTGGCAACGCACGCGGCGCATGACCGGCCTGCTGCTGCTGCTATGGCTGCTGACCAGTTTCTGCGCCGCCTTCTTCGCCCGCGAGCTGGCCGGCCTCAGCGTGTTCGGCTGGCCGCTATCGTTCTACCTGGCGGCGCAGGGCGCGTCGCTGGTCTACCTTGGCATCATCGTGTTCTACGCCTGGCGTATGCACCGGCTGGACCGCGCGGCCGCCGCAACGGAGCCGCGCGCTTGAAACCGCCCCGTACTTTCTTCCAGCGGCTGCGCTATTACTACAGCCTGTTCACGCTCGGCTTCGGCTGCTTCCTGATCTCGCTGGCGGCGCTGGAACAGGAAGGCATGCCGCGCCAGTGGATCGGCTACCTGTTCATGTTCGCCACCATCGTGCTGTACGCGCTGATCGGCGTCATCAGCCGCACCTCCAACGTGCTGGAATATTATGTGGCCGGACGGCGCGTGCCGGCCATGTTCAACGGCATGGCGACTGCCGCCGACTGGATCTCGGCCGCCAGTTTCATCAGCCTGGCCGGTGGACTTTATCTGCACGGCTTCGACGGCCTGGCCTATATCATGGGCTGGACCGGCGGCTACTGCCTGGTAGCGCTGTTGATCGCGCCTTATCTGCGCAAGTTCGCGCAATACACGATTCCCGACTTCCTGGCCGAACGCTATGGCGGCGCCGACCACGCCGGCGCCAGCGGACAAGGCGGCCGCGCGGTGCGCATACTGGCGGTGATCGCCACCATCATCGTTTCCTTCACCTACGTGGTGGCGCAGATTTACGCGGTGGGCCTGATCGCCTCGCGCTTTACCGGCGTGGATTTCTCGGTCGGCATCTTTCTCGGCCTGGCCAGTATCCTGGTCTGCTCCTTCCTGGGCGGCATGCGCGCGATTACCTGGACCCAGGTGGCGCAGTACATCATCATCCTGGTGGCATTTTTGATTCCCGCCATGTGGCTGTCGGCCAAGCACAGCGGCAATCCGATTCCGCAAGTCGCCTACGGCAAGCTGCTGCCGCAACTGAGCGCACGCGAGCACGTGCTGCAGGAAGATCCAAAGGAAGCCGAAGTGCGCGCCATCTACCGCCAGCGCGCCGCCGAGTACCAGGCCCGCCTGAAGGACTTGCCAGCGTCGTGGGAAGTCGGCCGCAGCGCCGCGCAGCGCAAGCTGGACAGCGTCAAGGCGCGCAACGCCTCGCTGCTGGAAATCCGCAGCGCCGAGCGCGAATTAGTGGCCTATCCAAAAAATGCCGACGAAGCCGAACGCCTGTGGACTGAAGCGCGCGAACAATACCTGCAACGCGCCGAGCCGATCACACCGCACGCCACGCCCTACCCTGGCGACAAGGAAACCTCCGACATCAAGCGCAACAACTTCCTGGCGCTGGTGTTCTGCCTGATGCTGGGCACGGCCGCGCTGCCGCACATCCTGATGCGCGCCTACACCACGCCGTCGGTGCATGACACGCGGGTGTCGGTATTCTGGACGCTGTTCTTCATCCTGCTGATCTACCTGACCATTCCGGCGCTGGCAGTGCTGGTCAAATACGATATCTACAGCGCGCTGGTCGGCACCGATTACAACCACCTGCCCAACTGGGTATCGTACTGGGCCAATGTGGACAAGCTCAATCCGCTATTCGGCATCACCGACGTCAACCGCGACGGCGTGGTGCAGCTGGCCGAAATCACCATCGACGCCGACGTGCTGGTGCTGGCCACGCCGGAAATCGCCGGCCTGCCGTATGTGATTTCCGGGCTGGTGGCGGCTGGCGGCCTGGCGGCGGCGCTGTCCACGGCGGACGGCCTGCTGCTGGCCATTTCCAACGCGCTGTCGCACGACGTCTATTACAAGCTGGTGGACCGCAGCGCCTCCACGCAAAAGCGGGTGACGATTTCCAAGCTGCTGCTGCTGGGCGTGGCCTTCATCGCCGCCTACGCCGCCTCGACCAAGCCGGGCGACATTCTTTCCTTGGTCGGCGCCGCCTTCTCGCTGGCCGGCTCGACGCTGTTCCCGGCGCTGGTGCTGGGCGTGTTCTGGAAGCGCGCCAACCGCTACGGCGCGATTGCCGGCATGACCACCGGCTTTGTGGTCTGCGTCTACTACATGCTGCACACCCATCCGGTGCTGGGCGGCGGCGCGGCCAGCCAGTGGTTCCACATTGCGCCGATTTCGGCCGGCATCTTTGGCGTGCCGGCTGGCATGCTGACGATTATCGCGGTCAGCATGCTGACGCCGCCACCCGGCCGCCAGACCGAGGCGCTGGTCGACTACATCCGTGCGCCGGAAAAACAATAAAATACATTTCCCATGTGGCGGATTTGATAACTTGATGCTATCGTGCATCGGTTACTTATTTCATAACGAGACATATGCGTTCCGCTCACCTCCTGCGCGCCGTGGCACTGGCCGGCGCCTTCCTCTGCGGCCAAGTGCTGGCCGCAGACGCTGCCAAGCCGGCGCCCTCGCTGGCCGATTTCTTCAGCAACCCACAATTCAGCGACGCCGAGCTGTCGCCCAGCGGAAAATACCTGGCGGTCCGGCTCGGCAACAAGGACAACAAGCGCGACATGCTGGGCGTGGTTGACCTGGCCAGCAACGCCATCAAGGTAGTCGGCAATTTCAGCGACGCCGACATCGGCCGCTACGAGTGGGTCAACGACAACCGCCTGGTGTTCACCGCTACCGACCGCGACCTCGCGGAAGGCGACGTGCGCTACGCGCCCGGCCTGTTCTCCATCAACCGCGACGGTAGCGGACTGCGCCAACTGGCCATGCGCAACGGCAAAGCCTTCATCACCAGCGGCTCGTCGCTGGCCTCGCGCGACCTGCTGCCGTGGCACACCTATCTGAGCAATCAGGTCGGCGCCCAGGATTCCGATTACATCTACGTATTGGACCGCAACTACAGCAGCTCGCGCGAACTGATCAACGTCAACCTGCTGCGCCTGAACACGGTGACCGGCCGCGTCAGCGCCTCGGTGCCGCAGCCCGGCAACAGCTTCTACTGGATGCTGGACCACAAAGGCGAACCGCGCCTGACCATCACCCGCGACAAGGCGATCAGCAGCGTCTACTACCGCGAGCCAGGCACAGAGGAATGGCGCAAGCTGGTCGACAACGAGGCCTATACCATGCGCGGCAAGTTCAGCCCGCTGGCCTTCGGCCCGGACGGCACGCTGTATGTCACCAGCAGCAAGGGACGTAACTTCGTCGACGTCTACGCCTACGACCTGAAGACCGGCAAGCTGGCCGACAAGCCGCTGGTGCATCTGGACGGCTATGACTTCCAGGGCAAGCTGCTCATGAGCCAGGACAAGCTGCTCGGCATCCGCCACCTGACCGACGCGGACGGCACGACCTGGCTCGATCCGGAAATGAAAGCGATCCAGGAAAAGATCGACCAGATGCTGCCCAACACCGCCAACCTGCTGAGCGTGCCAACCCGCTCGGTGACGCCATGGATACTGGTGACCGCCCACGCCGACATCTGGCCCAAGCGCCTGATGCTGTACAACAAGGACACCGGCAAGCTGTCGATGATCGGCGAATCGCACCCGGCCATCAAGCCAACCGAGATGGCGCGCAAAGTGCCGGCCGAATACAAGAGCCGCGACGGCATGACCATCCCGGTATGGATTACCTTGCCGCAGGGCGAGCAAAAGAACCGCCCGATGGTGGTGCTGGTGCACGGCGGCCCGTGGGTGCGCGGCGGCAAATGGACTTGGGACCCGCAGGCGCAGTTCCTGGCGTCGCGCGGCTACACCGTGCTGGAGCCGGAATTCCGCGGCAGCACCGGCTACGGCAGCAAACTGTTCCTGGCCGGCTGGAAGCAATGGGGCCTGAAGATGCAGGACGATATCGCCGACGCCACCCGCTGGGCCATCGACAAGGGCTACGCCGACCCCAAGCGCATCTGCATCGCCGGCGCCAGCTACGGCGGCTACGCCACGCTGATGGGCCTGATCAAAGACCCGGACCTGTACAAGTGCGGCTTTGAATGGGTCGGCGTTACCGACATCAACCTGATGTACGACGGCAGCTGGTTCTACCGCTCCGACATGACCGACGACTGGAAGCAGTACGGCATGCCGCGCCTGATCGGTGACCAGGTCAAGGACGCCGATCAACTGAAAGCCACCTCGCCGCTGCTGCAAGCCAGCAAAATCACGCAGCCTCTGCTGATGGCCTACGGCGGTTCAGACGAACGCGTGCCGCTGCCGCACGGAACCAAGTTCTACAAGGCGATCAAGGACAGCAATCCGAATGTCGAGTGGATCGAATATCCGGAAGAAGGCCACGGCTGGAAGCTGCCGAAGACGCGCATCGATTTCTGGGGCCGGGTCGAGAAATTCCTCGACAAGAATATCGGCGCGCGCTGAACTTCGCGCTATAGTCTTGGTGCAGCAAGCCTTTCAACCATCACGGAGGAGCGCGCATGGCATCGGGAAAAATTCTGGTCGCACAGGGAGGCGGTCCGACCGCCGTCATCAACCAGTCGCTGGCGGGCGTGGTGCTGGAAGCGCGCCGCTTCCGCGACGTGACACGGGTCTACGGCGCGCTGCACGGCGTGCGCGGCATCATCAACGAAGACCTGGTTGATCTGACGCGCGAAACCAGCCAGAACCTGGAAATGGTGGCGGCCACGCCCTCCTCCGCGCTCGGTTCCACCCGCGACAAGCCGGACCAGGCGTATTGCGCGGAAATCTTCAAGGTGCTGTGCGCGCACGAGATCGAGCAGTTCTACTACATCGGCGGCAACGATTCGTCGGACACCGTGCGCATCGTCAGCGAGCAGGCGCAGGCGGCCGGCTATCCGCTGCGCTGCATCCACATTCCCAAGACCATAGACAACGATCTGGTCGGCAATGACCACACGCCGGGTTTTCCATCCGCCGCGCGCTTTGTCGCCCAGGCGTTTGCCGGCGCGAATCTGGACAATGCCGCACTGCCGGGCGTATATGTGGGCGTGGTCATGGGACGGCACGCCGGTTTCCTGACCGCCGCCTCGGCACTGGGCAAGAAGTTTCCCGACGACGGGCCGCACCTGATCTACCTGCCGGAGCGGGTATTCTCGCTGGAGCAGTTCCTGGCCGATGTGAAAGCGGTGTATGACCGCTACGGCCGCTGCGTGATCGCAGTGTCGGAAGGCATCCACGACGCCACCGGCGAACCGATCGCCTCGCTGCTGGCCAAGGAAGTCGAGCACGATGCGCATGGCAATGTGCAGCTGTCCGGCACCGGCGCGCTGGCGGATTTGCTATGCGATGAAATCAAGGCCCGTCTGGGCATCAAGCGCGTGCGTGGCGATACCTTCGGCTATTTGCAGCGTTCCTTCATCGGCTGCGTGTCGGATGTGGACCAGCGCGAGGCACGCGAAGTTGGCGAGAAGGCGGTGCAGTTCGCCATGTGGGGCGACCGTGACGGCTCAGTGGCCATCAAGCGCACCGGCTTCTACTCCGTCGACTACCAGCTGCTGCCGCTCAGCGACGTGGCCGGCAAGACGCGCGTCATGGAGGACGAGTTCATCAGCGCCAGCGGCACCGATGTCACCGACGCCTTCCGCATGTACCTGCGCCCACTACTCGGCTCCGGCATGCCGGACGCCTTCCGCCTGCGTCCGGCGCCGGTGGAGAAGATTCTCAAGCGCTGACGGATTTACCGGGCTTTACGCCGCCTTGACCGCAGCTAACAGCCTCCCGCGCAACAATGGCTATCCATTGTTATCGGGAGTTTTTCATGAAAGTCATCAAGCACTGGATGCTGACGGCCGCGCTGGCCGGCTGCGCGCTGGGCGCCTCGGCGCAGAACAATCCACCGCAGGATGGTCCGCCGCCAGGCCCACCACCGGAAGCCGTGGCCGCCTGCAAGGACAAGGCGGAAGGCGCCAAGGTGCAGTTCAAGGGCCGCCACGGCGATACCGTCAACGCCATCTGCAGGAAGATGGGCGAGGTGCTGGCGGCGATGCCGGAAGGCATGCCGCCGCCACCTCCACAACGCTAAACCTTTACTGCGCCAGCGCTGGCAGCAGTGGCGTGATATTGCCGTCCGACGGCAGGGCCGGCACGCCGATCAGGCGCATCAGCAAGGGATAGACATCGACATTGTCAAACACTGGCAGCACCACGCCAGGCTTGAAGGCCGGGCCGGCGGCGATAAAGGTGGCGGCCATCTCGGGCGCGGCATTGTCGTAGCCGTGCTTGCCGCCCTTGACGCGGGCGGCGCTCTTGTCGCTGAAGGCGATGCTCCAGCCAGGTTCGGCCAGGCAGATAAAGTCCGGCACGCGCGGATTGCCGCCATACGCCAGCCGCGCCGGAATATCCTGCTTGCGCCAGCACTGCATGTGCTGCTGCGGCTTCAACAACGCCGCCGCCAGCTGTGCGTCCGCGCCGGGCGCGGCGTCCATGGTGGCATACGGACCGCTGGCCACTTCGCGATAGCTGTCTTGCGGCGCCAGCGCATCCATGCGTATCACCCGCTCGCGGCTGACCGCCGCCATGCCATGATCGGAGACGATCACCAGATTGGCCGCCACCTGGCGCGCCGCCAGGCCATCCAGCAACCGGCCTAAGGCCTGGTCCACCAGTGCTACCGCCGCCGTGGTTTCCGGCGCGTCCGGACCGGACTCGTGGCCAGCATGGTCAACATCATCGAAATACAAAGTCAGGAAGCCGAATTGCTGGTCCGCCTGGTCCAGCCACGACAGCAAGGTGTCGACACGTCCGGCAGCCGGCAGCTTGCTGTCGAACTTAGGCGCGATGGTCGGCCGCACGCCATGGATGGCCGCTTCCGAACCGGGCCAGAACATGGTGGCGCTGCGCACGTTGTTTAGCTCGGCCGTGACCCACACCGGCTCGGCCTGATCCCACCAGCGGCGGTCGGTCACGGCGGCGGCGTTGCCCATGGTGAAGCGCTCGCTGGAAATGGCCGGATCGTTCATCACATTGTCGACAATGCCGTGATGGTCCGGCCGCTTACCGGTCACCAGCGTGTAATGGTTGGGGAAAGTCACCGACGGGAAGGACGGCCGCATCGCCACCGCACGCGCGCCGGCGGCCACCAGCCGGTTCAGATTGGGCGTGACGCCGCGCGCCAGATAGTCAGGACGGAAGCCGTCGATCGAGACCAGAATCACCGGATTGGCCGGCGGCGCGGCAAGCGCGGCGGCCGGCATCGCCAGCAACCACGAGAATAAGAGGGCAAGTGAAGTTTTCATGCCCGGCACTATGCCAGCCACATGTGACGTGTGCATGAAGCAGATCAAGACAGATGTAAAAAAGCGGACACCTGGTCCGCTTTTCTGATTTCCTGCCGCCGCCGTCGCTTAGACGACGATGGTCTGGTGCTCGTCGCCCACGCGGGCGCGGATCTTGCCGATGGTGTAGACGGTTTCGCCAGCCGCTTCCAGCTGAGCGATGGCCGCAGCCGCGTTCTCTTGCGAGACGATCACGGTCATGCCGATGCCGCAGTTGAACACGCGGTGCATTTCCGCATCAGCCACGCCGCCGTGCTGTTGCAGCCACTGGAACAGCGGTGGCAGCGTCCAGCCTTTCGAGTCCAGCTCGGCCACCAGGCCAGGCTGCAGCACGCGCGGGATGTTTTCCACCAGGCCGCCGCCGGTGATGTGCACCATACCTTTGACTTCCAGCTTTTCCATCAGCGCCAGCAGCGGCTTGACGTAAATGCGGGTTGGCGCCATCAGCACGTCGGCCAGCGGACGGCCGTGGAAGTCGCCGGCCAGGTCTGGCTTCGATACTTCAATGATCTTGCGCACCAGCGAGTAGCCGTTCGAGTGCACACCCGACGATGCCAGGCCCAGCACCACATCGCCCGGAGCGATCTTGGTGCCGTCGATGATTTTCGATTTTTCCACCGCACCAACCGCGAAACCGGCCAGGTCGTATTCGCCGTCCGGATACATCGATGGCATTTCAGCGGTTTCGCCGCCAATCAGCGCGCAGCCGGCCTGTTCGCAGCCCAGCGCCACACCCTTGATCACGTTGGAGGCGGTCGCCACGTCCAGTTTGCCGCAAGCAAAGTAGTCGAGGAAGAACAGCGGCTCGGCGCCCTGCACCAGGATGTCGTTGACGCTCATTGCCACCAGGTCGATACCAACGGTGTCGTGACGGTTCAGCTCAAACGCCAGTTTCAGCTTGGTGCCCACGCCGTCGGTGCCGGAGACCAGTACAGGCTCTTTGTACTTTTTGCTGATCTCGAACATCGCGCCGAAACCGCCCAAGCCGGCCAGCACGCCTTCGCGCATGGTGCGCTTGGCGTATGGCTTAATTGCTTCGACTAAAGCATCACCCGCGTCGATATCGACGCCGGCGTCACGGTAGGACAGGGAAACATTTGAAGTTTGGCTCATGGTGTATTTCGCAGCGGAGGCGGTAAAATAGAAGGCGGAGACCGATTTCGTAACAAAATCACACGAAAATATGCAATAAACCCGGTCAATCCGCTATTTTATCAAAATTGCCCCGTCCAACCGCCTTTTTAACCATCGAATTCGCCTCCATGCCTTTTCCCCTCTCTGCTGAGCAAAAGCAAACAGCATTCTGGCTGGCGGTTTGGGCGGCATTCATCTTCCTGCTGATTACCCTTGGCCCGGTGCTGACGCCCTTCCTGGCAGCCGCCATCTTCGCCTACGCGCTGAACCCGGCGGTCGACCGCCTGGACCGCGTGCGCCTCGGCCGCCGCCACACCGTGCCGCGCGCGCTGTCGGTCACCATCGTCATCACCTTGTTCTTCGCCGCGCTGACCGCCATGGTGCTGATCGTGGTGCCGGTGCTACAAAAAGAAATCCCGCTGCTGCAAGCGCAGATCCCGGCCTTCCTGGCCAAGGCCAACGACCTGCTGGCGCCCAGGCTGCGCGAACTGGGCCTGAACGTGCGCCTCGACAGTGCCGGCATCAAACAGCTGGCGACCGAGCAGCTGGCCGCCAGCGGCGACGCCATCTGGTCCGCCGTTCTGAATTCCGCCCGCGTCGGCGGCACCGCCGTGCTGGGCTGGCTGGCGACGCTGACCCTGGTGCCGGTGGTGCTGTTCTATCTGCTGCTGGACTGGCCGGCGATGCTGCGCCGCGTGGCCAGCTGCGTGCCGCGCCGCTATATCGAAGCGACCATGGGCATGGCGCGCGAAGTCGACACGCTGCTGGCGCAATACCTGCGCGGCCAACTGCTGGTGATGCTGGTGCTGGCCATCTACTACTCGGTGGCGCTGGCCATCGCCGGCTTCGATGTAGCGCTGCCGGTCGGCATCATCACCGGCCTGCTGGTGTTCATCCCCTATCTCGGTTTCGGCCTGGGGCTGGTGCTGGCGCTGATTTCGGCAGTGCTGCAATTTTCCGACTGGAGCGGCGTGATCGCGGTGGCCATCATCTACGGCATCGGCCAGGTAATCGAAGGTTTTGTGCTGACGCCACGGCTGGTCGGCGAGCGCATCGGCCTGCATCCGCTGGCGGTGATTTTCGCCCTGCTGGCCTTCGGCCAGCTGTTCGGCTTTGTTGGCGTGCTGCTGGCTTTACCCGCTTCGGCGGTGCTAATGGTGGCTTTCCGTCACTTGCAGCGCCACTATCTGGGCAGCAGCTTTTATAATGCATGATGTGAAACAGATAAACGTTATGCAAAAGACCACAAGGCGAACGCCATGAAGCAGTTGGTGCTCGATTTAGGCGCGGAACCAACGCACAGCCTCGCATCGTTCGAGGTAGGACAGAATGCCGAAGCGGCAGCGCTGATGGCGCAGTTCGTCGATCGCACGTCGCGCGAGCACTTCGCCTACCTGTGGGGTGCGGTCGGCGTCGGCAAGTCGCACCTGCTGAAAGCCCTGGCCACCAGCGGCACGGAGGCCCAGCAGGCGCGCGCGCGCTATATCTCGCCGTTCTCCATCGAGTCCGAATTCGTCTACTCGCCGGAGGTGGACCTGTACCTGCTGGACGACTGCGAAAAGCTGTCGCCGGTGGCGCAGATCGACGCCTTCGCGCTGTTCAATGAAATCCGCGCCAACAACGCCTTCATGGTCTGTAGCGGCAACGTCGCGCCAGCCGTGCTGCCGGTGCGCGAAGACCTGCGCACGCGCATGGGCTGGGGCCTGATTTACCAGATCCACGGCCTCACCGACGAGGAAAAGAGCGCCGCGCTGGCGGCGGCAGCGGCGGCGCGCGGCTTGACGCTGTCGGCGGGCGTGATACCCTACCTGCTGTCGCACTTCCAGCGCGACATGCGGTCGCTGTCGACCATCCTCGACTCGCTGGACCAGTATTCCCTTGAAACCCAACGCCCGATCACTCTGCCGCTGCTGCGCGAGTGGCTGCAGGCGGAAGCGAAAGAATAATGAACCTCGCCCTCTTTGACCTCGACCATACCCTGCTGCCGATCGACTCCGACTTCGAGTGGGGCCAATTCCTGGTGCGCACCGGCGCCGTCGACGCGGTGGAATACGACCGCCGCAACAGGGAGTTCTTCGCCCAATACCAGGCCGGCACGCTCGATCCGGTAGAATACCTGGAGTTCACGCTCGGCACGCTGGCCGCGTTCCCGCGCGCCAGGCTGGATCAAATGCACGCGCAGTACATGGCCGAAGTGGTCACCCCGGCGCTGCACCCGGCGGCGCGCGCGCTGCTGCAAAAGCATATCGACCAGGGCGACCTGGTGGCGATCGTCACCGCCACCAACCACTTCGTCACCGCGCCTATCGCCAGGGCGCTGGGCGTGGAGCACCTGATCGCCGCCATGCCGGAAGTCGACGCCGACGGCAACCTGACCGGCAAGCTGCTCGGCACGCCGACGCAAGGTCCCGGCAAGATCGTCCACACCAAGGCCTGGCTGGAAAAAATGGGGAAAACGCTGGAAGACTTTGACACCGTCCACTTCTACAGCGATTCGCACAACGACCTGCCGCTGATGTCCATCGTCAGCCATCCGGTGGCGACCAACCCCAACGAAAAACTGAAAACGCACGCCACCGCCAACGGCTGGCTATTAATTGAGCTGTTCAATGATTAAGAAACTGATCCGCAAAATCCTCGGCACCAAGAGCAAAGCGGCCCGCGATCCAAACACGCCGGTGGTGCTGGGCCCTGAAGGCCACGGCATCGACCCGCGCCTGCTGTCCAACAACGCTGTCCGCGTCACCAGCACGCTGCAGGAAGCCGGCTACGAAGCCTTTGTGGTCGGCGGCGCCGTGCGCGACCTGCTGCTGGGCGTGAAGCCGAAAGACTTCGACATCGCCACCAACGCCACGCCGGAGCAGGTCAAGCGGCTGTTCCGCCGCGCCTTCATCATCGGCAAGCGCTTCCAGATCGTGCACGTGATGTTCGGCCAGGACCTGCTGGAAGTGACCACCTTCCGTGGCACCACCTCGGCCAACGCGCCGAAAGATGAACACGGCCGCGTCCTGCGCGACAACACCTTCGGCTCGCAGGCGGAAGACGCGGAACGCCGCGACTTCACCATCAACGCCATGTACTACAACCCGGCCAACCAGCAGGTGCTGGACTACCATGGCGGCATCGAAGACATCCGCGCCAAGACACTGCGCATCATCGGCGTGCCGGAAGCGCGCTACCGCGAAGACCCGGTGCGCATGCTGCGCGTGGTGCGCTTTGCCGCCAAGCTGAAATTCACCATCGAGCCGGAAACCGGCGCACCGATCAAGGTCATGGCGCCGCTGATCAACAACGTACCAGCCGCGCGCGTGTTTGACGAAATGCTCAAGCTGCTGATGAGCGGTCACGCGCTGGCCTGCCTGCAACAGCTGCGCAAGGAAGGCCTGCACCACGGCCTGCTGCCGCTGCTGGACGTGGTGCTGGAACAGCCGCTGGGGTTCAAGTTCGTGACGCTGGCGCTGGAGTCGACCGACTCGCGCATCCATGCCGGCAAAACAGTCTCGCCGGGCTTCCTGTTTGCGTCGCTGCTGTGGCATCAGGTGCTGGAGAAGTGGACCGCTTACCGCGCGTCCGGCGAACAGACCATCCCGGCGCTGCATCTGGCCGCCGACGACGTACTGGATTCGCAGACCGAAAAGCTGGCCTTGCAGCGCAAGATCGGCACCGACATGCGCGACATCTGGTCGATGCAGCCGCGCTTCGAACGCCGCACCGGAAAGGCGCCGCACAAACTGCTGGAACACCTGCGCTTCCGCGCCGGCTACGACTTCCTGCTGCTGCGTTGCGCTTCCGGCGAAATCGACGCCGAGATCGGCGACTGGTGGACTGCCTTCTATGAAGGCGACGAGATCACCCGCGAAGAGCTGATCGCATCGGCCAGCGCACCGCGCGAAGGCGGCGGTGGCGGTAGCACCGGCACTGGCGGCGCCGCCAAACGCAAGCGCGGCCCACGCCGTGGCGGCCGTAACCGTGGCGGCCGTGGCGGTGAAGACGGCAACGCCGACAACGCGGCGCCTGTCCACGACGGCGGCGCCGAGTAATCTCCGCAGCCGCATGAACACCGCCATTTCCGCAGGTCTGGCGCCATTGTCCTCAGAAGACGATAAGGCGCCATTCGCCTTCACCATCGCCTACATCGGCATCGGTGCCAACCTCGGCGACGCACGCGCCAATGTGCTGGATGCGCTGCAACGCCTGCAACGCCAGCCCGGTTGCACGCTGATGGCGTCATCCAGCCTGTACCGCACCGCACCGATCGACTCCAGTGGAGACGACTACATCAACGCCGTCGCCCGCATCGGCACCACGCTGGACGCCGAAGCGCTGCTGCAAGCGCTGCACGGCATCGAGCAGGCGCACGGCCGCGAACGGCCTTATCGCAACGCCCCGCGCACGCTTGATCTGGATCTGCTACTGTACGGCGACGCCGTCATCAACAGCCCGACGCTGAGCGTGCCGCACCCGCGTATCACCGAGCGCGCGTTTGTGCTGGTGCCGCTGCTGGAGCTGGCGCCATCGATTCATATTCCAGGCCACGGCGCGGCGTCACAATACGCCGCCGGCGTGGCCGACCAGGGCATCAGCCCGCTTTAATCAGTAAAGGATTTACCATGTCTGGATACCTCCAAGGCAACGAACTGGCCGCGAGCCAAAAGCCCGCCGACGCCAACGCACCTGTACCGGCCAAAGCGGCGGTCAGTAAAGCCGTCACCGTCAACACCCTGGCCACGCTGCGCAGCGCCGGCGAAAAAATCACCATGCTAACCTGCTACGACGCCAGCTTCGCGTCGCTGATGGACCGTTGCGGCGTAGAGATCCTGCTGATCGGCGACTCGCTGGGCATGGTCTGCGCCGGCCACACCTCGACGCTGCCAGTCACCGTCAACGACATCGCCTACCACACCGCCTCGGTGGCGCGCGGCGCCAAGAGCGCCATGATCATGGCAGACCTGCCGTTCGGCGCCTACGGCACACCGGAAACCGCCTACGCCAACGCAGTGCAAGTGATGCAGGCCGGCGCGCACATGATCAAAATCGAAGGCGGCGCCTGGCTGGCCGACACCGTCAAATTCCTGACCGACCGCGCGATTCCCGTCTGCGCCCACCTCGGCCTGACGCCGCAATCGGTGCACCAGCTGGGCGGCTACAAAGTGCAAGGCAAAACCACCGAAAGCGCCGACCTGCTGCGCGCCGACGCGCTGCGCATGCAAGCAGCCGGCGCCTCGATGGTGCTGCTGGAGGCGATTCCATCGGCGCTGGGTAAAGAGATCACCGACTTGCTGTCGATCCCGACCATCGGCATCGGCGCCGGCCCGGACTGCTCCGGCCAGGTGCTGGTGATGCACGACCTGCTGGGCGTCTTCCCAGGGCGCAAAGCACGCTTCGTCAAAAACTTCATGGACGGCCAGACCAGCATCGACGCCGCCATTACCGCCTACGTCACCGCCGTCAAAGACCGCAGCTTCCCGGCCCTGGAGCACTGCTTCTAAAAACATCGGGGGCAGTGCCCCGATATTAAATCTGTATCCAGGTGGTTTTCAGTTCAGTATATTTGTCGAAAGCGTGCAGGGATTTATCCCTGCCGTTGCCGGATTGCTTGTAGCCGCCGAAGGGTACGGTGATGTCGTCGCCGTCGTATTGGTTGACGTGCACCGTGCCGGCACGCAGCGCGCGTGAAGTCTGGATGGCTTTGCTCAGGTCCGCTGTCCAGACGGCGGCATGCAGGCCGTACGGCGTGGCGTTGGCTTGCCGTACCGCTTCCCGCACATCGGTGAAGCTCAATATCGATAGCACCGGGCCGAAGATTTCTTCGCGGGCGATGGTCATATTGCTGTCTACCTGGTCGAACAGGGTCGGTTCGACGTAGTAGCCGCCCGTCTCGGTGCGGGCCTGTTTGCCGCCGGCCAGCAACCGCGCGCCATCAGCGCGGCCGGCCTCGATGTAGCCCATCACTGTCTTCAACTGCGTGGCGTCGACGATCGCGCCCATGACCGTGTTTTCGTCCAGCGGATCGCCTGGCTGGTAAGCCGGCACTTTGCCCAGCGCTTTTTCGATGAAGCGTTCCTTGATCGATTCTTCCACGAACAGGCGCGATGGCGCGTTGCAGCTTTCACCCTGGTTGAAGAAGATCGAGCCGATGGCCGCATCCACCGCCGCATCCAGATCTGGACAGTCCGCGCAGACGATATTGGCCGACTTGCCGCCCAGCTCCGTCCACGCCCGCTTCAAGTTCGACTGCCCCGCCATCTGCATGATCTGCTTGCCCACGCGCGTGGAGCCGGTAAAGCCGATGCAGTCCACATCCATGTGCAAGGCCAGCGCCGCGCCAGCCTCCGCACCGTAACCCGGCAGCACATTGAACACGCCAGCCGGCAGACCCGCCTCCAACGCCAACTCAGCCAGCCGCAGCGCGGTCAGTGGCGATTTCTCGGACGGTTTCAGCACCACGCTATTTCCCGCCGCCAGCGCCGGCGCGATCTTCCACGACGCCATCAGCATCGGATAATTCCACGGCACGATGGCCGCCACAACACCCACCGGCTCGCGCGTGATCAGCGCCAGGCTGTCGGCCGGCGTCGGCGCGATTTCGTCATAGACCTTGTCGATCGCCTCGCCATACCAGCGGATGCAGTTGGCCGCGCCGCCCACATCCACCGTCTGGCTGTATTTGATCGGCTTGCCCATATCCAGCGTTTCCAGCAGCGCCAGTTCCTCGACATGCTGTTGCATCAGCTCCGCAAACCGAATCAGCACCCGCTTGCGCTGCGCCGGCGACTTGCCCGCCCAGCGCCGGTCCTCGAACGCCGCACGCGCTGCCGCTACCGCGATATCCACATCGGCGCCGTCGCAACGCGCCACCATGCCCAGCGAACGGCCGTCGATAGGCGACAGGTTCTCAAACTGCTGCCCGGACTTTGCCCACACACGCTCGCCGCCGATGAAGGCGCGGCCATCCGCTTTCAGCGCAGCCGCCTTGTCATGCCAGATACCCATCTTCGTCTCCTTTACAGCCAGCCGCGCTGCTTCACATCGGCATAGGTCAGGTCGAGGCAATGGCGTATCAACGCCAGCATCTCATCGATCTGCGTGGTGGTCAGCACCAGCGGCGGCGCAATAATCATGCGGTCGCCCACGGCGCGCATGATCATGCCGTTGCTGAACATGTAGCCGCGACATACCATGCCGACCGCCAGCGCTTCATCGAACGCCACGTTATCGTGCACAGTGGCGCCCTTGCTGCGGACCAGGTTCAGGCCCGCCACAAAACCACAGCTGTCCGCATGGCCCACCAATGGATGATCGGCCAGCTCCGCAAAGCGCTGCTTCAGATAGGGCCCGGTTTCATTGGCCACGCGCTCGACCAGCTGTTCATCTTCGATGATGCGGATATTCTCCAGCGCCGCCGCGCAGGCCACCGGATGCCCTGAGTAGGTGAAGCCGTGATTGAATTCGCCGCCCTGCTCGATCAACACCCTGGCCACGCGGTCGCCAACCAGCACGCCGCCCAGCGGCACATAGCCGGAGGTCACGCCCTTGGCGAAGGTGATCAGGTCCGGCTTGATGCCAAACAGCTCGGAAGCGAACCAGCGCCCCAGCCGGCCGAAACCGCAGATGACTTCATCGGCAATCAGCAGAATGCCGTACTTGTCGCAGATGCGCTGTATCTCCGGCCAGTAGGTCGATGGGGGAATGATCACGCCGCCCGCACCCTGTATCGGCTCGCCGATGAACGCCGCCACCTTGTCCGGCCCGACCTCCAGTATTTTTTGCTCCAGCCAGGAGGCAGCCTCGACGCCGAACGCCTCCTCCGTCATGCCCTTGCCCGATTCCAGATAGTTAGGCTGGCCAATATGCACGATGCCCGGTATCGGCAAGCCGCCCTGCTCATGCATGCCCGCCATGCCGCCCAGCGACGCGCCAGCCATGGTGCTGCCGTGATACGCGTTGTGGCGGCTGATGATGACCTGGCGCTCGGACTGTCCCAGCACGTCCCAATAGCGGCGCACCATGCGCACATTGGTGTCGTTGCCCTCAGAGCCGGAGCCGGTGAAGTACACATGATTGAACTGCGGCGGCGAAATCTGCGCCAGCTTGGCCGCCAGTTCCACCGCCGGTACATTGGTGGTGTTGAAGAAGCTGTTATAGAACGGCAGCGTCTCCATCTGCTTGTACACCGCATCGGAGATGCTGGTGCGGCCATAGCCGACATTGACGCACCACAGTCCCGACATGCCGTCGATGATCTGGTTGCCCTCGGAGTCCCACAGGTAGATGCCTTCGCCGCGCACCATCACGCGCGCGCCCTTCTCGCCCAGCGCCTTGTGATCGGTGAAGGGATGCAGATAGTGCGCCGTGTCCAGCTTCTGAATCGCAGTCGTATCATATGTGCTCATAAAGGCCTCTCGCTCAAACGTGCAGCAGCAGGTGCTCGCGCTCCCACGGACTGATGACGGTCATGAATTCCTGGTGTTCCAGGTCTTTGATCGCGGCATACACATCGATAAAGCGCTCGCCCAGCACGGTGCGCAAGCGGTCCTCCGCGCGCAGCAATTGCAAGGCTTCCGGCAAGCCTTGCGGCAGCTCGACTTTCAGGTCGTAAGCGCTGTCGGTGGTCATCGGCGTCGGTTCTTCCTGATCGACCATGCCCAGATAGCCGCATGCCAGCGTCACCGCCAGCGCCAGATACGGATTGGCGTCAGCGCCGATGATGCGGTTCTCCACGCGGCGATCCTGCACGCCGGATTCCGGCACGCGGAAGCCCACGGTGCGGTTGTCCATGCCCCACTGGATATTGATCGGCGCCGCCGTATGCCGCACGATGCGGCGATAAGAATTGACATACGGCGCCACGATCGCCATTGCCGATGGCATATAGCGCTGCAAGCCGCCGATATAGTGCTTGAACAGCGGCGATGCCGAACCATCCTCTGCACTGAAGATATTCTTGCCGGTCGTCGCATCCACCACGCTCTGGTGCACATGCATTGCCGATCCCGGCTCGCCGGCCATCGGTTTGGCCATGAAAGTGGCATACATATCGTGTTTCAGCGCCGCTTCACGCAAGGTGCGCTTGAAGAAGAACACCTTGTCCGCCAGGCCGAGCGGTTCGCCGTGCAGGAAATTGATCTCCATCTGCCCGGCGCCGATTTCGTGAATCAGCGTGTCCACGTCCAGTCCCATCAGGTCGCAGTAATCGTAGATGTCTTCAAACAGCGGATCGAATTCATTCACCGCGTCGATGCTGTAGACCTGGCGGCTGGTTTCGGCGCGGCCGCTGCGGCCAATCGGCGGTTTCAATGGCAGGTCGGGATCGCTGTTCTTGGCGGTGAGGTAGAACTCCAGTTCCGGCGCCACCACTGGCTTCCAGCCTTTGTCGGCATACAGTTTGAGCACGCGGCGCAGCACCGAACGCGGCGCGAAGTCCACCAGACGGCCATCGGCAAAGTAGCAATCGTGGATCACCTGCGCAGTGGGATCGGTGGCCCACGGCACCATGGTGATGGTAGTCGGATCGGCCTTCAATATCATGTCGCGGTCGGTGCTGGAGATGGCGCGGTCGTAGCCCGCGTCTTCAGTCGGGTAGTTTCCAGTCACGGTCATGCCCAGCACCGCCTCCGGTATGCGCATGCCGCGCTCCTGGGTGAATTTTCCGCGCGGGAGGATCTTCCCGCGCGCCACGCCGGTCAGGTCCGGCACCAGGCATTCAATTTCTGTGACGTGCTTCTCGTTCAGCCACAGGTCCATATCGGTATACGTAAAATTTTCGCGAATTGCCATTTGCTTCTCTCGTTGTTGTTATCGGGCGGCCTTGTAGGCGCGACAGGCGTCGCCAAAGGCTCTGAATAATTTGACGGAGTCCGGATTCTCGGAAAAGCGCCACTCAGGATGCCACTGTACCGCGAGCGTGAATCCTTTGGCGTCCTCTACGCGATAGGCTTCGACCAGTCCATCGTCCGCGCGCGCCTCGACCGCAAGGCCTGCGGCCAAACGATGGATGCCCTGCCCGTGCAGCGAATTGACCATGATGCTGGCGGCTCCGTGGAGAATCTGCGCCAAGCGCCCTCCAGGGTCCAGCAGCACGCGATGCGACGGCGCGTATTGCTGGTCCAGCGTATCGTGCTTGCGCTCGCGGTGATCGGCCATGCCGGCGACGCCATGCACCGCCTGATGCAGTGAGCCACCCAGCGCCACGTTCATTTCCTGGAAACCGCGGCAGATGGCAAACAGCGGAATGCTGCGCTTGATGGCGGCACGTATCAGCGGCAAGGTGGTGGCGTCGCGCGCCGCGTCCTGCGGCAGAGAGGGATCGAGCACGGCTTCGCCATACAGGCCGGCGTGCACATTGGAGGGGGAGCCGGTCAGCATCACGCCATCGGCCGCAGCAAGCAAGGCTTCAAAGTCGGTGGCGGCGCCGAGCGCCGGTACGATCAGCGGCGTGCAGCGTGCGCCTTCCGCAACGGCAGCCACGTACTTGAGGTGCGCAGTGTGAGACAGATGTGCGCCGGTTTGAGTGACGCACGCGGGAACCAGAACGATTGGGCTACGCATAGAAGCTTTCATCTATTTGGATTTGAATAAATGATAATCCTATTTTGGTATGATGGCGAACTCAAATCAGGAGTTCGCGCATGAAGAACATGCCATGGCGCGATTTCATCGCATTAGTCGCCAGCATCGGCGTTGTCGGCCTTGGGCTCGGCGCCACCATTCCGCTTACCGCCTTGACGCTGGACCAGCGTGGCGTGGGCACAGACATTATCGGCATCATCACGGCCATCAGCGCGGCAGGCATTCTTGCGGCCGCACCGTTTGTGTCGCGCTGGGTGGCAGGCCATGGTCCGCGCGGCTGCATGATCGCCGCCATCGTCACTGCCGCCCTGTCCACCGCGCTGATGGAAATGACCGACAGCCTGCTGGCCTGGGGTGTGCTGCGCTTTGTGTTTGGCGCCTGCATGGGCGTATTGTTCACCATCGGCGAAGCGTGGGTCAACAATCTGGCGCCGACCAACTCGCGCGGGCGCGTGGTGGCGATCTATACCACGGCCTTTACGCTGTTCCAGCTGATTGGGCCCGCTCTGGTGGCGGCGCTGGCTGGCAAGGTGGCGTTGCCATTTGCATCGTGCGGTGCGCTATTCCTGCTTGCGCTGCCCGGCATGCTGCTGATCAGCGGCGGCACGCGTAAGCACGAAGACGAGGCGCCAGTGGCCTGGCAACGCATCCTGCCGCGCATGTGGATGATTGCCATCGGCGCGGCTTTCTTCGCCATGTTCGACACGCTGGCGCTCAGCCTGTTGCCGGTGTACGCCATGCGTCACGGCATAGCGACCGGGCTGGCGGTGCTGTCGGCCACGGTGGTGCTGGTCGGCGACACGGCGCTGCAATTCTTCTTCGGCTGGCTGGCGGACCGCGTGGGCCGGCGCAAAGTGCATATCGGCTGTGGCGTCGCGGTGTGTGTGCTGCTGCCGGCGCTGCCGTTCGCGGCGGGCACGCCGTGGCTGTGGTGGACCTTGCTGCTGGCGCTGGGCGCAGTGGCTGGCGCCATCTACATGCTGTCGCTGGTGGCGTGCGGCGAGCGCTTTGAAGGACAGTCGCTGGTTGCGGCCAGCGCGGTAGTCAACGCCAGCTGGGGCATTACCAGCGCCGGCGGGCCATTGGTGACGGGGGTATTAATGCAAACGGCCGGCGTGAATGCACTGCCGGCCGTTCTGTGGATAGGCGCCGCGATCTTCATCGCCAGCGCCGCCTGGGACAAGAGTTAGCCTTTGACGGCTGCCGCCAGTTGCCTGGAGCGCAGGCGCTCGGCGCGGGCGATGTACAGGCTGGATGCGATCACGCCTATCGACACTACCAGTATCGTCAGCGCCGCCACCGCATTCACGCGAGGGTCAAGCCCGAGGCGCGCGCGAGAGAAAATCACAATCGGCATGGTCGACGATCCAGGACCGGACAGGAAAGCCGACAACACCACATCATCCAGCGACAGCGTGAAGGTCAGCAGCCACGCCGAACCCAAGGCCTGCTTGATGTTCGGCAGCGTCACCAGGAAGAACACCTGGAACGGACGGCAGCCCAGGTCCATCGCCGCCTCTTCCAGCGACTTGTTCATCTCGCGCAGGCGCGACTGGATGACTACCGTCGCATACGCCATGCCCAGCAGCGTGTGGCCCAGCCAGATCGTCACCAAACCGCGCTCCGGGAAGCCAAACATCTTCTGCACCGACACCAGCATCAGCAGCAGCGACAGGCCGATAATCACTTCCGGCATTACCAGCGGCGCACTCACCATGCCAGTGAATAGCGTGCGTCCGCTGAAACGCTGATAGCGGTCCAGCACAAAGGCGGCAAACGTCCCCAGGATCACCGAACCGCACGCCGTCAGCAGCGCAATCCGCAGCGACAGGCCAAAGCCGCTGATGATCTCCTGGTCATTCAGCAGCGCCGCATACCATTGCAGCGAGAAGCCGCTCCACACCATGTCCTGGCGCGAGCTGTTAAACGAGAACACCACCAAAACAACAATCGGGATGTACAGGAACAGATAGCCCAGCGAGAGCCAGCCGCGCCCGAACCAGCGATGCAGGAACTGGGTCATTTGCGGGCCTCCTGGTCTGCCTGGTATTTATTAAAGATCGCCATCGGCACAAGGATCAGCAGGATCACCACCACCGTCACCGAGGACGCCAGCGGCCAATCGTTATTGGTAAAGAATTCATCCCACAGCTGGCGGCCGATCATCAGCGTCTCCGGACCACCGAGCAACTCGGGAATCACGTACTCGCCGATCGCCGGAATGAACACCAGCATGGTGCCCGCGATGATGCCGGACTTCGACAGCGGCACGGTGATGCGCCAGAACGTCTGCCACGGCGTCGCGCCAAGGTCGGCAGCCGCCTCCAGGTAGCGCACATCCATCTTCACCAGATTCGCGTACAGCGGCAGGATCATGAACGGCAGATAGGCGTAGACCATGCCGATAATCAGCGAGAACTGGGTGTTCATCAGATGCAGCGGCTCGGAGATCACGCCCAGATTCAGCAGCAAGCTATTCAGAATGCCGTGATTCGCCAGGATGCCCTTCCATGCGTAGATACGCAGCAGGAAGGAAGTCCAGAACGGCATCATCACCAGCATCAGCAGCACCGGGCGGATGGCCGGCTTGGCGCGCGCCATGAAGTAGGCGAACGGGTAGCCGATGGCCAGGCACAGCGCCGCCGTAATCGCCGCGAACTTCAGCGAATTCAGGTAAGTGATCGCGTACAGCTCATCCTGCGCGATATACAGGTAGTTGGCGATCTTGACCTTCAGCGTCAGCACGCCATCAGCCAGCGTCACCAGCGTGCCGAACGGGCCGCCATCGCCGCTGTCCAGGTCCACGAAGCTGATCCGCAAGACGATCAGAAACGGAATCAGGAAAGCAAACGCCAGCCACACGAAAGGCACGCCGATGACCACGGCGCGGCCCGGATGCTGGAACAGATTCTTCAGAAATTTCATGAGCGCGCGCCTTAGCTGGTCAGCACGACAACGTCGGAACCATCCCACCAGGCATACACGCGCTGGTCGCGCTTGAGCGCCACGTCATCGTGACGCGCGACATTGGTACGCGAAGCTTTCAGCACCATGCCGCTGTCCAGAGTGATGTGGTAGCTGGTTTCGTTGCCGAAGTAGGACACGCCAGTAATCACGCCCTGCACGCAGTTGTAGCCATGCTCGGCCGCCTTGGCGCGCTGCTCCTGCGTTGGCGCCTCCACCTGCACCGCGATCTTCTCGGGACGCACGGCAACCGACACCGGCATGCCCATGGTGCCGGTGATGCCGTGGGTGACGTAATGCTTGCCTTCCGGTGTATCGACAATGACGTGGTCCGCCTCATCTTCCGCCACCGCGCCGTTGAACAGATTGACGCTGCCGATGAAGTCCGCAACGAAGCGGCAATTCGGCGTTTCATAGATTTCATCCGGCGCACCCACTTGCAGGATGCGGCCGGCGCTCATGACGGCGATGCGGGTGGCCATGCTCATGGCTTCGTCCTGGTCGTGCGTCACCATCACGCAGGTCACGCCCACTTCCTCAATAATGCTGACCAGTTCCATCTGCGTGCGCTCGCGCAGTTTTTTGTCCAGCGCGCCCAGCGGCTCGTCCAGCAGCAGCAACTGCGGACGCTTGGCCAGCGAACGCGCCAGCGCCACGCGCTGCTGCTGGCCGCCCGACAGCTGGTGCGGTTTGCGCTTGGCGTACTCGGTCAGCTGCACCAGCGACAGCATCTTTTCCACGCGGTCGGCGATTTCGGCTTTTGGCAGGCCGTCGCGGCGCAGGCCGAAGGCAATGTTGTCCCATACCGACAGGTGCGGGAACAGCGCGTACGACTGGAACATCATGTTGATAGGACGCTGATACGGCGGCACGCTGACAATATCCTGCCCGGCCAGCGTGATGCTGCCCGAGGTCGGCGTTTCAAAGCCGGCCAGCATGCGCAGCAGCGTCGATTTGCCGCAGCCCGAACTTCCCAGCAGCGCGAAGATTTCGCCCTTGTTGATCCCCACCGACACGTCGTTGACGGCGCGGACGGTGTCAAATTCCTTCACCAGGTTGCGGATCAGGAGGAAAGGTTCAGCGGCTCGCTCTATGGTCATGTTATTAAAAGGATAAAATAATATTTGCCAAACCGGTGATTATAAAGCCAGCAGAGGCCAAGACAACTCAAACATGCAGCAATAGGTGTTCCCGCTCCCACGGGCTGATCACCGTCATGAACTCCTGGTGTTCCAGTTCCTTGATGGCGGTGTAGACATCGACAAAGCGCTCGCCCAGCACATCGCGCAGGCGATCCTCCTGACGCAGCAGCGTCAATGCCTGCGGCAGCCCTTGCGGCAGCTCGTAGGCATGGTCATAGGCGCTGCCGGTGGTCATCGGCGTCGGCTCCAGCTGATCGACCAGCCCCAGATAGCCGCAGGCCAGCGTCACCGCAATGCCAAGATAGGGATTGGCGTCGGCGCCGATGATGCGGTTTTCCACCCGCCGCTGTTCGACGCCGGAAATCGGGATGCGGAAGCCCACGGTGCGGTTGTCCATGCCCCACTGGACGTTGATCGGCGCCGCCGTGTGGCGCACGATGCGGCGATAGGAGTTGACATACGGCGCCAGGATCGCCATCGCCGCCGGCGTATAGCGCTGCAGGCCGCCGATGTAATGGCGAAATTGCGGCGACGGCGAACCGTCGGCCTGGCTGAAGATATTGCGGCCGCTGGCGGCGTCGCTGACGCTCTGGTGCACATGCATGGCCGATCCGGGCTCGCCGCCCATCGGCTTGGCCATGAAGGTGGCGTACATATCGTGCTTCAGCGCCGCCTCGCGCAAGGTGCGCTTGAAGTAGAAGACGTTGTCGGCCAGCGCCATCGCATCCCCATGCTGGAAGTTGAGGCCCATCTGACCGGCGCCGGTTTCGTGGATCAGCGTGTCCACATCGAGATTCATCAGCGCGCAGTAGTCGTAAATATCCTCGAATAGCGGATCGAATTCGTTGACCGCGTCGATGCTGTACACCTGCCGCGTGGTTTCGGCGCGGCCGCTGCGGCCCACTGGTGCTTTCAGCGGCAGGTCCGGGTCGATATTCTTTTCTGTCAGGTAGAACTCCAGCTCCGGCCCGACAACCGGGCGCCATCCCTTGTCCGCATACAGTTTCAGCACGCGGCGCAGCACCGAGCGCGGTGCGAAGTCCACCAGCGTGCCATCGGCGAAATAGCAGTCGTGGATCACCTGCGCGGTCGGATCGATGGCCCACGGAACGGTGGTGATGCTGCCGGGGTCCGCGCGCAAGATCATATCGCGGTCGGTGTTGGAGATGGCGCGATCGTAGGCTGGATCTTCGACCGGGTAGTTACCGGTGACGGTCATGCCCAGCACCGCTTCCGGTATGCGCATGCCACGGTCCTGGGTGAATTTGGCACGCGGCAGAATCTTCCCGCGCGCCACGCCCGTCAGGTCGGGCACCAGGCATTCAATTTCAGTGACCCGGTTATCGTTGAGCCACTGGTCCATATCAGCATCGGAGAAGTTTTCACGGATAGACATGAGGCACTCATTTTGCGATCGACAGGCCTAGCTTACCATAATCACAACCTTGCCTCCTCTGCCTCCACGCGTGTCTGGACCAGGATCTTCTTGATTTCCGGGACACAGGAACCGCAGTTGCCGCCAGCCTTCAGGCAGGCGGTTACCTCCGGCACCGTCTTCAGGTCTTTTTCGAGGATGGCGTTGCAGATGGTGTTGCGGCCGACGCCAAAGCACGAGCACACTGTCGGCCCGGTATCGGCGCCCTTCTCCACCGGTATGCCGACCAGCAGGCCGACGCGGTCGATCTCGCTCAGCGCCTCTTTGACAAACAGGCTGGCCAGCCACGCGCGTGACGGCATATCCTGGCGCGGCGACATAAAGATGCACTGTTCAATGCGGTCATTCACCACATGCACGGCACGGTACACGCCGGCAGTCTTGTCTTCATACTCCAGCCAATCGGCATCGGGATCGCTTACGCCCAGCAGCGCGCGCGACCATTCCGGATAGTTCTTGACGGTGTTACGGCCCGCCAGCTCGTAGCGCGCGAATTCGCGGCCCTGAATACGGGTCCAGTGCGCGATGCTGTCGAGGTTCAGCGCATCGCGGCTCAGGATGAAGCCATGCCAGTTGACGCGGAACTGCTCGACCCGCACCGGGGTGTGCTTGAACTCAGGCTCGCCGGATACCGGGTCCACCACCGGATTAACCACTGCGCCCACGCGCGCGTCGGACGCGGTCTGGTCGTTCCAGTGGATGGGAATGAACACACTGCCACGCGGGATGCCGCCACCGTGCTGCACGCGTGCCACCATTGCGCCCCAGTCGGAAGTAATGCGCGCCAGCTCGCCCTCTTTCACCCCGCTTAGCAAGGCATCCTGCGGGTGCATATCGACGAAGGATTCAGCGATATGATCGGCCAGCGTGGCGGACTTGCCGGTGCGCGTCATCGTATGCCACTGGTCGCGCACCCGGCCGGTATTCAGCGACAGCGGATAATCTTCGCTGACAGCGTGGCGCGGCAGGCGCGGCGCGGTGGCGATAAAGCGCGCCTTGCCATCAGCATGCGCGAACACGCCATCCTCGAACAGACGCGCATCAATGCGCAGTGTACCGCCGGCAGTTCGGCGCGCCGGCCACTGCGTCGGCGCCAGTTCATCGTACGCGCGCTGATTGAGACCTGCGAGGCCGGACATATCGAAAGCGCGCGGTACATCGTCCACGCTATTGCGGAAACCGCTCAGGCGCGCATGCTCGTCGAACACCGCGTGCTGGCCGGAGAAATCGAAACCCTGATAGCCCATGCGCTGCGCGAACAGCGACAGAATCTTCCAATCCGGCAGCGCCTCGCCCGGTGCATCCAGGAAGGCGCGCTGGCGCGAAATGCGGCGTTCGGAGTTGGTCACCGTGCCATCCTTTTCGCCCCAGCCCAGCGCCGGCAGCAGCACGTCGGCATACACGGTGGTGTCGGTATCCTGCATGATGTCGGATGAGATCACCAGCTCGCACTTGCCCAGCGCGCGTCGCACCTGGTCCGCATCCGGCATGCTGACCACGGGGTTGGTGGCGATCACCCACACCGATTTGACCTTGCCTTCTTCAATCGCGTTGAACAGATCCACCGCTTTCAGGCCGCCTTTGTCGGCCATGGCTGGCGATTCCCAGAACGTCTGCACCACGTCCCGATGCTCGGCGCGCTCCAGGTCCATGTGCGCAGCCAGCATATTGGCAAGCCCGCCGACTTCGCGCCCGCCCATGGCATTCGGCTGGCCGGTGATCGAGAACGGGCCCATGCCCGGCTTGCCGATACGCCCGCCGACCAGGTGGCAGTTGATGATGGCGTTGGCCTTGTCGGTGCCGGCCGACGATTGATTCACGCCCATCGAGTAGGCCGTAATGGTCTTGCTGGTGGCGGCGAACAGTTCGTAGAACTCCAGCAGCAACGGCAGATCGATACGGCAGATCTTGGCTACCACGGCAGGATCGGCGCAATCGGCATGCGCAACGTCCAGCGCCGCTTCAAAGCCGTTGGTGTGCTGTTCGATGAAACGCGGGTCGACGGCGCCGATGCGTGACAGATAGCTCAGCAAGCCATTGAACAGCCACACATCGGTGCCCGCCTTGACCGGCAGGTGCAGGTCAGCCAGCTCGCAGGTGGCGGTGCGGCGCGGATCGATCACCACCAGCTTCATTTCCGGGCGCGCTTCTTTCGCCTTCAAGATGCGCTGGAACAGGATGGGGTGGCACCACGCCGTGTTGGAGCCGACCAGCACAATCATATCGGCCAGTTCCAGGTCTTCGTAGCAGACCGGCACCAGGTCTTCGCCAAAGGCGCGCTTGTAGCCCGCTACGGCGGACGACATGCACAGGCGCGAGTTGGTGTCGATATTGGCACTGCCGACATAGCCCTTCATCAGTTTGTTGGCGACGTAGTAGTCCTCGGTCAGCAGCTGGCCGGAGACATACAGCGCCACTGCGTCAGGGCCATGTTCGGCGATGATGCGCTGCCACTCGCCGGCCACCTTGTCCAGCGCCTGATCCCACGATACGCGGCGCAGTCCATCGGCTTCGCGTACTTGCGGGTAAAGCAGGCGGCCTTCCAGTCCCACGGTTTCACCCAGCGCCGAGCCTTTCACGCACAGACGGCCCATATTGGCAGGATGCTGCTTGTCACCGGCGATGGCGAAGGTGCCGTCACCCTTCGGCGTGGCCTGCACGCCGCAGCCGACGCCGCAGTAGGCACAGGTGGTACGGATAGCCAGATGGTCGGTGGACAGGTTCAAGATATTCCTTCAGGCGGCCCGGTTAGACAAGGCTTCGCCAAATAACAGGGTTTGCCGGATCGGCGTAATGTCGCTGCGGCTCTGGATCAGGTTGAAGTACCACGGGCCGTCCTTGACGTCGCCATACAGCACCGCGCCGGTGACGCGGTTGTCCTTCAACACCAGCCGCTTGTAGACGCCACGGCGCGCATCGCGCAGTACCAGGTCTTCGCTGCCTTCGCCGCCGATGAAGTCGCCAACCGAGTACAAATCGACGCCGGTCACTTTTAGCCGCGTCGGCGAGGTTTGCTGCACATAGCGGCGCACACCGGCGCCGGCCAGGTGCGCGCCGCAGACACGCGCCTGATCCCAGATCGGCGCGACCAGGCCAAAGGTGGCGCTGCGGTGCTGCACGCACTCGCCCACTGCGTAGACGCGGGGATCGTAGGTTTGCAGGGTATCGTCCACCACGATGGCGCGCTCGCAGTGCAGGCCTGCGGACTTGGCCAGTTCGATATTCGGCCGTACGCCAGCGGTCATCACCACCAGGTCCGCCGGGATCTCGCTGCCGTCCTTGAAACGCACGCCGGTCACGCGACCGGGGCCGAGAATTTCCTCGGTGTTGGCGCCCATCAGGAATGTGAGTCCCTTGGCTTCCAGCGCCTTTTGCAGCAATAGCGCGGCGGGCTTGTCGAGCTGCTGGTTCATCAGCACGTCGCTGACGTGCACCACGGTCACGTTCATGCCCTGGCGTTGTAGCCCGTTGGCTGCCTCCAGGCCCAGCAGGCCGCCGCCGATCACCACCGCATTACGGTGATTGCGCGCCATCGCCAGCATCTGCTCCACGTCCTGAATATCACGGAAGGCCAGCACGCCGCTCAGTTGATGGCCTGGCACCGGGATGATAAACGGCTTGGAGCCGGTGGCGATCAGCAAACGGTCATAGCTCACTTCCAGGCCGGATTGGGCGCGCACAATACGCTTGCGGCGGTCGATGTGCACCACAGGGTCGCCAGCGTGCAGCGTGATCCCGTGCTGGACGTACCATTCACGGGTGTTGAGCATGATGTCGTCGATGCTCTTCTCGCCTGCCAGCACCGGCGACAGCAGGATGCGGTTGTAATTACCGTGCGGCTCGGCGCCGAACACGGTGATGTCGTACATATCCGGCGCCAGCTTGTGCAGCTCCTCGACCGTGCGCATGCCGGCCATGCCGTTGCCGATGACGACCAGTGCGGGTTTCACAGGCCGACCCAGACTTTGCCGCCGTCAATGCGCGCCGGGTAGGTCCCAACTGAATGTTCAGGTGCTTCCAGGCATTCGCCGGTCTGCAAATCGAAGTGCTGCTTGTAGATCGGCGAGGCGACCACAATCCGCTCGCCCAGCGAACCGACCAGGCCACGCGACAGCACGGAAGCCTCAGAATTCGGATCATAGTTATCGATGGCGAACACGCGCGGTCCGCCATCGTCAACATGAAACACCGCCACCTGCTCATTGTTCAGCAAGGCGCACACGCCGGTATTCGGCACGATGTCGTCCAGGTTGCAGACGGCGATCCAGTTATCGGTTTGAATATCACGATGCATCATCTTCTCCTTAGGCTGCCTTGACTGCGATAGGGATAACGCGTTTGCGCTCTTCGATGGTGGCCGGACGAATCTGGCCACGTTCTTCCATGAACAACACGTTCTCGTCGCCCTTGTCGCTGTTGACGAAGTGGCGGAATCGTTTGCGGGTTTCCGGATTCTCGACAGCTTCCTTCCACTCGCAAGCGTAGGTGTTGACCACATGCTGCATGTCCGCTTCCAGCTCGGCACCGATGCCCAGCTTGTCCTTGACGATGACATCTTTCAGGTAATCCAGGCCGCCCTCAAGGTTCTCGCGCCAGGTGCTGGTGCGTTGCAGACGGTCGCCGGTGCGGCTGTAGAACATCAGGAAGCGGTCGATGTACTTGACCAGCGTTTCCTTGTCCAGCTCAGTCGCCAGCAGCTCGGCGTGGCGCGGCTTCATGCCGCCGTTGCCGGCCACGTACAGGTTCCAGCCTTTTTCGGTGGCGATCACGCCCACATCCTTGCCCTGTGCCTCGGCGCACTCGCGGGTGCAGCCGGACACGCCAAACTTGATCTTGTGCGGCGTACGCAAGCCCTTGTAGCGGTTTTCCAGTTCAATCGCCAGGCCGATGGAATCATCGACGCCATAACGGCACCAGGTCGAGCCGACGCAGGACTTCACCGTGCGCAGCGACTTGCCATACGCGTGGCCGGATTCAAAGCCTGCGGCAATCAGTTCTTCCCAGATCAGCGGCAGTTGTTCGACACGCGCACCAAACAGGTCAACGCGTGCGCCACCGGTGATCTTGGTGTACAGGCCGTATTTCTTGGCCACCGTGCCAACGGCGATCAGGCCATCGGCCGTCACCTCACCGGCCGGCATGCGCGGCACCACCGAATACGTACCGTCCTTCTGGATATTGCCGAGGAAGTAGTCATTGGTGTCCTGCAGGCTGGCGTGTTCCTTCTTCAGCACAAACTCATTGTTGATGGTGGCCAGAATGCTGGCGGCCAGCGGTTTGCAGACATCGCAGCCCAGGCCCTTGCCATGCTTGTGCAGCAGGTCGCTAAAGGTGCTGACCTTGCCGACTTTGATCAGGTGGAACAGCTCCTGGCGCGAATAGGCGAAGTGTTCGCACACATGGTTGTTCACTTCCATGCCCTGCTTCTTCATCTCGGCCTTCATCACCTGCGTCACCAGCGGAACGCAGCCGCCGCATGCCGTGCCGGCAGTGGTGCAGCTTTTCAGTTCGCCGATGGTGGTGGCGCCGTTCTGCACGGCGGCGCACAGCTGGCCTTTGGAGATGTTATTGCAGGAGCAGATTTGCGCACTGTCCGGCAGCGCGTCCACACCCAGCGCCGGCCTGGCGGCGCCATCGGACTGCGGCAGTATCAGGAACTCCGGCGCTTCCGGCAGCTCGATTTTGTTCAGCATCATTTGCAGCAGCGTGCCGTATTCGGCCGCGTCGCCGACCATCACGCCGCCCAGCAGATACTTGCCGCAGCTGGACACCACGATCTTCTTGTAGATTTGCTTGCGCTCATCGATGAACTGGTAGGAGTGGCTGCCCTCTTCCTTGCCATGCGGGTCGCCGATCGACGCCACGTCCACGCCCATCAATTTCAGCTTGGTGCTCATGTCGGCGCCGGCGAATTCGGCCGCTTCGCCCAGCATATGCTTGGCAGCGACGCGCGCCATTTCGTAGCCCGGTGCCACCAGGCCGAAAATCAGGCCGCCCCACAGCGCGCATTCGCCAATCGCGTAGACGTGCGGATCGGAGGTAACGCAGTTGTTATTGATTTCGATGCCGCCGCGCGGGCCGATGGCCAGGCCGGCTTCTTTGGCCAGCATGTCGCGCGGACGGATACCGGCCGAGAAAACGATCATGTCCACGTCCAGATGGCCACCGTCGGCGAATTCCATGCGGTGCGTGCCATCGACGCCATCGACAATGGCGGTGGTGTTTTTACCGGTATGAACGGTGACGCCCAGTTCTTCGATCTTACGGCGCAGCACACGGCCGCCGTGGTCATCCACCTGCACCGCCATCAGGCGTGGCGAGAACTCGACCACATGGGTGTCCAGCTTCATATCGCGCAGCGCCTTGGCGCATTCCAGGCCGAGCAGGCCGCCGCCGATCACCACCCCGGTCTTGGCGCGCTGGCCGCATTCCAGCATCGCTTCCAGATCTTCAATGGTGCGATAAACGAAGCAGTCCTTGCGGTCCTTGCCTGGCAGCGGCGGCACGAACGGGAACGAGCCGGTAGCAATCACCAGTTTGTCGTAGGGCAGAATCTCGCCTTCGCCGGTGGTGACGGTTTTGGCTGCGGTGTCGATGGCGGTGGCGCGGGTGTTCAGGCGCAGCACCATATCGTCGCGTTCAAAGAAGCCCGGCTTCACCAGCGACAGATCGTCGGCGGATTTACCGGAGAAGAATTCGGACAAGTGCACGCGGTCGTAGGCAGGACGTGGCTCTTCGCACAGCACCGTCACCTGCAAATTGGCGACGCCGCTATTGGCAAGGCTTTCCAGGAATTTGTGGCCCACCATGCCGTGGCCGATAACGATAATTTTCATGATGCCTTCCCTTAAGCGGTAGCGATTGCGGATTGTTCGACGGTGTCGGCGCTGAAGCGTGCAGCCAGTGCGCACAGCGCGGAGATGGCGACCAGCACGCCGAGGATGCTCAGCGTCTGCTGCACATCGCCCGTGCCTTTCATCAGGAAGCCGGCTGCGACAGCACCCACATTGCCGCCGGCGCCGATGATGCCGGCCACGCCGCCGAGGGCGCGCTTGTCAACGAATGGCACCACGGCGTAAGTCGCACCGCAGGCCATGTGGGTGAACAGACCGAATACCAGCATGGCGGCGATGGCCAGCATGGCGTTGCCAGCGTGCGCAAACATCAGCAGGCCGGCGCCTTCGCCCAGCATCAGCGCGAACAGCAGCGTGACGCGGTGATTCAGGTTGCCGCCCGCTGCGGCTTTATCGGATACCCAGCCGCCCAGCGCACGGGCGAACAAGGCCAGCAGGCCAAAGCTGCCTGCCGCCATACCGGCTTGCGCCAGCGTCAGGTTGAAGTGATCGACGTAGTAGATCGCGGCGATGTTGTGGATGAAGATCTCGATGCCGAAGCAGGCGCCGTAGGTAATGAACAGCAGCCATACGCGGTAGTTGGCGGCGGCCAGCTTGAACGAATCCCAGCCACCTTTCTTCCCGCCTTCGATGGCGATGCCTGCGGCGCGCAGTTCGCTGAAGTTACCTTGCGGGCAGTCCTGCGTATAGCGGTAGTAGACGAAGGCCATCACGATCATCAGCACGCCTGGCACGATCAGCGCAGCGCGCCAGCCGAAGCCCTCGCTCACGCCCAGCATGATCATGGCAGTCATCAGCAGCGGCATCAGGGCTTGCGCCACGCCGCCGCCGGCATTGCCCCAGCCAGCAGCAGCCGCGTTGGCAGTGCCCACCACCTTGGGACCGAACATCACCGAGGTGTGGTACTGGGTGATGACGAAGCTGGCGCCGGCCGCGCCGATGGCGAGGCGGAAGAACAGGAAGCTCTCGTAGCTCTGCGCGAAGGCCACACCGATCACCGGGATGGAACCCAGCAGCAGCAAGCCGGTATAGGCTTTGCGCGGGCCGAAGTGATCGCACAGCGGGCCGACGATCAGACGCACGAGAATGGTAACGGCAACGGCGGCGATATTGATATTCGCGATCTGCCCTGGCGTCAGGCCGAATTCGCCTTTAATCACCGGCATCAGCGGGGCGCAGGCGAACCAGGCGAAGAAGCAGACGAAGAACGCCATCCAGGTCAAGTGAAACGCCCGCATCTGAGGCGTTGAAATTGAGAAGAGCTTGATGCTGGTAGCTTTGCTGGCCATTTTTTATCCCGTTCAGAAAACAAAAAGGCGTCCGCGCAACCGAAGGCCTCAAAGACCGGGTTGGGCGGACGCCGTTGTCCTGCCAGTCCGTCCTTGGACCAGCTATGAATTCGTGTACTTCCGGGAGATCGCCGTTGATCCCTTGCCCTATGCTTTGCAAGAGCCGTGCCAGGCGCATAAACAGCTATCTACAGAGGGCGAGCACCGGTTTGCACCTTGATGTGGGACCGTTTGGTGCGATGTTGCGGTGCACGGCGCACGTTATCGGTGCGCTATACTGCGTTATCAAAACCTAAACAGCTCACCTCATGCAGCAAGCGGACCATAGTAACTACAGCGAAAAAGAACCAGCACCGGCCGCGCCGCCGGCTACGCCGATCATGGCTGCCGGCACATGGCGCCGCATCGTCGCCTTCGCCGCCGACGCCTTGATACTCGGCGCGGTCGGGCTGGCCGCAGGCGCCATCCTCTCCAGGCAGTTCGCGGTGCTGGGGCCTTGGGGCCAGGTGGTGGGCTTTATCATCGCCCTCGCCTACTTCGGTTTCACGCAAAGCAGCAAGGGCGGCGGCCGCTCGCCAGGCATGCGCCTGCTCGGCCTGAAGGTCATCCGGCAGGATGGCGGGCTGCTGGAACTGCGGCAGTCGGTCGCACGCGCCGCCATCTTCTGCGCCGCCTACTTCCTCATCAGCTTGCCCAACTATCTCAGCGGCGGGAACCCATGGATCAACGCCATCCTGTCGACGCCACTGTTCGCCGTCTACTTCGGCATCATCTACCTGCTGATCTTTAATCGAAAGACGCGCCAGTCCCTGCACGATCTGGCTTTGCGCGCCTATGTCGTCAAAACAGCCGATGGTCCGCTGGCGCTGCCGGCAGAACCAGTCTGGCGCGGCCACGCCCTCATCGCCGGCGGCATGATCGTTGTGCTGACGGTACTCGGGGTGGTGGCAGTGCTGCCGATCTGGCCGAATAATCCATTCACGTCCATGCTGCAGCTACAGCAGCAGGTCGCGCGTTTGCCCGGCGTGTACGACGTTGTCGTCGCCATCAACTTCCCTCAATCGCAGCAAGGCGCCGCTCCTAGCCTGAGCGTCAACGCCACCATCGCCCACTCGGTATCCGACCGCGATGGGGCGGCCCGCCGCATCGCCCGTACCGTGCTGGAAAACTATCCCGACGCCGATCGCCTGCAGGCAGTGAGTGTGACGCTGTCCAGTGGCTATAACATCGGCATCGCGCACTCCTACCGCAACTGGCGTTACTCCCATACGCCGGCAGACTGGCAAATCACGCCATGATACGCCGCGCGGTACTGCTGGCATGCGGCACGCTGCTGTTGTCCGCCGCCGCACAGGCGGCCCGCGTGCTGGACCAGGCGACCATCAATATTGCCGGCAAAGAGCGCCGCTACTATCATCTGCACGATACCGGGAACTTCAGCGCCGCCACGCCGATCCTGCTGCTGCATGGCTCGGGATGCAAGGATTACAGCAGCCGGATGGCATCCTACTTCGAGCGCTATCCTGCGCCACTGAGCGTCTACTACCTGGATAAAGCCGGCGTCCAGAAAAACAGCCAAGGCGAAAACTGCGCCGCCGACTACACAGCGGCGGATTTTCTGGAAAATCGCGTCAGCGATAATCTGGCTTTCATCGACAATGCGCCTGAGCTGAAGCGGCTCACGCCCCGCAGCCTGGCCATCGTCGGTTTTTCGGAAGGCGGCACAGTCGCTCCACTGATCGCCTTGCGCAGCCCGAAGGCGGGCTGGCTCGCCACGGCGGGCAGCGGTGGCCTGCCGCAAAGCCAGGTGTTCCTGATCTTCGCAGATCGCGGCGTGAAGCCCTATGCCCAGCCTTTTTCACGCGACTATTTCCTGCAAACCTATGCCGACATCAAGGCACATCCTGATAGCGTCGACAAGGAGTTCTTTGGCCACAGCTACCGTTACTGGAGTTCGCATCTGTTTTATGATCCGCTGTTGACTTACCGTCAGCTGAACATGCCGATGATTGCAGCCATGGGCGAGAAGGATGACAGTGAAGCCATCGAATCCGGACGTGCCTTGCGCGACTATTTTGCGCAGCATCCGGAAAAGAACTTCACCTTCATCGAGTACCCCAACGCCGGCCACGCATTGCAGACGCCGGAAAAATCCCACTTGCAGGACTTCATCGCCAGCCTCGCGCGCTGGTTCAAACAATGAGCGCAGCCAAATTTGACACCATCGCCGCCTATCTGGCCTCGGTCGACGCGCAGAAAGCGGCGACGCTCCAGGCTATCATGGACTTCGTGCTGGCGGAGTTCCCCGGCCTGGAATCCAGGCTCGCCTGGAAAGTGCCGCACATTCACCGCGACGGCAAATACGTGATGGGATTGGCAGCATATAAGCAGCACCTCACGGTGTCGCCGTGGAGCGTGTTTGTCATGGATGACTTCAAGGCGCGGCTGACGCCTTTCGTGGTTTTCAAGAACTGCTTCCAGATTCCGGTCGACTGGGACATCGACCGGAATCTTCTGCGCGACCTGGTGCAGGCCAGATTGGCAGAACTGGACTAACCGGCGGCAGCCAGCGCGGCGGCGACCATTTCGTCGATCTCGCCGGTGATATTGGACAGCACGCCGGCCACCACCGAAAACTCCTTGCCTGCATTGCCCGCGCGGGCGGCGACGATACGGGCGTTGAAGGCCACCATGCGCGCCTGGCGGTTGATGGTGTCGATATCCGTAATCACGCCGCGCAATTGCTTGCGCATCAGCCGCGCGTTCTGTTTGGCCTGTTCCTCGTAGATGCCGGTGATGGCGTTGAGGATGCCCAGCGTCGGCGTGGTGATGCGCACCAGTTCCGCCAGCAGCTCGGCCGACTGCGATGCGCCCTGGGCGATGGCCTTGAGCGTGCTTTCACCCAGGTCGGCAAAGGCGACGATCTGCTTGTCGCCCTCCAGCTTGCCGAAATACGCTTCGCGCAGCTCCGGGCAGAACACGCCCGGCAAGCCATCCGCTTCGCTCAGCAGCGACTTGTGCGCGCCGCGGAACAGCGACAACGCCTCCTGCGCCGTCGCAGCGCTGCCCTCCTGCCCCTGCGACGCGAGCAACGCGTACAACACGATGCGCTGCGACGTGAAGCGGCGGCGGCCCGACAGATTAATCAGCGCGCTGAATACTTCGCCGGACAACGGTTTACTGGCGGCGGGGGCGAGGCCGCCAGTCGACATGTCCATTACGCAGCTTCCTTCGCTGGATGCGCCTGTTTACGGTACAGGAACTCCAGCACCGCCGTGCGGTACGCCATATACTGCGGGTCCGACGCCAGTATCACCCGGTCACGCGGGCGCGCCAGCTGCACGTCGACGATTTCGCCTATCGTGGCCGCAGGGCCGTTGGTCATCATGACGATGCGGTCGGACAGCAGCACCGCCTCGTCCACGTCGTGCGTCACCATCACCACGGTGGACTTGGTGGCGGCAACGATTTTCAGCAGCTCGTCCTGCAAGTGCGCGCGGGTCAGCGCGTCCAGCGCGCCAAACGGTTCATCCATCAGCAGCACTTTCGGCTCCATCGCCAGCGCGCGGGCAATGCCGACGCGCTGCTTCATGCCGCCGGAGATTTCATTCGGCCGCTTGTTCTCCGCAGGTGTCAGGCCAACCAGCGCCAGCGCCTGCATGGTGCGCTCACGCAGCTGATGCCTGGATTCGCTCTTGCCAAACACCCGCTCCACGCCGAGATAGATATTCTCGTAGCAAGTCAGCCATGGCAGCAGCGAGTGATTCTGGAACACCACCGAACGTTCCGGCGACGGACCGGCGATTTCGCGGTTGGCGCACAGCAGCACGCCATCGCTTGGTTTCAGCAGGCCCGCGATCAGATTGAGCAAGGTCGATTTGCCGCAGCCCGAGTGGCCGATCAGCGTGATGAATTCGCCCTTGCGTACAGTCAGGTCAATCTCGCGCAGCGCGTGGAAAACGCCCTTCTTGGTGTGGAACACCATCTCCACGCCTTCGATATCGATGAATTTGGATTCGTCCATGATTGCCGCTCCTTAGTTCGATACTTGTTCGTAGGTGAATGCGCGCGCCAATGCCATCAGCGCCTGCTCCAGCAGCAAACCAACCAGGCCTATCGAAACGATGGCGATGATGATGTGCGGGACATTCAGGTTGTTCCACTCGTCCCACAGCCAGAAGCCGATGCCCACGCCGCCAGTCAGCATTTCTGCCGCGACGATCACCAGCCACGCGGTGCCGATCGACAGGCGTACGCCGGTCAGGACGTAAGGCAGCGCCGATGGCAACAGGATCTTGGTCAGCACCTTCCATTCGGAGAGGTTCAGCACGCGCGCCACGTTCATATAATCTTGCGGCACGCGCTGCACGCCCACGGCGGTGTTGATGATCATCGGCCAGATCGAGCAGATGAAGATCGACCAGATCGCAGCCGGATTCGCGGACTGGAATACCAGCAGGCCAATCGGCAGCCAGGCCAGCGGCGACACCGGTTTCAGCAGACTGATGATCGGCCCGAACATGGCGCCGATGAACTGCACGCGGCCAATCATGAAACCGAGCGGGATACCCACCAGCGCCGCCAGGCCGAAGCCGATGCCCACGCGCTGCAAGGATGCCAGCAGATTCCAGCCTATGCCCTGGTCGTTCGGGCTGTTGCGATAGAACGGGTCGGAAAACATCTTGATGGCCTCTGCCAGCGTGGCGGCCGGCGTCGGGAAGCTCGCATTGTTCACAGTGATCAGCTGCCAGACGGCGACCAGCAAGGCCGCGCCCACCAGCGGCGCGATGATTTTCAGCGCGGTGGCGGAAGCCTGCTGGCGCACCCGCGCCGTGGTGTTGGCGGCCAGCGGACGGCGTGGGCGGCGGACCGGCGCGGAAGACGCCGCACTTTCGGTCACGGCAGCTGCCGCCGGTTCAGCACTATCAGGTTGAAGCATGGCGTTCATGGCTAACTCCTGTCATCAGGCTTTGATCTTGAACGAGGCGGCGAACGCTTTCGGGTTCTTGCCGTCCCACACGGAACCATCCATCAGTTTCGACGTACGCAGAGGACTCTTCGGCACCGGCGTTTTGGTCATCGTGGCCGCATCCTTGTACAAATCGATCTGGTTGACCGAGGTCGCCACCGCCAGATAGTCAGGATCGTCCTTCAGCAGGCCCCAGCGGCGGTGCTGGGTCATGAACCACATGCCGTCCGACAGGTACGGGAAGTTGACCGCACCGTCGTTGTAGAACTTCATGTGGTTGGCGTCGTCCCAGGTCTTGCCCAGGCCATTCTGGTAGCGGCCCATGATGCGCTGATCGATCGCATCCTTGCTGGTGTTGACGTAGGATTTATCGGCGATGACCTCGGCCATCTTGTTCTTGTTGGCCAGTGACGAGTCGATCCATTTGCCCGCGTCCAGGATCGCCGCCATCATCGCGCGGCAGGTGTTCGGATACTTCCTGGCGAATTCCAGCGTGGAGCCCAGTACCTTCTCCGGATGGTCTTTCCAGATGTCTTGCGTAGTGGTGGCAGTGATGCCGACGCCGTCCATGATGGCGCGGTGGCCCCACGGCTCACCCACGCAGAAGCCATCCATATTCCCGACCCGCATATTCGCCACCATCTGCGGCGGCGGCACGGTGATCACCTTGGCATCCTTCATCGGATTGATGCCATTGGCGGCCAGCCAGTAGTACAGCCACATGGCGTGGGTGCCGGTCGGGAAGGTCTGTGCGAAAGTGTATTCGCGTTTGTCGCTCTGCATCAGCTTCGCCAGCGATGCGCCATCGACCGCGCCCTTGTCGGCGATTTTCTTCGACAGCGTGATCGCCTGGCCGTTGTTGTTCAGGCTCATCAGCACCGCCATGTCTTTCTTCTGGCCGCCGATGCCCATCTGCACACCGTACAGCAGGCCATACAGCACATGGGCCGCATCCAGATCGCCATTGGCCAGCTTGTCGCGCACGCCGGCCCACGAGGCCTCTTTGCTCAGCACGAATTTGACGCCGTATTTCTTGTCGAAGCCCAGCACCGAGGCCATGACCACAGAGGCGCAGTCAGTCAGCGGGATAAAGCCGATCTTGATTTCTTCCTTTTCCGGCTTGTCCGAACCCGCTGCCCACACACCACCTGTTGCCAAACCCAACATGCTTCCTCCCGCTACCAGACCTGCACCATGAATAATTTTTCTGCGTGTGACATCCACTTCGTTCCCTGCTTGTTCTTCGTGTTTCATGGTTATCCCTTCTGGTAGTCGTCAATAACTATGGGCCAAAAAAAACGCCTACCTCACGAATGAATTCATGATCGGTAGACGTCATTGTCTGGTGGGCCTTACCGCCGTTGGCAAGGCGCATCCGCGCATCATTGCGCTTGCCTGTAGCTATGCAATGTCCGTGCCAGACTGTTTACAGAGGGAAAGCGCAGCGTGGTGCACAAAAAAAATGCACCGCAATTGCGCGGTGCATCATTTTGGGTGGCGTTGCAGCCCGTTTTTAGCCCAGCAGGTCTTCCACGTCGAGGATGCGCTGGGCGACTTCGGAGAGTTTCAGGTTTTTGCTCATGGCCATGGAGCGCAGTTTTTGATACGCCTGCTCTTCGGTAAAGCGCTGGCGCTCCATCAGCAAGCCCTTGGCCTTTTCGATGACCTTGCGCTCGGCCAGCTTGCTCTTGGTGTCGGACAGCTCATCCAGCAGCTTTTGCTCGCGCTTGAACTGCGCCAGCGCCACTTGCAGCACCGGCTTGATGCGCTCGCCCTGCAAACCGGCCACCACATAGGCCGACACGCCGGCTTCGACCGCCGCTTCCATGCTCTCGGTGTCCTGGTCTTCGGTGAACATGACAATCGGGCGGCGCTCGTCGCGGGTGGCGATCACCACATGCTCCAGCACATCGCGCGCGTCCGATTCGGCATCGACAATAATCATGTCCGGCTGCAGCTGGGCTATCCGTTCCGGCAAATACATATCCGGCGGCAGCGAGGCGATGATGTCATATCCCGCCTCCAGCAAGCCGATGCGCAGCACCCGCGCACGCTCGGCCTGCGCATGCAGCGCTTCGTCGTCTTCGTCATGGATGACGGTGTTGACGACGACGATACGCAAATTGGGCATGGCCGGCTTGGTTTTGGTGTGCATGCGCAGATTCTAAGTCAGAACCGACAGGTTCTGCCAGCCCCGCGTCTAGCGTTGCATGCCCCAGCGTCGCACAGTCAACGTTTCCAGTGGACGGAATACGACGTTTTCCACCAGCAAGCCGATGAGGATGACGGCGGCCAGGCCGGCGAATACCTTGTCGGTATATAGCTCATTGCGGTTCTGGAAGATGTACCAGCCCAGGCCGCCCTGCCCTGCCGTGGTGCCGAACACCAGTTCAGCGGCAATCAGCGTGCGCCAGGCAAAGGCCCAGCCAATCTTCAGGCCGGACAGGATGGACGGCAGCGCGGCCGGCACGAGAATGTGCAGGACCAAGCGTAGTCCATTCAGACCGTAGTTGCGGCCAGCCATGCGCAGCGTTTCGGGCACGGACTGGAAGCCGGCGTAGGCGCCCAGCGCGAGCGGCCACAGCACGGCGTGCACGATGACGAACAGCAGGCTGCCTCGGCCGAGTCCGAACCACAGCAGCGCCAGCGGCAGCAGGGCAATCGCGGGTAGCGGGTTGAACATCGCGGTCAGCGTTTCCAGCAGGTCGCGGCCGATGCGGGTGGAGGCGGCCAGCGCGGTCAATGCGAAGGCGGCGATGATGCCTAGCGTGTAGCCTTGCAGCAGGACGGTCAGTGAGACGCGCATGCGGTCGAGCAGTTCGCCAGTGACGATACCGTCAACAAAGGCTTGCGCGGTTTGCAGGAAGGTCGGCAGCAGCAGGTCGTTGGCTTGATAGCGGGCGATGGCTTCCCAGGCGATGGCCAGCAGGAGCAGGAGCAGCGACTTGCGTAGCCAGGATTGCTGCCAGGCGCGGCGGGCCAGCGGCGGCAGCGGATCGGCAGCGCGCAAGGTTGGCGGCGCGACCGTATATTCGCGCTCCTGCCGGATCGGCGGATCAAGGACCAGACTCATACCCCGTCATTCCGGCGCAAGCCGGAACCCATGGAACGCTGGCCGGCATGCGTAGCATGGGAGACCGCTTGTGCGGGTGCGACGGCGGCGGCAGCGCCAAACAGCAGCCCATGTATGCGCTGCGTAGCAGCCTGAAACTCCGCGCTTCCCGCACTGGCCAAATCAAACTGATGACTATTCAATTCTGCCCGTACCTGCCCCGGATGCGGCGACAACAACAGTATGCGATTCCCCACCACCAGCGCCTCCTCAATCGAATGCGTCACAAACAACAAGGTAAAACGCAACTCCTCCCACAAGCGCCCCAACTCCTCCTGCATCTTGCGCCGCGTCAGCGCATCCAGCGCCGCAAACGGCTCATCCATCAACAAAATCTCCGGCTGCATCGCCAGCGCGCGCGCAATAGCCACGCGCTGCTTCATGCCGCCGGACAGTGTATGCGGATGCGCGTTTTCAAAGCCAGCCAGTCCCACCTTGGCAATCCAGTGCAGCGCCCGCTCCTCCGCCTGATGGCGGCTGACGCGCTTGGCCATCAGCAGCGGGAACATGACGTTCTCCTTGACCGTCTTCCACGGCGGCAGCTGATCAAACTCCTGAAACACCACAATGCGGTCCGGCCCCGGTCCTTGCACCGGCGCGCCGTTCACCGCGATACTGCCTGCCGCCGGCGTCAGAAACCCCGCCGCAGCCTTCAGCAACGACGACTTGCCGCAGCCCGAAGGCCCCAGCAGCACAAAGCGGTCGCCGCGATATACATCAAAGCTGACATCATGCGTGGCGCGCGTGCCGCCATACTCCAGGCTCACGCCCTCGGCACGCAGCAGCGGCTGGATGCCGCCAGTGGGACTGATGCTCTGCAAACTCATGATCCCTGCTCGATCACTGGATCTTCAAAGAAGTAATCGCGCCAGCTGGCCGGCTGCTTCTTGATCGCGCCAACGCGGTACAGGAACTGCGCCAGGCCATAGGTATTCTGCGGCGCCACGCTGAAATTCACCTGCGGATTCTTGATGATTTTCAGCAGCAGCTCGCGGTCCACCTTGGCCTTGCTGACGCGCAGATAGGTATCGGCCGCGCCTTCCGGATTCTTTGCAATGTACTGCGCCGCTTCCGCCAGCGCGGCGGTAAAGGCACGATAGGTCTTCGGATTCTCGTTGCGGAACTTCTCGGTCGCATACAGCACGGTGGCCGAACTTGGGCCGCCCAGTACATCGTAGGAATTCAGGATGATGCGCGCTTTCGGATTACCGGCCAGCTCCTGCTCCTGGAAGGGCGGATTGCCGAAGTGGCCGTTGATCTCCGTGCCGCCGGCGATGATGGCCGCCGCCGCATCCGGATGCGGCAAGGTCTGCGTGAATTTATCCAGCCGCGCGTACTCCTTGTCGCCCCACTGCTTGGCCGCCGCATATTGCAGGATGCGCGACTGCACCGACACCGTTACCGCAGGCAGCGCAATCCTGTCCTTCTCGCTCAGGTCCGCGATCGACTTCACTTTCGGATTGGTGCTCACCAGGTAGTAGGGGAAGCTGCCCAGCGAGGCCACGCCTTTCACATTCTGCTTGCCATTGGTACGGTCCCAGATGGTCAGCAGCGGGCCAACGCCAGCACCGGCAATATCGATGGCGCCCGACAGCAGCGCATCGTTGACCGCCGAGCCGCCGGACAGCTGCAAGCGCTCGACCGTGATATCGACACCGAGCTTCTTGCCCTGCTTTTCAATCAGTTGCTGATCCTGCGCGACATTCAGCAGCAGGTACACCACGCCGAACTGCTCGGCGATGCGGAGGCGGCCCTCGGCCTGCGCCGGTGCGGCAAAGGCCAAACTCATGGCGAGAACGGCGGCGGTCAGTCTGAACATGGTTATCCTCGTAAGTTAGAAAGGCACATCGCCTTCGATGGTAGTGCGATACAGCTTGCGGCGCAGATGCGCCGGCGTACCCGCCGCCAGATGCATCAGCGAACGGTTATCCCAGAACACCAGGTCATGCGGCGCCCACTGGTGGCGGTACACATGCTCCGGCTTGACGCTGTGCGCAAACAGCTCATTCAGCAGCGCGCGGCTTTCGTCTTCGGGCAGGCCAACGATACGGGTAGTGAAATGCTCGCTGACGAACAGCGCCTTGCGGCCGGTTTCCGGATGCGTACGCACCACCGGATGCTGCACCGGCTTGACCTCGTCGATCTGCGCCTGCGTCAGCGCCGGGCGGAACGGACTGCGGCGGCGCAGCTCATCGTATTGCGCCAGATAGCTATGCTCGGCGCGCGCGCCCTGCACGGCGTTGCGCAAGGCGGCGGGCAGCGTATCGTAGGCCAGGTGCATATTGGCGAACAGCGTATCGCCGCCTTCGGACGGCAGCTCCTGCGCGTGCAGCATCGAACCGAGGCTGGGCGTCTCTTTGTAGGAAAGGTCGGAATGCCAGAAGTGACCGGCATCGCCAAGTCCGACCGGCTGGCCGTCCTCGATGATGTTGGAGATGATCAGCACTTCCGGATGGGAAGGCAGCTGGAAATTGCGCAGCACATGAATTTGCAGCGGGCCGAAACGGCGGCTGAAATCCACCTGCTGCTGCGGCGTGATACGCTGGTTGCGGAACACCAGCAGATGGTGATCCAGGTGCGCCTTGTGCAGGCGTTGAAAGTCGCGCTGCGGCAGCGGGCGATCCAGGTCCAGGCCCAGAATCTCGGCGCCGAGCGGCGCATCAAACAACGCAAGCTGAAAAGTCTCCTGCAAAACAGCAGCCATCGCACATACCCCGACAATAATGTGCGATACAGTCTATGCCGCCATCCTTATTTAGAAAACGAAGCTTATCCGATATCGTTATTACCTAGCGTCATTACCTGCGCGCCTGAGGAGCTGCCGATGCTGAGTGCCATCCAAGACTTGATGAAGCCGCCCGCCGGCATGGCCTTCGACTTCAGCCAGCCAGCGGGCGAGCCCGCCCTGTCGCCTGCGGATGGGGTCTCGTGGAGGATCTTCGCGAATCCGATTGCCTTGTTCGTCGGCGGCGTCACAGCGGTGCTGCTGGAACTGGCCGAGCCGTCGGTGCGCACCGGCGTATGGGACCACAGCAGCTTCCAGCGCGATCCGCAGACGCGGCTCAAGCGCACCGGCTTTGCCGCCATGATGACGGTCTACGGCCCGCGCTCGGCGGCCGAGAAGCTGATCGGCCACGTGGTGCGCATGCACGGCCATGTGCAGGGCGAGACGCCGGACGGCACGGCCTACCACGCCAACGATCCGCGCCTGCTGGACTGGGTGCACGCCACCGCCGCCTTCGGCTTTACCGAGGCGTATCACTGCTATGCGCAGCATTTGTCGCGCGAAGAAAAAGACGCGTCGTTCGCGGAAGGCGCATCGTCGGCCCAGCTGTATGGCGCCATTGGTGCGCCGCGCTCGTGGGCGGAATGGGAAAGCCTGCTGGCGGCCACCGCGCCAGGACTGGAAGGATCGGACATCCTTGCCGATTTCATGCGCATCATGGCGCAGGCAAAAATTTTGCCCGTGCCGCTGCGCTGGCTGCAACGGCTGCTGGTGCGCGCTGCTGTGGCGATCACACCGGAACCGGTGCGCTCACTGCCGCAATTGCGCGGCCAGGGCCTGCGCTTTGGCGAGGCCACGCTGGTGCGCCTGCTGGCGCGCGCCGCCGCGCTGGCACCGCTGGGCGACACGCCGCCAGTACAGGCGGCGCGGCGCCTGGCGGCGGCGCCCGGCGCTTAAGCCGGATCAGACAGTTTCGTACTTCGCCAGGCGTTGCTGCACGGCGGACGCCAACTGGTCCAGCGCGCTGACGGCGATGCCCATGTCCTGCAGCTTGCCGTCGTTGATGCCGTAGACCCAGCCGTGCACCGTCAGTTCCTGGCCGCGGTCCCAGGCGTCGCGCACGATGGTGGTTTGCACCACGTTGGACACCTGTTCCACCACGTTCAGTTCCACCAGGCGCTCCGAGCGTTTCTGCTCGTTGACCACGGTGCCCATGTAGCGCTCGTGCTTCTGGTGCACGTCGGTGACGTGGCGCAGCCAGTTGTCGACCAGGCCGACGCGGGTGCCCGTCATGGCTGCGTGCACGCCCTTGCAGCCATAGTGGCCGACGATGATCACGTGCTTGACCTTCAGCACTTCCACCGCAAACTGCAATACCGACAGGCAGTTCAGGTCCGAATGCACCACCACGTTGGCGATATTGCGGTGAACGAACACGTCGCCCGGCGCCAGGCCCAGCAGCTCATTCGCCGGGACGCGGCTGTCCGAGCAACCGATCCACAGGTATTCCGGCGCGGCCTGGTTGGCCAGCCGTTGGAAGAACTCGGGGTCGCGCTCGACTTCCGACGCCGCCCAGTTGCGGTTGTTCTCCAGCAGGTGACGCAGTGGCGATACGCTGTTTTTCAGACTTTCCATGATACTCCTCTCGTACATAAAGAGACCGCCGGTCTGCCTCAAAAGAAGGCAGCGCGGCGGTCTTGATACTACCGATCCAGCGTTACAAAGCGATTACTCAAAAAAGTCCTTCACTTTGTCGCGCCAGGTTTTCGTTTGCGGGCTGTGCTTGTTGCCGCCCTCGGTGGTCGATTTCTCGAACTCACGCAGCAGGTCTTTCTGCTTGTCGGTCAGCTTGACCGGCGTTTCCACTGCAACGTGGCAGAACAGATCGCCCGCGAAACCGGAACGCACGCCCTTGATGCCCTTGCCCTTGAGGCGGAAGGTCTTGCCCGACTGGGTGCCTTCGGGGATCGTAAACGCTACTTTACCAGACAAGGTCGGCACTTCGATTTCGCCGCCCAAGGCCGCCTTGGCGAACGAAATCGGCATTTCGCAATGCAGGTCGTCGCCTTCGCGCTGGAACACCTGGTGCGGCTTGATGTGGATTTCCACATACAGGTCGCCCGATGGCCCGCCGTTGGTGCCCGGTTCGCCGTTGCCGGACGAGCGGATACGCATGCCGTTGTCGATGCCGACCGGGATCTTCACTTCCAGCGTTTTGTTGCGTTTGATGCGGCCCTGGCCCGAGCAGGCTGCGCATGGCTCAGGGATGATCTTGCCGGTGCCGTGGCATTTCGGGCAGGTCTGCTGGATGCTGAAGAAGCCCTGCTGCATGCGCACCTGGCCATGGCCGGCGCACGTCGAGCAGGTCACCGGCGAGGTGCCTGGCTTGGCGCCGGAACCGTGGCAGGTGTCGCACTTGTCCCACGACGGCACGCGGATGGTGGTATCGAAGCCGTGCGCCGCCTGTTCCAGCGTGATTTCCAGGTTGTAGCGCAAGTCGGCGCCGCGGTACACCTGCGGGCCCTGGCTGCGGCCGCGGCCACCGCCAAAGATATCGCCGAAGATGTCGCCAAAGGCGTCGCCGAAACCGCCCGCGCCACCGAAACCGCCGCCGCCCGCGTTTGGATCAACGCCGGCGTGGCCATAGCGGTCATACGCCTCGCGCTTGTCCGGCGTGGTCAGCATCTCGTAGGCTTCTTTGACTTCCTTGAATTTCTCTTCCGCATCCTTGCTATCCGGGTTGCGGTCCGGGTGGTACTTCATAGCCAGTTTGCGATAGGCCTTCTTGATCTCGTCTTCGGTTGCGCTCTTGGCGACCCCGAGTACTTCGTAGAAATCACGCTTTGCCATAGTGTCGGAATCCTGCTTATATTCTGTACTGATTTATGCGAAAAAGCCGAGCCGGCGGCGTTGCCACACGACTCGGCGTGCGTCACCCGCTTGCGCGGGGACGGGTATTACTTGCTGTCTTTGACTTCTTTGAAGTCCGCGTCCACCACGTCGTCCTGTGGCTTGGCTTGCTCGGCGCCTGGCTGCGCGCCGCCTTCAGCACCGCCGCCAGCAGCTTGCTGCGCTTGCATGTCAGCGTACATCTTCTCGCCCAGCTTCTGCGAAGCGGTCGACAGCGCGGCTACCTTGGCGTCGATCTCGGCCTTGTCGCCCGATTTGATCGAGGCTTCCAGATCGCCGATCGCAGCTTCGATCTTCTCTTTCTCGCCGGCTTCCAGCTTGTCGCCGTATTCGGTCAGCGACTTGCGGGTCGAGTGGACCAGCGCGTCAGCCTGGTTGCGCGACTCAGCCAGTTCCTTCACTTTCTTGTCTTCTTCGGCGTTGACTTCAGCGTCTTTCACCATTTTCTGGATTTCCGCTTCGGTCAGGCCGGAGTTGGCCTTGATCGTGATCTTGTTCTCTTTGCCGGTAGCCTTGTCTTTCGCGCCGACGTGCAGAATGCCGTTGGCGTCGATGTCGAAGGTCACTTCGATCTGTGGCGTGCCGCGTGCTGCTGGCGGGATGCCTTCCAGATTGAACTCGCCCAGGCCTTTGTTGCCGGCGGCGATTTCGCGCTCACCCTGGTAGACCTTGATGGTCACCGCAGGCTGGTTGTCGTCAGCGGTCGAGAACACTTGCGAGAACTTGGTAGGAATCGTGGTGTTCTTGTGAATCATCTTGGTCATCACGCCGCCCAGGGTTTCGATACCCAGCGACAGCGGGGTCACGTCCAGCAGCAGCAGGTCTTTGCGTTCGCCCGACAGCACCGAACCTTGAATCGCCGCGCCAACAGCCACCGCTTCGTCCGGATTCACGTCTTTACGTGGATCTTTGCCGAAGAACTCTTTGACCTTTTCCTGCACCTTAGGCATACGGGTCATGCCGCCGACCAGGATGATGTCGTCGATGTCCGAAACTTTAACGCCCGCATCCTTGATCGCGGTTTTGCATGGCTCGATGGTCGCGATGATCAGCTCTTCCACCAGCGATTCCAGCTTGGCGCGGGTCATTTTCAGCGTCAGGTGGACCGGCGCGCCGTTCGCCATGGCGATGTACGGCTCGTTGATTTCGGTCTGTTGCGACGACGACAGTTCGATCTTCGCGCGCTCGGCCGAAGCCTTGATGCGCTGCAGGGCGATCGGATCTTTTTTCAGGTCCAGGCCGTTGATCTTCTTGAACTCTTCAATGATGTAGTCGATCACGCGCTGGTCGAAGTCTTCGCCGCCCAGGAAGGTGTCGCCGTTGGTCGACAGCACTTCAAACTGCTTCTCGCCATCCACGTCGGCGATTTCAATGATCGATACGTCGAAGGTACCGCCGCCCAAGTCGTACACGGCGATCTTGCGGTCGCCCTTTTCGGTCTTGTCCAGGCCGAACGCCAGCGCAGCTGCGGTAGGTTCGTTGATGATGCGTTTGACGTCCAGGCCAGCGATACGGCCGGCGTCCTTGGTCGCCTGACGCTGCGAGTCGTTGAAGTAGGCCGGTACGGTGATGACGGCCTCGGTGACTTCTTCACCCAGGTAGTCTTCGGCGGTTTTCTTCATCTTGCGCAGCACTTCCGCCGAGATTTGTGGCGGGGCCAGTTTCTTGTCGCGCACGCCGATCCACGCATCGCCGTTGTCGGCTTTGGTGATCGTGTAAGGCATCAGGCCGATGTCCTTCTGCACTTCCTTCTCGTCGAATTTACGACCGATCAGGCGTTTCACAGCGAACAGGGTGTTTTTAGGATTGGTCACGGCCTGGCGTTTTGCCGGCGCGCCCACCAGGATTTCACCATCTTCTTGGTAAGCAATGATCGATGGCGTCGTACGTGCGCCTTCGGCGTTTTCGATTACCTTTGGCTGACCGTTTTCCATGACGGAAACGCAGGAATTCGTGGTTCCCAGATCGATACCGATAATTCTACCCATGATTTTCTTCCTTAATTTGCTAAAGTTCAGATGGTACTAATATGTGGAAAAGCTCTGTCTTTTCAAGAGCTTAAAATTTTATTTAGCCTGCGCTGCGGTGACGATGGCCGGACGCAGCAGGCGGTCGGCGATCATATAGCCTTTTTGCAGCACCGAGACGACCGTGTTGGCTTCCTGCTCGGCCGGCACTACGGCAACTGCCTGGTGCTTGTTCGGGTCCAGCTTCTCGCCTTGCGCCGGTTCGATGGCGATCAGGCGGTTGCGTTCAAAGGCCGAGGACAGTTGCTTCAGCGTCATTTCGACGCCTTCCTTCAGCGATTCGACCGTTGGCGCCTCAACTTTCAGCGCCATTTCCAGGCTGTCCTTGACCGGCACCATGGCTTCGGCAAAGCTCTCCACGGCGAATTTATGCGCCTTGGCGACATCTTCCTGGGCGCGGCGGCGGATGTTTTCACCGTCGGCTTTGGCGCGCATGAAAGCATCGTGCATTTCAGCCAGTTTGGCTTCGGTGTCGGCCAGTTGCTGCTCCAGTGGAGACAGGCCTGCTTCCGGGGTCGATGGTGGGGCCGACGCAGCGGCTTCAGCCGCCTCTGGATTAGGTGGTACGGCTTGATTTTCCTGATCTTGCATCTAGAGACTCCTACAATCGTATTTGTTTGACATTACTTTTGTTACCGCTGTAGCAGCAAATGGGGCAATAACCTACGTTTTCAAGGGTTTTCTTGCCTGCCATTTCGACAACGTTAAGCTTGCATCAGGCGGCTATTTTAACAGGCTGGCACTCGTCACCCGCAAGTGCTGATTATCGGGTGACGGTGTGGATGTGGCGGGATTGTTGCTTTTCAGTCGGCGGCGCCCAGCGCCAGCGCGGCTGCGCGGCCGGCTTCCGCCTGTTTTTTCAGCAGTTCGCGCTCTGCCGGCGGCAGCTGGGTGGGCCAGCCGATGATGTGCTGTTCGCCGATTTCCGCCAGCGCGGCGATCCAGGCCGGCGAGTCGTTCAGGCACGGGATGTAATGGAACTCTTTGCCGCCATTGCTTTCGAAATCGTGGCGCACCTCCATGGCGATTTCTTCCAGCGTCTCCAGGCAGTCGCTGATAAAGCCGGGGCAGATCACGTCCAGCTTGCGCACGCCGTCGCGCGCCAGCTGCGCCACGCTCGGCGCGGTGTACGGCTGCAGCCATTCAGCCTTGCCGAAGCGCGACTGGAAGGTGACGAGGTACTGTTCCGGCGCCAGTTTGAGGGCGGCGGCCAGCAGGCGCGCGGTCTTCAGGCATTCGCAGTGGTAGGGGTCGCCCAGCATCAGCGTGCGCTTGGGCACGCCGTGGAAGGACATCACCAGCTTTTCCGGCTTGCCGTGCTGCTCCCAGTGATTCAGCACCGACTGCTGCAAGGCGCGGATATAGCCTTCGTGGTCGTGGTAGTTGCGCACGAAGCGCAGTTCCGGGATGTTGCGCACGCTGCCGTAGTGCTGGAACACGGCGTCGTAGATCGAACCGGTGGTGGTGCCGGAATATTGCGGATAGGCGGGCAGCAGCAGGATGCGGCCGGCGCCGTCGGCTTTCAGCTTGTCCAGCACTTCAGGCAGCGACGGTGAACCGTAGCGCATGGCCATGGCGACGGTCAGGTCTTCGTGGCCGCGTTCGCCGAGGGCGGCGCGCAGGCCCAGCGCCTGAGCGGCGGTATGGGTGCGCAGCGGCGAGCCTTCACGGGTCCAGATCGACGCGTATTTCTTGGCCGACTGGCCGGAGCGGAACGGCAGGATGATCAGGTTCAGGATGAACCACCAGACGGCGCGCGGAATCTCGACCACGCGCGGGTCGGACAGGAATTCTTTCAGGTAGCGGCGGACTGCGGAGCGTGTCGGTGCGTCCGGCGTGCCCAGGTTGACCAGGACGATGGCGCTGCGGCCGGTGGCGCCGTGCTTGTGCGGTGGTTCTTTTTGGAAGGTCATGTAGGGCTTAGGTTTTACCGTAAGCCGCTATCTTACTATTTTAATCAACAGGCCGGCCTGCAGCGCAGGCCGCAATGGATAAGAATCGTCCAATTTTCCGGTCTTGAACCGAGCTATATCAGGAAGCCAGCAGTTCGCGGGCGTGTTTGCGGGTGGTGGCGGTGATTTCCAGGCCGCCCAGCATGCGGGCGATTTCCTCCACCCGCGACTTGGCATCCAGCACGTCGATGCGCGAGGCGGTCTTGCCATTGTCCAGCGTGCCCTTGGCCACCTGGAAGTGCTGGCCGGCCTGGCTGGCCACCTGCGGCAAGTGGGTCACGCACAGCACCTGGCGCTCCTGGCCGAGACGGCGCAGCAAACGCCCCACCACTTCCGCCACGCCGCCGCCGATGCCGCTGTCGACCTCGTCGAAGATCAAGGTCGGCACCGTGGTGGCGTTGGAAGTGATCACCGAGATCGCCAGCGAAATCCGCGCCAGCTCGCCGCCCGAGGCGACCTTGGCCAGCGGTCGCGCCGCTACGCCGGCATGGCCAGCCACCAGGAATTCCACCTGCTCGACGCCATACGCCGCCGGCTCGCAGGCATGCAATGCGACCTCGAAGCGGCCGCCCGTCATATTCAGTTCCTGCATCGCCTTGGTGACCGCATCGCCCAGCGCGGCAGCCGCTTGCACGCGCGTGGCGGACAGCTTGCCCGCCTCGGCCAGGTAGGCAGCCTTCAGCTTCTCCTCCTGCTTGCGCAAACCCTCCAGATCGGTGGCGTCGGCCAGCTGCGACAGGCGCGTGGCCAGCCTGGCGTGCTCCTCGTGCAACTGCTCCTCCGGCACGCGGAACTTGCGAGACGCCGAATGGATCGCATCCATGCGCGCTTCCACCGTGCGCAGCCGCGACGGGTCGAGATCAACCCGGTCCAGATAATCGTTGAGCGCATACACCGCCTCCTGCAACTGGATGCGCGCCGGTTCGATCAGATCGACAATCGGCTGCAAGCCGCTATCGATATCCGCCAGCTTGCCCAGCTTCTGGTTCAGCGACGACAGCTGCGACAGAATCGGATGATCCTCCGCCTCCGAAATCACCGCCAGCGCTTCCTGCGCGCCTTCCAGCAAACTGGCTGCGTGCGACAAGCGGCTTTGTTCGTTGCTGACCTCCAGCCATTCGCCCGGCTTGACCGCCAGCTTTTCCAGCTCGTTGACCTGCCACTCCAGCCGCTCGCGCTCGTAGAGCACATTGGCCGCATTGGTTTCAAACTCCTCCAGCTGCCTGGACAGTGCGCGCCACGCCTTGTAGGCCGCCGCCACCGCGCGCGCCTGGGCATCCGCGCCGGCCTGGCCATCCAGCAGGTCGCGCTGCGCCTCGGTCTTCATCAGCGACTGGTGCGCGTGCTGGCCGTGAATATCCACCAGCAGATCGCCCAGCTCGCGCAACTGCGCCGCCGTCGCCGCCACGCCGTTGATATAGGCCTTGCTGCGGCCGGCGTTGTCGATCACCCGGCGCAGCAGCGCGCCATCTTCCTCGACCGCGAATTCATGCGCCACCAGCCAGGCGCGCGCCTGCGCGCTGACCGCGAAGTCCGCCGTGATGTCTGCCTTGGCCGCACCTTCGCGCACCACGCTGGCGTCGCCGCGTCCGCCCAGCGCCAGCGTCAGCGCATCGATCAGGATCGACTTGCCGGCCCCGGTCTCGCCGGTGAACACAGTGAAACCGGCGGAAAATTCCAGTTCGATCGACTCGACAATAACGAAATCACGGATGGACAGGGTACGCAGCATGGAGGCCTGGTGGGTGGTTAATTGAGCTTGCCCTCACCGGACGGATACTCGTTCCAGTGCAGTTTTTCACGCAAGGTGTGGTAGTAGCTCCAGCCGTCCGGGTGCAGGAAGGTGATCGCATGCGGCGAGCGCTGGATCACGATCCGGTCCTGGGACTGCAGGCTGGCAAAGGTTTGCATATCGAAGTTGACGCTGATGTCGCGCCCGCGCACGATTTCAATAATGATCTCGCTGGATTCCGGCAGCACGATCGGCCGGTTGGACAGCGCGTGCGGCGCAATCGGCACCAGCACGATGCCGCCCAGCGACGGATGCAGCAGCGGTCCGCCAGCCGACAGCGCGTAGGCGGTGGAGCCGGTCGGGGTGGAGATGATCAGGCCGTCGGAGCGCTGGTTGTACATGAACTGGCCGTCGACGTCGACGCGCAGCTCGGCCATACCGGCGCCGGTACCGCGCGACACCACCACATCGTTGACCGCCATGCCGACGTGGATGGTCTGGCCGGCGCGCACCACCCGCCCTTCCAGCAGCGTGCGGCGCTCGGCCTTGAAGCTGCCGCCGAGGATGCGTTCCAGCACATCCAGCATGCCATCGGATGGAATATCGGTCATGAAGCCGAGCCGGCCCTGGTTGATACCGATCAGCGGCACATCGAACGGTGCCAGCTGGCGCGCAATGCCGAGCATGGTGCCGTCGCCGCCCATGATGATGGCGGCGTCGCATTCGGCGCCGATGGCTGCCGCGCTCAGCACCCGCGCATCGTCCAGCTGCATGCCCAGGTGGGCGGCGGTCTGCTCTTCAAACACTACCTCGCAGCCGCGCTGGGTGAGGAAATCGACCACGCTGCCAACCGACTCGGCGATGCCGTCGGTATTCGGGCGCACGACCAGTGCGATAGTGTGAAAAACAGCGTGCGTGGCGGTCATAAAAATCTCGGCTTTAGGCTAGGGGCGGGAACACGCAGCAGGGTAACTCATAAACCCGCCGCATGCCATCACCTACCGGCCTTGCCACTGTACATTTAAACAGTATTTAATGCAAGCGTCGCCCTAGTGGGCGGTGATCACGCCCAGCGCGGCGGCGAAGCTCAGCGCCACGGCCACCGAGATACTGTAGAAGAACATCAGCACCGCCCAGCGCATGAAGGTGCCGCCACGGCTGCTGTGATACACGCGCCGCATCGCCCATGGCAGATAGCCCAGCAGCCAGCACCACAGCAGAAAATCGATGAAGCCGACCGGGATCACCAGCATCAGCGTGAATATCAGGAAGGCGAAGGCGTTGGTATGCAGCGCGAACAGCACATGCTCGCCGAAACGCCGGCCGGAACCGAGGTAAAGCACTTTCAGATATAGCGCGAAGAACGGCATCAGGCAGAAAATCGCGTACGGCGCATAGCGGTAAAAGCCGGTCTCCAGCGCCGCTTTCTGCTGCTCGTTCGACATATGGCTGATTGCGCTCCACTTGTGGCGCAGTGTGTCCAGGCCGCGATCGGCCAGCCAGTGGTCAACCTGGTCGTTGGCCATCCTGCGCTGTGAGTTGTCCTTGACGTCGGGTTCGACGACACTGTCCGGCGCCGCCGGCGCCGGCGCGGCAGGCGCTGGATGCGCGTTGACACTGGACTTTTGTTCGCGCTGCATCCGGGCTATCGCGGCCTCGGCGGCGGCGGCGCTTTCCGCAGCCTCCGGGTCGATTTTCTTGCTGGCCTGCTTCAGCACCGACACCTGGGCGGCCGGTGCTTCCACCTGATCAAGATCGTCCTCGCTGGTCGAGTGGCCGCTGAATTTCACCAGCACGAAGAACAGCAGGCTGAACGACAGGTACAGCCGCAGCGGCTGTACAAAGCGCACCCGGCGGCCGCGCATGTATTCATTGGTCAGCAGGCCCGGACGGAACATCAGCCGCACCAGCGAACCCCACAGCTTGCCCTCCAGCGCCACATAGTGGCCAACGAATTCATGCAGGAACTCGCGCGTGCTGGCGTGATGCAGCACCGCCTCCTGACCGCAGTTGGAACAGAAATGGCCGCTCAGCGGCGCTTCACAGTTGGCGCAGTTTTCCGGCGCGACGACAGCAGTGCTCATGCATCTATCCCGATCAAGAAGTGGTCTAAATCATAAACGACTTCCCGGCAATATTGTCAAAATTCAATGTGGCGACTGACGTAAAACCAACTAGTTAAGATGGCCTTATGACAACGCCACGGAGGCAGCCATGAAAGATCAACACGTCAATACCGACGCCAAAGTCAAAGACGACGGCGTCAAACGCATGCCGCACGAGCGCGACGAGTCGCCAGACGGCAACGGTAACAAGCAGCACAGCATCATCCGCCAGGCCGCCAGCGACATCGACGCCGGCCTGGTGGACACCGACCTGCACAACCAGCGCGGCGTCCAGAAACCACGCGACAACGCCAAGGCAGAACCGCAACCACACACCAAGCGCGACTAAACCGCGACCACGACAAGGAGTTCAACTTCATGCGCCAGCCTACCGCCCACGCCCCTGCCCTGTCCGCCCTGACGCTGCTGATCAGCGCCACCATACTGCCGCCGCTGGCCCTGGCGCAGTCCTACCCGGTCGGCTTCGGTCCGCAACCGCAACTGCCGGAGCCGGACCGCAAGCTGGTGCCAACGGTGAATGTGGCGCCGGCCGCGCCATGGTCGTCGGCGCAGGAGCAGCCAGCGCCAGCGGCCGGCTTCAGCGTCAGCGCCTATGCGCGCGATCTCGACCATCCGCGCTGGGTCTACACGCTGCCCAACGGCGACGTGCTGGTGGCGGAAACCAACGCCCCGCCCAAGCCGGACGACAGCAAGGGCATCAAGGGCGCGGTGATGAAGCATATGCAGAAGAAAGCCGGCGCGGTCAGCGCACCGGCCAACCGCATCACGCTGCTGCGCGGCGTCGATGGCAAGGGCGGCGCGCAAAGCCGCAGCGTATTCCTGAAAGGGCTGAACTCGCCGTTCGGCATGGCGCTGGTGGGCAACAATCTGTATGTCGCCAACACCGACGCCGTGGTGCGCTTCCCGTATCAGGAAGGCGCTACCAGCATCACCACGGCCGGCGTCAAGGTGATGGACCTGCCGGCTGGCACCATCAACCACCACTGGACCAAAAATCTGGTCGCCAGCCCGGACGGCAAATATCTGTACGTAACGGTCGGCTCGAACAGCAACGTCGCCGAAAACGGTATCGAGGCTGAACAGGGCCGCGCCGCCATCTGGCGGCTGGACATCGCCAGCAATAAATCGGCGCTGTTCGCCACCGGCTTGCGCAATCCCAACGGCATGGACTTCGAGCCGCAAACCAACACGCTGTGGACCGCCGTCAACGAGCGCGATGAACTGGGCAACGACCTGGTGCCTGACTACATGACTTCGGTGAAGGAAGGCGGCTTCTACGGCTGGCCATACAGCTACTTCGGCCAGCACGTCGACACGCGCGTCAAGCCACAGAAGCCGGAACTGGTGGCCAAGGCCATCGTGCCCGACTACGCGCTGGGCGGCCACACGGCATCACTGGGGCTGGCCTTCTACAACGGCAAGCTGTTCCCGCAGGCTTACCAGGGCGGCGTGTTCATCGGCCAGCATGGTTCATGGAACCGCAAGCCGCACAGCGGCTACAAAGTGGTGTTCATCCCGTTCAGCAACGGCAAGCCATCCGGCCCGCCGCAGGACTTCCTCAGCGGCTTCCTCGACAAGGAAGGCAAGGCGCGCGGCCGTCCGGTCGGCGTAGCGGTCGACAAGCAAGGCGCGCTGCTGGTTGCCGACGACGTCGGCAACATCATCTGGCGGGTAGCGCCAACCACTGCTGCGCCGGCGAAAACCGCCAGCCGCTGATAAAATCCTTGCCTTGGCTTTCACCTACAAGGATTTACCATGCGCATTTTGCACACCATGCTGCGGGTCGGCGACCTGCAGCGTTCCATCGACTTTTACACCAATGTACTGGGCATGAAGCTGCTGCGCACCAGCGACAACCCGGAGTACCAGTACACGCTGGCCTTCCTCGGCTACGGCGCCAACCCCGAGCACGCCGAGCTGGAGCTGACCTACAACTACGGCACCACCAGCTACGACATGGGCAACGCCTATGGCCACATCGCGATTTCGGCGGACGATATTTACAGCGCGGCCGCCGCAGTCAAGGCCAATGGCGGCGCCGTTACGCGCGAGCCGGGCCCGGTCAAGGGCGGCAGCACCGTCATCGCCTTCGTCACCGATCCGGACGGCTACAAGATCGAATTGATCGAACGCAGCTTTGACGGCGCTGGCGCTGGCCTCTAAACCATCACACCGCAAACGCCAGCAGAGACTGGCGCATGGCGTGCCTGCTGATGGCGTGGCCGCAGCGCTTGCTAGGCCTCGGCCGTGCTCATACCTGACGGCGCGGCAACAGGCTGGCGCAATAAATGGCGGCAAATGGCGCCAGCATCGGGTACAGGCCCCAGATGGCGCGACCGTCAACCCGCACGCACAGTGCTGCGTACAGCGGCGGTAGCACCATCAGCAGCAGTAAAGATTTCAGCGGCCGCAGTGCCGCCGCCGGCGTATCCGGGGCCGCAGCGCGCATGCCCAGCAGCGCCAGCGGCAACACCAGCCCCACCGCCGTCGCCAGCGATGCCAGCGAACGCACATCTTGCAGCGCGGTCAGCACCGTGTGGATGCTGGGCGCCCAGACATAGCCAGGCAGGCCGGGGATCAGCCACCAGCGCACCGCAACCATCCACGCGCCAGCCAGCGCCAGCGCGGCCAGTCCGGCAGGAATGCTGATGCGGCGCATGGCCAGCAGCCACACCAGCAGCAGGATATTTTCTTCGCGCACGGCAGAAGCCGTCACGCCTGCCAGCGCCGCCAGCCAGGGCTGGCCGCTCAACACCGCCAGCACAAACGCGGCGCGCGCGCAGATCGAGGCGGGGTCAGTCAGCAGGTAGGGCGCGTACCAGTAGGTAGGCACCGAGACAATCATCATCAGTCCAGCGATCACAGCAGCCTTACGGCTGGCGCCAACCCGCAACACCGTCAATGCCATCATGATCGCGCTGGCGCTGATGCAAAGCCAGTTCAGCAACGCGAAACTTTGGCGGGTATCGCCGGGAATCGCGGCCGCCACGGCTGGCGCCAGCAGCCTGTAAGGAAATGGCGCGCGCAATTCGCTGGCCGGCACTTCGCCGCGCAGATAACGGGCGGTATCGAAATACGCTTGCGAGTCCTCGACCGTGCCGCCCCAGCGCCACATCATGACCAGCAGCGCCAGCACGGCGAAACCGCCGGCCAGCGCCATCCACTGCTGGTTGCTTAAACCTGTTTTTTCGGAGCTTGGCATTTAAGTTTAACTATTTAATAACCTTGACAGCCCCGCATACTACCTTCTCAGTAAGGTTTAGTCCAACGCGCCTTACACCATCCCCCCATTGGCGCGCAGCGTCTGGCCGTTGATCCATCCGCCATCCTTGCTGGCCAGGAAAGACACGGCGTTGGCGATATCTTCCGGTTCGCCCAGCCGCTCCAGCGGCGGCATCTTGGCCAGGCGGTCGATGGTTTCCGGCGTTTTGCCATCCAGGAACAGCGCGGTGGCGGTCGGCCCCGGCGCGACGGCGTTGACGGTAATGCCTTTGCCGCGCAGTTCCTTGGCGAGGATGTTGGTCAGCGCTTCCACGCCGGCCTTGGTGGCGGTATACACCGCATAGCCGGGCAGGCGCGTGGCGACCAGGCTGGTCGAGAAGTTGATGATGCGGCCGCCCTGCTCCAGCCGCGTCGCCGCCTCGCGCATGGTGTTGAAGCTGCCCTTCAGGTTGACCGCGATCAGGCGGTCGAAGGTGGCGTCGTCGGTGGCCGCCAGGTGCGGCAGCTGTGGCGGCATGATGCCGGCGTTGTTGACCAGCACGTCCACCCGGCCCAGCTGGGCGATGGTCTGATCGAACAGGCCGCGCACGGCGGCGGCCTCGGACACGTCAGCCTGCAGCGCGATGGCGCTGCCGCCGGCGGCGGTGATGGCGTCCACCACCTTGGCCGCCTCGGCCGCATTGCCGGCGTAGTTGACCACCACGGCGTAACCATCCCGCGCCAGGCGTTGTGCGATGGCGGCGCCGATGCCGCGCGATGCGCCGGTAACAATGGCAACTTGTTTCATGGCCTACTCCTTGGTTGTTTGCGAATGAGTACAGTATCCGCTGAATAACAAATGAAATAAATCCACGTAAATTGCTATGACTATGCAGTTTTAACTAATAATTGAGCCGAAAAAAATGCCGGCGCTGAGGCCGGCATCTGCTTAGTGCTGCAACAGCGCGTTGATCGGCGCCAGGTCTTCTTCCTTCAGCGAGCCGGCCGCCGACTTCAGGCGCAGGCCGTTCATGATGGTGTCGTAGCGGGCTTTCGACAGATCCTTCTGGGTCGAATACAGCAGCTTCTGCGCATTCAGCACGTCGATATTGATACGCACGCCGACCTGGTAGCCCAGCTTGTTCGATTCCAGCGACGACTTGCTCGACACCTCCGCCGCTTCCAGCGCCTTGACCTGCGCCAGGCCGCTGTTCATGCCCAGGAAGGCCTGACGCGCATTTTGCGCGGCGGCGCGGCGGGTCGCTTCCAGATCGTTGCGCGCCTTGTCTTCCAGCGCGATGGTTTCGCGCACCTTGCTGGTGATCGCAAAGCCGTTGAAGATCGGAATATTCCAGCTGACGCCGATGGCGTTGTTGTTGACCGTGCTGCCGCCGCCGGTCACGCTGTTATGCGAGCTGCTGGCGACCAGGTTGGCGGTCGGCAGGTGGCCGGCGCGGTTGCGCTTGATCTCGCGCTTGGCGATTTCCACATTCAGGCCAGCTGCCACCACCGAATAGTTCTGCGATTCGGCCGAAGTGATCCACGGCTCCGCCGTAGCCGGCGATGGCGGCGCGATGGTGACGCCGGTGCGCAGCGGCGCCAGCGTGGCCGGCGTCTGGCCAATCACCACCTGCAGCGCGGTACGCCGGTTTTCCAGGTCATTGATGGCGGCGAATTCCTGCGCCACCACCAGGTCGTACGCGGCTTGCGCCTCGTGGGTGTCGGTGATGGTCTGGGTGCCGACTTCAAAGTTGCGCTTGGCCGATGCCAGCTGTTCGGTGGTCGCCACTTTCTGCGCCTGGGTCGAGGTCAGATTATCCTGCGCAGTCAGCACGTCGAAGTAGGCTTGCGCGACGCGCAAGATCAGGTCCTGCTGCGCCTGCGAGAAAGTCGCCTCGGCGGTGGCCTGCGACAGCTTGCTCTGCTGGTAGGTTTCCCACGCGGCCCAGTTGAACAGCGGCTGCGACAGCGACACAGTGTAGGTGTTGGCGTGGTTGCGGACGTCGTTCTTGATCATGTTCCCGGTCAGGAACTCGGCCGATGTCGCGTCGCCGGAGTTGCGGGTGCTGCTGCCACTGGCGGCAATTACCGGCAGCAGAACCGAGCGCCCCTGAGTGATGCGTTCCTGGCCAGCAGCCAGCGACGAACGCGCGCTGGCGTAAGTCGCGTCATTGGCCAGTGCTTGCTGGTACACCTGGATCAGGTCGGCCGCCTGTGCATTGAGCGTCAAGAAGGCGCTGGTGATCAGCACGGCGATAAGGGGTCTCTGCATTGCAATCTCCGTTGGAGTCATCAAAAAAGTTGAACAAATCAAAAACACTCGCCTCTGCGCCGGCCGACCAGCGCGCCGGCCATCAGTACTTGGCCATCGTGCTATCGACTTGCAGCGCCCAGGCGTGGATGCCGCCGGTCAGGTTGATCATCTTGCCGAAGCCATTACGCTCCAGGAAGGCAGCCACCTGCATACTGCGCGCACCGTGATGGCAGATGCAGACGATGGCCGCATCCTCATCCAGATCGTCAATGCGCGCTGGTATGGTATTCATCGGGATCTGGACCGAACCGTCGATGCGGCAGGTCTCGAACTCCCAGTTTTCACGCACGTCCAGCAACACCGGGTTGGGACGCGCCTCGTCGGCCAGCCAGTCGGCCAGCTCCAGCGCGGTAATCTGCTGCATCGCCGGCCCGCTTAAAACTTGAACTTCGACGGTTCCACCGCCGACGCCAACGGCTTGACGTTGGTTTCGAACAGCGTGCGGGTGTCGTAGCCGGCGTCGCCGGTGCGGGTAACCAGCTGTGCCTTCATCGCCGGTGCCTGGCCGATGATGACCGCCAGACGGCCGCCCACTTTCAATTGTTGCAACAACGCTTCCGGCAGCACCGGCAGCGAACCGCCCACCACGATCACATCCCATGGTGCGCCAGTGGTCCAGCCTTGCGCGCCATTGCCCAGCTCAACGCTGACATTGCTGACGCCGTTGTCGGCCAGGTTTTTCTCGGCCAGCGCCTTCAGTTCCGGCGAGATTTCCACCGTGGTCACATGACGCGCCTTGTGCGCCAGCAGCGCCGTCAGGTAGCCCGAACCGGTGCCGATTTCCAGCACGGATTCATGTTTTTTCAGGCCAAGGTCCTGCAGCAGGCGGGCTTCGATCTTCGGCGCCAGCATCGCTTCGCCGCCCGGCAGCGGGACTTCAATGTCGGCAAACGCCAGCGCCTTGTGCGCGGCAGGCACGAAATTCTCACGTTTAACTACGTGCAGCAGTTCCAGAACCTCGGCGTCCAGGACGTCCCAAGGGCGGATTTGCTGTTCGATCATGTTGAAGCGGGCTTGTTCGATATTCATCTTATGACTCATGTCGGGATTAAATAATCCGTCATTTTATCGTTGAACTGGCATGGAGGCACATATTAACGATTAGACGGCCGGATCGCGGGAAATTGCGACAGTCTGCAGTTTAAGGGGGGTGAAACTGCGAAAAAGGCAAGTTGGACGGAAAAACGCTTCACGGCGGATCGGCTTTCAAACCACGCAAGGTGGTGCTGATCAGCGTTTCCATGAAGGCTTCCGGCGGGATATCGGGCATGTCGCAGGTGGGCATGAAGGAGTGGGTCCACATCATCAGCATCAGCACCGGGGCAATCAGCACCCGTGTCATGATGACGGGGTCGACCGGCTGGAACTCGCCGCGCTCGATGCCACGGCTGAGCACGCGGATAAACAGATTGCTGCCGCGCGCCACCACCTCATCGTTGTAGAACTGCGCCAGCTCGGGAAAGTTATTCCCTTCGGCGAACATCAGCTTGGTGATGCCGCCAAGCGGTGTAGCGCAGATTTCGCGCCACCAGCGCAGCATCAGCGCGCCCAGCAGCTCGCCGCTGGGACCGTCGTGACTGGCCGCGTCCTGCTCCGCCTCGCCGATGGTGGCAACGATATTGGCGCGCACCACGGCCTTGAACAGTTCTTCTTTGTTGGCAAAATACAAATACAGCGTCCCTTTGGAGACGCCGGCGTGCTTGGCGACATCCTCCAGCCGCGTGGCGGCATAGCCGCGCTCGACGAATTGCTCCAGCGCCGCCGCCAGCAATTCTTGCGGCCGCGCATCCTTGCGCCGCTCCCAGCGTGGCTTGGTGTCTTGAGGGGCTTGCATGGGTGTCGTGAAAAGTAACTTACTCGTAAGTCATTAATATAAGCGCAAGACTACTGACAGTCAAGCAGGCCATTGGTGGCACTCGGGAATAAAACCTTGAACACGGAATATAAACTTGAACACGGAATATAAACTTGAACAGAGCATCTTAATAATCAAACACTTAAAACCATCATAAATTCCGACAATTGTCGGAATTGCTGAATTTTTCCGACAATTTCCGAATTTTCTCAGTAAAAATATTTTGCAAACCCTCAGTCGCGCACCTATACTGCGATTGCAGGTTCTATTAAAGGCAGTGAATTGCTATGAGCCCGTTTTCAATTTTGATGAAGGAATTACGCACCGCGTGTGGTCTGAAACAAGTCGATTTCGCTCTGAAACTTGGTGTTGAGCAGAGCTATATATCCGCATGTTGATTTGCACCGAAAATTGACCCACTTTCCCCAGTAATTTGCAACTGAAACTGACACACGTGAAGAGCACAATTCGACCTGTCTCATCGGCAGGAGAACGGAGTGATCGACGTGGCTTTACTAGGCATAATTCGACGCTGGCACATTCGTGACCAGATTCCCCTACGGAAGATTGCCCGACGCCTCGGCATCTCGCGCAATACCGTCCGACGTTATCTACGATCGGAAATGACTGAGCCCAGCTATGCCGAGCGGCGTATAGCGAGCGGGCTAGACAAATACTCTCTGCAATTATCAGGATGGCTCAAGGCCGAAGCAAGCAAGCCGCGCAAGCAGCGGCGCAGTTTGAAACAGATCCACGCGGACCTGAAAGAACTGGGTTACGAAGGGTCGTATGACCGCGTGGCAGCGTTTGCCAGGCAGTGGAAGGCGGGTCAAACTGAGTGGGTCAATTCATCGAGCAAACGAACAATCCGTGGCGCAGCTGTAGAGAAATCCCACCTGGATGCGCTCATCGCCATCTATTGCAGTGACGCTCATGAACTCTCCGTCTTCTTGAGGAATACCTACCTCGACCTGCCAGCCGGCATCGCGGAGCGGTCTTACCAAATCTGTCATGCAGTCCTCAGTAAGTCGGGCCAGACGCAATGTGACGCCATCGTCTGTTGGTAACACAGGCACGCGGCGACCGTTGTCATGAAAATTCTTTTCCTCCAACTGGATAACTACGCTTTGTGCTTGTGCTCTAATGATAGCTTGCTGATGTAAAAGCTTACTGTCGTCGTTCATTGCCGGAAACATCAACGGTATATCATATGAACCGTGATGCCAGGAATCCACAACACCCAGTGTGGCTAGCGCGATGATCAGCCGCACGAAGTTAGAAGACTGTTGCCACTCCGACGAGCCTGCGTGGGCGAACATGTGGCGGTTAAGCCAAGTAACGCCTTCGTACTCGGGAATCCTTCTAAAGAAGTGATTGTTCAGCCAGCGCCGGAAGGTCTCTAAACAGTAAACACGCTCATCAAGGGCAAACAAATATTCGCGAGTTAGGTATTCTGGTGGCATCCAATTGCCTTCGTAGTGTTGTCCGATAGCGCGGTCAATTGCGCGTTCCACCGCATGGTTGACCTTATGCGGTATTTGAATATCAGAACGGTCGTCGGCGATGATACGGTCAATTGCCCCCTCAATCGCAGGAATGAGGGAGGCAATACTGGCCGCACGGTAGCCGCTGTAGAACGCTAAGTATGCCTCGCGCGCAAGAGGTTCAAAATCACGCAAACACCGCGATTTCGGAAAGAATTGGGCTATGCAAACGGCCTGAAATGCAAGAGTGTAGAGCGTCGACGTATGGTAATTGAACAGTTCGATCGCACGCTTTCGGTCGCCGCCTTCAGCATCTTTCAGAATCTTACTGACCTCACCGTTTGGTATCCAAAGGGGTGAAAACCATTCCATCTTATCCCACAGCGCCGCTTTACGATCCGCCCACTCTCGTCTAAGTTTCCAGTCAGGGTCTCCGCTCGAAGAAACCAATGGAATACACCCTTTGTGACCTTCAACGCAGAGTACCAAGCATCGCGTCGGCGAGAAAAGTCCCACATTGCGCTCCTCCAGTGTCTCAACACGCAAGCCACGTTGTGTGGCCCATACTCGCAGCTCATCCGCTGTTAATGAATCTAGGTAGGATGCCTGTTGAGCACGTTTCCACAGTGCGGTAAAGTGCTTTTCGATTCCTTTAGTCATTAGATTTCTATTGCTCCAAGAATTCCAGAAAGCCCTCATCGCAAAACCATTGCGACTGTAGTGGTCAACCCATTCCGGACACTACGTTAAGTTTTTCTTCGGTGACGGCCGGTGCCAATCCCTCATTGAACTGATGTGGTCGTATCCAGCTATTCCGGTGCACTGGGTAGTGGCTGATGTCCCGCCGTGCTTCCTGCGCCGTCATGTAACCGGTGGACGGCAGCCATTCCGTTTTGAAGCCGCGGAACAGCCGTTCCATCGAGGAGTTATCCCAACAATTTCCCCGACGGCTCATACTCTGTCGTATCCGATAGTGCCACAAGCGCTGACGGAATTTACGACTGGCGTTATTAACTACTGTGCATCAGAAAAAAAAGTAATGCTGACCGCTGCGGGCGCTGTGGCGGACTCACCAGTATTGGCCAGCACGCCGGTAGCGGGATCAATACTAAAGACGTTGACGATATTGCTGCGTTGATGTGCGACCAGCAGCCAGCGTCCGGAGGCGTGTATCGCCATACCCCATGGAACCTCACCTCCGGAAGCGATACGCTGGACGAAGTCAAGTTCGCCGGTGTCGGCATTCACGCGATATGCCACAAGTGTGCGCTCGCCGCGATCTTCGACGTAGACAAAGCGTCCATCGGGGCTTAGCAGTATCTCTGCACCGCTGCGCGTACCGGTAAATGCCGCGCTGCTAATAGCTTGTGTTTGCACATCTGTCAGCTGTTCTCGCTGGGCATCCCAGCGCAGCGTAGTGACTTCTGCCGTCAGTTCATTCAGCAGCCAGACAAATTGGCCGTCACGGCTAAACACCAGATGTCGCGGACCGCTACCGGGTTGAGCCACATAAGCGCGACTGGCACCAACCGGTGAGGGTAATGCGGACAGCGCGTGCGTTGAGCGGTCCAGCGCGTAGATGAACACCCGGTCCGCGCCCATGTCTGGCACTAGCGCATACCGCCCGGACAGATCAACCGCCGCGCTATGCGCATGCGGACCGGCCTGCCTGCGATGCGGTCCCGAGCCGGTGGCCTGGATAGTGGATACCAGTGATCCCAGGCTACCGTCTGGCCGCACCGCAATGCTCGACGCCGAACCGCTAGCGAAGTTAGCGGCCAGCAGCGTGCGTGACGGCACATCTAGCCACAAGTACGTTGCACCGTTACCTCCAGAGGGGGCGACATTCATCTTGCTCAGTGAGCCGTTGGCCCGGTTCACCGAGAACGCTGTAACACTGCCGGGACGCGCACTGTCGTCATCTACCGCATACAACACCGGCAACTGAGGATGCGCCACCGTCCATGTGGGACGCAAGCCTTCGGCAACCGCACCGATGGCGCTTAGCTTGCCACTGTCTACGTCAAAGTGCAGCGCGTGTAACTGATTTCCTTGTGAGCCCACGTATACCAGGTCTGCCTGCGCCAGACCGGCGGACAAAATCATCAAAACGGCACCCAGAAAGTGCTTCATTATTTTGCTCCAATGTGAACGGGAATTGTAGACCGGAACAGCCGGTCACGGTGCAGCAGATCGGGAAACAGGCGTGTCCACCATGCGGCAACCAGTATGGTCGCCATACCGCCGGCCATTAAGGCCCCAACTGGCCCGAGCCACTCTGCCATCACGCCGGCGCGGAATTGTCCGAGCTGATTGCTGGCGACAATGCTGGTGGCATGGACCGCGCCCACGCGACCGCGCAAGTCATCGTCAGTCTCGATCTGCACCACGGAGTGACGCAGCACGGTGCTGACCACATCGGCAGCCCCCAGCAGCGCAAGTACCAGCAGCGCCGCCCACAGACTGGTGCAGAAGGCGAAGCCGATTGAGATCAGCCCGTAGGCAACCACAGCACCATACATGCGCCTACCGATTTTGTGCTTCAGCGGCCAGCGTGTCATTACCGCCGTGATCAGTAGACCGCCGATTGCCGGCGCGGCGCGCAGCAGGCCCAGTCCCCAGGCGCCGGTATGCAGGATATCCTTAGCAAACATCGGTAGCAACGGCATGCCGCCCCCCAGCAAGGTGGCGAACATATCGAGCGACATCGCTCCGAGTATCACCGGATTGTCGCGAATGAAACCGATACCTGCAAACATCGCATTCCAGGTAAGGCTCTCTCGCTTGCGTGCGGCGATCGGTGCGGAGATCAACATTGCCAGTACGGCCGATACCAAGAACGCCACCGCACACACACCGTACACCAGCGCCGCGCCGCCCGCATACAGAAAGCCGCCTAAGGCCGGCCCGCTGACCATCGCCAGCTTGTTGACAGAAGCGTTGATCGCCAATGCCTGCGGCAATCCTGATGCCGCGACCAGCGCCGGTATCAAGGCCTGCTGTGCCGGCAACTGCAATGATCGTGCTACGCCGATCAATACGCATACCAGCAGGATCGCACCCGGACCCGCCCAGCCAGCGTGACTGCCCCAGGCCAGCATCACCGACGCCGCACCTTGCAACGCCAGGCTGATAGAAAACACAACGCGTCGGTCGACGGAATCGACCAGCAGACCGGCCGGCACGGTCAGTAGCAACGCCGGCACAAACTGCACTAGCCCAACTAGGCCGAGATACCAACCGCTGGCAGTCAGCTCATACATCTGCCAGCCTAGTGCAACGGCAATGATGTTATTCCCCATCACGCCCATGAAGCGGGCAGCGAGATAGCGTCTCACAGAATCTCTGCTCCTTGCTTAAATACCGCCACCGCCATCACCAACTGCGCGGCTTGGCCTTTGAGGCTGGCGGCCGCCCCGGCACTTTCATCCACCAGTGCGGCGTTTTGTTGTGTCACTCGGTCCATCTGTGCCACTGCCTGGCCTATCTGGCCGACACTGCTGCTCTGTTCTGCGCTGGCGGCACTAATCTCGGTCGCGATATGTACCACCCGGTTGATAGCTGCGACGATTTCATCCATCGTAGCGCCAGCTTCGCCTACCAGCGCGCTGCCCTTGCTAACCTGCTTTACACACGAGGCTATCAGTTCCTTGATTTCGTGCGCGGCCGTCGCGCTACGCTGGGCCAGGTTGCGCACCTCGTTGGCAACTACGGCAAAGCCACGTCCCTGCTCTCCGGCACGTGCAGCTTCCACTGCCGCATTCAGCGCCAGGATGTTGGTCTGGAAAGCGATACCGTCGATGACGCCAATGATGTCGGCGATGCGTGTGGCACTACCTTGTATCTCCTGCATGGTCACAATGACCTGCCCGATCACTGCACCGCCGCGTGCCGCCACGGTCGAAGCACCCAATGCAAGTTGCCTGGCCTGTACCGCGCTGTCGGCATTGGTTCGTACCGTCTCCCCCAACTGTTCCATGGTGGCGGCGGTCTGCTGCAAGGCACTGGCCTGCTGCTCGGTGCGCGCACTGAGCGCCTGGCTGCCGTGGGCGATGTCGGCACTGGCGCTGGCCACGTTTTCGGAGTTGGTGCGCACATTCGAAACCACCTTTGTCAGCGCGCGTTGCATGTCATTGAGTGCCGTCAGCAACGGCGAGAATTCATCGATTGCATCATCTCGCACCGCAAGTGACAGGTCGCCATCACGCACGCGCTCGGCAACCGCGCGGGACACCGCCAGTCGCTGTTGCAGCACCTTAGCGACATGCCATGACAGAAATCCCAACCCGACAATCGACACGCCAGCCAGCACCACCAGTACCGCCAGCGTGCGCTGTGCCTCGGACACCACTTCACTCAGCTCATCACGCAGGCCACTGCCTTGCAGTTTAACGGCATCACGCAGCGCCGCCAGCAGTTCAGTACGTGCCGGCACGGTCTTGTCCATCAAAAAAGCCAGCGCCTCCTCTTTTTGCCCTGCAAGAATCAAGTGCGTATCCTCGGCAGCCACGGCCCAGAAAGTCTCTAGCAATTGCGGCACTTTGGAAAAGCGTGCGCGTTCCTCTTCCGTCAGCAGGTTTTGCTGATAGGCTTGCATGGTGACGCTTATCTGCTGATGTTTATCGCCGATGCCGTCCAGCTGACGCTTCAGTTCTTTCTCATTGCGCGCGAGGATGGATTGCCGCAGCAGCAACAGCACCCGCGTCACCTCCAGCTCGGTGGTCGACACACGCTGCAACTGCGGCACGCGCAGGTTCTCGGTTTGTCGCGCCAGTTGCATGACATGATTTAAATTGAAATACGCGAAGACCGCCGCGCCAGCGAATGCCAGCGATAGCGCTCCGCACACCAGATGCAGGCGCCGTGCAATGCCGGCGCTTCTATAGGAAAGTTGTCTCATGCCGCGAGAATAGAGGATGGCAACTGCCGGCGTCTCTGTACAAAAATGACATTCACCGGCACTTTTTAACGTCTGCGACAGTAAAAAAGTACCAGCGATTTTCACTTTTGTTTAAGGACAGCGGCGGGCACGGTGGCCATACTGTCTGTCATGGTCGGCGCTGTGTCCGGTCACACAACAATTACTAGGAGCACACATGGATCGCAGAAAAATCCTTCGCCTGTTTGGCACGGCCGCCGTAGCAGCGCAATTGCCGCTGGCTGTGGTCGCCAAGGCGGCGGAAGTGAAGAAAAAAGGCGTGATGCTAATGAATCGTATCGCTCCATCGATTTCGGATCTGTACATCGCCAATCTGGATGGCAGCAATGAGCGCAAACTGCTGGCTGACTCGGCCTTCGACTACAACGCCAGCCGTTCGCCAGACGGCAAATGGTTGCTGTTTACTTCTGAGCGCCGCGCCGATGGACAGTCCGACCTCTATCGCGCCCGCGCTGACGGCACCGGTATCGAGGTACTGGCCAAAACCGATTCCATGGAAGACGCCGGCGTGCTTTCGCCGGACGGCAAAACCCTGGCCTTCGTCTCCACCGCCAATGGCTACCGCGCCAACATCTGGCTACGCGATATGGCAAGCGGCAAGGTACGCCAGCTGACCGGCATTGGTGAAATCAAGGGTAAAGATGGCAAACCGGACTGCTACTTCCGTCCATCGTGGTCGCCGGATGGCAAATGGATTGCCTTCTCCAGTGACCGCAACACCGAATGGACCGGCCACGATCAAGGCCAGGGCTGGGAGCACACTCAAGAACTGGCCATCTACATGGTGCGCCCGGACGGCAGCGGCTTCCGCCAGGTGGTGGCGAAGCAGGGTTACTGCCTCGGCTCACCACAGTGGTCGCCGGACGGCAAGCGCATCGTGTTCTATGAAATGACGGTGGAAGCCACTTGGGGGGCGCGCCGGCCGAACTACATAGGCAAGGCGTACTCGCAGATCGTCTCGGTGGATGCGGCCACCGGCAAGGACCGTACCGAACACACCACCGGGACCGATCTCAAGCTGCAACCGCAATACCTCAGCAACACCGAAATCGGCTACCTGATCAAGTATGGCCCGAACGAAGGCCTGGCCTACACCTCGAACCGCGCGCCGGTAAAGCAGACCTTTATCCGTTCGCCCAGCTGGTCAGCTGATGAAAAATCGGTCATCTACGAGAAGGTATCGTTCAAGCCGATCCGGCCGCTGATGAAGCCGCTGTTTAGCTGGGACCCTGAATATGACTATCGCCATGTCGACGTCTACCCGCTGATGTCGCGCGACGGCTGGATTGTCTACACTGATAAGCAGTTGGGCAACAGCTCGGTCTGGGTCATGCGCCCGGATGGTTCCGACAAACGCAAGGTGTTTGAATCCAGCGGCCGTGGTCTTGATGAGACCAAGGTCCGCATGGGCCTGGCGGGTGCCTTCCAGCCATGCTGGTCGCCGGACGGTGAATGGATCACCTTCGGCCTTGGCTACTGGTTCGCCGAACGCAATACCATGACCGCCGCCATCTGGCGCGTGCGCCGCGACGGCAGCGGCCTGGAACAGCTGACCGATGGCACTTTGCACTCCGGCTTCCCTAGCTATTCGGCCGATGGCAAAGAAATCGTGTTCCGCGTCTGGAGTGCACAAGAAAAGGGCTTGCGCATCCTCAACCTGGATACGCGCAAGACCCGCGTGCTGACCCAGGGCATCGACAACCTGCCTGGCTGGTCGCCGGACGGCCAGCGCATCGTTTTCACTCGTCGCCGCGATGACGGCAATTACGACGTCTACACCATCCGCCCAGATGGCAGCGATCTGTTCCGCGCCACCGACCACGAATCAAGCGATGGCCATGCCGTGTGGGCTGCGGATGGCCGCATCATGTGGAGTGGTTCGCAGCATGGCTTCCGCGATGAGGCGGCACTGTACGAGCAGACCTTCCAGCAGTACGGCCAAATCTACGTGATGAACGCCGACGGCAGCAACAAGCGCCTGCTGACCGACAGCCGCTGGGAAGATTCGATGCCCTTGTATTTGCCGTCGAATTAATTCTTCGCGGTAGTCCGAAACTGGCTGGGTGTTTGCCCGACTTCGCGGCGGAAAAAGCGCGTGAAATACGCTGCATCGTCGAAGCCCAGCCGAAAGGCGATCTGCTCCACCGGCAGATCGCTGAAGATCAGACTGCGCTTGGCCTCGGTCACAATGCGGGAATGGATCAGCTTGGTCGGGCTCTGGCCCAACGCGGAGGCACAGGCGGCCCGTAGCTGTGACACCGATATCGCCATCATCGACGCATATTCCTGTAGTCGCAAATTCTTTCCATAGTGTTGATTGACCAGATCGCGGAAGCGTTCGGCCTGGCGTACATTGGCCGGGTTGGCGCTTTCGTGTTCAAACTGGCCGCTGGGCATGGCGCGGATCAGCGTCAGCAGCAACATGGTCAGCAGCGCCTCCAGCGCGGCAGAGCGGCCAACAGAGTTGGACAACATCTCCTGTTCCAGCCTGCGTATCAACTGGTAGGATTCGCGTTCGACTTCGGGCGTGTACGACAGCGGAATGATGCGCGGGCCGGCCCACAGTTGCGTGAACTCCTGCAGCTTGGCGTTGATCTGTGCCAGATAGCTGACTTCGATGGTGACAACCCAGCGGTCCTGGTCGACTTCGTAGTCGAGGCCATGCACGCATTCGGTGGGTAGCAACAGGGCGCAGGGACCGACGAACGGTACGCTGGTGCCTTCCAGCGTGATCACGCCACGGCCTTCGCGCACGAAGATCAGTTGGCCGTATTCGGGATGGGTATGCGGTTCGATTTTCCAGCGGCCACGGTTTGCAACGTGGCCCACATGGACAAACCAGTTTTCGTCCTGGTGACGTTCCACGTACAAACGCAGTCTGGGAACTGGCGTCAGCGCGCCTTCTATCTTGGTCATCATCGCCGTCTCTTGAGCAATGATGACCATTCTATACCGAAGAGGCTGCGCGCTTGCGTTCAAGCTCGGGCACTGCCTGTTCGGCCTGAACCTTCGCCGGCGGCTTGAGCAGGAAGCGCGCCAAGGCAGGCAGAAGCACCAGTGCGCCGATCATATTAACGATGAACATAAACGCCAGCAGAACACCCATATCGGCCTGGAACTTAATCGGCGACAGCGCCCATGTTGCCACACCGAGTGCCAGCGTTATGCCGGTTAACATCACCACGCGGCCGGTGAATAGCAGCGCGCGGTGATAGGCTTGCGCCAGCGGCAGGCCTAGCCGCATCTGTTGCAGCATGATGCTCAGCACATATAGCGCATAGTCAATGCCGATGCCCACACCCAGCGCCACCACCGGCAGCGTAGCGACCTTGAGGCCGATATTCAGCCACACCATCAGTGCCTCCGCCAGCACCGAGGTCAGCATCAGCGGCAGGATGGCGCAGGCCACCGCTCGCCAGTCGCGGAATGTGACGTAAGCCAGCACCAGTACCGCGCCGTAGACCAGCAATAGCATCTCGTGGTTGGCTTTTTCGACGACGGCGTTTGTGGCAGCTTCGAAACCGGCATTGCCTGCGGCCAGCAGGAACTGCGCCTCTGGACTATTGTTCTCTTTGGCGAAGGCTTCGACGGCGGCGCTGACCCGGCGCAAGGTGGCGGCCTTGTGATCGGTCAGGTAGACCTGTAACTGTAGCAGCGAGAAGTCTGAGTTGACGAGGCTGCGCGGCGCGCGCGAACTGGCGGTGTTCAAGGCAGCCTGATTCGGTTGCAGTTCGTACCAGCGCGGATTACCTTCGTTCATGCCAACCGCTGTTTGCCGCGCCAGCGAGGCGACCGACTGCGTGGTCTCCACGCCTTCCACTTGCCGTAAGCGCCATTCCAGTTCATCCACGCGTTCAAGTACCGGCAATTTCATTGCGCCTTGTACAGGCGTGCGCACCATGACCACTAATACATCGCTACTGGTGCTGTAATGCTGAGTGAGATAGCTGTTGTCGAGGTTATAGCGCGATTGAGGACGCAGTTCCGGCGCGCCGGCATCAAGATCGCCTACTTGCAGCGCGCCGCTGACGTGCAGGCCATAGGCCCCCAGCAGTATGGCAGCGGCGATGGTGCCGATGGCCCAGCGCGGCTCGGTGAATTTACACAGCATGGTCCATAGCGTGCGGCGATTGCCATCCTGATTGTCGGCTAGCGCGGCACGTTTGGCGGCCTTGGCGCTGACGCCGGTGTAGCTGAGCAGTATCGGCAGCAAAATCAAATTAGTGATGACCAGGATCACCACGCCCAGGCTGGCGGTAATGGCGAGACGGCGGATTGATTGGATGTCCAGCATCATCAGTACAGCAAAGCCGACCGCGTCACAGGCCAATGCGGTGAAGCCAGCCATAAACAGGCGGCGGAAGGTGTAGCGGGCAGCCACCAGCCGGTGCATACCGCGACCGATGTCCTGCATGATGCCGTTCATTTTTTGTGCACCGTGGCTCATGCCGATGGCGAAGACGAGGAAAGGCACCAGCACGGCATACGGGTCAAGTGAGTAGCCGAGCAGTGGCAGCAGGCCGAGTTGCCAGATCACCGCGATCAGCGAGCAGGTGACGACCAGCAGAGTGCTGCGTATACAGCGGGTGTACCAGTAGACTATGGCAGTGACGATGGCGGCCGCCAGCGCGAAAAAGGCCAACACCTGCACCAGGCCTTCCAGTAGGTCGCCGGCGACCTTGGCGAAGCCGGTGATGTGGATTTCGATGCTGTCAGAATGATATTTGGCGCGCAGTTTTTCCAGCTGTTGCGACAAGGCCGCGTAATCGAGTTCCTTGCCGTCTTCATCGCGCTCGGCCAGCGGCACGATCAGGGCGCTGGACTGGAAGTCGCGGGCGACCAGTTGACCGACTTCGCCGGAACGTTCGATGTTGAGGCGCACGCGGGCCAGCGACGCTGGCGTACCGTTGTAGTCATCTGGGATGACGGTACCGCCTTCGAAACCACGTTCGGTGACGGCGGTCCAGCGGGTTGACGGTGTCCACAGCGATTTAAGCTGGCCACGCACCACGCCGGGCAACAGGAAGATATCGTCGTTGATGTGACGCAATGTGTCGAGGTAGTGCGGATCAAGGATGCTGCCGTTGCCTTTGTGCTCGACCACGATGCGCAGGCTGTTGGCCTGGGAAACCAGCTTCTTGCGTTCGGCCAGGTAATTTTGCAGATACGGATGATTCATTGGCAGCATGCCATCGAAGCTGGCGTTAGGGACGATACGGCTGGCTTGCCAGCCAAGCAGTACCGTCACTAGCAGGCAGAACGCCAGCAGCGCACGGCGGTAGCCGAACACCAGGCGCTCCAGGCGGTTTCCGGAGTTGGGATCGAAGGTAGCGTGATTCTGATGCGAGGTGTTCATGGCTTTGCGGCTTTAGAGGGGAGTGCCAGGGCTGGGGCGGCGCTCAGACTGGAGGCCGGCACGCGTAACAGACCGCGGGTGCCGGTGATAATCAGCGTGCCGTCTGGAGCAAGGGTAGCGCCGGTGAAAGGGAAGCGGTTTTTCAGCGGCAGCGCATTGAACGTTTGCCCCTGATCCTTGCTGGCCACGATCTGGCCGGCGGAGCCGAGTAGCAACACCGTTTCATCCGGCAGTTGAAGGCCGGTAATCAGCGAGGCGTCGACTGGCGTTTGCACTTCCGTCCATGCTGCACCAGCCTGCGTGCTGCGATAGACCTTTCCGCGCAGGCCGTACAGCATCAGCGTGCCCTCCCTGGTTGCCAGACCACCGAACAGGCTCCCGCTAGCAGGCGAGGTTTGCGCTGTGAATGCTTCACCGGGCACGGCAGCTCGCAGCAGCACGCCTTGCTCGCCGAACAGGTATTGCTCCTGCTGACGCTCGGCGATACCGTAGTAAGTGGAGCCGTTTGGGTTCGGCAGGCTTTTCATTAGCGCTTGCCAGGTCTTGCCGCTATCGCTGGTGGTGTAGGCCAGGCCGTAGGCGCCGACCACCAACACCGAACCGTCGGCTTGCAGGCGCAAGTCGAGCAGGGGTTTGTCGGCGCCTTCGTCTACCAGGCGATGCGCATCGTCCAGCAACAGATTGAGGGGATGCTCGGCGTCATTGGGATCTGGCTTGGTCGCATCCCAGGCCGCTTGAGCGGCTTGCTCGGCAAGGGCTGCGGCTTGCTTGCCGTCGAACACGCGCTTCCAGTTGATACCGCCATCGGTGCTGCGCAGGACCACGCCCATATTACCCACTGCCCAGCCATCACGCTCATTAGCAAAGCGCAATGCGGTCAGCGTGACGCTGACAGGCACCTGCGCTTGCATCCAGCGTTGGCCGGAATCATCGGAATATATAATCAACCCGCGCTCGCCAGCAGCCAGCAGACGATTACCAACGCGGACCACGGCCATCAGATTGGCCTGCTCCGGCCGTGCCACCTTTAACGCGGGACGCAGCAGCGCAGCCGGCAGCGAACCCGCAACGCGATCCGGTTCCGCTGCCAGGCTTGCACCGCACCAGCTGGCGGCACAAACCGCCAGCACGGCAGCGACAGTGCGCTGCTTGTTGATGCTGAACGGCTTCATATCAACGCACGCCGCCGCTGGCCAGCGCGCTGGAGGTGAACTTGCTCAGTTGCTTGGCGTCGTAGTCCTGATACGACACACCGCCCGTCTCATTGATCGCCGCCGCATACACCCAGCCGCCGGACAGCAGGTCATACCAGGTGTAGCTCAGCGTACTGGCAGACGGTTCGTCGCCCGCTAGCAGCGTGAAGGCCTGGCCAGTCTTCCACAGCTTGCCCTGCGCATCCCAGGTATCGGCCAGTACCGCCTGCCAGGTATCCTCATCCAGATACAGACGGCGCTTGGCGGCGACGTTGCGCTTGCCATTGGCCAGCGTGGCCTCCAGCACCCATACGCGATGCAGCTCCCAGCGCACCGCGTCCGGATTTAGCGTACCCTTGCCGATGACCGCATTCACCGGTTTGCGGAATAAGCCGTTGTTGTTGTACGGGATGTACATCTCCTTCTTGCCCAGCAGTTTGACCTCATACCGGTCCTGCGCGCCGATGAACAGATTCACATCGTCAAAGTTGGCAAGGCCAGCGGCGGAAGCATCCGGCGTGTCATACACCAGCGACGGCGACTTGCGCACACGGCGCTGGCCAGGCACATACTGCCAGCCGTCTTTCGGCTTGCTGTAGTTGTCGACATAGTCGATGGTCATCAAAGCCTGGCCTGCATTGGCTGGCGGCTCCGTAACATCCAGGCGCGCCCTCGCCCACTCGCCGCTAAAGCCATCCGGCTTGCCTTTCGGGTCGTAGTAAGGGTACGCAAGATTGGTGCGCTGCCGATTGGTCAGCACGCGATCGCCGCCAGCCGTCATCACATACTTGTCGGCAATGAAGGTGGTCAGCTGGCCGCGATAGCTCAACATGTGATTCCACAACGCTTCGTGGCCATTCTTTGGCGCCGGGAATGGGATGCCGCCGTAAGCGCCTTCCACCGTCAGACCACCGTTCGCCAGTTTGGCGCGCGCGGCATTGGCTGCAACCGCATCGTAAATCGCCGGCGAGAACACCGCGCTGCGGTGCGAAGGATACACATCGATGCGCATGCCAGGCCATTTCGCCAACAGCGCCCTGGTGCCATCGGTCAGCTTGTCTGCATGCTGAGCTGCACTGGCGGCGTTAATCGACAACAACGGTTTTTCGCTGGCATACGGATCAGGGCGCTTGTTGTCGGCACCGGGTTTTGTGTCGACCGCCTTGCCATCCCAGGCGGGAATCGTACCGTCCTTGTTACCAGCGCGTTCTGCACCCATCGGCGTCAGCGTGCCAGATTTAAGATTAGGCGCCTGTGCCGCAGCAGTAGCGACGATGGAGGCCAGGCCGAGTGCCAGCCATGTGTTCATATGCTTTTTCATCTGAATGTCTCCTCTTGATCAGAAGCTGGTTTGCAGGCTGAAACGCACATAGTCGCGATCCAGCAGCGGCTGGCTGGTAGCCTTGCCGCGATAATTGATGAAGGTCAGATTGGCGATATACTTAGTCAGATAAGTACCGGTAACGCCGACTGCAATCTCGCCGCCCTTGTCTGGGCTGCCGGAGAACGGGAACGCGGTGTCGATCACCGAGCGCCCCTTGAACGACCAGCCCACATTCAGCGGGACGCTGAGATCCAGGCCGGAGGCGACCTGATACCAGGTTGGCGTGACCACGATGCGGCCGCCGTAGCTGGTGGTGTTCAGGGCAGTATCGACCTTGGCCGCGTTCTCTTTGACGCTGTTGAGGTGATTAGCCGACAACTCGCCAACCACCGCCAAGCCATCCCACGCGCCGGTGGCGCCGCTAACGATGGTGGTGGATAGGTTGAGGTGCGATGTACGGCCGGTTGGATACGGCGTATTGTCATTCAGCCAGGCGGCGGTCTGGCCGACCGGTAGCACCACCGTGCCTTGTTTTGCCACCAGCGGCTGGCCGTCACGCACCGACAGTTCCAGGCCAACGTTGGCAATGCCCACCAGCCGCGAGATGCTGGCGCCGAAGGCGCGCACGCCGTTTGGCACGGCCAGGTAGTAGCGCTGGGTGGCGGCTTGCGTCACCACCTGGGTTGAGGCATCGTTATAACGCGTGGCGTAGAAACCCAGGTCGGCGTCCAGCGCTTCGCTGCGGGTGTTCAGCGCGAAGCCGAAGTTGTTCGGTAAGTCGCCTTTGACCAGGCCCATATTCTTCAGCTTCAGCGGACCGGCGTACATCGACTCGGCGCCATCGCCCAGCATGTCGGTGGCGCTCAGGTAGCTACCGGACGGATGCAGGCGGGTAGGACGGTATTTGAACTGCACATAAGCTTCGACGCTGGTGTCGTTAGTCAGTTGCAGGGTGCTGGATAGCTGCGGCACCGGGATGGTGGTTTCCTTCGCCTGCGTGCCTGGAATCGACAACTTGTACAGATCGATCGGTGCCATGCCTTTGGCCATGCCGTTCATACCGAAGAACAGCGTGGTGCCCCAGATCAGCGAGTGCTGGCCGAGGCGATACGAGAGCGTGGTGTCGCCGATCTGATTGCGGCCGAAGACGAACCAGTCCAGCATCTCGGCATTGCGACCGGCGATGCGCTGGGTCTCTGGCGAGAATTGATTGGCCGGGCGGCTAACGTTGTTGCTGCTGGTGGCGTAATTGGCGGTGGCGCGGTTGTAGACCGAATCATACCAAGCGGCACCGGACAGGCGCAGGCCGAAGCCGTCCTTCTGGATATCGAACTCGGTCAGCAGGTCGTAGCGGCTGGAAATCAGGCCGGTGCTGAAGTTGCGATCACCGTCGTCGTTGTTGACTTTGGTAGAGCCGGTGATCAGTGCCGGGTCGCGTGATTCCACGCGGGTGCCGGCGCTGTACTTCAGGGTGTTGTCCCAGCGGATTTGCCATTCGCCGCCGGGATTGAGATCCGTCGCCTGCACCGCGCCACCCGCCATCATCGTGGCGATGGCGGATGCGATTGCTAGTTTTTTCATTTTGTCTCCGTTGTTTTAGTTTTTTAGGGGTACTGCGTTTTATCCGAGACTGCCAGTGATGTCGTCGAACAGTTCGTCAACCGACAATCGTCGAGGGATAATCTTTTGATCGAGCGCCCAGTCAATCGCCAGCTGGATGCCCTTGCGGTTGGCTTCGAGTCCGATCGGCGGGAAGATGGCCGGGACGCCGCCTTCGGCCTGTTGACGGCCGGCGATCAGCATGCGGTATATTTCGCGCACCACGTCCGGGTTGTTTTTCGAGACGTCAGCGTGCACGACGAAGAAGTGATTGACCGGCACCACGCCTTCGCGCTCAAACCATTTTTTTGCGGCGTTGTGAGCATCCGGAACCAACGTGCGTACGCGGTCGTCCTTCGGCATGTCTTCGCCGAGGAGCGCGGCAGCCAGTTCGCCTTTCATCATCATGTCGGGGATCGATGAGCCGGCCGGCAGACGTACGCAGTTGGACGGATCGCTGTATTCGGCCAGGTGGCCGTCGCCCAGCGTGCGCCAGATCACCTTATCCAGATCGACGCCATATTCGTGGCGAAGGATGCCGCGTATCCACAGCGCGGTGGTTTGCGTGTAAGTGCGTACGCCGACTTCGCGGCCTTCGATGTCTTTTGGATCGAGGTGGCCGAAGTCGATGTTAAAGCCAGCGCAGTGGTGCTGGAAGCGCCCGGAGATCGGCGCTGGCAGAAGCACGTACGGCTTACCGTAAGCCTTGGCTTGCAGGAAGGTGACGATGGCCAGCTCGCCGGCGTCGAATTTATTTTCGCGCACCATGGCCTTGAAGCCGTTGTGCGCCGGGGTTGGGCCGCAGAAGTCCAGCTTGACGATGTCCGAGGAAATACGGCCGTCAAGTAGTGCCTGGGTTACTTTGTATTCTGAGAGATTGGTGCGTAATACGGTAGTCATATGGATTCCTTGATTAGTACAGGCGGACTTCGATCAGGGTCGGGCCTTGCTCGCGCGCGGAGTTCACCATGGCCTTGTGGAAGCCTTCGGCCGTGTCGACGGCGATTGCAGGCACGCCCATGCTCTTGGCCATGGCCAGCCAGTCGATGCGTGGCCTGTCGATGTCGATCATCGCCAGCGCTTGCGGGCCGGGAGCGCCGGCGCCCATGTTGGCGTATTCGGCTTTCAGGATGGCGTAGCTGTTGTTGGCGAAGATGATGGTGGTGACGTTGAGGCCTTCGCGCGCCTGCGTCCACAGCGACTGGATGGTGTACATGGCGCTGCCATCGCCGACCATGCAGAACACGCGACGGTCCGGGCAGGCCAGCGCGGCACCGGTGGCCACCGGGGTACCGTAGCCGATCGAGCCGCCCATGTTGTTGATCAGGTCATGCGGTGCGGCGCCGACGGTCAGGCCCATGGTTTCGCGGCCGGTGGTCAGCGATTCGTCGACCAGGATGCAGTGCTCGGGCAGCGCTGCGGCCAGGGCGGCGGCGATGGTGGCCGGGGTCAGCGCACCTTGCGGGACGATGGCTTCGGCGCGTGCTTGCAGCACAGCTTTTGCGGCGCCGGCATTCAGCGCGTAGAGCAGCATTTGCAGAGCGGCGGCGCTGTCTTCATCGGCCTCGCTCAGCGTGTGGACCGTGGTGCCCGGGGCTTTCAGCAGCGAAGGTTTGTCCGGGTAGCTGAAGAAGGCGATTGGCTCGGTGGTTTCCAGCGTGATGATGTGCTTGAAGCCTTTGAGGAATTCCAGCGCTTGCGGCACGGCGTAGGGTATACGTTCCAGCGTGACACGGCCCGCGCCGCGTTCGATGCGGGAGGTGAAAAACTGCGTCGCCAGACGGCAGCCGGTGGATGTCTTCAGCTTGCCGGCCAGTTCGACCGCGTCACCGCGTGTTGCTCGGTTGGCCAGGATCACCAGCGTTGGTTCGCCGGAGCGCAGTACTTTGGCGATGGCCTCTATGCGCGAAGGATCGGGGCGCTTGATCTGTCGTGCAGCCGGCGGCGGCACTACCAGATCGCCGGCGTCTTGCCACGACGTGTCGCCCGGTAGCAGCAGCGTGGCGATTTTTCCCGGATGTTCGCTGGCCTTGGCGATCGCGGTGCTGACATCCCAGGCGACAGCGGCTGATGTTTCGGAGCGGCGCACCCAATGACTGAGCGGGCGCGCCAAGCCTTCGATGTCCGACGTCAACGGCGGATCGTACTTCAGGTGCGACGCCGAATGCTCACCGACGATGTTGACCATGCCCGATGACGCGCGCTTGGCGTTATGGATGTTTGCCAGCCCGTTGGCCAAGCCAGGTCCAAGGTGCAACAGCGTGGACGCGGGTGTGCCCTTCATGCGATAGTAGCCATCCGCCGCGCCGGTGCAGACGCCTTCGAACAAACACAGCACGCTGCGCATGCGTGGATTCTCCAGCGCCTTCAGGAAATGCATCTCCGACGTACCCGGATTGGCAAAACAGATATCCACACCCTGATCGGTCAAGGTTTTGACCAGGCTCTCGGCGCCGTTCATCTCAGTACCCCGCCATTTCGCGCGCCTTGCCGATCACGCCGTAGCTGCGCTGCGGCGCAGACATCAGGAAGCTGTAGCCTTCCTTCAGCAGACGCTCGTAGTTGTTAGCGGTGACGTGGGGATTGCCGACCTTGACGCCGTGCTTGTGGCAGGTCGCCACGATCTGCCCCATGGCGGCCAGTACTTCCGGGTGATCGTACTGACGCGCCAGGCCCAGCTCCTGCGACAGATCACCTTCACCGATCAGCACAAAGCCGATTCCCGGAACATTGGCCAGCATGTCGTCCAGATTCCCGATTGCCTGAGTCGACTCGATCATCAGGCCGCACAAGATTTCACCCTGTGGTGCCAGTGGCCACACGTCGGCCTTGGCATAGTATTCCTGCTGCGTCAGTCCCCAATAGCGCGACGCATTCATCGGACCATCGCCACGAACGCCTTTCGGCTCATACAGCGGCGCATTCTTCGGCCTTGCATAACGGCAGGACGCCACCGCGTTGTACGCCTGCTCAACGGTCGCCACGTGCGGCGTGATTACGCCATACACACCGCGATCCAGCACCTGCTTAGCGAACGACTGGTTCATCTCCACGCCATTGGCCGGAATGCGCGCCAGCGGCGTTACCTGCGGCGCCAGCGAGCCGGCGGTGACGATCTGTTTGCGGTTCAACAGATACTGCAACGAGTCGCCCAGCGCCGATACGTCATACGGATTGTGCTCCATCTCGAACACGATGCCGTCATACGGCGCATCGCTCATGTCGATGGCGGATTGCTTGTCGATTTTGGAGAAGGCGGTGAAAGCCACTTTGCCCTGTTCCCAGGCGCGGATGATGCCGTTCAGGCGGGTATTGCTCATGATGTTCCTCGTATTCTGTCGGTTATTGTTCGGCGTTCCAGTACATGAATCCCATGCCTTCACCGGTGCCGGCGGCGGTGCGCCAGCAGGGGACGTAATCGACCACGGTCATCTCGGCGCCGGTTTCTTCCACCGCCTTCATCACGCTGACGTACAGCTTGATTTCCGAGGTGCCGGACTGGTAATAGCCGTCCGGGATGGCGGCCAGTCCGTCGTAGTCGTATTCGCCCAGCATCTTCATGACCTGTTGGTCGAACTCCTCGTCGTTGACGAAGTGCGACAGGCCGCCGGAAGCGAAGATGCCAACGCGGACATCTTCCGGCCAGGCCTTCACCGCATCACGCAGCACGCGGCCGAATTCGATGCAGCGCGCCATCGATGGCTGCGTCGGCGGATAGAAGCAGTTCATGATGACCGGTACATGCGGCGGAGGGTTGTCGTCCATGATCTGGTGGTAGACGAAGCTGTAGGCATGCGGCACTACCGGATAGTCCGGTAGTGGCTTCATCCACACGTTGTCCGGCCACTGGAACAGGTCGGTCAGATCGAAGCCTTCCTTCTGGAAGCTGTCGATCAGGTGCTTGGCCAGCTCCGGATGGCATGGATGCGTCACATGATGGTCTGGCGCATACACCGAGCGTTGTGGCGGCCCGTTATGCACTTCCTCACCGCTGTAGATCGCAATCGACGGCGAGAAGTCGAGGAAGATCTCTTTCTGGTCCTTGCCGAGGATGATCGCCACATCGATCTTGGCTTCGCGGTAAGCCTGCGCCATCTTGTCCAGCGCGGCGCGGCAGCGGGTGGCACGTTCAGTGCGTTCTTCGATGGTCAGGTATTTTTCAAATGCGGCTTCCCGGTGCGCTTCCAGTTCAGGATAAGTCCAGGTGCGGTTGCGGAACCACAGTTCGGGGTTGTTGCGATCACGTTCGCCGTTTTTCAGCCAGTCTTCTGGCGCCTGGCCCAGCATGCCGCTGTGTGGCACAGCCATGCCAAATACAATTTTTGCCATGTGTATTCCTCAGTAGATTGTTCTTGCAATGCGTCAGGCGATTGCTTCGGTCGTTTTGGCGGCAGGTTCTTCGTCGGCGACCTTGGGCGCCCATTTACGCTGCAGCAAGATCAGCGTACTTGCGGCGCCGATCAGCAGGATGACGAAGATCACCATCATTGGCAGGTTGTAGTTGCCGCTGGTGTGCAGCAACCAGCCGGAGACGCTGGCCGAGATACCGCCTGCCAGGCTGGTCGCCACCTGCTGCACGCCGGTGTTGAGGCCGATGGCTTGTTTGGGAATCAGCGTCAGCTTGCATAGCGCCAGATTGTTGGCGGTGACTAAACCCAGCAGCGACAGCGACAGAACGTTCCAGAACAGCGCCGCTTCCAGCGAGGTCGCATAGACGCCAAACAGCACGCTGCTGCCACCGATAAAGCCGGCGATGATGAAAGCCTTGCGCACCTTGACTGCATCGTGGCCTCGGGCGATAACCCGATCCGCGCCCCAACCGGCCAGCGTGGCAACGATGGCGATGCCGGCGAAGCTGACGAATGTGTACAAACCGGACGACGACAGCGATAGTCCACGCTGCTCGACTAGGTAGGCCGGCATCCACGTCATGCAATAGAAGGTGAAGTAGCCATAGCAGAAGTTGTTGATCATGCCGCCCCATACAACCGGGCTGGACAAAAGATTGCCGACTGTGACCGACGACGCCTTTTGCTTGTTGACCGCCAGTTCTGCCTTGCTCGGGAAATCGTTGCGCACCATCAGCAGCCACGGTCCGAGCCACAGCAGGCCGACCAGGCCGGTGGCGACAAACATGAATTGCCACGAGTAATTGACGATGATCCAGGCAGCGATCGGGGCACCGATGGCAGGACCGAATTTGCCGCCCATGGTGAACAACCCGACCGCCAGGCCCTTTTGACTTTCGTCGAAGTTGCTGCCGATCCAGCGATAGCTGGCCGGGATGACCACCGCTTCGGCCGCGCCAATAATCAGGCGCATCAGGATCAGCGCTGACAGCGCAGTCACCATGCCGGTCAATGTGGCAGCGGCACACCACGCCACGAAGCAGATGGTGTACGGCCACTTGACGCCGTAGCGGTCGACGATCCAGCCCATCGGCATCTGCATCAGGCCGTAGGTCCAGAAGAAGGCCGAGTTGAGCCAGCCGCGTTCTACGCTGGTCAGCGCGAACTCCTGCACAAAGCTTTTATCCGCCAGCGCCGATGACAGACTGGTACGGTCCACGAACGAGATCAGCAGGCCGATCGCCAGCAGTGCGAGGATGGGCCAGGGACTCCTGGCGACTGGCCGTTTGTTGTTGGTCTCCATGTTTTTCTTTCTGCTCAGGCCAGCGATGGGTACAGCTGCTTGGCGGTTTTCTCGAAGATCCAGGCGCGGTCATCATCGCTCAGCGAGGCCAGGCCTTGTTGCGCAGTGGCCAGGATGTCGGCCAGCGTGCCGGGTGAGGTCGGGAAGTTGGACCCCCACGCCAGGCGCTGTGCACCAAACGCTTTGAGCACCGCAGGGAAGAAGGTATCGGCGCTGGCTTTCTCTTTCTTCACATCGCCAAAAATGCGCGGCGTCAGCTTGAAATAGATGTTCTCCAGTGGCGCCAGATCGAACATCGATTTGGCGTTGGTGTAAGGAGGACCGTCAAGCACGTCTGGACGGCCGAGGTGATCCAGGATGATCTTCACTTTCGGGAAGCGCTTGGCCAGTGCCGTCACTTGCGGCAAGCCGATTGGACCAGTCTGGATGCACATTGGAATATTCAGTTCGGCGCACAGTTCCCACGCCGGGAAGGAGCGCGGATCATCCAGTTCGCTCGGGTCGAATTCCTTGGTGCTTCCACCGGTGAACAGGCGCAGACCGGCGAGGCCGCGCGCTTTCCATTCGAGGATGCGCTGCGTGGCGTCTTCCGCCAGTACGTCGACCGAGCCGACTGCCACCAGGCGATCTTGGAATTGTTTGCAGCCATCGACCACGTAGCTGTTATCAAAGCCATAGGTGGTGGACGAGTGCACCACGGCCGCCTTGGCTACGCCAGCGGCATCCATGGCAGCGATCAGCGATTCCACGGTGCTGGGACGCTCCTGCGACCAGTCCGAGCGCTTGCCGAATAGCGGCGCCGGTGGATAGGCCTGCTCGTTGTCCGAGATGATGTGCGGGTGAATGTCTACGATGGAGGCCATGTTATTTACCTTGTGCTTTCAGGCGTTGATCCAGGCGCGGGAACACTCGGCGCGCATTGCCTTCGAAAATCTTGTAGCGGTCTTCGTCGTTCAGCGTGACGATGCCGTCGACGTAGCGCTTGGTGTCGTCGAAGTAGTGGCCAGTGCAAGGGTCTTTGCCGCGCACCGCACCGATCATTTCCGAGCCGAACAGCACGTTGTCGGCCGGGATCACCTTGGTCAACAGCTCAACGCCCGGCTGGTGATAGACGCACGTATCGAAGAAGATGTTGTTCAGCAGGCCTTCCAGCGGACGCTCCATCATTTCCAGCGACATGCCACGATAGCGGCCCCAGTGGTACGGCACGGCGCCGCCGCCATGAGGGATGATCAAGCGCAGCGTAGGAAAGTCCTTGAACAGGTTCGATTGCAAGATCTGCATAAAGGCCGAGGTATCGGCGTTCAGATAGTGGGCGCCGGTGCCATGGAAACAAGGATTGCACGAAGCGGCCACGTGGATCATGGCCGGCACGTCGAGGTCGCATAGCGCTTCGTACAGCGGATACCATTCCTTGTCGGTGATCGGCGTGCCGGTCCAGTAGCCGCCGGTCGGGTCGGGATTCAGGTTGCAGCCGACAAAGCCAAGTTCTTCGACGCAGCGGCGCAGCTCGGGGACGCTGTTCTTCGGTGGCGCCAGCGGCGATTGCGGCAGCTGGCATACAGGTGCGAAATTGTCCGGGTACATTTCGGTGACGCGATGCACCAGGTCGTTGGAAATCTCCGCCCACTCGATGCTGGTGCGCTCGTTGCCGAGGTGGTGGCTCATCAGCCCTGCGATCGGCGAGAACAGGGTCAGGTCGCCGCCGCGTTCCTGTTGCAGCTTCAACTGGCCGCCGCCGACTGCTTCGCGGATCTGGTCGTCGGAGACGAAGGCTTCGGCACGCGATGGGCCGTTGGCTGGATCGTTGGCGAATTCCACCTGCTTGGCGCGGAAGTCGCGGAAAGATTTGGGGACGGTCGTAAAGTGGCCGTGGCAATCGATAATCATGGTGTCTCCGTTGTTATTGTGCGTTCGGGTCGACGAACAGTTCGTGCAGCGCCATACGGCGTGGTGTCAGCCCTTGCTTGAAGGCGGTTGCTTCCAGCGTCTCGATGGTCTTCAGGTTTTCCTGGATGCCGTAAGGCAGCGGGTCGTGGCCGACGATCTTGCGTAGTTCGATGTATTTCTTGTCGGCTGGCGTGCCCTGGCCTGCGTCGAGGCGTGCCAGCCATTCGCGTTTGGCTTGGTCGAATGCGTTGTAGATCGACTTGGCGATCCATGGATGCTCGGAAAGAATAGCGTCCTTGACGACGATGGTGCCGTGCATCGGATAGACGCCGGTGCGGGCGAAATATTCGGTCTCGATCTCGGCGGCATTCGGCAGCAGGTCCGGATAATCGGCTTCCACCTCCTGCCAGCCGCCGGTCGGCGCGCCCGTGCGGCCGATGCCTGCCGCGCCTTCCAGGCCGGCCACCAGTTCACCCTTGGCCATCATCTCGGCCAGCGAGGTGTCGGCAGCGGCGTGGATCACATTCGGCGGCAACTTCAGTTGCGTGACGTGTTCTTCATCGTCCACCACCCAGGTGACTTTGGAGGCATCAAGGCCGAATTCGTCAATCAGCACCTGGCGGTTCCAGACGCCAGTCGTCACCGAATAGGCGCGCACGCCGACTTTTTTACCTTCCAGGTCTTTCGGGTGGTTGATATGGGCGTCCGGGCGCACCAGCAGGCCGCCGTGGTGGAAGCGGCGCACCACGAAGATCGGCAGCGCAACAAATGGTGCCCCGTAGGCGCGGGCAATAATGTAGGTGGTTGGCGCCAGTTCACAGACGTCGAACTCGACATCGCGCACCATGCGGCGGAAAGCGCCGATCTGTGGCTTGACGGTGACGAATTCCGCATCCACACCCTCGATGGGAATGGAACCATTTTTGATCGCGATGGTGTGCGGATGATCGGCGATCGCGATTTTCAGCTTAACGTTGGTGGCCAACTTCATTCTCCTTTGGTTTGATAGAGCAAGAATAAAAGTTGGGCCGACGCCCGTCTCTACACAAAAATTACATTCGCTGGCACTTTTGTTCGAACATATTGTTTCGTTTAAAAGTCAAGGATATAGTGCTTGGCAGGAGGCGACAATGACTCATACTGCGATGACAAAGTATCAACGCGATGCCAACGGCAAACCTCAACTGACCACCGTACCAAAGGTGCGGTTATATGTGGAGAATCCGGAGGAAAAGGACAACTGGTTCGTCAATATCGGCCACGTCACCGAACGTGGCCGATGGCGCACCGAGCCGCACGCACACCCGCACTACGGGCAGGTGATCTTCGTGCGCAACGGGCGCGGCGTGATGAGCCTGGAAGGACATAGCGTTCCCTTCGAGGCGCCATGCGCGCTGCTGCTGCCGAATGAAGCGGTGCACGGGCTGGATTACGAGGTGGATGTGGACCGCTGGGTCGTGACCATCGAGGTGTCCTATCTGCACCAGATCAACAGCAAGCTGCAGGACTTCATCAAGCTGTGGGCGTCACCGCGCGTGATTCCGCTGTCGTATGCGGCCGAGTCGGCGGTTGAGTTCTTCAGTGTGATCGGCAAGCTGGCACAGGAAGTGTCGGCTAAGACCATCGGCCATGTGGTCGGTACCGAGGCCTTGCTGACCTCGCTGTTGCTGATGCTGGTGCGCGGTGCACACATGGATGAGCTGGAGAGCAAGGTAGCCAGTGGCAGCGAGGTGCGGCTGGCGGATCGTTTCCGTGAGTTGATCGATCAACACTATCGCGAGAATCTTCAATTGCAGAATTATGCGTCGATGATGGGTGTGTCGCTGGTGCAGTTGCGCGCAGCCTGTGCGGCAACGGCGGGGCAAAGCCCGACCAAGATGATTCACGCACGGATTATTACGGAAGCAAAGCGTAATCTGATCTTCGGTGACATGACGATGGAGCAGATTGCGTACTGGCTAGGCTTTACCGATGCGGCTTACTTTACGCGCTTCTTCCGCAAGGAGGTAGGGCAGACGCCAAGCCAGTTTCGGATTGCCGCTCGCAGATCCTAGTATCGCAAAGATGCAAGTAAATCGTTGTTTCGTCCAAAGCCATAGGTAGGATATTTCGTTACGCTCCTGTTCAGAGTGAATTTATCACCACCCAGGAGATGACGATGAAAACAACCCAACACATGCTGGCGTGTGGCGTGAGCATGCTCACGCTATGCAACGGCACTTCTGCGCAAACCGACGATGCCGCGCTCACTTCGATTACCGTGACCGGCTCGCGCGTTATAAAGAATGGCGACAGCAATCCTTCGCCGACCACCGTCATGACGAGCGACGATCTGCTGATCTCCAAGCCAGGTGCCACGCTAGCGGATGCATTGAACACGCTGCCGGTTTTTTCCGGTTCACGTGGCGCCGCCAGCAACCCCACCACCGCTGGCAGCGCGGCTGGCGGTAGCGGCTCGGCTAATCAGCTCAACCTGCGCAATATCGGCGCCACGCGCACGCTGGTGTTAATGGATGGCAAACGCATTCCGCCAACGCTGTACAACGGGGCGGTAGATGTCGATTTGATTCCACAGCTGTTCGTCGAGCGTGTGGACGTGGTTACTGGCGGTGTCTCGGCCGTCTATGGTTCCGATGCGATGACGGGTGTGGTCAATTACATCCTCGATCATAAATTCAACGGTATCAAGGCTGACGCCAGCTATGGCATGTCTGAACGTGGCGACGCCAACAAGGCCAACGTCGGCTTTGCGTGGGGCACGAAGCTGGATCGCAGCTTGCACGTCGAGGCCGGCGTCGAATACCGCAAGGAAGATGGTATTGACCGCCGATCGGATCGCGACTGGCTGAACCAGGCAGGCGTCACCGGCGCCGGAACTGCCGCCAATCCCTATGTCCTGCAATCCAATCTGAGACAAAAAACCTTTCCCTTCGGCGGCCTGATTACCAGCGGTGCGTTGGCCGGCAAGACCTTCAAGCAAAATGGCGTACTGAGTCCATTCGTCGCCGGCACGTCGACCGGCACCGCCGCCATCGAGGTTGGGGGTGACGGCGGATACTGGGATTCTGGATTACTGGCGCAACTGGAAGCCAAACAGGTGTTTGGCCGCGTTGACTACGATCTATCCAATGATGTTCGCCTCTACGCGCAGGTCTCCGGCAACCTGAAAACCAATACAAGTTTTGCCGAAACCAATCAGCTTAACAATGTGTCGCTGCGTCGCACCAACGCCTTCCTTCCAGCCGAATATTCGGCACTCATACCTGCCACTCAGCCGACGTTCGGTTACAGCAAATTCATGGGCGATATCCCGCGCCTGAACGCCATTTCGGATGCTAAGCAATGGGTGGTCAGCACTGGCGTCGAGGGTAAATCCAACGGTATGAAGTGGGATATTGACTATGTCTACGGCCGCGCCAAGCTGAATACCGCCATGGCCAACGTGTTGAATCGCCAGAAACTGTCGGCGGCGCTGGACGCCGTCAATAGCGGCGGCAAGACCGTCTGCGGTATTACCGTCAGCAATCCTGGTCTGGCCGATGACTGCGTGCCGATCAATGTCTTCGGCCCGAGTTCTGCTTCGGCACAAGCGATCGATTTCGTTACCGACACCGTGCTGTTTGACTCCACCACAGTGATGAACGATGTCTCGGGTCAGGTCTCCGGTAAACTGTTTGACAACTGGGCTGGCGCGGTCAACGGCGCTGTTTCGGCCGAGTGGCGCGACATGAAGTTTAATTCACACAGCAGTTCGCGCCCGACAGACTTGGTCAACTGTACCGGGCTGACCTTGAATTGCACCGCCGGCGCGACTCGCACCGAATTCGTCTTCGGTGAAAGCCCGCAAGGCGTCAGCCAGCGTGTATGGGAAATCGCGGGCGAGCTGGATGTGCCGCTGGCAAAAACGCTCAGCGCCAACGGCGCGGCACGCTATACCTCGTACAATACCAGCGGGAACTACGTGACTTGGAAAGTGGGCGTGGATTGGCGTGTCACCGATACGCTGCGCGTGCGCGCCACACGTTCACGCGACATCCGCGCACCTACGTTGTACGATTTGTTCGCGCCGATCTCGCAGGTGCAGGTCCGTCCGACCGATTTGCTGACCGGCGCCAGTCCTACCGTGCCGCAAATCGATCAAGCGAATCCGGACCTGACTGCGGAAATTGGCAACACGATGACTCTGGGAGTGGTGTGGAAGCCGCTGCCGAAGCTGAGCTTTGCAGCCGATGCCTACCGCATCAAAATTTCCGATGCGATTACCACTGTTTCCGGTTCCACGGCCGCGTTCCAGCAGGCCTGCTACCAGAGCGGCGGCAGTTCGCCATATTGCGCGCTGCAGGTGCGGCCCAACGGCTATACCGACAAATCGGCCGCCAACGCTGTTACCTCGTGGGTAAACCGCAGTGTCAACATCTCCGAGATCGAAACCTTTGGACTCGACCTTGAAGGTAATTACGCAGGTCGCTTGTTTGACCGCCCAATGTCGCTCCGCGTACTGACCGCTTGGCAGCCCCACGTCTACTACCGCCAGCCTGGCTTGGCGACGGTGGATCAAGGCGGAGTGGCTTTCGGTGCGGGCGGCATGGCGTCGACGCCGGCGGTACGCGTCTCCGGCTACTTCCGTTTTCGACCGATGAACGATTTCACCGTCGATGTCTCTCAGCGCTGGCGCAGCGCGATGAAACTGAGCGGCGATCTGGCCGAAGTATGGAGCAATAACCATATGCGCTCATTCGCCACCACCGGCATCAACCTGGCATACAAATTGGACCTGAGCGCGGGTGATGCACAGCTCTACTTCAATGTCGAGAACTTGTTTGACGCCACACCGCCGGTCGGCGCGTTCTCTGGAAATGGCACGCGTGCCGGCCTGCGTGATGGCTTCGCACTGGCGGATGATCCACGCGGCCGCTACTTCAGCCTAGGCCTGCGCTCGCTGTTCTGATGCGGATCAGACAGAAGCTCCGTTTGCCTCTGGTTGCTTAGCAAACGCGGTCAAGTATCTATATGATCACTGACCGCGCTTGCCAAAGCTTCAACAAGCGCATAGAGCACTTAGAATTGCGCGCCCAGCCGAATACCGAAGAAACGCGGTGCACTGACCGAGTAGTCATTGTTTCCGCCCACGGCCGTGATCTGCACTTTATCTTCCAGGTTGTTGACGAAGGCCTGCAGCGTGTATTTTCCGTCTGCCGTCAAATAGGTAGCACTTATGTCGGTGCGGCTGAAGGCCTTCTGCCGGTACTGGACGGCGCCGACAAAATCGCTGTTCAGGTAGCTGGTGCTATAGCGGGTGCCGATCTGCGTCTTGACGCGGCCGCCGTTGGCCAACGGCCAGCTATGATTCCACGACAAGGTCGCCACCGTGGATGGCGTCTTGTCCAGCGACTTTCCGGACCAGTCGACGTTCTGCATCAACCCCGCCATAAAGCTTTTGTACTCCGAATGAGCGAAGGTCACCGAGGCGCGCAATATGTCGGCTGATGTGGGCCGGTAACTCAACTCGTTTTCCCAACCATAGATGGTGGCCGGCACCGAACGGGTGAAGATCACGAAATTGCCGGCGATGTTGGCCAGGCTGCTGATCTGATCCTTGGCGTAGTTGTAGTAGTAGAGGTCGGAATTGAACTGCAGATTGGACGCCAGCCGTCCCTTGTAGCCGATCTCGTAGGCGGTCAGCTTTTCCGGCTCGTATGGTGCGGTGCTGCGGGCGATCGGATCGAAGTCGTTGAAGCCGCCGGGCTTGTATCCGGTAGCGACGGCAGCGAACAACAGCTGCTCTGGTGCAATCTGGTAATTGAGGCCGGCGCGATAGGTGTTCACACTGGCGCTCTGATAGCCGTTGTTCGTGTCGCCGATGCAGTCGGCCAGTGCGTTGGTGCAGCTCGGCAAGGGCCCGGCGGCGAACGTACCAACGCGGTCGGTTGTGTCCTTCGAGCGGCGCGCGCCGAGCACCATCGACCACTGGCTGTTCAGCGCATACGTTCCCTGGCCAAATACGCCGCTCGATTTGTGCTCGGTGGTGTTGACTGGATCGATGCCGTTGACACTGGCCGCGATCGTCGGCGTGGCCACAGGTGCGTTCAAATAGTGATCGCTTTCGCGTACCTTCTCGTCACTGTAATTGAGGCCCGCCACCCAGCTCAGGCCTTGCGCATCAGCATGCGCGAAGCGCAATTCGTGAGAATCCTCCTTGACGTTGCCGCGATAGAGACGCCAGGCATATTGGTTGCCGTTGGTAGCCGGATCATAGGTGGATGAACCGCGATCATTCGACTTGAACTTACTGAACGAGCCGACATAGGTAACGGCGACGCCGGCCAGTTCGGTGCTGAACTCGCCGTTATAACGGTGATAGTCCTCATCGATTTTTCCGCCGAACGGATTGGCGAATACGCGCAACTGCTCCTTACCGGACTTGTTACCCGCCTCACCGATGCCTGGGACGGTGCTGAAGCCGATACCGGAAACGGAGGCCGCAGTGGTCGATAGTAACAGGCTGGTAGTCGGGGTGAATTTCAACAGGCCGCTCAGCCGCAATGCACGGTCCTTCTGATCGTTGCGCGCTGCGCCACCACCAGCCGGCTCTAGGTACCCGTCGCGGTCGTTGCTGTTGAGCGCCACACGCACCGCGACATGCTCGGAAAACTGTTTATTGAGCATGCCTTCGAGCCGGCGCGTGTTGTAATTGCCCAGCTCTACCTGCGCTGATGCCGCATCGTCGAACTGCGGTTTGGCTGTGATAACGTTGACCGCGCCGCCTGTAGTGCTTTTGCCGTATAGAGTGCCCTGCGGACCGCGCAACACTTCGACGTGATCAATGTCGAAGAAGCTCAAACCCTGTGCCACCGGACGGCTGATCGCAACGTCATCGACGTTGAAGGACACGCCGGGCAGGCCCTTCGATGTGGTGTCGGTGGTGGTGACGCCACGTATGTTGATGTTGACGCCGAAGCCGTCGCGTCCCATGACGACACCTGGCGCCACGTTGCCGATGTCGGCCACGCTGATCACGCCACGCGACTTCAGCTCGTCGGCGGAGATCGCCGTTACCGCCAGTGGCACCGTCGATGAGGACTCGGCCACCCGGCGCGCCTTGATGATCACTGTGTCCACCTGCTCGTCCGGTTTGGCCGTGACGGCGTCGGCCGCGCTGTCGGTGGCGTGGGCAGCCGCCTGACAGCAGTAGCCGACGAGAAGGATTTGGATGGCCCGCGTGATGGAGGATTTTTTAATGCCAATCGCATTCATTGTTAGGTCTCCGTTGTTGTTATGGTTGGTACCGCGTCATGGCGGCACCTGAACGGAGTGTGTAGAAAATAGCAAATGCGATGGTGCGAATATCGCCTCATATGTGCGCTAATCTGCTTATCATTCAACATAAATACCACGGCATCCAATAAGCAGATTGCTACGCTTGGAGGTACGCAAAGCAACCCCGCGCATAGCTGCGCTGAGATACTTGCCGATTAAGTCGATAAAAAGGAGACATTCATGGTCAAACAACGGTTTAATTTCGGTATGGCGGTATGTGCTGCCATCCTCACCAGCCTGCTGGCGATGCCGCTGGCGGCGCGCGCGGCACCACTGGATATTGTGCGGCCGGTGCAAAGTTGTGCCAGCCTGGCGCAACTGGATCTTGGTGATGTCGGTGGTGCCGGCAGTCACATCGTCAAGGCGCAGGAAAGCGTCAGCGCCGGAGTCACCGTTTGCGCGGTGGAAGGCACGCTCGCGCCGAGCATCGGATTCAGTGTGCAGCTGCCGACCAAAAGCTGGACCCAACGGTATTTGCAACTGGGATGCGGTGGCTTGTGCGGCCATGCCTCTCTGGACATTGGCGCCGCAGACGGCTGCCGGCTGGTACAAGCGGGCGGCTTCGTCACCGCCGCCACCGACATGGGCCACCAGGGCATGAGCGGCGAATTTGGTCAGGATGCGCAGAAACGCGCGGACTTCGCGCATCGCGGCGTCCACCTGACCGCCCTCGCCGTGAAAAAACTGATACGCGCCTATTACGGCCAGGCGGCGCGCTACGCCTATTTCAACGGCTGCTCCGACGGCGGCCGCGAAGCGCTGGTGGAAGCGCAGCGCTATCCTGATGATTTCAACGGCATCATCGCCGGCGCGCCGGCGATGAACTTCCAGGTGCAGAACAGCCTCTATCATGGCTGGCAGGCACGCTCCAATTCGGACGCCGACGGTAAAGCCATCCTGCTCGCTGCCCGTTTGCCACTACTGCATGCGGCCGTGCTGAAACAGTGCGATGCGCTGGACGGACAGGTGGATGGACTGATTGCCGATCCCCGCGCCTGCCACTTCGATCCTGCGCCATTGCAATGCTCACAGAATAAGGTTGGCGATGCCGCCTGCCTCAGCGCGGCCGAAGTCGTAGCGGTGCGCAAGCTGTACGACGGTCCGCGCGATACGGCAAGCGGCGAACGTCTGACGATCGGCGGCCCGCAACCAGGATCGGAACTGGCATGGGCCGGCGTGTTTGTACCGCGCTCGGAGAATGAGGGAATTTTCAGCGAGCGTATCGCGCTGGATGCCTTGCGCAACCTGGTCTTCCCCAAAAATCCCGCCGCCTCCTACAGTCTCCATGACCTGAAGTTCGACAAGGCGACCTTCCAGCAGCTGGTGCCGCTACACGCGCTGTACGACGCCACCAACCCTGACCTGTCTGCGTTTGCGCAATCCGGTGGCAAACTGATACTGTGGCACGGCTGGGCCGATCCGCATATTTCGCCACTGAACACCATCGCCTATCACGAAGCGGTGCGCACGACGATGGGTGCGGACAAGGCGACCGGCTTCGAGCGCCTCTACCTGCTGCCCGGCGTATACCACTGCGCCGGCGGCGAAGGACCGAGCGCCATCGATATGCTGACGCCAATGGTGGCTTGGGTGGAGGATCATGTCGCTCCCGAGGCCATCGTTGCGGCGACGCCCGTCAAGCGCCCCGGCAGCTTCGGTCTTCCCCCGGTGCTGGCGGGACGGCCACCGCTGCCGCCCGGCGCGCAGCCGCCAGCCGGTATGTCGATGCTGCCGTCAGGCGCCGACCAGGCGCCGCAGCAATCGCGCTCTCGACCCGTGTTCCCGTATCCGGTGCAAGCCCGTTATGACGGCAAGGGTAATCCGGATCAAGCCAGCAGCTACCAGGCCGCCACGCCTGCCGCTGACTACGCTACGCCAGCCTGGGCCGGTTCAATCTTCTACATGCCCTATGCTCCGCTAGAATAAAATAACGCCTCCGGCGCCGCGTCAAAGCGGCAGCGGAGGCGTTAGCGTTAGTGTCAGAAGGTGTGCTTGATACCGGTGATGAGGCCATTTTGATTCAGGCCCGCACCGACCGAGCCACCCGCGCTCAAGACCACCGCCGACTTGCCATCGTTATTCATGCGCGCCACCGCCACATACACGGCGGTGCGCTTCGACAGGTTATAGATCCCACGCAGTACCAGCTGAGTCGCATCGTTGCTGCTGTCTCGTACATCCAGCTTGGACAACTGCGCTTCCATGGCAAAGAACGGCGTGACGTTATAGGCGCCGCCGATATACGACATCCGGCTGCGTGGCGTGGTCGACCCATCGTTGTCGCGGGCGATGACACCCAGGCCCAACTTCCAGTCGTCGCGTTTCAGGAACGCTGCCAGATGCAGGCGGCTATCGGTCTTGTCGCTGCTATTCAAGCCACCGGAGGCATTCGGACCGCCGTAGATACGGTCGTAGGCACCGATCAGCGCGTAGCCGCTGCCGTCATAGCGTGCCATCGCAGACCATTCGCGGCATTGCATGGCATCGCTGCCGCTTTCACCTGCACAGTTGGTGCCGGCCGGGCCGCCGGCCGCTGAGGTATCGCGGCCAAGGCTGTAGGTGGCGCCCAGCGTCAGGCCGCTGAAGGTGCCGCGATAGGCGATCGAGTTGTCGCTACGGCCGTTCGGGATGAATGAGTCCAGCGAACCGAGGCCGTACTGGGAAGGGCCGATGATGTCGACGTCATAAGTCGAAATGGTCAGCATGTTGTAGTTGCGGCCGAAGGTCAACTGCCCCCAGTCGCCAGCAAGGCCCACCCAGGCCTGGCGGCCGAACAGACGGTTCTGGCCCTGAGTGCCAGTATCGATGGCAAAGCCATTCTCCAACGCGAAGATTGCCTTCAGGCCACCGCCGAGATCTTCGGTGCCGCGAAAGCCGAGCCGCGACGGGAACATGCCGCCACCCAGGCTTGGCATGCGGGTGACGCGGTTGCCGGCGGCGTCGGCATTGGTGTAGGTCTCGACGGCGGCGTCGAGAATGCCATACATGGTGACGTTGGACTGCGCGTGCGCGGTGATGCTGGTGGTCAATGCTGCAGTTGCCGCTGCGAGTGCGATAGTTTTTTTCATGTTGTGTCTCCGTTTTTGGTTTCTAATGGACGTGCGTGGAGAACCGCGCCCTGTGGGGGCGGTTCTTTCCCTATCGGGTTTGCGTTACTTTTTGTCTGACTGGTCCCAGGCGGCGCTGGAGCCCACCGAATACAGTGCGCCGGGCGCGTTGCGGGTCTGCTGGAATTCTTCCAGCGTTTGCCCCCGCATCGCCGCGTAGATGTGCAGGTTGGATACGCCGATCACCGCGCCCAGCTTCTCCAGCAGGAAGAAGATGACGCCGTAATGAATCATGCCGCGCCAGTCGCGGCGCGTGATCAGGTCACGCTCCTCGGTGGTCAGCAGCGCGTCGTCGTAGGTCGCTTGCGGTTCCTCCTTGAAACGCTGACGGAAACCGGGATCGACCAGCTGGTGCAGATACTTATTGATGCGGTAGGCGCGCACGCTAGTCTCCAGCGTGAACGGATAGGTTCCTTGCAGCTCTTCGACACCCTTGGTCTGATGGGCGATGTGCGCACGATGCTCTGCGACACTTCGCGCCTTCAGCGCAGGGTCTGCGGTAACTTCGTTTTCGTACAATGCCACTGCGATACCGGTCATCGAAGGCAGATAGTATTCACGATGCAGGCAGCGGATCTTGCTGGACATGGCTCCACGCATAGCCATCCACATCACGACTTCTGCACTTTCCCAACCACCCAGCTTTGCAAACTCGGCATGGGTCATATTCAGCAGCGTCTCCGGATCATTTTCGAACAGGTCGAGGAACTGATGGTCCCACGGCGTGTTGTTGAAGCCTGCGCGCTCGCCATGTACCTGGTGCGAAAGTCCACCGGTCGCGACCAGCACCACGTTCAGGTCTTCTGGATAACTCTCGATGGCGCGGCGCAGGCCCTGGCCCAGCTTGAAGCAACGACGCGCCGACGGTACCGGGAATTGCAGCACGCCGATCTGCAACGGCACTATGCTGCCCGGCCAGCCACTTTGCTGGTCATGCGGCCAGAGGATGGACAATGGGGAGAAGCAGCCGTGGTCCAAGCCCTTTTGCTGGAAGAAGGACATGTCGAATTCATCCGCCATTAACGACTGGCCGATGTGCCTTGCCAGGCCGGCATGGCCGGCGACCGGCGGCAGATTGCGTGCGCCACCGCCTTCGTCGGCCGCATGGTAGCTGTCGCCGATACCCAGTGCGAAGGCCGAGTAGTGGTCGAAGAAAAAGGAGGTCACATGGTCGTTGTAGATGACCAGCATGACATCCGGTTTCTTCTCCGCCAGCCACTGGCGTACCGGCTCGAATGCCTTAAAGATGGGGGCCCAGGCGGCATCCTGCTGCTTGCCGGCGTCGAGCGCGAAGCCGATCGTCGGTGTGTGGGATGAGGCGATGGCGCCGATGATGTTAGCCATGATGATTCCTATGCTTTGCGGTTGATGCGTTGTTTACGCCCTGGCTGCTGCGCTGCGCTGGCCGTATTTGTTCATGATGATGAAGATGGCCGCCAGCGTCGCCGGCCCTGCCAGAATAGCGATCACCGCGCTAAAGCCCCAACCCATCGACAGCAATACGCCGCCTGCGAAAGAGCCGAAGATGCTGCCGAAACGGCCCATGCCCTGCATCCAGCTAACACCGGTGGCGCGCACGGCGGTCGGATAGCACTGAGGGGCGTACGCGTTCAGGCCGGTCTGGGCGCCGCTCATGCAGAAACCGGCGCACAGCACGAAAGCCGCAAACATCGTCGATTCTACGCTGCCCGATGCCAGGAACAGGATGAACACCGCGCCGCCCATGTAGGCTGCGGAAATCACCTTGGTCGGCGCCACGCGGTCCATGAAGTAGCCCACCAGCAGAGCCCCGACCGTACCGCCCAGCTGGAACAGCGCAGTAATGTTGGCGGCGCGCTCGATCGGCAAGCCGGCATCCTTGATCATGGTCGGCAGCCAACCGCTCAGCAGGTAGATTACCAGCAGGCCCATGAAGTAGGTTCCCCACAGCGACAGCGTGGTGCTGCGATAAGCGGAGGACAACAGTACCTTGCCCGGCTGCGAACCGGTGACCTGCGGTTCACTGATGGTGAACTGAATACCATCCGGGACGGCTCCGCCGACCACGCGGCGCAGCGTCCGGCCGATGCGTTCGGCCGGGAACTTGCGCACCACCAGGAAGCGAACCGATTCCGGAATCAGGATCAGGTACAGCGGCAGGCAGGCCAGCGGAATCACACCGCCGGCGATCAATACACCGCGCCATCCGTAGTCCGGGAGGATCGCGGCCGCACCGAAACCGACCAGCGCCGAACCGAGATTAAAGCCGGTAAACATGATGGCGATCAGCGCCGAGCGCGAACGTTCTGGCACATATTCCGACAACAGTGTAGTGGTGTTGGGCATGGCGGCGCCCAGGCCGAGGCCTGTGACGAAGCGCAGCGCCGACAAGGTCGCGACATCGTTGGCGAAGCCGCTGAGCACGCTGAAGGTGCCGAACCAGGCCACTGAGACCATCAATAGTTTTTTGCGACCGAAGCGGTCCGACAAAGGCCCTACCAGAATCGCCCCGATGGCTAAGCCGATTGGTGCGGCGCTCATCACGAGACCGAAAGCGGCGCGGGAAATTCCCCACTCCTTGGTAATGGCCGGCGCCAAGAAACCCATGATGGCGACGTCCATGCCATCGGTGGCGACGATCAGGAAGCAAAGGCACAGCAATAGCCATTGATAGCCGCTCATTTTCCGGCTGTTGATGTGCGCCCGCACATCCAGCATTTGTCCTATATTCATTAAGTCTCCTGTCAATATTTTGGTTGTATGTAAAGCGGTGTAAAGGCCTATGGCATGACCAAAGGCACTGAGAACGCTTTCCAGTGTACGTATTGACAGAATTTGAAGTATTGCTTTTGCTTGCCGGATCGTTGCAATCTACTTATCGGCAAGTCTGCTACTTAGCTATGCCAGCGGCCGCTGATCGCTTCGATTTCAGCCAGTAAGGCATAGGCGCCCGGTGAAAGATGCGCACCTTTTCTGGTGGTCACACCGATGCTGCGCTCCATGCCGCGCATCTGGAATGGCAGTACGACTAGTTGACCAGTGCGAACTTCGTGATGCAGCTGATGAGCAGACAAAACCGTTAGCATGTCGCTCGATACCAACAGCCCTCGCAACAAGGCGAGGTCGCCTGTTTCGACGGCAGGTGCGGGCGGCTGCACGCCTTTGGATACAAAAAATTGGACCAGGGATTCGCGCAGCGGCGTGCCGTGGCGTGACAAGACCCATGGGAAACCAGCCAGGTCGCTGATGCGCAGCTTGTCTCGGCCCGCCAGTGGGTGGCCACTGCGGGCCACCAGTGCGGCCTTGTCCTGGAACAAGGAACGCGATTCGAAGGCGTCACCAGCGCCGGCGCGCTGCGCGCCGACGATGAAGTCGATGCGGCCGCTGAGCAAGCTGGCAGTCAGTTCTTCATACGGACTCTCCAGCGAGCGTATCTGCAATTGCGGATGGCGCTTCAACACCGAGGATATGGCGATTGGCAACAATTGCGAACGCGCCAGCGGCAGCGCACCGACGGTGACCACGCCCAGCACCACCCCCGCCAGCGCGGCAATGTCTTCGGGAATATGGCGCAGCTCGGCCAGCACCCGTTCGAACGACTCAGCCCAGCGACGGCCGGCATCGGTCGGTATCATGCCGCGCGCGGTGCGCAAGAACAGCGGCTGACCCAGCATGTCCTCCAGCCGTGCGATAGCCTGGCTGACCGCCGACTGCGACATGCCCATTAGATGGGCCACCGTCGGCATGTGGTGCATTTCCGCCAGTAGCGTGGCCGCTTGCAGGCGGCGTTCATTGAGCAGCGCTTCGATGCCCCCGACCTTGGCGGTGCTGCGGTCGCGCTGGCGCATGGCATCCTCTCGCACCGAGTACAGCTCCGTCTCGATGCGGTCAGCGCGCAGGCGTACCACGTCGCCCGCTGCGGTTAGCAACATGCCGCGTCCCTTGCGTTCGAACAGCTGGGCGTCCAGGCTCTGCTCCAGAGCCGCCACGGAACGAGCGACGGCCGATGACGCGCGATACAAACTTTCGGACGAACGGCGGATACCACCCGTGGTGGCGACGGCGTTAAAGGCGTGGAGATGGCGCAGGCTGACCAGGAACATGATAGTGAATAATCTCCAAAAGACAGTAACGATAAGCAGATTAGAACAAATCAACAGCTACAACGCAACCCTGTAACAGGTCCCACCACGGATACTTGAGCCATTCAAGCAGCCATCCGCATACATCATGAGCAATTCCCCCGTTTCCGACCAACGCGCCGTGCCGTGCATGATGATGCGCGGCGGAACCTCGCGCGGACCATTTTTCCTGGAGTCCGACCTACCGGTCGATACGGCCGCGCGCGACCGTTTGCTGCTGGCGGCATTAGGGTCGCCCGACCCGCGTCAGATCGACGGCTTGGGCGGCGCCCACCCGCTGACCAGCAAGGCTGGCATCGTCCGCCTCAGCACCACGCCTGGGGTCGACCTGGATTTCCTGTTCGCGCAGTTACAGCCCGACAACGACACCGTGGACGTGACGCCCAACTGCGGCAACATGCTTGCAGCGGTTCTTCCATTTGCGCTGGAGCGCGGCCTTCTGCCTATCATCGACGGCGCCACTACCGCACGCATCCTGACCCTGAATACCGGTATGCGCTGTGACGTCACCGTGCAGACACCTCGCGGCGAGTTGCGCTACGGCGGCGACACCCGTATCGACGGCGTGCCGGGCAGCGCTGCACCAATCAGCATCAACTTCCTGGACACGGCCGGATCAGTGTGCCCATCGCTGTTGCCCAGCGGCCGAGCACTTGACCGTATCGACGTCGACGGTCAGGCAGTCGACGCTACGCTGATCGACAACGGTATGCCGATGGTGCTGGTGCTGGCATCAGACTTCGGCATCTCTGGCTACGAAGCCGCAGCGGATTTGAATGCTAACCAGACCTTGAAGGCGCGGCTGGAGAGACTGCGCCTGGCTGCTGGGCCGCTGATGGGACTGGGCGACGTCGCTGCCAAGAATTATCCGAAAATGTGCTTGGTGGCAGCGCCGCGTGAAGGCGGCAGCGTCGCTACTCGCTGCTTTATTCCACATGTTTGCCACGATTCCATCGGCGTGTTGGCAGCGGTAACCGTGGCCACCGCTTGCGTACTGCCCGGTGCGATCACCGAGGGTATCGCCGTAGTACCGCCAAGTGCCATCAAGACACTCTCGATCGAACACCCAACCGGCGAATTCAGCGTCGAGTTAGAGCTCGACCCAACCTGCCCAGGGCAGGTTACGCGCGCCGCGCTGCTGCGTACCGCCCGACCTATCATGCGGGGCGAAGTGCTCATCCCCGCGCATATCTGACAAGGACATTTCATGCGCAAACCACTGATCATCGATTGCCACGGTCATTACACCACCGCGCCTAAGGCGCTTGAAGATTGGCGCAATCGACAAATTGCCAATTTGAACACACCTGAGCTGGGACCGAAAGTCGCAGAACTGGACATTAGCGACGACGAGCTGCGTGAGTCGATTGAAGCTAACCAGCTACGCTTGATGAAAGAGCGCGGTTCCGACCTCACCATCTTCTCGCCGCGCGCCAGCTTCATGGCACACCACATCGGTGACTTCAACACCAGTGCCACCTGGGCAGCGATCTGCAACGAACTGTGCGCGCGTGTGGCGCAGCTGTTCCCGGAGCACTTCATCGGCGCAGCCATGCTGCCGCAATCGCCGGGAGCTGATCCCGCCAGCTGCATTCCCGAACTGGAGCGATGCGTCAAAGAATACGGCATGGTCGGCATCAACCTTAATCCAGATCCATCGGGCGGTCATTGGAACGCGCCACCGCTGTCGGACAAGTCCTGGTATCCGATCTACGAGAAGATGGTCGAATACGGCATCCCAGCGATGATCCATGTCAGCACCAGCTGCAACCCGTGCTTCCACACCACTGGCGCACATTATCTGAATGCGGACACCACCGCCTTTATGCAATGCTTGACCAGCGATCTGTTCAAAGACTTTCCGGATCTCAAATTCCTGATTCCACATGGTGGCGGCGCAGTGCCGTATCACTGGGGGCGATTCCGTGGCTTAGCGCAAGAGATGAAGAAACCGCTGCTGAGCGAGCACCTGCTGAACAACATTTTCTTCGATACCTGCGTCTATCACCAGCCGGGCATCGACCTGCTGACCAAGGTAATGCCGGTCAAGAATGTACTATTCGCGTCCGAAATGATTGGCGCAGTACGCGGCATCGATCCTGAAACCGGCAACTACTACGACGATACCAAACGCTACATCGAAGCAGCCGCTATCAGCGACGCTGACCGTCGCGCCATTTTTGAAGACAACGCGCGCCATGTGTTCCCACGCCTGGACGCCGCACTGAAGGAGCAGGGATTATGAACACGCCACTAATGAACCAGCTGGGTGTCGTCAAACGACATATCTTGCGTGCCGAGCGTGGGCATGTCGATCATCTCGGCCAATTCGGCAGCGCCACTGTGCACGAGGCCATGGGGCGCGTAGGCTTGATGAAGCCGTATATGCGTCCCATCCAGCCGGATCAACTGGTGGCCGGCACCGCCGTCACAGTGTTGCTTCACCCCGGCGACAACTGGATGATGCATGTGGTGGCGGAACAGATCCAACCCGGCGACATCGTGGTGGCCGCCATCACCGCCGAATGCACCGACGGTTACTTCGGCGATCTGCTGGCGACCAGTTTCATGGCGCGTGGCGCCAAGGCACTGATCATCGACGCCGGCGTGCGTGATGTCCGCATCCTGAAGGAGATGGGTTTCCCGGTCTGGAGCAAATGCGTCAGCGCGAAAGGCACGATCAAGTCCACGCTGGGATCGGTCAATATCCCGGTGCTGTGCGCCGGTTCCCTGGTGCACCCTGGCGATGCAGTGATCGCCGACGATGACGGTGTGGTAATTGTGCCCGCCGCCGATGTGGCGCGGGTGGCCAGCATTGCACAGAAACGCGAAGATCTGGAAGGTGAAAAGCGCGCCAGGCTGGCGGCAGGTGTACTGGGGCTAGACATGTACAACATGCGCGGTCCGCTGGAACAAGCCGGTCTCAAATATATCGATTGATAGCAAAGCAAACCGTATCCTTGCGGCCCTCAAGGAACACTATAAAATCAATGGGGACAAAATGAACTATAAAAACATCACAGTCCTGGCCATCTTGGCTGGGGTATCGGCTATGGCCTGCGCAGGTCAGGAAGAGGATGCGAAAGACCTGGTCAAGAAGGCATCGGCTTACATCAAGGCGAACGGCATCGCAAAAGCCTGCGTGGATTTTGCCGACCCGGCAAAGGGTTTTCGCACTGACGACCGCTATGTGTATGTGCATGACATACGTGCCAAGATGATCTGCAATCCCGGTAGTCCTCGCACCGAAGGCAAGGATATGATCGACGTTAGAGATATGGATGGCAAATACTTTAATAGGGAAATGGTGCGTATCGCCACCACCCAAGGCAGCGGCTGGGTTGAGTATAAGTGGACCAATCCCAAGACCCAGAATATGCAGGATAAGAAGTCGTATATTGAACGGCAGGGTGACCTGATTGTCGGTTCAGGCTTCTACAAATAGCCGCTCTTAATCCTCTTGTTATACGAAAAACCGGCATCGCTCGCGATGCCGTTTTCATTACAGCCCTTTGGCAGCCGCCGCTTTCAACGTCTGGGCGATCCAGGCCATCGCCTCCGGGACATCGTAATTGCCTGCGTGTGGTTGGTCCCAGGCTAAGCGATAGTTGATATCCTGGACCTTGCTGTCCGCCGCCAATGCGCGGCTGAGGTTCAGCGACACGGTAAAGGATGTATCGCGGTCGCGGGTGCCTGCACGCACATACCAGTACGGAGATGTGGTGCTGGTTCCACCGATATATGCCATCGGGTTGATCAGCTTGACTTGGGCCAGCACATTGGTGCTCGACAGCGCAGCATACTGTGTCCACGAATAGCCGGTATCTTTGTAACCGATGCCATCACCTGCGACATCATTATTATCCCAGCTGTACTCGGTGAAGTTGGAATAGATCTGCGTGGAGGTTCCGAACATATTGGACTCGCCAGTGGCGCCGGTCACGGTCAATCCGGTCTGGTCGAAGGCCGGCGTGGTCTTTAGTGTGGCTTGGGTGGCGACAAACTTCAGATACTTCTCCATATCCAGCGAGGTCACTTTTTTTGTGCCGTTGTCCACCGCGATCCAATCGTTGACATAGGTTTTGGTAGTTGCGGCCGGCCCCATTCCAGCACTATAGGTCATTACCTCACCCAAGCCAGGTATCTTGCCGCCGGATGCCAGATAGGTTTCAGCAGAGCGTATGACCTCCTGTTTTACGGTTTCCAGCATGGTGGTGGCTGTCAGAGCCACACCACTGGAATTTTTCAAGCCAAGTGTTGCCTGGTAAGCGACGAACTTCGCCATCAGCGTTGAGCTGCCGCTCGAATTCGGTAAGCTGCCTAGCGTCTGGCGCGTGTTAAGGATGTTGTACAGCCACTCGTAATGCAAGTCTGCGTTGCCCAAGTCCGTGATTGGACAATACGCGTTGATTGCCAATACATCGTCATGCAGGATGCTGGTTCCTGTCGACGTCACGCCTGCCGCGCCGATGGCTGCTAAGTAGGATAAGTAGTCGGCGTTGTTGCCCGTGGCACCCAGCGCGGCGGACAAGCCGCCACCGCCGCTGGTACCATTCACCACGATGTGGTTAGCATTGCCCGGCATGGCGGCGTCGTTGAGGCGCAAGTAGCGTACGGCAGCCTTGGCGTCGACGATCGCGGCAGGTGCCTTGCCAGGATAACTACCATCGGCAGCGATGATGCCGCGCCCGCGCGTGGCGACGTCGATATAGATATAGCCTGCTTTGATGGCGGCGCCGACATTGCTGGTGCTGCTGTTAAACGTGGCGCCATCGGTGATGCTGGCCTTGATATAGCTTGCCATCCAGCCGGAGTTGTTCACAGCAAAGTAGATGGCGGCCTCCTGGCTGGTCGCAACGCTTTCGGGCACAAAGATATTCATACTCTGGTAGCCGCACTGCGGATTGGCCAGGGTGGAGGTGCCGAACATACCGGTCTGAGTGGCTGCCATCAGCACCGGCTTGCCGACATAGCACACCTCCTTGTACCAGCGCACTGGCGTATTCACCCCGTCGATGATGACGTTGATAGAGGTGTATTTGGTCTTGTCGAAAGCCAGCGCGCTATCGTAAGCGCCGACCGGGATGGCAGGCGGGGACGGTGTTACCGGCGTGACGTTGTCGGGTCCGTTGTCCGAGCCGCAAGCGGCCAGCGACATCAGTAGGCAAGCGCCTATAGTCGTGCGTATCATGTAGAGTCTCCAATCTCATCAAGTTTGTTTTTATCGTTCCGCTTAACAAGCGGCTTTTACATCTCGTTAGCGAAATGTTGATGGGAAGTATATTGGTGGCGTACAACTCAATCATTGCGTTTAGCTTCTTGCGCCGTGCTTTCTGCTTATCGTTGTTTTCCAACGCTGTATTTCTAGCATTCGTTGCTTTGACCAATGGAAGTGTTTCATTTTACTTATTAGATAGCCAGATAATATCGAGCACTGCGCCCCTGTCGCAAGACCCCACGAATCCCAATTCCTTCAAGTCTTCATGGATCTGGTTCAGCGTACGCCGCTGCTTGCGTGATTGCGCCGCTCCGGCCTTCAGGAGCGCAGAAAGCTGGAATGAATCGCCACGAGTCTGCTAGACACTCCTGAGCCATAATTTAGGCAAAGGAGAAATCATGAGTGGGAAGCGTTACACGGAAGAATTTAAGGTCGCTGCGGTCAAGCAGGTTCTTGATCGCGGACATCCGAAGCGATCTGCGAGTTGGAGGTATTCATATTCAAGTCCATTTCCGAAGAAAACCGGGCAGACGAAGTCTGGACTTCCTTTGCCCTGTATGTCCGGTTACGCGATGCCCGCACCAAGCGCAGGGAAAACGTCGGTGAACAGCAAGGTAATTAGCTGTTGGCCATTAGGTGTCGACCAATCCTGGGCGATTTCCGCCATCAGGGTATTTGTGGCGGTCAACACCACGCCAGCGTCATGCATGCGTTGACGCGAGAATTCCTCGGACAGGTCGCTTGGCGAACCCGACGCATCCATCACCGCCTGTACGTTGAAGCCCTCCTGCGCCGCATCGATGGATGGGAATATCAGGCACACGTCGGTGGTGACGCCGGCCATGATCAGGTTTTTGCGACCGGTGGCCAGCACCGCATCGCGGAATTCAGGATAAGCCCAGGCATTGACGACGCCTGGACGTTTGACGCGGGCGGCGTGTGCTTCTGGCAGGATTTCGGCGATTTCCGGCAGAATCGGGCCTTGTGCACGATCCTCCTGGCTCGACGTGATGATGGTTGGCAGGTTTAGAATTTTCGCCATTTTGGCCAAAGCGATCGATTGCTTGGCAGCGAGTTCCTTATCGATGTTTTTGATCAGCTGCATGGTGCCTACCTGGTGGTCGATCAGCAGCAGCGCGGTATTTTCAGCGGTAAAACGTTCTACTTTCATGGCAGTTCTCCTAAGTGGTTGGGTGGCGATGTTTACAGATTTCCCATATCGCCACGGTGGTAGGCGGCGGCTGCCGCATTCAGGCTCTCTCTGGTAGCAAAAGCCATCGGCCCGTTGGAAAGTACGGGTTGATCAAGTGGTTGGCCGATAAACACAGCAATCTGGGCGCCGCCTTCCTTGGCCACTAGTTGGTGGTTGGTCGCGGTAGCGCCTGGCGCCAGAATCGGTGCGCCCAGGTCGTCAAGACCAAATGGCTGGCCATCGAGTTCAGCGTCGCCCGATATCGGCATGAAGAAGGCGCGTTGGCCGGCTGCGACCGGCAGCGTGAAGGCCGCACCGGCGTCCAGGAACACATCGAGCAGCGTGACCTCCGTTGGCGGCGTCAACGGCGAGTGGTGATCGCCATAGCTGCCAAGTGGAACGCGGATGGTTACGCCAGGTTGCTGCACCACTGGCACATCTTCCGCTGCCAGCGTCAAGGCGAACGGTGCATCGTTCTGCTTATGCTGTGGCAGATTGATGAAGATCTGCAGCAGATGGGTGGTGCGGCCCAGAATTGCCGGGTCCTCCTGATGCACCACTCCGCGCCCGGCCGCCGTCCAATGCAGAGCACCCGGCTTAATCATGACGCAGTTGCCCAGCGAGTCTTGATTGGCGATATCCGTTTCAGAGTCCTGAAACAGATAGGTCACCGCCGAAAAGCCGGCATGGGGATGCGGTGGAAATGTCGGAGCGCTCATCCATGCATGGTCGATGCCCATGAAGGGATCGAGTTGCGCTGGATCTGCGCCATGCAGACGGACAGCACGGAATTGGCTGCCACGGCTGGCTTGCTGCATGCGGACGATAGTGGTGCTCATGATGGTGCCTTTCCTTTTTTTGCTGGGCGACTTACGCGGCCAGCGTTGGATAGTCGATATAACCCTGGGCTGTCGGCGGTGCAAAGAAGGTATTGCGGTCCGCTTCGTTCAGCGCGGCGCCTTGACGGAAGCGTTCCGGCAGATCCGGATTGGCCAGGAAGGCAGCGCCGAATACGGTAGCGTCAGCCTTGCCTTCTGCGAGAACGCTCTCGGCGAGCTGTTGTGTCAAGCCGCTGCCCATCAGATAGGTGCCGCCAAACAGTGAGCGCAGGATGCTGTGGTAGTCGGTCTGAGTACCGAACAGGGCAACGTGCAAATAGGCCAAGCCTTTGCCCCGCAATTGCTCCACCAGATAACGGTAGGTTTGCTGCGGATCGGCATCGGTAATGCTGTTGTAATTCATCTCTGGCGAGATCTTGATGCCGACACGATCTGCACCGGCTTCCGCGATCATCGCATCCAGCGTTTCCAACACAAAGCGTGCACGGTTCTCCACCGAGCCGCCATATTGGTCTTGCCGCTGATTGCTGCCGGACGACAGGAATTGCTCAGGCAGGTAACCGGAGGCGGCATGCAACTCAACACCATCGAAGCCGGCTTCGAGCGCGCGGCGGGTCGCCTGGCGGTAGTCGTCGATCACACCTGCCACTTCGGCGGTCGTCAGGGCGCGTGGCTCGACGAAGTCAACCTGACCGGCGCTGGTCCAGGCCTGGCCGGCTGGTTTGATGGCCGATGGCGCCACTGGCGTTTCGCCATTGAGCAGCGACGGATGGGAAATGCGGCCGGAATGCATCATCTGCATGAAGATACGGCCACCACGTTCGTGCACGGCATCGGCCACTTTTTTCCAGGCCGCGACCTGTTCAGGCGTCTCGATGCCAGGGGTGTGCACATAACCTTTGCCCAGCGCGGAAGGGAATACGCCTTCACTAATGATCAGGCCGGCACTGGCACGCTGCGCGTAGTAGGTGACGGTCAGGTCGCTGGCGATGCCATCGTCGCCGGCACGCGAACGGGTCATCGGTGCCATCACCAGGCGGTTGCGAAGATCGTAGCGGCCGATGCGTACTGGAGTGAGAGTATTGCTCATGGTATTTTCCTTAAAATGTGCGTTAGATACGTGCTTGGCCGCCATCGGCGATGATGGTCTGACCGGTAACAAATGCGGAGTCGGCGGAGCAAAGGAAGGACACCACGCCGACCAGATCACCTGGTTCAATCATGCGTGGAATCGCCTGCAATTTCGGCAGGTAGTCGAAGATCTCTTCATTGGTGCCGCGCATCGATTTGGTGTTGGTCAGGCCCGGCGAAATCACGTTCACGGTAATGCCATCCTTGCCAACCTCGCTGGCCAAAGCCCGCGTGAAACCAACCACGCCGCCTTTGCTGGCGATGTACGCCGTCATGTCCGGAACATTCAGCCACAGCGAGCTGCTGGCCACGTTGACGATCCGGCCGTGCTTGCGCTCCACCATGCCAGGCACAAACGCCTTGGACATCAGGAAGGCGCCATCGAGATTGACGCCGATAACTTTGCGCCACATGTCGTAGTCGGTTTCAGCGAACGATTTCCATGGGTAGATGCCGGCGTTGTTGACCAGGGCGGTGACTGGGCCGAGGTTGGCAGCGACATCCTTGGCAAATTGCAGCGTCGAAGCAGGCGAGCTGACGTCAACCACAGCGGAATAGAATTGGCGCCCTTCCGCTTCCACCAGGGCGCGGGTGGCGCTGGCGTCACTCATGTCGGCCACGGCGATATCGAAGCCGTCGGCGGCCAGTCGTTGCGCATAAGCTTGGCCGATGCCGGTGGCCGCGCCGGTGACTACTGCAGTACCTTTGTTCATGTCCATCTCCTGTTCAAGACGCTCACTTCGCGTCGGTTGCGATTGCGATGAGCGTATCTTCAGCTAATTTAACGGTGGGATAAAGAGGGTATAATGGGATGGATTGATCCAAAAATGGCGTAATCAATGGAATTACTAAACGACATGGCCTTGTTTATCGAGGTCGCGAGTACCTTGAACTTCCGCCGCGCGGCGGACGTCTCGGGCATACCGAACTCGACTTTGTCGCGGCGTATTGCGGCGCTAGAGAAACATATTGGCCTGCGGCTGCTACACCGGACTACCCGCAAAGTCGAGCTCACTGAAGCCGGGCAGCTGTACTACGAACGCTGCCGGCGCATCGTGGACGAAGCGCGTATCGCACACGAACAGTTGGGTGAAATGCTGGCGCAGCCGACTGGCATATTGCGTGCCTCCTTGCCGGTGGACTTCGCCACGATCTACATGGCGCCGCTGATCGCCGAGTTCTCGCGGCGGTTTCCGGGCATTACCTTCGAATTTGATTTGACGCCGCGCAGAGTCGATCTGGTCACTGAGCCCTTTGACATCGCTATCCGTATGGGCGAACAATCCGATTCCAACCTGATCGCCCGGCTGCTGGCCCGTTTGTCGGTACAGCTATACGCGTCACCGCAATATCTCGCGCAAAATGGCGTACCTGAGCATCCAACCGATCTGGTACGGCACGAGTGTCTGGGCTTTCCGAAGTCAGGTCGCTGGACTCTTCACCGCGAAGCAGAGACGATTGAAGTGGATGTCGCCGGCCGCTTCCTGGTCAACAGCGTAGGGATGTTCAGGCGGTTGGCCACCCTGGATCTGGGCATCATCATGCTGCCCGAAGAAGTTGCGGCAGAAGAGTTGGCTGCCGGCCGCCTGCAGCGTGTGCTACCTGAGTGGCATGGCCAGTCCACGCCCGTGTATGCGATTACGGAAACACGCTTGTTACCAGCCAAAACCCAGCGCTTTATCGAGTTCCTACAGGCGAATTTGCGCCGGTAGTTATTGATGACACTGGATTACGCCAGTTTTGGATCAATCAATCCCATCTGCCCCCATTTATCCCATGCTAGTTTTGACGGATCATGCTCGGGTCGCACATCTTCAATGGGGGGAATATGATCTATGCAGTCAAAGAAATCTCGGTAAACCGCTTTCGTGAGCAAGGCGATCCACTGCTAACCCGCGCCCAGGTGTGGGCCGGATTACAACGCAAAGCACGCAATGGCGTGCCCTTTATTCCTGCGATGACGCGCTGCCAGGTCGTCGAGGACACTGAAGCTGGGCTCATCCGTGACGTCGCAATACGCGGTAAAGCCGCACGCGAGCGGGTCACTTTTTATCCGCCGAAGAAAACCGTGTTCACACGTCTTTCGGGCCCGGCGGATGGGGTCATTGTGAATGAAATTCTAGAGGGGCCGGACGGCGAGCTCAAACTCCGGTTTAGTTTTGCGCTGCAACTTGTCGACGTCGATTCCGGCTCTCCTGAGGAGCGCCACTTTAGCAGCCATATGTGCGACGACTATTCTTCTGCCGTCGACGCCGTCTTAGTCGAAATCCGGCGGGAGGTGAAGGCCAGCCGTCTTTAGCTGGGTAAAACTGCCAATTAGCGGTGCGATCTGGAGCGTCACTGTTCGTTTGCTCGATGAATTGACCACTCAGTTTGCCCCGCCTTCCACTGCCTGGCAAACGCTGCCACGCGGTCATACGACCCCTCATAACCGAGTTCTTTCAGGTCCGCGTGGATCTGTTTCAAACTGCGGCGCTGCTTGCGCGGCTTGCTTGCTTCGGCCTTGAGCCATCCTGATAATTGCAGAGAGTATTTGTCTAGCCGGCTCGCTATACGCCGCTCGGCATAGCTGGGCTCAGTCATTTCCGATCGTAGATAACGTCGGACTGTATTGCGTGAGATGCCGAGACGTCGGGCAATCTCCCGTAGGGGAATCTGGTCACGAATGTGCCAGCGTCGAATTATGCCTAGTAAAGCCACGTCGATCACTCCGTTCTCCTGCCGATGAGACAGGTCGAATTGTGCTCTTCACGTGGGTCAGATTCAGTTGCAAATTACTGGGTAAAGTGGGTCAATTTTCTGCGCAAATCAACAACGCACCACACGGCAGTCGTAGGTCAGCTCATTCTGAGCGTAAACGAAAACCTTACCATCGCAGTTGTTCAAGTTAATATTCCTGGGCGTGACGGCAAAGTTTGGCGACCCCCTTTTGTGTTCAAGTTAATCGCAGTCACTTTCTAAGCATAGGTTTTCCTAACTATGTGATTTTATTGATAGGCCGTTTAAGTTAATATTCCGACCTGCCATTTGTTGTTGGCACGCGCGAATATGAACTTGAACGAACAATATATTGAGCATGTCGCAAGAAAATCGCACGCGTTCTCGCGCCCTATGAGCTCGTCCTGTGCGCTGCACCGTCCTATCTGTACACCCACTCCGTCATCAAAGTGCCTCAGGATTTGGCCCGACACGAGTGCCTGAATTTTTCACACACCGAGCTGCGTACTCATTGGACACTTGATGGGCCGGAAGGTACCTGATCGCGTAGCGTGAAGATGATTGCGCAAGGATGAGCCATAGCGTTCATGCGCCAAGACACTCTCTGGTTAACGGAAATACTATGGGACGTGCGGAAACGTCCGCTGTTAGTATCTATGAGATTGCACGTTGCTTAGTGAAGGAGCCTCCATGTCAAGCCAAATATACAGAGGACATCGCGTCAACGTAGAGCGTGATGAACGTTGCGGTGACGGCGTCCACCGCATTGAAATCTTTAGCGGTAGCTCGGGGCCTCTGCGCCATACGGAGTTCGCGTCTATATCTCGTGATAACTCGCCGGTCAACGCTAACGATGCATGCTTCCAATGGGCGAGGGAATGGATTGAACAACATCCCAAGGTTTGGCCCTTCACGACCTGATAGCACCATGCGGCCTTGTTTTTGATGACCAATCCTTACGTGACCAGCACTGTCGTCGAAGTCGCCAGCGCTGAGAACTTGGCGCCAAGCGTAGGGGAATTTACATTCAAAAACGACATCCCAGTCGAATAGGACATCTAGCGGCAGAGATAATCCACCGTCCAAGCCGGACGTGTGCATCTGCCATAAGTAGGTGGACCGCGCCGCAGAGGGAACAGCGTTGCATAATGCCGAGCAGCGCCCCACCCTGACGATAACGATGAAAAAAATCCTGGCAGTGGTAATAACGGCTTGGCTGGCGTCGAGCGTCGCGCAGCCCGCAATCGCCAAGCCGGCCCCAAAGCATGTCCCAGCCTCCATCGAATTGCAGCACACCGCATGGACTGCGCGCGATGGCGTGCCGCCCAACATCCGGGACATCGAACAGACCGCCGACGGCTGGCTGCTACTGGGTGGCGACGAGGGCCTGTATCGTTTTGACGGCGCCAAATTCGAGTTGTACCAGCCACGCTCAGGCAGCCTCTTCAGCGGCGGGGTTCTGGCCATGGGACGCCTGTCCGACGGCCGCTTGTGGATCTCGTCTGACGGGGCCAGTTTGGCATTATTGCAGGATGGTGTGGCGACAACTTACGGCGATGCAGATGGCCTGCCGCGTGCTTCGTTCTACAAAGTGGTACAGGAAGCCAACGGGCGCTTATGGGTTGCAAGCTCGATCGGTATCCACCAGCTGGAACCGGGCGCCAAGCGCTGGCACGATGCCAATGCCGCAGTCGGCCTGCCGTCCAAATTCGCGGCCCTCGATTTGATGCAGGACCGGCGTGGCACATTCTGGCTGCTGAGCACCGCCGGCCTGTTCTCTCGCCCGGCCGGCGCCAAGGTATTTAGCAAGGTGATGGACCGGCAAGTTGCCGGCCGGCTGGAGGAAACACCGGATGGCCGGGTGTGGGCATCCGAGCCCGGTGGTCGCGGCATGCAGCTCTTGTACGCACCACCAGACAGCAAGGCCGCCGTGCCGGATATGTCGATGGCCGACAGCATCAAGTTCATGTTCGACCGCGCTGGCAATCTGTGGTTGTCCGGGGACGAGGGGGTGCGCCAGCTGACGTTTGAAGGCGGCAAGACCATCGTGCGCGAGTTCAGCATGCAGCAGGGACTGAGCGGGGCGTCGGTGTGGGCGCTACAGCAGGACCGTGAGGGCAATATCTGGGTTGCCACGCCCGAGGGCCTGGATCAGTTCCGTCCGCGCCGCGTGCAGGAGGCGCAGTTGGCGCCGATGATGACCTTTGGCGCCCCCTTGCTGGCCGGCAGCCATGGCGATGCCTGGATCGATCAGTATTACTATCCCGCGCTGGACGCCACGCCCGTGCAGTATGGCCCAGGCGGCGGTGACGCAACCTTGGTGAAGGTGCTGTATCGCGATCCGCGCGGCCAGGTATGGAGCGGCGCACGCGACGGCCTGTGGCAGGTCAATGGCAGCCAGCGTGTGGGCATTCCGCCACCGGAAGATATCGGCAAACGTCGCTTCATTGTCATACTCGATATGGTCATGGATGGCGACGGCGGTCTGTGGGTGTCGTTTGCTGGCCGCGGCGTGTTCCGGCTGAAGGATGGCGCCTGGACCGCCTTGGGCGGCATGCCCGAGCTGGACAAGGCGGTCGTGCTGAGCATGACGGCCGACACCGCTGGCCGCCTGTGGTTCGGCACCATGGACAACACAGTGTTCAAGCTGGAGGGAGGCAAGGTAACCAAACTCGGCGCTCAGGAAGGACTGAAGCTGGGGGCGATCGACGCCATCACGCCATATCGCAATGGCGTCCTGGTGGGCGGCCAGCCCGGCTTGATGTGGTTTGATGGCCAGCTGTTCCGATCGCTGAAAGGCGCTAGCGAGGCGCGCTTTTCCGGTGTGAAGGGCGTGCTGCTAGCGCCCGATGGCGGCGTGTGGCTTAATTCTTCGCAAGGCCTGCAGGCGATTGATGCCAGAGAAATGGCCCAGGCCATGCAGCAGCCTGACTATGCGGTGCGCGTGGTGCAGTTCAATTTCAATGACGGCGTGCGCGGCATCTCGTCGAGCGAGTCATCCACGCCACGGCTGACCCGGCTCAGCACCGGTGAGCTGCTGTTTGCCACGACCAGCGGCGTGTACCGGCTGGACCCGCAGCGCTACCGGACCAATCCCTCGCCGCCACCGGTGTATATCACCGGAATCTGGTCAGACAACGCGGCGCAGCCATTGCTGCCTACGCAGACGGAAGTGCAACTGCCGCCATCGCCGGAGAGCGTGCGCATCGACTACACCGCGCTGAGCCTGACGTTGCCGCAGCGAGTGCAGTTCCGCTACATGCTGGAAGGTGTAGATACGCACTGGCGCGAGGCCGGCAATCGCCGTTCAGCGTTTTACACCACGCTGGCGCCGGGCAGTTACCGCTTCCGCGTGGTAGCCGCCAACGAAGATAGCGTGTGGAACACCGATGGTGCCAGTGTGACGCTGGTGGTGCCGCCGACGCTGGTGCAGACGGTGTGGTTCAAGCTGCTGTGCGCGGCGGTGGCGGCGGCTGCCCTGTATCTGCTGCACCGCTGGCGGCTGGCGCGCACCACCGCACGGCTGCTGGAGCGCATGCGCACCCGGCTGGATGAGCGCGAACGCATCGCCCGCACGCTGCACGACACTTTCCTGCAAAGCGTGCAGGGTCTGAGCCTGCGCTTCCACAGCATCAAGTCCGCGCTGCCGGGCAATACGGTCGCTCAACAGAAGATCGACGACGCGCTGGACGCCGCCGACGCCGTCGCCAAGGAGGGCCGCGATCAGCTGATGGCCTTGCGCGCCCAGCACCTGTGCCGCGACGACCTGGCGACGGCGCTGGCGGCATCCGGCTGCGCTGCGGCCGAGCTGCACAGCGTGAGTTTCGCGCTGCACGAGCAAGGCCAGCGGCGCGCGCTGGTACCCGAGGTCCAGGACGAGCTGTTCGCCATCGGCCGCGAGGCCATCGTCAACGCCTTGCGTCACTCAGGCAGCGCTACGGTGACGGCGCAGCTGAGCTATGGCGCGGCGGCCTTCACGCTGGAAGTGAGCGACCAGGGCAAAGGCCTGGACGACGAGGTGCGCAAGACCGGCCAGCGCGAACGCCACTGGGGCCTGGCCGGCATGCGCGAGCGGGCCGCCCGCATCGGCGCCAAGCTGGCGATCCACAGCACGCCTGGCGCCGGCACCCGCGTGGTGGTGACGCTGCGCGCCGCGCTGGCGTATCGCTGAGCACCGCATGCGGCTCTACCATTGAGCGTGGGGAATCAATGTTGTAATATTGTTTTCCTATCCCATAGCAATCCACCTGCATGACTGGTTTCTGGTTCAAGCCACTATTACTCCTGTCGCTGACGGCGGCCGCCCTGCCTGCGGCGCACGCCGAGCCGCTGCCATTCTGGCGCTCCAGCCTGTCACATCAGGCCTGGATCAAGCGCGACGGCGCGCCGTCCGACGCCAGCGCGGTGTTGCAGGACCGCTCGGGCATGCTGTGGTTTGGCGCTTCCGACGGACTGTACCGCTTTGACGGCGTGCGCTTCGAGCGGGTAGACGAAATCGCCGGCCACCCGTTGCTGTCACCGAATGTGCACGCACTGGCGCTATTTGGCGACGCGCTGTGGGTCGGCTATGAACATGGCGGCATCAGCGTCTTCGAGCATGGCAAGGTGCGCCATTACGGCGAGGCGGATGGCGCCCCCGCCAGCGCCATCCTGCAATTCGGTAAAACCGGCGATGGCCGATATTGGTTTTCCAGCCCGGCCGGCATCTTCTGGCTGGATGGCGTGCAGTGGCGGCAGGTGTCTCCGGCCGACGGCTTGCCGGCCAGCGACCAGCCGACGCTGAATGTGCTGCATGACGGCAGCCTGCTGGTCACCCATATCAGGGGCCTGTTCCGCAGCCCGCCCGGCACCCACAGCTTCCGCAAAGTGGACGAGTTTGGCAGCATGCAGCGCAGCCAGCTGGACGCCAGCGGTAAGGCCATCATCTTCAAGTTCGGCGAAGCACCACGGATATTTGATCCGCTCAGCGACACGGTAACACCGCTGCATCTGCCGCCAACCGGCGGGACGCCGTATAGCGTCCACCGCGACCGGCGCAACGGCTGGTGGATCGGTCCCGGCGATGGCATGCGCCTGTACACGCCCGACCTGCACCTGAAGAAGCAGTTGCTGGCGCCGCACGATTTCAGCGCCGTGCGCGTGTTCAGGGCGCCGTTCGACGACCGCGAAGGCAATCTGTGGTTCATGACCGAGAACGGCATCGACCGCATCCGCGAAAATCGCCTGATGGTGCAGGATATGCCGAATGGCAGCACCGATTTCAGCATCATCGCCGGCCCGGATGGCGAGGTGTGGATCAGCAGCCACTCGTCGCGCGATCCGATTTCGCCGCCCACCTTCGCCATCGCCCCGGATGGCGCTCGGATTGCCAGCGATATGGAATCCGCTACCGCCGCCACGCGCGGCGCCGACGGCACGCTGTGGTTCGGCGACCCGCACTCGCTATGGAAACGCAGCAATGGCAAGGTAGAGCGCTGGGCGCGTCCGCCGTCGCTGCAAGGGCAACCAATGCAGGCACTGGCGGTGACGGACGACGGCCGGCTGTGGATGTCGATCGCGCGGCGCGGCGTGCATACCTACCGCGACGGCGTGTGGCAAGCCGGTGGCGGCCATGCCGAACTGGCCGGACGCAACGCGCTGGCGCTGCACGCCGATGCCCAGCAAAGAATCTGGTTCGGCTACACCGCGAACAGCATGGCCATGCTACACAAGGGCAAGATCCAGCAGTTCGGCCACGCCGACGGCCTGGTGGTCGGCAATGTGCTGACCATGTTCAGCCAGCGCGGCACGCTATGGGTCGGCGGCGACCAGGGGCTGGCGCACTTCCACCAGGGACGCTTCATCCCCCTCAGCGACAGCGCCGGCAAGCCATTTACCGGCATCTCCGGCATCGTCGAGACGGCGGCTGGCGAGCTGTGGCTGCAACAGGTGGACGGCCTGGTGCGCATCGGCGCCGCCGAGCTGGCGAACGCGCTGGAGAATGGCCAGGACCGGGTGGCGGCCGAGCGCTTCGATTTCCTCGATGGCTACGAGGGCGCAGCCCAGCAGCTGCGCCCGCTCAACACGCTGATCGAGGCCGGCGACGGCCGCTTGTGGTACGCCACCTCCAGCAGCGTCGGCCTGATCGACCCGCGCCACATTGCCCGCAACCCGGTGGCGCCGACGCCGCTGATCACCTGGCTTTCCACCGACCGCCAGCGCTACCGCATCCGGCAGGGGCTGGAGCTGCCACGGCATACCCAGAATCTGCATATCGACTTCACCGCCGCCGTGCTGTCGATTCCGGAGCGGGCGCGCTTCCGCATCCGCCTGATCGGCCAGGACCATGAGTGGCGCGACACCGGCGCACTGCGCCAGGCCTTCTACACCAACCTCGGCCCCGGCGACTACCGCTTCGAGGTGATGGCCGCCAATGAGGATGGCCTGTGGAGCGTGGCGCCGGCCAGCCTGAATTTCAGCATCGCGCCGGCGTTCTACCAGACCGACTGGTTCAAGCTGGCCTGCGTGGCGCTGCTGGGGGGGGGCCTGTACCTGCTGTACCTGTGGCGGCTGGCGCGCATGACCTCGCGCGTGATCGAACGCATGCGCACCCGGCTGGATGAGCGCGAACGCATCGCCCGCACCTTGCACGACACCTTCCTGCAAAGCGTGCAGGGCCTGATCATGAATGTGCACAGCATCAAGGCCCACCTGCCGAAGAACGACAAGGTACAGCAGAAGATCGACGACGCGCTCGACGCCGCCGACGCCGTGGCCGAGGAAGGCCGCGAGCAGCTGATGGACTTGCGCGTCAACCAGGTCTGCCGCGGCGAGCTGGCGGAAGCGCTCAACATCAGCTGCCGCGCGGCAGCCGTCCAGCACGGCGTGAGCTTCACGCTGCAAGAGCTGGGCGAGCGGCGCGCGCTGCAGCCGGAAGTCCAGGACGAGTTATTCGCCATCGCCCGCGAAGCGGTGCTCAACGCGCTGCGCCATTCCGGCAGTGATACGGTGACCGTGCAGCTAACTTATGGCGCAGCCGACTTTACGCTGGAAGTGCGCGACCAGGGCAAAGGCCTGGGCGAGGAGGTGCGCAAGACCGGCCAGCGTGAACGTCACTGGGGCTTGGCCGGCATGCGCGAGCGGGCCGCCCGCATCGGCGCCAGACTGGCGATCCACAGCACGCCCGGCAGCGGCACCGCCGTGGTGCTGACCCTGCGTGCCGGGCCCGCCTATCGATAAATCGACGTTTGTGTCAAAATTGAATCCCACAATACACATTCGTTTTCATGAGCACCTTCAAGCCCCTGCCGATCACGGTCATGACCGTGGATGACCACCCGCTGTTTCAGCAGGGGATCGCCAGCGTCATCACCGCCGAGGAAGACCTGTACCTGGTCGGCCAGGCCGCCAGCGGCGCCGAGGCAATCGCCATGTACCGCGAATTCCGCCCGGCAGTGACGCTGATGGATCTGCAGATGCCGGACATGAGCGGCATCGACGCCATCATCGCCATCCGCGCCGAATTCCCGGCCGCCCGCATCGTGGTGCTGACCACGCTGGAGGGCGATGTGCAGGCCGCGCGCGCCATCAACGCCGGCGCGGTTGGCTACCTGTTCAAGAGCACGGTGCGCAAGACGCTGGTGGAAACGCTGCGCAACATCCACGCCGGCGGGCGCAGCATTCCAGCCTCGGTGACGCACGCGCTGGTGGAGTCGCGCAGCGGCCAGGGCATCACCAAGCGCGAGGTCGAGGTGCTGAAGCTGGTGGCGCGCGGCAATTCCAATGCGCTGATCGGCGAGGCACTGGGCATTTCCGGCGAAACCGTTAAGGGCTATATGAGCAGCATCCTGCTCAAGTTGCAGGCGCGCGACCGCGCCCATGCGGTGATGATTGCACTGGAACGCGGCATCCTCAGCCTCTGATCCGGACGCCTCTCCCCACTGGCTAGTCGGGCGTCCCCCATTTCAGGGGGAGCAGCCAGCGCTATCGGTCCGGCGGTGGGACATGGCAGCGGCATAATCGGTCACACTGAGTTCATCACGATGACTTCAGCACAGCCCGAAAATGGACCAGATACATCTCATGCGCGTCTTTGTCGCGGTGGGCGAACAAGCCAGCTTTGCCTCCGCCGCACGCCAGCTCAACCTGTCACCAGCGGCCGTCACGCGCGCCATTGGTACGCTGGAAACACAACTCGGGGTGTTGCTGCTGTTGCGCACCACCCGCAACGTGCGCCTGACCGAAGCCGGGCGCCGCTACCTGGATGATAGCCGCGACATCCTCGCCAAGATCGCCGCCGCCAACGAAGGCGCGGCTGATATGAACGCCGCGCCCAAGGGCCATCTGTCGGTCACCGCCTCCACCTTGTACGGCAAGTCCTTCGTGATGCCCTGCCTGGTCGAATTCCTCAAGCAATACCCGGAGGTCGAGGTATCAGCACACTTTCTGGACCGTAACGTCAACCTGGTCGACGAAGGCATTGATGTGGCGGTGCGCATTGGCCATTTGCCAGACTCCAGCCTGCGCGCGCTGCGCGTCGGCCAGGTACGGCAGGTGCTGTGCGCCACGCCGGAATACCTGGCCAGGAACGGCGTGCCGCAGCATCCGGCCGAGCTGCAACGGCATACCATTGTTGCCGCCACCGGCGTCTCATCCAGCGTCGAATGGAAATTCGGCGGCGCCGGCCAGCCCACCACGGTGCGCATGAAGCCCTGCCTGACGGTGGCCAGCGACGCCGCCATCGACGCCGTGCTGACCGGCCTGGGCATCTGCCGCCTGCTATGCTGCCAGGTGGCCGCCGAACTGGCCGAAGGACGGCTGAAAGTCATCCTGTCCGACTACGAGGAAGCGCCGTGGCCGGTGCACATCGTCCACCGCGAGAGCAACTTCGGTTCGTCCAAAGTGCGCAACTTTATCGACATGCTGGCCGCCTCACTGCGCGCCCATCCGTACATGAATAACCACGCCTGAGATAAGAAGTCTATGGAACATTCATTCCATAGCATTATCTTTTTGGGGCAGGGAAAATATTGCTACTTGGTACTTATTCCCTTTCCTCAGAAAGCTTCTCTCATGAAAAATGCTCTTTCCCTGGCCGCACTGAGCGTCGTGCTGACCGCTTGCGGCGGCGGCAGCGATAACAATTCCGCCACCCCGACTGCCCCAACTACGCCGACGACGCCGACTACCCCTACCACGCCAACTACCCCTACTACGCCGACCACGCCAACTACCCCGACCACGCCTACGACACCTACGACGCCAAGCACGGACCCCGTCACCGTTGCGTCGGAAGCCGTGGCCGCGCAGGCGGGACTGAGCCTGATCGCCGGCGCCAACGCCAGCCAGAGCGTGTACGACGTGGTCGCCGATATCGGCGACACCTGGCGCATCACCTTCGACAGCGCCGCCAAGACTTTCGCCATCAAAGTGATCGCCACCCAGTTTGGCCTGACCGACCGCAGCGGCAGCTACACCGCCACCACCGACGGCAACATCACCACCTACACCGGCACCGATCTGCAACTGAGCGTTGATGCGCGTACCCGTCTGCTGAGCGGCAGCATCAAGCTGGGCGGCAAATCCACCACCGTCAGCGGCACCGCCTACGCAGTCGGCGACGTGGCCAAACTGGCCGGCAGCTACACCTTCCTGGGCGCCATGCGCAACGCCAGCAACGGCGCTTCGCCATTCAATCCAAAAGGCGTACTGAAGGTCAACGCCGACGGCAGCGCGCAAATGTGCAACAACGGCGTCTTCAACGCGCAAGGCGTGTGCACAGCGGTGGCAGGCCTGGGCGAGTTCGATAGCGCCAACCTGACCCTGGTCAAGGACACCGCCCGTGGCGTGCTGGTCGCGCGTCAGGGCCAGCTGGACTTCGGCATCGTCCACGTACACGCCGGCGACCGTGGTCTGGCGCTGTTCGTTGACCGCTACGGCCGCAACCAGGAAAACGTGCTGCGCGTCGGCACCCTGGTGGCCGCCAAGGCAGTCAAGGTCGGCACTGAAATCGACGGCAGCTACAGCTGTGCCGATCAAGGCGGCGCTACCGGCAAAATCACCATCGCCGGCACCACGGCCACCGTCACCAACAACAGCACCGGCAAGTCGCATAACGAAAGCGTGACCCTGAACAAGGCCAGCACCGGCTCCCAAGCGGTTGATTTCGACGGCATCGCCGTGCTGAAAGATCCGCAGGATGCGCAGTCGGACTACTCGATGTTCATGCCGGTATCGTCCAGCATGGCGATCGAATATTCGACCGACAAGCCTTACCTGACTGTCTGCGTGAAAAAGTAAGCCAGTCCCTCCCGCGCCAGGCAAGCGCAAAGTGTAGCGTGTATGATCCGGAATCATTCACAGAAAGCTTGCTCATGGCGCGGGACAATATCAACGACATTCTGGTGTTTCTGGCGGTCGCCAGGGAACGCAGCTTCACACGCGCCGCCGCCAAGCTGGGGATGACGCAATCGGCGCTCAGCCACATCATCCGTTCGCTGGAAAGCCGCCTCGGCGTGCGGCTGCTGACGCGCACAACGCGCAGCGTTTCGCCCACCGAGGCTGGCGAGCGCCTGCTACAGAATGTCGCGCCACGGCTGGAGGAAGTGGAAGCCGAGATAGCGGCCATCAGCGACCTTGGCGACAAGCCCTCCGGCACCGTGCGCATCACCGCCATCGACTTTGTGGTCGACAGCCTGCTGTGGCCGCGCATTGCGCCGCTGCTGCGCGAATACCCCGACCTGCAAGTTGAAATTCACTCGGACTACCGTCTGATCGACATCGCCGCCGAGCGCTTCGATATCGGCGTGCGCCATGGCGACCAGGTGGAAAAAGACATGATCGCGGTGCGCCTGAGCGACGCGGTGCCGATGGTGATCGTGGCGGCGCCGGCTTATTTCGCCCATCGCGCGCAGCCGCAATCCATCGCCGAACTGCTGCGCCACAACTGCATCGTCATGCGCCTGCCCAGCAGCGGCGGCATCTATGCCTGGGAACTGCAAGACCAGGGCCGGGCGGTAGACGCCAAGGTGCGCGGCCAGGCCATCTTCACCAGCGTGTATCCGATGGTGGACGCGGCGCTGGCCGGTTGCGGCCTGGCCTTCCTGCCGCAAGAGCTGGCGGCGGAACACCTCCGGTCAGGCCGGCTGGTGCAGGTGATGCAGCCGTTCTGCAAACCGTTTGAACCCTTGTACGCGTTCTACCCAAGCCGCCGCCATTCGTCGCGCGCGCTGGGACTGGTGATCGACGCGATCCGCTACGCGGGCTAGTTTCAGGTGCGCGCCGCATGGGCAGCGCGTGCGGCCAGCGCGGTGAACAAGGCCGCCAGCAGCATGATCGCCACGCTCAGGTAAAACGTGGCACGGTAGCCGCTGGCGTCGAACACCACGCCGCCCGCAGTGGCGCCCAGCATGATCGCCAGCTGCACTACCGCCACCATCAGGCCGCCGCCCGCTTCGGCGTCATCCGGCAGCGTCCTGGCCAGCCAGGTCCACCAGCCTACCGGCGCCGACGTGCCGACCAATTCCCATACCAGCAACAGCGCGCTCACCATCGGCAGCGAATGGCCAAACACCACCAGCGCCGCACCGGTCACCGCCATCAGCAGCGGCGCCGCCAGCAGCGTGCGATACAGCCCCGCGCCACCGCCGGCCACCGCATCAGGCCAAACACCTTGCCAGCACGCTGGCGCGACTCGCCGGGCAACGCCGGCAGGCTGGCGCACTTCCACGCAAAGGCGATGGCAGCCATCGGCACGACGCAGAAGAAAGCGCCACGCCAGCCGACCACCGCGCCGAGAAAACTGCCCAGCGGCGCCGCCACCACGGTGGCCAGCGCATTGCCGCCGTTGAGGATGGCCAGCGCGCGCGGCACCTGCGCAGCCGGTACCAGCCGCATCGCGATGGCCGCCGACATCGACCAGAAGCCGCCGATGGCGACGCCGATCAACGCCCGGCCCAGCATGAAGATCAGGTAATTGGGCGCGAACGCTACCACGCTACCGGACACCATCATCAACAGCGACATCAACAACAGCAGCCGCTTTCGGTCCATGCGGCCCGCGACGGCGCTGATACACAAACTGGTGAGCAAGGCGAACGCGCCAGAAATGGCAATCGCCTGGCCGGCCTGGCCTTCGCTGATGTGCAAGTCGGCCGCAATGGGCGTCAGCAGGCTGACCGGCATGAATTCGGATGCCACCAGCACAAACGCGCCCAGCGACATCGCTAGCACCGCGCCCCAGGACGCGGTCTGTCCCGGCACAGCCGCGCCAGCAGTTAGAGTAGAAGGATTCATAATCAAAAGGACGAACGACACCACGCGCCTGCATTGCGCGGCGCGTGGTCTCAAGGATGAGGGAATCAGGCCGCCAGCGAGGCGTTATCGATGACGAAGCGGTATTTGACGTCGCCCTTGAGCATGCGCTCGTAGGCTGTATTAATTTCATCGGCGCGTATCAGCTCGATGTCGGCGACGATGCCGTGCTCGGCGCAGAAGTCCAGCATCTCCTGGGTTTCAGGTATGCCGCCGATCATCGAGCCGGCAATCTGGCGGCGCTTCATGATCAGGTTGAACACCTGCGTCGACGGATGCGGCGTAGCCGGTGCACCGACCAGTGTCATCGTGCCGTCGCGCTTCAGCAGCACCAGGAAGGCATCCAGATCGTGCGGCGCGGCCACCGTGTTGAGGATGAAGTCGAAACTCTTCGCATGCGCCGCCATCTCGTCCGCATTGCGCGACACCACCACCTCATCGGCGCCCAGCGACTTGGCTGCCTCACGCTTGGACTCCGAGGTGGTGAAGGCCACCACATGCGCGCCCATCGCGTGCGCCAGCTTGATGCCCATATGACCCAGGCCGCCGATGCCGACCACGCCCACCTTCTTGCCCGGACCGGCCTTCCTGTGACGCAGCGGCGAGTACGTGGTGATGCCGGCGCACAGCAGCGGCGCCACCGCCGCCAGATCCTGCTCAGGGTGACGCACGCGCAGCACATAGCGCTCATGCACCACGATCTGCTGCGCGTAGCCGCCCAGCGTATGGCCCGGCGCATCGGCGGTCGGGCCGTTGTAGGTACCGACCATATTATCGCAATAGTTTTCCAGGCCATCCGCACAATCGGCGCAATGCTGGCAGCTATCGACCATGCAGCCGACACCCACCAGATCGCCAACCTGATGGTTCTTCACATGCGCACCAACAGCGGCAACGCGGCCAACAATTTCGTGGCCCGGCACGCAAGGGAACAGTGTCCCGGCCCACTCCGCGCGCGCAGTGTGCAAGTCCGAGTGGCATACACCGCAGAAGGCGATATCGATCTGCACATCATGCGCGCCCGGCGCGCGGCGGGTGATGTCCATCGACACCAGCGGCTGATCAGCGGCGTGAGCGCCGTAAGCTTTAATCGTCATGCGGTCTGTCCTTTCAATCGAATGCCCGCATCATAGTGGCAAAAACATGCCCAAAACGGGCCGGGGTTTTCATGGGCTTATTAATTCACCTCATGAATCCCCGCCGCTAAATACGCTTTTTTTTGTGTTTGGCTATAATGTCTGCATGATCAGACTGGCAAAGCGACGGACGCTGCACCTGTGGATCGCCATGCTGGCCATCCTGTTCAGCGCGCTCGCGCCGACAGTTTCGCATGCGCTGGCGGCCGGCTCGTCAGCCGACAATACGCTGATGCTGTGTACCGTCAACGGCTACAAGCTGATCCAGCTGCCCGGCGATGGCAATGGCGACAGCAAAGCGCCCGCTGACGCCAAGAGCATGCAGCATTGCGCTTTCTGCACCATCCACGGCGGCGCCGACGCCTTGCCTGCCGCACCGGCAGTCGCGCTGCTACTCAGCGCCGGCCGCGATATCTATCCTTCACTGTTCTATCATGCGCCTGGCGCGCAGCCTATCTGGTCCGCCGCACAGCAGCGCGCACCGCCCTTCCTCGCCTGATACGTCCGCATTCTGTCCATCGCGCCAGCCTGGCTGCGCGCGTGGCGCCGCGCCATGCCGCCGCGCTTTGATACGCACATCACGAGGAACATCATGAAATCGCTTTACCTGACTATCTGCATGGCCGCCGCAGGCATCACCCATGCACAAACCGAGGTCACCCCGGTCACCGATCCCAAACTCAAAGTCATCGTCTCCGCGCTCGGCGAAAGCTGGCTGCAACGCCCTACCGGTCCGAGCGACGCGGCGCTGCTGCTCAGCGCCACGCCAGGCTACAGCGTGGCGCAAGGCGGCGGCGTTTCCGGCCTGCCCTTCATCAACGGCCTGGGGGACGACCGCCTGAAAATCCGCATCGACGGCATGGAAATCACTTCGGCCTGCGCCAACCACATGAACGCGCCGCTGTCCTACCTCGATCCGACCCAGGTCGGCCGTATCGAAGTGCTGGCTGGCGTCACGCCGGTCAGTGCCGGTGGCGACAGCATCGGCGGCACCATCACCGTCAAGTCGGCCGCACCGGCGTTTGCCGACAACGCCGACAAACTGCGCACCTCCGCCCGCATCACGCTGAGTGGCCGCAGCAACGGCGAAGCAGTCAACGGCGGGGTCTCGGCCGGCATTGCCAGCGACAGCATGAGCTTCGGCTACAGCGCCGCTTACGCGCGAGGCCACAGCTACGAAGACGGCAATGGCGACCGCGTACTGGGCAGCATGTACGAGAGCATCAACCAGTCGGCCGTGCTGGCGTGGCGCGACCAGGACCAGCAGCTGACCGTGCGCGCCGGCGTGCAGCACATCCCGTATCAAGGCTTCCCCAACCAGTACATGGACATGACCGACAACACCGGCAAGTTCGCCAACGCCGATTACCTGCGCCGCTTCGGCTGGGGCGAGCTGGAGGCCAATGTCTACTGGCAGCGCACCGATCACGAAATGGGCTTCTTCACGCCTGAACGTCCGGGCACCATGCCGATGGTGACGCATGGCCGCAATATCGGCTACACGCTGAAGGCCACGCTGCCGCTCAGCGAAGCACGCAAGCTACGGCTCGGACAGGAATACCATACCTTCCGCCTGGAAGACTTCTGGCCAGCCGTCAGCGGCTCGATGATGATGGGCCCGCAGACCTATGTGAACGTCAGCGATGGCCAGCGCGACCGCATCGCCCTGTACGGCGAGACGGAAACCACGCACAACGCGCAATGGACCTCGCTGCTGGGCGCGCGCTGGGAATCGGTGCGCATGAACGCCGGCGATGTGCAGCCTTATTCGACCTCGATGATGAACGCCGCCGATGCAGCCGCCGCCCAAGCCTTCAACGCGCGCGGCCGCCAGCAGCGCGACAGCAATCTGGACCTGACCGCGCTGGCCCGCTACGAAGCCGACGCCTCGACCACGCTGGAACTGGCGGCCGCCCGCAAGACCCGCTCGCCCAATCTGTACGAGCGCTATGCGTGGGGACGCGGCTCCATGGCCATGACCATGACCAACTGGTTCGGCGACGGCAATGGCTATGTCGGCGACATCGACCTGAAACCGGAAACCGCCTACACGCTGGCCTTCACCGCGCACTGGCACGGCGGTGAAGGCGCGCGCGCCTGGTTCGTCAAGCTAAATCCCTATTTCAACCGCGTGCATGACTACATCGATGTCGATGTGCTGGGCAGCTTTAATCCCTACATGAAGATGAGCGCCAAAGGCGCGCTGCTGCGCTTCGCCAACCACGACGCCCGCCTGTACGGCGCCAACCTGTCATGGGGTGTTCCGGTGGCGGAGCAGCTCAAATTCCTCGGCAACGCCGCTTATACGCGCGGCAAGCGCAGCGACGGCGGCGACCTGTATCGCATCATGCCGCTGAACGCCCTGCTGACGCTGGAGCATAGTAGCGGCGCCTGGACCAACCAGCTTGAAGCCAGGCTGGTGGCACGCAAGGACAAGACCGACCTGCGCCGGCTGGAACCGGAAACCGGCGGCTACGGATTGCTGAATGCCCGCACCAACTACCAGTTGCAGAAGAATCTGCGCCTGTCGGCCGGTGTCACCAACCTGCTGGACAAGGTGTATGCCGATCCGATGGGCGGCGTCTACCTGTCCGGGCTACAGCGCCAGGGCGGCGCCTTCCAGCCGCTGCCGGGCTATGGCCGCTCGTTCGATGTCGGCCTGACGCTGACCTTCTAAGCCCTGGCTTGTCGCGTGGCGGGTGAATAAACATGCCGTGATTTGGTGATTTTCGCAATTGCGGTATAAAGGTGCTGATTGCAGAATGATGCAAACTATACGGAGACCTACACCCATGGCAGATTCCACCCGCTACGCCAGTTTGTTCGCCCTCGGCCTGCTGGCCGCCCTCCCCATCACGGCCAGCGCCGAGACAGTGACGGTCAAGTCGCCCGACGGCCGCAACGCCATCAGCATCGACGGCGACAACTTCACCTGGTCGCTGAGCCGCGACGGCAAGCGCATTATCGAACCGTCGCCGCTCGGGCTGAAACTACTGGAACAGGGCGTAGTTGGTCCTGGCGCGCGACTCGCCGGCCACACAGAGAAGACCGTCAAGGATACCTATGAAATCGTGCTGGGCAAGGCGCGCAGCGCGCAGGACCACTACAACCAGTCCGAGCTCGCGTTCAGCGCCAAGCTGCAATTCAAGCTGCTGGTGCGCGCCTATGACAACGGCGTCGCCTTCCGCTACGTACTGCCGGAGCAGGCCGGCCTGAAGTCCGTCAAGGTGATGAGCGAAAACACCCAGTTCAACTTCGCCAAGGACTACGACTGCTGGGGCGCCAACATGGGCCGCTTCGACACCAGCTTTGAAGCCGAGTACGACCTGACCAAGGCCTCGAAAATACGCGAGTTCCACAACTACATCGCGCCGCTGGTGTGCAAGACCGGTGTCAACGCCAACACCTTCGCCATCGCCGAATCGGATGTCAAAGACTATCCGGGCTTGTTCCTCGGCGGCCGTGGCGATGCGGGCCTGGGGGTGGCGGTCAAGCTGCCGCCGCGCTTCGACAACAACCGCGACTACCGCTCGCGCAAAAGCGTCTCCGCCAGCGTGCAGCTGAAGGGACAGGGATTCCGCACGCCTTGGCGCGTGGTGATGCTGGGCGATACGCCGGGCGACCTGGCCGCATCGTCGCTGATTCCGACGCTGTCTGCGCCGTCGCAAATCAAGGACACCAGCTGGATCAAGCCGTCCAAGACTTCGTGGGACTGGTGGAACGACTGGGCGGTGAACGTCCCGAACGCCGGCGTCAATACCGCCACCTACAAGGCCTTCGTCGACTTTTCCAAAGAGATGAAGCTGGACGATATCCTGATCGATGAAGGCTGGTCGGTCGGCAGCGACATCGAGCCGAACCCCAAGGCCGATGTGACCCGCGCCAAGCCGGAACTGGACATGCCGGCGCTGCTGCAATACGCGAAGTCGCAGGGCGTTGGCATATGGCTGTGGGTGCAGTGGCAGCAACTGGACCAGCAGATGGACGCCGCCTTCAAGCAGTATGCCACCTGGGGAATCAAGGGTGTGAAGGTCGACTTCATGAACCGCAACGACCAGGAGATGGTCGACTGGTATCACAAGGTGCTCGAAAAAGCCGCTTCCTACAAGCTGATGGTTGACCTGCACGGCGCCTATCCGCCAACAGGCCTGGTCCGCACCTGGCCCAACTACATCACCCAGGAAGGCGTGCTGGGCGCGGAGAATAACAAGTGGAGCGCGCGCATCACCGCCGCGCACAATGTCACGCTGCCGTTCACCCGCATGATCCTCGGCCCGATGGACTACACGCCGGGCGGCTTCCGCAGCACCACGCCGTCCACTTTCGCGCACCGCTTCCACGCGCCGACGGTGATGACCACGCGCGGCCAGGCGATCGCCATGTACGTGGTGTACGACAGCCCGTTCCAGATGGTGTCCGACAGCCCGGATGCCTACAAGACGGCCGACGGCAAATGGGCCGACGGCGCGGAGTTCATCCAGCAAGTGCCGACCAGCTGGGATGAAACGCGCATCGTCGCCGGCGACATCGGCGAGTACATCGTCTCCGCGCGCCGCAAGGGCGACACCTGGTACATCGGCGCGATGACCAACGAGTCCGAGCGCACGCTGAAGGTGCCCCTGGCCTTCCTTGGCAACGGCGAATACAACGCCCATGTGCTGCAGGACGGCGACGATGTCAATCGCCTGGACGCCAGCGACAGCAAGGTCAGCGCCATGCAGACACTGACCTTGAAGCTGGCGCCGTCCGGCGGCGCGGTGGCGGTGATCCGCCGCTGATACGCCGGGATTCGTTACCGGGCAGCGTCAGCGCTGCCCGGCCAGTTCCTGCACGCGCCAGCCTTCGTCACGCGTTTGCAGGAAGGCACGGATCGAATCCACCGTTACCGCATTGATGCGGTCCGAGAAGCGTAGCGCGCTCGGGTGGTCGTCAAAGGCGATATTCGCCTTGAACACGCGGCCGCCCAGGCGCGTAACCGGGCCGATATGCATTTCGGTCGGCTGATAGCCGGCCATCTTCAGCCAGGCCTGCGCCTGTTCGCGCGTGCGCACGCGGATGTCGCTGGCTTCGGCCGAAGCCAGTACTTCCAGCACCCACTGGTTGGAGTTCTGATATTTGGTTGCGAACGGATAGGCCACCATGTTGTACTTCGGCCAGTGCAGCCGGTGCAGCGCCGGCGCATCCGCCATCACTTCCTTCAGCCGTGCAGCGACCTTGGGCGGCGGCGCCATCACCAGCGCGTCCAGCGTGAACGGATCATCCAGGAAGAAGTTGGCCAGGCCATCCACCCACAGCGCTGAATCGGCGCTGCCGCAATTATTCAGTAGTTCATACACGCGCCATGGCTGGCCTGCTGCGGGCCGGAACGCCAGGCCTGCGTGGGTGTATTTCAAGCGGTATTTGGACAGGTCCTGTCCCTGACGTGCCACCAGCGCCACATCGGAACCTGATGCATCCAGCGCCGCCTGCAAGCGCTGGCCTGCTTTCAGCGCATCGGTGAAGGACTTTTGCGTGATGGGCTGTTCTTCGCACGAGCGTCCCGCGTGCGCTGGCGCGGCACAGCAAGCCGCCAGCAGCGCGGCGGTGATCAGCGCCGCTCTCATGATGCGGGCAGACGTTTTTGCGACAGCAAGGCCTCGCCCAATTCGTTAGGAATAAACGCCACCACTTTGCCCGAGGCCACCAGCAGCGTGCCGGTGGTTTCCGAAATCACCGACACCGTGGCGCCGACCGACATGCCCACTGCATCGGCGGCCTTGCCGCTGATCTTGACCGACAGCTTGGCGCCCGACGACACCGATGTCAGCAAAATTTCGACGCCGCCAGCCACGGCTTCCACGATGCCGCTGACCACATAGGCGCCGCCGGCGACCAGCGCCACCGAACCTGCGGCCGGGCCGGAATCGCCATTGGTCGAACCGGCCACGCTGATCGCCGGCGAGGCCACGATGGACATCGTGCCGACCGATACTTTCTCCGACGCGGTACTGGGGCCTGGGCCGGCGATGGCCTGCGCGCCCGTTACCAATGCAAGCACCGTCAAGGCGCTGCGGAATGCGGCTTTTGTCGTCATCAACTCTCTCCCGTTAGTATTGCGGTGGAGATCATATTCCTAATTTGGCAACATGTGCAAGTAGCTGGTCAGGTTCAGTGCCTGCATAAAGGCCTGGTCGTGCGACACCACCACCAGCGCGCCCCGGTATTGGCCTAGCATCATCTCCAGCGCTTCCAGCGAGGCCAGGTCGAGGTGATTGCTGGGTTCATCCAGCAGCAGCAGTTGCGCCGGAGGATGCGCGTACAGCGAGCAGGCCAGCGCCACCTTCAGGCGTTCGCCACCACTGAGCGTGCCTACCGGCGCGGCGGCCACTTGCGCATCCAGTCCCATTTGCGCGAGATGGGTGCGTAGCGTGGCTTCACCCGCTACACGGTTGGCGGCCAGCAGGTGCTGGATGGCGGAGCGCTGCGGCGTCAGGCTGTTCAATTGCTGATCCAGATACGCGGTGCGGGCGCGCACTTCGCAGCGGCCAGACAGCGGCGCCAGCTGCCCGTCGAGCAGTTTAAGCAGCGTGGACTTTCCGCTGCCGTTAGGCCCGATGACACCGATGCGTTGCGGCCCGGTGATGGTCAGGCTGATCGCGCGCGTGGATGGCGGCACATAAGGCAGCACCACCGCCTCCAGCTCCGCCAGCCGCTGCCGCGCCGCCTGCGGCCCGGCCAGCGCATGCATGGCGATGGCGGCGGGCAGCGCGATCTGCTGCGCGGCTTCCCGCACCTGCTGCGACAACTGCTCCTGCTGCGCAGCGTGCTGCTGCCGCAGCTTGCCGGCCGTGGCTTGTGCACGGTTCTTCTGCCCACCCAGCAGGATCTTCGCCTGGTTCGCCGCGCGGCCATCGCTGGCGCCTTTCGCCAGACGGCGCTCCTGCCGTTCCTGCTGCTCGCGCATGGTTTGCGTTTCGCGTCTGCGTTCCAGCTTGCGCTGTTCAAACTGGCGTTGCGCACTATCCTGCTCGATGCGCTTGCACTCGGCGTAGAAGGAATAGCCTCCGCCGTAACTGCGCAAGCCATGCGGCGATAGTTCAACGATGCGCTCCATCTGTTCCAGCAGTTCGCGGTCATGACTGATGACCAGCAGGCCGCCTGGCCAGCGTCGCAGCTGCGCCAGCAAGGCGTCGCGGTTGGCGCGGTCGAGGTGGTTGCTGGGTTCATCAAGGATCAGCATATCCGCGCCGGACAGCCAGGCGGCGATCAGCGCCACCCGCATTGCTTCGCCGCCGCTCAGTTCAGCCGCAGGCGTCTCGGGGTGCACGTGCAGCAAGCCGCAGCGATCCAGCTCAGATTGCAGGCGTTCGCGCATATCCCAGCGGTCGCCGACAGCGTCGAAGTCCGCTGCATCGGCGCTGCCATTCTCAATGCGCGCCAAGGCTTCCAGCGCCAGCTGCACACCGGCGAGTGCAGCCACCGTGCCCTGTGGCGCGACCTGCTGCCGCAGGTAATGCACACCGCCAGCACGCGTGATGCGTCCCGACGATGGCGCAAGTTCGCCAGCCAGCAAGCGCGCCAGCACACTTTTGCCGACGCCATTGCGGCCCACCAGGCCAGTGCAGCGCTGGTCGAAAACTTCGTACAGGTCTTGGAAAAGAACGCGGCCATCGGCCAGCGTGAAAGAGACGCCTTCCAGCGTCAGACAGGTATTCGTCATAGCATGCCTTTAATGATGTGTCACAGCCTTCCCGGAAAGGGAGCGGCGCTTAAGCAGACAACAACATTAATTACGCATCGGACGAATACCTCATAGGTGATGAGCGATCACTATAGCACGATCAGTCCCAGGCTGGCGCCAGGCCGTCCGGGCTGGTCAAGCGTTCGTTGCGATCCAGCGCCGCAATCTGCGACATATCGTCATCGCTCAGCTTGAGGTCCAGCGCCTTCAGATTGCTCTCCAGGTTGGCGCGTTTGGTCGATGAGGGAATCACCGCATAACCGAGCTGCATCGCCCACGCCAGCACCACTTGCGCCGGCGTCGCACGATGACGTTCAGCGATCTTTGCGATCACTGGATCGCCCAGCACTTTGCCATAGGCCAGCGTCATATAGGACGTGAGGTGGATGCCATGTTCGCGCGCGAACGCAGCCACCTTGCGGTTTTGCAGATACGGATGCAGCTCGACCTGGTTGGTGGCGATGGCCTCGGCGCCGACTGCATCAATCGCCTGCTGCATCAGCTCCACGTTAAAGTTGGAGACACCGATCTGGCGCGTCAGCCCCTGCGCCTTGGCGTCCGCCAGCGCCGCCATAAACTCCTTCACCGGCACCGCGCCTCCTGGCGACGGCCAATGAATCAAGGTCAGATCAACATAATCCGTGCGCAGCTTGGCCAGGCTCTCCTTCAGGCTGGGGATCAGCTTTTCCCTGGACAGATTGTCGATCCAGATTTTGGTGGTGATGAACAGCGCATCGCGCGGTACGCCGCTGGCGGCAATCGCAGCACCGACTTCGGCCTCGTTACCATAGATCTGCGCGGTATCGATCACGCGATAGCCTGCTTCCAGGCCGTTGCGTACCGAATCCACCGCTGCATCGCCTTGCAGACGGAAAGTACCGATGCCGAATGCTGGAATACCCATTATTTTTTCCTTTAGTGCTTGCAGCCCGTCGGTGTAAATACCGTAGAAGTGCTGCGTGATTTCCTGTTCCGTGACGCCCACCGGCGTAAATCTGCCCGACCACTCCACCACCGATCCGGCATCGCCGTCCGGTTTCACCCGCAGCGTGGCGAAATGATTCTTGACCATGGCCTTACGCCTTATCGCCTGGCAGTGGTGCGCCAGCCGCCACCAGTTTCTGTTCGCGCATCTCTTGCCAGAAGGCGGCAGGGATCTTCTCGTTCAGTGCGGCGTGATCCTCGGTGATGCGTTCCGGACGGCTGGCGCCTGGTATCACCGAGGCCACTGCCGGATGGGCCAGCGCAAACTGCAAAGCCGCGGCCTTCACGCTGATGCCATGCTTCTGCGCGATCGCCTTGATGCGTTCGACACGCGCGATGATTTCCGGCGACGCTTTCTGATATTCAAAGTGCGTGCCACCGGCCAGGATGCCCGAGCTGTAAGGGCCGCCGACCACGATGTCGACACCGCGCTGCGCAGCGGCTGGCAGCAGGCGTTGCAACGAGCGCTCATGATCCAGCAGCGTGTAGCGGCCGGCCAGCAGCATCACGTCCGGCTTCGGTTCGTTCAGGTCCAGCAGCACCTCCACCGGTTCGACGCGGTTGACGCCCAGGCCCCAGCCTTTGATCACGCCTTCGTCGCGCAGGCGGTCCAGCGTGCGGAAGGCGCCGGTGCGGGCGATCTCGAATTGGCGCAGCCAGTCGTCGCCATAAAAATCCTGCGCTACATCGTGCACGAACACCAGGTCCAGGTGGTCGGTCTTCAGCCGCTTCAGGCTATCCTCGATCGAACGCAAGGTAGCGTCGGCACTGTAGTCGTTGACGATTTTGTTCGGACGGCCATGTTCAAACACGCCGCCTTTTTCGCCCATCTCGCGCTTGGCTGGATCTTCGATTTCGTCGAGGATCACGCGGCCAACCTTGGTACTCAATACATAGTCTTCGCGCTTGCGCTTGGCCAGTGCTTCGCCCAGACGCAGTTCGGCCAGGCCGGCGCCATACAGCGGCGCGGTGTCGAAGTAGCGGATGCCCTGTTCCCAGGCCGCGTCCACCGTGGCCAGCGCTTCGGCCTCCGGAATGTTGCGGAACATATTACCCAGTGGCGCGGTGCCGAAGCCCAGTTTGCCTTGCAGTTTGTGACGGATGCTCATCTTGATTCCTTTGAAGTAAATGAAGAGAAAGTGATGCCAGTTTATGTTGACGGGATAAGACTGTCCAAGACATAATTTGCACAACTTGAGACATTAAAGGTCTAACATGTTGGACATTCGTCAACTTCAATACTTCGTGACTGTCGCCGAGGAGGAGCATGTGGGGCGCGCCGCCGAAAAGCTGCACATCTCGCAGTCGCCGCTGTCACGCCAGATCGCCCAGCTCGAGGAAAAGCTCGGGCTGACACTGTTCGAGCGCAGCCAGCAGCGCATCCGCCTGACGCGCGATGGCCGCACCTTCCTGGCCGAAACCCAGGCCTTCCTCACCCACGCCAAACGGCTCGAAGCGCTGGCAAAACGCCTGGGCCGCGGCGATGAGGGCGGCTTGTGCATCGGCTATATCGAGAACGCCATGCACGCCGGCGTACTGCCGGCTGGCTTGCGCGAACTGCGCACCACGCGGCCGAATGTGCATGTCGCCTTATACAGCCTGCACTCGTCGGAGCAGCTGGAGGGCCTGCGACAGCGCAGCCTGGATATCGCGCTGGTATGCGATCCGCCACCGGCCGACGATCCCGACCTGGAAGGCGCGCGGGTGCTCAGTGACCCAATGATCCTTGCGCTGCCGGAGGGCCATCCACTGTGTGACATCAAGGATCTGCAAGCGGCCGACCTGGCCAATCAGGAATTCATCGTGGTGCGCCATCATGAAACCGGCGATCACCATCACCGCTTTGTCGCAGCCTGCGTGCACGCCGGCTTCACGCCCAACATCAAGATGGAGGCCAGCGAGCCGACCACCGCGCTCGGACTGGTGGCGGCGGGGCTGGGCGTGGCGCTGGTGCAGCAAGGCTTGCGGCATCAGGCGCCGCCCGGCGTGGTGCTGCGCGAGCTGCCGTGGTTCAGCTATCGCGCCGGCGTGTGGGCGGCCTGGCACCGCATCAACCTGCGGCCGCTGGTGGCCACCTTCCGTGAAACACTGATGGAATTGGCGGCGACGGCGCGCGAGCAATAGGCTACACTGGCGGTCACATCTTTTTGCGCCGTCCCCTATGCCTGAGAAGAACCTGCCCGAACTGATCACCCTGAAACGTCTGATCGACGAAGGCGGGAAGCATCTTGAAGTCAGCACTTCGTGCACGGTGGCGATGGACGGCCGCCAGTTCCCGGTCTACAGCATCGCCTTGGGCAATCCCAGCCTGGACGTGCCGGCGCTGGGCTTCTTCGGCGGCATACACGGACTGGAACGCATCGGCACCCAGGTGGTGCTGTCATTCATGGAAAGCCTGCTGGCGCGGCTGCGCTGGGACAGCACGCTGCATCAGCAGCTGGAATCGATGCGGCTGGTGTTCATGCCGCTGGTGAACCCAGGCGGCATGTGGCAGGCCACGCGCTGCAATCCGCAAGGCGTGGACCTGATGCGCAATGCGCCGCTCAGCGCAGTCGAGAAAGTTCCGTTCATGCTGGGCGGGCAAACCTTCAGCCATCACCTGCCGTGGTATCGCGGCGCGGCCGGCGCGCCGATGCAGCCGGAAAGCGTGGCCGTGTGCGAACTGGTGGAGCGCGAGCTGCTGCCGCGCCAGTTCAGCATGGCGCTCGATTGCCACTCCGGCTTCGGCCTGCGCGACCGCGTCTGGTTCCCGCATGCGCACACAGCCACGCCGATCCCGCACCTGGCCGACATCGGCGCGCTGGAAGAGTTGTTCAGCCAAAGCTACCCGAATCACAACTACGTGTTCGAGCCGCAAAGCCGCCAGTACCGCACGCACGGCGACCTGTGGGATTACCTCTACCTGAACAGCGACAATGTGTTCCTGCCGCTGACGCTGGAAATGGGTTCATGGCTGTGGGTGAAAAAGAATCCGCGCCAGATCTTCGACCGCATCGCCATGTTCAATCCGACCGCACGGCATCGATTGCAGCGGGTGCTGCGGCGCCACCTGATCCTGTTCGACTTTCTGATGCGCGCAGCGAACAGCCACGGACGCTGGATACCGGAAGGCATGGCGCGCACCATCCAGCACCGCCGCGCGCTGACGCAGTGGTATCACACATGAGCAGCTGGGTCCTGCTGCGTGGACTAATGCGCGAGCAACGGCACTGGGGCCGCTTTCCCGGCCAGCTGTCGCAGCAGCTGCCGGATGCGCACATCATCACACCCGACCTGCCCGGCAATGGCCAGCATCACGCACTGCACAGCGCCACCAGCGTGGCCGAGATGGTGGAATTCTGCCGCGCCGAACTGCGCGCACGCGGCGTACCGGCGCCCTGGTCGCTGCTGGCCTTGTCGCTCGGCGGCATGGTGGCGGTGGAATGGGCCAGCCGCTATCCGCAGGAGATTGCGCGCTGCGTGTTGATCAATACTTCGATGCGTCCTTACAGCCGCTTCCATCAGCGGCTGCGCTGGCAGAACTATCCGGCGATCCTGAAACAGCTGTGGGAAGGCGGCGTGGAAAATCAGGAGCGCCTGATCCTGCGCCTGACCAGCCGCGAGGGCGACCTCGAAAAACGCAAGGGCATGCTGGAACGCTGGCTCGGCTACCAGCGCGAATGCCCGGTCACGCGCGCCAACGCGCTGCGCCAGCTGTGGTCCGCCGCCCGCTTCCGCGCGCCGCCCGAGCGGCCAAACACGCCGCTGCTAGTATTGAGCAGCCGTGGCGACCAGCTGGTCGATCCGCGCTGTTCGGCCAACCTGGCCAACGCCTGGCAAACCGCGCACGCGGTCCATCCCACCGCCGGCCACGACCTGCCATTGGACGATGGCGAGTGGGTGGCACACCAAATCAGCAAATGGCTGAAGGCCGGCGAAGCGCGGTAAAATACCGCCCCTATGCATCCAACCACGTCCAAACTGGAGTGCCGGCCCAACTGCGGCGCCTGCTGCACGGCCCCCTCCATCACCAGCCCGCTACCCGGTATGCCCAACGGCAAACCGGCCGGCGTGCGCTGCGTACAGCTGGCGGACGACAACCGTTGCCTGGTATTCGGCAAGCCCGAACGCCCCGCCTTCTGCGGTGGACTGCAACCGGCCGCAGACATGTGCGGCACGAACCGCGAGTGGGCCATACGCTGGCTGGCTGATCTGGAAGCAGCCACTGCGCCGCAGATTTAATACATCAACCGTCAACCGGCTGCTGCGGTGTATCCAGGATTAATTGGTAGAACGCCAGGTCCAGCCATTTGCCGAACTTGAAGCCGACTTCGGGCAGCGTGCCGACGTGCTTGAAGCCCAGGCTTGCGTGCAGCTTGATGCTGCCGGCGTTGGCGGCGTCGATACCGCCCATCATCGCGTGCAGGTTGGCGGCGCGCGCGGCGGTAATCAGTTCCTGCATCAGCAACTTGCCCAGCCCTTTGCCGCGATGGTCCTGGTGAATGTAGACCGAATGCTCCACCGTGTATTTGAACGCCGGGAAGGCGCGGAAAGTGCCGTAGCTGCCAAAGCCAAGTAGCGTGCCGTTTTCATCTTCCACGCCAATGACAGGGAAGCCGCCATTACGCTTGGTTTCAAACCAGGTCGCCATGATTTCCGGCGTGCGTGGCTTGTATTCGTACAGTGCGGTGGAATGCCGGATGGCGTCGTTGAAAATATCCAGAATGGCGCCGGCGTGACGCTCAGCACTGCAGCGCACGATGGAATGCTTGCTCATGAGGTTTACTCTTGATTAATGGAAGAATGATTTCCACTATACTGGAAATATCCTCCATCATTCAAGAGAATGTAGCTAACGTTGCGCCATTTGTGAAAGGAGACGTATCAGTTCAGCCATCACGCGGCCAGCCATATGCGCGTCGGGCGTGGTTTTTTCTATGCATGGCGTAGCGTGCGACATTGGACTCTCCGGTAAAGGAAAACTTGTTCATGGAATTTTGCTTGGGTATGCGATATATTCTCCCCTACACCAAAAGTGTTATCAAACGAGTTATTTTCGCTATTTGACTAAGCAAAACTAATCTATGAATAAACCTTTGCGATCACTGTCCGGGCTGCTCGACTTCGATTGCGCGGCGCGCTGGGGCAGTTTCAAACTGGCGGCGCAGGAACTGCACAAGACGCCGGCGGCGATCAGCCTGCAGGTCAAGCAGTTGGAAGAAGCGCTGGGATTCGAGCTGTTTGTGCGTCATCCGCGCCACATCACGCTCACCGAAAAAGGCCAGGAGCTGGCCGCCACCGTGCGCCGCATGCTGGGGGAACTGAATACCAAGGTGGCCGCGCTGCAAGGCGGCGACGAGGAAAAAATCCTGCGCCTGTCGACCACCCATTCGCTGGCGATCAAATGGCTGGTACCGCGCATCGCGCGCTTTACCGCGAAGTATCCTGAGCTGGATATCCGCATCGATTCCAGCGACCAATTGGCAGATATGAACGACGGCAGAACCGACATTGCCCTGCGCACCTACAACATTGTCCCCGGCGATACGGACATGCTGTTCCGCGACCGGCTGGTGGCGGTCTACAGCCCTTCCCTGCTGGCACCGGGCGAAACGGAGATCACACTGGCGGACCTGGAGCGCTATCCGCTGCTGCACGAATTCACCACCGACACCTGGATCGCGCTACTGCGCGCAAACAATGCGCTCAAGGGGAACTATCTTTTTTCGCGCAGCTTCACCAACTTCGCGGTGATGGTGCAGTCGGCGCTGGCCGGGCAAGGTATCGCGCTGGTATCGCACGCGATTGCCAGCGAAGACCTGCGCAGCGGTGCGCTAAAAATGGTAGATTGCGAAAGTCCGCCGTATGAGCGCGGCTACCGTATCATCGTCGCCCGCGACAAGCGCGGCATGAGCAAGATCACCCACTTCTGCAACTGGCTGCGCGAAGAGGTGGCTACCATGCAGAGAGGATAGCAAGAATGCCTGCCCCCGTATTACTCGCCCTGTTGCTGGCTGCAGCCTCGGTGCAAGCCGCCGACAAATCGCCGTTGCGCTATGTGGAAAAAATCGACGCCATGCTCAGTTCCACGCAGCAGAAGCCCAGCGCCTTCCAGCAGAAGATGGGCGACGCCCTGGCACGCCAGCTCGGGCGCCCGGTGCAGTTTGTACAGCTGCCGCGCACGCGCATCATGGCGGCGCTGGAAAACGGTGATGGCGATGTTCTGTGCAGCTATCTGCCTGAATGGACGCCCGGCGATGTGGACTGGACGCGTTCATTTATCCCGGTGATTGAACTGGTGCTGACGCTGCCGGACGTGAAGCCGCCGGTGTCGATAGAAGACTTGCGCGGCAAGCGCCTTGGCACGGTGCTGGGCTTCCGTTATCCGACGCTGGAGAAGGCGCTGGGCAAGGATTTCATCCGCGACGACGCGCCAACCAGTACGCTGTCCTTGCGTAAATGGCGCGGCGGGCGTTTCGAGCATATCGTCACGCCGCGCAGCGTCGTCAACCTGCATATGCACGACGGCATGCTGCCGCCGGGCTATCACGCCATGACGATTTCCGAAGTCAAGACCAAATGCGCCGTCTCCCGCAAGAGCAAGATCACCGTCGATGAAGTCAACGCGGCGATCAATGCGCTGGAGAAGAGCGGCGAACTGGCCGGCATTCTGAAACTGCGCTGAACTAGCGCAGTTTCAGCATGCTTTCCAGGCGGATGTCGTCGGACGCGCTGCCCACCATCAGCTTGAACTCGCCCGCCTCAGCACCCCATGCCAGCTTGCTGTTGAAGTAGGACAGCGTGTCTCGGTCGATGCTGAAGCTGACACGGCGCGTCTCGCCCGGTTTCAGGCGCACTTTCTGGAAGCCCTTCAGCTCCTTCAGCGGACGCACCACCGACGACACCATGTCGCGCAGGTAGAGCTGCACAATCTCCGTGCCTTCCATTTTGCCGCTGTTGGACAAGTCGAACGATAGCGTCACCTTCTGCGTACCGCTCATGGTCGGACTGCTCAGCGTCAGGCCTGTGTATTTGAAGTCGGTGTAGCTAAGGCCATGGCCGAAGGCGTAGCGCGGTGTATTGACGGAATCGATGTAGGCCGACTTGTAGACCACATTTTTTTCATCCGTGACCGGACGCCCGGTGTTGTACTGCGCGTACGAAATCGGAATCTGGCCCACGCTGCGCGGGAAAGTAATCGGCAGCTTGCCGGACGGGTTGACATCGCCGAACAGCACATTCGCCACCGCGTTACCGCCTTCGCTGCCAGGGAACCAGGCGTAGACGATGGCGTCGGCCTTGTCGGCAATGGTATTGAACACCAGCGGACGGCCAGCCAGCATCACCACCACCACCGGCTTGCCGGTCGCCTTCAGCGCGTTGAACAAGGCTTCCTGCTGGCCCGGCAGCGAGATGTCGGTGCGCGACTTGGCCTCGCCGCTCATGTCCCAGGTTTCGCCGACGGCCAGCACGATCACGTCCGAGCCCTGCGCCGCCGCCACCGCCTGCGCGAAGCCGTCGCTGGTGGCGCAGCCTGGCGCACAAGCTTGCGCGTAGCTGATCTCCGCCTTGCCGGCATGGCCGCGCATGCCTTCGAGAATGCTGACCACCTTGGCGCGCTCGCCATTGACCACCCAGCCGCCTTCCAGGTCGCGCTGCGCATCGGCCAGCGGGCCGATCACCGCAATGCGCCTGGCGTCGCGCGACAGCGGCAGCAGCTTGCCCTCGTTCTTCAGTAGCACGATGGACTTCTGCGCCACATCCAGTGCGGCGGCGCGGTGCGACGGATCGTTCAGCACCGCTTTTTCGCGTGCGGCGTCGGAGTAGCGGTAAGGATCGTCGAACAGGCCCAGCTCGAATTTTTTATACAAGATGCGGCGCACGGCGTCGTCCAGCGTCGCCATCTTCACCTTGCCGGCCTTGACAGCGGCCTCCAGGTGCTGGCTGTAGGCATAGCCTTCCATATCCATATCGCTGCCGGCGTTGATGGCCTTGACCGCCGCGTCGGACAAGTCGGCCGCATAGCCATGCGGTACCATCTCGCGCACCGAGCCCCAATCGCTGACGATGAAGCCCTTGTACTTCCAGGCGCCCTTCAGGATATCGCGCTGCAGGAAGCTGCTGCCGGTGGCAGGGATGCCGTTCAGCGTATTGAAGGAGTTCATGAAGGTCGCAGCGCCCGCGTCGGCGGCAGCCTTGAACGGCGGCAGATAGACTTCGTAAAGCTGCTGCTCGCTCATATCGACCGCGTTGTAGTCACGTCCCGCAATCGCTGCGCCATAGGCTGCGAAATGCTTGGCGGTGGCCATCACAGAATCGGTGGCGCCCAGCTTCTTGCCCTGGAAGCCGTGCACGCGGGCGGTGGCAATCTGCGAGCCCAGGTAGGTGTCCTCGCCCGCGCCTTCCATTACCCTGCCCCAGCGCGGGTCGCGCGCCACGTCCACCATCGGCGCAAAGGTCCAGTGGATGCCAGCGGCGGCGGCCTCCCTGGCGGCGATGCGCGCGGACAGCTCGATCGCCTCCATATCCCACGAGGCGGCCTCGCCCAGCGGCACCGGGAAGACGGTCTTGTGGCCGTGGATCACATCAAGGCTGAACAGCAGCGGAATCTTCAGCCGCGATTGCAGCGCCAGCGCCTGGATCTCGCGCGTATCGGCCACGCCGACCACGTTCAGCATCGAACCGACTTTGCCGGCGCGGATGTCGGCCAGCTTGTCGGCGTAGGCGCTGCTGGTCGGGCCGGTGAACTGGCGGCCGGACAGCTGGTGCAGCTGGCCGACCTTCTCGGCCACCGTCATCTGCTTCATCAGGTCGGCAACCTTGCGGTCGATCTGCGCATCCTGCGCGTGGGCGGAAAAGGCCAGGGCCGCGCTGACCGCGGCAGCGATATGGAGTGTCTTCATTTGTACTGTTGTTGTTTCTGGTCGTAGTAGGACTTCAGCGTGTAAAAGGCCAGTTTCTTCTTGCCGGTTTCCGAGATCAGGCCCTTGCGGTTCCAGTAATCCTGGTATTCCGGATGCGGACGGCGTGGCGAACGGAAGTCGGTCAAGATCCACGGCGTGATGCCGCGCAAGCCAGGAATCGCATCCAGCAGCTTGAAGGTGTTCTTGTACAGCTGGTCCTGATACTCCTCGCTCCACTTGGTGTCGGTGTCGGCGTGATAACCGCCCAGCGCATCGGCGCCGAATTCGGTCACCAGCACCGGCTTGCTGTAATCGACCTTGAAGGAGAACTTCAGCATCTCCTTGTTATTCGACCAGTACCAGCCAGCGTATTGATTGAAGCTGGCCAGGTCGATCTTGTCGGCCAGCGGATCTTCCACCGTCACGACGTCACCGCTGCGATGTACTTCCAGCGCCGCGCCCACCAAACGGGTGTTATCCAGCTTGCGCACGGTATCGGCCAGCTTGCCCATGAATTCGGTGCGTACCGGGCTGACTGGCGTCTCGTTACCGATCGACCAGATCACCACGCTGGCGCGGTTCTTGTCGCGCACCACCAGATCGGTCAGCTGCTGCGCGGCGTTGGCGTAGACCTCCGGCTTCTCCCACGAGATGGTCCAGTACACCGGCACCTCGGCCCACACCATCAGGCCCATTTCGTCGGCCAGCTTGATCATCTCTTCGCTGTGCGGATAGTGCGCCAGGCGGACGTAGTTGCAGTTCATGTCCTTGGCCCATTGCAGCATCATGCGCATATCGCCTTCGCCGCGCAGGCGGCCTGGGATCAGCGGATTCTCGTCATGCAGCGAAACGCCGCGCAGGAATACCGATTTACCGTTCAGCAGAATATCGTGGCCGCGCGTGGTGATGGTGCGCAGGCCGATGCGGTCATTCAGCGTATCGGTGGCGCCGGCGATCGACACCGCGTACAGCTTGGGATCTTCCGGTGACCAATAGCGTACCTTGTTCTTCGGCAGATTGATGCTGACGGCGGCACGGCCATTGGCGTCCGTCTTCACCGTGGTCTTGATGCCCAGCTCCGCGATGGCGATGGTGACGTCCTGTGCGCCGGCCTTACCCTTGGCACCGGCCATTTGCACATAGCCTTCGATGCGGCCCATATCGCCTTTCGCCAGCTGGATCTGGTAATCCTCGATATAGGTGTCCGGCGTTTCCGCCAGCAGCACGTCGCGGGTGATGCCGCCGTAGTTCCACCAGTCGGTATTCACGGTCGGGATGTCGTCCTGGTGGCGGGTGTTATCGGCCTTGACCACCACCGTGTTTTCGCCTTTCAGCAAACGGCCCGACACTTCAAACTGGAATGGCGTAAAGCCGCCCTTGTGGCTGCCCAGCTTTTTGCCGTTCAGGTAAACATGGGCCTCATAATTGACCGCGCCGAAGTAAAGGAAGTAGCGCTTGCCGTCTTTCGGCGCCGCGTTGAACTTCTGCCGCAGCCACACCGTGCCTTCATAGAATTCCAGCTTGGCGTTCTGCGAATTCCAGTCGGCCGGCACCGCCATGGTCGGCGAGCCATTGAAGTCGTATTCCACCGCATCGTCTTTAGCGCGCGGCTTGCGGTCGTCGTAGAAGCCGCCAGCGCCGGTCGGCGACTGGTCAAACGGCTGGCGGCGATAGTTGTAGAAGCCCGTCTCGTAAGGATCGACAATATAATGCCAGCGGCCGTTCAGCGACAGGTGCTGGCGGCCGTAGATGTTTTGCAGCGTGGGTAGCTGCCTGGCCAGTTCGCCGCGCTTGCCGGCGCCCTGATTGGCTTGCGCCTGTCCCGGCGCCTGATCGTCCTGCGCGCCCGCCGCCATGCTGATGGCAAGGCAGCCCGATAACAACAGCAGCTTCCACACTTTATACATTCATTGTCTCCTGAAGTTTTTATTTAGTTGGTGAACTTGCCTTCGTACGCCGGTGGTGTCTCATCGATGTGCAGTGTCAGGCGTAGCGGCAGCTGGTCCATGGCCGGCGCCAGATGCTCCCTGGCCGCCGACAGCACTGTTTCACCGACGGTCTTGATCAGCTCCGCGCTGCGTCCCGGCGTGATGCGCAGATTGAGATACAGGAAGGCTCTTTCCTGCTCGCCATCAGCCACCGCATATTGCGCGGCCGGATAAGCCAGCACCCGCGTTCCGTACAGCGGAAACACCAGCGCGCCGGCAGCATTCTTTAACGTAACCAGCGTGTGGGACAGCGCCTTGCACAAGGCGCCGATATCGGCATGCGCATCCAGGTTGGCGGTGTATTGAATCGTCAGATGCGGCATACAACTCCTTTATTGATACTTGATGGTCCACTTGATCGTCAGCGGCTCTTTCATCGACAGTTTGCCGCTGCTGCAGGTGACCAGGGTTTTCATCGGCCCATATGGCGCCTGGAAGTCCTTGCCGCCATTGGTCGGCGCAGACTGGCATTGCTGCAGGCCGCTGACACTGTATTCCGTCACATCGCCCTGCGCGAAGGTGACGGTATTGCCCTTAATAGTAGCCTGATCCGAGAACGAGGCGAATTCGAGTGAAATCTTCTCCACCTCCTGCGTGCCGGCCGGCGTGTAGACATCGGTGCGGGTCATCACGCCATGCTCCAGCGTGTAGGTGGTGTGCAGCTTGATGCGCGCGTCCTTCACCGGGCCGCGCTTGCCCAGTTTGTCCAGTTCATCCTGGCGATAGGTGATGGTGTGGCGAGGGCCGCTGCTGCTGGTCTTGATGTCCTTGATCCAGGCGGCACCGATCAGTTGCGCGCCGTCGGCCATGCTGAACTTCGGCAGCAGCTGTGCATGTGTGGCGCCCGCGTCGGCCACGCCGGAGACAATGCCTGGCGCGAACGGCAGCGGATAGTAAGGACTGTTGTCATGCTGGCTGGCGCCGCCATTGATCATGTTCAGACTGACCACATGTTTGCCGTCGCGGAAAATCGCCAGCGCACGGTCGTAGTCGCCTATGGCAAAAGTGGTGACGCTGAACTTCGGACGGTTCTTGTCCAGCCATGCCTGCAAGTCGGCCTTCGGCTGCGCATCCTTGAAGCCGGCTTCATTCCACGTTTCATTGGTGGACAGCAGCTGATGCAGCAGCGAGAAATTCTCGCCAAGGATGCGATGCTTGCCGCGATAGGTATCGGTGCGGCGGCCCTTACCCCACATGTCCAGCGAATGCATGGACGGGTCGTACCAGAAGTCCATATAACGCGCCGCCACGCGCGACGAGAAGGCATAGGCGTACTGCTTCTCTTCCGGCGTCAGCACATCCAGATAGGCGGACACCGACAGGATTTCCACCAGCGCCGTTTCGCCGTACGGTCCCAGGCTACGGCCGAAGCTGAAGCCATCGCCGGCGGTGTTGGCGACATTCAGTGCGATGTCGGCAGCCTTGCGCAGCAGCGTTTTCAGTTCCGCATCGGGCTGCAAGCCGGTTTCCAGGAAGCGCTCGCAGATCTCCGCGATCAGCAGGATGCTGTAGCGGTCGAAGCGACCTTCGCCATCCGTCTCATCGGAGAAGCCGAACTTGCCCGAATATTTTTTGTAATGGGTCAGCATTTTTTCGAGCAGGACTTTGCCTGCGCTGTCATCTTCCCAACCCATCATCATACGCAGACGCGCGATGCTGAAGGCGACGCCGTAGTAATTAGTCGGCAAGTTGATCAGATCCCATTGCGGTGTGACGAAGGTGCGCCAGTCCAGCTGCTTGCGCAGCTTCTCCAGCGTGGCCGGGCTGATGGCGCGTTCCAGCAGGCCGGCCTGCTTCAGCTTCACCAGCGTGCCGATGTAGTAGTAAATGCCCCAGGTGTGGTTGTCCATGCCAACCGTCATGTCGGCGATGTCGCGGTAGTCCTTCAGCTTCTGCGCCAGCGCGGGATCATCCTTGGCAGTGTTGAGCAGCACATGGCCCAGGCCGGCCGCCACTTTCCCCGGCAGGAATTTGTCGCCGCTCTTGAACGGTGACGCGCCATCCAGCACGATGGCCTCCTTCTCCGCCACCAGCTTCTGGAAGAAAAAGTCGAGCTGCTTGTATGCGTTGTCCTGCACGATGCGGTTCATCGGCGTGGTCGCCAGCGGCGGCACGTAGTTGGCGGGAGTGGTCTGGGCGATCACGGCGCTGGCCGGGGCGAACGCCAGCAGCACGGCCAGCGCGGTCGAATTCAAGGATGTCATGTCGTGTCTCGATTGTTATTGGAAAACGTTTTACAGATGTTATGTGATTTTTCTGCGCAGGTAAAGCACTGCACCATCAGTTTAGATTGACCCAGGCGGCAAAATGGTTATACTTGCGATTAAACGTTTAACTAATTACACGAAATCATGACCACTACTTCAAACAGCAAGCCCTTCAAACGCATCCTGCTGACCGGCGCCGGCGGCGGCCTCGGAACCGTGCTGCGCGAACGCGCCAAGGCCTGGGCCGACATCGTCCGCCTGAACGATGTGAAGGACCTCGGCCCCGCCAAGGACGGCGAGGAAATCGTTATCGGCGACCTGGCTGACCGCAACCAGGTGTTGAAGATGATGGAAGGCGTGGACGCCGTGCTGCACTTCGGCGGCATCTCGGTCGAGGACCAGTTTGAGCCGATCATGAACGCCAACATCCTCGGCCTGCACCATCTGTACGAAGCGGTGCAGAAATGCGGCGTCAAGCGTGTGATCTACGCAAGCTCCAGCCACGTGGTCGGCTTCTACCCGACCACGCAACTGGTGGACGCGCAGATGCCATTGCGTCCCGATGGCTTCTACGGCGTCTCGAAAGCGTTTGGCGAAGCGCTGTCGCGCTACTACTACGACCGCTTCGGCACCGAGACTGTCTGCCTGCGTATCGGCTCGTCCTTCCCTGAGCCGAGGAACCCGCGCATGATGGTCACCTACCTGGCTTACGATGATCTGGTGGAGCTGATCCGCTGCTCGCTGTTCACGCCGCGCGTCGGCCATACCATCACCTTCGGCGCGTCCGACAATGCGGTCAAATGGTGGGACAACAAGCACGCCTCGCACTTGGGCTACGTGCCGCAGCACAGTTCCCAAGCATACGCCGGCCAGTTCCCGGATAATGCGGACTATCCCGCAGCCGGCGACGCGCCCACCATCTACCAGGGCGGCCCGTTCGTCACCGCAGGACCGATGTACAAATAAAAAACCCCATAGAGGAGACACACCGCATGACATCATCGCATCTGCGCATTGCCGTATTGGCCGCCATGGCGGCCATGCTCCAAGCCGCTCCCGCCTACGCCGCCGAAACGCCTGCGGCACAGGCAGCCGCACCATCGGCCGCCATCAATCCCAAAGCCGTGCTGTCGGTGATGGAGCGCGTGGCGGACTGGCAGCTGGCCAATCCCAGCAAGCACCGCCCGGACGACTGGACCCAGGCGGTCGGCTACAACGGCATCATGGCGCTGGCCGGCATTTCCGGCGACAGCAGGTACCGCGATGCGATGATCGCCATGGGCGAAAAGAATAACTGGAAGCTGGGTCCCAACCACTACCACGCCGATGACCACATCGTCGGCCAGACTTACGCCGAGCTGTATCTGCAAACGCGCGATCCGAAGATGATCGCACCGATGCGCGTGCACTTCGACGACATCCTCGCCAACCGCCGCACCGGCACGCTGGAATTCACCGTCAAGGGCAACCAGGACCGCTGGTCGTGGTGCGACGCGCTGTACATGGCGCCGCCAGCCTGGCTGCGCCTGTGGTCCATCACCGGCGACCAGCGCTATCTCGACTTCGCCATCAGCGAGTGGTGGGTGACCTCGGACTACCTGTACGACAAGGACGAGCACTTGTACTTCCGCGACTCCAACTACTTCGACAAGCGCGAAGCCAATGGCAAAAAGGTCTACTGGAGCCGGGGCAACGGCTGGGTGATGGGCGGCCTGGTGCGCGTGCTGCAATACCTGCCGGAGAACCATCCGGAGCGTCCGCGCTTTGTGCAGCAGTACAAGCAGATGGCGGCCAAGCTGCTGACGCTGCAACAGCCGGACGGCCTGTGGCGCGCCAGCCTGCTTGATCCGGCCACCTATCCGATGAAGGAGTCCAGCGGCTCGGCGCTGTACACCTATGCGTTCGCATGGGGCGTCAACCAGGGACTGCTGGATGCGAAAGCCTTCAAGCCCGCCGTGCAGAAGGCGTGGACCGCGCTGGTGGCCAACGTGCAGGCAGACGGCAAGCTGACCCACGTACAGCCTATCGGCCTGGCGCCGAAAGTCTTCGATGACAATCTGACCGAAGTGTATGGCGTCGGCGGCTTCCTGCTGGCCGGCAGCGAGATGTATCGCATGGCCGCGCTGGAGAAGGCCAAGCCGCAGAGGGTCAGCGTCAGCAACCCGGCTGACGGCATACGCAGTGACGAGCTGGCGGAAACCGCTGTCGGCAAAGGCATCAGCAAACCGGTGGTGATGGACGCCGCTACGTCGGCCATCGTCAACTCGCAGGTGATGGGCAAGAACATCCTGTTCCCGGTGAACCTGGCCGCCAACGAAACGCGCCGCTATCTGGTGCTGCCTTCGTCGCAACTGGCCGCCGTGCCACCGGCGCAAGTGAAAACCCACGCCCGCTTCGTGCCGGAACGCCTGGACGATTTTGCCTGGGAGAGCGACCGCACCGCACATCGCGTCTACGGCCCAGCCATCATCAACGATCCGAAAGAAAAGCTGATCAGCAGCGGCGTCGATGTATGGGTCAAAAAGGTGCGCACCCCGGTCATCGACAAATGGTACAAGCGCGGCGAATATCACCACGATGAGGGCGAAGGCCTGGACTACTACAGCGTGGGCCAAAGCCGTGGCTGCGGCGGCACCACCATCTACGCCGATGGCAAGCTGCATAACTCGTCCAACTTCAAGACCTGGAAAGTGCTGGCCGACGGCCCGCTGCGCTCCGTGTTCGAGCTGACCTACGCCGACTGGGATGCGGGCAATGGCCGCAAAGTCTCGGAAGTGAAGCGCTTCTCGATTGACGCCGGCTCCAACCTGACCCGCGTCGAAAGCAAGTACGCCAGCAACAGCAAGGCGCCGCTGAAGGTGGGCGTGGGCATCGTCCAGCGCGATGGCGCCGGCCACTACACCGCCGACGGTCCCGGCAACTTCACCAGCTACTGGGAACCGGCGCATGGCGACGATGGCAGCACCGGCTGCGCGGTGATCCTGCCGGCAGGCGCCAGCGAATTTACCGTGGTCGACAAGCAGCAGCTCACCATCGGCACGGCGCAACCGGGCAAGCCCTTTATTTACTACTTCGGCGCGGGCTGGAGCAAAGGCGACTTTGCCGACGCCAACGCCTGGGACGCCTATGTGCGCAGCTATGCGCAAAAGCTGAAAGCACCGCTCAAAATCAGCAGCAAGTAATTCGCCCCGCCGGTTGTCGCAAGACGCCGGCGGATTTTTTTAACCCAAATGGAAACGTTACCACAATCTACTTTAATAATAACGGAGACTACAAAATGCAAGCGAAGCAACCGCAACTGCGGCGCATCACCGCCGCCATCGCACTGACCCTGATCGGTGGCGCGGCCGCCGCACAGGAAGCCGACACCGGCAAACTGGAATCGGTGATCGTCACCGCCAACAAACGGGCGCAGAACCTGCAGGACGTGCCCGCGTCGATCACCGTGCTGAACGACGCGGTGCTCCAGCGCGCCAACGTGCGCGACCTGGAAGACGTGCCGGCGCTGTCGCCGGCGCTGACACTGTCCTACGGCACGCAGCCGGGCAATTTCAGCATCAATATGCGCGGCATCGGCACTTTCTCGCTGGGCATCGGCGTGGAGGCCGACGTGGCGGTGATTGTCGATGACGTTCCGCTCGGCATGCAGGCCGGCGCCTTCAAGGACCTGGCCGACGTGGGCCGCATCGAAGTACTGAAAGGTCCGCAAAGCACGCTGTTCGGCAAAAGCTCGATTGCCGGCGCGATCAACATCACCACCCAGCCGATTGGCGGCCCATGGAAAACCAAGGCCACCACCTATGTGAGCAACGACGATGAATGGCGCGTCGGCGTCAGCACGGGCGGCGCGGTGTCGGACACCCTGCGCCTGCGCGTGGCCGCCAGCAAAACCAGCTTCGACGGCACGCTGAACAACCTCAGCACCGGCAGAAAACTCAACGGCAGCAAGGGTGACAACATCAGCGGCAAGCTGGAATGGCAGCCGCTCGACCAGCTGACGCTGACACTGACGCCGCACTACAACCGCACCGAAAAATTCTGCTGCTCGACCGCGTTCACCTCGATGTCGCCGGGCGCGCTGTACCGCAATGCGCCGCAGCTGCCGCCGTCGGTGGTGCTGGCCGGCATCCGCATCAGCCCGGACAACCGCAACGTGCGCAACGACTATCCGACCGGCGGCAAATTCCACGACGCCGGCACCGGCGTCAAACTGGACTGGGCGTTTGACGACAACGGCCCGCTGGCGGGGCATACACTGAGTTCGATCTCGTCCTACAGCAAATACCATATGGACGACTACCAGGACACCGACAACACCGATGTCGACATCCTGCCCTATCTGCTGCTGCCCAACGGCCAGCCGACCAATATGCATGGCGGCCTGTATCAATACGGCTTCTTCGACGTCAAATCGACCACGCAGGAATTCCGCCTGACCTCGCCGGACAAGGGCGCGCTGCGCTATGTGGCCGGCCTGTGGTACGGCAAAAACGACCTGACGCGCGAGCTGACCAAAGTGCCGCTGATCCAGTCCTACGGCACCTCCTATGGCGCCGACGCATGGAATACCAGCAAAGCTATCTACGGCCAGGGCACCTGGGACTTCCGTCCCGACACCAGCCTGATCGCCGGCGCGCGCTACAACGACGAAGACACCGGCTACAACTTCCGCCGCTACACCGTGCCGCCGCAAGCGTTTGCCATGACCGAGTTCTACACCAAGTCCGACAACGACAAGAGCAGCACCTACAAGCTGGGCCTGGAGCACCGCCTCAACAAAGACAGCATGTTCTACGCCATGGCCTCGACCGGCCACAAGGGCAAGGCCTACGACCTGACCTCCGGCTTCACCGCCGCCACTGCCAAGCTGCCTGCCGTCGCGCCGGAAACCGCCAAGAGCTACGAGCTGGGATGGAAGCAAAGCCTGTGGGACAACCGCGCGATGTTCAGCGTGGCTCTTTTCAGAACCAACTTCAGGCACTTCCAGCAATCGTCCAGCTTCTTCGACGATGACGGCACCTTCCGCACTGGCTTGAACAGCATCGGCGGCCTGCGCACGCAGGGCGTGGAAGTAGAAGGCAGCGTCCGCGTCACGCGCGCGCTGCAACTGAACGGCAGCCTGGCCTACACCGAAGCCACCATCCAGTCCTTCGAAAACGGCCCTTGCTACAACGTCATCAATGCCGCTGGCACGGCGGGCGTGCCGGGACCGGGCTGCGCGCAGAATCCCAAGTTCAACAACACCTTCGTGCAAAACCTGGCTGGCAAGACCTTGCCGAACGCGCCCAAGGTCAAGGTCAACCTGGGCGGGCAATATGACCTGACGCTGCCATCGCAAAGCTTCAACGGCTTCATTGCCGCCACGACGCGCTACCAGAGCCGCACGCAGTTCTCGCTGAACCAGGACCCCGGCACGATCCAGGGCGCCTACAGCATCACCAACCTGAGCTTCGGCGTCAAGGACAAGCAAGACCGCTACAAAGTCACGGTCCTGGTCAACAACCTGTTCGACAAGCGCTACGCGACCGGTCTGAACAACGCCATCGCCAACGGCACCTGGAGTCCGAAAGCGCCGAACACGCCGATCGCGGTCAACACCACCGAATGGATGCCGCCGCGCGACTTCCAGCGCTACTTCGGCGCCCGCCTCGACATGAGCTTCTAAACCATCCGGGGTCAGATACCGTCTTGAATAGCAAGCCCTTTTGAAAGGTAATTGGCGTCAAAGGGCTTGCCGGTACGAATGACACCATAGATGAGATGCACGAGCTTATGCATCACGGCGCCGATTACGG
>NZ_JAHUWK010000011.1 GCF_019219065.1 Duganella sp. sic0402 | reverse complement strand
TGATGCCGCGCTCAACACGACCGGTCACCACGGTACCGCGGCCCGAGATCGAGAACACGTCTTCCACTGGCATCAGGAAGGCGCCGTCAACTGCGCGCTCTGGGGTTGGGATGTAGCTGTCCAGTGCGTCGGCCAGCTGCATGATCGCCTGTTCGCCCAGAGGACCGGTGTCGCCGTCCAGTGCTTTACGTGCCGAACCTTTGATGATAGGCAGGTCGTCGCCTGGGAACTCGTATTTCGACAGCAGCTCGCGCACTTCCATCTCAACCAGTTCCAGCAGTTCTTCGTCGTCGACCAGGTCGCACTTGTTCAGGAACACAACGATGTATGGAACGCCAACCTGGCGGGCCAGCAGGATGTGTTCGCGGGTCTGCGGCATTGGGCCGTCAGCTGCGGAGCACACCAGGATCGCGCCGTCCATCTGCGCTGCGCCGGTAATCATGTTCTTGATGTAGTCGGCGTGGCCTGGGCAGTCAACGTGAGCGTAGTGACGCGAAGCGGTTTCGTACTCAACGTGTGCGGTGTTGATGGTGATGCCGCGTGCTTTTTCTTCTGGAGCAGCGTCGATCTGGTCGTAAGCCTTAGCTTCGCCGCCGAATTTTTTCGACAGAACGGTTGCGATCGCAGCGGTCAGGGTGGTCTTGCCGTGGTCGACGTGGCCGATGGTGCCGACGTTAACGTGCGGCTTGGTCCGCTCGAATTTCTCTTTTGCCATTTTAGACTCCTAACGATTTGGTGTGATTGGCAGGGAACCCTGCCCAACTGTCTTGATAGTGCTACCGAACTGCCGTACTGCGTATTCTGGTGCCCTTTACGTGGATTGAACACGTGGCCTCTCCCTTACCAAGGGAGTGCTCTACCACTGAGCTAAAAGGGCTTATGGGGTACTACGCTTTACAACTGCGATACTTGCGTATCTGATTGCAACAACACTGGAGCGGGTGAAGGGAATCGAACCCTCGTCATAAGCTTGGAAGGCTTCAGCTCTACCATTGAGCTACACCCGCGAGGTATTGGTTCAATTCATTTCACTTGCTGCGCCACTCAGTCTTTTGCAAAACTTGGTGGAGGGGACTGGATTCGAACCAGTGTACTCTGAGAGAACGGATTTACAGTCCGTCGCCTTTAACCACTCGGCCACCCCTCCGCGAGGAACCGCAGAGTATGAAGCAATTTTTCCGAGCCGTCAACTCATTTTCGCATCTTATCGATGCTGCGTTGACAGTTCGTCTGCTTCGGGGCGAGATTTTATACGCACCAACTGCGATTGTGCAAGTGTTGTTTTTATGTTGCATGATTTCCTATACAATCGTCCGCACCCTATGAGACTCCCGGAGCCTTGCGTTTGAAGAATCGAAGCGGTCGCTGGCCTACTTTGCTGTTCGCCAATCTGGTCCTGTGGGCCGTGTACTTCGCCACCGGCCGGCTCGGTCTGCTGCTGGCGCTGCCGCCGGGCTATGCGTCCCCGATCTTTCTGCCGGCCGGTATCGCATTGGCCGCCTGCGTGGCCGGCGGTGCGCGCATGCTGCCAGCGGTGGCGCTCGGTTCCCTGTCGGTCAACCTGGTCTACCCGTGGCTCAGCCCTGGCGGCATCACTTCCGCCGCGCTGGCGGGCGCAGCTGCACCGGCCTTGGGCGCGGCGCTGCAAGCCTGGGTGGGCAGCGTGCTGTTCCGCCGCTATATCGACCAGGCGATCGGCTCAGGCCGCGATGTGGTGCGCTTCATTCTGCTGGCCACCACGGTCACGCTGGTGTCGAGCACGGTGTCGGTGTCCGGCATGCTGGCGCTCGGCATCCTGCAGCGCGACGGCCTGGCTGCCGACTGGCTGGCCTGGTGGATGGGCGACACCATCGGCATCCTGCTGGCGGCACCGCTGACCTGGATCGCCATCGGCCGGCCGCGCGCGCTGTGGGCGCGCCGCCGCACGCTGGTCGGCCTGCCGCTGGTGCTGTCGGCCGGCGCCTTCATCGCCATCTACCTGCAAGCGGACCGCTGGGAAAGCAACCAGCAGCTGCAAACCTTCCGCCTCAAGGCGCAACAGACCGGCGACCTGCTGCAGGCGCAGTTCAGCGAACACGAACGCTTCATTTACGCGATGGCCAAGGCGCTCAACGATCCGCGCCGTGCGATTGGCGCCGACGACTTCAGCAACCTGGCGCACGGCTATCTCGACCAGCGCCCGGAGCTGCTGTCGATGGCCTGGCTGAGGCCGGTTGAAGGCAGCGAGCGCGGCGCATTCGAAGCCTGGGCGAGCCAGCACGCGGCGCCCGGCTACCGCATCCGCGAGCGCGATGACGCCGGCACATTCACCATTGCCAGCCAGCGCGAACGCTACTTCGCCGCCACCTTCATTGAACCGGCCGCCAGCCGCGTCTACCTCGGCCTGGACTTCCTGCACGATCCGCAGCGGCGCGACGCGCTGGAACGGGCCATCCAGTCCGGCCAGCCGACCGCCACCGGGCCGCTGCAAATCCTGCCGCGAAACGCCGGTCCCGGCCTGCTGCTGCTGCAAACCGTCTACCCGCCCGGCAGCCATCGCCAGGCCATCGGCGCCTTGCTGATCTCGATGCAGTTCGACGACTGCCTGAACCAGGCGCTGAAGCGTTCCGAATTCCCGCACTTCCTGCTGCGCTTTGAGGACACCGACGACGAAGGTCCGCGCCGCGTGGTGCAGGACACGCTGGGGCGCGCGGTGGACGCCGGCGACTTCCAGCGCCAGCTGCACTTCGGCGGCCGCATCTACGAACTGACGCTGGCGCCGACGCCGGCCTATCTGCAACAGCAGCGCGGCTGGCAAAGCTGGACCGTGCTGACCTGCGGCCTGCTGCTGACCGGCCTGCTGGGCACGCTGATGATGCTGATCAGCGGCGAGCGCGCGCGCATCCAGGCCGAGGTAAAAGACTCCACCTCGCGGCTGCGCCAGCGCGAAGCGCGCCTGCAGGCGATCCTCAACAAGGCGGCCGATGCCATCCTCACCATCGACAGCAACGGCATGCTGATGTCGGCCAACGCCGCTGCCGGCCGGCTGTTCGGCTACGCGCCGGAGAAAATGGTGACGCTGCCGCTGGACAGCCTGATACCGGTTGGTGTCGGCGAAGCGGCGGGCCTGGATGCGGCGGGCCTGCTGCGCATGATCGCCTGCGGCGTCACCCACGAATACGAGCTGCCCGGCTGGCGCAGCGACGGCAGTGAATTCCCGCTGGCGATGTCGGTGTCGGAAGTGGAGCTGCCGGACGAGCACTTGTTCGTCGCCATCCTGCACGACCTGACCGAACAGCATATGGCGCAGGAGCGCATCCACCGCCTGGCGCACCACGACACCCTGACCGGCCTGGCGAACCGGCTGTCGCTGAACCTGCGGCTGGAGCAGCTGCTGGCGCAGACGCGGCGCAACGGCGGCATGGCGGCGGTGCTGTTCATCGACCTGGATCACTTCAAGAAAATCAACGACACCCACGGCCACGAAACCGGCGACCTGCTGCTGGTGGCGGTGTCGCAGCGGCTACAGGAACTGCTGCGCGAAGTCGACACCATTGCCCGCCTGGGCGGCGATGAATTCATCGTGGTCACCGACGGCGCCATCTCGCCGGACGACGCCTCCAACATCGCGGTGCGCATTGTCGACGCGCTGACCGCGCCGTATCACCTGAACGGCAAAACCGTGCACAGCGGCGCCAGCGTTGGCGTGGCCATGTTCCCCGGCGACGGCGAAGACGCCGGTACGCTGATGCGCCACGCCGACACCGCGATGTACGCCGCCAAGAGCCAGGGGCGCGGCAACTTCCAGTTCTTCTCAGAGGAGATGAACACCGCCACCCACGATCGGCTGATGCTGGAAAGCCGGCTGTGGCAGGCGCTGGAGCAGGACGAATTCGAACTGTATCTGCAGCCGCAGGTGGAGCTGGCGACACAGCGCATCATCGGCGCCGAAGCGCTGCTGCGCTGGCACCATCCAGAGCTGGGCATGGTGGGGCCGGACCGCTTTATTCCGATCGCCGAAGAATCGGGCCTGATCCTGCCGCTGGGCGACTGGGTGCTGCAGCGCGCCTGCACACTGCTGCATGCGTGGAGTGTGCCAGAACTGGCGCACCTGCGGCTGGCGGTCAACCTGTCGGCACGCCAGTGCCACGGCCCAGGCCTGCTGCCGCACCTGGACCGCATGCTGCACAGCCACGGCATCGACCCGGCCTTGCTGGAACTGGAGATTACCGAATCGGCGGCGATGCAGGATCCGGAACGCAGCCGCGCGCTGCTGATCGAATTACGCTCGCGCGGCATCAAAGTAGCGATTGACGACTTCGGCACAGGCTACTCGTCGCTGAGCTACCTGAAGCTGTTTGAAATCGACCGCATCAAGATCGACCGTGGTTTCGTAAAAGATATCGAAAGCGATCCGAATGATGCGGTAATTGTCGCCGCCACCATCGCTCTGGCGCACTCGCTCGGCCTGGAGGTGATCGCCGAAGGCGTAGAAACCCAGGCCCAGCGCGACTTCCTGCGCGCCAAGCAATGCGACGAAGCGCAAGGCTACCTGTTCGCCAAACCGATGCCGGTAGCGCAATTCGAAGCGATGGTCCGCGCCGCCAGCATCGCCGCCGCCTGAGCCAATCCGGGGTCAGTTGGGGGTTTGGCCGATGGCGGGGTCGCGTTCGATCATATCCAGTAGCGCGGCCACCACTTCGGGGTCGAACTGCTTGCCGGCGCGGTCCTTGATGTAGGCCACCGCCTCGGCGTGCGGCCACGGCTCCTTGTACGGGCGCTCATGCAGCAGCGAGTCGAATACGTCGACCACCGCCACGATACGCGCCGCCAGCGGAATCGCGCTGCCCTTCAGCTGGTTGGGATAGCCGCCGCCGTCCCAGTGCTCGTGGTGGCCGCCAGCGATCTGCGCGCCATAGGTCAGGTAGCTGACGCCATCTACCATATTCGCCGCGCGTTCCAGGATGGTCTTGCCCACCGCCGCGTGCTGCTGCATTTCGGCGCGCTCTTCCGGCGTGTGAATGCCCGGCTTGAGCAGGATATGGTCCGGCGTCGCCACCTTGCCCACGTCATGCAGGATCGACGCCAGGCCGATCATTTCCAGCAGCTGCGGCGTGATTTCGTCCGGATAGGCGCCACGCTCGTGCAGCCGCTGCGCCAGCGTCGACGACAGCATCTGCACCCGCCGCACATGGCCGCCGGTGCCGCTGTCGCGGAATTCCGCCAGGTCGGCCAGCGCCACCACCGTGGCTTCCTGCGCCTTGCGCAGCTGGCCGAACATATACAGATTGTCGAACGCCGCCGCGATCCGCTGGCAGAACACTTCCAGCAGGTCGCGCTGGATTTGCGCCAGCGGCCATGGCGGCGTGACCGAAATCGCCACCTCGCGGTTTTCCTGCGTGTGGATGAACAGCACATTGGCCGGATGCTCGAACTGCGATTTCTTTTCCGCGAAAGCCTTGGAGATGGTCGGCCACAGCGGGTGCCCGGCCGGCATCAGCTCGGCGTCGTTGAGCGCCGCGTAATTGCCGGTGGCCGCCACCACGGTGGTGACGCCGGTGTCGCCCTGCATCAGGCACAGCACGCCGTCCGAGCCGACATCCAGGATCGCGCTGACCTGGTTCAGCACACCGGAGGCGAACTCGCGCAGCGAATGGATCTGGTACAGATTGGTGGCGCCGGCCAGGATCTTGCCCAGCCCGACCCGGCTGCGCTCCAGCATGTTCAGACTCTCGTAGGCGCGCAGCGCCGAGATCACCGTGGTGAACAGCTTCTGCGTGGTCAGCTCGGTCTTGGCCTTGTAGTCGTTGATATCGTATTCGATGATGACGCGCTGCTCCGGCGCCTGGCCCGGCTGGCCGGTACGCAGCACCACCCGCACGATCGAATTGTGGAGTTCCTCCCGGATGCGCCGCGCCAGGATCAGGCCAGCGTCGTCGGTTTCCATCACCACATCCAGCAGCACCAGCGCAATGTCCGGCGTGTCGCGCAGGATGTCGAACGCTTCGCGCCCGCTGTAGGCAGAGAACAGTTCCAGCTCGCGGCCCTTGAAGCTCACATTGCGCAAGGCCAGCCGCGTCACCGCATGCACATCGACATCGTCGTCGACAATCAGCACCCGCCATAAACGCTGGTCGGGGGCACCGAGACCACTGGCCGGAAGCTCATCCTCGTCTTCATCGATCAGCCAGTTGTCATCGTTGGAATCGGTCATGCGCATCTCCTGTGGTTGCCCTCAGGATAATCAGATTCCCCCCCTGTGACAACTGTTATTGGCGCTGCACTGAAGCTCTAGTTGTTGACGGGGGACGCCCCGGTTTCCATCGCGGCCGTGGCGGTGCGATTGGCGCCGCCGCAGGCGCCCGGATTGGCGCCGACGTCGAGGTTCTGGTAGCGGATTTCGTACTTGCCGTTGCTCAGCTTATCGACCAGCAGCTTGTCATGCGCCTGCACATAGGCGTAGCGCACATTCGAACGGCGGTCCATATCGTAGACCTTGATGAAGACTGCCGAGCTATTACTGCTGTTGTCCAGCGTCAGCTGCATCTCGTCGCCGCGATTGCCGACCGGGAAACCTTCCATATAGCCGGAGCGGGCCGGCCACGGCTCGCCGTTGGGCGCCACCAGGGTTTGCGTCTGGGTTTCGCTGTCGCATTCGGCGCCTGCGCTCGGCAGCACGATCTGCGAGGTGGCCGCCACCTTGACCGGCGACGGCTTGACCGTGAGCGAATCGGACAGCCGCACCGTGGCCCAGCTGTCACGCTGCTCGGCGCGCGCATCCTTCTGCTCGCGAGGCGCATGCGCGGCGGCGTCCGGCGTGGCGGCGTTGGCATTGATGCCGCCGTTCTTGCCGCCCCAGGCGCTGCTCAGCAGGCTGCCCATTATCTGCGGCTCGGCCACCATGGTGGCGCCGCCGATCCAGCCCAGCGCCAGGCAGGCAGCCAGGCCGCCCCAGAAGCGCCAGTCGCGGCGGCGCCGGCGCCGTGGCGCAGCTTCATGGACGTGTTCAGGATGCCAGGTGCTGTCGTGGCGCGCCTTGCTGCCTTCCTCGTGGCGGGTGCTCTCCAGCCACTCGATTTCCCACTCTTCCGACGCGATCCATTCGTCATGCTCCTTGCGGCGCTGGGCGTCGGACAGGGTTTCGTAGGCGCTGTTGAGTATGGCCATGATACGCGCCGCCTTCTCATCCCCAGGATTTTTGTCCGGATGATACTTTTGGCTGAGCGCCTTGTACGCGGCACGTATGACCTCCTGTGGCGCCATGCGCGACACTTTCAGGTTGTCATAGTGGGTGTGTATCTTAGCCATAGCAGGAAATCGACGCAGAATCAGTCATCATAGCCCATCTTAGCGCATGCAACTCAGAGATCAGACACCGATTTGAGTTGCTGCTCTGCCTATTGTGCTGTTTTGTCTACAATCGATGGCTGCGATCCTGCAAGATTATGTTTTCAGGCAACTCTACGCCCTTACCCACCGCCAGCACTTTGAACAACTCGCCCATCTCGGCCGGCGATACCAGCTTTTGCAGCGCGCGCGACTGCGGCAGGTAGGCGGCCGCGTCGGCAAGATCGGTGCGCAGCAGCAGTTCGCCGATGCCGGCGCCCAGCAGGAAGCCGGACTGGTTCAGATAGCCCAGCACCCCGATGCCGGCGTCCTGCGCCGCCAGCGCCATCGCGGTGAAATCGACGTGGGCGGTGATGTCTTGCAAGCCGGGATAATAGAACGGGTCCGGATGCGCATGATGGCGGTAATGGCACATCAGCGTGCCGGTCACGCGCTGCTCGAAATAAAACTCATGCGCCGGGAAGCCATAATCGAACAGGAAGGCGGCGTTGGCCTTGCCTTGGTCCAGCATGCGCGCCAGCGTCGCCATAAAGCCGCACGCCACGCCATGCAGCTCGGTCACATAGCCGGCCGGCAGCAGATCGTGTCCGGGAATCTGGCGCGCGATCTGCGCCAGCAGCTCGGCGCTGGCCGGCACTTCGAGATACTGGAAGCCGCCCTCCCTGACCGTGACCTGCAATTCCTGCCAGCCGTCGGGATGCTTGATGGCCAGCTGGACCGGCATCGCATCCAGCACCTCGTTGCCGAAGATGACGCCGTCAAACGACGCCGGCAGCGCATCCAGCCACGCGACCTGCGGGAAATCGCGCAGCTTTTCCTGCTGCCGGCCGCGCAGCTCGCCGGACAGCTCGACGATGTAATACTTGTCCACCGTGACGCCGGCGGTGGCCAGCTCGGTCAGGATGTCAAACGCCAGCTTGCCGGTGCCGGCGCCGAATTCGAGGATGTTCGGCGCGCTTTGGGGGATAATAGCGGCTGCAACCTGCGCCAGCGCTGCGCCGAACAAGGGCGACAGCTCGGGAGCGGTTGTAAAATCGCCATCTTTGCCAAGTTTGGCGGAGCCGCCGCTGTAATAGCCCAGACCGGGCGCGTACAGCGCCAGCTCCATATAGCGGGCGAAGGAAATAGCGCCTGCGTTGCTTTCGATCTCGGCGGCAATCAGGTGCTGCAAGGCGTGGGACGCGGCCAGCGCGTCGCTAGAAGGTACGGGTAAGGACATCCCGGCATTATATCCAGTTCAAACATGATGACAGCACAGGACAACTCCGCCACGCCTCCGCATGAACCCGCCCGCGTGGCCCTCGTTACCGGCGCCGCACGCCGCATCGGCCGCGCCATCGCGCTCGGCCTGGCGCGCGCCGGCTGGGACGTGGCGGTGCACTACCGCGCCTCGGCCGCCGACGCTGCCGAGGTGGCCAGCGAGATCATCGCGCTGGGCCGCCGCGCCGTCGCGCTGCAATGCGACCTGGCCGATGAAGCAGCAGTGCGCGAGCTGCTGCCGCGCGCCACGGCGGCGCTGGGCCGGGTGCAGTGCGTGGTCAACAACGCCTCCATCTTCGAATACGACAGCGCCACGGACTTCAGCCCTTCCCTGCTGGACGCCCACATGCGCGCCAACGTCGCCGCGCCGGTCCTGCTGGCGCAGGCGCTGCATGCCGCCACGCCGGAAGGCGGCCAGGCCGCCGTCATCAATCTGCTGGACCAGAAGCTGTACAATCTCAATCCTGATTTTTTGTCGTACACCCTGTCCAAGGCTGCGCTGCACACTGCCACCACCATGCTGGCGCAGCAGCTGGCGCCCAGGTTGCGGGTGATCGGCGTAGCGCCGGGCATCACCATGCTGTCCGGCGACCAGACCGAAGCCGGTTTCGCCAACGCGCACCAGCAAACGCCGCTGGGCCGTTCCAGCACCCCTGAAGACATCGCCGACGCCGTGGTGTACGCAGCCTCGGCGCGCGCAATGACCGGCGCCACGCTGCTGGTCGACGGCGGACAGCACCTGGTGCCGCTGCCGCGCGATGTGATGTTTTTGGCTAAATAATTTAATCTCTAGAAGGTAATCCATGCTGTCCGCCCTGATACACCCGCAACTGAACGACTGCCGCCGCCTGTTCCTGCGCAACTACGAAGTCATGATCAACATCGGCGTTTACGAGTTCGAGAAAAAGGGCGAGCAGCGCTTGCTGATCAACGTCGACCTGTACATCCCGCTGGCGCTGTCGTCGCCGACCCATGACCAGCTGGAAGAAGTGGTGGACTACGACTTCATGCGCAACACCATCGCCGCCCGCATGGCGCGCGGCCATGTGCAGTTGCAGGAAACCCTGTGCGACGACATCGTGCGCGCCATGCTGGAACACCCGAGCGTGCGCGCGGCGCGCGTCTCCACCATGAAGCCCGACGTGTATCCGGATTGCGAAGGCGTCGGCGTTGAAGTATTCAAGATCAAGGAAGCAGCATGAACGCAGTTATCGAAGACAAAGACACGCTCAGCGCCAAGGCCGCTGAAAAAATCGCCCACGAAAACAACAAGCTGCACAAGCGCCTGTGCCGCCTGGTCGGCCAGGCCATCGGCGACTTCAATATGATTGAAGACGGCGACAAGGTCATGGTCTGCCTGTCCGGCGGCAAGGACTCGTACGCGCTGCTGGACATCCTGATGACGCTGCGCGAGCGCGCGCCGATCCACTTCGACATCGTGGCCGTCAACCTGGACCAGAAGCAGCCGAACTTCCCGGCCGATATCCTGCCGGCCTACCTGGACAAGCTGGGCATCCCCTACCACATCGAAAACCAGGACACCTACAGCATCGTCAAGCGCCTGATCCCGGAAGGCAAAACCACCTGCTCGCTGTGCTCGCGCCTGCGCCGCGGCATTCTGTACCGCGTGGCCGATGAACTGGGCTGCAACAAGATCGCGCTGGGCCACCACCGCGACGACATCCTCGAAACCTTCTTCCTGAATATGTTCTTCGGCGGGAAAATCAAGGGCATGCCGGCCAAGCTGGTGTCGGACGACGGCAAGCACATGGTGATCCGCCCGCTGGCCTATGTGAAGGAAGAAGACACCGAGCGCTACGCCGAGGTGAAGAACTTCCCGATCATTCCGTGCGACCTGTGCGGCTCGCAGGAAAACCTGCAACGCAAGCAGATCAAGAACATGCTGCGCGACTGGGAGAAAAAACATCCAGGCCGCGTGGAAAACATCTTCTCCTCGCTGTCGACGGTGGTGCCATCGCACCTGATGGACCGCGACCTGTTCGGCTTCAAGGACCTCAAGACCGACGGCATCGCCAACCCGCTGGGCGACATCGCCTTCGACGAAGAGCCATGTTCGACCCCGGCCCCGGTTGCAGGTATCATCTCCCTGCAGCGCGAAGACTGAGCGCTTCCTTTGCCCTCGGCTAGGAAGCAGGACCAATCACCCAGGGTAAAGGAGAAGAGATGAAGATTGAATCGAAAGCGCTGAGCGATGCGCTGCTGGCGAACTTTGCGCCGAAGCAGAATGGCGATGGCGGGGATTTCAGCGCGCTGCTCAAGCATGCTGAAACCAAGCAGTCGGAAGGTGCGGCGGAGCTGGAAAAATATCTGAAGATGACGCCCGCCGAACGCATGACCCAGGCCATGCTGGGCAAGCTGGGCATCACCCAGGCGGAATTCGACGCGATGACGCCGGAACAGCAGGCCGCCATCACCGCCAAGATTACTCAGATGATACGTGAAGAGATGGAGCAGAAGATGGCGCAGCAACCCGGCGCCACCTCCGCCAGCAAGATTTAGTACTGCTGCGCGGTGCGCATCACCGGATACAGGTTGTAACGCTCATCCCACGATGCGTGCCGCTTGGCGAAGAACTCCAGCCGCTTGGCCGGGCTCTTGTTGAACTCCGCGTCGGTATCCAGCTTTTTCTGGAACTCGGCGCGCAGCGCCGGATTGGCTTCCAGCTGGTCGCGCGCCACCTCCTCCGCCACGTAGTCCTCCATATACTCCTTGCGCTCAAAGGCGTTGTTGAATTCGCCCCAGGCCAGCAGGCCATCGGCGCCGCGCGGCTCCAGCATGGTCATCACCAGGCGCGCCTTCGGCTGCGCGATCGGCACAAACAGCGCGCCCTTGGCCACCGCCCTGCGCTCGCGGCTCCAGTCACCTTCCACTGCCAGCGTTTGATGGCCCTCGAAGGACTGCGTACCCAGCTTGGTTTTGCTGGCGCGGAAAGTCTCCACCTCGGCCAGCATCTCGTCCTGCTTGATCACCTTGAAGTCAACACCGTGCTGTTTCAGCTTGGCGCCTACCCACGCAGCCTGCGCCAGCGGCACGATATAGCCGCCCAGCGGCGCCGTCACCTTCAGCTCCGGCACGATCTCGTCACGCAGCGGCACCGTCCACATCTGCGGCTTGCTCTCATCGTAGCGGGTCCACAGGCCGCCGGAGACCTCCGAATGCTCGCGCACATAGGCATAGCCAGGGAACTCGATGGTCTTGGTATTGAAGGTGGTGCGGTAGCTGAGCGGGAAATCGCTGCCGGCCATGGTCAATGCGCGCGCGTCGGCCTCCTTGGTCAGCTTCTGCCATTCCTTGCCATGCTGCGCCACTTGCGACAGCAGCGAGACGATGGTGTTGTAGGTGATCCGCACGCGCGTTGGATAATCCTTCCACGAGTGGGTTTCCACCAGCATCGCAAAGCGGTTACGCAGCAGGAAGTAGCCGGTCGAGAAGCGCGGCGTCGACATGCTGTCGACAAAGCCGGACATCGGATCGTCTTCCTTGGCGAACGAAATGTAGTACGGCTTGGGATCCGAGCCCTTGGCCTTCAGGTCGGCCATGACATTGGTTTGCAGCGCGGCGCCGGCGACTTTCAGCGCTTCGTCGCCGCCGTGCACCGGCTCCACCTGGATCGAAATATCGGGCTGGAACTTGGCGCCGTCGGTGACGTGCAGATCGACATAGGCCAGCGGGTCCCAGGCGTTGACCAGCGCCAGCATGGCTTGCATCTCCGGCGCGTCGGCCTTCACGTAATCGCGGTTCAGATTGTAGTTCTGCGCCGTGGTGCGCCAGCCCATTTCCACCGGGCCGCGCTGGTTCGGGCGGTTGTTCTTGCCGAAGCGCTCATGGCCGTCGACGTTGAACACCGGGACGAACAGCAGCACCTGCTTGTCCAGCGCGCCGGCCGCCGCCTTGCCTTCCAGCGCATCGCGCAGCGCCAGGAAGCCGGCGTCCTTGCCGTCGATCTCGCCGGCATGGATGCCGCCCTGCACCAGCAGCACCGGCACGCCCTTCTTCTTCGCCTGCTCGGCGCTCAGCGCACCGGTGCGGGTGACGGCCAGCGCCAGCATCGGCCGGCCTTCCGGCGTGCGGCCGAATTCAAAGCAGCGCACCTGCTTCGGATAAGCTTTCTGGAACTGGGCGCACAGCGCCACCACTTCGTCGTAGCGGCCGGTGGTCTGGAAACCGGAGCGTTCGGAGATGGTGGTCAGCGGCGCGGAAGCGGGGGCAGCGGAGGCCAGCGAGGTGCTGGCGGCAAAGGCAAGCAGTATGGCGGAACGGATCATGTAGAGAATTCCAGCGATGGTTGATCGACCGATGCCTGTGCCGGCATCGGATACGCTGGAAATTATAGTCCGCTTTACGCGCCAGGAATACGTATCGCTATTTGCTTGCCTTCCGGCCGCACCAGTTCCAGCACGCCACTGGCGGCCGCCCCCGGCTCCGCGCGGTTCCGCTGCACCGTGGCAGGGCAGACGCCGCGCTCTCGGTAGCTCAAGGCGGCAGCCAGCAAGCCTTCCGCCGTGTCGCCCATTTCGCGGGTCAGATCGTCCGCCACCTTGCAGGTTGGCTGGAAGCCATCGGCATAGTCGCCGAAACCCTTGTTGTTGGTGCCGCGTGTCTCAATCGCGAAATAGGTCGTGCCGCAGTTCGGCGCCGGCGTGAAGGCATATGGCTTGCCACAGGTTTCGCCGCCAATCAGCGTCACCTCGACATCAACGCCGCGCAAGCCGTTGATGACGGATTCGCTGGCGGAACAGGTGCCGGCGGTGGTCAATATCGTCACCCGCTTCAGGCCCAGATAGGGCAGCGCCGCGCCACTTTTCAATTTGGACGGCACGAAACCGTAAGCAGTCGAGGAAAACAGCTGCGGCGCGATGGCCTTTTGCTTGTCGTTGTAATGCAGGTTTTCAAAAGTCTTGTCTTGCGTGGCGTCCGGCCCCGCGACCATATACGCCAGTTCTGCGGCCAGACGCACATAGCCGCCGCCGTTGTAGCGCATGTCCAGTATTAAATCGGACACGCGGGCGCTCTGGAACTGGGTAAATGCGTCCGCCAGCTGGCTTTCCGCCACCGCGTTGTGATCATGGAACTGCAAATAGCCGACCGTGCCGCTATCGGTCGCCAGCAGCTTGGCATTTTGGACCGGCATCAGCGCCAGGTTCGCCGATGTCAGCGACACCGGCAGCGATAGCCCATTCCGCGACAGCACGAATTTATGCACTTTGCCGGCGGTCTTGGGTGTCAGGCCGGCATTGAGCACCTCAACGCCCGCCGTGCTGTTCGCCTGCATGCTGACGCCATCCACCGACTCCAGCCTGTCGCCGCGGCGCAGTCCTGCCACATCCGCTGGCGAGCCAGGCTCCACCATCGACACCAGCCAGACGCGCGGCAGCACGCCGCTAGCACTGCGCGACCAGGTCACACCATAGGTCAGTTCAATGCCCTGGCTGCTCATCGCATACCAGACATCGCTCGGATAGCTGAAATGGAAGCGGTCCTTGGCGCGGCCCGATGCCGTGATGGCGGGCGTTTTCAGTACCGCGAAGTAGTCGAGCGGCGTCTTGTAATCCGCCATGTTCAGATTCTTGGGGATCTCGTCGTACCAAAGGTAGCTATCATCAATATACGAACGCATCCAGCGCAACTCATCGTTGAGCGTGCCCTGGAAGTCCAGATAAGGCAGGCCGTTGGGCTGCAAGCCTGTGCGCGGATGCTCGCAGCGGCCATACAAGGTGAACCAGTCTGGCTTGGTGGGCTCGGTCACAGGCGGCGTGACGGGCGGTGTGACCGGCGGCTCGGTTGGCGGCGTCACCGGTGGCGTCACTGGCGGCGTGGTCACCGGTGGCGTTACCGCAGGCGGGGACGAGCCTCCACCGCAGGAGGCCAGCAGCAAGGGCAAAACAACACACAGGGAACGCAGCTTCAGTTTCATCGACAACTCAGTTCGGGCCAGGGATGCAAATTATAGACCTTATCAAGCCTGCAAGTCAGCATCCTGGCGCAGCAACTCGCCCAGCCATTCCGCAAACACCCGCAGGCGCGGCGATGACATGCGGCCTTGCGGGTACAGCAAGGACAGCGGCATCGGCGTCGGCGGCGTGGCGGCCAGCACTTCCACCAGCGCGCCGCTGGCCAGGTGCGAGCGCACCTGGTAGCGCGCCAGCTGTGCCAGTCCCATGCCCTGCAACGCACAACTGGCACTGGCCTCGGCGTCGTTGACGGCGATGGCGCTGCGGATCTCGGTGGTGACCTCGCTGCCATCGACCATAAAATCCCAGTCGAACGGCCGGCCGGTACGGCCTGAAAAGTGCGACACGCAGCGATGCGCGCGCAAATCAGTCCATATCTGCGGCACGCCGTGCTGCTTCAGATAGTCCGGCGCGGCGCAGGTGACAAAGCGCATGCTGCCCAGCGGCCGGCCGATCATCGCCGAATCCTGCAAGGCGCCGACGCGCAGCGCGCAATCGGCGCCCTCCTCGGTCAGGTCGCGCACCCGGTCGCTCAGGCTGATCACCAGTTCGATATCCGGATAACTGCGGCAGAAGGCGGCGATATGCGGCAGCACCACATTCCGGCCGAAGGTGCCGGGCAGCTCGATGCGCAGCTTGCCGCGCGGCTGAGCCGCACCTTGACCGCCCCGCTGGTCGCGATAGGTGCTCTCGGCATCTTCCACCGCCTGGAGGATCTGCTGGCACTTGCGGTAATAGTCGGCACCGTCCGGCGTCAGCGACAGGCGGCGCGTGGTCCGCTGCAGCAGCTGGGTGCCGAGAAAGGCTTCAAGCTTCTTGATGGTGGCCGTCAGCGCGGCGCGCGGCAGGTCCAGCGTTTCGGCGGCCTTGGTGAAGCTGTTGGCCTCGACGATGCGCACAAACGTCTGCATGGCTTTGAGTCTGTCCATGATTGTTCACATAATGTGAAAAGTATAGGGGCATTATGCCCTAATTATCTTTGCCTGGCTTTTGCCTACAATCTGCTCATCATCTTCTTACTGGAGTAGCACCATGAGCAATAAAGACATAAGTTCCGGCATGGTCACCCTGCTGGCCACCGCCACCGGCCTGATCGTCGCCAGCCTGTATTACGCACAAACCCTGGTCGGCCCGATCAGCGCCGCCACCGGCTTGTCGCCCGAAGCGGCCGGGCTGATCGTCACGCTGACGCAAATTGGCTACACCCTCGGCCTACTGTTCATCGTGCCGCTGGGCGACCTGCTGGAAAACCGCCGCCTGATCTTCACCGGCCTGCTGTTCACCTCCGCCATGCTGGTGCTGGCCGCCGTCAGCAGCAGCGCGTGGATGTTCCTGACCGCTGCACTGGGCATCGGCCTGGGTTCGGTGGCGGCGCAGATCATCGTGCCGTTTGCCGCCCACCTGTCGCGGGAAGCGACGCGCGGCGTCACGGTCGGCAAAGTGGTCAGCGGCCTGCTGCTGGGGATTATGCTGTCGCGCCCCGCCGCCAGCCTGATCGCCGACGCCACCAGCTGGCATGTGGTATTCGGCGGCGCCGCCGTGCTGGTGCTGGCGGTAGCGTTTGTGCTGCGCGCCAAACTGCCGCTGCGTATGCCCAACCATCACATCAGCTATCCAAAACTGATGGGCTCCTTGTGGCACTTGTTCCTGCAAACGCCGGTGCTGCGCCGCCGCGCCGCCTATCACGCCGGCCTGTTTGGTTCGTTCAGCCTGTTCTGGACGGTGACGCCGCTGATGCTGTCCGGTCCCGAGTTCCACCTGTCGCAAACCGGCATCGCCATCTTTGCGCTGGTCGGCATGGCTGGCGCGATCGCCTCGCCGATCGCCGGCAAGCTGGCCGACCAAGGCCACACGCTGATGGCGACCGCCGCCGCGCTGGTACTGGGTGTGCTGGGATTTGCGTTGCCGATGATCGTGCCAGGTTCGCGCGATGTGGCGCTGGCCGTGCTGGTGGTGGCGTCGATTGTGCTGGATATGGGTGTGGCGGCGAATCTGGTGCTGGGCCAGCGCGCCATCTTTTCGCTCGGTGCGGAAGTGCGCAGCCGCCTGAATGGCGTGTACTTCGCGCTGTTCTTCGCCGGTGGCGCGCTGGGTTCGGCGCTGGGTGGCTGGATGTACGCCACCCACGGCTGGCACGGCGCGCTGCTGACCGGCATGGCCTTCAACGCCGCCGCGCTGCTGTACTGGGTGACCGAGTATCTCGGCCACGCCAGCCAGCAAAAGGCCGCTTAAGACAGCTAAGGCAGCTTAGCCGCCGAAGTGGTAGTTCAGCTCGACCCAGGCCTGGCGGCCGACCGGGCTATAGGTTCCGACCGGGTAGTAAGGCCAGCCATCGCTGGTATCCGCCTTGACCTTGTTAAACAGGTTATTGACCGCCACCGACAAGGTGGCGCGTTCATTCAGGCGATACACCACGCTGCCGTTGACCAGGGTGGTCGGGGTCAGGAAGGCCGTGCCGGCGCCGTTAGGCACTTTGCCGTAACGCTGCAGGAACAGCGTGTTGGTCCACTTGCCGTAGTTCCAGCTCAGGCTGGCATTGAGCTTGTCGCGCCAGTCGTAGACGTTCAGGTCTTCCACCTCGTCGATCAACTCGTCGCCGGCGAACTGGCGCGAGTGCTTGTTCAGCGTCTTCGAGTAATTGCCACGCACGGTGAAGGTGCCGTAGTCCTTGCTGCGGAAAGCATACTTGGCGGCGAGGTCGATGCCGTCCACGCTGGTCGACGCGGCGTTGATCGGATTGACCAGGATCTGCTTGATCTCGCCCGGACGGTACAGCGCATTGTCCGCATAGCGGACGATGCGCGAAATCGCATCGGCGCAGGTCGGCGAAGCCAGGTCGCCAGCCAGTCGGCAGGCGGCTTCGTCGCGCAGCAGCTTGTTCTCGTTCAGATTGGTCACCAGATCGCTGATCTTGATGTTCCAGTAATCGAGCGATACGTCGAAGTCCGCGCTCGGCGACCAGACGATGCCCAGACCGGTGGACCGGCCCTGTTCCGAACGCAAGTCCTTGCTACCGGTCTGCACATAGTCCGCGCCCGGCGAGTAGTTGGCGAACTCGCAGCCGGCGATCGGCTGGCCGGACTTGGCGCAACGATAGTAATCGGTAGTGGCGGAGTAGTAGCCAGTACCGCGCGCCTTGTAGATGTAGTTCATGTCCGGCGCGCGGAAGCTGGTGCCGTAGGTACCGCGTAGCAGCAACTGCTTGACCGGACGCCACTCGATGCCGCCGTTGTAAGTGAACTTGCCATCTTCGCGGCCGGCGAAGCTGTAGCGGTCATAACGGCCAGCCAGCGTTGCATCCACGGTCTTGATCACCGGGATGTTGAACTCGGCGCCCACCGCATAGCGCTTGCGGGTGCCGGCAGTGACGTCCGCGCCGGTGGCGATATTGAAATAGCCTTCGTTGATGCGCGCATCCGGGCGATTCGAGAAGCCCTGCTTGCCGTACTCCAGCACGGTCGCCATCTTGACCGGGCCGGCCGGCAGATCGAACGCTTCGCCGCTGGCGCTCAGGCTGACGGTATTGGTCCACGATTTATCGTCGCTGATCGACGCGCCGCTGATGCTGGCGAATTGCTCCGGCGTCAGGCGCGTAGTCAGGCGCGCCTGATCGGGCGCGTAGATCGCGACGCCGTTGGCATCCACGCCCAGTTGCTGGCCGAGGAAGAAGCTGTCGGCATTGGCCAGAACGCGCGGGCGATGGTCCTGGCTCTTGTACAGCGAGGCGGTGTAGCCTGCTTCATAGCTCCAGGTGGTACCGGGAATCAGGCCCTTGGCGCCGAACGACAGCGAACTGGCCTGGTCATCCCAGTAACGGTTGTAGCGGCCTACACCCCCCATCTCTTCCGGCGAAATATACCGGTTCCACGTCTCGTAGGAGCCGGTGTTCTGGTTCAGGAAATAGCTATCCGACAGCTGGCGCGAAGTCCACGACGGGCCGCGCGTATTGTTGATGCTGCGGTTCTGGCCAAACAACGCTTCCGCATACAGCGTGGTGTTCGGCGACAGCTCGTAATTCAAGCTGCCGAAGGCGTTCTGGCTGCTGTTCTTGGTCATCGTGGTCCAGTAAGTCGGACCGACTTTCGGGCTGGCGCAGTAAGGGCCGGTTTTCGACACATAGTTGACCGCGCTGCCGCCAAACATATCGCTGTTGTTGGCGCAAGCGCTGCCCAGGTCGACGTACTTGCCGGTGCTGACGTTCTTGCGGCCCATGATGGAGGTCGGTGCGACGTCGGTCTTGGCGGCCATGAAGTCGCGGTCCGCGCTCCACAGCGGGTTACGCTCCGACAGCTCAAGGCTGAACAGCGTATTCAGCTTGTCCCAGGACTTGCCGCCAGTGAGCTGCAAACGCTTGTCGGCCGCGCCACCGCGCGACGTGCCGCCAGCCTTGACGTTCACGTCGAAGCCTTGGTACTGTTTTTTCAGGATGATGTTGACCACGCCAGCCACCGCGTCCGAGCCATAGATGGCCGATGCGCCACCGCTCAGGATCTCGATGCGCTCCACCACGCTCGACGGAATATTCGCCAGATTGGTGAAGTTGACCGTACCGTCATAGGCGGTCGGGAAGTCGGCCATGCGGCGGCCGTTCAGCAGGACCAGTGTGTGATTAGGCCCCAGGCCACGCAAGCTGATGGCGTTGGCCGATGGGGTAAAGGTGTTGCCGTAGTCGGCGCCCTGGGTGAAGCCGCTGTTCTGGGTTTGATTGCTCAGCGCGTCGAAGACGTTGCGGTAGCCCTGCTTCTCGATGTCGGCAGCGGTCAGCACAGTCACGGCCGAAGGGCCTTCGGTGCCCGCGCGCGCAATGCGCGAACCGGTAATGACAACGGCCTGCGGAGCGCTCGCCGCCACGGTATCCTGTGCCTGCGCCAGGGTATGGCCGGCAACACCGGCGAGCAGCGCGATAGCGCCAGCCGCCAGTGGATTCAAATGACACTTTGTTTGCATTGTAAATATTTCACAAATGAAAAGGCGACACCTTAACAATTGTGGGCCGTTTATTGAACGACCTTTTTGTTACATGCTTATGCGAAATACGAATAAAGTAGTTTCATGCCGGGCTATTTGAGCTGCTTCAGCAGGAAACTATAGGTGGCCGCCCACCACTGCACCTCCTGCTCGATCGACGCCGCGACGGAGTGGCCGCCCTCGGTATTTTCCCAGTACAGCACATCATGGCCCTGCTCTTCCATCCTCGCCGCCATTTTGCGGGCATGGCCCGGATGCACCCGGTCGTCGCTGGTGGAGGTGGTAAACAGCACGCGCGGATAGTGCCGATCCTTCAGCACGTTCTGATACGGAGAATACTTGCTGAGATAAGCCCACTGCGCCGGATCATCCGGATCGCCATATTCCGCCATCCACGACGGCCCGGCCAGCAGCTTGGTGAAGCGCTGCATGTCCAGCAGCGGCGCGCCGCAGATCACTGCATTAAACAAATCCGGACGCTGCGTGAAGGCGACGCCGACCAGCAGGCCGCCATTGCTGCGGCCGGAAATCCCCAGGTGGCGTGGACTGGTTATCTTGCGCTGGATGAGATCCTCAGCCACCGCCAGAAAATCATCATAGGCGCGCTGGCGGTTCTGTTTTACCGCCGCCTGATGCCAGGACGGCCCGAACTCCCCGCCACCACGAATATTGGCCAGCACATAGACGCCGCCATGTTTGAGCCAGGCGTCGCCCATCGGGCCGAGATAGTGCGGCTTCATCGGTATCTGGAAGCCACCGTAGCCGTTCAGCAGCGTCGGGTTGCCGCCGTCGAGCCGTGCCTGTTTGCTCATGACCACAAAATACGGCACTTGCGTGCCATCCTTCGAAGCGGCGTGGAATTGCTGCACCTTGTATGCCGACGCGTCGAAGTAAGCCGGCATCGCTTTCAGCAGCGTGCGCTGGTCGTTGCCGATGCGCCCCAGGTAGGTGGTAGTGGGGTTGAGGAAATCCGTGACCTTCAGAATATAGTCATCCGAAGCCAGCGGATCGAGTGCGCTCGCCTCCAACTGGCCAAACGCCGGTGCATCGACTTTCCTCTGCCGCCATTGCTGCCCCACGCGGCGCACTTCCACCAGGCGGTTCCTGACGTTGTCCAGAATATTCAGCAGCAGCGCGCCACGCGTGACCGTCACGCCATCCAGCGAACTGGCCGGCGTGGGTGTAAACAGCACCGCCAACTGGCGCTCACCGCCCACCAAGCGGCGCAAGTCGGTTGCCAGCAACGCGCCTTGTGGATAGCGCTTGCCGTTCACGTCCCAGTCGGAGTTGAGCTGAATGGCAAGCTGACCGCCCAGCACAAAGGTCTGTGCATCATCGGGAACCGGCAGCTTGCGCAGCGTGCCGTGGTCGCGCCAGAACAATTCGCTGCGGTAGAAGTTAATGGTGCGGGTGACGAACTGCAAGCCCTCTCCCGCCGTCAATTGATGGTGTGCCGAAATGCGCATATCGTCGGCTGCTCCCTCGTACAGCGTGCGCGCTTCAGCCAGCGGCGTGCCGCGCTTCCATTCCTTGACCACACGCGCATAGCCGGATGCGGTCAGCGTGCCGGCGCCGAAATCGGTGCCGACCAGCAGCGTGTTCTGATCGATCCACGACACTTCGCTTTTCGCCTCGGGCAGCCTGAAGCCGTCCTCGATGAAGCGGCGTGCGACTGTGTCGAATTCGCGCACCACATGCGCATCGCCACCGCCGCGCGATAGCAGGATCAGGCAGCGCCGCGCCTGTGGATACAGGCATTGCGCGTCGTGCCACACCCATTTTTCATTTTCCCGCGCCGCCAGCTGGTCCACATCGATAATGGTTTCCCATGCCGGCTGCTGACGCTGGTACTGCTGCATCGTCGTACGCCGCCACACGCCGCGCTGGTGCTCGGCGTCAATCAGGAAGTTATACAGGAAGCGGCCATGCTGCGTCACCTCCGGCAAGCGCACGCTGGTGTTCAGCGCGGTGCGCACGCTATGCAGAATCTCCTCATATTCCGGTGTGGATTGCAGCTCGCGCAGCGCCGTGGTGTTCTGTCCGGCCACCCACTGCATTTGCCGCTCGCCGCGTACCTCTTCCAGCCATTGATACGGATCGCTATCCTGCGCGCTGGCCAGACGCGGCAAGGCGAGCGCCAGCAACGCCATGCTGGCGATTTTTTGATACAGGTTCATGCACTCTTCTCCAGGGTAAAAAACTAGTCGCGCAGCATCCGGGCGGGCGAGAGGCGCAAGGCGCCGAGTGTGTGGTGCGCGATGGCCAGCACCGCCATCGCCATGCCTAGCGCCAGCGCGGCGAGCAGCGGCCAGGCGCTCATCGGCGCGCGCTCTGCATGGCTGGCCAGATAATGCTGTATCGCCAGCCACGCCGGCGGCAATCCCAGCAAGGCGCTGATCGCAAACAGCGCGCCAAACTCACGCGCCATCATCAATGCAATATCGAGGCGGCTGGCGCCATGCAGCTTGCGCATCACGATCTCGCGCTGGCGTCGCTGCACGCTGTACGCCGACAGCACAAAAATGCCGAAGCCGGACAAGGCCAGCGCGATGGCGCTGCTGGCGGCGAGGATGCGCATCAGTCTGCGGTCGCCCAGCAAGCGCTCAGCCAGCACCATTTGCTGCGTTCTCAGGTCGAGAATGTCGTTCGGGTAGTGGCGCCGCCACAGCGGCGCGATATTGTCATGCGCGGCTTGCAGTTGATCGTCGGTGCGGATCACCAGCACTGACGCGTGACGCACGAAATAGACGATGGCGCGCGACGGTTTGCGCAGTTCCTGGAAGCGCACTTCCGGCGCGATGCCGATGATGCGGTAGTCCGTCGACAGCATCTTGCCGACGGCTTCCTGCGGCGTGGCGTAGCCCAGCGCCAGTGCGCCGGCTGCATTCACCATCGCCCGGCCGGAGGTCTGATCATCATTAGCGTCATGGCGCGTGTTGAAAGCCTCGCCGAATGCGGCGTGCAAGTGGTGCAGTTCAAACCACTCCGGACCGACAAACTTGGCCTCCATCGGAACATCGCTGCCGTCCTTAGCTTTCAGCCGGTGGATACTCTTGGCGCCATCACGGCCAACCGCTTCGGAAATCGACGTCAGGCCCTGCACGCGCGGCAGCCGCCGCAGCTGTTCCACGAACGCGGCGTCATTGCTCTTGCCGCCCGCGTAGGATGGCAGGTTCAACACCAGCAGCCCGGCCGGATCAAATCCTGGCGAGGCATGACTCAGGAAATAGGTTTGCCAGCTGACCGCCAGCGTGGTCGCGCTGAGCGCCAAAGCGCTGGCGAACTGCACCACGGTGAGCACGCGCCGGCCACGCAAGCCCGCTGCCGTTTCGGCATCGCCACGCCCCGCCAGCGCAGGTCCAGGCAATGCATGGTGCGCCAGCCACGCCGGATAAGCGCCGGCACACAGGCCGATGGCAACGCTGAACCCCAGGGCCAGCGCGCATGCGAACGGCGTAAAGATGCCTTCCAGCGGACGATCAACCAGACCAGCAAACACCGGCAGCAGCAGCCACGCCAGCACCAGGCCCGAGCCGGCCGCCAGCACAGTGGTCAGCACCGCTTCGCACAAAAATTGACGCGTCAGCCGCCAGGCGCTCGCACCCAGCAATTTGCGAATGCCGATCTCGCGCTGGCGCCGCAAGGTGCGCACCGTGGCCAGATTGACGTAGTTGATCGTGGCCAGCAGCAGGATGAATAGCCCACCGGCCGCCAGAGCGTAGATACTGCTGCGCTGAGCATACTGGTCAGCGGTTTGGCTGCGCGCCAGATCGGCGTCGAAATAAACGTCGCGCAGCGGCAGCAGGCGCAGGTCCGAAACGTTGCCGCCACTCGGGATGCTCGCCGTAGTGGAACGCATTTGCTGGCTCAGCGGTGCCTTCTCGCTGGCCTGCTGCAGCAGCGCAGTCAGTGCGGATATCGAGGCTCCCGGCTTGAGCTTCAAGTAGACACCGCCGCGATCCCACTGCCGCATCGCCGCTTCGCTGCCACGCCAAGCGCTGCCGCCAGCGCCAGCCAGCGCCTCGTAACGCGGCGAGCTATTCGGCGCTGGATCGCGCAGCAAGGCGCGCACCTGCAATACGCTGCCGGCGACATCCACCGTCCGTCCGAGTATCGATGCCGATGACGCGCCGAATAATTTGCGCGCAGCGGTGACCGTCAATGCCAGACCATCCGGCTGGGTCAACGCGGCGTGCAGCTCGCCCTCCAGTGTGACCACCGCGAACATCGACTGGAAATCCGCATCGACCAGTTGCAAGTTCAGCGCATGCAGCGCGTCGCCTGTACGCAGCGGCATATCCAGCGCCTTGACGATTGTGGATGCCTCCACCATACCGCTTGCCCGCGCCACGTCGCGCAGCGGCAGGAAGGCCATCAGTTGCCATTCCGCACGAGGAAAAACATTGATGCGCTGCTTGATCACCACCACCCGATGGTTATCCGGAACGCTGCCGTTATAGTTCAGGCAGAACTGCACAAAGCCGAATAGCAGGAAGCAGCTGGCAAATCCAATCGCCAGCCCGCCGATGATGACCAGCGAATAGAGGGGTCGCTGCAAAAGCAGCCGCCAGCCTATTCGAAAATCACGCAGCATCATCTTTCCCATCACTATTTCACCCATTCCACCTTTACAGCAAAAGCCATGCCATCGTCCGAACCGCTGCACAGGCGGCGCGGCGCGCGCGTAACGTTCACATCCGAACACTAGCACTGTTCAAAAATGGACAGACAAAAAAACGGCCCCGAAGGGCCGTTAAGGTACAACTATGGAACTGGATCAGGCGGCGTGTGTCGCCACGCTGGCCTCTGCAACAATGAGCGGTGCTGGCTTGTCAAACTCGGCCAGCAGGCGGCTTTCCTTCTGCTTGGCGGCCAGCAGGTGGCGCTCCTTGACGTGGCCATAACCGCGTATGTCTTCCGGAATGCTGGCAATGGCCACCGCCTGCGCCAGATTCTCTGCCTTCAATTTAGGCAGCAGTGCAGACACAGTGTCACGGTACTCGGTGATCAGCGCGCGCTCCATCTTGCGTTCCACCGTGCGGCCGAAAGGATCCAGCGCCGTGCCGCGCAGTCCTTTGAACTTGGCCAGCACGCCGAAGGCCTTCATCATCCATGGGCCATATTCTTTCTTGACCAGATGGCCTTGGGCGTCAGTCTTGGCGAAGATCGGCGGCGCCAGGTGGAATTTCAGTTTGATGTCGCCATCGAACATGCCTGCCACCTTTTGCTGGAAGGCGCCGTCGGTGTACAGGCGGGCGACTTCGTACTCGTCCTTGTAAGCCATCAGCTTGTAGTAGTAGCGCGCCACGGCTTCGCTCAGGCGGGTGCTCTTGCCCAGCTTGGCCTCTTCACCACGGACCTGATCGACAAACGATTTATACTGTTTCGCATAATCGCTGTTCTGATAGGCCGTCAGCAGCTCTACCCGTTTGGCGATAATGTCGTCCAGCGTCTGGATACGTTTGAACTCGATCACCTTGGCCGGCGTGGTGAGCTTGGTGACCGACGCCAGGTCGTGCGCAGCGGTGCGCCCCCAGTGGAAGGCGGCCTTGTTGAAGCCCACCGACACGCCATTCAGCTCAATCGCCTTGATCAGCGCGGCTTCGCTCAGCGGCACACGGCCTTTCTGGAAGGCGTAGCCGAGCATGAACATATTGGTGGCGATGGAGTCGCCCATCAGCGCGGTGGCGATCTGGCCGGCATCGACGAAATCAACGTTATCGTTGCCGCAGGCGCGGATGATTTCGCCGCGCGAGCCGGCGTCCGGGAATTGCCAGTCCGGGTTCTTCACAAACGCTGCCGTCGAGGAGCCGGTCGAATTGATCATCGCGTGTGTGCGGCCCTCGCCCATGCGCGACAAGGCGTCGCGCGCAGCGGTGACGATCAGGTCGCAGCCGATCACCAGATCGGCGCTGCCAGTGCCCACCCGGGTCGAGTGCAGATCGCTCTGATGATCCGCCAGGCGCACGTGCGACATCACCGGACCGCCCTTCTGCGCCAGGCCGCTCATGTCCAGCACGATGGCGCCCTTGTTCTCGACGTGCGCGGCCATGGCCAGGATCTGGCCCACCGTCACCACGCCGGTGCCGCCAATACCGGTGATCAGGATGCCGAACGGCGTCTCGGTCGATGGCAGCACAGGCATCGGCAACACGGCTTGCGGTGCTTCGCCGGTGGCGGCTTTCTTCGGTTTCTTCAGCGCGCCGCCTTCCACCGTCACAAAGCTTGGGCAGAAACCGGTGGTGCAAGAGAAGTCCTTGTTGCACGACGATTGGTTGATCTGGCGTTTGCGGCCCAGGTCCGTCTCCAGCGGTTCCACCGACAGACAGTTGGACTGCACCGAGCAATCGCCGCAGCCTTCGCAGACGGCTTCGTTGATCACCGCGCGCTTGGCTGGATCTGGGTATTCATTGCGTTTGCGGCGGCGGCGCTTTTCGGACGCGCAGGTCTGGTCGTAAATCATCGCCGACACGCCAGGCTTGTCGCGCAGTTCGCGCTGCACGTCCATCAACTCGCTGCGATGGCGCACGGTGACGCCGGGCGCCCAGTTGTAATCGGATGGATATTTTTCCGGCTCGTCGGTCACCACAATAATCGGCGTCACGCCTTCCGCCGCGATCTGGCGCGAGATCATGCCGGGATCAAGCGGACCGTCGAACTGCTGGCCGCCGGTCATGGCGACAGCATCGTTAAACAGAATCTTGTAGGTGATATTGACCTTGGCCGCGACCGCCGCGCGTATCGCCAGTATCCCCGAGTGGAAGTAGGTGCCGTCGCCGAGATTGGTGAACACATGCTTCTCGTTGGTGAATGGCGCCTGTCCCACCCAAGTCACGCCTTCCGCGCCCATATGGGTGAAGGTCGATGTCTCGCGGTCCATCCACAGCACCATGTAGTGGCAGCCAATGCCCGCCAGCGCGCGCGAGCCTTCCGGCACTTTGGTCGAGGAGTTATGCGGGCAGCCGGAGCAGAAGAACGGCGTGCGGTCAGTTTGCGGATTGGCCTTGGTCGGCAGCGTTTTCAGCGCCAGCTCTTTCGCTTCCAGATACGCCACGCGTTCCTGCACGCGCTTGGCCACCGGATGGCCGGCGCAGTAGTGGGCGATACGCGAGGCGATGGCGCGCGCGATCTGCGCCGGATTCAGTTCGTAGGTTGCCGGCAGCAGCCAGTCGCCGTGGCCGGTCTTGCCCTTGTTGCTCCACTCGCCGGTGTCGTCGAACTTGCCGACCACGCGTGGACGCTCGCCGTCCGGCAGGTTGTACAGCTCTTCCTTCAGCGCGTATTCGAGGATCTGGCGCTTCTCTTCCACCACCAGGATCTCGTCCAGGCCCTTGGCGAATTCGTGCACGCCGTCCGCTTCCAGCGGCCAGGTCATACCTATTTTGTACAGGCGGATGCCGATGTCGGCGGCGGCCTGCTCGTCGATGCCCAGGTCGGCCAGTGCCTGGCGCGTGTCCAGATACGATTTGCCGGCGGTGATGATGCCGATCTTCGGCTTCGGCGAATCCCAGATGATCTTGTTCAGCTTATTGGCGCGGCAGTACGCCAGCGCAGCGTACCACTTGTAGCTGTTCATGCGGACTTCCATATCCAGCACGGTGTCCGGCCAGCGGATATTCAGGCCGCCTTCAGGCAGCTCGAAATCGGTCGGCAGTGCGATCTGCACGCGGTCCGGATCGAAGTCCACCACGGCGCCTGATTCGATGATGTCGGTGACGCATTTCATCGATACCCACAGGCCGGTGTAGCGGCTCATCGCCCACGCATGCAGGCCGTAGTCGATGTACTCCTGCACCGAGGCTGGATACAGCACCGGAATGCCGCAGGCGTTGAGGATGTGGTCCGACTGGTGCGCGGTCGAAGACGACTTGGCCGCATGGTCATCGCCAGCCAAGACCAGCACGCCGCCATGCTTGGCCGAGCCGGCATTATTGGCGTGCTTGAACACATCGCCGCAGCGGTCCACGCCAGGGCCTTTGCCGTACCACATGGAGAACACGCCGTCGTACTTGGCGTCTTTGAACAGATTGGTTTGCTGGGTGCCCCAGACAGCGGTCGCCGCCAGGTCTTCGTTCATCCCAGGATGGAATTTGACGTGATGTTCGTCGAGGTACTTCTTGGCTTTCATCGCCGTCATGTCGACGCTGGTGACGGGCGAGCCGCGGTAGCCGGTGATATAGCCTGCGGTGTTGAGTCCTGCCTTGAGATCGCGCTCGCGCTGCATCATTGGCAGGCGTATCAGCGCTTGTGTGCCGGTCATGAAAGCGCGACCGCGCTCCAGTGTCCACTTATCGTCCAACGTAATCTCGGCCGCATCGACGGACGGATTCAATAGCAAACCCTTTTGAGGTGCATTCATTGTTTTGTCTCCAAATTTTAGGTACACGCGCGGCAGTGCCGGGTAGGCTCTGCCGCGTGGCGCCGGTGCTCTGTCTATGTGCTTTGCTACCGGCCTGGTACTACTCTACACCTTATGCGGTGGCCTTGCTTGGGTCCAGCAACACGCCCCGCTTGATCTGATCCAGCTCGATCGACTCGAACAGCGCGCGGAAATTACCTTCGCCGAAACCTTGATCGCCCTTGCGCTGGATGATCTCGAAGAAGATCGGGCCGATCACGTTCTGGGTGAAGATTTGCAGCAGCAGTTCGCGCTGCTGCTCGTTGCTCTGGCCGTCGATCAGGATGCGCAGGCGGCGCAGGTCATCCAGGCGCTCGCCGTGGTTCGGCAGGCGGCGATTGACTAGCTCATAGTAAGTCTCGATGGTGTCCTGGAAGGCGATGCCTGCTTTCTTCATGCCTTCGATCGACGTGTAGATATCGTCGGTGCCCAGCGCGATGTGCTGGATGCCTTCGCCGTGGTACTCGTCCAGGTATTCGGCGATCTGCGACTTGTCGTCCGACGATTCGTTGATCGGAATGCGCACCTTGCCGCATGGGGAAGTCATGGCTTTCGACTTCAGGCCGGTCAGCTTGCCTTCGATGTCGAAGTAGCGCACCTCGCGGAAGTTGAACATCTTCTCGTAGAAGTCCGCCCATTCCTTCATGCGGCCACGGTGGACGTTGTTGGTCAGGTGGTCGATATACGTCAGGCCATGGCCAACCGGATTGGCTTGCGCGCCCGGAATCGCAACGAAGTCCACATCGTAGATGCTGATGTCGCCGATGGCGCCTTGCTGCGCATCGCGGTTCTTGCCGCGCCAGCGGTCCACCAGGTAAATCAGCGAATCGCCGACGCCCTTGATGGCCGGGATATTCAGTTCCATCGGGCCGGTCTTGTTATCGAAGCCCCACGCGCCTTTCTCCAGCATGGACTTGTAGGCAAACGCGGCGTCCTGCACGCGGATGCCGATCGCGCACACGGACGGGCCGTGCTGGCGGGCGAAGCGCTGGGCGAAGGAATCCTTCTCGGCATTGATGATGAAGTTGATGTCGCCCTGGCGGTACAGGGTCACATCCTTGTGGCGGTGGCGGGCGATGGCGGTGAAGCCCATGCTCTCGAACAGCGCGCCGAGGGCTTTGGGATCGGGTGCGGCATACTCGACAAACTCGAACCCGTCGGTGCCCATCGGGTTGTCCCATGGCTGGAATTGCATGCGTGTCTCCTTATTCGAATAGCGCACAGTATAGATCCGCTTTAGCGGCAGTAAATTGCAAACAATTCCCACGGCCAGCCATTTTGAGCAATAATATTGCCTTATTTCCGAATTTCCGAGGTGTTTATGACCAAGATCGCGCTAGACAAAACCGACCGTAAGATTCTTTCTATATTGCAATCGGACGGGCGCTTGTCGAACCAGGACGTGGCCGAGCTGGTAGCGCTGTCCCCATCACCCTGCCTGCGCCGCATCAAGCGTCTGGAAGAAGCCGGCGTGATACGCCAATACGTGGCGCTGCTCGACCCGGACAAGATCGGCCTGGGCCTGCTGGCCTACGTCAACGTACGCCTGGAGAAGCATAGCGAAGCCGGCGCACACAGCAACGCCCGCGCGCTGGGCGCACCGAACGCGCCGCCATCGCCGCGCGCCGACTTTGCCGAATCAGTGGCGCAATGGCCGGAAGTGGTGGCCTGCTACGCCATGACCGGCGAAATGGATTACCTGCTGCGTGTGCACGTCGAAGACATGGACCACTTCTCGCGCTTCATGATGGCGACGCTGCTGCGCCACCCGGCGGTACTGGACGTGAAATCCTCGTTCGCCCTGCAACGCGTCAAGGACACTACCGCATTGCCATTGGTATAAGTATTTGCTGGCAGCGTATCCAGAATGCCACAGCAGAGTCTGCGGTTTTCTGTTGTTAAATGGAAATAGCGCTTAATTAACCACATTTATAAGCACGGTGACAATGTGTGAGAATTGCCTCAGAGACATACTATATGATTCCAGTCATATCATATTGAATGTCGGAAATGCAATTCTCTTTCAAGTTACGTATCTGGGCCATTCCCGCCACCGCCGCCCTGTTGTTTGCCACCGGCCTCGTCATTAATCAGAGCTATACCTCGTCCGCTCAAGCCCATATTGCCCGGGCCGGCACGGTGGACTATCCGGCGCTGGGCCAGCTAAATTCCATGATCCGCAACGTGCAAGCCATTTCCGAAGGCATGCAGCACGCCGTCGCCGATGGCGAGCAGGATGGCCTGAAGGCGATCCAGGAATCGGCCCAACGCATCCGCGCCACGCTGGACACGCTCGGCAAGATCGACGGCCACAGCGCCGCCGCCGCCCGCATCGGCAGCGAATTCGACGCCTATCTGACGCCCACGCTGAAGGCCGGCAAGATCATGCTCGGCCTGGACACCGGCGACGTGCCGCAGACCGTCGCCGCGATGCAGGCGGCACTGGCCGTCCTCAACAAGGATCTGAACGACAGCTATGCCGCCGAGAGCCGCCAGCTGACCGCCACGCTGGAGAACAGCGCGCGCGATGTCAGCTTCGTCATGAAACTGAACATCATGGTGGCGCTGCTGACAGTGGCGGTTCTGGCGCTGGCTTCCTACTTCATTATCCGCCGCTTGTGGGGTCAGTTGGGCGGCGAGCCGGAATACGCGATCCGCATCGCCGGCACCATTGCCGAAGGCGATTTTAGCAGCCACATCCGCACGGCCCCGGACGACCAGGGCAGCCTGCTGCTGAGCCTGCGCGAGATGCAGGACAAGCTGGCCGCCAGCATGGTGCGCATCCGCACGGCGGGCCACACCATCGCCGGCGCGGCGCAGGAAATCGAGGTCGGCAATGCCGATCTGGCACAGCGTACCGAACACGAAGCCGGCGCGCTGGACCAGACCGTCGAATCGATGCGCCAGCTGACCGCCACCGTGCGCCAGAATACCAACAGCGCCCATCAAGCCAACCAGCTGGCCGGCGCCGCCTCCGGCGTGGCGCAGAAAGGCGGCGCCGTGGTGGCGCAGGTGGTCGACACCATGGGCGCCATCAACGCCTCGTCGAAGAAAATCGTCGACATCATCGGCGTCATCGACGGCATCGCCTTCCAGACCAACATCCTGGCGCTGAACGCCGCCGTGGAAGCGGCGCGCGCCGGCGAACAAGGACGCGGCTTCGCGGTGGTCGCCACCGAGGTACGCAATCTGGCGCAACGCTCGGCCGCCGCCGCGCGCGAAATCAAAACCCTGATCGACGACTCGGTGCAGCGTGTCGACGACGGCGCACGCCTGGTCGACCAGGCCGGCGCCACCATGCAAGACATCGTCAGCAGCATCGCCAACGTCACCAGCATCATGGCCGAGATCACCCAGGCCAGCCAGGCGCAGAGCGAAGACCTGGAGCAGATCCAGGTGGCGCTAGGCGCCATCGACCAGGACACGCGCCAGAACGCGGTACTGGTCGAGCAAGCCTCGGCCTCGGCCGCCTCGCTGCTGGACCAGGCCACCACGCTGGCCCAGGTGGTCAGCGTCTTCAAACTGGATGCCCAGGCTGCAACCGCCGCGCCACGCCGGCTACTCGCCGCCCCCGTGTAATATTTTTACCACTCACCTTTAATTTATGAAACTGAAACTCTATGCCGGCGGCAGCGCGCTGCTGCTGGCTGCCGTATTGGCTGCGCCCGCGCACGCCGAGTTGGTGGTGATCGTCTCCGCCAAGGCCAACGCTCCCGCCAATGAAGTGATCTGCCAGGCCTATCTGGGCAAAACCAAGCAGCCGGCTCCGGTCAATCTGCCGGAAAAAAATTCGGTGCGCGACCAGTTCTACGCCAAGGCCTGCCACAAGGACCCGGCGCAAGTACGCTCGATCTGGTCCAAGTTGATCTTCACCGGCGGCGGCACGCCACCGCTGGAAGTCGACAGCGAGCAGGATATGAAAAAGACCGTCGCCGCCGATCCCACCCGCATCGGCTACATCGATAAGAAAGACGTCGACGCCAGCGTCAAAGTCATCGCCACCCTGAATTAACCGAGCTTACCCATGAAGAAACTGATTTCCGTCCTGCTGCTGGGCGCCGCCAGCCTGACCGCAGCGCGCGCGGACGACCTGACCATCTCCGGCTTCGCCACTGTGGCCGCCGGCAAAGCCTACGGCGGCACTACCGGCAAGTGGAACGAATTCGACTGCCCTTGCTTCATCGCCAACTATGAGCACGGCGCCGTGTACAACAACAACCGCGTCAGCATGTCGGAAGAATCGCTGGCCGGCCTGCAGCTGAAATACAAGATCAACGAGCAGTTGTCGGCCACTGCGCAGGTGGTAACGCGCGCCTCGGAAAACATGAAGGCCGATATCGACTGGGCCTACCTGACCTGGGACGTCACGCCCAGCACCACGCTGCAGGTGGGCCGCCGCCGCCTGCCGATCTACGCCTTCTCGGACAGCGTCTACATTGGCTACACGCTGCCGTGGATACGCGTGCCGCAGGATATCTACGGCTGGGAAATCGGCGCTTACAACGGCGCGAACCTGAGCCACCGCGTCACGGTCGGCGACTGGGCGGTGATCGGCAACGTCTTCGGCGGCCAGGAAGTCACCAAGAACAACAAGGAAATGGAGCGCATCTATTACGGTGCCAAGGTGGACGACGCCTGGAAGCACATCCTCGGCGGCTACCTCGACCTCTCCAACGACTACGTGGGTCTGCGCCTGATCTATATGCAGAACTCTATCCATCTGACCAGCTTCCCGGCAGCGATTGAAGACAAGGTGGAAATCAAGGGCCTGCGTCAGCGCATCATGGGCGTGTCGGCCAGCGTCGACTACAACAACTTCCTGCTGCGCGCCGAAGCCAATACTTTCCGCCGCCCGACGCAGGACTACAAGGCCAACAGCTGGACTGCCACCGTCGGCTACAAGATCGGCGACTTCACCCCGCTGGCCGGCTACTCGCATTACACCGAAAAGCTGAGCAATACCTACACCGATCTGCAAATCGATAATACCCGCTTCGTCGCGGTGCGCTGGGACTTCCGCAAGAATATGGACCTGAAAATCCAGTTCGACAAAGTGATCGACCGCAGCGCGATTCCGTTCAGCGGCAATTCCAAGCTGGTGAGCGTGGCGCTGGACGCGGTGTTTTAATCTGCGCCGCCTGCGGGCGGCTTATTTTCGGCGTATCAGCTTGCCGAACCACTTAACGGCGATGCGCTTGTTAGCCTTGAAGGTGTAGTCCAGCACCGCGAACTGTTCGTGCAGCGCTTCTTGCAGCACGCTGGACGGATCGGCAGGCAGCAGCTTCAGGTAGGCGTCGGCCTCGCCGTAATCGCGGTGGATTTCCATGCCGGCTTTTTTGGCGATATGCATCATGGTCTTGTTGGTCGACAGGCAGTGCATATACAGCGTGTCGACATCGCTGTTGCGGCAATGGATGGCGGCGCGCTCGAACAGCCGCGAGCCGACGCCAAGCCCGCGCGCCGAGCGGCTGACCGAGACGCCGAATTCCGCTACCCGCTCCTTCTCCGTGACAGTGCTCGATTCATCGCGCGGCGCAAACGCCAGGTGACCGACGGCCACCAGCCGGAATACCCGGTTGTACACGCCGAACACCATGTCGCGCGAGAAGTTGATGCCGTTGACGTAGTTGGTGATCTGTTCATCCGGTAGCACGGAGCCAAAGCGCAGCAGGCGGTCGCTGTCTTCCAGTTCCAGAAAATGCCGCAGCATGCGGCGCCGGTCGCGTTCACGCAGTTCCTTCACCGGCACCGTCGGGCGCCGATCGCCCTTCTTCCTCAAACGGCGCAGCGGATTCTGGAACAGGTCGGAACTCATTCCGCTTCTTCTTCCTTCAGCGCCGCCTTGACCGCGCTGACGCGCGCCATGTGCACCCGCTCCGGAATCCGCTGTGGGTTGTCGGCGCAGCCTTGCGCGATCTCGCCGGCGTTGACGCCGCGCGCTGCCGCCAGCGCCGTCTCCAGATGCGCCAGTTGCGGGAACGGTGCATCGGCATAGCTGGCTTCCGGGCCGATGCGGCCGCGCGCGTCGCATTCGGTCGCCAGCAGCATCTGCGTGAAGCGCGCCGGCTTGCGGAAAGCGTCGCAACGCTCGAACAGGGTAACAATGGTGTTGGCGCGCAGTTGCAGCGCGCGGCCGACGTTGCCATGTTCGCGCGCCGTCATCACTGCCAGGTCGCGGGATTCGGTCGGAACGCGCAGGCGCTTGCACACCTGCTCCACCAGTTTCACACCCAGGCCTTCGTGGCCGTGGTGCGCAGGCCAGTTGGCGGACGGCGTCACGCCCTTGCCCAGATCGTGCATCAGGCAGGCGAAGCGCACCGGCAGCTCGCGCTCCAGCCGCGCCGCACAGTCGATGACCTGCATGATGTGCACGCCGGTATCGACCTCAGGATGCCACTTCTCCGGTTGCGGCACGCCCCACAAGGCGTCCAGCTCGGGCAGGATGCGCACCAGTGCGCCGCAGTCGCGCAGCACGTCGAACATGCGCGACGGCTTGTGCTCCATCAGTCCGCGCGCCAGCTCCTGCCACACGCGTTCGGCCACCAGCGCATCCACTTCGCCTTCGGCCACCATGCGCTTCATCAGCTCATTGGTTTCCGGGGCGACGGTGAAATCGCTGAAGCGCGCGGCGAAGCGCGCCAGGCGCAGGATGCGCACCGGGTCTTCAGCGAAGGCGTCGGACACATGGCGGAAAATGCGCAGCTGGATATCGCGCTGGCCGCCGTACGGATCGGTGATGCTGCCGTCGTCGGCACGCGCCATGGCGTTGATGGTCAGGTCGCGCCGCACCAGGTCTTCTTCCAGCGTGACGTCGGCCGAGGTGTGGAACACAAAGCCCTTGTAGCCTGGCGCGGTTTTTCGCTCGGTGCGCGCCAGCGCGTATTCTTCTTGCGTTTGCGGGTGCAGGAAAACCGGGAAGTCCTTGCCTACCGGGCGGAAGCCCTTGGCCAGCATGTCATCCGGGGTGGCGCCAACGACAACATGGTCGTGATCCTTGACCGGCAGGCCGAGCAGCGCATCTCGTACCGCGCCGCCGACAACATAGGTTTGCATCATCTTAGTCCGGCATCTCGGCGTCATGCTTGGGCGCCGTTTCGGTTTCCGCCAGCGCTTCGCTGACCCAGCGCGCCACCGCCGGATGCGCCAGCACGCGCTGGCAGTAGGCGTCCAGCGCCGGCGCCAGCGACACGCCATAGGTGCGGAAGCGCATCACCACCGGCGCATAGTAGGCGTCAGCAATCGAGAAGTCGCCAAACAGGAACTGGTGATGGCCGAAGCGCGACAAGCACTCTTCCCAGATTTCGCTGATGCGGCCGATGTCGGCCTGGGTGCCCGGCGTACGGCCCTTGCCCGGATAGCTGGCGCGGATATTCATCGACATCGAGGTGCGCAGGTCGCTGAAGCCGGCGTGCATTTCAGCGCACACCGAACGCGCCATCGCGCGCGCCGCCACATCCCGCGGCCACAGCGGCAGCTCGGGGAATTGCTCGGCCAGATATTCGCAGATGGCCAGGCTATCCCAGATGGTCATCTCTTCGCCGGCCAACAGCACCGGCACGCGGCCGGACGCCGAGTAACTGCAAATGCGGTTGGCGGTGTCATCCTGGTCCAGCAGCACGCGCACTTCCTGGAACGGAATGCCGAAGGCGGTCATCACCACCCATGGCCGCATCGACCACGAGGAATAGTTCTTGTTGCCGATGATGAGCGTGAGGCCTGGCTCGCGCGCGGCAGCCAGGGTTTGCGACAGGCTGGGGTCGAGGTGGGTAGTCTGCATGATACGTCCTGTAAGGTTTAATCAGCGCGGCGAGAAACTGGTTTCCTGTTCCTCGGCCTGGGTGTAGCCCTTGGGGCCAACGGTGACCAGGCGCGCCTTCATCGATTGCGGCCGCCCTTCAAACAGCGCCGCGTAGTAGGTGGCGTTCGACATCACGTTCTTGACATAGGTGCGCGTCTCGAAATACGGAATCGACTCGATGAACACGGTGGCGTCCATCGGCTTGGTCAGCGTGGCGCGCCAGCTGCGCAAGCGTCCCGGCCCGGCGTTGTAGGCGGCGGTGGCCAGCACTTCGTTGCCATCCATATTCCCCAGCACCATGTTCAGGTAATTCGTGCCCAGCATGATGTTGTAGCGCACATCGCTCAGCATCTCCTGCGCGAAATCGGTCAGGCCGATCTTCTTCGCCACCCAGCGGCCGGTGGACGGCATCACCTGCATCAGGCCCGAGGCGCCAACGTGCGATTGCGCGTCCATGATGAAGCGCGATTCCTGCCGTATCAGGCCATACACCCAGGCCTTGTCCAAGCCCAGGGTCTGCGTGGCCGGATGCATCACATCGTTGTGCGGCGACGGGAAGCGCTGCGAGTAATCAACCTGGATGCGGGTGCGCTCCGAGGTGTTGACCATGCGGTCGAGGATGTTGTTCTGGCGTGCGTATTCAGCAGCGGCCAGATGCTCGCGTTCACTCAAGCCGCGCAAGCCCCAGTTCCATTCGCGCGTGCCTTCAAAGCGCAGCCGCATGCTGAAGAATTTCAACGCGCGCTGGAAGTTGGGGTTGGCGGCGATCGGCGTGATCTCGGCCTGCGAAATCGGCGCGCCCGGCGTTGGAATAGTAATCAGCTTGCCGGTTTCTTCCAGCGCCAGCTGGCCGTAATAATTGGACTGGTCGGAGATGCTGCGGAACAGTTGCGCCGCTTCGCCGCTTGGCTGGCTGGTCACGCCGTCACGCGCCATCAGCGCGCGGCCCAGCCAGTAGACCCAGGTTGTATCGTTGCGCAGCGACTGCGGCATGGCGCGGATATTATTCTCCACCTGGCGCCAGTCGCCGTTGCGCATGGCGATGCGGGTCTTCCATTGGATCTGGTCGATCGACAGCTGCGCGCCATTGGAACGGCGCCAGTAATCGGTAGTTTCAGGCGATAGCGAATACGAGGTTTGCAGCGCGATCGCCGCCCACGCCTGCTGCTGCTCTTGCGACGACATCTTCGGCATTGCCTTGTTCAGGCCCAGCACCGCCAGCTTGCTGCTGGTCTTGGCCAGGCGGCCGAGCGCGACGATGAAGATCTGATGTTCCACCTTGCTCGGCCCCATGCCCTTGGCCACCGCCACCGTCGGCAGATCAACCGCCTGCACGGCTTTCTTTTCCGGGCCATCGAGCAGTGCGACGATACGGCGCGCCTGGCCGGTGGCGTTGAATTCGCCCGCCAGGCGCAGCTGCGCATACAGGTCTTCGGTGTTGAACTGGCCGCTCTGGTGCAGAGTGGCGATCAGGTCGGCGCAGGGCTGGCCGTACACCGATGGCGCGGTCAGCAAGGCGCGCGCTTCATCGGCGACTTTCTGGCCTTTCAGCGCGCGCGACATCAGCGCATAGCATTTGACTTGCGTGTCGTCGTTCAGCACAAACAGCGGATACTGTTCGTCGAAAGTGGCCCAGTCGCGCTTGCGGCCCAGCTCCAGCAGCCAGTCGTTGCGCAGCCGGTCGACGATCGCCTGGCCCTGATAGCGCTTGAAGAAATCGCGGATATCGGCCTGGGTGGCATCCTTCAGGCGCGATTTCAGCCGATAATAATCGACGTAGGATGGAATGGAGTAGCTGCTCAGGCGCGCGGCGTAGAAATCCGCCTTGCTGGCGTCGTCCTGGCGCACGGCGTCGCGCAGCAGCAGGAAGGCATCGTCGTCCCTGCGGCTATCTGCGCTGATGTCGTCGGCGTGGGCAAGCGAAGTAAAGGCAACGACGAAGGCGCCGGCTATCCATTTCGAAGCAGAAATCACTGTGCAACTCTCTAAAGTCTTGAACCAAATATGACCAGCGACCCTAGAATACCACGCAGCACGTCCGTATCACCAGTATCGAAGGCTGAATTGCGCCAGCAGCTGCTGGCTGCGCGGCGTGCGCTTGATCCAGCTGTGCGTGCAGGCTGGGACCGCGCCATCGGCGATCACGTTATCGCATGGTGGAAGGCGGCGCAGCCGGTGGCGCTGGGCGTGTACTGGCCGCTGCGCGACGAGCCGGACCTGCATCCCGCTTATGCGGAACTGGCGCGCCTGGGCGCGCGGCTGCTGCTGCCGGTGGTGGTGCAAAGGGATGCGGCGCTGGAGTTTGCCGAATGGCGCATCGGCGAGGCCATGGTGAAGGACAAGATGGGCGTGGCCGTGCCGGCCGATCTGCGTTTGCAAACCGACTATCCGCCGGCGCTGCTGGTGCCTTGCCTGGGATTTAATCCGCAAGGTTATCGATTAGGCTACGGCGGCGGATTCTATGACCGCACGCTGGCGCGCCACACGCCGCGCCCGCAGGCACTGGGTATTGCCTACCAGTGCCTGCAGGTACAGTTTGCCGGTGATCGTCATGATGTGGCGCTGGACCGCATCATCACCGAGTGATTACGCCAGGCGTTGCCACAGCGCGGTGGTGGCCGCCGCCTGGTTCATGCTGTAGAAGTGCAGGCCAGGCGCGCCGCCTTTCAGCAGTCGCTCGCCCAGCGCCGACACCACATCCAGCCCGAAGGCCTTGATCGAGGCGCTATCGTCGCCAAAGCTGGCCAGCTTGAGCCGCACCCAGCGCGGGATCTCGGCGCCGCACATGTCCGAGAAGCGCATCAGCTGCGTGTAGTTCAGGATCGGCATGATGCCCGGCACGATGGGCGCGGTGATGCCCAGCTTCTGCGCCTGCTCGACGAACTGGAAGTAAGCATCAGCATTATAGAAATACTGGGTGATGGCGGAATTCGCGCCCGCCTTGATTTTGCGCTCGAAGGCCAGCAGGTCATCCTGCGGCGAACGCGCTTGCGGGTGCACTTCCGGATAGGCCGCCACTTCGATGTGGAAGTGATCGCCGGTTTCCTGGCGGATGAATTCCACCAGCTCGTTCGCATAGCGGAATTCGCCGCCCGCGCCATAGCCGCTTGGCAGGTCGCCGCGCAGTGCGACGATGCGCTTGATGTTGTGCGACTTGTATTCAGCCAGGATGGCACGGATCGATTCGCGCGTGCCGCCCACGCAGGACAGGTGCGGCGCGGCGTCTTCGCCGGCGGCCATGATCTCGACCACGGTGTCCAGCGTGCCTTGCTGGGTGGTGCCGCCGGCGCCGAAGGTGACCGAGAAATATTTAGGATTCAGCTCGGACAGCTTGGCGCGCGTGACGCGCAGCTTTTCCGCGCCTTCCGCCGTTTTAGGCGGAAAGAATTCGATACTGAAATTCGGATTATCCATCTGCGTTCTTCAAAAGTAAGGTAGACAGAGCCCAGGAAATAATGCTGTACAACACGGCGCCACCGACAGCGGACAGATAGCTGTCAACATGGAAACCATCAACCCATTGCGCCACCAGCCAGAACATGAAGCCATTGACCAGGAAAATGAACAGGCCCAGCGACAGCACGGTCACGGGCAAGGTCAGCAACAGCAGCACAGGGCGTATCAGCGTATTTACCAGGCCCAGTACAAGAGCCGCGACGAGGGCTGCGCCTATGCTTGTGACATCGACGGAATGCATCAGGTAAGGCACTGCCAGCAAGGCAACTGCATTGATTAACCAGGTAAGGACCAAACGCATGGTGAAAGTTCTCGCTGCAAAAAAACGGGGCCCGCAGGCCCCGCCTTGGGATTAATAACGGTAGTGGTCTGGCTTGTACGGACCTTCTTGCGTCACGCCGATATAGGCCGCTTGCTCTTCGGTCAGCACGGTCAGTTGCGCGTTCAGCTTCTTCAGCTGCAGGCGCGCTACTTTTTCGTCCAGGTGCTTAGGCAGCACGTACACGCCGACCGGGTACTTGGCGGTGTTGGCGTACAGCTCGATCTGGGCAATGGTCTGATTCGCGAACGACGACGACATCACGTACGAAGGGTGGCCAGTGCCGCAACCCAGGTTGACCAGACGGCCTTCGGCCAGCAGGATGATGCGCTTGCCCGATGGGAAGATCACGTGATCCACTTGCGGCTTGATGTTTTCCCAGGTGTATTTCTTCAGTGCAGCGACATCGATTTCGTTGTCGAAGTGGCCGATGTTGCAGACGATGGCCTGGTCCTTCATCTTCAGGATGTGCGCTTCGGTCAGGATGTGATAGTTGCCGGTGCAGGTGACGAAGATATCGCCGTGTTCGGCAGCGTAATCCATGGTCACGACGCGGTAGCCTTCCATCGCGGCTTGCAGTGCGCAGATCGGATCGATTTCAGTTACCCAAACCTGTGCCGACAGCGCGCGCATTGCTTGTGCCGAGCCCTTGCCGACGTCACCGTAACCGGCGATGACGGCGATTTTGCCGGCGATCATCACGTCGGTGGCGCGCTTGATGCCGTCCACCAGCGATTCGCGGCAGCCGTACAGATTGTCGAACTTCGACTTGGTGACCGAGTCGTTGACGTTGATCGCCGGGAAGGCCAGCTTGCCTTCTTTGTGCATCTGGTACAGGCGGTGCACGCCGGTGGTGGTTTCTTCGGTCACGCCCAGGATGTGCGGCAGACGCTTGGAGTACCACGCTGGATCGATCGCCAGGTGAGTCTTGATGGCGTTGAACAGGCAGATTTCTTCTTCCGAGCCAGGGGCGGCCAGTACCGAGATATCTTTCTCAGCGCGCGCGCCCAGGTGCAGCAGCAGGGTGGCGTCGCCGCCGTCGTCCAGGATCATGTTCGAGTAGACCGGGTTGCCCGATGCGTCGGCTGGCCACTCGAAGATGCGGTGGGTGTAGTCCCAGTATTCGTCCAGGGTTTCGCCCTTGATGGCGAACACCGGGGTGCCGTTGGCGGCGATGGCAGCGGCGGCGTGGTCCTGGGTCGAGTAGATATTGCAGGATGCCCACCGCACGTCGGCGCCCAGCGCTTCCAGCGTCTGGATCAGCACGGCGGTCTGGATGGTCATGTGCAGCGAACCGGTGATGCGCGCGCCTTTCAGCGGCTGGGCCGCGGCGAATTCTTCGCGAATGGCCATCAGGCCAGGCATTTCGGTTTCGGCAATCTTGATTTCTTTGTTACCCCATGGCGCCAGGGAGATATCGGCAACCAGGTAGTCTTGAGCGGATTTGAGTACGGCGTTCATCACGCCCTCCTTTCATGTGTTTGAAAAAAGTAACGTGAGCGCGGTTGGGGATCTCCGAGCCTGGCGAAAGCTAGTTCGTCGCAGCGCTCCTCGGAAGGTGCATTCTAGCATCGTTAAGTCCGCATGGCGACAACAATCCGCCCGTTTGCGCCAGCGCAGATAGCCCCTCAGCGCACGCGCCTATATTGGATTTTTTGAACGCGAGCCCGTCATGCCCATCGATCCGCGCGATGCTATCTGGAATGAAGCCAACGATTTGCTGTACCGGGCCACTTATGCGGAAGCCCTCAAGACCGCCCTGCTGGCGCGCTGGGTATGGCTGGATAGCATTACCAAAATCACTGTTGCCATATCGTCCGGAGGCGCTGCGCTCGCCGGCCTCGTATTCTGGAAGAATAGCGACTATACTTTTCTCTGGCCGATGTTTACTTCCGCCAGCGCTCTGCTCGCCATCTTATCCAGACAACTGAACGTCGCAGAAAAACTGAAGGCGCACGCGACATCGGCGGTGAGCCTGACGATGCTCGCCATAGACATTGGTTCCCTGATAGTCCGCATGAAAATCAATGCCGGTTTTTCCATCGCCGAGTTTGAAAAAAAGGTGCTGGGATTCAGGGGCAGATACGGCATGGAAGTCAGCAAATTCCCTTTTGACTTGCTGCTGACAGAGAAGCTAAGAGTCAGAACACAGGCAGCGGTCACCAAAGCACTCGGGCCGCAATAAAGGAGCAATCATGATTTTCAGAGATGACCCACGGCGCAGATACGAGCCCCCCAATCCCATTCCGCCACCGCCTAAGCGGCCGGTATGAACGTCAGATGCAGCAACGCCCCGGAATCCGGGGCGTTGGTGTTTTGGGCTACAGCAGAGGCTGCTTAGCGGATTACTTCAGGCCGGCGGCGGCGCGCAGGATGGCGGCCTTGTCGGTGCGCTCCCAGCTGAACTCCGGTTCTTCGCGGCCGAAGTGGCCGTAGGCGGCGGTCTTGGCGTAGATCGGGCGCAGCAGGTCCAGCATCTGCACGATGCCTTTTGGACGCAAGTCGAAGTGCTCCTGCACCAGCTGGGCAATCTTCTCGTCCGGGATCACGCCGGTGCCTTCGGTGTAGACGGTGATGTTGATCGGACGCGCCACGCCGATGGCGTACGACACTTGCACCTGGCACTGGCGCGCCAGACCGGCGGCCACCACATTCTTGGCTACGTAGCGTGCGGCGTAGGCAGCCGAACGGTCGACCTTCGATGGGTCCTTGCCCGAGAACGCGCCGCCGCCGTGCGGCGAAGCGCCGCCGTAGGTGTCAACGATGATCTTGCGGCCGGTCAGGCCGCAGTCGCCTTGCGGGCCGCCGATAACGAAACGGCCGGTCGGGTTGACCAGGTATTTGGTGTCCTGCAGCCACTCTTTCGGCAGCACCGGCTTGATGATTTCTTCGATGACCGCTTCTTCGATCTGCTTGTGCAGCATCTCAGGCGCGTGCTGGGTCGACAGCACCACGGTGTCCACCGCCACCGGGCGGCCATTCACGTAGCGCAGCGTGACTTGCGATTTGGCATCCGGGCGCAGCCATGGCAGCCGGCCATCCTTGCGCAGCTGCGACTGGCGCTCGACCAGACGGTGCGCGTAGTGAATCGCGGCCGGCATCAGCTCGGCGGTTTCGTCGCAGGCATAACCGAACATCAGACCCTGGTCGCCAGCGCCCTGATCCAGATCCAGGCCAGCGCCTTCGTCCACGCCCTGGGCGATGTCCGGCGATTGCTTGTCGTAAGCCACTAGCACCGCGCAACCACGATAGTCGATACCGTAATCGGTATTGTCGTAGCCGATGCGTTTGATGGTTTCGCGCGCGACCTGAATATAATCGACGTTGGCGTGGGTGGTGATTTCACCAGCCAGCACCACCAGACCGGTATTGCACAGCGTTTCAGCGGCAACACGGGCTTTCGGGTCCTGGGCCAGAATCGCGTCGAGGATGGCGTCGGAAATTTGGTCAGCTACCTTGTCTGGGTGACCTTCCGAGACGGATTCAGAGGTGAAAAGATAATCATTAGACATCGCAAGCTCCTGATTGGGTGTGAATCATACTGTCGCATACCAATACGGCTTGCGACGCTTTAGCGAGATTTATATTCCGCATCGCAAGTTGTCATTAACTCAGCGGTTACTACTTAACGTGTTATTTTACGCTTTTTTGTAAAAGCTTGCTCCTAAAACAGGCCACTTCTCTCCATGCTGGTGCTCATTTTCCGTCTTTTATCGATCCTTCCCCTGTCCGTGCTGCACGCGGCCGGCGCCGCGCTGGGCTGGCTGGTGTACTGGGCTTCGCCGTCCTACCGCCGCCGCATGCGCGACAATATGCGCCAGGCCGGCGTCAGCCAGCACCTGAACGCCGCCATCGCCGAAGCCGGCAAGAGCATGTTTGAACTGCCTTTCATCTGGTGCGCCGACCCGGCGCGGGTGTCGCGCCATGCCACGCTGGAGAACTGGGAACTGGTGCAGTCCCAGCTGGACGCCGGCCGTGGCATTGTGTTCATGACGCCACACTTGGGCTGCTTTGAGATCGTCGCCCAGGAAATCGCGCTGCGCACCGAACTGATGGTGATGTACCGCCCGCCTAAAAAAGAAGCGCTGAAACCGCTGATCGAAGGCGCGCGCGCGCGCCACAACCTGCTGCTGGCGCCGGCCAATATGTCGGGCGTGCGCATGCTGGCCAAGTTCCTCAAGAAAGGCCAGCCAGTCGGCGTGCTGCCCGACCAGGTGCCGCAGGAAGGCGAAGGCGTGTGGGCCACCTTCTTCGGCCGCCCGGCCTACAGCATGACGCTGCCAGCCAAGCTGGCCCTGCTGGGCGACGCCGCCATCATCATCACCTACGCCGAACGGCTGCCCGGCGGCAAAGGCTATGTGGTACGCTTCGTGCCCTTTGACGGTACGCTGGACGGCGACAGCGCCGCCCAGGCGCAAGCGATCAACAGCGCCATGGAGCGCCTGATCGTCCGCAGCCCGTCGCAATATTATTGGAGTTATAACCGCTACAAAGTACCGGACGGCATCGCAGCGCCGCCGGCCGGCAAAGCGGGAGAACAAGCATGAAATTGATGTTGGGATTAATGTGGCTGCTGCACTGGCTGCCCTTGCCGCTGCTGGGCCGCTTCGGCAAGGCCATTGGCAGCCTGTTGTTTATCGCGCTGCGTTCGCGCCGCCATATCGCGCTGACCAATCTGCGCCTGACCATGCCGGAACTCAGCGAAGCGGAGCGTGTCGATATCGCACGCCGCCACTTCCAGGCCTATTCGCGCAGCGTGTGGGAACGCGCGGTGCTGTGGTGGGCGCCGGAGTCGCGCCTGAAGCGGCTGATCAAGATCGCGCCGGACGGCGAGATCCCGGTGGCGGCGATGACCGAAAAGCCGACCATCCTGCTGTGTCCGCACTTCGTCTGCCTGGACGTGGCCGGCGCGGCCATCGCCATGGAGGCCAGCGCCTCGTCGATGTATGTGACGCAAAAAAACGCCGCCTTCGACAAGGTGCTGCGCGCCGGCCGCGCCCGCTTCAAGCCGGTCAAGCTGTTCACCCGCCAGGACGGCATCAAGCCCATCCTGCGCGCGCTGCGCGACAAGCTGCCCTACTTCATGCTGCCGGACATGGACTTCGGCGAAAAAGACGCCGAGTTCGTGCCCTTCTTCGGCATCGAAGCGGCGACGCTGACCGCCACCGCGCGCATCGCCGCCACCACCGGCGCGCAAGTGATGCCGGTGATTGCCACCTTCCTGCCGGATTACCAGGGATATTGTGTGAAATTCTATCCAGTGTGGGACAATTACCCCGGTGACGATATGGTGGCCGCCACCCGCCGCATGAACCAGTTCATCGAGGAGCGCGTGCGCGAGGCGCCGGCCGAATATTTCTGGACCCACAAACGCTTCAAGACGCGCCCGAATGGCGAGCCTTCGCTGTACAGCAAACCCTAATCTGCCCATGAAACTCAAATTCACCAAAATGCACGGCGCCGGCAACGACTTCGTGGTCATCGACGGCGTCAACCAGCAGATCGACTTCACGCCGGCGCAATGGAAGCTGCTGGGCGACCGCCGCTTCGGCGTCGGCGCCGACCAGATCCTGCTGGTGGAAAAACCAAGCGAAGCCGGCTGCGATTTCCGCTATCGCATCTTCAACGCCGACGGCGGCGAAGTGGAACAGTGCGGCAATGGCTCGCGCGCCTTCGTCAAGTTCGTCTCGGAAAAAGGCCTGACCGACAAGCAGTCGATCACCGTGCAGACCAAGGCCGGCGTGATCGCGCCGCGGCTGGAAGCCAACGGCAGCATCACGGTCGACATGGGCGCGCCCATCCTGGAACCGGGCCGGGTACCGTTCGACGCCGAAGGCCTGCAGGGCGAACAACAGGGCCGCGACACGCTGTGGCCGCTGCTGCTGGAACTGGGCGGCGCACGCGAAAGCGTGCTGATTTCAGCGGTATCGATGGGTAATCCGCACGCGGTGCAGGTGGTGGATGATGTCGACACCGCGCCGGTGGAACTGACCGGCCCGCTGATCGAGCATCACGCGCGCTTCCCCAACCGCGTCAACGCCGGCTTCATGCAAGTGATCAGCCGCCAGCACGTCAAGCTGCGCGTGTTCGAACGCGGCGTCGGCGAAACGCTGGCCTGCGGCACCGGCGCCTGCGCGGCGGCGGTGGCGGGCATCCGCCGTGGCCTGCTGGACAGCCCGGTGCGCGTCGACGCGCGCGGCGGCCAGTTGTCGATCGCCTGGGCCGGCGAAGGCCAGCCGGTGTTGCTGACCGGTCCGGCTGTCACCGTGTTTGAAGGCGAGATGGACATCTAAGCCGCTAGCAGATCATCCGGTAGCCAGGTCTTGAGCCGGTACAGGCGCTGGCGGTAATTGCCTTCCAGCCCGCCGGGGCCGCTGTCGATCGATTCAAAAAGACGCACGATGCGGTCCAGCGCCTGCCGCTCGCGCGCCGTGCGCAGCAGCACCAGGCGGCGCTTGCTGCGGCCGTAGCTGGCGCGGATATCCACCACCAGGCAGTGGCCGTGATCGGCCTCCTTCACATCCAGTAGCAAGGCTTCCGCACGGCTCAGGCCGAACAGCGCGGCCAGCTCCAGCCGGGCCGCCAGCAGCGGCTGGCTCTCCAGCAGTTCCCGCGTCAGGCTGGTCACCAGGCTGGCCATCCAGCGCTCTTCCTTGGGCGCTGCGGCGATGCGCGCCAGCGCCGCCTCCGCTTCCTGGCAGCCCTGCGCGGCGGCCTTCTGCAGCCAATAGGCGGCGCGCACATCGCTGTGCTGCTCGGTGCGGCGGTTGCGCCAGGCGTACATGCCGCACTCCAGCTGCGCGCCGCCGTGCCCCAGCTCGGCCGCGCGCTCCAGATACGTTTGCGCCTCGGCCACGCAGCGCTGCGAGAATTCTGGTTTCAGATAGATGCGCGACAGCGCATACCAGGCTTCCGCCAGCCCTTGTTCGCCGGCCAGCGTCAGCCAGCGGATCGCACGCTTGAAGTTGACTGCGGCGATGCCGTGACGCTGACGCTTGCCGTCGCCATCCATGCGCGCGAACCACAGGCCCAGCGCCAGCTGCGCATGGCGGTCGCCACCGCAGGCCGCCAGTTCTCGGCACTGCTGCAATTGCGGATCGGCATCTTCCGGCGTCAGGTGTAGAAGCGCACGCGCCAGCTGCACAAAGGCGGCGTGATCGTGCTGCCACAGCTGCTCCAGCTGCGCGTATTGCTGCGGCGTGATGCGATGGCCGTCGCATGGCGCAGCCGGCATGGCAAGGCGCGTGGCAGGCCGCCGCGCGACGCGCGCCGCCTCAGCCTGCTGGCACGCCAACGGCGCCTGCTGTGCTTGATCTTGCCGCACCAGTTGCGCCAGCACCAGCGCAGCCGCCGCAATGCCGGCATCACTGGCACGCTGATACCATCCGAGCACCTCGGGCATGGCGTGCTGCGCTACCTCGAACGGGATATGACTGCCGATCAATCGCCACGCCTCGTCGCACTGCTGGCGCGCGGCGCGGTTCAGCCAGTGCAGCGCGGTTGGCGCATTGCGCGGCAGGCTGGCGCCGCCGAACAGATACAGCTTGCCCAGCGCCAGCTGGCAGTCCGCGTCTCCGGCGCGGGCGCCCCTGATGATCCCCAACTCTTCTCGATTGGCCATAGTCTTGTATGTGCTGTCATCGAAGCTATTTGTAGTCCAGTGTAGCGTGCCATCCGCGCCACACACTAAGACTATCTGCGCACACGCTTGATCTTCCACAGCGAGGTCCCCCCGTCGCGCTTGTACGCTAGAGCTGTTCCGATGCACGAAGAGCAGCAGGCAAGCGTTTCAAAAATACAACAAGATGCCGGGGTTCCACGGCTTTCGACCAAAACAAGCCGTCACAATCGACCATTCCAGCGCAATTGCCAGGCCGACCTATTAAGGTTTAAGCAAGCGGCGCTCAGGTGGAGACGGGGATGTGCACTACACTTATAAAGGAATAACAAATGAAAAAGACTTTGGTGGCCCTGGCGCTGACAGGGGTGTGTTGCGGCGCGCAGGCGCAATCCTCCGTCACCATCTACGGCACGCTGGACGCCGGTGTATCGCGCCGCACGGATACCGACATCACCGCGGTCGGCAAGCGCGATAACAACAAGCTGGGCTTCCGTGGCGTGGAAGATCTCGGCAGTGGCCTGAAAGCGCTGTTCCAGCTGGAGATCCGCTACGAGCCGGACACCGGCGTCATTGAAAGCACCGTGCGGCCGCTGTTCCAGGGCCAGAGCCGGGTCGGCCTGCAAGGTGATTTCGGCACGCTGCGCCTGGGGCGCGGCCTGACCGCCTTCCAGGAAACCAGCACCGCGTTTGAGCCATGGTCCGGCATGCCGGCGGTAGCCGGCTACCAGACCGACCTGCAAGTGGCCGGCTACACCAGCGATCCGATGAGCGTGGCCGGCAATTCGCTGAACCGCTACTCCAACGCGGTGTTCTACAACACGCCGGTGATCGGCAACATCTTCCAGCTCAACGTCACCGTGGCCTCGCGCGAAGCCAACAACAATCCGGCTATCATCGGCCGCGGCACTGCAGCCGCGCCGCAATTCCCTGCCAATAGCATGGCGCCGGTGTATCCCTACTCGGTCAGCGCCACCGCCACCCAGGGGCCGTTTGCAGCCTACGCAGCGGTCGAGCGCAACGCCGTGTCCACCAAGCTGTGGTCGGTTGGCGCCTCGTTCAAGCCGATCAATGACCTGAAGCTGATGGCCACCTACCAGCGCCAGGATCAGGATTACAGTCTGCCCATCAATCCCATCACCAAGGCCTGGATGATCGGTGCAAACTACAATATTGGCCTGGGCATGGTGCGCGCCGGCTTCGGCCACAAAACGCCGGACAATGCGCTGAACCTGCCGACCATCGCCAAAACCAGGCAATTTTCGCTCGGCTACGACTACAACCTGTCGCCGCGCACCTATGTGTATGTCGATGGCACGCGCCGCAAGGCCACATCGACCACCACCTTCAATTTCTACAGCATCGGCATCCACCACAATTTTTAAGCTGAGCAGGCGCCAGAACTGCCGGCGTGGGCTGGGAATGACGGGCATGGGTCCACCATGCCCGTTTTTTTTCGTTTAGAATTGCACACCAACCTCGCATACAAAGTAACTCATGACCTCCCCTCTGGATTCCACACTCGTCGCACAATTCCTGACCGATAACCCGCAGTTCTTCGAAGAGCATGCTGACTTGCTGGGTGAAATCAAACTGGCCAGCCCGCTGACCGGCCGCGCTGTTTCGCTGCAGGAGCGCCAGATGGAAGTGTTGCGCGACAAATACAAGACGCTGGAACTGCGCATGAGCAACCTGATGCGCCTGGCGTCGGAAAACGAAGCCATCGCCAACAAATTCCACCGCTGGACCCAGATCCTGCTGCAATCGGAAGACATCGGTTCGATGCCGCACGCCGTCACCAATGGCCTGAAAACCGCCTTCGACGTGCCGCAGGCAACCGTGCGCCTGTGGGGCGCAGCGCCGGACTACCAGGACGAATGGTTCGTCAAGGGCGTATCGGAAGACGCCCGCATCTTCGCCAACAGCCTGCATGCACCATACTGCGGCGCCAACAAGGACTTTGAAGCGGTGCGCTGGCTGGACGATCCAAGCGCGGTGGTATCGACCGTCATCATCCCGCTGCGCAAGCCGGGCGACAAACAGGCCTTCGGCCTGCTGATCATGGGTTCGCAGGACGCCAACCGCTTCACCTCGCTGATGGCGACCGACTTCCTGGTCCACATCGGCGAAACCTCCAGCACCGCGCTGGCCTGGCTGCTGGCCTGAGGCCTAGCCGATGAGCGACGCTCCAGACAGCAAGCTGGCCTGGATCGACGCCTACCTGGCCCACCTGAGCGGTGCGCGCCAGCTGTCGAAGCACACCACCGCCGCCTACGCCCGTGACTTGCAGGAGCTGGCAGCGCTGTCCGGCGCCCAGGAATGGCCCGCGCTCGACCATCACGCGGTGCGCCGCCTGACCGCCAAACTGCACGCGCAACAGCTCGATCCCCGTTCGATTGCCCGCAAGCTGTCCAGCTGGCGCGGCTTTTTCAACTGGCTGGGCGAACAGATTCCCTTGGCTGCCAATCCGGTGCAAGGCGTGCGTGCGCCCAAGCAAGCCAAAACGCTGCCACGCGCGCTGTCGGTGGATGACGCCGTGCAACTAGTGGCGCCATCCCGGCCCGCCGCCGGCAATGCCGCCGAGCCGGCCGATTTGTGCAACCGCGCCATGTTCGAGCTGCTGTACTCCAGCGGCCTGCGCGTCTCCGAGCTTGCTGGGCTGGACCTGACGCCCGGCAAGAGCAGCCTCGGCTGGGTAGAAATCGGCAACCACGAGGTCATCGTCACCGGCAAGGGCAACAAACGGCGCGTGGTGCCGGTCGGTTCGGCCGCCATGGAGGCGCTGCAAGCCTGGCTGGCGGTGCGCCCTGCTCCCACCGATGGCAGCGACGCGCTGTTCGTCAGCACGCGCGCCACCCGCGTCTCGCCACGGGTGATCCAGCAGCGGCTGCAGCAGCACGGCGTGGCCCATGGCGCGCCTGTGCATGTGCACCCGCATATGCTGCGCCACTCGTTCGCCTCGCATGTGCTGCAATCTTCTGGCGACTTGCGGGCGGTGCAGGAAATGCTGGGCCACGCCAGCATCAGCTCGACGCAGGTTTATACTGCGCTGGACTTCCAGCACCTGGCCGAGGTGTACGATAAAGCCCACCCACGCGCCAAAGTGAAATAGCACACCTGTGCTGATATTGCTCAATCGGGCGAATTGCTAGCGTTCGGAAAATTCCGGCATAATCAGCCGATTGCATGAACGCATTTTGAAATAAGACAACCACATGGCTATGATACCCACCACCATCCTGACCGGCTTCCTGGGCGCCGGCAAGACTACGCTGCTGAACCGTATCCTGCAGGAACAGCACGGCATGCGCATCGCCGTCATCGAAAACGAGTTCGGCCAGGAAAACATCGACAACGAAATCCTGGTCCAGGACAGCGGCGAGCAGATCGTGGAAATGAATAACGGCTGCATCTGCTGCACCGTGCGCGGCGACTTGATCGTCGCGCTGAGCAGCCTGGCGCAAAAGCGCGAAGCCGGTGAAATCCAGTTCGACCGCGTGGTCATCGAGACTACCGGCCTGGCCAATCCCGGCCCTGTGGCGCAGACCTTCTTCGTTGACGAGGAAGTGGGCGCTCACTACATGCTTGACGCAGTAGTAACCGTGGTGGATGCCCGCCACGCCATGGCGCAGCTGGACCAGCATGAGGAAGCGCAGCGCCAGGTTGGTTTCGCCGACAAAATTCTGCTGTCCAAGACCGACCTGGTCAGCGAAGCGGAACTGGCCGCGCTGACCACCCGCCTGACACGCATGAACCCGCGCGCGCCGGTCAGCAAGTCCGACTTTGGCCGCGCGCCGATCAGCGAGGTGCTGGACCTGAAAGGCTTCAACCTCAACGACAAGCTGGAACTGGACCCGGATTTCCTGCTGACTGACCTGGCCCACGAGGAAGGTCACGTCCACGATGAGCATTGCGGCCATCATCACCATCACGGCCATGAGCATGATGCGCACTGCAACCACGACCATCACGATCACCATCATGGCCACCACAGCGACGACATCGCTGCTTTCGTGTTCAAAAGCAACCGGCCGTTCGACACCGCCAAGCTGGACGAGTTCCTCGGCGGCCTGGTGAATGTCTACGGTCCTCGCATGCTGCGCTACAAAGGCGTATTGTTCATGCAGGACGCGGATCGCAAGGTAGTGTTCCAGGGCGTGCACCAGATCATGGGCAGCGACCTGGGAACGAAATGGGGAGAAAACGACGTTCGTGGCAGCAAAATGGTATTTATAGGTAAAAATCTGCCTAAAGACATCTTTATTAGCGGTTTAGAACAATGTCTGGTATAAACTATCCCGGTTTTGTGGGGATGGCTAAATAGCCACAAAATCTGGGCTGATTAATTTGAAAACTCTGTCGTATCGAAGGTAAGCGAAGTTATGACCAAAACTAATAAATCGACCCCTGCCGCCGAGCGCGTCCTGACCGAAGAAGAAATTCTGAAGATGGATGACAAGGACTACATGAATCCAGCGCAAATGGCGTTCTTCAAGGCCAAGCTGCAAACGCTGGAAAAAGAGCTGCTGAAAAACGCCGGCGAAACCACCGAACACCTGCGCGAAACCGTGCTTGTGCCGGACCCTGCCGACCGCGCCACCATCGAAGAAGAGCACGCACTGGAGCTGCGCACCCGCGACCGCGAACGCAAGCTGCTGAAAAAAGTGCAGCAGTCCATCGTTGCCATCGACAACAACGACTACGGCTGGTGCGAGGAAACCGGCGAGCCGATCGGCATTCCGCGCCTGATCGCCCGCCCGACCGCCACCCTGTCGCTGGAAGCGCAACAGCGCCGCGAACTGAAGCAAAAGCTGTACGGCGATTAATTCGCTGCAACGCCGACAAAAAGCACGCGCCTGACACCGCGTGCTTTTTTTACGTAAATTTGCGTTTCCCATCTGATAGGTAATGCGGCAAGGCTGATGCTTGCAGCTACACTATGGGCATGGGATTGTTCTCACTCTTCAAGAAGGCCGCTGCGCCGCCGTTGAGCGACGACGAACAGGCGCGGCTGGCCGCCAGCAATGCAGCGGCGCGCCATAGCCAGGCCGCGCGCCAGCGCGAGATCGCCCGTGCCACCGCCATGAAAATCGACGCGATTGAATCGGCGATGGCGGCCGACATCTTCAATCTGGCGGAGCCGGCCTGGGGCAGCCAGCGTCCGGCGCGCGTGCGGTCAGCGGATGAAACGCTGGACGGCATCGCCACCACGCTGCTGATGGTCAGCGATGCGCCACTGGTGCATGACGCGCCCGCCATCGACGAAATCGCCATCCTGTACGCCAACGGCCAGACCGCCGCCGCCCTGCAGATGCTGCTGGAAGCCGTGACGCAAGCCAACCATCTGAACAGCGAGCGCAGCGCCTGGTGGATGCTGTTCGATTTCTATCAGGCCAGCGGCCAGCAGGACGCTTTCGACAATCTGTCGATCGACTACACCAGCACCTTTGAAACCTCGCCGCCGTCATGGCAAGCGCGGCAACCGCCACAGCCTGCTGCCGCCACGCCGGACTGGAGCGGGCTGACGCCGACCATCGCGCTGGCCGGCATGCTGGATCAGCAGATTGCGCCGCAGTTGCAGCGGCTCTACCAGCTGGCCGAGGACAGCCCATTGCTGCGGCTGGAGTTCAGCCGCGTCAGCGCGGTCAGCGCCGATGGCTGTGCGCTGCTGCTGGCGGCACTGCATCGCTTGCAGGCGCGCCAGCGCGAGCTGATACTGGCCGGTGCAGCGGCGCTGGCGGCGCTGCTGCGCGACAGCATCGCGGTCGGTCAGCGTGGCGGCGGCGCGGCACCGTGGTTGCTATTGCTGGAATTGCTACAGCTGCAAAACCGCGAAAAGGAATACGAGCAGACCGCCATGGACTATTGCGTGACATTCGAGGTATCGCCGCCATCGTTCACACCGCCGCGCAAGGTGGCGATGGCCCCGGCACAGCCTCAGCTTTCCTCGCCAGACCGCTTCATGCTGCCGCCGCTGATCGAACAGCAACTTGGACCTTTACTCCCTGCGATACAGCAGTATGCTGATACCTATCCGGCGCTGGTGTTCGATTGTTCGCGGCTGGCGCGCATCGATTACGATAGCGCAATTCAGCTGCACACTGTGCTCGCAGCGCTAGCGCCGGGCCGGAAAATCGCGTTCCGCGATGTTAATCACCTGGTTGCAAGCTTGTTTAAATTGCTAGGCTACGCCAGTCTGGCAAGCATCTATCCGCACAAGTATTAAGCACCGTAATTCAGCACTGCAAACTTGCAATTCCCGTTTCCAGCCCCACTTTTCAGTCTTGAGGCAGTCTGCATCATTACTTTGAGGTCACTATGGAACAATTTCACGGCACCACCATCCTGTGCGTGCGCCGCGGCAAGCAGGTCGCGCTGGGCGGCGATGGCCAGGTAACGCTGGGCAATATCGTCATGAAGGGCACCGCCCGCAAGGTGCGCAAGGTGTACCAGGGCAAGGTCCTGGTCGGCTTCGCCGGCGGCACCGCTGACGCCTTCACCCTGCTCGACCGTTTTGAAGGCAAGCTGGAAAAACACCAGGGCAATCTGCTGCGCGCCTCGGTCGAGCTGGCCAAGGACTGGCGCACCGACCGCGTGCTGCGCCGCCTGGAGGCGATGCTGCTGGTGGCCGACGCCGAATCGACGCTGGTCATCACCGGCAACGGCGACGTGCTGGAACCGGAAGACGGCATCGGCGCCATCGGCTCGGGCGGTACCTACGCGCAATCGGCCGCCAAGGCATTGGTAGAAAACACGGAACTGTCGCCGGCGGAAGTCGTCAAAAAGTCACTGACCATCGCTGGTGAATTGTGCATCTACACCAACCTGAACCACATCATCGAAACACTGGACCCAGCATGAACATGACCCCGCAGGAAATCGTCGGCGAACTCGACAAACATGTGGTTGGCCAGGGCAAGGCCAAGAAGGCGGTCGCCATCGCGCTGCGCAACCGCTGGCGCCGCCAGCAGGTGGAAGAGCCGCTGCGCCATGAAATCACGCCGAAAAACATTCTGATGATCGGCCCGACCGGCGTCGGCAAAACCGAGATCGCGCGCCGCCTGGCCAAGCTGGCCGATGCGCCCTTCATCAAGATCGAGGCCACCAAATTCACCGAGGTCGGCTATGTCGGCCGCGATGTCGACACCATTATCCGCGACCTGGTCGATATCGGTGTCAAGCAGACCCGCCAGGGCGAGATGGCCAAGGTGCGCACCCGCGCCGAGGACGCGGCGGAAGACCGCGTGCTGGACATCCTGCTGCCGCCGGCGCGCGACTTCGGCTTCACGCCGTCCGGTGCGGGTTCGTCGGATGCGCCGAAGGACGACACCACCCGCCAGACCTTCCGCAAGCGTCTGCGCCAGGGCGAGCTGGACGACAAAGAGATCGAAATAGAACTGGCCGAAGCTGGCCCGCAAATGGAAATCATGGCGCCGCCGGGCATGGAGGAAATGACCGAGCAGATCAAGTCGATGTTCTCCGGCATCGGCGCGCAGCGCAAGAAGGCGCGCAAGGTCAAGATCAAGGACGCGATGAAGGTGCTGATCGACGAGGAAGCCGCCAAGCTGGTCAATGAGGATGAGATGAAGCAGAAGGCGATCCAGAACGTCGAGCAGAACGGCATCGTGTTCCTCGACGAGATCGACAAGATCGCCTCGCGTTCGGAGGTGGGCGGCGCCGATGTCTCGCGTGCCGGCGTGCAGCGCGACCTGCTGCCGCTGGTCGAGGGTACCACCGTCAACACCAAGTACGGCATGATCAAGACCGATCACATCCTGTTCATTGCCTCGGGCGCCTTCCACCTGGCCAAGCCGTCCGACCTGATCCCGGAATTGCAGGGCCGCTTCCCGATCCGGGTCGAGCTGGAATCGCTGTCGATCGCCGACTTCGAACGTATCCTGACCAGCACCGACGCCTGCCTGACCAAGCAGTACGAGGCCCTGCTGGCGACCGAAGAGGTCCAGCTGGAATTTTCGCCGGAAGGCATCACCCGCCTGGCGGAGATCGCCTACTCGGTCAACGAGCGGACGGAAAACATCGGCGCGCGCCGGCTGTACACGGTGATGGAAAAACTGCTGGAAGAGCTGTCCTTTACGGCCAGCGAAGATAGCGGCAAGACCATTGTGGTCGATGCGGCGTATGTGAATGCGCGTCTGGATGCGCTGGCGGTCAACGAGGACCTGTCGCGCTACGTGCTGTAATGCAGTAACCGTCAGCGGGCGCCGGTGTTGGCGCCCGCTCTCAGGTTATCCTCAGAAAGCGTAACGCAGGCCCACGGTCACGGTCGGCACCTTCGACTTGATGCGCTCGGTCACGTGCAGCGGCATATAGGTCGCATCGGTGGTAATCGAGATATTCGGGGTCAGCTTGTACGCCAGTCCCACGCCGGCAAACACGCCCGGTTTGTTCTCCGTTTCGCTCCACACATCGGTATTGCGGATGGTGGTGGTGGTGTAGTGCACGCCCAGGCGGCCGCCCACCGAAAACTTGTCCGTCACTTTCAGCAGCGTCGCCCAGTTGATGGCGATCGAATTGGCACGCGCCTCGTGGCCGTTGTCCGACAGGCCGCGGCTGAAGACACCGATCTCCACCGATTGACGCTGTTCCGGGTCGAGTTTCAGACCGCTGCCCAGTTCATAGCCAACATAGGCGTGGCCGCTGGGGCCATGGCTACGGCTGGTCTGGGCGCCGATATCGGCGCCGACATACCAGGGCGACTGCTCGGCTGCGCTGGCGCTGCCAGCTGCGGCGATCAGGGTGAACAAGGCTGCAGATACTGCTTTCATAGTTGTACTCCACGGAAGGTGTTACAGTTAAAGTGTGCGGCACGCAGGCCGAATGTACTAATTATATATTCCAGGACTCAGTTTTCACGCCGGCAGGTATCATGTTACGATACTTTGTTATTTCAGCAAGGCGAAAACATGAGTTCACCGGAGTTGTTGCTGCAAGTGCTGAGGACCCAGATGCGGGCCGCCGGCGTCACCTACAAAATGCTGGCGGAGCGGATCGCGATGAGCGAATCCAGCGTCAAGCGCATGTTTGGGCAGCAGGACATGTCGCTGACGCGGCTGGCGCAGATCTGCAAGGCCGCCGGCGTGCCGATGGAGGACGTGCTGCGCGGCGCCGCCGACGCCACGCCCCAATCGGACAGCCTGACACTGACTCAGGAAAAATCGCTGCTGGCCAATCCGCACCTGCTGCTGATGGCGATCTGCTGCCTGGGCCACTGGACGCTGGAGCAGGTGCTGGAAACCTACAACCTGACCGAGCCGGAGTGCATTGTGCTGCTGGCCGAGCTGGACCGGCTGGGCCTGATCGAGCTGAAGCCGCTGAACCGCTACCGCCTGCGCGTCTCCAACGCCTTCCGCTGGCTGCCCGATGGCCCGGTGCAGCAATTCTTCCGTGCGCACGCGGTCGACGACTACTTCAGCGGCAGCTTCAACGGCGCCGGCGAAACGCTGCTGTGCCTGCCGGCGCGGCTGTCACAGCCGAGCGCGCAGGAGCTGGTCGGCCGCATCCAGCAACTGGCTGGCGAGCTGGCGCGGCTGCACCAGAGCGACCGCCGCCTGGCGCCGCAAGAGCGCGACGGCTTCACGCTACTGGTCGGCTTCCGCTCCTGGGAATTCGCCGCCTTCACCGCCCTGCGCCGAAAATAATCCGGGGTCAGTTCTGCCAAATGTACACGAGCTCGTGTACATTTGGCAGAACTGACCCCGGATTTACCTTGTTTTACCAGATCGGGCCGAGGAACAGATAGCCGCTGCCTTTGCCTTCTTTGGTGGCGCCGGCGCCGAAATAGAGCGGGCCGAAACGGGTGTCGACCGCGATGAAGGCGCTGCCGGCCTGCTTGAGCTTGCCCCAGCTGAGCGGATCGGCCGGGCTGTAGGCGGCACCGGCTTCCAGCGAGAAGCCGAGCCGCACATCACCGCCCAGCGCAGCCGGCATCGAGCCGATACTGCGCGCCATCACCACCCGTCCCAGCACCGTGCGGCTGCCCACCACCGAATTCGGGGTGGTACCCGAGAGGCGCAGGAAGCCGCCCAGATTGTTGTCGGTGGCGCCGCCCTGGCTGCGTGCCCATTCGCCATACACATGGCCCGCCCAGCGGCCGACGTGGAAGGCTTCCAGCCCCTTTACTTCCTGCCGCGCCGGCACCGCCGAGTTCTCTTCATTTTTGTTTTTCGTGACTGCGCGCTGCCACGACAGGCTGAACAAGGTACCGCGCGTCGGGAAGGCGATGGTGTCGAGCGTGTCGACATTGAAGCTCAGCTGCTGCACGGTCTGGTAGACGCGGTAACGCGTCTCTTCTTCGGGGATGGTCATGTGGCTATTGCTGACCTGGCGCGCCAGCGTGTAGCGCAGATCGCCCCAGCGGCCCAGCTGCCGTCCCAGCGAGATAAGGCCGGCGCTGTAGTCGTACGCGTAGCGCGCGCGGCGGAAACCGGTCGAGTTGAACACATCGCTGGAGGCGGCGCCGAATTCCAGCGATGGCGCCACATACCATTGCGATCCCGCACCCAGCGGCTGCCAGAATTGCGTGGCCAGCGAGCGCTCGGTGCCGACGCTGGCGATGGTGCGCAATTCGCCGCCCCAGTCGTTCAGCGACGACAGCACATGCATGGCCTTCAGCTGGAACGCGCTGTTATCACTGAAATCACTGTTCAACTCCAGCCCTACACGCAAGCGACTGTGTGCCCAGCCGGACTCGGTCGGCTTGATCAGTACACTGCGGCCATTCTCGTCATCGCGCACCTCGGTTTCCACGCGCGCCAGATCGCCGCGCCCGAACAGCCGGTTGCCAGCCGTGGCCGCCTGCTCACCGGTCACCATCTGACCGATCTGCAGGCCGGTCTGTACCTCCAGCTCGCGCGGGTTGATACGCCCGCTCGGCGCCACTTCCAGTTTGGTCAGCTGCACCGGCTGGTCGATCGCCACCGGCGCCGAGGAGCGCTTCACTTCATACGCCGCGTACTGCGCTTCCGGCAAGGCCAGTTGCACCAGCTTTTCGCTCATCGCGCGCACCGCCGCCTCGCCTTCTTTCATGGCGCGGTCATGCTGGCCGAAATCCAGGAAGCCAATGCCGCCCAGGTGCGGTTGCAGCAGCACGTCGTTCGGACGCAGCTCCTTCAGCGAGCGCTGGACGTTTTGCTCGGTCAGGATTTGCAGCATCTGCTGCGCCACGCTGACCGCGCTGACCAGTTCTTTTTCCTGCGCCAGCGGCGTGCCCACGTTGACCGCAATGATGATGTCTGCGCCCATTTCACGCGCCACGTCCACCGGCAGATTGCGTACCAGCCCACCATCGACCAGCAGCCGCTGGTTGACACGCACCGGCGCAAACACGCCAGGCACCGCCAGCGAGGCGCGCATGGCCAGGAATAGTGGCGTATCGTTCAGTTCCACCAGTTCGCCGGTCACCAGATCCGAGGCGACCGAGCGGAATGGCAGCTGCAAGAGATTGGCCGGCTTGTCGCGCGCGCCCGGCGGCAGCACGCGGGTCAGCGCCAGTTCCAGCGCCTCGTTGCCGGCGGCGGCCGGCGGCAGCGACACGCCGTCGGTATGCGCGCCGAATTCAATCCGCGACGGCAGCAGCAAGTCTTCTTCGCGGCGCCGGTAGAACAGTTCGTCGCGCGGCGGACGATCAGCCACCACGGCGTTCCAGTCGGTGCGGCGCACCAGCTGCTCCAGCTGATCTACCGAGCTGCCGGCGGCATACGCGCCGCCGACTACGCTGCCCATGCTGGTGCCGACCACGAAGTCGACCGGGATGCGCAGCTCCTGCAAGGCGCGCAGCACGCCGATGTGGGCGAAGCCGCGCGCGCCGCCACCGGACAGCACCAGCGCTATCTTGGGACGCGGCTTGGCCGAGGCATCCGGCGCCACCGAGGTCGCGTCCGAAGGTGCGGCCTGCGCCGCTGATAAGAAAAAGCCGCAGCATAAAGCTGCGGCCAATATACGGAGATAAGCCATGGACTAGCCTATTGAGTGTTGGTCGGGATGGGCGCAATCCCCATCGGGGCGATCGGTTGCTGCGGTGGCGTCTGCGGCTGCGCCACCGGTGGCGGCGACGGCATGACCGTCGGCGCGGGCTGCATCGGCTGCTGCGGTGGCTGGCCCGGCAAGGTGGCCGGACCGCTGGACACGCCGGCATCGCTAGGCAGGTCCAGACGCTTGTTGACGCCGCCCTCGGACAGGATCACATGCCGCGCATGCACCTCCTTGACCGTCACGCCCGGCGCCACTTCCTTGCCGATGGCAACCGCCACTGCCGGCTGGGTGTCCACCGAGATGATGGCCGCGCTATCCTCGCCACGCGCCGCGACCACGCCTTTCAGCTGATAGTTGCTGACTGCGGCCACCAGCACCTGGCCGCCAAACAGGCCTTTGGCCGCCTCCACATTGATGCCCATCGGCGGTGGCGGCGGCGGCGCTGCAATCGCGCGCTGCTGCGGCTTGAATAACTGCAGTCCCCAATAGGCCAGCGATGCGGACAGCAGCACCACGGCGAGAACAGTAACGATTAAGGGCAAACGCTTCATGGTGTCCTTGTTGTATTCCTGACGATCAGCGTACCAGCTGATTGATTTCGATAATAGGCATCAGCACCGCCAGCACGATCAGCAGCACCACCACGCCCATGGCCAGGATCAGCGCCGGCTCCAGCAGGCCGGCAATGGTCAGCGTGCGGCGTTCCAGATCGGCTTCCTGTGCGGCGGCGGCGCGGTCCAGCATGGCCGGCAGTTCGCCGGTGATTTCGCCGGCGCGTATCATGTGGATCAGCATCGGCGGGAAGTGCTTCTGCGCCGACAGCGCGCGCGCCAGGCTGACGCCTTCGCGCACGCCATCGCTGGCCTCTTCCACCAGTTCCTGCATGGCGACGTTGTTCAGGGTATCGCGGCTGGTGTCGAGCGCGCGCAGGATAGGCACGCCGGACCCGGTGGTGATCGCCAGCGTGCTGGCGAAACGCGCGGTGTTCAGGCTGCGCTCAAACTTGCCGTACACGGGGGCGGTCAGCAGCCAGGTATGCCAGCGCCGCTTCAGCACCGGATTCTGCAAGGCGCGCCGCCACGCCACCCAGGCGCCGATCAGCGCAATCGCCACCACGATGCCGTAGTGGCGCACAAAGTCCGACACCGCCAGCATGACGATGGTGAGGAAGGGCAGCTTCTGCTTGGTGTTGGCGAATACCGAAACGATCTGCGGCACCACATAAGTCAGCAGGAAGATCACGATCGCAAACGCCACCACCGTGACGATGGCCGGATAGGTGAACGCCAGCTTCACTTTCTGCATCAGCGCGTTGCGGCGTTCGATGTAGTCGGCCAGGCGCGACAGCACCCTGGACAGCTGGCCAATCTGCTCGCCGGATGCCACCAGCGCGCGATAGATTTCAGCGAAGTCGCGCGGATGGCGGCCCAGCACGGCGGACAGCGAATCGCCGCCGATCACTTCAGAACGCACCGATGCGATCAGGTCGCGCAGATACGGACGCTCAGCCTGTTCCAGCAGTGCGGTGAAAGCCTGCTCCAGCGGCAGACCCGCTTCCAGCAGGCTGGCCAGCTGGCGCGTGAACAGCGCCAGCTCCGTAGAACTGAGCCGCTCGCCAAAGCCACGGCTCTTGGCGACGCCGGAGGCATCAACCTGCGCGGCAATCGCGTCAACCTTGAGCGGCACCAGTCCCTGCGAGCGCAACTCGGCGCGCGCCGACCGCGCGCTGTCGGAATTGAGCACGCCTTTTTTGGTGGCGCCGCCGGTATCGACGGCTTCATAACGAAATGCGGGCATGGTTGCTTACCTGATCCTTTAGTCCTTGGTCACGCGCATCAGCTCTGCCTGCGTGGTCATGCCGCTGGCCAGCCAGCGCTCGCCATCGTCGCGCATGGTCTGCATGCCATCGGCGACAGCGGCGGCCTTGATTTCCGCTTCCGAAGCGCGGTTGTGAATCTGCGCGCGTATCTGTTCCGTGGTCTCCAGGAATTCGTAGACGCCAACGCGTCCCTGGTAGCCGGTCTGGCCGCAATGTTCGCAGCCGACCGCATGCCACAGCTTGCCGTCGAAGGTCTTGCAGCTCGGGCACAGCTTGCGCACCAGGCGCTGCGCCAGTACGCCCAGCAGCGTGGACGACAGCAGGAACGGCTCGATGCCCATGTCCAGCAAGCGGGTGACGGCGGCGGCGGCGTCGTTGGTGTGCAGCGTGGCCAGCACCAGGTGGCCGGTCAGCGAGGCCTGCACTGCGATCTGCGCGGTTTCCAGGTCGCGGATCTCGCCGATCATGATCACGTCCGGGTCCTGGCGCAGGATCGCGCGCAGGGCTTTGGCGAAAGTCATGTCGATGCGCGGATTGACCTGGGTCTGGCCGACGCCGGCGAGGTCGTATTCGATCGGGTCTTCCACCGTCATGATGTTGGTGGTGGTGGCGTTCAGCAGCGACAGCGCGGCGTACAGCGTGGTGGTTTTACCGGAGCCGGTAGGACCGGTCACCAGCACGATGCCGTGCGGCTGGTTAATCATCGCGTCGAACTTCGGCAGCATGGTGTCGCTCATGCCGAGGTGATTCAGGTCGAGGCGGTTGGCTTCCTTGTCCAGCAGACGCAGCACGGCGCGCTCGCCGTGGCCGGTCGGCAGCGTCGAAACACGCACGTCCACCGGCTTGCCGCCGATGCGCAAGGTGATACGGCCGTCCTGCGGTAAACGCTTCTCGGCGATGTCCAGCTGCGCCATGATCTTGATACGCGAGATCAGCGAACCGTGGATGGCCTTGCGCGGACGGACGATGTCGCGCAGCGTGCCATCGACACGGAAGCGCACCACCGAGGTCTGCTCGAATGGTTCGATGTGGATATCCGACGCGCCATCGCGCAGCGCCTGCGTCAGCAGCGCGTTGATCATGCGGATCACCGGTGCGTCGTCGGACGATTCCAGCAGGTCTTCGATCGCCGGCACGTCCTGCAGCAGCTTGGTCAGATCGAGGTCGGCGTCGAATTCTTCCGCCACCATTGAGGCATTGCCGCCCGAGCTGGCATAAGCTGCCGCGATGGCGGTTTCCAGATCGGCGCGCGTCATGTTCTTCAACTGGATGCGGCCGAAGCGGCGCGATACCTCGGCGATGGCGGCCGGCGCGGTGGCGCCGCACACCAGCACCTCGACGGTGTTTTCGGCATCGTCGCTGGGCTGGGCCAGCACCACGAAATCGCGGGCGAAGGCGTAAGGAAGCAGATTACTCATATCACTGCTGCACCGGCTGCGCTGGCTGGATATTGGCGCCGCCCGGCATGCGGGCCGGCACCGGGGCTGGCGGCACTGGCGCGGCCACTGCGCCGCCGCTGATTGGTGCGCCGTTCTGCAACTGCGGCAGCATCGGCTGGCCCAGGTCTTTCACCAGCGCGCTGTCCGGCGGCAGGATGGCTTGCTGCTGGCCGCGCATGTAGTCGTAGCGGTCGGTGGCCAGGCTGGTGCTCTGCTCCTTGCTGCGGATCACCACCGGGCGCAGGAACACCATCAGGTTGGTCTTCTTGCGGGTGCGCGATTGCGACTTGAACAGATTGCCCAGCACCGGAATGCTGCCCAGGCCCGGCACGCGGTCGACGCCATCGCCTTCGGTGTCTTCGATCAGGCCGCCCAGCACCACGATCTGGCCATCGTCGGCGATCACATTGTTCTCAATCACGCGGTTGTTCAGCGTGATGCCGGAAGCGGCGGTCAGCGTCGATTTATCCACACTGGAGGTCTCGTGGTAGATCGCCAGCTTGATGGTGCCGCCTTCGGAAATCTGCGGGCGCACTTTCAGCGTCAGGCCGACGTCCTTGCGGTCGATGGTCTGGAACGGATTGCTGTTGGTGCCGGAGGTGGTGGTGAACTGGCCGGTCAGGATAGGCACGTTCTGGCCGACGCGGATGGTGGCCAGTTCGTTGTCCAGCGTGACCATATTCGGCGTCGACAGGATATTGGCGTTGCCGTCCGATTCCAGCGCATGCGCCACCGCACCCAGGCCCAGCGCGCCGCTGACCTGCTTGAACAGGCCGACCGTCAGGCCGTTGCTCGGCACAGTCTTGTTGGCGTAGATCGAGGTCAGCGCGCCATCGGTGCCGCTGGTGGTGAACGATTGCAGGCCGCCCAGGCGGTACTTGCTGCTGTCGCTGCCGGTCGCGCCCACCCACTGCACGCCGAATTCCGACGCCTTGTCGGAGGTGACTTCGACGATCAGTGATTCGATATAGACCTGCGCGCGGCGCACGTCCAGCTGGTCGATCACGGCGCGCAGGTTGCGGTACACCGATTCTGGCGCGGTGATGATCAGCGTGTTGGTGGTGGCGTCGGCCTGGATATAGCCGCCGGCGCCGCTGCCGCTGTTCTGCTGCGAACTGCCGGAGCCGGTCAGCAAAGGATTGCTTGGGCCGGAGTTGCCGCCGGTCGAACTACCGCTGCCTGAGTTGTTGTTATTGCTGCTGTTATTCATGCCGGTGTTACCCAGGCCGTTATTGCTGTTCTGCGTATTGCCGCCAGTACCGCCGCTCTGCTGCGAACTCTCGCCCGACACCACCGAACGCAGCGTCTGCGCCAGCTTGGTCGCTTCCGCGTTCTTCAGGTAGACCACGTGCACATTGCCCAGTTCCTGGGTAGGCTGATCCAGCTTGGCGATCAGCGACTTGGCCAGGTTGGAGCGCGCGGCCGATGGCGCGCGCAGTATCAGTGAATTGGTGCGCGGATCGGCCAGCACGCTGACCTTGCCCGCATCGGCAGCGCCGCCGCCGGAGTCCATCAGCTTGTTGATCATCGCCGCCAGGTCGCTGGCGATGGCGTAGCGCACCGGGATCACGTCCAGGTCGGCGACGGCCGGCGCGTCCAGCGCGGCGACGATTTTCGCCAGGCGCTTGACGTTGTCGGCGTAGTCGGTCACCACCACGCTGTTATTGCCGGGATTGGCGTTGATGGTGTTGTTCGGCGAGATCAGCGGACGCAGCACCGCCACCACATTGTTGGCAGACTCATAATTCAGATGGAAGATCTGGCTGACGATCTGGTCGCCCTTGGCCGAGGCCTGCGATGCGCCAACCTGGGTCGGGCTGGCCTGCAGCTTGGCGTCCGCTTCCGGCACCACCTTGGCGAAGCCGTCGCCGCTGACCACCGCAAAGCCTTGCAGGCGCAGCGCGGAGGTCAGCAGGCTGAAGGCCTGCGACTTGGTCACCGGTTTTTCCGACACCACCGTCAGCGTGCCTTTGACGCGCGGATCGATGACGAAGGTGATGTTGGTGTAGTGGCCGACGGCCTTGATCACCGATTCGATATCGGCGCCGACAAAGTTCAGCGCGGCGTCGTCCGCGGCGGCGTGCGCCAGCGCAGGCATCAGCAGCGCGGCGGTCGGCGCGGCGCTGATCGCGCAGCACAGCATCGCACCCGCGCTCAGGCGGCGCAGCGCAGGGAGATTGGTTTTGCTAACGGACTGGTTTTTCATAGTCTGAACTTTATCTTTAATGGAACTCTAAAGCGATCACGTTACGGTCACTACCCGGCTTGCGCTGGCCCAGCAAATTCAACAGATTGGCCAGCGTCTCTTCGTATCCTTGTGCTGCCTCGGCCTGCCCGGAAAACTGCAGGCGGCCGTTGATCAAGCTGCCGCGTCCACTCAGCAGCAGCGGCCCCTTGACGGAGCTGAGCGTCAACTGCGCCTGCTGGTCTTTCCAGTCCAGCGCCAGCGCGTAGCTGCCCAGTGGCCGGGTCGAGGACAGGCGCGAGGCCATGTCGCTCATCTCCAGCGTGGTGCGGCCGTTGATGCTGAGCTGGCGGTTGGCCAGCGCCAGCTCCAGCCGCGTCCACGACAAACGCATGCTGCCGTTGGGCGCGATGGTGTTCAGTGGCGCGCCCAGGCCGGACAAGCCTTCGGCCGGCAGCAGCAGCGCCGATGGACTCAGTTGCCATTGCGACCAGCCGCCATGGAAGGTCACCGGCTGCGCCAGCGCTTGCGGATTCTCCAGTTGCAGGTCGACCATGCCGAACAGCGCCAGCGGCGAAATCTTCCAGCTGAAGCGCCCCGGCAGCAGCGGCGTGACCGGGCTGTTATTGCCCGCCGCACCGCCGATAAAGGCCGAACCACGCCACAGCGTACCTTGCGCATCCCCCAGCGTCAAACGCCCGCCGGTGCGCTGCTCGACCATGGAGCCCAGCCACGCCGCCGGGAAAAACACCAGCAGCGTGATGACCATCGTCAGCGCGATCGTCAGCAGCCATAACAAGGCGCGTTTCATCGGGCTCCCTGGCGCAGCGTCAGCGTGGCGTTGACCACGCCCGCCGTGTCCTGCGCGGTAAAGCTGGCGTCCACCACATTGATGCGGCTTTCGGTGCGCACCGCATCCAGCCAGGCCACCACGCCTGCGTACTGCACGCCGTTGAAGGCCAGCTTGGCGTATTCGCCGGTGACGTTGAGCGATTGCGGCGTGAGGCCGCGCGCGGCCAGGCCGGCGCTCAGGTTATCGCGCGTCATCGGCGTCGGCGCGATATTGTTCTGGCCTTTCAGTGCCTGCGCTTCGCGCGCCATCACCTGCATCTCGGCCGCCTGCTGATGCAGCTGCGGCAGTTCCTTGTGCAACTGGGCGCGGCCGGTCAGCGCGGGATCAACCAGCAAGCTGTAAAACAGCCCCAGTCCGACCACCACGCCGCCGATGCGCAGCAGCTTGCGTTCCTGCTCGGTGCGCACCTGCCAGAAGGCAGTGGCGCGCGCGCGCAGCGTTTCGATGGGATTCTGTTTGCTCATGATTTTGCTCCAGCGGCGGCAGGCGCGATTTTCCAGCTGCCCGGCGTGGGTTCCTGCATGCCCAGCTTGCGGCTGGCCAGCGCATCGCGCAGCTGCTGCACCGCCGCCGCATCCACCATATTCGGCTTGACCTTGACCAGCAGCGCGTGGTCCTTGTATTCCAGCGTGGCGATGATGTCCTTGCGCGGCAACACGCTGAGCGCTTCACCGAAGGCTGCACTCAGCGTGACGAATTCGTCGCCGCCAGCTTCGCCGCTATTTGCCTTGGCCAGGCGGATGTTGCGGCGCATCTGGTCCTGCGGCGCCGCCACCAGCGGTTCGTTCGGATACACCGACTTGAAAGTCTGCGCCATCGATTGCACCACTGCCCTGGCTTCGCCCTTGAGACGCATCCATTCGATATTCATGCCCACCACATTGATCAGCAGCGCCAGCGCGCCGATGCGCAGCGGCCAGCGCCAGCGCTGCCATGCGCGCGCCGATGCGCCGTGGTCGCCCACCGCCGGCGCCAGGTCCAGGCCAGCACCGCGCGCCGCCGCCACCCAGTGCGCCCAGTGGTCCTCTTCCAGCGTCAGGTGCGGGATTTCCAGGGCCGGCGCGGCGAATTGCGCCTTCTGCGCGGCCGAGACATACAGCGTGACCGGCTGCTCACCGGCCAGCGCACGCAACGTCTGCAGCGCGGCCTGCGGCTGCGCCGGCAGCGTCATGCCCAGGCCTTCAAACTGCGACTGGCGCATCACCAGGTCGTAACCGGCGTCGCCCGGTACCAGCGCGGCCGACACGGCGCCCGGCTGGAACGGCAGGCACAGCTGCGACGGCACCACAGACACCGCCTGCGCGCCCTGCGCGATCAGCGCCTTGACCAGCACTTCCAGCCAGGCGCGCTGCACCACGGCGACGGTGCGCACGCCTTCATCATCGGCGGCGCCGGCAGCCAGCACGCAGTCGGCCGGATCGCCCAGCACATGTTCTTCCACCAGCGCGGGCAAGGCGGCCTTCAGCTTGGCGGCCGACAGCGGCGGCGCCTTGACCCGCAACAGCGTGACATCGGAGGCGGCCAGCAACAGCGTGACGCGGCGTGCCGAGACCACCATGGCGCCCAGATTGCCCAGCGGCGAAGCGCCTTGCTGCAACAGGTTGCCGCCGTCGCCCACCAGCGCAAACGGACAGGTCTGCGCCGCGCCGCTGTCGATGCTGGCCTTGGCCGGATAGCGGATAAATAATGTAGTCAAAGGATCTCGCTTTCGTTCATCGCCGTTCTAGTATTCCCGTATCCATTCCACTCTGGTGATCGGCAGATTGGCCTCCCGCACCAGCAGCGACTGCGACTCCAGCGTGGCGCGGTCCAGCCTCACCCGGCTGTAGGCCAGGAAGTAATCGCTACGCACGCTCCATTCCGCCCCAATCGGCTTGTTACTCACCTGCTGCAAGGCGGTGAAGCGGGCCTTGTCCAGGTAGTACACCGTCTTGCGCGCGCTGACCATGGCCGCCGCATCCGACAGCGACAGCCCCGGCACCAGCGCCGACAACAGCTCGGCCGGCGCGGTGTTCACATTCACCCCGACCTTGCGGCCGGGCGGCAGCACAATCACATAATCCCGCAGCTGCTCAATGGCCTGCGGCGTAAAGCCGCTCACCGCCAGCAGATCCTCCACCCGCACCAGTCCCATCGGCTCGTTGTTGCCGCCCTGCTGCGGCTGTTGCGGCACCTGCAACGCGTTCGACTGCGCCACCATATTCGCCACGCTCTGTGCCAGGCCGGAATCCAGGCGCAGATTGGTCAGCAGGCGCTCAAACACCTCCCGCTCAGCGGTATTCACCATCTTGCCATTGGCCAGATTGCCAAGATTGTAGCGCGACTGGGCGTCGACCATGCGGCCCGCCAGCGTGGCGTCAAAACTTTCACCTTGCAAGCGCTCGCGCTCAACATAATCGTCCAGCCGCGTTTCTTCCAGCGGCGTGGCCCACACGCCGTTCAGCTGCGTGTAATTAGGCGAGTCCAGAAAATCCTGGTTGAGTATCAAGCGGCTCAGGTCCAGCGCGCCGCGCAAGATCCAGCGCGTTTGCAGTTGCAGGCGCTGGTTCTCCATCGAGCGCACCTGCACCTGCTGTAACCAGAACAGGCTGGTGACGATGGTCACCGCCAGAGTGCTGAGCAGCAGCGCGGTTACGATGGCGACGCCTTTTTGCCGTTGCAGCTTCACAGTGCCCCCAGCAGGAAAGCCTTGACCATCGGGATTTGCTGTCCTTGCAACGACAGTGACACTTCCAGCCCGGTCGGCGCGGGCACGCCGCCTGCAGTCGACACACCAGCAGCCTGGCGCCAGCCGCCGGCATTGGCCGCGTTCTGGACCGGGCCGGCATTCGGGCCCGGCACCCACAGGCGCATCACCATATTCTGCACATTCGCTTGCAGCGCCACCGAGGTATTGGTGTCCACATCGCTCAGCGCCGCCTGCCACAGATTGTCCAGTTGCGCGAGTTCGCGCGTGGCGGCGGACTCGCGCCGCGTCAGCACGCCGTCCGCGTTGACGCGGTAAGACACCACCTGCAAGCGGGTCGGCTGATTCTCGGCCAGCACCATGCGCACCAGCGTGATGCGGTTGTCTTCGGCCTGCAGGAAGGCGCGGCTGCGCAGCAGCGTGTTGTTGGCCATGTGGGCGCAATCGCTCTGCATCTGCGCGAAGGCCAGTTGCAGGCCGCGCGTCTGGTCCATCTCGGCAGTCAGCGTGCCACGCGAGCGGACAATGCTATCCAGGCCGCGCCAGCCCAGCACCGCCATCATCGCCAGGATGAAGATCGCCAGCAGCAGTTCGATCAGCGTGAAGCCGCGCGTCTTTTTACCATGCGCCGTCATGAATTCAGCACCAGTTGCACCAGCTTGATAATCCGGCGCTCCGGATGACTGGCTTCATACACACTGACCTCCACCCGGCGGAAGCGCGGATTCGGGCTGGCGATGACTTCCTCCTCGCACATCAGTTGCAGCTCGCCCTGCGGGCATTCGAAGGTGGTTTTGCCGATTGAAGGAAAGACGCGCGACAGGCGCAGCTGCACCAGCCGGTTCTCGGCCGACCAGGTGGCCATCATATTGGCGCGCAGGCCGTCGCTATTGGAGGTCAGGCTGCCGACCGCGCGTAGCGATGCGATCAGCGCGGTGGCGACAATCATCAGCGCGACCAGCACTTCCAGCATGGTGAAACCTTGGGAGGACGTGCGGCGCATACTAGTCCACCGTGAAATGGCCGATACCGTCGGCGCGGATGACAACCCGGTTGCCGTCGTCGGCGGCCATGGTCAGCACAAACGGCTTGTCGACCGGCTCGCGCCCAAAGATGATGCGCATTGCACCGTCCTGCACCGCCGGCTGCGGTTCCAGCATCAGCGTCACCGGCGCGCGCTTGAATTCACGCTCGCGCAACAAGTCATCCTGCACCACCTGCTCCCACTCGCGGTTGTCGTTGCGGACCATGAAACGGTAGCTGTCGCTGCCGGCTTCGAAGGCGATCAAGCGGTTGCGGACGATGGCTTCGTCGCGCGCCAGTTGCAGCAGCAGCGCGATGCGCTTGGCGTCCTGCTCCAGCGATTGTTTCTGGCTGGGCGCGGCGCTGAGCGACACCACTCCCAGCGTGATGCCCAGGATGACCATCACCACCAGCAGTTCGATCAGCGTGAAGCCACGCTGGCCCGCGCCCATGATGCCTGCTCCCGTCAGCGGTCAGTTATCCCAGGAACCGATGTCGGCGTCATCGCCGGTGCCACCCGGCTGGCCGTCGGCGCCGTAGGAGAACACATCGATCTCGCCCTTGATGCCAGGCGACAGGTATTGGTAGGGGTTGCCCCAAGGGTCGCGCGGCATCTTCTCGACATAGCCGCCGGCCTTCCAGCCGTTGGCGGCCGGGCCGCCGGTTGGCTTCTCGATCAGCGCCTGCAGGCCCTGTTCGGTGGTCGGGTAGCGCTGGTTATCCAGCTTGTACAGTTTCAGCGCCTGCATGATGGTCGCGATGTCGACCTTGGCGGCGGCGATCTTCGATTCACCGGCACGGTTCAGCAGCTTGGGCACCACCAGCGCAGCCAGCACGCCCATGATCACCACCACCACCATGATTTCGATCAGCGTAAAGCCGCGCTGCAAACGTTGGACGGCACGGCGGTGAAGGTTAAGCTTTTTCATAATTTGGCAACGGATAAGCAACAAATAAAAATGAGTGCAGAGTATAAGGCGGAATGCTGGCCATGGCGACTTTTAGGCCTAATTTATCTGCTTTGGCGCTTAATGACTGCTTAATATGACAGTTTCTTTACAAGACCTTACGCCTTAATTGCGCTTGCGGGCGCTCGCTTCGATACGGCGTGCGCTGTATCCGCGCACACCGGGCAAGCGCCGTTGCGGCCGACACCGATGCTGGTCCACTCCATGTGCAAGCCATCCAGCATCATCAGCCGTCCGGACAGCGAGCGGCCCACGCCCATCAGCAGCTTCAGCGCTTCCGCGGCCTGCATGGCGCCGACCACGCCCACCAGCGGCGCGAACACCCCCATGGTGGAACACGCCACATCTTCAAATTTTTGGTCCTGCGGGAACAGGCAGGAGTAGCAAGGCTGATCTCCGCTACGCGGATCGAACACGCTGATCTGGCCGTCGAAGCGGATCACTGCGCCGGACACCAGCGGCTTGCCGGCAGCCACGCAGGCGCGGTTGACGGCGTGGCGCGTGGCGAAATTGTCGGTACAGTCCAGCACCACATCGGCAGCCGCCACCAGTTGCGCAAGGCGCGCGTCATCGGCTCGCTCGGCAAGCGCGGTGACGGTGCTATCGGGATTGATCTGTTGCAGCGTGATGCGCGCCGATTCAGCCTTGGGCTGGCCGACGCGTGCCGTGGTGTGCGCGATCTGGCGCTGCAGGTTGGTCAGGTCGACCGTGTCGTCGTCGACCAGCGTGATGTGGCCGACGCCGGCCGAGGCCAGGTACATGGCGGCCGGCGAACCGAGGCCGCCGGCGCCGATCACCAGCGCATGCGCGGCCAGCAGCTTTTGCTGGCCCTCAATGCCGATTTCGTCAAGCAGGATGTGGCGCGAATAGCGCAGCAGTTGTGAGTCGTCCATCTTCTCTATGCGGCGTCGGCGCGCGTGGCGTTATTTGGATTTGGTGTCGGGCTTCAGCGGCGTTTCGGGCTTGGGCTGCGTGTCCGGCTTGCTCTCGCCGACATCGTTGGCCGGCTTGGCTTCCGCCTTGGCATCCGCTTTCGACAGCTGCACCGGCAAGCCCTTGAAGTGGTTCAGCGCCTGCGCCAGCTGGAAGTCGTCCTTGGAGCCGAATTCCACCGGCTTGTATTTCTTCGCCAGCGCGGCAATGCGCTGTTCATCTTCCAGCGCGTCGCGCTTGGCTTCGCCCTGCGGATCTTTGTCGTTGCCCAGGTGTTTTTGCAGGTCCGCTTCGCGCACGCGCAGGCGGTTCAGGCCATCACCTTCGGCGGTTTCATCGACCAGCAGGTCCGGCGTGATGCCGCGCGCCTGAATGGCGCGGTTCTTCGGCGTGTAGTAGCGGGCGGTGGTCAGCTTGACGGCGGTATCGGCGGTCAGCTGGCGCAGCGTCTGCACCGAGCCTTTGCCGAAGGTCTGCTGGCCCATGATGGTGGCGCGCTTGTAGTCTTGTAAAGCGCCAGCGACGATTTCCGAGGCCGAGGCCGAACCGGCGTTCACCAGCACCACCATCGGCACATCCTTCAGCGCGGCCGGCAGCTTGGCCAGCGGGTCGGCCTTGGCGCGCGGCGCATAGAACTCCTGGCGGCCGTAGAACGTCTCCTTGGAGGTCAGCAACTGGCCATTAGTGGAGACGATCACCGAGTCCTTGGGCAGGAAGGCGGCCGACACGCCAATCGCGCCCGGCACCACGCCACCCGGATCGTTGCGCAGGTCCAGCACCAGCCCTTTGATATGCGGATCCTGCTGGTACAGCGCGGCGACTTTCTTGGCCATGTCGTCGACGGTCGGCTCCTGGAACTGCGAGATGCGCAGCCACGCATAGCCCGGCTCAACGATCTTGGCCTTGACGCTTTGCACGCGGATTTCCTCGCGCGTGATGTTGAACACCAGCGGCTTGTCCTCGTCCTTGCGGCTGATGGTGACACTGACCTTGGAGCGCGGCTCGCCGCGCATCTTCTTCACCGACTCGTCCAGCGACATGCCCTTGATCAGCGTGCCATCGATGCGGGTAATCAGGTCGCCGGCCTTGATGCCGGCTTTGAAAGCTGGCGTGTCCTCGATCGGCGACACCACCTTGATATAGCCCTCTTCCAGTCCCACTTCCACGCCGATGCCGACAAACTTGCCGGCCACCGTCTCGCGCATTTCGCGGAAGGCTTTCTTGTCCAGGTAGACCGAGTGCGGGTCGAGCGAGGACACCATGCCGGAAATGGCTTCGGTCAGCAGCTTTTTGTCATCGACGGTTTCGACGTAATCGCTCTTGATCAGGCCAAACACGTCGGACAGCTGGCGCAGTTCCTCCAGCGGCAGCGGCGCTGCCGTGACCTTTTGCGCAATGGCGGAAAACTGGAACGAAGCGGCCACACCAGCCACCATACCGAGGCCGATCAGGCCGATGCTCTTGACGTTGTTGCGCATGTTTTCCCGCGATCCTTAAAACTTGACCCAGCCAGCCGGATCGAATGTCGCGCCCTGATGGCGAAGTTCGAAGTATAGCCCCGAATCTTCACTACTGCCGGTGTTGCCGACGCTGGAGATGACCTCGCCAGGCTTGACGGTGTCGCCCGGGCGCTTGAACAGGGACTCGTTATTGGCATACAAACTTAAATACTGGCCGCCGTGGTCGATGATAATCAGGTTGCCAAAGCCGCGCATCCACTCGGCCAGCACCACCCGTCCGGTGGCCACGGCGTGCACCTCGGTGCCCTCGCTGGCGCGGATGAATACGCCTTTCCAGGTCGGGCCCTCGCCGCGGCGGGAACCATACTTGGCGGTAACCTTGCCTGCCACCGGCGAACGCAGCTGGCCCTTCAGCGCGGCAAAGGCGCCAGCCGGCGCGACTGGTGCCAGTGCGATGTCAGCCGGCTTGGCCGGCGGCGTATTGTCGACTGGCGCAGGGGCCGGCTTGACGGCGGCCACCTTGGGCGGCTCGTCGCTGTCGATGGCATCGGCCGGATTCGGCTGCGCCGGCTTGATGGTGCCGGACTTGCTATTGTTGGCCAGGCGCTTGCGCTCGGCTTCGGCGGCAGCCTTGGCCTTGGCCAGTGCGCGCGCCTCGGCGTCTGCCTTGGCTTTGGCGGCGCGCGCGGCCGCCAGCTGTTCCTGGCGTTTCTTCTCAGCCGCGGCGGCTGCTGCTTGTTCGGCGATCAGCTTATTCAGCTTGTCGACCAGGCCGGCCATGCGCTGCTCATCTTTTTCCAGATTGCCCGCTTCCTTGCGCTGGCTGACCAGTTTCTTCGACAAGCTGGACAGCAAGGCGGCGCGGCGGCCTTTCTCCTGCTCCAGCTTGGCTTTTTGTTGCAGCTGCTCCTGGGCGATTTCTTCCAGCTCATCCTTGGCGTTCTGCGCCTGCTCCTGGTTGACCTCGACGGCCTTCAGGTTGGCGCGCAGCGCTTCCAGCAGCCGCGCCTGCGCCTGCGAGACGTAGGCCAGCATTTGCAGCTCGCGGTTGATGCGGTTGGGATTGTCGCCGGACAGCAGCAGCTTGATGCGGTCTTCGTTGCCGGCCACGTATTGCTCGCGCAGCAGCTTGGACAGCTGCTGTTTCTGCTGCTCGACGGTAGCGGCCAGCCGGTCGTGCTCGGCCGACAGCTGTTTCAGCTTGACGTTGGTGTCGCCCTGCTCCTGCTGCAGGTCACGCAGCGCGCGGTTGGCGTCGGAAATCGCCTGTTCCGACTCGGACAGTGTATCGGCCGCGTCGTCCTTGGCACTTTCGGTCTTGCTGATGTCTTTTTTCAGCGCCGACAATTTTTGCTGCAAGCCGGCGCGCTCAGCCTCGGCCGCCGCTTTCTGCTTGCTGCGCTCGGTGGTCTTGCCGAACGGCGCGGCCGAAGTGGCTCCGGCAGCGCCGATCGACAGCATCAGCAGCAACGCTGCTAGGTGGCGGTGCGAAGAAGACAACTACTTGGCCTTACCCTGGTTAGCCACGGCGGCTTGCGCGGCGGCGATGGCGTCGGCGTCACCCAGGTAGTAGTGACGGATCGGTTTCAGGTTCTCGTCCAGCTCGTAGACCAGCGGCGTGCCGTTAGGAATGTTGAGGCCGACGATATCGCTGTCGCTGATGCCGTCCAGCATCTTGATCAGCGCGCGCAGGCTGTTGCCGTGGGCCGAAATGATGATTTTCTTGCCAGCCTTGATGGCCGGGGCGATTTCCTCATCCCATACCGGCACCACGCGCGCCACGGTGTCTTTCAGGCACTCGGTCAGCGGAATCTGTTGTTTCGACAGGCCGGCGTAGCGCGGATCGTTGAACGAGGCGCGCTCGTCCGACGCTTCCAGCGCTGGCGGCGGGGTGTCGTAGCTGCGGCGCCAAACGAGCACTTGCTCGTCGCCGTACTTGGCGGCGGTTTCGCCCTTGTCCAGGCCTTGCAGCGCGCCGTAGTGGCGCTCGTTCAGGCGCCAGTCGTTCTTGATCGGCAAATACATCGCGTCCATCTCGTCCAGCGCCAGCCACAGCGTGCGCACCGCGCGCTTCAGCACCGAGGTGTAAGCCAGGTCGAAAGTGAAGCCGCCGTCCTTCAGCAGCTTGCCGGCCTGCTTGGCCTCATTGATGCCTTTTTCGGTCAGGTCAACATCGGTCCAGCCGGTGAAGCGGTTCGACAGGTTCCAGGTGGATTCGCCATGGCGCATGAAAACGATTTTGTACATAGAGGACTATCTTTTCAAGAAAAGGTGGAAAACCGGTAGTAAGAACTTCTAACAGCTTCTATTTTATAATGCGCAGATTAAGTTCAACCATTGGATTCCTGTGAAATTCTTCATTGACAATATTTTTTTGATCGCCATCGTACTGGTTTCCGCTGGCGCCCTGCTGTGGCCGGCCCTGACCGTGCGCGGCAAACGTGGCAGCCCGCAAGATATCACCATGTTGATAAATCGCGGTAAAGCCACCATCTTGGATGTACGCGATGCCAAGGATTATGCTGATGGCCACTTGCCTGAGGCCAAGAACATCCCGCTGGCCGACCTCGACAAGCGTATCGGCGAACTGGACAAGTTCAAAAACCGCAGCGTGATCGTCGTCGGCAAGAGCGATGCGCGCGCTTCGTCCGCTGCCGCCAAACTGGGCAAAGCGGGCTTTGCCGATGTGGTCAACCTGGAAGGCGGCATTGCTGCCTGGCAAAAAGCTGGCCTGCCAGTGGCTAAATAAGGAGCTCATCATGACTGCCGAAGTGATTATGTACACCACCGCCGTCTGCCCATACTGCACGCGCGCCGAGCGCCTGCTGGAATCCAAGGGTGTGACTGGCCTGAAAAAAATCCGCGTCGACCTGGACCCGGAACAACGCATGACGATGATGCAAAAGACTGGTCGCCGCACCGTGCCACAAATCTACATCGGCGACACCCACGTCGGCGGTTTCGATGACTTGTATGCGCTGGATCAAGCGGGCGGATTGTCCCCCTTGTTAAATGGCTAATGGACCTCATAATACAACGCAGGGCGGGAAATCCTTTGAAACCATAATGGTTTTGATACAATTGCCCTCGCGTTTGATTTGAGCTGTTTTCTAGCTATACCAAGCAAACATCATTGAAACTATAACGAAAGCGTTCCATGTCTGAAGAAAATCTGCAACCAGTATTCCAAATCCAACGCGTCTACCTGAAAGATCTGTCGCTGGAGCAACCTAATTCGCCGGCGATCTTCCTGGAACAGGAAGCCCCGACCATCGAAGTAGCGCTGGACGTTGGCGCCGAGCCACTGGCTGACGGCATCTTCGAATCGACCGTGACCATCACCGTGACCGCCAAAGTCAAAGACAAAGTGGCGTTCCTGGTAGAAGGCAAACAAGCCGGCATCTTCGAAGCCCGCAATATTCCGGAAGACCAGCTGGACCCACTGCTGGGCATCGGCTGCCCGAACATTGTTTACCCATACCTGCGTTCGAACATCGCTGACGTGATCACCCGTGCCGGTTTCCCACCAGTGCACCTGGCTGAGATCAACTTCGAAGTGTTCTACCAGCAGCGTCAGCAAGCGATCGCTGAAGCAGCCGCCGCTGCCCCAGCCGCTGACGCGACCCACTAAGCAATACCCAAGCAACAAGACGCTGCCGGACAAGTGTCCGGCGGCAGTTTCATCCTCTCAAGGTAAGCCATGACATTTCCCCGTTTGATCGCTGCTCTGACCATGATGCTGGCCGCTGCCGGCAGCCAGGCATACGACTTCAAATCGGTCGGCGCCGCGCCCGTGATCCTGTACGACGCGCCGTCCACCAAAGGGGGCAAGCTGTTCGTCGTACCGCGCGGCGCGCCACTGGAAGTGGTGCTGGCCTATGGCGAATGGCTCAAGGTGCGCGACATGAACGGCGAGCTGGCGTGGACCGAGGCCAAGGGCCTGAGCGCCAAGCGCAACGTCATCGTCAAGGCCGCCAATCTGAAAATCCGCGCCACGCCGGATGACGCCGCGACTGCGGTGTTCACCGCTGACAAGGGCGTGCTGCTGGAACTGAGCGAATCGGTGGCCGGCGGCTGGATCAAGGTGCGTCACCGCGACGGCCTGGTCGGTTTCGTCAAACAAACCGAGGTCTGGGGCATATAATTGCCGTAGCGGCGCCCTCCCTGCGCGCCGAATGAGATCCCATGCAAGAAAAAACTAGCAAACATGCGGGCGCCGCCCGCAAGGTGAGCGTGCTCGGCGCAGGCGCCTGGGGCACCGCCGTGGCCATGGCGCTGGCGCAGCGCCACGAGGTACTGCTGTGGGGCCGCAACAGCGCCGCGCTGGAAACCATGCGCACGGCCCGCGAAAGCAGCTACCTGCCCGGCTACACCTTCCCCGAGCGCCTGCAAGTGGCGGCCGATTTCGACGCCGCGCTGGCCCATGTGGCCGAGCCGGGCGGCCTGCTGATCGCAGCCTGCCCGGTGGCCGGCCTGCGTCCGCTGCTGGGCCAGTTGAAAGGCCGCCAGATTCCCAACATCGTCTGGCTGTGCAAGGGCTTCGAATACGACACCGGCCTGCTGCCGCATCAGATCGTGCGTGAAGTGCTGGGCGACGATGCGGTGGCCGGCGGCGCCTTGTCCGGTCCGTCGTTCGCGCAGGAAGTGGCCAAGGGGCTGCCTTGCGCACTGACCATCGCCTCCGATTCGGCCGAACTGCGCGCCTGCGTGGTGGAAACCGCGCACGGCGGCAATATGCGCGTGTATTCGAGCGAAGACCTGGTCGGGGTGGAAGTCGGTGGCGCGGTGAAAAACGTGCTGGCCATCGCCACCGGCGCCGCCGATGGGCTCGGCCTCGGCCTGAACGCGCGCGCCGCGCTGATCACCCGTGGCCTGGCCGAGATCACCCGCCTGGGCGTGGCCCTGGGCGGGAAAAATGAAACCTTCATGGGCCTGACCGGTATGGGCGACCTGATTCTGACCTGCACCGGCGACCTGTCGCGCAATCGCCGCGTGGGCCTCGGCCTGGCGCAAGGCAAGGCGCTGGACGTGATCGTACAGGAGCTGGGCCACGTGGCCGAAGGTGTGCCCTGCGCCAAGGCCGTGCGCGAGCTGGCCGGCAAGCTGGGTGTCGACATGCCGATCACCAACGCCGTGGCCGGCGTGCTATTCGACGGCGACCAGCCGCAAGCGATGGTGGCCCGCCTGCTCTCCCGCGACCCGCGCGGCGAATAAACTCCGGGGTTTATGCTTCGGGTTCTTCCGATTTGGCTTCGCGCATCCACTGCACCAGCGGGTAGGCGTCTTTCAGGCCGGCGGCCAGGATAGGCACCAGCTTTTCCGGCTGGTTCAGCGGCAGCGCAATCTCGGTCCAGATGAAGAAGCTCTTCAGCTTGATGTATTCGATGTGCTCGTGCTCCGGATCAAAGCCCTTGGGCGGACGCATCAGCTTGCCTTCGTTCTGGATGTCGCCGTAAGTGGCCACCAGTTTCTTGTTCTTCAGCACCTTGCTGAAGCCGGCCGCGTCGTCGACCATATGCTGGCGCAGCGCTTTCAGGCGGTGCGGCGGCGGCATGTATTCGCCGGCGCCAAACAGCATCTTGCCGGTGCCGTCGATCTGCATATAGTAGGTCGGGCCGCCAGCCTTGCTCGGGCGGCGCATATCGTTGGGCGCCACGGCGGCCGAGAAGCGCGTCTTGTACGGCCGCTTGTCATGCGCAAAGCGCACATCGCGGTTGATGCGGAACATGGCTTTCTTCGGATTGCTGAACTTGACCTGCGGGTCAAACTTGCCCAGCTCGGCAATCATCTGCGTCACCACTTGCAGGAATTCTTCGCGCAGGATGTCGTAGCGCGGCTTGTTCATGATGAACCATGGACGGTTATTGTTTTCCTCCAGCTCCCGCAGGTACTGGGTCAGGTCACGCAGATGCATGGGTTTCCTTATTTCTGATTGGCCGGCCGCTTGCCGACCGCGACGTCTAGCGTCATTTCCTTGTTTTTACGCAGCAGCGTCATTTTAGCTTTTTCGCCCGGCACCAGCTGGGCGATCAGGTTCAGCATGCTATTGGTGTCGGCCACCGGCTTGCCATCCACCGAGAGCAGGATATCGCCCGGCTTGATGCCGCCCTTGTCGGCCGGGCCATGTCGCACCACACCGGCAATGATGGCGCCGCTCTGGCGTTGCAGGCCGAAGCTGGCCGCCAGCTCAGGCGTGATTTCCTGGCTTTCCACGCCGATCCAGCCGCGCACCACATGGCCGGTCTTGATGATGGCTTCCATGACGTTTTTCGCGGTCGACACCGGAATCGCAAAGCCAATCCCTACCGAGCCGCCACTCTGCGAATAAATCGCCGAGTTGATGCCCAGCAGATTGCCGCTGGCGTCGACCAGCGCGCCACCCGAGTTGCCGAAGTTGATCGCCGCGTCGGTCTGAATGAAGTTCTCGAAATGGTTGATGTGCAGATTGTTGCGGCCCAGCGCGGAGATAATGCCCATGGTCACCGTCTGTCCGACGCCGAAGGGATTGCCGATGGCCAGCACCACATCCCCCACCTGCGCCTGCTCGGCCTGACCCAGCACGATCACCGGCAGCTTTTCCAGCGTGATCTTGATCACCGCAAGGTCGGTTTCCGGATCGGTGCCGACCAGCTTGGCGGCTGCCTTGCGGCCATCGGTCAGCACCACCTCGATTTCATCGGCCGCTTCCACCACGTGGTTGTTGGTCAGGATGTAGCCCTGGGCCGAGACGATCACGCCCGAGCCAAGGCTGGAATCCTCGTCGTCGCCATCTTCGCGCTCGCCGAAAAACTTCTTGAAAAAGGGATCGCGCAGCAGCGGATGCTTGCCGCGCTTGGGCTTCTTGCTGGTGATGATGTTGACCACCGCCGGCATGGCGCGCGCGGCCGCCGCACGGTACGAGCCGCCAGCCGAGGCCGGCGGCTTGGATGGCCCGGCCTCCAGCATCGCCGCCGGATGATCGGTGCTGCCCATTTGCTGCACCCGCACCGGCGCCGGGCGCTCACGGCCAACCGCCGTGTAAACGAAATACAGTGCCAATACGACGGTCACCGTTTGCGCAAACAATAACCAGAGTCGTCGCATCGCAGTCCAACCTGCCGCCCCGAAGGCGGCGGTCCTTTATTTTTTGAGAGAGTCGCGAATTTCGCGCAGCAGCACGATATCTTCTGGTGGTGGCGGTGGCGGCGCCGACGCGGCGGCAGCTTCTTCCTGCTTGTGGCCCAGCGTGCGCGCCTTGTTCATCAGCCGCACCATCTGGAAGATCACAAACGCCAGGATGATAAAGTTCAGCAGGATAGTAGCAAAATTCCCGTAAGCGAACACGGCGCCCAGTTTCTTCGCTTCCACCAGGCTCAGCTCGGCAGCCTGGCCATTCAGCGGAATGTAGTAGTTGGCGAAATCCAGGCCGCCAAACAGCTTGCCGATCGGCGGCATGATGATGTCAGCCACCAGCGAATCGACGATCTTGCCGAACGCGCCGCCGATGATCACGCCGACCGCCAGATCGACCACATTTCCCTTCATCGCGAATTCTTTAAATTCCTTCATCATTGCCATTTTTTTATCCTCGCTGTGTGGTCAATTGTGAACAAAACTGCGCTTGGATCATACTATTTTTTCAATTGGAATCCAAACACGCTTGCTGTTTACGCATTTGCAAGCCGAATTACGATATAAATTGACCTACATCAATTTCTGCTCATGGCCCCAGCCTCTATCATCGCACCGGGAACGGTGTAAACCTGGCCAAACTTGGGAAACGGGCAACGTTGGTGTAAAGAGTTGCATCGTGCATACCTTATAAGGTAAGGTGGCTCGATTTCGTGCTATATCCAAGTTTTCAGCATTCAGGTTGGTACACAGTTCGCAAGATTTTGTTCGCACTTTGACTGATTGGGGTTTGTATGAGTAACGAAAAGCAGGTCGATTCGGGCCGTCGCGGCATATTGGTCGCGACCGGCGCGGCGGGCGGCGTGGTAGGCTTGGCCACCGCCGGCGCATTGGTAAGTACCTTCCAGCCGTCGGAGCGCGCGAAAGCGGCCGGCGCACCGGTCGAAGTGGATATCTCCACGCTCAACGCCGGCGAAATGACCACCGTCGAGTGGCGCGGCAAACCCGTCTGGATCATCAAGCGCACGCCGGAAATGATTGCGTCGCTGAAGAAAACCGACGGCAAAGTAGCTGACGCCGAATCGAAACGCAATCCCGAAGAATTCACTCCCGAATACGCCCAAAACGAATGGCGCTCGCGCAAGCCGGAAATCCTGGTCGCGGTCGGCATCTGTACGCACCTGGGCTGCTCGCCCTCGTCCAAGTTCACCCCCGGTCCCCAGCCTTCGCTGCCGGACGACTGGGAAGGTGGCTTCCTCTGCCCTTGCCATGGCTCGACTTTCGACATGGCTGGCCGTGTATTTAAGAACAAACCGGCGCCGGACAATCTGCAAGTCCCGCGCTATATGTTTTTGAGCGACACCAAGCTGGTCATTGGTAAAGACGAGAAAGGCGAGGCGTAACATGGCGGCGTTTAAAGAAACCAAATTCCCGGACGACGCGCCGGCCGCACAAAAAGCACTGGGCTGGGTCGATGACCGTTTCCCGCTGACCAAGCTGTGGAACGACCAGTGGGGCAAGTACTACGCCCCGAAAAACTTCAACTTCTGGTACATCTTCGGCTCGCTGGCGATGCTGGTGCTGGTGCTGCAGATCGTCACCGGCATCTTCCTGACCATGCACTACAAGCCGGACGCCAACCTGGCGTTCGCCTCGGTCGAATACATCATGCGTGAAGTGCCGTGGGGCTGGCTGGTGCGCTATATGCACTCGACCGGCGCTTCGGCCTTCTTCATCATCGTCTACCTGCACATGACCCGCGGCCTGCTGTACGGCTCGTACCGCAAGCCGCGCGAGCTGATCTGGCTGTTCGGCTTCGCGATCTTCCTGTGCCTGATGGCCGAGGCCTTCTTCGGCTACCTGCTGCCTTGGGGCCAGATGTCGTACTGGGGCGCGCAGGTGATCGTCAACCTGTTCGGCGCGATTCCGCTGATCGGCCCTGACCTGTCGCTGTGGATACGCGGCGACTACGTGGTCTCGGATGCGACGCTGAACCGCTTCTTCGCCTTCCACGTGATTGCGATCCCGCTGGTGCTGCTGGGCCTGGTGGCTGCCCACCTGATCGCGCTGCACGAAGTCGGTTCGAGCAATCCGGACGGCATCGAAGTCAAGGAAAACCTGGGCCCGGACGGCCATCCGGTCGACTCGATTCCATCGCACCCTTACTACACGGTGCACGACCTGTTCGGCGTCTCGATCTTCCTGCTGATCTTCAGCACGGTGGTGTTCTTCGCGCCGGAAATGGGCGGCTACTTCCTGGAGTACAACAACTTCCTGCCAGGCGATTCGCTGAAGACCCCGCTGCACATCGCACCAACCTGGTACTTCACCGCGTTCTACTCGGTGCTGCGCGCCACCACCGCCGACTTCATGTGGGTGCTGATGTTCTTCGTCGCCGCCTACGTGGTGTTCGTCTGGCTGAAATCGCGGCTGGCGCGTACTACCAAGATCGCCATCGCGGTGATCGCGCTGGTGGCCATCATCGGCATGCTGCCGCAGATCCTCGACGCCAAGTTCTGGGGCGTGGTGTTCTTCGGCGGCTCGGTGGTGATCCTGGCCTTCCTGCCATGGCTGGACAAGTCGCCGGTCAAGTCGATCCGCTACCGCCCGACCTGGCACAAATATGTGTACGCCGTGTTCTTCCTGTCGTTCCTGACGCTGGGCTACCTCGGCACGCTGGCGCCGACTGACGGCCGCACCATCGTTTCGCAAGTGTGCACCCTGCTGTACTTTAGTTTCTTCCTGTTCATGCCTTGGTGGAGCGCCGCCGGCACGTTCAAGAAGGTTCCGGACCGCGTGGTCTACAAAGGTCACTGATCGCTAAAGTATATAAAAGGACAACACATGAAATTCCCGAAACGACTGCTTGCCATTCTGGCACTGTTGCCCGGTCTGGCCCTCGCCAACGAGGGCGGCATCGCCCTGGACAAGGCCCCGGACCGCTCAAATAACATGGCCGCGCTGCAGCACGGCGCCAAACTGTTCGTCAATTACTGCCTAAACTGTCATAATGCGTCCTCCATGCGCTACAACCGCCTGAAAGACCTGGGTTTGAGCGAGGAGCAGATCAAAGCCAATCTGCTGTTTACCGGTGAGAAGGTCGGCGAAATGATGACCACCACCATGAAGCCGCAAGATGCGAAAGCGTGGTTTGGCGTGGTGCCGCCGGATTTATCGGTGATCCAGCGCGCCAAAGCCTCCGGCGCGGGCAGCGGTAGCGACTACCTGTATACTTATCTGCGTACTTTCTACAAGGACGACGCCCGGCCTACCGGCTGGAATAATCTGGTCGTGAATAATGTGGCAATGCCGCATGTCTTGTGGGAATTGCAAGGCGTACAGAAGGTTGTGATGAAAGAAGTGCCCGATCCGCACGAACACGGCAAAATGACCCATCAGTTTGCTGGATTTGAGCAGGTCACTCCGGGTAAACTAAGCAAGCTTGAGTTTGACACCGCCGTGGCCGACCTGGTCGGCTACATGGAGTGGATGGCGGAGCCTGCTGCGCAGACCCGCAAAAAACTGGGCGCCATAGTCGTGTTGTTTATGGCTGTGTTCGCCTTCCTGGCATGGCGCTTGAATGCGTCGTTCTGGAAAGAAGTGAAATAGACGAGAGCGCCGGCTGGTACGGCGCTTGTTTTGCGAAGCCCGCATTTGACGGGCCGATATGGGGTGATCCGTTCGCGGCCCACCCCCTTTTGTTCTTCTAAGGAACGATAAACATGATGGTTCTCTACTCGGGCACGACCTGCCCATTTTCGCAACGCTGCCGCCTGGTCCTGTTTGAAAAAGGCATGGACTTCGAAGTGCGCGATGTCGACCTGTTCAACAAACCAGAAGATATCTCGACCATGAATCCTTATGGTCAGGTGCCGATTCTGGTCGAGCGCGAGCTGATCCTGTACGAATCGAACATCATCAACGAGTACATCGACGAACGCTTCCCGCACCCGCAACTGATGCCGGCCGACCCGCTGATGCGCGCGCGTGCCCGCCTGATGCTGTTCAACTTCGAAAAAGAACTGTTCGTCCACGTGCACACGCTGGAAAGCGAACGCGCCAAGGGCAACGACAAGAGCCACGACAAGGCCCGCGCAGAAATCCGCGACCGCCTGACCACGCTGGCGCCGCTGTTCCTGAAAAACAAATACATGCTGGGCGACGAGTTCTCGATGCTGGACGTGGCGGTGGCACCGCTGCTGTGGCGTCTGGACCACTACGGCATCGAACTGTCGAAGACCGCCGCGCCGCTGATGAAGTACGCCGAGCGCATCTTCTCGCGTCCTGCCTACATTGAAGCGCTGACGCCGTCGGAAAAGGTCATGCGCCGTTAATCGGACGCTGGCTGTTTAGTCGAAGTACTGCGGCGCGTTTGCCGGCCTTTGTCGGCGGCGCGCCGTGTATCACCGCAGTCTGGAATCTCATGCCTGAAATCTCAACCAAACCCTACCTGCTGCGCGCCATCTACGAATGGTGCACGGACAGCGGCTACACCCCTTATCTCGCCGTCAAAGTCGACGCCGGCACTACCGTGCCGATGGAATTCGTGAAAAAAGGCGAAATCGTGCTCAACATCAGCTTCGGCGCCACCTCCGGCCTGAAGATGGACAACGACAGCATCCGCTTCCACGCCCGCTTCGGCGGCGTCTCGCGCGAAATCTTCATCCCGGTCAACAACGTGATGGCGATCTACGCCAACGAAAATGGCCAGGGCATGGCGTTTGAACCGCAGGTAGGCCAGGCCAGCACGCCAGCGCCGGAAGCGGTCGAGGAAGCGCCCGTGGCACCGGTGTTGTCTTCCGTCCCAGTCGCCCCGGCCGAAGCTAAAACCGAGGTGGCAGACGCTCCGGACGACAACAACGAGCCCCCCAAAAAGGGCGGACGCCCCACCCTTACGCGTATTAAATAGCGTATAATTCGCACCGTAAAAGTTACGCCGACTTAGCTCATTTGGTAGAGCAGTTGATTTGTAATCATCAGGTGGCCAGTTCGAAACCGGCAGTCGGCACCACGAATTAGCATCGGAAAAAGGGTTGCAAGCTCACGCTTGCAACCCTTTTTTTCGTCCGCACGATTGCAAAGATTTTTTTCGATAATTATTAAATATAGATCTATTATTGAAATTGATTTATATGCAACCGTGGAGCAGGATTGGTGCTGTGCGGCATAGCGGCCCTGCGCCGGCGTCAAACAAGCTGAGCAGTCTGCGCAACGCCTAGGCTTTTGCTATCCAGATCATTTTTGTGATTGAAACGATAAATTATGCTCGCCTGAAAAGTTGTTATAGTGACTTTCCCCGAAGTAGCTACTGGCGCCCAGACATCGCGCGCTGATTGCGGCTACAGATTCTCACCCAAGCCCGTGAGCATTTTGATACGAGGTGAGAATCATGCAACCAAGACTGAACCGTCAATTTGCCCAAGTGGTAGAACAAGCCGTCGTGATCGAGGCGCTGAGCGGCGCCGCGACAGCCTGGGCATTCCTGGCCGCCTACGAGGTGCCGCGAGAAACCATTTTGCGCGTGCTATCCACTGCATCCGTACGCCGCAAGACGGATAATCCTTCGTCCCGTGCGATTGAAAAGTGCCGCTAGCCGCGTCAGGGAGACAGCGCGTATGTCTTCGACAACGCTTCCACCTGCTGCGCGCCATGGGCGCCGATCCAGTTCCAGACGGCTTCGACCTGCTCGCGGTTGCGCTGGTAGTAGCTGCGGTTGGCGCCCAGCCACATCGATGAGACGCGCGCCGGCTTGTCCAGACGTGTGAACTGCTTGCCGTAGCGCGTGACGAGATAGGGATCGAGCGCACCCGGCGTGATCAGCGCCAAGGTGAAGCCATCCACCCGCTTCAGGCGCAATTTATCCAGGTTGTTCCAGGAGCTGAAGCTGCCGTCGTCGATGCGCAGACCCGCGCCCTTCAGATGTTCCGCCAAGATCGTGCCCTGGTTCACCGCCAGCGTATGCGTTTTGAAATAGCTCAGCGGATCGGTATCCGCGGGTAGATGGTCTTCGGTCCGCACGAACACATAGGCCAGCGTGCGCAAGGCGCGGCGATGATCGGCCCCGCCGCTGGCAGTGGTGGCGATCATATAGCCAGCCGTGCCGCCCGACGGCGTATCGGACGGGGCGATATCCACCGCGCCGCTGATCAGCGCCAGGCGCACCCGCGCCAGCGGCAATCGCACCAGCTCAACCGGGCAGCCGACACTGCGGAAAGCATCGCGGAATAACTCCACCAGCACGCCTGGCTGGTCCGGCACCTCGCCGCCATTGCCCATGTAGTACGGCGCCCGCTCGCGGTCAGAATAGCCGATGCGCACCGGTGCGCAGGGAGCGGCAGCCTGCGCGCCGGCGCAAGCAAGTAACAATAAGACGATCCAATACCTCATAGCACGAGTATAACGGCTGATAGGCTACACTTGTCTGATCTTTACGTTTACTGGAGAAACAAGATGACCCGCAAGACCGCCGCCGACTTTGACCCGGAAGTGTTGAAACTGTTCGACCAGTACGTGCACGGCCGCATCAGCCGGCGCGATTTTCTGTCGTCGGCCACGCGTTATGCAGTGGGCGGCGTGACGGCAGCGGGTCTGTTGACCGCGCTCAGCCCGAGCTTTGCCGCGCCGCTGGTCACGCCGGACGATAAGCGCCTTAACGCGCGCTTTGTCGAACTGCCGTCGCCGCAGGGCAATGGCACGGTGCGCGGGTATCTGGTATCGCCCACCGGCGTCAAGGGCAAATTGCCGGTGGTTCTGGTGGTGCATGAAAATCGCGGCCTGAATCCGCATATCGAGGATATCGCGCGCCGCGTGGCGCTGGACGGGTTTATCGCGTTCGCCCCGGATGCGCTGCACACGCTAGGCGGCTATCCCGGTGATGAGGACAAGGCGCGCGCCCTGTTCGGCAAGCTGGACCAGACCAAGTCCCGCGCCGATTTCGTCGCGGCCGCGCAATGGCTGCAGCAACAGCCAGAGGGCAACGGCAAGCTGGGTGTGGTGGGCTTCTGCTACGGTGGCGGCATCGCCAACTATCTGGCGACGCAGTTGCCGGACCTGCTGGCTGCCGTGCCATTCTACGGTTCGCAGCCTAAGGCGGAGGATGTGCCGCGCATCAAGGCGCAATTGCTGATCCACGACGCCAGCAAAGATGAGCGCATCCTGGCCGGCTGGCCTGCCTACGAGACGGCCTTGAAAGCCGCCGGGGTGAAGTATGAACACCACGTCTATCAGGGCGAGCATGGCTTCAACAACGACACCACGCCGCGCTACGACGAAACCGCCGCCAAGCTAGCCTGGCAGCGGACCATGACCTTCTTCCACGCCCGGCTTAGCTAAGAGCCGGGCTGACACGCTTAGGATTTGGCGAACGCCAGGAAGTCGCTGTGGAACTTGTCTTTATGCGTGTCGGTCAGGCCGTGCGGCGCACCTGGGTAGACGATCAGTTTCGCACCTTTGACGATCTTGGCCGAAGCGATACCGGCGGCATTGATCGGCACGATCTGGTCGTCGTCACCGTGGATGATCAGGGTAGGCTTGTCAAACTTTTTCAGGTCGTCGCGGAAGTCGGTTTCCGAGAAGGCTTTGATCGAGTCGTAGGTGTTTTTGAAGCCGCCTTGCATGCCTTGGGCATACCATGCCTGGATGATGCCTTGCGATGGTTTCGCACCAGGGCGGTTGTAGTTGTAGAACGGGCCCGAGGCGATATCCAGGTACAACTGGCCGCGATCCTTGACCTGACCAGCGCGGATGCCGTCGAATACTTCCAGCGGCAGACCGCCTGGGTTGGTATCGGTTTTCAGCATCAGCGGAGGCACAGCCGAGATCAGGCCCAGCTTGGCGATACGTTTGGTGCCGTGACGGCCCACATAGCGCGCCACTTCGCCGCCGCCGGTCGAGAAGCCGGCCAGGATGATGTTTTTCAGGTCCAGTGCTTCGATCAGCTGCGCCAGGTCATCGGCGTAGTGGTCCATATCGTTGCCATCCCAAGGCTGGCTCGAACGGCCATGGCCGCGGCGGTCATGGGTGATCACGCGGAAGCCGTTATTGGCCAGGAAGAAGGCTGCCGACTCCCAGCTGTCCGCATTCAGCGGCCAGCCGTGGCTCAGGATCACCGGCTGGCCGCCGCGTGGACCCCAGTCCTTGTAGTAGATCTCAACGCCATCGCGGGTGGTGATGGTGCTGGCGGTTTTGCTCACACCACCTTTGCCTGCTGCCACCGGTGCTGCCTCGGCGCTACCGGCAGCCAGCGCGGCCAGGGGAACGGCAACTGCTGCCGCTGCGGCACCAGCGCCACTAAACATTGCGGAACGACGGGACAGGCTGACTTGTTCTTGGGTATTTTTGCTCATGATAGGCTCCGAATTAGTTAGTTAACGATTTAGTTGCGAACTACATGTGATCAATATATATCGCACGCAATTCAATAGCAAGCAATTTTTGAAGGTTTTTATGGGCCGTCCTCGGACGGCCCTTCGTGATTACGATTTGGCGAAGGCCAGGAAGTCGTTGTTGAACTTCTCTTTGTGCGTATCGGTCAGGCCGTGCGGCGCACCTGGGTAGACGATCAGTTTCGCACCTTTGACGATCTTGGCCGAGGCGATGCCGGCGGCGTTGATCGGCACGATCTGGTCGTCATCGCCGTGGATGATCAGGGTCGGCTTGTCGAATTTTTTCAGGTCTTCACGGAAGTCGGTTTCAGAGAAGGCTTTGATCGAGTCGTAGGTGTTTTTGAAGCCGCCTTGCATGCCTTGGGCATACCACGCCTGGATGATGCCTTGCGATGGCTTGGCGCCGGGACGGTTGTAGTTGTAGAACGGGCCCGAGGCGATATCCAGATACAGCTGAGCACGGTCTTTCACCGACGCAGCGCGGATGCCGTCGAATACTTCCAGCGGCAGACCGCCTGGGTTGGTATCGGTTTTCAGCATCAGCGGAGGCACAGCCGAGATCAGGCCCAGCTTGGCGATGCGCTTGGTGCCGTGACGGCCCACATAGCGCGCCACTTCGCCGCCGCCGGTCGAGAAGCCGGCCAGGATGATGTTTTTCAGGTCCAGTGCTTCGATCAGCTGCGCCAGGTCGTCAGCGTAGTGGTCCATATCGTTGCCATCCCAAGGCTGGCTGGAACGGCCATGGCCGCGGCGGTCATGGGTAATCACGCGGAAGCCGTTATTGGCCAGGAAGAAGGCTGCCGACTCCCAGCTGTCCGCATTCAGCGGCCAGCCGTGGCTCAGGATCACCGGCTGGCCGCCGCGTGGACCCCAGTCCTTGTAGTAGATCTCGACGCCGTCACGGGTGGTGATGGTGCTGGCGGTTTTGGTTACAGGTCCGGTGGCGGCTTGCGCTTCGGATGCGCTGCCCAGAGCGGCCAATGGCAAGGCTACAGCGGCGGCGGCGCCAACGGAGCTGAAGAAGGCGTTGCGGCGGGACAGGTTGACGGTTGCGTTCATGATCTTCTTCCTTTTAGTCTATGTATGGATATGCAGTAGTTGTGCTACAGTCGTTTCGTTCTGCAGCTGCGATGGAGTGCATCTTAGGCCCCGAAAAACGTTTGTGGAACAGACAACACTGCAAGCCCACTTTGCAAAAATGCAGCCCCCCCATGCCAACTAGCAACGACTTCGACTGGAACGACATTCCGCTGATCCTCGCGCTCGCCCGTAGCGGCAGCATGAGCGCCACCGGCCGCCAGTTGGGGGTCGATGCCTCGACTATCAGCCGCCGCATTGCAGCTGCGGAAAAGGCGCTCAAGCTGCGCCTGTTCATCCGCGACAACACCGGCTATCAGCTGACCGACGCCGGCCAGGTCTTCGTCGAGCATGGCGAAGCGGTCTACGGCAACGTGCAGAGCATGCTGCAAGCTTCATCGCAGGAGGCCGACGCCACCGCCGGCCCGGTCAACATCACTTCCATCGACTTCCTGTTTGATTACTGGCTGCTGGAGCACGTCCCCGCCCTGCACGCCCAGCATCCCCATCTGCAACTGACGCTGCAGGCGGAAAACCAGAATCTCTCTTTCACCCGCCGCGAAGCCGACTTCGCCCTGCGCCTGGGCAAGCCGAGCGAGGACGCCGCCCTGGTCATGCGCAAGCTGGGCGACATGGGATTTGCCGTCTACGGCCACGCCAAATTCGCCGACACGCCACGCGCCTGCTGGGGCACGCAGCCGTGGATCGCCTATGACGATGCGCTCTCCGGCACCGGAGAGATGCAATGGCTGGCGGCGATGGAGCCGCAGCCGCGCAAAGTCCTCAAGGTGAACAGCCTGAGCACGATGGTGCGCGCCGCACGCGCCGGCGTCGGCATGGCGCTGCTGCCTTGCATCATGGGTGAACAGGAGGGCCTGCAGCGCATCGGCGCTACGGTAGAAGTGCAGCGCGACATCTGGCTGCTCAGCCATCGCGACGCAGGCGGCATCGCCCGCTTTAAAACCGTCTCCGCCTGGCTGTCCCAGGTCTACACCGCCAACGAACAGCTGTTGTGCGGCGCAGCTTCACACCCTTAAAACGCATTCTGCCCCCCGTTTTTTGCAGTTCGTCACATCCCGGTGGATGGACGGATAGGCCTTGTCTATAGTTCACTCAACGCAACGAACTAACCACCCACAAGGAGCTCAAAATGAACATCGCAAAAAACATGGAAATCATCTTCGCCGCTGCTGTAGTCGTCGTCAGCGCCACCTCTTTCGCTACCGCTGCGGTCAACCCGCCAGTGATCGAAGTGAAGGCTGATACGGTCACCATGCCAACCGTGACGGTCACCGCAAAACGCCTGACCGCCGCTGAAAAAGCAGCCCTGTAATTCAATCGACCACGACGGAGCGCATCATGAAAAAATATCTGAAGGCCGCGATGCTGGCGGCGGCAATGAGCAGCGGCGCACACGCCGCGCTGGCCGCCGACATCATCAGCGAGAGCCGCAATGTTGATGCACGCGCTGTCAGAATCGAGCTGGATGGCGTGATCAGCCTCAAAGTAAAACAAGGCGCGACTGCCGCACTGACGATCTACGGCGAAGCAGACGCCGTGAAAAAAGTGGTGGTCGAACAGAGCGGTGAAACGCTGCACATCGGCACCGCAAAAATGAACAACATCAGCTTCGGCAACAAGCGCGAACTGCGCGCCGAACTGACGCTGCCTAATCTGCGCACGCTGACTTCGGCCGGCGTCGGCGCCACCGAGGTGAGCGGCTTCAACGGCGACAGTCTGCGCCTGGCGCTGGAAGGCGCAGGCTCGGTGAAAGTCGATGCGCAATACCGCAACATCGATGTACGCCTCGGCGGCGTGGGCGGCATGACTGTCAACGGCGGCAAGAGCGACAACGTCGACCTGCAACTGAACGGCGCCGGCCGCATCGAGATGACCGGCCAGACCAGGCAACTGAATGCCAGCCTTGGCGGCGTCGGCAGCCTGGATGCGGAACAGCTGCGCGCTGACGCGGTCGATCTCAAAATGAGCGGCCTGGGTAGCGCGGCGGTCTACGCCAGCAACAACGCCAATCTGAAATTAACGGGCATGGGTTCGGCCAAGGTCTACGGCAACCCGACCAATCGTAGCGCCAGCGCTCGCGGCATGGGCAGCGTGAGCTGGCAGTAAAGAATGCGCCGGCCTGCGTGGCCGGGCACCGGAAACACATGGGTGTGTTTTTACCGTCCTGAAGGAGCCCTCTCCTTTCGGACGGTTTTTTTATGGGGCGTGCGCCATCATGCGGTAGATCTGTATGCACGCCGGGCCAATCAATACCAGCATCAGCGTCGGAAAAATACAGAAGATCAGCGGGAACAGCAGCTTAAGCGCAATCTTGGCGGCGGCTTCCTCGGCCAGCATGCTGCGCTTGCTGCGCAAATTATCGGAGTGAATGCGCAGCGAATCACCCATGCTGGTGCCGAAGCGCTCCGATTGAATCAGCATCGCCACCAATGTATCGACATCTTCCACGCCGCTGCGCAAGGCCAGGTTGCGCAAGGCGCGCTCCTTGGTGAAGCCGGCGCGCATTTCCATCAGCGCCAGTTGCAGCTCCTGCGCCAGCGCCACGCTCTTGATGTGGATTTCGCCTGCCACCTTGACCAGCGCCCTTTCCAGGCTCAGGCCCGCTTCCACGCACACCGTCAGCAAGTCCAGCGCATCCGGGAAATTTTCGAAAATCTCGCGACAGCGCGCGGCGGCTTTGTGCGACAGCACCGCGTTCGGCAGGTAGTAGCCGATGCCGGCCACCAGAAATAAAAAATACATCAAGCCCTTGTGCGGCCCGTTCAACAGCAACCCACCACATACGGCGGCGATGGCGGGCAGCCCCAGGGCTAGCAGTGTCTTCGAGGCGAAGTACAACGACGGTGCGCTGGCGCTACGCCAGCCAGCATTCATGAAGCGCGTGCGCAGCGGCGATTTTTCCCAGCCCTCCTCTGGCAAGGACAGGCGCGAAAACGGCTGTGCCGCATGCGCCACCTTCTCCACCCAGCCCGCGCCGACCGGATCTGCACCCGTCTCGGCCGGTGACACCACATCGTTCAAGCGCTCGCGCAACGCCACCGGCGAGAACACCAGCAGCGCCGCCACCGCCAGCCCGGCCGCCACAACAAACACCAGCGCCAGGAACATGATCTGCGATCCATCCATATGCACCTCCATTCAAACGCGGATGCGTATCAGCTTGCGCATCCACAGCACGCCGCCGATCGCCACCGCGCTGGCGTACCACATCAGCTGAATACCGATCGGGTCGGTCCACAACACGCGCACATAAGCGGGATTGGCCACCGCCATCAACATCATCACACCCAACGGCAGCAAACCCAGCACCCAGGCGGACATACGGCCTTCGGCGGACATCACCCGCACCTGCGCCAGCAGCTTCAAACGCGCGCGTATCAGACGGCTGATATTGCCGAACACTTCGGCCAGGTTGCCGCCCGACTCGCGCTGTATCAGCACTGCGATGACCAGGTAGCGCAAATCCGTCAGCGGCACGCGCAGCGCCAGGTTATGCAAGGCTTCGTTCATCGGCACGCCGTAATGGATTTCCTCGTAGGCGAATTTGAATTCGCCAGCGACAGGCTCCGGCATCTCCTCGCCCACCATCTGCATCACATTGGCGAAGGAGTGGCCGGCGCGCAGCGCGCGGCCGAGAAAGTCGGCGGCTTCCGGCAGCTGTTGTTCCAGCTTGCGCAAGCGGGCGCCACGCACACGCATCAGCACCAGCGACGGCAGTGCCGCAGCCAGCGCCAGCAAACCAGCCGCCGGCAGCAAGGGCAGCTTGAGCATCTGCGGCAGCAGCGCACCGGCAACAGCCATCGCCAGCGACCAGCCGAGAAACTGCGCCACCGACCAGCGCACGCCAGCCTGCAACAGCAAGCGGTCCAACGACGCCAGTCTGGTGAAGCGGCGCAGCTGTTTTTCCAGCGCGGGATAGCGGCTGTAAGTACGGCGCTTGAGGATATCCACCCGCTCGACGCCGCCATGGCCGCCGGCCGCCATCAGCCGCAAGCGCTTGGCGATACGCCGCGCCGCGCCGCCATGCGCGCCCGACCACCACAGCCAGGTGCCTTCCAGCATCAGGATCACTGCCGCAAACAGCAGCACGGCGAAGGCGGTAAAGATGCTGTCCATGGCCTTACTCGTAAATTTTGTCGGGATCGAAGACCGTGTCCGGCACCGCAACGCCGAACATGCGCAGGCGGTCGGCAAAGCGCGGCCGTACACCGGTCGCGTAGAAATGCCCCTGTACCTTGCCATGCGCATCCACGCCCTTTTGCTCGAAACGGAAAATCTCGTGCATGGCAATCACCTCGCCTTCCATGCCGGTGACTTCCTGCAGGCTGACCAGCTTGCGCGTGCCGTCGGTCAGGCGCGACACCTGCATCACCACTGTGACGGCGGAGCAGATCTGCTGCCGCGTGGCGCGCGGCGTCAGGTTCACGCCGGCCATGCCGACCATATTCTCCAGCCGTGACAGCGCATCGCGCGGCGTGTTGGAGTGGACCGTGGCCAGCGAGCCTTCGTGCCCGGTGTTCATCGCCTGCAGCATATCCAGCGCTTCCGGCCCGCGCACCTCGCCGAGAATGATGCGGTCCGGCCGCATCCGCAGCGCGTTGCGCACCAGCGAGCGCTGATTCACTTCGCCCTTGCCTTCGATATTCGGCGGCCGCGTTTCAAGCCGCACCACATGCGGCTGGCGCAGCGCCAGTTCCGCCGCGTCTTCGATGGTGACGATGCGCTCATGCGCGGGGATGAAGCCGGACAGCACGTTCAGCATCGTCGTCTTGCCCGAGCCGGTGCCGCCCGATACCAGGATGTTGATCTTGGCCTGTCCCAGCGCCTTCAGCACCTCTACCATCGGCGGCGTCAGGCTGCGGAACGCCAGCAAATCGTCGATGCTGAGCGGGTTGACCGCGAAGCGGCGTATCGACAGGATCGGGCCATCAATCGCCAGCGGCGGAATGATGGCGTTCACCCGCGAGCCATCCGGCAGCCGCGCATCCACCATCGGGCTCGATTCGTCCACCCGCCGGCCCACGCGCGAGACGATCTTCTCGATGATTTTCATCAGGTGCGCGTTGTCGTTGAAGGTAGTCTCGGTCAGTTCCAGCTTGCCTGCGCGCTCGACATAGATTCTGGCCGCCGTGTTGACCAGGATGTCTGACACGCCGGGATCGGCCAGCAGCGGCTCCAGAGGACCGAAGCCCAGCATCTCGTGCTGGATGTCCAGCACCAGGTTGTGCCGCTCATGCTGATTCAGCACGATGTGCTCGTCCTCGATGATGCGCTGGACCAGCAGCGCCAGCTCATGCTTGAACTGCTCCGGCGTCAGCCGCTTCAAGCGCTCAAGGTCGATGCGGTCGAGGATGGTCTGGTGCATGCTCTTTTTCAGTTCCTGATATGCAGCGGCGGCCAGGCCCGGCGGGCCGCTGGCGCCACGGCCCTCATCTGCATGCGACAGGCGTTCGCGCAAGCTCATGTCATCCTCCCTCGTTGCGGCCAAAAATGCGATCGAACAGCCCCCTGCTTTCCGCGACGCGGCGCGCCGCCACCAGCTCCACCAGCTCGGCAAGGCTGCGCGCGACCAGGCTGCTGCGCGACAGCTGTAATACCGGTACGCCCTGATTCACGGAGTCGGTCGCGGACAGGTAATCGTTGGGCACCGTGTGCACCACGTCCGCGCCCAGCGCCTGCTCCAGATCCGCCAGCCGCAGCTTGCCGCCTTTTTCGTAGCGGTTGACGATCAGGCGGATGCGTTCATGCGGATAACCCAGCGAGCGCAGGATGTCCAGCAACCGCCGGCCATCGCGGATATCCGGCAACGCCAGTTGCAGCACCGGATAGATGGCGTCCGCCTGATCAAGCGCACGCAGGGATACCGCATCGATATGACGGCCCACATCCAGCACCACAAAGTCATAGTGCTGCCGCGCGACACGCAGAATGGTGTCCATATGCTCGGGCTTCATGTCGACCGTGCGGTGGGGATCATCGGCCGCCGCCAGCACGCCGAAGTTGGACGCCACATGCACCAGGCAGGAATCCAGAAAGGCGCCATCCATGCGGCTGATCTGCGCGCAGATATCGGACAGCGTCATCGCTGGTTTCTGATCCGAGACATACAGCGTGGCGTCGCCAAACTGGCCATGCAGGTCGATCAGCAGCACCTTCTTGTCCGCCAGCGCCGCCAGCGCGTAGCCGAAATTGGTCGATAAAAAAGTCGCGCCGCTGCCGCCTTTGCAGGAAATGAAGGCCAGCACCTTGCCTTCATGGACGGGACTCAGTCCGGCCGCCACCTCGATGCGGTCTATCGCCTCATGAAAAGCACGATGCGCCAGCGGCAGTTGCAGTACTTCGCGCATGCCGGCACGCATCGCGCGTATCAGCAAATCTTGCTGCGGATCGCGCGTCAGCAGCATGAAGGATGCAGCGGGATACAGCTTGCCCAGCCTGTCCACCATCTCAGCTTCATCGCCGCAGACATCGCTGGCGTCCAGCAACACCAGTTCCGGCGCCTCCGGCAGCTGACGTTCCACCGCATCACGCAAGCCTTTGCGCGATGCGACCAGCTGCACCGCTGGCGTCCGCGCTGATCCCTGCGTGGCAATCTCGGCTTGCAGCAGGCTGTCCTTGCTGATCATCAGCGCTTTCATTTTGCACCGCCCTGCACGATAGGAGGCTGCGGCTCGGCGCCGGCTTTGTGATAACGCTCGTAGGCGGCGCGCGCGCTGCGGCCATCCATGCCGGCGACGGGATCGGTGTTGACGGCGGCGGCCGGGTCGGCGATTTGCCGCGTCAGCGCCAACCGCGTCGCCACACCAAAGCGGCTGTCCCAATGCGGCGTGGTGCTGGCGCACGCGGACAGAAAGCCGGCCAGAAGAATCGCTGGATAACGCATCATCACTCCTTGCTCTCCTGCTCAGTCGGCGCTTCCATGCGCCCACCGAGAAATAATCGGGCGCGGCTGGGCGCGTTGACGCCATCGGTCGGCAGCCTGGTATTGGCCGGCAGCGGTTTCACCAGATGCGGCGTAACGACAAACAGCAGCTCGGTGCGGTCCTGCTGAAAGTCGGTGCTGCGGAACAGCGCGCCCAGCACCGGAAGTTCACCAAGGACAGGCAGGCCGTGGATATTGGTGGTGTGACTATTCCTGATCAAGCCGCCGATGGCGAAGCTTTGGCCGTCGTACAGTTCCACCGTGGTACTGGCGCGGCGTGTGGTGAACAGCGGCAGGATGGCTGCACTGGAGAGGCCACCGGCCGAGATGCCGATGCCTTCGCGGGATATCTCGGATACTTCCGGCGCCACGCGCAGGTTGATGCGTCCACCCGCCAGCACGGTAGGCGTGAAGCGCAGGCCGATGCCGAATTCCTTTTCATCCAGCGTGATCTTGTTATTATCCTGCGCAACCGGCACGAAAATACGGCCGCCCGCCAGGAAGCTGCCTTCCTGGCCGCTGATCGCCATCACGGTCGGTTCAGCAAGGATGCGGACCAGCGCATCCTGCTTGTCTGCGGCAATGACGCCACGGCTGCCGATCCTGAGCAGATTTTTCAAGGTGCCGCTGACGTAGCTGGAATTGAAGGTACTGGCCCAGCTGCCGCCACCCAGGCTGAAATTCACATTGGCTTCCAGCGTTTCCAGCAGCGACTTGGAGACTTCGGCGATCTTCACCTCCAGCATGACCTGCTGCGGTGCGCCGATATTCAGGAAGTTGACGATGCGCGTGCTGGCCTGCGCGGCAGCGGCGGCGTTTTGCGCGTTGGCTTCTTCGCTATGCCTGGCGCCTTCCAGCGCCAGCGGCTTGGCCGGGCGGCGCACGAATGCAGTGGCTAGTTCCAGCACCCGCGCCGCAGTGGGCGCATCGTCAACCGTGCCGCTGAGGACCAGCGTATCGCCAGCAACGCTGACATGGATATCGTGTTGTTCCGGCATCAGCTCGGCCAGCGCCTTCCGCAAGGCAGTGGGGTCGATGCCGACCACCACTTCCACCACGCTGCACAAGCCGCTGCGCCCTTGCACAATCATATTGCTGCTGCCGATGTCGACGCCGACCACGTACAACGTATCCGGCGCCACCAGCAGCGCCTGCACCACGGCGGGATTGCCGACACTACGCGCCTGCACCGCTTCCGGCATGCGCATCAGCGTGGACTTCCCGAGCTGTAGCGATAAGCCACCCGGCTGCGCTGCCTGGCCGGTGCAGCGCAGTTGATCGCTACCGGCTGGCGGCGCGGATACAGGAGAAGCAGCGGGAGCGGCGGCGCGCGAAGGCGCGGCCAGCATCAGCGCGGCGCAAAGCGCCCATGCGTGGAGGCGGGATTCCATGGCGGCTCACAGGCATTCCTGCGAGCGCTGTACGCCCGCGATGACACCGATACAAGGCCGGGCGCGTGGCGCGGCATTGGCAACCTGCACACGCGGCGGCGCGGCGACAGTGGGAACCGGCGGCGTCGCTGGCGCAGCGGGCTGCCCATGCGCACCGAGTAGCGTACCTTTGGTGGCGCCGTCCGTAATGCCAGGCCGTGGATCAACCTGATTGCGCAGCACCAGCGACAGCGTGCCCACGCTGCGCGCCAGGTCCAGATTTTCTGCCTGATGCGGCGTCACTTCCAGCGTCACCGCATTCACCACGCGCGGCTTGGTTTCGTCTCGCCCGACTTCCTGCGCCACCGCCAGCACCAGAATCCGCTCCAGCACAATCTTGGAAATCGCGCTGTCGTTGGTTTGCGTGTTGACGATGATATCGACAAAATTCCCCGGCAAGGCGAAGCCCGCCACACCCACCACATCATTGACCCGCACGGTGATGGCGCGCTTGCCTTCTGAGATGAGCGCTGACAGTCCGCCCAGCGTGCCGGCCGGCGCCAGCTTGGCTTCGCTCAAAGGTTCGTCGCGCAGCACGCTGGTTTTCAGTACGCGGCCCACCAGCTTGGCGCCGTCAGGCAATGCGCCGCGCGGCATGCTGTCGGCCGGCCAGTCGATCTGCCGGAGCATCTCCGGCGCCAGTCGCTGGCCGATACTGACATCGGTCGCTGCCACCACGATCTTGTTCGCTACGCCCGGTCCCTGCCGCAGCAGCCAGCGCGAGGCCAGCGCCACCGCCGCCAGCCCGAACACGATGGCCAACGCCATCATCAACAGTGCGCGCCGGTTTTTCATGCTACCCGAGGCTCCATGGCATCATCCTCGGCGCGCGGCCCGGCACCGGCGAACATGCTGATCCAGGCCTGATCCAGCGTGGCCGGCGACAGCCGCGCCGCTTGCCCCGTGAAGCCGGCGAAGTCCGCCACCCTGGCCGCGATCTCGCGCGGATAGCAGGCCAGCAGCGGCAGCCCGCTACCGGCGTGCAATTCATCGAGCAGATAGCGCAGCGCGGCTTCGTCATAAGCCACACCCAGGCTCAGACACTGCTGACGGAGCAGCGTGCGATAACTGGCGGCGCTCAGCGCGCCCACCGGTATCTTGTAGCCTGCGCGACGCAGCGCCGCATCGTCCAGCAGCGCGGATGGCGGCAGGCTGGCGACAAACACCAGCCGCAGGCGGCACGGTACATGGAAATGATAGCTGCCCGCCAGCGACAGCAGGCTGCGCTGCGCCTCCTGCGCCTGCGCGAAACGGTTCAGCAACTCGGCGGCGGGCATGCGCTGGCGCCCCAGATCATCGACAATCAACAGGCCATTGTTGGCCTTCATTTGCGGAGGCGCGCGATAGCAGCCGCTGGCGGCATCGCGCTGCAGGTCCAGCATCGCCGCTTCCAGTGACGCGTCCAGCGCTACCACCGGCCGGTGGCACAATACCCAGCGTGCATCGCTGCTGCGCCGCTCCGGCGACGGCTGCGCCAAACGCGCCTGGCGTGGCGATGGGGCGCGGTGCACAGCCGCGTCATATACCTGCACGATGTCCTGCCCCACGACCACCGCATGAGGCGTCGCCACCAGTCCTTGCAGCAGCGCGCCCAGGCGGCGCGCCAGTGTCGACTTGCCGCTGCCGGAAGGACCGTGCAGCAGCAAGCTGCGGCCGGCGTACAGCGCGGCGCCCAGCATGTGGCGCACCGGCGGCGCCAGCAAGTCATCGGCGAATTCCGCCGCCAGTTCATCGGCGCCCGGCGGCGGCGCTTGCAGGGCCTGACGCTCCACCATGGCGCGATAGGCTTCCAGCGTCACCGGCGCAGGACCAGCATAAGGGCAGCGCTCCAGCCAGGCACTGACGCGCTGCTTGCCGGCGCTGCTTAGCTGGTACTGCACGTCGATATCGGAGTCGCCGCGCCACGCCACTTCCGCCACATGTTCCGCCACCATGAAGTCGAGCACCTCGCGCAGCACATTGATCGACAAATGCAGCTTGGTGGTCAGCACCGGCAAGTGGCTCTTGCCGCCCAGGTACAGCGCCTTGGCGGCCAGCTCGACCAGCAACTGCTGCGGCAGGCCGGTGTCGCGTATCGACTTCGGTTGTGGTGGCAGCAGCGTATCCGGCTCTGCGTCCAGCAGCTGGGTGTAAGACGACGGGGTGTCGAGGGCAAGCATGGTTATCTCCGCAAGGCATTTAGTTTCGTTGTGGAATTAAGTCTATCCAGCCCTGCCGTGCGGACATTGATATGCAGCAAGCTAGCGTCAGTGCGTCAGTGATGCGTCCAGGCGATGTGCGCCATCGTTCCTAGCGCCACCGCGACGCCGTAGGGAATGTCGCCGGCGCTGGCGGATGGCGGCATCGGCACCGGCAGCAGCGGCACGCCAAGCAGGCGCAACAGCAAGGGCTTGCCGATCAGCCGCAGGTTGCGCGCGCTCTGCCGCCAGCGGCCGCTGATCAGCAACAACAGCAACGCCATCGCACCGCCCACCAGATAGGCCAGCAAGGCGATCTTCAGCGCCGCGCCCGGCCCGCTGAAGCCGCCTACCATGGCCATCAGCTTGACGTCGCCCGCAGCCATGCCGCGCAGCAGATACAGCGGCAGGAATAAAAAAAAACCGGCCATCGCGCCGGCAAACCACTGTGTCAGCGGCGCCCACGGCGGACCGGCCAGCAAATGCAGTAGCAGCGCCAGCAGCAGGCCGCTGAGGATCAGCACATTGGGAATCTTGCGCATGGCCAGATCGGTCAGCGCCGCCTGCACGACCAGGCAGATCAGGATCACTTCGATAGCGTTCAGCATGAGGAGGCTCCGCGAAAAGGCTTTCCAGCCAGCCTGAGGCTGGAAAGCCCTGGTGCTTACGGATTATTGATGCGGTCGGCGATGGCCTGGAAGGCATCGCCCAGCGCCGGCGTCAGCACACCGAACGCGGCCACCACGGCGGTCACCATGGTTGCCGCGATCAGGCCGTATTCAATGGCCGTGATGCCGTTCTCGTCACGCGCAAACTCCTTTGCAATAGCAATAAGCGAGTTCATCTCGTACTCCTTGGTTGGTCTATAAAAAACTCTGGCGCCACACTGCCGCGCCATTGCTTTCCACTATACGGAGCACAAGTTTCTCAGAGTTGATTTCACGCAAGTTTTCCGTGCGGAATCTTTTTTGGTCTATGATGAAGATGACTGTCGGAAAAAGCACGCATTCTCAACAATGTAAGTTCTTTTTCGCACACAAGAATTGCCTCGATTGCAAAAAGCTATTATCCTGATCAGCTGTTTTTTGGAAAGGCAAATGGATTCCCTACTGAAACACATGGTGGACATGACCGGTCACCGCGATCACACGATGCTCGACATCTCTGTGATTTCTGCGGTGCAGGAGCTTGCCCGTGCCAGTCAGGTCCGTGTGCTTACTCTGGCGACTGTCAGAGGGAAGGTCTTTGTCCGTCCGCGTGCCGTCATCCGTTCCAACGAAGCGGCGCGCATGGTCGATACCTCCGACCAGCAACATCCCGGCGATCCGGTCGAACGTTTTCCCGCGCTGGCGCAATGCATCGCGCGGCATGAATCGGGCGCCGACGTCGCCAACGAAGCCGATGAGCACACGCTGTGGCTGCCAATCTGGCTGGGCGATAAAGCCGACACCTGCCTGGAAATCGTCAACCCGACGCCGTACACCAAGGAAACCATCCACGTCATCGGCGGCATCGTCAGCGTCTACCGCAATTTCCAGAACCTGCTGGACTACAGCGAACGTGATTCGCTGACCGGCCTGCTAAACCGCAAGACCTTCGACGACCAGCTATCCAAGATGCTGGCCGCCAGCACCGAACAGGAATCGGTGACGCTGCCCGGCGAGCCGGAGCGGCGCGCCCACTATAACGAAGAAATGCAGTGGCTGGCCGTGGTGGATGTGGATCATTTCAAGCACGTTAACGATAGATTCGGCCACTTATACGGCGATGAAGTGCTGATCCTGATCGCCAACCTGCTGACCTCGTCATTCCGCGCGCAAGACCGGGTGTTCCGTTTTGGCGGCGAGGAATTCGTCGTGCTGCTGCGGTCCGCCACGCTGGACAACGCCAAGAAAATCATCGAGCGCTTCCGCATGAACGTGGCCGCGCATGATTTCCCGCAAGTCGGCAAAGTGACAGTCAGTGTGGGCTTTGTCAGCATCAGCGCGCTGGAAGCGCCAGTGGTCATCCTCGGCCATGCCGACCAGGCGCTGTACTACGCCAAGAGCCATGGCCGCAATCTGGTGTGCCACTACGATGAGCTGGTCAGCGGCGGCTTGCTGCAAGCCATCGAATCCAACGACACCGCCGAGTTTTTCTAAGCTTACGCGACGCTCAGGAAGCGCATCGGATCGACGTTCCACTTGGATGGCGATTCGTGGCCGATGATCTTGTCGCCGCCGCCGAATCCCAGCCCCCGCGACAAATCCACCGTTTCTGGCTTGATGTAGACGTTTTTCTTGGTATGGAAGAATACGTTGACCTTGGGCGCCAGCAGATTAGTTTCATGCGGTTCGATCACCACGCCCAGGCGTCCCGACTCCAGCAGCACCATGGTGCCCACCGGATAAATCCCCACGCATCGCATGAACTCCTGCGCATACTGCGGGTTGAAGTGGAATTTGCTCCACTCATAAATCTTGCGCAGCGCTGCGGCGGCCGACATGCCCTTGTGGTACACGCGATCTGCAGTAATCGCGTCGTACACGTCGACAATTGCCGCCATCTGCGCCAATTCACTGATCTCGCCCTCACTCTGCTTGCTTGGATAACCGCTGCCGTCGCGGCGTTCGTGGTGATGCAGCGTAATATCCAGCGGAATCGGGCCGATCTCCGGCGATTGCTTCAGGATCTTGTAGCCATCTTCCGGATGCTTCTTGATGATGGCGAACTCTTCATCGGTCAGCGGTCCCGGTTTGTTGAGGATGTGATCCGGCACCAGCGCCTTGCCCGTATCGTGCAACAAGCCGCCCAGACCAGCCTGATGGGTCACGTCCGCCGCCAGATTGCGTGAGCGGCAGAAGGCAACCAGCAGCGTGCAGACGCTCACCGAGTGCAAAAACGTGTAATCATCCTTGGTTTTGATACGCAGCAGACCGACCAGCGCGCCCGGATTGCGTAAGATGGATTCGGTGATGTTCTGCACCACCGGCTGGACCTGGTCCAGTTCGATGGCCTTGCCGAGACGGGCGTCCTGCATCACGCTGCGCACCAGCGTCGAAGCCTGGTGGCGGATCTGCACCGCGCGCTGCATTTCCTCGCCCAGCGGCACACGGGTCTGCACCGGCGCCTTGGCGACGAGTTCGACGATTTCTCGCTCGGTGGCTGCTTGCGCTTCCGCCAGCGTCGGCGCATCCTGAACATCCAGGCCTTTGGAGCTGTCTATGACAACATCGTGAATGCCGGCATTCAGAATCTTACGGATTTCATCCTGGCTGGACAGCAGAAAGCGGTTGCGGATAAACGGATGGGTCATCCAGTCGCAGCTCAGATCATGGATATACATGCCGATTTTAAGCTGGGAAGAATCGACTTTCTTTAACATACGCATACCCATCAAAAAGAAACTGGACACTACACCGTCATGCATCCAGTATAACAAAACGTTGCCCACCGGGATTTAAATTTACATGGAACTACGCCAGTTACGTTACTTTGTTGCCATCGTCGACCACGGCTCACTGTCGCGCGCGGCGCTGATTTTGCACGTCGCGCAGCCGGCGCTGACCCAGCAATTGCGTCAACTGGAAGAAGATCTGGGCGTGCAGTTGCTGCACCGTAGCGCCCAGGGCGTGCTGAGCACAGACGCGGGCAAAGTCTTCTATGAGCATGCCCAGGCCATCCTCAAACAGGTGGCCGACGCCCGCTCCGCAGTGGCGCAATCAGCCGAGCGGCCGAGTGGCAGCGTCACGCTGGGTCTGCCGCAAAGCATTTCCGGCGCGTTGGCCCTGCCGCTGCTGACCGCGACACGCGCGCATTATCCCGAGATCACACTACAGCTGACCGAAGAACTAACCGGCAACCTGAGCGACCAGCTAAAGTCGGGCCGGGTCAACCTGGCAGTGCTGTTTGACGACGGCCAGCTGAATCAGTTCACCACCCACGTGTTGGCGGAAGAAACACTGCATTTCATCTGTCGCGCCGATGCGGCCTACGCTCAAGGTGAGCATTCACTTACACTTCAGCAGGCGCTGGACATTCAGCTGATACTTCCTGGTTTGCAACACGGTGTGCGGCCCCGTATCGAAAGCGTGGCGCGCGCGGCCGGGCTCAGCGTCAGCAACGTCATCGAGATCAATTCCATCGCCATTCTCAAGTCGGCCCTGCTGGCGAATATGGGGGCGACCATCCTGCCCACGGCACCTGTCCTGGACGAACTTCAACGCGGTACTTTGCGTGCGCAACCCATCCACAGCCCATCCATTTCCCGCACGGTAGCACTGTGTTCTTCACGCAACATTCCGCTGACCAATGCTGCCTCGGCCATCAGCAAACTGGTGCGACAAGTCAGCGATCAGCTATGCCGTTCGGGCGCTTGGCCAGGAGCAAGCGCCTTGCCCTGAGCAGAATCAGGGTCATCACTTTTTCTTATACCCCTATCGGGATTCGGTATTTCCGTATACGTCAACTCGCGCCCATACTGCATGTAAGCCGCTAACCATGCGGCATGAAGGCTTGAACCTGGCCCGCCTACCCGGCGCGCTCCAGTCCAAGCGCGATCCAACTACAAAAACGGAGACACCGCCATGCCAGACGGCACTAGCTCGCTCACGTCCGTGAGTCTCGACGACAAATACACTTCCACCAACGGCAAAATCTTCTTGTCCGGCATCCAGGCGCTGGTGCGCCTGCCAATGATCCAGCACGTGCGCGACAAGACTTCGGGCCTGAACACCGCCGGCTTCATTTCCGGCTATCGCGGCTCGCCGCTCGGCGGTCTGGATGAAAACCTGTGGAAAGCCAAGCCGCACCTGGAAGCGCACAAGGTGCAGTTTGTGCCGGGCGTGAACGAAGACCTGGCGGCAACCGCCGTCTGGGGCTCGCAGCAGGTGGACCTGATCGGCGAATCGAAGTACGACGGCGTGTTCGCCATGTGGTACGGCAAGGGCCCCGGCGTGGACCGCTGCGGCGACGTGTTCAAGCACATGAACCATGCCGGCACGGCGAAGCACGGCGGCGTGCTGCTGGTGGCCGGCGACGATCACGGCGCGTATTCGTCCACGCTGCCGCACCAGTCGGACCACATCTTCTCGGCCTGCATGGTGCCGGTGCTCTATCCATGCAATGTGCAGGAATACCTGGACCTGGGCGTGCACGGCTGGGCCATGTCGCGCTTCTCCGGCTGCGCAGTGGCTTTCAAGGCGCTGGCCGATACGGTGGAATCGTCGGCCTCCGTCGACGCCGATCCCTTCCGCGTCGAGACCAGGATACCGAAAGACTTCGTCATGCCACCCGGCGGCCTGAATGCTCGCCTGTCCTCCGTGCCGCTGGGCCAGCAGGCGCGCAATCAGGAAGCGCTGATGCAGGACTACAAAATCTACGCCGCGCTGGCCTACGCGCGCGAGAACAAGCTGAATCACACCACCATCGACTCAGCCGACGCCAAGCTGGGCATCATCGCCTCCGGAAAATCCTATCTGGATGTGCTGGAAGCGCTGGAAGAACTGGGCATCGATGAAGCGATGGCCGCCAAGGTCGGCCTGCGCCTGTTCAAGGTGGCGATGCCATGGCCGCTGGAGCCGGACAGCGTGCGCGAATTCGCGCAAGGGCTGGATGAAATCCTGGTGGTGGAAGAGAAACGCCAGTTCGTCGAATACCAGCTGAAGGAACAGCTGTACAACTGGCGCGATGATGTGCGTCCACGCGTCATCGGCAAGTTCGACGACAAGGGCGAATGGGTGGCGCCACGCGGCGAATGGCTGCTGCCGCCGAAGGCCGATTTCTCGGTATCGCAAGTGGCGCGCGTGATCGCCAGCCGCGTGGCGCGCTATATCAGCGATACGCACATCCAGCAGCAGATCAAGGCGCGCCTGAGTTTCCTCGATGAGAAAGACGCAGTGCTAAAGAAGGCCATCAACACGCCCTTCCGTCCTGCCTTCTATTGCTCCGGATGCCCGCACAATACCTCGACCAAGGTTCCGGATGGCTCGTTCGCGCTGGCCGGCATCGGCTGTCACGTCATGGCAACCTCGATCTACCCCGAGTACAACAAGCTCACCACGCACATGGGCGGTGAAGGCGCGCCGTGGATAGGCCAGGCCGCGTTTTCAAAAGTGCCGCACGTCTTCCAGAATCTTGGTGACGGCACCTACTTCCACTCCGGCTACCTGGCGATCCGCGCGGCGGTGGCGGCCCGCGTGAACATCACCTACAAGATCCTCTATAACGATGCCGTGGCAATGACCGGCGGCCAGCCTGTCGACGGCCAGACCTCGGTGCCGATGATTGCGCAGCAGATGGCGGCTGAAGGTGTCAAACGCATCGCGCTGGTGACGGAAGACCTGTCCCGCTACGCCGACCGTTCGGCGCTGCCAGCCAGCGTGTCGCTGCACGACCGCAAGGACATGGACGCCGTGCAGCGCGAGCTGCGCGAGATCGCCGGCGTGTCGGTGCTGATCTATGACCAGACCTGCGCTGCCGAAAAGCGCCGCCGCCGCAAAACCGGCGGGTATCCGGACATCGCCAGGCGCATGGTCATCAACGAGGCGGTCTGCGAAGGCTGCGGCGACTGCGGTATCCAGTCGAACTGCGTGTCGATCCTGCCGAAAGAAACGGAATTCGGCCGCAAGCGCAGCATCGACCAATCGTCCTGCAACAAGGATTACTCGTGTGTGAAAGGCTTCTGCCCCAGCTTTGTCACAGTGGAAGGCGGGGCGCTGAAAAAATCCAAGGTCGGCGCGACGCAAAGCGATGATGGCTGGGACGCCCTGCCCGCGCCGCTGCTGCCGGAATGCGAGCAGCCGTACAACATCCTGATCAACGGCATCGGCGGCACCGGCGTGATCACCGTCGGCGCGTTGATGGGCATGGCCGCACACATCGAAGGCAAAGGCGCATCGGTGCTGGACATGACCGGCATGTCGCAGAAAAACGGCTCGGTCACCTCGCATGTGAAGATCGCGCGCACGCCGTCGCATTTGCGCGCGCAGCGCATCGCCACCGGTGAAGCGGACGTGATACTCGGCTGCGATATGCTGACCGCCGGCGCGGCTGACGCGGTATCGAAAATGCGTCCTGGCCGTACACTGGCCATCGTCAATCTGCACGAGCAGCCGCCAGGCACCTTTGCGCAAAACGCCGACTGGCAGTATCCAGTTGCCGACGTGCGCGCGCTGATCGAAGAATCGGTCGGCGAAGGCGCGACGGACTTCATCGACGCGACCAAGCTCGCCACCGCGCTGATGGGTGATTCGATTGCCGCCAACCTGTTCATGCTGGGGTATGCGTGGCAACGCGGTCGCATCCCGTTGAAAGAGGAATCACTGCTGCGCGCGATTGAACTGAATGGCGTAGCAGTCGGCTCCAACAAAAAGAGCTTCCTGTGGGGCCGCCGCGCCGCCGTGGACCTGAAGCGCGTGGAACGCACCGCGACGCCGGCGCAAGCGATTCTGCTCCAGATGCCGCAAAGCCTGGACAGCATCGTCGCCAAGCGTATGGAGTTCCTGACCGCCTACCAGAATGCGGCCTACGCCAACACCTATTCGGAACTGGTGGCGCAAGTGCGCGCCCGCGAAACGGCACTGGGACTGAGCAATAAGCTGTCCACGGCAGTCGCCAGATACTACTTCAAACTGATGGCCTACAAGGATGAATACGAAGTCGCGCGCCTGTATACCGACGGCCGTTTCGTCGAACAGCTCAAGCAGCAGTTCGAGGGCGGCTTCAGCGTGAAGTTCAACCTGGCGCCACCGCTGTTCGCGAAGAAGGACGCCAAGGGCCGTCTGGTGAAGGCGGAATTCGGTTCGTGGATGTGGGGCGCGTTCAAGCTGCTGGCCAAACTCAAAGGCCTGCGCGGCGGCGCGTTCGATGTATTCGGCTACACCGAGGAGCGCAAGATGGAGCGCGCACTGATCGCCGAATACCGCAACACGATCGTGACGCTGCTCGGCACGCTGACGGCGGATAACTACGCCACCGCTGTCGATCTGGCCGCACTGCCGGAGAAGGTGCGCGGCTTCGGGCATGTAAAAGAAGCCGCCGTCGCCGCCTTCCGCGCCGACAAAACCCGTCTGCTGACACAAATTGACGTTAACGTAAACGTCATATAATCAATATAAAAATTATTAGGGACACCAATGAACGATCTCTCGACTCCGAAAATCGCGACCGTCGCTGACCAGCCGCCGCGCGTAGCGAACAAAATCCGCTTCGTCACGGCAGCCTCCCTGTTCGACGGCCACGACGCCTCGATCAACATCATGCGCCGCATCCTGCAATCGAACGGCGTGGAAGTCATCCACCTCGGCCACAACCGCTCGGTGGACGAAGTGGTTACCGCCGCGCTGGCAGAAGACGTACAAGGCATCGCCATCTCCAGCTATCAGGGCGGCCACGTCGAATACTTCAAATACATGATCGATCTGCTGCGCCAGCGTGGCGGCGCGCACATCAAAGTGTTCGGCGGCGGCGGCGGGGTAATCGTTCCGCATGAAATCGAAGAACTGCACACCTACGGCGTCACCAAAATCTTCAGCCCGGAAGACGGCCAGCGCATGGGCCTGGTCGGCATGATCCAGTGGATGGTGCAGCAGTGCGACATCGACCTGTCGCACTGCTCGCCCGCTTCGCTGGCGCCGCTGCGCGAAGGCGTGGACATCGGCGCGCGCCACCGTCCGCTGGCGCAACTGATCACCGCGCTGGAAAACGAAAAGGCTGCGCCAGCACTGCGCGCTGAACTGCTGGCCGCCGCCGAGGACCTGCCGGTCCCCACACTGGGCATCACCGGCACCGGCGGCGCCGGCAAGTCCTCGCTGACGGACGAATTGATACGCCGCTTCCGCCTCGATCAGGGCGACGCACTCAATATCGCCATCATTTCCATCGATCCGTCGCGCCGCAAATCCGGCGGCGCGCTGCTCGGCGACCGTATCCGCATGAACGCCATCAATCCGTGGGCAGGCCAGTCGCGCGTCTTCATGCGCTCACTGGCGACGCGCGAAGCCGGCTCGGAGATTTCGCAAGCGCTGCCCGACGTGATCGCCGCCTGCAAGGTGGCTGGCTTCGACCTGGTGATCGTCGAGACTTCCGGCATTGGCCAGGGTGACGCCGCCATCGTGCCGCACGTCGATGTCTCGATGTACGTGATGACGCCCGAATTCGGCGCCGCCTCGCAGCTGGAAAAAATCGACATGCTCGATTTCGCCGATCTCATCGCCATCAACAAGTTTGACCGCAAAGGCGCGCTGGACGCGCTGCGTGACGTCGCCAAACAGTACCAGCGCAACCGCGAACTGTGGAGCAAGCGTCCCGAAGAAATGCCGGTCTATGGCACGCAGGCGTCGCGTTTCAACGACGATGGCGTCACCGCGCTGTATCAAGGCTTGCTGTCCAAGCTGGCGGAGTTCGGTCTGCGCGCCCAGCCATCGAAGCTGGCGACTAGCGACATCCGCCACTCCAGCGGCAAACACGTCATCGTCCCCCCCGCTCGCGCGCGCTATCTGGCGGAGATCGCCGACACGGTGCGCGGCTACCACCGCTTCACGCGCAAGCAAGTGACGCTGGCGCGCGAACGCCAGCAACTCAGCGAGAGCAAGCGCATGCTGGCCCTCGCCCAGAAAGCCGCCGACTTCGACGACCTGATCACCGAACGCGATGCCGAAATGGACGCCAGCGCCAAGAAACTGCTGGCACAATGGCCGGAGATGCAGGCCGCCTACGCCGGCGATGACTACGTGGTCAGGATCCGCGACAAGGAAATCCGCACGCGCCTGGTGCAGCACACACTGTCGGGTACGCGCATCCGCAAGGTCGTGCTGCCACGCTACGAAGACCATGGTGAAATCCTGCGCTTCCTGATGCTGGAAAACGTGCCCGGCTCCTTCCCCTTCACCGCCGGCGTGTTCCCCTTCAAGCGTGAAGGCGAAGACCCGACCCGGATGTTCGCCGGCGAGGGGGATGCCTTCCGCACCAACCGCCGCTTCAAGCTGGTGTCCACCGGCATGGATGCCAAACGGCTATCGACCGCATTCGACTCGGTCACCCTGTATGGCGCCGATCCTGCGCTGCGGCCGGACATCTACGGCAAGGTCGGCAACTCCGGCGTGTCCATCGCAACGCTGGACGATATGAAAGTGCTGTACGACGGCTTCAACCTTTGCAGCCCAAGCACCTCGGTGTCGATGACCATCAACGGCCCGGCGCCGACCATCCTGGCGATGTTCATGAATACCGCCATCGACCAGCAGATCGCCAGCTTCGCCGAAGAAAACAAACGCCAGCCCAACGCCGACGAGGCGGCCAGGATCAAAGCCTGGGTGCTGCAAAACGTGCGCGGCACCGTGCAGGCCGACATCCTGAAAGAAGACCAGGGCCAGAACACCTGCATCTTCTCGACCGAGTTTTCGCTGAAGGTGATGGGTGATATACAGGAATACTTCGTCCACCACCAGGTGCGCAACTTCTACTCGGTGTCGATCTCCGGTTACCACATCGCCGAGGCGGGAGCCAACCCGATCTCGCAACTGGCATTCACGCTGTCGAACGGCTTCACGTTTGTCGAAGCCTATCTGGCGCGTGGCATGAACATCGACGACTTCGCGCCCAACCTGTCGTTCTTCTTCTCCAACGGCATGGACCCGGAATACACGGTGCTGGGCCGCGTTGCACGCCGCATCTGGGCCGTTGCCATGCGCGACAAATACGGCGCCAACGACCGCTCGCAAAAACTGAAGTACCACGTCCAGACTTCGGGCCGATCGCTGCATGCGCAGGAGATCGACTTCAACGACATCCGCACCACGCTGCAAGCGCTGATCGCCATTTACGACAACTGCAACTCGCTGCACACCAATGCCTACGACGAAGCCATCACCACGCCAACCGACGAATCGGTGCGCAGGGCATTGGCGATTCAACTGATTATCAACCGCGAATGGGGCCTGGCCAAGAACGAGAATCCGAACCAGGGCTCATTCATCATGGACGAGCTGACCGACCTGGTGGAAGAAGCCGTGCTGCAGGAATTCGAACGCATCGCCGAACGTGGCGGCGTGCTCGGCGCGATGGAAACCGGCTACCAGCGCGGCAAGATCCAGGAAGAGTCGATGCTGTACGAGCACCAGAAGCACGACGGCACGCTGCCCATCATCGGCGTCAACACCTTCCGCAATCCCAAGGGCGCGGAAGCGCCGGCGCAAATCGAACTGGCCCGCTCCACCGACGACGAAAAGCAATCGCAACTCGCCCGCCTGGAAGACTTCCACCAGCGCCACGCTGGCGAAGCGCCACAGGCGCTGGCAGCCCTGCAGCAAGCCGCCATCGACAACGCCAACGTCTTCGATAAACTGATGGATGCAGTCCGCGTCTGCTCCCTCGGCCAGATCACCACCGCGCTGTTCGAAGTCGGCGGCCAGTATCGCCGCAATATGTAGACCCCGCGCCGGATCGCGTTACTTGAAGTGCGGTCCGGCGCCTTCATCCGCTAATGCATCCTGCGCATTCCGCAAGGGGCAGGCTTTTAGTGACAGGCATCCGCAGCCGATGCAGCCGTCGAGCTGGTCGCGCAGTTGGGTCAGCGTCTTGATGCGGTCTTCCAAATCTTGCTTCCATGCGGCGGACAGGCGGCGCCAATCGGCGACTGTGGGTGTCCGGCCGGAGGGTAAGGCTTGTAGGGCCTTGGCGATTTCCGCCAGCGGTAGGCCAACACGTTGGGCGACCTTGATAACGGCCAGGCGGCGCAGCACCGAGCGTGGATAGCGGCGCTGGTTGCCGCTGCTGCGGACTGAATGGATCAAGCCTTTGGCTTCGTAAAAGTGCAGTGCGGAGACGGCGACGCCGGAGCGTTCCGCCAGTTCGCCTACGCCCAGTTCTTTGGGAATCATAAAATCCCTTGACCTCAAGTTAAGTTGAGATTTTATAGTGTCTTCATATTTACCGCTTAAAGGACACTATGAAGTTTATCAATCCTGAAGGTTTGTACGATCCGCGTCCCAATGGCTACAGCCATGTTGTCGTCGCCGAGGCGCCGGCACGCTTTATCTACATCGCCGGGCAAGGTGGCGAGGATGCAGAGGGCCGGCTATCCGATGACTTCGGCGTGCAAGTAAAGCAAGCGCTGAGCAATCTGCAGACCGCACTTGCCGCAGCAGGTGCGGTGCATACGGATGTAGCCAAGGTGACGGCACTGATTGTGGATCATAGCGAGGCGCGGCTGGCGATCTTCAGCCAGGCCTTGCGCGCAATGTGGGGCGATCATCCGGCGCCAGCCTGTACGCTGATTCCGGTGCCGCGCCTGGCGTTGGATGGCATGCTGTTTGAGATCGAGGCGACCGCTGTCCAGCCGGAGATTTACTGAGCGTGACAACGCTCGGCACGATAAAAGTAGAAGTTATCGAAGTTGATGAATTCAGTTGAGGCGTTGAGGCGGTAGGTAATCTCGCGCCGCTTCTCGTCATACGCCATCAAGCCACCGATATGCTTGGGCAGCTGTTCCTTGTATAGCTCCGCAGGGAATGGCGCCTTGCCGCCAACCGTGATAAGCAGCGCATCGCCCTCCCGCCGCCACGCGCTCGGATTATAAAAATCAAAGCCCCCCTTGAAAACCAGGCTGCCATCCGATTGCAGCAGCATGCACATGGTCGGAAACTCCGTTCCGGTATTCTCCAGAACCTGCACCGTGCGCACGGAAGGCGTAATCGCGCAACCGCCAAGCAGCAGGGATAGCGCGCCATAAGCCAGATAAGGTTTCATAAGAAAACCGGAGAGAGTGGCAAAGTACCTACTTTACCTCATTGCTTGCGGACTTTACGTGACCCGGCCCACAGTAGCGCCTTCCAGCAGCATGGGTTGCCACAGCTCTTGCAATTCGCTGGCGGGCTTTCCGCCGATCAGGGCGAGCAGCATGTCGACCATGCGGGCGCCGGCTTTGCGTGGATCGGGCTGGTCGATGGTGGTGACGTTGGCGCCGGCCAGCGTGTCGGCCATGCTGCCCCAGACGATCACCGAAATATCCTTACCAATCTCGACGCCCGCATCCAGCAGCGCGCGCACCGCGCCCACACCTGACAGGTGATTATCGACGATGACAGCGGTCGGCCTCGGCGAACACGCCAGCAGCTGTTGCATCGCCTGGTAACCGCTGCGGCGGTCCAGCGTATTGTCGATCAGGTAGCGCGGATCGGCGCTCAGTCCAGCCGCCGCCAGCGTGGCGATGAAGCTATCTTTGCGCTGCCGCGCGAAATTCAGTTCCAGCGGAGCGCTAAGCAATGCCACCCGCTGATGGCCTAGTCCCAGCAGACGTTCCATCGCCATCTGAATGCCGGCCTCGTTATCGTAGTCAAACCAGGCGTAAGGCGCTTTCAATTCCGTGCGGCCATGCGCGACAAAGGGGAACTTGGCTTTGCTGAGAAAAGCGATGCGTTCATCGTGCACCAGCGTGCGTCCGACCACCAGGCCATCGACCCGTCGCCCACGCACGATCTGCTGGTACGCAGGCTGCTCGGCTGCCGGTGACACCGGGGCAATGATCAGGCTTTTGCTGACCTCCTCCAGTGCCGACGACATGCCCGCCACCACATCGAGGAACATCGGATCGCCCAGGTCTGTCGGTAGCAGCGGATAGATGATGCCGAACACATTGGTGCGTCCCAGCGCCAGCGAGCGCGCCATTGGATTCGGCTGGTAGCCAACCTCCTTGGCCGCCTTCAGCACCCGTTCGCGGGTGCGTACATTCACCTCGGGGTAACCGTTTAACGCCCGGCTCACCGTGGTCTTGGACATGCCAAGGTGATTTGCCAGATGCGCGAGGTTCATAGAAGGATGTTCAATGTTGACCGCTGATTATAGCGTTTGGCCCGAAGTCACCGCCACCATCATCGACAGCACGTTTGAAGAAATACAACATCACCAGCACAATCGCGATCGGCACCAGCGTCAGATAGAACGCAAAATGGCCGCTGAAATTGCCAAAGACGTAGCCCGTCACCAGTGAACCAGTGGTGCCGCCCAGTGCTGAAAAAATCACCAGCAGGCCGGTCATGGCCGAGTGCTGATGCTTGGGCAGAGAGCTGAGCATCACCGAATTGATACCGGGGTAGATCGGCGCCATGAACAAGCCGATCAGCGGGAATAAAAAGGTCGCCAGCGGTGCGGTGGACCAGCTGATATGCGGATCGGCCACCACATCGTGTGTCAGCGGCAGCGCCAGCAGCACCATCGCGGCCATCCCCAGCACGCAGCCGTTCATCACCGGATACCAGTTCAATTTGCGCATCAGCACACCGGCCGACAAGCGCCCCACCGCCAGGCATGCGGCAAAGATGCTGGTGACTTCAACACTCATCGCCGCTGGGAGCTTGAGGATCTCGTTATTGAACGTCGGCAGCCAGGTGCCGACACTCTGCTCGATCAGCACATACAGGAAGGCGGTAATCACGAACACGCACACCAGCGGTTTGAAGAACAGCTTCAGCATGGCCGCGAAGTCCTGCGCAATGCCACGGCCTTCCGGCAACGCGGCGGCGGCCTCGTTGAACTTGGTCGACAGCACCAGCACAAACGTCAGCGCGCACAGCACGGCCAGTACCCAGTACACTTGCAGCCAGCTTTGCGATTGCGGATTATGCGAATCGATGAAGTAGCCGAACACCCAGTAGGCGCTCAGCACGCCCAGCATGAAGAAGCCCTCCAGCAGATTCATGGTGCTGGCATGCTGCTTGCGGTCCGATGCAATCAGGCCCAGCGTGGAATACACCGACACTTTCACCAGCGCGAACGATACGCCGACGCAGAAGAACAAGGCCTTGGTGGTGGCGAACGACGGCAGCAGCGGCATCGCCACGCAAGCGGCGGTGACGATGGCAAGACCGATCAGCATGGCCTTCTTGTAGCCCACGCGCGGCAGGAAGGACGCGACCAGGAAGGACACAATCGCAATCGGTAAATCCTTGAAGCCTTCCAGCACGCTGGCGGCGGACTTGCTGACACCGTAGTTGCTGATCACCTGCAGGATCACCGTGCCCACGCTGTTCAGCAGGATGGCGAATACAAAGTAGATCAGGAATAGCGCAAAGAGTATTTTGTTGTTCTTCATGTGCTGCTGTCTCCGTCGTTTTTGTTTTAGTAGGCGCCGAGGTTGAAGTCCTTCAGGCTGGTGATCACCACATCGGCCTCGGCCAGCACAAAGGGATGGCCTATCCCCAGCGCGAACATGCCGGCGGCCTTGATCGCCGCCACACCGGCCACAGCATCCTCCACGCCAAGGCAATCCGCTGGCGCGACGCCCAGTTCACGCGCCGCCTTCAGGAAAATCTCCGGATCCGGCTTGCCGCGCGCGATGGTCGCGGCATCCACCACGTAATCGAATTTATCGGTGATGCCCAAGCGCTCCAGCACCGTAAAGGCGTTCTTGCTGACCGACGCCAGGCCGATGCGCAAGCCTGCGCGGCGTACCGTGTCCAGCGCTTCCACCGCGCCCGGCAGCAGATCCTCTGACGACATGGTGGCGATCAGTTCCTGATAATGCCGGTTTTTCACATCGGCCAGCGCCAGCTTCTGTTCTGGCGTGTACTGGCGTGCGGCCGATGCCAGGATCAGGTCCAGGGAGCCCATGCGGTCGATGCCCTTCAGGCTCTCGTTGAACTCGTGGTCGAAGTGCACGCCCTGCGATTCGGCCAGCTGCTTCCACGCCAGGTAGTGGTAGTGCGCGGTATCAGTGATCACGCCATCCAGATCGAATATGACTGCCTTGAAGCGGCTCATACAATGCTCCTCGATTGCTTAGGTTGCGACAGGGTCAGCGCCAGCGCTTCGCCGCCATGGATAAAGTCCAGTACCTCGCCTTGCAGCAGGCGATATTCCACGCTGCCCGGCTGCACATGTACCTCCAGCAGCGCACCACGGAAATGCACCTTGAAGGTGTAGTGCTGCCACTGCTTGGGCAGTTGCGGCGCGAAGTGCAGCTCGCCGCCGATCACGCGCATGCCGGCGAAACCGTAGGCCACGCCCATCCAGGTGCCGGCCATCGCGGCGGTGTGCACGCCGTAATGCGTGTTGCCGTGCGTATCGTCCAAGTCGAGGCGCGCCGTCTCCATGAAGTAGTCGTAAGCTTTGTCCGCATAGCCCACTTCCGCCGCGATGATGCTGAAGATGCAGGTGGACAGCGAGGAATCGTGCGTGGTCACCTTCTCGTAGTAATCGAAGTCGCGCCGCTTGTCGTCCAGCGAGAACCGATCGCCCAGCAGCAGCAACGCCAGCACCACGTCCGCCTGCTTGCACACCTGATGGCGGTAGATCACCATCGGATGATAGTTCAGCAGCAGCGGATAGTTTTCCTTCGGCGTGTTGGCGAAGTCCCACACTTTCTTGGACAGGAAGCTGTCGTCCTGCGCATGGATTTGCAGCGCATCGTCATACGGCAGATGCATCAGCGATGCGGCGCGGCGCCACGCGGCTGGCTCGTTCGCATCCAGCGCCATGGCGGCAGCGATGCGCGCGAATTCCGCTGGCGCCTCTGCCTGCAACTGCTCCGCGATAGAGGCCGCGAAGTTCAAGTGCATCTGCGCCATCGCATTGGTGTAATAGTTGTTGTTGACCAGCGCCGTGTATTCATCCGGCCCGGTCACCTGGTTGATGCAGAAGCGGCCTTCGCGGTCATACGTACCGATGCCGGCCCAGATGCGCGCCGTCTCCATCACAATCTCCGCGCCGGACTGGATCAGGTATTCCTGATCATCGGTTGCTTCCATATAGGTTTTGATCGAATACGCGATGTCGGCATTGATGTGGTACTGCGCGGTACCGGCCGGGAAATAGGCCGAGCATTCGTCGCCGGCGATGGTGCGCCACGGGTACAGCGCGCCTTTGTCATGCGACATCTGGCGTGCACGCTCACGCGCTTTCGGCAGACCGGCGTAGCGGTACTCCAGCAGCTTGCGCGCGATCTCCGGCTTGGAATACAGGAAGAACGGAAAGATGTAGATTTCCGTGTCCCAGAAATAGTGGCCTTCGTAGCCCTCGCCGGTCACGCCCTTGGCGGAAATATTGGTCTTGCCGTCGCGGCCCACCGATTGCAGCAGGTGGAACTGGTTGAAGTGCATGCCTTGCTGGAGCGCGTCGTCGCCGGCGATCTGCACGTCGGCCTGCTGCCAGAAGTCGGCCAGGTACTGCTCTTGCGCCAGACGCAGATCGGCAAAGCCGCCAGCCTTGGCGTTGGACAGCGTGTCCTTGCTGCGCCACATCAGCTCTTTGGCGTCATAGTCGCGCGACGAATAGTAGCTACCGTATTTGGTCAGCGTCAGCGGCTGACCGGCAACGGCCGCGACTTCCCATGTCTGCGTCAGGCGCTGGCCCTCTTGCGCATTCACCGGCGGCAGGCCATCACCTACTACTGTCTCGGTCGCGCTGACCAGCGTGAAGCCGCTGTTGTGCGTCTTCTGCACCAGTGCCGAGAAACCGCCAGCTTGCTCGCTGTCGATCATGTGCAAGGTAGGACCAGAAATCGCCGAGCCGACACGCGGATCGTCACCGGCTTCCAGGTTCTTCACCGCGCCATCCAGTACCGACACCAGGCGCAAGCTGCCAACGTCGTTCAGCGGCGTCACCTCGAACGCAATCGCAAACAAATGCTTGTTCTCGAAGCTGACCATGCGGCGGCTGCGCACGCGCACGCTGCGCCCTTGCGGCGAAGTCCATTCGACCACGCGCGTCAGCAAGCCGGTGCGGAAGTCCAGTACCCGCTCATAAGTTTGAATCGAGCCGGTCAGCAGATCGAAACGCTCATCGCCCAGCCACAGCTCGATGCCTTTGGCGTTCGGCACATTCAGCATGAACTGGTTGACCTTGGCCAGCCCATACGCCGCCTCCGGATAAACGATGGGCTCCGACTCGTAAAAGCCATTCAGGTAGGTGCCATCCAGCGAGCTGCCGGCGGGGCCGCTATAGCCCTCTTCGCCAGTGCCGCGCAAGCCGATGTAGCCGTTACCCAGCGCGAACAGCGTCTCGTCGAGGAAGTGGGATGCGGTGTCAAAGCTGGTCTCGCGGATGCACCAGGCTTCAAGAGGATAAGTGTGTTGTTGCACAGCGAATTCCTTAGATGAACGATTCAAAGCGGTTTGGATTTTGAAAAACGCCTATTTTTGCGTATTTTTGGCGTATTTCAGGGAAAACTAGGTGTGACGTACCATCAGCGTGGTCGGCAGCATTTCAGAGGCGACCGGGTGGCCTTCGATCAGGCCTAACATCTTCTTAGCCAACAACACGCCGCCATCGCGCAGATACTGGTGCACGCTGGTGAGCGGCGGCACGAAACTGGCCGCGCCGGGCGTATCGTCGTAGCCGATGACGGAGACATTCTCCGGCACCCGCAAATTCTTCTCGGCCAGCGCGCGGATTGCGCCCATGGCCAGCAAGTCACTGGCGGCAAACACACCGTCGAACGACGCGCCCTTCTTCTTCAGCAGCGACGAAATGCTGTCGAAGCCGGCCTCGAAGGTGAACGCCTTCGGCCGGATGATGTGCACCGTGGCCGCGCCGCCCATCGCATCGATAAAGCCGGCACAGCGCTCCTGCACTTCGGCGTGGTCCACGTCGCCGAGGAACACCAGCTTTTGCCTGCCCTGTGCGATGAAGCGCTCGGCGGCGCTGACGCCTCCCTTGCGGTTGTCCGAACCGACCACGATGGTGTCGCTGCCCTGCTCCGGCGCGCCCCACACCACCAGCGGCATGCCGGTCTGCTGCAAAGTGCGCACCGCCTCGCCGTGCGAGCCCTGGCCCAGCAGGATCAGGCCGTCGGCGCCCATGACCGGGGCCGTGTTCATCAGCTGCTTTGACGTTAAAACAACACTGTAGCCCGCCGTGGTCAGCTCCTGCGTAATGCCGCCCAGCAGCTCCAGCGGATATGGGTCGGACATCGGCCGGCCGCGCACCGGCGTCATTTCCACCACCACCGCCACCGAATAGCTGCGTCCCATGCGCAGATTGCGCGCGCTGACGTTGAGGCGATAGCCCTGCTGCTCGGCCAGCGCGCGGATTTTGTCGCGCGTTTCAGCCGTCACCAGCGGACTGTCACGCAAGGCCCGCGATACCGTGATCTTGGACACGCCGGCCAGCTTGGCCAAGTCTTCCATCGTCACGGCAGTGGCTACAGTTTTCTTCGCGGGCATGTTGTTCTAGGAGTAAAAAAGCGGAATTGCGGACGCATTATGACAGAAATTTTTCATTTGTCGCGGAAAATGACATCGATAACATTTCAATTGACATCGATAACATTTCTTGTTTCAATGACTAAATCGGCGATGGCGGCACGCTGTCTCCGGGAGACGATAGACCCTATAAGAAAGAAGAGACACGATGAAAAACCCGTTCCTGCCATCGGCCATCGCGGCCGCCGTCCTCATCATGGTCAACCAGAGCGCCGCCGCCCAGACCGAGCCTGCATCGGCTCAGGCTGCGACTGCCGAGCCATCCACCGAAGTTTCCAAGGAAATCCAGCAAGTGGTCGTCACCGGCGTCGCCTCGGCGCGCGGCGTGCGCAAGGTTGACTCCGCCTTCTCGATCACCACCGCCAACGAAGAACAGCTGAAGCAAGCCTCACCGAGCAGCACCGCCGACGTCATGAAGCTGGTGCCGGGCGTGTACGCGGAATCGACCGGCGGCCAGTCCGGCGCCAACATCGAGGTGCGCGGCTTCCCGTCGGGTTCCGATTCGCCGTTCGTTTCGGTGCAGATGATGGGCAACCCGATCTTCCCGCCGCCAACCTTGTCCTTCTTTGAAGGCTCGTCGGCGTTCCGCCTGGACGACACCGTCGAGCGCGTCGAAGTGCTGCGCGGCGGCCCGTCGACCATCTGGTCCAACGGCCAGCCGGGCGCCACCATGAACTTTATCCTCAAAGAAGGTACCGACACGCCGGAAGGCACGGTGCGCTTCACTACCGGCACCGGCAGCCTGCGCCGCGTCGATATGTACTACGGCGGCAAGCTCAGCGACGGCTGGTATGGCTCGGTCGGCGGCTTCTACCGCAAGACCGACGGCGTGCGCGACGCCGGCTTCCCGGCTGACGACGGCCACCAGATCACCGCCACGCTGACCCGCAACCTCGACCAGGGCAAGCTGACCCTGTACGCGCGCAGCACCGACGACAAAAACGCCTTCTACACCGGCGTACCGCTGATCTCCAGCAACGGCGGCCGCAGCATCAGCGCCTTCCCCGGCTTCGATCCGCTGACCGGCACGCTGATGAGCGGCGAAATGCGCAATTTCACCATCGAAGCCGGCCCTGGCCGCACGCTGAACAAGGACCTCGGTGATGGCCGTGGCCTGAAAGCCACCGTCTTCGGCGCCAACTTCGACCAGAAAATCGGCGATTGGAGCATCTCCAACAAGTTCAACCGCTTTGACGGCGACCTGAACACCATCGCCATGTTCACCGGTAACAACCCGTTGTCGATGAGCGATTACATTAACGCGGCCATTACCTCGGCCAACAGCAATCCGGCCGTGGTGGCGGCTGCCGGCGGCCTGGCAACCTCCGGCACCGCTTCGTATGTCAAAGGCGGCGCGGTGGCTGGCAATCAGCAAGTGGTGCAGGCTGGCCTGTGGGCGGTCGAGAAAAAACTGAAATCCTTCACCGATGAGCTGCGCGTCAGCAAAGAAATCTTCAAAGGCAACACCCTCACCGTGGGCGGCTACTTCGCCGACTACTCGTCGCACGACATCTGGTTCCTCGGCAATAGCCACCTGATGACCGCCGTGCCGCAAGCCAGCCTGATCAACGTCACGCTGAACAATGGCGTGGTGGTGTCGAAAAACGGCACCGACGGCCCGGTCAACTACGCGCCGGTGGCCTCGTATGACGGCCGCAACACTGCCGGCTTCATCTCGGACGAATGGCAGATCACCGACAAGATCAAGATGGACGCCGGTATCCGCCACGAAAAGCAGAAGATCAGCGGCACCATCTCCAACCTGGCTTCGGGCGATACCGACAACAATCCGCTGACCGTCTACAACAATGGCACCTCGATGACCACCGGCTCGAATACCTACCTGAGCCGCAGCGACAGCGCCAACTCCTTCACCATCGGCGGCAACTACAAGCTGGCCAAGGATTCGTCGGTGTTTGTGCGCGCCAACCGTGGCCACACTTTCGTGTCGTTTGACGATATCCGCGGCGCCGGCAACCAGAAGGACGCCAACGACAGCAAGCTGCTGCCAACGCCGAAAATCAGCCAGTACGAAATCGGCTTCAAGACGGCAACCCAGCTGTACACCGCCTATATCAACGCCTTCCACACGCAATTTGACGGTATCGCGTTCACGCAGATCCTCTCGAACGGCCAGGAACTGCGTTCGGTCAGCGGCTCCAAAGGCAATGGGGTCGAGTTTGAAGTGGCGGTGCGTCCGATCGAAAACCTGCAACTGCAACTGACCGGCGACTATCAGAAGTCCGAGTACAAGGACAACCCTGCCACCGCCGGCAAAGTCGTGCAGCGCCAGCCAAAGCTGCAATTCCGCTTCACGCCAACCTACCGCATTCCGTTCGGCGATGGCCACTCGGCCAAGCTGTACGCGACCTACACCTCGATCGGCGAGCGCTGGGCGGACCAGGCCAACCAGCAATACCTGCCGTCCTACCGCACCATCGACGCGGGCGTGCTGTTTTCGCTGGGTGAGAAGATCGAAGTGCGCCTGGCGGGCACCAACCTCAACAACGAACTTGGCCTGACCGAAGGCAATTCGCGCCTGACCACCGGCAACGTCGGCCCGATCAACGCGCGTCCGCTGTTTGGCCGCACCTGGGAAGCATCTCTGCTGTATCGCTTCTAAGGGGCACGTAACGTCCCTCTTCAGGCAAGGCGCAGTTGGCCTTGCCTTTTTTGTTTCCATGGCCTAATCTGCAATAAATGCATCATCCTGCCTGAAGGATTGTCATGGCCACCTTGTCCGTTACTGCGCTGCAAGCATCGGTTGTACAAGCTGAAAGGCAGGTGCAACAGGACCGCGTGCGCGTCAGCCAGGACAGCAGCCGGCTGGACGCCAGCCAGGATCAGTTAGCGAAGGACAAGCAAAAGCTGTCGGACAGCCAGCGCGAAAGCAATCAGGCGACGCAATCGGCGGAAAAGCCGCTGCCCACCGTCAATCTCACCCGCGCCATTGAAAACCCGCCCCGCGTCGAGCAGCAATTGCCGACGGATTTAGTCGTGCCCAAGCCGCAGGTCAACACGCTGGGGCAGACCATCGGCAAGTTCATCAACATCACTGCCTGATCAGGCGGCGCGCGCAGCGGCCTCGGCCGCCTCCTGTTGCGCCAGCGGTTCCCACCATTTCACTTCGGCATGCGGCTGGCGGATATCCAGCGGCTGGCCGATTTCCGGCGTGGCGATCGGCAGGCGGCGCTCCTGCGCCAGCTGGGTGATCCGGTCGAAGGGATCGTGCCAGGCATGCAGCGACAGGTCGAACGTGCCGTTATGAATCGGCAGCAGCACCTTGCCGCGCAAATCAATGTGCGCCTGCAAGGACTCTTCCGGCTGCATATGCACGTCCGGCCATTGCGGATCGTAGGCACCGGTTTCCACCATGGTCACGTCGAACGGCCCGTAGCGGCGACCAATTTCCTTAAATCCGTCGAAATAGCCGCTATCGCCGCTGAAAAACAGCCTTACATCGCGGTCTTCAATCACAAACGATGCCCACAGCGTCTTGTTGCGGTCATGCAGGCCACGGCCGGAGAAATGCTGGGCCGGCGTCGCCACCAGCTTCAGGCCGGCCACATACGTGGCTTGCCACCAGCTCAGTTGCTGCACCTTGCTGGCCGGGATGCCCCAGGCGATCAGGCGCTTGCCCACGCCCAGCGGGGTGATGAAATGGTCGGTCTTGGCGGCCAGCTTTTTCACAGCGGCCTGGTCCAGATGGTCGTAATGGTCGTGCGACAGGATCACGCCCTTGATCGGCGGCAGGTCTTCGATGCTGATCGGCGGCTGGTGGAAACGCTGCGGACCGGCCCACTGCACGGGCGACGCACGCTCGGAAAACACCGGGTCGGTCAGCCAGAACTGGCCATTGAGCTTGAGCAGCACCGTCGAGTGGCCCAGGCGGAACAAGCTGCGATCCGGAGCATCCACTAACTGCTGCTGCGTGATCGCATGAACGGGAATCGGCTGAGTCGGCACCGTGTCTTTCGGCTTGTCGAAAGCAAAGCGCAGCATGATGCCCAGCGTCTTGAAGAAGCCCATCTTGTGCATCCTGACCGGATTCCGGAAACGGCCATTGCGCGAGCGTGGCGCGCTAGGGACGGACAAGCCGTCCAGGCTATCGATAGCAGATTCGGCAATAACGGATGGATGCATGAGGGACTCCAGGGAGTTAGAATGTACACTACACAGTGTAGTTCTTATTTTTGAAAAAGTAAACTAGTCGGTGTAAAATAAAAGCATGAATGCGCCCATCAAACTGACCGACCGCAAACGGCAAGCGATTGTCGAAGCAGCCATCGCCGAATTCCGCGCCAGCGGCTTCGAATCCACCAGCATGGACAAGATTGCCGCCACCGCCGGCGTGTCCAAGCGCACCGTCTACAACCACTTCCCCAGTAAAGACGAACTGTTCGCGCAAATATTGCATGAGCTGTGGTGCAGCATCGGCGCGATGCAGCCGCCGCCCTATGAGCCGGCCGCGCCGCTGCGCCAGCAATTGCTGGATTTGCTGAACAAAAAGATGGAAATGCTGCAGGATGGCTATTTTCTCGACCTGGCGCGCGTCGCCATCGCCGAGGCCATCCACTCGCCCGAACGGGCGCAGGAAATGGTCGGCCGTCTCAGCGTGAAGGAAGAGGCGGTCACCACCTGGCTGCGCGCCGCCCAGGCCGACGGCAAGCTGCTGCGCGCCGGCGATCCCGAACTGGCGTCGCAAATACTGCAAGGCCAGTTGAAGACCTTTGCCTTCTGGCCGCAGGTCACCATGAACCAGCCGCCCCTCAGCGCGGAGATGCAGCAAAAAGTGGTGCAGTCAGCAGTGGAAATGTTCCTGGCCTACGCCGACTAGGCGAAGGCCACCGCGTAAATTGGCGGCAAGGTGGTGGAAATCGTCTGCCACTGGCCACCGCCATCTTCCGACAGCCACGCGCCGCCAGTGGTCGAGCCCATCAGCAACACCTGGCCGTCATCGCTGACCGCCAGCCCGTGCCGGTACACCAGGTCATAGCAATGCTGATGCGGCAAACCGCCGCGCCAGGCGATAAAGCTCTTGCCGCCATCGGTGGTGCGGGTCACCGCCAGCGAGGCCTGCGGTGGAATCCGCTTGCTGTCGGCTTCGGCGGGAACAAACCACGCCATCTCGCCATCCTTTGGGTGCACCGCCGTGACAAAGCCGAAATCCGACACCGGCGCCGGCGGCTTCACCTCGGTCCACAGCGCGCCATTGTCGACGCTGCGCCAGATGCCGTTGTGGTGCTGGCACCACAGCTTGTCCGGCTCGCCTGGGCAGCGCACGATGCAATGCGGGTCCTGCACCGTTTCCTCGCCGGCCAGCTCGGGCGGCATATAGGTGGCGAGCATGCCTTTCGCGCGCAGCGTCCAGCTGGCGCCGCCGTCATTGGTCAGCCAGGCGCCGCCGCAGGACACGCCTACCAGCACCGACCGGCTATCGCGCGGATCGACACAAATGCTGTGGATACCCGGCACGTCGTAGCCGCCGCCCATCCATTGCGCGCGCTGCGGCACATTCCACAAGGCGTCCACCAGTTGCCAGCTGTCGCCGCGGTCATCCGAGCGGAACAGCCCGCCCGGCAAGGTGCCGGCCCATAGCACGCCCGGCTGGTCGGGACCGCCCGCCGCCAGCGACCAGATCTGCCTCACCTTCCATTCCACCGGATCGGTGCTGTCGGCTGGCTTGAGCGGAAACGCCGGCGCCGCCACTTCCACCCAGTCAGTACCGCCCGGATCGCGACGGTGCAGCTTGGTGCCGAAGTGGCCCAGGTTCAGCGCCGCGTATAGCGTGCCGTCGCGCCGGTCCGGCAGCACCATCGACACCGGATCGCCAAGGAAATGCTGCTGATCCAGCAGCCACGCCTCATGCGTGCGTGTCACTTCAAACAAACCTTTGCGCGTCGCGATATAGGCGCGGTCGGACATGGTCAGCCTCCTGATAAAGCTTGCAAGATGTATACCTGGGAATGGGGAGCCAGCGCGTCGTCGAGCCGCTGGCGTTCGCGGGTGCGCTGGCCGTCGATGAAAATCACCACGTTCTCGCGCAAATGCCCCTGCTCGTCGAGCACATAGCCGCGCAGCCGGGGATGGTCGGCAAAGCAGGCATTGAGCGCGCCGCGCAGGTCGGCCGCGTCGGTCTGCACCTGCGGCACGGCCATGAAGCGCCCTAGTTGCTGGGTAAAGTTCAGATGCGCCATGCGCACAGATTCTATGCCGATTGGCGCTAAAATGAAATCGCCTCAATCACCGGAGCTGTGCATGTCGATTACCCCGGAAGAACTGGAACTGCTGATGCAGGAAGTGGAGAAGGAAGACCCGATCGACTTCGCCGACCTGCCTTTTGACGAACACGATTTGCGCGGCCTGATCTCCAACCATCTGTGCGAGATGGCTGACGCGATGGAGAACTTCAGCGACGAGGACAAGCACCTGACGCTGCTGGCCGTCGCCGCCAAGCTGGTGCTGGAAAACATGGTGCTGAATATTCAGTTGCTGCGGCGCCACGGCGTGCCGCTCAGCGACACCACGGAGGCGCTGTTGCAGCGCCTCCGCAAGAAGGATTAGCCGGCGCGCGGGAAGTCGATCTCGGTCACATTCACCCGGTTGAACAGATTGGTGAAGGTGATCGAGGTAACCGCCAGCAGCGTATCGACGATCTGCGTATCGCTATAGCCGGCCTGCTTCACCGCCAGCACGACATCAGCAGGCACATCGCCGCTGGTGCTGACCACGCTGCGGACGAAATCCGCCAGCGCGTCCAGGCGCGCATCGCCGCCCGGCTGGCCGTGGCGTGCGCCGAGGATGGCTTCATTGCTCAAGCCAGCTTTGCCGCCCATCAGCGTGTGCGCGGCCAGGCAATAATCGCAGCCGGCGTTCTGGCTGACCGCCAGTTTCACCACTTCGATTTCCTTCGCGCTAAGGCTGCTTTTGCGCAGCGCAGCATCCAGATTCAGCGCGGCTTCCAGCGCCACCGGGCTATTGCTGCCGATGCCCAGGTAGGCGTTCGGCACCTTGCCGATCGCGCCTTTGATGGCGGTGAACAGTTGGGCGGCGTGGCCGCTGGCTTCGCTAGCAGCTTGGGTGTATAAGCGGGACATGATGTGTTTCCTTTTCAAAGTGAGTTGCGATGGAAACAGTGTAGGCCGGTCGCTTGCGATGCTGAATACCCGAAATGCTCTATAATTTGCTCTATCGTCTCATCCGCATGTTATGGACCCGCTTAGCCATTTACTCTCCCTTTACCCGGTGCGCACCGCGCTGGACGTGCGCTGCCGCTTCGGCGCGCCGTGGGTGCTGAACCACCAGGGCACGCCGCCTGGCGTCGCTCCCTACCACCTGATCGTGCGCGGCGAAGCGCAGGTCGGCGAGCAGATACTGCAAACCGGCGACATCGTCGTCTTCCCGCACGGCGGCGCGCACCAGCTGCACATCGGCGATCCGGCGCTGGCCTCGGCCCAGCACAGCACGCCCGGCGTGCTGCAACTGCAAGGCAACCACGGCGACGGCCCGCAAACCGACATCCTGTGCGGCGAATTCCGTTTTGACGCCGACAGCGGCGCCGGCCTGCTGCAAGCCTTGCCGCACATGCTGGTGGTGCGCACCGCCGGCCGTCCGGACGCGCAAAGCCTGCGCTACCTGCTGCGCATGCTGCAGGAAGAAGCGGAAGCGCCGCGCGGCGGCTCGGAAGCCATCATCCGCCAGCTCGCCTTGGCCCTGTTCGCGCTGCTGATCCGCACCTGGCTGGAACAATCGCTGGCGGTGCCCGGCCTGTTCGGCGTACTGGCCGAACGCCGCCTACAGGCCGCCATCAACGGCATGCTGACCGCGCCGGAAAAACCATGGACACTGGAAGACCTGGCCGACGCCAGCCATATGTCGCGCGCCACCTTCGCCCGGCTGTTCAAGCAGGCCGCCGGGGCCACGCCGGCTGATGTGCTGACCCAGCTGCGCATGGCGCGCGCCGCCCGCCTGCTGGACGACGGCCGCCAGGCAGGGGAAGTGGGAGAGGCGGTAGGCTACCAGTCGGAAGCGGCGTTCAACCGCGCCTTCAAGCGCCAGTATGGGGTGGGACCGGGAGCCTGGCGGCGGCGGGCGCCTGAATGAGCAGATCGGTTTCGGCTATCGCCACGCAAGGCAGGATGTAGCCCTCGCGCTTTTCGTCGGGGCTCAGGCCCGGCCAGTCGACCTTGTAGCGTACCGTGCCGCTGGTGGACAGGCAGATGCAGGTGCGGCACGTGCCGTTGCGGCACGAGCTCGGCAAGCGGATGCCGTTCCGGTCGGCCGCCTGCAGCAGCGTCTCCGGCGCCTGCGCCTCAAACGTCCATCCCTGCCCTTCCAGCGTGACCTTCATGCCTGCATCCTATTGCCCGTGAAGGCAATATGATATCAAGCATGCAGTTGCAGGCGCGGTTTGCTGTCCACCGGCGGGCGCGAAGGCTGGCCGCCGACCGGGCGGGTACGCCGCGCGGACGCGTTGGCGTGCTGTTGCAGCTTGAATACCGAAATCGCCTGGCACACGAAGCGCGCCTGCACCGCCAGGTTGCCGGCCGCAGCAGCGGCTTCTTCCACCAGCGCCGCGTTCTGCTGGGTGATGTCGTCGATCTTGATCACCGCCTCGTTGACCTGGCCGATGCCGTTGCTCTGCTCGCGCGTCGAATTGGAAATCTCGCCCATCACCTTGGATACGCGGCACACCGATTCAATCACCTCGTTCATGGTGACGCCGGCGCTGTTGGTCAGCGTGGTGCCGGCCTGCACTTTCTGGATCGAAGTATCGATCAGTTCTTTGATTTCCTTGGCCGCCGTGGCCGAGCGCTGCGCCAGGCCGCGCACCTCGGACGCCACCACGGCGAAACCGCGTCCCTGCTCGCCGGCGCGTGCCGCCTCCACTGCCGCGTTCAGCGCCAGAATATTGGTCTGGAAGGCGATGCCGTCGATCAGGCCAATGATGTCGAGGATCTTCGCCGACGAAGCGCTGATGTCGCCCATGGTAGTCACCACCTGCGAGACAATGCTGCCGCCCTGCGTGGCCACTTCGCGCGCCCGTTCGGCCAGCTGGTTGGCACTGGCGACGTTGGAGGCACTCTGCTGCACGGTGGCGGTCAGCTGCTCCATGCTGGAGGCGGTCTGCTGCAAGCTGGACGCCTGCGATTCGGTGCGGCCCGACAAATCCATATTGCCATCGGCAATTTCATCAGTGGCCACCGAGATCTGGTCGAAGTTGGCGCGCACATCGCCGATGATGCTGTGCAAATTGATATTGGTCTGGCGCAGCGCCGCCAGCAGCTGCCCGACCTCATCGTCGCGCTGGATCTCGATCTTGGCGGTCAGGTCGCCGCCGGCCATCATGCGCGCCGCCTTGGTCGCCTGCCGCAAGGGCAGCGCCACATTGACATACAGGTTGCGGCCAAACGCCAGCATGCCCAGCATGGCGATGATGGCCGCGCCGCCCAGCCAGCCGTGCGCCTTGGCGGCAGTGGCGTCATCCATCACCAGCAGCGCCAGCGCCAGCGCGGCCAGCACGCTGACCAGCAGCGTGGTCACTGCCGCGATCTGCGTCGGCAGCGAAGTGCTGGTCATTGCGCGGATGCGGGCGGCCAGGCCGGTCGATACCGCGCGCCCTTTGACGATGCGCAGATTGCGCGGATTGCCATTCTTGAATTCGCGGTACAGCGCGTCCGCCTCGCGCACCTGCTCGCGCGACGGCTTGGTGCGCACCGACAGGTAGCCGACCGGCTTGCCGTTTTCGATCACCGGCGTGACGTTGGCCAGCACCCAGTAGTAGTCGCCGTTCTTGCAGCGGTTCTTCACCAGCCCGGTCCACGGCATGCCGTCCTTGATGGTGTTCCACAAGTCCGCAAACGCTTCCACCGGCATATCCGGATGGCGCACCACGTTCTGCGGCGCGCCCATCAACTCTTCCTCGGTGAAGCCGCTGACTTCAATGAAGTAAGGGTTGGCGTAATTGATATTGCCTTGCAAATCGGTGGTGGAGACGATGGTCTTGCCATCCTCCATGATGTATTCATTTTGCGTGACTGGGGTGTTGACTCGCATAACCGCTCCTTTGCCAGCTTCATCTGCTTTTCAGTAGGGAGGCGAACCGGGGCTTGGGGGGCGCCACAGGCCGCAATGGCCTGTGTAAGAAGAATAGAATTATTTTGGGCGCAAAATAATCTCCAATTGTCGCAATGCCGCAAATTTTCTGTTGAGTTACAACAGTGAAAGTGTAATGTGTGTGATGCATCCGGGCGACAGCGCGCACCGAAGCCATTTGCTTAATTTGCGCATTAGGATCAAAGTATCTCTCCAAGCCATGCATCTCGCGATGCGGGGGAGACAACAATGAAGCTTTTGCAATGTGCACTGATCACCGTGGCGGCCGGGCTCGCTGCCCATGCTGGCGCGCAGTCGCCCAGCCAGGAACCAGGCCTGTCACCAGCCGCACGCAGCGCGCCGGCCTACTCGCCGTACATTCCGCCGGCACTGCGCAAACCCTTGCGCGACGCGGCGCCCGGCCCGGCGCTGCTGCGCTACCAGCCGATGCAAAAGCTGAGGAAACGTTTTGACGCCGCCGATCTCGACGGCAATGGCATGCTGAGCCGCGACGAAGCGCGCAAGGCCGGCCTCGGCGTGGTCGACCGCAACTTCGACCACATCGACACCGCCCAGCGCGGCAACGTCAGTTTCGACGACCTGCAAACTTATCTGATCCAGCGCCGCGAAGAGGCGCACTCGCGCTAAGCCTGCTCGGCTTGTGGTGGCGCATCGCGGCGCGGCAGGGTCAGGCTGAACACCGAGCCTTCGCCCGGCTTGCTGTGCAAGGTCAGGCTGCCTTCGTGCACTTCGGCCAGCTGGCGCGAAATATACAGGCCCAGTCCCAGGCCTGCCGGTGCATCGCTGCCGACGCCGCGTTCATACGGTTCAAAAATCTTCGCCTGGTTTTCCGGCGCCACGCCAGGGCCGCAATCGCGCACGTCAATACGTGCCCAGTCCTGCTGCACCGTCAGGCTGACGCTGACCGGCTGCTGGCAGCCATAGCGCATGGCGTTGGTCAGCAGATTGACCACGATCTGTTCGATGCGGAACTCGTCCCACCAGCCGCTGACCGGCGTGTCGGCGCTCAGCGTGATGCTGGTGCCGGAGGTGGTGGCTTGCGGCGTCAGATCATGCACCACGCGCCGCAGCAAACCGGACAGCTCCACCCAGCCCGGCCGCAAGGACAGCTTGCCGCTGCGGATGCGCGACACGTCCAGCATGTCGTCGATCAGCCGGATGATGCTCTGGATCTGGCGGTCGTCGCGCGCCACCATGCGCTGCAACTGCTCGGCGCCGAACGCGGCCATATTTCCGCGCTCCAGCTGCATCTTGCGCAGCTGGGTTTCCAGGTACAGCGTATTCAGCGGCGTGCGCATCTCGTGCGACACCATCGACATGAATTCATCGCGCATCAGCAGCGCGCGCTCCAGCTGCGCCTGCGTCTCGGCCTGCTGCTGGCGCGACGCCTCCAGCGCCTCGACCTGGCGCCGCATCGCCTCGCGCGCCTCGTACAGGGCCACAAAGACTTGCACCTTGCCCTTCACCGCGCGCGGATCGAGCGGCTTGTACAACACGTCCACCGCGCCAGCCTCGTAACCCTTGAACGAATAGTTGAGCTCCTTGCCGGCCGCCGTCACGAACACGATCGGAATCTGCCGCGTCTTCTCGGTGCCGCGCATCAGCTCGGCCAGTTCAAAGCCGTCCATGCCCGGCATCTGCACATCCAGGAAAGCCATGGCGAAATCATGTTGCAGCAGCAGCGCCAGGGCCTCCTCGCCGGACCCTGCCTGGTAGACCTCGCGCCCGTCGCCGCGTATCACGGCGTTCAGCGCCTGCAGGTTCTCCGGCAGGTCGTCAACGATCAGCAGCTTGGTGGGGGAGGCGTCTTGCATTAGTTATTCTCCAGCATCATCAACAGAGTGTGTATCTCATCCAACGGCAAAATCAGGTCCGGCTGGCGCAGCCGGATCGCCTCCTGCGGCATGGTCGGTACTTCGGCTTCGCGCGGGTCCTGCACCACGGTCAGGCCGCCGGCCGCGCCGATCGCCGCCAGGCCAGCCGCGCCATCCTGGTTGGCGCCGGTCAGCAGGATGCCGACCAGGGCCGGGCCGTAGGCGTCAGCCGCCGATTCCATCAAATAATCGATCGCCGGCCGGGCGAAATGCAGCGGCGCTTCGCAGCTCAGTGAGAAACTGCGATCCTGCTCTACCGACAAATGGTAGCCCGAACCTGCAAAGTATAACGTTCCGGCAGCAATCTGCTCTTTGTCGCGCGCCTCGTGCACCGGCAAATTCATGCGCTGCTGAAACACCCCGGCCAGATGGCTCTGCCGCCCATCGGGAATATGCAGCACCGCCACCATGGCGCAGCCGTAGTCGGCCGGCAATCCCGGCAGCAGGCGCAACAGCGCGCCGACGCCGCCAGCCGAGGCGCCGATCACCACCGCCTCGATGTTGCGGCCGGCCAGCGCGGTCTGGAGCTGCGAGCGGTCCATGGTCAGCGCTTGCGGAACAGCCGTTCGCGCTTGAGGACGGGCTCAAAGCGCGGGCCATAGGCGGAAAAGTCGATGCTCTCCTTGCTGCCCAGCCCCAGAAAGCCGCGATGGCATAGCGACTCGTGGAACAGGCCGAAGGCGCGCTCCTGCAACTTCTTCTTGAAGTAAATCATCACATTGCGGCAGCTGATCAGATGCGTTTCCGCGAACACCGCGTCGGTCGCCAGGCTATGGTCGGCAAAGGTGACGTTCTCGCACAGCGCGCTATCAAACAGCGCCGCGTTATAAGCGGCGGTGTAATAGTCGGAAAAACTGCGCGTGCCGCCGGCCGCCTGGTAGTTCTGCGTGTACTCGCGCATCGCATCCAGCGGAAACACGCCCTTGCGCGCCTTGTCCAGCGACTGCGGGTTGATGTCGGTGGCGTAAATCATGCTGCGCTCCAGCAGCCCTTCTTCCTTGAGCAGGATCGCCATCGAATACACTTCCTCACCGGTGCTGCAGCCAGCAATCCAGATCTTCAGCGACGGATAGGTACGCAGCACCGGCACCACATGCTCGCGCAACGCGGCAAAGTAGGTCGGATCGCGGAACATCGACGTTACCGGGATGGTCAGGTACTGCAATAGCTGGCTGAAGGCGGCCGGCTCGTGAATGATGCGCGCCTGCAGCGCCGAAATACTATCGCACTCCATCTCGCGCATCGCGTGCAGCACGCGGCGCTTTTGCGAAGCGCCGGTGTAATCACGAAAATCGTAGCTGTACTTCATGTAGATCGCTTCGATCAACATTCTCAGCTCGATATCGGTGTCGCTATGATGCATACATTACCTTTACTTCAGCTACGTTCGGCGTTCGGCATCCACACGCGCAACAGCGAGTACAGGCGGGACAGGTCGATCGGCTTGGCCAGGTAATCGCTGGCGCCGGCCGCCAGGCATTGCTCCTGGTCGTCCTTCATGGCCTTGGCGGTAATCGCGATCACCGGCAGGCGCGCGAAGCGCGGATCGTCGCGCAGACGGCGCGTCGCTTCCAGACCGTCCATGCCCGGCATCATCACGTCCATCAGCACCAGGTCGATGTCCGGCACGGTGTCGAGTTTTTCCAGCGCTTCATAGCCGTTGCGGCCCACTTCCACCAGCGCCCCCTTCTGTTCCAGCGCACTGGTCAGCGCGAAGATGTTGCGCACATCGTCGTCCACCAGCAGGATGCGGCGGCCTTCAAACACGCGGTCGCGCGCACGCACCGTTTTCAGCATGCGCTGGCGTTCGCTGGACAGGTCGGCTTCCACCTTGTGCAGGAACAGTGTTACCTCATCCAGCAGGCGCTCCGGCGAACGCGCCCCCTTGATGATGATCGAGCGCGAATACTTGTGCAGATCGGCTTCCTCGGCGCGCGACAGGTTGCGGCCAGTGTAGACGATCACCGGCGGAAACGCCGCCAGCGATTCGCCGGCCATGCGCTGCAGCAGTTCGTTGCCCTGCATGTCAGGCAGCTTCAGGTCGATGATCATGCAATCGTAGACGGTGGTGCGCAGCAGCGCCAGCGCTTCCTCGCCGCTGCCGACCGCAACGATTTCCACGTCATCGTCGGAAATCAGCTGCACCACGCTGTCGCGCTGGCGGTCGTCGTCTTCCACCAGCAGCACCCGCTTGATCTTCTGGGTCAGCTTGGTTTCGATGCGGCGGAACACTTCCATCAGCTGTTCGCGCGTGGTCGGCTTGAGCGCGTAGCCAATCGCGCCCAGGTGCAGCGCGGCCTCGCCGTTGTCAGCGCCAGACACCACATGCACCGGAATATGGCGGGTGTGTGCATCATCCTTCAGCAATTGCAGCACCGACAGGCCGGAGCGGTCCGGCAAGCGGATGTCCAGCATGATGGCGTCCGGGCGGTATTCACGCGCCAGGCGCAAACCCTCATCCGCGTCGAAAGCGACCAGGCACAGGTACTGCTTTTCGTGCGCCAGGTCGTACAGGATGCGCGCGAAGGCCGCGTCGTCCTCCACCACCAGCACCAGCCGCGAGCGGCTGGCGCCCGCTTCTTCCACCAGTGCGCGGTCATCGTCGAAGGGGCGTGGCAGGGCCGGCGCCGGGGCAGGTGCGGGCGCCTGCTCGGACAGCGGCGGCAGCGGCCGATCGCTGGTCTCCACCTGTGCCGGCGTGGTCGAGCTACCGGCGCGCGGGCCTGGCTCCGGCGTACTCCAGGCCAGCGGCAAGGTCAGCGTGAAGCAGCTGCCTTTGCCAGGCTCGCTGACCAGGCTGATCGAACCGCCCAGCAGCTGCGCCAGGTCGCGCGAAATCGACAGGCCCAGGCCGGTGCCGCCGTATTTGCGGCTGGTGGTGCCATCAGCTTGCTGGAAGGCGTTGAAGATGCCCTGCTGGTCTTCGGCGCGGATGCCGATGCCGGTGTCCTGCACCGAGAACGCCACCTGGCCGTTGCCGCCCGGCTGGGCCGACAGCGTGATCTGGCCGGTGCTGGTGAACTTGAGCGCATTGGACAGCAGGTTTTTCAGAATCTGTTCCAGGCGCTGGCGGTCGCTGACCATGTGCTCGTTCAAGCTGTCCCCGACTTGCAGATGGAAGGCCAGCTTCTTCTGCTGCGCCAGCGGCTCGAACACCATCGCCATGCCTTCGACGACATGCCGCACCGACAGCTGCTCCGGCACCAGGTCCAGCTTGCCGGCTTCCACCTTGGAGATGTCGAGGATATCGTTGATCAGGTTCAGCAGGTCGTTGCCGGCCGAGTAAATCGTGTTGGCGAAGCGCACCTGCTCTTCGTTCAGATTGCCCTGGCCATTTTCCGCCAGCAGCTTGGCCAGGATCAGCGAGCTGTTCAGCGGCGTGCGCAGCTCGTGCGACATATTCGCCAGGAACTGCGATTTGTACTGGCTGGCCCGTTCCAGCTCGCGCGCACGCTCTTCCAGATCTTGCTGGGCTTTCAGCAGCTCGGAATTTTTCTGGTCGAGCGCCACGCCCTGCTCGTTCAATTGTTCGTTGGTCTGTTCCAGCTCGGCCTTCTGGTTTTCCAGGCTGGCCTGCGATTCTTCCAGCACGCGCGACTGCTCTTCCAGCTCCTCGTTGGCGGTGCGCAGTTCTTCCTGCTGTACTTGCAGTTCTTCGTTCAGTTGCTGGGTCTCAGCCAGTACCTCTTGCAGGCGCTGGCGCGAATGGCTGGCTTCGATGGCGCTGCCGATATTGCTCTTCACCAGCGTCAGCAAGTCGATATCGCGCTCGGCGATCGGCCGCAACAGGCCCAGCTCGACCACGCCGTTGATCACGCCGTCGCTGTCCACCGGTGCCAGCAGTACGCTGGCCGGGGCACCGCCGCCCAGGCCGGAAGCGACCTGGATGTAATCGGCCGGCAGCGGCTCCAGGCGGATCACGCGGCGCTCCAGGGCGGCTTGCGCTACCAGGCTTTCTGCTGGCTTGAACTGCTGGTCGCGGTGTTCCCACGCATCGCTGAAGCCATACGAGGCGACGCGGCGGAAGCTGCCATCCGGTGCGCGCAGGTACAGCGCACCGACCACCACGCCCATATAGCGCGCCAGGAACTGCAGCAGCGCCTGCGACAGCTGCGGCAGCGCCAGCTGGCCAATGCCCTGCTGCGCCAGCTCGCTCTGGCCGGTGCGCAGCCAGGCTTGCTGTTGCAGCTGCTTGGCGTGCTCGGCATGGTCGTCCAGCGCGCGCGTGTACACGCGCGACAAGCTGGTCAGCTCGCGCCGGCCGAACCAGGCCAGCACGCCGCCCACGCCCAGCGTCAGCAGCAGGTAGACCACTGCCACGGTGGTTGTGACCGCGCGCGATTCATCGTTGCGCTCCTGGCGCATGCGGGTTTCGGTATTGACGAACAAGTCCAGCTGGCGGCGAATCTCGTCAAACTGCGCTTTGCCGCGCGCGGTCTTGATCGGGCCGGTGACGTCGCCGTTGGAGGAGCGCAGCTTAATCATTTCCTGTGCGTACAAATCCCATTGCTGCTGCTGGTATTGAATGGTGCGCAGGCGGTCAACCTGGGTTGGATTGTCCTTCACCAGCTTCATCAGGCCGTCGAGATTGGCCGCCACGCGCGGCTTGGCGATGATATAGGGCTGCAGGAAGGATTCATCGCCGGCCAGCAGATAGCCGCGCATGCCGGTTTCCATGTCCACCATTTCCTTGCCGATCTGATTAGCGTTGCCGATCACCCGCTCGCTGTGTTCCACCCAGTTCATGGTGGTGATCAGATAGGCAAGCAGGACAACGAACACCCCGGCGCTGACCACGCCAGCGGCCAGCGGCAAGGTCACGTTACGTACGAGGATGCGACGAAAACCGCGGTCGTCGAGCATGGTGGAGTTTGGCATGGGCTGGGCCAGATTAGCTTAAGAAGCAAGAAGTTTATCCCAAGTACAAGGTTCTCACCCCTGCTAAATCAATCGTGCGACAGTAGCTGATAAACAACAAAAAATTATCAGTGGATAATTTTTATTGTCTAAGAATTCAGCAAAATACATCAATACGGGTTTTCTTTCCAAAATGTAATGTGATATTCCATAGACCAAGTTAATCTTGTTTCATGATGATACAAGGCGTTACAAAGTCGAGGATGATAGGAATGAAGGTTCAACAACTGCATCAGTGGGTGTTCAAGCGGGGACTGCCGCTGCTGCTGCGCGCGCGCAGCCACTACCGCCTGCAAAGCGTGCTGGATACGGCGCCAATCGCGGCACTGACCGCGCGCCATCCGGCGATACGCTATAAATATCTGCGCGCCAACTATCTGATGGGCTCTCTGTCCACCAGCGATTCGCTGGCACCATGATTCACCACTACCGCAGCCTGGGCGACCGTATCAAGCCCTGCTTCTTCACACGCCTGTTCGACGAAAGCCCGGCCATCTGGGAACACCATGAGCGCGAGCATGATTTCAAGATCCGCCTGTCCTTCCCGCGCCATCTGCGCTGCGCCACCGACATGCATGACCACGAGGGCGATCTGTCGCTGATCTTTGAAATGGATGGCGTGCCCTTGTACGTGCTGTGCATGACGCTGGTGCCTGGCAAGATCGCCGCCAGCCGCTGGGGCGTGCGCAACCTGGCCGGCGCCATGTTTGTCGGCCGCGTACAGGGTGTGCGCGACCAGGTGGAAGAGCTGCGCACCGCCACCAAGACGCTGAAAGACATCGCGCCGCCGCGCATCCTGCTGTGCGCGGTGGAGTCGCTGACGCGGATATTCGGCGCCGACGTGATCATCGGCGTCTCCAATGCCGAGCAGCTGTCGCGCCGCCTGCATGAAGAAGAGGCCGAGTCCTTCTTCGACTACGACGCCTTCTGGCAACAGGCCGGCGCCCAGCCCACCCATGGCGGGCTGTTCTGGACCCCGGCCCAGCTGCCGGAAAAGCCGATTGAACGGGTGCAGCAGAAACACCGCTCGCGCACGCTGGCCAAGCGCAACTTCCGCCGCGCGATCACCGACAGCATCAGCAGCAGCTTCGCCCACACCTTCCTGCACTAGGCGGCCGCCTCCGGCGCGTCCTGATGCCAGATCACGCCGTCGGCGCGCACCGTGGTGCGGTTGAGGATGCGCCGCGTGTCGGGGGTGATCGGCGTGGCCTTGTGCCCTACCCGCAGATTATCGGCCACCACCACATCGCCCGGCAGCCAGTGATGCCGGTAAGTGGCGCCCGGCCGCGAGTAGTGACGGTCCACCGCCGCCATCAGCGCGCGCGTATGCTCGGGACTGTGGCCCAGCACGCCGGCAGTCAGTCCCATATTCAGATACAGCGCCGGCACGCCGGTGCGCGGATGCTTGAGCACCAGCGGATGCACCACGCCATTGCGGTGCGCCGTACGCAGCGCGCCGAACTCCTGCTGTATCTCCGGCTGCAGCGTGGCGTATGCCTGTTGCAGGTCGGTGAACAGCGTATCGCCGCCCGCGTCCGAGCGCACTTCCGAATACCAGAAACTGATCGGCGTCGGGTCGGCGCGAAACGAGCCATCCGAATGCCAGTAGCGGCCGACTTCGACATGGCCATCCTCGGGCCGGCTGGCGACGCGGAAAATCTCCGGCCAACCGTCCAGTTGGCCGCGTACCGACGGGAACGTCTCCAGGCTGCCGAACAGCTGGCTGGCGGCGATCTGGTCTGGCGGCGTGAACGACTGGCCGCGTATCACCAGCAGGCCATATTGCAGTAGCGCGGCGCGCAGCTGTTCTGCCATGCTGGCGTCTGCCTGGCGTAAATCGGCGCCGCTGATTTCCGCGCCAAAGCCGATGGAAAGGGGGGTGATAAGCATGCTGACCTCCTGAGTTATGAGCATGAAATCACTATAATCCGCAGCCCATCTGCTGATAATATGGGCCAAATCGCACACACCTTTGCGCAGGACGCAAAACATGGATAGATTCGCTGAACTGAAAGCTTTCTGCCTGGTCGCCAGCAAGGGCGGCTTTTCCGCCGCCGCGCGCCAGTTGGGCGTGGCCACCTCGTCGGTGACGCGGCTGGTGGACGCACTGGAACAGCGCATCGGCGCGCCGCTGCTGAACCGCTCCACCCGCAGCATTACCCTGACCGACAGCGGCCGCAGCTACTTCGAACACGCCACGCACATCCTGGCGGCGCTGGATGAGGCCGATGACGCCGCCGCCGGACGCGACGCCGAGCCAGCCGGCGTGCTGCGCGTCGCAGCGCCGGTGGCGCTGGCGGTGCGCCATATCGCCCCACTGCTGCCTGAGCTGCACCGCCGCCATCCCCGGCTGGAGCTGGACCTGCGCCTGAATGACGCGCTGACCAATATGGTCGACGAGGCGATCGATGTCGCCATCCGCATCGGTAATCCGGAACGCCATCCCGGCCTGATCGCGCGCAAGCTGGCCGGCCACCAGCGCCACATTGTCGCCAGCCCGGACTACCTGGCGCAGCACGGCGCACCGCCCACGCCGGATGCGCTGGCGCGGCACAACTGCCTGCTGTTCAGCTACGGCGACAAGCGCGCCGTCTGGCATCTGCGCAACGGCGAACAGGCCGCCGAGATCGAAGTCAGCGGCAGCCTGCAAGTCAATAATGGGGAAATACTGCGCCAGGCCGCGCTGGACGGACTGGGCCTGGCGCTGCTGCCCGGCTGGCTGGTGCAGCCGGACCTGGACGCCGGCCGGCTGCTGCCGGTGCTGGCCGACTACCAGGCCAATCCGGGCGAGATGGAAGTCGGCATCTACGCGGTGTACCCGGCCAACCGGCGCGGCGCCTCCAAGATACGCGTATTCACCGACCTGCTGGCCGAGTCGCTCAGCGTCGCTCCCGCGCAAGCGGGAGTCCGTGCTGAGCAAGCGCCCGGATAAGCGCCTGCCTAGTGCCTGGCCTCCGCATCGACCTGCTTGCGGATCTTCGCCACCTGGCCAGCATCGGCCGCCGATGCCTGATTGCCCCAGCTCTGCCGCACAAAGGTCGCCAGCTGCGCCACCTCCTGGTCAGACAAGCGCCATGCAAAGCCCGGCATGCCCAGGTCCGACGGCGCGCCCTTGGTCGAAGGCAGCTTGCTGCCCGCCAGAATCAGGCGGATCAGCGAAGTCGGATCATCCGACAGCACCGACGGATTACCCGCCAGCGCCGGGAACACCTTGGCATTGGACACCGCGTCCGAACGGTGGCAAGCATTGCAGTTGTCGAGATACAGCTGCGCGCCGCGCGTTTCATCGCGGCCGGCCTGCAAGGCCTTGGCGGTGACATCGCTGGCCGCAAAGCGCGCCTTCTCGTCCGGTCCCGGCGTCAGCGACTTCAGATAAACCGCCATCGCCTTCAGGTCTTCCGGCGTCATCTGCTGGGTGCTGTTCGCCACCACTTCAGCCATCGGTGAACCCGCCACCGCCGAATGCGCATTGCGCGCCGTCGCCAGCGTATCGATGATGTCCTGCTCGCTCCAGCGCCCCAGGCCGCCAGCCGGGTTGCTGCGCAGGTTAACCGCCAGCCAGCCGTCTATCACCGGGCCGCCCGACAGGAACAGCGGATTCGACTCGTCCTGCGCCAGCTCCTGCTGCGTCGCCGCGCGCGGCGTGTGGCAGGCGCCGCAGTGGCCCAGCGATTGCACCAGATACGCACCGCGCGCCAGCGCCTCGCCCTGGTACTTGCTGAGCACCAGCGGCTCAACCGGCGGCGCATAGGTCTTGCGCCAGATCGCCAGCGGCCAGTTGATCGACAGCGGCCAGGTAATGCCATGCGCCTTGTTGGCCGCAGACACCGGCTGCACGCCATGCATGAAGTAGGCGTACAGTGCACGCGTATCATCGTCAGTCACTTTGGCGTAGGACGGATACGGCATGGCCGGATACAGCGTGACGCCCGATGGCGCGATGCCATGACGGACCGCGCGGTCAAAGTCGTTCAGGCTGTAGTTGCCGATGCCGGTGGCTTTATCCGGCGTGATGTTGGAGCTGTAGATGGCGCCGATCGGCGTGGCCATCGACAGGCCGCCGGCAAACTGCTTGCCGCCCGGCGCCGTGTGGCAAGCCACGCAGTCCGCCGCCACCGCCAGGTAGCGGCCCTTCTCGATCAGCTGTGCATCCGGCGCCGTCAGATTGAGCGTGCCCGGCCCGATATCCCTGGTCACGGTCGCCTGCGAGCCATAGATGAACGCGCCCGCCACCGCCACCACCGCCACGCCGGCGACGACCAGCAATCCTTTTTTCACATGGTTCATATCGTCTCCTTAAGCGTGGACCAGCGGGCCGGGGTTTTTCAGATACTGCTCGCGGATCGCCGTAGCACACCAGTAGGTCAGCGCGCCTACCATGCCAGTCGGGTTGTAGCCATTGTTCTGCGGGAAGGCGTTGGCGCCCGGCGCAAACACATTCGACACATCCCACGATTGCAGGTAGCGGTTCAGCGCCGAAGTCTTCGGATCGGTGCCCATGATGGCGCCGCCGCAGGTGTGGGTGGACTGGTATTGCGTGATGTTGTAGTGGTCGCCATCCTTCTTGGCGTCGCCCTTCATCGCTTTCGGTCCCAGCACCTTGCACATGTCGGTCGCTTTCTCCACCAGGTACTGCGAGGCCTTGATCTCGTTGTCATGCCAGTCGAAGGTCATGCGCAGCAGTGGACGGCCGAAGGCATCCTTGTAGGTCGGGTCCAGGCTCAGATAGGCGTCCTGATAGGACATGCACGAACCCTGCACCTCGTAGTAGAACGAATGGCGGAACGCTTCCTTGACGCCCTTCTTCCACGCGCTGCCCCAGTTCGGCACACCAGGCGGCGTGGCGATGCCGCGCACCGGACCGCCGCCCGGCTGGCGTGCCCAGACCAGGCCGCCGCCGATGTAGCCGGACTTGGCGCTGTCATTGCGGTTGCCGTTCAGATCGTCGATGGTGGTGCCGCCGCCGCCGATGCCGATGAACTGGTTGGCCTGCACGGTCTCATCGAAGAACAGCGAGACGCGGTTCAGATTCTGGTACGAGTAGTTGCGGCCGATGGTGCCGGTATTGCTGACAGGGTCGTACGGCGTGCCGATGCCGGAAATCAGCATCAGGTGCACATTGAACAGCGAGAACGCACACAGCAGTACCAGGTCGGCCGGCTGTTCGGTTTCGCGGCCTTGCGCGTCCAGGTAGGTGACGCCGGTGGCCTTCTTCTTGTCGGCGCTCAGGTTCACTTTCAGCACCTGCGCGCGGGTACGCAGCTCGAAGCCCTTGCGGCCGCGCAGCACCGGCAGGATGCAGGCGTTGGGGCTGGCTTTCGAATAGTTGAGGCAGCCATAGTCCGAGCAGAAGCCGCAGAAATTGCACGGTCCCATCTGGCAGCCATACGGATTGACGTAAGTGCTGGACGCGTTCGACGCCGGAATCGGATACGGGTGATAACCCATCTCGCGCGCGGCCTTGTAGAACCATTCGGCCCCCAGATAGTTGGGATTCGGCGGCAACGCGAATTCACGCGAGCGCGAGCCTTCAAACGGATTGCCGCCCTCGACCAGCTTGCCATTGATGACGCCGGCCTTGCCCGAGGTGCCGCACACATATTCGAAATGGTCGAAGTGCGGTTCCAGATCCTCGTAGGTCAGCGGGAAGTCCTGGATGGTCATCCCTTGCGGAATGAACTTCTTGCCGTAGCGCTGCTCCACATTGCTGCGCACCTTGAAGTCTTCCGGCAGCGCGCGGAAATGGCAGCCGGACCAGTGGCTGCCGGCGCCGCCGACGCCGGTGCCCGGTTTGAACGACCCCATCTGGCGATACGGCACGGCGGTGTCGTTGACGCCGTGGCGGATGGTCACGGTTTCCTGCGACAGCGCTTGCAGATAACGGCGGTGCACCGAGCCTTCCAGCTCATCCACCACGCGCGGATAGGCGAAGTCCGGTTGCGTATCACGGTCCTGGCCGCGCTCCAGGCACACCACATTGAGGCCGGCGTCGGTCAGTTCCTTGGCCATGATGGCGCCGGTCCAGCCCATGCCGACAATCACGGCGTCCACTTTGTTTTTTACGATAGTCATAATGCTTAACCTCTACGTCCAGCCAGATCGACAGGGCCGATCGGATAGGGTTTTTCACGGACTTCCACCCAGTCCAGATAGTCGCCGCGCATGCCCGGATAACCGATCATCTTCCACGCGCCCATGCCCTTGTTGCCGCCGTGTTTAGGGTCGGCGAAGTAGCCATTGCGGGTTTCGTTCAGCAGGTTGGTGAAGAACAGCTTGGCGGAGATTTCCTCCAGCTTCAGCTTGCCGCCTTCGCAGTTCTTGAGAATTTCTTCCTGCTGCTTGCGCTCCAGGTCGGCAAACGCCTTGCCGCCGAATTGCGACGCGCAGTAACCGTCCACGTTCTTGATGCCGACGCGGAGGATGTCGCGCAGCGGCAGCTTGCCCTGGTAGCCGAACTCCGGCTTGGCGCTCAGGTAAGGGCCTTGCGTATACCAGATATCGCCTGCGGCGTATGGCGTCTGCATGTGGCGGTCGAGGAATTCCAGCACGCCCAGCTCAACGGCGCCGGGGCCATGCTCGTCGTGCGGAATCAGTCGGTCCACTGCCGCGCCCAGGAATTTCCACTCGGTCTGATTGAAGAACGCCGGCGTATAAGCGTCAGGCTTGCCCTCCGATGCGTTGCCGTCGGCAGCGCTGGCGGGCTGCAAGGCACGCACCACGCCGCTGGCGGCAGCCGCACCGATGGGCACGAACATCATGGTTTTGATAAGACTCCGCCGCGACGGCGATTGTGTGTCGTCAGACATTTCTTTCTCCTCTGTTTGACTGCTTCAGGGTTGCAGCGCGCTGCGTGCTTCCCATCGATAGCCGACCCCGTAGACGGCCGAAATAGCTTCGACCAGGCCAGCTTCCTCCAGTTTCCGGCGCAGGTTCTTCACATGCGTATCGATCGTGCGGTCGTGCACGATGCGCCGGTCCTCGTACACCCAGCTGCGCAAGTCATCGCGTGACAAGGCCTTGCCGGGCGCATCGCGCAAACGCTTCAGCAGGCGCAGCTCCACCGGCGTCAGCGCCAGTTCCTTGCCATGCACGAAAGCGCGCATGCCGTGCTCGTCGATCTGCAAGCCCGGCTGCGGCGTGCCGGATGGACGGCGCCGCAGCACCGCCCTGACCCTGGCCACCACCTCGCGCGGACTGAAGGGCTTGCAGATGTAATCGTCGGCGCCGCTGTCGAGGCCGTCGAGGCGGTCTTCCTCCTGGGCGCGCGCGGTCATCATGATGACCGGGATATCGCTGTTGGCGCGCAAGGCGCGGCACAGGCTCAGGCCGTCCATGCCGGGCAGCATCCAGTCCAGCAGGATCAGGTCGACGTCGCCGCCCGCCACCGTGGCTTGCACCGACAAGCCGTCGTGCTGGGCGCTGGCGCGGTAGCCGGCCGCCTGCAAGTAGCTGACCAGCAGCCGCGCCAGCCGCTGTTCATCTTCGACCACCAGCACATGCTGCGGGTTCATGCCGCTTCTCCCTGCAATGGCAGAATGATGCGGATCGACAGGCCATGCGGCACGGCGGTATGCGTGTGCGCAGCGCTGATGCTGCCGCCATGCGCTTCGACAATGCTGCGGCAGATCGACAGGCCCAGGCCGCTGCCGCCGGTGGCGCGGCTGCGCGCGCGGTCGCCGCGCCAGAAACGCTCGAACAGCATGGTCAGGCCGGCGTCACTAACACCGATGCCGTTGTCGGACAAGGTCAGCACCGATTGATTGCGCAAGGTATGCAGGCTGATGCTCAGCTGGGTGGCGCCGTCGGCGTGGCGCAGCGTGTTGTTGAACAGGTTGCGCAGCAGCTGGCGCAGGCGGATGGTGTCGCCATCGACGATCATGGTTTCCGGGCTATCCACGATGATCTCCATGCCGGCTTGCGCCAGCGGCTCGCCCCAGCGCTGGATTTCATTGCGCAGCAGCGCCGCCAGGTCCAGCGGCTCGCGGCGATAATCGAAGGCGCCCACTTCGGACAGCGTGATCTGGCGCATATCGTCCACCAGACGGCTCAGCGTGGCCACCTCATCCATCAAGGCTTTCAGGCTGTCGTTGTCGATCGGCTCGATGCCGTCCTCCATCGCCTCCAGCTGCGCCTGCAAGACGGACAAGGGCGTGCGCAGCTCATGCGAGATATCGGCCATGAAATGGCGGCGCAGCGCTTCATTGCTTTCCAGCGTGGCCACCATCAGATTGAAATTGCGTGCCAGCGTGCCCAGCTCGTCGCGCTGCGCATGCGGCACGCGCACGCCATAATCGCCTTCCGCCACCTTGGAAGCGGCCGCAATCAAGCGCCGCGTTGGCGCCACAAAGCTGCGCGCCAGCAGGATCGCCGCCAGCGCCGCCAGCACCAGCGTCGCCAGGCCGATGAACAGGCTGTCGCGCTGCTGTTGCGTTTGGAAAGTGAGTTCAGCCTCTTCCTGCAAGCCGCGCAGCGGCGCACCAGCCAGCGTGCCGACCGCCACGCCATTGACCAGCACCGGCTGATAGCGCAGGTCGTCGCCGGTTTGCAGATTGCCGGCCAGGTGATTGCCCTGCATATCGTACAGGCCGAGGCGGCGCGGCGCTTTGTCAGGGACGGCGTAATAGATGGAGTCGCCGCCAGGGCGCGGAGAAGTGGCGCGTTCGCGGCCGATGGCGCCGGTGTAGCGCTCCCATGCGGCGCGGTTGTGGCGGATGAAGTCCCAGTTGCCGTGTTCCTGATAGGCCTGCGCGAACTCGAACGCCATCGCCTCCATGCGGCGCGCCTCGACCTCGTTCAGATAGCCCTGGAAGCCGCGCTTGAAGCTCCAGCGCGTGCCCAGCCCCACGCCGACCGCAGTCAGCACGCTGACGATCAGCAGTGAAAGAAACAGCCGGGCAGTGATACCGATCTTGACCATCAGGCTATTTAGCCACGATGACTGGCCCGCTTCAAGCGGGACACTGCAAACTGCCGTAATTCTTCACCGAAACTCCACATTGTTGTGGAAGTGTATAGTTTTAGTCGCGCGGCAGTGTTACAGCAAAGATAACCTGCGGCGCTTCGTAGCGGTAGGCGATCTCGCCGCCGTGCTGCTGCACGATTTCCTGCGCAATATGCAGCCCCAGTCCGAGGCCGCCACGGTTGCGCACATTGCCGACCGAGGCGTGCTTGAGCGGACTGTACAAGGTAGGCAGCAGCTCGGCCGGTATCGGCGGCGCCACATTGCGCACTTCCAGCAGCACCGTGCTGCCGCTTTCCGCCAGCAATACCTGAATCGGCTCGCCATGCGTGCCGTGGTGGCGGGCGTTGCTAAGCAGATTGCTCACCACCTGCATCATGCGGTCGCTGTCGATTTGCGCCGTCAGCGAGGCAGGCAGGCTGACAGCGAGGCGCAAGTCGGCATGGGCGGTGCGCACCTCGTCCAGCAGATCATGCAGCAAGGGCACCAGATCGGCCGCGCTGCGGCTCAGTCCCAGACCGAGGCCGCCGTTGATGCGGCTCATGTCCAGCACCTGGCTGATCAATCGCTCCATGCGCGTGCTGGAGGCCTGGATGCGGCTGCTCATGGTACTGGCGGCGCCGCCATGCTGCAGCACCGTGGCTGCCATATTGATCGAATGCAGCGGGCCGCGCAGGTCGTGGCCCAGCATCGCCAGCAGCTGCGCGCGGGCACGGTCGGTTTCCACATGCTTGGCCACGCTGGCGCGGTGCATCTCGCCCAGCAGCTGGCTGGCCGCCAGCCGTTCCGCATCGCTCCATGGCACGGCGCGCTGGCGCACCATCTCGCGCCATTCGTCGAAGGAGCCGCGCGGCGTCAGGCGCGCGCCCAGCGGGCCGATGCGCACCACCTTTTCCGGCCGCCCGGCCCAGCGTATCGTGTGGATCTGTTCACGCCGCAGCGCCAGCAGCCAGCCAGAGGTGACGGAGTCAAAGCGCAGCGCCAGCAAGCCTGCCCACGGCGCCAGTGCCGGCTGCAATGCCGCCGGCCAGTCACCCACAGCACTGCGTTCCACCAGCTCCGGGCCGTCGGCCGGCAGCGAAGCCACCATGCGCGCGGCCAATTCGGCGTCGATATCGCCGTGCACCATCAGCTTGCCGTACTGGCTGATTACCAGCGCCTCGGCCTGCAAGGACTGGCACAGCGCCGGCGCATGCGTCAGCAGCGCGCGCGCCGGTTCGTCGTGGTGCAGCAGGGTTTCCATCACGCGCGTGCGCACCTCGGCCGATTGCTCGACCAGCCTGGCGTTTTCGCGCGCTTCCATCGATTGCACCAGCGAGGCGATCACCTGCGCCATCACGTCAGCCGCCATGCGCACCGAGTACGGCACCTGCAACGACGACATATGATGACAGGCCAGCAGCCCCCACAAGCGGCCCGCTACCACGATCGACACGCTCATCGACGCGCCCACGCCCATGTTCTGCAGGTATTCGATGTGCACCGGCGACACGCTGCGCAGCACGCTGTGGCTCAGGTCCAGTGGCGCATCGCCGGCACGCCCGCTCAGCGGCGACGGTGTGTAATTGACATCGGCAATCAGCCGCAGCGTGTTGATGATGTACAGCCGCCGCGCCTGCGCCGGAATATCGCTGGCCGGATAGCGGCGTCCCAGATAAGCTTCCAGATCCTCGCGGCGCGACTCGGCGGTCACGTCGCCGCTGTCGTCCTGGTGGAAGCGGTAAGCCATCACACGGTCGAAACCGGTGATCGCACGCACCTGCTCGGTAGCCAGCTGCAACAACGCGTCGATGGATTTCTGCCGCTTCAGGCGGTCGATGGCGGCGTGCGCCTTCAGTGCAAAAGCAGCAACGGTATCGCTGGGCGTATCGCGCCGCTCGAACTCGATGATGAGGCGCGACTGGTGGGCATGGACGATGCAATCGAAGCGCAGCGCGCCGATGCTCACTTCCAGCGCTATCGCCGGCGCTTCACCGTCCTCGATGCTATCGACGCACTCCGCCGCTGCGGCCGCCACCTCGGCGGACAGGCGCATTGCGGACAGCGGCGTGTTCAGCGTCAGTTGCAAACCCAGCAATTGCGCGGCGTTGTCGCTCCAGCCCAACAGCATGCTGTCGGTATCGAACGCCAACAATGCGCCGTGCGGCTGGATGCTGCCGGGAATATGAATAGGCTCATCCGCACAGTTGTCCAGCGTGACAGGATCTTGCATTGTGCGGCTTCGCTTTTGAGAGGGGGAAGCGATAATTCTATCACCCCGTTGCGAACACAGACAGCATGCCATGCAGATACTTGCCGACTATGTTCGCTAGCGTACTTATAGCGTGCCTGAGGAGATTTCGAGGTTGTAGCTTTTTCCGGAGATGAGCACGTTGGACAGCTTCAGGCCCTGGATATTGTGGATGAACCAGGGCTGCGCGCCGTTGAGCGGCGTGCCGAAATCGCTGTCGCTGATGCTGACGTCGCGGATCGGCAGCAACGGCGACTTAGCATCGCCGTTGTAGCTGGAGGCCAAAGGCCCCAGCAGCACAAAGGCCTGGTAGCACGAATGCTGCGTGCTGCCGACCACCACATTGGCGGCACGGATATCGCTGATGTGCACGTCCGATACCTGCGGCGGACGGATGCGCATCACGTCATCCTGCGGCGCATAATCGCAATCGAACACGATCACCGCGCCACCGCCCGACGACGCCACCTCCGGCGCGATCTCCGCCCCAGGCAGGCGCTTGCTGAACATCGGCTGGGTCTTCACGCCGTTCGGCAGCGTCAGCTTGCGTGCGTACAGATGGCGCAGGTAGCCGCCCCGGTTCATATTGGTCTTCAGGCGGATCGCCGTCCACAGCGGATTGCTGGCCCAGTGGACGTTGCGGAATTCGATGTTCTGCACATACACATTCTCAATGCCGGCCGCCATTTCGCTGCCCAGCGTGACGCCGCCATGGCCGCTGTTCATCACGCAATCCTGGATGACGATGTTGCGGCTGGGGCCAAATTGCGTGTCGAGGTTTTTGCCGGACTTGATGGCGATGCAGTCGTCGCCGGTATTGAAGGTGCAGCCTTCGACCAGTACATGATCGCAGCCATCCGGATCGAAGCCGTCGCTGTTGGGCCCCATGCTATCCATTTGCACATTGCGGAACCAGACGTTGCGGCAGTTGACTGGATGGTGCAGCCAGAACGGCGCCCCCGCCACGCGATAACCCTGCATCAGCACATTGGTGCAGCCGATGAACTGCACCATGCACGGCCGCAGGAAATGGCCGACGCCAAACACGCGCCGCGCCAGCGGCACGCCTGCTTCCGACAGCGCCGGCAGGAAGTAGTGGTCCGAACGCCACGTTGCACGGCCGCCTTCGATCTGGCGGCGTAGCGCCGGGTCCAGCGACGGCGCCACCGCGTCCAACGTTTCCGGATTGCGCGGATTGACGACGCTCTGGACATCGCCGGCCGGTGCGCCGGGCAGCTTGCGGCCAGCCCAGCCCCACCAGCAATCCTTGCTGTCCTTGAACGGCACGCCACCCATGCCGTCGATCACACTGCCCTCGTCGCCGGTCAGCGCGATGTTTTCCTGGCCGTAGGCGTACACCATCGGCGAATAGTTCAGGCAGTCGTTGCTCTGCCAGCGCGAGATGACCAGCTTGCCGTTCGGCCCGCAATCGACGTCGCCATCGCGCGCGTAGTCGAGCGGATTATTATTGAAGTACAGATGCGCGCCCGCCGCCAGGTGCACATGGACATTCGAACGCAGCACCATCGGGCCGCAGCTCAACCAGTTCCCGGCCGGGATCACCACCCTGCCGCCGCCGGCCGCATGGCAGGCGGCGATGGCGGCCTTGATGGCGCCGTAGCAGTCAGGCGAACCATCCCTGGGCACATTCAGCTTGCCTTCCTTGCGGTACTCGACCAGCCCATCCACCTGCCCAAGCTGGCAAGGCTTGGCGCCGTAGGCGGTGATCTCGAAGTCCTGCTGGCGGAACGCGATTGGGCGGCGGCAGCGCGCTACTATGGCCTCAGCCTCCAGCCACGGATCGCGGGATGTCGCAGCGGCGTGCACCACGCCCAACGGCAAGCCCATGCCGGCAATCACGCCCGCCCCTGCGCGCGCGAAACTGCGTCGGCGCGGATTGAAAACTGGTTCACGCAAAATAGCTCCTTATCGCAAGTTATGGCAATGCTTGAAAACCTTCCGCCCTTACCTTCCAGCCCTGTTGCGGGAAGCCGGGCGCGTTGCGCTGCGGCGCGCCGTCCCAGCCGCCGGCCATCATCGCAACCGCCGCCAGCAGCGCACCGTTGCCAGGCAGGTAGACCGGCAGACCGGTATTCGGATTATGCCCTGCGGCGGTGTAACTGTTGTTAGGACCGTCGGTCTTCAACAGCACATCAACTGCCTGCTGTGCCGCATCGAGGCGCGCGGCAGTCATCGCGATCATCGGATAATCCCAGCCCCAGATTTTAGTATGGAAGTCCCAGTCGCTGAGCACCGCGTCCAGCGTGCGGCGCATTACGGCGCGGTCCACGCCGGCGCCCGGCAACTGGCCCAGCGCCATCAGGAAAGATGGATGGTCATGGCGGCTGGCGACGTTGTCCCAGGTATCCGGCGTGGATTCCAGCGCCACGTACTTGCCGTCTTTTTGCGGCAGCGCGGACAGTTGCAGGCGCTGCTTTTCCCATGCCGGATTCGGCGCCAGGCCAAGGCGCACGCGCCATTGCTGCGCCAGCGCCAGGCCGGTGGACCAGTAACTCAGCTCATAGGCTGGATTCATACTGGTCGATTGATCGTAAATCTCCTGGGCGATCCACAGTGGCGGGCCAAGCACATAGCGCTTGCCATCCCAGTGCAGCATCGACGACATCGCATCGGCAGTGGCGAACACCAGCTCGCGATAGCGCTCCAGCGTTTGCGGCGTGGGCGCGGCGCGGTAAAGCAATTCGGCCAGGTGGATGAGATGCGGCTGGTTCCAGACGATCAGCGGATTGCCGCCAGGGCTTTCGCGCCCGCCCGGCCCGGTCATCTTCGGCCAGCGCGCGCCTTCCAGCCCGCGCGACTGGGCAATCTGCCGCGCCACCGGCAATACCTTCTGATGCCAGCGCAAGGCGTTCTCCAGGTATTGCGGCCGGCCCCACAATGCGAAGTGCGCGGTGTGCCACCACAGCATTTCCGTGTGATGCTTGCCGAACCAGGTGGTGGTGGTCAGGCCGCTCTCCTGCGGCGGGAAGTCGCCGCCGAACTGGATCGCCGTCAGGTATTGCGACAGCACCACGCGCCGCTCCAACTCGGCCGCGCGCGGATCGCTGCTGCCGCTGAAATCCAGCGCCGCGCCGCTGCGCCAGAATGTCTGCCAGTGCTTCGTGCTTTGTGCGATGACGGCCGCAGCGTCAGGCGCTTCGGCTGCCGTGGCCAAAGCATAGGACAGCGTGAAGTCCAGTGCCGCTCCCTGCGCGGGTGCGATCTGGAAGGTGTGCGGTGCGGGCTGATTCACCCGCATCGCCATGCCGGCCTGCAGCGCCACGCCGTAACGCGCGGCGTCGCGCGCATGTTCCAGCACCAGCGAGCGCTCGCCTTGCGCCAGCACGCGCGTGCTATGGGACTCCGGTTGCGTCCAGTCGAGCGGCGGATTGTGCTTGACGCTCATATCGTAGCCGCGCGGCAGCGCCAGGCGCACCGCCAGCTTGCCGCTGGCCAGCAGCGGCGATTGAATCCGCACCGCCAGCGTATCCTGTCCGGGGCTGACCGCCGTCATCACGCTGACCGGCTGGCCATCCACCGTGTAGCGGCTGGTCAGCACGCCCTTCCACAGGTCCAGCTTCTGATCGACGTCGCGGATGTCCGCCATGGACAAGGCGCTGCCGTCGCCGCGCCTTAGACTGAGCTGCCCCAAAGGCCACACATGGGGATTGGCGCGCAGCCAGAGCGCGGCCGGGCTGGTCATGATGGTCGGATAGCCCACTGTCTGGCCATGCGCGGTGTAATCGCGGTTGGCATCGGCCAGCTTGTAGCCATTGGGATTGGGATCTTCATGCCACGACCAGCGCGCCTGCGTTTCCAGCGCAATGCCCTTGGCGCTGTAATGCTCGGGGAAAGTCTGCAAGCCGGTGACGTCGGCGGTAAAACAGAACTGGCCATTGCCGACGCTCAGCGGCGCCCACGGGTCAATGGCTTTCAGCTGTGGATTATGACGCTGCACCAGCGCCTGGCGGTCTATGGGCGCAGCCAGCGCCACGCCACTCAACAAAATAAACACCAGCGCCGGAAAGCGCTTCAAATAATTGTTCATATCGCTCATCAATCGCTCACGAACGTTGATCATACCCACCAAATGCAACAGTTTTGGGGCCCAATTGATCAACTTGATGACTATAGCGGATTTGCTCACGGCCTTGAGCGGTCGATGATTGACGTGCTTATCGCAAGCCACCACCATCGGCTAAGCCGCTCAACGGCAATAACCCGAAGAGGAGACAATAATGAAAACGAAGCATACCGCGATTGTTCAAGCCATCCTGCTGCTTGCCACCACCATCAGCGCCGGCGCACAGGAAGTGAAGGAAGCAGCAGCTCCCCCCAACGCAGCAGAAGAAAACAAAGTGGTGATCACCGGTTCCCGGCTGGTCAACCGCGGCTTCCTGGCCCCCACGCCCGTCACCGTGGTGGACGCCCAGGAACTGAAGGTGTCCGGTACGCAGAATCTGGAAAACCTGCTCAACGACACGCCGCAATTCACCGCCAACCAGTTGAACAGCCCCACCGCCAACACGGTGCAGGCTGGCCAGCCATCCGGCACCTCGACGCTGAACCTGCGCAACCTGGGGCCGACGCGCAACCTGGTGCTGGTCAACGGCCGCCGCTACGCCATCACCGGCCCGGACTTCACCACCGACATCAACACCATCCCTACCGCGCTGGTCAAACGGATCGAGACGGTGACCGGTGGCTCGTCCGCTGTCTACGGCTCGGATGCGATTTCCGGCGTGGTCAACTTCATCCTCAAGGATAATTTTGAAGGCGTCGAAATCGGCGTACAGGGCAACTGGGACCAGCCGACCCACACGCCAACCAAGAGCATCGACCTGACCGTCGGCGGCAACTTCGACAACAAGAAGGGCAACGCCGTCATCTCCATCAACTATCAGGACCGCGAAGGCATGACGCGCGGTGATCTGGGCGGCTACTCGACACCGTCGCTGGGCGATGGCTGCGTGACCGCTGCGACCTGGTCGTCCACCAAGGCCGGCACGCCGCTGAGCGTCCCATCCGGCCAGACCTGCTTGTCGGCCGGTGGCCGTCCTGGCCTGGTGTACAGCGGCTCGTCGACGATACCGACCGGCCGCATCGGCAACCTGCCGCTGTATGGCTCGTCCGGCTCGAATGCCGCGCTGGATGCGGCGATGGCGGCGGCTGGCCTGCAAAACATGAGCACCCTGGGCGCGATGTTCGACGCCACCGGCAAGGCGATCCGCCCTTACACCACGGCCGACGCGTATGACCTGGCGCCACTGTCCTACATCATCACGCCGCAAAAACGCTGGGTCGCCAATGCACTTGCCCACTATGATTTCAACGAACACGCCACCGGCTACAGCGAGGTCCATTTCAGCACCAACACCGCCAATGTGCAAATCGCGCCGACCAGCGCCAGCGGCAACTTCCTGGTCAACACCAACAATCCTTATCTGAGCCCGCAGATGCAGGAAGTGCTGCGCCAGCTGGACTTGAAGGAGTCCGGCACCACCCGCGTCACCAATGGCACGCAGACCTTGTCCACCACGCCGGGCGACGGCCTGGCGGTACTCAATCTGAACCGCCGGCTAAACGATATCGGCACCCGTGCCGCATCAACCGAGCACCAGACCTTCCGCATCGCGCTGGGCCTGAAAGGCTATCTGAACGATCTGTCGGAAAAATACCTGACCGACCTGCGCTACGATATGTACTACACCAATAGCCGCACCACCGAGTCGCAGTTCCAGTCCGGTTCGATTTCGCTGAGCCGCTTCCAGAACTCGATCCTGTCGCAAAGCGGCGCGGCGCCGGTGCTGAATCCATTCGGCCAGAACATCACCGAGACGGCGCGCAATGCGGTCGGCATCTCGTCCAATTCCACCATCACCGCCGAGCAGCAAGGGCTGGCGGCCAACTTGAGCGGCAAGCTGCTGGAACTGCCGACCGGTCCGGTCGACTTCTCTACCGGCGTGGAACACCGCCACGCTTACAGCCGTTATTCGCCGGATGCCTATCTGTCTTCCGGCGACGTGTCGGGCTGGAACGCGGCGCGCGCCACCGAAGGCGAATCGACGGTCAAGGAAATCTTCGGCGAGGCGCGCGTGCCGCTGCTGAATGATCTGCCATTTGCCAAGAGCCTGAGCCTGAGCGGCGCCTTCCGCCGCTCCGACTATGACATAGAATCGGTCGGCAAGGTCTGGACCAACTCGGTCGGCACCGAATGGACGCCGGTGGAAAGCCTGACCTTCCGCGCACAGAAGCAGAAGTCGATCCGCGCGCCGAACGTCGGCGAACTGTTTGGCGGCCAGGGCACCAACGGCCCAACCGCCACCGACCCATGCTCCAGCCGCCAGCCTGCATCGCAGCAGACCGCCGCCGTGCGCGCGCTGTGCCAGGCCACCGGCGTACCGGCCAACCTGGTGTTTGACCAGTCGGTGCAGCCGACCAACTTCATCACGCAAATCGTCGGCGGCAATCCCAACCTGAAAGCGGAAACCTCGCACACCACCACCGTCGGCGCAGTGTTCGCACCGCGCGCCGTGCCTGGCCTGCAAATGAGCCTGGACTACTACAAGATCACGCTGGACGATGCGATCTCCACGCTCGGCGGCGGCGGCATCCAGTCGGTGCTGAACCTGTGCTACAACACCATCCAGAACGCCAACAGCGTCTACTGCAAGGCCATCAACCGCGACCCGATCACCGGCCAGATCGCCGCACCGACCTATGTGATGACCACGGCGGCCAATATCGGCGGCATCAAGACCGAAGGCTACGACTTTGCAGGCAACTACAACTTCAAGACTTCATGGGGTCTGATGGGTGCGGACACGCGCTGGAACTTCAGCACCAACTGGACCTACGTGAAAGAGCTGACCTTCACGCCAATCCAGGACCTGCCGAACATCACCAACCAGTGCGTCGGCAGCTTTGGCCAGACCTGCGGCCAGCCGGTGCCGAAGTGGAAAGGCACGGCGCGCCTGACCATGAACACGGGCAAGCTGATGCTGTCGGCGCGCGCCCGCTACCTCGGCAGCGTGACGGTGGATACCTATGTGCTGCCGCAAGGCCAGGGCGGCACGCCGCCAGCGCTGGAAACGCTGACCAATCCGAAGATCAAGGCTTACACCTATCTGGATCTGACGGCGGGCTGGGAATTCACCAAGAACATCAACCTGACGGCCGGCATCCGCAACGTGCTGGACAAAGATCCGCCAGTGCTGGGCTCCTCGCAGCTGCCGGCGAATAACACCATCGCCGCGACCTACGACCCGCTGGGCCGCAATCTGTTCTTCAGCCTGAACGTCAAGCTGTGAACGGCCGCCACCTGCAACGCCGGCGCATGACGCTGGCACTCGGGGCCGGCCTGTTCGGCGGCTTGAGCCTGCCGCTGGCGCGCGCCGCAAGCGCGCCGTCGAGCTGCAAGCCGGATGTGGCCTGGGCTGATGCGCTGCGGCGCGATCTGGACGCCATGGCGGCGCAACTGACGCGGACGCTGAAGCCATGGCCGGTGCCAGCGCGCGTGTTCACACCGGAGGAGCACGGCGGGCTTGCGGCCGGGATGGCTGCCACGGCCGCCATTCAGCGCGCGGTGGAAGCCTGCGCAGCGGCCGGCGGCGGCACGGTGCGGCTGTCGAAAGGCGATTACATCAGCGGCACCATCGTGCTGCGCTCGGGCGTGATGTTCGAGGTCGCCGAAGGTGCGCGCCTGCTGGCCAGCACCAACCTCAAGGACTATCCCGAACATCGCGCCCAACGCCGCACGGTGCAGGACACCAATATGGGCATGAACCAGTCGCTGATCTTCGCCGAAGGCTGCGAACGCATCGGCATCGGCGGCAAGGGACTGATCGACGGTCGCGGCAGCAAAGCCAACTTCCCCGGCGAGGAAACGGTGGGCTCCACGCCAGGCCGGCCCTTCATCATCCGCGTGATCGACTGCAAGCAGGTGGTGGTGCGTGACATCCACATGAAAGACTCTCCGTGCTGGATGCAGAACTACCTGAACTGCGAAGACCTGCTGGTGGATGGCATCCACGTCGAAAACCAGGCCAATCACAACAACGACGGCCTGGATATCGACAGCTGCCGCCGCGTCATTGTGCGCAACTGCTTCATCAACGCGCAGGACGACGCAATGTGCTTCAAGGGCGCCGGGCAGCGGCTGGCGGAAAACATTCTGATCGAACACTGCCAGTTCTACAGCACCTGCAATGCCCTCAAATTCGGCACCGACTCACAGGACGTGTTCCGCAATGTACTGGTGCGTAACGTCACGCTGGGCGGGCCGGCGGCCGATATGCGCGCCATCAACCGGCGCAAGGCGGACGGCGGCATCTCGTGGGAAATCGTCGACGGCGGCACGCTGGAGCGGGTGCTGGTGCACGACATCCGCATCGTGCGCGCCGAAAGCCCTTTGTTCCTGCGGCTGGGCGATCGCGGGCGGGTGCAGCCGGAACAAAAGCGTCCCGGTCCGGGCGTGCTGCGCTATATCGTCTACGACCGCATCAGCGGTGATGACAATGGCGTGCGCGGCTCCTTCTTCACCGGCATCGAAGCGGCACAGATCGAGCATGTACTGTTGCGCGATGTAGACCTGGGCATGGCAGCGGCCAGCGAACCGGGCGCCGATCCGCGCAGCATTCCCGATGCGCCGGCCGAGTATCCCGATCCGCATATGTTCCAGAAGGTGATGCCGGCGTATGGCTTGTGGGCGCGGCACATCCGCCACCTGACCTTGCAGCGGGTACGCTTCCGCAGCAGCAGCAAGGACGCGCGGCCGGAAGTGCTGGCCGACGCCTGCCGTCAGTGAGCGACGCGGAACCAGTCCACGTCGATATAGCCGGCCTGGCCGCCTTTCACATACGTGAAGACGGCAGGCCGACTGCCCTTCCACCATGAGAACTTCGCCAGCTCCGTCACCGGGCCTACATTCGTGTACGGCCCGTTTTCATTGAGCGCGTAGGAGAACTGCACCGTCTGATCCTGCTTCACCACGGCGCGCAGGATCACGGCAGCGGCGGTGATCCTGGCGCCGCGCATTTCCTCGCCGGCGTTGGAATACGTGATGTAGCTGGCGCCGCCCTCCTTCACCACGCCCGCCCACGGCACTTTTACGCCGAACAGGCTTAAGCCGGCGCGCTGCGTATCAGCCATGCCGGCCAGTTCGATGCGTGTGGTGATGTGCGACTGCGGGCCTTGCAGGATCTGCGTCAGCGTATTGCGCGCGCCGACCAGATATGCCGATTTGCTGGCCTGGATGCGCATGAAGCCGGGCCGCTGCGTCAGGCTCCAGCGCGCATTATCGGGATTGTGATTCCACGACCATTGCAAGCCCAGCTTTGCGGACGAGAACTCATCGCTGTCCTGTAGCTTGTAATCGCGCGATTGCTGCGCGGTGTCCGGATACGCGTGCTTCAGCACCGGCATGGTCTGATCGCCCATGATCGGCCAGTCATCCTTCCATACCACCGGTTGCAGATGCACGATGCGGCCAAACGCGCCAGTGCTGTTGAAATGCAGGAACCAGCCCTGCCCGGAAGGCGTCTCCACATAGCCGCCCTGGTGCGGCCCGTCGAGGCCATTGCCCGGCTTGAGCGCCAGGTGCGTCTCATATGGTCCGTCGATGCTGCGCGAACGCAGCACAGCTTGCGGCCCTGTCCCCACGCCGCCGATCGGTGCGAAGACGTAGTAATAGCCATTGCGCTTGTAGACCTTGGGGCCTTCAAACACCGGCAGATTGACTTTGTCTTCGATGATGGTCTTGCCGGCGTCGAGCAGTGTCTTGCCGTCCGCACTCATCGCATGCAGGATGCCGGGACCGGCGCCGACCTTGGAATGAATCAGGTAAGCCTTGCCATCGTCGTCCCAGAACGGGCAGGGATCCTCGTAGCCAGCGCCTTCCAGCACCATCACCGGTTCGGCCCATGCGCCGGCGGGATCGGTGGCGGTGCTCATGAAGATGCCTTCGCCCGGCGTGGCCCAGTACACGTAGAACAGGCCTTTGTGGAAGCGTATCGACGGCGCCCATACGCCGCCAGCGTAGCGCAGGCTGTCGCCGACCGGCTTGGAGACGGCGTCGGTCAGCGGATAGGTCGGCGACATATCGTAGGAAGGATGGAAGTTCAGCTTGGGCAGGACGTGGCCGGCGATCTTCCAGTTCACCAGGTCCTTCGACGTCAGCACCGGGATGCCGGGCGAGAAATGGAAGCTGGATGCCACCATGTAGTAATCGTCCCCAACGCGGATAACGTCGGGATCGGAATAATCCGCGTAGAGCACAGGATTGGTGTATTCCACCGCACCGGCCGAGCCGCACAGCAGCGCCAGAGCCAGCGCCATATTCCGCATTTTCACAAGCAGTCTCCATCCTTTTGATAGCTACGCAGTAGACCATGAGCTTGCGCGCGTGGGCAATCAACATGCTGAGCAAAAGCCCTCAAAAGTATTGCTGGCTTTTTTGATGCAAGTCAAAAATGTTGCAGAAAAATCCGATGGTTTTTTGGCGCGCCGCAGCATAGGGCGCAAAAACTGATTTGCGCTGCAATGCAGCATGCAAAATCAGCTAAGCGATTGATTATATGGAGAAACTTGGTGCGGCTGACTGGGATCGAACCAGTGACCCTTGGCTTCGGAGGCCAATACTCTATCCACTGAGCTACAGCCGCGACAGGGGGATACGCGAAGGCGTGCCGTAGGATACCGTTTTTATCGCCTCCCGTCCATGGGGCAGTGTCGTTTTCAACAAGTTTGCGTTTCCCTCGCGGCATTCTTGTGTCTATAATCAGCCGTTTGGTGAAGGTTTTTACAAGGCAGCTGCTATTAATTCTTCGCGCCACCCTGGCTTGAAATCAGTCTCTTAAGGAAATCATGAGCGACGCACACAACGAACACGAATCCGCAATCAAAACGCCCAAACAACTCGCCGTCGCCGTTATCGGCTTCTTCGTCGTAGTTATCTTCGGCATCGTCCTGTTAGTCAAATTTGTCACAACCGATAAGTTGACTGGCGCCGGTTCCGGCAGCCAGGAACCCGACGCGGTCGCCACCCGCATCGCTCCGGTTGCAGACGAAGGCTATACGCTGAAAGACGCCAGCGGCCCCAAAGTGCTGCAGACCGGCGAAGTCATCTACAACACCACCTGCGCGGCCTGCCATGGCGCCGGCGTAGCGGGCGCACCGAAGTTCGGCGACGCCGGTTCGTGGAGCGGCCGTATCGCCCAGGGCTACGACACCGTCCTCAAGCACGCCATCGAAGGCTTGCGCGCGATGCCGGCCAAAGGCGGCAATCCGGACCTGGACGATGTGGAAGTCGCACGCGCCGTGGTCTACATGGCCAACGCGTCGGGAGGCAAGTTCAAGGAGCCTGAAGTTCCTGCGCCAGCAGCAGCTGCACCGGCTGCTTCGGAACCGCACAAGTAAGCGGCTCCTGTGCAAAGAAAACCGGCCCTCGCGGCCGGTTTTTTATTAGCTGCACAGGCCGTAAGCTTTGCGGTCCGGGAAGTAGCGGTAGGTGAAGGTGCGCACCGGATATTTGTTCAGCGCGATCTCGAAGGCTGGCGGGACCACGTCGAAGCGGTCCGGCAGTTTCTGCGTCACGCGCAGGCGCACGCGCCAGATGGTTTCCGCGCCGGTGGCGCCGGCGATCAGCATATCCGGCACTTTCGGAATCGCCTCGACGATTTCGGCCGGGGAATTGGTGGTGCGCTGATAGAAGGTGACCAGCTCCGCCTTGGCGATGACAGGGCCTTTCGGCTCGGTCACGTTGTAATCGCGGCTGACAAACATCGCCCGCTCGCCGCGCGGCACCAGATACACAAAAGTGAACTCGGCGCCGCCGTCCGGCAGCGTGACCGGCGGCGAGGTCGAAATACTCATCCCGCGCGGCAACTCAAAGCGCGAGCCCTCCTGCCAGTCCTTGCACTCGGGCGTCTTGGCCATATACACATCGACCGGCGTATAAGAATCGCCGCAGGCACTCAGCAGCAATGGCAAAACAAAAGAAGATGCGATGTAGCGCAAACGCATGATGTCTGGCTCTTGAAATTGGAAGGCATTAGTTTACTCTGAAACGAGCGGCAGCTTGCTATTTTGAGGAGAATCACCATGACCACAGTTCTGATCGATGATGATGAGAGACTAGCGCACGCGGCAGATTTTTTGAACGTATCCACAGAGTACCTCCAGCACTTGCTCGACCAAGGCCAAGTCAGCATGGAAAGCCTGACGGAATACAAGGAAAAACAGCGAAGTAAATCACAACACGCGCTCCAGCAGCTCGTCACCCAGGCGCAGGAGCTAAACATGGGCTACTGATGACAGTCAATAGCGAAATAGCGGTACTGGATGCGTGCGTACTCTATCCAGCGCCGCTACGCGATTTGCTGCTCAGCTTGGCCGCAGAAGATTTATATCGGGCGCGCTGGACAGAGATGATTCAGAATGAGTGGATCACCGCCGTGCTCTCGCATCGTCAAGACTTACAAGCAGCCGCACTCCATCGCACCGCCACGCTGATGAACCGAGCTATTGAGAATAGCCTGGTTCTGCACTATGAACATCTAATTGATTCGCTTGTATTGCCAGACCCCGAGGACCGGCACGTGCTTGCCGCAGCCATCACTTGTCGGGCCAACGCAATCGTTACTTTTAATAAGAAGGATTTTGGGCAGCAGGCCAACATCACGATTGTCCATCCCGATGATTTTTGCGTATCGCTATTCGCGCGGAGTGAGGCTGACGCGCAGCACGCTGTAAAAACGCTACGCCAGCGACTGAAAAATCCGCCAAAGACGGCGCGAGAGCTGATCACCACGTATGAACAGCAGGGCTTGCCCAAGTTAGCCACGCTGCTGCAAGACAAATTGAATTTGCTATAAAAAAAGGCCGCATTGCTGCGGCCTTACTTACTTGGTTACCACATGATGACGCGGTCTTTCGGGGCGAGGTACATTTTGTCGCCCTGTTTGACGCCGAAGGCTTCGTAGAAGCCCGGCTGGTTGCGCATCGGGCCGTTGGCGCGGAATTGGCCTGGCGAGTGCGGGTCGGTCTTGATTTGCTGGATCTGCGCCGCTTCACGCATCTTCATGCGCCACACTTGTGCGAAGCCCATATAGAAGCGCTGGTCGCCGGTCAGGCCGTCCAGTACCGGCGCCTTCTTGCCTTTCAGCGACAGCTTGTAGGCTTTGTAGGCAATCGCCACGCCGCTATTGTCGGCAATGTTTTCGCCCAGCGTCAGCTCACCGTTGACGTGGTAGCCTGGCAGCGGGCTGAACTGGTTGTACTGCTCGACCAGCATCTTGGTTTTGGCCGAGAAGGCTTTGTGGTCGGCTGCGGTCCACCAGTCACGCAGATTGCCGTCGCCGTCGTACTGTGCGCCCTGGTCGTCGAAGCCATGGCTGATTTCGTGGCCGATCACGCCGCCGATGGCGCCGTAGTTGACCGCGTCATCGGCATCCGCGTCAAAGAACGGTGCTTGCAGGATCGCCGCCGGGAAGACGATTTCGTTCATCTCCGGGTTGTAGTAGGCGTTGACGGTTTGCGGCGTCATGCCCCATTCGTCGCGGTCGATTGGTTTGCCCAGTTTGTTCAGCTCTTTGTTGTAGTCGAACTGGTGCGAACGGATCACGTTGCCGACCAGATCATCCTTGCTGATGGTCAGCGCCGAGTAGTCGCGCCATTTGTTCGGGTAGCCGATTTTGTAGGTGAACTTGGCGAGCTTGGCTTGCGCCTGCTTCTTGGTGACCGGGGTCATCCAGTCCAGCTTGTCGATGCTGGTCTTGTACGAAGCCAGCAGGTTTTTCACCAGCGCTTCCATGCGCGCCTTGCGTTCGGCCGGGAAGTGTTCCGCCACGTACAGTTTGCCGACAGCTTCGCCCAGCGCGCCTTCGCTCACTTGCACGCCACGCTTCCAGCGCGGACGCTGTTCGGTAACGCCGCTCAGCACGGTGCCGTAGAAGGCGAAGTTTTCATCGACGAAGGCTTTGCTCAGGTAAGGCGCGTGCGTGCGCACCACTTGCCATTGGAAATAGGCTTTCAGCGTGTCCAGCGGGGTGCTTTCCAGCAGCGCGGTCAGGCCTTTCAGGTAGCTAGGCTGGCTGACGATGACGTAAGTGGCTTTGCCAGCCACGCCGGCATCGATCAGGTAGGCGTTCCAGTCGTAGCCTGGCGCTACTTCGCCCAGCTTGGCGATGTCGACCTTGTTGTAGGCCTTGATCGGGTCGCGCAGCTCAACCTTGGTCCATTGCAGCTTGGCCAGTTCTTTTTCGAACTCGACCACGGCGTGGGCGGTGGTCGCGCCGTGCGCGTCGCCGGCCAGGGTCAGCATTTTGCCAACGTGCAGTTCATACTTGGCCAGCGTGTCGGCCAGTTTCTTGTCGTCCGCCTTCAGGTAGTAGTCGCGGTCCGGCAGGCTCAAGCCGTCCTGGTAGATGTCGGCCACGTACTTGGTCGAATCCTTGTTGTCCTGGTGGATGCCGTAGTTGTACGGTGCGGTCACGCCGATCTGGTTGAAGTGCGAGATCAGCGCCGGCAGCTGTTTCTTGTCCTTGAGTGCGGCAACCTTGGCCAGTTCCGCGTTCAGCGGTGTCGCGCCCAGTTGCTCCAGCTTGGCTTCATCCATGAAGCTGGCGTAGAAGTCGCCGATGCGCTGCGCTTCAGCGCCGCCAGCCTTGTTGGCGGCCGCGCCTTCGATAATCGCGCGCAGCTGCGGCTGGATGTCATCGCGCAGTTTGGCGAACGAGCCCCAGCTCGATTTGTCGGCCGGGATTTCAGTCGTCGCCAGCCACTTGCCATTCATGTGGTTAAACAGGTCGTCCTGCACGCGCACGGCCGGATCGATGTATTCGACGGCAATGCCGGAAGTCGGCTTGCTTGCTACTTTGGCGCTGGCAGGGGCGGCGCTTTTGGCGCTGTCCGCAGCACCAGCCAGGCCTGCGATCAGGCTCAGCATCAATGCACTTACGAGATGACGTTTCACGAGGATTTCCTTCTATGTTTGAATGAAGGCCCATTGCTCACATGGGCCGTGCTGCTTTATATCACATCACCACATGATGACGCGGTCTTTGGGCGCAAGATACATTTTGTCGCCCGGCTTGACGCCAAAGGCTTCGTAGAAGCCCGGCTGGTTACGCACCGTGCCATTGGCGCGGAACTGATCCGGCGAATGCGGATCGGTTTTCAGATACACGATTTGCTGCGCGTCGCGGATTTTCGAGCGCCACACCTGGCCGAAGCCCATGTAGAAGCGCTGCTGGCCGCTCAGGCCATCGATCACCGGCGCCGGCTGGCCTTTCAGCGAGATCAGGTAAGCCTTGTAGGCGATCGCCGCGCCGCTGTTGTCGGCGATGTTCTCGCCCAGCGTCAGCTCGCCGTTGACGAAGTAGCCCTTGACCGGGCTGTAGCCGTTGTACTGCTTGACCAGCATCCTGGTCTTGGCGGCGAAGTTCTTGTGGTCGGCCTTGCTCCACCAGTCGCGCAGATTGCCGTCGCCGTCGTACTGCGCGCCCTGATCGTCGAAACCATGGCTGATCTCGTGGCCGATCACCGCGCCGATGGCGCCGTAGTTGACCGCGTCGTCGGCGTCCGCATCAAAGAACGGCGGCTGCAGGATCACGGCCGGGAACACGATCTCGTTCAGCTCCGGGTTGTAATAGGCGTTGACGGTTTGCGGCGTCATGCCCCATTCGTCGCGGTCGATCGGCTTGCCCAGCTTGCCGATTTCCTTTTCGTACTCGAACACCTGCGAACGGCGCACATTGCCCACCAGGTCATCCTTGGACACCACCAGCTTCGAGTAATCGCGCCACTTGTTCGGATAGCCGATCTTGGTGGTGAACTTGGCCAGCTTTTCCTGCGCCTGTTTTTTGGTTTCCGGTCCCATCCAGTCCAGCGTGTTGATGCTTTCCCTGAACGCCTCAAGCAGATTCTTCACCAGCGCTTCCATGCGCGCCTTGCGCTCGGCCGGGAAGTGCTGTTCGACGTATAGCTTGCCCAGCGCTTCGCCCAGCGCGCCATCGGTGGCGTTGACGCCGCGTTTCCAGCGCGGCGGCTGTTCATCAATGCCGCTCAGCACCTTGCCGTAGAAGGCGAAGTGCTCCAGCGCGAAATCCCTGGCCAGATAAGCTGCGTTGGCGTGCAGAACCTGCCACTGGAAGTACACCTTCCAGGTCGCCAGCGGGGTCTTACTGAGCAGCTTGTTGAAGCCGCTGATGTAGCTCGGCTGGCTGACGATGACGTAGTCGACCTTGCCGCCGATGCCGGTGTCGTTCAGCCAGGTCGTCCAGTCGTAGCCTGGGGCCAGCTTGGACAGCTTGTTCAGCGGCACCTTGTTGTAGGCCTTGACCGGATCGCGCAGCTGCACCTTGGTCCATTGCAGCTTGGCGATTTGCGTTTCCAGCGCGATGATGGCCTTGGCGTCGGCCGCAGCGTTGGCGTTGCCTGCCAGCGCCAGCATCTTGCTGACGTGCTGCTCATACTTGGCCAGGGCCTCGGCCAGTTTCTTGTCCGATTTCTTCAGGTAGTAATCGCGGTCAGGCAGGCTCAGGCCGTCCTGGTACAGATCCGCCACATACTTGGTCGAATCCTTGTTGTCCTGGTGGATGGCGAAGCCGTACGGCGCCGTGTAGCCATTGCGGTTGAAGTGGGCGATCAGGCCCGGTATCAGGCGCTTGTCGTTGAGGGCGGCGATGCGCTCGAAGTCGGCCTTCAGCGGCAGCAGGCGCAGTTCTTCCAGCTTGGCCTCATTCATGTAGCTGGCGTAGAAGTCGCCGATGCGCTGCGCTTCCGGGCTGCCCGCCTGATTGGCGGCCGCGCCTTCGATCAGCGCGCGCAGCTGCGGCTTGGTGTCGTCGTCCAGCTTTTCGAAGGAACCCCAGCTGGATTTGTCGGCCGGGATGTCCGTTTTGGCCAGCCACTTGCCGTTCAGGTGCTGGAAGAAATCGTCCTGCGGCCGCACCGCAGCGTCGATATTGGCGATGTCCACGCCCGAGGTCTTGGTTTGCGCCTGGACGCCGGCCGTGGCCAGCAGCGCCACCATCAGGGCGCTGAGCAGATGTGTTTTCATATTCTTGCCTCTCCTGTTATCCAGGAACAATAGCAAAAAAGCCACACGTGGTGGCTTTTTTGCTGGGGATAAACGCTTACCAGATGATGATGCGCTGTTCCGGCGCAACATATAGCTTGTCGCCCGGCTTGACGCCGAAGGCTTCATAGAAGCCGGGCTGGTTCACCACCGGGCCATTGGTGCGGTACTGGCCTGGCGAATGCGGATCGGTCTTGATCTGCTGTACCTGCTGCTGCTCGCGCATCTTGACGCGCCAGATCTGGCCGAAGCCCATGTAGAAGCGCTGCTCGCCGGTGAAACCATCGATCACCGGCGCCGGCTTGCCGCCCAGCGACAGCTTGTAGGCCTTGTAGGCGACCGCCATGCCGCTGTTGTCGGCGATGTTCTCGCCCAGCGTCAGCGCGCCGTTGACGTGGTAGCCAGGCAGCGGGCTGTAGCCGTCGTACTGCTTGACCAGCGCATCGGTCTTGGCCTTGAAGTTGGCCTTGTCTTCGGCAGTCCACCAGTCGCGCAGATTGCCGTCGCCGTCCGACTGGCTGCCGCCGTCGTCGAAGCCGTGGCTGATCTCGTGGCCGATCACCGCACCGATGGCGCCGTAGTTGACCGCGTCATCCGCGCGCGCATCGAAGAACGGCGGTTGCAGGATGGCTGCCGGGAATACGATCTCATTCATCGTCGAGCTGTAATAGGCGTTGATGGTTTGCGGCGTCATGCCCCATTCCTCGCGGTCGATCGGCTTGCCCAGCTTGGCGATCATGCGCGCGTGGCGGTAGTTGGAGGCGCGCAGCACATTGCCCACCAGGTCGCTCTTGATGATGGCCAGCGTCGAGTAGTCGCGCCACTTGTTCGGATAGCCGATCTTGGGCGTGAACTTGGCCAGCTTGGCTTGCGCCTCGATCTTGGTGGCGGGGCTCATCCAGTCCAGACTGTCGATGCTGGTCTTGTAGGCGGCCAGCACATTCTTCACCAGCTGGTCCATGCGTTCCTTGCGCTCAGGCGGGAAGTATTCCGCCACGTACAGCTTGCCCAGCGCTTCGCCCAGGCTGGCTTCAACCAGCGCCACACCATTCTTCCAGCGCGGCGGCTTGACTTCCACACCGGTCAGCACAGTGCTGTAGAAATCGAAGTGCGCGTCGGCGAAATCCTTGGACAGGAAGGGCGAAGTTTCACGCAGCAGCTGCCATTCGAAATACGCTTTCCAGGTTGCCAGGTCGGTCTTCTCCAGCGTGGCGGTAAAGCCGGTCAGATAGCTCGGCTGGCTGACGATCACATAGTCAACCTTGTTGGCGACCCCGGTGGCGGCCAGCGTATGGCTCCAGTCAAAGCCCGGCGCCAGCTCGGCCAGCTGCTTGATCGGCATCTTGTTGTAGCGCTTGACCGGGTCGCGGTTCTGCACCTTGGTCCATTGCGCTTCCGCCAGTGCGGTTTCCAGCGCGACGATTTTCTTGGCGTTGGCGCCGGCGTTGCGGTCGCCCGACAGGCCCAGGATCTTGGCCACATGCAGCTCATACTTGGCCAGGGTGGCGGCCAGCTTGGCGTCGTCTTTTTTCAGGTAGTAGTCACGGTCCGGCAGGCCCAGGCCGCTCTGGGCGATGTAGACCGCGTACTTGGTCGATTCGCGCGCGTCCTGGCGCACGCCGACGCCAAACGGCGTGCCCACGCCGATCTGGTTCAGGTGGGCGATCAGAATCGGCAAGCCTTTCTTGTCCTTGATCGCGCGGATGCGGTTCAGCTCACCGGTCAGCGGACGGATGCCAGCTTCGTTCAGCTTGGCCTCGTCCATATAGCTGGCGTACAGGTCGGCGATCTTCTGCGCTTCGCTGCCCGGCTTGCGGGTTTTGTCGGCTTCGGCTTTTTCGATCAGGCCGCGCAGCTGCGGCAGCGTGTCGTCGCGCATCTTGGCGAAGGTGCCCCAGCTGGATTTGTCGCCGGGGATTTCGGTGGTCTTCAGCCAGTTGCCATTCAGGTAGGTAAAGAAGTCATCCTGCGGACGCACGCTGGTGTCCATATTGGGCAGGTCGATGCCGGAGATCGGCGTGGTGTCTTGCGCCATGGCGAAGGCGGTCATCAGGCTCAGGGTCAAAGTGGTCAGCAACAACGATTTTTTCACAGCGTGTCCTTATGGTTAGAACTTGGATTTCTATTCTAACGTCCGCTCCGACCACAAGGAAAGCACTGGCCCGCTTGTTACTTTACGATACACACGATGATCAGCCGCCACCGCCCGGCAAGTTGACATTCAGGCCGCCCGCACCGACGCCGCCGCCCATGCCACCGCGTCCGCCTTTGCCGCCGCGATGTTCGCCGCCCTCTTCCTTGCGTTCCGGCCGGCCGCCACCACCACTCTCCTGCACGCGCTGCAGCTGCTCGGCCAGCATCTGCGCCACCACCTGGCGCTGGCTTTCCGATAAGGCATCATTGACAGTCAGCCACCATTCGCGCAGCAGCTTTTCTTCGCCGGTGCTGGCATTGCTTTCCTCCTCCACCGCCTTGGCCAGATCACGCAGTTCGACATTGGCGCCGCGCGCACCGGCCAGCGTGGCGGCTTGCAGATGTTCGCGCCGTTCCTTGCGGGCGCGCAGCAGGTTGCGTGTTTTGGTTTCGGTTTGCGCCCACAGGGTTTGCTGGTTGGCGTTCAGGTTCAGCGTTTTCTTCAGCTCCGCCGCCATGGGCAGATAGTCTTCGGCTTTCATCTCCATCAAGGGCAAGGCAAAGGCCGATGACAGCAGGCCGGACAAGGCCAGCGCGGCGCCGAAACGGCACAAAATGGACGGGGATGGACGTGACAGAAATCGCATGTATGCTCCGTAGATAAAAAAAAGCCTGCGCTTGGGGCGCAGGCAAAAACCACTTCAGGGTAGAGAGAAATACGAGCTCAGTGTAGGCCGCACACGCCGCCGTTACAGGGCTTCTTACAAATACTTACCGTCGTGAACGTGAGGGATACACTCCATACAAAACAGCAAAATTGGCCTTTCGCCAAGCGGCGTCTGGCATGCTTTAAAAGTCAACGGAGCGCGTTGTAAAACCTCGTAAAGGTATAAATCATTTCGTGATGGCTACTACGTTTGCTGCGAATCAGGTTTATACTCGTTTCATGCAGGCTGCAAATCCGCAGCGCGCGTGCTTTGACAGGTGAAACATGGGCAAGAAATTAAAGAATTCGGGTCTGGTCGGACTCGGCGTGGTGGCGGGCATCGCCATATCGTTGCAATTCTCCGCCATGGCGCAACGGCCGATGGACCCGCCGCTGCCGCTGGAAGAGCTGCGCCAGCTGGCCGATGTCTTCGGTCTGATCAAATCCGACTATGTTGAACCGGTCGAAGACAAGAAGCTGCTGACCGAAGCCATCTCCGGCATGGTCGCCTCGCTGGACCCGCACTCCGCCTACCTCGACAAGAAAGCCTACGCCGAATTGCGCGAAGGCTCGCAAGGCAAGTTCGTCGGCCTTGGCATCGAGATCGGCCAAAGCGAAGATGGCTATATCAAGATCGTCGCGCCGATCGAGGATTCGCCCGCCTGGCGCGCCGGCATCAAGCCGGGCGACCTGATCAGCCGCCTCGACAACACGCCGATCAAAGGCATGTCGCTGGATGAGTCGATCAAGAAGATGCGCGGCGAGCCAAACAGTAAAGTCAGCCTGACGGTGCTGCGCAAGGGCGAGGAAGAGCCGCTGACCTTCAACATCACGCGCGAAGAGATCCACCAGAAAAGCGTGAAGGGCAAGCTGATTGAGCCGGGCTATGCCTGGCTGCGCATCTCGCAGTTCCAGGAACCGACCGTGGATGACATGGCGGCCAAGATTATCGAATTATACAAACAGGACCCGAACATCAAGGGCCTGGTACTGGACCTGCGCAACGATCCGGGCGGCGTACTGCAAGGCGCGATCGGCGTCGCCGCCGCCTTCCTGCCGAAAGACTCGCCTATCGTATCGACCAACGGCCAGTTGCCCGACCAGAAGCAAATCTTCTACGGCCGTCCCGAATACTACGAGCTGCGCGGCGAAGCCGACGCGCTGGCCAAGCTGCCGGCCGCGATCAAGAAAGTGCCGATGGTCGTGCTGGTCAACACCGGTTCGGCGTCGGCCTCGGAAATCGTCGCGGGCGCGCTGCAGGATTACAAGCGCGCCGACATCATCGGCACCCAGACCTTCGGCAAAGGCTCGGTGCAGACCATCCGCCAGCTGACGGCCGACACGGCGGTCAAGCTGACCACGGCGCGCTACTACACGCCGAACGGCCGCTCGATCCAGGCCAAGGGCATCACGCCGGACGTGGCGGTGGATGAAAACGCCGATGGCGACGGCCTGAACGCGCTGCGCACCCGCGAGGCCGATCTCAGCAAGCATCTGTCCAACGACCGCGAGGCCGAAGGCGAGAAAAGCAAGCGCGACGAACTCGAAGAACAGATCCGCATCCTGGCGCTGGAGAAAAACCGCAAGCCGCTGGAATACGGCAGCGGCGAGGATTTCCAGCTGCAGCAGGCGCTGAACCACCTGAAAGGCCTGCCGGTGCAGCTGGCCAAGCAAAGCACCGCCATCGTCAGCACCGAAACCGGCCTGAAGAAAGACCTGTCCAAAAAATAAGCAGTTGTGGCCTGAATAGCGCGGCGCCTCAAGGGCGCCGCTTTTATTTGCGCCTAAGGTGCAGGCATTGTGTAGAATTTGCCTCATTATTGGCGCATGCCATTGCCTAATTTGAAAGTTTAACCATGAAACAAGCCGTCATCAGCGGTACCGGCCTCTATACGCCAGCGCAGTCGATCAGCAATGAAGAGCTGGTTGCATGCTTCAACGCCTACGCCGAACAATTCAACGCCGGCAATGCCGCCGCCATCGCGGAAGGCACGCTCACGGCGCTGGAGCCATCCAGCGTGGCCTTCATCGAAAAAGCCTCCGGCATCAAGGCGCGCTATGTGATGGAAAAAGCCGGCATCCTCGATCCGCAACGCATGGTGTCGCATATCCCTGAACGCGCCGACGAAGAACTGTCGCTGCAGGCGGAAATTTCGGTGGCGGCGGCGCGCCAGGCGCTGGACCGCGCCGGCAAGACGCCGGCCGATATCGATATGGTGCTGGTGGCCTGCTCGAATATGCAGCGCGGCTATCCGGCGATGGCGGTGGAAGTGCAAGGCGCACTGGGCATCGAAGGCTATGGCTTCGACATGAACGTGGCCTGCTCGTCGGCCACCTTCGGCATCCAGCAGGCAGTGGCGGCGGTGCAAAGCGGCCAGGCGCGCGCGGTGCTGGTGCTGAATCCGGAAATCACCTCGGGCCACCTGAACTGGCGCGACCGCGACAGCCACTTCATCTTCGGCGACGCCTGCACCGCCATTGTCGTCGAAGCCAAAGACACGGCCACCAGCGCGCAGCAGTGGGAGATTGTGGACAGCAAGCTGAAGACCAGCTTCTCCAACAACATCCGCAACAACTTCGGCTTCCTCAACCGCTTCGACGAAGCCGGCGTGGGCCAGGCCGACAAGCTGTTCCGCCAGCAGGGCCGCAAGGTGTTCAAGGATGTCTGCCCGATGGCCGCCGAGATGATCAAGGACACCATCGCCAACGCCGGCCTGGACGTGCCGCAGGTGAAGCGCTACTGGCTGCACCAGGCCAACCTCAACATGAACTTGCTGATCAGCCGCCTGGTGCTGGGCCGCGACGCCGAACCGGGCGAAGCGCCGGTGATCCTGGACGAATACGCCAACACCTCGTCGGCCGGCTCCATCATCGCCTTCCACAAGCACTCGGCCGACATGGCCGCCGGCGAACTGGGCGTGATCTGCTCCTTCGGCGCCGGCTACTCGATCGGCTGCGTGGTGGTGAAGCGTCTCTAAGCCCGGAAGTGGTTCGCTAGTTCCTGCTCAACGGCCGCATACGCGGCCGTTGTTGCATCCGGGCCGGCAGCCAGTGCCTGCAGCGAGAAGAAGTGCAGATCTTTCAGGCCGATGGTGGGCAGGATGGCGCGCAGATAGGGTTCCAGGAAATCGGGTTGGCGGGCTCGTTCGCCAGTGCGCCAGCCGCCGGAACTGACCGCGATGTAGACCGGACGGTCGGCCAGGGTGCCGATCTTGCCTTCCGGTGTAGCGTTAAAAGTCACGCCGATGCGCACCACGTGGTCCAGCCACGCCTTCAGCACCGAAGGTACGCTGAAGTTGTGCATGGGTGTGGCGATTACTACCGCATCGGCAGCCTTCAGTTCTTCGATCAGCAGATCCGACCAGGCCAGCGATGACAATCCGTTCGCATGCGCGGTGCCGCCGGGGTGACGTGACAACGCATTGGAATATTGGAAATCCACATGCGGCAACGGCTGCGCCCACAAATCACGCGACACCAGCTGCGCCTCCGGATACGCCTTGCGCAGTTGCGCGATGAGCTGTTGCGACAAGCGGTAGCTGGCCGAATCTTCAGCGCGCGAACTGGCGCTGATGTGCAAAATCTTCTTCATGCAATCACCTTGCCGAAACGTAGCGCGCCGGGCAGCAGCCCTTCGCGGAAATAGAAACGCTGGCCCAGCACATTGGTCAGCGCCGTATCCAGCACCAGCCGCGCGCATTGCGCCTGCTCGGCAAACACGGTCAGCTTCCCCAGCAGCAGGGCGCCCCAGCGACGGCTGCGATGCTGTTCTGCCGTGATCAGATCGTCCACATACAGGAAGCGGCCGTACACCGTGTTCTCCTGATAGCGATAGCCGGCCAGCGCCACCACCTCGTCATCCTGCCACACCGCCAGGATGTGATAGTCCTGCTCGCGCTGGCGCATCACCTGCGCGACAAACGCATCCTCCGACAGCAGATGCGGACGCAGCGCCTTCATCACCGGATAGCAGGCGCGCAGCTCTTGTTCCGTCTCTACGATTTTCATGGCGTATCCTTTCAAAGACGCCATCGTAGGCCGCCAATGGCATAATCCATAGAGCCATAAAATGACATATGGAATAGACCATGGATTTTCTCCAGCTGGATAGCAGCGCCGCCGAGCCGCTGTACCGACAAATATACACGCGCTTCCGCAGCGCCATCGCCGAAGGCACGCTACAACCCGGCGACCGCATCCCCGCCGCACGCGCACTGGCGCTGGAACTGGGCCTGGCGCGCGGCACGGTGGAATCAGCCTACGCACTGCTGACAGCGGAAGGCTATGTGGAGGCACGCGGCCAGGCCGGCACCGTGGTCACACCGGCGCTGGCCCGTCATGCCCCCGTGGCGCCCACGCCGCGTCCCGCATCGGCCCACAACAATCTGGGCGAAGCCGCCTCCTCCACCAAGCCCTTCCAGATGGGCATACCCGCGCTGGACGCCTTCCCGCGCAAGGTGTGGGCGCGCCTGGCTGCACGCGCGGTGCGCGCTACGCAGCCGGCCGACATGATCTATCCGCCATGGGCCGGACTGCCGGAACTGCGCATCGCCATCGCCGCCTACCTGCAACTGTCGCGCGGCATCGACTGCACGCCGTCGCAGATCTTCATCACCAACGGCTACCGCAACAGCATGGAACTGATCACGCGCGCACTGCTCAAGCCCGGCGATGGCGTATGGGTCGAAGATCCCGGCTATCCACCGACCAGCGACCTGCTGCGGGAAGCCGGCATGCAGGTCGCACCGGTGCAGGTCGATGCCGAAGGCTTGATGGTGTCGCACGGCGTGGCCAGCGCGCCCGGCGCCAAGGCCGCCATCGTCACGCCGGCACATCAAAGCCCGCTATGCGTGTCGCTGTCGCTGCCACGCCGCCTGGCCCTGCTGGACTGGGCAGCGCAGGCCGGCGCCTGGATTGTAGAAGACGACTACGATGGCGAATACCGCTATGTCAGCCGTCCGCTGCCCGCGCTGCAAAGCCTGGACCGCGATGGCCGCGTGCTGTATTCCGGTACCTTCAGCAAGGTACTGTTCCCGGCCATCCGGCTGGCCTACCTGGTGGTGCCGCCGGCGCAGGTGGAGCGTTTTGAACACATCTGCCGCACCTTCGCCACCGGCGGCCCGGCACTGATGCAGGGCGTGGTCGCGGACTTCATGAACGAAGGCCATTTCGCCCGCCACATCCAGCGCATGCGCCGCCTGTACGCCGAACGCCGCGAGCTGACCGCCGACGGCCTGTCCTCGGTGCTGGGCAAGCACATGCAGGTGGAGCCGCAACCAGGCGGCATGCACCTGGTGCTGTGCATGAAGGGCTATCACACCGATCGCGCACTGGCGGCGCGCATGCGCGAGAAAGGCATGGCGGCGCTGGCACTGTCCGAGCGCGGCGTGCTGCCGCATATCCCTTCGGCGCTGCTGCTGGCCTTCACCAATATCGAATCGCAAGCCAGGGCGCAAGAGCTGGGTAAACGCATACTGAAAATCATGGCCTAGTCAAAATCACGCATCTTGGCTCTTCTTGAATAGTCCATCAAGGCGCACAATGATTCCATCGTAACCAAGCACACAGAGGAAATCATCATGAGCAAACGTCTGGAAATCTTCAAATTTGCCCCTGCCGCCTACAAAGGCTTTGGCGCCGTCAAAGACTATGTGGCGGGCGCCCTGCCGGCCGAGCTGCTGGAGCTGGTCTACCTGCGGATCTCGCTGATCAACGGCTGCGCCTACTGCATCGACATGCATACCCGCGACCTGCTGAAGCAAGGCGTCAAGAGCGACAAAATCGCGCTGGTGCCGGTATGGGATGAAGCGGCGGCCCTGTTCAGCGAAAAAGAACAAGCCGCACTGGCCTGGGCCGAAGTGGTCACCCGCGTCGAGCAAACCAAGGTGCCGGACGCCGACTACCAGGCCGCGCTGAAAGTGCTGAGCGAGCAGGAACTGGCCGACATCACCGTCGCCGTCGCACTGATGAACGCCTTCAACCGCTTCGGCGTCAGCATGCGCATGCAGCCGGCTGCGCTGGGCTAACTCGCCGGCCTGGCCACCCAGGCGCCATTGCTTTGCCTGATGCGCGCCTTGCTGTTTTTGAACGGAACCAGTCTTTCCACAGCGTAGTCAACTACGCCGGGCCAAGGCTGGCCTTCCGGTCCAGTGATGTAATGCGTGGTAATGGCGGCATCCATCGCCAACGTGATGTTGCCAGAAAATTTTGGCAATTCTTTAAAGCAACCATGCACTTTTGGCAGCCGGGCGGGCTGCGTATGCTAATCTCAGGGTTTCCCTTATCTTTTTTTCCTCAAGGAGCCCCCAACGCATGCCCCATAACATCAGTCTGATTACCACGATCGCCGCCGCACTGGGAGCTGGTCTCCTGTTCGGCTATATAGCAACGCGCCTCAAGCTGCCGGCGCTGGTGGGGTATCTCGCTGCGGGCATTATTATTGGACCGGCGACACCGGGTTATGTGGCGGATGCCGCACTGGCTGGCCAGCTGGCCGAAATCGGCGTGATGCTGATGATGTTCGGCGTCGGCCTGCACTTCTCGCTGGAAGACTTGTGGGACGTGCGCAAGGTCGCGCTGCCGGGGGCGATATTGCAGATTGCCGTCGCCACCGCGCTCGGCATGGCGCTGGCCCACTTCTGGGGCTGGAGCATCGGCGGCGGGCTGGTGTTCGGCCTGGCTTTGTCGGTAGCCAGTACCGTGGTGCTGCTGCGCGCCCTTGAGGAGCGCGGCATACTCGACTCCTTCAATGGCCGCATCGCGGTCGGCTGGCTGGTGGTGGAAGACCTGGTGACGGTGCTGATGCTGGTGCTGCTGCCGGCGCTGGCCAGCTCGCTGGGCGGCGAAGCGCTCGACGGCGGCCATGGCGGCGGCGACGATAATATCTGGTGGACGCTGGCATTGACGCTGGGCCAGGTCGGCGCCTTCATCGTGCTGATGCTGGTCGTTGGCCGCAAACTGTTCCCATGGATTTTGTGGCAAGTGGCGCGCACCGGCTCGCGTGAGCTGTTCACGCTGTGCGTGATCGCGGCAGCCGTCGGCATCGCCTACGCCTCCACCCACTACTTCGGCGTGTCGTTCGCGCTGGGCTCCTTCTTTGCCGGCATGGTGCTGCGCGAATCGGCGCTGGCGCACCGTGCCGCCGAAGAGTCACTGCCGCTGCGCGATGCGTTCGCGGTGCTGTTCTTCGTCTCGGTCGGCATGCTGTTCGAGCCGACCGTGCTGACCGAACAGCCGCTCAAGCTGCTGGCGGTAGTGGCGATCGTCGTCGTCGGTAAATCGGTGGCGGCCTTCCTGCTGGTGCTGCTGCTGCGCTACCCGGCCAAGACCGCGCTGATGGTCTCCGCCAGCCTGGCGCAGATCGGCGAATTTTCCTTCATCCTGGCCGCGCTGGGCATATCGCTGAAGCTGATGCCGGAAGAAGGCCAGAGCCTGATCCTGGCCGGTGCCATCATCTCGATCGCACTCAATCCTGTAGTCTTCCTGGTCACCAAGCCGTTGGAACGCTGGCTGGGCAAAAACCTGGATCTGGCGGCCAAGTTCGACCGCTCACCCGACCCGCTGGCCGAACTGCCGATGACCACCCCACACGAACATCTGCGCGGCCAGGTGGTGCTGGTCGGCTATGGCCGTGTAGGCCGCAAGATCGCTGCGGTGCTGAAGGAAAAAGGCATCTCCTATGTGGTGGCGGAACAGAATCGCGAGGTTGTCGATCAGCTGCGCAAAGACGGCGTGCCTGCGGTGGCGGGTAACGCCGGCGAGCCGGCGGTGCTGATCCAGGCGCACATCGCGCATGCGGCCATCCTGGTCATCGCCACGCCGGACACCTTCCACGTGCGCGCCATGATCGAAACCGCGCGCGCGCTGAATCCGGGTATCAAGACCGTGGTGCGCACCCATAACGACGCCGAGGCGGACCTGCTGCGCAGCGAACGCGCCGGCGAAATCTTCATGGGCGAACAGGAACTGGCCAAGGGCATGACCGCCTATGTGCTGGACAGCCTGGAGAAGCATGGCAAAGGCCACGCGCACTGATGTTCAGGCATGCTTTTGTCGCCTGTGCTCTGGCCGCGCTGCTGCCGGCAGCGGCGGCGTATGCCGCCGACAAGGACGATGAGATTCCGGTACTGATCGCCGAAACCGTCGACCCGCGCGGCAATATGCTGCCGACGCCACCCGTCATCACCGCAGTCATCAGCCAGCTTGCGGCGGAGTCGGGACTGCACCTGGTGATCCAGGCCTATCCCTGGCGCCGCGCGCAGCTGATGGCGGAAAATGGCGAAGGCCTGCTGTACGGCGCGGCGATCACACCGGAGCGGCTGGGCGTCTTCCGCTTCACCAAGCCGCTGTACGCGGCCAATCAATGGCTGGTGTCATCGGCGCAAACGCCGCTGATATTCCGCCGCTGGTCGGACCTGCGCGGCAAAGTGATTTCGATCGGCAGCGGCGGCAAATACGGCCCGGAATTTGAAGCGCGGCGGGGCAAGCTGTTCAAGGTCGAAGAGAATGCCGCGTCGATGGAAAGCCGCCTGAAAATGCTGAGCGCGCACCACGTTGACGGGGTGCTGGTGGACAGCTTCCGCAATCCAGTGCAACTTGGCGCCAGCCTGAATTGCCGCTTCCCCAGCGACCGCTGGACCGTGGCCAGCAAATCGGTGGGCTTCGAACCCTTGCTCATCGCCGTGCCGAAAAGCGGCGGCTATACAAAACTGCTGCCGGTGCTGAACCAGGCCATCACGCGCATCAGCAAATCTGGCAGCATACAGAAAGCCATCGACAGCGTGGCCAATGTGTCCGGCTGCTGATGCCTAAAGTCTTGCCGCCAGCTCGGCGCCTTCCTTGATGGCGCGCTTGGCGTCCAGCTCCGCCGCCAGCGCGGCGCCACCGATTTTGTGGAAGCGCGGCCAGGACGCGTTGGCTTTCACTTCCTGCTCGCCCGGCATCAGCTCCGCCAGGCTGTCCTGGCCCGCGCAGATGACCACGTTGTCCACCGATAGCAGGCGCTGCTCGCCGCCCACGGTGATATGCAAGCCCTGATCGTCGATGCGGTCGTACTGCACGCCGGCCAGCATCACCACGCCGTTGCGCGCCAATACCGCGCGGTGCACCCAGCCGGAAGTCTTGCCCAGGCCAGCGCCCGGACGCGAAGTTTTCCGCTGCAGCAGATACAGCTGCCGCACAGGGTCCGCCTGCACCGGCGGCACCAGGCCGCCCGGCGTCTCGCCTTTCAGGCTGACGCCCCATTCCCTGGCCCAGACATCCAGCGCCTGCGGCAGTGGATGGGCGGCGTCGTGCAGCAGGAATTCGCCCATGTCGAAGCCGATGCCGCCCGCGCCGATGATGGCCACGCGTTTGCCGACCGGCGCCTTGTCGCGCAATACATCGACATATGACAGCACCTTCGGATGATCGATGCCTTGAATCGGCGGCTTGCGCACCTTGATGCCGGTGGCGACGATCACATCGTCATAGCCTTCGGCCAGCAACTGCTCGCGCGTGGCGCGCGTATTCAATCGCAGCTTGACGCCGGTCAGTTCGAGCTTGCGCGCGAAGTAGCGGATGGTCTCGGCGAATTCCTCCTTGCCCGGCACCTGCATGGCGATCTTGAATTGCCCGCCGATGCTGTCGGACGCATCGAACAAGGTCACCGCGTGGCCACACTCCGCCGCCACCGTGGCCGCCGACAAGCCAGCCGGCCCGGCGCCGACCACCGCCACGCGGCGCTGCTTCGCCGTCGGCGCATACACCAGCTCCGTCTCATGGCAGGCGCGCGGATTCACCAGGCAGCTGGCGCGTTTATTCGAGAAGGTGTGATCCAGGCAGGCTTGATTGCAGCCGATGCAGGTGTTGATCTCGTCGCTGCGGCCAGCCGCAGCCTTGGCGACAAAGTGCGCATCGGCCAGGAAGGGACGCGCCATCGAGATCATGTCCGCCTCGCCGCGCTGCAGAATGCCTTCCGCTTCGGCCGGCATGTTGATGCGGTTGGAGGCCACCACCGGTATCGTCACCTCCAGGCGCAGGCGTCCAGCCAGGCTGGCAAAGGCGGCTCGCGGCACCGAGGTAACGATGGTCGGCACGCGCGCCTCATGCCAGCCGTAGCCGGTGTTGAGGATCGACACGCCGGCCTGCTGCAAGGCCTTGGCCACCGTCACCACATCGTCCCAGGTATTGCCGCCTTCGACCAGGTCCAGCAGCGAATGGCGGTACATGATGATGAAGTCCTTGCCCACTTCAGCACGGATGCGCTTGACGATTTCCAGCGGCAGGCGCATGCGGTTCTCGATGCTGCCGCCCCATTTGTCGGTGCGCAGATTGGTGCGCGCACACAAGAACTGGTTCAGCAGATAGCCTTCGCTGCCCATCACCTCGACGCCGTCGTAGCCGGCATCGCGCGCCAGTTTCGCACAGCGGGCGTAATCGCGGATGGTCTGCTCGATGCCGGCCTCGCTCAGCGCGCGTGGCTTGAAGGGCGAGATCGGCGACTTCCTGGCGGACGCCGACACCACGAAGGGCTGGTAGCCATAGCGGCCCGAGTGCAGGATCTGCATCAGGACCTTGCCGCCCTCCTCGTGCACCGCCTTGGTGACGCGCCGGTGATTGGGTACGTCGCCCTTGAAGTTGAGCGTACCCCCAAAGGGTAACAGCCAGCCGGACCGGTTAGGAGATATCCCACCTGTAACGATTAAACCTACGCCACCACGCGCGCGTTCACGATAGAATGCGGCGAGCTTGCCGTAATTGTAGAAACGGTCTTCCAGGCCGGTGTGCATCGATCCCATGATGACGCGGTTACGCAGCGTCGTGTGTCCGAGATCGAGGGGTGCCAGCAAGTGTGGGTATGGTGTCGTTATCATAATGCCCGCATTTAATCCCAAATCTCTAGACCTGGGCTTCTAAAGTCCCCGCGTGCCGCTCTTGTATTCTGCCACCCTTTACCGTACGCTGGACAAATGATGCGATTCCTTGTGTTTTTGTTGTTGGGTGTCACCGCGCCGCTGGCGGCGGCACAAGCACCCAAGCCTGACATGCCCAAGCTGGAGGTATCCGTCAACCGTGTCGACCAGGACGGTCAGCATATGTATGAGGTGGACGCCACCGGCATGGTCAACGCGTCGCTGCCCAAGGTATGGCGCATCCTCACCAACTACGAACGCATGACAGAATTCGTGCCGGACATGGAGTCGTGCAAGGTCCTGTCACGCAATGGCAATGAAGTCATCATCGAGCAATTCGGCGTGGCGCGCTTTCTGTTCATGAACCGCACCATCCACCTGATTGTGCGCGCCACCGAACAGCCGATGTCGGCTATCGACATCGCGCTGATTTCCGGCGATATGAAGCATTATGAATCGCGCTGGGAACTGATCCCTGTGCCGGAAACCGGCGGCACCAAAATCGTCTATCACGGCAAGCTATTGCCGAACTTTTACGTGCCGGGCCTGATCGGTTCCAAGATGATACGCAGCGACATCGAGCGCATGATGAGCGCCGTGCTGGCGCGCCTCGACCGCCGCGACGATGCGCGCGTCGAAGCCATCCCCAAATAATCCGGGAGTTTAGGCGAGGTAGGTGTCGCGCGAACGCAGCTCGGCGAAGTTTTCCAGGCTGCCGATTTTGATCAGCACGGGATTGAGGCTCAGCTGCGCCTGCATGGCGCGCCAGGCGAATTGCCATTCCTGCTCCTGCGCTTCGGCCGCCGTTTTGGTGAAGGCCGCGCCCAGCGCGGCGCGGGTGCCGTATTCGACGGCGCCGTCGATGCCGGCCCAGCTCGGCAAGGCGCGCTGTACGGCGCGGTGCAGGCGCTCACCGAATTCCTCCGTGTTGTGGATGATCAGGCAGGCGTCCGAGGCAAACAGTTCGAACAGGCTGCTGTCCCAGGCCTGGGAAAAGCTCAGCGTCAGGCAGTTGGAGGCTGGACGCAGGATGAACTGGCCCTGGCTCAGCGCCAGTTCCAGGTCTTCGCGCACGCCGTAGCGGTACAGGGTGGGCGGGCGTTGGTAGTCGTGCATGATGTTTCTCACATAAAAAGTTTAACGCTTGCGGCGGACGTGGCGCTGGGAACGCATCCAGTTCGACGCAATATAGATTTCGCGCAGCAGCGAAACAAAGCTGCCAACCAGGCAGATCACTGCCACCACGAACATGCCTGCAATATACTTGTCCAGTCCGAGATTGGTGATGTCGCCCAGGAACAGCATGGCCACGATCACGCACACGAACAGCCCGCAGGCGGTCGACAGGAAAATCGACATATTGATCAGGTGCGAGCGGCGATACAGCACATCCAGTTCATTCAGATAAGGATCGCTGTAGGCGACGTCCAGCCGGTCCTCCAGCACGCGCGAGCGGTCGATGATGCGCGCCAGCCGGTTGGTCAGCACGATCAGGTTGGTGCATACGCCCGACAGCAGGAATACCGGCGCAATCGCCAGCTGGATGATGTGACCGATGTCAGCGGTCTGCAGTGTCATGAGTGCCATTACGATTTATTCTTATCGATTAATCCACAGTGTAGCAGCCCACGTCTCCGGTGGGCCTTTTTTCAGGCGAAGCCGCGCTTGTGCTTGAACTGTTCGGTGGCGGCCACCAGCGCGCGGGCGATGCCTGTTTCCATGGCACCATGGCCGGCGTCGGGGATCATCTTCAGCACGGAACCGGGCCAGGCCTGATGCAAACGCCAGGCGGATACCGGCGGACAGATCACGTCGTAACGGCCCTGCACGATCACCGCCGGCAGATGGGCGATACGGCTGACCTCGCGCACCAGCTGGTCGTCGCTGAAGAAGCCGAGATTGGCCATATAGTGCGATTCGAGCCGGCCGACGCCCAGGTCCAGCGTGTCCGATGGCGCTTCCTCGGCTTGCGGCAGCAGGAATACGCGGCGGCCTTCGAAGCGGCTCCAGGCGCGCACCGCCGGCCAGTGCACGGCCGGATCGTCGCTCATGATGCGGCTGACGTAGGCTTGCAGCAGTTTGCCGCGTTCCTGTTCCGGGATCGGTGCGATGAACTCGGCGTGAATTTCGGGATGGAACCATTGGGCGCCGTCGAGGAACCAGTCGATTTCCTTTTGCGTGCACAGGAAGATGCCGCGCAGTACGAAGCCGAGGCAGCGTTCGGGATGCGCTTCGCCATAGGCCAGCGCCAGCGTCGAGCCCCACGAGCCGCCGAATACCAGCCATTGCGCAATGCCCGCCATCACGCGCAGTTTTTCGATGTCTTCGATCAGCAGCTGGGTGGTGTTATTGCGGCATTCGCCCAGCGGCGTCGACTTGCGGGCGCCACGCTGGTCGAACAGGATGACGCGGTATTGTTCGGGATCGAAGAAGCGGCGGTGCTGCGGCGACAGTCCGGCGCCAGGGCCGCCGTGCAGGAAGATCACCGGGATGCCGTCCGGATTGCCCACTTCTTCCCAGTAGATGGTGTGCAGTTCATCCACCGCCAGCATGCCGTGGCGGGATGGTGCGACTGGTGGGAACAGGGGCGAGGCGGCATCGAACATGGCTATCCTTTGAGCATTGATAGCCAGATTGTACCGCCAACCCGCACTGCGGCGGCAAGGGTCTGACCCCGTACGGGGTCAGACCCTAGTGGGGTGCGGGCTGCGGGGTCAGGACATGTGCTGGCCGCCGTTAATGGCGATGTTGGCGCCAGTAACGAAAGCCGCTTCATCAGAGGCCAGATACGCCACCAGGCCCGCCACTTCGTCCGGCTTGCCCAAACGGCCCATCGGGATTTGCGGGATGATTTTGCTATCCAGCACGTCCTGCGGGATCTCCATCACCATCTTGGTGCCGATATAGCCCGGCGAAATGGTGTTGACGGTCACGCCTTTTTTCGCCACTTCCAGCGCCAGCGCCTTGGTGAAGCCGTGCATGCCGGCCTTGGCGGCCGAGTAGTTGGTCTGGCCGAAAGCGCCCTTCTGGCCGTTGACCGACGAGATATTGATGATACGGCCCCAGCCGCGCTCGATCATGCCGTCGCACACCGGCTTGGTCATATTGAACACCGAGTCCAGATTGGTCTTCATGACCGCGTCCCAGTTGACCTTGTCCATTTTCTTGAAGGTCATGTCGCGCGTGATGCCGGCGTTGTTCACCAGCACGTCCACCGGACCGATGTCTTTTTCGATCGCGGCGATGCACGCCTGCGCCGATTCGTAATCCGATACATCGCACGGATAGGCGCGGAAGTTATAGCCCTGGTCACGGGTCGTGGCCAGCCACTGTTCTACCTTGGGATTACCTGGGGAATAAGTGGTGACCACGCAATAGCCCAGCGCGGACAGCTTGTAGCTGATCGCTTCGCCCAGACCACCCATGCCACCGGTTACCAATGCAACTCTTGCCATTTTTGTGTCCCCTTCTATGTGTCGCCAAAATCGGAAACGGTCCGGTCTATCGCCGGACCGAAAGTTTTTCTTGTTATGCGCGCTCGATCGCCAGCGCCACGCCCATGCCGCCGCCGATGCACAGCGAGGCCAGGCCTTTCTTGGCGTCGCGGCGTATCATTTCGTGGATCAGCGTGACCAGCACCCGCGCGCCGGACGCGCCGATCGGGTGGCCGATTGCGATTGCACCGCCATTGACGTTGATCTTGCTGGTGTCCCAGCCCATTTCCTTGTTGACCGCCACCGCCTGCGCGGCAAACGCCTCGTTGATTTCCAGCAGGTCCAGGTCGTCCGGGGTCCAGCCGGCTTTTTTCAGGCACAGTTTGGTGGCCGAAACCGGGCCCATGCCCATGTAAGCCGGGTCCAGGCCCGACGAGGCGTAGGCCTTGATTTTGGCCAGCACCGGCAAGCCCAGTTCCCTGGCTTTCGAGGCGGTGGTCATGATGACGGCGGCAGCGCCGTCGTTCAGGCCGGAAGCGTTGCCGGCGGTGACCGTGCCATCCTTGGCGAAAGCAGGACGCAAGCCGGCCAGGCCTTCCAGCGTCGAGCCCGGCTTGATGTATTCGTCGCTGTCGAAAATGATGCTGCCTTTTTTCTGCACGATTTCCAGCGGCAGGATCTCGTCCTTGAATTTGCCGGCTTTCTGCGCGGCTTCCGCCTTCAGCTGCGATTGCAGCGCGAACTCATCCTGTTCGGCGCGCGAAATCTCGTATTTCTTCGCGACGTTCTCGGCGGTGGTGCCCATGTGGTATTGGTTGTACGCGTCCCACAGGCCGTCGACGATCATGCTGTCGGTCATTTTGATGTCGCCCATGCGGAAACCGTCGCGCGAACCGTTCAGTACGTGCGGTGCAGCGCTCATGTTTTCCTGGCCGCCAGCGATGACGATCTGCGCGTCGCCCGCCTTCAGCGCCTGCGCCGCCAGGTGGGTGGCTTTCAGGCCGGAACCGCACACATGGTTGATGGTGAAGCCAGGGATGGTGTTCGGCAGGCCAGACTTGATCACTGCCTGGCGCGCCGGATTCTGGCCGACGCCGGCGGTCAGCACCTGGCCGAGGATGGCTTCGCTGATCAGATTCGGATCGATACCGGACTTGGCGATCAGGCCCTTGATGACATGGGCGCCCAGTTCCGACGCCGGCACTTTTGCCAGGCTGCCGCCGAATTTACCCACACCCGTACGACCAGCAGCAACGATAACTACATCATCCATTTGATTCTCCAATGCGCCGGCCTCAGCCGGCTAAGTTGAGCGAAACTTGAGCGAAAACGCAAGCTTTCATCATACGCCGTCCCCATGGAAGGCGTGGCAGGTTTCAATGCTGCGCTGCCGCGAGAACTCCGTCGCGCGAGGGGCTATTTATCGTATGCGCCGGTTTCAACGCCTACCTTGATATGCATCAAATCACTTATCTTGTATTTTGAAGAAACAATAATTTTTTTTCAAGATAATAATTTGATACCGTCCAGTGACGCCGCGCATTGCGCACGTATCACATTGACGAAGTCCAGCACATAGGCCTTGTGCCGCTGCACTTCGGGCACCGAGACGAACAGGTCACTCCACAGGCCCTGCTCGCCGACCGGGCGCGCGATCACATAGTCGTACTCGACATAGTTCTTGATGGCCCAGTTGGGCAGCGCGGCAATCCCTCGGCGGCTGGCGACCAGCTGCAGCACCGCCACCGTCAGCTCGGCGGTGCGGCGCTGGTAGCGGATGTGGGCCGGTTGCAGCACTTCGCGGATCAGGTCGACCCGCTGTTCCGGCACCGGGTAGGTAATCAGGGTTTCGCCTTCGAAATCGGCAGCCTGCAGGCGGCGCTGTGCGGCCAGGCGGTGCTTCTGTGCCATCACCACCAGGTTTTCGTAGCGGAACAGCGGGAAGCTGGCGTACTCCGGTCCGCACGGCGAGCCAATCACCAGGTCCGCTTCGCCGCTATGCAGCAAATCTGCCGGCGCGCTATGGAAGCCCGACACCAGGTCGATCTCCACTTCCGGCCAGCGCTTGCGGAATTCGTCCAGCACCGGCATCAGCCAGTCGAAGCAGGTATGGCATTCCAGCACCACCCGCAGCTGGCCGGTGTCGCCCTGGCTCAGGCGCGCCACTTCGCGCTCGGCGGTTTCGATTTCCGGCAACAGCAGGTCGGCCAGCTTGAGCAGCCGGGCGCCGGTGGCGGTAAAGCCGATCGGCACCGATTTGCGCTCAAACAGCGGCGCGCCGTAGCGGTCTTCCAGCAATTTGATCTGATGCGACAGGGCGGACTGCGTCAGGTTGAGCAGTTGTGCGGCGCGGACCAGGCTGCCGGCCGAGCGCAGTGCGCTCAAAGTGCGTAGATGACGGATTTCGAGCATTATGTATTACTTGTTTTCATCTGAAGACGAGAAATCTTTCATTTTAATGATAGACCGGCTGCCGCACACTGTAGCGCATCAATATGAAATGCGGATGACAGCGCAACTCCCTTAAACCTGCTCAGGCCGCCTGCTCAGACCGCCTGTTTACGCGCCCGCACGCTTGCCGGGCCTCCCCTTTCCTGATTTTCCACAGTAGAATGCTGATGCCTGCGCATGCGCGCAAGTTAACCCTGATACTGTCGCCCATGTCCAAGAGCCTGTTTCAAAAGCCCATAGAAATAAAGATTTCCACCGTCGTCGCCGTTTCCGCCATCCTGGCCACGGCAGACCGCATCGCTCTCGACGCCGCGCTGGCTGAAATGACCGGCGGCACCGCCGACTTTTTCGAAGACGACCTGACCGTGATCGACGTGGCCGCACTGCCGGCCGGCGGCGATCCGGTCGATTGGGGCGGCCTGATCGCCCTGCTGAAAAAATACCGTTTGAATCCGGTTGCCGTGCGCAACGCGCCGCCGGAAATGGCGGCCGCCATCGCCGCCCACGGCCTGAGCCTGGAAACCGCCAGCGCCAAGCCGAAAGAGGAAGCGCCTGGCGCAGCCAGGCCGGCGCCAACGCCAGCCGCTACGCCGGTGGCAGTCGCCGCCGCCCAGGCCCAGCCGCCGGCCGCCGCCAGCAACGGCACCGACGTGATGATCATCGACACTCCGGTGCGCGCCGGCCAGCGCATTTACGCGCGCGGCTGCGACCTGGTGGTTACCGCCGTGGTCAACAACGGCGCCGAAATCATCGCCGACGGCAGCATCCATGTGTACAACACGCTCAACGGCCGTGCACTGGCTGGCGCCTCGGGCAATGCCCAAGCGCGTATTTTTGCATTGAACATGGCGCCGGAACTGGTCTCCATCGCCGGCGTCTACAGCACGTTTGAAGACGGCTTCCCGGCCGAATATGCACGCGCGCCGACGCAAATTCGCCTGGTTGGTGACAGAATCGATATATCATCTGTCAATACTGCAAACCGCGCTTAAGCACACCACTCTGAAAAGGATTATTCGTGGCAAGAATTATTGTTGTAACGTCCGGCAAGGGCGGTGTAGGTAAAACCACCTCCAGCGCCAGTTTCTCCACTGGCCTGGCCATGCGCGGCCACAAGACGGCAGTCATCGACTTCGACGTCGGCCTGCGCAATCTCGACCTGATCATGGGTTGCGAACGCCGCGTGGTGTACGACCTGATCAATGTGATCAATAAAGAAGCAACGCTGACCCAGGCGCTGATCAAGGACAAGCACTGCGACAACCTGTTCATCCTGCCGGCCTCGCAGACGCGCGACAAGGATGCGCTGTCGGAAGACGGTGTGGAAGTCGTGCTGCACGAGCTGATCAACATGGGCTTCGAGTTCATCATCTGCGATTCGCCGGCCGGCATCGAGCACGGCGCGCTGATGGCGCTGACCTTTGCCGATGAAGCCATCATCGTCACCAACCCTGAAGTATCGTCGGTGCGCGATTCGGACCGTATCCTCGGCATCATCCAGGCCAAGTCGCGCCGCGCCCAGACCGGCGGCGAGCCAGTCAAGGAACACCTGCTGATCACCCGCTACTCGCCGAAACGCGTGGAAGCGGACGAGATGCTGTCGTACGTAGACGTGCAGGAAATTCTGCGCATTCCATTGGTCGGCATCATTCCGGAGTCGGAACAGGTGCTGCATGCTTCGAACCAGGGTAACCCGGCGATTCACTTCAAAGGCACCGATGTTGCGGAAGCCTATGAAGACGTGGTGTCGCGCTTCCTCGGCCAGGAACTGCCGCTGCGCTTTACCACCTATGAAAAGCCCGGCCTGTTGCAGCGTATCTTCGGGAGCAAGTAATCATGGCACTGCTTTCTTTCCTGTTTCCACCCAAGCCGAAAACCGCGACCGCGGCCAAGGAACGCTTGCAGATCATCATCGCGCGCGAGCGCAGCGGCCGCGCCGGTCCGGACTTCCTGCCGGCGCTGCACAAGGAACTGATCGAAGTGATTTCCAAGTACACCAAGGTCAACGCCGACGACATCAAGATTTCGCTGGACCGCCAGGGCAACCTGGAAGTCCTCGACGTCAACGTGGTACTGCCTGACGCTTGACGCCTGATTAAGCGTCAGGCCGGCTGGCGATGCACGCCCGCCGCGATCAACTCCTGCGCCACCTTGGCGCAGGCCTCCACATGCTGATAGCCAATCTGGCGAAACGCATAAAAGCCGATCCCGGCGGAGGCCAGCTGCCCGGCCAGCGGCACCAGCTTGCCCGCCTGCCGCGCCACCGTCTTGAAACCAGTGCGGCGCAACAGCTGCATCACCACCTCCCGCGTCACCAGTTTCCCCACCAGCATGCCGCCCACGCCGATCGCCGCTTCATAAGCAATCAGGCGGAATTTCGGCTGCAAGCGCTCAATTTGCTGTTCGGAAAGACCGAATTCCTTATTGATATCGTCAATTAACAACGAAAACAGGCGCAGGTCGGACACGATATCCAAGCCCGGAATGGGCACTGCGGCCATGCCGGCGGACACCATCGCGCGCCGCCGCACCAGCTGGCGGCAGCGTTCCCGTACAGAGGCAATATCGCTAGCCGAGGCCGGCAACAGCGTCCAATGTGTGTCTTTTTTGCTGCTCATGCCGCCTCCTTGCACGCGCTGGGTGTTCTTGCCATTTTTCAACTTCTGCATTGAATTCGCGGTTTTTCCAGTGTACCGTGTAATCCATATAGGGCCCGTCTCAGTGGAAAACAAGCATTGCCAAGAAATCACTGATAGTGTCCATAAAAAATATTTTTAGCCTTTTTGCTAATTTATTTGTGAATCTCTGTTATATTTACGGTGACTTCTCCTTAACATTTCCCCACAGGCAAGAGCATGAGAATTGCCGTACTCGACAACGACCGCAGCCAGGCTGAGCTGATTTGCCAGGTGCTGACTTCGGCTGGCCATATCTGCCACAGCTTCCAGACCGCCAAAGACGTGCTGGCGCAATTGCGCAAGGACAGCTACGACATGCTGATACTCGACTGGCAGGTGGTGGATCTGGGTGGTGCCGAAGTGCTGCGCCGCGCCAAGGAGAAGCTGCCGGACAACGCGCCGGTGCTGTTCCTCACCACCAGTTCCGGCGAAGACGATATCGTGGCCGGCCTGGCCGCCGGCGCCGACGACTACATGATCAAGCCGCTGCGCCGCAGCGAGATGGTGGCGCGCGTGCAAGCGCTGCTGCGCCGCGCCTATCCAGCGCAAAACGGCGCCGAACAGCTGCAATTCGGCCAGTACATCTTCGAAACGCGCCCCGGCCGCCTGCTGATGGACGGCATCGTGCTGGATGTGACCCACAAAGAGTTCTACCTGGCGCTGTTATTTTTCCGCAACATTGGCCGTCCGCTGTCGCGCGCCTACATTCATGAGGCGGTATGGATACGCGAAACCGTCGTGCCATCGCGCACCATGGACACCCACGTTTCGCGGGTCCGCAACAAATTGCAATTAAAGCCAGAAAACGGCTTCCGCCTGGTACCGGTCTATAGCTACGGTTACCGCTTGGAAAAACTCGGCGCTTGATAGTAGCCGACTAAACTGCTATAGCATTAGGCAGTCCTGCGGGCAACATACTGGCAGTAGGGGTATAATGTCCGCATATTTACCAGCCTGGACCCGAAATGCAGTTGCTTGCCGTCGGCCTCAATCACACCACCGCCCCGGTCTCGCTACGCGAGCAGCTGGCGTTCGCCCCTGACCAACTGGGCCAGGCGGTGATGGCGGCGCGTTCGTGGTTCGAGCGCATCGACCATCGTGGTTCCGACGAAGCGGCCATCCTGTCGACCTGCAACCGCACCGAGTTGTACGCCGCCAGCCATGTGCCGGATCCGCTCGACGCCGGCGCGCATTTCCTGGCTGATTTCCACAAACTCAATTACAGCGAACTGCGGCCGCACCTGTACATGCTGCCGCAGCACGACGCCGTGCGCCACACCTTCCGCGTCGCCTCCGGGCTGGACTCGATGGTGCTGGGCGAAACCCAGATCCTCGGCCAGATCAAGGACGCGATCCGCACCGCCGATGAAGCGGGCGGCCTCGGCACCTATCTGCACCAGCTGTTCCAGCGCTCGTTCTCGGTCGCCAAGGAAGTGCGCAGCACCACCGAGATCGGCGCGCACAGCGTGTCGATGGCGGCCGCTGCGGTACGCCTGTCGCAGCGCATCTTCGACAAGATCGCCGAGCAGAACGTGCTGTTCATCGGCGCTGGCGAAATGATCGAGCTGTGCGCCACCCACTTCGCGGCGCAAAATCCAAAAACCATCACCATCGCCAACCGCACACTGGAACGCGGCGAAGTGCTGGCGCACCGCTTCGGCGGCCGCGCCATCCGCCTGGCCGATTTGCAGGACAAGCTGCACCAGTATGACATCGTGATTTCCTGCACCGCCTCGTCGCTGCCGCTGATCGGCCTTGGCATGGTGGAGCGGGCCATCAAGGCGCGCCGCCACAAGCCGATGTTCATGGTCGACCTGGCCGTGCCGCGCGATATCGAGCCGGAAGTGGCGCGCCTCAACGACGCCTTCCTGTACACCGTCGACGACCTCGGCAAAGTGGTGCAGACCGGCCTGGAAAACCGCCAGGCCGCCGTGGCGCAAGCCGAAGCCATCATCGAAACCCGCGTGCAATCGTTCATGCACTGGGTAGACGACCGCGCGGTGGTGCCGGTCATTCAAAGCCTGCATGAAAACAGCGAGGCGCTGCGCCTGATGGAACTGGAGCGCGCCCGCAAGATGCTGGCCAAGGGCGAAGATATCGACACCGTGCTGGAAGCCCTGTCCAAAGGCCTGACCGCCAAGTTCATGCACGGTCCGCAACAGGCGCTGCGCCACGCCCACGGCGACGAACGCGCGCAACTGGCAGAGATCCTGCCGCAGATGTTCCGCGGCCGCCGTTAGCGCGCCGCATCCCTCGCTGTCTTCCCATCGCCGCCAGCTGCGCGGCGCCCGCAACACCCCTCTACGAAATACGCTATGAAACCATCCATGCTGGCCAAGCTCGATCAACTGGCAAACCGCCTGGTCGAACTCGATGAATTGCTGATGTCCGAAGGCGCTACCGATAATATGGACAGCTACCGCAAGATGACCCGCGAGCACGCCGAGATCGGCCCGCTGGTGGCAGTCTACAAGTCTTACCAGGAAGCGCTGGGCGACATCGCCGCCGCCGAGGAGATGCTGGCCGATCCGGACATGAAGGAATTCGCCCAGGAAGAAATCGAGGCCGCCAAGGCGCGCACCGCCGAACTCGATCTCGACCTGCAAAAAATGCTGCTGCCGAAGGACGCCAACGACGAGCGCAACATCTTCCTGGAAATCCGTGCCGGCACCGGCGGCGATGAATCGGCGCTGTTCGCCGGCGACCTGCTGCGCATGTACACCCGCTTCGCCGAACGCAACCGCTGGCAGGTGGAGATGGTGTCCGAGTCGGCGTCCGACCTGGGCGGCTACCGCGAGGTCATCGTGCGCCTGGTTGGCAACGGCGTCTACTCGAAGCTGAAGTTTGAATCGGGCGGCCACCGCGTGCAGCGCGTGCCGGCCACCGAAACCCAGGGCCGCATCCACACCTCGGCCTGCACGGTGGCGGTGATGCCGGAGGCGGATGAGGTAGAGGACGTCAACATCAATCCGTCCGAGCTGCGCATTGACACCTACCGTGCATCGGGCGCCGGCGGCCAGCACATCAACAAGACCGACTCCGCAGTCCGCATCACCCACCTGCCGACCGGCATCGTGGTCGAGTGCCAGGACGACCGCTCGCAGCACAAGAACAAGGCGCAGGCGATGAAGGTGCTGGCCACCCGCATCAAGGACGTGCAGCTGCGCGAGGCGCAGGCCAAGGAAGCGGCCACCCGCAAGAGCCTGATCGGTTCCGGCGACCGCAGCGAACGCATCCGCACCTACAACTACCCGCAGGGGCGCATGACCGATCACCGCATCAACCTGACCTTGTACAAGCTGGACTTCATCATGGACGGCGACCTGGCCGAGATGACCAACGCGCTGATCGCCGAACACCAGGCCGAGCTGCTGGCCGCGCTGGGCGATTAAGACGGCGCTAAGGCTGAAATGGCAACTTTGTGCGAGAATGCCCCGATTCATCCCAGGATACTCTCATGATACATACCCGCTCCCTGCTGCTGTCCATTGCCATCGCCGCGTTCGGCCTGATCGGCGTCGCCCTGTACCTGCAGCACGGCATGGACATGCTGCCCTGCCCGCTGTGCGTGATCCAGCGCTACCTGTTCATCGCCATCGGCGTGTTCGCCCTGATCGGCGCCTATACCAGCAAGCCGAAGGCGCTGGCCAGCGTCAGCCTGCTGGCCGCGCTGGGCGGCCTGGGCACTGCTGGCAAACACCTGTGGGTGCTGGCCCATCCCGGCCTGTCGTGCGGCATCGACCCGATGGAAACCTTCCTCAACAAAATCCCGACCGCCACCTACCTGCCCTTCCTGTTCAAGGCGGACGGCCTGTGCGAAGACGCGCTGGCGCCATGGTTCGGGCTGTCGATTCCGCAATGGTCGTTCCTGTGGTTCGGCCTGTTCACGCTGGCGCTGGGCTGGCTGCTGATCCGCCGCACGCGATGAACCCTACCATCGGTGCGCTGCAACAGCACAGCCAGCTGGACGCGCTGGATAACCGCGTACTGCTGTGTTACGCGCTGGGCATCAACCGCATCGCCCTGATCACCCAGTCCGAACGCGTGCTGAGCGATGGGGAACTGCAGCGCTACAGCGCGCTGGTGCAGCGCCGCCTGGACGGCGAGCCGATCGCCTACATCGTCGGCCAGCGCGAATTCTTCGGCCTGCCGTTCGAAGTCAGCAGCGCGGTGCTGATACCGCGTCCCGACACCGAACTGCTGGTCGAGCTGACGCTGGAGCGTACGCCGGTGCGCGGCCGGGTGCTGGACATGGGCACCGGCAGCGGCGCCATCGCCGTCTCGGTGGCGCACAACCGCGCCGACGCCGACGTCACCGCGCTCGATGTCAGCGATGCGGCGCTGGCAGTCGCGCAGCGCAACGCCGACACCAACCAGGCCCGCGTCAGCTTCCTGCGCAGCGACTGGTACACGGCGCTGGCCGATGCGCCGCGCTTCGACGTGATCGCCGCCAATCCGCCCTATATCGCCAGCGGCGACCATCACTTGTCCGAAGGCGACCTGCGCTACGAACCGGTGGGCGCGCTGACCGACCACGCCGACGGCCTGTCGGCGCTGCGCATCATCATCGCCGGTGCGCCGGCCCACCTCAAGCCGCAAGGCTGGCTGCTGATGGAACATGGCTACGACCAGGCGGAACAAGTGCGCGCGCTGCTCAGCGCAGCAGGCTACGCGGAGGTGCAGAGCTGGCGCGACCTGGCCGGCATCGAACGCGTCAGCGGTGGAAAAACCGGCTGATCACAGCCGGATTTCCAGCCGCCGCCGCAAGGCCGCCAGCAGCATTGCCGGCGGCGCCGGCTTGTACAGCACCTCGATGAAATCGGCCGGCCGCTCCGGCGGCAGCAGCGTGTGCAGCAGCACCGGCGGCGCCTCCTCGCGCGGCCAGATGTCCCACACGCTTTCATTGGCGCACAGGATCAGCGCCGGTTCGCGGTCTTCCGGCGCATATTGCACATCGAATTCGGCGCTCTCCAGAATCTCGCTCAGGTAGTCCTGCATAGGCTGATGCGGCTCCAGCAGCAGCACCGCGTGGCCGGCGCCAAACGGTTCGGGCCAGTCGAAATGCGGGGTCGGCGGCATCGCGTCCTGCTCCTCCGCCAGCGGCGCGAGCATCTCGAAGCGCAAGCCGTCGCCGCTCTGCTGCAAACGGCCGCCCATGGCGCGCACCAGGTGCGCCGCCAGCATCACCCCAGGCAGGATGCGTTCGTCGGCCAGCGAGGCGCTGACGTCGCACCATGCGCCATCCGCCTCGCCCGCCACGAACTGCAAGTGCACCGCCTCGCCGTCGCGCCGCGCCTGCACCGCCAGCTGGCCGCCGCTGTGTGAGCGCAAGCGCGCCAGCACTTGTCCCAGGCGGCGCGCATCCAGCAGCGCCAGCGCCGGCAGCGCGCCGTCCAGCCGCACATGCCGCATCAGCGCATGCAGATAGGCCGGCGCCACAGCCAGTTCCGGCGGCTGCAGTTCGAAGCGCGCACACTCCTGCAAGTCGGACAGCCATTCCAGCTGGCGCCGCGCTTCGCCTTCCAGCATCGCCAGGTCGGCCCAGCCGGTGCCGACCTGGGTGGCAATCCGCGCCAGCGGCGCGCGCAAGTCGTGATTCAGCGCCGCCAGCAGGCGGGCGCGGATGCGCACCGGGTCGCGCTCGTCAGCGCTCACGGCAGCGCTTCCGGCGTGTGCTGGCGCATCGCCTGGCGATAGGCGGTGGGGGTGGTGTCGGTCTGCTCGCGGAAGGCGGTGGCAAAGTTGGCCGCGCTGCTGAAGCCGGTCTGCTCGGCGATCTGCTGCACCGTCAAGTCGGTATCGCTGAGCAGATGCCGGCCATGACGGATGCGCGCCTCGCCCAGATAGCCGAACACCGTCATGCCGACGTGCCGCCGGAATGCCTGCGACAGCCGCTTCTCATACGTGCCCAGCGAGCGCGCGATGCTGGCCAGCGTCAGCGCCGCGCCCAGGTTGTCGTCGATCAGGCGCATCGCGGCCTTGGCCACCACCTCATCCGGATCGTGCGGCGCCGGCGCCGACACGGGAAGCGTCCCGGCGCGGCGCAGCCCAGCCAGTTCCAGGTGGATGCGTACCCGCGCGAACACTTCGGCCGGATGGTAGGGTTTGGCAACAAAGTCGACCCCCCCCATGGCCAGCCCGGCCACGCGTTCGTCGGGCTCGTCCAGCGCGCTGAGGAAAATGACCGGGATATGGCGGGTGGCGGGATTCGCCTTGAGCAGCCGGCAGGCGGCAAATCCGTCCATGCCGGGCATGCGCACATCCAGCAGGATCAGGTCCGGCGGCGCGGCCAGCGCCGACTGGTAGCCTTCCGAGCCGTCGCTGGCAGTGCGCACATGGTATAGCTGGCGCCGCAGCAAATCGGTCAGGAAGCGCAACTCCTCCCGCTCGTCATCGACGATCAGGATACCCGGTCGAGCTTGCTCGGTTGTGGTAAGGGCGAGGATGGCGCACTCCCATTCAGGGGTTACGCAGCCGATTATGCCCGCGTTTTCGCCTGATCTGTCAACTGCGCCATCCAGCAAAAGCGTTTTCACATCCTCCAGAATGGCAAATTACAAGCTACCAATCAGGCTCAGGCCGCCCGCGCCATACTGGCTGCCCACCAGCGTGACGTCGCTGGCCAGCAGGGACAGCAGATCTGCGCGGCTGTGGTTGTCCAGATACGCGTCCAGCTGCGCCAGCACCGGCGCGGACGGCGCCTGGGCCACAGTATGCTGGTACAGCATGGTGATGAACTCGCTATCGTTCAAGCTACCGAAGCGCTGATTGAACTCCGGCGAGGCCATGAAGCCAGCCGCCAGGGTGCTGCCATGCAAGCCACTGTTGACCCAGAACTGGAAGCCGGGGAAGTCGCCGGCGCGATCCAGCGTCAGGTGGTACAGCATGCCGATTTCCTGCAGCGTGGCGGCGCTGGCCTGGGTGAAGCCCAGATCCAGCGTCACGCCGTTGAACTCGCCGCGCTCGATCTGCAGGATGGTGTCGCGCGCGCCATCCGGTTCGCCGATCATCACCTCGCCATTGCGGTTCAGCGCCAGCGAGTAGCTGGCCGCTGCGCCGCTGTAGACCACCGTGTCGACGCCATCGCCGCCCACCAGGCGGTCCGAGCCAGCGCCACCTTCCAGCCGGTCATCGCCGGAATTGCCGATCCAGCCCTGTTCCTGCGCCAGCAGCTCGCCGCCCAGCGCCATGCCATTGCTGCTGGTCCAGGCGCTACGGTGCTCGGCGGTCAGGGCGATATCGGCCAGTACGCCGGCGCGCGCCGTCAAATCGCCCGGCGTGGCCGCATCCAGCCGCGCCACCAGCACCGTCAGCGCAGATTCGGCCGGCTTGACGCCCAGCGCATTCTCCAGCAGCGTTGCGACGTAGTCGTGGTTGCTCAGCTTCATCAGGCCCTGTACCGCTTCCGGCGCCATCAGGAAGCCTGCCGCCAGTTGCTGCGCGCTGAGACCGTTCTGGCCGGCCCAGAAGTTCAGGCCGACCAGATCCGGCGCACGCTCGAAGGCGGCGTGGTACAGCAGCGACAGCGTCTCCAGCCGCGCCGTGCTGGCGCCGGCGAAGGCCAGCAGCGGCTGGCTGCCGTTCAGTTCGGCGGCGGTGACGGTTTCCATATTGGTGGCGCCGGCCAGCGCCAGCTGATGCTGGCCAACCACCTTGCCGTCCTTGAGGAAGAACTGCCACTGGCCCACGTCGCTGCGGCCGCCTTGCAGCACATCGTCGTCGGCGCCGCCGGCCAGGCGATCGTTGCCGCCGCCGCCGGCCAGCCAGTCGCGGCCATCGCCACCGTCCAGGTAGTCGTTGCCGCCGGCGGTGCCGAGGATGTCGTCGCCGCCATTGCCGTACAGCGTGTCATTGTCATTGCCGGTGGTCAGCACAATCCGCTGCGCTTCCCCGTCACCGATGAAGAAGTTCTGGCCGGCGCCACCCAGCACATTGGCGGCGCCGATGATGGCGGCGAACTGTACATCGTCCAGCTGTAATCCGATGCCCAGCGGCAGCGAACGGGCGTCGATCACCAGCGCCACCGCCGTATCCTCGCCAGGCGTGTCGTGCAAGGGACCGCCGCTGGCGCCGCCGGATGTCACCATGTCGGAACCATCCACCAGCACTGCCGTATTGGTGATGCCGTTCACACCGCTCAGCTTGAGCGTGGCATGCTGCAGTTGATCGTCGCTGTCCATGCTGGCCAGGAACTGTCGCGCCTGCGCTTCCATGGCCGCGCGGTTGGCCTGGCCGGCGGCAGTATAGTCATCGATACGGCCGATCAGGTCGGTCAGCGCCATGACGCCGCTGAGCAAGGACGATGGACCGCTGGCCTCGAAGCCAACGCCGACCGGCACGCTAACCACCAGAGTGCTGCCCGGATTGCCGCCATTGGCGGCAATGCCGATCGGAATGTCGGCCAGGTTGGCGTGCTCGGTGCTGTTGTCTTCGGCACGGGTACTGGTCACGGTAGGCACCGACACCGTGCGCGTGGGCAGGCCGGTGCGCGCATCGGCGCCGGTGGTGGTATTCACCTGCACCCCATCGATGGTGGATGGCGTGCCAGGATTGTCCGGTGGCGGATTGGTGTTGACCGACAGCACCAGTGGAGTCGATGCCAGGCTGGCATTACCGGCCGTGTCGGAGAACAGCTGGCCGGCGACACTGACGCTGATTGGCCGGACGCTGTTGGCGGGCGGCATCACGGTCGCCGTGTAGGTGGTGCCGCTGCCGCTGAAGTTGCTCAGCACGGCGCCGCCAGTGAGCGCAATGTCGGCGGCGGTGAGCACGCCGGGGTCGCTCAGCGTGAAGGTCAGAATGGCGCTCTGGCCGATGCCCAGCGTCGCCAGATTGCTGCTGACGGTCACTGTCGGCGCCACCGTGTCGACGTGGTACGGCACCGAGTAGGCGGCATTGAAGTTGCCGGCGGCGTCAGCCACCCGCACCGACAGGGTGCCGGCGCCGGCCAGGGTCTGGCCGGCCAGCTCCCAGGCTGTGCCGCTGACAGCGGCCGTGTGCCAGACCACGCCGTCGAACGAGACCTGCACCACCTCGCCGGCCAGCAATGGCGCGCTCAGGGTGCCGCTGACGGTTTGCGCCGGATCGTTGGTGATCAGGTCGTCGGGTGCGCTGCCGGTGTCGTGCAGGAAGGATGCGCCGCCCGCGCTGGTGGTCGGCGCCACCGTGTCGATCTGCAGCGCGGCGATGCTGCCGGCGCCGCCATTGTTGCCGGCCACGTCCATGTAGCCACCGCTGAGGGTGATGCTGGCGCTGCCGCTGGCCACCCCCGTCGTCGGCGTAAAGGTCGCCGTGTACACCAGCGGATTGGCGGTGGCGGTGAGCGCGCCCAGCACCCCGCCGCTGACCGTGATGTTGGCCGCGCTGAAGCCGACCGGCGCCTCGGAGAAGGTGAAGCTGATCACGGCCGGGGTGACGCCGTTGGCCACCGCCATGTCGCTGGTAATGACCACCGTCGGCGGACTCTGGTCGTAGGCGTACCGCGTGGCGGTCTCGGCACTGTGGTTGCCGGCGGCATCGACCACGCGCACCCGCAGCACGCCGCTGCCGGTCAGCGTGTGCCCCAGCGACCAGCCGGTACCGGGGCCGTTGACGGTGGCGGTCTGCCAGCTGACGCCGTCGTTGAACGAGACTTCCACCGTTTCGCCGTTGGCCAGCGGCGCCGTCAGGTCGCCGCTGACGATCTGCGCGGCCACCGTAGTGATCAGGTCGGTGGCGCTGACGCCGGTGTCGGCGTTGAAGCGCGGCGTGCCGCTGGCAGCCGCCAGCGGCGCCAGCGTGTCGATGCTGATCGGCGCCGAGCTGGCGCCAACGCCGCTGTTGCCGGCGGCGTCGCCGTAGACGTTGTTGGCAACGCTGACCACGGCGCTGCCGGCGGCAGTGCCAGCGGTCGGCGTGAACACGGCGGTGTACACCAGCGGGTTGGCGGTGGCGGTGAAGCCGCTCAGGACGCCGCCGCTGGCGCTGGCATCGCCGGCAGCGAAGCCGACCGGAATCTCGCTGAAGGTAAAGGTGATCAAGGCCGTCTCGCCGCCCTTGAGCGTGGCGACACTGCTGGTGATGGCCAGGGTCGGCGCCTGGGCGTCGACGCTGAGCACGAAACCGCCCGAGCCGAGGCCGAGGTTGCCGGCCAGGTCCATGTAGGAGCCGGCCGTCACGGTCACGCCGGCCGCGCCGCTATAGCCCGGCGTCGGCGTGAACACGGTGGTGTAGACGCGCGGATCGCCAGCGCTGGCGACCAGGGCGCCGATGTTGCCGCCGGTCACCACCAGGTCGCCGGCCTGGAAGTCGTACGGCACCTCGCTGAAGGTGAAGGTCAGGGTGGTGGTGTCGCCGGCCTTGAGCACGGTGCTGCTGGCGCCGATGGTCACCAGCGGCGCCACCGTGTCGATGGTGTAGGCGCTGGTGCTGACGGCGCCGTGGTTGCCAGCGGCGTCGGTCACCCGCACCTGCAGCGTGCCGCTGCCGGCCAGCGCCTGCAGCCCCAGCGTCCAGCCGGCCGCGCCGTCCGGGCCGGCCGGCACCCACAGCAGGCCGTTGTTGAACGAGACCTCGACGAACTCGCCCGCCGCCAGCGGCGCGTCGAGCGTGCCCTTGACGACTTGCAGCCCGACGTTGGTGACCAGGTCGGTGTGGCTGGCGCCACGGTCGTCGTCGAAGCTGACGCCGGTGCCGCTGGTGCCCGGCGCCACCGTGCTGAAGGCGATCGGCGTCATCAGCGCCGCCACGCCGGCGTTGCCGGCAGCGTCCAGGTAGCTGCCGCCGAGCACCTCGATGGTGCCGCTGCCGTTGGCCAGACCGACCGTCGGCGTGAACACGGCGGTGTAGACCAGCGGGTTGGAGGTCAGGCCGAAGCCGCTCAGCACGCCGCCGGCGACGTTGATGTCGCCCACCACGAAGCCGACCGGCAGTTCGCTGAAGGTGAAGGTGATGGTGGCCAGCTCGCCGATCTTGAGGTTGTTGCCGCTGCTGGTGATCTGCAGTGCCGGTGCCGCCGTGTCGACCGTGATCAGGGGCGAGGCGACGGTGGCGCCGGAATTGCCGGCGACATCGGTGTACTGGCCGGCGGCCACGGTGATGCCGGCCGCTGCGCCGGCCAGCCCGGCCGCCGGCGTCAGCGTCGCCGTGTAGACCAGCGGGTTACCGGGATCGACCGCGAGGCCGCTCAGGTTGCCATTGAACGCCACCACGCTGGCGCTGGTGAAGTTGGTCGGCACCTCGCTGAAGGTGAAGGTCAGGGTAGCCGACTCGCCGGACTTGAGCGCGGTGGCGCTGCTGGTGACCACCATGGTGGGCGCCACCAGGTCGAGCACGTAACCGGCCGAGAACAGCGGACCGAGGTTGCCGGCAGCGTCGGCCACGCGTACCTGCAGCGTGTTGCTGCCGCTCAGCAGTTGCGGCGGCAGCAGCCAGTCGGTGGCGCTGACGGCGGTGGCGGCCAGCCAGTGGACGCCGTTGTCGAGCGAGACCATCACCGTTTCGCCCGCGTTCAGCGCGGTGGCCAGCACACCGCTGACGACCTGGCCGGCGGCGTTAGTGACCAGGTCGGTGGAGCTGGCGCCGTAGTCGGCCGAGAACCGCACCGTGCTGTTGAGGGTGGTCGGCGCCTGGGTGTCGACCGCGATGGCGGCGCTGCCGGTGCCGGTGCCGGGGTTGCCGGCGGCGTCGGTGTAAAGGCCGTTGGCGACGCTGATCACGGCGTTGGCGCCGTTGGTGCCGGCGGCCGGCGTGAAGGTGGCGCTGTACACCAGCGGATTGGCGGTGGCCATCAGGCCGCTCACGCTGCCGAAGGTGGCGTTGATGTCGGCCAGGGTGAAGCCGACCGGCACCTCGCTGAAGGTGAAGGTGACGGTGGCGCTCTCGCCGCCCTTGAGCGCGCTGGCGTTGGCGGTGATCGCCAGCGTCGGCGCCAGCGCGTCGACGCTGATCGACGGCGAGCTGCCGCCGCCACCGAGGTTGCCGGCGGCGTCGTTGTACAAGCCGGCGCCGAGGGTCACGCTGGCGCTGCCGTTGTAGCCCGGCGTCGGCGTCAGCACCACCGTGTAGACCAGCGGGTTGGCGGTGGCGGTAAAGCCGCTCAGGCCGCCGCCGCTGACGATCAGGTCGCCCACCGCGAAACCGACCGGTGCTTCGCTGAAGGTGAAGCTGATGGTGGCGCTCTGGCCGGCGCGCAGGGTGGCGCTGTCGCTGCTGATGGCGACCGTGGGCGCGGTGTTGTCGAACACATAGGGGCGGCTGACGGCGGCGCCGTGGTTGCCGTTGGCGTCGCTCACGCGTACCTGCAGCGTGCCGGCGCCGCTCAGGGTCTGGTTGGCCAGCGACCAGTTGTTGCCGGTGATCACGGCGGTGCTCCAGCTGACGCCGTTGTTGAGCGAGACCTCGACCACGTCGCCGGCCGCCGGCGTGCCGCTCAGGGTGCCGAAGATGGTCTGGGCGCTGACGTTGGTGATCAGGTCGCCGGCGGTGCCGCTGTCGACCAGGAACTGCACCGTGCTGGCCGCCAGGCTCGGCGCCAGCGTGTCGATGGTGATTGTGGGCCCGCTGGCGGCGTTGCCGGCGTTGCCGGCCAGGTCGGCATAGGCGCCGTGCGCCACGGCAATGCTGACGTTGCCGGACGCGACGTTGGCCGCCGGCGTCAGCAGTGCCGTGTAGACCAGCGGGTTAGCGGTTTGCACCAGGTTGCTCAGGCTGCCGTTGCCGACGCTGACGTCGCCCAGGCTGAACGCGGCCGGCGCCTCGCTGAAGGTGAAGGTGATCAGCGCCGTGCCGCTGCTGTTGAGGCTGGCCGCGCTGCTGCTGATGGCCAGGGTCGGCGCCAGCGTGTCGATGCTGATCGGGGTCATGCTGCCGGCGGCGTTGAGGTTGCCGCCGCTGGAGAAGGTGCCGGCGTTGACCACCACCGTGCCGTTGCCGGCCGCCAGCCCGGCGGTCGGGATGAAGGTGGCGGTGTAGACCAGCGGATCGCCGGTCGCGCCGAAGCCGCTCAGCGTGCCGCCGCTGACCGTAACGTCACCGACCACGAAGTCGCTCGACGGCGCGCTCAGCTTGAAGGTGATGACGGCCGTCTGGCCGGCCTTGAGTGCGCCCAGGTCGCTGCTGACGGCCACCCCCGGGGTCGCCGTCGAGTAGGCAATCGGCGTCACGGCGGCGGCCACGCCGGCGTTGCCGGCGAGGTCGGTGTAGGCGCCCGCCGCCACCGTAATGACGCCGCTGCCGGCCACCTGGCCGGCGGTCGGGGTGAACACGGCGGTGTAGACCAGCGGGTTGGCGGTGGCCGTGAGCGGCCCCAGCATGCCGCCGCCGACGCTGATGGCGCCGGCGTTGAAAGCGGTCGGCGCCTCGCTGAAGGTGAAGCTGATGGTGGCCGTCTCGGCGCTGTTGAGCACGGCCCGGTCGCTGCTGATCTGCAGCGTCGGCGCGCTCTGGTCGAGCGTGTAGGCAGCGCTGTAGGCAGTGCCGTGGTTGCCGGCGGCGTCGCTGACGCGCACCTGCACCTGATGGCCGGGGCCGGTGGTGAGGGTCTGCCCGGCCAGTGTCCAGCCGTTGGCGCCGACGCTGGCGCTGGCGGCGAGCCAGGTGACGCCGTTGTTGAGCGAGACTTCGACAGTTTCGCCGGCTACCAGGTTGGCGCTCAGGGTGCCGCTCAGGTCCTGGGCGGCGACATGGGTGACCAGGTCGCCGGCGGCGCCGCTGTCGGCCGAGAACACCACGCTGGCGCCGCTGGTGGTCGGGGCCTGGGTGTCGACCGGCAGCGCCGCCAGCGTGACCCCCGCGCCGGGGTTGCCGGCGGCATCGGTGTAGCTGGCAGCGGTAACGCTGACGCTGGCGCTGCCGCCGTTGACGCCGGTCGCCGGCGTCAACAGCGCCGTGTAGACCAGCGGGTTGGCGGTGGCCGTGAGCGGCCCCAGGGTGCCGCCGGTGACCACCAGGTCGGCGTCGGTGAAACCGTTAGGCGCCTCGCTGAAGGTAAAGCTGATGGTGGCCGTCTCGCCGGCCTTGAGGGCGACGGCGCTGCTGCTCACGGCCACGCTCGGCGCCGTGTTGTCGAGCACATAGGCGCGCGTGTAGGCGTTGCCGTGGTTGCCGGCGGCGTCGGTCACGCGCACCTGCAGCGTGTTGCTGCCGGTCAGCAGGGTGGCGCCGGCCAGCGACCAGCTGTTGCCGGCGCCGGCGGTGGCGCTGGCCCAGTTGACGCCGTTATCGAGCGAGACCTCGACGAACTCGCCGGCGCCGAGCGCGCTGCCGAGGGTGCCGCTGATGGTCTGGGCGGCGGTGTGGGTGATCAGGTCGCCGGGAATACCGCTGTCGACCAGCAAGGCCACGCTGGCGGCGACGGCGCTAGGCGCCAGCGTGTCGATGCTGAGCGTGGGCGACGGTCCCGAGGCCGGGTTAGCGTTGCCGGCGGCATCGGTGTAGGTGTTGCCGGCGATGCTGATGCTGGCGGCGACGCCCTGGATTCCAGCGGTGGGCGTGAACACCGCCGTGTACACCAGCGGGTTGGCGGTGGCGGTGAAGCCGCCCAGGGTACCGCCGGTGGTCACCACATCGGCAGCGGTGAAGCCGAGCGGCGCCTCGCTGAAGGTGAAGCTGATCAGCGCCGTCTCGCCGCCCTTGACGGCGGCCACGCTGCTGGTGATGGCCACGCTGGGTGCCAGCGTGTCAATCGCGATGAGCGGGCTGGTGCCGGCACCGCCGCTGTTGCCGAAGGCGTCGGTGTAGCTGTTGGCCGCGACGGTGATGCCGGCGCTGCCCGAGGCCAGGCCAGCGGTTGGCGTGAACAGCGCCGTATAGATCAGCGGATTGCTGGTGGCGGTGAAGCCGCTCACGGAGCCGTTGGCGGTGCTGATGTCGGCGACGGTGAAACCGGTCGGCGGCTGGCTGAAGGTGAAACTGATCAGCGCCGTCTCGCCGCCCTTGAGCGCGGCGGTATTGCTGGTGATGACCAGCGTTGGCAGCGCGCTGTTGACGGCGATCGACACCGGCGCACTGGCGGCGCCGCCATTGCCCGCCAGGTCTGCGTAGCCGCCCGCGTTGACCGCCACCGAGGCGTTCACGCCGGACTGGCCGGCGGCCGGCGTGAACACGGCCGTGTAGATCAGCGGATTGGCGCTGGCGGCCAGGTTGCTGATGGTGCCGCCGGTCACCGCCAGCGAGGTCGCCGTAAAGTTGTACGGCGCCTCGCTGAAGCTGAAGGTCAGGATGGCGCTCTGGCCGGCGCTGAGGGCGGTGGCGTTGCTGCTGACGGTGGCAGTCGGCGCCGTGGTGTCGAGCGTGTAGGCGTGGCTGAACACCGGGCCGTGGTTGCCGGCGGCGTCGTTGACACGCACCTGCAGGGTGTCGCTGCCGACCAGGGTGCGGCCGGCCAGGGTCCAGCTGGTGGCGCCGGCGGCGGCGCTGGCGTTGACCCAGGTCTGGCCGTGGTCGAGCGAGACCTGGACCACCTCGCCGGTGGCCAGCGCGGTATCGAGCGTGCCGCTGATGGTTTGCGCGGCGGTGCGGGTGATCAGGTCGCTGCCGCTGTCGCCGGTATCGGCCGAGAAGGTCACCACGGTGGTGCTGGTGCTCGGCGCCAGGGTGTCGATGCTGATCGACGGGCTGGGGGCGGCCTGGCCGTCGTTGCCGGCGGCGTCGGTGTAGGTGCTGGCGGCAACGGTGATGCTGGCCGCGCCGCTGGCGACGTTGGCGTCCGGCGTGAAGCTGGCGGTGTACACCAGCGGATTGGCAGTGGGGCCGAACGCGCCCAGCGTGCCGCCGGTGACCACCACGTCGCCGGCGGTGAAGCCGACCGGCGCCTCGCTGAAGGTGAAGGTAATGGTGGCGCTGTCGCCGATGTGCACCGCCGTCAGGTTGCTGGTGATGGCCAAGGTCGGCGGCCGGGTGTCGATCGCGATCACCGGCGAGGCGCCAGCGCCGCCCGAGTTGCCCAGCAGGTCGGTGTAGCTGCCGCCGGTGACGGTGATCGAAGCCGGCGCGGTGACATTGGCGCCGGGCGTGAAGGTGGCGGTGTAGACGTTGCCGCCGGCGTAGGTCGGTGTGCTCAGGTTGCCGCCGCTGACCACCACGTCAGTCTCGCTGAAGCCCTGCGGCAGGCTGCTGAAGGTGAAGGTGATGGTGGCGGTCTGGCCGGCCTTGAGGGTGGCGGCATCGCTGGTGATGGCCACGCTCGGTCCCACGGTGGTGATCGAGATCTGCGACGAACTGGCGCCGCCGCCGCTGTTGCCAGCGGCGTCCGTATAACTGCCGGCCGTCAGGGCGACGCCACCGGCCACGCCGACCAAGCCGCCGGCGGGGGTGAACTCGACCGTGTAGACGCGCGGGTTGGCGGTGGCCACCAGGTTGGCCAGGCTGCCGTTGGTCGGCACCAGGTCGCCCAGTACCAGGCCGACCGGGGGCTCGCTGAAGGTGATGGTGATGAGCGCGCTCTCGCCACTCTTCAGGGTGCCGACGTTGCTGGTGAGGGTGGCGCTCGGCGCGCTGCTGTCGTAGGCGTAGGCGAAGCCGGTGCCGGTGCCGGCGTTGCCGGCGGCGTCGACCACGCGCACCTGCAGCGTGTTGCTGCCGCTGATGGTCTGGCCGGCCAGCTGCCAGCTGTTGATGCCGGTGATGCTGGCCGCCACCCAGGTGCTGCCGTTGTTGAGCGAGACCTCGACCCGTTCGCCGGCTGCCAGGTTGGCGCTCACGGTGCCGCTGATGTCCTGCGCGGCGATGTTGGTGATGCGGTCGCCGCCGGTGCCGCTGTCGGCCGAGAACACCGCACTGGCGCCGGTGGTGGTGGGCGCACTGGTGTCGAGCTCGTAGCCGACGCTGAGCGGGGTGCTGGAGCCGCCGATGTTGTTGACGCGCACTTGCAGGGTACCGACGCCGTTGGCCAGGGTCTGGCCGGCCAGCTGCCAGGTGGTGGCGCCGACGCCGGCGCTAGCGGTGGTCCAGTTGCCCCCGTTATCGAGCGAGACCTGGACCGATTCGCCGGCCACCAGCGCGGCGCTGAGGGTGCCGGAGATGGTTTGGGCGGCAACGTTGGTGACCAGGTCGGCGTTGCTGGTGCCGCTGTCGGCCGAGAACGCCACTGTCAATGCCGTGGTCGAGCTTGGCGCGGCCGCAACCACGGTGGTGGCGTTATTGCTGACGATCACACTGCCGTCGTTGAGGGTGACGGTGAAGGTGGTGGTGGCGTTCAGCCCGGCCGTGCTCTGGAACACCAGCGCTTGCAGCGCCGCCTGGGCGGCGGCCGGCGCGGCCGCCGCATGGGTGTAGGTGGCGCCGCCGTCGGTCGTGGTGAAGCCGGAAGCACTTAGCGAGGCCGGCGTGAACACACCCTTGGCCGCGCTGTCGGGCTTGATGGTGACGATGACGGTGGCGCCGACGTCGGCGTCGGCCACCGTCACGGCGCTGAACGGCCGCACGGTGCCGCCGGCCGTTACGCCCTGGGATGCCGCTGTGCCGGCGAACACCGGCGCGTCGTTGACCGAGGTGGCGGTGACCACGGTGGTGGTGTTGACGGCGCCGGCCAGGCCGAAGCTGTCGGTGGCGGTCAGCGAGAAGGTGGTGGCAACGCCAACGCCGACGGCAGCCTGGTTGGCGGTGGGGGTGAACACCAGCGCCTTGAGCTGGGCCGTCAGCGCGGCCGGGGTGGTGGCGGCCAGCGTGTAGCTGCCGGCGCTGCCGGACAGGCCGGCGCCGCTCAGGGTGCCGTTGGCGCCGTTGTAGCTGATGGTCATGCTGACGTTGTCGCCGTTGACGTCGGCCACGGTGACGCCGCTGAACGGCTGCAGAGTGGCATTGTCGCCGACCGCACCAGCGGCTGCGCCACTGATGGTGGGCGCCATGTTGGACGTGTTGGTGACCACCACGCTGACCCCGGCGACGCTAATGTTGGCATTGCCGATCACGCTATTCCAGTCGTCGCCGGCGCTCAGCTGGTAGGCGGTGCCGCTGGCCGCGCTGGTGCCGTTCTTGGTCATCAGCGCGGTGACGGCAGCGACGTCGGCGCCGCTCAAGGTCACCGTGAACGAGGTGGCGCTGGTCACCTCGACGTTGCCGCTGGTGCTCAGCACGCGGGTGGCGCCGCCCTCGCCGCGCAAGGTCAGCTTGGAGACGGTGATGTCGTTGAGCGCGCCCACCACGCCAACCAGGTTGGTGCCGGTGACGGTCAGCACGTTGGTGGCGGCGTTGTAACTGGCCGCCGTGATGGTCGGTAACTGGACGTTGCTGACCGTGACCGGGTTGCCGGTGGCGTCCGGGCCGCCGGTGACGTTGCCATCCCAGTTGGCGGCAGCGGCGATGTTGAAGGTGGTGCCGTCGACCGCCGCGCCGCCGTTGTTGTTGAGCAGGCCGTTGAGGGCCAGCTTGTCGGCGGCGTTGAGGGTGATCACCACCTGGCTGGCGCTGGCGGCGCCGACCACCGACGAGGTCAGGGTGTAGCTGCCGCCCTGGCCGGTCAGGGTCAGCTTGGCCGGATCGATGGCGTCGCCGGCGTTGATGCCGGTGGCGCTGATGGTCAGCACGCCGGTGGCGGCGTTGTAGGACGAGCTGGTGATCGACGGCGCCAGGTGGGCGTTGGCGACCTGGATGTCGTCGATGCCGATCTCGAAGCCGAGCGGGTTGGTGATGCGGAAGCCGTAGATACTCTTGAAGTTGGCCATCGAAGCGAAGTTCAGCAGGCCATACTCGTTGACCAGCAGACCGACCACCGAGACGCCGGGGCCGGTCGGCTGGTAGTTGGAATCGAGCGCGTAGACACTATAGATGACGTTGCCCAGCAGGTTGCCGACCAGGTTGCCGCTGCCGATCTTGATGCTGACCAGGTCGAACACGCCGGCATTGGCGCGCAGGTCGACATAGCTGGCCGGCGACAGCAGCGAGCCGTTGATTGTCAGGCGGTCGTCGGTCAGGCCGAGCACGTCGCCGTTGGCGTTGAGCACGGTGATGGCGCCGCCGCCCGAGCTCTGGGTATACAGGTCGAAGCCGGTGCCGAGGATGTTGGTGGCGTTGACCACGGCACCAGGCGCCAGGCCGGTGGCGCTGAGCACGGTGACGTTGCTGCTGGTGCCGAAGCTGATGGTGCCGTTGACGCCGTTGTTGACCAGCGCCAGCGTGCCGTCATACGCCTGTTGCGCCTGCGCGTTCAGTACGCTGGCGGCCTCGATGCTGCCGGTGCTGCGTTCCAGCTCCCAGTTGGCGCCCAGCAGCGTGCTGCCGGTGGTGTCGGTGGAAGCCGCCACATCGGCGCCGGTGTACCGCGCCAGGCTGTCGATAAACGACAGGCCAGTGGCACCGGCGGCCACGTCGCAGCCATACAACAGCAGGTCGCCGCTATCGCTCAGGGCGGCGCCCCATTCCCGTAATGCTTCGGTGTAGGCAGTCACATTGTTGGCATCCAGCACCGTTTTGCCGAGTTGCAATTGACCCGCCGCGCCATGCGACACAATCTGCACGCTGTCCAGTCCCTCATACTGGCGCAGCACGCTCGCAATCTGCTCGACGCCATCGCGCCATGAAACCAGTTTTACGACCAGCACATCATCGGCAACATCGGCTGCCAGCGCGGCCGCATTGGCGACACCGGCGTCAATGAACAACACCGACGTGTAGGGATGGTTTTGCTTATTCATATTGCTTCTCCGCATCTTTACGGGGGTTACCCGATTATGCGTAGCTTCAAATGGATCGCAAAATTTTCCCGTTTGCCAAACGTTCTGTACCGGATAGCAAAGGCCTTGCGCGGTGTTTCACACGGAAAAAAGCGGGGTATTTGTTAAAATGCTCTTCTTGCCGGGCCTTTCGGCGAGTTCCGCCAATTTCGGTTACTCTCTGCACCAATAATTTATTTGCTGCACCAGAAAGGATTTAAAATTGCCAACTCTTTTGACACGACGCCTGGCCTTGCTGGCCGAAGAAAAACACCGCGCCGTGCTGGCTGGCGGATTGCGGGGCATCGAGCGGGAGACCTTGCGCGTGGACCGCGCCGGCCATCTGGCGCGCACGCCGCATCCGGCCGCACTGGGTTCGGCACTGACGCATCCGCAAATCACCACTGATTACGCCGAGACCCTGCTGGAGTTCATCACCCCGGCCGAGCAAGACATCGCCGCCACCATCGCCAAGCTGGATGGCATTCACCGCTATGCCTACAGCAAGCTCGGCGACGAGTTGCTGTGGAGCCAGTCAATGCCGTGCCAGCTGCCGGCTGAAGAAGAGATCGAGATCGCCTGGTATGGCAGCTCCAACCTCGGCACGCTCAAGCATGTGTACCGGCGCGGCCTGGCCCTGCGTTATGGCAAGGCCATGCAATGCATCGCCGGCATCCACTACAACTATTCGCTGGACGAACGCCTGTGGCGTGTGCTGGCCGAGCACGAGGCTGGCGATCAGCCGGCCAGCAAACGCCAGACGGCACGTTCCTTCCAGTCGGAAGCCTACCTGGCCACCATCCGCAACTTCCGCCGCTACAGCTGGCTGCTGATGTATTTGTTCGGCGCCTCGCCGGTGCTGTCGTCCGGCTTCCTGCGCGGCCGTCCGCACAAGCTGCAACAGCTGTCCGCCGACACGCTGTACCTGCCCTACGCCACCAGCCTGCGCATGAGCGACCTGGGCTACCAGAACGACGCCCAGTCGGGCCTGAGCCCGCACGAGAACTGTCTGGACAGCTACGTGGCAGCGCTGACCAAAGCGGTCAACCAGCCATACGAGCCGTATGCGGCGCTGGGCACCAAGCGCGACGGGGAATGGATACAGCTGAGCACCAATGTGCTGCAAATCGAAAACGAGTACTACTCCACCATCCGCCCGAAACGCGTGATCCAGACCGGCGAGCGGCCGATCCAGGCACTGTGCGCGCGCGGCGTGCAGTACATCGAAGTACGCTGCATGGATGTCGATCCGTTCCAACCGGTCGGCATCAGCGAGCAGGCCGGCCGCTTCCTTGATGCCTTCCTGCTGTTCTGCGCGCTGGAAGAAAGCGCGCAGATCACGCCGGAGAAAAGCGCACGGCACACCGAGAACTTCGCGCGCACCGTCAAGGAAGGCCGCCGTCCCGGCCTGACGCTGCACAACGGCGAGGAGGAGGTACCGCTGCCGGTGTGGGGCGCCGCGCTGCTGGAGCGCATCCGCCCGGTGGCCGAGCTGCTGGACACGCTGCGCGGCGACAGTGCCCACGCCGACGCGCTGGCGGTGCAGTCGCTGAAGCTGAACGATGCCACGCTGACGCCATCGGCGCAGGTGCTGGAAGCGCTGAAGGCGCACGGCAATTCCTTCAACGCCTTCGCGCTGGCGCAAAGCGAACAGCACGCGGCCTACTTCCGCAGCCATCCGCCAAGCGCTGAGGAAGCCGCGTACTTTGATGGCCTGGCCGCCGCCTCGCTGGCCGAACAAGCCGAGATGGAAGCCGCGCCGCAAGCCAACTTCGACGACTATGTCGCCGCCTACCGCAACAGCAACCTGTGCCAGTCGCGCGACTGCGACTAACAATGCTCACCTTCTACAACGAACTGCACGCGCAGCACAAAGGCCGCCACGAATTTTTTCGCGGCGCGCCGGTGCCCTGCTTTGAAAAGCCGGAGCGTGTAGATTCGGTGCTGGCGGAGCTGGGCCGGCGCGGCCTGGGCCGCATCGTCACGCCGCATGGCGTGCCGCTGATGTCGCTGGAGCGCGTTCACACGCCGCGCTATCTGCACTTCCTGCGCAACGCCTGGAGCGAATGGGTGGCGCTGGACCCGGCCAATGCGGGCAAGGACGCCTTCCCTTCGGTGTGGCCGGTGCGCACGCTGCGCAGCGACGTCGAGCCGCAGAATTTCGCCGCCCGCATGGGCTTGTACTCGATGGACAACGGCACGCCGCTGACCGCCGGCACCTGGACCGCCGCCAAGACCGGCGCCGATTGCGCGGTCAACGCGGCGCACGCGCTGCGCCTGGGCGAGCGCGGCGCCTTTGTGTTGAGCCGCCCGCCCGGCCACCATGCCGGCGCGGATTTCTTCGGCGGCTACTGCTTCCTGAACAATGCCGCATTGGCGGCGCAGCACATGCTGGACGATGGCGCGCGCAAGGTCGCCATCATCGACATCGACTACCATCACGGCAACGGCACGCAAAGCATCTTCTATCAGCGTGACGATGTGCTGTTCATCTCGATACATGCCGATCCGCGCGATGAATTTCCGTTCTATCTGGGCCACGCGGACGAGCGCGGCGAAGGCGCGGGCCACGGTTTCAACCTCAACCTGCCGCTGGCGGCGGGCAGCAGTCCGCAAGCGTGGTTCTCGGCGCTGGAAACCGCCTGCATCCGCATCGGCAGCTTTGCGCCGGACGCGCTGGTGGTGTCGCTGGGCGTGGATACCTTTGCCGGCGACCCGCTGTCGCGTTTCGCGCTGCAAAGTTCGGACTATCTGAAAATCGGCGAACGCCTGGCGTGGCTCAATCTGCCGACCGCCTTCATCTTCGAAGGCGGCTATGCGGTGAAGGAACTCGGGGTGAATGTCGTGAACGTCCTCGAAGGCTACGAGACAGCGTTGTAGCGGCCCCGAACCCGCACGGCGACAGCGCGCGGGGTCTGGGGCTTAATACACGTCGCGTCGATAGCGGCCCTCTTCCGCCAACTGATCCAGCCGCGCGCGGCCGATGATGTCGGCCAGCGCCACATCAACCCCGCCAGCCATGCCTTGCAGACTGCCGCAGACGAAGATCACCGCACCATCGTTGATCCATGCACGCAGCTCGCCGGCGCGCTCGCGCATCACGTCCTGCACATAGCCGCCGCCAGTGACATCACGCGAGTACACCAGGTCCAGTTCAGGCAGATAGCCTTTAGCACGCCAACCCTGGATTTCTTCTGCGCAGATGGCGTCATGCTCCTGCTGTCGTTCGCCAAAAATCAACCAGTTGCGCTGCGCGCCTTCCAGCACACGGCCGCGCAGATGCGAGCGCAGACCAGCCAGTCCAGAGCCGTTACCGATATAGATGGCCGGCGCGGGGAATTGATACGCATCAAACGCAGGATTGGCGATCAGGCGCACCCGCACCTCGTCGCCAGGCGCCGCATGGTCAGTCAGCCAGCCGGAGGCCAGGCCCAGGCCTTCCTCGCAGCGCACCTGGCGCACGATCAGCTGCATGCTGCCATCTTGCGGCACCGACGCCAGCGAATAGCGACGCGGTGTCGCATCCACACCGTAATGGCCCGGCCAGATGTCCACCAGTGCGCCCGGACGCCAGCCGGCGCCGATAAGGCCGCTCAGCGTGATCTCGTACAGCGGGAAACCAATGCTGCCGGGATTGAGCAGCACGCGTTTCTCCAGGCGCCAGCTGGCGTAGTCGTCATCACTGGCGGCGGCGCTCAGCGCCACGTCGGCTGAATCAGCCGCGCCATCGCCCATCAAGCCGCGCAGCGCAGCGCCCCAGCGGGCCAGTGCGCCCGCATCGCCGTTGTCCACTTCAATCATCGGATGCAGCGGCTGCGCGCCCATACCGGCCAGGCGCTGGTCCAGCGCATGGCCGAAGCCGCAGAATTCTGCATAGTTACGATCGCCCAGCGCCAGCACGGCGTACTGCACATGCTTGAGCTCTTCCTTGGCCGCGTTCAGCAGGCGCGCGAAGCGGCGCGCGCTGTCGGGCGGTTCGCCTTCGCCAAAGCTGCTGGCGACGAACAGCGCTCGGCGATATTTGCCCAGCTGCGGCGGCGTCAGTTTTTCCAGCGAATGCACATGCACCAGCACGCCGGCTTTTTGCAGCGCGGCCGCGCTTTGCAGCGCCAGACGCTCGGCCTGGCCGGTCTGGCTGGCGTAGGCCATCAATACCGCATCGGCATCAGCGCCCGCTGAGGCAATGCCGCTGGCGCCAGCAGCAAACTGCGCGCGCTCGGCGCGGGCGATACGTTTCTGCTTGCGGCGGTCCAGGTACAGCATCCAGCCGGTGATGCCAAAGCCTGGCAGCGCCAATGCGGCAATGAAGACGATGATCTGGCCGACCACGCCGAAGTAGGTGCCGATGTGCAGCGGGTAGATGGTCGACTGGATGCGTGCGCCGAGCGGCTTGTCGGCGTACAGCTCGTTCTTCACTAACTCGCCGGTCTGCTGGTTGATGGTCATGCTGCTGCGCGCGCGCACATGCGTGGCGTCCTTGGCGACCCACAGAATTTGCAGCGGCGCAGTGGCGCGCTCCGGCGGACGCAGGAAGGCCATTTGCCAGTTCGGCGCGTTCTTCTGGAACGTTTCCCAGCTGGCGCTCAAGTCAGCCGGCTCGGACTTCGGCGGCTTGGCGCCTTTCGGTTTCGGCGCGGCCGCTTCGCGCGGCGGACGCAAGGTGCCCATCCAGCCATCCGCCATATTGCGGATCGGATCAAAAGCCCAGTACACGCCGGACAGCGTGAACATCACAAACACCACCATCACCCAGGTGCCCACCACCGAGTGCAGGCCCCACAGGAAGGAGCGGCCCTTCATGCGGGTGTCGAAGGTCAACCAGGTGCGCCAGTCCCACACGCGGCGCGGCCAGCGCAGATACAGGCCGGTCAAGGTCAGCCCCAGCAGCATGAAGGCCAGCGTGCCGCTGAACATCTTGCCGGTATCGCGCTCCATCAGCAGGAAGCGGTGCATGCGCTCATTCCACTCGAAGAAGCCTTCATACTTCAGCTCCGGCAGCAAGGCGCCGGTGTAGGGATTGAGGTAAACCGTGACGCCACGGCGCTCGCCCGGCGCCGGCGCCAGGCCGATGCGCGCGCTGGAGCCTGGCGTGTCGTACAGGATGATGCTGGTGACGCGCTCGTGCGGCTTGGCCAGCCGCGCCGCTTGTGCAAACTGCTGCGGCGACAGCACCGGCGCATCCTGCACGGCGACGTTGCGCACGCCCGGATTCAGCGCATCGATTATCTGTTCACGAAACGCCAGAATGGCGCCGGTCAGGCCGATCACCATCAGGACCGTGCCGGCCGTAATGCCGACAAACCAATGCAGCTGGAACCAGAGCTTTTTCACAGATCCACCTTCACGCTCAGTTTAATCAGTCGCGGTGCGCCGGAAGCCAGGCGGGTGCCGGCGCCAGCCCAGTACTGCTTGTCGGCCGCATTATCGATATTGGCCTGCCATACGGTGTTCTTGCCCATGATGCTGGTAGCGTAGCGCGCGCCGGCGCTAAACAGCGTCACGCCGCCAAGGAAGGCCTGATTCAGATCGTTGACCGGGCGGCGGCCGGTGTAATACGCACCGCCGTTGAACGACAGGCCGGGCACGCTGTCCAGCGCATAGGCGAGGAAAGTGCTGGCGGTCTGCTTGGACGCGTTTTCCGGCAGCTTGCCGTTGTAGTCCGCATTGATGCGGCGGAATTCCGGATCGAGCAGCTGCGCCGACGACTGCCACGACAGCTGGCGCGTCAGCTTGCCCTGCGCCGAGAGCTCCAGGCCGCGATAGCGCTGCTCGCCATCGGCGGTGAAGATATTGGCGGTGTTGGTGTAATAGCCCGGACGCTTGATGTCGAACAGCGCCGCCTGCAGCAGCGTGCCGCCCGGCACGCGCCAGCGCGCGCCCAGTTCCTTCTGGCGGCTGACGCCTGGCGCCATGCGCGTGCCGACGTTGGCGCTGCCGGTCGGCGCAGTCTCGCCTTCTTCCAGGCCTTGCGACGACGAGGCGTAGAACGACATATCGCTGTTCACCTTGTAGATCAGCGCCGCCATCGGGGTGGTCTTGCTGACATCATAGTGGTTCGTGCCCTGATCGCTGCGGTACTGCACATGGCGCACGCCAGCCACAGCCTGCCAGTTCGGCGAGAAGGTCAGGCGGTCCAGCGCATACACGCCGGAATCGCGCGAGTCCAGCTGCGCGGTGGTGGGCGAGGTCGGACGCGCGCTGACGGTGTAGCTGGTGATCGGCGCCGGGTTGTACAGGTTCTGTGCGGCGATGGTGTAGTTGGTCTGGTAGATCGGATCCTGGCCTTTGTCGGTGCGCGTCGCGCCGAAGGTCAGGTCATGCTGGACCGGGCCGGTCTTGACGGTGCCCGCCAGTTCCGCGCGCAGCATGTCGGAATCGACCACACTGTGTTGCAGGTTGCCGGTGATGCGGCCTGCACCGGTGACCAGCGCCGCCGCATTGGTCAGGCGGAAGATGGCCAGCGAACGGTCGCGCGCGGTTTCGGAGTGGCCGGCTTCCACGGTCAGCGCCCAGTGGTCGCTGAGCGCGTAGTCGGCGCGCAGCAGCACGTTTTTGGTTTCCGCTTCAAAGCGCGCCCAGTCCGGGCCGATCAGCCGTTTCGGGTCCACCGCCGGTGGCAGCGTGATGACGCCGTTGACGGCGGTCGGCAGCTGTATGCCTGCCTGCTCGGTGACGCGGCGCTTGTCGTATTCCAGATCGGCCTTCAGCAGCAGGCGCGAATTGACGCGCCAGTCCAGCGCAGCCGACGCAAACTTGCGGTTGCCGTTACCCACATCGTCCATGAAGGATGCCAGCGTGCCGCCGGCCAGGTTGACGCGTACACCCACCTGCTGCGCTTCGCCGAAGCGGCGCGCCACATCGGCGGTGGCGACTGCGCTGCCATTCTGGTCGACCGTCATGCCGACCGTGCTGACTGGCGTAGCGCCGGCGCGCTTGGTGACGAAGTTGACCACGCCGGCCGGCGAAGTGAAGCCGTAGTACAGCGCGGTTGCGCCCTTCAGCACTTCCACCCGCTCCTTGTCTTCCATCGGCACCTGCGAGAAGTTCATGATCGGCAGCGAGCCGTTCAGGCGGTAGTTGGTGCGGTTCTCGACGGCGATGCCGCGTATGACCAGCTGGTCCCAGGTTTCGCCGCCGTTCTGCTGGCGCGTGACACCGGCGGTATTGCGCACCGCGTCGTACAAGCCGCCGGCCGCCTGCAACTCCAGCACTTCGCGCGTGATGACGTTGACGGTGGACGGCACGTCCATGATGTCGGCGCCACGGAAGCTGCCCGCTTCCACCGTTTTCGGCGCGAAGCCATCCGCCCGCGCAGCGGTCACTTTGACGGCTTGCAGAACTTGATCGTCAGCCTGCTGTGCGTAAGCAGGCAAGTAAGCAGGGAATACAGCGGCGAGCGCGAGATAAACAGGAAGGAGACGCATGGGAAGGCCAATAAGAAGAATGCGAACATTCTATAGATAATGCGAATCATTATCAATTGCGGAGAAGCGCAATCCGGCCAGACTATGCAGAAAACATATAAGCATACGGCGAATGATTCGTTCCATGGAGGTTACTTGCACCGTTATAGTGCGTCCGTCTTTACACCTCTTTACAAATGCATATGAAACAACTGTCTCTGGTCCTGGCCATCGCCGCCGCCTTCCCCACTTTCGCCGCTGCACAAGACGAGCTGCAACGCGTGGTCATCACCGGCTCCAACATCCGCGTCACGCAGAAGGAAGGCGCCAGCGCGGTGCAGGTGATTACCGCCAAAGACCTGGAAGCGACCGGCAAGACCGCCGTCGCCGACGTGCTGCGCGCGATTTCCGCCAACAGCGGCAACAGCTACAACGAACAATTCACCGGCAGCTTCTCGGCCGGCACGGCGGGCCTGTCGCTGCGCGGCCTGGGCCAGAAAAACACGCTGATCCTGGTGAACGGCAAACGCGTCTCCAGCTTCGCCACCGCGCAAAATCTGCAAGAGACCTTTGTCGACCTGAATAGCCTGCCGATGGAGGCTGTGCAGCGCATCGAAGTGCTGAAGGATGGCGCTTCGTCGGTGTACGGTTCGGATGCGGTGGCCGGCGTGGTCAACATCATCCTCTACCAGGAATACACCGGCACTGAACTGAAAGCACAAGTCGGCAGCTCGACCGAAGGCACCGGCCAGACCGAAAAAAGCGTAGCGCTGAAAACCGGCTTCGGCAAACTGGATAGCGACGGCTACAGCGTGGTGTTCTCGGCCGACGCGATGGAACGCGACAAGCTGCAGCAAAGCGATGTGTCGTGGCTGGCCGGCAGCGACTTCCGTGGCTATAAAAACGGCACGCTGGCGTGGGTCCCGACCAACTACTACGGCACCGATCCCACCAAACTGCTGGGTGGTGCGCAAGGGCCGCTGCAACTGCTTCCTTACGGCGACATCACGCCGGGCAAGACCGGCACCGTGCTGGCGTATAACCCGGCGCAGTACAAGACCCTGATTCCGGGCGTAAAGCGCGTGCACACCGCCTTGCGCGGCACCCTGCGCCTCAACCAAGACACCGACGTGTACGCGGACCTGATGTACGGCTACTCCAGCGCGGCGCAAACCTTCAGCGCGCCACTGTCGGTGGGCACCGGCCTGCGTGCTTGGAACAATGCTACCCAGTCGCTGGACAATATCGCTGTCACGCTGCCGGTGGGCCATCCGAACAATCCGGGCACGACGCCGGTGGACATCAACGCCACGTTGTTTGACCTGGGGCCACGCATGAAGGTTGGCCGGGTCGACTTCTATCGCGCGCTGACCGGCGTTAAAGGCACGGCTGCCGGCTGGACCTACGATGCGTCGCTGGGCCGCTCCGGCAGCAAGCTGAAAGAAACCGTCGATAACTTCGTCAACCGCTATGTATTCCAGGATGCGCTGGCCAAGGGCAGCTACAACTTCGCCGACCAGTCGAAAAACAGCGAAGCGATCCGCCAATCGCTGCGCCTGGCCACGCTGCGTCCGGCTGAATCGACACTGACCACGGTCGACTTCTCGGCATCGAAAGATTTGTTCTCGCTGCCGGCCGGCGACGTCGGCTTTGCATTTGGCGCGCAATGGCGCCGCGAGGAGATGGACTCCAACACGTCGACCGCCGTATTGAGCGGCACCGAGCTGCGCCCCGCCATCAACATCATCAAAGGCCAGCGCGATGTAACGGCGGTGTTCGCCGAGTTCAACGTCCCGCTGCGCAAGGAACTGAGCCTGAACCTGGCCGGCCGCGGCGACCATTACGACGACTTCGGCAGCGCCTTCTCGCCGAAGGCCAGCCTGCGCTACGAACCGTATCAATGGCTGCTGCTGCGTGGCACCGCGTCACGCGGCTTCCGCGCACCATCGCTGCCGGAAATCACCAACAGTACCGCCGTCAGCTACGCCAATGTGCTGGACCCGCGCGACCCGATCTCGCCAACACAGGCGCGCGGCATCACCAACATCACGCGCGCCAATCCGGACCTGGGGCCGGAGCGCTCGAACAACGTGGATCTCGGTTTCGTCATCGCGCCGTCGAAGAACAGCAGCATCGGCGTCGACTACTACCGCATCCGCCAGAAAGGCGTGATCGGCACCGAAAGCGCCGACACCATCATCGCCAACGAAGCCACCGCGCCGCAAAACATCGTGCGCGGTGCCGACGGCCGCATCCTGACCTTGTACCGCCAGTACGCCAACCAGGGCGAGCGCCGCGTGTCAGGCGTGGACATCGACCTGCGCCAGCGCTTCGTCGGCAAGGAATGGGGCAACCTCACCATCAACGGCCAGTTGAGCCGCGTGCTGAAATTTGAAGCACCGCTGTCGACCGGCGCGGCGCTGACCAATGGCGCCGGCACCAACTACTTCGGCTCGATCCCGAAATGGCGCGGCGTGACGGCCGCCACCTGGGACATCGGCAACTGGGCCAGCACGCTGACCTGGACCTATGTCGACGGCTACGAGCAAACCACCCGCAAGGGCGACACCGTGGCGCCATTCGCCACCGTCGACCTGAACGTGGCGTGGCAGGTCACGCCAAAAACCTCGCTCGGCCTGACGGTGCTGAACCTGGCCAACACCCGTCCGTCGTGGGATTCGTCGCAATCCTTCTTCGACTACACCCAGGCCGACCCGCGCGGCCGCTTCGCCTCGCTGAAGCTGACGCACAAGTTCTGACCGGGCCGCTGACGTTGCTGCGTCAGCTGGATCACTGATCCAGCACGCGGAAGGTCAAGGTGTAGTTATGCCCGTACATGGGTGCGGCTGCGCCGGCTGGTGCGGCCGCCTGATAGCGAACCAGCGCCAGGTAGATGCCGGATTTCGTCAACGGCAAAGCGATTTTGCCATCGCCGTCGGTGGACAGGTTCTGCACCGTGCTCTGGCTGGCCAGGTCCATCGGCGAGCGGTATACGCTGACCTTCTGGTTCGGCAAAGGCTTGCCGTTGTATTGCACGATGAAGTCGAATTTCTCGTTGACGAACAGGTCGCTCGGATGCGTGACGGCGACGATTTCCAGGCCCTTGCCCACCGGCGCCAGCGCCTTCACCGACGGCTTGCCGGCGGTGACGTAAGCTTCGGAAATCGACAGCGACTGGTAGTGGCTCAGCAATTTGGCATCGGCCGGGATCTCCTGCTTCGGATCACGCGCGGATTCGGTTTTGCCGTTGCGCTCCCAGGTGCGGAACACCGCGCCCAGCCGTGGACCGGTGCTGAGCCGGTAGGTGCCCTTCTCATCGGGCAGTTTTTGTTCGGCCACCGTGCGTTGCTTGAACTGGTGGATATCGCCGAATGGAATGCGCGCGCCTTCCGGCGTGACGATCACAAACGCTGTATCGCCAAACGCGACGTCCGACACAAAGAACTTCTCGGTAAAGCCGGCATCGACGCCGATCATCTCCTTGGGCTGAACATCAAAGCTGTTCGGCATCAGGAATGGCGTATGGGCCTGCGCGGTCAGCGTGCTTAGCACCGTCAGGCATGATGTGGCGATAAGTGTGCGCAGCAGATACGAACGCTTCATGGATTTTTCTCCCTCTATCCTCGATTAAAAAAACTGCCGGCCTTCGCAAAGGCCGGCGGGACAACTTAGAACGCCAGGTTCAATGACAGCGACGCGGTGCGGCCTGGTTCGGTCAGCAGTTCGATATCGCGCCGGTCACGCGCGACAGCAGGTTGCAGGCTGCGCGCGCTGGAATACTCCCAGTAGCGCTTATCGCCAAGGTTGTAGATGCCGGCATCCAGACGCATGTTCTTGTTGATCTGCCAGTAAGCGGTCAGATCGAACGAGGAATAACCCGGCACGCGGAACAGCTGTGTGGTGGAATCGGCCAGTGCCGGTCCCGAGTTATTGTAGGCATCGCGATTGGTCGCCACCGCCTGCTTGTCCGCAACGAAGGTGCCGGTGAGATTCGCACCCCACGCTTTCAGTGGCGCATCGTAGCCAGCGCCAATGATGGCTTTGCGCGGCAACACGGAATCCAGCGCGATCTGCTTGTCGCCGGCGTACCGGGATTTGGCAGTGCCGCGACTCAGACCCATCGCCCAGGTCGAGTAGAAGCCTTTGGCGTCAGGGCTCCATTGCCCGTGCTCCAGCCGTGCGCTGAGTTCGAAGCCGTAAATCCTGGCGTCGTCGCGGTTCTCGGCTTGATAGATGGTGCCGATGTGCGCCGGCACATTCGGGAACAGCGTCGGGAACTGCGCGCGGGTATAGCGTGTGTAGGCGATGAAGTCTTTGTACTTGGTGTAGAACATCGATGTGTTCAAGCTCACGCCCGCAGCAGGCTTGCCTTTGAGGCCGACTTCAACTGCATCGCTGGTTTCTTCTTTCAGGTTTTGGTTGCCGACCAACGCGTACTGATTGCTGACGACGTAGTTGCTGTTCATATTCCACGAGCCGAAAATTTCGCCGGCCGTTGGCGCGCGTCCGCTGCGCTTGTACTGCGCATACGCCAGCATGGTGGGCGTCAGGTCATAGCTCAGGCCCAGACTCGGACTCCAGATGACATTGCTCGGGCTGCCGTAGAGTTTTTCCACATCGGCTGGCGTCAGCGGGGCCGCAGCAAAGTTTTCCAGGTTACGCATCTTGATCTTGACGTAGTCCGCGCGCAGCGCCGGTATCACCACCAGGCGATGACCGCCGACGTCGAAGCTGATGTCATCCTGCACAAACAAGCCCGCACGCTCGGTGGTGGTATCGGGCTGCGGCTTCATGTAGCCGGCCACATTCCAGCGCCGCTCGGCATCCTGCGAGGAAGCGTTGACGCCGTAGCTGATGTAATGCCGGTCCAGACGCTTGTTGGCCACGCTCGACAAACCCCAGGTCCGGGTCTTGTTCTCGGAAACATTGCGCACCTTGGCGTTGCTGGCCAGTGTGGTGGTATCGGTGGTGTCTTCGGTATCGGTGCTCTGGAAATACAGGCGCGTGTCAGCCTGATCGAGCCAGCCGTGATTCGGCGTCCATTGATGCGTCAACTGCAGCGTGTTGCGGCTGGTGTCGCTCTGCTGCTGCGAGTTCTCGGTAATGGCCGTGCTGTTGGTGTCCCAGCCGTAGAAAAAGGTGTCGTTCTTGCGGCGATACAAATCGGCAGACAGTTCCAGCCGGTTGGCGGCATCGATACGCAATCCGCCCTTGAGCAGCAGCGCATCCGAATGCCAGTCGTCAGGCATGCTGTCGACCACATCGCTGTTGTTGCGCGTGGTATGGCCATCGCGGCGCGAATAGCTGACCAGTCCATCCAGGCTGCCGCTCTTGCCTGCCGCCGTCACGCTCTCGTTCCACGAACGGTCGACCGAGTCGTAGCCCAGTTTGCCGCCGAAATAAGCGGTTTTGCCGCCGCGCAGATAGTCGTCCGCAGCCTTGGTCTTGAAACTGACCGCGCCGCCTATGCCACCGGCCGAGCGCCTGGCCGAGGTGGTGCCGGACAGGATATTAATCGAGGAAAACATTTCCGGATCGAGGAAGTCGCGCCCCACGCCAAAGGTATTGGCGCCAACCCGGCTCACGTAAGGGCGGGTCGTGGCGTCCGGCATTTCCACGCCGTCGACATCCATGCCGACGCGATTGCCTTCGATGCCGCGTATGTTATAGCCGGTCGTGCCGGAACGGTCAAAGCTGCTGCGGTTGCGGGTGGTGCCGGCGGACGTGCCCGGCGCGGAAACCAGCGGCTGGCTGCGGATCACATCCTTCATATTATTGGCGCGATCCAGTGCGTCGCCACTGATGGTGGTGCTGGTGCCCGGCTCCGCCTGCTCGGTCACGTCGACCTGCGGCAGTATTTGCGTGATGGGGCCGTTGGCGTTTTCCTGGGCAAAGGCCGATGCCAGGAACATGGTGGAAATTGCGCAGGCCAGTGTAGTGCGGGGGATCGAGCCCCGTATAGCGTATCCAGTCATATCATCTTTTCGTACTTGTTATTGGCTGGATACCTCCTTCATTGTGGTTGTAGGGATTTCTGGCTGGCAAAGCATGATATATCAAATGAGAATCATTTGCATCTGAATTCGCGCTATACCTTGCGGTTGATGGCGCCTGATAGCCCCAGTGAGTCCATCAGGCGCCGCAGCCATGCTTACCAGCGGTAGGTGGCCGACAAGACCGCATTGCGCTTTGCGCCAAACCAGCAGTCACCCCGGCCCAGACAGGTAGCGACATAAGTCTTGTTGCTCAGGTTGTTGATATTGAGCGCCACACGCCAGCTCGGGCTGTCCCACGCGAACAAGGCGTCCACCAGGGTCACGTCCGGCGTGGTTGGTGCGCTGCCGTCACGGAAGGAATTCATGTGGCGCACGCCGCCACCGACCGACAGCCCGGTCACGCCGGCTGCGGCAAAGTTGTACTTCGTCCACAGCGAGGTTTGTTGCGACGGCACGCCGTTCAGCTGCTTGTCGAGATCGATGTAGTTGTACTGGGCAATCAGCTCCAGTCCTTTGACGACCTGACCGCGTGCTTCCAGTTCCACACCTCGGGCTTCGGTCTTACCCAACTGCACCGACAGCACCGGCGTGACCGCGAACAGCTGATTCTTCTCTTTCCAGTGATACGCAGCGGCGTTCAGGGACAAGCTGCTGCCGACCGGCTCGTACTTGACGCCCGCCTCCCATTGCTCGCCGCGCAGCGGCTTGAATACCTGGCCCTGGGCGCTGTTGGCCACCGGCGTGAACGATTCACTGTAGCTGACATACGGCGACACGCCGCTGTCGGACAGATACATCAGCCCTGCGCGCTTGGTAGTGGCGCTCGACTTCTGGGTGTCCGCACCTTCGGTTTCGTTGCGTGCCTTATCGTGGCGCAGACCGACTGTCAGCAGCAGTTTCGACGTCAGGCTGATCTGATCCTGCACGTAGAGGCCGGTCTGCTTCTGGGTATTGGCCGCCAGCAGTGACAGATCATTGAACGTGAAGCCGGTATAGACCGGGTTGTAGACGTCAATCGGGGTCGCCGCAGGATAACCCGCCGAGCCGGTCTGCTTGTAATGCAGATAGTCCACGCCAAGCAGGATTTTGTGCTTCAGCGTGCCAGTGACGAAATTGCCTTCCAGCGTCTGGTCGATACCGAACACCTTGGTCTGCGCCAGCGACGCGGAGGCGTAGCGGTCTACAACGCGCTGGTTGACCGGGTCGGCGTTATAACCGCCCGGCAGCGAGAACGAGTCGGCGTAAATCGAGCGGTAGTCGTTCTTGTTGTACGAATAGCGCGTGTTTTGACGCAATTTCCAGTCGCTGTTCAAGGCTGTCTCAAACGTCCAGCCTATGGTTTTGCGTTTGGTGTTGTAGCGGTCGAAGCCAGGCTCGCCGATAAAGCGGCTGGCCGGGATTTTGCCATTTGGGTTGTTGGTCAACACGCCCGACCATGGGAAGAACTGCGAGGTCGAGCTGGTTTTGTCGTCCTGCCACAGGGCTTGCAGCGTCAGCGTGGTGTCGGCGTTGGGTTTCCACGTCAGCGACGGCGCTACCAGCGCGTGGTCGTCCTGCACATAGTCGACCTGGGTATTGGCGTCGCGCTTGACCGCTACCAGACGGTACAGCCACTTGCCGTCCGCAGTCAGCGGGCCGGTGAAGTCGGCCTGCACCTGCTTGCGCTGGTAGCTGCCATACTGCACACCGATTTCGTTCTGCGCCTCGGCCTGCGGACGCTTGCTGACCATGTTGACCACACCGCCGGTGCCGCCCTGGCCATACAGCATGGCAGCTGCGCCGCGCAGTACCTCGATGCGCTCAAGGGTGTACGGATCGGTGCGGGCGGTACTGGTGTAGTAGCTCATCGACTTGCGCACGCCGTCCAGGTATTCGTCGGGCGAGACGCCGCGCACCAGCATGCCATCGCTGCGTGAGTCGATGCCGTATGCATCCGAACGCACGCCGGCCGCGTAGTTGAGCGCGTCTTGCAGGTTGCCTGCGCCCTGGTCGATGATCTGGTCGCGCGTGACCACCGTGACCGCCTGCGGCGTCTCCGACAGCTTGGTATCGGTCTTGGTGGCGGTAGCGCTACGCTTGGCCAGATAACCGGCGACTGCGCTGGTCGCCGTTTCCCCCTGGCCGGTGACGACCACCTGGGGCAATACGGCGGTGTCGGTATCGGCGGATGCGGCGGCGCCGGTCTGCGCCAGCGCTGGAGCGACGACGCCGACGGTCAGTTCGGCCAGCAATGCCGCCAGTAGCAGGCGGCGCGGTTGAAACGGGGAGTACGACATGGGCGGGCTTCCTATATTGTTAGTGAATCAGCAACTCACGTGAGAATGATTATTGTTCTCATTATTATATAAGTAATCCGCGTAAATAAAGTCGAAAATAGCCTCAAGGGCGTAGCACTGAAAATCCAGTATCCCAAAAGGTGCTAAAGTCGAAAAAAAGCCGGGCCGTGCTTCAACTTACGCGCATGACCCGACAAATAAAGTCGAAAAATGAATGTCAAATCACTTGGCTAGACTAACTGACCGCCGCTTAGAACGTTCACCTCGATAGCGCCCCGTCCAACATCAGCCACTTGACAGGTTTGTCCAGCCCAAGGAATTTCTCGCCTAACTTCGCCGTTCCTTCTTCTGGCTTTTTCAATGTCTTAAGGTACAGATCCTCGTTGGACCTCAGATGTATCTCGCGCAAGCGGTCCAACTCGGTTGTCGTCAGGGAGCATGATCGGCGCCACACCAACGCACGTCGGTCGGCAAGGCCGAGGAATACGTGCCATGCCGCGTAGGCACTGTCCGAATCAGTAGCGCCGAGAAACCTGTCCCACCAGTGTTTCGCCAGGGCTCCCTTGTTGGTCCACTCGAGCACACTGCGCGCGAGAGTTTCTGCTGAGCCCACAGGCAAACCCTCAGGCCACTGCAACTTGTCCACTGTCGGGAATGTGTTGAAGCCCTTGAAGACGATAGCTCGCTTTTTCCTCCAAAGCAGGTCTGAAGCTTCGTCTTCCGCAATCAGCGCATCGAGCCATGCTTGACGGCCGTGCATCTGCGTCGCAATGACCATCTCCAAAATGTCTTGGTCAGTATTGCAGTGTTGAATGGTCGCCAAGTCGGCACGTGCAGCTAGAACCTCTTTAGAATCAGGCGCCCGAAAGGCAATATGGATCAGCTCTTGAATATTGGCTGGTCCATTAAAGCGTACCCTCAAACTTTGGAATAGGGCACGCCAAAGCCGCAGTCCTTCCGCCGGGGCGTGTATGAACAGCACATCGCAAAGGCACAAGTACAATCCCTCCGCAAGCTGAACCCGTCGTTGGAACTCCTTCGATTGAGCATCGGCCCCCTGTAGGAGCGGCTCCCAAGCAGCCGGAGCTGCTTTGTAGGCAACCTCCACGGCCTCGAACTCGAAAGTGTGCAGGTACAGGCTGTGTCCCTGACGACGCATCCTTTCGATAGTCGCCGCCGCGTCCTGAGCAAGCTGCCGTATGCGCTTGCTCACCTCTTCAGGGTCTCGCATCGCTTGTTTGAGGGCCGCCCTCAAGTCTCCCGTTACTCCTTCGGGCTCTCTGACCTGGACGTGAGCCATTTCCGATGGGTTAGGCATGCGGACCGATAGTATGCCCTCCACCTCCTCATCTGATTGTAAAGGGGAGCCCAGGACGGCTACCAGCCGGTGAGTCACGAATTCAAGTTCAGCTTGAACTGAACCCCGGCTCACAGCTGCCTCCAGCCACAGCCAGGGCGCGATGAGGGGCAGCACGTCAGCGAGGTCGAGATGCTTGCTGGCCGCAGCCAACGCCTTGCTGCCGTAGTGAGCTGCCCACGGGTCAGCTGCATCCGCCTTCCAGTTAATTGCAAGCAGTTCTCGCCCAGTAACTTCGGGGGCACATAGACCAAGAGCGATGAAAGCGATACCCCGCACCTCCTGCTTCTCACTCCTAAGATAGGGCAATAGCTTCTGTGCAAGTTCGTCAGCGCTCTTCGTGCCCTGATGCGCCATCACTTGCATGATAATGTAGGCCGTCTTGTCACGAGCTTCCGGCCCGGCTTTTTGAAGAAACGAACGCAGCCCGTTTGCGTCGGCGAGCCGCACCATGTCGACTAGGTCGTTGATGAAGTGGTAGTCGTCGGCCTCTAGCAGCAATTGTAACTGCTCTCCCAGGCCCTTGTGCAACAGCTCTAACTGCAAGCTCCTTGTGTTCGCCAGCTTATTGCGCTCGCCAGCCGAACTGGCGGTTCGGAACAGTGCAAACTTGGCAACGGACTTCTCGTCCGCTACCAAGAGAAGCTCGGATGCGGCAAGTGCTGCCCAGTACTTCTGGTCCTCTCTTCTGTCGGCCAGTGTGTTTAACCATCGATGCGCCATGTCCGCTAGTTGGGCTGGCGCAAAGCGTGCCCCGAGACTCACCAGCCGCTCCAAGTTGTACGCTTCGACCGTTTTTTGTCCGGACGCATTGATCCTAGCGAACGTCTGGAGATGCAGCCCTTTGATGACGGCCTGAAGGAGTTCATCTGGGAGCTTAAAGTCCGGTAGAGCCAAAAAGCGCGATAGTCGGTCCAGCTTCTGCCAGGTATTAAACTCTGTGTCATCGAGCACAGCGCCGACGTGTCTTAACTCTAGATGAAAAAACGACCGGCCGGGCTTGTCCAAGTAGTCCCTCTGATAGTTCCACACTTGGCCGAACGTCTCGTTCACCTCTGCAGCTCGTTCCTCGTACTTCTGCACCCCGGTCAATCGCAATAAGTAGGCTGCTGCTCGATTGCGTAGCCGCGGGTGCACACCCTGCTCAGGCGTACTGATAAGCAGTGTCTCAGCCATCTGAGCGACCTCATCACGTGCGTTTGATGCGTTCTGGCAGGCGGCCAGCAGAACCCACCGTATACCTTCCCAGCTTCGATCGTTGTAGTCAACCCTGACAGCCTCGCGTACCGCCGCCCGGCGAATTACCGGCATGAAGGCACTTAAATCATGGCCCTCTAAGATTCCAGCGATAGCTACGGCAGGATCCCCAGGATGCGAGTAGTCGAGCTTCAGCGCCTCGCCGTGAACAACACACATCGAGGGCTCAGCGATGCTGATTCGCTCAAGCAGGTGGCCGTGGTGTCGCTGGGCATAGTGGTTCGGGTCGCCCAGCTTATCTTTGTTCGGCAGAGTGACCCAGCTAGCCCAGACCAGCATGCGGCTACGGATAATCTCCCAGTCGTTCGTCCTTGAGCGTGGAAGTCGGCGCAGACTCTGGGTGGCGTAGTGGAATGCGGATGACTGGGAGCTTAGCGCCGACCGCTCGATTACCGTTAACATTGAGCGTGGGAAGGCCTCTCCGAACGCGAATGCGTCTTTCTCGAAATCGACCATTGGGTTCTGCCCGTTCATCCAAAGCACAAGCAGCACATCTGTGATAGAACTTGCATCAGGCGTCGCGGTCGCTGATAGGATTGCGAGCGCCGCTTTCAAGACATCCGCCGCTAGGTCGATGGCCGCAACAGGCTCTAGCCACTCAAGAACCTTGGTCTGCACACCTTCAAAGGTGTCTGCAGCCCCTGAGATACTGTCCAACAACGCGATCCCCAGCCCTAGAACCGTAGGTTCCTCCTTCAGAACGAGCTTTTGATTCCCAGTGATAGATGATTCTCTTTCGAAAAGCCGGCCGTCAACGACGTCGCTAAGCCGCCTAGCGACATCTTCTCGGGACACACTAGCAATGTTCAGGCTCTTCGCGACGTCCGCGATGCTGGTGGTGAACTGACTCGCCTTCGTCATCAGCAGGAGTTCTCTGTACTCGTTCGCCCTGCCGGCGAGCCATTGAACCCAATCTCCGTCAGTAAGAGCCCCTTGCTGCCGGATTTGATGAACATCCTTTCCGTACTCGAACAGCAGCCGTAGGACGGACGCATCTGAGCGCATTGCGTCTTTGTCTTTGAGGCGCATGACCAATGGAAAAAGCCTGGGCGTGGAGGCCAAGCTTAGCAGACCAGGCGGTAGATCAGAACTGCTGACGCCGTGCAAGCGAAGCAGCTCCTCGAGCTCGCTTGGTGAATATCCGCCAACACGCACCTGTGCAGGACGTGCGACAAGCTCCCTGAACTGGCGCATGTTCTCTTCGAAGTAGTGTCTTCTTGAGGTGCACAGCAGCCTCACCTTGCCAGCAAGCGAGTCCCCTTGAAGAGTTTGCGCGAGCGCCAGCCAAGGAGTAAAGGGTTGCTGATTGAGTCCGTCAACCAAGAGCAGGAATGAGGCACCGTCCGTCACCGGGCGCTCCAGCATCCTATCGACCCTCAACCGCCAGTATTCAAGACTCTGGTGCGAGTTGGTAATGCGCCGAAGACTGCAAGCAATCAGATCCCGAACACCTGTGTCGGAGAAGTCCTGGTTGCTGACAAACGCGCTGGCTGGGAAAGGCAGCACAATTGGCAGCGTGACTAGGTTCTGATTGACCCAGTCGAGCGCAACCCAAGTCTTGCCCATCCCCTCCAGCCCAGTCACGGCTACCGGCGACCTAATGTCCGAGGGGGCTAGCCACCAGTTCGAAAGCTCTAGCAGGATGTCCTTGCGCTTGAGGAGGTGGACGCCTGCTTTACCTCCGGCAGCATCTTGGTTCAGGGTGGCCTTTGCCTGAGCGCTATTTGCCCACACACACTGCAGGTACGCCACAGTTTTCTTGCGTAGATTCTCGAAACCGATGTTCCACATCTCGAGGTTGGTGCGCAGGTCGTCGACAGCTGAACCAACGTGAGCCGCCAGTCCTCTGGCGGCATCAGCAGCCGCCTTATTAACGTGGGTCTCAACGACGTCTGGCCACTGCGCACACAGAGCTGCCAAGGCGTTGATGCCAGCACCAGTGGCAGGTGCCGTCCAGTCGATGACGATCATCGGGAATCCGCGTCTATCCGCTTCATCGCGAGCAAGTCTGCGTTCGGTCTCGCTGACAGCCTTGGTAGCAACCAGAATCCAAACTTCTAGATGAGGGTTCGCATGGCTTGCCTCAACGATTTCACCAGCAAGCATTCGTGGAGACAGTCGAGTGCTCTGCTTGTAGCGCTTAGACTCCACTCGGATTTCGCGACGTCTCAACCCTGTGGTGCCAGCATCACCACCAAACTGAGATCCTGTCTTGGCGACGTAGACGCCGATATCATCAAGAAGCTTGCTTAGCAAGTTCGCCGCAAGATACTCCACATCTCCATCGTCGACGTTCTCAAGCTCCGTCCGGAGTTTACTTAGAAGCGTCGTTTTCCCCGAACTCACGCTACCTGTTACCATCTTGTCTTCTCCCTATGACTACAGCAATTTTTTTGTCTGCGCATCAGAGCCAGCATTGAGTACTACTTATCGCAAAAGCATGCAGGTAATATGGTCACGCAAAACGTTAGAGCTCCACACGGTAATCCCCGGTTACCCAGATTAAAAATAAACGATCTTTTCACCATAGTTTGAGTCTATGCCCCATGTAACTACGCTTGGCAGCGTCCCCCCACTCATTGGAGAGAAGGCCAGTCAGAGCAGGGCAATTCCGTGAACAAGCAGTTGAGGCACTTACTCAATTGCCACGAACTCACCTTCCGAAAACCACTCACTGTTCTTGATCCTTTCCAAGGCTGCTGCTGGATCCGAAGACCAGAGCACCAAGGCAAGCGACTCCTGAGCCCTGCTGCAAGTAACATACAAAAGCCTTAAAGTCCGGTCGATGCTTGTTTCTTTTCCTTTGTCCATATTGTCGCGATCTGACTTGCTAAGCTCGGCACCGCCAAAGATCTTATCGTAGGAGATCTGATGGCCGCCGGCTAGCTTATCGTCCATCACCACCATGACGTGAGAAAACTCCGAGCCTTTGACCACTTGGTGAGTGGCCATGGAAGAATCTCCTGCCAGATAGGTACGATACTTCTGGAGCTGACTCCAAGGGGCCGCGAACAGTGCACACCAGCCGCGCCGCATGCGGTCCGTTTTGGACTCCTCTTCACCCCGGCCTGGCGGTGGCGGTGGTGCAGATTTATCTGAGAATGCTTCTGAAAGGCGAGGATGTGCGTCGAACAAGTTTGCGCTCAACGCAGGAGTTAGAACCTGTTCCACAGTCGCCTCCGGATCAATACTGGCAGCAGCGAACGCATTGATAGCAGTTAGCATTTCGGCGGCGCGATTTTCTCGGTTGCCCTCGCTTTCAGACAAGCTATCGAGGCGACCAAAACGGCGAAACACTTCAGTGGCACAAAATTGGTCCAAGACGCCTTCTGCATTAATGCAGGCCTCCAACTGGGCGAGCTCATTCAATAGCATCTGTACTGCACTAGGTCCTTTGTTTTCACCGCTCCCACTGGGCGCTGCCGAATTGGGATCGATAAGGGCCATGGCACTGTATGCGTCGAGGAATTCCCCCCTTGTGGCTACAAGCTTATGCTCAAGGGCGAGTAATTGATACATGTCAGTCTCCCATTCGACCGCCCCCGTTGCTTGTCTCATCTGATCCGCGCACCATTGTTCGCCGGTGACTTTTTTCTCGACTGTGCGATTTGTATCACCGACGAATATCCGAACAACTCCGCCAGTCTTTTCTGTTCTTGCATGTTGTTCGACGCCATTCGCAGGCTGGGTTCGACCTTCAAGCTTCGCTTCCCATATCCGGTTAATAAGCTTGACGATCCGAAGTTGACTGCGGTGGTTCATTTGCAGTTCGGGCGTCGCCCAGTTCCCAGGCACACGACTTGGAAGATCTGCGTGTCCGTCTGTGTAGATCCGTTGTCGATGATCGCCAAGCAATCCAAGTGTGAGGCCACTTCCTCGCGGTTCAGCCAAACCCATTAGTGCATCTAGCATTCCCTTCATTGTGTCTTGCGATTCGTCGATAAGAATGATCGGGTAAAGATCTTTTAATATGGCCCGTAACGTAGCCCTGTGAGTCAGAAGCCAGGCAGTGGCATCCAACACGTGTTTATGGGCAAGTGCGCCGGCGCCATATGTATCGCGATCAGGATGATAAAGGAACACCTCCGTCTGCGCGAACGCTGCGATGTCATCTCTTATTTCATCCAGGTCCCTTTGTTTCGCGGGAGTGATTCCCCTGGGCTTGGCTAATGCTTCGGCAGTTTCTTTTTCAAGCTGAGCTTGCTTGACGGAGATTAGGGCATCTCGGATGTCATCGTTGAATCCACTGATAAGCTCCCAACAGAACGCATGTATAGTAGACACGCAGACCAGATGATTGTCTCCAAGGCGTCCATTGATAACCGCGACAGCGTTTTTTGTGTATGTCACCACACGTATCGAACGTCCATATATCCGCATACGTCGGGCCAGCTCTCCGCCTTTCTCGTGCTGAACAACGCCTGTCATGCGACGAAGTACCTCAACTAACGTACGCGTTTTACCAGAGCCAGCACCAGCGAAAAGAAAGTAGCTGCGCGGTGGAGATTCTGTGAGGTAACCGCAAATCTCTTCGACAACGCCAGCGTCGCGCTCGTTACCCGAGTGAACTGGGACGGTGCTCATGCTGTCCCCTCTTTGCCGGGATCCAGTTCTTTCTGTAGCCAAGTCAAGGCATCTGAAATGTATTTCGGACAGGCTACGAGTTCGTTGGCTGAGAGCTTTTCGAACATGCTTGCGGCAAACTCGCCTTTGTTGAGAGAGCTATGCATTACCGCGTGTAGGGCGGTGACTACTTCAGCGATACCATTTGCGTCAGCCACAGCCCTTGCAACAGAACCAAGCGCACCCGTCGGCGGGTCTATTTCGATGCCTTGCGCATCGACCTTTTCGTCCATGAGTCCCTTGAACCAGGCTACGTTTGTCAGGACAAGTGAGTCTTCAAAAGAGCTAGGCCATTTCTCTCCAGCTTCAGTAACCGGTAACTGCCAAGCGAAACGCACCGAGCATTCTGCAGTTTCGCTCCAAACTAACTCGGCATCTGTGGGATTTTTAAAGTCGTCAAGTTTCTGTAACTTCGGATGCCAGCCGCGTAGTGTCGGATTCCCGCATTGAAGATTGAGTTGGCCAGTGTTAGCGACTGCAACTAGCTTTTTAGTTGGATCACCGTTCTTCTTAGGTTTGCCTTCTTGTTCCTCGCAAGGATCAATATCGGTGATGATCACAGTCGGGATGCGTAGTTTCTCCACAAGTGGCCTGAGTCGGTGCGCATGGCTCCCACCTATATCGAGAAAAGACACATACCGGCTATTGAGCTCCTTGAAATCGCGCTCTATAAATAGCGGGACGAGCATGCGCTCAGCGACGCCTTCAACGAAGATGGCTGCATTGGCGAAGAGTAAGTCAGTATGCTGGACGCGGAAGTATCGCTCAGCAAACTGGCGCGTTTGTTTGTCATCTCCAAAAACCTGCCCAAGATTGACAATCTCAGTACTGGGCATTGCGCTCTGTGCATTTTTCGCGACACGCCTGACATAACGCAGACGGTCAAAGTCCTCTGCGTGCGCGAGATGGCTGGAGTGGGTGCTAATGAGAAGCTGGCTTTGGAGAGCTGAAGCATCAGCCTCGGTAGGGCTAATGAGTTTGTGCGCTTTATCCGGGAAAATACGCTGCACCTGAACATGTAGATGAGCCTCAGGCTCTTCAATCATAACCAGATGAACAGGAGCTGGTGATCCTTTTTCTGGATTGAGTCGAGCTGCTCTAAATGAGACTAACTGGTAACTCAGTGATTGGAGGTTTTGATATCCAAGGCCTATGGAATGCTCAGGCAGGAGTTCTTCGAGGGATTCCTTCTGCATGCTGTACTGAACTGCGGTTCCATGATCAAGCAAGTCAGCTGTTTGTATCCGTGTTCGGAATCGAATTTCCTGTGGGTCATGGAGGCCGGGATAACCAAGCTCTTTAACCTGTTCAACGGAATCTGCGAGAGCTTCGTGGATCTTCTTGTCTAGGTCTCTTTGCGCTTCTGCTACAGCTTTTATAAGATCGGCTCGATGGCCATGGCCCGTACTGGCGACATTCAAGTGCTGACGTGCGAATTTGAGCAATTGGTTGGAAAACAGACCAACTCGATGAGGGCCGCTGGCTGATCTTGATTCAGCCTCCTCGCTACCCAACCCGCGTTGGGCAGCAACAAAATCGACGCGGATAATGTTAGTGAGATATTTTTTTTCAATCGGAACTGCATTCTCAGCCAGAGCCTGGGTCGAGTACGTGCTAAATGCCGTAACTGGGTTGTTTTCAGTATTAAGTTTATAAGCACGGACTTGCCCAAGTTTGGCCGGCTCGCGTAGCCAAAAGTCCAAGAGATCAATCGGCCAAGCGAGCGAGTCTGCTTCCATCCCCTTGATGGGCTCTCGTGCGGTTCGATATTTCCAGGCAAGCTGCTTGAGGTCTTCAATGGTCGATGCTGGCTCCAGACGTAGCCGGATTCCGACGGCGCCGCCATCCCAGGTGAATTTGGACAAGAACGGCGCGACGTAATGGTACATTCCGGATTCCGCGTTAAACCAAAGATCTAGCGTCGGCATTGTCGACAGGAGCTCGTGAAGCTGTTGCTTCCAATTTTCATCGCTTCCGGTAACCGTCAGAGGGTCTTCTGTCAGCAACTCCCACTTCTTTCCGAGAGCACGTAGGGTAGGCCATTTGGATAAGCTGATGTCAAATGCACCAAAAGGTGAACCGTCAGCGAGAAAGTGGCGTAGTGCCGCGAGTATGGAGGTTTTACCACTATTGTTGGCGCCGACCAAAATGGTCGTTTTTTTATCAACCTCCAGCTGGACCTTGCCGAGACGTCGGAATTGGCATAGCTCCAAGAATCGAAGGGTAACACCGCCAGGGATAGGGTTTGGAGGAACTTGGTCAGCCACTAGCGGCACCTTTCAATTAAGTTAGTGTGCGTCCGCGTAGCAGTTGCGTCGAGACGCCCAGAGTTTATTGGAATATGTTATCACTTTTGATAGTAAAATTTCCATCATTCATGTAAATTTAGTGGGACTGCGAGAGTGGATACCGTCGTCAGTGCGTCGATATCGTCCTATCGGGAATGACTATGAAGAAGAGGGCGGTGTGGAGACGTGCGTGCATCTAATCTTCCATCGGGACTTACGGGAACGACTGAACGCGAATCTATTTGGCAGGCTTACAAGCCTACACAGTATCGTTAATTGAGAGGAAAGTAGATGTCATCTAATGACGAGAGTATAGGGACGAGTCCTAAACCATCAGCTGATGAGGGCCAAGCCACTTGGCATTCCCGAGTTTTAGTCGACAACCCGGCTGCGCTTATGGTTGCACTACGTGCGGCGGGGCTTCCGCTTGCTAACAATATCGATATCATCGAAGAAGAAAGCAGTCAAAGTAGCCTTGTTTGTGTTGCCGAGATTGACGAGGACCGCATCTTGGCAATCGTGGCATGTCCATCGGGTCAAGTGTATCGATTTGAGCCAACGGTTTTCGAACAATCGTTTTGGTCGTTCGCTGCCCGAAACTATTATTGGGTTACCGGTTCGATGCTTGATCGTGAGCAAGTGAGTAAGCTCACAGATGTCCCGGTAAAAAGTATAAAGGGGCGGACGCTTACCCGCGGTAAATCACTGCGCAGCAAATTATCATTGGACTCGATGCTTGCTGAGCTTGGATATTCAGCCTCAAAAGAACAAAATGGACTGTTTGAGTAGGCAAGTAGGCAACCTTGTCGCAGAGAATGAGCGTTGACGAATAGGGTGCGGGAGGGGTAAGTGGACAAAGAAGCATGGGGCGTGGTGCAATCCCTAATATCAGCCTGCACAGGCCTCGTAGGTGTCTGGTTTGGCGGATACTTGACGAATCAGCGTGAGAAGAGGCGGCAAGCTGAACAACGTCAGCTGGCCGCTACGTATCTTGCCGCACTCGTGCTGGCACACCTGGATCGCTTTGTTGAGGGTTGCGTAGACGTTGCGCACGACGACGGCACAAGCGAAGGCCAGCCGAGAAGTAAGGGGACTATATGACCGGTGTTATCCGCTGCGCACCAGAAGATTTGATGCAGAGCCTGAGAGATGCTAATGCGACGCAGCCAGGAAAGTGTTTTGAGAACTGCATAATTGCCGTCTTGGGCCTTCGCCGCTCTCGGAAACTGCAATACGTGTTGGGATTTGTAACTCCGCCTGGTTATGGCTCGGTAGTTCACGCTTGGCTAATGCAGGAAACGCCGGGCGCTCTCATATTTTTCGACCCCACACTTCAAGCATCGTCCCCGCTATGGATCGAACGGAAGGACGAGTTCATCTATGACCAACGATATTCTTTCAGCGATGAGCAGCTGTTAGAATGGTTCAGGTCGAGTTACCCAGATCGGGAATTCACAACCTTAGGAATTCCTAACGGGCGCATTCGAGGCCCCATAATTAATCTATCCGGTGAGCTGGAATAGCGATTTTTGCCACGCAGTCTGACAAACGCGCAGCTGTTGAAGTCGAGCAATTCGTAAAGATCAACAAGAGCGATGCGAACGACGCGGTTGCGTTCATCGAAGCGGTGAGCCAAACGGTAAACAGCAGCCCCCTAGCATCCTCTCTGGTTGCATAAATCATGCGCTTGATGCGCTCGCGCTTTATAAACTGGAAGAAGCTTTCAGCTATTGCCCGTGGCATCTCTTGTATTTGGTTCCACTGCCACAGGGGCAGGGATCGTTTCGGCCAGGCTTCTTAATCCCTACCTGTCGAGCTAATAGTTTGGGAGGCTCAAGCTTCACGACACGCTCTGGGGAGGACATGCGTGCAGCATCTTCGAAAACATGTTCATTCTCCTTAGTCCTTTCCGTGGGAATAGTGTAGTGGTCAACCCATCCCGGACACTACGTTAAGTTTTTCTTCGGTGACGGCCGGCGCCAATCCTTCATTGAACTGATGTGGCCGTATCCAGTTATACCGGTGCATCAGATAGTGGCTGATGTC
>NZ_JAHUWK010000010.1 GCF_019219065.1 Duganella sp. sic0402 | reverse complement strand
CCGCTCATCGCCTGTCGTTGGTGGAGCGGGGAATTCGTGGAGCGCAGCTCCGCGCCAGCGTAACGGTCGTGCCCTGCAAGGCACGACTCCTTGGCAACATGAAGGCGTGGGCGGGGCTAGTCCCCGCTCATCGCCTGTCGTTGGTGGAGCGGGGAATTCGTGGAGCGCAGCTCCGCGCCAGCGTAACGGTCGTGCCCTGCAAGGCACGACTCCTTGGCAACATGAAGGCGTGGGCGGGGCTAGTCCCCGCTCATCGCCTGTCGTTGCCGTTCCATGAATTCTTGCAGGGTGTCAATGCCGCGCAGTTGCAGGATGGTGTTGCGTACGGCGGCTTCCAGCAGCACCGCGATGTTGCGGCCCGCCGCCACCGGGATCACCACTTTGCGGATCGGCAGGCCCAGCACGTCTTCGGTCGGGAACTGGAACGGCAGTCGCTCCACTTCCTCATCGGCCGCGCCACGCCGCACCAGGTGCACGATCAGCTTCAAGCGCATCTTGCGGCGTACCGCCGTCTCGCCAAAGATGGCCTTGATGTCCAGCAGGCCCAGGCCGCGCACTTCCAGCAGGTTTTGCAGCAGCGCCGGGCAGCGGCCTTCAATCATATTCGGCGCAATGCGCGAGAATTCCACCGCATCGTCCGCCACCAGGCCGTGCGAACGCGAAATCAGCTCCAGGCCCAGCTCGCTCTTGCCAAGGCCGGAGTCGCCGGTAATCAGCACGCCAACGCCCAGCACATCCATAAACACGCCGTGCATGATGATGCGCTGCGCCAGCTTCTTCGACAGGTAGACGCGCAGGAAGTCGATCACCTGCGCCGCTGGCAGCGGGGTCGAGAACAGCGGGATATTCTTTTCGTCGCAGATCGCCAGAATGTCCGGCGGCGTTTCCAGGCCCTGCGCGACGATCAGCGCCGGCGGGCTGCCGGCGATCAGCTCGCCGATGACGTGGGCGCGCGTCAGCGACTTCAGGCGCTGGTAGTAATTGATTTCCTGATGGCCGAACACCTGGATACGGCCGGGGTGAATGGTGTTCAGATGGCCGACCTGGTCGGCGGCCGAGGCCACGTCGCCGGAGATCAGGCGCTCCCCGCCGGGGAAGCCGGCGAACCAGCCGAGCTGCAAACTTTCGCGATTATCGTCGTAGAGCCGTTGTATCGTCAGCGGGGTTTGCAGCATGTGGTGTCTTTATCGTTGTTGCTCAGCCGGCAGCTTGCAGGCTCGGCAGCCAGTTGATGATGCGCGAATGGACCGATTTCGGATCGGTGTCGGTGCTCAGCGCGGTGCGGAAGGCGTCGTCGGAGAACATCTCGGCGATTTCGGACAGGATTTCCAGATGCTGCTGGGTCACGTGATCCGGTATCAGCAGGAAGAACAGCAGGTTGACCGGCTTGCCGTCCGGCGATTCGAATGGAATCGGCTCGGCCAGGCGCACAAACGCCGCCAGCGGCGTCTTCAAGGTCTTCATACCCTTGATACGGCCGTGCGGCACGGCGACGCCATGACCCAGGCCGGTCGAACCCAGGCGCTCGCGCGCGAACAGATTGTCCGACACGGTGGAGCGGGCGATGCCGCAGTTGTTTTCGAAGATCAGGCCAGCTTGCTCGAACGCGCGTTTCTTACTGGAGACTTCCAGATCCAACAGCACATTTTCGAGTGAAAGTATTTTGCTCAGGTTGTTCATAGTACGACGTCAAATGTTGCAACGCACAAGGTTGGCATGCGAGCAGAATTATAGGCTTGTTTCTGCGCCGTGTAACATGAAATCGTTCGTGCTGCGATGGCCAGGCACGATAGTAAAAATGCATTCCAGAAAGAATCGCTATTTCTGGACAGGAAAGACCGAAAACACCCGACGTTTGCTTGGAAGGGCAGCGGTTTTTCCGTTTTTTTACGCGTTTTGCAACCGTAGCGGCCGTATGGCGTGTTCGCCACGTTCAAGCCATCATACGCCGTTTTTTTGATCCTTGATTGAAAAAATAATTACAGTTATTGACGTGCGCCACGCAGGTTAGGCGGTTTTTGCGCCGTGCTGAAGTTGCTGCGCCATGGATTGATGTCCAGCCCGCCACGGCGGGTATAGCGCGCATACACGGCCAGCTGGGCCGGCTGGCACTCGCGCAGAATGTCGACAAAGATGCGCTCCACGCATTGCTCGTGGAATTCATTGTGTTCGCGGAAGCCGATCAGGTACTTGAGCAGGCTTTCCTGGTCGATCTGCGGGCCGCTGTAATGGATTTGCACGCTGGCCCAGTCCGGCTGGCCAGTGACCAGGCAGTTGGACTTCAGCAGGTGCGAGACCAGCTTTTCCTCGACCGGCTCCTCATCGTGCGCGGCCTTGAGGATGTCCGGCGATGGGCTGTAGTTGTCGACCTCGATGTCGAGGCGGTCCAGCAGCAGGCCGTCCAGCTCGCCCATCTCGACCATGCCGAATTCTTCCGGCTGGGTGACGATGACGTGCACATTGGCGCCGGCCGCTTCCGACAAGTCCTGCTGCAGCAGCGTTTTCAGCGCAACCACGCTGTCCAGCTTGGTCTGGTTGAACGAGTTCAGGTACAGCTTGAAGGACTTCGACTCGATGATATTGGGCGAATCGGAAGGGAAGGTGACGCGGGCGATCGCCACCTGCGGTTTGCCGCGCTGGTTCAGCCAGGAGATTTCGTAGGCGTTCCAGATATCCACGCCGAAGAAGGGCATCGTGCCCGACAAGCCCAGCTCGTCGCGCTTGCCCTGGCGCGGAATCGGGAACAGCAGTTCCGGCGCGTAATCGGTGCGGTAGGCGGAGGTTTTCCCCAGCGGGGACTGGTCGGCGGTATTGGTCATGGCGATACTTTTTTGTGGCAAAAAGGGATTTTACCCCGCAAAGCATGGTGGGGGCAGACCGCTATGTGGCGGAGCATGCTCCGCCACTAGGGCTGCGGGTTTATCCCAGGAACAGCTTGTAGACTGGATTCGCGCTCTCATCCCAATAACGATAGCCCAGCGTCGCCAGGAATTGCGCGAAGTCGCTCATTTCCTCCGGCGGTACTTGCAAGCCGATGACGATGCGGCCGACGTCGCCGCCTTGGCTACGGTAGTGGCACAGCGAGATATTCCAGTTCGGCGCCATCGAATCCAGGAAGCGCATCAGCGCGCCCGGACGCTCGGGGAACTCGAAGCGGTACAGCAGCTCGTTGTTGGCCAGCGCACTCTTGCCGCCGACCAAGTGGCGCAAGTGCGTCTTGGCAAGCTCGTCATGGGTCAAATCCAGCGCCTTGAAACCATGCTCCTCAAACCGGCGCGCCAGCGCGCCCGACTCGTTGCGATCGGCGATCTGCACGCCGCAGAAAACGTGCGCGTCATCCTTGTCGGAGATACGGTAGGTGAACTCGGTCACGTTGCGTGCGCCGACCAGCTGGCACAGGCGCTTGAAGCTGCCGCGCTGCTCCGGCAGGGTGACCGCAAACAGCGCCTCGCGCGCCTCGCCCAGCTCGGCGCGTTCAGCCACAAAGCGCAGCCGGTCGAAATTCATATTCGCGCCGCTGGCGATGGTGATCAGTGTTTCGTTCTTGATCGGCTCGCGGGTCAGCGCGGCGCGTTCGATATAGGCCTTGGCGCCGGCGATGGAGAGTGCACCGGAAGGCTCCAGAATCGAGCGCGTATCGGTGAACACATCCTTGATGGCGGCGCTGATCGCGTCGGTATCGACCAGGATCACATCATCCACATACAGCTGCGCCAGGCGGAAAGTCTCCTCGCCGGCCAGGCGCACTGCGGTGCCGTCTGCGAACAGGCCGACATCGGACAGCGTCACGCGCTCGCCCGCTTTCAGGCTGCGCGCCATGGCGTCGGAATCGAGCGACTGCACGCCGATGATCTTGATGTCCGGGCGGATCTGTTTGACGTAAGCGGCGATGCCGGCGATCAAACCGCCGCCGCCGATCGGCACGAAGATCGCATGGATAGGGCCGGAATGCTGGCGCAGAATTTCCATGCCGATGGTGCCCTGGCCGGCGATCACATCAGGATCATCGAACGGATGCACGAAAGTCAGTTTCTGCTCGCTCTCCAGCGTCAGCGCGTGGTTGTAGGCGTCGGTATACGACTCGCCGTGCAGCACCACTTCCACGTCGGCGCCGCCGCGCGCCTTGACCGCGTCGACCTTCACCTGCGGCGTCGTGGTCGGCATCACAATAACAGCGCGGCAGCCCATGCGGGCGGCGGACAGCGCCACGCCTTGCGCGTGATTGCCGGCCGATGCGCAAATCACGCCGCGCTTGCGTTGCGCATCGCTCAAGTGGGCCATCTTGTTATAGGCGCCGCGAATCTTGAAGCTGAACACGCTCTGCATGTCCTCGCGCTTGAAATAAATCCGGTTCTCAAAGCGTTGCGACAGCGTCGACGCGAGCTCCAGCGGGGTTTCATCAGCCACGTCATAAACGCGGGCGGTCAGTACTTTCTTCAGATAGTCGGTAGTCATAGTCTGCAAACAAAGTGAATCGGGCAAGTAACGATGCTAACTATCCGGCGGGTGACCGGGTGGAGCAGGGCGCTGGTCCTGGCGGGGTGGGCGCGGACCGGACTGTTCAATCGTGCGATGTGGACTCATTATAATGGCAGCTTTCCCATACACCCAATAAACCATGATCGAATCCGCGATTACCTGGCTGCTGCACCTGATCGCCGCACCCGAGGTAGGGCTGACATCGGTGTTCATCATCAGCCTGGTGTCGGCCACGCTGGTGCCGCTAGGGTCTGAGCCGGCGGTGTTTGCGGTCATCAAGGCCAATCCGCAACTGTTCTGGAGCGCCATTTTTGTGGCCACCGTCGGCAACACCATTGGCGGGGCCATCGATTACTACATCGGCTGGCAGGCCAAGCAGAGCTTCGCCAAGGAGCGCAAGAGCCGCTGGTTTCACTGGCTGGAGCGCTATGGCGCCAAGACCATGCTGCTGGCCTGGCTGCCCGGCATCGGCGATCCGCTGTGCACGCTGGGCGGCTGGCTGAAGCTGCCGTTCTGGCCCAGCGTTGCCTATATGGCGGTCGGAAAATTCCTGCGCTACCTCACCATGACCACCTTGCTGTTGTACGTGCCGGACGGAGTGTGGCACCGGATGGGGCAAATGCTGGGCTAATTTGGTGCAAGTTATCCTATTGCCGCATAAGCTTATGCGTAAATTTCATTCAGTTTAAGTGTGTTGTTGAGCAGTTTATTGCTGCCAGGTGTGGTAATTTTCGAATAATTGGCGGGTTTTGCTCGCTTGTATAGCCCCTTGGCAGCCTAAGGCTGTTCCCGCGTGGTGCGCCGCAATAGGCTAGAATGACCCTCCCGGTGTCTGTCTATAGTCTCTGCATAATGAACGCCCCTGCACAAATTCAAGCTCTGCTGGCGGAAACGCCCCACGGTCCGGAGGCCACGCGCCTGCGGGAAATTCCTTACAACTACACATCGTTTTCCGATCGCGAGATCGTGATTCGTCTGCTGGGTGAGGAATCGTGGTCGCTGCTGGATGCGCTGCGCGGCGCGCGCCAGACCGGCCGTTCGGCGCGCATGCTGTACGAGGTGCTTGGCGATATCTGGGCGGTGCGCCGCAATCCCTATCTGCAGGATGACTTGCTGGATAATCCGAAGCGCCGCCAGGAACTGATCGACGCGCTGCATCACCGCCTGGCGGAAGTGGACAAGCGCCGCCTCAGCGTGGACGAGGCGGAGCAGGACGAGGCCTCGCGCACGCGCAGCGCCAATGTGGTCAAGCTGCTGCGCGCAGCCGGCAAGGCGGTGGCGGACTTCGGCGAAGAATTCAAGCAGGTCTACGATCTGCGCAAGCGCACCTACAAGGTGCTGGGCCGCTACACCGACAAGCACAATATCTGCTTCGACGGCATGAAGCGCATCAGCCACGTGACCGACGCCACCGACTGGCGGGTCGAGTATCCGTTCGTGGTGCTGACGCCGGACAGCGAAGAGGAAATGGCCGGCCTGGTCAAAGGCTGTATCGAACTCGGCCTGACCATCATCCCGCGCGGCGGCGGCACTGGCTATACCGGCGGTGCGATTCCGCTGACACCGATGTCGGCCGTCATCAACACCGAAAAGCTGCTGAATATGGGCGCGGTCGAGATGAAGGTGCTGCCTGGCCTGGACAAGGAATACGCCACCATCTACACCGGCGCCGGCGTCATCACCAACAAGGTGTCCGAGGCGGCTGAAAAAGCCGGCTTCGTTTTCGCGGTCGATCCGACCTCGGCCCACGCCTCCTGCATCGGCGGTAATATCGCCATGAACGCGGGCGGCAAGAAGGCCGTGCTGTGGGGCACGGCACTGGATAACCTGGCCTCGTGGCGCATGGTCGATCCACAGGGCGACTGGCTGGAAGTCACGCGCCTCGATCACAATCTGTCGAAGATCCACGATACGCCACTGGCCCGCTTCAAGCTGGAATGGACGCATCCGACCGCGAAGGGCGAAGCCAAGGGCGCGCCGTTCAAGACCGAGATCCTGGAAATCGCCGGCCGCGTGTTCCGCAAGGAAGGCCTGGGCAAAGACGTTACCGACAAATTCCTGGCTGGCCTGCCGGGCATCCAGAAAGAGGGCACCGATGGCCTGATTACCTCGTCGCGCTGGATTCTGCACAAGATGCCGAAGTTCGCCCGCACCGTCTGCCTGGAGTTCTTCGGCCAGGCGCGCGACGCGATTCCATCGATCGTGGAAATCAAGGATTATCTGGACGGCTTGCCAGCCAAGGGCGAAGAGTTCTCGACGCTGCGCCTGGCCGGCCTGGAACACCTGGACGAGCGCTACCTGCGCGCGGTCGGCTACGCCACCAAGTCGAAACGCGGCGTGCTGCCGAAGATGGCGCTGTTCGGCGACATCGTTGGCGATGATGAAAACGCCGTGGCGCTGGCCGCATCGGAAGTGGTGCGACTGGCGAATACCCGCGTCGGTGAGGGCTTCGTGGCCGTCAGCCCTGAATCGCGCAAGAAATTCTGGCTGGACCGCGCCCGTACCGCCGCCATCGCCAAGCACACCAACGCCTTCAAGATCAATGAAGACGTGGTGATTCCGCTGAACCGCATGGGTGAATACACCGACGGCATCGAACGCATCAACGTCGAGCTGTCGATCAAGAACAAGCTGCAACTGGTGGAAGCGTTGCAGGACTTCTTCTCCGCCGGCAATCTGCCGATCGGCAAGAGCGACGATGCCGACGACAGCGTCGGCGACGCCGAGATGCTGGGCGACCGCCAGCAGCAGGCGGAAGCGCTGCTGACGCAAGTGCACGCCCGCTGGACTTATCTGCTGGCCGAGCTGGACAAGCCGCTGGCGAGCATCACCGGCGAACTGGCGGCACTGGGCCTCGACCGCCTGCTGCCAGTCTTCGAAGAGCGCCTGAAAACCCAGCCCAACGCCACGCTGTTCGACGTGGTGCAGGACCGCACCATCCGCGTGACGTGGAAGCAGGAAATCCGCGCCCAGCTGCGTCAGATCTTCAACGGCGCCGCCTACAAGCTGATCCTCGACGAAGCCACCGCCATCCACAAGCGCGTGCTGCGCGGCCGCGTGTTCGTCGCGCTGCACATGCACGCCGGCGACGGCAATGTGCACACCAACCTGCCGGTCAACTCGGATCACTACGAGATGCTGCAATTGGCCCACCAGGCAGTGGCGCGCATCATGACGCTGGCGCGTTCGCTGAACGGTGTGATCTCGGGCGAGCACGGCATCGGCATCACCAAGCTGGAGTTCCTGCAGGAAGACGAGATCGGCCCGTTCCGCGAGTACAAGCTGCGCGTCGATCCGGAAGGCCGCTTCAACAAGGGCAAGCTGCTGAACCTGGAAGGCATGGAAGCTGACCTGAGCAACGCCTACACGCCGTCGTTCGGCCTGATGGGCCACGAATCGCTGATCATGCAGCAGAGCGATATCGGCGCCATCGCCAACAGCGTCAAGGACTGCCTGCGCTGCGGCAAGTGCAAGCCTGTTTGCTCTACGCATGTCCCGCGCGCCAATCTGTTGTACTCGCCGCGTGACAAGATCCTGGCGACCTCGTCGCTGATCGAAGCCTTCCTGTACGAAGAGCAGACCCGTCGCGGCATCTCGATCAAGCACTGGGAAGAGTTTGAAGACGTTGCGGATCACTGCACTGTCTGTCACAAATGCGTAACGCCCTGTCCGGTCAACATCGACTTCGGTGACGTGTCGATGAATATGCGCAACCTGCTGCGCAAGATGGACAAGAAATCCTTCAATCCAGGCAAGGCCGCATCGATGTTCTTCTTGAACGCCACCGATCCGGCCACCATTAACGCCACTCGCGCGGCGATGATTGGTCTGGGCTACAAGGCTCAGCGCCTGGGCAACGACCTCCTGAAGAAATTCGCCAAGAAGCAGACCAAGGCGCCGCCGCCAACCGTCGGCAAGCCGCCAGTGCGCGAGCAGGTGATCCACTTCATCAACAAAAAGATGCCGGGCAATCTGCCGAAGAAAACCGCGCGCGCGCTGCTGGATATTGAGGACGACAAAGTCATCCCGATCATCCGCAATCCGAAATCCACCAATGCTGATACGGAAGCGGTGTTCTACTTCCCTGGCTGTGGTTCGGAGCGCCTGTTCTCGCAAGTGGGCCTGGCAACCCAGGCGATGCTGTGGGAAGTGGGCGTGCAGACGGTGCTGCCGCCGGGCTATCTGTGCTGCGGTTATCCGCAGCGCGGCTCGGGCCAGTACGACAAGGCCGACAAGATGATGACGGATAACCGTGTGCTGTTCCACCGCATGGCCAACACGCTCAACTATCTGGACATCAAGACGGTGCTGGTATCGTGCGGCACCTGCTATGACCAGCTGGCGACCTACGAGTTCGACAAGATCTTCCCTGGCTGCCGCATCATGGACATCCACGAGTATCTGCTGGAGAAGGGCGTCAGGCTGGAAGGTGTGACCGGTACGCGCTATATGTACCACGAGCCTTGCCACACGCCGATGAAGTTGCAGGAGGCGACTAAGACCGTCAACGGCCTGATCGCTACCCACGATAATGTCAAGATCGAGAAGAACGACCGCTGCTGCGGTGACTCCGGCACGCTGATGGTGGCGCGTCCGGATATTTCGACGCAGGTGCGCTTCCGCAAGGAAGAGGAAGTCATCAAGGGTGCCGACAAGCTGCGCGCGGATGGCTTCGACGGCGAAGTGAAGATTCTGACCAGCTGCCCGGCCTGTCTGGGCGGCGTGTCGCGCTACAGTGAGGATGCCGGGACCACCGCCGATTACATCGTGGTGGAAATCGCCAAGCATCTGCTGGGCGACAACTGGATGCCGGACTATGTAAAGCGCGCCAATGATGGCGGCATTGAGCGGGTGCTGGTGTAATCATGGCTTGCGATCTGTGCAATCTGCTTGCTGCTCCAGGGGCCGCGTTAGTCTGGGGCGATGACCGTGTGTCGGTGATCGCCGTGGAGGAGGCTGAGTATCCGGGCTTCACGCGCGTGGTGTGGAATGCGCACGTGAAAGAGATGACCGATCTGCCGGCCGCTGACCGCGTGCGTGTGATGGACGTGGTGTGGGCGGTGGAGTCGGCCCAGCGGGATGTAATGGCGCCGGAAAAAATCAATCTGGCCAGTTTTGGTAATATGACGCCGCACGTGCATTGGCACGTTATCCCGCGTTACCGCGATGATGCGCATTTCCCCAACCCGACCTGGGCTGTGGCGCAGCGCGTTTCGTCGGCGGAGGTGCTGGCGGCGCGTCGCGCGCTGTTGCCTGCATTGCACGCGGCCATCGTCGAGAAAGTGAAAGCATTATGAGCAAACCTGTCCCTACCGGCCTGACGGTCCACAATAAATCCCGCGTATTGGATGTTGAATTTGACGACGGTGCGTCGTTTTCGATTCCGTTCGAGCTGTTGCGCGTGTATTCGCCGTCGGCGGAGGTGATGGGGCATGGTCCAGGGCAGGAAGTGCTACAGGTAGGCAAGCGTGAAGTGGGCATTGCCGGCATTGAGCCGGTTGGCAACTACGCGGTGCAGCCGACGTTCAGCGATGGCCACAACACTGGCATCTTCACCTGGGAATACCTGTATAAGCTGGGCAGCCAGAAAGATGTGCTGTGGTCAGGCTATATGGACCGCCTGCACGCTTCCGGCTTTGAAGGCGACAGCGGCCGCGAGACCGGCATGTCCCTGACCGGCCCATCGACAGCGGCGCCAAAAAGCGGCGGCGGTTGCGGCAGCGGTGGCTGCGGCTGCAAGAGCTAATTCGTCACCTGATCCCTCAAGAGATACAGCACCCGGGTTCGTGACCAGGGCGGCAGCTTGCGCAGTCCTTCAACGCTGAATGTTAGCGGCTTACCGATATCTTGCATGCGTTGAGGGTAAAGTCTGTCGTACCTGCGAATGATGGCTTCGTGTATCTCGTCAAGCTCCGCCTTGGTTGCTGGATCTAAAGGTGGGATTTCAATGTCAGGTGGGATTTCCACGCCACAAAGTTTCATAGCTATTCTCCATTAGCTCAAAAGGTGTGACCACTTCAGGCAAAAGGTAGCCACTTTCATCAACAAGCATGCGCAGCAGTGTTAAATTTTGGGCATTTGCGATACTTTCGCAGTTCCAGGTCGTCAGAATTTCGCATTGATGAAAGGCTGCGCAGGCAATATGCGCTGCGGCCCAACCGGCTTTGGCTGTTAGACCACCCCCAAATAATAAAAGTTCCTCAATCTTCGTCATTCTTGGATCGACCGGATAGGACACAAGGTTCTCTAAAGTTCGTAGACGTTGGATCGCTCGTAGCGGATCGCCGCTTTTGATTTCGTTGCGCACATGCTCCGAGACGAAAGCATATTGCGGATCGCAGCGGGTGTGCCACCAGAGTTGGGTGAGTTGCTGGCAGGCACGGGTGATGGGATTGTTGCTTGGCGGGTCTGTCAGATGACAGATGATGGATGTTTCTACGTAGATGGTGTGCATGATGCCCTCGCTGGCTGAACTGCCAGCGTAGGCGGCTCAGCGGGCGGGGGCTTTAGATGGATCAAACTTACTTCGGTTGCCAGGCCCAGACGCGGCTGGCGATGTCGACTGATTTGGGGATCAGTTTCTGCTGGTAGAACAGGTCGGCCACACGCTGCTGGTTGGCGACGATCTCCGGCGTCACCGGTGTCGCGCCGAAGCGCGAGCGGCCCATCCAGGTGGCGACGATGTCGGCCGGCACGCCGGTCTGCTGCGTCAACAAAGTGCTGACTTCCTGCTGATGCTCGCTGGCCCACTTGCCCGTCAACTTCACCTGCTCCAGCAACGCCGACACCAGCTGCGGTGCAGCCTTCACAAACTTGCTCGACGCCAGATAGAAGCCGTTCGCCAGCGGTAGCCCGGTATAGTCAGCCAGCAAGCGCGCCTGATACGCCTTCTGCGCCGACGCCAGATACGGGTCCCACACCACCCACGCATCAATTCCGCCGCTGGCAAACGCCGCCCGAGCATCCGATGGCGACAGGTAAATCGGCGTGATGTCGCTGAACTTCAAGCCAGCTTTCTGCAAGGCCGAAGCCAGCAGGAAGTGCGAACCGGAACCCTTTTGAAATGCCACGCGCTTGCCCTTCAAGTCAGCAACCGCGCGAATCTTCGACTCCTTGGGCACGATGATCGCCTCGCTGTTCACCGGCGCCGGCTCCGCACCCACGTACAGCAGATCGACGCCACCCGCCTGCGCAAACACCGGCGGCGGCGCGCCCGTGCTGCCGAAATCGATGCTGCCAGCGTTCAGCGCCTCCAGCATCTGCGGCCCGGCAGGGAACTCGATCCACTTGATGGTATGGCCGGGCAGCGATTTCTCCAATGCCCCTTGCGTCTTCATCATGCTGAGCAAGCCAGCACTTTTCTGAAAACCGATCTTGATCTCCACCGCCTGCGCCAGCAAGGGCAGGGCCAGCAACAGGCAAATCCATTTCTTCATAAGTCGTCCTTATGCGCTCTCGCGCTCTATCAATTCACAGGCCAGCAGATTCAGGCGCGCCTCCTGACCGGAGGCGGGCAGTACGCCCAGTTGTTCCAGGATACGGAGCGCGGCGATCTCGCCGATCTCGCGTCCGGGCGGGCGTATCGTTGTCAGGCTGGGCAGCAGCAGTTGCGAGAAAGCGTAATCGCCAAAACCGACAATCGCACATTGCTCGGGTATCTTCAGTCCAGCGCGATGGCCAGCCAGCAGAGCGCCCGCCGCCAAGTTGTCGTTGGCGAAGATGATGGCTTCAACTGGCCGCGTGCGGCGCGGCGGCGCTAACGCCAGCGCTTCAATCGCCTGCTTGCCGGCGTCGAACGGCGCCTCGGCAGTGGGGACATAGATGATCGGCTCCAAGCCCTGCTCGCGCATCACTGCCTCATAGCCGTCGCTGCGGTCCACCGCGCTCAAGTCGCCGGCCAGGCTGTTCTGCACAAATGCGATGCGGCGATATCCTTTGCCGTACAAATAGCGCGCCGCCTGCTCGCCGACCGCGTTGTTGGAGTAGCCGACTTGTATTGGCTTGCGCTTCGGCTGGTAGTCCCACGTCTCCACCACCGGAATGCCCGCCGTCGATAACAGCTTCTCGGTCGCGCGGTTATGGAAGCGGCCCACCACCGCCAGCGCGGCCGGCTTCCAGCCGAGGAAGGCACGCACCGCGCTTTCTTCCTTTGCCGCAGAAAAATAGCTGGAGGCCAGCAGCAGCTGATAGCCGTGGCGGTTCAGCGTGTCGCTGAAGGTCTGGATGGTGTGGGCAAAGATCGGCCCGGAGATATTCGGTATCACCATGCCCACCACCCGGCCATGCGCCGACGCGAGGCCGCTGGCGGCCAGGTTGGGAACGTAGCCCAGCTGCTTGGCCGCCGCCGCAATGCGCACGCTGCGTTCGGCGCCTACCCGTCCTGGTTCGCTGAAATAGCGCGATGCTGTAATCGATCCCACTTGCGCCAGGCGCGCCACATCGTGAATGGTGGCGCGGCCCGATCCCCGGCGTTTGCGTGGTGCTGTTGGTTCACTCATGAATGCATATTCTGAAAAGACATATCGATGATTTTTTTAATTCTTTGACTTCAATCCGGGCCGCCACGACACTAAAAAAAGGGTACCGGTACCACTGAATTGTAGCGAAGCACCTGGCGGTCACTAAGCTGGTTCTTCGACGATCAAAGCAGGTTTTCCGCATATGGCGCAAGCAGCGCTTTCAAATCAAGGGATCAGAATATGAAGAGCAATAAGAAAATTGTGGGCGCACTGACCATCGGTGCTTGGCTGGTCAACGCCGCGTATGCGAATGCGGCGGAAGCTGAAAATTCGCCTATCAAGGACCGCGAGGAAAGCGCTTCTGTGCCTAGCGTGACTGTCAACGCTACGCGCCGCAACGCCTCGCTGCAATCCGTGCCGGTTGCCGTATCGGTGCTGGATGGCGATGCGCTGAACAACGCCAACCGCACCAGCATCGACACCATCGTGCAGGAAGTGCCAAGCGTGACGTTCCGCCAGCAGGGCGGCAACAAGGATACGACCATCTTCGTGCGCGGCATCGGTACGATCTCGACCTCGCCGGGCGTAGAGCCGACCGTATCGACCGTGGTGGATGGCGTGGTGTATGCACGTCCCGGACAGGCTACGCTGGACCTGCTGGACATCGAGCACATTGAAATCCTGCGCGGCCCGCAAGGTACGCTGTTCGGCAAGAACGCCTCGTCCGGCGTGCTGAACGTAATCGGCCGCAAATCGTCGCAAGAGACGACGGGCTTTGTCGATGCGTCCTGGTACGAAGGCAACGAGAAGCGCGTGCGTGCCGGCATCTCCGGCGCCATCAACCCTGGCGTGGTGGCGGCTTCCGTCACCGCGCTGTACGCGGACTATGACGGCAATGTGAAGAACGTCCATGCCGGCGGCGGTGACCTGAATGGCTACGACCGCAAAGGCGTGCGTGGCCGCGTCGACATCACGCCGAACAAGGATCTGGATATCGCGCTGATCGCTGACTATCTGCGCTCGAATTCCTCGCCGACCTTCACCGCCTACAAATCGACTGCTGCGGCGTTCAACGCCGGTATCGCACCGGTGGTGGCTGGCATCGAGAACCGCCAGGTCAACGCGGACATCCCGAGCGACATCCGCGACAAGAACAAAGGCCTGTCGGCGCAGGTCGACTATCGCTTCAACGGCTACACGCTGACCTCCATCACCGCCGTGCGCGATTGGGACAACACCCAATACACCAGCACCTCGGCGATCGGCAATGCGGCCGAAGCGGCGCGCATTACCGCAGCCTTCCCGGCCACGCGCGACATCGGCACGGTGGAGTTCAGCCAGGCTTCGCAAGAGCTGCGCCTGGCGTCGCCGAAAGGCGAGTTCGCCGATTACGTGGTTGGTGCCTACTACCTGCACGGCAAGGACCGCGAGACCTATCAGCGCATCGTCAACAACGGTGCGGCGATCAATTCCGGCCGCGCCGACTACGGCGTGAAGAGCGACAGCTATTCGCTATTCGGCGAAAGCACGCTGAACTTCTCGCCAGTATGGCGTGCCATCGCCGGCGCGCGCTGGACCAAGGACGAGCTGTCGTATGACCATAAACGCACTTCGACGCAGACGGTGGCCTTCGCCGGCGTGCAGCCTGCGGTGCAGAACGCCGGATCGACCAGCGAAGACGGCTATTCGGGTCGCGTCGGCCTGCAATACGATCTGTCGCGTGACGTGACCAGCTACGCCACGTACTCGCGCGGCTATAAAGGCCCAGCCTACAATGTGTTCTTCAATATGCTGAGCCGCGACACGCTGGCGCTGAAACCAGAGACCTCGGATTCGTTTGAGCTGGGCCTGAAAGCCAGCGCCTTCGACCGCAAGCTGACCGCCAACCTGGCCGTATTCAGTACCAAGTACGATAACTACCAGGCCAACTTCTACGACACCGTGGCCGGCGCCGTGGTCACCCGCCTGATTAACGCCGGTGATGTCTCGACCAAGGGTGTGGAGCTGGATATCAATGCGCGTCCAACCCGCGCGCTGACGCTGAGCACTTCGCTGGCCTATACCGATGCGACCATCGACGCCTTCAACTGCCCGCCTGCGGCCGCTGCCTCGTGCAACCTGAATGGCAAGCCGCTGCCGTTCTCGCCGAAGTGGAAGTCCTTCACCCGCGCCAATTACGCGCTGCCGCTGGAGAATGGCCTGATCGTCGACCTGTCGGCCGACTACAGCTGGCAGGCGAAAACGCAATACGACCTGTTCCAGTCGCCGGATGCCATCCAGGGCGCGTATGGAGTGGTGAATGCGGGCATCGCCTTGTCGTCGCCGATAGGCGGCTGGCGCGTCGCGCTGGTGGGCAAGAACCTGGCCAACAAATCGTACGCCACCAATCTGGTGACCTCGACCGGCTACGTTACCCGCGCCGTGCCGCGTGATGATGAGCGCTACTTCGGCATCACCGCGCGCAAGGAGTTCTGATGTCGCGGCAAATGAGTATCGGCGCATTCATGATGCGCTATGGCCACCACGTCGCGGCGTGGCGGCATCCTGACACCGACCTGCTGTCGAATCCTTTCAAGGTGTTTCGCGAGCAGGTGCGGTCGGCCGAGCGGGCCTGCCTGGACGCGGTATTCTTTGCCGACAGCGTGGCGCTCACCGGCGCGCCATCGCTGGAGCCTTTGACGCTGCTGTCGGCGCTGGCCGCGTCGACCGAGAAGATCGGCCTGGTCGGCACCGCCACCACCACCTACAACGAGCCATACACGGTGGCACGCCAGTTTGCCTCGCTGGATCTGCTGTCGGATGGCCGCGCAGGCTGGAATCTGGTCACCTCGGACAATGCGGCGGAAGCCGCCAACTTCGGCCGCGAGCAGCACGTCGCGCACGCCGACCGCTATGCGCGGGCGCGGGAATTTCATCAGGTTGTCACAGGACTGTGGAATAGTTGGGACCCCGATGCGCTGCTGGACGATAAAAGCGGTGAACTACCTTACGATCCGGCCAAGCTGCACACGCTGAATCATCGCGGCGATCACTTTGCCGTGAAGGGACCGCTGAACGTGGTGCGCAGCCCGCAAGGACGGCCGGTGGTGGTGCAAGCCGGCAGTTCGGAAACCGGCCGCGATCTGGCGGCGGCAACAGCAGAAGTGGTGTTCACCGCGCAGCCGTCGCTGGTCAAGGCGCAGGACTTCTACCGCGATCTGAAGCAGCGGGTGGCCGACAAGGGCCGCAAGCCCGAGTCGCTGAAGATCCTGCCTGGATTATTCGCGGTGGTGGGCCGCACGCAGGCGGAGGCGGATGAGAAATTCGCGCAGCTGCAATCGCTGATCGAGCCTAAGGCGGGCCTGGCGTTGCTGGGGCGTATGATCGGTAACTTCGACCTGTCCGGTTATCCGCTCGACGGGCCGCTGCCGGAATTGCCGGAAACGCAGGATGGCCAGCGTAGCCGTCAGCAGTTGCTGACCGCGCTGGCGCAAGGCGAGAACTTGACGATACGCCAGCTGTACGAACGTATCGCCGGCGGCCGTGGCCACTTCACTGTGGTTGGCACGGCGGAGGTGGTGGCGGATCAGATGCAGGAGTGGTTTGAGCAGGGGGCGGCGGACGGCTTCAATTTCATGTCGCCGGCGCTGCCTGGTGGACTGGATGATTTTCTGACGCTGGTGATACCCGAGTTGCAACGGCGCGGTTTGTTCCGCACCGCTTACGCAGGGAGCACCTTGCGTTCACACTTGGGCTTATAGGAGAGCGTATGCTGGGCAAGATGTTGGTGTTGGTTGCGGCGCTGGTCGCCGGTGATGTGGGTGCGCAGGAGTACTACGGCGACTTCCGGCCGGATGCGCCAGAGCTGGCAGCGCGCGGTGCGTTGCTGGTCGGCGTGCGCACGCTGGTGGCGGAAAACAAAGACCAACTCGATGTCTTGCGCTACAGCGCCGAGCAGCCGAATCCGCGCTATGCGCGCAAGCTGACGCTGGAGGTATGGTATCCGGCGCGCCTGGCGGAAGGGCAGAAGGAGCATACCGTCTACACCGACGTGCTGGGCTCCGGCCCGAATGATCCCAAGCGTCCCAACACGCCGTTCCAGTTCAACGGCCGCGCCGCACGCGATGCGTCGCCGGTGGCTGGCACGCGCTACCCGTTAGTGATTATCTCGCACGGCTATCCGGGGTCACGCTTGCAGATGAGCTATCTGACCGAAAACCTGGCCTCAAAAGGCTACGTGGTGGTCGCCATCGACCATCCGGAATCAACCCGCGCCGACAAGGCCGGCTTTGCCAGCACGCTGCTGAACCGCCGCCTGGACGACCTGTTTGTGCTGAACAGCGTCGCCGCCTGGGCCAAACCGGGCAGCGGCAGCTTCCTGGCCGGCCTGGTGGATGCCGACAATACCGCGCTGGTCGGCTACTCGATGGGCGGCTACGGCGCGCTGAACACGGTTGGCGCCGGCGTGGGCGCCGCAGCAGCCGCGTTTGTTCCTGGCGGCAAGCTGGCGATCAACCAGCAGGGCAATCCGGCATACGCGGCCGCGCGCGACCAGCGCATCAAGGCGGTAGTGGCGTTCGCCCCATGGGGCGCCAATTACAAGGTGTGGGACGATGCAGGCCTGGCCGGCGTGCGCACGCCAACGCTGTTCATCACCGGCGACCAGGATGACGTGGCCGGCTATCAGGAAGGTGTGTTGCAACTATTTCAAAAGACCGTCAACGCCGACCGCTACCTGCTGACCTATGTCGGCGGCCGCCACAACTCGGCGCCGAATCCGCCGTCGCCGGCGCATTTCAGCAATTTCGACGATTTCCAGTCCTATTCCGAGCCAGTATGGGACAGCCGCCGCATCAACAATATCAACCAGCACTTTGTGACGGCCTTCCTCGGCATCCAGCTGAAACAGCAGCCTTTGCAGAGCTATTTGCAACTCACGCAGCAGTCCAATGACGAGTGGAAAGGCTTCTCCAAACGCAACGCTGTGGGATTGGAATGGCGCCACCTGCCGCCACAGTAGTCTTAAGGACCTTCTAAGACTTTCAGCTTGTATAATGCTGGCAAACTAACAGGCCTGCATAACATGACCAATACCACTCACTTCGGTTACAAAACCGTCGCGGAAGACGACAAAGTCCGCGAAGTTGCCAAGGTTTTCCATTCTGTCGCCGCCAAGTACGACATCATGAACGACGTCATGTCGGCTGGCCTGCACCGTGTCTGGAAGATCTTCACCATCGCCAATGCGGCCGTGCGTCCGGGTTTCAAATGCCTGGACATCGCTGGCGGCACCGGCGATCTGGCCAAGGTATTTGCCAAGCAGGCCGGCCCGACCGGCGAAGTGTGGCTGACCGACATCAACGAATCGATGCTGCGCGTGGGGCGCGATCGCCTCTTGAATCGCGGCCTGATGACCCCAACTTTGCTGTGTGACGCAGAAAAACTGCCATTCCCCGACAACTATTTTGACCGTGTCAGCGTCGCCTTCGGCCTGCGCAACATGACGCACAAGGACCAGGCGCTGAAAGAAATGCGCCGCGTGCTGAAACCGGGCGGCAAGCTGCTGGTGCTGGAATTCTCGAAAGTAGCCGAACCGCTGCAAAAACCATACGATCTGTACTCGTTCAAGGTGCTGCCATGGATGGGGCAGAAAATCGCCGGCGACGCCGAGAGCTACCGTTACCTGGCTGAATCCATCCGTATGCACCCGGACCAGGAAACGCTGAAGACCATGTTGGAAGATGCGGGCCTGGAACGGGTAACGTATTACAACCTGACGGCAGGTGTGGCCGCTTTGCACACCGGTATCAAAATGTAATCACGGAAGAGAGAGAACACAATGAATCTGAAAAAAATTCTGGTTGGCGCCATGATCGCCACCATGGCCGTTTCGACCCTGGTCGAAGCGCGCCCAGCCGGCGGCGGCAAATCGATCGGCCGCCAGTCGCAAAGCGTCAATCGCATGCCAGCGCAACCTGCGCCGCAGCAAGCGCCACGTCAGGCCCAGCCTAACCAGGCGCCTAACACGCCGCCGGCTGCCGCACCGAAGCCTAGCCCATGGAAGGGCATTCTGGGCGGCGCACTGCTGGGCCTCGGCCTGGGCGCGCTGTTCTCGCACTTCGGCCTGGGTGGCGCACTGGGTGGCGCCATTGGTTCGATCATCATGATCGCGCTGCTGGCTGGCGTGGTGTACTTCATCTTCCGCCTGATCCGCAGCAAGTCGCAGCCGGCGCCACGCGCTGCCGCGCCGTCGGCTTTCGGCGGTAACCAGAACGTCTACTCGATGCCGCAGCAAAGCGGTTCGGCGACGCCTGAAATCGGTTCGCGCCTGCAGCCAGCCGCCGCGCCGGTGCAGCAAGCGCACACCCAGTGGGGCGTGCCTGCCGACTTCGACCAGGCCAGCTTCCTGCGCGTTGCCAAGAGCAACTTCATCCGCCTGCAAGCGGCATGGGACAAGGGCGATGTGGCGGACATCCGTGAATTCACCACGCCGGAAGTGTTTGCCGAGATGCGCATGCAGATCAGCGAGCGCACCCAGGCTGATTACACCGATGTGGTCAGCATCGACGCCGAACTGCTGGGCATCGAAACCACCGACACCGAGTACCTGGCCAGCGTCAAGTTCACCGGCATGATCAAGCCTGCGGCCGATGCCCTGGCCGAGCCATACCACGAAGTGTGGAACCTGGTGAAACCGGTCAACGGTTCGAGCGGCTGGCTGCTGGGTGGTATTCAACAGCTCGCTTAAGCAAAACAGCTTCTGCTGGTAAAACTGGTAAGATCAAGGCCGCCCGTTCTCGGGCGGTTTTGTTTTTCTACAGCTAAAACATGATTTCACTTAATCCAGGCAGTTTTTCCGCGGCGCCGGCCAGCGCCGCCATCAATCATTTGCTGGCGCAGGAGCCGTGGGCGCGCCAGGAGTTGCAGCGTCACGCCGGCAAGACCGCCGCCATCGACGCCGGCTCGGTCGCGCTGCGCCTGCGCGTGATGGCGGACGGCTACCTGGAACCGGCGCCCGCCGACGAGGCGGCCCGCGTCACCATCCGCGTCAAGCTGTCGGACCTGCCGCTGATCGCGCAAAACCCTGATCGCGCCTTCTCCTACGTGCAAATCGAAGGCGATGCCGAATTCGCCAACGCCATCTCCAGCCTCAGCAAATCGCTGCGCTGGGAAGCCGAGCACGACCTGGAAAAAGTGATCGGCCCGATTGCCGCCGTGCGTGCCGTGTCAGGCGCCAAAGCCGCGTTTCAGGCGGTCCGCAGCGGCCATCAGAAACTGGCGGAAAACGTCGCCGAATTCCTGCTCGATGAAAAACAGGTGCTGGTGCGCCCGCAAACGGTAGAGGCATACTCGGCCGATGTGATGCGCCTGCGCGATGACGTCGAACGCGCCGCCAAGCGCCTGGCCAAGCTGGAACAGAAACTGGGAACCCAATGATGCTGAAATTTTTGCGCCTGCTGAAAATTCTGCGGGTATCGGTGCGTTACGGCCTCGACGAAATCGCCATCTCCGGCTTGAAAAAGCCGCGCATCACCAAACTGATCGACACCGTCTTCTTCTGGCGCGACCTGTCGTCGCCGCGCGGCGTGCGGCTGCGCATGGCGCTGGAAGAGCTGGGGCCTATCTTCGTCAAGTTTGGCCAGGTGCTGTCCACCCGCAGCGACCTGATTCCGCCGGATTTGCAGATCGAGCTGGCGCACCTGCAGGACCGCGTGCCGCCGTTCGATCCCGATCTGGCAATTGCGCAGATCCGCAAATCGCTGGGCGCGCATCCGGACCAGCTGTTCGCCACCTTCGAGCGCAATCCGGTGGCCTCGGCCTCGATCGCGCAAGTGCACTTCGCCACGCTGAAGGATGGCCGCCAGGTGGCGGTCAAGGTACTGCGTCCGGGCATGAAGAAGACCATCGACGACGACGTCGCCCTGATGCATGTGGCGGCAGAATGGATCAGCAATCTGTGGGCCGACAGCAAGCGCCTCAAGCCGCGCGAAGTGGTGGCCGAGTTCGATAAATACCTGCACGACGAGCTGGACCTGATGCGCGAAGCGGCCAACGCCAGCCAGCTGCGCCGCAACTTCGCTGAATCGAATCTGCTGCTGGTGCCGGAAATGCACTGGGACTATTGCTCGTCCAGCGTGATCGTCATGGAGCGCATGCACGGCATTCCGGTGTCGCAGATCGACCGCCTGGAAGCGGCGGGCGTGGACCTGAAAAAGCTGTCCAGCGACGGCGTGGAAATCTTCTTCACGCAGGTGTTCCGCGACGGGTTCTTTCATGCTGACATGCACCCTGGGAACATCCTGGTGTCGGTCGAGCCGGAAACTTTTGGCCGCTATATCGCGCTGGACTTCGGCATCGTCGGCACGCTGACCGATTTCGACAAGGATTACCTGTCGCAGAACTTCCTGGCCTTCTTCCGCCGCGATTACAAGCGGGTGGCCGAGGCGCACATCGAATCCGGCTGGGCGCCCAAGGAAACCCGCGTCGACGAGCTGGAATCGGCGGTGCGCGCCTGCTGCGAGCCGATCTTCGACCGGCCGCTGAAAGACATCTCCTTCGGCCAGATCCTGCTGCGCCTGTTCCAGACTTCGCGCCGCTTCAATGTAGAAGTGCAGCCGCAGCTGGTGCTGTTGCAAAAAACCCTGCTGAATATCGAAGGCCTGGGCCGCCAGCTTGATCCCGACCTGGACCTGTGGAAGACCGCCAAGCCCTATCTGGAAAACTGGATGGCCGACCAGGTCGGCATCAAAGGCTTTATGCAGCGCCTGAAGGCCGAGGCGCCGCGCTACGCCCACATCTTCCCGCAACTGCCACGGCTGATGCATCAGGCGCTGGAACGGCACGCGGAAAAGCCCAACGACAATACCGAGCTGATCCGCGCGCTGGTGATCGAACAGCAGCGCACCAATCGCCTGCTGGGCGTGGTGATCTACAGCGCCGTTGCGGTGGCGCTGGGCTACGCCGGCTATGAGTTCTATCTGCGCTTCCATCATCTGCTGTAACGGCGATGGCGGACTTCCTGCAGCGTGATCCGCAGTTGCCGGCGTTCTGGGATGAACGCTTCGAACGCAGCTTCACGCCATGGGACCAGGGCGGCGTGCCGCAGGCTTTGCGCGGCTTCGCCGCTGCCAGCGCGCCGCTGGTCACCTTGATCCCCGGTTGCGGCTCGGCCTACGAGCTGGCCTTCCTGGCGGAGCAGGGCTGGGACGCCACCGCGATTGATTTCTCGCCGGCCGCCGTGGCGCTGGGCAAGACGCTGGCGGGTCCGCATGCGGAGCGTGTGAACCAAGCGGATTTTTTCCTGTGGCAGCCGGCGCGGCCGCTGCAACTGATTTACGAGCGTGCCTTCCTGTGTGCCATGCCGCGCGCCATGTGGCCGCAAGTCGCGGCACGCTGGGCGGAGTTGCTGGCGCCAGGCGCGCTGCTGGCCGGCTATTTCTTCTTTGACGATGCGCCCAAGGGGCCGCCGTTCGGTATCAGCCGCGCGCAGCTCGATGCGCTGCTGGCGGCTGACTTCAGCTGCATTGCCGACGCTGCCGTCAGCGGCTCGATACCGGTGTTTGCCGGCAAGGAGCGCTGGATGGTGTGGCGCCGCTTATAGCGTGTAGTGCTTCTCCGGGTCCGGCGCGATGGCTTCGCCGGTGCGCTTTTTGTACGGCATCAGAAACAGCATCAGCAGGCCCAGCCCGAGCATGGTCACGCCAGACGGTTCCGGCACCGGGCTGGCGACCGGGCGCACCGCTGCCGCTTGCGTTTGTTGCGGCGTTGGCAGCAGCGCGGCTTCGGCAACCTCGGCAGCCTCCATCGCATGGCTGGCCTGCAACTGCCGTTCCAGTGTGAGCACAGGCGGGTCTTGCTCGCCCGGCAACGTCACTTTGGTACGCTGATCGGCGTCGATGTAATCATGGGCGCGCATCGCCCAGGCCGGGCTGGTACCCCACAGCGCCGTGCAAAGTATCAGAAAAAACAGCTGTTTCATGGCGCCTCCTACTGACAAGGTCATCATTCGCCAGGCTGATAGGCGCGGCGGTCTGGCAGACGAGGCGCATGGCGCAGCGCTTGCAGGCCGAGCACAATCGCAACGCCCAGCAGGACGGTGCGGCGATGCAGCGGTTCTGCAGGCGATTGCGCGGCGTATTGGGTGTCGGCAGCGAAGGCAGGGACTGCCAGCGCGCTGGCCAGGATGCTGGCGTAGAGGTGGTTTTTCATCAGATTTCCCACAGAATCAAAGAGTTAGAGCGTCGTAAGTCCAGGACGGCGAACGAGGCGTAGATTCAGGGATTGGGAAATCAGCGCTTGCTAAGTGGCATTTAATCATGCTTTCCAACAATATGCGAATAGATTTTCTCAATGAAATCGATCTGCAACACAGCCTTAGCCACAGGAAACAGTCAGAAGGGCCGCAAAAGGCTTTATAATTCAGGGTTTTGATGATTTTTGCGGAGTAATAGATGCCGATCTACGCGTACCGCTGTGAAGCATGCGGTTTTGCCAAGGACGTCTTGCAGAAGATTTCCGACCCGCAATTGACGGTTTGCCCGTCGTGCGGCAAGGAGTCGTTTAAGAAGCAATTGACTGCGGCTGGTTTTCAGCTCAAAGGTTCGGGTTGGTATGTGACCGATTTCCGTGGCGGCACGCCGCCAGCCACCGGTACGTCCACCGGTCCGAAATCCGACGCGCCGGCGCCGGCTCCGGCCCCGACGCCATCGCCATCGGGCGGCTCCAGCGACACCTGAAGCACTCCATCCATTACCAAGGACATCGATGCGTAAATATTTCATTACCGGCTTGCTGATACTGGTTCCCCTGGCGATTACCGCGTGGGTGCTGAACCTGGTGATCAGCACCATGGACCAGTCCCTGCTGTTCGTGCCGGAACGCTGGCAGCCGCGTACCCTGATCGGCTTCGATATCCCTGGCCTTGGCACTTTGCTGACCGTCATCATCGTGTTCCTGACCGGCCTGCTGACCAACAACCTGGTCGGCAATTATGTGGTGCGCCTGTGGGAAAAGCTGCTGACCCGGATTCCGGTGGTCAGCTCGCTGTATTCCAGCGTCAAGCAGGTGTCGGACACGCTGTTCTCGTCGTCCGGCAACGCCTTCCGCAAGGCCGTGCTGGTGCCGTATCCGCACCAGAATTCGTGGACCATCGCCTTCCTGACCGGCGCGCCGGGCGGGGATGTGAAGAACCACCTGATCGGCGAATACGTCAGCGTGTATGTGCCGACTACGCCGAATCCGACCTCGGGCTTTTTCCTGATGATGGCCAAAAAGGATGTGGTCGAACTCGACATGACTGTCGATGCGGCCCTGAAGTACATCGTGTCGATGGGTGTGGTGGCGCCGGAAGACGCCGTGCCGAAAACCATCGTCCTGAACGACACCAAGATTAACTGAGTAACCTAACCTGAACCGAGAAATAAACATGTCCTCAATGCGTACTCACTACTGCGGCCTCACCACTGAAGCGCTGCTTGGCCAAACCGTCAGCCTGTGCGGCTGGGTACATCGTCGCCGTGACCACGGCGGCGTGATCTTCATCGACCTGCGCGACCGCGAAGGCCTGGTGCAGATCGTTTGCAATCCGGAACAGGCTGAAGTATTCAAGGCCGCCGAAGCCGTGCGTAACGAGTTCTGCCTGCGCGTCACCGGCGTGGTCAAGGACCGCCTGGCCGGCACCGTCAACAACAACCTGAAATCGGGCAAGATCGAAGTCATCTGCTCGCAACTGGAAGTGCTGAACGCCTCCGTGGCCGTGCCATTCCAGCTGGACGACGACAACCTGTCGGAAACCACCCGCCTGACCCACCGCGTGCTGGACCTGCGCCGTCCACAGATGCAGAACAATCTGCGCCTGCGCTACAAGGTGACCATGGAAGTGCGTAAGTATCTGGACGAGCTGGGCTTCATCGACATCGAAACCCCGATGCTGACCAAGTCGACCCCGGAAGGCGCGCGCGACTACCTGGTGCCGTCGCGCGTCAACGCCGGCAACTTCTTCGCGCTGCCGCAATCGCCACAGCTGTTCAAGCAGCTGCTGATGGTGGCCAACTTCGACCGTTACTACCAGATCACCAAGTGCTTCCGCGACGAAGACCTGCGCGCCGACCGTCAGCCGGAATTCACCCAGATCGACTGCGAAACCTCGTTCCTGACCGAACAGGAAATCCGCGATCTGTTCGAAGACATGATACGCAAAGTGTTCAAGAACACCATGGATGTCGACCTGCCTAACCCGTTCCCGGTGATGGACTTCGCCGAAGCGATGGGCAGCTACGGTTCGGACAAGCCGGACATGCGCGTCAAGCTGCAATTTACCGAACTGACCGACGTGGTCAAAAATGTGGAATTCAAGATCTTCAACGCCGCCGCCAACCTGCCGAACGGCCGTGTGGTCGGTATGCGCGTTCCAAAAGGCGGTTCGATGCCGCGTTCGGAAATCGACGCTTACACCCAGTTCGTCGCCATCTACGGCGCCAAAGGCCTGGCTTACATCAAGGTCAATGAAAAAGCCAAGGGCCGTGACGGTCTGCAATCGCCTATCGTCAAAACCATTGACGACGCCACCCTGGCCAAGATCCTGGAACTGACCGGCGCTGAAGACGGCGACCTGATCTTCTTCGGCGCGGACAAAGCCAAAGTCGTGAATGACGCCATCGGCGCACTGCGCGTGAAAATCGGCCACTCGGAATTCGGCAAGGCTGCCGGCCTGTTCGACGACGTCTGGGCGCCATTGTGGGTGATCGACTTCCCGATGTTCGAATACGACGAAGAGTCGGATCGCTGGACCGCGACCCACCATCCGTTCACCGCGCCGAAAGATGGCCATGAAGACTGGCTGGAAACCAATCCGGGCGCCTGCATCGCCAAGGCCTACGACATGGTGCTGAACGGCTGGGAACTGGGCGGCGGTTCGATCCGTATCCACCGCGAAGAAGTGCAGTCGAAAGTGTTCCGCGCGCTGAAGATCGACGCCGACGAAGCCCGCCTGAAGTTCGGCTTCCTGCTGGATGCGCTGCAATACGGCGCGCCACCGCACGGCGGCCTGGCATTCGGCCTGGACCGTATCGTCACGCTGATGACCAAGTCGGATTCGATCCGCGACGTGATCGCCTTCCCGAAAACCCAGCGCGCGCAGGATCTGCTGACGCAAGCCCCTTCGGAAGTCGACGAGAAGCAGTTGAAAGAGCTGCACATCCGTCTGCGCACTGTCGAGCCGAAAGTAGCCGGCTAAGTCGTACCATGGAAAAGGCGCTGCGGCGCCTTTTCTTTTATCGAGCCCATGAACAAGCCTTACAAGATTCCCGAATCGGTGCTGGTGGTGATCCACACCGCCGACCTGCAAGTGCTGCTGATCGAGCGTGCCGCCAATCGCGGCTACTGGCAATCGGTGACCGGCTCGCTGGACGCGCCGGATGAGCCGCTGCTGGCCACCGCCACGCGCGAACTGTTCGAGGAAACCGGCATCGTCGCCGACGGCGAGCACATTGTGCTGCGCGACTGGCGCCTGTCCAACGTCTACGAGATCTACCCGGTCTGGCGGCACCGCTACGCGCCTGGCGTCACCCACAACACCGAGCACGTCTTCAGCGTTGAAGTACCGCGCGACATCCCCATCGCCCTCAGCCCGCGCGAGCACGTCGACCACATCTGGCTGCCCCACCTGGCCGCCGCCGACAAATGCTTCTCCTTCTCCAACGCCGAAGCCATCCTCCAGCTGCCCCGGCAAACCTAAATCCCCGGATGGGACTATGTGCGGCGGCGCACGTCGAGTTTGCTGTTGCGGGAGTAGAATATGTCGCATGAAGATCCGTGTTGCGACCTATAACATCCATAAGGGCGTTTCCAGCATTCGTGCGGAACCGCGTGTGCTGGCGCTGAAGCAGGCCATCGGCATGTTTGATGCGGATGTGGTTTTTTTGCAAGAAGTGCAGGGCAAGCACGATTTAAAGGCGGCCAGGTACGGCGCCGAGCATCTCGGCCACAAGCATTGGCCCGCTGCAGCGCAGCATGAGTATTTTGCTGGCGAGTCGCGCCACCTGCACGCCGCCTATGGCATGAACGCTGTGTATGACCACGGCCACCACGGCAACGCGCTGCTGAGCGCTTTCCCCATCGCCAGCCAGCTGAACCGCGATGTATCCGACCACGCCTACGAACAGCGCGGCATCCTGCATTGTGTGCTGGACACCCCGCATGGACCGGTGCATTGCTATGTGGTTCACCTGGGCCTGTTCGAGAGCGGCCGCCGGCGCCAGACGCAGGCGCTGATCAACGCGGTCAAGGAAACCGCGCCGGATGGCGAACCGGTGGTGATCGCCGGCGATTTCAATGACTGGCGCAATACCCTCAGCAACGAGCTATACAACGCGCTCGGCGTGGTCGAGGCATTCGATGAGATCGAAGGCTCGAATACCGCGCTGGGCGAAATCATGCGCAAGCTGCGCCGCAAGAGCAGCATCATTCCAGCGCGCACTTTTCCGGCCGCGCTACCATTTTTCCGTCTCGACCGGATTTATGTGCGCGGCTTTAAGGTTGACGCGGCCGAGGTCATGCATGGTAGTCTCTGGGCCAAGCTATCCGACCACGCTCCCATCGTCGCCTCGTTGACGCTGGCGTGAGCGCCAACTATGCGCCCAGTAAATTTTTTAGCCGATAACGAAGTCACACTGCTCCACACAGGCACCGATTATTTCCCGGCGCTGATCGCCGCCATCGACGCCGCGCAGTATGAAGTCTATTTTGAAACCTATATCTTCGCCGGCGACGACACCGGCAAGCTGGTGGTGGCCGCGCTGATACGCGCCGCACAGCGGGGCGTGCAAGTGCGTGTGATTACCGACTGGTGGGGCACCGGCCGCCGCCAGATCAACAGCATGCACGATGAGCTGACCGCCGGCGGCGTCGAACACCGCCGCTTCAATCCCTGGTTCAAGCGCGGCGTGACCCGCACCCACCGCAAAATCTGCGTGGCGGACCGCGCCGTCGCCTACGTCGGCGGCATCAATATCAACGACGATATGTTCTGCGATTACGATCACAGCAAAGCGTTGTCGTCGCCGCGCTGGGATTTCGCGGTGCAGGTGCGCGGCCCGCTGGTGGCCGAAATCCAGCTGGAGGCGGTCACGCAATGGCGCCGCCTCGGCAAGCTCAGCCTCATCAAGCGCATCGGCCTGTACCGCGACATGCGCAAGGTGGAAAAGATCGCCGCCGCGCACGCTGTGCAAGCCGGCTTCGTGGTGCGCGACAACCTGCGCAACCGGCATACCATCCAGCGTGCCTACCTGAAGGCGCTGGGCCAGGCGCGCAAGAGCGTGCTGCTGGCCAATCCCTATTTTGCACCGAGCCGCAAGTTCCGCCGTGCGCTGACCGCCGCAGCCGAGCGCGGCGTCGAGGTGGTGCTGCTGATCGGGGTCGGCGAAATCTGGCTGCAGGATGCGGTGGCGCACTCCTTCTACCCGAAGCTGCTTGCGGCCGGCGTCAAAGTGGTGGAATATCACAAGACGCAGCTGCACGCCAAGGTCGCGGTCATCGACGACGACTGGGCCACGGTCGGCTCCAGCAATGTGGACGGGCTGAGCCTGTTCCTGAATCAGGAAGCCAATGTGGTGATCAAGGACGCGGCGTTTGCGCAGAGCTTGCGCAAGCATATCGAAGACGCGATTGCCGACGGCAAGGTCATCACTTATGATGACTTCGAGCATGTCGGCCATGTGCGCCGTATCGGCTATGAGATTGCGTTTGTGTTCTACAAGTTATTAATGCGGGTGTTCGCAGTGGGGAAATACGCGTGAGCGAAGGTGTACGACTGGATAAATGGCTGTGGGCAGCGCGTTTCTTTAAAACCCGCTCGCTGGCGTGCGTAGCGGTTGATCGCGGCCGGGTGAGCGTCAACGGCGATCGCGTCAAGCCGGCGCGCAGCGTCAAGCTTGGCGACGTGCTGGAAATCGACAATGGCTCCGATCAGTGGGAAGTCGACGTAATGGGCCTGTCTGACGTGCGCGGCCCGGCGCCGGTGGCGCGCAACCTGTATGAAGAAACCGATGTCAGCGTGGCGCGCCGCGCTGCCGTGGCGGAAAACCGCCGCTTGTACCGCGAGCCGGGCACCACCATCAAGGGTCGTCCGACCAAACGCGACCGCCGCGAATTGGATAAGCTGTAACTTACTCCCTCCTGCATTGCTGCTATGCAGCAATAGAACGCCACCTCTAAAGGTACTGTTTGACATTCACTCTCAAGTGGATAATAGTACGAGCGTTCGCAATTCTTTTCACACAGAGTAAATTTAACTGGAGCAGAATAATCCTTCTCCAGATTTTAAAAAATTACTTTGGGATGTAATCTTATTAATACTTTAACTAAATTTATGCGCAAGGGCGAGTTAACCCGTGCGGCAATCCTGGATATGGCGCTTGACCTGGCCAGCCGTGACGGTCTGGAAGGCCTGACCATCGGATTGCTCGCAGATAAGATGAACATGAGCAAATCCGGCGTGTTTGCGCACTTCGGATCGCGTGAAGATTTGCAGTTGGAAGTACTGAAGCTGTATCACCATCGTTTCGAACAGGAAGTGTTCTTCCCCAGCGTCAAAGAGCCACGCGGCATTCAGCGCCTGCAGGCGATGTTTGCGCGCTGGGTCAAGCGCGTCAGCGTGGAGGTGGCATCGGGCTGCATCTATATCAGTGGCGCGGTGGAGTATGACGACCGTCCAGGTCCGATCCGCGAAGAATTGATGGCCATGGTGCTGGCCTGGCAGGGCGCGCTGCTGCGCTGCGTGAAGCAGTCGGTGGAATGCGGCGACCTGAAAGCGGACACCGATCCGCAACAGCTGGTCTATGAGATGTACGGCCTGATCCTGGCCCTGCATCACGACGGCCGCTTCCTGCGCATCCCTGGCAGCCTGGAGCGGGCTGCCAAGGGCTTTGAGCGGGTGCTCGAAACGTATCGCATGACAGTCAATTCGCATTAATCAAATCAAACTACAGTAGTCATCAGGAGAAAACCATGGGTCAATACGTCGCGCCAATCCGGGATATGCAATTCGTTCTGCACGAGCTGCTGAAGGTGGAAGATGAACTGAAAACGCTGCCGAACTACTCGGAAATCGATGCCGACATCATCAACCAGGTGCTGGAAGAGGGCGGCAAGTTCACCTCCGAAGTGCTGTTCCCGCTGAACCACAGCGGCGACCGCGAAGGCTGCCACTACGATGGCGCGACCAAGTCGGTGACCACTCCTAAAGGCTTCAAGGAAGCTTACAAGCAGTACGTTGAAGGCGGCTGGGCCGCGCTGGCCTGCGATCCTGAATACGGCGGCCAAGGCCTGCCAGTGGTGATGAACAACTCGTTCTACGAGATGCTGAACTCGGCCAACCAGGCCTGGACCATGTACCCTGGCCTGTCGCACGGCGCCTACGAGTGCCTGAAAGAACACGGCACCGACGAACAAAAGAAAACCTATCTGCCGAAACTGGTATCGGGCGAATGGACCGGCACCATGTGCCTGACCGAACCGCACTGCGGCACCGACCTGGGCATGCTGCGCTCGAAAGCGCTGCCACAGGAAGACGGCTCGTGGCTGATCACCGGCAACAAGATCTTCATCTCGGCCGGCGAACACGATATGGCGGAAAACATCCTGCACCTGGTGCTGGCCCGCGTGCCGGACGCACCGGAAGGCTCGAAAGGCATCTCGCTGTTCCTGGTGCCGAAGTTCCTGCCGAACGCTGACGGTTCGGTTGGCGAGCGCAACCCGATCACCTGCGGCGCGATCGAAGAAAAAATGGGCATCCACGGCAACTCGACCTGCCAGATGAATCTGGACGGCGCCAAGGGCTGGATCATCGGCCAGCCGAACAAGGGCCTGAATGCGATGTTCGTGTTCATGAACGCCGCCCGCCTGGGCGTGGGCATGCAGTCGCTGGGCCTGACCGAAGTGGCTTACCAGAACGCCGTGGTGTACGCCAAAGACCGTATCCAGATGCGCTCGCTGACCGGCCCGAAAAATCCGGAAAAACCAGCCGATCCGATCATCGTGCACGCCGACGTGCGCCGCATGCTGCTGACTGGCCGTGCCTATGCTGAAGGCGCACGCGCTTTCACCTCTTACGTGGCGCTGCAGATCGACCGCGAACTGCACCACCCTGACGAAGATGTGCGCAAGGAAGCCGGCGACGAAGTCGCGCTGCTGACCCCGATCATCAAGGCCTTCATCACCGACAACGCCTGGATCGCCACCTCGGAAGCCATGCAAGTGTACGGCGGCCACGGCTACATCAGCGAGTGGGGCATGGAGCAGTATGTGCGTGACGCGCGTATCAACCTGATCTACGAAGGCACCAACACCGTGCAGTCGCTGGACCTGCTGGGCCGCAAAATCCTGGGCGACAACGGCGCCAAGCTGCGCAAGTTCGGCGAGAAGATCAAATCCTTCGTCGAAGAAAACGGCCTGGATGAAAACCTGAGCGAATTCATCACCCCGCTGGGCGACCTGGGCGACAAAGTCACCAAGCTGACCATGGAAATCGGCATGAAAGCCTTCCAGAACGCCGATGAAGTAGGCGCCGCCGCCGTGCCTTACCTGCGCGTGGTTGGCCACCTGGTGTACAGCTACTTCTTCGCGCAAATGGCCAAGATCGCGCTGGAAAAACAGGACAGCAGCGACACCTTCTACAAAACCAAGCTGGCGACCGCGCGCTTCTACTTCGCCCGCCTGCAACCAGAAACCGCAACCCTGATCCGCCAGGCGCGTTCCGGCTCCGCCAACCTGATGGCGCTCGACGCAGACCTGTTCTAAGAGGAAAAGACAATGACCAATTTCATCGTTAAAAAAGTAGCCGTGCTGGGCGCCGGCGTGATGGGTGCGCAGATCGCCGCGCATTGCGTCAACGCCAAAGTGCCTGTGGTGCTGTTCGACCTGCCGGGCAAGGAAGGTACGCCGAAGAACGGCATCGTCCTGAAAGCCATCGAAGGCCTGAAAAAACTGTCGCCTGCGCCGCTGGGCAACAAGGAACACGCTGCGCTGATCGAAGTCGCCAACTACGAAGACGACCTGGCCAAGCTGGCCGAGTGCGACCTGATCATTGAAGCGATCGCCGAGCGCCTCGACTGGAAACATGACCTGTACAAGAAAGTCGCACCGCACATTGCGCCGAACGCCATCTTCGCCTCGAATACCTCGGGCCTGTCGATCGGCAAGCTGGCCGAAGGCTTTGATGCGGACCTGAAAGCACGCTTCTGCGGCGTGCACTTCTTCAATCCGCCGCGCTATATGCACCTGGTGGAAATCATCCCGACCCCGGACACCAAGCCAGAAATCGCCGACCAGCTGGAAGGCTTCCTGACCTCGACCCTGGGCAAGGGCGTGGTACGCGCCAAAGATACGCCTAACTTCATCGCCAACCGCGTGGGCGTGTTCGGCATCCTGGCCATCGTCCACGAAGCTGAAAAATTCGGCCTGTCGGTGGACGTGGTCGATGATCTGACCGGCGCCAAGCTGGGCCGCGCCAAGTCGGGTACCTTCCGCACTGCGGACGTGGTCGGCCTGGATACCATGGGTCATGTGATCAAGACCATGCAGGACTACCTGCCGAACGATCCGTTCGCTGCCGTCTACAAGACCCCGGCCGTGCTGGCCAAGCTGGTCGAGAAGGGCGCGCTGGGGCAGAAAACCGGCGCCGGCTTCTACAAAAAAGTGGGCAAGGAAATTCAACGCCTGGACTTCGCCACCGGTGAATATGTACCAGGCGGCGCCAAGGCAGCTGACATCGTGGCCCGTATCCTGAAAGAAAAGGACCCGGTCAAGAAGATGAAAGCGATGCGCGAATCGACCAACCCGCAGGCGCAGTTCCTGTGGGCGATCTTCCGCGATGCCTTCCACTACATCGCCGTGCATCTGGAAGACATCGCCGACAACGCGCGCGATATCGACTTCGCCATGCGCTGGGGCTTCGGCTGGACCGTTGGCCCGTTCGAAACCTGGCAGGCATCCGGCTGGACGCAAGTGGCCCAGTGGGTCAAGGAAGACATCGACGCCGGCCACGCGCTGAGCAGCGCACCGCTGCCAGCCTGGGTATTCGAAGGCCCGGTCGCTGAAAAAGGCGTGCACACTCCGGAAGGTTCGTGGTCGCCGAAAGCCAATGCCTACATCCCGCGTTCGGATCTGGCCGTGTACAAGCGCCAGGAATTCCGCGCGCCGGTGCTGGGTTCGGGCGAACTGGATGGCCGCAAAGCAGGCACCACCGTGTACGAAGACGACGACGTGCGTCTGTGGCACTCGGGCGACGACGTGCTGGTGATCTCGATGAAAACCAAGCTGCACGTGATCAGCCCAGGCGTGATCGCCGGCTTCCGCAAAGCACTGGCCGAAGCAGAGAAAAACTTCAAGGGCCTGGTGATCTGGGCTGCCGACGCGGCCGATGGCGGCGCGTTTTCGGCCGGCGCCGACCTGCAATCGGCACTGCCAGCCTTCATGAGCGGCGGCGCGAAAGCAGTCGACCCGATCATCAAGGAACTGCAAGACACCTTCATGGCGATGAAATATTCGAACGTGCCGGTAGTGGCTGCGGTAGCTGGCCTGGCGCTGGGCGGCGGCTGCGAAATGGCGCTGCACGCGTCGAAACGCGTGGCGTCGATCGAGTCCTACATCGGCCTGGTGGAAGTGGGCGTGGGTCTGATCCCTGCCGGCGGCGGCCTGAAAGAGGCGGCCTCGCGCGCCTACAAGGAAGCCAAGGGCACCGACATCCTGCAATTCCTGAAAACCGGCTTCACCAACGCGGCCACCGCCAACGTGTCGAAATCGGCGCTGGAAGCGCAAGCGATGGGCTACCTGAAAGAAGACGACGTGATCGTGTTCAACCCGTACGAACTGCTGCACGTCGCCAAAACCGAAGCGCGCGCCATGTTCGACAAGGGCTACCGCGCGCCGTTGAAAGCGCCGATCCAGGTGACCGGCCGTTACGGCTGGGGCACCATCAAGGCGCAACTGGTCAATATGCGCGACGGTGGCTTCATCTCCGCGCACGACTTCAAGCTGGGCGACATGATCGCGCAAATCGTCAGCGGTGGCGATATCGATCAGGGTTCGTTCGTGAGCGAACAGTGGCTGCTGGACATGGAACGCAAAGCCTTCCTGGAGCTGCTGAACCATCCGAAAACCCAGGAGCGCATCATGGGCATGCTGCAAACCGGTAAGCCAGTCCGCAACTAAGGAATAAGACAATGAGCAAACAAGTTCAAGACGCATACATCGTCGCAGCGACCCGCACCCCGATCGGCAAGGCGCCGCGCGGCATGTTCAACAAAACCCGCCCGGACGACCTGCTGGTGCGCGTGATCCAGTCGGCACTGGCACAGGCGCCAGGCCTGGACCCGGCGCTGATCACCGACGCCATCATCGGCTGCTCGTTCCCGGAAGCGGAACAGGGCTTCAACATCGCCCGTCAATCGGTGCTGCTGGCCGGCCTGCCGAAGACTGTCGGCGGCGTGACCATCAACCGTTACTGCGCTTCGGGCATCACCGCCCTGGCGATGGCGGCTGACCGCATCCGCGTTGGCGAAGCCGATGTGATGCTGGCTGGCGGCGTGGAGTCGATGTCGATGGTACCGATGATGGGCCACCATCCATCGATGAACCTGAATATGTTCACCGACGAAAACGTCGGCATGGCATATGGCATGGGCCTGACCGCTGAGAAAGTGGCCGAGCAATGGAAAGTGTCGCGCGAAGCGCAGGATGCGTTCTCGGTGGAATCGCACCGCCGCGCCATCGCCGCGCAGCAAGCCGGTTTCTTCAAGGACGAGACCACCCCGGTCGAGATCATCACCCGCACGCCAGACCTGGCGACCGGCGAGATCAAAGTGAAAACCCGCACCGTCGATACCGACGAAGGCGCGCGTCCGGAAACCAGCCTGGAAACCCTGGGCAAGCTGAAGCCGGTGTTCGCTGCCAAAGGTTCGGTCACCGCAGGTAACAGCTCGCAGATGTCCGACGGCGCTGGTGCGCTGCTGGTGGTCTCCGAGAAGATCCTGAAAGAGCACAACCTGACCCCGCTGGCCAAGTTCTCGTCGTTCGCCGTGAAAGGCGTGCCGCCGGAAATCATGGGCATCGGTCCTAAGTTCGCGATTCCGGAAGCGCTGAAAGCCGCCGGCATCACCCAGGACCAACTGGACTGGATCGAACTGAACGAAGCGTTTGCAGCGCAGGCATTGGCGGTGATCGGCGATCTGGGCCTGGACCCAGCCAAGGTCAACCCGATGGGCGGCGCGATTGCGCTGGGTCACCCGCTGGGCGCAACCGGCGCGATCCGTGCCGCCACCGTGGTGCACGCACTGCGTCGCAACAACCTGAAATACGGCATGGTCACCATGTGCGTAGGTGCAGGCATGGGCGCAGCCGGCATCATCGAGCGCGTGTAATCACAATAACGCGATAAAGAAGGGCGCTGAGGTTCATCCCAGCGCCCTTTCATTTTGGAGACACACATGGAAATTCTGAACAGCATAGACAACGGCATCCTGACGCTGGAATTCAACCGTCCGGAACGCAAGAATGCGATCACCGCCGCGATGTACCAGGCCATGGCCGATGCGCTGACCGCCGCCGAAACCGACACTGCCGTGCGCGCCATCCTGTTGGTCGGCAAACCAGAGATTTTCACCGCCGGCAACGACCTGGAAGACTTCATGAAAAATGCGCCGACCAGCGGCGCGATTGAAGACCGTTCCGTCTACAAATTCATGATGGCACTGAGCGGCGCCACCAAACCGGTTGTCGCCGCTGTGGCCGGCAACGCGGTCGGCATCGGCACCACATTGCTGATGCATTGCGACCTGGTCTACGCCGCCGACAACGCCAAATTCTCGATGCCCTTCGTGCAGCTGGGCCTGTGCCCTGAATTCGGCTCCAGCCTGCTGCTGACGCAAATCGCCGGCTACCCGCGCGCCGCCGAGAAGCTGATGCTGGGCGAAGCCTTCGGCGCGCAAGAAGCGCTGGAGATAGGCCTGATCTCGAAAGTGCTGCCAGTCGACGAACTGCGCGCCTTTGCCGAAGGCCAGGCCGCCAAACTGGTCGCGCTGCCAGCCAGCTCGATCCGCGTCACGAAAGAACTGATGAAAGCCGCCCGCAAAGCGCCCACCAGCGAAGCCATCGCCGCTGAAAACATCCACTTCGGGAAAATGCTGTCCTCGCCGGAAGCCAAAGAAGCCTTCATGGCCTTCTTCCAGAAGCGCAAGCCGGACTTCACCCAGTTCGCTTAAGGTTCATTCGTCATGACAACTGCAAGCGGCGCGCGTTTGACGCAGGTCACTACGGGCGGCGCTGGGAGAGGATGAATTGCTCCAGGTCCTTGCAGGCATGTTCAATGTGACGCTTCAGCAGTGCGGCGGCGGCGCGTACGTTGTTGGTACGGCAGAGGTGGACCAGTTCTTCGTGTTCCTGCTGTGCTTGCTTGATGCTGTCGGCGCTCAGCGATAATTGCATGCGCGTGTAGCGGTCGGTTTGTTGCAGCAGTGTGGCGACGATGGCCGCAGTGCGCGGCTGGTCGGCGCGTGACAGCAATACGTCGTGCAATCGGGTGTTGAGTTCACCCCAGCGCGTCGTGTGCTGCGCGTGCAGTTCGACTTTGTATTCGGCCAGAATGGCGTCGAGTTCGGCGTAGTCTGCTTGCGTCAGCCTCGGCGCGGATTTCTTCAGTAGCAGCGGCTCCAGCAGGCTGCGCAGCATGAACAGCTCGCTGATCTCATCGAGCGACAATCCGGACACCACCGCGCCCTTGTGCGCGACGATTTTCACCAGTCCCTCGCCCTCCAGCTGCACCAGCGCCTCGCGCACCGGAATCCGGCTGATGCCGAATTCGGCGGCGAGGGCATCCTGCCGCAGCGAAAAACCTTCCGGCACTTCGCCCGACATGATCTTGCGGCGCAAGGCGTCGGCCGCCTGCTCCGCTACCGTGGTAACGGCAAAGCCTTTCACGCAGCCACGTCTTTCGACCAGCCCGCGTACCAGGTGCGGAACAGCGCGTACTGGGTTTCCGCGTAGCGGCGCTGGCTGGCGCTCAACTCGTCGGTGGCGTTGAAGTGCAGCGTGTATTCCGTGTCGCCGTTCAGCACCATCAGGTACTTGTAGAACAGCACCAGGTCGGTGCCCTCGTCAAACGACGACAGCATCAGCAGCGCGGCTTCCAGCTCGCGCGCCTGGCGACGCGCCACCGCATCGCCCGCAGCCGCCTTGCGCGACAGGGCAACCAGGTGCAGCACTTCGCGCGGCAGTGCATTGCCGATGCCGGTGATGGCGCCAGTCGCGCCGCAGTTGACGAAGCCATGGAACACTTGCGTATCCACGCCCACCATCAGCGTGACGTTGTCATCCTGGCTGGTGATGTGTTCGGCCGCATAGCGCAGGTCGGCGGCGCCGCCGAATTCCTTGAAGCCGATCAGGTTCGGATGCTTGGCGCGCAGTTCAAAGAACAGGTCGGCGCGGGTGGCGAAGCCGTAGTACGGGCTGTTGTAGATCACCGCCGGCAGCTTGGGTGCGGCTTCCAGGATGGCCGAGAAGTGCGCCTTCTGCGCCGCCGGCGACGAGCCGCGCGACAGCAGGCGTGGGATCACCATCAGGCCTTGCGCGCCCACTTTGGCCGCGTGCGCGGCGTGCGACACCGCTTCCTTTGAATTCACCGCGCCGGTGCCGACGATGGTTGGCACGCCGGCAGCCACCAGGCGGGCCACGCCTTCCTGGCGCTGCGCTTCGCTCAGCAGCGGCCAGTCGCCCATCGAACCGCAGTACACTACAGCGCTCATGCCGGCATCCACCAGCTCGCGGGCTTTCCGGACCAGGGCATCAAAGTCAGGGCTGCGATCTGCCTTGCAAGGCGTCATCAGGGCTGGAATGGTGCCGGTGAAAATATTGTCGCTCATGTGTTTCCTTCGGGCTGCGTTAATCGGGTAGAGAGTGTGCAGCCATCATAACTTGGCTTTGGATATTTTATACAATATAAAGTTGCGATGTGCCGATTTAGTCATGTAACATGCTGATTTTTAATAAGTAATTGTTTTTCCTATAAGGGAATGCCTGTGAAACGTTCGCTCATCAGCGCCGCTTGCTGCGCCTTGTTGCTCCTCTCCTCCCCATCGCATGCCCAGCAAGAGTCCGGCATCGACATGAAAACCCTGGACGCCTCGGTGCGTCCGCAGGATGATTTCTACGGCTACGTCAATGGCATCTGGGTGCGCAACACCGAGATCCCGGCCGACAAGTCGACTTGGGGCACCTATGTTGAATTGCGCGAGATCGCCCAGGGCCAGCTGCGCGCGCTGATCGACGCCACCGTCAAGAATCCGGGCAAGGTGGGCAGCGAAACCCACAAGGTCGCCGATCTGTACACCAGCTTCATGAACGAAAAGGCGCGTAACGCCGCCGGCTTCAAGCCGCTGCACGCTGACTTGGCCCGTGTCGCCGCCATCAAGGACAAGAAGGAACTGCCGGCGCTGTTCGCCTACCTGCAAGGCAGCGGCGTACAGACGCCGTTCTCGGCCGGCGTGTCGCCGGATGCGCAAAACCCGGAGCAGTACACCGTCAGCATCAACCAGTCGGGCCTGGGTCTGCCGGACCGCGACTACTACCTGAAGGACGACGACGCCAAACTGAAAGGCCTGCGTGACAAGTACCAGCAGCACGTCGCTACCATGCTGACGCTGAGCGGCGACAAGAACGCCGCCGCCCACGCCGCGCAAGTGCTGGACATTGAAACCCGTCTGGCCTCGGTGCAATGGACGCGCGTGCAGATGCGCGATCCGGTCAAATCCTATAATCGCGTCGACTTCGCCAAGTTCAGCGAGCTGGCGCCAGCTTTCGACTGGAATGCTTACTTTACTGCGGCCGGCTACGCGCCGAAAGCCTCGTCGGCGGTGGTGCGCCAGCCGAGCTTCCTGACTGGCCTGTCGCAGCAGCTGGCCGAAGTGCCGCTGGATGCATGGAAGAGCTACTTCAGCTGGCGCATCATCGACAGTTATGCGGCGTATCTGGACAGCGCCACCGTCAAGCAAAACTTTGCCTTTGAAGGCACGGCGCTGCGCGGCGTGCCGCAAAGCGAACCGCAATGGCAGCTGGCGCTGCGCTTCACCGATGCCTCGCTGAGCGACGCGGTCGGCAAGCTGTATGTGAAGACCTATCTGCCGCCGGAAACCAAGCCGCGCGTGATGGAGATGTTCAACAACTTCGTCGCTTCGTTCAAGGACGGCATCGATAAGCTGGACTGGATGGGCCCGGAGACCAAGAAGGAAGCCCAGGCCAAGCTGGCCGCGCTGAAACCGAAGATCGCTTATCCGGAAAAATGGCGCGACTACAGCAGCATGAAAACCCAGCCGAATGACCTGATCGCCAACGTCAAGGCCGTGCGCGCGTGGAGCCGCAAGAACAACCTGGACAAACTTGGCAAGCCGGTGGACCGCGATGAATGGTCGATGACGCCGCAAACCGTCAACGCCAGCTACAGCCCGCTGCTGAACGCGATCACCATTCCGGCTGCGATCCTGCAGCCGCCGTTCTTCAACGTGAAAGCGGAGGACGCAGTCAACTACGGCCTGCTGGGCATCACCTTCGGCCACGAGATCAGCCACGCGTTTGATGACTCGGGCAGCCAGTACGATTCGCACGGCCGCCTGCGCAACTGGTGGACGGCGGAAGACCGCGCCGCCTTCAAGACGCGCGCCGCCGGCCTGGTCAAGCAGTACAGCGCCTACAGCCCGGTGCCGGGCTACCACATCAACGGCGAGCTGACGCTGGGTGAAAACATCGGCGACAACTCCGGCCTGTCGATCACCTACAACGCCTACAAGCGTTCGCTGGACGGCAAGCCATCGCCAGTGATCGACGGCCTGACCGGCGAGCAGCGCCTGTACATCGGCTTCGCGCAGAAGTGGCGCGCCAAGCTGCGTCCGGAAGCGGCGATTGCGCAGATCAAGAGCGATCCGCATTCGCCTGGCGAGTTCCGCGCCAAGGGCACGGTGATGAACCAGCCTGGCTTCTACGAGGCGTTCGACATCAAGCCGGGCGACCCGATGTACCTGCCGCCGGAACAGCGCGTCATCATGTGGTAAGGCTGTAGTAAAGGCGATCTAGCCAGCGGTTGCAGGCGCCATGCGGGCGCCTGCGCCGCGCCGTTCCAGCAGCACGGATACGCCCAGTACGACGATGCCGCCCACGGCCAGCAGTGCCCCAACCGGGCCGGTCGATTGCAGGCTGGCGCCATGGGCGATCGCCAGCCCGCCGCACCAGGCGCCGGCAGCATTGGCGAAGTTGAAGGCAGAGTGATTCAGCGCGGCAGCCACAGTCTGCGCATCGCCTGCCACATCCATCAAACGGGTCTGCACCGCTGGCGCGACCGCAATGCCGCAGCCGATGGCGAACAGGTTCAGCGCCATCGTCCACACGTTGGTGCTGGTGTAGTAGAACGCTGTCAGCGCCGCCACATTCCACACCAGTGCGCCGAAGATCGTCCACAGGCGCGAGCGGTCGGCAAACCAGCCACCGACCAGATTCCCCACCGTCATGCCGATGCCCATCATCGCCAGCAGCAACGGCACCATCGCCGGCGACACCTTGGTCACTTCCAGCAGCGTTGGCGTGACATAGGTGTAGACCGCGAACAGGCCGCCGAAACCGATCGACACCATCAGCAGCGTCACCCACACCTGCAAGCGGCGGAACACGCCCAGTTCGCGGCGCGGGCTGGCGTCGCCGGCCGCAATGAAGGGCACATAGCGGCGTACCATCAGCGCGGTGGTCACGCCCAGCACGCCAACCACCAGGAAGGTCGAGCGCCAGCCGAATCCCTGGCTTAGCCAGGTCGCCAGCGGCACGCCGAAGATGTTGGCGATGGTCAGTCCAAGTAGCACACGCGACACGGCTTGCGCGCGTTTGTCCGGCTCAGCCATCGCCGCCGCCACCAGCGCCGCCACGCCGAAATAAGCGCCGTGCGGAATGCCTGCGATGAAACGCGCCAGCAGCAGCGAACCGTAACCCGGTGCGGCCGCGCTCAGCAGGTTGCCGATCGCATACAGCGACATCAGCATGATCAGCATCGCGCGGCGCGGCATGCGCGCCAGGAAAATGGTGATCAGCGGCGCGCCGAACACCACGCCCAGCGCGTACGCACTGATCATGTGGCCCATGTCGGGCAGGCTGGCCTGCAGATCGCCTGCGACTACCGGCAGGATGGTCATCGAGGCGAATTCGCCAGTGCCGATGGCGAGGCCGCCAATCGCCAGGGCCAGGCTGGCCATGCCGGCGCCGCGCGGCGCAGTGATGAGGGGAGTGTTGGAAATAGGTTCGTGGTGCATCGGAAGCAGCAAAAATGCGAGGAAAAAAGGGTCAACGATAGCATGTCCGGCGGTTTCCCGCTGAGGCAGACCAGCGGTTAAAATTTCATCTCGGAAATATTGCAAGAGGGTGTAGCATGAAACACATCAGAACCGGCCTGGCCGTTGCCGCATTGACGCTGGCCACATGGGCGCAGGCGCAAGAGGGCAAACTCTGCGTGGACAAGGCCTGCCTGGGCATGAGCCTGGCCGAGGCGGAAGCGCTGAAGCTTGAACCGGTGGGCGACTATGGATTCAAATTCAAGGGCAAGGGCGACTACTACGGACTGGATAGCGTTGGCCAGCGCATCGTCTACGCCGAGTCGGGCGACTTCGATGCGGAGCTGATCCGCCAGTTCCGCGCCAATGTTGCGACCATTTGCAGCTTCGGCGGCGCCAATGCGCGAATGACCGGCAGCGATGGCCAGCGTGTGGTCCTGCTGTTCAGTCCCACCGTCAAGAACGGTAAGGCTGAGCTGGCGCTGACCGAAATCGGCAGCTACCTGCCGAAGAAATTGAACGATGCCGATTTACAGCGCATCCGGGACGAGGCCAAGGCAAAATACGGCGAGGCCTTTACCGCCAAGTGGACGCGCGACATCACGCAGCCGAATGTGACGCTGTACCAGAACCGCATGGTCGGCAACACGCTGACGCTGCGGCTGCCGGAGCAAGACCTCAGCGCCAGCCTGATGGCGCAGCCGCGCTGCAAGCCTGGCGACAGCTAAGCCTTGCGCCACTCGCCGACGATGCTGGCGAAGATGATCAGCGCTGCGCCCAGCACCGCCAGCGCGGGAATGTGTTCACCGGCCAGCAGGCCGACGACGCCGGCCCATACCGGTTCACCGGCATAGATCAAGGTCGCCTTGGTGGCGCTGACCTGGCGCTGCGCCCAGTTCATCACATACTGGATGGCGGCGCTGGCCATGCCCAGCGCCAGCGCGCACAGGAAGAACAGCGGCACCAATCCCGGCAGGCTTTCGCCAGCCACCGGCATCGCCATGAACGCCAGCAGCGAGGCGACCGCCAGCTGTGTCACCGTCACGCGGGCCACGTTGACGCGCTGCGCGTAGTGGCCGATCAGGATGATCTCCGCCGAGATCGCCAGCGCGCCCAGTGCGGTCAGCATCTCGCCGTAACCGAAGCCGCCGCTGATGCCTTCCGGGCCGGCCAGGCAGGCCAGTCCCGCAAACGAAATCGCCGCGCCGGCCAGCGCCGCCACATGCGGCTGCTGGCGCTGGAACAGCCATTGCAGCAGCGGCACCATCGGCACATAGAAAGCGGTGATGAAGGCGGATTTGCTGCTGGAGATGTATTGCAGTCCGAGTGTTTGCAGCGAGTAGCCGGCAAAGATGCAGGCGCCGATGGCGACGCCCGCGCCCAGCTCCAGCAAGCTGAATCCGCGCAGATGACGGCGGCTCAGCACTGCGGCAATGAGTGCCGCGATGGCGAAGCGGGTGCCGACAAAAGCCAGCGGCCCGGCGGTGTGGACGGCGGTCTGCACGATCAAAAAGGTACCGCCCCAGATCATCGTGACGATGACCAGCGACAGCTCCGCCCAGCGGGGATGCGTAAAGTGCATGATAAAATGTGAGCAAAATATTTCTCACATTATGATGCGCAATATAATGCACAGTCAAGAAAATTCCTCGCCCGCGCTGGCGCATGCAGCAGAAAACGTACGCAGCTACCGCTTGCAGCAGGGGCTGAGCCAGGATGAACTGGCGAAGCGCTCTGGCCTGAGCCGCCGCATGATCAATGGCCTGGAGGCGGGCAGCGCGAATATCAGCCTGTCCAACCTGGATGCGATCGGGCTGGCGCTGGGGGTCCGCTTTGTCGATCTGGTGCGGCCGCCGCAAGCCGACAACCGCGATATCCGCAGCCTGATGTGGCGTGGCACGGGCGCTGACAGCCAGGCCGTGCTGCTGGGGGCTGCGCCGGCTGCCAATATGGTGGAGCTGTGGCACTGGTCGCTGCACGCCGGCGACCGCTACGACGCACAGCCGGACATGCAGGGCTTTTCCGAAATGATCATGGTGACCGAAGGCGCGCTGCACATCGTGTTTGAGCACGAGACGAAGCAGCTGGCCGCCGGCGAGTTTGCGATCTTCAGCAGCGCGCAGCGCTACGCCTATGTCAATCCCGGCGCGGCGGCCACGCGCTTTATCCGCAATGTGATCAGCTAGCTCAGAACTTGTAGCGCAGCGTCGCCAGCACGTTGCGTGGAGCGCCGTAGATCAGGTTCTGGAAGACATCCAGCTGGTTGCTGTAGTACTTCTTGTCGAACAGATTGTTGACGTTGACCTGCAAGCTCAGGTCGCGGCTGATGTCGTAGCGCGCCATCAGGCTGGCCAGCGCGTAGGATGGCTGGCTGACCACGAAGCTGGCGCCGGAACGCGGATCGACCACGCGCGTGTAGCTGCTGCCTTCCCAGTTGACGCCGCCGCCGACACTGAGCTTGTGCCAGTCGCCCGGCAGCTGGTAGCGCGTGTACAGCTTGAGCAGCTTGTGCGGATGGACCGTGTTGACCGGATTGCCGTCGCGGTCTTCGGAGCGGAATTGCGTCCAGCCGATGCTGGCGCTCCAGCCGCGCGCGAGTTCACCGCTCAGTTCCATTTCATAGCCTTTGGTTTCTGCGCCGTCGATAGAGGTGTAGGCCTGCTCGCGCGTATTCGGCACGAACTGGCCCGGATCGACCACGGCGAAGTTCTCCTGCTTGACCATGAACACCGCAAACGAGGCGCTGGCCTTGCCGCCAAATAGTTCGCTCTTCACGCCGGCCTCGTAGCTCTTGCCTTCCAGCGGATCGATATAAGCGCCGCTGCGGTCGCGCATGGTCTGCGGATCGAAGATGCTGGTGTAGCTGGCGTACAGCGAGCTGTTGGCGCCGATGTCATAGACGCCGCCCAGGTAAGGCGTGATCTTGCCGTTATGGCGGATGGTGTAGGGCGCATCGGTCCAGGCGCCGCTGGCCGCGTCGCGCTTCCAGTCGGTGACGCGGGCGCCGGCGATGATCTTGAACGGATCGGTGATCTGCAAACGGGTCGCGCCGTAGATGCTGGTCTGGGTGTCGTAGTAGCTGGAGCCGGAATAGTAGGCGCCCCATTGCGGTTCCGGATAGTCGCCGTTCCAGTTGCGGAAGTCGCCAATCGGCGGTTGCTCGCTGGCGTCGCTGACCAGCCATTCCTGTTTGTGCTTCCCGTGCAGTACGCCGATGGTGGCTTCATGCTTGCGGCCCAGCAGCGTGAACGGGCCGCTGGCGGTGACGCCGTAGTCGGTCTGCTCTTCGATGCCGCCATAGCCGACCACCCACGGATCTAAACCGAGGCCGGTGTTGCGGTCGACCAGGCCGGACATCCAGTTCAGGCGCTGGTCGCCGTTGTTCTCGCGGCGCGTGGCCATGGCGGTAACTTTCCATTGGTTGGCCAGCGTGTGTTCCAGCGTGACGAAGCCGGTGCGCTGTTCGGTGTCCCAGAAGTTCCACTTGGCGGCGGCGGACTTGGAACGTGGCCAGTCGGTGCGCGTGCCGTCGCTGTAGAAGATCGGCAGGCCGGCCCATTGGCTGCCGCGATGCTTGTCGTTCTGCTGGCTGTAGCCGATGCTGAGGTGGGTGACTGCGCCCAGGTCGGCGTCGATGACGCCGTAGAGGGTGCGCTGGCGGGTGTTTTCCAGGTCGATGAAGTTGTTCTTTTGTTCCGCGTTGACGACCACGCGGCCACGGATGCTGCCGTCGGTGTTGAGCGGCGCGCTGAGGTCCGCTTCGGCCTCGCGCTTTTGCCACGAGCCGGCGGCCGCGCTCACCGTGCCGGTGAAGGTTTTGCTGTCGGCGTGCTTGCGTATCAGGTTGATCGAGGCGGATGGGCTGCCGGTGCCGTTCAGCAGGCCGCTGGCGCCGCGCACGATCTCCACCTGTTCGTAGATGGCCATGTCGGCCTTGGCCTGGCCGGCGTCGCTGCCGTACATCGGCACGCCGTCGATTTGCAGTTGCTTGATTTCGAAGCCGCGTGCATAGAAGTAGCCGCGCACGCTGTCGATTTCCTTGGCCGAGACGCCGGTGGCGTTGGTGGCGATGTCGAAGACGGTTTGCAGTGCCTGGTCTTCAATCCGCTCGCGGGTGATGACGCTGACCGACTGCGGCGTGTCGCGGATCGACAGCGACAGGCCGGTAGCGGTGCTGGCGGCGCGGGTGGTGTAGGAGCTTTCGCTGGCGCCGGTTACGGTGACGGACGGCAGGACTGGCGGATCGGTATCCTCGCCATGGGCGGTGGCGCTCAGGCCGAGCAGGGCGAGCGAGAGGGCGGTACGGAGCGGTGGATGCATGGTTGTCTCTATGGTTGGTGGCAAGAGAGACTATGACGTTTGAGCGCTCCGTTTGTTTAGTGCGGTGTCATTAATAATAGTCCGCCAGCCAGCAGCAGCACGCTACAGGCACGCCGCAGCGTGCTGGCGGCGAAGGTCCAGATGATGATGGCGGCGTACAGCACAAAGCTGAGCAGCATGCCGGTCAGGGCGGCGTCCGGGCGCGGCATGACCAGCGCGCAGGCGGCCGCCAGCCGGGCACTGGCCAGGGCGCTTAGCGCGTAGCCACCGAAGATGGCGATCAACGCGCGCGCGCCGACTTGCCAGCGCCACAGCGCGGCGGCGGAGAGGCGCATCATGGCGTCACCTCCGCAGTCCCCGCAAGCGGTGTTGGGCGGAGGCGCCAGCCTGCCCAGCCGAGCAGGGCGCCGCACAGCAGCAGGCCGGCGTCGGTGGCGGCGACCAAGCCGTTGCCGCCGGAGAGCAGGGCGGCGTAGGCCTTGGCTGGCGCGCTGGCGGCATTCAGCAGCGGCAGCCCCGCAAACAGCACCGCACCCAGTATTAGCTGCGCCATCCACATCGCCCGCGCGGGCCAGAACAGCGCCGCGATCGACAGCACGCCCCAGCAAATGAAGAAGCCGTTGATCTCGGCCGCTGCGCGCTGCACCAGATCGGGCGGCAGCAAGCGGTTGAGCCAGAAGTAGGCGGCCATGGCGGCCGGCAGTGCGGCGACGGTGATGATGTTCAGGCTTTCGGCCAGCCGCAGTCCGCGTGGCGGCTGCTTGCGCAGGCTTGCCTTGACGGTCCACAGCAGCATGCCGGTTGCCATCATCGCGCAGCACGCCAGGCCGGAGAAGAACAGCAGCCCGCGCAACCACGGCTCGGCAAAGCGGCCGATGTGCAGGCCGATCAAGCTGTTGCGCGTTTCGGCGACGGCTGACGGCATGTCTCCAGCGCGGTCGGTCAGTCGGCCATCGACTCCACTGAAGAACAGACTTTGACGCTGATTGGACAGGCGTCCCGCCTCATCACGCTGCACGATATAGCGTGCAGCCGCATCGTTGGGCCGCTGCACCGTGACACGCGCCGCCAGCGCGCCTTGCCAATGTTGAGCCGATTGCGCCAGCACCGGCGCGATATCGGCCAGCGGCGCAGGCACACCGGCCGCAGCCTGCAAGCGCGGTGCCTGCGGAAACACGGCGCCGACGAAATCGTTGCGCTGCTCCGGATACAGATGCTTGACCGCCCACGGCATGGTCAACAGCATCAGCGTCACCAGGCCGCTGTAGCAAATCATGGTGTGGAACGGCAGCGCCAGAACACCCAGCGCATTGTGCGCATCCAGCCAGGAACGCTGGCCTTTGCCGGGCCGGAAGGTGAAGAAGTCGGCGAAGAAGCGCCGGTGCGTGATCACGCCACTGATCAGCGCCACAAACATCACCATGGTGGCGATGCTGACGATCCAGCGTCCCCACAGCACCGGCAGGTAATGCAGCGTGAAATGGAACACCGCAAAGAAACCGCCGCCGCGCGTGTTGCGCGCATCCGGCAGCAGATGGCCGTGGCCGTCCAGCGTGGCGCTTGCAAAATTTCCGGCCGGGCGCCCGGCGCCGGGTGCGGGCCGCTCGCCGCGCTGGCTGCTCCAGCTGATGCCGGTGTAGGGCTTGCGCGGCTGCGGCAGGTCGATGATCCAGCTGTCGGCGTGCGGCGCGATCTGCTGAAGGCGCGCGACCGCCATGCGCGCCGCCTGCTGCTGCGCGGCAGGCGTGGCGGCCGCCGGGATGCCGCCATGCCGTTCCGGCTGCATCCACAGGCTGATTTCGTCGCGGTAGTAGGCTGCCGTGCCGGTGATGCAGACGACCAGCAGCAACCACCCGGACAGCAAGGCGGTCCAGGTGTGCAGCCACGCCATCGACTGGCGCAGGCTGCCGTTCATGCCCATCTCCCGGCAGTGGCTGGGCGCGCGCGAAACGGCGCCTTCATTACAGATCCGTGCTGACCGACAGGCGCACGCTGCGCGGTGCGCCCACCACCAGCACGCCGCGCGATGCGGACGACCAGTAATCGCGATTGGCGAGGTTATCGATATTCAGGCGGAAGGTGGTGTCATGGCCATTGATCCTGGTTGCATACCGCGCGCCGATATCGAAGCGGGTCCACGACGGCGTGCTGCGCGCGCGGGTGTTGCCGGTATCGATGAACATGCGGTCGGTATAGACCATGCGGCCACTGACCGTGGCGCCGGCCAGGAAGGGCAGATCCCATTCGCTGCCCAGGTTCAGGTTGTTTTTCGGTACGCCGCGTGCACGGCGGCCGTCGGTCAGGCCATCCTGGGTATGGATCAGGCGTGCGTCGATGAAGGAGTAGCCGCCCAGCAGGCGCAGGCCGGGCAACGCTTCGCCAAAGGTGTTCAGCTCGAAGCCGCGGTTGCGCTGCTCGCCGTCCAGCGCGAAGATCGGGCGTGGATCGCTGTTGTTGGAGGCTTGCTCGACGCCGTTCTGCAGCGTGATCTGATAGACATTGCTGGTGATGGTCAGCTTGCCCAGCTCATACTTGACGCCAGCCTCATATTGTTTGCTCGGGTAAGGATCGAATATCTGCATCGAGTTCTGGTAGTAGGTCGATGGCGTCGGGCCAGGCATCAGCGATTCGATATAGTTAGCATACAGCGACCAGTGCGGCGTCAGCTTGTACACCAGGCCGGTGGTCGGGGTGATTTTGTTGGAGTTGGCATCGCGCGCGACTTCCAGCTGGCCGGTGCCGGTGTTGCGGCGATAGAGGGTGCTGCCGATCGCCTGGTTGCGCGCACCGACCATCAGCAGCAGCTGGTCGTTGAAGAAGCCCATGGTGTCGCTGACGGCGCTCGACCTGGTGTTGTAGCGGTTCAGCATATCGACATCGGTGCTGATGCCGCTGCCGTCGCGGTAAGGCTGGGCGACCGGCTGGTAGATGTTGGACAGTGCGGCTGCGCCGACCGCCAGCGTGGCCTGGCCGCGCCGCGCGGTGACGTCACCGCCGCCGAACACCACTGCGTGCGTGACCGGACCGGTGCTGAACTTGCCGCTCAGGCTGATGTTGCTGCCTTTGTTGGTGCTGCGGGCGGGAATGAGGAACACCGAACCCAGTATATTGCCGTTGGCGTTATTGATCGTGCTGACCGCCTGCAAATACACTTCGTTGTTCAGCGACTGGCCATGGCTGGCCGAGAACTTCCAGTCCTGGTTGATATCGTATTCCAGCCCCAGTTGCAGCGAACGGTTATCCGAATTATAGGTTTCCCATGCTTGCTTGAAGTTGGTCGAACCACGCGGCGCGCGCGGAATCGCCAGCGAGCTGCTGAGCCGGCTGGCGGCCAGGCCGCCATGCAGCTCCTTTTCCTGGTAAGTCCCATCGGCGGTCAGGCGCAGCTTGTCGCCGCGATAGTCGAGCGCCACAGCGGTGAAGGCCTGGCGGTTGGCGGTGCTGTCGATGGCGCCGTCGCCGTTCTTGTAGACCGTGTTGACCCGCGCGCCGAACTGGTTCTTGTCGCCGAAGCGGCGGCCCAGGTCGAAGTGCGCACCGAGTTGCGACCTGGAGGCAAAGCTGCCGGTGAATTGCGCGGTTGGCGTGTCTTCTGCACGTTTCATGACGTAGTTGATCGAGCCGCCGACCGACGAGCCCCATGGGCTGACGCCGTTCAGCATGGCGCTCGGGCCTTTCAGCACTTCGATGCGCTCCACCGCTTCGATCATCGCGCCACGGTTGTCGCCCAGGCCGGCGATGCCGTTGATCATGATCTCGCGGCCATACATTTCAAAGCCGCGCACCATGATGATGTCGGCTTCGCCATCGATGGGCGAGCTGTTGCGCACGGAGGGATCGTTTTCCAGCAGATCCATCAGGCCGCGCACCTGCTGGTCCTGCATCAGCTTGGCTGTGTAGCTGGTCTGGTTGAACGGTGTATCCATCACCTCGACATTGCCCAGCAGACCCAGGCGGCCGGCGCGCGCGACCTGGCCGCCCGGCGCCGGCGCCACGTCCGTACCGGAGCGCACCTGGATGGTCTGCAATTTGGCATCGGCCGGCGTGGCGCTGGCGGCGCGGCGCAGCAGGTAGCTGCCGTTCGGCTGGCGCACCGCTTCCAGGCCGCTGCCGGCCAGCAGGCGCGCCAGGCCGCTATCCACCGTGTGCTGGCCCTGCAGGCCTTCGCTGCGCAGGCCGCTGGTCAGGTCCGGCACGAACGACAGCATGATGCCGGAAGCGCGGCCGAAGCGGTTCAGCGCTTCTTCCAGCGCGCCGCCGGCAATGTTGTAGCTGCGGGTGTCGGCCGCCTGCGCAATGATCGGCAGGGTGGCGGCAACCGCCAGGGTGAGCAATTTGATGTACATGGGAACCTTTCGCGGAGATGGAGTGTGGTTGCTTACCTCCTATGTCACGCGAAAAATCAAAACAGACCAGGCCAGGCCAGATTTTTACGAAATATTTTTGGGCGCCAGACGGATGCCGCTGCGGTAGCGGCCCCAGAAGCGGGTTTGCGTCTCGATATTCAGCGCCAGCGTGGCGGACAGGGTTTCCAGCACCAGCTGCACATCGTCCAGCGGATAGCTGCCGGAGACGCGCAAATTGGCCACCTGCGGCGCGCAGCTCAGCGTGACCTCGCTGTAGCGGTTCAGCTCCGCCAGGAAGTCGGCCAGGCGCATGCTCCTGGCGATCAGGAAACCGTCGGTCCAGGCGATGCTGTCCTCGTCGGCGGCCAGCGTCGGCATGATGGCGCCGGCGTTGAACAGCGCCTGCTGGCCGGCCTGCAGCGTGCGCGACGGCGTGCCGCCTTGCGGCCGCAGCTCCACCGCGCCGTCGAACACGCTGACGTGGGTGGCGGCGTCGTACAGGCGCACAGCGAAGCGTGTGCCGAGAGCCTGCAGCGTGCCTTGCGCGGTGTGCACGGTGAACGGCCGCTCGCGCTGGTCGGGCGCGGTGGTGATGACGATCTCGCCGGCGCGCAGGCGCAGGCGGCGGCCGCTCTGGTCATAATCGATGTCGAAGGCGGCACCGGCGTTCATCGCTACCGTGCTGCCGTCCGACAGCGCCACATTGCGGCGCTTGCCGCTGCTGCTGCGCTCGTCGGCGGTCCAGCTGCGCCATGGCAGTTGCTGCTGCGCGGTCCAGGCCAGGCCGCCGGTGAAGAACAGCACGCTCAGGGTCTTGATGGCGTGGCGGCGCTGACGGCTGCGCGGCGCCAGCAGCGCGGCGGCGGCGGCCGGGTGCTGCGGTCCGCCCAGCGTGCGCAGCTTGCCGTTGACCGCCTCGATACGCTGCCAGGCACGTTCATGGTCCGGGTGGCTGTCGCGCCATTGTTGCCAGGCCAGCCGCACTTCGTCCGGCAGCGGCTGCGCCTGCAGCTCGACCAGCCATTCGACGGCGCGCTGCGCCACGCCCGGCGGCACCGCCATGGCGCTCATAATTCCACCCCGTGCGCGCCGAAGTAGCAATGCTGGCCGGCTTTGACCAGGTAGCGCTTGACGGTGCTGATGGAAATCTCCAGCTCCTCGGCAATGTGCGCGTGGCTCATCTCGTCCAGCTGGCTCATCAGGAAGGCGCGTTTGACCGGCAGCGGCAGCCCATTCAGCATGCGGTCGACGGCGGTCAGGGTTTCCAGCACGATGGCACGCTCCTCCGGCGATGCCTCGACCTGTCCGGGCAAGCTGGCCAGCGCCGTCAGGTAGGCCTGTTCCAGTTGCTGGCGCCGGTAGTGATTGGCCAGCACCCGCTGCGCTACCGTGGTCAGAAAGGCGCGCGGTTCACGCGCCGCCACCGGCTCGTCACGCGCCAGCAGCTGCATGAAGGTGTCATGCGCCAGATCGGCCGCCTGGTGCATATCGCCCAGCCGCTTGCGCAGCCAGCCGCGCAGCCAACCATGATGGTCGCTGTAGAGCGTGGTGATTTCTTGTTGCAGGGCAGACTCGGGCGGCATGATCGTCATCTAAATGCGAATAATTCTCATTAATTATACGCATAGTTGAAGGCGTCAGCAATCCTCGGTGCGGGATGACACAGACGCACGCCGCAGCGGCAGCCAAGATGGGGTTAGCCAACCGGCCCGCAATAAGGAATATCATGGACTTCCCCACCCGACATCTGACCCAGCCGCTGCCTTACGATCTTTCCTATGAAGTAGCGGAGGAGGGCGAGGCCGACACCATTGCCGCCCTTACCGCATCGATCCACTCGATCGCCACCACCGTAGACGAAGACACCGGCCATGCCCGTCGCGGCGTACACGCCAAGAGCCATGGCCTGCTGCGCGGCGAGCTGCGGGTGCTGCCCAATCTGCCGCCGGATTACGCCCAGGGCCTGTTCAGCCATCCGGGCGGCGCCTGGCCGGCGGTGCTGCGGCTATCGACCACGCCGGGCGACCTGCTGGACGACAAAGTCTCCACGCCGCGCGGCATGGCGATCAAGATCATCGGCGTGCCGGGCGTACGCCTGGCCGATGGCGTCGGCGACGCCACGCAGGATTTTGTGATGGTCAACGGCCCGACCTTCCTGGCGCCGACCGCCAGGCAGTTCCAGGGCAGCCTGAAGCTGCTGGCCGCCACTACCGATAAAGCGCCCAGCCTGAAGAAAGCGCTATCGGCCGCCTTGCGCGGCGTCGAAAAAGTGGTAGAAGCGGTGGGCGCGGAAAGCTCCACGCTGAAGGGACTGGGCGGCCATCCGGAAACGCATATCCTGGGCGAGACCTTCTTCACCGCTGCGCCCATTCTGTATGGCCGCTACATGGCCAAGCTGTCGCTGGCGCCGGTGTCGCCGGAACTGCTGGCGCTGAAAGACCAGCCAGTGGACCTGGACAACAAGCCCAACGGACTGCGTGCCGCCGTGGTGGATTTCGTCACCGAGCACAGCGCTGAGTGGGAGCTGCGCGTGCAGCTGTGCACCGACCTGGCCAGCATGCCGATCGAGGATGCGTCGGTGGAGTGGCAGGCGCCGTGGATCGCCGTGGCGCGCCTCCGCACCGTGCCGCAGGCCGGCTGGACGCATGGCTTGTCAGTGCTGGTCGACGATGGCATGCAGTTCAATCCCTGGCACTGCATCGCCGCACACCGGCCGATCGGCTCAATCATGCGTGTGCGGCGCGCGGTGTACGCGGCATCGGCCCGCTTCCGCGCCGAACGCAATGGCGCGCCGATTGCCGAACCGCGCGACCTCGACCAGTGGCGCGAGCATGGCTGATTAGGCCCGCAATGTGCTATCTGTGGCCAAAATATCAAATTTGGGCACTGCGGGAGCTATTGTGCGCCGCTGAACAGTACAGTTGCTACTATTTGGCTTTCGCACCTGGAATTGATCATGTTGGCACAGTCTGTTACGCCGTTTCCCGCTCCGCCGCCGCGCTTTATTGGCGCCGGCTCGCCGATGCGCGAACTGGTGCAGGCGCATCGCTGGCAGGATACGCCGCTGGGGCCGATGGCGGAATGGCCTGCTTCGCTGCGCGCGGCGGTCAGCATCGTCATGCATTCGGCGCATCCGATGTTCCTGTGGTGGGGCGAGCAGCTGATCCAGCTGTACAACGACGCTTATGTGCCATGCTTCGGCGTCGGCAAGCACCCTGCCGCGCTGGGTCAGCGCGGGCGCGAATGCTGGCCGGAGATCTGGTCCATCATCGGCCCGCAGATCGAGGCGGTACGCAGCGGCCGCCAGGCGAGCTGGCATGCCGACAAGCTGGTGCCGATCTGGCGCAACGGCCGCATCGAAGACGTGTACTGGAGCTACACCTACACGCCGGTGTACGACGAGCAGGATCAGGTCGGCGGCGTGCTGGTGGTGTGCAGCGAAACCACGGCGCAGGTGCTGGCCGAGCGCCGCCGCCACACGCTGGACCTGCTGGCGCGGCGCCTGCTTGCCTGCCACAACGAGGCCGAGGTGCGCGCGGCGATCACCCAGGCGGCGGTCGATAATCCGGGCGACCTGCTGGGCGTGACGCTGCTCAGCGGCGGCGAGGAAGCGGCCCGTCCCGGCGCCGACCTGCTGGTGATACGCGGCGCCGAGTTGCAGCTGTGCGCCGAGCTGGCGCTGGCGTTCGAGCTGTCGCCGCGGCTGCCGCTGGACGGCGCCTACCGCCAGTTCCTGGAACAGTTCACCGCCACCGTGTGCGCCACGCTGAGCCGGCTGCAAAGCGACCAGGCACTGGCGCAGGCCATGGCCGAGAGCGACCGCCTCAACACCGACCTGCATCTGACTTCGCGCATCAAGGATGAGTTCCTGGCCATGCTGGGCCATGAGTTGCGCAACCCGCTGGCGCCGATTGTGACCGCGCTGAAGCTGATGAAGTTGCGCGATCCGCACAGCGAAACCATGCACGAACAGGAAGTGATACAGCGCCAGGTCGATCACCTGGTGCGGCTGGTGGATGATTTGCTGGACGTGTCGCGCATCGCCAGCGGCAAGGTCGAGCTGCGCAAGGAAGTCGTGCCGCTGGCCGATGTGCTGAACAAGGCAATCGAAATGGCCAGTCCGCTGCTGGAGCAAAAGCAGCACCGTCTGCTGGTGGATGTGCCAACGGTGCGCTGGCGCGGCGATCCGGCGCGGTTGGCGCAGGTGGTGTCCAACCTGCTGAGCAATGCCGCCCGCTACACGCCGGCCGGCGGCCACGTCACGCTGGCCACGCGCATCAGGGGCGGCACGGTGCAGCTGCAAGTGACTGACGACGGCAACGGCATCGCGCCGCAACTGCTGCCGCATATTTTTGATTTATTCGTGCAGGGCAACCGCCAGCTGGACCGCGCCAAGGGCGGCCTCGGCATCGGCCTGGCGCTGGTGCGCAATCTGGTGCAGATGCATGGCGGCGAAGTCAGCGCCTACAGCGCCGGCGAAGGACGCGGTAGCACCTTCACCATTACGCTGCCCGATTCGGTGGTGGTGGAGAGCGAAGTGGCGCAGGCCGACACCAACGTCGCGCCATCGCTGGACGCCGCTACAGGCGCGCAGGTGCTGGTGGTGGATGACAATCAGGACGCCGCTGATTCGCTGGGTGAACTGCTGGCCGCGCTGGGCTACCGCGCGCTGGTGGCTTACGACCCGGCACAGGCGCTGGCGCTGGTCAGCAGCGGCATGCCGCAAGTGGCCATCCTCGACATCGGCCTGCCGGGCATGGACGGCTTTGAACTGGCCGGGCATCTGCGCAAGCTGCCGGGCGGCGAGGCGCTGAAGCTGGTGGCGCTGTCCGGCTACGGCCAGGAAAACGACAAGACGCGCAGCCGCCAGGCGGGTTTCGCCGCACATCTGGTCAAGCCGATTAATATCGCCGATCTGCAACTTTCGTTGTCATAAAGAGTTGTATTTATTTCAAAGCAGCGATTAAAATGCTGCATGAATCTGGTCTATAAGAATGAAAAGACACTGTTCGGCATCATGCTGGCGGTGTCGCTGCTGATCTGGACGCTGCTGCTGCTCGGCGCTTTGGGCATGGCGCTGGTGTACGGGCTGCTGTTCCTGCTCGGCTACTGCTTCGCGCAATCGGCGCTGGTGTCGCATCTGAAAGGCACCGCCGTGCAGATCACGGTGCAGCAATTCCCCGACCTGCATCAGCGCATCGAGCGCTGCTGCCGCCGGCTTGGCCTGGAGAGCGTGCCGGACGCCTATCTGCTGCAGAGGAGTGGTGCTTTCAACGCGTTTGCCACGCGCTTTTTTGGCCGCCATTTCATCGTGCTGCATGCTGATGTGGTGGATGCGCTGGAGCTGCGGCCGGACGCGATCAATTTCTACATCGGCCACGAGCTCGGCCATATCCGCCAGCAGCACTTGCGCTGGTCGGCGCTGCTGGCGCCGGCGGCGTGGCTGCCGCTGCTGGGCGCGGCTTATGCGCGGGCGCGCGAATACACGTGCGACCGTTATGGCTTTCACGCCTGCGACGATTTGCACAGTGCCCAGGCCGGGCTGGCGGCGCTGGCGGCTGGCGGCAAGCGCTGGCGCCAGCTGAGCGCCAGCAGCTACGCCGCGCAGGCGCAGCAGAGTGGCGGTTTCTGGATGTCGTTTCATGAGCTGGTCGGCGATCATCCGTGGCTGGTCAAGCGCATGGCGGTGGTGCGCGGCCTGGCGAATGGCGCGGAGGTGGTGCAGCCCGGCCGTCACGGCCTGGCGTATCTGCTGGCGCTGTTTGTTCCGCGCTTTGGCGTGGGCGGCGCGGCGTCGTTGCTGGCGCTGATCGGGCTGGCTGGCGTGCTCGGTTCGGCAGCGCTGCCGGCCTATCAGGAATACATGGCCAGGGCGCGCATGGCGCAGGCGGTGACGGTTGGTCACGATGCCACGGCGGCGGTGGAGCGCTACTTCTACGCCAATGGCCACGCGCCGGCGACGCTGGAAGCGGCTGGCTTCGCGCTGGCCGATCCCGGCCACGCGGTGCAGGATGTGGTGGTGGACGCCGGTAACGGCACGGTGCGGGTGTTCCCGTCCGATCTGAACTATCGCGGCCAGGCGATCGCGTTCACGCCACGGGTGGACGGCAACCAGCGGATCGCGTGGCGTTGCGCCAGCGAAGCGATCCCGCAGGCGGTACTGCCGGCGGAGTGCCGCAACTAGCGTGCTTATTTCTTCTGGATCGCCTGGCGGTAGGCGGTCGGCGTGACGCCCATGCGCTCACGAAACGCGGTGGCGAAATTCCCGGCATTGTTAAAGCCGATCAGCAGCGCGATGTCCTGCACGTCGATATCGGTGTCCTTCAATAACTCCTCGCCACGGCGGATGCGCTCCTCGCGGATAAAGCCGAACACCGTCATGCCGGTTTGTTCGCGGAACACCTGCGACAATTTTTCCCGGTAGGTGCCGACACTGCGCGCGATTTCCGCCAGGCCCGGCAGCGCCGCCAGGTTGTCGGCGATCAGCCGCTTGACGGCGTTGACCAGCACCGCGTCCGGATCGCTTTCCGGCTCCGGTTCAGGCGCCTCGCCGCTGTCGGATGGCGCCGGCGCCTGCTGGCGCCTGGCCAGGTTCAGGTGCACCTGGATGCGCGCCGCCAGCTCGCCCGGCGAAAATGGCTTGGAGACGTAATCGACGCCGCCGATCGACAGGCCGAGTATGCGGTCGTCATCGGCGTCGGCGCCGCTGAGGAAGATCACGGGAATGTCCTGCGTCACCGGATTGGCCTTGAGCAGCCGGCAGGCGGTATAGCCGTCCATATTCGGCATGCGCACATCCAGCAGGATCAGGTCGGGATGCTGGGCCAACGCCAATTGATAGCCTTGCAGACCATTGAAGGCAACCGACACCTTGTAGGGCAGCTCGCTCAATAGGTCGACCAGCATGCGCTGCTCAAACGCGGAGTCGTCCACGATGAGGATTTTGGAACGCGTGCTTTCGAGGGTGGTGGGCATAACGTCCCCAGAAACATGGTTGATAAAGTTTTATCACTCCCTGTTGCGTATTATGCCTATCTTTTAAATATATTTGATAGTTTTCTACGCTTGCAAAACAGTTGTCTCTTCCTGCAAAAGCATGATTTTTTTAAATCATTAATAATGGAATTGAGTGTTGATCTTAAGCAACCGGAGGGTGGATGACTGGGACACGCGCGCTCTTTTCAGGGCTGATCGGTGGCGTATGGCTGGCATGGCTGGCGTTGCCCGTGGCTGCGGCCAACCTGCAGATTTCGCCGGTGATGATTAATCTGCGCGCCGGCCAGGGCGCCAGCGGCATCACCATGCAGAATCTGGGTGAGGCGGCCGTGTATGGCCAGGTGCGTGTTTATTTGTGGGAACAAAAAGATGGCGACGATGTGCTGACGCCCACCCAGGACGTGGTGGCCAGCCCGCCCATCATCCAGATCGGACCGAAGAGCAGCCAGATGATACGGCTGGTCCGGCGCAGCGAGCAATTGCCAGCCAGCGAGCTGACTTACCGCATTTTGATCGATGAGATACCCAAGGACGATGGCCCTGCCAGCGGTGTCGATATCCGCCTGCGCTATTCGGTACCGCTGTTCGTGCTGCCCGCCGACGAGCGCGCGGCGCCGCTGCTGGCGTGGAGCGTATTCAGAAAAGATGGGTTTTGGATGTTGCGAGTCCGCAACAGCGGTAATCAGCACGCACAGATCGGCGCGCTGGTGCTGAGCAACGCCGCCGGCAAGGAGTTCGAGATTGCCGCAGGCTTGTTCGGTTACGTGTTGGCGGGCAGGGTGCGCGAATGGCGCTTACCCACGTCTGGCGAAGCCGATCTGAACGGAACATTGGCGGTCAAGGCCAATATCAATTCCCGCCCGACCAGCGCCAGTACCGTGGCCAAGGTTGACTAGCCCGCATGCGGCGCCGGCTGGCCTGGTGGTGGCTGCTGACATGGTGGAGCATGTTGTGCATAGGGGGCATGGCGGGCGCGCTGGCGCAGACGCCGCTATTGCCGCCGCCGCAGGATGAAGAATTATTTTTGGAGGTGACCTTGAACGGCGAAGCGACCGGCCTGATACTGCGTTTTACCCGGGGCCAGGCCTCGGGCCTGCGCAGCAGCGTGCAGAATCTGCGCGACCTGGAGCTGGACCCCAAGCTGTTCGGTGTCGAGCACCGCGAGGAGGTCGATCTCGACCAGGTCAAGGGCCTGAGCTACCAATACGATCAGGCGCGCCAGAGCATTGCGCTGCGCGTGGACGACGCGCTGCGGGCGCCGATCGAGGTGTCGGCGCGCACGGTGCGCAAGCAGGCCAAGGCCTCGGTCACGCCGGGCATGCTGATCAACTACGGCGCCTTCAGCCAGCTGGGCAAAAACCGCAGTACTTCGCTGGTCAACGAGCTGCGCTACTTCAACGCCAGCGGCGTGCTGACCAGTACTGGTATATATAACCACAGCAAGCAGCTGCGCCAGTTCACCCGCTTCGACACGAGCTGGGTGCATTCCGATCCGGAGACGCTGGAGACCTGGCAGGTAGGCGATCTGATTTCCTCTTCGCTGACCTGGTCGCGTTCGCTGCGCATGGGCGGTGTGCAATGGCGCCGCAGCTTTGATTTGCGGCCGGACCTGCTGACTTTTCCGTCCGCGTCGCTGGGCGGCTCGGCGGTGGTGCCGAGCGCGGTCAGCCTGTATATCAACGGCGTGCGCCAGGTCGAGTCGGCCGTGCCGTCCGGACCGTTCGTCATCAACCAGGTGGCCGGCATCAATGGCGCCGGCCAGGCCACGCTGATCACCCGCGACGCCGCCGGCCGCAGCATCAGCACCAGCGTGCCGCTGTATGTCGATACCCGCATGCTGGCCGAAGGGCTGCTGGATTATTCAGTCGAGCTGGGCGCACTGCGGCGGCGCTACACCACCGACTCCTTTGGCTATGCGCGCTCGCCAGCCGTCAGCGCGTCGGTGCGGCGCGGCGCCAGCAACAGCCTGACGCTGGAGGCGCACGGCGAAGCAGGCAACGGCGTGCTGAACGGCGGTGGCGGCTGGCTGTGGCGGCTGGGCCAATACGGCGTGATCAGCGGTTCGCTGGCGGCCAGTGGCGGCCGGGCCGATGGCAAGCCCGCGCGCGGCGCACAGGCCACGCTGGGCTATCAGTATCTGAGTCGCGGCTTCAGCCTGGACATGCAGTCGCAGCGGGCGTCGGCCAATTACAGCGATCTCGGCACCGCCGAGGGCTCGCCGATGGCGCGCGCCAATGACCGCATCAGTATTGGCATGGCGCTGTTTGGCGGCCAGGGCATCAGTGTCAGCGCGATCAGCTTGCGCGCGCCGCTGGCGCCGCCGGCGCGCATCGTGGCGCTCAACTATTCCGCCACGCTGGGTTTCGGCATGTACTTCAGCGTGAGCGGTTTCCGCGACTACCTGGACGAAAAGTCGCGCGGCGTGTATTTCAGCCTCAGCGGCAGTTTTGGCGACCGCATCTCGGCCAACGCCAGCCGCAACCGCCAGAACGCGGTGCGCTCCACCACCTACACATTGACGCGTACGGCCGACTACGGCGGCGGCTTCGGCTGGGGCCTGCAATCGACCGACAACAACAGTGTGCGGCAGCGCCAGGCGCAGCTGACCTACCTCGGCAATTATGGCCAGGTGACCGGCTACACCATGGATAGCGGCGGTACGCGCAACAGCTCGCTCGACGTGACCGGTTCGCTGGTGCTGATGGACGGCAGCGTGCATGCGGCGCGCTATGTGGGCTCGGGCTTCGGCCTGGTGTCGACCGATGGCGTGGGCGGCGTGCCGGTGCTGCAAGAGAACCAGATCATCGGCCGCACCGGCAGCAGCGGCTATGTGCTGGTGCCGAATCTGACGCCGTATCTGCAAAACCAGCTGGGCATCGACATCAGCAATCTGCCGCTGGACGCGCGCATCGCCAGCAGCAGCCAGGCCGTGGTGCCGGCCCGTCTGTCCGGCGTGCTGGTGCGCTTCCCGGTGGAGAAATATGAGGCGGCCAGCGTGATTTTGCACGACGCCGAACATAAGCCGCTGCCGGTGGGCACCGAGCTGCTGCATGTGGAAAGCGGGGCCACCACCTTGGTCGGCTTCGATGGCGTGGCGTTTGTCGATCACCTGCAGCCGGTGAATCATTTGCAGGCCACGCTGCGCGGTGTGCGCTGCGTGGTCGAGTTCAGCTACGCGCCGGCCAAGGGCAATGCGCTGGCGATCATGGGACCATTTGTTTGCAAGGGAGTGCAATGATGAGCGCGCGCCGCTGGCTGATGCTGTTGGGGATGTTGCTGGCGCTGGCTTGCGGCCAGGCGCGCGCCGACACCTGCTCGATAGCGCAGACCAATATCGTATTCCCATCCGTCAGTTCAATCACCACCAGCGACGCCTACGTCAACGCCACTTTCAAAGTCACCTGCACCTGGACCAGCTTCCTGACGGCCTTGGTATTGCCGAACGCCACCGTATGCCTGTACCTGGGGGGCGGCTCGGGCAACACCAGCGCCAATGTGACGCTTCCGCGCCAGCTCTCCAACGGCAGCAAAAGGGTCAACTACAATCTGTACACGGACACGACTTATTCGCCGGCCAAGGTGTGGGGAGGCTGGAGCGGCAGCGATACCTCGACCAACCTGATCACCTTCACACTAACTAGCAGTGCGAATGGCTCGATGACGCAGGACGTCAACCTGTACGGCAAGCTGAATGCCGACGCCACTTTGTCGTCCATGAATGTGGGACCGGATAACCTGGAGTTCACGTCGAATTTCGCTGGCGGTAGTGTGCTGATGCGCTACGTCTTCTTCGTGACGCCACTCGGCTGTCTGCTTGGCTCGTCGGTTACGATGCCGTTCACCGTCAGCGCCAACGTCATCAATGACTGCACGATTAACGTTGGTAACCTGGCATTCCCGAATGCTTCGCTGCTGAGCAGCGCGGTGCGCACCACCTCAACGCTGACGACGCGCTGCAGCCTGAATACGCCTTATAGAGTGACGTTTAGCGCTGGTACGACGAGTGGCAACAGCATCTCGGCGCGCCGCATGATAGGTGGGCCGACCAACGAGCTGGTGACGTATCAGATCTCGAATTCCCTGGACGGGCCTAGCCTCGGTGACGGCACTGGCGGTACGGTGACCATCGGCGGCACCGGCACCGGCGCGACGCAAACCCAGACGGTATATGGCATGGTGCCGTCGCAATCGACGCCGACGCCGGGAGATTACAAGGATACGGTGGTGGCGACCGTGTGGTTCTGAAGGCCGCTGCGGAAGGGATTTAGAAGGTGATGGTCCAGGCGCCAGCGCTGGTTTCCTGGCGCAGGGCGGTGGCTTGTGCTTCGCGGCTGGTGACGGCTGCGGCCTGTTCGGTGCTGCGGGTCATCTGGTATGGGGTTTTGAGCTGGCAGGCAACGGCTGGGACGGCTTTAGTAGCGGTGTTGGCTGCGGCAACAGCGTCGGCAGCGGTGGCTGGACCTTGCACGTTGCAGGATTCTTTCACCTCAAAACTCACTTGCATGGACGCGGTCGCGATTTTGCCGGCGGCGCTGGCGATCAGAGGCAGGCTGAACAGAATGATGGCGATTGCTTTAGTAAAAGTTTTCATCTTCACACGTTGTTGAGGTGCGTAGCCGTTTCGGTGGGTGGCTACGTTGTCCGGGTAGCCAACCAATTCAAGAAGTTGATCTACAGGAAGAATTTTATCCTGTGGAAACAATCTCTCGAATGTTCACATTTTACACAGAAATTGACCTGTGGAAATTTAGTGATTTTTGGAGAGTTTTTGCTGTGGTTTTTTAGCCTAAGGTGTCACCAGAAAAACCGGCTGAAAAATGAGGTTTTCATAGGGAAAAGTTGTAAAAACCAAGGGTAGAAAAGGAGACGAAAATGCAGTTCGAAAATACACACAATGTCACAGAGGTCCCATCACCTACAAAAGTCACACTTTCTTGCGTCCAACATGCAAGTCACTCAGTCTGAAGCCATCGCGATCTGACGATTTTGTTGATAACCTGACATAGAGGAGTAGCAGAATGAAACATACCGACTTCGGCAGCATGCCTTGCCCGATCGCCCGCAGCCTTGGAAAAGTGGGGGAGTGGTGGAGTATCCTGATCCTGCGCGACGCCTTCTACGGGCTGACCCGCTTCGATGAGTTCGAGAAAAGCCTGAAGATCGCGCCCAATATGCTGACCCGCCGCCTGGCCGGGCTGGTCGAGGGCGGCCTGATGGAACGCCGCCAGTACAGCACCAGGCCGCCGCGCTATGAGTATGTGCTGACCAAGGCTGGCCGCGACTTCAAGCCGGTGCTGCTGGCCTTCGTGGCCTGGGGCAATGATCACCTGGCGCCGGAAGGGGCCAGCCTGCTGGTGGTAAGCCGCGAGACCGGCAAGCCGGCCGATCAGGTGCTGGTGGATGCCAACAGCGGCCTGGCCATCAACGACGAGGACTATATGTTCGCGCCTGGCCCGGCCGCCACCGAGGGCATGCGGTCGCGGCTGATCCAGATCAAGCAGCCGGCGCGCGCTTAGGCGGCGCGGCAAGCTGCCGGAGAAGGCGGCGCTGCGTGCGCCGCTTTTTTCGCCACGGTTTTTCCTATTGGTATGGTGCGGCCAGCGTCCAGTCGCTGAGCCAGGGCGAGCAGCCAATCCTCAGCGATCTGGCGGAAGCCAATATTGCCGAAGTTGCGACCGCGCAGATCGCGCTGCCGAGCGAACCCAGCGCCACGCTGCAGCCGCTCATTGACCAGCATTTGCAAAGAGTTCAAGCTTTAAATTCCAGCAATAAATAAGCGTGCTGTCGCGCTGTCGCTTGCACCATCTTAGTTTCCTTGAGGCACCAAAAGTGCTTAGATATCAGACACTTAAAAGGGGGCTGCAAGGGCCTCTGCAAACTGTGGAATAATGCTGTAGCGGCGCAACGGCGCGCTGTTGCGACACAGTAGAGGAAAGTCAATTTGGTGGACATGTTTGCGCTCGACGACGAGCTGGCGCGATGGGATGCGGCATTGCCTGAAGTACAAGGCTCGGAACGGTTGCAGCTGTTGATGACGCTCGCCTGGCATTTGCGCCAGCGCGATCCTGTGCGCGCGCAGCAGTTGTCCGCTGAGGCCGTTGCGCTGCTGTCGCTGCTACCTGCCGAGGCTGCCTTGGTGCAGCGCGCGCGCCTGCACCTGGTGTCCGCCGAACCCGCCTGGTTGCGCGGCGAACTCGATACCGCCCACTACCACGCTGAACAGGCGCTGCGGCTGTGCGAACAGGCGGCCGCCAGCCTGCCTGCCGCTGCCGCCGCCTGCCGCGCCGATGCCTGCTGGATCATGGCCTGGGTCAGCAATGACCGTGGCCTCAGCGCCGAGGGCGACAGCTGGCTGCGCCAGGCCGCCAGCGCCGCCCGTGGTGCGGCCGATCCAATGCGCATCGATATCATTGACGCCGCTTCCGGCATTTGCGACGCCTTTGGCGACGGCCGCGCCGCCCAGCAACGCTGGGGCAGCCGCTTTGGCGCCGAGCTGGACGGTGTGGCGCCCATCGCTGCTGGCTGGGTCAGCGACTTCTTCGGCACTTGCGCCTTCCAGCGCAGCGAATACGGCCGCGCCATCGGCCATCTGATGCTGAGTTTTGAAACAGCGCTGGCCACCGGCCAGATCCGCCGCGCCATCATCGTCGCCACCAATATCGGCAACGGTTTCACCAGCCTGAATGCGCATGAGGCGGCGCTGGAATGGATGCAGCGCGGGCTTGACCTGGCACGGCCGACCGGCTGGCCGCTGAGCATCGGCATGTGTTTGATGCAGACCGCCGAAACGCTGCGCCAGCTGGGCCAGCGCGAGGCGGCGCAAAGCCTGCTGCGCGAGGCGCTGGTGACGCTGGCGCCGCTGTCGGGCTCGCGCGCCTACGCGGTGGCGCTGGAATACCAGGGCGACCTGGCGCTCGACCTGGGCAACCACGCGGCGGCGCTGGACAGCTTTACCCGCCTTGCTGCGCGTGGCGATGCGCTGCGCCAGAACGATTTCCAGAGCAGCGCGCGGCGTGGCCAGGCGCATGCGCTGTCGCACCTGTCGCGTGCGGACGAGGCGCTGGCGGCGGCGCAGGCCGCGCTGGCGCTGGCGCAGGACCATGGCGACGCGTCCGGCCAGATCGCCGCGCTGCATGTGCTGGCCGACATCCATACGCGCCACCAGTTGCCCGGCCCGGCGCCGATGATGGCCCCTAATGCGGTGCTGCATTACCTGCAACTGGCGTTGGAAACCGCCGCCACCATCGAAGGTTATACCGTGCCGGGCGCGCTGCTGGATGCGGCCGCGCGCGAGTACGCGGCCATCGGCGACTTCGAGCGCGCGTACAGCATTTCGCTGCGCGCCAACGCGGCGCGCGACCACACCCACAGCAAGGAAGCGACCAACCGCGCCATCGCCATGCAGGTGCAGTATCAGACCGAGCGCGCGCAGACCGAGGGCGAGCACCATCGCCAGCTGGCGGCGGCCGAGGCGCAGCGCGCCGAGGTGTTGCAAAAGACCAGTGCCACGCTGGAGCACCTGAGTGCCATCGGCCAGGAAATCACTGCGCATCTGGAAGCGGCGGCGGTGTTCCGTGCGCTGGATCGCCATGTGCACGGCCTGCTGGACGCCACCCACTTTTCGATTTTCCTGCTGCAGCCGGATGGTGAATCGCTGGTGTGTGAATTCGGCATCGAGGCCGGCAAGCCGCTGCCGCGTGTGCGCATCGCCGCTTCCGACCCGAACGCCAACACCGCGCGCTGCATGCGCGAGCGCCGCGAAATCCTGGTGGAGCTGGACCATCAGGGCGTCACGCCGAACCTGATCCCCGGCACGCTGCGGACTTTGAGCTTGCTGTTTGCGCCGCTGTGCGTAGGCGAGCGCGTGCTGGGCGTGATGACGGTACAGTCGCTGCTGGCGCATTCCTACGGCGAGCGTGAACGCCTGATCTTCCGCACGCTGTGCGCCTACGGTGCGATCGCGCTGGACAACGCCAGCGCCTACCGCCAGGTGGCGGCGACCCAGGAGCAGCTGCTGGAAAAAAATCTGGAGCTGGAGCAGGCTTACAAGGCACTGGAAGAAGTCAGCCTGACCGACCAGCTGACCGGCTTGCGCAACCGCCGCTTCTTCCTGCAGAACGTGGACGCCGATGTGGCCATGAGCTTGCGCGGCTACGAAGCCGGCCAGCACCGCGAGCTGACCGAATGCGATCTGCAAAGTCCGAAGGACCTGGTGTTCTTCATGGTCGATCTGGATCACTTCAAGGAAGTCAACGACCGCTATGGCCATGCGGCTGGCGATTCGATCCTGGTGCAGATGCAGGAGCGTTTGCGCGAAGTGTTCCGCGAATCCGATTATGTGATCCGCTGGGGCGGCGAGGAATTCCTGGTGCTGGCGCGCGCCACCCATCGCGACGAAGCACCGGGCGTGGCGGAGCGCATGCGCCGTGCTGTCGCCGAGCGCGATTTTGAATTGCCGGATGGCGTGCTGTTGTCGAAGACCTGTTCGATCGGCTTTGCCTGCTTCCCCTTCCTGCCGGAGCAAGCGCGTTTGCTGTCGTGGTCGCAGGTGGTGGAGCTGGCGGACCAGGGCCTGTATATCGCCAAGCGTTCCGGCCGCAATGGCTGGGCGGCGCTGTACAGCACTGAGGCCACGCGCGCCGATGGTGTGTTCACGCGTGTGATGCAGCAGCTGGATCAGGCGGTGGGCGATGGCGAGGTGCGGCTGGTGTCCAACCTGACCGGCCCGCTGGTACTTGGCGGCGAGCGTCGCCGCATCGGTTTGTCGAGTGACCTGGAAACCAATTAAATCATGGATAAACAACGCTGCGGCTGGGCCAATCCGGCCAATCCCCTGTATCTGGAATATCACGACACCGAATGGGGCGTGCCTTGCCACGACGAGCGCCGTTTGTTCGAGATGCTGAATCTGGAGGGGGCACAGGCAGGCCTGAGCTGGGAGACTATCCTCAACAAGCGCGAGAACTATCGCAAGGCGTTCGATAAATGGGACGCGAAGAAAATCGCCAGGTATGGCCCGGAGAAGGTGGCCGAGCTGCTGGCGAATCCGGGCATTGTGCGCAACCGCTTGAAGGTGGCGGCGACCATCACCAATGCGCAGGCCTACCTGCGGCTGGTGGAAAGCGGCAGCAGCCTGGATAAGCTGCTGTGGTCCTATGTGGACGGCAAGCCGCTGGTCAGCAACAAGGGGCCGTATCCGGCCAAGACCGAACTGTCGGACCGGATTTCCAAGGACCTGGGCAAGCTGGGATTCAAGTTTGTCGGCTCGACGATTGTGTATGCGTATATGCAGGGCATCGGCATGGTGGACGACCATGCGCCGGATTGTTTCTGCCGGAAGGCGCGCAAGTGACGATGCGGGTTGTGCTCGACACGGCGTTCTGTGGCGAGCGGTTTGCCGCCGCGCGTGCGCAAGGCGGGCGTTTGCATTACATCGCGGTGGCGCCAGCCGTGCCAGCGGCCGACACGATCACTGACGCCGGCTTGCGTGCGGCCTGGCCGCTGAATGTTCCCGGCTTCCATCGCGTGATCCTGAATGAGGATGTCACGCTGGATCTGCTGGCTGGCGCGCTGGACGCAGTGCTGCCGCAGGTGATTGCGCGCGTTGATGCCTTCCATTTGCATGCAGGCGTCACGGCGCCGATGGCGCGCACGCTGGCCAGGCTGGCGGCGCCGGGTGCGGTGCTGCATGTTCGCGCACCAGGCGAGGCGCTGGTGTGGGCGCTGACAGCGGCGGGCTTTGCGTGCCGCATCGCCACCAGAGAAGCCGATGCTGGCACTGACGTTGACGGCCAGACCGCGCCGGATATCGTCGCCGAGTATCGCGGCCGCAAGTCGCTGCCGGCGATGAAGCCGCAGCGGAAGCAGCCAGCGCTGCGGCGCGCGGTGGTGATTGGCGCTGGGGTGGCTGGCGCGTCGGCTGCGCATCGCCTGTGCGCGCGCGGCTGGCAGGTGACGCTGATCGAACGCCACGCGCAGCCGGCGCAGGAAGCATCCGGCAATGTGGCCGGCATCTTCATGCCGCTGCTGTCCAGGGATGACAATATCCCCACGCGCCTGTCGCGTGCCGCCTACCTGTTCGCCTTGCGCGAATGGCGGCGCATGGGCGGCGCCGGCAAGGCATTCGACGGCGCCGGCTGCGGCGTGCTGCAACTGGCGCGCGACGACAAGCACGCCAGGGTGCAGCAGGAGGTGCTGGCGCAATGGACTTATCCAGCAGAGTATGCGCGCTGGGCCGACGCCGCAGAATCCAGTGCCCTGATTGGCGCGGCCACGCCGCATGGCGGCTGGCTGTTCGCGCAAGGCGGCTGGGCGCGGCCAGCATCGCTGTGCGACGCCATGCTGGCCGTCTGCGGCGAGCGCCTGCAACGCGTGTTCTGCACCGAGGCACTGTCCTTGCAACGGGTCGACGGTGAATGGCAAGTGCGTGGCGAAGACGGCGCGCTCATCTCGCAAGCACCCACTGCGATCCTCGCCAACGGCGCCAGTGCCATCAAGATCGAACAGGCGGCACAACTACCGCTGTCCAAGCTGCGCGGCCAGGTCACGCACCTGCCGGTGGATGGCGCCGCTGCGCCGCCAGTGCTGCCGCTGGTGGTGTGCCGTGAAGCGTATGTGACGCCGCCGTCGAACGGTATCGTCTGTGCCGGCGCGACCTACGACAACGACGACGATCCTGCGCTGCGCGCCAGCAGCCAGCTGGAGAACCTGGCACGGCTGGCCGAAATCATTCCTGGCGACGCCGTCTCCGCGCTGGCGCAAACAGCACCGCTGGCGGGCCGTGTCGGCTTCCGCTGCGCCGCGCCCGACCGCCTGCCGCTGGCTGGCGCCTTGCCCGATTACGCCAGCGCTGGCCGGCTCGAATTCCTGCCCGACGTGCCGCGCCACGAAGGCCTGTACTGCCTGCTGGGCTACGCGTCGCGTGGCCTGATCTGGGCCCCGCTGATGGCGGAGCTGCTGGTCTGCCAATTGGAAGACACGCCGCCGCCGCTGGAAGCCGCGCTGGTCGACGCGCTCGATGCGGGCCGTTTCCTGCTCAAGCAGCGCCGCCGGGAGCAGTAGCTCGGCTATAATCGAGGTTCTGAACACCGACGTCCATGGAGAACCTTGCAAATGGATGAACCAGAAGCGCAGCAGCAGGAAGGCTCCCCGGAGCTGTTCATGTTCCTCGCATCCACCGTGCATGACATGAAAAACTCGATCAGCGTCCTTAGCGGCACGCTGGAGAACCTGCTATCCGCCCATCCTTCCAACGCCACGCCCGAGTACGGGCAGATGGCGCAGATGCTGTATCAGACCAAGCGTCTCAACGATAACCTGATCCAGCTGCTTGCACTGTACAAGGATGTCGGCAAGCCTGGCTACCCGTTTGATCCGGCGCCGCGCAGCGTGCGCGAGCTGGTGGAACTGGTGGCCGGCCAGGCGCACATGCTGCTGCAATCGCGCGGCATCAGCTTCGAGGCTGACTATCCGCAGGATGCCATCTGGACGCTGGACGAAGACCTGGTGATCGGGGTGCTGGTCCACGCCATCAACAACGCCGTGCGCTACACGCGCGACCGCATCCGCCTGGCGATACGCATCGACGGCGATTACCTCGAACTGCGGGTGGAGGACAACGGCAGCGGCTTCCCGGCAGCCATGCTGGAAAGCGGCGCCAGCGCCAAGGCGGCGATTAACTTCCTCAACAACAGCAGCGGCCTTGGCCTGTACTTCTCCAGCGAAGTGGCGCGGATGCACAAGCACCGACAGCGCAGCGGCAGCATCGCGCTGGAAAACGGCGGCGTGCTGGGCGGCGGCTGCTTCGTATTGCGGCTGCCTTGACGATGAGTGGCGAGATGATGAACTTCTCCCCGACGGCAACCGAAGGCGATATCGACTGGGCGGAAAAGCGCTACCTGATCATCGACGATTTCGTCGGTATCCGGCAGCTGCTGCGCGAGTCGCTGCGCAATCTCGGCGCCAAGCATATCGACCAGGCGTCCGGCGGCGGCGAGGCCATGGTGCTGCTGTCGAAGACCCGTTACGACGTGGTGCTGTGCGATTACAATCTGGGCGATGGCAAGAACGGCCAGCAGGTGCTGGAGGAAGCGCGCATCCGCAACCTGATGCTGCCATCCAGCGTGTGGCTGATGGTCTCAGCAGAGAAAAGCGTGGAGTCGGTGATGGGGGCGGCCGAGCATCAGCCGGACGCCTACATCATCAAGCCGATTACCGAAGGCGTGCTGCTGACGCGCTTGAACCGCGTCTGGGTCAAGAAGCAGATTTTCCACGAGATCGACCACGCTTTCGCGGACAAGGACTATCTGCGCGCGGCCAAGCTGTGCGAAGAACAGGTGGCGCACAATCCTCTGCATGCGGTCGACCTGCTGCGCATGAAAGCCACGCTGCTGCTCAAGGCTGGCGAAGTGGCGCAGGCCGGCGCCGTTTATGAACATGTATTGCAGGATCGTGAGTACAACTGGGCGCGCTGCGGTCTGGGCAAGATCCGACTGGCCAATGGCGACCTGGAAGAGGCGCGCATGATGTTCCAGGCGGTGATTACCGATAACCGTTTCTACATCGACGCCTTCGACCAGCTGGCGCTGTCGTTCCAGCAGCAGGGCAAGACGGAAGAGGCGTTCGACGTGCTGCAAAAGGCCGCCAAGCTGTCGCCCAATTCGGTGCCGCGCCAGCGTTCGCTGGGGCAGACGGCGCTCAAGCTGGGGAATATCCCGGTGGCGGAGCGGGCTTTCCGCAAGTGCATCGAGATCGGCGAGTTCTCGGTGCGTAAAACCGTGGATGCCTATCTTGGACTGGCGCGCGTGTGCGGGCAGAAGAACGACACCAAGGAAGCGATACGCTTGCTGAATGCGGCGGTTCACCAGTTCGGCGGCGACCAGGTGACGCTGCGCGCCAAGATCACCGAGGGCCTCGTGTATCACGAGAGCGGCGATTTCCGTCGTGCGCGCAAATCCGGCGACGAGCTGGAGGCCATGCTGGCCGATGGCAACCGCCAGCGCCCTGATACCGACACCTGCCTGGACATGGCAACGCTGCTGTTCGCGGTCGGCGTCAAGGAAGCGCCGGTCAACCTGCTGTGCTACGTGACCCGCAACAATCACGACAACGCGCCGCTGCTCGATGATGTGCAGAAGATTTTCGATAAGGCGCGCATGACCGATGAGGGCGTGGAGCTGATCAGGAACGCGCGCCTGGAGGCTGCGGAAATGATGAATCGCGGCGTGCTGCTATGGAAGACCGGCAAGCTCACTGAAGCCATCGAATGGATGCGTACCGCGCGCCGTTCGCTGCCGCACAATATGCGGATACTGTTTAACTCCGCACAGATTCTGATTTCGGAGTTGCAGCAGAATGGCTATCAACGCGGTATCGCCGACGAGGCGATCGGTGTATTGATGCACGTCGACGCGATCGCACCCGGACAGCAGCGCTTTGCTCAGCTGATGGAGCAGCTGGCCTTGCTGGCGCCGATGTCCGGCGTGGTGGCGGCGGCAGCGGCTAGCGAGTATGAAGCAGCCAATGGGCCGGTGCCGGAGAGCACACGATTCACCAGCAGTTGAACTGACGGCGTCACGCAACAACGCGCTTGTTTCAGCTGCATCAAATGATTACACTGAATCCGGCGCGGCCTCGCCACTGGCGCCGGCGCGTTGGGTATGCTGTCAATATTGAGAGCAAATAAAGGGCAAAAAAATATGCGCGATATCGCACAAGAAGTGTACAAAAAAATGAAGGTGGGCAGCGTGTCGTGGATACGTCCGATCGCTGCCAAAGGTGATACGCTGGAGAGTTTTCAGGCCGCCCATGACAGCGCCAAGCTGCTCGAACAGGAAGGCCTGATCGATATCGAGAAGGTGCAGCGCCAGGCTGACGGCCTGATCGACGCCATCCGCATCCAGCGGCTGGCGTAGTGTTCCTTACGGCTGGCCGGTAGCCGGCTTGGCGGCCGCTTTCTTTGCGGCGGGCTTTTTCGCGGCCGGCTTCTTCACAGGCGCCGGCTTCGCTGCCGAAGCAGCCTTGGCCGGCGCGGCTTGCGTGCCGGTCGCCGCTGCCGCGAACTTGACGGCGGCGTCGGTCATCAGCGATTCCGAGGCCATGGCCGTGGACACGGCCTGCTTGAACTGATCCTGTAGCAGATTCCACCAGGCGTTAGGCTGGCCGGCGCTGGCGGCCGACGGCTCGGCTTGTTCCGACTTGGCCTCTGGCGCAGGCGGCGGTGGCGTGGGGGCGGCTTGCGCCTTGTCCGCTTCGCGCGCGTGGTGGAAGAAGGCCGAGGCATAAGGGTTGGCGTCGAAGATGGACTTGTCGCTGACGCCGGTGTTGACCGCCGAGGCCAGGCTGGCGCCCACCGACTTCAGGGTGGCGATGGTGTCGCGCTGGACTTCCAGCGCCTGTATGCTCCCGCGCAGCATATTGGTGTTCAGATTAAGCCAGGCTTCAACGGCCTTGAGGTCGTTGATTTTCTTGTCCAGTTCTTCGACCGACAGCGTGGGGACGGTCAGGCCGGGCACGCTCATGCTGCCCCACAGGTTTTTGACGAATTCCAGGGTGTCGTTCATTACTCCCGCGCCGGGAAGGTGTGGCATTTGTGGCTGCGCCATGAGAAAGCTCCTGTGGGGTGGAATATTGAGCGTAGCAGATATTGCTTTGGCATTCAAAAGGTTTTGACAACATTTCTGTCGCTGGACAACTGATATTCGCGATCCCGTTTAAACTAGCGCCCATGACGATTGCTTCCTTCCTTACCCGGCACCGGCGCATGCTGCTGTTGTGCGGCGCCACGCTGGCACTGCACTATGCCGCCATCGACTGGGTAGGCGGCCGCCTGAGCGCACAAACGCACCGTGCCTCCGAGCTGCCGCCGTCGCTGATGACGGCCCAACTGAGGCTTGCGCTGCCGAAGCGGGTGGAGAGCGCGCCGCTGGAAGAGATCAAGCCCTTGGCAAAGGCGCCGCGCCCGCCCGCACCACGGCCGAGGCCAGTGCCGGCACCAGCGCAGCCCGCCAGTGTCGAGCCGATCACACCCGTGCCGGTGAGTGCGGCCGAAGCGGACAACGGCCTGGCTGCGGCACTGGCCGATGCGCCTATCGCAGTAGGCGAAAGTACAGCTGCGCAGCCCGGCGCTGCGCAGGCGCAGAGCGGCACGCCGCCGCCGGATGTAGCTCAGGGCGAGACGCCGGCTTCAGCCGCGCCGCAAGATGGTCCGCGCCAGGGTGGCCGCCGCTACAAGGTCAGCCTGCCGCCATCGGCCACGTTTGACATGACGGTGGACCGTGTCGACGCCGACGGCACCAAATGGACGGGGGCCGCGACAATGACGTGGCATACTGACGGCAACCGCTATCAGGCCTCGGTGGAGGCGGGCGTCAGCCTGCTGATCACGCGCCTCAACCTGCTGGTGCTGCGCAGCGAAGGCGCGATCGACGATTATGGCATCGCGCCGCTGAAGGTGACGGAAAAGCGCACCCGCCGTGCCGAAACCGCGACCCATTTCAACCGCGACGCCGGCACCATCACCTTCTCCGCGTCGGAACGCAGCTATCCGCTGCTGGTGGGCGCGCAGGACAAGGCCACGGTGCCGTTCCAGCTGGGCGGCATCGGCCGCGCCGATGTGAATCAGCTGGGTGGCGATATCGACATCCAGGTCGGTGAGGACAAGGAAGCCACGATGTTCCGCTTCCAGCTGGTCGGCGAGGAGGAAATCGAGACGAAGATGGGCAAGCTGGTGACCTGGCACCTGAGCCGTCCGCCCAAGCCGGGCAGCTACTCGTCGCGGCTGGACATCTGGCTCGCGCCAGGCCTGAACTGGTATCCGGTCCAGATACGTAACACGGAGGCGAGCGGCGCGTTGACCACGCAAACCGTCTCCACTATGAAGATGACTGATAAATGAAAAAGATTGCAACCCTGAGCGCCGCGCTGATGCTGGCTTTTGCCGCACATGCCGCCGATACTGAACATCCGAGCGTCAAGCGCCCGACCAATGCGCCGCCGTCGGCGGACCTGAGCTACAACCTGAAGGTCAAGCAAAGCGGCCTGTCGCTGAATGGCGTGGCCACTGTGCAGTGGCGCGCCGGCGACGGCAAATATTCGATCGCCGCCGAAAGCCGCGCCGCCATCTTCGGCAAGGTGGTGGAAAACCACAGCGACGGCGCGATTGACGACTACGGCCTGGCGCCGGTGACCTTCCACGAGAAGCGCATCCGCAAAGACCCGTACACCACCAGCTTCAAGCGCGACGCCAAGACTATTGCATTTACCGAAAGCGACGTCACTTACCCTATCCTGGGGGGCGAACAGGATCGCCTGAGCGCACAGTGGCAACTGGCTGCGATCGCGCGCGCGGCACCGGACAAATTCAAGCCGGGCAGCGAGTGGAATCTGTTTGTGGCCGGCCGCCGCGACGCCGAGCAGTGGAGCTTCAAGGTCACCAAGGTCGAGACCATCCAGATCGGCGGCGGAGAAGTCAGCGCGGTGCATCTGGTGAAGGAGCCGCCGGCCAAGTCGCCAGGCCAGCAGGTCGACCTGTGGCTGGCGCCGTCGATGGACTGGTATCCGGTACGCGTGCGCTTCAACGACCCGGATGGCGACTTCGTCGACCAGACACTGGAAAAGGTCGTGAAGAAGTAGGCTCCTGCTATACTGGCGCCCCCGCGATAAGCAGAATTGTTTGCAAAAAATACAACAATGGGGAGCACAGAATGGCAAAGAATGATCGAACCTATAACTAGTGAAGCCGCACCGGACCCGCAGGAGACTGATAGCCTGCAGGCCCACTTCCAGCCGCACATTTCCGCCGACGAGATCGAGCAGGTCTACCACCTGAAGCGCGCGCAGCCGCTGCTGCAGGTGTTTACCGCGCTGTTCCACGGCGGTTTCGATGGCGTGCTGGTACGCCTGCTGGTATTGCGCGAGCTGGCTGGCGATACTTCGTCGCCCAGCTTCACCCGCGCCGACATCAACACCCGTCTGGGTTACCTGCTGCCGGAATCGCTGGAGACGGTGCTGATGCGCCTGCGCTCCAACCAGTTGCTGGCCTGGGACGCGCAGCAAGCCGTGTACCGCGTGACGCCAATGGCGCGCAACGTGCTGTCGGCGATTGACGCGCTGCTGGCACTGGGCAAGGAAGAAGACAGCTCCGACATGGGCTTCCTGCTGTCGCAGGTGGCCGGCGCCCAGGTGATGGGCGGCGTCACCGTCGATCAGCTGAATCACCTGCTGGGCCGCCTGGTCGAACTGACCGAAGAGTTTTCGGACGCGATCGCGTCGGGATCGGAATTCCGCCTGCGCGCCTCGCAGGCCAAGTGGCATATGGCCTGCGACTGGGTAGAGAAGGGCTCGGAAATCCTGCGCGCCATCACCACCGACGAAAACGCCGACAGCGCCACCCACAAGGCGGCGCAGGCGATTGGCCGCGCGCAGTCGGCGCTGCTGAATATGCAGGGCATGTTCTCGCGTGCGCTGAACCAGATCGAGCGCCAGCGCGTGCACCTGGGCCAGTCCGGCCTGTCCACCACCGACATCAAGCGCTGGCTGCTGGAGCATGAAGACCTGGCCTCGCTGGCCACTGGCGCCATCGATCACCCGGTGGTCCCGCTGTTCATGACCCCCGCAGAAATGATAGACGTAGCAGAAACTGAATTAATGGCTGACCGCGCAAACACCACCGTATCCAATGGCCTGCCGTCCGGCGAGGACGCGCCCACCACCATCAGCGACGGCCCGGCGATGCAGCAGGAGCTGGACGACTGGCTGGCGCGCCTGTCCGACTTTGCGGCGCTGGGCAATTTCCCCAGCATCGCCGAAGAGGCGCCGAAAGCCATCCAGGCGCACGAATCGCTGCTGCCGGCGTCGTTTGCCGTGGCTTCGTACCGCGCCTCGCTGCTGCCGCTGCTGGGCGACGCCGACGAAGCGCGCCTGCAAGGCGCCACCGCCGAACTGGCGCGCCTGCCGGTGAAGTTCTCGCCGCAAGATGAAATGGTGCAGCTGCCCGACCTGGAAGTCGCGGCAATCTCCCTAGCCTCCCTCACACTGTCTTTGAATCCGGAAGGCGACAAGTCTGATGAATGATGATGCACAAATCCTGATCGCGCGCCTGCTGTCGCACCAGACGCTGCGCCGCGACGATAAACTGGTCAAGCGCGTGCTGTCGGACGAACAGTTCCGCACCGAGGTTGACGCGCGCCTGCTGGCTGCCGGCCTGAAGCTGCTGGACAACGTCTACGCCGACCACGTCACGCTGGCCCTGCACCGCAATATCGAACCGAAGATTTTCGGCGCCAAGGATGTCTGGCAGAACAATAATTTCGGCCTGTCGCGCGATGGCGTGGCGCTGCTGGTGGTGCTGTGGGCGCAGATCATCCTGCCCAAGCGCGAACGCCAGGAAACCCACCAGCACGCGGAGGACAACCAGAACGATATGTTCGGCACCGAGAAGCCGCTGCCGCGCGCGGAAGACACTTCGATCGGTATCGCCTACAAGGCGCTGCTGGCCGACTTCGGCGACAAGCTGGGCAAGAAAACCCGCCTCGACATGAACCTCGGCATCCTGTCCAAGCTTGGCTTCATCGAACGCCGTGGCGACGTCATCGTCGAAGGCCCGCTGCTGGACCTGCTGATGGACACCGACCTGCTGAAAGAGCGCATCGTCAACGGCGCGCTGGCCGATGTATTCAAACGCTCGCCGCCAACGCTGGTCGCAGTGCCGCGCAGCGCGCCGCCGATTGCGGTCGACATTCCCGAGGAAATGCCGGCCGAGGTGGAAGAAGAGATACTGCCAGCATTCGAAGCGCCGCCACCGGCGCCCATAGAAGACGACACTCCAGCCAAGGACTAAGCCATGTTTCATATTAAATCGCTAGAACTGGTCCACTGGGATTACTGGCAACGCATCAAGAACATCCCGCTGGACGCCAAGATCATCACCATCGCCGGCCAGAACGGCTCCGGCAAGACCACCTTGCTGGACGCGCTGCGCACGCTGTTCGGCCTTGATTGCTCGATGGGCCGCACCTACAAGCACTATGCGCGCCATAGCGGCCAGCAGACCGCCTGGCTGCGCGCCGTGGTGGACAACAAGCCGATGGGCCGCCAGCTGTCCAACCGCCCGTTCCGCAGCTCCGGTTTCTTCAGCGACGACGAAGTCACGCTGTTCTGCCAGATCCAGAAGAACGGCGGCGACTGGAAGCGCCAGTACCTGATGCGCCCTGGTAATGTGCAGATCGAGGACATCGGCGAAGCCGGTAACGAGTGGCTGGGTGTCGAGAACTACCGCAAGCGCCTGGCAAACGCCGGCCTGTCGCCGGCCATGGCCAAAGTATTGGCCCTGGAGCAGGGCGAAACGGACAAGCTGTGCGAGTACGCGCCGCGCCAGTTGCTGGACCTGGTGTTCCAGGTGTTCGGCGACAAGGAAGTGCTGGATGCGTACGACGAAGCCAAGCGCCACCAGCGCGACACCGAGACGGAGCTGAAACGCTTTGAAGCGGAACTGGAGGCGTCCAAGACCAACCTGGAAGGCCTGCGCCTGCGCGTGGCCAACTACCACCAGTGGGAAGACCTGAACAAGGAGCGCCGCAACCTGCAAGAGGAAGTGCTGGCGTCGCTGGAGTACCACGAGGCGCGCGAGAAGCACGCTAACCTCAGCCGCCAGCTGCGCGAAGCGCGCAAGCCGCTGCTGCAGGCCGACGCGCAACTGGCCGACAAGCGTTCGATGCTGGCCGCTCAGGCCAAGGCGCTGTCGGACGCACAAAGTCATGAGACGGTGCTGGAGCAGGAATCGACCTCGCTGCAAACCCGTTTGACCAGCATCAACGGCAAACTGAAGCCGCTGGAAAGCCTGCTGGAACAGAAGGCGCGCCTGGAAAAGCTGGCATCGGATTCCGGCTCGGACCTGGCGGAAGTGGCGAAGACGCTGCAGGAAAAGGAAATCGAACTGGCCCGCCAGCGCACCGCGCGCGACGCCATCGCCTCCAGGATCGCCAGCGAGCTGTCGACCATCTCCGCCTTGCAGGGCAAGACCGCGATGCCGGAGCCGGAAGCGCAGCGCGCCATGCGCAAGGTGCTGAACGACGCCGGCATCGGCCACGCCATGCTGTCGGATATTGTCGAAGTCACCGATCCGAAATGGCAGGGCGCTGTCGAAGGTGTGCTGTCGGGCTATGCCTCGGTGGTGCTGCTGGATAAATCCTCCGACGCGGCGGCGGCTTACCGCCTGGCGGAGAAGGAACGCTATCGCCACTTCATCGTGCCGGACCTGGTGCACGCGCCGACCATCAAGGACAATTCCCTGATGTCGGTGGTGAACTTCTCGGCCAAGGTGCCGGCTTGGCTGGTGGAACAGCTGTCGCGCATCACCAAGGTGGACAGCGTGGATGTCGGCGCCAAATTGGGCAGCCACGAAGAGTGGATCACGCCGGAAGCCTATCACCGCGAACGCCGTGGTGGCCGCTCGCTGTTCGTCGAGGCTTCGCGTTACCGCTTTGGTTCCGCCGGCCGCTCGCAGCGGATGGAAGCGATCCAGCGTTCGCTGCCGGCGCTGGAAGCGCTGGAAGACCAGCTGACGCTGGTGGTGTCCAAGCTGGCCACCGAAATCAGTTCGCTGAAAACCCGCCTGGCCGGCGTTGACGCCGCCAAGGAGCTGGCCGCGCGCGCCGAGGAATTCGACGAAGCCTCGCGCAACGCCGTGCCGCTGCGCGCCGAGCGCAGCGAAGTGGGCGCGCGCCTGGGCGAACTGCAAAACCTGATCAAGACCGCCGTGGTCACGCGCACCCGCGCCGACACCACCTGGCAGAACGCGCGCTTCGCATTGTCGGAAGCGGAAGCCGGCATGCGCCTGAACCACAAGCGCGCGCTTGAGCAGCGCGCCGACCACGCCAAGGCGCTGGTCGCGCTGCGCAAGGCATGGCGTCATTTGCCGCAAGCGTGGCGCCGTCCTGCGCGCCGCGCCGCGCTGGTCAAGGAACACCAGAATGCGCACCAGGTCAATCTGCGTATCCACAGCCTGGAGGCCAGCCTGTCGCGCAGCGACTGGGAACTGGACGCTACGGTGATCGACCAGTACCAGCGCCTCAACGACCAGCTGCATTCGCGCCAGTCGGAAACCGAGGAGCGCCGCTACCAGAACAACCGCGCCATCGAAGCGACCGGCAATGCACGCGGCGCCTACATGGAGCGTTTGCGCTATACGATCAAGACCTACGCGGCCAATATCAAGGAGCTGGGCCAGCTGGCTGGCATCGAGGTCAGCGCCGATCCGGTGCGGCTGGAGAATGACGACGTGCAGCTGGCGCAGGCAGGCCTGCATGTGCGCTTCAAGTTCGACGGCAAGGGCGTGATCGGCATGAACGACGGCGAAGCGTCGGGCGGCCAGCAGGTGATGAAATCGCTGGTGCTGCTGATTGGTCTGCTGAAATCGGAAGAAGGTTCTGGCGGCTTTGTCTTCATCGACGAACCGTTTGCCCACCTGGATATCCGCAACATCCAGCTGGTCGGCGAGTTCCTGAAAAATACCGACGCCCAGTACCTGATGACGACGCCGCTGACGCACAACACCGATGTCTACGATCCTTCGGAACTGACGCTCATCACGAGTAAAAAGAAGAAGGACACGGAATGGGCGCAGCCGATCTTCGTGCTGCAACGCCGTCAGGCGGAAGCGGCGAAGGCTGCCGCTTAATTTTCCCGCAACTAATCCAGCAACTGATCCAGTTGCTGCGCCAGAAGGGCCGCCTGATCGCGGCCCTTTGCCTTTAGCACCGCCTCCACGTAGGGATCGCGCAGCTGGCGCAAGTCGTCCAGCGTGGCGGCCTTTTCCACCTTGAGTTGCAAGGTGAAACCGCGTAATCCGATGGTGCTCTTGATGGTCCTGGTGTAGAAGTCGTACACCGCAAGCTGCTGCGTGGCGTGCATGGCAATACCCTCGTTTAAATCTACCGCGTACGGTAGATTCAACGATAGCACTTGTCGCTTACTTGATGTCGAAAATGTCTATCGGACGCGGCACCGGTTTCTGTGTGCGGCGCCATTGCACCAGCAGTGTGGCGTAGACGCCATAAAAACCGCCCAGCAGGCCAAACAGCCATGCGGTGATCGGCTGGCCGAGGAAGTCCGGGTCCAGCGCCAGGCCGTTGTGCATGTGCAGATAGGCTTCAAACAGGCGGTAGATCAGGCGGCTGATGAACAGCATGATGACCAGCAGGCCAAGCTTGCGGTCCTGGGTGTAGAAGAAGCCTTCGGCGCGGTTCTCCAAACGGCTTTTCTTCATACTCAGCTTGCCGAGCAGGCCGCCCGCCACCACGCCGGCCAGCAGCGCCGCCATGGCGACCCAGTTGCCGATGTTCTGGATAGCGACCGCCAGCACCATCACCACCATCACCGCCAGCGTGGCGTAATGGCGCCACAGCTCGGACTTGGTGCGGCCCAGCACGACCTTCAGGCGCGAATAGATGCGCCAGACCGCCAGTGGCACGAGCAACAGCAATACGAGTGTGGTCATTTCCATAATGTGTCCGGATGCGAAAACTGAAAACCGTGATTGTACGGCACGGATTGACAATCAAGGCTAGCATAAGCAAACTGGACCGAGAGGACATACATGAACCAACCTTTATCCGTGCTGCCCTTGAATCTGGGCCTGATGGCCGCCGCGCCGCAAGCCGGCGCGCAGGAGGGCGGCTACCAGCTGCCACCGGCCGCCTTGCAGGCGATTGTTGACGCGGCGCGCGCGCCGGCGCTGAGCCTGAGCCCGCAGCGCAACCTGCTCGCCGTGGTGCAGACGCCGGCCTTGCCCGGCATCGCCGAAGTGGCGCAGCCCGAGCTGAAGCTGGCCGGCTTGCGTATCAATCCGCGCACCTGCTCTTCGTCGCGGTTTTCGTTCGGCTCGGAGCTGGCGTTTCTCGATCTGGCGACGCGCAAGCAAAGCCGCATACGCGGCCTGCCGCGCGGCCTGCGCCTGTCGGACCTGAGCTGGTCGCCGGACCAGCGCTACCTGGCGTTTTCGCATGTGTCGCTGAAAGGCGATCGCGGTGCGGTGGAGTTGTGGGTGGTGGATATTGCCGAACGCAAGGCGCGCAAGCTGTCGCCGCAGCCGCTGTCGGCGGTGCTGACGCGCGGCTTCAACTGGCTGCCGGACAGCAGTGGGCTGCTGGTGCACTGGCGTCCGGCCGGCATCGGCAAAGCGCCGCTGGCGACCGGCATTCCTTCCGGACCGATCGCGCAGGACAGCAGCGCCGATGGCCATGTGCGCCAGCTGCGCACTTATCAGGATTTGCTGAAGAACGAAGAGGACGCACGCCTGTTCGAGTTCTATGTCACGGTGCAGATGGCAATCGTCGATTTGCACGGCAACACACGGCTGGTCGGTGCGCCGGGCCAGTTCTCGCGCACCTCGATTGCACCGAACGGTCAGTACATTCTGACGCAAAGCATTACGCGGCCGTATTCCTACATCGTGCCTGTCTCCAGTTTTGGCGAGCGGGTGGAGGTGCGCGACCTGCATGGTGTGGTGGTGCACACGGTCGCCAACCTGCCGCTGGAGGAGGGGCTGCCGCAAGGGAATGACGCGGTGTCCGAAGGCGTGCGCCATGTATCATGGCGCGCCGATGCGCCGGCCAGCCTGGCCTGGGCCGAGGCGCAGGATGGCGGCGATCCGGCGCGCGACGTCATCGACGGTGTGCGCGACCTGGTGCTGATGCAGGCGGCACCGTTCCGCGAGCCGCCGCTGGTGGTGGCGCGGCTGACGATGCGCTACGCCGGCATCGCCTGGGGACGCGACGATGTGGCGCTGATCAATGAGCGCTGGCACAAGACGCGCGCTTACCAGCAGTGGATGATCGCGCCCGGCCATCTTTCCACGCCGCCGCAGCTGATTCACGCTGGTTCCTATGAAGACCGTTACAACAGTCCCGGCTCGCCGGTGATGCGCGCCGACGTTAACGGCTTCCCGCGCCTGCTGATTGGCCCCGGCACGACGGTGCTGCTGGACGGCGCGGGCGCGACGCCGGAAGGCGACCGACCCTTCCTCGACCGCCTGAGCCTGACCACCAAACAGAAACAGCGGCTGTTCCAGAGCGCCGCGCCATATTTTGAAAACGTGGCGGCGGTGCTGAACGATGACGGTACGCTGTTGCTGACCACGCGCGAGTCGCCGTCCGAGCGGCCGAATTACTATCTGCGTGATCTGAACAAGCCGGAAGGCGGGCAGCTGACTGCACTGACCCACTATCCTCATCCGACGCCGCAGTTGAAAGACGTGGTGAAGGAGCAGATCCGCTATCCACGCGCGGACGGCGTCGAGCTGACGGCGACATTGATGCTGCCGCCTGCCTACGACGCGGCGCGCGACGGCACGCTGCCGATGCTGATGTGGGCGTATCCGCAGGAGTTCAAGTCGGCCGGGGCGGCCAGCCAGACCACCGGTTCGCCGTACCGCTTCAGCGCCGTCAGCTATTGGGGGCCGGCGGCCTTCCTGGCGATGGGCTATGCGGTGCTGGATAATCCCTCGTTCCCGATTGTCGGCAGCGGCGACGATGAGCCGAACGATACGTATCTGCCGCAGCTGGTGGCATCGGCCGAAGCAGCGGTGGAGGAGGTGGTGCGGCGTGGCGTGGCGGACCGTCACCGGATCGCCATCGGCGGGCATTCGTATGGCGCCTTCATGACCGGCAATCTGCTGGCGCATACGCGCTTGTTCCGCGCCGGGATCGCACGCAGCGGCGCGTACAATCGCACACTGACGCCATTTGGCTTCCAGGCCGAGGAGCGGCCGTTCTGGCAGGCGCAGGAGGTGTATCAGGCGATGTCGCCGTTTAATTACGCCGACAGGATCAAGGATGCGCTGCTGCTCATCCATGGCGCGGAAGACAGCAATTCCGGTACCTTCCCCTTGCAGAGCGAGCGCATGTTCCAGGCCATCAAGGGGCTGGGCGGGACGGCGCGGCTGGTGATGCTGCCGAATGAATCGCATGCCTACCGGGCGCGCGAATCGATCCTGCACATGCTGTACGAGACCAATGCCTGGCTGGAGAAATACGTGCGCCACGCCAGCGCGTAACATGGGATGCTGGCATTTTCTCAGGAGAGATAATCATGAAATTATTCCACCGCGCCCCGGACCCCGTACCGGTCGATGATCCGACACCACCCAATCTACCGCATCCTGTGCCGCAGGATGACCCGGTGCCGGATCACAATCCGCGCTAGTCGAACGCCCAGGTGTAGAGCACGTCCAGCGCATTGTTGGTGCCGGTCTGGAACTGTAGCGTGATGCGCGGGTTCAGCTTGTACTTCAGCTTGACCAGGCTGGTCGCGCTGCTGGCGCCCTGTTCAAAGCTCAGGTAGGCGCGCGACGAGATGCGCTTGCCGACCGTGACCACGGTGTTCTGCAAGCCAGTGGCCGCGCCGGCAGTCGATGTGCCCGCCGCCTGGCCCACGCCCAGTTCATCCACGCCCAGTGCATTCGCCAGCTTGCCCTGGCCGGCGCCGCCGAACAGCGCGCCCGCCGCAGTGCTGAGCAGCGCCATGTCATTGCCCTGGGTGTTATCGATGCCGTGGCCCAGCACCAGCCAGGCCAGCTTGTCGCTGTCCGACACGGTTGGCGTGGACACCAGCTTGGCCTGTGGCGCCAGCGCGGTGCCGCGCACTTCGACGCCAGCTTCCACATTGGTTTCGCTCAGCGCTTCGCCTTCCGGACGGCGGCGCACGGCGAGGATGTTCAGGCCCGGATTGTCGTAGGCGCCGGTGAAGTTGATCACGCCGCGGTCAATCGCCAGTTTCTGGCCATAGGCCGCATAGGTGCCGCTGACCACGCGGATGCTGCCGTTGACGCGTGGCGGGCGGCGGTCCGCGACGCGGATGCGCAGCGCGCCGGCCAGTTGCGCATCCAGCCCTTTGCCCTTCAGGTTGAAGTCATTGCCGAGATCCGCTTCGAGGTCGATGTTGAGCGGCATGCCTTGCGCCGCCTTGACCTGCGGTGCACCCTTGCCGACAATGACCACGTCGTCGCTCAGCGTTGGCGTGTCGGCGCCGGCCAGTTCGATGCTGGCGCGGTCGGCGCGTACCTTGCCGTCCAGCTGGAAGTGTCTGGCATCGCGCGTCAGGCTGCTGGTGCCGCTGATGACCAGGATGCGGTCGGGGCGCGACAGCACTTCCAGCTTGTCTGCGGTGAGTTTCAGCTGCATGGTCGCTTCGTTGGCGGCGTAGCGTATCCAGCCATCGGCTTGCGCGCGGCCCTGGTTACCGTCGAAGGCGAGCTTTTGCAGTTGCAGCTGGTCGCCGCTCAGGCGTGCTTGTAGCTGGCCGTTGCGCAGCTTGATGCCCTGGTCCAGCCAGTTGACCACCAGTTTGTCGCCGCTGATGTCGCCGCTGAGCTGCGGCGCGGCGATGGTGCCGCTGCCGTTGATATCCATCTTGAAGGAGCCGTCGATTTCCAGGCCAGGCTGGCCTGCCAATGGGGCGAGCCAGGCCAGCGAGCCCATATTGGCGCTGCCGGTCAGGGTGAAGCTGCTGTCGTCGGCCAGGCGGCCGTCGTGCAACTGGGCGCTGCCATCCAGTTTGGCCTGGCCGGCGCGCGCGCCATCGACGTTCAGCTGTATGTGCAGCGTGCCGTCGTTGACATCGGCGCGCGCGTCCAGTGTGCGCAGGCCGAGCGCTTGCGGCAGGTCGGCGCCGGTGATGGTCAGGTCGCCCTGTTCTCGATAGACATGGACCATGCCGGCCAGCGCGCGGGTGTCCGCTTGCAGGTTGAGGCCCCATTCGGCGCCGATGGTCAGGGTGCTGCGGACGTTGTCGCGCCAGGCGTCGGACAGCTGCGCCAGATAGTTGACCGGTACGCCGGTGGCGCGGCCGTTGCTGCGCCAGGCGGCGCCGGTTTTTTCCAGGTTGTCGATGCGGACGCTGCCGGCCGGCAGGTTGATGGTGATGGCCCCCAGTGCGATTTGCTCAGGCTTGAGCAAGCCGGCCACGCCGGTGTCCTGCGGTGCGCTGAGTTTCAGCGGCGCTGGCGCGGCCAATGTCAGCGCGAAGCGGCCTCTGTTTTGCAGGGTGTCGATGGCGCCGGTCCAGGTATCGTCGGCCCAGCTGCCTTTGACGCGCAGCGCGGCATCAAAGCTCGGGCTGGTGGCGCTCAGCTGGATAATGTGGGCAGAGCGCGTGCCGCTGGTCTGCAGCCGTGCGCGGTCCAGCGAGATCGATGGCGACACGTAGCGCGTGATTTCGATGTCGCTGACCAGCGGAACATCAGCCGTTACCTCCGCCGCACTGGTGCGCCCTGCACCCCGTGCCGCTGCGCCGCCGCTGGCCGAAGCACCAGAACCCACCGTAGTACCGCCGCCGCTTGCCATCGCGATCGTATTACCCAGCGTTGCGCTGCCGCGCACGGTGCCGATCTGCTGCTGGCCGGGCGCACGCAGGTTGCTGCCGTCCAGCGTCAATACGATGGCGGGACGGGCGCTGGTGCCGGAGGCCGTGCCGCTGGCGCGCAGTGCACCGCCGAACTGCGGGCCGAGCGCGCCAAGTTGCGGCGCGTCGAGCTTCCATTCCAGCTTGTCGGCCGCACTGCCGAAGCTGCCCTTGGCTTGCAGGCTGTTGGACGCCAGGTGCAGGTCGATATCCGCATTGCTGATGCTGCCTTTGGATGCTGTGAGTCGGGCATGCCCCGACAATGGCGCATTGGCGAAGGTGGACGGCTGCAAAGTCAGGTTTACGCCAGCGCGCCAGTCGGCAGCCAGATGCGCGTTACCGCTGAAGGTGGCGTTGATCGCGCCTGCCTGCGCCGCGCCAAAGCTGGCCGGATTCAGGCGCTGAACGCTGCCGTTCAGTTTCAGCTCAGGCGTGCCCTTGACCATGAGCACATCGCCAGCCGCGTGTATCAGGCTGTCCGAAGGACGCTTGGCCGAGGCGAACGCCAGTCCTTTCGCATCCGCTTCAAAGCTGCTGCGCGGCGCGTCCATGCTGCCGCTGACGATGCCACTGGCGGCAATCGCGCCCAGCAGGTCGCTGCTGACCGCCGACAGCTGGCGCGCATCGACCTTCCAGCGCAGCTGCTCGCCCGGCGCACCGAAATTACCGCTGATATCCGCAGTGTTCTGCGCCAGCGACAGATGCGCATCCACGCCGCTGATATGTCTGGCGTCCGCATTCAGTTTGCCGTTGCCGGTCAATGCCTGCCCCATGAACTTGCTGGCCTTGATCTGGAAGTCGGTGGCAACCTGCCACGCTGGCGCCAGTACGCCCTTTGCATTCACACCGGCATTCAGGTCAGCGATCGGATAGCCGGTGCCCAGCGCGGATGGATCGAAATGGTCGACACTCAGCCTGGCGCTGAACTCCTGCTTGTCTTTCAGGCTGGCCTGCCCGGTGGCGCTGATGCTGCCTTTTTTGGCCAGCAGGCGCGCCTGATGCAGTTGCAGCAGTGCGTCCGCCAGTGTGGCTTGCACGTCGAGGCGCAGGCCTTTGTCCGCCAGCGCGGCAGTCAGCGTCTGCTTCTTGGGCGTGCTGGTCAGCGCAATGTCGCCAGCGACAGCGGTTTTGTTGATGCTGGTGTGAATGTGCTTCAGGTCGAAACGGTCGGTATGCAGCTTGAATTGCGCGGCGTCGATGCCGGCCTCCGGGCCGCTGCGGTCCACCTTGCCGCCGCCGGTGAATTTACCCGCCGATCCCATGTCCAGAAAAACGTTATCCAGCACCGAGGAGGTCAGCGTGCCATCCAGGCGGCCGCTGAAGGCTTGCAGCGGCAGGCCTTTGTGGTCCAGCGGCGCGGCCTTGCCCTGATTGAGCAGGGCGAACTGGCCGGAGAGTTTCTGGTCCTTGGCAATGGCGGCGCTCAGCTTGAGACTGAACTTCGCTTCCGGCCATGCAGCGTCAAAGCCGGCCGGATCGAGATCCCGCCCTGTCAGGTCGATCGAGCGCAGGATGATCTGCTCGAATGGCGCCAGCGACAGCGTGGCCTCGCCGCTGGCGCCATTGGCCGCACCTTGCAGCTTGAGTCCCAGCAGCGCCAGGTCGCCGCTGGCTTGCACTGCCAGCCGCACGTCGCCGCCGGCTGCCAGCGATGCCTTGCCTTGCAGCGCGAATGGCTTGTTGCCGGCGATGGTCGCATCGGCCTTGATGTCGCCAAACGCCGTATGCGCCGAAGCGTCGCGCAAGCGCCATGACTTGCGGTCGCCGTCCAGCTTGAAGCGCAGCTGCCCGATCACATCGCTGCCGGCGGCACTCGCCAAGGTCAGCTTGTCCAGCCGCCCGTCGGCAATACTCAGCTTGATCGGCGATGCCAGCGACGCCGGCATCGTGGCAGGCTCCGATGGTCCGGTACTTTGTACCAGCAAACTGCGCGCGTGCAGCTCGCTGATGGTCAGGCCTTCCGAAAAATACTGCAATGGCGACCAGTTGATGTCGATCTGCTCCGCCGTCACCACGCTATCTTTCGAGCGGTACACCAGCTTATCGATGTGCATGCGGTGATACAGCGAGCCGCTGACCCCGGTCACGCTGATCTGCCCGCCGCTGGCGCTGGACAGGCGCTGCACCAGCTGCTGCAAGGTCGACTCGCGGCCCAGCAGCCAGAACGCGCCGAGCAGCAGCACGGCCACCACGGCCAAGCCGATCGCCACACGGCGCGGCCAGCGGCGGCGTGGCGCAGCAACGGTGTCTTGAGGAGTGTCTTGTTGGTCAGCCATCAGAAAGTGAATCCCAGCGAGAAATGCAAACGATATTTACGCACTGCGTGGCCATACGCCACGTCGACATTGATCGGTCCCACGGGACTCTTCCAGCGTCCACCGACGCCATAGCCGGACTTGGGATGCAGGGCGCTGATGGTGTCGCCGGCGTTACCTGCGTCGTAGAACACCGCCGCGCCGTACTGCGGCTTGAACCAGTACTGGTATTCCGCGCTGGCAGTGGCCAGATAGCGGCCGCCGGTGATCGCGCCATCCAGCGGCACACCCAGCTCCTGGTAGCCATAGCCGCGCACCGACTGGTCGCCGCCTGCGCGGAATAGATATACCGCCGGCACGCCGTTCTTGCTGCCCGATGCAAGCCCGCCTAACTCGCTACGGAAGATGGCGTTGGAACTGGCCCCCAGCGGCATATACAGCACGCCGCGCGCGTAGCCGCGTATAAACTTTTCATCGGTCAGGATCGGCAGCAGCGCGCCGCCGACCTGCGCATTCAGCGCGTAACCCTTGGTCGGGAACAGCAGGTTGTCCAGCTTGCGCCAGGTGACGCCGTAGGTCAGCGGCAGGCTCTTGCTCTGGCTCGACGGAATGCCGCCGACGGTTTTGGTTTCGGTCAGCAGCTCCAGCGTCAGGTTACGCTCCAGCAGTGGCGTGCCCCAGGCGCGCTTGGCAGCCAGGCTGGCGACGCTGGTCACTTCGCCCGAAATGTCGCTGCGCTCGAACGAGGCGCCGACGCTGTCGTTATAGCCTTCCGGCGTGACCGGGAAGTAGAAGTTGCTGGTGGCGGTCTGTTTCTTGGTTTCCAGCGTCAGTGCGCTTTTCATGCGCAGGCCGAACACCGACAGGTCGTCATACGTCAGCGAGGCGCGATTACCGGTGTTGGTTGAATAACCGACACCGGCACTGACATTCTTGCGCTTGTTCTCCACCACCCGCACCAGCAGTGGCAACGGCGCCATGCTGGCGTTGGCGTTCTGCTCCGGCGTCATGGCGGCGGCGTCCAGCTGTTCGTTGAGGATGGCGCTGGTGTCGGCGCTGACTTCAACGCTGGCGAAGTAGCCGGTGTCCTGCAAGCGCGATTGATACGATTGCAGCGCAGCCTCGCTGTAGTAGTCGCCGGGGTGGATCTGGTTCAGGTTGCGCACCACCGTATCCGGATAGCGCTTCAGGCCTTCGATGCGCAAGTCGCCGAAACGCATTTCCGGACCGCTGTCGATCACCACCTTCAGGTTGGCGAGGCGCTGTTCCGGATCGACGGTCGCCTGGCTCTCCACCAGCTGCGCGCGCGGGTAGCGGGTCTGCACCACCGAGCGCAGGATGGCGCGCTTGGCCGACTCCCATTCATTCTGGCGGAATACCTCGCCTTTTTTCAGCGGCCATCCGGCTTTCAGCGCGTTGACGTCGAACTGCTTGTCGGCCGGCTGGTCGGGATTCGGCGCAAAGCCCTGCAAGGTCAGATCGATCTCGCCGACGCGCACCGGCTCGCCCGGCGTCACTTTCACTTGCACCACCGGAGTCTGCGACGATTCGCGGTCCAGCGTGGCGCTGACCTGCGGCGAATAATAGCCGTCGGTGGCCACCAGCGTGCGTACCTGTTCAGGCGTCACCCGTACCAGCCGTTGCAGCTGCTCGCGGTCGATGCGGTCGTTGCCGCGGAAACGTACCAGGTCGAGGTTTTGCTCAAGCAGCTCGCGCACGTCGCCGGGAGCGTCGATGCGAACCTCGTATTTCAGGCCCTGGGCCGCTTGCGCCACGGTGGCCAGCAGGGCCGCAGCGAGGCCGCAAGACCCTTTTGCCACAACTTGTGCCAAAATTCGTGATCCTGCCCGTTTTTTTGCTGGCGATGCCGGTAACATGAGACTCCATAAGGTGTACGCTAGTGAGTATGTTACCGGATTGCCCTGAAAGATGGCGTACCAATAATATTGCTTCATCTGGAAAGAACTATGCTGCCTACCGATACCGCCCTGGTCCTGTTTAGCGGAGGCCAGGACTCCACCACCTGCCTCGCCTGGGCGCTGAAAAATTACGCACGGGTCGAAACCATCGGTTTCGATTACGGCCAGCGCCACGCGGTCGAGCTGACGGTGCGCCCGCAGCTGCTGCAAAGCCTGCGCGCGCAATCCGCCGAGTGGAACGACAAGCTGGGCGAAGATCATATGATCGACCTGTCGCTGATCTCGGCCATCTCGCAAACCGCGATGACCCAGGATATCGCGATTGAAACCCAGGCCAACGGCCTGCCGAACACCTTTGTCCCCGGCCGCAACCTGCTGTTCATGACGGTGGCCGCCACGGTCGCGTACCGGCGCGGCCTGACGGTGCTGGTGGGCGGTATGTGTGAAACCGATTTCTCCGGCTATCCCGACTGCCGCGACGACACCATGAAAGCGCTGCAAGTGGCGCTCAATTTGGGCATGGATACCCGCATCAAGCTGGAAACGCCGCTGATGTGGCGCGACAAGAAGCAGACCTGGGAGCTGGCCGAGGAACTCGGCGGCCAGGCGCTGGTGGACCTGATCCGCAGCGGCACCCACACCTGCTACCTGGGCGAGCGCGGCGCGCTGCATGACTGGGGCTATGGCTGCGGCACTTGCCCGGCTTGCGACCTGCGCGCGCGCGGCTACCGCCAGTACGTGGGCGCCGAGGTGTAGATGCCCCACAGAGCCCAGGCACGGCCGCGCCGTCTGCTGCAGGATCTGCTCGCACCGGGCATTCTGCCAGTGCTGGTGCTGAGCGGTTGCCTGGGTGTCACCGCCATCCTGTGGCGCGGCGCCGTCATCGACGCCGAACAGGATGCGCAAGCGGACTTTGAGGGCCGCGTGCGCGAGCTGGTCAATAATCTTGACCAGCGCATGCAAACCTATGTGCAGGTGCTGTACGGTGTGCAGGGCTTGTTTGCCAGCTCGCAGCTGGTTGACCGCGAGGAATTCCGCACCTACCTCACTGGCCAGGATCTGAACCACCACTTCCCCGGCGTGCACGGCGTTGGCTACATTCAGCTTGTCGATGGGCGGCAGCGCGAGGCGCATGAAGCCGCCGTGCGGCGCGAAGGTTTTCCCGATTACCGCATCCAGCCCGAAGGCGCGCGTGCCTGGTACGCGCCCATCGTCTACCTGGAGCCGTTCAACGACAACAACCGCCGCGCGTTCGGCTACGACACGGCGTCCGAGTCGCACCGGCGCGTTGCACTGGAGCAGGCGCGCGATTCCGGCCAGCCGGCGATGAGCTCCCGAATCCGGCTGGTGCAGGAGGGCGGCGAGCCGCCGCAGGCCGGCTTCCTGGTGGTGCTGCCGCTGTATCGCCCTCTGCAGCAGACCGCCACGCTGGCGCAGCGCCGCGCCGCCATCAGCGGCTGGGTCTATGCGCCATTCCGCATCGGCGACCTGATGGCCGGGCTGGGCGGCCAGCGCGCCGCCGCGCTGGATGTGGAAATCTACGACGGCGACGCGGTCGATGCGGAAGCACTGATGCATGACAGCGTGCCGAACGCCGATGGCGAGCAGCGCAGCACGCGCCAGCAGATCAGCATCGCCAATCACCGCTGGACGCTGCGCATTTCGATGCCGCAGGGCGCAGCGCCGGAGCGCAGCGGCGACAAGGCACGGCAGATGGCGGCGTTCGGCGCGTCGCTCAGCGTGCTGCTGGGCGCGTTGACATGGCTGCTGGCGCGTGGCCGCGTGCGTGCGCGCGAAAGCCTGGCGCGCAGCCGCGCACTGACCATCGAGCTGAAAGAAGGCCAGACCCGGCTGATGGCCATGGCCGACAGCGCGCAGCGCAGCCAGTCCATGTTGCGCAGCATTCTCGATTCCACCATCGACGGCATCCTGGTGGATAACCTGCAAGGCTCGGTGCTGAATTCCAACCGCCGCTTCCGCGAATTGTGGAATGTGCCGGAGCAGCTGGACTGGCAGGCGGACGGCGCGGTGCTGATGACGCATATGTGCGCCCAGCTGCGCCATCCGGATTGCGGCCTGCGGCTGGAGCCGACGTCGCAGGAGGGCACGCCCGCGCCGACCAGCGAAGTACTGCAACTGAACGATGGACGGGTGATCGAAACCCACACGCGCGGCCTGCAGCTGGGCGCCGAGCCTGCGCGCCTGTGGTCCTTCCGTGACATCACTGAACGCACCCGCATCGAGCAGCGCGAGCAGACCCGCCGCCATGTGCTGGAGCTGTTGGCCACCGGCGCACCGCTGCAAACCATTCTGGAAAGCGTGGTGCTCGGCGTGGAGGCGGATAACGAAGATATGTTGTGCAGCATTCTGTTGCTGGACGAAAGCGGCGAGCATCTGCTGGTGGGCGCGGCGCCCAGCCTGCCGGCCTTCTTCAACGCGGCCATGCATGGCAAGTCGATCCACTCCGGCCTGGGCGCCTGCGGCCAGGCGGTGCTGACACGCGGCCGCGTGATTGTCGAAGACATCCGCAGCGCGCCGTCGTGGGCGGAGTACCGCGACCTGGCGCTGCAGGCGCAGCTTTGTTCGTGCTGGTCCGATCCGATTATCAGCACCAGCGGTGCGGTGCTGGGCACGTTTGCGATCTATCACCGCGAAGCACGCGTTCCCAGCCTGGCGAATATCGCGCTGATCGAACAGGGCGCGCGGCTGGCCGGGATTGCGATCGAACAGGCGCAGGCAGCGGCGGCGCTGCGTGCCGGCGAGGCGCGCTTCCGCAGCCTGTACGACCATGCGCCGGTGGCTTTATGGGAACAGGACTGGTCGGCGCTGCGCGGCGCGCTGGCCGAATTGGAACTGACCGGCGTAGACGACCTGGCCGCCTATCTGCAAGCCAATCCCAGCCAGCTGCGGCGGTTGGCGTCGCTGGTGCGTATTGTCGACGTGAATGCGGCGGCGTTGCAGCAGGTTGCCGCCAGCGGCAAGCAGGCCAGCGAGCTGACGCTGGCACAAAACTTCGACGCCAGCGCCATGCCAAATTTTGCGCGTGCGGTAGCGGCGCTGGCGCAGGGGCAGCACCTGTTTGCCTGCGAGGGCAGCTTTGAGCGGCTGGACGGCGTGGCGCGGCTGAACGAACTGACGCTGCTGGTGATGCCGGGCCATACGCACAGCCTGGATTTCGTCATTGTCTCGACGCTGGATATCACCGAACGCCGCCGCATGAACGACGAGCTGCGCGTGCTGGCCACCACTGACTTCCTCACCGGCCTGCCGAACCGGCGTGAGTTCATGGGGCGGCTGGCAGAAGAGGAAGGCCGGCTGCAGCGCGACATCGGCGCTAGCGCAGCGGTGCTGGTGCTGGATATCGACCACTTCAAACGCATCAACGATGAATACGGCCACGCGGCCGGCGACGCCGTGCTGCGCCAATTGGCCGACCTGATGCGCGACGGACAGCGCAAGATCGATGTGCTGGGCCGTATCGGTGGCGAAGAGTTTGCGGTACTGTTGCCGGGCACCGCGCTGGATGCGGCGGCGGTGTTTGCCGAGCGGCTGCGCGCACGGGTCGAGCAAATGCCGATGCGGCTGGATGATGGCGTCACGCTGAACATCACGGTCAGCATCGGCATCGCGGCGCTGGGCGGGAAAACTGGCGGGGGAGATCTGGCGCTGATCCGCGCTGACCAGGCGCTGTATTGCGCCAAGCGTGGCGGGCGTAACCGGGTGGAACTGATGGATGCGGAGGCGGATCGGCCGGGGCATCAGGTCCCGGCCGCTTCCGGTTGAAACTTTGCTGAGTAATCTACTGGCAACTTAGACGGCTTGTTCCGTCATCGCGCGTTGGCGTTGCTTGCGAGGGCGGCTGACGAACAGCCAGTACAGGCCGATCGGGATCAACAGCGGCAGCAGCAGGGGCGAGACGGCCGCTACCGCGACCACTGCGGCCAGCGCGACGCCGAATACCGCGAGGATGCCCAGGCTGGCGAACAGCACGCACAGGAACAGCGCTACGCAGACCATGATCACGCCGCCGAGCAACACACCGGCGCCGCCGAACATCAGCGCCAGGACCGCGCCGAATGGACCATCGATTTCATCGCCATCGATGTTGATGTGCATGCCGTCGCCAAAGAACGATTGGCAGACAGCAACCGCCAGCAGCAGGATGAAGGCGGCGAAGATCAGTTTTTTGGCTTTGGTGTTCATGGCGTTACCCCGTTTGTTGATGTTGTCATGCCGTTTGGCATGGTTGAACTGTACCGATGCCGGTCGCTAGCAGCCATCGGATTGCGACAGACCGGCAAATTTGCGGGATGGAACGCATGCCAGCGGCGACGAGCCGTGCCGCCGAGTCGGGTGGGTGGAAATTGGACCTTGATTTAAAGATATGGTGGTCTAAACTAATAATCTCACTTGCACCTGGAGGGCATGAACATGGCTTGGCTAGCAATGAGCGAAGGGCAATCGATCCCTTCTGCCCGGAAATGTACCAGGCGCCAGCGTAGCGCCCAGCGCCTGTCCGGCGGAGGCCCCAAAGGCCCGCCTTCGGCGCCGCCTACGATACCGCCTATCATCATCACGCCATTCAGCTACGAAATGCCGGCGCCGGCCATCGATCCCCGCGTCTCGCCGCCCAAGCCGCCCATCACCGAGCGGCCACCCTGCATAACTTGTTAATGCAGCAAAAAAAAGCCCGCATGTGTTGCGGGCTTTTCAATGTTTTCAGATGGTTAGAAATTGTGCCGTAGTCCCAGCACCAGGCCTTTGAGCATGGCGCCTGGTTGCGCGCCGAGTCCGTTGATGGCGAAGTCGACCACGCCGTTGCGCTGGTTGGCCAGGTGGGTGTAGTAGGCGTACACAGTGCTGCGCTTGGACAGGTTGTAGTCGTAGCCGGCGGTATAGTGGGTGGCGCCAGTGTCCGCGCCCTTGCGGGCGTAGCCGATGGTGGCGCCGTCGGCGGCGCTGCCGGTGCCGTCGCCCGCGTGGCCGATGCCCAGCTTGAATACGCCACGGCCGATCTGGTGGGTGACAGAGACATAGGCGTCATTGCGCTTCAGCGTGCCGCTGGCGGTTTCGTAGCGCAGCTGTTCGGCAACCACGCCGATGCGGGTGTCGCCGAAGCGGTAGGCCGCGCCCAGCTTGGCGGCGCTGTCGTTCAGGCCGGGGCCCTGGTATGCGTGATGGCGCTCGTAGGCGGCGCTGGCGTACCACGCGCCTTGTTCGTAGATCACGGCACCGGAACTTAGCGATGGCTTGGCGCCGTTGGCCGGACGCTCTTCGCTCGCGCCTTGCGCCAGGCGCAGTTGCAGGCCATTCCACACCGGGGTCCAGTAATGCACGCTGTTTTGCTGGCGGCGGTCGAAGGACGAGGTGTCGCTGGTGTTGCTGACCGACGCGCCGGCGCCATTGCCCATGATGCTCATATAGCCGGCGGTGGTCGGATAGTAGGGATCAAGGCCGGCCGTGGCGCCATTGTAGGGCGTGACCCAGTTGCCGGCGAACAGCGTGCCTGCATGGCCCTGGATGCCGATCCGGGTGTCGCGCGCCGCAGGGCTGCCTGCGCCGGTGTCCAGTGACAAGGTGCCTTCGATCTGGAAGATCAGCCTGGTGCCGCCGCCCAGATCCTCGCTGCCGTTAAAACCCAGTACCGAGCGGTTGTTGCTCAGGCGCGATACGCGTGCGCCGTCATTCTGCAGGTTTTCCAGCCCGGCGTTCAGGCGGCCGTAGATCTGGACGTTGCTTTGGGCGTGGGCGGCGCAGCAAGGGATAATGGCTGCGGTGGCGAGCAGGGCGGGGAAAATCTTGCGCATGGTTGCCGGGTTCCTATTGTTGTTACGGGGCGAGCCGCTTATTATTCCACCCCCACCTTTCTTTCGACACGACCATAAGTATGAGTAACGACTACCCCGATGCAGACGATGATGCCCCGGTGCAAGAAGATCGCCTGTGGCAAGGCAACGGCTGGACTGCGCGCGTGATCAAGAACGACGATGACGACGGCTGGGCGGTCGCCATGATCAAGGATGGCGAGCCGGAGCCGGCACTGGTCGGCCCGTGGACCATGGGCCGCGACAAGAAGAATCCCAAGCCGCTGGACGTCAACGCCTTCAACACCCTGGTCAAGACCGCCAATGAGGTGATCCGCCGCCACGAGCAGCAATTGCATGCGCAATTGCACAAGAATGTCACGGTCGGCATGGACGACGGTCCGGTCAAAGTCTGCCTGGATATCACGCCGGACGAGGACGATCCCTACGCCACGCTGAGCGCTTTCGACCAGTACGGCGAGGAACTGGCGCGCGTGCGCGTGGCGCCAACCTTCAAGCTGAGTGCCACCAGCGCCGCCAACTGGATCGAAAACGGCTACAAAAAGCCGTGAAATAAGACCTGGGCGGTTTCCCGCCGGGGCCTGACCTGCTAGTATTTCCTGTGCGCATGTATCGCATGCCGTCAACATAGGAAAATCGATGGAAAGTCGCCTCTCCCGGCTGGAAGCCGTTCAAACCGTGCTGCTCGAAATCGGGCAAAAATCCAGCAGCTGCACCGATATCAGTGAATTCCTGCAGGCCGTGCATGCGGCGCTGGGGCGCATCATGTACGCGGCTAACTTCTTTGTCGCGCTGAGCAATGAGGACGGCCCGCCCAATCTGGTGCGCTTTGTCTATTTTGTTGACGAAGTGGACGATCCGCCGAGCCGCGAGGAATTGTTCGAGCTGGTGCCGGGCGAGTCGCCGACCGAGGCGGTAATACGCGCGCGCGAAAGCATCGTCATGACGGCGGCCGAGCATATTTCCAAACGCGAGGACAATGCCGGCTTCGGCATCGGCACCATCGCCGAGCACTGGATGGGCAGCCCGCTGCTGGACCAGAACCACCAGGTGCTGGGCGCGGTGGTGATCCAGAGCTACGACAAGGAGCACACGTTCAGCGAGGAAGACCAGGCGCTGTTCAAGCTGATCTCCCATCACGTCTCCAGCGCGCTGCAAGGCTTGCAGAGCGTGGACCGGCTGGAGCGCGCGGTGCAGGAGCGCACGATCCAGATGCAGCACGAGGTGGCCGAGCGCCGCCGCGCCGAAAACATCCAGCGCGCGCTGTATGAGCTGGCCAATCTGTCGGCCACGGCCACCGGCGGCAGCCGGCTGAATATGCGGCTGCACCAGATCATCAGCGAACTGGTGCCGGCCAAGAATTTCCTGATGGCGCTGTACCACCCGGACACGCAGGAAGTCAGCATTCCCTATTTTGTCGATGAAAAAGACGAGCTGGCGCCGGTCAAGCGTTTCGACTACGGCGTCGGCATGTCCTCGTATATCTTGCAGCGCAAGCAGGCGATGCTGCTGGACCGGGCCGGCTTCCAGGCGCTGGTGGACAGCGGTGAGATGGAGCACCCGCTGGGCAATGTCGACATTTCCAGCTGGATGGGCGCGCCGATGCTGCTGGGCGACCACGCCTATGGCGTGATCATCGTGCAGAGCTACGACCAGCAGGTGCAATACACCCAGGCCGACCTGGAAATCCTGGCGTTCATGGCCAGCCACGTCGCGGTGGCAATCGCCCGCATGCAAGCCGACCGGCAAATCCGCCAGGCCAAGGAAACGCTGGAGCAGCAGAACGCCGCGCTGGAAAACGCGCTGACCTCGCTGAAAGATGCGCAAGGCGAACTGGTGAGGCAGGAGAAGCTGGCCTCGCTGGGCCGGCTGGTGGCCGGCGTGGCGCACGAAATCAACACCCCGCTGGGCATCTGCGTTACTGCCACCAGCCATTTGGTGGAAGAGCTAAAGCTGACCCGCGAAGACCTGGCCAACGGCACGCTGGACGAAGACGGCCTGAACCAGTTCTTCGAGATCATCGACCAGTCGCTGAAGATCATGACCACCAACACCCAGCGCGCGGCGGCGCTGGTGCGCAGCTTCAAGCAGGTGGCGGTGGATCAGTCGTCCGACGATATCCGCAGTTTCAATCTGCGCAAGTATCTTGATGAAGTGCTACTGTCGCTGCAGCCCAAGCTCAAGGGCAAGCCGATCCAGATCGAGATCAATTGCGATGAACATATCAATATGGCCAGCTTCCCCGGCGCGGTTTCGCAGATCGTCACCAATATGGTGGTCAATTCGCTGGTGCACGGTTTTGAAGAGGGCCAGCCGGGCAAGATCACCATCACCGGCAAGGTGGAAGGCGACAATGTGGAGTTCGACTACAGCGACGACGGCGTTGGCATGGACAGCGCCACGCTGGGACAGCTGTTCGACCCGTTTTTCACCACCAAGCGCGGTTCCGGCGGCAGCGGCCTGGGTGCGCACATCCTGTTCAACCTGGTGACCGGCGCCCTGGGGGGGACGGTGAAAGTGGTCAGCGCGCCGGGCATGGGGCTGCATTACAAGCTGCGTTTCCCCAAGGTCAAGCGGAAGTAGGGTTTAACGAAAGCGCCGCCTCAGTCGCCTGTAATGGATGACTAAGCCTACTAGCGGGACCACACCATGCTTTCCATATCGTCAACTTTATCTGCCGCCAGCAGCGACGCCTATCAGGATTTGCTGCAAAAACAGATGGAAACCGCCCGGAAAAATGCCGAGGTGGTTGATCGTCTGTCCAGTCGCGTCGACCGGGACCAGAAAGATGCCGCCCGCCAGCGCGTAGAAGAGATCAAGAAGCAAATTGAGGCGCTGCGCCGCATGTTGCTGCTGTTTGGCGGCAAGGATGCCAAATCGGTCTTGCAACAATTGAAAGCGTTGGCCAGCCAGCTGAAACAGGCTGCCGGCGTGCTGAAAACCTCGTCCGACGCCGGCGTGCCGGACGTGTCCGCCGTGCCGACCGACACCAATGTGCCGAATGCGGAAAACGAAACCTCGGATGAATATTCGGAAGGCCGCAACGCCTATGCGGAGCAGCAAGCTTCAGCCGACGCCGAAGCCGCCGCTGCGGCCACGGTGAATATTGGTCCGCAACTGCCCGCCAGCAAATTCGATCCGCAGCGCGCGGAAGATGAACGCAAGCTGGAAGCGACCACCGCTGCGCTCAAGTCCTTGCGTGCAACCGCTGAGCGCATGGTGAAACAGCAGGAGCTGGAAGCGCGCCGCTGATTACTTTTTCGCTTTGCTGACTTCCACTTCCCAATCCACGCCGGATTCGATCTTGTTTTTGGCCGCGTAGTTGCCCTGGTTAAGGGCGACTGCGACGTCGAGCAAGCTATTCAGATACACCACCGGCTTGCCCTTGGCCACGCCGCCAAAAGTGTGCTCATACGGCGCCACCACGGTGTTCACCAGCTTCTTGTTATGGAAGAAGCGCACCTGCACCAGATCATGCTCCTTGATGTTCAGCTGTTCAAACAGCGGCTTGGGGATGTTGGTCCAGACGTTGCCGTACTTGATATCCAATACCGGAATGATGCCACGCAGCTTGCCGTCGGTGAGGGCGGCTTTCTGGTAAGGGATCTTGATCACGGATTCGCTGGCCAGCACCGGACCTACCTGCTCATAGGTGATGGCGCCAGAGGCCAGGCGCGCACCGACGTAAGCATAGACATCGCGGCCATGGAAGGTGTAGGACTCGCCGGAGCCGGCGCGGCGGTTAATGCTCTCGTCGATCTCGCGCAGTTCGGCCACGCCATCGCGTTCGGCGATCAGTGTGAACTGGCCGTTGTCCGGGCCGACGAAGTAGCGGCCGGCCTTGGTCTTCAGTACCACCGACTTGCGCGCCGTGCCTACGCCCGGATCAATCACTGACACAAACACCGTGCCTTCCGGCCAGTAGTTCGCGGTCTGGAACAGGCGGTAGCCGCCGACCCAGATATCGTAGTCGGGAATATTGTGGGTCAGGTCGGCCACGGTCAGATTGGCGTCGACGCCATAGGCCACGCCGCGCATGGCGGAGACGGCGCCGTCGGAGGTGCCGAAGTCGGTTTGCAGCACCAGCGCGTTTTTGGCGGCGAAGGCCGGTGCGCTCAGTGCAGTGCTCAGGGCCAGGGCGATGATGAGTTTTTTCATGATGTCCTTAGTGTTAGAAGGTATAGCGTGCGCGTGCATAGAAGTATGCGCCATTCACGCCGATCGGATTGATGAAGTTGTAGGGCAGGGCGCCGCCATAGGTGGCGTTGTTGGTTTCGCGGACGCGCTGCGGATAGCGGTCGAGGATGTTGTCCGCGCCCAGCGACAGCGTCAGTTGTCTGGTCAGTTTGTATTGCGCCTCCAGGTCCAGCGTCCACACGGCGCCGAAGCGCTGCGCGTGCACACCATCGATGACTTCGGCGTCTTCGTCATACGAGAAATCCTTCAGCGGACCGAAGCGCGTGGCGCGCGCCAGCAAGCCCCATTGCGCCGCTTGCCAGTCCGCGCTCAGCACCAGCTTGTTCTTCGGCGAGGCATTGCGGATGCGGAACAGGCTGGTGTCGGTCAGCACCGTCAACTCGGGATCGATCTTGGCCAGCGCTGCCGAGCTTTGGTGCACGGCGTCGATGCGGGTCTTGTTCAGATTGAGCGCGGCGTTCAGATCCAGCTTGCCGCCAGCGAAGGACAGGTCGTGGTTCAGCACCGCGTCCAGGCCGGTGGTGGTGGTGTCCAGCAGGTTGGCCAGGTAGGCCACTGATTGAATATCGTTGCGGCCGATGCCGGCCAGATAAGCGGTAGCGGCGTCGCTTTGCAGATCGCTGGTGCGGGTGATGCGGTCCTTGATCTTGATGCGGTAGCCGTCCAGCGTGAAGCTGGTGTTGCGCGCCGGCTTCCACGCCAGGCCCAGCGACAGGTTGGTGGATTTTTCCGGCTTCAGGTCTTGTGCGCCGAATGCGCGCGCCAGTGCATCGCTGGCCGGCAGCAGCGAGGCGGTCTGCAAACCGCTGCCGTCGCTGTTGAAATTCAGTGTGGAGAAGCGGAAGCCGGTTTGCACCAGCGCTGGTGCGCGGAAGCTGTTCGACAAGGAAGCGCGCAGCAGGAACTGGTCGGTAAACTTGTAGCGCGCCGAGAGTTTGCCGGTGCTGGCGCTGCCGAAATCGCTGTAGTCCGAATACCGCGCGGCGGCGCCGACCAGCAGCTGTTTGGTGATGTCGCTTTCGATGTCGATGTAGACCGCGCTGATATTGCGGCTGCCATCAAACGCATCTTGTGGACGCAAACCAGGACCGGCTTGCGCGCCCGGCGGCGCATCGGTGATGGCGCCGGCGGCGTAGGAAGCGGCATCGCCCGGCGAACTGGTATAGGTTTCGCGGATGTATTCGGCACCGATGGCCAGGTTGACCGGCACGCCGAAGTTCAGTTCGCGCGTCAGGTCGGCGTTCACGGCGTTCTGGCGGTAATCGAAAGAGGCCAGGTGGAAGCTGGTCGGGCTTTGCGCGCCCAGCGAGGCGTTCAGCGAGTTGCTGACATCGTAGTCGAACTTGTTGCTGCCGTGGCGCGCACTGAGGTCCCAGTTCCAGCCGCCGCTGGCAATGCGCAGGCCTGCCACCACACTCAGATCAGTCGAGTCGCCATGCGTGACTGGACGATAACCGTTTGGATACACCGTCGTCACATTCGATGGATCGCCCGGATAGCGGAAGTAGGCGCTGCCGTCCGACTTGCGCTTGTTGGCGGTGGCGAAGGAGTAGGCATCGACGCCATCGCCCAGCGGCAGCAGCGCGTTATAGAAGGCGTAGTTGTTGTGCGATGGCGAATCGCCGGACTTGAACACCACCTTGCCGTCCAGCGCCTGGTCGGCTGGCGTGTAGTTCCACGAGGTCCAGCCGGCGTCGCTGAAGCCGGCGCGCTGGGTTGGATTGCGGCTGCGGCTTTCCGCGCCAAAGCGGAAGAAGCCGGCGTCACCCAGCGGCACGCCGTAGTCGGCGTTGACGATCTTGGTCTGGCCGTCGGTCTTGGTGTCGTTGCTTGGCTTGAAGTCGGTATGGTTGGCGCCGTAGCTGACCGAGGCCGAGCCGCCGGTGCGCTGCTGTTTCAGCACGATGTTGATCACGCCGGCCACCGCGTCGCTGCCGTATTGCGCACCAGCGCCGTCACGCAGGATTTCGATGTGGTCGATGGCACCGGGCGGAATGGCGTTGACATCCACCGGCACGGTGCCGGCGAAGCTGCTTTCCGTATCCAGCACCGAACTGGCGTGACGGCGTTTGCCGTTGATCAGCACCAGTACCTGATCCGGCGCCAGACCGCGCAGCTGCACGCCGCGTACTGAGTCTGAAGCACCGCTGGATTCAATGCGCGGAAAATTGATTGACGGCGCCAGCGCTTGCAGCGCCGCGCCCACTTCGCCGCTGGACAAGGCATTCTGCACTTCGCGCGCGCCGAAGCGGTCGATCGGCACGGCGGAATCGAACACGGTGCGGTTGCGGGCGCGCGAGCCCACCACCGTCACCTGGTCGATGGCGGCGGCGGTATCGCCTTGCGGGATGAGTTCCTGCGCTTGTGCCAGCGCAGCGGGCAGCGCGGCCAGCAGGAACAGTGGTGGGAGGACGTGTTTGTGCATCGTGATTTCCTTGCGTGGTCTGAGGAGGCAGACCACGATCTTACGAGCAAGGAAATCGACTTCCTACGAACAATTGCTAATATGCTTATGCAATGGCGCGCGCGGCGCTTAGTCAGGCAAGCGTTCGTTGATGGCTTGCGCTTTGTCGATGTTCTTGATCAGCAGGTCCACATACACCGGATCAAGGTGATGGCCGGAGACTTCGCGCAGATGCTCGATGACCTTCTCGATTGGCCAGGCTTCCTTGTAGCAGCGCTTGTGCATCAGCGCGTCGAACACGTCGGCCACGGCGACAATGCGCGCGTACAGGTGGATGTCCTCGCCCTTCAGGCCTTGTGGGTAGCCGCTGCCGTCGTATTTTTCGTGGTGCTGGTGGGCGATCACTGCGGCGGCCTTCAGGATCGGACGTTGCGAACCATCCAGGATCGACAGGCCGACGGTCGGGTGCTGCTTCATGATTTCCCATTCGGCGGCATCCAGTTTACCTGGCTTGAGCAGCACCGCATCCGGGGTGGCGATCTTGCCGATATCGTGCATCGGCGCGGCGTGGCGCAGCACCGCCACTTCATCGTCCGGCAGGCCCGCTTCCTGGGCCAGCAGGTAGCATACTTCCGACATGCGGCGTACGTGGTTGCCGGCTTCGTTGGAGCGCGATTCGACCACGTCGCCCAGGCGCAGAATCAGCTCGGCCTGGGTGTCGGTGATTTCCTGGTTCAGCAGGATGTTGTCGAAAGCGATGGCGACGCCGGAGCAGAATACTTCCAGCAGCTTGGTGTCGATTTCCGAAATTTCTTCCACGCCCTTGAGCACCAGCAGCGACGCCTTGCCGCTGGCGTTGGGGAAGTAGCCGATGTAGGTGTCGCCCTCAACGCGCGAGATCTTATTGCTCTTGGCGGCGTCCAGCTGGGCCAGCACTTCTGGCGTTAGCAGCGTGCCTTCGTCGTCGCCGATCTGCGCCAGGATTTCGTAATCATTAACGCTGGTGATGGCGGTGGCGCCGCGCAGGCGCAGCAGCATGCTGTGTTCCAGGCGCAGCAGCGCTACCACTTGCTGCAGCAAGCCGTTGGCGAAGTCTTTCAGGTTGCGCTGCTGGAAAATGTGGGCCGAGGCGGCGATCACTCGCTCCAGGCCTTCGCGGTAGTTCAGCTGGGCACGGCGGGCTTCCTCGACCTTCATGATGTCGCGGTAGGCGCGCAGCGCGGCAAAGGTGGTGGTGAACAGCTTGGTGCGGTCCAGCTCGGTTTTTTCCTTGTAATCGTTGATGTCGTAATTAACGATCACGCGTTCTTCCGGCGCCTGGCCAGGCTGGCCGGTGCGCAGCACGATGCGGGTGAACTGGTTGTCCAGGTCTTCGCGCATCCAGCGGGCGACTTCCAGGCCGCTGTCTTCCTTTTCCATCACCACGTCGAGGAACACCAGCGCGATATCGGATTCGCGCGCCAGTACTTCCTTGGCTTCGGCGCCGCTGTAGGCGTGTACGAAACTCAAGGCGCGGCCGTCGAGGCGGAAGCGGGTCAGGGTCAGCTTGGTGATGTCATGGATATCCGGTTCGTCGTCGACCAACAGGACTTTCCATGGCGCTAACTTGGGCGTGGCAGAAGACAGAAAAGACATATGAACAAGTTCCGCAAATTGTTTCAGCTGAATGACATCCGATTGTAGTCTTACACACAGCCATTAACAACAGGCAATAAAAACTCCCGTTGCTCTGCACAACACCTAGTATGGATTTATTGTACGCCGCCTTCAATGACGGCGGCGTTAGTCTTCTGTAACGCTTATGTATACGCACAACAATACTTCGTTTTTGGCAATATTGCTATTGCAAAATAAAGATATTTGTAAAATGTTGGACCTGTGCGTCGCTAGCCCGCATCGTTTAACAACGCATCCAGCTCAGTATTGTTTTGGCGCATGATTTCGGGCAGCTCGGCGGCAAGGAAGTCAATGAAGGCTTTGACCGCAGGAACCAGGCCGCGGCGCGACGGGAAGACGGCATGTATCTGATGGGCCGCGGCTTTGTAGCCCGGCAGTAAAGTGACCAGTTGGCCGGTCCGGAGGGCGTCACCGCACAAATTGGCCGGTCATACCGCTATGCCGGCGCCGCCTAATGCTGCAGCCAATATCATATGTATATCATTGCTAAATAAAGCGGGAATATAATCAATTTCAATTTCTTCGCCGCAAACTGAAAAGAGTTTCCAATGCGGCATATGCGTATTAGTTGCTTTGGGGCCCAGTCCTCTTTTCTTACTCAGCGATGCTGGTGAATCAAAAGGACCGTAAGCGCGAATAAATTCCGGGCTGGCGACTAATATTTGCTCGACATTGCCAAATGTCCGTACGACCAGATTGGAATCATCCATGACGCTGCGCGCCCGCAAGGCAACATCAAAGCCTTCTCCGATCACGTCGACCCGGCGATTCGACATTTCCAGTTCAAGTTTGACATTGGGATAAGCGCATAGAAATCGCGCCAGCAGCGGCATGATGAACACGTACGCCAAGCCGCTCGGCGCGCTGACGCGCAGACGTCCGGAAGGCAGTGTATGGGCTTGTTCCGCTACTTCCAGCGCCGCCCGCGCTGCGTTAGTCATGCGTTTGCACTGCGAGTAAAATGCCGCCCCGATATCGGTAACATGGACTGCCCTGGTGGAGCGTTGCAGCAGGCGCAGTCCGAGCCGCTGCTCAAGGCCGGCAACGCGGCGGCTGACGCGCGATTTTTGTGTGGCAAGGGCGCGCGCTGCGGCGGAAAAACTGCCGTGTTCTACAACAGCAGCGAATATTGCCAGGTCATTGAAGTCTTCCATTGAAACATAAGCTAATAATTTTCTCCATTTTATCCTTGTTATTGTTCTATAAATAGAACAATCTTATCTATTTTTACTACCTAGCGGATGCTGGAAGGAGAGGGTAGCCTTTGGCGGGCTTAAATTTATGTTTCCTTAAACCACAAAATTAATACTGATTCCATGTCCATTAAACAGCGCCTGCTACTGATTATTTTATTGATGTCGTTCCTGTTGCTTGGCCTCGGCGGGTATGGACTGGTGAATCTGCATCGCAGCAATCAAGCACTTAAAACGGTTTATGAAGACCGGGTGGTGGCGCTGGGCAAACTGGATGCCGCCGCGCGCAGCATGTTGCGGACGCAATGGTATTTGTCGCTGGCAGGAATACAGGATGCCGATCCCTCCACCCAGGCCGACGAACTGCTAGCAACGATGAAGCGTAGCACCGAGATGTGGCAGCAGTACACTGCGACCAAACTGACCGAGCAGGAGCAACAGCTGGTGCGCAAGACGCAGGCTGCTATCAATTCGCTCACGGCGGAGATTTACGAGCCGGGCGTCAACGCGGTACGCGCTGGTGATGCGGCGCGTATCAAGGCGCTGGCGGCGCGCTCCAAACAAGACTACGAGACGCTGCGTGTGCCGCTGAACGACTTGGTCAAGTTGCAGCTGGACGTCGCCGAACATGAATTTACCGAAGGCCAGCATCGCTACAACAATACCCTGTGGTTGTCGATCGCCGCAATGGTGATTGGCCTGAGCAGCACGGCGGTATTGGGTACATGGCTGATACGTTCGATCAGCGCACCGCTGAATTATGCGGTAGAGGTGGCACATGCGGTGGCGAAAGGTGATCTGACGCGCCGCATCGACGCTACCTCGCAGGACGAAGTCGGTCAATTGCTCGGCGCCTTGCGTGCGATGAACGAGGGCTTGCTGGGCATCGTAGCGAAAGTGCGCGGCGGTTCGGATCTGATCTCGACCGCATCGGGAGAAATCGCCACCGGTAATCTCGACCTGTCTTCACGCACCGAACAGCAGGCCAGTGCGCTGGAGGAGACCGCCAGTTCGCTTGAAGAGCTGACCTCGACGGTGAAGCAAAGCGCCGATAGCGCCAACCACGCCAGTGAGATGGCGGCGCGTGCGGCCAGCGCGGCCGCGCAGGGCGGCCAGGAAGTACAGAATGTGGTCGCGCACATGGGCAGCATCAAAGGCAGCTCGACCAAGATTGTCGAGATCATCGCGGTGATTGACGGTATCGCTTTTCAGACCAATATCCTGGCCCTGAACGCGGCAGTCGAGGCGGCCCGCGCGGGCGAGCAGGGACGCGGTTTTGCCGTGGTGGCCAGCGAGGTACGTACTTTGGCGCAGCGCAGCGCAGCCGCTGCCAAGGAAATCAAGGCCCTGATCACTGATTCGGTCGAGCGTATCAATGAAGGCAGCGCCTTGGTCGAAGGCGCCGGCAACACCATGCAGAATGTGGTGGCCTCAATCACCAATGTGCGCGATCTGATCGGCGAAATCTCTGCTGCCAGCCGTGAGCAAACGGTCGGCATCGAGCAGATCAATGAGGCTGTCATGCAGATGGATAGCGTGACACAGCAAAATGCGGCGCTGGTCGAACAGGCCGCCGCCGCGGCACAGTCGCTTGAAGAACAGGCAGCGACCTTGATGGTTACGGTGGGGACCTTCAAGTTGCCAGGCACTGCACCGCGCGCGCTGCGCCAGTTGACGTAGTAAGGCGTTACAGCACCGGCACGCTCAGCAGGCGATCGTCGCCGGTCTTGGGTGTGCCGCGGCCATCGGTGTTATTGGTCAGGACGTAGAGCCGGCCATCGGGCGCCGCCACCACATCGCGCAGGCGGCCATATTCGCGGACATAAAATTCGCTGGCCGTGCCGGTGGCCGACAGCGGCACCTTGCGCAGCCGCTCACCGCGCAGATTGGCGATGTAGAGATTGCCGCCGCTGATGGCGATGCCGCTCGGACTGGCGTCCGAGGTCGCCCATTGTTGCAGCGGATCGGTGTACTTGCTGTTGCCGGCCTTGCCTTCGACATCCGGCCAGCCGTAATTGGCGCCGGCCTTGATCTGGTTCAGCTCGTCCCAGGTATTCTGGCCGAATTCGGAGGCATACATGCTGCCGTCGCTGGCCCACGCCATGCCCTGCACATTGCGGTGGCCGTAGCTGTAGACATAGGAAGCGCTGAACGGATTATCGGATGGTACGCGGCCGTCCGGCGTCATGCGCAGGATCTTGCCGCCTAATGAACTCAGGCTTTGCGAACGGCTGGAGGTGCCGGCGTCGCCGGTGGATGCATACAGCATGCCGTCCGGCCCGAAGGCGAGGCGGCCGCCGTTGTGGTTGCTGCCGGAGGGAATGCCGCTCAGCAGCGTCTGCGCCGTGCCCAGCTGCACGCTGCTTCCCTGGCCTGTCAGCGGATAGCGTTGAATGCGGTTTTCAGCGCCGGCGGTGAAGTAGGCGTACAGATAGTTGTCGCGCACGGCGATGCCGAGCAGGCCGCCTTCACCACTGCCGTTGACGCCGGCGATGGTGGCGACCGGTGTCAGCGCGCCATTCACGCCAACCGCCAGGATGCGCGCCGTGCCGCGTTCGCTGACCAGCGGCGTGCTGCCGTAGAAAGCGATGGACCAGGGGATTTGCAGACCGGTCGCCAGCGAGGAAGGACCGCTGGTGGTTGGTGGTGTTACCGGCGGCTGGGTAGGCGGCTGGGTTGGATTGCTGCCGGAACCGGAACTTCCGCCGCAAGCTGCGATGCTGAATGCCGCCAGCGCGGCAAAGGTACTCTTCAACATGATAGTTCTCCCTGGAGGCTATATGTCTATTATCAGCCGCATGCGCGTGCCGCGCCGCACGGTAGAGCGCGCCGCGCTTCAGCGTGTCTTCAATGTCGGCCAGGCCGCTTCCGGCGCGCGCATGGCTTCGGCCAGGTAGTTCACCATCGAGGCGATCCTGGCTGAGACGGTCGAGTGCTGGTAGTAGACCGCGTGGATGGGCTTGAGTTTGTGTTGTACCAGCTGCGGCAGCACTTCGACCAGCCTTCCTTGTTCGACATCGACGGCGGTCATAAAGTCGGACATGCAGATAATCCCCATGCCCTGCAAGGCCAGCTGGCGCAGCGTCTCGCCGCTGGGCGAGGTCATGGTAGGCGCGATCTGCACCAGCTTGCCGTCGGGATGCAGCAAAGGCCATTGGTTCAGTATCTCCGGCTCGCTGAAACCGAGCAGCTCATGCCGCGGCAGGTCGCCCACTTCGTGCGGCACACCATACTGGCGCAGGTATGCCGGACTGGCCAGCAGACGGATGCGGGTGTGGCCGAGCAGGCGGCTGTAGAGTGTGGAGTCTTTCAGGTCGCCGATGCGGATTGCCAGATCGACACGCCGCTCCAGCAGGTCGATAAAGCCTTCGTTGCTGCTCAGGCTCAGCTCCACCTTGGGATGCAGCGTGCGATAGCCCGGCATCAGCGGCACCATCACATGCAGCATGAATGGTGTGACCGCATCCACCCGCAAAGGGCCGGCCAGCTGGCCGCGCCGCTCCATCATCCGGTCTTCGGCAATGCGGACCGATTCCACAATGTTGCGCGCGTCCTTGAGGAATTCACATCCCTCGTCAGTCAGGTCCATGCGGCGCGTGGTCCGGCGCAGCAGCGTGGTGTGCAGCTTCTCTTCCAGCCGGGCCAGCAGGCGGCTGATGGTCGAGACGGGCTGGCCCAGATGCTCCGCCGCCGCTGTCAGCGAGCCGGTATCGACCACCGCCAGAAATACCGTCAGTTCATCCAGTGCCAGCTTCATTTTTCCATTATTCGCAAAAGTATTTTGAGGATTATGGGCTTTATTTGGGAAATTGTGGGCCGCATAATGCTTCAACTATGAATAAACACACTCACTCCTCCGCGCTGCCACTGTTGGCCCTGGCAATTGGCGCATTCGGTATCGGCACCACGGAATTCGGGCCGATGGGCATGTTGTTGACGATCGCCCAAGGCGTCAACGTTGCTATTCCCACGGCGGGCCTGCTGGTTTCGGCCTACGCGATCGGCGTGACGATCGGTGCGCCGTTCATGACCTTGCTGCTGGCACGCTGGCCGCGCCGCAAGGCGCTGATTGCGCTGATGGCGATCTTCACCATCGGTAATCTGCTGTCGGCTATCGCGCCCGGCTACGCCAGCCTGATGGTGGCGCGCGTCATCACCAGCCTGACTCACGGTGCGTTCTTTGGCATCGGCTCAGTGGTGGCGGCCAGCCTGGTGCCGCGCGACAAGCAGGCCAGTGCCGTGGCCAGCATGTTCCTCGGCCTGACCATCGCCAACATCGGTGGTGTGCCGGCCGCGACCTGGCTCAGCGACAACCTGGGCTGGCGCGAGTCGTTCGGTGCGATCAGCGCGCTGGGTGTGCTGGCCATGGCGGCGCTGCTGATGTTCCTGCCGCAAGGCAGCGCAGGCGCCGCGCCAAATGTGCGCAAGGAATTGAAAGTGCTTTTGCGCCCGGTGGTGCTGCAAGCCTTGCTGACCACGGTGCTGGCCTCGGGCGCGACCTTCGCGCTGTACACCTACATCAATCCGGCGCTGAAAACCTTCACCAACGCTACGCCTGGTTTTATCACAGCGATGCTGGCGCTGATCGGCATCGGTTTCACGATTGGCAATTCGCTCGGCGGCAAACTGGCCGACCGTTCGATCGACAAGACGCTGATCGGCTTCCTGCTGCTGGAAACGGTGACCATGCTTGCCTTCCCGTGGCTGGCACAGACGCAGGCCGGCGCTGCCGTTGGACTGCTGGTGTGGGGCATCGCCGCCTTCGCGCTGGTGCCGCCGGTGCAGATGCGGGTGATGCGCGCTGCGACCGAAGCGCCGGGCCTGGCCTCGTCGGTCAATATCGGCGCGTTCAATCTGGGCAACGCGATCGGCGCGGCGGCAGGTGCAATGGTACTCAGCGCCAACCTTGGTTACGCCGCCGTGATGTATGCCGGCGCTGCGCTGACGGTGCTGGCGTTGTTGCTGGTGCTTTGGGGGGCGAGAACGCAAAATTCAGTGACGGCTGGCGTTTTGCAATGATGTAAACAGAGACCATCCTGGCGCCGGAAGCGCAGAAACTCAACCCCGGAGTACTGACTGCGTGATTGCTTTCTAGCCATTTGAATATGCATTCTGGGCCGGATTTGTTGCGGTTTATCGCAAACCGGTTCAGTTTGCGCGTGAACATCCTATTGTTAGGCTTTTTGGGATGAAAACGCATGAAGACACGCTTTGCCCACTTCCTGTCCGCCGGATTGGCCGGCGCTGCGCTGGTTTGCGCCGCTGCGGCACACGCTGCGCCTGACGAGGCCCAACTGGCCGCGCTGGTGCAGCGCCACGCGCAGGCGCAAAACAGTTTTGACCAGGCGGCGCTGAAGGCCGTCACCACTGAGGACTATGTCGAGATCTCGCCGCTGGGCGAAGTCGACAGCCGTGAAAAAATGCTGTCGTTCTATGCGCCGGAGCAGAAGCGGCCCGCGCCGCAGCTGCAGCTGGATGAAACCGTGGTGCGCCAGTCCGGCGATACGGCGCTGATTTCGGCGCGGCTGTCGTACACCATCAATCAGGATGGCGCAGCGCGTAGCTTCGCGCTGCGTGCTGGCTATGTCGCCCGGCTGGTCAATCAGCAATGGCTGCTGGTCTCGGCGCAATACACCGGCATCCGGCCGGCGAAAAAATGACGGTGCGTAAATTGATGGCCGGCGCAGGCGCGGCCTGTATCGCCCTCATCGCCATGTGCGCCAGCGCCCAGGCCAGCACCGTCACGCTGGACCAACTGGTGCGTGGCTACGCTGAACAGCGTGACTTCAGCGGTGTGGTGCTGGTCGCGCGCGATGGCAAGCCGTTGTACCAGGCTGCGTTCGGCGTGGCGCAGCCGGGATGGACAACACCGCTGGAGAGCGATGCGGTGTTCCGCATCGGTTCGCTCAGCAAGCCGATGACGGCGACCCTGGTGATGCGGCTGGCGGAGTTAGGCCGCATCGACCTGGATCAGACCGTCGGCTTTTATCTGCCGGCGCTGTACGCGGAGACCGAGGCCGGGCGCATCACGCTGCGGCAATTGCTGTCGCATACCTCCGGCCTGGCTGACGTGGCGCCGCGCTATACCGATCCATTCTGGACCAGCGCCGCGCGCCGTTCCTACACGCCAACCGAATTTGCCCGCGAGTGGATACCGGGCAAGCTGGCCGGCAAGCCGGGCGTCTGGCGCTATAACAACAATGGCTATTTCCTCCTCGGCATGATCATCGAGGCAGCCACCGGCAACAGCTATGCCGACAATCTGCGGCAGCATATCCTGCAACCGGCGGGCATGCGCGACAGCGGCGTTTTCGACGGCCGCAGCATCCTGCCCAAGCTTGCGTTGGCTACAGCGCCGGCCGATGATGGCGGCCGCCAGCTGCCGCCGTATATCGACGCGTCTGTTTCCTATGCCGCAGCTGGCGTGTATGGGAGCGCGCAGGACTTGCTGCGCTTCGACACGGCGCTGGCCGATGGCCGCCTGCTCAGCCAGGCGGCGCAGCGCGAGATGTTCATGGATCGCGGCAATCAATATGGCTACGGCTGGGGGGTCGAGGACTGGACGGTGCAGGGCGGTCCGGCGCGGCCGGTGGTGACGCATACCGGCAGCATCCCCGGCTATCAGAGCATACTGGTGCGCTCCGTGTCGGATCGGGTGACCATCATCATTCTCAACAATGCCTGGCAGGGAGCGGTGGTGGTGGGCATGGCGCGCGATATTGCCGACCAGTTGCACGGCAAGCCGGTGGCGCTGCCAAAACGCAGCCTGGCTGATGCGTTGACGCCGATTCTGTACCACCAGGGACTCGACGCCATGCGCGCCGAATACACAAGGCTGCGCGCCAGTGAACCGGAAAATTATGATGTCAGTGAAAAGGCCTTGAACGCGTTCGGCTACGGCCTGTTGCGCAAGCAGAAAATCGAGGCGGCGGTGCAGGTGATGCGCTGGAACGCCGCAGCTTATCCAGCCAGCCCGAATGTCCACGACAGCCTGGCCGAGACCTTGCTGGCGGCGGGCGACGTCGAAGGCGCGCGCGCCGGCTACACCAGGGTGCTGGCGCTCGATCCGGGCAACCGCCATGCGGCGGCGGAACTGCAGAAACTGCGGCCGGCCAACCCCTAGGGCTGTTTACTTTTTCTTGGACGCCTTGTCGCTATAAGGACCCATTCGAAGTTGCAAGCGCTGATGCGTTCTGCTTCAGGCTTGCCGCTCAATTCGGCGATGGAGGCGGCGTATTCTTTCTTGTACGCCTAGGTTTGCTGCATGGCGGCGATATCCAGGTTTTTGCTGCGCACTTTGGCGTCGATGAACTTGCGGCCTTCTGCGACCGCCTTTGGCATTCTTTCATGCAATCGGAAACTCATGAGATGTCCTGGTAAGTTGGTAGAAGCTAAAACTTGCCATTTGGAAATTAAAGTGATTCTCACGCAATGTGCCAACCCGCCAGCTGCCGCTGGCGGGTTGGCGGCTCGATCGGCTTAGAAGGTCAGCGCCGGGAAGCCGGTGATGTAGCCGACTGCCGCGCCGTAGCGGTCGCGGTAGTTGGCGCGGATCAGCGGGTCCAGCGTGGCCTGCACTTTGCTATGCACCGATTCCCAATCGCCTGGGTGCTGGAAGTTGCTCATGATGTAGGCGAAGCCGTTGATGTCGTCCACTGCGTGCAGGCCGGTGGATTCTGCACCCGACGGGGTCGACAGGATGCGGGTCAGCGCCTTGGTGTCGACGTTGTACGCCCACAGGAAGTTGTTGACGTGGGTGCTGCTGTCCTCGCCCACAAACAGGGTACGCAGTTTTTCGGAGAACTTGATGTTATCCGGATTGGCGACCTTGTCGGCGTTGGCTTTGTTGCCCAGCGCGTCAGGCGTGGCCAGGTCTTCGCTGACCAGCGCCGGTACGGCTGCCATGTCGACCGGCACCCATTCGCTGTTCATCGCAGCGCCGGCGGTGTCCACTTGGCCGCCTTTCATGTTCAGCGCATACACCGCGCCGGCCGATGGGCCCTTGATGGAAATGCCGCCTGAGCCATTGGTCATTGCCGAGCCTATCGATGCGATGGCCGAGTAGGCGATCTTGTCCTTGGCGTTGACGGTGGTGCCTTCCATTTTGGTGAAGCCCATGCTGCCGCCTTTCAGCGCTGCGTAGCGGTGGGTTTCCAGGAAGGCTGCGGCCTTCTCCATGCCCGGCTTGATCTTGATCCAGTTGTAGGTGCCGTTGAACGGGATCTTGGTGAAACTGGCGTCCGCCGGATCGGCGGTTTTCACTTCCATGATGTCGGCGTTTTTCAGCTGGTCGGCCAGGGCCTTGATTTCAGCCGAGGTGGCGCTGCCCAGCTTGATCCAGGTCAGCGTAGCCGAGCCGCCGTTGTCGGTGGTCTTCTGGTTCCACTTGGCGACGTACAGCGTGCCGCTGGACAGGTCGCGCGCCTTGTCGGCGATGAACATGAACAGGCCGCCGTTGGTGGCATCGTCGCCCATCAGCGTGGTGCGCTCGTCCGGCATCACCTGTACCAGTTCGTGCGAGATGCGGCCCAGGCAGTAGTGCTTCTTGCAGCTGCCGGTGCCGTCCTGGTTGACGGTGATTTCCGGCAGGTGGCCGTAGTGGTAAGGATTGGCCTTGGTGGCGTCGCCGTACAGGTTGAGGCTGAAGTTGGCGAACTGGGTGTTTTTCTCGATGGTGCTGGCGTCCGGCTCGTACTCTTCGCTCGACAGGTGGGTGTTCCATGGCGAACGGCTGGCGCCGCAGGTAATCCACAGGCCGTTGGCGGCGCTGGTGTCGACGTTATGGTATTTGACCAGCGTCAGCGCGCCGGTGGTCTTGTCCTGGTCCAGCGTCAGCACGGCGATCGGCGACGGCAGCATGCCATACACGGAATCGCCCTTGACGTTGCGGGTGGTGTATTCGAACTGCACCACGGCGAACACGGCGTTGCCCTTGATGTTGGGCACGGTGGTCGAAGCCAGTCTCAGCAGCGAGGTGCCGTCCGGCGCATCGGAGAAGAACTGGCGCGAGTTGGCGTCGGTCTTGTCCAGGATAGGCTTGTTGTTGATGTCCCAGTAGCCGCCGGCCAGCACGGTGCCGCCGCTGCCGTTCGGTACTTGCGCGCCGGTGATGAAGAAGGTCTGGTAGGCCAGCTTGTACGGTACGGTCTTGCCGTCCGAGTACAGCGCCTGCATCGCCGAGGCGACCGTGGTGGTGGCCATTTTCGGCGCATCGGCCAGCGACGGTGCGGCCATGCCGGAGAAGCTCACCGACATCAGCTGTGCGGCGGGGATGGCGGTGTCGCCGCCGCCGCAGGCGGCCAACAGGGCGGCGGTGGCGCTGCCGCCAGCCAGCGGCAGCAGCGGTGCGCTGGACAGGAATTTGAGGAGGTTGCGGCGGGACGGATCAAGTTGCTCGGTCATGGTGTTGGTACCTTGTTGTGGTGTGTGGCCGTTCCATGTGCCTGGCTGGCATCATGCGAAGCAGTGGCTGGGCTTCGACGGCCGCAATCTTATCGATCAGGTATGACAACACCGTGACATGTCCGCTGGCGGGCGATTGGTAACAAACTTATTCAGCGCGGGCGCAGGCCGGCGAAAAGGGCTATATTGCTTGTATAGAATCTATCCAAGGAGGGGCATCATGCGCCTGATGACAAAAACCGTGCTGGCCGGGCTGACGGCATTGCTGGCGTCGAGCGCCGCGCTGGCGGAAGTGAGCGTCAGCTACGTCAAGCCGGAAGACTTTACCGATGTGCCGCGTGGCGAGGTGGACCGCGAGCGCACGCTGAAGGATTTCAGCGATTATTTCGCCACGCTGGACAAGAAGCTGCCGCAAGGGCAGTCGCTGAAGATCGAAGTGCTGGACATCGATCTGGCTGGCCGGCTGTACCCGCGCCGCGCCGGCGACGATATCCGCGTGCTGACCGGTGGCGCCGACTGGCCGCGCATCCGTCTGCGCTACACGCTGGAGGAAAACGGCACGGTGCTGCGCAGCGGCGAGGATCAGTTGTCAAATATGAATTACCAGTGGAGCCGCACCGGTTATTTCGACAACGATACGCTGCGCTACGAAAAACAGATGCTGGACGAATGGTTCAAGAAAACCGTGGTGCAGCAGGTGGCGCAGAAGTAAGCAGGCTTAGTCGAGCCGGTTCACTTTGGGAAACTTGGCCAGGAACTCCGGCGGCATCGGCGTGACCTGGCTGGTTTTGTAGTTGAAGAAGACAAAACCGTATTTGGCTAGCGCCACCAGCTTGCTGTCGCGCGGGCGGGTGATGCGGAACACGATGTCACCGCCGTACTGGTTGAAATCCATCACGCCGACCTCGAATACCAACTGGTCGCGCGCATGCGCCTCGGCCTTATAGGTGGTGGCCAGATCGGTGACGATGATGCCGAGGCCGTCGGCGCCGGTTTCCTGCAGGCCGTATTCGAACAGGAAGCGCGCGCGTGCTTCCGAAATCATCGAGATCATCGAATCGTTGCCAAGGTGGTTGGCGCCGTTGATGTCGGTGACACGCACCGTCAGCTGCGTGGAAAAAATAAACAGGTCGTCTGGAAAATCCAGCTTGAGGCGGGCCATGGGCGTGCTTCCTTGTGGGTGATCTGCCTATTTTAACGCAGCCGCAATACCCTTTAAGTGGTATGACCGGCGCGCCGTTAGCGGGTACGATCAGCGTACCTACTTGAAAGGGCGCGCCATGATCTACGGTTTAACCTACCTCGGTGTCATCCATACCCTGATCAGCCTGGTGGCGGTGTACGCCGCGCTGCGCTCCTTTGTCCGCGACAAGCGCATCGTGCCGGACAGCGCGCTGGGCAAGCTATACATCTGGAGCACGGTGCTGACCTGCGTGACGGGCTTTGGCATTTTCCAGCACGGCGGCTTCGGCAAGCCGCATATGCTGGGCATCATGACCTTGCTGGTGCTGGGTGCAGCCTGGCTGGCCGATCGCGGCAAGTTCGGCGTGCGCTCGGCGGCGGTGTCGACCGTCGGCTATACGCTGACCGTGTTCTTCCACATGATACCGGCAGTGACCGAAACCACCACCCGCCTGCCGTATGGCGATCCATGGCTGACCAGCCATGAGGCGCCGGAGCTGAAAGCCATCACTGGCCTGCTGTTCGTGGTGTTTCTGGTGGGGGTACGGTTGCAGCTGCGGCGCCTGAAGAAAGGCGCCGCTGGCGGGGAAGGACTGTTGCGGGCTTAGAGCTGTTCGCCGAGGAACAGCAGCGAGTTGCCGTGCGCCTGGGCGGCGGCACGCTGGTTGTACGAAGAGCGGTGGTTGCAGTTGAAGCCGTGTTCGGCGTTTTCGTAAACGTGGATTTCAACCTGTTCGTTGTTGTCGAAGGCTTCGGCGATGCTTTTCACCGCTTCGGTCGGGATATGGTCGTCCTTGGCGCCGAAGTGCATCAGTACCGGCACTTTGATCTCGGACGCGCGCTCCAGCGCATTCTGGATGCCGCCGCCGTAATAGGCCACCGCCGCATCCACCAGGCCGTTGGCGGCCGTATGGTAGGACAGGCGGCCGCCGAAGCAGTAGCCGATCGACGCCACTTTGGCCTTGCCCACCGCATCCAGGCCGCGCAGCACCTTGAGGGTGGCGGTGATGTCCTGTTGCGCCTTGGCGAAATCGGTGGCCTGCATCAGTTCGACCGCGCGCTTCCAGTCTGCTCCGTCATAGCCTAGTTCGATGCGTGCGCCCTGACGCCAGAACAGGTCCGGCGCCAGCACCACATAGCCATCGGCCGCATACTGGTCGGCGACGTTGCGGATGTGCTGGTTGACGCCGAAAATTTCCTGAAGCAAGACGATGCCGGGACCTTTGCCGCCGCGCGGCAGCGACAGGTAGGCGCCGAACTTGCCTTCCGCCGTGTCGATATCGATCCATTGGGAATTGGTTTCCATGGGGTTCCTTGTGTGCTGGTTCAGAAAACGGCCATCCTAACCTGTTTTTCCGGCGCCTGCAGCGCGCGACTTAGTTGTACACCTCGCGCGAGTAGATCACCGGCCCGGAGCGGTAGACGCCAAAGATGATGCGGCCGGTGCCGCTGGGCAGATACCTGATCAGCTGTTTCTTGTCCTGGTCCTGGTCCTGGTCCTGGTCGTTTTGAAAGGCGGCATTGGTCAGCGTGATGTCGACCGAGCCATTGCGGGTCAGCGCCGGCGTTGGCTGGGCCAGGTAGAACATGCCCTTGCCATCAGTGAATTTGATGGTTTCCGGTGCCGCCAGCTTCAGCGCAGAGCTGCCGGGGCAGGTGTAGCTGTTGTTGCTGCTGGTGTCCAGGCCATTCATGCATTTGCTGAACTGGATGTAGTAGGTCTTGGTGCCGGCGGTGGTGTACATCGGGATGCTGGCCAGCTGGAATTGCGAGTTGAACACATAGCCGCTGCCGTTCCAGTATTGCGCGCTGGGCTGGACCAGCACCGGCCGGTTCAGCGAACCACTGACGTTGGGGATGTCCATGCGGCCGCTGACCACGGTCAGCAGCGGCTCGGCAAAGCCTTGCGAGGTGGCCCCGTCGCTGTCGATGGCGCGCACCACCATGGTGGTCGGCGCGGTCGGCGTCAGGCGGAAGTCGTAGCTTGGCAGGTTGCCGGTGAGGCTGGTGTCCAGTGTACCGGTGGTCTTTTTGCTGGCGTTATCGTAGGCAAAGCTGAAGCGGGCGGTGACAGGCGGCTCCTTGCTCCAGCTGAAATCGCCAACGCCGGAAGTGCCGCCGGTGACCGGCACGCTGGGGTTCGCTGCAGTCCAGGCGCTGAGCGTAATCGGGCGTGCCGCTGTGCCGACGTAGTTCTGCGGCGAGATATAGATGTTGGTGGTGCTGTCCTTGAGGCCGGTATAGGCGTTGATCACCAGCGCGAACGGCTGCTTGGCGTAGATGAATTTACCGGCGGCGTTGAGGCTGCCGCAGGGGTTGTTGAGGCCGCCGACCAGTGCGCAGCTCATCGGCGTGCCGGCTTGCAGCGCCACATCGAAGTGGTCGGGCACAAAGGTCAGCTCGGCCGTGGCCTGGGTGTTGAAGCCGTTGGCGGCGGTGTTGCCCAGGTAGTAGGTGCTGGAGTCGGCTAGCTTGACGGTAAAGCGCAGCGTGCCGGTTTCGTCGAAGCGCCATTGGCCGGGCACGCCGTCGCTCGCATCGGCAACGCCGTTGACGATGCCCTTGTAAGTGCCGGTGGTCAGCACAAAGTTGCCGTTGACCGGGTTGCTCAGCACCGGCGTGGGAATCGCGAAATTCTGCGGGGTCGGGCTTTCGCGGCCGAAATTGCGGGTCGCGATGTCGTTGTAGTTGAGCGCGGTCAGGCGCAGCTTGAACGGCTCGCTGGCCTTGGCAAAGGCGGTCTGCGAGACGGGCGCCGCCGGATTGTTGATGCGGATCGGTTCGATCTTGATCTTGGCCGGTGCGGTCATGAACTGCCCCGCACCGCTGGCGCCCAGTCCGGCCGCCGAGGTATAAGCGGCGGTCAGCCTGGTCTGGCCCACTTCGCTGTACTGCAGCGACGGTGTGGCCAGCCCGGTGTTGTCGAAGCTCAGGCTGACATCGGTGCTGCTGCTGCCGCAGCTGAGGTTGGTGCCGCCTACTGCCACCCCCACCTGGTTGGCATTGGCTGGCAGCGGATTGATATAGGCGCAGCTGAACTTGACCGGCACGGTGGCGTTTTGCACCAAGGGCACGCAGCTGCCTTGGGGCGAGGTTTTCAGCGCCTGCACATTCAGCTTGACGTTGGGCGTCATCGAGATGTGGTCGGGGGCGCTCAGCACCAGGCCTTCGTCCTTGAAGATCATCTGGCAGTTATTGGTGCCGGTGTTGGCGTTGGGGCAGACGGTGGCGTTGCTGACGCCGCTGGCGGTGGCGGTCAGTGTCACGCCGTTGGCATCGGTGGCGGTGGCGTAGCGCACGCTGGCGCTGCCGCTGCCAGTCAGGCTGATCACCCCGCCACCCGGCGACAATGTCACATTGGTGGCAGTAGTCGAGGTGGTGGTGCAGCTGTCGTTGGTACAGGCTTTGAGCTGCACCGTCTGCGGCTGGCAGGTCAGGCCGACGCCGCTGTGGGTGATCTGGAAGTGATGGATGCCGCCCGACGGCGCTGCGGCGCAGGTCGGCGAGTAGCTGTACGACTGCGGCTTGCTGACGCAGCTGCATGGCTCCGAGCCGTTCAGGGCGCCGGTGCAGGTGATGGTCTTGGTGACGCGGTTGTCCCAATCGATATAGATAGAGTTGACCGCAGCGTTGCCGTTGATGACGGCGTTGCTGGAACGGGTGATCACGTCGCGCGCGCTCAGGTCGCCGTTGATGGTGCTGCCCGATCCCATGTCGACATCGCCGCTGATCTTGGTGGTGCCGTTGATCACGGCGCCCGAGGCGCGCATGATCAGCCCGCCGGCGGTGACGCTGCCGGTGACGGTGTTGCCGCTGCCGATGTCCAGCGTGCCGCTGGTGCTGATGTCGCCTTTGACGGTCGAGTTCGACGATGCCAGCGTGATGCTGGGCGAGGTGATGTTGCCGGTCACCGTGCCGCCGGACGCCAGGTTGAACGCGGTGCTGGCGGTGATCGAGCCGTTCAGTGTCACCGGCGAGCCAGTGACGACCGTCGTGCCCGTGATGCTGCCGCCCACCGTTGTGCCGGAGCCAAGATCAACGGTTGTGTTGGAATCGATGGCGCCGCTGATGGTCGCCGGCGAACCGGTCTTCACCGTATTGGCCTTGAGGTTGCCGCCGATCTTGATGAACGAGCCGAGGTCGGCGGTGCCGGTGACGGTCAGTGCGCCACTGATGCTGGTGGGCGAGCCGGTGCTGATACTGGCCCCGCTGACCGAGCCGGTGACGGTGGTGTTGGCGCCAAAGTTGATGGCGCCGCTGATGGTGACGCTACCGGTGATTTTGGTGTACTCGCCGCCGGTGGTGATGGTGGCGGCATTGACCGGGCCGTTGATGGTGACCTTGTTGCCGAAGTTAATCGCGCCGACCGCGGTGACCGTGCCGTTGATGGTGACGCCCTCGCCGCCGGTGGTGATGCTGCCGGCGTTGATATTCACGGTAATGGTCCTGGCGGCGGCCACCGAGGTGAACTTGCCGCCGACGGTGATGTTGCCGCCGCTGAGGTTAATGCTGTTCGGATTGGCGCCGGACAGGTCGAGCGAGTTGCTGCCGGTGACTTGCAGGGCTGCCGTGCCGCTCATGGTCAGTCCGTTATTCCAGGCCGGTGCAAAGCTGTTGTTGAGGATGACCCTGTAGCCGCTGGCGATGATGGCTTGGTCGTTGTCAGCCAGGCTCAGGCTGCTACAGGTGTAGGTGTTGCTGCTCAGCGTGCAGTTGCTGACTGCGCTGCCGTTAAAGTTGGCGTTGGCGGCGGCAGCGCTGCCGCTCCAGGCCAGCAGCCATGCGGCAGCGGCCCAGCAGCCGTGCCGCAATATGGTCAAAACGTTAAGCCACACGGGATATTCCTTAAAGGATCATTGCCTGAATTATAGGCGGTTAATCACCGTTGCCGTGTGGCAGTTTCTCAACGTTTGTTCAGCGCTTGACCTTGGAGAAGGCGTCGCCGGCTTTCCAGGTTTGCATGGTTGGCGAATTGGCCACTTCATAACCCAGGTTCAGCGTGAACTGCGCCTGCTGCACCATGCCCGACAAATCCCAGTCGGCGTGGTACTGGTCGCTCGGCTGGTGGTAGTCCTGCTTGAAGGCCACCAGACGGGCGCGGTTCTTCTCCTGGTCCTTGACGAAGTCGAAGTAGCCGTCGCCGGAGAACACCGCCGAGCCGACATTGAAGGCCGGCACGCCGGCCTTGGCGAAGCTGAAATGGTCGGCGCGGAAGTAGGCGCCGGACAGGTCCGGCACGGCCGGCGCCAGTTTCAGGCCCATTTTTTTTGCGACCACGGCGGCGGCCTCGTACAGGCTGCTGCGTTCGGCGCCGGCAACGCCGATGTCGCGCGTCGTGCCGACGAAGTTCATGCTGTCCAGGTTCAGGTCGGCCGAGGTCTTGTTCAGCGGCCAGGCTGGATTGCGGATGTAGGCGCTGCTGCCAAGGAAGCCGGTTTCTTCACCGGCCGGCCACAGGAACACCTGGGTGCGCTTGGCCGGATGCTTGACCGCTTCCTGCGCCATCGCCAGCAGCGCGGCCACGCCGGAGGCGTTGTCGATGGCGCCGTTCCAGATATTGTCGCCCTGCTTGCTTTCGTCGATGCCCAGGTGGTCCCAGTGCGCCGAGTAGACCACCGCTTCCGATTTCAGCCTGGCGTCGCTGCCGGGCACGATGCCGACCACATTGTATTGCTCGATCTGGCGGATTTTACTTTTCACTTCGGCGTGCATTTTCAGCTTCAGGTCGACCGGGCGGAAGTCCTTGCGTTCGGCGTCGGCGCGCAGCTTGTCGAGGTCGAAGCCGCTGGCGGCGAACAGTGCGCGCGCCGTGTCTTCCTGCAGCCAGCCTTCCAGCGGATTGCCGCTGCCGGCCAGGTGGAAGCGCTCGTGCGAGAAGCTGGTGGCCGGCACGCTCCAGCCGTAGGAGGCGGACGGCGTGGTGTGGATCAGCAGCGCGCCGGCCGCGCCCTGGCGCAGCGCCTCTTCATATTTGTACATCCAGCGGCCGTAATAGGTGTAGGCCTTGCCGGCGAAGCGGTTCGGTTCCTCGGCGGTCGGCTGCGGGTCGTTGACCATCATCACCAGGATTTTTCCCTTGACGTCGACGCCCTTGTAGTCGTCCCATTTTTCTTCCGGCGCGATGGCGCCGTAGCCGACGAACACCAGCGGCGCGTCGACGGTGATGTCTTCCTTGCCGCCCATGGTGCCGAACAGGATCTCGGCGCCGGTGGCCGGGGTCAGGATCTTGCCGCTGTCCGATGTGAAGCGGGCAAAGCTGCCTGGCAGCAGCTTGGTGCCCTCGGCTTTCACCAGTTGGCGGTAGCTGCCGTCGGCCAGCGGCTTGAGGCCCAGCACCGCCGCTTGCGTTTCCAGGTAGCGCACGGTCAGGTCACCGCCGCGCTGGCCGGTGCCGCGGCCTTCGAACAAATCGTCGGCCAGCAGCGACAGGTGGGCGCGCAGCGGCGCCTCGGCGACCACGGGTTGTTGGGCGTGGGCCTGCAAGGCCATGCCGGCGGCAAGGGCGAGAACTGGAAGACGCATGTTTACTCCATAGTTGGTACAGAAGGCGGTAATCTTACTGTATACCGACAATAAAGGAGAACTATGCATACCATCATCATTACCGGCGCTTCGGACGGCATCGGCGCGGAGATCGCGCGGCAGCTGGCGCGCCGCCACGGCGCCGGCGTGGCGCTGGTGCTGGCGGCGCGCAACGCGGCGATGCTGGAGCAGGTGGCGGCCCAGTGTGCGGCGTCCGGCGCGCAGACGCTGGTGGCGCCGACCGATGTGTCGGTGCAGGCGCAGTGCGTGGCGCTGGTACAGGCGGCGGTGGCGCGCTTCGGCGGTGTCGATGCGCTGATCAACAACGCCGGCCGCTCGGCGCATGCGCTGTTTGCTGAGGTGGCGGAGCTGGCCTGGTACGAGGAATTGATGCGGATTAATCTGTGGGGCAGCGTGTGGTGTACGCATGCGGCGCTGCCTTATCTGCGCCAGTCGCGCGGACGCATCGTGGCCGTGTCGTCGCTGGCCGGCCTGGTCGGCGTGCCGGGACGCACCGCCTACAGCGCCACCAAGTTCGCCATGGGCGGATTCTTTGAGGCGCTGCGCGTGGAGCTGAAGCCGGACGGCGTCAGCGTCACCACTGCCTATCCGGGCGTAGTGGCGACGCAGATCCGCCATCGCGGCTACAACGCGGCCGGCGGCGAGCTGGGACACAGCAGCCTGAAGGAAGAGCGGGCGATGCCGGTGGAGGAGTGCGCCGCGCTGATCATTGCCGGCATGCAGACGCGCCAGCGCGAAGTGGTGATGACCGCCAAGGGCAAGCTGGGACGCTGGCTGAAATTGATCGCGCCGGGGCTGGTGGAGAAGATGGCGCTGGCGGCAGTGAATAAAACGTGATTGTAAGGAATTGTAATGTCCGTCAACTGGGATTGTTGGGGCCGCGTTTTTTGCTCATGCGGCACGGGAATAAAACCAAAACCGTATAAACCATATAAATCATTTGAGGACTGAATCATGAAAAAAGTAATCGCCACCCTGATCGCCGGCCTGTTCGCTTCCGCTGCTTTCGCCCAGGCTCCTGCTGCTTCGGCCTCCGCGTCCGCCGCCGCTTCGGTTCCTGCCGCCGCCGCGCCAGCCGCTTCGGCGCCTGCCGTCAAGAAGGCAGAGAAAAAAGCCACGCATAAAAAACACGCCGCCAGTGCATCGGCTTCGGCAGCTGCTTCGACTCCAGCGCCAGCACCTGCGGCCGCTGCGCCAGCTGCCAGCAAATAATTAAGCCTCGCGCTTGACGTGCCGCCCCGGACCCTCCGGGCCTGGGCGGTGCAAGAGGGAAGACGGTTTCCAACACCGTCTTCCCTGTTTTGCGTTTTCATCCATCAGCGATTCAGTTCCTCCAGCAGCGCGCGATGGAAGGCGGCCGGGTCTTCCATCTGCGGCGCATGCCCCATGCCCTTGAATTCCACCAGCCGCGCGTTCGGTATCTGCCTGGCGGCCTGCTTGCCCAGCACGGCGTACTTGCCGATCTTCGCCTTTACTTCAGGCGGCGCCACGTCCTTGCCGATGGCGGTGGTGTCGGCGTCGCCGATCAGCAGCGTGGTCGGCACTTTCAGCAGCGGGAATTCGTAGACCACCGGCTGGGTGAAGATCATGTCGTAGATCAGCGCCGAATTCCACGCCACGACTTTCTTGCCCGGACCGTTATTCAGGCCGGCCAGCATGTCCACCCATTTTTCGTATTCCGGTTTCCAGTTGCCGCCGTAGTAGGTGGCACGTTCGTAAGCGCGCACGCTGTCGGCCGACAGCTTCAGTTCACGCGCGTACCACTGGTCCACGCTGAGCGATGGCACGCCCAGCGCCTTCCAGTCTTCCAGCCCGATCGGGTTGACCATCACCAGCCTGGCCACCGCGTCCGGATACATCAGCGCATAGCGGGTGGCCAGCATGCCGCCGGTGGAGTGGCCGACCAGGATGGCCTGTTGCACGCCAAGCTGTTTCAGCAGGCCGTGGGTGTTGGCGGCCAGCTGCTGGAAGGTGTACTGATAGTGCTCTGGCTTGGACGAGGCGCAAAAACCGATCTGGTCCGGCGCCACGACGCGGTATCCGGCCTTGCTCAGTTCGGTGATGGTTTGTTCCCAGGTGGCGCCGCAGAAGTTTTTACCATGCAGCAGGACAGCGGTCTTGCCGTTGGCGGCGGCGTTGGCGGCCGGCGGCACGTCCATATACGCCATCTCCAGTGCGCGGCCCTGCGACTCGAAGCGGTATTGCTGTACCGGGTGCGGATAGCTGAAACCTTCCAGTCTGGGCCCGTAGGTGGCGGCGGATGCCGCGCCGGACGTGATCAGCAGGGTAGCGGCAGCGAGCAGGGTGCGCATGGGCGGAACTCCGTATAAGTAAAACCCTTACTATAGGCTTTCCGGGAAAAGCGTGCCAAAAGACCGCCATTTCTGTGGGATTAAATGTAAAAAAGCGCTGGTTCCGCCCAGACAGAGTAAACTACGCACAAATTTCTTTCGCAATTCGGCGATTCGAATAATCTTTTTGAGTGACGCCATGTCTGACCCAACATCCCCTATTGCCCTGTTTTCTGACCTCAATCTCGGCGCGCCGCTGCTGCAAGCGCTGAATGACGTCGGTTACGAGTCGCCATCGCCTATCCAGGCGGCGACCATCCCTTTGCTGCTGGATAACCGCGACGTGCTGGGCCAGGCCCAGACCGGCACCGGTAAAACCGCAGCGTTTGCGCTGCCTATCCTGGCGCGCATCGATATCAAGCAGTCGTCGCCGCAGGCGCTGGTGCTGGCGCCAACGCGCGAACTGGCGATCCAGGTCGCCGAGGCCTTCCAGACCTACGCCAAGCATATTCCGGGCTTCCACGTGCTGCCGATCTACGGCGGCCAGAGCTACGGCCCGCAGCTGTCGGCCTTGCGCCGTGGCGTGCATGTGGTAGTCGGCACGCCGGGCCGCGTCATCGACCACCTGGATAAAGGTTCGCTCGACCTGTCCAAACTGAAAACGCTGGTGCTGGACGAAGCCGACGAGATGCTGCGCATGGGCTTTATCGACGATGTCGAGCGCATCCTGCAAGAGACGCCGGAATCGCGCCAGACCGCGCTGTTCTCGGCCACCATGCCGTCCGCCATCCGCCGCATCGCCAACACTTACCTGAACCAGCCGAAGGAAGTGACCGTCGCCGCCAAGACCGGCACCAACGAGAACATCCGCCAGCGCTACTGGCTGGTGTCGGGCATGCACAAGCTGGATGCGCTGACCCGCATTCTGGAAGCCGAGAACTTCGACGGCATGATCGTTTTCTCGCGCACCAAGCTGGGCACCGAGGAACTGGCGCAGAAGCTGCAGGCGCGCGGCTTCTCTGCGGCCGCCATCAACGGCGACATCCAGCAGGCGCAGCGCGAGCGCACCGTGCAGATGCTCAAGGACGGCAAGATCGACATCCTGGTAGCGACCGACGTGGCCGCGCGTGGCCTGGATGTAGAGCGCATTTCGCACGTGGTCAACTACGACGTGCCGCATGATCCGGAAAGCTATACCCACCGCATCGGCCGTACCGGCCGCGCCGGCCGCAGCGGCGAAGCGATCCTGTTCATCACGCCGCGCGAAAAAGGCCTGCTGAAGATGATCGAGCGCGCCACCCGCCAGCCGATCGGCCAGCTGGAGCTGCCGACCATCCAGGCGGTCAACGATGTCCGCATCGCCAAGTTCAAGCAGCAGATCACCGACACGCTGGCCGAAGGCGGCCTGGAACAGTTCCAGTCGCTGATCGAGGACTTCGAGCAGGAACACAATGTGCCGGCGGTGGAAATCGCCGCCGCGCTGGCCAAGCTGGCGCGCGGCGACGTGCCGCTGCTGCTGGATAAAAAGCAGCAGACGCAGTGGGAAGAACGTCCGGCGCGCCAGAGCTTTGACCGTCCAGAACGTGCTGAGCGTGGTGATCGCGGCGACCGCTTTGAGCGCGAGCGCGCCGAGCGCAGCGAGCGTTTCGGCAAGAAGGAACGCATTCCGCGCGAATCCGAGCCGGGCATGCGCACCTACCGCATCGAAGTCGGCTACCAGCACGGCGTCAAGCCGGGCAATATCGTCGGCGCCATCGCCAACGAAGGCGGTATCGACTCCAAGAACATCGGCCGCATCGAGATCTTCGACGACTTCACCGTGCTGGATATGCCGGACACGCTGAGCCGCGAAGCGCTGGAGCTGATGGGCGGTATCCGCGTCGCCGGCCAGGCGCTGCGCATCAGCGTTGACGGCGAGGGGGCGCCAGCTGCCGCTGCGCCTGCCGCCGCCAAGCCGGTCCGCGCCGAGAAGCCAGTGCGTGCCGAGAAACCGGCCGGCTCGCCGCTGGACCGCGCAGTGCGCGCTGCCGCCGACGAGGTGGACGATGCGCCAGCCAAGAAGAAAAAGGAAAAAGTCGGCAAGCTGTCGGTGCCGATGAGCGCCTTCCGCGTTGAAGTCGGCCGCGTCAACGAGATCAGCCCGGCCAATATCGTCGGCGCCATCGCCAACGAGACCGGGCTGGAAGCCAAGTACATCGGCCGCATCGAGATCTATGAAGACCACTCGATGCTGGAACTGCCGGACGGCATGCCGGACGATATGTTCAAGAGCCTGGGCAAGGTCTGGGTCGGCGGCGCGCAGCTGAAGATCAGCCAGGTTGACCGCATGCCGCCGGAATCGGCCAAGCACACCCCGCCGAAGAAGCCGGCGCCGGGCGCCAAGCCGAAGAAGAAGTACTGATCACCCAAGGAGCCGCAAGGCTCCTTTTTTTATCCCCACGCTGGTGCTGCGCCGCACCAAAACAACGCTTGCCGACGCCTGTCCAGCCTGGCTCTCATAGAGCAAGCCGGACTGGCCCGCTTATTGCATATGTGACAGCACAATCGTGATAAAAGGCGCGTTCAACAGCGCCTCAACCTGGAGACGTTAAGCTTGGGAGCATGGCCATGACATCGTTCAGGAAACTGTCGGGAAGTTTTGTCGATTCGAGGGAGCGCTGATGCTGCTGCGCAACGACCTGCTGCACTACACGCATCCGTCGCCGCGCACCGTCCGCATACTGTGGATCGCCCCCGAACAGCACCATGCTTACGTATTTGACGTGGCGGCGCTGTCGGCGGATGTCGAGACGATCCCGCTGTCGGCGCTGCACGCCGATCTTCAGGCCGGCCACGCCAGCTTACTGCCGGCCGATCCCTATCTGGTGCTGGTCAGCCAGGAACTGCTGCCGGCCAAACATTTGCAGCTGCGCGCGCGCGCCTGGCAGATCATCGAGTCGCTGGTGGCGCAGGAGCCGGCCATCTACGAGGCGCGCTTGCGCGGCCAGCTGATTGCCCAGGCCACCGCGCAGCATGGCGTGTCGCATCCGACCATCTACCGCTATCTGCGCCGCTACTGGCAGCGTGGGCAGACGCCGAATGCGCTGCTGCCCGATTACGGCAATTCGGGCGGGCGCGGCAAGGTGCGCCAGGCCTCGGCTGGCGTCAAGCGCGGCCGGCCGCGCAAGAACGGTGCTGACGCCGGTCCTGGCCTGAATGCGGATGAAGAGATACGCCGGACCTTCCGCGTCGCCACGGCGCGCTATGCGGCCGCCCATGCCCGTTTCTCGCGGCTGGGCGCTTACCAGCAGATGCTGGCCGATTTCTTTGTCGAGCGGCGCATTGACGCCAGCTCCGGCCGGGTGCAGCTAATGCCTGGCAGCGCGGCGCGCGAGGTACCGACTTTCGGACAGTTCAATTACTGGCTCGACCACGATGATGATCGGCCGCCAGAGGTGTCGCGCCGCGCGTCGGCCGGCACGGACGCCAACGCTGTCAGCTCAGCCGCAAGCCACGCCGCCCACCCTGGCAACCCCGGCGCGCCGCAGCACGCCACGCCGGCGCCGCTGACGGCTGCCGCGCTGCCGCCAGGACGGCCCGGCGCCAGCTTCCATCTGGACGCGGTGCGCGCCGAGGTGCAGCTGGTGGCGCGTACCGACCGTGGCCAGGCGCTCGGCCGGCCGCTGGTCTACGTTGTGATGGACAGCTTCAGCCGCATGGTGTGCGGCCTGTACGTCGGCATGGGCGAACCGCAATGGCCGCACGCCATGCTGGCGCTGGCGCACTGCGGCGCTGACAAGCAGCGCTACAGTCAGCAATACGGCCGGCAGATCGATGCCGGGCAGTGGCCGTGCCGCCATCTGCCGGAAACGCTGTTCGTCAACACCGTACTGACGATGGGCTGGAGCGGCGACGCGCTGCTGAATAATTTCAATCTGCGCTGCCTGGCGGTGGACGATGGGCCGTCCGACTGGCGCACGGTGCTGGAGAAACGCTTCCGCCTGCTGGCGCCGGCGGCGCAAGGCGCGCCGTGCCGGCTGGATGGTGTCATGGACATCGACCAGTTCACCCGTATCGTCATCGACTGCATCCTGTACCACAACAACCGCCAGGCGCTGGCGCATGCCGGCGGCGCCACACCGCGCCGCCTGTGGGAGTGGGGCGTCGAGCATCGCGGCGGTGGGCTGAAGATCTATCCCGAGCACCTGATCCGCTTCAACCTGATGCCGGTGGCGCAGGCCAGCGTCACCGCCGCCGGCATCGCGCTGAATGACAGCGTGTACACCTGCGCGCGCGCCATCAACGAGCGCTGGTATGAACGCGCGCGCCTGCGCGGCAGCTGGCCGGTCAAGGTGGCGTACGACCCGGCCTGCATGGAGACGGTGTATCTGCTCGATCCATCTACGCCGATGCAATTCCATGCCTGCCAGATCACCAGCGCCGCATCGTAACGGTGCGCCGCTGTTTTTCGATGAAATAAAGTCTGAACATTGTTTTATATCGTTTATCCTGTTTTTGTGTTGATACGAGCTTGGCGTAACAGGTTTATTTTTTAACCATACTGTGGCACGCCGTTTGCTAAAGAGGAACTATGGGATAGCAAGTCTCCCAAGGATCTTTCAGCAGACTGGTGAGGAAGCAGATGGAAAGTAAAACAGTAAAACCATTTACATCGTTTAGTGTCTTTACGAGGAGGGATTTTCTGTACCGGGCCGCAGCGGTAGGCGGCACCGGATTGCTGTTGAATACCATGAATGCCTGGGGCATGGGAATCGCCTCCACCGCCTCCGCGCCGCCGGTGCTGAGCGGCAGCGGCAAGGGCAAGAAGGTGTTGATCCTGGGCGCCGGCCTGGCCGGCATGACCGCCGCCTATGAGCTGGAGAAGCTGGGCTACAAGGTGCAGATCCTGGAAGCGCGCGCCTTTGCCGGCGGCCGCTGCCAGACCGCGCGCAAGGGCTTCAGCCTGACCGAGCTGGGTGGCGAGAAGCAGACTTGCGCCTTTGATGAAGGCCACTACATCAATCACGGCCCGTGGCGTATTCCGCTGCACCACCAGTCGACGCTGCACTACACGCGGCTGTTCGACGTGCCGCTGGAGGTGATGATCAACGAGAACGATCACGCCTACGCCTATTCCGAAAACGCCGGGCCGCTGGCCGGCAGGCGGGTGCGCATCAAGGAGATCAAGGCCGACCTGCGCGGCCATGTGTCGGAGCTGCTGGCCAAGTCGGTCAAGAATCATGCGCTGGACCAGGAGCTGAGCGCGGACGACCAGCGCCTGTTGCTGGACTACCTGCAGCACGAAGGCGCGCTGTCCGCCGGCGACCTCAAATACAAGGGCCGCAGCGGCCGTGGCTGGGCGGTCAATCCTGGCGCTGGTGCCAATCCGGGCACGCCGTCCGATCCGCTCGGCTTCAAGGACTTGCTGGCGTCGAAACTGGGCAATGTCTACAGCGCGGTACATGATTTCCCGATGCAGGCCACCATGTTCCAGCCGGTGGGCGGCATGGACGCCATCGCCAAGGCGTTTGAAAAACGCGTCGGCAAAAGCATCCGCTACAAGGCCGAGGTGCAGACGCTGCGCCAGACCGACAAGGGCGTGACCGTCACCTTCAAGGATACCGGCACCGGCAAGGGCGGTTCGATCAGCGCCGACTACTGCCTGTGCACCATTCCGCTGTCGGTGCTGCGCCAGATCGATACCGACTTTTCGGACAAATTCAAGAAGGCAGTCGCCACGGTGGCGTATGCGCCGGTCGGCAAGATCGGCCTGCAGATGAAACGCCGCTTCTGGGAAGAAGACGAGCATATCTACGGCGGCCATAATATGACCGACCTGAAAGGCATCAACACCATTTCGATGCCGTCCTACGGCTTCCAGAAGAAGAAGGGCGTGCTGCTCGGCTACTACCAGTACCAGACAGCGGCGATCGAGATCAGCGCGCTGTCGCCGAAAGAGCGCGCCGAGTTCGCGCTGGCGGCCGGGCAGAAGATCTTCCCGCAGTACACCGAGAACTTCGACAGCGCCTTTTCGGTCGCCTGGCATCGCGTGCAATACAACCTGGGCGGCTGGGCCGAGTGGACCGAGAAGACCCGTGCGGCGGCCTATCCGACGCTGCTGGAAGGAGAGGGCCGCATCCTGCTGGCCGGCGAGCACCTGAGCTATCTGACCGGCTGGCAGGCCGGCGCCATCGAATCGGCATGGCAGCAGATCGCCAAGATCCACGAAAGGGCCAGCGCATGAAACACGCACTGATCCAGGCCGCGCTGGCGGTCACGCTGGCCGCCGCTGCGGCTGCGCCGGCCGGCGCGCAGGAAGCCGCCGGTGACGGCAAGGCGCTGTTCATGAAGAACTGCGCTGCCTGCCATCAGCCGACTGGCAAGGGCATTCCCGGCGCCTTTCCTGCGCTGGCCAACAGCAAATTCGTGCAGGGACAGGGCAACGAGGTGGCCAGCGTGCTGCTGAAGGGACGGGGCGGCATGCCGGACTTCAGCGAGTCGCTGAGCGACAGCGAGATCGCCACCGTGCTGACCTTTGTCCGTTCCAGCTGGGGCAACAAGGCCAATGGCCTGAGCGAAGCCGATATCGGCGCGCTGCGCACCACTTTGGGCGTCGAGCCATTCGGCAACGCCGTCATGTCCAACAAACACTGAGAGAGAACCATCCATGAAAAAAATCATCGCCGCCCTGCTGATCGCCTCCGCCTTTGGTTCCGCTTCCGCCGCACCGAAAGCCGCGCCTGCAGCTGACATCGTGCGCCACAAGATTCCGAACTCCGATTTCCCGATTGCGCTGGCAGTGACCATTCCGCCAACCGCCACCATCCATTTCATCAGCGGCCAGGTGCCGGCGGTGGTTAACAAGGACGCGCCGGGCGATACGCTCGAAGCCTTCGGCGACACCAGGACCCAGTCGGAAACGGTGCTGAAGAAGATCAAGGAGATCTTGCAAGGCATGAAGCTGGAGATATCGGACGTGGTGAAGATGCAGGTGTTCCTGGTCGGCGATCCGGCCAAGGGCGGCAAGGCCGACACCAAGGGCTTCATGGAGGCGTACACGCAGTACTTCGGCGGCAGCCAGCCCAACCTGCCGGCGCGCGCGGTGGTGCAGGTGGCGGCACTGAGCAATCCAGGCTGGCTGGTGGAGATCGAGGTGGTCGCGGCAAAAAAATAAATGCGTTGTTGTTACGGGTCTTACTTTGTTTTTTCATCTAAAAATGGGGATTTAAAATATGCATAAGGCCACACTCAAGATCGGCGTTGCAGCCGTGTTGTCCACGCTGGCATTTGGCGCTTTCGCTGATGATGATGCAGCGGCGGCGGCAGATCCAGTAGTCACGCCCAACGTGGGAGCGGTGATCGTGACGGGGACGCGGACCAGCGGCCTCAAAGTTGAAAACAGCGCCTCGCCGATTCAGGTGCTGGATTCGGCCTCGCTGCAGCGCACCGGGCAACCTGACCTGATCCAGGCGCTGGCACAGAATCTGCCGTCCTTCACCGCGCAGGCCTTTGGCGGCGACACCGCCAACCTGACGCTGTCGGCGCGGCTGCGCGGTTTGAGTCCGAACAACACGCTGGTGCTGATCAACGGCAAGCGCCGCCATGGCACCTCGAATCTGGCGGTGCTGGGCGGACCATACCAGGGCGGCGCGGCAGCTGACCTGAACTTCATTCCGGTGGCGGCCATCGACCATATCGAGGTGCTGCAGGACGGCGCGGCGGCGCAGTATGGTTCGGACGCGATTGCCGGCGTGGTCAACATCATCCTCAAATCGAATACCCACGGCGGCACCGCCAGCGTCAATGGCGGCGGCTATGTCGACGGCGGCGGCCGCACGCTGGACGGTTCGGCGAATATCGGCGTCGAGCCGTTCAGCGATGCTTTCCTGAGCCTGACCGCCGAGTCCAAATACCACGGCTATAGCGACCGTGGCGGCATCGATCCGCGCGTGATCAATCCGGCCAATATGGCGGCGTATCCGGGCATGTTCCAGGAGCCGGGCTACCCGCACGTCAACCGCATTTCCGGCGACGCGCAGTATCACCTGAACATCTTCGCCGCCAACTTCGGCTGGGACTTCTCGCCGGACAGCCAGCTGTACGCGATTGCCACTGCCGGCCGCAAGGAAGCGCGCGCGTTCGAGAATTACCGTTTGCCGAGCCGCCTGCCGAAGATTTATCCGACCGGCTTCTCGCCGAAGGAAACCATCCGCGAGGAAGATACTGCGCTGACCGTGGGCGTGAAGAGCAAGCTGGCCGGCTGGAATGTCGATCTGAGCTCGACCTACGGCCGCGACAAGTCGCGTATCGGCGTTGAGGATTCGGGCAACGTTTCGCTGTTCAACGACACCGGCTATACGCCGACCGTGTTCAAGGCTGGCACCTTCATCGCCAGCCAGCTGACCACCACGCTGGAAGCGGGCAAGGAGTTCGATATTGGCTGGGCCAAGCCGCTGAACATCGCTGCCGGCGCCGAGCACCGCATCGATAAGTACGAGATCCAGGCCGGTGATCCGGCGTCGCGCTACAAGGAAGGTTCGCAGTCGTATCCTGGCTTCTCGCTGACCGACGCGGGCAGCCATCGCCGCACCAATCAGGCGGCGTATATCGACTTTGCCGGCAATCCGATCACCGATCTGACCGTCGACCTGGCCGGCCGCTATGAGCATTTCAGCGACTTCGGCAATGCCAAGGTAGGCAAGATCACCAGCCGCTACGACTTCTCGCCAGCGGCGGCGTTGCGCGGCACATTCTCCAATGGCTTCCGTGCGCCGACGCTGGCCGAGTCCTACTACTCGGCCACCAACGTCGGCCCGACGTCGGCCTTCGTGCAGCTGGCGCCGAATTCGGCCGGCGCCAAGCTGGTGGGCGTGGATGGCCTGAAGCCTGAGCGTTCGACCAATATCAGCCTGGGGATGGTGCTGAATCCTGCGTCGAATGTGCAGATGACGCTGGACGTGTACCAGATCAAGATCCGCGACCGCATTGTCGGTTCGGGCGCGCTGTATGGTTCCGGCGGTGCGGTAAATTCGCCGGCGGTGATCGCGGCGATCAAGGCCAATGGCAATGTGCTGGATAGTACGGTCAGCCAGACCGGTATCAACATCTTCTCCAATGCGGTCAATACCCGCAGCCGTGGGCTGGAGTTCGTGACGACGATTAATTCCAACTACGGCAGCGCCGGCAAGGTGGACTGGTCGATCGCCGCCAACTACAACAAGGTCGAGGTCACCAAGATCAATCAGGCGCCGTCGCAGTTGTTGCCGCAGACGCTGCTGGACAAGACTGCGATCTCGGACCTGGAGACCGCGTCGCCGCGCATGCGCGCCAATCTGGGCGCGCTGTGGAAGATCGGTAACTGGACCGTCAATCTGCGCGAGGCGATTTACGGCAAGTCGTCGGAGTGGGGCAGCGAGGATGGCTCGGTGTATCACAAGACCGAGATCAAGGCGACCGCGATCACCGATCTGGAAGTCGGCTACAAGATCAGCAATGCCTGGTCGGTGGCGGTGGGTGCGAACAATCTGTTCAACAAGTATCCGGATGGCGTGAATCCGGCGCTGTTGGCTGACCAGCGCGCCGCTGGCGACAACGCGGCGGTGCATGTGCTGGCGACGTTCTCGCCGTTCGGTATCAACGGCGGCTACTACTACGCGCGCGCCAACTACAAATTCTAAGCGGGGGCTTAGTTCTTTCGGGCCGTCCTTCGGGGCGGCCTTTTTTTTTTCGTGTAGCATGGCGGCTCACGTTGAGGGAGCGCGCGTATGTTGAACAGAATGAGCCGGGTGCTGATGGCGGCTGCTACCGCCGGTGCGGTGGGCGGCGCGGCGGCGGCACCGATGACTTTGCAGGACTACCTGGCGCTGAACGGGCCGGCGCCGACGCAGCACGTTGCGTATGGTGCAGCGCCGTCGCAGTTCGCCGAGTTGTTCGTGCCGGCTGGCGCGGGGCCGTTTCCGGTGGCGGTGATTATTCACGGCGGCTGCTGGACCAAGGCGTTCGGCGGCATCACGCAGATGCGCAATATGGCTGGCGTGCTGGCCGGTCAGGGCGTGGCGGTTTGGAATGTCGAGTATCGCCGTTATGATGAGGAGGGCGGCGGCTATCCCGGCATGTATCAGGATGTGGCGACGGCCATGGACCGACTGCGTGTGCTGGCGCCGCAGCATCAGCTGGATTTGTCGCGGGTGGTGCTGGTCGGCCATTCGGCAGGCGGCCATCTGGCGCAGTGGGCCGGTTCACGTGTGCGGCTGCCGCGCAGCAGTCCCTTGTATGTGGCCGATCCGCTGCCGGTGCCGGTGGTGATCAGCCTGGGCGGATTGGCTGATCTGCGCAACGAGCAGGCGCTGATCAAGTCCAGCTGCGACCGCGACATGGCGCAATTGGCGGGTGTGGCCAGCGCTACGCGTCCCGATATTTTCAGCGATACTTCGCCGGCCGAGATGCTGCCGGCTGGCGTGCGCACGGTGCTGATTCATGGCGAGCATGACGACATCTCGCCGCTGCGGGTCGGCCAGGACTACGCGCGCCGCGCCCAGGCGGCCGGCGACAGCGCCGAAGTACTGATGCTGCCCGGCGGCAGCCACTACGACGAAGTCGCCGCCAGCTCGCCTTCGTGGCCGCTGGTCTACGCGCAAATCCAAAAGGCGCTGCAGCGCCGCTAGCCTGAGCATCCCCCGTGCCTGCCTTTGCCTTCTGGCTAGCGGCGCAGCGTGCTGGTGATGCGGCTGGCGTCGCGGCCGGGAGCCTGGCCGAAGGCGCGGGCGTATTCGCGGCTGAACTGGGTGGCGCTCTGGTAGCCGACCTGGTGCGCGGCGGCGGTGACGCTGCAGCCGCCGGCCACCAGCAGCGTGCGCGCGCTGAGCAAGCGGATCTGCTTCTGGTATTGCACCGGACTGAGCGCCGTCACCGACTTGAAGTGGCGATGGAAGGCCGACACGCTCATCGCCGCGCTGTCAGCCAGCTGTTCCACCCGCAGCGGTTGTGCGTAGTCGCGGCGGATCTGCTGTATCGCCAGGTTGACGCGCGCCAGCGCTGAATCGGGCAGGGCGATGTCGCGCAGCATCCAGCCCATCGGGCCTTGCAGCACGCGGTAGAGGATTTCGCGCTCGTAGGTGGGCGCCAGCGCCGCGATGTCGGCCGGCTGGCGCATCAGGCGCAACATGCGCAGCCACGCGTCCAGCAGCTCTGGCGTGACCGCCGCCACCGCGAACGCCTGCTCGCGCTGCCTGGCGCGTTCCCGCTGCGCGACCGCGGCGGCTTGCCCAGCCCGACCCGGATGGGCGGCAGGATCGGGCAGGTCGGCCAGCAGGTTGGCGACGATGCCTGCGTCCAGCGTCAGGCTGATCGCCAGATATGGCTCGCCATTCGCCGCCGCTTCGACCACGCCTGCCGCCGGCAGGTCCACCGACATCACGAAGTAAGTGGCGGGGTCGTAGTGCAAGGTCTGGCCGCCGACCGTCATCGATTTTCCGCCTTGCAGAATCAGGTTGATCATCGGATCGTACAGCGCCGCCAGCTGATGCAGCGGGATCGCACCGCGCACCATGGCCACACGCGGTATGCCGGTTTCGGTGCGGCGATTTTCGGCATGCGCGGCCAGCGCGCGCAATTCATTGAGCTGATTTTCCATCGGCCGATTACACCGCAGTTTTCCGTCTCCGGCAAGCGAAAAGCAGGAATAGGCAGGATTGCGCCATGAAACGGCAAGACCGCGCGCGCCTGTTTGCCTACCATGCAAGCTCTACTTAATCACTGATCGGAGCCTTTATGAACATCGTCCTCATCACCGGCGGCAGCCGTGGCATCGGCGCCAGCGCCGCACTGGAATGCGCGCGCCGCAGCATGGGCGTCATCCTGACGTACCAGCGCCAGGCTGAGCAAGCCGCCGAGGTGGTGCGCCAGATCGCCTCCGCCGGCGGCAAGGCGGCGGCGCTGCCGCTGGATGTGGGCGACAGCGCCAGCTTCGCCGGCTTCCGCGGCGCCGTCGTGCGCACGCTGGCCGAGGTGTGGGGCGCGACCCAGCTCGCCGGGCTGGTCAACAACGCCGGCTACGGCGGCTATCAGCCAATCTCCGAGGTCAGCGAGGCGGAATTCGACGGCCTGATGCGCGTCCACCTGAAAGGCCCATTCTTCCTGACGCAAGCGCTGCTGCCGCTGCTGCGCGCCGGCGCCGGCATCGTCAACCTGACCAGCGCCACCACCCGCGTAGCCACCGCCGGCGTGGCGCCGTACGCCGCCTTCAAGGGCGGGCTGGAGGTGCTGACGCGCTATATGGCCAAGGAGTTCGGTGAACGCGGCATCCGCGCCAATGCGGTGTCGCCGGGCGCCATCCGCACCGAACTGGGCGGCGGCCTGAGCGCGGAATTTGAAACGCTGCTGGCGGGGCAGACGGCGCTGGGCCGCGTCGGCGAGCCGGAGGATGTGGCGCGCGTCATTGCCGGCTTGCTGGGCGGGGACAGCGGCTGGATCAACGCCCAGACCATCGAGGTCGCCGGCGGCTACAACATCTGAGGCCGGCTCAGTCGCTGCTGGGCTGGCCAGCCAGGTCGCGCGCGGCATTGGGCGGGTATTTGAGCGCGTTCAGTCCCATTTTTTCAACGGCGGCGGCGTGCAGGTCGACCTCCAGCTTGTCGGCCAGCTGCACCAGGTAGAGCAGCACGTCGGCCAGCTCATGGCGCACGGCGGCGCGGCCGGCGGCGTCCAGCTCGTCGCCGGTGCCGCTTTGCAGCCATTGGAAATGCTCAGCCACTTCTGCCACTTCCACCGACAAGGCCATGGCCAGGTTTTTCGGCGTGTGGAAGCGGGCCCAGTCGCGCTCGCGGGCAAATTGGCGCGTGCGGTCGCGCAGGTCGTGCAGGTCGGAAGTGTTCATTACGCTATGGTAGCACCGTCGTTTCGGCATTTCACCCCCGCTTTTTGACCGTTTGTCGCATAGGCCGGGTGGCTGGCGCGATGGCTGGCTATAGTGGCAACATCACTATTTCAAGGATAACCATCATGCGCCGCACCCTCATCGCCCTTGCCGCACTTTCTATCCTGGCCGGCTGCGCCGTCATTGTCGTGCCGGACGGCGACGGCAATGTCTCTTATCGCTCCTCGTTCGGCAACGCGGTGCAGGGCGACGGCAAGAACGTCGTGGAAAACCGCCAGGTCGCGGCGCTGGACGGCCTCGATGTCAACGGCCCGCTGATGGTCGAGGTGCGGGTTGGCCAGGAGGCCGCGCTGCAGCTGGAGGGCGACAGCAATCTGCTGCCGCTGGTGCGTACCGACGCCAGCGGCGGCACGCTGCGGGTCTGGATCGAAGGCAATGTGCGCACCAGCCATCCGCTGCGCCTGACCTACACCACGCCGGTGCTGCGGCATATCGCCGCCAACGGCTCGGGCACGCTGAACGTCAGCGGCCTGAATGGCGCACCGCTGGAATTGGCGCTCAACGGTTCGCGCGCGGTGCACCTGTCGGGTACGGTGTCGCGGCTGGACGCGCGCCTGAACGGTTCCGGCGGCCTGAACGCCATCGCGCTGGAAAGCGGCTCGGCCAGCGCCCGTTTGAACGGCTCCGGCCGGCTGGATCTGGGCCGCGTCAATGGTGATCAGCTGAGCCTGGACCTGCGCGGCTCCGGCGGCGCCCGCGCCAGCGGCAATGTGCGCGCGACCACGGTGCGCCTGAATGGTTCCGGCAGCGCCGACCTGGCCGGCCTGACCAGCGCCACCGCCGACCTGAGCAGCAATGGCTCGGGCGGCATTTCCGCCACCGTCACCCAGGCGCTGGTGGCTTACGCCAACGGCTCCGGCGGCGTCACCGTGTACGGCAATCCGGCGCAGCGCAATGTCAGCGGCAAGCGCGTTACTGTATTGAACTAAGTTGAACTAAGGCGGGTAATCAGCGCGGCCAGCGGCATCGGCCGCGCGTACAGATAGCCTTGCATGCAGGCGCAGTCGTGGGCGATCAGGAAGTCGGCCTGCTGCTGCGTCTCCACGCCTTCCGCCACCACCCGCAGGCCGAGGTGGCCGGCCATCGCCAGGATCGTTTGCACCAGCGCCGTGCTGTTGGCGTCGTGCGGCGTGTCCATGATGAAGCTGCGGTCGATCTTCAGCTCGTACAGCGGCATTTTCTTCAAGTAGGCCAGGCTGGAATAGCCGGTGCCGAAATCGTCGATCGAGAAGCGCAAGCCCATCGCGCTGAGCTGGTGCATGCGGGCGATGGTGTCGTCCATCTTGTCGATCAGCAGGCCTTCGGTCACTTCCAGCACCAGCAGCTGCGCCGGCGCGCCGCTGGCGGCCAGCGCCTGGCGCACCTGGTCGACAAAGTCGGCCTGGCGGAATTGCGTCGGGCTGACGTTGACCGACAGCGGCATCGACAGCCCGGCTGCCTGTAATTCCAGTACTGCTGCGCAGGCCTGGCGCAGCGCCCAGTTGCCCAGCGCGACGATCAGTCCGGATTCCTCGGCCACCGGGATGAACACGCCCGGCGGCACCATGCCGCCGTCCGGCAGCGGCCAGCGCATCAGCAGCTCGCCGCCGACGGTGCGGCCGTGGCGGTCGACCTGCGCCTGGATGTGCATCTGTAATTGTTCGCCGGCCAGCGCGGCGGCCAGGTCGCGTTCCAGCGTCAGCCGCCGTTCCAGCTCGGCCTGCATGGCCGCTTCGAAGAAGGCGATGCCGTTGCGGCCCTGCGATTTGGCGCGGTACATGGCGGTGTCGGCTTCGCGCAGCAGGTCTTGCGCGCTGTGGCCCGGCGCGCCGGCGCGCGGCAGCATGGTCACGCCGATGCTGGCGGTGGAGTTGTAGGTCTGGCCTTCGATCTCGATGTCCTGGCCGATCGCGGCGCGGATTTTTTCCGCCACGTTCAGCGCCGCGTGGGTGGCGTGGTGCAGCTCCGGCGCCAGGTGGCCAAGCAGCACCACGAATTCGTCGCCGCCGATGCGCGCCACCGTGTCGGCCTTGCGCATCAGCTGGCTCAGGCGTTCGGCGGCGCTGCGCAGCAAGGCGTCGCCGATGGCGTGGCCGCGCGCGTCGTTGATGGTCTTGAAGCGGTCCAGGTCGATGAACATCACCGCGCTGTAGGTGGCGCCGCGCTCGGAGCTGGCCAGCAGCTTGTCGATGCGGTCCATCAGCAGGCGGCGGTTAGGCAGGCCGGTGAGCACGTCGTAGAAGGCCAGCCGGTGGATGTCGTCCTGCGATTTCTTGCGCTCGGTGATGTCGCGCTCGACCGCCACCCAGTGGGTGTTGACGCCGTGTTCGTCGGCCAGCGGCACCAGCTCGGTTTCGACCCAGTAGCTGTCGCCGGCCTTGGTGTAGTTCAGCAGTTCGGCGCGCACCGCGCGGTTGGCGGCGATCGCCAGTTCGATGTCGTCGATCACCGCCTGCTCGGTGTCCGGGCCGCGCAGCAGCCGCAGGTTGCGGCCCAGGACTTCCTCGCGGCGGTAGCCGGTGCGCCGCTCGAACGCCTGGTTGACGAAGATGATCTGCTGCGCGGTGTCGGCGATCAGCACCATGTCGTTCAGGCGCGCCACGGCGGCCGAGGTCAGGCGCAGTTCGGCGTTCAGCTCGGACAGCTTGTCGAACGAGCCTTCCAGGTGCTGCAGCAGCACCGCGCAGGACAGCGTCAGCACCGCTGTCATGAACATGAAATTGATCGAGATGATGGCGGCGCGCAAAAAGGCATAGTCGGGCAGGCCGTCCAGGTGCATATTGGCGTTGTCCTGGAAGCCCAGCAGCATCACCGACAGCCCGGCCAGCCCCAGCGTCCACAGCGCCGGGCGCAGCCCGAGCAGCAGCGCCGCCAGCACCGGCACCGCCAGCAAATAGATCTGGCTGACCGGTCCGACCTTCAGCAGCAGCGCAATACCGACCACGAAGGCGACCACCAGGAAGTTCAGCACGCGCGCGGTGTAGCTCAGCCGGCGCCAGCGCCAGATCACGCCGACCCACACCAGCGCCGCCGTGTCGATGATGGCGATCGACCACATGCCCTCGCTGGCCGCCAGCAGCGCGCTCGGCACGGCGGTCAGCAGGCCAAGCAGAAACACTACCAGCAGCAGCCTGGCAAAGATTTGCGCGCGCCAGTGCGCTATGTCGTTCGCCACAGGCAAGGGGCGGTCTCCGGATGCGTTGCGTTTGGTTAAACTTGCTTAACTTATTGAACTGATAGTACCCGCAAACGCATCGTGTGTCACCGTGGCAATTAGTCGCCGGCCTTGACGTTGCCGATGCCGGTCACCGACTTGTTGACGGTCTTCGGATGGCCGTAGTAGGTCAGGCCGCCGATGCCTTTGGCGACCGCGTTCAGCAGCTCGGTGGCGTAGACGCTGACATTGCCGACGCCTTCGAAATTGACGTCGACCCGCTCGGACAGCAGCTTGCTGGTGTCGACTTCACCCACGCCGCGCGCGTTCAGGCGCAGGTATTTGACCTTGCCGTTGGCGGCCAGCCGGCCGGCGCCCAGGTAGCTGATGTCGATGCGCTCGGTATTGATTTTGTTGAGCAGCGTTTCGCCCGCGCCTTCCACCTTGACCCGGCTCAGCGACGGCACGGTGATGGTGATGCGCGGGTCTTTCAGCGTGCCCTTGTAGACTTTTTCCGGCAGCGTGATTTGCAGTTCGTTGTCAATCACCTCGGTCTTGAGGTTGCTGACGAACTTGTCTTCGCCGCTGACTTGCACCGACTGCGCCTTGCCCACCTCGACGGTCATGGCGAACGCGCCCTTGGCGTTGATGGCGATGAACGATGGCAGCGTGCGGGTGGATTCGGCCGCCTGCGCGCTGGCGCTGAACGCCAGCAGGCAGGGGAGCAGGGCAGGGAGCAGAACGGCGGCAGCGGTACGGCGCATGATAATTCCTTAAGATGAGCAAAATCGACAGATTGATTTTACTGAACTTGCTTGCCTGCGCCGACAAGTTTGCGACGAACTGCAAAAATCCGGGGCTGTGTTGCGCTAAGGCTACGCCCGCAGCCGCGCGAACAGCCGCTCGATGTCGATTTCCTGGATCAGCAGATTGCCCTGGTTGGCCTTGATCAGGCGCGGCGCCAGCGCAGCGTCGCCCGCCACCAGCGGCGACTCGGTCATGTCGGCCAGGTCGAACTGCTGCACCGAATGCAGGTCGTCGACCAGCAGGCCGATCACCGTGGCGCCGCTGTGCACCAGCATCACCTGGCTGTTGTCGGTGGGTGCGCCGGGCCTGCCGCTGACCAGCAGCGCCAGGTCGAACACCCACACGAAGTGCTGCCGGCCGCCGGACAGCGGCACGTCCAGCATGCCGATGCGCGCCGCTGCGGCCGTGCCGGGGCCGCCGTTGCTGGCGGTGCGCTGCACTTTGGCGAACGGCACCGCCTCCTGGATCTGCGCCGCACGCAGCGCCATCAGCGTGCGGCCGGCGTAGAAGATGGCGAAGTCGGGGCCGCTGTCGCGCAGGCGCTCGATGCGCACCGCCGCCTGTGCTGGAAATTCTGCGCCGTTGCGCAGCGGGCCGAAGGCTTGCAGCAGCACCGCCAGCACCGGCTGTTCGGCGCTGTCGCCCCCTTCAGCATGGGCGCGGAATTCGCGGTAGCCGGCGGCACGGGTGCAGGCGGCGATCACATACTGGCCGTCGTGCTGCATGATGCGCGAGACGCTGCCGCCATCCGCTGCGGCATGCGCTTGCGCCAGCAGGCCGGCGTCCAGCTCCAGCAACGATCCCGGCGCGCAATCGGCCTCGCTGCTGGACAGCACCCGGCCTTCCGGCGTGACGAAGTAGGCGCGCATATTGGCGCGGCCGGCCACGCCGCTGTGCAGCATGTTCAGCAGCTCGGGACGGGCGTCGAATACGATGCCGATGCCGCCCACCACATTGCCGCTGTGTTCCGGATGGCGGATCGCGGCGTGGTAGATATAGGTGGCTTCGCCGCCGTAGAAGGCCGATGGGCCGAAGGCTTCCGGATAGTGGTCCAGCTCGCTGCGCAGCGCCACCACCCGGCTCAGCGTGTCGCCGCTGATGTACTGGCCGACGATGTTGCCGCTGTCATCGCCGCCGGTGCTGGCGATGATGCGCCCGCCACGGTCGTAGACGAATAGCCGCGCGTACACGGTGTACAGGCTGTTGATATAGCTGAGCACCTGGCCGATCGCGGCCGCTTCCTGGTCGGACGGATACGCCAGGCCGTGCCGCAGCTGTGCCGACAGCGCCCACCAGCGGCAGTCGTTGGCGCGTTCGTACAGATTGCGGTCCAGCATGTCGACCAGCAGCTGTGACGTCAGCTCGGCTTCGCTGATGCTGGACGCCAGTACGGTCTGGTACAAATCCTGGATCGAGTGCGAGAACAGCGCGTCGCTGCGCTCGCCGGTTTCGGTGATCTGGTCGAGCACCGTGTTCAGCTTGTTGACGCCGCCGCTGTGGCTGCCGTCGGCGTTGCTGTGGTCGTTGGCGGCGCTGGTGACTTTGCCGTTCCAGACGATGCGCTCGATGGTGCGGGTGGTGCGGGTGACGGAACTCATCAGCTCGTGCAGCGACGGGCTGAACGCCTGCGCGTGCGACAGCAGCCCTTGCATCAGCGCCGGCTCGACCGCCGCCAGCGATTGGGCGCCGCCGGCGCGGAACGCCAGTTCGACCGGGATCATCAGCTGCGCCTTCCAGCCGGCCGGGCCGGGGTAGCCCTGGTAGCCGGCCGAGCTGAAGGTGCGCACCAGGTATTCGCGGCCGCCGAACATCAGCAGCTGCGGCTGGCCGTCGGCGTTGGTCGGTACGCGCACGCCTGCCGGTATCCATAGCGGGTCGGCGCTGCTGATCACACGGTCGTGCGCATCCAGCAGCAGCATATTGGCGCGCTGCGCAGGGTCGCGGTAGGCGGCGAAGATGGCGTCCATCTCCTGCTCGAAGTTGAAGCACAGGCATAGTACGCCGACTGCTTCGCCGCTGTCCGGGTGCAGCATGCGGTGCGAATACACCAGCGCGCGCGGCTTGCCGGGACGCAGGTCGGTGGCGCGGAAGGTTTCCAGGTAGCCGCTGGCGTCCAGCGTCTGTTGCAGCAGCGGGTCGCGGCTGACGCTGACCGGTGTGGCCGGGTCGGCCTGCACCAGCACCCGGCCTTCCAGGTCGAGCAGCAGGATTTCGTCGTAGACGGTGTATTTGTCGCGGTAGTCGGACAGGCGCTGGCGGGCGCGTTGCTGGCTGTGCGCCTCATCGCCGTCGAGGCTGTCGAGGCCGGCGACAAAGCGGCACAGGTCGGCGTCCGTGGCCAGGAAGCCGACATCGGCGGTGCGCTCGAATAGATTGCGCACCAGGATGTCGATCGCATAGCGCGCCTGGGTGCCCAGTTCGGCCAGCACATGGCGTACTTTTTCCTGCACCAGATTGGCCACCAGCGCCTGTTCCAGGTGCGCGAAACCGGTGCGGGTGGCCACCATGGCCGGCAGCAGCAAGCGCGCTTCGGCCGGGCAGTTCATCTTGGCGGACGACTCGATAAGTCGCCACATCTGATTCAATTCCCGCAGCGAGAGTTCGCAGCGGGCAACGTCGGGCATGTGGGGTAGGAATATGTCCGCGTTAGCTTTGGGGTAATTGGTCATTACGATAGTTTCATTACGAAAGGTATTCTTTAAGCAATTAATGTGCCACGGAAATACCTTTTGCTTTGACCTATTTGTTGCTCAGGCACTCCTTCATGAAGGCCTTGCGCTCGTCGCCCTTCTTGCCGCTGGCGTCTGCATTACATTGTTTCATCTTGTCCTGCTGGGTCGGCTTGGCGGCGGGCTTGGCGCTCAGGCATTCCTTCATGAAGGCCTTGCGTTCATCGCCTTTCTTGCCGGCGGCTTCTGCATTACAGGTTTTCATCTTGTTCTGCTGCGCCGTGGGTTCGGCCGCGCAGACGGCAGCGCTCAGGGAAAGGAGCAGGCTGGCTACGAACAGTTTTTTCATGGGGAAGTCCTCGTCGAGTGGGCACGGCGGAGCGCCAGCCTCGGAATGACTATATCCAAATGATAAAAAATTGTATAGCGTGTGGCACGATGGTCGTAGTAATGTGACAATGGATATCGCGTTAATTTTTTCAGGAGAATCACATGATGCCTAATCTGCCTAATCGTTTGATCGCCGGCCTGCTGGCGCTGCTTGCCGTTGGCGTGGCCCAGGCCGCCGTTACCACGGCCGAAGTGGAACTGAAACCGACCGCCGGCAGCACCACCAAGGGCACGGTGCGTTTCAAGCAGCAGGATGGCAAGCTGCAGATCGACGCCGATATCGCCGGCCTGGCGCCGGGCGTGCACGGCTTCCACCTGCATGAGAAAGGCGATTGCAGCGCGCCGGACGGCACCAGCGCCGGCGGTCACTTCAATCCGGCCAGCCAGCAGCACGGCGGACCGGAACATGCGGCCCACCACGGCGGCGACTTCGGCAATATCACCGCCGACGCCAGCGGCAAGGCCAAGCTGAGCCTGAGCGTGCCGACCAGCCAGATTTCGCTGGATGACGGTGCGCCGGGCAATATCATCGGGCGCGGCATGATCGTCCACGCCGACCCGGACGACTTGGTCACCCAGCCGACCGGCAACGCCGGCAAGCGTCTGGCTTGCGGCGTTGTGGTGGCGGGCAAGTAAAGTAAAGCCGCTTAGAACTCCTGCACCGTCGGGCGCAGCACGATTTCGTTGATATCGACATCGGCTGGCTGCTCGATGGCGTAGGCGATGGCGCGCGCCACCGACTCGGCCGGGATCGCGCTCTGGTAGAACGCCTGCACGAACTGGGCGCTCTGCTGGTGCGAGCTGCCCAGCTTCAGTTCCGAGTCGACCGCGCCCGGCTCGATGGTGGTGGTGCGGATGCTGCCGCCCACCTCATGCCGCAGGCCTTCCGAAATCGCCCGCACCGCGAACTTGGTGCCGCTGTACACCGTGCCGCCAGGGCTGAACACCTTCACCCCCGCCACCGAGGCGATATTGATGAAGTGGCCGCTGTTCTGCTTGCGGAACTGCGGCAGCGCGGCAGCAATCCCGTACAGCACCCCCTTGACGTTGATGTCGATCATGCGCTCCCATTCGTCCACCTTGAGTTCGTCCATTGGCGCGATGGACATCAGGCCAGCGTTGTTGATCAGCACGTCCACGCGGCCGTAGATGCGCACGCCGGTGTCCACCAGCGCCTGCACCTGCGCCTGGTCGGTGACGTCGGTGGACAGCACTTCCGCCTTGCCGCCGGCGGCGCGGATCTCGGCGGCGATCAGTTCCAGCTTGCCGGTGCGGCGCGCACCCAGCACCACGGCGGCGCCACGTGCGGCCAGGTGGCGGGCGGTGGCTTCGCCCAGGCCGCTGCTGGCGCCGGTGATCACAACGACTTTGTTTTCGATGTTGTTGCTCATGTCAGGACTCCTTGTGCTTGGTTGATGAAAGCAAGTATAGGGAGGCTGACTATGGGAATAAATGGAAATGATATGATTTGAGAATTCCTCTTTTTGGAATTCTGACCATGCTCAATCGTTTGGAAATGCTGCGCATCTTTGTGGCGGCGGCGGAAGCGCGCAACTTCAAGGAAGCCGCCAGCCGGCTGGGGATTTCTCCGCAGGCGGTAACGCGCGCGGTGCAGGACCTGGAGGCGGCGCAGGGCGAGCTGCTATTCCACCGCAATACCCGTGGCGTGCAGATCACCACCTATGGCGAGCAGCTGGCGGCGCAGGCGCGCGACAGCGTGCAGCGTGTGGACGCCTTGTTTCAGCCACCGGCCGCCAGTGACGAGGCGCAGGCCGAGGTGCACGGGCTGGTGCGGCTGACCGCGCCGGTGGCGCTGGGACGGCGGCTGATGCTGCCGGCGCTGACTGCGCTCGGCCAGCAGTATCCGGGCTTGCGCTTCGAGGTGCAGTTCAGCGACACCCATACGGATGTGGTGGATGAGCGCATCGATATCGGCGTGCGCTACGGCTCGCTGCGCGACAGCCGCTATGTCGCGCGGCCGGTGGCGTCGCCGCCGTTTCGCACGGTCGGCACGCCGCAGCTGATCGCGCAGCAGGGCAAGCCGAAGCGGATCGAGGACTTACATGCGCTGCCGACTACTTCCTTGCGCGACCAGAGTACGGGGAGGGCGTGGCCTTGGTATTTCGCCGGCGGCCAGCATATTTCGCCGGTCAATCCGCGCTTTTTGAGCAGCGATTCGGAGGCGGAGTTTGACGCCATCATGGCTGGCCTGGGCTTTGGCCAATTGCCCGGCTTCATGGCTGACCAACACATCGCCAGCGGCCGGCTGGTGGCGGTGCTGCAAAAACAGCAGCCCGACCCGTGGGACATCTACATCTACCGCCCGCAGCGCGGCCCGGTCCCGCCGCGGATCCGGCTGGTGTTCGATACGCTGGTGAGGAGCTTGGGTGGGAAAACATCGGGTGCTTAATAAACCGGGCGTTTGAGGTACTGGTGAAGAAATTCTATTGCAGCGGCGGCAGTGCGCACGCCGGTAGAGGATATGAAACTGGGGACTAAAAATATATCCCGCCCCAGAAAGCGAAAAGCCCCGATGAAACTCACCGAGGCATTAACGCCGGCCGGGAACCCCCAGTCCACTTAAAGAAATTCCAGCACAAGAAAACGCCACCGAAAGGTAGCGTCAACATTTAAGCGGCTTTGATTCCTTCATCCGGGCGGCCGCAATAGCGCTGTACGTAGGCTTCGTGGGTGGGCAGCTGCACCACGGTGCGGTCGATGCGGCCCTTGATGTTGCCGAGGAAGGCTTTCAGTTCCTCGTCGCCCATCAGGTCGGCGGTCTGGTGGTGCGACTTCGGCATGATGCCCTGGCCCAGCATCACCTGTATCCACGAGTTTTCCGCAAACAGCTCGTTCGGCACGCGGAATACGCGGCCGGTTTCGCGGAACAGGTCGATGCGGTGTTGCAGCGAGGCCGGGATGCTCATCTCGCGCGCGTCGATCCAGAACTGCGAATCGGTGCGGTTGTTGGCGTGATAGTGCAGGATGATGAAATCGCGGATGTGGTTGATCTCGCTGTTGCACTGGTTGTTGTACTCGTCGATATCGGCCTGCTGGATGCCGTCCGACGGGAACATTTGCATCAGCCGGATCACGCTGCGCTGGATCAGGTGGATGCTGGTCGACTCGATCGGTTCCAGGAAGCCGCTCGACAGGCCGATCGCCACCACATTGCCTTTCCACGTATGGCGGCGCTGGCACGGCATGAACTTGATCACGCGCGGTTCGATCAAGGTCTTGCCCTGCACATTCGCCAGCAGTTGCTTGTGCGCGGTCTCTTCATCCAGATAGCGGCTGGAAAACACAATACCGTTGCCGACCCGGTGTTGCAGCGGAATGCGCCATTGCCAGCCGGCCTGGTGCGCCGTGGCGCGCGTCAGCGGCACGGCGTCGGCAATCGCCGTGGTTTGTACCGCGATGGCGCGGTCGCAGAACAGCCATTGCGACCATTCTTCCACCGGCTCGTTCATCGCCTCGCCGATCAGCAGCGCGCGGAAGCCGGTGCAGTCGATGAAGAAGTCGCCTTCGATTTCCTGGCCCGAGGCCAGCACCACCGAACGCACGTCGCCGTTGTCATGCTTGGTGTAGCGGACGATCTTGCCCTCGATGCGCTGCACGCCGCGCGGTTCGCTCAAACGGCGCAGGTACTTGGCGTAGCGGCTGGCGTCCAGGTGGTAGGCGTAGTTCATGCCATTGTTCGGCAGGTGGGCGAAGCGATGCTCCAGCGAGGCTTTCAGCTCCAGGCAGTAGTCGCCATAATCGCCGGCCACGCCGCGCTCGACGCCCTTGTGCCAGAAGTGCTGGAAGCCGGCCGTCCAGTGATCGACGCCGGTGGTGCCGAACGAGTGGATGTAGTCTTCCTTGACGTTGCGCCAGTTTTCAAAGCTGATGCCAAGCTTGAAGGTGGCCTGGGTCTCGGCCATGAATTCCTGCTCGTTGATCTCCAGCACATTGTGGAAGTTGATCAGGGTGGGAATGGTGGCTTCGCCGACGCCGACGGTGCCGATTTCCTCCGATTCGATCAACTTGATGTCGAGCTGCTTGCCCAGTACTTTGGCGATGCCGGTGGCAGCCATCCAGCCGGCGGTGCCGCCGCCGCAGACGACGACGCGGCGTATCGGTTGACGTTGATTCGGGTCACGCATATTGCAGGTCTCCTTAGCGATTCAGTTTTTTAAGCAAATGTCCGCGCAGGGCGCGCGCGCCGTCGGCCGTCAGCGGCGACAGCACGCCGCGCGCATGCGGCGGGATATGGGCGGCCGTTTCTGCGTCGGCCTCAAACACGTAATGGCGGAAAATTTCCTGCCACGCCTTGCGCTGTGCCGGTGGCAATTCGCGCAGCGTCAGGAAGGCTGCCATCAGCGTGCCGGTGGGCGTGTCGATATAGTCCGGGGTGGAACGCCACCAGTAATTCACCAGCACATTGAACGGCGACTGCGCTTCGATGTGGTGCCACCACATGCTGGGGATGAAGATGGCGTCGCCGGCTTCCAGCTCGGCCACCTGCGCGTGCCGCAGCGCCTCGGCAAAGCGTGGAAATTTTTCAAAGTCCGGCTGCTGGAAATCCACCAGGCTGATCGCCTGGCCGGCAGGATTGAAATCCAGCGGACCGATATACAGGTTTTTCAACTGTTCCGGCGGGAACAGTGTGAAGCGGCGCCGGCCGGCCGCCACCACCGCCACATTGTCCGGCACGTCGTAGTGCGCGGCGATGCGGGTGCGGTTGCCGATCCAGATGCTGGCCAGCGCGTCGCGCCCGCCCAGGTCCAGGTCGTTGTGCGCGCGGAAGCCGGGCAGGCAGGTGTCGATGGTGGTCGAGCCGACATAGATGGTCGGCGCCGGGTCCATCTCGCGCTTGGCTTCGATCTCGTCCAGCACGCCGCTCAGCTTGACGTGCACCGGCTGGAAGTTGAAGCCGTCCATGGCCTCGTTGTAGAAGAAGCGGCCGCCGGCGTCGGCGCCGCCCAGCATCGCGCCGACGGTCGCGCCCTGGTAATGGCTGCGCAGATAGTCGCAGCCGGCGCGGTCCGATGCCCGCGCCGCGCGCACCATCGGCCAGCCGGCCGCCAGCCCGCGCAGCACCAGCGGCTGGGTGGCGCCGAGGATCTCGTCGCTCAGATCGCCCGGCCCGATGCCGGACACTTCGCGGATTGGTTCAGGCGAGGCTGGCATTCTTGCGGTCGATCAGCATGCGGAAATTGGACAGCGAAGCAATCACCAGATAAATCGCTTGCAGATAGCCGGCCTGGTGCAGCCTGGCGATGGCTTCGCCGCTGAGCGCCTGCAGGCGGTCTTCATTGATGGTGTAAAAGCCGATCAGGCGGTTCTGCGAACCGTCGTTCAGCTCGACATCCAGTGCAAAGCTTTCCAGCAATTCGTTTTCCAGCAGCGCCTGCAGGAAGCCCGGCAGTTCCTGCAGGCCCTGGTGGATCGCCAGCAGCAGCGAATTGGCGTGCTCCAGGAACTCGCTGTGGCCGCCGTGCGGCTTGAATACGGGCTCGCCCTCGCTGCGGCTGACGCGCGGGTGGTCGAGGTCGACGTTGACCATCAGCTCGCCGCCGCTGGTACCGATCATGAACGGCTGGCGCTCCACCATCATCGGAATATACGGCGCCTGCCAGCGGTCGCCGCTGAGGAACAGATTATGGCCTTCCTCCAGCCCAAACAGCGCGATCGGCTCGAAGCCCAGGCCGTCGGTGGTCTTGCGGAACACGATCGGGTAGCAGGCCTGCACGTCGCGGAACTCGGACGGGAAGGTCACCGCCGACATCAGCTGGTCGCCCAGCTCGGCGCCGCGGCGGGTGATGATGCGCAGATCGTGGTGTTCGACATTGTTCAGTAAAACGGATGTAGGCATGAGTGTCTCTCTATCTCTCTAGATTTTTTGCAAGCCGTGCAGCTTGATATGGTTGATGAGCGTGCGGTTGTCAGGCAGCCCGCCCAGCATGTTGCGCGCCATGGCCGCCGCTTCGCGGAAATAAGCGTCGGCCCTGGCGGCTTCCTGCGGCCTGGGCGCGCGGCTGTAATCGCTGCGGAAACCCATGCCATACAGGATGTATTGATAACTGGCCGGCGGGAACACTTCCTCCAGCCGGTAAAAATCGCTGCGCGACGGCGCGCGGTGGCGCCACAGCGTCAGCAGCTCGCTCAGCCGCGCCGGTACCGTGCTACGGTTGTCGCGCCAGTAGGCGCTGTCGTCGCGCCGGCTCAGCACATAGTGCAGCTTGAGGAAATCGATGACCCGCTCCCAGCGGTAGCGGAAGGCGTCGTTGAAGCGCTGCGCGACGATGTCCATCGCCTCGCGCGTGGCCGGCATATCGTCGCTGAGCATGGCGGCCGACATCTCCACCAGCGCCAGCGCCGATGCTTCCAGCGGCTCGATAAAGCCGGCCGACAGCCCGATCGCCACGCAGTTGCGGTGCCAGAAATGCTCGCGGTAGCCGGGCGTGAAGCTCAGCTTGCGCGGCTGCGGAATCTCCGCCGGGCCGCCGGTCTGCGCGATATAGGCGCGCAGCTCCGCCTCGGCCTGATCATCGCTGATATAAGCGCTGGCGTAGACGTGGCCGACGCCGCGCCGGGTCGGCAGGCCGATGTCCCAGATCCAGCCGGCGCTCTGCGCGGTGGACGAGGTCTGCGAGGCAATCGGCGCCTCCTCGCTGGCGTACGGAATCTGCACCGCCAGCGCCGAGTCGTTGAACAGCACATGGCGCTGCTCGATCAGCGGCACGCCATAGTGCTGGCCCAGCAGCAGCGACTGCATGCCGGTGCAATCGATGAACAGATCGCCTTCCAGCGCGCCATGCTGCTTGGTCTGCAGCGAGGCGATATCGCCATTGGCGTGCGGGTTCACCGCCAGCACATGATCCGGCACATATTGCACACCGAGCTTTTCCAGGCAGTGCTTGCGCAGGAAAACGCCGAACTTGCCGGCGTCCAGGTGATAGCCGTAATTGGCCACCGACGCATATTCCGGCGTCATCACCTGCTTGGGCGCGCGGCCTTGCACGCACAGATGCGGCTGCGCGCTGAGCAGGTCGGCAAACGGTACCTGCGGATGCTGTGCCTGCCACTGCTGCGGCAGATCGACTTCGCCATAGCCATGCGGCAACATAAATGGATGGAAGTAGCAGTCGCTGTCGCCGCCATCGATCCAGCGGTTGAAGCGCGAGCCCTGCTTGAACGCAGCGTCGCACTCGCGGAAGAAATCCGTTTCGGACACGCCGATGCGGCGCAGGGTATCGCGCATGCTCGGCCAGGTGCCTTCGCCGACGCCGATCGGCGCCACGTCCGGTGATTCAATCAGGGTGATCTGCAAGCCGTCCTGTCCGGCCGCGCGGCGGTCGGCCGCCAGCACGCCGGCGACCAGCCAGCCCGCAGATCCGCCGCCGACGATTACGATGCGTCGCAGCATAGTCTCCTCTTTTTATATTACGTAATGAGTTGCAGAAAGTTTAACCCAGAAAGTACGAAAAGCCGCTGATCAACAGCGGCTTTCCTTGGGTTGTGGCGGTATTGCTACACGCCGCTTAGAACTTGTAGCGCGCGCCTATCATGTAACGCGGGCCAGCCTGGGTCACCGATTCCAGCTGATTCTTGGTGCGGCTGTGGACCCGCTGGATCTCGTTGGTGACGTTGATGCCCTCCAGCTGGAAGCTCAGGCGCTCGTTGTACTGGTAGCCCAGGCTGATGTCCACCTGGCCATAGGCTTCCACATACTGCGGATTCGGTCCGGAACCGTCGAAGGTCGACGACAGGAACTTGCCGCGCCAGTTGTAGGCCAGCCGCGCATTGAACTGCTTGTCCTCGTAGATGCCGACCACGTTGGCCGAGTTCGACATGCCGACCAGCGCGAACTGCTCGCCGGTCTTGTTGTTGTCGTAGCCCAGTCCCGAGTTGACGTAGGTGTAGTTGCTCGACACGCCGAAGCCGCTGTTGCCGAACATATGCTGCACATTCAGCTCGACGCCATCCAGGCTGGCCTTTTTCTGGTTGGAATACGAGTTGATGCGGAAATGCGCGACCGGATCGCCTGGCTGGCCGACGATGGAACCGGTGGCGTCGCCGTTGTTGTCGCTGCCGGTCATGGTCACGCCATTGCTGCCGTTGTACTTGCGCAGGATGAAGTTGCGGATGCAGGTGGTGTTGGCCTTGGCGCAGCCGCTGCTGAGCGCCTCGTTCCAGAACGCGCCGCCGACCGGCGTGTGCAGATTGAACGGGGTGGCGTCGATCTGCGTCTGGCCGGCGTAGTTCTCCAGGTTCTTGCGGAAGTAGCCGATCGAGAAGAAGTTCTGCTGGCCGTAGTACCACTCATAGGACAGGTCCAGATTCTTCGACTTGACCGGTTTCAGCGCCGGATTGCCCTGCGAACCGGTGCCGCCGTCGACCCGCACCAGGCGGTCCAGCGTCTGGCCGCCCTGGATCTGGTCATAGCGCGGCCGGCCGATGGTTTCGCCCAGGCTGAAGCGCACCTTCTGGTTCGGCGTCAGCTCGATGTCCGAGTCGAAGCTGGGCAGCAGGTGGTGGTAGGAGCCGGCCAGCGTGGTGAAGGTCGGGCTGCCGAAGATAATCGGCAGCTCGTTCTGCGAACCCCAGTCGATGCCGGTGGCGGACTGCACCAGCGCGGTCGACACCACGTCGGTCTTCTCGTAGCGCACGCCGATGGCGGTGCGGATCGGCAGCGCGGTATCCCAGTCGGTATTGAATTGCACGAAGGCGGCCTTGGACTTCTCGCCGGTGCGGGCGTCGTTGTCGAAGCTGGTCTTCGGCAGATACATGGCCGGCAGGCCGGACGCGGTCGCCGCCAGCTTGCGCACCTCGTCAAAGTTGAAGGTGTAGAACTGGTTGAACAGCGCCGGGTTGCCGCTGCCGTCGATCTTGTCGAAATACTGGCGCAGGCTCTGCTGGTGCCACACGCTGCTTGGATAGTCGGACGGGCTGGTGGCGCCGCCCCAGGTGTCGCGCTGGTTGTTGGAGAAGGCCGAGCGGTTGTCTACCTTGGCGTAGTTGACGCCGAATTTCAGCTCGGAAGCGTCCAGCACTTTCCACGCGCCTTTCAGCTGGTGCTGCTCGACTTCGCCGCGCATATACTGGTTGGTGAATACCGAACCGGTAACCTGCTGGCGTTTGGACGGGGTGACAAAGTCGGCGCCCTGGATGCTCAGTACCGGGAAGTCCTTGCTGAAGTCGACCGTGGTGTTGCCGCGGCTGAAGCTGGCGGTGGCCAGCGTGTTGCTGGAACCGAACGGGCTGTCGGCGCCCGAGGTGGCGCTGGAATGGTGGGTGTCCAGCTCGAAGCGCAGCGTGCTCGACGGTTTCCACACGGCGTTGAAGCCTAGCGATTTGTTCTGCGTCTTGGTGGCGAAGTTGGCGCCGCCCATGGCGATGTCGCTGGTGCCGGCCGGCAGCAGCTCGGTATAGCTCAGCGGGCTGGATGGCGAGCCGCCGGTCCACGAGCTGGTCGAGTCGCCGAAGTTAAACCAGGCCGAGATGTCATTGCGCTTGGTCTGGATCTTGTTTTCCGAATAGGTGTAGTCGAGCGTGGTGGTCAGCGTTTCGACCGGCTTGTACTGCAAGGTCAGCTGGGCGTTGGTGCGCTGGCGCTTGACGCCGTTAAAGTTGTAATTCAGGTTTTGCGGCAGCGAGTACAGGTCGTTCGGGCCGGGACGGTTGGTGATGCGCTCCGAGCCTGGCGTGCCTGGCTGCGGCAGCGGGCCGGCGGTGCTGGAACCCAGGTAAGGACCTTTCCAGCCATTCGATACGGCGGCGGTGTTGTAGCCCAGGTTACGTTCCTGATAGCTGCCGGTCAGCGCCACGCCAAAGGTGTTGTTGGCGAAGGTGTTGCTGTACAGGCCAGAGACTTCCGGTGTGGTCGAATTGCTGGCCTTGACGTCGCCCGGCAGGTTGTCGTTGGAAGTGTCGTACACACCCTTGACGCCGACGCTGGCGTGCAGGCCCGGACGGTCGAACGGACGCGCAGTCATGACGTTGACGGTGGCGCCGATGCCGCCGGTGGCGGTTTCCGCACGGCTGGTCTTGTACACCTGCAGCTGCGAGATCGCTTCCGAGGCCAGGTTGGCGAAGTCGAAGGCGCGGCCGTTCAGGTCGCCCAGATTGGAGGTCGGCATCTGGCGGCCGTTCAGCAGCACCATATTGAAGTCGGGACCGACGCCGCGCACGGTGATCTTCGAGCCTTCGCCGATCGAGCGGTCGATCGACACGCCGGAGATGCGCTGCAGCGACTCGGCCAGGTTGGTGTCGGGGAATTTGCCGATGTCTTCGGCGACGATGCCGTCAACGATACCGTCCGAATTGCGCTTCAGGTTCATCGACGAGAACAGCGAAGCGCGCAGACCGGTGACGACCACGCTTTGCACCGGGGTGTCTTCGCCAGCCCTGGCCTGCGCTGGCGCGGCCGTGTCTTGCGCCAGCACCGGCATGGCCGCCGCCGCGCAGGCGCCGGCCACGGCCAGACTCATCAATTTTTGTCGTGTCTTTGGATAATGCATGTTATCTCCTGTGGTTTTTATAAATAGCCTGCTGCCACTACGCCTTGCCATCTCTCGCTACATTCTTGGAAAGGTTTCCAATCAACATGGCAAATATAGCACTGATCGAAATTCAAAGTCAATTTGGCATGCCATAAAATTGTGCACCGGTTTTGATTGACATAGGTAAACAAGCGGTGCAACATGCTTTGGGATCGTTTCCAAAAAGAGACACTTTTGATGAGAAAATGGATATGCGCAACGCTGGCGCCGGCCATTCTGGCCGCCGCGCCAGCCGGAATTGCGGCGGAAAATGGATTACGTTTCCAATGGCCGCAGGGACAGCAGGCGGCGGTTAGTCTGGCCTATGACGATGCGCTTGATTCGCAGCTGGACGTGGCACTGCCGGCGCTGGACCGGCACGGCCTGAAAGGCAGTTTCTACCTGCAATTATCGAATCCGGCGGTGGAGCAGCGCCTGGCCGAGTGGCGCGCGGCCGCCGCCCACGGCCACGAGCTGGGCAACCACAGCCTGTTCCACCAATGCTCGCGCCAGGCGCCGGGGCATGAATGGGTACAGCCGCATCGCGACCTGGACAGCACCAGCGTGGCGCAGATGCGCGACCAGGTGACGCTGGCCAACAGCATGCTGTACGCTATCGACGGCCGGCGTCAGCGCACTTACACCGTGCCGTGCGGCGATACGCTGGCGGCCGGCGTGGACTACCTGGCGGCGATCGCGCCGGCCTTTGCCGCCATCAAGGTGGCGGGGGCGGCGGTGACGCCGTCCATGCAAGGATTGAATCCGCACGCGGTAGGCGTGTATGCTCCGGAAGGGCTGAGCGGGGCGCAGCTGATCGCGCTGGTAAAGCAGGCGCAGCAGCAGGGCAGCATGCTGAATCTGACTTTCCACGGCGTCGGTGGCGATTACCTGCGCACCAGCGCCGCCGCGCATGAGGAATTGCTGCAATACCTGGCCGCCAACCGGCAGCTGGTGTGGACCGATACTTTTTTGAACATCATGACATACGTGAAGACACACAACCGTGGCGACCATTAAAGACGTGGCCCGCCTTGCGGGCGTAGGGCTGGGCACTGCATCGCGGGTGGTCAGCGGCAAGGGATCGGTCTCGCCGGCCACGCTGGCCAAGGTGCGGGCGGCCATTGACGAGCTGGGCTTCCGGCCATCGCACGCGGCGCGCACCCTATTGTCCGGCAACAGCAAGATGATCGGCGTTTATATCCCTGTGCTGAGCGGCACCTTCTACACGCCCATCCTGCAAATCATCGACACCGAGCTGCGCGCGGCCGGCTTGCACATGGTGGTGGCCTTCGGCGCCGGCCTGGGCGGCGCGCGCCAGCAGGCGCTGGAAGGGCTGGGCTTCCTGGTCGAGCGCGGCTGCGACGGCTTGATCCTGATGACCAATGTACTGCAGGAAGACGATATGGCGGTGCTGGGGCCGCGCCCCAAGCCGGTGGTGGTGCTGAATCACAGCTTCGCCAGCATCGCCGGGCAATGCTTCACGGTCGATCACCAGCTGGGCGGCAAGCTGGCCGCGCGCACGCTGCTCGACCACGGCCACCGCGACATCGCGCTGGTGGCTGGCCCTGCCAGCCTGCCGGACAATGTGCAGCGGGTGGCGGCGTTCAAGCAGGAGCTGGCGGCGGCCGGGGTCGACATCGCGCAGCTGTGGGCGGTGGAAAAAGACTTCTCGCCGGCCGGCGGCTGGTCGGCCGCGAAAGAGCTGGTGGAATCGGGGCGCCGCTGCAGCGCCATGTTCTGCGCCAACGACGAGATGGCGGCCGGTGCGCTGTCCTACTTCCAGGAGGCGGGCATCCGCGTGCCGCATGAGATTTCAGTGATCGGCTATGACGACACGCCGACCGCCGAGTTCGCCGCGCCGCGCCTGAGCACCGTCCACATGCCGTGGCGCGAAATGACCCAGAACGGCGTCAGCGACCTGCTGAACCGCTGCTACGACCTGCAGCGTCCGGTGACCCGCAACTACCCGGTCACGATGACACTGCGCGCCTCGCTGGCCCGTGCTGCCCAGACGTGAGTGCAACCTTTTCGTCATAGCACAGCTGCAAGCTGAGCCAGAAAGCAACGTCGCCGCCAAAGCGCCGCACGATGCGCGCGGCGACGTCGGCGCAAACCGCACGCCGCTCGTTGACAATCTCAGTGATGACCGCCTCCGACAGATCCAGCATGCCGGCAAACACCACCGGTGTCATCTTCAACGGCACAAGAAAATCCTCGCGCAGGATCTCGCCGGGATGAATAGGGCGCATTTTATCTTCAGGCATGACGATCTCCTTCTAGCTGTGATAGTCGACCACTTCAACATCTGCGGGGCCGGCGGCTCTCCAGACAAAGCAGATTCTGTAACGCTTGTTGATTCGTATACTATGCTGTCCCTGGCGAAGGACTGTATCGGCATTATCGTACATTGCTGGCGGCAGGGGATACCGCCAGCGTATCGAACGTGCCTCAGCCTGTTACTGAGGCAGCGCAATCGTGGTGTACTTACTTGATCGCTTCAGCCAGGCCGGGGGCGAATTCGGCGCCGTGCTTGACTTGGGCGGTGGAGGCTTTGACTGCGCCGCCGATTGGTTCGGCGCGGCCGTTCAGGCATTTGGCCAGGAAGTTCTCGGTCACCGCCGCAAATGCGATGTTGTTGACCGGGCGCGCGAAGCCGTGGCCTTCATCCGGGAACTCGACGTAGGTGACCGGGATATTCTTGGCCGCCATCGCCTGCACGATCTGCTCCGACTCCTTCACATTGACGCGCGGATCGTTGGCACCCTGGCCGATCAGCAGCGGCCGCTGGATCTGGTCCACATAGTTCAGCGGCGAACGCTCCTTCAGCAGCGCGCGGCCGGCCTCGGTGGTTGGATCGCCCATGCGCTTGTAGAACTGCTGCTTGCCCGCTTCCCAGTACGGCGGAATGGTTTGCAGCAGCGTGAACAGATTGGATGGACCGACGATATCGACCCCGCAGGCAAAGCTGGTCGGCGTAAAGGTCAGCCCGGCCAGCGTCGCATAGCCGCCGTACGAACCGCCCATGATGGCCACCTTGTCCTCGGTGGTGACGCCGTTCTTCACCGCCCACTGCACCGCATCGATCAAATCGTCATGCATCTTGCGGCCCCATTGCAGGTCGGCGGCCGAAATGAAATTCTTGCCGAAGCCGGTCGAGCCGCGGTAGTTCACCGACAACACCGCGTAGCCGCGGTTGGCCAGCCACTGGTGATAGCTGTGATAGCCATAGTTGTCGCGTGCCCATGGTCCGCCGTGCACGAATAGCACCAGCGGCACCGGCTTGCCGGCCTTGCCGCTGCCGGAAGGATCGACCGCCTTCGGCAAAGACAGATACGATACCAGTGTCAGGCCATCGCGCGCCTTGATCTCCTGCGGATGCATGGCCACCAGCGGCGCGCCTTCCAGTTCTGGACGGCTGACATACAGTTGCGTCAGTTTCTTGGCCTTGCGGTCATACAGCCAGGTCGAGGCCGGCGCGGTGACCGGATCGAACTGCACCACCCATTTGTCATCCGCCTCGGTGCGCGAGCCGATATTGAACTGGCCCTTGTTCTGCTGCTTGAGGAAGGCCAGGTCAGCTTTCAGGTCCGCGTTCAGCGGCACATATTCCTGCTTCAGATAATCGACGCTGTAGGCCTGCACGCGGCCGGTACGCTTGTCGGTGATGGCACCGCTGATATCGGCGCGCGCATCCTCGGCCACCACGGTGGTCTTGCCGCTGGCGATATCCTGGGCGATCAGCGCGGCGGTGTTGCGGTTGCGCGCATCGGTCCAGTACAGGGTCTTGCCGTCGACCGTGAAGCCCCACGGATTGGTGGTCTGTGAATCATCCAGGCCGACCTCCACCAGCGGCGTGTCTTCGACCTTGCCGTCGGTGATGCGGAAATAGCTGGTGCCGCCATCCGGACGCGGCTTCTCGGCCAGGCGCAGCTTGAGCTGGTCGTCGGCAATAAAGCCGCCGTAGCCTTCGTTCTTCCAGACCAGCGTCAGCTTGCCGCTGGCCAGTTCCAGGCTATAGACATCGTGCCACTTCGGATCGCGGTTGTTGACGCCGACCAGAATGCGGTCCTTGATCTTGCTGCTGATGTGCAGCACCGAAGCACGGGTTTTCTCAAACGGCGTGTAATTGGTCTGCTTGCCGCTCTCGACATTCACGCCGTAGAGCAGGAAATTCTCATCGCCGCCCTTGTCCTGGATGAACAGCACCACGCTGGAATCCGGCGACCAGAAGCTGTTGCGGATCGGACGCTTCTTCTCGTCGGTCAGCGGCTTGGCCTTGGACAGGTCGCTGGCCGGCGCCACCCACACATTCAGCACGCCGTCGCGCGGCGCGATCCAGGACAGCCATTTGCCGTCCGGGCTGAGCTTGGCGGCGGTCTTGCTGGGATTACCGAAAATCTTGGCGCGCTCGATCAGCGGCACGTCGGCAGCGGGCGCCTGGGCATGGGCGGGCAGGACGCTGGCAAGCAATAGGACAGGCAAGGCATAGCGGATCATGGTTTCCCTCTTTCTCAGTAGTGGAGTGATAAGCATAGCAACTTTACATCGCTGTGCGTCATCCGCGCGACGAATGGCAACTGGCGTCGACAAACTGCGGATTCTGCGCCGCAGGCGGCAAGCTGATCGCGTATCATGCCGGCCATGATGATCGATTGGTTCTCGCCGGCGCAGTGCGTCGGCTATGTGGCGTTCGCGCTGGGTGTCGGCTCCTTCCTGCAGACGGATGACCGGCGGTTCAAGCTGTTCATGGCGGGCGAATGCTTCGCCTATATTGTGCATTTCGGCCTGCTCGGCAACCCGACCGCCGTGGCCAGCTCCACCATGTCCTTCCTGCGCTCGCTGCTGGCGCTGCGCACCCGCGCGCTGTGGGTGGCGGCGCTGGTGGTGGCGGCCAACCTGGCACTGGGACTGGCCCTGGCGAAGCAGGCCAGCGACTGGCTGCCGCTGCTGGCATCCTGCCTCGGCACGCTGGCGCTGTTCCTGCTGCAAGGCATTCCGATGCGGCTGCTGATGTTGTGCGGCACCTGCCTGTGGATCGCCAACAACGTGATCGCCGGCTCAATCGGCGGTACCGCGCTGGAAGTGGTGGTGGCCTGCGTCAATGCCAGCACCATGGTGCGCATGGCGCGCCAGAACAAGGCGCCGGCCGAGGCCATCTGACGTTCTTGCCTCGCGGCAATGTGTGCGGTATCGTAGCAGCTCTATTTTTACTGGAGTTCGCAATGACCGCCGCCAAACTGGAAATTCCTGAAGCTATCGTCAGCGCGCTGGGCGACTGGGTGCAGCGGGCGGCGGAGGAGGCCGGCGCCGGTCCGCGCGAAGCGCTGGCGCGCAGCGAGAGCGCGCTGGACGCCACCCGTGGCGAACTGGCCGACGTCAGCGCCGCGCGCGACGCCGCCCAGGCGCAAGCCGCCGCGCGTGACGAGGAAATCGAACAACTGATGGCCGAGCTGCGCAACGCCCGCAGCATCGCCACCGACGCGCTGGTCGGCAAGGCCAAGGACCAGCTGGCGATCGAAGGCAAGGACGCCCAGCTGGCCGACCTGCGCGCGCAGATCGAACGCAATGTTGCGGCGCAGGCGGCCGCCTCCGACGCGCGCCTGGCGGCCGAAATGGAACTGGTCGGCGCTGTCACCGCGCGCGACAACTACGCCGCCGAAATCAAGGAATTGCGCGCCCGGCTGGCCAACCGCCAGGGCTGACCGCGCCCATGACCGACCGCCGCCGCTTCCTGCTCGGCAGCGCACTGGCGCTGAGTGCCACCGGCCCAGCGTCCGTGTTCGCGCAAGCGCCGGGGCCGGCTTTGGCTTCGCCCCGCGCTTCGCCAGCCGCCGCGCCGCTGGTGCGCTATCCGCCCTCGGAGGCGGAAGGACTGGGCCAGGACAGCGAACACTATCCGGTGCGGCTGCTGCGCATGGCGCTGGCGCGTTCCGGCGAGGATTACCTGCTGCGCCCCAGCACAGTGATGATGCGGCAGAACCGCGCCCTGGCCGAGCTCAAAGGCGGCCGCGGGATCGACATCGCCTGGACCATGGCCTCCCAGCAGCGCGAGCGCGACCTGCTGCCGATCCGCATCCCGCTCGACATGGGCTTGATCGGCTGGCGCCTGCTGCTGATACGCGAACAGGACGCAGCCAGTTTTGCCGCGATCCGCCAGGCCGCCGACCTGCAAGCGCTGGACGCCTTGCAAGGCCACGACTGGCCCGACACCGAGATCCTGCGCGCCAACCACTACCGCGTGCAGACTGCCTCCGACTACGCCGGCATGTTCAAAATGCTGCAATCCGGCCGGGTCGACTACTTCCCGCGCGCGGTGTTCGAAGTATGGAACGAAGCGGCCGCCTTTGCCAACCAAGGGCTGATCGTCGCCCCCGGCCTGGCGCTGCACTATCCCAGCGCGTTTTACTTCTTCGTCAACAAAGCCAACACCGCATTGGCCACCGCCCTGCAACGCGGCCTGGAGTACATGCTGGCCGACGGCAGCTACGCCAGTCTGTTCCACGAGTATTACGGCGAGATGATCGCCCGCTCCACGCTCGACAAGCGCCGCGTGTTTGAGTTGCGCAACGCCTTGCTGTCACCCGCCACGCCGCTGGGACGGCGCGAGCTGTGGCTACGTCCCAACCGTGGTCGCTAGTGAAACACTAGCAATGAAAATTTCAGTAAGGAAATAAAAATTTGATCTAAATCAAAGTTTTGACCCCAGGCAAAAAGTTATTCTGTTGGGCGAAACATGATGAAAAGGTGAATCAAATGGGTATTTCCAACTTTAAAATCGGCACACGCCTGGCCGCGAATTCGGGCGCAATGATCGTCATCCTGCTGGCCTGCATCGGCATCGGTATTACCGTGCTGGGCAAGGTCAACGACGGCACCACGGCCATCGTCAAGGATGCGCTGCCCAAGTCCTTCCAGGCGACACAGTCGCTGACCGACGCCAACAGCATCGCCATCGCGCTGCGCAACACCATGTTGAGCGATAACGAAGACGACCGCCGCCAGCAGCGCGCCGCCATCGCCCAGGCGCAGCAGGCGCTGCAAGGCAAGCTGGACTGGCTACAGCAAAATCTCTATCTGCCCAAGGGCAAGGCCATCCTGGCGCGCGCGCTGGACGCCAACGAACAGTACAAGGCTGGCGTGGCGCACATGCTGAAGCTGATCGACAATGCCAGTGAAGCCGAGCAGAAAGCCTATCTGAACGGCACGCTACGGCCGATCTTCCGCAACTACCAGGCCACCATGGACGAGATGATCGCGTTCCAGGTGACGCGCATGAACAGCTACAGCGATAACGCCGCTGAAACGTACGCGCAAAGCCGGCTGCTGATGCTGGCGCTGGGCGCCGCCGCGCTGCTGGTGGCGGTGGGACTGGGCGTGTGGATCGCGCGCTCGATCACCCGTCCACTGCACCGCGCGGTGGCGGTGGCCAATACCGTCGCCGCCGGTGACTTGAGCAGCCAGATTGAAGTGCACAGCGAGGACGAAACCGGCCAGCTGCTGGAAGCGCTGCGCCATATGAACGACGGCCTGGTGCGCATCGTCGGCGAAGTGCGCGAAGGCACGACCTCGATCGGCAGTGCCTCGTCGCAAATCGCCGCCGGCAATCTCGACCTGTCGGCGCGTACCGAGCAGCAGGCCAGCGCATTGCAGCAGACCGCCGCCTCGATGGAAGAACTGACCTCCACCGTGCGCCAGAACGCTGACAACGCACAGCGCGCCAACGGCCTGGCGGCCAGCGCTTCGCAAGTGGCCAGCAAGGGCGGCGAGGTGGTGGCGCAGGTGGTGCAGACCATGGACTCGATCAATGCCTCGTCGAAGAAGATCGCTGACATTATCAGCGTGATTGACGGCATCGCCTTCCAGACCAATATCCTGGCATTGAACGCCGCTGTCGAAGCGGCGCGCGCCGGCGAGCATGGGCGCGGCTTTGCCGTGGTGGCGTCCGAAGTGCGCACGCTGGCGCAGCGCAGTGCAGCGGCGGCCAAGGAAATCAAGGTGCTGATTGACGGCTCGGTGGCGCAGGTGGACGCTGGCACCCAGCTGGTCGACCAGGCTGGCGCCACCATGCAGGACATCGTGCAAAGCATCCGCCGCGTGACCGACATCATGGGTGAAATCAGCGCTGCGTCGCATGAACAAAGCGCCGGCATCGAGCAGATCAACCACGCGGTATCGGAAATGGACAGCGTCACGCAGCAGAACGCAGCGCTGGTCGAGCAAGCGTCGGCCGCTGCCGCCGCGATGCAGGAACAGGCCGAGGCCTTGTCCGGCACAGTGTCCGTGTTCAAGCTGGACGCGCAGCCGGCCGCGCGCAAGCCGGTGGCGTTGCTGGCGGCTTAATTCAGCTTGGGCATCTGGCCGTCGTGCGGCGCGGCGGCCGGATCGACATTGCCGAAGTAGACCTCCAGGTCTTGTGTCGGGCGGAAGTTGCGCAGGCGGACCTGGAAGGTGGCGGCGTCGATCTTCCTGAAGCTGCCGGGGAAGCACAGGCTGACCAATTCATCCGGCGCCTGCTTGACGATATTCAGCGTGAAATCCTCAATACCGTTTTTCCAGGTGTTGCCGGTCTTAAGGATGTACGACACTTTGGCCGCGTTGAGGTAGTTGCCATCGTTGCGCGCCGCCAGCCGCTGCCAGCTTTTGAGGAAGGGCGCGTCGGCGCAGTAGCGCGCAGCGGTCTCCGCGTCCATGCCTGAGTTGCCGGGACCTGCCGCCACGAATGGCCGGTAGGCGTGATGCACGCGCAGCACCTGCCTGGCCGGGAATTTCTGCCGCCAGACATAGTTGACCTGAATGCTCCACAGCCGCTCCTCTTCATCGCTGGGACCCTGACCAATCAGCTTCAGCTTGAGCAGTTGCTGGCGCTGCTGTTCGCTGATCGGCGGCGCATTGGTGCCTGGCGCAAAACGCGAGTGATCGACAATCTGCGCGTCGCTTAAGCCGGCGTCGCGCAGCTGCGCGGTCACATCGGCATCGTCCAGAAAAGCTTGCACCACCGTGCGGAAGCCGACCGGCTTGCCGTTGACCAGAATCGAAAAGTCGCTGGGCTGGCCGTAGTAGGTATCGCTGGGCAGATTGGTCGCGGGGTAGGCGGGCAGCGGAAAGATGATGGTTTCTTCCACATCCTTGGCTGACTCGTTGACGAACTCGTAGTCCACACTGATGCGCTGATGGCTGACCGTCAGCACTTCCTTCTTCATGGCGATCGCATCGGTCTTGCCGAATACAATGCCGCCGGCGCTGACGGCGCCTATGCCGTCATTGGCGCTGGCCAGTAGCGGCAGCAGCAGGGCCGCCGTGAGGGTTATTTTCATGTAGCAGGGCTTTCTTGATTTTTGCGGCGACGCCGACACTGCGGCCAGCCAGATTGGCGACAGTGTATTCGACCGCGCCGCCCAGCACCACTGCGCTGTCGGAAAGACTGAGACCGTAGTCCTGCTGTAGCCATTGCGTCATGCCGGCCGTGGCCTGGCGCAGCGCGTCGTCCAGCGAACCGGCTTGGCCCAGCGTCATGATGTGCGTCGGCGATTCCACGCGTGGCATGCCGATGGCCTTGCCTTTGATGAGCTCCACGCGGAACTCCACGTCCATCGAGGTTTCAAGTGCGTACTGCGAAGTCTCGCCATCGCCTTGCAGCGCATGGGCGTCGCCGAGATACAGCAGTGCGCCGGGCTGCTGCACTGGCAGGTAGACCTTGTTGCCTGCGACGACTTCGTTGAAATCCATATTGCCGCCGAAGCGGCCGGTGTCGCCGGTGGAGAATGGCGGACCGTCGGGCGGCGCCACTGCCAGTCCACCCAGCATCGGCCTGACTGGCACGGCGAAACCGCGCAGCGCGCCACTGGCTGACTCGGGACTGGCCAGGCCGCGCTGGCGGTCCAGCTTCCAGCGCACCGGCTTGCCCAGCGTGCTGGCACGCGCCGCGAGGGCGGTGGTCTGCGCGCGGCCGACGATGGCGTCCAGGCTGTCGGCGTAGTCGCGGTTCAGTGTCAGCTTGAGCAGATGGACCACCAGCGTATCGCCAGCCTCAGCGCCCATGACGAAGAACGGGCCGGTCTGCGGATTGCCATATAGCGCGCGTGTGACGCCATGTTCATCGACGCCGCCGGAATCGATGGTGGTGGTGTGGATGGTGTCGCCCGGCCACACCGTCAACACCGGTGCGCGCGTGGCGCTGAATTCGTTCGCGTAGTCCCTGGGCGTGAACTCGTGCCGTTGCGGTGCGGCCGATGCGCGTTCCGGCAGGCGGCGTGCGCTGAAAGTATGACTGGCGCGTGCGTTGGCGTTATTCGTGTCGGGGAAATCGGCGCTGCCTTGCAGGCGGTCGGCGCTGGCGCTGCCCTTGTATGTATAGCGCTTGCCTTGCTTGTCGATGACGTTCAGCAGCACCTGGCCATGCTGGCGCGTGCCGCTCAGCGCATCGCCGTCGAGGGTGCCGGATAGCTTGCCGCCGGCGTCCTGAAAATGCAGTGTCATGTAGGACGGATTGCCCCAGCGATCAAGCTGCAGTAGCCAGCTTTCCGCCGCGTGTGACGACATGGCGGCGCCCAGTAAGACTATAAATAACGCGCTGCGCATGGCCTGCCTCGCAAAGTGGTGACCGGATCATCATAGCAGAGCTTGAAATAAGTAGAAAATATTTTCTACTTCATCTACACTCGCCTCATTCCCACTAAAGCGCATCGCGCGAGAATGATGAAAGCTGTCCTGACTGCCGCCGCATTCCTGGTCACCCTGCTGAGTGGCGCCACTGCGGCCGCCGCGCCGTCCGTGGCTGACGAAGTCCAACGCTACCTGCAAAGCGAAATGCGCGAGCGGCGCATACCGGGCTTGCAGCTGGCCGTGGTCCAGGGCGGCAAAATCGTCATGCTGAAGTCCTACGGAACGGCGGAACTGCCGCATGCGATTCCGGTCACGCAGCGCAGCGTCTTCTCGATCAACTCCGCCACCAAATCCTTCACCGGCGTCGCCATCATGCAATTGGCGGAGCAAGGCAAGCTGGATCTGGCTGCGCCGGTGTCGCGCTATCTGAAAGACTTGCCGACGGCGTGGCAGGCGGTGACCATCACCCAATTGCTGAACCATACGTCCGGCCTGCCCGACATCATTCATCAGCAGACCTGGCAAATCGCGTCAGCCAGCAATTGGGATGCGGCGTGGAAGCAAACGCAGGCGGCGCCAGTTGACTTCACGCCGGGAGAGCGCTTCCGCTATAACCAGACCAACTATCTGCTGCTTGGTCAAATCATCGACCAGCTGAGCGGGCAGCCATTCACGCAGTTTATTCGCCAGCGGCAGTTCGACGTGGCCGGCATGCGGCAGACCAGCTTCGGTGATGTGCAGGATGTGATTCCCGACAAAGCGCCATCCTATCGCCTGGATGCGGACGGCAAGACGCTGAAAGCGATGGTGGATGATTTCCCGGCGTTCCTGCGCGCTGGCGCCGGCATCAACACCTCGGCGGAAAATCTGGCGCAGTGGATCATCGCGCTGCAAAAGGAACAGATCGTGTCGAAGCAGGGATTGGCGCAGCTGTGGCGGCGCGGCCAGTTCAATAACGGCAAGGGTGCGCCATGGGCGCTGGGCTGGCCTGCGATCCGCGACAACGAATATCGTGCAGTAGCTGGCATCGGCGGCGCGCGCTCGGCCTTCTATGTCTATCCGGACAACGACCTGGCGATTGTAATCCTGACCAATCTGGCCGGCGCGGAGCCGGAGCAGATGATCGACGTGGTGGCCAGCTATTTCCTGCCGGGCCTGAGGAAGGTCAGCGGCGGCTATGCCACCTATCGCTTGCGCGAACAGGCGCAAGCGAGCGGGTTTGAACGTCTGGATGAAAAACTGGCGCAGTTGCGCAAGCAGTCCGATATCGCCCAGCCATCGGAAGACGCATTAAACGCCTGGGGCTACCGGCTACTGGGCGCAGGCCAAAAAGCGCAAGCCATCGCAATCCTCAGCCTGACGACGCGCCTGTATCCGCAAAGCGCCAACGCCTACGACAGCCTGGCCGAAGGCTACGAAGCCGCCGGCGAGCGCGAGCTGGCCATTCAGAACTACCGCCGCTCGCTGGAGCTCAATGCACAGAACACGCACGCGAGCGAGCGTTTGGGGGTGCTTCAGCCTAAATAAGCAGACCGTTTATTTCGCTCCGCTGCAATTGCCGGTTTCGCCGTTTTCAGGGGAGGGCGATTCACTTTGCAACTAATTATAGATTGTTGGTAACAAGCAAAACTCTGATCTCCGAAAAAAGGCTGGATTTTTCATTGTTTTCAGTGTAAATTTCGCTGTAAATAAATGAAACGGAAACGTTATGCCACAATTTATCAATGACATTGAAGGTAAGCCAGCTTTCGTCGTTATTCCTTATGCTGAATATTTACGCAGTCACGCTGGTACTGTTGGAGAGCCTGATGTATCTGCTTCGGACTCCATGCTTAGCGTCGATGGGCGATTCATTCGACTGCCGCATGGCGGGCAGGGCGCGCAGATTGATTTGGTACGGTTTGTGGATGCCTGGATGCGTCGTGGGACGATCTCTGTGCTCGCTATCAATAAGCGCCGCCAAGCTTATGAGAATTTTGAGGGAGACGCTCTAAACGGTCTAGATGCAATCGTACGGCGCTGTTTCCTGCCAACGGATTCACCTTACAAGAATACAATGCAGGCTACCACGGCTGTGGTGGACGCCTTTGTGGAGAGCGGACTTTTTTCCCGGAGCGTCGAGCAAATGAACGGATATTACCGCCCGGTGCAATGTATTCGGCTGAATGAAAGAAACGCAGCCGATTTCCTGCAAAAACACGGTAGACCGAATGATCCTCTAGATGTTCATCAATTTGTGTTGCCATAACGATTTGATTCGGCTGCCTCGGCGTTCTTATGTGCTATCAAACCGAATGGCATTACCAACGCAAGCTTATACAGAACTGGCGGTACAGCACACTCTGTCACCTGTATGTCAGAAATAAGCTCCGGACTGGCCGATGGCGAGCTGTCAAAAACCAACAATAAACGAGTTAAAGAATGATTGTTGATTTGCAGCGAAATCTGACCCACTTTGCCGCATAATTTGCAAACGAATTTGACCCACGTATAAGACACAATCCTGCTCAAGACATTGAGCGGGGAATTGGAGTGATCGACGTGGCATTACTAGGCATTATTCGACGCTGGCACATTCGTGACCAGATCCCCTTGAGAGAGATCGCCAGGCGTTTGGGCATCTCGCGAAACACCGTCCGGCGCTACCTGCGCTCGGAAACCATAGAGCCGGCCTACGCCGAGCGGCGCTCCAAGCGCGCCATCGACCAATACGCCTTCCAACTTTCGGCGATGCTCAAGACCGAGGCGGCGCGATCGCGCAAGCAGCGGCGCACGCTGAAACAGATCCACGAGGACTTAAAGGAATTGGGGTTCGAGGGGTCTTACGACAGGGTCGCGGCGTTCGCGAGGACCTGGAGGGAGGGTCCATTCGAGAGGGTCAATCCGGCCAGCAAACGCACAGGCTTTGAGCGAAGATGAGGATGCCCTCTTTCACTGGACTCCTAAGTAGTCGATGTAGTTCTCAGTTACCGGAAATATCCCGACACAAGGACTTTACGCCGCAAAAACAAAAACGCCGACCTTCACAGATCGGCGTTTTGCTTAGGATATTCTTGGTGGCCCGGGGCGGAATCGAACCACCGACACAAGGATTTTCAATCCTCTGCTCTACCAACTGAGCTACCAGGCCAAGGGCCGCAATTATAGCGACCCGTTCCGTGGTTTGGCAAGGGCCTGCTTGCACTTTTGTTGACAGCGCCATGGACGAGAGTTAAATTTGACGATTAAGCAATCTCATCTGACAGGGGAACTATGAAGAAGGCGGCTTGGTGGTTAGCAGGTTTGGCGGTGGCGGGCGTGGCGCATAGCGCCGAGCTGACGCCGGTGCAGAAGCAGATGCGCTCCATCTATCAGGAGCTGGTGGAGACCAATACCACCAATTCGGTCGGCTCCTGTACCTTGGCCGCGCAAAAGATGGCCAAGCGCCTGAAAGCCGGCGGTTTCAAGGACAGTGAACTGCAGATCATCATTCCGCCCGGCGGCCCCAAAAAAGGCAATCTGGTGGCGCGCCTGAAAGGCGACGGCAGCAAGAAACCGCTGCTGCTGCTGGCCCACATCGACGTGGTCGAGGCCAAGCGCGAGGACTGGGAGCGCGATCCGTTCAAGCTGGTGGAGGAAAACGGCATGTTCTATGCGCGCGGCGCGTCGGACGACAAGGCCATGGCCTCCGCCTTCGTCAACAATATGCTGCTGTACAAAAAAGAAAAGCTGCCGCTGAAGCGCGACATCATCATGGCGCTGACCTGCGATGAGGAACTGGTGCCGTCCGATTTCGACGGCGCCGAATACCTGGTCAATCATCACCGCGCGCTGGTTGATGCCGAGATCGTGCTGAACGAGGGCGGCGGCGGCTTGCTGGACAAGGAGGGTAAGCCGGTGCGCCATGGCATTCAGGCGGGCGAGAAGACTTATCAGAGCTTCCAGCTGGAGGTGACCAATCCCGGTGGCCATAGCTCGGCGCCGCCGAAAGAAAATGCCATCTACCGTTTGACGGACGGCCTGTCGCGCCTCGGCCAGTTCTCTTTCCCGTTCAAGCTGTCGCCGGTAACGCGCGCCTTCTACGAGCGCATGTCGGCCATCGAAAAAGGCCAGGTAGCGGAAGATATGAAGGCGATCCTGCAAGATCCGCCGGACCAGTCGGCGCTGGAGCGGCTGTATGCGGTCAGCCCGGTGCACAACTCCACCGTGCGCACCACCTGCGTGGCGACCAAGGTTGACGCCGGCCATGCCGACAACGCATTGCCGCAACGCGCGCGCGCCACCGTCAACTGCCGCATCCTGCCGGGCGAGCCAATCGCCGATGTGCAGGCCACGCTGCAGCGCGTGCTGGCCGACGACAAGATCAAGATCACCCGCATCGGTGAAGGCATCGAGAGCAGTATGCCGCCGATGACGCCTGCGCTGATGAAGGCGGTGGAAGAGATCAGCAACGATATGTGGCCGGGCGTGCCGGTGATACCGACCATGTCGACCGGCGGCACCGATGGACGCTTCCTCAACAACGCGGGGATCTGGACCTATGGCATCAGTGGCATGTTCCATGGCCCGGAGGGCAGCGGTGCGCATGGCTTGAATGAGCACATCCGCGTCAAGTCGCTGTACGACGGTCAGGAGTATTTGTACCGTCTGGCTAAGCGTTTGGCGACGGAATAAAAAAAGCGGCCGCGAGGCCGCTTTTGTTCAATCAGGGACGATAATGCGCCAGCGCCAGGGTTTGATGGTGGCGGGGCCGCCGTCGCCGGCCAGCTTGTATTTCTGCGGCAGACCGGTCGGGTTGACGATCACCCGCACATGGTTGGCGCCCTGCTGGCGTTTGAAGGCAAACAGCTGCTCGTTGCCGACATCCAGCAGCTGCACCGCGCCGCCCGCAGCGCCATTCCACAGCGCCTGGTTCTGCTTCTTCAGCGCGTTCAGGCCGGCGAAGAAGCCTTCCAGCTCGTAGTTCTTCCAGTCGATAGTATCTTTCTCGAAGAACGCCAGTTTCTTGTCCAGCCGTGCTTCCTGGCCGTTGTAGACCAGCGGGATGCCCGGCAGCGTGTAGCTCAGTACCGCCATCGCGCCCCATGCGTTGCCATACAATTCGCGGTCCGTGCCTTCCCACGAGTTGATGTCGTGGTTGCTGGTGAATTGCAGGCGGTAGCTGTCGCGCGCATAGCTCTTGGCGGGGCTGCTGATGTAGGCACGCAGTTCGGCGGCGCCGGCCTGGCCTTTGCCGATTTTTTTCATGATGCCGTTCAGCGTCCAGTCGTAGCTGGCGTCGAAGGCTTTGGCGTGCAGCGCCGGATCGTCGGCTTCGGCCAGCATGAACACCGGCTTGATTTTATCCAGCTGCGCGCGCGCCTGTTCCCAGAACTCGCTCGGCACCATGCCCGCCGCATCGGCGCGGAAGCCGTCCACGCCCACGTCCTTGACCCAGAACGCCATCGCCGAGGTCATCGCCGGCCACAATGCCTTGTTGCCGAAATCGAGGCCGATCACGTCGGCCCATTCCTCGGTTTCACCGGCGCCGTTCTTGAAGCTGACGGCGGCGATTTCGCCCTTGTCGTTTTTCTTGTACCAGTCAGGATGCTCGGTGGCCCATGGATGATCCCAGGCGGTGTGGTTGCCCACCCAGTCGAGGATCACATGCATGCCCAGCGCGTGCGCCTGTTTGACCAGCTTGCGCACATCGTCAACGCTGCCGAATTCCGGATTGACCGCGCGGTAGTCCTTCACCGCGTAGTAGCTGCCCAGCGCACCCTTGCGGTTTTGTTCGCCGATCGGATGCAAGGGCATCAGCCAGATGATGTCCACGCCCAGTTGCTTGAGGCGCGGCAGCGTGGCTGTGAACGCGTTCAGCGTGCCGTCCTGGCTGTACTGGCGCAGGTTGACTTCATACACATTGGAGCTGCGCGACCATGCCGGATGTTTTGGTTCGGCATGGGCGGCAGTGGTGAATAACGTCGCCAGTATCAGCGAAGCGGCAAGCTTTTTCATAACTCTCCTGTTTATTGTTTCAGGGTGCGTTCAAACAGCTGGTAGATGCGGCGGTATTCGTCGTACCACGCTTCCGGATGCACGAAGCCGTGACGCTCCAGCGGATACGACGCCAGTTCCCAGTTGTCTTTCTTCAGTTCGATGAAGCGCTGCGCCATGCGCACCGAATCCTGGTAGAACACGTTATCATCGATCATGCCGTGCGCGATCAGGATGTGGCCTTTCAGCTTGTCCGCATATTCGATCGGCGACGAGACTTTGTATGCTTCCGGGTCCAGCTCCGGCGAGTTGAGGATGTTGGCGGTGTACTCGTGGTTGTAGGTGGTCCAGTCGGTGACCGGGCGCAGCGCCGCGCCGGACTTGAACTGATCCGGTGCGCGCAGCAGCGCCATGAAGGTCATGAAGCCACCATAGCTGCCGCCGTAGATGCCGACGTTCTTGGCGTCACCCTGCTGGTTGGCCACCATCCAGTTCAGGCCATCGACGTAGTCTTCCAGTTCCGGATGGCCCATCTGGCGGTAGATGGCGGTGCGCCAGTTGCGCCCGTAGCCCAGTGAGGCGCGGTAGTCCATGTCCAGCACGATGTAACCCTGCTGCACCAGCAGGTTGTGGAACATCTGTTCGCGGAAGTAGACCGGATAGCGCTTGGTGACATTTTGCAGGTAGCCGGCGCCGTGGACGAACATCACTACCGGGTATTTTTTACCGGCTTCCAGCTTGGCCGGGCGATACAGCTTGGCCCAGACCGGATCGGCACCATGCGTCGATGGCACGGCGACGATTTCAGGCTGTATCCACTCGCGCGCCTTGAATTCGGCGCTGCGGGTGTCGGTCAGCTGGGTGACCGCGCCGCCGCTGCTGCTGACAGTACCGATCTGCGCCGGCATGTAGGCGGTGGAATAGCGCACCAAGAGCTTGCGGCCATCCGGCGACAGCGCGAAGCTTTCGACGCCGCCCAGCGTGGTCAGTTCCTTGACCGCGCCGTCCTTGGCGCTGGTCGAGCAGACTTCATAGGTGCCGGGCAGTTTGGGATTGCACATGAAGTAGGCGGTCTGGCCGTCAGCCGACCAGTTGACGTTGGACTCTTCCCATTTGCCCGAGGTGATCGCGCGCGCCTTGCCGTCCGGCGTTTGCAGGTAGAGGTGCGAGTAGCCGCTCTCTTCCGACTCGTACCACAGCGTGCTGTTGTCGGGCTGCCAGCCGAAGTCGTTGCCGCGATTGTTGACCCACGCAGCGTCGCTCAGGCGGTGCAGCGGTTTCAGCTTGGCGGCTGCCAGGTCGACGCCGGCGATCCAGCGGTCCTTGTTGTCGATCGCCTGCGCCATCACGGCGACGCGCGCACCGTTGGCGCTCCAGCGTATTGATTCTTCGCGGCCTTCAAATCGCACACCGCGATTGCCTTTCAGCGGGTCCAGCTTTTGCGCGGCGCGCATCGCGGCCAGCGGGTCTTCCTTGATGCCCGGCAGATCGTCCAGCGACAGCTCGGTGATCTTGCGCGTGGCGACATCCACCAGTTTTAGTTCGTGCTTGAGCGGGCCGGCTTCGCTGACGCGTTTGCGCTCATCGTCGGTTTCCTCGTAGCCGGATTCGGTGACGTACTTCGGCATCTTGCCGACCTTGCGCTTGTCGCCGTCCTTGACGGCGGTGACCACCAGCAGATAGCGGCCGTCCGGCGACAGCGAGCTGGTTTCGATGGTGACTTTCTCGCCCAGGTAGATCGGCAGCGGCGCGCGGGTCGCGTCGGCGGCGCGGTCGGCGTTGCGCTGGTCGCGGCTTTCATCCTTTTCCTGCTTCTGGCGCGCCAGCGTCGAGATCAGGCGCAGCTGCAGGTCGCGGCGGAAGTCGGCGTCTGGTGCGGCCTCAGGATCTTTGGCGGTGCGCAGCAGCGCGACCGGCGACACCAGGCGCTCGCTGCGGCTCCAGCTGAACCAGTCGCTGCCGACGCGGAACTGTATATGGTTGCCGTCGGCGGCGTACTGAGCGTCCGATGCGGCCGTGGTGCCGCGCACGATCTGCGTCAGCGCGCCGGTTTTCAGGTCGCGCTCAAACAGGTCGCCATTGCGCAGCAGAATGGCGCGCGTGCGTTCGCGGTTGTAGACCGGATTGTCGCTATCGAGATTGGCCAGCTGCTTGTCTTCCACGCGCTTGGCGGCTCCACCGTTGATCTGGAAGGTGTCGCGCACCACGGAGCCGGTGCGTTTCTGCTTGAAGTAGATCTGGCGGCTATCCCAGCCCCACCATGCGGATTCCACCGGGTTGCCGATCCAGTCCGGATTGGCCATGGTTTGATCGAGTGTGATGGCGGTAGGCGCCGCAGTGGCGGTGACGTTCGCCGCGATGGCAGTCGCTAGAAGAGGCAGTACAAAACGCATCGGTAGTTTCGCTTGTAGGTTGGGTGAACGGGAGCGCCGGATCGCGGCGCGTCCTCGATTTTAGCCCAACCGTTAGCTGCGGGCCATCTTGTCGGTTTGGCCATGGCCGGCATTGGGGCCGCCACGGCGCGGCGCCAGGCGCAAGGCCCACAGCAGGATCGCACCGGCGGCCAGGTATAGCACGATCAGCGCCGCCAGCAGGGCCGCGCTGTCGCCCCAGGCTTGTACATGCTCGCTGAGCGCAGGGCCGAAGGCGCCGCCCAGCAGGCCAAAGCTGCCCACCAGCGCGATGCCGGTGGCGGCGCGGCGGCGGTTCAGCAGCGAGGTGAGGATGGCCACCAGCAGCGGCGCGGCGGCGGCGATGCCCAGCGACGCCACCGATATGCCGGCCAGCGACCACGCCAGACTGTTGTCGGCGGCAATCGCCAGACCGAGGCCGCCGCTGGCCAGTACCATGCAGGCGATGAAGTGGCCGCGCCGCTCGCGCCGGCGGTCGGAGTCGTAGCCGATGGCGATCATGCCGATCACGCCGGCCAGATTGGGCAGCGCGGTCAGCAGGCCGGGCTGTATAGCGGCGCCAGCGCCCCAGCGTTGCATCAGCACCGGCAGCCAGAACATCAGCGCGTAGCTGGCGGCCAGCAGCAACAGGTTGGCCGCCGCCAGCAGGGCGATCGCGGGATCGCGCAGCAGCGACCAGATGGTGGCGAAGGTGGATGGTGGCTCGCCATCGTCGCTGGACGGGCTGCCATTCAGCGCCTCCTCGTCGCGCTCCAGGTCCTGTTCGATCATCTGCTGTTCAAACGAGGACAGCCAGCGCGCATCCTGCGGCTTGTCGTCCAGCCAACAGCAGGCGACGATGCCGAGCAAAGCAGCCGGCAGTCCTTGCAGCACCAGCATCCATTGCCAGCCACTCAGGTCGCCAAATTGGTGCATATAGTCCAGCGTGGCGCCGCACAGCGGCCCGGCCAGCACGCCGCCCATCAGCGCGCCGGAAGCGAAGATGGCAATCACGCGTGCGCGCCGCGAGGACGGAAACCAGTAGGTCAGGTAGAGGATCGCGCCGGGGAAGAAGCCCGCTTCAAACATGCCGAGCAAAAAACGGATCGCATAGAATTCCACCGGCTCGCGCACGAAGGCGCCAACGGCGGCGGTGACGCCCCAGCACAGCATGATGCGCAGCAGCGTCTTGCGCGCGCCGATTTTTTCCAGCAGCAGATTGACCGGCAAGGCGAACAGGCAGTAGCCGACGAAGAAAGCGCCCGCACCCCAGGCGTATACCTGGTTGCTGAAATCCAGCTCGGCGCCCATGTGCAGTTTGGCGTAGCCGACGTTGACGCGGTCCAGGTAGGCCACTGCGTAGCACAGCATCAGCAGCGGCAGCAGCCGCCAGCTGACTTTGCGGTAGATGGCGTCCATGCCGGCCGCGCCGCGCAGATGCAGGATCTTGGCGCCATGGCTCATGCGAGTGCCCTTTGCGATTTCTGTTCCACCTTCCAGTGCGGCCGGCGCGCACGCAGCGTGAAGCGCTGCCGGTACACGCTGGGATTCATGCCGGTGGCCTGATGGAACAGGCGGCGGAAGGAGCCGGCGTCGGCGTAGCCGCAAGCGGAGGCGATGGTGTGGAAGTTATGCAGCGAGACTTCCATCATCACCTTGGCGCGTTCGACGCGCAGCTTGTGCAGGTATTCCAGCGGCGTCATGCCGACCGCCTGGCGGAAATGGCGCAGCAGCGTGCGTTCGCTGGTGGCGGCGGCTTCGGCCAGCACTTGCAGATTGTAAGGCTGTTCCAGATTCGTTTGCAGCCACTGCGTGGCGCGGTACACCGGGCTGTCTGCAGTGGGCGTGAGCCAGGCGCCGGCGAGATCGGCGGTGATCTGCTGGCGGCGCTGCTGATAGCCGAGCACTTGCAGGCAGGCGTGCATCAGGTCCGGATCGAGCAGGCGCCCGAGCAGCGCGGCGATGAACTCTGTTTGCAGCGCCGGCGCCACGCAGGTGAACAGCGTAGCGTGGAAGGACATCGCTTCATCGGTATCGAAGTCACAATCGGGGAACTGGAGCTTCATCCACGATTGATAGGCCCATGGCGGCGCGCAGCGCAAGCCGTTCAGCAGTCCGAGGCGGGCGGGCAGGGCGATGCCGGTGAAGCAGGCGGCCAGCAGTCCGCCGCGCATGGTGTGATCTTGCAGCAGGGCCAGCGCTTGCGGATGCTGCGCGACGATGTCGCCCAGATGCGGCGCATTGCGGGCGCTGAGGCCGGGCACGATGATCAGCGTGCGTTGCGGCGGCAGTGCACGCACGGACGGCTGCTGGGTTCTGGCCATGGCGCCGGCGTTCAGTGGTTCCTCCACACCGGGCGGCGTCAGCACGCGCCAGGTCAGCGGCGGCGCGCCGTGTGGATTGCGCAGATGGAGTATGCCGGCGGCGGTGTTCAGCACATCGATTGCGGCAAACAGATTGCCCGGCATGGCTTCCGGTAGCCATAGCAGCTGCACATCGAGGGGCACGGGGCCGGTGGCGGGATTGGTCTGCATATTGGCGATATTAGCTGCACGATATTGCTTAGGCAAGCTTTAGAATCGTGCGCTGCGACCCAAAACAACAACCTGGATTTCTTCTTATGCTGAAGCGACTTTTGACTGCCGTAACGCTGGCGATCGCCATCCTGATCGCGGCGCTGGCATGGAACACCTGGCGATTGCCGTCGCGCCAGATCGATGTGAAACCGGTTGCGGTTTTGGCGCTGGAGCGTGATGCGGTGGCAGCGCGGCTGGCCGGTGCACTGAAGTTCCGCACCATCGCCGACGCCGCCTCGGCCGACATCAACGCCGACGAATTCACGCGCATGCAGGCTTACTTGCAGCAAGCCTTTCCACGCCTGCACGCGACGCTGAAGCGCGAAATGATCGGCCATAGCATGCTGTTCACCTGGCCGGGCAGCGAGCCGCAGGCGCAGCCGGTGATGTGGCTGGCGCACCAGGATGTGGTGCCGGTGGCGCCGGGCACGGAAGCCAGCTGGCGGCAGCCGCCGTTCGACGGCGTGGTCAAGGACGGCTTTGTCTGGGGACGCGGCTCGTGGGACGACAAGGGCAGCCTGGTGGCGCAGATGGAGGCGGTGGAAACCTTGCTGGCGGCAGGCTTTCAGCCGCGCGCCACGCTATACCTGGGCTTTGGCGCGGACGAGGAGGTGGGTGGCCGGCGAGGCGCGGTGGAAATTGCCCGGCTGCTCAAGTCGCGCGGCGTGAAACTGGATTATCTGCTGGATGAGGGCATGCTGGTCACGCAAGGCCTCATGCGCGGCATCAGCAAGCCGGTGGCGCTGGTCGGCGTGGCGGAGAAGGGCTATGCCAGCGTCAACCTGTCGGTGAGCACCGCGCCGGGGCACTCGTCGATGCCGCCGCAGAAAACCGCCATCGGCACGATGAGCGCCGCGCTGGCGGAACTGGAGCGCAAGCAGATGCCGGCCGAATTCACCGGCGTGGCGCGCGAGATGTTCGATACGGTGGCGCCGGAGATGCCGCTGATGAATCGCGTGGTGCTGTCGAATTTATGGCTGTTCGCGCCGCTGGTGCGCAGGCAGCTGGAGCAATCGGCCGGCACCAACGCGGTGCTGCGCACCACCACCGCGCTGACCGTGGTCCACGCGGGCAACAAGGACAATGTGCTGCCGGGCCGCGCCGACGCGGTGGTCAACTTCCGACTGCGGCCGGGCGATACGGTGGCTGGCGTGCTGGATCACGTCAAGCAGACGATTGATAACGAGGCGGTGCACGCCGCGCTGGATGCGGGATCGTCCGAGCCGTCGCGCGTGTCGCCGGTGGCGTCGGCGCAATATGGGCTGCTCAACCGCACCATCCGTGAAGTGTTCAGCGATGCGGTGGTGGCACCGGGGATTGTCATCGGCGCCACGGATGCGCGGCATTACCAGGGCCTGAGCGAGCATGTGTACCGCTTCTCGCCCGTGCGCGCCGGGCCGGACGACTTGCCGCGCTTTCACGGCACCAATGAGCGCATCGGCATCGACAACTATCTGGAGGCGGTGCGCTTCTACGTGCAATTGGCGAAGAACGGAAGCTAGACCGACGCCGCGCCGTAGCCGGCCAGGTCGCGGCGTGGCCGCAGCTCCGGCCGCGATGCCGCGTCGTCGTCATCCTGGGCCAGGAACTTGCTGCCGATCTCAAACCACTCTTCGCTGGAGATCACTTTTTGCGCCAGCGGCAGCAGCTCCTGTTCTTCCTTGTCCAGCCGCTTCAGCAGGTTCTGGCAATACAGGTCTACCGTCTTGCACAGGAATTTGCCTTGCGTGGCGCTGCGGCGCATGGCGCGGCGCAGGCAGCGGTAAACGGCGTTGAGCATGGCGCTGCCACGCTTACTCAGCGATTCCAGATCATTCATGAGCGGCGTGCAATTCGGCTCGGCGGCGCGCACGGCGGGCATCAGGCAGGCTTCGACCTTGCGCTGGTGGCGCGCCTCGGCAAAGCTGGTGAGCTGTTTCAGTTGCGATTCTATGAACACAGGATCGATTTCCTGCGGACGGCGCGCGATCGACTGCACGTATTGCAGCAAACGCGAAATAAAGTGGCGTTCTTTCTTTTGCTCGATAGAGAGTGTCAACAAGACATAGGTGGCAGTAAGCATGGCGTTTCCCGGATTTCGTGTGACTTCGGCTGCGCGGAGGTCGTCGCAGAGGAGCCGACGCGCCCGAGGTGAAGCTGACACCTTAGCGCGACAGTAGGGCTCATACAACGCCGATTTACAATTGTTCACAACTGGTTGTGAGGCAATACAAAGCGAAGCATTACCGGCGGGGAAAACGAATTGCGCACACGTCAAGCCGGCAGGTACGTGCGAATTTTCACCTGGCTGAGAACCTGATTATGCCCTGTTTTATCCTGCGAAAATACGCGATTTCTAGCACCACCCGAAAAATTTTTTCTATCGAATTCCCCATTGACCCCGGATTTTTAGGTGCGGGGTTCGCCGAGGTAGAAGGCGCGCGGGGCGGCGAAGCTGGCGCGGACTTGCTGCGATACCTGGTCGGTCAGCACTTCGTCTTCGTTGGCTTCCAGGGCGGTGACGATGGCTTGGGCGATGACGGCTGGCGACGATTTCGGGGCGTCGACGCCGGCGGTCATGTCGGTGTCCATATAGCCCATGTGCGCACCCAGCACCTGGGTGTTTTGCGCGCGCAATTCGCCGCGCAGGCCGTTGGTCAGCGCCCAGGCCGCTGCTTTCGATGCGCTGTAGGTGCCGGTGGTCGGGAAGCTGGCCCAGCTCAGCGCCGACAGGATGTTGATGATGGCGCCGCCGCCGTTGCGGCCCAGTACCGGTGCGAAGGCATTGCTCAGCGCCAGCGGTGCGAAGAAGTTGGTTTCCAGCTCGGCCCGCGCGGCGCTCAGCGCGTCCGGGCCGGTGACGCCGCCCACGACGTGGATGCCGGCGTTGTTGATCAGGATGGTCAGGTCGGGGATCGCTTGCACGGCGGCGGCGATGTCGGCGGCGCTGGTGACATCCAGCTTGATCGGCGTGACGCCGGCGATGTCGACCGATTCAGGCTTGCGGGCGGCTGCGTAGACTTTGCGCGCACCGGCTTTTACTGCGGCCTGTGCCAGGGCTTTGCCCAGGCCACGGTTGGCGCCGGTAATCAGGACGACGGAGTCTTTGAAGTTCATGATATTTCCTTTCAGGTGAGTTAATTAACTTAATATGACCGGTCGTCTTAAAATCGACCGAAAAAAAATCAGTGCAACAATTGATTCAATGCTACCCGGGCAAACCGTTCCAGCGGTGCGCGGCTTTGTTCGGCTTTGGCGCGCAAGACTGCGCCTTGCCAGGCATCGTTGATGAAACCGGCCAGTTCTTCCGCCGGCAGGCTGGCGCTGATGCTGCCATCCTGCTGGCCTTCGGCGATCACCACCGCCAGCGCCGCCGTCGAACCGCCGAAGGCGTCGCGCATGGCGCTGCGCATGGCCGGGATCTGGTTGGACAGCTCGGTGCTGAAGTTGCCCAGCATGCAGCCAAAGTTGTATTCATTGGCGGCGTTGCCCGCGATCATGCCTTCGAAATACTGTTGCAGCCTTTGCAGCGGCGCCAGCTTGCGGTCGCGCAGCACGCCAGCCAGCACGCCCACGCCATCGACGTAACGTTGCAATACTTCCAATCCCAGCGCTTCCTTGCTGGAGAAGTGGTTGTAGAACGAGCCTTTCGGCACCCCCGCAGCGTCGGTGATGTCCTGGACGCTGGTGGCGTTGAACCCCTTGCTGTGCAGCAGGTTCGCGCTGGTGGTGAGGATTTGCTCTTTAACGTTTGCTTTAGCCATGGGTTCAATATGACCGGTCGTCTTGAATAAGTCAAGGAGTTTTTTAAACTCCTTGAAAAATTAGCGCAATTCGCGGTACACCGGATACAGCCAGCGGGCGCGCGGGGCGTAGTCGGAACGGGCTTCCCACCATGCCAGCCGGGCTGCCGGATTGGCGGCCAGCGCGGCATCTTTGCCGACGGCGTCCAGGAACTCGGCGCGCAGCGTCGGATTGCTTGCCATCATCTGGTCAGCCAGCGGCGCCAGCAGGTGCTTCGGCATGCGCCATTCGGACGCCAGCGCCTGGTCGAACAAGCCGTGCGCCAGGAAGGAGTCGTCGCTTTCCGCTTCCAGCAGCGCGGCCGCCAGCAGGTGATACGGTTGCGCGGCCGGAATGCGCACCGAGCCGGCCGGCAGGGTGATCTGCTGCAATGAGCGGGCGCCGCCGCGTTCCTTGCCGGACGCCATGCGCGTGGTTTCCAGCGCCACCGTGCGCGGCGTTTGCGTGGTTTCCATCGCGATGCCGTGCGCGCGCAGCGCGGCGATCAGCGACTGCTGCCCGGCGCTGATCCACCAGGCTTGCGGCAAGCTCACGTCCAGCGTGGAGCGCACGCCGTATACCGGCAGGCTGACATCCTGTGGCTCGCCGGCCCAGCGCAGTTCGCGCGCGCCGGATGCCAGCGACTGGTAGGCCTCGTAGCGATAGCCTTTGAAGGTGCTGGTGCGCAGCGGCAGCGGGTCGCGCTCCCAGCGCACCATCAATTGCGCCGGCCGCGCAGCGCGGTCCTCGGCCTTGGCGGCGGCGATGCGCGCCCGCTCGCGGCCCACGGTGAGGATGGATTGCTCCAGCAGCACATAAGTACCAAGCACGCGCCGCTTGTACGGCTTCATGGTGTGGTTCTCCACAAGCACCGTGGGCACGCCGATAAAGTCGCCGTAGCCGGTCGAGTAGCGCGGCCCTTCGGCGCTGATGCGCAAGCCCTGGTCCGGCGCGCTTTCGTTGATCCAGCTCGGATAGATCGCCGGCAGGTGGCCCTGCTGGCTGAGCGCCGCGCTGACCTCGTCGCTGTAGGTGCCCATCAGCCACTGCGCGGTGGCTTGCGAGCGCGCATATGTGCCCCAGCCGGCGAAGGTGTAGGTCACGTCGTATTGGTAGTCGGTGCCATCGCTGACGTGCACGTCGATGTACAGCGCTGGATCGTAGCGTTGCAGCAGCTTCACCACGGCGGCGATCTCCGGCGATTGCAGACGCGCGTAATCGCGGTTCAGGTCCAGCCCCTGCGCGTTGGTGCGGCTGCCTTTGATCTGCGGGCCGCGCTGGCTGGGCCGGCCCAGCGGGCTGGCGTCCTCGTGGCCGTCCACATTCAGGATCGGGATGAACACCAGGTCGACCTGATCGAGCAAGTCATCGCGGCCGCCGAAGGCGATATCGCGCAGCAGCATCAGTCCGGCATCCTTGCCGTCGATTTCGCCGGAATGGATGCCGGCCTGGATCATCACCACCGGCTTGTTGCCGCCGGGCTTGCGCACCAGTGCGTAGACCAGGTCACGCCCTTGGTAGGACTTGCCGAAGATATGCACGGAAATCTTGTCGCTGGCGCCTGCCAGTGCCCGCAAGTATTGCAGCGTGGCCGCGTAGTCTGGCGAGGTGGTGAAGCCGGAGCGCTCGGCGGGCGTGATCCAGCGGGAGCCGGCTTCCGCCACCAGCTTCTCGCTGGCGCCGTGCCAGGCGGCTGGCGGAGGCAGGACTTCAAGCGCGGCGACGCTGGCGCTCAACAGCGTTAAACACAAGGCAGGGATAATCTTCATACGCAACAGTGTTGCATTAATAGGGCGGTTTGCGCAAGCCTAAAGTAGCGTAAAGTAACAATTTCCTGCCAACATGCCGCTGCGCCTCGCGCTCTTGGTATGATCTGCGATGCCCGGCCACAAGCCGGTATATTTCTTATAAATCGGAGAGATCGAATGAGATTCCCCTTGCTGCTGCTGAGTACCGCGATTGCGGCCAGCGCAACGGCCGCGCCGCGCGGCTTTACCGTAGAAGACCTGGTCAAGATGGAGCGCGTGGGCAACCCGGTGCTGTCGCCGGACGCAAGCCGCGTGGTGTACACCGTGCGCACCACCGACATGGACAAAAACCGTGGCAACGTTCAGCTGTATCTGCTGGATTTGCGCCATCCGCAAGCCGCGCCGGTACGCCTGACCCAGGCCGCTGCCAGCAGCAGCGATCCGGCCTGGTCGCCGAATGGCGATGCGGTGTATTTCCTGTCGGGCCGTTCCGGCTCATCGCAGGTATGGCGCCTGCCGCTGAGCGGCGGCGAGGCCAGCAAGGTGACCGATCTGCCGCTGGACGTGGACAACTTCCGCCTGTCGCCGCAGGGCGACCGCCTGCTGTTCAGCATGTCCGTCTACCGCGATTGCGCCGATCTGGCGTGCAGCAAGCAGCGCCTCGATGAGCAGGCCAAGGTCAAGGCCAGCGGCAAGGTGTACGACAAGCTGTTCGTGCGTCACTGGGATACCTGGGCCGATGGCCGCAACAATGTGCTGTACTCGGCGCCGATCGACGCCAGCGGCAAGGTCAGCGCGCAGCCGGTCAGCCTGAGCGGCGCGCTGGATGGCGATGCGCCGTCCAAGCCGTTTGGCGACAACGGCGAGTACCAGTTCAGCCCGGACGGCAAGACCGTGGCCTTCTCGCTGCGCGTTGCCGGCCGCACCGAGGCATGGTCGACCAACTTCGATGTCTACACCGTGCCCGCCACCGGCGGCACGCCCAAAAACCTGACCGCCGACAACCAGGCGTGGGACACCAAGGCCACTTATTCGCCGGACGGCAAAACGCTGGCCTATGTGGCCATGGACAAGCCGACCTTTGAGGCCGACCGCTTCCACCTGGTGCTGATCGATGTCGCCAGCGGCAAAAAGCGCACTGTCGCCGATAGCTGGGACCGCTCGATCGCCGATTTCCGCTGGACGCCTGACAGCAAGGCCATCCTGGCTGTCGCCGACGACATCGGCCAGCACCGCCTGTTCTCGATCGATGCTGCCAGCGGCAAGGTCAATGCGCTGACCGGCAAGGGCTATGTGGGCGGCTTCGACGTGGCCAAGGACACCATCGTCATGGCGCAAGCCAGCCTGACCTCGGGCGCGCAGCTGTTCAAGTTCAAGCTGGGTACGCCGGGCGAGAAGGCTGAGCAACTGACCAAGCTGAATGAGGCAGCGCTGGCCGACGTCAAGTTCGGCGAGTATGAACAGTTCTCCTTCACCGGCGCCAATGGCGACACCGTCTATGGCCACGTCATGAAGCCATGGAACGCGCAGCCTGGCCAGAAATATCCGGTGGCCTTCCTGGTACATGGCGGCCCGCAGGGCAGCTTCGGCAATTCCTGGAGCTATCGCTGGAATCCGCAGGTGTACGCCGGCGCTGGCTATGCGACCGTGTTCATCGACTTCCATGGTTCGACCGGCTATGGCCAGAAGTTCACTGATTCGATCAGCGGCGACTGGGGTGGCAAGCCACTGGAAGACTTGCAGAAAGGCCTGGCGGCTGCGGTGCAGAAGTTCCCATGGCTGGACCGTGAGAACAGCTGCGCGCTGGGCGCCTCGTACGGCGGCTTCATGATGAACTGGATACAGGGTAACTGGTCCGACGGCTTCAAATGCATCGTCAATCACGACGGCGTATTCGACACGCGCGGCATGGCTTACTCGACCGAAGAAATCTGGTTCACCGAGTGGGAAAGCGGTGGCCCTTATTACGACGTTCCGCAGCAGCACGAGAAGTTCAATCCGGCGCTGACCGTCAAGAACTGGAAGACGCCGATGCTGGTGGTGCAGGGTGACCTGGACTTCCGTATCCCAACCGCGCAAGGCCTGGGCACGTTTACTGCGTTGCAGCGTCGCGGCATTCCAAGCAAATTCCTGTTCTTCCCCGACGAGAACCACTGGGTGCTGAAGCCTGCCAACTCGGTGCTGTGGCATCACACCGTGATCGATTGGCTGGACACCTATACCAAGAAAAAATAACCCCGTCATTCCCGCCTGCGCGGGAATGACGATGAATTCAGGAGAGAACATGAAAAAATACATTATCGCCACTGCCGTCACGCTGGCCTTTGCCGGCGCCCATGCCGCCGCTGCCACGCCTGCGCCGCGCGCTGAAAACGCCTTCCTGTCGCAAACCGACGCCGCCGCCCGTTCGGAGCGCGTCAGCAATGTCGACTACACGCTGGAATTCACGCTGACCGGCAAGGAAAGCTTTAGCGGCGCCACCACGCTCAGCTTCGACCTGAAAGACGCGTCGCAGCCGCTGACCATCGATCTGGACAAGGCCACCATCGCCAGCCTGACCGTCAACGGCAAAAACGTCACGCCGCAGTACAACAACTGGTTCATCACGCTGGCTGCCGCCGACCTGAAGGCCGGCCGCAACACCGTCACCATCGCCTACAGCCGCCTGCACAGCACCAACGGCGAAGGCCTGCACCGCATGGTCGATCCGGTCGATGGCCGCGTCTACACCTATTCGCACTTCGAACCGGCCGCCGCGCACCAGATGTTCCCGGTGTTTGATCAACCCGACCTGAAGGGCACTTACCAGGTCACCGTCACCACGCCGGCTGACTGGGTGGCGGTGTCCACCATGCGCGAGAGCGGTGTGCAGGATGTCGAAGGCGGCAAGAAGTGGACCTTCCCACGTTCGAAGAAACTGAGCCCGTACAACTTCTCGATGCACGCCGGCCCGTACAAGGTATGGGAAGACAATAGCGGAAAATATCCGATGCGCCTGTTCGCGCGCCAATCGGTGGCGTCGCAAGTGTCGCCGCAAGACTGGTTCCGCTACACCAAGCAGGGCCTGACCTTCTTCGATGAATACTTCGGCATCCCTTATCAGTTCGAGAAGTATGACCAGCTGCTGGTGCCGGACTTCCTGTACGGCGCGATGGAAAACGCCGCCGCCATCACCTTTGGCGAAGGCAGCTTCCTGCACAAGGAAGAGATGACCACGGCGCAGAAGCAGTCGCTGGCTGGCGTCATCATGCACGAGATGGCGCACCAGTGGTTTGGCGACCTGGTCACCATGAAGTGGTGGAATGGCCTGTGGCTGAACGAGAGCTTCGCGTCCTTCATGGGCACGCTGGCGACTGCCGAGGCAACCGAGTTCACCAACACCTGGCAGAGCTTCTACTCGGGCGGCAAGCAAGCTGCCTACACCCAGGACCAGCGCGTGACCACGCACGCGATTGAAACGCCGGTGCCATCGACCGCCAACGCCTTCGATAACATCGACGCCATCACCTACTCGAAAGGCGCATCGACGCTGAAACAGCTGCGCCACCTGCTGGGCGAAGAAGTGTTCCGCAAGGGCGTGCACAACTACCTGGTCAAATACCAGTACCAGAACGCCACGCTGGACAACTTCATCGGCAGCCTGGGCGAAGCCGCCAACCGCGACCTGAGCGGCTGGACCAAGGAGTGGCTGTATGAAGCCGGCGTCAACACCATCGCCGCCGATTACAGCTGCTCCGCCGGCAAGGTGAATAGCTTCACGCTGCGCCAGACCGCGCAAAGCCAGGAACTGCCGACGCTGCGCGAACAGCGCGTGCAGATCGGCCTGTTCCAGCTGGGCGCACAAGGCCTGACGCTGAGCAAAAACGTCGCCGTCACCTACAAGGGCGCGGCAACGGTGGTGCCGGAACTGAAGGGCGCGGCTTGCCCGGACCTGGTGTATCCAAACTATCAGGACTGGGGTTTTGTGCAGGTGCAGCTGGATAAGAAATCCTTCGCCACCGCGCAGTCCAGTCTGAGCAAGGTGGACGATCCGCTGCTGCGTTCGATGCTGTGGCAAAGCCTGTGGGATGGCGTGCGCAACGCCAAGCTGCCGCTGAACGAGTACCTGAAAACTGCGCTGGCCAACGCGCCGTCCGAGAAGAACTACACGCTGCTCGGCGATATCCTTGAGAAGGTGCACGCGTCGGACAACTACCTGCGCCTGATGGGCCCATCGGCCTACCGCAGCAAGGTCGGCGCGCAGCTTGAGAAAATGGCGTTTGACGCCGCCAATGCCGCCACCGACAAGAACTTCCAGCGCCGCTGGTTCTCGTCCTTTGTGGGACTGGCCAGCAGCCCGGCAGCGCTCAAGCAACTGGCCGATATCCTCGATGGCAAGCTGGTGGTGCCGGGCCTGAACGTCAGCCAGGACGTGCGCTGGGACATCATCCGCCGCCTGAACCGCTTTGCCTATCCGGGCAGCGAAGCCTTGCTGGCGGCGGAACAGGAGCGCGACAAGTCGGACAGCGGCCAGCAGGCAGCCATCGCCGCCACGGTGATCCGTCCGGACGCCAAGGTCAAAGCTGAGTGGGCGGCCACCATTGCCGACCTGAAGACCAAGCTGCCGTTCTCCAAAGTGCGCACCGCGATGGGCAGCATGTTCCCGGCCGAGCAGGGCGCGCTGAACGAGAAAACCGCAGCGCAGCGCCTGGCGACCTTGGGTGAGGTCGACAAGGCCGCAGGTCCGGTGTACATGCGTGCTTATGGCGCGTCGCACATTCCGGCCGCCTGCACGCCTGCCAGCGTGAAGCGCCTGGACGATGCTGTCGCCAAGCTGACTGATTTGTCGACCAATACGCGCCGTTGGCTGCTGGTCGCCAAGCAGGAAGATGAACGCTGCGTCGCTATCAAGAAGGCCATGACCGCGCACTGATCCACGCGCCGGTCAGCTTGCGAAAGCCAGTCCGTCAGGGCTGGCTTTTTTTATGCGCCGGCGGCGGTTCGCGTAAGCGGGCCTTGCGCGCCAAGCCGTCCGGGCCGAACAGGATGGTGAATTCGGCTGGCGGCGCATCGCTGCGGCTAGCGGGATAAGTGTAGCGCCACATCTGGTAGCCGCTGTCGAACTTGACCTCATCTGCGGTGCCCAGCCTGGCCTGCATGTGCGCGGTGCTGGCGTAGCCGGCGGCGATGGGGCTGTCGTTTGCGCCGGGAGGACTGTCCATGTCCTCGAAAGAAAGCAGCGTATCGTCGGACCAGCTGCGGTCCCAGATCGGCGCATAGTAGCTGCGGTCGAGCAGCACCTGGCAATCGCAATAGGGCAGGGTGGACGGCGTTTGCGTGCCACCCGCGTATAGCGCCTTGAACGGCAGCGTCGCCTGGCGTGCACCGTCGCGCAGCGTGATCGCGTACACCGGGCGCTCGGCAAAGAACAGGTAGTTCCCATCGGCGTGATTGCAGACCCGCTCCGGACTGGTGAACAGCTCGCCCAGCCAGGCAAACATCTGCGCGTTATTGGACAGCAGGCCGGCTTCCACGCCGACCATGCATTCAAGGCGCAGATCGCCTAGCCGCCGCATGCCCTCGGGCACACCGGGGCTGCGCACCTGCGCGCGCCAGGTCAGTGTGCTGGTCTTGCTGCTGGCGATCAGCGCGGCGTCCTCTTTGGCGGCTTGCTGATTGCGCTCCAGCGTGAAGCTATGGTCCGGCGCCACCGTGACCGGCAGCGAGACAGTGTCGCCCGCCACCCTCAGCGTCAGGCCTGCCAGTTGCGTGGTGGGCAGGCGTGGCAGCAGCTGGAAGCGTAGCGTCGCCTGCGGCGCCAGCGCTTGCCGGCGTGCGAAGGTATCCATCCCCGCCAGCATCTTGCGGTAGGATTTATCAACCGGATCGCGGGTCGCCGCCACCGTGATGCTGGGTGCGTCCTGGGCTGCCGCGCTGGCCGCCACCATCAGCGAGAATATCAATGTGCGCATGACGCGCTAGCGTAACGCAATGCCGCATCAGGCGGCGCACTGGTGCGCGATCCAGCGCAGCAGCTCGCGGCCGAACACCCGCGTGCGCGCGGTGTCGACCTGGCGCTGCTTGTAGGCTTCGTGGCTGGCCGGGCCACTCAGGCTGCGCTGGTAGCTGGCCTCGTCCATCAGCTGGATTTCGTATTCAAAGAAAAAGCCGACGTCGTAATCCTGCTCAGGCGCCGCATCCAGCTGCTGTACGTGGATCATTTTTCGTACCGTTACCTGCAGGCTGTTGAAGCCATTGCCGCTGTGCGGATTGTCGCAGCGTGTCTGCGGCTGCGAGATCTCGGCCAGCTCGCTGTCCATCTGCCGCAGCAGGTCCAGCGGATAGGCTGCGCTGTGCTCCAGCTGCGCGCGGTACTTGTCGAATACCTGTTGCGCCGCGTCGAGGTCCAGCAGGGTGTTGCGGGTACGTGCGGCATCCACATTGGTGACCGACAGCAGATGCACGCGCTGCAGGGCGCGCAAGGCCAGCACGCATTCGCAGCGGGTGGCGAATACCAGCCGCACGCCCAGGTGGTCGAAGATATCGGCCGCCAGGTAGGCAGCTTTTTGCAGCAGCTTGAGCAGAATGCTGTTGCGGCCTTTGTTGTCCTTGCGGTCGTAGCGCAGCAGCGGCAGGCAGCTTGTGCCGTCGGTCAGGAAGTAGTGCTCGCCGTCGCGGCGTATCACCTCATCCAGCGTGCCGAACACCTGCGCGCGGATGGCGTGGAAGTGGCGCAGCTTCAGGTTGTTGTCGATGTAGAAGATGCCGTGCATGACCTTCAGCACCGCGCACGCCCACATGCGCCGCGCGTCGTCGTGCTGGCTGCTATCCGACGCGTATAGCAGGAGCTGGAGCGGATCGTCCGGCTCCGCCACCTCGGCCGGAATCAGCCCGGCCTGTGCCGGCGTCAGGAAGGTCGCGCGGATGAACGCCACCGCCTCCCGGTGCGCGTTGCGGATCAGCGCCGGGGCGGCCGGCTGGTCCAGGTCGAAGCCATATTCGCGTACGAATTGCTGGGCGTCGTCCAGATTGCGCAGCGCCAGCGCATCCAGGTCGATCGCCGAAACGCCGTTGGCGATCGCGTTCAGATAAGTCCAGTTCAGTGACAGCTTGTCTCCACCCTTGAGGGAGGCGTGCAGTTGAGCCATGCGCAGGGTCTCCTGGTCAGTTGGAACTATAATAACGCCTTTGCCTGCCGACATCAGCATTATGACCATCCCAAGCAATACGCGCATTGCCATTTTGGTGCCTTGCTACAACGAAGCACTGACCATCGCCGCCATCGTGCGCGATTTCCAGGTTTGCCTGCCGCAGGCGCAGGTTTATGTATTCGATAACAATTCCACCGATGGCACGGCCGATGTGGCGCGTGCCGCCGGTGCCATCGTGCGCAATGTGCCGGCCCAGGGCAAGGGCAGCGTGGTACGCCGCATGTTTGCCGACATCGAGGCGGACGCGTATGTCATGGTCGACGGCGACGATACTTACGACGCCAGCGTGGCGCCGCAGCTGGTCGAGCGCATGCTGGACGAAGGCCTGGACATGGTGGTCGGCAACCGCGTCAGCACCGAGCAGGCAGCCTACCGGCCCGGCCATCGCTTCGGCAACGCCATGCTGACCGGTTGCGTGTCGTTCATCTTCGGCCGCACCTTCACCGACATTTTGTCGGGCTACCGCGTGTTCTCGCGCCGCTACGTCAAATCGTTTGCCGCCCACTCGGCCGGCTTCGAGATCGAAACCGAACTGACGGTGCACTCGCTGGCGCTACGCATGCCGGTGGCGGAAGTGGCCACCGTGTACAAATCGCGTCCGGAGGGTTCGGTCAGCAAGCTGAATACCTACCGCGACGGCTTCCGCATCCTCGGCACCATCTTCCGGCTGTTCAAGTCGGAGCGTCCGCTGGCCTTCTTCACCATCTTTGCCGCGCTGAGCGCGATGCTGTCGGTGATCCTGGCCGAACCAGTGGTTGCCACCTACCTGCAAACCGGCCTGGTGCCGCGCCTGCCAACCGCCGTCCTATGTGCCTCGCTGATGCTGTTTGGCGTGATCCTGCTGGTATGTGGCATCGTGCTGGACGCGGTCACCAAGGGCCGCATCGAGCAGAAGCGGTTTACCTACCTCGCTCATCCAGGTCCGGCTACGCATGATCACGCTGCCTGACGCCTGGTTGGCGCGGCGCAGCGCTTTTCTCAACCATCCGCGCGCCGGACGCTGGGCGCTGCTGCTGGTGCCTGTCCTGCTTGGCCTGCTTTCCGTGCTGGCTGGCCAGGACGATGGCTGGGACATGCGCAACTACCATCTGTACAACGTCCATGCGCTGCTGGGCAACCGCATCGGCTTCGACCTGGCGCCGGCTGGCTTCCAAAGCTATTTCAATCCAACGCTGGACCTGCCTTACTATTATCTGAACCAGTGGCTGCCGCCGCGCGCGGTTGGCTTCGTGCTGGGCGCGCTGCACGGCCTGAGCTTTGTGCTGCTGTTCGGCATCGCCCGCCAGTTGCTGGGACCTGGGCAGCCGCGCCGGCTGGCGCTGTTGCTGGCGTTCGCTGGCGTGGCCGCACCCGGTTTCCTCAGTGAGCTGGGCAACACCATGGGCGACAATCTCAGCGCGCTGCCGGTGCTGCTGTCGCTGTATCTGGTATTGCGCCGCTGGGACACGCTGCTGCACTGGAGCGGCCGCGCCGCGCTGGCCGGCCTGGGCGCCGGTGTGGCAATGGGCGTGGCGGCCGGTCTCAAACTGACCAATGCGATTTACGCGGTGGCGCTGTGCGCAGCCTTGCTGACGGTACCGCTGGCCTGGTGGGAACGGCTGCGGCTGTCCTTCGTGTTCGGTGTGGGCGTGCTGGCTGGCGTGGCTGCCAGCGGCGGCTGGTGGATGGCACGCATGTGGCAGACCTTCGGTAATCCGCTGTTCCCGCAATTTAACAACTTCTTCCACAGCCCGCTGGCGCCGGACCAGGGCGTGATCGATGTCTTCTTCCGTCCGCAGGGCTGGATGGAAAACCTGCTGTGGCCATTCATCTTCACTTTCCATACCCGGCGCGTATCGGAGATTCCGCTCAAGCTGGCGGTGTGGCCGCTGCTGTACGTGACGCTGATCGTGCTGGCTGCCGTGTGGCTGTGGCGCCGCCGCAGCGCGGTCCAATCGGCGCTGACGCTGGCCCCGCGCAGCGTACTGTTGCTGGCGTTTGTGGCGGTGGGCTATCTGGTGTGGATGCGCATGTTCAGCATCTACCGCTACCTGGTGCCGCTGGAGCTGTTGGCGCCACTGGCGATCTGGCTGGCGTGGCAGTATGTGTCGCCGCGTGCCTTGCGGCTGGCCGGCTGGGCGCTGGCGCTGCTGGTGATTACCGCACTGCCGGCTGCCAACTGGGGCCATGCCGACTGGGCCGACAGCGCCTTCAGTGCCCGTATGCCGGTGATCGAGCGTCCAGCCGATAGCATCGTCTTCTTCGTTCAGCCGGATCCGCCGTCGGGCTGGATGGCTACCTTCCTGCCACCAGCCACCCAGGTCATCGCGCTGGATACCGGCATGCTGGAAACGCCGGCCTGGCGGGCGCGCCAGCAGGCCGCCATCGCTGCCCGTCCTGGTCCGCACTATCTGCTGCTGAGCGCTGCCCGCAATGACCGCGACGGTACCCGCCTGCGCAAGCTGGCGGCGGCGCGCGCGCTGGGCCTGACCGATGACGCTGCCGGCTGCGACAAGCTGGAACGCCTGATGGGCAAGGTGCGGCTACAGGTTGAGCTGCGCCGCCTGCCAGCAGGCGGCTGCACTTTCGACCTGCTGCCGCAGCATCGCATCGACCTTGCGGCGCAGGATCGTGCCGCCATCGCACTGGCCGGCGAACGGGTAGGCCGTTACGGCCTGACGCTGGAAGCTGCCAGCTGCGCCAGCCATCCGGCGGCGGTGGGTGGCGAGCCGCGTCCCTTCCTGTGGTGCCGAGTCGCTGCGCACGATTGAAATGTCATAAAACGGTCATATTGGGCGCGTATGCTGGTGCGCTTGCGCGCCCCGTGCGCGTCCCGCCATTTTCAGGATCTGCCCAATATGACCATTGCATACACCGACGTCAACGACACCCTGCGCCGCGTCTCCCTATCGGGCCGCCTTGATATCGCCGGCACTGACGCGATCTCGCTGCAATTCACCGCGCTCACCGCTTCGGCCAAGCAGCGCGCCGTGGTCGATCTGAGCGCGGTCGATTTCCTGGCGTCGATCGGCATCCGCGCCATCGTCGCCAATGCGCGTGCGATGCAACAGCGCGGTTCGCGCATGGTGCTGTTCGTCGGCGAGAACGGTCCGGTGGCCAAAACCCTGTCGACCACCGGCATCGACGCCGTAATCCCGATGTTCAACGACCTGGCCAAGGCGGAAGAGGCGGCGCAGGCTTGAGCACGACCCCGCACAGCGCCGGCTTGACGGTGACGGCGCAGGCGTCCGAGCTGCGCCGCGCCGCCGCCTGGCTGCACGCCGAAGCCGGCGCACGCGCCGTGCCGGACAGTGACATCGCCCGGCTCGACATGTGCCTGCACGAAGCGCTGGCCAATATCATCGACCACGGCGACCTGGCCGCCGCCGCACCGGTGCAACTGCGCTTGCAGGTGCAGCCGGGCAGCGCCACGCTGACGCTGGAAGACGGCGGCGTGGCGTACGACCCGACGCAGGCGGTAGCGCCGCCACGTCCGCTGATGCTGGAAGACACGCTGCCCGGTGGCCTTGGCGTGGTCATGCTGCGCAGCCATTCGGACCAGCTGGATTACGCCTGGCGCGATGGCCGCAACCAGCTGACCGTCACCGTGCGCTGGAGCGCCGCATGAATAATTCCGCCATCACGCGGCGGCCGTTCCGCCGCAGCGGCGAACGCCGTCATGGCCTCGATCACTTGCTGGGCCATCGTCACGATCACCGCCATGAGGAGCGTGACGTGGAGCGGCGCCGTCAGGGCATGGACTGGATCGGCCTGTTCCGCCAGGCCAGCGCCGACGCGGTGGACGCCGCGCTGGCGGAAGCTGAAGTGCTCAATCTGCCGGCCGGCGCGCCGCTGCTGAACTACGGCGAAGTCAATCACAGTGTGTATATTCTGCTCTCCGGCCTGCTGCATGTGCACCTGGACGGCAAGGCCGGTTCGTCCGGCGCGATTGCGGTTTCGCCGGGAGAGTTGATCGGCGAACTGTCGGCCATCGATGGCGAGCCGGTATCGGCGCTGGTGGTGGCGCACGAGCCGTCGCAAGTGCTGCAATTGTCGCGCGACCTGTTCTGGCAGAAGCTGATGGCGCTGCCCGGCGTCGCCAGTAACTTGATGACCACGCTGACCGGCCGCATGCGCCGTTCCAATGAGGCGGCGCTGAAAGCACAACGCTCGGCGCTGGAGCTGGAGCATCTGCGCAAGGAGCTGGACATCGCGCGCCAGCTGCAAGTCAGCATGCTGCCGCTGCAACGCCCATTGTTCCCGGAGCGCAGCGACTTGCATGCCTGCGGCCTGATGGAGCCGGCCTCGCACGTCGGCGGCGATTTGTTCGACGCCTTTTTCATCGACGACCATCTGCTGTTTATTTGCATAGGCGACGTGTCCGGCCACGGTGTGGCGGCAGCGCTGTTCATGGCGCGGGCGATAGGCCTGCTGCGCGTGCTGGCGATGAGCATCACCGAGCCGGATCAGCTGCTGGCCACGCTCAACGACCGCCTGTGCGCCGGCAACGACACCAATCTGTTCGTCACGCTGTTCTGCGGTTTTCTGGAGGTCGACACCGGCCTGCTGCGCTACTCGAACGGCGGCCATTGCCCGCCAATGCTGCTGTCGGGCGGTATCGCCAGCCTGCTGCCGATACCGAAAGGCGTGCTGGTCGGTGCCTTCCCTGGCCTGATTTTCGGCGCGATGCAAACCGTGCTGGCGCCCGGCGATACGCTGCTGTGCTACACCGATGGCGTGACCGAGGCGGCCAATGAGGACGGCGTCGAATTCTCCGAGGAGCGCTGCCTGGAACTGCTGGCGCAGTGGGATCATCCATCGCTGCCGGAAGCGCTGGACCTGCTGCGGCTGGCGGTCAGCACCTACACCGGCCAGCCGGTGCTGGACGACGACTGTACCATGCTGGCGATTCGCCGTCCTCTTGCTTCCGGCTTGATCTAACGCCGCAGCACAAGGTTGCAATAAGTTCTACAATGTCCGGAAGAATAACCATCTTCCGGAGTCCGCATGTCGTTCCTGATCGTTCTTGCCGCACTGGTGTTCCTGATGCTGGCCGCGTATCGCGGCTACAGCGTGATTCTGTTCGCGCCGATTGCCGCGCTGGGTGCGGTACTGCTGACCGATCCGGGCGCGGTGGCGCCGGTCTTCAGCGGCATCTTCATGGACAAGATGGTGGGCTTCATCAAGCTGTACTTCCCGGTTTTCCTGCTCGGTGCGGTGTTCGGCAAGCTGATCGAGCTGTCCGGCTTTTCCGAATCGATTGTGGTGGCGGCGATCAAGTACATCGGCCGCACGCGCGCCAACGCGGTCATTGTGCTGGTGTGTGCGCTGCTGACCTATGGCGGGGTGTCGCTGTTTGTGGTGGTGTTTGCCGTGTATCCGTTTGCGGCTGAGCTTTACCGCCAGAGTAATATCCCCAAGCGGCTGATGCCGGGCGCGATTGCGCTGGGTGCGTTTTCCTTCACCATGGATACGCTGCCGGGCACGCCGCAGATCCAGAACATTATCCCGACCACCTTCTTCAAGACCACCGGCTGGGCCGCGCCTTACCTCGGCGTGATCGGTTCCATTGCCACACTGGCGGCCGGCCTGGCTTTTCTCGAATGGCGCCGCCGAAGCGTGATGGCGACCGGCGAGGGCTATGAGGCTGTACCAGCCGCTGCCACCGCCACCGCCCCTGCCGCGCAAACGCCGGTGGCTGCGCCTGTCCGCGCCGGCTTGCCGCATCCGCTGCTGTCGCTGGCGCCGCTGGTCATGGTCGGCGTGGCCAACTTCGCGCTGACCAAGCTGATTCCCGGCTGGTACGGCGACAGCTACGCGCTGACCGCCGACGCCTTGCCCGGCCTGCACGCACCGGTCAGCCTGACCATCAAGCCGGTGATCGGCATCTGGGCGGTGGAAGGCGCGCTGTTGCTGGGCATCCTGCTGACCATCGTCACCGCCTTCACGCGCATCAAAAACGCTTTTGCCGACGGCACCAAGGCGGCAGTGGGCGGTGCACTGCTGGCCGCGATGAACACCGCCTCCGAGTACGGCTTCGGTGGCGTGATCGCCGCGCTGCCTGGCTTCCTGTCGGTCAGCAACGCGCTGCGCAGCGTGCCCGATCCGCTGGTGAACGCAGCGGTGTCGGTCACCTCGCTGGCTGGTATTACCGGCTCGGCATCGGGCGGCATGAGTATCGCGCTGGCGGCCATGTCGGATCAGTTCATCAAGGCGGCCGAAGCGGCACACATCCCGCTGGAAGTGATGCACCGGGTAGTGGCCATGGCCAGCGGTGGCATGGACACGCTGCCGCACAATGGCGCCGTCATCACGCTGCTGGCGGTTACCGGGCTGACGCACCGCCAGTCGTATCGCGACATCTTCGGCGTCACGGTGATCAAGACGCTGGCGGTGTTCTTTGTGATCGCGGTCTACTATCTGACCGGACTGGTGTAAGCGCAGGTGGATACTGCTTCTGGCAGTTGACGCAGAAGAAGCTGCGCCGCTTGGTCTTGCCCAGGTGCGCCTTGTGGAAGGGGATATCGCAGCGCGGGCAGATGCGTTTGGTGTGCGCCAGCCAGTGCTGCTTCAGTACGAAGGCTTTTTTCCAGCGCAGGAAATCGAAGGCGTACGCGCGCATCTGCTCAACCAGCTCGCGCTGCTTGGCGGCCGATAGCGCGCCAATCCTGGACAGCGGATGCACGCGGATGCGGAACAGCACCTCGTTCTTGAAGATATTGCCGGCGCCGGAGAAAATTTCCTGATCCAGCGTGGCGTCGCAGACCAGCATTTCCGGCTGGGCGCGCAGCTTCTTCAGCGCCAGCCTGGCGTCCCACTGATCCGACATGACATCGGAGCGCCAGTCGTATTGCGCATCCAGATCGGGCGGCAGGGTCTTGACCGAGCAGGTGTAGAAGTTGAATTCCTCGCCATCGTCAAAACCGAGGCTCAGGCGCGGTTCGGCGTCCGGCTTGCGCTCGTTGATGCGGTAGCTGCCGAACATCAGCAAATGAATGCGCAGTGCGCGGTCCGGCAGCTGTATCAGGAAATGCTTGCCCCAGCTGCGCAGGGCCAGCACCTTCTGCTCCACCAGGCCGTCGAAATCCACCGCCTTGGCGTTGCCGCTGGCCCGCTTGATGGTGCGGCCGGCAAAGCCCTCCGCCTGTTCGCGCAAGATAACGATGGATGGTCCTTCCGGCATGGCGCTGCTCCGCTGAGATACAGACTCTCAGTGTGGGCGCGCGGCACCGGCCGGACTGTACGCTGGCTCACCGAGACGGCAGCATCTCGTGGATGCTGTAGCTCATCATGGCGAGGAAGGCCACCAGTACCAGATACATCACGCCGTAATTGATACGCGCTTCACGCGACACCACGTAGTAGTCGGCGGGCTTGGCAGGATCGCCCCAGATTGCTTCCTTGATCTGCGGATAGGCCAGTACCGCCACCAGGATCAGCATCGGGCTGGGGTGATAGAAGAACAGTGCTGCCAGCAACGGTACACCTGCCAGCCATACCTTGGGCGAAATGATGGCGGTGATGCGGCCACCGTCCAGTGGCGACACCGGGATCAGGTTGAACAGATTGATCATGCAACCGGAGTAGGCCACCGCCAGCATCAGGTTGCTGTCGTTATTCCGTGCAAAATAGTAGCAGGCAAGCGATGCCAGGGTGCCCGCCAGTGGTCCCGCGAAGCCGATGTAGGCCTCGGTCTCGACATCGTGCGGCAGCTCCTTCAGCGCGATCCAGGCGCCAACGAAGGGGATAAAGGTCGGCGCGCCGACATTCAGCCCGCGCTGGCGCGCCGCCACGTAGTGCCCCAGTTCGTGCACCAGGATCAGCGCCACGAAACCTAGCGCATAGCGCCAACCATACACCCAGCTGTAGACCACAATGGATAGCAGCATGGTGCCGCAGGTCAGCAGCAGCTTGCCCATTTTTCCGGCCGCCAGCAGCCATATGATCAGCTTGGCCACGTTTATTCCGGTTTGCTCAGGTCAACGCCGGCGGCTTGCTGCTGTTTTTTGCGGCCCATCAGTTTCCACACCCAGCCACCCAGCGCGGCCACGCCCAGCAGGATGAATTTCTTGAGTGCCAGCAGCACGGCAAAGAGCTTGCCGAAGAAGCCCAGCTTGGCGGCGACGCCGCCGGCGACCAGTGCTGCAATGCCATATTCAGCCACCTTGTCGGTGCTGGCGTTGAAATCAGCGTAGCGGTTGCCTGGCGTGAAGTCGGTGAAGGCGGTGACCTTTTTCATCTCCTGTTTGACCTGGGCGATCTGGTCCATGCCTGCTACGGCGTTCAGTACCAATACGCCCTCGCGGCCCAGCACGCGGATGTTGTAGTTGAGGCCGTTACCGTTGCTGCCGTCGGTATGCAGCTCCTTCGCCCAGTACAGCTTGTGCTGCGCCTTGTCGTAGCTTGGCTGCTCGGCCCAGCCGACCAGCGACATTGCAGAATAACCTTGCTCCTTGCGCGCTTTATTATTTTCTGCCATCCCCTCCTGCATGTCCTTCAGCAGATCGGCATAGTTGATGTGGTCGGCGTCATCGTCCTTGACGTGGCCGTCCTTGTCGTAGGTGACCACCACGCCCCAGCCAGCCTGGCTGAGCGGGTTGACGCCGGCGGGCACGATCATGCCCAGGGTCTTTGCGCCGGGTGGATTGCCCCAGCCGTCGGTGATGAGTTTCTCGGCGTCGGCCGGATCGAGGTAGCGGAAGCTGGCCGGCAGGTCGAGCGTGGCGATATCTCCCGGCAGTTTGACTTTGCCTTCGTGGAAGGTCAGCGACGCGAGGAATTGCTGTGCGGTCATCTGCGGCGCGGGATCGGCGGCAACGGCCGGCAGCGTGGCGGTCAGGCTCAGGCAAAGCAGGGCGGTAAGAAGATGGCGCATACGGACTCCTTGTAAGAAAGGCTATATCCTACAGGAAACTATTGCGCATTTGGTAATCATTTATGACATTGTCGTCAAGATTGATTCGTGGCAGTATGGTTTTTTCACGTATTTGTTGAGGGAGATCAGATTGAAAAAAACCATGCTCGCGCTTTCGCTGATGGCCGCTTTTGCCACGCACGGCGCTCATGCCGCCGCTCCGGAATTTGACGCCAAGCGTTTGTCGCAGGACGTCAAAGTGCTGTCCTCGGACGAGTTTGAAGGCCGCGGCCCGAATACTGCCGGTGAAACCAAGACCGTCAACTACCTGATCGAACAATTCAAGGCTGCCGGCCTGCAACCGGGCGGCGATGTGGTCAAGGGCCAGCGCAGCTGGACCCAGGATGTGCCGCTGGGCCGTTTTGAAATCAAGGGGCCGGTGACGCTGAGCGTCAGCGACGGCAAGACCGTGCAGCCGCTCAAGCAGGGCGATGACCTGGCGGTGCGCGCCGCCATGACCGGCGCCAAGCTGATCGATTTCAAGAACGCGCCGCTGGTGTTCGTCGGCTACGGCGTGACCGCGCCGGAACGCAACTGGGACGATTTCAAGGGCCAGGATCTGAAGGGCAAGCTGGCGGTGGTGCTGATCAACGACCCGGACTTCGAGACTGGCGAGGGCGAGTTCGGCGGCAAGGCCATGACTTATTACGGCCGCTGGACCTACAAATATGAAGAGATGGCGCGCCGTGGCGCGCTGGGCACCATCATCGTGCATGAAACCGCGCCGGCGTCGTACGGCTGGAACACGGTGAAGAACTCCAACACCAACGTCATGTACGACATCGTGCGCAAAAAACCAGCGGAAGCGCACGCGCCGATGGAAGCCTGGATACAGCGCGACCTGGCGGTAGACCTGTTCAAGCGCGGCGGCCTGGATTTCGAGGCACTGAAGAAGCAGGCGCAAACGCGTGACTTCAAACCGGCCGAACTGAAAGGCATTACGCTGTCGGCCAACTACGCGGTGGACGCGCAGGTGATCGTGTCGAAGAACGTGGCCGCGCGCGTGGCCGGTGCCAAGTCGCCCAAGGAAACCGTGATCTATAGCGGCCACTGGGACCACCTGGGTGTAGGCCTGCCGGACGCCAAGGGCGACAAGATCTACAACGGCGCGGTCGACAACGGCACCGGCATCGCCGCGCTGCTGGAACTGGCGCGCGCCTACGGCAAGGCGCCGAAGCCGGCGCGCAGCGTGGTGTTCCTGGCGGTGACCGCGGAAGAGAAAGGCCTGCTGGGCTCAGAGTACTATTCCGCCAATCCACTGTACCCGCTGGCCACCACGGTTGGCGTGATCAATATGGATGCCCTGAGTCCGAACGGCGTGGCGCGCAATTTCACCATCTCCGGCAGTGCCAAGCTCGATCTGCTCGACCAGCTGATCGCCAAGGCCAAGCAGTGGAACCTGGTGTACTCGCCTGATCCGAAACCGGAGGCTGGCCACTTCTTCCGTTCTGACCACTTCCCGTTCGCCAAACGCGGTGTGCCGGCCATCTCGTATGGATCGGGCAACGACCTGCTTGATGGCGGCTCGGAAGCTGGCCGCAAAATCGAAGCGGCCTATGTGACCAACAACTACCACCAGCCGTCGGACGAGTGGAGCGCCGAGTGGAGCTTCGCCGGCATGGCGCACGATCTCGGCATGCTGTACTCGCTGGGCCGCGACCTGGCGGACTCGAAAACCTGGCCGAACTGGTCCAAGGATGCCGAGTTCCGTGCGGCGCGCGACGCATCTGCTGCTCAACGGAAATAAAAATTCGCAAAATTGCTTAATTCTTAATAGAATGGTGAGGCGCCGGCAGCAATGCCCGGCGCCTTTTTTGCAGGTTGAAACTTCTTTTTTGGAGATACCGCATGACCATATCTATCCGCCGTAGCGCGATCGCGCTGGCGATTGCAGTGCTGTCCACCGGCGCGCTGCATGCCGCCGAAGCGGTGAAAACGGCCGCCAAGGCCGACATCGCCATTCCCGATATCCCGTACACCAAGTTTGTGCTGAAAAACGGCCTGACCCTGCTGGTCCACGAGGACCACAAGACGCCGGTGGTGGCGGTGAACACCTGGTATCACGTCGGCTCCAAAAACGAAAAGCCGGGCAAGACCGGCTTCGCCCACCTGTTTGAACACCTGATGTTCAGCGGCAGCGACAACTTCAACCAGACCTATATCAATGCGCTGGAGCGCATCGGCGCGACGGATCTCAACGGCACCACCAACACTGACCGCACCAACTACTTCCAAAACGTGCCGACCTCGATGCTGGACTATGTGCTGTTCGCCGAGAGCGACCGCATGGGCCACCTGCTGGGCGTGCTGGATCAGAAAAAACTCGATTTGCAACGCGGCGTGGTGCAGAACGAAAAACGCCAGGGCGAAAACCGTCCGTATGGCGTGACCCGCACGCTGCTGAGCGAGAATACCTGGCCGGCCGGCCACCCGTATTCGTGGACCACGATCGGCTCGATGGCCGACCTGGACGCGGCTTCCATGACGGACGTGCAGGAATGGTTCAAGACCAACTACGGTCCGAATAATGTGACGCTGGTGCTGGCTGGCGACATCACGCCGGAACAGGCGCGCGCCAAGGTGGAGAAATACTACGGTGATATTCCACCGGGGCCGCCGCTGGCCAAACAGCAGCAATGGATCGCCAAGCGTATCGGCACCCATCGCAGCACGGTGCAGGACCGCGTGCCGCAGGCGCGCGTCTACCGCGTATGGAATGTGCCCGGCGCGCATACGGCCACCGAGCCGCTGCTGGACCTGGCGGCGCAAGTGCTGGGCGGTGGCCGGACCTCGCGCTATTACAAGCGTCTGGTGGTCAAGGACCAATTGGCGACCGACGCCAGCGCCAGCAACTACAGCTCGGAAATCGCCGGCCAGTTCTATTCGATCGTGACTGCACGTCCAGGCGGCGATGTCGCCAAGCTGGAACGCGCGGCGGATGAAGAACTGCAGGCGCTGGTCAAGTCCGGCCCGACCGCAGCGGAGCTGGAGCTGGCCAAGACCACCATCCTGGCGCGCTACACCCGCATCGTTGAGCGCATCGGCGGCTTTGGCGGCAAGAGCGATCTGCTGGCGAGCTGCACCACCTTCACCGGCAATCCGGACTGCTACAAGGACTATCTGAAAGCCGTCAAGGCGGCGACGCCGGCCCAGGTCAAACAGGCGCTGCAAGCCTGGCTGACCGATGGCGACTATGTGCTGGAAGTGCAGCCGTATCCGACCAACCTGGCCGCCAGCGGCAAGCTGGATCGCAGCCAGCCGCCAGCACTGGGCAAGCCGGAGGCGCTGAACCTGCCGCCGATGCAGAAAGCCACGCTGTCCAACGGCCTGAAGGTCGTGCTGGCAGAGCGCCGCGCCGCGCCGCTGGTGAATTTCTCGCTGATCGTCGATGCTGGCTATGCTTCGGACAGCGCTAAAACCGAAGGCCTGGCCAGCCTGACCGGCAGCATGCTGGACGAGGGCACCACCAGCCGCAGTGCGGCTGCCATCAGCGAGGCGTTTGCATCGCTGGGTGCGGAGTTCTCCGTCGGTACCTCGCTCGACAGCGTTACCGTCAGCCTCAACACGCTCAAGGCCACCCTGCCGAAAGCGCTGGACGTGTACGCCGACGTGGTGCAGCATCCGGCCTTCGCGCAGAATGAACTGGAGCGGCTGAAGAAAAACCGCCTGGCCGCCATCGCGCGCGAGAAAAATTCGCCGACCGAAATGGGCATGCGCGTGCTGCCTAAGCTGGTATATGGCGAGGGACACGCTTACTCCTTGCCGCTCAGCGGCAGCGGTAGCGAGGCGGCCGTCGGCAGCCTGCGACGCGAAGATCTGGTCAACTACCACCAGGCCTGGTTCAAACCGAATAACGCCACGCTGCTGGTGGTGGGCGACACCACGCTGGCCGAAGTGGTGCCGCTGCTGGAGAAAGCCTTCGCCGGCTGGAAGCCGGGCGCCGCGCCGCAGAAAAACATCGCGACCGTCGCGGCCGGTGAAAAACCGCTGGTCTACCTGCTGGACAAGCCGGGCGCGCAGCAGAGCGTGATCTATGCGGCGCAGCTGGCGTCGCCGCGCAATGCGCCGGATGAGGTGGAACTGGGCGTGGTGAACAATGTCTTCGGCGGCAATTTCAGCTCGCGCATCAATATGAATCTGCGCGAAGACAAGCACTGGTCGTACGGCGTCAGCGCCTTCCTGCTGCCGTCGGTGGGCCAGCGCCTGTACATGAGCACTTCGCCAGTGCAGACCGACAAGACCAAGGAAGCGCTGCAGGAGCTGGTGAAGGAGTACGGCAATATCGCTGGCGCCAAGCCGATCAGCGCGACCGAACTGTCGGACGCCAAGACCAACCAGACCCTGCGCCTGCCAGGCTCGTTTGAAACCGCGTCGCAGCTGTCCGGCTACTACGGCAACATCATCCGCTACAAGCTGCCGGAAGACTACTACAACACCTTCACCGGCAAGGTGCTGGCGCTGACGCCGGAACAGGCCAATGCGCTGGCCGCACGCAGCATCACGCCTAACCGTCTGGTATGGCTGGTGGTGGGTGATATGGGCAAGGTGGAAGCCGGTGTGCGTTCGCTGAACCTGGGCGAAGTGCGCAAGATCGACGCCGACGGCAAACTGCTGCCGTAACTGTTGTGTTGAAGGGCCGGGCGATGCCCGGCCTTTTTCTTATTTGCCGATCTGCTTGCCGAGAAACGCCTCGATGCGGCGCCACAGGTCGATGCGGTTCTTCTGGGTCTTCTCGTCTTCCACATCCGGCGCGTATTCCAGCCACTCCACCTGCGGATTGCCGGCGGCCAGCGCCGTGTAGAACTTGCGTCCATCGCTGAAGGGCACGCGGCCGTCTTGCTTGCCATACGCCAGCAGCACCGGCTGCTTGATGCGCGCCACGTTGTACAGCGGTGAGGCCTCTTTTAGCTGCGCCGCATCGGTCTTGGGATCACCAATGGCAGCGCGCAGCTGTGGCAATGCGCGCTGGTCGGCGATGCCATCCCAATTGCGCTCGAACATCGCGCCCAGGTCGGTGATGCCGGACCAGCTGGCGCCGCACTTGAACAATGCCGGATCACGCGCCAGTCCCATCATGGCCGCATAGCCGCCATAACCTCCGCCGATGATGCAGACACGCGACGGATCGGTATAGCCGTTCTGTGCCGACCATTTGACGGCATCGGCAATATCGTCCTGGATGGCGCGTCCCCATTGCCTGGCGCCTGCCGCCACATGCGCACGGCCGAAACCATCCGTTCCGCGCGGTTGCGGTTGCAGCACCACGTAGCCGCGCGAAGCCAGGAACTGCACCTCGGCGCTCCACTCCCAGAAGCCGGTGCGCTGCCATGGCCTGTCGCTGACCAGCACCACCGTTGGCCCCGGCTTTTTGCCATGCAGGTTGGGGAAGGTGACGTAGACCGGTATCTTCATGCCGTCGCGCGCCGGATAGCGTTCCATCGCCATTTGCCCCATGCGATCGGGGTCCATGTCGGGACGCGACGTGCCCAGGCGCAGCAGCTTCTTGCTACTGCGGTTATACAGGAAGTAGATGTGATCCTGAATGTCGCGATGAGCGTCGATCAGCACATACGATGTTTCGGTGTGGCCGCCGGTGCCCAAGGTGTTCAGCGTGCCGGGCAACAGGTCGTCGACTTCTTTCTGCAATAGCTTCATGTCCGCATCGAACCACACCGTGGTTTCGGTATCGGTGTTGACACGGTAGCCCAGCATTTTTTTGTCGTCCACCACGAAGTAGCCATCGGCGTCGAATTCCGGCACGGAGATCATCGGCGTGTCGGCCAGCGCATTTTTTTGCAGGTCGTAGCGATAGATGGCGGCTTCGTTCTTGCCCTGGTAGGCGCGCACGTACAGCGTGCCGTCCAGGTAGAGCACCGGCTGGAAGGCCTCAGGCGCCAGCGGATCGAAGGAGGCCAGCTCGCGCCAGCTGTTTTCCTGTTTGATGAACACCACTTCCTTGCCGCTGCGGCGCGCCACGGCGACGCGCACCTCGCCCGCAGGATCTGTCAGCCATTTGTAAGTGCCGCCTGGCGCGCGGATGTCGGTCAGCATGCCGTTGCGGGTGTTGATACGGCTCAGTGTTTGCTCCTCATCGGGGTGACGAACGATGACGAGCATCCCGTCCTCCTTACGGGTGGGGAAGCCGTTGATGGTCGCCTTGGCCAGGTAGGTATTGCTGGCGTAGTCGCTGTCGGCAAAGGCACGCGGCTGGTTGATGGTGTAGGACAGACCGGCGACATCCTTGCCGTCGCGGTCCACCGCATATAGACCGGGCTTGCCGATGTCGCCACCGTCATCGACATTGTGGACCGTGAAGGCCAGCCGCTTATCGTTCAGCCAGTAGAAGTAGCTGACGTCGGCATTGCGGTAATTGGCGATGACCTTTTTCTCGCGCGTGTCGGCATCCATCACCACCAGCATGCTGCGTCCTGCCGGCGACATCATGCGCAGCGCGACATGGCGGCCGTCGGGGGAGATGCTGGCGCCAGTGGTGGCCGGCTTCTGGAAGAATTTTTCAAGCGCGATTGGCGCCTCATCGGCGGCGTGCAGCGTGCAGCTTGCAAGCAAGCCGGCGAGCGAAGTGAAGGTCAGTTTCATGGGCGTGGAAACAATGCGTAAAAACTAACGATACCGCAGTTCTTAGGCACTGCCCAGCAAAGTTTTTCGTTTGATGCTAATATTTAGCATCCTAAGTATATTTGAATGAGCCCGAGATGAGCTACGACAAAACGCTGATGACCTTGACCCACACGCTGATCCACGTGGCGCGCTCCTATAAAGGCGCGGCTGACGCGCTGACGGCCGACTTCGAGCTGTCGCACGCCAGCGCCTGGCCGGTGCTGATGATCTCGCGCCTCGGCGATGGCGTGCGTCCTGGCCAGGTGGCGGACGCGGTGGGCATCGAGCCGCCGTCGCTGGTGCGCATCATCGATCAGTTAGTGGCGGCCGGCCTGGTGCTGCGCCAGGACGATCCGAGCGACCGGCGCGCCAAGACGCTGTCGCTGACCGCCTCCGGCAAAAAGATCGCCGAACGGCTGGAAAAAGCACTGGCGCCGTTCCGCCGCGACCTGTTCAAGGGCATGCCGCAGGCCGATGTGGAAGCTACCGTACGCGTGCTGACCCGGCTGGATCAGGTGCTGGCGGAGCGCAGCGCATCATGAACGCGCCCAAAATGAGCGAGATGCTGTTCTCGCTCAAATGTTTTATGGCGTCGATGCTGGCGCTGTATGTATCGCTGGCGGCCGGTCTGCCGCGCCCCTTCTGGGCGATGATGACCGCGTATATCGTCGCCAGCCCGTTTTCCGGCGCGGTGCGTTCCAAGGCGCTGTTCCGCGTCTGCGGCACGCTGATCGGCAGCGCCGCCACCATCGTCATGGTGCCGCGCATGGCGAATGCGCCAGAGTTGTTGTCGCTGGCGCTGGCCTGCTGGGTGGGCCTGTGCCTGTATATCTCGCTGCTGGACCGCACGCCGCGTTCCTATATCTTCATGCTGGCCGGTTACACGGCGGGCCTGATCGGCTTCCCGGCCGTGACCGATCCGGGCGCCATCTTCGACACCGGCCTGGCGCGGGTGGAGGAAATCACCATCGGCATTTTGTCCGCCACGGTGGTGCATTCGCTGTTCTTCCCGCAGGGCGTGGGGCCGGTGCTGCTGGGGCGCCTGGACCGCGCCATCGCCGACGCGCAGCGCTGGATGAGCGATGTGCTCAAGCCCGGCGCGGCCAAGCCGCACAATACCCACACGCGGCTGGCGCTGGCCGGCGAGATCAGCGAGCTGCGGGTGATGTCGACCCATCTGCCGTTCGATACCTCGCAACTGCGCTGGACCGCCGGCATGGTGCACGGCCTGCACGACCGCCTGAGTGTGATGGTGCCGCTGCTGCTGGCGGTGGAAGACCGCCTGAATACGCTGCGCGAAGTCGATCCGGACAGCCTGGCGCCTTGGACCCGGCTGCTGGCCGACGTTGCCGGCTGGGTGGCCGCCGGGCGTGACGCCGATCCCGCCCGTGCCGCGCAACTGCGCGCCGAACTGGCGCAGTTGCAGCCGGCGCTGGCCGCCAACGCCAGCTGGAGCGAGATCCTGCGCCTGAACCTGGCGCAGCGGCTGGATGCGCTGATCGAAGCCTGCGAGGACGGCCTGGAACTGCGCAGCAACGTCAGCGCGGTCATGCAAGGCGGCGCGGCAGCTTACACGCCGCATCTGACGGCGACCGTGCTGCACCGCGACCACGGCATGGCGCTGCGCTCCGCGCTGGCGACGGTGATCACCATCCTGGTGTGCTGCGCGTTCTGGATATTGAGCGGCTGGCAGTCAGGCGCCGCCGCACCGATGATGGCCGGTGTTGCATGCTGTTTCTTCGCCACCCAGGACAACCCGGTACCGCTGATACGCATGTTCGTCAAATGGACGGTGATCTCGATGCCGGTGGCGGCGTTCTACATCCTGTTCGTGCTGCCGGCTGTGCATAGCTATGAAATGCTGGTGCTGACGCTGGCGCCGGTATTCCTGACCGGCGGCGTGTTCATGCCGCGCCCCGCCACGGCCGGCAGTTCGCTGGCCTTTTTGATCGGCGTGGCCGGCACCTTGTCCCTGCAGGACACCGGCACGCTGGACATTCCCAGCTTCCTGAACAGCATGGTGGCGCAGCTGTTCGGCTTTATCGCCGCCGCCGTCATCACCAGCCTGATACGCACCGTGGGCGGCGACTGGATGGCGCGCCGTATGCTGCGCACCGCACGCCGCGAGGTTGCGCAGATGGCGAATGCGGTTTCCCGCGAGCCGCTGCTGAAAATCTCGGCGCGCATGGTGGACCGCATAGGCCTGCTGATGCCGCGCCTGGCCACCGCCCATCCGACGCCGGAAGCGCGTGCGGTGGCGGTGGACGGCTTGCGCGAGCTGCGCGTTGGGCTGCATGTGGCGCAGCTGTGCGGCATGCAGCAGCCGCTGGAGCAGGGCGGCGTGACGCTGCGTCCGTTGCTGGCAAAGCTGGGCAGCTATTTCGGCAGCGGTGGCCACACCCATGGCCTTGCGCCAGCCAGCTTGCTGGATGGGCTGGACAGCACGCTACGCGCCGTATGCGCGGCACCCGCCGGCGTCACCGGCGCTGCGCGGGCACAAGCCGCTGCTGCATTGGCCAGCATGCGGCGCGACCTGTTCCCGCGTGCCGCCGCTTATCAACCGGAGACTGCATCATGACCGCTGAATTAAGTTTATACGGGCTTTATGTCCCCACTTTGCTACTGCTGTCCATTTTCGCGCTGATCTGCACGCGCGTGCTGGGCAGGCTGCTGATGCGGGTTGGCTTTTACCGTCTGGTATGGCACCCCGCGCTGTTTGAATTTGCGCTGTTCTTCATTTTGCTGGGCAGCTTCTCAACACTCTTGACCCAACGAGGCTAAACATGAACCTCAAAAATATACTGATGGCCACTGGCCGTTTTGCCGTCACCATGCTGGCGGTGGTTGTCGCCGCCGCATTGGCCTGGCGCCTGTGGCAGCACTACGAAGTCGAGCCTTGGACGCGCGACGGCCGCGTCAAGGCGGACGTGGTGCAGGTGGCGCCGGATGTCACCGGCCAGGTTACCGCCGTGCTGGTACACGACAACCAGCAGGTAAAAGCAGGCCAGGTGCTGTTTGAAGTCGACCGCGCACGCTTCGAGTTGGCCTTGCGCCAGGCCGAAGCGGCATTGCAGGCGCAACGCGCCACGCTGGAACAGGCGCAGAAGGAAGCGCGCCGCAATAACGATCTGCGCGACCTGGTGTCGATGGAAACGCGCGAGCAGGGTTCGTCGCGCGTCGATCAACTGCGCGCTGCGCTGGCACAAGCGGTGGTGGCACGCGATGTGGCCAAGCTGAATCTGGACCGTACGCGCATCGTCTCGCCGGTCAACGGCACGATCTCCAACCTGGACTTGCGCATGGGTTCCTATGTCAGTGCCGGCCATGCAGTGATGGCGCTGATCGACAGTGACTCGTATTACGTCGAAGGCTATTTCGAGGAAACCAAGCTGCCCGCGATTCAGGTTGGCGATGCGGTCGTGGTGCTGCCGATGGGTGAGTCGCTGCGCCTCGGCGGCCATGTGGAAAGCCTGTCTGGGGGCGTCGCGGACCGCGACCGTACCACCTCGTCGAATCTGCTCTCCAGCGTCAACCCGACCTTCAACTGGGTACGCCTGGCGCAACGCATCCCGGTCCGCATCAAGCTGGACGCGTTGCCGTCCGGCGCACGCCTGGTCGCCGGTCAGACTGTGACGGTGGATGTGCAGGCTAAGCATTCCTGAACGGAGCAGACCATGAACTCACTAAAATTCCTCAGCGGGCTGGCGCTTGCCGCCGCGCTGGCGGCGTGCAGTACCGTCGGCCCCAATTACAAAATACCTGAACAGGCTGCGGTCAAGCGTCCTGCAGCTGCTGCGCCCTTCCTCGGTGTGCAGGAAGCGGCCTATCAGCAGGCTCCATTGCCTGCGCACTGGTGGCGCCTGTACGACGACCCGGTGCTCGACCAGCTGATCCAGAAGGCGCTGGCCGCCAACACCGATTTGCGCGTGGCCGCCGCCAACCTGGCGCGTACCAGAGCCGTGCTGGATCAGGCGGAGGAAGAACGCAGGCCGGAGGTCAGCTTCAGCGCCGCGCCGGGCGTCGGCCGTTCGTCTGGTGTTCCGGTTGGTTCCAAGACCGCGCTGCCGGACAAGTTCAATTACGACGCAGGCATCCGCGTCTCCTACCAGACCGATATGTTCGGCAAGATAGCGCGCGCCGTGGAAGCAGCCAGCGCAGATACGCAAGCCGCGCAGGCGGCGGTGGATGTGGTGCGTGTGACGGTGGCCGCTGATACCGCACGCGCCTATGCCGACGCCTGTTCCGCAACGCGCCAGATTAGCGTGGCGCAGCAGGCGGTGGATTTGCAGCAAAAGTTTGTCAGCCTCACCGACCAGCGCACCCACGCTGGCCGTGGTACTGCCATCGACGGCGCGCGCGCGCGCAGCCAGCTGGCGCAACTCCAGGCCGCGCTGCCACCGCTGCAAGCGCAGCACCGCACCGCGCACTATCGCCTGGCCGCGTTGACTGGCCAGACGCCGGCTGAAATGAATATGCATCTGCTGCAATGCGAGGCCGCGCCGCGCCTGACCACGCAGATTCCGGTTGGCGATGGCGCCGCGCTGCTGCGCCGCCGCCCCGATATCCGCCAGGCGGAGCGCAACCTGGCCGCCGCCACCGCGCGCATCGGCGTGGCGACGGCTGATCTGTATCCGAACATCAGTCTCGGCGCATCGGTTGGCAGTACCGGCCTGCTGGATCACTTCGGCGCCGGCAACGCATTCCGCTGGAGCCTGGGACCGTTGATATCGTGGACGCTTCCCGACACCGGCGCCGCACGCAGCCGTATCGCCCAGGCCGAAGCCGGCACCGAAGGCGCACTGGCCAGATTTGATGGCACGGTGCTTAACGCGCTGAAGGAAGTGGAAAGCGCGATGACCATTTATGCTCGTGAGCTGGACCGCAACGCCGCACTGAAAACCGCGCGCGACGAAAGTGCGCTGGCGTCGCAGCAGTCGCACCAGCTGTACGATTACGGCCGTATCGATTTCCTGTCGGTGCTGGACGCCGACCGCACGCTGGCGGCGACCGACGCCGCCTGGGCTGCCTCCGACGCTGCGCTGGCTTCCGATCAGATCGCGCTGTTCCTGGCGCTGGGCGGCGGCTGGGAGCGGCCATAAGAGTGGTATGCTACTGCCTTCGTTGAAAAGGAGTGAGCATCATGGGACTGGCAGACCAGTTGTTAAAGGCCGGTTTGGTCGACAAGAAAAAAGTCAAAGTCGTCCATCAGACCAAGGGCAAGCAGGAAAAGGATAATCGCCGCACGGGCGTGGAAACGGTGGACGAGGTCAAACTGGCGGCGCAGGAGCAGCAGCGCCAGAACGCTGAAAAAGCCCGTCAGGCCAACGCCCAGCGTGACGCCGCTGCGCAGCAGAAAGCCATCGCCGCGCAGATCACGCAGATGGTGCAGCAGAATAAGCAGAGCAAGGGAAATAACGGCGACGTCGCCTATAACTTCACCTTCGGCACCAAGATCGAACGCATCTACATTACCGCCGCAGTACGCGAACACCTGGTCGCTGGCCGACTGGTAATTGTGGGCGAGGGCGGTGGTTACGAGCTGGTGCCGCGCGTGATCGCCGACAAGATCGCCGAGCGTAATCCGGAAATCGTGGTGCGCGTCAAGCAGGCCAGCACCGAGGTGGACGAGGACGATCCATACGCCGCCTTCCAGATCCCTGACGATTTGATGTGGTAAGACCTTATTGGCGCGGCTTGCCGAAAGCCTGCGTCCAGTAAATCACGCCGCTGCGCTGCTCCGGCGTGACCGCATAGGCTGCGCCCATTTCGGTGAAGTCACGGTTCATGATGTTGCTGCAATGTCCGGGGCTGGCAAGCCAGCCTTCCAACACTTCCTGCGGCGTGTATGAGCCAAAGGCGATGTTTTCGCCGATGCGCGTCCAGCTATAGCCGGCGCGGCGCGCGCGATCGCCGACAACGCTGCCGTCTTTTCCCACGTGGTTGAAATAGCGCTTGGCCGCCATGTTGCTGCTGTGCGCCAGTGCAGCTTCGCCCAGTTGTTCATTCCAGCGTAGCGGTGGGGCAGGTGGAAACGCCTGGCTGCCGCATACCTGGCCCGCCGCGCGCGCCGCGTTCACGCCTTCCAGTATCAGCTTGCCTGCATCCTGCCAGGCCGGAAAAGTGGTGGAGGGCAGGGGCGGTGCAGGATGCGCCAGCACCACCGTCCACTCGGCGCCGGTGCGCGAGACGCCGATGTCGCTGTAGTCCTCGCTCAGCAGCGTGCGGCAAAAGCGTGGCTGGATGGCGGCCATCACATCCTTGGGCGTTTGCACACCGCTGATCGAAATTGCATTTGACTTGCTGTTGGCGTAGCCAGCGTTTTCCAGCGCCGCCGAGAGAATGGTGCCAGGCCTGATGCGTATCGACGCCAGCGCCGGCTGGGATGTCAGTTGCGGCGCCGCTGGTGCAGCTTCGCCCTGGCATTCGCCGGGGGCGGCGCGGAAGGCGTTGATCATCGCCGTCAGCTCTTCCGTATCTGACGGCGCGGCGGCGATGGCCGCACCAGCCAGGCATGGCGCGGCCATCAACAATAATAATTTGGACAAGTTTGCTCCGCTGGGGCGACGACGTGATCGTTCATCTTGTCACATCGCCGCCTGCGCCGCAACGCTGGCGTTACAGGTAGCGCGCCAGCAGCGCACGGTCCAGCGACGCATCGAGCGCGATGCGCACAATGTGGCCGCTGCCCGGCGCCACGCTGATCTCTGCGCCGTCATCGTTCAGCATGCGCGTCAGTTCGATATCGCGGTTGCCTTGCGGGTGAATGACTTCCAGCTTGTCGCCGACAGCGAAACGGTTTTTCACCTCCACGCGCGCCCAGCCGTCGCTGACGCTCAGCACATCGCCGATGTACTGGCTGCGGTTGGCCTCCGACGCACCGCGCATATAGTTCTGGTAGCTCTGCGTGTGGTGGCGCTGGTAGAAGCCATCGGTATAGCCGCGATTGGCCAGCCCTTGCAACTGGCCCAGCAGGTCGACATTGAATGCGCGGCCAGCCACCGCATCGTCTATCGCCTGGCGATAGACCTGCGCCGTGCGCGCTGCGTAGTACAGCGACTTGGTGCGGCCCTCCACCTTCAGCGAATTGACGCCGATTTTCACCAGCCGTTCGATATGCTCGACCGCGCGCAAATCCTTGGAGTTCATGATGTAGGTGCCGTGTTCATCTTCCATGATCGGCATCAGCTGGCCCGGACGCTCGGCTTCCTCGATCAGATAGGCCTGATCTGCCAGCGGATGGCGCGGCTGCTGGTGCAGCGACGAGAACGGACGTTGTTCGGCTTCCTGCAGGGCTTTCTGGAATTGCAGCGGAATGACTTTGGCGAAGTCGCCGGTCGCATCTTCCTCGGCGTTCTGTACCTTGTAGTCCCAGCGGCAGGAGTTGGTGCAAGTACCCTGATTGGGATCGCGGTGGTTGAAGTAGCCGGACAACAGGCAGCGGCCCGAATAGGCGATGCACAGTGCGCCGTGCACAAACACTTCCAGTTCCATTTCCGGACACTGCTGGCGGATCTCTTCGATTTCATCCAGCGACAGTTCGCGCGACAGGATCACCCGCGTCAGTCCCATGCGGTGCCAGAATTTGACGTCCGCCCAGTTGACCGCGTTGGCCTGCACCGACAGGTGCACCGGCACCTCCGGCCATTTGTCGCGCACCATCATGATCAGGCCGGGATCGGCCATGATCAGCGCATCCGGTTTCATATTGATCACCGGTTCCATGTCGCGCAGATAGGTTTTCAGCTTGGCGTTGTGGGCGAAGATATTACTGGCGACGAAAAACAGCTTGCCGCGCGCGTGCGCGCCCTCGATGCCTTCTTGCAGCGCTTGCAGGGTGGAGAAGTCGTTGTTACGCACGCGCAGGCTATAGCGTGGCTGGCCGGCGTAGACGGCGTCGGCGCCAAAGTCGAAGGCGGCGTGCATTTTGTCGAGCGAACCGGCGGGCAGGAGGAGTTCGGGAGCTTTAAGCATACTTTGCGGGCAAAGTGGTGGATTCTAGGGAGCTTGTCGAGTCCAGGCTTTGCGCCAGATCAAAAATCCCCGCATATTGTGCTGATAAAAATGTCATAAACAAGCGCGAAAGGATTCGTTTTCTCCCTCTGCCTGAGTGGTTATTCTGGCCGAAACAAGGGGAGAACCAGTCATGAACGCAGCAAAACAAGCACCCGAAGCAGAACTCAACGATCAGGAATGGGCTGACTTGCTGTCGCCCGCACGGCGCGGCGTCCTGGCGGCGGCGCTGGCCGCCGGCGGCTTAAGCGCCAACGCGCTGGCGCAGCAAGCAACGCCGTCCGCCGCTACGCCCGGCCCGGCGCCGACACCGCGCCGCCGGCCCAATGGCGAAAGCCCATGGGGCTATGAGACCTATAGGGAAGCGACGCCGCGCCCGGCCAGCGTGCGGCCCGGCGAGCAGCACCTGCCTAGGGAGCCGCGTCCCTACACCGACATCGAGAGCTATCACGCCCACATCTACTTCGACGAAGACACGTACGAAAAAGCCGCGCTGCTGCGCAAGTGGACGGCCGAGCGTTTCAAGGTTGAACTGGGCAACTGGAACCACGAGCCGCGTGGGCCGCACGTCACGCCGTCGTTCTACTTCGGCTTCAGCAACGACCTGCTGCCGGTGATCGTGCCCTGGCTACAGCTGAACAGCCTGGGGCTGACCATCCTGCTGCATCCGAACACCGACGATCCACGCGCCGACCACCTGTATTACACGCTGTGGGTCAATCGCTCGCAGCCGGTGAACGCCTATGCGATGAAGAAACCGGGGCCGGGCGAGGACCGCGTTGAGCAGATTTATCCGAACACGCGGCCGTCGGTGAAGATAGAGACAGGCCGGGCCTGAGGCTGGACCCGGCAAGTGCTGCCTTAAGCCTTCTTCTGCGTTGCGATCCAGCGGTTGACCGCAGCGTCGAGCACGTCGAGCGGCACCGAGCCGTGCGACAGCACTTCGTTGTGGAAGGCGCGCAAATCAAACGCCGGGCCGAGCGCCTTTTCAGCGCGGGCGCGCAGCTCACGCAATTTTAGTTCGCCGATCTTGTAGCTCAGCGCCTGGCCTGGCACGGCGATATAGCGTTCGACTTCCTGGACTGCCGTCACTTCATCCTGCGGCACATTGTCCTTGAAGTAGGCGATCGCCTGTTCGCGGGTCCAGCCTTTGGCGTGGATGCCGGTATCCACCACCAGGCGCACGCCGCGCCAGACTTCCGCCGTCAGGCGACCAACCCATTGCCACGGATCGTCATACATGCCGATTTCCTGGCCCAGCATTTCGCTGTACAGGCCCCAGCCTTCGGAAAAAGCGGTGCTGCTGCCGAAGCGGCGGAAGGCCGGCAGGCCGGTGGTTTCCTGCGCCAGGCTGCGCTCGAAGTGGTGGCCGGGGATCGCCTCGTGCAGGAAGAAGGCGTTGGAGGTGAAGCGGGTACGCGTCTCCGGCTTGTAGGCGTTGTAATAGAAGATGCCGGGGCGCTTGCCGTCGACCGAGCCGCGCTGATAGGAGGCCGGTGCGGCGCTCACTTCGCGGAATGCCTCGACCGGGCGGATCTCGAACGGCGCCTTCGGCACTTGCGCAAACAGCTGATCGACCTTGGCTTCCACGCGCGGACGCAGCGCCTCGTAGGCGGCCTGGATTTCTTCGCGCGTCTTGAAGCGCAATTCCGGGGCGGTGTTCAGGTAATCGAAGAATTCGCGCAGCGTGCCTTTGAAGCCGACGCGTACCTTGGCTTCCTCAAACTGGGCGCGGATGCGCGCCACTTCGCGCAGGCCGATGTCGTGAATCTCCGCCGGCGTCAGCTCGGTGGTAGTCGAGCGGCGCGCCTGGAAGGCGTACCAGTCCTGACCGCCGGGCAGAGCGCCGATGCCGGCGGTGTCGCGGCCGGCTGGCAGATAGGCGTCGCGCATGAAGGCCAGCAGCTTGCGGTTGGCCGGCGCAAGTTGCTCGCGCACCAGTTTGCCGTAGGCATCGGTCAGGCGCGCCTTGTCGGCGTCGCTGAACGAGGATGGGAATTTCCGCACCGGCTGCATATAGCTGCTTTTCGCCAGATCGTCAGTGCCGACGTTTTCCAGCTGCGGCAGCACGCGGCTGATCAGCGCCTTGGGCATGACGATGCCTTGCTGGATGCCGGTGCGCATATCGGCAATCATGTCATCCACTGCCGGCGCATAGCCGGCTGCGCGTTTCAGCCAGTTGTCGTAGTCCTGCACCGTCTGGAACGGTTGCGCCGAGGTGCCGGAGCCGAGCTGGGTCATGGTCAGATGCAGGCCGGAGAACTGGTCGGCGGGCATCAGGTTGGATGGGAAGCGCAAGCCGTCCAGCACCTGTTGCAAACGATAGCGCAGCAGGTCATAGCTGATGCGGTCTTCCGGCGGCAGTGGCGACGGATCGAATGCGGCGCTACGCGCCAGGTATTTTTCCGCCAGCGCGCGGCTTTGCGCACGGTCTTCGGCCGAGGTGACGGCGCCGAAGCGGTCGTTGTAGCGCTGGTCGCCGTTGAAGGTCGCGGCGATCGGGTTTTCCCGCAAATAGTCTTCCCAGTAATCAGCGTACAGCTGGTTCATTTTTTCCGGTGTGGCAGGCACTTTCACTTGAGCGAAGGCGGGCAGGGCGGCGCACAGCAGGGTGCACAGCAGCAGCGGCAGAGGGCGGGTCATGTGTTCCTTTCGTGATCGACAACCTTGAAAGGATAGCATGCGGTGGCGGGGGAATATGCCTCCTCACAATGAAACTTGAATCATGTTTCTTTACTGATATTTACATTCGCGCGGTAAAATTGTCATTTTTGGAATTCTCAAGGGAATATATTGTTTACGTACAAAATCAGTCAGCTGCGGTATCTTGCGGCGATAGGATTGTCATCGCTGCTGGTGGCATGTGGTGGTGGCGGTGGCGGCGCATCTGGTTCTGGCGGATCAACCTCCGACCCGGCGCCTGGCTTTTCAGTCAGCATAGACCGTACCCAGCTGCGGTTCACCGGCGATGAAGGCAGTGTGATCCAGCCGCAGATCATTTCGGGGACCGGCAGCGGTAGCAATGTGCCGAATTCGGCCTACTTTGGCGGCCAGGATATGGGCACCGCCATCGACCGCGTCGAAGCCCGTATCAATGGTGCGCAGGCGCAGTTTTATGTGTATCCGAAAACGCAGCTCGCGGCAGGGGAATACTCCGGCACGCTGAAGCTGTCGATGTGCGCCGATACACAGTGCGCACAACACTTCAAAGGTTCGCCGGTTGACGTAGCCTATACCGTCAGCATCGCCAAGGGCTTGAAAGCCTCGCCGTCCAGCATCGACTTGCGCGCTGCAGGCGGAGCCAAGGCATCCGCCTCGGTGAATGTACAACTGCCGGGCGGCGTGAGCAGTTTTTCCGCCACGTCCAATGCCAGCTGGCTGCAGGTGTCGAGTATCACGTCCGGCAGCATGACGGTGACCGCTTCGGCGAAGGCGCCAGGCACGTATAGCGCGCAGTTGACGGTCAGCGCGGGCAGTCGCCAAGTCTTCTTGCCAGTCACGTACACCGTCACCACAGATCCTTCGGCAGTCAACAGCATCACGCCGGACCGCGCCAGCCTCGACTTTTCCGCGCCCACCGGCTACGCCAGCGGCGGCCAGCAATTAACAGTGGCGCTGCCGGCGTGGACCCAGGCGCTGACCACCAGCGTGCAATACCGTAGCAACGAAAACGGCTGGCTGTCCGTGACGTCCGGCGCGAATGGCGCCGTCAGCGTGACTGCTTCGGCCGCGAATCTGCGCCCCGGCGTGTATCAGGCCAATCTGGTGCTGAGTGGCGGCGCCGACGTTCTACCGGTGACTGTTCCTGTCACGCTGAATGTGCTGGCGGCAGACTGGAATGTTTCCGGCACGTCGACCATCACGGTTGACGCGGCCAGTACCTCCAGCGTGTTGACCGGCCAGATCAGCATCGACGTACCGAACCTGCCGGTGCAAGCCTGGCAGGCCAGCAGTAATGCCGGCTGGTTGCAGCTGTCGCGTACCAGCGGTTCGCTGCGCACCGATAAACTGGGCGTGACGGTGAACGTCGCGGAAATGCTGAAGCTGGCCAACTACCGCACCCACACGGCCTACATCACCTTGAGCCTGGCCAGCGGCAAAATTGCCGTCACCAAGTTCAGCGTCACGCTGAACAAAAAGCTGCCTGAACTGAGCTACATCAGTCCGCATACCCGCCTGGCTGGCGAGGCTGGCAACTACATCGTGCGTGGCCGCGGCTTTGACGCGATTACCAATCTGAGCCAGGTGCTGCGCGCGACCGGCGTCACGCCTGCCAGCATTGTGCGCGTCAACGACACGCAATTGGAACTGAGCCTGCCGGCGACGCAGAGCGACACTAGCTTCACGCTGTCCAGCAATCTGGGCGACACGGCAGGCACGGTGACGCTGAAGACGGTAACGCAGCCAGCCATTGCTTACGCTGCGGTGGCGGCGCAGGGCAGCAAAGGCGGCCTGGTATTTGATCCCGAACACCAGGCAGTGTTTACGGTGAATAAAACCCTGGGTTCACTGATGCGCTTTAGCCGAAGCGGCAGCAGCTGGGCTGTCAGCAGCGTGCCGGTGACCGGCGCCGATGCGGTAGCGATCTCCCCGGACGGCAAGAGCCTGATCGTCACCGTTACCACCGGTTTGATCAAGCTGTTCGATCCAGCCACGCTGGCCGAAAAAGGCAGCTTCAAAGCTGGTGGCGTCTATGGCGAAACATTGAACAGTCTGCCGCGCATCGCGGTGCGCAATGACGGAAAAGTGCTGTTTGCCGGCTCATCGGGCACGGAAGAGGGCAGCGGCTATATGGCGTATTTTGACCTGGTCAGCCAAAGCTTCGGGAATATCGGTGGCGCCTATGCTTTTGGCTGGGCGGTGGCGTCCGGTGATGGGGCGCACATTAATATCGTGCAATCGTCAAGTTACTCTCCGCAGCCTCCGATGGTGTCCATGGACAGCAGTGACCTGGTGGCGAAAGTGGCTCCCGGTGGCTTGAACTTCTGGTACGAGGGCGCGCAAAGCCTGCGCGGCGAGCGCTTTGCGGAAGGCACTTATCGCGTGTGGGACCGCGATTTCAATATCGTCGGCAAGGTGGTGATTCCAGACACCGCGTACTTCGGACGCACGCCAGTCTTCTCGCCGGATGGCAAGCGGCTGTATGTGATGGCGTATGACAGTAGTGGACTGTATGAGGGAACGACCAGCAAGCCGCGCGTCTATGTATTTGACAGCAGCACGCGCATGGTGACCAGCACCGACCTGCCGCTATTGGGCTTCTTTGAGCTGCAGGATTACCCGACCTGCACCAGCAGCGCTTACGGATGCGAAACGCGTGCACTGGGTACGATTAGCCCGGATGGCAAGACCTTGTTCTTCCTCGGTGACGCCGGCCTGATTTCGGCGCCGATTCCGGCGTTGTCGGGACGTGCGGCCGCCGCCATGCGTCGACTGGCTTTGCCGCCATCTCGCTAAGCCAGCGATAAAAATAAAACCCCGGAAGCCAAGGAAACTTCCGGGGTTTTATTTTGGGGCAACCATAAAAAACGCCACCCGAAGGTGGCGTTTTCTGAATTCTTGGTGGCCCGGGGCGGAATCGAACCACCGACACAAGGATTTTCAATCCTCTGCTCTACCAACTGAGCTACCAGGCCAAGGAGCAGAATTATAGCATGTGGATGAGAAAGCGCAAGGGGCAATTTCTATTTCATACAAACGCTATAATGGACGGATGAATAAGCCCACCTCTCCCGCGGCGCTGCGCGTGATCGAAAGTGATATTTGCATAGTTGGCAATGGCGCGATTGCCAAGACCGCTGCGCTGGGCCTGGCCCAGGCCGGCCTGAGTGTGACTTTGCTGGGACCGCCAACGCCGCCGGCCAAGCCTGCGGCCGCCGATCAGGGATGGGACGCGCGCGTTTACGCGCTGAATCACACGGCTTACCATCTGCTGTCCTCTTATAAAGTGTGGGATGCGCTGGACCACAGCCGCGTGGCCCCGGTCGATGCGATGCTGGTTCATGGCGACGGCCCGCATGCCGGCGGTCTGGCGTTCGACGCTTATGGCGCCCATACCAATACCCTGACCTGGATACTCGAAGACCGCAACCTGAATCAGGCGCTGGACGCCGCGCTGCGCTTCGCCCAGAACGTGAAGACGGTCGCCGGCCGCGCCATTGGCCTGCTGCGCGACGCCGACAGCGCCACTGTGCAGCTGGATGATGGCGGCAGTATCAAGGCGGCGCTGGTGGTCGGTGCCGACGGCGCCCAGTCGTGGGTGCGCGGCCAGTGCGACATCGGCCTGGATTACCGCAGCTATAACCAGCGCGCCGTAGTGTCGAATTTTGCATGTGAATTGCCGCATCACGGCGCGGCACACCAGTGGTTCACCGGTGCCGAAGGCATCGTCGCCTTGCTGCCGCTGCCGGGGAATAAGGTGTCGCTGGTATGGTCGGCGCCGGAACAGCTGGCCGATACGCTGCGTGCCGAGTCGGCGCAGCAGATCGCCGACCGGCTGGCCGTGTTCGCGCAGGAGAAGCTGGGCGCACTGACGCCATTGCAGCCGGAACTGGTGCGCGACTTCCCGCTGCGCCTGATCCGCCCGCACGCGATGGTCGCACAGCGCGTGGCGCTGATCGGCGACGCCGCCCACGTGGTGCATCCGCTGGCCGGCCACGGTATGAACCTCGGCTTTGGCGATGTGGCGCAGCTGATCAAGACGCTGTCTGAACGCGAGCCGCAGCGCGCCATCGGCGACGACCGCGTGCTGGCCCGCTATGCGCGCGCGCGCAAGGAAGATGTGCTGCTGATGCAGGTCACCACCGACGGCCTGGCGCGCCTGTTCGAGACCGATATCGAGCCGCTGCGCGTGGTGCGCAATTTGGGATTAAACTTGTTGGATAAATTACCTGTGCTGAAGCGCCGCCTCATCTCACACGCGATGGGCAAGTAATCAGTATTTACCGGAGAAGTTATGAGAAAGACCAAGATCGCTTTACTGTCGTTGTCCGTGCTGATGGCATCCTGCGTGGGTGCGCAAAACCCGCCTAGCCCGGAGGCGATCAAGAAGCTGATCGAGCCGCGCCTCGGCGAGAACGTCAAGGTGGATTCGGTGACCGAGACCCCGTACAGCGGCCTGTATGAAGTGCGCATCGGCAGTGACATTCTGTATACCGATAAAACCGCAACCTATCTGGTGAATGGCCATATCTTCAATCTGAAAACCGGCGCCGATCTGACCCGCGAACGCATTGAAGAACTCACCAAGATCAAATTCTCCGATCTGCCGCTGGACAAGGCGATCAAGTCAGTCAAGGGCGATGGTTCGCGTGTGATCGCGGTGTTTGAAGATCCTAACTGCGGCTACTGCAAGCGCCTGCGCCAGACCACGCTGAAGGAAACCGACAACGTCACCATCTATACCTTCATGTACAACATCCTGTCGGATGATTCGTTCACCAAATCGAAGAACGTGTGGTGCGCGCCGGACCGCCAGAAGGCCTGGGACGACTGGATGTTGAACGGCAAAGTGCCTGCCACCGCTGCCGCATCGTGCGAATCGCCGAATGATGAAATACTGGCGCTGGGCCGCAAGCTGGGCATCCAGGGCACGCCGGCGATCTTCTTCGCAGACGGCTCGCGCATTCCGGGCGCCATCGATAGCAAGTCGCTGGAAGAGAAGTTCAGCAAGCTCAAAAAATAAAAGCTCCGTAGCCAACCACAGTAGCCAAAACAGGGAGACTTGAATGATTACCTTGAACGTCAATGGTAAAGATGTACAGGTGGACGCTGATCCGTCGACGCCCATCCTGTGGGCATTGCGCGATAACCTGAACATGACCGGCACCAAGTTCGGTTGCGGCATGGCGCTGTGCGGCGCCTGCACGGTGCACCTGGGCGGCCAGCCGATCCGCTCCTGCGTGACGCCGATTTCGGCGGCTGAAGGACAGAAGATCACCACCATCGAAGCGATGGAAACCGATAAGGTGGGCAAGGCCGTGCAGGACGCGTGGGTGAAGATCGACGTGCCGCAATGCGGCTACTGCCAGAGCGGCCAGATCATGAGCGCCACCGCGCTGCTGCGCACTAACAAGAATCCATCGGACGCCGATATAGACAACGCCATGGCCGGCAATATCTGCCGCTGCGGCACGTATCAGCGCATTCGCTCCGCCATCAAAGACGCTGCCAAAGCGATCGCCTGAGGAGAAGACCATTATGCGTATCGAATGGCTGAATCAGGGCACGATTGCCAGTGCTTCGGTGTCGGGCATGTCCCGTCGTGGTTTCATGAAAGCTGGCGCGGTCGCCGGCGGTGGCCTGGTGCTGGGATTTGTCATGCCGGGCGCAGGCCGCTGGGCCAATGCACAGCAATCCGCCGCCAAAGTTTATGAACCCAACGCCTTCCTGCATATCGCGCCGGACAACACGGTCACGGTGCAGGTCAACCGGCTGGAGTTTGGCCAGGGCGTTCAGACTTCGCTGCCGATGCTGATCGCGGAAGAACTGGAAGCGGATTGGTCGCAGGTGCGTGGCGCGCTGGCGCCAGCGGGTGACCAATACAAGGACCCGGCCTTCGGCATCCAGATCACCGGCGGCTCGGGCAGTGTGGCGCACTCTTATATTCAGTACCGCGAAATCGGCGCCAAGGCGCGTGCGATGCTGATCGCGGCGGCAGCCGAACAATGGAAGGTGCCGGCGGAACAGATCAAGACCGTCAAGGGCACGCTGATTGGTCCGGCCGGCCAGAAAGCCACTTATGGCGCGATGGCCGATGCGGCGATGAAGCTGCCGGTGCCCGCCACCGTCAAGCTGAAAGACCCGAAAGACTTCACGCTGATCGGCAAGCCGGTCAAGCGCCTCGACGCACGCGCCAAGTCCAGCGGCAAGCAGCAGTTTGGCATGGACTTCAAGGCGCCGGACAGCAAGGTCGCCGTGGTGGCGCGTCCACCGGTGTTTGGCGCCAAGGTGGCCAAGCTGGACGCCAGCAAGGCCAAGGCCATCAAGGGCGTGATCGATGTGCTGGAAGTGAAGACCGACCGTGGCGGCAGCGGCGTGGTGGTGATCGCCGACGGCTACTGGCCAGCCAAGACCGGCCGCGAAGCGCTGGCGATTGAGTGGGACAGCAGCGGCGTCGAGAAAGTCAGCAGCGACAGGCAGCTGGCGGAATTCAAGGCCTTGTCGCAGAAGCCAGGCAATCCGGTGCGCACCGCCGATACCTCCAAGCTGGCTGGCGCGGCAAAGAAAATCTCCGCCGTCTACGAATTCCCGTATCTGGCGCATGCGCCGATGGAGCCGCTGAATTGCGTGATTGATCTGCGCAAGGATGGCTGCACCGTGTGGGCAGGCTCGCAGTTCCAGACTGTTGACCAGGGCGCGATTGCCGCCACGGCTGGCCTGAAGCCGGAGCAGGTGGTGCTGAATACGATGATGGCAGGCGGCGGTTTTGGCCGCCGCGCGGTGCCGACTTCCGATTATCTGGTGGAAGCGGTCAACATTGCCAAGGTGTGGCAGGCCGCCGGCCACAAGGAGCCAGTCAAGGTGATCTGGAGCCGCGAGGATGACATCAAGGGCGGCTACTATCGTCCTTCGCATGTGCACCGCGCGCAGATCGGCATCGACGCCAAGGGCGAGATCGTCGGCTGGGACCACGTTATCGTCGGCCAGTCGATCACCAGCGGCACGCCGTTTGAGCCGATGATGGTGAAGAATGGCGTTGACGCGACCATGGTCGAAGGCATGGGCGAACCCTATGAAGTGCCGCTGAACCTGAGCGCCCACACGGTCAAGGCCAATGTGCCGGTGCTGTGGTGGCGTTCGGTCGGTTCCACCCACACCGCATTTGTGATGGAGACGCTGATTGACGAAGCCGCGCACGCTGCGAAAGCCGATCCGGTCGCTTACCGCAAGAAGCTGATGGGCGAGAAGGGCAAGCGCCATATCGCCGCGCTGGAACTGGCGGTCGCCAAATCCGGTTACGGCAAGAAGGCGCTGCCGAAAGGCCAGGCCTATGGTGTGGCCGTGCACGAATCGTTCAACACCGTGATCGCCTATGTGGTGGTGGCCTCGGTGAAAGATGGCACGCCGAAGCTGCACAAGGTCACGGCCGGCGTTCACTGCAACACGGCGGTCAATCCATTGACCATCGAAGCGCAGATTCAGGGTGCGGCGCTGATGGGCCTCGGCATGACCTTGCCGGGCGCCGCCATCACGCTGAAGGATGGCGTGGTCGAGCAGCAGAACTTCAGCGACTATACCGTGGCGCGCCTCACCGACATGCCGAAGATCGAGGTGCACATCGTGCCATCCAACGATCCGCCGACCGGCATGGGCGAACCTGGCCTGCCGCCGCTGGCGCCGGCCTTTGCCAACGCACTGTTCAAGTTGACCGGCAAGCGCCTGCGCAAACTGCCATTCGACCTGGCCAGCGCCTGAGCGGATGGCGATAACCGGCATCCTGCTGGCAGCCGGACGCGGTCGGCGCTTCGACCCGTCCGGCGTACAAAACAAACTGCTGCAAACACTGGCCGACGGTGAAACCGTGGTCGCCGCCAGTGCCAGGAATATGCTGGCCGCGCTGCCGCGCGTGCTGGCCGTGGTGCGTGAAGGCGACGACAAGGTCGCCGCGCTGCTGGGCCGCCTCGGCTGCGAAGTGCGCGTCTGCGCCGACGCCGACCTGGGCATGGCCGCATCCCTCATCACCGCCATCGAACATAGCAAGGCCGCTGAAGGCTGGCTCATAGGACTGGGCGATATGCCTTACGTTCGGCCGGACACCATGCGCGCGTTGGCCGCTACAATAGAACGTGGCGCGCATATTGCCGCGCCAGTGTTTGAAGGAAGGCGCGGCAATCCGGTCGCCTTCAGTGCCTATCACTTGCCGCTGTTGCTGGCGCTGGAGGGCGACCAGGGGGCGCGCGCGATTTTAAAAAGCCATTCAGTAAGCGAAATAGCCATCAATGATGAAGGCGTGGTGCGCGATATCGACACAAGACAGGATTTAAGATGAAAAAACCGAGCAAGAAACTCCCGGCTATCGCCTATACCATCGTTGGCCATGATCTGGCCGCGCACTTGTTCCATGTCTCGGTCACGGTGGCCGCGCCGGCCGAAGCCGGGCAGATTTTCGCGCTGCCGGCCTGGATACCGGGCAGCTATATGATCCGTGAGTTTTCACGCAACATTGTGCGCATCCGCGCCGAATCGCTGGGCCAGCCGGTCGAGCTGACCAAGCTGGATAAGCACTCGTGGCAAGCCGCGCCGCTGGCCGACCGCAGTGCGCCGCTGACGCTGCACTACGAAGTCTACGCCTGGGACCTGTCGGTGCGCGCCGCGCACCTGGACCAGAACCATGGCTTCTTCAACGGCACCAGCGTGTTCCTGCGCGTGCTGGGCCAGGAGGCGCAGCCGCATGTGGTGGACATCCAGCGTCCGGCCGACGAAGCCGCAGCCGATTGGCGCGTGGCCACCTCGCTGCCGGAGCTGAAAGCGAAACGTTATGGTTATGGCACCTACATCGCCTCCAACTACGATGAGCTGATCGACCATCCGGTGGAGCAGGGTGACTTTGCGCTGGCGACTTTCAAGGCGCATGGCGTCCCGCACGACATCGTTATCACCGGCCGCGTGCCGAACCTGGACCTGGCGCGCCTGAGCGCCGACCTGAAGAAAATCTGCGAAACGCAGATCGCCTTCTTCGAGCCGAAGACCAAAAAAGCGCCGATGGACCGCTATGTGTTCATGACCATGGCGGTGGGCGACGGCTACGGCGGCCTGGAGCACCGCGCCTCGACCGCGCTGATCTGCAACCGCAACGACCTGCCGACCACCTCGTCCAAGATCCGCGACATCAGCGATGGCTATCTGCAATACCTGGGCCTGTGCAGCCACGAGTACTTCCATACCTGGAACGTGAAGCGCATCAAGCCGGCGGCGTTCGCGCCTTACAACCTGCAAGTGGAAAACTATTCTCCGCTGCTCTGGCTGTTTGAAGGTTTCACCAGTTATTACGATGATTTGATGCTGGTGCGCGCCGATATTATCGCCGAGCCGGCGTATTTCAAATTGCTGGGTAAAACCGTGGGCAGCGTATTGCGCGGCGCGGGCCGTACCAAACAAAGCGTGGCGGATTCCAGTTTTGACGCGTGGGGTAAATATTATCGCCAGGATGAGAATGCGCCGAATGCCATCGTCAGTTATTACACCAAGGGTTCTTTAATTGGTCTGGCGCTGGATTTGAGTATTCGCGCTAAAACCGGCGGCAAGAAATCGCTGGATGATGTGATGCGCGCATTGTGGACGCGTTATGGCCGTGATTTCTATAGCGGCGGTGGCCGTGGCGTAACGCCGGCCGAAGCGGAAGCCTTATTCGATGAAATCAGCGGCGGCCGCTTTAAACCATTCTTTGATAAATATATACGCGGAACCGAGGATTTACCGCTGGCTAAATTGCTGGCGCCATTTGGCGTTAAATATAATGACGAGCGCAAATCTGCCAAGCCGAGTTTCGATGCGAATCTGGGCAAGGATGGTAATGACTGCAAACTGTCTGCCGTCCATGAAAACGGCGCGGCGCACCATGCGGGCTTGTCGGCTGGCGATATCCTGATCGCTATCGATGGCCTGCGCGTTACCGCCACCAGCCTGGATAATCTGCTGTCCCGCTATGCCGTCGGCGACACGGTGGAGGTGCACGCCTTCCGCCGTGACGAGCTGATGATCTTCGACCTGACACTGCAAGGTGAGCGCGTACCGGGCATCTCGCTGACGCTGGAACCCGCAGCTAGAAAATCCGGCGGCCCGCTGCGGCCAAGCGCAAGCCGCTAAAAACAACGTTCTCAAGGCCGCATCCCCACGATGCGGCCTTTTTTTGCTTGTTTCTATGCCAGTTTTTGGCACGTAAAAGCCAACTTCCGGCGCATGCCGCGATAACTCACCACCGGCTGGTGGATGTAGTTTAGAATCGCCGCAGATATGATCTTGCCCGACCCGAACACCATATTGCTGATGTCGACGTTGATGGCCGGCGCCATGAGCGTTGTCCTGTACTCAGCACACCTGAACTTCCCCAAAGAAATCCGAGGCTTGCGCGAATGGGCGCTGGCGCTGGTATTGCTGGTGGGAGGCGTGCTGCTGTTCGCTGCTCAGGGCAAGTCCAATGTTTTGCTATTGCTCGCCAATGTCATCATGACTTGGGGATTAGCCCTTACCGTTATCGGCACCGAGCGGTTTTATCAACTTAAACCATCCTGGCATTTATTTCACGCCTGTTGGATATTAATTGCCGTGCTGCTGGGATATTGGCTTTGGATTACGCCAAGTTTTATTACCCGGGTTGCCATTTCTTCCGTGGTGGTATTTACACTGCACGTGCGTGTTTTATATGTTATTTGGAAGAATGGCGATCATCATTTTTCCACCTGGTTTTTCGGCACCTTGATGTTGATCGAAGCGATTATGGTGGGGACGCGCGGCACATTGGCGCTGGTGGGTGGCAGCGACGTTAATCTGCTTGGTAGTGGGACATTCGCCGCACTTTATCTGGCGACATCCCACTTTATGATATTGATGATGACTGTCGGTTTCATGACGGTCTGTACACGGCGGTTGCAAATTACACTGGAGCGCCGGTCGACGCTGGATCCATTAACGCTGACATTAAACCGCCGCGGCTTTGCCGATATTTATATAAAAGAGCACGCGCTGATGCGCCGCGAAGGTACATTCATGACGATGCTGAACCTCGACATCGATTACTTCAAAAAGATTAATGACTCGTATGGCCACGCGGTCGGCGACAAGGTGCTGGTCGATGTTGCGGAAATGATCGCCAAGGCCATGCGCGTTTCGGACCATGTGGCCCGTTTCGGCGGCGAAGAGTTCGTCGTACTGCTGCCCGCGACCAACCTGGACCGGGCGTTGCATATTACTCAACGCATCCAGACGGCCTTGCGCACGCCGCGCCCGGAGATTCCGCCTTATACAGTCAGCATCGGCGTAGCATGCCAGAATAGCGCCGACGAGAGCCTGGATAGCATCCTGATCCGCGCTGACCGGGCTTTGTATGCGGCCAAGGAAAAGGGCCGCGACCGCTATGAGGTCGCAACCGAGGTGGTCCAGCCGCTGAGGACGGCGGCCAAGGTTTAAGCGAACAGCCGCGCCAGTTCGGCGCCGGGATCTGGCGCGCGCATGAAGGCTTCGCCGACCAGGAAGGCGTGCACATTGGCGTCGCGCATGATTTTCACGTCGGCCGGCGTCAGGATGCCGGATTCGGTGATGACCATTTTATCGGCCGGCATGCGGTCCAGCAGCACCAAGGTATTTTCCAGCGATACCTCGAAAGTCCGCAGATTGCGGTTGTTGACGCCGACCAGGCGGGTTTTCAGCTTCAGCGCGGCAGTCAGTTCGTCGCCGTCATGGGTTTCGACCAGCACGTCCATGCCCAGTTCATGGGCGACCGCTTCCATTTCCGCCATCAGGCCATGGTCCAGTGCGGAGACGATCAACAGGATCGCATCGGCGCCCATCGCGCGCGCTTCGTAGAGTTGGTAGATGTCGATCATGAAATCCTTGCGCAGCACCGGCAGCGAGCACGCGCCGCGCGCCTGCTGCAAATACGCCACCGAACCCTGGAAGAACTGCTCGTCGGTCAGCACCGACAGGCATGCGGAGCCATTGGCTTCGTAAGCGGCTGCGATTTCGGCCGGGCGGAAGTTGGCGCGGATCACGCCCTTCGACGGCGACGCTTTTTTGATTTCGGTGATGACGCCAGGCTTGCCGGCGTCGATCTTCGCGCGCAGGCTGGCTTCGAAGCCGCGCAGGCCGGCGCGCAGTTCGGCGTTGGATTCGACCTCGTCGCGCAGGCTGGCGAAGCTGCGGTATTTTTTGGCGGCCGCCACTTCATCGGCTTTGACCGCGAGGATTTTGTTCAGGATGTCAGACATTAACGTTGCTCCGAAAGTGCGAGGCGCGCGCCGAGGGCCAGGAACAGGCCGCCCATGGTACGGTTCAGCCACAGCGACACGCGCGGCTTGATGTTCAGGCGCGCGCTGGCGAAGGCGGTGAATATGGCCAGGCCGTGGCAGTACAGCATGCCATTGAAATTAAAAACCGCGCCCAGGATGATGAAGGCCAGCGGCTTGTTACTCGCGTCAGCATGAATAAACTGCGGCACGAACGCCAGGAAGAACAAGGCCACCTTGGGATTCAGCACATTGGTCAGCAAGCCCTGGAAGTAGATTTTGCGCCAGGCCAACGGTTGTACGGATGGCGCTTGCGGCGTTTCATCACGCAGCCTGGCGCGCAGCATGCCGATGCCCATGTAGACAATGTAGGCCGCGCCCACCCATTTCACCACGGCGAACGCGGCGGCGGAAGTCGACAGCACGGCGGACAAGCCTAGCGCCGCTGCCAGCACATGCACCATGGTGCCCGTGCCGATGCCCAGTGCGGCTGCCGAGCCGGCGCGCCACCCCTGGGTCGCGCTGCGGGTCATAATCAGCAGATTATCCGGACCGGGCATGATGTTCAGCAGCAGGCCCGAGATGATGAACAACGTCAGGTCATGGATGCCGAACATATTCAGTTCCCCTTGCCGAGCGTCTGCGTTACTTCGACGAACTGGTCGATCTTGCGCAGCGCTGCGCCGGAGGTGATGGCAAAGCGCGCGCGCTTCAGGCCATCTTCGATCGAGCTGGCGACACCGGCCGCGTACAGCGCGGTGCCCGCGTTCAGCGCCACGATATCAAACGCCGGACCAGGCTCGCCGCGCAGCGCTTCCATCATGCGCAGCTTGGATTCCGCCGCATCCGCCACCTTCAGATTGCGGCTGGCGATCATTTGCAGGCCGAAGTCCTCCGGATGAATCTCATACTCGCGGATCTCGCCGTTCACCAGCTCACCCACCATGGTGGCCGCGCCCAGCGACACTTCATCCATATTGTCGCGGCCATACACCACGATGGCGTGCTGCGCGCCCAAACGCTGCAGCACGCGTACCTGAATACCCACCAGGTCGGCGTGGAACACGCCCATCAGGATGTTCGGCGCACCGGCCGGATTGGTCAGCGGGCCGAGAATGTTGAAGATGGAGCGCACGCCCAGTTCCTTGCGCACCGGCGCGACGTGTTTCATTGCCGCGTGATGGTTGGGGGCGAACATGAAGCCGATGCCGGTCTGCGCGATCGATTGCGCAATCTGCTCCGGCTTCAGGTTGATGTTGGCGCCCAGCGATTCAATCACGTCGGCGCTGCCGGACGACGACGACACGCTGCGGCCGCCGTGCTTGGCCACGCGCGCACCTGCCGCCGCAGCGACAAACATCGCCGTGGTGGAGATATTGAAGGTATGCGCGCCGTCGCCGCCGGTGCCGACGATATCCAGCAGGCCGCTGGTGTCAGCCATCGGCACCTTGGTGGAGAATTCGCGCATCACTTGCGCGGCAGCGGCGATTTCGCCGATGGTTTCTTTTTTCACGCGCAGGCCCATGGTCAGGGCCGCGATCATGGTCGGGGACATTTCGCCGGACATAATCTGGCGGAACAGGTACAGCATCTCGTCGTGGAAAATCTCGCGGTGTTCGATGCAGCGCACCAGCGCTTCTTGATGGGTGATAGGCATGGCGGTTCTTTCTTTAATCAGCGTACGAGGAAGTTCTTCAACAGTTGATGGCCGTGTTCGGACAGGATGGACTCGGGGTGGAACTGCACCCCCTCGATGTCGTATTCCTTGTGCCGCACGCCCATGATTTCGCCATCGTCGGTCCATGCCGTGACTTCCAGGCAGGATGGCAGCGAGCTGCGCTCGATTGCCAGCGAGTGATAGCGAATCACTGTGAAGGGAGACGGGAGGTCCTTGAAGACGCCCACGCCCGTATGCGCGATTAAAGAAGTTTTGCCATGCATGACCTGCTTGGCGCGGATGATCTTGCCGCCGAACGCTTCGCCGATGGCCTGGTGGCCAAGGCACACGCCCAGGATCGGCTTCTTGCCGGCGAAGTGCTTCAGCACTTCAATCGAAATGCCTGCCTGCGACGGATCTTTAGGACCCGGCGAAATGCAGATGTGGTCAGGGTTCAGCGCCTCGATTTCCGCAATCGTGATTTCATCATTGCGGTAGACGCGCACGTCTTCACCCAGCTCGCCGAAATACTGCACGATGTTGTAGGTGAAGGAGTCATAATTGTCGATCATCAGCAGCATATTAGAACTCCCCATCCAGACCATCTTGCACTTGCTCGGCGGCGCGCAGCACAGCGCGCGCCTTGTGTTCAGTTTCCTGCCATTCCATCTCGGCGATGGAGTCGGCGACGATGCCGGCGGCGGCCTGCACGTACAGGTTGCCGTCCTTGATCACGCCGGTGCGGATGGCAATCGCCACGTCCATCTCGCCGCCAAACGACAGGTAGCCGCAGGCGCCGCCGTAGATGCCGCGCTTGGAGATTTCCAGTTCGTCGATGACTTCCATTGCACGCACTTTCGGCGCGCCGGTCAGCGTACCGGCCGGGAAGGTGGCGCGCAGCACGTCCAGGTTGGACAGGCCGTCCTTCAGCTTGCCTTCGACGTTGGAAACGATGTGCTGCACATGCGAGTATTTTTCGATGACCAGGCGGTCGGTTACTTTGACGCTGCCAATTTCCGAGATGCGGCCCAGGTCATTGCGCGCCAGGTCGATCAGCATCACGTGTTCGGCGATTTCTTTTTGGTCGGCCAGCAGTTCCTTGGCCAGTTCGGCGTCGCGCTCCGGCGTGGCGCCGCGCGGGCGGGTGCCGGCGATAGGACGCAGCGTGACTTTCTTTTCGCCGTCCGGCGCGGTTTCGTTACGCACCAAAATCTCCGGCGACGCGCCAACAATCTGCATGTCGCCGAAATTGTAGAAGTACATATATGGCGACGGGTTCAACGAACGCAGCGCGCGGTACAGGCTCAAAGGCGAATCGACATAGGGCTTGCGGATGCGCTGACCGATCTGCACCTGCATCAAGTCGCCGGCCAGCACGTATTCGTGGGCGCGGGCGACCGCTTTCAGATAATCCTCTTTGGCGAATTCGCGCACGGCTTCGGTGCGCACCGAAGCGCTGGTCACCGGCGCTTCCACGCCACGGCGCAGCATCACGCGCAGGTCTTTCAGGCGCTGCTTCGCTTTGGAATACGACTCCGGCTGCGTGGTGTCGGCATAGACGATCAAATACAGCTTGCCGCTCAGGTTATCGATGACGGCCAGTTCCTCGGTCACCATCAGCTGGATGTCGGGCAGGCCCAGGTCATCCTTCTGCGCGCTGTTGGCCAGCGTTTTCTCGATGTGGCGCACGGTGTCGTAGCCGAAGTAGCCGGCCAGGCCGCCGCAGAAGCGTGGCATGCCCGGACGAATCGCTACTTTAAAGCGCTGCTGGTAGCGCTCGATGAAATCCAGCGGATTACCTTCGTGGGTTTCGATGACCGCGCCGTTCTTGACGATCTCGGTGCGGTTGCCGAAGGTGCGCAGCAGCGTGCTGGCCGGCAGGCCGATGAAGGAGTAGCGGCCGAAGCGTTCGCCGCCCACCACCGACTCCAGCAGGAAGGTGTTCTTGCCGGCGTTCTGGGTCTGCGCCAGTTTCAGGTACAGCGTGAGCGGGGTTTCGAGATCGGCGAAGGCTTCCGCGATCAGGGGAATACGGTTGTAGCCATTCGTGGCCAACGATTTGAATTCGAGTTCGGTCATGTCTGCTCTCCATGCCGCCGCAAAGAGGGAGGTGCGGCGGTGGTGTGTTCAAAAAACCTGTCGCGCATGGAAATGCGGACGACAGCAATCAATTCGGCTTAGTTTTGCCAGGATTGCCAGCGTCGCCAAAGCCAGGCCTCAATCGAGCCTGTTTGGTTGACGGTGTGTTTTTTGGTGAGAGACATTTCGGTCAGGTTGGTTCAGCTAATGGTTAATTACGCGAACGGATCAGGCTAGCCGCTTCTAGCAGCGTGGCTACTATACCATCGGAATCCGTGTCGTGTATAGACTCTCCGTGGTTATAACCATATGGTACGGTCAACACCGGGCAACCGGCTGCCCGTGCCGCCTGCGCGTCATTCGAGGAATCGCCGATGGCCACTACCTGCGCCGCTGGCAGGCCGAAGTCGGCGCACACGGTTTGCAGCGGCAGCGGGTCCGGCTTCTTGCGCGGCAGCGAGTCGCCGCCGTAGACCACTTCAAAGAACTGGTCCAGGCCTTTCAGCTTTAATAAAGGCGTGGTGAAGCTGATCGGCTTGTTGGTCACGCAGGCCAGGCGCAGGCCGTTGGCCTTCATCGCGCTCAGGCCGGCGATCACGTCCGGGAACAGCGTGCTGTGATTGCCGTTGATGGCCAGGTAGTTGCGCTGGTAGGACTGCATCGCCGCCTCGAACGCCGCCTCGACGCGCCCGGCGTCCCAATCCAGCGCCAGGACGGAGCGGATCAGGTTTTCCGAGCCTTTGCCGACCATCAGCGCAATCTGCTGCTGGGTGATCGGGCCGAGGCCGAGTTCAGCACGCATGGCGTTGATCGCGACGTGGAAGTCGGGGATCGTATCCAGCATGGTGCCGTCGAGGTCGATGATTGCGGCGCGCACGCCTGCCAGCACGCTCATGCTCTTATACCTTGGCCAGGTTGGCGCGCATGGCGTCGATCACGGCCTTGTAGTCCGGCTGGCCGAAGATGGCCGAGCCGGCGACGAAGGTGTCCGCGCCCGCAGCGGCGGCGGCAGCGATGTTGTCGATCTTGATGCCGCCATCCACTTCCAGCAGGATGTCGCGGCCGGATTCGTCGATCAGGCGGCGCGCTTCAGCGATTTTCTTCAGTGCCTGCGGAATGAAGGACTGGCCGCCGAAGCCTGGGTTGACCGACATGATCAGGATCATGTCGATCTTGTCCATGACGTGTTCCAGATAGCTCAGCGGGGTGGCCGGGTTGAACACCAGGCCGGCCTTGCAGCCGTGGTCGCGGATCAGCTGCAGCGAACGGTCGATGTGGTCCGAGGCTTCCGGGTGGAAGGTGATGATGTTGGCGCCGGCCTTGGCGAAGTCCGGAATGATGCGGTCCACCGGTTTGACCATCAGGTGCACATCGATAGGCACATCCACATGCGGACGGATCGCCTGGCACACCAGCGGGCCGATGGTCAGGTTGGGCACGTAATGGTTGTCCATCACGTCAAAGTGGATGATGTCGGCGCCGGCGGTAACGACGTTGCGTACCTCTTCACCCAGGCGGGCGAAATCGGCGGACAGGATGCTGGGAGCGATGCGGAAAGTGGTCATGGCTTGGGCTGGCCCTTGGGCTTGCATTAAAAAAGATGCGTTATTTTACGCTGGTCGCGGCGCTTGTGCCTGTTTTCAGCCGCGCCGTCCTTGCACAGAGCGCCGATTTAAGGTGCAATGGATGCTTGGCGATATCTGATCGCCAAGCTTGCTATATAGAGGAATGTTGATGTCGACTTATGAATTTACCGTGTCGGTCAGGACCCAGTACCTGCCGGATCAGTCAGACCCGGAGCGCACGAATTTTGTGTTTACGTACTCGATCACGATCAAGAATACCGGCACGGTGGCGGCGCAGCTGATCTCGCGCCATTGGATCATCACGGACGCCAACAACCATATTGAAGAAGTGCGCGGCCTGGGCGTGGTCGGCCACCAGCCGCTGCTGCAGCCGGGCGAGCAGTTCGAGTACACCAGCGGCGCCGCGCTGCAAACGCCGCAAGGCTCGATGGTCGGCGAATATTTCTGCGTGGCCGAGGACGGCCATCAGTTTGAAGCAAACATCCCTGAATTCGTGCTGTCGTTGCCGCGCACGCTGCACTAAGTTACTTCTTGCCCTTCATGGTCCACCAGACGATGAACACCAGCAGAAAGAACGCCACGCCCGCTTCCACCATTAATAGCCACATAGTTATCCTTTATGTTATCTCCACGCCGTAGTCTACTCGTTCCGGTCAGTCTGGTCGCGCTTGCGCTGGCCGCCTGTACTTCCACGCCGCTGCCGCCCGAGCAGCCGAATGTGCCACCGGTACAGCCGCAGCCGCCGGTTCAGCCCACGCCACCCACGCCACCCACGCCGCCAGCCCAGCCAGCGCCACCGCCGAAGCCGGGCGCGCTGCAAATGGTGCCGGCCACCTATGCTGCGCTGCCCGGCTGGGAAAAGGATGATCTGCGCGCGGCCTGGCCGGCGTTCACCGCGTCATGCTCGGTGCTGATCAGGCAGGCGGCGTGGAAGGAAGTTTGCACCATCGCCCGCAGCGTCAGCGCCAGCGATGAAAAAGCCATCCGCAATTTCTTCCAGACCTTCCTGGAGCCGAATCAGGTGATCGCGCCGGATGGCGCCAGCGATGGCCTGGTGACCGGTTACTACGAACCACTGCTGCATGGTTCGCGCAAAAAAGGTGGTCCGTATCAGACGCCGCTGTACAAAGTCCCCGATGATATGGTCACCATCGATCTGGCCAGCGTCTATCCGGAACTGAAAGGCATGCGCCTGCGCGGCAAAGTGGTCGGCAAGAAGGTGGTGCCTTATTCGACCCGCGCCGATATTGAATCTTCCAGCTTCGCTGGCAAGGAACTGCTGTGGGTTGATGATCCGGTCGAATCCTTCTTCCTGCAAGTGCAGGGTTCGGGCCGCGTGCAGCTGAGCGAAACCGGCGAGACGGTGCGGGTGGCCTATGCGGACCAGAACGGCCATCCGTACAAATCGATCGGCAAATACCTGGTGGAGAAGGGCGAGCTGACCGTGGAGCAGGCGTCGGCGCAGGGCATCAAGGCGTGGATCGCCGGCCATCCTACCCGCATGCAGGAGCTGTTCAATGCGAATCCGAGCTATGTGTTCTTTAAAGAGGAGCGCTTGCCGGATCCGAAAGTGGGGCCGAAAGGTTCGCTGGGCGTGCCGCTGACGCCGCAGCGCTCGATCGCCATCGACGCCACCCAGCTGCCGCAAGGCGCGCCGGTCTTCCTGTCCACCACCCAGCCGAACAGCGATATTCCGCTGCAGCGGCTGGTGATGGCGCAGGACACGGGCGGCGCGATACGCGGCGCCATCCGTGTCGATTACTTCTTTGGCTTCGGCGCGGATGCGGCCGAGAATGCCGGCCGCATGAAACAGCGCGGCAATGTCTGGGTGCTGCTGCCCAAGAAGTTCTAACGCAGTACCAGCACGGGCAGCGAAGTGTGCGACAGCACGCTTTGCGTCTCGCTGCCCATCAACAGCTTGCTCAGGCCACTGCGTCCGTGCGACGCCATCATGATCAGGTCGCAGCCGTACTTCTTGGCGGCTTCGACAATCTCTTCATAGGGATTGGGCGAGGCCGCAATAATCCCCTCAAACGGAATGCCGCCCGCGCTGGCGGCGGCCGCCACCTTGTCGATATGGTGGCGGGCGGCATTTTTCATGTCGGTTTCGTATTGGTCGATGCTGATCATTGCGCCGCTATCGCCGAGCGATGGCATCAGCAGTGGCTGGATGACGGTGATCGCGGTAATCCGCGCGCCGTGCAGCTTGGCGAATTCCACCGCCGTCGCAGTGGCTTTTTCGGACAGGTCGGAACCGTCCGTGGGCAACAGTATGGATTTGAACATGGCTGACTCCTTCGTTGAACACCGGAGTCAGCCTACTGTCTACTCAGCTTTTTTGGCGCACGGATGGCGATAGGGCCAGCATCAGCATCAATGCGATCCCGCCGACCGCCACGCAGGCCAGGCCGGTGCGCACGCTGAAATGCTCGCCCAGGTAGCCGGCGCTCAGTGCGCCCAGCGGCGCCACCGACACGGTCAGGAAGCGCATGGTGGACACCATGCGGCCCAGGTATTCGTCCGGCGTGACTTTCTGGCGCAGCGTGGTGTAGGGCATCAGGAACAGCATCACGCCGCAGTCGAGGAAGAAGGACATGGTAGCGCAGGCTACCGCGCTGGCCAGTGGATAGCCGAACAGATTGGCGGGAATCAGCGGCGTCACCGTGTACGCAAACGCACACAGGCCCATGCCGATCAACATCGCGCCGGTCGGGCCGTAGCGCCTGGTCAGCGGCTTGAGCAGCAGCGAACTGGCCAGCACGCCGACGCCGCCGATCATCTGCGCCACGCCCAGCATGCCGGCGCTCATGCCCAGCTCGCGGGTGGCAAAAATCACATGCAGCGCCGCGAAGCCGTAGAACAGCATATGCCAACAGCCCGACACCCAGGCCAGCGTGCGCAACAGCGGATGACGCCAGATGAACAGGATGCCGTCATGGATATCGCGTAGCGGGTGCTTGTTGGACGGCGGCGGTTTGGGATCGCTGGCCTTCACATTGCGCAGCAGGGCGATCGACACCAGAAAACCGAAGGCGTTCAGCAGCACCGCATACGGTGCGGTCAGCCATTGGATCAGCACGCCGGCAAAGCCCGGCGCCAGCAGGCGTGAGGCGGAATCGGTGGCGGTGAACTTGGACTGGGCGTCGGTCAGCTTGTCGCGGCCGATCATATTGGTCAGGAATACCACCTCGGCGCCGCCGCCGATCACGCCGCAGGCGCCGGAAATGAAGGAGGTGACGTAGAGCCACTGCACAGTCAGCACGCCCAGCCACCAGGCCAGCGGTACGCTGGCCAAGGTCGCGGCTTGCACGGCCTTGCTCGTCAATAGGATAGGCAGCTTGCGGTTGCGGTCGAGGAAAACGCCGGCAGGCAGGGCCAGCAGCGCAAAGGGCAGGGCTGCGGCCGCACCCATCATGCCCATCTGCGCTGGCGACGCCTTTAACAGCAGCACCGCGCATAGCGGCATCGCCAGCGCGCTGACGTAGCTGCCAAAGCCGTTGATGATGGCGCTGGACCAATAGCGGCGGAAATCGCCGTTGCGCAGTAGCTCGTCGCTGCGAAACGCGTTGCGGAAGGCGGTAAAAATGGGAGGCTCTTTAGTGCGGGTTGCCAAATTTCAATCATACCAGCGCAAGGGATAGGCGCTACAATCAATCGGTAAATATTCCACCTGGAGGAACACATGCCGTATGAAGACCTGATCGTTGAAGTCCACGATAAAGTAGCGCTGATCCGTCTGAACCGTCCGAAAGCGCTGAACGCGCTGAACGACAATATGATGAACGAGCTGGGCGAGGCCTTATATCAGTTCGATGCCGACCCGGCCATCGGCTGCATCGTGCTGACCGGCAGCGAGAAGGCCTTTGCGGCGGGGGCGGACATCGCCGCCATGGCGGACTACACCTACCCTGACACTTATCGCGACAACTATATCGGCCGCAACTGGGAACATATCCTGCGCGTCCGCAAACCGGTGATTGGCGCAGTGGCCGGCTATGCGCTGGGCGGCGGCTGCGAGCTGGCGATGATGTGCGACTTCCTGATTGCGGCGGATAGCGCCAAGTTCGGCCAGCCGGAAATCAAGGTTGGCGTGACGCCTGGCGCCGGCGGCACGCAACGCTTGCCGCGCGCGATCGGCAAGGCCAAGGCCATGGACATGCTGCTGACCGCCCGCACCATCGATGCGGCGGAAGCTGAACGTATTGGCCTGGTATCGCGCGTGATCGCGGCGGACAAGCTGATCGAGGAAACGCTGGCGGTGGCCAAACAGATCGCTGCGATGCCGGTTTCGGTGGCGATGCAGATCAAGGATGCGGTCAACCGCGCCTTTGAAACCACGCTGACGGAAGGTGTGACTTATGAGCGCCGCCTGTTCCATTCCGCCTTCGGCACGCCTGCCCAAAAAGAAGGCATGAAAGCTTTTCTCGAAAAGCGCTTGCCAAACTTCGAGGGGCTTTGATATAGTTCGGTCCCTCGCGAAACGACGCATACGCTGCAAAGCGAAAACGAAGTAGAAACGAGGGGTTGACGAGATAAATCAAGTGCTTCATAATCTCGCTTCTGTGCTGCTGAACACAACGCTTCAG